>CAVZFF010000001.1:0-11182 GCA_963774475.1 uncultured Gammaproteobacteria bacterium
GTTAGGTTGGATTCCCGAGTGTCAACATCATTCCTTCCTGTCTTGATCGGATCTACACTCCGGTCTTTCGAGTAGCCCCCAGCCTCCTTTAGAGGCGAGTAGCCGGGAGGGGTCTGGGGAGGGTTTCGAGACCTCGGAGGGAACGTGGTGCGTCGATCGTTTGATCGCGCGACGTTGACACCTCTTCGCGAGATGCCCAGCGAGGACGCCCTGGCATTGCTCGCGATTCACTGCAAGCCGGACCCGAGCTATCAGCCCGTCAAGGAGCCGACCACTCGCCGATGGCACGCACATACGACCGGCGGCGAGTTCGAGATTCTCACGACCGGCACCAAGTGGTACGACACACGCGCCAAGGTCGGCGGCGGCGGCGCCATTGATCTCGCGATGCACGTATTACGGCTGCCGTTCGTCGATGCCGTGCGGATTCTCATCGATTGTGGCCGCCCACGTGGTTGAGATTGTCCGCAAAGGAACGCTCCCCGATCCCAGCGAGGTGCCGGAGGCGTTGCGTCCGGCAGCCGCGGCGGCGCAACGCATGGTGCTGCGGGAACCGAGACCCGCCGGCTTTCCGTTGCTCTTCAGTTCAGACATGCGGCTCATCGAGCCGGCGATTGCCTTCTTGCACGAGCACGCGATCCAGCGCGCGTGCACGACCGAGACGCTGAGGACCTACGCTGAGATTCTGTACGACTGGTTCGATTCACTGGAACAGACCGGCGTCGTCTGGAACGATGTTGATGCGAGCGACCTCATCGCCTATCGCGACCGGATGCTCAAGCAGCCGAGTGCTCATACCGGCCGACCCTTCAGCCCTCGTACGATCAACCTCAGGGTCCAAGGTGTATTGCGCTTCTACGTTTGGGCGGTTCGGCATGCGTGGCTCCCCAGCTCGCCACTGACCGCGCTCGCCACCGGTTTTCCGCTCGTCCGACACGTTCGGCGTGGCCGAGGTCACTACTGGCAACCTGCGGAGCGCAGTCTCGTTGCGCTGCGCCAGTTCGAGAACCTGCCGCGCCCTCTGACAAGCGAACAAGCGCGCGAACTGCTGGCCGAGCTTCAGCCGCCCTACGATTTGATGGCGCGCTGGCAACTGTACACCGGCCTCAGAGTCGGTGAGTTGCTGCGGCTCGGCGTCAAAGACGTTCTGGATCACGGCACTAAAACGTCATCAGTCTGAGACAACGTATCGCTCGATCAATATCGTGCGCAAGGGCCGTAAGCCTGGCTACGTAATCGCCTCAATGAGTCTTCTTGACGAGACTGCGGGCTACATCGCGCAGTATCGTGCCGGTTGGATGAAGCGGGCGGCCCGCACGCGAGGGAGATCTCCCAGAACCGAACTCTTCGTCAACCGCCGCGGCGCAGCCGTACGGAAGAACACCTATCAGCAGGCCATCGCTCGGGCTGGCGACGCATGCGGTTTCAAGGCGACATCGCATCTGCTTCGCGCATCGTTCGGCTGTTGGCTACTGGCGCGCCTAGAGCAGCTCGCCAAGCAAGGCGCTGCGATCAACCCGCTGCTGATCGTAAAAATTCTCATGGGTCACGAACACATCGCGACTACTGACCGCTATTTGCGCGCGGTCGCCATCGATATACACACACTATCCGATGTGCTCGACACGCTGTTAGCCGAGAGGCACTGAAGTGAAGACTCGACGACGTATTAACCGCGTTCTGTCTCGCCCCTCGAAGGCGGCGGCCAGCCGCCGATCTCGCGAGCTCGATGCCCCTCGTAAACTTGGGCCGACCCTCATAGATTTCTCGAGACTGCCAGTGGCGCCCGCCTTGAGACGAGCACTGGCCGACGCATTTTGGAACCAGGAGCGCGTCCGCTCCGAAGACACCATGCGTGGCTATTGGCACAGCTTGAAGACATTTGGCCGGTTTGCGAAGGAGACAAAGGCCGTACGAGACTTGAGCGATGTAAATTCAGCGATGATCGGCCGCTATATGGAGTGGCTTAACCACCAAGTCGGCCCCGACGGTACGCCTTGGCATTTGACGACACGAGGCGCTGCATACTCAGGGGTGAAAACCCTCCTGCGTTGGTTGCAGCGCTGTCGATCCGGGACTTCTGGGTACGATTGATTTCCCTCGTAATGTCTTTCCGCTGCGCCACACAGCCCTGAAGCGCTCGGGCCTATCGCCGCAAGTCTTGCGTGCCATTCTGAATGCCTGCGAGCAGGAGATCGCGCGCCCTTCGTACGCTACGCGAGCAGGGCGCCCAGGAACTGGCGGCAGCCCGTGCTGCTCGCTCCGGGAAGATCCGAACGCGCGGAGAAGTATTACTGTACATCGAAGAGCACAACGGCGGCGTCGCACCGCCGTCGCTCTCATTGCGGGGCAAGCACAACCGTGTCAGGACCGCCTCCGATGCGCACGGCGGTTATCGAGCCATCGAGCCGTGCCTCTATCCTCGGATCGAGTCGATCTTTCCCTACTATTTGGCGATCATGATTCATGCCGCGGGTAATCCTCAGGCGATTGCGCAGCTCGATGTCGACTGTCTTCAACCGATCCCCCTGCTTGAGGATCGCGAGCTACTCGTTTGGTCAAAAGGCCGTGCCAGTAAACTGCAGCGCCGCAGCTTCAGGACAACCGACCTGTTTGAGCCACCGGCACTGGTGCGCGAGATCGTGCAATGGACGCAGCGGCTGCGGCCGCACGTCGCGGCGGCATACCGCAACCGACTTTTTATCGCCAAGGGCCACATGGGGATTCGTCCACTGGGTTGGTCATTCATCAAGAAGGCGCGGCAGCATTTCGTCGAACGTCATAACCTGCCACCATTTGCCCTCTCCGCGATCCGTCCCGGCGTGCTCACGGCCTTTTACCGATTGTCAGGGGATCTGCGGCAGGCGAAGGAGATCGCAAACCACGCGAACCTGTCCACCACGGTGAGCTACGTGCAAGGCCCGGAGGTGGAGAGTCAAAACCAAGTGCGCGTCGCAGCGCTGCAGGGCGCCTTTCTCGGACACATCGAGGGACGTATCACGGCGAGCGGCGTCGAACCGCCTGCGGATCGGCCTGTCCCTCGCGGTCCGGCGGTGTCGATGTTCGGCTTTGACTGCAAGGACCCGCTCGCCGGCATCGCACCCGGGACGCGCACCGGTGAGCTCTGCACTCATTATCTCGGCTGCTTCACGTGTCCCAATGCGGTCATCACGACAGATCCCGCATCGCTCGCGCGACTCGTTCAAGCCCGAGACCATCTGCGCTCGGGGAGCCAATACATCCATCCCGCTCGCTGGGACGCGATCTATGCCCCGCAGCTGCGGATTCTCGAGGAGGACATTCTCACTCGGTTCTCGGCGCGCGAGCTCACCGCGGCGGCCGCACTTCGCGCGACGCTCCCTTCTTTACCGCAATTACGATGAGCGAGGGCATGACTCAAGACGCCTCGATCGCTGCGGACGTATTCGGTGGCGACACGAGCGCGCGCGATTGGTTCTTGCGCGACTCGAAGTGGGAGGATGTCAGATGGATTTTCGCCCCGACCAATCTCCTCGAGGAGGAACAACCCGCCCGCATCTTGTGGGACTTTCGGTTACCCAGCGGCAGCCGATTCACGGATCCCGAGTATGATTCTCTTCGAGAGACCTGCAAAAGACTAATCGCGAGCGTGCGGGCACGTTCCCTGTCGACCGGGCTTCCACAACGAGCTCGGACCGCTACTCGGACACTTCGCACACCTGCGCCCACTCCTGCACTGGATGGACAAGGAGGGATACCGTCGCTTTGCAGAGATCGACTGCGACGCCATTTTGAGATTCCGGCACGCGATCGGCGAGCGCCGCGGCCGCGGCGGTGCCTATGTCCTGCCGAACACCCTGACCAGTCTCCTCGAAGCACTGGCGTCTCTCTATCATCTGCGCGATGAACTCGGCGACGGATTGTTGGTCGATCCCTTCTTGGGCCGAAGTCCGCGCCAGCTCGCGGGCGCGTATGGGGTCAAGCACTACGGCCCCTACACACCGGATGCGATTGCGATTCCGCTGGTTCAGCAGTCGATTGAGTTCCTGGAGCATGGTGCCATCGATGTCTTGCGCGCGCGCGAGATCTACGCCACCACGATGGCGCAGACCCTCGAGCGCGATTTCCTCGAACGGCAACTGCAACCGCAGTGTTCTCGAGGCCCTCGGCGCGCTATCGATCAATACCCCGCGAGGGCCCCAAAGGATCTTCCGCATCCAAGACCTCAACGATGTCATTGACATGCTCTACGCCGCCTGCTTCGTGGTGATCTCATACCTCGTGGGCGCCCGAGTGAGCGAGGTCCTGCATCTGCGCGCCGGTTGCATTCAACCTCGGCCAACGCTCGGCGTCAGTGGCGCGACCGAGATCGAGGTGATGACGGGTACCATCTTCAAGCACGATCGCGGATACTTCGGTCGACCCCACGAGTGGGTCGTGCCACAAGTGGCCATCCACGCAGTATCGGTCCTCGAAGCACTGTCCGCTCCGAACCGCGAGCGCGCCGGACGGAGCGAGCTGTGGCTGCGAGCCCGTACCGCCGCTCGTACCATGGGAGCGACGGAGTGGCAACGTGAGCCCGTTCGGTCCCAGTGCGGTCCGGGTCATCACGCCCACCACGATGACGGAGTGTCTGCAGCGCTATGCTCGCTGGTTAAACCTGCCGTCTTTTGAGGGTAAGTCACGACGATTGACTGCGCGCGAGGCGCGCAAAACGTTCGCACGGTTCGCCGCCCTTCGCGATCGCACATGCCTGTATGCCCTGGCCCAGCACTTGGGACACCGGGATCGGAGCGTGACGGATTCCGGGTACTCCGGCACCGATCATGCCTTGGAGCGCGAGATCCGCTCGGAAGTCCTCGAGCGATCGGTCGCCGCCTGGGAACACATGCTGAGTACGCCGCAACTGGGCGGCCGCGCAGGCCATGAGATTATCGCCAAACGGCCCGTGTTTCGGGGTGCTCGCATGAAGGTGGATCTAAAAAGCTATGCGCGCACGTTGGTCGAAGCGGGACTCGTCCTTGGGGTCTGTGACTACGGCTACTGCGTGTATCGCCAGGAGTATAGTGCGTGCCGCGGGAACAGCGCGGGTCCGAACCCCGTATACCGGGAGCCATCAACCTGCGCGCGGTGTCTGAACTTCGCCGTCTCTACCGCGCATCGCCCCTATTGGCTTGACCAATCGCAGCGGAGCGAGGCACTGCTGAACGAGCCCGCGCTTCCAACCCAGACGCTCAAGATCGCCCGGGAGCGACTCGAGGAGGCCCGTGCCGTGCTCGCATCGATTGATGCATCTACAAAGGACGCACGCCCATGCTCGCCAAGCGTCCGCGTAGCAAAGCGCCACGCCCTTCGCGCCGCGGGACGGCGCGAACACTACTGATGAAAGCATTGGAGACATCGACCCGGCATCCGGAGGCAACGGTCACAGTCGCCGGGCTCTGTCGGGCTGGCCGGTGTATCGCGGAACTCGCTGTATCGCTATCACGCTCCGATTCTCAAAGCGCTTCGGGACCATCAGCGCAATTGTCCTGGATTCGCTCACGCAAAGGCGCAGAAGTCCGTCGTGCAGCGGCGCGCCGAGAACATCGGGTTGCGTGCAGACATTGCAAAGCTCGCTGCCCTCGTCGATCATTACTATGCCGCCTACCTGGAGACCGCGAGCTTGCTTGAGCGTCGAGACCGTGAGCTCGCGGAACTGCGCAACAAATTGAAGTCGCGCCCCGCGTTGCTGCCATCCGCCGGTCGATAACGACTCTGAAGAACGGCGCCCGGTTTTGAACGAGAACGAAGGGATCGAAAACAGTCGGATTCCAGCCAAGCCGTGCTCGGATTTACAGCCGACGCGGAAACTAGGCGTAGTGGGCTTCGCTGCCAGCGGAGCCGGGGCTGCTGAGCTGGGTTGCAGAAGCCGGTGCGGCTGCCGGCATACGGCCAAATCCGTCTGAGATGAGCGTCGCGAAGCGGCCGTTCGCGGCCTGCGGTAAGCTGTGCGACTGACGGCCCATTCACTGACTACTCTGGGCGCATGATCTACATGATTACAGCAGATGGTTCGGCAAAGGAGGGGCGTCGTGATTGCTTTTCGCAATCCACTGTTTGATGGCCAGCTCCGGCGCACCATCGGTCACGGTACGTATGGCGGTGCCGAACTCGGCGAGTGCCTCGCCACAGCCGGCCGCGTGATTGATGGTGATCGCGAGAGTTGGTACCGCGCCTGGTTGCAACTGGCTGATCGTACCTTTGCTGCCGCACAATCGAGCGCAGTCCATGGCTATCGCGAGAGCGCGAGATGCGCGTTTCTGCGCGCCTCGAACTATTACCGTAACGCCTATGTGTTCCATCTCGAGCGACCGTTACCTGAGCTAGTGGGAGACGCGTATCGGCGCCAGCGCGACGCCTTCCAAAGAGCGACGGCTGCAATGTCTCGCCCGCCCCAGCAGATGGCGATTCCCTTTGAGGACATGACGCTTCCAGGCTATTTCTGCGCGGTCGATGAGACACGCCGCCCTTTGATCATTTCGGTCGGTGGCTATGACAGCACTGCGGAGGAGTCTTTTTTCTGGAATGGAGCGGCTGCGTTGGCGCGCGGCTACCACGCCCTGATCTTCGACGGTCCCGGACAGGGTGAGCTGCTCGTCGAACGGAGCATCCCTTTCCGGCCCGACTGGGAGAAGGTCATATCGGCCGTTATCGATCTTGCAGTCAGTCGTGACGATGTTGATGTATCCAAGATCGTGCTCATTGGAGAGAGCTGGGGCGGGTATCTCGCACCGCGCGGAGCCGCAAACGATCGTCGAGTTGCACTGTGTGTGCTTGACCCAGCGCAGATCGGCCTGTTTCGAGTCATGCTTTCGCGTTTGCCGCTGCCGGTTGGACTCAAGAGGCAGCTTCCCGGCGGACCGCGCTGGCTCGTCATGTTATTGCAAGCGCTCATGGCCCGCATGGCAAGACAACCAACTGCGGGCTGGGCGCTTCGCCGCGGCATGTTGACTCATGGAATGGCGACTGCCTGGGACTATTTCGTCGACGCCGCCCGTTATGAGCAGGCTGACATCATCGGAAATATCTCCTGCCCTACGCTGGTGTGCGATGCCGAGAACGACGATATCTCGGCGTTCAGCAAGACGTTCTTCGACCTCTTGCGCTGCGAGAAGCACTATTTGCGCTTTACCGCTGATGAAGGATCCGGCGAGCACTGCGTCGGCGGGAATCGTGCTCTATTTCACGAGCGGGTGTTTGACTGGCTGGATTTGCATGTCGCTCCTCAATAGCGGACTGTCGCTACTGACTGCAACGGGTCCGGATCCAGGCATTGACCGGCTAGGGCATCAGGAGCATAAGCGCGGTGGCTGCGGGACGCCCGCAACGCGCGCAGCGCGTGAGCAACGGAGCGCCTTGACGGCGAGAGCGATGGCGTAGGATCAGATGATCACGTGCGCCTGCCTCCCCATTCCGAACCGTCAGTTTTTCGGAAAATGTCACCATCCTGCCTCTGCGGGGAGTCAGCTGCAAATAGGCTGGATAACAAGTCGAATCGCGCCGGTGGTGACAGGCAAAAATCAACATAAGATAGGCGGAGGTCGCATCGTGGGAGTTGATCAGGATCAGTTCGGGCACCGCATCGATGAGGCTCAGGGCATTCTTGACGTACGAGAAGCGGATCATGTGCCGCGCGTGATGCGGCGAGCTGCCGCTGCGACTGCGGGTCTGCTGCGCACGGGTGGGTTCGAATCCCGCCTCGAGCAACGCATCGATGACCCGCGCGGTCGAGATGAATTGATAGTGCCGGCTGGTGCGAGTCACATCGGGTGTCTCCGCGAATGCCGCGGGGACCGATTGGGTGAGGGCCGAGGGAAGGAGCGCGCGACGGGCAACCGTGCGCATGGGGTTCATGTCTAACATGGGTGAGTTCCTTTTAGGGTTAAGCTGACGAATGGCAGGCGGGTTTGCCTGCCTTGCGGCTCCCCTCACGCCGCAGCGCAGCCGTCAGGGCCGCGCGTTCAAGCGCGCTCGCGAGCACGGGCGCAAGCCCGCGCGCAGGCCTTGACGGCGAGAACGGCGTGGTACCATCGCCGATCACAGGCAAACCCCCTCCCTCTCCTTTTAGTTCGATAAGTCGATGGGTGCGTCCACCGAGGCACTCAAGGATTCAAAGTCGAAGGATTGCGTGATCGACCCCGGTGTGGGGATCCAATTCATCGACCGCAAAGATTTCCGCAGCGTCGATTTCGGTCTCCGCTTGCGCGGACCATTGCGTGCCACTCTGCTCGTATTGCTTCCGGGCCTCCAAGATGGCGGCACGCACATCCTCATCGGTCTTAACCTCGATGCTGAAGCGGACGATCTGATGCTCACGAATGAAAACGTTATATAGGTGTGTCATGGCAGTCTTCCTTGGAATGAAAGAATGCCGGGAACGCACGCGTCATCGGCGCACGTCCCGGCACTTAAGTGGTGGGTATTAGCGCGGCGCGGCGAGTGCGTTCGGAAAGTGACGGGCAATGATGGCGTTCATCGCGTCGATGAGCTCCAGGCGCTTGAAACACAAATGGCCATTGCCGTTTCGAAACAGTCGCAACTCGAAGTAATCGTTCTGATAACTCTTGGGCCAGGCGGTCTGTTCGCGAAATGCCGCGCCCAGCTGCGCGTAGCAGCCCTGCCGGTAATCCGCCTCCGGCTTGCCATCGAGCACGTGGAACACCCGCATCAGGTCATCCAGATGATCCGCGGCGCTATGGTTGATCCCGTAGGTGTAGGTGAGATAGCTCACGATGATGCGCTTGCCGAATTTCTGCGGCAGATTCGTTTTGTATGCCCAGGATAGCTTCTTGAAGCACTCGATCACGCCCTGATCGAACATGTCCGCGCGCGACTCGTGCAAGGCGCCGAACGTGGCATAGACCGCCTCGCGGGTGAGCTCCGGCATGCGGCTCTTGCTCACCTGCTCATCGAACTCGCTGCGTTTACTCGCCGACATCAAGGAGCGCATCCCGGATTCCTGCATCAGGTAGCGCCAGGCGGTGGCATCGATCGCGGCTCGGCAGGCGTCAGCGCCTCCCCGTCCGTCGCGAATTTACCCACCACGTCCTGGCCGTTGCCGCGGTAGTCCTTGGACGCGACGATGTTGGGAAAGCCCAAGTGCGCGCTGAGTCGCGATGTCGTGCGCCTCTTGCAAAATGCCGAAGGCCTGCGCGAGGCGCTCGAGGACCGCGTCGCGTTGCTGCAAGAGATGCGTGATGCTGACGCTTTGGACGACCTCGTGAAATTCGGCGGCCTGTCCGGCCTCGTCGATATGAATCGTAGACATGGTGTTCTCCTGGTATTGGAATAGAAATCGGTGACCGGCGCTGCCGATCACCGCGTAGGGGGGTGAGTTAAATCAGGCCATTTTCGGCGAAGCACATCACCTGATTTCCGCCGACGATGCAGTGGTCGAGCAATCTCACTTCGAGCTGCCCGAGCATTTCCTTGAGCCGCTGCGTGATGAGTTCGTCCGCGTGGGAGGGCTCGGCCACAAAACTTGGATGGCAATGCACCGCGACGACAGCGGCGGCGTTATAGGCGAAGACCGAGCGAGCCACTTGCCGGGGATGCACGGATGCGCCTTGGATGTCGCCGTTAAAGAGTTGCTGGTGCCCGAGGTAGCGATGGCGCGCGTCGAGGAAGATGAGACCGAACACTTCTCGGTCCAGCATTCCATAGTGCAAGGTCAACCACTGCTTCACCCGCTCGGGACTTCGTCAAGATCTCGCCGGGCTTGAGTTTCCGCACCACCTTGTTCTCGAGGATCACGAGCGCCTGGGTGACGATCGCAATCTCCTCGGCCGTCAATCGCGAGGCGCCGGGTTCGTGGAGCGCCGCGTGATAGGTGCGTACGCGGACCGCTTTGGGGCGGCGGGTGACGGTTGGAATCGAATCGGGGTTGCTGACGTCGTTCATGATTGTAAGTCCTCTTGGAAGAGTTGAGCGCCGGCGGGAGTGCCTGCGTGCCTCAGTTGAGGTCACGCCGCAGCGCAGCCGTCAGGGCCGCGCGTTCACGCGCGCTCGCGAGCACGGGCGCTTCGCCCGCGCGCAGGCCTTGACGGCGAGAACGGCGTGGCACACTCCTCAAGGCACAGGCACCCTCCCCTTCCCTAAGGATCGAGAGTTCCAGGTTCAGCGAGCAAAAAAAAGCGCCGGCCGAGCGTTGGATACTCGACCGGCGCGAATGCCCGACTCGTCGGGCCGTCAGCAACTTAAATGGATTTAGGCCGCCGCGCGATGCGAGGATTTGCTGCGCTCGTCCGGTGAAGCAGTCGCTGCGGCGCCCTTGCCGCGGGTTTGCTTCTTGGCGGCTTGTTCGGCCTTCAGCGTTTTGCGAACCTCATCCGTGTTGATGCGCAAGCGCTTGGCGGTCTCCAAGAGCTTCAGCGGTTTGCGGGTGTCGTAAGGGTTCGCTCGGATCTCACCGATGAGTGCGCAATCGAGCACGAACCGTCGCAGATTCTCTTCCGTGAGCTTGACGATCTTGGCGTCGCAGCGATGGACTTCCTCGCTCACGTTGGATTTTCCCGCCCAGTCCCAGAGTTTCGCCAAACGGACCCGGGAGTCGTGTCCCGCCATCTGCCAGAGCGCCTGCGCCACCAAACGCAGGTCGGCGGCCGTGATCGATGCCGGCGTTTTGGCGCGCACGGCACTAAAGACGCGCTCGCGAAACAGCGTTTCCGCCCGTGCGGCTTGTTGTCGTACCCGCTCGGTGTCGTTGCCGCGCGTCGGCCGCTCGGCGCGCACTCCCTTCGCCTTGAGCGCGTCGCCGTGCTCACTCAATTTGATCACTTCGACGACGCGACCGGATTCGGGATCCGCAATCAGCGTCTCGGATTTGAACTCCTTGCCGAGCAGCTGCCGGTAGGTGCGGCCTTTCTCGTCCTCGTAGCACTGTTGATCGAGCGACACGTAGCCGCCTTGCAGATTGGAGTTGACCCCATATGGGGCGATTCGCTTCGCCTCTTTGCCGGACAACACCGTGCGGCCTTCGGCTTTGGCCTGCGCCTGAAGCCGCTCGCCCCAGGCGGCACGCTTTCCCGCGTAACACACGGGGTCCGTGCAGACATCGGTATTTTTGATATCGCCGAAGAGCTCGGGCTGATTGCCGGTGAGTTTCGGGCACGCGCTGCACGGCCCGGCGCCGGGCACGAGGTCCGCCGCTTTGGCATCGAAG
>CAVZFF010000002.1:0-14719 GCA_963774475.1 uncultured Gammaproteobacteria bacterium
CCGCATAAGAACACGCGGCAAGCACCTTCAACATAGCTTGGAAGAGTTGTCGCGTAATCAGTATCGTGGTAAATGGCGATTGGATCGGCTTTTGTCCGCCCAAGATGGCTGAACGGTCTGCCGCCCCGCCCCTCGAATATAGAGTGGCCTTCCCGATCGCGGTACTCTTGCGCGAATCATAACGAATCGTGTTTGCTGTTAGGTCTTTCGCGGATTCTCCTTATTTCCCACGTGCCACACGCCTGTTAACTTGCCGGCGAGGGGTTGGCTGCCGATGCGCGCCCGAGCGTGCCATTGGCTGTGCGTATCGGATCACCGAACGAGGATCGACATGGCCGAGTCAGCTTCTCATTTACAGACCGATCACTTTGGAGCCATCGCGACACTTGCGAATGAGCTGAAGGTTCCTATGCAGGAAGTCGGCGCGATATTCGAAAGCCAGTTTGATCGACTCGCGGTGCAGGCGCGCATCACCAATTTTCTCGTTGTGCTGGCAATGCGAAACACGCGATCGATCATCCGCGAAGGTGACCGCCGCGCAAGTTTGCGCTGAATGCCGGTGGGCGAATTCTCCGCTCTCCTATAAGAGTCCCGGCGAAACGCCGCGTTTCCGCATTATCGAACACACGTTTCGTTGAATTATTGCCGAACCCCGACGCGACTTCGAACTAAACGCAAGGGCAGTCATCATTCATACGTTGTCGTCCGCCGTCCCCGGTCCGTCAGAACCACGGGCGCAGCTTGCTTCGGCAGTCACAGACGGGCCGGCGGGACCGATCGCCACGAGGCTCGCACCTCCGGCCGTAGCCTTCATGCCAAGCATTAATGTTTCGCCCGCGAAAGCTGGCGAAACGGCCTTGAAGCTGTAGGAGGAGATCGCGGTTCCCGGACGAATTTGCAGCAGATGATCGAGCAACAAGGTCGCCATCAACGGACCCTGAACCACGAGACCCGGGTACGACTCGACATTACGGCTGTAGTCGATATCGTAGTGTATCCGATGCGCATTGAACATCAGGGCAGAGAAACGAAACAGCATCACCGGGTCCGGCACCAGCTCGCGAATCACCATCCCGGCGGTCTCGGTATTCTGGGCGGCGCGCACTGAGGGTGTACTGGGCGCGGCGGCCTCGCGGTAAACGATGTCCTGTTCCTCGATGATGGCAGGAGCGCCGCCCTCCTCGGCTATTTCGTGTCGCAATGTCACAAAGAACAGTTGCCCGGAGCGGCCCGCCTTCGGTTCAGCAGCCGTCACCGTCGATTTGCGCACCATCGGCGAGCCTATCGCGATATCACTCAGGAAACGGATGCGGCTTCCCGCCCACATCCGCCGTGGCAATTCGACGGCGGGCAACAGGCCGTCACCGCTGCGCCGGGGATGACCGTCAATACCGATCAAAGACTGGCGGACCTGCGGGATAAAATGCACCCAGTGACCGAGCGGCGGCAAGATCACTGACCTCAGTGGAGACGCCCCGTGGTCAAGCAGCGCCGCGAGTCCTGCGAGGCGATGGGCATCCGCGACGTCGCGCTGAGTCTCCGAACGGCCGATGTAAGAATTTACTTCGATGGGGAGAACTCCTCGCGGATCGCCCGGCCATGAGAGTCAATCGCCGGCACGGCCCCGGTGGGCGCTGCGCCGCCGTCCCATCGAATCGGCGGTGCCGGCAAGGCAACGGGGCCGCTCGGGGTATCGGTCATGACCCGCCGCAGCTGCGCGTGGGTGGAAAGATCCGCAACCTCGTTCACCGAGGCGAACGCGATTTGTGCCGCAGCGAGTTTCGCCACCGCCTGGACATGGGGCAATCGAGAAAAGACCTCTGACACTTGGGCATCCAGCACCGTGCGATTAGCGGTGCGCAGGGCGTTGCATGAGAACCGCGCGTCGGACGCCAGATCCGCGGCCCCCAGTACTTCCGCACACAGCGTACGCCATTCACGCTCGTTCTGAATCGAAATCACCACTGCCCGACCGTCTGCGCAAGTGAACGCTCCATAGGGGGCAATCGACGGATGCTTGAGTCCTACGCGCGCCGGCGCCTTGCCGCCATAGTCATGGTGCAAGAGAGGTACGGTCATCCAGTCGGCGAGTCCGTCCCACAAGGACACGGCGACGCCTCGGCCCTTGCCGGTGTGCTCGCGCTCGAACAACGCCTGCAGGATCGCGGCATGGGCATTCATCCCGCACCCGATGTCAGCCACCGAGACGCCGACCCGGCCCGGTCCCTCGGGCGTACCCGTGATGGCCGCGAGGCCAACCTCGCACTGGATCAGCAGGTCATAGGCCTTCATGTCGCGCGACGGACCCCCTTCGCCATAACCGGAGATGTCGCAGGTGATCAGTCGCGGATGCCGCAAGCGCAGCTCCGCCGACCCGAAGCCAGCGCGCGCAGCGGCGCCCGGCGCGAGATTCTGAACAAAAACGTCGGCCATGCTGAGAATCGTCTCAAGCAATGCCGCATCGTCCATCTGCTTGATGTCCAGCACCAGCGATTGCTTGCCGCGGTTGAGCCAGACGAAATAGGCGCTCTCGCCATGCACGACGTGATCATAGTCGCGCGCGAAATCGCCTTCAGCCCGCTCGAGCTTGATCACTCGGGCGCCGGCATCGACCAACCGCTGCGTGCACAGTGGCGCTGCCACCGCCTGCTCCAGCGATACCACGAGAATGCCATCGAGCGCGCCCTTGCTGCCAGCCCGCATCAGAAAGACTTCGGTAAGCCGAGCCTGTGCGTCGCGACGTGGCTCAGGATCAGATTCGTGCTGATCGGAGCGACTTGATACAGCCGCGTCTCGCGGAACTTGCGCTCGATGTCATACTCTTCCGCGAAGCCGAAACCACCATGAGTCTGCACGCACATGTCGGCGGCATACCAGCTCGCTTCGGAAGCCAGCATCTTAGCCATGTTCGCCTCAGTGCCGCAGTGGAGCTCCGCCTCGAACATTGCCGCCGCCTTGGCGACCATCTCGGCCGCCGCGCACACTTGCACATATGCGCGGGCGATCGGGAACTGGATGCCCTGGTTCTGACCGATGGGCCGGTCGAATACCGAGCGATCTTTGGCATAAGCCACGGCACGATCGATGAAAAAGCGCCCGTCCCCGATACATTCACTCGCAATCAGTATGCGTTCGGCATTCATGCCGTCGAGGATGTACTTAAATCCCTTGCCTTCCGCGCCAAGCAGATTTTCAGCCGGAACGCGCAGATTGTCAAAGAATAACTCGGTCGTCGCGTGGTTCAGCATGGTTCTGATCGGCCTGATGGTCAGTCCCTTTCCCACCGCCTCGCGAATGTCCACCAGCAGCACACTGATGCCATCGGACGGCTTGGCGACTTCCTCACGCGACGTGGTGCGCACCAGCAGTACCATGAGATCGGAGTGCTCGGCGCGGCTGATCCAGATCTTCTGGCCGTTAACGATGTAGTGATCACCGTCGCGCCGGGCAAACGTGCGGATGCGGGTCGTGTCCGTGCCGCTGGTGGGTTCGGTGACGCCAAACGCCTGCAGGCGCAGCTCGCCGCTGGCGATCTTGGGTAGATAGCGGGATTTTTGTGTCGGGGACCCATGCTTCAGTATGGTGCCCATGGTGTACATCTGCGCATGGCACGCGCTGCCGTTGCAACCGGAGCGGTGAATTTCCTCCAGGATGGCGGTCGCTGCAGCAAGGCCAAGCCCCGACCCACCAAACTCCTCGGGAATCAGTCCCGACAGGAAACCTCCGCGGGTCAGGGTCTCGACGAATTCCTTGGGATAAGTTCGATCGCGGTCCAGCGCCTGCCAGTAGGAGCCGGGGAAGCGCGCGCACAGTCGTTGGACGGAGTCGCGGATTTCGGGAAAGGTGGGATTGAAACGATCGGTGCTCATCAAATGCCGGCGCCCACGTTGAAAACGACGAGCTTATAGTCGAGAAATTCATCCATGCCGTCATGCGACCCCTCGCGCCCGAAGCCGGATTCCCTGACGCCGCCGAAGGGGGCGACGATTGCGGATATCATCCCGGGATTCAAGCCCACTCTGCCGTACTCGAGCTTCTCGCGGACCCGTGCCGATCGGCGCAGATCGTTGGTGCAGAAATACGCTACCAAGCCGGCCGACGTGTTGTTCGCCATCGCGATCGCCTCACGTTCCGTTTCGAGTCGAATCAGGCCGACGAGCGGCGCATCCGCGGGAACATCTACCAGCATCGTCGCCGGAAAGAAGGCATCCTCTTTGTCGAGAATACCCCCTCCGCCATGACGCGCGCATTCTTGGACAAGGCATCCTGCAGGTGACGCTTGGCCTTCTGAACGGATTTTCAAATCTTGACCATTAATTTCGCGAAGGTCCTTAAACGCAACACCAGCGAAAATCGGCAAAACGAGGTACCAACAAAATCGATACGATGCGGGTTTCGATAATCGCAATTCGGCGCTCTTGACGTGGAATGTATGGCCACGCCGATAAGGGAAAAGTCATCATGCGGCGCGAGCGCGTACATTATAACGGCACTATTTTGCGTGATACGGAGTTGCGATGGCGGAGTAGATGCCAAGGCAGATGAGTGTCGTCGCGGTGATATTACGGCCGTACTGCCGCAATGGGGACCGCTGAAGAATTGCAGGAGAAAGAGCAGCGACTGTGAGGACGTAGATCGTGTCTGTGCACAGAGCGACAAGCGTGAATATGCAACTCAAGAAAAGGCTTTGGCCGAGCGCGGATATGCCGGGTCTCATAAATTGCGGCAATAGCGCAGCAAAGAACAGAGTCGTCTTGGGGTTCAACAACGCAACCAAAAAGCCATCGCAGAAAACTCGCTTCGGTGCGGTGCTGTGACTCGCCCCCACCTGAACGGCCGGGCTCACGCACAGCGTCTTAAACCCCAGCCACAGAAAATAGGCCGCCCCGGCAAGCTTTACGACAGTGAATGCAGTATCGGAGGCGGAGAGCAAGGCTGCGACACCGACTGACGCGGCTGCGGCGTTGCTTATGCCACCTAGGGCAATTCCGCCAACTGATGCCAGTCCGGAACTGCGGCCTTGACCAACGGTACGCGCGACGATGTAGAGCACGCCCGGCCCGGGCGTAGCCGCCAGGAGCAGACTTGCGAGTAGAAAGGCGATGAACATTGGGGAGGTGACAAAGGTGGCGATCACGGTGTAACTCAACTTATGCTTCGCGTGCTCATGCCGGCTGAGGTCGACTGAAGGCGTTGAATTCAGCGAAGCAGTCGGTGGCCTCAATTAGCTCGTGAATCGTGCCGGGCTCGAACGCCGAATGCCCCGCGTCCGGGACGACTTGAAGCACCGATCCAGGCCACGCGCTGTGTAGATCTAACGCGGAGCGCACGGGACAAACCATGTCGTAGCGGCCATGGATGATAATGCCGGGAATCTTGGAAACGCGCGGGAGTTCGTCGAGCAGCTGAGAGTCCCAGCGCAGAAACGCACGGTGATAGACGAAGTGGCACTCGATGCGTGCAATCGCGAGAGCGAGGCGATCCGCGCTCCAGCGCGCAACATGCGCGCAGTTGAAGTCGAGGAAGCTGGTGGCGGCTTCCCAGTAGGCCCAGGAGCGCGCCGCCGCCTGGACGACTTCGGCATCGGGACTGGTCAGCCGACGGTAATACGCAGCAACGAGATCGTGGCGCTCCGCCGCGGGAATCGGCTCGAGGTAGACCGCCCACTGCTCTGGGAAGACCTCCGAGGCTCCCGATTGATTAAACCACCTGATCTCCCGCTCCCGGCCGAGAAATATACCGCGAAGAACGAGCGAATGGATGCGCTGCGGATGTGACTCCGCGTACGCGATCGCGAGAAGGCTCCCCCATGAACCACCGAACGCCAGCCATTGTTCAATGCCAAGGTGCTGGCGCAACGTTTCGAGATCTGCGATCAATGCCGAGGTCGTGTTGTCTTCAAGGCTCGCATGAGGACGACTGCGTCCCGCGCCGCGCTGGTCGAACACAACGATTCGGTAGCGTTCGGGGTTGAAAAACTGCCGCGCCCGCGCGTCAGCGCCCGTACCCGGCCCACCGTGCAGGAACACCGCGGGGATGCCGTCTGGGCGGCCGGATTCCTCGTAATAGAGTTCGTGTAGATCCGAGACGCGCAGCCACCCGCTTCGATACGGTTCAATGGGCGGATAAAGCGTACGCCGCCCCGCTTGAACGCGGCGATCAGGACTCATGGCTCGCGCAAGCGCCCCGCATCGCGAAGAATCGCGCGGACGCGTTCAATCGGCAGCCCCTCGACGACGTGCCCGTTGATGCCTTTCATGGTGCGCCCCGCGAACAACGAATTGACGATTGCTTCCTCGGTTGCAAGTACGGTCGCGGCAAGAATCGGATTGAGCGCAAGGCTGTCGATGTAGTGAGTTTTTAACTCCGCGCCCTCAGCCTTTTCTGGCCGCACGGTGCTGAAGGCAACGAAAAGATCGCCCGAAGTGGTGCCCGACATACCGCCGACGCGTGCCAGACCGTGCGTGGCACGCAGCGCCACCCGCCTCAACTGATTCGGCAGGAGCGGCGCATCGGTCGCCACCACAATGATGATCGAGCCCTCCTTTTTGGGCGCGACCGGCGCAGCAGAAATCGCAAGCCGGCGCCCGACGGGCACTCCGGCGATGATCAGTTGATCGCGGCCGCCAAAATTCGCCTGCACGAGAACGCCCACGCTGTAGGTCTTGCCGGCGAGGCTGACCAAGCGCGAGGCAGTGCCGATGCCTGCCTTGAATCCGAAGGCCACCATGCCGGTGCCGCCCCCGACGCTCCCTTCCGCAACGGAGCCACCGGTTGCATGGTCGAGCGCCTGAAAGACGTCCTCGGGTTTCACGTGCTGACCGAACGTATCGTTTAGCTGACCGTCGAAGGTCTCTGCAACGACGGGCAATGTATAGGCAAAGGTCTCTTCCGGGTCGCCGCCCGTGTGGCGGGCATACCAACTCTGCACGGTATCGTGCGCCACACCGACGCTGCCGGATCCGGTCAGGACGATCGGCCCTGTGAATTCGCCGAGTTCATCAATGAGCGCGCGGCCGGTGATCTCACCCGTGCCGTTTGCCACAAAAGTTCCCGCATACACGAAGCCCGGGTAGGATTTCCCCTTGGGGAAGATGGCGGTCACGCCGGTACGCACCGGTCCCTTGCCGACGATGAGCGGCCCTTCGCCGCTGACCAGTGTCACCTGGCCGACTTCAACCCCGGCAACGTCGGTAATCGCATCGAGCGGCCCTGGATCTCCCTCGAAGGGCACACCGGCTTCCCGCGCCCGAGGTTCTGCTTGCGCAGTCGCGATGAGACCAAGCGAGAGAAGGACTCCGAGCGCCATCGAGACATTCAATCGAACCATAATTGCCCTCGCGGATTGACCATTGGATAGTATTTTGACCGACGTATTATCCGTAGTCTACACTGCGCACAGGGAGGAGGTGAATATGCTGCTGTCGACCCGATGCGTCATCCCTTTTCTGCTTGCCTTTGCGATGCAGGCGGGAGCGGCCGCGCCGCTCGATGTAGTGCTGCAAGGCGGCCAGATTATCGATGGCACGGGCGCTCCGGCAAAGAATGCCGACCTTGGGATCGAGGCCGGTCGAATCGTCGCCATCGGCGACCTCACGCGCGCCCAAGCGCATCGCCGCATCGATGTGAGCGGCCTCGTTGTCGCTCCGGGGTTCATCGATGTCCACAATCATTCGGATGAGGACCTTGTGTACCCCGCCTATCGGGCGGCGCCCGGCATGATTCGTCAAGGTGTCACGACCGCGGTGTTTGGTGTCGATGGAAGCCTTGATCTAGAGATGTTTCGGGCCTTGAAGTCCGGGCTTGCGGCATCCGGCGTCGGCGTCAATTTTGCGGCCTACATCGGCCACAACGGACTGCGCGAGAAAGAGCTCGGCATGGCGAAACGCGCTCCGACCGACCCGGAACTTGAGCGGATGAAGGGCGCTGCTCGCTCAGCGATGGAGGAAGGCGCGCTCGGGCTCTCCACCGGCCTCATGTATCTGCCGGGTCGGTACGCGACCACCGATGAAGTGGTGGACTTGGCGACGGTGGCGGCTCCTTACGGCGGCCTTTACGACTCGCATGACCGTGACCCGGCATTTCACCTGCTCGATTCGGTCGCCGAAGTTCTGACTATTGCCCGCCGCGCCGGCATCGAGGCACATGTCGCCCACATCAAGGCGGTCGGTCTGCATAACGCCGGCCGCAGCGCGGATCTGATCCGCATGATTGATGCGGCGCGGGCGCGGGGTGAGGGGGTCACTGCGGACGCGTATCCCTACGATGGTGCGACCACTCGGCTGATTGCTGAGATTCTGATCCCGCCGGCGCATTCTGATATGGCCAACGATCTGCACTTGCTCGAAGAGCCTGGGCTCGGCGAGGAGAGCCGTGCCAACACCGTGATTACGCTTGCGGCCGCCTGGCGCAAGGCGCTGGCGAGCCCCGCGGTGCGCAGCGAAGTCAAATTGCTGACCGAGCAGCCACCCGACGGCGTGTTCAGCTGGGTCACGACAGTCGGTTATGACTCGTTTCGCATCATCCGCAGTGCCGACAATGCGCTCGATGGCCGGATGATTGTGGATCTCGCCACCGAGCGCGGGATAACTCCATTTGACGCGCTTGCCGACCTCTTGGTCGAACAGGGCTCGCGAATCAAGCTCACCGTAGGGGCGATGCGTGAGGATGAAGTGCGCGCACTGCTGCGCACACCGTGGACGATGATCTCAAGCGACGGTCGCGAAGGGGGTCTCGCGGGCGGCCAGGGGCATCCACGCTACCGCGGCAGTTTTGCGCGGGTGCTCGCGTACTACGTGCGTGATCAGCACATCCTCTCGCTCGAGGAGGCAATTCATAAAATGAGTGGACTGACGGCCGCATACCTCAAGCTGACGGATCGGGGCGTACTTCGCTTGGGCGCATCCGCCGACATCGGGGTATTCGACCCTAAGACGATCCAAGACCGATCGACCTGGGAAGACCCGGCCCCATATGCGGTTGGCATGCGCTATGTCTTTGTCAACGGCGTGCTGGCGCTGGATGCGGGCGAACCGACCGGTGCGCTGGCGGGACGCTTCCTGCCCTTTAGAAATCGAGCCAGTGGGGTAACCCACGCGACGAGGACACCGTAGCATGCTCGCATCCACGCTTCTCGCCCCACTCTCGCCGCAAGAGGTCGCGCACTATGAGACCGACGGCGTCGTCTGTCTGCGCGGCCACTTCGATCTTGAGTGGGTGCGCCTGTTGAGGGAGGCGACCGACCGATGCATTGCAAGTCCGGGCCCCAATGCGGTGATCGGAGATCGCACAGCACCGGGCTTCTTTTTCGCAGATCAGGACATGTGGTGGCGGGATGACGCATTCCAGCGCTTCCTCTTTCACTCGCCCGCCGCGCAAATCGCGGCGAATGTGATGGGCAGTCGCAGCGTCAATTTCTTTTTCGATCAAGTGATCGTAAAGGAACCGGGCACGGTGCAGCGCACCCCGTGGCACCAGGACCTGCCGTACTGGGCGGTCAAGGGCTCACAGATCTGTGCCATTTGGCTCGCGTTGGACCCGGTCGCCGCCGAAAACAGCGTTGAGTACGTGCTCGGTTCGCATCGGTGGGGAACGGAGTACTCGCCGAGCCACTTCGCTGACGGCTCGCTTTACGAGGGTACCGGATTGCCACCGCTCCCGGATATCGACGCGCACCGAAGTGAGTATCAGATTTGCAGCTGGGACATCGAGCCCGGCGATTGTCTTGTGTTTCACGCGATGATGGTGCATGGCGCGGCGGGCAATAACTCGCTCGCCCATCGGCGCCGCGCCGTGTCGACCCGCTGGTGCGGGGACGACGCCCGCTATTGCAAGCGACCGGGGGAAGTGGCAGTTCCGTCGAAGGATCCAGGTCTTGCCGATGGCGATCTGCTCACCTGTGCGCTCTTTCCGCGGGTGTGGCCGTATCCGGCCGACCCTGTTTGACGGCTTCACTGGAGCGATGCCGTGAATATCGGCCGGATGAGCCACTGACCAGTGGCTGAATTGCTGATCGAAGGGTTAAGATAGGGAGTGGCGCTGGCCCCTAGAAAAAATCGATTATCACAAGCGGCGGTGCCGGTGCGAGCGCGTGCCGCCGAAGCTGCCCCATCCAAGCGCACGTTCATCGAGGAGGCGCGACGCCGGCAAATTCTCGATGCCGCGCTGCAATTGTTCGCACAGCGCGGCTATAACGAGACGTCCTTGTCAGATATCGCTGCCGCGGTGGACGTCAGCAAAGGCGTCATCTCGTACCATTTCCAAGGCAAAGGAGAATTGGGGGCGGAGGCGCTGCGGCATATGCTGCGTCGCTACGGCGATTTCGTGCGCCTGCGTTTGGAATCGAAGGGTTCTGCGCGCGAGAAATTACTGGAACTGCCCGCCGCGTGCATCGATTTCGTGCAAAAGCATCCATCGGACTACCTCGTGTACTTGGACACACTAGGCAGCTTCGGCAAGCCGCTCGAGCGGCAGCGTTTCATGGCCTGGGCCGATGCGGGCATGCGTAATCTCATTTGTGAGTTGCTGAAACAGGCGCAACAAAGCAAGGAAATCCCAAAATTCCCGGTTGAGCCGCTGGCCGATGTGCTGCAGGCTGCCGTCGATGGATTGACCGAGCAAGCGTCGGTCGCACCAAACGAAGTCGACTTGGTGGGCAGCGGACGAATCCTTCAGCAGATGCTCGCGGCGGTGCTTGACGGTCGCGTGGAATTAGCCCGACGCTAAGGCCGCCCTCGTGCGCGCGGCCAATGCGCGCTTGTCGATTTTGCCAATGGGCAGCATCGGCAAGTCGGCGGTCACCGTGAATGCTTTCGGCACTTTGTAGTTGGCGAGATGTTGGCGGCAATGCTGTTCCAAGTCTCCCGCGCTGATCGTTGCCTCGGGCTCGGGAACCACGAATGCGTGGCCCACCATGCCGTACAACGAATCGGCGACCCCGATGAGCGCGGCAAGTCGTACGCCGGGAATGCGCTCCAAAATTTGTTCGAGCTCGCGCGGGTAGATGTTGTAGCCGCCGGACTTGAACACCTCCTGGCGCCGTCCGATGAGGACGACGTTTCCATCCGCTCGCATTTGGGCAAGATCGCCGGTTTTAAGCCAGCCGTCTCCATCAAATGCTTTGGCGGTAGCCTCCGGCCGTTGCCAATAGCCGATCATCCGGCAATCGCCGTGCACTTGAATTTCGCCGGGCGTACCCGCCTCTACCGGCCGTCCATCCTCATCAACGATCCGCAACTGATATTCCGGGGGCGGGTGCCCGACGGTTTCGATCAGGATATCGAGCGACGCGTCGGGCGCCGTGAAGGTGACGGAGCCGACGGTCTCGGTCAGACCGTACGAGGTGCCGATCCACTTGCCGAGAGCGGCGAGCGCATGGATCAACTCGGCGGACGCCGCCGCGCCGCTCCAGACGATCCGCTGTACGGAGGACAGGTCGGCGCGCGCAAAGCCCGCAGCTCGCATGGTCAGGAGGAACGTCGTCGGGACGCCGCCCCAAAAGCTGATCCGTTCGGCGGCGATCAACGCGAGGCACGCATCAGGATCGAATTGTTCGAGGAACACGATGCAGCCGCCACCGACCAAAGTGAAGCAGGAAATGTCGCCGACACAGCCAATGTGGTTTATCGGAAAGAAGTTCAAGGTGCGTAGCGGCTGCGTCGCCCAGTAGCGGTGCTGTGTCCGGCAGCACACCACGAGCGCACGGTGCCCCATGAGGGCTCCTTTGGGATGTCCGGTGCTGCCGGAGGTATAAGTGATCAACGCCGGGTCGCTGGCGCGCACATCCGCGCGGGCGGACGCCAGCGCGGCACTGTCCGTGTGCGCATGGCCGGCGAGAAAGGTCGCGAGGCTAACCGTGCCTTCGGGCGCCGGATCGTCGCCGAGCGCGATCCATTGGAGGGCCGGCAAAGCCGTCTGAAGTGCCGTAATGTCCGAGCCGTAGTCGCGCGTGCCAATTCGACTTCGGGAAAACACCATTCTCGGCTGGCTGTCGGTCAATACGTAAGCAAGCTCCTCGTGCCGGTAACGCGGATTGAGGCCGACCCAAATCGCGCCGATCGAAGCAGTGGCGAGCAAAAGGATGAAAAAATCCGGATGCGGGGTCGCAAGCATTGCAACTCGATCACCAGCGCGGATTCCCGCCGAGAGCAGCGCGCGGCTCAGCATATCGACATCGTGTGCGAGCTCTTCGTAGGTCATGCGCTGGGTCCCGAGGACCAGCGCTTCGGCTCGAGGCGTTCTCTGCGCGTACCAAGCGAGGTAGTCGCTAATTCGCTGAAGCAATGGCGGCGTTTCCTGCGTCACATCCGCGCCTGCGCGTTGACCACTCGCGGCGCCTGTTGCGTGGTGCGACAGCGGGTGAGGAGCAGCGCGCTCGCAAAGAGCAGTAGCCCAGGTATGAGCGAAAAGGCAAGGCGAATACCCACAATGGCATCGGCTGGCTGTAGGGTCGTGCTCGATGGGCCCTCCCTGAAGCCACTGAGTTGTAATATCAGTCCCGCCACCAGGGGTCCAAGCGCAAGGCCGAGCTTCTCACTCGCCACCCAAAAGCCGGTCGTGACGCCCTCACGGCCGGCGACGTCGTGATGGATGACGTCGGTCAGCATCGCGAACGGCAGCACCTGCTGGGCGCCAAAGCCCAATCCCGCGACGCCAAGGAGCGCATACAGCGGTACGAGCGAACTTCCGGGACCCAGCCAGCCGAGGCCGGTCATGGAGGTGGCGAGCAGCATGATCGCCAGATAATAACTGGGTTTCTTGCCCCAGCGCAGCGCGAGGCTGTTCCATAACGGAATGCTCAGCGTCGCCACCCCCATCATGACCAGAAGCATGGCGCCGACCAGGGCCTCACCGGCGCCGAGCACGTGGGCCGCAAAATACGGTGCCGTCGCGATGAGGGTGCCAATCCCGAGGATTTGCACCAGATAGACGAGCGCGAGGGCGCGGAAATGAGAGTTGCGAAGGGTATCGAGCAGTTGCTGCACCAGACCGCTCGGCGTCGACGTCCACTCGTTTAGCCGAACGCGGCGCGTGGCAAAGAAAGCGGCCAGCATCGCCGCTGCGCACACCGCGCCGACGATGAGAGACATGCGCGCATAGCCGTGGCGTCCGCCGCCAAAGACGTGCACCAACCACGGAGCAAGCGCGGATCCGACGATCGCACCGGCCATCGCAAAGGTCATCCGATACGAGAGGATCCGCACCCGTTCGTCGCTGTCCTCGCTCATCTCCGCCGGCATCGCAACATAGGGGATTGCAAACACCGTGTAGGCGGTTGCGCTCAAGGTAAAGAGGATCGTCACGTACCAGAAGCTCGCGAGCGGCGATTCGAATACCGGCACCGTGAAGAGGAACACATAGGTGATCGACATGGCAAGGGCGCCGATGAGCAGATACGGCCGGCGCCTCCCGAACCGGCTTCGCGTCCGATCGGAGAGGTACCCCATGAGAGGGTCCGCGATCACGTCCCAGGCCTTGGGCAAGAACACGGCCACGCCGGCGAGCCCCGCTGGCACGGCAAGGGTGCCGGTGAGAAAATAGAGCAACAAAACGCCCGGGGTGGTCGAAAAAATCCCCGTGGCTAGTGAGCCCAATCCGAATCCCAGCAAGGTGGGGCGAGATAGAGTCGCCGCGAGCGTGGCGGGTGCCCGCAGGGATGCCATCATAGGAATGAGTCGACCATCACCCCTCAACGAACCGCGAGGTGCAAGTCCACGCCGTACATCCGCGGCAATCCCAGACTCTCAATGACCTGCCCGGGTACAATCGGACCGTCGGTTCGCGATAGCGCGTACGTCCGATTGCTAAGATTGCGGACCCAAGCGGTCACGCCCCAGCGATGATCGCGGCCGCCCAGGCCGAGGCGAGCGCCCGCGATCCCGTAGCCTCCCTGATATAAGTTCGGCGTGTTATCCGGTTGAAAGTAGGCACCGCTGCGGTACGTAAATTCGGCACGAGCCATGAACTCGAGTGAAGCGCTTACGGGGTGCGCGTAATCGAGTGCAGTCGCGACCGTGTTCTTCGCCGCATCCGGGAGCTCGTAACCGGAGTAATTAGCACCCTGCGCGGTCGCGTTGGGAAAGGACTTGAACACCGCATCGCAGTAGCCGTAAGACAGGTTGAGGCCGAGCTCCGCAGTCACCCGCATACCAAGTTCAATTTCGGCCCCCTTGCTGGTCGCGGTAGCGGCATTGGACGTTGTAAATTGCGGTGTGCCGTTGACGAGCACCAACTGGTTTACCTGCAAGTTCTTATAATCCAGGTAATAGATGGCTGTGTTGAGGCGAACCCGGTCATCCGCCAAGAGGCTCTTGAGTCCCATCTCGTAGCTGGTCACCGTCTCCGGCGCATAGCGTGCTTGATCGGTCGGTGAAATCGAAAACACGTTAAAGCCGCCGGCCTTGAATCCGTTGCTTACCGATGCGTAGCCGTTCACGTCCTTGGTGAAGCGGTAGGTGATGCACCCCGTTGAGGATTTCTTTAAGGCGAACCTGTAGGGGGAATGGTCAAAGGGGAATGCGTTTGCCTGCCACCATTTGCGCTGCGATAATGTCTCCCATGCCGCCCAGTCCACGCGCACCTTGTCGAATAGACCGAAGTGGTCAAGGCACGTTTTGCAAACAATCAGGCGGACGCCCCTGTGCTTCCAGCGACTGTAATGCGTCAAGAACTGGCGAGCCTTCCACCACCATCTTGACGCCGGAGGTATAAAAGCAGATAG
>CAVZFF010000003.1:0-2177500 GCA_963774475.1 uncultured Gammaproteobacteria bacterium
TTGACCGCATTGGTCCTGGTCTCGCCCTCTCCGAACCATTTAGTGAGACCAACGGCTTGAATTGCGACTTTCGCCACGATCAGCCCCTGAAGATGTCGAAGGGCTCGATCTTCAACACCTTGCGCACGCCCACGTAGCTCGAGATCGCCGCGATGATGACGACCATGACGAAGGCGAGCAGCAAATTGCCGTAGCTGATGATCGCGGCATAGTCGGGTATGTTCAATCGGGCGCCCCAAATGATCAGCGAGCACAGGCCGACGCCGATGCCATATCCGGTCAGCGCCACGAACGATGCCTGAAACAAAATCATAAAAATGAGTTCGCGCCCTTTGGCGCCGATGGCCTTGAGGGCGCCGAATTTGTCGAGATTCTCGAGCACGAACGTATAAAAGGTCTGGCCGGAGATCGACAAGCCGACGATGAAGCTGATGACCGTCATCAACATCATATTGGTGCCGATGCCGGTGTGAAACGTATAGAAATTCGATATCTTGTCGATGAATTCATCCTTCGTGAGAGCGAGATACCCGGCCGCCGCGACCTGCCGCTTGATCGCGGCGACATCGCCCTGCGTCTTCGGCTCGACCAACAGGTAGGAGATCGTGAAACGCGTGTTGGGAATGTATTGCCGCGCGCGGTTGTAGGTCGTATAGAGCGTCGGTATACCGAATAATCCGCTCGATGCGACCTTCGCGATACCGACGATGACGCCGCGGTGATCGTTGAGTTGGAACTCCGTGCCGATTTCGGGATTTTCGAGTTTGTAAAACTCCGAGTCTTCGATCGCGATGAACGCGTTCTCGCCGTAGATGTCCGCTATGTTGCCGCCGATCAAGTGCGGCCGGCCGAAGAGGCTCGTATCATCGAGCCCGACGACATTGGCCGCTTGATAAGTGCCGTCATGGAGTTTCAGCAGTGCACTACCCGAATAGAATGGAACCGCATATTTGACGCCGGGCATGCTGCGCACTTCGTCGAGCACATAGTCGGGTAACGGGATCGTATTCGCGACCGTCTGGATCGCCGGGTCCATGACCCAGATCGAGGCACCGATGTTGATGACCGTGGCCGAGGAGCGCAATAGAATGCCCGCAAACAGCGAGGTCATCTCGATCATCAGGAAGACGGCAAACGTGATGCCGATTAGCAGTGCAGCGTATTTCGCGCGGTCATTGATCAGAAGTTTATATGCAACGCGTAAAATCCCGCCCATGACAAAGGATCCTCAGACCATCGGAGCTAGCAATGGGAATTCTCCGCTGGCGCGCCGGGGCGGCAATACGCAGAATCCGCAGGTGGCCGGGAGGCTCCGCAATTCCAGCGGATTAGGCGCCCACGGGGCGGATGTGCGCGCCTCGATAGGCCTGGATCGCCGCCAGCGTAGCGGGTAGCGCCGCGGGCACGGCCGTGTCGACATCGATGCAGTGCGCGCGCTCCGCAAGGCTCAGCGGCTCCTGGTTGCGCAATTGCCGCTGCAGCACGCCAAGGTCGGCGTCGGAGGGGTCGTTGCGCAGACGCCGCCGCTTCTCGATACGCTCGGCAAGAATTGCATAATCGGCGTGGCAGGCGAGGATTACGCAGTCGATGCCGCGGCTCGCCGCGAGGTCCAGAAAGCCGAGCCGCGACGTGGCGCCCAAGAACGATGCGTCGATGATCGTGTTGAAGCCGCCTTCGATGCATTGCTCTGCGCATTCGAGCAGATGTGCGTAGGTGCGATTCGTGAGCGGCAATTCGTAGAGTCCGGGCGCATCGCCCGGCTGCTCGCGTGCTTCCGGCGGCGTTGATTGCAAGGCGCGACCGAGCCGCTTGCGCTCGATATCCGAACGGATGCGGATCGCGGCCAGGGGTCCGATCAGGCGTTCGCTGATCCATGATTTACCGGAGCCCGATGGACCCTGCATGAGCACGAGTAAGGGCAGCGGCCGGAGCGTGAAATCGCGCGCCGTGCTCATGCGCATCCGCAGGTGTTCTTGAAAGTATTCACGGCGCTGCGGGTCGTTTTCGACTCCGAAGGCGTCGACCATCGCCCGTACCAAGGCGCGGTATACCGCGTAGAGCGGCAGCAGCGGCACGCCGGAATAGTCGCCCGTGCACTCGAGATAGCGATTCAGGAAACACGCGGCGAGATCGTCGCGTTCGTGCGCGACGAGATCCATGACGAGGAATGCGACGTCATTGAGGACGTCGATGGTGCGCAGCCCCGGGTCGAACTCGAGGCAATCGAACGGTGTCAATACGCCGCGCCACCGCACGATATTGCCGGCATGCAGATCGCCATGGCATTCGCGAATGCATGCCGACTGTTCCCGCAGGTGCAGCCGTTCGAGGCCTTCTTGGAGGTAGGCTCGCGTCCAATCGGTCAGACGTTCGAGTTCGGCCGGGTCTGCGGCGCCGGCGGCGTGTGTGCGCAGAGCGGCGAGGGCGGCGAGCACCGCAAAGTTGAGCTGATTCGTGCGCTGAAACTCCTGGCTCGGCGGCGGCAGCGCCGCCGCCGCATGAAAACGAGCCAGAGATTCGGCGAGTTCGTCCATCTCCGGGATCTGGACCTCGCCTCGAGCGAGCAACGCGGACAACTCCTGCGATGTGTCGAATTGCCGCATGCGTACCGCGTATTCCACGGCCGCGCCTTGGCCCGCGATGCGCAATCCGACGGCGTCTCGAGTGATCGCAACGACGTCCACGTAAAGATCCGCAGCGAGACGGCGGTTGAGGCGCAGTTCTTCCGCGCATAATTCAAGGCGACGCGCCAGGCTCGTGGTGTCGATAAAGTCGAAATGCACGGCCTTCTTGATCTTGTAGGCATAGGGACCGGTCAGAATCACCCAGGACAGGTTGGTTTCCCGCAGATGCAGATTCGTGACGGCGTGGGGATATGCGGTTGGCGACAATAAATCGGGCAGCGGGAACCGTCGATCGTCTGAATTCATGGATCGGGAACCACAGCGGCTGGTAACGAGCCTGTAACCTTAATCGAATCCGGCTCGAGCGGCGTTACGGGAATGCCCTGAGCCGATTGGGAATGTCCACTGCCGAGGGCCGCTTGCGCGATGCCGCTCGGCCGAGGCCGCAGCGAAGTAGGCATATTTCCGCATGGTTTTGCTTGACCGCAGCGCGCAATATCAACCCGGGGATCGGAGCATCTATTATGAAGCGAATTGGCCCTTCAGCCCCGGGTTCGGTTTTCGAAGCACGCGTGACGGCTACCAGTCTCGCGGACTCGGCGGGCGGGCAATTTGTGCTGCCGCCGCCCAAAACTACCGGCGGCAAGCCGTTGATCGACGCGCTTCGCCGCAGGCACTCGACACGAGAATATTCGGACCGGTCACTGTCGTCCGAACTGTTATCGGATTTATTGTGGGCCGCCTTCGGCATCAATCGTGCAAACGGGGACCGGACCGCGCCCTATTGGCGGCATGTCATGGTCATGGACCTGTACGTCGCGATGGCCACAGGCGTTTGGCTCTACGAGCCGAAGGCCCACGTGTTGCTGCCCCATCTCGAGCAGGATATCCGCGCACAAACCGGAACTCAGGAATTCGTTGCGGTGGTGCCGGTCGATCTCATCTACGTAGCCCATGGCGAGCGCATGCACGACGTCAATCCCGAGGAGCGCCGTCTCTATGCATCGGTCGACACGGCTTTCATCGGCCAGAATGTTTATCTATTCTGCGCCTCGGAAAATCTCGGCACCGTGTTTCGCGGCGCACTGGACACGGTGGCGCTGGGCCGCAGCTTACGCTTGCCGGACGAGCAGTTCGTCACCTTCGCACAATCGGTCGGCTTTCCGCGGACTGCGGGATCCGATATCACGCAATGAGCGGTAGAGAACAGGTCCGCATACCGGTGGCCATTTCGGCACCGCATGTATATCTGACCGCGGACGTCATTGAAGAGCTGTTCTGCGACAAATACCGGCTCCATGTCCAGTCCCCGCTGTCCCAAGCGATGCAGTTCGCCGCGGAGGAATCCGTGACTTTGATAGGGCCTCGCGGTCGCATATCGAATGTCCGCATCATCGGACCACCGCGATCCGCAAATCAAGTGGAGGTGTCCAAATCCGACGCACTGACACTCGGCATCGATGCCCCGGTCCGCGAATCGGGGGATCTTGCCGGAACGCCGGGAATTCTGATCGCCGGGCCCAGAGCCAGCGCGAGACTACACAGCGGCGTCATCCGCCCGCTGCCGCATGTTCACATGACGCCCGCGGATGCCGCACGGTTCAACGTCAAGGATCATGATCGAGTCGACGTGGTTTCTGCCAGCAATGGGCGCGCCGCGCTGTTTCAGAAAGTCATCGTGCATGTCTCGCCGAGGTTTCGGTTGGAACTGCACCTGAACGCCGACGAAGGCTCTGCCACCGGCCTGCGCTCGGGAGATTATGTGTTATTAAGCGCTACCAATCCCGGCACAATCAACCAGGACCAGCCGTCCTAAGGACATTTCGCGACCCGGCATCGGAGCAGTACGTAGATCTCCGAATTCATTCGAGGAGCAGGATGTCGGTAAATTGCGCGATAACATCAGCTGCGGGAGATGGCAATGGCATATCGGAACAAGAAAGAGGCCGTACACGAGGGCGTAGCCGTCGGCGCGTCGACGCCAGCCCGGGGTGAGTCGATTCTTTGGTTCGATCAAGCCGAATGCACCGACGTGAACCGCGTCGGCGGAAAGAATGCCGGCTTGGCCGAGGTGACCCGCACACTCGCCGGCGCGGGGATCCGTGTGCCGCCCGGCTTCGCAGTGACTGCGGCCGCGTATAGAACCTTCCTCGAGGCGAGCGAACTCAATCCAAAGCTTCGCAAGCACATCGACGGCTTTCATCAGGGTAAGGAGTCGCTCGCGGAGACCGGCGCCGCCATGCGGCGCGTCATCGTGGGCGCGGAATTCCCCCCGCAGATCGCCGAATCGATTTGCACTGCCTATCGGGAGCTCGCCAAGCGCTGCGGAACCGTGGATCCTGCGGTGGCGGTTCGTAGTAGTGCGACAGCCGAAGATCTGCCCCAGGCAAGCTTCGCGGGTCAGCAGGAAACGTATCTCAACGTCTGCGGTGAATCCGAGCTGTTGCGCGCCTGCCGCAAGTGCTACGCCTCCCTGTTCACCGACCGTGCGATCGTCTATCGGGAAACCAACGGCTTCGACCACCTGCAGGTCGCGCTCTCGATCGGAATACAAAAGATGGTGCGCGCCGACCGTGCCGGGTCCGGCGTTATGTTTACGCTGGACACGGAAACCGGATTTCGCGGTGTAGTCGTCGTGAATGCCGCATGGGGGCTCGGTGAAAATGTCGTTCAGGGAACCGTCAATCCCGATAAATACGTCATCTTCAAGCCGCTGTTGGCCGATGCGCACCTATGCCCGATCATCGAAAAGACCATCGGCAAGAAGGAGCGAAAACTCGTCTATGGCGAGGGAGGGGGGGCACGCACTCGAAACATCAATACGACTCGCCGCGAGCGCGAGTCGATGGTGTTGACGGACGCGGAAATCTTGCAGCTTGCCCGCTGGGCAACCGCCGTCGAGAAACATTACGGCCGACCGATGGACCTCGAGTGGGCCAAGGACGGCGACAGTGGAGACATCTATATCGTTCAAGCACGCCCCGAGACCGTGCAGTCCGCGAAGTCCAATACCTTGCTCAAAACGTTCAGCCTAAAGCAAAAAAGCAACCGGCTCGTGACCGGTGCAGCGATCGGAGAGGCGATATCCACGGGCAATGCCTGCATCATCCACAGTGCCGCCGACATCGATCGGTTTCGCGAAGGGTCGATCCTCGTGACCGAGTCGACCGATCCGGACTGGGTACCCATCATGAAAAAGGCGGCCGGCCTGATCACCAATTACGGCGGTACCACGAGTCATGCCGCAATCGTCAGCCGTGAATTGGGTCTTCCCGCGATCGTAGGCACCTTACATGCCACCGAGTTGATTCACGACAAGCAGCCAATCACACTGTGCTGCGCCGAGGGCGAAGAGGGCTCCGTCTATGAAGGAATTCTCGAGTTCGCGGCGACCGAGGTCAATCTTGCCGATGTGCCCGACACGCGTACCGCGATGATGGTGAATATTGCGAGCCCGGCAGCCGCGTTCCGTTGGTGGCGTTTGCCGGCCAAGGGGATAGGCCTCGCGCGCATGGAATTCATCATCGATAACATCATCAAGATTCATCCGATGGCGCTGGTGCACTTCGACGAATTGAAGGATCACAGTGCGCGCCATCAAATCGAAGTCTTGACGCGCGGCTATCCCGACCGAGAGACTTATTTCGTCGATACACTGGCGCGCGGCATCGCCAAAATTGCCGCTCCGCATTATCCGAATCCCGTAATTGTGCGCCTCAGCGATTTCAAGAGTAATGAATATGCGCATTTGATCGGGGGCGCCCAGTTTGAAATCAGCGAAGAGAATCCGATGCTCGGCTTGCGGGGAGCCTCGCGTTACTATAACGATCGCTACAAGGATGGATTTGCGCTCGAATGCCGCGCGCTGCGCATGGTGCGTAACGAGATCGGCTTCGACAACCTCATCGTCATGGTGCCCTTCTGCCGCACGCCGCAGGAGGCGGACCGTGTGCTCGCGGTCATGGCGGAGCGCGGATTGCGCCGCGGCGAGGAGGGCCTGCAGGTCTACGTAATGTGCGAAATCCCATCGAATGTGATTCTCACCGAAGAATTCGCGAGCCGCTTCGACGGATTTTCGATCGGCAGCAATGATTTGACGCAACTGATATTGGGTGTGGATCGCGATTCGGCGGAACTGGCGAGCCTGTTCGATGAACGCGATGCCGCCGTCAAACGCATGATCGTGGATGTCCTCGAACGCGCTCACCGAAGCGGGACCAAGGTCGGGATTTGCGGTCAAGCGCCGAGTAATTTTCCGGACTTCGCGGCGTTTCTGGTTGAAAACGGCATCGATTCCATCTCGTTGAATCCGGACAGCTTTGTATCGACGACGAAATTCGTCGCGGCGACCGAGCAACGCATGGCGCGCGAGGCCAAATAGCCCGGGCGCGAGAGTCATGAGCGAAACCGCGAAACCCCTGCCGGCGATGATCCCTATCGCGATTTCCGCGAGGCACGTGCATTTGACGCAGCGCACGGTCGAACGGCTGTTCGGTCCAGGCCATGTATTGAGTGTTCATTCGCCGCTGTTTCAGCCAGGGCAGTATGCGGCCAATGAGACCGTCACGCTGTCCGGACCACGCGGTCGTTTGACTCATGTACGCATCGTCGGTCCGCCACGAACGGCGGATCAGGTGGAACTCGCGCGCACCGATGAAATCGTGCTGGGTATCGATGCGCCGCTGCGCGAGTCCGGCGACCTCGCGGATACACCCGGCATTGCGATCGAGGGGCCCGCCGGTGCCGTGACTCTTGCACACGGCGTGATTTGCGCCTTGCGGCACATCCACATGAGTGTCGCCGACGCCGACGTACTCGGATTGAAGAACGGGGACCGAGTGGCGGTCGCGGTGGTCAGAAACGACCGCCGCGTGATTTTCGGCGACGTCGTCGTGCGCGTATCGCCGGCGTTCAGGCTTGAATTGCATCTCGATACGGACGAAGCCAACGCGGCTGGCTTGCAGTCGGGAGACGAAGTCTTGCTGGCCGAACTTGCAATCGGCGCGAGCCTCGACGGACGCTGATGCAGCGCTTAGCCGTATTGACCAGCGGCGGAGACGCACCGGGCATGAACGCCGCAATACGCTCGGTCGTGCGCAATGCCGTCGCACGAGGGTTCGAGGTGGTTGGCGTGCACGATGGTTATAGAGGGCTCGCCGAGGGGGCGTTTAGACCCATGGGTCGACGCGACGTGGGCGGTATCATTCAGCTCGGCGGCACGATGCTCGGCACGACGCGCTTCGAACCCTTGAAGACCCCCGAAGGTCGCGAACAGGCTCTAAATGCCTTGCGCATGCATCAAATAGCGGCCCTGGTCGTCATCGGCGGTAATGGATCACAATCCGGTGCCGCGGCGCTGCACGCCGACGGAGCGCCGGTCATCGGGATCGCTTCCACGATCGACAACGACCTCTATGGCACCGATATCAGTGTCGGTGCCACGACTGCCATCGACGTCGCGCTCCAGGCGATCGATCATCTGAGGATCACGGCATCTTCGATGAGGCGTGCATTCCTGGTGGAAGTCATGGGCCGTCACTGCGGATACCTCGCCTTGATGGCCGGCATCGCGGGTGGCACCGAAGTCATCGCGTTACCGGAAGTGGATATGGAGCCGGAGCGCGTGGCCGAGGAGCTGCGCGCGGCCTATGACCGCGGTAAGAGTCACGCAATCGCGGTGGTCGCCGAGGGCGCCAAATATAATGCCGAGGCGTTGTTGCGCTATTTCCATGAGCACCATGACCGCCTCGGATTCGAGCTGCGGGTCACGAAGCTCGGACACATACAGCGCGGCGGATCGCCCGGAGTCTTTGACCGAATGCTCGGTACGCTGTTCGGAGCCGGTGCCGTTGACGCCGCGGTCGAACAGCGCTATGGAACGCTGATCGGCATGCGCGACGGCAAGACTTCCCATACACCGCTTCTTGAGGTGGCCGGCAAGACCAAGCCTGCGGACATCCGCATGCTCGAGCTCGCGCGTCTGCTGGCGATGTGAGGCGATCTCGGAATCTTAACTCGGAGGAACTTACGATGCTGATAAAAGACATATTTACGCCCAACGTCGCCTGCTGCGGACCGCAGACCAGCGCGCTGGAGGCCGCTCGCATGATGCGTCACGGCCACGTCGGTGATCTCATCGTCGTGGATGATCCGCGCGAGGAGGGCGTGCCGCTCGGCATCATCACGGACCGGGATCTGGTCGTGGAAGTATTGAGCAACGGACTCGATCCTGCGAAGACCACGGTCGGCAGCTTGGTCCGCAAGCCGGTCGTCATTGCTTACGAGACCGAAGACACGTCTCAGCTGCTCGAGCGCATGCGCGCTCACGGAGTGCGTCGTGTGCCGGTGGTGGCCAATGAGGGCGAAGTCGTCGGTATCGTCACGCTCGATGATCTGCTGCGGCTATTTGTCAGCGACGCGAGCGCGTTGCTGGATATCATGACCAAGGCCCGAGCCAACGAGCAGCACGCGCGCCGGTAGGCGCGAGTTCGGCGGCGGCACACCGGCGACTTTCGACCGCGCCGCGGAAGCGCGTGCGCTATTGAACCAGCTTCGGATAGATGCGCACGGCAATCGCGAGCAGTACCACGAACACCGACACCAGGATCGTGCAATCGTACCCCAGCCCATAGACGCTTTGTTCATCGTGGACCATGAGCCCGCGCAAGGCGTCGACGAGATAGGTCAATGGATTGAATGTCGCGACCGTCCGTAGCCAGGGCGGCATGATACTCAGCGGGTAAATTGCGTTGCTCGCAAAAAACAGCGGCATGGTCAGCACTTGACCGATTCCCATGAATCGCTCGCGCGTTTTCACGATGCAGGCGATGATCAGCGAGAACGTGGAAAAGATCCCGGACCCGAGCGCGACCGCCAGCAGCACCCCTGCGATTGGCAAGGGTTCCCATCGGATCGGCACGCGCATGATGAATGCGACCGCATAAATCACGGTCGCCTGTACCAAGCCGCGGAAGTCGGCCGCCACGGCCTTGCCGCATACCAGCGACCAACGGCTGGCCGGGCTGACCAGTAACTTGTGGACGATCCCAAGATCTCGCTCCCATATCACGGCGATACCGTAAAAAATCGCGCTAAAGAGCACGCTTTGGGCGAGGATCCCGGGAGTCATGAACGCCAGATACCCGGCTTTGCCCGTATCGATGCCGCGCACGTGACTCAGAACCTGTCCGAACACGGCGAGCCACAGCACCGGCTGAATTGCCCTGGAGAAGAGTTCGGTCGGATCGCGAATGAGCTTGCGCAGCTCGACATCGGCAATCGCAAATGTCTCGTACCAATAACGCATCATCGATCAATCATCCCAAACGGCGTGCAACCCGGCGAGCATCGGCCGTATCTTTGAGCCGTCCGGCATCATCCGCAGCTCCGCTGAATTGCGCGAATACGTCGTCGAGTGTAGCCAGTTCGCCGACTTTGGCTTTCAGTTGCGCCGGTGTTCCGTGAATTGCGAGCTTTCCAGCATGCAATATGGCCACATCGGCGCACAGGTGATCCGCTTCCTCCATGTCGTGAGTCGTCAACAGTATGGTCATGCCAAACTCCCGGTTCATATCGTTCAAATGTTTCCAAACTTCGTGGCGAGCAACCGGGTCGAGGCCGATGGTCGGTTCATCGAGGAACAGTACCGTGGGTTTGTGCAACATCGATTGCGCCAATTCGAGACGGCGAACCATTCCGCCGGAATACGTCTTGACCAATCGATCGGCCGAATCCCGCAGCCCCATGAAGTTGAGCGCCTGCTCGATTCGAGGTCTGCGATCGACGCGGGGCACTGCGTACAGTCGCGCCGACAACAGCAAATTTTCGTAGCCCGTCAACGATCCGTCGGCCGACAGCATCTGAGGCACGTATCCGATGCGCCGCCGGACTTCGTGCGGAGCGGCGACGATGTCAAAACCCGCCACCGTTGCGGAACCGCTGGTGGGCCTCAGCAGGGTCGTCAACATTTTGATCGTCGATGACTTACCCGCGCCGTTGGCGCCGAGCAAGCCAAAAATGACGCCGTAGGGGACTTGGCTTTCGAGGTGATCGACCGCTGTCAAGTCACCGAATTTGATCGTCAATCCATGAATATCGATCGCGAAGTCGTTGCTCGTCATGTCACGCTGTCGCCGGCATTCGGCCGATTACCGATCCTGCGATTGGCGCGTCATGGAATGCGCGAAATTCGGGCTGACGCGCGCGGATTCCGCTTGCAGTTCATTCTGCAGCAGCGCGAGCGCGATTTGCGGATCATCGGCATACCGAAACAGCTCGAGGTCTTTGCGATCGATCATGCCATGGCGCACCAAGGCCTCGAAATTGATGACCTCGCGCCAGTAGGCACTGCCATATAGAAGTACCGGGATCGGGCGCTCGAGCTTGCGGGTCTGCGCCAGGGTTAGAATTTCGGTGAGCTCGTCCAAAGTGCCGAAGCCACCGGGAAACACCACCAATGCACGCGCGAGGTGCGCGAACCACAGCTTACGCATGAAAAAGTAGCGAAACTCGAACGTCAGTTCGCGCGTTATATAGGGATTCGGCCGCTGCTCGTGCGGCAGGCTGATGTTGAGACCGATCGTTTGGCCTCCGGCATCGGAAGCGCCGCGGTTGGCGGCTTCCATGATGCCGCCGCCGCCGCCGGAACAGACGACGTACCGATGAACCGGCGATTTCAGCCCCTTGGACCACAGGGTGAGGAGACGCGCGAGTTCACGTGCCTCCTCGTAATAGCGCCCAAGCGGGCCATCGCTCGATAAGCGCGCCGATCCGAAGAAAACAATCGTATCGTGAATGTTGGCATTGCGGAAGCGGTGCATCGGGCCGAGATATTCGGTCAGAATGCGGACCGGTCGACCGTCCTCGCTACCCAGGAACTCCGTGTCTTGGTAGGCGAGGGCGGGGGTGTATGGCGGGCGATTGGACGGCATGAATGTTATCGCAAACGTTCGAAGTCGATGAATCCGCGGGCGACATCCGTCTGGACCAACGTGACCCGCACGTGGTCGCCCACCTCCAAGCCTTCGAAGCCCTTGACGATCCTCCCTTCGGCCGTGGGCGACGTGATGCGCGCCCAAGTACCCTTGGCCGCGGCCCCGGTAATTATCGCATCGAAGCGTTGGCCGATGCGCGGTGCCAATAGCAGCGCTGCCGCCGATTTGCCGACTTGCCGCTCCACTTTCGCGGCGTTGTCCTCCTGCGCCGTACAGTGCGCGGCCAGTGACTGCAACTCGTCCGCTGCATATTCAAGTGGGCGCCCGGTCAATGCGGATTTGAGCAGGCGCTGCGTCAGCAAATCGGGAAAACGCCGATTGGGCGCCGTGGAATGCGTGTAGTCGTTGACCGCCAGACCAAAGTGACCTTCGATTTTCTGTCCGGGCAGCTCGAGCACATATTCGCCTCTGCCCAGCAGCTTGATGACGCACAGCGACAGATCGGCAAAGCGCTCCGGATCGGCAGCGCGGCGCTCCGTCAAAAAGGTATTGAGCGCCAGCGCCGAGGGTTCTGTCGGAAGCACCGTGCCGGACTGCGCGGCCAGCGCGACGATCCGGCTCCAGTTCTTGGGAATCCGCAGCACGCGGCGCAATGACGGCAAACTCTTACCCGCAAGGTAGCGCGCGTTGACGCCGTTGGCCGCGATCATGAAATCCTCGATGAGTTCTTGCGCTCTGTTTTTCTCGCTGGGCCGCAAATCGCTGAGCGTCACGCCGTCGAACACCGGCTGCGCCTCGATCGTCTCCAAGCTCAACGCGCCGTGCACGTGACGCACGCCTTTGAGCGCTTGCGCGGCCCGGTCCTGGATACGCAGCTGTCGATCCATTCCCGGGACGGCGGAGACTCGATCGGGTGCAGGCCCGGTGCCTGCGAGCCAAGCGGCGACGCCGTTATAGGCAAGTTTGGCGTGATTGCGCACCAGCGCCCGATAGAGCTCGGACGCGCTCAACGTGCCGTCTGCGTTGACCGTCATTTCCGTGACGATTGCGAGTCGATCCTGCCCGTCGGCCAAGGAAGTGAGGTCGGTCGACAAGCGCTCGGGCAGCATCGGGAAAATTTGCGGAATCGTATAAACCGAGGTCGTGTTGATGCGAGCGTGGTCATCGATCGGCGAGCCGCGACGCACGATGGCATCGACGTCGGCAATTGCGACCAATATCTTTACCGCGCCATTGGCAAGCGGCTCTGATACCGAGAGCTGATCGAGATCACGCGAATCGTCGTTATCGATCGACGCCCATAGCAGCTCCCGCAGGTCGCGAATCGCAGCCTCCGGTGCCGCGGCAGGCCCAGGAATGGAACGAACTTGCTGCAGGGCGGACGGCGCGAAATCCGGCAGCAAGCCGCGCTCCAGCATCGCCTTGCGTGCAATGCCCCTGAGCAAATCCAAGTTTGGTGGGCCCGACGCATTCATTCGCCGATGATACGGATAATCGGGGCCGCCGTATCTAGTCACGCGAGGCCGGGACGGCATGCGCCGCACCACAACGGTGCCGGTGCCGATGCGCAAAGAACCATTCCTGGTAAACGAGCTGCGACTCGCCGCGTCCGGAGATTTATGCCTTCGCTTCGCTTGAAAATCGTAATATGGAGGGCGCGTCCGACCTGCGATGCCATATGAGGAGTGATGACGTCGTGCTCTCCATACCAATCTATTCGACGACGGGCATCTCGCTGATACACCGAGGGGCCCACCCCATAGCGGCCGAATCAACGACTGCGACACTGTTATTGGCCGAATTGCGCGGTTATAACGAATTCGCCGAACAGGTGCCGGCGGTCAAGTTGGTGCCGATTCTCGCCGAGTGCTTCGCACTGTTCAGCCGTGCCGTCTTGCAATATGGCGGACAGATTTTTCGCGTATCGGACGCCGGTATGACGGCCGCGTTCGGGGCCTGTGATTCCTGCCATACCCACAGCAATGATGCCTTGTTCGCCGCGAACACGATTCAGAGGCGCTTCACGCAGTTGAGGGAAGCCTGGCGCAAGGAGTTCTCGATTGAACCCGGCATGGGCATTGGCATCCATCGCGGGGAGGTGGCGATAGGCCTGTTCGGACCGCCGGGACACGAGCTGCCGACGCTCGTCGGCGATACCGTCAATGTCGCCACGCAGCTCTGCGCGCGCGCGCGCGACGGCGAAGTGTTGATGTCGGCAGTCGTCAACTCGCTTCGACATTTGCACGCGCACCATCCCGACACCGGCGAGCCCATGCCGGTGCCATCCATGCATTTAGGGGAGCTCAAACTGTGCGGGCGGCGGGGGTCCCTGGACGCGTGGTGCCTGCTGGCGCCCGAACATCCGCAGATGCGCGCCGGCACCGAGTCGATGCGCGGGCTGCGGCGCTAGGCGAATGCGTGACGGCACGACGGAGGACGCCGATGTACGACAACGTACGGACAAGGGCTAGTTACCGCGGGTTCATCGACCTAATGCCTGGATGATGATTATATAAGCGCGGCAACGCGCGGACGAATCTGCAAATTTGATCGACGATGGCCTCAGGATTCCCCGTTAAAGCCCGGCTTTGCCGAGCAAATCAACGAGCCGTCGCGAACTCGCCGCCAGCGTCGGATGGTCGACTTCGAATTGCACGGCGATTTCTTCGAGCCGATCGGGCAAAGACGAGGCCGGAGAACCGGCGGTAGAGGCCGGCGGCGCTTCTGTCAGGCGCTGGATATCCAGCATGATCTCGCCCAGCAACTGGCTCGAGCGGGGCTCCAAGCGCCGTACGTGGGCCAGTTCCTCATGCAGTTTTTTGAGCTGATCGTTCAACGCGTCGGAATCCATGGTTCAACTCCTCGAGAAAATGCGCGTCGAAGCCGCGCGCCAATCGGCGCGTCTCGTCCACGTCAGAAGTATCACTATAAATTAGAATCGACGCGCCAGTGAGTGCGGATCCCCGGCACCTGCTGCGGCTATGGCAGCTGCGCGACTTCGACGCCAAACCGGTCGCCGGAGTCCGCGGCCTGGCAAGCTGGTTGACAGCGCCATAATAATTTTAATAATCATATAGTTACATTATTATTATGAGAATTGTCACTAACTATCGCCGCATCGGCGAATCCGTTGAGACTGAACGACCCGCATTTGGTTTTGCGCGACTGCGGCGTTCGTCGCAGCCGCCCGCCAGATCCCGCAGCACTGTGCGGCGATTACGCATTGGTTTCTCGCCATTTAGGTTGTATAGATCGTGGACGTCGATATCGGCCCGCAAGAGGACGCACACCATTTGAGTTCTACCTCGAGGATACCCAGAAAATGAACAAGATCGACTTTGAGAAACGCCGCGCGGAAATGGTCGATCGCTATATTGCACACCGTGGAGTGCGCTCCACATCGGTTCTTGCCGCAATGCGCAGTGTGCCGCGCGAGGCGTTCTTGCCGCAGGACCTCTGGGAGTTTGCCTACGACGACGCACCGCTCCCGATTGAGGAAGGCCAGACGATTTCACAGCCGTATATCGTCGCGATGATGACGGAAGCGTTGGAACTCGAGGGTGGCGATAAGGTGCTGGAGATCGGCACCGGCTCGGGTTATGCGGCGGCGGTACTGTCACAGATCGCGAAGGATGTATACACGGTCGAACGCATCGGTCAGCTCGCCGAAAAATCCGCTGCCACGCTGGTGAAGCTTGGTTACGCCAATATTCATGTACTGCATGGCGATGGAACGCTCGGCTGGTCCGACCATGCGCCCTTTGATGCGATTGTGGTCGCGGCCGGCGGGCCGCAGGTGCCGGAATCTCTGAAGGCGCAACTCAAAATCGGCGGCCGGCTGGTCATACCGGTGGGAGCCGATCGGCGCCTGCAGGAGTTGGTGCGCGTGACCCGCGTTTCCGAACATGAATACACGACGACAGAACTCGCCGATGTCCGCTTCGTTCCGTTGGTGGGCGCAGAAGGCTGGACTGCGCAAGGTCAGCGCGCCGTCAACGCGCCGGATGGCCGGCTCGCGCAAGCAATCGTGAAAACCAATGAAAAATTCACGACGATCGACTCTGCGAATTTAGAGCCGATGATGCGCAGAATCGGCGATGCGCGCGTCGTTCTGCTCGGCGAAGCCACGCACGGAACCTCGGAGTTCTATCTCATGCGCGAGCGGATTTCGCGCGAGCTCATCGAACGCAAGGGATTTTCGTTTATCGCGATCGAGGGCGATTGGCCGGATGCGGCTCGCATCGACCACTACGTTCGGCACAGCAAGGTTCCCCCGTCGGAGTGGACCGCATTCGCGCGTTTCCCGGTCTGGATGTGGCGCAACCGGGAAGTGCGCGAATTCGTCGATTGGCTGCGCACCTACAACGCCGGCATCAAGCCGGGCGGCAGGGTTGCGTTCCACGGCCTCGATCTCTATAGCTTATATAACTCGATTCGTTCAGTCCTGGATTACCTCGACAGCGTCGACCCGCATACCGCGGAGGTGGCGCGACGCCGATATGGATGCTTGACTCCGTGGCAATCGGATCCCGCCGTCTATGGCCAGGCGACATTGACCGGCAAGTATCACAGCTGTGAGCGGGAGGTCACCTCGATGCTCACGGAACTCATGAAAAAGCGTCAAGCGTATGCTGAACACGATGGCGAGCGCTTCTTGGATGCCATGCAGAACGCGCGGCTAGTCGCGAATGCCGAGCGCTACTATCGGACCATGTATTACGGCTCGAGATCATCATGGAACTTGCGCGACAGCCACATGTTCGAAACCTTGAAGAATTTGCTGAGTTATCACGGCTCGCAGAGCAGGGGGATCGTATGGGCGCACAATTCACACGTCGGCGACTCGGCGGCGACTGAAATGTCCGCTCGCAACGAATACAACATCGGCCACCTCTGCCGGCAGGAGTTCGGTAACGCGAGCTATACGATCGGCTTTGGAACCAATAGCGGCACGGTCGCCGCCGCGTCGAACTGGGACGAACCGATGCAAGTGATCAATGTCCGTCCGGCCTTGGCCGGAAGCTACGAGCGCCTATGTCACGAAACCGGCGATCCGCGCTTCTTGTTGCCGTTGCGAGGCATAGCGCCGAAATCGGCCATTGCCGAATTGTCGAATCCGCGTCTCGAACGCGCCATCGGCGTGATCTACCGGCCCGAGACCGAATTGCAAAGCCATTACTTTGAGGCGGTACTGCCGCGTCAATTCGACGAGTATATTTGGCTCGACAAGACCAACGCGGTGGCCCCGCTGCGCAGCGAGGAACTCGAGGGCCTTCCCGATACCTATCCGTTCGGTCTTTGAAAGTCATGGCGTTGCGCAAAGACACGCGCGCTGCCCGGTCGGAGCACCCAAGTGAGCCGCGGATTCCGTTCCGCGTTCAGCCCATGCTGGCTACGCTCGTGGCCGAGCCGTTTGACAAGCCGGGATGGGTATTTGAGGAAAAATACGATGGCGATAGGATCCTCGCCTACAAAGAAGGGGATCGCGTGCGGCTGCTATCGCGGAACGGCAAGGATCGCAACGATCGCTTCCCGCGAATCGCGGCGGCAATTGCGGCCCTCGCTGCCCAAACGCTACTTCTCGATGGCGAGGTCGTGGTCTTCGACGGTAAGGGAGTTTCCCGATTTCAGCTGCTCCAGCAGAGCAAGGGCGAACCGGTGTATGCCGTCTTCGATTGCCTCTATCACGATGGCAAAGATCTTCGCGGCGAACCGCTTTCGGCGCGACGCACCGTCATGGAGGCCTCACTTGGCTCGAGCCCGCTGCTGATTGCCTCTCGCAGACTCGCCGCCGATGGTCTCGAGGCATTTCGCGCCGCGAAGCGCCGGGGATTCGAGGGCTTGGTCGCGAAGGATCTTTCCTGTCCTTACGTGGAGGCGCGCTCCGCGAGATGGCTAAAGGTAAAAGTCCACCAAGAGGAGGAGTTCGTGATTGGCGGATATACGAAGCCCGCCGGCTCACGCCAGCATTTCGGCGCTCTTCTGCTCGGTGCCTATCGCGGCGACAAACTGCACTACGTCGGCAAAGTCGGGACGGGCTTCGACGAGCCAACGCTTGCCGCGCTATACGACGAGTTTCAGCCGTTGGTGCAATCGCGATCCGCACTGGTTGACGCCCCGCGCGAGAAGGGCGCGGTGTTTATCGAACCGAAGCTCGTCGCTCAGATCTCATTCCAGGAGTGGACCGCGCAGAATAAACTGCGTCAACCGGTATTCCTGGGCCTGCGTGACGACAAAGACGCCCACGATGTGCGCCTGCCGGAACCCGCCATATGAAAAAAAATAAGGACGCTGAATCCGCACCGGCCCCGTTGGCGGTTCCGCTATCGAATCCCGACAAGGTGTTCTGGCCCAAGGAAGGCTACACGAAGCGCGACCTCGCCGAGTATTACAATGCGATCTTTCCCAGGCTTTTGCCCTACGTAAAGGATCGCATGCTGTCCCTCGAGCGCTGCCCCGACGGGATGCGCGGCGAATGCTTCTATCAGAAGCAGAAACCCAAGAGCATGCCTGCCGGAACGCCGGTCAAACGCCTCGAGCATGTCGCCGGCGCCGGCGGATTTACCGATTACGTCGTTGGCGGCTCCGTCGTGACGCAGCTCGCGCTTGCCAACCTGGGCTGCATCGCCGTGCATGTCATGGCGAGCCGTGCGAGCTCACCGCGGCAGCCGGACTGGATCTGTATCGATATTGATCCGGAATCCGGATTATTTGCCGACGCCGCCCGCGCTGGGCTCCACGTCAAAGCCGCCTTGGACGTCTTGAATCTGGTCTCCTACCCGAAGACGTCCGGTAGCCGCGGAATGCATGTGCTCGTGCCGATTCGCATTGGGCCGGATGCGGACCAAGTTCTCGCGTTCGCCAAATCCTTCGTGGCCCGGGTGGCATCTGCGCACCCGCAAGAATTGACGGTCGAGCATTCGATTCGCGAGCGGCAAGGCCGCGTCTACCTGGATCCATTCCGGAACGGCTTTGGCCAGACCGTCGTCGCACCATACTCCGTGCGTCGCCGCGATAAGGCGCCTATTTCCTGGCCCTTGGATTGGCCGGAGGTAAAACCCTCGCTGGATCCTTCGGATTTCAACATGGGAAATTTCGCCGTGCGGCTCGAGCGGGCGGACCCGTGGAGCGATTTCTTTGATGACCGCCAATCGTTGGAGCAGGCCGATCGATTGCTCGATCGATTGTGAGTCGGCCGCCGCAGCACTGCCGCGCCAGTTCGACGAGTATATTTGGCTCGACAAGACCAACGCGGTGACTCCGCTGCGCAGCAGGGAACTCGAGCGCCTCCCCGATGCCTATCCGTTCGGTCTTAGAAAGTCATGGCGTTGCGCAAAGACACGCGCGCTCGATCGGGAGCCCTACACATCAATGTCGACCGTCGCCTCCGTCGTCCTGTTCGAGCCGACCGCGATTGTCCCCCGGAGGTTCTAGTCGTCGACTCCGCCTTCCAGGATCCATTGGTAGATCACCTGGCACAGTGCGGCCGTCGACCCTGAAGTGGCCACTGACATCAATTGCATGTCCGGCGGAGTACCAGCCGGATATCCGGTCACGCATGGCGCCGTATAGAACGGGCTGCCCTCGGGATTCCCGGGCGCCACGAGACTCGCCGATTTGATGCTGCTGAGGGTATTGTGCGTGGACTTGGTGTCTGACGCCGAATACAGCCAAATGTTGGTCGGATTGCCGCCCGTGCTGCTGCCGTGGCAAGTGCCGCCGCCGCAACCGATCGAGCCGAGACTCGAATAGATCGGAACAGGCAATGCAGGATTAGTCGGACTTGTGTAGAACGACGTCAACGCTTGAATGTTGATCGTCGCGATGCCGCTTTGGCTAGTACTCGTGTTGTTGTCCGTCAGCATGTACCCAAACGTCGCGCCGCTCGTGGATTGCCCGAACGTACAGGGCGAACCGGTCACAAGATCCGTGCCGTTGATGTCGCACGTCACGAAAGCACCCGCAGCTCCGGCGCTCGGCGCATAGGTGAGTCCGGCGATCTGAGTGGGGAGGCTGTTTGCACCGGTCGGCGGGCCGGTCAGCGTGCCGCTGGCCACGTTCGCCAAGCTTGCCGCGGCATCACTGAATGATCCGGCATTCGATGGGCTCGGCGGCCCGAATGCCAGAGTCGCGCTCGGCGTGTCGAGCGTGATGAAGCCCGAACTGTTGAGCCCGCTATTGGCTCCCGCCAGAGCCATAGCGCCCGTGGCCGGCTGCGTGCCCTGGGCCGACCCGATGATCGGCGCAACGAACGTCATCCCGCCGGGACTCGGCACCGTGAACGGAAACGCGGGGCTTGGGTAGTCCGGATTCGCTAGGGTCCAGTAGCCGACAAACGCGGCGGCGGGGGCAATGTTGGTACCGCTTTGCAATGTAATGTCGACGGTCCCCGACGCACACCCTGCGGCACCCCCGTTGCCATCGCACCAGGTGAAATCCAACGTCGCGTTCTGGGTCGCCGCCGGCGTGAAATTAAACGCAACCAGCGGCCTGGAATTGTTCAATCCGGTCGTCGGATCGACGCAAGGAGTGGTCATCGATGGGCAGGCACCCGGCTTCAATGCAGTAGTCCACGCGGCGCTGGAATTGGTCACGCTCACCGCGTAGGGCGGATCGCCGAGCTGCACGGCCTGCCCTGACAGGCATGACGACACGTCGATCGATATCGGTGTCCCGTTGTAATTGGCCGATTGGGAAGGACAGCTCAATATCGTGCCTGACGGTAAGTCCGGATCACTCTGCGCAACGCTGAACTGATATGTCGTACTGACCGGGGTTGAGCCGGCGAGTCCGCTGCCCGCCGTCAGCGTCAAATAATAAGTGCCAGGCACGTTCGTCGGAAATGCGGGCAGTGAAGCACCCGGCTGCGGCGAGGCGGCACTGCCGGGCGTCGGCGCGACGGGCGTCCCGATCAAATCGAATCCTGTGCCCGGGCATGGGTCCACTGGCGCCGCGGGGGCTCCGCCCATGCACAGCGACCACTGATAGCTCGACACGAACAAGGTCTGAGTCAGTGCATCGAGACTCGCTCCCTGAAAGCGCGTCAGGGTGTTCTGCGCTCCGGCTACCAACGGCAAATTCGAGCTTTTCAGAGGCAGGATCAGCGGAGCGCCCGGCGGGATCACATTCTTGTTGACGTCCACGGCAACCGGCGCGGCCTGCGCATCGGCATTGATGAATACCGCGAGGGTTTGCGCGGCACTCTGACCGCCTTGGAAGTCGACCCAAAACCGGTCCGCCGTCAGCCGCGACAACGGCATCTCGCCATTGCCGAACACCAACTGCTGCACGTTCACGCGGGTGCTCAATGCCGCATTCGGCAGATTCGCCGCCAGGTATCTCGTGAATCGCTGGGCGTCGTCGGGATCAGAATAGCTCGAGAATTGCGGCACTAGCACGTCATCCGCCTGCGTATGGCAGGAGCGGCAATGGTGTGCAAAAACTTGATGATACAAGTCACTCGGTGCGCTTTGGCCGGGAGTCGCCCAATTCGCCGGCGTTGCGCTGTCGTCGAACGCGTGGGCCGTTGCCGCTCCCGGGTCACCGCCATACCATTTCGTCAGCAATGCTCTGACCGCCGCATAGCGATCGACCTGGGCACCCATCGGACCCACCATTTCGGGAGCCTGGTAGGTTCGCCACACGAGGGCATTGAGATTTTGAATGTTCGGCGACTGCGCGGCCACCGTATACAGCGAGGGATTGATGGACTCGCATGGAGGAGAGGTGGGAGAAATCGAGCATGAGAATGAGGGATCGGCATTCGGGCCGGTCTGATCGGAGAATAGCATTGCACCCAGATCCCACGGCATGAACGTGGCGTTGACGTCGGCCGCTCCGTGGTTTCCATTCGAATAGGCAGCGCCCGGAGTGGCACTCGGCGCGTAATTCGGCGCTCCGCCATGACAGGCCGTACATGCGCCCGGAACGTACTTCTGACCGCGCCGGTCGAAATTCGCCGACAACACCCGCTCGAACACGCCGTTGCGGTCGTTCGGCGCGAACACATAGAACTTCGCAAAGCAAGCGCCGGTATTCGTCGTGGGATCGGCCGGATTCGTGAAGCATGTCGCGGCCGATCCGGCCGCCGGCGTGTATTCCATCGCGACCGCGAGAAAATCGCCCAACTTGTTGGCCGCCGCCTCGAGGGACGGGTAATTGATGACGACCGACGCCATGTTGCCGTTCGCGCAATTCGCGAAGTACATGTCGCGGCCGAAACCGAGGTCGTAGTTGTTGGTGTAGGTCGCGTGCACGACGTTGTAACCGGATTCGCCGGCCCCGTACGTTGGGGAATTGGCGTCGAAACAGTTGGCCGCCAGCCAGTCGGGAAGCGTAGTCTTCTTGGCGGGCGGCGGGTCGATGGCGTCGTAGTAGGCCTGCGCGGACTCCCGGGTTTCGATGGTCGTGTTGCCGGTCGTCAGTGCGGTGGCCCGCAGCACGTCATCCGCTGTCAGCACGTCGCATCCGCTCTGTCCCGCAGCGGTGCAGCCCGGTATCAGGGGATTCGGACTCAAATTCGGATTCAAACTCGTCATGAACGTCACGCCGGCTGCTGCCTCGCCGGTGACGGGCGCCCCGATCGCGTTGCCGTTCTCGTCTTGAATCTCCATCATCAGCAGGTTATTGCCGAGTACCGCTCCGGACGGGCTCGCACACGTGCCGGGTGCGGCCGAAATGCTCATTTGCACGTAGGCTTGGAGGACGTCGGACGCGACGAGCTGATTATTGATGTCGGTCGCGGTCGCGCCCGGCTGGTTGAACGCGGCGAACAACAGATCGTCATTCAACACTGGAAGTTCGAACGACACGACCGGATTGGTGAATGCCAGGTAGGGGGGCACATTGGCGCTGAACCCGGCGGTCGCCCCCGCGGACGCCAGCCATTTCGCTTCGGTCACCTGAACCGGCAGCGCAAACGAGGCGCGCGGGCCGCTGCGCGGCAGGTATGAAATGCTGGGCGTCAGCGTGACGCACACGGGAATGTCGGCGGACAGCCCGAGCGGCGCGCCGGGTGTCGCCGAAGAGTTCGTGAGGCTCAACGCGACTCGAAAGTGATGTGGGGCGGCGTGTGGCGCCACGAGTTGGGTCAGGAACCGGTCAGGATCGCTCGCAGCAATGACGAGCACCTGGATCATCGATGAGCCCGTGAGTCCGACCGCATTGGTCACGGTCAGCTGGAAGTTCAGCGTCGTCGCGACCGACGGAGCCGTAAAGGACACCGTGCTCGAATTTCGGTAGATCAAGCCGGGTTGCGGGAGCGGTGTCGCATCGGTCTGGGTCCACACGAATTGGGTGATCGAGATGTTGCCGTTGTCGCTGTCTTCTCCTGTCAACACCACGTCGGCGCCGGTGCGCACGGTGATCATCATCGGCGTCGCGCCCGCGGCGGGCGTGGGCTTGTAGCCGACCGGTGTGATGATCGCGACAGGCGCGCCGACACCCTCGGTGCTGGCGCTGTGCGAGCAGGCGACGAGCAGCCCGTACGCCAGCGCGGTCAGCACCAAGCCCACCCGTCGAACATTTCCGTACTGCGCGGCGCCCGCCTGCGCTACATTGGTCTGAGTCATTGCGCTACTCCGGAAAGTCCGTTAAAACTCGAAGCGAAAGCCGGCGGACGCCACGTAATCGGTGTAGTACTGCAACTGCAGCACCTTCATGTACTGTAAATACAGCTGCGCGCCGTGCGGCAGCACGGTGCTGATGCCGGCGCCCACCTCGTAGTAGTCCGGTCTGATATCGTCGGTCGGAAGCTGAAAATACTCCTGCCCCGCGGTCGTCGGCGCGAATTGCGATGCGACATTCTGCGTCGGATTGCGAAACTCCCGACGGAATTCTCCATACACGTATGGCACGATGACGCCAAAGGAGGGCAGGAACGCGTACTCGAATTTCAATCCTGCGATACCGAGCAGCGAGGTGATGCTCTGCGAGTTCACACTCGCGCCGAGCCCGATGTCAGGCCCGTCTGCGCTCTCGCTGAAAGCGGCAATTTGAGTGTGCACGAGGTTGGCGTTTAGATACGGCTCGGCCGAGAATCCGCGTGCATGAAACACATAGCCACCGCCGGCCGTCGCCAGCAACGACTTCGCATCGGTGCTGCTCGTGAATGTCGTATTCACCGATGGGATTTCCGGGTTGTTCGAGACATACGCGACGAGGCGGCGGCTGTCCAAAGTTAAGTATTGTCCGCCGACCGAGAAATTTAGATATGCTGCATCCCACTCGAGCTGCGTATACACCGTGATGCCCCAGCCGTTGCTCTTGACGCCGCCCGCGGCGATGCTCTCGCTGGAATTAAAGTCCGCCTCCTGATTCAAGTGATTGACCAGGAAGCCGACCACCGTGCGACGCGACAGACGTACGTCGGCGCCTGCCGAGACCTGCGTGCCGCCGAAATTGAATGCGTCGTCGTACGTGGTCGGTGCGCGCGTGCCGGCGCCGTAGGAGCCGTTCGCAAAGGCGCTCCATTTGCCGAACTGCGCGGATTCTTGATCGGCGCTTGCGCCGCCGCCGAGCACTTCGCCGTAGTCGCTGCGGTCGTCTGCGAGCATTCCGTCGGCCTCCCACGCATCGCGGCGGGCGAGGCGTACGGTCTGCATGAAGCGCAGCACCGAGAGCCGGTTGCTGACGGCCGCCACCTGATTGTTCGCGAGGCGGGTCGTCAACGAGGACTGCGCGGCGAATTCCTCGTCGGCGGTCCAGCGCAGTGCAAACCCCAGATCCTGCGCGGTCAAGTTTAAGCTGTAGCGCGTCTGGCCGAATCCGAGCAATTGATCCGCGTTGTTTTCGAGCTGCAGCAATCGGTTGAACAAGTTGAGTTTAGCGCCGGTGCAGATGAAGGTCGCCGTAGCGCTCACGCAGACCGGAATCAAACTGGCATAGGCGGCGTCGTCCGCTTCCGCCGCCGCGATTTCCAATCCGTTGAATGCGTACCTAGATGTCGAGACCAACTGGGTCAGGCACGGCTGCGCGACCACCTCGTTCGCGCTGGCCGCTTGATTGCAGACCAAATTTGAAGGCGGTGGTCCGGCCTGCGCGGCCGCGATGCGCGGCCAGCCCGCGGCCATCAGCAATAGTAGCCCATAGAGCAGCAGCAGAGCGGAGCAGCAATTTTTCATGGACCCATCCCGTGCCGGCGTATCCCTAAGGGCCGAGCGGCCCGAGACAGCCAGCGTACCTATTTTGTTTGGGACATTGCAGGAGCGCGTCGGCAAGGTCAAGTACCTGGTGGCGGGAAAATCGCCTCGAAATCCAAACGCCGCAATGTCTTGGGCCGCTGGAATCCAGGGCGCCCATGTGCAGCGCGCAAGGCGGAACCGAGATCCCCATTCCGGGGACCTTCGGGTTTCTGTCCCGCCGACGAACTAGCGCGCGGCGCCCGCGGACATTTGCATCAAAAATGGCTTACCTGACCTGGGCAAGCCACACAGTGCCGGAAAAGCGGGAATTCCGCTGTGGCCTCCGATGAGGCAAATTTGGACGTTACCGACAGTTGCGACTATTCCACGATTGATCGCATCAAGGGGTTTCAGCGTCGTACCGTGATAATGCCTCGCCCGGATGGGCGCGCCGATCCGGGGGGCCGCACATTTGATGGGCCGGCCACGGTTGCCTCCGGCAAGCCTTGCGTGCCCAAACCGCTGCCTGCCGCGCCGGACGACAACGAGAAATATACCGATAACCCAAATGAAGTAACACCTAAGCGCACGACCCCGAGCGCCGGCGACGCGGTCACGCCGCCGCATCAGGCTTGGCCCGAACTCACAGAAAAAACGCGCCCGTACGCTGACCGCTCGATTCATGCACGAAACCGGCGAATGGGTGGCCATGGGGAGACGCGAGTCCGTCGTCAGTCCCGGGTCTGATGTTCCCAGCAAACGTTACTCGGCTTCTCCTTTCGGCACCGACGACGCTATCCTTATTGCGCCTTTTACCGGACCGTAGGCCAAAGTTAGACTTGCGTCGCGCGAGGTGTCAAGAAAATATTGGTCATTAGTCGATGCGCCGATCGCCGGACGGCGGTCGGCGGTCGGCGATCGAAGGTCGACGGTCGACGGTCGACGGTCGTTAGAATCCGCCTGGAGTGCCGGATAGTTGCAGATGCCCCCATCCCCTGACTCCTACGACCTGCAGCGCTTCGTCGACGCCCAACTCGGCGTCTACGATCAAGCCGTCCGCGAACTGCGTGCAGGCCGAAAGCAGAGCCATTGGATGTGGTTCATTTTTCCACAGATCAAAGGACTTGGAAGCAGCGCCATGGCGCAACAATATGCGATCGCGTCGCGCGACGAAGCAAAGGCATACTTGAACCATCCAGTGCTCGGGCCTCGATTGCGCGAAAGCACGCGCCTCGTCACCGCGATCGGTGGCCGGTCGATAGAGGATATCTTCGGCCATCCGGACAACCTCAAGTTCCATTCATCGATGACATTATTCGCGCACGCCGCAAACGGCGATCCAATCTTCCAGGACGCCTTGAATCAATATTTTCGCGCCGAGTTCGATTTGCCGACGATCGAGCGATTGTAATCGACCGCGACCGCGCGCCCGCCTCACAACAGACGAGCTCAGGAAGAAGACAGTACGAACTGGTTTCCATCGGGGTCTCTGAAAATGGCGAATTCACCCCACGGCTGCTTTTGCGGATCGGAGACGAACGTGACGCCGCGCGCCTTGAGCTGCCGGTAGGTCGCCTGAACATCATCGCAAGCGAATGAACCGTTAAAGAAGGTCCCGATCCGACTTTCGTGTCCGTCGGGGGTAAATAGGACTACGCGCGTCGCCGAGTTGCCGATTCGAAGCTCAATCCACCGCTGCGTTTCACTGAATTTCTGGTCGGTCGAAACTTCGAAACCGAGTTGCTCGGTATAGAACTTGAGCGCCCGGTCTTGGTCGCGCGACGGAATGCCGACGAACTTGAGATGGGTGATCATCTGTGAGTCCTCCCTAAATCGAGCGCTATTTTATCGCCGCGCGCGCGCACCGGGTCTAATTAATCGGTATAGTATTTACTACTATGGAGCGCCTTAGCATTGATGCCTATGTAGTCGACGTCCTGATGCCGGATCTTGTGGGGCACGATCGCCGGCCGGCCGCGTTCGTCGTATATCTGTTTCTTCTGCGGCAGGCCGCAAAGAGCCGCCGCGACGCGGTTTCCATGAGCCTACAGACCATTGCGACGAAGACCGGGCTCTCGAAGTCAACCGTGCAAACGGCATTGCGCCATCTGCGCCGCAGAGGGCTCGTCGATCCGGGGATCACGGCAACCGTGTCGGCGCCTGTGCGTCGGATATTGCGCCCGTGGGTACGCGCCAAGCAGGTATAACGGGGGTCTCTGCGCGCAAGCGAAGGGCCTCGTTGAAAGTCCGCAGTTAAGCAGTAGGGTAGGCACCCATATCATCCTGCGGTAAGCTCGATTGGCGATTTTTTACTCGATCAGGGGACAACATGGATATCGATCACATGCAATCGGCTGAGAATTCCAAGGGATTTGCCCAGGTCTTCGGACTCGATCCGCGAATCGCGTTTCTGGCATTCGTCGTCGACATCATGCTGTTTGGCGGCGAGTTGATGTCGTTGGGCTTGCTGGTTCCGATGGCTCTGGCGGTTGGAATCGTGCTCGGGTTCATCACCTACCGAGCGCAGATCAAATGGTACGGCGACGATCGCGAGACTGCGCTGATCAAGGGCTTCATCGTCGGCTTATTGACCGCCATCCCGGCTCCGTTGCCGGCGGTCGTCGCGATACCCGCGGGGATCGTGGGATTGATTCATACGGTGCAGAAGCGATGGGCGCGTCTGGGATTTAGGAGCGACGGTTCGGCGCGTTGAGACGCATCGGGTGTTGACGCCGGACTATCTAGTGGGTGCGCAGCGCGCAAGGGCCGCCTGATTTGGGCGGTCTTGCGAGGCCATTGACAGATCCGAAAGAATCTCTATCCTTCGCACCGGGCCATCCGCTCCCAACGGCGGACGCTCATCTGTGAGGATGGGAGTACGACATGACGACACGCTTACCGCCGCCGGGCATCCGCCCCGCTGACGCTCGATTTTCTTCGGGTCCGACCAAGAAACGTCCAGGATGGAATCTCCAAGCCCTTGAAGGTGCGTTGCTCGGACGCTCGCACCGTTCCAAGCCAGGGAAAGCCAAACTCAAAGAGGCGATCGACCGCACGCGCGCGATATTGGGCGTGCCCGCCGAGTTCAAGATCGCAATCGTGCCTGGGTCCGACACCGGCGCGGTCGAAATGGCACTGTGGTCGATGCTGGGCGCGCGCGCCGTCGATGTGTTCGCGTGGGAAAGCTTCGGGGAAGAATGGGTAACCGATGCAGTCGAGCAATTGAAGCTCTCGGATTGCCGCATTCATGTCGGCCGGCCCTATGGCGCGCTGCCGGACTTGTCGGTGGCGCGCGGAACGGCGGACATCGTTTTCACGCAGAACGGCACGACTTCGGGTGCGAGAATTCCGAATTTTGACTGGATTCCCGCTAATCGCGAAGGAATCACGATCAATGATGCGACCAGCGGCGTCTTTGCGCAGACCATCGAGTGGTCCAAGTGCGACGTCGTGACCTTCTCCTGGCAGAAGGTGCTGGGCGGAGAGGCGGCTCACGGCATGCTGATTCTTTCACCGCGTGCCGTGGCCAGATTGGAAGCTTTTGTGCCGCCTCGACCGCTGCCGAAGATTTTTCGCATGACCAAGAAGGGAAAATTGGATCACGAATTGTTCGAAGGCGCGACCATCAATACGCCGTCGCTGCTCGCCACCGAGGACTATATCGACGCACTCAAATGGGCGGAACGCATCGGCGGTCTTGCCGCCCTTCAAACTCGCGCGAATACCAACACCGGCGTGCTCAGCGAATGGGTCGCGCGGACGCCCTGGGTGGATTTCTTGGTTTCCGATGCAGCGATACGAAGCAATACCAGCGTATGCCTCAAGGTGGTCGACGCACGCGTGACTTCATTGCCGGAAGATCGACAGGCGGGGTTCGCGAAGAATCTCGCCGCAATACTCGAGAAGGAGGGCGTTGCGCTCGATGCGGCATCGTATCGCTCCGCGCCGCCCGGCTTGCGCATCTGGTGCGGCGCCACGATCGAACAAAGCGATCTGCAATCCCTGACGCCGTGGCTCGACTGGGCATTTGGCCTGTGCCTCGCGCAACTCGATATCACCGGATAAGGACTACCGTGCCCAAGGTTTTAATTGCCGATGAATTGAGTCCCAAAGCCCTCGACATCTTTCGCAGCCGGGGAGTAGAGGCGGACGTGCGCGTCGGCCTTAAAAAAAATGAACTCCTGAGCATCATCGGCGACTACGACGGCCTGGCGGTGCGTTCCGCGACAAAAGCCGACAAGGACGTCATTGCCGCCGCGAGCAGACTCAAGGTGATCGGTCGCGCCGGCATCGGTGTCGACAACATCGACATCCCTGCGGCGACCGCGCGCGGCATCGTGGTCATGAACACTCCATTCGGTAATTCCATCACGACCGCCGAGCACGCGATTGCGCTGTTGTTTGCCGCGGCCCGCCAGATCCCCGCGGCGGACGTCTCCACGCAGGCCGGGAAATGGGAAAAAAACCGTTTCATGGGCATTGAGCTCTATGCCAAAACTTTGGGATTGATAGGCTGCGGCAATATCGGCGCGCTAGTCGCAGAGCGGGCGCTCGCGCTCAAAATGAAAGTGATCGCCTACGATCCGTTTCTGTCGCCGGAGCGCGCCATCAAGCTCGGAGTCGAGAAAGTCGAGTTCGACGATTTGTTGGCACGCGCGGATTTGATTTCTCTGCATACTCCATTGACCGATAAGACCAAGAACATCCTATCGGCGGACGCGCTCGCGAAGACCAAGCGAGGCGTCATCATCGTGAACGCGGCCCGAGGCGGTCTCGTCGACGAAGCGGCGTTGCGCGCGGCTCTCGAGAGCGGGCATGTCGCTGCCGCGGGATTCGACGTTTTCACGACGGAACCGGCCAAAGACAGTGTGCTGTTCGGCGCGACGAATTTCATAGCGACGCCTCACCTCGGAGCGAGCACCAACGAGGCGCAGGAGAACGTCGCTCTGCAGGTGGCCGAGCAAATATCGGACTTTTTATTGACCGGGGCCGTCACCAATGCGCTCAATATGGCCTCGATCAGCGCCGAGGAAGCGTCACGTCTGAAGCCCTTTATCGGACTCATCGACAAACTCGGTGCATTCGCGGGCCAGATTGCCGACGATGGCCTCGAGGCGATCGAGATTGAGTACGAAGGGGAGGTCGCGCAGCTCAATACTCAACCTCTGACCGCGACCGCATTGGCCTCGATGATGCGGCCCTTGATGCCCGACGTAAATATGGTGTCCGCGCCCGCCGTGTTGAAGCAGAAGGGCACCTCGCTGACGGAATCCCGGCGCGAGACCTCGCCGATCTATGGATCGCTGATCCGGATCAAAGTGCTCACCGGCGGCCGTTGGCGGACGCTCGCAGGCGTCGTCAATGCAGGAAGCGCGAAAATCGTCGAAGTGAAAGGCATGGCGCTGGAAGCAGACTTTCATCCGGTGATGCTGCTCATCAACAATTTGGACAAACCGGGTTTCATCGGCGCGCTGGGCACCATTTTGGGGGAGGCCAATATCAACATCGCGACGTTTCACCTCGGCCGCCAGGCCGCCGAACAGGATGCCATTGCGATCGTCGGCGTGGATCAGGTCCTGCCCGAAGCCGTTCAGCGCAAACTTCGTGCATTGCCGCATGTGCGCTACGTAAAGGTGCTCAAGTTCTAGGCACGCGTACACGATGGATCCTGGCGGCCTTCGCGCTGGTTTCTGTGCACGCCCTTGCAGCGGAGGCCACGCTGGAAATCGTTGCCGGCCAGCAGCGACTGACACTTACCCGGTCCCAGTTGCTGTCGCGGCGCGATATTCAGACGATCTTCATTGCCGACAGCGAATACCAACGCCGATTTACGCGATTTAAGGCGATTCCGATCGGGAATCTGTTCCAAGATGTCGCGATCCCGGATCTCGCGGTCGTGCAATGCAATGGCACGGATGGCTTCTCGGCCAATCTGGAGAAAACACGTCTCTTCAACACCGACCCGCAGGCGTCGAAAGCCTTCCTGGCGATAGAGGATCCCAAGAGCCCCTGGCCGCATCTGCGCGGCAAGGCCGTATCAGCGGGACCGTTCTATCTCGTCTGGCAAAACCCGCAGGCATCGGCGATCGGATCGGAGGAATGGCCGTACCAGATAGCCTCCTTCAATATCCTATCGGACCCTCGCAGCGCATTTCCGAAAGTTTATCCAGCCGCCGATGCGGCGCCGAATGTTCAAAACGGATTCAAGTCGTTTCTGAAGAACTGCTTCGCGTGCCACAAGATGAACGGAAATGGCGCCGCTGCGATCGGTCCTGACCTAAATCTTCCCATGAATCCGACCGAATACTTCGCACCAAAGGCGCTCGCTTCGCTGATCCGGGATCCGGCCAGCGTGCGGACCTGGCCGCGCAGAGCGATGCGCGGATTCTCCGAGGCGGCGATTCCGGATGCCGAACTCTCGAATCTGATCGCCTACCTCGAGCACATGAGCACACGCAAAGACAATCCGTGATGCGACGCCGGCGCGGCGGGTCGCCTCAAGGCTAGACCCCCTTGCGATTTCGAGGTGCCGCCCAAACATGCTGGCTATGTCCCGAGTCCTGCCGGAGCATCCTTGCGATGTGCGAAGCAACATCGACGCCTCATTGTGTCGGGGTGAAGCAGCGCTCAGGGCCGCGATGGGTCGAGGCGAGGTAAGCGCATGAACAGCGAAGGCTCAACCGTGGAAGACGAGGCTCTCGATGCCTACTCGAACGTGATTTCGACGGTCGCGGAACGCAACAGTCCTTCCGTTGTATCCATTCACGCGAACTTCAAGAATCGCGCGGGTGGTTCGGGATCCGGCTTTGCATTGACGCCGGACGGGCTCCTATTGACCAACTCCCACGTCATTCACAAAGCGATCCGGATTCGCATTGAAACCACGCAGGGCGCCACTTCGGAGGCTGAGCTGGTGGGAGAGGATCCGCATACCGACAGCGCGTTGCTACGTGCGCGCGTGGAACTGGCGCCGATGGAACTCGGTACCTCACGGTCCCTGCGGGTTGGTCAACTGGCGATTGCCATCGGTAATCCCTATGGGTTCGATTGCTCGGTCACCGCCGGCGTGGTCAGCGCCTTGGGCCGGAGTCTGCGCAGCGGCACGGGACGGCTCATCGACAATGTCATCCAGACGGACGCCGCTCTGAATCCCGGTAATTCAGGAGGCCCCTTGTGCGACAGCGCCGGGCGTGTCATCGGCATGAATACGGCGATTATTGCGTCTGCCCAGGGCATCTGCTTTGCGACCGCGATCGATACCGTGCGGTGGGTCGCAATGGAACTGTTGCAGCATGGCCGCGTGAGACGCGGCCACTTAGGAATCGTCGCACAAACCGTCAGTGTCCCGCAGCGTCTGCGCCGCCACGCTGAAATCACCGAGAGGACTGCCGTGCGCATTGTTCGCGCGGAGAAAGACGGTCCGGCCGCGCGCGGTGGGCTCGAAGACGGCGATCTGTTGTTGCGATTCGGCGGGGAGCCGGTCGTAGGGATTGATGATCTTCACCGTCTGCTCAGTACCGAGCAAATCGGTCGATGCGTGCCGGTCGAGGTCTGGCGCCTAGGCCGACGGCGAGAGGTGACGGTGGTGCCCGTCGAGCCGCCCGCCGACTAATCACCCGAGATAAGTAATTCACGCTGCTGCTGTCTGCCTGCCTGGGGTTGACGCGCGTGCGTGAACAACCAATCATGGTCGCGCATTGCACCTCGCGGATAGCCTTGATGCCAACAACTCAACAGCACGATTCGGATCTTGCCCGTGCACTTGCCGACGCCGAGTTGCATTACCGAGCCCGCCATCCCAACAGCGCCCGCCGCCACGCCGACGCCGCCAGGCATCTACCGGGGGGCAACACACGCACGGTGCTGCATTACAGTCCCTTCCCATTGACTTGGGCGAGCGGCAAGGGCAATCGACTCACGGACCTCGACGGACGGACCTATCTCGATCTCATGGGAGAATACTCCGCCGGTCTCTTTGGGCACTCCAATTCGATCATTCAGGAGGCGCTCAAGCAGGCGATAGACGATGGCCTGGTGTTGGGGGGCCCCAATCGATACGAGTCGCCGCTCGCAGCAGCGATCCGAGAACGCTACCCTTCGATTGACCTCATCCGCTTCACGAATTCAGGCACCGAAGCCAATTTGATGGCGCTTTCGGCCGCGCGCGCTCTGACGCCCGGTCGCGCGCGCGTAATGGCCTTCGAAGGCGGATATCACGGCGGGGTCTTTTATTTTCGGCACGGTGGTTCGCGGCTCAATGTACCCTTTGATTGGCTGATCAGCGACTACAACGACGTTGACGCCAGCCGCGCGCTGCTGCGCGCGCACGCGGACGGTCTCGGCGCAGTCATCGTCGAGCCCATGCTGGGCGGCGGCTGCATTCCCGGCACGGTGGAATTTCTCGGGATGCTGCGCGAGGAATGCACGCTCCACGATATCGTCCTGATATTCGATGAAGTGATGACATCCCGGCTCTCCCCATCGGGCCTCCAAGGTCTGCTCGGCATCAAGCCGGACATGACGAGCTTCGGTAAGTTTCTCGGCGGCGGTGCGAGTTTCGGCGCCTTCGGCGGCAGGCGCGATATCATGGAGCGCTTCGATCCCGGCCGGCCGGACTCGTTCGAACACGCCGGCACCTTCAACAACAACGTGCTGTCAATGGCGGGCGGCCTTGCGGGCCTGACCAAGGTGTACACGGCAGCCGAGGCCGTGCGGCTCAACGCGCTCGGCGATCGGCTGCGTGATCGGCTCAATAGGCTCGCAGCGATGCGCGGTGCGCCGTTTTGCGCAACCGGCCTCGGCTCGCTGATCGGTCTACACTTCGGCAACGCTGCCGAGCGCGCGCAGCGGACGGTGGAGAGCCTTTTTCATCTCGATCTGCTCGATCGAGGTTATTATTTCTCGCGGCGCGGCTATATCGCGCTCTCGTTGCCGACGACCGACGCGGATTGCGAAGGCTTCGCAGCGGCCGTCGACGAGTTTTTCGCGGCGCGCGGGCCGCTCATCGGCGACGCGCTTTCTCGAGGGCCAATCCCGGCGCCGCGTTCTTCGAAGGAGCAGAGAGGATGACGAGCCTGGACGATTCCGTAACCGCCCCCGTGTTGCCGGCACCGGTGCCACGCAACGGTCGTATGCCGTTGTTTGACTTCCTTCGCACACTGCGCGACAACATGATCGCCACCTTTTCTCAGGAAGCTTACGAGCGCGATATCGTCGAGACCAAGATCTTCGGACGCCACCGGTTCGTCGTCAGCGAACCCGCAGCAATCAAGCATGTTTTGCTCGACAATGCGGCTAATTATCAAAAGTCCGAGATCACTCGACGCATTCTCGAGCCCGGTCTCGGCAAAGGATTGATCACATCGGAAGGAGAGACTTGGCGCCGACATCGTCGCACCATGTCGCCCGCATTCGACCATCGCAGCATCATCTCGTATACCTCGATCATGACCGCAGCCGCGGAGGCCTTGCTGGCGGATTGGAGCCGGCGCGGCCCGGATGCGAGCATCGAGCTGGCCGCCGCGATGATGGAAGTCACGCTCAATATCATTTCCCGCACGATGTTTTCGTCCGATTCCGAGCGCATCCTCGCAATCATGGAGCGCGGAGTCGGACGCTATCAAGCGCAGATGCGACCGAACATCATGGATTTCCTGGGCCTGCCCGCCTGGATTGCAGGTTTGCCGCGGCTCAGGCCCGGGGATCGGACGCTTGGGGAGTTCGATCGAGAAATCGACCAGCTGATCAAGACGCGTACGAACGATCCGGGAAGCGGCCCCAAGGATTTGCTGGACCGGCTAATAGCGGCGCGCGACGAGCAAACGGGCGGGGGCATGACGGCTAAGGAAGTGCGTGACCACGTAATCACGATCTTTATGGCCGGTCACGAGACAACCGCGATGACGATGACCTGGACTTGGTATCTATTGTCGCAACATCCGGCCGAAGAGGCGAAGCTGCACGCCGAACTGGAGGCGGTGCTCGGCGCCCGCGCCCCCAACGACAAGGATCTGAATGCTCTTGTTTACACCCGAATGGTCATTGAAGAATCCATGCGGCTGTATCCGCCTGTGCATACGATCGCGCGCGAGGCGCTCGCCGACGACACCCTGGCGGGCCGGCATGTGCCCAAGGGCTCGACCGTATTGATCGTTCCATGGGTTCTCCACCGCCACCAGAAGCTTTGGCAAAATCCGGCACGATTCGACCCCGAACGGTTTTCGCCGGAGCAATCGGCCGCACGCCCTCGCTTCGCGTATCTTCCGTTTGGCGGCGGTCGACGCATCTGCATCGGAGCGGCTTTCGCCACGGCCGAAGCCGTCATCTTGCTCGCTACCATTGCGGCGCGCTACCGGCTGAGACTCGTCGCCGCGCATCCCGTCGAGCCTCAGGGCTTGATTACGCTTCGTCCCCGCCACGGCATGAAAATGCTGCTGATGTCACGCGCTTAGATAGGAAGTGCGTCTGGGTATGCGCAAGTCGGCAGCGCGGCCGCCGGACGCGCAAATTGAGCAAACGAGTCGCTAGCGCACCCTTTTGCGAAGGTCTGAACGGCATACGCGAGCCATCCGACCGGCGCATGATCGGAGCAGAATTCGGTTTGTCGCCATACGGAGACGACTTCAAATGACGACTGCCTGTTGAGGTCGGCGTCCTTGGTAGGGTGGTGTTCGAGCTGCGGTATCGCCAACTCTACGAGGCCGAATCCGATGACAAATAAGAAAATCGAAACGCACAATTTGCGCCTACCGCAGGCGCCTCCGGTTGGAAGGGCGGAAGATGTCAAATTGAATTTGCCATCGCCATCGCTGACGATGGCGGGGCGCACCAGATTGCGTCATGCCGCCATTACCGACACGCTCGGTCATTTTCGCAGCTATGAGAGCTGGGCGAATCGTGTTCGCGGGGTCTGGAAGTAGTATTGATCGACCGGCGCCGACATCGACGCTGATTCAACGGAAATATTTGCCGGTGACGGCACCATCGCGCTTGCGGATACGCAGCGGTCTCAGAATTTCCGGCTCCATGAGCCTCGCGTTGACACCCATGCGGTCGGACTGCCGATCAGCTGCGGCCCAATGGGTGACGCAGCCGCAAATCCTGCAGCGGTGAAAGGCAATTGAGCGATCACCCCAGGTGTAAGTATCGGTCGCGCCGTCCGGAGGGACGATTCGTACCTGCGTGGGCGAATAGTAGGCCCACAGCGTGCCGTAGCGGCGGCAGATGGAACAATTGCAGTCCGTCAGCGATTCCGGCGGCGTTTGGATTTCCAAGTGCACGGCGCCGCAATGACAGGATGCGTCTATTGCCATTTTTCACTCCGCATCCCGCCGCAACTCAGTGCGGCGCCGTCGCGTATTTGCCGGCCTTGACCCACAGCCAATCGCCACCCTTGGAGATATCGCCGGGATCCTTCACGACGTAAAGCAGCACGGTCTGCGCGCCGACGCACTGCCGGTAGAGGTTCGCCGTAGCCGATCCGTGATCCGCGAATTCAATATCCATTTCGAACTGCGCAGGTATGTTGTCGACGCGGAACACTCCATTGTGGGTCTGCGAAGTGATTTCATGCAGTCCCCCACCGGAGAAGATCGTGTGACCATCCTTGCTCATTTGTATGTTGTAGCTCGGCGCCGACTCGGTTTCCACGGCCAGATCCGCCCCCACTTGGAATCCACTGGTGATCGGATCCATAGTGCCCGCGCGTACAATCCGGAAAATCATTGTGCAGGAGTTCTTCGATCCGGGTCCGTAGATTCCATTCAAATAGTCCTGCCCGTTGCCGCCGGTCAACGCGGCTATCTCGTCGGCCTCACCCGGAGGTCGTGGAGCCTCGATTGAGGCCGGCGATGCGGCGGCGGCGCAGTCTGACGGGATCGCGAAGGCTGAAGACGGCGGCGGAGTCAAGTTCACTTCCGTGACCTCGACCATGGTGATAGGCGCTGCGCCCGGGGGGGTAAACTGGGCCTTCACAACCATGTTTGTTTTGATATCCACCCACGCCTTGATCGAGCCGTTGGCGTCGGAGGCGGTCTGCAGAACTCTGGTCGTGAATCCGTGCAGGGTTTCCGTTCCCAATAGTTTTGCGCCCTGCTTCGACAGATCATCGGCACCTTCAAACGGATCGCTCCACGCTCCGGTGAAGCTTTCCTTGACGCAACGGACTTGCGTGTGCACCGGATCCCAGGTCAGCTTCTCCATCTTTTTGAAATCGTAGAAAGTCCGCATGTTCATCGCGCCGCCCGCCACGGGCGCAGGCGTGCGCTCGTCCACCACGACCTTCGATCCGGACCGGTAGGTCGTGGTGCTGGTTACCGGGCCTGCCATCGAATTGGTGGACGTCACGGTATAGACGGTCGGCGCCGCCGTAGATTCGGCTCCCAGCGCACCGTATCCCGCCAGAGCAGCCAGCGCGATCCCGCAAACTGCAAATCGACGAAAAAGCATGGCTCACTCCCTGGCGGCTACGGCGTTCGGCGCACGATTTGTTTTGGACGTCCCTAATGGCCACTATATCAGCGAAAAAGCAGGCAAGTGCCAACTTAAGAAGGCGGATGCCGATTCGAGCTTCATGGCTTCAAAGTAATTCAATGACTTATGGCCGGTCTTTTGCCACTATGCGAAGTTCTATGAAGACTACCGTCAAATCCTCCGGTCTCTCGCAGCTCCGTTCGTGGTGGGCGCGCTTTGCTGTGGTCGTCGGCCCCGGCCTCGTGGTCATGTTGGCCGACACCGACGCCGGCAGCATCATTACCGCGGCCCAAAGCGGTGCGCAATGGGGTTATCGCTTGCTGCTGTTGCAGGTGGCTTTGATCCCGATCCTGTTTGTGGTGCAGGAACTCACGGTGCGCCTCGGCATCGTGAGCGGTAAAGGCCACGGCGAACTCATTCGCGATCACTTCGGGCGCAGATGGGCCTGGATTTCGGTCGGCACACTCGTGCTGGCATGCATCGGAGCGCTACTGAGCGAATTGAGCGGCCTTGCCGGAGTTGGATTGCTTTTCGGTATACCGGCGTGGCTGACAATGATGATCGTCGTATGCGGATTGACGTTGATGGCCTACACCGGATCGTATCTTTCAGTAGAGCGCATCGCGATGGGCATCGGCGCCTTCGAGCTCGTGTTCCTGCTGGTGGCGTGGAAAGCGCAACCGCAAACAGCTGCGATGATCTCCGGCGCATTGAGCATTCCGTGGCGTGAGCCGAATTATCTCTATCTCGTGGCCGCCAATATCGGTGCGGTGATCATGCCCTGGATGGTGTTTTATCAACAGTCTGCGGTCGTGGAGAAAAAACTGATTTCCGGCGACTTGGCGGCAGCGCGATTAGATACCGCGCTCGGTGCCGTGATCACTCAGGTCATCATGGCCAGTGTGCTGATCGCCACGGCCGCGACCCTGGGCAATGCGAGTACTCACGCCGCGCTCGATACGGTTCAACAGATCGCCAAGGCAATCACGCCGTTTCTTGGGGAGACGACCGGGAAGCTGTTATTCGCGCTGGGTATGATCGGCGCGGCGCTGGTGGCGACGATCGTCGTGACTCTCACGGCCGCACGCACCTTGGGCGAAATCTTGGGCGTTAAGCATTCCTTGGAATATGCTCCCCGTGAGGCGCCGTGGTTCTATGGTATCTACACGGTGTCCTTGGCGGCGAGCGGATTGTTCGTTGCGTCCGGCGTGAATCTCATCAAGCTCAGTGTCGGCGTGCAGGTGATGAATGCGTTGCTGCTGCCGTTGGTGCTGGGATTTCTCTATTTGCTCGCGCGCCGCCTGCCCTTGCCGCATCGGCTCGGCGGGGCGTACGCAGTGATCGTCGCCCTGACCATCATCGTGACCGCGGGTTTCGGTGTCTATGCCGCTTTGGCCGGCATCGCGCAATAAAAAAACCTGTCATCGTGACCGCAATTGGAAGCGCGTTAAATTCGTAGTGCTCGCGGCTCTGCATCTTGGCTTGGGGTGCCGATACGCTCGTATTCGGCGATGACTTGGGCACCGAGTAGCAGCAAGGTCGCTGCGATGTCGAGGCTTGCGAGCGCCACAATGGCCGTTGTCAGCGACCCATAGACGACGCTGACCTGTGACAATGTCGCGAAATACCACACAAGGACATGGCGAGTGATTTCCCAGAGCACCGTCGCGGTCACGGCGCCGATCAAGGCGTGCCGCCATGCCGGCGGCCCGACCGGCATGACGAGGTAGATCGAGGCGAGCACGAAGACTTCGCCACCAAATCCCAATAGATAGAGCAGGACGCCGGAAACTCCGTTGAGCGACCAGCTGCGGCCGAGAAAATCGATGTTCTGCGTGCCGACCGCCTGAATCGACCCGGACACCAGCGTCATCAACAGCAGCCCGCAGCCCAGGAACACGATGTAGCAATAAGGGATGATCGCCGACACCAGAAAGTGGCGCCGTGCGGTGGCGACACGGTGCAGGAAAATGACCGACATCGCATTTTCCAGCACCGTGAAAGCGATAGAGCTAAAAAATACCATGGTCGCCAGCAGCACCCAGCCAATCACCTCTCGATGGTCCAGAAAACGGGCCAACTCTGCGACAACCGCCGCGGACTGTCCCGGGATCAGCCACTCCAGGTACCGCCCCAACGTGGCGAGCAGCGCGCCCTGATCGATGATCGCGGACAACGCGATCAGGATGAGGATCAGCAGGGGCACGATGGACAGCAGCGTGTAGTAGGCCACCGCACCCGCCAGCAGCAAGCCTTGGTTTGCACGGAACGCGCGCAGGACGCGCAAGGCGAAAACGCCCGGTTGCGTCAGCACGTACATGGCTGGTCGTATGGAAGGTTGCATCGGAAGGCACCACTAGCCGCAAACGGCCCTGGTCACTGCGGGATCGCAAGTATAAGCGCCCCTAGCCGCGAGCGTCCGGGAGCCGAGGTCGGCTCGCCCGTGCGGCTCGCCCATGCGGCTCGCCCACGCGGCGCGCCGTGGCGGGGAGCGCCGCGGTGGCAGCCATTGACAGCGTGCGGGGCGTGGTAGCGTAATGAAAGCACCGCAAGCGTTGGCCGGAGTAGGGCGCCAGGGTGACATCATGAGATATGCCGTCGCGATTCTGGTTGGGCTCGTCAGCCTTTCTGTCGGCATTTATGGTTGGCGCGGGACACGCTCCATGTTGCGGAGTGGGGAGGCTTCCTTGCTGTTCGACTTGCGACGCCTATTTGGCGGCCGCGCCAATAGCTATCGCCGTGGCGAGCATGCCGGGCCGTTTTGGATCACCGTACTTCTCAATGTGTTTGTCTCGACGATTTGTACCGGATTTGCTTTGGGGGTTTTGTTCCTCGTTTTTGCGTCGATTGCTGCACGCTCGCTCTAAAAGCGCGATTATTTCTCCCGGTAACCGGGCAAACCCTTCGCTCGGTGACCGTGGGCTAACGCCAGCGCCATGCGTACGGCGGCAGCAAAGTCGGCGCGCACGACTTCGATGGGAACGTCGCGACGGAAGAAATCCGCCCATATGAACTCAGCGAAGGCTTTCGGCGTCTTGTCGTAGCCGCCGGCGATTCGCACGAACGCGGCCACGGACCGGTAGACGTCGTCCACGAGATCCTGCAGGTGCGTGGGAATGGCGGAATATAGATGCCGGACGCCGTTTTCGTCGAGAGGGTGGACCCATCGATTGTCCTCCATCTCATCCCAGAATTGTTCTGCGGTTAAAGACGAGAGATCCGCCTCAATCTCGAAAAAGCCCGTCTTGACACCGGCTTCGAGGGCTGCCCGGCCAAGGTGATGGTGGTCGGTGATATAGAGGTTGCCTTGCAACCCGATCACTGCGGGCATTGCGTGGGCGCGCATGAACTCGGCGCACTCATCAGTCTTGAGGGCCTTGAGGTGTTTGACCTTGTCAGCGACCTCGATCATTCCAACCGTGATTTGCGTTGGCGACAGCTTCGCGATGACGCATTGTTTGATTTTTGCCATCCTACATTCCTATGACGCGCCTTGCAGTATAGCGGCGTGGACCAAATTCGCTCCCCCGGCTCATGCAATAACACAAAGCCGTTGTGGATCCGAATATCGCGTCCAAATTATGTCGAGTATTTCGCGTTCTGGTAAACTCCGGCGTCCGCTCCGGAGGCTTGCATCAAATCAGAGCCTTCCGTGCGTTTCTCGCATCTCTGGGGTGTATGGCGCGTTGCGTATAAGCGATATGGGACCTCTCGCGAGCGGTAGTTTTGCCGTCATGCTTTGACACATGATTTGAACCACAAGGACCGGGCGAATTGACCGACGCCGTAATGCCGCGAACATCCTTGTCCCTGCGCGTGATGTGGCCGGTACTCGGCCTCGGGGCCTACACCGTCGCGGCCTCGATCTGGCTCGCAAGTATGTGGGACGCGAGCGAGACTGCCGGACGCATGTCTGCTTGGGTCCCGTTGCCGGCCCAGCTCGCCGTACTCTGCTTGATTGGCGCGCGCGTCGCGCACCGCAGGCTCGACCCCGAGGTTCGCGATACGCGCCGTACTTTCTGGTGGCTGATGTTCACCGCCGTTGCAATCAACCTGGTGGCCACGATCGGATGGACCTACTTGGCGGCAATCAACAATACCGCGTACGGCACCTGGGGTGAAGCGCTGTACTTGTTGTCTTATCCGGTGCTTGCGGTCGCCTATTTCGCGCTTTTTTGCGATGCGGCCGGCTCGCTGCGTTCTCCGCGCGTCTGGCTCGATATCGTGACGCTCGCACTCGGCCTCGGGGTCATGCTGTGGCCGCTGCTCATTGCCCCGCTGCTCGGCCGCGCCGACGCCGATCCCGCGGAAACGCTCACGACCGTTGGCTATGTGCTCGGCACCGTGATTTCGACGATTCCCGCGGTGCTTCTCTATATGCAAGTCATGGACTGGCGCACCGAGCGCGCAATGTCATGCGTGATCGCCTTCGCGATCGGGTCTTTCATGATCGACTCGTGGTGGGTCGCCTACGATGCACGTGGCGAGGCGGTTCCCGGCGCTTTTTACAACGCGCTATATTGTGGTCTCTACACACTGCTCGCAGCCGCGGCGATAATCGATCGACCGAACAGTTCCCGTCCGGATGCCACGCATCGGCTGGTGGGTAACAGCTACAGTTTCGTGCCGGCCTTCGCGGTGCTGCTGGCGATCGGAATGCTGGCGGCACAACCGGCGGGCGCGCACGGCTTTACCGGATCGGTCCCGGTATTCGCCGCGCTCGTCGGTGCAGCGTTGGTCGCGGCGCGACAGTTCTATGCCCGATTCGACATGCAGCGCCTGCACACCGAGTTGGCTAAGCGCCAGGCCGACGAGCGCCTCACGGAGTTGGTGCGGCGCTCCGCCGACGCCATCGCGGTAATCGGCGTTGACGGGCGGTTTAGCTATTTGAGCCCGGCAGCGGAGCGTCTATTCGGCGCACCGGTCGAGGCGCTCGTCGGCAGGTCGACCGCCGACCTTTTCGGAAGTAAAGGTGCGCTGCGGCTCGGCGCGCTGGCCGCTCCATCGGATAGCGACTCGATTGCGGACGTTGAATTGGTGACGAGTAGCGGTGAGCGCAAACTGCTCCAAATCGCGGCGAACAATCAATCCGCCAATCCCGTGATCGCAGGCGTAGTGCTCACCGTGCATGACGTGACCGAGCAGCGACGCGTCGAGCAAGAAATCCTCGATGTCGCGACCCGTGAGCGTCAACTGCTCAGCAGAAACGTGCACGAAGGTCTCGCACAGGAGCTGACGGGCGTCGCGCTGATGTTGAACGCGCTCAATCGGCGCAGCAACGATACGTCTGCGCCGGCGCAGGCGTCATTGGACGCCGTCATCCGGTACGTCAGCGAGGCGATCGGCGGAGTGCGGCAGCTCGCCGTCAGCTTGTCGCCGCTGCAGATCGCAAGCGGCTCGCTGCAGCTCGCTCTCAACGGGCTCGCGCGCGACGTCAGCACTCATTCTGCGATTCGGGTTTCGACCGATTGGCATCTTGGCGACCAAGTCCTGCCCGACGGCGTTGCCGATCATTTGTATCACATTGTCCAGGAAGCCATCAGTCACGCCGCCGAAGATACACAGTGCCGCGAGGTTCGGATCTGCTTGCGCGGCGTGCCATTGGGCCTCGAATTATCGATCGAGAGCAACGGCGCAGGTGCGCGGATCGGCGTGGCCGCCGGTGACGGCCGCAGCCTTCGCCTCATTGCGTATCGCGTGCGGCTACTCGGCGGAACGTTGCGAGTCGATGGCTCGGCGGGCGGTGGTACCCACATCGTCGCGGTGACACCCATTCCGGTGGCGCTGCCCGGACAGGGGTGAGCCGGGGAATCGCGGACGCAAAAAGGGAATCATCACGTTGTCTCCGCAGGCGCAGTGGACGGTATCGAGAGCGATGTAAGCGCGAGCAGCGCGGCAATCGAAAGCGCCGAAGAAATCAAGAGCGTCATGCTGCCGATCTTTTCGATCGAGAGGCCAAACAAAAACGGCGCCATGGCTTGAGCAACGCGTGCAGGCGCTGAAATCCGGCCAATCCGCGCGCCGTAGCCCTCGGGCCCGTAGAGCGTCAGCGGCAAGGTCGCCCTGCAGATCGTAAGCATGCCGTTGCCCGCCCCATGAAGAATCGCAAAGGCAGCAATGAGCGGGGCGCCCCCGATCGCGATGATCAACGTGGCGGCAGGGTGCAGCGTACTGGCTATTCGTGCGCTGATCAGCGGGTTAATTCGATGTCGTGCGCTAAACTCGAGAAGGCGTGCCGCGACTTGCGCCGGCCCTAACATCGAGGCCGCGGCAATCGCGGCGGCCGGAGCGGCGCCGATCACTACAAAGAGTCGCGGCAGATTGGTGGCCATGCCACTGCTGACCATGCCGGACGCCGCGAGAATGAATCCCAGCAGAAGCATTCCACGATCCGATCTTAACGATGGCTGACTAAGCCTGTTGCCACTGATCGGGCGCGGCGAGGGCGGTGCCACGGCATTCCCAAAGCGCAGTGCCCACGCGTTCAGCGGCAAAGCGACCAGCAAATGCAGGGCGGCCCATGTCAAGCACGCGCCCCGCCATCCGAATGCATGCTCAAGCAGCGCGGAGACCGGCCACGCAACGGTACTCGCGAAGCCGGCAATCAGCATGATACCCGTGATCGCGCCACGGGAATCGTATCCATACAGGCGCGTCAGTGATGCAAAAACCGCCTCATAAAGGCCGGCCGCCATCGCCGCGCCCATGATAAGCCACGCGACAATCAAGCTGATCGGGCCGCTGGCTAGAGCCAAAACGCCTAAGCCCAACGCGAAAGCCGCATTGGATCCGCATAGCACGGGCCTCCCGCCCCGATCATCGATCATTCGTCCAAGCGTAGGACCCAACACGGCGGATACGCCGAGTCCGAGCGAAAGCGCCGCATAAATCCAAGGTGTAGATAGCCCGATGTCCTTCGCAATATGCGCCGCAAGAACTCCGGGCAGATAGTACGATGACGCCCAAGCGAGTGTTTGGGTGGACCCAAGCGTGGCAACAATTGCAATGCGGGTCTTCATCGCTCGAGTATTACCTAGTTCATCGGGCTTATAAACCCAGCGCGCGGCCGCCCCCGCGTCAAAGGTGCTGACAGACCGCTTCGCCATATGCGACAGTGTCGACACTACACACATGCGGGATGATTCCTAACATGCATCTTCCGAATGGATACAGTGATGTTCCTGACGGGAAATTGGCGTCCGTCGTAACCTGTCTCCAGATGCTCGAGAAGCCGGAGTTGCGCAGCGAACGTTGCGATTCACGCTGGCAACTACGGCGGATAGCCGAACCCGACACCGAGTGGTACCGCGAAATATTTGGACGCATCGGGACCGATTGGCTTTGGTACTCGCGACTCGTGATGCCGCGCAACGAATTGGAGGCCATACTGCGCAGCGCCGACGATGAGGTCTATGCGTTAACGGTCGGCGACCGCGACGAGGGATTGCTTGAACTGGATTTTCGAGAGACGGGTGAGTGCGAACTCGCGTTCTTTGGGCTCACCCACGCTCTGCAAGGTCAAGGAGCCGGCCGTTGGCTCATGAACCGCGCGATTGAGCGCGCATGGGCGCGCGCCATCGGCCGATTTTGGGTACACACTTGTACGCTCGATCATCCGGATGCGCTCGCCTTCTATCTGCGCTCCGGGTTCCGGGCGTATGCGCGTCGCGTCGAGATTGCCGATGACCCGCGTCTCACGGGCTTAGCGCCGCGCACCGCGGCGCCGCACATTCCGATCATCGAGCCGAGCCGGTAGCGGGCGCGCCTTTCAATAGCGGAATGTAATCGGGACTTTCTGCGATCGTGTTATGGCCGGCACCGCGGATAATTGTCAGCCTCGCGAGACCTCGTCGAAAATGTGCGTATAAGGCCTCGGTGCTCGCGCGTGGAATCACTTCGTCGTTTTCGGCGGCTATGATGCTCGTGGGCGCGTTTACCGCAGCGGCGTATCGCCAGGATTCGAATTTGTCGAGCAGCAGCCAACGGACCGGAATCAGGGGAAACTGCTTGGCGGCGATTTCCTGCAAGCTGTTGTAGGGAGCGACGAGCGTGAGGCGTTCGACGGGTCGCAGACTCGCGAGGTGGACTGCAATACCGCTGCCGAGACTGCGGCCGATTACGGCGATATTCGGATGTATTGCGTGTACCCGATCAAACAGGGAAAGCGCGTCGGCAATCAGTGCCGATTCAGAGGGCTTGCCCGTGCTGCCACCATAACCCCGGTAGTGGAGAAGATAGAGCGCGCGATCAGGGAACGCCGCTTGCAGGCCGGGCAGGCTTTGGGAGACGTCCTCGGCGTTGCCGCCAAAATAGATCGCGGCTTCGGGACCGTCGTGGGGCGATATGGTCACCAACACTTGCGCCTGATCCACCTCGAGGGTCATGGTTTCCGTGCTCGCAGCGGCGAATCTCGGCTGGGGGTAGTAGATCAAGGAGCGCTGCAACGCGAAGATCAGGGCGCAGAGCCCGACATAGAGTAGTGCCGGCGTGGCGGCGAGGATAAGGATCCAGCGGGGCACAGCCGGCCGCGTCAGATCGACGGTTCAGGCATAGACGTCGAGCAGCGTGCCGAGCATCTCGTTCGAGGTACTAACGACCTCCGCACCCGCTTGGGCCAACAACAGCGACTGGCTCGAATAAAGCAGCGGATTCGTCATGTTTTCGTTGGTAGGCGACGCGATCTGTACCGCGTCCTGACTCAACTGTTGGCTGCCGGCCGCAAGCGCGGCGCGTCCACTGTCCACCGCGCTCGGCAAGCTGATCGATTGGGAAACACCGCTTATAGGGCTCATGGGATCAATATCGGCAGCGCGCGGCGAGACTTTAAATCTTTTTGGATTTGACAGATTCTGTGCGCAATGGACCGGGTGTTGCGGTACGCCGGCTGCCGTGAACAAACGGGTGGCAGCCCATTTGCCGCATGGCAACAATCACGCTTCCAAGTCATTGATTTGCCTTCCGATAGACTTCGACCGCAGCAGAACAACGCGCGATGCGAATGCCAAGGCCTGAACTGGGTGCGTACAATCGACGATACCAACTGTCTGTTCATCGGCGTGCTCCAGCGATCACCGCGTTGCGGATTGATCGCACTGACCCTGGCGACGGCGGCCTGCGTGACATCGCACGTACTCGTCGGTGAGCCGCACGCAGCGCTTTTGCCGAGTCAAGTGCAACTTTATACAGAAGCGCCTCGGCGAACGCTTGAGAAGATTGCGGTCGTCAACACATCAAGCAAGTATTCGCTTGCGTTCACATCAGGAGCGAAAACAGAGGTTGTCATCCGAAGATTGACCAAAGACGCCGCCAAGTTGGGCGCCAATGGCGTCTGGCTTCAGGGCATCAGCGATGGAAACAATGTCAGGGTCGACACTGCCGTCGGGACGGAATTTGACAGCGCCCATGGCTCGATTGATTTGGGGTTTATCGGGACAGGGCTTTTCACAACGAAATATGGCCGCGCGATAGCCATCTACATTGAACCCGATCCGGACGCCCAGTGAGCAAGCTACTAGAGTAGGCCATGAGCACATCGATCATCTCGCGCGCGGGCGTACGCGTGCCGGGAATTATTTACGGGACGGCCTGGAAGGCAGCGGACACCGAACGCCTCGTCAGGCTCGCAATCGGGCAGGGCTTTCGCGGCATTGATACGGCCTGTCAGCCCAAGCACTACAACGAAGCGGGCGTGGGGGCGGGACTTGCCGCATGCCTGGCCGGCGGGTTGGCCCGCCGGGATGTCTACCTGCAAACCAAGTTCACGACGGCCTCGGGCCATGATCCGAGCCGGATCCCTTACGACCGGAATGCGCCTCTCGAGGACCAGATCGCCCAATCTTTCGCCGCGTCGCTGCGAAACTTGCAGACCGACTACCTGGACTGCCTGCTGCTGCATTCGCCGTTGCCGACCGCGAAACAGACGCTCCACGCGTGGCGCGCAATCGAATCGATCGTCGACGCCGGCGGCGTGCGCCAGGCGGGGATCAGCAACTGCTACAGGCTCGCGGAGCTCGAGCACCTCTACCAATCGGCGCGCATAAAGCCGTCCGTTCTCCAGAACCGTTTCTACGCCGACACGGCATATGATCGCGAGCTGCGTGTGTTTTGCGGTAAGGAGCGCATCGTTTACCAGAGTTTTTGGACGCTGACCGCGAACCCGCAAATACTCGGCGATGCCACTATTGCCGCCTTGGCGACAATCCACAAGCGGACGCCGGCGCAAATCTTGTTTCGGTATCTGACACAGATCGGGGTTGTCCCGTTGACGGGTACGCGGTCCGATACACACATGCGCGAGGACCTCGCAATCTTCGATTTCGAGATCACGGCCGCGGAACGCGGCGCGATCGAGCGGCTGCTTTCGCAGCAGTGAACACCGCACATTCGCGGTCCGGCCTATTCTTCGCGATCACGGCCACCCGAACGAGGTGCGATCGGCCCTTTGAATTCGCGAGCGGCGGCGACAATCCACTCGCGAAATTGCGCCACTTTGGGCAGCGCCAAGAAGGGCCGCGGGCACACAAAATAATAGCCGGAGCTATAGGGCAACGCCTCTTTGCTGGCAAGTTGCAGCGTGCCTTTATGAAGAGACCGCGTGACCATGGTCCAGCGCGCCAATGCGAAGCCAAGACCTTCTTCCGCGGCTATCAGCAATCCGGCCGAGTCATCGATGGTCGGCGCGCGATTCTGCCAAGCAATTTGCTCATCGGCTTCTTGCCAGACACGCCACGGCATGTCATCGCTTTCCAGCAGCGGAAATTTACTCAAATCGGTACCGCGCTCGATCGTTCCGTGTTGCTTGATCAATTCTGGAGTGCCGACCGGAACGATCCAATCATCGAGCAACTTCTCGCAGTGCAGATTCGGATAATTGCCGCGGCCGAAACGGATCGCAACATGAATCGCGGCACGCGAGAAATCCACGAGTTCTCGCGACGTATGAAATCGAAGTTCGACGTCGGGACATTTTCGCCGAAAGGATCGAATTCGCGGCAACAGCCAAATCTGCAGAAACGACGTCAGCATGCTGATTTGCAGCGGCCCGGCGCGGCCATACTGCTTGATCTGGTGCATCGCAGACTCGAGCTTGTCGAGACCGGCTCTGACGGGCGGCAACAGCTCGAGTCCCTCTTCGGTAATCTCTACGACCCGACCGGTGCGTCGAAACAGGGGCACCTGAATGTACGACTCGAGCGCCTTGATTTGCTGACTGACGGCCGCCGGAGTGACATGCAGTGAATCGGCAGCCGCGGAGAAACTCAGATGCGTGGCCACTGCTTCGAATACCCGCAAGGCTCCTAAAGGCAGCCGATCATAAGCCGATGGCATGTTAAGTTCTCCTTAACCGATGATCAGGTATTGCGTTTGTTGTGAACACGCGGCCGGCGCAATCTGGACCCCGTCGAATCAACCTGACCCACGGAGTACCACCATCATGAACCTTTATCCCATCGTCGCACGACTCGTACCCGCGCTGCTATCCGTCGTCATCACGAGTGCCATCGCGTTTGTATTTGAGTTTGGCCATTTGGCCTAGCAAGGGCAACATGCATGCCCTTTCCCGGACCGTCGGCCGCGCCGGCTCGATCGCCGGCCGCGGCTGCTCCTCGGGGGTCGACTCGTTCATCGCTGGATCGTGGCCGAGGCCGGCTGGTTATCGATGTATGCCAGCGCAGCCAAGCGGATCGCATCGGATTGTGCCGGATAGGTATGAAGGACTCTCGCCAATTGGCGCATGCCGATTCCGGCGCTCATGATTACGGACATTTCATTGATCATTTCGCTGGCGCGCGCTGCCACGATGGTGGCTCCTACGATGGTATCCGTGCCTTCCTTCACATAGACCTTCACGAAACCGTCGTCCTGGCCATCGGTGATCGCGCGATCGACATCTTGCATCATCACCGTGTAGCTCTTGACGGAAATGCCGCGCGCCCTGGCTTCCCGGATACGCATGCCGATATGCGCGATTTCCGGACTGCAATAAGTGCACCAGGGAATCGTCAATCGGCTCTGCCGCTCGACATCTGCGCCCAGCGCATTACGGGCGGCCAATCGGCCCGACGCTTCTGCGACGTTTCTGAATTTGAACGCATGGCAGACGTCGCCTGCGGCGTACACATCGACGTTGCGCGTGCGTAGAAAATCGTCGACCTTAATGCCTTGATTGGGCTCGCAATCGATGCCCGCAGCCGCAAGACCCAAGTCCTCGACGTTCGGCACCCGTCCGATGCTGAGCAGAATCTCGTCAACCGGAATCGAGAACTTGAGGTCGTCGTTGACCGCATCGATCCATTTGGCGCCGTCCCCTCGGTGCGCGCCTGCAACCGTCGTGTTGAGGCGTGTTTCGACACCATCCCTCGAGAGGGACATCGACAGAAGTTCTGCGGCGTCCCTTTCTTCGTGCGGCAGAAACTTCGGCTCGTTCTGCACGATGGTTACCTGCGAGCCCAGCCTGCAGAACGCTTGCGCCAATTCGCAACCGAGCGGACCGCCGCCGACGACGCCCAACCGCTTGGGCAGTTCATCGAGGTCGAAAATCGAGTCACTGGTGAGATAGCCCACTTGCTCGAGCCCCGGAATATTCGATGGCCGAGGTCGTGCACCGGTCGCAATGACGGCCTTTTTGAACAATAGCTGTGCGTCTGCGGCGAGCAGCGCATTGGGACCCACGAAACGCGCCTCGCCGAAATAGACATCGATACCTTGAGCGGCGCATCTCTCGATGGAATGGTACTCGGCGATGCGCGCACGGATGCGCCGCATGCGCGCCATGACAGCGGAAAAATCGGATGCTTGAACTTGTGAAGATGCAGCGCCGAACTCCGCGCCGTGTCGCATCGTGGCGAACAGCCGTGCCGTGCTGATGATCGATTTGGAGGGAATGGAACCAGCATTGAGCGAGTTGCCGCCGAGGCGGTATCGCTCAATGAGCGCCACGCTATGGCCCAGGCGCACCGCCGATTCGGCCGCCGCTAAGCCTGCGGGCCCGGCGCCCAGAACAGTCAAATCGTAGATGCGTTTCGGGACCGGATTTTTCCATGCCGCCGGCCTCAGCCGACGAATAAGATCGGCTTGGTCCACCGGGTTCGCGGGAAGCATGGTGTTCACGGGCGTTGCGACAGCCAGCCGCCCTCAAAGCCTGCGGCCTTTAGTCCCGCGCGAACCAAAGCGCAGCCGCGGGTTATTTCCCAGATGAGCCCGCTGCGATGATTTTCGATCATCATGACCAGCAATCCCTGATCGAGCCCAAACCATCCATCGGATAGCCAGATATTGCCGCGATCGGCCAAGGTCGGATTGAATCCGCTGCAAAACCGATCCTGAGTGCAGACTTGCGGGTAGGCGCGCAGAAGATGGCGCGTTCCGCGCAGCGCAGCGTCGGCGTCGAATGCGACGGTAGCCAGCATCGCCCACGGCGCGATCGTTCCGTCATCCGGTCCATAGGGTGCGCCGCGCGACATGTAACCGAAAAAGCGGCGGTCCCGACTGCTTTGGCGCAATTCGCGGTTGCCCGGGCCATCGCCCGCCGTAATCCCCCACAAGTCCCGATCATATCCCTCGTAGCCCCGCGGATTACGCGCGCCATACTCCCGATGGATCGCAATTGTGCGTTTGCTGTTTTCGAAGTAATCGCTGTCCTTTTCTCGCATGAATGCATCGCCGATGCCTCGATAATCGATCCATGCGTGAGAAAACAGGTGGGTGAACAACGGACCTGAATACAACACGTCTTGGCCGAGCAAGTTCTCCCATTGATAGGTGGAAGTCCAGCCGGCGAAGCTTTGCGCGGAGAGGGCGTGCAGCGGTGAACCCATACCGAGCACGTAGACGATGGTCGCCTCGTTGTATCCCTCCCAGCCATAATGGAGAAAGCCGCATTCCGGCTTCCAGCCTTGAGAAACCGTGTCTTGTTCGCTTTGGGCCCATCGCCAATCGACGCGCTGGTAGAGATCATTGCTCAGCGCACGGATTTCGCCTTCGATCCCACCGCCGTCGAAATAGTGCCCGGCGGTGATGATTCCCGCGATCAACAAAGTGGTGTCGATCAGAGACAATTCGCAGTGCCAGACGCGCAGCCCGCCGCTCATATCCAAGAAATGATAGTAAAAGCCCTTATAACCCGTCGCGTTCGGACCCTGGTTTTGCGGACTATTCCAGAAGAAGCGTAGCGTCTTCAAGGTTCGCGCCGCGGCTTCGGCGCGCGACATCCAGCCTCTTTCGACCCCCACCGGATAGCAGGATAGCGCGAACCCGACCACGGCAATGCTGCTCGGCGATCCGGCGCGCGATGTATCGGCGACGAGTCCGTTTTCCGGGTTGTATTGATCGGCTATATACGCGAACGCACCGCGCTGCAGACGGTCGAGCAGCGCGTCGTCCGGCAATGCGGCGAGCGCCTCGAATTCCGCGCTAACAGGAGAATTCACTGACGGCAACCGAGAGGCGAACGCTCATCGGTTCGGAGTGGGCGGCACCGCCCGGTTCTTACCGGACACGACGGTCTCGAGCGCCGAAAGTACTTGAGCGGCATCCGTATGTTGCTGCAGGGCAACCACCTCCGAATCGTGCCGATCTTCGACCATCGGCAAATCATGCCGCAGTTCCTCCAGTAAGTGGATCAGCTTGGTCACCTTCTGTTCCGTCAACAGGCTCAACTGCAGGCCGAGGTGCCCGCGCTGGCTGTCGAGCCGCGCGTGACGATTCTGCGCAATTAACACGACGGTTGCCGTTATCACGCCGGCAAGGGTCAGAAACCCTTGCAGCCATGCGAACGGAGGCCGGTCCAGCGGCAACGACCAGCCAAAGCGCGGGCCGAGCCCGTTAGCGGCGATCCAAACTACGATCAGCGACAATAAGGATAGCAAGTAGCCGGGACGGCCGACGATATCACCGATCGATCCAATCCGTCGTTGCGACTCGCCGAGTTTCTGGTGTTCGCGCAACTGAAACGCCGCGATGTTCTCAATATTCTCCGCGATATGGCCCGATAGCGCTCCAGGCCCGCCGTTTTCGCGCTCCACGGCCGCGGGTGACTCACCGGCGTTTTGCGTCATCGCTGTCGGTTCGATATTGGCCTCACGATGGGGTCCCCGACCGGCTGCGGACCGGGTACGAACGCCGTATTGAAAGATGTGGAGGGAGGGCCGGACCGCCCCGCGCTGCGAATCTCCCGAAGGCTCCGGTCGACAGGCGTGCGCGCATTTGCTTGGCGCCGTGTGTTCATGCTGCTTTCGGATTTCATAGATCCGATTACTTCTTCAATGCATCCTCGACGCCACCGACGGCATTCTGGATCGAGCCCGCGGCCTTTTCAGCTTTACCATCCGTCTGAAGTTTGGCATCCCCGAGGATCTTGCCGGCCGCTTCCTTGACGCTACCGGTGACCTGTTTGACTACGCCTTCGATACGATCTTTGTTCATATGCCTGTCTTCTTTGATGTTGATGCTGTGTGCCGAGGAATCTGTCGAGCCACATTGAGCGCCCGTACGTCTGTCGTTGTCGGGACGCTGTCGCACATAGCGATACAACGCTTCCACGGGAGCGGCTGGCGCCCGCTCGCCGCCATGATCATGAATCGCCCAACAATTCCGCGAGCGGATGCATCTGTTCGACGTGTTGCGAGACCACTTTCGCAATGACGATGATTGGAATGCTGAGCAGCATGCCCCAGACGCCCCACAGCCAACCCCAAAACATCAGTGAAACGAACACCGCCGCGGAATTCATGTTCGCAATCCGCCCGGTCATCCAAGTGGCGACCAGGGTTCCGATTACGCCGGCAATCGCAAGCGATGCACCGGCGACCAGTGCAGCCATTGTCAGCGAGTTGAATTGAATGTAGGCCGCCATGGCCGTCGCGACCGCGATGGCGGTCGGCCCCAAATAGGGCACGACGTGCAGCAGTCCCGCGGCGGCGGCCCACGCTCCGGCGTTCTCGAGACCGAGCCAGCGAAATACGATCCAGGTCAGCAACCCGACCAGCAAGTTGGTCGTCAACACCATGAGCAAGTATTTTTGAATCGAACGGTTGATGTCGTTCAAGATATGGACGGTGATCTTCTTCCTTGACAGCGAGGATCCGGCCAGCCGCACGAGACTGCGTTTGAAACGATCTCCCCCGAGCAGCAGGAAAAACACGAGAAAAGCCACCATCGCCGCCTGGCTCAAGGTCTCGAGCGTGCCCATCGAGCTTTTCCAGAGGAAAGTATTCAGCTTGAACGTGGGCTGATCGACGATGACGTGCGTGGCGGCTTGATGCTGCGCCACGGGGCCACCCGCCGCCTGTGTTGCCGCCTTCTCCACCTGCGTCGCGGCGTTTTGCATTTTCTGCATATCGCCAATTTCGCTGAGTCGCATGCCTGCAAGACCCGCAGATAGTTTCGCGGCCGCATCGGGCAATTGCTCGATGATGGTTTGCATTTGTCCGCGCAATGAATACACGCCGAACCCGAGCGCGCTGACGACACTTGCCATCACGATGACCGTACCGATGACACGCGGTATCCTGATTGCCTCGAGCCAGGCAACTAGTGGATACAGCGTGTATGAGATGATGATGCCGAGCAGCAGCGGTATCGCAAAGGCACGCGCCCACGATAAGGCATAAACCGACGCGAGGATTGCCAGGACTCCCAACGCCAGACCCCGCGCGTCGACTGCTGCGCGCGACGCCGGAAGCGTGACGATCGATGCATCGACGTGAGCGGCGCCTTGCTCGACCGCTTGCGGCGAGTCGGCAACTATGACGGTGACCGGAATGGCGGGGGGTTCCATCGTTGGAACCGATACCTTTAATGTGGGTGTCGGATGGCTCATGGCTGCTCGAGTCACGTCCATTGGATTAGTGCTTATGCACTGCGGAAGATAGTTATTATGCCGGAAATGGTCTGTGCGCCAGCGTACCGAGGCAGCCGCGGAAACGGTGCAACATGCGCCCGTACGCAAGGAGTTTGCCATGCTTGAGGACGCGGTGACTTACAAGGCCGCCAGCCGCATCGGCGCTTTTCTGCGCGAACGAAAATACCCCGTGTCCCGCGGCGCAAACGCCCGCCACTCGTCAAACCCGCCCAATTGATATCACTAGCCCGTCGCGCCGTGCTGCGCCGTTCGTCCGCATCGCCTTGGGACAATGATGAGATCCTGCGCGCAGAGCTTTTCAGCATCGAGCGTCTCGAGGAACATGCTGCAAGTCTCGCCGCCGCACAACAGATTACGAGCGGCCGAACAGCCCGCCGGACGCTTGGCGGGCGACTGCGCGACAACGAGTCGGTTCTGCTCGCCGCCTACCGGGCGATTGCCGCCGCCGCAGGCGAAGGTCGCGCAATTTCGCCGGCGGCCGAGTGGCTGCTCGATAATTACCACCTCGTCGAAGAGCAGATCCGGGAAATCCGCGAAGACCTTCCGCCGAGCTTCTATCGGTTGCTGCCCAAGTTAGCCAATGGACCTCTCAGGGGCTATCCGCGCGTATTCGGCTTGGCCTGGGCGTTCGTTTGCCATACCGACAGTCTGTTCGATCCGGAAACGCTGCGCGCCTTCGTGCGCGCATATCAGCGCGTTCAGCCTCTGACCATCGGCGAGCTGTGGGCCGTCGCCATTACGCTGCGGATCCTACTCGTCGAAAATCTGCGCCGCGCCGCGGCACGTATCGTCAGCAGTCGGGCCGCTCGCGAAGAAGCGGACGCCCTTGCCGATCGACTTCTGGGCGTGAACGGAAAAACGGCCGAACCTGACGCGTTGGCTCGCCGCGACTCGGACAGCGCAACCTTCTCACCCGCATTTACCGTCCAGCTCGTCCAGCGCCTTCGGGATCAGGACCCGAGAGTCACGCCCGCGCTGCATTGGCTCGAGGAGCGCTTGGCCGGGCAGGGCACGACGTTGGAGGAGACGGTGCGCGACGAGCATCAGCGACAGGGCGCGTCGAACGTGACCGTGCGCAACATCATCACGAGCATGCGGTTGCTCTCGGATGTGGATTGGCCGGAGTTTTTCGAAAGTGTCAGCTTGGTCGACGACCTGCTGCGGTCCGGAAGCGATTTTGCCGCGATGGATTTTCCCACGCGAGACCTTTACCGCCGGGCCATAGAGCGTTTCGCGCGGGGCTCGAAACTGACGGAACTTGCAATCGCCGGTGCAGCGCTGGCGGCTGCCCGTGAGTCGGCGGCAACGGACAATGAGCATGGCGACGGCCGCACTCGTGATCCTGGTTATTATCTGATCGCCAACGGCCGGCGCGCATTCGAGGCGACGATCGGTTACCGGAGCCCGCTGTTCAGTTGGCCTCGCCATTACGGACTGACAGCCAAGGTGGGTAACTACCTGGCTGCGATCGCCCTGATAGCGGCCTTCGCACTGTCGCCGCCGTTGTTCATGCTCAATACCTGGGGCATCTCGAGTGCCCACCTCGTGCTGCTCGCTGTCCTCGGCCTCGTTCCTGCGCTCGACGCCGCCATCGCGCTCGTGAATCGCGCCGTCATGCGCGGGTTCCGGGCAACGATCCTGCCCGCCCTTGCCCTGCGCGCCGGCGTTCCATCGCATCTGAGAACGATGGTCGTCGTCCCCGCGTTACTCACGACTCCTGCCGCACTCGGCGAGCAGATCGAGCGCCTCGAAATTCACTACCTCGGGTCTCCGGATGGCGAGCTGTACTTTGCGTTGCTTTCCGACTGGACGGACGCCCCGACCGAAAGCGCCGCGGGAGACGCGGCCCTACTCGAACTCGCCGGCGCGGCCATTGCGCGCCTGAACCGACTTCACGGCAAGGGCTCAGCCGGTGACCGTTTCTTGCTGCTCCACCGCCGCCGCGTCTGGAGCGAGGGGCAGAGGCAGTGGATGGGATGGGAACGCAAGCGTGGCAAGCTCCACGAATTGAATCGCCTGCTGCGCGGAGCGACCGATACTAACTTCCGCGACCTCAAAGGGCGTCCGCCGAAGGTTCCATCGGACGTTCGCTACATCATCACGCTCGATAGCGACACGCGGCTTCCGCGGGAAACGGCGCGCCGCCTGGTCGGCAAAATGGCTCACCCGTTGAACCGCCCCCGATTCGATCCCGCAGCCGGACGCGTGGTCGAGGGCTACGCAATCCTGCAGCCGCGGGTCGCGCCGTCCCTGCCCGTCGGTCGCGAAGGTTCCCTCTTTCAGCGCATCTTCTCCAGCGCGAGCGGGATCGATCCGTATGCGGCAGCCGTGTCGGACGTCTACCAGGACTTGTTCGGCGAAGGTTCATACGCCGGCAAAGGTATCTACGATGTAGACGCCTTTGAAGCCGCGCTCGCGGGTCGCGTATCCGACGGCATGTTGCTCAGTCACGATCTGTTCGAGGGAATCTTCGCACACGCGGGTCTGGTCTCCGACATTGCGGTCGTCGAGGAATTTCCGTCGCGCTACGACGTCGCGGCCGCACGCCAGCACCGCTGGGCGCGTGGCGACTGGCAACTATTGCCTTGGATATTAGGAAAAGATGATGCGGCGGGCGCGCTACGCAGCGGCCGTCGCTTGCCGCTGATCGGGCTCTGGAAAATGTTGGACAATCTGCGGCGGACCTTGTCGGCACCTGCCAGCGTCGCGGCCCTGCTGGCCGGTTGGGTCTTGCCGCGCAGCGGTGCGCTGCTCTGGACGGCCTTTGTCGTCTTGACGATCGGCTTGCCGGCGCTATTGCCTATATTCGCGGACATCGTACCGCGCCGCGCCGGCATCAACGCACGCAGCCATTTTCGCGCGCTGCGCAAAGATATCGGGCTTGCTGCGTCCCTAATCGCCTTGGTGGTCATCTTTCTTGCACATCAGACATGGCTGATGATCGACGCGATCGGTCGAACGCTGTTTCGTCTGTACCTGAGTCGACGCAATTTGCTGCAGTGGGTCACCGCCGCACAGGCCAATCTCAACTCGCCGCTAACCATTTACACCGCATATCGCCGCATGAGTGGAGGCGTGGTCATAGCGGTGCTTGCCACGGCGCTCATCGCGTACCTACGGCCCGGCGCCTGGAGTATCGCAGCGCCATTCCTGGTCCTTTGGATTGCCTCTCCGGCCGTCGCCGTATGGATCAGCCTGTCCCCGCGGGTCGCGGGTCACCTAGCGGTCACGGATGCCGACACGCACGCGCTGAGACTGGTCGCGCGCCGCACATGGCGCTACTTCGAGACTTTTGTAACGGCGGACGATCAAATGCTGCCGCCGGACAACTTTCAGGAAGATCCGGAACCGGTGCTCGCACATCGCACCTCCCCCACCAATCTTGGCCTGTATCTCTTGTCCACCGTCAGCGCCCGCGACTTCGGATGGACCGGCACGATCGATACGGTCGGGCGCTTGGAAGCGGCGTTGGCGACGATGAGCCGGCTCCAGCAATATCGCGGTCACTTTTACAATTGGTACGACACGCGAGATCTTCGCCCGCTGGATCCGCGATACGTCTCGTCCGTGGACAGCGGCAACCTTGCCGCGCATTTGATTGCACTAGCCAACGCGTGCCGCGAATGGATCGATGTGCCCGCGGCCAGCGGATTGTGCTGTGCCGGTATCGAAGATGCGCTGCATTTGGCGCGAGAGGCCCTCCATGAGATCCCCGCCGATGTGCGAATGCAAACGATCAGCGCTACGCCGCTCGAACACGCGCTCGATGCGTTGGTGGCGGCGCTGGACGGCAACGAGGCAAAACCCGGGGACATTGGCGCGCAATTAGACCGGGTCGCACCTCTGACGGCGACCCTTGCAGACATTGCGCGAACGCTGGCAATTGAGTTGGGCGATGAGGTCGGCGGCGAGATGCTGTATTGGGCCGAAGCCGCGCGACGCTCGGTCGAGAGCCTGCAGCGGGATCTGCGCCTCACGGACGAAGCGGTCCGAGATCTTTGGCACCGGCTCGCAATTATTGAGTCGACGGCGCAGCAAATGTTCGACGCGATGCAGTTCGGCTTTCTGCTGGATCCGGAACGCCGGCTGCTGTCGATCGGCTACCGCGCGGCCGACGGCACTCTCGATCCGAGCTGCTACGACTTGCTCGCTTCCGAGGCGCGTCTTGCGAGCTTCGTGGCCATTGCCAAGAACGACGTGCCGGCGCGCCACTGGTTTCGGCTCGGGCGCACGGTCACGCCCGTCGCACACGGGGCAGCGCTGGTTTCCTGGTCGGGGTCGATGTTCGAATACTTGATGCCATCTCTCGTCATGCGTGCGCCGCTCGGGAGCCTGCTGGAACAATCCAATCGCCTGATCGTGCAGCGGCAAATCGAATACGGCGCCGAGCTCGGACTTCCCTGGGGCGTCTCGGAATCCGCTTACAACGCGCGCGACCTCGAACTCACTTACCAGTATTCGAACTTCGGCGTGCCGGGCCTCGGCCTCAAACGGGGATTGAGTGAAAACGCCGTGATCGCACCCTACGCGACGGCCCTTGCCGTGATGGTCGATCCGGCGCGCGCGGTGCGCAACTTTTCGCGACTCGCTGCGGCCGGCGCGCGCGGTCGGTTCGGCTTCTTTGAGGCGCTCGATTACACCCGCAGCCGCCTTCCCGAAGGATCCCCGGTTGCCGTCGTTCGGGCATTCATGGCGCATCATCAGGGCATGACCGTAGTTGCCATCGCCAACGCGCTCTACGACGGGAGAATGCGCGAACGCTTTCATGCCCAACCAAGCATCCAGGCGACCGAGTTGCTGTTGCAGGAGCGCACGCCGCGTGACTACTCGGTCGCTCATCCCCGAGCCGAAGAAGTCGGCACGGCGGCGCGCGTCAGCGACACGCAATTGCCGGAATCGCGGCGTTTTCGATCTCCGCACGAATCGACGCCGCAAACCCATCTGCTCTCGAACGGCCGCTATTCGGCAATGCTGACGAGCGCCGGCTCCGGCTTTAGTCGCTGGAGCGATCTCGGAGTCACCCGTTGGCGCGAAGATCTCACGCGCGATGATATCGGCAGCTATTTCTTTTTGCGTGACATCGAAAGCGGTGCCGTGTGGTCCGCAGCTTATCAACCGAGCCGCGTCGAGCCCGATAGTTACGAGGTGAACTTCACCGAAGATCGCGCGGAATTCATTCGTACCGACGCTGCGATCACGACGATCATGGAAGTGATCGTTTCGCCGGAGGACGACGCTGAGGTCCGGCGCCTGTCGGTCTTCAATTCCGGCAATCGAACACGCGACCTGGAGGTCACCTCGTACTGCGAACTCGTGCTTGCGCCCGCGGCCGCCGACGCGGCACATCCGGCATTCTCAAAGCTTTTCGTGCAGACCGAGTATGTTGCGAAAATCGGCGCGATTCTGGCGACGCGGCGGCGGCGCTCGCCGGCCGAACCGGAGATCTGGGTAGCCCACCACGCCGTCATCGAAGGCGAGACCTTGGGCAAGCCGGAGCTGGAAACCGATCGAGCCCGTTTCCTCGGTCGCGGGCGCGATATTCAAGCGCCCATTGCCATGATGGACGGGCGGCGTTTGTCCAACACCGTGGGCACCGTGCTCGATCCGGTGTTCGCGCTCCGGTATCGCGTGCGCATTCCGGCGGGCGCCACGGTGCACATTGCGTTCTGGTCCAGCGCTGCCGCTACGCGTGAAAGTGTTCTGGCCCTCGTGGATAAACACCATGAGCCAAACGCTTTCGTACGCGCGGCTACACTGGCGTGGACACGGGCGCAGATACAGCTTCGCCACCTTGGAATCGACGCCGCGGAGGCCGGCCTTTTCCAGAGCCTCGCAGGCCATGTGCTTTATGCCGACGCGTCGATGCGGCCGTCGTCCAATACGATACGCCGGGGCGGCGGCGGCCCTGCCGCGCTGTGGACTCATGGCATTTCCGGGGATTTGCCGATCGTGCTGCTGAGAATCGACGATAACGAAGACATCGGCATCGCGCGGCAGTTGTTGCGCGCTCACGAATACTGGCGAATGAAGCAGCTTCCCGTCGATCTCGTGATCCTCAACGAGCGAGTCGCTTCCTATATTCAGGAGCTGCAGGTCGCTCTGGAGGCGCAGCTTCGAATGAGCCAGTCCCAGCCACAGTTCGGAGCCGGCAACACGCGCGGCTCCGTATTTCTGCTGCGCAAGGATCTGATCTCGGAACAGACGCTCGAGCGCCTGTCAGCCGTTGCACGCGTCGTTTTGGTCGGACAACGCGGCGACTTGGCCGATCAGCTCGATCGTCTGCGGGCACCCACCGCTCCGGCCCCGCGGCGAGCGAGAACGAGAGTGCGTCCCGCAGCATCGACGATCGCTTCCATGCCGAAGGACCTGGAATTTTTCAACGGACTCGGAGGATTCGCGGCAGACGGACGAGAATACGTCACGCTCTTGGGTCCAGGGCAAACGACACCCGCTCCGTGGATCAATGTCGTTGCCAATCCCAGATTCGGCTTCCAAGTCGCTGCGGAGGGAGGCGGATTCACCTGGGCGCTGAACAGTCGGGAGAACCAGCTGACGCCCTGGGCCAATGATCCCGTCACGGATCGGCCGGGCGAGGTGCTGTATCTGCGCGACGAGGAGAACGGCGAGTTGTGGGGACCGACGGCCTCGCCGATCCGGGATCATGGTGCGCATTATAGTGCCCGGCACGGTCAGGGATACACCCGGTTCGAACACACCGCACACGGCATTGCCCTCGAGCTGATTGTCTACGTTCCGATGGACGATCCGATCAAGATATCGCGCATGACGATCCGCAATAACTCGCAACGGGCGCGAAGACTTTCCGTCACGGCCTACGTCGAATGGGTGCTCGGGCCTTCTCGGGCTGCCATGGCACCGTTCATTGTGACGTCGATCGACGCGGCTACGGGCGCGATGTTCGCGCACAATCCCTGGAGCACGATGTTCGGTTCGCGCGTGGCATTCGCTGATCTCGCCGGCCGCCAATCACAATGGACGGCCGACCGACGCGAGTTTCTCGGACGACATGGCATGCTCGATAGACCGGCGGCGCTTACCGGACGGGCGCCTCTTTCGCGGCGCGTGGGTGCCGGCCTCGACCCATGCTGCGCGTTGCAAAGCAGCGTGGAACTTGCGGCGGACGAGAGCATCGAGGTGGTCTTCTTCCTGGGTCAAACGGCGAGCGCGAGCGACGCGCAAGCTCTGTTGCTGCGCTACCGGTCGATCGATCTCGATGCGGTATTCCGTACGGTGGTTCAATACTGGGACGATCTACTCGGAATGGTGCAGGTGAAGACGCCGGACCGGTCCCTGGACGTCGTCCTCAATCGCTGGATGCTCTATCAGACGCTCGTCTGCCGAATGTGGGCGCGATCGGCTCTCTATCAAGCGAGCGGGGCCTACGGGTTCCGCGACCAGCTTCAGGACGGAATGGCGCTGGCTCTGTCCAGTCCCGCCTTGGCCCGAGAGCATCTGCTGCGCGCTGCCCACCGGCAGTTCATCGAGGGCGACGTTCAACATTGGTGGCTGCCGTCTAACGAGGAGCGCTCTCCCGGCGCCGGCGTTCGAACCCGCATTGCCGACGATCGGGTATGGCTCGTGTACTGCGCCGCTCACTATGTCGAGGCGACCGGCGACGTCGCAGTCTTGGATGAACCGGTGCCGTATCTAGAGGGTCAGGTACTGCGGCCAGGTCAGCAGGACGCATACTTTCAGCCGGAGATCTCTGACGAATTCGCTCCGCTGTTCGAACATTGTGCGCGCGCGTTGGAACAGAGCCTTGCTGTAGGAGCACACGGCCTGCCATTAATCGGCGCGGGCGACTGGAACGACGGTATGAACCGCGTTGGTGAGATGGGACGGGGTGAAAGCGTCTGGCTCGGATGGTTTTTGCACGCGACGCTCGTGGCATTCGCGCCGCTCGCGAGGGCACGCGGTCAGCGCAATCGGGAGAGTCAGTGGCTGAGGCAGGCGGCAGCTCTGCAGCACGCGCTCGAGCAAGAGGCTTGGGACGGCGAATGGTACCGTCGGGGCTATTACGACGATGGAACGCCGCTAGGATCGGCCGCAAGCACCGAATGCCGAATCGACTCCATCGCGCAATCGTGGAGCGTCATTTCGGGGGCCGCCGACCCGTTCCGCGCCGCGCGTGCGATGGCCGCCGTGGACAGTCACCTCATTCGACGTGACACGGGTCTCGCGTTGCTGTTCACGCCGCCCTTCGATCGGACTGCACTCGATCCGGGTTATATCAAAGGGTATCCGCCCGGGATTCGCGAAAACGGTGGTCAATATACGCACGCCGCCACTTGGTCGGTGATCGCGTACACGATGCTCGGCCAAGGAAACAAAGCCTGGGAATTGTTCTCAATGCTCAATCCGATCAACCATACGAGCACACGCGCCGACGTGCATTGTTACAAGGTGGAACCCTACGTTGTCGCCGCCGATGTGTATTCCGTTGCTCCGCACGTCGGGCGCGGCGGTTGGACGTGGTATACCGGCTCAGCCGGTTGGATGTATCGGGCCGGCCTGGAGGGGATCCTTGGATTTCGCGTACATGGATCCAGCTTGCTGCTGACTCCGTGCATTCCTAAAGAATGGCCGGGCTTCGAGATCGTGTTCAAGTATCACGCCTCGCGCTACGAAATTCTGGTCGACAACCCTCAAGGCGTCAGTTGCGGCGTCGCGCATGCTGAGTTGGACGGAATTACACTGCCGCCCGGAGCGCAAATCCGAATCCCACTCGTCAATGACCGCAAGCATCATCGGGTAAGACTGGTTCTCGGAGAAGCAGTGCGCCGGACGATAGCGATGAACTAGAAGTCACAACGCCTGCTCTTTGGGCGGTCGCAATGCACAACGATGCCGAAGCAAATGCAAAGGCAAATACTTATCATTCTTCTTGTCCTCAGCGATTTTAGGGCGTAGCTTTCAACTGTGTTCTTCAGCGTTGCGCCTTGAAATTCTAGGCCTGCGAGCTAGTTGGGGCGTTGCGCTCAGTCCCGATGAAATCTTCGCGTTAGGAGAGGCAAATGAAGACCGGAATTTTGACCATTTTGAAGGGTGGGGTCGTAGTCGCGAGCGTTTTCGCGCCGTTTATCGTACTGCTGGGTGCGCTATTCCTTCTTCCGAGCGGCGTTTATATCGGCAGAAGCGCAGATGCCCTCGACTGGATGTGGCTCATACTGCTGGCCGGGATGATTCTTGGCATCTACTATTTGACGGTATACGTGGCTTTCCATGCGGTCGACCGTTCAAAACACATTCGCCAATAGAAATTATTGCTAGAGGCTAGGCTTACCGGGCGGCCATTTGACCGCCCGGTAAGCACTCGAATCACTGCGCGGTCAATCGCGACTCGATCCAGTTGCCCGCATCGTGCAGCTTAACCCCATTGCTTTGATTCGCGGTCGCTGATTGGGCGGCGGTTACGCAATTCCTCTTATAGTATTGGTTGTGGCCCGGCGTACGATCTCGGTCGAAACCGGTAGCCGGCGGAGTTTTGTCGATGTATACGAAAATTCTGGTGCCCGTGGACGGCAGCGAAACAAGCCGGCTCGGGCTTCAGCACGCAATTCTGCTGGCGAAGGATCAAAAGGCACCGTTACGCCTATTGCACGTGGTCCATGATTATTTGGTCGCCGAGGGTCGGCATGGGCTCGTCAAGTCGGGTGAATTGCTGAAGGAACTTCGTGAGCAGGGTCAGACCATCCTCAGCGGTGCAGTCGCGAGTGCTCGCGCCCAGGGCGTCGAAGCCGATACCGCAACCGTCGAGACAGCGATGGGACCGGTCGGTGCGGCGATTACCGAATACGCGCAACAATGGCCGGCCGATCTGATCGTGATTGGCACGCATGGCCGGCGCGGCATTCGTCGTCTCGTCTTGGGTAGCGATGCGGAATACGTCGTGCGCACGACGCCTGTACCGGTGCTGCTGGTGCGCGGAACCAAATCGCCGCCGGCGGATTAGCGTAGCGGATCTTTTGCGCCAACGCGTACGGCACACGCGCAGGACGGCCGGAAACGTGCTACACGTGGAATGCTTCTTGAGCCTGTTGATCAGTCCCGCGCTGCAACGGCTTTCCCGCATCCTCTCGAGAAAGACATTACTCCATGTTGAAACGGCTCCGCGGTCATTTTTCGAATGACCTCTCGATCGACCTTGGCACCGCCAATACCTTGATTTACGTCAAGTCGCGCGGCATCGTACTCAATGAACCCTCGGTCGTCGCCGTGCAAGACGAACCGGGACACGGCGGCAAAGTAGTGCTAGCAGTCGGCATGGAGGCGAAGAAAATGCTCGGCCGAACGCCTGGGCACATCACGGCCGTGCGGCCCATGAAGGACGGTGTCATTGCCGACTTCACCTACACGGAAAAGATGCTCCAGTACTTCATCAACAAAGTTCATGGCAATCGCTTTTTACGTCCGAGTCCGCGCGTACTCGTATGCGTGCCATTCGGCTCTACCCAAGTCGAGCGCCGCGCCATCAAGGAATCCGCCGAGGGGGCCGGCGCGCGCAGCGTCGATATCGTGCCGGAGCCCATGGCCGCCGCGGTCGGCGCAGGCTTGCCGGTACATGCGGCGCGCGGCTCGATGGTCCTCGACATCGGCGGCGGCACATCCGAAGTCGCCGTGGTTTCGCTGAACGGCATCGTTTACGCAGCGAGCGTGCGTATGGGTGGCGATAAATTCGATGAGGCAATCACGCAGTACGTACGGCGCAACTATGGAATCTTGATCGGGGAAGCCACGGCGGAGCGCATCAAGATCGCGATCGGCTCGGCCTATCCCGGCGAGCAGGTGCGTGAAATCTCCGTCAGGGGAAGAAATCTCTCGGAGGGCGTGCCGCGCGCGTTTACCTTGAACTCGAATGAAATATTGCAGGCCCTCGAGGAGCCTTTGCAGGGCATCGTAAGTGCCGTGAGGCACGCGCTCGAGCGAACGCCGCCGGATCTCGGCAGCGACGTCGCGGAAAGCGGTATCGTGCTCACCGGCGGAGGCGCATTGCTGCGTGACATTGATAAATTGATCACCAAGGAGACCGGATTGCCGGTGATCATCGCCGACGATCCGCTGACTTGCGTAGCGCGCGGTGGTGGACGAATCCTCGAGCTCACGCAAGCGCACGGGGGAGGAATCTTCGGCCTGCAGTAGCGCTCTTGAGAATGCAAGGGGAGATGCATGACGGAAGTAATCAATTTCAAGGAAAAGCTCGCACTCTTTAGCGATCATTGGGCACCGCGCGTGGTCGCCGAGCTCAATGATTACCAGTTCAAGCTCGTCAAGTTCGTCGGTGAGTTCGTTTGGCATGAACACAAAGATACGGACGAAGCATTCCTGGTGATCGCAGGGGAGATGGAAATCGGATTTCCGAATCGCAGCGTCGTGCTACGAGCGGGAGAACTGTTTGTCGTTCCGAAGGGTGTGGAGCACATAACCCGGGCAGCGCATGAATGTCATGCGCTGATCATCGAGCCTCGCGGTGTCGTGAATACGGGCGAGGCGGGTGGCGGCCTTACCGCACCGAGAGACATTTGGATATGAGACACAAGCGTTAGAGATAAATCATGCCGTATGCAAGGAATGAAGATCTTCCGCAGTCCGTGAAGGCGCATCTACCCGAGCACGCGCAAGATATCTTTCGCGAGACCTTCAACAGCGCTTGGGCTACGTACGGCGCGTCGCAATCCGCCGGTCGCGAGGCGACCGCATTTCGGGTCGCGTGGGCGGCGGTGAAGCGACGCTACGAAAAGGCCGGCGACGTGTGGGTCGAGAAACCGCGATGAGCTTGGCATGCGACGAGAATACCGGTTGCGCATTTCTCCTAAGCCGATGATCAGGTCGGAAAGCTGCCCTGCAACAGAATTCCACGGTCGACGGAGCCGATCTTGGTATGGCCGCAAAAGGCCATCGTCAGGTCGAGTTCCTTGTGGATGATCTCCAGCGCCTTTGTCACACCCGCCTCGCCCATGGCCCCCAGCGCGTAGAGAAAAGCGCGGCCGACGTAGGTGCCACGGGCCCCCAATGCCACGGCCTTCAATACGTCCTGACCGGAACGGATACCGCCGTCCATGTGAACCTCGATCTTCGAACCAACCTCGTCCGCGATGGCCGGCAGCGCCCTGATGCTGGATGTCGCGCCGTCGAGCTGACGGCCGCCGTGATTGCTGACGATCAGCGCGTCGGCGCCTGACGCCACCGCGAGTTTGGCGTCCTCGACGTCCATGATGCCCTTGAGGATCAGCTTGCCGCCCCAGCGTTTCTTGATCCATTCGACATCGCCCCAGTTCAGATTGGGATCGAATTGGGAAGTCGTCCATTCGGACAGCGAGCCCATATCTTCGACTCCTTTCACATGCCCGACGACATTGCCGAAGTGGTGCCGCCCGGTGCCCAACATGCCGAGGCACCAGCGCGGCTTGAGCATCATGTTGAGAATATTGGAGATGGTCGGCGCGGGCGGGGCGCTCAATCCGTTCTTCAGGTCCTTATGGCGCTGGCCGAGAATCTGCAGGTCCAGTGTCAACACCAGAGCGCCGCAGTTCGCGGCCTTGGCGCGATCGATTAGGCGCTCGACGAAGTCGCGGTCGCGCATCACATAGAGCTGGAACCAGAACGGTGCCTTCGTATGCGCCGCGACATCCTCGATCGAGCAAATGCTCATCGTCGACAGCGTGAACGGGATGCCAAATTTCTCGGCCGCTTTCGCCGCAAGTATTTCTCCGTCGGCGTGTTGCATGCCGGTCAGGCCGGTGGGCGCGAGAGCCACCGGCATCGCCACATCGACGCCCACCATCTTGGTCGCTGTGCTGCGGTCTTCGAGATTGACGGCCACGCGCTGGCGCAGTTTGATCTGGCCGAAGTCACTCTCGTTTGCGCGGTAGGTGGCTTCGGTCCATGAGCCGGAGTCGGCATAGTCGTAAAACATGCGCGGCACACGTTTCTTCGCCAATATGCGCAGATCTTCGATGCAAGTGATGACGGCCATGGTTATCTCCGTGACTTCAGCCCTGCGATGGCGCGCAAGCGGCGCGGCTTGGCCGGTTCCGATATGCACGGAATGATACAGGGTACCGATGCTATATTAACGGCATTCTCAGTGCGGCTGATCAAGGCGCTACCACGGATCGAGCTGCAGGGTAACGGTCGGTCGCCGACACGGTGGAGCAATCACGCGGGACGGCACGGATGATTTTCCCAATGGTTAGTTGATCGCCGTGCATAGCCGGAGGGATTGAACATGAATCTGGGTCGATACCGACGATCGTGGCAGGTGCTGCTGATGTGTCTCTGTGTGCCGCTCTGCCAGGCGAGCTCGGCCCGCGGCGGCGAGTCGCTACAACCGGCGCGCCACGAACTTCTCGGCGCCTGGCGGCTCGTGCGCATCGAATTATCGGGCCCAAGTGGACCGATCGTCGACCCGTTCTACCAATCCGACTCCACGGGGATCCTCATTTACGACTCGTCCGGATGGATGAGTGTGCAGATCGTTGCGCCGCAACGCCCGCCGGTCGAAGTACCGGCATCGCGGTCACCGTCCGCCGCGACCTCGCAGGATGCGCCGTTGAAAGCCGCGGCATTCGATACCTATTACGCCTATTTTGGCACGTGGGATTACGATGAGGCGACATCCGTGGTGACCCATCATGTCAAGTCCGCTCTCATCCCCGCCGAAACCGGCCTGAGTTATGCGCAAAAGGTCTCGTTCGAGGGCGGACGATTGATCTTCACCGTACGCAGCGGCAATCAGCGCGAGGAAATCGTCCACAGGAAGATCTGGGAACGAATCTCGGGCACCGGCACGTGACGCTGCAAGTGGGGCAGGGGCCTCTGGTTGGAGTGAACCATGGCGGGTGAGGCTTGAATTCCGGCGTCATGCGCTTCTTGTGCATTGCTTCACGTGTGCTCGCTACGCTGATCGTCGGGCTTTGCGCATCCTGGGGCGTGTTTGCCCTGTGGTATCAAGTGCCGGGAGGCCATGCGCTGAAGATACTGGGGGCAGCGGCGTGGGTGGCGCTTAGCTCGGCCGCGCTCGTCGCGCTTTGGCGGAGGCGCACCGCGCTGGGATTGGCCGGATTCGCGGCGGGATTTGCGGTCTTGCTGATCTGGTGGCATCAACTCAAACCATCGAATGATTACATCTGGACGGACGACGTCGCCCAAATGACGATCGGAAGTGTCGATGGCAATCGCGCGACGCTGCACAATGTGCGTAATTTCGACTGGCGCAGCGACAGCGACTATACGCAGCGATGGGAAACGCGCCACTATGACATCGATCGCCTCGATTCGGTGGACATGATCATGTCGTACTGGACGGGCCCCGCGATCGCACACATGCTGGTCTCTTTCGGCTTCGATGACGGCGAGCACGTCGTGTTCTCGATAGAGATACGCCGCCGGCAAGGCGAGGAGTTCTCAGAGGTCGGCGGTTTTTTCAAAGAATTCGAACTTAGCATCATTGCGGCTGACGAACGTGACGTGATCCGGGTTCGAACCAATGTGCGTGGCGAGGACGATTATCTATACCGCATCAAAATGCCGGTAACCGCGATGCGGGAATTGTTCCTCGCTTACATCGATCAGGTGAATAGCCTGGCACGCACACCTCGTTTCTACAACACGGTGACTGCCAACTGCACGACACTGGCGTTCCACATGATGAAGCACATCGTCGGTTATCTTCCATTGAACTATAGTCTGCTGCTAACGGGTTACCTTCCACAATATGTCTACCGAATCGGCGGTCTCACCTCGCACTATTCATTTGAGGATCTCCGCGCCTCCGGACACATCACCGAGCGCGCCAAGGCGGCGGATCGCAGCGAGAACTTTTCGGCGGATATCCGCCGAGGCATCCCGCGCGTTGATGCCCCGGAATAGCGGCTACGCGAAGCGCAATTGCCCAGCGTATGAGGGTGGTTGCTATGACGGTAACGGCGTACCGTCATTGATGCCGCCATGCGGCGGTTCGAGATGGGCTATCTCTTCGGAGCGCCACGTATGAATGCATTCTGCGCCGGGAAGCTGTCCTGACGCCGCGCAAACCGGTCGGAAAACTGCGCCGGCGAAATGGCCGTGAGAAGTCTGGCCGCCGGTTCCACATTGCGCTGCTCTGGCCAAGTGTTCACGCGCGGCGGAGCGCGCTGCGTGCCTTCCAACGGGCGCCTACGCGTTGGCAATTGATGATCATGCTGTCGATCGCCGTCAGTCTGTGGTTCGCGCTCAATTGGATCTACCAAGTTGTCCGTAAACCGTCGGAACTCTTTTTTCCAGTCAGCGGTACGCTCAACAAGACGCCGGCAGAGACCTGGCGGCGGTACGGACCTCTGTTTGAAAAATACTCGACGGATATCATTTCCCCGGAATTGCTCGCGGCACTCGCGCAAGTGGAGGGTTCCGGCAATCCCGTGGCGCAGACCTATTGGCGCTGGGCGTGGACGCCAGGGTCGTTCGACGTCTACAAGCCCGCGTCGAGCGCGGTGGGAATGTACCAAATCACGAACGGCACGTTTGCCGAGGCAAGGCGTTATTGCATTCGACACCACACGGTCGTCGAGGACGGTCCATGGAACGACTGGAATTCGTGCTGGTTCAATAGCCTGTACACGCGTGTCGTGCCCTCGCACGCGGTGGAACTGACCGCGGCGTATTTGGATCGCAGTGTGTCCACGGCTCTCGACCGTTACCATGCGAGATTGGCGAACCATGAGCGTCTACAGGAATTGGCAGCAGTGATCCATTTATGCGGCGCGGGGGCGGGTGACGCCTATGCGCAGCGCGGGATGCGGTTGGTGGAGGGTCAGTGGTGCGGGGATCATGAAGCCCGGGAGTACGTCGCGCGCGTCAACGCTGCTAGACACCTTTTCGAATCTCTGCGCGCAGCGGGTGCTCACCCCTGAGGGATCGGCATCCGCCTCGACGGCGCGGTCAGGCGTTGTCGATCGATTGAAGTTGCGCCGCAAACACGTATTAAGTCTTCCTGCCGCCCACGAGCAATACGCCGCCAAGGATTATGGCACCAATGCCCGCCCAGACCGGGATGTTAACCGTCTCCTTCTCTTTCACTGCCATTTCGAAGGGACCAATCTTCGCCTCATGGGTATCTTTGGTGTAGGTGAAGCCACCGTAAATTAATCCCAGGATGCCCGCCGCAACCAGCAGCAGCCCGGCAATTTTGAGTGAGTTCATAGTGTCTCCGCGAATGGTTGCAGTGTTACTAAGGCCACGAGTCTGCACCCAATCGGGATCATTGGTCAAAATTTCAGCCGATCGAGCCGCGCAATTGCGGTACCGATTCGCAAATCGGGCAGGGCCAGATGTTGAAGTATCATTAGTTGAACCGAGCACAGAGGAGTCCTCTCATGCCTAATGTGACCATGGCCGTCGACCTTCCCCGTTCCCCGGCGCGCTTATACCGCATGTACCTCGATCCCAAGCAGCACGCGGCGTTTACCGGAGCTCCGGTGAAAATCGCGGCACGGGCCGGCGCAACATTCGAGGCTTTCGGCGGTGCCTTGAGCGGAACGATCCTGCAAATCGTGCCCAACCGGCTGATCGTGCAATCCTGGCGATCAAAAAACTTTGCGCGCCGCGACCTGGATTCCACGCTGGTGCTGTCGTTTTCGCCGATAAAAGGCGGCGGCCGAATCGAGCTGACGCACGTTAACGTTGCGAACGGTGACTTTGCAGGCGTATCCGAGGGATGGTCGAAGTATTATTGGGTGCCCTGGCGGCAATTCCTGACCAGCCCGAAAAATCGCACCGGGACCCCGGGGTAGTTAACGGCTCGCGATCCCGCGCAATAACAGACTTCGAACCCAGCCGCATAGAGCAATGAAGGTCACGCCCGGACATATGATGAGCGTGGTTGCGATCCCAAATGCACCGCGAAGCTGCACGGCTGCCGTCAGAAGCGGCAGATGCGGACTCTCGAAATGGCCGATGGCGATATTGCAAATGAAGAACACGATGCCGACGCCGACGGAACTGATCGCAAAATATTGCCATCGCGGTTCGCCTTGTCCGGCATGTGCTTGGCGCCAGATCAACAAGCCCATCAGCGCAAAGACCACATAGATGACACTATAGCGTAGCAGGTCGTGCTCAACGGCCGCGACGCCGGGATAGACCGCGATGCTGAGACCGCACAGTGCCGCCAGCGTCGCGCACGCTGCGAAATCGGCAATAAGACCAAAGAAAAACCGTCGCGTTGAGTTCATGGGATGCCGATGTGAGTGTCGTTCGCCGAGTTTAGCGCGCATTGCGCCGGCGCCAAAGATCGCGGGGCAGCATCACCGGATATGTTGTGTGAGCCGCGAATGATGGGAGTACGATCTGTGGTTCAATGCCACGCTTGACGTCAAAAATCCCAAAGCGCTTGCGATTCGCCCTAGGCGCCTTGCTCGGGCTCGCAGCCCTCGGCATTGCAGTTGGAGTATTCATAGCGACGCGCTTTTCCCGGTCTCAGTTGGAGGCTGCCGCGTCCAAGGCATCGGGGATGCAGGTGACGACGGGCGGTGGGTTAAAAGTCCGGCTCTTTCCAAGCTTCGGCGTGACGCTTCAGGACGTGCGGATTCGGAACCAGGGTGCGGACCTGGCCGCGGCACAGCAGATGCGCCTCGGAATCGAACTGCTGCCGCTGGTACACGGGGAATTACGGATCACGGCAATCGGCTTGGCGCATGTCACGCTCGCGGTTGAACAGGGTGTCGACGGCAAATTCAATTTCGAGGGACCATCGTCGGCCACGGGCACGCTACCGGTGATCGATGCAACCGACGTATCCATTGCCGATGTGACGCTGCTGTTCACCGACAAACAAAACGGCAATACCTGGCGCGCGGGGCCCTGCGACGTGGACGCCAGCCATCTTCAAATGGCAGCGGCGACTCGCGCTGAGCTGTCAAATAGTCTCCTCATCACGGCAACCGTCTCCTGCAAACAGATCCAAACTCGCAAGCTCACCGTCGCCGATGTCAAGTTCACGCTCGATGCGAAGCAAGGATTGTTCGCGTTTACGCGGATTACGATGCGAGCCTACGACGGGCAGGGGTCCGGTGAGGTGCACGCAAACCTTTCAGGCGGCGTACCCACTTACCATGTGCACTACGTGCTCTCGAAGTTCCGCATCGAAGAGCTGTGGACGGCATTCTCGCAAAAGAAAATCGGCGAGGGTTTGATGGACTTCTCCACCGATCTGACGTTGCGCGGATACACCGTCATTGCGATGACCCAAAGCAGCGTCGGCGAAGCCTCCCTGCATGGCGACAATCTGATACTCGCGACCGGCGATCTCGACCGCGAATTATCTCGCTATGAGTCCACCCAGAAGTTCGATCTGGTCGATGTGGGTGCAGTGCTGGTCGCGGGTCCGCTCGGACTTGCGGTGACCAAAGGTTACGACTATGCGAGATTACTCGGCACTTCTGGCGGCAGTAGTCCGATCTCAAAGCTCATCTCTGAGTGGAGGATCGAGAATGGCATCGCAGAGGCCAAGGACGTCGCCATGACGACCAAAGCAAACCGGCTCGCAATGAAGGGCAAACTCGATTTCGTACACGATCAATTCCAAGATGTCACGCTAGCGCTCGTCAATGAACAGGGATGCGTCAGGGTACAGCAGAATGTTCATGGCCCGTTCAGTAAGCCGGACGTGGACAAGCCAAACGTCGTGGGCTCATTGACCGGACCGGTGCGCAGATTACTCAATAAAGCCAAGCACCTCATGGGCGGGCGGTGCGAGCCGTTCTATACGGGCTCACTGGCTCCGCCCCAATAGACTTTTGGGAAGCTCGGTGAGAACGCCGCGCCAACCTGCTGCAATGCCACACACCTTCGCCGCGGCGGCTGCGCGCGAAACGTTCGGCGCGAGTCTATGGCGCTCAGACGGCGGCTAACGCGCTATCCAGATCGGCGGTGAGATCCTTGATGTGCTCGAGGCCGATCGATAGGCGCACCGTATCCTCGGAGACACCGGCTTGCTGCAATTCAGTCGCCGACAATTGCCGATGGGTGGTGGAGGCGGGATGGGTTGCGAGCGAGCGTACATCGCCGATATTCACGAGTCGCGTGAACAACTGCAGCGCATCGAGAAAGCGCGCGCCTCGTTCGCGTCCTTCTCCGCTCGGTCCTTTCAATCCGAACGTCAACAGTCCCGATGCCTTGCCGGACAAATACTTCTTCATCAAGGCATGATCGGGATGATCTTCCAGTCCGGCATAGTTGACCCAAGCAACACGCGGATGATGCTTTAAATGCTGGGCGACCTGGAGTGCGCTATCGCTGATGCGATCGACACGCAAAGACAGCGTTTCGATACCCTGAATGATCAGAAAGGCATTGAACGGTGAAATGGCGGCACCGATGTTTCGCAGCGGCACGACTCGCGCACGGCCGATGTAGGCAGCCGGTCCGAGAGCCTCGGTGTAGACGACGCCATGGTAGCTCTTGTCGGGCTCGTTGAGCCGGCGGAAGCGCTGTTTATGTTCTGCCCAGGGAAACTTGCCGGAATCGACGATCGCGCCGCCGACACTCGTGCCATGACCGCCAAGATACTTGGTCAGCGAGTGAACGACGATATCGGCGCCGTGTTCAAAGGGCCGGCTCAAGTAAGGAGTGGGCACCGTGTTGTCGACAATGAGCGGCACTCCGTGCCGATGGGCGATCTTCGCGATACTGCCGATGTCGGTTACATTGCCCTGCGGGTTTCCGAGCGATTCGACGAACACGGCTTTGGTTTTCGCGTCGATGAGTTTTTCGAAGGAACTCGCGTCGCGATAGTCCGCAAACCGAGTCTCGATCCCGTATTGCGGCAAGGTGTGCGCGAATAAGTTGTAGGTGCCGCCGTAGAGCGCGCTGGAGGCGACGATATTGTCTCCCGCCTCAGAGATCGTCAAAATCGAATAGGTAACCGCCGCCTGCCCTGAAGCCAGTGCTAGCGCGGCGATTCCTCCCTCCAGCGCCGCGAGACGTTTCTCGAGCACGTCCTGCGTGGGGTTCATGATGCGCGTGTAGATGTTGCCGGGCACCTTGAGGTCGAACAAGTCCGCGCCGTGTTGCGCGCTGTCGAACGCATAGGCAACCGTCTGATAAATCGGCACCGCGACGGATTTAGTGGTCGGGTCCGGCGAATAACCGCCATGCACTTGTAGGGTTTCGAAGCGCCAGTTTTCGCGTCCGTCGGGTTGACTCATCGCATTTCTTCCATGTAACCGGGGGGCCGGGAAGCGAGGAGAGTAAAGAGGGCGGCTAGAGTTGCCTACTGCGATTTTGATATGAGCTTAGTTCAATTTGGAACAGCCATGGGCAGGGATGCCATTCCCGCCAACGCGGATTTTCGCGCTGCTCATCGCAGGCGCGATTACGTGCGGCCGTGCTTAGCGGCCGACCATGCGATTCAGGTGCTCAGGATAGCGATCCCCTTGCACGGTGATCTTTGACGCCGCGCTTTCGATCTCTCGAAGATCGTCCGGCGTCAGCTCGAGCGCCGCTGCGCCGATGTTCTCCTCGAGGCGCTGCAGCTTTGTCGTGCCCGGGATCGGAACGATCCACGGCTTCTGGGCAAGCAGCCACGCGAGTGCAAGCTGGGCGGGAGTCGCGTTCTTTCGTGCTGCGATGGCGGCGAGCAGATCGACGAGCGCCTTGTTCGCTTTCCGGGCCTCGGGCGTGAAGCGGGGGACGATATTGCGGAAGTCCGTGCTGTCGAACGTCGTCGTCTCATCGATCGTTCCCGTCAGAAAACCCTTGCCGAGCGGGCTGAACGCGACAAGGCCGATGCCGAGTTCCTCTAGCGTCGGCAGCACCTCTGCTTCAACGCTTCTCCACCACAGCGAATACTCGCTCTGGAGGGCGGTCACGCGCTGAACCGCGTGAGCGCGACGAATCGTCTGCACTCCCGCTTCGGACAGGCCGAAGTGCTTGACCTTACCCGCCTGGATCAGCGCCTTCACCGCGCCCGCAACATCCTCGATCGGCACCTCGGGGTCAACACGGTGCTGGTAGAACAGGTCGATCGCCTCGACCTTGAGGCGCTTCAGCGAGGCCTCCGCGACCTCCTTGATGTGTTCGGGTCGACTGTCCAAGCCGGCCTGCTTCCCATTGACAAGCCTGAAGCCGAATTTGGTTGCAATGACTACCTGCGTGCGGAACGGCGCAAGCGCCTCGCCCACGAGCTCTTCGTTGGTGAACGGGCCGTAGACCTCCGCGGTATCGAAGAATGTAACGCCGCGCGCGACGGCCGCGCGGATAACCTCGATCATCTTCTGCTTGTCGCCCGGCGGCCCGTAGCCATAGCTCATGCTCATGCAACCGAGGCCGAGCGCCGATACCTCGAGAGTGCTGTTTCCCAATTTCCGCTTTTGCATAACTGCTCCTGACGCTACAGGGACCGAGCCCCCCGGGTTTGTGGCCGCTCCGGCCCAATTACCGAGGTGGCACAGCGTAGGCCATCGCGGTTCTGCCGACTAGCCGTCGTGATTCGATTGGAGGGGGGCTGCTCCAATGCACGACGCGATGGCGGTCACTGCTGCTGACGCGCCAGCGGGTTTGGCGTCGCGTCAGCGATCTTTGTTAGGGTATTTCGGTCCGTATGGTGAAAAGGCTCCGCCTGACCCCGCACCGCGAGCACCGTGTCTTCGGCGTATGACCAGGTGCTATCCGGGTTGACGGTCACTTGGAGCGTGAATTTTATCGTGGTGAACGCGTACTCCAAAAAGGGCGTCGAACAGATTCCGTAGTCCGTGGAGCCCCGCGTCGCGACGACTTCAAAGCGCTTCGCGTCGGGCGCCGCCTTGCCCATAGCCAATGCCACCTGGGCGCGCGGGATCGCGAGCGTGTGAATTACCGTTCCCGTTGCCGGCTCCCACAGCCAATATCCGACCTGATCGTGATAGGTCTCGACCTCGCGAGGTCTGACGATGTGGGTGTGGTAGCGCAAGCCGTAAAAGACTTGCGGCCCGTTCGCCTGCGGGTCGATTGGCTGCAACTCAATATGCTCGACGTAAGCCTGTTTGCGAGGACCTTCCGGCTTCGGATTGACATCGAAGCCGCGGATTCCCTCCCAGATACCGGCCATTCCTGTCAGCGGACCCAGATTGGCCAGGGTGTTGACATCCACGTTCTCAGGCTCGGAATAGATGTCCTCGGGAAACTCGCTCATGATCAGTGCCCTTATTCATCGGATACACTGCGGCTAATTATGGCTGTTTGGTTCAACAGTCGGTGAGAGCGCCTGGATAAATTCTCTCGGCACTTCTTGAACGGTTTCAGACTGTCGGCAACGGCGCAGCGAACTACATTCCGAGCGGCGTGCACGGCATGACTGCTGCATGGCGTACTTGCCAACCTCGCAGAGAGCGTGCCCGCTCCGCCGTCAGAGCGGCGGAGCGTCGCTGCCTGCGCGCTGACAGCGGATTGATGCAGCGATCCAGGACAGCGGTTATCGCCACCCGTTCCGCGGACAGCGCGTTACCGGGACCCTCACTGCCCGAACTTGTAACTCAGATCCACACCGACAGTGACCGGCTGATTGACGATATAGCGGGTAAAGGCCGTAGTCTGAAGATTGATCTGCGGCTGCGTGTCGAGCAGGGCCTCCTTATTGAACAGATTGTTCGCAAACAGACTGGCGGTCCAATTGTCAGACTTGATTCCCACCCGCAGATTCGCGAGGCCATAGGCAGGTAGATGCACCAGCAGCTGGTTCATGTTGTTGAGCGTTATCGTCTCGCCGTACGGGGCATTGGTGCGCTCGCCAATGTAGTTGTAGGACAGCGAGCTGATCAGTTCGCGACTGCCTGAGAGCGGCGTCACGTTGCGCAGCGTCAGGGACGTAGTGACCTTCGGCGTGTCCGGTATGGCAGTGCCCGACAGGTAGCCGGTGATGGCGCTGTCCGACAAGAACTTGGTGTCCGCGTAGCCCAAATTGGCGGCGAGCGAGAAACCCGCCGGCAGCTTCAGCCACATCTCGATCTCCGTTCCGAGGATGCTGGCGTCCGCCCCGTTGACGGTGTAGCCGAAGCCGCTGACATTGGTCGCAAGCTGCGGGCTGGACCAGCGCTCGTAATACACATCCGCGTTGAGCGTGAACCGGCGGTCGAAGAATTCACCCTTCTCGCCGAGCTCGTAGTTCCATACCGAATCGGACTTGAACTGCGGCACGCCTTGCGCCGTGGCATTGGGGAATTGCACATTGGGCGCGTAATAGCCGCCCGCGATGCTGGCCGTCGACGACAGCTTCGATTGCAGGCCGCACTGCAGGATCACCGCGAGGCTCGACGGGGCGGCGCAGGATGCCGCCGAGACGGTGGTCAGGTACCCGGTGAATGGCTGGTCCGTGCCGCCCATGCGAAAGCCGCGCGCCACAGTGCCATACAGGAGCAGCTGCGGATCCACTTTCCAGGACAGATCGAACTTGGGGTTCACGCCGCTCGCGCTGCCTGAGGACGCAGTGTCGAACGGGGCGGTGTTGCCCGCAAGCGTCGGGGCGCCGCTCAGCAGATTGGCGAACCCATAGGGCGTGAAATCACCGTACTCGGTGTTGCTTTGGTCGTAGTCGTAGTGATAGGCGCGCAGTCCCACCGTCGCCTTCCAGCCTTCGGCGAACTCCATCGAGCCCTCGCCGAACAGCGCGTTCTGCGTGAGGGTCTGGGGCATGTCGTCGACGTAGATGTTGCCGATGCCCGCAGAAACGACCTGCGGATTGATGGACCACATCGACCATTCGGATTGCAGACGCTGGTAGTAATAGCCCGCCTGCCACTGAAAGGATCCCGGGTCGGTGGAGGTCAGGCGCAGTTCCTCGCTGAGCTGTCGCGTGTTGTCCTTTTCCTGCACCCCGGGTCCCGTGGGTCCGGGACCGGTCGGACCGAGTCCTCCCGCCGACGTGTCGTAGGGACTTGCGGTTCCCAGACTCCCGAGGCCCGAGGGCCCATCGTTCTCCTCGGTGCCATCCTGGGAGACGAGGGTGGTGCGCGTCCAACCCGCCGTGGCCGACGTGACCAGGAAGTGCTCGGTCTGCCATTCGATTTTCAGGCTACCCAGGGTGAACGCATCGTCTTGGGGCTCGGGCGTGTCGTAGATCTCCCAGTGCCCGCTTGCCGAAGGCACTTGCGGGTAGGCGGGTGAGCCGGCGACGTCCACGGCATTCGGGGCAGCCTGGTGCGTGTGCTGCCACATGAACATTGGGGTAATGGAAACCCCGTCGTCGGGACGCCAGAGGAGCGAGGCGCGGAACGAGTCGAGCGATGAGGCATTGGCCTGGCTCACGGTTTCCGCGAGCGGCGCGGTGTAAAAGTTGGCCGGCCGGGCGCCGGTCGCGCCATCGTTAAGCACCGCGCCATCGGCGAACACGAAGCGCTTGAGCCAGCCGCTCTGCGAGTCCGACGAACCCACGATGCGCAGCGCCACATCAGTTCCCAGCGGCAGGTTGACCATGCCATTCTGCGTGAAGTTGGTGCCGCCGCCCGAGCCCGTTTGCGACACCACGGTTTCGCCGCTGGCGGCGAACTGACCCAGTTGCGGAGCATTGGGCACGACCTTCACCGTGCCACCCATGGAGCTGGCACCGTACAGCGTCCCCTGCGGGCCGCGCAGGATTTCCACGCGGTTCAGATCGTAGAGGTTGGGGTCGATGACGACCTTGCCGAGCTGGGCGGAAGCCGGCGACGAGAGCGCCGTCTCGTCCAGGTAGAAACCCACCACGGACGTGTTGCCACCCGCGGAACTCAGGCCTCTCATCTCAAATTCCGTCTGGCCCGGACCGGAGGTGCGCATGGCGATGCCGGGCACGGTTTGCGCGAGACTGTTGAAATCCGTCAATCCCTTGTTGGCGATATCGGCCGCCGAGATCGCCGTGACGCTGATTGGTGTCTCCTGCACGGTCGTCGAGCGCTTGGTGGCGGTGATCACAATTTCCTCGAGCGTCGTGGAACTCTCGTCGGCACGGACGGCCGTCGCGCTTCCGAGCGCCATGAGCACCGACAACGTCAATAGGCGATTCTTATTCATGCACATCCCTCCTACGGCTACTGTTATTGGAGCGGATCGCATCGGTCCGGCGCCGCCCATTCTTGCGTCGCATACTAGCAACAAGATTCAGGTACATCAATCGGTAAAAATTTAGGTCGTTGCGTATATGCAACACTCGGGAGTGATACAGCGTCGAGGCTGCTCGGCGGTAACCTCTCGAGGATTGGCTCCCGTCAAGCATCTTGCCCGCTGGCAAAGAGAAGGCACTGTTGCACTCGCTGCTCACCCTTACAGGGACGCCCCCTCCTTGCCAAGCGCTTCTTTTTGGTCTTGGTCCACAGGAATAGTGCGTGCATTCCTGTTCGCTAGCGCAACCGCAGCGATGTTAGGGTTGCGCCGGGCAGCTATGCGCGCCATGAATCAGCAGCGTGCGCAGGTAGACGCCCCCGCGTTTTCCTACAGAAAGACGCATCTTCCTTTGGAAATTATTTGGCTTCCTTATGGAAACCAAATCAACGCAGTCGCTACGCCTTCTCCCCACTTGTAACTCCGCGACTTTGAAGGGAGCTCCACGGCCTCCAATCCCGCAATACCAGTCCGGATTCTTCGCGAGGTACTGCTGGTGATAGTCGGCGCTCAAGCGTTTTTCTCCCACGGAAATTGCGCAGTGCCTTTGTCGTGGTCAATCGACCGGTAGACTTTCCGTAGACGTTGACTTCGATCCCGCGGTGGATCAGTAAGGAATCCCGCTAGAGCATCCGTCGATGCATTCCTCGATCGAGGGCGGCGGGTACACTGTACGCGGCCGCATGGAGCGACTGAGGACGCCATGACATGCTTGTACATACGGCCTCTGTTCGAATCGGTGGCCTAGACATCATGGCCGCACGTCCTAATCGGAGTGCGGCCATGATGTCTAGCTTCGACGCGGCATTCCTCTTCCTGGCCGCGATCGCAGCGACGGGTTCCGGCATTCTTTATTTCTTGATGCCAGAGACACGAGAAAAACACTTCCTCAACGAGCACCTATGAGCACCATTTTTCTATTGATGCTATCGAACGTTTTCATGACCTTCGCCTGGTATGGGCACCTGAAGTACGGCCACGATTGGCCGCTGTGGAAAGCCATCCTCGTTTCGTGGGCAATCGCGCTGTTTGAATATTGTCTGGCGGTGCCAGCCAATCGCCTCGGCTTTGTCCAGTTCTCAGGATTTCAACTCAAGATCATCCAAGAGGTGATCACAATCTCGGTCTTCATCGTGTTCGGGATTTTCTTTCTCAAAGAGAAGCTCGCCTGGAATTATCTCGTCGCCTTTGCGTTCCTCGGTGTCGCCGCATTCTTCGCCTTCGCGTTCAAGGCGCCGGGTTCCATGGTCTAAGCTCGTATGACTACCGAATCTCCACCCCACACGATTCGAGCGGCGGAATAGCGACGGACGGAAGGCGCTGGCCGCTGATGCAGTTTGCCTCTATGACCGAACGGCCACCAACTTCTACAGAACGCGCATCGCCATCCCCGCTCTCGCGAACGATCTCATCCATTCCTGTCGACGAGTACCCGCATTGACTTGTGCGCCACCATACAGACGGAGTCGCGAGAGACGCTGAGTATGCTCACGTCGTGTCGAGCTTTTCGCTGTGATCTGCGGCATCAGGCTGTTGGATCGTGCGAAGGGCAGGCTTGACGTCGCCGAATCACATGGCGGAACCTGGAGATGATTATGACAACATCAGCACGTTATGTCCGCAACGCCGCATTTGCACTCGGCTGCGTCGGTGCGATCGGTCTCTCCCATACGGCGAATGCGGATACGATACTGGGCACGGCGGAGAACTTTGCCGTTCTGGGCGCGTCGACCTTGACCAACACGGACGCGACCACGATCTATGGCAATGTGGGTGTTAACCCCGGCAGCGCGATTACCGGCGCAGGAACCATCAGCCTTACCGGAACAGCATACGCGGCAGATGCGGTGGCCAGCCAGGCGCAAAGCGATGAAACCAATGCGTACAACATCCTCGCAAAGCTTCCGTCCACCGGCAATCTGACCGGTGAAAACCTCGGCGGCCAAACGCTCACAGCGGGTGTCTATAGCTTCAGTACGTCGGCCCAATTGACAGGGACGCTCACGCTCAACTTCGCGGGCGCATCCAATGAAGATATCGTCATCCAAACTGGAAGCACGCTTATTACCGCCAGTTCTTCGAAAGTCGTCGTTGAAGGTGGCAATGCGACAGACGGTGTTTTCTTTCAAGTCGGCAGCTCGGCCACGCTTGGCTCGGGCACGGTATTTGCCGGAAATATTCTTGCACTCGACAGCATCAGCTTTGGCAGCTCGGCGGAAATTCTTTGCGGTAGGGCGTTCGCGCAGACCGGCGCTGTGACGATGATTGGCAATACGATCTCGAACAATTGTTCCGGTGCCGGTAATCTGGGAAGCGGTATTAACGACCATGGGAGCGTCGGCTATAGCGGGGGTGATTTCGTGAAAGCGGGCTATACGGGCGGCGGCTTCAATGGAGTTCCCAGTGGCGGCGCAGTGTCAGTGCCGGAAATCGATCCCGCGTCGGCCGCGAGTGGTTTGACGCTGCTTCTGGGCTCCTTATTCGTCCTTCGCGGTCGTCTGCGCGTGCGGCCAAGCCGAAGCGCGCTCGCCTGATCGCGCTCGGTGAATCCGCTCCTGCCGTCGTCGAGAGGGTGGCGATCTCCAGCAAGTCGTGGACTTCTATTCCGAGCTACCACATGCCGCCGAGAGCCACGGTGATCGCCTCGCCGTTCACGCCCCCGGCAGCGTCGCTGCACAGAAACGCGATCACCTGCGCGACCTCGCGCGGCTCCAGCACCCGCTTCTGCGGGTAGATGGCGGCGCGCTCGCCCCACACCTGCTCGACGCTGATGCCGCGCCGTTCGGCTTCCGTCTTCGCCGAACGCTCGGCCATTGCCGTTCGCACCCAGCCAGGCAGCACCGCGTTGGATGTGACTCCGAACGGCCCTGCGTCCTGGGCGACCGCGCGTGCGAGCCCGATAACCCCATGCTTGGAGGCGGTGTATGCACTGCCGGACCGTTCTGCTTTCTCGCCGGCGGTCGAACTGGTAAAAACGAGCCGGCCGAAGCCGCGCTTGCACATGCCGCCTACCGTCAGTCGTGCGAGCTCGAACGGACCGTCGAGGTTGATGCGCATCGTAGTGCGCCATACCTCGGGATCCTGCTCCCAGACGAGACGCTCGTGGGCCGAGCCGATACCGTGGTTCACGACCAGCACGTCTATCGGTCCCAGTCGCTGCTCGGTCTCAGCAACGGCCAGGGCGCAGCCTTCGGCGGTGCCGAGATCGGCCGCCACATATTCAAGCCCAACGGCCGACAGCTCCGTCGTGCTGCGCGACACGATCATCACGCGCGCTCCCGCTGCCGACAGCAGTAGCGCAGCCTCGCGCCCGATCCCCCGGCCGCCGCCCGTGACCAGCGCCACACGTCCATTCATTCGCTTGCTCTCCTATGGATGTTCGCGGAATCATCCCACGAAAGCAGCGACTTCAACCTCAATCAAACGCATTTTTTGCTCAAAAAAAGAGATGCCAGTAGAAGAATCCCGGCCAATCTGACGCTGATCGAGCAGCCGATCGAGCGCCGACCAGAGTGCCGCCTGTTAGCGGCATCGCTGGTCTACAATAAACGCCGGCGCAAAAGTAAATTTTCACATCGAGTACAACCAATGTCGCAATTATGGCCCCGACGACAAATCGTATTTGGAGTGACCGCTGCGATCATATTGATCGCGGCAGCCGCTGTCGTGGTCGAATGGCACACGATCAGCCGGATCATTTTCGTAAACGGTTTGTTTAGCGGAGCCGATCAAACTGAAAATTTCCGCAAGTCAAGCTCAAACTTTCCGGGACGGATAATCCACAAAGCCGCGCAACCGTACACTTTCGCTCACGGCAGCCCGCTATCGCTTCCTGAGTGCTTCATCAACCTCGGCAAGAGCGAGAATACGGCGGATTTTTTGGCTACTACGGACACCACCGGCTTATTAATTCTCAAAGATGATGCAGTGGTGTTCGAACAGTATTGGCGTGGTAATACTGCTTCGACGCCGTGGGCCGCTTGGTCGGTATCTAAGTCGTTTACTTCCGTTTTGGTGGGTATCGCCGTTCACGATGGCTTAATCAGGAGCATAGAAGATCCGATCACGCGCTATGTACCCGAACTCAAAGGCAGCGCATACGACGGCGCTCGCATCAAAGACGCACTTCAGATGTCGTCCGGGGCGCGTTGGAATGAGGACTATAGCGATCGCCAATCCGACGTGAACCGATTTGGGCGTACCTTCGCGCTGGGAGGATCGCTCGATGAGTTTGCCGGAACACTAACGCGTGAATTCGCTCCAGGCACGTTCAATCGCTACAACAGCATGGACGCTCAGGTGCTCGGCATGATTCTAAGACGCACTGCCGGCAAATCACAGAGCGAGTATCTTCAAGAGAAAATTTGGTCGCCGCTCGGCATGGAAAGCGATGCCTATTGGGTTACCGACGACAAGGGCATGGAGTTTGCGGCCGGTGGCCTAAACGCCACCTTGCGCGATTTCGCCAAGCTCGGCCGACTCTATCTGAACGATGGTCGTTGGAATGGCGCGCAAATAGTCCCCGCGGAATGGGTACATGCGTCGGTCACTCCCGATGCGCCGCACCTCATGCCCGGCAAGCGCGCCTCCTCAGACTCCGCTTGGGGTTACGGATTTCAATGGTGGGTACCGGACAACAGCGGCGCCTATTCGGCAGTCGGTATCTACAATCAGTTCGTCTACGTCAACCCGGCTTTGCACCTGGTCATCGCAAAGACTTCGGCCAATCACAGCTACGGATTAAAGAATGACGAAGCCAGCGATCGGGAAGATGAACATATCGCATTCTTTAAGGCCGTTGAGGGGTCCACTCATGTTGCGTGCAATGACAAAAAATAGCTTTAGGTGCAATAGCAGGGTCACCGCGACCCAAAGCAACTGATCGCAGTCGGCGTCCGCGATTCTCACGCACCAATCGAGCTGGCGTGGGGGCGGATGTCGTGGGGCGACAGAGTCCGTTTGTCCGGATCTTCCCGCGCAGGCACAGGATCAGCAGGGTGGCGAAGGGTAGGGCGGTGGTGAAGTTTGGTGCCGGGATATCAATTTCGGATCACGTCTGTTGAGGGACTGGCAGAATCGGCGCAGCCGCGGTAGGCTCCCCCATGTTGCATCAGTGGAGAGGCGGCAATGGCGATCAAACGTCCAACAAAAAGCCGGGGTACGCCATCACATAAGCCAATCGCCTCAGCCCCGTTGCGCCACGTCGATGTCAAAGCGCCGCAGCAGATGGTGCCGGGCGAACTCTACGCCGGCTGGTTGTGCAAGAACCGACCGTGCGGGCTAGTCATCGCGATCGCGGTCGCAGCACCGGGCGGCAAAGCACTGACGGATTTCGACGATCAATTGACTGCGATCAAATGCCCTCATTGTGGGGATGAGAATCTGTATCGCTGGAGCGCCCGGAGCGAGTTGAAATACACTCCGAAAATTGCGGGAACCTGAGCTGGGGCCGCCCCTCGGGCTGACATTAAGGATCCGCGTTTTTGGCCGACTCAACGCGCAATCTTCTATGACTTTGCGGTAAAGCCGATGCTGCGGAGCTTAGTCGTCGAGGCGCTGTGGCATGTCCGCAGCCGAGACCGCGGTGTATGTATTGGGACGGGTAACGAATACAATTGCCGCATGTCGTCCATTGATACAGGACCGGCCGAGCTGACGGCCCACCCTTCGACCCCCAACGACGCCGTGCGCAGCTTCGGGGTGCAGCTGCGGACGGAAGAACCCGACATTCTCGTGTTTCATTTCTTACTGGACGCGGACATGTCACGGGTACGCGTTCCCCTATCCGGCGTCGGTGGACCGGCGGATGCCCTATGGAAGCATACGTGCTTCGAAGCTTTCGTCGCGGCTGCGGATGCGCCCGGCTACTACGAATTCAATTTCTCGCCATCGCTCGACGGGGCCATCTACAAATTCAGTGCCTACCGGGAGGGAATGTCGCCCACCGAATTTGGTAAAGCTCCGAAAATCTCCGTGCGTCGCGGCGACGAGGCGCTCGAGCTACAGTCGGTGGTGCGCTTAGGGCATCTGGCGGACTTGCGTGACGCTCATCACCTGCGGATCGCTTTGGCTGCGGTCATCGAAGACGAAAATGGTGGTCTTTCGTACTGGGCGCTGCGACACCCGCCCGGCAAGCCCGATTTCCATCACCCGAACGCATTCGCAATGACAATTGCCCGCTCATGAGGTTTGGAATCGACCGACTGCTCGAGGAACGCGATCTACGCAAGCCGCTGGCGGGACGACGCGTGGCTCTGTTGGCGCACCCAGCTTCGGTAACACGCAATCTTGTCCATACCCTCGATGCGCTGGTGACGGTCGGCGACGTACGCCTGAGCGCGGCGTTCGGCCCTCAGCACGGGCTTCGCGGGGACAAACAGGACAATATGGTCGAGTCGCAGGACTACACCGACCCGGTGCACGGCATTCCGGTCTTCAGCCTTTACGGTGAAGTACGCCGACCGACACCCGAAATGATGGATACCTTTGACGTGTTGCTGGTTGATCTTCAGGACGTCGGGTGCCGAATCTACACGTTCGTCACCACGCTGCGTTACATGCTCGAGGCGGCTGCGAAGCAGCAGAAGGCCGTGTGGGTTCTGGATCGCCCGAACCCTGTGGGCCGGCCCGTGGAAGGGCTGACGCTCAGGGCCGGTTGCGAAAGCTTTGTCGGCGCCGGTGCGATGCCGATGCGTCACGGCCTGACACTCGGAGAACTTGCGCGCTGGTTCGTGGGGACTCTCCATCTCGACGTGGACTGCCGCGTCGTGCCTATGGAGGGTTGGGAGCCGAACGCCGCACCGGGATATGGGTGGCCGCTCGGCGCACGGACGTGGGTCAACCCGAGTCCCAACGCCCCGAGTCTTTGGATGGCGCGCTGCTATCCGGGTTCGGTGATGCTCGAAGCCACGACGTTGTCGGAAGGTCGTGGGACCACACGGCCGCTCGAGTTGCTCGGTGCGCCGGATCTGGACGTGCGGGCATTGTTGGCGGAGATGCATTCGCTTGCAACGCCGTGGATGAATGGCTGTCGGCTGCGGCCCTGCTGGTTCGAGCCCACTTTTCATAAGCATGCTGGGAAGCTTTGCGCGGGTATCCAGGTGCACGTGGAAGATGCCGCGTACTATGACCACGAGGGATTCCGGCCTTGGCGACTGGTCGCGCTCGCGTTCAAAGCGCTGCGTCGGTTGCGGCCGGATTACGAGATCTGGCGCGACTTTGCCTACGAGTACGAGAAGGGCCGGCCCGCGATCGACGTGATCAACGGAAGCGACCTGCTGCGCCGTTGGGTGGACGACCCAGCGGCGACGCCGGCGGATTTGGACGGGCTGACGGTTCACGACGAGGTCCGCTGGCGCAGCGAGCGCGAGGCGGTGCTCCTTTACTGACAGTTTCGGTCGATGGCACTCAATATGGATTTTCCGTACACGCGGATGCCGATGCGATATACGGCTCGGTGAGTCGATCAAAGTCGCGCTTTGCGGCGGCGATCCTCGTCAGTGCCTGCGTGAGCGCATGACCGAACGACCGAACACTCAACAGTCCGAGAGGCTCACATGAAAGTTGAAGGCCGATGCCACTGTGGACAGATCACCTTCGAGGCCGAGATCGACCCCGCCGCGGTGCGGATCTGTCATTGCACCGATTGCCAAACGCTGACCGGCTCCGCCTATCGAGTCAACGTTCAAACGCCCGCGGAATGTTTTCATCTGCTGACGGGCGAACCCAGGATCTACATCAAGACCGCCGAAAGCGGTAACAAACGCGCGCACGCGTTTTGCCCAAATTGCGGAACCCCGATCTACGCCGCCGCGCCTCACGACGCAAAGACCTATGGACTGCGTGTCGGAACGCTCAAACAGCGCGCCGAGTTGCGGCCGAGTCGACAAATCTGGTTCCACTCCGCGCTGCCATGGGTAACCGACATTCGCGACGTTCCGCAGATCGAGCGACAATGACCTGGACCCTTCCGGCGACCCGCGAGTTTTCTAGTCTGCATCCGCTAGCACGGATCCCGCGCCGCCCGCAGCCCTACCGGTAGTTGCTGCATGCCAGGGCGGCTTGACTCGAAGGCACTGTCCTGGCGGTAGTACTGCGGACACGGCGCGGCACAACACAGAAGCGCGAACTCCATCAAGACGATAATCAGAATTATGTGTAGCTTACTGAAGCAACAGCGTCCGGAAACGCCCGCAAGTAGAGAGCTTCTTGCATCAGGCGCCGGCGTTTCTGCGCATAGGCGGATACTGCGCAAAATGGCGGTTATGTTGATCTCTCCACAATGGTCAAAATCAAACCCCCAACAGGGTGTCGTGGCGACCGGAAAGTCGTCGTTCCGCTGAACATGACCGGCATGATATTTGCTAACACCTTTAGCATCCGCCACCACCCTCGATGGTTGACTAAAGATGAGCCGCGCGGCCGAAGACATCGGCGAGGAACAGATGAAACCAAGGACAACAAATGACTTCTGACTCCACAACTTGGAATGGCGAGAAGATAGACTCGATGCGCATGGTGGCCGCGGCGAACGCAATAGGCACAACCATCGAGTGGTATGACTTTCTCATCTACTCCACGGCGGCATCCCTTGTTTTGAACAAGCTCTTCTTCCCCACCCACGATCCCCTGATAGGCAAATTGTTGGCGATCGGAACGATAGGGGTGGGATTTTTCATGCGGCCGCTGGGTGCAGTCGTTCTGAGTCATTTCGGCGATAGAATGGGGCGCAAATCGATGCTGATTCTGACGTTGGTCAGCATGGGTGTCAGCACGATGCTGATTGGCCTGTTGCCCACCTATGAAACCATCGGGGTCGCTGCGCCGATACTTCTGGTCGCATGCCGCTTGGTGCAAGGCATTGCGGTTGGTGGCGAGTGGGGCGGCGCCGTGTTGATGGTAACCGAGCACTCGCCCCCGAATCGACGCGGCTTCTACGGAAGCATCGTGCAGATCGGGTTCCCGCTCGGAATGGCCATCGGGACGGCCTCGTTCTTTGCGCTCGCAAACCTCGATGACGCACAGTTCATGAGTTGGGGTTGGCGACTGCCGTTCCTCGCCAGTGCCGCGCTGGTGGTGGTCGGGACTTTTATTCGCCTGCGTATCGAGGAGACCCCGGACTTCAAACGCAATGTGCTCGAAGGAAATATTTTGCGCTTTCCAGTTCTCGAAACCATTCGCCGACATCCGAAAGAGCTACTAATCGGGTTGGGTGCGCGAATCACGGAGATTTCATGGATCTACGTGATCACGATTTTCGGCCTTAGCTATGCGGTGACGAACATGGGTCTTTCGCGCAGCCTTGTGCTCGGAGCGATCGCGGTGGGAGCCGCAGTCGAGCTGGTTACGATCCCGTTGTTCGGCGCACTTTCCGATCGAATCGGGCGCCGCCCGGTCTACATGCTTGGGTGTCTGGCTGCGATTGCCTTGTCATTTCCGATCTTCTGGGCGATCGAGACTCGCGACCCGTTGACAGTCGTCCTCGGTTTTGTGATCGGCATGTCCGTAGGCCACGGCATCATGTATGGCGTGCAGGCAAGCTTCCTGAGCGAAATGTTCCCCTCCAATCTCCGCTACAGCGGTGCGTCCCTGGGTTACCAGCTTGCTGCCCCGATCGGGGGCGGCCTGGTGCCCGTCATCGCCGCAGCGATCGTCGGCCGGAATCACGGTGTGACGTGGCCGGTCTCGACTCTCATGATCGGCCTTGCGCTAATTACGATGGTCGCAGTGCTGTACGCGAAGGAAACTGCGCCGGCGATCGCAAACAGCCGCGGGCGTTCAGGAGAAAGCTGAGACCGGCCGCACTGACGTTGCGGCATATCGCAGCTGCCCCGGGTGATTTCTCCGGATTGAGCCCACCGTAGCGGAGTTACCGGCGGAGCCTTGGGCGGCTCATTTTGTGGCTTCGACCCCTCGGTAACTCTCTACTATCGTGAACACCATGGACTCAGGGATCGGTCTGCGCCCGGATAGTTGCGTGACAGTTCTTTTTGCACCAAAATCCCACTAACGCCAATGAAGCTTCCGCGTTCGAGAGGCAGACAGTGCGGCTTTCGTTTGCACTATTTATAGCTCTGAGTTTCTTGGCCGCCGCGTCGACTGCGACCGCCGAGACACGCATCGCGTTGATCATCGGCAACGGCGATTATGCGAGCAGCAATTTAAAACTGATCAATCCCGCCAACGACGCCGTCGCCATGCAGCGCTCGTTGCAGGCGGCGGGTTTCGATGTGATCCTCAAGGTAAACGCGACACGCGTGGATTTCTATCGTCTGGTCGAAGAGTTCAGCACGAAAATCGGCCGAAACCCGCATTCGGTCGGCTTGTTCTACTACGCGGGTCATGGCGTTCAAGTGAACGGCGAGAACTATTTGATTCCGGTCGATGCCAACATTCAGTCCGATGCCGATCTCGAAGCGATGGCATTCGAAGCGGGGCGGGTTCTGCGCGCGATGAAGGCAGCGCAGAATGAAATGAACATCGTGATCCTCGACGCATGCCGCGACAATCCTCTGCCTAGAGCCACACGCGGCATCGAGCGCGGCCTCGCCAGGATGGACGCGCCAAGCGGAACCTTTATCGCTTATGCAGCGGCGCCCGGCCAGGCCGCCCATGACGGCGCCAAGGGAACAAACGGCGTGTTCACCGGCGAGTTGATCAAGGCCATCGCAGAGCCGGGCGTGCCGCTGGAACAGATGTTCAAAAAAGTCATTGCCGGGGTTGCCGCCGAAACCCATGGCCAGCAGCAGCCCTGGTCGGAGGCCTCGATCCAGGGTGAGTTTTTTTTCCATGGCCCGCTGACGAGCAATGTGATCCCAGCAGCTCCGATCACCCCCGCGGCGCCCCCGGCGGCTACCGACCCGGGTGCGTTCGAGCTGGCGTTCTGGAATTCGGTGAAGGACGCGAAAAACGCCGCTGAGATCAAGACCTATCTCGACAGATACCCGAGAGGCACGTTTGCCGGCATCGCCAAGGTCAAGTACGACGAACTCCGGGCTGAGGCCGCGACTCCGTCGAGCCCGGTCGTCCACGGCCCGGCGCCGACCGGCGCGGTCGCCAGCGCCGCGGCCCCGCAACCCGCCTCGGGGGTCACCGTGCCGTCGCATCCGCCAAACGGCTTCGCCGGTGAACTGACGGATTTCGGCGTCCAGCCCCAATCGACGCTGCAGTATTATCTCGAGTCGGCGACGCCCACCTCCATCCCAGGCGGGCATGTCATCACTACGGAGGCGCTCGCAAATCTCAACCGCTCCGCGCTGCTGCTGATCGATGCCTGGAACGATCAGCAGCATCCGACCCTTCCGGGGGCGATCCGGTTCCCGTACGCAGGCAGCCCCGGCAATTTCTACGATCAGGTTCAGGCGGGATTCCAGCGAGCGCTTGCCATGCGGACGAACAATAATCCGCAACAGCCTCTCGTGTTCTTTTGCGCAGGCGTGGAGTGCTGGGAATCCTACAATGCCGCCCTCAGGGCCCTGTGGATCGGCTATCGCGAGGTTTATTGGTATCGCGGCGGGGTGACCTCGTGGCAAGCTGCCGGCTTGCCGCTCTACCCACCCTGAGGGGAGTAGGGCAGATGGTCGCCGGAATGCGCCGGCGCGAGGGCCTCATGTGATTGACGATCTCAACAATATTTCCGGCGGCACGCAGGACGTCTTCTACTCCCGCTCATCTGGCGTTCCGTTGCCGATGATGGCGCGTGCCGATGGAATTTGGTTCTGGGACGAGGACGGCAAGGCGTACATCGATGCGTCGTCCGGCCCCATGGTCAGCGCTGTTGGACACTGCAATCCGCGGGTCATTGATGCGATGGTGCGCCAGGCGCGCACGCTGGACTATGCATATACGCTGGTTGCACGGAGCCGGGTCAACCTGACGTATGCGAACCGCTTGGCAGAGTTGGCTGGTCCGGGCTTCGAGCGCGTGAGCCTCTGCTCGGGCGGCAGTGAAGCGATCGATAACGCTCTTAAGTTTGTGAGGCAATATTGCCTCGCTACGGGCCAAGCCAGCCGTCGCCGCATACTCTCTCTGGATCCTTCCTATCACGGCGCAACGATTGCTTCGCTGGCTGCCGGCGGAAACGTCGCGCTGCGCGCCTTCTTTGACGGATTCGCTGTCGTCGCGGAAACAGTACCGGCGCCTCTGTCGTATCGCATTCCCGACGGTCAATCGGTCGCGGACTACGCGAGTCACTGTGCGCGCGCTCTCGAGGCGAAGATTGCCGAACTCGGCTCCGAAAACGTGCTTGCGTTCATGCTGGAGCCAATAGGGGGGCTTTCGACAGGTGCGGTCGTGCCGCCGCGTAGCTATTTTCGTGCGGTCCGTGATATTTGCACGCGGCACGGCGTATTCCTGATCTTCGATGAGGTGCTGTGCGGAGCGGGTCGGACGGGGCAATTCATCACTGCGCACCATTGGCCTGACGCCCTGCCGGATATTATTGTGCAGGCCAAAGGCATGGGCGCCGGTCACGCGCCGCTGGGCGCGATGTGGGTGTCTGCCGCGCATGCGGATTTGCTGGCTGTGACTATGGGGTTCGACTTCAGCTATTCCTACAACGCGAATCCCATCGCTTGTGCGGTCGGGTTGGCCGTGCTCGACGAATTCGAACGGCTGGATCTCTGCGCAAACGCGACTGCGCGAGGGGCGCAGCTGCGCGCAGGCCTCGAGCGGCTCAAGAATCGATACGCGATCATCGGTGACGTGCGGGGCAAGGGATTGCTGCTCGCAGTTGAACTCGTTGCGGACCCGGTTACGAAAGCCGGGCTTCCGCCGGAGTTTGGGGCGACGAGGCGCCTGCGTATTCACGGTCTCAATAACGGCATCATGCTGTATTCACGCGCGTCGGCGGGCAGCCGTTATGGGCAATGGTTTATGGCGGCGCCGCCGCTGACGATCACCGAAGCAGAGATCGAGGAGGTCCTCTGTCGAACCGAGAAGTCCATCAGTGCGCTTTGCGACGAGGCTCGCAGCGCCCGCTTGCTTCAATGAAGAGTTCTGCTCAATCAACTCGTGAGCACGATTGACCGTTTCGGGCCGCCCAGCCTTGGCTGGGCGGGCGCTTGGCGACGAAGCTACTTAGCGGGGCTGATATCGGGGACCGCGACTGATCACGAAAGGTTCCTTTCGGCGCAGCGACCCCATGAGCACTGAAATATCTCTTTAAATCGATAGGTTAGGAGCCATTTAACAAGTGTTTCTAGGGAGGTCAAATCCTTTCATCAGAGCAAAACAATGTGCGCCAATGGACCGAAGAGCTGCGCTTCACGCAGACGGGGCGAGTGCCGATGAGAGACCGGGTACAAGGAATGACCGATCCAATGTTAATTTAACATAATATACATTATGCGTAGTTCGACCGAAATCTTTCTGCACACCGCGGCGTCCGTGTGGCAACCGGTTTTTAATGTCAAGGCCTATTTAAGGGGCTGGTTCGATAACGGCGCGGCGAACTGACTGCGGCAAACTTGCGGCCATAGATGATCCGTTGGGATGCAGATAATCGCTTCGTAGCCGGTATTGGTGATGCAAATCATGAGGCGCTTGGATGTCTTCTCGCTTTCGGCATCTCCCGCGTCCGTAAAACTTCCATAGGCGCGTAATCTCCCTGCTGCATGATCTTGCTTCGATCGTTTTGTAGCGATCGTTTCGATTTGCGATATCTCGATGGGTCGAGGCGGCGGACTCTCTGATAAGTCCCCAAGCGAACATCCGATCGCAACTGCATGAAATATATATTCTTGCATTGATTCAGGAGCGCAACTCCTTATATATTACCGATACATTAAAAAACACATGTAACACGCTGATTATTAATTTATAAACCCGGGATCAAGCCATGATCATCGCTTTCTTGCAGCGGCCGAAGCTGCCATGCGATTGCGCGAAGCCGACACCCTTGACGCTGAATGCATGGCTATAAGAATTCGTAGGAGCAATTTAATCCTCCGCCCGACAGCCACGCTTCAACAGCCTCGCGCGCTGTCAGCGTCGTGGAGGTGGGAAGCTCCACATTTCAACATCCCTTTAGTAGAGAACACGTGGAGTCCATCGCATTTGATCGCGATCAACACGCGCGCCCAATTGGCGCCAACGCGGCTCTCGGACCGCCCTCGCCTCGCGACTTTGTGTTCTCGCTGCGATGACGCCCCGCGAAGGCCGCGTCAATTAAAATGCGGCTGGTGGCTCAGTAGATGGCTTGCACAACTTGTAGTGCCCTCGGTACCGACTTATATTCCGTGTGGGCCATATCTCGTTGTACAGCGGTCGTCGCATTCAGGAGAAAGTCATGTCCGAGTTGACTAGACGCCAATTCTTGAAGGTCACGGGCTTGTCGGTCGTGGGTTCTAGTTTGGCGGTATTGGGTTTCTCACCCGAGCCGGCACTCGCGGAGGTGCGCGAATACAAGCTCACGCGTGCGACCGAGACGCGCAACACCTGCCCTTATTGTTCGGTTGCCTGCGGCATCTTGATGTACAGCCTCGGCGACGGTGCAAAGAACGCGCAGCCGAGCATCTTTCATATCGAGGGCGATCCCGATCATCCGGTCAATCGCGGCACGCTGTGCCCGAAAGGCGCCGGCCTCATCGACTTCATCCATAGCGAGAGCCGCCTGAAGTATCCCGAATATCGCGCACCGGGATCGGATCGGTGGGAGCGAATTTCTTGGGACGACGCGCTCGACCGCGTTGCCAAGCTCATGAAGCAGGACCGTGACGCGAACTTCGTCGCCAAGACGGCCGACGGGCTGACCGTGAATCGTTGGATAACAACGGGCATGCTGGCGGCATCTGCATCGAGCAACGAAGTCGGGTATCTGACGGCCAAGGTTGCGCGTTCACTCGGCTTGCTGGCATTTGATAACCAGGCTCGTGTGTGACACGGCCCGACGGTGGCAGGTCTTGCCCCGACGTTTGGCCGTGGAGCGATGACGAATCACTGGGTCGACATCAAGAATGCCGATGTGGTTCTCATCATGGGCGGCAACGCCGCAGAGGCCCATCCGTGCGGCTTCAAATGGGTGACCGAGGCCAAGGCGCATAACAAGGCCAAGCTCATCGTCATCGATCCGCGTTTCACGCGATCGGCGTCGGTCGCCGATTATTACGCACCGATCCGGCCGGGTACCGACATTACTTTCCTCGGCGGCCTGATCAATTACCTGCTGACCAACGACAAGATCCAGCGCGACTATGTCGTGAATTACACCGACTTGCCGTTCATCGTCAAGGAGGAGTTCACATTCACCGACGGCATCTATTCCGGATACAACGCCGATAAGCACAGCTACGACAAGTCGAGCTGGGATTACGAGGTCGGCGCGGACGGCTTCGCAAAGGTCGATCCGACGCTTACGAATCCGCGCTGCGTTTACAATTTACTCAAGCAGCACTACGCGCGCTACGCACCGGAGATGGTCGAACGCGTCTGCGGCACGCCCAAGGACAAGGTACTGCACATCTGGGAGATGATTGCCTCGACGGCCACGCCAACGCGCGCCATGACAATTATGTACGCGCTCGGCTGGACTCAGCATTCGATCGGATCGCAAATGATCCGCACGGGCGCCATGGTTCAATTGCTGCTCGGCAATATCGGCGTGGCCGGCGGCGGCATGAACGCGCTGCGCGGGCATTCGAATATCCAAGGATTGACCGATTTGGGTCTCTTGTCGAACCTATTGCCGGGCTATATCACCCTACCGAGCGACAGCGAACAGGACTATGGCACGTACGTCGCGGCGCGCGCGTTGAAGCCGCTGCGTCCCAACCAGCTCAGTTATTGGCAGAACCTGCCCAAATTCTTCGTAAGCTTCATGAAGGCCTGGTGGGGAGATGCGGCGACTGCGCAGAACAATTGGGCCTATGACTATTTGCCCAAGCTCGACAAGCTCTACGACATGCTGCAGGTCTATGAGCTCATGAACCAGGGCAAGATCAACGGCTATCTGGCGCAGGGCTTCAATCCGCTGGCCGCTGCGCCGAACAAGGCGAAGATGACGGCGGCGCTCTCGAAGCTCAAGTTTCTTGTGATCATGGACCCCTTGGCCACCGAGACGTCGGAGTTCTGGCGCAACCACGGCGAATTCAACGACGTCGATTCGAGCAAGATTCAGACCGAGGTGTTTCGCCTGCCGACGACCTGTTTTGCCGAGGAAAACGGCACGCTGGTCAATTCGGCGCGCTGGCTGCAGTGGCATTGGAAGGGCGCGAATCCGCCCGGCGAGGCGCGCAGCGATTTGGAAATCATGGCGGGCATTTTCACACGCATGCGCTCGATGTACGCGAAGGACGGCGGCGCCTTTGCGGATCCCATTCTTAACTTGACCTGGAAATACGCGCAAGCCGAAAGTCCAAAGGCGGAGGAACTCGCCAAGGAATACTCGGGCAACGCGCTGAAGGACCTCGCTGATCCGAAAGACCCCGCGAAGATCACGCGCAAAGCGGGCGAACAGCTCGCGGGTTTCGCCGAACTGCGCGACGACGGCAGCACGCAATGCGGATGCTGGATTTTTTGCGGGGCATGGGGCCCTACCGGCAACCTCATGGCGCGGCGTGATAACTCGGACCCGACCGGGATCGGGCAGACGATCAATTGGGCCTGGGCATGGCCCGCGAACCGGCGTGTGCTTTACAACCGTGCGTCCTGCGATCCGGCCGGCAAGCCGTACAACCCAAATCGCAAGCTGATTGCTTGGAATGGCAGTGGGTGGGGCGGCGCCGACATCCCGGACTTCAAGGCCGATGAGAATCCGGCCGGCGGTATGGGTCCGTTCATCATGAACCCCGAGGGCGTCGCGCGGTTCTTCGCGCGCAAAGGCATGGCGGAGGGTCCGTTCCCCGAGCATTACGAGCCGTTTGAGACTCCGCTCGGCTACAACCCCTTAAATCCCAACCAGCCGCAGGCGACCAACAATCCGGCAGCGCGCGTGTTCCCGGACGATCGCGAGGCGTTCGGCAAGGTCGCGCAGTTTCCGCATGTCGCGACCACCTATCGCCTGACCGAGCATTTCCATTTCTGGACCAAGCATGTGCGCTTGAACTCGATCCTCCAGCCGCAGCAGTTCGTCGAAATCGGCGAGGGGCTCGCGAAGGAAATCGGCATCAGCAACGGCGAGCGCGTCAAAGTGAGCTCGAACCGCGGCTCTATCACGGCGGTCGCGATGGTGACCAAACGCATCCGGCCCCTGACCGTCGACGGTAAAGCCGTGCACACGGTCGGCGTGCCGATCCATTGGGGCTTCATGGGCGTGGCTAAGCCGGGGTTCCTGGCCAACACGCTGACGCCGTCGGTCGGCGATGCGAACTCGCAAACGCCTGAATTCAAGGCGTTCCTGGTAAAGGTCGAGAAGGCATAGGAGATCAAAGATGCCATTGCAATCACTCGACATCATCCGCCGCTCAGCGACCACCCTACCGGAACCCGAGGTGCGCCGTGCGCACACCGGCCAGGTCGCGAAACTCATCGACACGACCAAGTGCATCGGCTGTAAGGCCTGCCAGGTTGCCTGCATGGAATGGAACGATCTGCGCGACGACATCGGCACCTGCACCGGTCACTACGATAATCCGCCCGATTTGAGCGAACACTCGTGGACCCTGATGCGCTTCATGGAGTACGAGAACCCAAAGGGCGATCTCGAATGGCTGATCCGCAAGGACGGCTGCATGCACTGTGAAGACCCCGGTTGTCTCAAGGCCTGTCCGTCGCCGGGCGCGATCGTGCAGTACGCGAACGGTATCGTCGATTTCCAAGAGGAGAATTGCATCGGGTGCGGCTATTGCGTCACGGGATGCCCGTTCGACATACCGCGGATCTCGAAGAAGGACAAAAAAGCCTACAAATGCACGCTGTGTTCCGATCGGGTTGCCGTCGGCCTCGAACCCGCCTGCGTCAAGGCCTGTCCGACCGGCGCAATCGTATTCGGCACCAAGGAGGATATGAAGCAACACGCCGAAGAGCGTATCGAAGATCTGAAAACGCGTGGCTTCGACCAGGCGGGTCTTTACGACCCGGCCGGCGTGCGCGGAACCCATGTCATGTACGTCCTGCATCATGCCGATCAACCGGCGCTCTACGCCGGCTTGCCCGACAAACCAAAGGTCAGTTCTGCCGTCAGACTGTGGAAGGGAGCCGCCAAACCGCTGGCCCTATTCGCGATATTCGCGACCGCGGCGGTGGGCTTCCTGCATTACATCGGCGTCGGACCCAACGAAACCGATGAGAGCGACGAAGAAGCCGCACGCCGCGAGTTGGAGAAGACGCCATGAACACCCGAACTGCGAATGCCATCATCCGCTACAGCGCGGGCATGCGCATCAAGCACTGGGTCGTGGCGATCAGCTTCGTGCTGGTCGCGCTATCGGGACTCGCGCTATTTCATCCGGCGCTGTTTTGGTTGACCAATCTGTTCGGCGGCGGGCCCTGGACGAGGATCCTGCATCCCTTCATCGGCTGCGTCATGGTCGCGGTGTTTTTCCTGTTCAGCGCGACCTTGTGGCGGGACAATTATCTGCAGGACCGCGACTGGGTCTGGCTCAAGAAAATCAAGGATGTGGTCGGGAATCGCGAGGAGCACCTGCCCGATGTGGGCCGTTACAATGCCGGGCAGAAATTGCTGTTCTTCACGATTGTGGTGTGCCTAATCGCCCTACTGCTCTCCGGAATCGTCATTTGGCGTATCTACTTCTCGGCGTTCTTTGCGATCAGTGTCATCCGGTACGCCTCGTTGCTGCATGCCTTTTGCGGGTTCGTGCTGATTTGCGCGATCGTCGTTCACATCGATGCCGCGATCTGGACCAAAGGGTCGATTCGTGCGATGACGCGCGGCTGGGTTACGCCGGGATGGGCGTGGAAGCATCATCGCGCGTGGTTCCGCGAGATCACCAAAGGCATTGCGCAGAAGTAGCGCCGATAGTGCGCCAAAACGCGCGGATAGCGCGCCCGGGCCTGGATTGGAGATGAGCTAAGCCCTACGGCGTACAAAAGCGCTGGACGTTTGTCATGCTTGCGGCGAGGATAGTTCAACATCCTCAAGCTTGGCCCGACATGGCGCAACGCATCCTCGAATCCGGTGAAATCGAAACCCTGGCCGAGCGGTCGATACCCCGCATTCGTTTGCCCGATCGCGCGCTCATTTTTGCGCGGCGCGCGACCCGATTGCGTAAGCTCGCCGCCGACGCGGCGCTCGGCAACTATCTGCATTTTCTCGCCGCGCTCGTGGATGCGCAGCACGCCGCGCTTTCGCATCTGTCGGTGCCTCTGCCCGCGGAGGCGCAGATAGAAAGGTCTCGCGAGTACGGTATGCCGCCCATTCATGCGTCGACCTGGCCGAGAGCGCCCGAGTGGCGCACAACGCTCGAGTCCCTATGCGCGGCGCTCGCCGCCCGATCGGATTTCCCCGCAGGTGTCGGCGAAGGCGTTTCCATGATTCGCGGGGCGACATCCGCCTGGATCGAGACTCAAGCGACCTCGATGTTGGACGCGCAGAACGGCGCCATTGACGCGCGCGTTGCGCCGCTCGTCATGGCCGCATTACAGGTGCACTGGGTAGCGCTCACCGCTCACTTCACCGCCGACGGGGTTCAGGCGCTCGATACTCCCGGCGTGTGCCCGCTGTGCGGCGCGCTGCCCGTCGCCAGCATCGTCTACGCGCAGTCGCCGTATCAGGGTTATCGATACCTGCACTGCGCCTTGTGTGCGACCGAATGGCACATGGTACGCGTGCAATGCACGCAGTGCGGCGCCTCCGGCAAAAGCATCGATTACCACTCCCTCGAACGCAAGACCGCCGATAAAACTCCAAGCAAGGACAGCGCACCGGCGGTGCGCGCGGAGACCTGCGAAGAATGCCACGGATATCGCAAGATCCTGTATCAGGAGCAAGATCCGGGCGTTGAGCCGGTGGCCGATGACGTCGCCAGCCTCGCGCTCGATTTGCTGCTCGGCGAACAGGGTTATCATCGGGCCAGTAGCAACCCGCTGCTGTGGCTGCCGAACGCGACCTAAAGCATCGTGACCCCCGATTCGACGCCGGCGCGAGCAACCAACATTCCGTCGCTGGACCGGTTGTTGAATGACCCGGCTTTCGCACCAGTGATTGCGCGCTACACGCGGACTCAGGTCACCGCCGCGCTGCGCAGCGAACTGGAGCAATTGCGTCGGCGCGCCGTCGTTGGGTCGCTGCGTTCCGGCGAGTTGAGTCCTCATGCGCTTGCGGGAAACGTCGACGCAAGTCTCGAGCGACATACGCGTCCGCGCCTGCGTGCGGTATTCAATTTATCCGGTACCGTGCTGCATACGAATCTCGGTCGCGCGTTGCTCTCGGATACGGCCGTGCACTCGGTGGTGCGTGCACTCACCGCGCCCGTCAATCTGGAGTTTGACCTCAGTTCCGGGGGCCGCGGCGATCGGGATGATCTGGTGGAACCCATACTGTGCGAGTTGACCGGTGCGGAGGCGGCAACCGTGGTCAATAACAACGCCGCCGCCGTACTGCTCATGCTCAATACCCTGGCCAGCCGACGCGAGGTCATCGTGTCGCGGGGTGAGCTCGTGGAAATCGGTGGCGCGTTCCGCATCCCCGACGTGATGCGCAGCGCCGGTGCGAAGCTCGTCGAAGTGGGTACCACCAATCGCACCCACGCGTCGGACTATGCCGAAGCCATGGGTCCGCACACCGCCCTGTTGATGAAAGTGCACACCAGCAACTATCGGATCAGCGGATTTACCGCGACTGTCGCCCTGGCCGAGCTCGCGGCGATGGGACACGTCCGCGGCGTGCCGGTTGCGGTCGATCTCGGCAGCGGCAGCTTGATCGATCTCGAGCGCTGGGGATTGCCGAAGGAGCCCACGGTGCGCGATGCGGTTGCGGCCGGGGCTGATCTCGTGTCTTTCAGCGCCGACAAACTCCTGGGGGGACCACAGGCAGGCATCATCGTCGGCCGCACCGAACTGATTCGACGCCTCAAGAAAAATCCGCTGAAGCGTGCCTTGCGCGTCGGCAAGCTGACGCTCGCTGCGCTCGAACCCGTGCTCGCATTGTATCGGTCGCCGGAGCTGCTAGCCGAACGATTACCGACGCTGCGTTTGTTGACGCGCAAACCCGCTGAGATTGAGGCGCAGGCACAGCTCCTGTTGCCCCTCGTGCAAGCGGCGCTGGGCGAGACCTATGTGGCAACGGTGTCATCGATGAATTCCCAGATCGGCAGCGGTGCGTTGCCCGTCGATCGGTTGCCAAGCTATGGGCTCTGCGTGCGCAAGAGCCCCGGCAAGCGCGGCAGTCTGCCTCGGCTGGAGGCGGAATTGCGTCAATTGCCGCGTCCCATTATCGGCCGCATTGCCGAGAAGGCGCTGTGGCTCGACATGCGCTGCCTCGAGGCCGCAGACGAGGCGGAGTTCGTCGCCCAATGGGATTCGGCCGATCGATGATCGTCGGTACCGCCGGACACATCGATCACGGCAAAACCAGCTTGGTGCGGGCGCTTACCGGCATCGATACCGATCGACTCAAGGAGGAAAAGGCGCGCGGCATATCGATTGAACTCGGCTACGCCTACACGCCGCTCGCCGGCGGCGAGGTGCTGGGTTTCGTGGACGTGCCGGGTCACGAGCGACTCGTGCACACCATGGTGGCCGGCGTCGGGGGAATCGACTTTGCGATGCTGGTTATCGCGGCCGATGACGGCGTGATGCCGCAGACGCGCGAGCACCTCGCGATCCTGGAGCTTCTCGGAATCACCCGCGGCGCCGTCGCCCTGACCAAAATCGACCGGGTGGACGATGCACGCGTCCGCGCAATGACGGCGCAGATCGCGACCCTGCTTAACGGCACGGGCTTGTCTGACGCCCCGCTCTTTCCCGTCGCTGCAACGGTTCTGGATGACTCCGGCGTCGCCGCATTGCGCGCGCATTTACACGCGACCGCGGCAATCTGGCCGAAGCGCCCCGAGGACGGTTTGTTTCGTCTGGCGGTCGATCGCGTCTTTACGCTGCCGGGACGTGGGACGGTGGCGACGGGTACTGCGCGTGCTGGCCGTGTGCAAGTCGGAGATACGCTTGCCGTGATGCCGGCCGGCACCTTGGTGCGCGTGCGCAGCATCCATGCACAACATCGCGACACCGAAATGGGTCGGGCCGGGGAGCGTTGCGCCTTGAATCTCGCGGGCGTTGAAAAAACCGCGCTGACGCGCGGCGACTGGCTGGCCGATCCTCGAGCGCTACTGCCAACCACCCGGATCGACGTTCATTTGCGCCTGCTCGCTGTCGGCGGGGTCGTGGCAAGCCGCGCACCGCTGCACATTCATGTTGGTACGGCGCATCGCGTTGCGCACGTAGTCCCACTCGAAGGCGGCGCGCTGAACGCCGGTGCCAGTGCACGTGTGCAACTCGTATTCGATGCACCGATCTGCGCTTCGCCCGGCGATGCCTTCATCGCACGCGATGCACAGGCGCTGCATACGATCGGCGGCGGTGTGGTCATCGATCCCTACGCCCCGGAGCGCCGGCGCCGCAGCCCCGAGCGTCTCGCGTATCTGGAATCGATTCAGCGCCTCCTTGCGGGGGAAGGAGTCGAGCCCCTGCTGCGCAACGCGCCGCAGGGCGTCGAGATGCACGAACTGACCCGTCTTTGCGGGCGTGCGCCGGAACAGATTACGCTGCCGATGCACGTGCGGATCATCGATGCCGCCGGCGGGCGCGTCGCATTTCTCGACTCGCAGTGGCGCTCATTGCGCGAGCGCGCGTTGGAAGCGCTGCGGACATTCCACTCGCAGCAACCGGACGAGCCAGGTATCGATCGCGGGCGGCTGCGCCGTATGACCATGCCGACTTTGCTCGATGGGGTGTGGCGCGCCGTGATTGACGAACTCGTGCAGAGTCAGGCCATACGGCGCAGCGGACACTGGCTGCATCTACCCGAACATCGCATTAGCTTGAGCGAGCGCGAGCAACAGCTTGCACAGAACTTGCGGTCCGTGATCGCCGCCGGTCGTTTTAATCCACCCTGGGTTCGCGATCTCGCGGTCACCGTGAGAGCGCCGGATGAGGAGGTAAGACTGGTGCTGCGCAAATGCGTCGTGCAGGGCGAGTTGTACCAGATCGTCCCCGATCTTTTTTACCACCGCGATAGGGTACGCGAACTCGCCCAAGTTCTAAAACAACTCAGTGATCGGCAGGGCCTCGTGGAGGCGGCCGGCTATCGAGATGCCATCGGCGTAGGCCGTAAGCGCGCGATTCAGATTTTGGAGTTCTTCGACCGTGTTGGCTATACTCGGCGCACACTCAATGCGCGGGTGCTGCGTGTCGACAGCAGTTGGCACGACGAGCAATGAGCCCGCCGTTGCGACGGGCGGCATCGGCGAATTCGGAAGGCATGCGCATCCGGTGGTGCGGCCGGGCTTCAAACCCGGTGGGGGACGTCAACCGTTTCCCGGTAGGTTCGACTCCTGCTACCTTCCGCCAGTTCGCGGCCACGGCGTCACGCCGAGGCGCAGGATGCGATTTGCATTTGCTTGCATCGGCGCGTAGGTTTGAGGCGACGGTCGAGAATCCAAATAACGGCTAAATGTGGCGGACCGATGAGTGCACCGTTTGCAGCAGTGTCCGCTCCCCCTACACCGGCGGATCCCGGGCCGAGATTGACTTCGCTCTCGCATGGCGGCGGCTGCGGCTGCAAGATCGCGCCAGGCGTGCTCGCCGAATTGCTCAAGGACTCGCTGCCGGGCCGGCATTATCCCGACCTCCTGGTCGGTACCGACACATCGGACGATGCCGCCGTATATCGCCTCAACGATGATCAAGCGGTCGTTGCAACCACGGATTTTTTCATGCCGATCGTCGATGATCCATTTGATTTCGGCTGCATTGCCGCGACCAACGCGCTCGCGGATATTTATGCGATGGGCGGGCGGCCCTTGTTGGCGCTGGCGATCGTCGGCATGCCGATCAACACGCTGTCGCACCAGACGATTCGCAGCATCTTGCGCGGAGGCGAAGCGGTCTGCGAGCGGGCCGGCATTCCGATTGCCGGCGGCCATAGTATTGATTCGGTCGAGCCGATTTATGGACTCGCCGTCACGGGCGTGATCGATCCGAAAAAAGTGAAACGCAACAGCAGCGCGCGTAGCGGCGATATATTGATTCTCGGCAAGCCCCTCGGCGTCGGCATATTCTCCGCGGCATTCAAAAAGGGCTTGCTGGACGACGCAGGCTATCGCGCCATGATTGACACGACCACGCAACTGAATCTACCGGGCATGGAGCTCGCGAATCTCGCAGGAGTGCACGCCATGACCGACGTCACCGGCTTCGGTTTGCTGGGCCATTTGCTCGAAATGTGCCGAGGCAGCGGGCTCACCGCGCACGTTACGGCCGCACACCTGCCGCTGCTGCCGGGCGTGCTGGCATTGGTGCAGTCCGGCATCGCCACCGGAGCTTCCGCTCGCAATTGGCAGTCCTACGGAAACGACGTCCGGCTTGCGCCGCATCTCGATGCACGACTACAGACGATCTTGACGGATCCCCAGACTTCAGGCGGATTGCTGGTCGCATGCGACCCCGACGAATTGCCGGCGGTACGGGCGACCTTTGCGCGCCTTGGCTTTGCGCAGGCGGCGGTAATCGGCCGAATGAGTGACGGCGGCGCCCAAGTACAGGTGGAATGATTTGCGGCTGCCGCCGCAAGGGACAATCTGGGCTCTGGCGCATGCGAACACAAACCCCATCATCGACGATTGAGTGCTTGCGACGAGATCGGCAACGGCGTGGCGCCCTCCTCCGAATTTGGCCTATCGCTCGTGACGGTGTTCGTTTCATATGACTACATTGCGCTTATACGAACGCCGCTTATCGCCGACTGTCGGTGTTGCCATTCTCCTGATCGTCGCGATCGGCGGTCTTTTCTACGTCAAGTGGTTGCCCTATTACCACAAGGCGTTCGTCGCTTCCACGAGCCACTCTATCGGCCGATCGATTCTAATGGGCAACGCCACACAGGCGCCGCACCCATCCGTACAGGCGGCATTCGATTATTCGCTCGCCTATGGCAAGGCCATTTGGCAAGCGATGGTTCTGGGCTTGCTGCTCGGAGCCGCACTACAAGAGTTTGCACCGATCGCTTGGATCGCCCGGGCCCTGGGCCGCTCGAACTGGCGCAGTGTGGCTATCGGTGGTCTGCTAGCGATCCCGGGGATGATGTGCACATGCTGTGCGGCTCCGGTGGTCATCGGTTTACGGCGCCGAAACGCGTCCGCCGCCGCCGCCACTGCGTTCTGGCTGGGGAATACGGTACTCAACCCAGCGACCTTGGTCTTCATGGGGTTTGTCTTGGGTTGGAGTTGGGCGGGATTGCGCCTCGCGTTGGGCATTCCCTTGGTGTTCGGCACCGGTTACGTAATCAGCTGGTTGACCCCACCGGGCGAACTCGCGGCACTACAGACGCGGTTGACCCAGGCCGTTGGCGAACCCGGCACCGCTAGCCCGTCGATCAAGAGCTGGCTCAGTCGATTCTTCCGACTACTGATTGGTCTGATTCCGGAGTATGTGGTCCTGGTTTTATTCCTAGGCGCAGCCCGCGCATGGATCTTTCCTGCGGCAGGTCCGGCGGTCGGTAATGATCTGCAGTGGATTGTATTGATGTCGGCGGCCGGCCTGGTGTTCGTGATCCCCACTGCAGGAGAGGTACCCATCGTTCAAGCCATGTTGGCCCTGGGTGTCGGCGCGGGTCCCGCGGCGGCGCTGATGATGACTCTGCCCCCGATCAGTTTGCCCTCTCTCGTTATGACGGGAAGAGTATTTCCCATCCGAGTGCTGGCAGTGATCACGCTCATGGTTCTCGCCGTGGGAATCGTCGCGGGCTTAGCGGCGGCGCGACTCGGTATCTAGAAACGACGCACTGTTTTCCCATCGCGGCAAATGCGTCATTGTCATGATATTTCAATCAGTTACTTAGAATATATGATGTTTAATCGAGCTCACTGAAGAACTTGCCGCTGGCACCGGGGTGGGTAGCCGTGAATTTGGCACTGGTCTCCTCGTCATCCAGGCTGATGCCATTGATCGAAGCAGCGAGGCATTTCCGGGGTGCGCGCCGTTTGGGCCTCGGGCATATGTTCATGAAGTGCGTCGTTAGCACTCTAATGCTGACCGCGTTTGCAATTCCGGCGATTGCCGACGATCCGGCGCCGGACAAGAGCGACTTCACGCTGCTCGATCCAACGCCCGACGCCGACTTGCGTAGTTTCAATACCGATCGACCGCCGAAAGCCAACAGTCCTTACACGGTGGACGCCGGCCATTTTCAGTACGAGACCGACATCGCCGTGTTCGGCTATGGCAATGCCGACGGCGTGAAGACCCAGGATTGGACCGTATTCGATCCGACTCTGAAGCTGGGCCTGACCAACACGATCGATGCCGAGCTGCAGATCACACCGTATGAATCCGTCGTTGCCAAAAGTGCCGCGGGCACAACGACCGTTTCAGGAATAGGCGACACCTTCGTTCGCGTCAAGATCAACGTGCTCGGCGATGATCACGGTTCCGTCGCCGTGGCGCTCTTGCCGTACGTCAAGCTTCCGACGGCGCAGTCCGGACTCGGCAATGGCAAGGTCGAGGCTGGCCTGATTCTTCCGATGAGCTTCAGCGCGCCAGGCGACTTCACCGTGATCGTGATGCCGGAAGGCGACTATCTGAAAGATACGACCGATAGCGGTTACCACGCCGCTATCGATTTCCTGATCAATGTCAGCCATGCGCTCGACAAGCGTTGGACTTTCTATACAGAGGCCTTCACGACGCAGTCGTTGCAGGCACGCTCAAAGCCGATCTACACGCTGGATGAAGCACTGACCTGCGCGTTGAGCGCAAATTTGCAGCTCGATTTCGGCGGCAATTTCAGCCTGAACGACGCTGCGCCGCGCGCCCAGCTGTATATGGGCCTATCGCAGCGATTTTGATCGATCCACCCGAGCGATGGCCTCGTCGCTAACGCCGCAATAACCACGCCAATAACGACAGCCCCGCGCTGACGATCAACATCGTCGTGATCGGCAGGAAGAACTTAAACCCCGGCCGGTCGATCACGATATCTCCCGGCAGATGAAAAAAATGCATCCTCTTGAGCCACGGCCAGAAAACCCCGGCGACAACGAGCACGGCACCGAGCGCAATGAGGAGCCGATTCATCGCGGATCGAACCGCTCGAAAAGATTTCGACCGCCCACGATGCGATGGGAACTACGGTCGCACCCTACCCGTTCAAGTCGATATCCCGCAGAATCCATCAACATTTGATCCGCGCTCGTCACAGTAATCTCGATACGGCTCGCCGCGTTCGACCGAATTTACGGTGACGTCGAATTGTCCGACCGCGCGGTCTGCGCCATGGACGGTTGAACGCGCTGTACGGAAGGTAGAGTACCGGTCACGATCCAATCCATCGGGATGTCATGAGGCTGCGGAAATATGCTCCGCAGTGCCGCGCTCGGATAGCCGACGCCGATCGCCAGCGGCCTTGGATTGAGCGCCGCCAGAGTTCGATCGAAGAAACCACCCCCGTATCCCAGACGAAAACATTCCCCGTCAAAACCGACCAATGGCGCAATAACAACGGTCGGCATGAGTTCTGCGCCATCGGCTGGATAAGGGATCTTCCAAAGACCCCGCGCGAGGCGCGCATGAGGATGCCATTCGCGAAAAACCAGAGCTTGCCCCAGCGCTATCGCGACCGGCAACGCGATTCGTAAACCATTCTGCGATTGCCTGCCCATCCATGCACGCAGATCCGGTTCACCGCGGATCGGCCAGTAGACCGAGAGGGTCACCGACGGCATGCTCGCGAGGATCCCGTCCAGTGAACGCGCAATGGCATCCGCTTGTTCCGATCGATACTCGTCAGTAAACGCCTTGCGCTGCTCGAGCAGGCGCTGCCGCTCCGCCTTGCGCCAATTCGCGACATCGCGTGCTTGAACCGGATCGACCCGCGGCGAACCGTCCGCCCCGAGTTCGTGCAGAAAGCACGGCGAAGACGCCAAGACGACCTCTTCACCTTCATCTGAAATTATTGTCATGGCGGATCTCCTTTCGCCTCTCGATGTTACGCCGATCCGCGGTTCGGCGTTTTGCAACTTTTCGGCGCGTCTCGTGTTCTCTACCACAACAAGCAGAGATTGATGACGATTAAGCCTTATCAAGACCCCACAGAACATAGCAGCACATAGGAGATTCATCATGAACACATTTACGGCATACCGCAGCGCCACGACCAGAACTGCCGGCGCCCTTGGCGCGATCGCAGCATTACTCATGGGCGCGTCGATGATCCCGGCGGCAAACGCCGCAACGTTCGACGAGGTACCGAGTGTCGTCGTGCGCTACGACGCGCGAAGCCTCGCGACGGAAAGCGGCGCGCGCGAGCTCTATGTCCGACTGGTGGCCGCTGCCCGGCATGTTTGCCCCGAAGAATCCACGTGGGATCTGCGGGGAACCTACGCTACTCGTCGATGCCGGGAGGAAGCCGTCGCCCGTGCGGTAAACAAGATCCATCAACCGCGGCTCGTCGAGATTGCAGCACGCAACGCAAAGCAAGGCTGATTCTCACTGCAATACAGCCGCCGGCCGCAGGATGGCGAGTGACGATTCAACGCGAGAACGTGAAATCGCCATCCTGCGTGCTGGGCCGGGCGCGGCGCTAGCGTGTGACTGAAGCCAATACGGGTTTTCATTTCTCGTCCGACGGTCCGGCCCTCTCGCTCGCGCCGCGGGCTGACGCGTCAAATGCCGCCGAAAGTGGCGACGAACCGTCCATATGTTCGGTACCGAACATAGTCGCTACGCATGTTTACGTAATCATAATGACTCAAGGCCAAGTTATTATGGCGACTGCGTCGAAGAAGGGGAGCGTCACTTGCCCACGATGGCATCACATGCCGCATCCGCGTCTCGAAACATGTTGCTGGCGGCGCTTCCCGCCGCGGATTGGGAACGGGCACGGAGAGATCTTAAACCGGTAATCATGCCGCTCGGCGATTTGCTCTATGAGCCTGGCATTCGCATGGAGCATCTTTATTTCCCCACGACATCGGTCATTTCCATTTCGTGCGTGATGACTGACGGTTGGGCAGATGCAATCGCCCTCGTAGGCTGCGAAGGCTTCGCCGGTGTCGAGGTCCTCTTGGGCGCTGACTCGGCACCGTGCCGCGCGGTGGTACTGAGCGAGGGTTGCGGCTATCAAATCAAGCGCGAGGCGCTAAATCAGCAGTGCGCGCGGGGAGGCTCGATGCGCAGTGTGCTGTTGCGATATACGCAGTCTTACATCGCAGAAGTGGCGCAAACGATCGCGTGCAATCGGCACCACTCCATCGATCAACAGTTGTGTCGTTGGCTGCTCATGTATTTGGATCGCCAGGTATCGAACGAACTGACCCTAACCCACGAACACATCGCTGAGCTATTGGGTGTCCGCCGGGAAAGCGTGACGCACGCAGCCAGCCGGCTGCAGACCGCCGGATGCATCCGCTACCACCGCGGCCACATCTGCGTGGTAGAACGGACCGGTCTAGAAGCCCGTTCTTGCGAGTGCTACGGGGTTGCCAGGCGCGAAACCGATCGTCTGCTGGAGATTTCTTCGCGTAACGCCAAAATGGCGGTCCCTCATGCTCCCGTCGACGGATTTCGCATCGAACGTTCAACGCCTGCTGCCGATGCATCGCAAAATTCTGCCTAAAGGAAAGACATCATCCTGTACACCATTGCGGTCGTATTAATCGTCCTTTGGCTCTTGGGTCTCGTCACATCGTATACGATGGGGGGTGTCATTCATTTCCTCCTGGTCATCGCGGTGGTGATGATTCTGATTCAGCTCATTCAAGGGCGCCGTTCATAAGCATAGCGAACAGCGGGCCGAGGCGTCCCAGTGACGGAGTCCATCATGATGGACAACACCGACGATGGCATTGGGATCGACGATGTTGCCCTGCTATCCGTCCGCATGCCCCCTCCGATCAAATCTGCCGATTCGCAGCGCGCCTCTTAGGCGGAAGATCGTCGCGCATCGATCTGTGATGCGGGCGGCCGGCGCCGCTCTCGTGGAGCTACGAATCGAAGCGAGGTGCCGGGTGTTCCCATTTATTGCGGACTCAATGCCACGTAATATGGGTCCAATCGCGTTGCAGCGGGGCACTATTATATTCATCGGCATCGGGGAGAGTTCATGCGCCTTTTATTGAGTGTATCTCGCGTAGTTGCGGCAAGTTTGATCGTCAATCTTGCATCGGGTGGTATCACGATGGGTTCCGATCAGCCGGCCGTCCCCGCCGTCCCGGCCGCCCCAGGCGATATACCCGCCAATTTCGAGGTCGCGAAAACCCTCTATGACTTCGAGAAGCGCGAGGTCATGATCCCGATGCGCGATGGCGTGAAACTCTTCACCGTCATCGTGATCCCAAAAGGAGCGACCCACGCCCCGATCATTCTGGACCGTACCCCCTATAGCGCGAGCAAATTCGTCAGTCGCGTAGCGAGTCTGCACGCGGCTTTGGCCCTTCCCAATTCTTTCGGCGAATTGGCCGAGGCCGGCTATATCATCGTCGCGCAGGATGTGCGAGGAAAATATAAATCCGAAGGCAGCTACATCATGAACCGCCCGCTGTCCGGGCCGCTCAACGATAGCGGCGTGGATCACGCCACAGACGCCTATGACACCATCGATTGGCTCGTCAAGAATGTGCCGGAGTCGAATGGCAAGGTCGGCACGATGGGGACCAGTTACGACGGCTTCACAGTCTTGATGAGCCTGGTGAATCCACATCCGGCGCTGAAGGTGGCGGTGCCCTTCAATCCGATGGTCGATACGTGGATTGGCGATGACTGGTTCCACAATGGTGCGTTTCGCCAGACCTATGCCGATTACATTTATGGGCAAACCGCGGCCAAGGATTCTGATAAGGAATGGACGCCGCCGCGCTACGATGCCTACGAAACCTGGCTGACCGCCGGATCGGCCGGCGCGCTCGGCACCACGCTCGGCATGGACCAATTGCCGTTCTGGAAGCGGCTGACGAGTCACCCGGCCTATGATGAGTTCTGGCAGGGCCAAGCGGTTGACAAGATAGTGGCGCGCCAGCCCCTGACGGTCCCTACTCTCTATGTACACAGCCAATGGGACCAGGAGGACATCTACGGTGCGCCTGCGGCCTATGCGGCGACCGAGGCGAAAGACAGCCGAAATGACATGATTTTTCTGGTGATCGGTCCGTGGCGCCACGGCGGCGGCAATGTCGAGGGATCCAGTCTGGGTCCGATCAAGTTCGACGGCGATACCGGGCGATGGTTTCGACGCAATGTGCTGCTGCCCTTCCTTGACTCCCATTTGAAGGACAATGCGGCCAAAGCCGATATTGCGCCCGTGACCGCGTTCGAGACCGGCGTCAATCAATGGCGCCGCTACGACCGCTGGCCGCAGTCCTGTGCCGCGGGGTGTCCCTATGTGTCGCGCAAGCTCTATCTGGCGGCGGCCAGCAAACTGTCCTTCATCGCGCCGGCATCTGATCCGGTTGGATTCGATGAGTATGTTTCAGATCCGCAGAAGCCCGTGACTTATCGCTCGCGTCCAATCCGGCCGACCTATGCGGACGATTCGACGTGGCGGCGGTGGCTCGTCGACGATCAGCGTTTTGCCGCTGATCGATCCGATGTGTTGATCTATACCAGCGAAGTATTGAGTGCGCCGGTGCGCATCGCCGGCCAGCCAGTCGCCCACCTGTTCGCCGCGACCAGCGGCACGGATTCGGATTGGGTCGTCAAATTAATCGACGTCTATCCGGATGAAGTGCCGGGCGCAGTCGAACTGGGCGGCTACGAGTTGCCGATCGCCATGGATATTCTACGCGGCCGATATCGGGACGACCCGGCGAAGCCGGCGGCGATCCCTGCCAACAAGATTATCGCGTATTCCTTGAAACTACCGCATGCCGATCATGTGTTCTTGCCCGGGCATCGGATCATGGTACAGGTCCAATCGAGTTGGTTCCCGCTCTATGACCGCAATCCGCAAAGCTTCGTCGCGAACATATTCTTTGCCAAGCCGAGCGATTATATAAAGGCTCGCCAGCGCGTCTACCACGCGCCCGACCATGCGAGTTTCATCGATTTGCCGGTCGCGCCTTGAGTCGCGCCGGCAAGCGTGCGCAGGTCCTACGCAACTCGCGGTACCGGCCTGGCGCCATACTCGGGCCTGGTTGCGGCGAACTCGACGCGCGCGAGCAGGCCGCCGAGCGTGGACGACGTGTGCAGAGTGATTTCGGCACCGAGGCGGGTGGCAATGTCGCGCACGATCGCAAGTCCCAATCCGCTGCCGCTCGCGGTATTCCCGGTGCGGCGATAAAATCGATCGAAGACCCGCTCGCGTTCGTCCGTCGGTATTCCTGGCCCTGAATCCTCGATGTCGACGAGCACCCGGTCGGCCTCCCGCCGCAATTGCACCCGGACTGTGCCGTCGAATTCGGAGAACTTGATCGCATTTTCAATGAGATTCGAGATAAGCGTGTGCAATGCGTCTTCATTTCCACCGGTCACGCATGCGCCGCTCACCGTGATCTCCGTGCGAATCGATTTGGCCTGCGCCAACGGCGCATGAATCGCGAGCACATGGTTCACGACGTTCTCGAGGTCGACCGCAGTCGTTTCCTGACCCACGGCATCCGCCTCGTGCCGCGCCAGCGTAAGCAGCTGCCGCGCGAGTTGCAGGGTGCGCGACACCCCGCCCTGCAATTCGGAAATCACCTCGCGTTTCCGCGACGCCGACTCCGCGCGAGCGAGGAGCTGCGCCTGCAGACGCAGCGCGGTCAGCGGCGTCAACAGTTCATGAGCCGCGTCGGCAATGAAGTTCCGCTGTGCCGCGATGATGTTGCCGACACGTTGCATCAATTCGTTGAGCGCGCGAACCACCGGCGCGATCTCCGGCGGCAATCGAGCTGTCTCGATCGGCGCCAGATCGCGGGGCGAGCGCGTGCGCAGCTCCGAAGTGACGCGCATCAATGGGCGCAGGCCGAACGAAACCGCGAGCCAAATCATCAAGCCCGAAGCGGGTAGGACCGCGAGCGACGGCATAAGCGTTCGCACGGTGATATTGCGGGCCGCAGCATCGCGCACATCGGCGGGCTGCGCGGCCACGATGTACCGATTGCCGGACGCTGCGCCGAATAAGCGCCACTGGCGGTGGTCGATGAACAGCTTCGAAAACCCGAGCGGGGTCTCGCGCGGCAGCGCTTCCAATCGCGCCGATTGAAATTGCGGGCGTGCCTGCGCACCCTCCCACATCGCGATGACCATGCCTTCCTGCGGATTCTCGACCTTGCGTGTCGGCGTGGCAATTGGCAGAGGTGCGGCGCCGGGCGAGAACATGAGTGCGCTGCGCTCCAATTCGCCGTCGAATAGATCGTCGATTTCGTCCTCGATCTTCGCGTAAATCAGCGAATAGATCATGATTTGAGCGATCAGCAAGCCGCTCAATAGGCCCAGCAGCAAGCGCGCGTGTATCGATCTCATGCGGGTGGAATCCGGTAGCCGACGCTGCGCACGTTCTCGATGAACTCGTGTCCTAATTTGCGTCGCAAGGAATGAATGTAGACCTCGACCGTGTTGCTCTCGACGTCCTGATCCCATCCGTACAGCTTGTCGTATAACTGCGCGCGTGTAATGACGACGCCCGGGCGTTGCATGAGGATCTCCAGAAGCGCGAATTCCTTGGCCGAGAGACTCAAGAGCCGACCTTGATGGGCGACCTGGCGAGTCGCTGCATTGATCGTCAAATCGCGGTATTCGAGGATCGTGACCGCCTGGCCGGCGCGACGACGCACGACGGCGCGCAGCCGTGCAAGCAACTCGTCGAAGTCAAACGGTTTGCAAAGATAATCGTCGGCACCGGTGTTGAGTCCCTTGATGCGATCGGCGACCGACTCCCGCGCAGTCACCACGACAATCGGCAAGGTATTGCCCATTCGGCGCAATTCGGCAAGGACCTGCAATCCGTCGCGATTGGGCAAGCCTAAATCCAGGATCGCAAGGTCGTATTGGCGTTCTGAACAGGCAACCAACGAGGCATCGCCGTCGTCGAGCCAATCGACGCTATAGCCCTCGTCGCTGAGGCCGCGGTGCAACGCCCACCCGATCATTCGATCATCCTCGATCAACAAGAGCTTCATCGAGTGCTCCAAACGGCGCGACTGTGCGCGAACTTCCGTGCGTAGCCTAGAGAACGTCCACCAGGCACGCTTAATCGAATTTTAAGTTCAGCGGCGCACAATGTCATGGTAATCCCGATCCTCTCTTGGAGAATGCCCCTATGTTCAAGCGATTGGTCTTGAGCGCCACGACGCTGCTGATTGCGGGTATGGCGATCGCCTCCGACGGGGCGCCTTATGTAATCGCCGAGCGCTGGGCGCTGGGTGGCGACGGGGGATGGGATTATTTGAGCGTCGACGGCGGTGCGCACCTTCTGTACCTGTCGCGTGCCACCCACGTGGCAATCGTCGATCTCGCGACCGGCAAGATCGCCGGTGACATCGACGGCACACCGGGCGTGCACGGCATTGCGCTGGCCCCGGACCTCGGGCGCGGCTACATCAGCGCGGGAAAGGCGAACCAAGTCAAAGTGTTCGATCTGAATACACGGCAGGTCACGGCGAGCATTGACGTCGGCTCCAAGCCGGATGCGATTCTCTATGACCGCCATTCGCACCGGGTCGTCGTGTTCAACGGGCACGGCGACAGCGCCACCATCATCGATGCGGTTGCCGGCAAGCTCGTGGCGACCCTCAATCTTGGGGGTGCACCGGAATTCGCACGCAGCGACGAAGCCGGGCATGTCTACGTCAATATCGAAAACAAAAACGAATTGGCCGCCATCGATATCGACGTTCCCGCGGTCACGGCACACTGGGCGCTGCCGGGGTGCGACGCACCATCCGGTCTTGCGCTCGATGCCGCGCACCATCGGAGCTTTTCCGTTTGTTCGAACGCGGCGATGGCAATATTGGACACGCAGAGCGGAAAGTCGCTTGCGACGCTGCCGATCGGTCATGGAGTGGACGGTGCCGAGTTCGATTCCGCTTCGCAAAATGCGTTCAGCGCCAATGGCGACGGAACCTTGACCGTCGTCCATGAAGCAGATCCGGACCACTTCTCGGTCGTGCAGAATCTGGCGACCGCAAACGGCGCTCGCACGATTGCACTCGATGCCGTCACTCACCGCATCTATCTTCCGACCGCGAGCTTCGGTTCCATAAGCCCAAGTCTGTTGGACCCGCATCCAAAGTCCCCCATATTGCCGAATAGCTTTGTCGTGTTGGTCGTCGCCCCTGCCGGCAAGAACTAGCCCGGCGCGGACGTGAGACGCAACAGAAAAGACTTGAAGTCCTCGACCAGCAAGTGAGCGCGGCGGCTCAGGATGCTGGTGCCGAACAACCCAAGCAGTGCGGTGGCGATGCCGATTGCGGTCGCCACCAGCGCCGTGCCGATGCCGCGGCTCACCTCGCCGGGGTCCGACACGCCTCCCTGCGCCAAAGCCGTGAATGTCTCCATGATTCCCAAGATCGTTCCCAGCAATCCGAGCAGCGGCGCGGCGGTAATCATCGTATCGAGGACCCAAAGACGCGCACTGATCTTTTTGTCGACGTCGATGAACAACGCCGAGGAATAATCCTCGAGCTGGTCGCGTGACACGCCGATGTGGGACAGCAATGCCGCGTAACGCTTGATCGAGGCGCTGATCGGATCGCCCGACATCAACCTGATCAGCGCGGCGTTGACGCCGGCCGCAGTCTCCCGATCGAGCAGGCGCGCGAGGCTGCCGGAGCGCACCGAGAGGTAGGAAAGATAGAGACCCCGCTCGATGATGACGAAGATGGTGATCGCGATGCAGCCATACAGCGCGTCGAACGTTAGATGGTGGAAATATACATAGTTCATGAGCGAAACTCGATGGTGACGAGGAAAGTATGCCGAAGCTCGCCGGAAAAGGCGGTCTCGGGAAAGGGTGGGTAATGTCCCGAGGAGACGATTGCGAGCGCTTGGCGATCCAGGATACCGGACCCGGAGCTGTGGGCGACCGCGACTTCGCTCGGATTGCCGACTCGATCCAAGACGAATCGAATCAGGGCCGATCCACTCGGTTTGATTAGGCGATATTCGGCGCTGTTGGGAACCGAGGTGCGCGCATCGACATTTTGCCGCAGAGCGGCGGCATAGGCCGCCTCGATGCTCGAGTTCGATCCGGGTGCAGGCGGCTGCGGCGGCTCTGCCGTCACGACAACCGCCTCATCGGCTACGGCCGGCGCGTCGCTCACGACCGGCGCCGGAGTCTCGATCGGCACGGGAATCGCGACGATACGCTTCTGTGCGGAAGCCTGCGGGGGTTTGGGCGGCTTTGGCCGAGGCGGCTCGGGCTTCGGCGTTTCGGGCGCCGTCTGTTCGGTCATCAAGGACAAGCGCACCTCGTGCCCCTGCGTCGCGACCTGTATCCTCAACCGATGGTACTCACTATGCACCGTCCAGAGGATTGCCGCCGTGAGCAGCGCTGCAGTCGATTGCGTAATTAGGTCCGGCGCAACGGCACGCAAGCGATTTACTTCGGCTTCGTGACGATCGACGCGGCGGGAACGTCTCCACGCTTCAAGGCATCGAGCAAGTCCACGAGCGTCTGCAGCATCGTGTGTTCGTCGCCCGCAATGATCACCGCGATCTTCGAATCCAAGCTCAGCGCGTGCAGCTGATCGGGTAATTGCTGCAACGTCGTTTTCTCCCCTTCGAGATAGATCGATCCATCCGGCGCGATGGTCACCGTGACGCGCTTCGGCTCCTCGATCTTGGTCGGAGACGCCGAGTGCGGCAATAGGACCTTCAGTCCAAGCGCGGGCAGCACGTTGATGCTGATCAAAACGAAAAAGACCAACAGGAACATCATGACATCGATCATCGGAATGATTTCGAGGCGCACCGTCTTGCGCGTTCGCTGTGGCCAGGTGCGCATCAGTGCACCGCGAATAGCGCAGACATATCGGTGACGCCGGCCGCAATGTTGCCGGCGTTCGCCAGCCGCCCGTCGATGCCGAAGGCGGATTCGGTCGTCCGCAACAGCGAATAGTGGTTATAGGGCGTCGCGTCTAGAACTCCGCGCACGCCGTGGTTGGTAATCACGACGGTCGGGATGCGGCCGCCCCCGAAATTCGCACGACTCGCGGGGTCATAGCCGCAGCACCCTTGCGCCTCCGCGTTGCGCTCGGCCTTGCCGTTTTCGTCGAACGTGATCACGATCGCCACATTGCCGGGCGCGCTCCATATCGGCGAACGCATGATGCTGGCAACCAGTTCTCCGGCCACGCGGTCGCCGCGCTTGATCAGATCCTCGGGATTCGATTTATTGCAGTCGGCCGGAATGTCAGGTCCCTGGTCGCGACCATGCATATCATTGCATTGGTTCGGCACGATGTGAGCGTAATTGGGCAGATTGCCCGACGTCAAATCGCGTTCCAATGCGTCGAATCCGACGATTTTGGCGCTGCGATGCGGGTCATTCTGCACGCGCTGGAAGCTCATGAATCCATTGTGCTTGACCGCGTAGAGTTCCGCCGGAATTCCGCGGACCGGATTCTCTAGGGTCGGCCAGCGAACGGCGCCGGAACCCGGTTCCGGGATACTCTCCATATAGGCCTTCCAGGTCAATCCATGATCTTCGAGTTGGTCGACGAGGCTCGCCACCGAGACCGTATGATTCACATAGTCCGCATTCTTGGATTTCGGACACCATGCATCCTGCATTCCCGGTTTGCAGTAATAGGCGTCGTCGTCATGAATTCCGAATGTGTCACCGCCCAGCATGGCGACGTAGTTGCCTTCGCTCGGGTGAACCTCCGCATAAAAGCGCGTCGCCTGTCCATATTCTTTCGCGAGCCGGTTGATGTTCGGCGCGATCGATTGCGCGCCGATGATTTCCGCGTAGCTGCGGTTCTCCTCGATGATCAGAAAGATGTGATCGTAGCGCGGGACCGCGCGTTCGGAGGCCGCATGCACGGCCACGCCGCCAAATCCGCCGAGCGCCATCGATATGAGGATTACGGATCTCAGCCAAAGGTGCGTTCGTCCTCGCAATGCCATGGCGCCGCTCAAAACTTCATGCGCAGACCGGCAAGGAAGGTCTGGTCATAAAATTCGCGCTGGATCGGCCGCGAATCGCTCGGACCCTCCGTGAATTCCAAGGGCGTATTGAGCAGGTTCTTTGCCTCGACGTACACCGAGTACTGTCCGGCAATCTTATAACTCGCGCCGAAATCCAGCGTCAACCTTTCGCGCGAATATTGATCCGTGCTCGTGCTGCCCGTGGATCCGAAGCCGAACAAGTTCTGGCCCACGTAGCCGAACGCGAGGCGCGCCTCGAGCGGACCTTTTTCGTAGAAACCCGCCGCATTCCAGGTGAGTCTCGATGTGGACGGCAGCAGCCCGTAGACGCCCGGATGAATCTCGGCCCGCGAATCGACTAGGGTTACATTGGCTGACACGCCGAATCCGTCCAACGGGTGCGGCAGAAATCGAAATTGGTCGACGAAGGCAGCTTCCGTGCCGTACGCATGCGCGGGGCCGTTCGAGAACGTGCTGACCTGCGCAATACCGACCACGCCCGGATAATTGGATTCGTTGATGACGGTCGGCAGGATGTAATTGTTGAAATCCTTGGCGAATAATCCGACACTCGCAATGGCGCCGGCCACCGGGTAATACTCGAGCGACAAATCGAAGTTGTTGCCGGTTGTCGGCTTCAAATTCGGGTTGCCGATCGTGACGCTGGCGCCGGTACCGTCGGCGACGATGATTGTCGAGGCAGTGATTTCGTCGAACCCCGGACGCGCGATGCCCGTCGAATAGGTTGCCCGGCCGACCAGTTCGTCGGTGAAGCTGTAGCGGCCCTGTACGGTCGGAAAGTAGTTGGTGTAAGAAGTCGGCCGGGCGATCAACCCCCAGGTTCGTCGTGTTGCCGTTGATGTCGGTTGAGAATCCAAAAGCACGGTAGGTGGCATTGGTTTCCTCGACCCGCAGGCCTACCAACAGCCCAAAATTGCCTGCCGTCGCGGTCAACATTCCGTATTCGGCGTAGACGTTCTCATTGTCGTCCTCGTACGCTTGCTGCGCCGACATAGGATCGCCGTCGGCGACGCTGACATTTTGCACCAACGGAGAGTTGGGCAAGCCGCGGATCGCGATCTCGTTGAACGGCGGACCGATGTTGTACAAGCCGTTGTAGTAAATCGTATCGGGGCCGCTGACGTAATTGCTCAGCAGAATCTGGTTGCTGCCCGCCGGCGCGAAGTCCTCGTCGATTTCTTGATGGGTCTTGTGGCGCATGCGGGCATTCAGGCCGAATTTGACTTCGCCGGGATTCCCCCAAACCGTCACGGGAATTTTGAGATCGAGCCCACCGCCCCACTCGCGATCGCGATCGGTCGCTGATCCGGCTGAGAGATCGCTGAGCGCGTAATTCGCCGGATTGGTCGCGTCGGTTCCGTCGAGTGTCCGGTAATTGGGATAATTCGGATTGCTAGTGTTGTCGTAGGCAATCGGGATGTTCCCGTTGTTGAGTTCCGAGAAATCCGGTCCGTACTTGTAATACACAATGTCGCGGCCCTGTGCGAGCGACATGTGGTAATCGAGTTCCGTACCTCCGATAATGCTCTTGCCGCCGATGACCGCGAGCTGATTGTCGATGCGTTCACTGGAGTCCGTATTGTTCTGGTCGAGCGATGCGCCCGGCGCGGTGAATCCGTTCGGATAGACCGACGAAGGCGCGGCGGCCGTGCAATCGAGATTCCCGTTCGCGAGCGTCGCCGGTCCGCAGCCGGAGTCCAGGCCGCTGAGCGTCAGGTGGTGATCGGTTTTGAACTCCAAATAGCCCGACCACATGAACCGTGCGTAAAACGAGTTGCGCTCATCGGCTTTGGCGTCGAAATTGCCAGCAAACCCGTATGTTTCGCGCTGATACAAATAGCGCCGGTAATCGAGGTCGCTCAACAGCTTATCCGGAACGCCGGCGCTTTGTTGATCACTGTAGGATTCCTCGACATCATCGATGCCGCGTCGGTCTTGATGGTAAATCGCCGTCAGCAAAGCGCTGAATGCATTGGGCCCCGTGAACAAGCCATCGCCGTCGCGCGAGAAGCTTCGGCCCGTCGTGAGGCCGAAGTCGTATACCGGCGTATCGCGCAAATTTTCGTATCCACCGCCCACCGTGACCTCGGTGAACGGCTTGCCGCCCTCGGAGTCGCCGCTGCGCGGCACGAGGTTGATCGTTCCACCGAGCGCCTCGGCGTCGATGTCCGGGCGATTCGTCTTGGTCAACTCGATGCCGCCGACTAAACCCGTGGGTATCACGTCGAAGGCCGTCGCGCGCCCGCCGCCAAACGGGGACGAGGGATTGGACGGCGGTAGGCGCACTCCACCGTAGGTCGTCCCATTCAGATCCGAGTCGAGCCCGCGAATATTGACGAATCGTCCCTCGCCGGTGTCGGTTTCAACGGAAATTCCGGGCATTCGCTGCAGCGCTTCGGCGAGATTAACATCCGGCAGTTTCAACATCTCGCCGAGCGGCTGCACCTCGATGATGTTCGGCGCCTCTTTCTTCTCTTCGATTGCCGCAGCCCGATCGCGCACCGCGCTGGGTTTAACGACGGTCTGCTCGGCTTCGCCGCCTGCGCCGGTCGTCACCTTGCCGATATCGGTTTGTACTTGATCATCGGCGAACGCAACGGTGGCGCCGATCATCACAAGGGCGCCAATGGCCGACTTGCAGATCCATCCCGACATGGTCATCCCTCCGCAATTCTTGGCGTCCATAGTACGGAGGCAATGTGACGGTACGTTTAATTGAAATTGACGGGTCCTATGTGTTGCTGTGCCACACCCGGGAGGACAAGTGCTTGAATCTTGGGCTGTTTGATATGGTGCGAACCTGCGGCCCCGACCCACCGCCGGTGACTCTTAAACCCGCTTAACTTGTTGGCGATGCGCTTTTCATGGCTTGAATCACGGTTCGCGATCGATCGACACCATGGCCAGAGCTTCTAACGCACGGCGCCGGTGCATGACGTAACCGCTGCGAATGGGTAGCGCGCGTAGGGCAAAGCGAGTCCGCTCAAGGCCACGTTCGTTGCTAAGATACGTGCCGGCGCGAAACCCGAGTCCGGCACGACCGATGGTGCGGGTCGGATCTTTTTTAATATCGAGGACAAGACGCAGATTGGCGCGATCGATTCATCGACGGACAAAACCGCTTGCACTTGGCCGCTGCAGAATTGCGAGCAGCTCACCGGGCTGGCGTTCGATGCCGACCACAAACGGCTGTTCTCTCTCTGCGGGAATGGCGTGCTCCTCGTGAGCGACGCGAGCGTAGGAATGCAAGTTGGTGCCGGTCGGCGGCCACCAGCCGCTCAAATGACGTGGACCCGATAAAGCGACGATGTTGACAAGGACCGCGATCCTTATTTGTGCGATCGCCCTATTCGTGCTTGGTCCGGGGACCGCTCGAGCTCAGGCGGGCCCACCCTTTCTGAGCAACGATCCCGGCACTCCGGGCAACGCCAATTGGGAAATCAACTTGGGGTCGATGCAAACCATCGCCCGCAGCGTCTCTTCATATCAGGTTCCCCAAATCGACTTGAATTTTGGCGTGGGTGATCGTATCCAGCTGACCTACGAGGTTCCCTACATCCTGCAGACCAGCGCAAGTCAGCCGCTCGAGAGCGGCTGGGGCAACGGATATCCTGGCGTCAAATGGCGTTTTCTGGACCAGGGCGAGGATGGGTGGCAGATGTCTACCTTCCCGCAGGTCGAGATGGGCGCGTCGATGCTCGCGCGGCTGAAAGGTATTGCGGTGCCCGGACCTCGGTATCTCTTGCCGGTGGAGGTTACGAAAAAGATTGGTCCCCTTGATGTCGATTTCGAGGCAGGCTACTACGTCGCGGGGCATGGACCCAAGGAGCGCATCCTCGGGCTCGTCACGGGCCGGTCGGTGAACGAACGACTCGAACTCGACGCGGAAATCTACGATGACCGAGCGACTGACGGCGCCCGTCGTTCCACGACGCTGGACCTCGGCGGCCGCTACAAGCTGCGCACTGGCATGATTGCGCTATTCATGGCCGGCCGCAGCATCAATGGGTTTGGCGCCGGTCAGCCGGAGTTTATCGGATACGTCGGGGTTCAGTTCTTATTGAGCAATTACGGACGTACATTTACCCAATAACCAAGATTGCGCTCCGCGGATTCGGCTCGACACGCCGACCATCGCCGGGACGAGCTTTTTCGAACGGATCGGTGCATCCTGGAGGACGCGGTTGTCTCGAGTTTCTCAGCTTAGCCTAAGAGGATGCCAATGAACTGGGGATTGATAGGCGGCGGCGAAGGCAGTCAGATCGGCGCTACCCATCGAATTGCCGACATTGCGGAACACCTGCGCGCAAGAAGAGAAGGTCGGGATCCTTGTCCTCTAGCGCTCTCCTATCCGACGGCCACAGACGGGTTGCACGGCATTGCCTCGGTCCAGGCCGCGGTTGAGTCAGCAAAGGCGCACGGGGCATGGATTCCCGTGCGGTGTTAGCGCCTACTCGCTGCTGACGTCAATCATGTTGTCGTCCGGGATGCGGTCGATGAGCTTATTGTACGGGTCGATCCCTGCGCGAGTGGGAGCCTCGTCGACAACGACGGTAAACGTCTGCCGCTCCTGAGTGATTTTCTCGCGCCGCATGTACAACGGCCGCTCCTCGTCCTTCGCGCCTTTGAAAACCCCGATGTCGATGTAGTCCGCGAGCGGCATGGGCGTCTCGACGCCGTTACCGTCGGCTTGCACCTTGCGCGCCTGCACCTCGAGCCGTACCTCGTAACGGCCATCTGGTAACCGTTTCGAGGTAGCCGACAGCGTCCTGTTGTCGTACAAGACGATGCGATTGAAGCCGTCATCGATGAGGTACTGCAGTTCAGCCGGCGTCTGCGCCCGCAGCGCGTCGACCAACTGGCGCGTGTCTGGATAGGCTTGCTCATCGGTTCCCGACCCGCCGGCATTGCCGGCCGCGTCGACCTGGTTGCCGGCGTTGGCATAACGGTGATCCATCAGAAAGTTATGCAGCGCCAGATCGATCCTGTCCTCACCGATATAGTCGGCGAGCGTGTACATGATCTGGCCGCCCTTGTCGTACCACACGTAGGGCTCGCGCTGCACGAGCGCGAGCGGCGGCTCGTGCCGGACCTCGCCAGCCCGACCGCGCAGATAGCGGTCGAGGAAGTAGTGCAGCACGCGATGCATGTAGTCCTTGCCGTACTTTTGCTGCGTGACCATATAAGCGGAATATTGCGCCAGCGTCTCCGCCATCATGTTCGATCCCTCGACGCGACCGCCGACCAGCTGGTGCCCCCACCACTGATGGGCGAGCTCGTGGGCCGTAACAAAATACGTGAGATCGACGTCCGTCGGCTTGCGTAGCCTCGTGATGAAGCCGATGGCCTCCGAAAACGGCACCGTGTTGGAGAAGGATTGTGCGAAGCTGCGATAGCGCGGGAACTCCATGATGCGAAACTGACTGAACTGGTAGGGGCTGAAGTGCGCCTGGTAGTAATCGAGTCCGGCCCGTGAGCTCGCCAGCATGTCGTCGACGTCGTAAGGATGCGCCGGATCGTAGTAAACCTCGAGATTGACCGGCCCATTCGGGCCTTGGTAAATCTCTTTGCGCACCGTATAGCGGCCGGAGAGATACGCATAAAAATCCACTATGTGCGTCGAGCCCATGCTGTACTCGAAGAAATGCCTCCCGTCCCGGCGCCATTCGCGCTGCAGATAGCCGGGCGCGATCGCGATCTGATCGTCGGAAGTGCTGACCACAGTGTGAAAAGTGATCCAGTCGGAATTCGCGGTAAACAGATTGACGCGCGATTCTATCGGATCGCCGCGCTGGGGCAATTCCTCGAGCGGCCCCAGATGCTGCTCGCGCCGCCGTCGCGGATCGTCGAGCTCGATGTCGTTGTCGTAGCCGACGATGGGAAAGAACTCTGCGTCGAAAAACGTCCCGTTGCGCGCGAACTCCGGGAGCTCGTTGCCGTCCCGAAAGCCGTGCGTCGCGTGCGCGACCGAGAAAGTGAGCGTCAGAAAATCGCCCGGCGCCAGCGGTTGCTCCAGCGCGTAGATGGCGTAGGCGTCCCGCTGTGCGCGGCTGATCAGGTGGAACGGCCGATTGAACTGCACGTCCGACACCGCTTCGTGCGGGTCGGTGAGATGGATTTGCGCAATCGGCTGCGTCCCCTTGTTCTGCAGCGTGTATCTTCCCGTGCCGTCGAAGGAGCGGCGCTCCGGGTAGATGTCGATGCTGGCCTCGACGGCCGTCACCTTAGGCTGCGGCAGATGTTCGTAGCGCTTGAAATTGCGCTCGTAGTCGGCCTGGATTTTGCGGTGATCGTCGGCGGTGAGGTATTCATTGAGCACATGCGCGTTGTAGTAGTACCAGAGGCCGGAGCCGATGGCGACCAGCAGGAAGATTGCGGCTGCCGGCGCCAATCCCCGTGCCGCCTGCCTCGCAAGCGCGGTCCGCGATCGCAATGAGACCTCGGCGCCGCGTCTCGCAAAGGCGATCGACACGACTCCCAGCAAGGCATAAATGGCCGTCCAATAGCACGCCGCCCAGAACAGCGCGGGCACGAAATGGCCGTAGCCGTTCATGTCCGAATACATGTACGGCGGCACCGCACCCGGCAAATAAAGGGTATTTTCCCAACCAAAATTGAACAATATCGGCTGTAGCACGACGACGCCGATGACGATTCCGTGACCGATGAATTTGTTCGACACCATCGTCTGCACGAACAGCGCGAGCAGCGCAACGCCGAGTACCTGCGGAAAAGTGACGACGTACAGCTCCAGCATGTACTGCGGCACTTCGTAGTGATAGTAGCCGAGGACCGACTGCATCAGTATGCCGACCATCATGGTCAGGGTGAGCAGGCACAGCTCGACGAAGACGATCGCCGTGAGTTTTGACAACCAGTCGGTTGTCTCCCGGATCGGCAGCGCATCGTGAATGCCGTCGAAACGAGTGTCCCTTTCGCGCCAGATCAATTCCGCGGCGTACAAGGCGGCAACGATAAAGAAAAACAGCGTCGCAGAGCCTTCGACCGCTTGGACCATCAGGTAGGTCACCGGCCAGACGTCGCCGCCGGCGACGCGGCCGGCGAAGTAGCCGTTGTTGACCGCGAACACCACCAGCAGGCCGACGATGCCCCAGAAGGGAGTCTCGCGCGTGATCGAGCGAATACGCAGGCGAGTCAGTGATAAATACTGCGCGAAAGTCGTGCCGGCGCCGAAGATCTGTCGAACGCGCGGGAGCGGCGCGGCCACCCGTGAGCGCACCGGTCCGGCTTCCTGCTCGTCCTGCAGGCGGGCCTTCGCCGCGCGCTTGCCCTGCGACCTTGCGGTCAACGCCTCGACCGACATCGGGAACAATGCCCAAACGCTCGCGAGCGCCGCGACGCCCACGGACATCCACAGCAGCCGGTTGTATAGAAACACGCCTGGCGAATAGCCCGAGAAGTCCCACGGCAGCAGCTGGCTGTTCTTCTCCACCACGGTCCAGTAGCGGGTCATTCGGTCGACCATCAGGACGCCGATCGGGTCGAGAATGCCCGACCAGAAGTGCTCGAGCGACTGCGTCGCCGAGAAGACCGTAATGCCGATGACGTACGTCATGAACAAGACGACGCCTTGTAGATACACCACAAAGATCTTGCGCGACAGTGCGGCGACGGCGAAGAACAGCGAGCCGATAAAAAAGACCTGAATCACCACGATCGACAGAAATGGCTGGAGATACCACCAAAGGTGGTTCGGACCGATCCTCGCGTGATCCGCCCATGGCGCGAGGGTGCCGAGGAAGGTGCCGGCCAGCAGGCCCGAAAAGGCAAACACCGTCGTGACGAAAGAACCCGCCCAACGACCCCCGAGATAGGCGAATTTGGAGATCGGCTTGGTGAAGAGAATTTGATAGGTGTCGCGCTGAAAGTCTCTCAGTATCGAAGTACCGAAGATCGCGGCGATGACAATGATGCCGAATAGGAGCGCAAAGGCATCTTGGAAGGAATTGGCATACGGGCCGTTCAGCAGAATCTTGCCGTTCGCATTGGCCACCGGTCCGAAGCTCTCGGAAGCGACGCAGAAGAAGGAGAAAGCCAGCCACAGCAAAAAATAGACGTAAGTCGAGAGGCTCTTCGCGCGAAACCGCAACTCGAACGAGAAGAACTCCCAAAACATCGCCATGGCGGCCTCCCTTCTCGCGGTTTCAGCGCCGTGCGTGACGGGATAAGTTCAAAAAATAAACATCCTCCAAACCGGAAGCTACGGCGCGAAAGCCCGACCCCGGGGACGATGCCGCGAATACGCGGATCTCGTGCTGACCGGCGACGAGATGAGTACTCACGATCTGCAGGTGAGACTCGAGGCTGCGCAGTTCGTCGTCCGTCGCGACGACCCGAGACCAGATCTGCCCGTCGAGGGCGGCCAGGGCCTCGGCGGGCGATCCCTCGAGCAGCACCTCGCCGGACGCAATAATTGCCATACGCGGACACAATTCGCGAACGTCATCGACAATATGGGTCGAGAGGATGACGGTGATGTCTCGGCCGATCGAGGCGAGCAGATTGAGGAATCGGTTGCGCTCGGCGGGGTCGAGGCCGGCGGTCGGCTCATCGACGATGATCAGTCGCGGATTGGCGAGCAGCGCCTGCGCGATGCCGAAGCGCTGCTTCATGCCGCCCGAAAAAGTTGACAGAGCCTTGGTGCGCACGTCCCAGAGATTGGTCTGGTGCAGCAGGGCCTCGATCATTTCCTTGCGCTCGCCGGCGACGGTGACGCCCTTCAGGATCGCGAGATGATTCAGCATGTCGAGCGCGGACAACTTCGGGTACACGCCGAATTCCTGCGGCAGATAGCCGAGAATCTTGCGCACCGCATCTTTTTGGGTCAGCACGTTCAGTCCATCCAAGTCGATGCTGCCCGCGTCCGGCTCCTGCAGAGTCGCGATGGTTCGCATCAGCGAACTCTTGCCCGCGCCATTCGGCCCCAGCAGGCCGAACATGTTGCTGCCAATCGTGAGGGAGAGGTTTTTTAGGGCAACAACCCCATTTGGGTAGGTCTTGGAGAGGCCCCTGACGCTAAGTGCCATTGCAGATCTTCCTTGAAATTGCGCGTGTGATCGGCGCGAAGGACCGCGATGGCAATATATCATCAAGCGAGCGCGTGTCGTCTCGTGCCCGGCGGGAGGCAAAGGGGTGGCGAACTGTCGCTACCAGAAGTGGCGCTTCCACATCGGCGTAAGGCACCGCGGTACGCGACATTCCGCTGACCGGTAGCAGCACGTGGTCGATGGCGATGAGCGCGTGATTCTCTCGCCTTCCGCGCAGCCTCAGGCAGCTGCGTCCGCCGCGTCGATTTGCGCTTCAGCGAGTTGCCAATCCTCCGCTTCGTGACCGGGCGCGAATCCGCGCTTTTCCGCGAGGTAATACGCCGCGGTCGCGACCCGCTCATGGCGCCAAGTCTCGTTACGCTGCACGGCGAGCTGCGCAGAACTGGTCTTGCGTACCCGTGGCGCCGACGGATTAACCGCCAAAGGCAACCCGAGTCGACGCACATTTTCACTGAGAACATCCGGTCGGACGTCCATGTCGTCACTGTCGGGTTGCACGTTCATGGTCGCAGTCCTCGGTTGTCGATTCGCCAAATCGAGCAATATGCAGAAGCTCCGTGACAAAATTATGTCATATCGGCGCCTGATGCTGGGCATATCGCGCAACGAATGGCTATTGTAGGGCGGCGCGTGTCGATGGTGCGCCGCAAACGCGGCGCGGGACGGCAATCAGGGGTCTAAGCTTGCACGCCGTCAGTGCGGAGAAATAAATGCATGCAATGGTATTGAAGAAACATAGGACTCCGCTGGAGTGGATCGAACTTCCAGACCGCGAGCCGGGCCCGCATGAAATACGCATCCAGATTGCGGCCTGCGGCGTTTGCCGTACGGACCTGCATGTCGTCGACGGCGAGCTTGAACATGCGCTGCTGCCGATCATTCCCGGCCATGAGATCGTTGGACGCATCGATGCGATCGGCGCCGGCGTCACGGAGCTGCGAGTCGGCGAGCGCGTCGGCGTTCCTTGGCTCGGACACACGGACGGCACCTGCAGCTATTGTCGGATGCATCGCGAGAACCTCTGCGAAAATCCGATTTTTACCGGTTTTACGCGCGACGGCGGCTACGCGACGGCAACGATCGCGGATGCGCGATTCGCATTTCCATTGGGCGACGCCGGCAGCGATATCGCACTTGCGCCGCTGCTGTGTGCCGGACTCATCGGTTGGCGCTCGCTCGTCATTGCGGGCGACGGCCACAAGCTCGGCCTGTACGGCTTTGGCGCCGCGGCCCACATTTTGACCCAGGTCGCGAATTGGCAGAGACGATCCGTTTTCGCATTCACTCAACCCGGCGATGCGCGCACGCAATCTTTTGCGCTGAGTCTCGGTGCCAAGTGGGCGGCCGGCTCGGACACGATGCCTCCCGAGCCTCTCGACGCCGCCATCATTTTTGCGCCGGTCGGCGCGTTGGTACCACGAGCCTTGCAGGCGGTGCGCAAAGGTGGCCGCGTGGTTTGCGCAGGCATTCACATGAGCGATATTCCGAGCTTCGCGTACCGTCTATTGTGGGAAGAGCGCGAACTCGTATCGGTTGCGAATCTCACGCGTCAGGACGGCCTCGATTTTCTGAAGTTGGTGCCGCAGGTCGGAATCGAGGTCAAAACGACGCGCTATCCACTGCAGCAAGCCAACCAGGCGCTTGCCGACTTGCGCGCCGGGCGATTCGACGGTGCCGCGGTGCTGATGCCCTGAGGACGCGCGGGACGGCCGCCGATAGCCGGCATGCCGCGCTATCTGGCATAATCGCGCGAAACATATGCGTACCCTCGCTCAGCGCAGGCGACTCGATCTCGCGGCCGGCATCGTGCTGGCGCTGTTCCTGTTTCGTGCCTACGTCCCCGTTGGCTTCATGCCGGCGGCCGGCATGCCATTTCTGTTGGAAATCTGTCCGGCAGGCCTGCAGGCGCCAATGCCTGCGCACCATGCGCATCATCACATGGGCGCGCACTCCGATTTCGAGGACTGCCCGTTTGGAAGTGCGCCGGCTGCCGGACCCCTCTCGCATTTCATCGCGGCGCAACCGGCGGCGCGCATCGTCAGCGAGCCGGTCCTCGCGTTCGAACTCCTGCCCCAGGGTCTGCGAGTTGCGCGCGCCAATCGCGCTCGCGGTCCCCCCACTCTCGCCTGAAGTGAAATTCGTCGATTGATGACGCAGCGTATCACTCGATACGGTGCGTACATCGGTCATCGATTGCTTCATGGGCAGCGTCCGCGGCTCAGGTCACGGACGCGGGAGAAAATCAAATGCGTCAATCTGGCAATCCCCTGGGTGTCGCAACCCTATTGTTGTCGATTGCCCCGGTTTCGTCGTGGGCCTGTGCAACCTGCGGCTGCACGGTCAATTCGGACGCCGCCATGGGCTATTCCACCGTGACGGGATGGCGCGTCAATCTGGAATACACCTATATCGATCAAGATGAACTGCGCAGCGGCACGGGCACCGCGAGCCCCGAACAAGTCGTCAACAACCCGTCCAATCCATCGCTCGGCGGCGGAGAAATCGAGAAACAAACGATCAACCGCTACATCACCTTGGGCGTGAGCTACCGGCCCAGCGCGGATTGGAATTTCAATCTACTGGCACCCTATATAGAGCGGGATCACACGACCTACGGCGAGCAGCAGCAGCCCTACACGCCGTCGGAGTCTGCGCCGGACCAGATCAGCGGCGCGCACGTCTCGAATCTCGGCGACGTCAAGCCGATCGCCAATTATCAGGGAATGCTGCCGCTGCATAACTTGGGTCTGCAGTTGGGTGTGAAATTGCCGACCGGTCAATATGGCACCACGGTCAATTTCTTCGACGGACCGAATGTGGGCACACCGCTGGACGCGAGCTTGCAAGCGGGCACCGGCAGTACCGACATCATCGTCGGCGCGTATTATCACCAGCCCGTGAGCTTGAATTTCGACGCCTTCGTCAACGGCCAGTTCCAATCGGCGATTGCGCATAAGCTCAATCAGCCGGGCAACGATTACCGTCCGGGCAATATCGATACCGTGGGCTTCGGCATCCGTTATGTCGCCGATCCACGATTGCTGCCGCAAATACAGCTCAACCTGTCGCACAAGAGTCCCGATCAAGGCGCGCTCGCCGATACCACCGACACCGCCGGCACCGTCGCGTACTTGAGTCCGGGACTCACCGCGCAAATCATTCACAAACTTCATTTCTACGCCGGCATGCAGTTTCCCGTGTACAGCAATCTCGATGGCTACCAGCTATTCCCCCATTGGACCGTGCCTGCGGGGTTGAGCTATGCGTTCTAACTCCAGATGCCCTGCGGCGCGTGCGCTTGCGCTCGCGCTGCTCATGAGCCTCGCGAGCTTGCGGCTCGATGCCACACCCGCGCTTGCCGCGGCGCCACCCACGACGGCCGGCCCGGAATTAACGATTCAGGATGCATGGATACGCTGGCTGCCGGCCGACTTGCCGGCGGCCGGCTATTTGACGCTGATCAACACGGGCGCAAGACCACTGAATCTGATCGCTGCGACGAGTCCGGCATACACGCAGGTTACTCTGCACCGTACCGTCAATCGGGGCGGCGGCATGCAGATGACGGCGGTCGAGCAGATCACGATCGATGCGCACTCGAGCCTGGACTTCGCCGCAACGGGCTATCACATGATGCTCATGCAAGCGACCAAGCCGCTGAGGCCCGCCGATCGCGTGCCGATCACGCTGCGCTTCGCGGATGGCTCCACGGTGCTCGTGCAGTTCGAAGTCCGCAATCCGGATTCCAGCCCGGCACGATAGGCCAGGAATTCGCTGAGGCGGTCTCGACGATCAGTATCGGATGAATAACCCGACCGTCACGGCAAGACCGATCAGCGTAATGCCGATGCAGAGCGCCGTTTCGTTGATACGACGAAGCGCATACACGCCCACGAGTCCGCCGAAGATGGCCGCAACCGCTACGTACAGCACGAGCAGCCAGTCGAATCGCATTTGGAATAAAAATATCAGGACCGACGATGCTCCCATCATGGACGCCAGCATATTCTTGGTGGCAACGGCGTTGCGCACGGGGCTGCCCGCGGCACTCAACACAGCCAGCATGAGCACACCGATGCCACCGGCAAAATACCCGCCGTAGATGCCGATCATCAATTGCACGCAGCCGGTGGCACGTGCGCCGAGACGCACCTCGACATCATCGCGCGCTTTGTGGATGAAGCTGCCCCACGCGAAGACGCCCGTTGCAAACAGAACCAAGTAGGGAACCAAACGGGTCAGCATCGACATGGGCGTCGCCAGCAGCAGGCACGCTCCCAACGCCCCGCCGATCAGGCTCAAGGCGACGAGCGTTCGGATCGACAGTCCCGCGGTTCCCATGACGAGACGGCGGCCCGCGATTCCGGCCGTGACCGTGCCGGGAAACAGCGCAACCGCCGAGGTGATGTTCGCTGCGCGTGGATCGAGGCCCGCATAGAGCAGCGCCGGAAAGGTGATGAAAGTACCGCCGCCCGCCAAGGCATTTTGTGCGCCGGCAACGAACGCCGCGAGGATCAGAACGCTATGGGCCAGTATCATCGTCAAAAATGGTAGCACGCGAGGTCGTCAGACTCGCGATCCTGTGATGTAATCATGAGTTCATGAGCGTACACACCGTACATGCCGCGTGCCCGCATGACTGCCCCGATACCTGCGCGATCCGCGTGACGGTCGATAAGGGCGCTGTCGTGCGCATACAGGGCGATCCGGATCATGCGCCGACACACGGTGTGCTGTGCACGAAGGTCGCGCGCTATGCGGAAAGAACCTATCACCCCGATCGGCTGCTGCAGCCGCTGCGACGCGCGGGACCGAAGGGCAGCGGCAAATTTGAGCCGGTGACCTGGGATGAGGCGCTAGGCGCAATCGCCCTGCGCCTGCGAGCGATCGCTGCACATGCGCCGCAAGCCATCGTGCCGTACAGCTATTCCGGCACCTTGGGCTTGATTCAAGGCGAGGCGATGGCCTCGCGCTTCTTCAACCGCCTCGGAGCCTCGCTGCTCGATAGGACGATTTGCGCCAGTGCGGGTGCAACGGGCTTGCGTGCCACCTATGGCAAGAGCGTCGGTATGCACGTCGAGCACTTCAGGGAGAGCCGCTTGATCCTGATTTGGGGCAGCAACAGCATTGCCTCGAACTTGCACTTCTGGAGCATTGCGCAAGATGCAAAACGGCTGGGTGCGAAACTAGTCTGCATCGACCCGCGGCGCACGGAAACCGCCGACAAGTGTCATCAGCACATCGCCATTCTCCCGGGTGCCGACGGCGCGTTGGCGCTCGGTCTGATGCAACAGCTCATCGAACACGATTGGCTAGATCTAGACTACATCGAGCGATACACCGATGGCTGGCCGGCGCTCGCCGACCGGGCGCTGGCGTGGACCCCGCCGCGAACTGCGGAGGTTTGCGGCATCGAGGCCGATGTCGTGCGCGCGCTCGCCCGCGAGTACGCGCAGGTGCGGCCGGCGGCAATTCGCCTGAACTATGGCATGCAACGCGTGCGCGGCGGCGGCAGCGCCGTGCGTCTGATAGCGGCGCTGCCCTGTCTTACCGGCGCCTGGCGGCATCGCGCGGGCGGCCTGCTGCTGTCGGCTTCGGGTTGGGCCGGCGTGCGCCATGAGGCGCTCGAACTGCCCGAGCTGCGTGTGGCACCGCAGCCGCGCACGATCAACATGTGCACGATCGGCGATGATCTGCTGCGCGAGTCCTCGGGCGAATTCGGCCCGAAGATCGACGCGTTGATCGTCTATAACAGCAATCCGCTCGCGGTCGCGCCGGAGTCGGGCAAAGTACTGCGCGGCTTGGCGCGCGAGGATCTGTTTACCGTCGTGCTCGAACATTTCCAGACCGACACGGCCGACTATGCCGATTACGTATTGCCGGCGACTACCCAACTCGAACACTTCGACGTGCATACGAGCTACGGCCACACCTACGTGCTGGTCAACGAGCCCGCGATCGCGCCGCTCGGCGAATCCCGCCCGAACACGGAAATCTTCCGCGGACTGGCGGCCCGGATGGGCTTCGACGAAGCGTGTTTTCGGGACACGGATCAACAAATCGGGGCGCAGGCCTTTGGGCCTGAGATCGATTTCCAGGCGCTGCGCCGCAACGGTTGGGTGCGGCTCCCGCTCAAGGAGGCGCCATTTGCCGCCGGCGGATTTCCGACTTCGGACGGCCGGGCGCACTTCGCTCCCAAGGACCTTGGGGTCGCGGACTTCGTTGCCCCGTACGAATCGCGCCAATCCGCGCCTCAATTGGCCGCACGCTATCCGCTCGCGATGATCTCGCCGCCGGCGCGGCACTTTCTCAATTCGAGCTTCGTCAATGTCAAGAGTCTACGCAGCATCGAAGGGGAGCCGCTGCTCGAAATTCATCCCGACGATGCCGCGCCTCGCGGACTGACGGATGGCGCATTGGTGCGCACCTTCAATGATCGCGGCGAATATCGCTGCAAAGTGCGCATCAGCGATCGTGCGCGGCCCGGCGTCGTCGTCGGGCTAGGCATTTGGTGGCGCAAACTCGGTCCAGACGGCACCAATCCCAATGAGTTGACGCATCAGCGTCTCACGGATATCGGCCGAGCGGCGACGTTCTACGATTGTTTGGTGGAGGTCGCCGCCGTCTGACGGCATCAATAGATGATCGCCGCGCGCAATTGGTGCTCTCGCCAAGTGTAGTCGCCGATGAGCTTCAGATCGATCAGCGTAAGCAATGCATGGACTTGATAGCCCGCGCGACTACACAGCTCCGCCGCGGCGCTCATCGTACCGCCGGTCGCGAGCACATCGTCGATCAATACGATGCGTCCGTGGCCGGGCTGTATTTCGAGCACGCCCGAGCCGTACTCGAGGTCATACGTCATGTCGACGACGGGTGGGGGCAACTTGCCCTGCTTACGCACCAAGACGAACCCCTTGCCCAGCCGCGCCGCGAGGGCGGCGCCCAAAATGAAGCCGCGCGATTCGATTCCAGCGACCGCATCGATCGCCTGCCACTCGGTCGGCGTCAGCAGAGCCTCGAGCGCCTCCAGCGTGGCGTCGAAATGCGCGCGCAACAACGGCGAAATATCGCGAAACAGAACGCCGGGACGCGGAAAATCCGCGACGTTCTCGATATATTGTTTTAACTCGGACATGGCTCGCGCCTATGATAATGGAAACCGCCCTCTGATCACCGGGGAATCAACGATGTCTGCAAACACGCCCATGCCTTATGGCTTGCAACAGCTTCGCGCCTGGATCGCCGCGGGGAAACGTCCGCCGATTGCCGAAACACTGCAATTTTACTTGCTCGAGGCCGACGAGGGTCGCGCGGTCTTCGGCGGCGTGCCCGGCGCACATTCCTACAATCCTTTTGACGTCGCGCATGGCGGTTACGCAGCCACGCTGCTCGACTCGGCTTGCGGCTGTGCGGTGCAATCCTTGCTGTCCGAGACGCGGGCCTATACGACGATCGAATTGAAGGTTTCCCTGCATCGTGCGCTGAGCGCCGCCAGCGGCGAGGTCCGCGCTGAGGCGACCATACTGTCCATGGGCAATCGCGTCGCCTTCGCGCAAGGAAGGTTGACCGACTCCGAGGGTCGCCTTTGCGCATCCGCGACTTCGTCATTGCTGGTATTTGACAGGAAGCCATCCTAGAGGCGAGGCTTCGTAGCCGGCGCAAGCGCCGAATTTGGAGCGACGACATGTCGAAGAGCATCGCGGTGGGCACCGTTTGCGTTTTGCTGACGATTGCCGCCACCTGTGGCTCGGGCCGCGCAATGGCCGCCGCCCCGCGCACGACGAGCCACGCGGACGCGCCGGGAATCGATTGGTTTGCGGGCGACGTCGGCGCCGCGTTCGAATCGGCAAAATCGGCCAACAAGCCGGTGTTCCTGTACTGGGGCGCAAAGTGGTGCCCGCCTTGCCAGCAGCTGAAATCCTCGGTTTTTTCACGCAGCGATTTCGTCTCCAAGACACGACAGTTTGTCGCCGTCTACCTCGACGGAGATGATCCCGGTGCGCAGAAATGGGGCGAGAAATTCAGGGTGTTGAGCTATCCGACCGTCGTGGTTTTGCGCGCCGATCAACGCGAGGTCACGCGAATTTCGGGAGGCATGGATCTTTCGATGTACACGGATTTGCTCGACGCGGCGCTCGGCGACGTCGCACCGATGAGCGATGTACTCGCGGCGCTCGCCGAAAAACCTGCGGGCTTGAGTACCGCGCAATGCCAACGGCTCGCCTATTACGCCTGGGACGCCGGCGATATCTCGCCGGCGGATAAGGCATCCGTCGCGGCGGGCCTCGCGCAGATCGCCGGTAGTTGCGTCGGCCTTTCGCCGTCCGAGCGGGCGCGTATCACGGTGATTTCCGCGGCGCTTGCGCCGACGCCGCAGACCGTTGCCGCGGTCCTAGGAATCATCGCGGATCCGCAGATCGGGCCGCGGGTCGCGGATCCGTTGGAAGACCTCGGCGATACGTTTTTCGCGGCCGTGCAGACGCGCGGCGCCGCCGAGGCCGCGAAATTCCAGCGCGACTGGTGGCGCGTCATGGACGCTGTCGCGAACGATCCGAAAATCATCGATGCCGACCAACTCCGGGCGCTGGGCAAGAAGCTCGAACTCGCGAAGCAGTATTCGGCGGACCAAACGGTGCCGGCGGATCTCGCGGCGCAGGCACGCGAGCGCGTGTCGGTCGTACTGCAAAAGAAAATGGATCCCTACGTGCGCGCCGGCGTCGTCAATTCCGCCTCATTCGTCGACGAGCAATTGGGCGATGATGCCGCGGAGTATGCGATGCTCAAGGCAGAGCTCGCGACCGCGAAAACGCCCTTTTATTACATGGTCGATCTCGGCGATATCGAGGAAAAGCGCGGCCGTAAGACTGCGGCTCTCGCATGGTTCGCGCGGGCCTATCGAGAATCGCGCGGAATCGCGACCCGCTTTCAATGGGGCAGCTCCTATCTCGATGCGCTGCTGCGCCTCGCGCCCAAGGATCGGGCGCGCATTCGGCGTGTCGGGCTCGAACTAATCGGCGAACTCGACGGACCGGACCGCATTCAAGCACGCACACGCAGACGCTTGGAAATACTCGACGAACATCTGCGCCAATGGAGCGCCGCGCAGCACGCGGCCGCGGATATCCGCGTATTGCATTCACGCATGTCGACCGTCTGCGCAGATCTGCCGAGCCAAGACAGCGGATTGGCGAGCTGCCTCAGGTTCTTGCAAAGCGCGGTTTGAGCGTCGCAACCTCGTCTCCAATGTCATGACGGCCCAATTGACAGCGATTCAACCGGTTAGTACCTCGAGGGCAAGCATCTCATGGGCAACATAGCGGCGCGCTATTTCGGCGCGATCGAGGCCGGCGGTACGAAGTTCGTTTGTGCGGTCGGCGATCAGGGCGGCAAGATTCTAGTCGAGGAACGATTTCCGACCGCCGATCCGGCGACCACGATTGCACATCTGGTCGCGTGTCTGCGCCGGCAGAGCGCCGAAATCGGCCCATTGGCGGCGATCGGGCTGGGTTCCTTCGGCCCGATCGAATTGCGCCGCGATGCGCGCCAATACGGCTCCATACTGAAGACGCCCAAATCGGGCTGGACCGGAACCGACGTCACCGGGCCTCTAATCCGAGCGTTTTCATGCCCAATCGGGTTCGACACGGACGTCAATGCCGCGGCGCTCGCGGAACACCGCTGGGGAGCGGCACAAGACGTCGAGGATCTCGTTTATCTGACCGTGGGCACCGGCATCGGCGGGGGTGCGATCGCCGCAGGCAGACCGATACACGGCTTGATGCATCCGGAGGTCGGCCACATGTATCCGCGCCGCCACTCATTGGATGCAGGTTTTGCCGGCGTCTGTCCGTTTCACGGCGACTGCCTCGAGGGCTTGGCGTCCGGACCGGCAATCATCGCGCGCTGCGGGAAATCCTTGGATCAGCTGGATGCGGGCGATCCACAGTGGGAAATCGAGGCGGACTATCTGGGTCAGCTCTGCGCACAGCTCGTGCTGACGATTTCTCCGCGACGCATCGTGCTTGGCGGCGGAGTCATGAATCAGCTGCAGTTATTTCCCTTGATCCGCCGGCGCTTGCAGCTCTGGCTCGGCGGCTACATCGACCGGGAGGAAGTGCTCGCCTGCGTCGACGATTACGTCGTGCCACCGCGGCTCGGCTCGCAGGCCGGCATCTTGGGTGCGCTCGCGCTCGCCTTCGACGCCGCAGCGCGTCTCTAGCGCCCTGCCCCGGCGCCGATGCATACCGAAGGTTTGCATCGCCAAGCGCTCATTCGCGGGGTTTCGTGAGCTGCCAGTTCAGATTGGATTTGACGGCCGGCCACTCGCTCGCGATGACGCTGTAGACGCAGGTGTCGCGCAGCGATCCGTCGCCGGCACGCATGTGTTGGCGCAGCACGCCATCGAGTTTGGCGCCGAGCCGCTCGATCGCGCGCCGGCTCGGCTGGTTGAAGAAGTGGGTTCGAAATTCCACGGCGATGCAGCCGAGCGCTTCGAATGCATGGCGCAGCAGCAGCAACTTGCATTGCGTGTTGAGCGGCGTCTTGTGCACGCTGCGCCGGTACCAAGTCGAGCCGATCTCGAGGCGCCGATTGACCGCGTCGGCGTGCATGTAAGTCGTCATCCCGAGCGCCTTGCCCGACAGCGGATCGAGCACCGCGAACGGCAGCATCGAACCCTCCGCCTGTAAGCGCAGACGCCTGTCGATTTCTGCGCGCATTGCTTCCGGGCGAGGAATCGTCGTGTACCAGAGATTCCAAAGCTCCCCGTCCTTGACCGAGTCGATCAAATCGTCGAGATGCTTGACCGCGAGCGGTTCGAGTGCCGCGCCGGGACCGCGCAAGGAGACAGGTTCTAGCCACGCCATGAGCGCCATTCTAGCCGCAGTCATTGCAGGACGGCGACCTTGCGCACCAACAACACTTCGCAGGCCCCGGGTCCGGTATCGTCGCGCACCAGCGAGGTCTTGATCCATCGACCATCGTCGCGAGTGCCATCGACCAAATCGCCGCTCAGCGAGACGAGCTGCCCCCGACGCAGCCCCAACAACTCTCGGCGCACTGCGCCATCGGCAGGTATCACGTGGGTATTGGCGCTATGATCGATGATGGTTGCGAACGGGATCGGGGTATCGGCGTGTGTGCGCCAAAAATAAAATCGGCCGGATTGCGAGATGTCGATCGTGCGCAGGATGCGGTTGTCGGACATCGGACCCCAGCCGAGCGCCAGGTCCTCGGGCACTAAATCGGACAGCCCATCGATGTAGTAGCGCTCGCGGGCGAGGATGCGCGCAGTGACTTCGTAGTGCGCGCGCGGGGTCAGCATCCATCGGCCCATCGTTACGGGTATGCTGGGGCCGTAGTTGTCCTGCTGCGGATCCGCGTCGACCAGGATTCCATCGCGCGGATGCACGGGCCGATCCGCGATCCAATTCGAGAGGCTCCAGACGAAAAAAAAGGATAATAAGATCGCTACGAATGGGTGCCGCGGCATCAGCGCAGTTTAACAATGGCGCCGCCGGCCGGACCGGCTCTGCATGAGACATGGTCGTGATATTGGGGAACTGATTTGAACAGGTGTCGCATTTTTATTCCGATCGTGGCTCTCGGGCTCAGTCTCGCGACCGCAGCGACCGCGGCCGCCGATGATCTCGATCCGCCGACGCGCGTGGTTCGACTCAACTTGCTCGAAGGCACTGCGGCCCTGCAACCGGCGGGAGCGGCCACTTGGCTCGATGATGTGCTCAATCGCCCGCTGACGAGCGGCGACAAGCTCATGTTCGATAGCGGCTCGCGTGCCGAGCTCCATGTCGGATCGACGGCAATACGTGTCGGCGAACGGACTGCGCTGCAGATCGTGAATGTCGCTGATCATGTCGTTCAATTGGGACTATCGTCGGGCGCGCTGAACATCCGGGTGCGATACTTGGCGCCCAACGAGACGGTTGAGGTCGATACCCCGAACGTAGCGGTCACGGTGCTCGCGCCCGGCGAGTACCGAATCGACGTCAATGGCGGCACCGATACCGTCGATGTCGGCGTGATCGCCGGCTACGCCGAGGTGACCGGCCAGACGCAGGATTTCACGCTCAATGCGCAGCAGCAGGGGGAATTCAGCGGCGCCGAAACACTCGACGTGAACTTCGGGGACCTAGCGTCGGGCGATGCACTCGACGAGTGGGCGGCGGCGCGCGATGCGCATGAGGACGCGCTGTTATCGGCGAATTATGTCTCCCCCGAAGTGACCGGATACGAGGATCTGGACGACAACGGAACTTGGGCTGAGGTCCCCGACTACGGGCCGGTATGGCAGCCGCAGGTACAGGTCGGCTGGGTACCTTATCAAGTCGGACGTTGGGTTTGGATCGGTCCTTGGGGTTGGACCTGGATCGACGCCGCTGCTTGGGGTTTTGCGCCGTTTCATTATGGGCGCTGGGTCTACGTCAACTCTGCGTGGTGCTGGGCCCCCGGAAATCCCCGTCTCCCGCAAGTTTATGCGCCGGCCCTGGTCGCGTGGGTGGGTGGCCCGAGCCTTGCCTGGGTCGCGCTCGCTTTCAGAGAGGAATTTCAGCCGAGCTACCACGCCAGCGCCGCCTACATTCGGCGCCTCAATGCCGATGCAAACCCGATATCGCCGAACAAGGATCAGCATTTGGCGAATCAAGCGATTCCAGGCGCAATATCGGCGGTATCCCAGGCGGCGTTCTCCTCGGGCCGACCGATTGGCCCGAACCTCGTACATCTCGATGCCCGCAATGCCGCGGCAGCGCGGCTCGCGATCGCCGCTTTGCCGCCGGCCCCTATGCTAACCGCCGGACATGTCTCACCCGCGGTCGGCACCGCGATGGAACGATCCAGCGCCGTACTCTTCGCGCGCAGCTTGGTCGCGCGCACGAACGAACGCCGGCCGGCGGTGATCGGCGCCGCGCCGTCGACGCCGAACTTGATCCCGGCGCAAGCCGTGCCGCTGCACGCGCATCGAGAGCCAGGGCCGCCGCCCGGCGCACCCGCACTGACAGGCGCACCCGCACTGACAGGCGCACCCGCACAGACCCGCGCACCCGTACAGAACGGCGCCGCTGAACAGGCTGGTGCCGCGGCGGCCGCGCAGATCCGGCAAGGCGAGCATGCCGTGCAGCCCGAGAGCCGGTCCCCAGAGCGTGTTCCGGTTGCGGAGCCGAAATCCCCGGCCAAATCGGGATCTACGCCCAAAGATAACAAGCCACAAAAGCCCGAGGTTCATTGACGCCGACTCGTAGTCGGCGCTGCGCGCGTATCCGCGCGACGCCTAGTGCATCCGCGCAGCACCTAGTGCATGTGTGCGCCGCCGATCGCGGGCCGGTTGGCTGGATCGAGCGCGGGCTTCTTCGCATCCACGGACCCTTGATCTCCGAGCAGGTAGGCGTCGAGCACTTTGCGCGCGATGGGCGCCGCGACCGATGCGCCGAATCCGCCATTTTCCACGAGTACGGAAACGGCAATTTTTGGATCGTCTGCGGGCGCGTAGGCGATGAACCATGAATGATCGCGATGGCGCTCGTCTTGGATTTTGGCCTTGGTCGAGACGTTCTGCTTGATCGTGAATACCTGCGCCGTACCCGTCTTGCCGGCAATCTTGTACTTTGCGCCCAGCCCGGCTACGTAGGCTGTTCCACCCGGCGATACCGCTCCCACCATGCCGTCGTAGACTACGCTCCATTGCTCGTCGGTCGCGATATTGATGGGAACCATGAGCTGCGGTTGGCGCGGCGTGAGCGCACCGGACGCCGGGTCGCGGAATGCCGCGACGAGCCGCGGGGTCGCGATGATCTGGCCTCGCTCCGCGATCTCTGCGGCAAAGTGCGCCTGCTGCAACGGCGTCACCGTCATCGCGCCCTGACCAATACCCATGCTGATGGTCTCGCCGGGGAACCAAACCTGATCGGCGGCGCGCTTGAATGTCTGGCGCTTCCATTCCGGCGATGCCATGAGTCCGGGCTTTTCACCCGGAATATCGATGCCGGTCAGGGAACCGTAGCCGAAGGTTTTCATGAACTCCGCCATGCGATCGATGCCCAAGCGTTCGGCGACTCGGTAAAAGTAGACGTCGCATGATTTGGCAATCGCGTGGCGCATGTCGAGAAATCCATGCTTCTCGTCGTCACGATACTGATGGATGCTGCCCGGCAGCGTGAAGATGCCGCCGCAATACTGCGCCTGGAGCGGCGAAATGATGTTGTACTTCTGAGCGGCCAAGGCATAGAGCGGTTTGACCGTGGAGCCCGGCGGATAGGCGCCGCGCAAGGCGCGATTCAGCAGCGGCTTGTCGATGTCGTTTTGCAAGGTATCGAATTGCGCGACCGAAAGGCCGCGTACGAAGTCATTGGGATTGAAACCCGGCGTACTCGCCAACACGATGACGTCCCCGGTTTTCGGGTCCAAGGCGACGACCGACCCGCGCCGGCCGGCCAAGGCGTCTTCGGCAATTTTCTGCACGCGGATGTCCAATCCCAAGATCAAGTCTTTGCCTGCAATCGGCGTGCGCGTATTGAGTTGCGGTGCGTACTCGCCTTGCGTTTCGACGGGTCTGCCCGCGGCATTGACGAGGACCTCGCGCCAACCGCGTTTGCCGTGCAACTGCTGTTCGTAGGCACCCTCGACGCCCAGTTTGCCGATGAGGCTCGTGCCTGCATATTCGTCGCTATCGATTTGCTTGAGATCTTGTTCGTTGATCGCGCTGACATAGCCGATCGCGTGCACCGCGGTCGTCCCGAGCGGGTAATGGCGCGCGAGCCGCGCGCGAATGTCGACGCCGGCGAACTGATACCGATGCACGGCGAAGACCGCCATTTCTTCGTCCGTCAACGCCAGCTTGATCGGCACGCTCTCATAGACTTTGTGTACGAGGATCGTGCGCCGGATATTCCCGATCTCATCCCCGCGCAATAATCCGATCGAGGCGAGCGACCCGAGCGTGGCGTCGAGGGCTTTGGTGTCGCCCACCTGTTCGCGCACCAATTCGATTTGAAAAGCCGGCTGGTTCTCGGCGAGCACGACGCCGTGCCGATCGAGTATCAAGCCGCGGCTCGGCGGGATCGGATCCGTATGGATGCTGTTACCCAGCGAAAGCGTCGAGTAATACTCGTGCTTCAATACTTGCAGGTAGAACAACCGGCCCGCTACGACGAGCAGCAGCAGGCCGGCAACGACGCCGGCGACGATGCTGCGGATCGCAAACAAGCGATTTTCCGCCCAATAATTCTTGATTCGCTCTTTGCTGCTTCGCATCATCCGATGGTCAACTCACTCCGGCCCGGCGCCTGACGGGGGCCCGGCTTTATCTTATGCCCATTTTACCCCGCGTCGGCGTCGACTGCGTCCGCTTAACCCCATTTCGGCGCCCGCCTCGTTTAAGTGTTCAGGTACTTCAACAAAAGAGGCTGACATGAAAAACATGGTGCTTTGCTTGATCTTGTTATCGGCGGCGGCCGGCTGCGATGCGCGGGGGTTTTTCGGCATCGCCGACGTCTCGATCATCGACCGAGACAGCGGTGTAACGCTGACGCCGCATTATTACCGCGGCGAGTACTGGGTGGCCGGAACGCCGGGCGCGCGCTACGCGATCGAAATCCGCAACCGTCTCGGTGAACGCCTGCTGGCGGTGACTTCCGTCGACGGCGTCAATGTCGTTTCGGGTGAAAATGCGGCCTGGAATCAGGCGGGTTACGTCTTCAGCCCGGGCGAGAGCTACCAAATCAGCGGTTGGCGCAAGAGCGAGAGGGAAGTCGCGGCGTTCACGTTCACGAATGCCTCCAATTCCTACGCCGAGCGTACCGGCCGACCCGGCAACATCGGCGTCATCGGAGTGGCGGTGTTTCGCGAGCGTCCGCCGGAACCGGTTTACACATCGCCTAGGATCGGCGGACAGGCGCCCAACCGCGAGGGTGTGGCCGCGGACGCTGCGCAAGCGCCGGCCGCGCGGGCTCAGTCAGAAGCCCCAATGCCCTCCGCAGTGGCGCGCTTGACCGCGCCGGCGGCGGGCGCAGGGATATCTGCACAACCGCTCGTCGAAGCCCTCGGCACCGGACATGGAGAGCGAGAATATTCTTATGCGCAGCACACGAATTTCGTCAGGCTGCGCCCCACGCCCGACGAAATCATCCGTATCCGCTACGACAGCCTCGAGAATTTGGAAGCGATGGGCATCATCGCGCGCCGCGGCAGTGAAGCGCCGAAGCCGAATCCGTTTCCGGCCGCCCCGTCGCCCGGCTATGTGCCGGATCCGCCCGGCTAACCGCGCATCGTTCTGCCATGTCGCAGTCCAACTGCCATAATGAGGTGAATGACCAACTCGGGGGACACAGACGAAGCCCTGATGGCGCGTTTCGCGCGCGGCGATGCGGCGTCATTCGAGGAGCTGTATCGGCGGCATGAAATGCGCGTCTGGCGCTATCTGGAGCGCAATGTGGGCAACCGGGCGACGGCCGAAGAACTGATGCAAGACGTTTGGTTCGCCGTCGCCCGGGACGCCCGGCGCTATGAGCCTGATGCAAAATTCACGACCTGGCTGTTCACGATCGCCCACAACCGCATGATCGACTCGATACGCACGCAGCGGCGGCCGATGAGCTTGGACGTGCTGGGCTACGAGGCTGAATCCGTGATCGAGCATTTGACGACGGATCCTCTCGATGGTCCGCTCGCTGCTGCAGATGCTTGGGGCAAGGCGGTGGCGCTGCTGCGCGCGGTCGATCAATTGCCGCGCGAACAACGCGATGCATTCCTGCTGCAAATCGAAGGCGACCTCAGCGTCGAGGAGATCGCGGCCATCACGGTGAGCAGCTTCGAGACGGTCAAGAGCCGTCTACGCTATGCACGCTCGAAACTGCGCGAACTGCTCCAGGAGTACGCATGAACGACGTGCCGCCGAGCAACGACGATCCGGACGACATTGACGATCGATACCGGCGCGCAGCCCAGCTCACGCAGAGTCGCCCGAGCGAGGCGGTCCGTCGCGCGATCCTGGAGCACGCCGCGAAGCGCGCCGCGGAACACGCCGCGGCACAGCCCGCCAAGAGCGAGCCCGTGCAGATTCGCCGGCGGACACCGGCGGCCTATCGATCGCGATGGCGGCCCGCGATTTTCGGCACGCTGGCGGCCGCTGCGCTCGCTGGGTTGTTGGTTACGCCGCTGTGGCACAGCCCGCGCATCCTCCCGAACATGCATTCCACGCAGACCGAAAGCGCTGCGCCGCCTGCCGAAACCACGGCGCGCATCGAGCCGCCGACCACGCAAAACCTGCAGCCGGCAGCCATGGCCGATTCGGGAGCACGCCCGGCAGGCGCGGCACCGCGACCGGCGCCGCGGCCGGCACCGGCACGGCCGTCGGCCGTGGCCGGCGCGTCATCCGCAGCGCCGCTGCCAGCCGACGCAGAGCCGCCCGACGTCGCAACCGCGCAGCGCTTGGCCCAGGCGCCGGCCCTCGTGAGCAGCCGCGAGATGGCGGCTGCGCGTGCGGCTCCCGCTCTTGCGCAGGCGGCGCGGCAACGCAGCGATGTGCAGGGATTGTGGCAAGCATCCGAAAGCGGCGATGCGATCGGGCTGAGTTCGCTACTCGAGCGCCCGGTCGACATCGACGCGCGCGACCCGCAGGGTCGCACGGCCTTGATGCTCGCGACGCTGCACGCACGAGCAGCGGCGGTCGAGGTTCTGCTCGCGCACGGCGCCGACCCCAATATTCCGGATACGCGCGGTATGACGCCGCTCGATGTCGCGCGCTCACAGAATCAGGCTCAAATCGTCACGGCGCTCCAGCGCGCGGGCGCGCGCTAGCGGCGCAAATCCGATTTTATTTCGGGCGGCTCGGTGCGCCGGGTGCCCACGTGAACGAATCGAATTTCAAATCGATGTTCGACCCGGATTCCTGATGCGGCACGCAGGTCATACGGTTTTCGAGGTTCCGCACGGTGAACATCGGCAGCACGGCGGTGACGAACTGTTCGACGACCTCGCAATCGCCGAGCGCGAGTCCGCGCGGCGAGCGCACCGAAAAACTCACCGGGCGCCAAGTGCCCTCGACGCGCTTCGCGTCCGCAGGCGCTTGAGCACTGTCCGGCGCCAAGGTATAGAAGCTCAGATCGGCCCGCGCAAGCTTGTCCGGGCGCCCAAAGCCCGCGGCGCAGGCGCCCGCGCTTGACTTGGCGTCGGCGCGCGCACCCGCGGCGATCAGCAGAGTCTTGAGCTTATCGGCGAGACCGTCGCAGGAATACGTCGATGTAAAGCCCATGAATGCAAACGAATAATCATGCTTTTGCCAAACCCCGGCGGCATGCGCGGCCGGCTCGTCCGCGAGCGCCGCGCTCGCTGCCAAGAGCGCCGCGCTCGCTGCCACGAGCGCACCAGCCACGGGCACCCCAGCGCTCGGGACCCATTTGCAGGACCTTTTCATGGACGACCCTCCTACGGGGTTGGAGTAACGCTTGTCGCTAGCATAGAGCATAAATCGGCTGTGGAGTTCCCGGCGCGCGACGGCGAGCGACGGCCATCGGCTGCGATGGGGTATTTACTGGTCGATGCCGAGATTGCGCCCAATGATCGCGTCGGCTTCAGCGTTGGCCTTTTCGATATCCCGCGTATACACCTGCGTATCGCCCGAAAACTGATCCAGGCTGTCGGAGGCGAGCACCGGGCCTTCGCGCGAGGTCGTGTCGACGGTCACCGTTGTGGACAAACCTACGCGCAGCGGGTTGACGGCGAGATCCTTGTCATCGATTTGAATGCGCACCGGCACTCTCTGCACGACTTTGATCCAATTGCCCGACGCATTTTGTGCCGGCAGCAACGAGAAGGCCGCCCCCGTGCCTGCGGACATACCCTTGACGCGGCCGTGGAATACGAAGGATCCGCCATATAAATCGCTGCGCACCTCGGCCGGCTGCCCGATCCGCAGGTGGCGCAGCTGCACTTCCTTGAAGTTCGCATCGACCCACAGCGCGTTCAAGGGGATGACCGTCATCAGCGCCTGACCCGCGCTGATATGCTGACCCAATTGCACGCTGCGCTCGGCCACGTAACCCGTGACCGGAGCGACGACCGCGTTGCGCTCGGCGGTTATCCAGGCATCGCGATACGCCGCCTTGGCGACGAGTACCGAAGGGTTTTCCGCGACCTTGGCGCCGTCGACGAGTGCATGCGCGGAACGCGCCTGCTGCAGCGCTTGCGACAAGGCCGCGCGCGAGAGATCAACCGTCTCCTGTGCATGGTGCAATTCCTCGGCAGCGATCGCCTGGTCGGCGAGCAACGGCTTGCGGCGCGCAAGATCCGCCTCGGCACGCGCCAATTCCAATTTCCGCTCAGCGATGCCGGCGTCATATTGCTGCGCCGTCGACTTTTGCTGGCGCACTTGGCGCACCGTCTGCGCGAGCATGCTGCCGGCGCGATTCAGCGCCGTTTCGGCGTCGATCGGATCGAGCCGCACCAACACCTGGCCGGCGTTGACCAATTGCGTGTCGTCGGCGAGCACCGCGACGACCGTGCCGGCGATTTGCGCCGAAATCACGACCTTATTGCCATTGACGTAAGCGTCGTCGGTTTGTTCGCGGTTCGCGAGTACCAGAAACCAATAAAGCCCCCACAACAGCCCCACCGCGATGAATGCGACCGCGATGAGAGACAGTATCTTGCGCCGCTGATTGCTTTCCGGCACGGGCGAGGTATCGATGCTTGCGATCATGGCTTGTTTTGCTGAAGTTTCGAATTGGTATTGGCGAATTCGGCGGGCAATTCATAACCGCCGCCGAGCGCGCGCTGCAGCCCGATGTCGGCGGACAGCGCCGCGGAATCGAGCTGCATCAAGGCATCGCGCTGCTGGATCCAGGATTCGGCGGCCGTGAGCTCCGCGCGCGAATCGGCGATGCCCTGCCGCACGCGCGCAGCGGCGCTCTGGCGCAACTGAAGCGCCGCATCGACTTGCACCGTGCGCTGCGCGCGTTGCGCGGCAATCTCGGCACGCGTCGCGGCCTGCGTTGCGACTTCGCGGGCGGCATCGACGAGCGTCTGGTTATACGCGGCGACGGCCTCATCGATGAGCACCTGCGTCGCACGGTAGCGCGCCTTGAGGCGGCCGGCGTCGAAAATCGGCAGATGCAACGCCGCGCCGGCGACCGGCGCGCGGCTGCCGTACTCGAGCAAATTACTGGCGGTCAAGCTGTTGAGATTCGCCAACACGTTGATGCTGATATCGGGGTAAAAATCGGCGCGCGCGGATTCCAGATTTTTCTCGGCGGCCTCGACGCGCCAGCGGCTGGCGGTAATATCGGCTCGGCGCGAGATCAAATCGAGACGCACATTGTCCGGTAGCGCAACCGCGACCGCCGGCAGGGGCTTCGGCTCCAGCGGCGGCAGGTCCGCCGGCGCGCGGCCCAGCAGGGAGGCGAGCGCGACGATGCGCAGTTGCGCCGAACCCTCGAGGCCCGCGATCTGTTCCTTGATCGCAGCCAGCGCCTGATCGGTCCGGTGCAGTGTGTCGGCGGCATCCAATTCCGCGTTGACCCGATCCAAGGCAATCGCACCCTCTCGCTGCACCGTCGCGAGCCGCTCCCGAGCCAAGCTCAAGCGACTCTGGTCCGCCTGCCAACCGAAATAGGTGTCGGCAACCGAGCTTGCCAGCGCGAGCGCAGCGGCGCTGCGTTCGGCTTGCGCCGCATGCGCCTGATCCATGGCCGATTCAACGGCCGCGCGCTGCTTGCCCCACCAATCGAAGGTGTAGCGGGCCTGTAGACCGAGATCGAAGGTGTTGTACCAATGAAATGGAAGCAAGGCCGGCGGGAATGCGCTGACGATGCCGTTGTCGCTGAGGCGCTGACGTTCGGCATCTGCGTCCAGACCCAGTTGCACGCCGCTGGCGGCGGCGGCCACACGGACCGACTCGCGTGCGGCGTCGAAGCGCGCGTGGGCGGTCGCGAGCGTCGGCGCGACGGCAAGCGCTTGCTCGATGAGCGCGTTGAGCGATGGATCTTGATATCGCTGCCACCAGTCCTGCGCCGGCCAAGACTCGCCGCCCGATTGATCGAGCCCGCTGAGCGGCGCAGTCGTCGACAGCACGACGGGCGCCGGTTTGGACGGCAAACCCGCGCAGGATGCCAAACTGAAGCCAGCCAGCACGATTGCCGCGCGAAGGCCGCTCATTCCGCTGGCTCCTCCACCACGCTATTTGCCATGACCTCGTCGACTCGATTGGCGAGCCGCTTGAGCTGGGCGATCAGCTGCTGCTGTTCATCGGCCGAGAATTCGCCGAACACCTGTCGTAGCGCGCCGAACATCGTGGGCAGAAGATCGCGCACGAGTTGCTCGCCTTTGGGTGTGATTCGAAGCACCATCTTGCGTCGATCCTGGGCGCTCAGATCGCGCGTGATCAGGTCCCGCGTCACCAGTGCATCGCAAATGCGCGACATATTTGCCGGGCTCTGCGAGGCCCGTGCGCACAGATCGGTCGGATGCGCCATGTTTTCGGGCTGAGAGAATAACGCGGTCAGCACTCGAAAATCGCCCTCGCCCAGCCCGTGGGGACGAATGTGCTGATCCATGAGCTGTGCCAGATCGTGAGCCAAGAACAGCACGATGCGGCTCAACAGCACCTGGTCGACCGGAACATCCTCGAAGCGTCCGCTCAATCGCTGCAGACCCGCCTCGACCATCTCGATTTGCTGGTGTACCATAATGATAAGTGAGCTAACTATTTATTATTTGATATTCTATAGTGAGAATATCTATAATGTAAATAGTTGAAATTAAAAACGACACGTGTCATTTTTCCGCTATGAGTCAAATCGACAACCTCGCCGCCGAAACCCCAACGCACAAGCCCGGTCGACCGCGACGTGGCACCGAGGCCGAGCGCATGGAGGCTTTGGTCCGTGCTGCCACTAAGATATTTCTCAAAGAGGGCTATGGCCTCGCGAGTATCGACAAGATTGCGACCGAGGCCGGCATTTCCACGCGCACGATTTACGAACGCTTCAAGAACAAAGGCGAGCTCTTGAGCGCCGTGATCAGTCGCCTCATCGATCGCGACATGCAGAGCATTGCCGAAGTTGGGGAACTCGATCTCATGGAACCCGAGCAAGCGCTGACGCTCATTGGCAGGACCGTCGCGAGCCGCCTCGCGGACCCGGAGTCCGCCGCACTCTTTCGCATCGTCGCGACGGAATCACAACGATTTCCGGAATTGACCGCGAAGGTGCGCGCCGGCGGCAAGGCGCATCTCGATGTCGTCTTGGCCGGTTATCTTCGGCGGCAAATGCAGCGCGGCGTCTTTTTACCGGACGACCCGGCACGGGCCGCTGCGTTATTTACCCACATGATTACCGCGGAGCTGCAGGAATGCCTGTTGTTCAAGTCTCAGGAATCGATCGGCGCACTTGATCAGCGCGACCACGTGGCGCGCGTCGTGCGGCTGTTCCTGTTCGGCGCAACCCCACGCAGAGACCGCCCCGCCAATTCAGCCACGCGTCCGGGAAACGCTCATCGATGAAACCGCCCGTCATGCGCCCGACTCCGGCAAGGCCGTCTGTCAACGCGAATGCGCGCGCTCGACCAATCGCCGCGATCGCCCTGACAGCGGGCATTCTGGCCGCGTGTGCTGTCGGCCCGAACTTCAAGCAGCCGCCGGCGCCGACGACCAAGAGCTACGTCGCGGGCGAGTTGCCGCAAGGCACTGCGTCCAACGATTCCAAGGGTGGCGAGGCGCAGCGTTTCGTCGCCGGCCTCGATATCCCCGGCCAATGGTGGACGTTGTTTCAGTCGACGGACCTCAACGCACTGATCGAGCGTGCACTCGACCACAACCCGACACTGGAAGCCGCGCACGCGGCGCTGCGCCAGGCGAACGAGACCCTCGCCGCGCAGCGTGGCAGCTACTACCCGAGCGTGTCGGCTTCGGGCGGAGCCCAACGCAGCAAGTCGTCGGGCACCGCCATCGGCGAACCGCAGATCGGCTCCTTTTACTACACGCTCAATAGCGCCTCGGTGAACGTCTCCTACGGCATCGATGCGTTCGGCGGCACGCGCCGCCAAGTCGAAGCCCTGCAGGCGCAGTCCGATTACGAACAATATGCGCTCGAGGCGAGCTATCTGAGTTTGACCGCGAATATCGTCACGGCCGCGGTCAGCGAGGCCTCGGTACGCGCGCAAATCGCCGCGACCGAGGACATCGCACGCGCGCAGCAGACTCAATTGGACATCGTGCGGCGCCGTCTATCGGCGGGCGGCGCCTCGCGAGCGGACGTCGCGCAACAGCAAGCGGCGCTCGCCAACACGCTCGCGTCATTGCCGCCGCTGCGCAATCAGCTCGCGCAATTGCGCAACCAACTGGCGACCTATACCGGTGATCTGCCCGCCGACTTCCAGAGCGGCGCGTTCACGCTCGACTCATTGAACTTGCCCGCGGATTTGCCGGTGAGCCTGCCCTCGAAGCTCGTTGAACAGCGGCCGGACGTGCGCGAGTATTCGGCGCTGTTGCACGCGGCGACCGCGCAAGTGGGCGTGGCAACCGCGAACATGCTGCCTCAGATCACGCTGACGGGCAGCTACGGCGGCGAGGCCACTGAATTCTCGCAGGTTTTCAATCCGACATCCGTGATCTGGAGCCTCGCAGCATCGGTCACGCAGCCGATATTCAAGGGCGGCCAATTGAAGCATCAACGGCGCGCCGCAATCGCCGCCGCGCAACAAGCCGCAGCCAATTACAAATCCACGGTACTGACGGCGTTTCAAGACGTGTCGAACACGCTGATCGCGCTGCAATTCGATGCCGAGACGTTCGCGGCGAGCGCAACCGCCGAGCGCGCCGCCGCCGTCAGTCTCGACTTGGTAAAGGTTCAGTACGGCAGCGGCGCCGCGAGCTACGTCCAGGTGCTCACCGCCGAACAGGCCTATCAAACCGCGGCCATCGCGCTGGTCAAGGCGCGCGCCCAACGCTATGCCGACACTGCCGCACTGTTCCAGGCATTGGGCGGCGGCTGGTGGAACCGTACCGATATCGATAAGAATTCCAGCGACTGTTGTAAAGGAAAATTGTGAGTAATCCCGAAATCCAAACAACCGATCGCCCCGCTCCGCCACCAACGCGATCCGCAAAGATCAAGTGGACGATCATCGTCGTCGTCGCGGCGATCGTCATCGTCGGCGGCATCATCGGCTCGAAGATCTACTTCGGTATCCAGATGGGCAAGAAGATGGCCGGCTTCGCGAATTTCCCGCAGACCGTCTCGACTGCGGTCGCGGCCAAGACGAGTTGGCAAGCGCACGCTGAAAGTGTCGGCAGCGTGCGGGCGCTGCGCGGCGCGGATCTCGCCGCGCAGGCCGATGGAGTCGTCGACAAGATCGAGTTCGAGTCCGGCAACGAGGTTGCCGCCGGGACGACACTGCTGCGCCTAAGGCCCAATGACGATCCGGCCAAACTCGCGCAGCTCGAGGCCGCGGCGGTCCTCGCCGAACTGACCTATAAGCGCGATCAGGAACAGCTCGCGGCCCAGGCGATCAGCCAGGCGACGCTCGATAGCGATGAGGCGACGCTCAAATCCGCGCGAGCGCAAGTCGCCGCCCAGCAGGCGCTAATTGAGGAGAAAATCGTTCGGGCGCCGTTCGCTGGCCGGCTCGGCATCCGGCAGGTCGACGAAGGCCAATATCTGAGCGCAGGCACGATGGTCGTAACCTTGCAGGCGCTCGATCCGATCGTCATCGATTTCTACGTTCCGCAACAGATCCTTTTGAATTTGAAGACGGGACAAGCGGTAACTGCGACCATCGACACCTACCCCGGCGCGACCTTCACCGGCACCGTCACCTCGATCAATTCCAAGGTCGACACCGCGAGCCGCAACGTTCAGGTGCGCGCGACGTTTCACAATGCCGACCGGCGCCTCGTGCCTGGTATGTACGCGACCGTCGCGATCGACGCCGGCGCGCCGCAAGAACTCGTCACGGTGCCGCAGACGGCGATTACTTATAACCCCTACGGGGCGACGGTTTTCGTCGTCGATCAGAGCGGCCGCAATGAAAGCGGCGCGCCCAAAGCAATTGCGAAGCAGCATTTCGTCGAGGTTGGCCCGACCCGCGGCGATCAGGTCGCGGTGACCAAGGGTCTCGCGGCCGACGACGTCGTCGTGACCGGGGGTCAGCTCAAACTGCGCAACGGCTCGCCAGTGGCCATCGACAACACCGTGAAACCGGCCGATGACGCGGCGCCGACGCCGCCGAACGAATGAGCGCACCGACGTGAACTTCACCGACATATTCATTGGCAGGCCAGTACTCGCGAGCGTCGTGAGCCTCATGATCCTCGTGATCGGGATCCGCTCGTTCACTTCGCTGCAGGTTCTGCAGTATCCGAAGACCGAGAACGGGGTCGTCACGATCTCGACCTCGTATCCCGGCGCCGATCCTGACGCGATCGCCGGCTTCATCACCACGCCGATCGAGGCGGCCGTCGCCCAAGCGAACGGCATCGACTACATGACCTCGACGAGCCAGAGCGGCTCGAGCACGATCTCGGTCAATCTGCGCCAGAACTACGACACGTCGAAGGCGGCCGCCGAGATCAACATCAAGGTCAACTCGGTGCTCAACCAGCTGCCGACGGGCTCGCAGCTGCCGCAGATCACCGTCAAGGTCGGACAAACCACCGATGCGATGTACCTGGGCTTCACGAGCGCGACGCTCGAGCGCAACCAAATCACCGACTATTTGCAGCGCGTCGTCGTGCCACAGCTGCAGGCGGTACCGGGCGTGCAGACGGCGGAGATTCTGGGCGGACAATACTTTTCGCTGCGCGCCTGGCTCGACCCGAAGAAGCTCGCCGCCTACGGGCTGACCGCGAACGACGTATCCGCGGCGCTCGCGAACAACGATTTCGTTTCGGCGATCGGCAATACCAAAGGCCAGATGGTCCAAGTGACCCTGACCTCGACGACCAGCCTGCACAGCCTCAAGGAATTTCGCGACCTGATCATCAAGCAGATCGGCGCCACCAACGTGCGCTTGAGCGACGTCGCCGAAGTCACCCTGGGCGCCGATAGCTATGAGGCGCGCGTCGCTTTCGACGGCAAGTCGGGCGTATTCATCGGCATCCAGGTCGCGCCGAGCGCGAACCTACTGACGGTCATCAACGGCGTCAACGCCGTGTTTCCGCAGATCCAGGCCCAGCTTCCGCAGGGCCTGGATGGCCTCGTCATTTATGACACCACAGACTTCGTGAAAAGCTCGATCCGCGAAGTCGCGGTGACGCTGGTCGAAGCCTTGATTATCGTGATGTTGGTGATTTTCGCGTTCTTGGGCTCGCCGCGCTCAGTGCTGATCCCGGTCGTCGCGATTCCGCTCTCGCTGATCGGCACTTTGGGGATCATGTTGGCGCTCGGCTTCACGATCAATCTGTTGACGCTGCTCGCGCTCGTGCTGTCGATCGGATTGGTCGTCGATGATGCGATCATCGTCGTCGAAAACGTCAACCGGCATCTCGAGCAAGGCACGGCGCCGCTCGAGGCCGCGGGCATGGCGGCGCGCGAACTCGCGGCGCCGATCATCGCGATGACCGTCGTGCTGCTCGCGGCCTTCACGCCGATCGGTTTCCAGGGCGGCCTCACGGGCGCCCTGTTCGTCGAATTCGCGTTTACGCTGGCCGGTGCCGTCACCGTGTCGGCGGTCATCGCGCTGACACTCTCGCCGATGATGTGCTCCAAATTGCTCAAGCCCCATAGCCCCGACGCGGCCGATTGGGAATCGCGTCTGGTTCGCGCAATCGATCGGCGCTTCAGCGCGGTGCGAGACTGGTACCAGCGGCGGCTCGCCGCGAGCCTGGGCTACACCTCCGTGACCGCGGTGCTCGTGGTCGTCGTGCTCGCAAGCATTTATCTGCTCTATGGCTCTTCGAAGGCCGAACTTGCGCCGCAGGAAGATCAGGGATTCGTGGCGATGCAGCCGACTTCATCGCCAAATTCAACGCTCCAGCAAAAGGTGCTCTACGCCTTGCAGCTCCACGATCTGATCGAAGCCGCGGTTCATCCGCAGCACCTGTTCCAGATCGACGCGCCCGGCCAGTCGTTCAACGGGCTGGTGCTCGGGCCGCGTAGCCAGCGCGCGATGGGGAGCGACGAGATCCAGCAGTTGCTGCAGCAAAAGGTCGGCGTGATCGCAGGCCAGCGAATCGGGGTGTTCCAGCCGCCGTCGCTGCCCGGCGCGTTCGGCTACCCGCTGCAGGTCGCGATCAAGACGACCGACTCACCGGCGCGTTTGAATGACGTATCGACGAATTTCTTCAGCGCCCTGCTTCAAAGCGGTAATTTCGTGTTCCTGGACACCGATTTGAAATATGACCTGCCCCAGTCGGTCATCGAAATCGATCGTGAAAAATCCGCGCAAATCGGCCTGACGATGACCCAGGTGGGATCGGCGCTCGGCAATCTGCTCGGCGGCGGATACGTGAACTATTTCAGCATGGACACGCGCTCTTACAAGGTTATTCCCCAGGTTCAAAGGACCTCGCGGCTCAACGTGGACCAGCTGCTCGATTATCCGATTGCAACGGTCGGCGGCGTGCCGGTGCCGCTCTCGACGATCGCCACGGTTCGCAATGAGACGGTTCCGGAGACTCTGAATCACTTTCAACAGCTCAATTCGGCGACGATCTCCGGCGTGATGCGGCCGGGGATTTCGCTCGAGGACGCCTTGAAATTCTGCCAGAATCTCGCCGCACGCACGCTGCCCGCAGGCTACACGATCGACTACGCGGGACAGGATCGACAATTCGTCAACGAACAGAGCGGCATCATGGTGACCTTCGCGCTCGCGATCATCATCGTGTTTCTGTCGCTCGCGGCCCTGTTCGAGAGTTTTCGCGATCCCTTCGTCATTTTGATCTCGGTGCCGCTGTCGATCGCAGGCGCGTTGATCTTCATCGCGATCGGGATTCACGGCGCGTCCATCAATATCTACACCGAGGTCGGCCTCGTGACGCTCATGGGCTTGATCAGCAAGCACGGGATCCTGATCGTCGAGGTCGCGAACGTGCAACAGCTGAAAAACGGCTTGTCGAAATATGACGCGATTCTCGCGGCGGCCGGCGAACGGCTGCGTCCGATTCTCATGACGACGGCTGCGATGGTGCTCGGCGTCATGCCGCTCGTATTCGCGAGCGGCGCCGGCGCCGCGTCGCGCTTCGCGATCGGTCTGGTGATCGCCGCAGGCCTATCGATCGGAACGATATTCACGCTGTTCGTGGTTCCGGGCGTCTATATGCTGGTCGGCGCCGACCATGCGCGGCGCGCGGCCGTGACGCCGGCGGCGGCCATGCAAACGCAGGGTAGCTGACGAGCCGTGGCAGAAGCGCCTCAATTGGCGCCGCTGACGGGTGCCGCGAAGATCTTCGGCACCTTTGCGCTCGCGCTCGCGACCTTCATGAACGTGTTGGACACGTCGATCGCGAACGTCTCCCTGTCGTCGATCGGCGGCGATCTCGGCGCAGCCACGACGCAAATCACCTGGGTCATCACCTCGTTCGCGGTCGCGAACGCCATTGCCGTGCCGCTGACCGGCTGGCTCACGCAGCGCTTCGGCGCCGTGCGCTTATTCGTCGCATCGATCATCCTGTTCACGCTGGCTTCGCTGGCCTGCGGACTCGCAACGTCGCTGCAAATGCTGATCTTCTTTCGCGTCATTCAGGGCGCGGTCGCCGGTCCGATGATTCCGCTGTCGCAGGCCCTGTTGCTGTCGAGTTTCTCGAGGGCCAAGGCCGGTACCGCGCTCGCGATCTGGGCGATGACCACGTTGATTGCTCCGGTCATGGGGCCGTTGCTCGGCGGCTGGATCACAGACAACATTTCGTGGCCGTGGATTTTCTATATCAATATCCCGGTCGGCGCGTTTGCCGCCGCCGTCACTTGGCGGATTTACCGGGTGCGCGAAACACCGCGCAAGAAGTTGCCGATCGACACGATTGGTCTCGCCCTGTTGATCATCTGGGTCGGGTCGCTGCAAATCATGCTCGACAAAGGCGAAGAACTCGATTGGTTCTCCTCCTCGGCCATCGTCACGCTCGCCGTCATCGCAGCCGTGATCTTTTGCGTGTTCTTGGCCTGGGAGTTGATTGCCAATCGACATCCCATCGTGGAATTGCGGCTATTCAAGCGTCGCAATTTCTGGACCGGGACGCTCGCGATGGCTCTCGCCTACGGCGTGTTCTTCGGCAACGTCGTCGTGCTACCGCTGTGGCTCATTCAATATATGGGCTATACGGCGACCGATGCGGGTTTGTTGACCGCGCCGGTTGGTATCCTCGCACTGCTGCTCTCGCCGTTCGTCGGCAAGCGCGTCGGCAAAACCGATCCACGCCTGTTGGCGACCGTAGCATTCGTCATTTTTGCGATTTCCTTGTACATGCGCTCGCGTTACAACACGCAAGCCGATTTCGCGTTCCTTGTCGTGCCCATCATCGTGCAAGGCGCGGCCGTGGCATTTTTCTTCGTGCCGCTCGTGTCCCTGATACTGTCGGGCCTCCCGCCGGAACAAATTCCGGCGGCCTCCGGGCTCTCGAACTTCGCGCGCATTCTCGCGGGCAGCTTCGGCACCTCGATTGCGACGACGATGTGGGACAACCGTGCGATATTGCACCATGCCCAACTGACGGAGTATGTGAGTGGGGCCAGCCTGCCCACCCAGCAATATCTGCAAACGCTGCAAGGCGGAGGTCTGTCGATGCAGCAGGCGGCGGCGGCGATCAACCGCAGCGTCGACGTCGAGAGCCATCTGCTCGCGGCCAACGACGTTTTCCTGGTTTCGGCGGCGCTGTTCGTCGCCTTGATCGCGATCGTTTGGCTGGCTCATCGGCCCAAGCACATGGCCGAGGCCGGCGCCGGGGCTGGCGCGCATTGAGAACCGCCAAGAATAATTGATTATTTTAATATTAAATAACAATCGGTTAAGAAGTATAGTTAATGTTACTGATATCAATGATTCGCAAGGCCCGCACCTGCTCCGGCAAATTCAGCGCTCGCATACCGCCCGACGAGGTCTCGGAATCGTTTTCAAAACTGAGAAAAAGGGCGTTGCGTTTTATCGATTGTCTTGTATATTCCGGCTGCAGAGTCTTGATTTATCAAGCCTCCCAGGGAGTGATGCAGCCTCGAAACCACTTTAAGGTTTCAGTCTTGTCGAAACGCCGGGGCTTTCATGATCAGTGCGTGGGATTGTTTCCATTTCGCAACACTTGAGTTGGTGCGCTCGACGCCTATTAAGCAACGCCTCATATGCGCCTACCGGCGGCATCTTTCGGTCATGCCCGAAGATCAATTGCCGAGCGATATTCGCGAATCTTTCGGCCGCGTCATGCGCTGGCTTCGCGGCGTGCAGCCGTTGCGCGGCGAGGATGCCGTGGCCGCATCGGTGCGCAAAATGTCGAATCAGGAAGCGGACGACTGCGCGGCACTGATCGTTGAGATGTTTGGTCAGATGAGCCGCGCTCAATCGAATGCCGTACGATCGAGCAATTCTCTAGTCAAGCTGCACAGTGTCGATTCGGACTCCGAGTTCGACGCCCCGGCGATGATCGCCAACAACTAGGGCGTAGGCGCACGATAGCCGGTCACGCGATGACGTCTGGGCGGCGCTAGGCCGACGCAGCGTCAATCCATTTTGAATTCGATCGTCTCCCAGCGATTCGTATCCTCGTGGCGCGCCTGGCGTTTGAGCGCATCGATCAGATTCCGCTCGTTCCAGGCACTGACCTCGTCGGCGAGATCTTTGATGGCCTTTGGCAGATCTTCGGTCGAGCCAAAGTTTTCCAGCGCCACGATTGGCCGATCCGCGGCCTTCGCAAAATTCAGCTGAAACAGCACCAATTCCGGCTCGCGGCGGTAGGCCGCCGGCACTACGATCACCACCTCGCAAGGGGCTATTTGACGCCGCAAATCTTCGCGCTGGGCTTCCGGATCGACGGGTCGCTTTGCTTGCGGCTGGCTCGTATTGACGTAATAGAAGGTACCGGGCGACTCGAGATACTCGAAAACACGCGAGTAGTCGTCGTTTTCTTCCCACGTATGGGTGACGAATAGCCGGATCGGGTTACTCGGAATAGCCATTGCAGCCTAGTGTATCCCGCCGATGCCTATGCGCGAAACTCCGCCCGCCGATACAATGCCGCGGTGCGCTTGCTTATTTACAATATCCGTTATGCGACAGGTGCCGGCGCCGCATTTCACTTGCCGCTGCCGGGTGCCGGCTATTTGCGCTCCAGCCGGCGTACTCTCGAACGGCTAACCGAGTTCATCAAACAGCAGGACCCCGACGTCGTTGGGCTCATCGAAGTCGACACCGGCTCGATCCGCACGGGCATGGTCAACCAGGCGGATTTCATCGCCCGCTCGCTCGGCCATTACTCCACGTACGAATGCAAGTATGGGATAGCCTCCGTCAATCAATTGGTGCCCATCGTGCGCAAACAGGGCAACGCCTTTCTCGCCGGCCCGCGCGTCCGAGGCGAACGCTTCCATTACTTCGACGCCGGAATCAAACGCCTGATCATCGAGCTCGAGCTGGACGATGTCGCGATTTTTCTCGTGCATTTATCGCTGAAATACCGCCACCGCCAATATCAGTTGCGCTATCTATACGATTTGGTGCGCCAAACACATAAACCGGTCATCGTCGCGGGGGACTTCAACACCTACTGGGGCGATCACGAGATTTACCTGTTCAACCACGCGGCGGGCTTGAAGAGCGCCAATGCGCACGGTTTGCCGTCCTATCCGAGCCATAGCCCGCGCAAAGAACTGGATTTCATTCTTTGCAGCGAAGGCATTGAGGTCAATCGCTTCGAAATACCGGATATCCGCCTGTCCGATCATCTGCCGCTGATCTGCGATTTCACGGTCAAAGCACAAGTGCAGCAAGCGGCTTGAGGCCCCGCAACAAACAGCGAAATGGACTGCATCTCCGCTTAGGATACTGTGTCATTGTGAACCACTAAGCGGTTGTGGCCTATGCCGATTATGTTAGCATTCTCACGCAAAATCCTATGGATGAACGACCCCTCGACCTCGCCGTACTAAAGAGTTTTTCACCCCTCGATGGACTGAAGGCGGAAAACCTCTACGCGCTTGCGCGCAAGACGCAGATCAAATCGCTAGAAGGCGGTCGGCTGCTGTTCAAGGAAGGCGATACCGACAAACGCACGTTCTATCTCGTCACCGGAAGCGTGGAATTGCGCACTGAGGACGGCACGGTCGGCGTCATTCGGGCCGGCACGCCGGAGGCACGCGCGGCGCTGGCGCCGGGTCTGCCGCGCAAATTTACGGCGCGCGCCGGCAGCGATCTCGAATACATCATGATCGACAGCGATTTGCTCGACGTGTTGTTGACCTGGGATCAAACCGGCCAATACGAAGTCGCCGAATTGAATAGCGATAGTCTCGGCGTCAACGGCGATTGGATGACGACCCTGCTGCAGACCAAGGCCTTTCATCGCATTCCGCCCGCGAATATTCAGGCGATTTTCATGCGGATGCAGCGGATCAATTATAGGGCCGGCGACGTCGTCATCAAGCAAGGATCGGAAGGCGACTATTTTTATGTCGTGGTTGCCGGGAAATGCATCGTCACCCGCGAAACGCCTCTGAACAAGGAGGGCATCAAGCTCGCGGAGCTCAACCCGGGCGATAGCTTTGGCGAAGAGGCCCTGATCGCCGAGGCGAAGCGCAATGCGACCGTGACGATGGCGACGGACGGCACGCTGATGCGCCTCGGCAAGCAAGATTTCAATACGCTGCTCAACGAACCCTTGCTGCAATGGGTCGACCAGGATAAGGCCATGGAGATCGTTGCAAGCGGCGGCAAATGGCTCGATGTGCGCTTGCCGAGCGAATTCCAAAATTTTCGCATCGAGGATGCGGTCAATATCCCGCTGTACTTCATTCGACTCAAGCTCAATGCCTTGGACAAGAAAACCCGCTACGTCGTTTGCTGCGACACCGGCAGACGCAGTTCGGCGGCGGCTTATATCTTGAGCGAGCGCGGTTTCGAAGCATACGTGCTAAAAGGCGGGCTCGCCGGAACCGAAGCGGCACGCGCGCGCAAGAGCTGATCGGGGCCCATAGCAACTGAACGGCCCCCCCGGCTGCCGATCCGGTGCGCCCTACTTCTCGCGCCCCCTACATCGTATGCGTGGGTTTATCGCCGCCCAGAGCGCCGGCGAGATAATTCTCGATTTTCTTCTGGGTATTGCCGCGGTCTTGTTCGCTGAATTGGACGCCAATGCCCGCCGTGCGCTTTCCCTGAGCTCCTTTCGGCGTCATCCAGATGACCCTGCCCGCAACCGGCAGCTTTTCTTCTTCGCCCATCAAGTTGAGCAACATGAACACTTCGTCGCCCAGGCGGTAATTGCTGTTGGTCGGGATGAACAGGCCGCCGTTTTTCACGAACGGCATATAGGCAAGATAGAGCGCGCTCTTATCCTTGATCGTAAGCGTCAGCAGACCTGGTTTGTTACTTGGACTTCGCAATTCCTACCGATCCCAAAAAAAAACGTCATGATGCCAGAGCCGCCCGTCCGCCGAGCAATAAGGCCTCCAGCGCCAGCTGCTGATTCACACCCGTCGCAGCAAGGCGCTTAAACCGGCCGATCGCATCGAGCAACTCGAATAAGTTTTGTATCTTGGGCTTAAGTAAAGCGGCAGGCAAGCGGACTGGTTCCGCAGTTTGCACGGCGCCGGCCCCGGCCAAGCTCAGTCGTAGCTGCGATGTGATCCAGTTCTCAAGCCACGTTACGCGCAGCGCCGTGTTGGATTTGACCCATTCAGCGGCCAATAACGTGACGTCGGTCGCGCCCGCGGACAGCTGCTGCAGACCCTCCTGCATGTCGGCCTCGATCGCGGCGAGCCCCTGCCCCTGGATCTCGACGGCCAGCAGTGGCGCGCCGCCCGCGAGCGTGAGCGCGGGACCCCAATCGGCGCAGGGTGGCGCATGGCTCTCGAGCCATTCCCTCGCGGTTCGGGGCGTAGGCGGACGCAAACTGAGGCGCAAGCAACGGCTGGCGATGGTTGCCGGCAGCCGGTGGGTCGGCTTTGCCGTCAGGATCAACATCGTGTTCTGCGTCGGCTCCTCGAGCGTTTTCAAAAACGCGTTGGCGCCATTGGTATTGAGCGTCTCGGCAGCAGCGATGAGCCCGACTTTGTAGCCGCCGCGGTAGCTCTTGAACGTCATCGCCTCGATGAGTTCGCGCACCTGGTCGACTTTGATCTGTTGAGCATCCTCCTCGAGTCGTATCACATGGGCATCGGGGTGGCTGTCCGACTGCAGCAACAGGCACGCAGGACAGGCACCGCATGGCCGCATCGCGGGGCTCTCGCAGAGCGCGAACGCCATCACCCAGTACGCGAGACTTTCCGCGCCGAGGCCCGGCGCACTCAGCAGCAGCAATGAATGCGGCAGTCGGCCCTTCGCGGCGGCCTCTCGAATTCGCGCTTGTGCGTCGCTCAGCCACGGCAGCGTATCGGCGGCGCGGAAGTTCATTGCCGCGTCTCGATTGCCGCAAGCTCGATTGCCGCAAGCTCGATGGCTGCAAGCACCGATTGGGTCACTCGGGATTCGGACGCGGAGGCATCGACGACGACGATGCGCGCGCCTGCCGAGGCCGCACGAGCCAGATAGCCGCTGCGGACACGTTCGAAGAATTCCCGGCGTTCGGTCTCGAAGCGGTCGAGGCCGCCGGGCGCCGCGCGACGCTGGACGCGCGCCAAGGCCACGTCGACCGGCGCATCCAGCAGAATCGTCAGATCGGGGCGCCGCGCACCCTGGACGAGCTGCTCGAGCAGCGCGATCGCCGGCTCGCTGACCCCGCGGCCCGCTCCCTGGTAGGCATAGGTCGCGTCCGTGAAGCGATCGCACAAGACCCAGCGGCCGGCTTGCAGCGCGGGCTCAATCAGGTTCGCGAGGTGCACGGCACGAGCCGCAAACATCAGCAGCAGTTCTGCGAGCGGCGGCAGCGACTCGTCACGCCGCTCCAGTACCAAGTTGCGAATTGCTTCGGCCAATGGTGTACCGCCGGGTTCGCGGGTCACCACCGGATCGATTCCACGCCCACGCAAAGCCTGCGCGGCATGAAGAATCTGCGTCGATTTGCCGACGCCCTCGATACCCTCGAAAGTCACGAAGCGGCCTACGGCTGAATTCATTGCGGCGTGCCCGCGGCTTGCCGACGACGCTGATTCGCGAGGTAGTGCGCGACAGCGGCATTCTGCTGCTCCAGCGTCGCGGAAAACACGTGGCTGCCGTCGCCGTTACCCGAGGCAACGAAGTAGATCGCCTCACTCGGCTCCGGATGCGCGCTCGCACGTATCGCCGCAGCGGAAGGCAGCGCGATCGGTGTCGGCGGCAATCCGGTGCGCGTGTAGGTGTTGTAGGGTCCGTCGGTACGCAGATCGACCGTGTGTATCGTCCCATCGTAATCTGGGCCGAGGCCGTAAATAACCGTCGGGTCGGCTTGCAGGCGCATGCCGATGCGCAGCCGGTGCAAGTACAGTCCGGCAATCTTCGGCAGCTCCTCCGGCAAGGACGACTCCTTTTCGACAATCGACGCAAGCGTCAACAATTGCTCCGGGCTTTGCAGCGGTAGCTCCACAGCCCGATCATTCCAAGCCGCGGCGAGTTCGCGGCTGAGCGCCGTATGGGCTTCGAGCAACAATTCCACATCGGTCGTACCGCCTGGGAACTTATAGGTCTCGGGCAAGAATTGCCCTTCCGCATTCGAGCCCGCACTCCCAAGCTTCTGCATCAGATCCGCTTCGTCCGTCACGCCCTCGGAATTCGCCGGCAACGTCGCCACCACGTCCGGATTGCGCCGCAACGCTGCCAGCATATCGCGAACGCGCCACCCGTCGACGATCGTGAAGGTGTGCATGACCACATCGCCTTTGACCATCTTCGCAAGCAAGCTGCGCGGCGTGAGGCCGGGCTCGATTTCATATTCGCCCGCCTTGATCGCCGACGCGAGCCCCTTCCAGCGCGCATACAGCACCCATGCGCGCGGTTGCGCGACGACGCCGAGAGCGCCCAAATCGGCGGCGACACGCGCGAAGCTCGCGCCTGCGGCAACTTTGTAGCGCAGCGCAGAGGTCGTCGCGAGCGGCTGATCGAGGCTGCGCAAGCCGATCCAGGCAGCCGCACCCGCCGACGCCAGCGCGAGCAGCATGAGCACGACGACGAGGCGCAGTATCCGCCTCACAGCGCATCCAGCCGCGTCCGCAAAGCAACGGCCGTATCGGTCGAGCCGGGTCGAATGCGCGTGTTGCCAACGCGAATTTCACCGACCGTAACCACTCCGACGATGGCGTTGCTCATGAAAATCTCATCCGCCCGCGCCAAATCCGCGATATGAATGCGACGCTCCTCGACCCGTAATTTGAGACTTTTCGACTGCTTCATGACCCAGCGCCGCATGACGCCCGCAACCCCGCAACGATCGAGCAAGGGCGTCGCCAGAGTCGAGCCCGTCTTCAGAAAAAGATTCGACATGGTACCGCAGACCACATGCCCGTCGGCGTCCCGCATGAGGCCCTCCCAAATGCGTGGATCGGTCCATTCCAACCGTGCCATGACCGATTCCAGCCGATTCAGCGTCTTCAATCCAGCCAAGCACGGGTTCGATCCAAGGCGCGTGCGACAAATCCGCAGACGAGCGGGATTGCGCGACGCGTCCCGATGCGCGCGCGTCAAGCGCCGCAAGCTCAGAATGCGTGTGCTGTGTTCGCTTCCCGAGGGGCGATAGCCCCGAGCGCCGACGCCCCGCGTGACGATCAACTTGAGGATTCCCGCGTCACAGAGCGCCGCCGCGGCGCAGATCTCGCGCCGCAACAAGCGCTGATCGGGTGCCTCAAACCGCAGCCGTCGGCAGCCGATGAGCAAGCGCGCAAGATGAAAATCCAGCAGGCGCACGGCGCCGCGGTGCACGCGCATGGTTTCGAATAGGCCGTCGCCGTATTGCAACCCTCGATCGCGATGATCGACATGGCGTGCACGGCGACCGTCGATCCAGGCGTTCATACCCGCGGCACCAAGGCGCGCAGCAGGCCCTCCGCCTTGGCGCGCGTCTCGGCGAGTTCTTGAGCCGGAATCGAATCGGCGACGATGCCCGCGCCGGCGCTAAAGTGAAGCGAATGCGCCTGCGCCGCAATCGTGCGTATCAGTATGTTGAAGTCGCAGCTGCCGTCGCGATTGATATAGCCGATCGAACCGGTATACGCACCGCGGCCGACGCCTTCGAGTTCGCCGATGATCTCCATGCACCGCACTTTAGGGCAACCGGTTATCGTGCCGCCGGGAAACAGCGCACGAATCGCCTGGACCGGCGAGACTCCGGAGCGCAATCGGCCCCTGACATTGGAAACGATGTGATGCACGTGCGCGTAGGTCTCGACGCTCATGTATTCGTTGACCTGCACGGTCCCGCCGCTGCAGACACGCCCGAGGTCGTTGCGCTCGAGATCGATCAGCATGACATGTTCGGCGCGTTCTTTTTCGCTGTCCTGCAGCGCTTGGATCAGCGCCCGATCTTCGAGCGCGGAAGCGCCGCGCGGACGCGTCCCGGCAATCGGCCGGGTCGAGATGAAACGGCCTCGAATCTCGAACAGACGTTCCGGCGAGGAACTGATGACCGCAAAATTGCCGTCGCGCAAGATTGCCGCGAACGGACCGGGGTTCGTCGCCCGCAAGCGCTCATGAACCGCCACGGGATCAATCCGCTCGACCGACTCGCCGCGCCACCGGCGCGATAGATTGGCTTGATACACATCGCCCGCTGCGATGTATTCGAGCGCCCTGCCCACCGCGACCAGAAACCGATTCGGGTTCTCCTCCTCGAGACCGATCGAACCCAGCGGCCGCAGCACGCGCGCGTGCATCGAGGCCGCATGTTGTTGGAATCGATCAAGCAAGTATTCATATCCGGGCTCCGCGACGAGCCAGGCGCGATTCGACACGCGCTCACGTATCCATGCGGCCGGCGTACGAAACGCGAGTGCGACCACCGGGTCTTCGGCCGGCGGGAGCCGCAGCCGCGATTCGATTTCGGCGGCTATTTCGTAACCGAGGTAGACGAACCAACCGCCGCTGAACGGCAAAGGCCCGCTCTCGAGCTCCGGTCCGAGTTCTGTCCACCATCGCTCCAGCGCGTCCAGAAAGCCGGCGTCATTACGCGCATGGGGTCCGGTGAGGCCGCCGCCTCGCTCGAGACGCAGCGTTTCCCCGGAGCGGATTGGCAAGATGTCGTATGCGACCCTGCCGGCGGCCGCGGCCATTGCTCCGCTCTCGAGTAGTCCCGGATAGCAATCCGGAAAGCCGGCAACTAGCCCGAGCGGCTCAAGCTCGGCGGAAAATGAGCGAACCGTTGGTGCCACCAAATCCGAATGAATTAGACAAGGTGTTTTCCAGCTTCATCCGGCGCGCCACTTTTGGCACGTAATCGAGATCGCAGCCCTCGCCAGGCGCCTCCAAATTGATCGTCGGCGGCGCAATCTGATCGCGCAGCGCCAGCACGGAAAAGATCGCTTCGACCGCTCCGGCCGCACCCAGCAAGTGCCCGGTCATCGACTTCGTCGAGCTTACCGCGAGCTTATCGGCCGAGGCGCCGAAGGCACGCCGTATCGCGGTCGTTTCCGCCCGATCGCCCAACTCGGTCGAGGTCGCATGCGCATTGATGTACTGGACTTGATCGGGATTCAGGCCTGCATCGAGCAAGGCCTTCGCCATTGCCTTGCGCGCCCCCTCGCCGTTCTCCGGCGGCGATGTCACGTGGTAGGCGTCGCCGCTCATCCCAAAGCCGACGATCTCGGCGTAAATATTGGCACCGCGCGCCTTGGCCTGCTCGTATTCCTCCAGCAGCATGGCGCCCGCACCATCGCCCATGACGAAGCCGTCTCGATCCTTGTCCCATGGGCGGCTCGCCGCGGTGGGATCCTCGTTGCGCAGTGACAAGGCCTTCGCCTGCGCGAAGCCGCTCATGCCGGTCACGCAGGTCGCCATCTCGGACCCGCCCGCCAACATCGCGTCGGCCTCCCCATACTGAATCAAGCGCATCGCCAGACCGAGAGAGTGGGTCGAGGTCGTGCAGGCGGTGGCAACCGCCAAATTCGGGCCGGTGGCATGGAACGCCATCGACAAATGGCCGCTGACCAAGTTGATGATGCTGCCAGGGATAAAAAACGGCGAGACCTTTTTGGGCGAATGGGTCTCCATGTACCGGTCGTAGGCTTCTTCGATCGACTCGAGGCCTCCCATGCCGGAGCCCATGAGCACGCCGACCCGATCGGAGTTTGCGTCGGTGACGGTGAAACCGGAGTCGCGCATGGCCTGTATGCCGGCCACCACTCCGTACTGCATGAAGGCGTCCATCCGGCGCGCATCCTTGGCGCTGATGTAGGGCTCGAGATTCAACTCGCGGATCTCCCCCCCGAAATGCACGGGGAAGGAACTCGTATCGAAACGCGTGACCGGCGCTATGCCGCTGCGGCCGGCAACGATAGCGCTCCATGCGCTGGCGACATCGTTGCCAACCGGAGAGACGAGCCCCAAGCCTGTGACGACGACGCGTCGTTTGCTCAATTAAGCCTTGCTCTTGTGCGAGTTGATGTAATCGATGGCCTGCTGCACCGTCGTGATCTTCTCGGCATCTTCATCGGGAATTTCCGTCTCGAATTCTTCTTCGAGCGCCATGACCAGCTCAACGGTATCCAGCGAGTCGGCCCCCAAATCGTCTACGAACGAGGCGTCATTGGTTACTTCTTCTTCTTTCACGCCCAATTGTTCTGCGACGATCTTCTTAACTTGCTGCTCGACAGTACTCATCGTTATGGTGTCCTCTCGGAATTTCTAGGTATGCGCCGTCGTCAAACGGCCCTTTGGGCCAGCCTCTGGTACCGGCAGGGCGCGTATTTTATGTGAACGCGAACGCGGCGGCTACCGTGAACACGCAATTGCTGATCTGCGGCAGGATCTTTCTTGACAAAACTCAAGCGCATAGGGCTCTTTTTCGCCGTCAGGCCATGTACATCCCGCCGTTGACGTGCAATGTCTCGCCGGTGATGTAGGAGGCCCCGGGGGAGGCCAAAAAAGCCACCGCGGCGGCAATATCCGCCGGCTGACCCAGGCGCGCCAATGGTATTTGCGTGTTCAGGGCGGCCCGCTGGTCCTCACTGAGCGCCCGCGTCATGTCGGTGTCGATGAATCCGGGCGCAACGACGTTCGCCGTGATGCCGCGAGAGCCGACCTCCCGCGCCAGCGACTTCGTGAATCCGATGATTCCCGCTTTCGCGGCCGCGTAATTCGCTTGACCGGCATTGCCGGTCGCCCCGACGACCGATGCAATGCTGATGATTCGACCCTTGCGCGCCTTCATCATGCCGCGCAGCACCGCTTTGGACAGCCGGAAAACCGAGGCTAGATTCGTATTGATGACGGCGTCCCAGTCCTCTTGCTTCATGCGCAGCAAAAGCGTGTCCCGGGTGATCCCGGCGTTATTGCATAGAATGCCGATCGCGCCCTCTTTGGCATCGATCTCTTGGAGCAGCGCGTCGATCGATGCCTGATTGGCGACATCGAGCACCGCGCCGCGCCCGCCTTGCGGCGCGAGCTTCTCACTGATGCGCGCAGCGCCCTCGGGCGTGGTCGCCGTGCCGATGACGATCGCGCCATCGGCGGCAAGGCGCGCGGCGATCGCCGCTCCTATGCCCCGCGAAGCACCGGTCACCAAAGCAATTTCTCCGCTCAGCATGATTGGGCTCCGCTTGTGTTGATTGGCCTGTATCTCATCGGACGCTCGCGAGCGCTTCATCCAGGGACTTTGGATCCTCGAGCGCGAGCATCTTCAAATCACGATTCTTGTCGATGCGCCGATTCAGGCTCGTCAGCACCTTGCCCGGGCCGCACTCGACGATCTGCGTGGCTCCGGCGGCAATCATCGTGCGCACCGTGGCGGCCCAAAAGACCGGCGTATGCAGTTGTTTGACCAATCCGGCGCGAATATCGGCCGGACTGGAGTGCGTCTTGACGTCGACGCCGTAAAATGCGATCCCCGATATGGCCTCGACCGGCGTGATCTCGAGACGCTCGCGCAGCCGCAGCGCCGCCGGCAGCATCAGCGAGCTATGGGAAGGAACGCTGATCGGCAAGAGTACCGCCCGCTTGGCGCCGCGCGCCGACGCGATTTCGATCGCGCGAGCCACCGCCGCTGCATGTCCTGCGATCACGACTTGACTCGGAGAATTGAAATTGACGGCCTCGACGACCTCGCCCTGTGCCGCCTCGTCGCAAGCCGCCTCGACGTCGCTATCCTCGAGGCCGAGAATCGCAGCCATGGCGCCCTGGCCCTGGGGCACGGCGTTCTGCATGACTTCGGCGCGAAATCGCACGAGTCCAACCGCGGTCTTGAATTCGAGCGATCCGGCGGCGACCAAGGCCGTGAACTCGCCGAGGCTGTGCCCCGCCATGAGCTGAGGTACGGCGCCGCCGCGCTCGCGCCACAGACGATAAGTCGCGACACCGGCCGCCAACATCGCCGGTTGCGTGGATTCGGTCACGTTGAGCGCCTCCGGCGGCCCTTCCTGGCAGAGTTTCCACAGATCGTAGCCCAATATCTCCGAAGCCTCGGCGAAGGTCGCTTGAATTTGGGGCGATTGCGGCGCCAGGGAACTCAGCATACCGACCGACTGCGAACCTTGGCCGGGAAATACAAAAGCAATACTCATGATGCTTGAAGCCTCTGAGGGCGAACGCCTGTTAAGCGCGAATCCGGTGCCGGATTATAGCCATCCGCCAGCAGAGTGCAGCCCCGACCGCAAATCCCGCCACGGCACCGTATAGATGCGCGTCGACGACGATCAGCGGCGCGGAGCGGCCCACATGATGTTGATATTGCTCGAATGCGAGCTTGATGCTCAAGCCGCCGAGCAATATCCAGCGGTCCCAGTTTCGCGTCGCCAGATGCGCAGCGCTGCCTGCGGCCATGATCGTGTGTAAGACACCCGATGCTCCCACATACCAGTTGACGCCGGGGCTGAGCCACCAAAGTCCCGAGCTGATCGCCAGCGCGCCCGAGAATACGATGATCGTCCAGTCGACGGCATCATAGTCTCCGGCAAACAGGGACCACATGAGCACCAATCCCAAGTCGTTGAGGATCAGATGATGCAGGTCCAAGTGCACGACATGGGCGGTCAACAGCCGCCACCAGCCGCCGGCCGCGAGCGCCGCTCGATCGTAGCGCAGGCTCAGCGTGACACTGTCGCCGAGCGCCAACAAAGTATGAAAAAACAAGACAATCAGCAGCAACCAAATCCATCGGCCGCGATCCCATTGTAGGGCGGCGGCGAGCTGCGCTGCACGAATTGGTCCGCCATCGGGCATCAGAAGCCCCCTTTTGGTATCATTGTCCGACGATTCTGAGGTTAATGTATGCGTATTCGATCAAGCGGGTTCACTCTTATCGAGATCATGGTGGTTGTCGTCATTCTCGCAGTGCTTGGCGCGCTCGTCGTGCCCAAGATCCTCGAGAACGTCGATAAGGCGCGCGTGACCAGGGCGCAGAGTGATATTCGCGCCATCCAAACGGCCCTGGATTTGTATCGTTTGGACAACTTCAAGTACCCGACGACCGAACAGGGCCTCCAGGCGCTCGTCACGCAGCCGGTGGATCCGACGATCACGAATTACCGTTCCGGCGGTTATTTGGCATCGCTGCCCAAGGATCCTTGGAACAACCCGTATATCTATATCAGCCCCGGCACCGATGGGCGCGACTATGACATCATTTCGTATGGACGTGACGGCAAGCCGGGCGGCGAAGGCTACGACGCGGACATCAGTACGCTGACGCTCGATCCGAGATAGGCGCCGCATCGGCCGCTGCGGCAGCATGCGCAACAAACAGGCGCGCAACGAGATCGGGTCGCGGGGCTTCACGCTCGTCGAGATCCTCGTTGTGGTCGTGATCATGGCCGTCGTGATCGCAATGGCCGTCTTGTCGATCGGCGTCACGGGACGCGATCAGCAACTCGATCAGGAGAGCATGCGCATCGAGGGCTTGCTGAGCCTGCTGCACGATCGCGCCTTGATCGAAGGCCGCGATTTCGGCATGCGGCTCGAACCGACGGCCTATGAATTTGTCTTCTACGACACGCGCCTCGCGCAATGGACACACTTTGATCAGGAACGGGAGTTTCGACATCGCAACCTGCCCAAGGGCATGAGCTTGCAATTGCAACTCGATTCGGTCCAAGTCGTGCTCAAGCCCGTCGATCCCAATCTCATCGACAACACCGCCCCGCCTCCGCCGCAAGTGGCCATCGCGGCGAGCGGCGACGCCACGCCGTTTCGATTGACCGTCGTGCGCGACGACACCCAAGCGCGTGCATCGGTAACGAGCGATGCGACCGGCAAGCTCGCGATAGAAAGTTCGGATCATCCACCGCCAGGGAACCGCTCTTGAGCCGCTCCGGTGCGCATGGGTTCACGCTCGTCGAGGTGCTCGTGGCCCTCGTGATCGTCGCGCTGGGGCTCGCGGCGCTGATGCTCGCGGTCAGCGGCACGGCCAATGCCAGCGGCTATTTGCGCGACAAAGCACTCGCGCAAATGATCGCCGTGAATCGCATCGTCGAGGTGCGCCTGAATCTGCAAAAGCCCTCCACGAGCAGCCCTACCGGCAACAGCACCGGCGGCGACACCGGCGAGCTCGATTTCGCGAATCGTCATTGGCATTACGACACGCGCTACTACGATACCGACATTCCCTCGATGCAGCGCGTGGTGGTGCGCGTCTGGCCCGGCACCGCGGACACCAAAGGCAATCCGCTCGCCGAGTACATCGGTTTCACCGGCAAGGCGCTTGGGCTGCCGGGCGGCTCCAACATCGATTGGACCCAAGGCAGCTTGCCGCCGGCCGCACCGGCGCCCGGCACTGCCCCTACGGGCACGCTGGGTCAGGGCAGCACCGGGACGGGTACGGGCACCACGGGAACCGGCACTACCGGGACCGGCGCCACGGGAACCGGCCCGACCCGCACGATCAGCCCGTCGAATCCGAATGGTTCGACCTCGCCATGACGCCCGCCCCTCGACCTGCGCGCCGGCTCGGCACCAGGCTCAGCACCAGTAGCGGCTTTACGCTGATCGAGGTGTTGGTCGCGCTGTTGATTTTGGCGATCATGTCCGCGCTGGGATACAGCACCTATCGCTCCGCGCGTATCGGCGCCGAGCGCGCGGAGCTGTCCTTGAAGCGCACGCGCGAGATCGAATTCGGATTTCGCGTCATGGCGCAGGACTTCTCGCAGGCCGTGCCGCGCCCGGTCCGCGATCCCTTGGGTACGACCCGGCAGGCGGCCCTGCGTGGCGGCCTCGGCAAGGCGACACTCGTCGACTTGACGCGCGACGGCTGGTCAAACACCGCCGGAATGCAGCGCAGTACCTTGCAGCGCGTTTCGTACCAGCTGACCGGCGACAAATTGCAGCGCATCTACCAAACAGTGCTCGACGCGACTCAGAACAATACGCCGGTCGTCCAGGATCTTCTGACCGGCGTGACCAAGGTGACCTTGAACTACCTCGACGGCAATCAGAACTGGGCAACCGAATGGCCGCCGCCCACGATCACCCTACCCGAGGGACTGTGGGTACGGCCCGTCGCAGTCGAGATCGTCATCGAGTTCAAGGATTGGGGACGCGTGCGGCGCCTCGTGGAGATCGCAGGATGAGACGGCGCATGCCAATGCGGGCGCGCCAGCGCGGAGTGGCGCTGATCATCGCGCTGATCCTGGTGTCGCTGGCCACCATCCTCGCCTGGAAGATCAGCTTCGAAGGCTATCTGGAGCGACGCCGTTCGGTCGGCATGCTGGCCGCGGAACAGGCGGTGCAATTCGGATTGGGCGCCGAGGCGCTCGCGGCCGACGTGCTATCGCGCGATATGCAAATGAACAAGCAAACCACGCTCGCGGCGCCATGGGCGCAAGCGACGCAACCTTTGCCGATCACGTCGCAGAGTAATCCGGACGGCGAGCCCATCGGATACTTGCAGGGTGGCCTCGAGGATATGCAGGGGCGCTTCAATTTGAACAATTTGGGTCGTACGCTGGCGAACGGTCAGCCGGATCCGGTACCGATGGAGCAGTTTCAGCGGCTGCTGCAATCGCTCAATATGGAAACCAAATGGGCCGGTTTGGTGCGCGACTGGATCGATGCGGACAACGTTCCAACAAATCCGGACGGCGCCGAGGATGCGGTCTATACGGCGCAAACGCCACCCTATCTGACCGGCAACTGGCCGATGACGAGTCCGAGTGAACTGATGGCGCTGCCGGGCTTCGATCTCGCGCACTATTTGAAGCTTGCGCCCTACGTCACCGCACTACCCACCGCCAACGCCACGATCAACATCTGTACGGCGCCCGCATTGGTCCTCGAAAGCCTCGCTCCCAACCTCAACGGCGAGTATTCGGGCAATGCCGATGCGCTCGCAATCGGGCGAAAAACCGGTTGCTTTCCGGACCTCAACACTTTCAAGGCGACCGTCGGGCCGAAGAACCTGGTGCAGATCAATGGTCTTTACGCCGAAACCAGTTCGTATTTCCGTCTAACCACGCACATCACGCTTGGCACGTCGGAATTCACCTTGTACAGTCTTTTGCTGCGCGGAAATGGGGGCAAAATTACGCCCCTGTTGCGCAGTTTTGGAACATTGTGAATACACCATGCCGCTGACTGTATTGCTACGCCTGCCATTGCCCGGTCAAACGGACACCGAGTGGCTGAGCATCGATGAAACGGGTGCGCCCGCGGGACCTCGGCAGCGGGGTCCGCTGACACTCGCAGCCGCGGTCGGTGCCACGGCGAAGCTCATCGTGCTCGCGCCGGCGACGCAAGTCCTGCTCGCGGAACCGGACTTGCCGCCCGGAAGCGGCGTCAAGCTCGCGCGCGCAGTACCGTTTGCGCTCGAAGAGCAGCTGACCGAGGACATCGATCAACTGTATTTTGCGATCGGACGGCGCGGCGCGACCGGTAAGACACCGGTTGCGGTGGTGTCGCGCGAGATCATCGAAGGCTGGCTCGCGATGCTCGATGCCGCAGGTCTGACACCGGTCGCGATTTTCCCGGACATATCCTTGATGCCGGAAAACCCGGGACAAACCGTACTATGGCTCGAAAACGACCGTCTTGCCGTGCGCCGGCCGGGCAGTCTGCCATTTGCAGTTGAACTGACTCCCGTGACGGAAGCCTTGATGGTCGCCGGTGTGATCCCCGATCCGGGCGATGAGTCGCAGCCGGTCAAGGTCCCGGAGAGCGCGATCCTGTATTTGTCGCGCGAAGACTGGCTGCGCGTACAAGATGAATTCGAGGGTCTCATCGATAAATTCGATTCGCTGAAGATTCAGCTGCTGGCCGACGGACCATTGCCGTGGCTGGCGCGTGAACTCACGGCCCGCAGTGCCGTGAATTTATTGCAAGGCGAGTTTGCCGCCGAAACCGATTACGGCGCCCGCTGGCGCCAATGGCGCGTTGCCGCGGCGCTCGCCGCCGTGCTGCTGGTCGTGCACGTCGGCGCGCAAGCGCTGGAACTGCGCCATGCCAAACGCCAAAGCGCGGCACTCGATGCGGATATCGCGCAACTATTCGCCTCGGCGATGCCCACGGAAACTGCGACATACCCGCGCCGGCAAATGGAAGCGCGACTCGATCGCATTCGCAAATCCGCGGTAGGACCGCAGTATTTCCTGCACGCCATGCAAGCGCTGGGCGCCGGTGTGGCGAGCGTTCCAAAAACCAGCATCGACGCATTGAGTTTCCGCGAACAGACCGTGGACATGAAAATCACGGCGGCGAGCGTCGACGCCCTGTCGCAGCTCTCGCAAGCGATCGGCAAGCAAGGTCTCACGGCGGAAATCCAATCTTCGACGCCGGTCGCAACCGGTGTCGAAGCGCACATGCGGATCCACACTCAATCCGGGCACCCTCACCAATGAACAAGCTCAACCGGTGGTATGCGGGTCTGACGGAGCGCGAACGGCGCATTGTGCTGATCGGCGCGGCGACGCTCGGCGTTTTGGTCTTGGTGCTCGGCCTGCTGCTGCCGCTGCACGCAGCCGTATCGAACGCCATGGAGCGCACCGAGACTCGGCGCCAGGATTTGGAATGGATGCGCATCCATGCCCAGGAGATCCGCGAAGGCGCTGTCCAGCTGCGGCGCGATACGGGCGAGGCCCCGGTCGTGTTGGTCGACCGCGTTGGACACGAGTCCGGTCTCGCGAGTTCGCTGCGTGGAACCGCACCCGCCGGCGTCTCCGGAGTTCGCGTGCAGCTGGAGGAGGCGCCCTTCGATACGCTGATCCAATGGCTCGCGACGCTCGAGCAACGCTACGGACTCGCGATCGAATCGATCACGATCGATCGTACCGCCCAGGCCGGAGTGGTCAATGCCAGCGTCACGCTCAACCAAGCGCAGCACTAACAGCGAACCGCGCCCCGCGCGCGCGCGCGCCACTGCAGTCTGGATCCTGATCGTCGCGTTGGCCGCGCTCGCGGTGTTCCTCAGTGCCTTGCCAGCCGGCGTCGCGACGCACTTCCTGCCGCCGAACGTGCATGCCGACGATCTGTCGGGCAGCATTTGGCACGGCGCGATGGGAAAAATCACGGTGGCCGGGCGCGACGCCGGAGCCCTCGAATGGCGCATTTATCCGGCGGCATTGCTGCACCTCGCCCTAAAGGCCGATCTGCATTGGGTACACCGGGGCTTCGGCGCCGAGGCGACCGCTACGATCGATCGCGGCCGAGCGACATTGAGCGCGATCCGCGGCGGCGGTCCGATCGAGGATTTGCAGGATTTCGGCGTCGTGCGCGGTTGGCGCGGCACGACCGATATCGCGTTGGATAAACTCAGCACCGATATGGTCAGGATTTTGTCGGCCAGTGGCGATGTCACGGTCTCGGGCTTGAGCGCAGCGCAGTTGGCCGCGGGCGCAGACCTCGGCGGCTACGTCTTGCACCTCGGCGCAGACGCGGTCGATGCGAATGGCGTCATCACCGGGCAACTCAGCGACACCGGCGGTCCGCTGAAGCTTCAAGGCACCATCACGGTATCGCCACAGCAGCACAACGGCACGCTTTCGGGCACGATTCGCGAGCGCAACCTCGTCTCCGAGGAATTGCGCAAGGAACTCGACAGCCTCGCGCAGTTGCGCGGTCGCGACCGCAACGGCAACATTCCAATCGACCTGGAATTCACCTTTTAGGGCGCCCATTCCCGCCAGGCGCGCATCAGCGGAAAATATAATCCGAGTCGCACCGGTTCGGCCCCCAATCTCTGTGCGAACGCGGCGTAACGCTGCATGGGCGCGCGGTAACGCTCGACCTCGCGTTCCAGAAATTCCTCGACTCCCCCGCCCATGTGCTGGCTCGTCTTATAGTCGATGACCCAGCGCACGCCGCGCTCGTCGATGAAGCTGCGATCGAACACCACTCGGACGATCTCGCCGTTCCAGATTCCGGATAAGGCGTATTCACGGAATCCGTCGCGATATCCACTCCGCAATATCCAGCGGCCGCGAGGATCTTCTTGCACGCCGATCAATGCCGAGATCACGCGCCGGCTCGCCTCCTCCGAGCGGTCGGGCGGCACTCCCCGCAGCTCGAGCCGGCGCCTGAAATGCGCCTCACGCGCGTTGATCGCTGCCGCGCTTTCGCGATCCAATGTCAGTGACTGCAGCTCGGCATGCACGAGACTGCCCACTTGCCTCGCCGTTTCACCGGCCCAATCAAATACCGGAATTTGCGATTGCGCTTGCACCAGGCCCGGAGATTCGGCGAGTTCGAATGTTGCGGGTAACGGCGCCGGCGACCAGTCGACCGGCACTCGGCTCAAAGGGCCGCCTCGCGGTGCGCCGTCCTCGCGCGGATCCCCGTTCGCGGCGCTGCGCGGCATGGCTGCGGCCGCCGCCTTGAAATCCTCGCCGACCATGGGCCATAGAATGTTCAGCAAGCTACCGGAGCGCGGCGCCCAATCGCCGTCCGCCTTCGGATTAGCGATGGTGGCCGTCAGCTGCAATTGCCATTTGGCGCGCGTGCATGCCACGTAGAGCAGCCGCTCGGCTTCCAATACCGCCGCCTGCCTCGCCTGCGCAGTCAGAAATTCGAATAAGGAACGATCCTCCGCGCCGATCGCAGGGCGCGCCGCCATGACGAGGCCGTCCCGATCGGCGCGCGTAATTTGCGTCGACAGCAAAAATTCATCGTTGCGGTGCGTTATCGACCGCTCGAGCGCGGGCAGGATCACGAGGTCGAATTCGAGTCCCTTCGCCTTGTGTATGGTCATGATCTCGACCGCGCTGCCGCCGGCATCGCGCGCGAACAAATCATCGAAGGCCGCGTCGAAATTCGCCGGATCGGGCAGGCCCGCACGCTCCAGCGCCCGTACGCGAGCAAACGCCATGCGCGCCTGTTCGAGATCCGTCTCGAGGGCCGCGCATTCCGGACCACCGAGAGCGAGCCAGGTTCTCTGAAGCCACCGGGAAAACGAGTCATGGCAGCGCACGCGCAGCGCATTCTCCAAGACGCCGCGGAATCGTCGGCAACGCGTGGCGCCGTCGGCGCTGAGGCGCAGCAGCGTCGCGTCGTCGGTCAGAGCATCCCAAACGACCGGAGCGGCGTGCGCGACGATCATGAGATCGCGCAACTCGAGCCCCGTCCAGGGCGCGCGCAACAATGCGAGCCAGGCCGTCCGATCGCCCCAATGCAACAGTGCGCGCGCGAGCATGATCAAGTCGCGCACGATTCCCCGATCCCGAAGCGATTCGATGTCGACGGCGTCAAAGGCGATGCCGCGTTCACGGAAGCGCTTCGCGATCTCCCGCGCATGCGTCTTGGCGCGCACCAAGACGGCAATGTGCCAGTCCGGATGTTCGTGCAGGCGTGCCGCGACGAGATCCGCGATAGCGCTCGCCTCGGCGCCGCGGGACCACAAGCCCATGAAGGCGACGCCGGGCTGCAAGCCAGCGGGAACTGCGCGGGCCGATTCGCTCGGCCGGTATGCGATCGCACCGTGGTCGCGATCGTCGCGGCGCGGCATGATGCGCGAGAACGTCGCATTGATCCAATCCACCAACGGTTTCGCCGTTCGAAAATTGCTCGTCAAACGCTGCACATCGAAGCGCACGTCGCCGATACCGTCCTCGGCGAGTTCCAAGAAGGCCCGCACCTCGGCGTGCCGAAACCGGTAAATCGACTGCATCGGGTCTCCGACGCAAAACACGCTGCGCCCGTCGCCCTGCTGCCAACCGGCCGTCAGCACCCGCAGCAACGCAAGCTGGCTCGCCGAGGTGTCCTGGAATTCATCGACTAGAATATGTTGCAGCCGGTAATCGAGGCGCAGCGCGAGATCCGTTGGGTTCAGCGGACTGCCGAGCGCACGCTGCGCCGCCATCGACACGGCCGGAAAGTCCGCGGCCCCCGCTTCGCGAAACACGCGGTCCAATTCCGCGGCGGCAAGTACCAAGACCAGTGCGACGTCGCGTACGGCGGCCCAATCGGCATCGCTATAGACGGGCTCGGGCAACGCCGCAGTGTCGGCGAGAACGCGCGCCGCATGCGGCTCGCGCGCGAGTTCCGCGAGCAGATCTTGCATCACCGGCTTCTCAGCAGACCCGGGCGCAAAACCCTGGGCTTTCGTGACGCTCGTGCGGATGCGGCCGTCGGCCAGCAGGACGATTCCCAACATCGCGCGCCAGCGAGCCAAATCGGTCGGATCCTCGCGCAATCGGGAATCATCGGCGCGCCACGCCGCAAGTTCCGGGCGCTCATCGCGGAGGCGCGTCGCTGCCCCTGCGATGAGCCGCGACAGGACCGCGATCCGCTCGGTGCCGATAGCGAGCAGCGCCTGACCCAGTGTGCGTGTGACCAGAAATGTGAGGTCTGCATCGAAGACGCTTCGGATGCGCTGCAGCTGTGCCGCATCCGGTGCGCTTGCCGCCTCCAGACTGCCGGCGAGCAAGGGCAACCAGCGGTCCCGGCTCGGCAGCATGCCCGCAATCCGCTCGACGAGGCTGGTCCAGCGCAGATCTCCGAGTGCAAGCACGCGATCGACGGCGCCACCGTAGGCATCTTCCTCGTCGTACGCCAGAGCGCGCCGCGCGGCATCCCGGTAGAGGGACTCGGCGCTGTCATCGGTGCGCAGCCTCGAACCCGTGCCCGCAATGATCGGCAGCTGCGCCGCGAGCCAGCCGTTGAATGCATCGATCGTTTCGATGCGCAGGCGTGCCGGGTGCTGGCCCAGATCCAAGCCCAAGCGCTCCAAATGGCGTGCGGCGGCAACACCCAATTCCCAGGTCTGCCGATTCAACTCCGCAGGGCATTCCGGCAAGCGCGCCGCGTGCAAGGCTTGGACCACGCGCGCGCGCATTTCCTCGGCGGCGCGCCGCGTGAAGGTCAGCGCGAGTATGCGCTCGGGCACCTCGACCTGTCCGAGCAAGCGTAAGTAACGCTGCGCCAACAGCGTGGTTTTGCCGGAGCCGGCGGGTGCTTGGACGAGCACCGAGCCGCCCTCGAGAATCGCGCGCTCGCGAGCGAGCTGGTCGCCGACGCTCGGAGTGGCATCAATCATCGGTATCCGCCGATATGCGGCACAAACCTTGTAAGTGGCAGGTCGCGCAAGCTTGCAGCGTCGGCGCCACTTCCGCGCGGCCCGCGGCAAGCTCGGCCGCGAGTCGCTCGATGCGCGCCGACCAGACACCGAGCAATTCGCCGAAGCTGCCGAACCCCTCGAGCTTGCTGCGCCGCTGCCGCGGCTCGAAGACACCGGCGCGCTCGGATTCGGCGACGAAGCGGCTATCGGCCGCATTGACCTGGCCATACGCCACGGCGACCAAGCGTTCGGCGTACTGCAACGCATAGACCGGCAATTGGGGATTATCGGGTCGCGGGCCGCGCCAGTCCGCGTCGCTGAGGCCCGTCTTGTAATCGATGAGGACACGCGCGCCGTCGCGCAGCCGATCGACGCGGTCGATACGGCACGCGAATTCGACGCCCGCATGGCGCGCAGGTTGCCGGCCTTGCTCCAGTCGCTCCACTGCGAAGGGCTCGCGCTGCCGTTCCACGTCGAGCCATCGATCGAGCAGACTGCGCATTCTGAGGCGTTCACGCGTGCGCCAGCGCGCGCCGGGATCGCGGACCGCGCAGCGCGCCTCGATCGCGCGCGCGATGCTCGCATCGAGCAACTGCGCGCGCGCCGCCTCCCCCAGCGCCTCGAGCGCCGCCGAATCTTGCAATCTCGCCCAAACCCCTTCAAGCGCATCGTGCACGAGTTGACCCCGCTCCAGCGGGCTGAAGCCCGGCGTCGGCAACGCGAGCGCGTCGCTGCGCAGTCGCGTGTGCGCGAAACCGCGAAAGGCGCAGCGGCTCTGTGCCCGCAAGCTCTCGACGCCGCGCGTGCGTTCAGATTCGCCGAACGGCGGCCCGCAATCGTCGAGCACACGTTCGAGCGCCGGCGCGCGACGCCGGCCGTGGAGCCAGTGAGGTTGCGGTTCGGCCGCAGCGGAGCGCAACGCGGGCAATCCGGCGGGCAGCAGCGGACTCGCCATCGTTGCGCGTGACGCGTCGGAGTTCGCATAACTGAAGACGATGCTGGGCGCACGCGCACGCCAGCGCTGCTGTAGATCGCGCGCCGAGTGCAGTTGCGATTGCACGGTCGCACCCGCCACGCCGTAATCTCTCTGCAACGCTACGGGGAGCAGCGGATTCGGCTCCGCGCGGGCCGGCCACCGATCCTCCGAGAGTCCCGCGACCCATAGACCGTCGTATTTCAGCCAGGGATCGCTCAGCTCGCCGCTGACCCATATCGGCGGAATTCCCGTCTGCGGCTGAAACGGCGTGTCGCGCGCGGCGGTCGTCAGCAGACGCTCCGCCGCTTGTCGCGAGAGCGCGCCGAAGAATCGATCGGCGAAGGCCAGCGTGGACAATAATTCGCGCAGTCGCTCGGCCGCTTGGTATTCGCCGCTCGACCAGCGATGGCGATAGCCCCAAGGTCCGCTCTCGAACGCGGCAATCCATAGAGGCACCCAGCGACTCAACGGGTGGGTACCGTGCGATCGATCCAGCGTCTGCGTGACCGCACGCAGTCGCACCAGAGCATCGACCGGTTCCATCGCAAGCTCGCGCGCAACGCGGTCCGACAGTGCGAGCCATGCCGCCAAGGGCAAGTCGCTCGGCGCGCGCGTCCGCAGGCCGACGTCGAGCAGTGCCGAGCGACTCGCGTCGGCGGAGGATGCTTGGTACTCGGGAGCGCGCAACAACGCGCTGTAGCGCTCGAATGGCACGATGCCGCGCGCGAGGTTCAAGGTCTCGAGGGCGATGCGCACCGACGGGTAGTCGGCGAGCGGAGCACCGCCGGCGAGCGCATAGGCCGCGACTCCTGCGGTGCCCGGTAGGCAGAAGCGCTGCGGTGCGAGCGCCGCGTCGAATGCGTCCAGCGCCTCGGCGCGCCGCGCGCGTAGGTCCGGCACGCAGACCCAGGCGCGAAAGCCCGGGTCTGACTGCAATCCGGATCGCGCCCAATCGGCGATCGCCGCGAGTTCCGTGTCGGGATCGGGCGCATCGAATAAGGCGCAGGCGACCGCGGCGGGCGCTTGGGCCGGGCGCACGAGCCCGCGTGCGTGCCGCTCCAGCCATCGGCGCGCCATCGGTCTCCATGCGGGACTCTCTATCCAAGAGACGGGCTCCGGCGGCTCAGCGAGGGTTTGCAGCAATTCATCGCTGCTGACGCAGCCGAGTTCGCGGCAGCGCCGATCGAAGCCTCCAATCCATTCCAGTAGAGCGTTCGATTCCTCGGTGGAATACGCCGCAAGCTTTGCTAGCGGTATTCCATGTTCCACCATTGCACGCCGCGCGCGCTGTGCCGCGGCAGCGGCGCCCGCGGGCTCGAGAACGCTCTCGGCGAGTTTGCTGCCTTGCACGATGGCCAGCCACAACTCGCGCTCCTCGATCTCGTTGAGGACGCGCAGCGCCGTGGGGTCCGTCGACTGGCGCCGCAGATGCTGTTCGCGCAGCCACGACGAGAAATCGCGAATGCGCGGCGTCGGCCACACGGCGATACCCGCGTCGCGCCGGGATCTCTCGGTGCTATCGAACAGGATCGCCGCGAGCTCTGCGGTCGGCGTGAGGACCGTCGTGCCCGCCGCGAGGGCGGTCCCTATGTCGCCCGCAACGCCCGGCGAGTTCAGCGGGCCTGCACCTTGCCGGCGGCGGCCACGACCTGCAAGGCCGGCGCGGCGGTTTCGCTCCCGAGCAATTCCTCGATGCGATCGAACACCGTCCTCAACACCTGAGGCTCGGGCAAATTCGTAATGCGAAAGAAATTGCGGTCGGCAACATTGAAACTCACGCCCGGCGCGACGAGCACGTGCTTCGTTTCCAACAGATCGAGCGCGAAGCGCTGATCGTCGAAATCCGGCACGGCGTCGGAGCGCACCTCGACGAATGAATACAGCGCGCCCATGGGCCTCGACAAGCGAAGATATTTGCTGCGCGCCACGCCATCGAGGATCGCTTGCCGCGATTCGTAGAGCCGCCCCCCGGGGCGCGTCAATTCGCGAATGCTCTGATATCCGCCGAGCGCCGTCTGCACGGCCCATTGTCCGGCGACGTTGCTGCAGAGACGCAGAGAGGACAGCAATTCGAGCGCGTTCAAGTACTCGCCGGCGCTTTCGATGTCCCCGGAAAATGCCGCCCAGCCGACCCGGTAGCCGCATGCCCGATAGACTTTCGAAAGACCGCTCATCGTGCAGCACAGCGTATCGTGCACCAGCGTCGCCATTGGAACGAACTGCGCGCCGTCGTAGAGAATCTGGTCGTAAATCTCGTCCGACAGCACGACCAGACGGTGCTTCTCGGCGATGCGCGCGATCGCAGCCAGGGTCTCGTATGGGTACACCGCGCCGCTCGGATTATTCGGATTCACGACGACGATCGCTCGCGTGCGTCGCGTGATCAGTGCTTCGATTTCCGGCGGATCCGGAACGAAACCCTGCTGCGGCCGGCAGGGATAGTGAACCGCGCGCCCCGTATTGAGGTTCACGGCAGCGGTCCACAGCGGATAATCCGGACTCGGCACGAGGACCTCGTCGCCCGGGTTGAGCAGCGCCCGCAAGCACAAATCGATGAGTTCGCTGACGCCGTTGCCGATGAACACCTCATCGACGCTCAACCCGCGCACGCCGCGCTCCTGCTGCTGCATGACCACCGCTTCGCGTGCCGGAAATATCCCCTTTTGATGTACGTAGCCTTCGCTGTGGCGCAAATTCTCGATCATCGCGAGGCGCATCGTCTCCGGCGTGCGGAAGCCGAACGCGTAGGGATTGCCGATGTTCAGGGAAATGATGTCGTGGCCGAGGCGCTCCAACTCGAGCGCCCGACGCGCCAACTTGCCGCGGATTTCATAACGGACGTTACTGAGGGCATCGCTGGGCCGCACGTGCAGTCGTTTACTCATGGGTGCAAGAATAGCGGAAACACCGGGGCCGCGGCCAGCATTTAGCCCGGCGGCGTCGGCGCCGGTAGCTGCCGCCATCGGTGGCAAGCGACCCAATGCTGCTCCGAGATCTGTTCCGGAATCGGCCGGGTCGTGAGGCATTCGGCCGCCGCGTAGGCGCAGCGGCTGCTAAAGACGCAGCCCTTGGAGACCTCGTCGACGCGCGGTGGCTCGCCGGCGAGCGGGTCCACGGGCGCGCTCGAACGCAAGGGCAGCAGCGCGGGCACCGCCGCCAACAACGCGCGGGTGTACGGATGCGCGGGCGCGGCGAACAGGCGATCGCGCGGCGCGATTTCCACCGCACGACCCCCGTACAGCACCAATACGCGGTGACTGATGTGGCGCACGACGCCGAGATTGTGGCTGATGAACAGGATCGCCATGCCGAGTTCAAGCTGCAAATCGTGCAGCAAATTGACGATCTGGCCTTGGATCGACACGTCCAGCGAACTGACGGCTTCATCGCAAATCAGGATTTTCGGGCCGGGCATCATTGCGCGCGCGATCGCGATGCGCTGGCACTGGCCGCCGCTGAATTCGCGCGGATATCGATCGCCCAGACTTCCCACCAGGCCGACTCGTTCCAACATGCGGTCGATGCGATCTTGCCGCTCGCGCTCGTTCAACGACGGCTCGAAAATTCGCAACGGTTCGGCCAAAATCTCCGCGATGCGCATCCGCGGATCCAGGCTCGACAAGGGATCCTGAAATACCAGTTGCAGATTGCGCCGCTCGCGGCGCAGCTCGCGCGCGCCCATCGCCAATAAATCCCGGCCGCGCCAACGCACTTCGCCTCGCATCGCCGGAATCAAACGCAACAGCGCCCGCGCCAACGTGGATTTTCCGGACCCGGATTCGCCGACGAGCCCGAGTGTCTCGCCCGCCTCGATATCGAAGCTCACGTCGTCGATCGCGGCAAAGGCCTCGGGTGCGAGCAATCCCCGCGACGAGGAGAATTCCACGCGCAAGTTCTTGACGCGTAGCAGCGGCTCGTTCATGCCGGCATCGGGTGGTGACAAGCCAGCTGCGCCCCGGCGCCGATGCTCTGGAGCATCGGGCGATCGAGACGGCAGCGCGCGGTTGCATTCGAACAGCGCGGCGCGAACGCGCAGCCGTCGACGCGAATGCCCGGATCCGGCGGTTGACCCGGCAGCGTCGGCATACGCTCCTGGTGTATGCCCGTCAGAGCGGGCGCACACTGCATCAATGCGGCCGTGTACGGGTGACGCGGACGCGCGAACAGCTGCGCCGCGCTCGCGCTTTCGACGATGCGACCCGCGTACAGCACGATGATTCGATCGGCGAGACCGGCGACCAAACCGAAATCATGGCTGATCAGCACGATTCCCATTCGAGATTCGAGACGCATGCTGCGCAGCAGCTCCAGCACTTGAGCCTGTACGGTGACATCGAGAGCCGTGGTCGGTTCATCGGCGATCAGCAGATCCGGTTCGCACAGCAAACTCATGCCGATCAGAACGCGCTGGCGCATGCCGCCCGAGAGTTCGTGTGGGTATTGGCGTAATCGCCGCTCCGGCTCCGATATCCGAACGCGCGACAGCATCGCGAGCGCGGCCGCTTCCGCTTCGCGCCACGACTGGCCGCGATGGCGAACCAGTACCTCCGCCATTTGCACGCCGATCTTCAAGTGGGGTGTCAGTGCCGAAAGGGGATCCTGAAAAACCATCGTCAGCTTGGAGCCGCGCACCGCATCCAGAGCCGAGCGCGGCGCCGACAACAGTTCGTGTCCGAAAAACCGCACGCTGCCGCTCGCGCGCGCATTGCCCGCGAGCAGATCCATGACAGCCAGGAAAATCTGGCTCTTGCCGGATCCGGATTCGCCGACAATCGCGAGGCACTCACCCAGCGCGACCGACAACGAGACGTCCCGAACCGCGGCCGTTGCTCTGGTGCCGCGCAGAAAATCGACGTTCAGTCCTTCGATCTCGAGCGCGGGAGTTGCGAGCACAGGCGCCATGCTTCAACGCTCCTCGGTATCGAGCGCGTCGCGCAGACAATCGCCGAAAATATTGAAGCTCAGCAGCAAGACCGCGAGCAGCACGCCCGGCGTGAGCAATATCCACGGTGCCGCCTCCATTTCCGCGGCACCGTCGGCGATCAGGGTTCCGAGACTCGCATGGGGCTCCTGAATTCCGAGCCCCAAAAAACTCAAGAAACTCTCGAACAAGATCATTTGCGGCACCGTGAGCGTCGCATAGACGATCACCGGTCCAATGACGTTCGGTATCACGTGCTTGAAGATGATGCGACCCGAACTCGCCCCCCCGGCGATGGCCGCCTCGATGAACTCACGCCGGCGAATGCTCAAGGTCTGGCCGCGAACGATGCGCGCCATCGTGAGCCATCCAATCGAGCCGATCGAGATCAGCAGCAGCAACACGCCGCGGCCGAACATCACGGTCAGCAGAATCACGAAGAAAACGAGCGGCAATCCGCTCAATATCTCGACGACGCGCATCATCCACCGATCGATGTTGCCTCCGGCGAACCCCGCAACCGCGCCGTATGCGACCCCGACGACGAGACTCACCGAGGTCGCAATCAGCCCAATCAGCAGTGAAATTCGCGTCCCGTCGAGCGTCCGAACGAACAGGTCGCGGCCGAGCCGGTCGGTGCCGAGCCAATGGCCGTGCTGCGCGCCCGGCGCCACGGCGATGTTCGACCAATCGAGCGTGTCGAATCGATTCGAATCCACGAGGGGACCCACGATCGACACCAGCGCAACCGCCACGATGAATCCGGCCGCCGCCAAGGCCAGAGGGCTCGATTTCAGGCGCCGCGCGGTGTCGCTCCAGATGCCGCTCACGACTGGAACCGTATGCGCGGATCGAGCCACGCGTACAGAAGATCGACCAGCAACCCCATGCCGATCAGAAACGTCGAATAGACGATGACCATTCCCAATACGAGCGTGTAATCACGATTCAACGCGCCTTGAACCAAGTATCGACCGATCCCCGGCAAACCCGAGATCGACTCCACGACCAAGGATCCGGTCATGATCGCCGCCACTGCCGGCACCAGGTACCCTGCGACCGGCACCAGCGCCGGCCGCATCGCGTGGCGCAGGATCACGGTGCCGAGCGGCATTCCTTTTGCGAAGGCCGTGCGTATATAGGGGCTGCGCAAGACTTCGATCATGCTCGCGCGCGTCAGCCGTGCGATATAGGCGAGCGGCGGTAGGCACAGCACGGCGACCGGCAGCACGAGATCCGCGGCCGATCCGGGCTCCCACCCGGCCACGGGCAACCAATGCAGATGGATCGCAAACACCAGACCCAGAAAGGGCAGCAGAACGAACGAGGGTATCGCGACTCCGGCGACGGCGAGCGCCATGGTCGCGTAATCGATCATGGAATCTTGATGTAGCGCGGCCAGGGTGCCCAGTGCGACGCCTACACACAAGGCGATCGCGATCGCGATCGCCCCGATCGTCGCGCTGACGGGCAGCCCCTGGCCGATGAGCTCCGTCACCGTGACGTCACGATATCGGTACGAAGGACCGAAATCTCCGTGCGCGAGGGCACCCAGGTAGCGCCCATACTGAATCCACAGCGGTTGATCGAGGCCGTAAACCGCCTCGAGGTTGGCCATGGCGTCGGGCGGCAAGCTCTGCTCGGCGTCGAACGGACCGCCGGGAGCGAGGCGCATCAAAAAGAAACTGATGGTGATGATCGCCAACAGCGTCGGAACAGCACCGCCGAGGCGTCCTAGAAAATAACGGATCGTCCGCATGCCCATTTTTAAGTGTATCCATTGACCGCTGTGTGGACAAGGGAGGCGACGATCCTTAAACTAGCGCGCCGATGGATTAGCGTTCCGCGCCAATCCTAATCCGCTTCCCGAGGTCAAATGGAATCTACACGCCCCATTCGCTCGCTCATGCGCGGGCTCGATGCGCTGACGGTTCTGAATCTACGCGACGGTGCCACGGTATCGGAGCTTGTACAAGATATTCGTCTACCGCGCACGACCGTGTATCGCATTTTGGAGACGCTTTGCGACGCGGGTTTCGTCTATCGCAATTCCACCGACGATCGATATCGCTTGACGATCCTGGTGCGCGGCTTGAGCGACGGCTTCGATGATGAGCCTTGGGTCACGCAAATCGCGAAGCCGTTTATCTACGATTTGTCGCGCGAAATCGCCTGGCCCGTGGCTATCGCGACACTGTCGGGCACGTCGATGCTCGTGCGTGAAACCACGGACCACAGCAGCCCGCTGGCCGTCGAGCGCTACTCGGCCGGCTTTCGCGTGCCGTTGCTGACGAGCGCGACAGGACTCGCGTATCTCGCCCACTGTCCGGCGACCCAGCGCGACAGTCTGATCGACGTTTTAGCGCATTCCGGCAAGCCGGAGCATGGATTCGCGCGTTCACGCGTGCAATTGCTGCAAACCTTGCGCGAAATCCACGCTCAAGGGTACGCGACGGCCAATCGCAGCCGGCCCGCATCGGACGACATCGCGATCAGCGTGCCCGTGGTGCTCGAGGATGCGGCGCTTGCGGGTTTGACGATGCGATTCGCGGCCGCGGCCATGGCGCTGCCGGTTGCGGTGACGCGATTTCTGCCCAAACTACGTGCATGCGCGGATAGAATTCGCGCCGATTTTTCCGAACAACAGACCACGGTAAGCCGTACGAGCGCGGCCACGACGGTCTCCTAAGGAGTCTCAATGCAGAAGATCATGGTGTGCATCAAGCGCGTGGTCGATTACAACGTGCGCGTGCGCGTCAAGCCCGACGGCAGTGGAGTCATGCTCGACGGCGTGAAAATGAGCGTCAATCCGTTCGATGAGATCGCGCTCGAGGAGGCTTTGCGCATCAAGGAACGGGTGGGGAATGTGGAGATCGTCGCGGTCAGCATCGGCGTGTCGGATACACAGCAACAATTGCGTACCGCGCTCGCGATGGGCGCGGACCGGGCGATACTCGTGCAAACCGACACCGCCGTGGAGCCATTGATCGCGGCGCAAACCTTTCTTGCCTTGGCCAAGAAGGAAAATCCGGATCTCATTTTCCTCGGCAAGCAAGCCATCGACGATGACGCCAATCAGACCGGGCAGATGCTCGCCGCGCTTTGGGAGCGACCGCAGGCCACCTACGCGTCCAAGCTCGACATCGCCGGCAACACCGCTACCGTCACCCGCGAGGTGGACGCGGGCTTGGAAACCATCGAGGTCGATCTGCCTGCGGTGGTGACCGTGGATCTGCGCCTCAACGAACCCCGTTACGTGAAGCTGCCGGATATCATGAAGGCCAAGAAGAAGCCGCTCGACGTGACGTCGCTAGACGCGCTCGGCGTCGCCGCCGCAAGCCTGCTAAAGACAGTCAAAACGGAACCGCCCGCGCAGCGACAAAAGGGAGTTCTCGTCAAGGATGTTGCTGAGCTCGTCGATGTCCTCAAGAAAAAGGGTTTGATCTAATGCTCAAAATACTGATTGTCGGTGAACATGACGGCAAGACGCTGAACCTCGCGACGCTTAAATGCGTCACCGGCGCGCAGGGGCTGCCGGACGCGCAAATCACGATAGCCTTGCTGGGCGCGGATACCGCAGCGGTTGCCGCTCAGGCCGCCGCAGTGCCCGGCGTGCACAAGGTGCTGCGTGTGGACCGCCCCGAGAACGCACATGCGCTCGCGGCGCTCTACGCACCGCAAATCGTTGCCCTGGCGGCCGATTACACGCACATTTTCGGTCCGTCGACGAGCTTCGGCAAGGATCTGATGCCGCGCGTCGCGGCGCTGCTCGGCGTGCCGCAAGTCAGCGATCTCATGGCCGTCGAGGCCGCTTACCGGTTCAGACGTCCGATCTACGCGGGAAATGCGATCATCACGGTGGAGGCCGATCCAGCCCGCAAGCTGGTCGCAACCTTGCGCGTCGCTTCGTTCGAAGCCGCGCCGTCCACCGGCGGCAGCGCCAGTATCGAAACGCGCGCCGTCGCTGTCGCTCTGCCCTCGCATACGCGCTACATCGGCGCAAAATCCGGCTCCACGGATCGCCCCGACCTGCAGACCGCGTCGAAGGTCGTATCCGGCGGCCGCGCACTGGGAAGCGCCGAGAACTTCAAGCTGCTATTCAGTCTGGCCGACAAATTGGGCGCGGCCGTCGGCGCCTCGCGGGCAGCCGTCGACGCGGGATACGCCGCCAATGAGATGCAGGTGGGTCAGACCGGCAAGATCATCTCGCCGGAGATTTACATTGCAATCGGCATCTCGGGGGCAATTCAACACCTGACCGGCATCAAGGACGCCCGCACCATCGTCGCGATCAACAAGGACGGCGAGGCACCGATCTTCGAGGTTGCGGATATCGGTCTGGTCGGGGACTTGTTCCAGATCGTTCCGGAACTGCAGCGGCTGATCTAAACGCCGGGCAAGGCGCCCAAGGTCGCATCGATCGCAGCGATCAACTGGTCGGCGTGCAGGCGCCTAAACGACAGCGGCGGCCTGAGCTTCAGGACATTGCCTAGCGGGCCCTCCAAGCCCGTCAATATGCCGTGTCGTGCGCGCAGGGTATTGACGATGCGCTTGGGCTCGGCTTTGAGCTCGAGTCCCAGCAGCAATCCCGCGCCACGGACCTCGCCAAGGGTGGCGTGGCGTGCCGCGAGCGATTCGAGACCCGCACGCAAGTAAGCGCCGGTCTCCTGCGCATTCTGCTGCAAGTGCTCGCGCTCCAAGACCTGCAATACCGCAAGACCTGCAGCCGCCGCGACAGCGTTGCCACCAAAAGTCGAGAAAAATCCGTATCTTGCTTGGAATTCCTCGACTACCGCTCGGCTCGAGATCACGATCCCCAGCGGAAAGCCGTTACCGACCGGTTTGCCGAGCGTGACGATATCCGGCTCGAGCCCGCGGCGTTCGAATCCCCAAAAATGCGACCCGGATCGTCCCAGACCATATTGGACCTCGTCAGCGACGATCAGCGCTCCGGCATTCCGCGCGCGCGTCGTAATCTGCGCGAGCCAGGCAGGCGGCGGATCGAAGATCCCATTGCTGGTCAGCGCAGTATCGATATAAAACGCAGCCGGCGCATACGCCCTCGCGCGCAGCTCCGCGAGTGCGCGCTCAGCGTCCTCGGCCGCAAGCCCGAGCTGGGCCTGACTCGCATTTGCGAGCGCGCCTAGGCCCCGTGGCGGCGCTTTGAGCGCCGCCACATGCGGCTGCGACGCTTGACCGGCGGACGGCGTCAACGCGGCCACGGCATCCGTAATGCCGTGATAAGCGTTCTCCATGATGAGCGCACCCTGGTTGCCCGTCACCGACTGCGCGATACGCCAGGCGACGTCGTTCGCCTCGCTGCCCGAATTGACGAAAATGCAGGTATCGAGATGCGATGGTAGGCGCGCGGTAAGAGCCTCCGCATAATCGAGAATCCCTTCGTGTAAATAGCGGCTATGCGTCGCCAGCGTCGCGCACTGTCGCTGGATCGCCGCTGCCACCGTCGGATGCGAATGCCCCACGTGCGCGACGTTGTTGTAGACATCCAGAAAGCGCCGGCCCGCGGCGTCGATGAGCCAGACGTCTTCGCCGCGGACGATATGCAGCGGCTCGTCGTAGAACAGTTCCGCACCCGCTCCCAGAAGCCGCGCGCGCCGCCGCCGCAGGCGTGCAGCCGGCGGCAGGGTGCCCGCCGCCTCGTGCCAGGCCGCCGTCAATTCGCCTCTCCCAAGCGTCGTCAGATGCTCCAGCGAGCACCCCGCATGGGCCGCCGCATCGCGCAGCGCCCGCGCGCCCCCGAGATCGTTTCGAGAGCGCCATGCCTGCACCAAAAGCGTCACTGCATGGCGTGCCGTGATGAGCTCATAGAGAAACTCGATTTCCGCAGTCTGCAGGGGCTGAACCTCGACATAACCCCGCAACAGCGCCGTCAAATCCTCCTGTGCGGCAATCCCTTCGGTCAGCAGCTCCGACATCGCAACGGCCGGCTCGAGGACCCGCGGTGCGTGGATCATATCGCCGAAATCGACGATGCCGACGATCTCTTGCGCGTCCTCGTCGACGAGCACGTTGCTCGCGTGGCAATCGCCATGGATCGCCTGACTGGGCAAACCGCGCAGCGCGGGTAGCTTCTCGGCGAACGCGCCGACAATGGCCTTGACGAGGCGGCCCACGTGGTCGTGCTCGAGGTCGCCGACGATCGCGGCGAGTTCCGGCAGGCGCCGCACGTCCCAGACCAGCGACTGCGCGAGCTTGGGGTGAAAAAATCCTTGCAACGCCCGATCGAGGCGGCCGATCGCGTAGCCGAAGCCGCGCAGCAGCCGGGGATTGGAGGTCGGCGCCGATAGCGGTTGCCCGGGTAAATATTCGATGAGCAGCGTCGAATACCGCGCGCCCGCGCATTGGAGCATGCCGACGGGGGCACCCAATCGAGTCGCTCGAAGTCTCGGCACCGGTAGCGTCGGGTCTTGCTCGGCCAAGTGACGCAGCACCGTGACCTGGCAGTCGACCGTCATCGGATCCGCGGCCAAGTCGAGTATCTTCAAGACGCAGCGCGTGCCGTCGGCACTGCGCAACAGAAAGTTGTCGTCGCGCTCGCCTGCGAGCGGTGTCAGCGCGGCGTCGATGCCGTAGACCTCGCGAGCCACCTTGGCCGCCTCGCATAGGGAAACGCCGGACGACGTAGTCCGCAGCGCTAGCAAGGCACGCGCCGCATTTAGAGCTGCGCTAAGACGTAATCGGCGGCGGAAACCTTGAATTCGCCGGGAGCCTCGACATTGACATGGGTCGCCACGCCGTCCTTGACGATCAGCGCGAAGCGCTGACCGCGCTGGCCCATGCCATGACCCGTCGCATTGAGCTCGAGTCCGAGCGCTTTGACATAATCCCCATTGCCGTCGGCCAACATCAGGATCGCTTCGCCGACCTTGCCGTGCTTGCCCCAGGCATTCATGACGAAAACGTCGTTGACCGCGGTGCAGGCGATCGTATCGACGCCCTTCGCCTTGATCTTGGCCGCAAGTTCCACGTATCCCGGCAAGTGCCGCGCATCGCAAGTCGGCGTAAATGCTCCCGGCACGGAAAACAACACGACGGTCTTACCGGCAAACAACTCGTCGGTCGTGATCTTCTTGGGACCGTCCGCCGTCATTCTCGAAAAGCTGCCCTTAGGCATTTTATCGCCCACTTTGATCGTCATACCAGGTCTCCTTAGCTGAGGCGGTCCGAATAGAGCGTCCAGAGCTTGAGAATCTTCGGGCTCATATTGGGAACCGTCTTCAATGAAGCAAACGCTTTCTTGGCGTCGGGAATATCCTTCAGCTGGGCCTGCGCGAGACCGAGGTAGACATAGGCCTCGTCGAGGTGCTTGACCGATCCCTTCTGTAGACCGTCGTTGATGGCCGTGGCGGCATTCTGGTAATCGCCGAAGCCATAATAGACCTCACCGAGTTTCACCGAGAGCTCGCCGCTGGGACTCTTGGCGGCTTCGGCGGCAAACTGCGGCAAGCCTTTGCGATCGGTATCCGCGCGCGACTTCAACGAGGCCTGCAGACGCGTAGTGCGCTCCTTCTGGTCGGCGCCGATGAGCCCCGATGCGATGCCCTTGTCGAGCACCGATTGCGCCTCACCCGGCAATGCCGGTGCATCCGCAAGAAGCTGCGCCATCTCGATATAGTTGCTTCCCGAACTAAAGGAGTTCGTCGCCATCATTACCCGATAGATCATGAGGATGTTGCGATCCTCTTTTTCGTCCTGGATCACGAAGCGCAACAGCTTGTTCCAATAATCGGTCTTGCCGTTCAGACGGATCAGATCCTCGAGAGCGGCAATCGTCGCTGGATTATCGTTGTTGTCGAATGCGCACTGCAGTTTGAACAGATACAGATTTTCCTTGGGTGTCTCGTTGTTCTTGTGCGCGAAGGCGATCGACTTATCCGACCAGATCACGGCGTTCTTGCAGTCCTTTTGCAGATAATAGCTCTGCGTGATGATCGCGTAGCTATCCGAATTGGCGGCCTCGGTTTCGACGAGTTTCTTGCCGTAATCGATTGCCTTGGCGTATTGCTGAAAGCTGTAGCTGATCTGGAACGCCGCGCGCGTGTAGCGCATCGTCTCCTCGGCGGTCGCCGCGCCCGTCGCCAGCGCCTCTTCGTAGGCGACCAGCGCGGCCTTGAGATTGTTGGTCTTGACGTAGGCATAGGCCTTGAGCTCATCGATCGTCTTGTGATCGAAAGGCGTCAGCGGGCTTACGGCTTCGGCCTCCGCGAGGTGTTTCAGACCCTCATCAAACTGATTGCCTTGCAGGGCCTTCTGCGCCGCGATCATTTCCTTGGCGATCGAACGGCTGATTTGGGGACCCTTGGTATCCTTGGTATCCGCCGCGTCCGCCCATGGTGCGCTGAGGACCAGGCCAAGACCGCCAATGAGCAATCCGAGACAGAGTTTGGAGGTCCAGTTGATCGCCGGGTGAAGCTGGTGTTGTTTTTTTGAATTCATCGTTAGCAATCCTCGTTATCTACTTCGGGAACCGCCGTTCAAACGAACGGCGCGCAACCCGAGCCGAAGGGGCTGGCGCGCCGAAGCACATTTGAGTAACGCCCGCCCTAGAAAAAGTCGTTGTTGACGAAACCGATTTTCTTCAAACCACGGCTCTGCAAATCCGCCAGGGTCTGCGCGACCTTTTCGTACTTGGCGAACTTATCGACCGTAATGTGCACCTCGGGCTGCGGCGACTTGGTAGCCTCGGAAGCAACATAACTTTGCAGAGTCTTGCGATCGACTGCCGCGCCGTTCCAGAGCAGCGTGCCGTCGAAATCGATCGACAGATTGACGATCTCCGGAGGCGGCGGCGGAACAAAATTAGGCGGCGGCGGCAGCGGATTGTCGATTTTCACCGCATGGGTCATGACCGGAATCGTGATGATGAAGATGATGAGCAACACCAACATGATGTCGATCAACGGAGTCATATTGATATCTGAATAGGACTCGCCCTCGCCCGCGCCAACATTCATAGCCATTCGAACTAACTCCTAGCGAGTGACGACGCCGAGATGATCGGGTTCGGTCAGAAATGCCACTTTGCGGATGCCGATCTGCTGAGAAGCCACGAGAACCTGGCCCACGAACTGATAGCGCACATCGGAATCGCCGCGGATGTGCACTTCGGGCTGCGGATCGATGCGCGCGATGCCGCGCAGCTCATCTTTGAGCGCCGCGAGGTTCGGCAACAGCTTGGTGTTCCAATACATGTTGCCGTCCTTGTCGACCGAAATCGTGATGTTTTCGGGTTTGGTCTGGGTCGGCAGATTGGTCGCCTTCGGCAAGTTCAGGTGCACCTGCGCCACGATCACAGGAATCGTAATAATGAAGATGATCAGCAGCACCAACATCACGTCCACCAAGGGCGTGACGTTGATGTCCGACATCACTTCGCCTTCGCCCTTCCCGCCGACGTTCATGGCCATGGGCTTGACTTCCTAGCGCGCAACTGCAGCGGCGGGCTTGCCTGCCGGCGGCGTCGTCGGGCTGTCACGACCGAGTCCGAGCTTCGACCCGGAGAGCACATAGGCATGCAATTCGTGCGCGAAGTGCGTCACTCGCTCTTGCACGTTCTTGTTTCGGCGCAGCAGCACGTTGTAGCCGAGCACCGCCGGCACCGCGACCGCGAGGCCGATCGCCGTCATGATCAAGGCTTCGCCTACAGGGCCCGCGACCTTGTCGATCGACGCTTGTCCCGCGAGGCTGATCGCGATCAAGGCGTGGTAGATGCCCCAGACCGTGCCGAACAAGCCGACGAAGGGTGCCGTGGAGCCGACCGAGGCCAGCACGGGCAGCCCCGACTGCAAACGGCTGATGACGATATCGGCCGTGCGGCTCAGCGCCTCGGACATCCATTCGTTGGCGTCGATTGCACCCTCAAGCCGTGTCTTATTGAGCTCGTGATGCTCAAACGCCTGCTTGCCGGTTTCGGCGAGCGCGCGGAACGGGTTTGACGCGCCCTTGAGCTTGCTGATCGCATCGGTAAGGCTCGTCGAGGTCCAAAACTCTCGTTCGGCCTCGATCGCATAAAGACGCAACCGACGTTGATCCAAGGCCTTCGTGATCATGATGAACCACGTCAACAAGGACATGATTAACAAAATGGCCAAAGTCGTCCGCGCGACGATGTCGCCTTGGGCAATGAGTGCGCCAAGGCCATACGGGTTTTCAACAACTGTCTCTGACATGGACCGATTCCCTCTACTTTAGGCGAGTTTATTTGATGTCAACGCAATAACAATCCGGCAATAAAGTACGTATTCGATTCAATTCTTCAGTTTCCAGACGATCGGAACGGCCGCCGTCGTCTCGATCGGCTTGCCGTCTTCCATCGCCGGCAGCATACGCTGACCGCGTACGCCCTTCAGACAGGCGTCGTCCAAGCGCGGAAAGCCGGAACTCTCTTGAATACTCTGATCGACAATGCGCCCATCCGCCGCGACCGTCAATTTGACGACGCACCGGCCCTCCTCGTTGGCACGCTTGGACGCGTCGGGGTAATAGTCTTCGCCGATCTTCAGCGGGTGCTTGGGATCCATGCGGATGTTCGTATGCGAATGCTGGGGCGCCGGCGCCTGGGCGACCGGGGGTGGTACGTAATTGGTCGTCGCGACCTGTGTAATGGCGGCCTCCGAGACCGGCGCGGAGATGTCGACGAACTCGGGAGGCGGCACATACGGCTTGATGTCTTCGAGTTTCGGCGGCGGCGGCGGCGGTTTGTCGTCGGGCTTCGGCTTGTCGATCTCCGCGATTTCAACCGGCGGGATGATCGTTTGCACGATGCGGCGCGCGAGTCCCGAATAGAATCCATAGCCGACGACGATATGCAGCCCAATGACGAGAAGGAAGATGAACCCCTTCTTGCCCGAAAACATTGATGGTTCTTCGTAGTTATACATAAGTCTCGCGACCCTATTCCCCTGTCTCTTACGTTGAACCGCGCAAGATGCGCCCCCAAAACTGCGCGTGATTCGCCCCCCCCCGAAGAACGGTCGCCGCGCATCGCCGAATCGCGTCCTGAATTTCTCAGTGAGGGTATTCCCAGTTCCCTTCAGCTGCTAAAGAGCCTGACACATAAACCGCCCGAACTGCAAGCGCGAATTGCAGCCCAGAAAAGCGCAATTGCCTCCGGTCGCGGCGGCTTACCCGCCACTGCGTTCGCCTCGGCCGCGCACTGCAGCGATCTTTCAATATATAGTCGACACGGTGCACTCCACATGGGCGACAGAATCTCGTGACGGCTGCCCACCGTGGCTTCACTCCAGGTCGGTCACCGCGCCGAGCGTTGCGCTGCTGACACACTTGGCGTACTTCGCCAACACGCCCCGCCTCGGATTAGGCCGCGGCGCTACCCATGCCTTGCGACGGCGTTTCAGTTCGGTCGCGCCGACCTGCAAGCGGATCTCGCGGCGCTTTGCATCGATCACGATGCGGTCACCATTTTTGACCAATGCAAGCGGGCCGCCGACTGCGGCTTCGGGCGATACATGGCCCACGACAAAACCGTGGCTGCCGCCGGAGAACCGCCCGTCGGTGATCAGCGCGACGTCGCTGCCGAGTCCCTTGCCCACGATGGCGCCCGTTGGACTCAACATCTCGCGCATGCCGGGGCCTCCTCTAGGTCCCTCATAGCGAATCACGACGACATCGCCCGCCCGAACGCGCCCGCCCAGGATGCCTTGCAGCGCTTGCTCCTCGGATTCGAAGACCCGCGCCGTGCCGTCGAACGTCAATCCCTCCTTGCCCGTGATCTTGGCAACCGCGCCTTCGGGGGCAAGATTTCCGTAGAGAATGACCAAGTGGCTGTCTTTCTTAATCGGATCCGCGAGCGGCCGCACGATTTGCTGATCGGCCGGATACGGTTTGACGTAATGCAGGTTCTCGGCGAGCGAACAGCCGGTGACCGTGAGGCAATCGCCATGGAGCAGACCGGCATCCAACAAGGTCTTCATCAACGGCTGGATTCCGCCGATCGCCACCAGCTCGGACATCGAAAAACGTCCGCTGGGACGCAAATCCGCGAGCACCGGCACGCGCTTGCCGATGCGCGTGAAATCATCGAGCTTGAGCTTCACCTCGGCGGCCGAGGCCATCGCCAGCAGATGCAGTACCGCGTTCGTCGAGCCGCCGAGCGCAATGACGACAGTGATCGCGTTTTCAAATGCCTTGCGCGTCATTATTTGGCGCGGCAAAATACCTTGCTTGATCAAATTGACGACTGCTGCGCCGGCGCGAGCGCAATCGTCGCGTTTTTGCCCCGACACCGCATCCTGCGCCGAGCTGTTCGGCAGACTCATGCCCAAGGCTTCAATCGCCGAGGCCATCGTATTGGCCGTATACATGCCCGCGCAGGACCCCGGACCGGGGATCGCCGTGCGTTCGACGAACTTCAGTTGTTGCTCAGAAACAGCACCGCGCGCGTAGCCGCCGATCGCCTCGAACACGGTCACGATGTCGCTGCGATCGGGGCCCGGACGAATCGTTCCGCCATAGACGAAAACGCCGGGCCGGTCCAGGCGCGCGAGCGCGATCAGACAACCCGGCATGTTCTTGTCGCACCCCCCGATCGCCACCACGCCGTCGAAGCCTTGCGCTCCGACGACCGTTTCTATCGAATCGGCGATGACCTCGCGGGAAACCAAGGAATAGCGCATGCCGGGCGTGCCCATCGAAATCCCGTCGGACACCGTGATCGTATTGAAGGTGATCGCCTTCGCACCCGCCTCCTCGACGCCGGCCGCCGCCACGCGCGCAAGTTCATCGATGTGCATGTTGCAGGGCGTTAAATTGCTCCAAGTCGAGGCGATTCCGACTTGCGGCTTCTCGAAATCGGCATCGACGAAGCCGACGGCCCGCAGCATCGCGCGACCCGGCGTCTGCTTGATGCCGTCGACGACCACACGGGAAAATTTACGCGTATCGACGGCAGCGGATTTCTTTTTGGCCATGACTCGCAGTTCTTTTGGGATGATCTAGCGGGCGGGAAGCATAAACACGCCGACAGCGATCGCGCAATGCCGGCGTGCATCGCGCGAGGGCCGGCCGTGCGCTTGCGCGGCTTAGCGCGTGCTGCCGTAGCGCGCCAGCAGATACCGGTATACGCCGCGCACGCCCTGAGCCTCGGCGCCGACGCTGCGACCCGGGCGATCCTTCGAATTCCAGGCGTACAAATCGATGTGTATCCAACGCGGTGTTTCCGTCACGAAACGCTTGAGGAACAAAGCGCCGAAAATCGCGCCGGCCAAGCCCGATGGCGATACATTGTTCAAATCGGCGATCTTGCTGCCGAGTTCGTCGTCATAGGCGCTCCACAGCGGCATCGGCCAGAGCGGGTCATGCTCGATCGCGGCCGCGCGCGCGATATCGCCGACGACTTGCTCATCGGTTCCGAACAGCGCGGGCAATTCCGGCCCCAATGCCACGCGCGCAGCCCCCGTGAGCGTCGCGAAATCGATGATCAAATCGGGTTGCTCGGCGTCTGCGAGCGCGAGCGCATCGCAAAGTACCAGCCGCCCTTCCGCGTCGGTGTTGCCGACCTCGACGCTCAAACCCTTGCGCGTCGCCAGCACGTCGCCCGGCCGGTAAGCGTTGCCGCTGATCGAGTTCTCGACCGCCGGAATCAGTACCCGCAAATCGGCGCGAACATGGCCTGTCATGAGCATGTGCGCGAGCGCGAGCGCAACCGCCGCCCCGCCCATGTCCTTTTTCATGAGTCCCATGCCGGCGCTCGCTTTGATGTCGAGCCCGCCGGTGTCGAAGCAGACGCCTTTGCCGACGAGCACGAGTTTCGGCAGGCCGCCATCGGTGAGCGGCGACCAGCGCAACTCGATCATGCGCGGCGCCGCCGCGCTGGCGCGGCCTACCGCATGTATCGCGGGAAAATTCGCGCGCAGCAGATCCTCCCCGACCCATTCGGCGTAGATCGCGCCGTGACGCTCCGCGACCCGCTGCGCCACGGCCGCGAGTTCGGCCGGCCCGAAATCGGCCGCCGGGGTATTGATCCAATCGCGCGCCATGCCGAGGGACTCGGCGGCGGCCGCGACATAGCCGATATCGGCATTCTCCGGCGGCGCGAGACTCGCGCTGCCGTCCGGCTTGACGCGCTTGTAGCGTTCGAAGCGATAGGCGGCATACGCGAATCCCAATGCAATCTGGGTCGCCTCGCCGGCGCCGAAGGATTGTTGCAGAGCGAAGCGTCGCGGCGGTAATCGTTCGGCGATGCCGGCCGCATGCCACAAAGACAATGCGCCATGCCGTTTACCGAGACCGCCGAGTGCGGCGGTCAAGCCGCCTTGCGCATCGGGCAGCAATACGACCCGATGCCGCTCGCCCTTGAAGTTCTGCTCGCCGATCCAGCGCTTCTGCAAAGGCGTATGCTCGGCCGCCCAAGCCTCGATTTCATCCTCGTAAAGCAGCCACAAAGCAATCGCGGCGCCGCCATCTGTGTTCATGAGCATAATTCCTTGGAGACTAAAGCGTTCGGGACCCATGGCCAGACCTTGCATGATAAGAGATTATATGGTGCTATTTGCGGCTTCTTATCGGGCTCGTCGCTTTCGGGGACCCGCACGGCGGGTGTGCTCGGGATCCGGAGCAGGGTCTTGCATTTTCAACGGGACGAGTCGGTTTACCAGGAGATGAGCATGCGTTTGTATTCGCAAAAAGATGTCGACCACAAGGCGCTGCGTGGAGCGCGGATCGCAGTTCTCGGGTACGGCAGCCAGGGGCGCGCGCATGCGCTCAATCTGCACGACAGCGGATACGACGTCGTCGTCGGGGTACGCAAGGGTGACAGCTGGAAGAAAGCCAAGAAAGACGGGCTGACCGTGTTGGAGCCCGCGGAGGCCGTCAAAGGCGCGACGCTGGTCGCGATGCTGGTACCGGATTTGACGCAAAAGGCCTTGTACGAAGAAATCAAGCCGCTGTTGGAGAAGGGCGCGACGCTGCTGTTCGCGCACGGCTTCAACATCCACTTCGGCCAAATCAAGCCGCGCAAGGATTTGGATGTCGTATTGATCGCGCCGAAGGGTCCGGGCGACCTCGTGCGCCGCCAATACCAACAGGGGCGCGGCGTTCCGTGCCTGATCGCGGTGGCACAAAATGCCTCGAGGCGCGCCAAAGCCAAGGCACTCGCCTATGCGGACGGCATCGGCGGAACGCGCGGCGGCGTGCTCGAGACGAGCTTTGCGGAGGAAACCGAGACGGATCTGTTCGGCGAACAGGCCGTGCTCTGCGGCGGAGCGACGGAATTGGTCGTCAAGGGCTATGAAACCCTGGTGGAAGCGGGCTATCAGCCGGCGGTCGCCTATTACGAATGTCTGCACGAGCTCAAGCTCATCGTCGATCTGCTGCACGAAGGCGGCATCACCAAGATGCATCGATTCATCAGCGAGACCGCCAAATACGGCGACCTCACACGCGGTCCGCGCATCGTGAACAAGGCGACCAAGAAGGAAATGAAGAAAATCCTCACCGAAATCCAAGAGGGCAAATTTGCGCGTCAATGGATCGCCGAGAACAAGAGCGGTCGGCGCAAATACACCAAGCTGCTCAAGGCCGATATGAGCCACTCGATCGAGAAGATCGGCGCGAAGCTTCGTGCCCGCATGCCCTGGTTGGAATCCGCAAAGAACTGATACGAGTCGTCGGGTCATGCCAGCGCAAACGATGTTCGAGAAGGTATGGGCGGCGCACGAGGTGGTTGCGGAAACCCCGGACACGCCTGCGATCCTCTATATCGATTTGCACCTGATCCACGAAGTCACGTCGCCGCAAGCATTTGCTCTTTTGCAGGCGCATGGACTTCCCGTGCGCCGCCCGGACCGCACGCTCGCGACGATGGATCATTCGACGCCGACGCGCACCGAACAGATCTTCGGCGACGTGCCGATCAAGGTCGACGCAGCCGCCAAGCAAGTGCGGCAGCTCGAACAAAACGCTGCGAATTTCGGCGTCGAGCTGTTCGGACTGCGCGATCCAAGGCGCGGCATCGTGCACGTCATCAGCCCCGAACTGGGCACGACGCAGCCGGGCATGACGATCGTCTGCGGCGACAGCCATACGAGCACGCATGGTGCCTTCGGGGCACTCGCCTTCGGCATCGGCAGCACGGAAGTGGGCCACGTCTTCGCGACGCAATGTCTCTTGCAGCGCAAGCCGAAGACCTTTGCCGTGAATGTCGCTGGCCGTTTGAAGCCCGGTGTCACGGCCAAGGATTTGATTCTCGCGATCATCGGCAAGATCGGCGTATCGGGCGGCACGGGTTATGTCTTCGAATACCGCGGCGAGGCAATCCGTGCGCTATCGATGGATGAGCGCATGACCGTCTGCAACATGTCCATCGAGGCCGGAGCGCGCGCCGGCATGATTGCGCCGGACGACACGACTTTCCGGTACCTCGCAGACCGGCCGCGCGCGCCCCGCGGAAAGGATTGGGATGCGGCCGTCGCCCGCTGGCGCGCACTTGCGAGCGATCCGGGCGCCCGGTTCGACGCCGCCGTCGACATCGACGCCGGCAGCCTCGAGCCGATGATCACCTACGGTACGAATCCGGGAATGGTGTTACCGATTAGTGCGGCCATCCCCTTCAGAGCGGCAGATGCCGTCAACGCCAAGGCGCTCGAATACATGGGCTTCCACGAAGGCGATGCGATGCTCGGCAAGCCGATCGACGTCGTATTCATCGGCAGCTGCACGAATGGGCGTCTCGAGGATTTGCAGGCCGCTGCGCAGATCTTGAAAGGTCGAAAAGTCGCGAGCGGCGTGCGCCTGATGATCGTGCCGGGCTCGCAGCAAATCAAACGCGATGCCGAGGCCGCGGGTCTTGCAGAGATTTTCATCGCGGCCGGCGCCGATTGGCGCGAGTCAGGCTGCTCGATGTGCCTCGGCATGAACGGCGACACGGTGGGCGCGGGCCAATACGCGGTCAGCACGAGCAATCGCAACTTCGAAGGCCGGCAAGGAGTCGGCGCCAGAACCCTGCTCGCAAGCCCCTACACGGCCGCGGCCAGCGCCGTGCACGGAAAAATCTCCGATCCGCGCAAGATGCTCTGATGGAACCGATCAAGCAATTGCGTTCGACGACGGTCGTCATGCCGTCGACCAACATCGACACCGACCAGATCATTCCGGCGAGATTCTTGACGATCACGACGAAGCTAGGCCTCGGCAAGTCGCTATTCGCGGATTGGCGCTACCTACCCGGCGGCGAGCCGAATCCACGGTTCATTTTGAACCAAGCCGCCGCCGCCGGCAGCCGCATCCTCGTCACCGGCCATAACTTCGGTTGCGGTTCATCGCGAGAACACGCGCCCTGGGCGCTGCTCGACTATGGTTTCCGCGCCGTCATCAGTTCAGGCATAGCGGATATCTTCTGCAGCAATTCCCTCAAGAACGGTCTCTTGCCGATCGTCGTCGATGCAGCGACGCATCGCTGGCTCTTGGAGAATCCCGGCGCCGAAGTGCTCGTCGATCTGGAAACGACGCGTCTGACCTTGCCGAACGGAATCAGCGTGAATTTCCCGATCGAAGCATTCGCACGGCATTGCTTGTTGAGCGGCGTCGACGAATTGGGCTACCTGCAGAGCCGGCTCGCCGATATCGAGCGCTACGAATCGCGGCACGCGGCCGCGTGAACCGCAGATGCACGCGCTGATCGCAGTTCTTCCCGGCGACGGCATCGGCGCCGAGGTCACCGACGAGGCCGTGCGCGCGCTCGAAGCCGTGGCGTCCCGATACGGGCATTCGTTCCGGTTCGAAGCCGCGCTGCTCGGCGGCGCCGCGATCGACGCCACCGGCGATCCGCTGCCGGCCGCGACGCTCGCGGCCTGCCGGCGCGCCGACGCGATTTTGATGGGCGCGGTCGGCGGCCCGAAGTGGTCCGATCCGAACGCGGCAGTGCGGCCGGAACAGGGTTTGCTGCAGCTGCGCAAGGCGCTCGGCCTATTCGCGAATCTGCGGCCCGTCGTGCCGCATCCGGCGGTGCTCGATGCATCGCCGATCAAAGCCGAATTGCTGCACGGTGTCGACATCATGGTCGTGCGGGAGTTGACCGGCGGAATTTATTTCGGCGAAAAACACCGCACCGAATCCGAGGCCACCGACATCTGCCGCTATACCGTGGCCGAGATCGAGCGCGTCGTGCGCCTCGCCGCGGGACTCGCACGCGAACGCAGCCGCAAATTAACCTCGGTCGACAAGGCGAACGTCCTCGAAACCTCGCGTCTATGGCGCGGCGTCGTCGAGAGGCTGCTGCCCGCCGAATTCCCGGAGGTGCGGTTCGAACACATGTTGGTCGACTCGGCGGCGATGCATCTGATCAAGAGACCGCGAGATTTCGACGTCATCGTCACCGAAAACATGTTCGGCGACATTCTTACCGACGAAGCCTCGATGCTGGCAGGATCGCTCGGCATGCTGCCGTCGGCGTCGTTGGGGTCGATGAGCCGCAGCGGACTCTATGAACCGATCCACGGCTCGGCACCCGACATCGCGGGCCGCGGCATCGCGAATCCCTATGCGACGATCTTGAGCGCCGCGATGTTGCTGCGCTATTCGCTGCAACTGGAGCCGGAGGCGCGTGCGCTCGAAGCCGCGGTCTCGGCGGCTCTCATCGGCGGTGCGCGCCCCGCCGATCTCGCCTCACCGGGCATGCCGGGCACGACGACGCGCGCCACCGGCGACGCGGTGCTGAGGGCCTTCGCGCTCAACTGACAAGACCTTCCGGGCTGCGGCGCCGATGCCGCGCCGATGCCGCGCCGATGCCGCGCCGATGCCGCGCCGATGCCGCGTGGGTCTGCGCGCGGATCTGGCGCGACTACGCGGCCGCGCTCTGCGTCACGCGCTCGAGCCCGGCGCGAATATCCGCGACGAGATCATCGGCAGATTCGATGCCAACCGAAACTCGCAGCAGGCCCGCCCCGATGCCGGCGCGCGCACGCGCCTCGGCGTCCATTCCGGCGTGCGTCATCGAAACCGGGTGCGCAATCAAGCTCTCGACACCGCCCAGCGACTCGGCGAGCGTGAAGCACTCGAGATCCTCCAGGAAGGCTTTGACGGCGGGCTCGCCTCCTGCGAGTTCGAAACTCAGCATCGCACCGAATCCGGACTGCTGGCGCGCCGCGAGTTCATGGCCCGGGTGATCGGCAAGGCCCGGATAATAGACGCGCGCGACGGCCGGATGGCGGTACAGCGCGGCGACGACGGCCGCGGCATTCTCCGCATGGATGCGCATACGCGCGCCCAGCGTGCGTATGCCGCGCAGGGTCAAGAAGCTGTCGAAAGGGGCGCCCGTTACGCCGGTCGCATTCGCCCACCACGCGAGCTGTTCATGCTGTTCGGCGCTTGCACTGATCACGGCTCCACCGACCACATCGCTGTGCCCGTTCAAATACTTCGTGGTCGAGTGCATGACCCAATCGGCGCCCAACTTCAGCGGCTGCTGCCATAGCGGCGACAGAAACGTATTGTCCGCGACGACACTAGCGCCGGCCGCGTGGGCCGCGGCCGCGATTGCGCGGATATCGACGATGCGCAGCAGCGGATTGCTCGGGGTTTCGATCCACACGAGCTTGGGTTTGTTGCCGAGCGCACGCTGCAACGCCACGGAGTCGCCCTGGTCGATGAAATCGACGACGAGCTTGCCCTGCGCGTGCAGCGCCGTGAACAGCCGGAATGTGCCGCCATAACAGTCGTGCGGCGCGATGATTCGCGCGCCGCCGGGCAGCGTCGCCATGAGCAAGGTAATCGCCGCCATGCCGGTGCAGGTCACCACCGCGCCGGCCCCGCCTTCGAGGTCGGCCAGCGCCTCGGCGAGCTGATCGCGCGTCGGGTTGCCCGACCGCGTGTAGTCATATTTGCTGCGCTGCTGGCGGTAGCCATCGAACGCGAAATTCGACGACAAGTAGATGGGCGGCACGACCGCGCCGAACTGGGTATCGGTTTCGAGACCGGCGCGCACCGCACGCGTGGCGATGCTCCGAGTATCTTTCTTCGTCATTTAAATGCCCTCCGCGAGCGCCTGTTCAAAAATGGGTTTCAGTGCCGCGCCTTCCTTCAAGAACGCATCGTGACCGAAAATCGAGTCGATCTCGAACAGCCGGTACCGGCCGCCGAGACGGCCGGCGAAGGCGTGCATGTCGGCGAGCGGCACGAGCTGGTCTTGGCGCACCGCAAACAGCGTGGCCGGCGTACGAACCCGACCGGCATCGATCGCGAACAAGTCGATGGATTCGCTGAGCGCCAGAAACGACTCCGGGCGATAGCGCTGCACGTAGCGATCGCCGCGCGAAAACAAATAGTCCTCGACCGGAAATCGAAATCGGTCCGGGCCCCGAATCGGCTCACCGCCGAAACGCTCGGCAAATTCGGCGGCACTGCGGTAAGTCGTCATTGCCAAGGCGCGCGCGAGGCGCAGGCCCCCCGCTCCGTCGCCGCGCTCGATCGCTTCGCGCACGATCTGGCGCTGTACGCTACGCCAAGCGGTCGAGAGTGCTTGCGCCCGGTCGGCCGCCGAGAGCACCACGATGCGTTCGAGCAGCGCGGGAAAACGCTCCGCGAAGGCGAGCGCGACCATGCCGCCGTAGGAGGCGCCGACGATCGCATGCAAGTGCGGTATGCCGAGATGCCGGACGACCACCGCCATGGCCGCTGCCTGATCGTAGGCGCTCACCGGCGGAAATTTAACATGGCCATCCGGGGTCGAGCTGTCGCCCGCGCCGCCGAGGTAGTCGATGCCGAGCACTCGAAAGCGCAGCGTGTCCAGCGCGAGGCCCGGACCCACGATCTCCGACCACCAAGCTTCGCCTTTCGAACCCGCGACGCCGCGATGCGCAGAGATGCCACCGAGGGCCGCGACGATCGGGGCATGCGCGGCACCGACAACCCGAAACGCGATGCGGCCGTTCGGCAGCAGGTCGCCATGATGCAAGATCCACGGTTCGGGCAGATGCAGGGTTTCGTCCAAAGACACGTCTTCAACACTCCGTACAGGTTGTCATGACCCCTGCGGAGCGGCGACGCTCTTTAGGCCTTGGAACGCGGCACGACGCGCCGCAAAACAGGCCGCTCATCTACCGGTACCGCGCCGAATGAGCGCGTTACCGCAGGAGTTGGCACCGTTCCCTCGGAGCGTGAACCCCTGGGTGGTTGCCCCGGCTTCTAAGGGCCTTTCCCTCAGCCGGTCTAGATGAACCGCGGGATTCTAGGCACTGATGGACTCTCCGTCAAGCGCGGCGGTGCTTGCACAATCCAGTCCAATGTATTAATGTAATAGCGCGTTAATACATTAGCAAGAACCCCACACGAACCCGAAACCATGAAGACCAACCGCCCCGTGACCGTGCGCCAAGAGCAGCAGCATGAACGCGCGCTGTGTTCGGCCGTGCTCGCCTTGCGCTCGCTCGAGGAGTGCCGCAGCTTTTTCCGCGATTTGTGCACCCCGGCCGAGCTGCAGGCGATGTCGGATCGTTGGGCGGTCGTCGAGCTGCTGGAGCGCGGCCTCCCCTACCGCGAAATCCACAAGCAGACCGGGGTCAGCGTCACGACGATCGGGCGAGTCGCCCGCTTTCTAACCTCGGGCAACGGTGGCTACCGCGTCGTCACCGAGCGATTGAATGCGGCGCGCAGCCCCTAGAGCGAGCATAGCGATGCGACTAAAAATTGCAGTTCAAAAGAGCGGCCGCCTCACCGACAGTTCACTCGATCTGTTGCTCCGATGCGGCCTGAAATTCAGCCGCGGCAAAGACCAGCTCATGTGCTACGGCGAAAACATGCCGCTCGACGTGCTGTTCGTGCGCGACGACGACATTCCGGATCTGGTGCAAGAGGACGTCTGCGATCTTGGGCTGGTGGGGCTGAACGTCGTCGAGGAAAAGCGCCTCGCCTTCACGGCACGCGGCCTGACACCGCTGTTCGAGCAAGTTCAACTCCTGGATTTCGGACGCTGCAAGCTCTGCATCGCGGTGCCGGACGGCTTCGAGTATCGCGGCGCGGAATCGCTCGCCGGCAAGCGCATCGCGACGACGTATCCGAATATCCTGAATCAGTTCCTGACTGCGCGGCGCATCAGCGCCGAGGTCGTCGTGCTGTCGGGTTCCGTCGAGATCGCGCCGAGGCTCGGGCGCGCCGACTTGATTTGCGATCTCGTTTCAACCGGCTCGACTTTGGCGGCCAATCATTTGCGTCAGGTCGAGACGGTGCTCGAGAGTCAGGCCGTCTTGATACGCACGCCGGTGCCGATCCCGGCCGAAAAGCAAGACTGGACGCGGCGCCTGTTGATGCGCGTCGACGGCGTCGAACAAGTCAAAGGCAGCAAATACATCATGCTTCATGCGCCCCGCTCCGCACTCGCGGCAATCGCAAAGCTACTGCCCGGCAGCGAGTCGCCTACGGTGATTCCGCTCGAGGGCCGCGGCGACCGGGTCGCGGTGCATGCAGTGTGCCGGGAAAACGTGTTTTGGGAGACACTCGAAGAGCTCAAAAAGGTCGGCGCCACATCGGTGCTGGTGCTGCCCGTCGAGAAAATGCTGGCTTGATCGATGCGAATTCTCGACTGGCAATCACTATCCCCATCCGCAAGAAACGCCGCACTTACAAGGCCGGCGCTGCGCGACGAGGAGCGCATCGTCGCCGGCGTACGGCAAATCATCGCGGCCGTGCGCGCCGAAGGCGATGCCGCACTTTTCCGGCTCACCGAAAAATACGACGGCGTGCGCTTGAGCGAGCTCGCAGTGAGCGGCTCCGAGTTCGCCGCCGCCGAGCGCAGTCTATCGAGCGCCGAACATGCGGCGATCGAGAGGGCGATATCGACGGTACACCGGTTTCACGCCGCCCAGATGCCGGCGCCGCTGCGCGTCGAAACGGCGCCGGGCGTCGTCTGCGAGCGGCGCAGCGTGCCGATCCGCGCCGTCGGCTTGTACGTGCCCGCGGGCTCCGCGCCGCTGCCCTCGACGGCGATCATGCTTGCAGTGCCGGCCGCGATCGCCGGCTGTCCGGAGCGCATTCTTTGCACGGCGCCGGCACGCAACGGCGGCGCGAGTCCCTCGGTATTGGTGGCGGCCCGCAAGGCCGGCATCGAGCAGGTCTATAAAATCGGAGGTGCCCAGGCCGTGGCTGCAATGGCCTATGGAACGGCCAGCATCGCGAAATGCGACAAGATCTTCGGACCCGGCAACGCCTGGGTCACGGCGGCCAAATTGCTCGCCGCAACGGACCCCGCGGGCGCCGCCGCCGATTTGCCGGCCGGCGTCAGCGAGGTCCTCGTCATCGCCGACGACGGCGCGCGCGCAGACTTCGTCGCCGCCGACCTCCTCGCCCAGGCGGAGCACAGCGTCGATGCGCAATGCGTGCTCGTGACCGACAGCGCGGCGTTTGCCGATGCCGTGGCGAACGAAGTCGCGCGGCAACGTGCGAGCCTTTCCCGCAGCGCGATCCTCGACGAGTCCATCGCGCACATGCGCTTGATCGTCGTCGATACGCTCGCGACCGCCGTCGAGATCGCCAACACCTATGCCCCTGAACACTTGCTGCTCGAAGTGCGGGAGCCTAGGGCGTGGTTGGAGCGCGTAACCGCCGCCGGTGCGGTGTTTCTCGGCAGTTGGTCGCCGGAGTCCATGGGCGACTATTGCAGCGGACCCAATCACACGCTCCCGACCTACGGCTACGCGAGGGCATACAGCGGACTGTCGCTCGAGGATTTTCAAAAGCGAATCACGGTGCAAGAACTCACGCCGGCCGGGCTGCGCAACCTCGGTCCGACCGCGCAAGCGCTCGCGGGACTCGAGGGTTTGGACGCGCATGCGGCCGCCGTGACGATACGCCTCGCGGCACTTGCAGGACTTTAGATCGTGAACCCGCTGCTGCATCTCGCACGCCCGGAAATTCTGACGCTGAAGCCCTATTCGCATGCGCAGTGGCTGCCGGGCTTGACACGCCTGCATGCCAACGAGGCCCCCTGGAGACCCGCGCAGGATGGGAGCACGATCGGCCTGAACCGCTATCCGGAGCCGCAGCCGGCGGAATTGATCGCGCGCCTGGCGGCGCTCTATGGGGTGCAACCCGCGAATCTCCTGGCGACGCGCGGTAGCGACGAAGCAATCGATGTCTTGTCGCGGATCTTTCTGCGCGCGGGTGTCGACGCGATCATGCAGTGCACGCCTACCTTCGGGATGTATCAAGTGGCCGCGCGCATTCAGGGTGCCGGCGTGATCGACGTGCCGCTTCAGCGCACGCACGGATGGCGCCTGGACGTGGAGCGCGTGCTGGCCGCGTGGACCCCGCAGGTCAAGATCGTCTACCTCTGCTCGCCGAACAATCCGACCGCCAATCTGCTCGACTACAACGCCATTGCGGTGGTTTGCGATGCGCTCGCGGATAAAGCCATCATCGTCGTCGACGAGGCCTACATCGAATGGACCGGCGCCATCAGTTTGACGACCTGGCTCCACCGCTACCCGACGCTCGCGATCTTGCGCACGCTCTCCAAAGCCTATGCGCTCGCCGGAGCGCGCATCGGCGCGCTGCTCGGCGCGCCCGAACTGATCGAGATCGCGAGGCGCGTCGTGCCGCCCTATAGCCTTGCGCAGCCGACGATCGAGGCCGCGATGCGCGCCCTCGATCCCGCCGCGCTCAGTGCGACTCGCGATCGACTCGCGGTGCTGGTCACCGAGCGCGAATACCTGCGTAAGCGCCTCTCGGCTTCGGCTCTTGTGGAGACGGTTTGGCCGAGCGACACGAACTTCTTGCTCGTCGACAGCCCGGATGTCGATGCGTTCGTGCGCGCGAGCATGCGCGGCGGTCTGATCGTGCGCGATCTGCGCGGCTACCCGGCTCTCGGCCGTTCACTGCGCGTCACGGTCGGCACGCACGCCGAGAACGAACGCTTACTCGCCAGCCTGGAGTCGGCATGAGCGGCAGACGAATCGTATTCCTGGATCGCGACGGCACCTTGAACGAGGAGCCGCCCGACGAACAGGTCGACAGTTTGGAGAAGATTCGATTGATGCCCGGCGTCATCGCCGCGTTGCTGGAGCTGAAGCGCGCCGGCTTCGGATTCGTCATGGTGACGAACCAGGATGGCCTCGGGACCGGGAGCCTGCCGACCGAGCGGTTCGAACTCGCTCATCAATTCATCTTGCGTTTGTTCGCCTCGCAGGGAATCGAATTCGAAGCCGTGTTCATCTGCCCGCATTTCGTGCGGGATAACTGCGATTGCCGCAAGCCGAACACCGGCATGCTGCGCGAATACCTCGCCGTCAATGCGCTCGATCTCGCACATAGTTACGTGATCGGCGACCGCGACACCGATTTGCAACTTGCCGCGAACCTGGGGCTGCAAGGACTGCGGGTTCGCCTCAACGGCACGCCGGAGGAGACCTGGGGCGCGATTGCAGCGCGCATCTTGGGATCGGCCCGCCGCTCCCACGTGCGCCGTAAGACCAAGGAAACCGAGATCGACATCGAGTTGGACTTGTCCCGGGAGAGCCCGATCGAGGTGTCGACGGGACTGGGATTTTTCGATCACATGCTCGAGCAAATCGCGAAACATGCGGGCTTCTCTCTACGCTTGAAGTGCAAAGGCGATCTGCACATCGACGAGCATCATACGGTCGAGGATTGCGCGCTCGCCTTAGGATTGGCCTTGCGCGAGGCGCTCGGCGAGAAGCAAGGCATCGCCCGCTACGGGTTTCTGCTCGCCATGGACGAAGCCGAGACGCAAGTCGCGCTCGATCTGTCCGGCCGCCCCTATTTCGTATGGAACGGGAGCTTCAATCGCGATCGCGTCGGCGATCTACCCACCGAACTCGTGCCGCACTTCTTTCGCTCACTCGCAGAAACCCTGGGCGCCGCATTGCATCTGACCGTGCGCGGCGAGAACTCGCACCATATGATCGAGTCTTGCTTCAAGGGGGTCGGCCGCAGCCTGCGTCAGGCGATTCGCGTCGAAGGCGTCGAGCTGCCGAGCACCAAGGGCGTGTTGTGAGCCCGCGCGACGTCGTCATCATCGAGAGCGGCGGCGCCAACATCGCCTCACTGCAGTTTGCGCTGGAACGCCTGCGCATCGCCTCGAGCGTATCGGCCGACGCCGATCGCATCCGCGCGGCAACGCACGTCATTCTGCCCGGCGTGGGAGCGGCGGCGGACGCCATGCAGCGGCTGCGCGCCGCGCATCTCGATGGCGTGATCCCGCGCTTGAGCCAACCCGTGCTCGGCATCTGTTTGGGCATGCAGTTGCTGCACGAGGCCTCGGCCGAAGGCTCGACAACGTGTCTCGGCGTCATTCCCGGGCGCGCCGAGCGATTTGAAAATAGTCCGGGCCATCCCGTTCCACACATTGGCTGGAACACGCTCGCGATCGCCGCGCGCAGTGCGCTGCTCGAAGGGATCACCGACGACGACTATGCCTACTTCGTCCACAGCTTTGCGCTGCCAACGAGCTTTGCTACGGTGGCAACGACCGTTTACGGCAAACCGTTCAGCGCTTGTGTGCAATGGCGCAATTTTTTCGGTGCGCAATTTCACCCCGAGCGCTCGGCGGCCGTCGGTGCGCGCCTGCTGCGCAATTTCTTGGACCTGCGATGATCGTCTCGGCGGCACAATAGCCCGTGCGCCTCATTCCCTCCATCGACCTTCGTGCCGGCCGCTGTGTGCGTCTGCTGCACGGCGATTTTGACAGCGAGACCCGCTATCCGAACGACCCCCAGGATTTGGTCGCAAAGTATTGCGGCTTGGGCGCGGATTGGATCCATGTCGTGGACCTCGACGGCGCGCGCGACGGCAGTTCGGGGAACCGCGAGATCATCCGGCAGTTGGCGGCACGAAGCGACGTTCGTCTGCAAGTCGGCGGCGGTTTGCGCAGCCACGACGCCGTTGCCGAGATGTTGGCCTTGGGAGTTGCGCGTGTCGTCGTCGGCAGTGCCGCCGTGACGCACGGGGACGCGGTACGCGATTGGATTCGGGAATTCGGCGCCGATCGCATGACCCTGGCGTTCGACGTACGATTGGACGGCAGCTGCATACCGCGCGTCGCGACGCACGGCTGGCGCGAACAGTCGCAGCTGTCGCTGTGGAACGCCGTCGACAACTTCACCGCACAAGGACTCGTGCACGTCTTGTGCACCGACGTACGGCGCGACGGCGCGCTGACGGGCCCAAACGTCGAGCTGTACCGGGAGGCCGTGCAGCGTTTTCCGACAATAGCCTGGCAGGCCTCGGGCGGGATTCGCGATTTGCGCGATCTCGCGGCGCTCGACGGCATCGAGGTCGCAGCGGCGATCAGCGGCAAGGCCCTGCTGGAGGACTTGATTCCAATCGAGGAGCTGCGAGCATTCTTGCCAAACGCATAATTCCCTGCTTGGACGTGCGCGACGGCCAGGTCGTCAAAGGCGTGCGTTTCCGCGACCATCGCATCGTCGGAGATATCCTCGAGCTCGCGGCGCGCTATCGCGACGAGGGGGCCGATGAGCTCGTCTTTTACGACATCACCGCGAGTCCAAGCGGGCGCGTCGTCGATCGCTCTTGGGTGACGCGCGTCGCACGGCTGCTCGACATCCCGTTTTGCGTCGCCGGCGGAATCGGCTCGGTGGCGGATGCCGAGGCCGTGCTCGGCGCCGGCGCGGAAAAGATCTCCGTGAATTCGCCCGCGCTGTCGAACCCGGAGCTCGTCGACGCATTGAGCGAGCGCTTCGGAGCTCAATGCGTCGTCGTCGGTATCGATAGCTTGAGCATCGGCGGAGAGTTTCGCGTTCAACAATTCACCGGGGATGTCATCAAGACGCGCGACACCGCCCGCCGCACGCTCGACTGGGTCTGCGAGGTGCAGCGGCGCGGTGCCGGCGAGATCGTATTGAATTGCATGGCAAACGACGGCGTCCGCTCGGGCTTCGATCTGGCACAATTGATCGCCGTGCGCGGTGTCTGCTCCGTGCCGCTGGTCGCCTCCGGCGGGGCCGGCGCCCCGCAGCACTTTTCCGATGTGTTTCGCATCGCGGGAGTCGATGCGGCGTTGGCGGCCAGCGTGTTTCACTCGGGTCAACTCGGAATACCCGATCTCAAACGGCGCCTGCGCGCGGACGGTATCGAGGTACGACCATGACCGCATTGACCGAGTTGGATTGGGACAAAGGCGATGGCTTGCTGCCGGCCATCGTTCAGCACGCGACCACCGGCGCGGTTCTGATGCTGGGGTATATGAACCGCGACGCGCTCGACGCAACTCGGCACAGCGGCCGCGTTACCTTTTGGAGCCGCAGCAAGCGCAGGCTCTGGACCAAGGGCGAAAGTTCCGGACATTTTCTCGAACTGCGCGCTCTCGCTGCGGACTGCGACGGCGACACTCTGCTCATTTTGGCGGAGCCTAAAGGTCCGGCCTGTCATTTGAACACGGCGACCTGTTGGGGCTTAGCGGCGCCGCGTGCGGCGGCCGAGGAGTTCGCGTTTCTGGGCACGCTGCAAAACCTCATACGCGAGCGAATCGTGCACCGGCCCAAAGGCAGCTACACCGTCAAGCTGCTCGATGAGGGAATTTTGCGGATCGCCCAAAAAGTCGGCGAGGAGGGACTCGAATTGGCGATTGCCGGCATCGCACAGTCCGACGAGAAAATCGTCGCCGAGACTGCGGATCTTCTCTACCATGCGCTGCTGTTGCTGCAGGTCAAGAATCTATCGCTCGCCAAGGTCGTCGCCGAACTCGAGAAACGCCATGCCGCCGCAGGCCCCTGAATTTCGGATCGTCATCGAAAAGGCCGCACGCCGGCTGCGGCTCTATTCGGGTCCCGCCGCGCTGCGCGAGTACCGGATCGCGATCGGGAGAAATATCGGCGCCGACAAGGCGGTCGAGGGCGACGAGGCAACGCCGCTCGGAGAATTCTTCATCTGCGCGAGAAACCCGCACAGCCGATTTTTCCGGTCTTTGTGCATCAGCTACCCGAATACCCGGCATGCCGATCGCGGGCTGCGCGCCGGCTTGATCGATGCGCGCGAGTACGCGCAAATCATCGAAGCGATCGAGCAGCTGCGCACGCCTCCTCAAGACACCCGTCTGGGCGGTGAGATATATATCCACGGCGAAGCGCCCGGACGGTGCGACGAGGGGACGCGCGGCTGCATCGCAGTGAACAACCAGGCCATGCAGGAATTATTCGAGCTGGTCCCGCTGGGAACGCCGGTGTCGATCGAACCATGAGTTCCATGGAAGACCTGTGGCTCGGCTGGGCAAAACGCTTGCAGAGCATCGCCTCCACGGGAGCGCATTATGGCCACGCCGCCTATGACCGGGAACGCTACGAGGAGATCGCCTCGATCGCCAATCAGATGCTGTCGCGCTTGGCCAACGTACCGCTGAGCCGAATCGAGGCGCTGGTTCCGGACTTCGCCAAGGGGTACGCAACCCCGAAGGTGGACGTGAGGGGTGCGTTGTTCCGGCAACAAAAAATTCTGCTGGTGCGGGAGGATAGCGATGGCCGCTGGTCCATGCCCGGCGGCTTTGCCGACGTGGGCAAATCGCCGAGCGAAAACATCGAGAAGGAAATCTGGGAAGAGGCGACGTTACGAGTTAAAGCTAGAGCCTTGTACGCCGTACGCCATAAAGCCAAGCATGAATACGAGCCCGATGCGCGGGACTTCTACAAGCTGTTCTTCCTTTGTGAGCCAATCGACGCGAGTCAGCCCGTGCCCGGACCCGAGACGAGCCAAGCGCAGTTCTTCGGCCGTGATGAATTGCCGCCGTTGTCAACGGGCCGGACGCTAGAGAAAGACATTGCCGCGGCATTCGCTTTTCATGCGAATCCCGAGGGCTCGACATCGTTCGATTGAGTCGCGCTAGCCGCTGTGGTCCATACGCAGCTGCAGCTCGTGCCGGCGATAGTCGATGATCAGGGTGTCGAGCAGACCCAACACGTCCATACCGATCAATATCGCCGGATCGTTGAGCAGCTTCCAGCGCTTGAAAATATTGACGTCCGAGTAAGTAACACCCGAATCGCGAATCTTGATTCCGCCAAGTTCAATCTCCGGGGTATTGATGATCTCGCCTTTCTCGGCCGCCAAACTCACACCGATGATTTCATCGGGTTTGCCCGGCGGTTGAGACCTGCGGCTTGCCAGCGCGTAGTGCAACGCGAGGTTCGCGATCGTCGTCTGGCCTCCGGTGTCGATGATTGCCTTGGTGCGCACATGGCCCACGATTGCATCAATGACGACCAGCTGGCCGCCGATCGAGCGAAACGGAATCGTCAAAAAACCCTGCGGCGATTTTTCGCCGCGCGAGAATGTAATATTGAGCAGATCGCGTCGAAAATCGATGAATATCCGCTTGTCGTAAAGTCCCTCATAGCCGAGCACACCCTCGGCGCCCCCGAATGCATCCGGCAAAATGGGCAGCACTGTCGCCTCGACGGCGAGATCGCCGACGCTCAGGCTATCGACGCGGATCGCCGGTACCTTCGCCGAACCGGTAACCCCGTTCAACATCACGGGCGGAGCCTGATCGGTCCGAATGCCGAGCACCAAGGGAACGATCCGCGTGACTCCGGAATGGCTCGCACCGGTGTCGAGGACCAGCCGGAACGGCCCGCGTCCATTGATGAGCACCGGCGCCCAAATGCGTCCAATCTCGTCACGCAGGGTACGCGAAACGTAGCGCGGCCCGCGGCCCTGAACGACGATTTCCATCAATTCCTCGTCAGCCTCGCCGGCGCTTGCCGTTGCGGCTGCAGCAGCGGCTGGCGTCGCGGTCACGGTCGTGGTGGCCTCAGGGACGGTTGCTGGCGAGGATCCCGGTTCAGCCGCGCTTGTAGTTGCAGGCGTTGCCGTCGGCGTCGTGGTGACGGGTGGCGATAATGTTGGCGCCGGCGCCGTGCCTACCGCAGGGGCAGTGGCCGACGCCCGCTGCGGGCAGAACCCAAACGAGCCAATCAATGCGGCGACAGCTACGCAGGCCGCGAAACCACGGAATGATTGCCCGAAAGCCGCGTGCGCAACAGCATGCATTTGTCCGTACTCCCGTCGATGCAGCATAGCACCGGGACGCGCAGCGACCAAACCAACTCGAGCGAGCTCGGGCACCAAACGCAGGCGAACATCGCCACGACCGGAGATTTCCCTAGCGCTTATCCATGGCATTCACAGGTTGTCGGTGACCTGCACGAGACTGCCCACGCTCTGCGAATTCAGCAGATACAGGTCCATCGTCGTCGGATTTTGCGTCGATAAGGCATTCGAGGCTTGCAGAAATCCGCTGTGCGCGCTGCCGCGATAAGTTCCGCTGAGACTCGTCGCCGTGCCGGGCGGCACCGATCCGATCGTCGCCAGCACATTATTCGAGCTCGCGTCGATCGCGATCAACGAGCCGCCACTGACACCGTCATAGACGTACTGGACGCCCGTCGTCGCATTGATGACGGTCACCGGCGAGAGTCCCTGGACCTGAAACAGCGTTTCGTAGGCCGTGGCCGTGGTCGTCGTATCGTTCGGCCACGGCAATTGTTCGCCGCCGTCGACGAACGTCGAGTTCGCGAGCGGCGCCTGAATCAAGGTGCCGTCGACGCCGACGATCCCGGATTGAGTTCCGCTGCGCGTCACGGTATGCGTCGCCGAGTCGCTCGCGCGTACCCAGGTTTCGTAGTAGATGGAGTTGGCCGTCGCGATAAAGGTGCCGTCGTTTTCCGTGCTCGCGACCAGCGTCGTGGCCGTGCCGGCCGCTACGGTGAGCGTGCGAATCGTGTAGTTTGGATTCTCGACCCCCCAGATCAGGTTTGCGCCCTGCACCGGAAATAACAGCGTGGCTACTTGGCCGGGCTCGGTATCGACGACGGTCGGCAGCGCGCTGCCGTCGGCAGGCATTGCATAGATCGTCGTGTAGGCCGGGGTCGCGCCGGCTTGCGGCGTATTGATTGAAAAATACAAAGTCGTCGGCGAGGCGGCGAACAGTGCCTCGGCGTTCGTTGGCAGCCAATTCGGAATCGTGTACAGGGTAGCGGATACCGAGTGGGCGACATAGTCGACGTACACGATGTTGCCGTCGACGACGTAGAGTTGTCCGGTCGGATAGCCTTGGGTTGTACCGACCGGGAGCGCAACGGCAACGCCGATCGGCGCCGCAAAACTGCCGAGCTGCACCGGATTGGCGAAATTGCCATCGACGAGTTGCAGCGCCGAGCCGTTCTCGATGACGAAGCCGGAAATCCCGCCTTGGGCGGTGCGAACCGTGGCGACGGGCATTGCCGAAACCACGACCGGCACAGTGCCTGCCGACATACCGGTTTTGACCATGTGAAATACGTCATCGGCGGTATCGCAAACAGCGTCGGGTCCCGGCAAGCGATAGAAATACGATGAATTCGTCGGGGTCTGCAGATCGGCGGTGAAATAGACGCCGACGTAATCGTAATTGGCGCCCGCGACGGCCGTGCCCGAGAGCGTGCAAGTATCATCGATCGTCGCGGCGTTTTCGCTAGACAATTGCTGCGCGGTCGGAACACTGGTCGTGGTCAGATCGAGCGCATAGATGTGTCCGTCGTCGCCCTTGTAGATCTCGACCCCGGCGGCCTGCGACAAACTCGTGCCGGTCAGAAAATCCACGCTGCCATGCAGGATCTGCTTCTTGCCCGCATAACTGCCCATGGGCGCGGAGGCGAAACCGCCGCTCGCCGCATCGGCCCAGGCCACAAACACACCCGTGGTACCGATATAACTCACCAACGGAGCTTGCTGCCCGCCCGGTGCGCCACGGCCCGAACCGCCGCAGCCCGGCACGATGGAAAGAATCAGAGAACCCACGGCGAGAATCGCAAGGGGTGACCGCATTTTTTTGTACTCCTGAGCGCCGAGATTCGATGAGTGGCGTCATCGAGAACGTCGAAGCGCCGCGATCGTTGACAAGAATCGACTAACTTGATCGCAATCGGGTGAGCGCGGGCGCGCAGCGCATGAAATCGCCCGCTAGCGGTTGCCATCCGCGCGCGATGCGCGCCGGCCCGTCGTGCGCCTCGGCGCGGCGCCGGGAGCGGCGCCGGATTGACGATCCAATCGTCCGCGCAATTGCGCGGTTGCGCCCGTGGAAATCGTGCCGAGCTTGGCTTCGATCGCCGCCAAATCCGGCTTCGCTCCGCGCTCATGCGACTCGAGCGCGCGGCGCATGATACGCAGGTGGTCGGGCGTCGTGCCGCAACAGCCGCCGATGATCCGCGCGCCCGCATCCAGCGCGAGACAGGCGTACTGCGCCATCAACTCCGGCGTACCGTTGAAGCGAATCGCGCCGTCGACGAATTTTGGAATTCCGCAATTCGCCTTTGCAACGAGAATCGCCGATGGATCCGCGGCCGATGCGAGATTGACGATCGAGGCAACGAGTTCGGAGGGGCCGACGCCGCAATTGCTGCCGCAGGCCGCGAGGCCGTGCTTGCGTTGCAAACCCGCGAGATCGGAAGGCGTTATGCCCATCATCGTTCGGCCGTTGGTATCGAAACTCAAGGTTGCGACGACCGGCAAGCCGGTCGTGCGCGCGCCGGCGACAGCGGCCTCCGTTTCCTCCACCGACGACATCGTTTCGATCCATAGGATGTCCGCGCCGCCGCGCGCCAGTGCGGCCGCTTGCTCCGCAAAGGCATCCCGGGCGTCATCCTGACTCAGCGGGCCCAGGGGCTCGAGGATCTCGCCGGTTGGCCCGATGCTGCCGGCGACGAGCACCGGATGATCGGCACGATCGGCTTCGGCGCGTGCAATTCGGGCCGCCGCCTCGTTGAGCTCCGCAACGCGGGATTCAGCCTTGTGCAGCTTCAAGCGATAGCGCGTCCCGCCGAAGCTGTTGGTCAAAATGATGTCGGCACCGGCGTCCACGAAGGCGCGCTCCAATTCGGCTATGCGCTCCGGATGGTCGCAGTTCCACAGCTCGGGTGCATCGCCGGATTGCAAGCCTCGATCGAACAGATTGCTGCCGGTGGCACCGTCGGCGAGCAGCCACGGGCGCTCGGCCAATAGGGTCGTCAATCGATCAGTCATCGCGCATCTTTTCCTTCATTTGAGCCGAGAAAGCTTACCACCGGCGTCGGCACCGACGCGGCGCAGGTCTTCAATCAAAGCCTCGTGCGGGCCGGCGGCTGAGTCTACTTCTTGCGCAAACCCGCCGCATCGCGCGCCAGCTGCTCGATGGCAGCCCAATCGCGGCTTTCGAGCAGATTTCGCGGCGCCACCCAGGAGCCGCCCACGCAGGCGACGTTGGCCAAGGCGAGATAATCCGGCGCCGTGCTGCGCGTGATTCCGCCTGTCGGACAAAACAATACATCCGGGAACGGCGCGCCGAGCGCCTGTAGCATGCCGATACCGCCCGCCTGTTGCGCAGGAAACAACTTGAGCACGGTAAAGCCTTGAGCGCGCGCGGCGATCAGTTCGGTCGGGGTCATGACGCCGGGCAACAGCGGAAACCGTGCTCCGCGCGCCGCCGCGGCGAGCTCAGGCGTGAGCCCGGGCGTCACGCCGAACTGCGCTCCCGCGCGACTCGCACCGGCAAAATCCACGGCGCGCGTCAGCGTACCCACGCCGACGATGGCCTCCGGCACCGCTTTGCGCATCGCCTCGACGGCGGCGAGCGCCACGGGGGTACGCATGGTCACCTCGAGCACCCGCAATCCGCCGGCCGCCAGTGCGCGTGCCAAGGGTACCGCCTGTTCGAGTTCGTTGACGGTCAGCACCGGGATTACGGGCGCAAGTCCGACGATATCGCGTATGTCCAAGCAGGCTTCCCCTCACATCAATGAAACGGCGCCGGCTTCCGCATCGCCTGCGGCGCGCCGAAACGTCGTGAATAATTCGCGCCCCATCCCGGACTCGTTGGCAGCGTGTTCGAGCGTTCCGAGCTCTCGCTGCCGCCAAACCCCGTCCGGCACCTTGGCCTCGAGCACGCCGGCATGGCAGTCCAAGCGGATGATGTCGCCGTCGCGCACGCGCGCCAAAGGGCCGCCGCATGCCGCTTCGGGCGTGACGTGAATGGCCGCAGGAACGCTGCCGGAGGCGCCCGACATGCGCCCGTCCGTCACGATCGCAACTTGAAACCCCTTGCTCTGCAGGGAAGCGAGCGAGGGAGTCAGTTGATGCAATTCCGGCATGCCGTTGGCGCGCGGTCCTTGAAAGCGCACGACCGCGATGAAATCCTTGGCCAATTTTCCGGCCTTGAACGCCGCGATGACTTCCTCTTGATCGTCGAAGACGATGGCCGGCGCCTCGACGACCAGTTGTTTGCTGCCGATCGCGGATGTCTTGATGACGGCACGGCCGAGATTGCCGGTCAGCAGACGCAATCCGCCGTTCGAACTGAACGGGTTCGCGGCGGGACGCAGTACGTCGAGATCGCCGCTCGTCGGCGGCGCGGGACGCCATGCCAATTCCTGATCCCGCAGCCACGGCTCCTCGGCATAGGCGCGCAGGCCGACGCCCATGACGGTCGTGACATCTTCGTGCAACAATCCGGCGTCGAGCAATTCGCGGATCAGGAAGGCCATTCCGCCGCAGATCTGAAAGCGGTTGATGTCCGCGCTGCCGTTGGGATAGATGCGCGCCAGCAGCGGCACGACCGCGGACAAATCGCTGAAGTCGTCCCAGTTGATCGAAACGCCGGCGCAGCGCGCCATGGCAACCAAATGCAGCGTGTGGTTGGTCGAGCCGCCGGTCGCGAGCAGACCGATGATGGCGTTGACGATCACGCGCTCGTCGATGCCATGGGCGAGCGGCAGGTATTGCGAGCCCAGTGCGGTGATGTTTGCGGCGCGCCGCGCGGCGGCCGCGGTCAGCGCATCGCGCAGCGGCGTATTCGGTGCGACGAAGGCCGCGCCCGGAATATGAAGACCCATGACCTCCATGAGCATCTGATTGCTATTGGCCGTGCCGTAGAAGGTGCAAGTACCCGCCGAGTGGTAGCTTGCCGCCTCGGAATCGAGCAGTTGCTCGCGACTCGCCTTGCCTTCCGCGTACAACTGGCGAATGCGCGCCTTCTCCTTATTCGGCATGCCCGACGGCATCGGGCCGCCCGGCACGAAAATGACGGGTAAATGGCCGAACGCCAGCGCTCCCATGAGCAGACCCGGCACGATCTTGTCGCAGACCCCCAAACAAAGTGCTGCATCGAACATGTTATGAGACAGCGCAACACCGGTCGCCATCGCAATCACGTCGCGGCTGAACAGCGAGAGTTCCATACCCGGCTGACCCTGAGTCACGCCGTCGCACATCGCCGGCACGCCGCCCGCAAATTGCGCGACCGCGCCGGCCTCGCGCGCCGCACGCTTGATCAGCGCCGGATATCGCTCGAGCGGCTGGTGCGCCGACAACAGGTCATTGTAGGACGAGACGATTGCGATATTCGGCCAGCGCAGCTGTCGAAGCGCCTGCTTATCGCCCTCGTCCGATGCCGCAAATCCATGCGCGAGATTGGTGCACGACAAGTCTTGCCGCGCCGTACCGCGGTGCGCGGCCGCCTGCATGCGAGCGAGATATGCGGCGCGACCCGCACGGCTGCGTTCCCGAATCCGCTCGGTAACGTCCCGCACGCGGGAATCGAGCATCGACTGTGCTATCGCCATGTATCATTGTGCCATATCGGCAAGCCTTACAAGGGAGCAGCGCCAGATGCTACGCTGGGCCCATAACCATAAGGAATCTTAAGAACGGTGGCCACACTTCCGAATTTCGACATGCTGCTGTTCGGCGGCACGGGCGATCTCGTTACCCGCAAATTGCTGCCCGCGCTGTACCGGCGCTATGCGGCCGGACAGGTCACCGAAGAGTCGCGCATCGTCGGAATCGCGCGATCCGGCCTGAGCCGCGAGGCTTACATCGCGCAAGCGGCGACCGCGTGCCGGGAATTTCTCGGCAAGGAATTCGACGCCGACAAGTGGTCGGCATTCGGTAGACTGCTCGATTACATGAGGGTGGATGCGGCATCGGAGCAAGACTACGCGGCGCTCGCATCCGCGCTGCGTGATCGCGAGCAAGTCATTCGCGTGTTCTTTTTCTCGACGGCCTCCACGCTGTTCGCCGTGATCACCGGCAACCTGGCGAAGGCCGGCCTGGTCACGCCATTGTCGCGCGTCGTGCTGGAAAAGCCGCTTGGCAACGACGTGGCCTCGGCGGAGCTCATCAATCAGCACGTCGGAGCGGTCTTCACCGAAAAGCAGATCTACCGCATCGACCATTATCTCGGCAAGGAAGCCGTGCAAAATCTGATGGCGCTGCGCTTCGGCAATGCTTTGTTCGAGCCTCTTTGGCGCCGCGGCCTCATCAAGCACGTTCAGATTACGGTCGCCGAAGAACTCGGCGTCGAGCGACGCGGCCAGTTCTACGACACCACCGGCGCCTTGCGCGACATGGTACAAAATCACTTGCTGCAATTGCTGTGCATCATGGCGATGGAGCCGCCGGCGAGCAGCGATCCGGATGCGGTGCGCGACGAAAAGTTGAAGGTGCTGCGCGCCCTGCGGCCCTTGCGGGATCGAGACGTGCTGATCAAGACCGTTCGCGGCCAGTACAAGGCCGGATCGGTCAGAGGACTGCCCGTGCCCGGATACTTGGAGGAGGCGGATATTTCCCCGGACAGCACCACTGAGACCTTCGTCGCGCTCAAAGCGGAAATCGATACTTGGCGTTGGGCCGGCGTGCCGTTTTATTTGCGCACCGGCAAACGCCTGCAGGATCGCCTCACCGAGCTCGTCGTGACGTTCGACGATGTGCCCCACCCGATCTTCGAGAGGCCGCCGACGGCCGAGGGCGCGAATGTCCTCGTGATCCGGCTGCAGCCGGATGAGAGCATCACGCTGACGATACTCGCCAAGAATCCCGGAGAAGGCATGCGCCTGAAGCCCGTGAGTCTCGCGCTCGATTTGGGAGAGACTTTCAAAACGCGCAGCCTCGACGCCTACGAGCGGCTGCTCATGGACACCGTCAAAGGCAACTTGACGCTGTTCATGCGCCGCGACGAACTCGATGCCGCCTGGCGCTGGATCGATCCGATCATCGCAGGTTGGCAGCAATACGATGAACGTCCGAAGATTTATATTGCCGGAAGCTGGGGCCCCGCCGCCTCCAGCGCATTGATCGGCCGGGACGGCTTCGAGTGGCACGATGAGCTCTGACGCGCACCCGGCCAATCCCGCGGGGGCGCACGGCGAAGAGCGCACGGCGCTCAGCAAGGAGGCGATCAAGAACGCGTTTCTCGATGACCTGTTCTACATGCAGGGCAAATTTCCCGGCCTCGCGACCAAACGAGATTATTACATGGCGCTCGCGTACGCGGTCCGCGACCGCATGCTGCAGCGCTGGATCAGCACGGCCGCGAACTACACGAAGCACGGTTCGCGCACGGTCGCCTATCTTTCCGCGGAATTCCTCATCGGGCCGCATCTCGGCAACAACCTCATCAATCTGGGAATTTTCGATCGCGTCAAAGAAGGGATCACCGAACTCGGCTTGAACTTCGATGAACTGCTCGCGGAAGAGGAGGAGCCCGGGCTCGGCAACGGCGGCCTCGGCCGCTTGGCGGCCTGCTTCATCGATTCCCTGGCGACGCTCGAGGTGCCCTCGCTCGGATACGGAATACGCTACGAATTCGGCATTTTTCATCAGGAAATCGTCGACGGCTGGCAGGTCGAAAAAACCGACAAATGGCTGAGTTTCGGCAATCCATGGGAACTCATTCGTCCCGAGTGGACGGTGGACGTCTACTTCGGCGGTACGGTCGATCATTACACCGATGCCAACCATAACCTGCGCGCCCGCTGGATTCCCGAGAGGATCGTCAACGGCGTTCCCTACGATACACCGATCATGGGTTACCTCTCGAATACCGCCAATACGCTGCGCTTGTGGAAGGCAGAAGCGCCCGAATCGTTCGATTTCGCGATTTTCAACAGCGGCGACTACTACGGCGCGGTAAACCAAAAAGTCACTTCGGAGAATTTGAGCAAGGTGCTCTACCCGAACGACGATCAGCTGCGCGGCAAGGAATTGCGGCTCGAACAGCAGTATTTCTTCGTGTCCTGTTCGCTGCAGGACATGATGCGCATATTGCGCGGGCAGAAAATACCCGTCGAGCGCTTTCACGAAAAGTTCGCAGTCCAATTGAACGACACCCATCCGGCGGTCGCGATACCGGAACTGATGCGACTGCTCGTCGACGTCTACTTGCTGCCATGGGCGGACGCATGGCATGTAACCTGCAAGACCTTCGCCTACACCAACCACACCTTGCTACCGGAAGCGCTCGAACGCTGGCCGCTGACGGTATTCGGCAAGATCTTGCCTCGCCACCTGGAAATCATCTTTGAAATCAATGCCAGGTTTCTCGATGAAGTGAGAATTCGCTTTCTCGGCGACGAGCGGCGCATCGCCCGCCTGTCGATCATTGACGACAGCGGGGAGCACTATGTACGCATGGCACACCTCGCGTGTGTCGGCAGCCATGCAATAAACGGCGTGGCCGAACTGCATTCGGACTTGTTGAAAACCGACCTGCTGCGCGATTTTTACGATCTTTGGCCGCACAAATTCAGCAATAAGACCAACGGCGTGACGCCGCGGCGCTGGATGCTGCTGAGCGCCCCGAAGCTCTCGCAATTGATTACCGAGCACATCGGCGACGGCTGGGTAAAGGACATGTCGCAGCTGCGGGCGCTGGAGCCGCTCGCCGAGGATGCCGCGTTTCGTTCGCGGTGGCGGCAGATCAAACAGGGCAACAAGAGCGAATTCGCCGCTGTCGCGATGCACGACACCGGCGTCGTCATCGATGCGGCTACGATGTTCGACGTGCTGGTCAAGCGTATACACGAATACAAGCGTCAGCATCTCCAGGTGCTGCACATCGTGTCGCTGTACCACGCCATCAAGTCGAATCCCGCGCTGCACATCGAACCGCGCACGTTCATCTTCGGCGGCAAGGCCGCGCCCGGCTACCGGCTCGCCAAGCTGATCATCAAATTGATCAATTCCGTCGGCGACGTCGTCAATCGGGATCCGGACGTCAACGGCCGCCTCAAGGTTATTTTCTTGCCGAATTTCAATGTCACCAACGGCCAGCGGCTATATCCAGCGGCCGATTTGTCGGAGCAAATCTCGACGGCGGGCAAAGAAGCCTCCGGCACGGGCTGTATGAAGTTTTGCATGAACGGCGCGGTGACGATCGGCACGCTCGACGGCGCCAACATAGAGATACGCACGGAGGTCGGCGCCGAGAATTTCTTTCTGTTCGGCCTCAGCACGCCCGAAGTCTATGAGCTCAAGGCGAAGGGCTATCAACCCATGGAGTGCTATTCGGGCAATCAGAAGCTGCGCGATGTCATCGATCTGATCCGCAGCGGATTCTTCTCGCGCGGCGACACGGAACTGTTCAAGCCGCTGATCGATGGTTTGCTGCACCATGATCCCTACATGGTGCTCGCGGATTTTCAATCCTTCATCGATTGCCAGGAGAAAGTCTCCCAGGCGTACCGCGACACCGAGCGCTGGACCCGCATGTCGATCTTGAATACCGCCAGGAGCGGCAAATTCTCATCGGACCGCACGATCCGCGAATATTGCGCGACGATCTGGAACGCTGACTCCGTTCCGATTCAGCTGTTCACGCACGCCGACGGGCGCGCCGGCCTCATGCAGTGAGCGTTCCCAGCAAGAATCGCATCGTGCGGCGCAACGGCTCCGCCGCGCCCCACAGCAGCTGATCGCCGACGGTGAATGCGGACAAGTAATCCGCGCCCATGGCAAGCTTGCGCAGGCGGCCGATGGGGATCTGCAGCCGGCCGCTGACCGCGGCCGGCGATAATTCGCGGATCGACGCTTCGCGCTCGTTCGGCACGACGCGCACCCAGGGGTTGGACGCTGCGATCATCGCTTCGATCTCGCGCAGCGGAATGTCCCGCTTGAGCTTGATCGTCAGCGCCTGGCTGTGGCATCGCATGGCACCGACGCGCACGCAGATGCCTTCGACAGGCACCGGGTGCGCCTCGCTTCCCATGATTTTATTGGCCTCGACGCCCGCCTTCCATTCTTCGCGACTCTGGCCCGCGCCCAGATCCTTGTCGATCCATGGAATCAAATTGCCCGCAAGCGGCACCCCGAAGTGCGCATGGGGGAACAGCGGGTCCGCAAGACCCTCGCTGACCGCACGATCTACATCCAGGATCGTTGCCGCCGGATCCGCGAGCACGCCCGCCGCCGAGCGGTAGACGGCGCCCATTTGTTCGATGAGTTCGCGCATGTGTTGGGCGCCCGCACCGGAGGCCGATTGATAGGTCATCGCGCTGATCCATTCGACGACGCCCGCACTCAGCAGGCCACCCACCGCCATGAGCATCAACGAAACCGTGCAGTTGCCGCCGATGTAGTCCTTGACGCCCTGGCTCAAAGCCGCCTGCATGACCGGCAAATTCACGGGATCGAGCACGATGATCGCGTTTTTTTCCATGCGCAAGGTCGACGCCGCGTCGATCCAATAGCCCTGCCAACCGGCGGCGCGCAGACGCGGGTGGATCGCCTGCGTGTAATCGCCGCCCTGGGCGCTGATCAACATCGGCAGCTTCGCGAGCGCCTCGATGTCGTTGGCGTCCCGTACGGCAGCCGCCGCCCGGCCGATCGCGGGCGCGCTCATGCCCGCCTGCGAGGTGCTGAAGAACGTCGGCTCGATGAGATCGAAGTCGCCCGCCTCGCGCATACGCGCGAGCAGCACGGATCCCACCATGCCGCGCCAACCGATGATGCCGACCTGCGTCATGCGCCGATCATGAATTCGCGCGCCGGCGAACGCAAATTATAGTGCGACGCCATCGCGTAGCCGTAGGCGCCGCAATTGGCCAGCAACAATACGTCGCCCTCCTGCGTCGGCGGCAGCCAGCGATCGCTGCCGAGCGTATCGGCGGATTCGCAGATCGGACCCACGATGTTCGCCTTTTGTGTCGCCGGTTCGTGAATGCGCGTGAGGTTGACGATCTCGTGATACGCGTCATAGAGCGCCGGCCTGATCAAGGAGTTCATTCCGGTCGCGATACCGATGTAGCGGACCTCGCCTTTTCCCTTCAACTGCGTGACTTGGGCCACGAGCACCCCGGCACGAGCGACCAGGAATCGGCCCGGTTCCATCCAAAAACTCAAGTTCGGAAAGCGCTGCTTGAGCTCCGCGATACCGCGCTCGAGCGCGCTGAAGTCCATGTCGGCGTGGCCGCTGCGATCCGGAACACCGATGCCGCCGCCCAAATCGACGATTTTGACGTCCGGGAATCGTTGCGCGAGGTCGGCGAGCAGTGCGCCTGTCTCCGTCCAGTTCGCAGCATTGAAGATGCCGCTGCCCGCATGCGCATGCAGCCCCGTCACGCGCACACCGAGGCTCGCCGTCAACTCGACGAGTTCATCCACCTCCGACAAGGGCACGCCGAATTTCGAATGCGCTCCGGCCGTTCGCACGTGCTGATGATGCCCACGGCCGACCCCCGGGTCGATGCGCACGAATATTTCGCGCCCTTTGAACACTTCGGGCCACATGCGGATCGGGTGAAGATTATCCAATGTGACGCGCACGCGCTTGTGAAAACCGAATTCGTACTCGCCGCGCGGCGCGAAGTTCGGCGTGAACAGAACCCGGTCCGGCAATAGATCGGGCACGACGGTGAACGCATGTTCGAGCTCGCCCTGCGAGACGCATTCCAGCATCAAATCGGCCGCATAGAAGCGCCGCAGGATCTCCGGGTGCCAATTGGCTTTCATCGCATACGCCCAACGCCCGATCGAGGGTACGCGCCGCAACGCGGCAACCGCTTCATCGAGGCTCGCGACGTCGTAGACGTACGCCGCCGATTCGCGCGCCGCGATCTCGAGCAAGCGCCTGCGCTTCGGTTCGTCTTGCCACCATTCGGCGGCGGCCGGCGGCCCGGCGCTTGCCGCAAACAACTGTTGCCACGTGGGTCCAAGGACCTTGTCCGAGCCGATCCGTTGAATGAGCCGCTCGTGCAACTGCCGCACGAGCCGATCCCCCTGCGACTCGTCGATGACGAACGTGAAATTCAAATCGTTGGCGGCCTGACTGACGAGATGAATTTTCTGATCCTGGAACAACTCGAATGCGGCTCCCACTTCGGGTAGAAAGCCGCGAATATTGTGCCCGAGCAGACTCAGCGAGGCGCATGGGCCCAAGATCTCCACACGACAAATCTCGCCCAAGGCCGCCGTCAGCCGCTGCACGGCAGCCGCGTCGAGCGTGTTGGCGGTCGGATCCAACGACACCGTGACATTGGTTTCCGACGTGGAAATCAAGTCCACCGATAAGCCCTGCTGCTTGAAGACCTGAAATGCGTCGGCAAGGAACCCGACTTGATGCCACATGCCCGGGCTTTCCATCGAAACCAGCGTGATGCCCTTCTTGATCGCGATGGCTTTGACTTGCGCGGCGCTATCGGCAACTTGCGCCGAGATCACCGTACCCTCGAGTTCGGGCGCTTGGGTCGCATAGACATGCAGGGGAATTCCGTATTGGCGCACCGGCATGACGCAACGCGGGTGCAGCACCTTGGCGCCATTGCTCGCAATCTCCTGCGCCTCGTCGTAATGCAGCGAGCGCAGCAGGCGTGCAGTCGGCACGTCGCGCGGGTTGGCACTGAACATGCCCGGCACGTCGGTCCAGATTTCCAGGCGCGCCGCCGCCAACTTCGCCGCGAAATACGCACCCGAGGTGTCCGATCCGCCGCGTCCAAGCAATACCGTATCGCCGGCCTCGTTGGCCGCGATGAACCCTTGCGTGATGATGACCCGATCGAGGCTGCGCCACGCCTCTTGCAGTATGCTGTCCGGTGCGTAATCGCAGGTCGCCGACAGATACCCGGCCTTCGCGGTCGCGTTATCGCGCCGCTCCGCATGCAAGACCTCACGGGCATCGACCCACTCGGTCGCAATGCCTTGTGCATTCAAGAACGCGGCACCCAAGCTCGTCGCCAACAGCTCGCCCATCGCCATGACCCGGGCGCGCGCGCGGTCATTGAGATCGCGGCTCTCCGCCAACGAATCGGCGATGCGCCGCAACTCGTCGAGAAATCGCTCGAAGCGTTGACCGGGACTTATACCGAGATTGCGAGCCAGATCGCGATGCGTGGTCTCGATACCCGCGAGGACGGCGGCGTGCTTGCCCGCCATCGCGGCAGCGAGCAGGGACTCGAGTCGATCGGTGATGCCGGAGAGCGCTGAATGAACGACGACCGGTCGCAGATTTGCAGCCAGGCGATCTCCGACGACGGCGGCGATATTTCGCCAATTTTGCGCGTTCGATACGCTGGTGCCCCCAAATTTGAGGACGATCCACGATGCATGCGGGCTCACACGCGCGAACCGGCTAATCGTCTTCGAAGATATCGCGCAGTTCTTTTTCTAACTGTCGCTCGGCAAGCACGTCCTCGACTCGGCTCCAGGCTGCCTTACCACGCTTACCGGGCGCAGGCGCCTTCGGACGCCGTTCCGTGCGTTCCAGCAGAGGATCGAAATCCTGAGATTCCTCGGCTTCTCCGAGAAACTCCTCATCGATATCGAAATGTTCGTCTACGCGTTCACTCATTGTTCGAGAAAAGCCCTTGAAATCAATAGGATCGACGGCGCCCGGTCGGCATGAAGTTGCGCACTATAGCCGATTCTGCCGGGCATTCAACTGCCGCGAGAGTTTTCGGATGCGATCGGTGCCGATTCTCGGGATCAAACCGACGGGAAAGAGACCGCCAATTCGCGGATCAATCACAATTGTTATCAATATCAGCTAGTTATGAAACAATTGTGAGCAAGTCTAGTCAATACTTAAGTCCCCGTCCGGGCATCCTCACGAATCGCTGAGAGTGCACCACATTCGATCGCCCGATTAACGGCCGACAAAACCGCCAACAACGATGCGGTAATGATATTGGGGTGCATACCCGCGCCAAACAAGGTGCGGCGGGATTTCGTCGTGATTTCTATATAAGAGACGGCTTGCGCGGCACTGCCCTGCCCGCGCGAATGCTCTTCGTAGGACAACACATCGAATTCGAGGCCGATCGCCTTGACGATCGCGTCGATCGGTCCGGACCCCTGGCCATACAAGGTCTCCAAGCGCCCATCGCGCTCGACCTGCAGCGACAGGCGCTCGCTGTCCGCGCCGTCCGTGGAAGCGGCCAATTGGTGCGAGCGGTAGATCAGAGGTCGCTTCGGCGCGAGATATTCGCTGGTAAACAGATCCCATATTTCTTTGGAAGTCAGCTCCTTACCGCTGATATCTGCGGCTCCTTGTACAACCTGGCTGAACTCGATTTGCAGGCGGCGCGGCATCACCAGCTGATAGTCGCGCTCGAGCAAATAGGCGACGCCGCCCTTGCCCGACTGGCTGTTGACCCGAATGATCGAATCGTAGGATCGGCCGAGATCGGCCGGGTCGATCGGCAGATACGGCACGTCCCATGTTTCGCCGGGCGAACGTGCATTCAAGCCCTTCTTTATTGCATCCTGGTGCGAACCCGAGAATGCAGTGAAGACCAAATCCCCGACGTAGGGATGGCGCGGATGGATCGGCAAGCCATTGCAGCTTTCGGCACAGCGCGCAGCCTCGTTGATGTTTGAGAAATCCAATTTCGGATCAACCCCTTGGGTATAGAGGTTAAGGGCTAAGGTCACGATGTCGACGTTCCCGGTGCGCTCGCCATTGCCGAACAAGGTGCCCTCGACTCGATCGGCGCCGGCCATGAGCGCCAATTCCGCCGCGGCGACGCCGGTGCCGCGATCGTTATGCGGATGCAAGCTGATGATTTGGCAATCGCGCTTGCCGACATGTCTCGCAAACCACTCGATCTGATCGGCATAGACGTTGGGGGTTGCCATTTCGACCGTCGATGGAAGATTGAGTATCGTCTTATTCTTCGGAGTCGGCTCCCAGACCGCATTGACCGCATCGCATATCTCGACCGCAAATTCGAGCTCAGTGCCCGTGAAGCTCTCGGGGCTATATTGGAACACCCATTCAGTGTCCGTGCGGCGCAGTGCATGTTCGCGTATCGCCGTCGCCCCGCGTACGGCGATGTCGATGATGCCGGCCCGATCCATTTTAAAGACGAGGCGCCGCTGCGCGGCCGACGTGGAATTATAGACATGCACGATCGCGCGCCGCGCGCCGACCAGGGCCTCGTAAGTGCGCGCAATCAATTCAGACCGAGCCTGCGTCAAAACCTGAATCGTGACGTCGTCGGGGATCAAATCCTCCTCGATGATGTCTCGCACGAAATCATAATCGGTCTGCGAAGCGGCCGGAAATCCGACTTCGATTTCCTTGAAGCCGATCTTGACCAGCAAGTCGAACATGCGGCGTTTGCGCGCCGCATCCATCGGCTCGATGAGCGCTTGGTTACCGTCGCGAAGATCCACGCTGCACCAGGTGGGGGGCGCCACAATCGTGCGGCTGGGCCAACACCGATCGATCAGATCAACCGGGGTGAATGCACGATACTTGGTCGAGGGGTTATGCAGCATGATGTTCTCGCGATCGACGCCATAAGAGGCTTTGAGTTCTGTTTTGGCTGAAGGTTTCGTTCCGGTCTTGTCAGCGCCGACCGATAGCGCATGGGTGGTGGCGCCTAGCGGCGCAGCAGCGCAAGCAGACGCAGGCCTGGGTGGCGGCGCGAGGCACTCAAAAATCGGATCGCAGAAACACGCATAGGTCTCGAATCTAGCATCGCGGCGTCGGTGCATGCAAGGCCCGGGTGCCTTTGGCCGCCTATCGGACCGGATCTTGGGCCAAGCCCAGCCTTCATAAGGCTAAATCCAGCCCTTCAGCTGATTTCTGAGGATGGTCGCCAAGACCGCGGCATGTCGATCCGTATCATTGAGCGCCGGCACGAACTCAAATTTCTCGCCGCCCAGCTGCATGAATTGATGCCGGTATTCCATGGCGACCTCCTCGAGCGTTTCCAGACAATCGACCGCAAACGACGGCGAGGCGACCGTGAGCCTGCGCACGCCGCGCTTGATCAACTCGAGCAGCAAGTCCTGGGTATAGGGCTGCAGCCAGACGACGGAGCCGAAGCGCGACTGATAGCAATGCGAATACTCGCCGGCAGACAACTTCAGGCGCAGGGCCACCGCGCGCGTCGTCGCCTCGGTCTGTGCCTGGTAGGGATCGCCCTCGGCGACGTAGGCGGCCGGGATGCCGTGATAGGACATCACCAAATGCGAGCGCTCGCCCGCGTTGTTCCAAGTTTCAAGGATTTGATCGGCCAGTGCGTCAATATATCCGGCATCGCCATGGTAGTCATTGACGAAGCGCGTTTCCGGCAGCCAACGCCAGCGTGCCAGCGCCGCACTGGTTCGATCAAACACGGATCCCGTCGTCGAGGAACAATATTGCGGATACAGCGGCAGCACGAGCAGGCGCCTGACGTTCTGCTCGGCGAGCCGCTGAATCGCGTCGGGGATACTGGGATTCCCATAAGTCATCGCGAGCTCGACACGAAAGCGGTCGCCTGCGCCTTGCTGCAGCAGTGCGCCGATCTTCTCGCTGAGACCCCGGGAGTAAACCGCCAAGGGCGAGCCACCCGGCATCCAGACCTTGCGGTAATTGCGCGCCGTGCGGATCGGGCGCAGCGGCAGTACGATTCCATACAACAACGGCAGCCAAACCCAACGCGAGGTATTGATGACGCGCCGGTCCCCCAAAAATTCAGCCAAGTAGCGCTGCACCGCGAAGTACGAGGGCGAATCGGGAGTGCCGAGGTTGACGACCAATACACCGATGCGCTCAGGGGTCGACGCCGCCGCTTGCGCCACGGCGCGATAATGGGCCATTGATCAGATCCTCTTGGAAGCTCGCCTTCCCAGTATACTGCCAGCCGCATGCTGCCCTGCACCGCTCTTGTAGATAACCGCCGATGACTTGGCTGACCCCCGACGAAACTACGGCGCTTTATCTTAGCCTCAACGTCGCCGGCCGCAGCGTGCTGCTCGATTTACCCATCGCAATCCTGATTGCATGGCTGCTCACGCGCGGCCGCTTCGTGGGGCGCACGGCGCTCGATGCGATCGTGCACTTGCCGATGGTGCTGCCGCCCGTGGTCGTGGGTTTCGCCTTGCTGCTGGTATTCGGCACGCGCGGGCTCATCGGCGCGTGGCTCGACCGCGTCTTCGATATCCAACTGGTGTTTACGCGAAACGGCGCAGCGCTCGCCACCGCGGTCATGACCCTGCCACTGATGGTGCGCACGATCCGCATCTCTCTGGAGAACGTCGACCGCGGCCTCGAGGATGCCGCCAGAACCTTGGGTGCAGGGCCGCTGGATCGATTCGCAACGATCACGATCCCCTTGATATTGCCCGGTATCCTCGCCGGCGCCGTCACGGCATTCTCGGCCGGATTGGGCGAGTTCGGAGCGGTCATTACCTTTGTTTCGAATATCCCGGGCGAGACGCGTACCCTGCCGCTGGCGCTGTACACGGCATTGCAGTTGCCCGGCGGAAATACGGAAGCGATTCGCCTCGCCTGCATTTCATTCGGCTTGGGATTGAGCGGCTTGCTGGTCTCGGAATGGTTCGCGCGGCGCCTGCGCATTCGATTCGGGCGCTGATGCTGCGCATCCGGCTACAGAAGCGCCGCGCGAACTTTGCACTCGATGCCGAGTTCGAAATGCCGACACCGGGTGTGGTCGCCTTGTTCGGCCGATCCGGTTGCGGCAAGAGCACGCTCGTCAACATCATCGCCGGACTTCTGCGTGCCGATTCCGGAAGCATCGAACTCGACGGCCGTGTGTTGCTCGATACCGCGACCGGCACCTGCGTTGCGCCGGAAGCCCGGCAAATCGGCTATGTGTTCCAAGATACCCGCCTCTTTCCGCACCTCGGCGTGGAGGCCAATTTGCGCTATGCAGAGCGGCGCGCGCACGCGCCGGCATTCGTCAGCTTCGATGCCGTTGCGAACTTGCTCGATCTCGGTCCGCTGCTGCCCCGGCGTACCCATCAATTATCCGGCGGCGAGAAGCAGAGAATTGCGATCGGTCGTGCATTGCTGCGCCAGCCGCGCCTGCTGTTGTTGGATGAGCCGCTGGCTTCGCTCGATGCCGCGCGACGCGACGAGGTGCTGCCGTACCTTGAGACGCTGCGCGACCAGCTCGCGATTCCCATGGTCTACGTCAGCCATCAATTCGATGAAGTATTGCGCCTTGCGACGCACCTCGTGATCATGGACGCCGGCGCGACGGTCGCATCCGGCGAAATCGGTGAAATGAGCCTGCAGGCGCCGCTGCGCGCAATCATCGGTCCGGACGCCGTCGGCGCGGTCATCGATGCCGAGGTACTCGGAACCGACGCGTCGTCGGGTTTGCAGCGGGTCCGGGTCGGGCGCGGCGAGCTTGCGGTGCTCGCGCCGAGCGCAACACCCGGCGCCAAGATGCGTCTGCAAATACTCGCGCGGGACGTCATCGTGGCAACCGAGGAACCCCACGGACTCAGCGTCCGCAACCGTTTACGAGGAACCGTGACCGCGATCGTTTCCGACGATGCGCATGCCGATCTGATTTCGATCGACATCGGCGGTACCGCGCTGCTCGCGCGCATCACGAAGGCCGCGACCCGCGAATTGGCGTTGCGACCCGGTGTTTCCACCTGGGCCCTGATCAAGAGCGTCTCGTTGCGGGGCCGGTCATTCCAAAGCGCCGCGATTACTTCGCTCGGGTCCCCAGATGGATGATGCCGACGATGTGATCATGGGCTTGCAGTCCTAGTGAGGCCTTGACTCCGGCATCGTAGGCCGAGGGGCCCGTTTTCCACATGACGCCATACCCAAGTCCATGAGCGGCCAGAAACAGGTTCTGAGCCGCGGCGCCGGCCGCGATCACCTGTTCGATCTCCGGAACCTTGGGCTGCTCGCGGTCGACGGCGCAGCCGACGACGACGATCGTCGGCGAGCGCCAAATTTTCTCGCGCTCCAGGCTCAGTTGCTCCTCGGTCGGCTCCGGCAGCCGTGCGCGCCGCGCGGCGACGAGCGCATCGGCGAACCGGTGCCTCGCGGCCTCATCCAGTACGATGAGCCTCCAGGGCTTTAGACGGCCGTGATCCGGCGCATGGGATGCAGCATCCAAGATGCACGCCAGATGCGCCGCCGTGGGGCCGGGCTCGGCTAGCCGAGCCGCGGACGCGCGCGTCAGAATCGCCTCAAACAATTCCATAAAAATCAACCTATATCAGCTATGATCCGCAGCTCGAAATTATCACGGTTTGTCGCGTTTCAGCCCGGTATTTTCCAAAGGAGTGTTCAATGAATCGCATTCTCTTGGCCTCGATGGCCACCCTGGTCGGCATGAGCGCGTTCGCAGCGCCCGTCGTTTATGTGCTCGATCCGGTCCACACCTACCCCAGTTTCGAGGCCGACCACTTTGGCGGCATCTCCGTGTGGCGTGGCAAATTCGAATCCTCGTCGGGCAAGGTCGTGCTCGATCAAGAGGCCAAGACCGGCACGATCAACGTCACGGTCGATGTGGGATCGATCAATTTCGGCTATGCCAAATTGAACGAACACGCGAAGTCGTCCGAAATTTTCGACGTCGCGAAATTCCCCACCGCGACCTATTCCGGCAAGTTCACCAAGTGGAACGGCGATTCGCCGGCCGAAGCGCAAGGAACCTTCACGTTGCACGGCGTTACCAAACCGCTGACGTTGACGATCAATTCGTTCAAATGCTTCATCCACCCGGTCTCCAAGAAGCAGGTCTGCGGCGCCGACGCGTCTGCGGCTCTGAACCGCAGCGACTTTGGCGTCGACTACGGCGCCGCCTACGGCTTCAAGCAGGAAGTGAAATTGCAAATCCAAGTCGAAGGCAGCCCGGGCACCTAGGCCAGCGGCTCGCCTCATGACCCACCGCGTATGCTCGCCCGAGCATACGCGGCGGTCATTTTTCTAAAATGGGTTATAGCGCTTGGTGCGCGAGAAATTAATATAGCTGAGGCTGATTCCCTGTCGCCAGCCGACACCAAAGCGCACCGGCGCGAGCGCCACCGCCCCGCGCTGCAGATAATTGACGCCGAAGCCGCCGACGAAATAGAGACTGCCCTCGACACCCGGGTAGCGTTTGAACAGGGCTTCGGCACTCGGTAGGTCGTAGACCAGAATGAAAGTCTTGACGGCATTCGCGCCGGCATCGAATCCGATCGAAGGACCCTGCCAATATACTTTGCGCGGGGCACCGCCCTTGTAAATGAGTTCGCCACGGCCGTAGCGCACGCCGACGCCTATCGCACCACCCGCCTCCTCGCCGCGAATGATCGCCACCGGGCGGCCTTTTTCCTTGAGCACCTTTTCGAGCACTTGCGAAAGATCCTTCGCACCGGTACTGAAAAATTCGGAGGCCTGCTTCGCGACTTCATCGTCGCTATAGGAGTCATGAGCGGCGGGTGCAGCGCTGGTCGCCGGCGCGGTGTCTGCGGCGTGCACGAGCGAGCCGCACAGCGTGATTACGGCGGCTAGCAACCCGAAGCGAGCGTGAAACGAGGTCATTCGATTGTCTCCGTGTATTGGTGGGGTCATTGAGCTTCACATTGTGGTTATAAGTGGCTGTTTTGGCAAGCCTTTTACGGCCCGTTGACGCGGAGCTCAGGCGCCGGCGCGTTGCGCAAAGTCCCACGCATGCGCCGCCATCGCCGGTATTCGCGCCGCCAACTCGCCCGCTCGCGCACTCGATGCGTTGCCATCCAGGAGTCGCTTCTTGATGCCCTGCGCGATGCCGACGAGCCGGAATTGATTGAATGCAAAGTACCAGTCGAGATTGTGGATCGTGGGCCGTCCGGCTTTTTCGCAATATCTCGCAACCACGCTGTCGAGCGTGGGAATGCCGAGCCGATCGAAATCGAGGCCCAACAATGCCGAACGCCCATCCTTCGGCGTGACCCAATTCATCAGAAAATAGGAGAAGTCAGAAAGCGGATCGCCGAGCGTCGACAATTCCCAGTCCAGCACCGCAAGAATGCCGGCGCCCGAAGGAGCCATGATCAAGTTGTCGATTCGATAGTCGCCGTGCACGATCGCGACGCCGGCTTGCAGAGGCAAGCTCGCGGGCAGCCAGGCGATGAGTCGCTCCATCTCCTCGATTTGATCGGTCTCCGACGCACGATATTGCTTGATCCACCGTGCAACCTGCCTCTCGAAGAAATTACCGGGACGGCCGAATGTCGACAGGCCGGCCGCGTCGGGATCAATCCGATGTAGCGCCGCAAGAGTGTCGATCATCGCGTGGTATATGCCGGTGCGTGTCTCCTTGGAAATTCCGGGAAGCGCGCCGTCCGTGAAGTTCGTACCCTCGACCATCGCCATCAAGTAAAAAGCCGAGCCGATGACCGAATCGTCTTCGCAGAGCGCGAACACGCGCGGCACGGGGAAACCGAGCGGTTGCAGCGCCGAGAGGACTCGATACTCCCGGTCCACCGCGTGCGCCGACGGCAGCAGCAGCCCGAAAGGCTTGCGCCGAAGCACGTAGGCGCCGCTCGCGGCGTCGAGCCGATAGGTCGGGTTCGACTGCCCGCCGTCGAATTTCGTCAGCGTGATCGGCCCCCGGAATCCCGCAACATGCTGCTCGAGCCAAGCGGCCAGCGCCGGCATCCGCATGTCGACCGCCTCACGCATAAGTCGTCAGCGCCTGATCGGCCTGCGTATCGAGATGCGGCAACGCATTGAAGGTCAATAGCTGATGGCGCCGCGCCGACATCGTGAACTCCGTGACCGAGCTGTTGCGTATTCGTAAATTCAACTCGATGGCGGTCGGCGCCGGCGCCTCGAGCGCCGCGGCCACGATGGCCGCGATCGGCCCGCCGGAGCTCACGACGAGCACATTGCCGTCCGCAAATCGCCGCCGTGCCTCAACGAGTGCCGCGACCGCGCCATCCTGAAATGCCCGCCAGGCCGGCATGCCGGCCGGTTGGATGCGATCTTCGGTCCAAGCGAGCAGCGCCTCGCGCAAACGACGGAAGTGCTCGCGCATCCGCTCTGGATCGCTGCGTACCGCGACCGGCATCGCCACGGACGACCCGCCCATGTACGCCCTCATCAGGGCGTCGGGCTTGTACTCATCGAGGCCGGAAACGCATTCCACCGGCGGCCCACGGTCACGAGGCTCATTGTCGCCGGGCTCACAGCCGCGACTCGTGCCGTCGCGTGCGCTGTCGCGCTCCAACAGACTGCGTGCGGTCTCGGCGTGGCGCCGCAGAGTTCCGGTGTAGACCGCATCAAAGCGAACATGGCGCGCGGCAAAATACGCGCCCAACAGACGCCCCTGCGCAAACCCGATCTGCGTCAGCCGGTCGTAGTCGTCGGTGCCGAAGGCGGCTTGCGCATGGCGTACCAGATAAATGGTTCCCATGTTTGCTATTGACCGAGCGCTTGCGCCAGCAGCGTATTGACGCGCGCGGGATGTTCGTGAATGAGCCAATGCGAGGCATCGGCAATGCGCGTGATCCGCAGATCCGGACACAACTGGTCGAGTCCATCGAGCAACGAGGGGAGCAAAGCGGTGTCCTGCATGCCCCAAATGACGCGCACGGGTACCCGCACGATCCAATCCTGCGTGCGCATTTGCGTGACCGCGACGACAGGGTCCCGCGCAGCCGCCGGATGCAACGGCGACGCGCGATAGTAGTTCACGCCGCCGGTCAGCCCGTGGCTGCCGCCTTCGCCCGGAATTGACCAGGCCTCGTGGTAGCGTGCGCGCACCGCTTCGCGAAACCAATGATTGCCGCTCGCGGAGCCCGCCTCGAGGATGGCGTCGAGACGCTGGAAATCGTTCTCGGCCAGAAGATGCTCCGAGCCCGGTTTGCGCAGCCAATTCATGTAGGCCGAGGCCTGTTGCTGCGCCGGGCTCTGGCTGAGTTGCCGCGCGAAGATGAGCGGGTGCGGCGCATTGATGATCACGAGCTTGCGGATCGTCTGCGGCGCGGATATCGCGAGGTTCCACGCGATCGCGCCTCCCCAATCATGCGCAACGACCTGCGTCTCGCGATACCCCAGGTGCGCGATCAGCTGCGTCCAGTCCTCGACGATCTTGTGTGGCCGGTAGGCCTCGACATCCGCGGGTTTGCCCGACCGATCGAATCCACGCAGGTCGACCGCGACCGCATAGTACTGCTCGCCGAACGCTTCGAGTTGCGCTTCCCAGGCGAACCAGGCCTCGGGAAATCCATGCAGGAACAGCACTAGGGGCCGTCCGGGTGATCCCGCGCTCGCGAAATGCAAGCGCATGCCGTTCGGCAGATTCGCGTATTGGCCGCTTTGAATGAGGCTGCTCATGTCACGCTGCTCGGCGCTCAGATGAGTTTCACGACCTGCTTGCCGAAATTCTTGCCGCGCAGCAGCCCAACGAACGCCTCCGGCGCCGATGCGAGATCATGCGCGACGCTCTCCCGATACTTGAGCTTGCCGGCGACCAGCAGAGCACCGAGCTCGGCGAGACCCTGCGGCCAGAGATCCAGGTGGTCCGAGACGATGAAGCCCTGCATCTTGAGGCGCGCGACCAGAAACATCGCGGGATTGCGGATCGCGCTTCGCGCAACAGCGCCCGCGTCGTTGTTGTAGTCGCTGATGAGTCCACAGATGGCTACGCGGGCAAACGGATTCAATAGGCTCATGACGGCGTTCAACACGTCGCCGCCGACATTCTCGAAATGCGCATCGACGCCGCCGGGGGCCGCCGCACGCAGCAGCTTCGCGAGTTCTTTGGCGTCCTTCGCCTCGCGATAATCGACGCAAGCGTCAAAGCCCAATTGCTCGGTCACGTAGAGGCATTTTTCAGCGCCGCCGGCAATTCCGACGGCGCGTAGACCGCCGAGCTTGGCGAGCTGGCCGACGACGCTGCCCACCGCGCCGCTGGCGGCGCTGACGACGAGAGTCTCGCCGGGCTTCGGCGCCAAGATTTTGTGGTATCCATACCAGGCCGTCATGCCCGGCATTCCCACGACGCCGAGATAGGCGGACATCGGGATCTGCCGCGTGTCGATGCGCTCGAGCGCCTTGCCGCCGACCACTCCAAACTCCGACCAGCCGAGCATTCCGCGCACCTGGCTGCCGACGGGAAACGCGGGATCCTGCGACGCGACCACGACGCCGACCGTCGCGCCGATCATCGTGGTTCCGACCTCATGCGGCTTCGCATACGATTTCCCGTCGTTCATGCGGCCGCGCATGTACGGGTCCAACGAGAGATAGTGATTGCGAACCAGCACTTCGTTCGGCCCGGGGCTCGGGATTGGCAGGGTTTCGAGCCTAAAATTCTCCGGCACCACCCATCCGGTTGGCCGTGATGCAAGCACGATGCGGCGGTAAGTATCGATCATTCTGCGCTCCTCCGTTTGAAGACTCTACACGATCGCCATTGCCCACAACCACCATCGCGCGGTCGCCGCACAGCAATGTTCGCGCCGATCCCGGCTTCGGATGGTGGATTTAGCGCTCCGGCATGCATACACTGAGTTTTCGGATCAGGGGCCCATGAATCTCTGGAGGTGACTTCGAATGAGCGTCCGGGAATTATTCGAGTTGGGCGGAAAGGTGGCTCTGATCACCGGCGGTTCCCGCGGTCTCGGACTACAGATCGCGACGGGGCTCGGCGAAATGGGCGCCAAGATTGCGATCAGCGCACGCATGCCCGCCGAACTCGAAGAGGCCAAGGCGCAGCTCGACAAGCACGGCATCGATGCGCTGACCGTGATCCACGATCTATCCGAACCAGAGCACGCGGCGGCGCTGGTTGAACCCGTCGTCGAGCACTTCGGCAAGATCGACATCTTGGTCAATAACGCGGGCACGAGTTGGGGTGCTCCTGCCGAGAAGCTGCCGCTCGACGCGTGGAACAAGGTCATGACGCTCAATGCCACCAGTGTCTTTGCGCTGAGCCAGGCGGTCGCGAATCGTTGTTTCATACCAAGCCGCGCGGGCAACATCATCGTCGTGGCCTCGGTCGCGGCGCTGCGCACCAGCATGAACATGAAAGCGGTGCCCTACTTCGCCTCGAAGGCGGCGGCCTTGCATCTGGTACGGGCGCTCGCCGGCGAATGGGGTCATTACGGCATTCGCGTCAATGCGATCTGCCCCGGATTTTTCCCCTCGAAGATGGCGAGCGGTTTACTCGAAAAAATCTCCGCTTCGGTCATCGCGTCGACGCCATTGGGCCGCATCGGCAACGACACCGACCTGCAGGGCGCGGCGGTCTACCTCGCCTCGGACGCATCGCGCCATGTGACCGGCCAATACATCGTCGTGGATGGCGGCGCATCCATTGCCTGAAAACTCCAGAGGACTCATTCCCCGTCGGCCGGCCGGTTGCCCGGGCGCTGGCGAATGTACTTGAACGTGCCCATCGACTTGGCGATGAGGCGCCCCTGCTCATCGCGCACCTCGCCCTCGCAAAAGGCCATCGTTGAGGAGCGGTGAAATGCATGGCCGCTGGCGGTGAGGCGAGTGCCGGCCAGTCCCGGCTGCACAAAGCTGGTCTTCATCTCGACCGTCACGCCGCCGCCGGCCGATGGATCGAGTGAACGTCCCGCGACGGCCATCGCGACGTCCAGCAGCGTCATGATGACGCCGCCGTGCGCGACGTTCCAGCTGTTGAGGTGGCGCGCGCTCAACTGCAGGCCGATCGTCGCGCGGCCGGCATCGGCCGCGAGAAACTCGACGCCCAAGTCGTTGATGAACGGTACATCGGCGCGAAACGCAGTCGGCGCGGTCACGGCCGTTCCAGCAAATCGCGCAGCACAGCAGCGCTGTCCGCTCCCAGCAGTGGAGCGGCGCTCGCGATGCGTCCCGGCGTATCGGACAGCTGCACCGGCACCCCGAGCACCCGAATCGGCCCGGCCTTCTCGTGCTGCACGCGAGGCGTCATGTTGCGAGCACGCGTTTGCTCGTCGTCGATGACTTCCTTGAAATTGCGGACCAGCGTGCAGGGAATGCCGCGCCTTGCCAATGCCGTGACCCAGTACGCGCCGGACTGCGAGCGGAATACGCCTTCGAGTATCGGCTCGAGGACCTCGCGATTTTGTACGCGCAGAGGGTTGGTCTGAAAATCCGGATGGTTGATCAATTCCGGCCGCTCGATCGCTTCGCAGAAACTCTTCCACAATTTGTCGCTGGCCACGGCAATCGTGATCTCGCGATCGGCGCAGACATAATTGCGATAGGGAACGATGCTGTCGAACAGGGTGCCCCTCGGCTTCGGGATCTCGTCACAAGCGAGGTAGCGCGCGAAGTTCGCAACCATGGTCGACATCAGCGCGTCCATCATCGACACGTCGACGAACTGGCCGCGGCCCGTGCGGTGACGGGCTTCCAGAGCCATCATGGCTCCGATCAGGGAAAACAGTCCCGCGGTGGTGTCGGCCACCGAATGCCCCACTTTGACGGTTTCGCCCTTTGCAGTGCCGGTGATGCTCATGAGCCCGCACGCGGATTGGACGATCAGATCCATCGCGGGCTCGAGGCGCTTGGGGCCGGTCTGGCCGTAGCCGGAAATCGAGACATAAATCAGCCGCGGATTCGCCCCCGATAGCGAGGCATAGTCGAGCCCGAGGCGATTCATGGTGCCCGGCCTGAAATTCTCGATGACGATGTCCGCGATCGCGGCGAGTCTGCGGCAGTTCTCGAGACCTTCGGGGGTTTTCAGATCGACGCCCAAACTTTTCTTGCCGCTATTCAGCCCGACGAAATACGCGGAATCGGATCCCTGAAACGGCGGGCCCCACGCGCGGCCCATGTCGCCATGCTCCGGCTCTTCGACTTTGATGACGGTGGCGCCATAGGCCGCCATCAGCATCGTGCAATAGGGCCCGGCGAGCGCATGGGTGAAGTCGAGGACCGTGATGCCGTCCAGAGGCGGTGCTGCGTTTGTCACGGCCTCATCATAGAACAACCAACGCGCCCGGTAGAACAACCAACGCGACCGGTGTCGACGCGAGGCTCCCGACGCTGCGATACTCGCCGGGCGTACCTTTTTCCACCATGCCACGGTGATGCCCATGAATATTTTACAGGCGAAGACGGCTCTGGTGACGGGCGCGGCAAGCGGAATCGGCCGCGCAAGCGCGCTGCTGTTCGCCGCCGAAGGCGCCGCCGTCGTCGCATTGGATTTGGCACCGGAAGTCGAGGCGACCGTCGCGGCGATTCGCGCCGCGGGCGGCCGGGCCACGGCCCTCGTCAAGGACTCGTCCGCGGAAGAAGATATCGCGAGCGCGGTGGCCACGGCCGTCGAAGACTACGGCGGTCTCGATGTGTGCTTCGCGAACGCCGGTATCAGCGGCGGCCTGATGCCGTTCTTCGAGGAGACTGCCGAGCGCTGGACGCAGATACTCAAGATCAATTTGATCGGCAGCTTTCTGGCCGCCAAGTACGCCGCGCTCGTGATGAGCAAGCAGCGGCGCGGCTCGATCATTTGCACGGCTTCGGTCGCGGGCCTGAGGTCCGGCGCGGGCTGTATGCCCTATAGCGCCAGCAAGGCCGGCGTCATCAGTTTGGTTCAAACCGCGGCCAATCAATTGGCCGGTACGGGTGTGCGCATCAATGCGATTTGCCCCGGACTCATCGAGACCGGGATGACGCGGCCGATCTTCGATGAGGCGCGCGCGCGCGGCACCGAACGCAAAATCGGCCAGCTCAACCCGCTACGGCGTGCGGGAGCGCCCGAGGAAATCGCACAGATGGCTCTGTTTCTGGCTTCCGACGCTGCATCGTATGTCAATGGTCAGGCCATTGCCGTCGACGGCGGTTTATCGACGTCGCACCCGATCGTCGTGCGTCCCATTTGATCGGCTCTGCCGCAGCCGGCGTTCGCCGGGCTTCAATCGACGCTCCGGCAATTTAAGGCTAAGCTCTGGCAATGCGAACACCTGCCACGGCGCGTCGTGGCTATATACTTGCGGCTTGGATCAAGGCCATCGGCCGCGCACTCGACGCGGCAGGCTGCGACGGCAACGCGTTGCTCGCCGAAGCCGGCTTCGATCTCGAATCTCTCGAGGGTCCGACGCTGCTTTGCCCGCTGGTCAATACCGCGCGCTTATGGAAAATCGCCGTTGCCGCCACCGGCGATCCCGCGTTCGGCATCAAGGTCGCGAGCCACATCCGGCACACGACCTTCCACGTCCTGAGCTACGGGCTTTGCGCCAGTTCGACGTTGAAGGATGCTTTCGAGCGACTCCAGCGCTATTGCCACGTGGCCAGCGACGCGGTGGAATACGAGTTCTCGAAATGCGGTGGCGAATATCACTTCCTCATCGAGCCCGCGACCGAAGTTCCTTTCGAATCGATCGACGCATTGGTCGGCGCGCAGCTGCGGATGTGCCGCTCCCTGATCGGACGCGATTTCTCGCCGCGGCGAATCGAACTGCGCCGGCCGCGACCGGCGGTCGCCGATGACTTCGAGCGCCTGTTCCGTGCGCCGCTGCAATTCGGCGCCGCGCACAACAGGCTGGTGTTCGATAGCGTCAGCATCGAGTCGCCGCTGGACGGCGCCAATCCCGATCTTGCGCGGCGCACGGATGCCATCGCGCTCCAATACCTCGCGCGCATCGAGCGCGACAACATTCAGGCGCGCGTCCGCGAGGTGCTGATGCAGCGATTACAAAGCAGCGAACCCTCCCAAGAGGAAGTCGCCGAACATCTTTGCATGAGTGCCCGCACGCTGCAGCGCAAGCTCGGCGACAGCGGCTTGACCTACACGCAGATCCTCGACGAAACCCGGCATGCGCTGGCCTTGGTTTACTTGAGCGCGCCACAGCACAGCGTCAGCGACATCACGTATTTGCTCGGATTTTCATCCGGCAGCAGCTTCACGCGCGCATTTCGACGTTGGACGGGCCAATCGCCGTCGGGTTGGCGCGCGGGCGCCGCGGCGCCGTGAACCAACGATCCAAAGCCGTCGTCGCGCGCGAACTCGGCAAGCCGGTGTCGGTCGAGCAAATCGAAGTGCAGGCACCGCATGCCGGCGAGGTCATGATTCGCCTCGCCGCTTGCGGCGTGTGCCACAGCGATTTATCGGCCACCAACGGAACCATCACCTATCCATTGCCGCTCGTCTTGGGCCATGAGGGAGCCGGTGTCGTGACCGCCGTCGGCGAGGGCGTGAGCCGCTTTGCAGTCGGCGATCGCGTCGTCAGTTCATTTGTCAGCATGTGCGGCCATTGCCACTACTGCCAGACGGGTCGCCCGCAGCTGTGCGTGCAGTCGCTGCAGGCGCTCTACACATTGCCCGACGGCACCGTGCGCACGCACGACGAGGCAGGAACGGCGCTCAACGTGTTCTGCGGCTGCGGCGTCATGGCCGAATATGCGACTTTGCACGCGGACAGCCTCGTGAAGATCGACCGGGAAATGCCGCTCGATCGCGCCGCATTGATCTCCTGCGGCGTCATGACCGGCTTTGGCGCGGCGGTCAACACCGCGCGCGTCGAGGCGGGGTCGATCGCGGTCGTGTTCGGTTGCGGCGGTGTCGGCCTCAATGCGATCCAGGGCTGCGCGATCGCCGGCGCGGGGATGGTCGTGGCGGTCGACACGAGCGAGCGCAAACTCGAGTTGGCGAGGCGCTTCGGCGCCACCCACGCATTCAATGTGACCGGAGCGGACCAGGTCGGCAAGGCCTTGTATAAGTTGACGGGCGGCGGCGCCGACTACGCGTTCGATTGCGTGGGGCAGGGAAAGATCTCCGAGCAGGCCTTTGGCGTGTTACGACGCGGCGGAACGGCAGTGATTGTCGGCATTGCGGCGCCGGGCGACAAGATCGTACTCAACGCGCAGCTCGTCGCCGTCACCGAAAAAACCCTGACGGGCAGCTACTACGGGTCGGCGAGGCCACAGCAGGACTTTCCGCGGCTCATTGGCCTGTATCGCAGCGGACGATTGAAGCTCGACGAGCTCATTACTCGAACTTACTCGATCGACGAGGCGCCACAGGCGTTTGCCGATCTCGCCGAGGGCCAGGACGGCCGCGGCGTGATCCTATTTTAAGGATCGCACTTAATTGGAATCCCCCGCTCTACCGTGCGCGGCGCCCGAAGAGCTCGGCCTCAGCTCGGCCCGCCTCGATCGACTCCGCCAAGTCATGCGCCGCGAAACCGAGCGCGGGCGCGTGCCCGGAGCGGTTGCGCTCGTCGCCCGCCGCGGCAGGATCGCCTATTTCGAGAGCTGCGGGGAGCGCGATCCGGTCAAAGGCGTGCCGATGAGCAAGGACACGATCTTCAGAATCTATTCGATGACCAAACCGATCGTCTCGGCCGCCGCGATGATGCTGTGGGAAGAGGGACGATTCCTGCTCAACGAGCCCATCAGAAAATACCTACCCGAACTCGCCAATTTGAAAGTCGCGGTACAGCGCGGTGATCAGATCGACCTCGAGCCTGCGAGGCGCGAAATGACGATTCAGGATTTGCTGCGCCATACTTCAGGATTGACCTATGAGTTTCGCGGCAACGGCCCGGTACAAAAGCTGTACATGGCAGCGAAGATCTTTCGCGCCGATGTCAGCAACGCCGAGCACGTGGCGATGCTCGGCCAATTACCGCTGATCGAGGAACCGGGGACGCGTTGGGAATACAGCCGCTCCACCGATGTCGTCGGGCGTCTCGTCGAAGTGCTATCCGGGCTGCCGCTGAGCGTCTATCTCGAGCGGCATATTCTGACGCCGCTCGGCATGCCCGACACGGCGTTTCATGTGCCGCCAGTTCATCACGGCCTCCTCGCCGAAGCCTTCGGCCAGGACCCGGATTCCGGCGCCGCGGTGCGGCTCATGAATGTCCGAGCTCCGCCGAAATTCGAATCCGGCGGCGCCGGTCTCGTATCGACGGCCGCCGACTACGCGCGCTTCCTGCAGATGCTGCTCAATGGCGGCACTCTCGACGGCGTACGGCTGCTGAGCCGCAAGACGATCGAATTCATGACGGCCGATCATCTTGGATCGATGACCGGGGCCCCCGATCTGCTGCCGCCCGGCTACGGCTTTGGGCTCGGCTTTGCCGTGCGACTTCAGACCGGCATCGCACAGGTGCCGGGATCGATCGGACAGTATTTTTGGGGCGGCCTCGCCGGCACGACGTTCTGGGTTGATCCGGCAGAGCAGCTGTTCGCGATCCTGCTGATCCAGGCACCGGGCCAGCGAGAGTATTACCGCATGCTGTTCCGCGACATGGTGTATGCGGCGTTCGCGGATTGACCCGGTGTAGAGGCGGATTGCGACTGCATGCGCCGCCGCGAAGGGAGGGTGCGCGACGTGCTGCCCGCGCGCCACTCGGTCGGCGACAAACCGGTCCAGCGCCTGAATGCGCGATTGAAGCTGCTGCTGCAGGAAAACCCCAGCAAATGCGTGATTTCATTGACGCTATTTTGCGGCGTGCTCATATAGGCGAGCGCCAATGCATGTCGGGTTTCATCCAGAATTTTCTTGAAGGTCGTGCCGCTGTCGCCGAGCTTGCGCTGCAGCGTGCGTGCGCTCATGTTGAGAAGTTCGGCGACCTCCTCTTGGGTCGGCTCGCTGGTCTGCAATCGCTGCGTCACGACTTCGCGTACGCGCGCTTCCGTGTTGTGGCGCTCGATCCGCGCGAGATATTGAGTCGAGATCGCATCGCTGAGCCGCGCGAGTTCCGGATTGCCGCTGTCGAGCAGCCGCTCGATGCTGTCCCGGTCGAAAACAAGCCGGTTTTGCTCGGCGCCGAACTGCAGCGGGGCGCGCCATAGTCGTTGGAAATCGTCGATGACGGCCGGCCGCGGCCGCTGCAATTCAATTGACAGCGGCGAGAATTCGCGGCCGATCAAAGACCGGCACAGCTGCAGATACATGCCGACCAGCGCGTCGATCGATTCGACCGGAACGTCCGCCACGGGCTCCAATATGAAATGGTACTCGGACCCGCAGCGGTAGAATTGATACTCGACGGCGTCGCTGACGACATGAGAAAAACGCTGCACGCGTTCGAACGCGTCCTTGAGCGTTGAACTCGCCGATAGGCCATAGCCCAAGGCATGAAACATCGTGTGCTTGTACTGCTTGGTCAACTTGAGCCCGAACGCCGGATCGCCGGTCGCGGCGAGCGCAAGGCGCCATAAATGCGCAGTCTTGGTCAGCGGGCAACGGGCATCCGGCCCATCCAATTCCTTGAGGTCAAATCCGGCCTCGGTGAGCAGTGCCGCGCCATCACAGCCCGCGGCGTCGAGCGCCCTGCCGATGGCCTTGACGCAAGACCCCAGAATCGAACTTTGACTCGATGCGGTATGAATCCGCATTTACCTCTCGACCTCCCGATTAAGCCCAATCAGGTAACGCCGCCAATAACGCAGCTTAGCTGCAAACGGCACCGACGTCGATGTTGTGGCGCCGGCGCGACCCGAGGGCCCGCCCGCAACCGTTTATGGCGTCTGCGGTCAACAGGTTGGCGCCTGCGGTACCGCGCGATCGGCGTCTTTCCGTAAGCTGTTTACAGGTATTTGCAGGCGACGTTGAGAACCGGGCGGCTACCGCCGCCCGCCGCATCGGCGTCAGCGAATCCAAGGACGGCCAAATACAAGAATTGCGGGGGCAGCCGCGCAACCATCAGCCGGAGGGGGATTACGATGATTTTCACGCTACGTGTCCTGGGATCGCGTCAATCGCATCGCAATGATCGTTTGGGGCGCTTTGTTGTTTTTCTGCCCGCGATCGCGGCCGCCACGGCTGCCGCCGTCGCCAGCTTGGTCGGGCCGCAAGTCGCATCGGCGGCCGATGCGCCGACCCAACCCGCGCTCACGGAGATTATCGTCACCGCGCAGAAGCGCGAACAAAATCTTCAAGACGTGCCGATTGCCGTCATGGCGCTCTCCGGAGCGCAGCTCAAGGATGCGGGCGTCGCGGATATCAAGACTCTGCAGGTGCTGACGCCGGGCCTGACGACGACTTCGACGACCTCCGAAAACGTCACGACGGTGCGCATTCGCGGCATCGGCACCGTCGGTGATAATCCGGGCTTGGAATCCTCGGTCGGCGTCGTCATCGATGGCGTATACCGAGCCCGCGACGGCGTGGGCTTCGGCGACCTCGGCGAAATCGACCGGATCGAAGTGCTCGAGGGACCCCAAGGCGAATTGTTCGGCAAGAACAACGACGCCGGCGTCGTCAACATCGTGACCAAGCGGCCCTCGAGCACCTTCGGCGTAACGGCCGAGGCCACTGTTGGCAACTATAACGACCGAGAGATTTCGGCGTCCGTCACAGGACCACTCGGGGACATTTCGGCGGCGCGCCTCTTTGTGGGTTACCAGAAGCGCGACGGTTTTTTGAGCGTCGACACGGGCGCCGGTCCAAACTCGGATGACTCGACCGATAACCGCAACTTCTACACGCTGCGCGGCCAGTATTTGCTGACGCCGAGCGACGACGTCAATTTTCTCGTAATCGCCGACTATACGAAGCGCAATGAGTCGTGTTGCGGGGCTGTGCAGATTGCTGATGGTCCGTTTTACGGACTGATCAACGCGCTCGCCGGGGTTCCGCAGCTCGGGGGTCAGGCCGGCCTCAACGGCATCGCGAGCCCACCGCTCTCGCCGTTCGACCGGATCGCCTATGCCAATCAGCCGATCGTGCAACAGATTCGGGACACGGGCATTTCCGGCGAACTCAACTGGAACTTAGGTGCAGCCAAGTTCACCTCGATCACCGCCTACCGCGAGAACACGCTGATCGCCGGCAACGACTTCGACTACACCGCCGTCGATATCGTGCAAGACCCGGCGAACGAGGGCAACGAGACCGACTTCAAGCAATTCAGCGAGGAACTGCGCCTCGCCGGCAAGAATGGACCGCTCGATTGGCTCGTTGGCGCATTCTTCTCAAACGAAATCCTCACGACAAACACGGCCATTTATGCGGGCAACGATTTCGACCTGTACTTGAGCGGTCTCGCGTCAGCCGCTATCGGACCGCCGAATTTTGGGTTAACGTATGAGCTCACGGGACAGCCCCCGGGGAGCCTGTTCAAGCCGGGCGTATCCGGCGAGGCCGATTGGTATCAGGAGGATTCCAAGAGCTATGCGATCTTTACGAACGAGACCTACAACATCACGGAAGGCCTCGATCTCACGGCAGGTTTGCGATTCACGGAGGATAAAAAAACCGCGAATTCGAACTACGTGAGTCCCGATGGCGGCGCCGCGTGCGGCGCGCTGCTGTCGAATCCCGCGGTCACCGGCGGCCTCGCGACGAACCCGGAAGATCAATTTCTGGTCGCGTTGGGCTGCGCGACGCTGTTCAACCCGTTTTTTGCCGGCCAATCGACGAACCAATCCTTGAGCGAGGGCAACGTCACGGGTACGGTCAAGCTGTCGTATCGATTCAACGAAGACGTCATGACCTATATCTCCTGGGCGAACGGCGGCAAAGCCGCCGGATTCAATCTGTCGCGCGTCACGGGAGTAGGCGTGACGCCGGATTTCGATACCGAATTCCCGCGGGAAAGCGTCGAATCCTACGAATTGGGCATCAAGTCGCTGCTCGCGGATCGGACCTTGCGCCTCAATGCGACGCTGTTCGATCAGCAATATACAAACTTCCAATTGAATACCTATACCGGCCTGCAATTCGTCGTGAGTTCGGTACGTCAGGTGGAATCCAAAGGCGCCGAATTGCAGACGGACTGGGCCACACCGCTCAGCGGCCTGAGTATCGACGGCGGTCTGGTCTATGCCGTGACGGACATCACGGAATTCGGCGAATCAACCCCTTTGTTCGTTGGGAACCCCGGGAACCAATATGCCACTATGCCTCGCCTCAACAACCGGCTTTCGTTCGCACCGCTATGGTCGGGAGTCGCGTCGGCAACCTACACCGTACCGGTTTCTTCGTCGCTGCAGTTTCACGCGAACGTCAATGAAAAATACAGCTCCTCATACAACACCGGCTCGGATCTGGACCCGCGAAAAATCCAGGGCGCTTACGGATTGGTGAGTGCGCGGCTCGGCTTCGGCTCCCAGAATGGCAATTGGACGGTGGAGTTCTGGGGCAACAACTTGGCCAACAAGGGTTACTATCAGGTTGCCTTTGATGCGCCTTTCCAGTACCAGCAGATCGATGCATTCTTGGGCGATCCACGTACTTTCGGCGTGACGTTCCGAACCAAGTACTAGCGCCGACGATGAGCACGCTCGGATTTGAAGTCACGAATGGCATCGCGGTCTTAAGACTCGACAATCCGCCGGTCAACAGCCTCGGCCTCGAGATGCGGCGCGCGATCGTCGAGGCGGTCGCGCGCGCGGAAGTAGATCCTGCGGTCGGGGCTGTCGTGCTGATCGGTTCCGGCAAGGGTTTTTCGGGCGGCGCGGACATCCGCGAATTTGGGACCCCCAAATCGTACGCCGAGCCGCATTTGTTGACGGTACTTCGCACGATCGAAGAATGCACGAAGCCCGTGATCGCCGCGATCGACGGCATCTGCATGGGCGGCGCTCTGGAGATGGCGCTGGCCTGTCACTACCGCGTAGTGGCTTCCGGCGCGCGGCTCGCGCTGCCGGAAGTCAAATTGGGCCTATTGCCGGGCGCGGGCGGCACGCAGCGCTTGCCGCGCGTCGTCGGCGTTGAAACGGCATTGAACATGATCGTCTCCGGAGCGACGGTCAGCCCGGACAAGCTGCGCGCGACGCAACTCATCGATGTGTACTCGGAAGGCGACCTATTGAAGGCGGCGTTGGACTTTGCGCGCACCGTCATCGCGGAGCGGCGCCCATTGAAGCGCGTGAGGGACATCACGATCCGTCTGCCGAATGCCGAGGCCTTTTTACAATTTGCGCGCAATTCCGTCAAAGCCGCCGCCGGCCCCTACCCCGCCCCGCTCGCCTGTGTCGAAGCCGTGGGGGTCGCAGTGCTGCAGCCCTTCGACGCGGGCATGAAGCGCGAGCGCGAGCTGTTTGCGGCTCTGATGGCAAGCGAGGAATCGGCCGCGCTGCGCCACATTTTTCAAGCTGAGCGCGCCGCTACTCATATAAAGGACGTACCCGAATCCGTACGGCCGCGCGCGATAACGCGCGTCGGAGTCATCGGCGCGGGCACGATGGGCGGCGGCATTGCGATGACTTTCATCAATGCCGGGTTGCCGGTCGTGCTGCTGGAGACGACACAGGACGCGCTTGACCGTGGTCTTGCCAACATCCGCCGAAATTACCAGGGCGCGCTGCGCAAGGGTTCGCTGACCGAGGCCAGCCTCGAGCAGCGTTTGGCGCTGATCATGCCGACGCTGTCATACGAGCCGCTGCAGGACGTGGATTTGGTCGTCGAGGCCGTTTTCGAGAACATCGACGTCAAAAAAAAGGTGTTCGAAAAGCTCGACGCGGTCCTCAAGCAAGGCGCGATACTGGCCTCCAATACCTCGGCTTTGAATCTCGATGCGATCGCGCTGTTCACGAAGCGGCCGGCGGATGTCATCGGATTGCATTTTTTCAGTCCCGCCAACGTCATGCGGCTGCTCGAGGTCGTGCGAGGCGCCAAGACGGCGAGCGACGTCTTGGCCACTGCGATGGCACTCGCGAAGAAGCTTGGCAAGATCGCGGTGGTTTCCGGCGTCTGCGACGGCTTCATCGGCAATCGCATGGTGGCCCGTTACGGCATGGCCGCTCACGATTTGCTGCTCGCCGGCGCGCTGCCGCAGCAGATCGATACGGCGCTGCAGAATTTCGGCATGGTCATGGGTCCGTTTCGCATGGCGGATCTCGCCGGCCTCGACATTGGCTGGGCCGTCCGCAAGCGCCACGCCGCCGAATTTCCTTCGCGGGATTTCTCGAACGTTGCGGATGTTCTGTGCGAGGCAGGCCGATTTGGACAAAAGACCGGTGCGGGCTTTTATCGCTATGAGACCGGCGCGCGCAATGCGATTCCGGATCCCGAGGTGACCGCGATCATCGAGAAGTTCCGCGAGCGGAGAGGCATCACGCCGCGCAAGGTCACGGATTCGGAGATCGTCGAGCGCTGCATCTACGCGCTCATCAATGAAGGAGCGCGTATCGTCGAAGAAGGTGTCGCGCAGCGCAGCTCGGATGTCGATCTCGTCTACCTCAACGGTTACGGCTTTCCCGCCTACCGCGGCGGCCCGATGTTCTACGCCGACCGAGTCGGCTTGAGCTCGGTCGCGCGCGCGTTGCGACGCATCGCGGCGCTTGCCGGCGCCGACGCCGCATTTTGGACGCCGGCACCGTTGCTGGTCCGGTTGGTCCAAGAGGGAAAAACGTTTAGTGAATTCAAAGGATCATCCCAGTGACTGAAGCCGTGATCGTCTCCACCGCGCGCACCGGCCTCGGCAAGAGCTGGAAAGGCGCCTTCAATATGACCTACGGCGCGACACTCGGCGCCCATGCCGTGCAGCACGCCGTGGCCCGTGCCGGCATCGACCCGGAGGAAGTCGAGGATGTGATCATGGGCTCGACGTTCGGCGAAGGCACGACCGGCGGCAACATCGCACGGGCGATTGCGCTGCGCGCCGGGCTGCCGATCAGCACCGCGGGATTGAGCATCAACCGTTTTTGCAGCTCCGGATTGCAGTCGATCGCGCTGGCGGCGCAGCGCATCATGACCGAAGGCGCCGACGTCATGGTCGCCGGCGGTCTCGAGAGCATTTCCTGCGTCCAGAACGAAGTCAATACGCACATGCGAGCCGATCCGTGGATTCTCGAACACAAGCCCACGCTCTACTGGTCGATGCTGCAGACCGCCGAAACGGTCGCGCAGCGGTATCATATTTCGAAGCAGGCGCAAGACGAGTACGGTGTGCGCAGCCAGCTGCGTGCAGCCGCCGCGCAAGCCGCCGGCAAGTTTAAGGACGAGATCGTGCCGATGACGACGATCATGGGCGTCGTCGACAAGACCACGGGCGCGATCGGCACGCGCGAAGTCACGATCGACCGCGACGAAGGCATCCGCGCCGACACGACGCTCGAGGCGGTTGCCAAAATCCGGCCCGCGATTCCGGGCGGCGTCATCACCGCCGGTAACGCCAGTCAATTTTCCGACGGTAGCAGCGCCTGCGTGGTCATGAACGCCAAGCTCGCCGAACGGCGCGGTGTCAAACCGTTGGGGCTATTCCGTGGATTCGCGGTCGCCGGCTGTGAACCCGATGAAATGGGCGTCGGCCCGATCTATGCAGTGCCGCGCTTGTTGAAACGCGCCGGCTACAAGGTCCAGGACATCGACCTGTGGGAACTCAATGAGGCATTCGCCTGCCAAGTGCTGTACTGTCGCGATCAGTTGGGCATCCCGGACGAGCGGCTCAACGTCAACGGTGGCGCAATCGCCGTCGGCCATCCCTATGGGGTCAGCGGCGCGCGGCTTACCGGTCATGCGCTCATCGAAGGCAAACGGCGCGGCGCCAAGCTCGTCGTCGTGACGATGTGCATCGGCGGCGGCCAGGGAGCGGCCGGTTTGTTCGAAGTCGCATGAGTTGGGGCTGCAATGAATTTTTCGCACAGCGATAAAGTCCGCGACTTGCAGCAGCGGGTAACCGCGTTCATGGCCACCCACGTGTATCCGGCCGAGAGCCGGTTCCACGAAACAATCGCCAAGAACCGCCGCGGCGGCAATGCCTGGCAGGCCACCGAAGTCGTCGAGGAACTCAAACGCCATGCGCGCGCGGCGAATTTGTGGAATTTGTTCCTGCCGGACTCCGACTATGGCGCCGGTCTCACGAACCTCGAATACGCGCCGCTCTGCGAGATCATGGGACGCTCGCTGCTCGGCCCGGAGGCATTCAATTGCTCGGCGCCGGATACCGGCAATATGGAAGTGCTGGCCCGTTACGGTACGCCGGAACAGCAGCAACGCTGGCTCCGGCCGCTGCTCGACGGCAAGATCCGCTCCGCGTTCGCGATGACGGAACCCGCGGTGGCCTCGAGCGACGCGACGAACATCGAGGCTAGAATCGCGCGCGACGGCGATCATTACGTCATCAACGGCCGCAAGTGGTGGACCAGCGGCGCCGGCGATCCGCGCTGCGAGATTCTGATTTTCATGGGAAAGACGAATCCCGCGGCGGCCAGTCACAGCCAACAATCCATGATTTTGGTGCCGATGAATACGCCCGGCATCAAAGTCGCGCGGCAACTGTCGGTGTTCGGCTACGACGACGCGCCGCATGGCCATTCAGAAATAGAATTCGTCGACGTGCGTGTGCCCGTGACGAATCTGCTGTTGGGTGAGGGGCGCGGCTTCGAAATCGCGCAAGGTCGGCTCGGGCCTGGCCGCATCCACCATTGCATGCGCCTGATCGGGCTCGCCGAGCGCGCGCTGGAGATGCTGTGTCAGCGCGCCGTACAGCGCGTCGCATTCGGCCGGCGGCTGTCCGAGCAGGGCGTGACGCTCGAGCGCATTGCCGAATCGCGTATTCAGATCGATCAAGCCCGGTGGCTCGTGCTGAACGCCGCTTACATGATGGATACGGTCGGCAACCGCGCCGCGAAGAAAGAAATCGCAATGATCAAGGTCGCGGCACCGGCCATGGCTTGCAGGGTCATCGATTGGGCGATACAGGTCCATGGCGGCGCCGGCGTCAGCCAGGATTTCATGCTGGCTGCGGCCTACGCCGGCGCGCGCTCGCTGCGGCTCGCCGACGGGCCCGATGAAGTCCACCGCGCGCAGATCGGCAAACTCGAGCTGTCGCGGTACCGATGAGCTGAGCCCGCTGCATGTCGGATAAGCATTTCAAATTCTGGCCGGATCATTCGAGGCAGCACCTCGACTCTCCGGGCACCAATCTGTTTTACAACGCCGAGGTGTCCGCGCGGCGCTATCCGAGCAAGCCGAGTCTGGTCTACTACGACACGCCGGTTACTTTTGCCGAAGTCCACGACGAAGCGCAGCGAATCGCGGGCCACCTCGAGCAACGTTGCGGCGTGCGCAAAGGCGACCGCGTGCTGCTCTACATGCAGAACAGCCCGCAATTCGTGATCGCCTATTACGCAATCCTGCGCGCCAATGCCGTCGTCGTGCCGCTCAATCCGATGTATTTGACCCAGGAATTTCTGCGCTGCGCCAAGGACGCGGGGGCGACCACAGCCATCGTCTCGCAAGAACTGTATCCACGCATCGAGGGTCTGCTCACCAGCCAGGATCTCGAGCATGTCATCGTCGCCGCCTATTCGGACTATCTGAAGCAGCCGACCGATCTTTCCGTGCCCGAGATCATTGCGGCGCCGCGCGTGCAGCTGTCGCGACCCGGATTGACGCTGTGGCGCGACGCGCTCGCGAGTGAGCTGAGTCCGGGACCTTTGAGCGCAGGGCCCGACGATCTTGCGGTCATGCCATACACCTCCGGCACCACGGGCGAACCCAAGGGCTGCATGCATACGCACCGCACGACCATGCATACGCTCGTCGCCTCGATGCGCTGGTTCACGGTGCAGCCGGAGATGACGATGCTGGCGGTCGCGCCTTTCTTTCATGTGACCGGCATGCAGGGCAGCATGAACGGGCCGCTTTACAACGGCAACACGGTCGTGCTGTTGCCGCGCTGGGACCGTGTAGCCGCCGCGGAGTGTGTGCAGCGTTACCGGATTTCGAGCTGGACCGCGGTTCCGACGATGATCCAGGATTTCTTCATGAATCCGAATATCGAGCGTTACGATCTGTCCTCGATTCGCAAGTTGAGCGGCGGCGGTGCGGCGATGCCGGCCGCGGTGGCACAGCGACTGCTGGCGCGCGGCATTACCTACTACGAAGGCTACGGGCTCTCGGAAACGATGGCGGCGACGCACATCAATCCCCCGGATCGCGCGAAGCAACAGTGTTTGGGCATTCCCATCTACGGCGTCGATTCGCGCGTCGTGGATCCCGCCACCGGCGACGAAGTGCCGGCCGGCGAAGTCGGCGAGATCGTCACTCATGGTCCGCAGGTTTTTTTGGGCTACTGGAACAAGCCGCAGGATACCGCACAAGCTTTCATCGAGATCGACGGAAAGCGCTTTCTGCGCACCGGCGATCTCGGCAAGGTCGATGAAGACGGCTACTTTTTCATGGTCGACCGCCTCAAGCGCATGATCAATGCCTCGGGATTCAAGGTGTGGCCGACCGAGGTCGAGTCCCTGATGTATCAGCATCCGGCCGTCCTCGAAGCTTGCGTCATCGGCGTCAACGACGCGCATCGCGGCGAGACCGTCAAGGCGTTCGTGGTACTGCGGCCCGACTGGCAAGGACGCATCGAGGCTCCGGCGATCATCGATTGGTGCCGTCAGAATATGGCGGCGTTCAAGGTGCCCAGAATCGTTGCATTTATCGACGCGCTGCCAAAATCGGGCAGCGGCAAGATTCAATGGCGCGAGCTTCAGGATCGCGAACGGCAGGCCGCGGCCGAGACGGGCGGCCAAGCATGAAAGCGCTCTTGAGCCACGAGCCCGGCGGCCCCGAGACTCTGGTTCTCGAAGACATCTCGGAACCTGCGCCCGGCGCTGGTCAGGTGCGCATCGCCGTGCGCGCCTGCGGCGTCAATTTTCCCGATTTGCTGATCATCCAGGATTTGTACCAGATCAAGCCGCCGCGGCCGTTCGCGCCGGGCGGCGAGATCGCAGGCCTCGTCGATGCCCTCGGCGCCGGCGTCGAGCATCTTCGCATCGGCGATCGCGTGCTCATGAGTCCGGTCCGAGGCGGCATGGCTGAAAAAGTCGTCGGTGCCGCGGGCAATTGCTGGAAAATCCCCGATTCCATGCCCTTCGACGAGGCCGCGGCATTGCTGTTGACTTACGGCACCGCGCAGCATGCGCTCAAGGATCGCGCGGAGCTCAAATCCGGCGAGACGCTGCTCGTGCTCGGCGCCGCGGGCGGTGTCGGTCTTGCGGCCGTGGAATTAGGCAAGGCAATGGGGGCTCGTGTCGTCGCTGCGGCATCGAGTGCAGAGAAACTCGCGCTCGCGCGCGAACACGGCGCCGACGAGGCCGTCCAATATGCGCGCGAAGCCCTCGACAAAACAGCTGCCCGCGCGCTGACCGAGCGCTTCAAAGCGGCCTGCGGCGCGAACGGCGCCGACGCGATCTTCGATCCGGTGGGCGGCGATTACACGGAAGCCGCACTGCGCGCGATCGGATGGCAGGGGCGCCATCTCGTGGTCGGCTTTACCGCCGGGATCCCCAGGCTGCCGCTGAATTTAACCTTGCTCAAGAGCTGCCAGATCATCGGCGTATTCTGGGGCGAATTCACGACCCGCAATCCGCGGCTGCATGCGGCGAACGTCTCGGCACTCATGGGACTGTATCTGCAGGGCCGCATCAAACCCGCGGTGACCGAGCGTTTTGCGCTGAAGCAAGGCGGGGATGCCATTGCCAGACTCGGTGCACGCGACGCGCGCGGCAAGGTCGTCGTGATCATCGAATGAGAAAACCACTATGGACCTGAACTACACGCCCGAACAGCAATCGTTTCGCAACGAGGTGCGCGCCTTCTTGGAGGCCGAGCTTCCCGCCGACATTCGCGACAAAATACGGCTGGGGCGGCGATTGCACAAGGACGACCTCGTGCGCTGGCAGAAAATCCTCTATCGCCGCGGCTGGGGCGCCGGCATGTGGCCGAAACGCTATGGCGGCGCCGCCTGGAACGTCGTCGAGCAACATATATTCGACGAGGAAGTCGCGGCCGCCGGCGCGCCGCCGCAGATTCCATTCGCGTTGCGCATGGTCGCGCCGGTGCTGATGACATTCGCCACCGCCGCACAGCAGAGTTACTTTCTGCCGCGCATCATTTGCGGCGAGGACTGGTGGTGCCAGGGGTATTCCGAGCCGGGTTCCGGTTCCGATCTCGCATCGCTCCGAACCAGTGCGGTCCGCGAGGCCGATCACTACCTCGTCAATGGACAGAAGACCTGGAATACGCTGGGCCACTTTGCCGACTGGATCTTCTGCCTGGTGCGCACCAGCAACGACGGGCGTCCGCAGCAGGGCATTTCGTTCTTGCTGATCGACATGAAGTCGCCGGGCGTCACCGTGCGTCCCATCATCACGCTCGAAGGCGAGCACGAGATCAACGACATTTTCTTCGACAATGTGCGAGTGCCGATGGAGAATCTCGTCGGCGAGGAAAACAAAGGCTGGACCTATGCGAAGTTCTTGCTGTCGCACGAGCGCACCAATAATGCCGGCATCGGCAACTGCAAGCGCGCATTGAAGCGCCTCAAGGAAATCGCGTCCAAGCAACTCGTCAGCGGCGTGCCGCTGATCGAGGATTCCCGCTTTCGCGACCGTATTGCCCGGGTGGAACTCGAACTCATGGCGCTCGAAATCACGAATTTGCGCGTGCTGTCGGCGGTCTCCGGCGAATCACGCGCTCCGGGGCCTGAAGTCTCACTGTTGAAAATCAAGGGATCGGAGATCATCCAGCAACTCGCGGAGCTGCAGATGCATGCGCTGGGCCACGATGCGCTGCCTTACATCCATGATGCGCTCGAATTGGAATGGGTACCCGAGCCGATGCTCGCCGATCACTATGCCGCTTATGCGCCGCCGCTCACGGGTCACTATTTCAACCAGCGTAAAACCACGATCTATGCCGGCTCGACGGAAATCCAGAAGAACATCATTTCGAAAATGGTCCTGGGTCTTTAGAAAGAGAGGGCTGCCGTGGACTTCACTTATACGGAAGAACAATTGGCGCTGCAGGATACGCTGCAGCGGTTCATTGCACGCGACTACGATTTCGAACGGCGCCGCTCGCTGGTGCGCTCGCCCTTGGGCTATTCGGCCGATGCGTGGCAGCAATACGCCGCGCTCGGCCTACTCGCGCTGCCATTTCCCGAAGAATTCGGCGGGCTCGGCGGTAACGGCGTCGACATCATGGCCGTCATGGAACTCATTGGACGCGGCCTGCTATTGGAGCCCTACTTGAATACGGTCGTGATGTGCGGCGGACTGATCCGCGATGCCGCCACCGACTCGATCAAGAGAACGATGCTGCCGCAAATCGCTGCGGGGAGATTGCAGATCGCATTCGCCGCCCATGAGGCCGCGGGCCGTTATGAACTCGCGCACGTGGGCTGTACCGCCGTCAGCAGCGGCAAGGGCTGGCGCCTGACGGGCCGCAAGGCGGTCGTGCTCGACGCCCCGTCGGCCGATTACTTTCTCGTTTCGGCGCGCAGCAGCGGCAAGCTCACCGATGCCGACGGCGTATCGCTGTTTCTGGTGCGCCGCGACGCTCCGGGATTGACCTCCTACGCCTATCCGACGCAATCGGGCGGCAGAGCCGCCGACTTGAAGTTGCAAGACGTCGCTGTCGACAACGATGCGGTGATCGGTACGCCGGGTCGCGCGCTCGCAATCATCGAGCGCGCCGTCGATTGGGGTATTGCCGCGCTCTGCGCCGAGGCCTTGGGCATCGTGACCGCGCTCAATCAAGCGACCTTGAGCTACTTGAAAACCCGCAAACAATTCGGTGTCGCCATCGGCAACTTCCAGGCGCTGCAACATCGCATGGCGGAGATGTTCATCGCCGCGGAACAGACCCGCTCGATGGCGATCATTGCGGCCATACATACGGGCGTCGAAGATCTTGCCGCGCGCCGCCGCGCGATTGCGGGCGCCAAAGCCTATATCGGGCAAGCGGCGCGTTTCGTCGGCCAGCAGGCGGTGCAGTTACATGGCGCTATGGGCGTCGTCGACGACCTGATCGTCGGCCACTACTTCAAGCGCCTCACGATGATCGACCTCACGCTCGGCGATGCGGACTTTCACTTGGCGCGTTTCAGCGATGCGCTGCGCGCCGCAACAGGATGACGAGACCATGAAATTCAACCGCCGACGCCTGATTCTTGGACTCTACGTGCTGGCGCTGATCGTCATCACCGAGTTTGTCGCCGGCTATTTCAAGCTGCCGGCCTGGCCGGCGTACGTGGCCTGGGTGCTTTTCTTCGGCGAACACATGAATCCAACGCGGGCGCCGCATATTCTGGTCGGCGCCGCCGTTGGGATTGGACTGCTGCTGCTGGCGCCGATCGCCATCGGCCTGTTGGCACAGATTACCGGCGCCGAATGGGGCAGACTGATCTACATTTTGGCGGCCGTTTACGCGATTTTCGCATTCGGCGAAATGATACCGGTGATTCTCAACAACTTTACGTTCATGTTTTTCACCGTCGGGGGCCTCGCATTGGCGGCACCGAAACCCAATCCCACTCTATGGCTGTTCATGGAGGCCGCGGGCGGCGGTTTGTTGATCGGCGCCACGATCATTGTCGGCAGGATTCTGGGGCCGGTGCCGGCGCCGGCGGCTACGCACTGAATGAAACACGAAATCGCTGCCGGCGTCAGACAGCAAGTAAGCGCCGCCGAATGGGACGCACGCGTGAATCTCGCGGCTGCGTATCGGCTCATTGCGCTCTTCGGCTGGGATGACCTCGTATTCACGCACGTATCGGCTCGCGTTCCAGGGCCGGAACACCATTTTCTGATCAATCCCTACGGCATGATGTTTGATGAAATAACGGCCTCGTCGCTCGTCAAAATCGATCTTCATGGCAAGAAAACGATGGACTCCGCCTACGAAATCAACCCGGCGGGCTTCACGATTCATAGTTGCATTCACGCCGCGCGTCGCGATGTTTCCTGCGTCATGCATATTCATTCGCTGAACGGCGTCGCGATCTCGGCACTGAAAGCGGGATTGCTGCCGATTTCCCAGCAGTCCCTGTTCGTGCTGTCTTCGTTGGCCTACCACGATTACGAGGGCGTCGCGCTCAATGCCGCCGAGCAGCCGCGCTTGGTTGCCGATCTCGGCGACAAGGCATATTTGATGCTGCGCAATCATGGGCTTTTGACGGCCGGCGCGTCGCCGGCCGAAGCGTTTTTGTACATGTATATTTTCGAATCGGCGTGCGCGATCCAAGTGCGCGCTCAAAGCGGCGGACAAGAATTGATATGCATACCGGAGCCCATACTCGCCGGCATTCGGGCCGCGGCGAGTCAGGTCACGCGAGGATTGGGAAGCGGGCTCGTATGGCCCGGGCTGCTGCGTAAGCTCGATCGATTGAATCCGGGGTATCAAGAATAGCGTAGTTTGGGAATCAGGCTTCCTACCCTAGCATTCCTAAAGGAAAACCATTGAGGTGCTGCGGCAAGTACTGCAGCGCCGCGGACGACTTGGGTGTATGTAGAGTTGATTGTTCCATTCACGCCACGATCAGTCCGTTTATGAGCAACCAATCCACGCCGCATTCTTCCGAGGTCGTCGACGCGATATTCACCAACAATGCGGGCCGCGATCCGGAGCGCCTGGCCTTGAAGTACGCCAAGATGGCGCAGAGTTCCTTCATCTTTCTCCGCGGTGCCTGCCACCTGTTCTACGACCACTTGCCGGATTCGCGCTTGTTCAGCGATGCGCCTCTGGCTTGGTGCTGCGGCGACCTGCATTTCGAGAATTTTGGCAGCTATAAGGGTGACAACCGGCTCGTCTACTTTGACATCAACGACTACGACGAAGCCGCGCTGGCGCCCGTCAATTGGGACGTGATTCGCTTGTTGACGAGCATCCAGTGCGGCGCCGGCGCGCTCAATGCATCACGCGCCGAATCCCTCGCCGTCAGCCAAAGCTGTCTGGATGCATACCGCGGCACTCTGATCAACGGCAAGCCCCTCTGGGTCGAGCGTGACACCTGCGGAGGGCTCGTCCATGCGCTATTGAGCACACTGCAGGATCGCAAGCGAGCCTCATTCCTCGACAAGCGCACGATTCGTAAAGGCCGCAGCCGCACTCTGAAGCTGGACGGTGAGAGGGCATTGCCAGCCTCTGATGCGCAAAAAGGGGCGGTCACGAAGTTCATCGATCGTTTTGCCGCCACGCAGCCCGACCCGAAGTTTTACCACGTGCTGGATATTGGACGCCGAATCGCGGGAACCGGCAGCCTCGGCGTGGGGCGATACGTCGTATTGGTGGAGGGGAAGGGCTCGCCTGACGGCAACTATCTGCTCGATATCAAGGAGGCCAAGCCATCGGCGATGGTGCCCCACCTCGCCCGCCTAGGCATCAAGCAGCCCATTTGGCCGGACGAGGCCACCAGGGTCGTGACCGTGCAGAATCGGATGCAGGCCGTCGATCACGCCTTTCTTCACGCAGTGAAACTCGACGGACTGCCCTGCGTGCTCAGAGGACTGCAACCCTCGGAAGATCGGGTGGCCATCGGCGAATGGGGTAAGAAACTCGATCGGCTCAAAGAAGTTGTGGCCACGATGGGGCGCATTCTGGCTTGGGATCAACTTCGCGCTACCGGGCGCTCCGGGTCGGCCAGCGCCGATACGCTGATTGCTTACGCGCAACGTGGCGGCTGGGTCGCGGAGATGCTCGATGCAGCAACCGAAATGACTTTACTGACTCAGCAGCAGTGGAAACTCTTCACAGAAGTATGGAGCAGCCGGCAATCGGCGCAGCCAACTCCATAAATTAGCTGGGTCCGTATGAAGCGACTGCGCAGATTGATTCTGGGACCGCCTCGGGATCCGCTCGATCCGGAGATTCGCAAGCGCGTATTGCTGGCGGCCGTGCTCGCCTGGGTCGGATTCGGTGCCAACGGTTTGTCGTCGGCGCTCTATGGTCCCGAGAAGGCCTATGTTGCGCTCGGCAGCCATGCCGAATTCGCGCCTATGCTGGCGCTCGCCACAATCGTTACGGTATTCGTCATTGCCTTGGCCTACAGCCAGGTCATGGAGATTTTTCCGTCGGGCGGCGGCAGCTACAAGATCGCGTCAAACCTGCTCGGGCCCAAGTTTGGGGTCGTATCCGGCTCCGCTCAGGTCGTCGACTATGTATTGACCATCGCGGTGTCCCTCACGAGCGGAACGGACGCCTTGTTCAGCCTGCTGCCCGTATCGGCGCAAGGCTACAAATTGGCCGCAGAGATCGGTCTGGTCGTGCTGTTGGTAGTCTTGAACCTGCGGGGTATGCGCGAATCCATACGCTTTCTGGCGCCCATCGTCGTGGGTTTCTTTGTCGTTCACGCGCTATTGATCGTCTTCGGCATCGAGTCGGAGGCCGGCCGCTTCGTCGGCATGTGGAGCAACGCCAACACCAGCATTCGCAGTCTTGGTGCCCAATCGGGCTGGACCTTCGTCGCAGCCATTTTTCTGCGCGCCTACGGCTTGGGCGGCAGTACCTACAGCGGCGTCGAGTCGATGTCGAATCATGTCAATCTGCTCGCCGAGCCGCGACTCAAGACCGGTCGCATGGCCATGCTCTATGTCGCGCTTTCCCTCGCTTTCACGGCCGGGGGGATCATGCTGCTCTATTCTTTGGAATCCGTTCGGCCGGTGCATGGGCAAACGCTCAATGCCGTCGCTTTCAGCGCGATCATCGGCAAGCTCGGACTCGATAGTGCCACGAGCCAAGCTCTGCTGCTGCTCACGCTCGCCCTGGAAGGCGCTATTCTGTTGGTTGCCGCCAATTCGATCCTGATTTTCGCGCCGTCCGTGCTTGGAAACATGGCTGCCGATTCCTGGTTGCCGCATCGCTTTCGCAATCTTTCCAGCCGCCTGGTCCGCGAGGACGGCGTTCTTTTCATCGGGGCATGCGCCGTCGCGATTCTGCTGTGGACGCGTGGTGAACTCGGTTTGCTCGTTGTTTTTTACAGCATCAACGTATTTCTTTGTCTCGCGCTTTCGAAACTCGGTCTTTGGCGTTACTGGTGGACTCGGCGCTCCGAAATGCGGTTCAGGGTCTTAGCGGTCCGCCTTTCGATCGCGGTCGCGGGACTCACGGTCGCGGTTCTGGTGCTCGCCATCACATTGAAGGAGAAGTTCTTCGAGGGCGGCTGGGCGACGATTTGCTGCACGCTGCTCGTGGTCGGCGGCTGCGTCGTCGTGCGGCGGCATTACGATTGGGTCGATCGGCAGCGTCAAAAGCTCGATGCACTCTTCGAGATGCCCGTGGGAGCATTGGCGGCCAAGAAATCGGCTCCTCCGGACCCGACGCAAACGACCGCCATTTTCCTCACCACCGAGCACTGGGGACCGACGATTCACACGCTGCGCTGGGTGCAGCGGCTCTTCCCGGCGCATTTCCGCAATATGATCTTCGTCAGCGCCGTTCAGGTCGAAGCGAATGCGATCGCATCACCGGAAGCGGTATCGCAGCGAAAAGCGAGGATCGAACGCTCACTGGATCAGTTGGAAGCCTTCTGCGCGCGGGACGGACTCTGCACGGCGCGCTTCGTCGCTTATGGCATCGATCCCGTCGAATCTCTCGAGGGCCTGATCAAGGAGGTCCGGGAGCGGTTCCCTGATAGCGTTTGCTTCTCGAACAAACTCATCTTGCCGGCGGACCGCTGGTTCTCCGAGTGGCTGCATAATCAAACGGCGCTCAGTCTTCAGCGGCAATTGCATTTCGCGGGCATTCCACTCGTGATCTTTCCGATCAAGCTCATGTCGCCAAAACCCTAACGCAACACCAGGCTCCAAGCGCAGAATGCCCGTCGAGGCATGCGGGTTACCAGTGGAACCGGAATATGAGCAACAAACAAGACCGTCGTGAAATCGTATTCGGCGCGCGGCCGCATCACGGCCGAACTGTCCGTCTCGCCCTGCTCGCCGCCTTGGGCGTTGCGGTTCTTGGGGGCAGCGTAGCCGCGTCCTATTACGTCGATGCTCTCTGGTTCAAATCGCTAGGGCTTGCGTCGGTATTCTGGACGCGACTCAGTGTCCCGGCGGAGATTTTCGGAGCCTTTGCCCTCATTACCTTTCTGGTGGTCTACGGAGTATTCCGCGCGCTGAAGCCCGATCGGCTCGGCGAATTGGTCGGCGCCACGATTCTTGTCAACCGGCAGCCGGTAACGCTGCCGGTCGAACCGGTCCTCAAGCTGATCGGGCTCGGGCTGTCCGTGGCAATCGCCGCCGCGGCCGGCGCCGGCATGATGGAACGCTGGATGACTTTAGCCCTGTTCTGGCATGCGCCGCGTAGCGCAACAATGCTCGACCCCATTTTCGGGCGACCGCTCGATTTTTATCTGTTTACGCTGCCGGCTGCGCAGCTCATCGCCGGGTGGCTGCTGACACTGTCGGTAATCGCCTGCATGATCGCTGCCGTGTTCGTCGTCGTCACCGGCGGCGCACGTATTATGACGGAGCGGCGAATCGCCGCAGTACGGGCTAGACTCTGGCGCGGCTTGTCGATCAGCGTCGCCGCGGTGTTCTTGATGCTCGCCGCGCGCGCCTATCTGGGTCGTTTCGAGCGGCTCTTCCAGGACGGCACGGTCTTTGCGGGTGTCACCTACACCGACGCCCACGTCACGCTGACCGGTACGTTGGTACTCTGCCTGGCACTCATCGCCGGCGCGGCCATAGCCGCGATTGCTGCGCTCTCGCCGCGCCCTCGCTGGCTGCTCGCTACCGCCGTTCCTGCCATCGCCTGCTACCTGATCGTCGCCGTCGTGCGTTGGTATGTCGGCAGCTTTATCGTCGCGCCAAACCAGCTGGTGCGTGAGCGGCCCTTCATTGCGCAAAATATAGAGATGACGCGGCGCGCGTACGCGCTCGATCGCATCGAGACGCACGCGTTTCCCGCCGATACCGGAATCGAGGCCGTGGAACCGGGCAACAACCAGACGACGCTGGAGAACATTCGGCTATGGGATTGGCGGGCGTTGCAGGATACGCTGCGCCAGATTCAGGAAATCCGTACGTACTACGACTTTCCGGATATCGACATCGATCGATATCAGATCGGCGATTCGGTGCGCCAGATGATGCTGGCCACGCGCGAACTCAATGTGGACAAGCTGCCGCAAAGCAGCCGCAACTGGATCAACGAGAAACTGATTTATACCCACGGGTACGGCGTCACGATGAACCCGGTGAACGGCTTCACACCGGAAGGGCTGCCGACCCTCATTCTCAGCAACATGCCGATCCAGACCACGATTCCGGCTCTTACCGTGACACGGCCGGAGATCTATTTCGGCGAACTCACAAATACCGATGTCTACGTCAATACTCGCCAGAAGGAATTCAACTACCCGCAAGGCGATGCCAACAAACTGACCTCGTACCAGGGCACCGGGGGCATACAGCTGGGCGGCTGGCTACGCCGCATGCTGATCGCGTTCGATCGCAACGATCTCGCGAAACTACCGTTCAGCGACGACGTGAATTCGGAGAGTCGATTGCTGATGCGCCGCAACCTCAACGAACGCGTCCATGAACTCACGCCGTTCCTCACGCTCGACCCGGACCCCTACATCGTGGTCGGAGAAGATGGCCGACTCTACTGGCTCATGGACGCCTTTACGACGTCCGAAAGCTACCCATACGCGCGCCGCTACATGCTCGGCGATAACAGCATCAACTACATTCGCAATAGCGTGAAGATCCTGATCGATGCGTACACCGGGGCGACGATATTCTATGTCTTCGACACGCACGATCCGCTCATCGCCGCTTATCGGGCGCTTTTTCCCGACCTGTTCACCGACGCGGCGGCCATGCCGGCTGCCGTGCGCAAGCATGTGCGCTACCCGGAACTGCTGCTCACCGTACAGGCCGCCGTCTACGGTCTCTACCATATGACCGATCCCGACGCATTCTACAACCGGGAGGATCTGTGGAGCGTGGCTACCGAGGTGGCGTTGCCCGACCAGCGCCAACAGGTCATGGAACCAAACTTCGTGCTAATGACGCTGCCGGGCGAACGGTCGACCGAATTCATCGCGATCCTGCCGTTCACACCGGCAAATCGCAACAACCTGATTGGCTGGATTGCAGGTCGAAGCGACGGCGAACACTATGGCGAGGCTGTGGTCTACGACTTTCCCAAGACCAAGCTCATCGACGGACCCCTACAAATTGAGGCGCGCATCGATCAGAACGCCCAGCTGTCCGGTCAGTTGTCATTGTGGAATCAGCAAGGTTCGCACGTGCGCCGCGGCAGCCTAATCGTCATTCCGATCGGGCGAGCGCTGCTCTACGCAGAGCCGATCTACCTGCAAGCCGATCGTAGTCCCATGCCCGAGCTGCGGTTGGTGGTGCTTGCTGTGCAGGATCGCCTTGCTTACGGGCCGACGTTCGAATCGGCGATGGCCGCCCTGTTTGGGACGGCCCCCTCCATGCTCAGCGCGCAAGTCTCACCGGTTGCTCCCGCGTCACCGCCCGCGGGCGCCCCAACCACGGCGGCCGCAGCTCCGGGCGACGTCAATGCGCTAATCGCCGATGCGGCTCGGGACTTTGCCGATTATCAGCAACTGACTGCAGCCGGAAAGCTCGCGGAAGCGGGTGAGAAATTGGAGAAGCTGAAGCGCACACTGGAGGAGCTGCAGACTCGCAGCCGTTGATCGAGGATCCCGTTTGCGTCGAGGCCAATCTTGCCGCGTCCTCGCTCGCCATTCATTTCGCGCGACCGCCGCCCTTCTGTTCTTTTTCAGCAAAGAATTTGTCGAAGTTGCGCTCGATATGATCGACAAACGTCTTCTTAAACCCCCTCAGCAAAAAACCGAGAGTGACATGGAGCCTGACTTCCGAACCGGTCACGTGCATCTGGCCGTCGACACCCGAGCGATGAAAGTGCAACGTATTCCCGTGCCATTCGCTGGTGAGGTCATACTCTTCAGCAAGCGCGTCGGCCGCTTTCTGCACCAGCGCTTTTGCTTTCGCTATCGTCAACGAATGGGGTTTGACAAGCTCGATGTCGGGCATGCGGTTTCCTCTCCGTGCAGGAAGGTCAAAGCCGGTTGTCTAGCGATTCCGGATTCCGCAGCGACGGGGGACGCGCCGGCTTGCGCGAGCGCACTGTCGTTTCGTCACTCTCGACGGCTCTCGCGGTATACGAGGTAACCGACTGCCCCAGCGAGTGCAGTCGGACCCACACCGAGCGCTGCAGCAACAAGCAAGGCACCGCCTGCCGCCGCTGCGACGCCGGCCGCAGTCCGTTGCGGCGAGCCGGCCGGCAACAAGGATTCAATTTTCGCGGATATGTCTGTAGCGTTTGTGCTCGCCGACTTGTGCAATCTACCCGACTTCGTGCGCTTCCTCTTTCTGGGTTTTTCCTTGATCATGTCGCTCTCCTGTTGGCCATTCGGCGAAAGTCATGGAAATGGCATAAAGACGTATCAATAACGTCTCGCTGCCCATAGGCATTGCGGTTGGCTGTGCCGCTCATGTTTGATGAATATCATACAGGAAGGAAGCTAGGCCGTCTGGGCTGTTGGCCCGCTGCTGCGAATACAAAAAGAGCAGCACCCGATGATCAGACTCGCGCAAGAACGTTTTAAAATCCGCACAACGTGCTCACGCTTCGTCTACTCATCATGGGGAGAGTGCACTCGTGTGCTTTGCGCGAGAACTCATCGGGGATTACCACGCTTATTGCCGGGGCCACCGCGATTTTCCTCTTGCCGGGCGACTCTTTCGCGGGTTCGAACTTCTGGACGATGCCAGTGCATGAAGACACGATAGCTACGATAGAGAGCACTGCTCCATTGCGGCAGGCGGCCGCGATCCTCGTTGAGTACGAAGGACAGCACGGAGATCGCAGCGAGCGCGACGGGAACCAACTCTCGCAGGTCTGCTCTTTCGCCCGTCAGCTGACTAACGACTTGATTGACGTCCTGCACGGTATCGAGGAATGCGCCGACCAACTCCTCACGATTCATCTTGCTGCCGGCCACGTTCTCCACGCCTTGAAATCCCGCGCTCTTCGCGATGTGCTTGAGGAGATCGTCGGCATCGAGCGCACCGGGTTTATATTCGACTACGACGCTGCCGGTCTTTGGGTTGTGAGACCACGAGCGAAACCCGGGAACTGCCTCCGCCGCGGTCTGCGCCGCGGTCACTACAAAGCTGTTGTCTTCCGGCTCGACGAATGCGCCCGCTCGAATTCGCAGATACCCCGGATGATGGTGCACCAATCGCAACAGTTCATCGATAGGCTTTGGCTGCTCCCGACTCTCGGAGCGCGAGCCCGGGATCGTGACTTCTTGTTCGGAGTGACTCAAGCTTCCCTCCGTTTCAGCGTCTGCCATTCTCGCTGCCGACGCATCCCGGCTGCCTTCGATGCTCGCCGGTTACTTCTGCCCGCTATGCATGCTCCGCGCGCTTCACCGCTCGGGTGCGTCGACGCCCATTCCCAGACTGGCCATTCCCAGACCGGGCTTTCGGTCGAGATTTGTTCGCGGCTCCATTCGCGCGTGACGCGGCTCCATTCGCGCGTGAGACGTTCGGCCCAGCCGTCGCGCGCGCCTCCGCCACCATATCCTCCATACGCTCGGCCTCGAGTGCCGCCCAGCGGCCCACCCGCTCCTTGGCCTTCAGCGCGATCTCTAGAAGCTTGACGCCAGCACCTTGAGGCGAATCGGCAAGACTTCTAGCAGCCCAGCCCCCCGCAAGTCCGACACCGATCGCGAGTACCCACTTTATGCTCATATCGCACCATCTCCTGTCCGCCAAAAAATCGGCGGCCACGTATTCAATCTCGAGTTTCCGCGTTTGTTGGTAGCCATTCAGCGCCTCAACGGGCCTCGCAACAATAACGTTTGGTAGTTCTAGCGAGGAGGTGCGTCCCACCTCGCCGTGGTTTCGCTATCCACTCGTCTTGCGGTTTGCATAATAACCGGCTCACCATAGCGAGCGCTGCGGCCAATTCTAACATAAGGATGCGCCCCGGAGCGGAGATCCGACCGAGCTGAACGCTGTGTCGAGAACTCCTAAGGGAGAGCAGCCAACGTTGCGGGCCGCAACCTGGGCCCCAGCACGCCCCTCCACGCCATTCGGCGGCCAGGCGCGCGTCAAGGGCCGCGAGTCAGAGGCTTCTAACTCTTCAGCTGCGCTTCTTAGCGGCGGCTGCAGGACGCTTCTTGGCTCTGACGGAAGATTTCGCCTTGCTCTTGGCTTTAAGAGGCCGGCGCCTTCCTTTCCGACTCTTCGCAGCTTTCTGCCGAACCCCGGAAGACGGAAGAGCGCTAATGAAATCTATCGCGCTGGCGACCGATGCCTGTGCCGACAGGAGCACCGCGCGGACGTTTTTCTCGACGTGTTTTTCGATGACTGAATATTCGTCGAGAGCGTCGGACAGCAACGTCTCGATCCTCGTCAACAGCGTGACCGCTTTCTTTGGTTTCATGAGCCGCCCCCTATTTTTTGCACCATCGCACATAATATAGAAGTTCTCAAGCGAGATCTCGAACTCAACTTGCTGTGTGATTCCAGCAAGCGTGCGTCGCCGCAATTGCGATCCCGGGTGCAAACGTATCATCAGAGGCAGACTCGCATTCCCGCGTAGTACGGATGTCCGGATAATCCCGGCCGCCCGGCACGCCTCTGCGCCGTCATTCCGAAATTCTGCTGCTTCTCATCGGCTTCAAATGTTTCGGGCGGCTCCCACCACGGACTGCCGCGCCGATGGAGGACATTCCGCTCATGCAGGCTGCGACTTTCGCTTGCGCCGAATTGATTTTGTCTTCGGCAACACCATGGCCACGTATTTTTGCCCGAATGAGTAAATTTCTTTGGAACGTTGACCGAAGAATTCCTTTACTTCAGGCCGATCAAAGATATTTTCCTTTAACCGCAAGCTGACTTGTACCAGCAAGAAAATGATATCCATCAGCTCGTCGAGGGCTCGGGCCTTTTTTTTCGTCGCAAAGCGGGAAGCGATCGCCAGAATGAGCAGGACGATATCGGTCAGGCTTTCGACTTTGGCCGCGTTTTTTCCGAGGCCTTGGCGTTTGGCAATGACTCGCTTCAACCGCGGGTCGCGACCCAATTGCTTAATCAGGTGTTTATATTGATTGCCATTCTTCAATTGACCTCCTCATAAATCATCGACGCCTCGATTCGACTCGTGAAGACCTTCGGCGAGTCCTTGTAGACCTCCCGGCCAAGAGCGAATGCCTGCCGCTCGAGTTCCTCGCGCCGGCGATCGATGACAGCGAATACGCGTTTCAGCATGCGATGGCCACCGTAAGCGAGTGGATCAGCTGCGAGCATTTCGCGAAGGACGGCCAGATCATGATCATCACCGAGTAGTGTCGATAAGTGGTGAGTCTGTTCGACCAGATTTTTCTCGCTGCCCGTCCACGCCCCCTCGAGAAGTTGCAGTTGATGCCATAAATAGCCGGCTTGCTTACGCCACTCGTGGAGATTCTCAACGCTCGGGTTTTTCGACGCCAATGCGAATGCGCGATGCCCCATCCGGTATACACGCCTGAGGCCACTCTCCAGCGCGGCCCAACCAGCGCGCTCGATCCTCCAATTCGCAACTCTCGCGAGTGCGCGGACGGCAATCTCTTTCACCGCAGCGAACGCTCTGTGCTCATCGAGTACGCGGCGAGTCACTTCCTGCTGATTTGCAAGCAACGCCTCACGAATCTTCGCAAATGCTCCCGGCTCGGTCGCTTCCTCGAACTGCTGAGCGAGCTCATCTACAATCTCGACGAAGACCTCCGCATCGCGGACGTCCGTGAGCGGCCGAGCGGCATCGCGAAAGCACCAGTTCTCCTCGCGATAGACATCATCGCCGAGATCCTCACGCACCAGACGGAGTGCAGCCCGCACTCTCTTGAAGCACTTGCGGACCTCACGGACGCCCTCGTTCTCCGACGCGCCGTGTCCGGTGTGCCTTCCCCTTCGCGCTCAGATGGTCGAGCGCCTTTTCGATCTGGTGCCTCACGTTGCGCTTGATCCCGTCGCTCACCGACTCTGTCGCCTTCAGTTGAAATGCCATGTCACCACTCTAGTCTGGCCCGCGGGCCGCGAGGATTGTTCGCACGCACGGACAGAAAGGCATACGCCGACGACTGCGACGAGAATCAACACAATGATCATGGTCATGCGCGACATGCGCCAATTCACGGCCTTCTTGATCAAACCGCCAGCGCCGACGGCATAGGGCGAATAGAATCGGACGACGGAACGGTCGAGCGCGACATTCGTTGCAGGTCGGCTGTCGGACGGAAGTTCGATGAGGTCGCGCACACTCTGCGCCCAAGCATCGTCACGCCCGGATGACGTCATTCGATCGAATCAAAGCGCTTGCATAGGCCTGATCTTCCTTAGATAGACCGGCATACGGTAGTTCGAATCTCGGGCGTTCATGCGGGCTCGAGAATGAACAGGAGTCCGAGGTGAACCACTCGTCCCGAAGAGTCGAGACCGGCCGTGGTCGATACGGTAAAGATCTGCTCATCGCCATTCCAGCCGGGAAACCGTTGCGCAAACAGAATCTTCGCCATGGCCTTGGGCCCGCATTTCTCCAGGAGCTCCGTCGGTACGCCGTGGGAAAACCCCTCTGGGCGGAGCTTCGGGTCGAGAATCTGTCTGAGCGGCAGGATCGTCTTGCCCGTCGCTCGCAAGAATGGCATCGCTCTGGTCGCGATTGGGAAGAATCCAGTAGGCACGCATCGCGATTCACCTCGCCTTCTTGCGCTTCCGGTCTCGTGGAACGCAGAATAGACAGACCGAAGCACATTGTTGATCGCGCGCGTGTAGATCTGCTTGTTCTTCATCGAAATCAAGGTCGCGCCGGTATATCCCGCCTCGTACGGGTGCAGCACGGTGTTGACCGTTTTGTCGAGCGCACCGAGCTTCTTTGCCAGCTCCTCGGCCAAAGCTTGATAATCGGTATGACTTTCGATCTCCTCGTCGATCTTGTTGATCAGAATGTGAATGAGCACGCCCTGCTTCAGATGTGGCAGTGCGCTCAGGAGCCAATCGAGGTCGTGTCGAATTCGCCGACCTTTGAGGTACTTGGAGCCGGATAGATCCTTGATGGTCATCATATAAAAGATCACGTCAGCGTCTTTACATACGGTAAGCCATCCCGATGGTGCGTCGCGGTAGTCCGTCTCTCCGCCAATGTTGATGACGCCTTTGCAGGTGATATCGATGGCCTGATGCCGCGAAAGCGCGAGCTTCACCCTGAAGGACTTGACCTTCTCTCCCATCGGCGAGTTCGAATGGACCTGCGGGATCTCTCGGTTCTGCAGCCGCGCGAGGAAGCTGTCTTTGCCGCTGGCCGTCGGACCGATCACCGCAATCTTCTTTCCCGACCACCAGTCGAGCACGCCTTTGACCAGCCGAACGAGGTGCTTCTCGGTGCCAGGAAAGGAGGCCAACAACAGGAACGCGCGAAACGTAGTTAGTGCCAGCGACATAGCTTTCATCCTTTTACGCTCGCTCCCAGCAACCAAGAATCGCCGTGAATCCAGCGATTCGATGGTCGAGGCTGGCGCGTCGAGCAAGATGGGTAATGGTCGGCGCGGGCTCGCCCTCGCGAGTTCTCACCGCCACGGCGGGGATGACGTGTCGGCATCTTGAGAAGCGGTATCGTTCCCACGAGCACCGCCAAGAAGGTGGCCCCATTGTTGATGATGGCGGCAAGCGGCGGGGCAATGAGCCCAAACGCACCCAAGGCGATCGCAATGGCGTTGGGCACGACGATGATGCCCAGATTCTGCCGAACACTGGACATGGCTCGTTCGCTGATCTGGAACGCCTTCTCGAGTCGTGCTAGGCCGCCGTCGAGCAGCACCACATCTGCGGTCTCCAGTGCGACGTCCGTGCTGCCGGCGATCGAAATTCCCACGTCTGCTGCCGCCAGAGCGGGCGCATCGTTGATGCCGTCGCCCACCATGGCGACAACGCGATCCCGTTCGCCCGCAGTTTCCTGACATAGTCGGCTTTTTGGTCCGGCAGAAGACCGCCCACGGCTTCGTCGATGCCCACCGCACGGGCGAGATTCTTCACCACTTCGGGGCTGTCGCCCGATAGGAGCACGACCTGTCGCCGGCCGTTGTCTTGCAACCTCTGCACGATGGCCGCGCTCTCCGGACGAATGCCGTCGGAGTACGCGACCAGTCCGACCACTTCGTCGTCGACTGCAACGCAAAGGCTCGATTTCTTGTCCTTCCTGAAACGGGCAAGGTGCCTCTTGAACGAGGGACGGATCTTGAGCTTTTGGCTCTCCATCCATATTGCTCGGCCGACTCTCACGCGACGGCCCCGCGGCCCGTGCGGACAGTCCCAGTCCCACTGTGTACTCCTCGCTTCCTGGCTCCGGCTCGACGAGTCGAATGCCGTGTCCTTTGCGCGTAAGACTTCAGCGCCCTCGCCACGGGATGGTCGTGCCTCGCCTCCGCCGAAGCGCACAACTTCATGAGCGTCGATTCCTTCACGCCTCTGGCGGTAACCACCTCGACCACTTCCGGCACGCCGCTCGTGAGCGTACCGGTCTTGTCGAAAATGATGACGTCGGTCTTCGCGAGTCGCTCGAGGTACTGAGCGCCTTTGACCAGCACTCCTTCGCGCGCCGCAAGCGCCATGGCGGTCAGCGCGGTCGTCGGTACGCGCGATGCGAAAGCCGGTTCCGAAGTCGGTGATGAGCACGCACACCGCGCGGGTCACGTCGGAAGACAGAGCGGCAGCGAGCCAAGCGACCCCGAACGTCGGAAGAACGAGCTTGCTCGCAAAGTCGAGCGCGTCGCGCTGCAAGCGTAAGCGGCTTCGATCCGACGGTGTTCAAGATTCTTTCGATCTTCGCGGCCTCGGTATTCTTGCCGGAACGTTCCACCTCGACGACGAGGCTGGCCCTCGGCCACGACCGTCGAAGCGAACACCGGATCGCCCTCCTTCTTCGAAAGGAGGTGCGACTCGCCGGTGAGCGCCTTCTCATCGACTTCCGCCAAGCCCGAGACCACCCTGCCGTCGGCGAGGATGCCGTGCCCCGTGTGGACCATGAAATGGTCCCCGACTTGGAGATCGCGAACCGGCACGGTTTCAATGGCGCCATTCGCAAGCACCCGCAACGCTTCTTGGTCCTTGCGCCGCATCAGCATCGAAAGCGCAGAACGCGCGTTGTTGGCGGAGATGTCGAGCAACAGATCGCCGACCCCGACCATCCAGATGACGAAGGAGGCAGTAATAGGCCGACGCGTGGCGAGCGCCGCGAACGTCGCCGCCACATCGAGAAGATCGATGCTGATCTGGCCTTTGCGGAGCGCTTCGATGCTACGACCAAGCGGCCGTAGCGAATTCTGCGCGATTCCCAAGGCCAGCCAAGGAAAAGACACCGCACCCGTGAGGCACATGAAGAGAACTCCGCTGCACGCCAAAGCGCCACCCCAGCGAATCGGAGTTGGCTCGTGCCAATCGCGTGCCCATTCGGCCGGGTCGCTCTTCAACAGCATTGCCCGAATGAGCCCTTCACTTACCTTTTCGGGGTCGTAGACCACCAGCATGGTGCGCCCGCCGGTCAAGTGCTTGGTACGCTGCACTCCGGGCAGCCCGCCGGCGAGCATCGTCAGCGTGGCAAGATCCCGTTCTGTGATACCAGTGACTCGCAGACGAACACGTCCCCTCAGCGAGTGCACCGGTGTGATATCGAATGGCTCGGGGTTTGCGCGGTTGAGCGTGTGGATCTTGTCCCGCAGAGCGCGAATGAATCGACCGGAGAGAGCAGCTCCATCGTCGTAGTCGACGTAGAATGCGCCAGTACCGATTCGCTGCTCGAAACGAACGACATCGATCCGCTCGGCCAGCCACGCTGCAAGCGCACTTGCCTCGGCTGAATCCTTACGCGCCCCAACGACACAAGCGCGGCCGGGTCCTCTGCTAAAGACCTGCAAGCCCGCATTCATCGAATATCGTCCAAGCTGTCTCCAGAGCCATCGCCCTCTCCCGTTGCCAGGTGATTTTTTCGCGGATTCGCGCTTGTCTTCGATGGCCGGCCGTATTAGATCGCCTCATTAAAGATGCTCATCTTAGCAGCACTGCCGTCCAGCGGCGGACCTGTGGCCGGACGCGTTTCTGAGGGTCCCGCCGTAGACAAAGCGACGGCGAGCCCAGTCCGTTCAAATTTGTTGTCGCCCCGCGTCGCCCTTACGCGCTTGTCCGTGCGCAAATTGCGTTGAGCGCCGAGTTGATCGTGAGCTTCAGCGCCTTGCGCGTCGCTCCCGCCCTCGCCTGGATTGAGAGCAGATAGAGCATCGCCGATGCGACCTGGCCTAATTCCGCCGGGTTCGCATGCGCATCCACTTCCCCGCGCCGCTGTCCCAGCGCGATTCGGGCCGCGAGCGCCTTGTCGAGACCACGCAGACTTTCCGCCACCGTTGCGCGCAGTTCAGGATTCGCGACCGCTTCCGTCAGCGCCGTTCCGATCATGAAGCAGCCGCGCGCCGCCGATTCCCCCGACAGATAGATATCGATCGCGCGCTCATAGAAATCATGCAGCGCGCGGCGCAGCGGGCGCTCCCCTGCGAGCGCCTCCGCAATCGCGGCGCGCGTATTCGCTCGATAATGATCGAGGGCCTGCCGGTAGAGCTGCTGCTTGTCGCCGAACGCGGCATAAATGCTCGGCCTATTCATGCCCATCGCGCGGCTCAGATCATCGAGCGATGCGGCTGCATAGCCCATCTCCCAGAAGACGTTCATCGCATGCGTCAGCGCAATTTCGCGATCATAGGCACGGGGCCGGCCCCGTTGACGTTGCAGAATTGGCGGCACTTTTCGCGTAGTCCCTCTCGGCATCGAACTTAACAGCCGATACCATACCACTTCTATGCGGTCCGGTATAAATACCAACAATCACATGCGCGAGTCTCAACGCTCCCAGTGGCCGCGCACATATTGCCAATGCGTGCCCGCTTGCTGCCATTGGTCGGGAATCCAGTGGGCGCCACGATGCTCGAAAATGTAGGCTCCGGAAACCCAGTAATACGCATTGCCCTTCCATTGCCAGTAGCCCGGAGCCCAAACGTAACCCTCGCGCGGCGCAACCCGCTCGATGCGCGCCGGCGGCGGCGCGATATCGCTGGTGACTTCGGCGCCGACGCCCGGCGTCCCAAGCGAGGCCATTACGACGCTTGAAAGGCACAGCACGGCCGGCAGCGCATTGCGAATTCGCTTCATTTGCATGATTCCTCCAGCAGCTGTTGCATGTCGAATCGGTTAATTATGTACTGATTCGAATACAATGAGCCAAGCCGCACTGGGAGTCAATCATATTTTGCGATCCGGTACAAAATAACTGTCGGATGAACCGGGCGCTGCAAGAAACCCGCAGCGCCTCAGGCCGATTTTAGGTCGTTGATCGCACGCCAAGCCTGATCGATCGCCTCGTGCGTGTAGGCATTCCACCCGGCATCGGCATTGGCGATCGCGACGCTGCCGCAGCGCTTGCGTCCGATTTCGTAGGGATGCGGCCCCGCTGTCTCGGTGTCGAACAAGGTATTCGAATTGTAGGAGTAGCCGTGCGGCCAACGATTCACGGTGATCGCGGCGATATCGCGCGACGATTGGAATCCGCCGGCAGCCAGCATGCGGTCGAGCTGCTCGGTGATCTGCTTCTCGAATTCCTCGAACGGCGTGTTCAGCAGCCGCTCCCTACCCCGCCGGAACTGCTCGACGTTCGAGAGCCCCTGATTCGGCGTCAGCGGCAAATGCTCCAGGTGCAGCAGCATCGGCTCGTCGGGGTCGCGCGGATTGCGGTAGCCGCCCATTGACACGGGGTAATCGAGCTTGGTGTTTGAAAAATAGCCGTAAGGGCTGTAGATCTCACTGACCCCGAGCTTGGCGAAGGCATGCCAGTTGCGCACGGCGACGTTGGCGTAGACCAGCGGCATCTTGACGCCGCGCGCGAGCGCCTGCCGCTGGGCACGGGGAAGCTCCGGCATGATATGCGGAATGATCATGTTGTAGCAGGCGAGCACGCATTTGCTCGCGTGAACGCGATGCAGCTCGCCCGCGCAGACGTAGCCGATGTCGACGCCTCCGCCCTTGGTGCGGGCGTTGGCAATCGACACCGCCGTGCTGCTGAGGCGCAAGCGAATCGGCGCACCACCGATATCGAGCTTGGCGTAATCGAAATCGGCGAGCAGCACGTCGTCCATCGTGTGACCGGGCGCCACCGCGGGGATCAGGCTGCGGACCAGTAGCCGGGCAATCGAGGCATTGCCGTCGGGGAAGTGGTAGATATAAGGCTCATCGAAGGCCGCGTCTTTCTGATCCTGGAGGCCGAGACCCTCGAAGCCCGGGAATTGGCTGCTCAGAGCATCGAGCGCCGGCAAGATATCCGGGCCCATGGCCGTCAAACCCTTGGTCCCGCCGTCGAAAAACTTCACGGCCTCGTCGCCGAGGCCGGCATCCTTGCGCAGGTAGTCGCGGTAACTGATCTTCTTCAAATACGCGATCTTTTCGGATTTCGACATTCGGGCGAGATAATCCTGCGGTTCAGCGAAGAACGCGACGAGCCGCGCCCTGGCGTCGTCGGACATCGGAAACTCGGCAATGACCGACGCGATCGGCCGGCCATGGTTGTCGATCGTCGGCGAGTCGCCGCCGGTCACGATCGGATTGCCGAGGACCAGCCGGTCCACGCCGAACGTCCCGCGATCGAAATACACGCCCTCGGTCAGGCCGAGCGACGCGTAGAGCTTGCGATCGAAGGCCGTATTCCAGCGCGAGTATTCGACGCCGAGCGACTGCAGCAGCCGGTTGACGGTCTTGCTGAACAGCGCCTTGGGCGATTGCAGCGACTCGGTCCCGCCGTAACCGATCAGCAGCCGTTCGCCGACCACGACGAGATCGAAAGCCTGCTCGACCGCGAGGCCGGAGATGTCATACGACTTGCCCTCGCGACCGACCTCATGGGCGATCTCAAATGATCCGGGATGGCTGCCGCGCAGGCCGGTCAGTGCCGGCGGATAGTAGCGGCCAGGCCCGGCGCGCAACTGGGCGAGCGGAGTCAGACCGCCGGCGATGATCAATGCGCTACCGTTGAGAAAGTCGCGGCGGCTGATGGTATTGGGCATGTGTTCTCGATGATGGTCGTGGAAGCCGCGACGCCGGCCCGATCAACGTCCCGACTATCGCGCGTCAGTCTGCGGAGTTGGGCAAGTGAGGTCAACCGACGCTGGCGATTGCCAGCGTCGGATCGACCTCAGAGGCCCATGCGAGCAGCCCCCCCTCGAGGTGTGCGGGCTCCCGGATTCCTGCTCGCTGAGCCATCGCGCAGGCCGCGAGGCTGCGGCCGCCGCTGCGGCAGATGAACACCGGACTCGCCGGTCGCGGAATCTCCCCGATGCGCCGCGCCAGCTCGTTGATCGGGATGTTGATCGCACGCTCGAGGTGGCCCGCGTTGAACTCGCGCGGCTCGCGGACATCGACGAGCACGAGCGCGCCTGCGCTCGTCACATGATCGAGCAGGTTCTTCAAATCCGCAGCAGTCAACCGACGCACCGCTTCCATCGACGCGGTGCTGCACAACTCTTCGCTGTCGCGCGGCTCCATGATCGTCGGCCGATCGCCGCAAACGGCGCAATCGCGGCGCCGCTCGACTGGAAACTCGGCGAAACGCATGTCGAGCGCGTCATAGGTCAGAAGGCGCCCGACGAGCGGCTCACCGATGCCGAGAATCAGCTTGATCGCTTCAGTGGCTTGGATCGCACCGAGCACGCCCGGCAACACGCCCAACACACCGGCCTCGGCGCAGTTCGGCACGACTCCATCGGCCGCTTCGGGGAACAGGCAGCGATAACAGGGGCCGCGGCCCGGCACGTAAGTCATCGCCTGGCCTTCGAAGCGGTGGATGGCAGCCGCGACCAGCGGCTTGCCGAAGATCACGCAGGCGTCATTGACGAGATAGCGCGTCGACAGCCGGTCGGTGCCGTCCAGGACCAAATCGTAGTCGCTCAGTACCGCGCGCACGTTGGCGGCCCGCAGTTCGACCGCATGCGCGACGACTGAAATCTGCGGGTTGAGGCTTTCGAGCCGCTCGCGTGCCGCATCGACCTTGAGCCGCGCCACATCGCCGGTGCCGAACAGCACTTGTCGCTGCAAATTCGAGACCTCCACCCGGTCGCAATCGAGGATGCCGAGTGTTCCGATACCCGCTGCCGCCAGATACAGCGCGGCCGGCGATCCGAGACCTCCGGCGCCGATCACCAGCACTCGCGCACTCTTGAGCTTCTGCTGCCCCGCCACGCCGATCTCGTCGAGCACGAGATGGCGGTGATAGCGCGCGAGCTCGGCCGGCGTGAGACTCATCGCTCATCCTCCGCTCAACGCGCAAATCACATGCACCGTATCGCCTGCCCGCACCGACGCGGAGAGCGCTTTCGCCTCGCTCGTATTGACGAACAGGCGCATATGCGGGCGGATGCGGTCCTGCTCGTCGATCATGCGGAAGCGGATTCCGGGAAAGCGCCGGTCGAGGTTTGCGAGTATCTCGTGCAGCGTCGCCCCGTCGGCGGTGACGCTCGAAGCGCCCGAGGTATACGAGCGCAGCGGACTCGCAATTCTGACCGTGCAATTCGCAGCTGTCATGGGTACTAGATCGCGTGGGTGACCGAATAAATCTCGGGTAGGTGCTGGGCGATACAGCTCCAGCGCTCGCCCGCATTCGTGCTCGCCCAGACATCGCCACCCGTCGTGCCGAAGTAAAGGCCGCAACGCGCATGGCTGTCCACGCACATCGCTTGACGAAGCACCGTGAACCACGCTTGCGAGCGAGGCAGTCCGCGATCCAGACGCCGCCAGGTCTTGCCCGCGTCTTGCGTGCGATAGACGGCCGGTTTGCCGTCGATCGAGGTACGGGGCCAGACCGTCCGGCCGTCCATCGGAAACACCCAAGCGGTGTCGGGATCGGTCGGATGCAGCACGATCGGAAAGCCGACATCGCCGATCTTCTTCGGCATGGCCTTGCCGACGCGGATCCAGCGCCGCTCCGGCCGATCGAGGCGATAGAGCCCGCAGTGATTCTGATGATACAAACGATCGGGCTCGAGTGGATGCAGCGCGACACAATGAGGATCGTGGCCAAACGACGCCGCGGGGTCAGGCAGGAAGTCCGCCTCGACTCCATCGTTGAGCGGCGTCCAGTCGCCTCCGGCGTCCGTGGATTCGAATATGCCGCCGATCGAGATACCGATGTAGAGATGCTTCGGATCGCGCGGATCGATGAGGATCGAGTGCAGGAACTCGCCATCGGGTGTGCCGAACGCTGCCCATTTCGGGCGCATCGGGTGGTCGTTGAAGCCGGCGACGGGCTCCCAACGCATGCCGCCGTCCTCGGAGCGGAACAATCCGGCCGGGGAAGTCCCGGCGTACCACGTGCCCGATTCCGATGCATGGCCCGGCGTCAACCAGAAAACGCGTTGTACGGCGCGGGCCGCCTCTGCGTCGATCGCCTTGCGGAACGCCGGGGGTTGCGATGCCTCGCGCCAGGTGCGGCCGCGATTCTCCGATCGGTAGACCGTCGGCCCGAGGTGACCCGTTTTGGCCGCCATCAACAACACCTTGGGCTCGCGCGGATCCTGCACGATGTGATGAACGATGTGTCCCAAAAACTGCGGGCCTGCGAGTTTCCAGTTCTTGCGCGCATCGTCGGTGCGCAGCGCGAACGCGCCTTTACGCGTACTTATCCAGAGCATGCCGGCCATGGGCGCAGAGCATCCTCGCCCCGGCGCCCGGATGTCAATATCATCGGGCGCCCAAGCGAAGTTGGTGAATCGCCGCATATTTCTCCGGATCCTTGAGAAACGTCGTCCGGCAGCCCTCGCAGCAGAAGTAGTACGAAATGCCCGCGTAGTTCTCGACGTGCAAGGCATGGGCGACGCTCACGGCTACGCCGCAGACGGGGTTGATGAATTCTAGGTCTGCGAGCGCGGGCTCGCTCTGCGCACTTGGCGGGCTCTGCGCGGCCGGCTCGCTCCCGCGGTGGCCCGCGCCCGCCCCTGCTCCTACCCCTGCTCCCGCCGGTGCCCCAACCGCGGCTGTCTCGGCAAGGGATTCAGCGTGCGCGAGGTGCTGCGCCCGGCCGCGCAGCGACGCCAAGACTCCGACGATCGCGACGAGCGCAATCTCGCCCGGTGTCTTCGCGCCGGCATCCGGGCCCGCGGGGGCCTGCAGGCGCGCGAGTTCCTGCTCGTCGATGCCGCGCATCCGCATGACGGCGCGCAGCTTGTCGGCCTTGCGCCGGCTTGCAATCATCAGCACTTTCGTTGCGGAACTGCGCAAAGCCGCTTCGAGCGCTTCCTCATCGCCCTGCCCTTGCGTCGCGACCAATACGACGGGCGCATCATTCGGGCTGTCGGTGAGCCGGATCCTGAGGCGCTCCGCCAGGAACCGCGCCTCATCGGCCGCGGGGGTAGCCCCGAGCACGCACAGCGCATTGCCGAGATTGTTCGGTTGAATGAACAGTTCGATGCTGCCGTTGCTCGCGCAGGACATTCGGTAGTGCTCGATATCTTCCTCGCCGTAGATTTGCTCGTTGCTGATGCGCACGAGCTTCGGCTCGCCCTTGCTGATCGCGGATTTCGCGGCATCGATGACCAGGTCGCGCGCGCAGCCGCCGCCAATCCAGCCGTGCAGAGTACCGTCGGCGAGAATGATCGCTTGGGCGCCGGGGTAGGCCGAGGTCGGCGCGACCGCTCGAACCACGGTCACGAGCGCGTAACCCTCGCCGCGGCCATTGAGCTCGCGCGCTAAATCCTGGAGTTCATTGGTCATCTCAGAGTCTCTAAAATGCGAGGCAATACACGCTCGATGGAGGCGAGGTCGGCACCCGGTGCGAGCAGATCGATGTGCGCCATGGCTGCGCGCATACCCTGGCTCTCGAGTGCAAAGCCCGGCTGGTTCAACAACGGATTGAGCCATACGAGGCGTCGTGATCGGCGCCGCAGCGTTGCGAGCGATTCGGCCAACAGCGCCGGCTCACCGGTATCATAACCGTCGCTGACGACAATCACGCCGGTCCGCGAATGCACGAGGCGAGATCCCTGGCCGCGGTTGAAGTCTCGAAGGCATTCGCCGATGCGCGTGCCGCCGGCCCAACCGATCGCCAGCAGATGCAGGCGTTCTTGTGATCGCCACGGATCCGGGTCGCTGAGCACTTCCCCCACGTCCGTCATCCGGGTGTGGAAGATGAAGCAATGGACGTCTGCCAACTCGCCGCACAGCGCACGGGCGAGGCGCATGTAAAAGAAGCTGTAAGCGCTCATTGAGCGGCTCACATCGACCAACAGCACGAGGCGCGGACGCACGCGGCGGCGGTCCTTCCATGCAAGTCTCAAGGGCGTGCCACCGCAGCTCACGCTCTGTCGTATCGTCGCCTGAAGATCGAGCCGCCGGCCGTTGTGAGAGGCGCTTTCACGACGCAGATACAGCTGCCTCAAGCGCTTGGCGAAACGCCGCATCAGCGCCTCGATGTCGTAGAGTTGCTCGGCGCGATTGAGCTCGCCAAAGTCGGTGGAGGCCAGGGATTCCTCGCGGCTTGCGCCGTGTCTGGCGCGGCCCGTGTCGCCATCGCCGACGACGCCCCGGCCGGTAACGGCGGCAGCATTGAGACCGGCGCCGTCGCGCACCGCACCGCCCCCATCGCGCGCGCCGGCGGCCTCATCAAGGCGTTGCGCAATTAGTCGTTTATTGGGCGGCAGGAAATACGCATCGAACAGCCGATCGAAACGCCGCCATTCTTCGCCACGGCCGCAGAGCAGCGCCTTGAGGCTCCAGCGCAATACCCGCGGATCGAGAATGCCCACTTGAGCCGAGGTTTCGAGTACACCAAGCGCATCGGCGCCGCCGACACCGAAGCCGTTCGCGCGCAGGAAGCCGCTGAAGCCCGACAGACGCGCGCGCAACACCGCGCCCAACCCGACGTCCACGGAGGGTGCATCGATCAACACGACGCCGCCATGCGCGCGACCACCTCGCGAGTAAATGCGCTCCGGTCGTCGCGCGTTTTGATGAGCGCACTCAAGGTCTCGAGGATGCGTTCCGTGGAACCGTCGTCGATCACGGAAATTCCCATGCGCAGCAAAGCCGCGGTCCAGTCGAGGGTCTCGGCGATGCCCGGCTTTTTTTGCAGATCCATGCGGCGCACGCTCTGTACAAAATCGACGATCTGGCGTGCCAACTGTCCGGTGACCTGCGGCGCCCGGATTTCGACTATGGCCAATTCTTTCGCAAAAGCGGGGTAGTCGATGTACTGATAGAGACAGCGACGGCGCAGCGCGTCGGAGAGTTCGCGCGTACCATTCGAGGTGATGACGACCATCGGCTTGGTAACGGCGCGAACCGTGCCGAGCTCCGGAATGGACATCTGGAAGTCCGACAGCAGTTCGAGCAGATACGCTTCGAACGCCTCGTCGGCACGATCCACTTCGTCGATCAATAGTACCGGCGGCTCGGCGCAACTGATTGCCTCGAGCAGCGGGCGCTTGAGCAGGTAGCGTTCGGAAAAGATGTCCTGCTCCTTGACGGAGGTCGGGCGCTCGTCATGCTCGAGCAGCTTGATCGCGAGCAATTGCCGCTGGTAGTTCCATTCGTACATGGCAGCATGCACATCGAGGCCTTCGTAGCACTGCAGGCGAATGAGCCTGGTGCTGCGGACCGCGGCGAGCGCCTTGGCGATTTCGGTCTTGCCGACGCCGGCATCGCCCTCCAGCAGCAACGGACGGCCGAGGTCGAGCATCAGCAGCAGCGCGGCCGCGAGCGGCGCCTCGGCAACATAGCCGACGCCCTCGAGCCGGCGTTGCAAATCGATGATCTCGGGCATGCGCTGCGCCGCAGGGCTCACGCCGCTCTCTTGGAAAATAGGCCGCGCAGCCAGTCCTTGAAAATCGTCCACGCGAGCGCGAGCAGATTCAATTGCCGGGCAGCCGCCGCCGGGGCCGCCGCGGGAGCTGAATTCGCAGCGCCGCCCGGCGCCGCAGGCGCCGCTCGCAAGGCCTGCAGCGCGCTGACTTGAGCGGCGAAGTTGTCGGCGAATTGCTTCAGAATCTGATCGCCGACCGTGCTCATCATGCGTCCGCCGAACGCAGCCGCCTTGCCGCTCATCGACAGCTCGCTGACGCCGACCAAAGTACACAGTCCCGCCTCGGCCGGCTCGATGCGCGCGGTCAGGTTCATCGAGGCCCCGGAACTGCCGGTGGTATCGGTTCCCTTGCCGAGCAAGCGCAAGGATCGAGCACTTGCATCGACTTCGGTCATTTCCACTTCGCCGCGGAACGACATGGTCGCCGGACCCACCTTGGTCGTGACGGTGCCTTTGTACCGGCCCGCGTCGATGCGTTCCGTGATCTTCGCGCCGGGCATGCAGCCGGCGACCGACTCGATGTTCTGAAGGAATTCCCACGCAATTTCCGGCGAGCACGGCAGCGGATAGCGCTTGTCGATCTGGACCTTCATGCAGAATAACCGGCCGCGCGACTCATCTGGTATCGATTCCGAGCGCCTTGCACTGTTGCCAGACTCGGAACGCGGTATGCGGCATGTCCATGTGTGTGACGCCCAAATGCGCAAAGGCATCCACGACCGCGTTGGAGAAGCACGGAATGCCGCCGACGTGAGGCGATTCCGCGACGCCCTTTGCGCCGATCGGATGATGCGGAGACGGCGTGACGGTGTGGTCGGTTTCCCAGTGCGGCGTTTCGACGGCCGTGGGCAGGAAATAATCCATGAAGCTATTGCCGAGGTGGTTGCCGTTCTCGTCGAACGGGATCGCCTGGCCAAAGGCCACGGCAAATGCTTCGGTGAGACCGCCGTGGATCTGCCCTTCGATGATCATCGGGTTGATCCGCGTTCCGCAATCATCGAGCGCATAGAACCGTCGAACCTTGGTCTCGCCCGTCAAGCGGTCGATATCGACGACGCAGACATACGCGCCAAACGGATACGTGAGGTTGGGCGGGTCGTAGTACTCCGTCGCATCCAATCCCTGCTCCATGCCCGGCGGCAAATTCGAGGTATGCGCCGCCATCGCGATCTCCTTCATCGTCTTCGACTGGGCCGGATTGCCTTTGACCTTGTAGCGATCGACTTCCCATTCCAGATCGCCTTCGCCGACCTCGAGCAAATGCGCTGCGATCTTTTGCGCCTTGGCGCGGATTTTGCGCGCGGCCATCGCCGCCGCGGCGCCGCCGACCGGCGTCGAACGAGAACCCCAGGTGCCCGCGCCGTACGGCGCCTTGTCGGTGTCGCCTTCCTCGATTTGGATCTCGTCTGACGAGAGTCCGAGTTCGGTCGCGATGATCTGCGCATAGGTCGTCGCGTGGCCTTGGCCCTGGCTCATCGTCCCGAGCCGGGCAATCGCGCTGCCCGTCGGGTTGACGCGGATATCGCAACTGTCGAAAAGTCCGATTCCCAAAATGTCGCAGACCTTCGTGGGTCCCGCACCGACGATCTCCGTGAAGGTGCAGACGCCGATTCCCATGAGCTCGCCTTTGGTGCGCTTCTCGGCCTGCTCTTTGCGCAGGCCGGCGTAATCGACGGCCTTCAACACCTTGTCCAATGCGGCGTGGTAATTGCCGCTGTCGATGGTCCATCCGAAGCTCGTCGTGTAGGGAAATTTGTCCGCCTTGATGAAGTTGCGACGACGGATCTCCGCCTTGTCGAGCCCGAGCTTCTGCGCCAGAACGTCGATCATCCGCTCGATGAGGTACACCGCTTCGGTGACCCGCAGCGAACAGCGGTAGGCGACGCCGCCGGGGGCCTTGTTGGTGTAGACCGCATCGACGCGGCAATAGGACATCGGAATGTCATAGGAGCCCGTGCAAATGCTGAACAGGCCCGCCGGCAGTTTGGTGGCCGATACATGGGAGTTGAACGCGCCGTGATCGGCGAGCGCGGAGAACCGCAAGGCCTTGATGCGGCCGTCCTTGTCGGCCGCCAGTTCGCCGATACCGTGATAGTCGCGCGCGAATCCGGTCGTGGAAATATTGTCGATGCGCGACTCGATCCATTTGATCGGCACGCCCGTGACGATCGACGCCACAATCGCGATGACATAGCCCGGGTAAATCGGGACCTTGTTGCCGAAGCCCCCGCCAATGTCACCGCCGATGATGCGGATCTTGCTTTCGGGAATGCCGGAAAGCATCGCAACCACGGTGCGGACCAAATGCGGTGCCTGCGATGTGATGTAGACCGTCAACTGACCCGTAACCTTGTCGAAGGACGCCACGCAGCCGCAGGTTTCGAGCGGACAGGGATGCACGCGAGGATTCAAGATCTCCTCCCTGACGGTCACCGCGGCACTCGCAAAGACCGCATCGGTACCGGCCTTGTCGCCCGCCTCCCACGTGAAGATGTGATTGGGGTGGGTACGCTTGCCGTGACCGACCTCGTCCTTGCCGGCAATGTCTTCGCGAATGATCGGCGCGTCGGCAGCCATGGCCTTGTGGGGATCGACGATTGCGGGCAATTCCTCGTAATCGACTTCGACCATGTCGGCGCCGTCCGCCGCGCTGTAGCGATCGCGGGCGATTACCATCGCGACTTCCTGCAACTGGAAGCAGACTTTCTCGCCGGCCAGTACCGCCTGCACATCGCCGCCGAGCGTCGGCATCCAGTCCAATTTGACCGGCTTCAGATCATCGGCGACGAGCACCGCCACGACGCCCGGCACCGCGAGCGCCTTGGTCTTGTCGATTGATTTGATGCGTGCATGCGCGTAGGGACTGCGAACGATCGCGCCGAACAGCATGCCCGGCAGCTTGATGTCATCGACATAGGTGCCCTTGCCGCGGATGAAGCGGGCGTCCTCTTTGCGTAACCTAGACACGCCGACTCCATTGAGCTTGGCCTCGCGTTCCAACGTTTCCTTGGTCGCAGTCATGTCGAAATCTCCCCTAGAGCAAATTAGCTACCGGTGCGAGCCAGCGACATCTTGTTTGCCGCATACTGCACCGCCTTGACGATGTTCTGATAGCCCGTGCAGCGGCACAGGTTGCCCGACATCCAGTACCGAATCTCCTCTTCCGAGGGAGTCGGGTTCTCCTGGAGCAGCCGGTAGGCGCGTGTAATCATTCCCGGCGTGCAGAAACCGCACTGCAGCCCGTGTTCATGCGTAAAACCTTCCTGCAGCGCATGCAGAACCCCGCCTTGTTCGAGCCCCTCGATCGTGAGCATCTGTGCGCCCTGACATTGCACCGTGAGCACGGTGCAGGACTTGACCGACATGCCGTTGATATCGACGGTGCAGGCGCCGCAATGCGAGGTCTCGCAGCCGATATGCGGCCCCGTATGCTGGAGTCGCTCGCGCAGCGTATGAATCAGCAGCTCGCGCGGCTCGACGACCACATCGACATCCGTGCCGTTGAGTTTGAAGGATACTGTTTGTTTCTTGATCATTTCTTGATTCTCCCCAATCGAATCAGTGACCGGCGCGCGAGCGGGCCATGCGCAGCGCCCGTTGCGTCATTTCACCGCTCATCGCGATCTTGTATTCCGCGTCGCCGCGCTGATCGGCGGCCGGATCGCAGATGCTCATTGCGAGGCGCGCGGCCTCCGCGATTGCGGCATCATTGAACGGCTTGCCGCGCAAAGAATCTTCGGCCGCCCGCGCCTTGAGCGCGTGGGCGCCCGCGTTCGTGAGCGCTATCGCGACATCCTGCACGCTCGCGCCATTCATGCGCAGCGTAACGGCGGCGGCCGCCGTTGCAAAATCCCCGATCTTGCGCTTGAGCTTCGTGTAGCTGTAGCCGGTATTCGGCGCGGGTGTAGGGATGCGTATTTCCGTCATGATTTCGTCCGGCCGCAATAGCGTTTCGTAGGTGCCGACGAAAAAGCCATCGGAGGGTACGACGCGCTCGCCCGACGGCCCCTTGAGCACGAAGGCCGCGCCCAGCACGAGCATCAGCGCCGGATGGTCGTTGCCCGGGTCGCCGTGCGCAATATCGCCGCCGATCGTCCCTTTGTAGCGCACCTGCGGGTCGGCAATCAGGCGTGCGCCCTCGACGAGCAATGGGCACTTTTGCTGCAGCAACTTCGACCAGATGATTTCATTCTCGGTGGTCATCGCGCCGATGCGCAGCGTGCCGCCTTCCTCGCGTATGCCTTTGAGATCGCTGATGCCGCCGAGATCGATCAAATGACCGGGCTGGGCAAAGCGCATTTTCATCATCGGCAGCAGACTATGACCGCCCGCGAGCAACTTCGCGTCGTCGCCGAATTGCGCAAGTAGGCCGAGCGCATCGGAAACATTCTTGGGCGCGTGATATTCGAATTCGCGAGGGATCATGGGTCGCTCCTTTCTAAGTTATGCTAGCCGCCGACGCTCTGGTTGCGCTTACCCCTTTAGTCGGCAGTCTCGAGTGCCGCCGGCAATTCGAGCAGCCAGCCGGTGCGCCGTACCAGCGTCTCGACATCCTCGAGTGTGTCCAGGTCGGTAATGAAACGGGCATTGCTGGTTTCGTAGGCGCTCACGAGTTCGGGTTCGCGCTCGATCAAGTGCCGGCAGGCCAGGTTCGTCGCGCTCGAGAGTATCTGCGCCCGCGCAAACTCGTCGAGCAAAATGGGGTTGCCTCGTTGGCCATCGACGACCGGCACCACAATGTGGCCCCCGACGCGCTTCTTGAAGGCCCCGATGAGCTCGGTCAGATCGCCCGCACCGATCAGCGGCTGGTCGGAAGGCACGATGAACACCGCGTCGAAGCTGCCGCTCAGCGCTTCGAGCCCTGCGCGCACCGAGCCCTCCTGGCCTTGCGCGTGAGCCTCATTGTGCGCGAGCGTTACCGAGAAGCTCTGAATTTGCCGCTCGACCGCCGCGCGCGCGTGGCCGGTGACGACGACGACCTCGTCGACCCCCGCACCGCTGAGCGCGACGAGCTGCCGGCTGATCAGCGGGACACCCCGAAGCCGAATCAGCGGCTTCGCGACGCCGCCCATCCGTCGGCCTTCGCCCGCTGCCAAAAGCACGGCGCCAATCCGCAACCTTGGATATAGTCCGCCGCCTTGTTTGAGCAAGCATCCCATAGTCGTGAGTCCCGACATTCCATGTGGTCAGCGCGAGTACGACTGCGCGCGCCCGTCAACCGGACTTGCACAACCCCCCGCAAAAAGTATACGCCCATGTTCCCTGAAACCAACCGCTCGAGCGCGCGCCCAAGCGCGTTTGGAGCGTCGATCACCAGGACGCGGACAAAGGATCGCTCAAGATGCGCTGGATCAGGAATTAGCCTTGGAAACCCGCTTGGCATCGGCCGCAGCGTCCCCGGGATATTATTTCTAGTTATATGCTATAAGCGATTGATTGTAATAATAAATATATGTGTGAATACTTGTCGCGAAAAGCGCTTCCTTGTCGGCCGGCGGCATAGACGCGTCAACTAAAATCTACCGCATGGCCCTGCCGCCCCTGCCTCCGGCGAAGGGCGCCGGCTCGGCGCTCGGGTCGTACATCAATTTAAGGTGGCCGGACGTGAAGCCAGAGGAAGGCATGCTGAATGTGTGGCCCGTAGAGAATCCGTCGATATGAACGTCAACCGCAAATTTATCGGGCGTGGCATGCAAGTCGAAAATATTGTAGCTGTAGCTCGTACCCAGACCGACATTGGCAGGCGTTTGAATAGTTGCATTCCCCTCGAAGTCGCCAGGGCCCAGAAAGCCCGGTGCGGTGAAGTCATTCCAAGGCCCGGAAGTGGTCCCGCTTCCCGGAACGCCCGGAACCTTCACCTCCCCAACTTTCGGCACCTTGACCTTGCCGCCCGGTACGCTGACTCCAAAGCCGGCTGCATAGTAAAGGTAGCGAGCGTATTTGTTGGATTCGACGTCCAGGATTTTTAGGTAGGCACCTTCGGCTTGAGCGACTCCCACGGAGCCCGTGAGATCGGCTGTTTCTTGAATCTGAAATTTTTTATCGACAGGGCCTTGGGTCACTTCGACGTCAAAATATTCGCCCGAATCAAGCTGCACTATCCACCAATGTTTCATCAGCTGCGCCTGAAATTTGTCGCCAACGTGATAAGGGGGCGCACGAAATTCGGCAACGCAATTGCGGCCGGAATCCGTCAGTCGGAACTGGTTCCAACCCGCAATCCTGTTTTGATTGTGAAAGCTGTACCAAGATCCGTTGCTTGGGAACCAAGAGACGGCTGCTTCCAGATACCATCGAGGCACGGGGTCCAGCGTAAAGACGAGAACTGCGTCCTCGCCGCCCTTCGTGATTTTGAATTTTGCGATCGGACTGGCCATCGTGCTTACCTCCTGTAATTCACGCAATCGCGAGACCGTGAGAGTTGCGCCGGCAACGACCGATGTGCTTGCTGCATCAAATTATAGGCACGCCCATATGTTAGATGTGCAAGATTCATCAACAACAGCGGCTGCACGGTAGCCGCGGGGAGTAGATTTCGTGCTTATGAATGTTTCTAGATACATATTATAATTAATTGATTATATTAGTTAATTGTTGGCGTGACGACTTGCCACTGAACGATCGGACAACGACTGGGGCGAGTCGGCTTGAGAGCTCCCGTCATTACTGCCGCAGTCCTTCCACTCCGCTACTCCGACGCGGTATTCGCATGCGGCCAGGCGAATAGTTGCGGGAAGGCGAAGGAATTCGTCTGATAAAGAGCGGTGATGAAGAGGTTCGTGGCCGCGGGATCTGCGGTGGGTTCAATTCCGTTGATAGCGAACGGCACCTTGGTCTCGGGGAATCGGAGTATGAACCACGATGACGCTGTGCGCGGAATGCTAAACTTCGTCGAGAGATTGCCGCTCACTCCCTTGCCGGGCATCTCAGCTCTGATCCGCGGGAGTCACCGTCTGTGAGCGATCTGGTCCTGGACGCGCGTCGTTGGCGCTGCGGTGGTTCTTAGAGCTACGAGGAAATCGCGACGTTGTCAGCCACTGCCATCGCCAAGTCGTCGGCACCCTTGCGCGTTGACGCACTGGTCAAGCGCTTCGGCGAGCTGACTGCCCTCGATGGCATAACGCTCGAAGTGCATGGCGGAGAATGTTTGGGACTACTCGGTCCGAACGGAGCCGGCAAGAGCACCTTGATCCGGAGCATTGCGGGCCGCGTCATCCCCGATGCTGGAACGATCTCGGTCTTCGGCGCGCAGGCCGATTCGATGTCGGCGCGCACCGCCCTCGGATGGGTCCCGCAGGAATTGGCGCTCTATCCCAGACTCACGTGTCGCGAGAACCTGCAATCGTTCGGCCGTTATCACGGACTCGGTGGCGTACCGCTAGACCAAGCCATCGCGCGGTGCCTCGGCTGGGCCACTCTCACTGATCGAGCCGGAGAACTCGTCAAGAACTTCTCCGGAGGCATGAAGCGCCGCCTCAACATGGCCGCCGGTCTCATTCATCAGCCCAAGCTGGCTTTGATGGATGAGCCCACCGTCGGCGTCGATCCGCAGTCGCGCAATCATATTTTCGAAATGATCGAGACACTGCGGGGCGAAGGCATGTCGATCATCTACACCACGCACTATATGGAAGAAGCCGAGCGTTTGTGCGACCGGATCGCCATCGTCGATCATGGCAAGATCATCGCGCTCGGTACTCGCGCCGACCTCATACGGAACGCCTTTGGTTCGCGCAGCCAGGTGCTGGCGCGTTTTGCGGGGGAACAGGATCGCATTGCCGACTGGGTCGCTCAGCGCGGTGGGCAGGTGATTGATGGCTCGGCGCAGTTCACGATTGAGCATCCCACTGAGATTGGTGGCCTGCTCGAAGCTTCCGAGAAGGCTGGATTCGACCTGCTCGACGTTTCGCTGCGCAAACCGAATCTAGAATCGGTCTTCCTGCGGCTAACCGGAAGGGAGTTGCGCGATTGATCTCCGCCATCGTCCGCACCGCTATGATTTCACTGCGCCGCGACCGGGGCGCGCTCCTGTTGAGTTTCATTCTGCCGGTTGTTTTCTTCAGCATTTTCGCCGTCATCTTCGGCGGACAACACGACACCACGCCCAAAGTGAAGGTTCTCGTTGTGGATGAAGACCATAGCCGTATCTCGCAGCGCCTCGTCGAGGGCCTCGAGCGCGAGGGTTCACTCGACGTCAAAACGGGACCCGAGCCCGTCAAAGGAGCCGAACAGCCCGAATATACGGCCCCCGCCGCGGAAGCCGCGGTCAAAGCTGGAACCGCGCCGGTTGCCCTGATCATTCCGCACGGCTTCGGCGCAAACCCAATTATATTTGGCCCTGCGGGCGCCAATCGACCCACCATCCAGCTGCTCGAAGACAGCAGCGACGTCATTGCGCCCCAGATGATCGTCGGTCTGCTCCAGAAAGTCGCAATGACCTCGATACCCGACTGGATGGCGGAGCAAGGGTCAAGGTACCTCGATCAATTCGCCGGCGGCCTCACGCGCGAGCAACACGATCGGCTCGACGAGAGTTTCCGCTACCTCCGCGAGCGGCAAGAAAGCGGCGCGGCGGCGCCAGACTCCGGCAACGACGGTATCATCGCCGTCACGGCGCGCGCGGTTGTCGGCGAGAACAAGAACAATCCTATGGTTTCTTTCTACGCTGCTGCCATCGGCGTGATGTTCCTGCTGTTCACGGCGAGCGGCGCGGCCGGCGCGTTACTCGACGAAGTGGAAAGCGGCACGCTCGACCGCGTGCTCAGTTCGCGCGTCACCATGACCACACTGCTTTTGGGCAAGCTCACTTACAACTCTCTGCTTGCCTTCTCGCAACTCGTGGTGATGTTCCTGTGGGGCTGGGCCGTATTCAAACTCGACTTCTGGTCGCATATCCCCGGCTTTGTGGTCATGGGTGTTTGTACGGCTTTCGCAGTGGCCACGTTCGGCTTGCTGCTGGCGAGCGTTTGCCGCACGCGCGCTCAACTGGGCTCGCTCTCCACGCTCGTCATTCTGGTCATGTCGTCGATCGGCGGCAGCATGTTTCCGCGTTTCCTGATGCCGCAGGCGATGCAGAAGGCGGGCCTGCTGACCATCAACGCCTGGGCGATCGACGGATTCACCAAGGTCTTCTGGCGTGACGAGCCGGTCCTTCACCTCTGGCCGCAGGTGCTGGTTCTCATGGGCATTACCATCGTGCTGTTCGCGATCGCCCGCAGGTTGGCCCGCCGCTGGGAATACACCTAGGCCCGAAAAATTCGCGAACCGGCGTGAACCACTGAAACACAAGAGCCCTTGGTTGTAAGAAGGGTTTGCTACGGGGCTTTAGACCTCAGACGATGATCGACGCCCGCTCATGCTCGACCAATCGGGTGCGGGCGAAGCGGGGTCTGCAGCGGCTACGATGAGCGGTATGCCGGAAATCTACGCGGCGATTGGGCAAAGACGAGGGCGAGTCAGCACGAGTGCTCCTGTCATTGAGGCGGTATACCTTCCACTCCGCTACTCCGGCGCGGCATTCGCATGCAGCCAGACGATAAGTTGCGGGAAAACGAAGGAATTCGTCTGATTAAAGGCCAGTGATGAATAGGTACGTGGCCGCGGGATCAGCGCTGAGTCCAATTCCGTTGATGGCGAGAAAGGCAGCCGTCGCAGCAAACGCGGTGCGCGCAACACGCTTGGGGTGCACGCAGTGCTAGTGGAAGCCATAAACTCCCCAACCTAACGCCTGTATCGTAAGTATTGAGTCGCGGCGGTGCCACCTTCACAATTTGTGCTTGTCCCGATATCAGCCGATGTGTTGCTTGCGCGAGGCCGGTTGGGATATTCCCTTCTGAGCGTGTGCTTGGGTATAGGCGTCTTTGACAGTTTTATAGCACCCGCAGGAAGCTGCCACGAGGCCTCCATGGTTGAGAATGGTGATGGTGCCGCGACGGTAGACGATGAGATTGCGTTCCCGCAGACTGCACATTGCAAGCGAAACACGGGGCCGCCGCACCCCCAGCATCAGCGCAAGAAATGCTTGGGTAATGCGAAATTCGTGGGAGCCGGCGCGGTCGCGAGTCATCAACATCCAGCGGGCCATCCGCTGTGTCACCACATGGAAGCGGTTGCACGCCGCCGTCTGCGCGATCTGTATCATCAGCAAGTGGGTGAAAAGGAACACCTCTCTCTTCAACGCGGCGCTCTCGGTGAAAATGCGGCGAAATTCGCTTGTTTGCAGCCGAATTGCCGTGCCTGCGCCTTGTACTATGGCGCGAAAAGGTGAGACTGCGGCACCCAGCGCCGTGGGAACCCCGATCATGCCTTCAGAGCCGATGAGACCGACCTCCGCGGCCTGACCGGCGTCCACGGTCGTCAGCATCGAGACGAAGCAGTCGATGGGAAAGTATACGTACTTAATCTCGGCGTGGGATTCGTAGAGAACATCTCCAAGCGCCAACTTGACCGGTTCGAGGACGAACTGCAGCTTGCGGTAATCTTTGCGGGGCAACGCGCCGAGCAGGCGATTCGCAACTGAGACTTGTTTTGCGCCAGGCATTGAGACTCACCCAACGATAGGTCCATGTAACTCCTTCGGGGGAGCCGTTCTTCGAATTTCGCAAGATCGATCACGGATAGGGTCGAATCGCAACAGTTCAAAGCTGTGATAAGTATAATTTATTATAAGATACAAGCAATTATGTACGATACCGGACAATACAATCACGAATCATGTTCCCTAGCGGACACAGTTTGCCGAGACTGCGTGAATACAAACGCAACAAGCGAGGTGTGAAAGCACCCCGGGATCCTTGGGGCCAACCACTGGACGTCCAAGCAGCAGCCGTTGGCGTCCGGCACGCATGGGCCTCTAGGGGGTCGGGGCTCCTTGGCGTAAACTGCCGGCCACCATGCACAGACTCCTTGCTGCCTCGCTGATCCTCGCGGCCTGCATCGTCCTGCCCACGCCAGGCCATGGTGCCGCGCTGGCCTTCACCCATGTCACGGTTATCGACGTCAGCGGTGGACCCGCGCAACCCGACATGACCGTCGTCACGGATAAGGGATATATCGTCGCGGTCGGCAGCAGCGCCGGGCTCAGGCCGCCCGCCGGCGCAAAGATCATCGCGGCACGGGGCAAGTACCTGATACCGGGACTGTGGGACATGCACGTGCACACCGTGTTCGGCGACTGGCTTCCCCGCAACGAGCGGGTCACGCTGCCGTTGTTCGTCGCCAATGGCGTCACCGGCGTGCGCGACATGGGTGGCGATCTTGCGGTGTTGAAGGAGTGGCGCGCTGCCATCGCGACGGGGCGCCTGCTGGGGCCGCGGATGATCATCGCAGGCCCCATGCTCGATGGCCCGGTACCGCGCTTCCCGAGCTCGGCGCCGGTCGCCACGCCGGCCGACGCGCGGCGCATCGTCGATGAACTTCAGGCGCAGGGCGTCGACTTCATCAAGATTCAGTCGCTCGTCCCGCGGGACGGCTACTTCGCGGCAGCGGACGAGGCGAAGAAGCTCGGCATCCCGTTCGTCGGTCACGTTCCCGATGCGGTTCGCGCGTCCGAGGCGTCCGATTCGGGACAGAAGAGCATCGAACATTTCACCGGCATCTTCGAGGGCGCCTCAACAATCGAGGACCAGCTGATCACCGGCCCGAAGAGCCTCGGCGTCAACGTGAAGACCTTCGATCCGGAGCGCGCGCGCCGGCTGGTCGAGCTGATGGCGAAGAACCAGACCTGGCAGGTGCCGACCCTGGTCTGGGAGCGAGGTCAATGGCTGGTCGACGACATCGACAAGACGCATGATCCCCTGTCGAAATATGCGCCGCACGCCTGGAAGGACCGGACCTGGCCGATGTTCGTCCGGGAGATCATGGAGGGTATGGACACGGATCCGCTGCCGGTGCGCCGGCATTTCGTGCAGATGGAACTCGACATGACGCTGGCGATGTTCCGTGCCGGCGTGCCGTTCATGGCAGGCACCGACACCGCGGCCGGCGTCCACGTGTTTCCGGGCTTCAGCCTGCACGAGGAACTGGCGCTGTTCGTGAAGGCGGGCCTGACGCCGCTGCAGGCGCTGCAGACGGCCACGCTGAACCCGGCGCGTTTCCTCGGCCGTGTCGCGGACATGGGCAGCGTAGCCGACGGCAAGGTCGCTGACCTCGTCCTGCTGGATGCAAACCCGCTCGACGACATCAACAACACCCGGCGGATCCGCGGCGTGCTGCTCGCGGGACGCTACTTCAATCGTGCCGACCTCGACCGGATGTTGAAGGGGGTCGCGACAGCGGCGGCCGAGCCCTAACCCCGCGCCAAGCAGGCCGCTCACTCCGGGAGCGACATGAATTGGCACGAGACCCTGCCACGCACTGGCGCAGGCCGGATCCCGATAACACGCTGTACCTGCAGCTCTCGAGCGGTCGCGTCATCATCGAGCTTGCACCGCGCGTCGCCCCGCATCACGTCGCGAACATCAAGGCGCTGGTCCGCGCGCACTACTTCGATGGTCTCGGAATCCTGCGGGTCCAGGACGAAACGTCATGCAGTGGGCCGATCCTGACACGCACCGGCCGGTGCCGGTCGCAGTGACGCGGGTGCGCTTCGAGAGCACCTGAGCGCCAGTCGCCGTCGCAAGCGGCTCACAACCGTCGTTCGGCGGCCCGGGCCATTCATTCGGTCTTTTTTGCATTGCAGACGGATGTTAGTATGATTGCAACACCCAGGCGATATGTTGTGTTGTACAAAGGAAGCGCCGTGAAAAAAGTGGACTTAGACCATCACGTCATTTTCGGCGCCGCCTTGGGTCTTGCGGGACTGCTGGGCCAGCAGGCACAGGCTCAACAGGCCACGCACGCCGATACGGGTCAGCTCGAGGAGATCGTCGTCACTGCCGAAAAGCGCGAGGCGACCATCGAGACCACCGCCATCAGCATCACCGCGCTGTCGGGGGCGGATATCCTGGATCGCGGCTTCACGGATCTCGCCTCGCTCATGAAGACGGTTCCGGGCGTATCGATCCGCACGAGCGGTCCCGGGATGACCGAGTTCGAGATGCGCGGCGTCGCCTCGAACGGCGGCAATTCCCCGACGGTCGGCTTCTACTTCGACGAGACGTCGCTCACGGCGCCCGCCGCGACCAATGAGGGCAAGATCGTGATCTCGCCCGACCTCTACGATCTCAACCGCGTCGAGGTGCTGCGCGGCCCGCAGGGCACGCTGTATGGCTCCGGCTCGATGGGCGGGACGATCAAGGTCGTGCCCAATGCCCCGAACCCCGAGGCGTTCGACGCGTCGGCAGAGGTGAAATTAGCCGACACCGATCACGGCGGATTCGATCATGCCGAAAATGGCATGGTGAATCTGCCCTTCTGGGGCGACAAGGCGGCGCTGCGCATCGTCGCCTCCTACAGCTACGATTCGGGCTGGATCGATCGCGTAGTGATCGCGCCGGGGCAGTTCCCGTTGCCGAGCGGGTTGATCAATGGCCCCTATGGTCCCTACTACACCGTACGCGGCAACGTGCTCGCCGCCCCGATTGCAACCGAGTATCACGACGTCAACGACGTCGAGAAGCGCGCCGTACGCCTGAGCGCGGTGTTCAAACCCGTCGACGGACTCACGATCACGCCGAGCTACTTCTACCAGAAGCTGCGCTCCGGCGGGCTGCCCTATATCGACAGTACCCCCGGCACCGACGCCTTCTATCAGCCGTTCGATACGCCCGAGAGGTACAGCGACGAGTTCCGGCTCGCGGCCTTGAGCGTCAAGTATCATACGGACGATTTCGAAATCAGCTCGGCGACGGCCTACTGGTCACGGCACGAGCCGCTCCAGCAGGATACGCAGGAATCCTGGACGACCTATCTCCTGCCTCTGGGCTTAGGGCTCACCGGATACACTGCCGGCAACGGCAACCTCGGTCAGTCCTACGCGTACGAGGACAACAACCAGAATCAGACGACCGAGGAACTGCGGGTCTCCTCGGTCGGCGACACGCGCTTCAAGTGGCTCTTCGGTTACTTCTATTCCGACTTCATATCGCCGTGGGACATTGTGTTCCCGTCGCAGAGCGGCGCCTCGAACCCGGACATCGGGACGAACGACCTGTTCAGCTACTTCACGCCGTTCAAGATCCTGCAGCAGTCATTCTTCGGCGAGATCACCTACAACATCACGGACCCACTATCGGTGACCGTGGGTGCACGGCGCTATCACTACGATTCCGCCGTCTACCTCGATCAGTTCGGCGGACTCGCGGGCGGCACCACCGTGCAGTCGGCCTCCGAGAGCGAACAGGGCGTGACGCCAAAGGTCACGCTGTCGTATCAATTCGACAAGAATCTTCTGGCGTATGCGACGGCGGCGAAGGGCTTCCGTCCCGGCGGCGGCACGGGTCCGGTACCGACCTCGGGAGCCACCTCCTGCGAGGCGCAGCTACAGGTCGAGTACAACTCGCACGGCGCGTTTGTCGCGGGACCCGTCCAGTTCGATTCCGACAGTGTGTGGAGCTACGAGCTCGGCGAGAAATGGCGCTCGTCCGATAACCGCGTGACGGTGAATGCCGCGGCCTTCTTCGAGAACTGGAATGGCGTGCAGCAGACCAATTCGCTGAGCAGTTGCGGATATGTTTACACCGCGAACGCCGGCGATGCCCACGTCTACGGCGGCGAACTCGAGGTGAACGCGGTCGTGGTGCACGATCTGCAGGCTCTGGCCAACGTCTCGTACGCACACTCGACCCTGGTGAGCGCGAGCCTCGTCGATTCCAGCTCCAGTGCAGGCTCCCCGATTCAACAGGTGCCGAAAGTCACCGGGACGCTCGCGCTGTCCTACCAGCACCAGCTCACCGACGAACTCGCCATGACGGCGCGCGCCGAGTCGACCTACACGGGCAGCCGCACGGACGCCACGTTCTACGTCAATACACTGCCCTCCTATGTCCTCACCAATATCCGCGCGGGCGTAGATGGGGGCCGGTGGTCCGCGGTGCTGTTCGTCGACAATGTCGCCGACAAGCGTGCGCTCCTCAATAACGTTACTCAGGATGCGACCAATGTGGCGGACTGGAATCGCATAGCAGTCAACCAGCCGCGCACGGCCGGTATCGACTTGAACGTTCGGTTCAAGTAGAGGAAGCAGCGAGACCAGCGCCGGGGTCGACGATCTCGATATCCGCCGGCTGCAATGCATCGGTCAGTTCCGTCTTCACTGCCTTGAGTCTTGCGCTTGCGCTGCCGGCGCCCGAGCCGGTCCCGGCGGCGCAGCGGTCGAATCCTGCGCCGACGCTCGCCGGGGCTCCCCCGCACATACGCAAAACGCATGAGACCCGCGAAAAATAGCAGTTCACAACGACCGCCCGTGCCGAGATCATGACCATCATCGCGCCGCAGACGATGGCTCGCGCCACGCCTGCGTGACCTGGTTGCTCTCGACCGATGCGCGGCTTCGTCAGTGTTGAGCAAGCGGCGTCAATTTGTTTAAATGATGTTTCAGCGGCGATGTTCGAATCGCCTTCGAATAAGTAAAGACGGGATGAAATCAAGTGAAAACCCCTCGTGATGTCTCGCGACGATTTTCCATTTCCGAAATTTTCCCCGAAGCCTTCAGCGGAGCAGCCACCCCTGCCGGCGTCCTGATCGCGGCTCTCATGGTCCTCACGACCAGCATTCCCGGCGCCAATCGCGCGCAAGCCGCCGACGCCGCGGATACGCCGGCCACCACCACGAACAGCAACTCCACGACGAAAGACAAGGATGACGATCTGGAAGAGATCGTCGTCACCGGTTCGCTGATTCCGCGAATCAAGCAGGAGACCTCCACGCCCCTCTTGGTGATCACGTCCGAAGACATCCAGAACAAGGGTTTCGCCGACGTCGCGGATGCGTTGCAGCACATGAGTTTCGCGACGGGCAGCATTCAGGGTGGCGGCTTCAGCGGCGGCTTTACGCAGGGCGCGAAGACTTTGAGCTTGTTCGGTCTCTCGGAGAGCTATACGAAGTTTTTGATCGATGGCCGGCCGATCGCCGACTATCCCGCCCTTTACAACGGCACCGACAACTTCGTGAGCATCGAGGGCATCCCGACGGTGCTCGTCGATCACATCGACATTCTACCGGGCGGCCAATCGTCGATTTACGGCTCGGACGCAATAGCCGGCGTCGTCAACATCGTCATGAAGAAGACCCTGGACGGGCCGTCGGCCGACGTGCGTATCGGCGCGACCTCGCATGGCGGCGACAACGAAAAGCGTTTCTCGCTGGCGGATGGCTTCCAGGCCGGCGGCCTCAACGTCGTCGTGGGCGGGCAATATGAAAACGTGACGCCCATTTGGGGCTATCAGCGAGGTCTAACAAGCCAGTACTACGCCGATGGAGCATCGCCGCAGACGGCTGAACGGGATTGGTTGGCAGTCGGCTACTACGGTCAGCCCAACGGCGACTTGTATTATCAGGAGGATCCCGCCGACTGTGCCAATGTCGCGAGTCAGTTCTACGGCACGGTGGCCTTGCGCACGCGGGCGGATCGCGGGCAGTACTGCGGTACCTACAGCGCCGGTTATTACACCATTGCGAACGGCACCGAAGAGACGCAAGGTTATCTGCATCTCGATTACGCGTTCAACGGCGACTGGAAGGCCTTCAGCGACGTCATGCTGGATCATGACGTTACACGGTTCAGCACCGGGACGAATTTTTGGTCGACCGCGGACGACTCGTCGTCGCCTTATACTTACATCGAAGACCCCGCGGTGACGACGACCGACTACATCAACACGCAGCGAATCTTTTCACCCGAGGAGGCCGGCGGCCTCGGCAACACGATCGACAAGAACACGCTCGCCGGCATCAGGGCCACGGTGGGCATCACCGGCACGCTGTGGTCCGACTGGACGCTCGCGGCGGACATGACCTATACGGAAAACAAGCTCACCGAGCGGACGCAACTCGCTTTCGAACAGCCGATCAACAACTTCTTCTCGTCGATCTACGGGCCGAACCAGGGATTCGATCCCAATCTCGGCGCCAACCTCTACAACATCAATTGGTCGCAGTTCTACCAGCCCGTCACGCCGGCGCAGTACAACAGTTTCTCAGGCACCGCAACGTCCTACTCCCGCACCGAGGAGAGTCTGGCCCGGCTCGAGATCCTGAACGCCAAGTTGTTCCCATTGCCAGGCGGCAATGCCGGCCTCGCCGTGGTGCTCGACGGTGGTGACCAGGGGTGGGTCTATGCTCCCGATCCGGCCTACCTCGACGGCGGTACTTATCTCTATACCGCGACTTCCGGATCCGGACATCGCTCGCGTTATTCGGGCACGACGGAAATCAAGCTGCCGATCGTCCAGATGCTGACCGTGGATGCGTCTGGACGCTACGACAACTACAACGTGGCGGGTTCCAATGTCGATAAAGCGACTTACAACATCGGCGTGGAGTTCCGGCCCGTGCGGCAGCTCTTGATCCGCGGCCGCTACGGCACGGCGTTCAAGGCGCCCACGCTTGCGGATGAGTATCAAGGCACGAGCGGCTTTTACACGTCGGTCAACGATTACTACCTCTGCACCAAGGAGGGCTACACGAATGCGACGCTCAGCAACTGCCCCCAAGCCGGTGAGAGCGTGTTCGGCACCACTTCGGGCAATACCCGTCTCAAGCCCATCACGGCCGACGTGTCCGACATCGGCCTTGCCTGGTCACCTACGGACCGATCCGCGTTCACGGTCGACGTGCTGCACTGGAAGATCAGCAACGAGGTCACGGAACAAAACTCCCAGTTGGTCGTGAGCACCGATTCATCGTGCTTGCTGGGCCAGCTCGACGTCACGTCGCCGACTTGTGTCGCCGCCCTCTCTCAGGTGCAGCGCAATTCACAAGGCGAGATCACGAGCATCTCGACGCCGAAAGTGAATCAGGCACTCGAAACGCTCTCTGTCTTGAATGTCGGCCTCGAATACAAGATTCCGACCAATGGCTTCGGTGAATTCGTGCTCGAAGGCCAGTACACCGACATCCTCAAACACACGATGATCATGTATCCGGGTGATCCGACGATCGACCTGCTCACGAACCCGTTCTACAGCACGGAATTCAAGAGCAAGGAGAACATTTCCGTCACGTGGAACTACGCAAAGCTCAGCACTACGCTCTATGTCGAGCACTACGGCCAATCGCCGAACTACGCGGCACAGCAAACGGCGCTCGGCTACGATGTGCCGTTCGGCGGCACGCTCGGTACCTGGACGCTCGTGAGTTTGAGCGCCAAATACAACGTGATTCCGGGTCTTCAGGTTTACGCGAACATCGATAATCTATTCAACACCATGCCCCCGCATGACGACAGCACGCCCGGTACCGTCAATCAGCCCTACAACTCGCTGAACTACAACCCGTACGGCCGAAGTTTCTACGTCGGAGCGAGCTATAAGTTCGGAAAATGAACGAGTCCGCCCTCAGCGGGGCTCACCCACCAGCGCAGCCGACGGCTGAACGCCTCGGCACGTGGCCAAACGCTGGAAACCACCGGGCTCGTGCACGAGTCGCATTTGCGGTTTCTCACTGCAGGAAGCTTACGCATCAACGATCGGGGGCATTTCATGGCGTACGCCTCGCGCGTCATGCGCTCGATCATCATTGACCTTGCCCGCGCACACGGTGCCGAGCGGCATTCGGGGCGGGATGCTGCAAGTCATGCTTGATACGCAAGTCGCCGATGGAGCAAGCACCTCGGAAGAGCGGCTGATTCGCATCAATGAGCCACTCGAAGAACTGAGCCAAACCGAGCCGCGGCTCGTGCAAGTCGTGGAAATGCGCTATTTCGCGGCCTCAACGAGAACGAGATTGCGGAGCTGCTTGGGGTTACGGAGCGCACCGTCGAGCGCGATTGGCGCAAGACGCGCATGCTGCTTGGGGTCGCACTAGGGTAATCCCGCGACGATTCTCTCGATTGTCGCCGGATGACGCGTCGGCCGTCCGCGCGCTTAAACAAAACCAAAATATTCTTGGCAGGCGTGTCCGGTTTCGCCTCGACGATTCGTATTCCCATGTAACCGGTACGGCGATTGCTTTCAGGTGTCGGAAAGCGTGCTCAACCAACCGTACAACTCGAGGTAACGTGTCATGAATAAACCGATGATCCTACTTGCTGCTGCGCTCATCGTCGCGGCTCCGTCCTACGCCGCTCATCAATTTGGCGTGCCTTTTAGGGCTCATGTGGGTCCGAGTATCAGCGGGTTTGTGAACAATCGTGTGATTGACACTCAGATTAGGCGTTCGGCAGGACCGGAGAAGGTAAGCCCGCAATGCGCGTACGGTAAGCATTGTGCCAACACCCAAAATTGATTCGGATGAACGGTGTCGAGACATTTTTCACCTAAATGCCGGGATTGGGTCGTCGATTCCGCGTTCCTCTGTGGGAGCCCACACAATCGTCGAGATATCCGCTCATCCAACCGGCCCGAAACGAGTATGAGATCCGGGGCCTCCCGCAGCTTGGCCGGCTCGAATCTGCTTCATCATCGCGCCTACACGGGCGCACAATTCGCCCTGCTACGGAGAGCACTCTTGGCGAATGCCGACGAGAGGCCGGACACTTCAATCCGGTTATTTCTATCAGCGGCGCCCGCATTAGTTTTCCGCTTCCTTCCCCCGAATCATGGGGATAATGGGTCAATCATCGTTTCATTCATATGAGGTGAGCTAGCGTGATCCAGCATCGGGATTTACTCGGGAAGGCGCTGACCATCTGGCTGGTGATGGCCGGCGCGGCCGTGGCAGCCGATCCACAGATTGCGAAGGACGTTGCGAAGAGGACCGGCAGGTCACCGACAATCGTGGCGGCGTCGAGCAACGATCCGCTGGATTTCTCGGCCTTGTACTCCGGCGAGTTGAATATCTGGTTTTCAACCTCAACGAATGGCACCGAGCGACAACGGGCTATCGTGGATGCCTTCCATCGGGACTTTCCGACGTTTCATATCAACGACCGAGCCATCCCAAAAGGCTCCTTTACCCCGGCTTGGCAAGACGAATCGGACGATGCCAAGCCCGACGTCGCGTTCATCGACAACATCACTGAGCTGAGACCGTTGTTGAAGAAGAATGCCGTCTGGGAGAATTGGGGCAGCGACCGATTCGAATCGAACGGCTGGTGGGTGATTTTCAGACGCAGCCCGCATCTGGAATCGGCCCGCAGCTTTGTGCGCTGGCTCGCAGCCTCTCCGCGTTGGCGCCCCATGGCGATCCAAAATGACGGACTCGCCGTGCAGGACATGAAGACGATCGAATTGAATGCACTAACCGCCGTGGCCGCCCTGAGGGCCGGCAAGCGATATGCTGCAGAGTTGCTGTTTGATCCGGATGGTGCTCGTGCCAACGAGGATCGGACCTACCCCGGCTTGAAAGTGACGTCGGCCAAACCGCTGCAGACGTTCGGCAATTCCCATCTTGCATTCACCCTCATCGAGGTGTCCGGAAGCAGTCAAGAGTTCTATGGGCTGCGATACATGTCGTTCATTTTCCGAAATCACGGCGATGGGTGGCGCATTCTCCAGCTTGATCGCAACACGACAATCGCCCGGGCCGACGCCCTATTTCACGCGTTCGACGAACGCATGACGAGCGATGCGGCACTCCCGTCGCTGCCCGCACCTGTCTTGGCCGAACCGGCCAATAATGCCAAGCTCGCGTTGCCGGTATCGCGCGCACCGCAGCTCGCCTGGACCATGGTGACCGGAGCCAAAGCATCATTCCTGATCGAGATGCAAATGAATGTCGAGCACAGCCAGGCGCCACCGCCGATCGATCCCCGTGATTTAACGGACAGCTACTTGTCTTTTAGCGCGGTTCCGGGCGACCAACCAAGTTATCGGATCGAGGCGCCGTTCCGGGTTAACGCGCAGCCCTACCGACTGCGAATTTGGGCGCTGGACCCATCGGGGCAGACGTCGTTGAGCGAATGGCACGCGATGTATTTCGTCAATACGCCGCCTACCGGCCCGGTCGTCGGCCCTGCCATTGCCCAGTAGACGACCGCTTCAACCGCCGCGCGATTGACCCATCGGCCGGAGTCTCCTCGGTATCGCGGCATGAGAGTCAAACGAGGCGGCGCAGACCCGCAGGGCATCGCGCGCTTCCAACACGACGAAGATTTATCGCCCGCTTTCTCGCACTCAAAGAGGAAGCCTGAGGCCGCGAAGGGCTGCCGTTGATTTCTAAGAGACCGACAAACCCAGCGTGCCCGGCCTCACGTCGGCGCCGGCCACGTTTCCCAACCGGGCTAGCTCCACGCAGACGCTCGAGATCCCTGATGTGACCTTTGCATTGAACCTGGGGTGGGCCGAGAGCCGGGAGGAGCGCGCACGGCTCATCATTTACCAGTCGCTTCACGATTTCCCCATAGAGCCGATTTATCAACCTACCCCGGATGCTCACCGAATCCTCGCGCGCATTGAAGCCGGAGTAACACTGCATGGTCTTTGTAAATCAGAGCATCATCAAGGGACCACCTGGCATCCGGACGGAAATAGGGGCCAAAACGACCGAAGCGGCCGTAACAGAATATTCTTGGCAGCAATTGCGGCGCGGCTATAATTAGGTGATGCAGGCGGCTCCGCCCGGAGGCCATTGAATCCAAAATAGTGGAAGCGATGTACGCCGACGCCAGAATTCCACCGATTATTGACGATCTTTACGCCGGCGTTTTAGATCCGACAGCGTGGCGCAATGCAATGTTGGGAATTGCGAACTGGTGTCTGGCGCTGCCGTCATGCTCCTGTGTGTGAACCCATCGACCGCAACCATATTGCGAGACGAGTTCTTTCGAGTAGACGCCGAGGAGTACAAAAAATACAGACAATACTGGATCGGTCGAGACATTCGGATTGCCCCAAGCCTGAGCGCGCATGTAGGACAGCCAATCTTCGAATCGAAACTGATGCCCGTTCGATGCGGGACCCACAGTGAGATTTTTAGCGATTACCTGGCGCCGAACGACTCACCCTGGTTTCTAGGGTTCCTGCTACACGAGGCGCCCGACAAAGTCGTCAACTTCAGCATCAATAGCTCTCGCTCAATGACGAATTGGAAACCGCATTAGCATTGGTGACGGGGCGTGATATCCAGATGCTTCCGATCAAGATTGACGGCGCGCCTTCGAATCGTGCCTTCGCAATTCCTCACTGTCTTCGAAGCGTCGACTGTCTTGACGAGAAGAGATCGGAGTACGTCAAGTGGACTGGCCTCGATCAACAGCCCGAAAGGACTGGACAATACCGAATGGTAACGAGGCTAACAATTGATCAATCAAAGATTCCTGAAGAGTCGCATGTCTTTAGGCTTCGAGGATGGGCGGTTGTCATGGTTGTATCCCAGGTTGTCAGAGAAGTCATGGAAGGCACGGGGTGTCTGGGCGCAACATTTGAGGATGTCAATTGAATTGCCAGACCGACCGCTAACCATAAAGGTGTAGTAGGCAAAGCGATCCCTTCTCAAATTAGAATCCTTTCCACCTCATCCGCCACCACTTCGCCATCCCGCCGATCATAGTTAGTCAGACGCTCTCTCTATGGCGTCAATTGATCTGACATTCATGGCACTTGGCCTCCTTGGAGTAGAATAGAGGCGTGAAGAGAGCATTGTCTGTTGCGGTCGCGGTCTTCGGGTGCATGCTCGCGGCGGCGCCTTGGGCGGCGCAGGCGCGGGCGGGCGGCGGCGGACACGGCGGCGGCGCTCACGCCGGGGCTGGGCACGCCGCCGGCGCGCATGTCGGGGGCGTGGGTCATGCCTCGGCCGGACGCCCGAGTGGCGGCGGTCATTTTGCCTCGGCGGCTCATTATTCCGGGGGCGCACGTCGGTATGGAGGGGCGGCCCGGGGCTACGGTGGCGCGGCGCGCGGATATGGAGGTTATGCGTCCGCCTATGCGGGGCATGTCGGCGGATCTCGTGGCGCCGACGGAGCCTTCCACTTCCATTCGACGGGCGCTTACTGGGGCGGCGGTTATCGGCGCGGCGGCTGGTGGCCGCGCGCCTACTATGGCGCAGGTTTTGCCTGGTTCTTACCGGTGCTGCCGCTGGCCTATGCCACATACTGGTATGCGGGGATTCCGTATTACTACGCCAATGACCTGTATTACACCTGGAGTCCCGATTACAACGGCTACGTAGCCAGCGATCCCCCGCCCGTCGCGGATCCGAGCGGTGCCGCAGCGGGACCCGACGCGCCCCCCGCGAATGTTGCCCCCAGCGCCTATGCGGGTGCCCCGCAGCCCCCTCAGGACACGGCCACAAATTCGCCGGCGCCCATGAGTTCGCAAGGCAATCGCATGTTCATATACCCGAGCCACGGGCAGAGCGCGGAACATCAACGTACCGACAAGCTCGAGTGCGAGAAGTGGGCGTCCGATGAAGTGGGTCTCGGATCCAACGGACCCGACTACCAGCGGGCCATGGCCTCCTGTCTGGAAGGACGTGGTTACAGCGTCGATTAGCCGCTGCCGGCGGCCGCTGTCGTTTTGCTTTTGATGGCGCCGGGAGCGCTAGGCGATTCTGAACGCGGATGGCCTCTCCGCGGGTTCGTGCTCTGCGATTTCCACTCCGGTGACAGAAGCGGCCGCGGGCCCGATCCAGAGCCAAGCGATGAAAGTCTCGACTTGAGACGCTTCGCCGCAGACAAGTACCTCGACGCGGCCGTCGGCGAGATTGTAGGCGTACCCGGTGACCCCGAGCTCGCGGGCCCGTCGCTGCGCGCTGCCACGGTAGAAGACGCCTTGCACTCGCCCACTCACCCAGCAGATTCTGCATACCATATGGGCGTGCTCCTAGGCGGTCTTCCAGTGCAATTCATGCCGAAAGTCCCGGATTCAGCGCGGCGACGCAAGCAAGATTTCAGCCGATCATAGCTCTTACTTCCACCGTTTCTAGGACGATCCCCGCGTTTAAAGCAACTGCGAGCACAATTTCAATACCCGATATCACAAAGGGCCGCCGATCGTCACGCGTCAACTCAAATTATAGAACCTCTCGTCGGGATAGGTGCATCAAACCTCCGCGAGCATTCATAAAGCACGTCGTGACGCCCGAGTGCCGACTCATTCCGATGAGAAGAGGTTTTGTAGAAACGACGCCGATTCCGCGCAAGAGTACGCAGATGCCGACATGGCCTCGAGAATTATTGAGCCCTCCGAGGCGCAACCTCTTACGAAGCGTCGCCGGGTGGCACTCGCCGGCGTCTTCCACCCCGCATGGGCCATCGACGGCGCCATCGTCCACCCGTGCGAAGTCGTCAAAGAAGCACTTAAGCACAACGCCGCAGCCGTCATACTGGCCCACAAGCACCGGAGCGGCGTCGCAGAACCCAGCCACGCCGACGAACTAATTACCCAGCGCGTCAAAGCTGCGCTGAGTCTCGTCGACATCGGAGTACTCGGTCACGTAATCGTCGCCGGCGGCGACACGAGGAGCTTCGCAGAAAGAGGGCTGCTCTAGGGAGTCTCGTCACCGCTCCAAGAATCGCGGTGCCGGTCTTAGAGTGGACAAATCCATGCCCACGGACAAGCTCTCTTGGCGCGAACGCGCCGCGCCGCGGAAGCGGCGCCCGCCCTTTCGTGCCGAGGCCCGATCCAACGCAATGCTTACCGTCGCAAACCGATTCCCCTTGCCACTCATTATTTTGGATCTGCTGCAGTTCACGTTCGGAACGACTCGGGCGCGGTCTTTTGGTAGGCTGTTAGCATGCGGATAGCGATCGTCTTCGTCCTGGCAGCGCTGGTAGCACACCCGGCGACCTCGTTTGCCGGCGCCCCCGAGGTTTACAAGCGACTGAAGTCGCTCGCCGGCGAGTGGGATGCCGATCTCCCTGGTTTCGGAAAACTGACCAGTAGTGTCCGCGTAGTTTCCAACGGCGCGGCGATCGAAGAAACCATCGGCACGCCGACGGACAATGAACTGTCTGTTTACACGTTAAATGCCGATACCATTCTGTTGACGCATTTCTGCGCGATGACTCCCGACGGCCACCAGGTGCGGCTTCAGACGCCACGACTCGTCGCAGTGCCGGATAAACTCGATTTCGGCTTCGCGAGCGCAACCAACCTGCACAGCAAAGCAGCGGCCCATATGCGGCACGTGATCATGACGATATCCGACCACGATCACTACTCTGAAACATGGACCAAGACCGAGAACGGGAAGGAAACGGTTTTCGAACTCAACTTCGTACGCCGTTAATGCGGCTTCGCTTCATGCCTCTTGTTGACGCCAGCACTTGACTCAGGCGCCCTTTTCCAACGATGCCACAAGTTGAGTCAGGCCATCCAGGGCTTCGCGGGCTGCGGTGCGCTCCAGTTCCGCAATCCTCGATGTGTCTTTCTTCTTGAAACGGTGTCCGGAATCAAACTCGCGGTAACTCAATGCGTTAAAAAACCTGCTGATGTTCCACGTAAGAAACCCCTGTCTCAATACGGGACTACTCCCCCGCCCTCGGCCCAGCATCGTCAAAACCTTTTCCTTGTTTTCCGGTTTGAGCAACCAGTTTCTGGCACGATCCGGATCCTGACTGACAAAAAATAAACTCGCGATCAATTTGTGCGTCGTCGAGCTGAAAACTGTTTCTCGCTGTGCCGATCCGGATAGCCGCTGTTGTTCCGTAAAACCTGAAACGGAACGTCGACGAGCAGGCCAGTTGAGCGACGACGCTGGCAGGTTGTCCTTTGCCTGCCGATTCAAGCATGAGCCTAGCCGCGCGTCCGCGAAAATAGCCTTCGACACGCCGCCGAGTAAACAGCCCGATGCGAAGCCTCGCAGTCCCCTCATCGAGCGCCTCCCCGAGCCGGGCCAGTCGTCTGGGCGACGCGTTCGGCCAGGTAGATCGCAAGATCAAACACAACCATCCCGACGATCGTGATGAGCGCGCCGGGCCCTTGGCTTAGCGCGCCACTCTGGTAGAACGAACCGGCCAGAAACGCTATGACCACTCCGATAATAATAACAATCCAGATCATCTGCGCCCCTCTTTCATCAGTGGCCTGGTTCGGATTGTGTCTTATCCAAGTCTAATGCCCACACGAATGCCACGCCTGTGCTGAATTTGGGTTGAGCGAATTGTGCCAGAGACGTGTGTTTGGCGGCGATTGTCTAAACTTTCGACACTGCGTGGTCATGACACATCTTCGATACGCCGTCCCTCACCGCTTCCCTCTACCTCTTCGGCTTCCTCTTCGTTCAGTCCCGATGCTTATCTCAGTCTGGCCGGGCAGTTCGCACTGTTAGAGATAACTTGCACGGGGTGCCCGTTGTCGAACCGAAGCAGCTAGCCAAGCTCGCGGCGCTCGCAGATCATTATAATTGCGCACACCAAGAGTCACGTCGTTTGCTAGAACGGCGAGACTGCGAGCTTGCCGAGTTGCGTAGGGCACCGGATTCGCAGCCTATCGCCATTCGAACTAACCGATGTAAATCCCTATCTTTAATCTTTCAACCGCAGTCCCGCCATGGTCGCATCGACCGCAAACAAAGTGACTTAGTGCCGGCGGCCCACCAACCAGGCCGCCGTTGCTACGTCTGCTGGGGATGTAGTCCATTTGGGTCTGAGACTTCAGCTCCGCGAAGATTGCTAATAGTGAAACCTGTAGCACAGCTCGGCGTAGATCTGGAACGGATTGTTCCAGTGGACGCCGCCGAAGGTCAGGCTGTTGTCGGTGAGTAGGTGCTTGTTGGCGAGGTTCAGAGCCGTGATCGACACCGACAGATCACGGCTGATGTTGCGGCCCGCGGTCAGGTCGAGCACAGTGTAGCTCGTCAGATGCGTCGGCGGTGCGAAGCCGTTGGACAGTCCCGAATTGACCGACAGGTTGGAACCGACGAAGAACCCAAGCGGCAGCTTCCCGTTGTATCCAAGATTGAGCGTATTGCGCTGATCGTGGTCGAGCCCGATGGGGGGACTGCCGCATTCCGTGCCGGGGACCACGAGACCTCCGGTGATCGACCCGAAGCACTCCGCAGTCTGGTTCGAGTAGGCGAGGTGCACCTGTCCGTACGGCCAGAAGGCGGGTGAGCGCACGGTGAGCTCGCGCCCCTCGATGAGTGCCCCCTGGTCCGTGATCGGCAGGTAGATGTCGGATTCGCCGAGCGGGTTGTGATCGAAGAAGTTGGTCGACTCGGTGACGAAGTAGTCCGCCTCGATACTCCAGCCCTTCACGGGGATTGTCACGCCGAACAGGCGCTCCGTGTCGCGCTCTCCGTGCAGCGGCAGGAAGGCGGTGTCATTCACGGTCGCATAGGCGACCAAGGGCCCCGAGAGCGTCTCGAGCGGCGGGGCCTGGTAGTACTTGCCCCAGAAGGCGCTCAGCACCCAGTCCAGCCGCGGCAGTTGGATGGTCGCGCCGAGCCGCGGGTCGGTCGCGTTCTCGGTGAAACTGCTCTGGAAGTGTGACTGGCGCACGCCCGCGGACAGATTGAGCCAGTGTGTGAGTTCGAAGGTATCCTGCAGCCAGGCGGTGATGAGCTTGCCGGTGGGGCTCTCCAACTCGCTGAGCGTTGGCGAGCTGTTGTCGGTGAATGCCAGATTGAAGTCAGCCTGATCCTGCTGGGCGAAGCCGAAGACACCGATATCCAGATGATTGCGGCTGATGTCCCACTTCAGCTGCTCTTCGGCGCCCTCGTACTGCGAGCTGTGGTGATAGGTGGTGATGGTCGGATAGTCGCCGGCGCCTCCGTCATAATCCGCCCGGTCGAAGTGATAGAGAAGCGAGCTCGTGAGTACCGCGTTGTTCGTGAAGGTGTGCGCCCAGGACAGCTCCGCGAAATTATCCGCCTCACCCTGCACATCGCCGAACTGCCCGACGCAGCCCGGGTCGTCGGGGAGCGGCGCGGTGCAGTCCGGTATCTGGTAAACGTCCTGCCGCAACTGGGCGACGAGGCTCACCGTATCTTGCTCGCTCGGCTTGTACTGGAGGTTGGTGAACGCACCGTACCCGTGCGTCGCGTCATGGATCACCTGAGAGACGGGGGTCTGCAAGCCGAGATCGCTGCGATTGCCCTCGACGCTCGCATAGTACGCGAAATCGTCCGTATGGCTCGCGACGCTGAAGTAGTCGTTGGTCTGGCCGAAGTTTCCCGCCGTGACGTCGAGCGTGGCTTGGGTTTCGCTGCTGAAGCCGCTCTTCGGGATCACGTTGAAGATGCCGTAGGTGCGGTCACCCTCGTCCGCCAGGTAGCCACCCCGCTCGATGCCCAGAGTCTGCACGTCCTGAGGATTCAATGCAGGGCCGAGATTCTCCGCGATGTTGGTGTTCGGAATCTCGACCCCGTCGATCAGCCAGTTCGTCTGATGGCCGCCACGTATGTGCAGCATGTCATGGGCTTGGTAGGCCCCGGGAACGTAATCGGTAATCATGGCGAGACTGTTGACGTTGGTCGCTCCCGGGGTGTTCTCGACGTCCTCCTGGCTCACCATCGTAATCGGGGTGATCGAGGCGACGACCGGCAGCCGCCTCGCTGTCACCCTCACCTCAGCGAGTTCCGAAGGAGGTGTCAGCACGATGTTCGCGAACGGAAAATATCCCGCCTTCACCGTGACCGCCTGGCTGACAGAGGCGAAGTCGCGCTGCGAGATGGTGAGCATGTACTGGCCAATCGCCATGTTCGGAAAATCGAAGCGGCCGGTCGAGTCCGTCTGTCGCTCCACGATCGCGTGCGTGGCGGACTCGAGCACCACCTTCGCTCCCGCAACCGGCCGGTCGCCGTCGTCCCGGACGATGCCGCTCACGCTGCCGTAGGCCGCGGCCCAACCACGCGCCGGAAGGAGGAACATGAGAAGCACGAGGACTGCCGCCCCGAAGGTGACCAGATAAGTTCGGGGCCGGCGGCGCGCGCGCGCTGCCAGCGCTTTGATGCGATCCATCACGTGAAAACTCCTCGGGTCCGCCTTCTGGGCGAAGCCCTGCAAACGTATGGACGAGCGCACGCCATTTGCGGTGCGCGCTCGAGATTGTGGCTGGCACGAGCTCAGCCGATGGAGGTCAGATCAGCCGAACCGGCGGTGCTCGGGGCGGTGGGAGATGAACGACGCGGACAGGGACCGCGATCAACGCGAAGGCGACCGCGCGAAGCTGCGGGGCGGATGAGAAATCGCTCGGCAGCGGCAGGTGAGGGATCGGCCCGGCACCGCAGGCGGTGCCGAACACGCAATGTTCGCTTTGTAAGGGACTTCCGGAGTGGTGGTGCGCTGCCTGCAGGGGACCGCGCTGGGACGTGAAGTGCGCGGGCATGGGGTCCATGCCCATGGACTCCATGGACACGGAGTCTGCGTCTGGAGGCTCGACATGCGTGAGCATGTCGGTGGAAAGGTCCTCCCAGCAGATCTCCATCAAGAACGGCCGGCCGCTTGCCGGCATGAATCCTGGCGGAATGAGCATGCGCGACGCAAACGCGACCAGCATGATGCTGGCCATGAGCGTTCGTGTACTTCGCTTGCCGGAGCTCAAGCGCATCTCCCAGGGCGGAATATTCTTGGACGCTAATTTTACCAGCAAAAGCGAAACAGCGGGAGCCGCTGAGGCGGCTGCACAAACCGGCACCGCATACCTTAACTGTGGCGACGCAACGCTAAAAACGCTTGGAAACGGGTACCGACTGGTCTGTTTAAAACGCGGACAAGTCGTCGCAAGCAATCCTAGCGGCGATAACGCAATTCTTCGACCAATACCGCGAAAGCCCGGGAAGATTGCCGGCGACTGAGATAATAGAGGCCACGACAAAGCACGAAAGGTCGCTCAAATTTGCGGCAACTTCCGAAGGCAGTCTGTCGAACTAGATGAGGGCGGGAGGACCGCGCGGGGACTGTGCGCGGGAAGTAACTTTGAAATACGCAACTCGTAGAGTTGGCGCCGAGGGCACGACCGCGAGTTGCGACCGAATTGGAACAAGATTCACCGCAAGCATCGGCGCTGGCGCGGGACTCGAACCAAACGGACAAGGCGTGTTATCACTCGCTTGCTTAGGACGCTCACGGAAACGCCGTCGGTGTCCGATCTTGCTGCGCGGTACGATATGAGCTTCGCCGCCGTGCAAAAGCACGTCGCCATGTTCGAGCGCGCTTGTCTCATTCAGAAGCGTGCAAACGGCCGCGAGCAACTGGTCTCCACCAACTACGCGCGGCTCCAGCGCGCTGGCGAGGTCCTCGAATGCTTCGAATCGATTTGGCGCCAGCGCATGGCGCAGCTCGACGATGTTCTTCTACCGAAAGGAAAATGATTATGCCGCTTACCTCTGTCACCAAGGACGCCGCAAGGCTCACCCTCACGGTCGTGAGCGACTGCCCCGTTCCGCAAAAGCGCCTTTGGGATGCGCGTCTCCGGTCCGAAACTTCCTTTGAGCGGGCATCGTCCGGCAACCATTTCGAGCTTCTCGTCGCACGACGCGCCGTGCCTCTTTTGCATCCATTCGATGGCTCAATGCGAGCACCAATTGGGAACGGCAGACCACCGAACTTCCGGTCTAAGCCCCTGATTTCACAGCTACTTGATTTCTCGGTCCTTGAGGATGCCCCCACTTCTGCCCCCTCAAATCGTTGGCTGTCGCCGGACGTTGTTGGACATCAAGCGCGCCGGTAATTCCGCTTAGCTGTTTCATGACACCAAAGTAGTCAGGTACCCCGCCCTTCTACAATCATTCGATGCCACTATCCGGCGACTGGCATTCTCACTTTTCGCCTTGAGAATCAGGCGCCAGATTTGCTGTTACGCCCTCGTTCTGCGACGCCTGTCGCGTATACTGCAGTTTACACACTGCCTCCTATGGTATACAGTGCATCCATGTTCGATGTGAAGCGCACGGATGCATTTGATGGGTGGCTTAAAGGACTGAAGGATTCGAAGGGCCGCACGAAGATTCAGGCGCGTATCGACCGGTTGGCCAATGGCAACCCCGGCGATGTTGGACTGATCGGCGAGGGCTTGAGCGAACTGCGCATCGATTTCGGCCCTGGCTACCGCGTTTACTACGCGCGAGCCGGCAAGACGGTCTACCTGTTGCTGTGCGGTAGCGACAAGGGCAGCCAGGACGCGGACATCAAAGAACGCACACGCGATGTGGAGAGAATTGAACCCGCCGGCCAAAAAGCCGGCCAGGAAGGAGTGACCATGGCATCCAAGAGCAAACGCCGAAAGATCAAGGTGGCGCCCTACGATTCGGCGGATTACCTGAAGACCGAAGCGGATATCAAAAACTACCTTGAGGCGGTATTCGAAGAGCCCGTGGATCGGCAGATGCTGATTCATACGCTCGGCGTTGTCGCTCGAGCGCGCGGCATGATGAAGCTCTCAAAGGACACCGGCATCACCCGGGCCGGCCTTTACAAGGCTCTCTCTCCCAGCGGAAATCCGAGCTTCGAGACCGTGACGAAGATCGTCGGTGCATTCGGCATGCGGCTGAGCGCGCAAGCGGCCTGATCCTGCCACTCGCACGGTGCGCCCTCGCGCGTCTGTTTCACAGGCTTGGTCTGTTCTCTAAAAAATGGCTCGTGCGCTCATCATGACCCATGGTGGGCGCCATCCGGCGGCACGAGTGTGCAGAGTGCTCGGCGTATCGCGCGACAATTTCTTGGACCGTCTGGCTCACAGCTCTCTGCAAGATTGTGACACGGTGCTGTCTCCCACTCCCGCATTGTCGCCGTGAACGTGTGCTTTCCGACTGCAGCCTTCAACGCCGACGGATCGAATCCAAGGGCGAGTAAGTTGCGAGCAAACCCGTGACGTGACCTGGCTCGATCGAGAGAAACGTCGGGATAGACTCCCAAGGCGAGCGTCTTATACTTCCGCGCAAAGCGGTAGGCATACCGCCAGCACCGCCCACCTCTTGGAGTCACCAGCAGGTACAGTCCGCCGCCATCCGAGAACTTTCGTGAATAGCGCACCGACCTGATGGCATGCACTTCGGTTTCGGTCAGCATGCCAGCACCTGAGTTCTGGTGCAGTGGCGGCTGAATGTCAGCGACTTGGCCTTAACCCTATCGGACTCGGCGTCATCGCACGCCAATGCGCGGGCCCATAGCTGCTTAAAAGAGGAAAACCGGCGCGGTCCGCCACGGCCGAATGAGAACTGGCGCTTCCGAATGCGATGCGCAAGCTCCACGCCCGCGAGCGTAATGGCGGCCGTGCGAAAGGACTTGAGGGCGAGCATCGGCGCGCAGCGGCGCTTGATCGCCCGATGGTCTTGCTGGTGGGTAGGGACGAGCCTCGAAGCGGTAGCCCATTGCGGAGCCGCGCTGTTGTCTGGCGCTTTCGAACCAGTGCCCTCACCGAGGGAGCATGGCCTCTTGTACTCGTTCCCCCGCTCAGAACCCATCGTGCAGATTTCCCGCAATGGGCTCCCCAGAGCGCTTTCGCCGATCATGCGTAGTCAAACCGTTGGGTGCGCCACCCCTTGTGGGGGCCACGGCAGCTTGAACCGGTCACGGGTCTCCAGATAACTCCAGTAGAGCTTATCCAACTGTCGTGTCTCACAATTGCTGAGTTGGTCGAGTGGCCCGGAGGAATCGCACCTCTGTTCGTGATTCGCGGCTTCGTCACTCTCCGTTTTGCTTTCCTGATTGGCCGGGTGCGCGGCTGGCATACTGCCCCAGATGTCGATCAAAGAACCTCACTATCACGTCATAGACCTCCTTCGATTCCGGCAGGTCCGGGTTCGTAAAGAAAGAGTGCGGCACGCCATCCCAGACATGAAGCTCAACCTCGACGCCTCGCTTTACGAGCTCGCGTTGAGTTTGGAACAGAGAACTCATCGCGAAATCTCTGGAACCCGTGATGAGTAGCGACGGCGGAAACTTGGCCAGCAATTCCGGTGAGTTGATCGGATATACCAGCGGATCATTCTCGTTGACGTGCGCTTGAGAGAAATAGGGCCACGCCATCTCATGATGTTCCGGAATCACCCCACCCATCAGCGCCGGCGCTATGTGCAGTGAATCGCCGCTCATCCGACCTGCCGCGCCACAAAACATCCCGACCGCTGCCGGTTGTGGCAGCCCTACCTTGTCGAACCAGGCCACGGCTTCCGCAGTGAGGATGCCCCCAGCGGAACAACCGTAGATGCCGATGTCCTGCGGCCTGTGATTTTTCAGCAAGGCTCGGTAGACGGAGGCCACATCCTCACTCGCCGCGGGGAACGAGTACTCGGGCCCCTCGCGATAGGCCACCGTGAGCACCTCGATTCGCCCGACACTCGCGATCGGTATGGACTCTGCTTCGCCGCCGCTACCCTCTCCCCACGCAAAGGCGCCCCCATGCAAGTTCACTAGGACGCGGCGCCGGTTGCGAGGAAGCACACCTCGCCGGGGACTAACAATCTCAACGCGGACCCCACCCAGCGTCTTGCTTTGGATGTCCACTGGATACAGCACTTTCATTCGGGCGACGAGGGCATCGTTGTACTTCCCGTAGTACGCCCGAGCTTCTGTGGCGCCCTCGCTCAACCCCGGCCCGGGCGCCGACCTAACGTTCCCCACCCAAATCTCTTGAGCCTGCGGGCTGCAGTAGGTAGAGGGCGGCACGATGAGTCCTGAGATGTGCTCGGTCCCGTCGGGGTCCATGACCACGACCGGCCGAACGCTCTCCTCCTGCCCCGGCGCCACACTCACAGCGCCAAGCAACGCAACCATCGCAATAATTGACTTCATCGCTTTACGTCCGACCTATTCGTTTGGGACCCGGTATCCAGCGTCGCGCGGAGGCGTAATAACGTCGGGCTTCTTACCCGTCTCGTTTATTTCTGCGCGCCAAATCGATACCGCAGCTGAGCGCCGAACATGCGCGGCTCGCCATAGAACGACGTGATGTAGCCATCGGCAACGTAGCCACTGTATTGACCGACGCGATACACCTTGTTCGCTACGTTGGACATAAAGAACGACGCGTCAAAAGAAGATCGCATAATGTCGTTCCATTCCAACCTAACATTCAGCAGTCCGTATGCTGATATGTAGTCCAGTGGCTGAACTGCTGGCGCATCGAAAAATCGTGACTGATAGGAATAGGCTGCTGCGATATCGACTTTACCGCTCGCCGCGTCGAGCGGCAGCGTATACGACGTGCTGACGCTCACCTTACTAGCGGGCAAGTAGGCAAACGGGATGCCGACCAGCGACGGCGCAGCCGCAGGATTGATCTCTGTGTATTTGCCATAGTTGTACGAGTAGGACGCGGCAAGTTTCCAGTTCCTCACCGGCATTACGCTTCCTTGAAACTCGAAACCCTCGATGACGGCTGCGGACGCGTTAGCGGTGAAGTTAGACTCCACGCCGCCGGGCAGCGTCTCCGATACTAGACGCTGAATATCCTTGAAATCGGTATGAAAGACATCGGCATCGACCTGGGCCGGTGCACCCGACACCGTAAACTCGGATTTCACGCCCACTTCGACATCAATCGCCGATTCGGGCGCGAAGCGGAACTGAGGAGTGGATACACCGCCCGGTGTGAAACCGAAGGATGGATTGAACCCCCCAGGGACGTATCCCTTACTCGACCTGATGTATAGAAGTGGTCCCGCGTCGAGTTTATAGTCCAAACCGATGGTCCAAGAATCTCCGCTGCTCGCCCCTGAGCTGTCGAAGATACACGACGATTGCGGGTATGTGCCCGATGAGGTGAGACAAGCATCACCCAGGCTCGGACTATCGGATTGAATGCCATACGAATAATTATCCCACGTATAACGGTACCCAGTCGTAAGGTTCAAGTTTGCGAGAGCCCCCGATAACGTGCCCAAGTCGAGCGTGGTCTGACCGTACAATCCGCGGCTGCGCTCCGAGTTGGTCTGATTGATCTGCTGAATGATGAAATTGCCTTCGGCCACTTCGACCTCGTATGGCTGAGGCGCGATATTGCGGCCATCTTCGTAATAAGCTCCAGCCGTCCATTTTAAATTGCCGGCTAGCGCGGTGCCCTGCACCTGTGGCTCTTCGGTATATGTCCCCACTTGGGTATGCCATGCATTCGCGCCAGGAGACACCAGGTCGTCCAACACGAGAGGGCTTCCATCGATATCCTCAGAATTTCGCCATTTCTGTACCTGGTAGCTGAATATGTTCTTTAACTGTATGGCCTCGTTGACCGACCAGCGCGTCGTATTGATGATCCCGTAATTGTCACGTTTGTCGATCTCGTCGTCGGACAAGGACGTCGACCGAACGCCGGCCGCTTGTTGTTGCGCGAGGATAGGCAGCAACTCCGCGGCGAAAGGGCCGGCTGGATTGACCGCAGAGAGCACAAATCCGTCTCCATGCTCCTCGCTATGGAGTGCGCTGACGATCGTATAGTTCTCCAAACTGTCAGTCGGACGGAATATCACGCTGAGGCGTCCGGCCAAGAAATCTCTATTGTCGTAGTCCTTGCCCGGGTAGAACGGACCGCGATCAATCGTAAATCCTTCTCTTTGTTGCATTTGAGCGGAGAAGCGAACCAGAAGGCGATCGTCCACTATGGGTACATTCAGTACGGCGGTGGCACTCTTCATGTCGTAGTTCCCGCCACCCGCTTCAATGGATCCTTCAAAATCGTTGGTCGGCTTTTGCGGCACAAATAGGACGACTCCACCGGTGGTATTCTTCCCGAAGAGCGTACCCTGAGGCCCCGCTGCGACTTGAACGTTCGCGAGATCGTAGAACAACCCGGGCCCTGCGGCGGTGGTAGGAACTTCCGCAAAATAGGCCACGACGCCTGTGCCACCACCGCCCAACACTGCCCCAGGCCCCGAGCCGCCCGTCGGTCCCATACCGCGGATTGCAAAGGTGTAATCATCGCGAGTTGGACCACTACTCGAGACGCTGAGCGAAGGGATGTAATTTTGCAGGTCGGCCGCCGTCTCAATATCCTTGCTTCGCAATTCCGCTCCGGTGAGCGCCGTGATCGCGACCGGCACGGAGTTGATGCTCTCCTCGCGACGTCTTGCGGTGACGATGATTTCCTCGAGCGCGGGACCGCCGGAATCGGAAGCGGCGATAAGCGCCGTCGAACTGGCTCGAGCCACCGCGGGATCGCCGCTGGCGATATCGCGACTACCGGTGTCGCCGGTCACTGCGGCCACCCTTTCAGACTGTTGATGTAGAACCGCTGCACTGCCGACAGTAATGGAGGTGCCGTTGATCACCTTAAAGCTCAGTGAGGAGCCGTCCAAGAGCGTGCTCAACGCATCGCCGATCGAATGCACGCCGCTGACGCCGGCGGTTTTTCGCTCCCCCACTTCGGGACCGACGACGATTTGCACTCGGGCTTGATGGGAGAACTCAAGAAGCGCCGTGGCGAGCCTTTGTGGCGGAATGCTGAAGCTGACTTGCTGGGTCAGATCGACGGCCCAGGCGGGCGCTGCGGTGACGAGGATGACGAGCAAGGCAACGCCCTGCATTGCACCCCACCGCCTCATCCGGTGATAACCCCTGAATTCCATGTATCGCACCCCCGATGAGTCGTCCAATGCGCCCTATTGTTGATCGTTTGAATGCTTAGACGGATGAGTACAATGATTTTGTATTGTGATCATCATGCACGTGTCATGCATGCGTGGGGTTGTTGTCGCGATGAGAGTGACGCAACAATCGCGTCGGCATGCGCGTGAGTCGGGCGGTAACTAAGGTGCGGCGCCGACGGCGACCGGGGAGTCAATCGCGATGTCGCCGGTGCTCGATAGGCTGGCTTTCAGCGGATACTTCGCTTCGAGGGCATTGACCCAGTCATCGATCGATCCGACAAATACCGTGCCGGTAAAATGCAGGCGCAACAGCTTGGGATCGCGAACCGTCACATTCACCGTGGAATAGCGATTGATGTCGGCAATGACTGATGCGAGCGGCGCATCGTCATAGGCCAGCTCCCCTTCGCGCCAGCGCAGCGCGCTGACGGTATCGACGCGCGACACCACGGCGGTCCTTAAATCTTCCGAATAAGTGAATTGGTAGCCGGCGCCGACGCGCCACTGCGTCGGACTCTTGATACCCACTGCCGCTGCCACAATGGTGCCTTCCTCCACTGTCACGGTGACGCGATCGGCTTCGCGCCGTACGTCAAACGCTGTACCCACGGCCGTCACCGTCAGGGCCCCCGCGCGCACGGTGAAGGGCCGCGCCTTGTCGTGATGGACTTTGATGAAGGCTTCGCCGTCGGGACGCAAGACGATATCGCGAATGACACCGGAGAAGTCCACATCTGCGACCGCTTTAGCGCTCAGCAATAGCGAGGAGCCATCCGGCAAGGTGGCGGGTTCTTGTTTGGTGGCGACGAGCACCTCATGAACCGGGCCGCTACGAAAGGACTGATATCCCAGCGCGACCGCAACCACTAAGCACGCTGCCGCGGCCCACGGAAAGGCGTGCGATGCGCGCAGCGCGGCGAATGACAAACGGGGACGGCGGCGGTGAGCCGCGTCAGCATGCGGATTGGGCAGCAATTCGGGGGCGCTCTTGAATCCGGCCGTGTCCTGCCAATCCTGTTGCAATTTTTCGAAAGCAACGAGATTCTCGGCGTCCGCTTGACACCAACGCAGCCACTGGTCAATTTCCGCTTCCGACGCATCGGCCTCGTTGAGGCGCAGTAGCCACTCGGCGGCTTCGCGGTAGCGTGTGAGAGTCATCGTATCGGCATGGGTCATGTCGTTCATGAGTGCACCCGTCGCCACGCCTCGCCCGCGTCGAACCCTTCACGACGCAGCCGCAAATAAATCAGTGTGTAGGTCACGTAACGGCGCACCATGCGATCCTTGAGTCCCATGCGGCGCGCAATGTCCTCGAAGGATTCGTCGTCGACGCGGTGCCGGTAAAAGGCTTCTTGGTACTTCATTGGAAGCTCTGCGATCACGGACGCCAGCAAGGCGAGTTCCTCGCGCGCGATGGCCGTTCGTTCAGGCGTCGCCTCATCGAGAAAATTCTCCAAGGATTCGACGGGGTCCAAGCGCGCCCGGAATTGTTGGCTGCGCAGGCGGTCAATCGCAAGATTGGCTGCGACCTTAAACAAATATGAGCGGAGAAAGCTGATGGCACCGGGCGACTCCAACTGCAGCACACGGACATAGGCTTCTTGCGCGACTTCTCGCGCCGCCTGCATGTCCTTCAACCGCGACGTCAAAAACATCACCAGCGCACGATTGTGATCGCGAAAGAGTTGCGCAATTTCCGCGGCGCGCGCGCCCGACTGCTCGGCCTCACGCGCCCCAGAAGGCCCAACGTGGAGGGCACTCACGGGATCTCGACTCGTGGGAAAGAAATGAGCGGCCATGTTAGCTAAGACGGATGAGCCCACCTTCTTTGTACTCTATTATTACGATTTGGCGTGGCAATAAGACCAGACTTTGTCGGAATCGGACAGGGCGCATGTTGATTGAACGGATGATGCACCGCTACGCGTCTTACTTCGATATTATGCGCACCTTGCAGTGCAGCATGGTCGACAACTCATCATCACCTGCTCGGCGGTACCATCATCGAAACGCACGGAGGACCCACCGAAGTGAAGCGGTGATGATCCCGAATGCCGCGACACCGGCAGCATAGAGAGATGAACCAGAATAGTCGCCGGGTCCAGCGCTGATCGCTGTCGTTCTGGATTCCGATTAAACCCGATTCATTTGCGAATTATATCGATCTTGATATAATGACAATGTGAAGAAACCCGACCCGAAGCCGGTAACGTTCGTGGGTACATCGTTGGACGATTTGCGCGATTTTCCGCAAGCTGCGCGGCGCGAGACCGGCTTTCAATTGAACAAGGTGCAGAATGGCGAAGATCCGGACGACTGGAAACCAATGTCTTCCGTCGGAAGTGGCGTCTGCGAAATTCGCGTTCGCGATGAGTCGGGCGCATTCCGGTTGATGTATGTGGCGAAATTTTCCGAAGCGGTGTATGTGCTGCACGTGTTCCAGAAGAAAACGCGAGCGACGGCCCGCACGGATCTGACATTAGCCAAGGATCGCTATAAAGAAGTACTGGCAATGAGGAAATCATCATGAAGACTTTCGCGAGTGTATGGGACGCGATCGAGGACTCACAGAGCGAGGCTGCTAGCATGAAGGCTCGATCTCAGCTAATGCGAGTGCTGCAGAAGACTGTTAAGAATTGGAATCTGTCTCAGAAAGTCGCCGCGGATCGATTGGGTCTGACGCAACCGCGCCTGAACGATCTACTGCGCGGCAAGATCGACAAATTCAGTCTGGATGCGTTATTCGATCTCACGGGGCGCGTGGGGCTCAAAGTGTCAATCGCGCTCCGCAAGGCGGCGTAACGCTGGTGATAGCCAGCCTGTAATGTCCGTTGACAGCGGAAATTAGCGAAGCGGGCGAAGCGGGCGAAGCGGGCGAAGCGGGCCCGCGATTTGAACCCACTCCTCTAAAACCGATTTACTCATCAGAATTTTATGCGCAGTGTGCGGCGCAGCAATTCGCGCCTATGCATGATTGACGGCGCGGTCCTATAGGCATCTTCGCAGCGACGAAGGCCGAACCGCTCAATCAGCTCAAGAAGTCAATCAACGGCCAGCAAACCGCCAAGACGTCGCCGACGACATGGCGAATTTCGTCCCCCGGTTGGATATAAGACCAAGCCCCAAAAAAGTTTCCGTACAGCTTTCCGTACGGACGGTTTTTGCGGGTAGCGCATCACGCAAGTAATTGTTTTTATTGGTGCGACGGCTGGCCATCACATTTGCGCTACAAGCGTTTGTTTATGCGAAGAAAATATCCTCTCTCAAATTGTGAGGGCCCAAAGAAGGCCCTACAAAAGCGTGGATTTTCGCGAACATCTGCGGCCGACATTGGATAATGACGTCAGAAAAAACCTCTCGGAGATCTGGCTGGTTCGGACGGCATCCAACAATGACCAGCATCCCCTATGCAGTCCTCGGCGAATTAGTGGTTTGCGGTGCCGGTCGGCGTGCAACCAGCGCGCCGGTTCACATTGCTACCTCTTTAACGAACGCATCCACGAGTACCTCCATCAGGTTGTTCATAGCATCTGCCCGTCGCTGCTCGGCTTCGCGATCTCACTCCTTGTGTGCAATGTGCGTTCGTACTCCCCGTCTGGGTACCGTTGCCGAAGTTGAGACGCCAGGTCATCAAGGCTGTTCGCTTCGCGAGTGGTCGATCCGTCCTTCAGTTGCAGCACGTCTTCTCTCGGCATCTGCGCCTCGTTCTTCTTTCTTGGAATGTGGATCTTCGCTACCGCGCTAAGCGGAAGAATCCGTGCCGATCCGTTCTTTAAGTCACGAATCTCTACCCAATACCGAAAAATCTGCTCACTTTCCGGCAACTCTTCGTCGCACTTGGTCCCTGTTCTCGGCATGTAATTCCCCGCTCACCCGTTTTATCGAAGCTCGCCTGAAACGGGTTCGTGGCTTCTACGAGCTGCAACCCTCAACCTTGGCATTATGAGTGCAGAAATTGAATAAATAGGCTAAGCATTTTCAACAACTTACCGCGTGGCGCCCGTTGTCTGCGGCACCATAGATCACCGTAGAGGCATGGAAAGCTCACTGTCGAACGCGCCGGATGCGGCTTTGCTTCTGTCAGCGCATTCACCGGTCAATACTCAATGCTCAACACCTTCGCGAAACGGAGCGCGCTCTCCGTCCCAGGTGACGCCGCGGCGCAGCAGGTCCAGAATTGCGCCACGACATCTAACCAGGTGGCCTGGACCGCAGGACGTCGACGCTGACCTGTCGGCGGCGAGCGAATAATCGACCCAAGCTCAGATGTCCGGTGAAGCCCGTTCGGACGCTTGGCGGAGAGGCAAGATTGTATCGACGTCGGAATCTGCCGAGCTTTGCCGGCACGCGGACCTCGATTGCGGCCACGGTGATCTGTTGCCTTACTTGCGCCCTGCTCTTGGCGCTCCCGGCCCGGGCGCTCGATCCGAATAAGCGTCTCACGCAATACTTGCACGCGTCTTGGCGAATACAGGATGGGTCGGCGCCCGTTGGGATGTTCACGGTAGCGCAGACTTCCGACGGCTTTCTTTGGTTCTCGGCCTATACCCCGGACATCTACAGATTCGATGGAGTCCAGTTTCTCCCACGACACTTTGCGTACAAGGGAGGGCCCAGCAACAAAGTATTCAAGGTCTTTGGCAGTCGCACCGGTGGGCTGTGGGCAATAGGCAGCCGAGAGATCGCATATATCAAAGACGGGGCGGTCGTATTCGACGTTCAGATGGACGGCTTTTCGTCATTCCAGAACGTGAGCGAGGCCCCTGACGGGTCGCTGTGGGTCGTGCGCGCGGCCGCGAATATTTCGGACTCGGCTCTTTGTCATGTCACTGAACGCGAGGTCAAATGCTTCGGAAAGGCGGAGGGAGTGCCGATCGGGCCGATCGATTCGATACTTGCAGACGGCAAGGGCGGGTTCTGGCTCGGCGGCCAGACAGCACTCGTGCACTGGCATGACGGTGCGTCAGAGACTTACCCGATTGCAGCGCTCAGAACCAACGTGGGACAGCACGGGATCGTGAGCGTGGCCCTAGGTCCGGATGGAACCGTATGGGTCGGCATCCTCGCGGAAGGGCCGGGGCTAGGACTCGGACAATTGAAAGAAGGAGTCTTCAAACCATTCGTGACGCCCACGTTCGACGGAAGCAGAGTCGAGGTAAGCGCCATGACATTCGATCGCGACGGAAGCCTTTGGGTCGCCGGCCGAGGCAAGGGGCTGTATCGTATTCATGGCAACGTCGTCGATCACTATGGGCGCACCGATGGCCTTTCCAGCGATGTGGTGAACCTTCTCTTTGAAGACAGGGAGGGAATCCTATGGGCTGCGACAGCGAATGGAATAGACAGCTTTCGAGATCCAGCGGTCACGACCTTCTCGTCATCGGAAGGCTTGGGAAAAGACGCTGCGGCAGGGGTCCTCGCCAGCCACGATGGCTCGATCTGGATTGCCAACGACGGCTCGCTCGACCGCATCGTCAACGGCAGCATCTCCTCTCTTCGCGCGGGCGCCGGTCTTCCTGGTCATCAGGTCGCTTCTCTGCTCGAAGACCGCGCGGGCAACTTGTGGGTTGGAGTCGATGACTCGCTTTATGTCTTGAAAGAAGGGCGGCGCCTCCAACAAATCACCGGACCCGATCACAAGCCGCTTGGACTGGTGGGGGCGATCACCGAGGACATCGATGGGGACATCTGGGCGGCAACCATCGGGAATCCGCGAAAGCTCGTGCGCATCAGGGATTTGAAGGTGCGCGAAGAATTCCAGACGGCGCAGGTTCCGGCGGCGCGCACACTCGCACCGGATCCACAGGGGGGGATCTGGATCGCAACGATGACCGGGGACCTTGCGCACCTTCGCAATGGTATTGTCGAGAAGTTCGCGCTCAAGCTGACGGCCAGTCCGTTCATCCGCCGGATTGTCGTCAATGCAGACGGCTCCGTGCTTGCCGCGACGGAAGACGGGCTCGTCGGACTGCGCCGGGGCAAGGTGCAGCGAATGACTAGGGATAATGGCCTGCCGTGCAGTCGTGTCATTTCGTTCATCGAGGACAAAGCGAAGCGGTGGTGGCTGTATGCCGATTGCGGCGTCCTCGAGCTGGCGGACTCGGATCTGCAGCGATGGTGGTCCGACCCAGCAGCGATCGTGCATGCCCGCATTTATGACCGATTGGACGGAGCTCAACCGAACGCACCGTATTTCAATTCGGTGACGAGCTCGCCGGATGGACGTGTATGGTTTGCGAACGGGCAAGTGGTGCAGATGGTGGACCCGTCGACGTTGTCGCGAAAGGCATTGCCTGCCCCGACCTACATTGAATCCGTGATCGTCGATCGAAGGCAATTCCAGGCGAGCGCGAATCTTGGACTGGCACCGAATCCGCGTGACTTGCAGATCGATTACACCTCGCCGACGTTCACGGCTCCGCAAGAGGTCAAGTTCCGCTATCGGCTTGACCCATATGACAGCGACTGGCATGACGCCGGCACGCGTCGGCAGGCGCTCTACACGGATTTGCCTCCGGGCAACTACGCGTTTCGCGTCGCGGCCGCGAATAGCGACGGCGTCTGGAATGAAACCCCCGCGACGCTGGAACTCTCCATCGCTCCGGCGTACTACCAGACGAACTGGTTTCGGGCACTCTGTGCTGCCCTCTTCCTGGCACTTTTCTGGGTGGGTTATCGCTTGCATGTGCGGCGCTTACAACGGCGGTTCGAGCTGACACTGGAGGGTCGTGTCGCCGAGCGGACCCGCATCGCACGGGACCTGCACGACACGTTGCTGCAAAGCTTCAATGGGTTGTTGCTGCGCTTTCGCACGGTTCACGAGCTATTTTCCAAAAGCCCCGATCAGGCGCGAACGATTCTCGAAAACGCAATCGAGGAGGCTCGACAAGCGCTGACCGAAGGGCGACAGGCGGTGCAGGGATTACGGTCATCCACAGTCGAGACGCATGAATTCAGCGACGCCATCAAGACCCTCACGGAGGAGTTGGCGAGCGATCCCACCCAAAGGGGGGATGCCGTAGTACGCCTGAACCTCGAAGGCACGTCGCGAACCTTGCGGCCTCTCATTCGCGACGAGGTCTATCGGATCGCGAGCGAAGCCTTGCGAAACGCTTTCCGTCACGCCGCGGCAAGCCGGATCGAAGTGCAGCTCAGCTACGATGAGAAGTGCTTTGCGCTTCGCGTGCGAGATGACGGCAAAGGCATCGATCCGAAATTCCTGACCGACGAGGGCCCGGCCGGGCATTTCGGCCTGCGCGGGATGCGTGAGCGCGCGCAAAAGATTGGCGGCAAATTGACGCTCTGGAGCGCGCCAGCCTCGGGCACGGAGCTTGCGCTCAGCGTGCCGGGCGCGATCGCCTACGACACCGCCGAAACAGCACGACGCTCCTGGTTGCGAGAGGCGTTTGCCGCGACACCTAAGATGCCAAAGTCATGAGCGGCGACTCCGCGGTTACCCGTGTCCTGGCAGTCGACGATCTCCGGCTCAACCGTCATGGCATTGCTGGCCTTATCGCAACTCAATCGGAGCTGCGCGGTCATAGCTCAGGCGCGATGTCGTTGCGATACGCGCATCTGGCGCCAGAGCAGAGGAGCGAGGCGCCTGTCGTCTATGGCGCCATAGAGCACACCGTGGGCACGCAAAACGCACGCACAGTGTAATGCGCTGGATGCGACGTTGCACCCCACGCGCATCCACCATGACCCTATTGCGCCTGCTTGTGAAATCCCGCGGAACTACTCGGACGGGGCTATTTGCACGATTAGCCCGTAGGGTAATTATGGCTGCTCTGCCTCGAATTTGGCGTGAATAACGGCTAACTTGTCATCCAATTCTTTGGGTGACGACTCGGCCTGATCAAATATCACGTTGGAGCAAGCAACGATCCAACGTTCGTAATAGCTCAAACGACCCATCATATCCACGGGTACCCCGCCGACGCCTGTGTGATTCGCGGCCGCCTGAGATATCTCGCCGGGCTTCACGAATTCCTCGAGCAGAATCTCGTCAGGATGCAACAGGCTCGCCCGCTGCGAATAACTTTTCTTGGCCAACCTGGAACCTCAGCTGCACTGCCTACCGCACTCAATGGCCCGAATCCTCGAGCGATTCCGTTGAACCAAAGGCTTCCGGATTGCTAATTCCAGTACCACGTAAATCCAATCCCGGCGTACGTCATACCGTCATTCGGCGGAAATAGGCCGGCATTCGAGAAATGTTGTCCGCGCACGTTGAATTCGTACTGGTCGCGGCTACCGAAACGCACTCCGGTTTGCACGAGCTCGTTGAATTCAAATTTCCCTCCGAAGTCTCGATTACCGTTGATCGTCTTTTCGGACAGACCTCCGACGCCGAAACCGAAGTCCACAAAAGGCCGAACACCGGCCACGCGCGCGTGCTCCCAGCGCAGCACGCCTGTGGTGTCGAGCACGTGTATTGTTTGCCGCGGCATCCCGTCTTGTCTGCCTTGAAACTCGCCGACACCAATGATCCCGTACAATTTTAGGTCACTCGATGACCATTCTTTGAGCGGGGCGCGACGGTCAAACTGAACTTGGACGCCGTATTGATTCGCATCTTGACCGTGGGCAAAGCCCACTCCTACGCCATCCGCGACTCCGCGCCCCGCGAAGCCGAGACCGACGGCAAGCGCCGCAACCAATGGGGTCTTGACTCCCGCCCGCCACTGGCGAAGCGGCGCCGCACAGTGTCGTGCGCTCGCTTCAAAGGACGACAACCGGCTGCCCACCACCTCATTGCGCTTTCCGTCACTCACAGTACCCATGACCCTCTGCTCCTGTAACTACATTAACTGGCAACACCGTGCATCCGTTGAATCCGTATTCCGAGAACGCTTTCCGCTCTGTTCGATTGTCCGCACCCTTCCGTTCGCCAAGAAGGTGAATTCCTGTCATGAAGTTGCAACCGGCAGGTCGAGTGGCTCTTCATCCAATCTTGACGCATGAGACAAGTACGCACTTTGGTAATCATTTGTCGACATCGCAAATGCGCTAATTCGTGCCGATGCTCGTGCGGACCGCAACCCGCTCCAACCAGATCGAAACACGCATATCGCTCGCTGCGGAAACAATGGAGGATGCCAGCGCAGCGCTCGCAGCACACTGCTCGGCACGCCCTCGTAAAGAGCCGCGGGAATATTTCTCTCGATCCCAGCTTCGCCTGCGGTTGCGATAAATTCCGTCACCGCGGCGGCAAGCTTTGGCCAGTACCTGACAATATGTGCGGCAAACGCCCCCGCATATCCAATTTGGATTCCGGAGGCAATCATCGCGCCCTGACGCCGAAGATGTTTCGCAATCCACCAGACCGGCCGGCGCGCCATTCCCTGGACGACCAAACCCGGCGTCCGACTCGCGCGGGAGGCAATCAAATAATCCTCATCGATGCCGTCGTCGAGATCCACCATGCCGAGGGTCAATGCCCCCTCCGCAATCTGCGGCAGCAGGCTGAGCGCCTGATCAAGTGCTTCGCTCAGCACCCATTCTTGTGCTGCGTAACATCGAGCCGGGAGGATCGTGACAATATGCGAAGGTGACTCAGATGCGATGGATAGCAAAGCGGCAGTGGTTGTCAGCAGGGATGCAGCGCGACAATCGCCGATGTACCGATTGCTTGGACGTACCCACCAGAGCGGCGGCTCCCACAGTTCCCGATAACCCTCGTTGAGCGTGACCAAGATTTGAGACTCCGGCGCGACCCGTGAAGCCCGTCGTAACGCCCGCTGCAATAAGGTCCCTGATTTTCCCAAGCAACAATATTGAATCGGCAGGGAGGACCCTGCCGAGCCCACCGATAGCCCCCACTCCGGTCCATGATCATCCGCGACTACCACGCACCAACGGGAACCTTGTTGAGACATGCGCATTGCTAACGACCTGGTCTGATTGATTGGGATGAAGCGTGACGCGCCGGTGAAAGCCGCGTCACGCCGCCTTTACTACTTCAGGGTGATTCGAACTCCATTGCTCGAGAGATTGAAGCGAATGCCGGACTGCGTCGACACGAGTTTCAGAACAACTCCGTGTTCATTCTTGAGGTAAGTCGCCGAGCCGCCGCCGCCGATGGCGAGCCCTGCGCTCCACGCGACGTAATTGCCGTCGAAGTCCGACAACTTGTTGAGATGATAGACATCCCCGGTCGCCGTCAGACTGGCGGCTCCCACGTCGACAATCGACAGGCCGGACACCTTGAATGACTGTTCCGCGTTCCGGTACTTGATGGTGCCATGACCCCACACAAAACCGATGCCGGCCGCAACGGCGCCGCCCTCGAGTTGCACGGTGGCAGCCGGCGAGGAATCGACGACACTCGGCGGCGGATCGTTTTCTGTTGCCGCGACCGCGACACCCAGCGACAACGCGCTCGCGATGATGCCCATTGCAAATCTGTTCATGATTTCTTCAATCTCCTGGTTAGAGTGCTACTCGAATTCAACGCGATTGCACTGTAAGAAGGAGCGCGCTAGGAGACAATCGCCGCGCGATGAATGCAAGTTTCCCCGCAGGAAACGACGAAATCGATGCGCGCGGGAGTGCGCGTGCTACTCGAAAATTCCAGTGCGGAAAGCCGCTCTGTAAAGCGCGCAGCCTCGCGATCAATTACTGCGGTGAAATGCGCGTGAACGTGGCACGCGTTGTTTCTCGGACCGTCGTGTCAAAGCATAGCGCGCATGCGGTTATCGGTTCTCATCCCTGCGATCCCGTCGCTGATCTGCTTCGCTGCTGCGAGCGCAGCGCTTGTCGGCCGCTCGGCTGCTGCTGAAATCCCTGGAGCCTGTCAGCGCGTCACGTCCGGGAGCGAAGAAGTCTCCCCTGCGGAGCCGACCGGCGTGGGTGCCGGGATCGTGCTCGATGAACATCTGTTGACCGATGGCCCGCGAGATCAGGACTACAATGGCGGTGGCGAGCTGACCTTTTCGGGCGCGCGTGGGGGTTCTATTGGACGGGCGCTCGATCGGGTCCTCGGCTCCATTGACCAGTCGCTCTGTCCGAGCGACCGCTTCTCCGCCCCGGGATGGCAAGCAGGGCACGCCTTTGCGGTCGGACTCCTCATCTTTACACCCGACGACCTCGCCGCACACGAAGTGGTCATCGGCGACCGCCCCTATGCGAGCCTGTTTTTCCTGAGTGCGGGTCGCCGTTACTTCTCGAGCGATGCAGACGTTGCCTACAATTCAAGCCTGACGTTGGGAATGATGGGCCTTGCTGCCGCGCGCTCCGTTCAAGATGCGCTGCATAGCCTCACTGGGAGTGAGCAGCCGGAGGGCTGGTCGCACCAAATCTCAGCGGGCGGGGAACCGACGCTTCGATACGGCATGGCTCGACAGGCGCTGCTTGGAGAGTATGGCCAGGGGGCCTCACACGGAGACAGCAAGTGGACCGTCGCCGGCAGTGTCGGCACGGTAACCGAGGCGAGCCTCGCCTTCAACGCGCGCTGGGGACGCATCGAGTCTCCGTGGTGGGCATTTACTCCCGAGCAGACCATGTACGTGCAGGAGACGCAGCCGGTCGCGCCACCGCTCGGCCTCGATGCGGCGCCGGAAGTGTTCGCGTTTGCCGGAGCACGCGCCAAGCTACGGGCGTACAACGCATTCCTCCAGGGGCAGTTCCGTCACAGCGACCTCACGTATCCAGAAGGCGACGTGAATAAACTGCTCGCCGAAGTGTGGGCGGGTATCGAGTGGCGCACTTCCTCGGGTTGGGCGTTGCAATATCTTGCGCGCTGGGAGTCGCGGGAGTTGCGCGGGGGAGCGGGCTCGCGCTCCTTTACGTGGGGCAGCATCGAGATCTCGAAAGCGTTTCGATGACGACATTCGCTGGTACGTCCTCACTCGGTGAGCGGTGGAAGATTTTCCTGCGGGGCGCCGCTTCAATGCAATGCAACGGATTGAGCATGACTGCGGCTGCTGCCTTGATTCGCATGCAGTGGCTTAGCGGCGGCGCCCGTCGGGCACATCCCGACACAGTTGAAATGTCACGGACTTTGCGAATCGCGCAATGACGACCGCATAAACACTTGCTTTTTGCCGGCATCACGACAACTAGGCTTGCATGCAATTTGTGTAACCGATTTCCGTCGTTAAGGCCGTGGTTGCCTACAGGGCGACGATAACGAGTGCCGTCACGTGGTTGGCGGAATCGAGATCTTCTGGTGAGTCCTGCTCCTGAATCACCAGCTAAAGACAAGCGGACGATGATGAATGCAAGTTTCCCAGGAAGAAACCACGGGAGCGATGCACGCGGCGGTACCCATGCAACTCGAAACTTCGCATGCGGCGAGTTGCTCTGTGCCGAGCGCTGCTGGACTTCGAATCGGGAGATGGCGAAATACGCACCGAGCCCAGGGCTTTTCTAGAAGCCGCGGAACACACGCAGCCCATGCGACTGAGCCCGCCATTCCCGCTACATCGAAGTGACACCGTCGCGAGATTGGCTAGGACGCGAATTAATTAGGGCCGCAATAATTCTCAATCTTGAATTCCCCCCAGTTTTCCATTTCAATACCGTCAGTAGCCCGCTCACAGACAGTTAGGCCGGATTCGGGAGCAGCGTGTCGCCAGGGAGAAAACACTGCCTTAACCGGCGTCGATCGCACGCGAGAAGCTGTCGCGGCGCACTAAATTGTCGGCTGTGAGCCACGGAAATCAGTTTTGCGATAGATAGTCCCTTGCCGTGCTCGTTTGGTGATGCCGCGATGCTCAGGATGGCGGCATTTACGCTACGCGGAGTTTGAGGTGGTGTCGCAGTGGCACGCCCACTCATGGAGAGAAAAGATGAGGGATCGCAACGGCTTCTCCCGGACGGGGAGAATGTTTGTTCCTGGCTCTCTTGCGAACACATTGCTGCTGATGACGGTGTTCGCATCTCCGCTTTTTGGTCCTTCGCGCGCGAAAACCGCGGAAATCCAACTCAATGGGGCAGACGGCCAGGCAACGGTGCCGGCTAGCGAGAACAAGTCGAACAATGTGGGGACTACCGCTGCGCCCGGCAAGCCTCCATCTCTCATCGTGCAAGACGCCATCCGGCCCGTCGGCCTTGAGGAAGTGGTAGTTACCGGTTCGCGAATTCCGCTACCCGCCAACGACGTATCACCAGATGTCAAGATCTACTCTCGCGATCAGATCGACCAGAGCGGTGTTACGTCGATCGCAGATTTCTTGAACACTTTGCCCGAAGTGTCTTTGGCCATCACAGAGAATGGCTTTCAGACTCTGTCTGGGACGACGACGGTGCAGCTGCACGGGCTTCCCATCGGTACGACACTGGTTTTACTCGACGGACGGCGCGTGGGAACGTCGGGAGCCGCGCAAGGGTACGGTCTGACGTACTTCGACCTGAACACGATACCCCTCGCTGCAATCGATCGAATCGAGGTCGTTTCGCAGGGTTCATCGGCCGTCTATGGAAGCGACGCAATCGCCGGGGTTGTCAATTTCATTCTGAAGAAAGACTTCAATGGTATCGACACGACCATCAGGTATGGATTCGCATCTGGCACCCATGAGGAGGGTGCGGATTTCGCATGGGGCCAATCCGGCGAGAATGGCTCCTTGAGCGTGATTGCAAGCTATCTCAACCGCACAGAGTTGCCTGGATACGATAGGGCGTTGACGAACGACAACAACTACACGCGGTACGGCGGGCCGAATGTTGACTTATATATGTGCCCCGATCAGGCGAACATCTATTCACTCGACGGAAGCAACTTGCCTGGCATTGGAGCGCCCTACGCCAGCGTTCCCGCCGGTTATACGGGGACCCCGAGTCAGCAGGAGTTTTTGGCGACAGCAGGATCGCTCAGTCGCTGTAGTTTTATTCGCTATGCCTCCAGGATACAGGGAACTGAGAGAGGCAGCATCCTCGCTCAAGGGGCGTATCAATTCGCTCCGGCAACGGATCTCTACAGCAGGATTTTGTACTCCGATATCGAGCAGTACGGATTCAACACCCCACTGTTCCTGTACGGCGCCCCAGGTTTCCAGCAATATAGCGTTGGGGCCGCTAATCCATTCAATCCGTTTGGCGAGACGGTGGGCGTCAGTGAGATGCTTTCGACGCTGGGTCGTGCAGCTCAGGATCTCGACACGCACTATTTGAATGCCGTGCTCGGCATGCGGGGCCGCCTTTCAGAGACATGGAGCTGGGATGTCGGAATCTCCGACTCCGAGGATCACTCGCGCTACACGCAGCCCGACTTGAATCCCACCTTGGTGCAAGCGGATTTGAATTCGCCCAATCCCTCAACCGCATTGAATCCATTCGTCGCGGCATCGCCAGGCTCTTTAGCGCTGCTTGGCTCGTTCGTCACACAGGACTATGTTGATTACCTCGGTCGAGCGACTGTGGTAAATGCGATCGCTCGAGGACCACTCTTCAATCTTCCCGGGGGGCCTCTGCAGTCCGTGATCGGCGGGGAATTCGAGCGGGACACTCTTTTTCAGAATCAATTTTATTTCCCCGGCCCGAATCAGGAAACCAGCTTTCATCGAAGAACCTACGCGTTCTTCACTGAAGAGCGGTTGCCAATCATTGGACCGGCGTCCGGTACTGCCTCCGGAGATATGCTCGCGGTTTCACTGGCGGCGCGGTATGACCACGATGATGAGTTTGGCGGCAAATCGACGCCGCAACTCGGCGCAGAATTTCGGCCGCTGAAACCACTGCTGCTGCGCGCCAGCTACAGCCGCGCCTTCCGTGCCCCTGACCTCGTCGACCTATACGCAGCGAGCCAGACGTTCAGCGGTCAGGTGGCCGATCCGCTAAAAGGCAATACGTACGAAGAAGCGAGCATTACGACCGGCGGCAATCCGAAGCTTCAGCCGATTACGGGCTTCTCACGCGTCTTTGGCTTCGAGTACAGCGCGCAAAGTCCTGACCTGCACGTGTCAATCACCCATTGGAGCATTGAGGAGGCGAACGCACTCCAGCAACTGCAACCGCAAGTCATCGTCGACAACGCGTCATTGTTTCCCGGCGCCGTGACCCGGGCCACGTCGTGTCAGGGTGCGCCACCCTGCCCGATTACTTCAGTCGTTGCCACCTATCTGAACTTCGGCAATTTGGACGTTGCCGGGCTGGATTATCGGGTCCTTTATAGGCAGGGGTCCGCGTTCGGCACCTTCACTTCGTCCATTGCGGCGACACAGACCTACCGTTACGAAGCGTCGCTAAGCCCGGCCTCTCCTGCCATCAATGCTGTGAGCGCTGCCCAAGACACGGGCAATTGGGCGCCACGATGGAAAGGCACGGCGGCACTGGATTGGCGGCTCAAAAAGTGGAGCGCTCATCTGGACGGTCGGTACGTCGCACGTTACGAGGACTATCATTCGACCAACATGATCGGGAATTTTTGGCTGACCGACGCTAGCGTTCGCTATGATATGGGACAAGCAACCGGGGGACAAGCAACCGGGGCTGCTGTCCACAATTGGGGCAACCTATATGCGCGCATTGGCGCGGTAAACCTGTTCAACAGACTTCCGCAGTTTTCCAACTATGAGTTCGGAAGCGCTGGTTATGACCCAACTCAGGCAGATATTCGAGGCCGATTCCTTTACATGCAAATAGGCGGTCGATGGTAGGGGTTCAACGAAAGGTTTTTTGCCATCTGTTGTCTACGACATCTCGATCGATCGGCATCAATTGTCTATATGTGCTCGCGTTGCTCGCCTGGTGCAGCCATGCCTCAGCTCTAAATGCGGCGCTCGATGTCGACCAATATGCGCACTCGACGTGGAAGAACAATCAAGGACCTGTACGAGGCGCGGTGTTCGCAATTGCTCAGACTGCAGATGGCTATCTTTGGCTCGGGACGGAAACCGGTTTGTTTCGGTCTGATGGTGTCCGAACTGTACTCTGGGAACCGCCTGCAGGGGAGTCGCTTCCTGGTCAGACCATTCGATATCTTCTGGCGGGGCACGATGGATCGCTCTGGATCGGAACCTCGCAGGGTCTTGCCCACTGGACAGGAGAGAAGCTCGAAATTTACTCGGAACTAGCAGGACAGTATATTCACGCCATATTGCAAGATCGGAAGGGGACTGTATGGGTCGCGGCGGTAGGTCATGAGGCCGATGCTCGGGGAACGCTATGTTCAATTCTCGACGGCAACGTCCGCTGCCAAAACGATCGAACGGAAGAGGCAATATCCTCATTATACGAGGACTCAAAAGGTCAGACGTGGGCCTTTGGATTGAGCAGAGTCTGGCGCTTGCCACTTGGCAGCTCACCGCCGCATCTGCTTTCAAGGAAGGTGTTTGCTTCGCTCCATAACCTTGCCGAAGACAACGACGGCGCGCTACTAATACTGACCCGAGATGGGCTGATTCGCCTCGACGAGGGCGTCGAGACTTTGGCATACCCGCTGCCGCCCAGTGTCACGCCGTCCGTGCTTTTGCGCGACCATGACGGAGGAATTTGGATCGGTACATTGGGACGCGGGCTGCTCCACATACACGAGGGGCGCCTCGATCCATTCGAAAGGCCGGATGGGTTGTCGGGAGATACAGTCACGGCCTTCTTTGAAGATGGAGAAGGTGACGTTTGGGTAGCAACACCGGATGGACTAGACCGCTTCTACGCTGTTAGCGCCGCCACCCACTCGACGCGTCAAGGGCTATCAAACGCGGTTGTGGGCGCCGTCCTTGCATCCCGCGATGGCAGCATTTGGGTGAGCACCCGTGACGGTCTCGATCGATTGCATAACGGCATTTGGGAAGTTTACCGCCAGGCCGAGCCGCCTCTGGGGACGCCATCTCCGCGATCAATAAGATCTCCCAGCCGTCCCGGAATTGCCGTCGTCGGGCTACCTAACGCACAGGGCTCGCTTTTTGAGGACGATCAGGGACACATTTGGATCACGTCTACTACGTCCATTGGATGGCTCGACAAGGGGCGATACTTCAAGCTCGGTGGGACAGCCGATGGATATGTCGATGCGGTTGTTCAAGACAGTTCCGGCTATTTGTGGCTCGCGCATCGCCAACTCGGGCTGTTGCGCGTATCCCAAGCCGGAGTGAACCAACAGACTCCATGGCGTCAGTTTGGTAGCCGAGGAACTGCCAGTCGATTGGCAGTAGATCCGACGGACGGAGGCCTCTGGCTTGGCTTTTCCATCGGTGGTATCGCGCATCTAGTGTCTGGCCAAGTCAAAACAACTTATCTAGCTGCTGACGGGCTCGCCAGAGGCCAGGTCAATTATCTTCACGTCGACTCCGATGGCACCGTATGGGTGGGTACGCAAGGTGGTCTAAGTCGCTTGGCGAGGGGTACTATTGCGACACTCGATCATACCAACGGTCTCCCCTGCGAATCAGTTGACTGGATGATGACCGACGATGTGGGGGCGGTTTGGTTGCGTACGCCATGCGGGCTCCTGCAAATTGATCGAACGGAGTTCGATGCGTGGGTCACTGCAGCGGACCATGGCGAGGGCGCAAGACGCAGAATTGTGTCCACGCTCTTCGATGGCTCCGATGGCGTGCGGTTGGAGGATTCACCGTCTACATACAGTCCACACGTCGCAAAGACCCCAGATGGCCGAATATGGTTCGCGACTTCAAGCGGAATCGGCGAGATCGATCCGCGCCACCTCGCTCGGAACGTCCAGCCGCCCCCAGTGCACATTGAGCAGCTCGTGGCGGACCACCGGATATATCAGAGCGGCGCAGAAAATCTCCTGCCCTCGTTGACTCGCGATATTGAGATTCACTTCACGGCGTTGAGTTTCGTCACACCCGAAAAGAATCAGTTTCAGTACAAGCTCGAGGGGCACGACCGTGATTGGGTGGAGGCCGGCGGCAGACGCAGTGCCTTCTACACCGATTTGCCACCCGGGGTTTATCGATTTCGCGTCATCGCCAGCAACAACAGCGGGGTGTGGAACGAAACAGGTGCATTTCTCGATTTCTCAATCGCGCCGGCCTATTGGCAGACGGCTTGGTTTCGCGCCCTGTGTGTAATGGCGTTTCTGGCGATGCTCTGGATGCTGTATTGGTTACGCATGCGTCAACTGTCGAATGAGTTCGACATGAAAGTCGAGGCGCGCGTGGAAGAACGCACCCGGATCGCGCGTGAACTGCACGATACGTTGCTGCAGAGCTTCAATGGATTGTTGCTGCGCTTTCGGACCGTGCATGCGTTGCTTTCAAAGGACCCCGATCAGGCGCGAACGCTTCTCGAGACGGTGATCGATGAGACCCGGGGAGCGCTGACTGAAGGGCGACAGGCCGTGCAGGGGTTACGGTCCACCGCGCTCGAAACACCCGAATTCGTCGAAGCGATCAAGGCACTTACCTCAGAGCTCGCGAGCGGACCCGGCAATACCGGCACAGCCGAAGTCCGCCTGAACGTCGAAGGGACACCGCGAACCCTTCAGCCTCTGGTCCGCGACGAGATCTATCGGGTCGCGAGCGAAGCCCTGCGAAATGCTTTCCGTCATGCCGAGGCGAGGCATATTGAGGTGCAACTCAACTACGATGAGAGAAATTTTGAGCTTCGGGTGCGAGACGACGGCAAAGGCATTGATCCGAGATTCTTGGCCGATGAGTGCCCGGCCGGGCACTTCGGCCTGCGCGGTATGCGCGAGCGTGCGCAACAAGTTGGCGGTAACCTGTCAGTCTGGAGCGCACCGGCCTCGGGCACGGAACTGGTGCTCAGCGTTTCGGGGGCGCTCGCCTACGATACCGCGCAGATGGAAAAGCGTTCCTGGTTAACAGGCATATTCACCGCAATACCTAAGAAGCCGAAGTCATGAGCAGCGAAGCCAATGTCATCCGGATCCTGGCAGTCGACGATCACCGACTGATCCGTCAAGGCATTGCGGGCCTGGTCGCGACTCAGTCGGACATGCGGATGGTCGCGGAGGCGACCAACGGACGCGAAGCGCTCAAGGAGTTTCGCGCGCACCGTCCCGATATCACGTTGATGGATATGCAGATGCCGGAGATGAGCGGCCTCGATGCGATCATCGCCATTCGTGGCGAATATTCCGAGGCGCGCATCATCGTGCTGACGACCTACTCCGGTGACGTGCAGGCGCTGCGCGCGCTCAAGGCGGGTGCCCGCGCCTACCTTCTCAAGGATGCCCTGGACCTGGAGCTGCTCGATACGATCCGGGCCGTGCACGCCGGTCGGAAGGCGATTTCCCCCGAAGTTTCCTTCCAGCTTGCCGAGCACGCCACGGACGAGGCGTTGACGGCAGGCGAAGTCAAGGTGCTCGCCCTCATCGCCGATGGCAGGGCGAACAAGGAAATTGCCAAGCGCCTCTTCATCAGCGAGGCCACGGTCAAGGGCCAGGTTCAAAATATCCTCTCCAAGCTCGGCGCGAAGGACCGCACTCACGCCGCAATGATCGGGCTAAAGCGCGGGATCATCCAGCTCTAAGTTTGTATCCGAAAGGATGACCGGCACCGTCCATTTGGACCTGTCGCCGGAGAAGCCCGTTCCCGTACGCTACGCTTATGCGACGTCTATTCTCGAGCTTCGCGCACGGTGCGCCCGGCATTGGACTCCTGCTGTTGCGTCTGGCGGCCGGCGGCGCCTTGACTTATCACGGCGTTCTCTCCCTGGTAAGACACGCGCCACTTGCACCCGCGGATCTCCACGCCTTGGTCATCCTCCCGGGCCTGCTGTTGCTCGCGGGCCTGTGGACCCCAATTGCCGCAGCGCTGGCTGCGCTGATCACCATCTGGGAAATGGCTTCGCACCCGGCATCCTGGCCGCAATATGGGTGGATTGCGGTCATCGCGGCCGCTCTTGCGTTGCTGGGACCCGGCGCGTGGTCGGTCGATGCCCGGCTCTATGGATGGAAACAAATAAAAATCTCCGATCCGAAAACTTCGAAGTCGGACTCCCCGGACTGACCTCGGCGGGCGCGTCGCCAGGAGCGATGCCGCAAACGGATGTCTCGTTCGCGCTGAAATACCCATAAAGATCAGACGATCGGCCGTCTCCAGGTCGTGGCCGTCCGTTTCACACTGCACACCAAGGAAGGCCACTGTCGATCACGGGAGAAATCCATGAGTGAAACAGACGAAATCCATAGGGCGGATGATTCTTCGCGGGCATCGTTGACATACGCTCCGACTCATATAAACTGTACCGGACAGTACGGTTTAAGAGATGAGCACTCGATGAATGACGACGCAAGCGGGTTCGGGGTACGTCTGGCGGTGCAGCCCTGCGAAACGAGCTGCTCGCACCGGATTCGCAACAGGGTCCGGCGCGGCATCGTTTGGCAGGCGGCCTACGGTGTATGGCTCGCGCACACTCCGGGCGTAGCCGCGTCCCAACTGGGCTCGAATCATTCTCGGCACGTACTTGTCAGCTCATCCCCGATGAAGCCGCACATAAACTGAAGAGGTGGACTACTCAAATGGATACGCTCACGAGCATCAATGTGTTTCGCCAGGTGGTCGAGTCAGGCAGTTTCGTGGGAGCGGCAGATCGGCTGGACCTCTCGACCGCGATGGTCAGCAAGCACGTCATGGCCATCGAGAAGCGCCTTGGGGTGCGTCTGCTCAATCGCAACAGCCACAAGCTGAGCCTCACCGATCCCGGGAAGTTCTACCTCGAGCGTTGCAAATCTATTCTGCAGGATCTGCAAAAAACCGAGCTTGAAATGGAATCGCTGAGTTCGACGCCTCGCGGCACCTTGCGCATTGCGTTCTGCGACACGTGCATCCCGGGCCTGGGCTTAGCCAGCGTGCTTGCCGAATATCGACGTCGCTGGCCGGAAGTCATGGTCGATGTCTCCTTCGTCGATCGCACGGTGGGACTCGTGGAAGAGAACTACGATCTCGCCTTTCGCCTCGTACGCGATGAGTCTCTGCCGGCGGGCATTGTGGCGCGTCGCGTCCGATCGGTGCCCTTCCGCCTGGCCGCTTCGCGCGCCTACCTCGAACGCAATGGCATCCCGAAAACCACTGAGGATCTCGGCCGGCACGATTTCATTACGACAGGCGGTCCGGAGTCCCTGTCGCTCGACTCCGAGGAGGGCACGGCCGAAATCCCAATGCGGGTTGCTCTGCGCTGCCGCACGATGGCGGACGTCGCCATCACCGTCGCCGGCGGCATGGGTTTGGCCCTACTACCCACCACCTTGTTGGACGATCCCGCGTTTGTGAACGTCCTCAGGCCGGTGCTCACCGATTTGCGTTTGAAAGAATTCAACCTGTATCTGCTGTATGCCGGTCGCAAGTTGCTGCCGTTCAAGTCTCGCGCATTCATCGACCTGGTTCTCGAGTCGAGCGCCAAGTGTCAGGAGCTCAAGCCGACGGGACTCGCGGCCAACCGCAGACGCTATGTGGCCGAAGAGCAGATCCAGGCCTTGGCGGTCTGAGGCAAGCGGAGCCGACGAGGCTGCGCCCCGAACATCGCGCGTGCGCCCCGCAATGTCCAATTGGTTCTTCTGCGCAGACCGGGACTTCGATGTGATCGGTGGTCAATGTGAGTGTTGCTGAGGGCATCGCGCCACGGCTAACTGCTCGGCGAGGCGAGACCAGTGTAGTCATCGTCGACATTGCCGGCGATTGGCTGGGTCGAAAGACCCTGCCTGACCTCGGGCCGCTGGAAAAGGAGCTGGCGGCCGGCGGCGTGATCGCCTTGGAGTTTACGGCCCAGGAGCTGGGCCGGTGGGACAGTTCTTTGATGGCGCGCATTCTCACCATCGACGATCTGTGCGCAAAAGCCAACGTTGAGTTCCGCGCCAAGACCCTGCCGGACGGTCTCGCGCAGCTCATGGCGCTCGCCGACGCCGTCCCGGAAAAAAAGGACGCCGCGCGCGAGGCCATTCAGAAGACGTTCCTGCAGCGGGTTGGCGAATCGAGCGTCGACGCGTGGAACGGCGGCGCCGCGATGCTCGGCTTCCTGGGGGAAAGCGTGCTGGCCCTGTTGCAAATGCTGCGTGGTCGCGCCCAATTCCGCTGGTCGGACACGCTGCTGGTCATCCAGCAGTGCGGGCCGGAAGCGTTGGGTATCGTCGCGCTCATCAATTTTCTCATCGGCCTGATCCTCGCATTCGTGGGCGCGACGGAACTTAGCCAGTTCGGCGCCGCCATCTACACCGCCGATCTGGTGGCGATCGCCACGATGCGCGAGATGGCGTGCATCATGACGGGCATCATCATGTGCGGCCGCACCGGTGCCGCCTTTGCCGCGCAGTTAGGCACGATGAAGGTGAACCACGAAATCGAAGCATTCCAGACATTCGGAATATCGTCATTCCAGTTCCTCGTGCTTCCCAGGCTGTTGGCCTTGATCCTCATGATGCCGCTTCTCACTCTCTTCGCGGACCTGATCTCCATTGCGGGCGGCTTCTTGGTATCGACACTGATGCTCGATATCACGCCGGCCTTATACGTGCACCGCACGCTGGAGGCAGTCAGCCTCGTCAACTTCCTGTTGGGCGTTTCCAAGGGAGCCTTTTTCGGCGTTCTCGTGGCGCTCACGGGGTGTCTTCGGGGAATGCAGTGCGGCACCGATGCGGCAGCTGTGGGCGAATCCACCACATCGGCAGTGGTGACGGGAATCACCTGGATCATCGCAACGGACGGCATATTCGCCGTCATCTGCAACGCCTTGCATATTTGAGCCATGAAATCCGAATCTGACTGCAAAATTGAAATCCGCGATCTGACGATGGCCTACGGCTCATTCGTCGTCATGCGCGACATCAACGTCAGAGTTAGCCGAGGCGACATTTTCATCATCATGGGGGGCAGCGGCTGCGGCAAGAGCACGTTGCTGCGTCACATGATTGGCCTGAAGCAACCCGCGCAGGGGGATGTGTATTATGACGGCGCCGCTTTTTGGCAGTCGGATGAGGAGGCGCGGACCGAAAAGCTGCGGCGCTTCGGCGTGTTGTTCCAGAGCGGGGCGCTTTGGAGCTCGATGACGCTCTCTGAGAACATCGAGCTCGTTCTAGAGGAATACACCGGCTTCCCGCCGGCCGAACTCCGCGGCATCGCTCGACTCAAGCTCGCCCTCGTCGGATTGAAGGGCTTTGAGGACTATTACCCAGCGGAGATTTCGGGAGGCATGGCGAAGCGCGCCGGCCTCGCCCGTGCGCTCGCGCTCGATCCCGACGTCTTATTTTTCGACGAGCCCTCCGCCGGCCTCGATCCGATCAGTTCACGCAACCTCGACAATTTGATATTGGAGCTGCGCGACACGCTCGGCGCCACCTTCGTCATCGTCACGCACGAACTGGCGAGCATCTTCACGATCGGCGATACGTCGATATTTCTCGATCCGAATACCCGCACGATGCGGGCGCACGGCAACCCGCGCGAACTGCTCAAGAACTCCACGGATCCCGCGGTGCATCAGTTTCTCACCCGCGGCGAATTGTCCGCCACGGCGAACATGGTCAACCCTACGAGCGAACGCGCCCCATGAGCAAGAAAGTCAATACCACTGCGATCGGCCTGTTCATTGTCGTCGGCGTGGCGCTCGGCGTGATCGGCCTGCTGCTGTTCAGCTCGTCGAAACTGTTCTCGCGAACCGACGAAATGATTGTGTACTTCGACAATTCGCTGAACGGACTCAGTGAAGGGGCTCCGGTGAAATATCGCGGCGTGACGATCGGCTTCGTCAAGCGGGTCATGATCCGATACAACCAAGCCACCGATGATTTTGCATTGCCGGTGATCCTCGAAGTGGACCAGACGCTGTTGCGTAAGCGCCTGGGGGACGCCAGTGTGGATCTCTTCACGAGAGGCGCCGTGGACCGCAGTGTTCGGCATGGTCTGCGTGCGAGCCTGCAGACCAACAGCCTGCTGACGGGCGTTCTCTTCGTGGGCCTGGAATTTGAGCCGCATGCGCCGCCAGCGGCTTTCCATCAGCTCGAGAAGATCTATGCGGAGGTGCCCAGCGTATCCACCGATGTTCAACAACTCATGAACAACCTCGCCAGTCTCGATTTCAAGAGCATGGAGAGGAACCTGAACGCCCTGCTTCTCAACCTCAATGACTCAGTCAGCAGTCTGCACCTCGCGGAAGTGCATGATGACCTCACCAAGGTGCTGGGTTCGGTGGATCGGTTGGTTTCATCGCCGGACCTGAAGAAGGACTTGATCGCGGTGCACACGACCCTAGACCAATATCGAGAGGTGGGGGAGAAGCTCAACGACCGCATTGATCCGCTGGCTGACGAACTTGCGAAAACCCTGGCGGACGCCGATCGCGCCCTGGTTCAGGTGCGCGGTGCCGCGCAAAACGTGCGCATCCAGTTCGCGCCCGATGCGCCCCTCCCGAGCGACCTTGACCAGGCTCTGCGCCAGTTCTCCAACTCCCTACAGTCTCTTACCTCACTGCTGGATTTTTTGAAACAACATCCGAACGCTCTGATTACTGGTCGCGAGAAACTGGAGAAAAAGCCATGAAACGCCCCAACGCTCCTGGCGCGCACGGCAAGCAACGCGGTACGCAATACTGCCGACCCGCGCAGCAATGTACGGCCGGCAACCCCGCCGACCACATCGCGAACCTCGCGGGCCGCGTCGTGGCGCATCCTGTGAAGTTTCTCGTGCCTTTGATATTTTGCAGCTGTCTCGCGGCCTGCAGTATCTTGAAACCCGCGCCCGATACCTCACGGCAATTTCTTTTGACGCCTCTGCCGGCGACTGAGAGCGCGGGCCGCACCCCCGGCGCATCGCGCACGGTTGTGGTTCGCGCAAAGATCCCCGCCTATCTCTTCAACTCATCGCTCGCGGTCCGCAAAGGCGCCAATGAAATTGTGTATCCACGCGAGATACTCTGGGCGGAGCGGCTAGATGCGGGCATCCCCGCGGTGCTTACCGCGGATCTAAGCGCGTTGTTGCCCAAGGACAGAATCGGCGTATCGGTCGGGACTAGCGACGAGCTTACGACGGTAGTGGGCATCATCATTGAGCAGTTCGATGTGAGTGCGAGCGGCCAGGCGGCGCTCGTCGCGCGGTGGCGCATTGTGTCGGCGGAGGGAGAAAACGTGCTGCGGACCGGCGAAAGCCATCTTTCGCGCAATGGCCCGGCACCCGACACGGACCCCTCCGGTGCCATCGGCACCTTGAGCGACCTTCTCGCGGACTTCAGCCGCCAGCTGGCGCGGGCTCTCAATGATAGTTGATGACCGGATTCGCGGAGATTTACTGTGAGCCACCGTGTCCCGGTTCAGGTCTGCGCTCGCTGGGCGAGCAAGCCTCCGCGCAGCGACATCGCGTTGGCATAGCCTCGCGACCTTAGTTCCTGCGTCGCGGCGAGGCTTCGTGCGCCGCGCGCGCACATGAGCAGCTGCGGCCTCGCCGCATCGAGTGCGCCTGGATTGCGCAGCAACTCGGCGAGCGGGAGTTCGCGCACCGGCACCGGGGCGGGTTGGGCGGCAATTTCGGCGGGCTCGCGCAGATCGACGATCGTGTAGCCGGCGTCGAGCGCGGCGGCAAGCGAGTCGAAATCCACCTCGAGCGGCGCATCCGCCGCGACCGGCACGCCCTGGTTTTCCGCCGCGCGGACGCACGCGCCCGCGGCGCACGCGCTGTTTCGTTGCGCGCGCACGCGCGAGGTCGCGAAGCTCGTCAGGTCGATGATCAGGAGCTCATCGCGCAGCTGCCCGGGGAGGTCGAGCAGGATCTTCAGCGCCTCGAGTGCCTGCAGGCTGCCGAACACGCCCGGAACGGGTCCGAGGACGCCGGCCTGTACACAGTTGCCGACCAGCCCGTCGCGCGTCGCCTCCGGCCACATGCAGCGCAGGCATGCGCCACGCCGGTCGCCACGCACGACCTGGAGTTGTCCCTCGTACTGGTACACGCTCGCGAGAATCAGGATCCGTCCATGGCGCTGCGCGACGTCGTTCAGCAGGAACTTGGTCGAGAAGTTGTCGGTGCAATCAACGATCAGCTCGTAGCGCGCGACGATCGCGTCGGCGTTCGCCGCCGTCAGTTGCTCCACGATGACCTCGGTGCCCACCTCGGGATTGAGCGCCCGGACGCGTGCGGCGGCGAGGCGCGCCTTCGGCGCACCGCAGTCGGCGATCGAGTACATCGTCTGGCGGTGCAGGTTCGAGGCCTCGAGCCGATCGCCGTCGACGATGCCGAGCGTGCCGACCCCCGCCCCAGCGAGATAGGAGAGTACCGGTACGCCGAGCCCTCCGGCCCCAACGACGAGCACCGACGCGGACCTCAACCGGCGCTGGCCAAGCTCGCCGACCCCTGCGAGGATTGTCTGGCGCGAGTAATCCGGACGCGGCGCATGCGAGTGCTCGCGAGCGCCGTGATCGTGGTCGTGGTGGTGATCATCAATGCGATGAGGGCGCCGCTCGTGCTCGTGCGCCGCAGGCGCCGCGCAGCGCTCGCAGTTCACCCACCCCGAGTCACCGTCCCGGTAATGCTCCTTCTTCCAGATCGGAAGCCGGTGCTTCACTTCGTCGATAATGGCGCGGCAGGCGCGGAAGGCTTCATCGCGATGTGCCGCGCTCACGCCAACCCACACCGCGAGATCCCCGATGGCGAGGTTCCCCGTACGATGAACGCACAGCGCCTGGGCCACGCCGAACCGCCGGATCGCCTCCTCGACGATGCGCTCACCTTCGCGCACCGCGAGCTCGGCGTATGCCTCGTACTCGAGGCGCGCGACGAGCCGGCCCTCGTTGTGATCGCGGACCCAACCCTCGAATGCCGCGTAGCCCCCGCAAGCGGGATTCGCGAGCGAGCGGGCAAGCGCCGTGGGCTCGAGCGGGACGTCACTTAAGTAGAAGCGCTCCATGGAGCCGAGCCCGTCAGCCACCGGCGACCGGCGGGAGGAAAATGACCGTATCGCCGGCACGCAACGGCTGTTCCCACGCTGCGAACTCGGAATTGACTGCCACCCGCAGCAGGTCGGGCCCGAGCGTGAACGGATGCCGCGAGCGCAGCTCCTCGTACAGCTCGCGCGGCGTGCGGGCGCGTGTGTCGACCGCCTCGTCGCTGCGGCCCGCCTGTTCGCGCAGCAGCGCGAAGTACTGCACGCGCACGGGCCGCAAAATGGAGTTCGCTTCGGGGCTCATGATCGCCTCCTGCGCCTCGGGTGTATTGACGTTGTCGAACGCATCGCGGTCACGGGTCAGCCGCCGATGTAGAACATCTCGACTTTCTGCTCGGTCCCCACACCAGCACGCAGTGCGGCGCGGGTCTCGCTGTACCGGTCGGTGCGCGCGCTCCACACCGACCCGATCAGCTCGAGCAGCTCCGCGTCGCTCGCCCCTGCGCGCAGGCGCGCCCGCAGGTCCGTGCCGTGAGTCGCGAACAGGCAGGTGTAGAGCGAGCCGTCCGAGGACAGCCGGGCGCGCGAGCAATCGCCGCAGAACGGTTGGCTCACCGACGAAACGAACCCGATCTCGCCGCGACCCTCGGCGAAGGCGTAGCGCTCGGCGACCTCTCCGCGGTAGCCGCGAGCGAGCGACCGGATCGGCCACCGAGCCTCGATCGCGGCGGCCAGCTCGCGCGAACGAACGACGTGATCGGGACGCCACGCGTTGCGATTACCGACGTCCATATACTCGATGAAGCGGACATTCACGTCCGTGCCGCGGAAGTGCTCGACGAGTGCGAGCGCGGTGTGGTCGTTGACGCCCTTCTGGATGACCGCGTTGACCTTGATCGGGGCGAGGCCGGCGCGCCGCGCATGGTCGATGCCGTCGAGCACGTCCTCGACGCTGCCGAACCCGCCGCTCATGCGGCTGAAGACCGTGGGGTCGAGGCTGTCGAGGCTCACCGTGACGCGGTTGAGCCCAGCGGCCTTGAGCTCCGAGGCGTATTTCGCGAGCAGGGAGCCGTTGGTCGTCAGCGCCATGTCCGCGACGCCCGGAATGGAGCTGAGATCGCCGATCAAGTCGGCGAGATTTGGCCGCAGCAGCGGCTCGCCCCCCGTGATGCGCAACTTGCTCACCCCGAGTTGCACAAACAAGCGCCCGAGGCGCACGATCTCTTGGAACGACAGCCGCTCTGCGCTCTTCAGGAACCGATAACCGTCGTGGTAGGTTTCCCGCGGCATACAGTAGGGGCAGCGGAAATTGCAACGGTCCATGACCGATATGCGCAGGTCGCGCATCGGGCGGCCGCGAGTGTCGCGGAGCGGGCGGACTCCTGCCCCGCGCGGCCCCGACTGCGCCTGCCGCCATTCATGCGAGATATGTCGGTCTATGATTTCGTCGGTCATTTTGAAGGGACCACGCTCCGGTTACAGCAGCAGCTTGAAATAATGATCGACGATGAATGCGCCGAACAAGGCCATGAGGTAGGTGATGGAGAAGCGGAAGGTCCGTATCGGCAGGTCGGGCCGAACGCCTCTGTTAAGAGCGACGGCGAGGAATAACATGCGCGCATCGAGCAGGACCGCGGACGCCAAATAAATCAATCCACTCGTGTGCAAGAGGACCGGCAGCAGCGTGCTGAAAATCAATATGACCGTGTACAGCAAAATCTGAAGACGCGTGTGCGCAATCCCGTGGGTCACCGGCAGCATGGGGATCCCCACCTTTGCGTACTCGTCGCGCCGCGCAATGGCCAAGGACCAGAAATGCGGCGGTGTCCACGTAAAAATGATCAAGAACAACATCAACGCCTGTGCATCGATGGAGTGAGTCACGGCCACCCATCCGAGCATGGGGGGTGCTGCGCCGGCGGCGCCTCCGATCACGATGTTCTGCGGCGTCGCACGCTTGAGCCAGCCGGTGTAGATGACCGCATAGCCGATCAGTGAGCCCAACGTCAGCAGCGCGCAAAGTCCCCCGACCGAGGGCCAGAGCACCAGCATCGAGCCGGCACCCAAGAGAACGGCGAAGGCCAACGCCTGGCTCGTTCGCAGACGCCCGGTCGGTAGAGGCCGCCGCCTGGTGCGAGCCATTTTGATATCGATGTGTCGGTCGAGGATGTGATTGAAAGCTGCCGCGGAGCCCGATGCCATGGCGATGCCGAGTGTGCCGAACACCAATGCCGGCAATGGCACCAACCCCGGTGAGGCCAGAACCATCCCGACGATTGCCGTAAACACGATCAACAAACTCACCTTGGGTTTGGTGAGCTCCAGAAAATCGCGCCACCCCGGGTTGGAGAGCACGGTGATCAGCGGATCAGTCGGGGCGATTGCCATGGTTGTAGGACGACTAAGACTATTGAGTTGAATACGTTTGAGTGTGCCGCGTGATGCGAGCCTCCCTGCGGCCGCACCGCTACCGTTGCATCTGCATGAGCTGATCCGGGGGCATCATGTGGTGATTGAGATGCGCCATGATCAGGATGGAGCCGAAAATGATCAGACCCGAAACAAACAGGCCGAAGGCCAATGCGAGGAAGTTATTCGTTTGATCGGGCGCGGTCGAGATGTGGAAAAAGAATGCCAAGTGCACTCCCATTTGCGCGATCGCGAGCGCCGCGAGCAGTACCGGCACGGCTGGCGCATACACGAATGAGGTCGTGGCGGCCCAGAACGATGCGATCGTCAGCGCGAGTGCGTACCCCAGTCCGATGAGATATCCGCGCTCATTGTGCTGCTCGTGAGGGTCGACCCCAGGCGCATGACCTTGTGCTTCAACCTGCATGTCCACTGTTCGCTCCTAGATAGACAATGGTGAATACGCCGATCCAGACGATGTCGAGCGCATGCCAGAACAGGCCGAAGCAGTAGATCCGGCGGGTCACCATGGGCTCGAAGCCGAGGGTCTTCACTTGCAGCAGCATGACGATGAGCCAGATCAGACCCAGGCTGACATGCAAGCCATGCGTTCCGACGAGGGTGAAGAAGGCTGACAGAAAGGCGCTGTGAGACGGGCCCGCGCCGAGGGCCACCATGCTCGCAAACTCCCTGCCTTCGATGCTGAGAAAGCAAAGTCCCAACAGGAACGTGATCCCCATCCAGAAATACAGGGCTCTCGCATCTTTCCGAAAATTCGCAATGGTGCCGAAGCCACAGGTCACACTCGAGGCCAGCAGGCACATCGTTTCGAGGAATACACGCGGCTTATCGAAAAGCTCCACGCCAGTCGGTCCGCCTGCCGTGGAGTTGGACAACACCGCGTAGGTCGCAAAAAAAGCCGCAAAGACGATGATATCGGACAGCAAGAACAGCCAGAATCCGAAGCCGGCGATGACCCGCGTGGGCGCAGGACCTCGCAAGGAAAGCGGGACGCCGGCCGAATTCGGCAGGGTATCTTCGCCAGCGCTCATGACTCTTCCTCCATCGTAACCTGCTCGCGGCGGCCGTCACCGCCGATCACGCGGCCATTATCAACGTCGTCGGCCGGCGCGAGCTCGTGCTCCGGCGCGCCGTGGGTGCGCTCAAATGTGGCGACCCTCTGCGCGGGAACCAGCTCCTCGCGCTCGGTTTTCCAGGACTCTCGCAGCATGACCGCGATGGCTCCGAGCAGACCCGCAGCGGCCAGCCACTCGATGCGCCAGATCAACCCAAAACCCAGTATCACTGCAAAGAACGCCATGAACACTCCGACGGGCGTATTGCGCGGCAAGTGCAAATTCACGAACGAGACCGGCAGCGCACGGCGAGACCCACCCTTCTTCTTCGTTTCCCAGTAGGCGTCGGTCTGTTCGACGCGCGGCAGCACTGCAAAATTCCAGGCGGGCGGCGGCGATGGGATCGACCACTCCAGGGTCCGCGCGTTCCAAGGATCGCCGGTCACATCGCGGTTCGCGTGTCGCTGACGAATGCTCACCGCCAGCTGGATGACGGTCAGCGCAATGCCGACCAGGATCACGACCGCGCCGATGAGCGCGACGAGCATCAGCGGTTGCCAATGAATATTCGGATAGTGTTGCATCCTGCGGGTCGCACCCATCAGGCCCAGCGCGTAGAGCGGCATGAAGGCAAGGTAGAAGCCGAAGAACCAACACCAGAAGCTCGCCTTGCCGAGGCGTTCGTTGAGCTTGAAGCCGAAGGCCTTCGGGAACCAGTAGGTGTATCCCGCCATGGCTCCAAACACCACGCCGCCGATTGCGACGTTATGAAAATGCGCGATCAGGAACAAGCTGTTGTGAAGCACGAAGTCCGCGGGCGGAATTGCCATCAGTACCCCGGTCATGCCGCCAATGACGAACGTGACGATGAAACCGAGTGTCCAATAGACCGGCACGGTGAATCGGACGCGCCCTCCGTAGAGGGTGAAGAGCCAGTTGAACACCTTGACGCCGGTGGGAACGGCGATGACCATGGTCATGATCCCAAAGAAGCCGTTGACGTCCGCACCCGCGCCCATCGTGAAGAAGTGGTGCAGCCAGACGATGAAGGAGAGGACGCAAATGACCATGGTGGCAAGCACCATCGAGCGGTAGCCGAACAGCGGCTTGCCGGAAAACGTCGCGACCACTTCGGAGAATACGCCGAAGGCCGGCAGAATCAGGATGTAGACCTCGGGGTGGCCCCAGATCCAGATGAGGTTGACGTACATCATCGGGTTGCCGCCGAGCTCGTTGGTAAAAAAGTGGAAGTCGCAGTAGCGGTCCAACAAGAGCATGGCGAAGGTCGCGGTGAGTACCGGAAATGCGGCGACGATCAGCAGGTTCGAGGCGAGCGCGGTCCAGCAAAAGATCGGCATGCGCAAGTAGCCCATGCCCGGTGCGCGCATCTTCAATATCGTCGTGGTGAGATTGATGCCCGAAAGCAGCGTGCCCACACCGGATAACTGCAGCGACCAGAGGTAGTAGTCGACCCCGACCCCGGGCGAGTACGCAAGTTCACTCAAGGGCGGGTACGCGAGCCAGCCGGTTCGCGCGAATTCGCCGACGAACAGCGAGAGATTCACCAGCGCGACGCCGGCCGCAGTGAGCCAGAGACTCACCGAGTTCATCGCAGGAAACGCCACGTCGCGCACACCGAGCTGGAGTGGCACGGCAAAATTCATCAACCCGACGACAAATGGCATCGCCACGAAGAAGATCATGATGGTGCCGTGCGCCGTGAAGATCTGGTCGTAGTGTTCGGGCGGCAGGTAGCCCAACGCGCCTCCGGCCGCGAGCGCAAGCTGGCTGCGCATCATGATGCCGTCGGCGAATCCGCGCAGCAGCATGACGAGGCCCAGAATCATGTACATCACGCCGATGCGCTTGTGGTCGACGCTGGTGATCCACTCGCGCCACAGATATGGGCCCCAGCCCTTGACTGCAACGAGAGTCGCAAGCGAGAGCAGCACGATCACGATCGTGCCGCAAGTGCCCATGATGATGGGTTGGTCGAAAGGAACCGCGGACCAGCTGAGTCTGCCGAACATGTCAGAGCGCCTCTTGAGGTGACCATTGGGTCGCGATATGCCCGTGTGCGACGCGATCGAACGGGTCATCCGCCAGGGTGCCGTAAGTCAATTCACCGCCCCCTCGGGTGGGTCGCGCGAGCTCGGCGAAGCCTGCGCTATCGAGCACTCCGCCGCGGCTATGCACGTCGGCGACCCAACTCGCAAAGTTCTCGCTGGAGTCGGCCACCAGCGTAAAGCGCATGTCTGAGAATCCGGGACCACTAAATTGCGCGGAGATCCCTGGGTAGGTGCCGGCTTGATCCGCCTGCAGATTGAGCTGCGTCGTCATCCCGGCCATAGCGTAGATCTGGCTGCCGAGTTGTGGAACAAAGAAGCTGTTCATGACACTGGTGGACGTCAGCCGGAAGTGGACCGGCACGCCCGTCGGCACGACGAGACGATTGACGGTCGCGATGCGCTCGTGCGGGTAGATGAACAACCAGCGCCAGTCGAGCGACACGACTTCGACCTCGAGCGGAGCGACATTCGATGTCAGCGGCTTTGGCGGATCAAGCTCATGAGAGCCGATCCAGCCGACGCCGCCCAGGAACAGGATCACGAGCGCCGGAATGGTCCAGACGATGAGTTCGATCGTGCCGGAATACTCCCAGTCCGGCCGATAGGTGGCCCGCCGGTTGCCCGCCCGGAACCACCATGCAAATGCCAACGTCAGGATGATGACCGGAACCACGACGATGAGCATGATGGTGGTGGCGTCAAAGAGAATGACGCGCTCCGCATGGCCGACCGGGCCGCGCGGGTCGAGCACTCCTTCGCGGCACGAGGCCAGCAACGAACCCGCGCAAAGGACACCGACGGCCCGTGCCCAAGTGTGGGCAACCCGTGCGACGATACCTGGCGTGCGCCGCGCGTTCGAGTTGGTTCGGTGGAAGAGGTTATGAGCATCGTTCGCGTTCATGGGTCGTAGCCTAGTGTTCGCGCACGGGCGAGGACAATCGCGATTCGATGCATGCAAATTTCCCGACAAGAAACTGAGCGACCGGTGCATCCATGCGCACCGGCATGTTCGGTTTGCGGGAAGTCGATAGTGGGAACGAGCTGCAAGCGCGCTTCGGTTGCGGGGGTGGCGGGTCTGATCGAGACAAGGCGCAATGTTCGACCCACCGTTGCGCGGCTAACGCCCTGGTTGTGTGTGCAGCTGCTGGAGATCCGTCACGATGGGCCGCGATCGCCAACCTCGAACCAGCTCGACGATGCGCCGTACCCGCTGCTGCAAGCGATCCACTTGCGCGCTCCTGCTCTGCCCGATCTGACACCAATTACAAAGATGTTCGCAATTGTTCCGTAGCAGGCTGTAGCTGCGCTCCCCCAATCTCGACCGCGCGCGGCGCACTATTTCGGCACTGTGTGCGAAATCCTCAGGGCGGCGACCCGCGCGACACGGCCGCTTGCCCACGAATTCCGCCAGCGCAATCTCCTCCACCAGCCCATGCCGCGTGCTGATCCAACCCCGATAGTGGATGACCCGACCGCCGCCGACGTAGATGCCGTGGTGCCGGTAGCCCCGCTCATCAACGATCAACTCGGTTCCCGGTGCAAGTGCACCGATCCGGGTCGAGGCGGCGATTGAGAGGGTCATGTCAGCGTTCCTGAACACAAGGTTGCGGCCTCGCGAGCTAGAGCACGCCGCCGCAGCATTCCGTCACCTCTACGGATTTGAGACGGCGACCGGCCGAGCCGCCAGGTTTGCCGTCCCACTCGCCAGCGCGATCTCTCCGAGGTAGACGCTGTCCTCACGCAGCCTCACGGCCACCGTGCGCCGGTCGCTGCCCTGCCGAACGCGAACCTCATAGTCGCCGCTCGCCGGCGCCAACCCGTCGAACCGGAAATCGCCAAACGCGTCTGTCGTCGAACTCATGACGAGACCGCCGTTCTGATAGAGCTCGACCGATGCGCCGCCCACACAGTCGGCTACCTTGTCGCTCATGCGACTCACCGTACCGCCGATGAAGCAGTGATCGTAACGGGTCAGATTCCGGTACCAGACGCGGGGCCGCGTTCCGAGCTCAGGCTCCAAGACCCGTAGGCCTTCGTGGGATGCGATTTCCCCCATGGCCTCATCACTGGTTTTGACGGCCTTGAACACCTCCGTAGGGCACACCCCGACGCAACGCGGGGCAGTTGCACCGGCATCGAGCAGGTGTGCATCAAAGAACCAGTTCTGCGGCAGCTGTTCTTTCTCGTTCCAGACAATGGCGCCGTACGGACACGCATCGACAAGATCGCGCCGGCCTTTCGCTTTCACCGGATCGATCATGACGATCCCGTCGTCGCGCTTGCGAATCGAACCGTCACCGCCGGAGGCCTTGATGCAAGGTGCATTATCGCAGTGATTGCACATCACAGGCAGGTGCGCGACGTCGACCATCGGGGTCGCGCCGCGCACTTGTCTGCGGATGCGCACGACGCCCGGTCCATGCGCGGCGTGGGGCGCCGTGTAGCCGGGGAATTCATTGCCGACCAGCTCATCCTTGGCGGCGAGCACGCAGTTGTTGCAGTTCTCGCAGCGCGAGACGTCGACGATTAGGTTCCACTTGTTCATGTGATTCACCCTCAGGCGGCGCCGCGGTACGCGGCGACAAAACGTTCGGCGGACCGCCAGCGCTCGACTTCGACCATGCACGAGTTAGGCGCCATGCTGCTCGTCCCGCGGCTCTGCGGCCGGGAGGACGTGAGCGTATTGAGACAGCCGCCTATCTCAACGCGTTCGCCGTCGACCTCGATCATTTGGTACTCCGCGCTGGATTCGTAAGATTTCACGACACCCCGGGCGACCAGCGGGGAGACGTCTGCCGCGCAGATCACTGCGCCCCGATCGTTCCAAATTTTCACGAGATCACGGTGTCCGATCCGACGCTCGCGGGCGTCGAGATCGTTCATCCGCAGCAGATAGTAATAGTGCCCGCCGATGAGCGCGCGGTGCTCCTCGATGTCGTTGACCGCGCTCTTCTTGCCGTCCACGTGCGTGTGGAAACTGTAGCGCGAGTGCGTGGCGATCATCTGCAGTGGATAGCGTTCGGCAATGCCGGCCGTATGCGGTCCCTCCCAGGAAGGGATATAACGGTTCAGCACCGGTCGATCGGGATTGTTCGGGTCGTGACGCTTGAGATTCTCGGGAATGAACTCGAGTTTTCCGCTCGGTGTTTGCAGTCCCTTGCCGTATTCCTCGACATATTGAGCAGGCAGCGGCTGCGGCTCCGCGATGTCCTTCGTCCGCCCTTCCGCGAACCAGCGGAAATTCACCGGTGAGCGCAGCGCCTCGGCTTCGGGGGGCACGACGAAGTAGCCCTTCTTGACGAACTCTTTCCAAGAGATCAGCTTCGGCAGCTCCGAGCTATCGAAAATGCGCTTGACCCAGTCGAGTTCGCTGCAGCCCTCGGTAAAGACGGCTCCGAGCCCGAGCCGCTGCAGGATTTCCTGGAAAATCTGATAGTCTGACTTCGACTCGCCGAGCGGCTCGATGCACTTGTGTTGGATCGCGATGACGCGGTGATTGACTCCGTTGAAACCGTGCCACGCGTAGCCTCCGGAACCGCACCACTCCCCGATGTCCCAGCGCTCGAGGTTCGTGCAGGCCGGCAGGATCACGTCGGCGAACTGCGCTTCTCCCTCTTCCCAGATGCTCTGGTTGACAACGAACTCGATGCTCTCGTGCCGGTACGCTTCGGCCATGCGACTCGACTCGGTCAGCGTGCTGAACGCCGATCCGCCGTACTTGTAGATCATATGGATGCGCGGGTACCCGGGCATCGGGTATGTGAACGGCGCAAACTGAATCTCGGGCGCGATTCCGTCCCAGAGATACCCGGTGGCATGCCCTTTGATGATTGCCTCCGGGATCTGCTGGCGCGGTATGAGCTGCCGCACGGGATTCATGCTGAGCACGTGAGGCATCCGCTGATAGTTGTTGACGGCGTTTCCAGTCCACTGCAGCTCACCCGAGATGCCGCCATCGGCATAGCCGGGGAAATAGAATTCGTGGTCGACCGGCGCGCCGAACTGCAGGCCGCCCATGTTGATGCCCGGCTTCCCGAGACCGCGCATCGCCATCAGCATGACCATGCAACGTGCCCATTGCTGACCCGTCGCACCGCGTCCGGCGCCGCCGAACCCGGCACCGCTCATGCCGCAGGACAGGTAGGTCTTCTTCTTCGCCCATAGCCGTGCGAGTGCGCGAACATCCTTGGGCGGAACACCGGTTTCAGGCTCCTGCCATTCGGGCGTTTTCGGCACACCGTCGTCGTCGCCCATCACATAGGCGCGCCACTCGTCGAACCCGGTCGTGCGCGTGCGGACGTAGTCGACGTCGTAGAGACCTTCCTTGATCCACACATACATGATCGCGATCGCGAGAGCCGCATCCGTCGCGGGCCGGATCGGAATCCAACGGCCGCCGAACAGCTGCGCCGTGGGGTTGTAATGCGGGTCGATATGGATGAATGGAATACCGAGCTCACGCGCCCACATCCGGCGCTGCGTGCTCTCGAAGCCCGCGTAGGCGCCGTTCGTGCTCTCCGGATCGCTGGACCAGAACACGATCTGCTCGGCATGCTGCAGGCAATCCTCCACCGTGCCGTAGTTGCCCGCGACGCCGACGCGCTGGCTGTGTCCCCAGTGATGCATAGCACCCCAGTACCAGCCCTCCCAGCTGTCCGGATTCGCGGCCATGCGTGTAAAGCCGATCAAATTGCCGAAGCGCATCAGGGCGCTGAGGTAATAGCCGATGTTTCCCCACTGGTGATGCGAGGACATCGGGATGAAGATGGATCCGACACCGTAGGCACGCTTTTGCCGGCGAATCTCGTTTGCGACGATGGAAAGAGCCTCATCCCAGCTGATGCGCTCATATTTGGAGATCCCGCGATTCTGCGGATTGCGCGCGCCGTTTGGATCGAAGTCGACCCGCTTCATCGGATAGAGATTTCGACGCTCGGAGTACGTCGTGGATTTCACCGCCAACGCATGGGGCGCGACGACTCCTTGACGCCGCGGCGTGAATTTGCGACCGCGCGCCTCGATCGTCCAACTGGGGGCGTCCTTTGCGTCAAAATCGATCGGCGTTACCCGCACAATTCGCCCGTTGCGCACATATACGAATAGCGGGCCGCCATTGGTCAGGTTGGTGTACCGAACCGTCCCGTCGCGCTGGGGTGTGCCGAACTGCATCCCCGCCTTCAGCATGAAGTTCAGCGTCTGCATCCACCAGACGGCGAGAGGATCCGGGCCCCCGATCTGGACCTTGAAGTTCTTGGCGGCATGCACGACCTCCCCCATGTCCTGCTTGGGCTTCATCATCGCGAGGGCCGTATCCACGTCCTTGAACATCATTACGACGTCAGGTTTCGGATGAAGACCGGAGACGGAGCGAACACTGCCGTCGCGGACGATGAAGTGTCGGCTGATGCTGCCGTCCTTGAGCTGAATCTGTGCGACTGCGTTGTGACGGCGCAGCATCGCGCGAAGCGCGGGGAACATCGCGGCAAATACATTGAGCATCGGAGCGAATCCGAACAGAATGATTCGCAAGACGAGACGCTTAGCCGCCGTGATGATCGCTCTCATGTACTCGCCCTCCAACCAGTTGCGATGGGTGCCACGTAACGGTGTCCGCCGTAACTGCGCTTGCCGACCGCGGCAGCCCGCGTTTCGGTGTGCCGCGCAATTGGGGATATCGCCTCTCCGGCGCAGAATGCGGAATTGGAAAAAGCCATGCCGAACCACCTGTAGTTCATGTGAAATGCCGAGGAACAAACCTTACTTCCGCACGGCTCCTGGAACGAGACCGACGCGGTGAATGGCCGTTAATCAGCAGTTAATGAGCAACCGGTTGGCGAGAAGCGCAGCGCCCGAGAACACGGTCTGCGCCCGCAGGTGCTCAAAATGATCGGTTTGTGCCGCGCGTTTTGGCGGCGTAGACATCGACTGGAACTAGATCTCGACGCCGCGTCCTCTTATGGAACGGCGGGCATTGCCGAGGAGCCGGATCCCGGCCAGGCCGGCTGGGATCGGCCCATTATCACCGCGCTACTTCAGCGCGATTTCCCCTTTGAAAGCCACGTTGAGGCTCAGGCCGGGAATCTCGAGTGTGACCTTCCCGGGAAGCGTCTCCGTTCCGGCAATTGCACCGCGTGCGAGCGCGTTCGCAACTGCTTGTTCGATCTCGCGTTGACCGTGCAGACCGAAGGACTTCAGGAATTTTCGCACGCTCAGATTGAAAATCTCCTCGTTCATTGCATGCCTCCCGATCGTAGTTTTCTGTTGCGTTGCGCCGGCGAGCGCAGTTGGCAAATATTCCGCCAAAAAGGCAACCCGGTCAATGAGACTGGCGTACGGACCGGGCGCCATCATTGATGTGCATTAATTGTCCGGCAACGCACGTTTCCCGTCGCGCGCTTGTTCGCGGGTCTGCGATTCCCTAGTCTTGTGCTGTCGCAAGCATCTTGATCCCTACGACCGTCTTGACATGACAACCGATTCCGGCAAACCGGGCTATCTGGAACTGGCGGGCCTGTGGCCTCCGACGCGCTATCGTGTGCGCCGAGTCGCAGCGATCGTGCTCGCCATTTCTCCACCGATCGCCTGTGCCTTTCTTGCGCACGAAACCGGTCGCTGGGACCTCTTCGAACGATCCGGCTCCATCACCATCGCGATCGGCCTGCTGTTGGCCTCGCGGCGCTACATCCACTTTAGCGCGCTCGAGCTCGCCGTTTTGAACGCGGAGCCGAGCGCCAACATGGCGGAGATTCTCGAGGACATCTTCACAGCCAAACTTGGCTTGGCCCTGTCCGCTTTCGGGACGATTATTTGGGGATGGGGGAAGTACCTCGGCTGGGCGAGCTTCACCTACCTGCTTGTCTGGGCATTGTTTGCCGCTCGCGACTTCCGTCGCGATTTGCACAAGGACTGAAATTCGGGCTTGCGGTCGCATCTCCCCGCGCCGTTGGCAGCGGAGGCGCTGCGTCGCGAAGTCGCCGAATGCACCCGCAAACGACCGGGTCAGGGGCCACTTCAGGCCGGGGTCAGCGGCGTCGTCAAATTCTCCAATTTCCCCACCGGCTGGGACCGGCGCGCCTGCGGATCCTCCACGAGATGCAGCACGCGTCCGAACAGTTCTCCATGTAGCAGAGTACGCCCGACGTGAATGACGCCGCTGCCTGCGAGATCTTTGTCGATCACGTCATACACGCGCCGGCGCGTGTCGCTGTCGAGCGTGTCGAACACGTGATCGATGAGGAGCCAAGCCGGCGCGTGAATGACGGCGCGCGCAAAAGCCAAACTCTGCTGCTCTGCTTCGCCCAAGATACGGTCCCAGCGCCCGGACCGATCGAGCATCGGCACCAGGTGATCCAAGCCGAGCCGCTCGAGCGCGTGCGGGAACGCCTCGGCAGCGAACTCCGCGACGTGCGCGGGGTAAGCGAGCGCCTCGCGCAGAGTACCCGCAGGCAAATAGCCGTTGCGCGGGATGCACAGCATGGTCTCGTCGGCGGGACGAGCAACGCGGCCGGCGCATCCCAACGATAAGCCGGCGAGCGCCCGGAACAGCAGCGTCGAAGCGGCCCCGGCCTCGCCCACGATGAGAACGCGCTCACCCGCCTTCACCTCGATGTAACCATGTTCGAACCTGGCGCGACCGCTCGGCGAGGCGATCTCGAGATGATCCATGACGATTCGTCCTGGCTCGCCCTCGACGAACGCGATCTGGCGTTCGACTGGATGCACCAAGTCCGCTCCCAGCAGCGCGGCACGGAAGCTCGCGACCCGCAGCAATGTCGCGCGCCAGTCGGCGAGAATGCTCGCGTTGTCAACGAACCAGCGCAGCGAGGACTGAACCTGCACGAATGCGCCGGAGGCCATCATGAGGCCGCCGAAAGACAGCGTTCCCGCAAAATAGAGCGGCGCCGACGCGAGAATCGGCGCCACCAGTGTGAACCAGCCGTAACCCGCGGTGACCCATGTGAGATTCATGAGTCCCGTGAGCAGCCTGCGCGTCGCGAGCAACACCCCCGCGAGATCGAGGTCGATACGCCGCGCCTCCTGCGCCTCCCCGCCGGCGAGAGTGATTGCGTCGATATGTTCGTTCACCCGGACCATTGAGAAGCGCAGCTCCGCCTCGCGCGCATAGCGTTCGGCATTGCGCTCGATGAGGCTGCGTCCGAGCCAAAAGCTCACGAGTGAGGCGGAGGCTGCGTAGATGAACGCGACCCACACGAGATATCCCGGGATCGCGAGCGAGCGGCCTGCGACATGGAACATGCACCCGCTCGAAATTCCCCACAGGATCTTGATGAACGTGATCAGCAAAATCGAGCCCTGCAGCAAACCGATCCCGAGGTCGGCGGATAATTCGGTCAGGTGGCGCGCATCCTCGTGCATGCGCTGATCGGGGTTGGCACCGATGTCGCCGCCGTTCGCGATGCGCAGCGCGCGTCCCGGCACCAGCCAGTTCTGCACCAGATCGTGCACGAGACCCTGGCGGAGCTTGAGTTTCAGCATCTCGCCCAACCAGCGTTGCGCGACGTTCAGCACGAGCAGCGCGCCCGCGATGATGCCGAAAACGCCGAGCTGCGAAAGGAACTGCGGAAATTCGCGGTGCGACAGGGCATCGTAAAACGGCTGATTCCAGCTATTGAGTCGGATTTGTCCGTAGGCGGTTGCCGCGATGACGACGAATAGGCCGGCTGCGAGCAGTGCCACCTTGTTGCGGGTCGGGGAAGCCCACAACCCCCGGCTCATCATCGCGACCTGCGAAACCAACCCCGCCTCAGCAATCTCGTCGTGGTCGGATCGCGAATTCTCTGCGCTGGTCCCGTCTTGCAATCGCCCCGACGCCCGCTTCGGCTTGCCTCGACAGGCCGGCACGCCGGCGCCGCGGGCCATCGGAGCCGGCGCACACTCGCTGCGCTCGCAATCCGCAGGCGCCGGCGCTCTCATGGCACCGGACACGGCTCGGCGCAGCTCCCAAAGCCAAGACCATCGCGACAACCGTATCCGCACATCGCAGACTAATCCTTTGCCGATTCCGGCAAAGACGACTCCCTCGCGAGACTGCAACTCCACCCATTGAGATTGGCCTTGAACCCCGCCGCTGGTTGGCGCAGGCCGGAGCCTGCGGCCCGAGGGTCCGCGGTCGTCCGATCCACTTGCCAGGCCACCGCGCTCACGTGCGGGTCCAAGCTCAATCGCCCCACGACCAGTTCGACCGCCTCGTCATCGCGATTCGGCGCGACTGCTTGCACGGAGATCGCCACGTTGGGCTCATTTGGAATATCGGCACACGCGATGCGTTGTACGCCGAGGCCGGCTTGCGCGAGCGCATGCCGCAACAGCGATCGCAGGTGACCTTCCTGCTTGCTGTGGCAGGTCAGACTCAGCGAATAGCAGGTCAGCGCAGTTACGGTCGGGACGGTTTGCGTGCCGATGAGCCGTGCCAGAGGCCGCATCAAGAGGTTGGTTCCGACGACGAATCCGGTCGCCACGAGGCTCGGCGCCCAGAGTCCCGCGCCGGCGAAGGTACCCACCATCGCGGAACACCACAATGTCGCTGCCGTGTTGAGTCCGTGCACATTGATTCCGTCCCGCAAAATTGTGCCGGCGCCCAGAAAACCGATCCCCGTGACCACTTGCCCCGCGATCCGCGTGGGGTCCCCCTCGCTCACCATCGCGGAGAAAACGACAAATCCACACGATCCAAGCGCCACCAGTGCGTTGGTCCGTAGGCCCGCCATCTTTTGATACCACTGGCGTTCGAACCCGATCACGGATCCGAGTCCCAGGGCAACGCTCAATCGGCCGATTGATTCCAAGATTTCCACATGCGTGCTCAACAATGTCTTGGCCTCACCGTTCGATCATTGCTTGGGACACTTTTCAGAAGCATTGCGGAACATCCGATCGGCTAATCGGCGTCACACATCTCGCGCCACATCTGCGATCCCGTATCCCGGCATTGGGTGTCGCTTGCTGCGCGCCTCGTGCCAGGAGACGCAGATTTCGATCGCCTGCCCGAGAGACCTCACAATCGGTTCGTCATTGCCGGCGCTGTTGCCCGCTTCGGAAACGGCGTCTACGCCGGGACAAAACACTCTGATGAGATTTGCATGCGGCAACAGCTCGTGAAGCGGCCGGCTGATCGAGTCGGTGCGCTCGCGATCCGGACTCGAAAAAGCGCTGACCAAAAAAACCAGAGCCACGCCGTCGGGTTCTGCGCCAGGCGGCAATCCGGCGTCTATTTCCGCGGGCGAGAAATTTCGGGCGTCAATTCTATCGCTGCGCAACAAGCGCACGAGCAGCTCGGTCGCGAGATCATCGGCCGTTGAGCCCAGCGCCATGCAGACGACGATTGACCCTCGAGGCACGCCGAGCGGACCCTGCCATTTACCGGTCAGTTGCTCGCGCTGGTGTCGCAGCCAGCGCCCGGCCGTCAATTCCTCGAGAACCGCGCCTCGATGACGGCGTTGCGGCAACTTGAGACTGGTGCCGCTGAGCGCGGCCGCGACATCGACGACGACGCGGCGCAACTTCCGTTGCTGCTCACCGGAAATCGCGCCCGCCTCTTCGTCGAGCCATGCAAGGTGCAGCGCCGGAATCAGGACCTGATCGTAGTACGCACAGAGTGAGCCGCGTTTTAGAAACACCCGCGCATCGGCGATGATTTCATCGGGATCAGCGGAAAGCGCCCGTTGATAAAACCTTTGTGGCAGCGTCAAGGGCTGCGCACTGCCCAAGAGCACTTCGAGCACACCGAACCCCTTCATATGCCGACCCGCCACCAGCAGGCACAAGGTGAGGGGCGTCGAGAGGATCAGCCCTGCAGGACCCCAGAGCCAGCTCCAGAATATCGCTCCAACAACAACCGAGAGCGGCGATAAGCCCGTGGCGTGACCATATAGATGAGGCTCCACGAGTTGCCCCATGACGATGTCGAGCAGTATAAATACGCCTAGGCAGCTCGCCGCCAGCGACCATCCTGGATCGACGGCAAGGGCAAGGACGGCGGCCAACAACGCGGCAAATCCGACGCCGACGTAAGGTATGAAGCGCATTACGCTTGCCAGAATTCCGCAAAGCAGCGCCTGCGGAAAGTGAAGCACGCTCAAGCTCATCCAAATCGCCAACCCAAACGCCAGGTTGACCAGAAACTGCGAAACGAAATATCGCGAGAGCCGCTCACCGACGTCGTTGAGCGCGAGAGTCGCCAAGCGCAAGTCGGTCGCGCCGGCGATGCGGATGAATCGGTCGCGCAATGATTCGTATTCGAGCAGCATGAAAATGAGCACGAGAAGCACGATGCCGGTAAATTGAACAGGACGCCAAACGGTTGCAAGCAGCTTGCGCATGAGCTGCTGCGGGGCGGACCCGAATCGCGGCGGCTCGGGCACCGTCAACGACGGCTTTGGTGCCGGCGGGGAGCGCTCGACGTCACGGGCGTCTATGGGGAGGGGCTCCGCGGACTCGCGGATTTCGATTAGGCGGCTCGTTTCATTGGTGAGCCGCCGCAGCGGGCCGATCGTGACGTCGTCGAGGATCTTGATCTTGCGCTGTACATTCGATTCGTATTGAGGGAGGCTCTCGGCGATGCGCAGGACTTGCGTGCCGAGTGCCGCCGCCACGGCCATGCAGGCCATGGAAAGTGCCACGACCGCAATCAGCACCGAGGAGATTCTACCGACTCGCAGCCGCCTCAGCGCCCGAACCACCGGCGCCACCAAGAAGCTCAGCATGATTGCAAGCACGAGCGGTATCAGCACCGATCGCGCGAGATATACGAGTGCGAGAAGCATGCCGGCAATCATCATGTGGCCGGCGCGATCGCGCAGCCATCCGGGCACTTCCTTGACACTCATAGCAAGTCACCCTTGGCCGAGGGTTTCGTTCGGACTGCAGCAGACGTCGTTGGTTCTGCTATTCACGGCCGTGTTGTCCGAGATCAAAGGTGAGCACGCCCTCAGAGCTGTCAGAACGTTGCAGCACTTCGGGGTGGCGAAGCATACGCACCGTGTCGTGGTAGCCGTCCCGCCAATGCTCTTCCATGCTGAGCCGGGAGAACTCGTAGTCCTTGTAGTCGCCCTCGTAGCCCTTGGCCCGGTAAATTAGCTGGACAATGTTGTAAGCCTTGGCGCTAGCGACCGGGCGGAGCACTTCAAGCTCAGGAAGGTCCTGAAACTCGTCGGGAAGGTTTTCGACGAGCCTCGCGAGCGAATTGCGCAGCTTCTGGGTGTACCGAAACCGATCGAAGTTGCCGCGCACACGGCTTGAATATTGAATCTCTTTCTGGCGAGTCATGACTTCGGCCACGTTGCGCGGAAAAGCACCGAGTGCGTTCCACAGGTCTACTTGAAATGCGAGCGTGTCCCGCTGCGGCTCGCTCTCGAGCACCCATTGAAGCGGCGTGTTCGAGACCAGGCCGCCGTCCCAGTAAAACTCACCGTCGATCTCGATCGGCGGGAGCGCTGGAGGCAATGCGCCGCTCGCCATCACATGTTCGGGCCTGATCCGGTGCGTCGTGTTGTCGAAATACACCAGGTTTCCCGAAGTGACATTGACCGCACCCACCCCAAAGCGTGTTTCGCCGGAATTGAGCCGATCAAAGTCGATCAGCTCCTCGAGCGTGGATTTCAATCGCGCGGTGTCGTAGTAACTGGTCGCTTCCAGGGATCCCGGCGGGTGCAACCAGGCCATGGGGTGGCGTGGTTCGAAGAAGCTCGACGCGCCGTTCAAAATCGCATTGCCAGCACTCAGGCGATTGAGCAGTCCCCGACTGATCCCGCCGCGCATCCAAGAAACGGGTGCGAGATTCGCGATGCGATCCAAGGGCTGCACCGTCGTGATGCGTTCCCAGAAGGCGCGGAGCTTGGCCACTCGCGCCTCGCTGGGGTTGCCGGCGATGATTGCCGCGTTAACGGCACCGATTGAAATTCCCGCAACCCAGTTGGGATACAGCCCGGCGTCCGAGAGAGCCTCATAAACCCCCGCCTGGTACGCGCCCAAGGCACCGCCGCCTTGTAAGGCCAGCGCAACGCGCTCGAAAGGTGCGCCACGGGGTACTCCGTGAACGGTTGATCGCGCAATGGCCGTGGTCGACATCTTGGTGCTGCTTCCTTTCGTGACTTAAAGGCCAACCGCGGCCATCTCAATGCCCGATCGAGGCGGCGTCGACTGCGCGGGCCGCCTTAGGCGCGAGCACGATCGAAACGGAGGCAACGATGAAGACCGCACCGATCATCAGCATCAGGCCGTTGGTGGCGAGCGTCAGGCTCTGGCCTGTCACGAGATTGTTGAGCATCTCGCGCATCATTTGCCCATTGGTACCGGATGGAAGATTCGATGCCAGCTGACCGGTCGGGTCCACGACATCGGCGAGCTTCGCGTGTGCGATGATGCTGCGGTTCTGCCAGGAGGTGGTGACGAGCGAGGTCGCGATGGCACCGGAGATCGTGCGCACGAAGTTCATGAGTCCGGCGGCGGACGCCGTCTCCTCTTCCTTGACCGACCCCATGGCGAGTCCCGTCAAGGGAACGTAGTACATCGGCATGCCGACGCCCATAAAGAAGAGCGGGATGCAAATCACCCAATAGCTCATGTCGGAGGTGGCGTACGAGCGCCAGAACGTGTCGAGGCCGAGCCACAAGCAGCCGATGAAAATGAGCACGCGCGGATCGACTCGGTTGGCGAGCTTGGCCGCGATCGGGGAGAAGACGACCGACAGCAATCCTCCCCACGCGACCACCATTCCCGCCCAGGTCGTCGTATAGCCCATGTTGAACTGCAGCCATTGCGGGGTCAGCACGTTGAGGCCGAAGAAGGCGCCGAAGGCGAGCGCGAGCACCAACATGCAGGAGCTGAATCCGCGATGACGGAAAACGCGCAGGTCGACGATCGGATCCTTCTCGGTCAATTCCCAGATCAGGAAGCTGATGAATCCGATCACGGCCGTGATCGCAAGCACGCGGATCTCCATCGAGGAGAACCAGTCCTTGTCCTTGCCTTCATCGAGCATGATCTGCAGTGCCGCGACCCAGACAACGAGCAGCAGCATGCCGATCTTGTCGACCGGCTTGACGACCGAAGGATCTTGGTAGCGCTTGAGCAGAACCCACGCGATCGCGCCAAAGAGAAATGCCATGGGCACATTGATCAAGAAAACCCACGGCCAGGAGTAGTTGTCGCAGAGCCATCCACCGAGCACGGGTCCGACTACGGGCGCGAGCAGTGTCGTCATCGCCCAAAGTCCCATGGCCTGCATGGACTGCTCCTTCGGGAAGATACGCAACAACAGCGTCTGGGAGAGCGCGAGCAGCGGCCCGCCTGCCATACCCTGCAACACACGCATGCCGAGCAGCATTCCGAGGGAGGTCGACATGCCGCAGAGCAGCGAGAAGACCCCGAACAGCACCACCGAGATGCAAAACAGCCGCACCGCACCGAAGCGCCCGGATAACCATCCCGTCAGCGGAACCGTGATGGCTTCGGCGACCGCGTAGGAGGTAATCACCCAGGTGCCCTGGCTCGAGCCGGCGCCCAGTGCGCCCGCGATATCCGGCACCGTGACATTGGCAATGGTCATGTTGAGCACCGCGACAAAGTTCGCGAGCGCGAGCACGATGCCGCCCACCCACAGCATCCCGCCCGTTAGTGGAGCGGGATGCTTGAGTTCGATTGGAAGATTGGACATGACGGGTCCCTTCAGGAGTTGCTGCAAAGAACGCTTACGAGTCGCTACCAGTGGCCGCGGAGGTCGATGCGACTTGCTGCGAGTCGCTGCGCAAATCGACTTTGGCATCCATGGACAGTCCGACTCGAAGCGGATGGGCCGCCAATTCGTTGGGATTCAGGCGGATGCGCACCGGCAGGCGCTGCACGACCTTGATCCAGTTACCGGTCGCGTTCTGCGCCGGAATCAGCGCGAAGGCGGCACCGGTGCCGCCGTTGAATCCTTCAACGACACCGTGGAAGGCGACCTTGTGGCCATAGAGGTCGGATACGAGCTCGACCTTCTGGCCGGGGCGCACCATTTTCAGCTGTACTTCCTTGAAATTGGCGTCCACATACATTTCGCTGACCGGGACCACCGACAAGAGCGGCGTGGAGGGCTGGACGCGCTGGCCGAGCTGGACCTCCCTTCGGGCGACGATGCCGTCAATTGGCGAGCGAATGACGGTACGGCCGAGATCGACATTCGCCTTCTCGACGCGCGCCTGGGCGAGCGCCACCGCCGCGTGGGCAGCGCTCAGTGAGGCGCGCGCATCGCCCGCGCCGTTGATGACTTTCGTCAGCTCATCGCCCGAGACTGAGCCCGATGCGATCAAGGCCTCGCGCCGCTTCAGGTCGATACTGGAGCGTTCAAAATCGGCCGTTGCCGCAACGACCTGCGCTCTGGCGCGTGCGAGATCCGCCTCGGCCTGGCGCAGCGCCAGTTTCGTATCGGTGTCATCGATCACGACCAGCACATCGCCGCTCTTGACTTGCTGGCTGTCGACGACATTCACCGCCGCAACCGGTCCGTCGATCTCCGCCGTCACCACGGCGACTTCGGCGGCCGTGTAGGCGTTGTCGGTCGACACATAGCGTGAACCGACGCGCTCCCAGTAGGTGTAATAGCCGCCTCCGGCGGCCGCGACCGCCAGAGCCAGCAGCGAGAACAGCAGGATTCGCTTTTTGCCGCTCCGGGCATCCGCAGCTATCGGCGTCGAAGCCGCAGCAGGTGTATCAGAAACTTTCATGGACTCGCTCATTGAATTCTCCTCAAGAGTGCTTGGGTTCAACAGTGGTGGATCGAACTTGAGCGCCGAGGCTCTGGGGCGAGAATCCGCCTCCCAGGGCACGCACCAGCGCCACATCAAGAATCAACGCGCGGGACTCGAGCTCTGCCTCGGAACGCTGGGCGGTGACCAACTCATCTTCCGCTGTCAGCACGTCAAGATAGGTAGCGAGCGCACCCTCGTATCGCCGGCTGACGATCTGATGAGCCTCCGCTGCAGCGGCGACTGCCGCACGCGACGCGGCGAGCTCGCCGTCCAGGGATCTGCGGCTGGTCGCGGCGTCCGCGACCTCGCGCAGCGCATTCGATAGCGTCGCGTTGTAGGTGGCGATCGCGGCTTCATATTCCGCATGGGCGCCGCGCAACTGACCCTGCAAACGCTCCGTGTTGAATATCGGCAGCGAGATGGCGGGCCCAACGCCGGCGGACTGCGAATCCTTCTTGGTGAGGTTGTCGATACCGAGCGACTGCAGCCCGACGAAGCCGAGGAGGTTTACGCTCGGGTAGAAGCCCGCCTTCGCCTGATCGATGCGCCGAGCAGCGGCCTCCGTGCGCGTGCGAGCCGCGATGATGTCGGGGCGGCGTCCAAGGAGTTCCAATGCAAGGTTCGAGGGCAAGCCTTGTGAACCCGCGAAATGGGCCGTCGGACGGACGATCGCTAAGCCCCGATCCGGGCCTGCACCGAGCAGGGCCGCAATCGCGTTTCTTTGCAGGCCGATGTTCTCATCAATCGACAGGAGTTCGCCCTGCGCGGCAGACTGCCGCGCCTCGACCTGCCGCACGCTGGCTAGGGTCTCGAGACCGAAATCGTGCCGCTGGCGGAAGAGAGCCACGGACTTGGTTCGGATGGCGAGCGTATCGGCCGCGTTGTCGCGCAACGTATATAGGTGCACGAGGCCGGCGTAGGCCGAAGCCACCGATGCGGAGAGGATCAGGCGGGTTTGCGCGACTTCGACCTGCGCGGCGCGTTGATCGGAGATTGCGGCAGCCAGGGCCGCGCGGTTCTTGCCCCAGAAGTCGAGTTCCCAGGAAAAATCAATCGTCGCGATACCGTAACCGTTCCAGCCCTGCGGCGTGGCTTGACGGGGACTTAGGAAGTCGTAGCTCTGCTTCGCCTCGCCCAGCAGCGCATTACCGGATACCTCCGGGATGCGTGTCGCATGCGCGCCCTGGACTTGTGCCATCGCCGCATGCAGGCGCGCTTGGGCAAGATCGAGGTCGGGGGAACCGCGCAGCGCCTCGTCGATGAGCGCATCGAGTTGCACATCCCCGTAGGTGCGCCACCATCCATCGCCCGGCCATGCCGCATCCGGCGCGGCGAAGGAGTTCGAGCTGCCGAGCTGCTCGACCTTCTTCAATGCCGGCGGCGAGTCCATGCGGGGCAGCTGTGCGCAGCCCGAGCTCGCGAGAAGGCTGGCGGAAAGCAGCACCTTCACGATGCGTGCGATGCCAGTGGGATGGCGAAGGCCTTTAGTCTCCAGCATTGTAATCTCCTAATACTGTACGGTTCGGTACAGTTTACACGGTCTCAAACGTATGTCAACTGCCTGCTTTCAGGCGCATCGCAACCTTACGCACGCTCCACAGTCCGAACAACGCGCGCGCGCTTCATGCGGGTTTCCTCTGAGTTAATCACCGAGTGCCCCGCACATCGCCATTGCGATCAGTTCACCGAGTCCTTGACCGAGGCGGCCGAAACTGGTAAACCTGTACCACTTGGTACTGTAATGGCGGCTTGCCGCTTGAGGTTAGAGCAACGCACACGTGAAGAAGAGTGACAGCAAGCGGCAAGCAATCTTGGCCACTGCCTTCCGGCTATTCCGGACGCAGGGGTTCGACAAGACCTCGATTTCGGAAATCACGACCGAAGTCGGGGGTTCCAAGGCGACGATCTACAGTCACTTCTCCTCAAAGGAAGAACTGTTCGTCGAATGCATGATGGCGGCCGCCGAAAATTACATGACGGAGACTCTGAAGCATCTCGACGCCTCGAGCGCCGATCCGGCAGTCGCGCTGTTCGACTTTGGCAAAAGCTTTCTGAAGTTCATCTGTTCCCCGGAACAGTTGGAGGTGCGGCGGTTGATGATCGCGGAAGCGGCGCGCTCCGGCACCGGCAAACTGTTCTTCGACAAGATCAGCGCCTTGCGGACACACCTTTCGGCATTCATGTCCGCATGCATGGCGTCTGGAGTCCTCCGTCATGACGACCCCACTCTTGCCGCCGATCACCTGGGCGCACTACTCGAGGCCGAAATCCTCGAACCGTTGCTCTTGCATGTGCGAGATGGTTCCCCGGGTGAGAAGGAGATAGGGCTCGCGGCGGACCGCGCTGTGACCGCCTTCCTTCGGGCGTACGCGCCTGCGGGCCGAGATAGAAATCCGCACAAAACCCGACCGGACCGGCGGCGGGTAGCTTGCCGGGTTGCAGCTGCATTTAGTGACAAGTAAACTGTACCGATCGGTTCTGGGGAAAAACCCGTATGAAGACCAAGACTGAATCGAAACGCCAGGCCATCCTCAAGGCCGCCGCCGATGTTTTCCGGGATGTGGGCTTCGAGCGTGCTTCGATGGAGGAGATCCGCGCGCGAATCGGCGGATCCAAAGCGACGTTGTATAACTACTTTCCCTCGAAGGAGAAGCTGTTCTTCGAGGTCATGTTTCAAGCCAAGGAACTCGAACTGGGCTCGATTACTGCCGCCTTGAACCCCGACGCCGATGACTTGAAGCAGGAGCTGCTGCGCTTTGGACAACAGTTGGTACCCGCCCTCTTTTCCCCGGAAGCCATTGCGATACGGCGGCTCGCGATCGCCGAATTGGGGCACTCCGACATTGGCAAAGTGCTCTTCGAGGGAGCGACCGCCCCGATGGAGAAGCACGTCGCCGAATTCTTGAGAAAAGCGATGAAGCGCGGAGTCCTACGCACCGCCGATCCGAAGGTCGCTGCCATGCACCTACTGAGTCTGCTCGAATCGGAACTGCTGCAACGCGTACTGCTGGGCGTGATCGGTTCGGTGAAGCCGGAGGTGGTCAAGGGGGTGGTACGCCGCGCGGTCGAAGTATTCCTTGCGGGGTACCAGCGCCCTGGAGATTGACCATCCCCCGAGAGCACCAGGTCACTATTCAAGAAAGACCGTCACATGCGGTAACGCATGGGATGAGGGAACGAGCGCTGCACCGCGTTTGCTTGAACAGCGATCTCGGCATTTACTCACTGGAAACGCGCATGAGCCGGCTGCGCATTGTTCGAGCTGCGCGGCGCGCGTAGCGTGATGGCCGTGGATGAGCTCGTTGCCGCTGAGTCGTAACGTCATCAGCCACGAACGGTCGCGATGTTCCCTCCCCCCGCAATGACCGTTCTTTCGGCGACCGGAGGGGAGAGATCCCTTCCGGTCGCTTTTTGCGGGACCTGCTCTTTTTAGCACCGTCGAACTATGGCCACGCCGATACCGTAGCGTCGGCAACGTGCGTCAAGCCGCCGATAGTTCTGCGCTCACGGCGAGCACCCCGGCGACCATCTCTTGTTCGATGTGCCGCACCGTGTAAGAGAATGACGGCGAAGGCGACGCCGACGGTATACAGAGCGCGAACTTGCGCGAGCTCGGTAGAGCACCATGCAGCACATAGAGCAGCGCTTCGAATTGATCGATTGCGAGACACGCATCACGACGCAGCTCGGCGAGTGGCCTCGCCACATCGCCGGGTCGCTCATCCAGCTGTTTGAGTACCGCGTCGAGATACGCGCCGGTTGCGGTGAGTGTCTTGCGCATGACCGTCGCTAGATGGTTTCGTTGCCACTCCGGCCAAAGCAGCAAGCTAATGACGACTGCCAATGCGGCGCCCAAGGCACTGTTCTGAACCCGGGGCCCACGAAAGATACTAGGGCTCCCCAGGCGGTTCGCGAGGAGGAAATGCGCACTGTAGTTCGCGGCGTTTTCCCACCCATGCGGCGGGGATGCAGCGGAGACGGCAAATGCGGTGGCGGCAAGCAGGGCACGAAGGCCGAACTCCGCAGGAAATGTGGGAAGGGACGCGCACTTGTAGATGTACGCACCGCTCGGCGGATCCCGGCCGATGGCTCGAGTTCGGTGATTGGCATTGGATGCGCTTCCTGCGTTGCATGATTCACAGCCGCGACTTTATGCGTGGAGTGGCCATTCGTAATATGAATTGCTGGAATGCAATTGATGCGTTTTTGGAATAGCGCTAGAGCTGAAAGGCTGCGGACGCTTGTCGAGACGGAGTCTTGCGTTTGAGACTTCTGCTGATAGGCAGCGCACTACCCACTACCCCTCCAGGTCGCCTCGCGAGGCTGACGTCGCAACCGCCATTGTCGCCGCGGTCGCCTGAGAGGTCGGTGCGCGGCGACGTTAACTGCTGAGAAACGCTTCATTCCTGGAGGCGCCGTTGTAGTTCGACCCGCCGGTCCAACACTTGGCCTTGGACGAAGGTCGTCCGTTTCATGCAGTAAATGCCACTAGGAGATTGATGATGAACATTCGAATCGCAGCCTTGGGACTTCTGACCGCAGCCGCCGCAATGCAGGGCGCCTACGCGCAGACGCAACCCTCCGCCGCCGGGACACAGGACGTGCAGGTCTATGCGGGATATCTATTCGGGGACCACCTCACCAAAGGCTCACTGTCGGGCGAAACCCCGCGCCTCGACGATGACGCCGTTTACGGCGCTCGCTACACCTATCACTTCAATGATCAGTGGGGCCTGCAGCTCTCGGGCGGCTACAGCCCGAGCCGTGCGGCACACGTCGCGACCGGCAACAGCAATCTTGGGGTGACGACCCTTGACCTCGACGCGGAGTGGGACATTCTTCCCAACTTCACGCTTGCCGGTCACTCCTTCGTTCCATATGCCGTCGCTGGCGTGGGCTACGGCTGGGCGAACCTCGATCACCCGCTTCTTGGACTTGAGGGAAAGACTCCCGTCGCGATCGGCGGAAGCAATGGCTTCACCGCGAACGCTGGCCTAGGCGCGAAGTTCTTCGTATCGGATGCAGTCTTCGTGGACTTCGACGCGCGCTACCGTCACTTCGAAAAGCTCGTGAGCACCGATGCGCAGGGAATGAGTACTGCAGAGACCACGCTCGCCCTGGGTTATCGCTTCTGAGGCGCACCCGGCCGGGCTCTTGCACGACGGCCCGGCCGGGTCATGATCGCCTCACCGTTCACTCTGCAATGCGCAAAATTGGCGCTCAAGAAGAAAACATGACCAAGCTCTCGCCCGGCCATCTCATCTCGCCCTTGACAGGTCGCCGAGTTCGGGTCAAACTGATACTGTACCGTTTAGTTCATGTTCATATAGCTCATATTTCATGATCGGTTCACGTGCCAGTGTGCCGATCGAGCGAACAAAAGCTCGCTCGCAAGCGCGCGGATCCGACTTCCGCGAGATCTCGCCGAGATCCGCACAACAGATACCCTTGAGATGCGACCCGACGGAAAGCGATCAATGAAATTGAAAGTTGCAACGACCAGTTTGCCGGCAGCTCGCTTGGCGAGTTTTCGACCGCGCCCGCGAGCGCCCGAATGGGTCTCGTGGCGCGCACGGCTTGCTCGATTGCCGGAACAGCGGCGTCATGACCGGACGATTGCCGTGCCGGTCGAAATGCGGGTTCTATGACGGATCTGAAGAATTCGGCGCCAGATCGGCTGCTGCTGATTGACGATGAACCAATGATCGTCGCGACGCTCTCGGACTTCCTGGGGCGCGCCGGCTTCGACGTCACTGCCACCACCGTCGCAAGCGAGGCAGTTGATCGGGTCCGCCGCGACCGCTTCGCTCTGGCGATCGTCGATCAAGCGATGCCGGGACTCAATGGTCTCGAGGCGGCGGCACTCTTCGCCCAACAGCGACAGCCGTTCATGTTTCTCAGCGCCTACAGCGATGACGCGCTCGTCTCCGCGGCGATATCTGCCGGCGCCCTCGCTTATGTGGTCAAACCCATTGATCCGATTCACCTCGTCCCGACCATACGCACGGCGATTCAGCGGGCGCGGGAGATTGCCGCTCTGGTCGAGCAGGGCGAGCGGCTGACCAAGACCATCGACACCAATCGGGACGTCAGCGTTGCGGTCGGTCTATTGATGGCCCAGCGTGGGTTGCCACGCCAAGTGGCTTACGACACGCTGCGCCAGCACGCGCGGCGAACCCGCCGCCGACTTGCCGATCTCGCGGCCGAACTTGCGGCCGGTGCCGAGGCGCTGTTCAACATCCCCGCACTCGAGCAATCGGATCGCCGCATCCCGGAATCCGCTGCCGAGAGGGACGAGTCGGCCGGCCCGCGCGATGTCCGGCCGGACCGATTTCGGTAGCGCGAAACCGGCAGTTTGCCAAGCAATATCAGCGCCTGGCCCGGCACGGCGCGCATCTTCGCCTTCTGCTGGAGCCGGTGTTCCGGCGATTTTTTGAGGTTAATCGGTGACGAAAAAAGGACTGTTTCAAATGATGGCGAATATTGGATCTGGGGCACCCGAGTCAATCCGCGAGGGCCTGCTCCGGACGCTCGCGCGGGTTCTCGACATGACGGCATCGCGTGAGCCGCTCACCACAGTGCTCGGCGAACAACTTCGATCCGCCGAGGAGTTGATGCCCGAAATGCGGTGCTGCTTTCTCCTCGCCGACCCAACGGCCGGCGTGCTGCGTTTTGCCGCAGCCCCCCGTTTGCCGAGCGCTTATTCGCAGGCCCTCGATCGGCTTCGCATTGCCGACGGAATTGCTTCATGCGGAACGGCGGCTGCGCGACTCGAGCCCGTGCTCGTCGACGACATTTCCCGATCACCGTTGTGGCGCGGTCATGCCGATCTCGCCACGAGTTATGGGCTCGCCGCCTGCTGGTCCGTACCGTTAATGGATGACCGAGGTGAGCTGCTCGGCACCTGCGCCGTGTACTACATGCAGCCGCGGGGCCCAACGGCCGCGGAGGAATACTTGATTCGCGCCACCGCAAACATCGCCGCAATGGTAATTCAGCGGCATCGTGATGCACAGCGGCTGCAATTCAGCGAAGCGCGCTACGGCCGGCTTGCTGATTTGTGTCCCGACGCCGTGATAGTCCACTGCGATGGTGTGGTTACTCATGCCAATCGCGCAGCGGCGGAACTCCTCCACCGGACGGGTCCGGATGAAATGGTCTCTCAGAGTCTTGAAAAGCTCACAGGCGACGAGTGCGAATACGACATCATGGGACATCGCGCCGGAGTGTTGGCCGCCCGCCTGAGTCTCACCAATGGCAGGAACATGGACGTCGAGATCACGGCGTCGCAACTGCCCATGGACGGCCAAATGATGACACTCATGGTCGGTCGTGATGTAACCGAGCAACGAAAAATGGAGAATGAGATTCTCGAGATGGCGAGTCGCGAACGGGCACAGTTGGCTTACGATTTGCACGATGGATTAGGTCAACAGCTTACCGGCATTGGCTTATGCATTCGCGGTCTTGGCTCCGAGATAGCGCGACATCTACCTGCTTACACGAGGGAGTTTGAAAAGATCAATTCGCTGGTCGCACAGTCGATTAATGACACGCGGCGGTTGGCCCGTGGGATGTCGCCGATCGCGGTTGAGCGCGATGGACTTTCCGGTGCATTGACCGCTCTCGCCGCCCATGCGAGGGAAATATATCGCTTGCGAGTGCATCTCGATATCAACCCGCTATCGCGGATGGCGATCAAGAACGGCGTTGCATCGGACATTTACCGCATAGTTCAGGAGGCCACCACCAATGTCGCGCGCCACGCGCATGCGACAAGTCTCAGAATCGCGGTGCGGATCGAGAAATCCCTGCTGGTAGTGACGGTCGCGGATGACGGAATAGGAATGAGCGATTCCCAGCGTTCGACAGAGCGCGCCGGGAGTCTCGGTCTTCGGATCATGAAATATCGCGCCGAACGCATCGGCGGCACGTTTCGAATCGATCGCCGCGTGCCGCATGGAACCGCCATTCAGGTTTCCTATCCACTTGGAAAGTTCGAGCACCATCGCCGGCCGGCGTCTGAAGAGGAGGCAATCTCACCGATGGGAACGGCGGGCGAAGATGGGGCGATTTCCTGAGGTCAATCGCTGAATCCGGTGCGGAATGTGGCCGTCGTTGATAAATGCCGTTTCAAAGGAAATCGGGCGCCCGAACCGGGGTATCAAGAATGCGGCAGACTTGCCGCTAATTGCTTCAAGAGCCAAACGGCGACGTGATTGCCCCCTTCGGCAAATCACCGCGATCACTTCGCGAGCCGGCGCGTATCCCACTCTGATACGCGGGTTCTATTAGGCCTTTTGCCTATGAAACATCCTGAACCAAGGCGATCAATCACTGCGAACGCGGTTTCTCGTCGCGAGGCTGTTCGCTGGGTTCAAGACTAAGGACTTCGGGGAATCAAATATGATCGCTTGGATCAAACAATTGGTCGACCTGCGCCTCGCACTGCAAGCAGCCATACTCGGGTTAGTTGGTGCGCCAGTGATCTGGTGGTATGTTCGGGTGAGGCTGCGAGAACTAGCCGAAATCGAAGCGGCGAAATTCCGCAGCCTGCTCGATGCGGCGCCGGAGGGAGTTCTCGGGGTCAGCGAAGACGGTCGCATTCGATTCGCAAATGCCGAGGCGCAACGGCTATTTCAATACGCTGAGGCCGATCTTGTGGGTCAGCCCATTGAATTGCTGATTCCCGAACGATACGCCCGGACTCACATCCGTTCGCGAAGCAGCTACCTGACCGGTCCGTGCAAGCGCTCGATGGGATCGGGACTCGAAGTAATGGCGCAGCGCAAGGATGGCAGTGAGTTTCCTGCGGACGTCAGCTTGAACCATGTCCGAACGGGCAATGGGGCATTCGTGATTAGCATGATTCGCGACGTGACCGCTCAACGGCAGCATCGCGCCGCGCTGCTCGAGGCGAATCGGAAGCTTCAGGCCGGCCTAGCGGAAAACATGCGACACGCCGAGCAGATGCGGCAACTGCGGCATATGGCGCAAGAGCTTCAGTTATGTCGCAACGAAGAGGAGTTATATGCGTGTGTCGCTCGCGGTGCGGCTCGGCTGTTTCCCGACCATCCCGGCGCCCTGTACATTACCGGCCAAGCGGGCGTTTCGATCGACATCGTGGCAACCTGGGGTCTCGATGCATCCACAATGCCGCCGTGCACCACGCCCCACCCCTGTGGAGCATCGCGTGGCGTCAGTCCGAGCGCAGCGGCCGATGCGGAGTGGTCCGAATCCGGCGAGCGGACCTCGGTGGAGCACAGCGGTTCGTATGATTGCGTCCCCATGTTGTCCCGCGGTGAGACGCTCGGGGCGTTGCACTTAGGGCGAGAGGTCGGCGCCATGACCGACATGTCCGATAAAACGCATTTGGAGACTCTGCAGACCATCGCGGATCAGGTTGGGCTGTCGCTCGCGAATCTCCGGTTGCGGGAGGCACTGCGATTGCAATCGATCTGCGACCCGCTGACCAAACTCTACAATCGGCGCTTCATGGACGAATGGCTCGCCCGCGAGTTGCCGCGGACCATCCGTGGCCACCGTCCGATTTCGCTGCTGATGCTCGATCTCGATCATTTCAAGCGTTTCAACGACGAGTATGGGCACGAGTGCGGAGATCTCGTTCTGAGGGAGGTTGCCGCGCTGCTACGGGCCACGGTGCGTCAGAGCGATATCGCATGCCGAATCGGCGGCGAGGAACTCGTATTGCTGCTGCCCGAAACGAAGCTAGCTGACGCGCTGTGCATCGCGGAGAAGCTGCGCGGGCTCGTTGCGGCGCTCGCAGTCACGTTTCAAGGAAAAGAAGTGGGTCGTATCACGGTATCAATTGGTGCCGCCGAGTCGCCGCGGCACGGCCATTCGCCGGCGCTGTTGCTGCGCGCGGCGGACATGGCGCTCTATCAGGCCAAATCGGCAGGCCGCGATCGTGTCGCCGCTGCTGCAGACACCATGATCGAAGAGATATCGAAGAATCAGTGGGCCCCCCTGCCCGGCTGAGGACTCCTGCGACCTTGCGCCGGCGGCCCGTGCGCACAGATTACCCGGCGAGACGTTGCGAAGGGCGTGGGCTTGTGGAATCCGTGCATTTAGGCGATGCTAACAACGCAGCCGCCGGAGCGTCCGCCATGACGCGTCAATGCAGGTTCACAGCCACCGGCCAAGCATCACCCGGCCACTTCCGCCGTCGCTAAATGACTTTTCGTCGACGTTGAACGGTCTCGACGCATGCGTCGAGTTTGGATGGCATCTCTCGCGGCGGTCTGAAACGGGATGGGTAAGGAACGTGGTAAATGTCCGATACGTCGTGGGCCGACGGGCGCGAAACGTCGGCTCCGGGTCCTGCTCGTGGAACACGATGCGATGGCGCAATCGCTGCTGGCCGCAGCTCTCAATCACGCCGCCCTGGATACTGCGATCACCGGGACCGGAAGCGAAGCGCTGGAAATCGCCAAAGAGCAAGCATTCGACTTGGCGGTGCTCGACAGTGAACTGCCGGACTGCTCGGCGAGCGCGATCGCAGAGTCGCTGCAGCGCCACTCGAAGATTCCCAGTGTACTTCTCTGGGCGAAGCCCGATGATGCACTTGAACATGAACGTCGCCGCCTCGCGTCCGAACTCCACGATGGTCTAGGCCAGGCACTGACCGCTGCCTCGCTAATGGCTGCCGCCATTGAGCGCAAGGCCAAGAATGGAGTCGCGCCATCAATTTCGGAACTGGCCACGCTGCGCCACACGCTCGAGCAGGCACAGCGCGACTGCCGGAATCTATCGCACCGTCATTTCGGGCATGCGGTCGGCGGCGATGCCTTGGACGAGTCTTTGCGATCTTTGATCGGTCGCGAGGCGGCGTTGACCGAAATGGAGTGCGTATACCAAGGTCCCGCCGATCCGATTCCCACGGTTCCAGATACTGTCAGCCACCATTTGTATCGCATCGCTCAGGAGGCTATCGGCAATGCAATTCGCCACAGCGGAGGTTCCCGAGTAACGCTAATATTGACCTTTGAGCCGCGTAGGGCTCGGATATCGATTCGCGACGATGGCTGTGGCTGCCGTCCGACGAACTGCGGTGGTGGGATCGGCTGTCTCACGATGCGATATCGCGCGGTCAGCCTCGGCGGAACCATGACCGTGCGCGACGCGACGCCCACCGGTACCGAACTGGTCGTGGAAGTGCCGATCTGACGCCATCGGATCGGGGTCCCCGCATCGGCGACTTCATATCCCGGTCGCCATTTATGACGGCTTGCCACTCACTGAGATGATCGAACGGCCTCCAAGGTTGGCGCATCATCATCGAGGCCAAGCGTCAGAATTGCCATCAGCTGCCCCGCATTCAACACGAATGATAGCTTCGATCGGCATGGCCGGAGCAGCGCTCGCACCAACGTGAGCCCGGTACCGAGGCCGGTACCCGATCGAAAGTCAAACTGGCGAAGAGTCGAATCCACGTGATTCGAAATTCGTACGGATGATGACTGATTCTCATGGCTGATCAACACCCTGATACGCTGGTCGATACCCTCGGCCGAGCCGTGTTTGACCGCATTGAAGATCAGTTCATTGACGACCATACCCAGGTTCACCGCTTCGCTGCGGTCCAGAACGATGGGGCGGTCCACGACCGCCCGATCGACCTCGGTTAAAATCCTCGCTCCTGTTATTTGCTCGAGGTTTCGCCCGATCTCGCGAACCATATCGCACAGCACGATTCCGTTCTCTCCGCGTGTGCTCGTCAAGCCAAATCCCACCGAGATCGACAGTACTTGGGCGATCGCTGGAGCGAGCGCATCCGCAATATCGGGATTCTTCGCGGCTTGCGCTCTCAGGAGGCCTACTATCCCCTGCAGGCTATTTTTGACGCGATGATGTACCTCAGAGATCAATGTCTCCCGGAGCCGGCGCTCATCCTCCAGGCGCCTGACGTGGATGCGCTTTGTCTCGGTCACATCGGTGGCGACCGCGAAATACCCTTGTACGACGCCCTCCGCATTGATATCGGGAATGCGCTGAATGACCAGTGACCTTCGCTGGCCGTCTGCGCCGATGATCTCGGTCTCGGTAACAAGCGGAGTGCCGCCCAATACTTTATGAATATCTGGAAGTTGCGACTCGTAGTTGGATTGCAGCGTCTCTTTGACGTGCAATCCGACGAGATCGTCATTGGAGCGGTTGACCAGCGTCCGGTACGCCCGATTTGTGAACTTTAACCGCAACTGCGGATCGACCTGGGCAACGCACACAGGCACGGCATCGAGAATGGTCTGCAACTGGCGCTCGCGATCCTGGAGTTCGGCTCGGGCTCGCTGTAAATCGGTCGTGTCCGCGGCGAGTCCGAGCACACCCGCGGGTGCATTGAATACATCGCGAATCAGAGAAAGGCGGACATGAACCGGATGCAAACAACCGGATTTCGTGCGCGCAATAGTGTCAAATTTCTTGAATCCGCTTTTAAACAGTTGACGGAACTGTTCGGCGCCGAATGCACCCGGATCAGTCGACTCGGTGATCAGCGAAATGTGCTGGCCGATCGCCTCCGCGGCACTATAACCATACAGTCGAACCGCGCCGCTGTTCCACATGACGATGCGTCCGGTCAAATCCATGGCAACAGCCGAATCGTGCACCTGATCGAGGATCTGCGCCTGCAACGCGCCCAGCTCAAAGGGTTCGTTGGCAGATCTCACAGGCAGCCATCGCGCGAGCATGACGAATCGTCGGTCTCCGCAGCCGGCTTCGGGTTGCGCCGATCGGTCTGCTCTAGCGTGGGGATGTTGAACAGCGCCTCGGCACCGGCCGCGAGTTCGGCCGCGAGATCCGCAAGTCGGCGGCGCGTTCGCCGCGCGTGCTGGCGCAGCATATCGTACGCCGCTTGACGGGGCAGCCCACGCTGGGCCATCAATAGACCGACCGCCACGCTGACGTCCCGATTGGTATCGATGGTTTTGGTCAGCCGCTCGCCTTGCTCGACCAGAGCCGCAATCTCGCGCGCCCGCTGGATCGCGGTGCGTATGGTCGGGACGAGGTGAATCGGATCAATGGGTTTGACCACATAAGCAAGGGCTCCGGCCGATATCGCGGCAGAGACGAGCGCTTCATCGCTGTATGCACTGAGAAACATGAATGGCTGACGCTGTTGGGCGAACAGCGCCGCCGCCTCGAGACCATTGAGCCCCGGCATCGCATAATCGACGATCGCCAGAGCGAAGCGGCCGCGGCGCACCCGATCAATCGCCTCACTTGCGACGGTGGTGGCAGTGACGTCGAAGCCGGTGCGCCTCAAGAAGTCCGAGAGCGTCGCGACGATCATTGGTTCATCGTCAATCAGCAGCAGCCGATCTGGCACCGAGACTTTCTGCTCCATCATGGAATCCCCTTCTCGACAAGCGCACCGTTATCCTGGCCGTAACGCCACGGATCATTTCCGGCTCTGCGACCTCGCAGTCACCGACGCGCAGCTTGCGGGGATTGGGCAAGCAACGGCCTAACCGACTCTCATTTCACCGACTTCCGTACACCGAAACGGTCGCGAAAGATCCGCGCCACACTCTAGGGTCGACCATGCGGTGAGCGCAGCTTGGCGCCGACTTCAGGCCTTAACCCTGAACTCGACCACATTCATTAAAATGAAAAGTAACACACAGTTCTGTTTTAATGTAACATTTGAATAGTGCCCCTCACATAAATCCCTGTCAAGGGGCGATACTGCGCTAAGTCTGCGCTGGGCTGGTTCTGTTATACAAAAACCTGCGGTACTGCCTCACCAATGTCAAATAGCAATAGAATCAAGAAGGAAGGCGTATCCGGTTCGATCCACACGAGTGAGGGAATCGGAAGGCGTCTGAAAACACTGCGCACCTCCAGGGGACTGACGCTAGCCGAACTTGCCGGGCAAACCGATCTGTCCATCAGTTCCCTATCGCAAGTCGAACGGGGATTGGTATCGCCGACCATTCGTACCGTCTATGCATTGAGTGTCGCTCTCGGTGTCTCTTTGGCGTGGATCGTCGATCCAGACAGCGTCACGACCGGCGATCCCGACGCGCCGTATGTCGTGCGAGCGACGCGAAGAAGACAAATCTACAGTCACAACGGGGTCACCAAACACCTGGTGACGCCGCAATGTTCTGAGCGCTATGTGGGTTTCATCGTCACGATCGAACCGAATGGAAGTTCCGGCGAAGAACAATACACACACGCTGGTGAGGAACTCGCAATTATTCTCAGCGGAACCTTGGTTCTCGAGATTGAAGATAAAGTTTGTCGCGTCAACAAGGGTGATTCGTTCGCATTTCCCAGTTCCCTGCCACATCGGTTTTACAACGACACATCGGCGGACACTGTCGTTTTCTGGATCAATAGCCCAGAATAACCTTGCCCGCTCGGCGACGAATGCAATCGCGTGCGCCGTTAGGAGGTGCGAAACTATCGGCGCACCCTATTACTCTCATGCGCCGAGCGCGCTGCGCGCAAACTGCGTCGCTTCGCAATATACCGTCATTGCGTTTCTCTGTTCCGCGAGAGTCAGCGACCCCAGAGTTTGCCAGTCACCGCGCTCATACGCGATCGCCCTGCGCAGGACCTGCCCCAACTTCGACAATCCGTAGCCGCATAAGGCCTCGCGCAATGTGGGTGCGAGCGCAAGCTCATTCACCAGGCTCTCCATCGAGCGGTCCAGCAGCGCATCCAACACGGACAGCAGCCCGACCGTGAACAATTCATTCGAGTCCCGACCGCAATGCGGCGCCCCCAGGGCCTGACACATGCGTCCACGCACCAACGCAAGTAAATGCAGTTCCGGCGACTTGTGGTCTCCGAGCCGTCGGAGCAGCAACAAAGCGGCCCATTGCCGGATGACATCATGGCCGAGAAGGACAACCGCGTCTGCGATCGAGCCAATCCTGCGTCGCCGGCTAAAAGCCGCACTGTTTGCCAATCGAAGAATCGAATAAGCCAGCGCGAGATCCTTGCCTATCGCGTCTGCGAGTTCTGCCGCCTCGATGTCCGGATTCTGGAGCCGCGCAATCAGTGCAACGACGCCGATCTGCGCCGGATCGAGGATCCGAGCCCGCATCAGCTCCGGGCGAGAAAAAAAATATCCTTGAAACAAATTGAAACCCATCGCTTGGCAGGCAACGAACTGCGCGTGGGTCTCGACCTTTTCAGCAATTAACGGCACGTTGTATGCGCGCAGCTGCTGTGCATAGGACTCCAGTTGATCCGCCGCTGCAATGACGTCCACCTTCACATAGTCGACGCGGTCTAAAAATGCCAGGGCGTTGGGCTGAAACAGAAAGTCATCGAAGGCGATGCCGATCCCGTACTTTCGCAAATCGTCCAAGGTCTCAAATACACGCGGCGTCGGTGCGACGGTCTCCAATATCTCCACAACGGCTCTACCCGGAGGCAAGATCAACGGATGATCGCTTTCGAGGAGTTCCTGGTCGAAGTTCACAAATAATTTGGCACTCCCCACGATGCGATCGAGGCCCAGGTTCCCGAGTGCTTCACAGAGAACTCGAGCGGTTTGCGCAGTCGGTACTGTTTCGACAGGCGCGTCGACCCGCGCCCCCCGATATAAGACCTCGTAACCGAATGTCTTCCCATCTGCGGTCAAGATGGGTTGGCGGGCGAACATCACTGGAATATCGTCCATCGTGCTTTCGCTCTCTTCTGGACCTCCTTGTTCAGCAAGCCTCAGGCAATTGCTTCGGTTGGATGTTTGACGCTGCTTTCGATCAGTCGCATGACATCTATCAGCATGATGAGCTGCTGATCGATCATCGCGACGCCTGATAACAAATGCGTGTCGACAGGGCCGCACGCTGCCGGGGGCCTCTGACCGCAGTCGGCGGCCAAACTAACCACATCCGACACGCTGTCGACCAAGCATCCGGCCGTGATCGGCGCGGTCTCGCCTTCTACCCGCACTACTATGACCACCGACAATGGCGTGCGCTCACAGGGCTCGATACCGAGTAGGGCTCGCAAATCAAGCACCGGCACGATCGTGCCGCGCAAGTTCATAACGCCTAGCACATATCCGGGCGAGCGGGGTGTTCTAAAGCACGCTTCCCAGCCACGGATCTCCTGGACAGCCAGAATAGGAATGCCGAATTGTTCGCCGGCGAGGCTGAAGGTGAGGTACTGGCGAGGCGCGGAAATCTTTTCGCCGCCCGCCTCGACCGTCGTGAGTGTTGGTTTGTCGTTCATGGCGTGTTACATGGCCGGGATAGGCCAGGCTCCTTGGATACTAAAAGTCCTTCCAGATGTTCTCGCTCGAGTCGGTGCGTATTGGCGCGCCCTTCGACTGCGCCGCTCTCTTGCGAGGTGCGCCTGTGCCCGAATCCTTGGCGGGGGTCCATGGCCTACTGGCCGCGCGCCGCTCTGGTTGCACGCGCGAGGGGGCGCGGTGTGCCTCCCGGGACCGCTGCTTCGATGCTGACGCGATCGCCGCGCCCTCACCGTCGACTTTGTATTTGGACATCATTTCATCGAGCCGACTGGCTTCTTCCAGCAGCGACTCGGCCGCGGCCGCGGATTGCTCAACGAGCGCGGCGTTTTGCTGGGTCACTTCATCCATCGCCATTACGGCTTTGTTGACCTGCTCGATCCCTGCCGCCTGCTCGCCGCTCGCGGCGGCGATTTCGGCGACGATGTCGGTCGACTTTTTGACGGCGATGACGATCTGGTTGAGGGTTTGCCCCGACTGATCGACGAGCTTCGAACCCTGGGCAACCTTCGCCACGCTGTCTTGAATCAGCGCCTTGATTTCCTTGGCAGCCCCTGCGCTGCGGGACGCGAGATTGCGAACCTCGGAGGCGACGACCGCAAAGCCGCGTCCTTGCTCCCCGGCCCGTGCCGCCTCGACCGCGGCATTGAGCGCCAGCAAATTGGTCTGAAACGCGATTTCGTCGATGACACCGATAATGTCGGCAATTTTTTCGCTGGCCGAGTTGATGCCTTGCATCGCACCGACCGCCTCAGTCACGACGCTTGCACCGGCTTCCGCCTGCGACCTCGCGGCTGAGGCGAGCTGACTCGCCTGGCCCGCGTTATCGGCGCTCTGTTTAACGGACGAAGTCATCTGCTCCATCGAGGAAGCGGTCTCCTCGAGACTCGAGGCTTGCTCCTCCGTTCGTTGACTCAGGTCGGCGTTACCCTTGGCGATCTCGTCCGCGCCCGTGCGCACCGCGGCGACGGCGATTCTCATCTGCGCCACCATCGACTGCATCGCCTCAACCAGCGAATTGACGCCTTCCGACAGCGCGAGGAGATTGCCGCTGCGGCCCGTGGTAGCAATGCGCTGCGTCAGATCGCCGTCGATCGCGGCCTGCGCGAGGTTGCGGACCTCCTCGACCGTGCGGATCTGATCGGTGACGTCCGTTGCAAACTTGATGATCTTGGTCGGTTTTCCATTGGGATCGAGTATCGGGTTATAGGACGCCTGAATCCAGACTTCCCTGCCGCCCTTGCCGATTCGCAGGTATTGTCCCGCGTCGTACTCGCCGCGCCGGAGTTTCTCCCAGAACATCCGATATTCGACGGAATCGCGTTGGGCAATCGGCACGAACATGCTGTGATGCATGCCTTTGATCTCGCCAAGGCTATAGCCGAGCGTATTCAGGAAGTTGTCGTTTGCCGTGACGATCGTGCCGTCGAGATTAAATTCGATTGTCGCCTGGGCTTTGCTGATCGCGGCAATCGTTGCCGACGTCTCGCGATAGGCGGTTATGTCGCCCCATTCGAGCATTGTGCCGACGTAAGCGCCTTTCGCATCAAGGTTGGCGCTAATCTTGAGATCAATGGTCAGCGGACCGACTTGGATTTGCGCGCTGTGCGGCAAGCGCGACGGATCCGCGAGCAGACGTCGCTGATGCGATGGATCTTTATGAAAAACGTCAATGCAGACGCCCATCATGTTGTTCGGATCGAATCCCGGCCACAATTTACGAAAATGCTCCGCGTTCTTCGTGAGCAGCTCGCGGGTAGTCCGGTTCGCGTAAATGATCTTGAAATCCCGGTCTACGAACATCACCGCACTCGACACTCGTTCGAGTGCGGCGACGAGCAATGGTGGTAACGTGGATGGGGAACTACGTGCAGCAAATTGCATTTTTTTAATGAACATGAGTTGATCGCCTTGTAGGTCGGTTGTTGGCTTTATGAATATCTCGCCGGAAGCGCGGCGTAGTCGCGCGAATCGGTCGCTTCGCGGATGGATGCGCGGAAACATGCCGCGGTCGAAGTCGCAACGCGCACAACGCGATTCTTGCACCGGGTCGCCCGCGTTCCGGAGGCGGCGCCGAACGATCGGCCGCATTCCAATCAACATCACACCGTGCATCGCAGCAGTCGATTGCGCGCGCTCGCATTGTGTTTGCCATGACCCGCCAGGACCTCGAAGATCAACGCGTTGCATTTCCGTTTCGGGGCGGACAGCACAAAGGCTGACGCCAATTCGGACGACTACGCTTGGGTACGAGGCGGAAGGGGCCTGATCGAGTCTTGCGTTACGAGAGATGGTAACGCACCGAAGCGCGATCGTTATCGCGGCGATTTGCCGATGCAGGACAAATCACGATTTCGGTCAACTCTCGATATCACCTATCGACGCGCCGGATAGAAACTTTACGAAGTTGGGAAAGAAAATCTGAACCCGCATCTCAATTTTGAACTGCACCCGGAAATCACGGGTACATCGACGTTGGCCCAATTGGGCGCTGCGGCACTGTCGCCGAATGCTCAGTCCCGCCGCGAGCTATTTACGACGTCTTTGTTTGGAGGAATGCAGGCGGTCTTTTGAAACCGACATACGCGTGGCGTCGACCCGGTCGCGGGCGATGTCCGCCTCCGCGAGTGACGCGAGTGCGTCCGCCATCTGCGTCAGAAGCATCTCGTAGTGGACGCGCGGATCGTTCTGCACAGCCAGGAATGCTCCGTCGAACATCGCGAGGGCGGCGTCGGCCAGGGAGTCGGCCAACGGGCGGTTGGGCACATCGCCGCGCGCAGGGTAGGCCGACGCGATCAGCCGGTGCATTCGTTCGCGACCGCCGGCGCGCACGCGCGCGACCGTGTCCTCGGCGTGCCCGCTCAGCAGCAGCAACACCAGCAAGCGCAGGAAATCCGGGTGTTCGGCGATCGCATGACTCGCGGCGAGCAGTCCGGCGCGCAATCCGTCGCGACCCCGCAGCGTCGGCGAGCTGCCGACCGCGTCGATCGCCGTGAAAAAGCGCGCCGCGCCGCGCTCCATCACAGCGGCCAGCACGCCCTCTTTGGATCCGAAATGCCAGTAGACCGAGCTCGCCGGCAGGCCGCATTCCGAGCAGATCGCCGAGATGCTGGCGCCGTCATAGCCCTGGCGTGCCATCAGCGCCTCGGCCGCGTCCAGGATTTCGTCTCGCGACAAGGCTCCCTGTTTTTGGCGCTGGGTGAGTGGACGGCTGGACATACGCGCATGGTAGCCGACCTTTCGAACTCGGAGCAGCGCTTGACGGGACCTCGACCGAGTCATATCATGTCTGGAACGATCCCTACAGATCGACCGACGGTCGCCGCGCGACCGCAACCTGAGGAGGGGGAAGATGAGGACTGAGCAAGTCCCGGTGCTGGTCGTCGGCGGCGGTGGCGCCGGCCTGACGGCCTCGATGTTGTTGTCGACGTATGGTGTACAGCACCTGCTGGTGAGTGCCACGCCGTCGACCTCGATCCTGCCGAAGGCGCACGTTCTCAATCAGCGCACGATGGAGGCGTACACCGACGTCGGGGTCGCCGATGCGATCTACGCCATCGGTACGCCGCCCGCGCAGATGAGCCATACGGCCTGGTATCTCGGCATCGCCGGCCATGCCGATGCGGGCCGGCTGATCCACAAGATGGAATGCTGGGACGGCGGCTACACCGATCCCGCATGGGTCAGCGCCAGTCCTTGCCGCCAGACCAACCTGCCGCAGATCCGCCTAGAACCGGTATTGAAGCGCCGGGCCGACGCGCTGAACCCCGCTGGCATCCGCTTTCACAACGAACTTTTGAGCCTTGAGCAGGACGCCGAAGGCGTCACGGCGACGATCAAGGATCACGCCGGCGGCGCGACCTATCAGGTGCGGGCGAGATATTTGCTCGGCTGCGACGGCGGCCGCACCGTGGGCCGGCTCGTCGGCGCGGAGCTGGAGGGGAGCCGCGACCTTCAGCGCAGCGCCACCATCCACATGACCGCAGACCTGTCGCGCCTAGTGCAAGACGACGACGTGCTGATCCGCTGGATCCTGCACCCGCAGTTCGGCGGATCGCAGAGCGTGCTGGTGCCCATGGGCCCGACGCATTGGGGTCCGAAGTCCGAGGAATGGGTCTTCCACATGAGCTACCCGTCGACCGCGGAGGCGCTGTTCGATACGGACGAGAAGGTCATGGCGCTGCTGCGCGAGCGGGTCGGGGTCCCGGACTTCAATCCGAGCGTGCACATCATCACCCGCTGGCAGCTGGTCGGCCTCGTGGCCAAGCAGACCAAGATCGGCCGCGTGTTCCTGCTCGGCGATGCCTCCCACCGGCATCCGCCCACTGGTGGGCTCGGGCTGACGAGCGCGGTGCATGATGTCTACAACCTCTGCTGGAAAATTGCCCACGTGCTCGACGGGTGCGCCGGAGAGGCCTTGCTTGATACCTACCATCCGGAGCGCTTTCCAGCGTTCGAACGCAACGTGCAGCGATCCGTCGAGAACGCGCTCAACCACTTCGTGCTGACAGCGTCGATGGGGATCACGGCCGATCTGACGCCGGACGAATGCCTGCGCAACGCGAGACAGCTGTGGGAACCCGGTCCGCAAGGTGACACACGGCGCGCAGCCGTCATGCGAGCAATGGCCAGCCAGTCGATGGAGTTCAAGGAACACAACGTGGAAATCGGGTTTCGGTACCGGTCGGCCGCCGTCATCGACGACGGTACGCCGGTGCCCGCCAATCCCGATGACATCCGCATCTACGAACCCGATACCCGGCCCGGCTCGCCGCTTCCGCACGCCTGGGTCGAGCGCGAGGGCGAGCGCAAGGCGCTCCGGCAGCTTGCACCTCCCGGCAGCTTCACGCTGATCGCCGGCGAGAACGGTGATTCCTGGTGTCAGGCCGCCGAGGCCGCGGCACGCGCGCGCGACGTCGAGCTGACGGCGCTGCGCTTGGGACATACGGAAGGCGACTGGCTCGATCCGCGGCTCGCGTTCATTCGCCGGCGCGAATTCGGCCCGGAGGGCGCGATACTGGTGCGGCCGGACCGCGTGATCGCATGGCGCTCGATGGGCGCCGAGCCGCACGCGGAGCAAGTCATCGGCAGGGCGCTGGATCAGGTACTTGCCCGCAGCTAGAGGAGCAGCGTATGTCCGTGGATGGTACTTGGAAGGTAACGGTCAATTCGCCGATGGGGAAAGAGGAGACCGTGCTGGAGCTGCGCGGCGAGGCGGGATCGCTGCAGGGCACTCAGTCGGGCGCGCACGGGAGCTATCCGATCCACGATGGCCGCGTGAACGGCGACTCGATCTCATGGTCGTCGTCGGTCACATCGCCGATCCGAATCACGCTTCAGTTCACCGGGACGGTGGTCGGCGATTCGATGAAGGGCAAAGTGAAGCTCGGCATGTTCGGCACTTATGACTTCGCCGGCAGCCGCACTCAGAGTGAGCCACAGCGAACCCGAACGAGCGAGGAGCGATCGATTTGAACGATGGTATAGCGACACAGAAAGTGGCGGTCGTCAGCGGCGGCTCCTCCGGCATCGGACTCGCACTGGTTACCGCCCTCTCCCGGCAGGGCTACCGGGTGCTGACCTGCGGACGCGACGCCGCGAAACTGCGGCGCCTGGAGCAGCAAGTATCTCGCGTCACCGGATTCATCTGCGACGTGTCGGATCGCGAAGCCGTGCGGCGACTGGCAGCGGAGGTGCTCGCCGAGTACCCCGCAATCGATCTGTTGATCAGTAACGCCGGCGGCCTCACCGAGATCGATTTTACCGCTCGCGATCTCGACTCCGTTGATCTGACCGCGGACCTGCGGAACAATCTGGAGGGCGCAATTCATCTGATCGCATCCTTCATGCCCGGTCTGCGCCGCGCGGCGCCCGCCTCGATTCTCGTGGTGAGCTCCGGTTATGCACTCGCACCGGCAACTCGCGCGCCCATCTATTCTGCGTCGAAGGCGGCCCTGCACAGCCTCTGCAAGTCGCTGCGGATACAGTTGAAGCCGCTAGGAATAAGTGTCACGGAGCTGCTCCCGCCATTGGTCGACACGCCGGCTGTTGCGCATCGCCAGGGCAAGAAACTCTCGGCCGAGGCCGTTGCCGACGCGGCGCTCGACGGCGTGCATCGCGGCGCCAAGGAGGTTTGCCCCGGCGACGCGCGTATGCTGCCGTTGCTGCTGCGCCTCGCACCTACGATGGCGGAAGGTATCGTCGCGAAAACGTAGTGCCACCGCGCAGCTGACGGATGCAAGAGATCATCCCGGGGGCGCACCCAAGCGTTCGAGCGCCTCGCGAAGCAACTGATTGGTCCGATCGATGGGGCCTTCGGCCATCACACAGCGATCGGGGCGAACCAGCACCACCCAACCCAACGGAACCTTGCGCGGCAACAGCGCTTCGTCAAGCGCTTCGAGGCGGCGCTCGGGCAGTGCAAGAGGTTGTGCCTGCGCGCTCCGGCACCATTGCCAGGTCTTGCCGCCCGCTCTGCCCCACCGCGCAAGCAGGTTCGACTCTGCGACTGCGGCGGGATCAACGCCGAATCCTATCAAGGCCCAATGCGGGCCGAGTACATCGTCGCTGAGCATGGAGGCGGCTCCGTTCTCGGCGGGACGCAGCCGCCCTTGAGGAAAACTGGAGCCTGCGTTCAATCGCCGCGTTGCGCGATCGCGCCAAAATAGCCCCTCGTCAAAGGTGTTCTCGGGCTTGATCTTCAGGTCCTCGAACAACGCGCGACCTGCGGGAAGCACGCGAGCGGCGCTCATGAGTCCGTGCACGATGAAGGCCGCTAGGCGATTGCTGGGCATCACGAGTGCACCCAGAAAGCGCGCGAGGTTGATGATCTTTCTTGCGTGCGGCCTGCGCTCTTGATCATAGCTCGCCAGAATATCCGGGCTCGCTTGGCCGCGGACCACCCAAGCGAGCTTCCATGCGAGGTTTGCGACATCGCGTAGCCCCGCTACCAGACCTTGGCCCGCGAACGGTGGCGTGATGTGCGCGGAGTCGCCCGCAAGAAAGCAGCGCCCTTTGGAAAAGGCCGCTACCTCGCGGGCGTGGAAGCGATAGACCGCCGTGCGTTCGATTTGGATGCTTTCGGAGTCGCACCAGTTTGCGAGCAGCCGGCGGATGGTCTCGGGCCGCTCCATTTCCTCACGGCTCTCGCCGGCCCGCAACATGAACTCCCAACGCTGGCGGCCGCCCGGGGCTACCATGTGCGGGGTTGGCCGCCGCGGGTCACAAATGAATTCGCAGTGATCGATAGGATTGGGGACACCTTGCGCATCAACGATCAGCCAATCCTGCGCGAAGCTCGCGCCCTTGAACTCTAACCCGAGTATTTTCCGGACTGTTGAATTCGCGCCGTCGGAGCCGACGAGGTAACGGGCCCGCACCCGCCGCGTCGCGCCATCCATCGATTTTATCGACGCCTGCACGCAGTTCGCCTCTTCGGTAAAGCCGACCAGTTTCACGCCCAGTTGCACCTCAACGGTGGGCAGCGATTCCAATTTTCGGCGAAGCAGTGCTTCGAGCTCCGGCTGATAGAACGTGACCAGCATCGGGTGCCCGTCCACGATGCGCGCGGTGTTGATGCGTGCGAAGCGGCCGAAGAGCGGTGAGTGATATTGCACTTGTGGAATGCCGACGGTGCTGAATTCCCCGTCGCGCACGCCCACGAGCTGCAAGATTCTCAGCGCCTCGTTGTCCAAGGCGATTGCCCGTGGTTTGGTGAAGATCTCCGTGGCCTCGTCGATCGCCAACACCCTGATGCCGTAGCGCCCCAGCAGATTTGCAAGCGCGGCGCCTACCGGGCCTAGACCTACGACGAGCACATCGGTGTCGAGCGGCCCTATACCGTCAACGGCGCCGCCGTCCGTGCTCACTCGCAAGCTCCTTTCCACTCGGGGATTACCGGGTACTGCCCCCCCAAGGCCAATGCGCGTTCGCGCAAGGTCGCTGGACCTTCAAGGTCGACGATTGTCCCCCGCTCCGCGCAGAGACGGGCAGTCGCGTGCACCTCGCTGAGCCCCTGTTCCGCCAATGCTTGGTTCAATGCGTGATCGATGGCGCGCAAGCGCAATGCCGGCTTGGCGATCTTGCCGACCGCGGTCAGGGGCAAGGCGGGCAAGATCTCGATGCGCACCGGCACCGCGGCCCGCTCGGGCACCGCATGGGCGGCATGAGCCTGCAGCTCACCGACTGTCGCGTGCGCTCCGGGCTTGAGCGCCACGAATGCGATCGGCAATTCGCCGGCATGCCGATCGGGTTGTCCGACGGCGGCGACTTGAGCCACCGCCGCGTGACTCACGAGCGCATCCTCGATCAACGCGGGATCGATGTTATGGCCGCCCCGAATGATGAGTTCCTTGGCGCGGCCGCAGAGCGTGAGATAGCCTTGATCATCCAGGCGACCCAGATCTCCAGTGTTCAGCCACCCTTCCGCCAACCAGATGCCGCGGTTGTCGGACTCGCGGAGATAACCCGGGAACACGTTAGGGCCCTTGATGCCGATGACACCGATTTCGGACGGGCCCATCTCCTCGATCGCACGCAAATCCGAGTCGACGCGGAACACACGAAGTTCCTGGTACGGCAGCCGGATACCGACGCTGCCGAGTCGCCGTTCGCCGAGCAGAGGATTGAGCGTCGAGACGCAAGTTCCCTCGGTCAGCCCGTAGCCCTCATGGATCTGCAGTCCGGTGGCGCGTTCGAAGTCGACCGCGACCTGTCGAGGCAGGACCGCCGCGCCGCAGATTACACGACGCAGCGTCGGCAGGCCGCCGACGGGGAACGGGCGGTGGATCAAGGCGGCGAGTATCGTTGGGACGGTCGAGAATCCCGTCGCATTGAAGCGTTGCACGAGTGTCCACAGGTGCTCGACGACGCCCGGCGTACGAAAGCCGCCCGGCGTCAGCATGACGACTTCGAACCCGCAGTGGAATGCAGCGAGTCCGGTGACTAGCGCGCCATTGACATGGAACAGCGGCAAGCCACTGAGCAGCACGTTGTCCGGCTCATAGAATGTTTCAGCGATCCAGCTGAGGAATGCCTCATTGAGGTGAGTATGAATGGCCACCTTGGGGTAACCGGTGGTACCGCCCGTGTGAAAGTAGGCGCAGTGCTCGGACGCCTCGAACACGCGGCCGGACACGAGCGCCGCACTCGGCACGTTTGCGAGTTCGCCATGGAAATCCAGCACGCGGATCCCTTCGCGCATTGGCAGCTCGCAGGATACTGTCTGCCCGGTCTTGGACGCCCGGGCGCCGAGCGCCGCGGCCATGTCCACTTGCAGCAGCGTGTGAATCGACGGCACTTGCTCGGCGACGCGCACCGCCTTCGACCAGATACTCGAGCCGGGCGCGGGGCCCAGCGCTATCACGACTTGCACGCCCGTCTCGGCACAAATGCGAGCGATGTAGGCATCTTCGAGCATCGGGTTGATCGGGATTGCGATTCCCGCCGCCTGAGATCCCCATAGCGCGAAATGTGTTTCGATCAGATTAGGCAGCAGGATTGCGACCGGCACCTTGGGCCGGACTCCCAGTGCATGCAGCGCGTTTGCCGTGCGGTGAACGCCCGCGAGCAATCCGCCGTAGCTGATCGAGCGTACGTCGGCGTCCGGCGCGCCGGCATGCAGCAGGCGCAGCGCGATGCGATCATGATGGCGCCGGCAGGCGTCGCGCAGCAGCGTGTAGGTGTTGGTTGCTGGAATGCGTTGCGGCCAAGGAACGCTCTCGATGTCTCCGAGATCGGCCACCGAACGCAAGCGCCCGGTAATTGGCGGGTGCGGGCGGGTTGTCATGCGTCATGCTCGATTGGTCTGCGTGCCATTGCCGTTGTCCACCTTTTTTCCCGACGCGTCGATAATCTAAGGAGGGACAATCACCGTAGTCTGTTCGCCAAGATCGATGGAACCGTCATCGGTGCGAATTGACGCGTTGATCCGATCTCCGGGCCGCAGGTAGGCCGGGTTCGACTGAGCCTTGCGGATAAACAGCCGCCATTTGGCTGCGTCGCTCACGAGGTGCTTGAGCATCCACAGGGTCAGCTTGCCCGGACTGCGTGCGGCGCAGCCTGCGGGTGTGCCGGTTGCGATCAAGTCGCCCGCGTCGACATCATGCATGCCCGCGAGTTCGGTCAGCGTGGCGGCCGGTGCATGAATCATCTCGCGGCAATAGGCGTCTTGACGCGCCTTACCGTTGACTGACAATCGCATGTGCAGCTCCGACCAACGGTTCCACTCGCCGGGCGTCAAGAGTACGAGACCGGGACCCACGGGGCCAAAGCCGCGATAGCTCTTGCCCTTGTAAAACTGACCTTGCGGCAACTGCACGTCGCGCGCCGAGAGGTCATTGACGATCGTGACGCCCGCGAGCCACTGGTCCAGCTCATCAGGCTTCACCGTCGTACCGGGGGGCAGCGCTCGACGCAGCACGAGGCCGAGTTCGACCTCGTAGTCCAAGAGGCTTACGTGCGCCGGGCGGACCACGGCGGCGTCGGCTGCCGTGATGCACGACGGCGCCTTCGTGAAAATCGTGTTGAATGGGAAATCGCTGAGCTTGAGCCCCGATTCCTCCACGTGGCTGCGGTAATTGACGCCCTGACAAATGAACTGCTGGTTCGGGGTCACCGGCGCGCACAAGCGCACCGCATCGCGGCTCAGGGTCGCGTCGGTCTCGCGCGCGGCCCAAATCGTGTCCCAGTGCTGCGTTAGCAACTCGCCCGTGCTCTCGGCATCGATGGCAAGCACCGCCAGGCGCGAGCCGAATTGAACGGCCCATCGGTTTTTGACGCCGTCGTGAAAGCGGATCAAGGTACGGGGCACAGGTACTCCTATGGGATGAGGGCTGACAGCCAGGGCTTAGAGCCAGGGCCGCGCAGGCGCATTCAGCGCTGCAGAAATCAACTTCAGGCGCCGGAGAGTTATTCGCTTCGCTTGCAATAGCTTCGCAATGCGCAGCAGCGCGCGTAGGTTCATCGCGGGCTTCATCGAAGCGGGTAGATCGTCACCCCAGGCCCAGAGGCTGCCCATGTCGAACGGTGAATAGGTCGTTTCGGCATCGGCGGTGAATAAGTCGCCGTCGGTGTAGTGCTCCAACTCGAAGCCATTCGGGTCGCGCCAGTAGTCGAACAATTGACTGCCCAACACGTGCCGGCCGATGCCCCAGACATGGCGGTAGCCTTGAGCGCGCAACACTTGATAGCCCTGGCCGAGAGCATCCAGGTCGATCACTTCGTAAGCGCTGTGCTCGTAGCGCTCCTCGATCGCGCCGACGATCACGAGCGTGTGGTGGTCGGCCGGCGTGTCACCGAGATTCAGCCGACAGAACGCCAAGTTCGGACTGCCATCGGCGAGGTACTGGACGTCGGTGGGAATGAGGCCGAGTACACGCAAATACCAAGCGGTCATGCCCGCGAAATCCACGGTTTGCAGCACCAGGTGGCCCAAGCGGATGACCTTGGCCGGCTCGATCGGCGTGCGCACCGTACGATTCACTCGCGGCGCGTGATCGGCCGAGTTGCACAGCGGCGTCACAGCGGAGCGATTCGCCAGCGGTTCCGCGCGCGCTTGGCCTTGCACGAGCCAGACAGCGCGCCCCGCCGGATCCAAGAGCTCGACACCGCGCCCGCCACCCGGGATTTGCTCAGGCGACAGCAGCTTTGCGTTCAGCGTCTTGATGTAGACCTGCAGATCGGTGTCATTCGACATCACGAAGGCCGGCCCGATAAAGCGGTCCTCGCGGCCGCGCGTCACGATCGCAATAGCTGGCGCGTGTCCGGTTCCGCGCGCGAGCAGCCGCTCTCGACCGGACTCGACGACGTGCATCCCAAAATCGCGCCAGAAACGCTCGGTGGGCGCAAGCTGCCGTTTCTCCCAGCGCAAGAACGCGAGTTCAACGGCGCGACCCAACGGCTGCGGTCGTTGCAGCCGCTGAACTTGCGCGGGCAAACGGCTTTCCGGCTGCGATTCCGGCTCGCGAAGTACCGTGAGTGGATTGACCATGGTATTGCGACTCAAAGGTTCCTCTGAAATGCGCGCTGCTTCAGTGGCGAGACCGTCGTGCCAAGATGCGATCAGAATCGGGCCGATAGGCGAACGCCGTAGGTTCGCGGTGGACCGACGTTACCGACAACGTAACCGGCAACGAACGGATTCTCGAATGCTACGGTCTCCACGGTCTCATTGAATAGATTGCGTCCGAAGGCGGCGACGGACCAGTGATTGCTGGCCGAGACGTAAGTCAGGCTGGCGTTCGTTGTAACGTAGCTCGGAGCGCGCTCGGCGGAGAGGAAGTCGATCGCGAGCCACCGGGGACCGGAGTACTGCGCGTCCAGCGCAAGGTTGAGGCTGTCGCCCGCGTCGAAGTTGAAGTGGTGGCTGTAGCCGGCGCTGCCGGTCCACGTGGGGGCATGCAGTAATTGAAAGCCGGAGCAATCCACGTGCACGCCGCCCGCCAGAGGGCCGGACGCGATGGGGCTCGTAGCACAGGCCGTATTGGCCGCGAGCGGCGACATCGGATCGGTCGAGCCGAAGCCGTTTCCGACCCCACGGGCGAAGGGTCCACCCGAAGCGTTGTTGGGGACATCGTAGGTGAACGAGTTGTAGTACGCATGATTGTACTCGACATTGCCGGTCAGCCGATCGGCCTTGGTCGCCTGCAATTCAATCTCCAGGTCAACACCGCTCGACGTGGCCTTGCCGGCATTGGTGTACGCGAAGGCGATTTGATCTTGGCCGTCGAGGTTGATGTGGGGCTCTTGGTGATTCTGGTAGTCCCAATAAAAAAGCTCGCCGTTGATCTGCAGCCGCTGCTCGAAGAATCGGTTCTTTGATCCGAGCTCGTACGCCGTCAGTGTCTCGGGCGCAAACTGCGACGGCGTCGATGGATTACTGACAGAAGCCGCCTGATTGAAGCCGCCTGCCTTGAAACCCTCACTCGCGGTCGCATACAGCATGTTGTCCGGTGCAAGATCCTGTTCGAAGCCGAGCTTCCAAGTGGGCTTATTGAAGGTGGCGTTGCCCGAGATGGATTCAAGCGTGCACGGTTTCGGCAGCGCTTGGAAGCAGCTGATACCCTGCGGGCTTACCGGCAGAAAAGCAATCGTCGGGGGCGTCGCGGTCAGGGTGTCGGCCAAATGCTTATTGTCTGACGTATAGCGCGCGCCGGCGATCAAGCGGGTTGTCGGGGTGAGGCTGAACGTGACCTCCCCGAAAGCGGCCTCGCTCCGGGTTGACTGGTCAGTCACCGGCAAGTTGTCTTGTACGAGGCCGGCATTGATGTTTTCGGTGGAATCATAGGTTTCCTTGAAATAGTAAAGGCCGCCGACCCACTTCAAGGTACTGCTCGTGCCGCCGAGCCGGACTTCCATCGAGTCTGCCGTTGAGGTGCCCCGACTCATATAGAGAAAGCTGCCGGGAAACGTCGTGTTATTCAACTCCGCGACACGATGCGCGGGAAGAACGGTGAGCTGCGAGGGACCGAAGTCGACAGTCAACTCCGCGTGAGCGTCATAAAACTTGTTGTCCTGGCGCGGCACCGTGCTCGGGAATGCGACGAGGGAATCGTAGGGCCCGACGGCTCCAGGCGGGAACGGTGGTGCAGGATACGGTGCCGCGGCCGGGCAGTCGCCGGCCACCGAGTAGCCTGGGAAGAACCCTCCCGGTATACAGAGCCCTTGAGTCGCGGAGGCTGCATAGAAGTAGTTTTTTGCCGCCGGCGAAAGATCGGACGCATACGGCGAACCAGTTCCGGCACGATTGTTCGACAGGACGACGAAGTCGGGGCCAATGCCGCCGTCATGCGCATAGTCACCAGCGACCAGGAGCGTCACGTTTTCCTGGCGCCAAAGGACCTGCAGTCTTCCGGCCTGGTGCTGGTCGTCATCGCCGCCCGTCGGCGAAACGTAGCCATCTCGATCCACGGCTTGGCCCGCGAGGCGCATGGCGAGACTGCTCGAGAGCGGCAGGTTGAGCGCGCCTTGAAATTCGCGCATGGAATAGTTGCCCACTTCCACATCAGCATATCCACTCACCGCGTCGAAGCTCGGCCTATTGGTAATGATATTGATGGCCCCGCCGCTCGCGTTGCGGCCGTAGAGGGTGCCCTGCGGGCCCTTGAGGACCTCGACTCGCGCCACGTCGAAGAAGTTGCCTTCGAGCGCTTGCGATCTCGCGACGTAGACGCCGTCGATATTGGCGGCCACGGCGGGATTGTTGATGGGGGTGGAGCCGAAATCGCCGACGCCGCGAATATAGATCTGAGTCGGTCCCGCGCCTTGTCCGACTTGCAGGCCCGGCACGGTGGAGGAGAGATCCGTCACCCGCAGCACGTTCGCATTCTTGAGCTCGTCGCCCGAAACGACGTCAATTGGCACCGATGCTTTTTGTAAGGTTTCCTCGCGCCGCTGAGCGGTAATGACAATCTCTTCGATTTCAGAGGCGGCCGTCGGTGCGGCAGCCATCGGTGCGCCTTCAGCCAATACGGTTGCCGGCAGCCAAGCGGCACATAGCGCGACGATGCCCCTAGGAAACCACACCAGCCGGTGCAAGCTCGATCGATCAATGTTCATCCGTCCTCCCCCCTCTTATATATGTGCCGTCGGCCCCTCGAAGGTCCGGCGCGCGCGGTGACTAAGCGCTGTAAGTCCCGCCGCTGAGATCGCGCCGACCATCCCGTCTTCGGGTTGCCAAGCCCGCAGTAGCCTCAAACTCAAAGGTCGCGGTGCGATTGGTGATTCTTGTGCATCGCGCCATTACTTATCTAGGAGACGTATGAATCTGTCGTTTGGACTGACGCGGTTCCTTTGACGGCGCTCATGCTCCCCTCCTCTGTTCTGGCTTGGTCTTTCTAGCCCCAGTTTTTGCGAACTATAGTCGCTAAATTAAGGTAGTCAAGTGTTTTATGGTTTTTATGTGATATATAAGGTAAAATGTCGTTTCTCAAGTAAACGAATGCACTTCGGGCAAGCCGGTGCTTGGATTAACATTCGCTGCGGTGTTGCCGGTCTTTCATAGCCAGTGGGGAATTCGCTTGAATGAAAAAGGCCTAGAGCGGTCGGCCGCGCGGGCGGGCGCTTTCACAACCCAAACATCGATGGCAATCGAGCGGCTACGCGCTGAGATCATCAGCGGTCACTTGAAGCCCAACGAGAAGTTGCGGGTAAAGCCGTTGATGCAACGCTACGGATTCAGTTCGAGTGCTTTGCGAGAAGCACTCTCGCGACTCGTGACCGACGGGCTCGTCGAGGCCGTGGACCAACGTGGATTTCGAACCACGCCCGCGAGTCGTGAACAGCTCATCGACATTACGGAGACGCGTGTCACCGTCGAAAGCGTAGCGCTGCAGCGCTCAATCGAGCACGGCGATCTCGCTTGGGAGTCGCGCATCGTGGCCGCGTTTCATCGACTGGCGCGTAGTCCGGGCAACCTCGCTGACATCCCTGTCAACGAACGAGGAGCATTGTGGGTCGCCCACGATGAGTTTCACGCCGCACTGATCTCGGCCTGCAGGTCCGAATGGCTGCTCTATTTCTGCAAGCTGATGTATCAACACGCCGAGCGCTATCGTTTTCTCTGGCAAGTTGCGGTCACCGAACAGAATCAACAGCGCAACGCGCTTCAAGAACACGAAGATCTGATGAAGGCGACCTTGGAGCGCGATGCGCCCAAAGCCTGCTCGTTGCTCGGCGAGCATTTCTGGAGAACGACGACCCTCATATTGGAAACCGCCGGCTTGCTCGACTCCGGGGGTGCTTTGATGAAAGCCACGGGGACCCCATCAATTCGGCCCTTCTGAAACGCTCGGGTCTATCGGCTCCGTTCGCTCGATTACACCACCCGACATCCAGCGGCCGGGAAAGTCGCCCGCACTAGCGTTCCATGTCCTGGCGAAGAAACGATCTCGAGCGACGCCCCGGCCCGTGCTGCGCGCTCGCGCATGCTCAACACACCGATACTATTGCCGCGCATTGCTCGCTCCCTCGCAGCCTCAACGTCGAACCCCGCTCCGTCGTTGGACGACGCGATGACAGGCTCGCGAGGCGGAGAAAACGGCTGATTGCGTTTTAGTACTTTTTTAGTACGGACACGCTCCGAAAGAGCATAAGTCATTGATTTTATGGTGGGACGGCTGGGACTCGAACCCAGGACCAAAGCCTTAAAAGGGCCTTGCTCTACCAACTGAGCTACCGTCCCGATTTCAGGCGCGCATCATAACGGAACTTCGCCCAAGGATCACCGCTAAAGCGCATCGGACATCACCGGCGATCAATTGTCGCGCCGGGTATCAGGCGCCGCGGGCAATTCAGGCACTGCTGGCGAAGCGGGCACGGCGGACACTTTAGGCATAAGCGGTCGGATCCGGCACTCCGGCGTCGGCAAAACCTGCGGCCCTGATCCGACAGGAATCGCATTTACCGCAAGCCCGGCCTTGCGAGTCGGCTTGGTAGCAGGAAACCGTGATGCCGTAGTCGATGCCGAGCTCAAGTCCGGTGCGCACGATTTGCGCTTTGCTCATGTGGATCAGCGGCGCATGCACCGTGAGTTTGGCTCCGCCGACACCGGCCTTGGTCGCGAGCCGCGCGAGATGTTCGAAGGATTCGATGAATTCGGGTCTGCAGTCCGGATAGCCCGAGTAATCGACGGCGTTGACGCCGACGAATATGTCCTCGGAGCACAATACTTCAGCCCACCCGAGCGCCAACGACAAGAACAAGGTATTGCGCGCCGGCACATAGGTGATCGGGATTCCGGTGGTCGGCGATTCGGGCACGGCGAGGCGCGAATCGGTCAAGGCCGATCCGCCGATGCCGGCCAAATCAACCGCCATGATGCGATGCTCATAGGCTCCGAGGCGCGCCGCGACCCGCATGGCGGCATCCAATTCGACGCTGTGCCGTTGCCCGTAGCGCACGCTGAGTGCGTAACAGCGAAACCCGCGCGCGACGGCAAGCGCCAGCACGGTCGCGGAATCGAGTCCGCCGGACAGCAGCACGACAGCCGGACGCGCGCTCATTTGCCGGGCGTATCGCCCCACAACACTTTGTGAAGCTGCAATTGAAATCGCACCTTGAGCCGATCCGCCAATATCCATTCCGCCAATTCCCGCGGCGAGATCTCGGTATAGCTCGGCGAGAACAGAATTTGGCAGCGGCCATGCAATGCGTGAGTCGCCAAAAAGTCCTTGCTCCATTCGTAATCGTCGCGCGAGCAAATGACGAACTTGAGCTGATCGCCCGGGCGCAAAAAGCTCAAATTCTCGAGTCGGTTGCGGTGCGCCTCGCGCGAGCCCGGCGTCTTGACGTCGACGACTCGCGCGACGCGCGCATCCACGGCGGCGATGTCCATCGCGCCGCTCGTCTCGAGCGACACCTTGAAACCCCGCTCGCAGAGCCGGCTCAGCAGTGTCAGACAATTCGGCTGTGCGAGCGGCTCGCCGCCGGTCACGCAAACATACTCGGCGCCGAATGAGGCGACTCGGTCGATGATCGCATCGATATCGACCCAATCTCCGGCGTGAAACGCGTATTCGGTATCGCAGTATTGGCAGCGCAACGGACAGCCCGTGAGCCGCACGAAAACCGTCGGATAGCCCGCGGTATCCGCTTCGCCCTGCAGTGAATGAAAAATCTCATTGACGCGCAAGCGGTCATGCCTGGCGGCGCGCCCCGCTGCGGTGGTAGGCGCTACTGCGATCAATGCTTTTCGGCTGCGAGCTTCTCGAGACGCTGCTGCGCCAGGTGCCCGGCGGGCGTGTCCGAGAATTTCGCGACGACCTCCGAGAGTACTTTCTTCGCCTGGTCCCAGCGCGCAAGTTCGTAGTCGCAGTAGCCGACCTTGAGCAACGCATCCGGCAACTTGCGCGACTGCGGATACTTGTCGATGAGAGTCTGGAATGCGCTCAGCGACTCGGTGAAGTTCTTGTTCACGTAATAGGCCTCGCCAAGCCAATACTGCGCGTTGTCGGCCAGCGCGCTATCCGGAAACGCGATCAGAAACTGCTGAAACGCGTTCACCGCCTGGTCATATTGGCTGTCCTTGAGCAGCGCGAATGCGGCCTGATAATTGGCGCGATCATTGCCGTCCGGCACCGGCAGCGACGCACCGGCGCCAATGGGCGCCGTGGCACCGGCTGCTGCGCCCGACGCAGGCGCGCCACCCGCCGCCGGGCCGCCACCCGCCGCAGCGCCGCCCGGGGCAGCACCAGCAGCCGCGCCGCCACCTGGGCCGGCGCCAGCGGCCGCGCCGTTCGCCGACGCATCGGCAGTCGAAGCAGCGCCGCGATCGGCAGAGGCCATGCCGGACAGCGCCGCTGCGCCGCCGGGTGCTGCGCGCCCTTCCAGGGCTTTCAAGCGGCGATCGAGATCCGCATACAGATCCTTTTGCTGCTTGCGGCTCGCCGCGAGGTTGTTGCTGACTTGATCGAAGTCATTGTGCAGCGAGCGCACGTCACTGCGGGCAGCCTCGAGTTCATTCGCAAGTTCCAACAAACTCTGATTCGCGACCACGCGCTCGATGCGCACGAGTCGCGTATCGAGATCATTGAGCTTGATCTGCACGGGATCCTTTTCCGGCGGGGTCGCGCAGCCGGCTACTGCGAGCAATCCGCAGCAAATCAAGCAGAGCCGGCAAGCGCGCGTCGTCACGGCAGGTAGACCAATTCGACGCGGCGGTTCTGGGCCCAAGCCGTCTCATCGTCGCCTTCCGCGGCAGGACGTTCCGCGCCGAAGCTCACCGTGGTCAATTGCGATTCGGCCACGCCTTGCAACATCAATGCGCGGCGCACGGCTTGCGCACGGCGTTCGCCCAAGCCGATGTTGTACTCGCGCGTGCCGCGCTCATCGGTATTACCCTCGAGCCGCAGTTTGAGATTCGTATGCGCGGTCAGATTGCGTGCAAAGTTGGCGATCAGGTCCGCGAATTCGGGCTTGATCTCCGCTTTGTCGAAATCGAAATAGACGACTCGCCCCGACAGCGGCCCGTTTGCGCCAGCCGCGCCCATCGCCCCGCTCTCGCCTCCGAGCGGCGTCACGGTCGTCGAGGGCCCCCCCGACTGACCCGAGGTCGCACCGCTCGCCGGCACCTGACTGCCGCTGCTGGGCGGTTGGACGACCGTCGGTTTCTTCGGGCAACCCGCCAGCAGCATGGTGCCGGCGACTAACAAGCTGATCGCAATCATTCGCTTCATGACTTTCTCCATCGTAAATTCTCGACTTAAACCCAAGCCTACCCGAGGTATGCCTGACTTAGAAAGGCCCCCATGCGGGCTCCTGCACTTCGCCCTCGGGCGACACCAAACGCTGCTGCACCCGGCCGTCGCTGCTGACCATTGCGAGCACGCCGCGGCCTTGATCGCGGCTCGCGTAGATGATCACTGCCCCGTTCGGCGCGTAGCTCGGCGACACGTCGAAATGACCCTTGGTGAGAACCTGGACGTCATTGCGACCGTTCAAATCCATCGTCGCGATGCGATAGGCACCGTCCTCTTGAGTCACGAACGTCAGCTGCGACTCGTCCGGCGACAGCCGCGGCCGCGCATTGTAGACGCCTTGAAACGTCAAGCGGCGCGGCTTGCTGCCGGGAGTCAGCGATATTTTATAGATCTGCGGGCCGCCCGAGCGATCGGACGTGAAATAGAGGCTATTTCCATCCTTGGACCATTGCGGTTCGGTGTCGATGGCCGGATCGTCGGTAATGCGAGTCAAGCCTTGTGTCGTCAAATCGAGCACATACACATCCAAATTGCCGTCCCGCGTGGAGAGCGTCAGCGCAAGCCTCTTGCCGTCCGGCGACCACGCCGGCGCCTGATTGACGCCGGCGCGCGCCGAGACGCGGTGCCTTTCGCCCGTCTTCAGGGTCTGCACGTATACCGACGGGAGCTTATCCTCGAATGATACATAGGCCAGGCTTTGGCCGTCCGGCGACCATGCCGGCGACATCAGCGGTTCGTTCGACTCCATGATGATGCGCGGATTATCGCCGTCGGCATCGGCGACGATGAGACGGTAGCGCCTGTTCGGCAGATGCCCGAGCACGGAGATGTAGGCCACGCGCGTCGCGAACGCGCCACGCACACCGATGATCTTTTCAAACACCATGTCGGCGACCTGATGGCTCGCCAAGCGCAGGCCGGCGCGGTTGGCGCTGATTTGGTAGCCGAGCAACCGCTGCCGCGTCAACACGTTGTAGAGTTCGAAGACGATATTGAAGCGGTCGGTCCCTTGCACGATCAACTGCCCCACGACCATGTAATCGCTATTGAGCCTGCGCCAGTCGTCAAAGGCGATCGCCGCGCCGCTATGCGGCTGTTCGAGCATGTCCTTGCGGTCCATGGCGTTGAACCGGCCGCTGCGCGTCAGATCGTCGCTGACGAGATCGGCGACGTCGAACGAGGCCGCGGTCTCTTGCGGCGATGAAAACGGCACGACGGCGATCGGGATCGCCTCGGACTGTCCGCGCGTGATTTCAACGACGAATTCAGCGCGCGCCGCCGAGCAATACGCCAATACGGCGAGGATCTGCAACGCTCTCAGGGGTTTAATCATTGGGCTTGAACTCGAGTACGAACACTCTGTGAAACAGGGATGGGTCCGGCGGATCTGGTAATGGCGAGGCACGATATACCGCATTCTCGATCGATTGGCGAACGGCCGCATCGCCATTGCACTGCGTGACGCGCGCGTTGGTCACTTCACCGCCCGGAATCTGGGTGACTTCGACCCGACAATCGATGCCGGAGCGCGCCGACGGCGGCTTGATCCAGGCGTGCGTAATCCGGTTTTGCAGGCTCAGCCGGTAGCGATCTCCGAGCGGGCCCGCCTCGACCTCGCTGACGTGCTCCTCATCCTGAATCTGGCGACGCAGTTCCGCTTCCCGATCCAATCTGGCGCGTTCATCGGCCGCGCGCTTAGCGTCCGCGGCACGCTTGGCATCGGCGGCCTGCTTGGCCAGCGCGGCTTGCTTGTCCTCCGCGGCCTGCTTGGCTTCGGCCGCCCGTTTTGCCTCGAGGGCCCGCTGCGCGTCGGCCGCTTTGACCGCCTCCGCGGCGCGAGCCGCGTCGTCGGCCGCTTTGGCGGCCTCGACTCGCTTGGCATCGGCGGCTTGCTTGATCACTTCGGCCTTCTGCACTTCGACTGCATGTTCCCGGGCCGCCGTCGCGGCCTGTTCGGCCGCCTGCGCATCGGCGGCGGCCTTGGCTTGGGCGGCGGCTCTTGCCGCGGCCTCCTCTTGCGCCCGTGCGGCCGCATGCAGAATTTGCGAGTCGACGACGGTGGCGCTCACGGGCAGGGGTTGCAAATTCGAGGGGTAATGTGTGAACGAGAATTGCGCAGAGAAAACCAGCGCCGCGATCATCAATCCGTGCAGCACCATCGAGAACAGCACCGACGTGGAATATTCGCGCAAAAAGTCCGGCATCTACTGCGCCCCCGCGGCCGCTCCGTCATCGGCCCGCGGCACCGGGTTCTTGATCTTCTCGGGATCCGTCAAGAACCCGAGCTTCGCGGCACCGGCCCGCTGCAACAGCACCATCGCGTGTATGACCATTCCATAAGGCACGGTGGTATCGGCTTTTACGAGTATCGGCGTCTGCGGGTCGCGATGTAACACGGCCGTCGTGCGGCTGCTGACGGTCGTCTCGGACACCGGTTGGTCGGGATTGTGGCCGATGTTCACGTAGAGGCGCCCGTGCGCGTCGATCGTCAGCACCAGCGGCTCATGCTTGTTGAGAAAGCTGGGATCGAGCGGCTTTGCGGCCGCCGTCGGCAGATCGACCTTCACCCCCTCCTTGAGCAAGGGGGCCGTGATCATGAAAATGATCAGCAGCACCAACATCACGTCGATATAGGGCACGACGTTGATTTCGGCCATGAGCTTGCGACGGCGGCCGCGCACCGGTATGCCCCTCACGCCTGAGCGCCACGGGTCGGCCCATAGCGCTGCAAAATGGTCGCGAACTCTTCCATGAAGGTGTCGAAGCGCAGCTCGAGGCGGCTGACCTGATCGCCGAAGCGGTTGTAGGCGACGACAGCGGGAATCGCGGCGAACAGCCCCATCGCGGTGGCGATCAAGGCCTCGGAGATTCCCGGCGCAACCGCAGCCAGGGTCGCCTGCTGGGCATTACCGAGGTTGTGGAACGCGCTCATGATGCCCCAGACCGTGCCGAACAAGCCCACGTAGGGGCTCGTCGAGCCGACCGTCGCGAGCAGCGCGAGATTCTTCTCGAGACGATCCAGTTCGCGCAGCTGCGCGACTCGCATCGCGCGCTGAGCGCCCTCCAGCAGTTGCTCGGACGGACTGGCGAGCTGCCGCAGGCGGCTGAATTCGCCGAACCCGGACTCGAATATGCTCTGCAAACCCGTGCCTTCGCGGCCCTTGGTTTCGATGCTGCGGTAAAGCGCGCCCAAGTCGCCGCCGGACCAAAAGGCGGTCTCGAACTTCTCGGCCTGGCGTCGGGATTTGGAGATGATCCGGCTCTTCGCGAAGATGATCGCCCAAGATGCCACCGATGCGATGACCAACAGCACTATCACGGCCTGTACGACGGGACTCGCATCGAGCACCAACTCCACGACCGAAAAATCATTGCCCATCGCGCCACTCCGTAAATAGATCTCGAGGGATGGCACGCGGCTTCAAACTATCCGAATCGAGACAGGCCACGCGCGTGCTGGCATCGATCAACTGCACGTCTCCGCGCCATATCGTTTGCTTGAAATTGATTGTCGCACCCCCGAGGCGCTGCAACTCCGCCGTGACGGTAATTTCATCATCCAGGACCGCCGGCTGGAGAAAATCGACGTTGACGCTCGCGATCGCAAACTGTAAGCGCCGCTGCTCACGCAGCTGTTGCTGGCGGATCCCCAGATGGCGCAGCCATTCGGTGCGGCAGCGCTCCATGAATTTCAAGTAATTCGCGTAATAGACGACCCCGCCGGCATCCGTATCCTCCCAGTAGACGCGGTAGGTGCAGGAAAAGTTCGGCGGCGATCCAATCATTTTCCGCTTCCGCCTTGCTCGTTCTTGAACAGCGATAGGTTCAGCTCCGCGTCGGCAAGGGGTTCGCGCGACGGCGGCGACAGCCCGAAGTGCAGATAGGCACTGCGAGTGGCGACGCGGCCGCGCGCGGTGCGCATCAAAAAGCCCTGCTGAATCAGGAACGGCTCGATCACATCCTCGATCGTGCCCCGCTCCTCGCTCATCGCCGCAGCCAAGCTGTCGACGCCGACCGGCCCACCGTCGAACTTTTCGATGACCGTCAGCAACAGCTTGCGATCGAGCGTGTCGAAGCCTTGCGGGTCGACCTCCAGCATGTTCAGCGCGGCTATCGCAACCTCGGCGCTGATCAGACCGGCCGCCTTGACCTCGGCATAATCGCGTACCCGGCGCAACAGGCGGTTGGCGATGCGCGGCGTGCCGCGCGAGCGCTCCGCGATCCGCTCCGCGCCGTCCGCTTGCAAATGCAGTTTCAGTATCGAAGCGCTGCGAGTCACGATGCTGCGGAGTTCCTCGGTCGAATAGAACTCGAGTCTCTGCACGATTCCGAACCGATCGCGCAATGGCGAAGTCAACAGCCCCGCGCGGGTCGTCGCCCCGACCAGCGTGAACGGCGGCAGGTCGAGCTTGATCGAACGCGCTCCGGGTCCCTCGCCGATCATCAAATCGAGCTGAAAATCCTCCATCGCCGGATACAGCACTTCCTCGACGACCGGGCTCAAGCGGTGGATTTCGTCGACGAACAAGACGTCCCGCGGCTCCAAGTTGGTCAGCAAAGCGGCCAGGTCGCCGGGGCGCTCGAGGACCGGACCCGAGGTTTGGCGCAGGTTCACCTTGAGTTCATTGGCGATGATGTGTGCGAGCGTCGTCTTGCCGAGGCCGGGCGGCCCGAAAATGAGCACATGATCGAGCGCCTCGCCGCGATTTCGGGCCGCTTGAATGAAGATGTCCATTTGGGTCTTGACGTTGGGCTGGCCGATGTAATCGGCGAGCGTCTTCGGCCGCACGGCACGGTCGACGACCTCGTCGTCTCGCCCGCCGCTACGCGCCGCAATGATACGATCCGGTTCGATACCCATCGATTCAACCCTTCCCGGCGGTTTTCAGAGCGCGCCGGATCAATTCCGTGGTCGACAGACCCGGCTCGTCGGCCGCCTTCAGAAGCCGCATGACTTCCGGCGGCTTGTAACCGAGCGCAACCAGCGCGGCATAGGCCTCGCTCTGCGGCGATGCCGGCGCCGCAAATGCGGGCGCGCTGTCGGCCCCTGAGGCCGACATGGTCAGCTTCTTGACGCTGTCGCGCATTTCGATGATCACGCGCTCAGCCGTCTTGCGGCCGATGCCGGGGATGCGTGTCAGCATAGCGACGTCCTCTGCCTCGATCGTGCGCAGGAAATCCTCGACGCTCGCACCCGATAAGATGCCGAGCGCGATCTTCGGGCCGACGCCGGAAACCTTGAGCAGCCCGCGAAACAATCGGCGTTCGCCCTCGGTGCCGAACCCGAACAGAATGTGGGCGTCTTCTCTGACGACCAAGTGCGTGAACAGCGCGACCCCCTCGCCCGCGGCCGGCAAGCCATAGAACGTCGACATCGGCGCCTCGAGCTCGTAGCCGACACCGTTGACGTCGATCAACAAAAAGGGAGGATTCTTGGCTGCCAGTCGCCCCTTCAAGAATCCGATCATCGGCGCTGCGCCCCGCGTATCGCGGCCGCGCGCACGCGCGCGCGCAGCGCGTGGCAGACCGCCGTCGCGAGCGCATCGGCGGCATCCGCCGCGACCGGTCCTTCGAGTTTCAAAATGTTCTTCATCATCAGCTGCACTTGCGCCTTTTCTGCACTGCCCGACCCGACCACGGCCAGTTTGATCTGTCGCGGGGCGTACTCGAAAATTTCGGCCTTGGAATCCGCCGTTCCGCAAATCGCCGCGCCGCGCGCCTGACCGAGCTTCAGCGCGCTGTCGGCATTGCGATTCATGAAAACCCGCTCGATCGCGATTTCCTGCGGCTGATAATCCGAGACGATGGTTTGCACGCACCGGAAAATCTCGCACAAGCGCGAGGCGAAATCACCGCTCGCCGTGCGGATCACGCCGCTCGCCACATAGCTCAATCTCGGTCCGATCGCGTCCAAGACACCAAAGCCCGTGCGCTGCGACCCCGGATCGATGCCCAGCACCCGCACTCTAATGACTGCCATCCCGGGTATGATACCGGCAATGGCTGCCTAAACCCACCCAAGCCGACGGCGCGATCATCGTGGAAACCACCCCTACAAGCCGCGTTGGCCCCAGCGAACCGGTGTTCGCCGCGCTCGCCGCCGTGAACGCACTCGATCTGCCGCCGGAAGCGCAAGCCTTGCGCGAAGCGGCCATCGAAGTCGCCGAGATCGTCCGCAGCCTCGACGCCGACGACGCGGTCGTGGTCGCCGCAATGCTGCGCCCCCTGCTCGAGGCAAAGCTCATTGATCGGGAGAGCGCCGAAAAGCGCTTCGGCAGCGAACCCAGCCGGCTCGCTCGCGAATTGATTCAATTGGGTCAGTTCGGCCTGCCACCCGATTGGACGCCGGAGCTCGGACTCGAATCGGGCCAATCCGAGGCGTTGCGCAAGATGCTGCTCGCGGTCGTCGGCGACGTGCGCTTGGTCGTGGTCCGGCTCGCCGAGCAATTGCAGAAAATGCGCTCGGCGAAGCGCTGCAGCGAATCGCTGCAGCGAAAATACGCGATCGAGAGCCGCGAGGTCTATGCGCCGCTCGCGAATCGGCTCGGCGTCTGGCAAGTCAAATGGGAACTCGAGGATCTTGCCTTTCGGTATCTGCAGCCGCTCGAATACAAACGAATCGCGGCGGCTCTCAAGACGCGCCGCTCGGAGCGTGAGCATTACATCGAGGACCTGAAGACGCTGCTCCAAGGCGAGCTCAAAGCCGCCGGCATCGAGGCGAGAATCGAAGGAAGACCAAAGCATATTTTCAGCATCTGGCGAAAGATGCAGGCCAAACACCTGGCGTTCGATCAGCTCATGGACATTCGCGCGGCGCGTGTGCTCGTGAACAGCGTCGCCGAATGCTATGCGGCCCTCGGCATCGTGCATTCGCTATGGCAATTCATACCCGGCGAATTCGACGACTACATCGCGACACCGAAGGACAATCTCTATCGGTCCATACACACGGCGGTCATCGGGCCGGGCGACGAGCCGGTCGAGATTCAAATCCGCACGCATGAGATGCACGCCAATGCCGAACGCGGCGTGGCCGCGCATTGGCGCTATAAGGAAGGCGGGCGCGGCGACCAAGCCTACGAGCGGAAAATCAATCAATTGCGTAGCCTGCTCGCGCCCACCGAGGGCGGCGAGACGGAAAGCGATTTTCTCGATCGGGTGCGCGTCGACCTGTTCCAGGACCGGATCTACGTTTTGTCTCCGCGCGGGGAGATCGTCGACGTTCCTGTCGGCGGCACTCCGCTCGATTTTGCGTACCAGGTGCATACGGATCTCGGCCACCGCACGCGCGGCGCCAAAGTCAACGGCCGCATGGTGCCGCTCGATTATCGATTGAAGAACAGCGATACGGTCGAAATCATCGCCGGCAAGACGCTGCAGCCGTCGCGCGACTGGTTATCGCCGCAATCGGGCTATCTTGCGAGTCCGCGCCACCGCAACAAAGTGCGCGCGTGGTTTCGCAAGCAAAACGAGTCCATGAACAAGGCCGAAGGCCGGGCAATGTTCGATCGCGAATTGCAGCGCCTCGGCGTGGGCACGGTGCCGATTCCGGAGCTGCTCGGGGAACTCAAGCTGCCGAGCACGGAAGCCTTGCACGAAGCGCTGGGCTTGGGCGATATCAGCGCCGCGCAGGTCGCCGGCGCAATTCAGCGCCTGCTGCATGCACGCGAGGAGCGCCCGGAGCCCGCGCCGCGACCGCGCCCCGGCGCGCATACCGAGCCGCAAATCGAGGTCCAGGGAATCGGCGATCTGCTTTCGACCTATGCGCGCTGCTGCAAGCCGGTGCCCCCCGAGCCCATCGTCGGCTACATCACGGTCGGCCGCGGCGTCAGCATCCACTCGCAATCTTGCGCGAATCTCGCCCGACTCCGTGCCAAAGCGCCGGAGCGGGTGCTCGCCGTCGGCTGGGGCAAGGTCGGCAATGGAGAATTCCCGGTGGACATCGAGGTCCAGGCATTCGACCGCCGTGGCTTGGTACGCGACGTCAGCGCGGCGCTCGCGGACGAAAAGATCAGCATTCAAGGCATGACGACCGGCACGGACAAACGCGACAATATCGCGCGCATGCTGATCGGCATCTCGATCACCGGCCTACCGCAGCTTTCCAAGGTGCTCGCCCGCATCGCGCAGCTACCGAACATCATCAGCGCCAGGCGCAAGAAATAGCCTCGCCGCGCGGCATCGGACCGGCCGCCCGCCCCTCGGCTACGCACGGCCTCATCGGCGTAGACGCAACAAGCATCGGCGCGAGCCGCTTGCAAAACGTTCGGGTTTAGCGGCACCCTCATGCGATGAATCGTTTGAACTTCCAGGTCGAAGCCGTCGCCGAGGGGTCGCGCGCGCGCGCCGCGCGACTCATGACCGCCCACAACGAGGTGCTTACCCCGACCTTCATGCCCGTGGGAACCCATGCCGCCGTGCGTTCGCAGCGCCGCGAGGACTTGCTCGCGAGCGGTGTTCAGGTGCTGCTCGCGAATACCTACCATCTGATGCTGCGGCCGGGTGTCGACATTTTCGAGAAATTCGGCGGCATTCATGCGTTCATGAACTGGCCGCGCTCGGTGCTCACGGATTCCGGCGGGTACCAGATCTTCTCGCTGCCGGGAAGCCGCACGATCGGCGAGGAAGGCGCCGAATTCAAGAGCTACGTCGATAACACCGTGATCAGGCTCAGTCCCGAGATCAGCATCGCGATGCAGAAATCGATCGGCGCCGACATCATGATGGTCCTGGACCAATGCGTGCCCTCGACCGTCGAGCACGCGGTCGCGCGGGCCGCGATGGACTTGACGCATCGCTGGGCATACCGAAGTCTCGCCGCGCGCGGCGATTCGCGCCAGGCCCTGTTCGGCATCGTTCAAGGCGCCAGTTATGCCGATCTTCGCGCGATAAGCGCCAAGGTCGTCACCGAGCTGCCGTTCGACGGTTTCGCGATCGGCGGCCTCGCGGTCGGCGAAAGCGCCGCTCAGCGCGAAGTTTGCACGGCGACGGTCACGGAACACTTGCCGCCCAACCGGCCGCGCTATCTGATGGGCGTCGGAACGACGCGCGACTTGCTCGAAGCCGTGCATCGCGGCGTCGACATGTTCGATTGCATATTGCCGACGGCACTCGCAAAGCAGGGCGTCGCCTTTACCAGTCTCGGGCGACGCGATCTGAGGCGCGCCGCATATCGCGGCGTCGAGGCAGCCATCGACCCCGCTTGCGCCTGCTACACCTGCTGCACGTACTCGATCGCTTATTTGTGGCATCTGCGGCGCGTGCACGAGACGCAAGCGTGGCAATTGCTCGGGCTCCACAACATCCATTTCTACATGCAACTGATGCGCACGATGCGCGAGCAGATCGTCGCCGGCAAGTGGCTCGGCTTCTACCATGCGCAGCGCGACTTGCTGGATGCACGCGACAGCTACGGACCGGTCTCGACCCGCATCACCCGAGCGCAGCGGCGCAGCCTCGCGTCTCAACGCGGCCGCTATGAGGTACTGTTGCAGGGCGGGGTCGGCCATATTCGCGACACGATCTCCGGCGAGCTCATGCACTCGGTCAACGATCCCGCGGAGGAAGCTCACTCGCTCTACGTGCAGCAGTCGCGCGTGACGCAGCGGCTACGGGGCGCTGAGCAGGGACCACTGGTGATCTGGGACGTCGGCCTCGGTGCGGCTGCGAACGCCATGGCGACGATCCTCGCCGTCGAGCGCATGTTGCCCGCGGAAAGGGCGCGCGGGCTGCGCTTGGTCAGTTTCGAGAATGATCTCGATTCACTGATACTGGCGCTCGCACACACGAAGTGGTTCAAGCATCTGCAGCATGCGGCGCCCCGCCAGCTGCTCGCCGAGCATCAGTGGCGCAGCGACAAAGCCGACCTCGATTGGGCATTGTTGGCGGGCGACTATACGGTGCGTAAATTCGAGGCTCCTCGCCCGGATATCATTTTCTTCGATCCGTTCTCGTTCAAAACCGACAGCGCTCTGTGGTCCTTGGCCGCGTTTCGCGAATTGGCGAACGTGTGCGCGGACAAGGCGACCGAATTGTTCACCTACAGCTATTCGACGAGCGTGCGTGCTGCGATGCTGGCGGCCGGCTTCTACGTCGCAAAGGGACGGCCTACGGGTCCCAAGGCGGAAACCACGATCGCCTTGTCGCCTTTGGCCGCAATCGCGGACCACGATCACGAACTGTTGGGCAGCGAGTGGCTCGGCAAATGGCGGCGCAGCGACGCTCGGGCGCCCTTCGGCGCGGATGCCGGGGACAGCTCATGGCAAGAGGCGATCAGCGTGCACCCGCAATTCCGCGATCCTGGCCGGTGAGCAACCCGGCTGCCCGCCGCCCCATTGACTGGTGCAATGCTCTATCCATAATACCGCGCACATCGAGCGACCCTTAAGCCAACGAGTCAAACCCTCATGCAAAAATCCTTTAATTTCCTGCGGACGGCCGCGATCGCGGCTGCGCTGGCGGTGGCCGCGTTCAATCCCTGGTCCTGCCCGAGCGCCGCGGCGGCCGCACCGATCGTGAAAACCGCTGCGCCCGGCTATTACCACATGATGCTCGGCGATTTCGAGGTGACCGCACTATCGGATGGGACCTTCGCCATGCCGGTCCTCGACCTGTTGATCAACACGACGCCGGAGCACGTGAAGCAAGCGCTGGCGAAGGCCTATCTGACGAATCCGGTGGAAGCTTCCGTCAACGCATTCTTGATCAACACGGGCAGCAAGCTGATCCTCATCGACACCGGCGCCGGCAAACTGTTCGAGCCGACCTTGGGAAATGTCGTCGCGAACTTGAAGGCGTCGGGTTACCAGCCCGAGCAGGTCGACGAAATCTACATTTCCCACATGCATGCGGATCACATCGGCGGCTTGATGAGCGGCGATAAGCTCACCTTTCCCAATGCAATCCTGCGTGCCGACAAGAGCGACGCCGATTACTGGCTCAGCCAGCAGAACTTGGATCAGGCGCCCGCGGACGCCAAGAGTTCTTTCCAGAACGCGATGGCCTCCGTGAATCCGTATGCGAAGGCCGGCCATTTCAAGCCCTTCGACGGCGATGGCGAACTCGTGCCCGGCATACGGTCGGTCGCGACGCACGGCCACACGGCCGGCCATAGTTGTTATTTGATCGAGAGCAAGGGACAGAAGCTCATCGTGTTGGGGGATTTGATCCACGTCGCCGCGGTGCAATTCGCGGATCCCTCGATCTCGATGAAGTACGACAGCGACCCGAAGGCCGCCATCGCCGCGCGCGAGGCGATCTTTGCGGACGCCGCCGAACATGGAATCCTGCTGGCCGGCGCGCATCTGTCGTTCCCGGGCCTGGGACATCTGCGCGCGCAGGGCAAGGGCTACGCCTGGATTCCCGTCAATTACACCGTCGTACGCTGACCGCGCTAGCGATTGATCGCGTCGATGGCGCGCTTGTCGACCGCGAGCGCCGCTTCGTGAATTGCCTCGGACAGCGTTGGATGCGCATGGATCGTCCGCTGCAGATCTTCCGTGCTCGCCGAATATTCCATCGCGAGCACCGCCTCGGCGATCAGCTCGCCCGCCATCGGTCCGATGATGTGAATACCGAGGATTTCATCGTCATCCGCCGCTGAGACGATCTTCGCCATGCCCTGTGCCGCTTCCATCGCGCGCGCGCGACCGCTGGCCGCGAACGGGAAACTTCCGACTTTGTAGGGACGGCCGCTGGCCTTGACCTGCTCTTCGGTCTGACCGACCCAGGCAATCTCGGGGGCCGTGTAGATTACCGACGGGATGACCTTGTAGTTGACCTCGGCGAAACGCCCGGCAATCAAATCCGCGACCATGACGCCCTCCTCCTTGCCCTTGTGGGCAAGCATCGGACCGCGCACGACGTCCCCGACCGCCCAGACATGCGGCGCGGCCGTGCGGCAATGTTCGTCGACCTGAATAAAGCCGCGAGAATCGATCTCGACGCCGGTATCCGCACCGAGCAGCCCTTCGGTAAACGGCCTGCGCCCCACGGCGACGACGAGCTTGTCGACCTGCAGAGATTGCTCGCCTTGCGCATTGCTGTACTGAACGTTGACAGCCGCGCCATCGACGACCGCGCTCAAGACTTTCGCTCCCAGTTTGATATCGAGACCCAACTTCTTGAAATGACGTTGCGCTTCCTTGGCGATCGCCTGGTCGGCGATCGGCAAGAATTGATCCATGGCCTCGAGAACCGTCACTTCGCTGCCCAAGCGGCGCCAGACGCTGCCGAGCTCCAGACCGATGACCCCGGCGCCGATCACACCGAGACGTTTTGGCACGGCATCAAATTCCAGTGCATTCCACGAATCGACGATGTACTTGCCATCATGCGGCACGGTCTTGAGCGCGATCGGCACCGAACCCGAGGCGAGAACGACGTCCTTGGCGATCAGTAAGGACTTGGTGCCGTCAGGAGCGGTCACTTCGACTTGATTGCCCGGCAGCAGGCGCCCGTGACCCTGCAATCCAAACACACCGTTGCTCTTGAACAAAGCAAGAATTCCGGAGGTCATCGCCTTGACGATGGAAGCGCGGCGCTTCTGCATCGCGGCGAGATCGAGCTTGATCTCGCCGAGCTGGATGCCATGAACCGAAAACTCGTGCTTGGCGCGCTCAAACAGCTCGGAGGACTCGAGCAGCGCCTTCGATGGGATACAACCCGCGTTCAAACAGGTTCCTCCAAAGGCATAGTTTCCGTCGGAATTCCGCCACTCGTCGACACAGGCGACTTTGAGTTTGTTTTGCGCCGCGCGTATTGCGGCGGGATAGCCGGCGGGTCCGCCGCCGATCACCACGACGTCATATTGATTGCTCATATGCCTAATACCATGCGGGCCGGATCCTCGAGGCCTTGCTTGACGGTCACGAGGAACTGAACCGCCTCACGGCCGTCGATGATCCGATGATCGTAGGTCAGCGCGATATACATCATTGGCCGCACCACGACCTGGCCGTCCACGACCACGGGGCGGTCTTGGATTTTGTGCATGCCCAAAATCGCACTTTGCGGCGAATTGACGATCGGCGTCGACAACAGCGATCCGAACACGCCCCCGTTGGTGATCGTGAACGTGCCTCCGGTCAGCTCTTCGATCGTGATCGAGCCGGCGCGAGCACGCGATGCGAACGCCGCGATCGATTTCTCGATGTCGGCAAAACCGAGCTGATCCGCGTCCCGCAGCACCGGTACGATCAATCCGCGATCGGTCGATACCGCGACGCCCACGTCGTAGTACTCGTGATAAACGATCTCGTTGCCCTCGACCGAGGCATTCACCGATGGGAATTTCTTGAGCGCCTCGACGCAGGCCTTGGTAAAGAACGACATGAAGCCGAGCTTCACGCCATATTGCTTCTCGAATTGGTCCTTATAGCGGGCGCGCAGTTCATTGACGGCCTTCAAATCGACTTCGTTGAACGACGTCAACAGCGCCTGCGTCGCTTGTGCCTGGACCATGCGCTCGGCGATGCGTGCGCGCAAACGCGTCATCGGCACACGCTGATCCGCACGCGCGCCACGCGCAACCGGCGCCGGTGCGGGCGCTCGCGCAGGTGCAGGTGGTGCAGGTGGTGCAGGCGCTCGCGCAGGCGCGGGTGCCGCTGCGGACGCCACCGGCGCGGCCGAATTCGCCGCGGGTACCGCGTCTTTCGCAGCGAGGTAATTGACGACATCGGACTTCGAGACCCGGCCGTCGCGCCCCGAGCCGGCAACGGCCGCGCGGTCGACTTTGTTTTCCTCAACGACGCGCTTCGCCGCCGGGCTGAGTTTTCCAGCCGCGGCAAGTTCAGGTTTCGCCGCCGGTTCGGACCTCGCTGCAGCCGCCGATTTCGCGGCGGCTTCGGGCTTCGCCGCCGTGCCGGCCGCCACCGGCGCCGTCGCGCCGGCCTCGATGACCGCAAGGAGCTGGCCGCTGGTCACGGTCGCGCCATTGCCGAGTTTGATCTCCCGCAGAATTCCCGCAACCGGCGCCGGCACCTCGAGCACGACCTTGTCGGTCTCGAGATCGACCAAATTCTCATCGCGGGCAACCGCGTCGCCCGGCTGTTTATGCCAAGAAACGAGCGTGGCATCAGCCACCGATTCCGGTAGCTGAGGAACGTGAACTTCAACACTCATGAACCTGTCCTAGTTTGAGCCGGTGGACGGATCGTCTGCCGCGATGTCTCTTCCGGCGGAATGCCCTGCAGCGCCGCGCTGACGAGATTTTTCTGCTGCTGTTCGTGCAGTACCGAGATGCCGGTTGCCGGCGCGGCGGCGCCGGCACGGCCTGCGTACAGCAGTTCGTGTTTATGACTCAGCTTGGCCTGCAAGCGGTGCCTGATCTGGTACCAGCCACCTTGATTTTGCGGCTCTTCCTGGCACCAGACGATCTCACGCGCGTTGGCGTATTTGCGCACGATCGCCTCATAGTCGTCCGAAGGAAACGGATAGAGCTGCTCGACGCGCACGATCGCCACGGTATCGACCCGCGCTTCGCGCCGGGCCTTCAACAGATCGAAGTAAACCTTGCCGCTGCACAACACCACGCGCGTCACGGCGGAAGGCTTGATGTCGTCGATCTCGTCGATGAGGTTGCGAAAGCCGCCGCCGGCGAGATCCTCCAACGCGGACACCGACATCGGATGGCGCAACAGGCTCTTCGGCGTCATGACGATCAGCGGTTTACGCAGCGCACGCACCATTTGCCGCCGCAGCATGTGAAACATCTGCGCGGGCGTCGAGGGTACGCAGACCTGCATGTTGTACTCGGCGCACAACTGCAGGAACCGCTCCAGGCGGGCCGATGAATGTTCCGGTCCCTGGCCTTCGTATCCGTGCGGTAGGAACAGCGTCAGACCCGATAGCCGGCCCCATTTGGCCTCGCCGGAACTGATGAATTGATCGATGATCACCTGCGCACCGTTGCAAAAGTCGCCGAACTGGCCCTCCCAGATCGTCAGGCAATGCGGCTCGGTGCTCGAAAACCCGTATTCGAAACCCATGACGGCCTCTTCCGACAACACCGAGTCCGTGACCGTGAACCTCGGTTGATTGGCCGCAATGTGCTGCAACGGCACGAACGCGCGGCCGGTGGCCTGGTCATGGAGCACCGCGTGGCGATGGAAAAACGTTCCGCGGCCGCTGTCCTGGCCCGTGAGCCGTACGGGATAGCCGTCTTGCACCAGACTCGCATACGCGAGGTTTTCGGCGCAGCCCCAATCGAGTTCGAGGTCTCCGGCAACCATCTTTTCGCGTGCCTGCATGATCGCGAGCACCCGCGGATGCAATTTCCAATCCGCCGGATAGGTCGTGATGGCCTTGCCGAGCGCGCGCAAACGCGGCATGTCGATGCCGGTCTTCACCGGCTCCGCCCAATCCGCGCCCAAATACTCGCTCCAATCGACCGTATACTTATTGCCGATGAGCCCGAGCGCGGCGCGGGCCTGAGGTTTGCCCTCGTCGAGACCGTTGCGGTATTGCTCGATCATCGCGGCGGCCTCTGCGCCCGTCAGCACGCCTTCGGCCTGCAATTTCTCGGCGTACATCTGCCGAACCGTCGGTTTCTTGCGAATGACCCGGTACATCAGCGGCTGGGTCGCGGCCGGCTCATCCGCTTCGTTATGGCCATGCCTGCGATAGCAAACCAAATCGATGACGACGTCCTTGTGGAATTTCATGCGATAATCGAGCGCGAATCGCGTCACGAAGCACACCGCCTCCGGATCGTCCGCGTTCACGTGAAAAATGGGCGCTTCGATCATCTTGGCCACATCGGAGCAGTACAGCGTGGAGCGCGCATCGCGCGGCTCACTGGTCGTGAAGCCCACCTGATTGTTGATAATCACATGGATCGAGCCGCCCGTGTAAAAGCCGCGCGCCTGCGAGAGCTGCAGCGTCTCCATGACGACACCCTGGCCCGCGAAGGCCGCATCGCCGTGGATCTGCACGGGGAGAATCCGCTTGCCTTGCACATCGCCGCGGCGCTCCTGGCGGGCTCTGGCGGAACCCTCGACGACCGCGTTGACGACCTCCAAATGCGAGGGATTGAACGCCAGCGCAACGTGCACGTTACCGGACGGCGTCTTCAAGTCGGACGAGAATCCCTTGTGATATTTGACGTCGCCCGATCCGCGCAGTTTGGCGAGATCGTATTGTCCCTCGAATTCGCTGAACAAATCCTTCGGCGACTTACCGAGCAGATTGACGAGCACGTTGAGGCGTCCGCGGTGAGCCATGCCGATGATCGCCTCTTCCACACCGACCTTGCCGCCTTGCTGGACGAGATCGTCGAGCAATGCGATCAAACTGTCGCCGCCCTCGAGCGAAAAGCGCTTCTGGCCGACGTACTTCGTGTGCAAATAGCGCTCCAAACCTTCCGCGGCCGTCACCTGCCACAAGATATTTTTCTTCTCCTCGACGCTGAAACGCCAGCGCGTGCGCGCCGATTGAAAATTATCCTGCAGCCACAGACGCTCGACGGTGTCCGATACATGCGCGAACTCGGCGCCGATCGTATCGGTATAGACGAAGCGCAGAACCTCGAGGATCTCGCGCAGCGTCGCACGCTTCGCGAAATCTTCGGTGCGGCTTCCGGTGAAGAACTCGGTGTCGAGGTCGGCGTCGGATAGCCCGAAGTACGCGAGTTCGAGCACATAGGGCCGCGACGGAACCTGCAGCCCCAGGGGATCGAGCTTGGCGATCAAATGGCCGCGGTTCGCGTAGACCTGGATGAGTCGCGACACGGCGCCCTGCTTGGCACCGGCCAAAGCCGACGACGCCGTCGAGGGCGCAGCGGCAGCGGGCGGCTGCCGGGCTCGATCCAAGAGGCGTTCGCGGATCGGACCGTGCGCAAGCTCGCCCTGGGCACCCGCATGCAGCCGCTCGAAATACTCGCGCCAAACGGGATCCACCGAATTGGGGTCTTGCAGGTACCGGTCGTACAGATCTTCGATGTAGGCCGCATTCCCGCCCGAGAGCGCCGAAGCGGCAAATTGATCGGCAAGTGATTGGCTCATGAACACATCGTAAACTGGAAAAACATAAGTAACATCAATGCGATAAGAAGTGTGATCGGCATCGCGGAAAGGTTCCGTAGTTTAGCCGAAGGCGACACAATATGGAATGTAAGGCCGGCGCCGGGAATCAGAAGGGCAAGGATTGTCCGGGGGCTTGGAACAGCCAGAATTCGTATCCGATCAGGCAAAGGTAGGCGATCAAGATGCCATAGAGCGCAAATTCGACGCGTACCAAACGCATGAACCGATAGCGCGCGAGGCAAACCATCAAGACGACGCTGACGCCCGTCATCGCCATCTTCAGCGAGAGAAACATCGTCGTGTCGCCGCCCACGAGCAGCGCCATCAGCGGATTGGCTTCCCGCGCGCCGCCCTCGAGCAGCGCGAGCGTCAAACACGCATCGCAGACACTCAGCAGCAAAATGCTGATGGCGACCGCCAATAGATGCGACGCGTGCCAATCGACCGAGTGGTAGCGGGAATCGTCTAGGCGCCGCGGCGGGCGGCGGCGGCGCGGATTAAAGCTGCCATAGAACACCGACCACCAAACCCGCCGGCGCCGGTCCCGCTCCTCGCGCCGATCGCCGAGTATGCCGGGCCCCGCCTTAGGCAGACCCCGCAGCTGGTGCGCGACCCAATCGTTCAACTCATTCTTGGACGCCATGAAGCTCTTCATTGCATGTCGGGATTGCCAGACACTATTGCGACAGTCGGCCCCGTCGGGCAAGCGCAATTCGTCATAATGTGGCGCTTCGGCACATAATATTTCTAGCCGCTTTCGGGCTCTCGCGTGCTCTTGCGCAGGCTCTCCCAACTGGCATCGGCGATCCAGCCGCCGTCAACCGGCAGACTGACCCCATTGATGAACCCGCTTTTGCTGCTGTCGATCAGAAATGCAATCGCGGCAGCGACGTCGTCAGGACTCGCAAATCGTGCCATCGGCACGCGACCGACGATGTCCGCGTCGCAGTAAGCGCCACTGCCTTGATCCGCGATATCCATTTCGGTCTTTATCCAGCCGGGACAGACCGCGTTGACGCGCACGCCGCGGCCGCCCCACTCGGCCGCGAGCGTCTGCGTGAGGCCGATGAGCCCGTGCTTCGACGCGTTGTAGGCGCTGCGGTTGCTGATGCCCGCGAGTCCGGCAACCGAAGCGACGTTGACGATGCTGCCGTGCCGACGCTGCAGCATTTGTGCGCCGAGATATTTGCACAATAAAAACGGCCCGAACAAGTTGACGTCGACGACATGCCGCCACTGCGCGGCCGTCGTATGTTCTGCCGGCGCGATCAAGCTGACACCGGCATTGTTGACCAAGGCATCGAGCCCGCCGTAGTCCCGCAGCAGCAGCGCGGCGAGTTGCTGCACGAACGGTTCCGAGGTGACGTCCCCGGACAAGCCGACGACTTGGGCGCCCGCACCGCGAAGTTGCGCAAGCTGTGCATCGAGGGGTCGCAGGTCGACCAATACGACGCGATAATCGAGGCGCGCGAGCGTCTCGGCGGCCTTGAGTCCAAGGCCTTGCGCGGCGCCGGTCACGAGTACGGTCTTCATGGGAATGCGATGCGGCCGCGCTAAGCGACCGAATCCCGCTTGAGCGCTTGACACATGCAGTGCACCGCGCCGCCGCCGTGGCCGATCATCGAGACATCCGGATCGTAAACCACGAGTCCCTCGGCCCGGCACGCCGCAATGAGGTTTTTGCTCGAGGCCGGCACGAGTACCCGCTCGCCGCCCAGGGATACGACGTTGGTGCCCATTTGCATCGCATCGCTATAGGGAATGGGAATCACGCGAATGCGCTTCGAGCGCAGCCACTCGACGAGTTCCGGCTCGACGGCCTCGACGCAGACCACCGCCAAACCGTCGGCGACCATGCCCATCTGCACGTCCAAATGCAGGAAGTGCGAGTCGAACGCATAGGTGTGGAATTCCCAACCCTCGGCCTCGAACCAGGATTGCAATTGCCGCACGGCCGGTTCGATCGAGCGCTCGCCGGAATAGCCACAGGCCGCGACTCCGGGCTGCAAGACCATGAAATCGCCGCCCTCGACATTGCCGGCCGTGACCAGATCGTAGATCGGAATACCCGCATCGAGGAAAAATCGCAGGCACGCCGCATATTCGCCGCGGCGGTAAGGTTTTTCCAGTTGCATGATCACCGCCCCCCAGGGGGTCATGACGCTGCTGTCTCGCGCGAAGATCTGATAAGGCAGGCCCGGCGCCGGCGGCAGGATATGAACGGCGACCCCCGCCTGCGCATATGCATCGAGCATTTCGCCGTACTGTTTGCGTGCCACGTCGTAATCGAACCGCAAGCCGATTCGCTCGGCGCGCTGCGCGACCGCATTGCCGGCCTGCCAGGTAAAATGATCGATGGGACCCAAGAGCACGTCGCGCAGAATGCCGTATTCGCTGTCGACTCCCCAGCGCTCGGTGCGCGCGGTACCGCCGCCTTCGAGTCTGACGCGTAACTGCATCGTCATATCCCCTCGCTGGCGACCGCGACCACGGCTTGCAGCAACACGTCGGCTCCGGCCGCGAGATCGGCGGCGCTCGCCGCCTCGGCCTCATTGTGACTCAAGCCGTCGGTACAGGGCACGAAGATCATCGCGGTTGGCGCAAACTGCGCCGTGTGCAGAGAATCGTGCCCGGCGCCGCTAACGATCTTCGCGTGCGTGAACCCGAGATCGCCGGCGCACCGATCGATGAGAGAAACGAGTCCCTCATCGAACGTCGTCGGCGGCATGTACCAGATCTGCTCCACGCTTTGCGAAATGCGGTGCCGGGCCGCACACAGGCTCACGAGTTCGCGAAATTCGCCGACCATCGCTTGCAGCACCTCGCGATCGGGGTGCCGCAGGTCGACCGAGATCACGAGCCGCTCCGGCACCGTGTTGCGTGAGCCGGGCGAGGCCTTGATGTCACCCACCGTGGCGCGACCCCAGGGTGTGCGCGCATTCGCCAAGTCGAACACGCCCTCGATCAGCGGGCACGCCGCTCGCCACGGATCACGGCGCGCCTCCATCGGCGTGGGACCGGCGTGGCAAGAGACGCCGTGCAGCGTGACGTCGAACCAATAGGCGCCCTGAATGCCGGTCACGACGCCGATCGTCGTCGCGGTCTTCTCGAGGATCGGCCCTTGTTCGATATGCGCCTCGAACATCGCGCGAAACCGGCGTGCACGCGCCGGCACCGCGCCTCGATACCCGATGCGCTCGAGTTCCTCGCCGACCGAGCGGCCCTCCTTGTCGGTGCGCGAGTACGCAAACGACAAGTCATAGGTGCCCGCAACGACGCCGGACCCCAACATCGCGGGCGCGAATCGGCAGCCCTCTTCATTGGTCCAGCTCGCCACCTCGATCGTGCGATTGGGTTGCAATCCTTGGTCGGCGAGCGTTCTCAAAATCTCCAATCCTGCGAGCACGCCGTAGACGCCGTCGAAACGCCCGCCGGTCGCCTGCGTATCGAGATGACTGCCGATCAGCACGGGCTCTGCATCGGGAAGGCGGCCCGCGCGCCGCAGAAAAATATTGCCGATTTCATCAACACTGACCGCGCAGCCCGCGGCGCGTCCCCAGGCGGTGAACAGGTCACGGCCGGCCTTGTCCTGATCGGTCAAGGCCTGGCGATTACAGCCGCCGCGGCCGGTCGCGCCGATTTCGGCCATCTGCATCAGACTGGACCAGAGCCGATCGGGATTGATACGTAATGGGTTCGGCATAGCGGCAATCATGAACCAGGGCCGCAGTAAAATGCTACCGGGGATACGGTCAAGCCCCGTAGCCGCCGCCGCCGGGCGTGCGGATCACGATACTGTCCCCGACCGCCATTTCGGCCGAACCGATATGATCCAAGAGCTCGATCCGGCCATCGGCTCTTTCGATCCAGGTCTTGCCGACCTCGCCCGGCTGTCCGCCCGCCATTCCGAAAGCACCGAACTTGCGGCCGTTGCTCAATATCGAGGCGCTCATCGGTTCCAGAAAACTCACGCGCCGCTGGCCGCCGTCGCCGCCCCGCCAGCGGCCCGCGCCGCCGGAACCCGCGCGTATTTCATAGGACTCGACTCGGACCGGATAGCGCAGTTCGAGCACCTCCGGATCCGTCAGCCGCGAATTGGTCATATGCGTTTGCACGACGCTCGCGCCGGCGAAACCGGGACCCGCGCCCGAACCGCCCGCGATCGTTTCATAGTACTGATGGCGCGAATTGCCGAACGTAAAATTGTTCATCGTGCACTGGCTTGCGGCCATGACGCCGAGCGCTCCGTACAGCGCATTGGTGACGCAGGTCGAGGTCTCGACGTTGCCCGCAACGACCGCCGCCGGGTAACGGGGATTGAGCATCGAGCCCGGCGGCGCGATCACCTCGATCGGCTTCAAGCACCCCGCGTTCAGCGGAATGTCGTCGTCCACGAGCGTACGAAACACGTACAGGACGGCTGCCATCGTGACCGCACGCGGCGCGTTGAAATTATTCGGCAATTGCGCGCTCGTGCCCGTAAAATCGATGGTTACCGATCGTGCCGCGCGGTTGACGCGCACAGCGGTGCGAATCTCGGCGCCATTGTCCAGGCGCAGCGTGAATTGGCCGTCGTGCAGCGCTCCGATCGCACGCCGCACCGACTCCTCCGCATTGTCCTGGACGTGACCCATGTAGGCCTCGACCGTCTCCCAGCCATAGGCCTTGATGAGCGCCCGCAATTCCTCGGCGCCCTTCTCGTTTGCGGCTATCTGCGCCTGCAAGTCGGCGAGGTTTTGATCGATATTGCGCGCCGGGTGCGCGCCGCCGCCGAGCAGCTCGCGTAGTTGCGCCGCGCGCAAGCGGCCTTGTTCGACGAGCTTGAAATTATCGATCAGGATGCCCTCATCGGAAATACTCGTCGAGAACGGCGGCATCGAGCCCGGCGTAATTCCGCCGACGTCGGCGTGATGACCGCGCGACGCGACAAAAAAACGCGGACGCGTGTCGCCGGTATCGACGAACACCGGCGTGACGACCGTCATGTCCGGCAAATGCGTGCCGCCATGGTAAGGATCGTTGAGCAGATATACATCGCCGGCTTCGGGGCGGGGGTTGCGCTCGATGACGGTTCGGATGGATTCCCCCATCGATCCCAGATGCACCGGCATGTGCGGCGCATTCGCAATCAATTGGCCGGCGGCGTCGAACAGCGCGCAACTGAAGTCCAATCGCTCCTTGATGTTGACCGAGTAGGCGGTACTCTGCAGCCGTGAACCCATTTGTTCGGCGATGTTCATGAACAGATTATTGAATACCTCGAGCATCACGGGATCGGCGCGGGTGCCGGCCGCAAAACGCCCCGTGCGCGGTATCACGCGCAGCAATTCGAGCGCGCCGTCGGCGCCGACGGTGCCGCGCCAGCCACGCTCGATGACCGTCGTCGAGTTGCGCTCCGCGATGACGGCCGGGCCGTCGATGCGCGCGCCGGGCCGCAGCGACTCGGCCGAATACAGGCGCGCGGCACACCACTCGCCGGATCTCTGGTCGTCGTCGCAGTACATCGATACCGCGGCGCCGACCGCCGGATCGTGGGGAGGCGCGTCGAGATTCGCGCGCGGCGCCGCAAGATCATCATGCGCGGCGCTGCATTCGACCGAAATCGACTCGATGACCAAGTCGACTCCAGGCACGAGAAACGCATATTGCCGGCGATAGGCGTGCTCGAACTGCCGACGGATCGATGCCACGCTTTGCGCCCCGGCGCCGCCCAGTTCGCAAGCAAGCGCCGTGTCGGTGCCGCGGTAGCGCACGAATAGACTCGCTTGGGTGCGCAGCCTCGCCTCGCCGATTCCTTGCCGGCGCAATTGTGCCGCGGCCTCGCGTTGCAACGCGGACGCGCCGGCGTAGGCCAGCGCCAAACCGCCATCGTTCAAGTCTTGTTCGAGCGAGCACTCGCGCATCGCAATCTGATCGGCGAGACCCATGCCATAGGCGCTCAGTACACCGGCCAGAGGATGTATAAATACGCGGGTCATGCCGAGCGCGTCGGCGACACGGCAGGCGTGCCCGCCGCCGGCACCGCCGAAACACTGCAAGCAGTAGGCCGTCACGTCGTAGCCGCGCGCCACCGAAATGCGCTTGATGGCGTTCGCCATGCTGCCCACGGCGATCATGAGCGCGCCGCTCGCGACTTCCTCGACGCTGACGCTGCGGCCGCTCGCGTCGCTGATCGCCCGCGCCATCGCCGCAAAACGCTCCGCGACGATCTCGCGGTCGAGTGCTTGGTCCGCGCTCGGCCCGAAAACCTTCGGAAAGAATTCCGGCTGGATACGGCCGAGTAGCACGTTGGCGTCCGTGATCGTGAGCGGACCGGCGCGCCGATAGCACGCGGGCCCCGGATTCGCGCCGGCCGACTCAGGACCCACGCGCAGCCGCGTGCCGTCGAAACGAATGATCGAACCGCCACCCGCCGCGATCGTGTGCACGCTCAACATCGGCGTTCGCATGCGCACGCCGCCGACTTCCGTGTCGAACACGCGCTCGTACTCGCCCGCGAAATGGCTGACGTCGGTGGACGTACCCCCCATATCGAAGCCGATCAATTTCTGATGTCCCGCGGCGAGTCCGGTACGCACCATGCCCACGATGCCGCCGGCCGGTCCCGAAAGAATCGCATCCTTGCCTTGCAGCAGATGCGCCTCGATGAGCCCCCCGGAGCTCTGCATCAGATAGAGCGGCACATCGTTCAATTGCCGAGCGAGCTCCGCGACGTAGCGGCGCAGAATCGGCGACAAGTAGGCGTCCGCGACCGTGGTGTCGCCACGCGGCACGAGCTTCGGCAGCGGACTGACCCGATGCGATACCGAGATCTGCGAAAAGCCGATCTCGCGCGCCAATTCTGCGGCCGCGAGTTCGTGCGCTGGATAGCGGTAACCATGCATGAATGCGATCGCACAGGCGCGCAGGCCCGCTCGATGCGCGTCCTGCAGTGACGGCCGCAGCGCCGCGGCATCGAAGGCCGTGACCAGCTCGCCGCCGGCACCGATGCGCTCGTCCGCCTCGATGACGCGCTCGTACAGCAGCGCCGGCAACACGATGCGCCGATCGAACAAGCGCGGCCGCGCCTGCGTCGCGATGCGCAGCGCGTCTTTGAAGCCGCGTGTGATCACGAGCAGCGTGCGCTCGCCTTTGCGTTCGAGCAGCGCATTGGTCGCGACCGTCGTGCCCATCTTTACGCATTCCACCCTCTCGGCGCTGATCGGCTCTTCGCTGCGCAGCCCGAGCAGCCGCCGGATCCCCTCGACCGAGGCATCCGAATACTGTGCCGGGTTCTCGGACAGCAGCTTCAGGGTATGCAAGCTTCCCTGCGGCGCACGCCCGATGAGGTCGGTGAACGTGCCACCGCGGTCTATCCAGAATTGCCAACGATCGCCACGGCCCTGCATCAGCCGACGACGCTCGCTTTCACCATCAACACGCGACCGCGCGTTTCGGGCAAAGCCCATACGGCAAGTATGACGAGCCCGTAGGCGGCGACGGTCATCGCGCCGATCGCTTCGCCCAGCGAATACTGGACGCTCGCGCGCCCGATCAAGGCCGGGCAAATGGCACCGAGCGCGCGCCCGAAGCTGTAGGAAAATCCCTGGCCGGAACCGCGCACCGCGGTTGGATACAACTCGGTCAGATAGGCGCCGGTGCCCGCGAAAATGCCGGAGTTGAAGAAACCGAGCGGAAAACCGAGCAATTCGGTTAAGGAATTGCCGGCGTGGATATGGGTGTATGCCAGCACCGCGAGGATTCCGCCGACGGCGAACAGCACGAAACAACGCCGCCGACCGATCGCATCGGACAGCCAAGCGCTCGAGAGGTAGCCGGCAAAGCAGCCCCCAATCAGAACCAGCAGATACGTCGCGGTACCGGCCACGGACAGGTGCCGCTCCGTGTTCAGGTAAGTCGGCAGCCATGTCGTCACGGAGTAGTACGCACCGAGCATGCCCGCGGACATCAGGCTCGCGAGCGTCGTGGTTCGCAGCAGCGGCCCCCGAAAAATGGCCAGAGCCGCTGCAGGCCTCGCATCGGGGCGTGCGCGCGCCTGCAAATAGACCGGCGGCTCGGCCACGTTGCGTCGGATGTAGATGACCAGCAGCGCCGGCAGAACTCCGAGCCAGAGCAATACACGCCAGGCATGCTCGGGGCGCAGCACCGCATAGAGGCCCCAAAATGCGAACGCGGCACCGGCCCACCCCACCGCCCAGCTGCTCTGTACCAAGCCCGTGGCCCTGCCGCGATTGCGCGCGCGGATGGTTTCCGCGATGAGGATGGATCCGACGGCCCATTCACCGCCGAAACCGAGTCCCTGCATCGACCGGACGAGCAACAGCTGGCCGAACGAATCAGTGAACCCGCTCAAGAACGTGAACAGCGCAAACCATGCAATGGTCAGCTGCAGAATGCGCACGCGGCCATAACGGTCCGCGAGCACGCCGGCGGCCCAGCCCCCGAGCGCCGAGGTCAACAACGCGCCGGTCGCAATATAACCGGCCTCGGCCTTGGATATGCCCCAGAGCGCGAGCAGCGTGGGGACGATGAACGTGTAGATCATGGTGTCGAAGCCGTCGACGCCATATCCGCCAAAGGCCGCCAGCAAGGCACGGCGCTCAGGAATGGTCGTGTCGTTGAGCCACATATGGTGCCCCGGGCCGGAATCGAACCGGCGACCTAACGCTTAGGAGGCATTCGCTCTATCCACTGAGCTACCGAGGCTTCGAGGATAAAGACCGGAGTCGATACTCCGGTCCTTCGAACTGGTGGAGGAGAAGGGGATCGAACCCTCGACCTTCGCATTGCGAACGCGACGCTCTCCCAACTGAGCTACTCCCCCGGAAAGGGCGACGAATACTAGCAGCAAAGCATTCCAAACCAAAGTATTGCCATTGGTCGATGTATCATTTAGGTAAATCATACGCCGCTGCCGGCCGCCGGGGTCTAAGGCTTAAGATACGGCTACACTAAGGATGGGGTCGCAAGGAAGGGGGGTCGTCAGAATGCTGCAAGTGGGCGAACGAGCGCCGGAATTCACTCTGCCGGACCATACGGGCCAGGATCGGTCCCTGACCCAGCTATTGAGCGCGGGCGCCGTCGTACTGTATTTCTACCCGCGGGACTTCACGCCGGGCTGTACGAGTCAGGCCTGCGCGCTGCGGGACCTACATACGGAAATCCAGCGCTCCGGCCTGCACGTCATCGGTGTCAGCCCGCAAAACCCCGAGACTCATGCGCGATTCCGCGAGAAGTATCAATTGCCCTTCACGCTGCTGTCCGATGAGCATAAAACGGTCGTCAAGATGTACGGCGTCAACGGTCCGCTCGGTGTCGGCGTGCGCAGGGCCACGTTCCTGATCGACGCCGGAAGGCGCATTCGCGATGCGGTCGTCGCGGATTTCCGCATCGGGCGCCACGCAAAATTCGTGCAACACGCGATCATGCTGCGCCAAGGCATCGTTTGAGCGATCAATAACTCAAACGCAAGAGAATCGCATGCCCCAGAGGGGGCACGGTGACGACGTAGATTGTGCCGAATTCCTCGGCGCCGATGGCCGGAATATCGCTGCGACCGCTCAACGCAGCCACTATCGCGGGAACGGTATCGCTGTGTCCGACGATCAATACGCGCTCGCCCGGGTGCTCATGCAGCACGCGGCGCACCAGGGCTCGCGGATCGTCCTGCGCGACGACGAGCGGCGTCAATCTCAAGCGCGCCGCCAAGGGCGCCGCCGTGAGCCGGTCGCGCAGCGCCGGCGAGATGTAAATGGCATCGATACGGCCCGGCGCTGTCGTCTCGCCGAACAAGCGCGCCAAGATTGCCGCCCGGGCTTCGCCGGCCGCCGCGAGCGGCGGATCGGCGCTACCGTCCAATTGCTTTTCGGCATGACGAATCACGATGACCGTCGTGGCGCCGGCCGTACTCCAGAGCCACGCGGCAAGACCGGCGAGGATCGCGGCTGCAAACGCCGCCAGCCACAGCGGTGTCAGGAACGGTCGGCGCTTGAGGCTGCCATAGCTCTTCTTTAGCTCATCGTTCATGTCACCATAATAGCAATGAATGCCTCCCCCTTGTCGCAGTTGCGCATCGTCGTCTTGGCCGCCGGCTACTCGCGGCGACTGGGGACGCCGAAAGCCCTCGCGCGCATGCATGGCGCGAGCCTGCTGCGCCGGACCGCACTCATGTTGACTAAGCTGGTCCGCTCCCAGCTCATCGTCATCGTGCCGCCGCGCGCCGCGCGACTGCGCGTCGAATTGCGGCGCATCCCTGCGGTTCTGTGTGCGAATTCACGACGTTCCGAGGGTCTCGCGAGTTCCGTGCGCCTCGGTCTCTCTCGCGCAAAATTCTCGGCCGGCGTATTGATCGTGCCCGTCGACCTGGCGGCATTGGAGCGCCGCGACCTGCGGCGCCTCATCGCGCGTTGGCAGGCTGCACGACGGCGGGTTGCCGCCAGACGCATCGGCACGCTGGACGGCATCCACGGCGACGCGCGCGGCGATGCGCGCGGCGGCACGCCGGTGATTCTGCCCAAAGGCCTGTTTGCGGCGGCGGCTGGCAGCAAGGGTGAAATCGGGCTGCGCGACATGATCGCTCGCTTGGCACCCGAACAACGCATCCTGATCGACCTGCCATCGGCGGCTTTCGATGTGGATACGGCCGAGGATCTGACACGGGCGCGGCGTAACTGGTCCGCGACAGCCGTACGAGGCCGCCCTTAGCTCGTCGGGTTTTGCACCAGCCGGTAGCCGACCGCCGTCTCGGTCACGATGTGCTTCGGCTGGGCCGGATCGTCCTCGAGTTTTTGGCGCAGGTGTCCCATATACACGCGCACATAATGCCCATGCTCCGCGTGCGATGGGCCCCAGACCTCTCGCAAGATCTGGCGATGCGTCATGACCTTGCCCGCATTGGCAACCAAGAGCGTCAACAGCCGATATTCGATCGGCGTCAAGTGCACGGCCTCGCCGCCCTTTTGCACGAGCCGCAGCGATAGATCGACGCGCACGTCGCCGAATTCGAATACCGCGCCCGGCGACGTGCCGAGCTCGCGACGGCGTCGCGAAGCCGCGCGCACGCGCGCCAAGAGTTCCCCTACGCCGAACGGTTTGGTCAAGTAGTCGTCGGCGCCTGCGTCCAGCGCCGCGATTTTTTCGTGTTCGTTGACGCGCGCGGACAGCACGATGACCGGCACGCCCGACCAGCCGCGCAAGTCGCGTAAGAATTCGACGCCGTCGCCGTCGGGCAAGCCGAGATCCAGAATGATCAAGTCCGGTTTGCGCGTGCCCGCATCGGTCAATCCCTGACGCATGGTATCCGCCTCGTGCACGACCCAGCCCTCGCCTTCGAGCGCAGTGCGCACGAAGCGGCGGATTTGACGCTCATCTTCGATCAGGATCGCTACCGGACTCGGCTCACCCATGCATCGACTCCAGTTCGACCGACGCTGGTGGTGGCACGCCCAAGGGCAGCGTGAATGTAAAACTGGCGCCGCCGCCGGGCCGATTATGGGCCCAAATCTTTCCCGAATGGGACGCGACGATTGCGCGGCAGATCGCGAGCCCGAGGCCGACCCCGGGCGTTGAGGATTCGCGCTCGCCGCGCGTAAATTTCTGGAAAACCGCCTCTTCCCTACCCACCGGCAAGCCGGGGCCGTCGTCGGCGACGGTCACGTTGAGTGTATCGCCGATCACCTCCGCCGACAGGATTACGCGGCTCCCCGGCGGCGTATACTTGGATGCGTTCTCGAGCAAATTGACGAGCACTCGCTCGATCAATAAGGCATCGAAACGCACCAGCGGCAAATCGCGCGGCAGACGCACCTCGACCGTGTGCTGCTTGAGCATGATGCGCGCCGCATTGAGCGCCGAACCGACCACTTCCTCCAGCGGCTGCCATTCGAGATTCAGCTTCACGTCGCCGCTCTCGATGCGCGCCATGTCGAGCAGGTTGCCGACGAGCGCGCTCATGCGATGGGCTTCGTCCGTCATCGCATCCGCAATCTCGAGTTGCGCGCTCGAGAGCGCCGGCTTGGTCCGTGTCAAGGATTCCGCCAAACCCACCAAAACCGTCAAAGGCGTCCGCAAATCGTGCGACAGCGCGGCGAGCAAGGAATTGCGCAGGCGCTCCGATTCCATACGGACCAGGGCGTCTTGCGCAACGCCGACGTAATGCACGCGCTCGAGCGCGATCGCGATCAGCGCCGCAAAGGTGTCGAGCAGCTGGCGCTGCTCGGGGATGCGCAGTAGGCGACGGCTGTTGGCCCGAACCGCGAGAACGCCGCGCGCGCGTATCGGCGCACGCAATGGAATGTAGAGCACTTCGCTTCCGGGCAAGGTGTCGGTGCCGAAACCGGCCGGTTGGCCTTTGTCGAAGGCCCATTGCGCAATGCCAATATCGACGGTGAGCGGCGTCGGAGCGTCGGTCGGAGTCATCGTCAATTTGCCGACTGCGTCCGGCAGCAACAACATCGCGTCGGCGCGAAACGTCCGTTCGATCGATTCGTCGCTGATTTTGACGACCTGTTCGATTTGCACGGCTCCCGACAAATCGCGCGCGATTTCATAAAGAGACCCGGCACGCTCCTCTCGGTGCAAGGCGACTCGCGCTTGAAAACGCAGTCCCGCGGTCAATTGCCCGACGATCAAGGCGACCGCGAGCATCATGACAAACGTCAGCAAGTATTGCACGTTGGCGATGGCGAACGAGAAGCGCGGCGGAACGAAAAAGAAATCGAAGCAGGCCACGCTGAGGAACGCGGCCAGCGCGGCCGGCCCCCGGCCGTAGCGGACGGCGACCAATACGACGGCGAGCAGATAGACGGCGACGATATTGGCCCGATCGAAATGCAGCGCCAGCGGTGCCACCGCAATCGTTACGCCGATACACGCGAGCGCGGCCCAGAGGTAGCGCAGATTCTTCGTCTTGCGCCGCTCGCTCGACTCGGGAACCGGCAGACCGGCGAGCGCCGCGCCGCTGTTGGCGCTGGGCGCCGCATGGATATCCAACCGGCCGATCTCGACGAGATCGATGTCGGGTGCCAGCATGGCCAATCGCTGACCGCTCGAGCGTTGCCACGGCCAGAGCCGGCGCGTGGCGTCGCGGCCGATCACGACCTTCGATAGGTTGTAGCTGCGGGCGTAGCCGATGACGCTCTCGGCGACATTCGCACTGGCGATGACGGCCGTCGTCGCGCCCAAATCCTTTGCCAAATCGAGCGTCCCGAGAATTCGCTCGCGCTGCGCGGCGGGCAGACGCTGCAGGGCAGGCGTTTCCACGTAAATTGCATGCCAGTCGGCGTTCAGCTGGCTCGCCAATCTCGCGGCTGCGCGCACGACTCGCTCGGCCCCTGGATTGGGTCCCACGCAGGTCAGCAGCGCGGTCGCGGTTTTCCATACCGACCCGATCGACTTGCCGACCCGATAGGCTTGTACATCGCCCTCGACCCGATCGGCGGTGCGACGCAGCGCGAGTTCGCGCAGCGCCATGAGATTGCCCTTGCGGAAGAAATTTTCGGCCGCACGCTCGGCCTGCTGCGGGATATAAACCTTGCCGGCCTTGAGCCTCGCGAGCAGCTCGTCCGCCGGGATATCGACGAGCACGACCTCGTCGGCATCGTCGAACACGGTATCCGGCACGGTCTCCCAAACGCGCACATTGGTGATGCCGCCGACGACATCGTTGAGGCTTTCCAAATGCTGGACGTTGAGCGTCGTGAATACATCGATGCCGGCGGCGAGCAGTTCCTCGACGTCCTGCCAGCGCTTTGGGTGGCGCACACCCTGTATGTTCGAATGCGCCAGTTCGTCGACCAGAATCAGCGCGGGATGGCGCTTCAGCGCGGCGTCCAGATCGAATTCAGGGAGCTGCTTTCCCCGGTAAAGCGTCAGTCGCGGGGGCAGGATCTCCATATCGGCCATTAGAGCGGCCGTTTCTATCCGACCGTGAGTCTCGATGACGCCAAGCAGGACGTCGCGGCCCTCCATGCGCAGTTTGCGCGCCGCGGCCAACATCGCGTAGGTTTTTCCGACGCCCGCGGACGAGCCGAAATAGATTCGCAACTTGCCGCGTTGCGCCTGCGCTTCCTCCTGGTTGACCTTCGCCAGCAGGACGTCGGGATCCGGGCGTTGTTCGCTCGATATCGGCATCTGCCGCTATTGTGCGCGATCCAGAGCCAGGTTGAGTAACAATACGTTGACGCGAGATTCGCCGAATAGGTGCCATTGAGGCGGCTGTACGGCGGCCAGCACGTTTTCTCGAAGCTTTACCGCGTCCAAATGTCGTGCGCGGGCCACGCGTGCCACCTGGTACAGCGCCGCCGCAGGGCTGATCTCGGGATCGAGGCCGCTGCCCGAGGCGGTCACCAAATCGACCGGAATAGGCAGCGTGTTGTCGGGATCCGCAGCCTTCAACGCCGAAATGCGCGCCTTGGCGGCATCGACGAGCGCCGGATTCAAGGGCCCGAAATTCGATCCGCTCGATGCGGTACCGCCGTTTGGCATCGGCGACGTGGCCGACAGCCGTCCCCAGAAATACTTGGGATCCTGAAACGATTGACTGATCAGCGCCGATCCGACCACGGCGCCGCCCTTCGTGATCATGCTGCCCGCCACTTGATCCGGAAACGCGAGCTTGCCGATTCCGGTGACGGCCAAGGGATAGATGATCCCGGTCAGCAAACTCAGGCCAAAGAACAGCACCAACAGCGGGCGCAATATGGAGATCATGATCGATACACCTCTATACCAGTCGCAGCGCCACTAGCGTCATGTCGATGAGTTTGATGCCGGCGAAGGGTATGGCGATCCCACCCAGGCCATAGATCGCCAAATTCCTGCGCAGCAATGCCGCCGCGCCGAGCGCGCGGTACTTGACGCCTTTGAGCGCGAGCGGAATCAACAAGACGATGATCACGGCATTGAAAATCACGGCCGACAGAATCGCGGAATTCGGGCTCGCCAAGCGCATCACGTCGAGCACCTCGAGCTGCGGATAGGTCGTCGAAAACGCCGCCGGGATGATCGCAAAATACTTTGCGACGTCGTTCGCGATTGAAAACGTCGTCAGCGATCCACGCGTGATCAGCAGCTGCTTACCGACCTCGACGATCTCGATGAGCTTGGTCGGATTGGAATCGAGGTCGACCATGTTGCCGGCCTCTTTGGCCGCTTGCGTCCCAGAATTCATGGCGACCGCGACGTCGGCCTGGGCCAGCGCCGGCGCATCGTTGGTGCCGTCGCCCGTCATCGCGACGAGCCGTCCCTCGGCCTGGTATTGACGAATCAGCTTGAGCTTTGCCTCGGGCGTCGCCTCGGCGAGGAAATCGTCGACTCCGGCTTCGGCGGCAATCGCGGCCGCGGTCAGCCGATTATCCCCGGTGATCATGACGGTCTTGATGCCCATGCGGCGCAATTCGCCGAAGCGCTCTCGGATGCCGCCCTTGACGATGTCCTTGAGTTCGACGACGCCGAGCACGCGACCGCCGTCCGAAACCACGAGCGGCGTGCTGCCCTTGCGGGCCACTTCGTCGACGATTTGGCCAACGCGCACCGGAAAGCTGAAGCCCAAGGCCTCGACATAGCGCTTGACCGCATCGGCGGCGCCTTTACGCACCTCGCGCGTGCCGATGTTGACGCCGCTCATGCGCGTATGCGCCGAGAACGGCACGAATGTCGCCTCGAGCCCGCTCATGTTGCGCTCACGCAAATTAAAGCGTTGCTTCGCGAGAATCACGATGCTGCGCCCTTCGGGCGTCTCGTCCGCCAAGGAACCGAGCTGCGCGATGTCGGCGAGTTGTTGTTCCGTGACGCCGTCGGCCGGAATAAAGGACGCCGCCTGCCGATTCCCCAAGGTGATCGTTCCGGTCTTGTCCAACAACAACACGTCGACGTCCCCGGCCGCCTCGACCGCGCGCCCCGATGTCGCGATCACGTTCGAGGCCATCATTCGACTCATGCCGGCGACACCGATCGCCGAGAGCAAACCGCCAATCGTCGTCGGAATCAGGCAAACCAGCAACGCGACCAGGACCGTGATGGTCACCGGCGCTCCGAGCTTCGCGACCGACACGCTGAACACGGAAAACGGCAGCAAGGTCGCAGTGGCCAGCAGGAACACGAGCGTCAAGGCGATCAACAAGATCGTGAGCGCGATTTCGTTCGGCGTTTTCTGGCGCTTCGCGCCCTCGACCATTGCAATCATGCGATCGATGAATGCCTCACCCGGATTCACGGAGACGCGCGCGATGAGCCAATCCGACAGTACGCGCGTGCCGCCGGTGACCGCCGAGAAATCGCCGCCGGAAGCGCGCACGACCGGTGCCGATTCGCCGGTGATCGAGCTCTCATCGACCGATGCGACGCCGTCGATGACCTCGCCGTCTGCCGGGACCACATCGCCGACCTCGACAAGGTAAAAATCGCCCTTCTGCAACTCCGGCGCGGGCGTCGCGATCCACTCGCTGCCGAATTTCGGAACGCGCATTTTTTTCGCGCTCACGGCCTGCTTCAGTCCGCGTAACGAAGCCGCCTGCGCCTTGCTGCGGCCCTCGGCCAGCGCCTCGGCAAAATTGGCAAAGAGCACCGTGAACCAGAGCCATGCCGAAATCGCGAAAATGAAGCCCGAAGAGGCCTCGCCGAAGCCGCGCAAGCTCTGCACGAACAGCAGCGTCGTGAGGATACTGCCCACGTAGACGACGAACATCACGGGATTGCGTATTTGCGTCGCAGGCGACAATTTGCGGAACGAGTCGATGATCGCCGGCCCCAGCAGCGCACGATCGAACAACGCTAGATTTTTTCGAACCATCTTCTATGCCTCAATGAATCGCGTGCAACTGCAAATGCTCGATGATCGGCCCGAGCGCGAGCGCGGGCACATAAGTCAGCGCACCGACCAAGACGACGGTTCCGACGAGCAAGGCGATGAACAGCGCACCATGGGTCGGCAAGGTGCCCGCCGTGGCCTCGATGCGCTTCTTTTTGGCGAGAGAGCCGGCGATCGCGAGCACCGGCACGATGAATGCGAATCGGCCGAACCACATCACGACCGCGAGTAGAATATTGTAGAAAGGCGTATTTGCGGATATGCCGGCGAACGCGCTGCCGTTGTTGTTGCTCGCGGAGGAAAGCGCATACAGAATCTCGGAGAAGCCGTGCGCACCGGGATTGAGGATCCCCGCCCTGCCTTGTTCGGCCATCACCGCGATCGCGGTACCCACGAGCACCAACAGCGGCGTGACCAGAATCACGATCGAGGTCATTTTCATCTCGAAGGATTCGATTTTCTTTCCGACGTATTCCGGCGTTCGCCCGATCATGAGTCCGGCGATGAACACCGCCATGATCGCGAATATCAGCATTCCGTAGAGTCCCGCGCCGACGCCGCCGAAGACGACCTCGCCGAGCTGTATGAGCCACATCGGCACCAGTCCGCCGAGCGGCGTGAACGAATCGTGCATCGAATTGACGGCGCCGCAAGACGCGGACGTCGTGATCGTCGCAAACAACGCGGAAGCGACGATGCCGAAGCGCGTCTCCTTACCCTCCATGTTGCCGCCCGCCTGCAGCGGGCTCTGCACTTGATCGACGCCGAGCGGCGCGAACACGGGGTTGCCCTGCTGCTCGGCCCAGAGAGCGAGCGACGCCATCAGGACGAAGATCACGGTCATCGCGCCGAGTATCGCCCAGCCCTGGCGCAAATCTCCGAGCACGCGACCGAATACGAAACACAGCGCCGCCGGGATGATGAACATCGCGATCATCTGCACGAAGTTGCTGAGCGGAGTCGGGTTCTCGTAGGGGTGTGCGGAATTCGCGTTGAAGAATCCACCGCCGTTGGTGCCGAGCATCTTGATCGCTTCCTGCGAAGCCACCGGACCCATCGGCAGCGTCTGGGTTTGCGTGGTGACGCTCACCGTCAGCGGGTTTCCGGCCGCGTCTTTGAGCGGCTGGCCCGCCGCATCGACCTGCGGATTGTCGTAGGTCAGGGACTCGAGCGTGTGCACGTCCCGATACGCATCGAAATTCTGTATGACGCCCTGCCCCATAAAGATCGTGGCGACGATCAAGGACAATGGCAGCAACACATAGAGAGTGCCGCGCGTCAAATCGACCCAGAAATTTCCAATACCCTGCGCCGAGCGGCGTGCGAAGCCGCGAATCAAGGCATAGGCCACCGCTATTCCGGTCGCCGCCGAGAAAAAATTCTGCACGGCGAGCGCGAGCATCTGCGTCAAATAGCTCATCGTCGACTCGCCGGAGTAGCCTTGCCAATTGGTATTCGTGACGAAGCTGACCGCCGTATTGAACGCGGAGTCCGCCGATACGTTTGCCATTGCCTGGGGATTGAGCGGCAGCGCGAGCTGAAAACGCTGCAGCAGGTAGACGATGATCACTCCCAACCCGTTGAACAGCAACAGCGCGATCGCGTATTTCGTCCAGGGCATGTCTTCGGCCGGATCGACTCCGGCGACGCGATAAATCGCGCTTTCGATCTTTCCGGCGATACCGCCGAACGGCCTGGTATCTGCGACGCGCGTCAACCACGCCGCGAGCGGGTAGGCCAACGCGATCAATACGCCGAGGAAAATGACGAGCTGAGTCCATGCCTGAGCGGTCACGTCAGAGATCCTCGGCCCAAATCAGCGCGGCCAACAAATAAATCAGCAAGGCGAGCGCCAGCAAGCCGCTCAGCAGGTAGGCAGCATTCATTTCTTTCGCTCCGATTTGCGCTCCAAGACCGCGCAGCCCTTGACCAATGCGCTCGCCAATGCGAACAGCGCGATGAATACGCCCAAGAACACCATATCCATAAGAACTCCGATCGCCTCGATCCGTCGCAAGATACTGGCGCCGCTGGAAAAACCCGGCACAGAATTTCACGGACGATGTAAAGGTTGTGTAAAAACCGCCGCGGCCGGTCGATTTACTTGACCCCGGTCAATGATCCAGACCCCGGTCAATGATCTTGACGCGGGCCCGCTGCGCCGTTGCCGCCATCGCGCGACGATCTAGGGCCTGTCGAGATACGCGGCAAACACCCGAAGCGCCGTTGCGAGATCCTCGTGCGAGACATCCATATGAGTCACGAGCCGGGTACGCTCGGCGACCGACGCCAGGATGCCGGCCGACGCGAGATGCGCCGCCAATCCCGCGACCCGCTGCGGCGGCAGCGTGACAAATACCATGTTGGTTTGCGGCGGCTCCGCCGCGAGCCCAATCGCGCGCAGGCCGGCGGCGAGGAACTGCGCATTCGCATGATCCTCGGCGAGCCGCGCGACGTGGTGTTCGAGCGCATAGATTCCCGCAGCCGCGAGGATTCCGGTTTGGCGCATGCCGCCGCCGAGCGCCTTGCGCCAGCGCCGCGCCTGCGTGATCAAGTCGCGCGATCCGAGCAACAGCGTACCGGCGGGCGCGCCCAGACCCTTCGACAAGCACAGCGACAGGGAATCGTAACCGCAGACCGCGTCGCGCTCTTGGGCACCCGATTTGACGATGGCGTTGAACAGCCGGGCCCCATCGAGATGGGTCGCGAGTCCGCGGGCATGCGCCAACGCGGTCGCCGCGCGCTGATACTCGAGCGGCAATATGCGGCCCCCGATCGTATTTTCGAGCGCCAACAACCGCGAGCGCACGAAGTGCACGTCGTCCGGCTTGATCGCATGCGCGATCCGCTCGATCGCAATCGTGCCGTCCGCCTCGTTATCCAAGGGCTGCGGTTGGATGCTGCCGAGTACCGCCGCGCCTCCCTGCTCGTACCTGTACGTATGCGCCTCGCTGCCAACGAGGTATTCGTCGCCGCGGCCGCAATGAGCCATCAGCGCGGCGAGATTGCTTTGTGTGCCGGTTGCGAAGAACAGCGCGCGTTCGAAGCCGAAGCGCTCGGCGGCCGACGCTTCGAGACGATTGACGGTTGGATCGTCGCCGTAGACATCGTCGCCGACCTCCGCCGCGGCCATCGCGGCACGCATTCCCGGCGTGGGTCTCGTTACCGTATCGCTGCGCAAATCAATCTGTGCTTTCGCCATCGTCGATGCCTCCCTAAGGCCGTCCGCGCATGATGCGCATGCTGCCCTCAGCGGACGCGCGATCCGAGTGCGCGCTGAATCGCAGCGTCCGTCAAGGTTTTCATCAGCGCATAGCCCGCGGGTGTCGGGTGTACGCCATCCGCAGCCAGCTCGGGCCGCATTCCGAGCTCACCGTCCGTGAGGCGCGCATAATAATCGACATAGATGAATCCTTTCGAGCCGCTATAGGCGCGCAGCCACCCGTTCAGACTGAGGACTGCGGGGCCCGGGTTCAAGCCGGGACGCCACGGGAACTCGCGCGCCGGCAAGACCGAGCCGATGAGGACGCGGATGCCATGGGCATGCGCGAGTTCGGCCATCGAGGCGATCGCGCGTTCCGTGGCCTCGAGCGGCATCGCGCCCCAGTTGCCGGCAACGTCATTCGTGCCGGCCAATATATGGACGGCGTAAGGGTGCAAGGCGATGACGTCCTGTTGAAAGCGCAGCAACATTTGCGGGCTCGTCTGCCCGCCGATGCCGCGGTCGATGCGGCTGATCGAACCAGCCGAAGCAAAATATTGCGGGTCGGCGTCGCGCCAGCCTTCGGTAATGGAATCGCCGATGAACACGACGCGGTGTTCGCCCGGCTTCGGCGGCGGCAAGGCGGCATTGATTTCGGCGTAATGAGCCAGGTTCGCGACTTCGAGAAATGTCGGCGGCGGAGCCGCGGCAAGCGCCGGTTCCGCCACCGCCGCGGGTGCGAGAAACCAGTACCACAATGCCAACCAGGGCAGCCCGATTACTGAGCCAGAACGCGGGTGATTGCGACTCACAGGTCTCCATTTCACGAGCCTCGAGGCCCGCAATTCGCTACCGATGGGCAATCGCCATGCAGCGAACGCCACCCGCAATGCTTATTTTGGCTCGTTATGGACGAGTCTCCCAGAAGCGGCCTAGTATCTACCAAAATTTCGCTCCTCTGGGTATGCAAATCAAAAAAAAGGGACCTCATTAGTGGCGGCGCGCGAGATGTTACGCGTGCGACATGCGCTCGCCGGCCTGGGGATCCTATCTGCCGCGTGCCTATCCGCGGGCTGCGGCGCGAGCGATACACGCAGCGTCCTGCACTTCTGGGCCATGGGCCGCGAAGGCGAGGTCGTGCAGGAGTTGCTTCCCGAGTTCGAGCGCTTGCATCCCGACATCCGTATCGAAGTCGAACAGCTGCCGTGGAGCGAAGCGCACCAAAAGCTGCTGACGGCCGTCGCGGGCGATTCGACGCCGGATCTCTGCCAACTCGGCAATAGCTGGATCCCGGAATTCGTCGCGCTCAAGGCGCTCGCCCCCCTGCAGCAGCGCATCGCGGCCTCGGCAACGATCCAGCCTGCGGATTATTTCAGCGGCATATGGGACTCGAACGCGGCGGGCGCCGCGATCTACGGCGTGCCCTGGTACGTCGACACGCGACTGCTGTTCTATCGAACGGATCTGATCGCGGAGGCCGGCTTTGCCGCTCCGCCGGCGAGTTGGAGCGAGTGGCTGCGTGTGTTGGCGGCGATCAAAGAGCGAGCGCACGGCGAACGGTACGGCATCCTATTGCCGCTCAACGAATATGATCCGCTGATCGCGCTGGCGCTGCAGCAGTCGCAGCCGATGCTGCGCGACAATGGAACGCATGGTAACTTTGCGAATCCGGAATTCGAGCGCACGTTCGGCTTCTACGTCGACATGTTCCGCAACCGGTACGCGCCGTCGCTGCGCGAATCCGAGATCTCGAACGTCTGGACGGAATTCGGGCGCGGCTATTTCGCGTTTTACATCAGCGGACCTTGGGACATCGACGAATTTCGTCGCCGCTTACCGGCGGCGCTCGAAGGCAAGTGGATGACCGCGCCGCTGCCCGGTCGCGACGGTCCCGGCGCATCGATTGCCGGCGGCTCGAGCCTCGCGGTGTTTCGGGGCTCCAAACACCTGGACACGGCCTGGCAGCTCATCGAGTTTCTGTCGCAACCGGCGGTGCAGCGGCGGTTTTACACATTGACCGGCGATCTGCCGCCGCGGCGCTCGTCGTGGGATGTGCCCGAGATCGCGGCGGACCCGCTGACACGGGCATTCCGCGATCAATTGGAGCGCGTCAAGCCGAGGCCGAAGGTCGCCGAATGGGAGCGTATCGCGACCGAGATGCAGCTGATGACGGAACGCGTGGTGCGCGGTGATCTGACGGTGCATGAGGGCGTCGTCGAACTCGACGCCCGCACCGACGCCATCCTCGCCAAGCGCCGTCAATTGCTGGCCGAGGGAGCGGCGTTGTGACGCCCGCCCGTGCTGGAATGCTGCTCGCGGCGCCGGCGCTGTGCGTGATCGCAGTGTTTTTCTTCATTCCCGTCGCCATTGCACTGGCGCTCAGCCTCACCGATTTCGACATCTACGCGCTCGCCGACATCGCGAACGTCCGATTCGTCGGCCTTCGCAACTACGTCGATCTGCTGTCGACACCGCTGTTCTGGCAAGCGCTCGGCAATACCTTGTACTTCGCCGGCGCCGGCGTGCCCTTGTCGATCGGCGCCTCCTTGGGCGCCGCCTTGCTATTGAACTCGCGCCTCGCGCGGGCGCGAGGCTTCTTCCGCACGGCGCTGTTCGCACCCGTGGTCACGACGCTGGTCGCCGTTGCGATCATTTGGCGCTATCTGCTGCACACGCGCTACGGATTGATCAATTACGGCTTGAGCAGGCTGGGATTCGCGCCCATCGACTGGCTCGGCGATCCGCACATCGCCATGCCGGCGATCATCCTATTCACGGTCTGGAAATCCTTTGGCTACAACATGGTCATTTTTCTCGCAGCCCTGCAATGCATTCCCGGCAGTCTCTACGAGGCGGCGAGTCTCGACGGCGCCGGCACGTGGGCGCGGTTCCGGCACGTGACGCTGCCGATGTTGGGGCCGACGCTGCTGTTGGTCAGCATCTTGACGATGGCCGCGTTCTTCCAACTATTTGCAGAGCCCTATGTCATGACTCAAGGCGGCCCGGCGCAGAGCACCGTCAGCGTGCTCTATTTCATGTATGAGCAGGGCTTCAAGTGGTGGAACCTGGGTACGGCCTCGGCGGTCGCGTTCGTCTTGTTCTTGATGATGTTTGTGGTCACGCTGGCACAGATGGCCATCGCGCGTAAAATGGCTCCGCCATGAAACGCTCGCTGCCGCAACTGGCCGTCAACGGCGCGCTCGTTCTGATCGCAGCGCTCACGCTGCTGCCGCTGCTGTGGATGGCGTCGGTCTCGCTGATGCCGCCCGGTTCGGCGAGTTCTTATCCGCCGCCCCTGTGGCCCGCGCATGCCACGCTCGAGAACTATCGCGAGCTGTTCTCCCACGGACAGATGGGAGCGCGCTTCTTGATGAGCCTGCGCATCGCAAGCGCCGCGACGCTGCTGTCGCTTTCGTTCAATGTAAGCGCCGGCTATGCATTCGCAAAGCTGCGGTTTCCGGGTCGGGCACGCATCCAGCGGATCATGGTCGGAGCGCTGGTCATACCCGCCCAAATCGCCATGCTGCCGCTGTTCCTGATGTTGAAGACGATGGGCCTCGTCAATACGCTGGCCGGAGTTCTGGTCCCGTGGCTTGCCGGCGTGTTCAGCATTTTCCTCGTGCGCCAGCATGCTGCGACCGTTCCCGACGAAATACTCGAGGCGGCGCGCCTCGACGGCGCCGGCGAGATCAGGATCTTCCTGCAGATCGTGCTGCCGCTGCTCACCCCAATCCTCGTGACGCTTGCGGTATTCACATTTCTCGGTGCATGGAACGACTTCATGTGGCCGCTGATCATGCTCAACGACGGCAATCTTTACACACTGCCCGTCGCGCTTGCATCGCTGTCGCGCGAGCACGTGCAGGACACCGAAATGATGATGGCGGGCTCGGTCGTGACGGTGCTGCCGGTACTGGTTCTGTTCCTGGCACTGCAGCGCTTCTACCTCCAGGGCACGACCGGTGGCGCCGTCAAGGGCTGAGATCAGGAGAAGAAGTCCATGGAAGACCCCTCGTTGAGATTGCCGACCACCGCGCCGATTTGGGTATCGAACGGGACCTATGGCGCGCTGCTGACCGCAACGGGCACAGGATTCTCCCTATATGGCGAGCACCTGCTGACGAGCTGGCAGGACGATCTCTGCGAAGACGATCTCGGGTTTACCATTTTCTTGCGCGATGTTGCGAGCGGAACCGCATGGACCGCCTGCGGCGCCCCCTTGGCGGGCGGCGATGCCGGCGTTCTCTGCGCACAGACCGGCGCTGCAGTGCTCGAGCGGCGGCACGGCGACCTCGGTGCGCGCGTAGAGCTCGACGTGCTCGAGCATGCCCCGGTGGAGCGGCGCCGCCTGACGCTGACCAATCACGGCACGGAGTCCCACGAGATCGAGGTCACGGGATTTCTCGAGGTCGTTCTCAACTACCCGGCCGCGCATGCGGCACATCCGGCGTTCAGCAAATTGTTCGTTCAAACGCACCGGCACGAAGAAGCGGCCACCTTGATTGCAAGCCGGCGGCCCCGCGCCAACGGCGAAACGCACCCGGCAATGGCCCTTGGACTCATCGGCGCCACGGCGATCGAGTGGGAGACGGATCGAGCGCGCTTTCTCGGCCGGGGGCGACGCCTTGCGGAGGCCCGAGCGATTTTCGCACCGTTGAGCAACAGCGTCGGCAGCGTGCTCGATCCGGTGCTCGCGCTGCGGACTCGTCTGCGTCTCGCGCCCGGCGAGACCGTCGCGCTGCTGTTCGTCATTGCGGCCGCCGCCGAATTCGCTCAACTGATCGACCAGGTGCGCACGGCCGCCGAGGCCGACGCGCTGGCAGCCGCGCATGTGCTCGATGCGCAGGCGCCCCTGTTGGCGAATGCGCCGCTGGTCCGGCAACTGCTGGCGCTGCATTTGGGCCGCACGACGCCGGCCGCCGCCGCCGTGCCGATTGCCGCCGGCGCGGGCCCGGCGTCGCCGGAGGTCGCACCCGCTCGCTTTGGTGCCGGCACGGCCGATTGCGCCGGCAATGGCTATGGCTCGTTCGCAGCGGACGGCCGCGAATATTTAATTCAGATCCGGCGCGCAACCGACGGATTTCTGCAGCTGCCGCCGATGCCGTGGACGAACGTCATTGCAAACGAGCGCTTCGGGCTCATCGCGAGTGAAAAGGGTTCGCTCTCGACTTTCGCCGGCAATAGCCGGCTATATCGCATTACTCCGTGGAGCAACGATCCGCTCGTCGATCCGCATGACGAGGCCTTCTATATTCGTGATGCCGCGAGCGGCGAATGCTGGTCATTGCTGCCCGGCCCGGCTCCGGCGGCGCAGCGATACGACGTGGCCCATGGTTTCGGATACACACGCTGGCAACACCGGAATCGTGGACTCGATCACACGGTCGTGGTGTTCGTGCCCTGCTCCGATCCGCTGCGCGTTGCGGACATCTGCATTCGCAATACAGGCGCCGCGGCGCGGCGCATTGCGATCTACGCTTACAATCGTTGGGTGCTCGGTGCCACGCCGGCAGAAGTCTTCGGACAGCTGCGCGTCGAGATCGATGCTGCGCGACACGCGGTCCTTGCGCGCAATCCGATGGCCGGCGTGTTCAGCACTATGGTCGCTTTCGCCGCATTCGCCGGCGCGGATCTGGCGGCGTTCGACGCAGGCATCGACCGCGCCCGCTTCCTCGGTGCTCCCGGATCTTCGCGATCGCCCGCGGCACTCATCGCCGGCGGCCCGCTTTCCGGCGACGCCGGGCAGGATCCCTGTGCATCCTTGCGCGTCGAGATCACGATCGAGCCCGGCTGCGAGGTCAGAATTGCAGCGCTGCTCGGCGCGGCGGCGTCGCTCGAAGAACTCGATGAACTGCTCGTGCGCTACCGCACGCCCGGTGCGGTGGCGCACGCATATGCCGCCGTCCAGAACTTCTGGACCGCGCATCACTCGCAAATGCAGATCGAGACGCCGATTCCGGCGATTGATCTCATGGTCAATGGCTGGCTCGTCTACCAAATCGCGGTATGCCGCTTATGGGCTCGCAGCGCCTTTTATCAATCGGGAGGCGCGTTCGGTTTCCGCGATCAATTGCAGGATGCCGCGGCGCTCGTGCTCACGCAGCCGGAAGTCCTACGCGCACAGCTGTTGCTGAGCGCCGCGCATCAGTTTCCGGAGGGCGACGTGCTGCATTGGTGGCATCCGCCGGAAGGCGCCGGAATTCGAACGCGCTTCGCCGACGACTTGATCTGGCTGCCCTATCTTGCGGCTCATTATGTCGGCGTGACGGGCGATCGCGCGCTGCTCGAGGAACAGCTGCCCTTCGTCACGGGCCTGGAGCTCGCGGCGGGAGAAGACGAGCGCTACTTCGTGCCGGGGCGCAGCGACGCCAGAGAGAGCCTTTACCTGCATTGCGTGAAAGCCTTGGAGCGCGGCATGACCTGCGGCGTGCACGGCCTGCCGCTGTTCGGCGGCGGCGACTGGAACGATGGCATGAATCGCGTGGGGCACGACGGGCGCGGCGAAAGCGTTTGGATGGGTTTCTTCTTGGTGCAAACGCTCGCCGATTTCATACCGCTGTGCCGCGAACGCGGCGACGAGATTCGCGCCGCGCGCTTCGAGGCGTACCGCGCGCGCCTGAGTGCGGCGCTCAACGATGCCGGCTGGGACGGCGACTGGTACCGCCGCGGCTACTACGACAACGGTATGCCTCTGGGCTCCATTACGAGCGATGAATGCAAGATCGATGCGCTGGCGCAGGCATGGGCGATCATCTCGAAAGTCGCTACGCCGGAACGCGCGGCGGCGGCGCTCGATTCACTCGAGAAACACCTCATCAGCGACGACGACTGCCTGATACGGTTGTTGACGCCGCCGTTCGAAAACACGTCCGAGGATCCGGGCTACATCAAAGGCTATGTCGCCGGCGTGCGCGAGAACGGCGGACAGTATACGCACGCGGCGCTCTGGGTCGTTCGCGCGATGGCCGAGGCAGGGCGCCGCTCACGCGCCGCGGCGTTGCTCGAGATGTTGAGTCCGGTCACGCACAGCGCGGACGCCGCCCGCGTCGCGCGCTATCAAGTGGAGCCTTATGTCATCGCCGCGGACGTCTACGGCGTCGCGCCGCATATCGGCCGGGGTGGCTGGACATGGTACACAGGCTCCGCCGGCTGGATGCTGCGCGTGGCGGTCGAGTCGATTCTGGGTTTCGGCATCGAATCCGGCGAGTGGTTGACGCTGGCGCCGTGCATTCCGGACGAATGGACCGGATATAAGCTTTCGCATTGCCGACCGGACGGCACCTGGTATGACATCGAAGTCGATAACCCGCAGCGCGCTGCGCACCGGATCAGCGCCGCCTCCATGGACGGCAGCACACTCGCGATCGGCGCCGCGGGCTTGCGCATCAAACTCGAACACGACCAGCGCGTGCATACCGTTCGCGTGCTGTTGGGCCCGCATGAGCCCCGGCGGACGCAAGCATTGCGTTCGTGAACGGCATTACGCTGCGCAGCGTCGGGAAGCGCTACGGCGACGTGCGCGTCATCGAGCACCTGGATTTGCAGATTCGGGAGTGCGAATTCATGGTCTTCGTCGGTCCATCGGGCTGCGGCAAGACCACGGCGCTGCGCATGATCGCGGGCCTCGAGGAAGTCAGCGAGGGGCAAGTGCTGATCGGCGATCGCGTCGTCAACGACGTGCCGCCGAAAGACCGCGACGTGGCGATGGTGTTCCAAAACTATGCGCTCTATCCGCACATGACCGTGCGCGAGAACCTGGCGTTCGCGCTCAAAATTCGCCGTCTGCCGGCCGATGAGATTCGACGCATGGTCGATGACGCCGCCGGCATGTTGGGACTCGCGCCGCTGCTGGACCGGAAACCGAACGCGCTGTCCGGGGGCCAACGCCAGCGCGTAGCTCTAGGACGCGCATTGGTCAGAAAGCCCGCCGTCTTTCTGTTCGACGAGCCCTTGTCGAATCTCGATGCGGACCTGCGCGTTCAAATGCGCGCGGAGCTCGCGAAATTGCAGCGTCGATTGCGGACCACCACCGTGTACGTAACGCATGATCAGGTCGAAGCGATGACGCTTGGCCACCGCATCGCAGTTTTTGCGCCTCTGCAGAAAGACATGAAAAATACTCTGCAGCAACTGGGAACTCCCCAGCAGGTCTATGACCGGCCGAACAACGTCTTCGTCGCGCGTTTCATCGGCACGCCGTCGATGAATCTGTTGACGATGACGGTTGGATCCGACTGTCGATTGCTTGGCTCGGGAATCAGCGCGGCGCCCCCGACCGAATGGCTGCCGTTGCTCAAGGACTACGTCGGCCGCAGCGTCGTGATGGGGATTCGACCCGAGCAGGTCGCCGAGCCCGGCGTCCACGCCTGGCCCAATACGGCCGCGGCGAATGGGCCCGTCAAGATCATCGAGACCATAGGGCACGAAGTGATCGTCCACGTTGCCATCGGCGCCGATCTGCTCATTGCGCGACTCGATGCGCGCCGCGCGCCCCGTTACGGGGAGTTCATCGAGCTCGTCGTGAACTGCGATGCGCTGCACCTATTCGACCCGGCGAGCGGGCTGCGGCTGGAATGAGCGCTTAAGGTTTCGCGGAGCGGCCAGACGCTCGCGAGGCCGCCTCGCGCGCCGGCTTGGCCGTCAAACAAATTGCTGCGACCAGGAGCCGCGATCGGTCGGCGCAGGGGCCGACGAGAATTTCCACTTCGCCCGGCTCGAACACCGGCGTCAGGTCCAGCCCCAAAAAACGCAGGTCGCCGGCGGACAGATTCATGTTGAGCGTCCCTGTCTCGCCGGGCTGCAAGGCAATCTTGCCGATCGCCTTGAGCTCCAACTTGGGACGGGCAACGGTCGCCAATTTATCGCGCGTAAACAGGAAGACCGTCTCTTCCGCGGCCCGCTTGCCCTCGTTCGTGACATCGACGCGAATCGCAATCGTGCCGGCTTCGTCCACTCGATCCGGCGCCACTCGCAGATTTGCGAGCGTGAACCGCCCGTACGAGAGCCCATGTCCGAACGGATAGAGCGGCTCATTGGACGTGTCCAAATATTTGCTCGCGAAGCGCTCATTGAGGTCCGCGGGTCTGCCGCTCGGCCGCTCAGCGTAGAATATGGGTACCTGTCCCAACGCGCGCGGCCAGGTGATCGGTGAACGCCCGCTCGGTGAGGCAAGCCCGGTCACGACATCGCTGATCGCATTGCCCGCCTCGCTGCCCAAGAACCAGGCAGCCACCACGGCATCCGCCTGTTCGGCGAGCCAAGGCACGACGAGCGGCCTGCCCGAGAACAAAATCACCGTGACGCGTATGCCCTGCGCCCGAGCGCGTTCAAAAACCGCTTCCGCAAGCGCACGCTGTTGCCCCGGAAGCTCGGGGAATGCCCGGCTCGCTGCCTCGCCGCTCATCGCCGCAGATTCGCCAAGGCACAATAGAATCGCGTCCGCGCCGTCGCAAAGTTCCACGGCCGCCGCGATGCCGCTGCGGTCTTCGCCGTCGATGTCGACACCTCGCGCAGTCACAATCTGTGTCTGCGGCAATCCCTCGAGCAGACCTGCGACGACGCTGACCTGGCCTTCCGGCACCGCAGAGGTGGACCAACACCCCGGCATCTCACCCGCGGCGTCCGCCAGTGGGCCAATGACGCATAAGCGATGCGGCGTGCCCGGCAGCGGAAGGGTGTCATGATCATTTTTCAGCAGCACCATGGCGCGCGTAGCCACCGAGCGCGCGAGCCGCCGCCGGTAGGCCACCGTTTCGGATGCCTCGATCTTGGAGCCTCTTCGATACGGATCGTCGAATAGACCCAGACGTTCTTTGAGACGAAGTACCCTGCGCACAGCGACGTCGATCTCCGCCATCGAAACGAGCCCGCGCTCCAAGGCCACGGGCAGGCCGTAGCGGTAGGCGTCGGACATCATGTCGATGTCCACGCCCGCCTTGAGCGCCAGAATGGCCGCCGCCGTCCGGTCAGCTGCGACGCCGTGGCGAATCAGCTCGCCGATCGCGTAGTAGTCGCTGATCAGGACCCCGTCGAAACCGAGCTGATCGCGCAAATAATGACGCAAAAGCGCCGTGTTGGCGGTCATGGGAACGCCGGCAAGATCCGTGAAGGCGGGCATGATTGCTGCCACACCCGCGGCGACCGCCGCGACAAAGGGCGGCAAGTGCACCTCGCGCAGCGTTCGCTCCGAGATGTCGACCGTGGCGTACTCGCGTCCCGCCGTCACCGATCCATACGCGCAGAAATGCTTCGCGCACGCCGCCAGAGTGTCGCTCGAAGCAAGACTCGCGCCCTGGAAACCCCGAACCTTGGCACGCGCGAACTGCGATCCCACCCATGGATCCTCGCCGGGACCCTCCGCGGTGCGTCCCCAGCGCGGATCTCGTGAGACGTCCACATTGGGTGCGAATGTCATCGCCAGTCCATCGCAGGCCGCTTCCTTGGCTGCCTCGCATGCCGTCAGCTCCCATGCCTGGGGATCAAAGAGACATGCCTCGGCCAGGGGAATCGGAAACAAGCTGCGGTGTCCATGGATGATGTCGAGCCCGATCAGCAACGGGATGCCGAGACGGGATTCCTCGACCGCGAGGCGCTGCATCTCTCGGACAGGAGCGGGGCCCGCCAGATTCAGCAGATTGCCGATCGCACCGGACTTGATTGCATCCGTCGAGTCTCCCGCGATGACCGGGCCCGTCACGGCCTGGCCCGCGGCCGTCATCGTGAGCTGGCCCAGTTTCTCCGCGAGCGTCATCTCGCCGATCAGTGTGTCGATCCGGTTCATCCCAGGCCATCCTTTTGCACGCTGCTATCATGCTAGTCTAGTGGCAAGACTTGCAATGTGCCGCATGCTCGGTCTGCGACAGCATTTTCTGTGCGATAAAGGCTGCCATGAACATACATGATCGCCGCGTCGATGCCTTGGAGATCATACGCAAGAGCGTGTCGTCGTGGATCTCGCACAACGCGTCGAGCAGCGGCGCCGCATTGGCGTTTTACACCTTGTTCGCGATTGCCCCGATATTGGTCGTCGTCGTCGCCGTGGGAGGCGCCGTGCTCGGCGAACGGGATGCGCAGGCCCATGTGCTCGCGGAAATGCGCGCCCTGATTGGGGAAAACGGCGCGGCGGCGATTCAATCGCTGTTGGCGAGCGCCCATCATCGCCAAGGGAACGGTTGGACCGCTGCGGCCGGAATCATGATATTGATGATCGGTGCCACCAGCGTGTTTGCCGAACTGCAGGACGCCCTGAACGTCATTTGGAATACGCCGGCCCGCACCGGCGCCAAACAGCGCTGGTGGCAGCTCCTGCGCCAGCGTTTCCTGTCGTTCGGCATGATCTTGGGCGTCGGCTTTCTGCTGTTGATTTCGCTGCTCGGCTTCGCCGCGCTGGGAGTTTTTGGCGGCTGGCTCGGCAGCTTCGTCGAGGAGTGGCGGGCCGTGCTCTGGGCGCTCGATGTCACGTTCAGCTTTGCGATCACGACACTGCTGTTTGCGATGATTTATAAATTCATTCCGCGAGAGACGATCACGTGGGGCGACGTTTGGATCGGGGCGCTGGTCACTGCCGCGTTATTGACGATCGGAAAAACCTTGATCGGCTTCTATTTGGGCAGGAACGCGTTCGTGGCGGCGTACGGCGCGGCCGGATCATTCGTCGTATTGCTGCTCTGGGTCTATTATGCCGCGCAGGTTTTCTTACTGGGTGCAGAGTTCACGCATGTTTTTGCGTACCGGCACGGTTCGCACCACCTGACGGCGAGCGCCGAGGCCCCCGCGCGGGCCGACGCCGACGCGCCCGTTTAAGCGGCTACGCAGAGATTCTTGCCGCCGCTCTTGGCACGATACAGCGCGGCGTCGGCGCGATCGAATGCCCTTTCGTGCGCTTCGCGATCCTTGATTTCGGTGAATCCGCAGGAGACCGTGACGCGGACCGGCATACCGCGAAAATGAAAGCGTAGCGCTTCGACCGCGAGACGCAATTCATTGGCCATGCGCATGGCCGTCTCCATCGGCAAGCCTATCATCACCATCGCAAATTCCTCGCCGCCGATGCGCGCGACGAAGTCCGTCGATCGAACACCGAGGGCAAAGCACTTCGCCACGCTTTGCAGCACGCGATCACCGGCACGATGGCCGTAGGTGTCGTTGATCGCCTTGAAGTTGTCGATGTCCCAGACCAACAAGGTAACCGCACCGTTGGTATGGACGCGGCGCGCGATCTCTTGAGCAATGCGTTCGTCGAACGCCTTGCGATTCGCGACGCCGGTCAGGGGATCGATGCGTGCGCGATCGCGTTCCTGCTCGAGCTTGCCCTGTAGATCACGGGTTTCCTTTTCGAGTGCGGCAACCCGCGAGCGCATGCTGTCGGTACGGGTCGTTTGCTCGACCAGACGCTCCTCGGCACGCGTGCGAAAGTCACGGACACAATTGGCCACCGATTCCAAACCGCTGCTGATGAGGGCCTGGAGCGAGGGCAAATCACTGGCTGAGTGCATTTCCGCGGATAATTCACGCACTTGTGACATGACTTGCGTGTTGAGTATTTCCGTATCGGCGAAGCCCGAGCGATTGGCTTCGGCCGATGAGGCGAAGTATTCGACCATCTCCTCCAGCCGCTTGCCGACTTCCGATAACACGGCGGCTGCCTGCAGGCGCTCACGCGCGATCTGCTCGCCGCGCACATGCACGAGTTCCGCCATGCGCAGCAGCACCTCGGCGAGTGCGATGTCGGTATCGGCATGCTCCAGCTCCGCGCTCAATGCCGCCGCGACGGGATTTTCGGAATCCCCGCTCGTCAAGCGCTCGAGCAGCGTGCGCACGGCCGCACAGGTCGATTTCCAGTGTTCGGGCGCGGCCACTTGCTCGGGCCCGGACGCGCGCGCTTGAGAGCCGGGCCGCTCCGGGGACGCGGGGCGCTGTTGGGAACCGGGCCGTTCGGGGGACGCGGCGCGCTCTACCGAACCGGGCCGTTCGGGGGATGCGGCGCGCTCTACCGAACCGGGCCGTTCGGGGGACGCGGCGCGCTCTACCGAACCGGGCCGTTCGTGCGGCACGACCGCTTCGATCGCAGTCACGGCTTCGACTGCGGTCACCGCGCTCGTCAGTGCGCGCGCTAAGGTTTCAAGTTCGGCGGCGTCCGCTTTGCGTCGATTCGCGGCCGAAATCGCCGCGAGTTGATCGTCGAGCTGCGCATGTGCGCCCATCCCGGCCGCACACAAGCGGTTGACGAGGTGGCGCAGAACCTTTTCCGCATGGTGCCAGCGCTTTTCCTCCGCCTCCATTTCGCGCACGGAGTTGCGGTATTTTTCCTTCCAATCGATGTTTTCTGGCACGGTATTTGAGGCGATATCCTATTCGTCCTTGGGGCATCGGCAGGGGATTCGGAAGCTTTAGCGCGGCCGCCTGCCGTGACCGCCGCGCTTGTGTATCATGCACAGTGTACATGTGCGGCCGCTATGTTACCCCTGATGAATCCTCGGTTGAGCGCGAGTTCAATCTATTGCGCGGGCCGCAGAATTTTCCACCGAGCTACAACGTCGCGCCGACCCAGTTGGTGCCCATCATTCGCAGACCCGGCGGGGACGGAATCGTCGAACTGCTGCGTTGGGGTTTGATTCCATTCTTCGCTCACGGATTGGCGCCCAGCTATTCCACGATCAACGCGCGCATCGAAACAGTGCAGACCGCAGCGAGCTATCGCGGCCCTTGGAAACGGGGCCAGCGTTGTCTGATCGTCGCCTGCGGCTTCTATGAATGGCAAGTACAGGCAGACGGCAAGACGAAGATTCCCTATTACATCCATTTGAACGATCAATCGGTGTTCGCGTTCGCGGGGCTATGGGACGCATCCCGGAAGGACACCGGCGAATTGGTCGAGTCCTGCGTCCACATCACGCAACCCGCGAATTCGCTGCTCGCCGAGATCCACAACAGCAAGCGGCGCATGCCGGCGATCCTGGCGGCCGAAGATCGCCAGATTTGGCTCGCGGGTTCCGCCGAGGAGGCTTGGGCGGCGCTCAGACCCTACCCCGACGAGCACATGGTCGCGTGGCCCGTGAGTACCCGCGTCAACAAACCGGCGAACAACGATGCGCAGTTGATCGCACCGGCAGCCTGAGCATTACTCGACGACGATTCGAGGAAAATAGAACGAGACGGTCCAGTTCGGTCTATCGACGATTTCGCTGATGCGCAAGTCGGCGCAGACACTGCACAGCAAGTACGCATCGATCGCCGGCATTCCGAAGCGCCGACTCAACAACGCGACCATGCCGCGCACCGCAGCCCGTGCGGCCTCCATCAGATCCGGACCTATGCCCGTCGTGACTTCATAGCCGCGCGAGTCGAGGTGGCGCGTCACGGGACCCGGCGTCGTGAATCGCGGGAAAGGCAAGGGCGTCTGTTTCAGCAGATCGAACTTGAGCGCGACGCTCATCGGGCTTTCGATGGCCGTACCGCAGATTTCACCATCGCCCTGTGCGGCGTGAGTGTCGCCCACCGAAAATAACGCGCCGACGACTTCTACCGGCAGCAATAGTTCGGTGCCCACGGCAAGGTCGCGCACGTCCATGTTGCCGCCGACGCGGCGCGGCGGCACGATGCTATGCAAACCGTGCTCGGCCGGCGCGACACCGATCGTGCCCGTGAACGGCTTCAGCGGCACTCTGCCCCACCGTCCGAATAATGCCGGCGTGAGCATCCTCGCGTCGTAGTCCCAGATGTGCAGCGCCGCCTCCGGAAACTCATCGGCGAGCAGTCCGAAACCCGGGATGTTCGCTGTCCATCCCCACCCCGAGGGCGTAAACGACAGCAAGGTGACCTTTAAAATATCGCCCGGCTCGGCGCCCTCGACGAAAACCGGACCCGTTACCGGATTGATCCCGCCGAAATCCAGTTGTCCGATCGCGGCGACCGTCGACGCCGGCGAGAGTTGTCCGCCGGAGGCGTCGTGGACCTCAAATTCGATCGACGCGCCCGGCGCAACGTGCAGCACGGGAGCAATCGAGTTGTCCCAGCCCAGGTGATGCTGGTGTCGATGTATCGTGTGCGCGTAAGGCAAGATCCACCCCAATCCAAATGCGACTGTTCGCATCGTAAACTATCGGTGCCTGAAACGGCGATACCGGTAGAATTGACGCGACCATGACGGAACTGACGGGTGCACTCAAACGGTATTTTGGCTTCGACCGCTTTCGGCCGGGCCAGGAATCCGTCGTCAGAGATGCGCTCGGCGGGCGGGATCTGCTCGCGATCATGCCGACCGGAGGCGGAAAATCGCTGTGCTTTCAGCTGCCGGCGCTCTTGCAGCCGGGCGTTACCTTGGTCGTCTCACCGCTGATATCGCTGATGCAGGATCAGGTCCGCCTGCTCCAGGATAATGGCATCGCAGCGAGCTTCGTCAACTCCAGTCTGGAGCCTCGGCAGATCGCGCAGCGCACCGGCGCATTGCTGCGCGGGGAATATAAGCTGTTCTACCTCGCGCCGGAACGGTTGCTGCTGCCGGAATTTCTCGACGGTCCGTTGGCGAGACTCGCCACGAGTCCGGGAATCAACGCCTTCGTCATCGATGAGGCCCACTGCGTCTCGGAGTGGGGGCACGACTTTCGGCCCGAATACCGCCAATTATCGCTGCTGCGGCGGCGACATCCGGCGATTCCGATGCTCTGCTTCACGGCGACCGCCACCGTGCGTGTGCGCAACGATATCGTGGCCCAACTGCAGCTGCGCGATCCCGCGGTGCATTTGGCGAGTTTCAATCGCGCGAACCTCAGCTATCGGGTGCGCCTCAAGAGCAAACAAAGCTACGCCGAATTACGCGCGCAGGCGCAGGACGGCGGCGCGGGAATCGTCTACTGCCTGTCGCGGCGCCGCGTCGACGAAGTCGCGGAGAAGCTGCGCGCCGACGGCGTGCGTGCCCTGCCCTATCACGCGGGACTGGACGCCGCCGTGCGCCGCGATACGCTGGAAGCATTCATTCGCGACGACATCCAAGTGGTCGTCGCGACGGTCGCGTTCGGCATGGGCATCAACAAGCCGGACGTGCGCTGGGTCGTTCACTTCGACTTGCCGAAGAGCTTGGAGGCGTATTCCCAGGAATCCGGTCGCGCGGGGCGCGACGGCGAGCCAGCGCGCTGCATTCTATATTTCGGAGCAGCCGATATCCGCACGGCCGAATTTCTGATTCAACAGAAGCTCGATCCGAGCACCGGTGCCGCGCTCGAGGAGGAGCAACGCATCGCGCGCCAGCAATTGCGCCAAGTACTCGATTATGCGGAATCGAGCGAATGCCGGCGCGCGATTCAGCTGCGCTACTTCGGCGAAGTGTTCGAAGGTCCCTGCGGGGCTTGCGACAATTGCTGCGAACCGCGATCGGTGCAGGATTGGAGCGTCGAGGCGAGACAGTTCCTGTCGTGCATCGCGCGGCTTGCGCAGCGCGGGCAGCGCTTTGGAGCCGCGACCGTCATCGATATTCTGCGCGGTGCACGCTCCGAACGGGTGCTCTCGCGCGGTCATGAGACCTTGAGCGTTTACGGCATCGGAAAACACCGTTCGGTGGCCGAGTGGCGCACGCTCGCTCGGGCGCTCATGCATCAAGTCTTGGTCGAGCAGACTCAGGACGGATATCCGGTCTTGTCGCTGAACGCCGAGAGCTGGCGCATCCTGCGCGCCGAGCGAGGAGTCGAGATTGCCCAATCGCCGAAACCGGCTCACGGCAAGCACGCCGCGCAGTCGAGCCGGCGCGAGCCAATGGTGCCGGCCGACGCCCAAGAGGGCGCGCCGGCCACGGGCGCCCTATTCGAACGGCTGCGCGCATTGCGCAAACAGCTCGCGAACGAACAGGGCCTGCCGCCTTACGTCATTTTTCACGATGCGACCTTGCGAGAAATGGCGTTGCGCCGGCCCCTGACACTGGACCAGTTTGCGGATCTGCCAGGCGTGGGTAGCGCAAAGCTGACCCGCTACGGCGAGCGTTTCATCGCGGCGTTGCGCGAGCTTTCTCCTTGAGCTCGCGGTACTCCATCATGGCGTCCACGGTCGGCGCGCGGCCGCGCCAATCGGCATAGAGCTTCGCGAGTTCGCGGGTGTTGCCGCGAGACAGCACCATGCGGCGGAAGCGGTCGCCGTTGGCACGCGTCAAACCCCCATGCTGCTCGAACCACCGGAATGCGTCGTCGTCGAGCATCTGCGTCCAAAGGTAGGCGTAATAACCCGCCGAATAGCCGGCGGTCCAGATGTGGCTGAAGTAGCTGGAGCGATATCTCGGCGGTACGGCTGCGAGGTCCAGATGCGTCGCCGCCAGCGCCTGCTTCTCGAATTCGTCGGGATTTTGCAGCGGCGCGCTCGCGGGCAAGGTGTGCCATTGCATATCGAGCTCGGCCGCGGCGAGTAACTCCGTCAGCCGATAGCCCTCATCGAAATTCTCCGAATCCTTGATTTTTCGCACGAGCTGCGCCGGCATCGACGCCCCGGTGCGGTAATGCCTCGCGTAATGCGTGAACACGGCCGGATAGATCGCCCAGTGTTCATTGAATTGCGACGGAAATTCGACGAAATCCCGTGCGGTATTGGCGCCGGAGAGGCTCGGATACTCGGTGTTGGCGAACATACCATGCAGCGCGTGGCCGAATTCATGGAACATCGTGGTGACGTCGGTGAAGCTGATCAGCGCGGGCTGTCCGGGCGCGGGTTTCGGCAAATTGGCAACGTTGTAGACCACCGGAAGCGTGCCGAGGAGCTTCGACTGTTCGACGAACGTCGACATCCACGCGCCGCCATTCTTGTTGTCGCGCTTGAAGTAATCGCAGTAGAACAGCGCGAGCGGCTTGCCGTCGACGTCGAAGAATTCGTAGACACGCACGTCGGGGTGCCAGACCGGAATATCCTTGCGCTCCTTGAAGCGAATCCCATAGAGCCGATGCGCCGCATAGAACACGCCGTTTTCGAGCACGCGGCCCAGCTCGAAATACGGTTTGATTTCGGCGTCGTTCAACGCATATTTCGCTGCGCGGACCTTCTCGGCGTAATAGCTCCAGTCCCAGGGCTCCAGGCGAAAATCGCCGTGATCGGCATCGATCGCCGCCTGAATGTCGGCCGCCTCGCGTCGCGCCTTGCCGGTCGCGAGCGGCACCAGGGCCGCCATGAATTTCAGCGCGGTTTCCGGTGTCTTCGCCATCTGGTCCTGCAATTTCCACGCCGCGTGATTGGGAAACCCCAACAATGCGGCGCTGTGCGCGCGGACCTGCGCGAGTCGGGCAATCGTATCGCGCGTATCGTTCGCGTCGCCGCGCTCCGCGCGAGTCCAGGAGTCCTGGAACAACGCGGCGCGCGTCGTGCGCATGCTCAGAGTGGCGAGCGCGGGCTGCTGCGTCGTGTTCTGCAGAGGCAAGACATAGCCCTCGACCTGGCGGTCGCGGGCGGCCTGCGCGGCGGCGGCCACCTGCGCGGCGCTCGTCCCAGCGAGCGTCTCCACCGTCGAGGTGCGGTACGCGGCGTCTTTGGTCGCCGCCAACAGCCGTGTGTGGAAAGTGTTCGACAGCGTCGATGCCTCCTCGTTGAGCTGCATCAACTGCGCCTTGTCGCTCTCGCCAAGTTTCGCGCCGGCATGAACGAATTGCGCGTACGTGATCTCGAGCAGCCGCAGCGACTCCGGATCGAGCCTCAAGCTGCGCCGCTGCTTATAAATCGTCGAGACGCGCGCAAATAGCTTCTCATTGAGATGGATCGCGTCCTCGTGGGCCGCGAGCTTCGGCGCCAGCTCGGTCTGCGTTTGCAGGAGCACGGGATTTGTATTTGCGCCGCTGACGCCGCGAAACGCCTTCAAGGCGCGCGCCAGCAACCTGCCGCTGGTTTCCATGGCAATCAGCGTGTTGCCGAATGTGGGAGCGGCCGGATCGTTGGCGATGGCCTGCATCTCGATCAGTTGCTGCGCCATGCCGGCCTCGATCGCGGGCAAATAGTCTTCATCCTTGATTTTATCGAAGGGTGGCGCCTGAAACGGCAATGTGCTCGGCGCAAAAAATGGATTCGAGGGGCCGAAGCTTGCATCCTCGGCCACTGCCGACCGCGCACCGGCAACGGCGCCGACACCGATCACCCCGACGATGATCCATACGGCAGTTGAGCTTCGCACGGTGTTCGTTCTCCCCTTGGGTTCCCTGGGACCCAAGCCTAACATGGGAAAATCCGCCATTTGCGGCGAATCGAGATAAACTGGGCTCCGCCCCTTGGCCACCTGCAGGTCTTTCCCGCGCATGTCATCTCTCGACCAATTCGGCTACAAGGAGCAGCTGAGCCGGGCGCTCAGCACGCGCGATCTGGTCGTCTACGGCATGATCTTCATGGTGCCGATCGCACCCTATTCGGTATTCGGCTTTGTATGGGCCGACGCCAGGGGCATGGTGCCGCTGGCATACCTGATCGGCCTCGTCGGGATGTTCTTCACGGCCATGAGCTACGCGGCGATGTCGCGCGCTTTTCCGTTGGCAGGATCCGTCTACACCTATGCGCAGCGCGGCCTGCACGACATTGCCGGGTTTTTTTCGGGGTGGCTGATCCTGCTCGACTACATCCTCGTGCCCGCGTTGTTGTACCTGTTCGCGGCCGTCGCCTTGCGACCGCTGGTGCCCGCAATACCCGATTGGGTGTGGCTCGTCGGCTTCATCTCGTTCAATGCGATCGTCAATCTGATCGGCGTTCGAATCACGGCGCGCGTCAATTGGTACATGCTCATCATGGAATTGGCGACCCTCGCGCTCTTCGTCGTATTGGGATTGATGGCGCTCTACCACGGCCAAGGCGCGGGCGGCCTGACCTGGAAACCGGTCTATGATCCGCACGTGTTCTCAATCGCGACGGTCGCGGGAGCCACGTCGATCGCCGTGCTGTCGTTCCTGGGCTTCGACGGTATTTCGACGCTCTCGGAGGAAAGCCGCGGCGGCCGCGACGCCGTCGGTCGTGCGACCGTGCTCGCGCTGCTGCTGGTCGGCGCGCTGTTCATGCTGCAAACCTGGATCGCCACGGACCTCGCGCGAGGCATGCATTTTACCGCGCCGGACACGGCCTTTTATGAGATTTCCGAGCGTGCGGGCGGTCCCTGGCTGCGCCTGATCACGATCCTCGCCGTGGTGCTCGCCACCGCCGTCGCGAATGCCATGGCCGCGCAGGCCGCCGTCGCGCGCATCCTATTTGCGATGGCGCGCGACGGCAAACTGCCCGCCATACTCGCCAAGATCCATCCGCGCTATAAGACGCCCTACGTGAGCACGCTGCTGGTCGCCGCAATCTCGCTGCTCGTCGGATTGTTCTTCGGCGCGCGCATCGACGATCTTACCCGCATCGTCAATTTTGGCGCGCTCAGCGGATTCTTGCTGCTGCATTTGTCGGTCATCAACCATTACTTCATTCGCGAACGCAGCGGCGACTGGCTGCGCCACGTCCTCTGCCCGATGGCCGGATTAGCGGTCATTTCCTACGTGCTGCTGGAGATGGACAATTCGGCGAAGATTCTCGGTGCCTGCTGGATTGCGATCGGCGTCGTCTACTACGTCGTGCTCACTTTCGTGCTGAAGAAGAACGTCGCTCTGGAGATTTGAATGCCGGGAACGCGGCGCGCAGCGCATCGTCCGTCACGCCCTCGATTTCCAAGATCTTGTTGCGGGCTTTAGCGCCCCCCGCCACGCGCACGCAGCGTTTCGCGACGCCGAGCTGCGCGGCCACGAACTCGATCAACGCGATATTTGCGGCATTATCGAGCGCCGGCGCCGAGATGCGAATCTTGATCGCACCGCCATGCGTTCCGGCCAGCTCCGTTTTCGACGCCCGCGGCTGCACATAGACCTCGAATCGCGTCACTGCTGCGAACGCAGCCGTGCGCGCAGCGGCTCACGCACCGAATCGGTATGTATCGGCAGCACGATGACGTCGCCGGGCGCTGCGCCGTCGAGCAAGCTCATTGCGGCCGTCAGTTCATTGGGTTCGAAGCGTATGCGCTCGGCTGCAACGCCTGCCGCCAACAGCGCGCGCTCGAGCAACGCGGGAACCTCGCCGAGTACCCGCCCGCGCAACATCAGCGGCAGCTCCTTGATGACGATGCGATCGGGCGCGAAGCGCGCCGCGGTGCGCGCCAGGTCGCCGATCGCGGCATCGTCGCGGTTGCCGGCCTGGCCGAGCAGCAGACAGAGGCGATCCGGTTGCAAAGCCCGCGCGACACCCAACAATGACGCCAAACCATCGGGGTTGTGCGCATAGTCGATGAGCACGCTCGCGCCGCGGTAGACCCAGCGCTCGAGACGCCCGGGATTATCCTCAGGCCTCGCGCCGAAGCGATGCAGCGTCTCGCGGATCGCTGCCTGCGGAAACCGCAGCGCCGCCCCACCGAGCGCGGCCGCCGACAGATTGGCGATGTTGTAGCGCGCGGCGCCGCCCACCGCGAGCGGCATTTCGCGGATGCTGCCGAGCCGATGCTCGTGCCCGCCGTGAAACAACCGCAACTCCCCGTCGCGCACGCCGCAGGTGCTACCCGCCTGCGCTCTGTGCGCCACGAGCGCCGAATGATCGTAGTCAGCGGCGAACAGCGCGTGGCGCACTCGGGCCGCGTACGCAAGACGCGCGATCGCGATCGGCAAGATAGCGTCATCGGCATTGACGACGAGCGTGCCGCCGCCGTGCAATGCATGCGCAACGACGAGTTTCGTATCGGCCAGATCCTCTGCGCCGTCGACGCCATACTCGCCGAGGTGGTCCGGACTGATGTTTGTGACGATCGCGACGTCGGCGCGCCGCACCGCCAAGCCGCGGCGCAAGATGCCGCCACGCGCGGTCTCCAGGATCGCGACCTGAACCAGCGGCTGTCGCAATACCGCGCGCGCGCCGTCGGGACCCGCGTAATCACCGCGCAGGCTCGTCTCGGCACCCACGACGATGCCTTCGGTGCTGCACGAGCCGGGAATCAGGCCCGCCGCGCTCGCCATCGCGGCGAGCAGGCGCACCGTCGTGGTCTTGCCGTTGCTGCCCGTGACGAGCACCGTCGGAATTTCATAAAGAGCGCCCCAGGGCACGGCTTCGACCGCGGGCACTGCGGTACGGAGCCAGCAGCGGCTGCCGGCACCCTCCCCGAGCGAGATCTGCACATCGTCCTCGATCATCGATACCCGGTGCGCCGCCGCCGCTGCACGCAGCGCCGCGATCTCGGGGCGGCGCTCGGCCGCGGCGCGCGCCATAAACGCGGCCGTCGCATCCGGTCCCAAGTCGTGCGCGAGATCGAACTGCGACTCGCCCGCGTCCTGCGCGGCCCGCTCCCATGCCCATTCGTTGATGTCCGTCGCGGTGAACAGCACATCCGGCGGCGCACGAAAAACCAACAGGATGGCGCTCGCGCGCCGTACGCTGCGCGGCTCGGGATCCGGCCAGCCGAGCGCGGCGCCGAGGCTGCGGACACGCCCCGCCCAGGCCTCATGAACGGCCGCATCGCCGCTAAAGCGGCCGAGCGGCGTCAGCGTAACCGCGGAATCGGCGAAGTATCGGTTCGGCCCGGTCAGCCGGCGCGAATCGTCAAAGCCATGCTGTGGCTCGGCGACCGGTACCCCGGGCTGCACGTCGGCATCGGACATGCGTTCGTCCATCAGTCCGCGGCTTCGCCGATGAAGCGCAGGCCGCGTTCGTCGCGCACGAAGCCCTTCGATTCAAGTGCCGCATCGTCCTGGACCGCGAATAGCACAGAATCGTCCTCGGGCGCCGCCACGGCCACATCCGCGACGGGCGCCTTCGATACAAACGACTCCGCGGCCGTCGCAGCTCCGGCCAAGGGCTTGAATTTGATGACTTGCTTCCATGAGCGCGTCAGCGCATCGGCGAATATCAACAGTAAATCGCCGTGGCGGCCCATGCCGAGCGCCGTCGCGATGGCTTCTTGTTCGTCCGGAATGATCTCGATTGCGGACTCCGGCACGCCGGCTTCGCGCAGCACCCGCGCGAGTATGTTCGGAACCTCATCGCCGGCACGGCCACGCAGGCTGTCGTCGCGTCGGCAGATGTAGTAATCGAAATGTCCGGCGACCACGGCGGCGATCGCGCGAATATCCTCGTCGCGCCGATCGCCGGGGCCCGCCACGACCACGATCCGGCGTCCCCGCACTTCGAGCCTCGCCGCAAGGTCGGTCATCGCGGCAACCGCATGCGCGTTGTGCGCGTAGTCGAAAATCACCTTGAACGGGTGTTCGTCGTAGACGTTCATGCGCCCCGGCGCCTGATAGAAGGTGCTGTCGAACGTACGCAGACCCTGGCGTATCGCGTCGAGCTTGAAATCGAGCGAGAACGCCAGCGCCGCTGCAAACATCGCGTTCTGCACGTTGTGCATGGCGCGGCCTTCGAGCGTTGCGGGAATCAGGTGTGTCCACATCAGCGGAATGTGGCGGCCTTTGTCGTAGATCGTGATCATCTGGCCGTTGACGCCCGCTTCGAGCGCACAGGCACGGCCGCCGGCCCGCACGTGCTCGCGAACGATTTCGTGCTGGGGATTGAGCGTGACGTAGCACAGATGCTTCGCCTCCGTATGTGCCGACATGCGTATCGTATTTTCATCATCGGCATTCAGCACCGCGCAGTCGCGCGCCACCTCGACGACGACGCGCTTGACCTCCGCGAGTTGCTCGAGGGTATCGATGCCCTTCAATCCCAGGTGATCGGCCTGCACGTTGAGCACCGCGCTCACGTTCGAGAACGGCACGCCCATGCCGGCGCGCAGCAGCCCGCCGCGCGCGACCTCGAGCACCGCAAGGTCGATGCGCGCGTCGGCCAGCACCATGCGCGTCGCGACCGGGCCGGTCATGTCGCCCTCCACCGTGCGCTGTCCGTCGATGTAGATGCCGTCGGTGGTCGTGAGCCCCGGCGTGAACCCGGCCATTTTGGCAATATGCGCCAGCATGCGCGACGTCGTGGTCTTGCCGTTGGTACCGGTGATGCAGGCTATCGGCACGCGCGCGGAGGAGCCCGCGGGAAACAACATGTCGATGACCGGCCCGGCCGCATCGCGCGGAGTGCCTTCGCTCGGGGCGACGTGCATACGAAATCCCGGCGCGGCGTTGACTTCACAGATGCCGCCGCCGACGGTCTTGTAGCTCTCGGCGATGTCCGGGCACAAAAAATCGACGCCGCCGACGTCGAGCCCGATGGCCGCCACCGCGCGAACCGCCATGTCGCGGTTGTCGGGGTGGATGATGTCGGTCACGTCGGTGGCGGTGCCGCCCGTCGACAGATTCGCGGTACTGCGCAGCAGCACGGCCTGGCCCGGGCCCGGCACGGAATCGGCGTTCAGATGGGCACGCGCGAGCATCATGTCGGCCTGCGCATCGAGTTCGAGGCGCGTCATGACCTTCTCGTGACCCACGCCGCGGCGCGGGTCCTGATTGACGAGATCGACGAGTTCGCGGATCGAGTGCTTGCCGTCGCCAATCACGCGACCCGGCGTGCGGCGCGTAGCCGCGATGAGATCCCCGTTGACGACGAGCAGGCGGTGATCGTCGCCTTGCAGATAGGTCTCGACGATGACCGAACCGGAATGCGCCGCGGCCGCGGCGAAACCGGCGCGCACCTCGTCGGGCAAGTTAAGGCCGATCGAGATGCCGCGTCCATGATTGCCGTCGTAGGGCTTGGTGACGACCGGATAGCCTAAGCGCTCGGCGGCGCGAACGGCCCGCTCGGCCGAGCGCACCAATTCCTGGCGCGGCACCGGCAGGCCACAGTTGGCGAGAATTTTGTTGGTTTCCTCTTTATCTTGCGCGAGCTCCACGGCGATATGGCTGGTCCGGCCCGTAACGGTCGCCTGAATGCGTTGTTGGAACTTGCCGTGCCCGAGCTGAATCAAGCTCTGTTCATTCAGACGCAACCAGGGGATATTGCGCTCCTCGGCCGCCTTGACCAGGGACGCGGTCGAGGGTCCGAGTGCGCGCCGCTGTGCGTAGCGGATGTACTCGTCGCGATGCGCTTCCCAATCCCATCCCGCGGGCACCGTGCCGGCCGGCTGCAGTTCGAGCGGCAGTAGCGAGCACAGCAGCTGGATCGCGAGCTCGCCGGCTGCAATGCCTTCGTCGCGCTGGGCGTATTCGTAAATCACCGTGTACACGCCGGGCACATCGGTGCTGCGCGTCTTGCCGAAACTGACATCCTCACCCGCAATGTTCTGCAGCTCGATCGCGACGTGCTCGAACACATGACCGAGCCAAGTGCCTTCGTCCTCATTCATGCGCCGCAGCAGGCCGCCCGGCTCGCCGTAGGAGCAGCCGTGCGCCTGCAGCCCGGGCAAAACCCGCAGCAATGCGTTGACGTAATCGGGACCCAGCTTGCTGGTCGGCCATTGTTCCAATGTGCCGAGATCGAGCAGCACCTTGATGACCGGAAAACGGGCATATAGGGACGGCCCGACATAGACGTTGCGTTCGAGAATGCGCATGAGATTCCCTCTTCGGCCTTACCCCTTGGACTGAATGAGATTGCCGGCGTCGGCCTGTCGCGTATGCAGATTGAACGTAGCACCCTGGGTCAGGATATGCAGCTTAACGCCGAGCAAGCAGACCGGGCGGCCTTCCTTGACGCTGTCCATCGAGGAGAACTGTACTTCGGCGGCATCGACGACAGTGATGCCGCCCGAGCCCAGCACATCGACCGTGTTGTCGGGTGCAATGAATGCGGCGGTGTCCTCATCGAGTCCGATGCCGACCGCGAACGGATTATAGGCGAGCGCCGTCAGCAGGCGGCCGAGACGGTCGCGTTGCCGGAAATGCTGATCGATGATGAAGCGGTTCGTCAATCCCAATCCCGGCGCGAGCCGCACGGAGCCCGCGATCGGCGTGCTGCCTTCGTCGCCGAAGGCGATCATGTGTTCGCTGATGAAGGCCGCGCCGGCACTCGTGCCGGCCACGGCCACGCCGCTCGCATTCATTTGCCGCACGGCCCTGGCCACGGCCGTGCCGCCGATCAGCGTCGACAGCCGCAACTGGTTGCCGCCCGTGAAGAAAATCCCGCTCGCTTGGCGCAGGCGTTCGAGGCGGCCCGGCTCATCGGCATCGCGTCGCGTGTCGAAGTCCAGCGACGCGGCGCGCGCGGCCCCCATTTCGGTGAAGAGCCGCTCGTATCGCGGCCCCGTACCGCGCTGCAAGCTCGCGGTCGGGATGACCACGATATCCGCCTCGGCGCCGCCGGCCAACTCGACAAATCGGCGCAGAATTTGCGGCGAATTCTCCTTGTCCTCGGCGCCGCCTATGGGCACGATCCAGCCCCGCTCATTGCCTTCAATCACCTTGCTCGCACACATAAGTTCTCATCCTCGCTTCGCAGTGCCGATCATGCCATTATCCGGCGCCAATATTCACTCCATGAGCAACGGGGCAACATCGATGCAGCGACGGCGCCTGGGGAGCAACGGTCCATTGGTTTCGCCGATCGGACTCGGCTGTATGGGCATGTCGGGAATTTACGGTCCCGCGAGCCGTGCGGAGAGCCTCGCGACACTACGGGCGGCAACCGATGCCGGCATCGATTGGCTCGATACCGGCGATTTCTACGGCATGGGACATAATGAACTGCTGATCGGCGAGCATCTCAAAGGCACCGCGCGCGAGCGCATGACGATCAGCGTCAAATTCGGCGCCATGCGCGATGCCGCCGGCGGCTGGCTGGGTTTCGACGGCCGCCCGGCCGCCGTGAAGAATTTCCTCGCCTATTCGCTGCAGCGGCTGGGGCTCGACTACATCGACATCTACCGTCCGGCACGCCTCGACCCGCTCGTACCGATCGAAGACACCGTCGGCGCGATCGCCGATATGATCAAGGCAGGTTACGTTCGCCACGTCGGCCTATCCGAGGTCGGCGCCAAGACGATCCGCCGCGCCGCGGCCGTGCATGCCATTTGCGATCTGCAGATCGAATATTCGCTGGTATCGCGCGGTATCGAAACGCAGGTTTTGCCCGCGTGTCGCGAGCTCGGCATCGGAATCACCGCCTACGGCGTCTTGTCGCGCGGGCTTCTGAGCGGCCGTTGGAGCGCGGGCCCAAACCAGCCCAACGACATGCGTGCGCACATGCCGCGCTTTCAGGCCGCGAATCTCGCGCGCAATCTCGATCTCGTCGAAGTCTTGCGTCGACTGGCGGCCGAGCGGGGCGCGAGCGTCGCCGAGATCGCGATCGCCTGGGCCATTGCGCAAGGCGCCGACATCTTTCCGGTGCTCGGCGCAAGGCGCCGAGACCAGCTGGCCGAAGCGCTGCGGGCCCTCAAGCTTCGCTTGGAGCCGCAGGATCTCGCCAGCATCGAGGCCGCCGTGCCGCCGGGCTCCGCGGCCGGAGAGCGCTACGCATCGGCGCAGATGGCCCACCTCGACAGCGAGCGCGAACGCTACGGCGACGCCTAAGCCGTCGCCTTGGCCTTGAGCTTCTCGGCGATGATCTCGTCGGCGACGTTGCGCGGCACCGGGTCGTAATGCGAAAACTCCATCGTGTACGACGCGCGGCCGCTGGTCATGCCGCGCAATTGACCGATGTAGCCGAACATCTCCGACAGCGGCACGTTCGCGACGACGGCAATGTTGGTGCCGCGTTCCAACTGGTCCAGGATCGAGCCGCGCCGGCGATTCAAATCGCCGATCACGTCGCCGAGATAATCGCCGGGCGTGACCGTCTCGACTTTCATGACGGGCTCGAGCAGGATCGGGCCGGCTTTACGGATGGCTTCGCGAAAGCAAGCCTTCGCGGCGATTTCGAACGTCAGCGCATTGGAGTCGACGTCATGGTAGCTGCCGTCGATCAGCGTCGCGCGGAAATCCACGGTCGGATAACCGGCGAGCACGCCGTCCTCCTTCTGCAGTTTCAGTCCCTTATCGACCGAGGGCACGAATTCCTTCGGCACGGAGCCGCCGACCGTCTTGTCGACGAATTCGTAGCCGGCGCTGCGCTCGAGCGGTTCGAACACGATCCAAACCTCGGCGAATTGGCCTGAACCGCCGGTTTGCTTCTTGTGGATGTACTGTTCGGTCAGTTTCTTGGTGAAGGTCTCGCGATAGGCGACTTGCGGCTCGCCCATGGTGCCCTCGACGCCGAATTCGGTGCGCATGCGGTCGAGCGTGACTTCGAGATGCAGCTCGCCCATGCCGCGCAGAATCGTCTGGCCGGTTTCGCGATCCGTTTCGAGGTGCAGTGATGGATCGGCGCGCACCATCTTGCCGAGAGCCGCGCTGAATTTTTCCTGCTCGGCCTTGAGCTTCGATTTGACCGACACGCTGATGACCGGGTCCGGAAAGCGCATGCGCTCCAGCACGACCGGGTTGGCGGCGTCGCACAAGGTATCGCCGGTCTCGGTATCGGCCAAGGACACGAGCGCAATGATGTCGCCGGCGCGCGCTTCATCGACGGGATTGGCTTCCTTCGCGAACATCTCGACCATGCGGCCGATCTTCTCGCGCTTGCCGCGCGTCGAGTTCTGCACCGACGCACCCTTGGTCAACACGCCGGAGTAGACGCGGATGAAGGTCAGCGCGCCATAGATGTCATTGATGACCTTGAACGCGAGCGCCGAGAACGGCTCGTCGTCCGAGCACTTGCGCTCGCCGATCGGGTGGCCGTCGGCATCGACGGTCTTGATCGACTGCACGTCGGTCGGGGCCGGCAATATGTCGACGACCGCGTCGAGCACCTGCTGCACGCCCTTGTTCTTATAGGATGAGCCGCACAGGACCGGCGTAAACGCCGAGTTCAACGTGCCCTTGCGCAGCGCGCGACGCAGCACGTCGCCCGAAGGCGCGATGCCGTGGGTGAGGTAGGCTTCCATCGCTTCGTCGTCCTGCTCGAGGCAAGTATCGACCAATTCGGTGTGGAATTTCGGAACGCTGGCAAGCAGCGCGCGATCGCTCGGTGTCGTGATCTGCAACTTGTCGGCGAGATCGGGTGTGTAGTCGAGCACCTGCCATTGCGCGTCCTTGTCGTCCGAGTCCCAGACCAGCGCTTTCATCTCGACGAGGTCGACCATGCCCTTGAAGTGATCCTCCGAACCGATCGGTATCTGGATCGGCAGCGGGCGCGCGCCGAGGCGCTTTTGGATCATGTCGACGCAGCGCAGGAAATTGGCGCCGCTGCGATCCATCTTATTGACGTAGCAGATGCGCGGAACACCGTAGTTGTCGGCGAGCCGCCAATTCGTCTCCGATTGCGGCTCGACGCCGGCGACGCCGTCGAATACGACGACCGCACCGTCGAGGACGCGCAGCGAGCGATTGACCTCGATCGTGAAATCGACGTGTCCCGGTGTATCGATCAGATTGATTTTCTTTCCGCGCCAAAATGCCGAGACCGCGGCGCTCTGAATCGTGATTCCGCGCTTCTGTTCCTGTTCGAGGTAGTCGGTCGTCGTCGAGGTCTTCAGATCCTTGGTATCGTGAATGTCGATGATCGTGTGCTTACGCCCCGTGTAATACAGAATGCGCTCAGTCGTCGTCGTCTTGCCGGCGTCGACGTGGGCGATGATGCCGATATTGCGAATATCGGAAAGTGGTGTGGTACGGGCCATAGCAAAGTTCCATAAGTGCAAAACAGGGCGCGGATTCTGACACGGCATACCGCGTGTGTCGAAAAAAATTGCCGTTTATTAAGGATTGAGTGCGAAGCCCGGGGAGGGCCAATTAGTGTGCCTTTGGGCGCCTCTACGGCGAGCGAGCGCCCAAAGCGAGGATTTTCTGCGCCAAGGCGGGATAATCGCCGTCGAAATGATGCCCGCCCGCCAGCTTGACGACCGTCACATTTTTCGAATCCAGCTTCGGGCAGGGCGAATCGGCCTCATCCTCGCCATAGATGCAAAGCACCGGAACACCGGCGATTCGGTTGATTTCCGGCAGCGTCGCCGGACCTGAATTGTCATCGGTGACCCAACTGCTGAGGTGAAATTCGAACAGCGCATGCTCGGAAACGCCCAATAGAGCCGCGAGCGAGACCCTCGCGCGGGTCGCCGCCGGCAGGCGATTGAGCGCAAACGGCAGCGTATCGGCCCCCTGGGAATACCCGATCAGCAGGACATGCTGCTTGTGCAGATGCGCCAGGTAGTAACGGATGATCCGGTCCATATCGCCCCCGAGCCCGTCCGGCGTGCGCGCCGTCCAGTAATAGCGCAGCGAATCGAGGCCGACGACCGCAATTCCATGCGCTGCAAGAGCCGCGGCGACACCTTGGTCCAGCCCTGCCCAACCGCCATCACCCGACATCATGAGCGCAAAGCTATCGACGCCGGGGCCGCCGGATTGCGCCGCAATTTCGATGACCGGAAGGTCGCCCAAATCGGGGGGCGGCAGCGGAATCAGCCTTTTTGGGCCCGAGGCAACGAGATTATCGAAAGCCGCCGCATATTCCGGCAACCAGGCCGGCCGCACGCCGCGCGTCGCCGGCGCCTTCGGCAGCAAGACAATGGCGGCGCCCGGCACCGCGGCGACGAACCGTCGCGCGACGTCCGCGCGGCAGGCCTCGCCGGATGGGCGCTCGACGACGATCCACGGACCGACCGGCGCCGTCGCCGGCACGAGACCCAAGCCACCTGCGCGAGCGCCGCCGATGCCCGTACTCCTGAATTCGAGCGCAGACCCTTTATTGCAGAGAGGTTTACGCAAGCTCAGCTGCGGACAAAACCCGAGGCTCAAGGCGCCCCCGAACGTATCTCGAGGCGCTTGAGCGAGGAGCGCATAGGCGAATGCTCCGCCGCCGGACCCTAGCCCGAGCAACAGCGGCGTCAGATAGGTCGGCAGATGAGCGTAGGCCTGCACGAAATGGCTCAAATTCTCCAGATCGCCATCCGGGTAGACGCACTGACCGCCGTCCTTTTCGAGATCCGCGTACAGTTTCGGCAGATCGACGCCCACGACTAGTGCTCCATGCTGCGCCAGATGCCGCGCGATCGTGCTCGCACTGCGATTCCACCCCTGTACGTCGGAAAGCAGCAAGACGACGGTCTTGGGAACCGGCGCCGGCGAGTAGAGCGCAAAGTCGTGGAAGCGGCCGTGACTGAGTCGTTGCTCGCTTGGCGCTCCGGCGGCCGCCGCGGGTTGCACGATCGCCGCCGCAGCGACCAACGCCAGCAAGGGCCCGACCCGTCTCAATGGTGCGGCGTCTACGGTGTCACGCGCGGCAGATCGACGTAGCTGCTGTCCGCTCCGCTATCGAAGACCTTGATCGTGGCTTTTTTGTAGTCACCGGGACTCGCGAAGAAAATGTTATCGACATAGGTCTGCGGATTGCGGTCATAGAGAGGAAACCAACTGGATTGCACCTGAACCATGATGCGATGACCCGGTAAAAATACGTGATTCGCGGTCGGCAGCGCAAACCGGTAGACCTGTTTTTTCTCGGCGGGGATGGGTTTCGGACTGCTCAAGGACTCGCGGTAGCGACCGCGAAAAATATCCCCGGAGACCATCAACTGGTAACCGCCGAGTTCCGGCTGGCGCCCCATTTCATCCGGATAGACATCGATGAGCTTGACGACGAAATCGCCGTCGGTGCCGCTCGTCGAAGCGATCAAATTCGCAATGGGTTCGCCGCTGATTTTTGTCGGTTCGGTCAACGGCGCCGTCGAAAAGCTCAGGACGTCGGTTCGCGACGCGACATCGCGTTGATCGCTGACGAGCCAGGTTTGCCAGGATCGCGCACCCGCCGCGCCTTCGGTGTGTATCGGGCGCGGCAGGAACGGAACCGGCTTCGCCGGATCCGCAACATAGGCCTCGAAGTTCGGCGCGGCCGCCTTGGCCTCGCTGAATCCCAAATGACCGCCGGCCTGCAGATAGAGTTTGCTGCGCTCGATGCGGCAGCCTTCGGCGCAACCCTGGGGCCACGAGTGCAGCGAGAGCCATTGATTGGTACCGGTCTCGAACGCGGTCACGGGCGCGATGCCGATCGGCGGTGCCGCATCCTTCAGGAAATGATCCAAGAACGGCCGCAGCACATGCAGCCGGAAATATTGCGCGGTGTCGCTGCCGAATTGGATCGATCCGACCGCGCTGCCGTCGAGCCGCTGCTGATGATGAAACCAGGGTCCGAGCACCAGAAAAACCTTGGAATTGTCCGTATCGGCCGGTTTGACGGCTTTGTAGACCGCGATGTTGCCGTAAATGTCTTCTTGATCCCAGAGGCTGTGCACCAACAGCACCGGCACCGTGAGACCTTGTTTGAGCAACAGCTGATCGATGGCCTGCCCCTGCCAAAATGCGTCGTACGCGGGGTGATTCATCAATTTTGCCGCAAAGCCCACCTGATCGAGTCCGTGCAGCCGTGCCATCCCGCCCGCGGAGCCTGCGGCCAACCAGGTCTCGTACTCGTCATAGTGATCGGACCACCAGCGCAACGAGCTTCCGCGCGTGGCTTCCTGATCGTGCGCGTAGACCAGACTCACCTCGCGAAACGCGCCATTGTGAAACCAGTCATCGCCGCGCCAGCCGTCGACCATCGCATTGATCGGGACCGCCGCACGCAGTGCCGGATGCGGATGGAACAGCGCCATCAACGAGGTGAATCCGTCGTAGGAAATGCCGAGGATCCCAACCTTGCCGTTCGATTCCGGAATATTCTTCACGAGCCAATCGATCGTATCGTAAGTATCGGTGGCGTGATCCACATCGGTCCCATTGAGTGGGCCCCGCAGAGGCCTCGTCATGACGTACTCGCCCTCGGAGCCATGCTTGCCGCGCACGTCTTGCAGCACCCGTATGTATCCGCCGTTGATGACGGCATCGTCGGCGACGTCGCTGGAATCGATGACCGCGGCGAGATGCGCGCTGGTGTTATGGACGATTCGAGCGGTGGCGCCGTAGGGCGTGCGCGTCAGCAGAATTGGCGCGCGCCGCGCGCCGCGCGGGATCAGTATCACCGTTTCCAATTTGACGCCGTCGCGCATCGGGATCATGACTTCGCGCATTTCATAATCGAATGTGTCGACGTGCGGCGTGAAGTGCTCGGGCGTCTCGCCCGCGAGCGGTTCGTCGGCGCCGAAAGCTTTGCCGAGTGCCGCGCTCGCGATGAGGCCGGTCACCGACGCCGCGCAGAGCCACAGTACGGCCGGGCGGCTGCGCCGCAACGATTTCGACATCGGAATGCTCCCTTAAGATCGAGCGCGCCTGCCGCGCAACAATGATTGAGTTTACCAAAAGCACTCCCGGAGCACTACGTTTGAGCCTCTAACATTCGATGTAATTGCATTATTGCGCAATTACGCAATTACGCAATTACGCAATTATCAGTATCGTTCACGCATTGTATCCACATGAAGTCTCCTACATGAACTTTCGCGAATGATTGACCATGGCGCCTTGGACGAGTCCGCACAGCAAGCGGCCGAGTTCTTGAAAACCGTCGCGCACACGGGACGTCAACGAATCATTTGCGCGTTGATGCAGAGCGACCTGTCCGCAACCGAATTGGCACGCCGCGCGCGTCTACCGGCGCCTGCACTATCACAGCAGGCGGCCATCCTCGAGGCAAAAGGGCTGATCGCGCGGCGGCGCGAGGGTCGATCGGTGGTCTACCGATTATCGGCGCCCGAGGCCAAGGCATTGGCGAAGCTCTTGTATCGACTATTCTGTAAGACAGCGACGGCGGAGCCACGGCGGCCGAACACGAAAAGGAAGAACCTATGACGACACATCCGATACCGATTGAAACCCTGGAGCCCGCGGAAGTTGCGCGCCTGTTGCGCAGCGGCAAGATTCTTCTGATTGATGTTCGCGAGCCCTCGGAATACGCGTCGGAACGAATTGCGGGAGCGCTCCTATACCCGCTATCGACCTTTGATGCGGCCGCACTGCCCAGCGATCGCCCTCGAAAGGTCGCGTTTCATTGCGGCAGCGCAAAACGCTCGCTCGCGGCCGCGAAGCGGCGAGCGGAACCGTGCTGGTGACTGCCGGCGATCTACCCGATATCGCCACTGCCCCGCCACCGGAGTTCGACGGACCGAGCGGAATTTGGTCACCCGAGACCCTGCTGATCGCTTCCATCGCGGATTGTTTCATTCTCACGTTCCGCGGCGTGGCACGCGCGGCCCATTTCGAATGGGAGAAACTCGAAGCGCACGTCGAGGGAACCCTCGAGCGTGCCGAGAAAGTATGTTTGCTCGCCAATTCCCTACGCGGCGAGCGGCGTATCGAAACCACGGTGAATGTTCTGGCCGGTTAAGCGCCATCTGCGCTTCCCTGTCATCGGCGAAAAAGGCGATGATGCGCGCATGGAAAGCGTCGAAATCATCGACTCCCATACCGGCGGCGAGCCCACGCGCGTAGTCATTGCGGGATTTCCCGACCTCGGCGGCGGGGCGCTAGAGCAGCGCCGTGCGATATTCCGCGAGCGCTACGATCACTGGCGCCGAGCGATCGCCTGCGAGCCTCGCGGCTCGGACACGATGGTCGGCGCGCTGCTCGTTCCGGCGGTGGCGGCAGACGCCTGCAGCGGCGTGATCTTCTTCAATAATGTCGGCTACCTCGGCATGTGCGGCCACGGCAGCATCGGCGTGATCCGCACGCTGGCGCATCTCGGGCGCATCACGCCCGGCACGCATCGTCTCGAGACGCCGGTCGGCACCGTGGGTGCCGAGCTACATGGAGACGGCCGGGTGTCGATCGACAATGTCGAAAGCTATCGCCACGCCGCGGATGTCGTCGTCGATGTGCCGGGCTATGGCCGCGTTCGGGGCGACGTCGCATGGGGCGGCAATTGGTTTTTCATCAGCGCGGATTCGCGCTTTCCGCTGGAATTCGCGCGGCAGCGCGAATTGACCGCCTACACCGAGGCGATACGGCTCGCACTCGTTGCGGCCGGCATTACCGGCATCGGCGGCGCCGAGATCGACCATATCGAATTGAACGGCGCCTCCCCGACGGCCGGCGTCGACGCCCGCAACTTCGTGCTCTGCCCCGGCCTCGCCTATGATCGCTCGCCCTGCGGCACCGGCACGAGCGCCAAAATCGCCTGCCTTGCGGCCGACCGCAAACTCGCGCCCGGTGCGATCTGGCGCCAGGAAAGTCTGCTCGGCAGTTTGTTCGAAGCCCAGTATGCGCCGGGTTCGCGCGGCGTCCTGCCGCGCATCACGGGCAGCGCACACCTCATCGCGAAATCCCGCCTGCTCATCGATGCGGACGACCCGTTCGCTTGGGGAATCGTCGCAACGTGACGAGCTTCGATCTCATCGTCGTTGGTGCAGGTATCGTAGGGGCGGCCTGTGCCGATGCGGCGGCCGCCTCGGGATTGCGCGTCGCGGTCATCGAACAGGCAGCAATCGGCGGCGGCGCGACGGCGGCCGCAATGGGCCACCTCGTCGCGCTCGACGACGATCCCGCCGAGCTCGCGCTCGCGCGCTATTCCCAGCAGCTCTGGGATGAATTTGTCGAATTGCCGGAGGCACAATTTCGACGCTGCGGAACCTTGTGGGTTGCACGCGATGAGCGCGAATGCAATTCGATCGGCGCGAAAATCGCGCGGCTGCGGGGCGCGGGGATCGCGGCGAGCGCCGTCGATGCCGCCGAACTGCAGCGCCTCGAACCGGCCTTGGCGCGCGGATTGGCGGGCGGCATGCGCGTGCCCGGCGACGCCGTGGTCTACCCGCCGAATGTCGCACGCTTCCTCATCGAACGGGCCTGCGCGCACGGAGCGCAGTTGTATGCGCGACGCAGGGCATGCACGCTCGATGCGGGCAGCGTCGTTCTCGATGATCAGACGCGCTTATCGGGTCCTGCGCTGATCGCGACCGGTTGCGCGTTGCCGGAACTGCTGCCGATGCTGCCGATGCGCGCGCGCAAAGGGCACCTCGTGATCACCGAGCGCTATGTCGATTTCATGCGACATCAGATCGTGGAACTCGGTTATGCCGACAGCGTACACGGCGCGCAGCGCTCCGGCGTTGCATTCAACGTGCAACCGCGCAGCACCGGCCAGATCCTCATCGGCTCCTCGCGTGAGTTCGACAGCGCGACGCCGGAGGTTTCGATGCCCATGGTTCAGCGGATGCTCGCGCGTGCATTCGATTTCCTGCCGGCCCTGCGATCGATGCAGGCCTTGCGAATCTGGACGGGGTTCCGGCCGACGAGCATCGACGGCAAACCCTACCTCGGCCCGGTCCCCGATCAGCGCGATCTCTGGGTTGCGGCCGGGCATGAGGGACTCGGAATCACGACGGCGCTCGGCAGTGCGCGACTGCTCGTCGATCAGTTGCTCGGTCGGCGCTGTGCGATCGATCCGACACCCTATTTGCCGGCGCGAGCGCTGCTGCGGGTTTCGGCGTGAGCTCCGGCGCAAGCGTGCGCATCTGCTTGCAGGTCGACGGTCAAGCGGTCGAGGTTCCCGCGGGTGCCAATGTCGCCGCGGCGGTCGCACTCGTGACGCCGTGGTTTCGCCGCTCGGCTTCTGGCGCGAGGCGCGGACCGCTCTGCGGTATGGGCATTTGTTTCGAGTGCCGCGTGCGAATCGACGAAACTGCGCATCAGCGCGCCTGCATGGTGTTGGCGCGCACCGGCATGCGGGTGCGCACCGATGAATGAACGCGCCGATGTGGAGCGCTACGACGTGCTCGTCTGCGGTGCAGGCCCCGCCGGACTGGCAGCGGCGCAGGCGGCCGCAAGCGGCGGCGCACGCGTTGGCCTCATCGACGCGCAAGCGTCCGCCGGGGGGCAGATCTGGCGCCGCGACGTACGCCACGGCGACGCGCGAATCGCCGCACGCCGCATCGGCCGCGCCTTGCGGACGCCGCGCGTGACATTTCTGTCGCAATCGCAGGTCATCGCCGCCGGCGCCGATGAGTTGCTGCTCGAGCAAGCGCAAGGCGCGCTGCGCCTGCGTTTCGGCACGCTCGTGATTGCGACCGGCGCGCGCGAATTGCTGCTGCCCTTTCCCGGATGGACGCTGCCCGGCGTAACCGGCGCCGGTGGCCTTCAGGCACTCGTCAAACAGGCATGGCCGATTGCAGGCAAGCGCGTCGTGGTCGCGGGTACGGGACCACTGTTGCTCGCCGCAGCGGCATCGCTGCGCAGGCACGGAGCGCATGTACTCGGCATCCACGAACAGGCGTCCTCGCGCCGCGTGCTCAGCTTGGCGGCGCGCCTCCCGGCCTGGCCCGCGCACGCCGTGCAGGCGATCTTACTGCGCACCGCGTTGGCCGGCGTTGCCTATCGCTGCGGCGAGTTCGTCGTCGCGGCCCACGGCGATGACCGCTTGCGCGCCGTCGAGATCCACTCGCCGGCGGGCCCGCGGCGGCTCGACTGTGATCACCTCGCGGTCGGCTACGGGCTCGTACCGAACGTGGAGCTCGCGCAACTACTCGGTTGCCGGCTCGAGGCGAGCGCAAGGCACGCACGCGTTGCCACCGATGACGCTCAGCGTACGAGCGTGGCGAACATCTATGCGGCCGGCGAAGTCTGCGGCATCGGTGGATGCGCGGCAGCGCGGTGCGAAGGGCAGATCGCGGGCCTGGCGGCGGCAGGCTTGCTGGATGCGAGCCGCGCGCAGCAGGCGCGGCGCCGGCGCGCACGCCGTTTCGCCGAACTGCTGGAATCTTGTTTTGCGCTCGATGAGCGCATTCGCCTTCTCGCGAAGCCGGACACCGTGATCTGTCGCTGTGAAGATCTCACGATGGCCGCACTCGACGGCTTTGCGGACGCGCGCGAGGCGAAACTCGCGACACGCTGCGGCATGGGCGCCTGCCAGGGCCGCATTTGCGGCGCTTCGCTCGCGGAGCTCGGGCGATTTGCGGTTGGGGGCATGAGGCCGCCGCTGTTCCCCGCTAGACTATCGAGCTTATGCGATCCATTCGCGGCAATTGGCCCTTAAGAGTATCGTCAATGATCAAGAAATCCATCTGGCGCGGCGTCATCCCCGCGATCACAACACCCTTCACCTCGGAGGGTCTCGTCGACCATGGCTTTCTCGCCGAGCATGCGCGTACGCTCATCTCGGCCGGTTGTGTCGGTATCGTGCCCTTGGGATCGCTCGGCGAAGCGGCGACCTTGAGCTTCGAGGAGAAGATCGCGATCCTACGCACCTTGATCGGCGCGCTCGATGGGCGTGCGCCCGTGATTCCCGGTATCGCCGCGCTCTCGACACAGGAGGCCGTGCGGCTCGCGCGCGAGGCCGAAGCGATCGGCTGCGGCGGGCTCATGGTGCTGCCGCCCTACGTGTACTCCTCCGATTGGCGTGAAATGCGCACGCATGTCGCCGCGGTCATCGAAGCCACGAGACTGCCCTGCATGCTTTACAACAATCCGGTCGCCTATAAGACGGATTTCGTCCCCGCGCAGATCGCGGAGCTCGCGAGCCGATTTCCCAACCTCGCGGCCGTCAAGGAATCCTCGGCCGACGTGCGCCGCTTCGCAGCAATCCGCACGCTGGTCGGCGATCGCCTCGAGCTACTCGTCGGGATGGACGATGCGATCGTCGAAGGCATCAGTATGGGTGCGGTCGGCTGGATTGCGGGTCTCGTCAATGCCTATCCGCGGGAATCAGTACGCTTGTTCGAACTCGCGCAACAGGGCGGCGCGCCCGCAGCAGCCGAGCTCTACGCGTGGTTTCTGCCGCTGTTGCGCTTGGACACCACGACGAAATTCGTGCAACTAATTAAACTCGCGCAGGCGCAAGTCGGCCTCGGCAGCGAATTCGTGCGCGCGCCGCGGTTGACGCTCGACGGTGCGGAACGGGCCGAGGCGCTTGCGCTGATCCAGCAGGCCAATGCCGCGCGTCCCGGCGCGTGAGTCTTGCCCGTGAGTACATCGCGATGAAAATGATCGCAACGCTTTCGATGCTGATCGCGCTGCTCGGCGCGGGCGGTGCGTGCGGCGCCGCCGGGGTGCTCGCCACCGACGATGCCGGCAGCCGCTTTCGAGATCTGTATACACGCGAGTGGACCTGGCGAGAAGCGCAATTCGCAGGCGAGGACGACGAGAACGAGACGAGCCCGCCGGCCGATCACCTGCCGAAGGTCGATCGCGAGACCCAGGCCATGCGTGAAAAGTACTGGACCGGCGTGCTGCACGTGATCGCCACGATCGACGAGAACGCGCTTGGGCTCGAGGATCGAGTCAATTATGAAGTCTACAAGCATCAAATCGAGACGCTGCGAGAAAACCAACGCTTGAGAACATGGCAAATGCCGCTCAATAGCGACACGACGTTTTGGACCGACCTCGGTTTCACGGCGCGCCGCACGCTCGCGAACGAAGAGAGCTACCGGCGCTACCTCGCGCTGCTCGCCGACATTCCCCGCTACTTTGCCGAACAGACCGCCAACATGCGCGCAGGATTGGCGCGCGGCTTCAGCGTGCCCCGCGTGACTCTAGCCGGGCGCGATAAATCGATTTCCGACATCATCGATGCGCCCGACGAGAACAATTTGTTCTATACCCCGTTCGTGCGGATGCCGCCCAGCATCGGCGCGGACCAACAAGCGCAACTGCGCGCCGAGGGCCTGCAGACGATCCGCAGCGCCGTAATTCCGGCTTACGTCAAACTGCTCGATTTCATGCGCAACGACTACATGCGCCGCGCGCGCCGGCCGCTCGCCGCCGAGGCGCTGCCCAACGGCAAGGCGTACTACCGCTCGCGCATCCGCGAATTCACGACGCTCGACAAGAATCCCGACGCCATTCACGATTTGGGCTTGAAGGAGGTCGCGCACATCCACGAGCAGATGCAGGAAACCATCAAGGAAAGCGGATTCAGCGGCAGCTTCAAGGAATTTCTCGACTATCTGCGCACCGATCCGAAATTCTATGCGAAGAGCGGCGAAGAACTGCTGATGCGCGCCGCCTGGATCGCCAAGCGCGTCGATGGAAAAATTGGGCAATATATCGGCACCCTGCCGCGTAACCGCTTCGGTATCGAGCCCGTGCCTGCGGACCTCGCGCCGTTCTACACCGCGGGCCGCGGCGGCAAGAATACCTACTTCGTCAACACCTTCGACCTGCCGTCGCGGTCCCTGTATTCGTTGACGGCGCTGACGCTGCACGAGTCATCGCCGGGACATTCGCTGCAGATGTCGCTCGCGGCCGAACACGAGGGTCTGCCGCAATTCCGCCGCTTTACGTACATCTCGGCCTACGGCGAGGGTTGGGGACTCTATTCTGAGTATCTCGGCCTGGAGATGGGGCTGTACGAGACGCCCTACGACCGTTTCGGCTACTTGAGCTACCAGATGTGGCGCGCCTGCCGGCTCGTCGTCGACACCGGCATCCATCATCTGCATTGGTCGCGCCAGCAAGCACAGGACTACCTGCGCGCCAATACGGCGCTCAGCGAACATGAGATCGAAACCGAGATCGACCGGTATATCGGCTGGCCGGGTCAGGCGCTTTCGTATTATCTCGGCATGATGCAAATCAAGGCGGACCGTGAAAAGGCCGAGCAGGCGCTGGGCTCGAAGTTCGACATCAAAGCGTTCCACGACGCAGTGTTATCCTTGGGGTCGGTGCCTCTGCCGGTCCTCGACCAGCGCATCGATCGATTCATTGCCGACGGCGGAAAATAAAAACAGCCGACGGCGGTCAATCGCCGGCGTGCAACACTTTGGAGTTTTTCCTATGCGCATGATGTTGCTCGGTCTTCTGATGGTTGCGAGTTTCGCTCACGCCGCGGGCGCCACACCGGGTGACGGCGCCGCAGAGGCCTATTCGATCGAGCAGCAATTCGTGCTCGGCGGCCCCGGCGGTTGGGATTACTTGACGATTGACTCGAGCGCGAATCGGCTGTTCATTTCGCGCGCCGATCGCGTGTTGGTCATCGACACGCGCGACGGCTCGTTGATCGCGACGATTGCGGATACGCCGGGAGTGCATGGCATTGCGCTGGCACCGGATATCGGCAAGGGATTCACGAGCAATGGCCGCGCCGACGCGGTCACGGTCTTCGATCTCAAATCGCTGGCCCCCGCCGGCACAATAGCGGTAAACGGACACAATCCGGACGCGATTCTCTACGACACGGCGAGCGGACATCTTTATACGTTCAATGGCCGCAGCCAGGACATCAGCGTCATCGATGCGCTCAAGGGCAGCGTCATCGCGACGATCCCCGCCGGCGGAAAACCCGAATTCGCGGCAAGCGACGGCGCCGGCCGGATCTTCTTCAACATCGAGGACTCGTCGCAGCTCGGCGTCATCGATTCATCGACGTCCAAGCGGATTGCGACCTGGCCCCTGCATAATTGCGAGGAACCCACGGGACTCGCGCTCGATATCGCGCACCGGCGGCTGTTCTCGGTATGCGCAAACGGCGTACTCGTCGTTACCGACGCGGTTTCCGGCCGGTATGTCGCCGAGGTGCCGATCGGCAAGGGACCGGACGCCGCGGCGTTCGATGCCGCAAAGGGCCTCGTGTTCAGCTCCAATGGCCAGGATGGAACGCTGACCGTAATTCACGAGGATGACCCCGATCACTACTCCGTCGTCGCGACCGCAATCACGCAGAAGAGCGCGCGCACGATGGCGCTCGACCCCATGACGCATAAGATTTATCTCGTGGCCGCCGAATTCGGCGCTGTGCCGGAGCCGAGCGCAGGCAACGCGCACCCGCGCGCTCCGGTTCTCGACGGCAGCTTCAAAGTGCTCGTCGTCGGGGCGCGTGCGCCACATAACTGATCATTTGCTACGGCACCAAACAGCGTCGCTGCTTCGCGCAGCCCCAGCGCTTCGGGTCCGGCTCACGGGAGCTTCGGCTTGGGCTTGGACCAGCGCTGCGCGAGCGGCGGCAGAGGGCCTTGCTTGCCCGTGATCAGCTCGGGCGTAATCGCGTAGACGACGGTCATGCCGAGCCGCGGAAACGAGCCGCGCTCGCGTCCCCAGGATTCCGCGGGCGCGTATTTGCGCATGACCGCGGTGTAAAACTCGATCTTTTCGGCTTCATCCTCGACGATGCGAATCCGTCCGAATAGGACCACCGAGCGGTATGACACCGTGGTGTCGCATTCCGCCGGGCCATACGGATACACCTCGCCCGCTTCGTCGATCTCGAAACTGACGCGATCGCAGTAGCGCACGTTGGTCATGAAGTGACCGACGATTTTGGCATTGTGTAAGTAGACCTGCCCGCGCGTCCAGATGAACAGATTCGGTACGACGTAGGGATAGCCGTCCGGGCCGATCGTTGCGGTACGTCCGCAAAATGTGCCGGCGAGGAACGCATCGATCTCCTCGGTCGTCATGACTTTGTCGGCGCGTCGCAGCCGGCCGCGCCGCGGCGTTGCATCGGCAGCCTCGATAGGCGCCGCGGCACCCGGGTCAAGCGTATTGGGCGTGCTCACTCCGAACCATTCCTCCGTCATCACGGCGTCACCCGCCGCTATTGCAACGCCAAGAACACGGCCTTCGCTTGGCGCAAGCGCTCGAGTACATGCGCCTTCTCGGCATCGCTGTTCCAGTCCGGATACGCGCTCGTCGTCTCCGTCGTCCGGTCGATCCACGCGGCGAAAAATCGGGCGTCCAGTGGCGACCGCGGCGCACGTCCGGCCAGCGTGATGTAAATCGGGCTCGTCGTCGCGTAGACGTAGTTGTCGAGCACCGGATAGCGCGCCGCATCGGTGGATGCGCGCAGCACGCACCAGCCGCTCGCGTCTACGGGAATCGTGCCGTCGAAGTGAGCGTGGTCGAGCGGCGTATGCCGCTTGAACGACTGGACCACATGCCCGTTACAGACGAGTTCCAGATGATCGACGGGCACGATCGATTCGATGCGCGCGGAAAAGCCAACGCGCTTTTGCGGACGGTCGAATTTCAATTCGTCGCCGATCTGTGCGCCGCCGAGCTGCAATCCCAGCAAGGGGCCGTTGGTCGCAAAGCTGTGCCCCGCTTTGAGCGCATCGAGCCAGGCGCGCGGGTTCAATGGGCCTTCGGGCACGCGCGCATAGACGCGGTTCATGCCGACGGGTCCACGCAGCGACGCGAAATTCGCCATCGCGTCCGTTCCGCCTGCGGCTGGAATGCGAAACCCGAGGTTCAGCAGGCGGTACCAAACGGCCGCGGTTGCCAGATGGTCGCTGAAGCCCAGGATCTCCATGTAGTCGACCTTGCCGAGCGCGACGTCGATCGGCAGCTCATTCGTCAGCGCTTGGCGCGGCATTGCGAGCGGCTCCGGAGGCTCATCGAAGGGATGGACATAGCCGACGAGCGCGCCACGCGCATGCGCGATGTCGGCGACGTCCGCGTTCATCGGGTAGAGGCTCGATGCGGCCGTGTTGGGATAGCCCGCGTAGCCCGGCAGAATGATCGAGCCGCCGATATCGAGCAGGCCGAGATGGCCCCAATAACTCGTATGAAATTCCTGGCCGTGGACGATCAGCGCGTCGGGCCGCGACGCGGCATCGAGCTGCTGGCCGTTGTAGGCGATGTCCGGGAAACGCTGTTCCTTGTTGACGATCAGCGCATTGACCATGCCCAGATTTTCGGCCTCGGCTTGCGCCGCGAGATGAGCCGGCGTATTGCGATAGACGCCGCCATAATTCATATGAACGTGCACGTCGGCGCTCGCCCAATGAGCCGCGTCCGGCACCAGCCAGCGCTCCGCGTCCAGATTCACGGCGAGATTCGTGATTTGGCCCGCGGCCGTCGTGAGGTCGCTGCGCTCGAATCGGCGCTCGAATCCGTTGAGAACTTCTACGCGTATCGGTCCCGCGGGCACGTCGATATCGACGCTGCCGCGCGCGTGGAAATAATGCGCTTCGAATTTGCGCTCGCCGCGATCGAAGCCGTCGTCGGCGTGAATCCAGGCGCCGGCGGGCGCGTAAAACCGGCCACTCAAGTCCGTGACGCTGACGCGCGCCGATTTTGGATCGCCCTTGGCGTCATGCAGGTCCAGATGCAGCCTCGCTTGGGGATTCAAATAGCGCCGCTCGGTCAGCGCAAGCGGCCGGATCTCGCCGCCCGGCACTTGCACGACGTCGATTGCGGTTCCGCCGCTCTGATTCGAGATGAATGCGATCTGCGCACCGTCCGGCGACCATCGCGCATTGGTTTGATCCCAATCGCCGAAGATGAGCGGCAGCACGTCGCCGCCGCCGGCCGGCATGATCCAGAGGTTATGCCAGGATCGCCCCGTGTAGGAGCTGAACACGAGCCGCGAACCGTCGGGCGAGATGTCGGGACGCGCCTTCCAGTTGGTCTCTTCGTAATGAAATTCCTGCGCCTTCGGATCCGGCAGCGCGACGCTCGATGCCTCAACGCCGGGCAGCGCGCCGCCGCGCTCGGGGATCGCGGGCGTGCGCCAGAATCCGCCGGTGCCGTAGATATGACCGCGGTTCGAGACGTAGAGGATCTCGCGGCCGTCGCGCGTCCACACCGGATTGATCTCGTGGTCAAAGGCGCTGTAGTAATAGCGCGGCAGGCCGCTCTTGTGCTCGCCGGTCAGGCGCCGCAATTCGTGCAGCGTGCCCGCATTGAAGTCGGCGGTAAAAATGTGAAAGCGCCGGTTGTACAGCGTCGAGACGAACACGATGCGCTTGCCGTCCGGCGAGAAGCGCGGTTCCACGTTGACAGCGCCATTGCTGGTCAGCGCATGCGTGGCGCCGCTCTCCAAATCGAGCACCCAGAGCTCGAGTGCCTCGCCGCGGTACGACGTATAGATGACCCAGCGTCCATCCGGCGAGCAGTCCGGTTGGTAATCGTAGCCCTCCCCCGCGGTCAATTGCTTGGCGGTGCTTTCGCCGAGGCGCTGGCGCCATAGGGAGCCGGCCATGGAATAGATCAGCGTCGCCGAATCCGGTGTCCACGCAAGGCTCGACGGCCCGCCGGTCAGCTGCGGCAGGTACATTTCTCGATAATAATACGGATGCGGCAAGTCGATTTGGCCGAGCACGGGCGCGCGCTCGGCCATGCATACCGAACTCGCGACCCAGCCGAGCGCCAATGCCGCACCCCTGAAAGTCTTCATCGGATTACCTGCCTGGAGACGCCGGCGGACCCAGCGGCCCGCCGGCGCGTCCCATGAGGGCTTAAAATTTCTGGCCGAACTGCAGCCAGACCGTGCGCGGCTGCACGGGAATCACGTACGGCTGATTGCACGTCACCGGCGTACACGCCGCGAATCGCGTCAGCTCACCCTGCGAATTGACCGCATTCTCGACCCGCACCTCGAGCCGCATGTCGCTGCGCTGCACACCCGCCGCGAGATTGAGCAAGGTGTACGGCGGCAGCTCGCCCAGATGCTGCTGACCCTCGGGACCCGTTTGGTAGAACGCGGGGAACAGCAGCGGCACGGACGAATCCTGATAGACCACGGCCGCTTGCCCGTACCCGTCCCAACCGCCCATGGGGAACGTGTAGCGCGACACCAGATTGAGCTTGAGTCTCGGAGTGCCGGGCAGCGGCGTGCCCGACGGAGCGTAGGGTCCCTTGACAACCGCGCCGTCCGCGAAATAGATCGGCGATCCGGAGGCGCCGCTCATCTGGTTCGGACAGCTGGTGGGGAACACCAGCGTCGTCGTGCCGCAGAAGTTTTGTGTGAGCTTGGAATCGAGGAAGGTCACGCTCCCCGACAGCATCCAGCCGGTGGTCACGGCCCATTCGAAATTGGTTTCGATGCCCTTGCTGGTCGCCGACGCGGCGTTCTGCACGACCGTCACGCTATTCGGGCCCAGGTAGGAGAACTGAAAGTTGCTCCAGTCCTCCCAGAACAGCGCTCCGTTCCAGCGCACATGCTCATCGAACCACTGCGTCTTCCAGCCGATCTCGTAATTCTTGAGCTGGTCCGACTGGTACGGCGGATAGATGGCATGGATCGGTGCGTCGTACACGCGATTCACGCCGCCGGGGCGGAACCCCGTCGAGTACGTCGCATACAACATGCGGTCCGGATCGAACTTGTAGCTCAAGGTCGCGCGCTCGGTATGCCCGGAACCCGTCACATCCGCATCGATGTTCGTGCAGGGCGCGAAGTGGAACGGCTCATAGGCAGGGTTCGGCGTGCCCCCGGGCGGACCGCAGGCGTTCATTCCCGAGCCTGCGCCGATCAGCGTCTGGTAGTTCGCCGAGTAGCCGTAATAACCCTGTATCGAGTTGTCGTAGCGGTAGAAACGCAAGCCGCCCGTCAACGACCATCCCGAACCGATGTCCCAGGTCACTTGACCAAAGAGCGCCGAATCGCGGTCGACGCGTTCCTCATCGGTCAGCCAGATGGTGTTGTTGTCGAGCGTGGGTATGGTGTCGGCAAGCGCGAGACCTTGCGGATTGTAGGTATAAGGATTGCCGCCGGCGCCCGGTATCGTGTAATCCTCCCAGATCTCGTGCACCTGACGCTGGGCGAAGAGGCCGACTGTGCCTTTGACCTGAAACTGCTGCGGAGTTGACACCCGCAGCTCGTTGCTCCACTTCGTGTAGTGGTGGTTCTCGATGACGAACTCTTGCGGCTCGGTGTAAGGTCCCGCCGGCGGACCGCCGCCCCCCGGCGTGGTGAACCCGGGATTCTGACGCCAGTTGTTTCCGGATCCGTAGTACTTGTCATACCAGTATGAATAATCGGCATAGTCCGCGATCGAGTGCTGATTGCGCACGAACCAGCCGCCGGAATAGACGATGTCGAAGTCGCTGACCTTGCCTTCCACCGTGAGCGCAGTCTGGGTGAAGGAGTCCTGATCGTTCTCCGGGCCGAAGTGCACGAGGTCGAGGTTCCCGACGGCCGGGTCATATCCGAAAAAACCCATCGCGGCCGTCTGCTGGCCCATGAACGTGGGCGTTACCGACCAGTTATCTCCGATGTCCACCTTCAGCGCCGCGCGGCCGCCTTTGTACTCGACCGTGTTGTAGTTGTTAGAGACCGAACTTGCATTGTCGATGGTGATGCCGGAAGTCGGGAACGTGCGGACACCGTTGATGATGCCGGCATTCGCGTCGGTCCCGTGAACGTTGTTGATGTATCCCGGGTCGTGCTCGTCCCAAGCGACCAAGCGCACGGCCGCCCACGGCGTCAGCGGGATGTTGACGAAGCCTTCCGCCTTCCAGCCCGTGCCGCCGCCGTTGGTGATCTGGTCGCCGGCGATGTCGTAACTCGCCTCGAATTTACTCGGATCGGGCTTGTTCGAGATGATGCGGATCGTGCCGGCCTCGGAGCTCGCGCCATACAGCGTGCCCTGCGGCCCTTCTAGAACCTCGATGCGCGCGATATCGTACACATGCACGTCCACCGTGCCGTCGATCGTCGTCACCGGCTGCTCGTCGAAGTAGGTGCCCACCGTCGGCTGCGAGCCCGAATGGTTTCCGTCCTGGCCGGAATCGATGCCTCGCATGTAGACATGCGTCGTGCCCACGCCGTTGCCGCCCTGGCCGATGCTCTTGATCGTGGTGACACCGGCGAGATACTCGACGTACGTGTCTAGATTCACGACATTGAGCTGCTGGAGCCTTTGCGTGCCGAGCGCCTCGATGCTGATGGGAACGTTCTGAAGATTCTCGGTGACCTTCTGCGCCGTGACGGTTACCTCCTCGAGCGTATCGCTGGCGGGGGCTGATTCAGTCGCGGCGTACGCCATGGGCGTCGCCCCGGCGAGCACTGCCGATATGGCGGATGCGAGCGGCAACCTGCGCAACGCGAAGCCCGAAAATATCCCTGCCAACGGCGCAAATTCGGGGCGATGATGCCTTCGAGTAAATCGGCTACGACTCATGATTCCCTTGCTCCCTTCAGTATTAGTAGGATAGAACTTCAAGACGAAAGCGCCGCTGACGAAAATTCAGGCACGCCCGGGTAGGCCTCCAACACCGCACCGAGCTCTCGCTTCAGTGGTCCGAGCCACGGCTCGAACTGCCGCCAGTACGCCGTTCCCTCCTTGAAAATCGGCTGACGCACTTGTTCCGAGCTTGCGGTGCGCACCGGACGCTCGGTCTCGTAAAAGCGCAGACATCGTTCTTCGAACGGCAATCCGCAGTGCTCGAGGAGGCGCCGAACTTCGGCTTCGGTGTTCTCGATCATGGATTCGTAGAACACGCGGTGAACCCGCCCGGGCAACACGGCGTCGATGTGAGCCATAAGCTCGACGTAGTCCCGATAATATCGGCCGAGGTCCTCGAGAGAGTACGTGAAGTTCTGTCCTCGCGAAAAGTGCTGTTTGAAGGCGGAGAAGCAACAGCCGAGCGGGTGGCGCCGCGCGTCGATGATCTTGGCGTTGGGCAGGATCAGATGGATCAGACCGACGTACAGACAGTTGTTGGGCATCTTGTCGACGAAGAAAGGCGCGTCGGTCTTGCGATGCACGCGCGTCGATTCCAGGTAGCCCTCTCCGAGCGCTCGCAGCTCCGATGGGCCGAGCGCCGCAAGCACCTCGAAAAATCTGCCCTCTTGAGCATCGTCGCCACGCCCGATGAGTCCGCGCGCAATTTGCGGTATGTCCGGCAGCTCTATCGTTCCCTCGACGGCGGAGTGGCTCGCCAGTATCTGCTCGAGCAGCGTCGATCCTGCGCGGGGGAGCCCGACGATGAAGATCGGGTCCGCGGACGCAGAGCCCATCGATTCCCGTGCTCGAAAGAAATCCGCCGTGAAATGCTGCTTGCAGCGGCTCACAAAGCGGCTGTTCTCGTCCGCGCCGTAGGGGTTCGATTTTCGATGGAGCGAATTCGCCGCGCGGTAATGGTCGAACGAGCGATCGTGCACACCCGCATCCTCGAGCGCCTTACCCATCGCAAACGCGAAATGCACGCGGTCCTCATCGCCCAAATCGGCGCGTTTCAGCACGGCTTCCATCGCCTCGATGTCCTCGGCGCTGAAGCGGAACGTCTTGAGGTTCGCCAGGCTCCAGTAGGCCTCGCCGAGTGTCGGCTCCATCGAGATCGCGCGGCGGTACGCGGCCACGCTCTCGTCTTGCCGGCCCTCCGTCTTCAGCGCGTGGCCGAGGCTCATCCACACCTTGGGCTGTTGCGGGAAGCGGGTCAGCACACCCTCATAGGTCTCGATCGCGCCTCGATACTCCCCCATGTTGGCGAGAATCGCCGCCCTGAGATTCAGGTAGCCCGGATTTCCAGGCTCCTTAGCGAGCAATTGGACGATGTGCCCAAGAGCGGCTGCCGGTTTCGCTTGGCGGTTGAGCACGACGGCGAGGTTGTGCCGTGCTCCATCGAAACTCGGCGCGAGCGTCAGACATCGCGTCAGGAGTTCTTCCGCGTCCGCGTATCGGCGCAGGCGCCCCGCAACCTCCGCGCGCATGCGTAGCGCAGCAATGTCGGTCGGATGAGCATCGAGGTGCGCGCAGAGCAGCCTATCGGCGGTCGGCAAGTCGTTTTCTACCAGCGCTGCGGCTGCCTCGAGGAGGCGCGGATCCCGGGTGGCGGCTCGAATATATCGGGCACGGGCCTCATCGGCCTCGGCGGCATTGCCTTCGGCGTCCAAGCAGTCCGCGAGTAACCGCCAACCGTCGGGTGACTTCGGCTGTAGCTGAACCGCGCGTCGCAAGGCGGCGGTGGCCTCCCGCCCTCGTCCGGCTTCGGCCCGCGCTATGCCCAACTCCAGCAGCACGGGGGCGGACTCCGAATGCTCCTCGGCCAGCGGTTCCAGGACCTCGAGCGCGGCCAGCGGGGTGCTGGCGCGGCGCCTTGCGGCGCCGAGTATGAGGCGGGCACGCGGATGACGAGGTTCCGCCTTCAGTATCTCGAGCGCCTGCTCGGCCGCCAGTGCGGGATCCTTCTGCAGCAGCTGCGTCGCATGGCGGAGCGCAATTTCAATCGTTCCTAATGGCTCGGCAGCGCTGCTCAATGGAACATCCTAGGCATCCCCTTAGTTGTATGAGCTTATAAGAATCCCAGACGACCGAATTGTCAAATCTGCCACAGGTAGCGGTGCTGCCGCATGCGTGAGCCACCGGCAACATCGTTCCTAGCGCGATTGATAACATTAATTACACTCAATAACTAATTATTAAATATAGAATTTTGTTCTTAGCTTTGAGGGGTATCGCCGCAAACTTAGTTGCTGCGCGGAGTCATTTCCAGAATCCAAAACCGCGCCTTTTGACGACAGCCGCGCAAACCGCTGCGGGCTTTTTTGCCACACCCGGCCCGGACGCGCTACGAGGGAGCGCGCATGCGCGCAAGCGCCTCAGCGCGGCGCGGGCGGCGCCGTCGAATTGCGCAAGATCAGCTTGTGCTCGAGCAAATGGCGCGGGATCGGTTCTGGCCATCCGCGGCGGCGCGGTGCGTGTTCGATGATCAGGTCCGCCGCGAGCCGCGCCATCGCGGCCACGGGTTGCCGGACCGTCGTCAACTCCGGCCAAATCATCGATGCGACCGGCACATCGTCGAAGCCGGTCACCGACAGTTGATTCGGCAAGCTGAGACCAAATTTTCTGGCGACCGAGATCACGGCGGCCGCCATGTCATCGTTGCTCGCAAAGATCGCCGTCGGCGGCACCGCGGCGCGCAGCATCCGTTCGGCGCAAATCAAGCCGTCGGCAAACTCGAAATTGCCGGTTTGCACGAGGTCGAAGTCGACCGGGACCGAGTGAGCGCGCATCTCATCGATGAAGCCGAGATAGCGCTGCTCGGTCGCCCCATGCTCCGGGCGCCCCAGAATGAAGCCGATGCGCCGATGCCCCAAGCCCAGCAGATGGGCCGTGACCTGTCTCGCCGCCGCGTAGTCGTCGATCCCAATCGAGGCCGTCGCGTTCAAGTTGCTCTTCGGTGCAATGCGCACGATCGGGATGGCCGCCTCGTTGAGTTTGCCGAGAATCACCGCATGGTCGCCTAGCGGGGGCAGCAGAATGGCGCCTTCGAGGCGCAGTTGCCCCAGCAGCGTTTCCACCTGTCGTCCGATCGTCCGGCTTTCCGTATCCCAGGGCTCGACGAGCAAATGGAACCCCGATTCGCGACAGCGATTGACGGCGCCGCCTTGAAATTCGCTCAAGTAATCGCCGGGCTTTTCGCAAAACAACCCGATCAGAAACGAGCGATTCGAAGCGAGGCCGCGGGCATTGAGATTGGGCCTATAGTTGAGCGCTTCGATGGCTTGCAATACCCGCGCTCGCGTATCGTCGCGAACCGATAGTTCGTTGTTGATGACGCGCGAAACGGTCTTCGGCGACACCTCGGCAAGATCCGCCACCTGCTGTATGGTCACGGACGGCGGAACTGAGCTCATAGCGACGATTTCAACCTACGATGATGCATTGACGCGCTATTTAGCCGTTCCGCCGGCAGCAAAAGCAATGGTCGAGGTGCCCGGCTCGACGTTCCAGCCGCGCACGCCGATGCGCGCGCCGGCTGCGCGCGAACGGGGGAAACGAATCTCGATGCGGCGCGGCTCTCCCGGCAGCAGCGTCAGATAGTTGTCGCTGTAAAATGCCGGCAGGATACGCTCGCCATGATCGTCGAGCAGCGTGAGTTTGGCGGCGAGGATCGGCTGAGTGCCGGTGTCACGCAAAGTGACGCCGACGACGGCCTCGCCGCTCGCACCCGCCGCGCCGTTCGCACCCGCGCCGCCGTTCGCGCCGACCGCGCCGACCGCGCTGACACGCAAGGTTTGCGGCCGCAGCGAATTCAGGCGTTGCATGCTCGCCTCGTCGCGGCTCTGCCAATAACTGTTCTCCGAGAGCACCGTACCGGAGGCGTCGCTGAGCCGCAATTGGACGAGCACTACATCTTCATGCTGAAAATGCCGCTCGAGGTCCACTGGCATCAAAGTTGTCACTTGGTTCGCCGCTGCGGCCACTGCATCGGTGCGAACCGCGAGTTCGCGATTATCGAGCGATAGAATGCGGCTCGTGACCTTGAGCCGGGCGCGCGGCTCTCGCGTCGTATTGACGACCGCGATCGCATAATCCGGCAGGTTCATTTGCACGTGCAGCGGTTCCGTGGCCTTCTTGACGCCGTAATAGGACGCCTGGGTATCGTAATCCGAGCTGTAGATCTGCCAATGGTTGCTGGGCCACGCCGGATGCGTCATCCACAGCAGCCTGCCGCTGTTGCGTCTCCACAGCTGCGCAGCGAAGCCCTCGAAGATCGCGCGATAATCGACATAGTTCATCATTTGCGCCTTGCGCTCGAAATCCTCGAGGCTCGTTGCACTGCCGAATTGCGCGGCGAGCGCTTGCATGAACGTCGCAACGTCGCCGTTGCCGCCAAAATGCCAATCATGATAGGCAATCGTGTCACTGAGCGGCCAGCGATCGGCGGCCGGCACCATGGCGCGTATCGACTCGAGCGTCGCGAGCGACGGCGTCCCGAGTTCGACCGCGAACCCCAAACCGAGATCGGTGAAATAGCCGGCCGGAGCCCGGTAGTTGTACGGTCCGCTGTCCTGCAGGTTCACGCGATTCGAACTGCCCGTGTAGAGTCGCGTGCCATCGAGTGTGCGCACCAATTCCGCCAAACCTTCGTTGATGATCGGCTGCGGAACGCCCTCGTTTCGTCCGAACCACACCGCGATCGAGGGATGGTTTCGATAGCGCGAAATGACGTCGCGCGCATTCTGCAGAAATAAAGCCGGATCTTGCGCCTCGAGCTGAAAGTCTTGCGTGGATTCCCAAAAATCGTTGAGCACGAGCAGCCCATATTCATCGGCCAATTCGTAAAAGACCTCCTCGGTGTTCTGCCCGAGCCAATTTCGGATGATATTGAGGTGGGCTTCGCGGTGCAGCCTAAAATACGGTTCGAGGCGCTCCCGCGAAATTCGCTTGCGCGAATCGTCCATTCCCCAGCTGCCGCCACGCGCGGCTATCGGCACACCGTTGACTCGAATCACGAGAAACGGGGCGAGCGACTCGGTCGCGATGTTGCGGACCGCGGGCGAATTCTCGCCAGCGGCCGTCAGCGACTGCGCCCATCCATTCGGCACCTGCTTGATGGCTTCATGCCGGGTATCGACGAGACTGACGCCCGGGGCCGCCCCCGGATCGACCTCGACCCGACGCAGCCGGCCATGAGAATCGAATAAGGACAACTCGTAGCTCAGCTCACGCATGCCGAAGCGCAGGACTTGGCTTTCCGACACACCGTCCGCATCTGCGAGCGTGAGCCTAATGCTATGCAAGGTTGCCGGTCCGTAGCCGTTGGGCCACCACAAGGCCGGGCGACTGATCTTGAGCTGGGGAAACTCGCGCGCATCCAGATTGACTTCCGAGCGACCCGGCGCCAGGTCGAGTTGCTTGCGCAGCGTGATCCCGTCGACGGCCGCCTCCAAGCTGACGCTGCGCACCGAGGCACTATCGTTTTCCATGGGAATGCGAATCCGCAGTTCGGCGACATCGATTCTCGGCAGCGGCAAATGCGTGATCACGGCCGCATCCAGCATGCGCACGAGGCCGGTCGCTTTCAGTTCCACGTCCTGCCAGAGACCGCTGTCGCGGTCGCGAATCGCGGGTATCCAATCCCAACCTTCGGTCGCCATGAACGTCGGTCCATCGACAGTCATGGATCCACCGTTCTCTCCGGGACCATAGGCGATCGATTCCTCCGACGGGATACCCGGATGCGGCGGCGGGGAGATGCGCACCGCAAGCACGTTGATGCCGCCGGCGTTCATGTGATGCGTGACATCGAAGACACCGCGTGTGAACGCCCCGCGGATGCGTCCCAGCAAGGCGCCGTTGAGCCACACCTCGGCCGCATAGTTGATGCCCTTGAACGTCAGCGTCAATTGTCGATGCGCGATGCGGGCAGGCGCCATGAAGCCGGTGCGATACCAGTAGTCTTGGCGCGCAAGGGATTCGGGAATCAATAGGTTGTTGAGCCCATAGTCCGGATCGGCATAGACGCCGCGATCGATGAGCGTGGTCAGCACCGTGCCCGGTACGGTCGCCGCATACCACGCGGTATCGTCGACTCCCGGGGCCGATAATCGCGCGCCGTCGGCCGCACCCGCCGCAATCGCGCTCTCCGCCGCGAGACGCCATCCGCCGACGCGCCAGACCCCGTCGGGCTTCGCGCTCAGCGGGACGTTCGGCGGCAACGGCGCCGCGACCGGCGCTTTGGCGGCAGCTCTACCCTGCGGCAAGGTCCATGGATCTTGCGGCACCTGTAATCCAATCCATGCCTTGTGCTGGGGCGGCCAACCGACGCCCACTTGGGTCAGGACGATGAGATCGAAATTCGGTTTGGCTGCGGCCAGCGCCGAGACTTCGTCTGGCGCAAGCACGCGCTGCGACAACTGGAACGATGCCAGAGATCCGCCGAAATGACGGATCTCGGCAGGTTCACCCAAACTCGGTCCGAGATGCAGCTCCGACGCCAAGCGCGGCGCCGGCTGCGCGCGCGAACTCGCGACGGCCTGCATGGCGGCCTCCCGGCCGTCGATGTAGAGGCGCACGATCTTGCCGTCCGCGGTCGCCGCTACCGCGGTCCATGCCGCAATCGGTATCTTCGCGTGCGTTAGCAGCTGTTGGCCGCCCGGCACGCGCAGTGCGAGCCGGCCGGCGTCGAGCATCAGACGAATGCCGTTATCCGAGTCGCTGCGCCCTAGCGCCGCAAGAACCACCTCACCCGGCTCATCCACGTCGACTTTGATCCAGGCCGTCATCGACCAAGCGGCGCCGGCCGCGAGTATCGGCAAATCGCCGGGCAAGCTTCGCGACATCCCGACGCCGCCCTGCAGGATCGTGACGTTGTAAGGGCCGAGCGATCCCGCGGCTAAGCTAGGTGGCTCGGCTGCGCTGCCGCTGGCCGCATGACCGCAAGCGCAAGCCAGCAGCAGCGCGGCGCGCTTGATGATCGCGATCATCGCTGATCGCCCGCGAGCGCTCGAGTCAGTGCGTCGATCCCCGCCACGAGATGGTAGAAGTTGCTGGCGGGCGCGGGTCCCACCAGAAAATCGCCTTGTGCGCCGAGTCGGTCGCGCCAAAGACCTGGCGTCAACGTCGTCAGATAACGCAACAGCGCAGCGCCGGCGGCGGCGGCGCCGACCCAATGGTGATCGGCGCCGGTCACGACCGCAGCCAGCGCGCTCGCCTTCAAGCGTTCGGTTTGAGGCCAGAGACGAGCGCCGCCTTCATAGATGCTGAAATCATCGAGCAATGCGTCAACCGCAACGCCGGCGTGAACGCCGCTGCGCTCGCCAATCTCGATCAGAGTCCGCGCCGCTTGCATCGTTTGCGCCGCCTGTGCGGAGCCCTCGCCGCCCCAGCGCATCAGCAACCAGGCCCATTCGAATTGATGACCGGGCTCGACGAGCCTGCCGGGAATGCCGGGAACCGGACTCCAGCTGTCGTCAAATGCCTCGCGCACGACGCCGGACACGGAATCGATGAATCGCGCGAGGGCGAGGCTGCCGATATCGTTCGCAAGGGAGGCCCAAACCGGGTTCGCGCTCAACTCGCGCCATGCCAAGCTCGCTTCGAGCAAATGCATATGCGGATTGGACAGCAGCGGCAGGCGTAGCCCAAGCGCCGACTCGAATCCGGAATCGCGGCGCTTCAGATGACGATTGAGCGCGCCGCGTAAATCGTCGGCCCCGCGCTCCCATCCGGCGGCGGCGCCGGCGACCTTATGCGCCGCTGCGAACGCGAGCAGCGCAAACGCTTGATCATAGAGCAGCGCCGATTCATCGAGCGGCGCGCCATCAACGCCGACCAGGGTGCGGAACAGCCCGTCCGGGCGGCGATACTTGTCGATGAATTGGCGCAGACCGCGTTCTGCGATCTCGCGTCCCGGCCCGTGCCAACCGAGTTGCGGCGCCTGCGCGAAGCTGTAAACCTGCCGGGCCTGGACTCGCGCGCGGCGCGGATCGGGCCGCGGTCTGCCGTCCTGACCGATCGATTCCACGAATCCGCCTCCGATCGGATCGACGCCCGCGACCGACCACAGCGGATAGGCGTCGTTCAGCAGCCAATCGAGCAAGCGCCGTTGGACACGGCGGGCCTCGAGTGTTGCGGAAACGGTAGCGGCACCCGCGGGCACTTTAATTACGCGCTGGCGATGCGCCCCGCCGTTTGGGCAGCGGCGCGCGCGGCGAACTGACTATCGTGCGAGGCGGACTGCGTGGCCGCCGATCGGGTCAATTGTGCGATTTTTTCGAAAATCTCGCGCAGCTGAGCGCTCGGAACGACATCCATGAGCGGATCGTAACTCGCGGGGCGGACACCCATGCCCTCGAATATATAAAACCAACTCAGGTCGTTGAACAGCTCGCCGGCTTTCGTTCGGATTCGCCCGGTCTGCCGGTACAGCTCGATGCGTTCGATCAGACTATCGGGGAGCTTCATGTTGCGGCAATAGTCCCAGAACGGCGTATCGCCGCGCTCTGTCAAACTATAATGCATGACGATGAAATCGCGGATGCGCTCCATCTCGTTGATCAGCTCCGCGTTATAGGAATCGATGTTCGACTGCGCGAAGGACAGATCTGGGAAATGCTCGAGCAATTTGTAGACGCCGCTCATGACCAGATGGATGCTGGTCGACTCCAAGGGTTCAATGAAGCCGGACGCGAGGCCCAGCGCGATGCAGTTTCGGTTCCAGAATAATTTGCGCCGACCGGTGACGAATCGCAATAGGCGCGGATCCGCGAGCGGCTTGCCGACCGCCGCCTGTAGATCGTCGAGCGCGGCCCCATCCTCGAGGTGCGCGCTGGAATACACATAGCCGTTGCCGACACGATGCTGCAGCGGGATGCGCCAGCGCCAGCCGGCCGGCCGCGCATAGGCCTGGGTATACGGGGGGCGCGCCGAGGTCAACTCGCAGGGGTAGGCCACGGCACGATCGCAAGGCAGAACCGCGCTCCAGTCGTTATAGCCGGTCTTCAAGACTTGTTCGATGAGCACGCCGCGAAAACCGCTGCAATCGATGAACAGGTCGGACGCCAATCGGCTGCCGTCGCTGAAGACCAGTTCTTCGAGTGCGCCGTCCGCGCGCCGCGTCGCATCGGCGACGTGCCGCTCCAACCGGCAGACGCCCAGACGCTCGGAATAGCCGCGCAGATACTTCGCGACGAGTCCGGCATCGAAATGCAGCGCGTAGCGCAGCCCCGCCTCGGGTCCTTGGGCATTGGCATCCGGAAATCGAAATTTGTGCTGATCGCCCAAGCTCGCGCAAAGGCTGTAATCATTGAAGCTCAAGGTCATTCCGTCCGCGCGCGCCTTGTGCCATGCATGAAAAAACGGCCGCAAATTGATCATCGTCCCGAATGATCCGAACGGATGCCAGTACGTATGTCCAAGGCGAGCCCAATCGGTGAACTTGATGCCGAGCTTGTAGGTCGAGCCCGTGTGCCGCACGAAATCCGCTTCATTGATGTTGAGCAGCCGCAGCAAATCGATGATCGGCGGGATCGTCGCCTCGCCGACGCCGATCGTGCCGACGTCCGGGGACTCGATGACCGTGATCGCACAGCCGCTGCCCGGCAGGGATCGAGCGAGCAGGCTCGCAGCCATCCATCCCGCGGTACCGCCGCCGACGATCGCAATGCGCTTGATCTTCAGGGAGTCCGACATGGGTGCGCCAACCTCGAACCTACAGGCAAACGAACCCGGCATGCCGCTCGACAGCGGCATGCCGGTAACCAGCCCTTATAGCTTACCCTTGAATCCGACGAAGTAGCGGGCGCCGCTGCGGTCATACGTGAACGGCAGGTTGGGAAACTGCAGATACGTATGCTGCGCCTGGTCGGTCAAATTCTGCACGGAAGCGAGGATACCGAAATGCTTGTTGAAGTCGTATCCGATCTGACCGTCGAGCTGGCCATAGGGCGCCGAATACACGGAATACACATGCTCGACGCCGTTCTGGTCGGGAAAGGCAAATGAAGAGCCGACCAAGGAGTCGTTGATGGCCTTATCGCGCCAGGAGTACGAGGCGCGCACCGAGAATCCCTGGTGCTCGTAATACAGCTGCGCAGTCACCGAGTTCGTCGAGACGCCCGGAATCGGCAGATTGGTCGCGAAAGACGATGACTGATCGGACGACGAGTCGGAGTAGGTGTAATTCGCGGCACCGCCCCAGCCCGCGAGCCAGGGCGCGATCGCCTCGCCGAACGCATATTGGGCACTGAGCTCTATACCGTAAATCTTACCGCCGCCGGCGTTGACCGGTTGCGTCACGTCCGCGGTCGTGCCGTCCACGGTCGTCGGAATATTCTGCGTCTCGACGAAGCTCTGCACCTTCTTGTAGAACGTGCCGATGCTCACGAGACCGCTGCGCGCGAAATAATCCTCGTAGGACAAGTAGAGTTGCCAGGCACGATAGGGATCGAGCTGCGGATTACCCGAGGAACCGCCGCTAAAATTAAAGCCGTTGGTGCCGCGCGTGAAGCCATAGGTATTGCCCAACCCCAAGGCGAACAAGTCCTGCGGTGCAACGACTTTGGCCCCGCCGAAGCGGATCTTTTGTGCATCGGTCAAGTCGTACACGAAATTCAGCGACGGCAAGACATCCGTATAGCTGCGGTTCGTCTGCACCTGTACGACGTTCGAATCGACGCCGTTCCAAGAAGCCGTGCCGTAGTAAGTCGGGCTCTGCGCCGCTTGGCCATTGTCGATCGTCAGCTGCGTGTTGACGACGCGCACACCGAAGTTCAGGTGATAGCGGTCGGCGAGGCTATTCAGATCGTCCATCAAATAAATCGCCGTGGTGTGCTCGGTGACTCGGAACGAGCTCAATCCGTCGGCGAAAAACTGCTCGGTATTATTCGGCACGCCGGCGCCGTTCCAGACCTGATTGAGGTAGGTCGACGGATTGTTGAGGCCCGAAGTCGACGGATTCTTGACGATGATGTTGCCGACCGCGAAGTTCGGCACCGTCGAGGCCAAACTCGGGTTCGAAACCGCCGTCGAGTAGGGAATATTCGGCGTGCCGTAACCGGGATCCTGGTAATAGAGCCAGGGACCGCAGGTATTGGGCGCCGCCACGGTGTTGCAGCCGGTATTCGAGCCCGCCACTTCGCCATTCCCCAAAGTACCATTGATCAAATAGCGTCCGAACGTCTGGTCAACGTCCCTACTCGCAAAGCGGATGCCCGCCGACAGCGTCTGGCCGAGATCCTTGCCCGAGCCCAGGTCATAAGCGCCGTCGAGCTTCAAGGCGTATTGCTCCTGTTGAGTCAAGTTTGCCCAGGCCCAGTTCGATTTGAACGTCGTGAAGTTCGGGTTGCTGAGCACGTCCGCGTAATTACCGAGGTAGCTGACCGACGGCAGGCCCGAGGTGCCGCCGTTGGCGTAAGCGAATTCGTAGCCGGGATTCGCCGGAGCGCTCTGGCAGGTCTTATAGTTGCCGTTGTTGCAACCCGGCGCCGTCGGCGAGGTCGCAATGCCGCTACTGGTCGTATACATCCCGTGCTCGACATCGGCCTGAGCGGCCTGCAAATTCGATGTTGCCTTGGCGAACGACGCGTCAAAGATGCCCCGCAGCGGGCCGCCGTCGTCGAACTTCGTGACCCACTGGAAATTATTGGCCTGCGCGACATTTTCTTGGTAGAGCGTCGCGGTCTCGGCGCCCAATGCGTTGAAAACGCCGCTTTGAACGACCCCATTGGTATCGATCGAGTACGGCTGCGTCGGGTCGATGCCGGGCAGCGGCGCACCCGGACTTTGCCCTTGGCCGTTGAACCAAGCCTTGTCCGAATAGGTGTAGGTCGTATCGTCCTCGCGCGAATAGAACCATTTCAAGCTCGACTCGATGCTGTCGGTGAGCTTCACGGCGATGCCGAGCGAGGCGCCGTCGGTGTCGCGAGCATCGAAAATATCGGAGAAATAGGCGAGCTGCGGCTCGATGTAATACTGACTGAGCCTGGTGATGCCCGCGGGCGTCAACACGCCGGCGTAGGGTGGGGTCGCCGAATTCGTGATGAGCCACTGATTGCGATTTTGATCCTGGAATTCTTCGGTGTGCGTGTCGGCCTTGTCGTGCGAGATGCTGGCGCTGAACGCCAGGCTGTCATTGACCTTGTAGGATCCCACGAGCGTCGCATTCGGGGTCCAACCGCTGTCGCGCTGCGCATCTTGTTCACGGAAATTGCCGCCGAGCGACAAGCCCAGTGGTCCTGCGAGCGGATTGGCGGTCTTCAAGTCGATCGTGCCGCCGAGTCCGCCTTCGGTCATCGAGGCCTTCGGATTCTTGTACACATCGATGCCGCTGACGAGTTCGCTCGGAATGCCTTCGAGCGAACCGTACTGCGAATTGCCGCCGGAGCCGCCGCCCGACCCTTCGCCGGAGACGTAGAACTCCTTGCCGGTCAAGAACACGTCGCCGTTCAAGGTCGTCAAATTCTGCCGCAGACCATCGATCAAGACCGCCGTGCCCACGCCTTGGGACCGATCGATCTGAATGCCGGGTAAGCGCTGCAACGATTCAGCGACGTCTTGATCGGGCATCTTGCCGATATCCTCGGGCGCGACCGATTCGATCGGCAACAAGGAAATGCGCTTCGCATCCAACGCCGATTGCAGCGAGGCGCGGAAGCCGGTGACGACGATCTCCTGGAGTTCGTTCGAGTTCTCGGAAGTCGCGGTCGGGGACTGCGGGTCCGGATCCGCCATGACCGCCGTTCCCGCGAGCATGGCCTCCAGCGATACCGCGGTCATCATTGCCATGCGGGCCGCTTGGCGTGCGCGCTTTTCTCTCTTGTGAGACATGGTTCGAGCTCCCCCACTAGTTATCGTTGTTCGTTCTTCGACGCAGTCTCTGCGGCGTTCGGTCGCACGCTCTCATCGCGTAAAAGCCGAATTTTTTCAGTCCCTGCGCGTTCCATTGCCGGCATCAATTTGGGCATCAGTGCCAGCTTTTACGATCACATAAAAAGACAGCGCTGTCAATTATTTCATTCCTATTCGCATCGAGGGCCCGATTTCCGATGCCTCGCCAGCGGTCCCGGCTTAGCTTCGCTCGTCCCGATCGGGCCGTTCTGTAGCCTGCGCGCCACGCCTATTGCCGGCTCACGGGCTGCCATCGCAAGCCTCGCGCGCGCCGCGCTGCTCGATGCGCACATCGGCGATCGTGATGCTGAATTGGCCGGCGGTCTCGATCGCAAAAGGCGCCTCGACGTTGGCGAGATCCGCGCCGCGCGAGCTGAGGCACGAGAGCGGAATCGACAGCGTCCGCCACGCACCCAAAGGCGCCAGGCGCAACGCCGCGGTGAGGTCGAGCATTGCGCCGCCGGCGGTATTGCATAGCGCGGCATCCGGGACCGCCGACGCTGCGGCCGGCGCAGCCACCGGCAGGCGCATCGTGGGGGCCGCGCAGCGCACGCCGATTCGCACCGGGTTCGTGGGTTTCGTCAGTAGTTGATAGCGCGCGACGATGCGCCGGCCGGCCGCCGCCTCGGCGCGATAATCCGCCGGTCGCCCGGAAATTCTGAAGATGCCCGGCTGATCGGCGCTCCAGCGTGCGACGGCGCCAGCGCGATCACGCGTCACGCTGAGCACTCCCAGGGGGCTTTCCTGGCGTTGCGTCGTCAGACGCACTTCGGCGCTGCGATCCGAGACGAAGAGTGACCAGGGCGCCGCGACATGCGCTGCGTGAATGAGGGTCCCGTAGACGTGCCGATCCGCCGGAACCTCGGCGCGCTCGGGCAATCGCGGCAATCGTGTCGCGGCCTGCGCAAGCGTAAGTCCATAGCCGAGCGGGAACAATGCGCCGCTGACCTTTCCGGCACTGTCGTAACGCACCGGCATGCCCGTAGCAGGCCAGGAAAAACTCAACTTGCCGGTAAAATCATAAGGTACCGAGCCGTCGGGAGCGCGAAACAGCAGATCGGCGATGCCTTCACCCTCGCTGCCGGGCAGCCAAGCGGCGACGAATGCATCGGCCGCATTGAGTTCGGGATTTACCCAAAGCGCGCGCCCGGACAGAAACACCGCGACGACCGGAATACCCGCTCGTCGCAAGCGCTGCATGAGTTCGAGGTGATGGCGGTCCGCGGGCGAGAATTCGACGGTCTCGCGGTCCCCTTGGAATTCCGCATAGGGGCTTTCGCCGAACACGACAATGGCGGCATCCGGCTTGTCCGCAAAGCGCCCGTCAGGACTCCAGGCGACCGAACCTCCGCCCGCCGTCACCGCGGCCTTGATGCCGGCATAGATCGATGTTGCGCCCGGAAAATCCGCGTTGAGGTTGTGATCACCCTGCCAATCGATGGTCCAGCCGCCGCACTGAGTGCCGATATCGTCGGCGGCGGCGCCAACGACCAGGAATTTGCCGGCGGGCGCGAGCGGTAAGGTGCCGCGATCGTTTTTGAGCAGCACCAGCGAACGGCGCACCGCGTCGCGCGCGAGTTCGCGATGCGCGCGATTGCCGAGACGCTCGAATTGGCCCGCGATCCGCGGCGCGGCTGCGGTGCCCGCGCCGAATAATCCGGCCAGCGCTTTGACGCGCAAAATGCGTGCGACCGCATCGTCGATGCGCGCCAGTGGAATCGTTCCGGCCCGCACTTGCGCCAGCGTGTTCAGGTAGAGCGGCTTCCAACTGTCGGGAGCCATCAACATATCGACGCCCGCGAGTATCGCGGCCGGACAGCTGTATTTGGTGCAGCCGGGGATCTGTTCGTGCGCATTCCAATCGCCAACGACGAATCCGTCGAAACCGAGTCGGCCCTTGAGCACACCGCTCAGCAAACAATGATTGGCATGCAGCTTGACGCCGTGCCAACTGTTATAGGACGCCATGACGATCAGCGCGCCGGCGTCGATTGCCGCCACGTAGCCTCGGCCATGGACATCGCGCAGTTGCGCTGCGGATATTTGCGTGTCTCCTTGATCGCGGCCATCGGTCGTTCCTCCATCCCCGATGAAATGCTTTACGGACGACAGCGTCGAGCCGGGAGCCATGAATTCGGCGCTGTCACGCGGCCCTTGCAGGCCGGTAACCATGGCGGCGGCGTAGCGCGCGACGAGCTCGGGGTTTTCGGAGTAGCTCTCATAGGAGCGTCCCCAGCGCACGTCGCGCGCCACCGCGACGGTCGGCGCAAATGTCCAATTGATGCCGGTGGTCGCAACCTCCTCCGCTGTGGCTTTGCCTATGCGGCGCAGCAGCTCGGGATCGTTGGCGGCGCCCAGGCCCACGTTGTGCGGAAAGATCGTTGCGCCGATGATCTTCGCGTCGCCGTGCACGGCATCGATGCCGAACAAAATCGGAATCGGCACGTGTTCTGCGCTGCCGGGCGCGCGCGCGGCCGCCGCAAATGCGTCGACCAAATCGAGCCACGCGCGCGGCGTCGTGCGTACGTTGCCGCCGGGAGCCGCGTTGCCACCCGCGAGTATCGAGCCGAGTCGGTAGGTGGCGAGATCGGACGGCGCGATCGATGCGATATCGGCCTGAATCATCTGCCCGATTTTCTCTTCGAGGCTCATGTGCGCCAGAATTTGATTCACGAAGGCGTCGGTGTCGGTATGCTTCGGCGCAGGCAGCGCCGGCTCGGGCCATTGATCGGGTTCGCAGTCGGCGGCGGCTTCGCCGGCTGCCGCGGCGGCGCCGCTGAATAAGAACCAAGAGATCAGGACGCCGGACCATATCCCGCGCCGGGGATTCGATAGTTGTTGCCGATTAACTACAATAGGATGCGAGCTGAAACGCTGCCAAGTATGGGCCTGTGGCGCAACATAGACGCCCGCGACGGTGGAACCATGGGTCATTCCCGTCAGATCATAAAGACAGCGCTGCCAGCCCAGCATTGGGTAGGTCGAACTCATCGGAATTCGCTCGAGCGCATGTGTTTTCCTTGTTTTTCCAGTCCGAACCCGCGTTCGCCGAGTCTCATTCGGCGGCGCGCCGAGCGCCTGCCAGCCCCAATCCCGATTAGAGTCAAAAATGGCAGCGCTGTCAATTTGAATCCATGACAACTGCCTCATCGACCGGCTATTTGAGCCAACTCGATTGGCTCGTGATCGCGACCTACACGGGTGGCTTGATCGCGTTCGGGGTGCTGCTATCGCGCCGCAAAGTGCGCTCAGTCGACTACTTTCTCGCATCCAGAGCGTCTCGATGGCCGGTCATCGGGCTGGCACTGTTCGCCTCCAACATGTCGCCGACGGCTCTCGTGGGGCTTGCCGGCGGCGCCTATGCCATTGGCATCTCGGTCTACGATTACGAGTGGACCGCCAATCTCGTGCTGGTCTTTTTCTGCTTATTTATGGTGCCGCTCGTGCTGCGCAGTCGCAGCTATACCATGCCCGAATTCTTGGAGCGGCGATTCGATGGTCGCGTCCGCCTATGGTTCGCGATCATGACCTTGTTCCTCAACGTGTTCGTCGATTCGGCGGCCGTGCTCTACAGTGCCTCGCTGGTCTGCCAATTGATCTTTCCGGCGCTGCCGCTGTGGATCATCGTCGTGGTGCTCGCAGGTGCAGCCGGCGCTTACACGATCTCGGGCGGATTGCGGGCGGTCATGTACACCGAGGCCGTACAGGCGATCGTGCTGCTGCTCGGCGCCACGCTCATATCCATCGGCGCCTTCAACCGCGCCGGCGGTTGGCACGCCGTCATGAGCGGCGTCAATCCTGCAGCAGTGTCGCTGCTGCGTCCGATCGGTGATCGCGGCGTACCTTGGCCCGGTCTGCTGCTCGGCATTCCCATCTTGGGCTTTTACTATTGGTGCACGAACCAATTGATCGTGCAGCGCGTGCTCTCGGCGCAGAGCATCGATGAGGCCCGCTGGGGGGCTCTTTTCGCCGGCCTGCTGAAACTACCGGTATTGTTCCTCATGGTGCTGCCCGGCACCTGTGCATTGCTGCTGTTTCCGCACCTGACTCAGTCAGATCGCGTCTACCCGCGGCTCATTCTGGAATTACTGCCGAGCGGAACGCTCGGCCTGGTCGTCGCCGGATTCGTTGCGGCGGCCATGGTGGCTTGCGCGTCGATGTTCAATTCAGCCTCTTCGTTGATCACGATGGACGTCATCAAAGTCCTCAAGCCGACGCTATCCGATCGGCAACTCGTCAAGGCCGGCCGGCTGAGTACCGCGGGCCTGATGGTGTTTGCCGTGGCCTGGGCGCCGCAGCTGCACTTGTTCACGTCGCTTTGGCAGTACTTGCAATCCGTGCTCGCGTACACGGTGCCGCCGGTCGTTGCGGTATTCGTCTTGGGACTGTTTTGGCGAGGGGCCACGGCGGACGGCGCCGCGGCGGCGCTGCGCATCGGCTTCGGGTGCGGTCTCGCCTTGTTCTTGATCAATGTCGTCTTTCGCTGGACGCATTTCCATTTTCTCTATGCGGCGCCGATTCTCATCAGCGTCGATACCCTGATTCTCGTCGGCGTCAGCCTGTATCGCCCCGAACCGCTCAGCGCCGCGCGCGCAGCGGTCATGTGGCAGCCGCAACTCTGGCGGGCGGAACGAGAGCATCTGGCGACGGGACCGGCTTGGCGTGACTACCGCTATCAGAGTGCACTGTTGCTGCTGCTGGCGGCCGTTATCGTGTTCGTATTTCGCTGATTGCGATACGCCCAGAGCAGCCGATGCGCTCCAAGACAGCCGATCGGCGTTTGCCATGATTGGCCGTGCGGTGTCAGTATGCTCAGGATGTCAATGCGTCTCATCGTTTGTGCGCTAACCATGACGCTTGGCTCCGCGCCGATCGCGCACGGCGAAACGCAACCGCTGCCCGCCACGCGGTCGGAGCCGCCACCGGCCGCCCAGTCGCAAACGCCGTCGGCCACACCGTCGGACGACGGATCCGGCGCGCCGCCGGAAACTCAACCGGCTGCGCCATCGAATGCGCCATCGGCCGCGCTTTTGGCGGCGACCGGTTCACCGACCGGTCTCGCCGACTCGGCCGCACTGCGCGCAACGGTATTCGGCACGCCGCCGCAGGATATGGCACCCCTGCCCGAGACCGTCCCACTCTCCGAAATCAACATCGCGCTGCCGTGGGCCAACCCGGTGCCGGCCGTCTACTGGTTCGATCGCAAGCTGCGCGTCTGGTTCTCCGCACAAAAGAAGCCCGCCCCGCTCGCCATCGTCATTGCCGGCACCGGCGGCGACGGCAACACCTCGAAGCTCTCGATCCTTCGCGGCGCGCTCTACGGCGCCGGGTATCACGTGCTCACGATGCCCTCGCCGACCTTCCCCGGTTTCATCGTATCGACCTCGAGTACCGGCGTCTCCGGGGATCTCCTGCAGGATAGCCGCGATCTATACGCAGCGATCCAGCAGATCCTCGCGCATTTGCCGCGCCGTGTTCGGATCACCGATATCGACGTCCTCGGTTACAGTCTCGGTGGCGCCAATGCGGCCGTCGTCAAATCGATTGACGCGACGACCGGCACCGGCAAACTGCATATTCATCGTGCGGTCATGATCAATCCGCCGGTGAGCCTGATCACGTCCATCAGCCGCCTCGACAAGCTGTTCGCGATCAGCATCGGCTCCAGCGATGCGGATATCGACCGGCTCTACCGGCAGCTCTATGCGGAGCTTGCAAATCTGTATCGCGCCTCGGGCAAGGTCGAATTGGACGAAGGCTTTCTGCTCGCCGCCGCCGCCACGGTGCTGAAGTCGGACGCGGAATTTTCGGCGGCGATTGCGCTGAGCTTTCGTCTCAACCTCGCCGATATGTTCTTTGCGGGCGATCTATATACGGGCGCGGGTGTCGTCGTGGATCCGAGGCATCCGCCGCGCGTCAGCGACTCACTGGAGAATGCGTCCCGCGTATTGCGCGGCATGGCGTTCTCGGACTATTTCTCCAGAGTGTTTGCGCCGTATTATCTGAAACACCGCACGAATTCGACCAGCAAATCGCTGATCGCGGACAACCGTCTCGACATCATCGGCGACGCGCTGCGCGACGACGGCGATTACTACGCACAGACCAACAGCGACGACCTCATTCTCGATACGCGTGAATTGCAGTGGTTGAAGAATACGCTGGGACCGCGGATCGTCGTCTACGATCACGGCGGCCACCTCGGCAATATCGGCGACCGACACCAGGTTGCGGACATGCTCGAGATGCTAGCGGGACGCTGGAGCCCGCCTGCACCGTGACCGGCCGGCATTGCTCGGTTTGGATCGTCCTGTGGTTCGCGTGCGCTTCGGGGCTCGGCGGCTGCGCGACGCAGAGCGTGAATATTCGCAGTCTGCCGCCCGAGACGCCCGCCGCCGACAACGCCGCAGCCGCCGAAAATGCCGCCGAACTCGCCAAGGCGCTTGCGAGCGAGCCGCAGAATACGGGTACCAAAGAAACCAAAGCCGTGCCACTGGTCACGCCGGCCGATGCGCCGTCGATGGCCACCTACGATCCCTGGGGTCGACTCAATCGCTTCATCTATCGGTTCAATGCGCGCTTCGATGAAGCGCTGTTTCTGCCCATCGCGAATGGGTATCGGCGCTTGCCATTGCCGCTGCGCGCCGGCGTGCACAACTTTTTCGGCAATCTCTCGGAAGTCGACAGCATCGTCAACTACACGCTGCAATTGCGGCTGGTGCACGGTCTGCGCAGCGCCGGGCGGCTGCTGATCAATAGTACACTCGGCCTCGGCGGTCTGTTCGATGTCGCCAAGAAGTTCAAGCTTCCGAGCGCACCAACGGGCCTCAGCGCGACCCTCGCGACCTGGGGCGTGCACCCCGGGCCCTATCTGGTCATTCCCTTGCTGGGACCCTCGACCTTGCGCGACGGAATTGGCGTAGTCGGTGATTTTGGCGTCTCGCACGCCGTGGATATCGCGCATCTATATCGCGCAAATGAATCGTGGTATCTCGAAGGCCTCAATCTGATCGACCAGCGGGCCAACGTCGATTTCCGCTACTACTCGAGCGGATCACCGTTTGAATACGAAACGATACGCTTCCTCTACGTACGTAAGAGACTCATCGAAGATGCGGGATTATCTAGAGGCCGGCAGCCGCAAAAGACGCCCCACGGCGTCCCGGCCGGCGAATAAGCCGCGCCCGATCACCGGCGTTCGGCAATCAGCCCGGAATATGCAGGCAAAATCCAAGCCTGTGCCGCCCCAACCTGCTCGATGACGCGCCACGAATCCGCTGCCTCGGGTTGCCAACGGCATTCATACGGACCGAGATTGAAGACGCACAGCAGCTGCTGACCCGGCGCCGTGCGCTCAAATGCAAGCAGGCGCGCGGACACCTCGACAAAGCGCAGCGAGCCCGTGCGCAATGCGGGGCGCCGTTGCCGCAAAGCAATCAAACGGCGCGTGAGATTCAGCTGCGAGAGAGGATCGTCTTGCTGGCGATCGACGGCGAGCGCCGCATGGCCGTTGCCGATCACGAGCCAGGGCTCGCCGCTCGTGAAGCCCGCGTGCTCGAGAGCGCCACGCCACGGCATCGGCGTGCGCGCCCCGTCGCGGCCCAAGGTCCGCGGCCAATTGGCGATTGCTTCGGGGTCCTTGAGGTCGGAAAAGCCGATTAAGGCTTGCGGCAATCCCAGCTCATCGCCTTGATACAAGAAGATATTGCCGCGCAAACAGATGAGCAACAACATCGTCAACCGCGCGCCGGCAGCGCGATGGGCCGGCGCGAACCAGCGCGAAACCGCGCGCGGCGCATCGTGATTGGAGAACGCCCAGCTCGGCCAACCCATGCCGGGATCGTCCGGCCACGCCGCCAACGAGGCGCGAACCAAGGCCGGCGTCAACTCGTCGGCATACAGGAAATTGAAGCCGTAGGCGGTGTGAAACCGGGACTCGCCCTCGGTATAGAGCTTCATGTCCGCTTCGGCGTCCTCGCCGCCGACCTCGGCGACCGTAAAGCGATCCCCATGCCGATCCACGAGCCCGCGGATGCGCTCGATGAACCGAGGTAGGTCGGCGTGCGACTTATTGTAGAGCGCCTTCTGAAAGTCCACGGAGCGCGTGCGCTGCTTGCTCGTCGGCGGCAGCGGCGGATTGTCCCGCAGCAACAGATCATGCATCGCATAGTTGATCGCGTCGAGCCGAAACCCATCGACGCCCAGATCCAGCCAGATGCCGGCGCATGCCAACAAAGCATCTTGCACCGCCGGATTGTGGACGTTCAAATCCGGCTGCTCGACGAGAAAATTGTGAAGATAGTACTGGCCGCGCCTGCCGTCCCAGGTCCACGCCGAGCCGCCGAAAACTGATTGCCAATTCGAGGGCGGCGATCCGTCGGGCCTGGGGTCGGCCCAGACATACCAATCGGCGCGCGGATTGTGGCGGCTCGCGCGGCTTTGCTGAAACCACGGATGCTGGTCCGACGTGTGCGACAACACTTGATCGATGATGACGCGAAGCTTCAGTTCATGCGCGCGCGCAACGAGCGCCTTGAAATCCGCAAGCGTCCCGAAGATCGGGTCGACGTCGCAGTAATCGCTGATGTCGTAGCCGAAATCCTTCATCGGCGATCTGAAAAACGGGCAAAGCCAGATCGCGTCGACGCCGAGCGACGCCACATACTCGAGATGTGCCGTGATCCCGGGAAGATCCCCAATGCCGTCGCCATTCGAATCAGCGAAGCTGCGCGGGTAGATTTGGTAGATGGTCGCGCCGCGCCACCAGTTGGATGAGCCGCCGGTCATGGTTGCATCTCCGCGGCGCAAACGACGAAATCGAGCGCCGGAATGCGTACCGGATAACTGCCGGTTGCCGATGCTCCGGGCAAACAGGCTCCGCGCAAGCTCGCGAAGCGCCGGGAGTTCGGGTCCACGTTGACTTGCGCCGCCAGATCTCGCGTCGAGGTGTTGAACGCGACCAGCAATTCACGGCCGCTGACCGGATCGATGCGCGAGACGGCGAATAAACCGGGTGCTGGAGCGTAATTGCGTACGATCTGGCGCCCTTCCCGTAGTTCCACATGCTTGCTGCGCAGGCGCGCAAGCTCGGCGATCGCGCGATACAGCGGATGGCTGGTATCGAAACTATCGGTTGCCGTCGTGTGCCCGGTACCCACGAGTCGCTCGGCGTTGTAGAGCGCGACCCGGCTCGCAAACATATCCTCGCGCGCATCCTGATCGCCGCCGGTACCGGCGAAGCCCTGCTCGTCCCCGTAGTAAACAACCGGCACGCCGCGCAGCAGGAACAGCATCGCGTGGCCCAGCCGTACTCGGGCGAGGATTTCCGTATCCTTTGAGGACGGGCGCGCCTTGCGCACGAAATAGGCGAAGCGCCCGGCATCGTGGTTACTGATGAACGTCGGCAATTGCAATGCCGCCTCGGCCCCGCCTTCGTAGAGCGGATCTGCGGCAAACAGGCGCGCCAATTCGTCGGTACCCGCGTTGCCCGCGACCGTGTCGCGGACCGCGGCCGCGAACGCGAAATCCAGCACGGCGGGCAGCTTATCGACGCGCGTATGCAGCGCGAGCAATGCCGGATCCATTTGCCCGGTCGCCACCTCGCCGAACACATGGAAATTCGGAATGCCTCGTGCCGCGGCTCGCGCCAGTATCGCCGGCACAAACGCCTGCCAGAATTCGGCGTTGACGTGCTTCGCGGTGTCGATTCGAAATCCGTCGACACCATAGTCGTCGATCCACCGGCCGTAGATTTCGATGAAGCCGCGCACGACGCGCGGGTTCTCGGTCATGAGATCGTCGAGGCCCGCAAAGTCGCCCATCTGCGAGCTCTCGCCGGAAAACGTCGAATTTCCGCGGTTATGATAATAAATGGGATCGTTGAGCCAATCGGGCACCTTCACGTGCTCCTCGCCCGCGGGGATGAAGGGCGTATAGGCGTAATCGGGTCGCGTCAGTTTCGCGAAGTTCTCGTCGGTTTGTTGTGCCGCTTCGTCTCCCATGAAGCCCTCATTGATCGGTGCGCCGCCGAGGCCGCCGCGCCGCGTATAGGGATATTCGGCGCGAGAGCGGTACGCGCAGGCGCGGTTTTCGCATTCTCGATATTGAATGACGTCGGCCGTGTGATTGACGACGATGTCGATGTAGATCTTGAGCCCGCGCGCATGCGCGGCCTCGACGAGCGCGTGCATGTCGGCATTGCTGCCGAAATGCGGATCGACACGCGTGAAGTCGGTAATCCAATAGCCGTGATAGCCCGCCGACTCGTGGCCGGGCGGGCCCTGCACCGGCTTGTTTTGGAATATGGGTCCCAGCCAAATCGCCGTTGCACCGAGCGCTTGGACATAGTCGAGACGCGCGATCAGTCCCCGTAGATCGCCGCCGTGATAGAAGCCCTTGGCGGTTGGATCGAAACCGGTCACGAGTCGATCGCCGTTCAAGCCGCCGCGATCGTTGTGGTTATCGCCGTTCGCAAATCGATCGGGCAGCAGAAAGTAGATCACTTCGTCTTGCGGCTTGCGGCTGCGAAATTCTTCGCTCGAGGCCGCGCATGACGGCATCGGCCGTCCGCAGACCAGGTAGCACAAGGCGAACCCAGCGACAACGATCCTCGTCGAAACACGAATCACGCTTATTCTCCGGCCGGCTTACGCGCCGATTGCCCTATCCGCCGATTGGTCCAACCGCCGCCGCTCTCCGGGCCGCGGGATATACCCGCCGGCCGGCCCGGCGGGTACCCAGTATGAACGATTCGGGACTAGAACTCGTACGTCGGGACTAGAACTTGTATTTCGCGCCGAGGAAGAACACGCGGCCGTACGTTTCGTAATCTCGAACCTGCGTTTGATTATTGGCGTAGTCGATGAATGGCGCATTAGTCATGTTGTCGATTTGGAATACGAACGCGAGACCATGCAGCATACCCTCCTGGAATTCATAGCCCGTCTGAAAGTCCGTGAGCTGTTCGTGCCGCACATATTCCAGCGCGCGATCGCCTGCGTAGTCGGTAATCTCGCCGACATAGTTCGATCGGTAGTGGGTAGCAATGCGCGCCGAGAAACCGGCTTTCTCGTAGTACACAGTCGCCTGCCAGACGGTTTTCGATAATCCCGGGAGCGTGATGTTGGTCGAGGCAATGTCCGCGACGGTGCCGGGTATCGTGATCGAGCTGTCGGACTCCGAAACGCTCGCGAGCACGCCGAAGCCGCTCAAGTAGTCGGTCAGCAGCTCGCCCGGAAGTGAAACGGCCAATTCAACGCCGTCCACTCGGCCGCCGTTGCCGTTCAAATACGTATTGAAAATACCGAGCGACTGAGCCGGGAGCCCCGGCGGAAGGTACCCGGGTGGCAAGCCCGCATTCAGCCCCGCGAAGTTATAGGTCTCGCCGATCTGATAGATATAGCTCGAGAGCTTCTTGTAGAAAGCCGCAGCCGAAAAGTAAGCCTTGTTGTCGAAATATTTTTCATACGACAAATCGACCGCATCGGCGCGCCACGGCGCGAGGGTTGGATTGCCGCCGGTTGCACCCGGTATGCCGGTCGTCTGACTGACTCCATACTCGAATGAATCGGCCATCTCGTCCATGCGCGGTCGCGCCATTTCGCGTGCAAGCCCGAATCTGACGTCCTGCTGTGCCGGGAGTTCGAACACGAAATTCGCGGCCGGCAATACATCGTTGTACGACGCGCCGCCCGAGATCGGCACCGCCGCGCCATTTCCACCGTTAAGTGCGCTGTTCCAGTAGTCCGATGAGGAGTTCTGTTCGGTGTGCACGACTTGCAGACCGATGTTACCTCGCAACTTAACGTCAGCGGACAGGTCGTGGTTCAGATTGCCCTTGAGGTAGAGCGTCGTGAGCTTCTCATCGACCTGCCAAGTCTTTCCGACCAAGCTGCTGTTGGCGGTCGTCGAGGGCATAATCGGCTGGAAGTAGTTGGCAAGTACCGCCGGAACATTCCAGGATAGTGACGACGGGGAACCGGCAAATCCCAGATTCGTCGGCGGCAGCAAGTACTGGCTGGCAATCTGGTAGTAGCCATTGTCGGCGTTGGGGATCGTGCTCAAGTTCGCCTCAGGCTGGCGCTTGTTCTTCGTACGGTCGTCGTAGTTGAGGCCGGCCATCACGGCGCTGAACCAGCCGTCGACCGAACGCGCGACATCGAGGCGCACCGACTTCAGTTCGTCGACGACATGCGGGAATCTGCTGTATCCGGCGCCGTAAATCGTCGGGCCGATCAGCACCTGCGCCGGATTTGTGTACTGATTGTTCAGCGCGAATGTCGGACCCGAAGAGCTCGGGATATTGAACGTCGCGGTGTCGGTGACCCCGCCCGTATATTGCGCCTGCGTCTCGTAATCGTGCTCGTCGCGCTCGGCGCGCGAGTACCCTAGATCTCCGGCCAGTGTCCAACCGCCCGCGTCCCACTTGTTATTCCACCCCGTCGCGAAAATTTGATCGTGCGTGATGTAGAGGAAATTTCGCGCCAGCGGCACGAGATTGCTGACGGTCGCGCCGACGAGCGTGTTATTGACGATATCGAGGTTGGAGTAGTTTGCCGTGCTGTTCGCCAAACCATTGTAATTGCCCAGATTCACTTCCATGCTGCGCCGGTTGTTGTCCAATTCGCGATCCGTGTAGTAGAGGTCGAACGTGCTCGTGAATGCATCCGTCGGCTTCCACTCGAGCGTCGTGATCGTGCCGTCGCGCTTGTCGAGCCCGGTGCTCGCGAGCGACTTGATGCCCGTCGTGACGAATACGCCGTGCGGCACGCCGGAAAGACAGGCGTTGTTGGGCGCGCAGTTCGCCTGCCAGGGGTCGTACAGACCGGTTTCTTCGCTGTCCACCGGCGTATCGAGCCGAGCGAACCCAAATGTCAAGCCGAGTGTATTGTCGAAGTATTGGTCAATATACGAGAAGCTCGCTCGATATTGCTTATCGTCAGAATCGGCGCCGAGATTGCCATTGGAGTTTTCGATGCCGCGTACGTCGAACACCAACGTGCGCCTTCCATATTCCAGCGGACGCGTAGTTCGCATGTCGATCGTGCCGGCCAAGCCCTGGCCGACCAGGGCGGCATCCGGGGTCTTGTAGACGACGACCCCGGACATCAACTCCGCCGGATATTGGTCAAACTGTATCGCCCGATTGTCGCCGGTGCTGACCTGCTCGCGCCCATTCAACAAGGTCCCGTTGAAATCCGGGCCAAAACCGCGAATGCTGATGTCCGAATCGCGGCCGTCGGAGCGCTGAGTCGTTAGGCCGGGCAAGCGGGCCAGAGACTCGGCGATGCTCGTGTCCGGCAGCTTGCCGATGTCCTCCGCCGAGACCGCTTCGACGATGTCGTCGCTGTTGCGCTTGATCTTTATCGCGGCGTCAACCCCGGCACGGATACCGGTAACCGTCACCTCCTGCAACTCTTCGCCCGCCGGCCCAGTGGCCGTGTTGGAGGACGAAACCTGTGCGTTGGCGGAACTCATGCACGCGAGCAGCGCGAAAGGCGCGGCGGTCTGCAGCGGCGACCTGAATGCGCCGGCGCACGCCGCCCGCAAAATCTGTGAAACGATGGTCTGAATTCGAATCGTTGCCATTGATTGTTCTCCCTGACGACTCTGCCATGAGCGATCTGCGCACGCAGCCGACCGCCCGTTATTTTGAAACTTGGGAGGTTCATCGCGACGCGCGAACCTCGGTTTCGCGCACTCCCCATTGCTTCGTTGTTATCGCTTCGGCTAACGCAAGCACCTGCGATCACCGCGCCGGTTACGCATATCAATCGCGCTTACCGTGCCTTTATAGAGTATGCAAGACACCGCGCATTTGGGAACCCTTGCGCATACGTATTCATGCGCGCGAGCCTCAACAATCTTTCGTGCGCGAGAATATTGTGCGCACACTGAAACCGCGTGCAGCAGCACGAATGATTAACCGAGGGAGGTCGTTCCTAAGAGCAACCGGAGCCGCCGCACCGAAATGACGAAATGCTCCAGATTCCGACGAGCCTACCCACTCGAGCAAGCCATCGCGAATGAATACGTATGCAACGCCAAACCCGGCCGCTAAGCCCGGCCGTGCTGGCTGCCTTTCAACGACATATGGTGAATCGAATCGGGGCCGATGCGCTCCGGCGGCCGCAACCAAGTTCCCGAGTCCTGTCGCAAGCCGTCGGTGCCTGTGGCATCATGTCCGGCGGGGAGGAATACGAGTGGAAATAGTAAAAACGCGCAATCCCGTTCACGGGAAGGCGACTTCCTTTGATATTGCTTATGAGGCCGGCGTCTCGCAATCGACGGTCTCGCGTGCGCTGCGCGGCAGCCCGACGGTCAGCGAAGAGACGCGCAAGCGAATCGAGGCAATTGCGCAACAGCTGCACTACAAGGTCGACAAAAACGCGTCGAATCTGCGCTGTCAGCATTCGAATACCATCGCTCTTTTGTTTTTCGAAGATCCGACGCCCGACGACTCTCTGATCAATCCGTTTTTCTTGTCGATGCTGGGATCCATCACGCGCGCTTGCGTGCGACGAAGCTACGATCTGCTGATCTCGTTTCAACAACTATCGGGCAATTGGCACGTCGACTATGAGGACAGTCGCAAGGCCGACGGGATCATTCTGTTGGGATATGGCGATTACTTGGCTTACCGTTCGCGGCTCGAAAAACTCGTCGAGCAGGGCACGCATTTCGTGAGATGGGGTGCTGTACAGGCCGATCAGCCGGGATTATCGGTCGGCTGCGATAATTTCCAAGGAGGCCATGACGCGACAGCGCATTTGCTCGGTATCGGACGCCGCAAAGTTGCGTTTATCGGCAATGCATCGAGTCACTATCCCGAATTTTTCGAACGCTACCGCGGTTATGTCGCGGCCCTGCATGCGGCCGGCGCGCCGCTGATCGACGCCCTGCAGGTCGATGCGATTACGACCGAGCAGGCCGGGTATGCGGCCACCTCGGAGCTGTTGCTTCGTGGTGAACCGTTCGATGCGATTCTCGCGGCCAGCGATCTCATCGCAATCGGCGCGATGCGCGCGCTGCAGGACCATGCCATCGAGGTTCCACTACAGGTCTCGGTCGTGGGATTCGACGACATTCCAGCGGCCAACCTCGTGAATCCGGCGCTGACGACGGTCATGCAAGATACGCGCATGGCGGGCGAGGTCTTGGTCGACACTCTGCTGCGACAGGTCGGCGATGAGCCCGCGGAGAATCTCGTGTTGCCGACGCGACTGGTCGTACGCCGCTCTTGCGGCGCAGCCCTAGCGGCGCGTGCATCACAACCCTAGCCGCGCGGCCACCGCAGCCTTGGCGTCACGGCTCCGGCACGCGCAGCACTAACAGGCCCGCAAGGAAAAAACTCGCGCCGCCGATAGCCAAGGCGTAAATCGGCGCTCCCGCGAACAACAGTTTGAGCATCACGCCCAACACGCTCGCGGCGACGAGTTGTGGAATCACGATGAAGAAATTGAACACGCCCATGTAGAGTCCCATCTTCTCGGCGGGCACGCTGTCCGATAGCAGCGCATAGGGCAGCGAGAGTATCGAGGCCCATGCAAATCCCACGCCGAGCATCGACGCCAGCAACCAATGGGAATCGTGAATGACGAGAAACGACAGCAAGGCGGCCGCGCCCAGCCATACATTGATGAGATGCGTCACACGCATGCCAAACCGGCGCACCATGATTGGAATGAGCATCGCCGCGAGCGCCGCGAAACCATTATAGGCGGCGAACAACACGCCGACCCAATCGGCGCCCTGGTTGTAGGCTTCCGAGTGCGGATCGACGGATCCGAAATGCACCTCGGCCACCGCCGAGGTCGTGTAGATCCACATCGCAAACAGCGCGAGCCAGGAGAAGAATTGCACGGGTACGAGCCGGCGCATCGTCAGCGGCATGGTTTCTATATCGCACATGACCGCCCCGAACAGGCCCGAGCGATCCGCGCCGCGCTGGATCATGAGCGCCAAGCCCCACACCAAAGCGCCACCACAAACGAGATAAAGCTGCGGATCGAGACCGGCAAGCCGAATGCCCCCAATTCCAAGCGCGCCCGCACAGGCCCACAGCATGCCATTGCGGTTTGAGCGGCGTCGATCCGGCAAGACGGACGGGCTCAACGCAACCGCGTCGGTAAATGCGCGCAGCGCAGCCGGCGGATATTCCCGCGTGCGCAGCACGGTCCACCCCATCGCCGCGAGCAGCACCGCGGCGCCGATGTAAAACGCATAGTACACATTATCCGGCACCACGGAGTCGCCCAGCGCAGCGTCGGCGCGATTACTGACGCCGATCCGCGTCAACACATAGGGCAGCATGCTCGCCACGACCGCGCCGATGCCGATGAAGAAGCTTTGCATCGCGTAGCCTCCGGGCCGTTGAGCCGGCGGCAGCTGATCGCCGACGAACGCACGGAATGGTTCCATCGATATGTTGATCGAGGCATCCAGCAGCCACAGCAGACCCGCAGCCACCAGTAGGCTCGATGAGCGCGGCATGCACACCAGCGCCGTCGCCGCGAGCACCGCACCGATCATAAAATACGGCCGGCGCCGACCGAATCGCGTCCAGGTCCGATCGGACAGAAAGCCCACGACCGGCTGCACGAGCAGCCCCGTCAGCGGCGCTGCAATCCAAAGCGCCGGAATCTGATCGACGCTCGCGCCGAGCGTCTGAAATATGCGGCTGACGTTCGCGTTTTGCAGTGCGAATCCAAATTGCAAACCCAGAAAACCAAAGCACATATTCCATATCTGCCAAAACGACAGCATGGGGCGCACATGGCCCGGCATCGCGACGGCGGCGTCGGCCGCCACTCTCGTCACCGCCCGACCGCCGCCATCCACGAGGCGAACGGCGGCAAGGTGAGCGCTGTCGAGGATCGGACCGCGAGCAGGCGATCGTCGCTCGCGAGCAAGGTCTTGACCGTCGCTGCGCGCGCACCCGCGGCCGCAAGATCGAGCGAAATCGTTTGCGGCTGCGCAGACATGTTCAACGCGACCACGACGGCTTGGCCGTCGGCACCGACCCGGACATAGGAGAACACCGCTGCATTGTTTTGATCGAGCACGAGCAAATTACCGGAGCGCAGCGCCGCCTCGGTGCGCCTCAATGCGATCAACCGCCGGTGCCAATTCAACAGCGAGTCTGGATCCGCCGACTCGGTTTGCACGTTGATACTCGTGTAATTCGCCGGCACCGGTAGCCAGGTGTGCGCATTGCTGCTGAATCCGGCCTGCGCGTTGCTCGCGTCCCATTGCATCGGCGTACGCTCGCCGTCGCGACCCTTTTCCTTGGGCCAGCCCGTGACGCCGATGGGATCGAGCACGTCTTCGCGCCGCTGCGGCGTCGAGGTGCGCATGCCGAGTTCCTCGCCGTAATACAGCAATGCGGTGCCCCTGGTGGTCAGCAGCAATGCGGCGATCTGCTTGGCGATCAGCGCGTCGTTGACGCCGTCGCCATAGCGATCCCAGCTCCGCGGATTGTCGTGATTGTCGAACACCAGCAGGGGCTCGGATCCGTGAATTTGGGTTTCGACTTCGTCGATACGGGCTCGAAACGTCCTCGCATCGAGCTTATTGCCGAATCCCACATTCATGTCCATCGGCAATTGCAATTCGTCGTGCTTGGCGCCGCCGTACCAGCGATCGAGATCTCGGATATTCGGCAAATAGGTCTCGCCGATCAGCACGCGATCGCCGGCGTATCGATCGGTCATGTTGCGCAAGCGGCGAATGACCTCATGAACTTCGGGAAGGTTGCTCGTGCGTTCCTCCGCCAAATTGGGATCCCCGAATGCGTTCGTGCCCGGCAGTTCGCGCTCGTCGCGCAGATCGGGATCCTCGAACAGCGTGGGAATCGCGTCGAGCCGGAAGCCGGCGACACCGCGGTTCAGCCAGAATCGCATCGCACCGAACATTGCCCGCTCGACGCTGGGATTGCGCCAGTTCAAGTCCGGCTGTTGCAGGTAGAACTTATGGTAGTAAAACTGGTCGAGCTTCGCATCGTACTGCCAGGCGGAATGACCAAATACGCTCTGCCAATTGTTGGGCGGCAGGCGCTTACCGTCGGCATCCGTCTTGCCATCGCGCCAAACGTACCAATCGTGCTTTGGACTCGCTTTAGAGCGGGACGACTCGATGAACCACGGATGTTTGTCCGACGTGTGGTTCAGTACCATGTCCAGCACGACGCGAATATGCCGCTGCTTGGCCGCGGCCACGAGCCGGTCAAAATCCGCGAGGCTCCCATACGTCGAATCAACATTTTCATAATCCGCAATGTCATAGCCGAAATCCACCTGCGGAGACGGATACATCGGGGTGATCCAAATCGCATCCACGCCAAGATCGCGAAGATAATCCAGACGTTGCGTGATGCCGTTGAGATCACCGACACCGTCGCCGTCGGAATCTTGGAAACTGCGCGGGTAGATTTCATAAATCACCGCATTTTGCCACCAGGGAGCCGCTGTTGCGCTCTCGCCGGCGGCGGCGCACGCCGCGGTTTGCAGCCCCAGCAACGCCATCATCGATAGGAACCCCAAGACAGCGGTTGCCGATGCACCCATGGATGATTTGCACAATCTATTCATCGCATTCCCCCCGAGTCGCCTACGTTTTTGTGCAGCTGCAGTCTAATTGCCGCGCCCCGGCTTTAATCAGATCCGCATACGTATTCATTGGCGCAGCCGCGATTTCCCGATTGCGCCATGCGACTCGAATTTACCATGCCGCCTAAGTCGACGCAGTCCGTGAACCTCATCGCATTTCCGGACGATGCGGCATTCAGAAAATCGCGCCGGCAACGATTATGACCAATGAGCGGCGGATGGTCGCTCGGGCGGGCGCTCGAACTCAAGTTCCAGGGTTTTGGGCCGAAGAATCTGTAATGAAGGATGGGACAAATTACCGGCCGCCACCGTTCATCGCACATGGATGATCAAAACTACCCTCGCATACTCTGTGTGGACGACGACAGGGATATACTCGACGCTATCGCGCCGCACCTGCATCCGTCGTACCTCGTAGAGTTGGCTACGAGCGGCGCCGAAGGCCTGCGTCTACTGAGGCAGTACCCCGATATCGCGGTCATCGTTTCCGATTTGCGCATGCCGGGAATGGATGGTTCGAAATTTCTGGCCGCCTCGCGCGCGCTTGCGCCCGACGCGCGCCGCATTCTCTTGACCGGCTGCGACGACATGTCCGCGGCGATCGCGGCCGTGAACGACGGACAAATCTGCCGTTTTTTGACCAAGCCCTGCGCTCCGCGCACGTTCCTGGCGGGCATCGAATTCGCGCTGTCGGAATATCGCTCAGAGATGGCAAACCGGAGCGCCATCCGGCAATTTACGGCTCGCCACGTGCTCGGCGAGGATCGAGTCACTGGTTTGGCGAGCCGCGAGAGACTGTTGGAAACTCTCGGCAGCCTCATCGATGAGCGCAATTTGGGGCGTGAAGCGGTCGGCACGGTTTATCTGCTGCACATCCATTTCGTGCCGCCGTTTGCCGAAAACGTCGATTCGGCGGCGGTCGATGAATGGATACGTGCGATTGCCGAGCAATTGACCCGCAAGGCACTTGGCGCAAACTGCATCGCGCGCTGGGACAAGAACGTGTTCGCGGTGTTCGACGATCTACCGGCGTCGGCCCCGGAGGCGCTCTATCGGCGCGGACAGGATCTGGCAGACTCGGCCACCTCCTCTTGGGAGATCGGCTCGGTATACGTCACCACGGAAATCAGCGTCGGTATCGTCGCCATCGCGGCCGGCATGATCGAGCCGCAAGTCGTCATGCGGCACGCGGAACTCGCGGAACAGGAAGCGCGCGGCAACAGCGGCGCGAAAGTTGCCTTATACACCGCCGAGACGGGCGCCAAGGCCGAGTATCAACGTGACGTGATTCGCTCGCTGCGCAAAGCGATTACAGACGGCGAACTCGAACTGCACTATCAGCCGATCGTCGATATCAATACGCATACCGTCCACTCGGTCGAAGCCTTGGCGCGTTGGTCGCATCCGCGATATGGGAAAATCCCGCCGACGGTTTTTATCCCGCTTGCCGAAGCGGCCGGATTGATCATATCCCTGGGCGCGTGGGTGCTACGGCAAGCTTGCAGCGACGCCCGGGCGCTGTTGGATCTGGGATTTCCGCGGATCGCACTCAACGTGTCGATCATGCAGCTGCTGGATACCGGATTTTTATACAGCCTCTACATCGCCTTGGAGGACAGCGGCCTGCCGCCCGCGGCCCTCGAAATCGAGGTCACCGAATCCGTGTTTGCGCAAGACCTCGACCGCGTGCGCTCGATCCTGCTCGATATCCGCAAGCTCGGCGTTTGCGTGGCGATCGACGACTTTGGCACCGGCTATTCGTCGCTATCCTATTTGAACCAGCTACCCGTGAATTTGGTCAAGATCGACGGCGCGTTCATTCGCGACTTCGAACGCGGCGGCGAGGCGATCCTCGGCGCGACCATCGACGTTGCGCACAAATTGCACCTCGAGACCATCGTCGAGGGCGTCGAAACCCCGACGATGCTCGCGCAGGCGCGCTCCGTCGGCGCCATCCTGATTCAGGGATACCATTTCGCGCGCCCTATGCCGTTGGCGGCGCTGGCTGAATGGCACGCCGGATTTGCAAGAGAATCGAGCGAGCAGTCGACGCAGGCGGTAGCGATGCGAGCCAGCTGAGCGCGCGGGCCGCGGCTACGGACACGGCGCGTTCTGGCCGCCGGACGCGGCCCCTAGATTCCGCGCCGCAACAGGCGCGTGAAGTCTGCCGCGTCGACCGCCTTGCTGAAATAGTAGCCTTGGCCCTCCGGGCACCCGTAGCGGCGCAGACATTCGAGTTGTTCACGGGTTTCGACTCCCTCCGCGACGACCTTCATCTGCAGGCTCCTGCCCATGCTGATCATCGCGCGAACGACGCTTGCATCGTCCGCGTTCGTAGCCAATTCGCGGATGAACGAGCGATCGATCTTCAGCGCATCGATCGGCAGGCGTCTGACGTGACTCAAGCTCGAATAGCCCGTGCCGAAATCGTCGAGCGCGAGATGCACGCCGAGGTCCTTGATCGCCTGCAGCACCGAGGCGACCGCTTTGGAATTTTGCAACAGCGCCGTCTCGGTGACCTCCAATTCGAGGCTGCTGGGCTCGAGACCGGTCTCCGCCAATACGTTGCGCACGCCCTCGACGAAGTCCTTGGCGCGCAGCTCGACCGCGGAAATGTTGACCGCCACGCGCACCGGCGGCATGCCCGCGTCGAGCCAGGCTCGCCCTTGACGACAACCCTCGCGCAACACCCATCGACCCAGCGGCACGACGACTCCCGATTCTTCCGCGATCGCCATGAATTTATCCGGCTGCACGAGTCCGCGCGCCGGATGCTTCCAGCGGATCAGCACCTCGACGCCCACAATTTGCTCGGTGATCAGATCGACGCGTGCCTGGTAGTACAACACAAATTGATCGCGGTCGATCGCGCGGCGCAAATCGCTCTCGATTTCCTGGCGCTCGACCAGATGCAAGGTCATTTGCCGCTCGAAAAAGCGAAAGGTGTTGGAGTTGCCCTCTTTGGCTTGATACATCGCCAGATCGGCGTGCTTCATGAGGGTGTCCGCGTCGGTGCCGTCATCGGGATAAGTAGCGATGCCGATACTGACCGCGGCATACAGATTATGATGATCGATGCCGAACGGCTCGCTGAGCGCAGCGAGTATTTTCTCCGCGCAAACGGCCGCGTCCTGAAGCTTCTTTATTTCCGACAACAGCACCACGAACTCGTCGCCGCCTTGCCGACTGACGGTGTCCGTGCTGCGCACGCAGTGGCGCAGGCGCTCCGCCACGGACTGCAGCACGCGGTCGCCGATCGCATGGCCCAGCGAATCATTGATGTGTTTGAATCGATCCAAATCCAGAAACAGCACCGCCAGCTTTTTGCGGCGGCGCTTCGCCAAGGTTATTGCTTGCGTCAGTCGATCGTAGAGCAGGATCCGGTTCGGCAGATCCGTAAGGCCGTCGTGCTGCGCAAGGTGCGACATTCTGAGCGACAGCTCGCGCGCCGCGCTGACGTCGTGAAACACGATCACCGCGCCCAGTAAGTTGCCCTTCGTATCCCGTATTGGCGCGATGCTGTCCTCTATGGGAACCTGAGCACCGTTCTTGTCGATCAATGCGGTATGGGTCGGCAACCGGGTGTTCTTTCCGGTTTTCAGCACGGCCTTGATCGGATTGCTCAATACTCGCTGCGTCGCCTCGTTGACGATCCGAAATATCTCGTCTATCGGTTCGCCGAACGCGTCGATCGAGAGCCAACCGGTCATCGTTTCCGCGATCGGGTTCAGATAGGTCACGAGCCCTTGCGTATCGGTCGTGATAACCGCGTCGCCGACGCTCGACAGCGTGACTTCGAACCACTCGCGCTGTTTGCGCAGCTCCTCGGTCTTGATCGCCAGTTCTTCATTGACCGTCAACAGCGCGCGCTCGGCGCGCAGCCGCGCGATGCGCACGAGTTCGGCGGTCTTCATGACGGTCGAGCGTAGCCGCTCGGTTTCCACCCAATCGACTGCGATTGGCGCGTCGATTGCCATTATTTGCGTCCGCCGTGCAGGGCCGCAGACGCCAATTCGGTGCCGAGGATGCGCGCCCGAATCTTCGCAAAGGCAGCGTCACGCGTCGACGACGTATCGTCGAAGTAAGGCGCGAAGCCGCTGTCGTCGGTGGTACCCAGTTGCTTGAGCGGGATATACCGCGACGCCTCCAGCACGCGATCCCTGACCTCCTCGGGCGTCTCGATGCGCGGATCGCTCGGCGCAATGACGCCGATGAATACTTTTTGATGAGGCTTGATATGCCCGCGAATGACCTCGAGAACGCGCACCGGATCGCTGGTCCCGGCGACTGCGATATAGAAATTGACGACGTTGAGTTGGAACACGCTCGGCAAGAGCGCGGCACAGTCGACATCGGAGAGCGCCTTGCCTTGGGCATCGGCGCCGCGACACGTATGCACACCCAGGTGTTGACGCTCACCGTCGGAGAATTGGGAGAGCGCGAGGTTGTTCAGATCGACGAAGCTCTCCAACAGAGTTCCCGTCGGGTCGAGCTGCAGCGCGAGGGGTCCCTCGGTGAAGTCGATTTGAACCTTGTATGCCCGCTTCTCGAGGCAGCGGCGGACTTCTTTGACGTGTTCCTGCAGCAGGTCCTCGATGAACGCCTCGCGCGAGTACGTCGCGATTCCCTCGTCCGGGTACATCAGGCTCAAGGCCGACGGGGAAATGACCGCCTGTTTCAAGGGAACCCGCGCGTAACCCAGGGCCTGGTCCAGATACCGATCCGCATACTGAGCATATCGAAAGGGTCCGGACCGGAGTCGCGGCATGCGCCGGGCATGTCCGCCCGCAAACGGAAGCCTGAACCCGTCCGGCATCGTGGTGTCGAGGCCTTCGACGCTATAGGTCCAGAAATTGTGGTATTTGCGCTGTTCGCCGTCGGTGATGACGGGTGAGCGGGTCGCGGCAAAGCGCTCGATCGTGTCCCGGATCGCCGTATCGAAGAGAGGATCTAAACCGGGATCGGTCCCATTGCCGCAAGCGTTGATCGCGTCGATCAAGCCCTGCGGCCGAGGAATGCTTCCTATCGGTTCCGTCGGAATGATCATTGGTAGGCAGTCTTGCTGTGTGGCGATCAGCCCGCGCCGAAGTTCCAATTTGCCATGGCCGCACCTTGCATCCGCATCGCGAATTTCGCAAATTCGGGTTCGCGCTGAGCGCGTTGCACCAAGCGTACGGCGGCCACCAACTTCGGCCGACCTGGAATGCCGCCCGTATTCATGGCTCGAGAATCCTCTTCAGCGTCGCCACGAGTTCCGACAAATCATAGGGCTTCATCAACAGTTCCACGCCGGGCTCCAATCGGCCGTTCTGCACCAGCGAACTCGAGGTGAATCCAGACGTGAACAGCACTTTGATCGAGGGCCTCAATTCCCTCGCGCGCCGTGCGACCTCCGCGCCGCTGAACCCACCGGGCATCACGACGTCGGTGAACAACAAATCGATCGGTTCTTGGCCCTCCAACAGAACCATCGCCGCCGGCCCGCGATCCGCCGTCAGCACGCGGTAATTGAGCGACTCGAGATTCGCCGTCACGGCCGTACGCACCAGATCGTGGTCATCAACGAGCAGGATCGTGTAGCGTCGCTCAGCCGGACACAGCGGCGGCGACGACCCCGGCGCCTCCAAGGCGCTTGGCGCGCCTCGAGGCAGGTAGAGTCTCACCTTCGTGCCGCGACCCTCGGCACTGTCGATTTGCAACACACCGCCTGATTGCCGCGCGAATCCGTACACGAGGCCAAGGCCGAGCCCCGTGCCCTCGGCGGGATTCTCGCTCATGACGGACGATTCGCAGACCTTCCCCTGCGTATCTGCCGTCCTGCCAAAGCCTGTGTTCTCGACCGACAATACGACATAATCTCCGGCAGGCAGTTCCTCTGCGCCGCCGTGCGCCACGGTCTCGTTTGCCACCCGCAGTTTAATCACGCCTCCTTCGGGCATCGCGTCGCGCGCATCGGCAACGAGATTGAGTAACGCCGCTTCAAGCTTGGAGGGATCGGCGCTCGCAGCCCATATATCGTCCGCGGCTGTCAATTCGATCCTGATATCCCCGCCGAACGAGCGCGCGACCACGTCGGGGAACTCATCGAATAAGCGCATCACATCGATCGTGCGCGGCGCCAGCGGCTGTTGGCGCGTGAGGGCAAGCAATTGCCGAGTCAGGTCCGTGCCGCGGTCGACCGCGCGCTTGATCGCCGTCGCATATTTGACCGTCGCCGAGCCGGGCGCGGCGTCCGCCAAGATCGATTCGGCGTTGCTGAGGGTCACCATCAACAAATTATTGAAATCGTGTGCAATGCCCGAGGTGAGGCGACCCACGGCCTGATCTTTTTCGCCCTGTCGGGACTTTCTGGAGCTTGATGCATTCTCGCTTTCGCGCGTCACGTCTTGCGCAATGCGGCACCAACCGCCCCCGACCAAGTGTGCTTCAGCGATATGAATGATTTGATTCAACGCGCGATACTCATAGCCGCGTTTGCCGTCGCCAATTGCATCCCGCGAGCCGTCCCGTAAGAATCCCTCGCGATCGCGTGCCATGGCAATGAGGTCGGCCCATCCGCGACCCATCGCGATGTAGTCCGAGACCACCGAAAACTCCGACTCGAAGCCCTCGTCCCAATCGATGAGGCCGCCCTCCGAATCGATCATTGCAAAGCTACGAGTAAACATAATCACCCGACGGGATCGACCCGAAACAACGGTAGTCGGCCGCACATCCTCCGTCCCCAAGATTGCAGCGTGTTAGCGCTTTGAAATCATGCATGCCATTTTCCACTCTACATGATGTACAGACCGGGCTGTCTCGATCAACCCGGCAAACCCCTATTCACGAATCGCTGTAATACCGGAGTCCCGGCCGTTTGCCGGATGGCGCCTCGGGGCTCGCGACGCCACTGCACGCGGCCATCCATTCAGCACGAACTTTCCGGCCATTTTTGCATCGCGCGCGGCATCGCGATTGCCCTCCCCGGCTGACACGATGGAACCGTGCATCAGCATGTTCCAGACTTGCGCAAACCTGTTCGGCCTCGCGAGATCTGCGTCACGCGCGAGCTTGCGCACGATCTCGCGGATTCTTAACAAATGCGCGGCTGCCGCCCGATGCTCGCGACCGCCGCGCGGAAATTCGAGCAATACGTTGATGAAAAAGCATCCCTCAAAATCGCTTCTCCGGAACCAATCGTCCAAAATGTCGAATATCAGCGGCAACCGTTCGATGGGCGTGCGGGCTCGCCGCTGAATTTCCGCCTCGAACCAGCCTCGAGTCCAAAGTGTTTCACGAAGATCGAGCGCGGCAAGCGTGAGATCGGTCTTCGATTTGAAGTGCTTATACAACGTCGCCTTGGCGTTGCCCGACTTCGCAAGAATGGTGTCGATTCCTACGCCTCGAATGCCGTTTCTGACGAACAGCCCGTACGCGACCTCGATGAGGTGGTTTCGGACGTTGGAACCTCGGGGTTGTTTGGCGGCATTGGACATAAAGAATTTTCGATCGCGTGCTGGGGGTTTCGAGAGCCACTATTCGAGACAGACCAGTCTAGCCACGCCGACTGGCCCGATCGAGCGGGCATTCCCCTAATGAGAGGCAGCAAATATGTCGCGAAATCGCTTAGGCCTCCGCGCGACATCCCTGTCGCTACGGAGAGCAATCGACGCCCGGTTAGCTGCAGGCTTTGCCGTGGTCCGGTCGATTACCCTTGGCCTTCGCGTCCGCCTCAGATAGATACTGACCTTGCTTGGTCTTGCCGTACCACTTATCGCCCTGGCAGTGATACACCTTGCTGCTGGTGTTCACCCACACGAGGCCAGGTCCGCCGCCCGGCACCGGGTTCGCCGGCGGCGTGTAGGTCGCCGTGCTCGTGGTCTTCGCAGGCGCCGCGACCGGTGCGGCAGGTGCCTTGCCGGGCGGGGCCGCTACGGGAGCCGCAGGTTGCGACATCGCAGACGCCGGCGCGGCAGCAGTTGGCGCCGCAGCAGCTGCCGGCGCGGCAGCGGCCGGCGCGGCAGCGGCCGGCGCAGCCGGCGCTGCGGCATACCAGTCCTTGACACCCTTGTGTCCACGGCAAGCACCGCTCTTGGTCGGGCCGTTGTAATACGTGCCGTCTTTACAGAGTCCAGTGGTGCCGGCAGGTGCATCGGCCGGTACCTGCGCGTAGGCCGCACCGCCCGTGAGCAGCAACAGTCCGACCCCCAACAATAGTTTTATTTTCTTCATACATCTCCCAAATCGCTGTTAGTTACTTGTTTGGCACGACCCCCGTCGGGGTTAATTTGTCGATTGCTTGAGGGAGAGTTTGCGCGAGCTTCTGCAGCAGTTCCTGCGGAGTCAGGCCCGCCTTCGCCGCCAATTGCGCAATCGTATCGGCGCCGAACGCCTCGTGAACTTGCTGCGCCGAAATCGGCTGATTGGCGCTGGTGCCCACCCATGAGCGTACCGTACCGCCCAGCCCCTGCTGCTCGAGTTGCATGATGACTCCCTGCACGCCGCCGTGTCTCTCGATCAGACCGTTGATCACCGTAGCCATTTCCGCGCCCACGAGTCCGCCGATTACTCCGTCGAATAAGCCCATTGATGACTCCTCCCTAACGACTCGCCGAAGATAAGCACCGAGACATGGACGCGCAAGTGCGCCGCATCGCGCACGTATCACGGAGGATGCGATTTCGCCGTCATGTAATTGATTATTCTATTTTTTCTTCCGGACCCCCGGGCGGTCGCTATCCGACGAGCGCCTCGCCACAGCAGGTCTATGCCTTCGATCGCGTGATGAATTCGACGCGCCGGAAACGCAAAGCCGACCAATCCTCATCGATTGCAATCTGGCGAACGGTGTCGAAGCCCTTCTTTTGAAGGACCCCCCAGCCATCGTCGCGATTGAAGTCGCACGAATATTTTTTCGACGTCCCCTTTGGATAGGCGAACCACAACACACAATCACCGGGCGCTTTCGCACAGAGTGCGGTCGACAGTCGATCCACTTCGGCGCGTGAAGTTGCAAAAGCCACCACAAATCCAAAGCTCTTCGCATCGTCAATGCGGCGAAATACCCGAACATCACGGAGTGTCCGCAGCTCTTTTTCGAAGGCATCCGGCGCATCGAGGACGAGAATCGCCTCATGGCCCTTGAGATTCAGCTTGTCGAAGACAGTCGGCACCGGTGGCAGGCTCAGTGGGGCTGATTGGAGGTCCTATCTAATGAGAGTAGTACACGGGCGTGCGGTACACCATACTTGGTATGCTGAGCATCAATATCGCTGCGCGGAAATATCCGGGCGCGATTAGGCAAAAAGGAGCGCCGGACGTTCGACCCAAATGGATGCATGCTATTGAAGCCGCTGTGGATGATGAATCGCGCTCGGAACCCCAGGGGCATCGCGAGTTCCGCGACTCTGTCCCGCAGCTCCGTATGAACGGCCCTAGAGCGAGCGCTGCACCGCCGTGGCGTGACGCGGCCCGAATCAGCGGCCGGGCCATCGGACGGCGCGGCTTTTTGGGGCTTTTTCTCGGATATCCGTTGGTGTACGCCCTTGGCTACATGGCAAAGGGGGATTTCGCGCCGGCGGCCATTTGGCCTGCTGACGCAGTTGCATTTGCCGCCTACCTCGCACTCCCCTTACGCCTCTGGCCGCTCGTCGCGGTCGGCGCGGCTTTATGGGAACTCGTGTCTGTCCCGATCCTAAACGCATTGACCGGCGTGCCTGCGTTCCCCCTAGTTCAAATTCTCGGCTTCGCGTTCGCCAATTGTTTGACGGCATTAGTCCCCGCGTCGCTCGCGCGTGCTTTCCATCTGTTCCGCAGCGGCGAGCGCGCGCCGCTGGTGGTCTCGCCGCTGTGGATCGCGGCGCTCGTGATCGGCGTATGGCCCGGCGCGCTTTTTGGGATATGGACGCGCGTACATATCGCTGGCCATCCCCTATTCGCCGCCGATGTGAGTTTATGGGCCATCGCATCGATGGTCGCGATCACGGCGTTTGGGCCGGCGGTGATCGGCATGCTGCTCGATTTCTTCGAACCGGCACCGGCACGCGCGCTGCCCTGGGAAGCATGGTGTGTGAGCGCATTGATTGCGGCGCTGTTTGTCGGGTTTGCGGTTGCGCCGTGGCCGCTGGCGAGCAAACTCATCGAGCCCATGTTGCTCACGGTGCCGCTGGTATGGCTGGCTCTACGCTTCTCGCGGCGCGCGACGAGTATCGGCGTCGCCGTTGTCGCTTTCGGTGTCACGGTCCTTTTGGCGCGCGCAGCGCAGCCGGATCTTGCGCCTGCGACGGCGGGTCCCTGGCGCGAGGTCACGATTTCGACCAATATTTTTCTGTTGACCGCCTGCGGCGGCACCTTGCTCATCAACCTCATGACGTTGAGGCAACGGGCGCTGTTGGTGGAACTCGCGCGCGAGCACGAGGCCCTAAAGACGAGCGAAAGCCGCTTGCGAGCGGTCGTCCAGGGAATGCCGGTGCTCATGGAAGCCTACGACGAGAATGGTTTGATCGCAGCCTGGAACACCGAATCAGAACGCATCAGCGGTTATACGGCTGATGAGTTGGTCGGCAACCCATCGGCATTGGCGATGCTGTACCCGCATGCCGCATACCGGCTGCAGATGTTGGCCGAGGTCGGCATGCATCGCAGCGAGGACTATCGCAGTGTCTGGAAGTTGACCGCGAAAGATGGCTCGATCAAGGAGATCGAGTGGTTCAACGTGGGCCGGCGATTGACCATCGCGGGCTGGCGCGAGTGGCGAATCGGAATCGATATTACGGAGCGCAGACAAACCGAGGCGGAGCTGCGGCAGCTCGAGGCGGCATTTCTTGGCGAAACCGATCGGCAACAAACTCGCCTCGGCCGCGAGCTGCATGATGGACTCGGCCAAGAGCTGACCGGTTTGTCGCTCTTCATCGGTGCGCTCGCCCAGCAAGCGGCTGCCGGCAAACCGATCGATGCACGAAGATTCGCGGAAATCGGCGAAATCGCGCGGCAGGCAATCGTGACGGCGCGCGATATCGCACGAGGGCTGGCGCCTCTGACGGAAAGTTCAGGAGAACTCATCGAGTCCTTGCGACGCATGGTTGAACGCGCCGCGACCGCCTCGCCGCCTTCCGTCAGCTTGCGTGTCGACCAGCACGGTCCCGTGACGATCGACAACGAAGCGCGGAATCATGTCTATCGAATCGCCCAGGAGGCGCTATCGAATGCGGTGCGACATTCGCGCGCAACCAAGATCCACATGCACATTGTGATCGATCCCGGCTGGATTCGCGTCAACGTCACGGACAATGGCATCGGCTTTCATGACGAGCCCGGCACGCGGGGGCTCGGCCTGCGCACGATGCGCTACCGAGTGCGCAGTGTCGGCGGGAGCCTCACAATATATCGCGGCCCGGCCGGCGGCTGCACACTGGAGTGCCAGGTGCCGCAGCCGGTCACTGAGGCGTCGATGAATCAAGCGCAAAGCGGAGGCCAATCGACCCTCAACGGTTAAGCGGGATCGTGGTGCTCGGCGTCATTGCGGCGCTTCGAGCGTTCCACGAGTTCGACGCTTCGCCGGTTGCCGGACCCTCGTGGATTCCGATCCGCTGATCAAATGGGATACGCGCAAGGGCGGGAATATTGGGTACGATAGCGGCAGTGGGCCGCCGCCGTCGGCTACGCAACGAGAAGCGTTAACCGTACCTAGAAGTCCGTACCAAGAGGTCAAACGAAACTGAGCTCGCCAACGCGCCCTGAGTCAGATCGTGTCAATACGCCTTCAATCACTTTCTATGATCGACGCGGCAATGTTGTAACCCCCGATTCACGATCATTTATCAAACCGCGGCGCGGCGTATTCGCGCTGGTGGTCGCCATTCATGACAACGCGATCATGCTTTCGGCCGAGGCCTGCGCGCCCGAGGTGCCGGAACTTCCCGGAGGCGGCATCGAAGACGGCGAAACGCTCGATGAGGCCATAGAGCGTGAGTGGTCCGAGGAAGTTGGCATTGCTTTTGACGTCAAGGGACCCTTTCGGCAATTCCAGCATGTCCGCGGCTTTTATGCCGATGATCGCCATGAATTCTGGATCTATGACCAGACTTTCCGCCTGTATCATTTTCTTGATCGCGTGGAAATTGGGCAACAATGGCCCAATCCAGAGGGCGGAACAGCCGGATGGGAGGCCATCGCATCACTGCCGAAGTTGTTGATCAACCGCGCACATTGGTGCGCCATCCCCCACTTGTTATCCGGCTTCGCACAATGACGAATTGCGGCGAGCCGGTGGCAATAGCGTTGCTTGGAATTCCGCGGTGTTAACTGGCTCTCGCTTCCTTCACGCAATCTCCACTACGTGCGATATCGAACAGAACAGTCACTCGCCTGCTGATTATGCTTTGCGCCTCGAATAAACGAATTCGGCGTTCGGAGTTACGATGAATCAGACCCCCGATGAGTTGTGGCAGTCTTTCGAATCGTTGGCCGAGACTTACCCGCACGATGGCGGCGTGCGCATCACGGCACACCTCGCAAGATGGCTTGTCGAAGAGCGCCAGCGCTTGAATATCCCGATTCCGCCGGTCCTGCAGAAAATCGTCCAGACGGTATCGAAGAAACCCTGAGGTCGTGTCGCCGGATTCAGCGCTCTGGCGCCAGTTCAGGGCACGCAACGGTGCCGGGCCGCAGACGCTCAAGGTCAGGCAGCAACGCCCATCTCGACCAACTGTATCCTGTGATCGGCCGTGGCGGTTTCAAACTCGGTGCTGATGACGGTTAGCTCCTGTTCATCATGGGCGGTCACCGCGCTGATCAAACATGCACGATCGCGGCCACGGCGCTTTGCTTCGTAAAGGGCTTTATCGACCAGGCCAATGGCGCTTTCCAACGAAATCTCCGACTCCGCTCCGGCCATCGGAAAGCACGCATATCCGATGGAAATCGTGCATTGAATGGCCTGCCCGTTCCACAATATTGGGTCACGGCGCATCGCTTGCAGGAGTCTCTTGACGGTTTGATCCGCCTGTTCAGGCGTGATTGGATTGAGGATGGCGAGGAATTCCTCCCCGCCCCAACGTACGAGTTTATCGCTCTCGCGCAGAGCGGCAGTCAGACGATGGCTCACCGTTGCCAACACCGCGTCTCCCGCCGGGTGTCCCAACGTGTCGTTGATTCGCTTGAAATGATCGAGATCCGCCAGCAGCACACAGCCTCCGACCGGATGTGCACCCTCGATGCTCAACACGTGTTCGTTGAAATAGCGTCGATTGCGCAGGCCGGTCAGTGCGTCACGCTCGCTGTTGAAGCGAAGCCGATTGTTGGCCTTCCTCACGCGGGTAAATGCCCAAAAGAGCGCGGCACAAATGCACGTCACGAAAAACGCCCCGGCAAGGATGAGCTGTTGCCGCAAGCGTTGCGCGTGCATCTCCGCCTCCTTGAGCGCGTTGTCACGCCGCAAGAGTTCCAGTTCGCGCGCCTTACGCTCGTCGTCAAATTTGGCCGACAGTTCCAGAAACGCACGCTGCCGCGTGCTCGTCATGATTTTTTCGCCGACCTCGTCATAACGATGATAGACCTGAATCGCCATCATCAGATATCCGGCGTGCTCGAGCGCATCCGCGTACTCCCGTAGGAGCTCCTGGGCGTCCATCAAGTTGTTGCCTGCGAGCGCTTCGTCTATCGCGCCCTCCGCCAATTTTTCGCCCGGCGTGATATTGCCGAGGCCGATATATGCAAGACCCTCGTTGAATAAGACGATTGGCTCGTCACCACTTCCGCGCAACCGCAATAGGAGAGGCAGCGCCTGTTTGGAATACTTGAGTGACTCACCGAAATCGCGCGTCTTCAGATAGGAATCACCCAGATTCACGAGCGCATGCGCCAGCCATTTACTGCTACCGGAGAGTTTGGCGTGCTCGAGCGATGCCAGACTGGCGCGACGCTCCTCGGCCCGCTCCCCTCGCCGGTCAGCGACGTCGGACACCAAACCTTCCACTTCGACCAGCGCGGCCTCGTCACCGAGCGTCATCGCCAGGCGTCGGGCGGCTTCCAACTGCTCGGACGCGCGGTCCAAATTGCCGGTATTCGTGTAGATGTGAGCCAACCACAGCATGGCATGCAGGCCGCGCAGATCATCGTGCATGTCGTGCGCGATATCCAACGCCCTCTCCAGAAACGGCAACGCGGCCTCGGCCTGACCCAGCGTACGCAAGGTGTTGCCGCGAAGAATCGAAAACCGATAGCGCTCGGCATTCGTGGCGATCGATTTGATATCAATGCGGCTGAGCTCGGCGCCGGCGGCTGCGTATTGATCTCGCTGATAGAGCGAGTACGCCTTGACATAGTGCATCGCCGCGAGGGCAGAATCGTCGCCGTCCTGGGCGATCGTTTGCAGGTCCGCAATCGTCGCGTCGACGTTCGCGTCCTGGCGCACGTCGACATACACCATACCGCGCACTTCGAGCATTTGAACATCCGACGCTTTGCTCGCAACGGTCACCGGCGCCGTGTCGATCATTTTCACCGCGCGCTCGGGATCGGACCAGTCGAGCATCTCGATCCGGTCGACAAGGGATTGCTCGGCAGAGGCGCTGGCCGCCGCTCCTGCCCACCCCAGGGCCCAAATCAGTGCGATTTTTCGATATTGCCGCATAGTCCGTTACTTCTAGCCTGCAGTGCAGCACCCTCAATGTGGCATTGTGCTCACGCTGGTATATCGCGAGGCGTGACGGAGGTCATTTGCCGGTGATTTTAGGGTCCATTCTTGGGGTTATTGGCCAGGAATGTGATTTGAGTCAACATAACGGGGCGGCGAGCTACGGCGGTTCATGCGCGCGAATCCGACATTGCTCTGCGACGTGCTTGCGGATGATATCCGCCAACCGGAGCGCGCCGGGGCCCGCGTAGTCGCGGTCGGCAAATACCAGGTAGAGATTGCCCCAACGCTCGCCACCCTCGCGCAGCGGAAGTGGCTTCAGCAAGCCGCCCTCCAATTCCCGTCGCACTGTCTCCTCCGGGAACCAAGCGTATCCGAGGCCCATGCTGGCGGCGTGGATCGAAGTCGCCTTGTGGCTCACCGTCCAACTCTGCTCCGCGCCGACCCAGCTACCGCTGCGGCGCTGGCTGCCGGAATCTCGGATCACCAGATGGCGGTATTTGCGCAGATCCTGCAGCGTCAGTTCGCGTCCGAGCCGGTGTAGCGGATGATCCGGGTGGGCCGCTGCGACGAAGCGCATCCGCATCAGCAGGTCGCCGGCAAATCCCGCTGGGACCTGAGAACTGATCGCAATATCGACCTTTCGCTGCAGCAACGCTTCCTCGGTGCCGCTGAGTACCGTCTCGTACAATTCGATGCGCGTCAGCGGCCGCTCATCGGCGAAGCGTGCGAAGCATTCGAGCAGCAACCACGTAGGAAAGATAATCTCCACCGCGAGGCGCAGTTCCGCTTCCCAGCCCGCGGCGAGGCTGCCGGCCGCGCCTTCGAGCGCCCCGGCTTCGTCCAACAACGCCTTCGCACGCCGGTAGAGCACCTGGCCGGTCGGCGTGAGATGCGCCTTGCGGCCGATCACTTTGAATATCTTCACGCCGAGTAGCGATTCGATCTTCTGCACCGCATACGTCACGGCAGATTGGCTTTTGTGCAGTGCTTCGGCAGCCTGGGCGTAGCCGTTGGCGTCGACGACTGCGAGCAGCGCTCGCCATTGTTCCAGAGAAATCCGAGGATTAGCCGCCATATATCCAATCATTAGATAGGAAGACGCTAAATATTCTACTTTTTTATCTAAGTAATCGGTACTTAAATAACGGCGTCGCCAATGAAACGTTCCGCTAATGAATTAAGGAGATCCATTCCATGACCACCCTGCTTCAGATCAACGCGAGCATCAACAAAGGGCAGTCCAGTCAGCTCGCGAATCAGTTTGTCGCCGCTTTTCACAAGCGTCATCCGGGGGCAAAAATCGTCGTACGCGACGTCGCCGCCGACAACCCGGTGCCGCACCTCGATGCCGAGCGCTTCGGCGCCTTCATCACCAAGGCGGAAGATCGCAGCGCCGCGCAACGCGCGGTGGTGGCATATTCCGATGCACTGATCGACGAAGTAAAGCAGGCCGACGTGATAGTGATCGGGCTCCCCATGTACAACTTCGGCGTACCGTCGCAGTTGAAGGCCTACTTCGACCACATCGCCCGCGCCGGCGTCACCTTTAAATACACGGAGAAGGGTCCGGCCGGCCAGCTGACCGGCAAGAAAGTCTACGTGTTTGCGGCGCGCGGCGGCCTCTATGCCGGCACGCCAATGGATACGCAGACCAACTATGTGCGCGACTTCCTGCGCTTCCTTGGCATGGCCGATGTGGAATTCGTCTACGCAGAGGGCCTCGCCATCAGCCCGCAGAGTAAGGAGGCGGGTCTTGCTAAGGCCGCGGCTGAGATCGCACGTCTAGCGGCGTGATATCGAACTGGCATTCCCACGTCAATTCGGCGGGATACTCGAGGAGTCTTACGATGAATATTCGCACAGTAGTCCATGTCATCGAGTCGGTGCCAACTTCGGACGGCGCCGGCGTCAAACTGCGCCGCAGTCTTGGCAGCCAACGCGGACTCTATTTGGATCCGTTTCTGATGCTCGATGAGTTTTATTCCGATGACGCGCGCGACTACATTGCCGGCTTTCCATCGCATCCGCATCGTGGCTTCGAAACCGTCACCTACATGCTCGACGGTCACATGCGCCATGAGGATCACCTCGGAAACCGCGGCGACCTCGGCCCCGGTGATGTGCAGTGGATGACGGCGGCGCGTGGCATCATCCATTCCGAGATGCCGCAGCAGAACGAAGGCCGCATGCGCGGCTTCCAGCTATGGCTCAACCTGCCTGCGAATGAAAAAATGATGCCCGCCAACTATCGCGACATTCCCGCTGATCGGATCCCGCAGCTGAATCTCGCGCACGGAGGCACGGTTAAAGTCATCGCAGGCACGCTCCACTTGCACGGCACCGCCACGAGCGGCCCCGTAAACACGGGAGACGCCAAGCTCAGCACCGATCCGCTGTACCTCGACGTGCAGCTTCCACCTGCAGCAGAATTCAGCGCGCCGATTACAGCGGGGCACAACGCCTTTCTCTACACGTATGAAGGCAGCGTCAAGATCGGTGCGGTCGACTCGGCCAAAGCGCTGCCGCCTCGCGCAGCAGGGGTCTTGTCGGATGGCGATAGCATGCGGGTGCAGGCCGGGGCCGAGGGAGTGCGTTTCCTGCTACTTGCGGCGAAGCCGCTGCGTGAGCCCGTCGTGCAGTACGGCCCGTTCGTGATGAACACCCGCGAGGAAATCGAACAGGCACTGGCTGACTATCGCAGTGGGCGTCTGGCCACCGCGGCCTAAGCGCGCGAGACTGCGCGATTTACCGGAATTTCTCCGCGGGAAGTCGGACTATTAGATCAAATGCGGATCGTAATTGAGCAAATTGGACCAATCAGCATCTCAAAGTGACCGCCCGTGGCGGATGGGTACTCGACCCACGGCACCCGCCGGGGCGCAGTGCGAAATTTCAGCGCTCGTACACAATTAACGACGTTTTTAGCGCTTGTAATGCCGAACATTTTAGGCGCGATCGCCTTCAGTGGGAGGCCTACTCATTGAACGATACCGCGCAGGTGGTTCACCCCATTCTCGGCTGAAGGCGCGATTGAATGCTGCCTCGGACTCGTAGCCCACCTGTGCCGCAATGGTCGGAATACTCACTGCGCTGGTCACCAGGGCACGCGCCGCAAGATGCATCCGGAGGCGCGTTAGGTAGGTCATCGGCGGCATCAAAAGTAATTGGGAAAAGCGATCAATGAAAGCGCTTCGCGACAAGCCCACGTTGGAGGCAAGATCACCGATCGTCCATGGATGCGCCATGCGACTATGCAACATCACCAGTGCGCGACCGATGTGAGGGTCTCGAGCCGCCGCAAGCCATCCGGCGCGCTCCTTGGGCAGCTGCGCGGCATACTTTCGCAGCGCTTCAATGAATAGCGCCTCCGAGAGCTTCGCCAGCACGGCTTCACTGCCAACGCTGTTCGAACCGACATCCTCCAACAGGTGTAGCAGTGAGCTCTCGATCCACCGTCCAGTGGAATCAGACCGAATGTTGACGCTGATGACTGCCGGCAGACCGCTTACGACTGAACGACAGAAGAATGGATCGCACGCCATATAACCGCAGACGAACTTCGCTGGGGCGCCGCCGCCGCCGCAGCGCAAAGGACTAAGATCACGCGCGCGCACCTTGGCGGCCACCGCCACGTCCTCTTTGCGACAGGCGCCATCCGTGCTCAAGAGGTAATGCGCGTCGCCGTGGGGAAAGATGACGATCTCTCCGGCCGTCAGGCTCAATGTGCTGCCGGTTGGGAGCTCAACATTCGCCTCGCCCTCCGTGAGCAAGTGAAAATTGACAACATGGGCATTCTCGATCCCGAGCGCTGCGGCAAGTTGCGGTGACGGCGGCGCGTTGATGAACCAAGGTGCAGAGAATTCTGCCCGAAAAAATATCGCGCCTTGTAATTTCAGCCCCGAGAGGATTTCCGAGTAGGGATCCATTTTCTTCGGTCGCTTCCCGATCAAACTTGGACGATCGAGCAAAACCTTCGTACGCCGGAGCATGGCGCCCAGCGGGGTTCCGGTCAACCATGCGGCCAACGATCCCCCAAGGAGCCGCCGTGAAGAAGTTGTTATGTCTCGTCTATGGCATTGCTGCATACCTTCTGTTTTTTGGTACCTTCCTCTATGCCATTGGGTTTGTAGGCAATCTGGGCGTCCCAAGGTCGCTCGATGGTCCTGCCATCGGACCCTGGCCACAGTCCTGTCTGATTGACTTGGGCCTGCTCACGATGTTTGCTCTGCAGCACAGCGGCATGGCACGTGTAGCATTCAAAAAGCAAATCACCCGAGTCATCAGTCCAGCCATAGAGCGCACCACCTTTGTGGTTGCCAGCAGTGCTGCACTCCTCGTGTTGATTACATTCTGGCGGCCACTCGGCGGCGTGATTTGGAGTGTCGGGAATGCAACGGGCCGAGTCGTTCTGTACGCAGCCTTCGCGTGCGGTTGGGGGCTCGTGCTGGTCACGACTTTCCTGATTAATCACTTTGAACTCTTTGGGCTGCAACAGGTATGGCAAAACCTTCGCGGCCGCCCACAGGGACAGCCCGAGTTCGTCACACCGCTCTTCTACCGAGTGGTCCGCCACCCGCTCTACGTCGGATTTCTAATTGCCTTCTGGTGTACCCCGACAATGACGCTTGCCCATTTACTTTTTGCGGTGATGACGACGGCATACATTCTCGTTGCCATTCAGCTCGAGGAACGCGACTTGCTTCGCGCTCATCCGGAATACGCGCAGTATCGCGCCCGCGTTCCTATGTTGATTCCGGGAACATTGCGGGCTAAACGTGCCGAGCAGCGGGATATCTCAGCCAGTCAGTCGTCGGCCGGATAACCAAACCCTATGATGTGACTCGTATGAAGGCGGCAGACGACTACGACCTCCGTTTACCGCAAGCATCGAACGGCAACTTTGTTCCAAGCATTCTCGGATCCTGAGTGTCTTCAAGTTGCCGATTTGAGCCTCTCGGGGGACGCCTAGTCAGAGCCCTGCCCCCAGGACTTGAGGTTCTTGATCAGCAGCCCCTTGACGTGATCTCCAAGCGCCTGACAGACGCGCAGCATTGCCCTGAATTCGTCGCGCCCGGGACTGCTCACAAGCTGGCCTTAGGTTGGCGGCGCGGGCGATCTGGTTCCAGTTGCGGCCGATGCTTCCGAGTTCTGCGACGGTGGGCTTGAGGGCCAATAGCTCGTCCTTCGGTAACGGCGCGAGCGACCGTAAGTGAGCTCGCGTCAGCACGGACACGTAAGTGGCAGGCGCCATCCCTCGGGCCGCCGCACGCTCCCGCAACAGCAGTTTGTCATCGGGGCCCAGACGGATCATCAAGCGAGCAGTCCGAAGCGCTTTGCCACGCAAGGCTGCGCTGCTGATTTCGAGGCTGCATGCCGACTGGGGCGAGGCCATCAAGGCGCTTGGTATTCGCAGGCGCGGGCCCTACCACGCGCGACATTCGTCGGTGACCTGGCAGCTCATGCTCGGGAAGAATCTGCTGTGGGTCGCGAAACCGCACGGGCACAGCGTCGAGGTCATGCTGCGCCTGTATGCAGCCTGGCTCGACGGCAGAACAGAATCCGACATTCACGCAATCAAGGAGGCGATGGAAAAAAGACCCGTTGCACGCACGGCAATTCCCGATGCTCGTGCTGTGATTTTCGCTGTCAACGCGGCGAAAAATTGCGTCGAATTGATTGTTATTCGTCCCCTGAAGTCCCCGGAATTTGGCAGTAGTTTGGCAGTAGGCAAAGGTCTTCGAGACTCAAGTCTCGGAAATGATTCGCAAATGAAGTGGCGCAGAGGGTGGGATTGTGAGCGGCTGACGCCGCTCATCCCTCGCTAGCGCTCCGGACCACCGCGGCTGCGCCGCGATGTCCAACCCGGCGGACGCCGGGTTGTCGAACCCACGAGATGTTTGGCGGAGAGGGTGGGATTCGAACCCACGGTTCCGGTGAAGGAACGCCGGTTTTCAAGACCGGTGCATTCAACCGCTCTGCCACCTCTCCGTCTCTATCCGCTCAAGCGTCGACGAGTCCCCTAGTGGGCGGGCGCGCCGCGAATCTTACCTGAGGCGTGTGCATTCTGCGAAATGCAAAACAGGCCACTTTACATCGGCGAACCCTAAGTGCGCAGAAACTGCATGAAACCCGAGTATTGCCAGGGTCGCGCCGCCAATAGGAACGCCGTGCCGCGGCGGGCCTCGGGTAAACTATCATCGCGTTCGATGATATCGATGCATTCACGCGCCGCGTTGCGCAGAATGCGCTGCAGGCGCGCATAGGATTGCTCCGACACCGCGCCGCCATGGAATAAGAACTCCTCGCTGGGCGCGGCGAATTGCGACAACATGAATTCTTTGAGCAACCTCTGGTGGATGTAATTCTGCACCGGTCCGCCCGGCCGCCAGCTGAAGTGCCTTCCGACCAAGACCCGCACCTTGTTGAGCGGCTGCAGCTCGATGACCCGCAATCGATCGAGCCGAATCAGGAAACGCTGTAGCTCCCGCTCGGTGAATTGATAATCCTTGATGATATCGGCGAATGACGTCCGATTCAGGATCAGCCACGTGACGAGGAATAATTTCGGCTCCGCTATGATCTGCCGCTCCTGGGCGACCGTCAGTTTATTGCCCGGGAGCGCACGTCGCCGCGCCCTCTCGAGCACGTCGGACAGCTCCATGCCGATCAAGTCGCAGATGGCGTCGATGCGCTGCAGGGTGAAATCGCCGGCCGAGAACAGCCGCTTGACGCTTGCCTCGCTCAAGTTTAGGCGCTTGGCAACACTGCTATAGGTGACGCCGGCTTCCTTGAGGCTGCGTTTCAACTCCGCGACGATCTGTGCTTGCTGCGCCACTGCATCCGACCTCGAGTGCTGGAATGAACCCGGAAAGTATCACGAGACGATACCGAGCGCGCCATCCGCGAATACCTGGAAGGTACGTGTTGCTTGCCGCGGCCACTCTAGGGAAATTGTGCCACGGTCATATAGCAAGGGAGCGCGAACATGGGATATCGAATATTGGGGTTAGCATTGATCTTCGGCGGCTTGCTGTCGGGGTGCACGGGGCTCGACGAATTGCTGTGCGCGCCGCATTGCCGCGCAGAGACCGATAACTCATCGAGTTTGGTGGGCTTCTTGTATCCGGATGGTCGCTTGCCGCCGGCCCAGGATACGGTTCCGGAATTGCATCTGCCGCTGCGCGTCGGCCTCGCATTTCTGCCGTCGCGATCGCCCGGCGGCGAACTCGACGCAGCACATAAGGACGAGATACTCGAGCGCATCCGCAAGCGATTCGCCGAGCGCAAATTCGTCGCCGAAATCGTCGTGATACCGGATTACTACCTGACGACGAACCGCGGCTTCGAGGGCTTAAGTGGCATACAGCGATTGTACAACGTCGATTTGATGGCGCTGGTGTCTTACGACCAGGTCACCCATCTCGACCAGAACAAATTGTCGTTGGGTTATCTGACGATCATCGGCGCCTATGTGCTGCCCGGCACGAGCCGCGATACCGCAACGCTCGTCGACCTCGCAGTCATTGACCCCGCGACACGTTCGCTAGTGTTGCGAGCCGGCGGCACCGATACGCGAAGCGGCTCAACCACGTTGATCTCGGAACAGCGTGAGACCCGCGCCGCGAATGCCGGCGGCTTCGACGCGGCGAGCGACCGGATGATTGCGAACTTCGACGCCGCATTGAGCAATTTCGAGGCTGCGGTACGTGACGGCAAGGCCAATGTGAGGGTGGTCCAACGCGGCGATTCCGGCCGTGGCGGCGGCGGCAGCATCGCGAGCACCGAAGTGGCGGTGCTGCTGCTGCTCGTTGCGGCTCGCGCGCGCCGGCGCATGCGTTGAGCATTACAGGCGATCGCGCGCCGTTCAATATCCGGCGCTGCGGTCCCGCTGCATGAATTCATCGAGGCGCTGCATGACTTCGTCAGGCTGAATCAAATCCATGACGCCCGGCCTTTCGATTTTCACCCACCACGGCAACTCGTCGGGTTCGCGCCCCGCAACGGTTCTCGCCGCGTCGGGAAAGCGGTTCACGCACCATTTGAGGCTGCGGTAGGGGCCGCTGCGCGCCGGGTTGGTGGGCGCGTAAAGACCGATGACCGGCGTGTCCACGGCGGTCGCCATGTGCGCGGGTCCCGTGTCCGGAGCCAGCAACAGCGTCGACGCGCGCACCAGCGCGAGCATTTGCGGCAGCGTATCGCGGCCGATATTGTCGATCAGCGGCTCTTTGGCATACGCGACGATGCGGGCGCCCATGTCGCGTTCGATCGCGGTCGGGCCACCGCACAACACGACGCGCATAGCCCAGCGGCGCACCGCATGATCGGCAAGTTGCGCATAGAATTCCGCGCGCCAGTTGCGAAGCTCGTGGCTGGAGCAGGGGCTGATCAGCAGCGTCGGCTGCGCATCCGGAATCATGCGCTTCGCATAGTCGAGCGCTTCGGGCGGCAATGGAATGTTCCACTCGAGCCGACGCTCGGTGATCCCCAACGCCTCGGCGAAGCCCCAAAAACTGTCGAGCACATGTTCGCGCTGGCGCGGCGCAATTCGACGATTGGTGAACAGCCATTGAAAGTCCCGTGCGCGTGCCCGATCGAAGCCGAGTTTGATCGGCGCGTGCACGAGCGTACTCAATAAGCTCGCACGAAAGCTCACATGGGTGTCGAGCAGCAGATCAAACCGGCGTGCCGCCAGCTGCGTGCGCATGCGCAAGAATTCGGACGCAAAATTGCGCTTATCCAGCGTCAGAAATTCTATCTCCGGCAGCAGCGAAAGCAGCTTTGCCTCGACGCGGCCGATGATCCAGGTGATCTTGGTCTCGGGCCAGGCGTGCTGCAGCGTTCTGATCAGGGGAACCGTATTACAGGTGTCACCGATTGCCGAGAGCCGAATGAGGCATATCTGTCGCGGCGGGTCCTTCAATCGCATGGGGTCAAGGTCGGCGTCGCGTAGCGGCATTTTGATGCGCGGCATTCTCAGTGCTTTCCGGGCAACGCGCAAGGCCGCCCGGTCTTTGGCACGGCCGGGCGGCCGCCTCCCTAGCGCGTTCCGGCCCTTGAACTAATTGTCGGCGGCTCCATCTAAGCGCTTCGGGGCTCGGCTTTCGGCGGGTCCACGGCACGAGTGTCCCAGGAATGCTAAAATTGCGTCGTTAGCGGACTAATTAGGAGTGTTGATAATGGCTACTTTCCCCAGCAGCAATTCGTCATTTACGCGCGCCGGCAGCGATAGCCGCAGCGTATTTATTACCCGCACCTACACGCACTTGGTGGCGGGCATCCTCGGATTCATTCTGGTGGAATTGGCACTCTTTGAATCCGGATGGGCGGGTCAAATCGCCCGTTTCATGTTCGGTTTCAATTGGATCCTGATCCTCGGCGCGTTCATGCTGACGGGCTGGTTGGCGACGCGTACGGCGCAAACCAGCACCTCGATCGGCATGCAGTATTTCGCGTACGCGGTATACGTCGTCGCGGAAGCCTTGATCTTCGTGCCTCTGCTGTACATCGCCGACGCGAAGGCGCCCGGGACGATCGACAGCGCGACCTTGGTGACCTTCATGGGCACTGGCGGGCTGATGTTCGTCGCGCACCGCACGCGCAAGGACTTCTCGTTCCTGCGCGCGATTTTGATGTGGGGCGGCGTACTCGCGCTCGTCGCGATCGTCGGCGGCGCAATATTCGGCTTCCAGCTCGGCACCTGGTTCTCGGTCGCGATGATCGGTTTTGCGGGTGCTGCCGTGCTGTACGACACGTCCAACATCATCAATGTCTATCCGGAAGATCGGTACGTCTCGGCGGCAATGCAGCTGTTTGCCTCGATCGCGCTGATGTTCTGGTATGTGCTGCGCCTGATGATGGGCAACCGCAGCTAAGCGCTGCGAATCGCAATCGGTTAAGCGCTGCGAACCGCAATCGGTGTGGAGCGGGCCTACTTCAGCAGGTCCGCTCCACCCATGTATCGCTGCAGCACCGGCGGTATACGCACGCTGCCGTCCGCCTGCTGATAATTTTCCAGGACCGCCACCAGCGCGCGGCCGACCGCGACGCCTGAGCCGTTCAAGGTATGAACGAGCTCGGGTCTCCCCGCGGCCGGATTGCGCCAGCGCGCTTGCATGCGGCGCGCCTGAAACGCTTCGCAGTTGCTGCAGGACGAAATTTCCCGGTAGCGCTGCTGCGAAGGCAACCAAACCTCCAAGTCATAGGTCTTGGCGCTGCTGAAGCCGACGTCGCCGGCGCACAATGCGATCACTCGGTACGGCAGCTCCAGCGCCTGCAGCACCGCCTCGGCGTGACCCGTCAACTGCTCGAGCGCCTCGTACGATCGATCGGGGCGCACGATCTGAACCAACTCCACCTTGTCGAATTGGTGCTGTCGAATCATGCCGCGCGTGTCTTTGCCGGCAGCCCCGGCCTCCGAGCGAAAGCACGGCGTATGCGCGACGAATTTGAGCGGCAGCGTCTCCTCGCCGAGTATTTGATCGCGCACGAGAGTTCGTCACCGGTACCTCGGCCGTCGGGATCAGAAAAAAGCCCGGATCGCCGCTGACCGCAAACAGCTCCTGCGCGAATTTCGGCAGCTGGCCGGTACCGACGAGTGCATTGGCGTGAACGAGGTACGGCACATAGGCTTCGCGATAGCCGTGTTCGCCCGAGTGCAAGTCGAGCATGAATTGAATCAGCGCCCGGTGCAGCCGCGCGAGCGGTCCCGTCAGGACGACGAATCGGGCTCCGGAGATGCGCCCGGCGGCCTCGAAGTCCATGCCCAAGCGCTCGCCGATCGCCACATGATCCTTGGGCTCGAACGCGAGCCGGGTCGGCTCGCGCCAGCGCCGTATCTCGAGATTCGAAGTCTCGTCGGCGCCTGCGGGAACGCTCGCATGCAAAATATTGGGCAGGCCCAATTGCAGATTCTCGAGTTCCGCCTGCAGCCGCTGCAACTCATCCTCGACGCCGACGAGCGCCTGCCCAAGCTTCTCGCCGGTCGCCAGCAACGCCGTGCAGTCCTCGGCTTTGGACTTCGCGAAACCCACGGCCTTGGCATTGGCATTGCGTTCGGCGCGCAGCCGGTCCGCCTCGATTTGCACCGCCTTGCGGCGCTCTTCGATCGACGCGAACCCCACGACGTCGAGCGTGAAGCCGCGGCGCGCCAATTGGGCGGCGACTCCGGTCAGATCGGCACGCAGCAGCTTGGGATCGAGCACGATGATTTCCTTCAGATAAGCAAGAGGCCAGACACCATCAGCGATGCCATTCCGGTGCTCACGCCGCCGCGGTCAGTGCGGAATCCTTAGCCTCGCATCGCCTGTATGGCTGGCTCGGCTCCGCCACTGACCCCGGGGACTCGTTCCCGCGCACGGACGGGGGACAGCTCCCCGCGGATAGAATGTTCTTTGCGGCATTGACGTCCCTGTGATGAATGTCACCACATTCGCCGCACATCCATATCCTTACATTCAGGCCGCTCACCCCTCGGGGTCCCGTTCGGGACTTACAGGAGCTGCAGGTCTGCGTTGTGTACTGCTCGTTGACGATGATCACATCTCTTCCGGCCTCCCGGCCCTTGTACTGAAGATGATTCTTGAGCATGCCCCAACCGGCATCGAGCACGGATTTTGCCATCCGCGTCTTCACCAGTTTCAGGCTGCTCACATCGCCCACGACGATCCTCTGGTATTGATCGACAATGCGTCTGGAAAATTTATGCAGGGCATCCTTGCGCCGCCGCGCCGCGGTCCGATGCAGGCGCTTGGCTTGGCGCTTGTGCGCTCGACGCTGCGCGAGCGCGATCTTCTGCTCGATATGGCGGTAAAACTGACCCGCCTCGAGCCTCAATCCACCGCTCGTCGCCACGGTGTCCTTGAGCCCCAGATCAAGGCCCACGGCCTGCCTCGGCGCGTAGGAGCGCATCGTCGCTCTCGCGACCGCCACGCACAGCCACCAATCCCCGACCGAGTCCTCGGCAAAGCAGCCGGACTGGCAGCGGACCCCCTCCAGTAAAGCCTGCTCGAACACCCGAATCGCTTTGCCCGAGAACCTCAAGCACTTGCCCTTGCGCCTGAGCAGCTCCGCTTTGAACGGCACCCAGCCCAAGGTTCGGTGCGACCCGCAGCTCTTTCGCCATCGCAGCTTCGCTCGCTTGAATTGTCTGCGACGGGTCGCGTACTCGGCGTTAACCCTCTGAATGGTCCCTGAGCCGATCCGCTCGAAACACTCGCAGGCACCTGCAGACAGCTTGTCGAGGTCAAATGCGCTTAAAAATCGGGACGGCCCTGCGAAAGGCCGAGCCGCCTTATCACTGGTCTCGTTGGCAAAGTTCCAAACGGCGTTGACTTCGATCGCAGCCGATTTGAGCCACGCATAAGCCTCGCGCTTGACTTTCAGGCGCAGCGTGCGAATGCTGGGTACAAGCTCGGCGGCGGCCATAGGGACCTTCTGTGAAATCTCGAGGCTAGCGCAGCATTTTATCTACTTCAATGCCAATATCTGCACAATATATTGAGAAACGCGCGGCCGAGTGCGGCGTGAGCCAGCGTCATTCTCCGCTGGCAACTCTGCCGCGCTTCGCTACGCACCCGTTGCTGCCGGGTAGCGTCGTCCTTGACGCTTTGTAGGCGAAGCGCGGCGCGGATCACGATTCGGGTGCGCTGGGGTCACGCGCTGAACGCGGCGCACCCGCCTTTTGCCGGTCACGCGCGCGGCGTGCCTCCAACGCTTCGCCGATCTTGATTTCCAGCCCGCGCGGCGCCGGCACATAGTAGCGGCGGTCCGGCATGCCCTCGGGAAAGTAGCGTTCTCCGGCCGCATAGGCGTCGGGTTCATCGTGCGCATACCGATATCCCTTGCCGTATCCGATCTCTTTCATCAAACGCGTCGGTGCATTGCGCAGGTGCAGGGGCACTTCCAGCGAGCCCAAGGACTTCGCATCGCCGGTCGCGGCCTGGTAGGCCGTGTATATCGCGTTGCTCTTTGCGGCGCAGGCCATGAACGTAATCGCCTGTGCGATCGCGAGTTCGCCTTCGGGACTGCCGAGCCGCTCGTAGACCGCACAGGCTTCGAGCGCCAGCGTCAAGGCGCGAGGATCCGCATTACCGATATCCTCGCTCGCCATGCGCAGTGCGCGGCGCGCGATATACAGAGGATCGCAGCCGCCCGCCAGCATGCGACAAAGCCAATACAACGCGGCGTCCGGATCGCTGCCGCGCACCGATTTATGCAAGGCGGATATTTGATCGTAGAAATTCTCGCCTCCCTTATCGAAGCGCACGTAGGTGCTGCCGATCACGGCGCGCATCGTATCGACATCGAGGTGGCGGATCGCGCCCTCGGGCACCGCCAAATCGGCGGCCGTTTCCAGCAGATTCAACATTCGACGCGCATCGCCGTCGGCGGCGGCCAATAACAGTTCGCGTGCCCCGGCATCGATCTGCAGCGCGAGCGAGCCGAGTCCGCGCCGCGGGTCGGCGATCGCCCGATCGAGGAGCTTGTCCAGGTCCGGCGTCTCGAGCGACTTGAGGACATAGACGCGCGCGCGCGACAACAAAGCATTGTTGACTTCGAACGAGGGATTCTCGGTCGTCGCGCCGATGAATATCAAGGTCCCGTCCTCGACATAGGGCAAAAATGTATCCTGCTGCGATTTATTGAAGCGATGCACTTCATCGAGAAACAGCACCGTATCGCGCGTGCCGCGCAGCGCGCGCGCCTGCTCCACGATCGCGCGTATGTCCTTGATACCCGCGAGCACCGCAGACAGCGCCACGAATTCGGCGTCGGCACCGGTCGCAACCAGGCGCGCCAATGTCGTCTTACCGGTACCGGGCGGCCCCCACAGGATCATCGAATGGGGCCGGCCGGCCTCGAGCGCACGCCGCAGCGGCGCACCGGCGCCTAACAAATGCGCCTGACCGACATATTCATCGAGGGACTGCGGCCGCAGTCGATCAGCCAGCGGGCGGTAGGTGCCGTCGCTGATCGCCTTCACTTGCCGTCGCGCCCGATCACGTCGACCCCCTCGGGCGGCGTGAATGTGAACAGATCCGGCGGGAACTGTTGATTGCGCTTCGGCGCTGAAAACTTCAGCCGTGTGACCTGATTGAGTTTGTCGACGAGCAGCATTTGCGACAACTCTCCCTTCGCAAAGCCGATCTTCACGGACTGAAAATCCGCGCTCGCGCGCTTTGGCTTGAGTCGAAACCATTGCAGCCCTTCGCTCGCCGGAAGCGCCGATATATCGAATTGGCTGCTGACCGGATCGGAGCTCGAGAGCAGCATCGCCGGCGTGCTCGCGAGCGTCGCATCCATGTCGCGCACATTGGCTTGCGCGAGATCTTTATCGTAGAACCAGATCTGCTTGCCGTCGGCGAGCACGAGTTGTTCCGAGGGGTCGGTATAATCCCAGCGAAATTTTCCCGGCCGCTGCAGATACAAGTGGCCGGCCGCCGTACGCAAGATCTTGCCTTGGCCGTCGTCGATCGTCTGCGCGAAATCCGCCGACCAGCTCGAAAGCCCGGCCATATAGCCCTCGACTTGCGTCGCGGGACTCGCTACCGCGAGCGCCGCGGCAAACAGTCCCGCCGCAAACAAGCCCGCGGCAAGCAAACTCGCGACGCACAGGCTCACGGCACTGTGCATCGAATGGGCCAGTGAATGCGTCTTCGGCATCGATTTACTCCTCGGGCGGGGGGGCACCGTAGATTTCGCGCGCACCGTTCGGCTGCAGTGGCCCCACCAAACCCGCGGCCTCCATGCCTTCGACCAGGCGCGCGGCGCGGTTGTAACCGATTTTCAAGCGCCGTTGTACGCCCGAAATCGACGCTTTGCGGGTCTCCGTGACGATCCGCACCGCCTCGTCGTAGAGCGGATCCTGTTCGGCACCGACGACTTCACCCTCGCCGGGCTCCTCGTCATCGGACGGAAATCCCGGAATCGCATTGCGAGGACCTTCGAGGATCTCGTCGATGTAAACCGGCGGAGAGGCGGCTTTGAGACCGGCTGCAACCCGATGCACCTCTTGGTCGGATACGAACGCGCCGTGGATGCGCGTCGGAATCGACGTCCCGGGCGGTAGATACAGCATATCGCCGTGACCCAACAAGGATTCCGCGCCGCTTTGATCCAAAATCGTACGCGAATCGACCTTGGCCGATACTTGGAATGCGATGCGCGAGGGAATATTGGCCTTGATGAGCCCCGTGATGACGTCCACCGACGGTCGCTGCGTGGCCAGAATCAAATGGATGCCCGAGGCGCGGGCCTTCTGCGCGAGGCGGGCGATCAGTTCCTCGACTTTCTTGCCGACGATCATCATCAGATCCGCGAGTTCGTCGATGATCACGACGATGAAAGGCAAGCTCGTGAGCTCGGGCACATCCTCGGCGACGACACCCGGCACGCCTTGCATGATCTTCTGCATGCGGATCGGATCCTTGATCGGTTTGCCCGCATCCGCGGCATCCTTGACCTTGCGGTTGAAGCCGCCGATGTTGCGTACGCCCAAGGCCGACATCAGCTGGTAGCGCCGCTCCATTTCGGCGACGCACCAGCGCAAGGCGTTCGCGGCCTGTTTCATGTCGGTCACGACGGGCGCCAATAAATGCGGGATTCCCTCGTAGACCGAGAGCTCCAACATCTTCGGATCGATCATGATCATGCGCACGTGCTCGGGCGTCGCCTTGTAGATCAGACTCAGCACCATCGCATTGATGGCGACCGACTTTCCGGACCCGGTCGTACCCGCGATCAACAGATGCGGCATGCGCGCGAGGTCGGCGACGACCGGCACGCCGCCGATGTCTTTGCCGAGCGCGAGCGCGAGGGGAGATGCGACGTCGTCGTAGGGCTTGGACTTGATGATTTCGCCGAGCGTGACGATCTCGCGCCTTTCGTTGGGTATCTCCAAGCCGACGACCGACTTGCCCGGGATGATTTCGACGACGCGCACGCTGATCGCCGACAATGCGCGCGCCAGGTCCTTGGAAAGATTGCTGATCTGACTGACTTTGACGCCCGGCGCCGGGCGCAACTCGAAGCGCGTGATCACCGGACCGGGCTGCACGGCCACTACCTCGGCCTCGACGCCGAAGTCGCGCAATTTGAGCTCGACGAGGCGCGACATCGCCTCAAGCGCCTCCGCGGAGTGCGATAACTCGCGCGCTGCGGGCTCGTCGAGCAAGGACAAGGCCGGAAGCTCGCTCGATTTGGGCGCGTCGAATAGCGGCACCTGCCGCTCGCGTTCGACGCGTTCACTCTTCTGGGGTACCGGCGCCGCCGCGTCGATGCGCGGCGGTGCTCGATTCGCGACCTTCTTTTGTTCTTCGCGCACGACTTCTTGGCGTGCCTGCTTGCGCAGTTGCCCCGATGCGAGTTCGCGACGCTGATCGATTTGTTGGCGCGCCCATTCGAGCGCCTGCAAGGTGCGCGCGCCGAGCGCGTCCATGACGTCAAACCACGATAGGCCTAAGAACAAAGCGACGCCGGCGAACCACAAGCCGAGCAACAGCAGCGTCGCACCGAGAAACCCGAGTCCGTGTTCGGCGCCTTTGCCGACGACCTCTCCGAGCACGCCGCCGGCGCTGCTCGGCAGCCCGGTTCCGTCCCAATGCAGCGTCGCAAGGCCACAACTCGTCGCCAGTGTCAGAACGAAACCGGCGGCGCGCAGCACCGTGTTGATGCGCGAGCGGGAATCGGTAAGCCCGTGGTCTTTGTGCACGAGCCAACCGGCATACGCCAGCATCCATGGAAACAGATACGCCGGTCGCCCGAACAGCAGAAAGAAAAATCCGGAGACCCAGGCGCCGATCGGCCCGATCCAATTACCGACGGGTCCCGGTTCTCCGGTGTCGGCGAAGCCGGGATCGCGGGCCCGATAAGTGATCAGCGCAATCAGTAATATCAGCGCAATCGCACCCAGCACCCACAGCGTGCCCTCCCGCAGCGACCGCGCGACTGCGGATGAGAGCTTCGGCTTGGGCCTAGAACTCTTGCCTTCGGACCCTGAGGATAATTCTAGACCTTTAATGATATTTGCTTCTTAACTGGTTGAATATTATGTAATAGTAATCTAGTTCAATCGGCGGCGGCAACAAGTCGGACGGATTTGACGAGCGCTCTTGTAGCAATTGGCCGAAGCACCAAGATTTACTTACCATGACCTACCAGCAATGAAAAGGACCGCAAGCATGAGCGTCAACCGGCACAGTCGTCTCGTTATCCTAGGCTCGGGCCCCGCGGGCTACACGGCCGCGGTCTATGCCGCGCGGGCCAACCGAGCGCCGGTGGTGATTACGGGCCTCGAACAGGGCGGCCAGCTCATGACGACGACGGACGTCGATAACTGGCCAGGCGATGTCGAGGGCCTGCAAGGGCCCGCGCTCATGGAGCGCATGCGCAAACATGCGGAACGCTTCAACACGGAGATCGTCTTCGACCACATCAACCGCGTGGAGTTGCGTCACCGGCCATTTCGCCTGTTCGGCGACAACGGCGAGTATAGCTGCGACGCGCTGATCATCGCGACCGGCGCTTCGGCGAAGTATCTGGGCTTGCCCTCCGAGGAGCTCTATCGCGGCAAGGGGGTCTCCGCATGCGCAACCTGCGATGGCTTCTTCTATCGCGGCAAGCCGGTCGCCGTGGTCGGCGGCGGCAACACCGCGGTCGAGGAGGCCTTGTATCTGACCAACATCGCCTCGCACGTGACGCTGATCCACCGGCGCGACAAATTGCGCTCCGAAAAAATCCTGCAGGATCGGCTCTTCGCAGCTGAATTGGCGGGCAAAGCCAGCATCATTTGGAATCACGAGGTCGACGAAATTCTCGGCGATGAAACCGGGGTGACCGCGGCCCGGCTGCGCGCGTTGCCGGACCACGCAACGCGAACGATCCAGGTCGACGGCGTATTCATCGCCGTCGGTCATCAACCCAATACGCACCTGTTCGAGCAGCAGCTCGAGATGCGCGGCGGCTATATCATCGTCAAGGGCGGCAGCGCCGGCGATGCCACGTCGACCTCCATCCCCGGCGTATTCGCCGCCGGCGATGTGGCCGATTACGTCTATCGCCAAGCGGTCACCTCGGCCGGCACCGGATGCATGGCGGCGCTCGATGCCGATCGATATTTGGAGCAGCTCGAGACCGAATCGCCAAGCAAACGCCGTACTGCACACGCGTGACCGCGCACGCCGGACGCACGCGGTTTCTCTCCAGCATCGCGGAGATCGATGCCGAGGCCTGGAATGGGATCGCGGGCACGGCGCAGCCGTTCCTGCGCCATGAGTTTCTTCTCGCACTCGAAGAGTCGCACTGCGCCGTGCCGCGCACCGGCTGGACGGCCAGACATCTGGTGCTCGAGGATGCGCGCGCACGCGTCGTCGGCGCCTTGCCGCTGTTCCTCAAGAGCCACTCGCGCGGCGAGTTCGTCTTCGATTTTTCCTGGGCGAACGCTTATGCCCAGCATGGCCTTAGCTATTACCCCAAGCTGGTATCGGCAGTGCCCTTCACGCCGGTGCGTGGCGAGAGGCTGCTGGTGTCCGGCACAGCGGACGGCGCGGCCACCCGCGCCCGCTTGATCGCGGCCGCGATCGAGTACGCGCGCGCCGAGCGTCTATCCTCCTGGCATGTGCTGTTCCCGGCGGCCGATAGCGAGCAGGCATTGCGAGGCGCAGGGCTGATCCAGCGGCGCGACTGCCAATTTCACTGGTACAACCACGATTACGAGTCATTCGATGCATTTTTGGCGACGTTCACTGCAGAAAAGCGCAAGAAGGCGAAACGCGAACGTCGCCGCGTAGCCGAGGCCGGCATTGAATTTGACACCCGGCTCGGCGGCGACGTCGATGCCGCCCTGTGGAACAGATTGTATAAATTCTATGCCGATACCTTTTATCGCCACGGCCATGAGCCTTACCTGAATTTGGATTTTTTCCGGCGAATCAGCCAGTGTATGCCGGACAAGCTGCTGCTGAAGATCGCGCGCCATGGCCGGGAACCGATCGCGGTCGCCATCTTCTTCATCGGCGCCGATGCGCTCTACGGCCGTTATTGGGGAGCCGGCGGCAATTATCATAGCCTGCATTTCGAAACCTGCTATTACCAGGGAATCGAGTACTGCATCGAGCACAAATTGCAGTGTTTTGAGCCCGGCACGCAGGGAGAACACAAAGTGCCGCGCGGCTTCGTACCGACGCTGACGAGTTCATCGCATTACATCGCCGACCCGCGATTCGCGGCGGCGATTCGCGATTTTGCCGCTCGCGAAGCCCGCGGCGTCGATCAATATGCGGCCGCCGTCAGCGAACACGTGCCCTATCACCGTGCGAGCGACCTGGAGTTACGCCTCTGAGCAGGCTCGTTTGGCTCGGCGAGCATGCCGATACCGACTGGTTTCCGCCGGTCGAGCAGGCGCTGCGCGATCCGCCGGGCCTGCTGGCGGCCGGCGGGGATCTGCGCCCTTCCCGCCTGCTGGCCGCTTACGAGCGCGGCGTGTTCCCTTGGTATTCGGCGCAGCAACCGATTCTTTGGTGGTCGCCCGATCCTCGTATGGTCTTGTTTCCAGACGAATTCAACTGCTCGCGTAGCTTGGCGAAGACGCTTCGCAACGGCCCGTATTCGACCCGCCTGGACGAGGCATTCGGCGCGACGATCCGCGCCTGCGCTTCGCCCAGGACGTCGGGCCCCGATACCTGGCTCAATCCGCAGATGATTGCGTCCTACGAGCAGCTCCATGTCCTCGGCTACGGGCACTCGGTCGAGACCTATTGTGACAATCAGCTCGTCGGCGGCCTCTATGGTCTACAACTCGACCGGGTGTTCTTCGGCGAATCGATGTTCAGCCTGCGGCGCGATGCCTCGAAAGTCGCAGTAGCGCGTCTCGTCGAGGAGTGCCGAAAGCGCGATATCAAGCTCATCGACTGCCAAGTCGCGAGTGCGCACCTCGCAAGTCTCGGTGCGCGGGAGCTGCCAAGACGCGATTTCAGCGCGCTGCTGCGCCAATATGCGCGGCGCCGCCCGGCCGGCTCCTGGGCGGAAGCCGGCGCTTAAATTGCTTTACCGGGGTGCTTTATGCACAATGCGCGCGGTTTCCGGCACACCATAAGGACGCATGTCAAAAGAAGAGGCAATTCAGTTTGAAGGCGAGGTCGTCGAGACGCTGCCGAACACAACGTTTCGCGTCAAGCTCAAGACTGGCCACGTCGTCACTGCACACATTTCCGGAAAGATGCGCAAGAATTACATCCGCATTCTGACCGGCGACCAAGTCACTGTCGAAATGACCCCCTATGATCTGACCAAGGGGCGCATCGTCTATCGCGGCAGATAGGCCGAGCCCCGCGCGTATCGCGCGGTCACGACCCCCATCAGCTCGGAATCTGCGCGCCTCAACTCTCGTGTGATAGCAGCGCAGGCTCGTTGGCCGAGCGAGTGTCGAGTTTGAGTTTCTCGCCGTCCTCGCTCAAGGTCACCTCGACGTGGCCGCCGTTGACGAGTTTCCCGAACAACAATTCCTCGGCGAGCGGGCGCTTGATGAATTCCTGAATGATGCGAGCCATCGGCCTTGCACCCATTTTCGGATCGTAGCCGCGTTTGGCAATCCAGCGGCGCGCGGCCTCGTCGACGGAAATCGATACATGCTTGTGTTCGAGCTGCGCCTCGGCTTCCACGAGCAGCTTGTCGACGACCCGCTCGATCGTATTCTGATCGAGCGCGCCGAACTGAATGACCGCATCCAGTCGGTTGCGGAACTCCGGCGAGAACAGGCGGCGAATCGCCTCCATGCCGTCGGATACCGTATCGGACTGGGTAAAGCCGATCGTCGGACGGCTCATTTCAAACGCGCCCGCGTTGGTCGTCATGACGATGACCACGTGCCGGAAATTCGCCTTGCGGCCGTTATTGTCGGTGAGCGTCCCATGATCCATGACCTGCAGCAGCAGATTGAACACATCCGGATGCGCCTTCTCGATCTCGTCGAGAAGCAGCACGCAATGCGGATGTTTTGCGATGGCCTCGGTCAACAAACCGCCCTGATCGAAACCGACATATCCGGGCGGCGCGCCGATCAGCCGCGAGACCGTATGGCGCTCCATGTACTCGGACATGTCGAAGCGAACGAATTCCACGCCCATCGCGATCGCCAATTGCCGCGTCACCTCGGTCTTGCCGACCCCGGTGGGGCCGGAGAATAGGAACGAGCCGACCGGCTTGCGCTGATCGCCGAGCCCCGACCTCGACATCTTGATTGCAGCCGCCAGCGCTTCGATCGCCTTGTCTTGTCCGAAGATCGTGAGCTTCAGATTGCGCTCCAAATTGCGCAGCACGTCGCGGTCGGAAAGCGAGACGTTCTTGGGCGGTATGCGCGCGATCCGTGCGACGACGTTCTCGATATGGGTGACGGTGACCGAGGGGCCCCGCACCTCGACGGGCTGCAGACGCAAGTTTGCGCCGGCCTCATCGACGACGTCGATCGCCTTGTCGGGCATGTGGCGGTCATTGATGTGCCGGGCGGCGAGTTCGGCGGCCGCTTGCAGCGCGTCGTCCTCGTACATGATGCCGTGATGCTCCTCGTAGCGGGATTTCAAGCCCCGCAGAATATCCACGGTGTCCTGAACCGAGGGTTCGGAGACGTCGATTTTCTGGAAGCGGCGCGCGAGCGCGTGATCCTTCTCGAAAATGCCGCGGTATTCGCCATAGGTCGTGGAGCCGATGCAGCGCAGCTCGCCGTTGGCGAGCGCCGGTTTGATCAGATTCGACGCATCCATGACGCCGCCCGAAGCGGCACCGGCACCGATGACGGTATGGATCTCGTCGATGAACAGGATGGCGCCCGGCTGTTTCTTGACCTCGGCGAGCACGGCCTTCAGGCGCTTCTCGAAATCGCCGCGATATTTCGTACCCGCGACCAGCGAACCCATATCGAGCGAATAAATCGTCGCATCGAGCAGAACGTCGGGCACCTTGTTCTCGACGATCATGCGCGCCAAGCCCTCGGCGATCGCGGTTTTGCCGACTCCGGCCTCGCCGACATACAGCGGGTTGTTCTTGCGCCTGCGGCAGAGGATTTCGATCGTGCGCTCGACCTCGATTTTGCGGCCGATCAACGGATCGATCTTGCCCTTGCGCGCCGCCTCGTTGAGGTTCGTCGAATATTTTTCCAATGCGCTGCCGCCGCCGTCGGCTTCGCGCTCCGCATCCGCCGACGTACCGTCGGAGTCACGGTCGCTGCGCTCCTCGCCGCCGGCCTTGGAGAGGCCGTGCGCGATGAAATTCACGACGTCGAGCCGCGAGACGTCTTGCATGCTGAGCAGATAGGCCGCATGCGACTGCTTTTCGCTGAATATCGCGACCAGGACGTTGGCCACGGTGACTTCTTTCTTGCCGCTGGATTGAACGTGGAACACCGCGCGCTGCAACACGCGCTGAAAGCCCAAGGTCGGCTGCACGTCCCGGTCCTCGCCGACCGGCAAGCGGGGCGTCGTCTGGTCGATGAATTGCTTCAATTCGGTCTTCAGTTTGGCGGTATCGGCACCGCAGGACCTCAAGATTTCCCGGATCTTCGGCGTGTCGACAATCGCGAGCAGAAGGTGCTCGACGGTCATGAATTCATGACGCGCCTCGCGCGCGCCGGCAAACGCATCATTCAAACAAAACTCGAGTTCTTGACTAAGCACTGTTACGCCTCTTCTAGCGTTGCCATCAGCGGATGCTGATGTTGTCGCGCATACGCGATCACTTGAGCCACCTTGGTCTCGGCAATTTCATATGTAAAGACGCCGCACACCCCTTTACCCTTCGTATGGACCTCCAGCATAACGCGAGTTGCTTTGGTTCTGTCCATCCCGAAGAATCTTTGCAAGATATCGACGACAAACTCCATCGGAGTGTAGTCGTCATTGATCAACACGACTTGAAACAGAGGCGGACGCTTGAGCTTCGGCGCCGCTTCTTCGACGACCAAACCCGTTCCGTCTCGTCCGCGTTCGTTATCACTCATCAGATCTCAGTTTATAGGGCGCGGCCATCCGCTTTACAAGGCATGTCGCCGCGCGCCTCCAGCCAATGCAACTGTCGCCAATTGGTATCATGTTACTTTAACAAGGAAAAACAAATGCTTGAGCGGCCAAGCAAGTAGCCCGTATCATTGCGGACTTGTTTCACTATTTGGTGGGCTTCACCCCTGCACATGGCGCAACCGACCCGATAAACGCGCACGATCGTCCTATGTCTCAAACGCGCATCAATCAATGGCTGTCCCGGTTGCCGCAAAATGGCCCCTGGGTCGTCTCATTGGCACTCTCGGCGCTGATTGCCATCGAGTTGGCTTTGGTCACGCAGTCCTTGTGGGGCGCAAGTCCCGTCAAGAGCGTGCAGCTGCCCGCCCCGCACCCATTGCATCCCAATCAGGCCGCCGGCGTCGACGTTCAAAGCATTGTGGCGGCGCACTTGTTCGGCATACCGCCGCGCGCCGCTCAAGATGAGAGCAATGCGCCCCAGACGACCGCGAATCTGGTGCTTGCCGGTACGATTGCCACTCAAGATCCGAAGCATGGTGTCGCCATCATCAGCGACGGGGGCCCCTCGAAGGTGTATTCGGTCGGGGACAATATCGGCGGGGCGGCCTTGCATTCCGTCTATCTTGACCGGGTCATTCTGGACCGGGGCGGGACTCTGGAAACTCTGGTGTTGCCGCGATTGATGCTCGCCGGCCGGCCCGCGCCCGGACACCGCGCCGTCGGCGTCGATCCGAATACCGCCGCAAACCTGGAAAACGTGCGCCGCATGGTGCAGCAGGATCCGGGGCTGCTCAACGAAGTCATGCGCACGGTCGCTTCTTACGACAACAAAGCCGGCAAATTGCGCGGATTTCGCGTCTACCCGGGCCGAAACCGATCGGCATTCAATGGTTTAGGGCTGCGGCCCGGAGATTTGGTGACCGCGATCAACGGCACGACACTCGATGATCCGCAACGCAGCCAAGAAATATTCAATACGATCCAGTCTTCGAACAGCGCCACGGTAACGATCGAGCGTGCGGGCCAAACGGTCGAGGTATCGATGAACATCGCTCAAGTCGCCCAGGAGGCCAACAAGGACTTAGCGGCGGCGCCCGCCTCACCGCCGCCCGGTTCGTACGCTGGAGCCGCTGCGGCGGCGCCCACCCTGCCCGAGCCGACCCCGAGCAGCGATTCCGGCGCTCCCGGCACCCCGGGCGCGGCTCCTGCCGCCGGCGCGACTCCCGCGCCCGGCGTTGCTCCCGCTTCCGGCGCCGCTGCAGCGGCCGGCTCCGATGCCGGCGCTCCATCCGGCGCGGGCAGCGCGCCCACGCCGCCTTCGGGACCCGGAGCCGGCGGCTTCAATTAAACGAATTGCGTGACGGCTGGTCGAACGCGTTTAACAGACGAAATGTATGATCTGGAAATCAATGAATATGCATAACTTTCCGCGAAAAACGGCAATCTGCGCGCTGGCCGCCCTGCTCTCGCTCGCGACCCTCTCGGCCGCCCAACCGCCCATCAAGCAAGAAGAGGGCGCGACGATCACGCCGAATTATAAAGATGCGGACTTGAGCCAGATCATTCAAGCGGTCAGTGAGGTCACCGGCAAGAATTTCATCATCGACCCGCGGGTCAATGCCAAAGTCACGATGCTGTCCGCTACGCCGATGTCGCCGGCCGCATTTTATGAAGCGTTTCTGGCCGTGTTGCAGGTCTACGGCTACGTCGCGGTCCCGGCCGGAAAGGTCATCAAGATCGTGCCGAACACCGACGCGAGGCAACTGCCGTCGATCGATTTGCCCAATGACGTGAGTTCGACTTCAGACGAAATCGTGACCCAGATCATCACGCTGAAAAACATCAGCGCCTCCCAGCTCGTGCCGGTGCTGCGTCCGTTGATACCCCAGTACGGCCACTTGGCGGCATACGCCGCGGGCAACATGCTGATCATCTCCGACCGCGCGAGCAACGTGAACCGCATTCTGCGAATCGTCGAGCGCATGGATGAAAGCGGCGATCAACCCTACGATCTCGTGGAACTGCACAACGCCAGCGCGACCGAATTGGTGCGCACCGTCAATTCCTTGAATCAGGGCGCCGCACAGGCCGGCGAAGGCGCCGTCGGCGTCAAGGTCGTCGCCGACGAGCGCACCAACAGCGTACTGATCAGCGGCGAGAAATCAATGCGCCTGAAGATCAAAGCGCTGATCATCAGTCTCGATACGCCCAAGAAAGGCGGCGCCGGGGATACGGAGGTCCGTTATCTGCGCTACGCGGATGCCGAAAAACTCGCGGAAAAGCTCAAAGGCCAGGCAACCGCGACCGCCAAGGCGCAAGGCGGCCCCGGATCCACCGTGACGCCCCAGCAGACGAGCGTCAGCGGCACGGGCCAGTCGAACCTCGATGCCAGCACGACGCTGTGGGCCGACGTTCCGACCAACGCGCTGATCATCACGGCGCCGCCGAAGATCATGAAATCCTTGATGGCGGTCATCGACAAACTCGACATTCGGCGCGCCCAAGTGGAAGTCGAGGCGATCATCGTCGAGGTCGACGTCAACAAGAGCTCGAATCTCGGCGTGCAATGGATCACCGAGGGCAACAATAGCGTCGCAGGCATCATCAACCTGCCGGGATCCGGCACGAGTATCGTCGATCTTGCCGCCGCCGCGATCGGCTTTAGTTCCAGCGGGGTTACCGGCACGACCGGAACCGGCGTGGCCGCCTCGGGCATCAGCAGCTCGACGATCGGCACCGGAGCGACGTTTGCGGTCGGCCGCTATAACGCGAATTCCGGCATTAATTTTGCTGCGCTCGTCCAAGCATTGCGCAGCGACGGCAGCAGCAACATCATTTCGACGCCGTCACTGATCACGATGAACAACGAGGAGGCCGAGGTCAAAGTGACGCAGGAGATTCCGCTGATCACGGGCTCGTACTCGAGTTCGACTGCAGCCGTGGGCGGCACCACCAGCCCTTTTCAGACGATACAACGCGAGGAAGTCGGCACGATCCTCAAAGTGACACCGCACATCAGCGAGGGCGATACGGTCCAGCTGAAAATCGAGCAAGAGGACTCCTCGCCGGGCGCCAAGCTCACCGACTCGGCCGATATCTCCACCAATAAGCGCTCGATCAAGACGACGATCCTGATCGAGGATGGCGGGGTCATCGTGCTCGGCGGCCTCATGTCGGATACCGTCACCGAGAGCGAGGATCGCGTGCCGTTCCTCGGCGCGATTCCGGTCCTCGGCAATTTATTCAAATCACGCAGTGGATCGCGCCAGAAAAAGAATTTGCTGGTATTCATTCGCCCCAGGATTCTGCGCGACGACATTCAGACCGAAACCGTCAGCGAAGGCAAATATAACGGCATGCGGCAAGACCAAAGAACTCTGCACAACGGGCATATCACTCTGCTTCCGGGCGAAACTCAGCCCGCGATCCCGCCGCCGCCGCCGCCGCCGCAGTCGCGAATCACCGGGCCTGCGGTCCCGACCAACGCGGCGGGCGCGGCGCCCTTGTTCGTCCCGGAGGCGCCGCAACCGACGACGACGCAACCGGCAGCGCCCGCGACACCGGGAGCCGTGGATGGCGGCGTGGCGCCGGTGACGCGCCCCGTGCCGCTGCCGCCCTCGAACCCAGCGACACCAAACCCGTGAGCGCTGAAATCGAAGTAAACGCCGAACTCAAGGAGCCGGCTCCGCCGCGCAAATTGTCGTTTCCGTTCGCGAAGCGCCACGGCGTATTGCTGCGCGGCATCGCGGGCGGGGTCGCCGACGTCATCTGTCGGCCCGGCGTCTCGCCGCTGTCGCTGGCCGAGGTGCGCCGCTTCGTGGGCGTGCCGCTGAAGCTCGAGCGCGTGCCCGTCGAGCAATTCGACTTGATGCTGCGGCTCGCCTACGAGGCCGGATCCGGTGCGGCGATGCAAATGCTCGAGAGCCTCGATGACAACACCGATCTCGCCGATTTGGCCGAGGACATCCCGGAATCCTCCGACCTCTTAGAGAGTGATGACGAGGCGCCGATCATTCGGCTCATCAACGCGCTGCTGACGCAGGCCGTCAAGGAAAATGCCTCGGACATTCACATCGAGCCCTTCGAGAATCGCTTGGTCATCCGCTTTCGCGTCGACGGCGTGCTGCGTGAAGTGCTGCAGACCAAGCGGGCCGTGGCGCCTCTGGTCGTGTCGCGCATCAAGGTCATGTCCAAACTGGACATCGCCGAGCGGCGCTTGCCGCAGGACGGCAGAATTTCATTGCGCATTGCCGGGCGTGCCGTCGACGTGCGCGTCTCCACGCTGCCCTCCGGACATGGCGAACGCGTCGTGCTGCGCTTGCTCGACAAACAGGCCGGGCGCATCGAACTGACCTCGTTGGGCATGGATCCGCGCACGCAGGAAGTCATGGATGACATCATCCATAAGCCGCACGGCATCATCCTCGTGACCGGACCCACCGGTTCGGGCAAGAGCACGACGCTCTATGCCTCGCTCGAGCGCATCAACGACAACATGCGCAACATCATGACGGTCGAAGATCCGATCGAGTATTACATCGACGGCATCGGCCAAACCCAGGTCAATACCAAGGTCGAAATGACTTTCGCGCGCGGCCTGCGCGCGATTCTGCGGCAAGACCCGGACGTCGTCATGATCGGCGAAATTCGCGACCTGGAAACGGCGCAAATCGCCGTGCAGGCGAGCTTGACGGGCCATTTGGTGCTATCCACGCTGCACACGAACACGGCCGTGGGCGCGGTCACGCGTCTGCGCGACATGGGCATCGAGCCGTTCTTGTTGTCATCGAGTTTGATTGGAGTGCTGGCGCAGCGTCTGGTGCGCGTACTGAACCCCGGCACGAGGGTGCCCTTCGTCGCCGGCGAATACGAGCGGCGTCTGCTCAATCTGGATCCGAACGGCGAGCCCGTGCAGCTGTATCGCCCAAGCAACGACTCGGGTACCGGCTACCGGGGGCGCACCGGCATTTATGAATTGATCTCGGTCGACGATCACATGCGCACGATGATCCACGACGGCGCGTCCGAGCAAGAACTGGAACGCTATGCGCGTGCATCGAGCCCTGGCATTCGCGATGACGGGCGCCGCAAAGTGCTCGCGGGCGAGACAACGTTGGAAGAAGTACTCCGCGTCACGCGCGAGGACTGATGGGCGCGTTTGAATACACCGCGCTCGACGCTCAAGGCAAGGAACGCAAGGGGCTCATCGAAGGCGACACCCCTAAGCACGTACGCCAGCTGCTGCGCGAGAAGCAGCTGCTGCCGATGGAAATCCAAGAAGCGGCGCAAAGCGAACTGAAGCAGAGTCGGCGCCGCGGCTTCATGCGCCGCGGCATATCGACGCTCGATTTGGCGCTCTTGACCCGACAGCTCGCGACCTTGCTGCATTCCGGCTTGCCGCTCGAGGAGTCCTTGCAGGCGGTCGCCGAACAAACCGAAAAGCCGCGCGTCCAGCGCATCATCCTCGGCGTGCGCAGTAAAGTCGTCGAAGGCCACCCGCTCGCCGACGGTTTGCGCGACTTCCCGCAGGCCTTCCCCGAGATTTACCGCGCGACCGTGGCCGCCGGGGAGCAATCGGGCAAGCTCGACCAGGTGCTCGAACGCCTCTCCGACTACACCGAATCGCGCCAGGTCATGGGCCAGCAAGTCAGCAATGCCTTGGTCTATCCGATCGTCCTCATGGTGCTGTCGTTTGCGATCGTCTCGTTTCTGTTGGCCTACGTCGTGCCGCAAGTCGTCGCGGTCTTCGAACAAGGCCACCAGGAGCTGCCGCTGGCGACCCGCATACTGATCGGCACCAGCGACTTCCTGCGCAACTACTGGTTTTATTGTGTGATCGGGTTCGCAGTCGCCGGCTGGGGGTTCTCGCGCTGGCTCAAAGCGCCGAATTCGAGGCTGCGTTTCGATCGCTTCCTGCTGAAAATACCGCTGGCCGGTAAATTGATACGCGGTCTCAATACCGCGCGGTTTGCCCGTACGTTCAGCATTCTGACCGCCAGCGCGGTGCCGGTGCTCGAAGCGCTCAAGATCTCGGCCGACGTGGTCAACAACGTGCCGATGAAGCAAGCGGTCGTGGATGCCGCGCTGCGGGTTCGCGAAGGCGCGCCGATCGGCAAGTCCCTGGCCGCCCGCAAGATCTTTCCGCCGATGATGATTCACTTGATATCGAGCGGCGAGAGCAGCGGTGAACTGGAAAAGATGCTGGAACGGGCCGCCAGCAATCAAGAACGTGAAATGGACGGCCTGCTCGCGACGATGACCAACCTGTTGGGACCGTTCATGGTCGTGTTTATGGGCGCTGTCGTGATGTTCATCGTTATTGCACTGCTACTGCCGATTTTTCAATTAAACGACCTCGTGAAATAGCTCACATAAAAAAGCCGCGCCGGTATTGCGTACCTGCGGCGTTTCCGTTTATAAACGCGCGCGTGACCACCGTACTTCTGGATGAAGCCAAGGCTTCGGTAGCATGAGCGAGAAACCCGAATCGGATGAATTCGAGGAAGAGGATGCCGACGAATCCCCGCCCGGCGCGGATGACGTGGATGTCGATCACATCATGCGCGACGTCGACTCGCAGCGGCGGCGGGCGCCGAAAGGGGCCGAGCCCGCCTGGCGGCGTCTCGAGCGCGTCATGGAGGACCGCCGTACGGCGGAGCTGCTGAGCGACTTCGACGATTATGACATTCGCGGCGATGATGAGGCCGAAACGGCGCCGGTTGCCGCGGATAGACCGGTACGGAAGAAGAAAAAGGGGCGCTGATGCTCCACAAGAAGCTCAGCAGGTCGACCGGGGCCCTGGCCGGCTTTGCGAGCGCATTATCGATGTTGGTCGGCTTCCTCGCCGCACGCGCGGCACCGCATGGCTTGGCCAAGGTTTCCGTCGCGTTGCACCTGTCCAAGGCGCCACTGATCGTCAAACTTGCGCCTATTTTTGCGGGCATCGCCGCCGCGATCGCCACGGCTGCCGGACTGATCACGTTTTATGCGTGGCTAGTCGAGCATGATGAGCCGCTCGAGAAGCGGGACGGCTCGTCGGCGCCTCAGTGAAAATTCCGCGATTCGACGACTAGCTGCCCCAACAGCGCGGAAAGATTCGTGAGGCGCCGCGCGATGACGTGCAATACATCGCCCTCTCTTTGTATCTTGCCGCGCACCTCGAGCAGACTCGATTCGAGCAACGCGGCGCGCTGCGCGCTGGCGACGCGCTCCCAGACGATCAGATTCACGTAGCCGGTTTCATCCTCCATCGTCACGAAGGTCACTCCGCCGGCGCTGCCCGGCCGCTGACGGGTAATGACGAGGCCGGCCGTGCTGACGAGCTTACCGTTCGGCTGTTCCCAAAGATCCTGCGTCGGCGTGATGCCGCGATGCGCCAGGCGTTCGCGCAGCAAGGCGAGCGGATGGCGCCGCAGGGTCAGTCCCAGGCTGCCGTAATCGGCCACGATCTCTTGACCCTCCCTGGGCGCGCGCAACAGCGGTATGCCCTCCTCCACGACGGTGCTCGCCGGCAGCAGCGGCAGCACGCGTTCGACGCCGCTGACCTGCCACACGGCGCGGTGCCGATGGCCGGTGAGGTCCGCGAGCGCATTGGCGGCCGCGAGCGCCTCGAGATCGCCGCGATCGAGCAGCGCTCGCTCGGCCAAATCCGCAATATGCGCAAAATTTCGTTGATCGCGTGCCGCGAGCAATCGGGCCGCGCCGGCGCGTGACAAATGTTTCACGAGCCGCAGGCCCAAGCGCAGCGCCGGCTTGCCGTCGTCCCGCCGCTCCAGCGTGCAATCCCAAGCGCTGATCCCCACCGTCACGGGGCGTACCTCGACGCCGTGCTCGCGCGCATCGCGCACCAATTGGGCGGGTGCGTAGAAACCCATGGGCTGGCTGTTGATCAGCGCGGCGCAAAATGCCGCCGGCTCGTAGCGCTTGAGCCATGCGGAGGTGTAAACGAGCAACGCGAAGCTCGCCGCATGCGATTCCGGAAAGCCATATTCGCCGAAACCCAGAATTTGATTGAACAGTTGCCGTGCAAATGCTTCCCCGTAGCCCCGCTCGAGCATGCCGTCGATCAAGCGGCGCTCGAACGGCCCCAAACCGCCTTTGCGCTTCCAGGCCGCCATCGCACGGCGCAGCCGATCCGCCTCACCGGGCGTGAAACCGGCCGCGACGATCGCGAGCTGCATGACCTGTTCCTGGAAAATCGGCACACCGAGCGTGCGTTTGAGCACCGCCTCCACGGCCTCGCTCGGATAAGTCACCGCCTCTTCGCCGCTGCGGCGGCGCAAATACGGATGCACCATCTCACCCTGGATCGGACCGGGGCGCACGATGGCCACCTCGATGACCAGATCGTAGTAATTCTGCGGGCGCAGCCGCGGCAGCATCGCCATCTGGGCACGGGACTCGATTTGAAACACGCCCGTGGTATCGGCTCGGCAGATCATTGCGTAGACGGATTTGTCCTCGGCCGGCACCGTGGCGAGATTCAGTTCTCCCGCCACCGCCGCGCAGGGGCCGAAACCATTGATGAGGTCAAACGCCCGGCGTATCGCGCTCAGCATGCCTAAGCCTAGAACGTCGACTTTGAGCAGCCCCAAGGCGTCGAGATCGTCCTTGTCCCACTCGATGACCGTGCGGTCCGGCATCGCCGCGTTTTCGATCGGCACGAGTTCATCCAAACGGCCGCGAGCGATGACGAAGCCGCCGACATGCTGCGACAGATGCCGCGGGAAACCCAGGATCTCGCTTGCAAGCGCGATCAGGCGGGCAATCCGCGGATCCTCAGGCTCGAATCCCAATGCGCGGATGCGCTCCGGATCGATGCGCTGGCCATCCCACCATTGGATGCCTTTCGCGAGGCGATCGAGCTGCTCAGGCTCGAATCCCAAAGCCTTACCGACGTCCCGCAAGGCGCTGCGCGGCCGATAGCAAATGACGGTGGCCGCGAGCGCGGCGCGCTCTCGGCCGTATTTGCCGTAAATGTATTGAATAACTTCCTCGCGCCGCTCATGTTCGAAATCCACGTCGATATCGGGCGGCTCATTGCGCTCCTTGGAAATGAAACGCTCGAACAGCATGGACATGCGCGACGGATCGACTTCGGTGATCTGCAGGCAATAACAAACCGCCGAGTTGGCCGCGGAACCGCGACCCTGGCAGAGAATGCCTTGCGAGCGCGCGAACTGCACGATGTCGTGCACGGTCAGAAAGAACGGCTCATAGCCGAGTTCGGCGATGAGGCGCAGCTCGTGCTCGATGCCGTCGCGCACCGCCCGAGGAATGCCCGCGGGCCAGCGCCGGCGGGCGCCTCGTTCCGTGAGATCGCGCAAATGACTCGTCGGCGTCGCGTGCGCGGGTACGATCTCCTCGGGATATTCGTAGCGCAATTCATCGAGGCTGAACCTGCAGCGCTCGGCGATCTCGAGCGTGGCGGAGAGCAGCGGCGCGGGATACAACTCGCGCAGACGGCTCAAGGAGCGCAATGAGCGCTCGCCGTTCGGAAACAAAGCGAAACCTGCGGCATGCACCGGCGTATTCAAGCGAATCGCCGTGAGCACGTCTTGCAACGCGCGGCGGCCGCGCCGATGCATGTGCACGTCGCCGGCGGCGACTCGCGGAATGTCCAGCGCTTTTCCCAAGGTCTCGAGCAGCGCAAAGCGGCGCGCATCGAAGCCGCTCGTCAGCAATTCCACTCCGAGCCATAAGCGTCCCGCGAAACGCTCGCGCAACCAGCGCCCCTCCCCTTCGTGACTGGACCCGCGGTCCCTGCCCTCGCCCGGCAGCCAGATCAGCACGCAACCATCGAGCGCATTCTCGAGATTCTCGCGCGCGAGCAGATAGCTGCCCTTTGCGCTGGCGCGCCGCGCCCGGCTGATCAAGCGACTCAAAGCCCCGTAGCTCGCGCGGCTCGTCGCCAGCGCGATGAGCTTGAGCTGATCCGCGCAACGCAACTCCGCCCCGACGATCAGCGCAATCCCCTGCTCCTTGGCGGCCGTATGCGCGCGCACCACGCCGGCGAGCGAGCATTCATCGGTGAGCGCGAGCGCTCGATAGCCTAAGCATTTGGCTTGTGCCACCAGTTCTTCGGGCTGGGAAGCGCCGCGCAGAAAGGAGAAATTGCTCAAGGCATGCAATTCGGCGTACATGATGCAGCGTTCTCAAGCGAACACGCCGTGTAAATACCAGCACTTCGTATGGCGTTCCTGAAAAATCCACAGTTTGGCGCCACGGGCACAGCGCGCGCTGTAATAGTCGCGGGCTACGCCTTTACCGTCCCACCAACCGCTCTCGATACGCTCAGGACCTTGTTCCAGAATCCAGGCGTCCCGGTGCAGCGCCTCTTGCCGGGATAACAATAAAGGCTCGTCCAGCAACCACACCGGCCGAGGCATCGCGTCGAGGGGCATCGCTGCGCCGATCATGAGCGCCGCGGCCAGCGGCAGTTCATGGATGCGGCGCCAGGCCGCTTCGGGACGGTGCTCGGGAATCGCCGAGACGCCGTACACCGCATTCTCTCCGAGACGCGCCCGCAAGCGTTCCACCAACTGTGCCGCCGTATCGGGACCGCCGGCGTTGCCGAACCTGCTGAATGCATCGAGCGAGACGCCCGACAGCGGTTGCAGAGCGCCTGAAACGAGTTCGAGCGCGCGCACCGGCGCCGACAGCTCGAGTCGGCTCAATTGCTGATCGAGCACGTCGGCCAAGCGGCGGCGCTCGCTCGTGACGCTCGCAAGCCCCAAACGCACCCGCGTCGCGGGGCCGGCGCGATGACGCAGCTTCAGTTCCAAGGTCTGGACGCCGGCCTGCCGCTCGCGCAGGAACTGCGCACAGCGACCAATCAGCGGTTCGAGCGCCTTGCCGAGATAGGCGACGTTGTCGATTTCCGTCTCGAATTCGCATCGCTCACGAAACCGTTGGCGCGCGACAAATGCTCTGCGCGGTCCCGGCTGCCTTGCCAACGCGATATCCAGATCGAGAACCGCGTTGGGGCCCAAACGGCGCGCAAGACCGGCCCGCGGCAAGCGCAGCAGTTCGCCCAAACGCGTGATGCCCATCGAGTGCAGCGTCTGTAATCGATCGGCATCCCAGGCCGTGCAAGCGATCGGCAGTTCCGCCAAGCGGCCCGCGAGCGTCGCGGTCTCTTCGAGAGCCAAGGGCTTGCCACTGCGCGCGCACCAAAGCGCCGCAAGCGTCGACGGTGCGACGGCGCTGGATACCTGCAACGCGAGGGCTTGCCAGCGTGCATCGATGAGCGCATGCAAACGCTCGAGCGAGCCGAATAACTTTAGGCTGCCCTTGATTTCGAGCAACAAGGCATTCGGCGGTTCGATGCTGACGAGCGACGTGAATTGTTGTGCATGCAGGCTCAATCGGTGCAAGACGGGTATGGGTTGCTGTGGGAACACCGCGGCATACCACAGCTGTGTACTGCGTGGCGCAGGGGCCGCCTGCGGGGCCGGCGGCAAGCCGCCGCTCAGCGTCGATAATCTCGGCGCGGGAGCGGATGCCGGTGCGGGTGCGGATGCGGGGAATAGATCCGCCGTCTGCGTTTTGAGCTTGCGGGCTTTCACGGCACGCTGAGGTCAACGAGACCCGGCCGGCCACCTTGCACTTTGAGTAGTTCGAGCCGGGGCTCCGGTTCGCCCCGGGTCATCAACAGACGCAAGCTCGCGGGCGAGGACTCGAAGCGGTGGCGCTCGGGCCGAAACAATACGCCGAGCGCGCCGCCTGCTTCCGCCGCCAACTTCAAACGCCGCAACCAGCGGTCATCCGTTCCCTTGAGCCACAGCAAAACGGCGGCGCAAACGCCCGAACTCAAGGCCTGTTCAGCCGCCCACAAGGCTTCCATCGCAGTGGCGGGACGTATCACCAATAAGCGGTCGAGTTCAATGCCCTGCTGTGCCAGGGCCGGCGCATAGGGCTCATGCGGGGGAGCGATCCAAGCCAGCCAGGGAACGTCACCGTCGGCCCTACGCTGACATTCCACGAACGCCGGCAAAAACAGCTGCATCTCGCCGAGACCGGTCGCGTCGATCAACACTTCAACGAGTGACGCCGTCGGCCAACCACCGCCCGGCAAGCGCGCATCGAGCGCGCTTCTACCGGTGGACCAAACCGGACGAGATGGCGACAGGCGCTGACTGGCCGAGGCGTCTTTTAACTTCCAAACGCGTGCATCGGCCAGCAGATCCGCAAGCGACGATGGTTGACGCTCGCCCATCCTGGGCTCGCGCCCTTCGGGCGCCCCTTCGGGCGTCGGCTTCGGCGTCGGCTTCGGCTTCCTGCCTCCGCATTGACGCTCGCCCATCCTGGGCTCGCGCCCTTCGGGCGCCCCTTCGGGCGTCGGCTTCGGCTTCCTGCCTCCGCATTCATGCGGCATCCACATCTTTACCGCGCCGAAGCACACCCACGACCACTCCTTCGATGATCATGGGCTGTTCTTTGAGATCGACACGAATGGGTTCGAAATCGGTATTTTCGGGCAGCAGCCAGACGATCGTGCCTTCTTGCCGGTAGCGTTTGACCGTCACCTCGTTTTCCAAACGCGCCACGACGATTTGGCGATTGCGCACTTCGGGCGTGCGATGCACGGCCACGAGATCGCCATCCAAGATGCCGGCGTTCTTCATACTCATGCCACGCACTTTGAGTAAATAATGCGGCTGCGGTTGGAATAGCTTCGGATCGATCTGGTAGCGCGTTTCGATATGTTCCTCGGCCAAAATCGGACGACCGGCGGCGACACGCCCGATCAACGGCAACCCCAATTGTTCACGCAAAATATCTTTGAGCTGGATACCGCGAGAAGCGCCCGGAATCAGATCAATGACACCTTTGCGCTGCAACGCGCGCAAATGTTCCTCCGCGGCATTCGGCGATTTGAAGCCGAGCGTGCGCGCGATTTCTGCGCGCGTGGGCGGCATCCCGCTTTCGGCGATCGCATCTTGAATGAGCCTGAGTATCTGAGTTTGGCGCGGTGTGAGGTCCGACATGCAGCACCTGTATATGTAGACAGTAGTGTACTTATATACAGCAGACTGCCGGCATCGTCAACGGCGAATTTGTCGTAATATCCTGCCGGCATGAATCTCGCTCAACCATTCATCCCCATCACCGGCGCAGCGCCCGGCACCAGCGATCTTGAACGACGATAGAGTCCTCGGCATGCACCGGCGCATCACGCGCCGTGATTTTTTGAACGGCATTGCGATCGGTGCGACGGCCACTGCCTCTTACCCCTTGTTCGCTGCAGCGCAGTCCGGCTCACCGGCGCTGTCGGCCGCGGCCCAAGACGCCCCGGGTTATTATCCGCCGCTGCTGACCGGCATGCGCGGCAGCCATCCTGGCTCCTTCGAGGCCGCGCACGCGCTGCGCGACGGCGCGGCGTGGCCCGCCGCCACGGATACCGGCGAAGAATACGACCTCATCGTGGTCGGCGGCGGCATCAGCGGCCTTGCCGCGGCGCACTTCTACCGGGCGCAGGCCGGCGCCAACAGCCGGATTCTGATTCTGGACAATCACGACGATTTTGGCGGTCACGCCAAACGCAACGAATTCCACTTGAACGGCCGTCTGCACTTGCTCAACGGCGGAACGCTGGAGATCGACAGCCCGAGGCCCTACGGCCCGGTTGCCGCGGGCCTACTGACGACGCTCGGCATCGACGTCGCAGCACTCGCGCAGCGCATCGAACGCCCCAGCTACTACGAGGATCGCGGCTTGCACGACGGCGTGTTCTTCGACGCCGAGACTTTCGGCGCCGATGCACTGGTCATCAGTCCCCGCAGCATCCACCCCGCCATGGCGATGTCGCAAGCCTCGCTCGCGACGGTGTTGTCGCAGGCCCCGCTGTCCGCACAGGCGCGCGCCGACATCATCCAAATCGAAACGGCCGACATCGACTACCTGCCCGGAGTCTCATCGGACGAGAAGAAGCAACGCCTGTCGAGAATCAGCTACGAGGCATTTCTGCGCGACATCGTGCACGCGGATCCGGCGGTTTTGCATTATTACTACGCGCGCACGATGGGCGAATGGGGCGTGGGTACCGACGCGGTTTCGGCGCTCGACTGCTGGGGCATGGCGATGCCCGGCTTCCAGGGCATGAACCTCAGCAAGGGCTCGATCGCACGCATGGGATTCACGCCCGCCGGTTACGAGGACACGGGTGGGTCGCTGCGCCTGCACTTTCCCGACGGCAACGCGACGATCGCGCGACTGCTGGTGCGCAATCTGATTCCGAGCGCGTTGCCCGGAACGAGCGCCGTCGATGTCGTGACCGCGCGCGTGAATTACGCTCGATTGGATCGGCGCGCTGCGCCCGTGCGGCTGCGTTTGAACAGCACCGCAATTCGCGCACGCCATCTCGGCGACCCTCAAGCAGGCTCCCCGGTCGAGATTACCTACGTGCGGGGCGGACAAGCCTATGCGGCCCGCGCACGCGGCACCGTGCTCGCTTGCTACAACATGATGATCCCCTATTTGTGCCCGGAGCTGCCCGATGCGCAAAAGGCCGCGCTGCATCGGCTCATCAAGACGCCGCTCGTCTATACCAGTGTCGCCATACGCAACTGGCGCGCGTTCGAACGGCTCAAGCTCAGCCGGGTTTACGCCCCCGGCGGCTATCATTGTTATTTTCATCTCAATGCGCACGTCGATATCGGCGCCTATCGCAGCCCGACATCCGCCGACGAGCCGATCCTCGTGCATATGGTCCGGACACCCTGCAAACCGGGACTACCGGAACTGGACCAGCATCGGGCCGGCCGAGATGAGCTGCTGCGTACGCCGTTCGAAACCTTCGAGCGCCACATCCGCGACCAACTCGGCCGGACGCTGGCAGCCGGCGGATTCGATCCGGCGCGCGACATCACCGCGATCACCGTAAATCGCTGGCCGCACGGTTATGCACCCGAATATAATCCGCTGTTCGATCCGGACGTCGCGGAGGCGCAGCGGCCCCACGTGATCGGCCGCGCACAGTTCGGCCGCATCACGATTGCCAATTCTGATTCCGGCGGCGCCGCATACACCGATATCGCTATTAATGAAGGATACCGCGCGGTCATGGAGCTGCTGCATGCGTGAGTCCGGCGACCGTCCCGGCTCGATTCGCACCTCGAGCGGTTGATCCGCGCGCCGCCGGATTGTAATAATTACAGACGCGCTCGAGGTTCGTGACGGCGAATTAATTTTCACTTGACGCATAAACCGTTAGAAAAGCGTATCGAAAGAGCGACAAACGCGCTTTTCAGTTGCATTGGGTGCGCAATATTCGCTTTAATGCGGGACTGTGTTGCGACGCAGGCGAACCCGACGATACGACTGGGCTCGCTTGCGCCAGCACTTCCGGCTTTTTTCGACAAGAGTGATTAACCCTAGGGGAATATTTTATGAAACTTGCAACCACACTGAAGGTCTCCGCCGCGGCTGCCTGCTTAGTCGTTTTCGCGGGCTGCACCGATCTGAAGCCGATTCAGGCGCAGATCGATGACCTGAAATCCCAAGTAAGCAAACTGCAGGCCGATACGGCAAAGGCGTCCAGCCAAGCCGCTGCTGCACAATCTTCCGCCAACGCCGCCGCCTCGGCCGCTTCCGGCGCGCAGAGCACTGCGAACCAGGCGCTGTCGCTCGCGCAAGCGAATCAGACGGCCATCGAAGCGATCAACGAAAAGATCGATCGCATCTTCAAGAAGTCGGTATCGAAGTAAACTCATCATCGTTCGATGAGGAGCAAAGCGCCGCGGGTCACCGTGGCGCTTTTTTTTGGGCCGGGCGCCTTGCGATGCCGACCCGCCGGCTAGCGCTGGGCTTGGGTCGGGCCCGCGGCCGGTTTGATCCAGCGGTCAATCGATATGCGCGTGGGCTCGCCGCGTTGCTGGTCGAAGACGCGCTCGGCGGTATCCCAATCGACGATGACGCGCCGCTCGGCGGTTGCCGCGACAATCGCGCGCGTCAGCGCCGTCAGATCCTCGACATCCTGCGGATCCACGCCATCTAGGGGGCGATGCACCTCGAGATACAGCACACCGTCGACCCAGCCGGTCTTGATGCGTTGATTGACGATGCGCACGGCCATGCCGACCGGCACTTCATTGAACATGTACTCGATGTCTTCGGGGTAGAGCCGAATACAGCCATGGGTGATTTGCATGCCGACGCCGACCGGCAAGTTGGTGCCGTGTATCAGATAGGCGCCGCCGGGAATGCCCAAGCGCATCGCAAATAGACCCAACGGGTTCTTCGGTCCCGGAGGTATGGATTCGGGCAGTATGTCGCCATCGTCCTTGAGATGCGTCTCGCGCACCGACTTGGGCGGATACCAAGTGGGGTTCTTGACCTTGCTGACGACCGTGGTCACGCCGATCGGAGTTTTCCAGTCCATCTTGCCGACACTGATCGGGTGCGTCTCGACGACGGGGTGATGCTCGGCATCGGTGCGGAAGTAATATATTCGACCGTCAGGCAGATTTACGACGATTCCGACGCGCGGTACGTTCGGCAGCAGTCGCTCGAGCGGCAAGTGGATCAGGGTTCCGTCGCCCGGCAACCAGGGGTCGACGCCGGGATTGGCCGCATTGAGCTCGTCGTAGCCCAGATTATTGCGACGCGCGATGTCCGGCAATGTGTCCTGCCGTTCGGAGGTCGTCTGGCCGGCTTCGCCGATCAGATCCTGGTCGGCGGTCAGCGGATAGATCTGCGCATGGGCGAGAGTGGCCGCCAGCAAACCCGCATAACACCAATGGCTTCGCATCTCGCTACTCCACCCTCGATCGAGACCGCATGAATCAATACCGGATCAGCGCCGACCCCCAGGTGAACCCGCCGCCGAATGCCTCGAGCAACAACAGCTGGCCGCGCTGAATGCGCCCGTCGCGAATGCCCGCATCGAGTGCCAGCGGCACCGATGCGGCGGACGTGTTGCCATGGGTATTGATGGTGACGATTACCCGCTCCATCGGCAATTCCAGACGCTTGGCAATCGCCTCGATGATCCGGATGTTGGCCTGATGGGGAATCAACCAATCAATCTGGTCTTTCGAAATGTTGTTCGCCTCGAGCGTCTCGGTCACGAGCGCGCCGAGCGTATTGACGGCGACCTTGTAGACTTCGTTGCCCTTCATGCGCACACCGGCCTTGCCCTCGCGCACCAGTTTGAAGCCGCTCGATACACCGTCGGGGTACATCAGCAGGTCCTTGTACCGGCCGTCGGCGTGCAGATGGGTGCTGAGGATGCCGGGCTCCTGCGCGGGCTTCAAGACCACCGCGCCGGCGCCGTCGGCGAACAACACGCAGGTCGCCCGATCTTGCCAATCCACGATCCGGGTCAGGGTTTCTGCGCCGATCACGAGCGCGCATTTCGCCTCGGCCAGCCGCACGAATTTGTCTGCGACGCTCAAGGCGTAGAGAAATCCCGCGCACGCCGCCTCCAGGCTGAACGCCGGACAGCCGTGTATACCCAAGCGTGACTGCAGCAGGGTACCCACGTTGGGAAATACGAAATCCGGCGTGGTCGTGCCGACACAGATCAAATCGATATCCTCCGGCTCGACCCCCGCATCGGCCATCGCGAGGCGCGCGGCCTTTTCGGCGAGGTCAGCGGTCGTCTCACCGTCCACCACCACATGCCGCTCCTCGATACCGGTACGCGTGCGTATCCACTCGTCGGTGGTGTCGACGAGTTTCTCCAGGTCCGCGTTGGTCAGAATTTTTTCCGGCAGGTAGCTGCCCGTGCCGGCGATGCGTGCGTACATGGTGGATCCTTCAGGCCAACGTGGGCAGTCCGAGATTCTCGGCGATGCGCGCCGGGACGCCGTCGCGCGCCTCGAAAATCGCGACTTCGATGGCACGTTGAAAACCGAAGATGTCGGTGCTCCCGTGGCTCTTGATGACAATCCCGTTCAGGCCGACCATGCTCGCTCCGTTATAGCGGCGCGGATCGATGCGGGCGCGCAGCGCGTTGAGTGCCGGCCGCGCCGCGATCGCGCCGAGTTTGCGCGATAGGCTGCGCGTAAATTCCTCGCGCATTGCATCCCGAATCAGTCGCGCGGCTCCTTCCATCGTCTTCAGCGCCACGTTGCCGGTGAATCCATCCGTGACGACCACGTCGACTTCGTCGCCGAAGATATCGTGACCCTCGACGAAGCCCACGTAGTTGATATTGCTGGCGGCCAACAAGATGTGCGCCGCCCGCACGGTTTCATCGCCTTTGATGTCCTCTTCACCGATGTTCAACAGACCGACGCGTGGACGCGCGTGCGCACCCGCAAGATCGGTCGCCAGTATCGAGCCCATGATCGCAAATTGGCGCAGTTGTTCCGGCGTGCAGGTCGCATTCGCCCCAAGATCGAGCATGAACGTATGCCCGCCGCGCGACGGAATCAGCGATGCGATCGCCGGGCGTTCGACTCCCGGCAGCATCTTCAGCACGAAATGCGCCGTGGACATCAACGCACCGGTGTTGCCCGCGCTGACACAGGCATCTGCGGAGCGCGTCTTGACCAGATCCAGCGCGCGCCGCATCGAGGAGTCCTTCTTGCGGCGCAAGGCGTCGCGCGGGTGGTCGGTCATCTCCACGACCTCGGCCGCGTACAGACAGGTCAAGTTTGCCGGAGCGCCTTTGGCGAGCTCCCGCTGTAAATCCGCTTCGCGGCCGACCAACGTGAAGCGTACGTCGCCGTAGTCGTGTGCGGCGGCAACCGCGGCCGGAACGCAGACGGAGGGGCCACTGTCGCCGCTCATGGCATCGATGGCAATATGCAGCGGCGCGGACACGGGCGGAGCGTCTCGATGGACTCGGGCGGCGACTCAAAGTCGCCGGCAGTGGAGTTGCAGCCTATTCTTCCGACGCAGCTGCGTCGGCTTTGGTCTCGAGCACCTTACGGCCGCGATAAAATCCCTCGCGTGAAATTCGGTGGCGCAAATGGGTCTCGCCGCTCTTCGCGTCAATCGATACCGCCGGCAGGGCCAGGGCCGAGTGCGAACGATGCATGCCGCGCTTCGAGGGTGTCTTTCTGCTCTTTTGAACTGCCATGGTCGCTATGTCCTATCAAGGTTTTTTCAACAAATCCTGCAAAACGCTAAATGGCCTAACCGTCTCTTGCCGAGCCAGTACCGCCCCCGCGCCGTCATCATACTTGGGCGCCCTACCGCATCGCTCGGGCGCACTGCACGCCGGAACCAAGGGCAACGCCAACAACAATTCTTCCTCTGCAAGCTCGCGCAACGAAGCCGAGCCGTCGGTCAACAAATACAGTTCCCGCTCCGCGCTTTGCGCGGCAGCGGAATCCTCTGCCGCGAATTCAATCTCGGTGCGCGCCGACACCGGCAAGGCGAACCCCTCCAAGCAACGCTGACACTGGAGCATCGGCGCCGCTTGAACCGCAACGGTCACTCCGGCGCGACCGGACTCGGTCTTTCCGAACGCGAAGCTGACCTGCACGCGCCCCCGCGGGTCAGTCAAAACGTCTTGCAGCCGCGGCAAATCGCGAAGCTCATAGACCCGCTCGAGCGTCACCGCGTCCTCGGCCAGGCGCGCGCAATCAACGAGGTCTGGCGGGCCACCTGCCATGGGCCGCGTATAATAGGGCCCGTTACCCCCTCTGTCAAAACGAATTGGTTGCAAGTCGTTGTTTTTGAAGTCCACTCCCAAGCTCGTTTTGGCCTCGACGTCGCCCTACCGCCGCGCTTTGCTGGAGCGCTTCGGCCTCGCGTTCACGAGCGCAGCGCCCGGAGTCGAGGAAACACGGCAAACGGACGAAGCGCCGCTCGCCATGGCCTGTCGCTTGGCGCGCGCCAAGGCGCAGCAAATCGCCGCGCAGCAGACCGAGGCCTGGGTCATCGGATCGGACCAAGTTGCGGTGCTCCGAGGTCCGGATTCGGCACCAGAAATTCTCGGCAAGCCGGGTACACGCGCCAACTGTATCAAGCAGTTGCAAGATTGCTCGGGCCGCATGGTGGAGTTCTTGACCGCGGTCGCGGTACTGCGGCACGCGGACGGCGCGCAGTTCGAGTTCGTCGATACCACTCGGGTCCAATTTCGCCCGCTCACGCGGGAGACGATCGAGCGTTATGTCGAGCTCGAATCGCCGCTCGACTGCGCCGGAGGATTCAAGAGTGAAGGCCTCGGGATCAGCCTGGTCGAGTCGATCGAGAGCACCGATCCCAGCGCGCTGATCGGACTGCCGCTGATACGTCTCGCCGCGATATTGCGCAGCGCCGGCTTCCAATTGCCCTAATCGGCGCGCGGCGCAGCGCCCCGCGCGCGCTTGAGATGTCGCGCCGGAGCCCGGCCGCCCGATACTCGGGGCTTGGTGCCTGCGGCACGCGGCTTCGGACTGGCCGCGCGCGGTGCGCCCTTGTCTTCTTTACGCTTGAGCGGCGTGATCGCATCGAGCACCGCGACCAGCTCGCTCGGCAATGGCGTACTGACGTGAAACGGCACGCCGGATCCAGGCCACTCGAATGCCACCGACTGGGCGTGCAGAAAGGTACGCCTCAGGCCGTGGCCCTTGAGTTCGGCATTGCGCTCACGATCGCCATACTTGTCGTCGCCGAGCAGCGCATGGCCCGCGTACGACGCATGCACCCGAATTTGATGCGTGCGCCCGGTCGGAATATCCACTTCCATGAGCGTCGCGAGCTGGCCGAAGAATTGCACCGGTTTGAAAATACTGACCGAGGCCTTACCGGCGCTCGCCACGCGTACGTGCCTCTCGCCGTGTTCACGGCTGTCGGTCGACAGCGGCGCATCGATTCGCTTGGTCCCGAGCTGCCAGCTGCCGGCCACCAGAGCCATATAGGTCTTGTGCAAGCCGCCGGCGCGAATCAGCGCGTGCAGCGCCGTCAACGTGGGCCGGTCGCGCGCGACCAACAAACAGCCGCTGGTGTCGCGGTCGAGACGGTGGACGAGTTCGAGAGTCTCGCGCGGCCTTGATGCGCGCAAGGCTTCGATGACACCAAAGCTCATGCCGCTGCCGCCGTGCACGGCGACGCCGCTCGGCTTGTCGATGACCAGCAGGTGTCGATCCTGATAGATCACCGCGCCTTCGATCAGGTCGAGCAAGCTTTGCGACGGTCTTCCCGGCTCCTCGCGCGCGTCGATTCGCACCGGCGGGAGGCGCACCTCGTCGCCGGCCGCCAAGCGGTATTCGGCGTCGACTCGCTTGCGATTGACTCGCACTTCGCCTTTGCGCAGCAGCCGGTAGACGCGGCTGCGCGGCACGGACTTGAAATGCCGCATCAAGAAATTGTCGATGCGCTGTCCGGATTCGTCGTCGCTGACCTTGTGCAGAATGACCGGACTCTTCGCTCCAGGTGTTTGGACGACGGTTGTGGGAGCGTAAGTGTTCATTTTGAGGATTCTTCTAAGGTATTGATTACATTGACCCTGTGGGCGAGGCGTGATAATGTCCTAAAACCGTGTCAGGCGCCGAACCATTTGAAGGGTACGGCCCAATCCAGTTCGTCGCCTAGTGGCACCGGTTTCGGTGGCGCCCCCATCCTACGGGAGCGCCGCATATTAGTTGGTTCTGGAATTCCAGACCATCGCTCGGCCGATGAGAAAGACGCTTCAGAGAGCCTCGCGTGGCTTCGGCGTCCTACAAGCGGTTAACCGAGAACAAGGCCCCGGGCTTGCTGCATACGTTTTGGCAGAATTGGTGGGTTTTAATGCCGGTCGCGTCGTTCGCGCTCGGCAGCTTACTATTCGTCGCCGCGTCCCTAGTCGCGGCCCCGGCTTCTATTCTCCAGCTCTCCTCCTCGGCCCCTACCACCTTAGTTGGGGCAAATGAAAAGAATGCTCGTCAACGCAATTCAAGAAGAAGAATTGCGCGTCGCACTCGTCGATGGTCAGAAACTTTACGATTTATCGATTGAGATACCTTCACGGGAACAGAAAAAATCCAATATCTATAAGGGTCGAATCACGCGCGTAGAGCCCAGTCTCGAAGCGGCGTTCGTAGAATATGGCGCTCAGCGCCACGGCTTTTTGCCCTTAAAGGAAGTTTCCAAGGAATATTTCCGGCAGCAGCCACCCGGCGGCCGTCTCAACATCAAGGATCTGCTCCAAGAAGGCCAGGAGCTCATCGTCCAGGTCGAGAAAGAGGAGCGCGGCAACAAGGGCGCGGCCCTAACGACGTTCATCAGCCTCGCGGGCCGCTTCTTGGTGCTCATGCCGAATAACCCGCGTGCCGGGGGTGTATCGCGCCGCATCGAAGGCGAGGATCGCGATCAGATGCGCGAGGCCATGAACGGCTTGCAGATCCCCGACGGCATGGGAGCGATCGTTCGCACCGCCGGCGTCGGCCGCACGACCGAAGAGCTGCAATGGGACTTGAATAATCTCAAGACCGCGTGGGACGCGATCGTGGCGGCGAACGACGGCCGGCCCGCGCCCTTCTTGATTTTCCAGGAAAGCGACGCAGTGACTCGCGGCCTGCGCGATTATTTTTCCGATGACGTCGGCGAATGCTTGATCGATCAACCGGAGGCATTCGAGAAAGCCCAGGAATACATGCAGCGCTTCATGCCGCCGGACGCGCAGCGCAAACTCAAGCTCTATCAGGACCCGGTACCGCTGTTCACGCGCTACCAGATCGAAAGCCAAATCGAGTCGGCGTATTCGCATAAGGTCACGCTGCCCTCGGGCGGCAGCCTCGTCATCGATCATACCGAGGCCTTGGTATCGATCGACATCAATTCGGCGCGCAGCACGCGCGGCGGAGACATCGAGGCGACCGCACGCAATACCAATTTAGAGGCCGCCGAAGAAATCGCGCGCCAGTTGCGGCTTCGCGATATCGGCGGACTCATCGTCATCGATTTCATCGACATGGAATCCCAGACCAATCAGCGTGCGGTCGAAGACATGCTGCGCGATGCCGTGAAAATGGATCGAGCGCGCATCCAACTCGGCAGGTTGTCGCGTTTCGGGCTGCTCGAATTATCGCGACAGCGGCTGCGGCCGGCATTGAGCGAAACGACGCATATCAACTGCCCGCGCTGTAGTGGCATGGGCACGATACGCGGCGTGGAGTCGATGTCTCTGGCATTGCTGCGCTTGATCGGCGAAGAGGCGCGCAAGGAGCGCACCGGCCGCGTGATCGCGCAAGTTCCGGTCGACGTCGCAACCTACCTCATCAACGAGAAGCGCGATTGGCTGAATCAGATCGAATCGCGCGACAAGGTCTCGCTGGTGATTGTCCCGAATCCCCACCTGCAAACGCCGGCCTATACGTTGCGTCGGATACGCGATGACGAGAAGGAGCTGCTGGAGAATCCCACGGCCAGCTACCAGCTCGCGGATCAACCGAGCATCGATGACTCGAATATCGGCAACCGCGACAAAAAGCCGCAAGGCGAGGCGCCGCTCGTGCCGAGCATCCTGCCCGCCTCGGCCGCACCGATTGTGCCGATCCCCAGTGCGGCACCGACACCGCCGGCCGCGGCCGCTGTCAGCGAGGCGCCCACACTCGGTGCGTTAGCGCGCTTCTGGATCTGGCTGTTCGGCAGCCCGAAACCCGCGGCGAGCCCGCAGGCGTCGGCGCCGTCGAGTCAGCCGCAGCGCGACCGACCCGCGCACCGCGAGGCTCGTCAGGACCGCTTTCGAAATCGAGATCGGGACCGCGGCGATCGCGACCGGAATCGAGATGCTCGCCGCGACTTCCCGCGCGACTCGCGCCGCGATGAGGGAAGACGTGACGCGCGCCCGCGACCGGATGGACGCAACGCCAACGCGCCGCGTTCTGAGGCACAGCGCCCGGACCAGGCGCCGCGCAACGACCAGGCGCCGCGCAACGACCAGGCGCCGCGCAACGACCAGACTCCGCGTACGGACCAGGCGCCACGCACGGACCAGGCTTCACGAACGGACCAAGCGCCACGCAACGACCAAACGCCGCATAGCGACCAAGCGCCGCGCAACGACCAATCGCGTAACGATCAGGCACAGCGCAATGCGGATCGAGATGCGGGCGCCGAGCGCAACGCCAGCAATGAGCGTGGCGGTCGTGGCCGCCGCCGCCGGGGGCGCGGCCGCGGTCGCGGCGAAGGCGGTGAAAACACGTCCGCTGGACCTGGGCCCAATGGAGCCTCCAAATCCGGCGATAGCGAGACGCCGCGCGAGCGTGTCGTCGATTCTGCCGGCGTCGAATCGCCGGCACCGGTCCGCGAGACCAGCCCGGCGCCCAGCGGTGCGGCTGCACCCATGGCGTCGCCGCCGCCCTGGTCGCCTCCGCCATCGACGGCGCCATCACCGGCAGCCGCTCAACCGTCTGCACCGGCGCCGTCATTTGCACCGGCACCCTCTTCGGCGCCGCCGCCATCACCGGCCGCAGCGCCCGCATCTGCAGCGTCTGCGACGCCCGCAGGGCCGGCGGCCAATGCCGGCAGCGAGGGCAAATATGTGGTCTGGTCGTCGCAGCCAGCCGATGCCGTTCCGCGGACCGGTCCGGACGAGCGTTAGCGGCGCGCCGGCGTTACGCGGCCAAGGCTTCCGAAATCACTCGACGCAGGGTTTCTGCGTCGAATGGTTTGGATAGCTTGTGGTACAAGCCTCTTTCGATTCCGTCGAAGATCTCGCTATCCATCATGTGGCCCAAGATGACGATGATCTTGCACGAGGGATTGTGCCGGAAGGCCGCGGCGATGATTTCCTTGGTCGGCACCTCCGGCATGACTCCCTCGAGTATCAGAAGCCCGATGCGCTCGGCGGCAGCGGCGATTTTATCGAGCGCCGCAGGACTGTCGCGCACCCAAACCGTCGGAAAGCCCTCCTTGGCCAAGATGCGCTCGACGAGCGCACCCATCTCCGATTGTTTGTCCACGACCAATACCGGACAACGAATCGCGGTGCTGATCGATGCGCGCGTGGATTCTGCTTGGAACTCTCCCTTGTCGATGATCGGAAGCAGTATCGTAAAGCTGCTGCCTGCCCCGAGACGGCTTTGAACCGAAATTGAGCCGCCGGCGCCTTTGACTAGGCCGTAAATCATCGCGAGGCCGAGGCCGGTGCCGATGCCCGGCGCCTTGGTCGTGAAGAACGGCTCAAAGATCCTCGGTTTGACGTCCTCACTGATCCCCGTTCCCGTATCGGTGACCGACAGCCGGCAATAGCGGCCCGGCGCCAGGCCATCCGCAGCCGCTATCCGTGTCTCGATCGCGGTTTGAATCAGCAATTTCCCGCCCTGCGGCATCGCATCGCGGGCATTGATCGCTAGATTGAGCAGGATCTCCTGTACTTGCCCAGGTAGCAGCGCGACCGTGGCGTCATCGCCCAAGCGGCTTTCGACGACGATGTCCTCGGGCAGAATCCTCGCCAGTGTCTCGGCGTCGCGCCGAACCACCGACGCGAGATTGCATTCACCCCGTTGTCCGGCTTCGTCGCGGCTAAAGGCCAGCAAGCGGGAAGTCATTTGTTGTGCACTTGCAGTGGCTTCTCCGATGTCTTTCATGGCCGCCCGCATCGTCTCCAGGTCGGCGCTTGGGTCGTCCGCGACCAGGCCGCTCCAGAGTTTCATGACGCACAAGGTGTTATTGAAGTCGTGCGCCACGCCGCTCGCCATGCGGCCGAGCGCATCGAATTTCTGTGCGTCGCGCGCGACGCGTTCCGCCTCAAATCGCGCTTGCTCCGCTCGAATCCGCGATTCTTGCTCCACCGCGAGCCGTTGCAGCGCATCGCGCGATTCGTGCAGCGCGCGATTGAGGTCTCCGAGGATGTAACGCAGCATGATCACGATCGATGTGAATCCGGCGGTTCCAACCGCCAAAACGCGGACCCAAACCGCGGCAACCCGGTAATCGAGGATCGCGGCGCCAACATACTCACCGTTTTCATGCAACGGTAGCGACTCGGTAACCCAGCCCCAGGCAACCAGCCCATTGACCGTCAATACGGTGATGATTGCGGCGATGCCGGCGCGAATCCCGAAAAACAGCGTCGCGAGAATGATCAGAATGAGGGCGATCAGCACCCAATTCGGCAATAGGCCGAATAACACACCGTTAGCAAGTGTGACGACCAGCAGGTCGGCACCCAGAAATGCAAAGCGCAATCGGAAGGGCCAGCCCCGACACAGAGCCGACGCAAACATGGGGATCTGAATGGCGGCGGCCAGCGCAAACCAGCGGCTGCCGCTCAGCCAGTCCGGGGCTCGCAGGAAGACCATGCAAAGACCAACGACCGCACTCACCGCGACGATCCAAATGACCACGTCGAGAATGCGGTAGCAGGTTTCTACGCGCACCAATGCGTGCTTGCCCTGCCAAGCCCGCTCGGGTCTCAACCATTTAGCGAGGAAATCCATGTAATGCCTGCCTTGCAGAGGCTTCCGCCATTGCCCATTTTAGCCGACCCAGCAATGGTCGCGAGTCATTGCGTGCATGGCCATACAGTTCAAGCGGCGGCGCGCGCAAGATCTTTAGGGGCGCACCCGTAGCCGTATATCGAGGCACAGACTGACGCAAAACAAGGAAACGGCCAGGGCGCGCAGACTGGCTATCGCGACCTGACCCGCAGAATGGGCGATGCCGAGCGTGTGGGAATCCGTCCAGCGGGTCAGCATCAAATCCGCTGCGCCGACCGCAATCGCGGTCAGCGCGTAGGCCCAACGCCAGAAGCGCCGCTCAGAAGCTTGCAAGCGTCGCGGAGCCGCAAGCGGCATTCCTTGGTTGCGCAAGGCGCGCCATAGGAACCAAGCAACGACGATGAGCCCCAGCAAGGAACTCAGGTCCTGCAAAAACCGCGGTCCGGCCAGCTCGTGTCCGCCGACATCGACGAACCATTCATCGATCGCCGGCAGCATGCGCACGCCGCGTGCGCCTTCATGAGTGAATGCGTCCCAAACCAAATGTGTGACCGCCCCGATCAGCACACCGCAGGCGGCGATCAACCATTGCCGCGGGCTGGCGATATCGGCAATCGGCGCGTACCGCAGCGAGCGATCGTAGGCATCGTCGGGCAAGACTTGGCGCAGCGGTGTCTTGATCAGGCGCTGGAAAATCCAATAGACGATGAGTCCGGCCGGCAGACTGAAGGTCAACAGCGCGGCCGCGCTATGGGTCTCGAAACGCGGCAGTTGCCACGGCAGGAAAAAGCCAAAATCCGGAGCCATGCTGCCGATCACGAGCGCCGACAGCACTCTGAAGCGACCTAAGAAACGCGCGAACGGCAGGACTGCGGCCGCGTGGGATATGGTGAATGGCATCGTCCGGTCAGGAATTCATCAAACCGTCATATTACCTGTTTATAAGAACCCGGTTGCGTCCCACCAATCTTAAGAACAGGACCCGCCAATGAACCAAATCGTCGCCGATACGGCCGTGGTCCCGCAAGCCGCGACCACTTCGCCGCTCCGTAACAGTAAATCAAACCCTTGGTTCAACGTGCTGGCGGGCGTCGTATTGGTGACCGGCATCATCTATGCGGGTTACCACTTGGCCGACGATCTCTCGGTGGTGCGCGAGACTCGCATGTTCCCGTTCATCTTGTTGGGAATCGCGCTCGTGATCGCGCTGGCGTTCGAGTTCGTCAACGGCTTCCACGATACCGCGAATGCCGTCGCAACCGTCATTTACACGCACTCCTTGCCGCCGAATTTCGCGGTCGTCTGGTCCGGATTCTTCAATTTCCTCGGCGTTCTGGTCTCGAGCGGCGCGGTTGCCTTCGGCATCGTATCGCTGCTGCCGGTCGAATTGATTCTGCAAGTGGGCAGCGGCGCGGGCTTCGCGATGGTGTTCGCCCTGCTGATTGCGGCCATCCTTTGGAACCTCGGCACTTGGTATTTCGGCCTACCTTCCTCCAGTTCGCACACCTTGATCGGATCGGTCATGGGCGTCGGTCTCATGAATCAATTTCTGGCCACCCAAGCGAGCGGCACGAGCGGCGTCGATTGGGCGCAGGCGGTGCGGATCGGGCAGTCGCTGCTGTTCTCGCCGCTGATCGGATTCAGCTTGGCCGCTCTGCTGCTGCTGATCGCCAAATCGGCCATCAAGATTCCCGCGCTCTATCAGGAGCCGAAGGGCAATAAGCCGCCGCCGCTGTTGATCCGCGGGTTGCTGGTGCTGACTTGCACCGGCGTGAGCTTCGCGCACGGATCGAACGACGGCCAAAAGGGCATGGGACTCATCATGCTGATACTCATCGGCACCGTGCCGACCGCTTACGCGTTGAACCGCACGATGCACGAGGAAGACGTCGCGCAATTCCTGGCCGTCTCCGCGCGGGCGCAAACCGCGCTGTCGCACTATGGGCAGGGTTCCGTGCCGCTCGACCCGCATGCCGCGGTCATCGAGATCGTGCGCACGCGCACCGTCACGCCGCAGGGCGTGCCTGCGATCGCATCGCTCGGTCAGTCGCTCGCCAACGAGATCGACACATTCCACTCGTTGGCGAAGATCCCGACGGAATCGATGGTCAACCTCCGCAACGACATGTATCTGGTCAGCGAAGGATTGCGCTTCGTCGGCAAATCGAAGTCCCTATCGGTCTCCGCCGCAGATCAGGCGACCCTATCCGAGTACAAGAAACAGCTCGATAATGCGACGAAGTTCATCCCGACCTGGGTCAAGGTCGCGGTGGCGATGGCGCTGGGATTAGGCACGATGATCGGCTGGAAGCGCATCGTCGTGACGGTCGGCGAGCGCATCGGCAAGACGCATCTAACCTACGCGCAGGGCGCCTCGGCGGAACTCGTCGCAATGGTGACGATCGGCGCAGCGGACGCCTACGGGCTGCCGGTCAGCACCACGCACGTACTGTCCTCGGGCGTCGCAGGCACGATGGTCGCCAATCACTCAGGACTGCAATGGGGCACGGTACGCAATTTGCTCATGGCTTGGGTCCTGACCTTGCCGGTATCGATCGCGCTCGCAGGCGGACTCTACTGGTTATTGCGCGCGCTGCTGCAATGATGCGATGAGCGCGAGCGACGCGGCCGAAGCGAGATCCAATACTTCGGCGAAATCGGCCGCGCCGCCATAATACGGATCCGGGACTTCGAGCCGGCCGAGCTGCGGCGCGTATGATAAAAACAGACGCAATTCCGCACGGGCGTCCGGCGGACTCATGGCCTGCAAATTGCGCAAGTTGTCTCGATCCATCGCCAAGATCAGATCGAAGCGCATGAAATCCGCCATCGTCACCTGACGAGCGCGCAACCCGCTCAAGTCGATTCCGCGTTCCCGCGCCGCGCGCTGACTGCGCGGATCCGGTGCGCGGCCGATGTGGTAGTCAGCCGTTCCCGCCGAATCGATTTCCAACGCGAGCCGCGGCGCCACGCGCGCGGCCGTATGGCGCAACACCGCCTCGGCCGTGGGACTGCGGCAAATGTTGCCGAGGCAGACAAACAAGATGGAAAACGAATGCCGTGAGTTTGGATGAATTCCGTCAATCATCGCCTCGCCTTCGATTGTTGTGTTTCAACCACGCGCAGGTTGCGCAGTCGATCGGCGCAAAAGTCCTGAATGCATCTCGTTCATGATGCGGAATTTATATCGGCAACCCGCCGCAAGCGCAAACGATATTCGTAAAAGCCTATTTCTACCGTGTTTCGCGCATCGCCATAGATATTGCCGAGGCGGTGCAGGAACGCTCGAACGCTACTGAGTTTCATTCCCTCATCGCCACGCAAACGCAAAAGCCTAAGGGTTATTCCGGATGTCGTATTACGCCACAGTTACGGAAACTATCGCCTCAGATCGATCTTGCTAATAACTGGGGGTATTTATGAAATTGCACACAATCGGCATCGCGGCGGCGGTCGCTATGGCGGCAACAGTGGCGTTCAGTCCGTCGGCCCGCGCCGATGATGGCAATTTTGAAGTGCGCCTGCGCGCCGTCTATCTCGATCCCGCGAATGATTCGGCTGCGATTCCGAGCCTCGACGTACCGCAGGACGCGATTCACATCAACAGCAAGTGGCTGCCGGATGTGGATTTCGAGTATTACTTCACGCCGAACTGGTCGTCGGAATTAGTCCTCACCTATCCGCAAACACAGACGGTCACGGTCGAGCATAGCGCGCTCGGTGGTCCGACGAATATCGGCACCTTCAAGCACCTGCCGCCGGTGCTGACCGTGAAATACGATTTTCTGCCGAATGAAGCCTTTCAGCCGTACTTCGGCGTCGGCGTCAATTTCACGATCATATCGGACGTGAATCTCGCGGTCCCCGGCGTCAGTGCCTTGAAGCTCAGTTCGACGAGCGTCGGACCCGCGCTGCAAGCCGGCTTCGATTACAAGCTTGTAGATCACTGGTATGCCAACCTCGACGTCAAGTGGTTCAAGCTCGGATCGGATGTGGATCTGCCCGGCGGGACCAGAGTCTCGTCAGTGACCATCAATCCGTGGCTGTTCGGTTTCGGCATCGGCTATCGGTTCTGATTGATGCAGGCGAATTGAAGCGCAGCGATGCGCTTCAATTCGATCCGGCCGGCAGTTCGACCCGTATGGCGGCCGCATTGGGCCTCGCAGCACGCACAGGGCGTCGCACAAAGCCCATGCGGTGCTTGTTGGCTCGATCGCGGCCATGGAATGATGCTTTATAGCGACTACAAGGAGTTCTCACCCATGATCCTGCGTACCCTCGGCACCGTGGCAGCAGCCGCTTTGGCGGCAACAATGGCGTTCAGTCCATCGGCTCGCGCCGATGATGATAATTGGGAAGTGCGCCTGCGCGCCGTCTATCTCGATCCCGCGAATGATTCGGCTGCGATTCCGAGCCTCGACGTACCGCAGGACGCGATTCACATCAACAGCAAGTGGCTGCCGGATGTGGATTTCGAGTATTACTTCACGCCGAACTGGTCGTCGGAATTAGTCCTCACCTATCCGCAAACACAGACGGTCACGGTCGAGCATAGCGCGCTCGGTGGTCCGACGAATATCGGCACCTTCAAGCACCTGCCGCCGGTGCTGACCGTGAAATACGATTTTCTGCCGAATGAGGCGTTTCAGCCGTACTTCGGCGTCGGCGTCAATTTCACGATCATATCGGACGTGAATCTCGCGGTCCCCGGCGTCAGTGCCTTGAAGCTCAGTTCGACGAGCGTTGGACCCGCGCTGCAGACCGGCTTCGACTACAAACTCGCTGATCATTGGTACCTCAATGCCGACGTCAAGTGGTTCAAGCTCGGATCGGATGTGGATCTGCCCGGCGGGACCAGAGTCTCGTCAGTGACCATCAATCCGTGGCTGTTCGGCTTCGGCATCGGCTATCGCTTCGGCGGCCATCGGAGCGCGGCTCCCCCGCCGATGGCCGCGCCTGCGCCAGCTCCGGTCGCGGCCCCGCCGCCGCCTGTCGTCCAGGCCGCTCCTCCTCCGCCGCCGCCCGTGGTCAAACCCGCGGCGCCGATGGTCAGCGAAGAGGTCGTGCTGCGCGGCGTGAACTTCTCCACCGCGTCCGCAAAACTGACGCCGGAGTCCTCCAAAGTCCTCGATGAAGTCGCAGCAAGCTTGGCGAAGCGGGCCGTCTCGACCGCCGAGATACACGGCTATACGGACTCGGTCGGCAAGCCTGAATACAACCTCAAGCTCTCGCAGCGCCGCGCCGAGGCGGTCGTGGCCTACCTCGTCGCTCACGGCACCCCGGCCTCGCAGCTGAGCGCCAAAGGCTTCGGCGAGGAAAATCCCATCGAGGACAACAAGACCGCGGAGGGCCGCGCCGCCAACCGACGCGTGACCATCAAGTTCTCCGAGCCCGTGGCGCGCTAATCGCCAATCTCGGCGCGGCTAATCGCGGCTAATCCAGTCGCGGGTCGCTAACCGGTGCCACCGGCCTGGAACGCGCGCACGCGTTCCAGGTCGGCCGGCGTATCGACGCCGGCCGGCGGCGCCGCCGCCAGCGTCACGAGGTGAATGCTCATACCGCGCTCCAAGGCGCGCAATTGTTCGAGCTTTTCGGTGATTTCGAGATGCCCCGGCGGCCACGCGGCGAATTGCAGCAAGCTGCGGACTCGATAGGCGTAAATGCCGATGTGCCGCCATGCGCCGTCAAAGCGCGCCGGTTGCCCCGCCTCGAGCGCATCGCGAGGCCATGGTACGGGTGCGCGACTGAAGTACAGTGCTCGACCGTCTTCCGCGCGCAGCGCCTTGACACAGTTTGGATCGAGAAACTCCGCGAGGCTCAGCACCGGAGCGACCGCGGTCGCGATATCGATCTGCGGACGAAGCTGCAAGGATTCCGCCAATGCGGCGATCAGCCGCGGGTCAATATGGGGCTCATCGCCCTGGACGTTGACGACGATGTCCTCGGGCGCCCACGCCCGAGCGCGGACGACCTCGGCGATGCGATCGGTGCCCGAGGCATGGGTCGCCGCGGTCATCGCGCAATCGGCGCCGAAATCGGCCGCGACGCGGCGAATGCGCTCGTCGTCGGTGGCAATCACCACCGAAGCGGCGGCGCTCGCGTTGGCGCGCTCCCACACCCATTGAATCAGCGGGCGGCCGCCGACGAGCGCGAGCGGCTTGCCCGGCAACCGCGATGCGGCGTAGCGCGCCGGTATGACCACGTGAAACATTTGAATTCTCTGGTTCCTTGCGCGTCAGCGAGCGAGTAGCGGATCGTCGGCGCTCAAGATGCGCGCCTCGTCGGGCAGCATCATCGGGATGCCCGCACGCACCGGGTAGGCGAGGCGGTCGCCGCGACAGACGAGTTCCAAGGAGCCTCCGGCGCCCACGACCTGTAGCGGAGCCTTGCAGATCGGGCATACCAGTAACTCCAACAGCCGCTTATCCATGCTCGACCCCGTCAGCCTTGATTTTGCGATCGTTGATTTTCTTCGTCACGATTTGCATGAGCTTAACGCCATCGGCCTCATCGAAAACGGCGTCGACCGGTATATACCAATGTCGGTTGTCGGCCAACTCTTGGCATTTTACGGCATCCTTCTCGGTCATCAGCACCGGTTTGAGATCCGCAAAGGAAATATCGGCGGCCGTGATGCGCGCATGGTCGTCGAGCGCGTGCGGGATGACGTCGATTCCCTGGGCGCGAAGCATGTCGAAAAAACGCTGCGGGTTTCCGATCCCCGCGACCGCGTGGACAGCGTTCCCCGCGAACGAGCTCAGCGCCCTGGTGCCGCCGCCACCCAAGGCAACCGCATCCCGCGCGGCGAGGCGCATCGAGATTGCGCCGGGCTCCGCGATTCGTCCGCCGTTGACGACGATCGCGTCGACCTCGGCAAGACGCGCGGGGGGCTCGCGCAAGGGGCCCGCCGGCAGCGGCCATCCGTTGCCGAATCGGCGCGCGCCATCGATGACGACGATTTCGCAATCGCGCGCTAGTTTGTAATGCTGCAGGCCGTCGTCGCTGACAATCAAGTCGCAACCGGCGTCGATCAATAGCCGCGCGGCTGCCGGCCGATCACGCCCGACCGCGACGCGAACGCCGCTGCGGCGCGCCAGCACGAGGGGCTCATCGCCGGCGATCCCGGGATCCTGCGCGGCATCGATCAATTGCGCCGCCGTGGCGGACCCGCCGAAACCTCGCGTCACGATTCCGGGCACGAATCCAAGCGCGCGCAGACGCGCGACCAGCCAGATCACGAGCGGGGTCTTGCCGGTTCCGCCGACGCTCAAATTGCCGACGACGATGACCGCGCAAGGCAAGCGGACCCGCGAGACGAAGCCTCGGCGGTACAATAATCGCCGCGTCGCCGCGATGCCGCGATAGGCTTGCGACCACGGCATCAACCACCACGGCGGCGCGCCGCCGCCATACCAGATGCGATTAAACCAGGCCTGAGCCGACATGCCGGGGTACCGCTCGCCTACTCGTTGAACTGCGTCCCGTGCAGCGAGGCATAGAGGCCGCCGAGAGCGAGCAATTGCTGGTGCGTGCCGGTCTCGACGATGCGCCCGCGGTCGAGCACGATGATGCGGTCGGCGTTCTCCACGGTCGATAATCGGTGCGCGATGACCAAGGTCGTGCGGCCACGCATCAGCAGGGCGAGTTCCTGCTGCACGCGCCGCTCCGATTCATTGTCGAGCGCGGCGGTCGCCTCATCGAGCACCAGCACCGGTGAATTCTTGAGCAAAGCGCGCGCGATCGAGATGCGCTGGCGCTGGCCTCCCGATAAATTCTGGCCGCGATCGGCGAGCGGCGTCTCGAAACCGAGCGGCTGCTGGGCGACGAATTCCAAGACGTTGGCGGCGCGCGCGGCCTCTTCGACCTCGGCGTCGGTTTTGTCGGTCGCGTTGAACGCGATGTTGTTGCGAATCGTGTCGTTGAACAGCACGACCTCCTGGCTCACGAGGCTCACTTGCGAGCGCAAATCGGTCAGCCGGTATTCGCGCACGTCGACGCCGTCGAGCAACACGGCGCCTTGCTGCACGTCGTAGAAGCGCGGCACGAGACTCACGAGCGTCGTCTTGCCGCTGCCCGAGCGCCCCACGATCGCGACCGTCTCGCCCGGATTGACGTGAAAGCTCACGTCATGCAGCACACCGCCTTTTTCGTCGGCGTATTCGAACGAGACATTGCGAAACTCGATCTCGCCGCGCGCGCGTTCGATTCTGCGCGCACCGCCGCTGCCTTCGGTCGGCTGATCCATGAGTCCGAACACGCTTTCGCCCGCGGCGATGCCTTGCTGCAAGGGACCGGTGACGTTCACGAGCCGCCGCAATGGCGCCGGCACCATCAGCGCCGCCGTCAGAAATCCCATCAAATCGCTGAACACCATGTGACGCGCCAAGATCTGCCCGAGAGCCACATAGAGCACGCCCGCGAGCGCCAGCGATGCGATGAACTGGATCACGGGATTGCTGATCGACTGGGCGCGCGCGAGCTTCATGTTCGAGGCGCGATTCTGTTCGTTGGCCTGCTCGAAGCGCAGCGTCTGGTGCTCTTCGGCATTGAAGATCTTGATCAGGCGATGCGCGTCGATCGCCTCCTTCGCGACGCGCGTGATATCGCCCATCGAATTCTGGATCCGGCCGCTGTAGCGCCGGAAACTTCGATTGATCGTCTGCATGAGCCAGCCGATCAAGGGGCCCGCGGCGATGCAAAATAGCGCGAGCCGCCAATTCAGGTAAAACAGCGTCGCGATCAGGAACGCAATCGTCAGCGGCTCCCTGATCAGGGCGATCGATGCGCTCGTCGCCGCGGCCGCCACGAGTTCGACATTGAAGGTCAGCTTCGAGAGTAGATTGCCCGATTTCTCGCGGTCGAGAAAAGCCGTGGGCAGGCGCAGGTAATGCGCAAAAACATCGCGCCGCAGGCCCTTGATGACCTGACGCCCGACATAGCTCGGAAAATAGTTGCCGACGTAGTCGCCGATTCCACGCAGTGCGAACAATCCGACGACGCCGGCCGGGATCAACCAAACAGAGTCCGGATTACTGAGGATGAAGCTTTCCTTGAAGACGTATCTGACGAATAGGCCCAGCGAGGCGTCCGTGGCCGCGAACAGAATCATGCCGAGCACGCCGATCAGGTAGACCGCGATGTAGGGCTTCGCGTAGCGCAGCAGTCGCTTGTAGACCGGCCAGGATTTTCCGCCCTCGATCAAGGCGGCGTCTCGTCATGCACCGTCGCGATGTTCAACTGCACGAAGCCGAGCTTGCCGGCCACGTCCATCGCCGTGACCACGGATTGATGCGTCGCGCGTCCGTCCGCACGGATCGTCAGCGGTCCGCGATCCGTGCCGGCCTCCTTGAGCAGCGCCGCGCGCAGCGTCTCGGGACTCGAATTGATCAAGGTATGTTCGTTGACCCGATAAGCGCCCTCCGCGGTCACGCTCACGACCAGCGCCTCGTGCGCCGTGTTCGGAACGGGGTTGTCGCTCGACTGCGGCAGCTGCACCTTGACGCGTCCCTCCTGATTGAACGTCGTCGACACCATGAAGAAAATGAGCAGCACGAGCAGCACGTCGATCAGCGGTATCAGCGTGATGTCCGGATCCTCGCGCCGGCGCGGCCGCATGTTCATGGTCAATCCCTGTTCACGGCTCAGGCGCCCGCGAGCATGCGGCTGCGCTCATCCAGCGCATCGACGAGGCGCATGGCTTCCTTTTCCATGCGCACGACCAGCTGCTCCACCTTGCCGCGCAAATACCGGTAGGCGATCAGCGAGGGGATCGCAACGCTGAGGCCGGCTGCGGTCGTGATCAGCGCTTCGCCGATGCCGCCCGCGAGGATGCGCGGATCGCCGATGCCGTTGGCCGTGATCGCATTGAACGCATGGATGATGCCGGCGACCGTGCCGAGCAGCCCGAGCAGCGGGGCAATCGAGGCAATCGTTCCCAGCGTATTCAAAAAGCGCTCCAGGTCGTGCACGAGATGCCGGCCGCCGTCTTGCAGCCGTTCGATCATGACCTCGCGCGGCTTGTCGCGATTGGCGATCCCGATCGCGAGCAATTCGCCCAGGGGGGAGTTTTCTTGCAGAGCTGTGATGAGTTTATCGTTGATTTGGTCCGCTTCGATCCAGTTCCAGACCTTCTGGCCGAGATCGCGTGGAATGACCCGATTGCTCTGTAAGGCCCACAAACGCTCCAACACGATGGCTACCGCCAGCACCGAGCACAAGATGATGGGCCACATGAAGCCGCCGCCTGCGCGGATGATCTCCCACATTAGATCCTCATTCCTTAATTTCGACGTGTTTCGGCATGATACTTGAGCGCCCCCTCGAGCGCACTCCCGCAGCCCGCCCCGATTCAGCGGCGCTATCCCAATTCAGTCGCAGTTTCGCAATTCTGTCGCACTATCCCAATTCAGTCGGCATCGGCATACCATAGGCTCTAGTAGAATTCGAACCCATGCAACGCTGGCTAAAACGCATCACGCCTGGCCGCGATTCGCTCGAGAAACACTGGTTTCTCAAGCCGTTCATGGCGATTGTCATGAATCCCGGATGCTGGACTTTTCATCGCAGCAGTGTGACGCGCGCATTTGCATTGGGGCTGTTTATCGCCTTCATCCCGCCGACGCCTCCAATTCCCTTGCACTTGATGACTTGCGCGATCATCGGCGTCGTTTTCCGCTTGAACGTCCCGGTCCTGTTCGCGACCGTATTCGTCAGCAATCCGTTCACCTGGGTACCGCAGATTCTGGTCTCCATCTGGGTCGGAACCCTGCTCACCGGCAGGAATCTGATGCCCGCCGTGCAGCACTTGGATCAGCACAATATGCGCGAATTCCTGCACCAGTTGTGGGCGCCGCTGCTGCTCGGCGCGCTGTGCATGGGTGCCGTGGCGGCCGCGGTCGGCTACATCCTCGCGCAGTGTCTGTGGCGGGGCCGGGTGCTGTATCTACTGCGCCGCAGGCGCGCCCGGTGCGGCCCGCGCCAAAGGCCGCTCGACCAAAACTCCGTCGACTAGCGTCAGGATGCGGTCGAGGCGCACGGCCAAGCGCTCATCATGGGTCACGATCACGAGGCTGGTGCCGAGTTCGCGATTGAGTTCCAACATCAATTCGAATACATGGCCCGCGTTCACGCCATCGAGGTTGCCGGTCGGCTCGTCCGCGAGCACCAATTGCGGCCGCGTCACCAGCGCACGCGCGACGGCCGCGCGCTGACGCTCGCCGCCGGAGAGCTGCGAGGGACGATGATCGAGCCGGCCGCCCAAGCCCACGCGCGTCAGCAACGCGCCGGCTTGTTGCCTCGCGACGCGCGGGCTCGTGCGCCTGACGAGCAGCGGCATCGCGACGTTTTCGAGCGCCGTGAACTCCGGCAGCAAATGGTGAAATTGATAAACGAAGCCGACCGCGCGATTGCGCAATTCGCCGCGCTCCCTATCGTTCAATTCGCTCATTGCAGCCCCGGCGATACGGATCGAGCCCTCGGTCGGCAGATCCAGGCCGCCAAGCACCTGCAGCAGTGTCGTCTTGCCGGATCCGGACGCGCCGACGATCGCAATTCGCTCGCCCGCGCGCACGAAAACCGACGCGCCGTCGAGCACGCGCAGTTTGGTCTCGCCCTGCACGAATTCCTTGACGAGGCCGACGCCTTCGAGCACCAAATCAGTCGAAATCACCATACCTTGAGATCCTTCATCGTCGCGTTTCAATCATTGCGTAGCGACTCGGCCGGCAGCAAGCGCGCCGCCCGCCATGCCGGGTAAATCGTCGACAGACAGGCCAGCACGAACGCGATGCCGCACACCTGCAGCACGTCGACGATGCGCACGTGCGCCGGCAAATCGCTCATGTAATAGACGCGGGCGTCCAAGAACTTGAATCCGACGATGCTCTCCAATCCATGCACGAGTTGCTGCAGATTCGTCGCGATCAACACGCCAAGGATCACGCCCAACGCGATTCCCAGCAGCCCGATCAAACTGCCCTGCACGACGAACACCGACAAGATGCTGCCGGGCGAAGAACCGAAGGTGCGCAATATGGCGATGTCACGCCGCTTATCCTTGACGACCATGACCATCGTGGAGACGATGTTGAACGCGGCAACGGCCACGACCAGGGATAAGATCACGAACAAGATCCGCTTCGTGATCTCGATGGATCGAAAGAAATTCGTGTGCTGGCCGGTCCAATCCTCGACGTAAAAGCCGCCGCCCAGCGCGATCGCCGCATCGCGTACGACGCGCGGCGCGGCGTACATGTCGACCATATTGAGCCGAATGCCGGTGATGTCGTCGCCCATCTGCAGAACTCTTGCGGCGTCTTGCATCGCAACCAGCGCGATGCGCCGGTCGTAGTCGTACATGCCGACCGACAGGATGCCGGCGACGACGAAGGCGCGCATGCGCGGCATGACGCCGACCGGCGTCACATCGCCCTGCGCGACGATCAGGACCACGCGGTCGCCGACGCCGACGCCCAATTCTTGGGCCAGGGCCGAACCGAGTATGATGCGGTAGCGCGCCGCCGCGAGATCGCCGAGCCGGCCGCTGCGCAAATGCGGGCTCAAGTCGGCAACGCGCGATTCATCGGCGGGAACGATGCCGCGCAACAGCACGCCGGCCGACTTCCCGCCGTGGACCAGCATCCCTTGCGCTTCGATGTACGGCGCGGCGGCGACGATGCCCGGAAACGCATTCAGTTTGTCGAGATCGGGACGGTAATCGGGTATCCGGCCTTCGAGGCCGGAAATCGTCGCATGCGCGGTCAAACTCAAGATGCGCGTCCGCAACTCCTCTTCGAAGCCGTTCATGACCGACAGCACGACGATCAGAACGGCGACTCCGAGACTCAGGCCCAAGATCGCGATCCCGGCGATCATCGAGACGAAGCCGCGATGCGGCGATGCCCGCAAATAGCGCAAGCCGATGAATCCTTCGTACCATTGGCGCATCGTTAGTTTCGCTGGGCTCTCATTCGTAGCGCAAAGCCTCGGCCGGCTGCGTCTTGTAGGCTCGCAGCGCCGGATAAATCGTCGCGACAAAAGTCAAAACCAAGGCGGCAATCGCAATGGTGAGGACGTCCCGCGGGTGCACTTCGCTCGGAATACCCGAAATGTAATACACGTCGGGGTCCATGATGTGAAAGCCGAACGTCTGTTCGAGGAAGGGCACGATGACATCGACGTTCAGCGCCAAGGCGAGTCCGAGGCCGACTCCGAGCGCCGCTCCGATCCAGCCGATCAGGATGCCTTGGGTCATGAACACCGCGAGCACGCCGCGCGGACTCATGCCGAGGGTTCGCAAAATCGCAATGTCGGTGCGCTTGTCGTTGACGACCATGACGAGCGTCGCGACGATGTTGAACACCGCCACCGCGACGATCAGCAACAGGATCAATCCCATCATGGTCTTTTCGATGCGAATCGCACGAAAATACGCCTCGTTCTCCTGCGTCCAGTCGCGCAGCTGCAAGCCCGGGGATAAGCGCGATGCCGCATTGCGGGCCAAGCTCGGCGCATTCATGACGTCGTCGAATTTCAAGCGTATTCCCGTGGGTCCATTCAAGCCGCGCAGCGACTCCGCGTCGGTGAGGTTGACGAGCGCCAGTACGCTGTCGTGGTCCTGAATCCCCACTTCGAATATCCCGACGACTTCGAACTGTTGCAGACGGGGCACGAGTTCCGTGGCGCCGCCGGCACCATGGGCGCCGCCGCTCGGGATCATGACCGTGACCGAATCTCCGACACCCACTTGCAATTGGTAGGCGAGCATGCGGCCGAGAATGATTCCATCGAATCCGGGCTTCAGATCGGCCAGTTTGCCCTCGCGCATCGAATCCCCGATCGTGGAGACCTGGGGCTCGAGTTCGGGGTCGATGCCCCGCACGATGGCGCCGCTCATCCCGGGCGTGCGGCTCAGCATGGCGTCGGTATCGAGAAACGGGGCTGCCCCCAGCAGGCCCGGCGCACCCCGCAACTGCTCGATGCGCCGCCGCCAATCGTCGATCGGCGCGCCTCCCTGCTCGTGCAAGACGGCATGTGCCGAGACGCTCAGCAGGCGCGAGCGCAATTCCGCCTCGAAGCCATTCATGACCGACAGCACCGTAATCAGCGCCGCGACGCCCAGCGCGACGCCGAGTAGCGAGACCCAGGTAATGAAGGAAACGAAGAAACTGTGCTCGCGCGCCAGCGAATAACGCAGGCCGACGAACACCGGAATGGGCTGAAACATGCGCGGCGATTAAACCATAGGACGCGCGGCTTGCGGGGCGGCTCTAGGCGCTTTGGGAATATTCAACATAATCAAACTGTTAATTAGGTCAACCATTACCGGTGGAACGCAGTGATATAATTTAACCAAATCGGCATAGCTAACGAGGTGTGCAATGGGCAAGCAAACACTGATGTTGGCGGCTTTTATCGCCGTCAGCCTGACGGGCTTCTGCAAGGCTGAAACGATCGCGGTCGACAACGGAATTGCCGTCAAGGAATCCGACATCGCCACGCCGGCTCGCGGAATGACGATGGAGCAGGTGGCGGCGAAATTCGGAGCGCCTGTCAGCAAGGTGCCGGCGGTCGGCAGTCCCCCGATTTCGCGCTGGGAATATCAGGGCTTCGTGGTCTATTTTGAGGCCGATCACGTCATTCACAGCGTGGTCGCCGGCAGCGCGCCGGCCGCCAGCCCGGCTTCGGCGGACACGCCGGTTGCGGGCTAAAGCGCCGATCACGTAACATCCTAAGGCGAATACCAGCCCACCGCGACTTCGCCGTCGCGGCGGGCGTTTTTTATTTCCGCGATCTTGCAACCCGCTCCAATTGAACCCCCTACTCGCCCCGCGAATTCCGACCCCCGATGCGCCCCTCATCAAATGGGGCAAACTCCATGGCGCGGCGCCGGCGCTCGCCATTGCCGAAGCCGCGGCGAGTGCCGGCGGTCCACTCATCGTGATCGCCCCGAGCTCGCGCGATGCGGAATCTTTGAGCGACGAAATCGGCTTCTTCGCGGGTGGGGGCACCCCGGTCAGGGTGTTTCCCGACTTGGAAACGCTGCCTTACGACGGCTTTTCAGCGCACCCGGACATTACCTCGGCACGCCTCGCGGTGCTCGCGGAATTGCCGCGGGCCCGAGCGGGCGTTTGGGTCGTTGCCGTCGACACGCTGCTGCAACGCCTGGCGCCGCGCAGCTACATCGATGGCTATTCACTGAAGGTGCATGTCGGCGAATCGCTCGATCTCAATGCCTTGCGCGCGCAGTTGACGGCGGCCGGTTACGCGGCGGTCACGCAAGTCGTTGCACACGGCGAATTCGCGGTACGCGGATCCTTGATCGACGTATTTCCGATGGGCTCGGAGTATCCGCTGCGCATCGATATGCTCGATCGGGACGTCGACAGCATGCGGCGCTTCGATCCGGACAGCCAACGATCGGGCGACAAATTGGACCGCATCGAGCTCTTGCCGGCCCGCGAGACGCCGCTCAATCCGGAGGCGGTGCGCGAATTTCGGCGCCGCTACCGGCTGCGTTTCCCCGGTGATTTGTCCGAGCAAGCGGTTTATCGGGACGTGAGCCAGGGTATCGCATCGGGCGGAATCGAGTATTTCCTGCCGCTATTCTTCGAACGCACCTCGCACTTGTTCGAATACCTCGCGCCGGGCAGCCTATTGATCGACGTCAACGACGCATGCGCTTCGTGCGAGAGTCTTTGGAAGGGAATCGTGCTGCGCCACGAGCAGCTGCGTCACGATCGCCACCGCCCGATCCTCGAGCCGGCCGAACTGTATCTGCCGCCCGCCGAATTCAACGACGCGCTCGCCGCTTGGCGCCGGGTTCAGCTGCATCAATTCGAGTGGCCGCCGGAAACGGAGGGCGCCGTACAGAACTTCCCGAGTCTGGCGCCCGCCGCGGTGCGCATCGATGCCCGCGCCGATGAGCCGGCCGCAGCGCTCGTCGCACATCTCGAGGCGAGCGCGGCACGCGTGCTGCTCGCGGCCGAATCGGCGGGACGAAGAGAACTGCTGCTCGATTTGCTGCGCGGGCGCGGCATACAACCGAAAGTCTACGAGAGTTTCGCGAGTTTCATCGAGAGCAACTCGAAGCTCGGCATCGCGGTCTCCGCGGTCGTCACCGGACTGAAGCTCGAATCCCCGCCGCTCGAGATCCTCACCGAGGCACAATTATTCGGCGACCGGGCGCGTCAGGAGCGGCGGCGGCGGCGCGCAGAGCGCGACCCTGCCAAGATCCTCAAGGAGCTCTCGGATCTGCGCATCGGCGCGCCGGTCGTGCACGAAACCTACGGTGTCGGGCGCTACCTGGGACTGCAAACCATGGACATTGCCGGCCAAACCAGCGAATTCCTCGTGCTCGAATATGCCGACGGCGACAAGCTGTACGTGCCGGTACAGGCGCTGCATCTCGTGTCCCGCTATACCGGGGCTCCCGCCGAGACCGCGCCCTTGCACAAGCTCGGCGGCGACCAATGGCAGAAGGCGCGGCGCAAGGCGGCGCAGCGGATTCGAGACGTCGCCGCCGAACTTCTGGATTTGTACTCGCGGCGCGCCGCCCGCCAAGGCACGAAGATCGTCTCGGGCGAGGCGGAATATCGCGCATTTCAGAGCGGCTTCCCGTTCGAGGAAACGGCCGATCAGGCTACCGCGATTTCCCAGGTCATCGACGATCTGGCGTCCGGCAAGCCCATGGACCGGGTCATCTGCGGGGACGTCGGCTTCGGCAAGACGGAGGTCGCCTTGCGGGCCGCGTTCGTCGCCGTGCAGGCGGGCAAACAAGTCGCCGTCTTGGTGCCGACCACGCTGCTCGCGCAGCAGCACGAGACGACCTTCACGGATCGCTTTGCCGATTGGCCGGTACGCATCGAAAGCCTGTCGCGCTTTCGCACCAGCAAAGAGGCCGACGCCGTGCTCGAAGGGATCGCCTCCGGATCGGTCGACATCGTGATTGCGACGCAGCGGCTATTGCAGGGCAAGGTTCGCTTCAAGGACTTGGGGCTGGTCGTGATCGACGAGGAGCACCGCTTCGGCGTGCGCGACAAGGAAAAGCTCAAGGCCTTGCGCGCGGAGGTCGACGTGCTCACGCTGACCGCGACCCCGATCCCGCGCACGCTCAACATGGCGATCGGCGGGCTGCGTGATCTGTCTCTGATCACGACGCCGCCGGCGGAGCGCCTGGCGGTGAAGACTTTCGTCATGGAGTGGAACGAGACCGTCGTGCGCGAAGCCGCGCTGCGCGAAATTCGCCGCGGCGGACAAATCTACTACGTGCACAACACCATCGAGACGATCGAAAAGACGGCGCAGGCGCTGCGCGAATTGGTACCCGAGGCGAATGTCGCGGTTGGCCACGGGCAGATGCGCGAGCGGGAGTTGGAGCAGCTCATGCTCGATTTCTATCATCGCCGCTTCAACGTGCTCGTGTGCACGACCATCATCGAGAGCGGCATCGACGTGCCGACCGCCAACACGATCATCATCGATCGCGCCGATCGCTTCGGGCTCGCGCAGATCCATCAGCTGCGCGGCCGCGTCGGCAGATCGCATCACCGCGCCTATGCCTATCTGATCACTCCGCCGCGCAAGGCGATGACCGCCGATGCAATCAAGCGCCTCGAAGCGCTCGAGTCGCTCGAGGAGCTCGGCGCCGGCTTCACCCTGGCGACGCACGACCTCGAGATCCGCGGCGCCGGAGAATTGCTCGGCGAAGAACAGAGCGGGCAAATTCAAGAGATCGGCTTCAACCTGTATATGGAATTGCTCGAACGCGCCGTGACGGCGTTGAAATCGGGCAAACAGCCCGATCTGGAACGTCCGCTCGATTCAGGCCCCGAGGTCGAATTGCATCTGCCGGCGCTGATCCCGGAGGACTACGTCCCGGACGTGCATTTGCGCCTGGTGCTCTACAAACGGATCGCGAGCATGGGTAGCCGCGAGGAACTCGACGAATTGAAAGTTGAAATGATCGACCGGTTCGGACCGATGCCGCCTTTTGCGCAGACCTTGTTTCGGATCACGCAGCTCAAGCTGCGCGCCGCGCACCTCGGAATTCGTAAAATCGAGGTCGGCCCGGCGACCGGCTACTTCGTATTCGACGAGCAAAACAAGATCGAGCCCAAGCGCGTGCTCAAGCTGCTTCAAGGCCGGCCCAAGGAGTACCGCCTCGAGGGCCCGCTCAAATTGCGCTTCTCGCACGATGCGCGCGCCGAGGATAAATTGTTCGCGCGCATCGACGCGCTACTCACGCAGCTGACGTGAGCGGTCGGCGCCGCCAATCGCGAGCAAGGCGAGCAGCGACACCGCGGCGGCGAGCGACAGGTAATAGCCGACGTAGGCCAATCCGTAGAGAGTCGCCAGCGAAGTCGCGATATAGGGTGCGAGCGAGGCGCCCACGATCCCGGCAAGATTGAAGCTCAAGGACGCTCCCGTGTAGCGCACGGCGGTCGGAAACAGCGACGCCAATCCGCTGCCGAGCGGTCCGTATGTCAGCCCCATCAGGGACAGCCCGACGCTCAAAAACACCGTGACGCTCAGCGTCGTGCCGGCGCCGAACAGCGGTTTGAACAGGAATCCAAACGCGAACAGCCCGGCGCTCGCCACGATCAGCATGTTGCGCGCACCGACGCGATCGGCGAGCAGCGCCGAGATCGGTATCGTCGCTCCGAAAAACAGCACGCCGATGACCAACAAGCTCAAAAATTGTTCGCGCGAGAACCCCAGCTTGCTCGTCGCCCAGCTCAAGGTGAACACCGTCATGAGGTAGAACACCAAGAAGGTCGCGGTGGCCGCCAGAGTGCCCAATACGAGCGTGCGGCCGTGACGCGCAACCACCGTGTAGAGCGGCACGCGAACCCGCTCTCCCTGATTCACCGCCTGCTTGAATTGCGGCGTCTCGACGAGCTGCAGTCGAATATATAAGCCGATCAACACGAGTACCGCGCTCGCCAGGAACGGCACGCGCCAGCCCCAGCTCAAGAATTGGGAGTCGCTCAGGCCATGCGTCAACAGCACGAAAACGACCGTGGAACACAAAAATCCCAGCGGCGCACCGAGCTGCGGAAAGCAGCCGTACCAGGCATGCTTGCCGGGCGGCGCGTTTTCCGTCGCCAGCAGCACCGCCCCTCCCCATTCGCCGCCGAGCCCGATGCCCTGGCCGAGCCGGCAGATCGCCAGCAAAACACCCGCGGACACGCCGATCGACGCATACGTCGGCAGCGCGCCGATCAAGACCGTCGAAACGCCCATCGTCAACAACGCCGTGACCAAGGTGGCCTTGCGGCCCACGCGATCTCCAAAATGGCCGAATAGCGCCGAGCCGATCGGTCTCGCGAAGAACGCCAGCGCGAACGTCGCGAAGGACTGCAAAACTGCCGTCGTCGGGTCATATTGAGGAAAGAACAGCTTGGGAAAAACCAGCGCGGCAGCGGTCGCATAAATGTAGAAATCGAAGAACTCGATCGTCGTTCCGATCAAGCTCGCGAACAGAATGCGGCGCGCCGAGCCGGTGGCGCCCGGGGGATTGTCATCTGCCAATGGATTTCAACCAATCAGGGTCCGTAGTCTCGCCGTTCGGGTCCCCGTGGACGCCTCGGCTGCCCGGCATAATAGTCTGTGGGCGTCGCCCGGCGGTAGTGCCCGGCTGAATAGAAATCCCTGAGCTTCCTGACATTCGTGTTCCTGCAGAAACATCAGCTGCGGGAAGTTCTCTACGCCCTCGGCCGTGACATTGATGTGCAGCGAGCGCGACATCGCGATGATGGCCGCCGCAATCGCGCGATCGTCGCTGCAATCGATCAGACTGGTCACGAACGATTGGTCGATCTTGAGCCGATCGACCGAAAAACGCCGCAGTCTGCCGAAGCTCGAATAGCCGGTACCGAAATCGTCGATCGCCAGCGAGACACCGAGATCCTTCAATTGCGCCAAGGCCTGCTCCGCCCAAATTTCGTCCTTCATGACGACCGATTCGGTAATTTCGAGCTCGAGCAGCTTCGGGTCTATCCCGGTCTCCGTGATGATGGCGGCCACCGATTGCGCGAACTCCTTGAGTATGAATTGCTGGCCCGAGACGTTGACCGCCATGCGGATCGGCGGCAGCCCTTCGTCGCGCCAGGCCTTCGCTTGCATACAGGCCTTTCGCAGCACCCATTCGCCGATCGAGAGTATCAATCCGGTTTCCTCGGCGATCGGGATGAATTCCACGGGCGGAACGGAACCGAGTTCATCGTTGGTCCAACGCAGCAGCGCCTCCATGCCGACGAGGCTGCCGCTGGTCACGTCGAATTGAGGCTGATAGTGCAAGGCAAACTCGCCGCGCTCGAGCGCCGTTCGGAGTTTTGCTTCTATCGTGAAGCGCTGCAGCGCCTTGGCGTTCATCGCCGCGTCGAAGTAGGCGTACGTCCCCGGACTGCTGCGTTTGGCGAAATACATCGCCAGATCCGCATTGCGCAGCAAAGTCTCGACGTCCTTGCCGTCGCCGGGATACAGGGCTATGCCGATGCTGGGCGTGACGACCAACGTGTGCAGCGCCAGATTCATCGGTTTTCTGAGTTCGGCAATGAGCCGGCCTGCGATGACGCCGGCATCCTCCGCATCGTCGACCTGCGGCAGAATCACGATGAATTCATCGCCGCCGAGGCGCGCGATGTGGCTCGATGCGGCGTTGCCCGAGAATTCCGCGCCGACGACGTCGCTCGGCCGCAATGAGCCGCGCAAGCGCGTCGCGACCTGGCACAGCAATTCGTCGCCGATCGCGTGGCCCAGCGTGTCGTTTACCCGCTTGAAATTATCGAGATCGAGATACAGCACGGCAAGGCCGCGCTGTTGCTGCTCGGCCGCCGCGATTCCGCTCTGCAAACGCGTCCGCGATTGTTCGCGATTGGGCAATCCCGTCAGCGCGTCGAAATACGCGAGCTTGACGATGCGGTGTTCGGCGCGCCACTTGCTGCCGAGTGAGATCGTCATTTGGCGTATTTCGTGAGGATGAAACGGCTTTTGCAGATACGACAGTTTGTCTTCCGGGGGCACGAGGCCGCCGATATGACCCGGATCGGCATCCGAATAGGCCGTGCAGATGACGATTTCGATCGCCGGATCCAGCTCACGAATGCGCGAGGCCGCCCATACGCCGTCGGGACCCGGCGGCATACGCATGTCCAGGAACACCACGGCGAACGGCTGGCCCGCAGCCAGTGCCTCGCGCACCGCCGTCACCGCGGCTTCGGCGCCCTCGCAAAAGATCGGGTCGAAGGTGGTTGTGCGTACCGCCGCGGCCGGCGCGGCTTGCGGCGTAGCCGATTTATTGAACAGACGCGCGCGCAAGTTGCGGAACGCCGTCAGATCCTGGCTCACGTCCGTTTCGAGCAGGATTTGCCGGTAGGCATCGCGCACGGCCGCCTCGTCGTCCGCGACGAGCACTCGGATCGGCAATCGACTGTGATCAACCACGCAAGACCTCACTTGTCCCTAAGTAACAGATCCCGACTCGCTGATGGCCAGCGGCAGCACGACATGCAGCGACGCGCCGCACCCCGGACCGTCGCTGGCGGCCCATATTCGCCCGCCGAGCGAGGCAATGACGTTGGCGCACCAGTGCAAGCCGATGCCTTGATTCGTCGCCGGCGACTTCGTCGAAAAGCCCTTTTCGAAAACCCGCTGCAGATGATCCTGCGCGATCCCGACGCCATTGTCCTCGCAGCGCAGATGCAGTTGCTCGCCGTCTTCTTGGCGCAAAATTTCCGCGGCCAACCGCAGCGTGCCCTTATCCCTGCCGGCATCGCGAATCGCGTCGGCCGCATTGATGATCAGATTCTGAAGGATCAAGCGCAGCAGGGTGCGCGCGACGCGCACGACGCCCACTTTCTTCAAGGAGTCGTCCTCATCCAAAATCAGCCGCTGGCGGCAGGCATCGGGCACGATTTCGAGCGACTGTGCGATCAGCTCGGGAAGCCGCACCGATTCGACGACGTGGCCGCGGCGCGCCGGGTTCATTTGCTCCGCAAGCGTCGCCTGCATCAGCTGCGCTTGGCGCTGCATCAGCGCCACGTCGGCCTGCGCACCATCGAGCGTCGAGGCCATCTCACGACAACCCAGGCGCAGGAATTCCTCCAAATCGGCACGCCGCGCACTGTCGCCTTTCTCGGCCGCGAGTGCGGCGACGGCCACTTCCAGGTCGGGCAGCGGGCCGGCACGTAGGCGGTCGGCCAGCGTGCTCAAGCAAACCGACAGCGGCGTCATCGCGTTGCCGAGATTGTGCAGCACGCCCTTGGCGAGTTCGCCGACGCCGGATTGAAACGACTGGTCGACGAGCTGCCGGCGCGACTCGGCAACGCGCTCCATCATGCGGTCGAATTCACACGCGAGCGCCGTCAACTCGTCGGCTCCCGTGAAATTCAATCGCGCGGTCAAATCGGTGCCCTCGCCGACCGCGATCGCGTGTCGAGTCATGCGCGCGATCGGGCTCAGCACGACCCGATTGAGAATCGCGAGCAGCAGGATCAGCGTGACGATCGCCGCGATCACCAGGTAGGCCGAGGCGTATCTGACGGCGCGCTTGCCGCGCGCAGTGATTTCCCGTGGAATTTCGACACGCAGCGTCATCAACGGTTTGCCGTCGAGCCCCGGAAAGGTCTGATATACCTGGGTGATGTCGCCGGTTTCGACGACTTGCGCTTGCGGGCCGAGCGGTCGTGTGTCCACCATCGCAAGGCTCGCCTGTGCTTGCGTGCCGATCTGGCGCAGTTGCGCCGGCGTCAGCAGCCTGCCCATGACGACTTTGCCCACCGATCGCCCGCTGCCGCTGCCGTCGAGTACCGGGGCAGCCGCGATCATCATGATGCCCTGGTTGGTGCGCATCAGACCGCTGCTGCGCTGCGAAATGAGCTCGGGCAGCGTGCTGCGCTCGGCCAAGTCCAAGTCGAGCGGCGCTCCGCTCTCCAAATCGCGCGCGTAGGAGACGATGATTTTGCCGGACAGGTCGACGAGCAGCAGCATGTTGACCTTGAGCGGCGCCATCGCGACCGGTGTCGTGTAGGTATCCACGAAACTCCGATTGCGGTTCTGCATGAACTGGAACAGCTCGCCCCAGTCCGACCAATCGGCTGCGTTGACCGCGAGCCCGTCGAGGCTGCGATCGAGCGCGTAGCCGATGCGCCGCATCGAGGTTTGGGCATCCGAGTGTTCGAGTTCCGCGAAGCTCGGCAATATCACGAGTTCTTGAACGATGATTTCGACCGCGACCAAAACAGCGATCAACGCGGCAAGCGCCAGCACCACTTTTGGGCGGATTCGCATTGGCGTATTGGTAGCAGAAACGCGCGCCGCCGACCATTTTGCGATCGCGTTTTCGATGAGTTTTATGGCGAGCGCGAACGCCAATAGTGACGCGCATCACAATTTGCCGTTGGCGGGACGGCAGCGCCAGCGAATCAATGGTTCCTCGAGCTCAAGCGGCGCGATTGCGCCCGGATTTTTTCGCCAAATCGAGCTGCCGGCGCGAATTCTGCAGCAGGTCGGCCGGATTATCCCCCGCCTCCGGCACAGCCGCGGCGACACCCACACTGATGCTGACGTAGCGCAGCACCGTCGAGCGCGGATGATGAATGCGCAGCTCGCGGACGCGTTCGGCCATGACATGACCGACATGTAGCGCCTGCTCGAGCAGCAATCCCGGCGCGTAGGCAATCAAACTGCCGCCATCGACGCGTGCCGAAGCGTCGCTCGCCCGGCGCAGACAGCCCGAGATGCAATGTGCGACGCGCCGTATCGTGGAATCGCCGGCCGCCCGCCCGAAGGTCGTGTTGTAGAGTCCCAGCGCGTCGATATCGATCGAGAAAATCGCGATGCAGCGGCGCTCGCGCTGTGCGATGGCCCAATCGCGCTTCAACAATTCTTCGAGATACGGCAGGGTGAACAAGCCGGTCAGCCGATCGTCGCGCGGAATCGCGGAGACCGGCGGAGCGACGCGCGGCGCCGGCTCGCCGGCGTTCCTCGGATCCAGACGGCGGCGGTCGCCGGCATCGCGCGCATAGCCCGCAAAATGGCTGAGCTCGCCGTTGCCGTCTCGCAGCGGCACGACCATCAAGTCGTTCCAGAACAGGGAGTTGTCCTTGCGATAATTGCGCAGCAAGACGCGGCATGACTCGCCGCGGCCCATGAATTCCCGCAACCGCTGCAGCGGTTCCTGATCGCGGTCCTCGCCTTGCAGGAATCGCAAGTTGCGGCCGAGCAGTTCCGGCGCCGTGTAGCCGGTGAGCGCCTCGAAGCCGGGATTGACGAAAACAACCGGGCGATCCGAGTGTCGCGCATCGACCAGCACAACGCCCTCGGGCGTAGCCTCGATCAGGCGGCGATATTGGTCGGCATCCAAGTCGGTCAAGGCTGCCCCTCGGTCGTCAGCACCAGCGGCGGAGTCGCCGAGGCCGCTGCGACCCGTACCACGGCCTCCTTCCATTGATCGTTTCCAGCCAAACCGTGAATCGGTTCACCGCGCCCACGCATGCGCACGAGTCGTGCCTGCGAGGCCGGATTGAGTCCGGCCGGCTTGAAATGATCGAGCACGGAAATTACCGCCTTTCGATCATTGCAGATCGGCAGCACGTCACATCCAGCCGCAACGGCCAGCCGCGCGCGCGCGGCGACGTCGCCAAACGCGGCGGCGCCGGCCATTGTCAGGTCATCGGCGAACACGCAGCCATGGAAATCCAGATTAATGCGCAAAATTTCGCCTATCCACCGGTGCGACAGGCTGGCCGGGAGGGTGTCGACGCGCGGGAATACGATATGCGCCGCCATCACCGCCGAGACGTTATTTTCGATGAGCAGGCGGTAGGGGCGCAAATCCGCCTCCAGTTCGGCAAGATCGCGCCGATCGACGGGCAGCGCCACATGCGAGTCGGCAACGACGGCCCCATGGCCCGGAAAATGCTTCGCGGTCGCCGCCATACCGGCCTCGCGCATGCCCGTCATATACGCGACCGCAAGCGCGGCCACCGCGTCTGCGTCGCTGTGAAACGCCCGATCGCCGATGACGTCGCTAACGCCGTAATCCAGATCGACGCAGGGCGCGAAACTGAAATCGATGCCGACGGCACGCACTTCGGCGGCCATGAGCCATCCGGCCGTCTGCGCCAGCGCGAGCGCGGATCGCCGGTCCGCATCGAAGCCTCGGCCGAGGCTGCGCGCCGCGGGCAGGCGCGTAAATCCTTCCCGGAAACGCTGCACCCGTCCGCCTTCGTGGTCGACGGCAATCAGCAAAGCCGGGCTGCGCAACGCGCGAATCGAGGACGTGAGCGCCGCAAGTTGCGCGGGGTCTCGGTAATTGCGCGAGAACAAAATCACGCTGCCGACCAGCGGATGCTTAAGCACGTCGCGATCCTCCGCGCTCAAGCTGGTACCCGCGATGTCGATCATGAGCGGCCCCAAGCTCATGGTGCGCGGCTCATGTCCAGGCTGCTCATTCGCGCCGCTCGAATACCGCGATCGATTCGACGTGCGTGGTGTGCGGAAACATGTCCATGACCCCTGCGGCGACCAGCCTAAACCCCTGACTTTCCACTAAAATGCCCGCGTCACGCGCCAGACTAGCGGGATGACAGGAAATATACACGACTCGGCGCGGACGCCAAGACGCCATCCGCGAGACGACCTCGCGTGCACCCGCGCGCGGCGGATCGAGCAAGACCCGCTCGTAATGCTCCAAAGCCCAGGCTCCGAAGCTCGGCGGATCGAAGAGGTTTTCCGCAAAAAAGCGCGTATTGCCGATCGCGTTCAATGCGGCGTTCGCGCGCGCCTTGGCGAGCAGCCCCGAGTCCCCCTCGATGCCGACGACCGCAGAACTGCTGCGCGCCAAGGGCAGCGTGAAATTGCCCAAGCCGCAAAACAAATCGAGCACCCGGTCGCCGGATTCAGGCGCCAATTCGTCGATGGCCGCAGACACCATCGCGGCATTGATGCTGCGGTTGACCTGGACGAAGTCGGCCGGCCCGAACTCGATGACGATGCCAAACGGCTCGATCGCATAGCGTAGCGGCGACGGATCCGGCCGCAGCGGGCGAATCGTGTCGATGCCGCCCGTCTGCAGGTAGATCCGCAGATCGATGTTGAAGCCCGAATGCGTCGAGTTTCTCGAGGTCTCGCGGTTCCCAGAGGCTGCATGACGCGAAACACGAGCGCGGTGGCATTGTCGCCGACCGCGACCTCGACCTGCGGCACCTGTTCGCGAATGGCCAAGGTCTCGACCAACGCGGCGAGCATTTCCGGCAGCGCGCGCAGTTCTGGAACCAGCACTTCACAGTGCCGGATATCGGCAAGATAGGGCTTCTCGCGCTCGCGAAAGCCGGCGAGCACGCGGCCCTTCTTGTGCACGTATTTGACGCCAATTCTGCGCACGGCGCCGGTAGGCCCACTCGGGCCCCCGTAGAGGCGCGATGACGCGCTCCGGGGCCACATGCCCGATGCGCGCCAGACCCTCGAGCAGCTGCGCCTGCTTCGCGGCAAGCTGTGCCGAGGGCGCGAGATGCTGCAGCGAGCAGCCGCCGCAGACCCCAAAGTGCGCGCATTTCGGCGCGACCCGGTCGGCCGAAGGCACCAGGATATTGCCGAGGCAGGCCTCGTCCATCTGGCGCCGGCGCTTGATGACGCGCAGCGTGACGCGCTCCCCGGGCAAGGCGCCGTCGACGAAGACCGCTTTGCCGCCGATGCGCGCGATGCCGCGACCGTCGTGGGATAGCCCAATGATGTCGGCTTCCTGAACCGGACCCGGCTTCACGTATCGCGCCACGCCGCCGCGAATTCGCGCCAGTGCGCCGCCGTCGAATCGCCGAGCAATTTGCGCACCCGCGCGATCTCGTGCCCATGTTCTGCCGGCGTCAAATGACCGCGCAGCAGCTCGAAGCGCAAGTACACCAGATAGGTGTTGAGCACGTCGGTTTCGCAGTACGCGCGGATACGCGCGAGTTCGCCGCGCAAGTAAGCGCCCCATACGTCGGCGCCGTGCATGCCGACCTTGCCCGGGAAGCCGAGCAGAGTCGAGATATCGTCGAGACTCGCGCGGCCGCGTCCTTGAAACCCCGACAAGATATCCATCAGATCCATGTGGCGCCAATGAAAGCGGCTGAGGTAGTTGCTGTACCTGAAGCTGTTGTCGTTGTCGCCCGTCTCCCAATATCGCGAGGCGGTCACGCCGTGCAGCAAGCTGCGATAGTGCAGCACCGGCAAATCGAAGCCTGCGCCGTTCCAAGAAACCAGGTCCGGCGTATATTTATCCAGACCCTCGAAGAACCGTTCGATCAGTTCCTTTTCGGTCGATTTCTCGTCGCCCAGACTCCAGACCTTGAGCGTATCGCGCGAGCGCATCACGACCGAGATCGCAATGACGCGCTGCTGTTCGTGGGACAGGAATTCCGAACCGGTCTCTTGCAGGCGCTTGGCGAACATGAGCTTGCCGACATGCTCGTCCGACAGATCGTGCAGAGCGTAGAGACGCCGACCCAGCGCCGTATCGGGCACCGTCTCGATATCGAATACCAGCGTATTCACGGCTGAACGCGCCGCATCAAGACCGCAACCGCGACGACCAATCCGGCTTCGTCGGTCAAGGTCACATGGCCTTCGCCGATGCCCAGTCGATCGCGCACTGCGGCGCCGCGCGCAGAGTAGACGATCTCGGGTTTACCCCAGTGATTTTGCACGATGCCCACATCGCGTATCCAAACGCCGTGGGCAAAGCCGGTGCCCATTGCCTTGACGATAGCCTCCTTCGCGGCGAAGCGCATGGCGAGGAATCGCACCGGTCGCGCCGTGCGTTCGAGCTGCACGCGCTCCTCCGGCATCAACAAATGATCGACGAAGCGCGCGCCGTGTTTATCATGCACGCGCTCGATGCGGTCGGCCTTCAGCACATCGATGCCAATTCCGAAAATCATACGGCGGCCGGCAACGGCTTTCGCGGCGGCCGCGCTAGCGGCGCGCCGCGAGCATCAGGCTCTTCATCTCGCGCACCGCCGCGGCCAAGCCCTCGAACACGGCGCGCGCGACGATCGCGTGACCGATGTTCAACTCGACGATCTCCGGGATCGCCGCGACCGGTGCGACGTTGTGGTAATTGAGGCCGTGCCCGGCGTTGACGATCAATCCCAGCGATGCGGCAATCCGCGCGCCCGCGCGCAGTCTTTCGAATTCGCGGGCTTTGAGCCCACCGCTGGCCTCGGCATAGGCGCCTGTATGCAGTTCGATCGCGGGGGCGCCGGAGCGCTTGGCCGCCTCGATCTGCGGCGGATCGGGGTCTATGAACAAGGAAACGCGTATGCCCTTCGATGCAAGCGCCGCGCACGCCGCCGCGACACGTTCCGATCGGCCGAGCACGTCGAGTCCGCCCTCCGTCGTAATTTCCTCGCGCGATTCGGGCACCAGGCAGCAATCCTGCGGCTGGACGCGCTGCGCGATCCGGATCATCTCGTCGGTCACGGCCATTTCCAAATTCATACGGGTCTGCAGCGCCTCGCGCAGCACCGACACGTCGCGATCCTGGATGTGCCTGCGATCTTCGCGCAGATGCAGCGTGATGCTGTCCGCCCCGGATTGCTCGGCAAGGAGCGCCGCCTGCAGCGGATCCGGATAACGACCGCGCCGCGCCTGACGCAGCGTCGCGACGTGATCGATGTTCACGCCCAAACTGATCCCGCTGTGGCCGCTGAAGATCGCGCTCATGCGCGCTCCCGCCGGCGCAAGTCGATCAAAAATTCCCGTGATTTCAGCGACTTGCCATCCAGGCAAACATCGATCGCGGCGCGCAGGAGACGTTTCGCGTCGCGCAACGAGCGCAGGTCGGCGAAGGCCTCGGCGTCGAGGTCGGCGAGCGACTGGCCATAGACGGCGCCGGGCGCATCCGCAACGCAAGGCTGCGGACCGCTTTGCGCTCTGAATCGGTAATAGCTGTCCGGTTCGATCGGCAGACCCTCATTCGTTTGCGCCAATTCCAGACCATAACCCAAATCATCGAGCAAGCGTTTCTCGAAGCGACGCAAATTGGACTCCTCGTCTTCGCCGCCGCCGAGCGCCCGCAGGGTGCGGTCATAAGCCTCGAAAATTTCCGGGTGCGGGTCGCCGCGCAGAGTCAGTTTGAGCAGTAATTCGTTCAAATAAAAGCCGCTCATGAGGCGCTTTGCCGGCACGTGCATCGCCGCGCCGTCGATCTCCGCGCTAACCAGCTGGCAGGCTTCGGATTTACCGGACCAGGACAGAAGAAGCCGCTGGAACGGGCGCAATACCCCGCGCAGGCTGGATTTCGGACCGGCGGCACCGCGCGCAAACAACGTGAGTCGACCATGTTCGGCCGTGAAGGCCTCGACGATGCGGCTGGTATCGCGATACGCGTACTGGTGCAACACATAGGCCGGTGTCAGCCATACGCGCCGCGTGCTCTTCACAGCGTGTCGTACCCGAATTGGCGCAGTGCCATCTCGCTGTCCGCCCAATTCTCCTTCACCTTGACCCATAACTCGAGATGCACGGAGCGTTGCCACAAATCGTTGAGTTCGATGCGCGCGAGCCGGCCGATCTCCTTGAGGCGTTCCCCGCCCTGACCGATCACGATGGCCTTCTGACCGGCGCGCTCCACCCAGATGACCGCGTTGATCATGATGCGACCGTTTTCCTCGGCGAAGCGCTCGATCTGCACATTGATACCGTAGGGCAACTCCTCGCGCAACTTCAAGGTGAGTTTTTCCCGGACGATTTCGGCCGCGTGAAACGGCTCGTCTCGATCGGTCAGCACATCGGGTGCGAACAGCGGCGGCGATACCGGTAGGCGCGCTCCGACGAGTTCGACCAAGCGATCCAGATTGTCGGATTCCAGCGCGGAGACCGGCACGATCTCGGAGGCGGGAATGCGCGCCGTCATCTGCTCGAGAAACGGCAGCAATTCCCCCTTCGGAAACACCCGATCGACCTTATTGACGACGAGGAAAAGCGGCTGCTTGAGGCCTCGTACCCGGTCCCAAACCCAACTATCCGCATCGGTAAATTGCATCGCTTCGATGACGAAAAGAATCACGTCGGCATCCTGCGAGGAGGAAATCGCAACCCGATTCATGTATTGATTCATGACACGCCGCGCCGATTCATGCAGGCCCGGCGTATCGACCAGCACCAATTGCGCATCGGGGCGGTTGACGACGCCCAGGATGCGATGGCGCGTCGTCTGCGGCTTTGGCGCGACGATCGTGACCTTGCGGCCGACGAGCGCGTTGACCAGCGTCGACTTGCCGACGTTCGGACGCCCGACTATCGCCACATGACCCGCCCGGAACGTCGATGCGCTCACATTTACCTCCGCAGTCCCACCGGCAACAAGGCCAATAATCGATCCGCCGCGACCTGCTCGGCACGCCGCCGGTTGCCGCCGTCGGCGCTCGTCGAGAGCCCTAGCGCCGAGACCTCGCAGCTGACCGTGAACGTCTGCGCGTGCGCCTCGCCATCGACGGCAGTCAGCGTATAGACCGGCAAGGCCAAGCCGCGCGCCTGCAACGCCTCTTGAAGGCGGGTCTTGGGATCCTTGAGGGCGCTCACCGCAGGCATATCGGACAGACGCGGCCCGATGATGTGCCGAACCACGGCGGCCGCGGCGTCGAATCCGGAATCGAGGAATATCGCGCCCAACATGGCCTCCAGCGCGTCCGCCAAGATCGAGGCGCGCCGGTAGCCGCCCGACTTCAGCTCGCCGCCGCCCAGATGCAGATGCTCGCCGAAACCGAGTTCAGCGGCGATTTGCGCCAAGGTATCGCCGCTCACGAGCGAGGCGCGCTGTCTGGACAAGGCACCCTCATCGGCGAGCGGATTGGCCTCGTAGAGCATACGCGCGACCGCACAATTGAGGATCGAATCACCCAAAAACTCGAGCCGTTCATTGTGATGCGCGCCGGCGCTGCGATGCGTGAGCGCGACCGAGCACAGCTCGGGCTGCGCGAACACGTAGCCGAACGAGCGCTGCACCCAGGCGGCCACGTCCATCATTGCCGGCTGCGGCATCACTCGACTTTCACGCTCGTATCGAAGCTCGCGGTCAGCGAGATGTTGGCAATGTAGGGCACTTTGTCATCATACAAGGCATGCAGGTAAAGCTCGCCATTGTCCTTTTTGATCTCGATTTCCTTGTAATCCACGCCCGTGATGTCTTCGATATTCCAGCGCCGCGCAAGAGCCGCGCGGATGCTCGATTCGTCGCCGCCGCCGCCCTTGAACTCGGTCGCGACCGACTTGAGACTGCTGACCACTTTCATGTAATTAAGGTAAACGGGGAAGAGCCGCACTACCCCATATCCGACCGCGCCGGCGAGGGCGAGCACAATCAACAATCCCAAGAACGTCATACCACGTTGGCGATGCCGCATTTGAACCTCCGCTTGTGAGCCCGTGCCGCCAATCCTCATTGAATCCCGTGACCGATCCGGCCCCAAAGCGGCCCGTCCCGGGTGTCGAGATTAAGCCAAATTCGCACCGCTTTGCCGACTAAGTTCTGTTCCGGCACGAATCCCGGCGCATCCGAATCGTACAGCCAGCGGCTGTCCTTGCTGTTGTTGCGGTTATCACCCATGAAAAAATAATGCCCGGCGGGCACCACCCATTCGCCGGCCTTGCCGCCGCCGTTGGAAAACATGATCAAATGGCGCTTCTCGCCGAGCTGCTCGAATGCGGTCGGGGCGCCGGCATAATTCCAGACGTCCTGCTTCGGACCCCGATAGACCGGCCCCGCAGTCTGCTTCATCGGCACGTCGTTGACGTAGAGCTGGTTATTCTCGTCGACTCGGATGCGATCTCCCGGCAGGCCCACGAGACGCTTGATGTAATTGATCTTCGGATTCGGCGGCAGCCGGAACACGATCACATCGCCGCGCTGCGGGGTCCCGGTCGGGATCAGCAGCGTATTGGTGACGGGTAAGCGCAAGCCATAGGAATACTTGCTGACGAAGATGAAATCCCCGTCGTACAAGGTCGGCATCATGGAGTCCGACGGAATCCGAAACGGTTCGAACAGGAACGACCGGATGACCAATACGAGCAAAATGACCGGGAAAAACGAACGCGCGTATTCGACGGCGACGGGTTCCCGAACGGCCGCCTCCGGCGTGCCGGCCGCGATCGCGGCTCGCGTGCGGGATTTGGCGAAAAATACGCGGTCCACCGCCCAGACGACGCCGGCCACGGCGCCGACGATGACGAGCATCAGGCTGAAATCGACGGCCTCGTAGCGAAACAGCCGCCAAAGCAAGGCGAGCGACAAGGCCACGAGCCCGTAGCCGGCCATTCTTGCGAGCCAGGGTTCATCGACGCTGGTCGCGCTCGGATCGCGCTTCGGGCGCAAAACCCACGCATCGACCAAGACCACCAAAACGCAGACAACAGCCGCGCACAATAAACCGATGAAAAGGCTATCGCCATTGTTCACGAGCAAACTCCCGACAATTTGATGATTTTGACACTCAACCGGCGACGCTCAAGTGGTCTTTTTGCCGACGCGCAAGACAGCCAAAAACGCCTCCTGCGGGATTTCGACCTGGCCGACCTGCTTCATGCGCTTCTTTCCGGCCTTTTGCTTCTCGAGCAATTTCCGTTTGCGCGAGATATCGCCGCCGTAGCATTTGGCGAGCACGTTCTTGCGCATCGCCTTGACGCTCGCACGGGCGATGATATGGCTGCCGATCGCCGCCTGTACGGCGACGTCGAACATCTGGCGCGGAATCAGCTCTTGCATCTTGTCGACCAATTCGCGGCCGCGGTTGTAGGAATTATCGCGGTGCACGATCAGCGACAAGGCGTCGACGGGCTCGCCGTTGATCAGCACGTCGAGCTTCACGAGCGGCGCGGCCTGAAAGTGGCTGAACTCATAATCGAAGGACGCGTAGCCGCGCGTCGCCGATTTGAGCCGGTCGAAGAAATCGAGCACGATTTCGGCCAGCGGCAGCTCATACTGCAAGGAAACCTGGCTGCCGAGAAACAGCATTTTCCTCTGGACGCCGCGCTTCTCGCTGCAGAGGGTCAGCACGGCGCCGACATGGTCGGGCGGCACCAGAATGTTCGCGATGATGATGGGCTCGCGCAATTCCGAAACGCGATCTTGCGGCGGCAGCTTCGAGGGGTTGTCGACGCTGACCACGGTCCCGTCGGTCAGCAATACTTCATAGATGACGGTCGGCGCACTGGTGATCAGGTCAAGGTCGTACTCGCGCTCGAGCCGCTCCTGCACGATGTCCATGTGCAGCAGCCCGAGGAATCCGCAACGAAAGCCGAAGCCGAGCGCGGTCGATACCTCGGGTTCGAAATGCAGCGCCGAATCGTTGAGTTTGAGCTTTTTCAACGCGTCGCGGAACTGTTCGTAATCGTCGGAACTGACCGGAAAGACGCCGGCGAATACGCGCGGCTGGACTTGCTTGAAGCCCTCGAGCGGCGCCGCGGCGGGATCGGCGTCGAGCGTGATCGTATCGCCGACCGGCGCTCCATCGATCTCCTTGATACCGGCGATCACGAAACCGACTTCGCCGGTGTCCAACGCGTCGCGCGTCACGGGTTTCGGAGCGAATCGGCCGAGCTTGTCAACGACGTGGCTGCGCCCCGTCGACATTACGCGTATCTTCGAGCCGGTCCGCAAGGCGCCGTTCATGACCCGCACCAAGGAGACGACGCCGACGTAATTGTCGAACCAGGAATCGATGATCAACGCCTGCAACGGTCCTTCCGGGTTGCCCTTGGGCGCCGGGATGCGTTTCACGAGCTGTTCCAACAATTCCGGTACGCCGAGGCCGGTTTTGGCACTGACCAAAGCCGCATCCTCGGCGGGAATCCCGATGATTTCCTCGATTTCGTGAATGACCTTTGCGGGGTCCGCCGACGGCAGGTCGATCTTGTTGATGACCGGAAGCACCTCCAAGCCCTGCTCGAGCGCGGTGTTGCAGTTCGCGACGCTCTGAGCCTCGACGCCTTGCGCCGCATCGACGACCAGCAGCGCGCCTTCGCAGGCCGCGAGCGAACGCGAAACTTCGTACGAGAAATCGACGTGGCCCGGCGTATCGATGAAATTCAGCTGGTAGACCTCACCGGTCACGGATTTGAACGCCAGCGTCACGCTCTGCGCTTTGATCGTGATGCCGCGCTCCCGCTCCAGGTCCATGGTATCGAGGACTTGCGCTTGCATTTCGCGCGCCTCGAGTCCGCCGCATTCCTGAATGAATCGATCGGCCAAGGTCGATTTACCGTGATCAACATGGGCAATGATCGAAAAGTTGCGGATATTCTTCATCTAGGACCGGCGTTGGGCAAACGTCGGATTATACCGGTCAACTAAGGATCGCGAGCGCCTTATGCACTTTCTCGAGGTCGAGTCGCCCGTGGCACACGAGCTTTCCGTCGAGCAGCAAGACCGGGATTTTGTGGCCGTAGCGCATGCGCGTTTGCGGGTCTGCATCGACGTTGACGACATCGACGCGCATGCTCGGCGCTTGCGGCAAGGCCTGCAGTTCCGCGAGCATCTCGTCGCAAAGACCGCAACCGGGCCGCGAATACAGCAGGAAGCGTGCATTCACCGTGCGCGCCGCCGCTTCTTCAGTGCTGCGCCGACTCGGTGCCGCTCGACAACTTGACAGAACGACCGATGAATTCCACCGTCTGCGCAGGAACCTCTCCGACCGCGGTTACTTGGTGACCTTGCACGACGGTCGAAAAGACGAAGCCAGACCCGACACGCACCAAACCCTGCCGCGGCGGCTCCTCGGCTACCGCCTGCTCGGCGGCCGACTTGTCGTGCCGGCCGGCTTCCACGAAGACCGAAACGGTAGCCAATCCGTCCGAGTAGACCAAGTGGGTCGCCGGGACGCTCGCCCCGCCCAGGGTCTGCGCACCCGCCACCGTCAAATGAAAGCCCGGCGGCAGCTGACTCGCGCGAAACCCGGGTAGATCGGTCGAGCCGTTGTCGCCCGGATTCTGATGCACCCAGCGCATGCCTTCGGTATTGACCGTTGGCGCCAACTCGCTGTCCGCAATGGTTTCCGGCATGTCGAGGCGCGCGAACACGATTTGCTCGATGACGATGCCGCGCGCATCGCACAATTGCGTTTTTAACGGCATCGCGGTTTTCTCGTCGAGCCACAAGCGGTAGCCGAAACGAAATTGATCTCTCGGGCTCACGGCGATGACCCTGACGGCCTTACCGAGTACGCGCGTCGGGGGCAAGGAATCGATCTGATAAAACTCGTTGACGCCCGCGCCAAACTGCGGCAGGGAGCCCAAGAAGGGGCCGCCCCGCGGGCGCGACTCGACCAATATCGTTTTCTTGTCCGGTAAATAACACGTCAGCTCGTCGTTGGTGCGCACGAACTCGCGCCCCGCGCCGTCCATCGACGACAGCCGCTCGGTGACGCGGCCGGCCAGCACCCGGTGCACGATCCGCATGGTCTCGATGCGCCCTTCGCTGACGTGCATGAACATACCATCGTAGTTTCGCGTCGCGAGCGCCTGATTCATCTTTTCGAGCCAGACGCGCGGATCGTCGTCCCCGGCGCGAGTGGCCTGCGGCAGGGCGATCAGCAGCGCGCCGACCATCGCACAGGGAATCAGCCAAATGGCCGAACCGCGCATCGTGGAACTCATTGAGCTTTGTCGGCCGCCGCGGGCATCGGCTCTTCCGTATCGACGATCAAATCGGTCAATACGTCGCGCTGCCCCAGCAGGGATTGATATTTGCTGTGCGCAAACATGTAGTTCGTGAGCCGTGCCCCAGGAAAAGCCGAGGGCGCCTCCGGCAGTACCGTCGGCGTCGTATAGGAGACCGGTTCCGTCGACTTGGCGAGCAGCGGCGCCGGGTTGAGCGTTTTCGAGGCGGTTGCATGTACTGCAGCCGGGATACTGACCGCATTGGCCGGCAACGCGGCGACCGTCGGCGTGTTGGCGCGCTGCTGTAGCGCAAACACCGCGACCACCGCGACGCTCGCGGCTACCGCGGCGCCGGCCATCGGCCGCCACCAGCGCGGCGCGTGCTGCGGCAATGGATGATCGAGGGGGACCGCGGATTCGCCGTCGATCGCGCGATTGACGCGCGCGCACAGCGCATGCGTCAGATGGGCCGTTTTCGCGCCGCGACAGGCCTCGCCAATCAAGGCGTAACGACCGAAGATCTCGCGCAGCTCTTCGTCCCGCGTCAAGCGTTTCAACAACAATTCGGTTTCGGTAGAAGGCAGTTCCCCATCGAGGAACGCCGAAACCTGTTCACGAATTTGTTCGCTCATGTGTCCTCGGGACGGCCTAAACCGCCGTCAAAAATGGGCCGCAGCTTCTTGTCTATCGCCTCACGCGCGCGGAAGATCCGCGATCGCACGGTGCCGACCGGGCAATCCATCGTTTCCGCAATATCCTCGTAACTCAAGCCTTCCAATTCTCGCAACACGATCGCCGTGCGCAAATCCTCGGGTAAATTCTCGATGGCCCGATTGACCGTATCGCGAATCTCGTCGGTCAATAGTAAGGCCTCGGGCGTCTCGGATTCTGCGAGCCGGGCGTGCAATTCGTACTGTTCCGGGTCCTGGAGATCGAGGTCGTAGTCCATCGGCCGGCGTTTGGTCGCAACCAGGGCGTTCTTTGCGGTATTGATCGCGATTCTGTAAAGCCAGGTGTAAAAGGCACTATCGCCCCGAAACGAGGGCAGAGCCCGATACGCCTTGACGAAGGCCTCTTGGGCGATATCCTCGGCTTCGGATGCATCGTGAACGTAACGCATGATCAGCTTCAGCACCTTGTGCTGGTATCGCAGGACCAACAAATCGAACGCCGCTCGCTCGCCCCGCTGGACTCGTTCGACCAGCTTCAGATCACTGTCGTCGATCGTCATTCAGGGCAGCCTGTCGCGATAGACCGACCGGCAGAAAAAAAGTTCGAAGATTTGTGAAGATGATTGGTTGTAAGCGTGAGTTTACGCACATCCGGCCATTCTAGCAGCGGCCGCCCCAAGGATTAGTGCCTCTCAAACGGGCCGGCCGTTATTCGAGCGATGAGCGCCGACAATTCGGCCGTCGGGGGCTTCATCCGCTCGAGACAATACGCGTAGACGGCGCCGTCCTGAGCCTCGAGCAGGCCCCGGAACGCCTCCTGCTCGGCGGCCGGCGCATCGCGATATCGCTCCTCGACGTAGCGCGTCAGCAACACATCGAGTTCCTTGATGCCGCGACGACAGCGCCAGCGCAATTTACCGAACTCCTGTTCGTCGACGCGGGGCATCAATGACCGCGCCGGGCCAGCAGCTGCTTGATCTCGCCGATCGCCTTGGCCGGATTCAGATCCTTCGGACAGGCATCAGCACAGTTCATGATCGTGTGGCAGCGATAAACACGAAACGGGTCCTCGAGCTCATCGAGACGCTCGCCGCTCGCCTCGTCGCGACTGTCGACGATCCAGCGATAGGCGGCCAGCAGGGCCGCCGGCCCGAGATAGCGGTCGCTATTCCACCAGTAGCTCGGGCAGCTCGTCGAACAGCAAGCGCACAGGATGCAGGCCGAAGGCCGATCGACCTTTTCCTGGTCCTGCTTCGACTGCAAGCGTTCCGCGTCCGGCGGAGGCGGCGTGTGGGTTTGTAACCAGGGCTTGACCGATGCGTACTGCGCGTAGAAATGCGTCAGGTCCGCGACCAAGTCCTTGACCACCGGGAGGTGCGGCAACGGATATATCTTCACGTCGCGCTTGATCTCGGCGCAGGCACTGACGCAGGCGAGCCCGTTGGCGCCGTCGATATTCATCGCACAAGAGCCGCAGATGCCTTCGCGACACGAGCGCCGAAAGGTCAGCGTCGAATCGATCTCGTTCTTGATCTTGATCAGCGCGTCCAAGACCATGGGTCCGCAACTGTCCATGTCGATCTCATAGGTGTCAAGACGCGGGTTCTCGCTCGAATCGGGATCGTATCGATAGATCTTGAAGACTCGCACGTTCTTGGCGCCGGCCGGCGCCTTGAATACGCGCCCGTGCTTGCGGACGACAGAATTGGCGGGAAGCGAAAACTCAGCCATCGATCGCACTCCTCAGTAGGTCCGCGCTTTGGGCGGGACCGCTTCGACATCATCGGTCAAGGTATTCAAATGCACGCCGCGGTAATCGATCACCGTGCCGCCATCGGCGTCCACCCAACAGAGCGAGTGTTTGAGCCAATTCTGATCGTCGCGATTGGGAAAGTCCTCGCGGGCGTGAGCGCCACGGCTCTCTTTGCGATTTTCCGCCGAATGCATGGTCGCGACGGCCTGAGCCAATAAATTGTCGAGTTCCAACGTCTCGATGAGATCGGAATTCCAGACGAGCGAGCGGTCGGTGATTCCGACATTCTTGAACGACCCGACGACCCCCGAGAGCTTGCGCTTGCCGTCATTGAGCGATTCAGCGGTGCGGAACACCGCGGCGTCGCGCTGCATGGTCCGCTGCATCTCCAGCCGCACGTCGGCGGTGCGCAGCGATCCCTGCGCCTGACGGAGCCTAGTCAAGCGCGCCACCGCGAAATCCGCCGCATCCGGCTTGAAAGCGCGATGTGCCGTACCGGGCGTAATCGTGCGCGCGCACTGACGCGCCGCCTCGCGCCCGAATACCACGAGATCGAGCAGCGAATTCGACCCCAGCCGATTCGCGCCGTGCACCGAGACGCAGGCCGCCTCGCCGACCGCCATGAGTCCGGGCACGACGCTGTCGGCGCTGCCGTTGCGCAACGTCACGACTTCGCCGTGCACGTTGCAAGGAATGCCGCCCATGTTGTAGTGAGCGGTCGGAAGCACGGGAATCGGATCGCGATTGACGTCGACGCCGGCGAAAATCCTCGTCGTTTCCGCAATGCCGGGCAGGCGTTCCTTGATGACCGCCGGGCCCAAATGCTCGAGGTGCAAGTAAATGTGATCCTTGAGCTTGCCGACACCGCGCCCTTCGCGAATTTCGATCGTCATCGAGCGGCTCACGACATCGCGCGATGCCAAGTCTTTGGCATTGGGCGCGTAGCGCTCCATGAAGCGCTCGCCCGCCGAATTCGTCAGGTATCCGCCCTCGCCGCGTGAACCCTCGGTGATCAAGCATCCCGCTCCGTAGATACCCGTCGGATGAAACTGCACGAATTCCATGTCCTGCAACGGCAATCCGGCGCGCAACACCATGCCGCCGCCGTCTCCGGTGCAGGTGTGCGCGGAAGTACAGGAGAACCACGCCCTGCCGTAGCCGCCGGTCGCCAAGATGACTTTGTGCGCGCGAAAGCGGTGCAGCGTACCGTCGGACATATTCAGAGCCACGACGCCGCGACAAGCTCCGTCTTCCATGATCAGATCGAGCGCAAAATATTCCACGAAGAAAGTCGCTTCGTGTTTGAGCGACTGCTGATACAAGGTGTGCAGCATCGCGTGGCCGGTGCGATCGGCCGCGGCACATGTTCGCTGCGCGATACCTTTGCCGAAGTGCGTCGTCATGCCGCCGAATGGCCGTTGATAAATGCGGCCGTCGTCGGTCCGAGAGAACGGCACGCCGTAGTGTTCCAGTTCAATGACCGCGGACGACGCCTCTTTGCACATGAATTCGATCGCGTCCTGGTCGCCGAGCCAATCCGATCCCTTGACGGTGTCGTACATGTGCCAACGCCAGTCATCGGCACCCATATTGCCGAGCGCCGCGGAGATGCCGCCCTGCGCGGCCACGGTGTGGCTGCGCGTCGGAAACACTTTTGACAGGCATGCGGTGCTCAAGCCCGCCTCCGCCAAACCGAACGTTGCGCGCAACCCGGCGCCGCCGGCACCGACGACGACGACATCAAACGTATGATCGGTGAATTGATAATCGCTCATGGCCGACTAACTTCCAAACGCGACGTGCAATATCGCAAAGATGCCGGCGCCGCCGACCAGCACGTGCAAAAATTGAAGACTCAGCAACCCGAGTATCTTCAATCCCTCGGTGTGAACGTAATCCTCGACGATGACGGTCGCGCCGAGGTAGGAGTGATAAGCCAAGACCGCGACGAGCAAGATCGCGAGAAAACCGCTGAGCGGAAACTGCAGCCATGCGCGCACCGTGCCAATCCTGAGGTCGGGCAACAACAACAGCGAGAACAAGAACCAGAGCGTCAATGGAATCAAGGCCACGGCGCTCACGCGTTGAGCCCACCAATGTTCGGTTCCGGCCTTTGCCGACCCCAATCCCAAGGCGCGACCGAGAGGACTACGTAGGCTCATGATGCGCTCCTCAGAGGCGCTTGAATTGCCACAACAGCATCCAAACCGCAGCCGTCGATGCCAGCGCTCCGGCGATCGCCAGCCAGCCGCTCGTGCGCCGTTCGCTGCTCTCGAACCCCAAGCCTACGTCCCAGAGCAAATGGCGCGCGCCGTTCAATAAATGATAGAAAAACGAAAACGTCCACCCCAGCAGCAGTACGAGACCGACGGGACTCGACAACAAGCGCATCGCCCGCGCATAGGTCGGCGCATCGCTCGCGAGCGCCACCAACCAATAGGTCAGTGCCGGCAATCCGAGCGCGAGGAAGACGCCCGTCGCTCGGTGCACGATCGACAGCGTCATGCCAATTCGCCAACGATAAATATCCAGGTGAGGCGACAGCGGCCGGGCGCGTACAGACATGGGCGATCCTTCGAATGGATGAGTATTTGAGCTCACGGCGAGCTTAAAAATCGATGCAGCGACCCCGCAGCTCCCAATCACCGAAGCGCGTCGGGTCGGGTCCGTCTCGACCGCCGACCTCAGACACGGCCGTTGTCGCCCCCGCCGCTGCAGCGGCCGGCGGCGGCACGACGGAAACGCGTGTTGCGCCCGCGATTGCCCCGACTGGGGCCGTATCCTCACCCGGTTTTGGAGAATTCGATGTCACCGGCCAAAGTTTGCCAGAAAACGCCAGTATAAACCTATGCGTGAGAACTTGAATTTCCCCGCGGCGCTGACCCCCACCCGATGGCGTATCCTCATCGACCGGGTTGACTTTGCCCGCCAGGACCCATTTCATGAAGCCATGAACATGCATTCGGGACGGCTATCGCACTTGGGCCTATTGCGGTTCTCGGGATCCGACGGCGGCACATTCCTGCAGGGACAAATTTCCAACGACACGCGCCGCCTCGCAGCGGGCGAGCCGCTCTTGGCGGCGTATTCCAATCCGCAAGGGCGCGTCATTGCGATTTTGTACTTGGTCCCGCATTCCACCGGAATCCTCGCGATCGTGCCGCGGGAGCTGATCGCGCCCACGCTCGCGCGCATGCGCAAGTTCGTATTGCGCGCCAAGGTTCAAATCGACGATGCGACCGACTCGATGGCGCTCGCGGGCCATCACGGTTTGGATTCCATCGCTCGCGCAGGTCTGCCGATTTCGGATCTTGCAACCGGATACCGCGAGGTCGATGGCATCGGCATCGCGCGGCAGTCTGCGGATCCCGGCCGCTTCTGGGTGTTGGGCGCGGCCGCCGCGCTCGAGGCGCGCGGCCTCGCCGGCAATCCGTTGGATGCGCCGGCGATCGAGCACGACTGGCGGCTCGCCGACATTCGCGCCGGCGTGCCCCAGATCTACACACCGACCAGCGAACTGTTCGTCGCGCAAATGCTCAATCTCGACTTGATCGATGGGATCAGCTTCAGCAAGGGGTGTTATACGGGGCAGGAAATCATCGCGCGTACCCAAAATCTTGGGCGTATCAAGCGCCGCCTGGCCAGGCTGCGTTTGCCGGGCAGCGCGTGGAGCATCGGCGAGAGCGTGCGCCTGCGCGATGGGCGCGCGGGACGTCTGACCGAATTGGCCCGCGTGGGCGAGGACTGCGAAGCACTCGCCGTCGTCAATTTGGACAAGGCCGAGGGCGAGGAGGTCGTGAACGAAAACCTGGTGGGCGCGGAGTTGCCGCTCCCCTACCCGGTCAGCGTACCCGCCTAGAGATCGATGATTTCGATATCCGCCGCGTGCAGCGTTTCGCCGAGAAACGTCGTGCCTACGCGCGCAAATCGTGCCGCCCCGTCGGTAGCGAGCCAGGTTACGCGACCGGCGGCGCGGCGGGCGCCGGTCGAGGGCACCGCGCCGGTCGTGGGCGCCGCGCCGGTCGTGGGCGCCGCGCCGGTCGTGGGCGCCGCGCCGGTCGTGGGCGCCGCGCGGTCGGCGGCCTGCAATTGCCGCAGCACCGCCGCCGCAGTCGTTGCGGCCGAGTCGACGATCTGCACGGCGGGCGGCAGCACGGAGCGGATCGCCTCGGCGAGCACCGGGAAATGCGTGCAGCCGAGCACCAGCGTGTCGGGGGCTCCGCCAAGCCCAAAGATCGGATCCAGATAGCGGTGTGCAACCGCAGCGGCGATGGGGCCCGAGGTCCAGCCCTCCTCGGCCATCGCCACGAACAGCGAGCAGGCGCAGGGCGTCACGCGCGCGTTGGCATTGAGTCGACGAATCGCATCCTGATAGGCACCGCCGCCGATCGTTCCCTCGGTGGCAATGACCGCAATGTGCTGGGTTCGGGATGCCGCCACCGCCGCCGCGGCGCCGGGTTCGATGACACCGATGACGGGCAACGAAGGATATTGCAGGCGCAGAGCGGCCAAGGCCGAAGCGGACGCCGTATTGCAGGCGACGACGAGACAGCGAATATCGCGCGCCACCAGCGCCGCCGCACACTGCAAGGAGTAGCGGACGACGGTCGCCGGGCTCTTCGTGCCATAAGGCAAACGGGCGGTATCGCCGAGATAAATGAAATCGTCGGTGGGTAGTGCCAGACGCAGCGCCCGCAAAACGGTCAAGCCGCCGACGCCGGAATCGAACACACCGATGGGCAAGCGCCGGCCGCTCATCGGCGCGTTCAAACCTCGGGGCGCATGTGCGGGAACAACAGCACGTCGCGAATCGACGCCGAGTCGGTGAAGAACATGACCAGACGATCGATGCCGACACCGAGCCCGCCGGCCGGCGGCATCCCGTATTCCAGGGCGCGCACGTAGTCTGCGTCGTAATACATGGCCTCTTCGTCGCCCTCATTCTTGCGCGCGGCCTGTTCCCTGAAGCGCTGCGCCTGATCCTCGGCATCATTGAGTTCCGAAAAGCCGTTCGCATATTCGCGTCCGCCGATGAAGAATTCGAAGCGATCGGTGATGAACGGATCCAGATCGTTGCGTCGCGACAGCGGCGAAACCTCGGCCGGATAGGCGTAAGCGAATGTCGGCTGGATCAACGTGTGTTCGCCGGTTCTTTCAAACAGCTCGATCTGCAGCTTTCCCGCGCCGTCGCCGCTCTTGAATGGGATTCTCATGTGTTCGCAAACCCGCCGCAGATACGAGACGTCGCGCAACGACATGGGATCGAGGTCCGGATTGTTGCTGAGCAGGATCTCCTCGATGCTGAGCTTGGCGAAGCTGCCGCTCAAATCGTATTCCAGGCCCTGATAGATGACCTTGCGCGAGCCCAGCAGCGTATCGGCGAGGCCTTGGAAAATCTGTTCCACGATGCGCATGACGTCCGTGTAGTCGGCATAGGCTTGATACAACTCGAGCATCGTGAATTCGGGATTGTGCTGCGTCGACAAGCCTTCGTTGCGGAAGTTGCGATTGATCTCGTAGACCCGCTCGAAGCCGCCGACCGTGAGCCGCTTCAAGTACAACTCGGGTGCGATGCGCAAGTACATGTCCATATCGAGCGCGTTGTGGTGGGTGGCGAAGGGCCGCGCCGCCGCGCCGCCCGGTATCGTCTGCAGCATCGGCGTCTCGACCTCGAGAAAGCCTTGCGCGTCGAGAAACTCGCGCAACTGCCGCACGATCCGCGAGCGCGTCTCGAAGACTCGCCGGCTGGACTCGTTCATGATCAGATCGACGTAGCGGCGTCGATAGCGCAATTCCGTATCGGCGATGCCGTGCCATTTGTCCGGCAGCGGGCGCAGCGATTTGGTCAGCAAGCGGATTCGCAGCGCACGCACCGACAATTCGCCGGCATTGGTGCGGAACAGAGTTCCCTCGGCGCCGATGATGTCGCCGACGTCCCAGGTCTTGAACTCGTCGTAGGCGGGCCCTAGCGCCTGCTGCTGCAGGAATAGCTGGATGGCGCCGCTGGAATCCTCGATTTTGACGAAGCTCGCTTTGCCCATGACGCGTTTGACGCGCAACCGGCCGGCGACGCTGACCGCGATCGGCTCGGCCTCGAGTGCCGCTGCGCTTTTTTCTCCATGCGCCTTCAATAAATCACCGGCCAGGGCATTGCGCCGAAAATCGTTCGGAAAGGGGTTGCCTTGCTCGCGCAACTTGGCGAGTTTCGCACGTCGTTGGGCGATCAAATGATTCTCGTCGATCGGAGGTTCTTCGTGGTCCGTCATAGTCCCTGCTTCAGACTGGCTTGCATGAACACATCGAGCCCGCCGTCGAGTACCGCAGTCGTGTTGCCGACCTCGACACCCGTGCGCAGGTCTTTGATCCGTGATTGATCGAGCACGTAGCTGCGGATCTGGTTGCCCCAGCTGACGTCCGACTTGGAATCCTCGAGCACTTTCGCCGCCGCATTGCGCTTGTTGTATTCGAGCTCGTAGAGCTTTGCCTTGAGCATCTTCATCGCGGTCGAACGGTTCTTGTGCTGGCTGCGCTCGCCCTGACACGCAACGACGATACCGCTGGGGTTGTGTGTGATGCGCACGGCCGATTCGGTCTTGTTCACGTGTTGACCGCCGGCGCCGCTGGAACGGTAAACGTCGACGCGCAAATCGGCCGGATTGATCTCGATGTCGAATTCCTCATCGACCTCGGGCGACACGAAAACCGAGGCGAACGAGGTATGGCGCCGGTTACCGGAATCGAACGGTGATTTTCGCACCAAACGATGCACGCCGGTTTCGGTGCGCAGCCAGCCATAGGCGTACGGGCCGGTCATGCTGATCGTCGCGCCCTTGATGCCCGCGACCTCGCCGTCGCTTTGATCGATGATCTCGGTCTTGATGCCGTGCCCGTCCGCCCACTTCAAGTACATGCGCAGCAGCATCGCGGCCCAATCCTGCGCTTCCGTGCCGCCCGCTCCCGCCTGAATATCGAGAAACGCGTTGTGGGAATCCATCTTGCCCGGAAACATGCGCTGGAATTCGAGTTGCTCGACTTCTCGACTGAGCCGGGTCGCGTCGGCCTCGACTTCTCCGGCCGCGGGCAGGTCGCCCTCGGCGGCCGCAAGGTCGAGCAATTCGTCGGCGTCGGTCAGCTCCTTCGTCAATCGATCCAAACCGCCGACGACCTGTTCGAGCTTGGCGCGCTCTCGGCCGAGATCTTGCGCGCGCTCCGGTTGATCCCAAATTCCGGGTTGTTCTAGCTCGCGCGCGACTTCCTGCAGCCGTTCATGCTTGTTGTCGTACTCAAAGATACCCCCTCAAGGAGTTCGTGCGCTCCTCAAGTTCTTTGATGAAACGTTTGATCTGATTGATTTCCATGGTGCGAAATCTTAACACACAGTTGCGGCTGCGGTCGGCGCCGTGGCGACGGCGCGCCCGGCGGCGGCAGCGGCCTCGAAGTAGCGCAACGCATGCCGCCGCCGACGGCTAATATCCGGCAATGCCGTCATTTCCCAAGTCCGCTTCGGCCGCAATCCTCGCGATAGTCATTGCCGCATCGGCCACACCCGCTGCACAGACGCCGCTGAGCGCCGGCGAGGCGCCGGCGCTCAGCGAGCCATCCGCGCTCTCGCAAGCATTCGTCGCCGCCATGCGGCGCGTGCATCTGAACTTACCGGAGCCACCGGACTCCCCGGCGCTGCAGGCCTACGCGATTTACGACTATCTGATCGTCGCGCGCCTGCGCCGCGATCTGTCGCAACAGCCCGGTGCGGATCTCGACGCGACGATCGACGCGTTCTTGCAGACCCATGCGGGCGAGCCGGTCGCACGCGCACTGCACCGGGAGTGGCTCGCGAGCCTGGCGGAGCGGCGCCGCTGGGATTGGTTCTTGCCGCGTGCACACGACTTGAACGACCCCGATTTGATCTGCGCGCGGCTGCAAGGCCTATTGTCGACGGGTCAAACCGAGGGGCTCGCGGCGCAGGCCTTGGCGCGTTGGGCTGTGCCGCAACAGCAGCCGAGCGGTTGCGACGAGGTGTTCGGCTGGCTGCGGCAGCAGAATCTGCTGACGCCGGAGCTCGCCGAGAGCCGCACGCGCGCGGCGCTCGAGGCCGAAAATCCGCGCCTCGCGCGCGCATTGTGCTCGATGTCCCGGCCGCGCGCGCCGCGCCTTGGTGCGCTGGGCACAATTCTTGGAGGCCCCGCAACCGGTGCTCAGCGCGCTCGCCGAGCATACCGCAAGTCACCGTTGAATCCGATGCGCTGTTCGCCGGGTTCGATCGCCTGGCACGCGTCAATTCGAGCCGGCGGCCGCTTTGCTGCCAAACCTGCTCGCGCGGCCCGATCCTCGCCCGCGCTGCAAGAGCGCTTGCGCCGCGCCGTCGCGTTAGGTGCCGCATACGATCACGACCCTTCGGCCATCGCGCCTTCGGAGAATTAATGTGGACGCCGGCGATGACTCCGTACACGAATGGCGCGCGCGCGCGGCACTATGGGCCGGCGATTATAAGCAAGCGCGTGCCTGGATCGATGAGATGCCGCCCAGTCTCGCGGCTCAGCCGCGTTGGCGCTTTTGGCGCGCCCGCGCCGTCGAAGCCACGAGCGGCGCCGGCGCCGCTGCGCCGCTATACGCGGAAATCGCCGATCTGCGCGATTACTATGGCTATCTCGCCGCCGATCGCGCACACCGCAGCTACAACCTCAACGCCAAGCCATCACCCGACGACCTGGGCGTGCAAACCGCACTCGCGGCCGAGCCGGCCTTGGTGCGCGCGCATGCGCTGTTCGACTGCGAAATGACGGACGATGCATCCTCGGAATGGAATGCGGCCGTCGGCCACGTCGAGCCCGCGATCAAAGTGCAGGCCGCACGTCTGGCGTCGCGCTGGGGGTGGTACGCACAGTCGATCTCCACGCTGGCGCAGACCGGTGAACTCGACGACGTGCGGCTGCGCTATCCGAACCCGTTTCCCGAGGCCATCGCGAATGCGAGCCGGCTGACGCGATTGCCGGAGAATTGGATCCTCGCGGTGATGCGCCAGGAGAGCCTGTTTCGCAGGGACGCGGTCAGCCATGCGGACGCGCGCGGGCTCATGCAGATGCTGCCGTCGACCGCGACTGCGGTGGCAAAGCGCTGGCATTTGCCGGCACCGGGCCCGGACGGCTTGTTCGATCCGCACGTAGCGATACCCCTGGGCGCCGCGCGCCTGCGTGAATTACTGGATCGCTACGACGGTCAACTCGCGCTGAGCCTTGCGGCCTATAACGCCGGCGAGGCGCCGGTCGCGCGTTGGCTGCCGGAGAGGCCCATGGATGCCGCCGTTTGGATGGAAAATATCCCGTTCAATGAAACTCGCGGCTACCTGCAGCACATCCTCGAGCACCTGGTTGCGTTTGCATGGGTTCAGGGTGCCGACTTGCCGCGGCTGACGACGATGCTGCCGCCCGTGGCCCCGGCGGCGAGCCGCTAAGCCGACGCCGGCGGCGGCGTCTCAAGGTGCGGCTTCGTAAACGCGCTTGCCTCCGATCAGCGTCATAATGACGCGCGTCTTGCCGATGGTCTCGGGCGCGGCGGAGAAGATGTCCTGCGACAACACCGCGAGATCGGCTAATTTCCCGACTTCGAGCGTACCGACTTTGGTATCGGCGAAGGCCGCGTAAGCCGAACCACGCGTATACGCATTGACCGCATCCAAGACACTGATGCGCTCCTCCGGTAGGTACACGCCGCCCGTCGGGCGCGCGCCCCCTTGCGCCGCTCCGTCGAGCGAATCGCCGGGGATCGCGGCGGTGGCGGCCGAACTCCAGGCCTGCCGTGTCGCCGCCTGTTGAATCGCGACGAACGGGTCCGGCGGCCAAGTGCACGGCCAGTCGCTGCTGAACGCGAGCCTCGCGCCGCTGCGTTCCAGGGACCGCCATCGATCGGAGGGCAAGGCCGCCGCGGGATCGAAGTCCCCGCCCGCCTCCGAGCAGCAAAACGCCGGCTGCATGTCGGGGATGACGCCGAGCGCGGCGAAGCGTGGTAGATCGTCAGCCTCGATGAGGTCCGCGTGCTCGATTCGCAGCCGCCGGTCGCGTACGCCGTTGGCGTTTTCCAACCGTTCATACGCGTCGAGGATCATGTGCACGGAATCGGCACGCAAGGCATGCGTCATGATCTGAAAGCCGCGCTGATCGAGCGCCAAAATCAGCGCCGCGTAGTCGTGCGGTTCGTATACCAAGGGCGGAATGAGCCCCGTGCCGCCGTCGGCGAAGAACTTGACGAGGTTGGCGCCGACCCAATCGTCATGGTAGGTCTCTCGTGCCAGGCTCAAGTCGGCGAGAAACGCCGGCGTCAGACGATGCGCCACGGCAACCGCCCCGAACGCCGTGCGGGTTCTGACGCTGAGCTCGCCGCGATCGCGCAACATGGCATACAGACGCAGCTCCGCCAGATCGCCGGTGGCATTCACGACGCTGGTGATGCCGAAGCCGTTCAAGTAATGCGTCGCGGCTCGGATCATCTGCAGCTGCCGATCCACGGGGATCATTGCGGCAACCGCGCGCGCCGCGAGCTGCATGGCGGCCTCGAGCAGCACTCCGGTCGGATGCCCGCTCGCGTCGCGCACGACGCCCCGCTCCTCATCGGCGTCAGAGACCGGCCGGTCGTCGAGTCCCGCCAACTTCAGCGCCGCGGAGTTGAGCCACATCGCGTGCTCGGAGGAGTTGTGAATCACGACCGGACGGTCCGCCACGGCGCGATCGAGCAATCGATAGCTCGGCGTCGTCGGCGGCGCCGTGGAGAAATCGGCTCGGCCGAACAGCACGGCGTCCGCGGGATGCGCCGCCGCATAGCTGCGCAAGCGGTCGACGAGGACATCGGGCTTGTCGGGCGTGATGCTCTCTTCCGGTGTCGACAGATTCAGGCCGTACAAGGCATACGCGCCGTAGAGCAAGTGCATATGCGAATCGACGATACCGGGAATCACGGTGCGCCCGTGCAGGTCGATGACTTGCGCGCCGGTACGGCGACGCTTGAGGATTTGCGCATCGGTGCCTACGGCGGTGATGCGCGAGTCCTCGATCGCGAGCGCCTGCACGAAACGTCCCCGCGCATCTGCAGTGTAGATGGAGCCGTGTAGCAGCAGCGTCTCGGCGGCGCCTACGAGGGCCGGCCAGCCAAGCGCGGCGAGCGCGGCGATCGCCGTCAACAAACGGATTGTTTTGATCATGCCGGCATTGTAAGCCGACAGTCGGCGTCAATGCAGGGCTAAACCGTGCTCTCGAACCGCGACCGGCCGCCGCGACGCACGGCCCTGCTGCAAAACGGCGTTCATGATCTCGGGAATTTCAAACACCGCGCGGTTCTCGATACGGCCGATCGCATCCTGAAATTCGCCGAGCCGGCTCATGACTTCCGCGACGCCGCCGCGCACCGAGCGAAACGAATCGAGCACGACGCCGACCTTGTTTTCCCGCACCCATTGCGCGTTGTAACGCTCCTGCGGCATCGTCATTGCATTGCGTACGACGATGACCGGCAGGCCCTGATGCACGGCCTCGCTGATGCTGCCCGGACCGGGCTTGCCGATGAAGAAGTCGCTGAGCTTCATGTAATAGCGGATATCCGGGGTAAATCCGATCACGAGCCTTGGCGCCGCGGCACTCATCGTGCGCAGCCGCTCGGCGAGCGCGCCATTGTGCCCGCAGATCAGAATCAACTGCGTGTCCTCGAGTCTTTTCGCGATGCCGCGCATGGCCCGCGAACCGTGGCCGCCGAACATGACGATGCCCGTCGGGCGATCCGGATCGAGCTGCAGGCGACGCATCTCGGCACATCGATCGACGATGAGCTCGCGATAGAAATCCGGCCTTATGATCATCCCGGAGGTCGCATGCACGCGATTTTCCTCATATCCCATCGCACGCGCCTGCGCAACCGCTCGCGGCGTACCGCAAACGAAATGCTGGTCCTGTTCCGGCTCGATCCAGAAATGCGGCGGGTAATCGGCAAGGTCGGTCATGACGGTCAGGTACGGAACGCTCGGCAGCGCGTGGGCCAGGGCTTCATACATCGCGCGATTGAAGTTCGGCACGAGTGAAACCACCATGTCCGGCTTCGTCCTGCGCCAATGCCGGCGCAACTGCTTGGTGATGGATTTATGGCTGAGGCGTATGAGCGCCTGCAGCAGCTTCAGCTCCTGCGCCAAACCCAAGGTCCAGCCGCGGGCGAGCCGCTTATTGTAGTAATCCTCGGGGTTCATGCCGGTGGTCTTGCGAAACACGCCCTGGGGGTCGAGCACTTCGAACAGATTGACGAGGCGAATCCGCCAGGGCCGAGCCTGGTCGCGAATCACGGTCTCGAGGGCGATCGCCGCGGACCGGTGGCCGCCGCCGGCGTTGCAATAAACCAAATCGATCGTTTTCAAGGACGCCCTACACTCGCAAATCGTTGTGCTGTATCTGCATTGCGACAAGCTTGCTCAAGTTTTGTGACCAAACGATGAATCTTCGAAAGCTCGCGGACGCGCCGCTCCACCAGGGGGCGTCTTTTTGTGACGCAGTTGGTGGGGACCGCGGAATGCCGCGCGTAGCATCCTCTGGCGCCGATCGATCCGCATTGATTCGCTAGCCCCCCAGGAGTTCGACGATGAGCAATCCCTACAATACGTTGAAAGAACGCACGTCGATACTCGGACCCACGATCAAATTCAAGGGTGAACTGTCCTCCGAGGAGGATCTGGTCATCAACGGCAAGATCGAGGGCTCGATCACCCGCACGCAGCGCCTCACGATCGGGCGCGAAGGCACGGTCCACGCCAACGTCGAAGCGACCATGGTCGTCATCGAAGGAACAATCGAAGGCGACGTCCGCGCCGATAAATCGGTTGCGGTGACCGAAACCGCGCTCATGACCGGCAATATCACGGCACCGTCGGTAACCATCCTGCAGGGCGCCAAGTTCAACGGCAGCGTCGACATGAGCGACGGCAAAACCGTGAAGACGCCCGCATCAGGATCAGGACATCGCGCGCCAAACGCCGCCTGATACCGTCCGGAGTACCCCATGGCTTGGTTCAAGAACACCGCTGGAGACAATGCATCCATGAGCAGCACGAATTTTGACAAGCGCGCGTCGCGCGAAAGCTTTCCCGATCCGCGGCTCGCGGAGTTCGAATTTAAGTCGCCGCTGACGAGCGCGCCCGCAGCGCCCGCGGCACGCGCGGAAATGAAGCCGGCGCTCGACGTCAAGCCCGCCGAAGCCAAAGCTGCCGAGGTCAAACCGGCGGAAGTCAAACCGGCGGCGGAGCCGAAGCCGGTCGGCTCGGTGTTCGGGCCGTCATTGCGTTTCAAGGGCGAATTGCGCGCCGACGAGGATTTCGTCATGCAGGGGCGAATCGAGGGATCGATTCACCATACGCAAAACCTCACGATCGGCACCGATGGTGTCGTCAAGGGCGATTCACGCGCCCGCAATATCATCGTCGACGGCACGATCGAGGGCGATTTGTACGCGCTCGAGTCGATCAGCATACGGCCCACGGCGAAAGTGCAAGGCAATCTGATGGCGCCGCGCGTTTCGATCGCCGATGGCGCGAGTTTCAACGGCAAGATCGACATGGCGACCGCCACACGCGCGGCGCGCAGCATAGCCGATCGACAAGCAACGAGTCCGCCGGATACGGCGAGTCTCGACGACGGGACCGCGGAACACGTGTTGTTGTCGGGCGCGGCCGGCGAGTAGACCGCGCCTATTCGGCGCCGACGACACCCAGGATCTTAAGCACCGTCGCGGAAGCGCGATCGGGGGGGGTCGAAGCTTTCGGTTCAGTGCGCTGCCGGCGGCTGCGCGAGACTCCCTTTGAGCGAATCGGGGCCTACGCAGCCGTGCCCTTCGGTGCAGACTTGATTCACCGGACAAACCACCGGCGTTCCCTTGACGCAGCCGCGCGCATCCGCGCCCGCAGCGCGTGGCCGACAGCGCTCGATGCCGTTGCAGCTGCGGTGGTCATCGCAATCCGCGTCCGTGGCGCAGACCAGCGAGCCTGCGCTGCGCTCTTCGGTGGCGACCTCGCCCTGCTTGGTAATCACCCCGGACACCGTCGCATCGAGCAAGCGCTCCGGCGCGTTTCGGCCCGAGCTGATATCCACTTCCGCAGAGGCAATCTCCCATGGCGGGGATTCGGGCGCAGCGGCGCGGTAATAAATGCTGAATCGCATGACCGTGCGCGGATCCAGGGGATCGGACAAGCTCACCGGAATGAGGCGCGTCGAGTCGGCCGACCACGCGTCGCCATGCGCCAACGGAAAGCGTAGAACGCGTCCGCCGACCGCATAGATGCGCAGCTCCACATCGCTGCCCGCAAGCAGCGGCTGCGCACCCGTGACGATGCGCACCGTTAGATGCGAGAGCGGCGCAGCCGCAATGGGCCCGGCAATGAGCCCGAACATCAGGAGGATCGGCAAGGCGGCAACGTAAGCTGATTTCGGTTTCACGATTCCCCTCGCAGCAACGTGGCGGATCGTCGCCATCATAGCCGATCATCGCGCCATCATGGACGATCGCTGAGCCATGATAGCCGATCGCGGCATGGCGCCGACCGGCGCCAGATTATGGAAAGAACCAGGCTACGGACCGAAATCGGCGGCCTGCGCGCCGAAACACCGGATTGCGAGGCCGCAGCTGCAGGGGCATCCCGTTATCGCTCGGCTGAAGCGCCGGAGTCCGAGGCCGCCGCATCGTTCTCCAGTTCCAACAATGGCAGCTCTTGCTGCGAGAGGCCCTGAATCTCCCCGCCGATGCCGAGCAGCTGGCCGACACCGGCTTGCAGCTGCTTCTCGCGGCGCGCCCAGCGCTGCATCGTGACGTTTTTTTCCGATTCCAGTTCCTCGCGCATTTTCTTAAACGTGTCGTAGACCGCCTTGAGCTTGTGCGCGAATTGCGGCGACGTCAGGTAGTCGTAGAGCGCCTCCATCTTCTCGCCCTTGCCGGCCGATATCGCGCGTTGCCGATGCAGGTCCAAGAGCCCTGAGCGCAGCGCTTCGGCCATGCCGATCGCGGTAGAGGCCTGGGTGACCCAGACATCCTCGTACAAGCCGAAATACGCACCCGGAGGCCAATCCTTTGGCAGCGCGGCGGGCATCGTGACCAAAATTCCGACCGCGGCGCCACAGGCGCGCATATCCTCCTTGAGCTTCGCAATCCATTGTGGACCCCATTCTTTGGCGCGCTTGGTCTCCCAGAGCATCGTGCCGGCCGCCTGGCCGCCGCGCGTGATGACTCGCTGCAGCACATCGCCGCCGCGCTGGCCTTTCTTGACCTCCTCGATCGCGTCGAGCGGAAAAGCGCGGCGCAATCCCTCTTCAATGACCAATTCGAGCACTTCACCCTGCAGCTGCTGGGAACCCTGCTCCATCTTGCGCTGCGCGGCCGCCAACTCGTCGACGGCGTCATCCAGCTTCTTCTGCAGCTCGGCTTTTTCGAGTTGGCCCCGCTGCTGCTCCTGGGCGCGCACGATCGATTCGCGGCGCTGAATCTGTTCATCGACCTGTTTCTGGACATCGAGAGCGAGCGCCGCTTTTTCGTCCTTGAGCATTTCCCGCTCTTTGCGCAGCTGCAGTTGCTCGTCGCGCAGCGCCGTCACCTGTCGCGCCTTATCGGCCAGCGCACGATCGCGCTCACCGAGCGCCTTCTGCAGCTCCTCGAGTTGCAGCGCCAAGGATTGTTCGGCGAGCCGTTCGACATTGGCGCGTTCGGCATTGCGCATCGCGCTGATCGCAGCCGCGCTGGCCTCGGCCAGTTGTTCCAGCGCCTTCTGGCCGAAGCCCCGATCCAACGGAAATTCCTGCGCGCAATGCGGACAGGTGATCGTCGTGTTGTGATGCAGCCATAATTGGCGAGTGGCAAGACTCATGTGAACTTCCTCGGTGCTCGCGTTGATCGGCATCCGCTAAAGAGTAACACTCAATCTCGAAACGATTCCTGACACATGCTAACGTGCGGTCCCATCGGCACGCCGGGGCGCAGGAGCCGCGCCGCCGAGGAGATCTATGCCATGATTTCTAGACGCACTTTTCTCGCCGCCGCGGGCGCCGCGCCACTGCTTGCGATGGGTGCCGAGCAAGCGGCACCCGTGAGTTCGGCGCCCAAGCTGCAATCCCTGACGACGGACGCCAAACCGATCTCGGTCGACGAGCGCCGCGCGCGCATCCATAAGCTGCAGAAGCTTCTGATCGAGCGCAAGACCGGTGCGCTGCTCGTCGAATCCGGTTCGACACTCGAGTATTTCACGGGAATTCGCTGGCGCCGGTCCGAGCGGACCACCGCTGCAATCCTACCGGCGCGCGGCGACCTCATCGTCGTGACGCCCGCGTTCGAGGAACCCTCGGTTCGCGAGACCTTCCAAGTCGGCGACCAGATCAGAACCTGGAACGAGGCGGATAGTCCCTTCGAGATCATCGCCCAAGCGCTGCGCGACCGAGGCGTCGCCTCGGGCCCCGTGGCGGTCGAATCGACGATGCGCTTCTTCATCGTCGACGGTGTCCGGCGTGCGGCGCAAAAAATCGAAATAGTCACGGGCGATCCTTTCGTGCGCGCGTGCCGCCTCGTCAAGTCGCCCGCCGAGCTGAGCTTGATGCAGATCGCCAACGCAGTCACGATCGAAGCGCTGCGCACCGTGCACGCGCGCCTCGAGCGCGGCATGACGCCTGCGCAAATCGGCGCGCTCATGGACGGCGTGACGGTCGAATTGGGCGGCTCGCCGGAGTTCTCGCTCGTGCTGCTCAACGAAGCGTCGGCGTATCCGCATGGCTCGCACCGCGCCGAAACGGTCCGCGACGGCTCGACGGTCCTCATGGACTGCGGCTGCACCGTGCAGGGTTATCAGTCGGATATTTCGCGCACCTGGGTGTTCGGCGCGGCGAGCGAGCGCCAGCGAAAGGTTTGGAATACCGTCAAGCGCGGCCAGGAACTCGCGCTCGAGACCGCGAAAATCGGCGTTCTCGTGGGCCGCATCGACGATGCGGTGCGCGGCTACTACGAGCGCGAGGGTTGGGGACCGGGTTACCGGCTGCCGGGCCTTTCGCATCGCACCGGCCATGGGATCGGCTTGGACGGACACGAACCGGCCTACCTCGTGCATGGGGATGCCACGCCGCTCGAAGCAGGCATGTGTTTCTCGGATGAACCCGGGATCTACATTCCCGGTGAATTCGGCGTGCGCCTCGAGGATTGCTGGCACATGACGGCCACGGGTCCGCAGCTGTTCACGCCGCTCGCAAAATCGCTCGACGATCCGATCTGACGCATCGCGCCACGGCCCCTATTCCGCGTGATCGGCCTCCACCTTGACGATGGCCGGTCGCGCCGCCACGCGCGAGCAAAGCGCCTCGAGCCGCGGCAGACGCGCGTAGAGCTGCGCTTTGTCACCCGGATTCCACGAGGCCAGCATGTACAGATACGCATCGGCGATCGAATAATCCGCGCCGAGTACGTAGGGCGCGAGCCTCGCGTCGATCAGAGCGAGGTTCGCAAGGTAATCCGCGGTACCCTTCTCGCGAATCGCTTCGGCATCCGCGGCGCCGCGAGTCGAAAAGCGTTCGGAATAAAATATGCGCAGCGCCGATTCGTAGCCATTCGCGGACAAGTACACCATCCATTGCAGGAATCGCGCATGCGCACTCGTGCCAGGCGGCGGCGCCAGGCGCGCGTCGGGGTGGGCAAGCGCAAGGTGAATCAGTATCGCCGCCGATTCGAACATCACCGTGCCGTCGGGTAATCCGAGCGCGGGCACGCGGCCCGTGGGATTCAATTGCCGATATTGCGCGATCGCATCGGGCTCGCGCCCGACCCAAATGCGCTCGTAGGGCACGCCGATTTCTTCGAGCGCGACCTGTACCGCGAATGAACCGGAACCCACCCACCCATAGAGCTTATATGTTGTCGTCACCGCTGGTCCCCCACTGCATCCAGGCGCGATTGTACTCAAACGGTACGCGGATAGAGTATAGCGCCCCCGCTAGGCCGATCTTCCGAGCCGGCTCCAATCGACCTTGCGCGTCGCGATCATGATCGCGGCCAGCACCGAAAAGAGCGCGAGCGCGCCGCACAGAAGCGCGTAATCCTCCGACAATATCAACAAGTACAGCAGCGCATAACAGAGGCTGCTGACGAGGCCGGCGATCGCACCGGCTCGAACTCGCTTAAGGACGCCGCTGTAGTATATCGATAGCAATAGAACCAGCGCGGCCGTCGCGATCGCATAGGCCGGACCAAACGGCAGATGTTCACTGACCGCCAGCAGTACCAGATAGAAAATCGACAAGGCCGCCCCGGTCATCGCGTATTGCACGGGGTGCAGCGGCAGTCCGAGCAAGTGTTCGAGCAGGAACAGCACCATGAAGCTCACGGCGATAAATAGGAACGCGTAATGGTTCGCGCGGTAATTGCACTGATAGGTATCGATGGGCTCATAGAAATCGACGCCGAAAGCCGACTCGGCGATCTGCGTTTGACCGACTTTGTCATCGGCCCATTGCTGCGGGTAGCCGCGGTTCAACTGCAACACGCGCCATTGAGCCGTGAACCCCTCGCTCGAGATGCGCGGCGATCCAAGCGGTCCGAAGGCACCGCTGAAGCTCGGGCTCGGCCAGGATGAGCGCAAGTCGACTTGCGTCGACTCGGCAAGCGGAAGAAATTGCAGGCGCTCGGTGCCGCAGATCTGCAGATCGAACGCGAATTCGATCTCGCCCGGAAGATCACCGTCGAACTGCGCCAGATTCACGCCGACCCCTTTCAACTCCCCGATGCGCATCGGAGTCACGGGCAACATCTTGCCGTCGACGCGGATGCCGGCGAGCGTGCGGATCCCGGCCGGATCGGAGATGGCGACAAACAGCGCGGCCTGCCCGATGCGTTTGACGATGCCGCTCTCCGGCATCGTCGCGCCTCGCAATTCGGCGGTCGTCAATGTGCCGCTGACTTGCAATTTCGCTTGAAAGGTCGGCACCGAATAGATACCGGAATGGCGTGCCGCGCCGTCTACGCTGCCGTCGAGGTGCACGGTCTGGGCGAGCAGATGATGCTCGGCGGTTTTTGAATAGGCCTTGCCGTCGGCGGTCCAGCTGCGAGTCACTGGAACGATCAACATCACGGCGCCGATTTGCTGTGCATGCCCGACATTGCCCGCGACCCGTTCCACGGCCGCGGCCCGCATGGCGCTGCGCTCGCCGATCAATCCTTGCACGAGATTGAGCGGCCACAGCAGCAGCAAGGTGATGATTGCGATCAGTATTAACTTGACGGACATGGCACACCTGTTGCGACGATGTGACCAGAGTGTGGGTAGCAATAGCGGCGTGACGCTGACTCAATGATGACGAATCATGGCAGCGCTGCAGTCGCCGGCGCGACCTGCAGATGCTGGCAGTTGAGCTGCAGACTCTGCGTACCGTTGTATTCATTGACTTCCAGCCGGTATGCGACTCGAACGCGCGCCCCGGCGCGCAGGCTCGCGCTTTCCGCCGCGCCCCCCACATAGCCAAAGGCGATCGCATCGATCGTCTCGCCGCGCGGACTCGCGCGCAGTTTTAGCTTGAGATGCTTCTCGCCGACGATCCGCGTGCCCTGCACGTCGAAAACGCCGTCGAATACGGGTTCCGGAAATCCCTGGCCCCAGGGACCGGCGCCGCGCAATATGCGCGCGGTATCCATGCAGATCTCCGCAGCCTGTAACTCACCGTCCGAATCGATGAACAGACCTAAGGATTCCGGGGTCATGCGCGTGGCGATCTCGGCGGCGAACGCCGCGCGGAACGCGGGGAAATGATCCCGATGTAGACTCAATCCCGCGGCCATCGCATGTCCGCCGAATTTTTGGATCAGTTCGGGGTGGCGCGCCGCGACGCTATCGAGCGCATCGCGAATGTGCACGCCGGCTATGCCGCGCGCGGAACCGCGCAACGATCCGTCCTCGGCGAGCGCGAAAGCGATCACGGGTCGATGTAGCCGATCCTTGATGCGCCCGGCGACCAGTCCGATGACCCCTTGGTGCCAAGTCTCGTCGAACAGACACAGGCCGAGCGACTCGGCGCCGTCGGCCTGCTTGGAAATCGCGGCCGCGATGTCGACCGCTTCGAGCTGCATGCGCCCTTCGATTTCGCGGCGCTCCTCATTGAGCTTCGAGAGCTGCGCCGCGAGCCGCGCCGCCTCGCCGGCATCGTCGGTCAAGAGGCAGGCGATGCCGAGGCTCATGTCGGTCAGGCGGCCCGCCGCATTCAAGCGCGGTCCGACCGCGTAGCCCAAATCCGCGGCGGTGATTTGGTCGAATCGCCGGCCCGCGCAATCGAGCAACGCGCGGATGCCCGGAACGCATCGCCCGGCTCGGATGCGGCGCATGCCCTGGGCAACCAGGATCCGATTATTGCGATCGAGCGGAACGACATCGGCCACGGTGCCGAGCGCGACCAGATCCAGCAGCTCGGCAGGCTTGAAGTCGGTGTTCTGCAATAATCGGGTCAGCGCAACGATGACGTAAAACGCCACACCGACGCCCGCGAGGCAAGGACTCGCGAAACTCGAGCCCGCGAGATTCGGATTGACGATCGCCGCGGCGCGCGGCAGCGTCGCACCCGGCAGATGGTGGTCGGTCACGAGCACCGGAATGCCGAGCGCATTCGCGGCTGCCACACCCTCGACGCTCGACACGCCGTTGTCGACCGTGACGATCAGGCTCGGCGCACGCGTGGCGGCCAGCGCGACGATTTCGGGCGTCAAGCCATAGCCAAACCGGAACCGATTCGGCACGAGGAAATCGACCTGCGCAAACCCGAGCGCGCGCAAGGCACGCACGACGAGCGCGCTGCTGGTGGCGCCGTCCGCATCGAAATCGCCGATGACCAGCACACGGCCCGAGCCGCGGTGCGCAGCGAGGAGTTCGGCCGCCGCATCGACGCCGGTCAACGAGCCGACCGGCAACAGCCGCGGCAGCGACAGATCGAGTTCCTCGTCGCTGGCTATGCCGCGCGAAGCATAAACGCGACGCAAAACGGGGTGCAGATCGGCGCCGAAGCGTTCGGCCGCGTGCATGGCTCGTCGCCGTATCTGCGGTATCGTCATTCAAAAAACTCCCACCAGGGCCGAGATCGCCGCCAAAAGCGCCACCGCCAGCGGGCGCTGAGACTATAGCGCCGCTGACCCGCACACAACTCGAGACGCGCGATGCGCCCCGATCGCAGCGACGCCAGCGCCGGTAGCAGCCACGCGACTTGCGCCTCGCGCCAAGCCGCGCTGCCCGGCAGGTCCGCGATGACGATGAGGCCTGGGTCGCCCGCACGCCCGGGCGCGGCGGCGAGCCCGGATGCGGCGAGCGCGGGCCATGCTGCGAAAAAAGGGTCCGCGCCAAGCATCCAGCCTCGCAAGCTCGGCAGCCGCGACACGGTCGGGCCGCCGCCCCAGATCCATAAGCCCGTGACCGGTAGCGCGCCGGCGGCGGCGCGACGCTGATTGACGCGATGCTCGAATAGCCACATTTCGATCTCGCACATCAGACGACGCATGCTCGCCCCGTCGGGCCCCGATGGCAGGAAGCCGTGGATGTCATGACCGACGACGCTCAGCGGGTCGGCACCCGTTGCCACGATCCCGGGTTCGAAAACACAACAGAGTGACCCGTCGGGCGCCGCGATCAAACGCTGTGCTCCCGCCACGAAGACCCGGTTGAAGTCGTCGGCCAACTCAGCCGCTTCCGCCGACTCGAGCCGCAGCACGCCTCCCGGCGGCAGGCGCACGTTGGTCATGGCCGCGACGCAGTGAACCGGTGTCGCCATGTAGGCGCGCGCGGATCGGAACGCGCTTGCGCCAGCGCCAAACCTCAGCGCCGCATGCAATGCAGCGGGACCCACGGCTGGAGCGGCTTCCGAGTCGCCCGCCAGTACGCGATACGCCTCCAGCCGCCAGTCAGTGACGTCCGTGCAGGCATCGGCACGGGCCAGCAGCCGTTCGAGCAGCGCCGCGCGTTGCAGCGCATCGCCGGGATGCGCATCGCCCGGCGGCGCAGGAAAACGAATAAAAACTATGGACACGCGGCGCCTCAATGACGAATTCGGTATCTTAAGCGCATGCGCTTCACGCAAGACTTAACTTCAGGTGTCAATGTGATCCGCGCCTATGCGCCCGGCGAGATACGGATCAACACCCAGCAGATCCGCGGCTCAGTCATCGTCACGGCGACCGCTGTTCTGATCGAACCCACGCTCGTGAGCGTCGCCGATCTGTCGGACGAACTCGCGACGCGCATCTTGGGCTTGAGCCCGGAACTGGTACTCGTGGGAACGGGCCTCCAGCAGACATTCCCCGTGGCGGCGTTCGGTGCGAAATTCATGCGCGCCGGCGTGGGCTATGAAGTCATGAACACCGGCGCCGCCTGCCGTACGTTCAACGTGCTTGTGGCCGAACAGCGACTTGCGCTTGCGGTCTTGATCGTGTGAATCGCGACGCGAGGTTCGCAGCGTCGCGAGAATTAGAAAATAGCGGAGCGCCTACTTGAATGCACGGGAATCGAAGATCGGATCTCACCCACTTGCATGACGAATACATATTTTAAAGTGGTATTGAGAAATATTTTTCTTCTTTTTGATCTTATTAGCTTTTTAATCCCCCGTCAGTTCCCCTACAAGCCTTCGGCGCCCCGCAAATGACCTCTTTCGCGGAGTGTCCGCAGTAAAGCACACGCCGAAAATGCCCGCAAGCCCGTGTGATATTTGACATAAAATCCAATATTTATTTGATATTCAATAAGTTACGATACCAATCTATAATTTACTTTTTGCCTTCGAGAACCGGCAATGGATCAATCGGTTTGCCGTTGAAACGGATCTCGAAATAGAGCAGCGGCGTCTGATGCGAGCCCTCCCCCATGTGCGCAATCATTTGGCCCGCGGCCACTTCTTGACCTTCGCTGACGGTCACATCGCGGTTGTATGCGTATGCCGAAAGCAACACGTCGTTATGCTTGATGATCACGAGTTGCCCATAGCCGCGTATGCCGCTGCCCGTGTAGACGATGCGGCCCGCGGCCGCCGCGCGAATCTGCTGGCCCAATTGCCCTGGGAATGAAATTCCGCCGCTCTGCACGGCGCGCGGACTTAGATTCCGATCGGTAGGCCAAACCCAATTCAAATGCGGGATCGGCTGCGCAGGCATCGCAGGCCGGCCCGTACGCGGCTCTTCGCGCAGACCATGCGCTGCGGCGCCCGACGATGGGGCCGCCGACTGCGGCGCCTCGGCGACGCGGCCTTCGGGCCCCAGCGCCAGGCGTTGTCCGATCGCAATCCGAAAGTCCGGACCAACATGATTCCACTGCGCGAGATCGCGATAATTGAGATTGTGGCGCCACGCGATGCTGTACAGCGTGTCGTGTGGGCGCACGACGTAGACCGGCGCTTCGCGGATTTCGTCGCCGGCACAGCCGCCGAGCAGCATCGCGGCCAGCACGGCACCCCGGATCGAGGCCGCTGCGCTCACCGCGTTATTGCTGCAGCCCCGGTAGCAAGGGCACGAAGCTCACCGGCCCCAAGGATTCGCGCTCGATGCCCTTGTCGGTCTTGGTAAATCGGATCAGCTCCTGGCGTCCTTCGGGACCGACCGGTGCGATCAAACGGCCGCCGACGTTGAGCTGGTCGAATAATGCATTCGGCACCGCGTACGGCGCGGCGGTCAGTAGGATCCCGTCAAACGGCGCACGAGCCGCCCAACCGATATTGCCGTCCGCATGGCGAAAGTTGGCGTTTCGAATCTTCAACTCGCGCAGCGTGCGCCGCGCGCGAGAGAGCAGGCCCGCGATGCGCTCGACGCTGTAGATCTCGCCGACCAGCGGCGATAAGACCGCGGTTTGATAGCCGCAGCCGGTCCCGATCTCCAGAACTTTCGTCGTCACGCCGGTCGCCAGCAATTGCTCGGTCATGCGCGCGACGATATAGGGCTGGGAAATCGTCTGACCGAAACCGATCGGCAGCGCCGTGTCCTCGTAGGCGCGACTCGCGAGCGCTTCATCGACGAACAGGTGCCGCGGCACATGGCGTATCCGATCGAGCACCCGTTCATCGGATATGCCCTGCTCGATCAGACGCTGCACGAGGCGCTCGCGCGTGCGTGCCGAAGTCATGCCGATGCCACTCATGCGCGAATCCGACATAAAGCTATTCAAGGTTTAGCCAGCGTTCGATGTCGGCGAGGGCCGCGTGGCGCGTCAAGTCGATCTGTAATGGAGTGACCGACGCATACCCTTCAGCGACCGCGTAGAAATCGGTGCCGGGGCCCGCGTCCTGGCCGGCTCCCGCGGAGCCTACCCAATAAACGTCGCGGCCGCGCGGATCCTTGGCGCGCACCACCGGCTTGCTGCGGTGACGATTGCCGAGCCGCGTGACCTGAACGCCGCGCAGCTCACCGTCCGGGACATCCGGGACATTGACGTTGAGGATCATCGATCCCTGCAGCGGAGAGCGCACCAGCAGCCCGACCAAGCGGGCCGCGATGCGCGCCGCGCCAGCGAAATTGCGGGGCGTATCCTGATCCGCACACAAGGACACGGCGATTGCGGGCAAGCCGAGGAAGCGGCCCTCGATGGCGGCCGCGACCGTGCCCGAGTACAACACGTCGTCGCCCAAATTGGCGCTGTCGTTGACGCCCGAGACGACGATGTCATGCTCGAAGTCGAACAAACCGGAGATCCCCATGTGCACGCAATCCGTGGGCGTGCCGTTCACATAATACGCATCGGTGTCATAGGCGAGCGCGCGCAGCGGCACGTCCAGAGTCAATGAATTGCTCGCGCCGCTGCGATTGCGATCGGGAGCGACGACCGCCACCGAGCCGAGCGGCCGCATCGCCTCGCATAACGCCGTCAAACCCTCCGCGCGGTAGCCGTCGTCATTCGAAAGTAGAATTTTCACGCGAGGACTATACTGGAAGCCCGGAACCCCCGGTAGACGATCGAATCTCGAGACTATGACAAAACGACGCGACGCCGACCCAAACGCTTCCGCCGACGCATTGACATTTCGTGCCGCCATGCAGGGCGTGCGCCCGCTAGCGCTGTCGGCAGCGCCGCTCGCGCAGTTGAAACACAAGGGGCACAAACGCACGCCGCGCGCCGTCTCGAGCATGGTCAATCTCGATGCGGAAATGCCGCTCATCGCCGCGTCTGTGTCGGCTGAAGAAAGCCTGTCGTATCGGCGCGCCGGCGTGCGCGATCAGACGCTGCGCAAACTGCGACGCGGTCTCGTGCCGGTCGAGGATGAACTCGATCTGCATGGCCTCAACCAAGCGCGCGCGCGTGAAATGCTCGCCGATTTCATCGCCCTGAGCCGCGCCGAGCGGCGCCGCTGCGTGCGCATCATCCACGGCAAGGGAACCCGTTCCGGTGCGCGCGGCGCGGTGCTCAAGTCGGCGGTCAACGAATGGCTGCGGCGCCATTTCGACGTCATGGCGTTTACCTCGGCCAAAGCGATCGACGGCGGAACGGGCGCGGTCTACGTGCTGCTGCGCGCGTAGCAGCTCGGCGCGCGCAGCGGGATCGGCGCGCGAGCGGCTCAGGCGTCCAACAATACCGCGGCCATCGCGGCGAGACCCTCGCCTCGACCGATGCTGCCCAGGCGCTCGGCCGTCGTCGCCTTGATATTGATGCGTGCGGCCGCCACGCCGAGATCCTGCGCCAGGTTCGCCGCCATCGCGAGCCGATGCGCCGCGATGCGCGGACCCTCGGCCAGCACGGTTACATCGGCGTTGACGAGCTTGAGACCCGCGGCGCGCATCCGTGCCGCAACCTCGCGCAAAAATGCGCGGCTGTCGGCGCCGCGGTAGCGCGGGTCGCTGTCGGGAAAATGCTGGCCGATGTCGCCGAGCCCGAGCGCACCCAACACCGCGTCGCAAAGTGCGTGGATGATGACGTCGCCATCGGAATGAGCGACGACGCCGCGCGTGTACGGTATGCGCACCCCGCCGAGCACGACATGCTCGCCGGGCCCGAATGCATGGACATCGAAACCCTGGCCGATACGCATCGTATTTGCCTCCGCGCTAGTCAAAATTCTCTCCGCCGCCTCGAGATCCTCCGGGCGCGTGACCTTGATGTTGAACGCGGATCCGCGTACGAGGGCCGGATGATGGCCGAGACGCTCCATCGCTTGGGCCTCGTCGGTCACGGTCAAGCCTGAGCGCGTGGCTTCGAGCAGCGCGTGACGCAACTCGGCGAACGCAAATACTTGCGGCGTCAGCGCTCGCCACAAGCCTTGCCGATCGACGGTTTGCGCGATCACGCCGTCCTGTTCGCGCTTGATCGTATCGACGAGCGGCGAACCGAGTACGGCCCCGTGGGCGCCCCGATCGAGCGCGTCGAGCAGGTCGCGCAATTCGATGCCCGTCAAACACGGTCGCGCGGCATCGTGCACCAACACCCAGTCGTCGGATGCGGCCAGCGGTTCGAGATGCGCCAGGCCGTTGATCACCGATTGCTGGCGGCTTGCGCCGCCGATCGCCGACTGCAAGCGCGGCGTCGCGAGCTTGGCCGCCAGCGGCGGCCACAGCGCATCATCGTTCGCGACGACTGTCACGACCGCGTGTACGCGGGGCTCGGCCAAGAGGCGGCGCAGCGTCCATTCGAGCACGCTCGCGCCGAGCAGCTGCGCATATTGCTTCGGATTGGAATCCGGGGCGCCCGGCGAGAAGCGCATCCCGCGGCCGGCCGCGGGCACGATCGCCCAGACGCGGCGTACGGCGCTGTCGGCGGTCATTCCGCGCGGGCGGTGACCGTGGTGGCCGGCGCGGCGGGCATTGCGGTCGCCGAGGTCACGATTTGATAAAACGTTTCCGTTTTGCCGACCATGCCGAGCTCGCTGCGAGCGCGCTCTTCGAGCGCCGTCAGGCCGATTTTGAGATTGTTCACTTCGGCCCCGAGTTGGCGATTGCGCGCCGCTAGATCGCGGTTCGCCAGCGTTTGCATATGAATCGCGCTCTGCAGGCGCGCGACCTCACGCAATCCTTGTTCGGAAACCCATAGGCGGTACTGTAGAAAGACTACGCCCAATGCCAAGATGACGCCGAAAACTCTCATTGGGACAGGAGCTTAGCACGATCTCTTGAGAGATTGGTACCGATAGTGCGCTGATCCTCGCAAAGCGACACCCCTTACAGCAGGGATTCCTCGAATGGCCGTCTCTTGACGGCTTGGTCTATCTCGATGAGCAGCGCGAGCAGCGACTCCATGCGCTGCAAGGGCCACGCATTCGGGCCGTCGGACAAGGCATTCGCGGGATCGGGGTGAGTCTCCATAAATAAGCCGGCGATGCCCGCCGCCACGGCCGCGCGCGCCAAGACGGGCACGAATTCCCGCTGCCCGCCCGAGGAGTCGCCCTTGCCGCCCGGCAATTGGACCGAATGCGTGGCGTCGAATACCACCGGACAGCCCGTGGCGCGCATCACCGCGAGCGAGCGCATGTCGGAGACGAGATTGTTGTAGCCGAATGAAAACCCGCGCTCGCAAACCAGGATCGCGGGATTGCCGGTGGAGCGGGCTTTCTCGACGACGTTGGCCATTTCCCACGGCGACAAGAACTGGCCCTTCTTGATGTTGACCGGTTTACCCTGGGACGCCGCGGCGATGATGAAGTTGGTCTGCCGGCACAACAATGCCGGGGTCTGCAGGACATCGACGACGCTCGCGACTTCCGCCAGCGGCGTGTCCTCGTGCACATCCGTGAGCACCGGTACGCCGATCTCTTTGCGCACGCGCGCAAGCGCCTTCAATCCGGCGTCGATGCCGGGTCCGCGAAAGCTCGCGCGCGACGAGCGATTGGCTTTGTCGAACGAGGCCTTGAAGATGAACGGGACGTTTAATTTCTGCGTGATCTCACGCAAGCGGCCTGCGACATCGATGACCAGCGCCTCGCTCTCGACGACGCAGGGACCTGCGATCAGGAACAAAGGCCGATCCGCGCCCACTTCGAACGAGGCCAACTTCACGACGGCCGCCGTGCGCTAGGCCGTGGCGCGGCCGGGCTGCAGCGACGCCCGGTACTCGCGTGCCGCGCGAATGAATCCCGTGAACAGCGGGTGGCCGTCACGCGGCGTCGAGGTGAATTCGGGATGGAATTGACTCGCCATGAACCACGGATGGCTCGGCAGCTCGATGAATTCGACCAATCCGTCGGCCGAGAATCCGGAGAAGCGCAAGCCCGCCGCCGTCAGGTCATCAAGGTAGTTGTTGTTGAACTCATAGCGGTGGCGATGACGCTCGAAGATCGATTCCTTGCCGTACAGCGCATGCGCAAGCGAGCCCGGCGTGAGCCGCGACTCCTGGGCACCGAGACGCATGCTGCCGCCCAAATTGGATTTTTCATCACGCACCTGCTGGCCTCGCGCCAAATCCTGCCATTCGGTGATCAAGGCGATCACGGGGTGATGGGTCGCGCGATCGAATTCGGTACTGTTGGCCCCCTTGAGCCCAAGGACGTTGCGCGCATATTCGATGATCGCGAGCTGCATGCCTAGGCAAATGCCGAGATACGGGATGCGATTTTCGCGCGCGTACCGAATCGCCTGGATCTTGCCTTCGATGCCGCGATCGCCGAACCCGCCCGGCACCAGGATCGCGTCCATGTTCTGCAGCGCTCCGGGCCCCGATCGCTCGATGTCCTGAGACTCGAAATAGTGAATGTTGACGCGCGTGCGCGTCTTGATGCCGCCGTGCATCAGCGATTCGTTGAGCGAGATATAGGAATCACGGATCTGCACGTACTTGCCTACCATCCCGATGTCGACGGCGGCCTCCGGATTTTGCTTGGCGGTCACGACCGCGCGCCAATCGGACAAATCCGTCGCCGGCGCATCCAGGCGCAGCTTGTCGACGACGATGTCATCGAGGTCTTGTTCGTGCAGCAACAGCGGAATCTTGTAGATGTCGTCCGAATCGACCGCGGAAATCACCGCCCGCTCCTCGACATTGGTGAACAGCGCGATCTTGCGGCGCTGTTCGTCGGGCAGCGTCTGCACGCAACGGCACAACAAAATGTCGGGTTGGATGCCGATGCCGCGCAGCTCCTTGACCGAGTGCTGCGTCGGTTTGGTCTTGATCTCGCCCGAGCCGCCGACGATGGGCACGAGGGTCAGATGCATGTACAGCACATGATTGCGGCCGAGTTCGACGCCCATCTGGCGAATCGCTTCCAGGAACGGCAAGGATTCGATGTCGCCAACCGTACCGCCGATCTCGACCATGCACACGTCCGCATTGCCTGCGCCCAAGCGGATGCGGTACTTGATCTCGTCGGTGATGTGAGGGATGACCTGCACGGTCGCGCCCAGATAGTCGCCGCGGCGCTCTTTGGCGATCACGCGTTCGTAGATCCGGCCCGTCGTGAAGTTGCTGTTGCGCCCGGTCGTCGTGCGCACGAAGCGTTCGTAATGGCCCAGGTCGAGATCCGCTTCCGTGCCGTCGGCCGTCACGAACACCTCGCCGTGCTGAAACGGACTCATGGTGCCCGGATCCACGTTGATGTACGGATCGAGCTTGACCATGCTGACTTTGAGCCCGCGCGCCTCGAGGATCGCACCCAAGGATGCGGCCGCAATACCTTTGCCTAGCGACGAGACGACACCGCCGGTGACAAATACAAATCGAGTCATGTTGGTCACCGCCGGATTAATTGGCACACGAGCCGCTCTCTGCAACGATTCGGCGCGTGTGTCTTGTGCCTTTACGGGAATTACGACAATTCGACGGGAATTCAGATTATCAGATCGAAGGCGTCGGGACAATCGAGTCAGACCAAATTTGGCGCACCGGCCCACTCGAACGCCAATCCGCGTTCGCCGCCGGCCACGCACCAGCGCGCGTCCAGCCATAAATCGCCGATCCCGATGAGCTCGTCGCCCGCATAAACGAACGGCAGCGAGTCGCGCATCCAGGGCAGCACGCCGAGCGCTTGACATAAATGTTGCACGCTGCGCGTCGATGCGCTAAGCCCAAGCTTGAGCGCCTCGCCGCCTTCGCGACCGCACACGAGCAAGGCCGCGGGCAAGCGCCGCCGATCCAAGCCGCCAATCCGCTCGACGCAATGCAATTGCCCGAGACCCGCGTCGAGATCCAAACGCGGTTGCGTGAGAATTTCCCATGGGTGCCGCAGCGCCAGCCGGGGCGGCGTCGCGGCGGTCAGAAAAATGCGGTCCCGATAGCGGCGCAGCGCCTGTGCATCCCAAGCGATCGCGGGCAAATGATCGGCGTCGGCGTCGAGGATTTGCCGCAGTGCCTCGAGCAAGCGCGCCGCCGGCGGCGGCAAGGCGCGTGCCTCGAAAATCCAGCGGCGCAGCGCATTGACCTGGCGTGCCGTAGCCAGCGAGCGCAAGCGCGGCACCGACAGCGCATCGCCATCGCGCAACAGCGCCAGATCCGCATCGGCGATTGCATCGAGCAGATGCTGCGCCTCGGCGACGTGCGAGGCCGTGCGAGACAGCGCGAGCCCCGCGCCCGGCCAGCGATTCTCGATCAGCGGCCACAGCTCGCGCCGCAGATAAACCCGATCGTAGCGTGGATCCGCGTTCATCGGATCCAGCATGCCGGCGATGCCGAGCGCCGCCGCAAACTGCCGCAAGTCGGTGCGCCGCGCGCTCAAGAGCGGCCGCAAATGCCAGCCGGACGCGAACGGCCGGCAGAGCGGCATGCTCGCCAAACCCTTGAGACCCGCGCCGCGCAGCGCCTGCAGCAGCAGCGTTTCAGCCTGGTCCTCCAAGTGGTGGGCCGTCAATAAGCACTCGCCGGCTCGCAGCTGCGCGGCGAGAGCCGCGTAGCGCGCATCGCGCGCCGCCGCTTCGACCGAGACGCCGGCGCGCGCCTCGACCGGGACCGCAACGATCGTCAGTGGAACGCCCAAATCACGACATAGCGACGCACAAGCCTCTCGAAACGAGACCGAGGCGGCTTGGAGGCCATGATCGACATGCACCGCGCGAATCGGTAATCCCTGCGACGCGCCGGCCAACGACGCGCCCGCCAACGGCACGCCGGCCAACGGCACGCCGGCCAACGGCACGCCCGCCAACGACCCGCCGTGCACCGGCGGGGCGCGCAACTGCGCGAGCGCGGCGAGCAAGGCGCTCGAATCCGCCCCGCCGCTCAGCGCGACGACGAAGCCATTGGCCCCGGTCGGAACATGCGCTTGCAACACCGCCAGTAACTGGGCTGCGGAGAAACTCATTGCGCGCGATGGTACGGCATGCGCGCATCAAACGCATCGATCGCGGATCAGCGGCGCATGAATCTCACTAAGTCGCGGGCGGCTGCGGCGATTTGTCCGACGACTTGAGGCAGTCTTTCATGAACGCGTGACGTGCGTCGTGATCGAGCTTTTGACCCTCGGCTTTCTGTTTACAGGCAGCCCATGCGGGGTTGTGATGCCGTCCGTTCGCACCTTCGGCTCCCGGCGCCGGTGTCGTCGGCGTGGGGTCGTCGGCGAATGCAACGTTGGCGATGCCGAGTGCGGACCATCCCGCCAGTGCGATCGCCAGCGGAAACCCAATAACGTTCTTGACGTGACGCATGAATCGAACTCCAGTAGAGAAACACCGCTGCAGATTCTAGAGCCATTGCACCGGCGGGTGGCTGCCCCACCGTGCAAAGCTGTGTCAAGAATGTCCACGCCGAAGCGTATATTGGCGTCATCTAATCAGGAGATCTCGCATGAGCTACGACACCTATCACAAGCGCTCGATCGGCAAGCACTTGCTGAAGCCGGAAACACAAATGATGGGGTATGGGTACGATCCGAGCCTCTCGGAGGGCGCCCTCAAGCCGCCCATTTTTTTGACCTCGACGTTCGCATTCAAGAGCGCGCAGGACGGCAAGGATTTTTTCGACTACAGCTCCGGAAGGCGCGAACTGAAAGCGGGTCAAACCGCGGGGCTCGTTTATTCGCGCTTCAATAACCCCAACTTGGAAGTGCTCGAGGATCGCCTCGGTTTGTGGGAGGGCGGCGACACCGCCGCCGTGTTCTCGAGCGGCATGTCCGCGATCTCGACGACGCTCTGGGCCTATGTGCGTCCCGGCGACGTGCTGTTGATGAGCCAACCGCTGTACGGCGGCACGGAAACCCTCATCGAAAAGACGCTGCCGACATTCGGCGTGCGTGCCGTCGGCTTTACCCAAGGCTGCGATGCCTCTGCCGTGAACGCGGCGGCCACGCGCGCACTCAAACTCGCGAAAACGACGGGCGGGCGGGTTTGCCTGATCCTCGTCGAGACGCCGGCGAACCCGACGAACAGCCTCGTCGATCTGCAGCTGATGCGCAAAGTCTCCGAGCGCATCGGCAGCGAACAAGCCGGCGGCCGGCCGCCGATCGCGGTCGACAACACGTTCTTGGGGCCCGTGTTCCAGCGGCCGCTTGCGCACGGCGCCGATATCGTCATGTATTCGCTGACCAAGTATGTCGGCGGACATTCGGACCTCGTCGCCGGTGGCGTCATCGGCTCGCGTGAGATGGTGATTCCGATCAAGAAACTCCGCGGCGCGCTCGGCACGCAACTCGATCCCAACACCGCGTGGATGATCATGCGTTCGATGGAGACCATGTCGCTGCGCATGCACAAGGCCGCGGCCAATGCCGCGCTCGTCGCAAAATTTTTGGCAGCGCACGACAAGGTGGCCGCCGTCAATTATCTCGGTTTCCTCGCGCCCGGCGAGGCGCACCGCGCGGTGTTCGACCGGCAGTGCGAGAGTGCCGGCTCGACGTTCGGCTTTACGGTCAAAGGCGCGGAGCCGGAAGCATTTCGCTTGCTCGATGCGCTCCAAGTCATCAAGCTCGCCGTGAGCCTCGGCGGCACCGAGACGCTGATGTCGCATCCGGCGAGTACGACGCATTCCGGGGTTCCCAAGGAAACACGGGATCGGCTCGGGGTCACCGATGCGTTGATACGCATCTCGGTCGGCATCGAGGATGCCGAGGACCTGATCGCCGACCTGCGTGAGGCTCTCGGGAAAGTTTAGAGCGTCATGCGTACGCCGACGTAAACGGACGCCGGCGCGGCCGGGCTCTGAAAGCGGTTATCGACGCCTGGGGCGTTCGCGACGGCGCCCGCCGGTATTCCCGGCGCACCGACGCCCGTGGGATCGCTGAAGATGCCGTAAGTCGCGTACTTCGCATTGAGAAGATTGCTGATCGTGGCAAAGACTTCAATTCTCCGGCCAAAACGGTATGAGGAATGCAGTCCCACGACATGGTAGCCCGGCATCGGGGAGTTCTGATTGGACTCGTCCCCGAAATAATATTGATCGCTGACGACCGTTAGCGTCGCCCCTATCGTCCAGCCGGGTTGCAGGTTGAAATCGGCGCCGGTTTTCAGCCGGTGTTGCGGGATACCCGGCAAACGATCGCCGCGCTGAACCTGAATATCCCCATCGAGGTTATGGAAGGGATTCGACGCCGAGGGCAGCGTCAGCGCCGACTGAAACGTCGCATCCACATAGCTGTAATTGACGTAGGCGGACCAGGGTCCGGTTTGGTATTTCAATCCGGCCTCGATGCCTTGGCGGCGCGTGTCACCGATATTTTGAAAGAAGCCCTGGCTGACCGAGGTCGCGATTGCATCAATGTCATCGTGCAGGTCGGTGCGAAACAGACTCAGATTCCAGGAGCCCAGATTGCCGGCACCGGCGCCGCCTGAAATATTGCCGCGCAGTCCGAGCTCCGCCGTACGCGCAACGACTTGACGCAGGCCCGGCGGGTCGCCGGCTAGGCTCGAAGGCAGCAGACAGGGCTGCAAGGGATTGGAGCATTCGATCTCGCTCGCCGTCGGTGTGCGCGTACCCTGGGAGAGGCCGGCGTACAGGGTCGTAGCCGGCTGCAGCGCGTAGGTGCCGCCGATGGCCGGATTGAAATGCGAGTAGCGATTGTTGCCGTTGAGATTGCTGCCCAATAGATCATGCAGATCAATATTGGCAATGTTGTACCGGCCACTTGCCGTCAATGAGAGCGCGCGCGTGAGATCGAAGGTGTCGGTCGCGTACAGGCCGTAATCTCGGTTCATGCCTTGCAGGCTGACCGGCTGCGCGCTGACGTTCTGATGACCGGCCGCGAGCGCCGCATTCTGCTGCGCCTCCGTGGTGTTCACGATCAAGTTGGATGGCAGCACCGTGAGCTCGGAATCGATGACGCCGATTTGCGCGCCGGAATGGAAATTCACGAGCGCATCATCCACGGCTGCGCCCGCGGCGAACCGATTTTCGTGGCCGACGATGCGCGCCGAATCGGTCGTCTGCAACGCGACGCCGCGGCCATACGCGCCCGTCGCCTCAACATCATTCTCGCCGATCGGAATCGTTCCGCCACGGGAAATATCGGGCAAATTGCTGCCCGCCGCATTGGTGAGCGGCGTCACGCCATCCGCTTGGCACAGATCGCCCGAATACTGCGCAAGCGTGCACGAGGCGTAGTTCGTGGTGTTGCCGTTGGCGACCGTCTGTCCATACTCGCGGTAATACAGCACGCTCTGCAGCGCCCAGGCATCGGTGATATTCAACGATGCATCGAGCGTCAGGAATCCTAGGCGATCGAGGTTATCCTGGGGATTCGTAAAGACGAGACCGCGGCTCAATTGCAGTTCCTGAACTGGCGCGGCGCCCAGGCCGTTCAATTGGTTATCGGCGCGCGCATAGCTCAGTTCGATCGAGGAACGCTCGCCGCGAGCACTGAGGACGGCATAGAGCTGTCGCACGACATCATCGGAGAACATGCGCCAGCCGGTTTGGTCGAGCGCCCGGCCTGCGACGTAAAGAGCGACGTGATCGTCGCCGACGCCGTACTGCAACGCGGCGGAGTGCCGCCCGAAGGACCCGCCCGACAGTTCCAGCTCGCTGCCTTGATAGGTGAATCCGTTCTTCATGCTGACCGAGATCGCGCCACCGAGTGCATTGAGTCCGTAGAGGGGGCTCGAGCTGACGAGCTCGACCCGGTCGATCGCAATGTCGGGAATGAGATCCCAATTGACGGCGCCGCCGAGCGCCTCGTTGATGCGAACCCCGTTCTGGTAGACCGCCAGTCCCTGCGGCGTGCCGAGCACGGGTGAGGCCTCGAAGCCGCGATACAAAATGTCGGGCTGGAACGGATCGTCGAGATTCTCGTTGACGCTGATGCTCGACAAACCTGAAATCATCGCGCCGGTCAGGCTCGCAGATCCGCTGCGCGATAAATCCGCGGCCGACAGCGTTTGCACATTGCCCGGAATTTTGTCGATGTCGACGCTGCTGCCCGGTATCGGAGTCGACTCGACGACGATCGAAGGCAGCTGCGGCTGCGCGGGTGCTGCCTCTTCGGCGCCCGCCACGGCGCCGAGCGCGGGCAGCAGGCCCAAAGACGACAAAAACGCCGCGACGCGTCGAGTCGATTCAGCCCTGATTTGCGGGCTTCCACTGCTCGAGAAAGCTCGTCACGACTTTCGAGCGCATGCGCCTCATGGCCTCGAATTCGCCGGTCCTTTGACTGTAGAGCAGCTCGCCATGTTCGCTTAATACCGCGAGCGCCGGCACTCCCTTGGAAATCGGAATGCCGTAGCGCGCCGCGATATCCAAATTCCGATCCAATTGACCGATATTGACGTGCACGAGCACGTAGTTCGCCTCGAGAATCGGCCGGTTGGCGGAATCATGCAGGAAGATATCCAACACTTGGCAATCCGCGCACCAGTTGCCGCCGAAGTCCAGGACCACGCGCTTGTGAGTCGCTGCGGCGGTCTGCAATGCCGCGGCGATATCGGCTTCGGCGGACTCGGGCGCCGGGAAAATCTGCCGCTCACCGGCGCGCAGCGGGGCTGCCACGGCGAGCACCAGCAGCACCCACAGCGCCGGCATCGCGGGCATCGCGGGCAGCGCGGGCATCGCGGGCATCGCGGGCAGCGCGGGCAGCGCCAAACCCGCCGGTGTCCACCACTTGGTCGCGCGCAGCTTCATGATCTTGGCTCCTGAATTCGGTGGCTATTCATGGATTTTTTTAAGGATGCGATCTTAACTCGCCCGTCCCGCCTCGCCCAGCCCATCCGAGGAATACGGCGTGATGGCCTCCGCTTGCAGCGTCGGCAGCGTCTTGACATCACGAATCACCGGCAGGCGCAAGGCCACGAGCGTCAGCAGCAGCGCCGTGCCGCCCCCGACTCCGAGCGCCCATCGCAGGCCCCAATGCTGGCCCATCCAACCGCCGAGCAAGGCGCCCGGCCCGGAGGGCAGCAAAATCAGCCAACGCATCGTGCTGGTCATGCGCCCCAGCAACGGCGCCGGTGTAACCGATTGGCGCAACGAGAGGAAATTGATGAAGATGAAGACGGCGCCGAACCCAAACAGCATCAACATCACGACGTATGCGGCGACGCCGAGCGCACTCAAGGGCGCGACGGCGAGCAGCAACCAGCCGATGCCGGTCGTCGCAAAGCCAAGCGTCAGCGTCGTTCCCGAGCCAATGCGGCGCACCACGTGTTGGCCGATGACGCTCGCCGCGATCGTGCCCATTCCGAGCCCGACGTAACTCAACCCGACCGCGCGTTCGCTCAAGCCCAGTTCGCGCGTCGCAAACAAAATTTGCACGACCATTGCCATCTGATTGCACATCTGCCAGACGCCGACGCAGCTCGCCATCGCCACCAGCAGCTTGTGGCCGCGCACGAAGTTCAGGCCCGCGCGCATTGCGGGCCAGAACGGCGCATTTCTCGCGCTCGGTGTCTCGAGCACCGGCACACCGCGCAAAATCGATGCCGAGGCTAGCAGCAGCAGCGCGTCCGCGAGCAACGCGACCGGCGCCCCGGTGATCTTGATCAGGGCGCCCGCGGCGCCGGGTCCGGTCACTTCGGCGGTCGACGATGCCAGCGCGTTCTTGGCGTGCGCCTCGACGAGCCGTGCACGCGGCACGATTTGCGTCAACACGATCTGCGCCGCGGTGCCGGCCGTCGTATTGACCGAGCCGATGACGAACGCGACGACATACAGCCAAGTCATCGAGAGCCAACCGAGCCACCAGGCGCAGGGCACCGTCGCGACCGCCGCGGCAATCGATAGCTCGCCGATGACGTAGACCGGCATCTTGCGGACACGGTCGAGCCAGACTCCGCTCGGCAGTGAGAACAGCACGAACGGTGCAATTTCGATCGCCGTCAGTGTTCCCATCTGGGTCGGGCTCGCGTGCAGCAAGACCGCCGCGGTCAGCGGCAATGCAAGCAAGGTCACCTGCCCGCCGAACGAAGAGATCAGAATCGATATCCAGAGCCGGCGGTAGACCGCATCGCGCAGCAAATCCGTGGGAGCGAGCGTGAAGCGTTCGAGCCAGCGAGCCGGCACGAGCGTGCCTAGAGAGTAGCGGTTCATGAGATCGGTACCAGTGCCGTCCATGGTACCGAATCGGCTGCCGCCCCGACACGGCCTCCTAACTCGCCGTCATCACCGCGGGATGCAGTAGGTAGAACCCGACAGCAATTAGGATCAGATAGGCGAGCAGAACCAAGGTCCATCCCATGTTGTGCCGGATGACATCGCCTTCCTTGCGTACGAACTTGCTGGTCGAGACACCGACGCTCGCGGTTTGCGGCGCCACGGGTTTGCCGATTTCCGCGCCAATGGAATTAAGCGACGGTAACAGCAATGGTGGCATGCCGAGCTGCGCGCCGACGAGCGCCTGGAATTTGCCGAACATGGCATTGGTCGACGTATTCGAGCCCGACAGTGCAACGCCGATGAAGCCAAGGATCGGGGCGACGATGATGAAAGCCGTGCCAAAGCTCGAAAAGCCTTTCGCGAGCGACGCCGCCATACCGGAATAGTTGAAGACGTATGCCAGCCCAAAGATGAACACGCCGACCAGACATGCACCCCACATCTGATGGAACGTACGCCGGAATACCTCGCCGATTTGAGAGGCTTGCAGCTTGCCCATCGCCAGCAGCAACCCCGCGACGACGAACCACGACGCCAGAATCGCGGTGCCGCCGACATAAGGGGCAAATTTGAAGACTGCGCTGACATCGGGCTTTGCCGCATTGCAGGTGACTGCGAGCGCCGAGCAGGCGACCGCTTTCGCACTGAACCAGCTCACTTTCGGCAACGGTGACCAGGGACCGGTCCAAGCCGCGACCACGATCAGCAGCACGGCGAACGGCATCCAGGCCTGCAGCACTTCGGCAGTCTTGAGTCCATGTCCGCGCGTCTGCTTTGCCATCGCCGCATCGACCGGTACGCCGCCATAACCAAGTACGGTTTTGGGCTGCCAGACTTTGAGCAATGCAAATAGGGCGACGAAGCAAACGATGGAGCCGGTAACGTCCGGCAGATAGGGCCCCAGATAGACGGCAACCGGATACTGTCCCGCGATATAACCGAGTGATCCGACTACGGCGAGCGGCCAGCCGCCTTTCATTCCTTGCTTACCTGAGACCAGGTACAACAGCACCCACGGCGGCAGCAGCGCGAGCACGGCGACCACCGTGCCGACCGAGGCTGACAGCGCCAGCAGTGGATAGCCGGTGACGGCGGCCAGCGCTATGATCGGTGCGCCGAGCGCGCCGTAGGAGACCGGCGCATTGTTGGCAATCGCGGCGACGCGGATCGCGTTGAGGTCGGAAATGCCGAGGGAAATCAAGATGGGCGCAACCACCGCCCACGGATATCCGAAACCGACAAGGCCTTCGAGAAGTGCTCCAAATGCCCACGCGAACAGCATGGTCTGCACGCGGACGTCCATGCTGCCTTGCGCGATCAGCCAGCGACGGAAATTTTCGAATGTGCCGGTTACCGTCAGCGTATTGAACAGCACCATGCCCCAGACCGTAATCCAGTCGACGTTCCACACACCGGTCGCCGCGCCATATATATAGGCATGGGCGCCGTCGGCAAACGGCATTTTCCATACCCACAGCGCGAGCCCGACCGTAATGATCGAGCCGAATATCGTCGCCAACCAGGCCGGCAAGCGAAATACCGCGAGCATGACCAGCAGAGTAACAACGGGAACGAGCGCCACCAAACAGGTGAGCGTGAGGTTGCCGAGCGGGTCTAGCAATTGCGTGAACATGATTTCTCCATCGGTGTTCCGCGCGGTGTAAGCGTGGTATGTGCCGGCGTCACCGCGGTTTGATTTTTTCTACTAGCGACTGCTCCGGTTGATCCAGTGCCAGCGCTGCCGGTTCCGCTGAAACGCTAACATAACACAGGGCCGCGGACCGGCTCAAATGCGCGGGCAATTGTCATTTCGGAATAGGAGACACCGATCAACTGACACTGATCCTATATGCGGCGCGCTCAGCCTTCGCGGAACGCACCGAAGGAACGCAATCGCGCCTGGCGCGCATCCAATAGCTGGGTCACCGGCATCGCGCGCAGCTCGGTCAGATGCTTGACGATGCTTTGTTTGACGGTTTCGGCCATCGCGACCGGATCGCGATGTGCGCCGCCGTGCGGCTCTTGAAGAACCTCGTCGACCAGACCCAATTTCTTGAGCCGCTCGGCCGTGCCGCCCATCGCGTCGGCGGCAATCTCTTTCTTGTCGGTGCTCTTCCAGAGGATCGATGCGCAGCTCTCAGGCGAAATGACCGAGTAGACGCTGAACTGCAGCATCACGAGCCGGTCGCAGACGCCGATCGCGAGCGCGCCGCCCGAGCCGCCCTCGCCGATCACGACACTCAAGATGGGCGCGGCCAAGCTCGACATCTCGAACAGATTGCGCGCGATCGCTTCGCTCTGGCCGCGTTCCTCGGAGCCGATGCCGGGGTATGCGCCCGGGGTGTCGATCAGCGTGACGATAGGGATGCGAAAGCGCTCGGCCATGCGCATGAGCCGCAGCGCCTTGCGATAGCCCTCCGGTTTGGGCATGCCGTAGTTGCGCCGCACGCGCTCCTTGGTATCGCGTCCTTTCTGCTGGCCGATCAGCATCACGGGCATGCCTTCGATGCGCGCCAGGCCGCCGACGATCGCGAGGTCATCGCTGTACATGCGATCGCCATGCAATTCGTGCCAATCGGTAAAAATCATCGAGACGTAGTCGAGCGTGTAGGGCCGCTGCGGATGGCGCGCCAGCTGAGTGATTTGCCAGGGCGTCAGATTCGCGAAAATGCTCGTCGTCAAGGCTCGACTTTTCGACTGTAAGCGATTGATTTCCTCGGAAATATTGACGCTCCCATCGGCTCCTAGGAACTTCAATTCTTCGATTTTTGCCTCGAGCTCCGCGATGGGCTGCTCAAATTCCAGAAAACTCATCGCCATGAAGATGTTTCCTCACCCTTTACGTCATTGCGGGGACCATACACCAAATACCACCCCTCGCGCCCTACCAGAGCCGATAACTTGTCGAGAAACTCACGCGTCGGCCGCACCGACCAGGCGTCGGAAAGGTTCAATTTGCCCGAGTAATCCTTGCGCGAGACGCAGACGCCGATCGCGCAGGGACCGCGCAGGTAGGGCTTCAATAGCTCTTCGAAACGGTTGAGGCCCTGCGGCCCCTCGAATTCGCCGGGCCAGCGCATCCATAGCCGCTTGGCGTAACGCTCGCGGGCCTTGTCGATCTCGAGCAGCGATTTCGCCTGCAGCCGCCACGCTTCGATGAAGTCATCGAAGCGCAGCGTCCCGTCGATGACCAGTATCGCGTCTTTGACGATGATCTCGCGGTACTGTTGGAATGTTTCCTCGTAGAGACTGACTTCGAGTCTGCCGCTGCGATCGTCCACGATTAAGGTCACGCGATTCGGCCGGCGGCGGATTTCGAGCACGAGGCCGGCAACCGTCACGGGCTTGCCGGCGGACCATGCGCGGCCGCCCTCCGGAGCCGCGGCCGGCTTCGGGCCTCCGACATCCGCGAGCCGCGCGCTGACGAGGAACCGCAAATCCGGTTCGTACGGCGTGATCGGGTGTCCGCTCAAATAAAGGCCCAGTGTCTCGCGCTCGTAGCCCAAGCGAACCGCTTCGGTCCAATCGGGTACGGCCGCAGTCTCGGATTGAAACGGGTTTTGCGCCACGCTCAAGCCAAACAGATCGTCCTGGCCGGTCGTGAGCGCCAGCGAGTTCTGCTCGCCCAACTGCATCGAGGCGCCGAGCTCCGCGCTCAAGGTCGCGCGATTTGCGCCGAGCGCATCGAGACAGCCGCTGCGTATCATCGCCTCGAGCACGCGCCGGTTGACCCTTTGAAGATCGATGCGCCGGCAAAGATCAGCGAGACGGGAGAACGGCCCGTTCGCGCTGCGCTCTTCGATGATCGCCTCGACGGCCGATGCGCCCACGCCTTTGATCGCGCCCATCCCATAGCGGATGCTCGCGGGACCCGCGACTTTGAACGCATAGACCGACTCGTTGACGTCGGGCGGCAGCACCGCGAGGCCCATGCTCGCGCATTCGTCGATGAGCGTGACGACCTTATCGGTCTTGTCCATATCCGACGACAACACCGCCGCCATGAACGCGGCCGGATAATGCGCTTTGAGCCACGCCGTCTGATACGAGAGCAGCGCGTAGGCCGCAGAGTGCGATTTATTGAAGCCGTAGCCCGCGAATTTCTCCATCAAATCGAAGATGTAAGTCGCTTGCGCCTCGCGCACGCCGCGCGCAACGGCGCCGCTGACGAACACGGAGCGCTGCTTGGCCATCTCCTCGGGCTTCTTCTTGCCCATCGCACGGCGCAGCAGATCGGCGCCGCCCAGCGTATAGCCCGCCAACAGCTGCGCGATCTGCATGACCTGTTCTTGGTAGAGGATTACCCCGTAGGTCGCCTCGAGCACGGGCTTGAGATCCGGGTGCAGGTAGTCGATCGCCGAACCGCTCAAATCGTGTTTGCGCGCGATGAAATCCTCGACCATGCCGGACTGCAGGGGCCCGGGACGAAACAGCGCCACCAACGCGACGATGTCGCCGAACCGGTCCGGCTGCAGGCGCCGGATCAAATCCTTCATGCCGCGCGACTCGAGCTGGAACACCGCCGTGGTCTTGCAGCTCTTGAGCAGCGCGTAAGTCGCCGCATCGTCCATCGGCAGTGCCGTGATCACGAGCGGCGCCTCGCCCGAGAGCACGCGTGCGGCATTGATGTCGCGTACCGCCCAGTCGATGATCGTCAGCGTGCGCAGGCCCAAGAAGTCGAACTTGACGAGTCCCGCGGCCTCGACATCGTCCTTGTCGAATTGCGTCACGGGCGTCGTGCTGCCTTCTTCGCAGTAGAGCGGCGTAAAGTCGGTCAAAACGGACGGAGCGATGACGACGCCGCCGGCGTGCGTGCCGGCGTTTCGTGCCAAGCCCTCGAGGCTGCGCGCCAGGTCGATCAGTTCGCGCACGTCGCCGTCGCTGCTGTAGAGGCGCGCGAGTTCCTCCTCCTGCTCGAGCGCCTTATCGAGCGTCATGCCGATTTCGAACGGGATGAGCTTGGCAATCTTGTCGACGTAGCCGTAATTGTGGCCGAGCACGCGCCCGACGTCGCGCACGACGGCCTTGGCCGCCAAGGTCCCGTACGTGATGATCTGCGAGACGCGCTCGCGCCCGTATTTGTTCGCGACGTAGTCGATGACCCGGTCGCGGCCCTCCATGCAGAAATCGACGTCGAAATCCGGCATCGAGACGCGTTCGGGGTTCAAGAATCGTTCGAACAGCAGATCGTGCTCGATCGGGTCGAGATCGGTGATTCCCAGCACATAAGCGACCAAGGAACCGGCGCCGGAGCCGCGGCCGGGACCCACCGGAACGCCGTTTTGCCGCGCCCAGCGGATGAAATCCGCGACGATCAGAAAATATCCCGCGAACCCCATGCTGCAAATGACGCCGAGTTCCAGCTCGAGGCGACGCTCATAATCGCGCTCGTCGCGCGCCGGCGCATTCGCAGCCGTGGTGCCCGCGAGCCGCCCGCGCAATCCGCGCGCGGATTCATCGCGCAAAAACTCCTCGGTGGTGCTTCCGGCGGGCACCGGATAGGCCGGCAGCATCGAGGCGCCGAGCTTGATCTCGAGCGAACAGCGCTTTGCGACCTCGACGGTATTGGCGAGAAGCTCGGGGGCGTCGGCGAAAGCGTCAGCCATCTCGGCCGGCGATTTCAAATACTGCTCTTCGGAATAGCGCCTTGGGCGGCTCGGGTCGGCGAGCAGCGCGCCGTCGTGGATGCAGACGCGCGCCTCGTGCGCCTCGAAATCGGCGCGCGTCAGAAATCGGACGTCGTTGGTCGCGAGCGCCGCCACGCCGCGCGAGTCCGCCAAATCCAGCGCGGCCTCGGTGTACGCCTGGTCGCCCGCGCGGCCGGTCCGCTGCACCTCGATATAAAATCGATCGCCGAACAAAGCGCGCCAAGCGTCGAGGCAGCGGCCCGCCTCGTCGACATGGCCGCGCGCGATCGCGCGGCCCATGTCGCCCTCCGGGCCGCCCGACAGTGCGATGAGGCCGCGCAGCGTATCGCTCGTGAGCCAGGCGCGCTCGAACATCGGCGCACCGCGGTGTTGTCCCTCGAGATACGAGCGCGTCACGAGCTGCGTCAGGTGCCGATAACCGATCAGATCTTGGCAAAGCAGCACGATGCGCGACGGCGGCACGCGTTCGCCCGGCTCCCGTATCCAGGCATCGACGCCGATCAAGGGCTTGACGCCGGCGTTCTGCGCCTCCTTGTAGAACTTGACCATCGCGAACAAGTTGCTCTGGTCGGTCAAGGCCACGGCCGGCATCGCCGCGGCGGCGACCGCCGTCATCAATTCCGGCATGCGCACGATGCCGTCCACCAGTGAATACTCGGTGTGCAGCCGAAGATGCACGAATTGCGTCATGGAGCGAATCCCAACATGCGCGCCATCAGCGCGTCGGCGACCGGCGCAAACGAACGGCGATGCATCGGGCTAGGCCCGAGTTGCTGCAGCAGCCGCAGGTGAACCTCGGTACCATAGCCCTTGTGCGCAGCGAATTGATACGCCGGGTACAGCGCATCGGCGCGATCCATGTAGGCGTCGCGCGCGGTCTTGGCGAGAATGGAGGCGGCACTGATCGCAGGCATGCTCTGGTCCCCATGCACGATCGAGCGTGCGCCCCTGCACCTGCCGAGCCCCGTGAGCCGCGGCAGCCGGTTACCGTCGATTGCCAGCAGGTCGGGAACCACGCTAAGCGCCAGCACCGCGCGCCGCATCGCGAGAAATGTCGCCTCGAGAATGTTGAGCGCATCGATCTCGGCCGCGTCGGCCCAACCGATGCCGTAACAGAGCGCTTGGCGGCGAATCGCCGCCGCGACCCGCGCGCGCGTCGGCGCATCGAGCAGCTTCGAATCGGCAACACCGGCTACCCCGCGGCCCGGCCGGTAGATCACGGCCGCGGCGACCACGGGACCCGCCAAGGGGCCGCGGCCGGCCTCATCGACGCCGGCGATCAACGGGTTCATGCCGATCGCCCCGTTTCGCTCGCGCGTCCCGTATCGCTCGGGCGTCCCGTATCGCTCGGGCGCCCCGTATCGCTCGGGCGCCCCGTATCGCTCGGGCGCCGCGATTCGAGCATGCGCATGATGGCGAGCGCCGCACTCGCGCTGCCGCCGCGTCGCAGCTCGGCGTGAATACGCGAAAACTCCTCTTCCAGCTCATGCCGACGGGCAGGGTCATCCATCCACATCAAGAGCTCCGCGCCAATCGCTTCGGGGACGATTTCCTCTTGAAAATATTCGCTGACGACGCGCCGATCCGCAAGTAGATTTGGCTGCGCAAAAAACTTCACTTTGACGAGTTTCAGGCGCCGCACCAGCCAGGCCGTCATTGCGCCCAACCGGTACACGACGACCATCGGGCGTTTGCACAGCGCCGTCTCCAGACTCGCGGTGCCCGAGGCGACCAGAACCACGTCGGCCGCCGCCAGCGCCGTCTGCGCTTGAGAATCGAGCAGCTTGACGCTCACCCCCGGCGCCACGCGCGCGAGCGCTTCGGCAAATATCGCCCGCACGGCCTGGTTCGCCATCGGCGCAATGAATTCAAGATCGGGCCGCTGGGCGGCGAGCCAGCGCACGGTAGCCGCAAAATCCGCGCTCAAGCGCATCACTTCGCCGCGCCGGCTGCCGGGCAGCAGCGCGACGACTCGCGCATCTGCACGCAAGCCCAATTGCGCGCGCGCCGCCGCGCGGTCCACGGTCATGGGGATCGCGTCGGCCAGCGGATGCCCGACAAACTCGGCATGCAGTCCCTGATCGTCGTAAAACCGCTTTTCGAACGGCAGCAGGCACAGCACCAGGTCGACCGACTGGTGCATGCGCTCAACGCGGCGCTGACGCCAGGCCCAAACTTGCGGACTCACGTATTGCACGGTCGGGATGCCGGCCGCGTGCAAGGAGCGGGCGAGGCCCAAATTGAATTCGGGCGCGTCGATGCCGACGAACACGTCGGGCCGCGCGGCGAGGAACTTGCGGCGCATCTGTGCCCGCAAACGCAACAGGCGCGGCAAATCGCGCAAGACCTCGAACAAGCCCATGACCGCGAGGGAATCGGCGGGCTCCCAGACCTCACACCCCGCCGCCTGCATCTTGGGACCCGCAATTCCGAAGAAGCGGATCTGCGGCGCGAGCGCCCGCAATGAGTCGATCAGATGAGCCCCGAGCGTGTCCCCCGATGCTTCGCCAGCGACCAGACCGATCCGCAGTGGCACCGGCATGCCGCTACCGCACGATGCTGCGGGAGCTTCGCTTGATGAATTCGACGAACGGCCGGATCTCGGCCTGTTCCAATGCGATTTGTTCGAGCTGTTCCACCGCCTCGTCCAATTTCAATCCGGAGCGATACAGCAGCCGATAGGCAGCGCGAATGTTGCGTATCTGATTCTCGTCGAAGCCGCGCCGCTTGAGGCCCTCGGCGTTCACGCTGTGCGGCTCGGCGGGCCGGCCCACGGCCATCACATAGGGCGGCACGTCGCGCGTCACGGCGGTGTTGTTGGCGATGAAGCAGTGCGCGCCGATCTTCGTATGCTGATGCGCGCCCGAGAAGCCGCCCATGATGACCCAATCACCGATCTCGACGTGACCGCCGAGCGTCGCGCTATTGGCCAAGACGATCTGGTCGCCGAGCTGGCAATCGTGCGCGACATGCGCTTGCGCCATCAGAAGATTGTCGTTGCCGATGCGCGTCACGCCCTGGTCCTGAATCGTGCCTCGATTGACCGACACGAATTCGCGGAACACGTTGCGGTCGCCCACTTCGAGGCGCGTCGGTTCGCCGTTGTATTTCTTGTCCTGCGGCGCCTCGCCGATCGACGCGAATTGGAATATCTTGTTGTCCGCGCCGATGCGCGTCGGTCCGTTGATGACCGCATGCGGCCCTATCCAGGTACGCGCGCCGATGACCACATCCTCGCCGATGACCGTGAACGGACCCACGGCCGCATCCGCCGCAATCTGCGCCGACGGCGCTATCACCGCACGCGGATCGATCATCCTCGCTCTCCCGACTTCGGCGCTTCCTTGGTATCCGGCGCGACCATGATCTCGGTGGAAGCGACTTCGACGCCGCCGACCTCGGCGAGACCATGAAATTTCCAGATGCCCTTGAATGCGCGCAGCAGCGTCACGGTCAATATCAACTGATCGCCGGGTTCGACCGGTTTTCGGAATCGCGCCTTGTCGATCGCGACGAAATAAAATCGCGTCGCATCGGTGGGGGTGTAGCCGACGGTCTTGAACGCCAAAATGCCGGATGCCTGGGCGATCGCCTCGATGATCATGACGCCGGGCATCAGCGGCCGCTGCGGGAAATGGCCCGTGAAATACGGCTCGTTGAACGTCACGTTCTTGAGCGCCACGATGCGCTCGCCCGGTACCAGATCGATAATGCGGTCCACCATGAGGAACGGATATCGATGCGGCAGCTGCCGCATGATCTCCTGGATGTCCAGCGTGATCGGCTCACTCATCGTCACTCCTTGGTTTCTTGCCGTGCGGCGCCGGCTCGGTTCGGCTCATTCGTCGAAACTGCGCGACCCTGCGCCACCATATTTTCGTTTCCTCGGCCGGGATGCCGCTCGAGTAGCTGCCGGCCTTAGGTAAGGACGTCGTGATCATGCTGAGGCCGGTGATCACCACGTCGTCGGCAATCGTCAAATGTCCCGCGATGCCGACGAGTCCGCCGATCATGCAGCGCTTTCCGACCGTCGTACTGCCCGAGATTCCCGTGCAAGAGGCGATGATCGTGTGCGCTCCGAGCCTGACGTTGTGACCGATTTGTATCTGGTTGTCGAGTTTGACGCCGTTCTCGATGACGGTATCGTCGATCGCACCGCGATCGACCGTCGTGTTGGCGCCGATCTCGACATCGTCGCCGATCTGCACGGTGCCCAGCTGCGGTACCTTGACCCAATGGCCCGCATCGGCCGCAAAGCCGAAGCCGTCGGCACCGATGACGGCGCCCGGCTGCAACACACAGCGTGCGCCGACGCGCGTGCCGGCACACAGCGTGACGCGGGCCAAAAGCCGCGTGTCCGCGCCAATCCGCGTACCGGCCTGCACGATGCAGCCGGCGCCCACGAAGACGCGCTCGCCGATCTGCACGCCCGCCTCGATGACCGAGTGCGGTCCGATCGTGGCGGTGGCATCAATGCGTGCGTCCTTGGATACCGCGGCGCTCGGATCGATGCCCGCGGACGGGACCGCGGGCGGGTAGAGCATCGAGGCAATTCGCGCGTACGCGAGATAGGGATTGGGATCGATGAGCGCGGCGACCGGACACAATTCTACGTCTCGGGCGGCGATCACGACCGCCGTGGCCGCGGTCCCCGCCAGCTGTTTGCGATAGTGCGCGTTCGCAAAGAAGCTGATGCTGCCCGGCCCCGCATGCTGCAGCGTAGCGACCCGATTGACACGCAGACTCGGATCGCCACGCAGCTCGTGCCCGAAGCGAACCGCTAACTCTCCCAGACTGTATCCGTCCGTTTGCACGAGCGCACGTTTGCCGCGCCGAACGGCCCAGTGCTTTTACTTGGTCCCGGGGGGAATCGGTTTGGGCTGAGCCGGAGCTGCCGCGCCGGCCGCAGGTGCCGCAGGCGCTGCGGGCAAGGTCGCCGGTTTCGTCAGCAGCACCGCGAGTACGTTCGCCGTGAGGTCCAATTGTCCCTTGGCATAGAACACGCCGTCGCCGAGCACCAGATCAAAACCCTGGGTGCTCGCGTAGGCTTGAATCTCGGTTACGAGATAGCGCTGCACCTTGCCCAATTCCTCATTGCGACGCGTCGAGGCGTCGTCCTGGAATTCACCCGCTTTGCGGGAAAATTCGCGCTGTTCGTCGCGCAGCGATTTCTCCGCCTTGGCGCGATCCGCCTCGGCCATCACGGCACCCTCGCGCTGCAGCTTCTCATCGCGCGCTTTCAGATCGTTTTGCATCGTCAGCAGTTCGCGGCGCCGCGGCGCGAACTCGTTGTCGAGCGCGCTCATGGCGGTCTTCGTTTGCGGAGCGTCTTCCAAAAGCTTCTGGAAATTCACGACGCCGATCTTGATTTCGGCACTGGCTTGTTGCGCTGCGAAAAATCCGCAGAGACCGAGCAGCACAAGGGGAACGCTACGAGTGAAAGTCGACATGTTGCTTTCTAAGACCTCAAAAGGTGGAAATTGTCAAAACGATTGTCCGATAGAAAATTGAAACCGCTCGGTTTGGTCGTTGAACCTCACCGTGTCGCCGGGGTACGCATTTAACGGTATCCCATAAGAGAACCGGAATAAACCTAAGGGCGCAAGCCATTGCACCGCAAGGCCGGTCGATCTCTTCAATGCATTATAGCTGAAATGATAATCGACCGGCGTCGTGTCATCGACCCCTAGGAATTTAACGTTGGTGCCGGTTTGAAAGACATTGCCCATGTCATAAAACCAGCTGACCCGAGCCGCACTCTTCCATTTTTCGGGCACCGGGAACAGTAATTCCAGGCGGTTGATGATGCGCATATTGCCGCCGTAGGGGTTGCCGAGACCGATGTTGTCGCGCGGCCCCAAGCGGCTTTCGCGGTAGCCGCGCACGCTATCGGGGCCGCCGGCGAAGTAGTTGAGGTACGGCGGCAGCGCGGTCGTACGCCCGAGCGCCGACGCATAGTCGAACGTGAATTGATCCGAGATCAACCACTTACCGACGATCGGGATGTACTTGATGAATTGGTAATTCAGCGCGTAGTAGCGCACATCGCTGGGCGGGACCGCATAGCGAAACGAGAATGCGTTGCGCATGCCGCGGTCCGCGAACTGCGCGCGGTTGCGCGAATCCATCGACCAGCCGCCGGTGAGCTCAAAGGTATAAAAATCGGACCCGTAGACGGTGTAGGGCGTGTCGAGCGAATTGACGTAGCCGTCGTTGTTGGTGTCGTCGATCTGCCGCTCGAAGGGGCTGCCGTTCGCCTTGACCCAATCGACGGCCTGTTGCGAGCTGTAGCCCTGCGAGGTCACCAATTCGTTCTTGTTGGCCGCGACGCCCACACTGATGCCCTGGTACTCCGTGATCGGATATGAATAGCTTTGCGCGAGCGTCAGCTGCTTGGTGCCGAACACCGAAGAGGCGGAAACGAACTGCGTGACCGCCCGATACGTCAACGACGTCGTGCGCGCGACGTTGTCGATCGTCGTATACGGATCGGTCTGCGCCAAGGTGATGCTCTTGCTGTATTTGCCGGCATTCGCCTCGACCGCGATGCGTTCGCCGGCACCCATGAAGTTGCTGTGCACGAAGTTCAGGTTGATGCTGAATTTCTGGGCTTCCGAATAGCCGATGCCGCCGCCGAATTGTCCGGGCAACCCTTCCTTGATGTTGTAGTCGACGTCCACCAGATCGGCGCTGCCCGAAACCGGCTTGGTTTCGAACTCGACTTTCTCGATATACGGGAGCCGTTGGATGCGCTCCTTCGAACGCTCGACCGCAGAGTTCGACAGCCAGCCGCCTTCGAGCTGACGCATCTCGCGCCGCAGCGTCTCGTCGTTGATTGCGGTCTCGTTGTTGAAATTGATATGTCGGACGTAGACCCGATTGCCGGGTTCGATGAAAAACGTCAGCGACACGGTTTTCTTGTCGTTATCGGCCGTGGGCACGGGATCGATTTTCGAAAATGCGTAACCGTCGGCGCCGAGCCGGTAGCTCATCAGTTCCTGGGAATTGGTGACCGCTTTGCGCGAGAAGGTATCGCCCGGATGAATCAGCAACAATTTGCGCAATTCCGGCTCGGGAACCACGAAGGTGCCGGCCAATTTGATCTCGGAGACCTTGAAGACGGCGCCCTCGTTGACGTTCACCGTGATGAACATGTCGTCTTTTTCAGGCGCGATCGTGACCTGGGTCGATTCGATCTGAAAGTTCGCGTAGCCGCGGTCCATGTAATACGAGCGAATCTTCTCCAGATCGCCCTGTAGGGATTCGCGCGAGTAGCGATCGTCCTGCTTGTACCAAGAGAGCCAATTCGGCGTCTTCAGCTCGAGGCTGTCGAGGACGTCCTTTTCCTTGAACGCCGTATTGCCGACGAGGTCGATCATGCGGATTTTGGCGCGCTTGCCTTCCTTGATGTCGACGACGACCTCGACCTTGTTGCCGGGCAAGTCGGTGACTTTGGTATCGACGCGCACGGCGTACTTGCCGCGGCTGAAGTACTGATCGGTCAAATATTGTTTGACTTCATCGAGCACCGAGCGATCGAAGATCTTGCCGTTGGCGAGCCCGACGTTGCGCAAGCTCTTCTGCAGATCTTCGGTCTTGATGTCCTTGTTGCCCTTGATCTCGAACTTCGCGATCGACGGCCGCTCGACGACGACGACGAGCAGCGTGTTGCCGTCGCGCCGCAATTCGACGTCGCGGAAAAAGCCCGTGGCATACAGAGCGCGCATCGCCTCGCCGACCCGCTGGCCGTCGAGATGATCGCCGATGTTGACCGGCAAATAATTGAAGACCGTGCCTTCGGAAATGCGCTGCAAGCCCTCCACGCGTATGTCGCCGACGGTGAACTGCTGTTCCTTGGACGCGTCTTGTGCGAGCGCGACTAACCCCAAAGGTTGGACGATGAGCGCCACAACCCCGAGAAACCGTAATTCAAACCCCACGCGACTGAGACCTTATATTATTTTTGCTCATGACTTCCCATCAGTTCAAATGTCTGGAGATATCGTTGTAAAACGCGAGGCTCATGAGCACCACGAGCAGCGCAATGCCGACCTGCTGGCCATACAATTGGGCTCGCTCGGACAAAGGACTTCCCTTGACGGCTTCCACCAGTTGATAGAGGACCTGACCGCCGTCCAATAGAGGCACGGGCACCAGATTCAGCACCCCGAGGCTGACGCTGATGATCGCCAAAAAACCCAGGTACGCGCCGACGCCCAAGAACGCGCTGACGCTCGCGAATTCCGCGATGCTGATCGGTCCGCTGATATTCTTGGACGAAACCTGTCCGCTCGCCATGCGCCACAGCATCTCGACGGTCAACGCGGACATCTCCCAGGTCTTGGCCACGCCGACGGCGACGGCCTCGAGGGGGCCGGAGCGGCGCAATTCGATGAGTCCCGGCGGCCAAGTGCGCGCACCTTCCTCGACCGTGATGCCGAGCCTGCCGATCGCCCTACCCTGCTCGCGCACTTCCGGCACAGAGGCGATGATTCGCAAGTGCTCCCCGGCGCGCTCGAGCTCGATCGAAATATCGCGGCCCGCCGAACGGCTGACTGCAGCCACAAACTCGGAACCGTTGGCGAGCGGCTCGCCATCGACCGCGAGCAGCTGATCGCCGGCGCGCAAGCCGGCCTTGGCCCCGGCACTGTCCGCCGGCACCGCCGCGACCTTGGTCGCCGCCTTCCAGCTCGCGAGGTCGAAGCCGAGGCCCGGCAGCAATCGACCGGGTTCGGTCAATGCGCGCCGATCGCCCGTGACGCGTATGCTCATCGAGGTATCGGCGCCGTCGCGGCGCACTTCCAACGGAATGACGCCGTCATCCGTGAAACGGCGAATCAGCGCGATTTGCAACTCTTCGGTATCGGCGACGGCCTTGTCGCCGACGCGCACGATGGTATCGCCGCGCCGCAACCCCGCTTGGGCCGCCGGACCATCGGGTTGCACCTCCCCGACGACGGGCTTCGCGACCTCGGTTCCGATCATCGCCAACACCGCATAGAGCACGATCGCGAACACGAAATTCATCGCCGGCCCCGCGAGCAGCACGGCGATTCGATGGGCGATCGGGCGGTGCGTGAAGGAGCGAGGCAGATCGGCGGGCGGCACGTCGCCGTCGCGCTCATCGGCCAATTTGACGTAGCCGCCGAGCGGGATCGCGGCGATGCAGTACTCGGTGTGATCGGCGTCTTTACCGACCCGCATCCACAGCGGCTTGCCAAACCCGATGCTGAAGCGCAGGACTTTGAATCCGAGCTTTTTGGCGACCCAATAATGGCCAAACTCGTGCACGGACACCAGTAAGCCGATGGCGACCAAAAACGCCGCAATGCTTGCCAAAATCATCATGCGAAGGCTCCACGCGCAGGCTCTATCAAAACAGCAGCCAATCGACGCGCGGTGGCGTCGGCCTCCAGAACATCATCCAGAGACTTCACGGGGCATGCATCAATGTGCTGCAACACCTGGTCAATGACCGCAGCAATGCCCGTAAAGTTCAAGCGCCGGTCGAGAAACGCCTGAACCGCCACCTCATTGGCGGCGTTCAATAGCGCAGGCGCCGTCCCGCCCGCTCGCGCCGCGCAGCGAGCGAGTTCGAGAGCCGGGAAACGCCCATGATCCGGCAGCTCGAAATCGAGCTGGCCAATCGCCGCCAAATCGAGGGATTGTACACCGGAAGTGATGCGCTCCGGCCATGCCAATGCTTGCGCGATCGGTGTACGCATGTCGGGGGCGCCCAATTGGGCGAGCAGCGAACCATCCGCATATTGTACGAGGGAATGGACCACGCTCTGGGGATGCACGACGATATCGACCTGCGCCTCCGGCAAACCGAACAGCAAAGTTGCCTCGATGACCTCGAGCCCCTTGTTCATGAGCGTCGCCGAATCGACCGATATCTTGCGACCCATCTTCCATTTCGGATGCGCGCAGGCCTGTTCTTGCGTGACGTACGGCAAATCCTCAGCCGCGGTCGTGCGAAACGGACCGCCCGAGGCAGTCAGGATCACGCGGGTCACTCCGCGCGCAACCTCGCCGGGCAAATACCCCGCGGGCATGCATTGGAAAATTGCGTTGTGCTCGCTGTCGATCGGTATCAGCGCAGCGCCGGAGGCGCGCACTTCGTCCATCAGCAGACGCCCCGCCATCACCAAGGCTTCTTTGTTCGCGAGCAATACGCGCTTGCCGGCGCGCACGCCCGCGAGCGTCGGCAGCAAGCCCGCGGCACCGACGATCGCCGCCATGACGATCTGCACGCCGTCATCCGCAACCGCCGCGGCCAGCGCATCGGCGCCGCAATCGACCTGGGTCGCGCAACCGCATTCGCGCAGCGCGCGGCGCGCATGGCCCGCCGCCGCTTCGTCGACGAGCACGGCACGGTCCGGTTTGAACCGTTGCGCCTGTTCGACCAGCGTTTGCCAGTTGCGGTGCGCGCACAAGCTGGTCACGCGAAATCGCTCGGGATGCTCGGCGATGACCGCGAGCGTGCTTCGACCGATGCTGCCCGTGGAACCCAAGATGGCGACACCGCTTAAGCGCGTCATGCGAGCACCCCCGAACTAAAAAGGCCGAGCGCATAGAGCGGCGCGGCCGCTGTGACGCTGTCGATGCGGTCCAACATGCCGCCATGACCCGGCAACAGCTTGCCGCTGTCCTTGAGTCCGGCCGCGCGTTTGAACATGCTTTCGGTCAAATCGCCGACGATCGAGATCAAACCGACCGCACAGCCGAACGCGATCGCGGCAATCACCGGTAGCCCGAAGACGAGCGCACCGACCCAGGAGACCAGCGCAACCAGCGCGATGCCGCCCGCCGCGCCTTCCCAAGTCTTGGCAGGACTGACCCGGGGCGCGAGCTTGAGGCGACCGAAACTGCGGCCCGCAAAATAGGCGCCGACGTCCGAGGCGACGACCAGCACGGCCAAACACAGCACGGCTTCGGGCCCGCGCGTAAATCCACGCGAGACCGTCAGCAAGCGCGCGAGCGCGATGAACGCCGGCACCAATACGAGCGCCCCACAAAGCAAGGTCAGCATGGGCTGCTGGCGGTTCGGCGCGGCGCAGATCCAGGCAAATGCACACGCCCACCAGAGGCAGGCAACGGACAGCAAAATCAGCAAATGCCGCGGATCGTCGGTGAAGCGCCAGGCCGCCACCAACAGCACGACGATGCCGGCCGTATAGAGGATCCGGGCCGCGGCGCCGGCGAGACCGCCGAAGCCGGACCACTCCCAAGCCCCGACCGTGAAGACCACGCCGAAGGCCAACATGGCCGCTTGCGGCGGCAGCAAGAATAAGCCCGTCAGTAACACCAGCGCGAGCGCGCATGCCGTCAGGATCCGTGTCTTAAGCATCAGAATGGGCGGAGACTTGCGCCGAGGTCTTGCCGAAGCGGCGTTCGCGCCGACGAAAGTGTTCGAAAGCCGCCTGCAAATGCGCCGTGGAGAACTCGGGCCATAGCACGTCGTCGAAATACAGCTCGGTGTAAGCGAGATTCCACAACAAGAAGTTGCTGATGCGCTGTTCCCCGCCGGTGCGTATCAGCAGATCCGGGTCGGGCAGGCCGGCGAGCGCGAGACGGCCTGCGACCTCGGGTTCGCCGATCTCAGCCGGCGTCAAACGGCCCGCTGCGACGTCTGCGCTCAGCGAACGGCAGGCCTGCACGAGGTCCCAGCGACCGCCGTACGCGACCGCGACCAGAAGCTCGAGTCCCGTGTTGTGCTGCGTCAGAGCCTCGGCCGACCGCATGCGGCCGGCGAGTTCCGCACCGAGCGACTCGCGATCGCCGATGAAGCGCAGCCGCACCTGGTTGCGATGCAAATTCTCGATCTCACGGACCAGCGAGTCGAGAAACAGGTTCATCAAGAAACCGACCTCGTCGGGCGGTCTGCGCCAGTTTTCGCTGCTAAAGGCGAATAGCGTCAAGTAGCGAACGCCTGCGTTGCCGCACTCCTCGACGACCCGGCGCACGACCTTGATGCTGGCGCGGTGGCCCGCGGGACGCGGCAAGCCGCGCGAACGGGCCCAACGGCCGTTGCCGTCCATGATGATCGCAACATGCTGCGGCGAGTCGGCCATTGGCTTCTAGAATAGTGCAAGTCTTTGGAAGCTCAGACCTGCATCAATTCCTTTTCCTTGTCGGCCATCGCGTGATCGATCTCGGCAACGTGCTTGTCGGTGAGTTTCTGAATGTCGTCCTGGGCGCGCCGGTCGTCGTCCTGGGCGATCAGTTTCTCCTTGAGCATCTCCTTCAATTCGTTCATGACTTCGCGGCGCACGTTGCGCACCGAGACGCGCGCCGCTTCGGCTTCGGAGCGCACGACCTTGGTGATGTCGCGGCGCCGCTCCTCGGTCAACGCCGGCATCGAAATGCGGATCAGCGTTCCCGCGGAATTGGGCGTGAGGCCGAGATCGGACTTGAAAATGGCCTTCTCGATGATCGGCACCATCCCTTTCTCCCAAGGAGTCACGGTCAGCGTGCGCGCATCCTCGGTCGCCACGTTCGCAACCTGGTTCAAAGGCATCTCGGTGCCGTAATAGTCGACCTTGATGTGCTCGATCAGACTCGTATGGGCACGGCCGGTGCGCAGCTTCTTGAGCTGATCCTTGAACGTCGAGACGCATTTTTGCATGCGTTGCGTGGCATCCTTCTTGATGTCTTCCAGCATGGATTCCCCTTAGAGTTCGAGAGAAACGACGGTACCGACGTCCTCGCCTTGTACGATACGCACCAAATCGCCGGCATGGAACAAATTGAATATTTGCAGCGGAAGCTTGTTTTCCCGGCACATGACGATCGCGGTCGCGTCCATGACGCTGAGGCGATCGGTCAGCACCTGATCGAAGGTCAAGCGGGTGTAGCGCTTGGCGTCGGGGTTCGTCAGCGGATCCGAGTCGTAGACGCCGTTGACCTTGGTCGCCTTGAGCAGGATATCCGCATTGATTTCGATCGCGCGCAGACTCGCCGCCGTATCGGTCGTGAAGAACGGATTGCCGGTTCCGGCGCCGAATATCACGACCCGGCCCTTCTCCAAATGGCGTATCGCCCGGCGCCGGATATAGTCTTCGCAGACCTCGTGGATCCGCAGCGCGGACATCACGCGCGCATAGGTGCCGAGACCCTCGAGCGCGTCCTGCATCGCGAGCGCATTGATGACGGTCGCCAGCATTCCCATGTGATCCGCCGTCACGCGGTCCATGCCGGCGCGCGCGAGCCCCGCACCGCGGAAGATATTGCCGCCGCCGATGACCACGGCGACCTGCACGCCCATGAGCGTCAAATCGCGGATCTCGCCGGCGATGCGCTTCAGAATCAGCGCATCGATGCCATAATCCTCGGCGCCCAGCAACGCCTCGCCGGACAGCTTGACCAAGATTCTGCGGTAGCGCGGCGTGGCGATTGGGGTGGTCATGTTCTTGAGTCCTAACTATACGCGGACACGCCTCCGGCGCGGGATCTCCGGCCTAGCCTTTCTTGGCATTGACTTGCGCCATGACCTCACCGACGAAATCATCGTGTTTCTTCTCGATGCCCGCACCCACTTCGTAACGCACGTATTGCAGCACCGTGGCGCCGGATTTCTTCAGCAGCTTTTCCACGGTCGTATCCGGATCCTTGACGAAAGGCTGCCCGAGCAGCGTGATCTCGGCGAGGTACTTGCGTAAGCGGCCCTCGACCATCTTGGCGATGATCTCCGGCGGTTTGTTCTCGCCCTTGGTCTGCTCGGCCAATATGGCGCGCTCCTTGTCGAGCACCGCGGCCGGCACGCCGTTCGCATCGATGTAGGCTGGATTCAAGGCCGCGACATGCATCGCGAGATCCTTCGCGAGCGCCTCGTCGCCGCCCTTGAGCGCCACCAAGACGCCGATACGCCCGCCGTGCAGATAAATCCCGAGCGCAGTCGGCGCCGTCACCGCGACGAAGCGGCGCACCGAAATGTTCTCTCCGATCTTCGCGACCAGCGCCCGGCGATGCTCGTCGAGCGTGCCGCCGGCGTGCGGCGATACGAGCAGGCCCGGCAGGTCGGCGGCCTTTGCCTCGAGCGCGGCGCGTGCGACATCGCGCGCGAATGCCTGGAACTCGTCACTGCGCGCGACGAAATCCGTCTCGCAATTGACCTCGACCAGAACGGCCTTCAAGTTCGCGCGCTCGATCGCGATCGTGCCTTCGGCGGCGACGCGTGTCGCCTTCTTGTCGGCTTTGGCGAGTCCCGATTTGCGCATCAATTCCGCGGCCGCGTCCAAGTCGCCCTTGGTTTCTACGAGCGCTTTCTTGCACTCCATCATGCCGGCGCCGGTTCGCTCGCGGAGTTGTTTCACTGCATCAGCCGTAATATTCATGATCTTCGCTTTTCAGGTTTTTGGTCTTAAGGTTGACGGGTGCCCTTGGGCGCCCATGGCTCTCGAGTAGATCGAGGGCCGGCTCCCTCGCGGGAGACCGGCCCCACCGCACGTCAGCGGCTCAGACGCCACGTGCCGGAGTACGGCGTCCCACGGGCCGGCGCCTCGGCGCACTCGCGGGGCGCGTCTCGGCGGGAGCCGCATCCACGACGTCGACCTCATCGACCTCCACTTCATCCTCGGCCGCGGCCGCGACCGCAGCCGCGCCCGGTATCACGGTCACCGGTATCTTGCGGCGCGGCGGCGGCTTGCGGCCGCGCGTCGGCGCCGGGGGCCTGCGGGCACCCACCGCATGCTTCTTCGGGTTGCCCTCTTCGTCCAACTCGACGAATTCGTCCTCACCGACCGGAACCTCGGGCAAGGACGCCTTGCCTTCGAGCACCGAGTCGGCGATGCCGCCCGCATAGAGCAGGATCGCGCGCATGGCATCGTCGTTGCCCGGAATGACATAGTCGATGCCGTCGGGCGAGCAGTTGGTATCGACCACGGCGACGACCGGAATACCGAGCTTGCGCGCTTCGTGAATCGCGATTTCCTCGTGGCCGACGTCGATGACGAACAGCGCGTCGGGCAAAGCGGTCATGTTGCGGATACCGCCGAGGCTGCGCAGCAGTTTGTCCATCTCACGGCGCAGCATCTGCGCCTCTTTCTTGCCGCGCCGGTCCAACGCGCCGCTTTGGGCCATTTCGTCGAGTTCGTTGAGGCGTTTGATCGACTGACGGATGGTCTTGAAATTCGTCAGCATGCCGCCCAACCATCGCTGGTTGACGTAGGGCATACTGCAGCGGGTGGCTTCTTTTTGCACCGCGTCGCGCGCCGAGCGCTTGGTGCCGACGAACAGCACCTTGCCCCCTTCGGCGGCAACACCCCGAATGAAGGCAGCCGCATGCGCGTACAGAGGCTGAGTCTTCTCGAGATTAATGATATGAATTTTGTTTCGTTCGCCGAAAATGAACGGAGCCATCTTCGGGTTCCAGAAGCGCGTTTGATGCCCAAAATGGACACCGGCTTCCAGCATTTGTCGCATGGACACGCTAGACATGAAAACTCCTTGGTTGGGTTGAGCCTCCGCGTATCCCAATCGGCAACCCGACCATCAAGCTCTCACTTTTGGTGCGGGCACCCGGCCGATTGTGACGACACGCGTGCGGGGTTGTTAAAAATAGCCGCTCTTTATACCATGCCCAATACGGGAAACAAAGTCCGGCGGAGCCCATGAACATCACGATCAAGACTCCTGAGGAACAGGACAAAATGCGCGCCGCCGGCCGCTTGGCCGCGAGCGTGCTGGACATGATCGAACCCTATGTGCAGCCGGGCGTGACGACCGAGGAACTCGACAAGCGTTGCCACGACTTCATCGTTGGTGAGCTCAAATCGATTCCGGCGAACCTCAATTATCGCGGCTTCCCGAAGACCATCTGCACCTCGATCAACCACGTCGTCTGCCACGGCATTCCGGGCGACAAGCGCTTGAAGAACGGCGATATCGTCAATATCGACGTCACGGTCATCCGCGACGGTTTTCACGGCGATACCAGCCGCATGTACTTCGCCGGAACGCCGACGGTGGCGGCGCGGCGCCTCTCCGAGGTCTGTCACGAGGCGATGTGGCGCGCCATTCGAATCGTGAGGCCGGGGGCGACCCTGGGCGACATCGGTCACGCGATCCAGACTTACACCGAGGAAAATAACTTCTCGGTCGTGCGCGAGTATTGCGGACACGGCATCGGCCGGGTCTATCATGAGGATCCGCAAGTGCTGCATTATGGCAAGCCCGGCGTGGGCCTGGAACTGGTGAGCGGCATGACCTTTACGATCGAACCGATGATCAATGCCGGCCGCCGCGACGTGCGGGTGCTCGACGACGGCTGGACCGTCGTCACCAGGGACCAGTCACTCTCGGCGCAGTGGGAGCACACGATATTGGTGACCGATCGCGGCTACGAGGTGCTCACGTTGAGCGCCGCGGCGCTGGCCGCGGCCGGGCTCGGTGCGCGCCTGCTTGGGCCGGACGGCGCACCGGTCGTCGCAGCGCCCTCCGCGGCGGCTTCTTGAACGCGCGCGGCGTCGATTTGGATCAGCAGGCCGGTTGGGCCTATCTGACCGAAGCGCCGCAAGCGCTGGAAAACAGCCAGTTCTCCCCGCCGGTATTTCGCCAAGTGCTCGAGCGCGGCACCGAGTTGCTGCAGGAACGCTTTGCGGCCGACGAGGGCATCGAGGAGCTGGTGCGGGATCGCGCCCGGCTCGTCGACATCGCGCTGCGCGCGGCCTGGAAGCGCCATGCCGGCCGATTCGCCGAGGACTTGGCGCTCATCGCGGTCGGCGGCTACGGCCGCGGCGAGCTGCATCCGTGTTCGGACATCGACATCATGGTGCTGCTGCCGAAGAGCGATTCGTCGGATTGGCAGCGCGATATCGAGAAATTCCTCGCGCTGCTCTGGGACATCGGCCTCGAAGTCGGGCACAGCGTGCGTTCGATCGACGACTGCCAGCGAGAAAGTCTCGCCGACATCAGCGTTGCGACGACCTTGTTCGAAGCGCGGCTGCTGGCGGGACCGGAGCCGCTGTTCGCCGGCATGCGCCGCGCCTTGGCCCCGGACCGGCTGTGGTCTTCGCAGGATTTCTTCGAGGCGAAGGTCAAGGAGCAAAGCGACCGCCACCACCGCTACTTCGACACCGCCTACAACCTCGAACCGAACGTCAAATCGAGTCCCGGCGGGCTGCGCGATATCCAAACGATCGGTTGGGTCGCGAAACGCCATTTCGGCACCGAGACGCTCGATGAGCTGGTCGCTCACGGATTTCTGACGCGCGAAGAGCTGCGCAAGTTGAAGGCCGGTCAATCCTTCCTCTGGAAGGTACGCTTCGGTTTGCACATGATGACCGGCCGGCGCGAAGACCGGCTGCTCTTCGATTACCAGATCAAACTCGCGAAATTATTCGGCTACGAGGATGCCAGTTTCACGCTCGCGGTCGAGCAATTGATGCAGAAGTACTACCGCACGGTCATGGACGTCAGCCTGCTCAACGAAATGCTGTTGCAGCTGTTTCGCGAGGCAATCCTCACCCAGAGCGGGCCGCCGCAGCCGATCAACGCGCGTTTTCAGAGCCGCAACGATTATCTCGAGGTCACGCATGCGGAGGTGTTCGCGCGCCATCCGTCCGCGCTGTTGGAATTGTTCGTCCTGCTGCAGCAGAACCCGCAATTGCGCGGCGTGCGCGCCGAAACGATACGCCTCATCGGCTTGCACGCGCCGCTGATCGACGAGGAATTCCGTCAAAATCCGCGCCACCATCGATTGTTCATCGAGATTTTGTGCGCACCGGTCGGCGTCACGCACGAGCTGCGGCGCATGAATTTGTACGGCGTGCTCGGCCGCTATATTCCCGCTTTCGGTCGGGTCGTCGGCAGGATGCAATACGATCTGTTCCACGCCTATACGGTCGACGCGCACACGCTGTTCGTGGTCAGCAATTTGCGCCGACTCGCGATGCCGAAATTCAACGACGAGTTCCCGAAGTTGAGCCAGATCATGCAATCGCTGCCGCGACAGGAAGTCGCCTACCTGGCCGCGCTGTTTCACGATCTCGCCAAGGGGCGCGGCGGCGATCACTCGGAACTCGGCGCCGTCGATGCCGAGGCGTTTTGCTTGGAACAGGGCTTGGGCCGCTACGAAGCGCGGCTCGTCGCCTGGCTGGTGCGCAATCACCTGATCCTGTCGATCACCTCGCAGAAAAAGGACATCAGCGACCCCGACGTCATTCACGATTTCGCGACGCGTGTCGGCGATCAAACTCACTTGGATTATCTGTACGTGTTGACGGTCGCGGACGTGCGCGGCACCAATCCGAAGCTGTGGAACACCTGGAAGGCGCGCCTGTTCGAGGAGTTCTACGAACGCACCAAACAGGCGCTGCGCCGCGGCCTGGAGACTCCCGTCGACCAGGAGGAGCTGATTCGCAATACCCAGGCAAGCGCCCGGGAGAAAATGCCGGACCTGTCCGAGGCGCAAATCGACCGCGTCTGGTCGCAGTGGACGGAAGCTTATTTTCTGCGCTATCTGCCCGAAGAAATCGCCTGGCACACGACGCTGCTCGCGTCGCGCGGCGCGGACAGCGACAAACCGTTGGTCGCGATCCGTCAGCTCCATGAGCGCGGCGGCACCGCGGTGCTCACCTATACGCCGCGCCGCCTGCACAGTTTCGCGCGCACCACCGCGGTGCTCGATCAGATGGGATTGAACGTCGTCGATGCACGCCTGGTCTTGAGCGCGAACGGCTTCAGCCTCGAGACGTACGTCGTGCTCGAGGACAGCGGCGCGGTCATCAGCGATCCCGGGCGCATCGCCGAGATCGAACGCAGCCTGGGCCGCAATTTACTGCAACCGGAAGATTCGCCGCTGATGGTGACGCGGCGCGCGGCGCGCCAGGTGCGCATGTTCTCGACGCCCACGCAAGTCAATTTCAGCCTGGATACGCGCAACAATCGAACGATACTCGAATTGGTCGCCGCCGACCGGCCCGGTCTGCTCTCCGAGGTCGGCAAGGTGTTCAAGGCCGAGCACGTCGCAATCACCGGCGCAAAAATCATGACGGTCGGCGAGCGCGCCGAGGACGTTTTCTACATCACCGATACGGATGGGCTCGAATTGCAAGAGGACGCCTGTCGGCGCGTCAAAGAAGCGCTCGTCCGCGCGCTCGATCGGCGCGACGCGGCAAGGAGTTGAAGCCATGACGACCTACGAGCGCCCCACCTCCCACGAGCAACCCAAGACTCCCGAGCAGCTCAAGGCGATCATCGAGCAAGCCTATGAATCGCGCGCGCAAATGACGCCGCAGACGACGCCGACCGACCTGCGCGCGTCGATCGAAGCGGTCATCGAGTCGCTGGATCGCGGAATTCTGCGCGTCGCGGAGCGCAGCGACGGCGGCTGGACGGTGCACGAATGGCTCAAGAAAGCCGTGCTGCTGTCGTTTCGGATCAAGGACAACGTGACCATGGCCGCCGCCGGTCTCGGCTTCTACGACAAGGTGCCGCTCAAATTCAGCGGCTGGGACAACACCAAATTCGCTGCCGCGGGCATGCGCGTCGTGCCGCCGGCCACGGTGCGCCGCGGCGCCTACATCGCCTCGAATGTGGTGTTGATGCCGAGCTTCGTCAATATCGGCGCGTACGTGGACTCCGGCACGATGGTCGACACCTGGGCCACGGTCGGCTCCTGTGCGCAGATCGGCAAGAACGTGCATTTGTCCGGCGGGGTCGGCATCGGGGGCGTGCTCGAACCGCTGCAGGCGAGCCCCACGATCATCGAGGACAATTGTTTCATCGGCGCCCGCTCCGAAATCGTCGAGGGCGTGATCGTCGAGACCGGCGCCGTGGTTTCGATGGGCGTCTTTATCGGCCAGAGCACGCGCATTTACGATCGCGAGCGCGACCAAATACTCTACGGCCGGGTACCCGCGGGCGCGGTCGTCGTGCCCGGCAGCCTGCCGTCGGCGGGCGGCAAATACTCGCTGTCCTGTGCCGTCATCGTCAAACGCGTCGATGCGCAAACGCGCGCAAAGACCTCGATCAACGAGCTGCTGCGCAATACCGATTGAGGCTCAGCCGATTCGGCCGGTGATGTAGTCCTCGGTGAGCTTCTGGCGCGGATTGGTGAAGATCATGTCGGTGGGGCCGATTTCGACGAGATCGCCCATGTGGAAATACGCCGTCAGCTGGGAGACGCGCGCCGCCTGCTGCATGTTGTGCGTCACGATCACGATCGCGTAATTCTCCTTCAATTCGTCGATGAGGTCCTCGACCTTCGCGCTCGCGATCGGGTCGAGCGCCGAACTGGGTTCGTCCATCAAGATTACTTCGGGATTGACCGCGATCGTGCGCGCGATACAGAGGCGCTGCTGCTGGCCTCCGGACAAGCTCGTGCCCGCTTGCGAGAGCCGATCCTTGACCTCGCCCCACAATCCGGCGCGCTCGAGACTGAGGCGCACGAGGTCGTCGAGATCGGCCCGACGACGAGTCAGCCCGTGGATGCGCGGGCCGTAGGCAACGTTTTCATAGATCGAATGCGGAAACGGCGTCGGTTTCTGAAAGACGATGCCGACGCGCGCGCGCAATTGTGCGACGTCCTGTTTGGGCGCATAGATGTCCTTGCCGTCGAGCGTAATGAGTCCTTCGACGCGGGCGCTCGCGATCGTGTCGTTCATGCGATTGAGGCAGCGCAGAAACGTCGATTTTCCGCAGCCCGATGCGCCGATCAGCGCGAGCACTTGATTGCGCCCGATATCGAGACTCACCTCCTTGATCGCGCGTTTGTCGCCGTAGAATACGCTGACGTCGCGTGCGGTCATGACGGCGTTGGTCGCGTTCGCCAGCAGGGGCGCGGCGCTCTGCGCCAATTGAGGGGCATCATTCACGGCTTCGCGTTCCTCACCCAAATCGCCCGGTGATGTAGTCGTCGGTCTTGCGATTCGAGGGCGACGTGAAAATCTTGCTGGAAGGTCCGATTTCGATCAGTTGGCCGAGATACATGAAGCCGGTGACGTTCGAGACTCGCGCCGCCTGCTGTAAATTATGGGTCACGACGATGATGCAGAATTTCTCGCGCAGCGTTTGCAGCATCTCCTCGATGCGCAGCGTGGAGATTGGGTCGAGCGCCGCGGTCGGCTCGTCGAGCAGCAAGACCTCGGGCCGTACGGCGATTGCGCGCGCGATGCAGAGGCGCTGCTGCTGTCCGCCCGATAGACTGCGGCCGTCGACGTGCAACAAGTCCTTGACCTCGTCCCAAATCGCCGCATCGCGGAGCGCCTCCTCGACGCGCTCGTGCAATCGGCTGCCGCGCACTGCGCCCGCGAGGCGCAGGCCGAGCGCCACGTTGTCGAACACCGACATTGGAAAGGGCGTCGGCTTCTGAAACACCATGCCGACGCGATACCGCAGCTCGGAAACATCGACCTTGTCGCTCAGTATGTCCTCGCCGTCGATGCGTACCTCGCCGTCCGCGCGCTGATTCGCATAAAGCGCGTACATGCGATTGAGCACCCGCAGCAGCGTCGATTTACCGCAGCCGGAAGGTCCGATGAACGCGGTAATCGAGCGGTCCTCGAGCGTCGTGTTGATGTCGAACAGCGCCTGCGCGGCTCCATAGTAAAAATTGAGGCCGCGGATTTCGACCTTGACGTCATGCACCGAGAGGTCCGCGCCGGGCGCCTCGGTCGCCACCGGCGGCCGGATCTTCCAGGATTTTGGAGTCTTCGACGAGGGCATCATGATTTGGATCCGCCGCTCGTTTGCATCAGCGACAATATGATGCGTGCCGAGACGCTCAGCACCAAGATCGTCACCGTAATGATCAGGGCGCCCGCCCAAGCGAGCTGCTGCCAATCCTTGTACGGACTCAACGCGAACTGGAAGATCACGACGGGGAGATTCGCCATCGGTGCGGTCAGCTTGGTGCTCCAGAACTGGTCATTGAGTGCCGTGAACAACAGCGGCGCGGTCTCGCCGCTGATGCGCGCGATCGCCAGCAACAGGCCCGTGACGATGCCGCTGCGCGCGGCCGGATAAACCACGCTCACGACGGTGCGCCATGGATAGGCACCCAAGGCCGCGGAGGCATCCTTCATGCCGGACGGCACCAAATTGAGCATATCCTCGGTGGTCCGCAGGCTCACCGGAATTGCGATGACCGCGAGCGCGACTGCGCCGGCGATCGCCGAAAAATGGCCCATGCGCACGACCAGGATTTCATAGATGAACAGACCAATGATGATCGACGGCGCGCTCAGCAAAATGTCGTTGATGAAGCGGATCACGGTGCTCAAGCGCGAAGTACGCCCATATTCGGCCAAATAGGTTCCGGCCAGCATGCCGATCGGCGAACCCATGCAAATCCCCAGCAGCGTCATGACGGCGCTGCCGTATAGCGCGTTGAGCAGGCCGCCCTCGGAACCCGGAGGCGGCGTCATTTCCGTGAATACGCGCGAAGACAGGCCGGCGATGCCGTTCGAGACCAAGGTCCAGAGGATTGCCGCCAAACACGCGAGGCCGACGAGCGTTGCAGCGACCGAGAGCGCGAGAAATACGCCGTTGCGCGCCTTGCGGATCTGGCGACGATTCATAGCGGCGACAACGCGCGCCGCTCCAAGCGGCGCAACATCGCCTGCGCGATCGCGATGACCGCGAAGGTGATCAGAAACAGCAGCAGGCCCAGCGCGATCAACGACGAGGTGTACAGATCGCCGACCGCCTCGGTGAACTCATTGGCGATCGAGGAGGATATCGTCGTGCCGGGCGCCAACAACGACGTGCTGATGCGATGCGCATTGCCGATCACGAAAGTCACGGCCATCGTCTCGCCGAGCGCGCGCCCGAGACCAAGCATGATGCCGCCCAACATCCCGACCCGCGAATGCGGCACGACGACGTGCCAAATGACCTCCCAGGTCGTGGCGCCCAATCCATAGCCGGATTCCTTGAGCATCGGCGGCACGGTATCGAAAACATCGCGCATCGTCGCGGCAATGAACGGCAATACCATGACCGCCAAGACGACTCCCGCCGTGAGCACGCCGATACCGAACGGCGGCCCCTGGAAGAGTTTGCCGATCATGGGGATGGGGCCGATATGATCGATGAGCCAGGGTTGCACGTGGCGTTGCAGCAGCGGCGCCAATACGAACAAGCCCCAGATGCCGAAAATGATGCTGGGTACGGCGGCGAGCAGCTCGACCGCGGTGCCGATGGAACGCTTGAGCACCGGGGGGCACAATTCGGTCAGGAACAGCGCGATCCCGAAGCCCGTGGGCACCGCAAGCAACATCGCGATCAGCGAGGTGACGACCGTGCCGTAGATCGGTGCGAGCGCGCCGTATTCGTCGGTCACGGGATTCCAGATCTCGCGTGTCACGAACCCGAATCCAAAATGCGAGAGCGCCGGCCAGGCGCCGCGCAGCAGCGAGAGCGCAACGCCGCCGAGTATCAACAACACGAGTATCGCCGCAGCCAATGTCGCGGAGCGAAACACCCTCTCGTAGATCAACTGCCTGGCGGCATGCCTCGAGTCAATGATCGCCACGGTATCGGTTCAGCTCCCAGGAATAGATCATCGGTCGGATCCCGCACCATTCTACTATGCGATCAGATCAAGCCATCCCAAACCTGGTTACTTTTCGCTCCACAGCGCATGGCCGTTCGAGGTAATGCTCGAAGCCCAGGTCTTCTTGACCTGCGCGATCAGCGCGGCCGGCAGCGGCACGTAGTCGAGGTCGACGGCCAGCTTACCGCCGTCCTTATACGCCCATGCGAAGAATTTCAAGGCCTCACCGACCGACGCCGCATCCTCCGGCTGACGATACAGCAGAATGAAACTCGCGCCGGTGATCGGCCAGCTGTTGGCGCCGGCTTGATCGGTCAGGACCAGGTAATACGAATCGGAACCGGCCCAATCCGCATTCGCGGCGGCCGCCTGGAACGACTCGACGTTCGGGGCGACGGTTGTGCCCGCCTTGTTGGTGAGCAGCGCGTAGGCCATCTTGTTCTGCTTCGCAAACGCGTATTCGACGTAGCCGATCGCGCCATCGGTCTGCGTCGTCATGTTCGCGACACCCTCGTTGCCCTTGGCGCCGATGCCGACCGGCCATTGCACCGAGGTATTCGCGCCGATCTTCTCCTTGAAGCCCGCGCTCTGCTTCGAAAGATAATCGGAAAACAAGAAATTCGTGCCGGATCCGTCGGATCGATAGATCGGGGCGATCGCCGTGCTCGGCAGATTCAGTTTGGGATTGAGTTTCTTGATCCGCGGATCGTCCCACTTGGCAATATCGCCGATATAGATGCTCGCGAGCGTCGCACCATCGAGCTGCAGCGAACCCGGCGCCACACCCTTGATATTCACGACCGGAACGACGCCGCCGATGATCATCGGAAACTGCAGCAAACCGGCCGCCTTCAAGTCATCGGGTTTCAACGGCATATCGGAGGCGCCGAAGGTGACGGTCTTCGCCTTGATCTGCTTGATGCCCCCGCCGGAACCGATCGACTGGTAGTTGAGACCCACACCGGTCTTCGTCTTATAGGCATCGGCCCATTTGGCGTAGATCGGGTAGGGGAAGGTCGCGCCCGCACCGGAAATGTCGCCGGCCTGGGCCGCGCAGCAGACCGAGACGGCGAGCGCAGCGAGCATGAGCCGCTTGAATTTGACGAAATGCATCATGTAACCCCGTGTTTGCTGCTGTAGGCGGCATCCGATACGGACGAGGCCCGGTTAATCCAGGCATTCTGGGCAGGCATTGTGTCATTTTTATGACAGCGAATTCTCGCCCGCGAGCGCTCAAGCGGCGAGCAGCAACTCGAGCGTACGGCGATAGAGCGCTTGTAGCCGATCGATATCCTCGACGCGCACGCATTCGTTGACCTTGTGTATCGTGTCGTTGACGACGCCCAACTCGATGACCTGTGCGCCCATCGGCGCGATGAAGCGTCCGTCCGAGGTCCCGCCGCTCGTCGATAAGGCCGGTGTCAGCTGCAATTGCTCGCGCACCGCGCGCACCGCGGCGTTCGACAATTCCCCGGGCGCCGTCAGGAACGGATATCCCGAGATGAACCAATCGAGCGAGTAATTGACCCGATGCCGCTTGAGCAGCGCCTCGACGGTCGCCTTCAAGGATTCCACGGTTTGTTCGGTCGAGAATCGGATGTTGAAGCGCGCCTTCAATTCCCCGGGGATGACGTTCGGTGCGCCGGTGCCCGCCGACAGGTTCGAGACCTGGAAGCTCGTCGGCTGAAAATGCGCATTGCCCTGATCCCAGGTCCGCGAGGTCAGTTCCGCGAGTGCCGGAGCCAGCGCGTGTATCGGATTGTCGGCCGTTTGCGGATACGCGATATGGCCTTGAACGCCGTGCACGGTCAGCCGGCCGCTCAAACTGCCGCGGCGGCCGATTTTGATGGTATCGCCGAGCTGCCGGTCGCTCGACGGCTCGCCGATGAGGCACCAGTCGATCGTCTGGCCGCGCGCCTGCAGCACCTCGACGACCCGGCGTGTGCCGTCGACCGACGGTCCCTCCTCGTCGCTCGTGATCAAGAACGCGATGGAGCCGCGATGCGCGGGATGCTCCCGGACGAAAGCCTCGGTGGCCGTCACCATCGCCGCGAGACCGCTTTTCATATCGGCCGCGCCGCGGCCATAGAGCATGCCGGCCTCGATGACCGGCACGAACGGATCGCTGCGCCAATCCTCGAGCGGCCCGGTCGGCACGACATCGGTGTGGCCCGCAAAGCAAAACACCGGTCCCCCGCCACCGCGCGTCGCCCAAAAATTCGTCACGGGTCCGAAGCTGAGATCTTCGACGCGAAAGCCGATCGCCTGAAGCCGCTCGATCAGCAGCGCCTGGCAGCCGCCGTCCGTGGGGCTCACCGACGCTCGCATGATCAATTGTCGCGTCAGCTCCAGCGTCGCGGACATCAGAATCGCAAGATCGGCGCCGGCTTGCGCAAGTTGGCCCAGACCGCATAGGCACCCAAGCCAAGCGCCGCGATCAATACCCAGGCCGGCATCGCCAAGCCAAGAAAGCGCCAATCGACCTTGGCGCATTCACCGGAGCCGGTCAAGACTTTCGCGATGACCTCATGCAACGAGAAGAATTTCATCATGACGTCGAGCGATGCGCCGCAAGATGCCACGCTGCCCGGCGGCAAGCTTTGAATGTATAGATGACGCATCGAGACGCCCATCGTCGCGAGCGCCGCGAGCGCAATCGCGATCGCATAGACGCGCCGGCCCCAGGACTTGGGACCCTGGATCGCGGCCAGCATGAACAGCACGCCGATCACGAAAATGCCGATGCGCTGAAATATACACAGCGGGCAGGGTTCGAGGCGCAGCACGTATTGCGCGAACAGCGCGAACCCCGTCAGGCCCACGCAGGCACAGAACCCCAACAGGTTCGCGAGCCGCGTCGACATCATCGGCGCGTCAGCGCGTTGGCTTGATCAATCTGCTTGGCGACGTCCTCGAGCGAGGTGTGCCGGATATCCTTGCCGTGAACCATGTAGATCACGTATTCGCAGATGTTCTTCGCGTGATCGCCGATGCGCTCGAGCGCGCGCACGATCCACATGATCTCGAGCGCGCGGCGAATCGTACGCGGATCCTCCATCATGAACGTCATGCATTGGCGTTGAATCGACTCGTATTCCTCATCGACCATCCGATCCTCTTGCGCGGTCCTCAAGGCCGCCTGCGAGTCCATGCGCGCGAACGAATCCAAGGCGTCGTGCACCATCTGAGCGACCTGTCGTCCGAGATGCTTGACCTCGCGGTATTTGTCGGCGGGCCGTTCCATGGTCGCCAGGCGCGAGGCGATGTAGCCGATCTTCTCGCCTTCGTCGCCGATGCGCTCGAGGTCCGTAATCGTCTTGATGATCGCGACGATGACGCGCAGGTCGCCGGCGGCTGGCGCGCGCAGCGCGAGTATGCGGCTGCACTCCTCGTCGATCGAGACTTCCATGCCGTTGACCTTGTAATCGTCGGTTGCGACCGATTCGCCGAGACGGCTATCGCCCTCGACCAGCGCGGTGATCGCCTTGTGCAGCTGTTGCTCCACAAAGCCGCCCATTTGCAATACTTGGTTGCGCACTTTTTCCAGGTCCTCGTTGAACCGTTTGGAAATGTGGTGGCCGAGGTCTGCCGTTTCCATGACTGATACCTATGCTTTCAAACAATGGTGCACGCGAATCTGGCGTCCGTTTACATCCGATTATCGCCGCCGTCAACAGTATGGCCGATAATTCTGATCGGACACCGAGAACTGGTGCCGAGTTCAAAACAGCGGCATTGCGCTCACGCGCTCGCCGCGGCGCGCGCAACGGGCTTCCAGACACGCTCCAACGGGAAGTGACAGGTAAACGTGCTGCCCTTGCCTTCGGTGCTCTCGACATCGAGCCAGCCGTCATGGCGCTGCAAGGCATGCTTGACGATCGCGAGACCCAATCCTGAGCCGCCGTGACCGCGCGATCGTCCGGCATCGACGCGATAAAACCGCTCGGTGAGGCGCGGGATGTGCTCCGGCGGGATGCCGATGCCGCTGTCGATGACCGAGAAATGCGCGCCGTCCTCGTCGGACCACCAACGCATGCGCACCGTGCCCTCGGGATTGGTGTACTTGAGCCCGTTGACGAGCAAATTCGTGAATGCCGACTCGATCTCGTGCGAGGCGCCGAACAGGCCGTTCGCCGATTCCACGTCGAGCAGCACCTGGCTCGGCCGCTCGGCGCGTGCCAAGGCATCGCGCTGTAAGCGCTCGAGCATGCGCGGCACGTCGATGGGTTCCCGCGGAGCATCGCCGTCGGCGGCCTCCAAGCGCGACAATTCCAGCAAATCCGCGATGATCGCGTTCATGCGCTGCGCCTGCGCGCGCATGTCGCGAATCGGTCCCGCCCAGGTCTCGTCGATCGTCGGATCCTCGGCGAGCGTATCCAGGTAGCCGGAAATCACCGTCAAGGGCGTCCGCAACTCGTGCGATGCGTTCGCGACGAAGTCCTTGCGCATGGCTTCCAGGTGCATTTGCCGCGTGACGTCGCGGACCAACAGCAAGGACTGGCCGCCGCCGTAGGGAACCAGCTGCAGCGCCAGATACAGCTCCAGCTGCACCGGCGGACGAATGATCACGGGCAGCGCATAGTCATCGCCGTGCAGGTAATGAATGAACTCGGGCGTGCGTATCAAGTTATCGATGCGCAGCCCGATATCGACGGGTCGCTTCAGACCCAGAAGGCGCGCGGCCTGGCGGTTGAACCAGACGATTTCGCGCTGCGTGCTGAGGATGATGACGCCGTCGGGCAGCGCGGCCGTCGAGCGGCGCAGCTCGCGAAACAGCTGCACCAGGCGCTGCTTGTGGTATTGCTTGCGCCGATGCAGCCGGATGATCTGCGCGATGACGTCGCCCCAAATGCCGCCGATGACCGGCGGATCGATCTGCGAACGCAAACGCAACCATCGGTCCAGCCGGTAGAGGTTCAGCAGCTGCCACCCGAGATAGAGGCAGGCCGCGCCCAATACCCAGAGCCACATCGGCGAGAACAGGAGGCCGGCCAGCACGCCCGCAACCAGGATGCCCGCGAGCCGCACGAGCGCGAAAGTCCACATCGCTGCCATAGGCTAGTTTATCGCTGCGCCCGGCTCGGTTGATAGCATCGATTAGGCGTCTCGCGTAGAGAACCGGTAGCCCGCGCCCCGCACGGTTTGCACCAATTTCTCGAGCACATAGGGCTCGAGCGCCTTGCGCAGCCGGCGGATATGCACATCGACCGTGCGTTCCTCGACGTACGTGTTCCCACCCCAGACCCGATCGAGCAATTGCCCGCGCGTAAAGACCCGCTCCGGGTGGGTCATGAAGAAGTGCAGCAGCCGGTACTCAGTCGGTCCCAGCGAAATCTCCCGCTCGCCGGCGCTGACGCGGTGGCTGGAATCGTCGAGCTTGAGCCCCTCGACCTCGACGACGTCGGTGCCGCCGGCGGGCCCCGTGCGGCGCAATACCGCCTGAATGCGCGCGAGCAACTCGCGCGGTGAGAACGGTTTGGTGATGTAGTCGTCCGCGCCGCCCTCGAGCCCGCCGACCTTGTCTTGCTCCTCGGCCCGCGCCGTCAGAATGATGATCGGAATCTCCTCGGTCTCCTTGTCGCGCTTCAAGGATCGCGTCAATTCGAGCCCGCTCATGTCGGGCAGCATCCAATCGACGAGCATCAGATCCGGCCGCAGGTCCACGATGCTCGCGCGCGCTCCTCGGCAGTCCTCGGCCTCACGGACATCATATCCGGCACGCCGCAAACCGAAGCCGATCAAGTCGCGTATCGCCTTTTCGTCTTCGACGATGAGGATGCGTTTTGCGCTCATGTAATCCCGTAGTTCATTGATTTTGCAAGCCCGCTATTACAACTTCGACTTGTGACAATCCGATGACAGCGGCCATCGCAATGCATGCCGCCGCTGCCTCAGTGGACGCCGCGCTCGGCCTCGGTCAGCGCGACCTTATCGCGCACGTAGAGCGGCCGGATATCCGCAGGATCCTTGGCATCGCCGGCGCGCAGCCGCAGGTGGCCGAGCCTCGCGATGGCTTGCGCCTGGGGCAATGCCTGCCGGTCCTCGGGCGCCAACTCGAGACCGGCAAGACCCGCAAGCTCGGGATAGGCCGAAAAACCGCGGCCGATACCCCGGTGCGCCAGCCCGTCCACGAGGCTCATGAGGCTTGGGGCGCTGACGCGCGCAGCACTCGTCGAGCGCACGCCGCGCAGCGCATCGGGTGCGAAGCAGCCCCAGTAGACTTCGCTCATGCGCGCATCGAGACACGCGAGCACGCGCGGAGCGTCGCCGGGGCCGCGCGCATGCGAGCGGCGCGCCGCCTCGCCCAACATCGCCTGCAGCGCCAGCGCCTCGAGCGTCGATACCGGCACGATCGGCAGCGCTGCGCCGAACGCGAGGCCCTGGGCGACCGCCACCGTGATCCGCACGCCCGTGAATGCGCCGGGCCCGATGCTCGCCGCGATCCCATCGAGGGCGGCGAGGCGCACTCCGGCTTGCCCGAGCACCTCATCGACCATCGCGAGGATGCGATCGGCATGACCTTTGCCGAGCTCCTCGTAACGCCACGTCAGCGCGCCGCCGGCTAGCGGCGCATCCAGATCGAGCGGCGCCTGCGCATCGAGCAGCGCGACCGAGCAGGCCTCCGTTGTCGCATCGAGCGCGAGGATGCGCAAAGCCTAGGCCACACCCGAGGCCGCGGGCGCAGGCGCGGGCGCAGGCGCAGGCGTCGGCACCCTCAAGTGTTTGGCCAAGAATTGCGCGGCCGCCGCGCCGTCGGTGACCACCGGACTCGGCGGCAGCGACTCGAGGAATGCGCGCCCATAACTCTTAGTCTTGAGCCGCGGATCGCCGATCAGGATCACGCCGAAATCGTCGAAGTCGCGGATCAATCGCCCGACTCCCTGTTTGAGTGCGAGGACCGCCTGCGGCAATTGATACTCGACGAAAGGGTTGCCGCCGCGACGCCGAATACCCTCCAGGCGGGCCGCGAGCAGCGGATCATCGGGTGCCGCAAACGGCAGTTTGTCGATCGCGACAATCGAGAGCGCGTCGCCCTTGACGTCCACGCCCTCCCAAAAGCTGCCCGTGGCGAGCAGCACCGCATTGCCCAGGGCCCGAAACCGCGTCAGCAAGGCTTCGCGCGGCGCTTGGCCCTGTACGAGAACCGGAAACGGCGGCTCCGGAAAACGCCGCTGCAGCGCGAGCACCCCTTCGTTCAAGGCCCGATAGCTCGTGTAGAGCAGAAACGCGCGACCGCCGCTCGCCTCGAGCAGCGGTGCGCAGGCCTCGATGAACGCCGCGGCATAGTCAGGATCCTGCGGCTGCGGCATGTTGCGCGGCAGGTAAATCACTGCCTGATGACGGTAATCGAACGGACTTTCGATGCGCAGCGTGCGTGCATCGGGCAAGCCGATGCGCGCCGCGAAATGCGAGAAATCCGCGCCGATCGCGAGCGTCGCCGAGGTGAACACCCAGGCGCACGGCCGGCTCTCCACGTACTCGCGCAAGCGCGCCGCGATCTCGAACGGCGTGAATTGCAAGGCGAGCCCCGTCGGTCCCGCCTCGACCCAACGCACGCCATCGTCGTCGGACGCCATGCGCAGACTCTCCAGACCCGCGGCCAAGGCGCCCGCGCGGCGCGCGCAGTTCGCGATACCGGCGCCCGCGCCGAGATCCTCGAGCTGCGCACCGATGATTCGCAGCGCGGCTTGAATCTCCTCGAGCAGGTCGAGGAATGCATCGGGCAATTGCGACCAGTCTCGACGCTGCGCGCCGCCGGCTATCGACGCGCGCAAGGCATCGAACTGCGCCTCGAGATCCTCCACGGCGCCGGCGAGTGCCGGTGAGCGCACGCCCGCGAGGCGCATCTCGGTGCCGACGTCGCGCAGCAGAATCTGCGCCTGGCGATGCGACCAATTCAACCCAAAGAATTGCGCGGCAATGTCCGGCACTTGATGCGCCTCATCGAGGATCACCGCCTCGGCGCCGGGCAGCAGATCGCCGAAGCCCTCGTCTTTGAGCGCGAGATCGGCGAGCAATAAATGGTGATTGACGACGACGATGTCCGCCGCCTGGGCCGCGCGGCGCGCATCCAAGACATGACAGCGCGAATACTGCGGGCATTCCTGGCCGAGGCAATTCTCGCGCGTCGAGGTAATGCTAGGCCAGATTGAGGACTGCTCGGGCATATCGGTCAGTTCCGCGAGGTCGCCGGTCTTCGTGCTGCCGGCCCAGCGCACGACGCGCGCCAATAGGCGCGCTTGGCCGCGCTCACCGGGCAGCAGCGCGCCCTGCTGAGTCGCGAGTTCGAGGCGATGGCGGCAGAGGTAATTGGCGCGCCCCTTGAGCAGCGCAAATTTGACCGGCATGCCGAGAGCCTGCGCGAGCATCGGCACATCGCGGCGAAACAGTTGGTCCTGCAGCGTGCGCGTACCCGTGGAAATGATGACGCTGCGCCCCGACAGCAACGCCGGCACGAGGTAGGCGAAGGTCTTGCCGGTACCGGTGCCGGCCTCGACGATCAGCGGCTCCAAGCGCGCGAGCGCGGCGCCCACGGCGTGCGCCATCGCCGCCTGTTCGGGCCGATAGGCATAGCCCGGAAGCGCGCGCGCGAGCGGCCCGTCGGCGCCAAACAAATCCTTATAGTCGGTATTCATCAAATTCCCGCTGGCTCGAGGCCGCCTACTCTATGACGGTTGCGCGGAAGCGTGCGAGCGTCATAGAGCCCGCCTTCAACCGATTTTTCAACAGCCAGCGGATGTGCGTGTAGTCCGCGGCCACCGCCGGCCGCTGTTTGCCGTCCGGCCCGTGCACCATCAGATTCTCGGGCGTATCGAAGCTGCGGCCGCCGTCGACCGAATAGCGGACCTCCGCGCCGGGCGCGACCGCCGAGTCCGCGACATAGCTCATGTGCTGCGGAATGGGGCTCGTGAATGCGTAGCCATCGACGCCGACCGTGCCCAGGTTGCGGACCTCGAGCGTGTAGATGACCAGATCGCCGCCAACGAGCCGGTCGGCGGGCAGTAGCTTGAGGATCTCGTGACCGTTGACGATCTTCGTTTGAATGAGCTCCGCGCTCGTCGTGACCGTGACCGGCGCGTCGGCCGGCGCGGATGGATCGACGCCCTCGGCGCGAACTGGCGCCGCTGCAACAAGGCCCAGCCATAGCGCCGCCGTCAGACCGATCGGTGCGCTGCGCCGCGCCTCGGCTTTGCAATTTTTTGACACTCGTTTTTTGACAAAGAAATTCATTTTAATCAATCACTTGATCGTATACGGAAACGGCATTCTCGGCATGCCAAAAGCGATCATCCGGCGCCGCGGTTCGGTTCAATCAACCGAAGTAGCGGGGCCCTTACCCTTCTGTCATCCTTTGCCGTCTGATCACGCCCTTACGCGAAGGATTCCTATGGCCACGGCTCCGCAACACCTACGCTCGCTGGCGTCATTGAGTCGCGAAGTAACTGCCTGGGTCAATGAGGTCGTGCAACTCACCCTACCAGACAGCGTCTATTGGTGCGACGGCAGCGAGGCCGAATACCAATCCTTGGCGCGGCAACTCGTCGCCTCCAAGGAGTTGCTGCCGCTCAATCCGAACACGAATCCCGGCTGTTATTTGTATCGATCGGACCCCTCCGATGTCGCGCGCGTCGAACACCTGACGATCATTTGCACCAAGAACCGCGAGGACGCGGGTCCCAACAACCGCTGGCTCGCGCCGGCGCAAGCGCATCGCCAAATGGACGATTTGTTTCGCGGCTGCATGAAGGGGCGCACGCTCTATGTCGTGCCGTATTGCATGGGGCCGATCGATTCGCCGTTCTCCCGCTGCGGCGTCGAAATCACCGACAGCGCCTACGTCGTGCTCAATATGCAGCTCATGACGCGCATGGGCCGACCCGCGCTCGAGCGCATCGTTCGTGAAGGCAGCTTCGTCAAAGGGCTGCATTCGACCGGCGAATTGGACCCCGAGCGGCGCTTCATCATGCATTTCCCCGAGGAACTCTCGATCAAGAGCTACGGGTCCGGCTACGGCGGCAACGCGCTGCTCGGCAAGAAATGCCACGCCTTGCGGATCGCGAGCTGGCAGGCCCGCACCGAGGGCTGGCTGGCCGAGCATATGTTGATCGTCGGCATCGAGAATCCCCAGGGTGAGATTCACTATCTCGCCTGCGCATTTCCGTCCGCCTGCGGCAAGACCAATTTGGCGATGCTGATCCCACCCGCCAGCTACAAAGGCTGGAAGGTCTGGACGATCGGCGATGATATTGCCTGGCTGCACCCCGGCAGGGACGGCCGCCTCTATGCGATCAATCCGGAGTCGGGCTATTTCGGCGTCATGCCGGGCACGAACCCCAGTACCAATCGCAATGCCTACGAGACGATTCGGCACAACACGATTTTCACGAACGTCGGCCTGACCGCCGACAACCAGCCGTGGTGGGAAGGCCTCACGGAAGGCACGCCCGTGACCGATTGGCAAGGCAGACCCTACGATCCCGCCAACGGACCGGCGGCGCACCCGAACTCGCGCTTCACGGTATCGGCGCACCAGAATCCGGCCTATTCCAAGCTGGCGGATGCACCGGGCGGCGTGCCGATTTCAGCGCTCGTGTTCGGCGGGCGGCGGCGCACGCTCGCCCCCTTGGTCTATCAGGCGCGAAACTGGCTGCACGGCGTGCTCGTCGGCGCCGGCGTCGCGTCCGAAACCACGGCGGCGTCGACCGGCGCGGTCGGCATCGTACGCCGCGACTCGATGGCCATGAAACCGTTTGCGGGCTACAACTTTGCCGATTACTGGGCGCATTGGATCGACGTCGGCGCAAAGCTCGAGTCGCCGCCGCCCATTTTTCACGTCAATTGGTTCCGCCAAGATGAGGCTCACCGGTTTCTATGGCCGGGCTTCGGCGAGAATTTGCGCGTACTGCGTTGGATCATCGAGCGCTGTAAAGGCACGGCCGGCGCGCGCGAAACGGCGATCGGCTTCCTGCCCGGCATCGCCGACCTGGATACCGAGGGCCTTGCGATTCCCCCCGCCACGCTCAACGAGCTGCTGACGGTCTATGCCGAACTCTGGAAAGAGGAATTCGCGAGCATCGGCGTCTACATGGAAGAATTCGGCGAGCGCCTGCCGCAGGCCCTCAAATCCGAACTGACCCAGGCACTGCGACGCGTACACGTCGGGTAGCGCGCTACTCCTCGCAGATGTAGCGAATGACCTGGGACGAGTTGCTGTCGGGCGCCTTGCCGAGACCGATGAGGCCCTCGCCCCGAATTTGCATCGAATCGCGACGCACGAACGCCTCTTCGCCGTCTTTTCCCAAGACGAAAGTACCGTTTGTGCTCTGATCGATGAGCATGAATTTGCTGCGGCTGACTTCGACGCGCGCATGCAGCCGCGAAATCAGATTACCCTTGACGACGAGATCGTTCTCCTCGGCCCGTCCGATGTTGACGTTCGCGCGCGATTCATCGACATAGAGTTCCTGGCCCTGATAGCGCAGGCGCAGGCGCAGCTTCGAAGGGCCTTTTCGCGCAGGAATCGTCGGCACCATGCTCGTGGTTTCTTCGGGCTGCCAGAGCACTTCGAACAGCGCAACTTCGCTGCTGCGGCCCTTGAGCGTCGCGATGTCGATCTGACGCACCGACGCGCGCCATTCGCTCGTCAGCTGTTCGACGAGGTTTGCGGTCGTCATGATCTGCCCCGCCTTGGCCTGACTCGTCATGCGATTCGCGGTATGCACCGCAGAGCCGAAAATATCGCGATTCTCGACGACCACCGGCCCGAAGTTGCAGCCGATCCGAATCGCCACCGTATGGTCGTCGACTTTCAGCGAGGGGTGCGTGGAGATCTGTTTCTGCATCTGCGCCGCCGCATTCAGCGCATCGTCGGCCGTCGGAAAGGTCGCCATGACCTCGTCGCCCATGGTTTTGATGACCGTACCCTGGTTCTGTTCGGTGGCCCCTCGCATGACCTCGATACAGATCCCCACCATATCGCGTGCGCGCAAATCGCCGAGCTGTTCATAGAGCTTGGTGCTGCCCACGACATCAGCAAACAAGATCGCAACTTCGATTTCTTTGCCCATGGCCATGTCCGATTATACTTAACCTGGCGCGCAGCCGCCTAAGGTGTTTACGCCGACGACGGCAAATTGCCAATTCTTCGGCCACGGAGGCCGGCTCTTGAGCCCGCGCGGCGCGCTCCTCGGGCTATGCAGCCCGTTTCAACTGCAGGATCGGCAAGGCCGCATAGAGCGTTTCGGGTACCGCATCGGGCCGAGCCGCGACCTCGGAGAGAAATCGGCGCCAGGCCCGCGCACCCTCCTGACCCGCGATCAACCCGTGCATATGGCGCGTGATCGAATGCAGGCGCACCCCGCCGGCGGCCAGCCGACTCGCATAACAGACCATGCGTTCGATGATTTCCTCGGGCTCGGGCGTGCGCCAACTCGGGTCGATGAGGGCGCGTTCGAGCTCGGCGAGCAGGCGCGGCCGATGATAGGCCGCGCGGCCGAGCATGACCCCATCGAGAGCGGCGCCCGGCGGCCCCGCCCCCGCGACCGGCGCGGCACGCGGCGCGCAGTGCGCGAGTATCGACGGCAGATCCTCGAGCCCGCCGTTGAGCACGATGGGCAGCGCCGGCCGCTCGCGTTTGAGCCGGTAGACATAGTCATATTTGAGCGGCGGGATCTCGCGGTTTTCTTTCGGGCTGAGGCCGCCCAAGATCGCGGCTCGGGCGTGCACGATCAAGGCATCGATGCCCGCCGCCACGAGCGCATCGACGAACTCGGCGAAGAACGCATAGTCGTCGCGCTCGTCGATGCCGATGCGGCATTTCACCGTCACCGGCAGCTGCACGGCATCGCGCATACGCGCGACGCACTCGGCAACCAGCTGCGGGCGCAGCATCAAGCAGGCGCCGAAGGCGCCGCTCTTGACCCGATCGCTGGGGCAGCCGACGTTGAGATTGATCTCCGCATAGCCGGCGGCGGCTCCAATGCGCGCCGCCTGCGCGAGTTCCAGCGGATCACAGCCCCCCAGCTGCAAGGCGACCGGATACTCGGCCGGATCGTGCGCGAGCAGACGCCGCGCGTCGCCGCGCACGATCGCCGCCGCGACGATCATCTCGGTGTACAGCAGCGCATGCGGCGCGAACAGACGGTGCAGATAGCGGCAGTGCCGATCCGTCCATTCCATCATGGGGGCCACGTTGATTCGTCGATCTAACATGTTGGGAAGTGTAACTTACCCGTTGGACGGTCGGCGTAGATTGCGAAGGGATTGATCAGCAGATACACCCGCCAGGTGAGCAGGTAGGGCTAACGCCGGGGTCACTTCCATTTCCCTCCGTCCCGTTTCACCCAAAACTGTACCGAACGCGCGAGAAAGGCATCCAATGCAATTCCATCGCCGCCGACCAACAGCTTTCGCTCGGGCTTGAACATCGCTCCAAAAGCCATAAGGCCGGAGCGGGCGTTGGGGGTCCGCCCACTCTTTACTTCGATCGCCGTTACCATATGGCCGGAGCGCACGATGAAATCCACTTCCACCCCCCGATCGCGCCAATAGAACACTTCACACTCCCCTGCTGCCGCCGCATTCGCCAAGTGCGCGCCCACTGCAGACTCAACAAGGCGGCCCCAGTATTCATGGTCCGAAGCGGCTTCTTTCAGCGTGTAGCCGGATTGAGCCGTCATCAGCGCTGTATTGAAGACTTGGAGTTTCGGACTGGAGCCTCGCTGCCGAACAGGCTCCCCGGCGAACTTCTGGAGCCCACACACCATGCCCGCGCCAGCCAGCAGGTCGAGGTAGTGCGCGAGCGTCGTTGAGTTACCCGCATCGTGAAGCTGTCCGAGCATTTTCGTATAAGACAATATCTGACCGGAATATCTGCATCCCAGCTCAAACAACCGACGCAGCATCACAGGCTTGTCGACGCGCGAGAGCAAAAGGACGTCTCGTGATATCGTCGTTTCAATCAGTGAATCCAGTACATAGCGTTTCCAGCGCTGCTCATCTCTGATCAATGGAGCGGCTCCGGGGTACCCGCCGTAGTACAGATACTGCTCCAGGTTCCAGCCGAAAGCCGAATGCATTTCCGAGTAGGACCAATGCGGCAAATGCAATAGCTCAAAGCGCCCTGCAAGACTCTCCGTGAGACCTCGTGAGATCAGCAACGGCGCAGATCCCAACACGACCACCTTCAATGGAGACTTAGTGTGGGTGTCCTCGTCCCAGAGCCGCTTTACAGTCTCCGACCAGTTCGGGATCTTCTGAATTTCATCAAGCACGAGCACCGCGCCGCGCCTACCTGCGTCGCCAGCCTCCAGCCGCGCCGCCTGCCACTGCTGCTCGATCCAGTCATGACTGCGCAAGGTCGGTTCATCGGCACTCGCAAAGCGGGCGGCAATATGCGAAGCCTCCACGACTTGCGTGACTAGGGTTGTCTTGCCCACTTGCCGCGGACCGGCAACCGCCTGGATGAAGCGCCGCGTCTCGCGCAGCCGACGGCTGAGAACAGAGGCTTGGGACCGGGTGAAGCTCACAGATGCCCTTACGTTTTACTCAATACGTTGAGTATTTTTACTCAGAATACTGAGTAAATACAAGCGGCGTCAGCGACCCCACGCTCGTGCTGCACGGCGCGCTTTCTTTGCGCACGATCTGGTGTGCGGCCAGGCTGCGCGCATGAATCCGCATCGTTTACCAGGTTGGAATTGTCCGATGATCAGTACCTAGTCAACCTCGTGGAGCGCCTCTCATGCGTGCCGCAACTCTTACGGAAGATGGGCAAATTGTCATTCCAGCGGATATTCGCGCGCGCTACGGTCTGACGGCGGGAGCCGAAGAAGCGAACCCGCCCGAAGTAGTACTGGCAAAATAACGCGGCGCTTCCCAGCGGCCTCCGCACCGCCCATCGGGCACCTACCCCTGCGGATGCTGCGGGACATCGTGCGCCCGCAACAAGTAGCGGCGCGCAACCTCGAAGTAGGTCGCGTAGACCAAGCCGCCGTTGGCCGCGACCAGTTCGCTGCGCCTCGCGCGATAGCGATCGTTGTAGGCGTACCAGGGGATATGCGGCTCCTCATGATGGAGCGCGTGCAAATTATTGAACAGGAACAGCGGCCCCAAGATCCACGAGTCTTCGACGATCGCCGTGCGCTCGCGCACCGCTGCGCGCGCACGATGTTCCGCGAACGAGCGGATCAGCAGAATGCCGTTCGAAGGGATCACGATCGCCACGACGTAGATCCAGATCGGCATGCCGCAGGCGAGCTTGACCCACAGCAGCACCGGAATGCACCACAGCACATGCTCGGCCCAACTGGCGCGCACGCGCGCATCGTTGCGCAGCACGGCGCGGCATTCCGCCCGCAGAAAATGCAGGATGCGCCAGAACGAGCCCAGCACCATACGCCCGAGCAGCGTCTGCTGAATCCGCACGGCTGCACGGCCGGGCGGCGTCAAACGAGCCCAGTCCTCGGTGCTCCAATAATAGGTTTCCGGATCGTCGTGCGGATCGGTCAGATGTTCGTTGATGTGATGCGCGAGATGCGTCTCTCGGTAGCGATCATAGGGGAGCCACAGCGACAGCGGCACGATGCCGAGCAGCCGGTTGACCCAAGACAAGCGCGTCGGATGACCGTGGATGAACTCGTGTTGCAATGAACTATGCAGCGTGACGATCACGGCGGCGAGCGGCGCGACGATCCACAAGGGCCATCGGCCATACATCGAGGTAACGGCGAGCCAAGCGCCGTACGCGAACACAATCAACAACAGGCTGGGCACCTCGACCGCAGCAACGGTCTGTTTCCGGGACGCCGGCGGTGCAGCCGGCGCATTGCATTCGCGAATCATGGCAGACATAAACGACGTTCAGCGTACCGACATTTCAGGCGATTTTGCACGACTTCCATCACAGGGCTGCAGGGATTTACGCGACATGCGCAAACTTCAGCAGCCGCCGCTCGATCGCGGCCATTGCGTCATACAGTAGCATGGCCATGAGTCCGGTGACGAGACCGCCTTGCAGGATGAACGCCGTATTGTTCGACAATAAGCCGGCAATAATGACTTCGCCGAGACCCTTGGCGGCAACCGTGGAGCCTAAGGTCGCGGTGCCGACACTGATTACGATTGATAATCGAATCCCCTCGAGGATCAGCGGCAGCGCCAGCGGCAGCTCCACGCCCCAAAGGCGCTGGCGTGGCGCTCATGCCCATGCCGTCCGCCGCTTCGAGCACCGACGGCGGGCAGGACTGCAGCCCGCTGAGCGTATTCTCGAATATCGGCAGCAAGCCATAGGCGAACAGCGCGATCAGCGTCGGCGTCAAGCCGAAACCCACGAGCGGAACCGCGATCGCGAGCACCGCGACCGGCGGAAACGTCTGGCCGAAGTTGACGAGCGTGCGCGATAGCGGCAGAAATTCTGCGCCGCTGCGTCGGGTCACGAATATCGCAAGCGCGACGGCAAGCATCGTGCTCGCCGCCGCTGCGAGGAACACGGTCCCGAGCTGCGCCAGGGCGAGCGCCAGCAGGCTGCCCTGGTCGTAAATCGGCGGCGCACCATACTCGGTCAGCGGCGCGAACAGCGGCGCGAAGCGTTGCGGAAATACCAGGAACGCCGCGAGCAGCGCGAAGGCCGCAATCCGCAGCACCCAGGCCAGTATGTTCATCAAACGGGCTTGCCGCGCGCGAGGATGCCGCCGACCGTCAGGCGACCGGCCGGCGATCCGTCGGATTTGAGCACCGGAACGCTCGACGCGCCGCGCCACAGCAGATCGGAGAGCACATCACACAAGGACTGATCGGCGCGCACCGGCGGACCTTCCGCGCTGCCGGGCTCGCAGGCCTCGCCGGCCTTGATCAGCGACAGCAGCCGCAACGCGCGGTCGCTGGTACCCGTTAGGCGCGAGACGAAGGGATCGATCGGATGCGTCAGCAGCACGGTCGGGGTGTCGTACTGCAGCATTCGACCCTGGCTCATGACGGCGACGCGCTGCCCGAGCCGAAACGCCTCGTCCATGTCATGGGTCACGAGCACGACCGTCGTGCCGAAGCGCCTTTGGATATCGAGCAGATCGTCCTGGGCTTTGGTGCGGATGATGGGATCGAGTGCGCCGAAAGGCTCGTCCATCAGCAACACGGCGGGCTCTGCCGCCAACGCACGCGCCACCCCCACGCGCTGCTGCTGACCGCCGGACAACTGGTAGGGGAACTTCGCGGCATATTCGCGCGGATCGAGCTGGAAGATCTGCAGCAATTCGTCGACGCGCGCCTGGATGCGCGCAGCGTCCCAGCCGAGCAGCCGCGGCACCGTCGCAATATTCTCGGCGACGGTGCGGTGAGGGAACAGACCGTGACCCTGGATGACATAGCCGATCTTGCGCCTCAGCAGATGCGCCGGAGTGCTCGCCGTATCGCGGCCGTCGATCAAGACCCGCCCGCTCGTCGGTTCGATGAGCTTGTTGATCATGCGCAGCAGCGTCGACTTGCCGGAGCCCGAGGTGCCCACGATGACCGTGATCGAGCCGCGCGCGATCGACATCGATACCCCGTCGACGACGGTCGTCGGCCCATAGCGTTTGGTCAGCGACTCGATTTCGATCATGGCGGACTCCAATTCATGGTCTCGACGAGCGCGTCGAGCGCGACGGCGCAAGAAAAAGCCAGCGCGACGGTCGGGATCGCGCCGAGCAGCACGAGGTCGATGGCCGTCTGGCCGATGCCCTGAAACACAAACGTGCCGAATCCGCCGCCGCCGATCAACGCGGCGATCGTCACGAGTCCGATGTTCTGCACGAGCACGATGCGGATGCCCGTCAGGATGACCGGCAGCGCGAGCGCGAACTCGATCTGCCAGAGCACCTGCGAGCTCGTCATGCCCATGCCGCGCGCCGCCTCGACCGCTGCCGGCGAGACGCGGCCCAGGCCCACGCTGGTGTTGGCAACGACCGGCAGCAGCGCGTAGAGAAACAGCGCAATGACCGCCGGTGCGGCGCCGATGCCGTGGACACCGAGCTCGCCGACCCAGGGGTACGCCGCGGCCAGCGCCGCCAGCGGCACCATGAGGATGCCGAACAGCGCGATCGACGGAATCGTCTGTATGAGATTGAGCGCCTGCAAAATGGCGCCCCGTACCTTCGGCACCCGATGACAGAGAATGCCGACCGGCACTCCGATCAGCACCGCCGGGGCGAGAGATCCGAGCGCGAGCAGCACGTGCTGGCGCGCCTCGCGCGCGAATCGATCGGCATTGACGGCGTATTCGCGCATGATCGAGAGCGCATCGAAGGCGCCGGCTGCAAACGCCGCATAGAGAATCGCCGCAGTGGCGGCAAGACACAGCACGCGCACACCGGGGCGCAAGCGAAAGCGCGTCAAGGCATTGGTCGCGATGAGCCCGAAAGCGAGCAGCAGCACCCAGAAGCCGAAGCCCGGCGAGATACGCACAATGCGGTTGCCCAGCGGCGTCAGCGCATCGGCCACGCGACCGACCGCGAATGCACTCAGCGCAAGCCCGCCGAGCGCGGCGCATAGCCGGGCGCGCATACTCGCGACGAATGCCGCGATCGCGGCGGCCCCCGCGAGTATTGCCGCCAGCGTCAATGCCCATCCGGTCGGCATCGCATCGATCAGCGATCGCGACTCGCCCGAGGCGATTCGGCTGGTCTTGATGACGACAAACGGCAGGAATGCGAGCGAGGCGATGATCGCGAGTCCGAGCAGAGCGCTCAAGCGGTCGATACGAGGTCGGCGCGATTCGCGGTTCATGGAATCGTGCAATGTTAACGCGAGCCGAGCAGGCCCGCCGCCTTCAGGTAATCCTGGGCCACCGCGCTTGGCGCCTCTCCGTCCATCTGCACGCGCTCGTTGAGCCTCTGCAGCTTCTCCTGCGTGAAGCTTTGCATCAGCGGCTTGATGATCTCGGCGATTTTCGGGTTGGCGCGCAGCACCGACTCACGAATGATCGGTACCGGCGCATAGACGGGCTGATCGTGCCGGTCGTCCTCGAGTATGCGCAAGTGCGCCTCAACGATGGCGCCGTCGGTCGTGTAGACCATCGCCGTATTGGTGCCGTTGGTTCGCTCGGCCGCGGCGCGGATCGTCGCCGACGTATCGCCGCCCGCGAGCACGATCAGTTGGTCGGGCCGCAGCGTGAATCCGTAGGTATTCTCGAGTGATCGCAGCGTCGAGGAATTCGCGAACTCCGCCGAGCAGGCGAGCACGAGCGCGGCGCCTCCCGAAACCCACCGCCCGAAATCGCTCATCGTGTTCAAGCCGTTCGGCTTGGCGACGTCCTCGCGCACCGCGAGCGCCCAGGCGTTGCTCGCGTTCGCGGGCGTGAGCCAGACGATCTTGTGCGCCTGGTAATCGAGGCGCGACCCCAATTGATACCCCTGGTCCAAGTCCTTCCACGCGGGGTCGGAGGCCCGATTGAAGAAGAACGCCGCATTGCCGGTGTATTCGACGTACAGGTCGATTTCCCCCGCAATGATCGCACGGCGCATGATCGGCGTTCCCGCGAGCGTCATGCGATCGACCGTCTGGATACCGTTGGCGTTGAGCAGCAGACGCAACATCTCGCCGATGATCGCCGACTCGCTCGAAAGCTTCGAGGAGACGACGACCGCGGCCGAGGCAGCGGCGTTGGCGCAAAGCACCAGCATCGCCGCGAGGCCCAGGAATCGCATCATTCGAGGCATAGCCGATGTTCTCGATTACGGCCTGGCGCGTCAAGCCTGCCTGCGATCGCGGCCGCGTATACTCGCACTCAGCGTATGAGCACCCAATGGATCGCGGCCTTGCCGATGTACGACTTTCCGGATCTGACGGCGGCGCACGATGCCTGGTGGCTCGCGGTCGCCGAACGCTTGAGCGGCGCCGGCATCGCCGACGTACCGCGACACCTGACCCGTGATCTCAGCCATACCGACTCCTGGCGCCATCCGCGGCTGCTGCTGGGCCAGGCCTGCGAATATCCGCTCGCGAAGTCCTTTCATGCCTATGTGCGGCCGCTCGCGACGCCGCACTACAGCGCACCGGGCTGCGACGGCCCTCGCTACCGCAGCGCCATCGTCGTGCGCCGGGATGATGCTGCCGCCTCCCTCGCCGACCTCCGCAATCGGCGCTGCGTCATCAACGAGCCCACGTCCAATAGCGGCATGAATTTGTTGCGTGCGGCGATTGCCAGAATCGCCGGCGGGCGGCGTTTCTTCGACTCGGTGACGGCGAGCGGCTCGCATTGGAATAGCGCAAGAATGGTCGCCGACGGGCGCGGCGATGTCGCGGCGCTCGATTGCGTCAGCTATGCGCATCTGCATCGCTGCGATGCGGCGCTCGTCGCGCAGCTGCGGATTCTGGATTGGACGCCCGCAAGTCCGAGCCTGCCGCTGATCAGCTCGCGCGCAATCGATGAGCGAACGCGCCAGGCGCTCATCGGCGCGCTCGGCGCCGTGCTCGCCGATCCGCGGCTCAAGAAAGTTTGCGCGAGCCTGCTACTCGCCGGCTTCGACTTCCGTGTCGACGAAAGTTATCGGGAAGTGCTCGACCATGAGCGCCGAGCCGAGGAATTGGGCTACCCGATTCTCACTTGATGCCGGCGCGCGATCGCGCACGCGTGCGTCAATGCATGGGACCGTCGCAGTGTTGATACTCGATTTGAATCGTCGCATGGCTGACGTTGAACGCTCGCTCGAGCTCCACCGTGATGTCCTTGATGCATCGATCCGAGTCCGCTCCCTGCTTGAGCGTCGCGTGCAGCGTCACCATCGGCCGCTCATCGGTCAGCGACCAGGAATGCAAATGATGGATGCCGTCGAGCTGCGGAATCACCGCGCGCAGCGCGCGCTCGACCTTGTCCGGATCGAGCCCGTCGGGCGTGCCTTCCAGCAAGATGTGCGCCGATTCGCGCGCAATGCGCGTGCCGCTACGGATCATGAGCGCGGCAACGACCGCGGATAGCAGCGGATCGATCGGCATCCACGCGGTCGCCAGAATCACCAATCCGGCGATCAATGCGGCGCCGCTGCCCAGCATATCGCCGATGACGTGTGCGAGCGCGCCCCGGATGTTGAGATTCGACTCACCGCGCGACAACACCGCAAACGCGCCGAGGTTCGCGATCAAGCCCAGCACCGCAATCCCGGCGACCACGCCACCGTTGACGTGCGTGCTGGAGAAAAGCCGGATGCCCGCCTCGATCAAGATCCACAACGCGAGCACGATCAGTGCGATGCCGTTGACGAATGCCGCGAGCACTTGCCAGCGATGATGTCCATAGCTGAGCTTGGTCGTCGCCGGCCTCAGCGCGACGCGCATCGCCGCGTAGCTCAATCCCAGCGAAGCGGTGTCGGTCAGCATATGCGCCGCATCCGCCAACAGCGCCAAGGAGCCCGCAATGACACCGCCGATCGCCTCGACGACCATGCAGCCGCCGGTGAACAACAGTGCCCAAAACAGCTTCGATTGGCTGCTCGGCGGCCCGTGAGAATGGCCGTGATGGCCTTTGTGATGCGCATGATCATGGCCGTGATCGCGATCATCGCCGTGCGCATGTTCATGGTCGTGCTCGTGCTCGTGCCCGTGCGCGTGCCCATGCTCCTGCTCGTGCCCATGCTCGTGATCGTGCTCGTGCCCATGCTCGAGCGCACGCTCAAGTTCATGTTCATGTTCATGTTCATGCTCATGCTCATGCTCATGCTCATGCTCATGCTCGTGGTCATGGTCGTGGTCGTGGTCGTGGTCACGCGCCATTGCGAGCTCCGCAAAATTTCGTGCATCGATGCCTCGACTGTTTGACGCGCGCGCTGAGCAAGGTGCCCTACCTCTTCAAATATTGGTGAACGATCTCGATGAGCTGTTCGGCTGCGAGCACCTGCGGCGCCTCGCGCCCGGCTTGCGGGTCGACCATATGTTCGCGAATATGATCTTCGATGACTTCCGCGATGAAGCCGTCGAGCGCGCCGCGGCTCGCGGTCGCCTGTTGCAGCACGTCGGCGCACTCATCGTCCGCCTCGACCGCGCGCTCTATCGCCTCGATCTGCCCGCGCAATCGCTTGAGGCGGTTGAGTAATTTGACCTTTTCTTTCGCAACGTGACCCATGGCCGAAGCCTCCTTTGCGATTACTATACTACGGCAGGGTATAAGCGTCCGCATTGCGGGCTGGAAATGCAGCATCTGCGCAAGCAGTCCGGCAAAGAAGGCCGGCTTCTGGTAGGGTCTCGCCGATGACTTGCCTGCCCGAGAGCTCGTAGCCCGATGCGACACGTCTGCAAAGCACTGTGCCTCTGGCTGCTGCTGATCGCAGCGCAGCAGGGTGCTGCGGTACACGAAGTCAGCCATTTGGCGACGCTCAGCGGCATCGGCGCAACGCTCGATGGCGGCGATAGCGCCGATCGCAATTGCTCGCTGTGCCCCGCCTTCGCGCAAGCCGTGACGCCGGCCTTCAGTCACGCGTTTCACATCCCACCGCTCGTTCGCGCCGATGTTGCGCGTACGCCGGCTGCCCAATATGCGGCCGTTACCGCCGCAGTCCCGACACCGCGTAGCCGCGGCCCGCCCCTCTCGAGCTGAATCGTCGCATTGAACTTTGAGCCGCCCGAGCAATCGGATGCGGCGCGTTCCTTTCCGCTTTCTCGGGGTTTTTTTGATGTCCAGACTTTTTTTCCGCGCCGTGGTGCCGAGTGCGGCCACCGCCATGGCGTTGCTCGGCTTCGTGTCGGCCGCGATCGCCGACACGGCCGACATGGCCGACTCGACCATCGGCGCCGACGTTGCGATTCTGCCGCCGATTGTCGTGACCGCCCAACACTTGGATGAGAGCCGCTCGAAGATCCAGACGCAAACCGGCGCGTCGACCTACACGTTCGATTCGGCAGCCATCGTCGCAACGCCGGGCGGCGACAATACCTTGCTCAATCAGGTCGTGCTGCAGGCGCCGGACGTCGCCCAGGATTCCTTCGGGCAATATCACATCCGCGGCGAGCACAACGGCCTGCAATACCGCATCAACGGCATCATCCTGCCCGAAGGCATCGCGGTGTTCGGCCAATCGCTCGATCCGCGATTGATCTCGTCGTTGAGCTTGATCACCGGCGCGCTTCCCGCCGAGTACGGGCTGCGCACCGCCGGCATCATCGACATTACGACCAAGAGCGGCATCCTCGCCCAGGGCGGCGATGTGGCGATCTACGGCGGCAGTCACGGCGAAGTCCAGCCGAGCTTCGTTTACGGCGGCGGCGCCGGCGCGTTCAGCTATTTCGTATCCGGCGATTTTCTGCGCAGCGATCTCGGCATCGAATCCCCCGACGGCAGCAGCAATCCGATTCATGACCATACGACGCAATATCACGGCTTCGGCTATTTCGAAGACATACTCGACGATCAGAATCGCATCGCACTCATGCTCGGCAGTTCGGTCGGACAATTTCAGATTCCGAACCGCGTCGGCGTGCCGCCGCTGTATACGGTCGACGGCGTCTCGGACTTTCTTAGCCAGGATTTGAATGAAAATCAGCGCGAGGTCACGCAGTTCGGCGCGCTCAGCTGGCAGCATTCGGTGGGCGACCTCAACGTGCAGACCTCGTTCATTGCGCGCTATTCGAGTCTGACCTTCGTGCCGGACCCGATCGGCGACATCATTTTCACGGGCATCGCGCAAGACGCCTATAAGCAAAACGTCGCCTACGCCGCGCAGAGCGACGCCGCTTACCAAATCAACGATGCGCATACGCTGCGCGCGGGCCTATTCCTACAGTCGGATCACTCGATCAGCGAGACGAGCTCTGCGGTGCTCGACACCAACGATCTCGGCGTTCCATTGAACGATGTACCGGTCTCCATCGTCGACAACGGCGCCAAGACCGAGTGGATCGAGAGCGCATACCTGCAGGACGAGTGGAAAATGCATCCCGACTTCACGCTCAACTACGGCGTGCGCTTGGATCGCTTCACGGCCTATACGAGCGCGAGCCAGGCGAGCCCGCGCTTGAATGCCGTCTGGCAGATCGTGCCCGATACGACGCTGCACGCGGGCTACTCGCGCTATCTGTCGCCGCCGCCCTTTGAGCTCGTGGGCGCCAAGGACATCGCGATATTTCAAAACACGACAAACCCGGCGCTATCGCCGCTGGCCACATCGCCGCTCGCCGAACGCGCGAATTACTACGACGTCGGCGTCGCGCAGAAATTCACGCGGGAGTTCTCGATGGGCCTCGACACCTACTATAAGCAGTCGGTCAATCTCATCGACGAGGGGCAATTCGGCGCGCCGATCATCCTGACGCCGTTCAACTACCGCTTCGGCAAACAGGCCGGCGTCGAGTTGACCGCGAATTACACGACCAAGGAGTTTTCGGCGTATCTGAATCTCGCGACGCAAACCGCCCGGGGCAAGCAGATCAATTCCGCGCAATTTAATTTCACGCCCACGGATCTCGCCTACATCGACAACAACTACATCCATCTGGACCACGAGCAAGAATTCACGGCCTCGGGCGGCGTCTCTTACTTATGGCACGACACGCGCATCAGCGCCGATTTCCTCGAGGGTTCCGGGCTGCGCGCCGACTTGGAACTGCCGCCGGGTCAGTCCAATGGCTACGGCGGCACGGACATTCCCAATGGCGAGCACCTGCCGTACTACACGCAGGTCAACACCGGCTTGAGCCATCTATTTCATGTCCGCGGTGCCGGCACGCTGACCGTCCGCTTTGACGTCATCAACGTCTTCGACCGGGTCTATGAGATCCGCAACGGCACCGGCGTCGGTGTCGGCGCACCGCAATTTGGGCCGCGGCGCGGATTCTTCTTCGGACTGTCGAAATCCCTGGGCTCGGATATCTAGCGCGCGAGCAACACCGATTGCACAACAAGACCCAACGCCGCTGCCGCATTCGCAAACTCCAGGTCCTTCTCCCGCCCGGCGGCGAGCTTACTCAACACCACATCATGTGGCTCCATACAGTGCGCGACAATTTTTCCGACGGTCACATCAATCGTGCGCGCTTGCCAGCCATGCGGCGCATACGTCGGCGTTCTTAGAGAGACGCCTTGTGCGTGATAGCCATGTTCGACATCGAAGGGACTCGCTTCGCCGATGACATAGGAAATCTGATCGGCCATGCGCTCATCCTCGTCGTTTGGCGGGATGATATCGACATCGCGAGTGGCCGTGAGCGCGCCTTCCGGCGGATCTGGCAGCACGGCCAAGATGGCGGAGGATCCGATGACGAAAACTTCCGTTAGAGCGAAGCGTTCACCGACTTCTACGAGGATGTGTTGCAACTCACGGCGGCGCATGGTCCGAATCCGCACGCGTCGAGTCGAAGATACGTTGCCGCTCGACGGGCGAGACGAACACACTCAAGGGCGACTCCTTGCGCAACACATCCGCCATCTCCGAGGACTCGGTCATGACACGCACCACCTCGACCAAAGGGCCTTGCAAGAGTTCTTGCCAGCGATCGTGGTAGCGCCGGCCGTGCGGATTGGCCGCCCGCAATTTGCCCAGGCGTTCGAGCGCTTGCATCCGCAAAGCAGGTTCGCGCAAGAGTCGCTTGGCGACACTCTCATGCATGCGCCGCGAGCGCAGGACTGCCACGTCGGTACGTGCGCGGGCATGATAGCGCGTGGCCCGGGCCCTACCTTCGCGGATGAGCGCGCCATGTGTGCGCAGCGTATCGAGCGTGCGCCAGAGTGTCGGCTGGCTGACGCGCGGGCGCAGCTTCGCCAATAGTTCCGGTGTGCTTAAGCCCTCGCCGTGCAGCAAGAGCAGGTTCAATACCTTGCTTTCAAGTGATTTTTTCATGGGATGCGAACGCCAAACAGAATACTTAAATGAATAGATATTGAATAGATTATAGGACCCATCCTTACCTCTGTCCAGCCGCAGTTTGCGCGCGTGTCCGCGGGTCCACTTCCCTAAGGCCGTCGGCAACTCGAGGACTTCGAGATCCTCACGATCCGCAAACGACCCGCGGGGCTGCGAGCAGAGTCGGGAAGACGGCCGGCCTAGCGCCTCAGGCGCCTCGCAAAGAATCGACGAGGTAGGGAAAGCCGCTGATCGAGCGCGGCTCGGCGATATGGTAGCCCTGCGCAAATCCGATGCCTAAATGCGCGAGCGTGCGCAGCACCTCGGCGGATTCCACGCGTTCGGCAATCGTCTGGATGCCCATCGCGCGGCCGACTTGGCTGATGGCCTCGACCATGCTGCGATCGACCGGATCGCGCGCGACATTCTCGACGAACTGCCCGTCGATCTTCAGGTAATCGACGGGCAGCGTCTTCAAGTACATGAACGACGATAAGCCGCTGCCGAAATCATCGAGCGCAAAATGGCAGCCGCGGCTCTTCAACTCGCGCATGAAATGCACGACGTTGCCGAGGTTCGCGATCGCGGCGGTCTCGGTGATCTCGAAGCAGATCGCGCCCGGAACCAGATTGTGGCCCGGCAATTCCGCGATCAAGTACTCGAGAAAGCGCTCGTCGTTGAGCGAGTTGCCGGACAAGTTCAGGGCGATCGTATAGGGCTTGATTCCGGATCCGCTGCGATGCACGACCCGCTCGAGCGCGTGCCGCACGACCCAGCGGTCGATCGACGGCATGATGTTGTAACGCTCCGCGGCCGGAATGAACTCCGCGGGCGCGACCAGGCCGCCGGATTCGTCGCGCAAGCGCAGCATGAGCTCGAAGTGTTCGTTGGTTTGCACGGTCGAGCCGATCGGAACGATCGGCTGGTAGAACAAATCGAAGCGGCCTTCTTCGCAGGCGCGCGTCAGTTTCGATACCCAATGCATTTCGCGATGGCGTTCCGGCACATCGTCGGGCTTGTAGACCTGGACGCGGTCGCGGCCGAGGTCCTTGGCCGAATAGCAGGCGACATCCGCGGCGCTCATGACGTTGGCCACGGTCGGGGTATCGCGCGTAATCTCGACGATGCCGATGCTGACGCCGACCGTCAGCAGGCCGTCCTGCCAAATGAAGCGGTAATCGCGGATGGCTTGGCGCAAGGTCTCCGCAATGCGCATCGCTTGGTCGAGCGCGCAGCCCTGCAACAGAATCCCGAACTCATCGCCGCCGAGGCGCGCGAGCGTATCGCCGCCGCGAACCCGCGACTGCAGCACGCCGGTAATTTGCTTCAGCAACTGGTCGCCGGCCGGATGCCCGCAGGTATCGTTGACGAGCTTGAATTGATCGAGATCGAGATACAGCAGCGAATGGCGGCAGTCGGCATCCATGCGCACGCTCTCGACCGCGACGGTCAGGCGATTTTCGAACTCGCGCCGGTTGATGAGTCCGGTCAAGGCATCGTGGCTCGCCTGATAGTGCAGAGCCCGGTGCAAACGGCGCTCCTTGCTGACGTCGTGGAACACCATGACGGCGCCGATCATGTTGCCGGCGCGATCGCGAATCGGCGCCGCCGAATCCTGGATCGCGATTTCCTTGCCGCCGCGATTGACGAGCACGGTATGTTGCGAGAGACCCAAGACCTGCCCTTCGCGCAGACAGCGCATGACCGGACACTCGCTCGGTTCCCGTGTCGTCTCATCGACGATGCTCAACACGTCAAAGATGTAGCGTGTCTGCGCCTCGCGGTTCTCCCATCCGGTCAAGCTCTCGGCGACCGGATTCATGTAATCGATGCGCCCTTCGGAATCGGTCGTGATGACGGCATCGCCGATCGACTGCAGCGTGATTTGGGCGCGTTCCTTGGCTTGAAATACCGCGGTCTCGGCTTTCTTGCGCTCGGTGATGTCGGCTATCGTGCCTTCGAATCCCGAGATGCGGCCTTGCTTGTCGCGTATGACGCGGCTGTTGTCGACGACCACGAGCATGCTGCCGTCCTTGCGGCGCATGACCCATTCCTCGTTGCGCACTTCGCCATTGCTTTCCATGCGCCGTATGAACGCGGTTCGGTCGGTCGGGTACCAATAGAGCGCCTCGGCGCGCAGCGCGTAGAGCTCCTCGGGCGTATCGTACCCGAGCAGTTGCACGAACGCCGGATTGACCGCGAGCAATCGGCCCTCGAGCGTCGATTGGTAGACGCCTTCCATGACGTTTTCGAACAGCCCGCGAAATTTCGCCTCGCTGTTGCGCAGCGCATCTTCGGCCGCGCGCCGCTCGATCGCGATACCCGCGATCTGAGCCATGCGCGTCATCAATTCCAGATCGCGCGCATCGGGCAGACACGCTTGCCCGCGATACACGGCGATCGTGCCGACGACCTGGCCGTCCGAGGCGAGAATCGGCACCGACCAGGCCGATCGCAGCCCGGCCCCGAGTGCCGTGTCGCGCCGATATTCCCAGGATGCGTCGGCCTCGATATCGGCGGCCAGAACCGGCCGCAAGTGGTATGCGGCCGCCGCACAGGAGCCGTAGCGCAGGCCGATCGGCGCTGCGTCCATGCCGACGATGAAGGCGCGCGGCAAGCTCGGCGCGACGCCGAAGTTCAAGATCTGCCGCTCGCGATCGAGCAGGTTGATCGCGCAGAAGCTCCTCTCCATGACGCGCTCGATGACTTCCGCAATCGATTCTAAAACCGGGCGCAGCGGCGCGTTGGCGGCAATCTTTTCGAAGACGCGGCGCTCGCCCGCCGCGATCGCATCGCTGCGCTTGCGCTCGGCGATACCGGTAATGCTCGCGCGAATCAAGCGGCGATTGAAGCTCGGCAGGCACACGAAGCGCACCTCGCAGGGCATCGTTTGACCGGTCGAGTCGCAGTGCATCCATTCGAACACCGGCGCCTCGCCGGCGAGCGCGCCGTCGATATAGGCGCGCGGCACGCCGAACGAGGGGACACCGTCGGGTTGCACCGCCGGGCTGATCATGCCCGGCCCGCTCGCGAGCAAGGTCTCGCGATCCATCTTGAAGAAGCGGCAGGCGTTGTCGTTGACGTCGACGAACGTGCCCAGATCGACGTCGAACACGACGATGACTTCCGGCGCATGCTCCACGAGCGTGCGGTATCGGGCTTCGCTTTCGCGCATCAGCTGTTCGGCGAGGTGCCTCTCGGTGATATCGCGTACACAGACGATGTAGCCGTCGCGGCGATTCAGATTCGCCTTGCTGACGGCGATTTCAACGGCGACGCGATTGCCGTCCTTGGCGACCCCGAAGACTTGATGCGCCGCCAAATCGACATGCGTATCGTCGATCTTGGTCGCCAGGCGCTCGAGAAACTCGCGGGTACCGCGGGAATCGATTTCCGGCAGCAAGAAGTCCAGTGTCCTGCCGAGGATCTCGGCCTGCGAGTAGCCGAAAATGCGCTCGCCGGTCGGGTTGAAGGTTTCGATATGGCCGGCATCGTCGATCGTGATGATCGCGTCTTTGACGTTATCCAAAATCGCCTGCAGGTGCGAGGAGGTCTCTTCGCGAATCTCGCGCGTCAGAGCCTGCGCCTCGTCCGACATGATCTGCATCGAGCGCACGATGCCGCGCCGTTCGGCATCGATCCGATCGTAATGAAAACTAATGATCTTCAGCAGCGAAGCGTAATCGACCTCTCCGCCCTGGGATCCGGCTTCGTTGAGCTGGCGTTCGAGCAGACGATTGTACTCATCGGTCGGCAGCGACGGCACGCTTCGAACTGCGTTGGCGATATCGCGTGACAACTGCGGGAAACCCCCAAAGGCACATGCCGGCGCACCTTGCACCGAACCTGAATTCGATGTTAGGGAGATCCCGCAACGGGGGCGTGACGCGCGTCTCGTTTTACCCAATAATCGGTTAAATCGCGCGCCAATCGAGCGCCCTGTCGCGCACTGACGACGCGGGACATGCCAGGCGGGGATCGTCGCCCACTGGGCGACTTATTCGGCGGCTTCGCGTTCCGAGCGCTTGCGTTCGTTGCTGCGCAGACTGCGCTTGCGCAGCCGAATCGAATTCGGCGTGATCTCGATGAGTTCATCGTCATCGATGAATTCCATCGCTTGCTCGAGCGAGAAGCGAATCGGCGGCGTCAATACGACGTTCTCGTCCTTGCCGGCCGCGCGCATGTTCGTGAGCTTCTTGCCCTTGAGGGGATTGACGACGAGATCGTTGTCGCGGTTATTGAGACCGATGATCATGCCCTCGTAGACTTCCTCCCCGGGGCCGATACACAGCCGCCCGCGCTCCTGCAGGCTGAACAGCGAGTAGGCGAGCGCCGTGCCCTGCCCGTTGGCAATCAACACGCCGTTCGGGCGCTGACCCAGCTCGCGCTGCACCAGCGGGCCATAGTGATCGAACACGTGGTGCAGCAAACCCGTACCGCGCGTCATCGTGCGAAATTCCGTCTGAAAGCCGATGAGCCCGCGCGAGGGTACCAGGTAGTCCAAGCGCACGCGTCCGCGGCCGTCCGCTTGCATGTCCTTGAGTTCCGCGCCGCGGCTGCCGAGCGCCGACATGATGTCGCCCTGGGCTTCGCTATCGGCATCGACGGTGACCTGTTCGTAGGGCTCTTGCGGCTGTCCATCGACCTGCTTGATGACGACGCGCGGCCGCGAGACCGCCATCTCATAGCCCTCACGGCGCATGTTCTCGAGCAACACGCCAAGATGCAGCTCGCCGCGGCCGAACACCTGGAATTTATCCGGGTCCGAGGTCGGCTCGACGCGCAGCGCGACGTTGTGGATCGCCTCGCGCTCGAGGCGCTCGCGAATCTGCCGGCTCGTGACGAACTTGCCGTCTCGGCCCAAGAACGGCGAGGTATTGACCTCGAAAGTCATGCTGATCGTCGGCTCGTCGACGGTCATGCTCGGCAGCGGCTCGACATTGAGCGGATCGCAGAGCGTATCGGAGACTTTGGGTTCGGCGATACCCGCGAAAGCGACGATGTCGCCGGCGCCGGCCGAATCCTCTTCGACGCGCGTAAGCCCATGGAAACCCAATACTTGCGTGATGCGCTCGGACCGCTGGTTGCCGTCGCGGTCGACGACCGTGACCGCCATGCCCTTCTTGATCGTGCCGCGCTTGATGCGGCCGATGCCGATCGCGCCGACATAACTCGAATAGTCGAGCAAGGCCACCTGCAGCTGCAGCGAGCCCTCCGCGTCGACATCGGGCGGCGGGCAATGATCGACGATCGTCTGGAACAGCGGCTGCATGTCGCCGCTGCGCACCGTCGAGTCCAATCCGGCGTAGCCGCGCAGCGCCGAGGCGTAAATGACCGGGAAATCGAGTTGCGCGTCGGTCGCGCCCAGACGGTCGAACAAATCGAAGGTCTGATCGAGCACCCAACTCGGGCGCGCTTCGTCGCGATCGATCTTGTTGATGACGACGATCGGGCGCAGGCCGTGCTTGAAGGCTTTTTGGGTCACGAAACGTGTTTGCGGCATCGGTCCGTCGACCGCATCGACGAGCAGCAGCACGCAATCGACCATCGCGAGCACGCGCTCGACTTCGCCGCCGAAGTCGGCATGGCCCGGCGTATCGACGATATTGATGCGGTAATCGCCCCAGGTGATCGCGGTGTTCTTCGCTAAAATCGTAATGCCGCGCTCGCGCTCGATCGCGTTCGAATCCATGACGCGCTCTTGCAAATCCTTGCGCGCATCGAGCGTGCCGGACTGGCGCAGCAGCTGATCGACGAGCGTGGTCTTGCCATGATCGACGTGCGCGATGATGGCGATGTTACGAAGTTTCTGCGTCACAATGGGGCCCCGGGAAACCGCCCATTATAGGGGTTAACTTCGGCGCGTGCCGCTGTATTTGGCTTAAGGCTCCGGCCCAGCGTGCCTATTTCGCCGGCGGCTCGCCAACCAGGATAGGCACAGAGTAGCCCCTCGATTCCTCGATTTCGTCATGCTTGAGCGTCAAATTCAGGCCCAGCAGCAAAACGCCCTCCTTGGAGGGAGTCACGCTGATCGTCTGGCGATAAACCCCGCCCTCCTCGAGCGCCGGCAGCGATAGCTCCGAGAGCGCCTTGGGGACCTCCAGGCCGTCGGATTGGTTGATCTGGATCGTGGCATCCCCGGGCACCTTCGGCAGCAGCGCGAGCGTGATGTCGAGCGCTTGCCCGGCTTTGGGACGACCGCCAAGCTCAAACTTGAGTCCGGCCGGCACCGTCGCCTTACCGAGGGCTACTGCGGCCGTCATCCCGGCGGTCTGTTGCTCCGCGTTGGGCCCCTTGGGCGCGAGCGGCGCGGCCTTGGTCGCTGCGGCCGGCTTGCCGCTCATGAAATGCCCGGCGTCGCGGTTACAGCCCACGGCCAGCAATACGCTGCAAAGCACCAAAATACTCGGTTTCATCATGCGTCTATGATCCTCAAATATCGGCCGCTTAACAATGTCGTCGGTCAAAGACCGATGCGGCCGCTCACCGTGCGACGCGGCCGCCTACAGCTCTAGCGCCGGCCCAAGCACCGCCGCGAGCTGCTCGTCGAGCGCGCGGTAGTGGTCCTCCCAATAGCGCGGCTCCGCAAACCACGGAAATGCCTTGGGAAATGCCGGGTCGTGCCAACGCCGCGCGAGCCATGCAGAGTAATGGATCATGCGCAGCGCACGCAGCGGTTCGATGAGCCCGAGCTCAGTGCGATCGAACGGTGTGAACTGTTCATAGCCGGTCACCAAATCCCGCATGACGGTGCGCATCTCCTGTTGACCGCCCGATAGCAACATCCATAGGTCTTGGATTGCCGGACCCGTTTGGCAATCATCGAGATCGACGAAATGCGGGCCGGCGTCGGTCCACAGTATATTGCCGCGATGACAATCGCCATGGATGCGCCCGAGCGTCGCGCCGCCCCAATCGGCGGCCTGGCGCTCCACCTCGATCAATAATTCCTCGGTGACGTCGCTGTATTTGTCGGCCAGATAATCGGGCATCCAATCGCCGTCGAGCACGAAATCGCGCGCCTTTCGACCGAGTTCCTCGATATTCAAGCGCGGCCGGTGCAGGAAGCGCGCGGCGCGCCCGACGCGGTGGATACGCCCCAAAAACCGCCCCACCCATTCTCGCTCGTGAGTCGTGCCGAGCTCGGGCCAGCGGCCGCCGCGGCGGGGAAAAATCGCATACCGGAACCCGTGGTGGGCGTGCAGCGAATTACCCGCCTGCACCAGGGGCGCCACCACCGGGATTTCCTGGGCCGCGAGTTCGAGCGCGAAGGCATGCTCCTCGAGGATGGCCGCATCGGTCCAGCGGCCCGGGCGGTAGAACTTCGCGACCACGGGTTCGCCGTCCTCGATACCGATCTGGTAGACGCGATTTTCATAGCTGTTGAGCGCAAGCACGCGGCCGTCGCAGCGAAAACCCGCGCTCTCGAGCGCATCCAACACCGCGTCGGGCGAGAGCTCTGCGTAGGGGGTATCCGGTGTCATCGCGCGAAGTCTACAGCGTCGATGCGGTCACCACTTTGGCGTTGTCACGCTGCTAGACTACGCGGATATGCGTATGCCTCGCCCCAAGTCCCTGAGCGGCCTCATGCTGGTCGGCTTTACGATCGTTGCGGCGCCGCTATTGTTCGCCATCGTCAATGCCGCGGTGCAGATGAACCGCCTGTCGAACCGCAGCGAACAATTGGTGATTCACGGCATGCAGGGCACGCGCAACAACCAAGTGCTGTTCGAACAGATCAGCGCGCTCGAGCGCAGTGCGCGCCTCTATCGGATCATCGGCAATACCGATTTCCTCGATGCCTATGCCCGCAACAACGCTCGGCTCAATCTCGCGGCCAAAGAACTTTACGACCTGCCGGTCAACGATGAGTCGCGCGCGGATCTGAACGTTTTGCAGGGCGAAACCTTGCGCCTGCTGCAAGAGCTCAAGGAGGCGCCGCCGAATTCGCCGAGAATGGCGACGGCGATCGATGCATTTGCGCCGCTCACCGATTTGGTCACGAAGATATCGGATCGGACCAACGCGCAAATCGACGCCGAACTCAGCAGCCTGCAACTTCAGGCGGAACGCGCCCAGCAGCATCTTTTCTGGCAAACGCTGCTGCTCGTGCCGATGACGCTCGCGGTCGTCGGACTTTTCACCTACCTCTTCGGCCGACCGATCCGGGCGATCGATCGGGCGATCAGCGAGCTCGGGCGCGGTACCTTCTCCCGGCCGATCGCCATCAGCGGACCGGCCGACTTGGAGCGCCTCGCGGCCCAGCTCGAATGGCTACGGGGGCGCCTGCTCGACCTCGCACAAGAGAAAAATCGCTTTCTGCGACACATGTCGCATGAACTCAAGACGCCGCTCGCCAATATCCGTGAAGGTACGGAACTTCTCATGGACGGCGCCGTCGGCGAATTGCAGAGCGCGCAGCGGGAGGTCACCGCGATCCTGCGGGATAACGGCATGAAGCTGCAGCGTCTCATCGAAAATCTACTCTCATTCAGCGCCTGGCAGGCCAAGAGCGTCGGCCTCGAAATTACCGAGTTCAAATTGCGGCCGTTGATCAAGTCGGTGCTCGAAAATCAGCAGCTCACGCTCGTCGCCCAGCGCGTGCGCCTCGATGTCCAGGTCGAGGACCTCACGCCGATGGCGGACCGCGGCAAGCTGCGCCTGATTCTCGATAACCTGCTCTCGAATGCGATCAAGTTCACGCCGCGCGGCGGCACGATTTCGATCCACGCGCGCGCCGAGCGCGGACAGCTGGTCATGGATGTCATGGACAGCGGTCCCGGCATTCCCGCCGAGGAGCGCGGCCGCATTTTCGAAGCCTTTTATCAGGGAAAAACGCCCCAAGGCGGTCACGTCAAGGGCACCGGCATCGGGCTGTCGGTGGTCACGGAATTCGTCAATGCGCACGGCGGCAGCATCGAGATCCTCGAAGCCAAGGCCGGCGGCGCCCACTTTCGCGTGCGCTTGCCGCTGCACCCGAGCGCCACGGCCGCACGTGAAAAAGCTCATGCCGCATAGATCGTCGCGGCTGCTCGCGAGTCTCCTGTGCCTGATTGCGATGAGCGGCTGCAGCTCGGGCGGTCAAAAAGCCGCCAGTCCGGTGGAAACCGAGCGCGTGCCCCTTGATACGGGCCCGATCGCACCCATTCTCGAAATGATGAGCAATCTGCCGCAGCGCGACCCGGCGAGTCAGGCGGAAACCTTTCAATCGGTCAAGGACGCCGCGGAACTGACGCCGACGACGAGCAACCGGTTGCGGTATGCACTTGCGCTCGCGACGCCCGGGCATAGCGGCGCGGATCCCGTCGCCGCACAGCGACAGTTGTCACAATTGCTGGCGAGACCCGAGACTCTACTACCGGTGGAGCGTTGGCTCGCGCTGATCGAGCTCCGAGAGGTCGAGCAGCAGCTGATTCTTCAGGCCGAGGCCAAGCGATTGCGCGACGCGGCCGTGCGGGACACGCACGGCGACGACGACAAACTGGCGGCCAGCAACCGGCGTTTAGCGGCAGAAACTGACGAAAATGCGCGGTTGCGCAAGGCGTTAGAGGAAGCCAAGGCTAAACTAGAGGCCGTTACGCACATCGAGCGTTCGATCAATGATCGCGCCTCGACTGTACCCACGAATCCGTGACTATCATTGGAGAGGTCGCCGTGAACGCTTATTCGAATGCCGCCACCACATCGTTATCGTTCGGCTTGCCGTCGGGAAAGCGTGACAACGTGACGCCCCAAAAGCGCAAGGCGCGAATCCTCGTCGTCGACGACGATCCGGGGCTGCTGCGCTTGTTGACGATCCGGCTGCGCGCCGAGAATTACGAAGTCGAGGCCGTCGAGAGCGCGGCCGCGGCGCTCGCCGCTTGCGTGCGCTTCCGCCCCGACCTCGTCATTACGGATCTGCGCATGGACAACATGGACGGCATCGGCCTGCTCAAGGAATTGCAGAGCCGCTGGCCGGGCCTGCGCGTCATCATTCTGACTGCGCACGGCACGATTCCCGATGCCGTGCACGCGACCCAAAGCGGCGCGTTCGGCTTCTTGACGAAGCCCGTCGATAAGCAAGAATTGCTCGATCACGTGCAAAAGGCGCTCAAGTTTTCCGGCTTCGCGCACGTCGACGAGGACTGGCGCGCGAATATCATCACGCGCAGCCAACTCATGGAAGACAAGCTCGCCCAGGCGAACATGGTCGCGGGCACCGATGCGCGCGTGCTGCTGACCGGCGAGTCCGGCACGGGCAAGGAGCTGCTCGCGCGCGCGATCCACGAGGCGAGCCCGCGGCGCAATAAGCCGTTCGTCGCCATCAATTGCGGCGCGATGGCCGAGAATCTGCTCGAGAGCGAACTATTCGGCCACGAGAAGGGCGCTTTTCCGGGCGCCACGCGCGCCCAGGTCGGCCTGTTCCAGAGCGCCGACGGCGGCACGATACTGCTCGACGAGATCGGCGATATGCCGATTCCGCTGCAGGTCAAGCTGCTGCGCGTGCTGCAAGAGAATCAAATCCGTCCCGTCGGCAGCACCGAGCCGGTCGCGGTCAACGTACGCGTGATCTCGGCGACGCATCGCGATTTGAACCAGTTGATGATCGGCGGCCAATTCCGCGAAGACCTCTACTACCGGCTCAATGTCGTGCACATCGAGATACCGCCCTTGGGCCGCCGGCGCGAGGACATCCCCTTGCTCGTCGCGCATTTTCTCGAACAACTCGCGAAGGAAATCGGCCAGAGAAAAATCTATGCGCCGGAAGCCGTGGAGTTGCTCGCGACCGCGGAATGGCCCGGCAACGTCCGCCAACTCTACAATGTCGTGCGCCAGAACGTCGCGCTCTCGCACGGCCCGATCATCACGGCCGAGATCGTGCAGCAATCCTTGGGCGGCGGCAGCGCGCGGTTGCCCTCCTTCGATGAGGCGCGCGACGAGTTCACGCGCAATTATCTATCGCAGATCCTGCAGATCACGACGGGGAATGTCAGCCAGGCCGCGCGCCTCGCGAAACGCAATCGGACGGATTTCTACAAGCTGCTCTCGCGGCACCAGTTACTGCCCGACGATTTCAAGAAAGCAGGAGCCTGAGGCGGCATGGGCGGCCGCTAGGCCGCCATTTGCGCTATGCCGCTGGGGGGCCAGCGGCCGCTTCCCGTCACACGCCGTTGCGCGACGCTACGCGTAGAATTTCGCGATGCTCGCGACGACGTGCGCGAGCTGCGCCTCGGTGAGTTCCGGAAAAATCGGCAAGGCCAGGGTCTCGGCGGCCGCGCGCTCGGACTCGGGGAAATCTCCGGCTCGATATCCTAAGTACGCGAAGCACTGCTGCAAATGCAGCGGCACGGGATAATAAATTTCCGTACCGATGCGATGCTCACCCAAGAACTTCTTGAGTTCGTCGCGGCGCGCGACGCGCACGATATATTGATTGAAGATGTGCCGTCCGCCCTCGATCGCGACCGGCGTGATCAGGTGTGAACCTAAGGAAGCTCGAGCGAACGCGGCGTCGTAATAGGCCGCGTTGCGCCGCCGGCCTTCGGTCCAGCCGTCCAGAAATTTCAATTTGACGCGCAGCACCGCGGCCTGCAGCTCATCGATACGAAAGTTGCCGCCGACGAACGCGTGATAATACTTGGGCTTACCGCCATGCACACGCAGCACGCGCAAGTGCTCGGCGAGATCCGCATCGTTGACCGTGCACAATCCGGCATCGCCGAAAGCGCCGAGATTCTTGCTCGGGAAGAACGAGAAACAGCCGATATCGCCGATCGAGCCGACGCGCACCCCATCGGCGGTTTCCGTGCCGATCGCCTGGGCCGCGTCTTCGATGACCTTAAGATTATAGCGGCGCGCGATCTCCATGAGCGGGCCCATGTCCGCGGACTGCCCATACAAATGCACGGGCAACAACGCGCGAACCCGGCCACCGGTCACGCGATTGACGAGGCAGCCGTCGCGCATCAGACAATCGCGATCGATAAACTTCTGAACCGCGGCCGGCGAGAGATTGAAAGTCACGGCATCGATATCGCAAAATATCGGCCTCGCACCGACGCGCGCGATGATGCCCGCAGTCGCAAAAAAGGTGTATGGCGAAGTAATGACTTCGTCGCCGGCGCCGATATTGAGCGCCATGACCGCGAGAAGGAGCGCATCGGTGCCCGACGAGACGCCGATACCGAACGAGGCACCGCTATAGCGCGCGACCTCCGCTTCGAGCCCACGGACGTGCTCGCCGAGGATGAATTGCTGGCTCGCGCAGACCTCCTCGATGGCCGGCATGACCTCGGCGCGAATTTGTGCGTATTGGGCCTTGAGGTCGAGTAAGGGGACAGTAGTCATAGCGGTCTAGAATACCATTTTGGCTCGCTGGGCTCTCAAATGGCCCAGGCGACGCAAGATCGGTGAACATAAGCCGCGCCCGTTTGTCGAATCAGTTCACGCATTGGCAGCGGTTGATAGATGATAATGTATCTGGATTATGTCGTACGCGGGCGAGTTTTGCGTCGCGTGGCGGTTCATGCTTGACGTTCCTGGCTCTATGGATAGGTGATGGCTCAACCGGTATTGGTCAAGCAAAGTTTTTTGATCGCGCTGATGACCGGCGCACAAGCGGTAATGCCGGCAGTGGTCGCCGTCATTTGCCTCTATTGGTCGGTCGGGCTCTACCGAATGCGGTTCGACACCATCAGCGCGATCGTCGCCGTCGTGCTATGCCTCGTGCTGATTCGCGCACCCCGTGACGTCAGCACCCAGCTGACCTCCCAGCGCACGGTCGCGATGGCCGACGTGCTGGTTCATTGGGTGCTGCTGTTGGTGGCGCTGGTCGCGATCGGACTGCTCACGACAACGCTGGATGCGTACCCGCGCCGTGTCTACGTCATCTGGGCGGTCGTGACGCCCGCGGCCTTGCTCATGACCACCTATGGCATGCACGAGATCATGCGGCGCTTCCTGATGACCGCGTTTGACAATCGCAAGGCGATCTTCGCGGGCTACAACAACAGCAGCCAGGATCTCGCCAATCGCCTCAAGGAGAATCCCGGCATGCGCATCCAGGTCGCCGGTTTCTTCGATGACCGCAGCGTCGACCGGCTCGCGATGCAATCGGACAACCGGCTGATCGGCAACTTGAGCGATGTCGCGAAGTTCGTCAACGAGCAAGGCGTCGACATCATCTTCATCGCGCTGCCGATTCGGCACTTGCAGCGCGTCATGAATTTGCTCGACGATCTGCGCGATACGACCGCATCGATCTATTACGTACCGGATATCTTCGTATTCGACCTCATCCAGGCGCGCTCCGGCGATATCCACGGCATTCCGGTCGTGGCCATGTGCGAAACCCCCTTTTACGGCTATCGCGGCGTGACCAAGCGGGTCACCGACGTCGTGTTTTCCGCGGGCATCCTGCTGCTGACCTTACCGCTATTCGTGCTGATCGGCGTACTCGTCAAATTGTCATCGCCCGGCCCCGTCATCTTCAAGCAACGCCGCTACGGCTTGGACGGCCGCGAGATCTCCGTTTACAAATTCCGCACGATGCGCGTCACCGAAGATGGTCATAACATCGAGCAGGCCAAGAAGACCGACGTCCGCATCACGCCCATCGGCAGTTTCTTGCGCCGTTCCTCGCTCGACGAGCTGCCGCAGCTCATCAACGTCTTGCAGGGACGCATGAGCCTCGTGGGTCCGCGCCCGCACGCGGTCGCCCACAACGAGCAATATCGCAAGCTCATCAAGGGCTACATGGTCAGGCACAAGGTGCTGCCCGGCATCACGGGGCTCGCGCAAGTCAACGGCTGCCGCGGCGAGACGGAGAAACTCGAGGACATGCAGGCGCGCGTCAACTATGACTTGGATTACTTGCGCTTCTGGACGCCGATGCTCGACATCAAGATCTTGCTGCTGACGGTGTTCAAGATTTTTCGCGACGACAAGGCTTATTGAAGGCGCGCGATCGCCAATCCCGCAGCCGCATAATCGCCGAAAAAATCGTACTCACCGCGCAGCGGCAGCGCGACGAATTCTGAGACCCGTATGGGGCGCAGTGGCCGAACGAGGAAACTTCCGCGAGATACACTCCAGACCGGCATGTCGATGCCCACATCGTGAAAATGCAGCCGCTCGCGCACGAGCGGAAATTGGGCCTTGTAGAACGCCTCCTTCGCCGCAAAGATCAGCGTAACCGCCGGCGCCCGCTCGAGCTCGGGCAACGACGCAAGCCAATCCGTTTCCGCCGCAACGCAAATGCTGGGCCATAGCTCAGCGCCGACATCGCCGACGACCTCGACGTCGACGCCAAGCGCCCGGAGGCGCTGCTGGGAGGCGACCACGGCGGCGCATATCCCGGCCGTGTGCGTAATGCTACCGACAAAACCCTGTGGCCAGAGCGGCTCGCGATCGGCGCCCACCCTCAAAGGAAAATCCACGACCCCAAACTCCCGCAACGCGCGCCGCGCACACTGGCGCCCCGCCGCAAACTCCTGCCTGCGCTTGGCAACGGCCCTTCCGAGGCAAGCGGCCTCTTCGGGCAGCAGTAGCGCGACCTCGCCCGGTTGGCGCATCTCGGTTGCCACGACACCAGCCGGAAACAGGCTCTGAATACGATCGGAGAGGCACGCGGGATTGCTGTCGCTCATGGGCGCGCAAGCTTACGCCCTGCGCTATCGAGCAGGCGAATGGGCTCAATACGGCGACAAATGACCGAGACCGGTGTCACCAACGCAGTCTTTTTCATCACAGCGAGGTCGGTTCCAGCTAATCTCACGACATGGATCAACCGGTACGAGAATCTTCCCCATTGATTCCAGCCCACTTGGCGCTGGGAGCTCGCCTGGCGATCATTGCGCTGGCGCTAACCCTGGAAATGCTACCGTTGTCGTTTCTGATCCAGGAAACGCCGGTCATGTCGGCGACCGGCGTGGCCGCCGCCGTACACGACGTCCAGCACTGGCTGTTTCGGTTTCTGATTGCCTATGCGGCCGCGTGCGTCCTGCTGTTTTCCTTGGGCCGCCGCGGCAGCCTGGCATCGATCGGCGCGCGCGATTCCGGTGCACCGATCCGGCTCGCATGGCTCGTCGTGCATGGGCTTTCGTTGCTGCCGTTCGCACTGCTCTCGAGTTGGCTCTACGCCGAAAAGCCGCCATTGCCATTTCTCGCGCTCGCAATCGCATGGCACCTCAACGCCGTTGCGGCGCTGATGACCTTATTCGCGGGCATGGCGCCGCTCGCGGTTTGGGCACACGCATTCCGCCGATCGGGTGCGATCCTGGTCTATGCGATCGCACCGGCGCTAGGCACCGTGCTCGCGATTCAATGGAGCCAATCGCTGTGGCGGCCCGCCGCAGGACTAACCTTCTGGCTGACGGTTGCGCTACTGCATCCGTTCGTGCCGAACATGCACAGTGATTTCGAAACGCTGGTTCTGGGCACGAACCGATTCGCGGTCCAGATCGCGGACCAATGTTCGGGGCTCGAAGGCGTCGGTCTCATGTTGATCTTCTGCGTTTCCTGGCTGTGGTTCTTTCGGCGCGAATATCATTTTCCGCGCGCGCTGATCATTATTCCCGCCGCAATGATCTTCATTTTCTTGCTGAATACCGTGCGCATCGCCGCACTCGTGCTGATCGGCGATGCCGGCTATCCGCGGATCGCCATCGTCGGCTTCCATTCCCAGGCCGGCTGGATCGCGTTCAACGTCGCTGCGTTTGCCGTCGCGATCGTCGCCAAGCGCAGCCGATGGCTGAACCGCACAGCCACGCAAGCTCGAGTCGCGGCGCCCGCACATAATCCGACGGCGCCCTATCTCGTGCCGTTATTGACGATCCTCGGCCTCGGCATGCTCGCGCATGCGATGTCGGCGGGATTCGATTTCCTCTATCCCTTGCGCTTGATCGGGGGAGCGGCGGTGTTGTGGACCTATCGAAGCCATTACAAATCACTCGCCTGGGGATTCAGCTGGCGTGCCGTCGCCGTCGGTGTGGGGCTATTCGTCGTTTGGGTCGCCTTCGATCGCTGGCTGGGCGCGCCCCGCGCGATGCCCGATGCCTTGGCGGCAACATCCGCGCCCGCACGCGCGCTATGGATCGCCTCTCGCGCGCTTGCCGCCATCGTGACCGTGCCGATCGCCGAAGAATTGGCCTATCGCGGCTTTCTCATGCGTCGACTGGCCGCAGCCGAGTTTGAGTCTTTGAGCTTCAGTAAGGTCGGCTGGCCGGCGCTCGTCATCACATCGATTATTTTCGGGATCACGCATGGATCCCTATGGTTGCCGGGTACTCTCGCGGGCTTGGCGTTCGGACTCCTCGTGATTCGCACCAATCAGATCGGCGAAGCCGTGGTCGCGCATGCAACCGTCAACGCATGCGTGACTGCTTATATTTTACTGTTTGACCAGTGGCAGCTCTGGTAACTCAGGTCTCGAGACCAGATGCACGATCGAAAGCCGCCGGCATCCGCAACAGCAACGCGGAAGCCAAGGATTCCACATAATTTTCCTGCAGCATGCTGGAGTGCCCGCCCGTCACATCCACGAGCTCGAGCCGCCGCGCGACGCGGCGCCAACCGAAATCCTCATCCAAATAAACTTCCCGAAACGGCGTGTCCGCGGCATCGCCCGCCGACGCGCGCACCAGCAGCACCGGGACGTCCGCTAGCGCAGGTGGTGCATAGCGCGCCTCGAGCTCGTTGTAAATTTGTTGGACTGTCAATTCGGGCAAGGCTTTGGGCCACGCCCGGCCGGTTGCGAGCAATCGTTGCATCAATGCGAAACGAAAGCGCGTTGAAATTCTGCCAACCAAGGTACGCGACTCGTATCGAATGACGCTCACGACTTTATGAGCCACTTGAGCCGCGATCGCCGTCCATCGGGACAGCGCGGATTCGCCGCCGCCGCGATGCGCGGCGACCGTTTCGTGCAAGCGCGACAAACGCGCCCTCGTCATTCTCCCGGTCCGCTTGACCGCCTGCGGTGTCGCGCCATCGAGGATCGTCACGATCTGTACCGGCTCGCCCGCGCGCGACAAACACGCCGCCATCTCGTAAGCGATGACGCCACCCGCACACATACCTCCCAACAGATACGGCCCGCGCGGCTGGAGTTTGCGGATCTGATCGACATAGAAGGCCGCCATTTCCTCGATCGTCGCATTCGCGAGCGGAATGCCGGGCAAACGCCTTGGTTCGATGCCATAGACGGCGATGCCTTCCGGCATGCGTCGCGCAAGATTCAGATAGAGCAAGGTCTCGCCCAACCCGTCATGCACCAGAAAGAGTGTGCGTTGCGTTCCCGGCCGCAGGCAAACGAGTCCCTGACGCGCCGAATCGCTCGACGCGGCGACTCGTTGTGCCAAGCTGCGCACCGTGGGCGCCTCTACAATGCTCGTGAGACTCACCCGCACGTCAAATTCTCGATGAATCCGCGCGAACAGCGTCACCGACAGCAGCGAAGTACCGCCCAGCGCGAAATAATCGTCATCGATGCCGATGCCGTCTACACCCAACAGCGATTCCCAGAGTCTCAGCATTTGAGTTTCCAGCGCCGATTGCGGCGGTGTCGCCGCCGCCGCGAGCGGGCGCACACGGCGCTCGTTCGCAGCCAACTCGCGAATGATCGCCTGCCCGGAATTGAGCGCGACCGCGAGCCGCGTATAACGCTCGGACCGGTTACGCATCGCCGGCGCCGCAACGGTCGTGCCCGCCCCCCGCTTCTCGTCGGCGAGGCGTGCCTCGGTGACTGCGATGGGGTCATGACCCGGTTGGTGCTCGATAGTGCGCGCACGCGCGACGGGTATGCTGTAGATGGTGGTCCCTGCGTTTTTCTCGGCGAATTCAGACGCGATGCTATCCGCGAACGCGCGTGCAGGCTCGTTGCGCGCCGTGGGAATGTAGGGCAGACGCACGACCTCGAGTCCGGACGCATCGGCGAGTTCCGCCAGGCGTCGCAGCATCGCGTGTTCGACGCCGCGCCCCAAGACTCGACAACTCAGCATCCAGTTATCGACCGCCAAGCCATTCCCTTCCCGATGCGCGACGATCGCTCCCACGAGTCCGTAGTCGCCAAATCGATCGCTGACGCGCACACGCAGCACCAGGGCGCCATCGGACTGCATGGATTTGAGTTGCGCAAGCGTCTGACGCCGAGTCGTAAAATTGAACTGGTTGGTTCTTTGCGTGAGCTGCTCGATGCGCTGCCACTCGTCTTCGCTCGGCGTCGCGATGTCGATGTTGAGGCCGAGCGCCGCCATGAACTGGCCGATATCGCCCACCGTGGACTCGAGTGCGCGCCGAGCGGTATTCTCGCGATACATCCGCGTGCGGATCGTATCTTCGGTCGTCGTCACGAGCTTATCGAACGTCCACAAATTTTGGAGCAGCGACTCGACTTGCCCATCCGCCGGCATCTGCACGGTGACCACTTGCGGCAATTCCGCGCGCATCTGCGCGCATTCGACGGGGTTATCGTCGAGAAACACGAAGGCTTCGAGACCGAGGTTGAGTTCCTCTGCCAATGAGGCCAGGTTCGCAGATTTCGGCAGCCAGTTGATCCGGTGCGCGACGATGTGATTTGCCTTGAGCCGCATATCCTGATGGCGCTCGAACACCTCGAGCACATCCGCCTCGGCATTCTTACTGACGAGGCAGACGAGGATGCCCTTGTCGTGCAGCGCAATCGCGAATTCCTGAACCGCGCGGAACGGCGCATTAATCTCGATGCCATCGAGGCCGTCCTCACCGATGACACCCCGCCAAAGCGTGTTATCGCAATCCAGCACCAGTACCTTGGCGGCCGGTACGCTCAGCGCATGAATGCGCCGCGCGAGGGCAAGCGCCATCGCGGCGAAATATTCGTCCGTGTAGGGAATATGCGCCAACTCGTTGCGAGCCAGGTCGTGACGCTCTGCTCCGTCTAATGCATCGATGAGTTCGGCCTGCAAGACGCTCACGCCTGGTAACCCGTTTGCGACTGCGATCAAGGCGCTGTTCGCTGCTTGGATCGATGCCGCGATCGGCGGGGCGACAAACGGCGATGCCGGCAAGACGCAGACGATCAATCCCGCCTTGACCTGCGGTGCAAATTGCGTCAAAGCCCCGGCAAGCTCCCGGGACGTGCGATCGATCGATTCTTGGGCCTCATGCGGGTTGGACTGATCACGGATAAAGTCTTCGAGCCGTATCAATAAAACGCGGATCCCGGCGCTATTGCGCGCCAATTCGCTGCCGGGCGTCAGCAGTTGCTGGAACATCTGATGATAGGGGGCGAACGCTACTTCTGTGGCAAGTCCAGCCTCGCCCAAGATCAGGCGCAGCGGCTTTTCAAGCGGTTCGGCGACAAACGTCGCGCAAATAAAGATCAAGGATGTTCCCTTTGAAAAGGCTTATGTCTCAGTACTCGATAATATACACGAGGGGGATAGGACGGCCTGATGTTGCCGCGATGCGACATATTGACTTTGCGCTCGGCGAGCCGTCGCAAGCATGGGCTGACGCAATGATTCAAGGGATCGATGCAGGGTTGGCCACGCGATCTCGCTCGGCCGCAAGCGTAACAATCAACCGTCGTTGTCCTTAGCACCGATACGTTACGGTTATGTTAATAATATGTGGCGGTTTTGTGTCAGTTAAGGGACGATCTCCAGCCATATGGGCGCACTCACGCATAACGACTTGTTATTTCCGGTGGATTTGCCGCCGGACGACCGCGGCAACGCCGGAAACGGGCGCGTCTACTGGATTACCGGACTCTCAGGGGCCGGCAAAACGACCATCGGCAAGGCCTTGTGGCATCGACTGCGTGCCGCAGGGCGTTCGGCGATTTTCCTCGACGGAGATATCCTGCGTGAGGTAATCGCCGAGGATCTCGGCCACAACACCGATAGCCGGCGCCGATCGGCGATGCGCAATGCGCGTCTATGCCGCATGCTCGCGAGCCAGGGCGCGGACGTCATCTGCCCGACGATCTCGCTGTTCCATGAGGTGCAACGCTGGAACCGCGAGAATATACCCGGCTACCGCGAGATTTACCTGCGCGTACCGATGGACGAACTGCAGCGCCGCGATGCCAAGGGCATTTACGCCGCAGCCCGTCGCGGCGATTTGCGCGATGTCGTGGGCCTGGATGTGCCCGCAGAGCTGCCCAAGGCGCCCGATCTGATCCTCGACAACCATGCCGATCTCGATCCGGACGCCGCGGTGAACCGCATCTGGATCGAATGCGTACTGAAGCCGCGCGCCGCGGCGCGCCCGGCGGGCGCTGTCGCCTTCGGCACGAAAGCGGAAACCCTGGAATCGCTCGCGCCACGCCTGCGCAAGGGCCGTGTGCTGCCCCAAGTGCGCTTTTCGGTAGGCACTTGGCGCACGGATGCACAAGCCGTCCTCGCCAAAATCGCGGCCGCTTCCTGGAGCAAGACGGCGTTGATCGTGCGCAGCAGCGCGCGCGGCGAGGATGGCCCGACGGCCTCGCAGGCCGGAAAATACGAGTCCGTGCTCAATGTCGTCGGCCCTAAGGCAACCGCAGAGGCGATCGATGCGGTGATCGCCTCGTTCGATGAAGGAGGCCGCGCCGACGATCAGGTCTTCGTGCAACCGCTGCTGGATCATGTGGCGATGGCGGGCGTCGCGTTCTCGCGCCGGCCGAGTGGGGGCCCTTATTACATCGTCAATTATGACGAACGCTCCGGGTTTACCGATACGGTCACCGGCGGAATCGGCGGCAATCTCGAAACCTTCTTTTGCCTCAAATCCCGGACCGACGCCTGTCCTGCGGCACTTGCCCCGGTCATCGCGTTAGTCGCGGAAGTTGAGACATTATTGGCTTGCGATGCGATCGATGTGGAATTTGCGGTCGATGGTCAGGGCCAGGTCTATTTACTGCAAGTGCGGGCCCTGGCGGTCGAGGGCCATCGGTCCGCGGACGACGCCCAAATCGACGCCGCACTCGAGGATATCTCGCGCAAGGTGGAACTGCTGAGCCGTCCGCATCCCTTCCTGCATGGCAGCCGAGCGATCTTCGGCGTCATGCCGGACTGGAACCCGGCCGAGATCATCGGCCTGCGTCCCTGGCCGCTCTCCTTATCTTTGTACCGGGAGCTGATCACGGATGCGATCTGGGCCTACCAGCGCGACAACTACGGCTATAAGAACCTGCGTAGCTTCCCGCTGCTCGTCAGCTTTCATGGCATGCCCTATATCGACGTGCGAGTCAGCTTCAATTCCTTCGTGCCGCGCGACGTTTCCGATGATCTTGCGGGCCGCTTGGTCAATTATTACATCGACCGCCTGCTCGCCCAGCCGCAGCTGCACGACAAAGTCGAGTTCGAGATCATCTTCTCGTGCTATACGCTGGATCTGCCGCAGCGGCTCGGCCGCCTTGCCGAGGCCGGGTTTTCGCCGGGCGATCTGGCCGAATTATCAGGCGCGCTGCGGCGCGTCACGAATCGCATCATTCACGGTGAGACCGGGTTGTGGCGGCGCGATCGCGCCAAGGTGGACTTACTCGCCAAGCGCCTGCCAACGATTTGCGAAGCCAAGATCGATAAGATCAGCCGTATTTATTGGCTCATCGAGGACTGCAAACGCTACGGCACACTGCCGTTCGCCGGCTTGGCGCGCGCCGGTTTTATCGCGGTCCAGCTCCTACAGTCGTTCGTCGCCGCCGGCGTGCTGAGCCCCGAAGAGCATACAACCTTCATGGGCAGCGTCGATACCGTCGGCTCGCGCATTGGGCACGATTTCGCGACGCTGACCAAGGCAGAGTTCCTCGCGCGCTACGGTCATTTGCGGCCGGGCACCTACGATATCGTCTCGCCCCGCTACGATGAAGCGCCGGACCTCTACTTCGATTGGTCGAATACCCGCGCAGCCGCGTCGGAGCAACCGCGCTTCGCGCTCTCGATCGAGCAATTGCGACGCATCGAGCGCTTGCTCAAGGACCATGAACTCGATATCGATGTGTTGGGCCTCATGGAGTTCATCAAGGCCGGCATCGAGGGACGCGAATTCGCGAAGTTCGTGTTCACGCGCAGCCTCAGCGATGCGCTGACATTGATTGGCCAGCTCGGTGCGGAATATGGCCTCAAAGCCGAGGACTGTGCGTATCTCGATTACGATACGATCCGCTCGCTCTATAGCGAAAGCGGCTCGGTGCGCGAACGGCTCCTGGAGAGCATTGCGCGTGGCCGTGAGCGGCATGCACTGACGCGCAACTTGGTGCTGCCGCCCGTCATCGCCTCGCCCGAAGACGTATTTGCATTTCATCTGCCGCCAAGCCAGCCCAATTTCATCACGCGCAAGAGTGTGTCGGCGCGCGTGGCCTCGATCACCGATCCGCCGGAGCAATTTGCCGGGCGCATCCTGTTCGTGCCCAGCGCCGATCCCGGGTTCGATTGGATATTCACGCGCGGCATCAGCGGCTTCGTGACACAGTTCGGCGGTGCCAACTCGCATATGGCGATCCGCGCCGGCGAATTGGGCATCCCGGCCGTCATCGGCGCCGGTGAGTCCTTGTTCCAACTCTGGGGCGCCGCCAAGAAGCTCTGCCTCGACTGCAGCAACCAGAAAGTCACGGCGATTGCTTGAAGAAGGTCGCGATTACGCAGCGGGTAGCCGTGATCCCGGAATACGGCGAGCGCCGCGATTGTCTCGACCAAGCCTGGCCGCGGTTTCTCGCCGCCTGCGAGCTCATGCCGGTCGTCATTCCAAACATCCCTGAACTGGCACTCGCGATCTGCAAGCACGATGAGATCGCAGGCCTGGTGCTCACCGGCGGCAACGACCTCGTGAACCTCGGCGGCAATGCACCTGAGCGCGATGCGACGGAGAATGCGCTCGTAGATATGGCGGAATCACGGGGCTTACCGGTATTGGGTGTGTGCCGCGGAATGCAGTTGATCCAGCAACGCAGCGGCATCTCACTGCGACGGGTCGAGGGTCATGTGACCCGGCGCCAACTCATTCGCGTCGACGGCAAGCCCACCGAAGTCAACAGCTATCATTGCTTTGCCGCGTTCGACTCTCGGCCGCCGCTCGCAGTCTGGGCCGTTGCCGATGACGGCGTCGTCAAAGCGGTGCGGCACGCGAGTCGTGCGATCGAGGGAATCATGTGGCACCCGGAGCGCATGAATCCCTTTGCGGCGGCCGACATCGCGCTATTTCGAAATGTCTTTCGGCTCAGCTGATGCGCGCATTGATCCTCGCCGCCGGCCGCGGCAGCCGTATGGGCAAGCTCGGGGACGAGCGCCCGAAGTGCTTGGTTGAGCTGGCCGGCCGCCCGCTGCTCGAACGTCAAGTCGCGGCGCTGCGACGCGGCGGAGCCACCGAGATCGGCATCGTGCGTGGCTATCGCGCCGACCGATTTAATTTCCCCGGTCTTACCTACTTCGACAATAAACGCTGGGCCGAGACCAACATGGTGATGTCGCTGGTTGCGGCCGCCGAGTGGCTGCGCTCCGGGCCGGTCATCGTCAGCTACGCGGATATCTTCTATCGGGGCGAACTCATTCGGGGTCTCGCGGCCGCGCCAGGCGCGCTCGTCATCACCTACGATCGGTGCTGGCAACAGCTATGGTCGAAGCGCTTTGCCGATCCTTTGTCCGATGCCGAGACTTTCCGCATCAACGCGGCCGGCGAATTGCTGGAGATAGGGGGTAAGACCCATCGGATCGAGGAAATCGAAGGCCAGTACATGGGCTTGCTCAAATTCACGCCCCCCGCCTGGAATGCGGTCGACGCGCTGCTCGGCACGCTGGAGGCGCCGATCCGTGACCGCCTCGATATGACCGGGCTGCTGCGGCGATTACTCGCCGCGGGTTCGGTCGTGATCAACACCCATGGCACCGACGGTCAGTGGGGGGAGATCGACAATCCGGGAGATGTTGAGCTCTACCAACGACTGGTGAGCCGCGGAGAGCTGGTGCTCGAAGAAGGCGTCGCGATTACCGGGCGGGGCGCAACCTGAATGGGGTCGGCCGGGCCGCCCGCGATGACGGTTCCCATCCGGTTTGGCGACAGTGCCGATCCAATACTTCAGCTCGCCCAGCGCTCATATCGTGATCACGAGGCCGCGGCACATTCACTCGCTGCGGCGAAATTGACTATCGTTCGAGAATATGACGTCGCGGGAATGGATCGCGCCGCGACGATCTGCCATTGGGGCCGTAGCGGGTCCGTGCTGCTGGCGAGCTTCTTCGACAGTCACGATGACATCATCACATTGCCGAATCAAACCAGCGAATTTGCCTATCCATTCTTTCTGGAATACCCGTCTTTGTCGGTATGGGAAAAACTCATCGCCTATCCCGCCTATTCAGAGATCAAAAAAGGCAATGCGGGGAATTTTTTCCTCAAAAACAATCCGGATGGCAACTTTGCGATCGAGGCCGCCGACTACTTCGCGTCCGTAGAGGGCTTGTTCGCGCTCTATCGCGATCGCCCCGCCGGTGAACTCAATGCACGGCCAAGGTTTTTTCAGTTCTTGCACGTCGCTTATGCCGGTGCACTCGCCAAGCCGGCCGTCAATCCGCGTCCGCTCATGATTTCCGCGCAGCACTGGATCAACGAATCATTGGCGCAGGCTTTTGTTGCGGACTTTCCGGATGCGCGCTTTTTGCACACAATTCGCGATCCAATCTCGGCATTTGACTCATGGCTCGAACGCCATTTTATCTGGCAGTTCAAGGACAATACCGACCTATTCTCCGGATATCGGTATCCGGTGTTCGATGCGGTCCGAGATCTGCTCGCTTGGGACAGTGGCCACCGCGGCATGGAGGCACGCACGCGGGCCGTGCGCTTCGAGGACATGCACTTGACGCCGGCAGAGACCATGCGCCGTCTGGCCGAGTGGCTCGGCGTGCCGTATCACCCTTCTATGATCGAGAGCACCTTGAACGGCAATCCCTATGTCGTCGAGGGCAGCGGGCAATCTTGGATCGGTTCCAATCCGCAGAGTGCGCGCCGCCGCTCCAAAAACCTCAATGCGCTCGATCGGCTACTGGTGTTCGCGCTGCTGCATCGCAATTTCATGGCATGGAAATACCCGAGCCCAGGCGTCTTGCGCTCGGTATGGCTCAGGGGCAGCGTAATCGCTATAGGTTGCCTGATTCCAAGCAAGATGGAGATCGTTAATGTGCGCAATATCCTGCGGCTGCAGGCGCTGCCGGCGCTGCGCGCAGGCCGTTATGGATTTGCGTTGCGCGCCCCAATTGTATTGCTCGTGCGTCGATTGCGCATGATCTGGCTGATTTTAGCCGCAGCGGGCCCACGGTTAATCGGAACGAAACAGCCCATGCAGGCGATCTAATGTTGACCGCAGGCCTCGGAGCGAACCAAGGCGGCGGCCCAATTTTTTGGGCCGCGCCACCACTAACGGAATGCGACTTACTTGAGCTTCTGCGCGAAATAAATCCGCGTCGTATAGGGGACGTCGATCAGTTTCGGCAGTCCGTCCAAGTAGCTCGAAATGTTCGCAATGATTTTGTCAAAAGCGGCGTCGCTACCGGCTTGGCGCTTCAATGTCGCATGTGACTTCCAGGCCACGATGATATCTTCCGCTGACATCTTCCAGACAAAGCGCCCTTCGATCCACCGTACCGCAGAGAAAAGACCGCTAGCCTCGATGACACTCGTCGGGTTTTCTCGACGCAGTCCGTACGAATAGTCCGGGATAGAGGCCTTGATGATGGATTCTATGCGTTGCTGAATGGGATCGTCCAGGTCCCGGTGATTCCACATACAGGCAAACCAACCCTTGGATTGCAGCACTCGGGCGACTTCAACGAGCGTAAGGCGCTGATCCACGACATTGAACGAACTTCCAAACAGGACCGCGTGCGCACTGTTCGTCGCAAAACCGGTCGCTTCGCCGGTGCCGACAGACCAGGTCACCGATCCGCCCTTGGTATTCTGGATGCCGATCGTCCGCATCGCGTCATTGGGCTCAACGGATCGGACCGTCAAGCCGTGCTTCAACAGTTCCTTCGTGAGTTTCCCCGTCCCCGCGCCGACCTCGGCAATGGGCGTCAACGGCGTAGCGCCGATCTCCCGCAGCAGATTCGCAATCGCATCATAAGAATAGTCGGCTCGCTTATCATAGTGAGCTGCATGATCCGTGTAATCCCAACTAACCTTGGGTGAATTAGCGTTGCTTGTCATCTATTGCCTCATTCAGTCTGTTGTTCGACGATGCGATAATTGTTGTAGCAAGTAGGTTAACAGAGCCACCACCATGACGGGTAGCGCGTTCAATCCAACGTTTCAACATATTCCCGTGAGATGACCGGTCAGCCGCCCATGCGCTTCTACTACAATCAGTAACATCATGCGTAATCGACCACAGCGCAGGCTGGGATATGCCTGCAAACGCAGGATCAATCGTGGGTTCTTCGATTTCATTTCGCGACTTGTACACTGCATGGGAATTTCCGCGATTTTGGCCCTTGCGACAGGATGCGCATGGCAGGGAGTGTCGCCCACTCTATGCGGCCCGGTCACTGCCCGATATTCGCTGATCCCTCTTCCGTTCGTGCCAACATCCATCAATAACAGTCAACGAATCGCCGGAACTACCAAGAAGCACCGAGCCGCGATATGGTCCGAGCGAACCGGCTTATACGAAATCCCGATGCCAGCGGGGTTCAAGAACTCCGAGGGGGTAGCAATAAACAACGCCGGTCATGTGCTAGTAATGGCCTACGACGGAACCTTCTCCCGGCATCAAGCGTTTATATTTTCTCATGGCCGGCTCACTCAACTACCGGGGCAACAGACCCGTGGTTTCCGAATAAACGATCAAGATGAAATCGCCGGAGAGGCGGCGGAACCCGGAACGGGCAAGACTGTCCCGGTATACTGGTCTGATAATAGGCTGCATCAGATCGACACGTGCTGCGGCGGATCTGCGAAGGACATAAACCGGCAAGGAACGCTGATCGGAGATATGTACGACGCGAACGGGCACTATAACGCGTTCAGCTGGACCACCAAGGACGGAGTGCAATCACTGGGCCCCGCAGATCGATTTAGTTCGGCTATTGCGATCAACGCTCGGGGCCATGCCTTAATTGAAGCATCGCCTGACATCTATTTCTATGATTCGCAAAATCTCAATCAATTGGTTTTGGCAAAAAAATTCAAAAGCCACCCTTACGCCATCAGTGAATGCGACGTTGTTGTCGGCGCTTATGGACCTTTCTCGGATAAATACCGAGCATTTATCTGGGAAGCGGGTACTGGCTTTGCGGACCTGAATGCCCGGCTGACACCAGATTCCGGATGGAAATTGAAATCGGCTAATGGACTCAATACCCACGGCGATATTGTAGGTCAAGGTACGTTGCATGGTGACGAAGACAGTGGTTTTTTACTGTTACCAATTCGCGAGAAGTAGTAACCGAGGACTTTGGTACTGAAGTCCGCTATCCGTGCGGTGCTCCCCGTGGCGGTTCACATTGAAATCGTGGATTGCATTACGGCGTGAGATCAATCGCCAGCACCACCACGTCGCGATTATTCGGCAATTGGATGCTCTGAACCGTCTTCGCCCCATTCAGCGCAAACGAGTAGCCGTAGAGATAAAACGGGCCAAACTTCGTGGATGCTGCTCCGGTCGAACCAACCGCGTAGGGCATGCTCAGAACCTGCGATTCGCCACTATAATTCTGTGGTGTATCCCAGTTACTGATGCTTTGGGTAAAGGTCGTCGTGCTGCCGTCCGTGTAGGTGACGATAAAGGACTGATTGGTCCAGTTGCCGTTGGCGCCGGTCGCTAACATTGTCAGCACGGAATAATTACCCGCAGGCAAGTTAATCGTCGCCCGGCTGACGGCATCATTGACGCCCTGAGTACCAAAGGTAAAAGTCGCGCCCGACCACGTTATCGAGGTTCCCAGCAGAGCCGCGTCAAACGCATTGTCCGAAGCTGTCAATGCCGCCGCCCGTCACCGCGGTTCCGGGACTGGCAAGACCGACCACATTGGCTGCCGTCACCAGGCTCACGTCGACCGGGGTCGTTGACGCATTGATGGTGTAGGTTGCGCTGGCAACCGCGCTTTGCGTATAGCCGCTCTCAACCGCAATCGCCTCGACCGTTTCGCTGGCGCTGATCGTCAGCGGCGTGCCGGGGATGAATTGCGAGGAAGCGGTGCTCGGCGTGGTGCCGTTGGTCGTGTAGTAAATCAGCGCGCCACTGGTCGTATCCGAGAGGCTCACGCTCTGCGTTCCCGTGTACGTCCCGCCCGCAAGACTGAACGTCGGCGTCGCAGCTACCGGCAATGATCCCGTCACCGGCGTGAGATCAATCGCCAGCACCACCACGTCGCGATTATTCGGCAATTGGATGCTCTGAACCGTCTTCGCCCCATTCAGCGCAAACGAGTAGCCGTAGAGATAAAACGGGCCAAACTTCGTGGATGCTGCTCCGGTCGAACCAACCGCGTAGGGCATGCTCAGAACCTGCGATTCGCCACTATAATTCTGTGGTGTATCCCAGTTACTGATGCTTTGGGTAAAGGTCGTCGTGCTGCCGTCCGTGTAGGTGACGATAAAGGACTGATTGGTCCAGTTGCCGTTGGCGCCGGTCGCTAACATTGTCAGCACGGAATAATTACCCGCAGGCAAGTTAATCGTCGCCCGGCTGACGGCATCATTGACGCCCTGAGTACCAAAGGTAAAAGTCGCGCCCGACCACGTTATCGAGGTTCCCAGCAGAGCCGCGTCAAACGCATCGCCCGAAGTGTCAATGCCGCCGCCCGTCACCGCGGTTCCGGGACTGGCAAGACCGACCACATTGGCTGCCGTCACCAGGCTCACGTCGACCGGGGTCGTTGACGCATTGATGGTGTAGGTTGCGCTGGCAACCGCGCTTTGCGTATAGCCGCTCTCAACCGCAATCGCCTCGACCGTTTCGCTGGCGCTGATCGTCAGCGGCGTGCCGGGGATGAATTGCGAGGAAGCGGTGCTCGGCGTGGTGCCGTTGGTCGTGTAGTAAATCAGCGCGCCGCTGGTCGTATCCAAGAGGCTCACGCTCTGCGTTCCCGTGTACGTCCCGCCCGCAAGACTGAACGTCGGTGTCGCAGCTACCGGTTGCGCGTTGATGGTGTAGGTTGCGCTGGCAACGGCGCTTTGCGTATAGCCGCTCTCAACCGCAATCGCCTCGACCGTTTCGCTGGCGCTGATCGTCAGCGGCGTGCCGGGGATGAATTGCGAGGAAGCGGTGCTCGGCGTGGTGCCGTTGGTCGTGTAGTAAATCAGCGCGCCGCTGGTCGTATCCGAGAGGCTCACGCTCTGCGTTCCCGTGTACGTCCCGCCCGCAAGACTGAACGTCGGCGTCGCAGCTACCGGCAATGATCCCGTCACCGGCGTGAGATCAATCGCCAGCACCACCACGTCGCGATTATTCGGCAATTGGATGCTCTGAACCGTCTTCGCCCCATTCAGCGCAAACGAGTAGCCGTAGAGATAAAACGGGCCAAACTTCGTGGATGCTGCTCCGGTCGAACCAACCGCGTAGGGCATGCTCAGAACCTGCGATTCGCCACTATAATTCTGTGGTGTATCCCAGTTACTGATGCTTTGGGTAAAGGTCGTCGTGCTGCCGTCCGTGTAGGTGACGATAAAGGACTGATTGGTCCAGTTGCCGTTGGCGCCGGTCGCTAACATTGTCAGCACGGAATAATTACCCGCAGGCAAGTTAATCGTCGCCCGGCTGACGGCATCATTGACGCCCTGAGTACCAAAGGTAAAAGTCGCGCCCGACCACGTTATCGAGGTTCCCAGCAGAGCCGCGTCAAACGCATTGTCGACGCTGTCAATGCCGCCGCCCGTCACCGCGGTTCCGGGACTGGCAAGACCGACCACATTGGCTGCCGTCACCAGGCTCACGTCGACCGGGGTCGTTGACGCATTGATGGTGTAGGTTGCGCTGGCAACCGCGCTTTGCGTATAGCCGCTCTCAACCGCAATCGCCTCGACCGTTTCGCTGGCGCTGATCGTCAGCGGCGTGCCGGGGATGAATTGCGAGGAAGCGGTGCTCGGCGTGGTGCCGTTGGTCGTGTAGTAAATCAGCGCGCCACTGGTCGTATCCGAGAGGCTCACGCTCTGCGTTCCCGTGTACGTCCCGCCCGCAAGACTGAACGTCGGCGTCGCAGCTACCGGCAATGATCCCGTCACCGGCGTGAGATCAATCGCCAGCACCACCACGTCGCGATTATTCGGCAATTGGATGCTCTGAACCGTCTTCGCCCCATTCAGCGCAAACGAGTAGCCGTAGAGATAAAACGGGCCAAACTTCGTGGATGCTGCTCCGGTCGAACCAACCGCGTAGGGCATGCTCAGAACCTGCGATTCGCCACTATAATTCTGTGGTGTATCCCAGTTACTGATGCTTTGGGTAAAGGTCGTCGTGCTGCCGTCCGTGTAGGTGACGATAAAGGACTGATTGGTCCAGTTGCCGTTGGCGCCGGTCGCTAACATTGTCAGCACGGAATAATTACCCGCAGGCAAGTTAATCGTCGCCCGGCTGACGGCATCATTGACGCCCTGAGTACCAAAGGTAAAAGTCGCGCCCGACCACGTTATCGAGGTTCCCAGCAGAGCCGCGTCAAACGCATTGTCGACGCTGTCAATGCCGCCGCCCGTCACCGCGGTTCCGGGACTGGCAAGACCGACCACATTCGCGCTGCCCGACACACTGACCGGCGACGTGCCGGACGGCAGTGGCAGGGTGTACAGTCCAACGCTGACGCCGCTGTTGAGATATCCGCTGGCGACGGCGATAGCTTTGACAGTTATCGTCCAACCGATCTGCAACCGCGTTCCCGCGATATATTGCGCCGACGATGTCGTTGGAGTGGAGCCGTCGGTCGTGTAGTAAATGCTTGCCCCTGTAATCGCATCCGACAGAGTCACGAGCTGCGGACCGGAGTAAACACCGGGCGCTGGACTGAAAGTCGGGTCATTGACGGTGGGCAGACTGCCTAGCTCCCCAAACGCGGAGACGGCCGATGCACTGCCCACATACACTTTGCCGTTAGCGACTATCGGGACTGCAAATTTGATGGCTCCGCCGGGCACGTCGCGGTTATTCGCCGCCTGGTTACTGTTATAGAGCATTGTCCCAAGATTGGTCGCGTCGTAGGCGTACAGAATCTGGCAATTCGTGCCGCCGGAGCAGGTCGAGCCGTATGCGCTGCCATCGAGTACCCACAGGATCGCATCGGTGGTGCCATTTGCCGAAATACTCGGGGTCGGTGCCGCGAACGCAAATATTGTGCGGCTGGTTGACGTGGGCGAGGCGGAGATGAGTCCATCGTTGCTGGCATTAAAGGAATATGCCTGGATGGCGTCGTTTGCACCAACCGTGTAGAAATTATTGTTCCAGTATGCCGGCGAGCCCCAGACGCCCGCATTTGCATCAGGAATCTCCTGCACGATTTGCGGATCGCTGTTCGTGCATGCGGGCGTCTGATTGACGCAATATTTTCCAAGATTGTTCCTGTCAAGGAGAACCAGCGTCCCGCTCTTGCCTACCTGTGCCAGGAGTTGCTGGCCAGATGATAAGGTCGGCAGCAGCACGAGGCCGCCGGCGGCAACATCAACGTCGCCACTGTTCAACCCGGCCTGATCGTAAGGAGTGAAATAATCCAGCACCGGAAAGATTCCGCCCGCCGGCGGCCCAAGTTTCAAAATACTATCGCCGAAGTCGGTCGTGCCGTTCCATGTGCCGTTGCCGGTCGGCACGAACAGGTTTCCGCTTGAATCTGCCGCAATGCCCCCGCCGCTCATCCATACACCGCCGGCGCTGCCGTTTGGCGAGGCGTTAAATACCGCCTCCTGACTGAGCGTCGTTGCGTTATAGGACATCACCCAGCCATGCCACGGTGAGGTATCGCAGTGCGAGGACCAGCCGATGACTACATGTCCATTCTCCAGCAACAGCGCCGCACGCTGGTTTTCGTGCATGGGAATGAAACTGACGGTGCTGCCGTTACCATCGCTGGCTGTTCCAACGACCGACGCCTGAATCTTGACTGGACCGGAGAATTTCTCGCTGAGCGTCCCGGTATCCAGCGCGTGCAGGTATTGTACGATTGTGCCGCTGACTTTCGACTTGGCAACCACATACAGCGTACCGCTCGACGGGTCGATCACTGGTGTCCCGGTGATGCCTACTTCAGGTACAAGGTCAGTACAATTTATGTCCGTTATGCTATTGACCGTCGAACCGCCGGTGGGGATCAGACTCACTTGCACGTAGACGGTACCGGTATCCGCATCAATCGCGTATACACTGTCGTGTTCCGTGGCGATGTACAACACGTTGTGCGTCCCACCGCCTATGTAGACATTCGCCAGATACAATGGCTGCGCGAAGACCTGGCCATCCACGCCAACCGTAAATAATTTGCCAAACTGGCTACTGTTGACGTTACTTGGGGTGAGTATCGTCTCCTGTGTATTCTGACCCGTCCGAGAAACATCGTTGTGATATGTCGTTACATTCACCTGTGCCTGCACGGAGTACGCAATCATCGCGCATATAGTTCCCACCGCAAAGACGAGTCGCTGCATATAAACTTTCATCCCATCACTCCCATCAAGCCTCCAATGCAATCCCGGCTCTCGACCAGCATTCAAATTATCGCTTAGAGACGCTTGTTGCCAACACAAAAATGCTGACAAGAACTATTCTTCACCAGTTGAGCGTTCCGCACCATGACGGACATGATTCCGGACCGACGGCGGACAACATTCCCGAGTGATACCGTACAGTGTTCCGATGGGATTGCGGACAATTTCGTTGTTGGAGCGGAATGCTATCCGGTATGACCTGCCCCGGGGACGAGCGCCCGAAGCCGGTCGATTCGACATAAGCTGTTGTGTACCGCCCTGCTGCGCTCCTCTTGTAACATAAACGCAATACGTCGCCGACATGACTGCGCCGTCAGTTTCCTATCGTGGAGACATTGCCATAATCAGCGACGGCAAAGTCGCATGGCCTACTGAGCGGATTTAGGGTGCGGTCAGGCAATCGCATTATTCAATGCATCGATACGCTTTCTAAATTCCAGTTCGAAGCAATGCTGCTGAGCAAACGCAAGAGCCTTTTCGGACATCGCCGAAAGAACATCGGAGTTCATGAGCATTTTCTCCACGTCGTCGACCACCTTTTCGGGGCTACCCATCGGCGAAGCGAGCCCCGCTCCCGACGTCTCGCGCAGACTGCGCCACATGCGGTTTGAATATCCGACAACGGGCAGGCCGGCACCAAACGACTCCAGATAAGTGCATGAAGGATCGCTTTGAATGTGGCAGCAGACAAATAGATCGAAAAATCGGGAAATTGTGACTAGTTCAGTGTAAGGAACCGCGTCGTGAATGAAGATGCGTCCCGACCGTTCAGCCTTCGTGGCGATGAGTTCCATCTCACCGCGTAAACTGCCCTGACCGTAGAAATGCATTTCAATGTCCAGGCCGCGCCGCAGGCACTCGACCGCAACTCGAACGGCATCGTCTGCGCCTTTCATGCGTTCGTACCGTCCGGAAAACAAGAGACGCAATGGGCGCCCAATGCGTGCCGCCAAACGCGCATCCAGTTCCCGCCGCGGAATGATCATATCAGCCGACATGCGCGAATCGAGGTATAGCAGGCTGTTAGCGTTGTACCGTCGTGTAGCCTCATAGATGGGATATCCGTTGCAGTGCAGAGAATGTGCACTGCGCATCTCCGGAATGCCTCGGGTCGCGTATTGCCAGGCGCACCGGGCAGCTCGAATGACACGGCGCGGCACGCTCGAGACTTGGCTGGCAGATACGGTGATTTGCGTTTGCAGATCGTATTCCAATATCAGGATGTACGGAACGCCTAATTCACGCGCAATTTTGGAACTACCCAAGCCGGTACCGTACACCAGTCGACTGGTCGATATTTTGTCCCGCAGTCGCGGAATCTCGGCAGGTAGTGGGCGCCACGCGCGATCGGTCTTCACGGTCATCACACGATAGGAGAGCTCTGAACAGGGGATTTCGATCGGGTCCATGATCGTTTGGTCGGGAGCCATTTCGGGGTGCACCGTGGTCAGCGGCATGCGAATCTGATCCGCATAGATTTGCATACCGACATGGAACTTACGATCAACTTTGAATATACCGTTATCGATTCGCGCCGGGTTGGAGTGCACCATCGTTAAGGCCATATAAAAAGATCCTCAAAGCCCGGGGCTGTGACTCGGAGGAATATAACTCATCCGAACTGATCTCCCGAACATATTCTCGCGATATCAAGGGTCGGCAAGATTCACACTCTGCGGCGGCGCCATATATAGGTAGCGCAACTAGGCTCCCTAGCGTAGGGCTAATGGCCGTGCCTTTTAACTGGCCCTACGCTATTTGTCCGCATAGTTATTTAGCAAAGCAATTTCCACCATTGGATCGGGCGTTTCGCCTGATTCCTGTTGGGAGCCAAATGGAGACGAAGAGTCTTGAAGATGTCATGCAAGCAGTGTCGGGGCTGCGCAGTCGTAATTGAAACGTTAGTTATTCAGAATCATTGATACAGTCCAGAGAGTTTACCGATGACGTTCTACGAGGAGTTGCATATGCGATGCCCGCTGGTCACGTCCAAGGAACTAAGGTATTCGCTCGAGATTCGCAAATGCGTAGATGCACTCGTATTCGCATAGCGCAGCCGGTCGCGTTGGTGGATAGCGTCAAGACTCTCGCACGCTATCCGAAATTTTCGCCAAGTTTTCGGCCGCGGCAGAGACAATGGCGAATGATTGCCGCATTGGCGGATGGTTCATTCGGTTAAGAGTGGTGTTATTTCCTCGCAGCCCAACGCAAAGGAGAGAGCATGACTGCGTCCACCTATTTCAGTCATCCCGACAACTTGTGCGATTTGCATGCGGGCTCGTGGGAGAGCACGTGATCTCACTACGGTTTTAGGCCATAAACGTCCAATTCGCCCGAAACGGAAGTGGAACCATAGACACCGCCCGTGTTATTGCCGCGCGTACCGACGTACACCTTGCCATTGGCAATGGTGGGGACCGTGAACTTGACCGCATTGCCGGCCGCGTCCGTGCCCACCATGGCGCTGTTCCACAACTCCGTTGCAACGTTGGTCGCATCGTAGGCGTGTAGCACCGCGGGACCGCAACCGCCTGATTGCGGCGTACAGTAATTGCTACTATCCAATATCCAGACAATGCCACTTTGCGTGACCGCGGCCGAGACCGACGGCGTGCCGCCGGGGAAATTGTAAGTTGTGGCGGAATGATGAGAGCTGAGGGTGAATTTAGGAACCGTGGTGTCGAGCGAATAGGCCATGAGCGCACCGCCCACGCCCGCGATGTAAAGATTATTGTTCCAGAAGGCGCCGGTCGCGAAAATCGAATTCATCGATAACTTTTGCACGGCATTGCTATCGCCCAGTCCTCCCAGAAGATCCCGGTTGAGGACATACAGGCCGCCGTCCTTGCCGCCGCCCACGACGAGATGCTGCGTCACTGGGTTGCTTCCGGCCGGTAAATCGGCCAGAACGGCGGTGCCGCCGGATCCAAAATCCCGGTCAGCCTGGAAGTCCGAAAGCTCATCGGTAGGCGTAAAATACTGCGACACACTGAGCGAACCGCTTAACTGCAGGAGCGAATCTCCGTAATCATTGTTGGGCGCGCTTGCGTTCGTCGCGTCAAAGGTACCGTTGCCGGTGATGGCGTAGAGATTGTTATTCGAGTCGGCCGCCATGGCGCCGCCGCTCATCCAGATGCCTCCTTGCTGTCCGTTGGGCGTAACATTCAGCACGCTCGACTGGACAAACGATGTGCCGTTGTAGATGTAACCGATGATCCAGCCATGGTAAATCCCATTGTCTTCGTGCGAGGACCAGGCGATGTACACGACTCCGTTCACGAACGATAATCCGCATCGCTGGTTATTCAATTGCGAACTGAAAGCGATCGTGGTGCCACCGTCGCCGGTTCCCGGAAAAGTGCCGGCGATCGTCACGGGTGAGCCGGTTTTCTCGTTGCCGCTGGTCGGATCGATGGCATGCAAACGCTGATAGAACATGGTCCGGGCAGAGTTGACCGACTTGGAAACGACATACAGCGTGTTGGTTGCCGGATCGATGACCGGCGTACCGGTGACCCCCACTTCCGGCGTTATGTCGCCGTCCCCAGCGCCTACCAGGTTGCCGGTTGGTCCTGCGGGCACGGTCGTTTCGCCGGCCAATCCGCCGTGGCTGGTATCGATCAGACTTGCCGACCAGAGCGTCAGGCAGGGGCTGGTATCGGCGTCGAATGCGAATAAGCTGTCGTGCTGCGTCGCTACGAATAACACGTTGTGCTGCGCTCCGTTGATCATCAGGTTGGCAACCCACAACGGCTGTCCGTAGATCGCCCCATCAGCGGTACACGCGAAGAGTTTGCCAAAGCTCGCCGTGCTTACGTTGACCGTCGTCAACGCAAATTCATGCATGTTTGCGCCATCGCGGGCCAGATCGTTGTGGTAGGTGTACATGCCGGCCAAGTCGGTCACCGCAACTACCGCGCTTCCCGATTGCGACGAATTGGCCACGCTTGTGGCGACGACGGTGTGGGTGCCCACCGCCGTTCCCGCGGTTGCATTGTATAGACCGCCTGCGCTGACGGTGCCCACCGTGCTGTTGCCCCCGGGGATGCCATCGACCGACCAGGTCGCCGCGCCGCCCCCTGGCACGGTCGCTGTAAATTGTTGGCTTTGCAACTGAGTGATAGCGGCAATCGCGGGTGATAAATTCACAGCGCCATTTGAGATAGTCACCGTTGCGGTGGCCAAACTGCTGGTACCGCCAGCACCGCTACAGGTCAAGGAATACGACGTGGTCACCGCAAGCGCGGCGGTGCTTTGGCTGCCATTGGTGCTGAGCGTTCCGCTCCAGCCACCGGACGCCGTGCACGACGATGCGTTGGTCGAACTCCACGTTAGCATCGAGGTGCCGCCCGTAACGACAACTGTTGGGTACGCGACTAACGTTGCTGTAGGTATGACATTGACAAGGACGGTCGATGGCCCGCTCGTGCCGCCCGTGCCGGTACACGTCACAGCATACGAAGTGGGCATTGCGATTGCGCCGGTGGACTGCGTGCCGCTGGTGACTTTGGTGCCGCTCCAGCCACCGGAGGCGGTGCACGAGGTGGCGTTCGTCGAATTCCAGGTCAGCGTCGAGGAGCCACCGCTGGCAACCGTTGTTGGGTTTGCCGTTAGTGTGACGGTCGGGGCGGGTATTACCACAACGGTCGCACCGGCGACATTGCTGGTGCCGCCCGTACCGCTACACGTCAAGGTATACGACGTGCTCGCAGCTAGCGCGCCGGTGCTCAGCGTGCCACTCGTGGCTTTGCTGCCGCTCCAGCCATCGGAGGCGGTGCAGGATGCAGCATTCGTCGAACTCCAGGTCAATGTCGAGGCACCACCGCTGGCAATGGAGGTTGGACTTGCCGTCAGTATGACCGTCGGAGCGGGTACTACCATGACGGTCGCGCTGGCGACATTGCTGGTGCCCCCCGTGCCGGTACACGTCAAGGAATACGACGTGCTCGCAGTTAGGGCGCCGGTGCTCAGCGTACCGCTGGTGGCCTTGGTGCCGCTCCAGCCATCGGAGGCGGTGCAGGATGCAGCATTCGTCGAACTCCAGGTCAGTGTCGAGGTACCACCGCTGGCAATGGAGGTCGGACTTGCGGTCAGTGTGACCGTCGGAGCAGGTATTACCGTGACAGTCGCGGTGGCGACATTGCTGGTGCCGCCGGCCCCGGTGCAGGTTATCGAATAGGAGGCAGTCGTCGTGAGAGCTCCCGTGCTCTGCGTGCCGCTCGTGGCTTTGATGCCGCTCCAGTTCCCAGAGGCATTGCACGACGTCGCGTCGGTCGAACTCCAGTTCAGAGTGGAGGCGGCACCGCTGATAACGGCAGTTTTCGCCGCGCTAAGAGACGCCGTAGGCGGCGGCAGGCTCGTGGGCGGGGCAACGGTCGTTTTCCCGCACGCGACTAAAATCAGGAATACACTGAGCGGTACAAAACGAATACAAAACCTTCGACCGACTCGTTGAGTGCTACGTAACGCCGTGGAATGCCATTTGTATTGCGCCAACCGGACTGCATCCATTCGACTATGCTGGCAACCAGCATTTCATTGTCACTGAGAATCGGCACGCGTTGCCGCACTGCGTATTTATTCGATATTCAATCAACATGACTTGGTATTCGTCGGTGGCCGACAAAATAAAATGTGCAAGCATCCAAGCATTACCGGTTTCCTACTTGATTGCGAACAAATTGCGAGATGGCTTAGCATACAATGAAGCGAGCGCCGCGGCACTGTAAGACGGACAATGTGTCAAATATGTGGCTGCTTGTGCGGGTTAACTGACCTTGCACGATTACATCTAAGATCCCCGCTATCAGAGTATTTGGGTCGAGCGACCGCAATCTGCCGCGATTTGAGGAGCGGACAGGTACGATCTCAACGTAACCGCGATTGACGCGTATTACAATGGCGTCCCCACAGGGATTCGAGCTCCGGTTCTCACCATGAAGGGGTAGTGTCCTAGGCCTCAAGATGATACGAAAATTGCCGCCGCGAAGATCGACTGCACGCCCGTCTTTTACACCTGGAGCTGGCGCCCGATCATATTCGGGAGCCGCTCGGTCCCGGAGTTCCCCAGTTCCCGAGTTACTGTTTCGGCGTTTGTCACAGTAATCCCATCAACACCTCGACGCCGAGGCAGCGCGCTCAGTGACGGGCCTACGGGCTAGGATCAGGGGATAATACGCGGATGACAAATGCATCGGGATCCACTGCCGTGGGCAACGCCCTGCTCGACGCTGTGCGTCAGCACCCCCAGTTGCCGGGCCTAGGCACCGCATTCACGCGGATCCTGGCGATGGTCGACTCGAATATCGAGTCGATCCAAGAACTGCGCGACGTCATTCTCGCCGACGTCCATCTGACCCAACGCGTCATCGGCATCGCAAACAGCGTCGGCTACCGGCTCCACTCGGGTGCAGGTATCACGACCGTCACGCGCGCAATCATCGTCATTGGCTTCGAACAGGTAAAAATCGTCGCGCTCGGTATGCTGTTCGTCGATCAGATGCCGGACAAGGAGCGTGCTACAGCCCTCAAGGCGGAATTGATCCAGGCGCTCCAGGCTTCGCTGCTGGCGCGCGAGATGTCGCGCCAATTGGCGCCGGACGAGCGAGAGAAGGCCGGCATCGCCGCCCTCCTCGCCAACGTCGCCAAACTTCTGCTTGTGATGATTGATTACGATCGCTACCTTGAAATGTCCCGGCGCGTCGCGAGTGGTTCCACCGAGTCAACAGCGGCCAACGAAGTGCTCGGCATGTCGCTGAATACCTTGACCACCGAGGTTTTGAGTCTATGGGGTATACCGGACATGCTTGTCTCGCTGAGCAAGGGGACCGTCGCACCCGCCGAAGCGAAGCAGTTGCAGCGCCTCGACAGAATCGTCGCGTTGGCGAAGACCACGGCACAGCACCTCAGGCTCAAGGAAGGTGCGGAGCGTGAAGCCCTGCTAGCCGAGGTCCGCAAGCAATGCATCGCCGATGGCGGAATCACGGGCGAGGCGTTCAATCGCTGGGTCAGCACCGCTGACGCCCAGATGGCGCCGGTCCGGGCCTGGCTCGAGAGTGCGATCCCTGGGCCCGCTGCGGCCGAGGACGGCTTTCCCGAAGGCAGCGTTATCGATGACTCGGCTCCCCTGGCGGGCAGCCTCAATGCGGTCGGGAAACCGCTCAACAGTCAGGAGCTGGTCCTCGCGCGCCTCCAGGACCTGACGCATCTGATCGCGGAGCGGCAGAGCTTGAGTACGATCTTGCTGACGGCATTAGAGTGCCTGCACACTGGATTCGGCTACGCCCGCTCCATTCTGCTGCTGAGGGATGCGGGCACAGCGAAAATGCGTGCACGCGTCTGGTGCGGCACGATCACCAGGGCGCAAGCGAACCAGCTGGAAATCGACCTGGACGCGCCGGGGGATCTATTCGCGGCCGCGATTCGCCGCGGCTCGGACCTGCAGATCCCCAACACGCTCGCGCCTGCTTTCGCGCATCGCCTTCCCCGCTATTTCGCGAAGGCTTGTCCGCAGACCTTGAGTTTCATCATGCTGCCGATCCATTCGGAGAGCTCGCCGATCGCCTGCATCTTCGTGGGTCGGGATGTGCCGGAGCCCGAGCCCATCACTCCAGAAGACATTCGGCTGCTGCGAACCGTGCGCGGCCAGATCATTCTCGCGATGAAAACCGTCCGGTAGCGGACGCTGCTCGAGGCGCCAACGACCGTGCGTTTTCCGGTTTAATGGGCGTGCCCCGACCAATACCTCGCCTAACCCGATGTGACTGCCGCTCGAGGCCGCGCAGCCGAAACCAGGGGAATCATGCCGTGACCCACGTCACACTGTTGAGTAGCGTTTATTAGGGTTGATCGGTCTCCGCCGCATGACTGGCAATTGAAACTGTCTCTCTCGACCAAATGGCGGACATCAACTTGATCAACGAGAATCTGCGGCCGCTGGAGCGGCAGGCGCTGCTCGACCTTGCGCATCGCGCCAAGCGCGGTACCTATGTGTATCTGCCCACCTGGGTGCTGCTGGCGATGTGGGGCGACTTACCGGCGCGCGCGCCGACATTTTTTTGGATCAACACCGCCATTCTTGTCTGCATCACCGCGGTAAGGCTCGTTTTGCATTCGCGCTTCGCGAGTTTGCTGAGCGCGCGGCCCCGACTCGCAAAGTACCTGGGCTTGGCCATGCTGCTCGAGCCGTCGCTGCATTCCGGTCTACTGACGGCGGCATCGTTGAGCGGGACATTTTTAGCGTCGAATTTCATTCCTTTCCTGTTCGGTTCGGTGGCAATTGGCGCCACCGGCACGATCGTGCTGTCCCTCAACCGGGCTGTGCGGTTGTTGTTCCCCACTTGTGCATTGCTACCCATCGTCATCGCGCTGCTATGTCATCCGACTCATGAGAACCTGTTATTGGCGATCATGGTTTCGATCCTCTTGGTCTATATTTTCAAAGCGACCGAGGTCGTGCACGACGATTATTGGGCGGCCATGGAGGCGCGCGAGCAGACCGCGGATCGTGCGCGCAAGATGGAGTTGCTGAGCGTGAAGGCGGATGCCGCCAATCGCGCCAAAAGCGAATTTTTGGCCAACATGAGTCACGAAATCCGCACCCCGCTTAACGGGGTGATTGGCATGACGGGACTCTTGATGGAAACCTCACTGGCGCCCGATCAGCGGGAGTATGCCGAAATCGCGCTTTCGAGCGGACGTTCCCTGCTTGGATTGGTCAATAACATTCTCGATGTCTCCAAGATCGAGGCGGGCCGCCTCGACCTCGAATCGATCGAGTTCGATATTGGCGCCGTCATTGACGGTGCGGTCGATTCGGTGGCGCTGCGGGCGGCGGAAAAAGGCCTGGAATTCGTCGTGGACATCGAGCCGAGGTCGCCCAGGCATTACCGTGGCGATCCGACCCGCTTGGGCCAGATTCTTTTGAATCTTCTGAGCAATGCCGCGAAGTTCACCGAACGCGGGGAAATTGGGCTGTCGCTGCGCGTGTCATTGGATGCCGATCGCAACGGCCAGTTGAACTTCAAGGTATGGGATACCGGAATCGGAATTCCGCCGGACAGAATCGGCGCATTGTTTGCGCCTTTCATGCAAGCCGATAGTTCTACGACACGCAAATTCGGCGGCACCGGCTTGGGGCTGACCATTGCCAAACAGTTGGCGGAGGCCATGGGAGGATCCGTCGAGGCACAAAGCGAGCCCGGCGTCGGTTCGACATTCCTCGTCAACGTGCGCTTGCCGCTGTGCGAAGCGCCGTCTTCTACGCCGCTGCGGGATCGCCTCTCGGGCATGCGGGTGTTGGTCGCCGCCAGTCATGAGCGTACCGGAGCGATCATCGTCCAGCAGCTGACGGCTGCGGGGTGCGAGCCCCTGCTCGCGGAGTCGGCGCAACAGGCCTTGGACTTCTACCGCAGAAGCCTGGCAGACGACGCGCCGCCGGCAGCGGTGGTCCTCGATCAACGCTTATACGATCACGACGGCGTCTGGCTCGCGGCGGCAATCCGCGACTGCGCTGCACCGCCGCCGAGGCTGGTCTTGATGCGCTCGCTGTCGAGCTGCACGACCGAGATCGAGAAGAGTCTGTTCGATCGATTCATCACGAAGCCGGCGAAGCAGGCAATGTTGATCAACGCGTTGGCCGAACTCAAACGAGTCGGCGCCACCGATTCGGCTGTCACGCGCGCCGGCGCCGTGGCATTGAGAGCCGGTATTCGGGTTCTGGTGGCGGACGATAATGCCGTGAACCAAAAAGTCGCCACGCATATGCTGCGAAAGTTGGGCGCCGACGCTCACAGCGTGGCCAATGGGATCGAAGCATTGGAAGCGCTTCGCACGCGCGATTTCGATGTGGTTCTCATGGATTGCCAAATGCCGGAAATGGATGGCTATGAAGCGACTCGGCAGTTGCGAAACTCCGAGGCTACTCACAAAAACCGAGATATTCCGGTCATTGCCTTGACCGCCAATGCGCTCGGCATGGATCGGGAGATGTGTATCGCTGCAGGAATGAACGATTACCTCTCCAAGCCCATCGATCGAGCGCGTCTCGAGCAGGCGCTCGTAATTGCTGTAAGCGGCGAAAAGTGGCGTCCCCACGGGGATTCGAACCCCGGTTCTCACCGTGAAAGGGTGGTGTCCTAGGCCTCTAGACGATGGGGACGCAGGCCTGAAAATCGATCGAGCATCGAAAGAAATCTGGTGGAGCCAGGCGGGATCGAACCGCCGACCTCTTGCATGCCATGCAAGCGCTCTCCCAGCTGAGCTATGACCCCACGTGGAGGCGCCGCACGTTACCTGATGGGGTCCATTTCGTCAAGAAAATGAATGGACTACGCGCTCCAAAACTGCTAAGTAGACCCGCGGCGAAAGGCGGATCGTCTCATATCGGGAAATCGCATGCCCGGAGCGGGCATCGTCTTAGTTGCGCGGCATCAATATTATTTCGAAGTTTATCCGCCGAAGCCGCATATCTTGCTGAAAATGACCACATAAATCGCGTTGTTTTACGGACTCAATATTACATTGCAATGCGCGCCTCACGAACTCTGTTCCAATTCCGCACGGCGCAGGGCGCTCCATTCCGGTCGTGCAAAGAGTTCGTCGCTCAGGATCTTTTCAAGGATCGCTCTCGGACCGCTTTTGCTGAAAACATGATCGGCGCTATCAATGACGTGCACTCGGCAACGCTCGCCTAGCCGCTTCACCGACAATCCGCCCAGAATCGTCAGCAGCTTAATGCCGGGCTCACCGCGCGCGAACACGAACACCACCTGCACACCGCGCTTCGCGATCTGCTCAAGATCCCAACCGAGATCGCGCGGCAAGTGAATACGCAAGCACCGAGCCAAATCGCGGAAGGTCGATTCCAGCGTCAAGAGTGCACGTTGGAAATAGACCCTCAATACGTAACGAATATTCACTTGGCCGCTCGTTAACCTCCTCCAGTTCGCCGCGGAAAACATCCGCGCGCGATAAACGCTGGGGTTGCGTACGAGTTCGGCCATCTGAATGTCGTTGACGGTCATGCCCTCGTGCCAGAAGAAGTTCTCCGGGTTTACCATCAATATTCGATTCACCGGTACCGCCGCGATCGCCGCGCGCATTGCGTGATAGGCACCCGAGCAGACTCCGGCAAGCGTGATATCGGTGGCGCCGTAATGGCTGCGCATGAACTCAATTGCCGCACGTATGTCGTCGACAGCCGCAGGCGGAAAAATTTCATTATCCGGCCGACCGGGCCGCGTGCCACTATCGCCGAGACCGGCCAGATCCATGCGCAGCACCACATAACCACGCCGAGCCCAGCGTCGCGCGAATCCGACGTACATACCACTTGCTCCGATGTGATGGTCGGCGCCGGCATTGAGCAGAATGACCGCGCGGCGTCGCTTTTCGCCCTGGCGCGGCTCCGTCACAATTCCGAATAGGAGTGCTTCGGCAGTGATAAACACTGGGCGCTCGATCAGTTGCTCCGCTGGTCCACCATCCCGCAAATTCATAACGGTGATCGGTGGAACCAAGCCGGGGTCGTAATGCCGCCCTCCGCCATTAATGGCCTGCGCTGATGGTCCATTTGGAAGTTGCAGCAGCCACTCTCGCACCGCCGCAATCATTTCCTGCGGAATGGTCGCGTATTGGGGTGCGGTCATGGCCATCTCGACCAGGCCTGGCAAGGTCAGATACTTCGTCCGAACTACGAGCCCGGATATTTGCTCCGCCCAACCGCGGGCCGCGGGGATACTATTGCCGTCAATGACAAGCATGTCGGATACCGGCGGCACCTCGCGCAAATTCAGATCGATGAGCGCGAGTGCCGAAAGAGTGGCCGCCGAGAACGAAAAGCCAGCGACTTCCATCGACCCGGCTCTTAGTGCCGGGATATCAGCAGCCGCGACACTTGGCGATTCCTCAGGATCGGAGACGATTGACCCCGCCAGCTGCGTCATACGTAGCTCACGCAGATAACGCCGACCACTGATAATCGGTGCGACCAGAATGAGGCCCGTGACCGCCTTGCACTGCCCGGCCGCGAGTACCGCCAATAATGCACCGAGTCGAAACCCGAGAATGTGGACCTGTTCGACGCCGGTCAATCGCTGCAGTTCGGCGACAGCCGCGATTACGTCCTTGGACCAGACTTCCAGTTGGTCGGCCTGAGGATCAATCTCCGAGGAATCGCCGGTGCCCATGTAATCAAATCGCAAGGTCGGCACGCCCAGACTCGCCGCTGTTTCAGCAAACGCGCGCACACTGCGGTGTGCGCAAACTGCCTCGTAGCCAAAGGGCTTGCACACCACAAGACCAATATTCGCCGATTTGCCTGCGGGAGCCCGATGCAGCCAGCCGAAAAGTCGGTGATCGCCGGAGTCAAAATACAGAGCATCTGCCAAGCGAGCAGTCGGCGTGATCTCGTGGTCGATATACGGATCGGCGCTCATAGGCTATCCGGCCTGGCTCAGGCATAGTCGCTTCGATGCATCCAAGCGTAAACGCATTTAACAAGTTTATCCGAATGTCGCGCGCATAATCGATAACAGACCGCCCATTCTGCGCGAGGAATTACACAATTGAGAGGTAGCTTCGACTTTCCGGACACCGAAATTGGGTACATTCCGGATCTGCGACCGACATCATCGGAGTGCTAGATTTCATAACGAAGCCAACGAAGGCAACCGATGGCGCTCAGGTTCCGGCAGGTGCCAACTCGCATTCCCAATTGACATACAATCCGTAGGTAATTGAAAGGTCTGGGAAAGGTCTGTCGTCGCTTAATCAATTCGAACCGTCGGCACGCCAAGGTGGCGACCTCAGTGACAGCACGAAATCTTCCAGAGCCTGAATGGATCGCGTTCAATAGCGCCGGGCCTGCGGTCGCAATCATCGCCTAGTTTAGCGCATGGCTCAATCAATTGTTCGCGGCAGCGCGCGGCGGCAGTACACCATCCGACGAAGCCATATCTGATGCCCTGATTGACGGCACTCGCCATCGTTATGCTCGCGCGTGCGACGCCCGCATAACCGATTATGTTCTATTCTTCGACCAGTGCCAGATGTGGTAAAAACAAACACCATGAATAGGCTTGATGCAGCGCAGGACGAGCGCGGGGATTCGCTTTGGGAGTCCATGCGCCAGGCGCGCGCCGGGATTAGGGGCACGTTTCACGGCCGATTCGATTCCGTTGCGCTCGCCGATCTCGGCGGCGCCTCGACGCTCGGTGGGCGGCTAGAAGCGCTGCGCGGACGCTCGGTTCTGATCGCGACGCACGAACAGCTGGCCACGGCGCTCGCATTGCTCGAACTTGACGGCGTCGCATCGCGCGTCGTGCTGTGCACGCCGGACCTCACGGCTCAGCAGCTCGCGCAGGTGGGCGCAACCGCTGAAGCCGAATTCCTCGTCACCGACGCTGCGGCGACGACGCAGACCTTGCCGGGAATCACGGCATTTCCTCTCACGAGGCGTCCGGTCGCGGACCCGGCCCTGCGCCGAACGACCGAGCAAACCGAGTGGATTTTATTGACCTCGGGAACGACGGGAACGCCGAAGCTCGTCGTGCACACACTCGATAGCCTCGGCGGCACGTTGCCGCGTCAGCCGAGCGCGGCAGCACGCACGGTCTGGAGCACGTTTTACGACATCCGCCGCTATGGCGGCCTGCAGATTTACCTGCGCGCCGTGCTTAGCGGATCGTCGTTGGTTTTATCCTGTCCCCAGGAGCCGACCGCGGAGTTCTTGGCGCGCTGTGCGACCGCCGGTGTCACCCACATCTCGGGCACGCCCTCGCATTGGCGCCGCGCACTCATGAGCGGCGCCGCGGCGGCGCTCAAGCCCGACTACGTTCGTCTCTCCGGCGAAATTGCCGACCAAACGGTGCTCGATAATCTGCGCAGTGCATACCCCCACGCCGCCATCGGCCACGCGTTCGCCTCGACCGAAGCGGGTGTTGCGTTCGACGTCAACGACGGGCTCGCCGGCTTTCCCGCCGACTACATCGACAGTGAGCGCAGCGGAATCAAGCTGAAAGTCGAGGACTGCACCCTCAGAGTCCATTCGGGACGTAACGCCCTGCGCTATCTCGGCGAGGGGCCCGCGACGCTCGCGAGCAACGACGGCTATGTCGACACCGAGGATCTCGTCGAATTGCATGAGGGCCGCTACTATTTCCGCGGCCGCAAATCCGGCGTCATCAACGTCGGCGGACTCAAAGTGCATCCGGAAGAGGTCGAATCGGTATTGAATGCGGATAGCCGCGTGCGCATGTCGCTCGTGCGCGCACGCCGTAATCCAATTATGGGCGCGGTTGTGGTCGCCGACGTCGTGCTGACCGACGCCGCGAATACGGCACCCGACTCGGAAGCCGCGGTGCAAGTGAAAAACGACCTCCTGCATGCGTGCCGCCGTGCGCTCCCGGCGCACAAAGTCCCGAGCATGCTGCGGTTCGTGCCGGCTCTCGAACTAACCGCTGCCGGCAAACTGGTACGCCCCAGTGCATAACGTCATCGTGACCGGCGGCAGCCGCGGACTCGGCCTCGCGATCGCCACGCAGGTCGCGAGCGCGGGCTACCGCGTCATCGCGATCGCCCGCAAGAGCACCGACGCACTGAGCGCCGCAAGCGATGAGGCCGCCGCAGCCGGCAGAGGCGCCATCCTTTTTCGTGCGCTGGACTTGGCGGATCTCGCCGCAGTACCGCCGTTCGTGCGCGCGCTGCGCACAGAAATTGGCCCGATTTACGGGCTCGTCAACAACGCCGGCCTGGGCACCGGCGGCGTTCTCGCCAATATGCGTGACGCCGACATCGAGCACTTGATCCGGCTCAATACGCTCTCGCCGATCGTACTCACCAAATACGTCTCGAAGTCGATGATGATCGAGCGCACGGGCCGCATCATCAACATCACGTCCATCGTCGCATCGACCGGCTATAGCGGACTGTCGGTTTATAGCGCCAGCAAGGCTGCGCTGCTCGGCTTCACGCGCGCGCTCGCGCGCGAGCTGGGCCAACTCGGCATTACCGTCAACGCCATTGCGCCCGGCTACATCGACACCGATATGACGCAAGAGCTCACCGATGTGCAACGCGAACAGATCGAGCGCCGCAGCGCGATGAGGCGCATGGCCGAGCCGATCGATGTGGCGCGCAGCGTCGAATTCCTGATGGGTGAGTCGGGCCGGAACATCACGGGCACGGTGTTGACCGTGGATGCGGGCAATACGGCGTAGAGCCACGGAATCGCGGGCTACAGGCGAATCGTGCCTGCCGTCAGCTCAGCGTAGAGCGCGGTATCGATCGGCACATAGGCTTGCGCACGCGGATCATCGACATAAAGCGGGTCGCTGATATGGGCGGGATCGAAACCACCGCGCATGAGTTCCTGCTTGTTCGGTTTGAATGTGCCAGTCGCTTCGAGCGCGGGAAGCAGCCGCAGGAAAACCGGCCGTGCATAGGACGGCAGCCGTTCGGCCACCGCGCGATGAAACAGCGCAAGATCAAACGTGTCGGCAACGACCAATGCCACCATCCCCGCGCGGCCATCGGTGGCAGGCACTTGTACGCCATAAACGACGCCCTCGAGAACGCCGGGCAGCGCCGCGAGCGTCGACCACACTTCGGCCGTCGAAACGTTCTCGCCTTTCCACCGAAACGTCTCGCCGACGCGGTCCACAAAATAATAGAACCCTTTTTCGTCGCGCCGCATCAGATCGCCGGTTCGATACCATGCGTCACCGCTCTCAAATACGTCGCGCAACACTTTGCGTTCCGATGCCACGGCGTCCGCGTAGCCCTCGAACCGACCGCCGCGCTGCTGCTCGCCGGCCGGTATCAGTCCCACGGCTTCGCCGACTTCATTGATCTCACAGGCCTCGCACCAGCCGGCGGCGTCGCGCAAAGGCTCGCCGCGCTCCATGTCGAAGCGCAATAACGCGACCGGCAAACGCACGGCGAGATACCCCGGTATCCGGCCGATCGCGCCGGGGTGGCCCTCGCAGTTGTAGAGCGAAAAGTTGCCTTCGGTCGACGCGTAGTACTCGAGAATGCGCGGAATCCGGAACCGTGACTGAAACGGCCCCCAGACCTCGGGCCGCAGTCCATTGCCGCAGGCGATGCGCAGACCATGTTGGATCTCCTCCGGTCGGGGTGCCGCGTTGACGAGGTAACGGCAGAGCTCACCGATGTACTGGAATAAGGTGCAGCGTGTTTCACTGACATCGCGCCAGAAGTCCGATGCGGAAAAGCGCGTCCGAATCTCGACCGCGCCGCCGCCGACCAGCGTGGCGCCGACCGCGACGACACCGCCGATGCTGTGATAGAGCGGCAGGCAGTCGTACATGCGATCCGATGCCTGGGTATCGAGCATGCCCGCAAACCAGTGGCTCCATTGCATGAGCCGGTAATGACTGACCTTGGCCGCCTTCGGCAAGCCGGTGGTGCCGGACGTGTAGATCAATAGCGCCGTCGCATCCAAGGCCGGTAATGCATATTCGTCGGGCGGCAGTACCTCACCGGGCAGCCGCTCGAGCGCGGGCTCTAATGGCGCATAATCGATGCGCGTGCCGCCGTGGACCCAACACGCCGCCGTTGCCGGCAGCCGATCTCGGACGGCGGCGAGATTCGCGGCCAGGTCGGCGCTAACGATGATGATTTTCGGGGCGACGATGCGGATGCAATGCGCAAGCGCGTCGCCGGCGAGATGCGTATTGGCGAGCGCGACCGTGACGCCGAGCCGCGTGAGCCCGAGCCAGACCGCGAGATACTCGGGACAGTTCGACATCATCAAGCTCACCACGTCGCCGGACCTCAAGCCTTGGGCGAGTCCCCAGCGCGCATACTGATAACAGCGGGTCGCCAACTCGCGATAGCTCAGCGAAGCCTCCGGCGATACCAACGCCGGTGCGTCGAGGGAGCGCTCTGCCCAGCGTTCGACCAAGACCGGCAAGGTCATATCTGGGCTGCGGTCGATCGCGGCCGTACGCTCCAAGGCCCGGAGCCAGGCTTGGCGCGCGAATTTGCTATTGGCGTCGGTCATTGCGGTCACAAGATGCGAACCCTACCACGCCGACCGGGGGCGTTCGCGGTAAACTCCGTGCACTTTTTCAGCAGGCGTGCGGGCTCAATGAAACGAGAAACGATCGCAATTCACGGCGGCTTCGACTCGGATCCGGCGACCAAATCGGTCGCGGTGCCGATTTACCAAACGGCTGCGTACACCTTCGACAGCGCTGCGCATGGCGCGGCGCTGTTCAACCTCGAGGTCGAGGGCTATCGCTACACCCGCATCAGTAACCCCACGACCGCGGTGCTCGAAGAGCGCGTCAGCCAGCTCGAAGGCGGCGTCGGCGCGCTCAGCGTCGCCTCCGGGCAAACGGCGCTTTACTATGCCGCTTTGAACATCGCCGAGATGGGTCGCAATATCGTCTCGGTGCCGCAACTCTATGGCACGACCTATACCTTGTTCGCACACATTCTGCCGAAGCTTGGCGTGCAAGTGAAGTTCGCCAAGTCCGACCGCGCGGCCGATGTGGAACTCTTGATCGACGAGAACACGCGCGCGGTGTTCTGCGAGACCGTCGGCAATCCGGCCGGCAATGTCTGCGACCTCGAGGCATTTGCGAACGTCGCGCACCGGCACGCAGTACCGCTGATCGTGGATAACACCGTTGCAACGCCGATGCTCGTTCGGCCCGGCGAGTACGGTGCGGATATCGTGTTGCATTCCCTGACGAAGTTCATGGGCGGCCATGGCACGACCTTGGGCGGAATCATCGTCGATATCGGCCGATTCTCCTGGGAGACCCACGCGGCTCGCTATCCGCAATTCACCGAACCGGACGAGTCCTATCATGGCCTCGTCTACACCGAGCACTACCACGAGGCGGCGTTCATCGGCCGCTGTCGCAGCGTCTATCAGCGCACGATGGGCGCGGTGCTCGCGCCGATGAATGCTTTTCTACTGCTGCAAGGCATCGAGACGGTCGCCGTGCGCATCGACCGTCATGTCGACAATGCGCTCACCGTCGCCGAGGTCCTGCGCCGCGATCCGCGCGTCGAATCAGTCAATTACGCGGGGTTTGCCGACAATCCCTATTATCCGCTCGTTCAAAAATACCTCGGCGGTCGCGCCTGTTCGCTGCTGACCTTTGAAATCCGCGGCGGCTTCGATGCCGGCATGCGTTTTTATGACGCGCTGAAGCTCTTCAAGCGGCTCGTGAACTTGGGCGATGCGAAATCGCTGGCCTGTCACCCGGCATCCACGACCCACCGGCAAATGACGCCGGCCGAACAGCTCGCCGCGGGCGTGGGCCCGGGCAGCATCCGCTTGAGCGTCGGCATCGAGCATATCGATGACATCCTCGCCGATCTCGATCAAGCGCTGGGCGCAGCCGCTGTCCCATGAGTTCACCGGTGTTGCCGGCCGCCGTTGCGTCGCTGTTCCCCGCTCCCGATGAGCGTCGGCGCATCGAGGATTGGCTGACTGGCGAGCTCGTCGCGGCATTGGCGCGCCTGCAGGCGGGCCCGGTGACGCCGACGATCGATATCGCGAGCTTTCGCGCGGAATTGCAAACCGACGATTTCAGTCGGCCGCGTGCGCTCGAAGACGTGCTGCGCTGGACCATCGAGCGCATGGAGCACGGCATCGTACAGATGACCAATCCGCGCTATTTTGGGCTATTCAATCCCGGCGCGACGTTTCCCGCGCAATGTGCGGACCGCATCACGAGCCTGTTCAATCCACAGCTCGCGAGTTCCGCCTCATCCCCGGTGCCGGTGGAGCTCGAGAGCCATGTCATTCGGGCTATCGGCCGCCGCGCAGGTCTCACCGGCGCAATTACCGGACATTTTGCGACCGGCGGGTCCGAGGCCAATTACACAGCGCTACTCTGTGCGCTGACGGCAGCACACCCGGGCTTTGGTACCGAGGGCGTACGGGTCTTCGCAGGACCCGTGAAATTCTATACCTCGCGTGAATGCCATATCGCCTGGCTCAAGATTGCGCATCAGGCCGGCCTCGGGCGCACGGCGCTGCGCCTCGTCGACACCGATGGCCGCGGCCGGCTCGATCCTCAGGCGCTCGAACGCATGATTGCCGCGGATCGCGCGAGCGGCGCCGTTCCCTTAATGGTCGTCGCGACCGCCGGCACAACCGGCGGCGGCATGATCGATCCGTTACAGTCCTGCGCCGATATCGCGCAATCGGAGCGTCTCTGGTATCACATCGATGCGGCCTGGGGAGGCGGCGCGCTTGCCTCCCGGCGCCTGCGCCCCTTACTCGCCGGCATCGAGCGCGCCGATTCCATGACGATCGATGCGCATAAGTGGCTGGCGACGACGATGGGCTGCGCGATGTTCATTACGACGCACGGACCCGTGGTCTCCGAGGCGTTTCACGCTTCGACGAGCTTCATGCCTTCGAGCGTCGCGGCCGTAGATCCCTACCTCAACACGATTCAATGGTCGCGCCGCTTCCTCGGGCTGCGCCTCTATCTTGCGTTGGCGACCGCGGGTTGGGAGGGCCTCGGAGCGCACGTCGAGCGCGCCGTCGAAGTCATCGATCGCATCAAAGAACGGCTGGTAACCGCCGGCTGGTCCGTCGCCAACGATTCCGGCTTGGCGGTGCTCGATGTCGTCCCGCCGGCCGAACTCGGCGAGGTTCGGGCGCTCGTGCGCCGCGTGGTCAGCTCGGGGCGAGCCTGGGTGGCGCCCGTTAATTTCGAGGGACGCGATGTCGTGCGCATTTGTGCGACCAACGGCGAGACCAGTGATAGGGATGTCGTAGAACTCGTAGCCGTGTTGAACGGACGGTAATCAGGCCGGCGGCAGCGTCCTCTCGACCAATTGTGCGATCGACGCCAGGCTATGAAAGTTCTCGGGCGTAATGTCGGCCTGCGGGATCATGATGTCGAACTCAACTTCGACCGACAGCATCAAATTAACCATTTTCAGCGAGCTCAGCCCCAGTTCGCTGAGCTGTTGATCGAGCGGGAATGGGTCGGGCACGGAGGCATCCGGGCCCAGCAGCTGTCTCACCAGCCCGATGAGACGCTCGTTCAGGCCGGTGCTCGGCAATGTCAATTCCTCTCTCCCAAAGCGACTTGGAACGCATCATATCTCGCACAATCGTGGGGACGCGCGTACCCGGCGCCCATTGTCGCCAGTATTTCGTTTAACATAATGTAGGATGCTGATTCGATTAAATTACATTTCTGTGGCCTGATTCGCACTATTCGCAAAAATGCGCACAGGCCATCGCTGGTAGATGACACTATAATTTTGTTATATGGGGCACAACTAAAGGACAGTCGTGAACATTGGAAATGAACCTGTTAGACCCACGACCGTCAGCATCTCTCTGCTCGGCGAACGCCATAACGAACTGATCGCGCGTGCCCGCACAGTAGCGCAGATCGCCAAGGAAAACGCCGCGGCGGTCGACGCCGAAGGTCGGTTTCCGAGCCAAGCATTCGCGGAAATCCGCAAACAGCGCCTACTCGGCGCCATGATACCGAAAGCGCTCGACGGCGAAGGCGCGAGCCTCTCGGAAATCGTCGATGTTTGCTACATCCTCGGCCAGGCCTGCGGATCGACGGGCCTGATCTACGCGATGCATCAAGTCAAGATTGGCTGCATCGTGCGGCACATCAAGGGCAATGCCGCCGTGGAACGCATTCTGCGCCGCATCGCGACCGAACAATTATTGATGGCATCCTCGACGACCGAGGGCCAGGCGGGCGGCAATATACGTGCCAGCGAGGCCGCCATCGAACGTCACGACGATCAGGTCACTCTCGAGCGCAAGGCCACTGTGATTTCCTATGCGATCGATGCCGATGGCATCGTGACCACAGCGCGCCGCTCGGCCGAAGCCGCGAGTTCGGATCAAGTGCTGCTCGTGCTGCTCAAACCCGACTACACGCTCGAGCGACTCAATGTTTGGGACGCGCTCGGCATGCGCGGAACGAGTAGTGAAGGCTTTACGCTGCGCGTCAAGGCCTCGGCCGAGCAGATCATGGCGGAGCCCTACGAGAAGATACACACGCAAACGATGGTGCCTTACGCGCACCTGTTGTGGGGCGCGGTTTGGGCAGGTATCGCCGCGGCGGCGGCCACGAAAGCACAACTATTCATCCGTCATTCCATGCGCCATTCCAACGGCCAGTTGCCGCCGGCCGCCGCTCACTTCACCCAGGCGGCGTCGACTTTGCGTACGCTGCGCGGGGTACTCGCCTCGGCGCTGCGCAGCTACGAGGCCGTGAACGGCGACGAAAAGGCCTTGGCGTCGCTCGAATTCCAGTCGATGATCACATTGACCAAGGTGCAAGTTTCGGAATTGGCGCTGACCACGGTATTGAGCGCGATGCGGGCTTGCGGGTTGTCGGGTTATCGCAATGAAACGGAGTTCAGCATCGGCCGGCACCTCCGTGACGTGCTCTCAGCCCCCATCATGATCAATAATGACCGGATCCTCTCGAATCTCGCGGCCACGTCGTTGATGACGCCTTTGCCTGCGTCGATCGGTGGTTGAAACACCCATGCCCAGCCGAAGCGATCACGCTGGCGCGTCAGCGGCCGCCATGACGCCCGATCCGCTCGCGCATTTGTATGACGCGCTGTTTCTGCCGATGGGCGTCGACGGTGTATACGCACGTACCGCGCTCTATTTGACGGTGCGCGATGGGCTCGATGCCTTTATCTCTCGTCAGCGCGAGCCGCAGGTGGAAATCCTGCGTTTCCCGCCGGTCATGAGCCGCAAGCAGCTCGAGAAATCCGGCTATCTCAAGAGCTTTCCGAATCTGCTGGGATGCGTCTGCGCGCTACATGGTTCGGAAGCCTCGATTCGAAGCGCGGTCGAACGGCTTGATTCGGGCGGAGACTGGACGAGCTCGCTGAGCGCCGCGGATCTCGTCTTGTCGCCCGCAGCCTGTTATCCCGTGTATCCCATCGTGGCCACCCGCGGCCGATTGCCGCTGGGCGGCCTGCAATTCGATATCGAAGCCGACGTGTTCCGGCATGAACCCTCGCGCAGTCTCGACCGGCTGCAGTCGTTTCGCATGCGGGAATTCGTGCGTATCGGCTCGCCGGAAGAAATCGTCGCGTTTCGCGAGCGTTGGATGGAAAAGGCTCCGACGCTCGCAAGCGAACTGGGATTGCCGTACTCCATGGATATCGCGAACGACCCCTTTTTCGGCCGCGTCGGCCAGATCATGGCGGTCAGCCAACGCCAACAGGCGCTCAAGTTTGAATTGTTGATTCCCTATTACCCGTCGGCGACGCCAACCGCCTGCATGAGCTTTAATTATCACCGCGAATATTTCGGCAACGTCTGGGGCATCCGCGATGCACAAGACGAACTCGCGCACACGAGCTGCGTGGCCTTTGGCATCGATCGGCTCACGGTGGCCCTGTTCGCCGTGCATGGGCTCGATCTCGCGCAATGGCCTCTGGTGACTCGCCAGGCGCTGACGCTCTAGTCCGACGCCGAAGCGCTCGATGTCGCTCGACCCACGCGTCAAACGCTTCCTCTCAATTCTCGCGGCCGGCAACCCTCCCAACGCACTGCAGATCAGCGTTGCGCAGCGCCGAATGGCGCTGGCGGAACTCCTGATGCTGGGCGCCCCTGAGCTGCCTATCGGTCGCACCGAGGACCGCATGGTTCCGGGCCCCGCCGGCCCCCTGCCCGTCCGAATCTACACGCCGGCCGAAGCGTCTGCGCGACTCATGCCTGCAATCGTCTATTTTCACGGCGGCGGGCTCGTCGCCGGCAGTGTCGCGACCCATGAGAACATTGCGCGGGCGCTCGCAAGTGCTGGCGGCTGCCGAGTTGTCTCGGTGGAGTATCGCTTGGCCCCGGAGTACCCCTTCCCTGCGGCGCTCGAGGACAGCCTGGCCGCGATCAGGCACATTGGCGCGAACTGCGCGGATTATGGCGTTGACCCCGCACGGCTCGGCATCTGCGGCGATTCGGCCGGCGCCACTCTGGCCGCGGCCTCCTGTCATGCGCTGGCACGCACGGGCGGCCCGCAAATCGCATTGCAGCTGCTGCTCTGTCCGATTCTCGACCACAGCCGGATGACTGAATCGCGGCGCGAGTTCGCAACCGGGTACCTCGTCGATCAGGCGACGCTGGATCACGACTTGCTGCACTACTTGCCGCCGGGCGCCGATCCCGCGGACCCACGAGTCTCGCCGCTGCGCGCCGAAGATCTCAGCGGTTTGCCGCGCACGATCATCCATACTGCCCAATTCGATCCGGTGCGCGACGAAGGTCTGGAATATTGTGAACGTCTGCGGGCTGCAGGTGTATCCGTGTGCTACGCCTGTCACCCGGGCATGATTCACCTATTCTATGGTCTCGGGCAGGTCATCCCTTACGCTCGCACCACTTTCGTGGAAATTGGTGCGCAGATTCGCGAAGCGCTTGCCTAAATTAACGGCGCCCGGCGCATGATAGGATTTGTGGACTGTCGGGCAGCGGGAGGAAAAGCAATGACCGAGCGCGCCGTGGCCGAGCGCATCATTCAGGAACTGCACGCGGCCCGCGTGCGTGGGGACCTCGCAGCCATGTGCGGCCTGTTCAGCGAACAGGGCCAATTTCGCATCGCAGGAGCTAGTGCCGACAAACCAATTGCGATCTCGGCCGACGATCTTGCCGCTTTCCGACCGTGGCTCGTGATGCTGGTCAAGGCATTTCGTATCAACAATTATCAACTGCTGTCGCTCGTCGTCGAGTGGCCGCGAGCCACCGCGCACTGGCGCGCGGACATTTATTCGAAGATTACGGGCGTCACCGTACCGACGGAACTCGTTGATCTCGTCGAGGTGAAAGATTCGCGTATCGTGGCCTATAGCGAGTTCTTCGTGCCGCGTTGAAGGACATCACCAATATATTCAGCATTGGGATGCTCGGAATCGCGAAATTACTTGGTATGATTTTCGTACAGTTTGACGAAGTCGCCAAAGGTCACCGGAAATTTCACGGCATCGTTCGTATCGAATGGATCGAAACCGAGCGCGTCCTCGAGACGCATCACGATCAGCGCGAAGCTCAGTGAGTCCAATCCTGAGTCCACCAGCTTAAGATCGTCCGACAATCGAGCCAGCTTGCGCTTCTGTTCGACCGCAACCTGCTCAAACTGAGACGTTACCGTTAATCTTACCGACATCAATTTCGCTCCATCCCGTCCGGGTGCGCCTTCTCCGCTCAATTCAATCTCTTGGCCTTACTTACGCAGACCGATGAACCCAAACTAAGCGCCAATCGTCGACATTTACATCCAGATAATTTGCGTACACAGCGCCGGCCCGATCCGAATATACATCTAGCGCATCCGTCGTCTTATAGCGGCCAAGGGCACTCGAGGGTCTAGTCGAGGCACAAATGATATGCATTTGAGCCAAAACAGCTCATGACATAGCAACAGCGAATCGTGTCGTTGCTTCGAAAAATTGAGTATCGCACACTTCCCGCAACTCGCGCTCGCCTTGAACTCCCGATGATGCATAGGGGTTCCCGGACCCGTGGCCACTACTTCGCACAACGACCGCATCGTGAAAAGCGCGCTTGCCGGCTCCGCCGAAATCGATTAATACCGTGGTCCGAGAATCCGGGACCAAGTCGTCCATCGGTAGCATCGATGTTGGCAAGTTAACCAAGATCATCGCCAGCCGGACTTATAAGGAGCAGATGATTCAAACGGAACCCAGCTGAGACAGGTCCTGGCAATCCCCTGCAAAGCGGCAAAGCATGCCGGCCAGCCTTCAACGTTGGTGCGCACGCTCGCGGTGCAGCGTCATGCGGGAACAAGCGCACGATTACACATAATAGACTGGAAAATGTGACATGAAACGGCCGCCTGTCGCTATACGCATCTTTCGTCCAAGTCACCAAGGCAATCGATGCCGGTCAGCGATATGAATGCCACTTTTCCTATACAATATTGACCCACGTTTTGCCGCGCATTCAAGCAAAAAGCTCCCTTAGGCCCTGCTGGGTAAGTTAATGAAATTATTGGTCGTGATTCTGAATTATCGTGTCACTGATTTAACCATTGACTGCCTGCGGTCGTTAGTGCCAGAAGTTCCGCGGGTTCCCGGCACGAAAGTGGCCGTATGCGAAAACGGAACGGGCGGAGACGCCGAACAGCGCTTGCGAGATGTAATCGACGGGAACGGGTGGGGTTCTTGGGTTGAACTGACTGCGATTTCCCCCAACCGGGGATTCACCGGGGGAAATAACTTTGTCATCAACAATTGGCTGAAGTCGCAAGAGTGTCCGGAATATTTCCTTCTGCTGAATGCGGACACGCTTGTCCATCCGGGGGCCCTCGACGCCCTCGTAAGATTTATGGACAGCCACCCCCGAGCGGGAGTCGCGGGTAGCAGAATGAAAAATTCCGACGGCACCATACAATGTTCACCGTTTCGCTTTCCGGGGATTGCCAGCGAGTTGGACCAAGGCCTGCGAATTGGCATTGTCTCGCGGCTTCTTGCGCGTTGGTCTGAAACCCTCCCAGTTCTTCTCGAGGAAAGAGAGGTCGATTGGGTCTCCGGTGCCAGCATGATCATTCGACGAGACGTCATAAAGCAGATCGGCGCATTGGACGAAGGGCTCTACACCTACTTTGACGACGTCGATTACTGTCTAAATGCGAAGCGCGCGGGTTGGCAGACTTGGTACGCGCCAGAAAGCATAGTCACTCACTTTGGAGGGGCGTCCACCGGGGTCACCCAGAAGAAGATCATAAAACGACGCCCTGAGTATTGGTTCCAGGCGCGGCGACGCTTCTACCTCAAGAACTATGGAGCAATCTATACGGCCTTTGTCGATGCCGCCTTTTTGTTTGGGTTTGCGCTTTGGCGCTTGCGCCGAATCATTCAAAGAAGGCTAGACACCGATCCTCCGCATATGCTGCTCGACTATTGGCGAAATAGTGTTTTCCGGACGGGATTCCAACTCCGAAATGTACAAAATCCCGCTATTCAAGAAAATTTGGCGCAGCCGTTTCAACAATGAGAACACCTGGGCATGCAGTCCGCAAACGGCACACGCCTATTAGATCGATTTTTAGATTGGTTTTAGAATCCGGGCGACATTAAACGAGGATGGGAAACATGCAGGCAGTGTTGTTGGCGGGTGGGCTTGGAACCCGTCTTGCGGAAGAAACGTCGGTACGACCAAAACCGATGGTGGAGATCGGCGGAAAGCCGATCCTCTGGCACATCATGAAGATGTATTCCTCGCATGGCATCAACGATTTCATCGTGTGTCTCGGATACAAAGGATATGTCATCAAAGAGCATTTTCTGAATTACTACTTGCATATGTCCGACGTCACAATCGACATGCGCAATCATAACGACATGAAAGTTCATCGTAGCCACTCGGAACCATGGCGCATTACCCTCGTTGACACCGGTGAGGCGACGCAAATCGGCGGACGCATCAAGCGTATTCTCCCCTATGTGGAAGAGGATCTTTTCTGTGTCACCTACGGCGACGGTGTCGGCGATGTGGATATCGGCGAGGTCGTTCGCCTGCACAAGCAGCAGGGACTGCTCGCGACCGTGACCGCCGCGCAACCGCCGGGCCGATTTGGCGCGATTCGCCACGACGGCGCGAAGGTAACGGCGTTCATGGAAAAGCCGGAAGGCGATGGTGGCTGGATCAATGCCGGTTTCTTCGTCGTCGACAAGCGGGTCGACTCCTATATTGAGGGCGACTCGACCGTTTGGGAGCGGGAGCCTCTCGAACGGCTCGCTGCGGAAGGCCAGCTTGGCGTGCATTTTCATCGGGGCTTCTGGCATCCGATGGATACGCTGCGGGATCGCCAATATTTGGAGAATCTTTGGAGTTCCGGTAAGGCTCCTTGGAAGGTTTGGAAGGAATGACCAGGCAACAGACAGAAATGAAGAAAATTCTAATTACAGGAAACATGGGCTATATCGGGCCCGTACTCGTGCAGCATCTGCGTAAGTGCTACCCCCGAGCGAAGCTCGTCGGTGTTGACTTGGGTTATTTCGCGCATTGTCTCAGTACGCTCGATCAGCTGCCGGAGCGGCGCCTGGATACGCAGATTTTTGGCGATGTGCGCGCGTTACCTGGGCAATTGCTCGAAGGCGTTGATGCGGTTGTGCATCTCGCAGCAATTTCCAACGACCCAATGGGGAACCGATTTGAGGCAGTCACACAGGATGTGAACTACCGAGCGGGGATCGCGATTGCGCGCGCCGCCAAGAGCGCCGGCGTAAAATCATTCGTCTTTGCCTCGAGCTGCAGCGTATATGGTCTTGCCGAAGGCGGCCCTCGTGCCGAGACGGATGAATTGAATCCGCTGACGGCCTATGCTCGATCCAAGATCGACAGCGAGAAGGCATTGGCGCCGTTAGCAGAGCCTGGTTTCACGGTGACGGCGCTTCGTTTTGCGACCGCGTGCGGGTGGTCGGAGCGGATTCGGTTGGATCTCGTACTCAACGATTTCGTTGCCTGCGCGGTGAGCTCGGGTGCGATCTCCATTTTAAGCGATGGCACGCCCTGGCGGCCGCTGATCGAGGTGCGGGATATGGCGCGCGCGATCGAATGGGCGATTGGGCGCGATGCGACGGGCGGGGATTTTTTGACAATTAATGCCGGGTCGTCGAAGTGGAACTATCAAGTCCTGCAGCTCGCTGAAGCCGTCGCGCGGATCGTTCCCAAAACGACGATTCAGGTCAACAAGAATGCGGCGCCGGACAAGCGCTCGTATCGGGTGGATTTTTCGCTATTCGAAAAATTGGCTCCACGCCATCAGCCGCAGGTGGATCTTGATCAGGCGGCGCGCGAGATTTTTGATGGGCTGAGTAAGTTTGGGTTCAAGGATCCCAATTTTCGCGAATCGTCCTGGATGCGGCTTCGAGTGCTGAACGGACACATCGAGAGGGGCCGTCTGGACGAACAACTTCGTTGGGTATAACGGGCATGATATTTAACAAGACGCCACTGCAAGACGCCTACACGATCGAGCTCGAGCGCCGCGGCGACGACCGTGGATTTTTCGCGCGCATGTTTTGCGAGAAGGAATTTGGCGCGCACGGCTTGGAGACGCGGTTCGTACAGGCCAACAATTCCCTGACGGCCAATGCCGGCACCTTGCGCGGCATGCACTATCAGCTTGCGCCATCGGCCGAGGTGAAGCTCGTGCGTTGCATAAAGGGTTCCCTCTACGACGTGATTCTCGATTTGCGGGAAGACTCTCCGACGTTTGGTCAACACTTCGGCGCCGAGCTCAGCGCCAATAATCGCAGGATGTTGTATGCGCCGCGTGGGTTCGCGCATGGCTTTGTGACGCTGGAGCCCGATACCGAGGCGGTTTACCTGGTCAGTGATTTTTACTCACCGGAGGCGGAGCGCGGCGTGCGCTTCGATGATCCGCGCTTTAGTATTGTCTGGCCGGTCAGCCCATCGGAAATGTCGGAAAAAGACCGAAATTGGCCGTCATTCGATCCGGTTTGGCACGGCATCCCGCTGCTTCGTGGTCAGCGATGAAGGTTCTGTTTACCGGGGCGAGCTCTTTTTCGGGATCCTGGTTTGCGCATACGCTGGCAAGCAAGGGGCATGACGTCACGGTTACCTGCACCCGCACAGAGGATGCCTATCAAGATTTGCGCGCCCGACGCATCGATCGGTTGAAGAGTTCCTGCAGTATCGTCTGGAACACCGCATTTGGTGACGATCGCTTCGTTGATCTGATCGCCGCGGATCGGTTCGATATCTTATGCGTGCATGGCGCCTACGTTCACGATTACCGCAGCGACGAATTTCCGATAGACGTTGCCTTGGCTAGCAATACGCATCGTCTGCCGAGCGTGCTCAAAGGCGCCAAGGGTCGGGGCGTCGCGAAGGTCGTCCTGACCGGTAGCGTCTTTGAGGCCGACGAGGGCTTGGGCGAGACGCCGCTGCGCGCGTTCTCACCGTACGGGCTGTCCAAGACCCTTACCGCGCAGACCTTTCGGTTCTGGTGCGATCGACTCGGCGTGCCGCTCGCGAAATTCGTGATCCCCAATCCCTTCGGCCCTTACGAGGAACCACGCTTCACGCATTATCTGATGTCGACCTGGGTCAAAGGGGGCATCGCGGGCGTCAAGACGCCGGCCTATGTGCGGGACAACATTCACGTCAGCCTGCTTGCGCTTGCCTATGCGGATTTCGTGGTACGGACACCGACTGCCGCCTTCGAAAAGCTCGGACCCAGCGGATACGTGGAATCGCAAGGAGCGTTTGCGTTGCGATTCGCGCGCGAGATGGAGTCCCGTATGCAATTGCCTTGCCGGCTGCAGATTACGCCGCAGACCGATTTTTCCGAGCCGACGACGAGGATCAATACGAATCGTCCAAATTCGGTGGCGCTCGGTTGGGATGAGTCAGCGGCATGGGATGAGCTTGCTTCCTACTACCGAAGCATTCTCGGATTTAAGTTGCCAGATTAGGACGGTAGCGCTTGGAACGGCTCGAATGTGTCGTGATCGGCGCCGGCGTAGTTGGTTTGGCGGTCGCCCGGGCACTCGCGCGCACGGGGCGCGAAGTCACGATTCTCGAAGCCGAAGCGCTGTACGGAACCCACACGAGTTCTCGCAATTCGGAGGTCATACACGCGGGGATCTATTACCCCCCGGGATCCCGAAAGGCACAGATGTGCGTCGAAGGAAGAGCAATGTTGTATGCCTATTGCGAGGAAAAAGGCATACCACATCGGCGCCTGGGAAAGCTTGTTGTAGCCAACAACGATGAAGATATCGAGGCGGTTCGAGGCTACATGCGAAATGCCCAGGCCAACGGCGTGCACGATTTGCGATGGCTCGATGCTCCGCAGGTTCATGACCTGGAGCCGGAGATTCATGCCGTTGCGGGTTTTTTTTCTCCCTCGACGGGAATCATCGATAGCCATGCCCTGATGCTCTCGCTGTTGGCTGATGCGCAAGCGGCCGGCGCCCAATTGGTACTCCAAAGTCCGGTGCTTGCAGGCGCGGTTACCGACAGCGGAATTCGGCTGCGCATCGGGGGACCCGACCCGATCGAAATCGAGGCGCGCGAAGTCGTCAATGCCGCCGGCCTCTATGCCCAGCGCGTCGCGCACTCGATCGCAGGCATGGCGCCGGAAATAATTCCGCCGATTTATTACCTGCGCGGACACTACTTCACACTCTCCGGACAATCGCCGTTCCGACACCTCGTATATCCGAAGGCCAGTGGCGGTGGTCTGGGGGTTCACGTGACGCTCGACCTCGCAGGACGCGCGCGATTTGGCCCGGATGCGTCCGAGTGGACCGATACCGTGGATTACCGGTTCAATGAGTCGTTGCGGGACGGATTTGCCGGCGCCATTGCTGCGTATTACCCGGCGATCGATGCGAAGAACCTGAATCCCTCGTATGTCGGAATTCGACCAAAGCTGGTTCCCAAGGGCCGGCCCGATGCCGATTTCTGCGTTCAAGGACCGCGTGAGCACGGTGTTGCGGGATTGGTGAATTTCTTCGGCATCGAATCTCCCGGGTTGACGAGTGTGCTGCGCCTGGCAGCGGAGGCTGCCGCCCTGCTGTAGCCGCAAAGCGATTTCCATTGTTCGTGCCGAATGAAGCGGGGAGCACTGGAATCTTTGTGCAGAGGCAGTCGATCCGCGAACGGGAGCAAATCTGCAATATCGTACCACTCGCGAATCTTGGTCTGAGCGATATCGCCACGTTTGCAGAGTACGCGTGCGCACCTAAGCGCGGTTTGCAAATCAGCATTGCGTTGTCCGGAACACTTATTAACCCGGGTGTTGCTGCGTTTTCGATTATAGTGCTTAGACTTGTGCAGCTCTCGTTCTGACCACCTGAATAATTGCCCCGGGAAATTCGATATGGCAGACTTCACGGCGCTTATTGAAAGTCGCGCGGCGTCATAGGTACGCGTACCTTATACACTTCCTGCTTGACATGCGCGCTCCACAATTCCATTGGATCCTGGCTCAGGAAAATATCGCGCTGGCGAATTTGCCCGATCATAGGTTATTACTCGAAATGCATCCTGCGGCTCGCTCGACGTGCAGAATTGAGTTAACTCACCGCCTAGCGCGGCCGCTCGCCGGCATCACCTTTCTGCCCGGACTATCTTTTGTTCGTTGCGCCGGCCGATGAACGCCGATGACTGCTAGCTTCAAAGCGCTGATCGTCGTTCTCGCAATTGCCATTGTGGTATTCCGCATGGCGAAACCGATCGCGCTGCGCTTCAGCGCGGAGAACGATTTTGCACGCAGGCGCAATGTCTGGTTCATTCTGACGATCACGGCATTCCTTAGCCCGAGCTTTTGGCTCTACGCGCTGCTCGCATTCCCATTGTTCCTCTGGGCCGGCCGCAAGGATTCGAACCCGGTCGCATTCTATTTGTTGCTGTTGCAGGTCATCCCGGAGACCGCAGTCGATATTCCCACGGTAGGCATTCAAGAGCTCTTTCAACTCGATAACTACCGACTTCTGTCGTTCTGCGTGCTGATCCCCACAGCCTGGCGGCTGCGACGCTCTAAGGCCGCGAACCAGAATGGAAAAATAACCTCGCTGGACGTCCTGCTCCTTGGCTTTGGTTTACTGCAGATTCTATTGTTTGTGCCGCCAGATCTGCCGAATCACGTGCTGCTGCAGGACTCGGCGACCAATCTACTGCGACGTGCGTTTCTTTTTTTTGTTGATACCTACGTTCTGTACTACGTCGTTAGTCGATCTTGCTTGAGCCGACGGGCAATCGTCGAGGCCCTCGCGACATATTGCCTCGCTTGCGCGATCATGGCGACGCAGGGCGTCTTCGAGGTGCTGCGTCACTGGCTGCTGTACGCGGATCTGGGGGTGGGCTGGGGCATAGACCAGTTCAACGCTTACATGCATGTTCGTGAGGGCCTGGTGCGCGCCCAAGCCGCCGCCGGAGATGCGCTCGCATTGGGTTACATGCTCGCCATTGCCATCGGTTTCTGGCTGTACTTGCGATCACAAGTGCTCTCGGGACGCTGGCACGTCGCAGTGTTTATGGCGTTTTGGGCGGGATTGCTGGCGACCTACTCGCGCGGAACCTGGATCGGCGCCGCTGCAATTTATTTCGCGTTTACTGCAATTGGCCCACGCGCGCTGCCGCGGATGTTTAATGCTGCAGCGGTCGCCGCCGTCGTTGTTGCCCTGATGAGCGTGACGCCGATTGGCGAGAAACTCATCAATTCCCTGCCGTTCTTTGGCGGCACCGGCAACATCGAGACCTACGTATACCGCCAACGTTTGGCGGAACGATCGTGGGGGTTGATTCAGCAACACCCGTTTCTCGGCGATCAACTCGCATGGACAAAAATGGAGGATCTGCGGCAGGGTGAGGGCATCATCGACATCGTGAATACATACGCACATATCGCACTCTTTTATGGCCTCATCGGCTTGTCACTGTTCATAGGTTTCATTCTTCTCATTCTCGGCAAGACCTATTTGCAGGCCAAAAGACTCGCACGATCGGATCCAGACTTCGCTCTGCTCGGCGTAAGCTTAGCCGCATGCATCGTCGGCGCTCTTCTGATGATCTCCGATAACAGTTTCCACCTCGGGGTGGAAAAAATGTTCTATGTACTCGCTGGACTTGCGGCGGCTTATGTGCACCTTGGCAAGACGCCGGAGCCGCAAGCGCCTCTTTCGGCTGCAGGCGGTAGATCGTGAGAGGCGCCGATTTGCCGGGAGGGATCTGGAAATCGAAGCGGACGCATGCGACGCTATGCGGATATGCATCCATAAACTGGTTAATGCTTCACATAAGCTGTTTTAAGAGATTTCCGACGGTCTCCAGTGTTTCACAGGCACTCATAGTGGGACGGACTGTGTTCTGATGGCAGAGGTTAGCGGCCTAATCTCCGTACCACTCACCGAGCAAAAAGTTGATCGGCAGCGGAGGGCCGCTTAGCCTATGCACCTCGCTACCGGAAAACCCTGAATTGAAAGTGAAACACCATCTTGCATGCGGATCATCAACGTAGACCCCCCTGCCGACGCAGCCCAATTGACACATTGAAGTTACTGCAACGCCGATTGGCATGCTCGCGACAATCATGGATGACTAATGGAGGGTTCGCTCAGTGCGCATCACATGGAAGCTAAAATTGGCCATTTGGGCTATTGCGGTTATAGCCGCGCTCTTTGCAAGTGTGTATCCGACGCCGATCCACTGGCGCGCGAAGGTTATCATCGAAAAGGCGTTAGGTCAGTTGCCTCAAATCGACTGGTCAGACTTGCCCTGGATGCTGAAACCGAATGCCGAAGTCTCAATTGGCGGCATGGGGGAGCCGCCGAACCCCTATGCGGTCATTAAGAATCCGCTTACATCGCCGAGCGACATCGCCGATGGGGAGCGCTTGTTCAAGCAGCATTGCACTTCCTGCCACGGAAGCGAGGCTCGCGGCGGCCATGGTGGGCCGTCTCTGCATGACCGCACATTTCTACAAGGGCGCAGCGATTGGGCACTCTATCGAACAATCACGCATGGCATTCCAGGTACTGCCATGGTCGGCTGGCAGCTGGGGCGCGAGAATGTTTGGAGACTTGCCGCCTACCTAGACCAGATCCTTGCACAAGACACATCGCCGGCCACTTCAAGCTTATCCCCGGGATCTCTGATCAAACCGGTCACTGCGGATGAACTCGTTCAGGCAGCGAATCAGCCCGCCGAATGGCTGACATATTCGGGTTCTTACACCGGACAACGATACAGTCGCCTCGATGATGTCAATCGAAACAATGTTACACAGCTTCATGTCGCATGGGTGCGCCAGTTACTGAGCAAAGATGGTCGGCGGCTCGAAGTTTCGCCAGTCGTTCGCGGCACCACAATGTATGTTACCGCACTGCCAGCCGATGTTTACGCCCTGGACGCCTTGACCGGCCGGATCCTTTGGAAATATAAGCGCGAGTTTTCATCGCCGCTCGCGCTCTGCTGCGAGGGAAACCGCGGGGTTGCTGTGCTGGGGAGCAGAATTTTTTTTGGAACCGAGGATGCGCATCTCATTGCGCTCGACGCGGACACCGGCAGACTTTTGTGGGATGTCACCGTGGCAGAAAGCGCTAAGGGATATGCGATCACTGCCGCGCCCCTCGCGGTCAACGACATGATCGTGACCGGCATTGCCGGCGGGGATTATGCTACGCACGGATTTCTCGACGCATATGATGCCGCGACGGGCAAGCGACGCTGGCGCTTTGACACGTTGGCGGAGCCGGGTGCGCCGGGCGGCGAGACCTGGGAACCCGACTCGGTGCGCACTGGCGGTGGACCGACCTGGATGACCGGATCGTTCGACCCGAATTCAGGGCTGCTGTATTGGGGCGTCGGAAATCCGAATCCGGATTTCTTCGGCGCGAGCAGAAAGGGCGACAATCTGTATACTGACAGTGCTGTAGCCATTGATGCGGCAACGGGCAAGTTGCGCTGGTTTTTCCAGTTCACCCCGCACGACACGCACGATTGGGACGCTGCGCAAATACCCGTACTGATCGACGACGTCTCTGGTTACCCAGGGCGAAAGTTGCTTGCATGGGGAAATCGCAACGGGTTCTTCTATTTGCTCGACCGTACGACGGGCGAATATCTGCTGGGAGCCCCATTTATCAGGCAGAACTGGACGGACGGACTTGACGAGCACGGTCGGCCTCGCGTACGGGCAACATCGATTCCATCACGCGAAGGGGTGCTCGTTTATCCACATTCCGCCGGCGCGACAAATTGGTGGTCTCCCTCGTATGATCCGGAATTGCAGCTCATGTACATACCGACCGTCGATCACGGAAGCCTCATTACCGCGACCGGCGTGGGCGAGCCTGCCTCTGGAGAACCCAGGGGAGGAAGTATCCAGGAGACGGTGCCGAACGAGTTGACAGTGCCGGCAGTAAAAGCGGTGGAAGTTGGGACCGGGCGCATTCGTTGGCAACATGTGTCCCCGTCGAGAATACCCGGTCTTGAGGAAACCGGAGGCCTTATGAGCACCGCGGGTGGCCTTGTCTTCGGCGGTGATCTCGATACATTCTTTGCACTGGATGCAAAGACGGGCGCAGAGTTATGGAGTTTTTACGCCGGCGGCGACGTTGTGGCGGCCCCTATCAGCTACGAAGTCGAGGGCCACCAATATGTGGTGATGACCGCGGGCGATAGCATCTATACCTTCGCATTGTCCTCATCGCCAAAATCAGAAGGAACTAAGCAGGCCGGTCGATAGCGTGTCGATTGTCAGGCGACATGCCGGACAAGCAATTCATGGAAGAGGTTTCGCATCACCTGAAGTTCGTGCTGCCGGCGACGCAGGTGAACGCCAGCTGTTATCTCGCTTCGCTTGCGTACACCGCCGCCGCTCCCGTGTGGCTCAAACTGCCTCGCACCGCTTGCGCCACGGAATGGCGCAAGCGGTGCTGCGACGGCCAGCTACGAGATCACGAGCCTCGACTCAGGGGCTTCGTACTTCGCCGTGACTCGCGACGCGGCGGTCGGACCCCCAGAGTGCAATGAGCGAATTCGGCCCGAAGACGATCTAGTGCAGTCGCGCTGCACCGGTCGGCGTGACTGCCTTATATTTCCTAAGCCGCACCAAGGCACTCCTTGACGCGAAGTCCCATGCCTTCCAAACGATCACGCCGCCCGCCGAGGCAAACAGAACTGAGGCAATCGGCGGCGCGTTGGGCAGTAACTTGTGTAGAACAGAATTGAATTGCATGTGCGTGAGATAAATAAACAGCGATGCGCCTGCAATCGTGTTGATGGCGGTGATGGCGATTCGCGGCATGGGCACGGGGAATTGCTTGAGCCACGTGATGGCAAGCCCCGCAATCAATGGATACCAACCAAACCATTCGAAATTCAGGGCGTTGCAAAATAGAAAAACGACGCTGGAGACGATTCTCTTCTTGTTGGTGTCGCTGTAGGCCGCGCACCAGCCAAAAGCCATCAACCATAGGAGAATCTGCGGAACTCGATTATACAAATAATCGGTATTCCACAATAAAGGCACGATCAGACACGAAATCCAGGACATCCCAAGGAAAACCATTCCGTAGAGGTAGGCGTTCTTCGCGGCAAACTCGCGCACGGGCCGGAACGCCAGAGGAATGGACATGATCGCGATATTTTGCAACAACAAATCTATAAACCACGGAGTGGCATTCGTAAGATTGGGATCAATGAGATTGTCGATGAACAGCCAGGATTGGAACCGTATGGAATGGAAGACAACAATTTGCATCAATACGGTGAAAATAAACGCCGGCAGCGCGATCCGCAACATAAACAACCCAATCGGCCTGATGCTTCGCTCCTTTTCGATAGACTTTAATTGAAACTTCGCGAAGCTCAATCCTGAGACGATGAGCAGCGCCTTGATATTCCCCATCACATCCACAAATCCTACGTGTCCGGCGACGACCAATGTGATAGATAACGCGCGGATTAATATGGGAGCGTCCGCGTAGCCCCATTGCGCACCGGCCTTGCCGTCAGCCGCCCCTGCCTGCATTCCCTGACCGGCAATTTGCCGGATGGTTAGACCATCGAAGATGCCTCGCGCCACTTGGTCGGGTATCCCGAGCCGTTTCATGGCCATCAGCGCCCCAATCGAACTCAAGGAATCGCCGCCCAATGCCCCGAAGCTGTCATTGACACCCGCATGACTTCGACCGAGCGCGGACGTCCAGACGGCGACCAACTGCCGCTCGAGTGGGGTTGCCGGGCCATCGTCATCTTCCGGCGCAGGAAGACAATGATCGGGCACAGGCAGTGCCGCTTTATTCACTTTGCCATTGGCGTTCAGCGGCAATGCCTCAAGAATCACGAAGGCGGCCGGCACCATGTGATCCGGCAACCTAGCTCTAAGAAATTGGCGGATTTCATCAATATGCGCCATCCGCTTTGACGACGACGCACCCTTCCCAAGAACCACATAAGCTGCAAGATACTTCCCCGTCGCATCCTCGAAGGCGACTACCGCCACCTCACGAACCAGCGGATGATGGGACAGCGAATTTTCGATTTCACCCGGCTCCACGCGTATGCCGCGAATCTTGACTTGATTGTCGATTCGCCCCGCAATCTCGAGAAGACCGTCGGTGCGATAGCGGCCATTATCGCCGGTGCGGTAGACCAGATCGTCCGGATCCTGGCGAAACGGGTTCGGGACGAACGAACGTGCAGTAGCTTCCGGATCGTTGAAGTAGCCCAAGGTGCGAAACGGCGTACGAATCACTATCTCGCCCGTCTCATAGAGGCCGCACAGATGGCCGCGCCGATTGAGAATCAGCACTTGAGTCTCCGGCATCGGAATGCCTATGGGCTGGACACCGGGCTCAAGAGTGCCGACAAGGTGGTAGCACTTCACCATGGTCGTCTCCGTCGGTCCGTACAGATTGACGATCGTGGCACTGTGGCCGAACGCATCGCGAAAGCGCCTCAGCAGCACCTCAGTAAGGGGTTCGCCGGAAAAGAATACACAGCGCAGGCTCGACAGAGTAACTCCGGCGGGCATGTGATTCAGCCAGGCGCGCATCAGCGATGGCACGACGTGCAAGAGCGTGATTCGCTGCGATTGCATCCAGTTGAATATCGCCAACGGATCGAGGATATCGGCGTCCGCGGGAATGCACACGATACCCCCCGTGGTCAACACCAGGAATGCATCACGCAGCACCGCATCAAACGAGAGCGCAGTGATATGCGCCGCGCGGTCATTGTGATCTACATCGAATGTGCGGCGCTGCCAGTCGAGAAAATGTGCGATACCCTCATGGGAGCCCATCACCGCCTTCGGCGTCCCGCTACTGCCCGACGTGAAAAAAATGTAAGCCGGCGAGGAACGTTCCAGCACAGGCAACGGCGCACAGGCACCTCCCTCGTCGGCGCCCATCAGCGCGCCCGACACGCCATCCACCTGGATAACCGGCACGCCGACATCAGGCTCGGTGGACTGCCCTACGCATATCAGGCACTTCACTTGGGCCTGCCGCATCATGACCTTGCGGCGCTCCAGGGGCAGCTTGGGATCGAGATTCAATAATACCGCCGCACTTCGAAATACGCCCAACATGGAACTCACGACGGCAAAACTGCGTGATCCAAACACGGCGACCACATCGCCGGCACCTAGGCCACGCCGACGCAGCTCGGCGGCGAGGAGCTGCGAGCTTCGATCGAGCTCCGCATAAGTCCAGGACTGACCCGCTTGACTGACGGCCACGGCGTTCGGCCGCTGCGTCGCGCATGCAAGAAACGCTTCGCTGAGCAAGGTATAGCGAGGTTTGTCGATGCTTGCGCCGGCATCGGGAAGCAGCGAACGCCCGAGAGCCGTAATGAGGGAATAGTCGAGCAAGTGGCTTGACGGCGACCGCGCCGCCTGCACTACCAGCAACTGGTATTGCGCCAGAAGCTCCTGCATGCGATCGCTGTGAAATGAGTGCCCATCGAATTCCAACCGCAAGCCGATCTCGGCGCCCGAATCCAACAGCGTCAGCGCGAGCGGCGCATAATCTTGCATGGGATGGGCCGTGCCCGCGCTTGGATCGGCGACTGTAAAAATCGCGTTGACCGCTGCAAGATCCGCGGGGAGATCGCCAAGGTCGCCACGATCTCGGGATAGGCTGGTCGCGATGTCGCGGAGAGTCGCATCATCACTGATGGCGCATGAAACCACCTGTGGCCGGGACTCTTGAGCGGTTGGCATCCCCGATAGCGACCCATGCACCGGCACAACGATCCCGATGGTGACGACAGACTGCTGAATATGCCGGTATAGGAGCGCGACGAAACACGCCAAGGCCGCGTCATAGACGCTGCAGCCCAAATCGACGGAAAGCCGGTGCAGCGCCGGCCCAAATTCAAGGTCAGGGCGAATCAGGATTTCCAGCCTCACGGTGTGAGGCTCGCACCGTCCGGGCTCGGGTTTTCCCGGCACGACTCCGCCACGCAGAAGCGCGCCAGCGCCAAGGTCGAATCCACGCAGGCATCCATGACGGGATTGCCCTCCAGCGCCACTGGCAGTTCCGTACAGGCCAGCACGAGCGCATCCGCACCGCTGTCGAGCAATCGCTGTGCCGCATCCCCGGCATAGCCCGCGGCGAGCTCGCGCTGGCCCGCTTTAACCGCGTCGATGGCCTGATCGATGAGCCGCTGTGTCGCCTCATCGGGTACATCGAGTGCAGCGCGATCGCCGAACTGGCCATCAAAGATGCCGCTGCGACACGTGCCTCGGGTCGCAAGAATCGCCAGCCGAAGGGACCTCATCGCCCGCAGCTCGAGCTCGATCGCGACCGCATCGGCAACGTGCAGAATGGGCAGCGTCTGCGAAGTCGCCAGTCGCTTATACCAATAATGTGCGGAGATGCAGGGAATCACCACAAACTCGGCGCCCGCCGCTGCCAGGCGCTGCAGCCCTAACAGCATGGGCGGGAACGGCGCATCACCGCCCTCCATGATGGCCAGACTGCGATCCGGGATCTGTGGAACCTGATAGACGACCAGAGGCACGTGCTGCTGATCGCAATTGGCAGGCGTCAGGGCGATGACTTTGGCCATGAAATCCACGGTGGCAATCGGGCCCATACCGCCCAGCACTCCCCCAATTCGACGCATCGGCATCTGCAAGGATTTATTCAATCGTAATGGCAGGCCAGGTCGGGCTTGGTAGCGGTTCGGTGTCGACGTCAAAAGACCACAGGTCATCCTTCTCTAGGAATCCGTACTCGGCAATGAAATCCTTGCAGGGGGCGTTTTTGGGGGTCGCCTCATATCGACCGATGATCTGTCGCACGCCGCGCAGCCGCGCGATCTGCCGGAAGTGATTCATCACACCTCGCTCGATGCCATAGCCAGAGACCCGGCAACTGAGTACGAACGGCACGATGCGCATTTGGGTTGCGCTGCGCCGGACCACGGCGATGCAGGTAATTCCCGTGTCGCCGAATATTCGGGTGCGGTATCGAGTTCCATGGACTATGCCCCCCAGAACGCCATTGCCTTGTCCAGGCGAGCGAGCGACTCTTCTCTACCCAGGATCTCTAAAGTCGCGTCGATTGGCGGCGACACTGTCCCGCCGCAGACCGCCAACCGGACCGGTTGGGCGAGTTTACCCAGGGATAAGCCTCTTTCCGCAGCCAATGCGCCGATGAGCGCATGGATCGCCGGCGCGGACCAGACCTCCAATTTGACCATCGCAGTCGATAACTCAGCCAGAACATTCAATACATCCGGTGTCACGTGCTTGCGCACGGCCTTTTCGTCATAGACAAGCGGCGCCTTGAAGAAAAATAGACTGTTAGCGGCCATCTCTTTCAGCGTTTTCGAACGCTCGCGCAGCGCGAGCACAATTTGGGCGAGCTGCGTATCGTCTTCCGCGCGAACGTCCTCTCGCTGCAGATGCCAGCGCAAGTACGAGACCATACGCGAAACTGGTGCATGCATCATGTGCTGCTGATTGAGCCAAGCGAGTTTCTCGAAATTGAAGGCCGACGCCGATTTATTGACATCGGCAATATCGAACAGACGGATCATTTCTTCGACAGAGAAAATCTCCTGATCACCATGCGACCAGCCCAAACGTACCAAATAGTTCAGCACGGCCTCCGGTAGGAACCCGTCATCGCGATATTGCAAAACACTGACTGCGCCGTGTCGCTTGGAGAGCTTCGCGCCGTCGGGACCCAATATCATCGGTAAATGCGCATAGATCGGTGGCTTGCGCCGCAAGGCGAGCAGCATGTTCATTTGGCGGGGGGTATTGTTCAGGTGATCGTCACCACGAATCACATGGGTAATTTCCATGTCCATGTCATCCACGACCACGCAAAAATTATAGGTAGGCGTTCCATCGGAACGCGCGATGATTAAATCGTCGAGTTCCGTGTTTTGAAAGATGACCTGCCCGTGCACAACATCATTGACTACGACTGCGCCCGCGAGCGGGTTCTTAAAACGGACGACGGGCGAAACCCCTGGACGTGAATCGGTACGTTCGCGCCAGCGACCATCGTAACGAGGCTTTTCGCCACGCGCGACCTGCTCGATCCGCAGCTGCTCGAGTTCCTCTTTGGTGCAATAACAGCGATACGCGTTGCCGGTCGCCAGCAATTCTTCAATGACTTCCTTGTAGCGATCAAATCGCTTGGATTGATAAAAGGGGCCCTCATCGTGACCCAGTCCCGCCCATTCCATACCATCAAGAATTTGTTGGATGGCCTCGTTCGTCGAGCGTTCGAGATCCGTGTCCTCGATGCGCAAGACAAACGTACCGGTGTGCCGCCGCGCATATAGCCAACAAAACAGGGCGGTGCGAAGTCCGCCGATGTGTAAAAAGCCGGTAGGACTCGGGGCAAAACGGGTGCGGACGGTCATGCAGTGGTTGCTCAAGCTATTCTGGGCACAGAGTTTAGCAGAGCCCCTACAGCGAGCGCAGAACGCGGCGGCTGCGCGACGTTTGTCTTAAGTGTTTCTCGATGTCATACTTTCGACGCCGACTTATGGGCGGTTAGCTCAGCGGTAGAGCACTGCTTTCACACGGCAGGGGTCACAGGTTCAATCCCTGTACCGCCCACCACTATAGAACAAGCACTTTCGTATACTTTCCGCCCTCCCCTCGAGGGACCTCGTACGGACTGCTATACGGGCTTTGAAAACAGGGTGTTAGGGCCACCAATGCCTCCCGCGCTAATGCCCTGCGTGCCCCAGCTGCGCAGGGGCCATGCTGGGTTGGCGGCAGACACTCCCCCACGGGTTGCCGCGTATAGTACGGTTATGAGCGAAAAGCCCTGCAGCCCGGAATTCCTCGCCCGCCTAATTGGCGGCGACGTTGAATGGTTGGAGGGTGACGTGCAAGGCGCGTTCGCCGCCGCCGATTACGAGGACAATGAGGACGACGGCGAGGGCGGTTCGCCCCCAGCGCCGCCGCGCGGGTAGAACATGAACCCGGTCACGCAAGGGCGTGACCGCTCCTCGTAGGATATGGGCGGCGGGATTCGAACCCGCACTTTGGACGATGCCCCGGGCCACCCTCAATGGTTACCGAGATCGCTGCGTCTGCCAATTGCGCCACGCCAGTGCTTCAAATCAAATACTAATGGCGTCGCCTATCGCAACTTGAGCATGCATTGCGTGAGGCGTGGTGGCCGCGGATCCTCAATCATTTTGATGTATGATTGGGTGTTGCCTTGCTTGCCTTGCCTTGCCTTGCCTTGCCTTGCCTTGCCTTGCCTTGCCTTGCCTTGCCTGGCCTGGCCGTGCAGCTGGCGCTCGCAGCAGTGGTGACTGAGGTTGAGCGGTTAATTCGACATGGCCAGGGCAAAGAAAGCACCAACCCTTCCGCGACGCTGCATCTTTTGCGGTGGGACAGGTGTGAGCGGGGAACATTTGTTTTCCGCGTGGATTAGCAAGATAGTACCCAGGGTCGTGGAGAGGCATACCACGACTCTTGGCCATCCTGGGCAAGACCCGGTGAAATCCCTGCGGGTCGAAGGCGACATTCTCAGCAAAAAGATAAAAGCGGTTTGCGCGAGTTGCAACGGCGGATGGATGAAGCGCCAGGAAGACGCGGTTATACCGTTGCTCACGCCGCTCATTCTCGGCGAGCGTAGCGTGCTCACGCCCCAAGACCAACGCATCATTCACATATGGGCAACAATGAAGGCGCTTGTGGGTGAGATGGATGATCCGGACAGGAGACGGATTCCGCCAAATTCCGCAGCTCAGCCACTAGTCAAGATGCCTTGGCCAGACGCTTACGATCCAAGCGAAGCTCGGGCCGGCATCCGTTCACCGCGGGCTGTGGGGCGGTCTAACCGGCGATTGCGATCAAGCGCGGATCCGAGTCTATAGCGAGGGTAGTGGTTCCCTTACCGCAATCCTCAATCCGCAAGCCAGGAAGCCTTAACCTCGGCTGCTCAAAAAATCCCCCAGTCGCAGGGCCAGCAGCACAATAGTTAGTGTCGGGTTTCTGCCGCCGCACCTTGGGAACACTGAGCTACCCGCGAGAAACAGGTTTTGGATTCCGTGCACGCGGCAGTTCTCGTCGACGACGCCGTGACGAGGATCGGCGGACATACGCGTCGTCCCCATGTGATGTCCGAAGCCCGTAGCTGGAATTTCGAGATTGGTATCGAGTATGAATGGCGCCAATTGCACGCGGGCACGGTTAAGTCTCGCCATTTCCTGGGCAGAATTAATTGAGAGCACTCTTATCGTTTTCAAGTCGCGGTCACATAATTGCCAATTCAGCTGGATGCGCCGAAGGCCAAAGGAATCAATATCGTTTGTCAGACTCACTCGGCTATCCGGATTGGGCTCTTGTTCGATTGTCGAAGAGACCACTCCATCGCCGGGACAGTCGAAGTCAACGATTCGCCGGGCGAGCTCCGTTAATGCCGGCCAGTAGCAACCTGTTTGATGTATAAATTCCTTGAGAACCCGAAGTCGGCCACCATGTTCCAGTGCACCCGAAGCCGATAAATGAGGGGTGAACGTAACGACACCGCTCCCTATTTTATTATCCCGCATGAGCGCCTCGCTCGGAACGAGGTCAAGTTTATCTATTTTCCAGAATTCCGTATCGGTCAATAGCAATCGACCGATCGGTACATCGAGGCTCTCCATGAAGCAGCGACCTACCATTCCGCTGTGGTTGCCGATCCCCGCCGGAACCTGGCGGTTGGCGTTAAGAAGAAGCCGAACGTTCTCTATGCCTCCGAGTGCTAAGACGTATTGACTGGCAATTACGTCAGAATTCTGGCCATTGTAGTTCTGAACACGGATATTCTTCACTTGCGTCAGATTATCGCTAAGCGTCAAATCATTCAGGTTTGCATTGTAGAAAACATCGATCTGTCGCGACTGCCTGAGTTCCGCACCGTATTTCTCAAAAAAATGTGTTGGCGGACTCTGCGCGTGACCGAACCGATCGAACAAAGGAGACATAAAGCCCGGCTGTTTTGATGCGGAAAGATCCTTATCCCCAACATCAAGAATTTCCTTCGCTTCATGAAGGTCGCGAATTACCTGCTCATATGAAATGGGCCACCCCGGCAAGCCGAGATCATCGCTTGCCTCAAAGCTTATGGGATCTTGTAGAGTACAAACCCCTCCCCAATGATTTGACGAACCACCTAGATACCTGAGACGAAGTTGTTTGAGCCAATACGGTCGACCAACGTTTTTCCCCTCGTAGTGATTCTGCGATTCCTCGCTATAGGTAAGACCTCCGGCTTCGAGCAGAAGAACCTTCTTGCCATTAGCGGCAAGCTTTCTTGCTATTGTGATGCCTGCCGGACCGGCGCCACATATACAGAACTCGTATCTCCCCTCGGCGACGCGAGGCCATGCGTCATTGAAGTCAAACAACATTTGGCGTCATTTCGCTGGCGGCCACATCTTCGCCGATTAGTACCCAACCGTTTATGATTACGAACTCCCGATTCCCGGCCGGCATTCTCGGCCTATGTTCGACCCCCATTGCCAGATTGGCTAGGCCGATATTGACCGCCAATCCGGCGATTGTGCAGCAAAAATATCGACGATCGAAAATATCAACGTCGCGCATTGTAATTCCGCATTCGCACAAGCTTTTGATAAGGTGAGTCGAAATCTTATACTAATCCTCCTTGAGTTTGTGACCTGCTGGCATTCTTTGGTCCACTGAGGACTTGGGAAATGACATATTGAACGCCTTGGGTCCTTCGGACCACTCCGAGTGGTAATTTTCGACTTGCCTGGTGTCCTTGGACATCTCCGTCAACGCAATTCGTCCGACATATTGTGATGGCTCACCTTATTGAGAGCCAGGCGCCGTCAGCTCTTATAGGACTCGTGACATCCGGGAGATTCTAAATCCCAGCGCTACTGAAGTTAGAGCGACGTCGGTGACGTTTTATAGCCATGTCCGATTACACTGGCGCATCGGCTACCGGATGCCGAGTAAGTTTGTGTCGGCGCTTATAGCGGCCGCATAATCGGCCTTGGTCGAGGTCCGGAATTTCGGGAGAAGCCTATTATGATTACTATCCGCTTCGAGGACTACAATTGAATGGCATCGGCATAAAGCCCCGCAAATGAAATCACCCCGTGAGTTCATGCGCAGTGATCAACCCGCGGCCTATCCAGTCGGATAGGCGCAACTCCAACAGAGAATCTCTGGTGACAAGAGCCTCGGAACTTTCCCTGCTGGTTCCTCATAAGAGCGGATCACGCAGCCCGAACAATTTCGACCTGATGCGACTCGGGATGGCGATGCTTGTTGTTTGGTCGCACTCCTTTGCCCTCTATTTCGGGTCGGAAAATCGTGAACCCATTTCTCTCCTAACCAAAGGCGCCATTAACAGCGGGAAAGTAGGAGTATATGTATTCTTCATCATCAGCGGCTTTTTGATAACGCAAAGCTATGAGCGCTCTGCAAGTGCGTTGAGCTATCTTAGGAAAAGAATCTGCCGCATCTACCCAGGCTTTATTGTCGCTACAATCATTTGTGCGTTCGTTATTGTGCCGCTTTATTCAAAGGATTTTAACTTTAGTCCAGGATTGATTGCTAAAACGCTCGGCTTAAATCTACTGCTTCGGGGCTATATAGAAGATCATGGGGCATTTGGTCATAACGCAGTCCAAGCGGTCGATGGCTCATTGTGGAGCATCCCGTATGAATTTTGGTGCTATCTAGGTGTCTTAGCGCTCGGCCTATCGCAGTCGCTGAAGGCATACCGGGGCAAGTTACTGCTTGCTGTCTTCCTACTACTATTGGTGGTAAGAGCCTGGTTAGAACTAATTGACAAGAAGCCTGGTTTCTCGATCATCGATGCTATCTTCGGTTGGCCCTACGAGTGGCTTAGAGTGCTTCCATGCTTCCTGAGCGGAATGCTTGCATATTTTTATCGTGAGTTTTTGCCACGGCGTTTGTGGATCGCAATTCTCGGGCCACTGACCTTAGTTTCAGCATTAAATTTACCAGTGTCGTTTCCGTGCAGAATGGCACTCTTATCATTGCTGTTCCCGCCCATTGCGACCTACTGTGTATTTTATTTCGTATACAGCAAAAGATCGTTTAATGCGGCGCGATTCGGTGATTTCTCTTACGGCACATACCTTTATGCCTTCCCTATCCAGCAAATGATGCTCGCCAGCCTTGGCGCGGCAGTGCCTTTCTGGCTATATGTGCCGCTTGCAATGATTATGTCTCTAATCGCGGGGATCCTTAGCTGGCACGGAATTGAGCGTTGGTTTAATCAGTCCCGAGCGACAGCTGCACCAAGACGCGCCCCAACTGCTTTCAGCACTCCAGAAAGCAATGCAAATAGCTCCCACTCGTGACACAGGGAGCGCGGCGAAGGGTAAGTGGTAACTAATCGGCGTTCTCGACATTTCTTCGGAGGACGGAAGGGAATCATTCTGAGGCTGATGATGGCCATGCGTTGACTTCTGGCGGTAAGCGGCGACGTCACCCCCGTCCTGAGTAGCGTTTGGTATTAGAGTCTAACCCCGGCCAGGAGGTTGGACGTGAAGAAGCGATTTACGGAAGAGCAGATCATTGGGTTCCTGCCGGAGGCGGACAAGGGCATCGCGCTAAAGGATCTTTGCCGCAAGCACGGGTTCTCGGAGGCGAGCTATTACCTCTGGCGGAGCAAGTACGGCGGGATGGACGTGTCGGACGCGAAGCGGCTGAAGGCACTGGAAGCGGAGAACGCACGGCTGAAGCGGTTGCTGGCGGAGGCGATGCTCGAGAACGAAGTTGCATCAATTATGTCGCAGGCTCCTCTTTCGCCAATCGATGTTTTGCAACGAATTTAGCCGCAAGCCGCTTGCCGAAGGCGGTCCAACGGTGTTCGTATTGAAACGTTGATACGTGTGCCACACCAAAGATCGCGAGGAACAAAAGCGGGCGCTTCGCGTACTTCACAAGCGTCGTACCAGCACCGAGCCAAGTGTCATTGAGTATAGGGTGCACAATGTAAAGCGCGTATGAGACCTCGGCGATGTACGCAAGCATACGCCCTCGTAGGATGGCCCCGAATGGGAAGGACTGGCGGGTGAGGGAGGCCCCGATTAGCGCCGCCGCAAAGTAGGGACGCCCATAATCTAAGAACCGCGCCACGTGGTGCGTGGACGCGAGCAGAAGGATAGCCGCCACCCAAGGATTTACTAGCGTTAGCGCGTGTTTCGCGAGCTTCCCAAATTTTCCGCTATACAGGAGCGCGAGTGTTGCGCCGCTCAGGATCTCGTCGAGCCGATAGTACGTCTCAATCGACTCATAAACTCCCGCATGGATGCGAAACGCCGTGATGCTGAGGCAGGCGATCGGTAGCAAGCTGAGCGCGCGTGGCCCACCGAGCGTGAAGAGCAATGCAATGCATGCGTAGAACTGCATTTCCACGCAAAGACTCCAGTAGTGTGAAGTTACGGAGGGGAGCCAGAAGGGCGGCCAATTTGCGTAGAACAAGAAATTTGGTAAGTACGTGTCGGCTCGCGCATGCGCGAGCCAAAGGCCGATCGGCAACACGAGCCACGCGAGCGGTAGTATTCGACAGATACGCCGAATGAGGAAATTCACGACATTCGAATGGCGTAACAGAAAACTCGTAATGAGAAACCCGGACAGGCAGAAGAACAGCGCCATGCCGAGAACGCCACTCGCGGCGTTCAACTCCCATGTTTTAGGACCTAGCGGCAGCAGGTGAGCAGCCAGAACGGCTAGGATGCTAATGCCTCGCCACCCGTCCAGCACTTTCAAATGGCCCCTCTCGGCCTTCTCGTCAATTCCCTGGCTCATTTTCCACTTTAGTTCTGTTGAATTAGCAATACTCAATTGGGGACCAATTTTGCGCCTCGAGATGTGGCAACGGGATAGCGAGCTTCCAATGTAGCATCAGTAGGTTAGGGATTTCGCCTGATTGTCGCGCATTACATAAAACCGAGTTGCACTTCGTCTGGGAGGTTCGATAGGTACTGACACCGGTTTTTTTGGGGTTCGAAAGTTCACGGGGTGGCTTAATTCGGTGGACTTCATGTGTGGGTGGCTCTCGTGTTGATCCTCGAACCATGCCGTTCGATTGCGGGGAGCTAATCGGCGTAAAGCAAAGCACCGGACCCAGCCAGATTGGGAAGTCGATGGTCTCGCGAGCTCGGCGGCAACTGCCGTTATTCGAGAGCCATTGCACCAGATGCAGCAGGCGGCTACCGCCTAAGCGGCACTCGACGCCGTCGACCATCAGACCCCGGATTATTTCGGCGCTGATGCCGCCGCGGTGTCGACGAACCAGGCCACCACCTCCCGATCGCCGGTATTGAGCGCGAGGGCGCCTCGCACGGCTTCACACGGTTCCAACCGGCGATCTCAAAGCCGTCCGAGGTTCAACGCAGATTGGGCCTGATCATGACAATCTTGCCCTTGTGAATTAGAGTCGTCGGATTGCCCATGTATCGCTGCTGCGGAATCCCGTTCTGCGACATCAAGCGGTAAATGCGTCTATGATTGAGCCGCGCAAGGCCGTTTTTAAGTCGTTCCCGATTCTATAGGGCTGTAACCGCCGATGTCCGTAAATCGGTCGCTCATCAACTAAGGTGCGCAAGGCGCTAACAGCTCGATGTCATCGACCTTCCGATAACTCGACCCTGGGTCTGCCTCGCCGTTGAGTCACGCAGGCAGCTGCGATCGGGAGATGCCCAAGAAATTCAGCCGCGCGCTCCAACTGCGTGTTCCCGTCCGGTCACGACGGCGACCGCGCGATGAGTTCTTGTCGTGGGCGAGCTCTACCGCTTCACGCAATATCCCGTTCTCCAAGGTCTTTTTGCCAAGTACATGCTCGAGCTTCCCGAACACGCTTCTGCAAGGCCCGCACATTTGCATGGGCGACCACTTCATCATCCGCCCGGATCACTTACTTCCCAGCCTCGTTTATACGGCGCCTCCACCCGAAATTCATACTAGGCGCTATATCATGACGCCGGCTACATAGAAAATCGTCGTCCGGGCTGCGTAGCTTCACGCAACACTGCCATCTTCTGATCCGCTGAATACCGACGACGGCGCCGGATACCGGCAAACACCTTGGCTCAATCAGCATTACTAGACATTGTCGAATGCCTAGGCTTACGCCTAGCTCCTCGCTATGCAACTATGTGCCGGTCCAAATGGAAGGTGCTCCACGCTACAGCCATCACTGGCCTCACAGCATGCGATAATCGCGCGAACCCGTTACGCACGACGATGTGAGTGAGCCGTTATTACCCAAGCGATCCATCAAATCGAAATCCATGTACCCGCAGCGGGCGCTCACTTTCAGACGATCTCGATTCCATTGAAATGTTGGCGAAAAACTCCAAGTCTTGTTCGCAAGACTTGACTAATGGGCCAAAAACGTACTCGCCTGAAATTTTCGCTGGTCGACTTCGGTGGTATGCGATACCAATTGCAGCCGCTGCTGCATTGATCTCATGCATCGGCGGCGCAGTGCAAGCAGGAACTCAGCGATTGCGCCGCCGGCATCAAGGCAGCGTCGGGAGATTGAAGAATTCCCACATCGACGGTGCGGTTGCTGCTGCGCCCGGCAGAGATTGCACTCCGAGACCCTCCAGCATTAGGCGCAAAGTGCTTTGATGCTGGTAAAGCGTCGTCGACAGATACCCTGGTTTTGAAAACGCCGGACTTACAAACACGGCGCTCACTCGACCGCCGCCGTTGGTGTTGTCGTTACTTGATTCGTCAAATATGATGATGAGCAATCCATCGTTTTTGAATGGCGAACTGGTCAGCAGTGGCGCGATATTCCTATCGAGCCAAGCGTCCGCCACACTGAGTGCGCAATTGTGGGCATCATCGCAGGCATTCGGTGTGACGAATGAGAAGCTAGGTAATTGGCCCGCCGCAAGGTCCGTCGCAAATTGCGTAAAGGGTACCAGTCCCAGTCGGCCATTAGCGCTGTCCTGCACGTCGGTTAAATAGGCAACTGGGACATGGCGTACCAGATAATAGGCGCCCGAATTTCCGCCGGTGTATCCCACGGACGGAATGCTTTCGGCGTAGGCCTTCCACGTCTTGCCGTTCGCCGCCAATTCGCGAACGATGTTATCTGCCGAAATGGGAAATGTCGCGGGCGTTTCGTTGTCGTCGTTTGTCAGGACCTGCCCAGTCACGAGCATTTCATAGTTGCCGATAGATGGGTGAGTATTGGCATAATACTGAGTGGCCAATCCGTAATTTCCAATCAACGAATTCAGGTATGGCATGGAGGCTGTGTTGCCGACCACGCTCGCGTAATTGGCGTTTTCTTCAACAATAATGACTACATGCCCGAACGGTGGCGAGGGAACGGCACTTCCGATGGTGATGCCGAGTGCACGGGATGAAGTAGCGCCGGTTGCGTCTTGCACTTCCAGTGTAAATGCGGAGGCCTCCGCGGCGGTCGGAGTTCCTGAAATACTGCCGCTTGTTTGCGAAAATGCGAGACCAGCGGGTAGCTGACCGCTTTGCACTATCCAAGTGTATGGACCCGTGCCGCCGCTCGCTTGCACAATCGTGCTGTAGGCGCTACCCACGACTCCATTCGGTAGGCCGGACGTGGTTATCGTCAGCGTGGGTGCCGCCACGGTGAGAATCGCATTGTTGCTATTTGCCGCGCCCGCAGCATTGGTCACTGTGGCCCTGAATGTGGCGCCGTTGTCTGTCGCGCTCGTTGCAGCGATTGTGTAACTGGTAGCGGTTGCTGCCGCCATAGCTGTGCCGTTTCTATACCATTGATAGAGCAGCGGTGCAGTACCGGTAGCTGCGACTGTGAAAGTCGCAGCCTGCCCAGCAGTGACGGTCACATTTTTCGGTTGGGTCGCGATGCTCGGTGCGACCGCGGCCGCATTGACGGTCAGAGTTGCAGGTTTGCTCGTCGCTACCCCCGACGAATTACTGACGGTGACGGTGAATGTGACGCCATTGTCGCTGACTGTCGCTGGACCGGTGGAGTAGCTGCTTGCGGTCGCGCTCCCAATCAACGCGCCATTCTTTTTCCATTGATACGTGAGTGGGGCCGTGCCATTTGCCGCAACTATGAAAGTTGCGGCCTGCCCGGCAGTGACAGTCTGACTCCTCGATTGAGTCGTTATGACTGGCGCCGTCGCGGCACTCGTCGAGGCGCCACTACTGGCTCCCCCGCCAGAGCAGGCCGCGACAAGTTGCACCATGGTGATTAGAGCGCCTAATCTAAACCATTGTGTACCTCGCATTGAATTTAGGGCCTCCATAGCTGGTCTGTCACGAGTAAACGCCTGAGTCCGCGGCGACCCGATTGAAGCGGTGGCCATGCTTAGCACGGATCATAGCGGGGGAAGCCATTTTGCATAATGTCTCCCGGCGCAGACAGCCCTGCCCTTCGGCCGCTGCTAATGGCGATAGGAGACGCGCTCCGCAGGCCCATACAATCACTGACAGCCGATCGGAGCCTTAAGAGCGCTATCGCCCGTCCTGGGCACACGCAGGAGGCCGAGCGCTCTGCCTTGCGCTCCTTGGACGTCGGAGACCGCATGTTCAAGGACCAGGCGGATTCAAGAGTTTTGGGCTAGTGGCGCCAATTCGATTACCGCTGTGACTACGGTCAGACAACAATTGACATGAATCAATCGAATTCGTTGGGACGGCCGAACCCTTCGTTTCTCTATCCGTCTTTTACTGACGCACCGCAATTTCCCCAAATGGCACGAGTCAAAACAAATAGATCTGTTCAGCTTGAACAATATTGCTGAGCGGCCAGCCGTATTGTTTGTCGTCGTCACTTCTGCGGCACCCCTTGTTCGCGTGATTTCGCAATCGCGCGTGCATGCTTCATTTGCACAAGAGTTCAAATCCAATAGCTAGCGCGAGATCGGACGAATGTGCGTGCATTGAGTAGGGCCGAACACGATGGACGTTGTGTAAGAGTCTCTCTCAACGCAATTAGATTTGTCGACGTTGGCGCAAAAGAGCGACAGCATCGATGAATTTACATCTCAAGTTTATTAAACGATTGCCGATAGTCGTCGGCCGAATGCAAACCGTGCGCAGTCGACGTTTCTCAGCCATGCAGGAAATCCCCGAGTGCTTCATTTGCGACAGCTTGGCAGCATCTTTTCTCGCGACGAATATGTTGAGCAACAGATCGTCGCTTCTTATGAGTTGAGTTGTGATTCGCAATCTCGCTCTTGAGCCAACGCAATGGAGACAGTTGATGATTTCAATTAGTCGCGGCCGCGCGCAACGCATCGATAGCTCGAACATGCGCAGCGACTTGCGCGGCCACGACGCGTTTCGATATCAATTCACAAACACCTTCGCGCGCGGAACACGTCTCGCACTGGGTTTGATCGCGGTCTCGGCTCTGGCCGCCTGTCATAGCGGATTCGGCTCATCGGAAAGCTCCAGCATGGGCGTCGGTGCGGTCGCGAAACCTATCATCAATCTCGCGCCAAACCCGCGTCGCGTCATCACGGGTGGCTCCGCGACTCTGGAATGGAGCGTGTCTGAGGCCGAGAATTGTGTGGCTTCTGGCGGATGGAGCGGCCCAAGGGCGACCACCGGTTCCGCGTCGATCAGTCACCTGACCTCGAGCAGAAGTTATGTGCTGACTTGCTCGGGCCCGGGCGGATCCGCCTCGCTGTCGACCGAAGTTGTTGTAACCGCCCGGGCACCTTCGGTGAGTTTGTCTGCCTCGCCGACGACGGTCGCTACGGGCGGCACGGCCACGCTGACTTGGAGTTCGATCGACGCCGCCGCATGCACGGCATCGGGTGGCTGGAGCGGCTCCGTAGCCACAAGCGGCTCACAGTCCACCGGCGCACTCTCCGCGACTACGGATTACGAGCTGACCTGTAACGGACCTGGCGGATCGGCGACCCAATCGACAATGGTGACAGTCACACCTGCATCGCCCCTTATATCGCTGAACGTGAATCCAAGCACCGTGACCTCCGGTAATGCCGCGACGATTACCTGGAGCAGCATCAACGCGGGCTCTTGCGCGGCCCAGCGTGCGTGGACCGGCACAAAGTCAATCAGCGGCTCCCAGTCAACTGGCGCCCTCACCGCCAATGCGAACTATACGCTGACATGCACTGGTGCCGGCGGCAGCGCTTCCCAGTCCGCATTCGTTACGGTCACGCCGCCAGCTCCCACGGTCAGTTTTGGAGCAAGGCCGAGCACAGTGCAAAAAGGTAATGACTCGATGTTGAGTTGGTCGTCCGCGAACGCGACCTCTTGCGTCGCGTCGGGCGCGTGGAAAGGCAATCAGGCCTTGAGCGGTTCGCAGGTCACGCCGAGCCTGCCCACCACCGCCGTTTATGTTCTGACATGCACCGGCGCTGGCGGCAGCGCGACGCAGTCCACGACTGTGACAGTCGCCCCCTCTTCTTTGGCGCCGACCGTCACTTTGAGCGTGGGTCCCAGTGCAATTACGAGCGGTGGCAGCTCGACGCTCAATTGGTCATCCACAAACGCGACGTCTTGCAGTGCCTCTGGCGACTGGTCCGGTAGCAAGGCAGTCAGGGGATCTGAGTCCACCGGAAATCTCAGCGCAAGTTCGACCTATAAGCTGACATGCACCGGTGCCGGCGGTAGCGCGTCGCAATCGGCAACGGTTTCCGTAACCGCGCCTGCGCCGACGATAACGTTAAGCGCAAGCCCTACCTCGATCAATAGCGGTAGCAGCGCGACCTTGACGTGGTCTGCCACTAATGCGACGACGTGCACCGCCTCGGGCGGCTGGTCCGGCAATAAGCCAATCAGCGGTACGCAGTCAACCGGCCCCCTTACGGCAAACACGATTTATTCGCTGGCGTGCGCGGGACCCGGTGGCAGCGCAGCCCAATCTGCGACCGTCACCGTGAGCACACCAAGCCCCGCAGTCACCATGAACGCCAATCCCAGCACGGTCAGCAGTGGGGCAACGTCGACGCTGACCTGGTCCTCGACCAACGCGACCGCCTGCACAGCCTCAAGTGGCTGGACGGGCACAGAACCGACGCGCGGCTCGCATACCACCGTCGCTTTGAGCGCCGCAACCAAGTTCACGCTGACTTGCAGCGGCACCGGCGGCTCTGCTTCCCAGTCCGTGACGGTTTCAGTCGCTGCGGCACCGCCCAGTGTGTCTCTGAGCGCGAGTCCCTCGATCATTAATACTGGCGGCACGTCGCTGCTAACCTGGACTAGCAGTAATGCCACAACCTGCACTGCCTCGGGCGGCTGGTCGGGCAGCGTCGCGACTACGGGCTCGCAATCCACCGCCGCTCTCAGCGCAACAGCAACATACACGTTAAGTTGCGCCGGCTCAGCAGGTTCGGCCCGCCAGAGCGCGACGGTGACTGTGACGCCGGCAACAACTCCAGCCAATGGGACAGCGACTCTCAATTGGGAGCCGCCAACCGCCAATACCGATGGCACACCGGTGACGCCGCTATGGGGATACCACGTATTCTACGGAACGTCGGCGAGCGCCCTCACTCAATCGATCGCCGTCAGTGGCGCCTCGACCACGAGTTACGAAATTACCGGTCTTACAGCAGGGACTTGGTACTTCGCGATAGCGGCCGATGCGACCGACGGCACGGAAAGCGCACAAAGCAACTTGGGTTCCAAGACTATATAGCTTGCCTGTGAGGCAGATCGAGATATTGAGTGTGCGTGTAAAAGATCGGTTCGGGCGCTATATCCTAGGCCAAGCGGCAGCGCTCGGCACTACCGTCGCAGGCCCATGGCCAGAACAATTTTCCAAACGACGCTGCTCCCAAAGTACGCCATTATTGCAACGATTGTGATGAAACCCACTTTGTATAACTCGTATCTCGGAATCAAGAACCCCTTCTCGTTTTGCAGCCAATAATAATAAGTGAGGGGCGGCAAGCCGCTCAGTGCCATCCCATAAATGAATCCGATGAACCCAAAACAATAATAACCAATTAGGCTCCCAGCAACGGTCCAGATCGCACGCAGAACATTACCAATCAGAATGACTTGCGATTCGCCGGCCGCAATCAGAAGATCTTCTGACGGACAAGCCAATGATAAGAGAGCCGCTCTTACCATGAACGCTCGAAACACGGCTTCCGCCTCCGCGTATCCTGACGGGAAAAGCGCAGAGATAATCAAGTGCGCTGCTCCGCCGGCAACCGGAGGCAAAATCAAAATGCTTAATAAAAGATTAGTATTCTGTGTGTAGTATTTGAGCGAAAAACTTGCTGGATTGCTGCGGAAGTCATGGGCGCAACGTGGATAGAGCACCATTTGACTTATCTTGGAGATTAGCCCTTCGATCGGTGCTGCCATACTGCTCGCAAGCCCGTAAACTCCGAGTAATCGCAAATCGAAAAGCCTAATGAATACGATCTTGTCGAATTGACTCAAGGCAAGCGTAAGCAAACTGGAAGGCATGCTAAATTTTGTGAAACGGAACACCTCGCGTGACGCCGCGCGATCGAAGCGCAGCCTTGGACGGAATTCCTTGAAAAATTGATAACTCATGAGCGTTAGAATCAGGTTATATAACAAAGTACCGTAAACTAGGCCCCAAAAGTCCCGCGAGTAATAACAGTACACAACGGAAAACAAAGTGGTAATAAATGTCGCTGCCAATTCGGAGTAGACGATAATACGGGCACGCTTGCGACGGATCGCTATTGGAAACGACATCGATGCGAGTCCAGAAATAATGAACACGAGTGACAGGACACGAAGTGGGGCCACCAATTGCGGCGTTTGATAGAGCGAAGCTATCAACGTAGCACCGAGAAGCACGATCATGCTGTTCAACACAGAGCGGCAGAGCCGCATCGTCCATGCGGTATTCAGGTACCGCGGTTCTTCTCCATTCGGATCACGAATCACAAACAAATTTAGGCCCAAATCACCGATCATCTCGATGACGAACAGAATTGACATCAGAATCGTGATGATTCCGTAGGCTTCTGGACGGAGAATCCTGGTCAGAATTATGCTACTGGCGGCTCTGAGGATCCCTTGAGCACCAAACGTCAAGCCTGTTGCAAATAAATCGCCCTTGAAGTTAATGCGCTTAAATATGTCCAATTCGCGTAATCTCGACAATTGAACGTGGAACGTGCGGTTCAGCTTTGTGAGTAAAGTTCGGACGCCGCGATTTCCCCGGTTCTTTGTGTCGTACCGTCATGTTCATTTATCATTCAATACTGCGCGACGGACCCACGTGGATGCCGCGAATTCACACTCGTGAATATCGAGAAGCTTGATCCTCATTGCGACCGCATGTTACCCAATGTCCCATCGGCGCTGGTCCGATGCATACGACCTTACTCATTCGGATAATACCCGCTCACGCCAACAATCATTTGCATTGAAATCTCACATACGGGACCGCGCGCATATCGGCGCTGAAATCAATCCGGGGTAATGTCGGCGGGTCGCGGCCGATATCCGACCGTGAGGAATACCGTGTTCGCATGGAAACCAGGAACACCAGCATTGCCCGATACAGCGCGAGAAATGTGATCGAAACGCAATCTAAAGACGAGGGCGCGGCCTTCCCGTAACGTTAATGCCGCACCAACACGTTCATCCTGAATAGAGGAGCTGCCGTTGGTAGCGACGAAATACGTATGGGGATAATCGGTAGTGTACAAACTGCCCAAAAGCTGGACGCTCAACGCGTGCGTCAATTTCTCCGCCAAGCTAAACTCGCCGCCCTCGCGAGTCACGTCGAGTTCGGGATGTTGTGCATAGGAGTCCTTTTCCCATCGACCGGATAATCCGAATGTCGTGCGATTGCGCTCATAGTTCCATCCGACGGAAGCATAGTCGCTGGTATAGCTATTCGCCGTCACCGTCGCGGGAGTCACGCTGATGGCGCCTATGGCTCCGGTCTGCGCGGTACTGAAACCAGTGCTCGCGTCGGTTAGTTCTCGACCCACCGAAAAGATGATCCTCGTTGCTGGGGAGACTTTACGGTCCACCTGTAATTTGGCGAGCGGCCCGGAGGTCGAGCTGCCGTTTTGAGTAATCTCGGTGCCACCGAGATTGGCGGTAAGTTGCGTACGCGCGCCGCTGATTTCATAGTGTGCGTAAGCGCTAGTGCGATCAAAATCAGTATTGATGGAGGTGTTTTCGAACAGAACATGCTCGGTAACGCCGTTCAGCGAAATGCTGGAGCGTGCCGAAAGCAGGTCCCCCAGCTCAAAGCTGCCCAGAACGCGATTACTGTCGAACGGGCTAATGGAATATTGCGAGCGCGCATAGCGTGCGCTCAACTCGAAGAAGCCCGTTCCAGCGAATCGCAGCCACAAATTAGGACCCGTGCTGAGGTAATTGATGTTTTCGCGGTTGTCCGGGGTGGGTGCAGTGAAAGCGTTGACTTGGCCCTGACCGAAATCATCCTGAAGCGTCCAGGTCAAGCGCTCGGGTATGAGCGCTGCATGAGCAACACCATCGAAGCGCCCAATCAAATTGGCACTGTAAGCGTCTTGAAGGTAATCCAAATAACTGAAGTTGCCCTTGAGATCGGCACTCAAGAGCCGAGTTGCCTGCTGAACGGAGAAATCCAAATCAGCGGTAGCGATGGTCTGATTGACCCTATCTGTCGGCACTAGCGTGACGTTGTCGGTTACGCCGACACCCACATCGGCACCGTAACTAAAATTGTTTGGTTGAGGATTCGCAATTAGCGTTTCCTCAGCCTTGGCTAAAGATGCGAGCGATAGCGCTGCGATGACCAGTCCGAAAAGAGGTTCAACGCTTCGGTGCAGTCTCATTGGTCTCGGTTCCATACGCCGCATAGCCGTAGTACCCCTCCGTGAACCCGGCGTGTCCCTGATTGAGGATGATGCCGCCCGCTTGCTGCTCATCGAGCATGCCTATAGCGTCCCGAACAGCCTGCTGCGGCGTTATCCCCGCACGAACAACCAGGGCGAGTTGCCCTGCGATCTTGGTTAATGCTCGCCCCTCATTCGTGAGCAGCAGCGGCGGCGAATCCAACAGTATGACACGGCGCGGATTTTGACTGATTAGGCTGTCTACAATTTGCCGCATGCGATTACTGCTGAAGAGCTCCGCGGTGCCCTCCACCGGGCGGCCCGCCGGAAGAATCGCCAGGCCGCGCACGTTTGTCGGCACAACCAGTAACTCGGCATTTGCGGTCCCCTCCACCAGGGCATCCAACAACCCCGGCTCTTGTATGAGGCCGAGAATCTCGCTGACGTGCCGCTTTATGCCGTCGGCATCGACGAGCAACACCGACATATCCCGCTCTCTCGCCATGCTAAGCGCGAGGTTGATAGTCGTAAAGGTCTTACCGTCGCCCGGCAAAGCACTCGTCACCATAATCAGCCGTCGGTTTAGCAAACTCGGCACACCATTCGCTGCGAATGCGTTATCAATCAGAGGACGTTTGATTTGGCGATAATACTCGGCGAACTGCCGATCCATGCTCTCCTCCGGCAGATAGCCCGCCGCGCGCAGCGCCGCCAAATCAAGGGTCAAGCGTTGCCTGTTTTTCGCCGAAGCGTCTGACTCTGCATATGGAGGGGCGACCGTACTTGGGACAGCAACTTCATCGGTTGCGTCTCTGTTAACCGTCGCCGCGCCCTTCTTCAGCCGTGCGATCGTTTGCTCAACGAGACTCACGATTTCACCGGCGAAGTTCCAGCAAGAAAATTCAGACGCACGCCTGCTTGATTTAAAACAAGGACTGCGACAAGCGCCAGAATCAAGCACGCCGCCGCCGCGGAGATTCTCAGTATGTGACGCCGATTTTCGATGCGCGCACGGGAAGGAAACGCGCCGCCGACGACCCCAAGCAGAGGAAAATTCGTCAACGCGCTGACCGCACGGGCTGAAGTCACGACTGGATGCAAGGTATGCCACCAGTAAGCGACGCCTGCGCCAATTGCAATCGCCGCGAGCCAGACCTCGACGAGTAGTTGTCCGCGCTTCGGCCAGACGGGCAATATTGGCGATGTCGGGGGTACCGCCACCTCAAAGCGAACCGAACCAGCATTATCGGCCTGCTCTCCCAATTTCGCCTTCTGATAATTCGCAAGCAATGCGGAATACTCCGCTTTATTCACGTCGTAATCGCGATTCAATTGCTGAAATTCAGCTTCAACCTGTGGCGCGCTATTTAGATTTTGACGCAACTCCGCGACAATCTCCTGATGTTGCGTCAATTGGCGTCGCAACGCGGCGATTTCGACATCTTCTTTGTTGAGCTCCAGCTGAATACTTTGATATACAGGATTATTCCCGGCGCCACTCGCGGCCACGGCATTCGCATCCCCGCGGCGCAAGCTATCCATTTCCAATTGGCGGCGTTTCTTGAGCTCCTCGAGCGTTGCTCGCGCGGCGATAACGTCCGGGTGCTTATCCGTATATTTCAACAGGAGGTCATCGAGTCGCGCCTGCGCTTCCTGTATCCGACTGAGCGTATCTCCGCCATTAGTGAGTCCGGCCGCCCCGACAATGGGGTTGGACGCACCAGCGGCCGAGATCGCCGCATCGCTGTGCAGTTGTTTAGATAATTCATCGCGACGACTAATCGCAATCGCGAGATCGGTTTCGGCCTTTTTTGCGGCGTCCACTTCAGTCTGCAATTGCGCAAAATAGCCGCCTTGTTCATTGGGCATCAACCCGATGTTCTTTTTCTTGAACGCCGCGAGCCTGTCCTCAGCCACACTCAAGCGGTGTTCATATTCCTTGACTTGTGCCTCGAGGAACTTTTGCGCGCTTTGAGAGCCTTCGCGCTTACCGCCCAAAACGCGTTCAACAAAGGTGTTCAATACCTTTTCGACTACCCGCAGACTGCGCGAACGATCGTTGTCGAGATAGTTGATCGTATAAACCGTTCCAGCCGTCGCGCGCTCGTCCCCTTGGCTTCCAGCAGTCACCACATCGAGCACAATCCGCTTCTTCAGTTGGTCCAGAATCCTGACACGTTCGCGCTCGTCCGTGATATCCGCCGGCAATACTCCGGTATCTCGGGCGATTTGCTCCAATTGCGGACCTTCCAGCAAAGATTGGCGCACGTAGTTGATTTGTGCGTCGACGTTCTGATCGACCGTGAGACCTTGCAATGCCGGCTTGAGTGCAGTGCGGGTGTCGACGAAAACCTGCGCATTCGCTTCATACCGATCGGAAAGCGACAGCACCACAATCCATCCGAGCAGCGCCAAACCTGCGGCCAGCGCCAGTCCATACCACCGAAAGCGCCAGCTGCCGCGCACGTTGTCGAAAAATTGTTCCGTCGCCGGCGTCATCGGAGTGTCCAACGCATCAGAATCGGCTTTCAGGCACGACGAGCACGTCGCCCGGCCGAAGCAGCAAGTTTTGCTTCATGTCACCAGAATTGACGAGCGCCTCGAGCTTGATTTTGATTTCCTGCTCCTTACCGCCAACGGTGCGAACGATGTGGGCGCGGTTGCCGGCTGCAAATTGGCCAAGGCCTCCAACCGCCAACACTGCGTCCAAGACGGTCATACCTTCGCGAAAGGGCAACGCCTGCGGACGCAGCACTTGCCCGATGACCTTAACCTGGCTGAAAACACTGGCTGGTATCGTCACGATCACGTTGACCTGCGGCGCCTTTACATATTCAGCGAGCGCCTTTTCGATGTCGCGCGCCAAGCCAGAGGGCGTCTTACCGACAGCGACCATGTCCTCGACCAAAGGCGTGGAGATCTTTCCGTCCGGCCGCACGGGAACGGTGACCGTTAGGTCGGGGTTCCGCCAGACAAACACCTGGATCGTATCGCCAGGCCCAATCAAATAATCAGGCGCGACAGCGCTTATGGCCGCAGCTTCGGCCGCATATGCCGGATTTGGCCAACCCGCCAATAATAGCGTACCCATCGAAACACTCAATGCGCCGTAAAACCCATTCAATATCAAACATTTAACTAAATAGGGAGTCCGCATTTTCTCAAAGCCCCATCGGTGCAATTGCGTGTATGCCATCGCTTGCCATGATGCAACGCGTAATGTCATGCTTCTGTAAATAGACTATGTAAAAGGTATTCAAATCGTAAATTTTTGAGATCTTCGACAACGCGCGCTAGTCAACTAAGGTCCACTGGACATGCTACCAATTAATAGGGTGTCGCTGGCGTAAATTACTAGTAATCGCACCAATTCCGCCAAGGTGTACGGCTACGCGTGCAGCTGGGACCAAGGATCTCCGACCGCAATATTCGACCATTCAGGCCTCGGAATGCCCTAGATTTGTCCAGGCTTACAAAATAAATCCTGGTTGATTGGTAGTCGCACATCCGCGTTGAATCATGGTACCCAACGGCCGAAAACTCACTGTTCCCGGATTCCTAGTCCAGAAGACGGCGCACTCGATAGGCGATTTATCCGGGAGTGGTGACCAGCACTGGGTCCACGCGAATTCCATCGCGTTTCGGAAAATTTTCAATAAACGCGCAACTTTGCGTTCAACCGCTTTGGTTTTGCCATCATTGGATCACAAGATATTCTCAAAAACAGAACACGGCCGATCTGTGTATTACTTTCGTACGGCACTCGACGCCAAGCGACAGTTTTCGAAAACTCGGCCGTTAGTTGATTGTCTATCGACGTCACCAGAGGACTTGCGCAAAAAATCCTTATTGCCTGATTATGGCCGCCCTATCAAACGCCATGCAATCGCTGTTGATTCGAGCCAGTCGCATAAGGTGTTCACGCGGCTGACACGCGGAGATTGGGACGAACACTTGAAATTGCCCCACAAGCCAAGTGGAATCGCTCAAGGCGAGACACCGACTAATAGCAGCGACCAGCCTATATTGGGCCTTACGATTTAAGCGAACTGTAGATCAGTCGGCACCGTAGGATCTAGGGATAATCCCTTTATCTCATTGCAACGACGCACGCGGCCTCGCTTGAAATGCAGCTGTAGCTCCTGGTCGCACTCCGGAGAGATTGGTTGGTTGCAATCCCGAGTAATGCATGTGCGGCCACTTGCCGAAAATTCTGCAGAATGGTCCGTCATGCGCGGCGAGTATCACGCTACACTACGCTGAGTTTGTGAGTCTTGCCGACATGAGGAAATATTGCGAACGCATGAGCTTTGCATTCTCACTAGATGATTATGATCTCGACGGGTTCATTTCCGTCGTCGCTCATTTTGGGCAAGACAAATTTGGCTTTGTAGTAACTCCCAACGTCGATCATTTGATTCGTTTTCACGATGAATTCGAATTTCGCTCGGCATATTCAGATGCGTCTTATATATTGCTCGATAGTCGAGTCTTGTGCTATGCATTTCGTATCGCTAAAGGAATTCGGACCAAGGTCTGCACCGGTAGTGATTTGACCGCGCGGTTGTTTGATCGCGTGATTGTTTCGAACGACAAGATTGTCCTGATCGGCGGCGATGATGCCCAAGTGCGGTTACTCATCGAGAAATTCGCCTTGAAGGACATCCATCATTACAATCCGCCTATGGGATTTGCCCGTGACCCGCAAGCGATCGAGGTATGCTTGCGCTTCATCGAGGCCCACAGCCCATTTCGTTTCTGTTTTTTGGCAGTGGGCGCACCTCAACAGGAAATGCTCGCGCAGCGCCTAAAGGTGCGCGGGGTCGCACGCGGATTGGTGCTGTGTATCGGTGCGTCAATCAATTTTCTGACCGGTAGCGAGCGCCGTGCGCCAAAATGGATGCGGCGAATCGGAGGCGAATGGTTATTTCGCCTGATGTTGAATCCCCGGCGTCTCGGTAGGCGATATCTGATTCGGGGACCACGCGTGCTACCCTTGCTATGGCAGACGAAGCTACGGCTGAGGCCACCGGCAGCCATTGACCCGGCCGGGCCGTGCAGCACATTAGTTACCACGACGGTCGGAGAGACAAGAACTCCGGGCTCAGTCTGATTGTTGGTCATCATCGTGAAATGGCGGGCATCATGATGCCGCTGCGCCGCCTTCAAACACCCGTATCTTACGCCTACGTCGTGACCGCTCGACTAACCGCGCACCGCGCACTGTCATCTGCTCATATACGCGGTTTGAGGGGCGGACATCACAATTTTTTTACTAGCGGAACAGTAGGGTAGACGGGCTGAATACTACGCAACTCGGCGGCGAGACTACAGCAATAGTGCGAATCGCGACGCAGAGAGTTAAATAGACGGCAATACACAGGAATGCACCCATTTGCGTCGTGAATATGCTTAACATGCGCGCTCTGTGTACGAGGACCTATTGCAGCAGGTATCTCCTGGCAAAGGTAACGCGCTTTTGCTAAGCTTCATTTGCCCTTCCTCCGGTTCATAAGCATGATTGGTTGCCGCTAACATTCGCAAGGATCCTCTATTGATCATTGCGTCCTTTGCGGCCGTTCCCGTGCTCGTGAGGATCGCCTATGCATGGGACTACCCCGGCGCGGATGATGCGTTCATTTATCTTGCCATCGTCCGAAATGTAATCGCTGGACATGGATGGGGAATCCTTCCGGGCGTACCCGTAAATCTAGCGACAAGTCCGCTATTCGCCTTCCTGGGCATCGGGATCGGGCACGTCACGTCACACATCCTCGGCGTCGGCGAAGCGGTCACGTTTGCGGCAACCATGCTTGGAGTATACGGCACATATCTGCTTGCTAATCGACTTACTCCGGACACAGCCACTTCGATCGCGGTAACAGCTGCTGCCGCCACGAATGTGAATCTTTGGCGGTGGACGGGCACCTTCATGGAAACGGCACTTGCCTGGAGCGTGGCTGTATTCCTTGTGCTGTGGTTCATCTACATTACTCAAAAGGCGGAGCGAAGAACGCTGCTCGACAATTTCCTGTTGGGAGTTGGCGTTGGCGTTGCCACTCTAACCCGACCCGAACTCGGCATATTCGGCGGGATATTCTTCTTGCACGATTTAATTAACGATCGTCAAAACATATTCCGTCGGCAGCTGGCGTCAATCGCGGGACTTGCTTTGGCGCTGGCACCCTATCTGGCATGGTCGATCAGCGAATTTGGCTCTCCATTTCCTACGACGCTGGGTGCAAAGAGCAGCGGACATCTGCCCGCATTGTCGCCTCAGGTCACTTTGGATATTTTGGGCGTGATGATTACTTCTGCTCCTGCGGTATTTGCAGTTGGGATTGCGGCCTCCTGGATTTCCATCAGCACCGGAGAATATAGACAGCTCTTTGGTTGCACCAAGCGATATGCAGTGTTATTTCTCGTTCCTTTAACCGGGTTTGCGTTTTACGTGACTATTTTTGAGCTTATGCAAAGCCCGGCGCGGTATTTTCTTCCATTCACAGCAACACTCCCCGTACTCTTGGTGCCATTTTGTTCTGCCCTTCGATCGGTTCACGCATCACGTCATCTGAACGTAAATCGCGCTGTGATTGTCGCCATTGCCATTCAAGCCATCGTAGCAACCGCGGTATTTCACACCGTCTATGCTCCGGTTCTACGACGGATGTGGTCCGACTACGTGTACACGATGTCTGCAGCGGCGAAGCGAGCTGATCAACTCTGCTCGCCCGGTGATGGTCTATTGATTGTCTACGACATTGGAGTCGTGTCCAACAACCTCAAGATCTGTCGACTTATCGATGCGGGAGCACTGGCCGATCCAAGTCTGAATGGAATGTCGCTTGAACAGATAGTGGTTGCCAGAAAACCGCGCTTCGTGCTCGAGACTCTAGGCACAGGTGCAAATGACGTCGAAAAACAACTGGGTGTTCGGCAGCATTTGATTTCGGTGTGGGAACGCCAATTCCGGTCCCACGGTATTTCATCCGATGAAACGCTTTATACTGCACGAATCTTTGAGATTGCGCAGTGACGAAGCGAACGCCCGATCTTGCTTCGGAACTAGGTTGGACCTAGGGAAGCTCTGCACAGGCGCTGGTGCAAGCCGGATATGACATGAACGAAACGATGAAAGTCATGGAAAGTTGTGCGACAAAGGGTGTGGCAGCGCATTTATGCCGCGTTTTTCGCACTTTCTGGCTCTCATCGCAATCACCAGGCACACGTCCCCTGTGCTGGCAGCAAGCGTCGCCGCAGCAGATACAGGTTCGCCAAGGCGAAGGCGGTATACAGACGCGCGGGTGTTCTTCGCCAACCCTCGATAGCGAACCTTGTTAAATCCCCACAGGCGCTTGACCACGTGGAAGGCATGCTCGACGCGGGCCTGAGCCGCGGAGCGGCGCCGGTTGATGTACCTCTGATACTTGCTCAAGGGCGTGCGCGTGGGACGCCGATTGATCCGGTAACGGATGCCAGCCGCCAGGGCGGTCTGGCGATGCGACTCATTCCAGTACGCTTGGTCGCCGAATACTTCTCGCTCTTCTCCGTGCAGCAGCTTGGACATTTGCGTGCCGTCATGCACGTTCGCCGCGGTGGTGCTCAGGCTATGGACGATGCCGCGCCGATCGGTACCGATGTGTGCCTTCATGCCAAAGTGCCAGTCTTTGCCCTTCTTGGTCTGATGCATCTCTGTATCGCGCGCCTTCTGCTCGTTCTTCGTCGAAGGCGGCGCGGCAATGATGGTAGCGTCCACAATCGTGCCGCTCTTGAGCAGCAGCCGCTTCTCTTCGAGCAGGGATCGGATCTCGGCAAAGATCTGTTCGGTGAGCTGGTGCTGCTCCAGAAGGTGGCGAAAACGCAGGATCGTCGACTCGTCGGGAATATCGTGTCCGAGCAACTCGATGCCGGCGAAGCGGCGCATCGACTCGATGTCGTACAGAGAATCCTCGGCTTGCGGGTCCGACAGATTGAACCAGTTCTGCATGAAATAAATGCGCAGCATTTGCTGCATCGGCTTCGGCTGCGTGCCGTTACCCGCCTTCGGGTAATGCGGCTCGATCAGCGCAAGCAGCCTGTCCCAAGGAATCACCGCGTCCATCTCGGACAGAAAACGCTCACGGCGCGTGATCTTGCCCTTCTTTTCCCATGCAACCGAGGCAAACGTCGTCTGCTGCATCGCTCTTTCAGCTCCACCGTTGCTGCACACTGCATACAGTATCGGTCATTTCGCGACACCTGTGCAGAGCTTCCCTAGATGTTCTTCTGAAATACGCCCATGCGATGTGGCCATCGGGGTTCGAGATCGAAAGTTGCCGAATTTATGGCCGCAATGCCATGATGGAGCAGCGCGCCCATTGCGCGCATACAAATGCCTGGCGGCTCAATTGTGGACGAATCAAAAGGTGTCAGCAAATTCCGATTGTCTCGCAATCGGCAGGATGGCGAATCCGTCTGCCGCCAATTGCGGCATTGTTATCGCTTCGATATTCGACCCACAATGAACTCGCTGGTGGACCTACAACAAGCGCAGTTATGCATGATCCGTACCGGTGCGCCGGGCATCGCGATCGGGTATGCACGGCGGGCCAGCAGATTTGTTTTGCGTATGTTGAGGCCAGGAACGTTAGCCGATAGGATCGGTACGTCACGGACCGCGATTTGACGACAAATACGGCGTGGTGGGCGGGTGGGAAGCGCAGGACGTTGATCGCGACCGCATTGCTCGTGGCATTGTCATACGTTGCGGTCGCCGTGATAACTGACGTTGATCGACTCACTGACGCTCTGGGCCGGCTGGGGTGGTTAGGGTGCATTGCCGTCCTCGGTCTGTCCGCCGTGAATTACCTATTGCGATTCTATCGGTGGAAGAATTTTCTGTCCCGACTAGGCCGAAGCTTACCGGTGTGGCGTCATTTGCTGTATTACCTGAGTGCATTCGCGTTTACTATAAGCCCAGCAAAGGCCGGCGAGGCGGTACGCTCGATATATTTGAGAGACCACGGCGTCACTTACGCCGAGAGCATTGCTGCTTTTTTTGTCGAAAGGCTGCTAGACCTTTTTGCCATGGTGATACTGGCCAGTCTGGTATTGTTTGACCACCCTGCCTATCGCCTCCTCGTAGTGGTCAGTCTTCTGCTAGTTATATTCATAACCGTCGGTGTTTGCCAGTCGTCTCTGCCGCGGCGTATAGAGCAATTCAGCGCGGGTCATAGCGGACGCATTGCGCAAATTTGTGCTGCGTTTGCCAATTTGTTGCGCTCCTCGCGATTGCTTCTGCATCCACGGCTGCTGATATCGGGCATCATCATTGGGCTCCTCGCTTGGGGCGCGGAAGCATTTGGCTTTGGAGTCGTTTGCCGAGGACTGCACATCAATGGTGGCGTCTGGTCGTTTTGCGGGATATATGGCATGGCCGTGCTGGCCGGTGCCGCGGCTTTCTTTCTTCCGGCGGGAATCGGCGGAATGGAACTCGTCATGACAACCTTGCTTGTTGAGCGTGGAACGGCCTTGAGGGTCGCCATCATTGCGACGCTACTATGTCGCCTCGCAACACTTTGGTTTGCCGTTTTATTGGGTGTTGCGGCCGCATCTGTCGTTGAATTGTCCGACCACAAAATGCGAGTCCGGGTAATTCCATGAGCAAATCCTTGCCGTAGGGTAATGTGTTCTTGGCACCAAGGGAACCACAACTTGCCCAACACTCGCACTGGTGGATATACAGGCTGCCGATCTGTTAGAAAAGCTTCTCGATCGTCGTCTCATTAGAATGGCATCATCGTTCGGCTGATCGCTTGGGTGACGGCCCGTGTCTTCTCTTGGATGGTTCCCTTGAAATTAAATGTCGACGCAATGGAATAAGTCATGAACAGCGCGGTAATACCACTGTGTGTGGGTCTCGACGGTACGCTGACTCCGGTCAACACGCTCCATGAAAACGTAATGGGACTCATTCGACAGGCACCAAGCGCCCTGTTGGCAATACCCATCTGGCTGTGCAGCGGCAAGGCCAAAATGAAACGGGAGATGGCGACGCGCGCGAAATTCGATGCGACAAACTTGCCCATCAATCAGCAATTGCTGGATTGGCTCAAGAGTGAGCGCGCAACTGGTCGACCCATCGTGCTGGCGACCGCGGCTGACTCGCGCATTGCCGAACAGGTTGCCAATGAGGTCGGCATATTCGATGAAATTATCGCGAGCGATGGGGAGAGAAACCTCTCCGCTGACGTGAAGCGCGCCGAGCTCGTCAAGCGATTCGGCGAGCGCGGCTTCGACTATGTAGGCAACGAGAAGGCCGACGAGCACGTGTGGCGCTCGGCGCGCAAATCCATCATCGTTGGTTCAATCCGCCAAATTGAAAGGGCCCGCCGAGTCACGGAGATCGACCGTGCGTTTCCTACCGCAAGTGTGGGACCCGTAACGTGGCTGAAGGCGATGCGGTTGCACCAATGGGTCAAGAATTTGCTCATTTTCCTGCCGGCGCTGCTCGCGCACGAAATACTGCAACCCGCGATTCTGTTTAAATCCGTCTTGGCGTTCGTGGCATACGGCCTGTGCGCGTCGAGTGTCTATCTGGTGAATGACCTCCTGGATCTTTCGGCCGATCGGCGCCATCCTCAAAAATGCAAACGAGCGTTCGCGGCCGGCCTGCTGTCGATACGCAGCGGCGGGATTGTGGCAATCGTTCTTTTGGCGATTTCCGTGGTGATTGCGCTGTTCGTTGGCTGGCAATTCGCTGCCCTTTTGGGTGGCTACTACGTTCTCACATGGAGCTATTCCCTTCGATTGAAGCGTGCCGCGCTCGTCGATGTGATGACGTTGGCGGGCTTGTACACTGTTCGTATCATCGCCGGCGCCGCGGCGACCGCCATCCCCGTCTCCTTTTGGCTGTTAGCCTTCTCCGTCTTCATCTTTTTGAGCCTAGGCTTCGTCAAGCGATACACCGAACTCGATGAGGCGCGCAATGCCAATAAAATGAGCACTCACGGTCGAGGCTATCGGGCCGACGACTTGCCTTTGCTGATGAACCTGGGCGTCAGTGCCGGATATTGCACGATCCTGGTGATGGCGCTGTACATCAACAGCTCGGATTCGCAGGCTCTTTATCGGCACAATAAGCCTCTATGGCTGGTGTGCCCCTTGTTGCTGTACTGGATCAGCCGGGTATGGCTTCTCGCCAGCCGCGGGCAGATGCCAGATGACCCGGTGGTCTTTGCGTTGCGGGACCGACTCAGCCTCTTGGTTCTTGGCTTGCTCGGTCTGATCGTGATTGTGTCGATCTGATCGATGCGTGCCCGCGCCATGTCCTGGGGTCGGTGGCCGTGCCACGAGCCATCCGCGGTGCTATCGCTCAGCGACCGATTTGCCGCACTGCCGGCGCACGCCCCTCGCCCCATGCTCGCTTACGGCAATGGTCGCAGTTACGGCGACGTTTGCCTCAACCAAGGCGGCACCCTGCTGAAAACGCGGTCGCTAGATCGATTCATCGCGTTCGACCCGGTGTTGGGAACGCTGGAATGCGAATCGGGTGTCTTGCTCAGCGAAATTATTGATCTAGCGCTGCCATACGGTTGGTTTCCGCCGGTCACTCCCGGCACGGCCCTGGTGACTGTGGGTGGGGCCATCGCCAACGACGTTCACGGCAAGAACCACCACCGCGCTGCATGCTTCTCGAGTCATCTGCTGGAGTTCGAGCTTTGCCGATCGGATGGCACCCGGATGATATGTTCCGCCACGCAGAATCGATCATGGTTCGAGGCCACCGTCGGCGGACTCGGACTTACAGGACTCATCAGCCGTGCCAGGCTACGCCTGCGCCGGGTGCCGGGACCATGGTTTCGCGGCGATAGCCAACGATTCACCCGTCTGCATGAGTTCTTCGATTTGTCGAGGCAATCGGATGGCGACTACGAGTACACCGTAGCTTGGATTGACTGTGCCGCCTCAGAAACGGCACTGGGGCGAGGCATTTTCATGCGCGCAAACCATGCACCCGGCGACGGAGTCGAACCTAAGCGTGTCGCGATGCACGTGCCGTTCACACCCCCGGTCCCTCTCGTGAATCGCGCGTCATTGCGCCTATTCAACTACCTGTACTATGAGCGGGCAAGCGCCGTGCAAAATGATGCGCTATGGCATTACCGCCCTTTCCTCTATCCGCTGGACAGTATCATGAATTGGAACATGATTTACGGGCCTCACGGCTTCTTTCAATACCAGTGTGTCGTGCCCGAACGCGACGCCGAGGCATCGGTGCACGAGATTCTGCGCCGAGTTTCTCGATCAGGGGTCGGATCCTTCCTGGCGGTGCTTAAGAATTTCGGGACGTCTGCTCCGGTCGGAATGCTGTCGTTCGCCAGGCCCGGCACCACACTGGCGCTGGATTTTCCGAATCGCGGCGAGGTCACGTTGAAATTACTGGAATCGCTAGATGAAATCACGCGCGCTGCCGGGGGAGCTGTCTACCCAGCAAAGGACGCACGCATGTCGCCAGCCGCATTTCAACAATATTTCCCGAAGTGGACGCGATTCACGGAATTCGTGGATCCAAAATTCTCATCCTCGTTTTGGCGACGCGTAACCGGAGTCTCGGTATGAGACGCTTAATAATATTCGGGGCGACATCCGCGATTGCCGAGGCTACCGCAAGAGAATTCGCAAAACGCGGCGATGCGCTATTTCTCGTTGCCCGTTCGCCAGAGCGATTGCAAGCGCTGGCGGCGGATCTTAAGATTCGCGGCGCGAGCAATGTTGCCGTACATAATCAGGACCTGCGCGACGCGTCTGCCTACGAGGGGATCTTAGAGCAGGCGCATACCGCACTGGGTGGTTTGGACGCTGCGCTGATTGCGCACGGCACGCTCTCGGACCAAAAGGCTTGCGAGGCCTCCACCGACAAATTGATGGACGAGTTACAAACGAACGCAATTTCCGTCATGATGCTGTGCACGCATTTGGGAAATCGATTTGAGGCTCAGAAACGCGGCACCATCGCCATCATATCGTCAGTAGCCGGAGATCGCGGCCGGCGCTCCAACTACGTTTACGGATCGGCCAAAGCCGCCGTCACAGCATTCACCAGCGGTCTGCGCCAGCGGTTACGCGCCTCGGGCGTATTTGTCGTGACGATCAAGCCGGGATTCGTGGATACCCCAATGACTGCGGCGTTCAAGAAAGGGCTTCTATGGGCATCGGCTGGCTCTGTCGCCAAGGACATTACCCGCGCTATGATCAAAGGTACGCCGGTAATCTATACGCCTGGATTTTGGCGACCCATCATGTGGATCATCAGATCGATTCCCGAATCTGTGTTTCGCCGCCTGTCGTTGTAGCGCCCACACGAGTTGTCGTTCGAGGTCTTAGCAGGACATCGGTCACATATAGCAAGGAAAATACCTGTGAACTTCGTACCAAATAGCGCTGCGCGAGCCGCCCGGGATCGAGCACACCGCAGAGGCTGCGCACGGCCCTACAGGCCCGAACTGATCGGTGATGCATTGGCGAAATCGGCCAGACGATACGATGTCGAACCGCTGTTCATCCAATCTGGCTCATAGCGAGACACAGACAAATAGCAGCGACCGGCCATGTCGGGGCTTACGATTTAAGCAAGCGGTTAAACAGCCGCAGTTGAGGGCGATGGGCCGTGCCGTCACGGTACATCGAGGAAACTGACTGGCACTCGGACGCATTAATGCCATCGTCGGCTTTAGGCTTTCAGTGAACAGTTAGATTAGTAGGCGATTCTGGAGTCTTCGCGAGTGCGCTGGTACAACCCGTCCACCAACAGCCGCCTGAAATGAAGTTCTGGATTGCTTGCCACTTTGGCGGAGCGCTGCTGAGCGGACTGGTGGTCTGCATAACCGACTCAAGTGCGCCCCATTCACCGTACTGACTATATGGGGTAATACCAGAGAAGACATTCATGAGCTGTCCGCCGTTGGCCTTCCATTGTTGGTAGTAAGTTGCGTACGCGGTACCCATCCGAGGATCTCGGTTTGCCGCGATGTAGAGATTTGTAAGAGGAGTGTTCGCACCGGTTGAGGTGACGCCATTGGGAAAGCTAACAAACCCTTGACCGCTCTCATAGGCAACGAGAGGAAGGTGATACGGAGCGAGAGCGGTTACATATGCAGCCTCCCAGCGCGAAATCTCACTGAGCCAGCCCCCCGCTGGAACACTCGGGTCATTTTGGGAGGTCAACGCAGCGAATATATCAGTCAGACCGCCATCTGCTTGCGACGTCCACGCCGCCGGGGCCTTTCCCCCAAAGTACGGCGCGATCGCAACTGCATCGATACCGTGGCCAGCGCAAGGAGCGCCGGTCGTCCAAAATGAACATTTCAGCGCACTGGTCGCTGTAAAGGTTTGCGCAGCCTGCGCCGCTAGAACACAGACCACGCGATTGGCATCAGATCCCCACACTGATTTCCAGATATCACACGTTTGCGCCACGCGCATTCCGTACCAATTATTGCCGTAACTGAACGTATCCCCGAGGCCTGACGCAAAGGTCGCTTGACCTTGAGCGACTGCGTATTGATATTGAGGAAAATCGGTGTTCCATACTTCATTACTAAATTCAACATAGACCTTTTGCGTGCTTCCCAAAAGGCTGTGTGCCACTGTCGCCATTTGTGTAATGTAATTGTCATCAGCCATTACCGGAACGTTTAGCCAAGCGTCTGCCGAGACTGCATTCGCGACTTGAACCGCCACCTCAATCGGGACCCCTTTTGTCGTTCCCCAAAATGCGTCCGTCTGGAGTGGACGATTCGACCAGGACGATAGGGTGCTACCGTTGGTCACCAGCCAATCCATGAAACGCAACATGTGGAAATTCTGGATCTTACTCAGGAATGTCGGATTAAATATTTGCCCCGCATTTAGAGCGGCCGCATTCTCCGCTTTAACAAGACGAATATTGTTTATATAGTTTCCGGTGCGGTTTGGATCTGTGGCTGTAAGCTGGATCATGATTCCGGCAGAAGTCGGCGTTGCAACGTTTATCACGTCTTTACCCGCCGATCGACTGACGAGCCTCGCATCACCCCTGTAGGCCAAAGTTCCCTGCCCGCTATAGAGCACGATGTATTGCCCAGCCGGGTAATAGCCGTTGGGTGTGTTAGGTAAAGCACTGAGAAGCGAAACCATCAGGGATGTGAAGCGCTGCGCCGATGGGGCGCTCTGGGCCGTAAGACTGATCGGCCATCCGTTGCTGTCTAGGTTCAAATATTTTTCTTCGCCTGTATCAAACGTCGAACTATTCCCAGTGATCCATCCCGCATTCGCCTTCATGATGTCCAGAAAAGGCATTTCGGGCGACCACCGGCTAATTCCGGCAAGCTCGATGCCTAGAGGAGACTGAGCATTTTGCGCGGTGGCTGCGCTCGCGCTGATCGCGACTGTAACAAGCGCTATTAGTGTCGCAACTGCCAATAAGGCCGATACTGGTGCCTGAGCGCCGATCAGGGTAATCCGCTGTAAAATCAATTGCTTGCAACGCATATACAAACCCGATTCCCATAAGGATTAAGTAATCTAAACCGAATTGAACCGCAGACTGGGGAACGACGCAATGTGTCTCTTTTAGCGGACCAATTCGCGCGGCATGTCGCCGACAAAGTAATCCGACTAGCCGAGGCTTGCATGAGCGCCGTCCTGAGAAATCCGTATGTCATGATCATACTTCATGGCGGTTTACAAGGTTTTTTCCGTCACAGAATCGCTCAAATGGGCCTAACATTCCACTGTGAGGGATCGCGGACAGATTTGGGATTGCTCAGGCTACTGGCCAGTTGACTTATCCGAATCGGTGAGCCAACCAAGAATGGGTTCATCGAATCTTTCGACGGACGACTACGCGACTAATGCTTGAACATCAATGAGTTCACATTGATGGAGCACCCGCACGCTGTATTGCAAAACTGGCAGGACGATTACAATCATCGTCGGCCTCATGGGGCACTCGGCAATCGGACCCCGAGCGAGTATGCGATTAAAGGTCAGAAAATGGCCCTGGAAATGCCGAAACTCTAGCTATAAGTTGTTCGAAAATCGGACCAACCTTAATTACCGGCAGACGCTAATTCCCTATTCCACTGAGAGCAGGGGTACATCGGCCTGGTGCTTTCAAATCGGAATTTTTTCAGGAGTCGAATTCGCGTGAAACAGTTCTTACTGAGTGGCCCCTTCGGAAGAAGCGCCATTTTTCTTCGTAACAAATTTGATCTTCTAAAGGCTGCGGTTTTTTCTTTGGAAGCAGTGGGTACAACTGCAAACGATCAGTTGGCAACAATTCTAATTACAAAAATCTGCGGGTCTCACAAAACATTCATTGATGTAGGCGCGCACATCGGTTCAATTATCGCAGAAGTGCGACATAACGATCCGTCCACTAAAATAATAGCAATTGAAGCGATCCCCCAGAAAGCTAGAAATTTGCGCCGAAGATTTCCATTCGTTGAATTGCACAGTTGCGCCGTGGGAGAGACCACCGGAGAAGTGTCCTTTTTCGTTGATACTGAACGGTCCGGATATAGCACTCTAGGGCGACCGATCACCGACAGCGGGACGTCAAAAGTCGAGATTAGAGTTCCAATTCAGAAGTTAGATGACATAGTGAATGCAATTGACGTGGACGCCATTAAGATTGACGTTGAGGGGGCAGAGTTGGGGGTTCTGCGTGGAGGCGTCGAGATATTGAAAAAATGCCGCCCAATAATAATGGTTGAGAGCGCACCGCAAACGGATGACGGGCTCGGGTACACAAAAGACGCCATTTTTGAATTCTTAAGTTCAGTCAATTATTGCGTTGTTGTTCCAAATCGCGTTGCGCACGATGACGATGGTTTGACCTTGACCGGATTCATCGAGAGCCACTTGTATCCACGACGAACCACAAATTATTTTGCCATTCCGACCGAGCGACGATCAGAATTTAGAGACAGGGCACGTAGTATTTTGCGGCTTGGTCGCTCATAAAAGAGACAACTTAATCCCCCTAAGAAACGGGAGAAATCACAGATAAGTCCGATGCCGATGACACCAACGGACGAAAACAAATATCGCCCACACGCGAGACCAATATAGCCCCGGCGACCCGTCGAGGAATGCTTGCCAGAGCTGCCCAACTGCACGCGGATTAAGGCCAGTCGGTCTGATCGCCTCCGGGTCACGCATTGTCCCATCAATCATCTTGCCTAGTCCGCTTCTGAGCCATCTATCGTAAGGCAATACAAATCCTGATTTGGGCCGATCAAACAACGCAGGGTCTAACCCCCGCAATCCAACTCGACGCAGTATCGACTTAGCTCCTATCGGATTGAAACGATCGCGGTCAGGTAGCCGGTCCACGTGCTCGAGCAGTATCTGGTCGACCAGTGGCAAGCGAATCTCGATGGACGCCGACATGCTGGCCGCGTCCGTATCCCGCAACAAACGCTCACCGAGAAAAAGTCGCTGTTCCATGACACTGATCGCGGACAACGCGGAGCGTAACCTCGTTTCGAATTCCAGACGTGCCCGCATTGCCGCTGGGAGGCCATCAGCAACGGCCTCATTTAGGGGTCCTCCAAACAGTTGCCGTTGGAAATCTGGAAGGAACAGCGCATAACTCAACTGATATAGCGCTAGAGGATCGTCAGCTCGCCGTACCATTTCGGGCAGTTTCGCCCATCTGGTCTGTTGCGGAATTGTCCCGCTGGAGGGCTGCATCACCGACGCGACAATCCTGCCGAGCGCGGTGCGCATGCCAACAGGAACCCAACGCGCCTGCCTCGACAATCGCATTAGCGTTGGCAGTTCGCGAAACGACCTGTATCCACCAAACAACTCATCCCCACCACTACCGACAAGAGCCACCTTGAAACCTGCTTGGCGAACCGCGTGTGACATGTAATAGGAATTGAGCCCGTCAAACGTCGGTTGATCCAGGCTATCCAGAGCGGCGTCGAGCTGGCTCATGAAATGCTGTTCGGTAAGCAGGAGCTCCTGGTGCCGCGTGCCAATCGCCGCAGCAACGTGTCGGGCAACTGCTCCCTCGTTGAATTCTTGCTCGTCAAATGCAAGGGTGAAGGTGCTGACTTGCGTGCCCGACGTTTTCTGCGCAAGGTTGGCCACCGCGGAGGAATCTATGCCCCCCGACAGGAACACACCCAAAGGCGCATCGCTGGCCAAATGCAAACGCACGCACTCTTCCAACACTCGAGACAGCTCGTGTTCATCCATGCGGTCAGCATCCGGCCGCCGCACCATAGTCCAATACTGATCCCGGACTGACTCGCGCCCATGTGAATCAAAGATTCGAAATTCGCCTGGCAGGATTGCTTCGATTTGACTGACCGCAGTTTCCGGCCCCACAACGAACCCATTCCATACCACCGACGACAACGCCAAGGGATTGAGTCTCGGTTTGCCGATAAGCCCGCTCGCAAGAATAGCTCTCACCTCTGAGGCGAAGAGAAGAGACCATGTGCCAGCAGGATCCTGGTTGCGCGCCATGTAGAGTGGCTTGATTCCCAGCGCATCGCGCGCGACCATGAGCGTGCGATCGTTGACGTCCCAGAAAGCGAAGGCGAACATTCCGCGAAGGGTGGTGAGCGCCTTGCACCCCTCGATGCTAAGGGCACGCAGCATAACCGCTGTGTCCCCGCTAGACTGGAAGTCATGCCCGGCTGCCGCTAAGCGATTCCTGATTTCCAGGTAGTTGTAAATCTCCCCATTAAGTACAACCACATCGCCGGTAGTCGGATCCACCATGGGCTGGGACGCAGCGTCAGAAAGATCAAGAATCGCTAACCGCCGGTGCGCAAGCATTGCTCCCCAGCCGTCCGCATCAACGGCCGCATTCCAGAAGCCCTCACCATCGGGGCCACGATGAGCCATCGCATCGTTCATCCGTTTCAGAGCAGCTCTGTTCGACTCGTCGACACGCCCAATTATGCCCGCTATGCCGCACATACATTCAGTGAATCCGTATCCTATGTTTTAACGATTGGATAGGCATATTCGTTATCGAGCGACGTGACCTCAACACAGCTTTCCACTTCCGCTCCAATTACTGATTTACGCCAAGCGAGGGAAGCTATCACTTTACTATGGGAATACTCCCGCAGCGAACTTGCGCTTCTCCGGTACGACGGGCAGAGAATTGCGGCGGGGGTGGATCGCTTGAATCTTGCGGATTTGGGATTGTCCTCCACCATATCAGTTGCGCGTGAGCTCAGCAATTGCGCGTTTCTTTCCCACAAGCAGGACGCGCATCTGATAGCGACGAAGAAACCGCCTAAATTCCAGATTGTCATATCTTGGTTTGCGCAATGCTGCGCTCTTTATCCAGCCCCAGAGAATCGCCAGGCTTCCGAGAACATAGGGTTTCTGGCTCAGCCGCGATATCGCGCTCGCAGCGATGAACAAGAATCCTGTGCCCATAAAATATTGGCCGTAACCATGCCGCATGCGGCCGATATAGATGCTTTGCTGGCTTGATCCCATCGGACGGAGATGTACAAACCGAAGATCCGGCTCGTTCCAACTGCATGCAATCCACCCGTGCATGCGACACAGATGGCAATCAATACCGTCCCACATTACCTCGCGAACGAAACCACCAATCGCCTCGAAGCATTCGGTACGATAGAGTTTGGTCATTCCGAGCGAGGTATCGTCGCCGTGGCGCTCGTCAACTAGCTTCCCCCCCTCAACAAGATACGATTTTCCACTGCAGGTAGCGATGCGTGGATCCGAATTCATTCGGTCAATCAAAATCTCAAAATAACGCGGCGGCAGTCGCAAATCCAGATCGAGCTTGCAGAGAAAATCATATTCTTCTGGCTTAATGGCTTTATATCCAGAGTAGAACGCATCAATGACCCCCGGTCCAACCGCACGATGTCCACGATCGGCGCGGGTTACGATTTGGATCCACTCATACTTCGAAGCGTATTCGGCAAGCACTTTCGGTGTCTCATCAGTCGATCCATCGTCGACGATGACCCACTTTATTGGCTTCAACGACTGAGCGAGGACGCTGTTTAGTGTCTCCCGCATATACAAAGCCTCATTGCGGCACGGGGAAATTAGCACATAGCGATTTTTACTGGTCATGGCAAATCAAACATCCCCTCGACAATTGTCGCCGCTTTCCCGCCCAAGGCTCATGGTACAAACGAGCAACGCAATGTACAAAATAGCAAAACGTTGGCGCCACTTGCGCACCACCGTCGCATACATACTCTCGAGGCACCGACTTCACTGCTGGCATTCGCGGTGGCACATGTACGCACAAACTCTCAGCTTCGCGGCCGTCGAGCGGGATGTGCAGCGGCGAACACCAGGTCCGCAGGAAACACGTTCTCGTCACGCAAGCTCACGCGGATCCTGGTCGCATTTATGATAAAGAGAGCACACTGCGCCGCACTTATAGGCAAGGACGCAGAATATCAGAGTTTATCGAGGCGAAAGTGCGACTACGATGCCATATCACGCGATGTTGCAATGGATCGCGAGTAATGCGTGGATCTGCGCCGCTCCGTCTCCGCAACGCGGTGCGCTTTGTGCAAGGAAGTGTGTGTGCCCCATCGATCACCATCGCCTGGCTGATTCCAAGGGTCACGGCGCGTAGCCACGCCGTGTTGGGACGGTCACTGCCGTGAAGGGGCTCAATCCTTCTACCTGCGATTCCAACATGGTGGAGTCGAGATTTGGAGCACTGATGCTTGGGCCCACGCAGCTGCTCGTCCGCCGCTTTAGGATGCTAGTGTCTGAATAGCGTTCCTATAATTCCATTTCCACATCCCGCTCATCGTACGAATGGGTGGGTTGGTTAGCCTTCACCAGTCCGAAGGGCGCTTCGGTGATCTCGCATTGATCTTGGGCTTCGGTCATCAGTGACAGCAGCGGTTACGCCGAGGCGTGGATCAGAAGCTCCAACATACCGATCACGGTCTCATGACCGTTTCGTTTCGATGACCACCGGCCTCGTGCGCAATACCCATGATCGCTGTGCGCCTCATTTGCGGCGGGGTACCCTCAAGTTCTTGGCGGAAGGAGTCGGCCAGCGGAGTTCCTATGGACCAATCAGGCAATCGGTCGAACGAAATGTTCAGCCAATTTTCGCGCTTCACTTTCGATCGAATGACGTTCGACGACGCGTTGATGCCCCGCATCGCCAAACCGTCGCAGTTTCTCCAGTGGCGCGGCGAGGCAGTCCTCGATCGCATTGGTCAGATCATCGACCGAGCTCGCCGGGAATAGCCAACCGTTTTCGCCGGACCGAACGAGTTCTGGAATCCCCGCAATATAGGTGGTAAGCACAGGACGGCGAAGCGCCATGGCCTCCATGATCACGACCGGTAAGCCTTCGGCGAAACTGGGAAGCACCAGCGCGCGGGCGGCCAAAATCTCATCGCGTACCTCCGTACTGCTGATCCAACCCGTGATTCGTATCGAATCGCCAAGCCCGGTTCTTGCGATCAGACTCTCGAGTTCATCACGCATTGGCCCGTCTCCTGCCAGAACCAATTCGAATTTCACGCCCTTTGCGGCCAGACGCGCAAATGCCTCGATCAATAGACGCTGGCCCTTCTCTTCGCTTAGACGACCGACACAGACGAACCGCGGCGTCGAAACGCCGCCGGTATCACCGATGTCGTAGAACGCTCGCTCGAGGCCACAGTGAACGACTTTGATTTTCGACCAGTCACGGTATTGGGAACGCAGATACAACTGGCTCCGGCAAAAGCTGCTAATCGCTACGACGAATGTCGATCGACGAATTTTTTCGTCTAAGCCCATCGGCCCTAGGAATTCGTCGGGCCCATGTACCGTGAAACTGAACGGGGGCCCGCCCAGGGCATTTGCCAGCATCACAATCTCCGCCGAGTTCGTGCCAAAGTGGGCATGCATGTGCCGAGCACCGAATTCGCTGAGCCATGGGATCATCCGACAGGCTTCTGCGAAGTAGGCCAAGTGATAAGGAAGGGGTCGGTCCGAGTGCCGCGCCATTTTAGCCGCCAGCGCGAGTGCCCCGAAAAAACGCCGCGGCGAGCGCAGCAGCGCACGCAACACGGGAGTCAGCAGCACGAGTGGGCCACCGCGCAGCACGTACCGGGTTCGTTCGCGCTCCCGTTGATCTTCCAGGTCGGGAAGAGATTCATCCCAGCCACGCAAAGCGATCCGTTGAACCTCGAAACCCTGTCGCTCGATCGCGAGTATTTCCCTGCGAATGAAGCTATGACTGACTTTGGGATAACGATTAATGAAATATGCAATCTTCACGGCCAGCCCTACTTGTACTCAATCAGTTGGGCCTGAACGCGTCGAAAGCGATTAACTTTAAATTTCAATTGACCGACCATCTCCGGAAATTTGCTTAGCACCAGGGCGACCGCTCTCCACCAGTTCTCGCGTGGCGACCAGGTGCCGCGCAACCAGAGACGGACCACTTGGAGCGGATAGATCAAGAGAACAAGTATTGCCCACCAACGAATTATGGGAGTGAGGACCAGTATCGCACAGGGAATCCAAAGGCCCCACAACCAGATCCGGCTGCGCTCGCGGACGCAATGACGCTCCGGTGGCGCTCCGTGTAGATCCGCGCCCTGCGCGAATCCATATCCGCCCCGAATCATCCGTCGCCACCATTGGCCGAACCGGTACATCGCAGCGTCGTGCAGCGTCATATCTTCATCGAGTCGCCAAATCTTCCATCCCGCCTGCCGCAGCCTTACACAAAGTTCCGGTTCCTCGCCGCAAATCAGGCTGGGGCAAAAGCCCTCGACCTGCTTGAAAGCCTTGGCGCGCATGAGCGCATCGCCGCCGCAGCACTTCGTCTCGCCAACTGGGTTGTCCTTCCATTCAATATCGCAAAGCAGATTGTAGATGGACTTGTTTGGGAATCTCTCGCGCCGCCATCCGCAGACCACCGCGTATTCCGGCCGTTCACCTAGAAACCGGCGCCCACTGTCCAACCAACCGGGATTGACTTCGCAATCGCCGTCAACGAAAAACACAAACTTCAATGCCGGTTGCTCGGTCAGTAGCCGATGAAACCCTTCGTTGCGAGCGCGGGCCGCAGTAAATGGCACACTCAAATCGAGTTCCACTACCGTCACTCCAAAGCTGCGACTCATCGCGACGGAGCCATCCGTAGATCCAGAATCCACGTAGACGATATGCTCGGCGGCCCCGCGGACTGACTCGAGACATACCTTCAACCGATTTCCCTCGTTCCGCCCGATAACGACGACGCCCAGATCAAGGTGAGCGGAATTTTGAGTCGAACTGGGAAAGCAGTCAGCCGTCATAAACAGAGTGCGAGCATCACGGCCCTGACTTGTTGCGCCTGAAAATGAGTTTATCCGTTTGCATCACTGATGTTGGCGAAACATGATAATGGAATATCGGTGCCCGGCCGTCGACGTGACGACATATCGAAACTGAATGAAGGCGGAACCCCTGGTAATCATTGCAACATTATCATGCAAACCGTCCCCTATCTGATCAAATCGCCATATACCGCGATGCGCCCATGGCTCAGCCAATGCGTTACTGCAATTCTTGTGACGCGGCGGAAGCAGCGGCGCCGATACTTCGTTACCGCAGATGATCCACAGTCCACGTTCCGGGCCAAACACATGCGCGAATACATTCTGTAGAGGTCATCGCGGGCGGTTTACGCTGATCAAGATCATGCAGAATGCGGCATAGGTTACGAAGAAAGTGGAACAACAACGTATGCACCACGGCGTCCGCGATCGGCATCACGGCAATGATCGCAAGATGCCGTCCAAAGCCGAGCATTGATCGATTTAAGTCCGCGCTGTCGGTTAGATGGGCAGTCATTCTCGAAGCCTAGATAGAACGTATTGCATCGAAATTGAGGCGCGCCCGAAACTTGATCCACGTCTCAGTTTGAATTGCTTATGTGAGCAATGCCCCTAAAACCCTCAGAAGAACCCCAAGGCGGGCCGCCAATTGCCCTGTCCCCGATCGACGACATATTGCAGGATTCGGCTCCACATAATTAGATGCGCTCATTGACTTAATTCAGACGGAGCCAAGTGCATGCGGGTGATCGGGAATCGAATGCGGGTAATCGGACTGAGCGGATTGTTACTGCTGACCTTCGCAGTGATGGGCTGCAGCGGTAGCGCGAAGACGGCGGGAACCGACGTCGTTGCGGACAGCGCGACAGTTAATACTTCCACCACTGGAACGGGCACGGGCGCGGGCACCGCAACGGGCTCAGCGAGCTTGTCCTGGGTAGCCCCAACAGTGAACACCGACGGCAGCGCAATCACACCTCTTATCGGATATCGCGTTTATTACGGCGCGAGCGCGGATGCCTTGACGGAGACGATTGAGGTCACCGGTGAGTCGGTGACAAGTTACGTTGTCGATGGATTGAGCTCGGGCACCTATTACTTTGCGGTGACCGCTTTGGCCGCGGATGGTCAGGAAAGCCCCCTATCCGACACCGCAAGTAAGACGATCTAACCCGTGCATTTGATCGGCGCCCCTTAACTCGATTTCCGCTGCGCGCTCCAGCGCCGAATGTACTCCTCTTGTGCGTCCGTTTGCGGCACCTTGGGCCAAATCTTGGATCGTTCGCTCTGTTGCCAGAGTCGATTCAATTGCTCTAGCGCCGCTTTGCCGTCGAGTCCCTGCTCGATGAGGTAACAACCCACGACCGTGCCGGTTCTGCCGATGCCGGCGCGGCAATGCACATAGATGCCGCGCTCGTTGGCCGCCGCGGTCTCGATCAGCGCCTGAATGTCGCGCATGAGCGCGACGTCGCTCGGGATTTGCTGGTCGGGTATCGCGCGACGCACATACTCGGCTCGCCGCGGCAGCAGCAGCCGGTAGTTGGGCATTTCGTGCGCCTCGGTCAAATCGATGAAGTAATCAATGCCGGCGGTGCGCAGCAGCGCGAGCCGGTCTTGCGCGTCGACGGGACTCTCACCAAATGGGTGTTCCCCTGCGAGTAATCGCCCGGGGACGACCCAATAGCTGTTCGGAAGCGGTGGATTCATGCGTGATCGCGCGTCTGGGCGTGGCCGCGGCGGGGCGGCCGAACCCGGCAACCATCGAAGCTTTCCGCCATCAACGACCCCGCTTACTCGAACACTACGCGATCATTCTACCGAGATCCGCGGATAGCTCTGAAATTTTAGTTCGGCGTTGGACGGCCCGCTGTCGCTTAGCGCCGACAAGGCAGCGCCGCACCCTGCATTTGCCCCGCGGCGATCAAGTCCAACCAGTTGCGATAAATGCGCGCGGCCTGCGCTGCCCAAGCGTTGTTCAGTGTCCGCGCGAGCGCCGTGAACGGAAACGCCGCGGCCGGCGTATCGAGTTCACCGGCTTGCAAGCGCCGCGCGAAATCCGCGAGCAAGAGTTTTTCCTCGGCGCCAAAATATCCGACGGGTTCCAGGGGGTATTGCTGATATTCTCCGCTGATGTAGCGGCCGACATCCCGTTGATACTCTTTGAGCAGCGTGCGCCCCTCGTATTCAGGGTGCCCTTGGAAGAACACCAGCAGGCTCTCTCGCTGCTTGACGAACGCGTCCACACCGGCATCCGCGGACTGGCTCAAGATCGTGTAGCCCGCTGCCCGTAGCGCATCGATCGGTAAATCGTTCCAGCGCGAGTGCGGCGTGTGCAAGGGCGAGGCGACTCCCCTCATCAAGGCATGCGTGTCGTGCACCTGACTTTCGAACACGCCAAAGCGTTTGTTCGCGAGACGCCGCCGTTCGATGCCGTCGAAATGCAGAGCCGCCGCGTGCGCGGCGAGACACGAATAAACAGTCGATATCGTGCCACGAGCGGCGTAATCCATGACCTCGACGAGCCGGTCCCAGTATGGTTCGTCGGCCAATGCGGGTGTCTTGGGCTCCGTGCCCGTGATGATGAGCGCGTCGGGCGCCTCGTCGAGTAGGCTTTGCAGCGGCCAGTATCGGGCCGCGATCTTGGCGCGAGCCTCGGGGCCGCGCGGCACCTCGGGGATCGACGAGACTCGGAGGCGCACCGAGTGCGGACCGCAGGCCGCGCTCAGCAGCGAGACGAACTGCGACTCCGTGCCCTCGAGCGCCGAGTCCGGCATGTTGTTGATCAAACCGACGACGATCGTGGGCGCGCCCGGCGCTGAGTCGCGCGGCGCAGCCTGTGCGCCGCCGGCCGGTGGGACTCGCTCGAGTTCAAGCGCCATCGTGACCTCGGCGGTACCGGGGCGGGCTTGGCGCGGGACGGCTCACCATGCTGCTTAAGCTACACACACGATTCGGTTGGCGATGGACTTGGGTCACGCTCTCGAATTGCATCGAATTCTCATGCATTCCCATAGCACAACGCCAGAAACCAGGCTCCCGCGAGCACGAGCACGGCGACGATGCCGGCGCCGACCTGCAGCGCAGCGCTGCGGCTACGCGGCATATGCGCCTGCGCATAGATCCAGCCGAGCAGCACGCCCATGAGAAACCCGAGCAAATGGCCGAGTACATCGACGTGTTCGGTGCCCGCGCCCAACAAGCTCAACAAGGACGCGCCGGCGATCAGTGGCGCCCAGCGATAGAGCCAACGCTCGCGCAAACTGAGCCGTTGGCGCCAGGCATAGCCCGATAATAGCCCTAAGGCCGCGAAGACCGCCGTAGAGGCCCCCACGGCCCGATGGCCCATGGGCGCGATCCATAGCTCGAGCGTATTGGCGCCGGCGCCGGCGACGAGAATACTGAGCCAGGCAACGCCGGGACCCAACAGACGGCTGCAGAGGCCGCCGGCGATGATGCCGAACAGCAGATTGCCGAACAAGTGCTCGGGTCCGGCATGCAAGCTCAGTGACGTGAACGCACGCCACCATTGATGCGGGCCGGTTAGCGACGCATCGACGGCGCCGGCCGCAAACCAGTCGTCGCCGAACAGGCTCGCGCCCGCGCAATAGGCGACGATGAGTAGCACGATGACATAGCCGACGGCGCCCGCCCCTGCGCCCTCGAACGGCTCCAGGGTCGGAGCGACTTCGCGCCTGACGGCACGCTCTTCGCGGTAGCGCTCGAGCTCGCCGCGAGCCTGCTCGGCGAATTCCGGCATGACCGCGAGGGCCCAGTCCGCCTCGAGCACGATCGATTGATAGGGAATCGCCTTCGCCTCGAGCACGAGCGCGAACTCGGCCGAAGCCGCGCGTGAGCCTCGAAACACAATGACGGCCTCGCCGTCGGCTGCGAGGCTCACCGCATGGAACGCCGACGCTTAGGCGCGCGACTTGCGCCCGCGCAGAACGACCAGGCCGCCGAGCAGCAGCGTGATGGCGCTGATCGCCGATACCGGATCGATTTCCGGCGCCTGCACGGCGATAACGTTGGTTGTAGGGCCGCAATCCGATGAAATGTGGAAGATGTCGTCGATGAATTCGATGAACGCCGATGCCCGCTCGCAGCCGCCGGTGGTGGCCCTTGCCGAGGCGACACCGGACATGAAAACCAGTACAGCGACCGCCGCAAATAGTGATGCATTCTTGGACATACCGGCGTGCCTCGATAAGCGTTGATCATTACATACAGGGGGCCAAGCGCGCCCTTGTCATAAGACTACCGCAGGCTCGCAAATGGAAAAGTGACGACTAGCGCACGTTTATACACGTTATGTTAAAAGCCCGCGCAATCGGGACCCCAGAAAAAGAAACGGCGACCGCCATTGCTGGGGGCCGCCGCCATGATTCCGATCGGCACACCCGCAGGTGCGCCCTTGAGCCGATTATCCTTATTCGGTCGCCTTCCGGCCGCGCAGCACGAGCAGGCCGCCGAGCAACAAGGTTACGGCGCTGATCGTTGCCGCGGGATCGATCTCCGGCGCGGTTACCGTGCCGCCAGAACCGTTGGTGCCGCAGCCGACGACTTCGGCAACGCAGCTATCGGGCCCGCCGTGGATATACCCATCCCTGCGCCAATGGAAATTGTCATTGGCCGAGGCGGCGCCCGCCAACAATACCAAACCGGCAATCGCCGCAATCTTCCCCGCATGCTTCTTCACGTAGTCGGCCCCAATGGTTTTTCCAGGTCTTCTTTTTAGCACATCGCCGGCGCCGATGTACAGAAAATCGGGACTGGTTCACACAATATCGCGTTATGTCAAGCCCCAACTCGACGCCGCTCAGGTCGCGCGTGCTTGCTCTTCGAGCATGCGGAAAATTCGCATGACGCGCGGCACGTAGGCCTGGGTCTCGGTGAATGGTGGTATTTGCCCGCCGTTGCGGTCCACGGCCTCCTCTCCGGCGTTATAGGCGGCGAGCGCGAGGCGAATATCATGCCCGAACCGCTCGATCAGAAATTTCAAATACTGCGCACCGGCGCGCACGTTTTGCCGCGGATCATAAAGATCCCGGACGCCGAAGCGCATCGCGGTCGCCGGCATGAGCTGCATCAATCCGACTGCGCCGCGTTTCGAGAGCGCATGCGAATTGAAGCCCGATTCCACGACGATGACGGCACGCAGCAGATTGGACTCTACCGAGGTGGATGCCGCGGCCCGTTCGATGATCGGGTCGTATTGGATCGAGCGCGCGAGCAGCACCGCATCATAGTGCTGGCCGCTTTGCGTCATCTCGTGCGGCGACATCAGCAGCAAGCGGTAGCGGCTGTTGTCCGGCATGTCAGTGTAATGCCGCTGGCCGTCGGCATCGACATAGGAATAGATCTTGACTGCCGCCTCGGCCGCAGCCGAGCCGAATAGGATCATCGTGAGCAGTGCAAGGCGGTATGGCATCGTTAACGCATTTAACCGTTTCTGTGTTCGCCGCAGGCTAGCCCGAAACCGCCGCCTCAGGGTGGGACGCAGCTCATGGAATCGCGTTTCGAGCCAGCGCATAGGGGCGCGTATCTAACAGATATTTAACGAAGTTTGTGGCCGCTAGCCACAGATTTCCCAGTCTGCGCCCATATAGAATCCTCGCGACCCGCATTGTAGAGATCGATGGGCGAGAGCGACTTTTCGATGCATTGCAACATTTCGGCTTCCATCCACAGGTACCATGAGCAGCATTGAAAAGAATATTCTTGCCCAAGAGGCCGTCGGCGCGGCGGAATCAATCAGCATCCCTGCGGATGGGCCGAGCGCGAGCGTCGCGAGCACGAGCCGCATCGGGACTCGCACCTGGGTTCTGACGGCGCTGTTCTTTTTAGTCCCCTTGCTCGCTTACTGGCCGACGACTTTTCATGACTTCGGGCTGCGCGACGATTATTCGAATTTGCGCGAGGCGCACGAAGAGCCCGCGGCCGTGCTCAAGTTCTGCGCCTCGCACGCGCGCCCGATCTATGGACTGCTGCTGCGCACGACCTACGGGCTGACCAACAGCGTGCAGAATCTGGAATGGATGCGCTTCGCCGCGACCCTATTGCTCGGTGCGATTGGTTTCGTGCTCTTTCGCAGCCTGCGCTCGTTCGGCTGGTCGTTCAGTGCGAGTCTATTTTTCGCCTTGATCATCACCTTGGTACCCTCGGCTCAAGTCATGGCGAGCTGGGCGGTCGGCTGGCCCTATGTGGTGACGGCCTTGCTCGCGATCGGCGGATTTTTCGCCGCTGAAGGCGCGCTGACCGCCGGTAACAGCACGGGCCGCACGCTCGCGCAATGGGGCGTCGCGCTCGGCCTCATGGTCATCTGTGCGCTGATCTATCAGCCAAGTGCGTTGTTCTACGTCGTGCCGCTGACGGCCGCGTTGATCGCGCAGCGCGAGCGCAAGGCCGCACACAGTGTGCGCTGGATGGCGATCCATATTGGTTTCGTGACCTGCGCGCTCGGCGCCGCCTATTGCATCATGAGCGCCCTCTATGCGTCGGGCGTCTTCGTGAAATCGGGGCGCATCGCGTTCGAGCAGGAATGGGGCACGAAGCTCGCGTGGTTCGTGCAGGAAACGCTGCCGAACGCGCTGAGCTTGTTCGTGTTGAACGACAACAATCAGCGCGACCATGTGCTCTATATCGGCTGCGCCGCGCTCGCCGCCCTCATCCTGGTCGCAGGCACGGTGCTCGAATGGCGCCGCCACGGCCGCGCGCGGGGAATGATCTGGACCGCGGCGCTGTGCGGCTTGCCGGTGTTCGCCTGCTTGGTGAGTCTCGTTGCCTCGGAGCGTTACTCGACCTATCGCACGATCCTCGCCGTGACCGCGGTGCTGCTGCTGTTCCTCATCGCCTCGGTCAATGCGCTGACGGCCAAGCTCGACGCGCACGCGCGCCGCCTGATCGCCGCGTTCGTGCTCAGCGCCGCGTTCCTGACCGCGCAGCACCATGCCTATGCGCTGATCGCGGTTCCTCAAGGCAACGAGTGGCAATTGATCGTCGACGGCGCGGCGCATGTGAAATTGCCGCAGCATCCTACCGATCCGCGGCCGCGTATCTTTGCGATCGCCTCCTCGCCCGCCGATATTTCGACGGCGACGATTTATCATGATGAATTCGGTTCGCTGTCGTCGAATTCAGAATGGGTGCCGAAAGAAATGTTCAAACGCGCGATCCACGATCTGCACCCGGAAATCGCGAATATCGATTCGCGCTATGAGTTTGCGACGGGACCGAAACTTCCCGTCGGCCAGCACTACGACGTCGTCATCGATCTGCACCACCTGCGCCGCTATTACGTCGACGACTGAGCGGCGCCCCGCACGCCCTCATGGACGACTCGTCAGCCGGCATCCCTGCCAGACTGTCACGCCAACTAAGTGATCGTAATTTATGCCTTGAATATTGAGTGGAGGTCGCTCAATATTCAAGATACCCGTTTCGACGGGCACATCTCTTAGCTAGGCTGCCCTCAGGCCCAAAGACAGGTCCTGCCGTGGCGTTGCTGGGGCCCCGTTAGTGCGGCAAGACTACTCTCGCACGGCAGCTGGTAGAGGGGTCGAAGAGCACTTACTTCGATCTGGAAAATCCCGTCGATCTGGCCCGCGCGGAAGCTGCGAGCACGACCTGGCGCGAAGATTTTATTCGCACGTTCCTCGAACGTGACTTGGCTCAGCTCGGCGTGCAAGTGCCGTCGGGAACGATGCGCAGATTCTGGACCATGACCGCGCATTACTCGGGCGGTATCTGGAACAGCTCGGAGATTGGGCGATCGCTGGGAGAGGCTCATACCACTGTAAAGCGCCATCTCGACGCATTGTCCGGCGCGCTTGTCGTGCGCGTGCTCGAACCTTGGTACGCTAATGTTGGTAAGCGGTTGGTCAAATCTCCGAAAGTTTACATTCGGGATTCGGGCCTGCTGCATACGCTGCTTGGAATCGGCGAGCGCCGGCAACTCGAAGGACATCCTGTAATCGGTGGATCATGGAGGGGTTCGTCATCGAGCAGCTGCTTGCTCATTTACCCAAAGCCAATGCCTATTACTGGCGCACACAGGCCGGGGCAGAGCTCGAACTGCTGTTGTTTCTGAAAGGGCGACGTATTGGAGTTGAGATTAAACGGGCTGATGCACCGAAGATGACCCCATCGATGGTTTCGGCGCTGGAGGATCTGGAATTGCACCGGTTGTTACCGGTGCGTCCCGATCGTGGGTGTCACCACACTCACGACACGTCCAGGTCCTTACATCGAGCATGTCCAGACCTGCAGGTCCCGTGAGGGCTCCGCAGCTGCTGCACGCTCGCGTTGTGTTCCTTTCGCTGACGATTCGAACGCTCCTGCCGGCCTGCTGGCCCTTATACTGCAATTGCGTCTTGAGCATGCCCCAGCCGGCGTCGAGGACGGATTTCGCCATCCGTGTCTTGACCAGCTTGGCGCTGCTCACATCGCCTACGAAAATCCTCTGATACTGGTCGATTATCTTGGTCGAAAATTTATGCAGCGCATCCTTGCGTCGCCGCGCCGCGGTGCGGTGCAGGCGCTTCGCCTGACGCCGATGGGCGCGCCGCTGTGCCTGCGCGATCTTGCACTCCAGATCTCGATAGAAACGACCCGCCTCGAGCTTCTGCCCGTCGCTCGTCGCGACCGGAATACACAGCCACCAGTCGCCGACTGAATCTTGGGCGAAACAGCCACACTTCCACTTCGCTGCCTCGAGCCGAGCCTGTTCGAACACCCGAATCGCTTTCCCCGAGAAGCGCAAGCTCTTGCCTTTGCGCCTCAGCTGCGCCGCTTTGAAAGGAATCCACCCGAGTGAGCGCTTCGAGCCCCGGCTGACACGCCAGCGCAGCTGGAGCTTCTTAAATTGCCGGCGGTGGGTAGCAAACTCCGCGTTCACGCGCTGAATCGTGTCTGCGCCTATGCGCTCAAAGCATTCGGCAGCGCCCGCGCTGAGCTTGTCCAAATCAAATCCCGTCAACCACTTGGATGGTCCCGCAAACGGCCGCGCTGCCTTCGCACTCGTCGCATTGGCCCAGTTCCAGACCTGATTGACCTCGACCGCCGCGGCATTGAGCCAGGGGTAGCTTTGCGTCTTGACCTTGAGGCGCAGAGTGCGTATGCACGTCGTGGCTTCGATGCTCATCGGCTTCATCAACATTCGCTCAATCTACGGCAAATGCGCAAAGACACTCAAGGTGAGTTTCTACCGCAAAAGATCACAAATGCGGGAACGAGAGCGGCATTCCCAAGTGCCATCGGGCAGCTGGCGACTCTGCTTCACTTCGCTGCGCAACCCCCGCCGCTGGGTCGCGTCGCCATAGGTCCAACGCGGTGCTACAGACCCAAGAAATCCGCGATTCGCGCGAGTTGGATCGCGGCGGGCACGGTGATCCGCCAAAAGCCGTGTAACGCAATCGGCTTTAGGGCCGTGACGGGCAGCGGCAATTCGTGCGCAGGCTCGACGATTCTCGCGGCGAGTTCGGCGCCCATCGCGCTCGCCATCGCAACCCCGCGTCCGCTGTAGCCCAGGCACACGAGCGCGCCCTCGGCGGGTTCGTGCACGTGCGGGTATTGATCGGCCGTAAAGCCGAGCCGTCCGCCCCAGCCATGCGTCCAGCGCGTCGCGCCGAGCGCCGGCCACAAGCGCCGTGCGTAGGCGAGGATATGCGGGATATCGGCGGCTGCCGCGATCTCTCGCATCGGACCGCGCCCACCGATCAGCAAGCGCCGCGCACCGTCGAGCCGGTAGTAGACCGTGACGGTCCCGGCTTCGTATAAGACCTGCCCGCCCGGCAGGATCGACTGCGCGAGCGCCTCGGGCAGCGGTTCGGTCGCGGCGATTGCGCCGAACAAGGGCACGATGGTGCGCTTGAGCCGCGGCCAAATGCCGTCCGTATAGCCATTGGTCGCGAGTACGAGCTGCGCGCTCGTCGCGCTGCCCCGGGCCGTGCGCACGCGCCAGGCGCTGCCGGCCCGCTCGATGCCCTGCACGCGCGTCGCGCCGTGGAGAATCGCGCCGGCTTGTAGCGCGGCACGCGCGAGCCCACGCGCATAACTCAAGGGATTCAACGCGCCGCCGCGCCGATCGAGCATCGCGCCTGCGTAGCGATCGGTGCCGGTCGCGCGCGCAATCGCGTCCCGTTCAAGGAATTCGATGGGCGCTCCACGGCGCGCATATTGCTCGGCCGTGATCCGCACCTTGGCAAGATGCTTCGGGTGACTCGCGGCGCGCAGCGTGCCGCACTGGCGCGCCTCGCAGCGAATCGCGAGACGGCGGATCAGATCGAAGACGAACGCCGGCGCATTGCCGGCGAAGGCCACCATGCGGCCGCCCAACTCGGCACCGAAATCGCGCTCGACGACTTCGGGGTCGTGCTTGAGACCGGGGTTGACCTGGCCGCCGTTGCGCCCCGAGGCACCCCAACCCGGCTCATGGGCTTCGAGCAGTACGATGCGCACCCCGCGCTCCGCCAGATGCAGCGCCGTCGAGAGGCCCGTCAATCCTCCGCCCACGACGACGACGTCGGCGCGCGCATCGCCCGCAAGCGGCGGCGTGGGTGCGGCCGGCTCCGCGGTCTCCTCATACAAATTTGCCATGGATTAGCAGCAGTTCTGGATAATGGCGTGCATGCTAAATGAAACCCTCAACATCGGCCCCTTGCAATGGGCGGTTGCGGCCCTGGGGGCGCTCATGGTGGGCATCTCCAAGACCGGGATCACGGGCTTAAGTGCGCTGTTCGTGGCACTGTTTGCAGCCGTGTTTCCGAGCACCAAACAATCGACGGGCATCGTGCTGCCGCTGCTGATCTTCGGCGATTTCGTCGCCGTCTATTGGTATCGGCGCCACATGCAATGGCATCATCTTTGGAAACTCTTCCCGTGGACCGCGGCCGGCGTCGTGGCGGGCTACTTTGCGATGCGCGTCATTTCCGATCACACCGCGCGCACGCTGATCGGTGCGATCATCGTCGGTATGGCCGCGTTGAGCTATTGGCTGCGCTGGCGAAAGTCGGGCCTAAGCGAGAGCGACGCGCTCATGCACTGGGGCGTCGCCGCGTTCATCGGCCTTCTGGCCGGCTTCACGACGCTCGTGGCCAACGCGGGCGGGCCGCTCATGGCGATTTATTTGGTCGCGATGCGCCTGCCCAAGATGGAATACGTCGGCACTGCGGCCGTGTTCTTCTGCCTGCTCAATTTGTTCAAGGTGCCCTTCATGGTCGGACTCGGCCTCATCACGACGACGAGCTTTGCGTTCAATTTGATGCTCGCGCCGCTGGTGTTCTTGGGCGCGCTTGCGGGGCGCTGGCTGTTGCCGCGCATCAATCAACGCGTGTTCGAGGAAATCGTGCTCGGCTTGAGCGCGGCGGCGGGGATTCTGCTGCTGGTGTAGGGGTTAGGCTTGTGATCCGCGCGCTTGCACGGTCTGAATAACTAGAGCACGAGGCTCTTTACTTTCCAGATTCTTGTTTGTGAGTTTGCGGCTCAAAGTCAACCGCCCAACTTCCCCGCGTAATCGTGAGCTCACACTGTCCCGTCGGAGACGCTGGACTCCATCGCATCATGGGCTGCGGCGCTGTGTGCAGCCAGTTGCGTGGAAAGAAATGCCATGCGTTCTTGCATGCGCTGCTGGTTGAACGCTTCCAAGGCGCGACGCGCGTATTCGGATTTGCTCAAGCCTGTGCGCTTGGCTTCAAGCGCAACGCGACGAGCCAAATCCTTGGGAATGCGAAGTGAGAAACCGGTGGTTAATGATTCCATGGCTAAAATTGTATTACTGATTGTGCTGTTATCATGTATTACGTTTATCAACGCGTTGCTGTAACCCGGCACCGCGTATCAAACAGCGGAGTAACCAATTGATTATAAAGACTTAGTGTCATTTGCAGCCAGAGCATCCGTACAAATGAGCCGCGACCTAAAACGCGGCATTTTGTCACGTTTTTTTGTCGCTCGAGCAGGCTCGGCGGGAATGGTGGCTCTGCCCGGCAATGCCGCGCTAGCATCGCTAAGATTTATAAATCCGCGGAGACCCCACGTGGCACAACTCAGGGTTCGCAAACTGACGGACGAATTGGTCGACGCCCTGAAGCGGAGCGCAGCGAAGAATAATCGAAGCGCCGAACAAGAGCATCGCGAGATACTCAAGGACGCACTGCGCGGTCCGCGCCGACGGCCCTTGGGCGAAGTACTTGCAGCAATGCCCAACGTCGGCGAGGACGCCGATTTTGTGCGTGGGCAGACTGACGCCCGAATTTGAGCAATCGACGCCGGATGTAGAACAAATCCGCGATCGCGGCGCCTGTCCGCCTAGCGTTGCGTAGACTCCCGGCGATGATCCTCATAGTGGGCACCGACCCGCTGAAACGCCGCATCCTCATTCCCGACGAGCACCGCCCCCAGATGCTCGGCAATCGCGGCCTGCCATGCATCGTTCTCGCCCATGCGATGAGCGGCCCGGCGCTGTCGCTGAGCGACCTTCTGCGCATGGACGCGATGAATTCCTTGCCATGAATATCTCGCGAGATACGCCTCGACAGCCGCCGGCTCGTTTGCACCCTCGAGTACTTCCGCCATGGTCACCGGGGTGATCCACAGCCGCGCCGCTGCGTTGCGATGCAGCCAACGAAATGCCGGCCCGGGCTCAGCCTCGGCGATCTCGTTCAGCAAATCGATGATGAACGAGGAATCGAGCACACATTTTTTCATTTGCGCGCGATTCGCAAACGCGGATCGCCCATGCGCCGGGTCGCGTCCGCAAACACGTCGGCGCCCGTGACGAACGGCGCCTCGCGAATGAGCTGGCGAACGAATGTCGCTTTTTTCATGCCGGCGCTGCGCGAGCGCTTCGCCAACAACCGCTCTTCTTCATCGGTGAGCCGCACGGTGAGTATCGCCATGATGATCACAGCTTAAAATGTATGCCAATTGTATGTCAATTTCCGGCCCCCCCCAAATCGCCGGCCCCAATCGCGAATCGCAATTGCGAATGATTCCAATGAGCATATGTGCCCCGCGCTGAACGTCCATTTTTTGCTGTGCATCTGCCGACATGTGGAAGCTGAGCCGAAATCACGCTATCGTCATCCTGGCCGGCGCTTCACCCCGACACGCAAGGAATCAACATGCAATACGAAGGTCTCGGCGGTCTGCTGGTATTGATTGCCGACGTTTGGGCAATCATCAATATTTTCCAAAGCAACTCCGACACCGGCAAGAAAGTGATCTGGACCGTGCTCGTGATCCTGCTGCCGATCGCCGGATTCATCCTGTGGCTGCTGTTCGGGCCGAAGACCAACAGGACCTGAGCCACGCGCGCCCATGAGCCGACCCGCCAAAGATTTGCGACTGATTCGAGGGAAGCCGATTCCAATGCGTGCTCGCGCTCATGAAGGGCACAATCTCGGCGGGATCGCGTGGCTGCGCGCCGGTGTGCTGGGCGCCAATGACGGCATCGTCTCGACCGCGAGTCTGATCGTCGGCGTCGCGGCAGCGCATGCCACGCACTCGAGCATTCTGCTGACGGGCATCTCCGGACTCGTTGCCGGCGCGATGTCGATGGCGACCGGCGAATATGTCTCGGTGCATTCGCAGGCGGATACGGAAGCGGCCGCACTGGCGCAGGAAAAAGCCGAGCTCGAGATCGACTATGCCGGCGAGCACTTGGAATTGACTGATATTTACGTGCGCCGGGGACTCGACAAAGCGCTCGCGCGGCAAGTCGCCGAACAATTGATGGCGCACGATGCGCTCGGCTCGCATGCGCGCGATGAATTGGGCCTCTCGACGACCTTGAGCGCGCGCCCCATTCTCGCGGCAATTACCTCCGCGTGCAGCTTTGCGTTGGGCGCGGCGGTGCCCTTGGCGGTCGCGGCGCTTGCGCCGCCGCAGTATTTGCTGATCGCGACCGTCGTCGCCTCGCTGCTGTGCCTGCCCTGCCTCGGGGGACTCGCAGCCAAGGTCGGCGGCGCCAGCGTCTTGACGGGTGCGATGCGTGTGACGTTTTGGAGCGCACTCGCGATGGCGGTCACGGCGTCGGTCGGTACGCTGATCTCCGCGCTGAGTTGACGAGGACTCGAACCCAGATGTCTGCAACGCTCCTCAACCATCGCGTGGTACTCGCGCGCCGTCCCGGGGCGGTCGCGACGCTCGAGGACTTTCGACTGGAATCGGCGCCGCTGCCGAGTCTGAATGACGGCGAGGTGCTGCTGCGCACGATCTGGCTATCGCTCGATCCCTATATGCGCGGTCGAATGAGCGACGCGCCCTCCTATGCGGCGCCGGTCGCGATCGGCGCCGTCATGACCGGCGGCACGATCTCGCGCGTCGAGGAGTCTCGCCATAGCGGCTTCGGCGCCGGCGAATTGGTGCTCGGCACGAGCGGCTGGCAGGAATTTGCGGTCTCCGACGGCAAGGACCTCGTGAAATTGCCCGCCGCACTGGTGCGCCCGTCTTACGCGCTCGGAGTCTTAGGCATGCCGGGCTTTACGGCCTACATGGGTCTGCTCGACATCGGCAAGCCGCAAGCCGGCGAGACGGTCGTGGTCGCCGCCGCGACCGGCGCCGTCGGATCGGTCGTCGGACAGATCGCCAAACTCAAGGGCTGCCGTGTCGTCGGCATCGCCGGCAGCGCGAAAAAATGCGATTGGGCCGTTGCCGAACTGGGCTTCGATGCCTGCATCGACCACCATTCGGCGGATTTGCGTGAACGCATCGCGGCCGCCTGCCCCAACGGCATCGATGTCTATTTCGAGAACGTCGGCGGCCAGGTGTTTCAGGCCGTGCTGCCCTTGCTCAACACGCATGCGCGCGTGCCCATTTGCGGACTGATTGCGCAGTATCAGGGCGCCGGCGCCGCGACCGGCACCGATCTGACGCCGATTCTGATGCGCAGCATCTTGGTCAAGCGCCTGACGATTCGCGGCTTTATCATATTCGACGATTACGGCAGTCATTTCCCACAGTTCCGCGAGCAAATGTCCAATTGGCTACAGGCGGGTCAAATCAAATATCGCGAAGACGTCGTCGATGGCTTGACGAACGCACCGCGCGCGTTTCTTGGCCTGCTCGAGGGCCGCAATTTCGGCAAGCTGGTCGTCAAGGTCGGCGTCTGACCGGACCTTGACGTGAACGCCTGGGTCAGCGCCTGGATCCCGCGACTCACGACGCACACGCTCGCGATCGTCGTGAGCTTGTTGACCTATGTGCTGACGACGCGCGTCGAGCGCGAGCGCCGGCCACCGTCGATCGCGATCGCCTGGGTACTCGGACTGATCGCCATCCCCTATCTCGTGCTGCCGCTCTACCTCTTGTTCGGACGCCGCAAATTGAGCCGCAAAGCCTTGCCGCCCGGCGGCAGCAAGGCGCTCGGCCGGCATTGGGCCGAGGATTTGATCATGAGCTTCGGACTATCCGCATCCGCGCCGTCGCATCTGCGTCTGCACGGCGACGGCGCCGCTTCGTTGGCTGCGCTGTTCGAAACCTTCGCGGCCGCGCGCGCGAGATTGGACATCTGCACCTATATCCTCGGCAAGGACCCGATCGGCCGAGAGATCGTCGATGGGCTCATCGCCCGCGTGCGCGCGGGCGTGCGCGTGCGGTTGCTGATCGACGGCGTCGGCGCGATCCAGTTGCCGAAGCGCCTATTCCGACGTCTGCATGCGGCCGGCATTGAAACCGCGGTCTTCAGTCCCTTGCTTGCGCGCAGCACGAGCGGACCGCGCAATCTGCGCAATCACCGCAAGTACGTGATCGCCGATGAGGCGACACTGTGGGCCGGAGGCAGAAATTTGGCGGCCGAGTACTTCATCGGCATCGAGGGCGAACCTGCATGGGTCGATCTGACCTTCGATCTGCAGGGTCCGGTCGCCGCCGCGGCCGCCGCGCAGTTCGAAGCGGACTGGATCGCCTCGCACGGCAAACCGGCCGCACCGATCGCCGTTGCCGGCGTCACGCCGATCGCGCAGCGCAGCGCGGCACGCGGCGCGGCGCGCGAGCCCGCCGCGAGCGCCGGCCTGCATGAGGCAAGCCGCGTGCAATTTCTGCCGAGCGGCCCGGATCAAGCCGAGGACACCGTGCAGGCCGTATTGGTCGATGCGTGCTATCGCGCCGAGCAGCGTATCGTTGCGGTGACGCCCTACTTCGTGCCCGACGCGGGCTTGAATTTGGCGTTTCGCCTCGCGGCCCGGCGCGGCGTCAAGATCGACCTGTGTTTGCCGGCCGCGTCGAATCACATTCTCGCCGACTTCGCGCGCAGCCGCGCGCTTCGCGCGCTCGCGGGCACCGGCGCCGCGATTCACTTATTGCCCTATATGACGCACGCCAAGGGTATCGTGTTCGACGACTCGCTGGCCGTCTGCGGATCGGCGAACCTCGACTCGCGCAGCTTGCTGCTCAACTATGAATCTGCGTTCGTCGTCTACGGCACGCGCGAGATCGCGTGGCTCGCGGCTTGGATCCGCGCCTTGATCGCGGACTCCGTGCCGTTCGATGGCCACCCGCCGACGCTCATTCGGGATGTCGCCGAGGGCGTGCTGCTGACCGTCGCCTATCAGCTCTAGTGTCAGAAAAAACCTACATGTGATAATTGATCGGAGCCGCGGCGCCCATAGTATTCTTATCAGGAAATCTAGTGACCGTTACGACTCGTTGCAGGTGATCGGTGGAGTTCAAGGATTACTACAAGATCATGGGTATTGCGCGCGACGCAACCGAGGCGCAGATCAAAACCGCGTATCGCAAGCTGGCGCGCAAGTATCACCCGGACGTCAGCAAGGAGAAGGATGCGGAGGCGCGTTTCAAGGATCTCGGCGAAGCCTATGAGGTGCTGAAGAATCCGGAAAAGCGCGCGGCCTACGATCAGTTGGGACAAGGTCCGCGCCCCGGCGAGCAATTCAGACCACCGCCGGATTGGGGTTCGGGGTTCGAGTTCAGCGGTGCGGGCGACAATGATGCGGCCTACAGCGAGTTTTTCGAGTCGCTGTTCGGCCGGCAGGGTCGCGCGCGTTCACGGGGCCCCTTCCAAAGCGGCCACGGCGAAGATCACCATGCCAAGATCGTGCTTGACCTGGAGGCGAGCCTGCTGGGCGGCCAGCGAAGCTTCACGCTGCGCGTGCCGTTCGTCAATGCGAGCGGACACTTGGAATCGAAGGAACGGACGCTCAACGTGCAGATTCCGAAGGGCATCTTGGCCGGACAGACGATCCGCCTCGCGGGCCAAGGTTCGCCGGCCGCCGGCGAGGTGAAGGCCGGCGACTTATACATCGAAATTGAATTTGAGCGGCATCGCTACTATCAGGTCGAGGGACGCGATCTGATACTGTCGCTGCCCGTCGCTCCCTGGGAGGCGACGCTGGGGGCCAGCATTGCGATTCCAACCCCGAGCGGTGCGGTACAGCTCAAGATTCCGCCGGGCTCGCACGCGGGCACCAAGCTGCGGCTCAAGGGCCGCGGCATCCCCTCGACACCGCCCGGCGATATGTATGCGGTGCTCGAGATCGCGCTGCCGCCGGCTTCGGACGATAAAGCCAAGGCGGCCTATCTTGCGATGGCGGCCGCGCTGCCGTTCAACCCTCGCGCCAACTTGGGAGTGTAAAGACTCATGAGCCCGACCAGCGTCCAGGCCCTATCCGGCGAGATTGTCGAGCAAACCCTCACGCTGAGCATCCGCGATTTGAGCCGCATCTGTACCGTGGAGGCTAGCCGCATCGTCGAACTCGTCGATGAAGGCATCTTGAACGTGCAGCTCGACGCGGCCGGCGAATGGCAATTCAGCGGCGAGACGCTGCGCCGCGCGCGCATAGCATTGCGGCTGCAGCGCGACCTCGAGATCAATCTGCCCGGAGTCGCACTCGCGCTGGAATTGCTCGCCGAAATCGAACAATTGCGGCGTGCGCGCCTGCAGGGAACTTGAGCGTATGAATACACAGAGCTCGGATGCCTTGGTATTCTTCGGCGCCACCGGAGACCTCGCCTACAAGAAAATATTTCCCGCGCTGCATGCGATGGTACGCCGCGACGGACTCGACATTCCGATCATCGGTGTCGCGCGCGAGGGCTGGAGCTTGGATCTTTTGCGCCGGCGCGCGAAAGAGAGCATCGAGGCCGGCGGTGAGTTCGACCCGAGCAGCTTCGAGAAGCTCTCCTCCTTGCTCGTCTATGTCGACGGCGATTACACCGCCGCCGCGACCTATACGAACTTGCGCCGCGCGCTCGGTGCCGCGCAACGCCCGATCCATTATCTGGCGATTCCACCGAGCATGTTCGCCGATGTCGTGCAAGGCTTGTCCAAGTCGGGCGCCGCCGAGAACGCGCGCCTCATCGTGGAAAAGCCGTTCGGACGCGATTTGCCGTCCGCACAGGCGCTCGATGCGACGCTGCACGCGGTGTTCCCCGAGGAATCGATCTTCCGGATCGATCACTACCTCGGCAAGGAAGCCGTGCAGAATCTGCTGTATTTCCGCTTCGCCAATACCTTCCTCGAGCCGCTTTGGAACCGTCACTACATCAACGATATCCAGATCACGATGGCGGAGAACTTCGGCGTCCAGGGTCGCGGCAAGTTTTACGAAGAGGTCGGCGCGATCCGCGACGTCGTGCAGAACCATCTGCTGCAGGTCATTGCGCTGCTCGCAATGGATGCGCCGGTCGGGCAGGAGCCGCTCGCGATGCAGAATGAGCGGCTGCGCCTGTTCCGTGCGATCCGGCCGATCGACCCCGAAGATGTCGTGCGCGGCCAGTTTCGTGGCTATCGCACCGAACCCGGCGTAGCGGCGAATTCGCAGGTGGAAACCTTCGCCGCGCTGCGCTTGCACATCGATACCTGGCGCTGGGCGGACGTGCCGTTTTACGTGCGCGCCGGGAAGAATCTGCCCATCACCGCAACCGAGGTCGTCGTCAACCTGAAATGTCCGCCGCTGTCGATTTTCGGCGCACAACAGGGCTCGCGCCCCAATTATTTTCGCTTTCGATTGAGCCCCGAAGTCGTCATCAGCGCGGGCGCGACGGTCAAGAAGATCGGCGAGGAGATGCACGGCGAGCCCGTGGAGTTGATCGCGCGCCATGAATCGCGGATCGAGAAATCTCCGTATGAACGGCTCCTGACCAATGCGATTCACGGCGACACGACGCTCTTTACGCGCGATGACTCGATGGAGGCCGCCTGGCGCGTCGTCGAGCCGATCTTAGCTGCGACGAGCCCCGTGCTCGAATATGAGCCCGGCTCTTGGGGGCCCGCCGAGAGTGCGCGCATCATCGCCGAACCCGATACCTGGCACGATCCACGCCCCGAGAAACCGGTGCCATGAGCGCGCCATCCGGCATCGTGTTTCTGTTGGACGTCGATAACACCTTGCTCGACAACGACCGCTTCGCAGCCGATCTCAGCGTGCGCCTCGAGAGCGCCTTCGGGCTGATCCAGCGCGATCGCTATTGGGACTTGTTTCAGACATTGCGCGAGGAGCTGGGGCGCGCCGATTATCTTGCGACCTTGCAGGCGTTTCGCACCGGACTCGACGACCACCCCGAGTTGCTGCGCATGTCGGAATACCTGCTCGAGTACCCGTTCGCGCAATTGCGCTACCCGTTCGCCCTCGACGCGATTCGGCATCTGTCGACGCTGGGATTACCCATCGTACTGTCGGATGGCGACATCGTGTTTCAGCCACGCAAGGTGCAGCGATCCGGCATCTGGGATGCCGTCGAGGGCCGCGTGTTGATCACCCTGCACAAAGAGCGCTCGCTCGACGACGTGCAATTTCGCTTTCCCGCGGCGCGCTATGTCATGGTCGATGACAAGCCGAATTTACTCGCCGACATGAAATTGCGCTTGAAAGAGAAAATCACGACCGTTTTCGTCCACCAAGGGCATTACGCGCAGGCCGCCGACATGGACTCGATCGCTCCAAGGCCCGATCGGGTCATCGAGCGCATCGGCGATCTGCGCGAACACTCGAGTGCGGACTTTCTGGAGGATGCATGAACGCAACGCGACAGCTCCACGATCTAGGACAAAGCCTATGGCTCGACAACATCACGCGCGAAATCCTCGATAACGGCACGCTAAAGCGCTATATCGACGACTTGTCGGTGACCGGACTGACGTCGAATCCGACGATCTTCGATGAGGCGATCGGCAAGTCCGGCGGCTACGACGCCGGAATACGCGCGAAAGCCGGCGCCGGATTGCGCGGCGAGCGCTTGTTCATCGAACTCGCACTCGAGGATCTGCGCCGCGCCGCCGACCTGTTCGTGCCGGTCTACACGGCCACGGGCGGCCGCGACGGCTGGGTCTCGATGGAGGTCTCGCCGCTGCTCGCCGATGATGCCGCCGGCACGCTCGCGGCCGCGATCGCCATTTACGCCCAAGCGCAGCGTCCGAATCTCTACGTCAAGATTCCGGGTACTGCGGCCGGGATCACGGCGATCGAGGGGGCGATCTTCGCCGGCGTGCCGATCAACGTGACCTTGCTGTTCTCGCGCGAACAGTATCTTGCGGCCGCCGAGGCGTATCTGCGCGGCATCGAGCGGCGGCGCGCCGCGGGCTTGAGTCTGCGCATCTCCTCGGTCGCCTCGCTGTTCGTGAGCCGCTGGGATAAAGCCGTGAGCGCGGCGCCGTTGCCCGACGCGCTGCGCAATCAGCTCGGCATCGCGATCGCCCGGCGCTCGTATGCGGCCTATCGCAACTTGTTGAATTCCAAACGCTGGCGCGATCTCGAGAGCGCAGGCGCGCTGGCCCAGCGCCTGCTCTGGGCCAGCACCGGAACCAAGGACCCCAAGGCGAACCCCAGCCTCTACGTCGAGGCGCTCGCGGCCCCGGATACGGTCAACACCATGCCGGAAAAGACGCTGCTCGCATTCGCCGCCAACGGCAGCATCAACGCCACGATACCGGACGACGGCGGCGACTGCGAGGAGACCTTGAAACAATTCGCGAAAGCCGGCGTTGATATCGATGCGCTAGCGCTTACACTGCAGAAGGAAGGCGCCGCGTCCTTCGTCAAGAGCTGGCAGGAACTCATGGAACTTATCGTCGTGAAGAGCACAAGCTTAGGAAAAGTATGAGCACCAACATCAGTCCGCTCGCCGGCAAGCCGGCACCCGCGAAATCCCTGGTCGATGTGCCGCGGCTGATCTCGGCCTACTACACCGAACGGCCCGATATGAGCGTGCGTGAGCAGCGCGTCGCGTTCGGCACCTCGGGTCATCGCGGCAGCTCGTTCGACGGCAGCTTCAACGAGGCGCATGTGATCGCGATTTCGCAGGCAATCTGCGTCTACCGCAAGCAGCAAAGCATCGACGGCCCGCTGTATCTCGGCTTCGACACGCACGCGCTCTCGATCCCGGCGTTCGCGAGCGCACTCGAGGTGCTCGCTGCCAACGGCGTCGAGGTCATGATCGCCGTGGGCGGCGAATATACGCCGACACCGGCGATTTCCCATGCGATTCTGAACTACAACCGCGATCGCCAAGCCGGCCTTGCCGACGGCATCGTGATTACGCCGTCGCACAACCCGCCCGATAGCGGCGGCTTCAAATACAACCCGCCGAACGGCGGACCGGCCGATACGAACATCACCTCCTGGATCGAGACCTACGCGAATCAATTGCTGCAATCCGGGCTCGGCGACGTCAATCGCATCAGCTTCGCCAAAGCGCGCAGCGCCGCGACGACGCATTCGTTCGATTTCCTGACGACCTATGTCGCGGAGCTCGGCAAGATCATCGACATGACGGCGATCCGCGACGCCAAAGTGCACATGGGCGTCGATCCCTTAGGCGGCGCCGGCGTGCATTATTGGGCACGCATTGCCGAGCGCTACAAGCTCGATCTCGAGGTGGTCAGCGAAGAGGTCGATCCGACGTTTCGCTTCATGAGCCTCGACTGGGACGGCAAGATCCGCATGGATCCCTCCTCGAGTTATGCGATGCAGCGTCTGATCGGGCTGCAAAAGCGCTTCGACGTCGCCTTTGCCTGCGACACCGATGCCGATCGCCATGGCATCGTCACCGCCTCGAGCGGTCTGCTGCCGCCGAATCACTATCTGTCGGTCGCGATCGATTATTTGTTTCAGCATCGTCCGCACTGGCGTCCGAAGGCCGGCATCGGCAAGACCGTGGTCAGCACCTCGATGATCGATCGGGTCAGCGCGCGCCTCGGGCGGCCGCTCTACGAGGTCCCGGTCGGCTTCAAGTGGTTTGTCGATGGTCTGCTCGACGGATCGATCGGCTTCGGCGGCGAGGAGAGCGCCGGCGCCTCGTTCAGCCGCATCGACGGCACTGTCTGGACGACCGACAAGGACGGCCTGGTGCCGGCGCTGCTGTCGGCCGAAATCACCGCCCGCACCGGCCAGGATCCCGGCCAGCGATACCGCGCATTGAGCGAAGAATTCGGCGCCGTGTTTGCCGATCGCGTCGAGGCGCCCGCCAACGCGGCGCAAAAGCGCAAATTATCGAAGTTGGCGCCGAGCCAAATCACGATCACCGAGCTTGCCGGCGATAAAATCAGCCAAGTTCTCGATCACGCGCCCGGCAACGGCGCGCCATTCGGCGGCATCAAGGTCATCACCGCCGGCGGTTGGTTTGCTGCGCGCCCATCGGGCACCGAAGATATATACAAGATTTATGGCGAGAGCTTTCGTGACGAGCTGCACTTGAAGCGCATCTTGCGCGACGCCCAGACGATCGTCGACACCGCAATCGCGGGCGCATGATTCCAGGGGACGCTCGACCGGCCGCCCAGCCCAGTATTGATCCCATGGCCGACAGCACCAGCCGGCGGCTGTTGCCGTGGCTCGTGGCCGTCGCGTTTTTCATGGAAGCGCTCGACACGACGATTCTCAACACGGCGGTTCCTGCGATCGCAGCGGCGCTCAAGGTGCCCCCGCTCAGCATGAAGGCCGTGCTCGCGAGCTACACCTTGAGCCTCGCGGTATTCATTCCGATCAGCGGCTGGATGGCCAATCGATTCGGCACGCGGCGCGTATTCGCCGCGGCGATCGGCATCTTCACCTTGGGATCGTTTCTGTGCGGGCTATCGAGCAACATCCATTTGCTCGTGGCGTTTCGCGTGCTGCAGGGCATGGGCGGCGCGATGATGCTCCCCGTCGGCAGACTCACGATGGTGCGCGCCTTTCCGAAATCCGAGCTGATCCGCGCGATGAGCTTCGTCGCGATACCGGGACTCATCGGACCGATGCTGGGGCCGGTCGCCGGCGGCTTCATCATCGGCTATTTTCATTGGAGCGTGATTTTCTTCGTCAATATCCCGATCGGCATCGCCGGGCTGTGGATGGTCTATCGGCATCTGCCGAATTTCAGCGCCGAGCACAATTATCCGCTGGATTTCGTCGGTCTGGTGTTGTTCGGATCGGGTATCGCGCTGCTATCCTACGTTCTCGAGGTTTTCGGCAATCACACGCTGAGCGGCCGCGAGATCACCGGGTTGCTCGCGATCTCGGCGGCGCTGCTGACCGCCTACGGCATCAATACGGCGCATACGCTGCATCCGCTGCTGCGCCTGAGCCTGTTTAAGATTCGCACGTTCCGTTCCTCGGTGAACGGCAGCTTTTTCACGCGCTTGGGCATCGGCGGCATGCCCTTTCTGCTGCCGCTGCTCTATCAAGTGGGTTTCGGTTTCACGCCGATCCAATCCGGTTTGCTGATCATGCCGCAAGCGTTCGCCGCCATGAGTTTGAAGCTCACGATGCCGCGGCTGCTGCGCGCGTTCGGTTATCGGCACGTGTTGATCGTCAACACGATCGCGATCGGCGCGATGATCGTGGCGCTCTCGCGAGTGGAGATCACGACGCCGGTCGCGCTGATCGTGCCGGTGCTGTTTCTGTTCGGTTTTCTGCAATCGCTGCAATACACGAGCATGAACACGCTGGCCTATGCCGACATCAACGAGGAACAGGCGAGTTCCGCGAGCACGATTGCGAGCACCGCCCAGCAAATGTCCTTGAGCTTCGCGGTTGCGGCCGCCTCGCTGACGACCGAGCTGTTCATCCCGGGCGGGCTGCACGCGACTGCACCCGAAATGATCCACGGCATTCACCTCGCATTCATCGCGCTCGGCAGCTGGACGATGCTCTCGACGCTGGTGTTCTTGAAGCTCAAGAAGAACGACGGCGAGGCCGTCAGCAGCCATAAATCGGTGAGCGAAGGCGGCTGAGCGCAAGCGCCGGCGCGGATCTGCGTCGCCGCTTATTCGGTCTTGATCGCGTGACCGCCGAATTGATTGCGCATCGCCGCGAGCAATTTATCGGAAAACGACTCGGCATCGCGCGATCGCAGCCGCTCGAGCAGCGAGGCCGTGATCACGACTGCGGGTACGCCGAGTTCGATCGCCTCGGCCACCGTCCAGCGCCCCTCGCCGGAATCGGCGACGAACGGCGCGATGCCGTGCAGGGCCGGATTTTTCTCGAGCGCATTGGCGGTCAAATCGAGCAGCCAGGAACGCACGACGCTGCCGTAGCGCCAGATCTCGGCGATCTGATGCAGGTCGAGTTTGAATTCTTCCTTGTGCTGCAAAATGGAAAAGCCTTCGGCATAGGCCTGCATGAGGCCATATTCGATGCCGTTGTGGATCATCTTCGTGTAGTGACCGGCGCCGACGGGGCCCACGCGGCCCCAGCCGCGATCCGGCGCCGGCGCCAGCGTCTCGAAGATCGGCTTCAAGCGCGCAACGACCGCTTCATCGCCGCCGATCATGAGACTGTAGCCTTCCGCGAGGCCCCAGACGCCGCCGCTGGTACCCGAATCAACATAGTCGATTTTCTTCGCGGCCACGGCAAGCGCTCGGCGCTGGGTATCGCGGTAATTGGAGTTGCCGCCGTCGATGATCGTATCGCCGGGCGAGAGCAGCGGCTGCAGCGCGCTCACCGTGGCATCGGTGATCTCGCCCGCCGGCACCATGAGCCAGAGCGTGCGCGGCGCTTTGAGTTTCTGCACCAAGGCCTCGAGCGAAGCCGCGGATTGCGCGCCCTTCGCTTCGAGCGCCTGTCGCGCAGGCTCCGACGGATCGTATCCGACCACCCGATGGCCGCCGCGCATCAGACGCTGCGCCATGTTTGCACCCATGCGCCCCAAACCGATCATCGCGAGTTCCATAGGATCTACACCCGAGCCGATGCGAGCGTTGCGCTCAAGGATTTCAGTATACGGCGGGGCTCGGGCGGCGGCATAGCGGAGTTTACTTGAACTTCAGAATGACCATCGCCGCCGGACTGCCGACGGCCTCGAACCGGCCCGTGAATTGCGGCGCACCGGTCGCGGCGGAAAGCCGAAATGAGGTGATCGAATCGCCTTTTTGATTGCAGCTGTAGAGGTATTGGCCGGTCGGGTCGATGACGAGGCTGCGCGGCGAGTCCGCATGGACCCAGGTGTCGCCGATGGCGCGCAATTGACCTTCGGCGTCGATCGCAAAGCTCGCGACCGAATTGTGCAAACGATTCGCGGCATACAGAAATCGGCCGTCCGCGCCGATCACGATTCCGGAGGTCAGATTGCTGCCGGCGAATTTCGGCGGCAGCGTCGAGATCGTTTGCTTGAGCCGCATCGCGCCATGCGCCGCATCGTAATCGTAAACCGCAATCTTGGCGTCGTGTTCGTAAAGATTGTAGAACAGGCGCCCGTTCGGGTGGAACACGAAATGGCGCGGCGCCGAACCCGCGGGCGCAGCAACCACCGGTGCGTCGGCCGGAAGCAGTCGGCCCGCCTGCGCATCGAAGCGCCAGACGAGCGTCAGATCGAGCCCGGCATCGTTGGCGACGACGAATTCGCCGCCGGGGTCCGGCGCGACCATGTGGATATGCGGGCCTTCGTGGTCGCTGACCGCGAATTGACCGGGCGGATCATCGATCGCGTGCGCAAGGTGCCGGGGTCCGACGCTAGGACGCACGTCGCTCGCATCGGCGAGCGCGCCATCGGCGCCGACGGGGAACACCGCGACGCTGCCGGTTCCATAGTTGGCGACGAACACGAACTTGCCGGATCCATGTACGCTGAGGTGCGCGGGGAACGTGCCCTGCGAGGCGACGATGCCGAGCCGCGTCAAGCGCATGCTGCGCGGATCGATCGCATAGCTCGCGACCGCGCCCGAGCGCCCGCCCGCATAGTTATCGATCTCGCTGACGGCGTACAGTCGCGTCTGATCCGGGTTCAGCGCGAGCCAGGATGGATTACGGATATCGTCGAGCAGCTGAAGGTGTGTGAGCGCACTCGAGGCGAGATCGACGCGAAACACATAGATGCCGCCGCCGTTCGGCGTATAGGTTCCGACGAAGGCAAAGCCCGGCTGTGCCGGCTGCGCATCGAGCGATCCCGCAGCGAGCACGGCGGCGCTGAATTGAAGAAAACCGCGTCGGCTGATTGCTGTCACTAAATGTTCAAATACACCGTTAAGCTGGCCGCCGTCAACGTATCGCTCGTCGACGTGTAAATACTCTCGACCGTCATGCCGGTCGCGAGCGGCGATGCGGTGAAATCCGGCGGTGTCGAACCGAACGGGACGATGAGTCCCGTGACCTGCACCGGCGCGCCGACGATCGAATTCGTCAGATCCAGATCGCCGGTGGTAGTCAGCACATATTGGCTGGGATTCGAATCGGCGCCGGACGCGCTGCTCTGCTCGGGCAGCGTGATGGCCGTGCTGGCGCCGAGCGCTGCCAACAGGCACAAGTTGAGCCCGAGCGACAAAAACCGGCAATTAACTGCGCGCATAGGCCAGACCGAGCACCGCGTGAAGCGAAGATGCGCTGATTCTTGGCGGTCCGGCGCCTCTACGCAAGCCAAGATCTGTTAAGAATTCATCACCTGGCGCGCGAGCGCGAGGTAATGGCACTCAAGTCACAATAATCGAGCAAAGCGGCCGACTTACCATTAATCGCGGTCCCAATTTGCTAGGATTAGCCGGATGGCGAAAGCACCCAGCGGCCCCACTTTTCGTCCCCTGATCGTCGGAATCGGCGGCACGATACGCCTCGGATCCGCGTCGGAACATGCGTTGCGGTTCGCGCTCACCCAGGCCGGCGAACTCGGTGCCGACACCGAATTGCTGACCGGACCCGATCTTGCGCTGCCGATCTATGCGCCCGAAATGCCCGAACGCGACGCCACGGCGCAGCACTTCGTTTCGGTGTTGCGCCGCGCCCACGGCATCATCGTGGCTTCTCCCGGATACCACGGGTCGCTGTCCGGCCTCATCAAAAACGCACTCGATTATGCCGAAGACATGCGCGATGACGCGACGCCCTATTTCGAGGGCCGCGCGGTCGGACTCATCGCCTGCGCCTTCGGCTGGCAAGCGACCGGCACTACGTTGAGCGCGCTGCGCTCGATCGTGCACGCGCTGCGCGGCTGGCCGACGCCGCTCGGTGTCGCCATCAACACGAGCGTCGGCGGCTTCGATCGAGACAACATCAGCATGAGTCCCGCGGTCGCGGGCCAGCTGGCGATCATGGCTAAGCAGGTCGTGCAATTCGCGCGGCAGCGCGCTGCATTCGAACTGGCGGGCTAGGCAGCGGCCCGCGGATTCACTCGGCGGGTTTCGACGGTACGGCGGGTTCGATGGGCGCTTCCGGAACCGTGGCGCGCCGCTGCTGCTTGGCATCCTGCCGCGCCTTGCGGGCGGTCTCTTTCTGTTTCTTTGCGTGACGATAGTTCGGCTTGGCCAACGGGATCTCCTTCAATGGACGAAAACGGTTTCGCCGGGCTCGATATTACTCCGGCTGCACGGAAACGCGTACCGATAAACGATGGCGGCCGCCGCCGACGATCACACCGCGCAACGGCGAGACGTCGCCGAAGTCCCGCCCCCAGGCGATCGTGACGTGATCGGCGCCGACGCTGCAATCGTTGGTGGGGTCCAGATCGATCCAGCCGAACGGCGGGCAATAGACCGAGACCCAGGCATGCGAGGCGTCCGCGCCGACCAAAGGCGCACCCTGCGCACCCTGCGCACCCAGCGGTGTGGTGCGTAAATAGCCGCTGACGTAGCGCGCTGCCAAGCCGCGCGAGCGCAAACAGCCGATCATGATGTGCGCGAAATCCTGACACACGCCGCGCCGCGCCTGGAAGGCTTCCAAACCGGAGGTCTTGATGTCGGTCGTGCCGGGCGCATAGGTGAAGTCGCGGTGGATCTGGTGCATGAGCGCCAAGGCCGCGGCGAGTACCGGACGATCCGGCGTAAAACAATCGGCCGCATATTCGGTGAAGGTTTGCTTGATGCGCACATAACCCGACTCCATACGAAAGCGGCTCGCCTCCAAGCGCTCCGGCGTCGCTGGATTGTCGGGATAGCAGAGCGAGCGCCGTACCGCTTCCCAGGCGTGACTGTCCTCGGCCGCGCACGGCTCGGGGCTCTGCACCTCGACGTGCAGATGCGCCATGACCTCGAGCCGATCGTGCGGACGATCGTATTCGAGGCGCGTCACGGGATTGCCGAAGGCGTCAATATCGTCGTGCCGCACGCTCGGCGTGGGCTGCAGCGTGATCGAGTGCGAATGGCAGATCTGATTCGGCGCTTTGCGCGGCGTCAGGTGCAACAGCTGATGGGAATGCGCGACGTCCCCGCCGTAGGCGTAGACGGTCTCGTGGCGAACGCGATATTGACGCGTATCGCTCATGCCGCGACCACGATCAGATTCTCGTCGATCAGCGAGAAATACTTGAGGGACAGCCGATCCGAGAGCAGTCCCGCCGAGAACCCGAGTCCCTCGAGATGCTCGCTCAAGCAGACGCGCGCACGCTCGGCGCGCGTGCTATCGCCGTCGAGCGCGTGCAACTGCTGTTCTTGGACCAGCGAGACCGCCGCGTCGAGCGTGGCATCCGGCGCGCCGCCCAAGGAGGCCGCGATGCGCAGCAAGGAATATTCGATCTCTTGCCATTGAAACGCGAGCGCGCGCGGATTGGTTTGATCGAATACGAGCAGATCGATCGTCGCGCCCAGCTGTGGGGAGGCGAGATAGCGCGTGCGATAGGTAATCGTGCTGTCGCCGATATCGAGCAGCCATTCCAATTCTGCCTGGGTCGGGGTCGAGCCGGCGGCGAGGCGCTGCGCGAGCAGCGTGGAGAGAAATTGCAAGCGCTCCAGGCGGCGGCCCAGCATCAGCAGCCGCCAGCCGTCATCCTGCGTCATATCGTCGAGCGCGAATCCGGCGAGAGCCGCGAGCGATAGCAGCATGCGATCGAGGATCTCGCGCGGATCGGCGCCTTTGGCCGCGGCCTCGTGAAATTCGCGCTGAAACACGCCGATCGCACGCCAATTCTCGGCCGACAGACGGCTGCGCACCTCGGAAGCGCACCACACCAGGCGCTGCAGGTCCGCGGCCAGCCCCAAGGGATTCGACTCGCTGAATATCGGCAGCGTGGCCCCGCCCGCCGCTGGCAGGGCGTCCTCGCCGGCTTTCGGCATGCAGCCGAAATGACGGCAGGTCGCAACCGCCGCCGGCCACAGCGCGGCGTTGCTGCGCATCCCGATGCTTGCACGCAGGAGGCGCGCCTTGCTCTCGCAGCGTTCGCTGTATCGGCCGAGCCAATAGAGGTTCTCGACCAAGCGCGAGGGCAGTTCGTCATGCCGGACTTGCGTACGCGGCTGCGTCGCCGACCCGTATCCATCATCTACGGGGCGCGGATCCGGCGCCAGCACCCAAACGTCTTTGCTGCCGCCGCCGCGCTGCATCGACACGATGTCGACCGCGCCGTCGCCGGCGATCCGCGCGAGGCCCCCGGGCATGACCCGGAAACCCGTAGGCGTCGCGATCGCGTAGACACGAATGCCGAGGGCGCGCGCCGCAAGCTCTTGGGCGCCGCCGCCGCGCCATACCGGGGCTTGGGAAAACGCCAGACGTTCTTGCGCGACGTAGGCATGCGGCCGCTCGCGCAGCCGCTCGATCAGGCGCGCACGCGCCGGCGCTTCGAGATCGCGCCCGAATACCGCCTCGAAGCGCTGATTGGGAAACGCCGGTTTGATGACGAGGCCGTCGATGTGCTCAATGACATAGTCGAGCGCCGCCTGCTCGCCGCACCACCAGGTCGCCACCGACGGCAGACGCAGCGTCTCGCCGAGCAGCCGTTCTGAAATCGCCGGCATGAAGCCCATCCACGCCGCCGATTCGAGCACGCCGCTGCCGAGCGCATTGGCGATCATGACCCGGCGCGCGCGCGCGACGGCGATCAATCCGGGCACGCCGAGCGCCGAATCGCCGCGCAGTTCGACCGGATCGCAAAAATCGTCGTCGAGGCGACGCAAAATCGCATGCACGCGCCGCAGTCCGCCGAGCGACTTCAAGAACAGCGTGTCGCCGCGCACGGTCAGGTCATGACCCTCGACCAGGGGCAGACCCAGCTGGCGCGCGAGGTAGGCATGTTCGAAATAGGTCTCGTTGAACGATCCGGGCGTGAGGACGACCGCGAGCGGCGCTTCGCCGTCGTCGGCGACGCTCAGCAGATGTTCGCGCAAGGCGAGGAAAAATCCGCCGATCGAGCGCACGCCTAAGTCGTTGATGAGGTCCGGGAAGACGCGCGTGATGATCTGACGATTCTCGAGCGCATAGCCGGGCCCGGACGGCGTTTGCGTGCGATCGGCGAGCGCCCACCAGCGTCCATCGGCGGAGCGCGAGATATCGACCCCATAGACATGCAGCCAGTTTTGCCCGAGCGGATTGAGCCCGTGGCAGGGCCACAAGAAATTCGGGTGCCCGAAGGGCAGCTCCGGCGGCACGAGTCCCTCGCTGAGCAGGCGTTGCGGTCCGTACAGATCGGCGAGCAAGGCATCCAGGAGCTGCGCGCGCTGGGCGACGCCCAGTTCGATTTCGTGCCACTCCGCCGCCGTCAGCAACAAGGGCAGCGGATCGAGCACCCAGGGACGATCGCGTCCCTGGGGATCGGCGTAGACGTTGTAGGTCACGCCATTTTCGACGATGAGCCGGCGCGCAAGCTCGGCACCGCGCCGCACCGATGCGGCACCGTCGCCCGCGAGCCGATCGATCAGCGGGCGCCAATGCGGGCGCACCGCACGCTCCGGATCGAGCAATTCGTCGTATCGACGCGCGTCGCTCACATAGGTTTCGAGGCGTGGTTCAGCCATTGGCGAGACTTAGCTGCTCACTTGCGTAGATCCAGCGTGAACGGGAATTCGGCATCGACGATCTCGGTGCTCACCTGCATCGCGCCCGGCGTATGGCCCATGCGAAAGAAACGCGCCAGACGCCGGCTCTCCGCCTCGTACGAATTGACCGGGAATACCTCGTGGCTGAGGCCGCCGGGATTCGTGACATGATACTGACATCCGCCTGCGGAACGGCTCATCCACGTATCATAAAGATCGAACGTCAGCGGCGCATGGATGCCGATCGTCGGGTGCAGCGCGGTCGGCGGCTGCCAAGCCCGGTAACGCACCGCGCCGACGAACTCGCCGACGCGGCCCGTGGGCCGCAGCGGGACCCTGCGGCCATTGCAGGTCACGGCATAGCGCGCCGGCGCAAGACCCGTGACGGCCACTTGTAAGCGTTCCACCGACGAATCGACATAGCGCACGGTGCCCCCGGGCACGCCCTGCTCGCCCATGACGTGCCAGGGTTCGAGCGCCTGGCGCAGCTCGAGCAGCGCGCCGCGCACGGCGAAATCTCCGAGCTTCGGAAAGCGAAATTCGAAATGCGGCGCAAACCAATGCGCCTGCAATGCGAAGCCGGCCGCCTGCGTTTCGGCGATCACGTCGGCGAAATCCCGCTCGACGAAGTAAGGCATCATGAAGCGGTCGTGCAATTCGCTGCCCCAACGGACCAAGTCGGCGGGCGCGTACGGCGTGCGCCAGAATCGCGCGACCAAGGATCGCAGCAGCAGCTGCTGCGTCAAACTCATGCGCGCATGCGGCGGCATTTCGAACGCGCGCAGCTCGAGCAGCCCGAGCCGGCCCGTCGAGGTGTCCGGCGAATACATCTTGTCGATGCAAAATTCGGCGCGATGGGTATTTCCCGTGACATCGATGAGCAGGTTGCGCAGCAGCCGGTCGGTGAGCCATGGCGCGCAGGATTCGCCGGGCTTCGGAAAATGTTTGAACGCGATCTCGAGCTCGTGCAGCGAATCGTTGCGCGCCTCATCGACGCGCGGTGCCTGCGATGTGGGTCCGATGAACAATCCGGAGAACAAGTAGGACAGCGAGGGATGGTTGTGCCAATAGCCGAGCAGACTTCGGAGCAGGTCCGGCCGGCGCAAGAACGGCGAATGCTGCGCCGTGGCGCCGCCGAGCACGAAGTGATTGCCGCCGCCGGTGCCGACATGGCGGCCGTCGAGCATGAATTTTTCCGACCGTAAGCGCGACTGGTGTGCCGCCTCATACAGAAACGAGGTTCGCTCGACGAGTTCGTCCCAATTCGCCGACGGCTGTACGTTGACTTCGATGACGCCGGGATCGGGAGTCACGCGAAAGTTGCTGAGGCGCGGATCGACCGGCGGCTCGTAGCCTTCGATGATCACGGGCTGAGCGAGCGCCTCGGCGACCGCTTCGACGGCGCCGATCAATTCCAAATACTCTTCGAGCTCGCGCACCGGCGGCATGAAGATGTAGAGCACCCCGTCGCGGGCCTGCGCGCACAAGGAGGTACGCGTCAGCGCCACGGCCGATTGCCGCGCCTTAGGAAGCTCGGCGACGACGACGGAGGTGCGCGCGGGATCGCGGCGCTGGTATTGGCGGCGAATCGCCGCGTGACTCGCCAATGCGGGAAATTCACGCGTCGGATCCGGCGCATGAATGAACGGGAAATCCGCGCTCGCGATCCAGGGCTGCGAATCGAGGGGAAGCCGGTAGCCGATCGGCGAATCGCCGGGAATCAGGTAGCAGCGTTCGCTGCGCAGGAACCACGGACCCGTTTGCCAACGCAGCCCGTCGGCGCTGCGTGCGACCGGCAATACATGGCCGACGACCTTGTCGAGCCCTCGCTCGAACACTTTCGCGAGCCGCTCTCGCTCGAGCGGATCCTTGAGCGCGGAATCGAACGGATCGACGTTGACCGGCAAGCGGCGCTCGCGCCAGAGGTAATAAAACGCATCCTCATAGGCCGGAAACACGAACTTCGGATCGAAGCCGAGTTCCACCGCGACGCGTGCGAGAAAGCGTTGCGATTCCAAGTCGGTGACGGCGCCGCGCGCGTGTTCATCGGCAATCAGCGCGGGATTGACCCAAATCGGCTCGCCGTCCTTGCGCCAATAACAATTCAAGGACCAGCGCGGCAATTGCTCGCCGGGATACCACTTTCCCTGACCGAAGTGCGCGAGCCCCTGGGGCGCGTACTGCTTGCGCAGGCGGTGGTACAGATCGGCCGCATAACGGCGCTTGGTCGGACCGAGCGCGGCGGTACTCCATTCCTCGCCGTCCGGATCATCGATCGCGACGAAAGTCGGCTCCCCGCCCATCGTCAGGCGCACATCGAGCGCTTGCAGATCCACATCGACCGCGGAGCCCACGCTTTGGATCGCGGCCCAGTCGGCTTCCGAATAGGGCTTCGTGACGCGCGGCGCTTCCCAGATCCGCCGCACGCTCATGTGATGCTCGAACACGGTCTCGCATTCATCGACGGCCCCCGAGACGGGCGCCGCGCCCGAAGGCTCGGGCGTACAGGCAAGCGGCAGATGCCCTTCTCCGGCGAGCAATCCCGAGGTCGGATCGAGACCGATCCAACCCGCGCCGGGCAGATACACTTCGCACCAGGCATGCAGATCGGTGAAGTCCTGCGCCGGACCCGCGGGTCCGTCGAGCGCTTTGACGTCCGGCACGAGTTGAATCAAATAGCCCGAGACGAAACGCGCGGCGAGTCCAAGGTGGCGCAGCAGTTGCACCAACAGGGCCGCGGAATCACGGCACGAGCCGCTGTGCTGCTCGAGCGTCTGCTCGGGGCTCTGCACGCCGGGCTCGAGGCGGATGACGTAGCGGATATCGGCGGCGACGCGACGGTTGACGTCGACGAGGAAATCGATCGTGCGGCGCGGTTCTCGCGAGATGCCATTCAAATACGCCGAGATCAACGGCGTCGCCGGCGCCTTGATCAGATACGGCGCCAACTCGCGCCGTTCGTCCGATTCATACTTGAACGGAATCTTCTCCGCATACGGCGCCAGGAAAAAATCGAATGGATTGAACACCGACATTTCGGCGACCAAATCCACCTCGATGCGCAGTTCGCGCGTCTCGTCGGGAAAGACCAGGCGTGCAAGGTAGTTCGATTCCGGGTCCTGCTGCCAATTGATGAAATGATCGGCCGGCATGACCCGCAGTGAATAGCTGAGTATGCGCGTACGGCAATGTGGCGCCGGCCGGAGCCGCACGATCTGCGGGCTCAAGCCCACGGGCCGATCGTAGCGGTAGTGCGTTAGATGATTGAGCGCGACATGGATCGACACAGACTTTCTCCAAGCACCACGCGAAGATCCGCACCACATTGGTGCGCATCGCCGTTGGAACACCTGCCGAGGCAAGGCCTCTGCGCGCTAGTTTATAACGCCAATCCTTGGGATAGGGACGAGATCAGCGGCTATTGGCGGCTCACGAGCACGATCCGATCGGCAAATCGCGCCAACTCGCGCATCGGCAGGCCCTGCGCGGCGAGTCGTTCGCGGCTCGCCGGCGGCATGATCGCAAAACCCGCGGGCAGCGCCGTCCAGGCGCGCGCAAACTCCTCGGTGCCGGCAATCGCGCGGCCGGGATCCTGGCGCAGTCCGAGCGCGAACTCATCGCGATAATCGACGAGGGTAAGCTCGCGGCCCAGGTAGAACGGCAAGGACTGTTCATAGGTTTGAACGGAAAAAATGGCGGCCCCCGCGGGCGCGACACGCCGCAGCGTCGCCGCGATATCCTTGGCGCTGAAGAATTGCTGCACATCGCACGCGCCGACGGTGATCGCCAGAGCCGCGCCGAACCAGCCCGCGCCGAGCGCGGCCGAGGCGCCGAGAAATCGCTTGCGCGACGTGAGCACGAATGCGGCGGCCGCGGCTGCGCCGAGCGCAAGGCTCACCCAGAGGAGCGCGGGACGCAATTCGACCGCAAGCGCGCGGCCGTGCGCCGAACTCCAGATCGCGCTCGCATAGACGAGCGTGCCGGCCGCAAACAGCAGCGTCAGTGCCGTGCCTGCGAGCAGATGCTTGCGCTCGTCGCCCTGCATGGGTTCGGCGCACAACAACGCGAGAGTCGGCACGCAGGGCAGAATATAGGGAATCAATTTCGAATCGGAAAACGAAAAAAATACCAACACGAATGCCGACCAAATCCACAACAGGCGCCGCGCATTGAAATCCCCCGCCGGTTGCGCGCCGCGCCAGCCGATCGCAAGCGCCCGCAGCGCCTGCGTGATCCACGGCAGCACGCCGACGATCAGTACCGGTATGAAGAACCACCACGGCTCGCTGCGCGCTTCGATCGGCGTCAGAAAGCGCTGAAAATGTTCGCGAATGAAGAAGAATTGCAGGAATTCCGGATTGGCGCGAGCCGCTAATGCGAACCACGGCACCGCGATCGCCGCGAACACCGGAATTCCATACCGGAAATTCAACTGCGAGAGCATTCGCCGATCGCGCTGCCACAGCACGTAGGCGACGAGCGTAAAGCCGGGTATCACGACGCCGATCAAGCCCTTGGTCAGTACCGCGAGCGCCATCGCCGCCCAACAGCCGAGCATCCAGCCGCGCGTGGCCGGCGGCCGCTCGCGACTGGACTGCGCAAAGACGAAGCACGCCAAACTCGCGAGCAGCCAAAAGCTCAAGCTCATATCGAGGGTCAGCTGATGGCCGAGCAAGATGAACAGGATCGATCCGGCCGCGAGCAACAGCGCCTTGAGCCCCGCGTTGAAGCCCCAGAGGCGGTAGCCGATCGCGAACACCAGTACGAGCGACAGATAGCCCGCAACGCCGGTGTAGAGGCGCGCGCTCCACTCGGCCTCGCCCACGGCCGCGAACAGCAGCGCCGTCGCCCAATACTGCAGCGGCGGCTTCTCCAGATAGACGAAGCCGTCGAGGTGCGGGATGACCCAATCGCCGCCGCTCAAGATTTCGCGCGGTATCTCCGCATAGCGGCCCTCGTCCGGATCGTAGAGCGGCCGTCCCACGAGCATCGCAAACCACAGAATCGTGAAAACGAACGCCGCCGCGACCAACAGCCGCTTGTGGCGGTCATCGAGCATGAATGCGCATAAGTTTGAACCCAAAGAGAAGCACCCGTTGCTACTATACCGTCACGCATGATCGCCGAATCGCAAAAATCCTGGGGATACACCGCGGGTCTCGGATTGGCCGTTCTCGCCTTCATCAATTTATTCAATTACCTCGATCGCTACGTCGTCGCGGCGCTGTTCGAGAGCCTCAAGCATTCGGTATTGGCGTTGTCGGACGCGCAATTGGGCTCGTTGATGAGCGCGTTCTTGATCGTCTACACGCTTTCCGCGCCGGTTTTCGGCGCGCTCGGTGATCGGCGGGCGCGACCGAGGCTCATCGCCTTCGGCGTGTTCCTCTGGAGCCTCGCGACCTGCGTCTCGGGTTTCGCCGGCAGTTATCTGTGGCTGCTGCTCGCGCGCGCCTCGGTCGGCGTCGGCGAAGCGGCCTATGGGACGATCGCGCCGAGCTTGCTCGCCGATTATTTTCCGCTCGCCAAGCGCGGCCGCGTCATGGCGATCTTCTTCTGCGCGATACCCGTCGGCTCGGCGCTCGGCTACGTCATCGGCGGCTTGGTCGATGTGAATTACGGCTGGCGCGCGGCATTTTTCGTCGCCGGCGGCCCGGGATTGGCCTTGGCCGCGCTATGCTTGTTTCTGCGCGATCCGCCGCGCGGCGCTCAAGACGACGGCGAAATCGCAGCCCGCCAATCGATCGCCGATGCCGCCAATCTCTCGGTCAGCGCCGCGACGCTGGCGACCTATCGGCGCCTGATCGGCAACAAACCCTACGCGCTGACGGTGCTCGGATACGCCGCCTACACGTTTGCGGTCGGCGGGCTCGCCGCCTGGATGCCGGCATTTCTCGAGCGCGTGCGCGGCATCCCGAGCGGCGAGGCGGCGATCGGCTTCGGCAAGCTCGTCGTCATCACGGGACTCGTCGGCACCTTCGTCGGCGGCTGGTTGGGCGATTATTGTGCCAAGTATTCGCGCGAGGCCTATCTGTGGCTCTGCGCGATCGCGACCTTGATCGCGGCGCCTTTCGTCTGGGCGGCGCTCACGGCGGCCTCGCCCAGCCACTATTGGACGTACATGGTCATCGCCCAATTGCTGATGTTCCTATCGACGGGCCCGGTCAATGCCGCGATCGTCAACCTGGTCGCACCGATCGAGCGAGCGTCCGCGGTCGCGCTCAGCGTATTCGCGATCCACTGTCTGGGGGACGTGCTGTCGCCGTATTTGATCGGCGCCGTGTCGGACGCGACCTCGCTCGCGGTCGCGGTGCAAATCGTGCCGGCGGCCGTCATCGTCTCGGGCGCCGTTTGGTGCCTCGCGGCGCGCGCGCAGGCACGAGCATCCGTGCAATCGGCGGCCCCGAAATGATTAGGAGCATCCACGCATGACTATGCAGGCTTCGATGCAAGCCGCATCGATACGTGAGGCGAGCGAGGGCGATTTGCCGGCGATCGTCGCGATCTATAACGAAGTGATTGCCAACACGACTGCGGTCTACAGCGAAACCCCCGAGACGCTCGATGCGCGCCAAGCGTGGTGGCGCCATCGGCAAAGCCAGTCGTATCCCGTGCTGGTCGCGGAGCACGAGGGCGCGGTCGCGGGCTTCGCATCGTTCGGCGATTTTCGTGCGTGGCCGTGTTATCGCTACACGGTCGAGCACAGCGTCCACGTGCGCGCCGATCGGCGCGGGCGCGGCATCGGCAGTGCGCTCGTAAGCGCGTTGTTGCCGCGCGCCGCGACCTTGGGCAAACACGTCATGATCGCCGGCGTCGATGCCGCCAACACCGCATCGATCCAGATGCACGAGAAATTAGGCTTCCGGCGCGTCGCACAGTTCAGCGAAGTCGGCCGCAAATTCGATCGCTGGCTCGATTTGGTGTTCCTGCAGCGCTTCCTCGACTAAAGGCCGCCGCCGCCCCTCCCTCAGGCGCGAGCCCGATCGATGGCGGCGAGCGATGCGGCGAGGTCCGCGCGCGCCGCGATATCCTCGACGTCCATCGACAGCTTGCGCTGCCAGTTCGGATATTCGCCGCTCGTACCGGGTACGTTGACCGGTTCCGTCATACTCAGTAAATCCTCGATTTGCACGGCCGCGAGCGCTGCGCTCGAGCGCGCGAGGTACAGGTGCAGCGCCTGCGCGAGTTCGGCGGTGAACGGCTCATGCGCCGCTGCGGGCTGGGCGGGCGCGAGCCCCTGGGCACGCAACGCGCTGAGCAAGGCGACGCGGTCCTGATCGCGCTCCGCGACCACATGCGCCTGTATTTCGGCACTGGGATACAAATGCAGCCGCGCACGCAATTCGATATCGAGCGCCTCCCAATAGCCGCGCAAGGTCGGCATATCGTGCGTCGTCACGGTGGCCAAGGCCTGGCGCACGAAGTCCTTGGGCTCGCGAAACACGCCGCCGTCCTTTTCGAACAACATGACTTTGTAGTGGTAAATGCCGAAATGTGGCATTGCGACGCGCATCTCGTTGGGTACCACGCCGAGATCCTCGCCGACCACCAGACATTGATTGCGCACGCTCTCGAGCGCGAGAACGGTCAGGAGTTGATGCATGGGGTAATGCACGTACGCCCCGTCGAGCGGCGAGGAATTCGCGGGTACCCACCACAACCGAAACAGCGACATGACGTGATCGAGCCGCAGCGCGCCGTAGTAGCGCATATTGGCGCGAATCAAGCGCGCGAAGCCCTGCAGCCGGTCGTTCTGCATGGCGAGCGGATCGGGCGGTGGAATGCCCCAGCCCTGCCCTTTGAGGGCCAGCGGGTCTGGCGGCGCACCGATCTCGGCCTGCAGGCGGTTGCTCGTGCGGTCGATCCAAGTCTCGGATCCCGACGCGCTCGCGCCCACTGCATAGTCGCCGTAGAGCCCGATCGGCATGCCGAGCTCGCGCGCCAAGGCCTGCGCCTGCGTCAATTGCTCGTGCGCGAGCCATTGCAGATAGGCAAAGAATTCGACGTCGGCGGGATGCTCCGCGGCGTAGCGAACGGCCGCCGCGGCGTCCGGATCCTGATACGGCGTCGGCCAACTCATCCAACCGGAAGACGCTCCCACGCCGCCATGCAGATGCCGATCGAGCGCATCGAAGCATGCGTGCTTGCGCAAGTTCTCGCCGCCCGCAGCGACGAACGCACGGAAGCTCGCCGCACGCGCCCCGCCCTTCGCGAGCTGCGTATCGCGAAAATCGTGATACAAGATCTGCAGTATCTCGAACTTGGCATCCGCGACTCCCTGATAATCGACCAAGGGGTCGGAGCGCAGCTTAGTCAAGCGAGCGGCGAATTCCCGGTCGGCGAGGCGCGCTTGCGCCGGCGCGCAGCTCGAGAACTCCGCTATCGCCGGCACGGCGATGTAGAGCACATTGAGAAAATGACGGTTCGACGCGCTGTAGGGACTCGATTTTTGCGGTTCGGTCGGGCACAGCGCGTGCAACGGATTGACGCCGATGAAGCCCGCGCCGAGCGGCGCCAACCAGCGGATCAAGCGGCCCAGATCGCGGAAGTCGCCGATGCCCCAGTTGTCGCGCGAACGCACGGTGTAGAGCTGCACCGCGACGCCCCACAAGCGCTTGCCGGCGACGATCGCAGGCGGCTCGTAGCACTGCGGCGCCGACATGATCAGCGTGCAGCGATGCATCGCGCCGCCGCCAATCCGCGCCTGCAACTCGTGATATCCCGGCGGCAGATCGAGCGGCAATTCGAAGCGGCGCCGCGTGATCCACGATCCGCCGACCTCCCCGCGCCACAGTTCCGGGAAGTCGGCCGTGGAAACGGCGCCTTCGCGCACGCTGCCGTCCTCGAGGCGCAGTGTCCAGATCAGCGTCGAGCCGAACTCGCTGCCCGTAATGTTGCTATCGAAGCCAATGCGCGAGCCGCGGGCGGCCGCGACCGGCGGCAGCAGGCTGCGCGACCTTAGCGACTCGAGCGCGCGGATTTGTTCGGCGAGAGCGCCCGCGTCGTCGAGCTTGCATCCCATCGCCTCGAGAATCGCCGTCTTGGTTTTGAGGCTGAATTGTTTGAGCTCGCCGCGATAGTCGTGATAGGCATCGCCCAATCCGCGCAACGCGGCCAGCTGCTGGATCAATTGTTGGTTCACCGGTTCAGCACTCCAGCAAAACGACGCTGCGTGCGCCGAGCGCGTAGTGAGCGGCGTCGCCGAGCTGCGCCGCGGGCGTCTCGTGCGCGGCGGGCGTTTCGTGCGCGGCGGGCGTTTCGTGCGCGGCGGGCGTTTCGTGCACGGCGGCGACCGGATCCGCGGCGGCGGCCGTCGCAAGCGCGTCCGTCTCGTGCGTGGCAGCGGCCGGATCCGCGGCGGCGGCGGTCTCGAGCACGTCGGACTCGCGCGCGGTATCGAAGCGGCAAATCCACGGCGATCCGACGGCGGACGGCGGTAGCGCAAAGAGCTGATCGGTCTTACCGGCATTGAGCAGCACGAGCAGGCGCCCCGCGGGTTGATTGCCGCGACCGAACCAGGCACCGAGCACACGCAGTTCGGGGTCCAACCAATCGGTATGCCTCACCTCGCCACCGCGCGGATGCAGCCACGCGACGTCCTTGGCGCCCGCGCGCGAGGCAACTCCTTTGAAAAACGTCTCGCGCCGGAATTCCGCGTACTGGCGCCGCACGCGCGCGAGCAGCTGCACGAACGCGACCAGATCGGCATTGCTCTCGAGCAGCTGCCAATCGACCCAGGATATTTCATTGTCCTGGCAATACGCGTTGTTATTGCCGAGCTGCGTTCGCGAAAATTCATCGCCGCCCTGCAACATCGGTACGCCTTGCGAGAGAAACAGCGTCGCCAATAGATTGCGCTGTTGTCGGCGCCGCAGTGCGCGAATCTGCGCATCGGCGGTCGGCCCCTCGACGCCGCAATTCCAACTGAGGTTGTGGCCGTGGCCATCCGAGTTGTTCTCGAGATTCGCCTCGTTGTGCCGTTCGTCATAGGAGACGAGATCCGCGAGCGTGAAACCGTCGTGCGAGCTCACGAAATTGATGCTGGCGGTCGGTTTGCGCCCGTTATGGCGGAAGATGTCGCTCGAGCCGGCGAAGCGCTCGGCGAGTTCTCCGGATTTGCCGCCGTCGCCGCGCCAGACCGCACGCACGGCGTCGCGGTAGCGATCATTCCACTCGCTCCAACCCGCCGGGAAGCGCCCCAATTGATAGCCGCCTAAGCCGATATCCCAGGGCTCCGCGATCAGTTTGACGAAGGCGAGCGACGGCTCGGCACGGATCGCCTTGAAGAACGGGGAGGTTTCGTTGAACCCATGGCTATCGCGCGCAAGCACGGTGCCGAGATCGAAGCGAAAACCGTCGACGTGCATCTCTTCGACCCAATATTTCAAACAATCGATGATCAACGCGCGCACGACGGGGTGTTCGCAATTGAGCGTATTGCCGCAGCCGGTGAGATTTTCGTAGTAACGCGCATCGCTGCGGATCAGGCGGTAATAAACCGTGTTGTCGATGCCGCGCAGGCTCAAGGTCGGGCCAAATTCGTTACCTTCGGCGGTGTGATTGAATACGACATCGAGGATCACTTCGATGCCCGCGGCGTGAATTGCCTTGACCATCGTCTTGAATTCGACGACCGGGTCCTCTATCGCGTATTGGCCGGCGGGCGCGAACCAGGCGATCGAGTTATACCCCCAGTAATTGGTCAGCCCGCGGTCGAGCAGGAACTGTTCGCTGACGAACGCCTGGCAGGGCAGCAGTTCCACGGCCGTGACGCCGAGGGAATTGAGATGCTCCAAGACCGGCGCGACGGTCAATCCCAGATACTTGCCGCGCCAGGTCTCGGGCACCGCCGGATGTCGCTGGGTATATCCCTTGACGTGCAATTCGTAAATGACGGTGTCGCGCCAGGGGATCGCCGGCGGACGATCGCCGCCCCAGGCAAACTTCGGGTCGACAACTCGCGCGCGCAGCGGCGCACGCCGCGACAACTCGCGCGCATACGGGTCGATGAGCGGCTTATCGGCGTCGAATCGGTGGCCCGTCTGCCCATCGCTCGGCCCATGGATGTAATACGCGTATTCGGTGCCGGGGCGGGCACGGCGCGTCGAGACCGCGCCGTGCCAAACGTCGCCGGTGCGCGAGGGAAGGTCGACGCGAGTTTGCTCGACACCGGTGAGCGCATCGAATAAACAGAGCTCGATACGCGTCGCGTGACTCGAGAACAGCGCGAAATTGACGCCCTGTTTGGTCCAAGTGGCGCCCAAGGGTCTCGGTAGCCCCGCCTGAATGCCTTTCACATTAGACCGGCCCGATGAAGTACAGCGCCCCCAGCGGTGGCAGATTGACCTTCAGGGAATAGGGATAGCCTTGGCAGCCTTCGTGCGTAGCCTCGATGAGCGACTGGCTGTTGTAACCGGAACCGCCGAAGCGCGTCTCGTCCGTATCGAGTATCTTGCGGTATTGGCCGAGATCGCTGACTCCGAGCGAATATCGATCGCGCGGCACCGGCGTCGCATTGAACACGCAGGTCAACGGCGCACCGGCATCTCCGCCCGTGCAGCGCCGCTGGAACGCCCAGACGCTCTCATCCGCATTGTGCAGATCCACCCAGCGGAAGCCGTCGTAATCGGCATCGCTGCCGAACAGCTGCGGGCTCGCCAAATACAGATGATTCAAATCGCGGCAGAAATCGCGCAAATTGCGGTGCGTCGCCTGTTCGAGCAGATACCAGTCGAGTTGCTCGTAGTCGCGCCATTCCTGCCATTGGCCGAACTCCGAGCCCATGAACATGAGCTTCTTGCCGGGATGCGCCATCATATAGGCGAGCAGCAAACGGAAGTTCGCGCGTTTTTGCCAGTCATCTCCGGGCATCTTGGTCAGCAACGCGCGCTTGCCGTGCACGACCTCGTCGTGTGAAATCGGCAAGATGAACTTTTCGGACCAAGCGTACATGAACGAAAACGTGATGAGCTGGTGATTGTAACGCCGGTGCACCGGGTCGAGCGCGATGTACCTCAAGGTGTCGTTCATCCAGCCCATGTTCCACTTGAAGTTGAAGCCGAGTCCGCCGTGCTCGGGCGGCTGGGTCACTCCGGCGAAGGCGGTCGACTCCTCCGCGATCATCAGCGCACCGGGAAACTCGTGATGCACGGCGGAATTCAACTGCCGCAAGAAATCGATCGCCTCGAGATTCTCCCGGCCGCCGTATTTGTTCGGCAACCAATCGCCGGGATTGCGGCTGTAATCCAGGTAGAGCATCGAGGCCACGGCATCGACGCGCAGTCCGTCGACGTGAAAACGGTCCATCCAATACAGCGCGTTGGAGACCAGGAAATTGCGCACCTCGTGGCGTCCAAAATTGAAGATCTTGGTACCCCATTCCACGTGCTCGCCGAGGCGCGAATCGGCGTGCTCGTAGAGCGCGCTGCCGTCGAAATACGATAGGCCGTGATCGTCGCGCGGAAAATGCGCGGGCACCCAATCCAAGATCACGCCGATGCCGGCCTGGTGGCAGGCGTCGACGAATCGCATGAAATCCTGTGCGGATCCGTAGCGCGAGGTTGGCGCGAAATAGCCGGTGATTTGATAGCCCCAAGACGCATCGAGGGGATGTTCGGCCACGCCCATGAGTTCGATATGCGTATAGCCGAGTTCGGTGACGTAGGGGATCAGTTGTTCGATGGCTTCGAGCCAGCTCATGAACGGCGGCTTGCGCTGATCCCAGGGACGGCGCCAGGAGCCGAGATGCACCTCATAGGCGTTGAACGGACGGCGCAGTGCATTGCTGGTGCGGCGCGTGCTCAGCCAGCTCGCGTCGTTCCAGACATAGCCGTCGAGCGAGGCGACGACCGACGCGTTGTCGGGCCGCAGCTGCATCGCGAATCCATAGGGATCGGATTTGAGAAACAGGTGGCCGTCGCGCGTGCGGATCTCGTATTTGTAGAGGCTGCCGAGGCCGACCTTGGGAATGAGGGTTTCCCAGACGCCCGAGACCCCGCGGCCGTGCATGATGTTGCGCCGACCGTCCCAATCGTTGAACGGGCCGACGACGCTGACCCGCTCGGCATTCGGTGCCCATACCGCAAATCGGGTTCCCGCTGTGACCCCATCGGGCTGCGGATGCGCTCCGAGCTTCTCGTAGATTCGATTGTTCGTGCCCTCGCCGAACAAATACAGATCGAAATCCGAAATGTCGCTTTCAGCCAATTCCGCTTACATCCTCAGATGACGGGTTTGACGGCCCAAATTCGGTCCGCATACTCCCGAATGCTTCGGTCACTCGAAAAATATCCCATGTTCAAGCAATTGATGATCGCCTTCCTGCTCCATGCGTCCTCGTTCTTATACAGCTCATCGACTTCGGATTGTGCCCTATCATAGTCGGCAAAATCGGCCAACACCAAATAGGGCTCGCCTTCGCTGAGCAAACGGCTCACGATCAACTTGCCGTCATCCGGACGATCCGGCGAAAAGAATCCGGAATCGATGAGCTCGAGCGCCGCCTTGAGCTCGGGATTCGCATCGATTTCCCGGCTCGGCACATAGCCCGACGCACGTCTGGCGGCGACTTGGTCCGCCGTCAGACCGAATATAAACACGTTTTCCGCCCCCACGTGGTCGCGAATCTCAATATTGGCGCCATCGAGAGTACCGATCGTGAGCGCGCCGTTGAGCGCGAGCTTCATATTGCCGGTGCCCGACGCCTCCATGCCCGCCGTGGAGATTTGCTGCGACAAATCGGCCGCCGGCATGATCTGTTGCGCGAGCGACACGTCGTAATCGGGCAAAAATGCCACTTGCAGCTTGCCGCGCATGCGTTGATCGGCATCGATCGTGCGCGCGACGTTGTTGATGAGCTTGATGATCGCCTTGGCCATCACATAGCCGGGAGCCGATTTGCCCGCGAACAGCACCGTGCGCGGCACGACCGCCGCTTCGGGATTCGCGCGGATGCGGTTGTAGCGGACCACGACATGGAGCAAATTCAGCAGTTGGCGCTTGTATTCATGGATCCGCTTGACCTGCACATCGAATAGCGAATTGACGTTGATATTGATTCCCAATCGCTTCTTGAGCTCCTCGGCGAGCCGCAACTTGTTGGCGCGCTTGATGGCGCGAAACAAGCGCCGAAACTCCGGATCCTCGGCCGAGCCGATGAGCCTTCCGATCTCCTCGAGATCGTTCTCCCAGCCGACTCCCAAGCGTTCGGTCAGCAGCTGCGAGAGTCCGGGGTTCGATTGCTTGAGCCAGCGGCGAACCGCGATGCCGTTGGTCACGTTGATGAACCGATTCGGATACATCTCGGCGAAACCCGTGAATACGTGTCTGCGCATCAATTCCGTATGCAGCTTGGCGACGCCGTTGACGCGGTGACTGCCGATGACCGCGAGGTGCGCCATGCGAACATAGCGGGCCCCGTTCTCGACGATGATCGAGAGGCGGCGTTGGCGGTCCGCATCTTGCGGATAGCACGCCGCGAGCGCGGCCAGGAAATCGCGGTTGATCAAATAGATGATTTCGAGGTGGCGCGGCAACAGGCGCTCGAACAGCGCGACCGGCCAAGTTTCGAGCGCTTCGGGCAGCAGCGTGTGGTTGGTGTATGAAAATACCGCGTTCGTGATTCGCCATGCGGCGTTCCAGGCGAGCCGATGCTCATCGACGAGCAGACGCATCAACTCCGGAATCGCGACCGTCGGATGCGTGTCGTTGAGTTGGATCGCGATCGCATTGGGCAAGGATTCGAGCGATCGGCCTTCACTGAGGTGCGTCGCGAGCATGTCTTGCAGGCTCGCACTGACGAAGAAATACTGTTGCTTGAACCGCAGTTCCTTGCCCTGCTGCGTCGAATCGTCGGGGTAGAGCACCCGCGATAGATTCTTCGCCTCGATTTGCTCTTGCACGGCCCCCGTATAGTCGCCCTCATTGAAGGCATCGATGTCGAACGGGCTGATGCCGCGGGCCGACCACAGGCGCAGGTGATTGACCGTCGAGGAGCGATTGCCCGGAATCAGCTGGTCGAAGCCGATCGCATTGAGATCGTGCGTCCCGATCCAGCGATGCGGCAGCGTCGGATCATGGCCGTCGAGCGCTTCGGTGCGGCCGCCGAATTTCACGACGTATTGGGCGTTGCCGCGGGGGGTTTCCCAGACATTGCGCAGGCGCAGCCAACTGCTCGCGACCTCGCGCTGCGCGCCCTCGTCGTCGATGACCTGTGTGAAAATGCCGTAGTCATAGCGGATGCCATAGCCCACGGCCGGGTATTGCAAGGTCGCCATGGAATCCATGAAACAAGCCGCGAGCCGGCCGAGCCCGCCGTTGCCGAGCCCCGGGTCGACTTCCTGCGCCGCAATATATTCGAGCTCATAACCCATGCTGTGCAACGCTGTACGTGCTTCCTCGACGAGGTTGCCGCCGAGACTCGACAGGGCGTTCAATAGCGATCCGCCTGGCAAATACTCGAGCGACAGATAGCAAATACGCTTCACGCGTGCCTTGGCGACCCGCTGCTGCGAAGTCAACCACCGCAGCGTCAATTCCTCGCGAACCGCCAGCGACAGCGCATCGTAGATATCGCGCGGCGTCGCGGTATCCGCATTCTTGCCCAAGGCACGGGCCAATCGATCCAGCAGCGCCGCTTGCAGCATTCCGGGTTGCAGGTCGACGCTACGCCGCATTGAGAACTGTGTCACAGCCGAATTCATAGGCACCGCATCGCCCTCTTCCGCATTACGTTCAATATAGAACGACTAACCTACAGGTTACTATAAGGGGAATAACGGAGCCATGTCGCGGAACCTTAATCGTATGCAATCCAATGATTTGACTGCGTCTGCGGCCCTCACGATGGCGATCGGCGTCGACGTCGGCGGCTCGTCGATCAAATGTGCGCTGGTCGACCTCGCGACCGGTGAGTTCGTCGGCGAGCGCCTCAGTACGCCGACGCCCGCGCAGGATTCGACCGAAACGCTATTGAGAGCCATTGCGAGCGTCGTCGACCAGGTGCCCGGAAATCACGCCGTCGGACTGGCCTTTCCGAGTGTGATCACGCGCGGCACGATACGCACGGCCGCGCACCTCAATAAAGCCTGGATCGGCCAGCCACTCGCCGCGCTCGCGACCCAGCATATGAATCGCACTGTCGTTGCGATCAATGATGCGGACGCCGCCGGCTTGGCCGAGCTGCAGTATGGAGCCGCCAAGGACGTGCCCGGCACGGTGCTGCTGCTGACGCTGGGCACCGGCATCGGCAGCGCGCTGTTCATCGACGGGCACCTCGTGCCGAATACCGAGTTGGGACACTTGCAGGTCGCGGGGCGCGAAGCGGAGCTGCGTGCGGCGGCCCGCATCAAGACCGAACAGAATCTCAGCTGGGACGCATGGAGCAGGGAGCTGAATCTGGTGCTTCAGGAAATGCATGCGCTGCTGTGGCCGGATCTGATCGTTCTGTGCGGCGGCGTCACCGAAGAGCCGGAATCGTTCATTCGGAAGTTGCGTTGTAGCGCGCCGCTGCGGGTCGGCGAGTTGCACTCGCACGCCGGCATCGTCGGCGCGGCTTTGGCCACCACCGTATTGTAGGGCGCCTTGAACAGGGCGGCAGTCATCGCTCTCATGGTTTGCCTGTCGGCTTGCGCGTCGCGAGCGCCGCGGCCGCTTGCCGCGCCGAGCACGCCGCCGCAGATCGCGCTGTCGCCGACCGCGCCGCCCGCCGCCGCGCCGGCACCCGCTTGGCGCAGCGGCGCGCTGCTTGCGCAAGATGCGCTCGCGATGCTCGGCCAGCCCTATCGCTATGGAGGCGCCGATCCCGGCGGATTCGATTGCAGCGGACTCGTCAGTTACGCCGCCAAGCGCGCCGGCATCGCCGTGCCGCGTACCGCGCAGGATCAGCAACATGCAGGAGTGCCGGTCGCGCGCGATGCGCTGCAGGCCGGCGATCTCGTGTTCTTGCACTTGAGCAGCAAGGATCTGCATGTCGGCATCGCGCTCGACGCGACGCGCTTCGTGCATGCGCCTTCCTCGGGCGGTCGGGTGCGCGTGGATTCCTTGAGCGCACGTCCGTATTCGAGCGCATTTTTATCCGCAAGGCGGCTCGTCTTCCCGCCGTAGCGGGCGCGCGGTACCATTCGCGCCACCCGTCCAATCTCAAGCGAGGAACTCACTGCCATGAAACTATTCTATGCGCCCGGCGCGTGCTCGCTTTCCCCGCATATCGTGCTGCTCGAAGCCGGAGTGCCGTTCACCAAGGAGCGCGTCGACCTCAAGTCGAAGAAAACCGAACACGGATCGGATTATCTCGCGATCAATTCCAAGGGTGCCGTGCCGGCGCTGCAACTCGACAACGGCGCGGTGTTGACCGAAGGCGCGGTCATCACGCAATACATTGCCGACCAAAAGCCGGACTCGACGCTCGCGCCGCGCGCGGGCACGCTCGAGCGCTATCGGCTCATGGAGCTGCTGAACTACATCGCGACCGAAGTGCACAAGGGCTTTGGCCCCTTGTTCAATCCGAATGCCTCGAGCGAGTGGAAAGAGGCCGCGGTTGCGGCGCTGTCGACGAAATTCGATTGGCTTTCGAGCTTTCTCGGCAGCAAGACCTACCTGCTCGGCGACGCCTTCACCTTGCCCGATGCCTACCTGTTTACGGTGCTGAATTGGACGCCGCGCGTCGGCATCGATTTGAAGAAATGGCCGATCTTGAGCGCCTATCATGCGCGCGTCGGGCAGCGGCCGAAGGTGCTCGAGGCCATGAAGGCCGAGGGACTGCTGCGCTAGGCGCCGGTTGCCGCGCTGTCGAGATCGAATGATGCGGCCTCGAGGCCGGTCACGACCGCAAACTGCAGTGCCGCGAGCCGCGCATAGAGCGGACAGTGCACCAACAATTCCGCATGGGTGCCCACGGCGATCTTGTGGCCGTGATCCATGACGACGATGCGATCGGCTTTCAGCACGGTCGCGAGCCGATGCGCGATGATGATCGTGGTGCGGCCCTGCATGAGTTTTTCGAGCGCCTGCTGCACGAGCCGTTCGGACTCGGCATCGAGCGAACTCGTGGCCTCGTCGAGCAGCAAAATCGGCGGATCCTTGAGTATCGCGCGGGCCAAGGCGATGCGTTGGCGCTGCCCACCCGACAAGCGCGTGCCCCGCTCGCCGAGGAACGTGTCGTAGCCCTGCGGCAGTTTGCAGAGGAACTCGTCGGCCGCGGCGGCACAGGCCGCGGCTTCGATCTCGGCGTCGCTCGCGCTCGGGCGTCCATAGCGAATATTGTCGCGCGCGCTCGCGCCGAACAGCACGGTCTCTTGCGGCACCAGGCCGATTTGCGAGCGGATCTCCTCGGGCCGTGAATCCGCGAGTCGGCAATCGTCGATGAGTACGCGCCCGGATTGCGGATCATAGAAGCGCAGCAGCAATTGAAACGTCGTGCTCTTGCCGGCACCCGACGGTCCGACGAACGCGATCGTTTCTCCCGCCACGACATCCAGGCTGAAATTCTCCATGGCCGGCGTCTCGGGACGCGAGGGATAGTGGAACGTGACGTTGTCGAAACGAATGCGCCCTTCGACGCGCGCCGGCAGATCCAGAGGATGCGCGGGCGCGGCGATCATGGGGCGCGCTTCCAGCAGTTCCGAGAGCCTCTCCATGGCGCCCGCGGCGCGCTGCACGTCGCCCCACATTTCGGTGAGCGCCGCCGCCGCGGCGCCGACGAACGCTGCGTAGAGCAGGAATTGACCGAGCTGGCCACCGGTCATCTCGCCCGCGAGCACCTGGTGCGCGCCCACCCAGAGCACGAACGTGATGCCGCCGAACACCAACATCACGCCGACGGCGGTCAACAACGCGCGGATGCGTGTCCGCAGCACCGCGGTCACGAAGCTGTCCTCGACGGCCTTGCTATAGCGCTGGCTCTGCAGCTCCTCGAGCGTGAATGCCTGCACGGTTTGGATTGCATTCAAGGTCTCGTCCGCCAGTCCGCTGGTATCCGCGAGCCGGTCCTGGGATGCGCGCGACAGGCCGCGTACGCGCCGCCCGATCAACACCAGCGGCGCGACGACGACCGGGATCATGACGAGGATCATGCTCATGAGCTTGGCGCTCGTGAGCCCGAGCATGATGAGGCTGCCCACGAGACTCAATGTCGAGCGCAGAATAATCGACAGATTGACGCCCGATATCGCTTGCACGAGCGTCGTATCGGCGCTCAGGCGCGACAGCACCTCGCCGGTGCGCGTGACTTCATAGAACATCGGATCCATGCGCACGACGCGCCGGTAGACGGCCGTGCGCAGGTCCGCGACGACGCGCTCGCCGAGCCAGGTGACCAGATAAAAACGCAGCGCCGCGAATCCGCCGTAGATGACCGCGGCCGCCAAAAAGCCCACGAAATATTGATTGATCGTGCCGGCATCCTTGGCCGCGAGTCCGTGATCGATGAGCTGTCGCAGCGCGACCGGCAGCACCAGCTGGGCCGCGGATGCCGCGAGCAAGGCCACAATGGCCGCGATCAGCGTACCCCGGTAGGGCCGCACGAACGGCAGCAGCGCGCGCAGCGGATGGATCGATTTGGCGCGCGGTCGCTCGGCGGTCGTGTTCATGGATCTATGATCTCATATCGGGCGCCCCAGATCGGTGCCTCAGCAGACTCGCGGTTCGCCCGATCGTGGTGCTAGCGCAACGATCGAGTGAAACCGATACCGCGACAATTGCCTTTCCGGGCACGGGGCGCTATGGTGAGATTAGTCGGCAAATCGCGCCTCTTATGGGCGGCCGGCGCCAATATAAATAAATGGGGATGCATCATGCTGAGATTGCGGCAGTATCGGGCGTTGCAGCAGGACCACGCGCTATCCGGATTCTTGGTGAGTTCTGTGCGCAGCGCGCTCATGGCGATGCTCATCGCGCTGCCATGCTTGCTTGGCCTGCCGAGCGGCGCGCTTGCCGCCGATACGCCCGCCGCAGCGGCGCCGGCCGCAGAGGCGCCGGCCGAGGAGCAGGGTCCGCTGCAGGAAATCGTCGTGACCTCGACGCGCCATGAAGAGAACCTCAGCAGGGTGCCGATCAGCGTGACCGCATTGACCTCGGAGATGATGGACGTGCGCGGCATTAAAGACTTCCAGGATGTCGCCAAATTCACGCCCGGCGTCCAGATCGACAACTCGGGAACCAACAACATCGCGATCCGCGGTATCGCCTCGACGGGCGGCGCCGGCACGACCGGCATCTATCTTGACGACACGCCGATCCAAATGCGCGCGCTCGCATTCAATCCGGACGAGGCATTACCCAAGTCCTTCGATCTGGATCGCGTCGAGGTGCTGCGCGGACCGCAGGGAACCTTGTTCGGCGCCGGCTCCGAGGGCGGCACGGTGCGTTACATCACGACCCAGCCGAGCCTGACGGCGAGCAGCATTTATAGCCGCGACGAAATCTCATATACCGAAGGCGGCGCGCCCAGCTATGAAGCCGGTGTTGCCGGCGGGACCCCGCTCGTTGACGGTGTGCTCGGCATCCGCGTCAGCGCCTGGTATCGCTACGACGGCGGATGGATCGATCGCATCGATCCCTATTCGCTGCAATTGCAACAGAAAAACGCGAACTTCGATCAGACCAAAGTGCTGCGCGTCGCGCTCGTTTGGGCGCCCGTCGACCAGTTGAAGGTCAGCCCGAGCTTTTACTACCAGGATCGCTATCGCAACGATGTCGAGAATTATTGGGGAATTTATTCGAACCCCGGCAATAACCAATTCGTCGACGCCAACCCGACGCAGCGCACCGATCCGGACACCTATTGGATCTCCGCGCTCAAGATCGAGGGCGATCTCGGCGCGGCGAAGTTGATTTCGAATACCGCCTATTTCCGCCGGCGCGAAGAAACCGGCTACGACGGTACGCTCTACAACCTCGGGTTCTATCAAACCTTCTTCAACGGTACGCCGTTGACCGGACCGGCGCTGATCGACGGCACGGGCCTGCATCTGCCGACGGGCTTGTCGAGCTATTACTCGCCGGCATCGATCGACAACGGCCAGGACAATTTCGCACAGGAAATCCGCTTGCAGAATTCGGATCCGAATTCGCAGCTGATCTGGACCACGGGCCTGTTCTTCGGCTTGAATCACCAGACCTATTTGGAACAGATTCACGACCCCGAGCTCAACGCGCTGACCCAAGCGGTCGCGGGCGTGCCCTACACGTCTATCTTTACGGACCTGAACGGGAATCCGGTTCTGTACGATCCGCGCTTCCCCAACGACTCGTATTTTTTGCAGACCTTTTCGGAGGACAAGCAACTCGCCTGGTTCGCCGAGGGCACGTATTCGTTTACCGATCAGTGGAAGGCAACGGTCGGCGTGCGTTTCTCGAGAACCGAGTTCTCGTTCAATACGCTGACCGGCGGTCCGCAGCTGTTCCTTGCCGACCAGGCCAACAGCGGCGACAAGAAAGAAAATTCGTTCACGCCGAAATTGAGCCTCTCGTATCAATACGATCCGCACAATCTCTATTACTTCACCTACGCGAAAGGGTTTCGCCCCGGCGGCGCCAATAATCCCGTTCCGCAGGCCGCCTGCTCTCAAGACTTCGCGAATTTCGGCATCAAGGAGTCCCCGGCGACGTTCAACTCCGATACCGTCAACAGCTTCGAGATCGGCGCGAAGAATAACTTCAATAATCGCGTCAAGATCGCGAGCAGCATTTATTACATCCGCTGGAACAACATTCAGCAAACCGTCGTGCCGCCGATTTGCGAGATCTCGTTCATCGATAACTTGGGTCAGGCGGTCGCGAAAGGCGCCGACATCCAAGCCGACATCGCGCTGACCGATGATTTCACGATGGAAATCGCCGCGGGCTACACCGATGCGCGCTACACGCAAAACTCCACGCTTTCGTCGGTCGAAGTCCAACCGGTCGTCTCGAGCGGCGATGCGATCACGGGGCAGAGCGGACAGCCGGCGTCGCCGATTACCGCATCGGTGGGTTTGGAGTACAAATTTACCGCCTTTACGCGCGAGTCATTCGTGCGCGTCGACGATGAATACGAAAGCCGCCCGAAGTGGGCGTCGCCGGGCCAGGATCCGAGCACGCTGCAGTACGACCCGGCGAACTACACGCTGTCGTCGACGAATTTCGCGTCGTTTCGCACGGGCATGAATTTCGGCGATATGCAGCTTGCCGCATTCATCGACAATCTGACCGACTCGCATACGATCACGAACTATGAGTGGTCGATCAATCCGAATCCCAACGGAGGCACCGAGCCGTATAGCCGTCTGCAGCGCGAATTCACGTTCCGGCCGCGCACCTTCGGCTTGACGTTCACCTGGCGCAGCAAATAGCGGCGGTCGCGGCCACGTGAGCGCCGCTGCGCCGCCGGCGGCCGTTACTCGATGAGCCGGTAGACACGCTCGAAGCGCGCGCGCGCGACGATGCCATGATCGCCGGGCGCATATTGGAGCAGCCAGTCGCCGGCGTCGCCTTGCAGCAGATCGCCGCCCGCAGAGCGCGCGACGCAGAACGCGACGGGCATGCACTTGGCGAGCACCGGCGATGGCAGATTGCGATAGCGACCCGGCTCTCCGAGGCGGGTCGGCGGTTCGGGGCGATATTTGGCATCGAATCGATCGCGGGACACGCACCAGCGGTCCCCGGTCGACCCGGTCAGCAAGGCATCGCCGACCGCGTAGTGGTTGTCGCCGACCGCGCTCATGAGGCGGCCGGCCTGCGCCGCGAATTGCGCCTCGACGACCTCGTCTTTGACGACGCGGCGCGCGCTCGGGTCCTTGGCGAGGTCTAGGTCATCCAATCGGAGAATGTCCGCCATGCGCCATGATGCCAAAAAGCCACAAAAAAAGCCCTTATCGGCGAGCGGTTGCGCGAGCAGGGCGGGCGGTGTTAGTGTCGCCATATAAGAATTTATATGAGCATATAAACGCGGGGGAAGTGATGCCTATCATCGATTACAGGCCGCTCGTCCGGCTCTCCCTATGGAATGCGATGGCTAGCGCCGTCGCCATCGGCGCATCCATCGCTCACGTATCCCTCGCGAGCGCGGCGGAGGAGACTTCGGCAAACAGCGGCGCCCTCGAAGAAATCGTCGTCACGGCGACGCGCCGCGAGGAGAGCATCAGCAAGGTGCCGATCAGCATCACGGCGATGACCCAGGACGCCCTGGATCAAAAGGGCATCCGGGATTTTACGGAAATGGTGCGCTTTACGCCCGGCGTATCGATCGATACCTCGGGCACGAATGCGATCTCGATCCGCGGTATTTCTTCTTCGGGCGGCGCCGGCACGACCGGTATTTACATCGACGACACACCGATCCAGATGCGCGCGCTCGGTTTCAACCCCGATGACACGCTACCCAAGACCTTCGATCTCGACCGCGTCGAGGTATTGCGCGGCCCGCAGGGCACGCTGTTCGGCGCGGGCTCGGAGGGCGGCACCGTGCGTTACATCATGACGCAACCGAGCGTCACGGCGGATTCGACCTACGCGCGCGCTGAAGTCTCGTACACCCAGTTTGGCGAACCGAGCTATGAGGGCGGCGTCGCTCACGGCGGACCGATCATCGACGGCATCCTCGGCTTTCGAGCGAGCGCCTGGTATCGCTACGACGGCGGATGGATCAACCGCGTCGACGACGCGACCGGCGCGATCACGGAAAAAAACGCGAACTACACAAATGCGGTCGCGCTGCGGCTGGCGCTGCTCTACCAGCCGGCGGAGAACGTCAAGATCACACCGAGCATCATGTATCAGGACAAGCAGCAGCATGACCTGTCGACCTATTGGCCCGCCTATTCGAACCCCGGCGCCGGTGAGTTCAACAACGCGACGCCGGAGCGGATCCCGATACCGGATCAGTACTACTTGCCGGCGCTGAAGATCCAGGCCGACTTTGCGCACGTCACGCTGATATCGAACACCTCGTACTATCATCGCAACGAGCTCGACGCCTACCAAGGAACGGCCTACGATCTCGCCTACTATCAGGCCCTGGGATGGCCCAACGCGTTGTATCCGGGCGCACCCCCGCTCGGCTGCGGCCCCGCGTCGACGACGCCGACACAGCCCTGTTCGTGGTATCCGTTGATCGATGCGAACGGCATCCATATGCCGCCGGGCTTCGCCGGCTACTCGACACCGAATACGATGACGAACCAGCAGCGCACGCTGACCCAAGAATTCCGGCTGCAATCGAACAACGACGATAGCCGCTGGAAATGGACCGTCGGCGCATTCTTCTCGTATGCGCAAGAACTCAGCATCGAGAATTTGAACGATCCCCAAATCAATCAATTGTTCACGCAACTCTATGGAGTCACGGCCGACAGTCTGTTCGGCTCCTACTATGCGTGTCCCGGCTTTGCCTCGACGGGCGAAACGGAGCCGATTCCCGCCTGCTCCGTCTATTACAACAACAACAAGAGCGTCGATCGCCAAGTCGCGGGTTTCGGCGAGGTCAGCTACAAGCTGACCGATCAACTGTCGCTGACGGCGGGCGGCCGGTATGCCGATCTGGGCTTTTCGCTGACGCATTTTGCGGATGGCTACGAAAACTACGGACCGAGCAATGCAGGCGGCTCGGAGCACGAGACGGCGTTCACGCCGAAGCTTGGTCTCAATTTCCAGGCCGATGACCACAACCTCTATTACTTCACCTACGCCAAGGGCTTCCGGCCGGGCGGCTACAATCCGCCGTTGATCCCCGCGTGCGGTCCGGGCTTGATCGCCGACGGGTTTGCGAACGGCGAGGCCCCGCAGACCTATGGCTCGGACACCACGCAAAGCTTCGAGATCGGATCGAAGAACAACTTCGCGGACCGCCTCAAGATCGCCGCGAGCGTTTATTACATCGAGTGGGACGGGATTCAGCAGAACGTCTATGTCGGCGGCAACTGCGGATTGCAGTTCACCGACAACCTGGGAACCGCCGTGGCGAAGGGCTTCGATCTTCAAGCCGATGCCGTCGTCGGCGGCGGCCTGTCGATCGAAGCATCGGTCGGATACACCGATGCGCGATTCACCAAGACCTCTCAATCCGACCTTGCGATCAAAGGCGATGCGATCTCGGGCGAAGCCGCGATCAATTACAGCCCCGGCACCAACGCCCCCTGGACGATCGCGGTCGGCCCGAATTTTGCGTTCAAGGCATTTGACCGTGACGCATTCGTGCGGCTCGACTGGGAATACACGAGCCGCAATCCGTGGCTCGCGCCGGTCCAAGATACGCGCAGCACGCAATACAATCCGAATGCCTACACGCTGCCCTCGACGAGCTTCGCCTCGCTGCGCTCCGGCATCCGACTCGGCGGATGGGAAGTATCGGCCTTTATCGACAATCTATTCGACTCGCATACGCTGCTCAACTATGCGCAAGTGCAGGAAGATAGCTTCAATCCGGTGAACATCGCCAACCCCACGACGCCGAACTCCGTGCAGCAGAACGACTTTACGTGGCGTCCGCGCACGATCGGAATCACCGCGACGTTCCGGCAATAATTCTCAGGGCCACCGCGCGTTAGGCGAGCACGCGATAGGCGGGCGCGTTAGGCCACCGCGCGCGCCGACTCCCGCCCATAGGCCGCTCTCAAGGCTTCGGAGAGAATATTGAGGCCCTCCTCGAGCACGGCATCGGGAATCGTCAACGGCGAGAGCAAGCGCACGACGTTGGCCGAGGTGCCGCAGCTCAGCAGGATCAAGCCGCGCTGCTCGGCCTGCGCGACGACCGCGCTCGTCAATGCGGCATCGGGTTCCTTGGTTTTGCGATCCTTGACGAGCTCCATCGCGACCATCGCGCCCAGACCGCGCACCTCACCGATGCACGGCAGCTCGAGCGCCAACGCATCGAGCCGTGCGCGCATGCGCTGGCCGACGCGGGTCGCACGCGCGAACAGCTGCTCGGACTCGATGACATCGAGCACCGCATGCGCCGCCGCGATCGAGATCGGATTACCGCCGTAGGTGCCGCCGAGGCCGCCCGGGTGCGCCGCGTCCATGATCGTCGCGCGGCCGATGACGCCCGACAGCGGGAAGCCGCCGCCCAGGCCTTTGGCCACCGTGATGAGGTCGGGTACGACCCCCGCATGTTCGATCGAGAACATCTTGCCGGTGCGTGCGATCCCGCCCTGCACTTCATCGGCGATCAGCACGATGCCGTGTTCGTCGCAGAGGCGTCGCAGCGCGCGCAAGAAATCGGGCGGCGCAATGTTGAAGCCGCCCTCGCCCTGAACCGGCTCGATGAGAATCGCGGCAACCGCTTTCGGATCGACGTCGCCATGAAACAGCCGATCGATGTCGCCGAGCGCCTGTTCGCTCGTCACGCCATGGTAGGGGTGCGGGAATTCGGCGTGATAAACCTCGGCGGGGAACGGGCCGAAGCCGCGCTTATAGGGCATGACTTTGCCGGTCAGACCCATCGTCAGCAGGGTGCGCCCGTGAAAGCCGCCCGAGAATGCGATGACCGCCGAGCGTTTGGTGTAAATGCGCGCGATCTTGATCGCGTTCTCGACCGCCTCGGCGCCCGAATTCAAAAAGATCGTCTTCTTGGCGAAGTCGCCCGGCGCCGCCGCGTTGAGACGCTCGGCGAGGTGAATATAGGACTCGTAGGAGAGCACGTGAAAACAGGTGTGCGCGAACAGCTCGCACTGTTTGGCGACGGCCTCCATGACGCGCGGATGCCGGTGGCCCGTGTTGAGCACGGCGATGCCGGCCGCGAAATCGATGAATCGCCGGCCGTCGACGTCCCAAAATTCAGAATTTTCGGCCTTGGCGACGAAGATGCCCTTGGAACCGACGCCAGTCGGTACGGCGGCCGCTTGGCGGGCTTTGAGATCGGTCGAATTCGACATATGGGTCCCCTTTAATGGCATACGCTGTCGCGAGAACGGTATCATTGAGATCGATTTTGAGCAAAATCTCCGCGCAACAACTTGAATATGTCCGAGTCAGTCATACCGTCCGCCCCGGATGCCGCCGGGCTCGCCGAGCCGGCCCGGCCGGCGCCACCGGCGCAGAGCGGTACGCTCGCGGTACGTATCACGCGCCTCACGCTGGGCCGTAGCCTCGCCGCCGACGATCGCGTCGCCGTCGAGGCGCCGTTGGAGTTCCAATTGCATCACCCGGCCTTGGGCGGCGAGGCCGTCTCCTTCGGCACCACGATGCGCACGCCCGGCGACGACGAATCGCTCGCCGCCGGCCTGCTCTATGGCGAGGGAATCATCAATCGTGCCGAGGACATCGCGGCGATCGAGACCAGCACGCGCAGGCCCAATGTCGTCAACGTGCGCCTGCATTCGCATCTGCCGATCGACGTACAAATTTCGCCGCGGCGATTCTCCGCCGGTTCGAGTTGCGGTGTCTGCGGAACCACGAGCCTCGATGCGGCAATCGCGCGCGCAGCGGCGACCCGCATCGAGAGCCCCGTTCGCGTCGAACTCGCGGTGTTGCTGAGCCTGCCGGCGCGCATGCGCGAATCGCAATCGAAATTTGGCGATACCGGCGGCATTCATGCGGCCGCGTGCTTCGATGCGCGCGGCGACTTGCTCGGGCTCGCGGAGGATGTCGGGCGGCACAATGCGTTCGACAAATTGGTCGGCGAGAATTTGTTGGCGGGCCGGCTGCCGCTCTCGAACCACGTCGTGCTATTGAGCGGAAGAGCGAGCTTCGAATTGGTCCAGAAGGCGCTGCGCGCGGGCGTCGCGGTGCTCGCCGCGATCGGCGCGCCGTCGAGCCTCGCGGTCCATCTCGCCGCGGCATCGGGATTGACGCTGGTCGGCTTTCTGCGCGATACGCAGTGCAATGTCTACGCCAATGCGCAGCGGCTCATCAGTGCCGGCGCACCTCGAAGCGCCTGACGTGCGGCGCAGGCTGCCGGCCGGCAGCTTGCGGGCCGGGATCCGGCACATCGTGCGGGGTTTGATCCGGAAACGGATTTGGGTCCGGCCGTTCAGGACTCGGAATTTCCGGCACACTTTCATTGACGACGAGCATCATGACAGAACCCTCGAACGCATCGATGAGTGCGCGATCGATCAATTGACTTGATATCCGCGCGCCTGCAAGCACGCCGACATCGCGCGGTTGTAATTAGCGCGATTCTGATCCCCGCCCGGCCCACCGCCCGCCTGCGTCGGATCGAAGCCCGTTTGACCTTTCGCCCAGCTATGGCATTCATAACGATCCGCGGCCTGCTGATCGGTCGTCTGCCCGTTCTTCGGGTAAATGATCAAATCGCCCTGCGCGGCCATCGGAGGTGGCGCATCCGCAGGCTGATCCGCACCCGCCGGCGGCGCGACGACTTCGTAGCCGTTCTGCGCGGGATCCCAGGTGTAATACACATTGTTCGCGTAATAATAGGGCAAGCCGCCGATCCACACCGTGGAGTAATAGGGCGGCAAGACGGTCAGCACCAAGCCGAACGGCGGCCTCACGACGACGAAACCGCCGGGACCCGGCCCATACCAGATGCCGCCCCAGAAATAGTAGGGACTGCCGTGAAAGTAAAATGGCCGATAGCCGCCGGGCAGTACCCCGATGTGCGTGCCGAAGGCCGGATAATAACGGCCGTGGTTATAGCGGCTGTCGAGCACCTGGCCGTGGCCAGGCCCTCGCTCCATGTGTGCGCCGCCACCGTGCTCTTCCGCGGCACCGGCCTGGCTCGTGTAGAGCCCCAAGAGCCCAAGACCTGCCAGCGACAGGAACGCGATCTTCGATAAACTTTTCATTGCCGAACCCCTTCTATTTGTCCGAATCGGCCGCATGGCCCTGACCGCCCGTTAGCTGACCGTGTAACCGCGCGCCGTGAGGCACGTGCTGATCGCACGCCGATAGGCATTCGCGTTCGCCCGATCGGCCGCCTGCTGCTGGTAGATCTGCGCCTGCGTCTGCTGCGCCTGTGCCTGCGCCTGTTGATCGGCCGAGGATCCAATGATCGCGCCGGTCGCGCCTCCGACCAGAGCACCAAACCCGGATGCCCGCGGCCCCGCAAGAATCGAGCCTACGATCGCGCCGCCGACGAGGCCGGTCGCTGTGCCTGATCCCGGCACCGGTGCGGGTGCGACGACGACCCGTTCATATGGCCCCGCGCCCGGCCGAGTCGGATCGATGCCGGTTTGCTGCACGGCCCAGGTATGACATTCATAGCGATCGCGCGCCAATTGGTCTTCACTCTGACCATTGGCCGGATAAACGAACAATCGCGGCGGCGGTGGCGGTGGCGGCACCGCGACCGTGCGCACCGGCTGTTGGACGCAGGCGCCCAACATCGCCATCAGCACGACGGGACCCGCAAACTGCAGCATCCGTCCAGCATTTGACGGCTTGACTTCAACGTTCATGACAAACTCCTCCAACCTCATTTAACATCCGCAAAAACCCCGGCACCACCGGAGAACGCCTCCGCGCTACTTAGGTTGACAGCCAAACGCGCCAGGAGTTCGTCCCTATCCGCTCTGCGGTGCCCTAGCGCCCCTTGGCCGGTTTCCGGAACTTCAGTATAAATTGATCCGTTTTGCCGCGAATCAAGGGGTCAAAGACCTTCGCGGTATGCGGATCGTCGCTGCGATGTAATAAATCGCTGCTGCCGTCGAATACGAAGCCTGCGGCGAGGACCTCCTTTTTGACCGTCTCCGCATCAATGCGGTGCAGCGTCGCGGTATCGCGATCCGCCGACCCGGGCGCCGCCGCATGGTCGAGCACGATATAAATGCCGCCGGGCTTTAAGGCATCGAAAATCTGCTTATCGAGCACCGACACGTCGAGACCCGGAACGTTGTGAAAATCGTGATAATTTTGTGACGTCCAGACCAGATCGAGAGGCGCCGGAAAGGCGATCTGGGTCAGTGGCGTGACCACGACTTGCACATTCGAATAGGCCGGGTCCGCGGCGATGGCCTTGACGCGAGCCGCAGGCTCGGGCTTGTCCGGGGCCGCATCGGCGGCGCGCGGCGCCGATAAGGCATAGACCTTGCCGCCGCTGCCGACGACTTTGCTCAAGATGCGCGTGAAGTAGCCGCCGCCGGGCAGCAGCTCACCGACCGCCTCGCCCGGCTTGACGCCTGCAAAGGCGAGCGTTTCAGCCGGCTTGCGGTCGGCGTCGCGCTGCTTGTCGGAATCCGGCCGGCCGCCATCGGCGACTGCCGCCCTAATCGGCGCGGGCACGTCGGCCGCGAGACTCGCAGCGCACAGAGAGAACGCCGCCAAGACGGACAATGCGCCGGCGGCCAGAAGATCAGCTGGGGATTTCATGGAAAACTCCTTTTCTATGGTCCGCTGTGTTTAATGCAGGTCCGCTGAGTTTACTGCATCGTCGGCGTATCATGCGCGTCGCAACAAGAGATCGTCTAAATCAAGGTTCATGCATGAATTTAAGCGTCTTCGATATCTTTAAAATTGGCATCGGACCGTCGAGCTCGCACACGATGGGACCCATGAACGCGGCGCGCAGCTTCGTCGAGCTGCTCTCGACGCGTGCGCTGCTCGAACGATGCACGCAGATTTCCGCGCAGCTCTATGGGTCGCTGGCGCTGACCGGCCGCGGCCATTGCACGGACCGCGCGATACTGCTCGGCCTCGAGGGTTTGAGTCCGGATTCCATCGACCCCGCGGTGATCGAGCCGACGCTGCAGCGCATTCGCAGCGAGGGACGAATTCGCCTTGCGGGTCGACATGAGATCGGCTTCGACGAAGCGCTGAATCTACTGTTTCATTTCGATCAGGTGCTGCCCGGCCATTCCAACGGCATGCGCTTCACGGCGCACGATGCCGCCGGACAGATATTGGCCCAGGAAGAGTATTACAGCATCGGCGGCGGCTTCGTCGTGCAGGCGGGAGCGCAAGGCGGTGCGATCGCAGCGCGCGCGACACCGCCGTTCGAATTCAACTCCGGGGCCCGCCTGCTCGAGCTCGGACGCCAGCAGGGACTCGAAATTCACGAATTGATGATGTCCCGGGAACGCACTTGGTACAGCGACGCAGAATTGCGCGCGGGGCTGCTGCGCATTTGGCAAGTCATGCAAGACTGCGTGCGCCGTGGCTTCGAGGCGCAGGGTCTGTTGCCCGGCGTGCTCGGCGTGCGTCGCCGCGCGCCGAAACTCTACCGCCAACTCATGAGCGGCGATCCCGATAGTCCGATGCATGCGCTCGACTGGGTCAACGTATTCGCGCTCGCGGTCAACGAGGAAAATGCGGCCGGCGGCCAAGTCGTGACCGCACCGACGAATGGCGCCGCCGGCATCGTGCCGGCGGTGCTGCACTATTACCGGCGCTTCGAGCCGGGTGCCGACGACAACGGCGTGATCCGCTTTTTGCTGACCGCAGCGGGGATCGGCATGCTCTATAAGCAGAACGCGTCGATATCGGGCGCCGAGATGGGCTGTCAGGGCGAGGTCGGCGTGGCGTGCTCAATGGCCGCCGCCGGACTCGCCTCGGCACTCAATGCCAGCAACGAACAGATTGAAAATGCCGCCGAGATCGGCATGGAACACAATCTGGGCCTGACCTGCGATCCGGTTGCCGGCTTGGTTCAAATCCCCTGCATCGAGCGCAATGCCATGGGTTCGGTCAAGGCCATCAACGCCGCGCGACTCGCGATGCGCGGCGACGGCTCGCATAAGGTATCGCTCGATCAAGTCATCACGACGATGCGCCAGACCGGCATCGACATGTCGACCATCTACAAAGAAACCTCGCAAGGCGGCCTCGCGGTCAACGTACCGGAGTGCTGAGCGGCCGATCAACCGGTCGCCTGCAGCCCCAGCGAGATGCCGCTGATCGTCGCGCGCAGCGCACCGAACAGATCGCGGTCCAAGCGGCCGGTCGCGCGCCAGCGCTTCAGTAAATCGACCTGCATGAAATGCATCGGGTCGATATAGGGATTGCGCAAGCGGATCGAGCGCTGCAGCGTCGGGTCGCGATCCAGCAATCGATCGCAAGCGCGCAGGCGCAGCACATTCTGGGCCGTGCGCGCGTACTCGGCCTTGATCGCGGCCGCAATGGCCGCAAACTTCTCGCCCGCCAACTCGTCGTAGTAGCGCGCGATGTCGAGGTCGGTTCGCGCCAACATCGCCTCGACGTCGTCGACCAAATGCTCGAAAAACGGCCACTCGGAGAGCATCGCGGAGATTTGCGCGGTGCCGTAGCGCTCGAACGCCGCGTCGAGACCGCTGCCGAATCCATACCACCCGGGCAACATGTGGCGGCTCTGCGTCCAAGCGAACACCCACGGAATCGGACGCAAGGCACCGAGCGCACCGCCGGCACTGCCGGCACCGCCGCCGGCGCCGTGGTCGCGCATCGCCGGGCGTGATCCGATATGCATGCGTTCGATGACATCGAGCGGCGTCGCGGCCCGAAAATAATCGAAGAAACGGGCCTCGCTGAACACCAGGCCGCGATACGCCTCGAGGCTGCGGGCGGCGATCATGCTCATGGCGTCGCGCTGCGCCACGGCGGCCGGCGTGGCTGCGCTCGGCGGCGCGCCGGACGACAAAGCCGGCCGCGCGCCCGATTGCTCGGCGGCCGCGTGCAGCGCGCGCGCGTGTGCGCTCGCCAAGGCCACGGCCGCGAAACTACGCTCCAGGGTGCGCATCGCAATCGGCCGCAGACCGTAGCTTTGGTTGACGACATCGCCTTGTTCGGTCAGGCGCAAAATGCCGCTGACCGCACCGATTGGCGCGCTCTCGACCAGATGCTCGGTGCGTCCGCCGCCGCGCGCCGGCGTGCCGCCGCGCGCATGGAACAGCGTGAGCTTCACGCCGGCCTCCGCGGCCGCCTCGAGCAACTGGGTCTGCGCGCTTTGCATCGCCCAGCGGGAGGCGGCCATGCCGCCCTGCTTGTTGCATTCCGAGTAGCCGATCAGCACGATTTGACGATCGTTGCGCGCGCTCAAGTGGCTTCGATAGGCGGGCTCGTGCAATAAGCCGCGCAATATTTCTCCGGCGTTCTCGATCGCGGCCATCGACTCCAAGGACGGCGCCACATCGAGCGCGCATTCGCCGCTGCGCCGGTCGATGACGTCGGCCCAACGCGCGAGCAACAGCACCGCCAGCACGTCTTGCGGTCCTTGCACACCGCTGACGATGTACTCGCCGATCGATCGGGCGCCAAATTTGTGCCGCGCATGGCCGATCGCCTCGAACACCGACAGGCTGCGCTTGGCCATGGCGTCGAGCGGGCCGATCGGGCCCCGATCGCGCGCGAGCAACTCCCGCAATTGCGCGAGCCGCTGCTCCGGCGGCAGCGAAGGCCATTCAGGAACCCCGATGCCCTGCGCGATGACCTCGTCGTGCACACGCGCGTGCTGCGTAATGTCCAATGCCGCGAGATGAAAACCGAAGGTACGCACGCGCCGCAGCAGCCTGCGCACCAGAAAATATCCCGCGTGCCGGCCGCGGTTGCGGATCAGGCTCGAGGAGACGAGTTCGATATCGGCGATCAATTCCTCGGCGTCGGCATAGCCGTTCGGCCGCGCCTCGTAGCTCGCCTTGAGCCGTTCGCCGACTTGACCGAAGAATATCCGATACGGCATGCGATCGTGGCGCGCCGGTATCAGCGACTGCGCCGACGGCAGCATCGCCGTGTAGGTCTTGATGCGCTCCGCGAGCGCCGGACTGATCGCGATGCGGTTCGCGCTCTGGCTCAGACTCTCGGCGAGTTGCCGGCATTCCTCGAAATACGTCGAGACGATGATTTGGCGGTGCCGTTGCAAGGTCCCGCGTATCGCCTTGCCATGCACTTCCGAATTGCCCTCCATGTCGCCGCCGACCCACGAGCCGAATCGCAGAATATTCGGCAGATCGAGCGATTCGCGCGGCACCTCGAACGCTGCGGCCAGCGCGGCCTCGATTTCCTCGTAAAAATGCGGTACGACGCGATACAAAATATCGATCAGATAAAAGAGCACGTGTTCGCGCTCGTCGGACACCGTCAGATGTTCGCGCGGATGCTCCTCGGTTTGCCAAATGGTCGTTATTTCGAACCGCACGCGCGCCCAAAGCGTCGCCAACTCCTCGTCGGTCAATCCCGGATTGAGCCGGTCGAGCAAATCTTGCGCGATGCGCTGCTGTTTGCGCAATATCGTGCGGCGCGGGGATTCCGTCGGGTGTGCCGTGAATACCGGTTCGATACTCATCGAGGCGATCAGATTCATGACCTCGGCCAAGGTCAAGCCTTCGCGCCGCAGGCGTGCGATGCAAGCCGCGATGCCGCCGGGTTGGCCGGTCGTCGAGCCGCTGAGGTATTCGCGGCGACGGCGTACCCGATGAACCTTCTCGGCCGTATTGACGGCCTGAAACCAGGTCGAAAACGCGCGCGTCAGGTCGCTGGCCGCGGCCGGCGTTCGGCCCGCCGTGCGCGTCTGCAAATCGACTCCGACGGCCGCCGCGTGCTCGCGCCGCTCGATTGCGGCGCGTCGATCGCCTTCGACGAGCCCGAAGAACTCTGCACCGCCCTGCTCGCGCAACATCTCGCCGATCGCCTCACCGAGGGCATGCACATCCTCGCGCAGAGCCGTGTCTTTGACCGGAAACTGTATGCTTTGGCGATACATAATTCGGACCCATTGGCTATTCGCGGGGAATTGTATGAGTTTGCGGGCTCAGATCGTATTATTTCTCGCTTTTTTTGGTCTATTGAGGCCACGCCGCTCGAACGGCGAGGAATCGACTAACGGTTGTTGAGCAGCACCGTCGTATCGAAGCTCTCGAAGCTGCTCAAGACCCGGCGGTAGGCGTTGTGCACGAGGCGCTCCGCTAGCTTGTCGGTGCGCGTGCCCAGCAGCATCCGCATGATGACCTCGTCCTGCGGGCGCGACAGATCCTCGCTGAGTACCTGATAGCTGAAGCGAGCCAGGCGTTGATTGAGTTCATTGACGAACCGGTAGCGCATGACCTCATTCCCATCGGTACCGAGGTTCTTCGCCTCCTCGGCGATCTCGCACGCGACACGGCAGATGAATCGGACTTTGTCGATGAGCCCGAGATCGCCGAAGTATTCTATTTCGGACTTGATGTTCATTATGCCGGGAAGAAGTCGATCGGTTTGGTCGTGGTCAACGGCGCGACGTCGCGAGCCTCGAACTTGAACATCCGAATTCGCGCGATCAGCTTATTCTCGAATTCCGCGTCGTTCAATTCGCTCGATATGATCTTTGCGGCGGTCACTTCGCCGGAAGGCGCAATCGTAATTTCGACGACGACCTTGCCCTGCAACGCGGGATTTTCGCGCAGCGCACGCGTGTAAAGCGCGAAGATCGCGCCTTTGTTCTTATCGAACTCCAAGGCCACCTCTTCGGCGCTGCGCGAGGCTTTGCCGCTGCTGCCGGCTCGCGTCGCAGCGACGCCCTTCGCGCCCAGCGTCGGATCTTGAACCTGGGTCGTGCGGATGCCATTCAAGGATCCCGAGCCTGCCGCGAGGCCGCTGCTCGTCGGCGATGAAATCCCGCCGCTGGTGCCGCCGGCCTTACTGGTGATCAGCGAGCGATTCACGGTCGTGACGTCGCCCGGATCGTTGGTTTTCGGCTGGTTCTTCGCAAACTTGTCGAGATCGACCTGGTCGCGCAGCGCCGCGAGGGCATCGAGGTTCGCCAGCAGCCCGCTCTTGGCGGCTTTGACGCGCGGATCCACGGGCTTCGGTATCGGGACCTCCACGGGCTGCTTTTCGATCGGCTTCGGCGGCGGCGGAGGCGGCGGCGGAGGCGGCGGCGGTTCGGCAACCAATTGCACGACGCGCTCGGGCAGCGAGTCCGTGTTGTTGATCTGTTCGTGCTTGGGTAAGAAATAAATGATTAGCGTCAGCACCGTGAAGAGAATCGTCAGATTGCGCAGGATGGTGCGAAAGCGCCGCTCCATCTCTTCGCTCGGCGACCACGGCAGATCGTAGCGCCGGAAATACGGAGCAATGCCATAGCTTTGGGAAGTTGCGGTGGCCATTTAACTCGCCGCCCGTTCGCGTTCCACGACGGCGAACGACACCTTGCCGTAATCGGCTTCGGTGCAGGTCAACATGATTCGCTTGAGCAAGCTGTAGGGCGTGGTCTTGTCCCCCATGATCGTCACTTCGCGCTTCGAAATGTCCGTTTTCTGCGCGTTACTCAAGATCGTGTCGTTTTGCGCCATCAACGCCGCCTTCAGCGGCGCAATGACCTGATCGTGGCTGGCCGTGAGCTGCGCCATGGAACTGACGAGCTGCCCATCGACGAACAGCGAGTCCTTGGTGATCATGACCACGACCGTGGGACTCGGTTTGCGCTCCGATACGGACTGCGGAATCGCGATGTTCTTCGAGTTCGGCAATATATCGATTTCGGCCGTATGCGCGAGCAGGAAAACGACCAGGATCGTCATCATGTCGATGAACGGCACGAGCGCATAATGACTTCCGCCATGCAGGCGCTTTCGATGACGTTTGATGCGATACGGAGTCATGTGGGCGCATCTCCTAGAGAGATTTCCGGAAACAATTCCGCCTTGGAAAACGGCTTCACCGGCAGTTGATAGACGCGTACGGTGTCCATGACCTGCACCAAGTCGTCATAAGCCACGTTGGGGCCCAGCAACATCGTCGCATCGGTCATATCCGGAAATTGCGTTTTCACCTGGCGCATGAATAGCGACAGATTCTCCAAGTCATAGCCGCTTGCGATATTCGCAATGACCTTGAGCGGACCCGAATTGCGGTCGTTGACGACGATGTCGTCGGGACGCACGATGATCTCGAGCTTCAAGCCCTTCGGCAAATCGGGCGTCACGACCTGACTGTTCGACGGCAAATTCAATTGCAGAATGCTGGTCTTCGAAAAAACAGCGGTGAATATCAGGAAAAACACCAAGATCACCATCATGTCGATCATCGGCACGATGTTCAGATCATCGCGCCCCCGATGATAGCGGGCGTGATTACGGCGGACGAGGCGCGCAGCTTTTGACTTCATGAGTTAAGCACCATCTGGGTGAGCAGTCCTTGGAGCCTTACCTTTCCGTTCAGATGCTGCCGCGAGCGGCGGCCGCGCGCGCCGAGGGGGCGGGTGAGGCGGCGGCGGGTGCACTCGTCTCTCCGGTTTGCCGCTCGGTGATGGAATTCAAGAATTTCACCGACGCAATCTCGAGACTGTCGATCAGCGACGTGGTCTTGGATTCGAGATACATATGCGCGAGCAGCAGCGTGATCGCCACGCCCAGACCGGAAGCGGTGTTGTTCATGGCGACCGAAATGGCGAGCGACAACAGGCTGGCCTTTTCCGCCGGATTCGCCGACGCGACGGCGCCGAACGCGCCGATCAGTCCGATGATCGTACCGAGCAAGCCGATGAGCAGGCCGACGTTCGCGAGCGACGAAAGATAGTGCGTGCGCTTTTCGATGCGCGGGATGACTTCCAGTAGACTCTCATCCATCGCCTTTTCGATGTCGTCGCGGCGCCGGGCGCTAGCCACGCGCGCGACCCCATAATTCAATATGGTCGCGATCGACGCCTTCGAATTCTGCGTCAACGATACGACTTGCTTGAAATTTCCGGCGCTCATGGCCGGCACGAGCGCGTCCCAGAGGCTGCGATTGCGCATTGTTTCGCGCGTCAGGTAGACGTATCGCTCGATCGCGATAGACACACCGACCACGAAGATCAAGGCGAGTGGGTAGAGGAAGAACCCACCATCCTTGAAGAAATTGACAGCTGTATTAAAGAAATTCATCTACGCGCTCCTAAAGATATTGTCCTGCCGCTAGAAACAACCGCTCACCAGCGCCGATTCAACCAGATTCCGTAAAATCGGCTATGACTTACTTCTCAACCTGCTTCGCCGGGCCGGAAACCGGAGCAGTGTTTTTCGCCGTATCGGATTTGACCGCCTGGTAATAGCGGACCTCGCGCCGGAATACGTCCCGGTCCACGGGCCCCAATACCTCGTCCAATAGGCTATTCATGGGTTTGCCGGCCAGATCGCCGATATCGGATTTCTTCCACGGCACGATGTACATGACCTTTGGCAACTCCTGGTTGCCGGTCACGGTCGTCGTGTCGAGATCGACGCGATCGTTGGCGGCCGGTGCTTGCTGCACCGCAGCGCCGCGCGGCCGCGATGACGCACTCGCCGGTTTGGCCGGCCCAGGCCGCGGCGAGGTATCGGCGCGAGGCTCGCCCGCCTCCATTTGCGGTGTCATCTTGGCGCGTGTATTGCTCGCGGCGGCCGGCGCAGTCGCGGCGGGAGCCGGTGTCGGGACGGGGGCCATGGCCGGCGGCGGCGCCTCCTGTGCCATGGCGGTGCCTGCGGCCAAGCCGAAGAGCAAACCGAGCATGGGAAAGCCAAGTTTCCTGTTCATCCGGGCTCCTTCTTCGGGGCGGCGCTGACGCCGACGCGCTTCTTCAATTCGGCCAGCCAGCCCGCGATTTGCTTGTTCTCGCCGGCAAGCGCCACGTAGCGCTCGAATTGCTCGAGCGCCTTCTGCGGCTCGCCGAGGTAGAGGTCGTACAACACCCCCAGATTCAAGTGTGCCGCCGCATAATCGGGTTCGGCTTCGATGACCCGCAGATAGAGGGCTTCCGCGTCGGAGAATTTACCGAGCCGGCGCTCGACGATGCCGAGTTCATTGCCGGCGACGACATTGGCGGGATTTCGTACGAGCACCGCCTTGAACGCGGCCTCCGCGTCGTTTAGCCGCGAGTCATGCAAATACAGCAGCCCTAAATTCAACTGCGGTCCCGCGTATTGCGGGTAGGCGGCCGCGAGTTGCTTGAATTCGAGTTCCGCGTCGAGCGCCTTGCCCGACTTCATCAACTGCAGCGCCTGTGCATATTGGGACTGCGCTCGCTCGGGAACCGGCGCCTCGATGACCACGGGAGCCGGCGCTGCGGATACGGTCGCCGGCGCGGTGGCCGCGCCCGGGGATTTCGCGGCCACGCCGGTTTGCGGCGCCGCGGGCACCGCAACCGGTTTTGCGGCGGGTACCACAGCCGGTTTCGCCGTGGATGGCGCGACCGGTGTCGGCGCGGGCGGGGCTACGGGTGTCGGCGCGGGTGTCGCCACCGGCGCAGCCGCGGGCAGAGCCTCGGGCGGCGCCTCGGGCGGCGCCTGGGGCAGCGGGGTACGGTTCAGCGTGGAGCTGCAGCCGGCCAGCACCGACGCGAGCCCCGCTGCGAGCACCGCGCTAACGAATCGATTCGACAAGCTGTTCACCGACTTCCACCTTGGCGTAACGGCCTGGATTCAATTGTGCGAGCGCCGCGAAACTCTTCTGCACCCATTCATCATAGGTGCCGTCCTTGGTGCGCGCCGTGTTCACTTCGTGCAATTTGATGGCTTTTTCCTCGAACGGAAAAGCTTGCTCCTCGAGCAGCAAGTCGTATTGCTCGAGTTCGTCTTTCGACAAATTCCTGGGTCTTTCCGAACTCATGAGATCCTTGCCGAGTTGCCGATACAGTTCCGCACTTTCAAAGGTCGCCGCGGTCGTCACCTCGGCAATCTGATAGCCGGCCGCGTCCCCATAGGCCTTGAGCGCGGCCTCCATGGCCTTGCGCTTTTCGGCGAGCGATTTCTTCAGCGGCACGACCAATTTGATACGTACGAACTCCTCGCGGACCGGAGAGGCGAGCGCGAGCGTCGCTTTGGCGGCGAGCGCGCGGCTGCGATCCGTGCGTGCGCTGCCGGCGAACTTATCGGCCGCGATGATCTCCCGGTACCAGTAATCCTGCGCGGCGCTGTCGCCGGCCTTGGTCGCGATGAGCCTGAGCTTGTTGCGCGCGTCCATCGCAGGATTCAGGGGCTGCGGAAAATGTTTGACGAACGCTTCGAGCATCGTCCGCGCTTTGGGTGTATTGCCGGCCTTGTCGTAGAGCTCGGCGGCTTGCAAGGTCGCCTCGCGCTGCACGTCGAGCGACTCGCCCGGAGCGGCCGCAATCTGCTCGAACTCGCCGGCAGCCTGGCCCGGCCGATTCGATTCGGAATAGGCGACCGCGAGTTTGCGCGTGACGTCGGCTTGCAGCGGGCTTTGCGGAAAATTCCGGCGGAATCCCTCCAATACGACGATCGCGCGATCCCATTGCTTGTTGGTGATGAGCAGCGCCGCCGCGTCGAAGTCGGCGTTGACGCGCACTTTGGAACTCGGCGCCAACTGCGCGACCCGCAGGAAATCGTCGACCGCCGCGGCGCTATCGCCGGCCTTGTTCTTCGCCTCACCTTGTTTATAGATCGACGCGGCGAGCCGCTCGACGATCGCCGCGCGCTCCGGGTCGGCGGGCGGCATCAGCGCTTGCGCCTTCGCGTAAGCCAGTTCGGCCTTATCGAAAACACCTTGTTCGAAATTCGAATTCGCAATGACGGTCCACGCAATGCGTTGTTTGCCGACATCGACCGGGGGCTGCCGCGCCAGCAGCTTTTCGGAGGCGATCACGGCCCGCGGATAGTCCTTGGCCGTATAGAGGTCGGTAGCCGCGCGCGTCAAGACGAACGCGCTTTCCGGATGCAACGGAAATGCGTCGGCAAATCGCAAGGAACTATCGACGCCCGCCGCGTGCACCGCGACTTTCGCATCGCCGCTCAGCGTCTCTTCGTGTTTGCCGTAAGCCACGATCGCCGCGTAGCCGGCGGCCGCGGCTTTCTCTGGGTTGCCGTTGCCGTAGCCGTACGCGGTCCGCTCGTATTCCTTGGCGGCGTCCAGATATTGTTTGCTTTCGAACAGCGTGTCGGCGAGCAAATAGTTGGTTACCGCGGAATCGGGATCGTCGCGGAAGGAATTCAGGTAGTTGCGATACCATTTGGCCGCCACTTGGTAATCGGCGATGTTCTTGCTGCGCTGCGCTTCCGCGTGATAGTACTGCGCGAGATCCTTGAGGTTCGTCTTGAGTACGGCAACGACCTTGACCTCCATCGCCGGTTCGCGCCCCTGCCAATAGGCGGTGCCGAAACTGTAGTCTTCGACGAACTCCTGCTTGCCCTTGAGCACGAGTTCGGGGAAGCCGCCGCGGCCGTAAGCCTCGATCGCCTGCATCTGCAGCAGCGGCGCCTTCTCGTTATTGCGATCCTGCAGAACGAACGCCCGATAACTGTCGGCCGCATCCGTATAGCGTTCCTTTTCCGCGTACAGATCGCCGAGACGCGCGTACAACAGATAGGCATAGACGCGCGGTCGCGTGTGCTTCAAAAACTCATCGATCGTTTTTGGGCCGTCGACGTATGAAAAGGTGATGGCCATGACTCGAAAGGTGTCTTCCACGAGTTCGCGGTTCGCGCGGCCCAAGGTATCGACGTCGATCAGTGCCGGCGGAGTGCCCTTCGACACCAGCATGGCATCGAGAACCCCCGCGAAGGAATCCAAGCTGCGATGCTCGTCGCCTTGTTTGAACAAGGCCCAGCCGTGTTTATAGAGGCTCTGGTTATAAAACGCCGACGCGGGGCCGAACTTGATGACGGCCTCGTAGGCGAGTTGCGCCGACGGATACGCCTTGGCCGAGAACAGCAGCTCGCCGCGGCGAAACTGTGCCTCGTCGATGAGGCGGCTCTGGGGAAATTCCGCGACCAGCCGATCCAGCGACGCGAGCGCCTTGTCTTGTTGGGCGCTGAGCTCGTAGGCGCGCGCGAGCTGATAGAGCACCGAGTCATTGCGTTCGTATTTCGGGTAGGCCTTCAGCAGCGCGCCGTAGAGAGCGATCGCCTCGTGCGCGTGCAGTCCCTCATTGGTAGCGAGTTCGCGCTCGATGCGCTCGGATTCCGAACTCTCCAAATGCAAATCGGCGAGGCGCCGCAACGCCTCCGCTCGCAGCTCCGCATCGCCGGCATTGAGATCGAGGAAGCGCTTATAGGAATCCATGGTCTTCGCCGCATCGATACCCTGAGGCGCATCGGATTTCACGTCGACTTCGCCCTTGTCGATATCCTTGATCGTCGCCGGCGGCGGGGTAGCGGCATTGCCGAGCGCCGATGCGAAAAGGAGCGCGAGGATCAGCGACCCGAGCCCGACCTTGCGATGCGTGCCAAGCCCGCGCGTCATGGATTCGCCTTCGGTTTCTGGTTTGCGGCACGATCATAAATCGAGGCCAAGGCGTAGCGCGCCTGCACCTGGTAGGTCTCGATGCGCTGTTTCTGACGCTCGAGCTCATCGACGGCGAGCGATTGCAAGAAGAGGTTTTGGTCCTCCGCGACCGACTCCAGCCGATCGCGCAGCCGGTCCATGCGTTCGCGCACGTCCGCAACGCGCGCGGCATATTCGCCGTTGTCGCTCGGAATGCTTTGGCGCGCCTGTTGCACCAACAAGGTGCGCTTCTGTGTTTCCTTCAACGACGCGGCGAGCTCCTTGACCGACCGGCGCTCGTTCCAAACGCGGGCCTTGAAGCTCTCCGCAAGCTTCCAGTAGACGACGCCTTTCATCAGTCGGTGCTTGTCGCGCATCTCCTGCAGATCGGGATCGTCCGGGTGTGCCGCCAAATAGTCCTCGATCGCCTTGAGGCGCGCCCAGGTGGCTTGCTCCTCGGGCGTGCCCAAGGCCGCCACATCGTTGGATTGCTCGATTTCATTGATACGCGATTCGAAATCGACGCGTTTGCGTGTCAGCCCGTCCAGATCCGTCGACGCCAACACGACATCGGCCTTCGGCACGCGCTCCGTATAGGCTTTTTGCTTGGTGTCGATGATGTCGTCGAACGCGGTCAAACTATCGTGCCAAGTCTCCAAATTGTGGCTCATGAAATTGAGCACGCGATAATTCTTGAGGCCCTCTTGGAAATCATTGCTCGCCAGCAGCGCGTATAGGTAGCGTGACTCCGGCGCGTCGGGCAGATTCTGCAGCTGCCAGTACCAGGTCACCGTATCCTTTTTATCATCGCCCAGCAGGCGGTCGAGCAGATTACCCGAGCGGATTTGTTCGATCGATGCGTCGATTTGTTGCAATTCGCCGTCGAAGGAATCGATCGCCGAGTTGTAATACTCGGCTGCCTCTTGGTCGGCATGCAATTCACTGAAGGCATACGGCACCGCGAGGAACGATTCCTGAACGGCGCCGTCGAGCAAGTTGCGTTTGTGCAATGCGAGCCACGGTACCAGCGCGCGCTTGAATTCACCGAGATTCGCGTCGGCCCAGCCGACGCCGAGCAGCGCCTTGCTCGAGTAGGGTCCTTCGATGCGTATGCGTTCCAAGATCGGCTTCGCGTCCGCGGCCCGCTTGCCCTGCAACAAAGCGTATCCCAAGGCCAGATTGGCCTTGTCCTTGAGCGCCAAAAACTCCTCGCTGCGGCTCTCGAGCCGGCCAACCGAGTCGAGAAACGGCATCGCGTCCGCGAGCCGGTCCTCGCGCACCAGGGCCACGCCCAAGTTGAAATTCGCATAGGCGGTCCAACTCGGCGATCCGCGCCACGCGCGCAGCAGCGTGATCGCGTCGTCGTAGCGGCCTTGGCGCAACAGCAACTGCGCCAACAACATATATCTCTCGGCATTGATGCGCGGATCGATTTTGTTCGAGACCTTGCGCAGCGCGCGCTCCGACTCTTCTAAATAGCCGCGCTCGTACCAGACCTTACCGAGGTAGTACCAGGCGCGGTTTCGGACCGCTTCGGTCGTGTGCGCCGCGAGCAGCGCATCGAAAATCCGGCCCGCCTCGACGTGCTCGCCCAGAGACAGGTAGAGGCCGCCGAGCAGCAACTCCGCTTCGCCCTCGGTGTTGGGAACGCGGTGCAGCTCTTGCGCCGCGAGCAGGCGCGTAATCGCCTGGAAGTAATCATCCTGGTAAAAGTAGAACAGCACGTCGCCGTAATGCAGATCCTTGATCGCGTGCGGCGGCAGACCATTCGGATCCGGTTTGACATTCGCGCCATGCGCCAACGCCAAGGGCAGCGCCAGCAGGACGGCGCCCACCCTCAACGTGCGTACCATGTCAGCCAAACCGGTCACGCCTCATTCCCAATCTTTGACGAGGAATTCAGGCTGGTGCTTCGGCACGCGGTCGGTGATTTTGAGCTCCAAGTACTTGGCGCCGACGCCCTTTTCGAATACCAGAGTCGCGCCGCGCCGATAGTCACGCTCGATCGGGCCCTTGCCCGTGAAGAACGCCACGAGTTCGTGCTTACCGACTTTTTGATTGCCGAGATAGATTCTCTGTACACCGCCCTTGAGCAAGGCATCGGCCTCGCGGGCCGTATACAGATGATTCGCGACCTCTTTGTTGTCGATCTTGATCGTGACCGAGTCGAGCGCGAAGAAAGTGCCGACATCCATCGACAAGAACACCGCGACCTGCGTATTCGCCGGAAACAGCAATTCCTCCTCGAGCACGAACAAATCCTTGTTGAGCTCGATGACGTCCTTCTTCAGGCCTTGCACTTCTTGATCCAGCGTCTTCGACTCGCTTGCCGGCGCATCCGCGGCCGCGGCCGGGGGAGTCGTCGGCGCGGCTTCGGCCGCCGCGGGCGCCGCAGAGGTCGCTTCGGGCGCCGGCGGCGCGGCAGTTGCAGACTCCGCGGGCGGCGCCGGTGATTGGGCAAGCGATGTCGCGGCCAGCAGCAAAGCCAATACGCCCGCGTGCAACGTGATCGAAACGACTCGACTGTTGAAATTCATAGCTAACCTATCTATTTATTCGCGAAGTAATTCGCGTATTTCATCGAGATATGCGTTTTCATCGCCGCGCTTGAAGCCGACGTTGGTGTAACGCACGACGCCGGCGCGATCCACGAGGAACGACACCGGCATTTTCTGGATCCGGTAATCCCGGCCGGTGCTGCCGTCCAAATCAAACAGAATCGGATAAGAGACGCCCATGGAATTTGCGAACTCGTCGGAGCGGCGCACGTCATCATCGACGGTCACGCCGAGCACGACCAGGCCTGCGCGTTGATAGGTCGTATTGATACGATCGAGCGCCGGCATTTCCTTGCGGGAATCCCCGGCCCACCGCGCCCAGAAATTGACCAGCACGACCTCGCCGCGAAATTCCGATAAACGCAGGTTCTTACCGTCCCGCGCCTTCAATACGAAGTCCGGCGCATCCTTGCCGACGAGCGAGGGCGGCGCCGCCGCCAAGGAGGACATTGCCATCATCGTCGCGAGAACGAGGATCCCGCCGAACCGCAATCCCGCGCCGTGGCGCGGTGAAACATCAATCACGCTGGTAACCCCGCTGTCCTAGGAACACCCCGTAGACCGGAAGCTTTGCGCCCTCGCCTTTCGGCGAGTTTGCCCTGATCAGATCTTATGCAAAATCGCATACTGCGAGGCGCAGTGTCAACGCGGTGAGAAACAACTTCGCGGAATTGCTGTATGACGTGGCGCACATTTGCGCAAGTTCATCGCGGCAGCGCGAAATCGGCTGATCTGCGCAAACAGACCGCCAGATACCAGCCGAAGGGCACTTGCTTGAGGCCCAGCACCAAGATCGGCCCCAACGCTAGCCGTGGCCTGAAGGGCTTGCGGCTGCGGTCAAATGCGCTCACGCACCGGCACAGGCGCACGAGCAGCTATCGAGAGCTAGCCGGGAAGGAGTTTCCCATTGACGAGACCCGCGAGCGGCATCCACGCGACCAAAGGATCCAGCGCCGCGCCCGTGCCCAGCGTGTTGTTGACGTTGGGTGCGGGCCAGAGCGTGGGGAAATTGCCTTGCGTGCCGTGCAGCCCCATATAGTTGAGGATGACCATCTGAACGAGATTGAACACGTTGTTGCCCGCGGGACTGCTGGTCGTGTTTTGCGATCCGTCCGGATTCAGATAGCCAATTTGCAGACTCATCTCCGGATTGGTCTGCGCCGACTGCGCCTTTCCTGCCGGGTTGTAGACGAGGAAATAAGTCGCCGCGACATTGGCGTTGTCGGCCGTCCAGACGCCTTTGCCGCGTCCCGCGACCGAGGAGTCGATTTGGCCGTCGCTCGCGAGCGAGCCGTCGCTGAACACATAAATCATGACCGGCTTGCCCACGAGCGAGGCATATTGCAGCACCGCGCCGATGCAGGTTCCGGCATTGAAGTCGCGCGTCTCGCCGGTGGCGCGTGTACTGTCATGGTAGTCGAAGCCGTCCAGTTGGATCGTGCCGGCGGCAGCGTCGCCGTTGACGACGAGCTTCATGACGGCCGCGGTCTTCTGGAAGTCCGAGCTGCCCTGATATTCGGCGGTCGTGAAGATGCCGCTGGAACCGACGATCATGGGATCGATGTCCGGATCGATCGCCGCGGGACTCGGATATCGATTGAGCAGGTAAGCCGCCTTCGTGTAGGCGCAGGCCTGCACGGCCATCGCGTTGGCATTCGCGGTCGGGTCGATGTAGGCCTGGATCTGCGGATACTTCGCGTCGCTGATGCGCTTCATCGATTCCAAGACGTTGACGACGTCGGAGGAACTCGGCAACAGCGTACTGAGCTGACCGGTGCTGACCAATCCCTGGGAATCGGTCGAGTCGGCAATTTTAGTGGGTGTCGCCGAGACATTGATCATCGACGCCGGCGCCATCGAGTTGCCGCCCGAAATGCTGGCGTCGGTACCGATCAAGTCGAGCAAAGCACCGCGCGCGCCGACCTGCCAGATGCCGTACATCGGGTTGTGGGGGTTGTCGCTGGTGTCGTTGCTCGATAGGGCCGGAATCAGCGTGCCGGTGGTACCGGCCATCGCCTTGGCGCTCGCGCGGGTCTTGATGCCGCGCAGGTGCGCGCTATCCGAGTGATACCGCAGGCCGAGGCTCGCGTCGACGAAACTGCCCGTCGCGCTGGAATTCGGCACCATCGTGCCCGGCAAACCGAGCTTGTTGTACCCGGCGACGCTCAAGAAATCGAGCTGGCCGTTGGGACCGCCGCCGAGCACGTTCGAGCCCATGATGTTGCCGCCGCCCGAAAGGTCGAAACAGATGAAGGGAATCAATCCGGCGCCCGCCGTGATGTTGCACGCGGCGACCGCGGCCTGGATGTCGCCGGCCAACTGAGCCTGCGCCACGCGGGGATTCGCAATCAGACTGAAGATCGACGGCAGCAGCACCGTCGCTCCGCCGGTCATGAAGCTCTGCGCGATGAATTGCCGCCGAGTCTTCGGCACCGGGTGATCCGCATGGCGGAGCGGCTCGTGCAATCCCAGACCTTTCTTAATCTTGCGCATATGAAAAACCTCTTCGATTCGTCTGCTGCTGAATTAATTGATCATCATTTCGGCGTTGCCGAACGCAGCGGCACAGGCCGCGGCCGTCACGGCCAGAACGCGCGCGGGGTTGCCGTTGCACGGTGCACTGCCGTTGCACAGGATCGGGATCAGGTTATTGAGCTCGTTCGCGACCGCCGACGGCGCGGGCTGGCTTGCAAAGCTTGCCGAGGAGCCGTTGCTGATCACACGCGCCGCGAGCGCATTCGAGACGGCGTTGATACCGGCCGTCGTCGAGAACGTCGAGCCGTTGAAGGTCACGCCCGGGAACATCGCGGCCTGGTACTGCGGCGTATTGACCATCGTGTTGCAGTATTGAACCGCGATTTGCGCAACGCCGACCTGGTTGGCCGAGGAATACGCCTCGAGCGTCGGTATGTTCGGCAGCTGCTGCTGCACGCTCTGGTAGGTCGTATTGACCGCGGTATTGGTCGAAGGCACCCCCGAGAGCACCGACAGCGTCGAGTTGATCGACGCGAAGGTGCGCACACCGACGTCGGAGACCGCTGCGAGCGCAACCGGCGGCGGCGGCGTATAGGTCTGTGCCGTCGACGTGTAGGTCTTGCTGCCGAGCTGGTTGAAGGCCAGGAAGAACTCATCCGAGAGCGGACCGTTTTCCAGGCCAATGACCGTACCCACCGACGATAAGATCGCGCCGGTCTTCGAATTGTAATTCGATGCGCTCACGGTCGTGCTGAGCGGCAGATACGCCTGGCCGACGAGCGGGATCGAGCCGTTGATGCCGATTTGGATGCCCGAGATCGCCAGGTTGTTCGGCACCACGGTCGGATCCAGCGAGATGAACGTCGGCGCAGCGAACAGGTAGCTGTAGCTGTCGTATTGGCTGACCGTGAACATCACGTAGGCTTCGTTGAGCCCGGTAACCGAGGACACGTTGAACAGCATGTAGTACTGCTCGCCGACGCCGGCATTGAAGTTCTGCACGATCTGCGCGGGCGTCAGCGCACGGCTATGGATCGCGACGAACTTGATGAGACCTTGCCACGAATCGTCGCCCGACACTTCGTTGCCGAGGACCAGCGCGAAGGTGCTGTCCCAATCCGATATCGTAGCGCCCGCCTGCGGATCGACGAGACCGGTATTGACGCCGTTGACATAAATCTGGCGGCCGTTGACCGGATCGTAGGTCAGCACGACATGCTGCAAGGAGGCCTGCAGCACCTCGGCGGCATCCGGCGTCTGCAGCTGGGGCATGCCGTTGAGATCGGTATTCGAATTGCGCATCATGAAGTCGTAGTCTTGGTTGGTCTGACCGAGCGTGAAGTTACGCGTCGTGTCGCTGCCCGAATAGCTGACCATGTACGAATTCTTGGCTGCGACCAGCGCCGGCGCCACCCAGGCTTCGACCGAGAACTCCCCGGTGGCCTGGATCAAGTTGTAGAGCTTGGCGCTGCCCGCGGTCGTCGCTTGCGCCTTGCCGCCGGCGCCGACAATGATGCCCCAGCCGCCGGACCACGTTACGTTGCCGGTAATCGTGAGATCCGCCGAGGGATCGACGCCGCTCGTGTCATATGCGACGTAGCCGTTTTCCGTCTGGAACTCGTACTTGGCAATCGTGTCGGCATCGTAGCGGTTGGCGCCGCTCGCGACCGTGCCGTTCGCCAAGGTCAAGGCATTGCTGATGACCAATGCGGGATTGATGTTGGTCGGCGTCAGCATTTGTGCGAATCTCTGGATCTGCGCGAGCATCAGCGCCGCGTCGGCCTGGCAATTGCTCCAGCAGTTATGCGAGTCGACCGCAAGTCGCTGATAGAAGCGCGAGTTGGTGCCGCAAGTCGACGCCCAGGTCGTCGTACCGAACGGCACGCAGCCGGTGAAGTCGATTTTCGGAATCGCCGCCTGATAATCGGCCGATATCTGGTTGAGCGGACCCGCGAAATACGGAGACTGCGGCGCAGACGCGTTCGGCGAGTGGCAGCGCGAGCAATAGACGCTGGTGATCGTGTAGATCGTGTTCTCGTAGTCGAGACCGCCGTCATTCGGCAGATTCAAGCTCTGCCCGACGGTTAGGATCGGCGGAGCGACGAGCTGCACGGTGCTGGTCGTCGTGCCGCCATTGGCGGCGTCCGCCCAATTGGTGATCCAGGTCGTCAAGATCGAGCCGCAGGCGTTCGGATCGGCGAGCCAGCAGTTGTGTCCGCCGGAGACCTTGGTCACCATCAGCGACGTGGACGGTTGCTGCAGGTTGACGACCGTGTTGGCCTGCGCATAGGCAAGGTTCACGTTATCGGAGCGCGCGAAATTCGGCATCTGCGCGGGGGTCGTGGCGTTGTGGCAGCCGCCGCAGCGATTCGTCGAACGGATGTTGTCCCACAAATTGATTTCAAAGGCTTGGACATCAGGCGATGCCGGCGCAGGGCCGGTATACGCATTCGCCGTGCTCGTGGTCTGAGTCTGCGGAGCAGCGGTCGTTCCGACGCCGCCGCCGCCGCAGGCGCTTAAGGCCATCGATGCCGCAAGGGCAAGCAAGCCGATCGTGCGTGTAAAGTTCATGGCTTAATTCCCCATGCAATAAGCGGCGGCTTCCGCGAAGACCTGCCGCAGCGAATAGTTGTGCGATTGGAAAGAGGCAATCATCGACGTCACCTGATTGAAGTCGGCCGTGTTGCTCGGCGCTCGGAAGCAGACATCCTGGAACACCCGTGTGACCTGGCAATTCGTGAACTGCGCGCTGTTTTCGAGTTCGGTTCCTAAGGATTTGGCGCCATTGCCGCCTCCGGGCAGGCTGGCGCTCCAGCCTAGGACCATGTTGGGGCCGCCGCGCCAGCGATTGGTCCAACTATCGTCCGGCGTGACGAAGCCCAAGGGGAAATTCGTTGCGTTAATGTGGTACTTCGCCTGCGTCTGTCCGGGCGTGTAGACCATCGTGTTGGTCGGGACATCGAAGTTGTAGTAGGCAAACGCCTGCGCCATCGGATCCATGCCGCTGTGGCAGCCGATGCAATTGGTCAAGAACAGCGTGCTGACGCCGCCCGGACTGCGGGTCACGTCCTGGCGTATGCGATCGGGCGGGCGCGTCGTGTCCATGACCGTCGGCAAGTCGCTGCACAGATGATTCATCATCGTGAAGCGGAACATCGCGCGATTCGTGCCGTTGATGAAGAAGGCCGATGCCCCCCCGAAGGTCGTCATGACGCCGGCGGTCGCCGTCGACGGGATTCCGGTTATCGCCGACTGCGTGCTCGTGACCAGCGCCGTCGACAGGTCCACGCCGTTGGCGTCCATCTGTGCGTACAGATCGTTGTTAGAGTAGGAGTAGGCAGGCAGGTTGTTGGCGGAGCTCGCGGCAGGGCTCGCGATGTAGACGAGATCGGCGCTCAGCAAGGTGTTGAACGGCACGTTGTCGCGCACCATGCCGACGACGGTCGCTGTGTAGTCGTTGAGCGGCACGAACACGCTTTGACTGCGGCTCGTCCATGGCGCGGCGAGGTTGCGTATGGTGTCGTTGTAAAATGCGGGGTCGTTGGTCGCGATCAGCGCCGCGGTCACCGGATCGGGTGCCGCAGTCATCTGCGTCAGCAAGGCCGCTGATGGCGGCACACCGGCGATGCGATTGTACATGCGCAACGCCTGATCGGGGTTCGGACTCTGAGCGGACGCGTTTGCGCCGAAGAGCGCGATCGATCCGAGTAGAACCGCGGCCTGCGTCGCGATGGCGGTCACCCGCCGTATGCGATGCGCCCGCAGCTGTTGTTTGCAATCCGTCTCGAACATCCCGTACTTCATATGCACATCCACTCGCGTGAGTTGTGATTCCGACTTGCGGCCAATATACACAGCGAAAAAGCAATCAAGTAATGTCTCATCGGAACGACGTCGGCGTTTCGCGACAGTACCGAGAGCTGCAAACTGGCCTATATCCTGACACCTGCTTTCTACAGACTATTCGTCTGTGTTGCACAGAAAAGCGGAACCGGAAGGTTTCTTCTGTGAGTGCGTTAACAGATTCAAGGCGAGCGACGAACGAAGATGCCAATATGATGACGATTAAGTTCAATCCAGACGTTCGTGCGCCCGCTGCTGACCGCTCAAGCATTCTAGGTTTAAGGCATTCAGCGTAGGGATCCATATATGAAAATCGCGCGTACTCGTGAACTGCGTCACGCTACCCTCAAATTCGCGGCCTGTCTGCTGCCCTTATTGGTCCTCGCCGGCTGCGAGAGCGCCAGCAGCGGCCATGCGCCGGGTCTGGCCGGCGGTCAGACCTTGACGCCGGGCACGACCAACTACCCGCTTGCCTACGTCAAGGTCCCCGTGCCGACGACGACGAAGGCGAATGTGACGACGATGACGGATATCGCCGCGACCGATTTGATTACCTCGATGACCGGCGGCGATCTGTATATCCGCAGTCAGGCCAATGCTACGGGGACCGAAGTCAATGTCACCTCGAGCATCACCGGCGGTCTTGGCGCGGTACGCGATCTGGACGTCTCGGCCGACGGCACCAAAATCGTCTTCTCGCTGCGCCTGCCCTTGATCAAGGGACTCAAGAACGACGATCCGAAGCAACCGAATTGGCATCTTTATCAATACGATGCGATCGCCCAGACGGTGACTCAGCTAACCAACGACGACATCACCGCCGGCCACGATGTCGGCGCCCACTACCTGCCCGACGGACGCATCGTGTTCGCCTCGACGCGTCAGACGACGACCGAGGAGATCGAATTGAACGAGGGCCGGCCGCAGTATCCGGCGCAGACCGAAGACCGCAGCTCGCCGACCTTCGTATTGGAAGTCATGAATGCAGACGGCACCGGCATGCATCAGATCACGTTCAACACCAATCACGATTTCGCGCCGTCGGTGCTCAACAATGGCCAGATCCTGTTTTCGCGCTGGGAAAACACGAACGGCCAGGACCAGATCAGCCTGTATCGCGCAAATCCCGACGGCTCGGCGCTCGAGCTGTACTACGGCGCGAATAGCCACGCGACCGGCGTCAACATCGCGGGCACGAACAACAACGTCATCCAGTTCCTGAACGCGCGCCAACGCCTCGACGGCAAGACCCTCGCGATCGCGCGGCCCATGCTGGGTACCCAATTCGGCGGCGATGCGGTGCTGATCGACGGCGAAAACTACGTCGAAGTCAATCAAATGGCATCGCCCGCGCTGGTGCCCGCCGGCGGTGTCGGCCAGGTCAGCGCAACGACGCTCGGGGTAACGACCGATGCCAACATGCCGTCCCAGGGCGGCCGGTTCTACTCAGCCTACCCGCTGTACGACGGCACGAACCGAATGCTCGTCAGCTGGTCGCCCTGCCTGGTGCTCAATACGACGGTAACGCCGAACACCACCGAGGTCTGCACACCGAGCAATTCCACGGGCGCGAACGTGCAAATGGCGCCGCCGCAATATTCGCTGTGGCTCTACGACCTCGACGCCGGGACCTTGAGTCCGGTCTTGTCGGCCGTGGCCGGAACGATGGTCGTCGAACCGATCATCTTGCAGGCGCGCACCCCGACGCCGCCGATTCTCACCGACGGCTCGAGCATCTATAGCCCAGGCATGTCGGCCGCCGCTCATCTCGCGGCCGCCAATGCCGCTAACAATGGCGTGGGCTTCTTGAACATCAGCAGCGTTTATGATTTTGACGGCGCCCCGCCGCCCAACCTGCCGAACTTGGATATCACGACGATCTCGAATCCGACGATGACGACCGGTACCCCCAGTTACTATACGCGCCCCTACCGCTTCATCCGCATCACGAAGTCGGTCGAGATTCCCAATAAGACCGTGCGCAAGCTCAATAACTCCGCATTCGGTCCGGCCGGAATGGGCATGCGCGAGATCCTCGGCTACGCGCCGATTCAGCCCGATGGGTCGGTCCAGGTTCAAGTGCCCGCCAACGTGCCGTTCATCGTCGAAGTGCTCGATGCGAACGGTCGGCGCGTGGCCGCGCAACATACGAGTTGGATGCAATTGGTCCCGGGCGAGACCAAGACTTGCAATGGCTGCCATACGCCGCCGAATGGCAATGCGATGACGACGCGCCCCTCGCACGGACGCTTCGGCTTGACCGACTCGATCAACCCGGGCGCGCCGACGCAGGGTTCCAATTTCCCGGGTACCAATCCGGCGATACTCGCGCAAAACGCCACGGACGACATGGCGACGACGCTCGCGCTCGATACCTGCGGCGCGACCAACCAGACCCAGACGGCCGCGACCTGTTCCCAGGTGTTGAGCAGCGATGTGTTGTATGCGCCGGTTTGGACGACCGGCGTCACCGTGCCGAACGGCGTCACGGACAGCGCTATCGCGTATACCTATGCCGGGCTCAACGGCCTTTCAGAGCTGCCGCCGATCAACGCCAATTGCGTGCCGTGGACCGCGCAGTGCCGCGTGGTCATCCACTACGCGTCGGCGCAATCGCCCGCGCAGTTGTACATCCAGGCGCTCTGGAATTTGACGACGCGCCCCGCGGTGACGATCGCCGGGGTCAGCGAATCGCCGACCTGCACGCTATGCCACAACCCGCTGGTCGCGAATCCAGTGAACCCTGCCGATGCCTTCCAGGTGCCGGCCGGTCAACTCGACCTCACGGGCGGCGCCTCGAGCACCGATCCGACGATCGTGAATTCGTATTTCACGGTGCTCAACAGCAACACATACCCCGAGCAATCGCTGCTTAATGGTAACCTAGTGCCTACGGTTCCGGAGCCGGGCCCGCCGACGGCGACCGGGCAGCCGACCACGATCGAAGTCACGGTCGATACGAGCGGACCCATGGCTGCCGGCAGCGCGGCGGGGTCGGAGGCATTTTTCGGGATGTTCGACGGCACCAACGCCGCGGCCAATGGCGGGCAGGCCGGCTATGTGAATCACGCGGGTTTCTTGACGCCAGCGGAGTTGCGTTTGATTTCTGAATGGTTGGACATCGGCGGCCAGTTCTACAACGATCCATTTGTGGCGCCGGCAGCGAATTGAACTGATGCCACGCCTGCTCGCGCTCATATTATTGCTGCAGGCGTTCCTCATCGGTGCCGTAGAAGCGAAACAAGCCCACTTGGAATTGGTGGTGACGCGCCCGTACCTGGAAATGCATACCGGGCCCGGGCGCGGCTTCCCGGTGTTTTATGTCGTCGGACGTGGCGAGATCGTCACGGTGCTCTACAGCCGCACCGATTGGTATCGGGTACGTGCAGCGCGCGGCGAGGAGGGTTGGGTGCGCCGCGACGATTTGGCGGCCACGACGCTCGAGTCGGGCGATCCCGCACCCATCCCGCCCTATCCCGATTTCTCGGCGCATCGCTGGGAATTGGGCGCCGCCTACGGCGTCTACAATCGTGAAAATCTCGTCTCAGGCTACTTGGACTTCGGCCTCACGGACAGTCTCGATGTGGAACTCGCGCTGCAGCAGGCCTTCGGCACGATCGACACCCGCGACATCGCGACCCTTGGTTTGCGCAATACGATCGTGCCCGAATGGAAATGGATCTCGCCGACCGCGGGCATTGGCTTCGGTTATCAGTCGATCACGGATAACGCGCCGCCCGCACCGCTCGAGGCACACAATCAACTTGCCTACGCGTCGCTCGGCGCACGCGGCTTCATCACGCGGCGGTTCATGTGGCGCTTCGATTGGCGAGCCTACTACGTGTTCAACCAGCTCAATAAGAGCGAGGTATTGGAAGAATGGAAATTCGGCTTAGCAGTGTTCTTCTAGCGGCGCTGCTGCTATCCGGCTGCGGCTGGTTTCATCGAGGCGACAAGGGCCCGGCCCCCATCCCCTCCGATGAACCACAGCAGGAGCCTACGATCATCGAACCGCAGGTCACGCGCCGCGTCGTCAAGACGCCGAAGATCAAGTCGAAGGACTTCGAACTCGGCGCGTATTTCGGCGCGCTGAGCGTCGAGGACTTCGGCACCAATCCGCTCTACGGGGTGCGTGGTGCCTACCATGTCACCGAGGATATCTTCCTCGAGGGCTTTTTGGCGCGCTCGAAGGCCGGATTGAGCAGCCTCGAGACGACGTTTCCGGATATCACGGTTGTCAGTGAGTCTGGGAGACGCTTCACGTACTACGATCTCGACGTAGGCTACAACGTGCTGCCTGGGGAGATATTCCTCGGCCGAGGACATGCATTCAATTCGCAGCTGTACGTGACGGCCGGTATGGGCGACGTGAAATTTGCCGACAAGGACCAATTTGCGCTGAATTTCGGCGTGGGTGAGCGACTTCTGATCACCCATTGGCTTGCCGCTCACCTGGATGTCCGGGATCACGTCTTCGAATCCGACTTGTTCGGTGCGACCAAGAACGTCCACAACATCGAAGCCACTTTGGGATTGACCGTTTTTTACTGATCAGGAGAAGAGATCCATGCAAACTTCACCCTTGAAATTTCTTCAGCGCTGCGCGATCGCGGCGATCCTCTCGAGCACGAGCCTCATCGCCACCGCGGGCGACGCGAACGGACCGGCGCCGGCCTTCACGCTCACCGACCTCACCGGGCAAACCGGCGCGCTGAGCCAGTACAAAGGCCAGGTCGTCATGGTGAATTTCTGGGCCACCTGGTGCGGGCCCTGCCAGCAGGAAATGCCTTTGCTCGATCAAATGTACCGCAAATACAAGCCGGCGGGCTTTACGCTGATCGGTGTGAATGTGGATAAGAACGCGCCGCCGGTCAAGGATCTGCTGGCGCGCAAGCCCGTCAGTTTCCCGGTGTTGCTGGACCCGACGAACGCGGTCAGCAAGGCCTACCACCTCGACGAGATGCCGAGCTCGGTCATCATCGACCGCAAGGGCAATATTCGTTATTTGCACCGCGGCTACAAGCCCGGTGACGAAAACGAATATCAAGACCGCATTCGTCAACTCATCCGAGAATAGCCATGCGTACTGTGCGCGCCGCGATCGTGCTCTCCGGTGTGCTGCTGCTGACGGCGTGCGGCGGCATCCAACCTTGGGTCAAGCCCTACGAGCGGGACCGCTTGGCCGACCCCATCATGGTTTGGGATCGGGATGCCACGTCGACTGCGTATCTGGACCACGTCTATGAATCTCGCGAAGGATCGCGCGGCGGAACGGGCAGCGCGGGCGGCGGCTGCGGCTGCAACTGACGCAGATGATTCGCGCCCACCGCCTGTTGATGCCGCTCGCCGCGATCGCCGCCCTGTTCGGGCGCTCGGGCGTCGCGGACGTCCTGCCGGACGACCGCGCGGATCTGTTCTACAGCAAATACAGCGGCGGCGGCATGGACATCACCGGCGAATCGGTATCCGCACGCAAAAAATTCACGGAAAATTTCGCGATCGATTACAGCTACTTCGTCGACAAGGTCAGCGGCGCCTCGGTCGACGTGCTGAGCCAAGCGAGCGTCATCAAGGACGAGCGCAAGCAAAACAGCGTGAACATGACGTTCGTGCACGACAAGACCACGTATTCGCTCTCGTATTCGAACAGCATCGAGCGCGATTACATTTCGAACACGCCGCACGCCTCGTTGAGCCAGGACATGTTCGGCGATTTGACGACGGTGACCTTGGGCTTCGGACGCACCCGCGACAAGGTCGGGGAGAACAACGGCACCGCGTTCGTGCCGAACGTGGCGTGGCTGGGACATGCGGAGAGCCGCAGTTACGAACTGGGTCTATCGCAGATTCTGACGCGCAACTGGATCACGAGCCTCAATTTCAACGTCATTACCGACGACGGCTATTTGTCGAATCCCTATCGGTCGATTCGCTATCTCGATCCCACGGCCGCCAAGGGCTATTCCCTGGGTAGCCAGATCTACCCGGACACGCGCACGAGCACCGCGGTGGAACTTCGCACCAAGTATTACCTGCCCTTTCGGGCAGCCGCTTCGATTTCCTATCGATATTTTCGCGACACCTGGAGCATCAAGGCCAATACGTTCGAATTCGACTACACCCAGCCGATCTCGAACCTATGGATCCTCGAAGGCCGTTTCCGCTATTACCAGCAAGGGGCTGCGAGCTTTTACAGCGATTTATTCCCGTTTGCCAATTCGCAGAACTACATGGCTCGCGACAAGGATTTGGCCGCTTCGAAGAACACCACGCTGGGGGCCAAGGCGACTTACGCGTTCCTGCCGGAAGGCTGGAAGCTGTTCAAGCGCGGCACGGCCACGCTCGACATCAGCGAGATTCGCTTCAAGTATCTCGATTTCAGGGATATCAAGGACTACGATGACACGCCCGCGGGCGGCAATTACGCGCCCGGCGACGAGCCCTTGTACCATTTCAACGCGGTCATTTATCAGCTCTATTTGTCGATGTTCTTTTGAATAGCCGGAGGATCGCAACGTGAAACACTCGATATCGCGACGTGCGCTGCTCAAGCGGCTGAGCTTGACCGCGGGCGTCGGGGCCGCCGTGCCGCTGCGACCGGCGCGCGCGGCGCAACCTGCGCGCCTCGATGTCAACGACCCGGCTGCGGTCAAAGTCTCCTATATTCTCGAGGCGAGTCACCTCGATAAAACGAAGCATCCGAATTACGTCCCCGGCAGCGCTTGCGAGAATTGCCTGTTGCTGCAGGACAAGCCCGGCTATACCTACCGGCCCTGCAGCCTCTTTCCGGGAAAGCTCGTGAAAATCAGCGGCTGGTGCACATCCTGGACGGCGCAAATCTAGCGCTTCATCCAGGCGTCTCGGACGCGCACTCCGATCGCAGGGAAGTCCGTGAAGAAGCCGTCGATGCCGCGCGCGAGATATCGCTCGATTTCCGAATCCAGACGGCCGTGTGCCGCGGGCTCGCTACCGATGCGCAGATCCTCGGGCAGAAATTCATTCTCGGCGCGAAACGTCCATACGTGCACCTTCAAGTTCAATGCGTGTGCGGCGCGCACGCCCTCTTCGCTCGCGAGCGGCTTATTGATGCCGATCGCATCCGCATAGGTAGCCACGTCGGCTAAGTCACCCAGTTCGTGCTCGAGCAATTGCACGAGCGGCAGGCGCGTCAGTTCGCGTAAAAAACGCAGATTGTTCGGATCGAACGACTGGATGAACACCGGCGAGCCTGGCTTGGAATAACCGTGCCGATCGAGCGTATCCAGGACCGCGAGTTCCTGCGCCAGGCCAATCCGGGCGAAATGCGCCGGATGTTTGGTCTCCGGATAGACCCCGATGCGCGCACCCTCGGTGCGCTTGCGGTTGGTGGCCGTCGCGAGTTCCATGATTTCATCGAAGGTCGGCACGGTGTAGCGTCCGTCGAAAGCGGCATTCTTTGGTCGCAATGCCGGCAGGCGCTCGCGTGCACGCAGGGTCTTGATTTCCGCGAGCGTGAAATCCTCGGTAAACCAGCCCGTCATCGTTTCGCCGTCGATGACCTGAGTGCGCCGCCTTTCCGCGAATTGCGGGTGTTCAGCGACATCGGTCGTGCCTCCGATTTCGTTCTCGTGGCGCGCAAGCAGCACGCCGTCGCCGCTCATGACGAGGTCCGGCTCGATGTAGTCCGCACCCTGCTCGATCGCGAGGCGATAGGACTCCAGAGTGTGTTCGGGACGCTCGCCGCTGGCGCCGCGATGGGCTATGACGGTCACACGATTCAATTGGCACCTATTCGGATGTCGGGCAACACAGGCCGTAACGAGCTGCTAGTCTAGCGCCTCGCCGCGTATAATCGCGCGCGGATCGTCGGGCCCCCGGGGGGAACTATCCGCGTGCTTTGCGGGTCCTCCTCCAAGGTGAGGTCCCTTGTTTTGCGATATTTGAGGAGCGCCAATGTCCATTAAAAAAGTGAGCGGCTCGCTGCTGGCCTGCGTTGCATTCGTCGCGAGCTTACTGGCGATTGTAAATATTGCCAATGCAGCGGCGCGCGAGGAAGGCCGAGTATTGACCGCAACGGAAGTCTTGGAGGAAGTCGAAGGCATGCCGGACCAACGCCTGCCCGACCTCTTGCTGCAGCATGCCTACGGAATCGCCGTGATTCCCGATGTCACCAAACTGGCCTTCATCTTCGGTGGCCGTCGCGGTCACGGCGTGCTGGTCGTGCGCGATACGCTGACGGCACCCTGGAGCAACCCGACATTCGTGACTCTGACCGGCGGCAGCTGGGGATTCCAGGCCGGCGCGGAGTCAGCCGATATCATCCTGGTATTCACGACCAAGAAGGGCATCGAGGGCATCGCCGGCGGCAAGCTGACGCTCGGTGCCGACGCCTCGGTCGCGACCGGTCCGGTCGGTCGCCAAGGCTCCGCCGCCACCGACATCGGTTTCGGCTCCGAGATCTATTCCTATGCCCGAACCCGCGGCCTATTCGGGGGAATCGCGCTTGACGGCAGTGTCATTTCGAGTGATTGGTCGGCGAATGCTGCGTTTTATGGCAAGAGCGGCGTAACCCCGACGGAAATTTTCTCAGGCCAGGTACAGCCATCGCCGGCGACCGCCGCGACGGCGCAGCGGTTTCTAGACCGCCTCGCACAGTCGACTCGAACGACGGCCAACGCGGCGACCGGAGTTGCGCCGAACCCTGCGCCCGGCGCCACTGCCCCGGGTGCGCCGCCGGCCGCGGCCGAACCGCCGCGCACCTATCCGTTGGAACAGCAAAACCTCAGCGTCGAACATTGAAACAATTGAACAATCTTTGGGGTGCATGATGATCAAGATACCGGTACTCGCCCGAGCCGCGTTGGTAGCCGGCGCTGCGGTCGTTTTATCCAGCGCTGCGATCGGCGCACGGGGCGCAGGCGAACCCGAACATACGGTCGGCGGCGGCCATATCCCGGCACACGGCCCTGCGCGCGCGCCGACCTCCCGGCCGGCGACGCGCCTTCCGCAGCCGAACCGGCCGACCGAGAATCATGGGCCGGCGGGCGAACCGGACCAGCCGGGGCACCCCATGGCGCCGCACGTCCATGGCGATACGGATACCTGGGTCGGGCATGACACCGGGCGTAATGACCCCCATTACCATCTGGATCATCCCTGGGAGCACGGACACTTCCCCGGGGTCATCGGCCCGGGTCATGTTTGGCGTTTGCATGGCGGAGGCCCCAATCGATTCGGGTTCGACGCATTCTTTTTTGGGGTTGCGGCGTTCGACCTCGCCTATACCGCGGACTGGCTTTGGGACAGCGACGACATCGTCATCTATGACGATCCCGATCATATCGGCTGGTATCTGGCGTATAACGTGCGCCTCGGGACCTATGTCCACGTCCAATATCTGGGAGAGTAACTGTTCAGGCGCATAACGCGCGCGCCTCGCGCCCGACGTAGCTGCACCGCGTGCGACGGCACCGCGTGCGACGGCACCGCGGGGTACCGCGATCCGCCAAACTCACGGAAAGTTCGTTGTTTCTGTATGAAATTCATGCACATACAATGAAGACGCGACGGCTCGGGATTGAGCCTCTGTGGCATACACGCTGTTTAGCTGTTTAGATACCGGCTCCTATCTCCCTATGCACGGCGCACCGTTTGACGCGAGGATGATCGCATGAGCCCACCGATCGACCCGACTACGGCACAAGCCAGTCGCAGTGCGAACGAACGCACGGTCCAAGAGTGGCTCGATACCTTGTTGGCCGGCGCCTGTGATCAGCGCGCATTCAGGATGCAGGTCGACGATTTGCTGCGTGGATCCGCGGATGCCGCCTGGGAAGTATTGTCGGTCCTCGACCAATATTATCGGCGTGGAAAAATCAAAACGGATCTGTTCCACGCACTCAAGTTGCATGTCGAGCGTCAAGCATTGGGCGCCGGCGAGGATTCCGACACGAGCGCGCAATCGCCGCTCGCGCGAGATCTGTTGCGCGCATCGAATATGACCGTACCGGTCGGCGCGACGCTCCCTCGCCCCAGCTTGGTGCCTCGCCCCGCCGCGGCCGCGCCCGACGCAGCCACGGCACCCCGGCGCGCCGAGCGGTCGGATCGCAACCGAGTACCGGCGGTGGGCGACGTGCTGCGCGGCCGGTATCGAATCGTCGGCGTGTTGGGCCAGGGCGGCATGGGCACGGTTTTTGAAGCCGTCGATTTGGATCGCGTCGATCTGGCGCAGACCAGCCAAAAATTGGCGATCAAAGTCCTGCATACCGCGGTAACGATGCGGCCACAATTGTTTGCCGAACTGCGCAGCGAATTCCAACATCTGCAATCGCTGTCGCATCCGAACATCGTGCGTGTGCATGAATTCGATCGCGACGGCGACACCGCGTTCTTTACGATGGAGCTATTGCTCGGCTCTTCGCTCGGCCAACTGATCGCAACGCAAGACGGCCGCACGTTGGATCGATCGCAGGCGCTCGCGATCATTCGTGACGTCGGCGCCGCACTCGTACACGCGCACTCGCGTGGCGTCGTGCACGGCGACATCAACCCTCAGAACATCTTCGTTACGCGCGACGGCGAGGTACGGGTCTTGGACTTCGGCGCTTCGCATAAACTGCAACACGGTCCGTGGATCGCAGAATTCGAATTGCGGCAGCCGATTGCCGTGGCGAGTCCGGGATACGCGAGCTGCCAGCAGCTCGAGGGCGAGGTTGCCGAAGCGCGCGACGACGTTTACGCGTTCGCCTGCATTATCTACATGCTGCTGGCCGGCAGGCACCCCTTCCAGGGCCGCACGGCGCTCGATGCGCGAGCGCTGCGTTTGACTGCGCCTCACCCGGCCGGAATGGCTGCACGCCAATGGCGCGTGTTGCAGGAAGGGCTGCGCTTCGAGCGCGACCGGCGCCCCTCGGACGTGCGCGATTGGCTGGAGCGCTTACAGCTCGGCGCGCCGAGCGGTCGCAGCAAATTGACGATCGCGCTAGCGATCGGCGCCGTTGCCGTCGGTTTGATCGTCGCCGCGTCATGGCTCAAGAACAATGAGGATTTCCGGGCGCCCAGCACGACGGCATCGAGCGCGAATACGGCCACCAATGCCACGGGCGACTCGCGGCCCACTCCGATCACGTCGACGGATCGCGCGCCGCCGGCGGCGGCGGCGGCACCTGCCGTCGTACCATCGAGCGAACCGGCGCCAGCGCCGTCGATACCCGCTGCATCAGCACCCGCTGCATCAGCACCCGCTGCATCAGCACCCGCTGCATCAGCACCCGCTGCGTCGCCACCCACTGCACCGCCGCCCGCTGCACCGCCGCCCGCTGCACCGCCACCCACTGCACCGCCGCCAAGCGCATCGGTTTTGACGACGCCGCCAGCGACCGCTTTACCATCGACTGCGCCACCATCGACTGCGCCACCATCGACGACGCCTCCACCCGCGGCCTCGCCTGCCGCACCCCGCGTCGCTACCGCCGCTGCGAGTGCGATTGTCGCGCCAACGCCCGCCCTCACGCTTGCCACGCATGCACGCGTCGAATTGGCCGCGGCGGTGGTCGAGGTCTCCCCCAGCGACGCATTCGCGCTCGTCACGGTGCGCCGCAAAGGCAGCATGCGGGGTGCAGCAAGCTTTACCTGGTGGACCGAATCGGGAACGGCCAAACCCGGAGCCGATTTCGCTTCGATCGCGCCGCATGTCGAGCGCATCGCGGATGGCAAGAGCAGCATCAACTTGATCATCCCGGTCGTCTCGGATTCGACGCGCCGAGTGCCCAAGAGTTTTTACGTGCTCATCGACGAGGCGGCCCCAGGCACGGCGGTCGTCGAGCGAACCACGACGATGGTAACGATTCAGGAATCCCAGTAGAGCCGACAGGTCCCTTATCGGGCGGCGTGGATCAGCGTGCGGCCCGCGCGCGCGGCGCCGATCAGCGCCACGTCATCGTTCAAGATCAGTCGCGTCGGAATTGCCTTGACGTACGGCGATAGGCGTCCTTTTTGCTCGAAGCGCGCTCGAAACGCGCTCCGCGCCAGCACGTCCTGTATCTTGATTGCGATCCCGCCGGCGAGGTAGACGCCGCCGCGTGCGCCATGCGCCAATGCGATATCGCCTGCGACCGCGCCGAAGATCGCGCAGAAGCTTGCGAGCACGCCCTCGCAATCGGCATCGCCGCCCGCCGCTCTCGCCGTGATCTCGGGCGCCGACAAATCGAGCACCGGGCGCCCGCCCAAGGCCTGGTGCGCTCGATAGATGTTTTCGATACCCGGACCCGAAAGCAGGCGTTCGACCGACACTCGACCGAATTGCCGCGACAAGTACTGCAGAAGCGCGACCTCCTGGTCATCGCTGGGGCCAAAGGCAATATGGCCCCCCTCGGTCGCGATCGGCACCGCGACGTCCCCACTATGCGCAAGACAGGAGACGCCGAAGCCGGTACCGGCGCCCATAATCGAGATCGGCGCGTGACGGACGCCCGGCAGATCCGGCCCAATGCGTCGCAGATCGGCATCCGTCAAGACGTCGACTGCCAGTGCGAGTGCCGAAAAGTCGTTGATCACCAATGCATTTTTGAATCCAACGGCCTGCAATTCCTGCTCGGAAATCTGCCAGTGTCGATTGGTGAATGAGGCCTTTCCGTCGACAACGGGTCCCGCGACGGCGATGACGGCCGCCGCCGGAGCGGCCACTATCGACATGCGTTGCATATAGGTGCGCAGCGCCGCCGCAAACGTCGGAAACGCCTCGTCCAGATCGAGCCGCTGTCCCACGCGCCATGGCGTGTTTGCCGCAACATCCACGACCGCAAAGCGGGCATGGGTGCCACCCACATCACCGACGAGAATCGCGCTGTTCGCAGTCATTGCACCACTGCCTCAATTCGCCGTGGTACAGATTAACATATGCAGCCGATCTCGCCTCCGGGCCGAGGACGCGTTTCTGAGGATCACCTATTCCAATTTCCGCGACCGGCGCGTAGCGTTGCGCACATCGGATGCTTGCATCGCGAGGAGTTGCGTCAATGGATGTCGACAATCAAATACGCAGTGAGGTGCAGGCCGCATTGGAAATGCTTGGCTGCCTGCATCACAGCCATATCGGCGTCATCGTCAACGACGGTATCGTGACCTTGCTCGGTGAGGTCACTGAGTTCTCCGACCGATGGACTGCCGAGGCGCTGGTCAAGCACGTCGGCGGCGTGCGGGCGATCGCGAACGACATTCATGTGCGAATTCCGATTGTCGGCGCGCGCAACGACTCCGAAATCGCGGAAGATGCGGCCAATGCGCTGCGAAGCTGTGGCGCCATGCCGCACGCACACATTCAGCCGGTCGTCAGCGATGGTTGGGTCAGCCTTCGCGGTCGGCTCGCATCGCACTCCGAAAAGCACACGGCGGAACGCGCGATCCGGCGCTTGCCCGGCGTCAAAGGCGTCATCAACGACATTCAAATTGGACCGGAACTGCCCAGAGCATCCGTGGCCTGAGGCGCGGCAACGGCGCCGGGTAAACCGGCGAGTGCCTCATAGTTTCGGTATTTCTCGATGACGTCGGCTTGCGCGCGGCGCAGCAACTCCTCGGCCACGGCCGGCTGCGTCAGCGCCAACGAGCGGTAGCGTAATTCGTTGTTGGCATAGTCCTTGAATGGAATCGCCGGCCGCGGCGAATCGAGCCGGAACGGATTCTCGCCAATGTCGCGCATCGCAGGATCGTAGCGAAACAGCGGCCAGTAACCGCTGGCCGTCGCGAGATCTTGTTGTTTCATTCCATAGCGCAGGTCGAAACCATGCGCGATGCAGTGGCTATAGGCGAGAATCAAAGAAGGCCCGCTATAGGCCTCCGCTTCGCGAAATGCCTGCAGCGTCTGCTGCGGGTTGGCGCCCATCGCAACCTGCGCGACGTAGACATTGCCGTAGGCCATCGCCTGCAGCGCGAGATCTTTGCGCGAGACGCGCTTGCCCCCCATCGCGAATTTGGCGGTCGCTCCTAGCGGCGTTGCCTTCGACGCTTGGCCGCCCGTATTTGAATAGACCTCGGTATCGAGCACGAGGATGTTCACGTCGCGGCCGGTCGCGAGCACATGATCGAGTCCGCCGTAACCGATATCGTAGGCCCAGCCGTCGCCGCCGACGATCCAAACACTGCGCCGGACCAAATGATCGACGACCGAGAGCAGGTCGCGGGCCGTCTCGTTGTGCTGCGCCAGGTCGAGCAGCTTTGCCTTGAGTGCCAGGACACGATTGCGCTGTGCGCGAATTTCGGATTCCTGAATCTGCGGCGCGCTCAGGATCTCGGCGACGAACGCATCCCCAAGTTCGCTCGAGAGCGACTTCAGCCGCAAGGTAGCGAGTTCGAGATGCTTGTCGGCCGCGAGCCGGAATCCGAGGCCGAACTCCGCATTGTCCTCAAACAGCGAGTTCGACCACGCAGGACCGCGGCCCTCGGCGCTCTTGGTCCACGGGGTCACCGGAAGATTGCCGCCATAAATCGAGGAGCAGCCCGTGGCATTCGCGATCATCGCGCGTTCGCCGAACAGCTGTGAAAGCACTTTTAGATACGGCGTCTCGCCGCAACCGGCGCAGGCGCCTGGAAACTCGAACAAGGGCTGCAGAAACTGCACGCCGCGCACGTTGGCGAAGTCGACTCGCGCGCGATCGTTGGCGGGCAGGCGCTCGAAGAACGCAATATTGCTGCGCTCCGTCTCGATCAAGGTGCCTTTTGGCTCCAGGTTGATCGCTTTCACGGCCTGATCGACGGCGCTGTGCGCCGGACACGCCTCGACGCACAGACCGCATCCGGTGCAATCCTCGACGTAGAATTGCAAGCTGAAACGCACGTCCGGGTAGCCGCGCGCGTTGACGCTTGCCGATTTGAAGCTCGGCGGGGCGCCCGCGAGCTGGGCTTGATCGTAATATTTCGCACGGATGACGCTGTGCGGACAGACGAAGCTGCATTGACCGCACTGAATGCAGAGTTCAGACCGCCAGACCGGTACTTCATCGGCGAGATTGCGCTTCTCCCAGGCCGCCGTACCGGAGGGAAACGTGCCGTCCACCGGCATCAAGCTCACGGGAATCTCGTCGCCCAAGCCCTCGAACATCCTTGCGGTCACTTGCCGCACGAATTGCGGCGCGCTCGCGGGTACGATCGGGGGCCGGTCGAATTGGCTCGTGGCTCGCGCGGGAATATCGACTTCATGGAGTTGAGCCAACGTATCGTCAACGGCACGGAAGTTCTGCTGCACGACCTTCTCGCCCTTCGAACCGTAGGTCTTGAGGATCGAATTCTTGATCTGGGCAATCGCCCGGTCGTGGGGCAGCACCCCGGAGATCGCAAAGAAGCAGGTCTGCAGGATGGTGTTCGTGCGATTTTTGAGGCCGGCCTCCTGCGCGACACGGCTGGCGTCGATGACAAAGAAGCGCAGATCCTTATCGATGATCTGTTGCTGCACCGAGCGCGGTAGATGATCCCAGACCTCGGTCGGGCCGTAGACGCTGTTGAGCAGGAAGGTCGCGCCAGGCGCGGCGAGCTTCAATACGTCCAGTCGCTGCAGGAATTGGAACTGGTGGCAGCCGACAAAATTCGCCGCGCTGACGAGGTACGGCGCATGGATGGGCCGCGGCCCGAAGCGCAAATGCGAAATCGTCTGCGCGCCCGATTTGTGGGAATCGTAAACGAAGTATCCTTGGGCGTAGAGCGCCTCATCCTCGGCGATGATCTTGACGCTGTTTTTATTGGCGCCCACCGTGCCGTCGGCCCCGAGGCCATAGAACACGGCCCGCACGACCTCCTCCGGCTCGATCGAATAACACGCGTCGAACTCGAGATTGGTATGCGACACATCGTCGTTGATGCCGACGGTAAAGCCATTTTTCGGTTTCGGCTTGTCGATTTCGTCGAATACCGCTTTGGCCATTGCCGGACTGAAGTCCTTCGACGACAGCCCGTATCGACCGCCCACAATCTTCGGAATTGACGTGCGCCCGCCCGCCGAGAGGTCCTGGGCGAGTGCTTCGACCACATCGAGATAGAGCGGCTCGCCGCTAGCTCCCGGCTCCTTGGTCTGCTCGAGGACCGCGATCGCGCGACAGGTATCGGGCAATGCCGCCAATAAATGCGTTGCCGAAAATGGCCGGTACAGTCGCACTTGGAGCACGCCCACGCTTTCGCCGGCGCGCCGCAGCGCAGCGGCGGTCTCGCGTGCAGTCTCGGCCCCCGAACCCATGAGGATGACGACGCGCTCGGCGTCGCACGGGCCCTCGTAATCAAACAACCGATATTGCCGACCGGTCAATTCGGCGAACCGGTCCATGACCGATTGCACGATCGCCGGCAACCTCGCATAGAAAGGATTCACGCTCTCGCGCGACTGAAAAAACGTGTCCGGATTTTGCGCAGTACCGCGAATGAATGCATGCTCGGGATTGAGCGCGCGGTCTCGATGCGCGTGGACCAGTTCATCATCGATCATCGCCCGAATATCTGCGTCGCTGAGCAGGTGCAAGGTATTGAGCTCGTGGGACGTGCGGAATCCGTCGAAGAAATGCAGGAAGGGAACTCGCGCTTGTAGCGTCGCGGCCTGGGCAATCAACGCCGAGTCATGCGCTTCTTGAACGGAACCCGACGAGAACAGAGCGAACCCGGTCGTACGCGTCGACATCACGTCCGAATGATCGCCGAAGATCGACAATGCCTGTGTCGCCAATGCACGCGCAGCGACATGAAAGACCGTCGGCGTGAGTTCGCCGGCGATCTTGAACATGTTGGGGATCATCAGCAACAAACCTTGTGATGCGGTAAACGTCGTCGTGAGGGCTCCCGCCTGCAGCGCGCCGTGCAATGCCCCGGCGGCGCCGCCTTCGCTCTGCATCTCCTGCACGACCGGGATATTGCCCCAGATGTTCTTGAGGCCGGACGCAGTCCACTCATCCGCGAGCTCGGCCATCGTGGATGAGGGCGTGATCGGGTAAATCGCGCAGACCTCGTTGACCCGATAGGCCACGTGCGCGACCGCCGTGTTGCCATCCATCGTTACGATTTGTTGCGCCATTTCAGTGGCCGTCTCTCGGTTCAGGGACCATCTCGATCGCATGGCATGGGCATTGCTCGAAGCACACCGCGCAGCCCGTACATCGCTCGTAGTCCAAGCGGTAGCGTCGATGCAGCCCGAGTTTGATGATCGCCTGTTCCGGACACGCCGCGTAACAGTTGTCGCACTCGAAGCAGTTGCCGCAAGAGAGGCAGCGCTGCGCCTCATAGCGCGCCTCTTTTTCGGCAAGGCCTGCGATGACCTCCTCGAAGCCGCTCAAGCGATTCGACAGCGCACGGGATTTCTGAACGCTGGGCTCGGCGTCGCTGTAGACCGGCAGATGCAGCATTTCGAAGCCAACAGACGCATGCGGTGACGATGGCGGCAGGCGCGCGCCGCGCAGCCAGGCATCGATATGGCGGGCGGCGCGCTTGCCGTCTCCGACCGAGGCAGTGACCGACCGTTCTCCGGGCACCATGTCACCGCCGGCGAAGATTCCGGGATGACCCGTCATCATATCGAGGCCGACGTTGACGGCGCCGTCCGCCGTGAATTCGAGGTTCGGCACTTGCCGCAGAAAGCCGCTGTCGGTCTCTTGGCCCAATGCCAGCACGATCGCATCCGCCTTGAGCGTTTCCAGCCGTCCCGTGGGTTGCGCTTGCCCCTTGGCATCGAGCTCCATCGTCTCGATGACGAGGTCCGAGCCGATGATTTCCTTGATCGTGCTCAGCCATTTGATCTTCAGACCTTCCTCGATCGCCTCGTCGGCCTCGACCGCATGCGCCGGCATGTGCGCGCGATCCCGCCGATAAATGATCAGCGCCTCATCGGCGCCCAGTCGTTTTACGGTGCGCGCGGTATCCATCGCCGAATCGCCTCCGCCGTAAATGACGACACGCCGGCCGAGGCGCGGCCGCTCGCCGCCCGCAACATCGTGCAGCAGCGAGACGGCGTCGAGAACCCGCCCGGCATCGCGCGCAGGAATGTCGATATGCTTTCCCACGCCGGCGCCGATTGCGATGAAAACCGCGTCATACGCACCGGCGGCCTTCTCCGCGAGCACGTCATCGACTCGATGGTTGGTGACGAGCCTGACGCCCATGGCCTCGATGCGGGCGACTTCGCGTGCAAGATCTACGCGCGGCAGCCGGTAAGCCGGGATGCCGAAGTGCATCATGCCGCCCGCGAGCGGTCCCGCCTCGTGGATCTCGACCGAGTGACCGAAGCGTGCGAGATGGTATGCCGCTGACAGTCCGCTGGGACCAGCGCCTACGATGAGCACGCGTTTGTCGGTCGGCGCGGTCTCGACTTTGAACGGCCAGTTGCGTTCCGAGGCGAGATCGCCCAAGAAGCGCTCGACCGCATGGATGCTGACCGCAGAATCCAGTGCGCCGCGATTGCAGGCGTTTTCGCAGGGGTGGTAGCAGACTCGGCCATGCACGGCAGGCAAAGGATTGTCGCGCACCAGCGCTTCCCAGGCCTCGCGATATTGTCCCGCTTGCGCAAGATCGAGCCAGGCTTGAATGTTCTCACCCGCGGGACAGGCTGCGTTGCAGGGAGGCAGCAGATCCCGGTAAACGGGACGCCGCATTCGCATGGGCCCCGATCCCTTGTACCGGATCGAATCGACGACCGGCGTCATGTCCATTGGTTTCGAGCGCATTTCAGTGTCCTGACAGGCTGGCAGTCTACGAATGGCACCAGGATCCCGAAATAAGGGATATCCGCGGGGAGCCGCCAAAGGTACCGAGATCGGCGCTGCGAGCGTCAGGCGTCGCGTTTTGGAAAAAAACAGCCCGCCGATACCTCGCGCGAGCTGCGTGGGCTTAGCTCGCGGCGCCGGCCTTGCGCCCGATCGACTCCAGCAGGTGCCGGTGGAACAAATGGCAGAATGCCGCTTCAATCGGCCGCCACGCCCAGCGTGGAGATCGACCGCCGGTGTAATGCGTCGTCACGCTGAGTTCGGTGCGGCCGCCGTCGATTTCACGCAGCGTATAGCTGCCTCCCGACAGCTGAATCGCGGCGCCAAGCGACAGTTTCTGTTCCACGACCGCGAATTCATAGCGATGACCGGGATCGATGCGCGTTACACGCTTGATCAAGTGCCCGCCGTCATACAGGCACAGCGCCTCGTCGCCGACCGCGGATTTCGCGCCCTCGGTGCGTATCGGTCGCGGCAGCAGCAGCCGCAGATACCAGGGCGGCGGTTCGACGATCTGTTCGTAGAACATCAAGCTCTGCCACAATTGGCTCTTCTTGGGAGCGAAACTCCTGCGGGTCACAACGGTCGCATTCATCATCTCGGCGCTCACGGCAGGCACCCGGCCGGACGCACATCCGCGATGCCCCAAAGCATCGCCCGGTCGTCGGCCGCCCGATTGTATGCCTGGCCGCCATGCGGCTCACGGAAGCTGCGCAGCACGACGGCCGCATTCGGTTTGGCGGCGTGCTTGACCGCCGCGAACAGCCGGCGCTCATAAGCGCAGTCCGTGCCGTCGAGAATATTCGACAGCGTAAACCCGTCGAAGCTCGCGGCCGGCTGCTGTTCCAGAAAGGCGGCCGCGTCGGCATGCACGAGCTGGATGTCGGCGGCCTCCCGCGGCGGCGGACTCTCGGCCAACTCTCCGATGAACAGCGCCCGCAGATACGGATTGGCACGGTTCGAGTGCAACGCGAGGCCGCGCGCCAAGCGGCCTCGCATGACGGCACCGAGGCGCGGCGGCAGAAAATCGAGGAACGGCGTGGCATAGACCGCGCGCAATGCGGTCAGCGAGAGCATCGCATCGACCGCGCCGCGAAATCTCGGCGTATCGAGATATTGCTTCCAGTAGTGGATCTGCATCGCGGGATCATCGAGATCGAGGAATTGACGCAGCCGCGACGGCCACCAGCCGACGAGCGGCGCGAACGAGCGACCGAACGCCATGAAGCGCTCCGCGCTACCGCGCAGAGCCGGCTCGCCGGCGAACCGGCGCTGCGCATAGCGCAGCTGGATCGGATTGATGTCGACCGCCACGACCTCACAACGCGGCGCGAGCCGCATGGCCGTGCAGCCGGCCGAGGCGATGCACAGAATGCGGCCCCCTTGGGGGAACGCGCCGAGCTCGATCGATGCGTCCTCGTACATGCGACCGAAGAGAATTTTTCCCGGACCCGCGATCGCGTCGAAGCGCCCGCGTTCCCATACATTGATGTTGCCGGCGGCGGTCATGCCCAACCCGGCAAGCTTGCCGACACCCACACGAGCACGAGAAATGCGAAATTCTTGACGATCATGCCGGCCGGATCGTGGAGGATCCGGCGCGCCCACACGAGTCCGTTACCGTTCAACGCGATCAACAGGACCGTCTGCACGATCGCGCAGCCGATCGGCGCCACCGCGCTCAAGGCCCAGGCCGCAATGGCGACTTCGACCGCGCCCAGAACCAGCAGCAACGGCGTGCCGATGCGCGGCCCGAAGAATGGAACGGCCGCCACGACCGCGAATTCGTGAGGTTGGCCCCGCAGCAACTTGCACCACAATCCCTCATAGAGCCAGACGGCAGCGACCGCGGTGCGAATCAACCAAAACGGGGGCAACAAACTTGACGTGGGTAACAAACTAGACGTGACGGGCTCCTGAAAAACGGCGAGCGTCGCACTTGAGTGCGGCCAAAGTATGCGGCATCGCGGCCGGCAAAATCTACTTTATCGCATAGAGCGCATGGGCCCGCGTTTCGAAGGCCGAGAGAATTTCGCCGATCGAAGCGCCCAATGTGGCGCTGACCGCAAGCTGCTGGATCAATGAGCGCAACTCGAGTTCGGCCGTGATGTTGAGGCTGCAGGTGTCCGGCCCTCGAGCCGAAATCAGAAAGCACAGATTGAATTTACGGAACATCGGATCCGACGAGCTCACGTCGAGGCGCTCCGGGCGCCGCAGCACCGCGGTCGATGCGAAGGCGAGCTGTACCGGTCCGACGCCCAATACCTGCTCGACCTGCATGACTTGATCTTCGCGGCTCACGACGCGCGCCGAAATCCACCAGCGCAGGAATTGCGGGTAGCGCTCGATGTCCGCGGCAAGATCGAAGATTTGCTCGCGGCTATAGGGCAACGATCGCCCCGGCCTCTCTATGCGCATGAGCCCCCCTTGAGGGCTCAAAACGTATACTGAACCCGCAGCCGGAACAAGTTCACGTCATAGCGAGGACTGATGATCCCGAGCGCGAGCACGTTCGAGATGGTACTCGGATCGACGCCGCTCAGCGCCCAATCCATCGTGTCTTCCTTCGCATATTCATAGTCAAAGCGCACCGTGCAACGCGCATTGAGGTGATAGCGCGACCAGAGTCTCGCAGCCAAGTCGCGCACCGAATTTTCCGGGAACCCCGCGCCGGGAACGCCGGTGTTCACGGCGATGGCCTCGTTCGAATACGACCAGTTGTAGTTCAGACCCACGTCGAGGCGCGGGAGGGCATCGCGCCATTGCAGGCCGGCGCCGAGCGTGTCGATCGATACGTAGTCGTTGCCGAACCAGTCGGGAACCGAAAAGCTCTGGCTGCCCGCTTGCGCGGTTTCGATGATCTCTCGCGTGAAATGCAGGTCCACGCTGAATTTTTCCGTCGGCGTCCAGTTGACATCGATCGACCCGCTGTGGTCGTCGTCGTTCGTCAAGCCGATCATCGTATTTTGATAGCTGTCGTCGTTTTGCTGCCAGACCAAGTCGATGACGATTTTAGGGGTCGGCGAGTAGGAGAGCGTGCCGAGCCATTGCTGGCGCGTGCGGTCCGCGGTATTGAATTGCTGCAGCAGGGGATTCTGCGGCGCCGAAAGGCCGGCGACAACCATGTAATCGTCGAGGTAGCGTTGTGAATGCGAGTACTTGACCGCGAGCCCGATGCCGTAGGCAAAATTCGAATTCAACTCGGCCCAAGCCGTCTCGGTATGGTTGCGCAGTACGGTCTGGAATGTGCGGTCGAAGCGCTCGTAGTCGGCGCCAACCTGAAGCTTGACCTGCGATACCACGGCAAGGTTCGGCAGCATGCGGTACGCCGCGTTGAGCTTGGTGTGCTCGCGATCGAAGCTATACGGCAAATTGGTCTGGCCCGTGCTGACGAAGGTGTCGGTGACCACCTGCTGAAAGGTGTTCTGCGAGGTATCGTTGTCGCGGCGGTCGGCGAAGTATTCGGCATTAACCGACAGGTGGCGTATCGGCGTTGAATTCAGACGAACGACGTAATTGCCCGTATTGACGCGTGCATCCAGATTACTGGCTGGCAGCGCAGCGGTCGTCAGAGCGGAATTAATTGTCACCGGCATGAACGCGGCATCTTGCTGCTCCCGCCCATAGGCGAGGCTCGTCATCAGTCTCGTGGTCGGCAGAATTTGCCAGCCACCGACAAAGGCCAACTGGTTGAAAGAATTGCTCGGCGGCAGGCTCGTGCGCCCCTCGGTGGCTCCGGGCGCAATCGCCGCAAATGGATTGGCCCACTCGAATGACGCGTCATCTTCGGTGAAAAATGATCCGTAATAGCCGAGCCGCGCCTGCCAACGATCGTGCGAATAGCCTGCGGACACATCGATCTGGTTGGTGCGATAGTCGATCGGCGCCGCGAGCTGGGTCGAGTTGGTCAGGAAATTCGCGCCCGCGAGGGTATTGCCGGTTTGAAGATCGTCGCGAAAATCGAAAGCAAAATCCCAATCGGACAAGCGTGGCGTGTAATCCGCACCGATGCCGGCGGTGTGGCGCTGATTGCTGATGTTGACGGGCTGCAAAGTGGACGCGAGCGCCGTCATCTGCGCAGTGCTGCCGCCGGCAACCCAGTTCGGCGGCAATGACTGATTCGTGCCGCCGAAACCGATCAGCGGAGATTGGCCGGTATCGTATTGAAATTGCGGTATTTGTCGGTAAAGCCCGTGCAGCTCGATGAGTCCCTGGGTTCCCGCCTCGATTTCGATCCAGCGCGAGTCCAAACCGAGGTTTCCGGTGGATCCGTCGAAATAATCGCCGCGCTGATTGCGATATTGGGCGGCGCCGTCGATATCGGCGTAAGCCCCGTTATGGGAATAGCCCGAATACTCGCCGAAGCGGTAATTGCCGCTGGTCACGGCGTCGATCCCAAGACTCGCGAGGCCGCTCCAGCCGTAGACGGTCGGGCAGACCGTGCAAAGCCACTTCGATAAATCCGGTGCCGGCGCCGCCGTGTCGTCGGCGTGCACGGCCCCTGAAAACGGCAACGCGCCGATCAGTACCAGCGGCCACACACCGCGTGCGCGCGGGCGGATCTTGGCGCAGTCCCGGTCCGAATTATTGGGGTACATCGCCCGATCTCCTAGCGGTTCAAGTCCGCGCCCGAGGGCGCGTTCGACCCGTGCACTTGGCTGTGGCAGTTGGTGCAGCTGCCCGCGAGCAGGAAGCTCGAGGCTTGACCCCTCGCCAAACCCGCTCCGGTTGCCGCCATACTCGGGTGATCCGCTTGCGAGTGACATTGCTGACACAGCAACGGCGGTCTGCTCAGGAGCAAGGCTGGATTGACCGAGCCATGCGGCGTATGACAATTGCTGCAATCCTCCGCGACCGGCGCGTGCTCCCACAGGAACGGACCGCGCTTTTCCGCGTGGCAGGTATAGCAAGTCTGGTTCAGCGTCGGACGCGTCAGCAGCGCCGGATACAGCGCGTCGTGGGGAGCATGGCAGGAGGTGCAGGCCATGTCGCCGTCGCGCACCGGATGGGCCGAGAATTTCTCGAAGTCGGCGCGTACCTTTTGATGGCACTGGTAACAAACCACCGGCTGTTCAGCGACCACGGTGACCGGATCGTGCTCGGCATGCAACCGATGACAGCTGACGCAAGCGACATCCTCGCGCTGGTGCACGCTGCCCTGCCATCCGATCCGATGGCCGCTCTGATGGCAAGCGAGACAGGTGCCGTTTTGCTTCGCGACCGAGGCCTTCGATCCCGCCGCGAACAGCGGCATCGGCGGGCGCGGGTCGCCGACGTGGAGTTTCTTCGAATGCTCCGCGCCGGGTCCGTGGCAGGACTCGCACTGTTCCTGTGCGAACGGCGTACGCGCATCGGCGCCCACCGCATGCTTGGTCTTGAAGATCCCCGTGACCGCCGGTTCGCTATGACATTTGAGACAGGTATCGGCGCCGGTTTGCGTATACTCCGGAGCCGCCGCCACCGGTGCCGAATTGGCCGCCGGCGCATCGGCCGCCGGAGCATCGGCAGCTTGCGCATCGGCTGCGCGCGCCGCAAGCGGCAGGGACCCCACCAGTATCAGCGCCGCCAACCACAAACTCTTGCGCATGATCAGACCGTTGGCGCCGCCCGCTGTGGCAGGGCGGATCACGGCACCCCGTGCTCGATGGCAACGTCCGCGACCGCTCCGGCCCCATGGCAGACGGCGCAGGTCTCGGTGTTTGCCGGCGTCGTGCCGATCATCGCTTCCGTAATGTAGAAGGAGGCACCCTGCTGCTGCATGTGTGCCGCGGAAGTCGGGTCGTTGTGGCATGCGGAACACGCGGATGCCGTCGGGCTGATCCGATCGTAAGCCACGGTGTTCTCGATCGCACCGGCCGGTGTGAAATCCGTCGTGCCGAACGGATTGGACATCGCGACCGTCGCGTGCGTATCGACGGTCGTGCCCAATACGGTCGCGGGCAGGGGCGGCTCGAAGGTCGTGCCCGTGTGGCACTGGAGGCAATCGGCGAGCACTCCCGGAAACAGCAGCGTCGAGAAGTTATTGACGCTGTTGCCATAGCCGTAGACGATGAATGGGTCGGTGCGCACCGCAGCGCCGTGAATCGCGTGGATGAAGTACTTGAAGTCGATCTGCCGCTGCTCGAGACCATCGACCGCAGCCGTGTTCACGCCGTTTGCAATGCCGTCGGGATCGGTCGGGCGTAGCGCCAAATCGGTCGCATCCGGGTTGTGGCACATCACGCAGAGCTGCGTGTTGTCGTTGCGGTTACTGCCGTGCAGCGCCAATCCATCATTCTCGCCATGGCAGTTCTGGCAATTGGCCGTCTCGACGATCACGCGGCGCGGCACCGGCGCCGGATCCGTGATCGCGTAATAGGAGACCGGGCTCATGACAGGAACGGCGACCGCCGGAGTGACTGCGGTATCGGCCGGGTGCCCTTCGATCGCGGCGACGCCCGATCCGATCGTGCCTACCGGGATGGCGACCGGCGAAGTCGCCGAATAGGTCCCGTCGCCGTTCGGCGTCGCGGTCAACGCATTGAACGAGACCGGCTGGCCCGGATAGCTGCCGCTGCCGATGCTCTCGTAGTCGGTCGTGCTCCAGGCTAAGTCGATGACCAGTCTCGAGGCTTCGCCCGCGTTAAACGCCGGATCGGTCTGAATGTTGTACGGCGCATTGTTGTTCGCGGGATTGGTGACCGAGAACTTCACGATCGGCGTCTGTCCCGGGGCCGTATTGGTGACGCTGAGGATGTTGAACTGGAAATTCGCGGCGTCGGCCTTCGAGGGGATCACATGCGATGCCGCGACGCTGCCCGCGGCGCCGCCGGCGACATGGCAGACCGCGCATTGGCTATTGTCGGTCTGAACGCCGCCGGGATGACCCCCGGTCACTCCTTCCGCGAAGTTGATGTCGTCATGGCAGGACCCGCAGGCCTGCAGGGTCGGTGCGGTCGCGTAGTTGCCCGCATCCGGCGTGCTGACGTCGGCCGGATTGTGGCATTTGGTGCAGTTCTCAATGTTCTGCGGAAACTTCACGGCCGAGAAATTATTGACCGAGTTGCGGTAGCCGTAAATGATGTAGGGCGTGCCGGCGACGACGCTCGGCAAATTCACCCCATCATGCAACTTGTGCAGCATGATCTTGAAATTGAGGCTGTTGGTGCTGTTCGGCTCGGTGCTGCCCGCATTGTGGCAAGTCACGCAGTAGCGCGGATCTTGGCGCGGGCCGCCGTGGAAATTGAGCTGCTCGTGACAGGCGTTGCAGGAGGTCAGGTCGACCATGTCCTGCGTCAGGATTCCGGTCGTCGCGCCGGTCGACGGCTGGAAATCATAGATGCCGTTCGTGACTTGTTGAATGCCGTTCGCGGACACCGGCAACAGCGGCGGCGTGCTGGTCTCGTCGCGCAGCGCGATCGCGACGCGGTGCGTCAGCGCCGGATTATAGGTCACGGCAACGGGCGTCGTGACTGTCGTGATGTTAGTTCCGAGCGTATAGGTATAGGTGCCGTTGTGATTATCGACGAGCGTGCCGCCGGTATCCGTCGTCGCCTCGACCGTCGGCTGTGTGCCGATGCCGAGTCCGGGAGTCGGATTCGCCGTCACATTGATGTAGTCCTGCCATTCGTTGTCGTTGCCGTTCGTGCCCGGCACCAACTGCGCGACCGTCAATTCGATATAGCTGACCGGCAGGCCGATGAACCCATTGCCGTCCTGGTCGAGCACCTGGAAATCGACGGTCGACGTGGCCCCCAAGCTCACGCCCGTGATCGTGACGGTCAGGGATTTGATCGTGCCCGGGTTGACCGTGACGGGACCGGTTGGCCCCGTGGGACCGGCCGGACCGACTGAGCCCTGACTACCATTGCCGCAACCGGCAAGCGCAACCGCGGCGCTCAACAGGACAGCGAACAATCCCCGATTACTGTTTGTTAGTGAAGACATGCTCGCTATCGTCTCCCAATGACCCACTGGAATTTAAATTAGCATGGCGCCGAACGCGCGAACCAGCGCTGAAGCGCGCCGGTCTTGACCACGGTCAAGCTTGACCACAACGAAGAATGCTATTTTGCACCCCAAAGAGTCTCATTCAGCGGCGCGGCAGTCGACTATTAGCGGCGGCGCCATGAGAAACCACTTCGGGAGATCCTTATGATGCTTGCTGGAATGACAATTCGCCCTGCCGCCATGCTCCCGATGCTGTTATTGATCGGGGCCGCGACGGTGTCCGCGGCGCCGGCTCCCGCATTGCTATCCCAATGCGCGGAATGTCACGGCGACAAAGGCGTGAGTACGCATAAGGACGTGCCGTCGATCGCCGGCATGTCGGCGTTCTACTTCGAAGGTCAAATCACCGCATATCAGAAGGCGCAGCGCCCCTGTCCGAACAGCACGGTCGCGAAAACTCCGACCGATATGTGCGCGGTCTCGAAGAAATTGGACGCGGGCCAGATCAAGGATCTCGGCGCCTATTACGCGGCGCAAGGCTGGGTCGCGGCGGCGCAAACCGTCGATGCCGCCAAGGTGGCCGCCGGTAAAGCGATCCACACCGCAAGCTGCGAGAATTGCCATACGAAGGGCGGAAGCGTCGCCGATGATGATGCCGGTATCCTCGCCGGACAATGGCTGCCGTATCTCGAACTGACGATGCAGGACTATAAATCGGGCAAGCGCACGATGCCGGATAAGATGAAGCCGAAGCTCGAGAAGCTCTCGCCAGCCGATATCGAGGCCGTGGTGCAGTACTACGCCGGCGAAAAATGAAATCGCTCAGGACCGGGTGAAGCCGCATGAATGATCCGAACCCCGCAGGACCTCAGCCGACGAAGAGCCGCGCCGACAGCTGGATTTGGCGGCGCCCACGGACCTGGCTGCTGCTCGGCATTCCGCTCGGTGGATTTCTGGCATTCGCGGTCGGTATTGCATTCAGCGGCGGATTCGAAGCATCTCTTCAGTACGCGAGCTCGCTGAAGTTCTGCTCGAGCGCCTGTCATGAAATGGAAACCGCGTATCAGGAATACACGACCAGCACTCACTTCAAGAATGAATTCGGCGTCGCCGCGAGCTGCGCGGACTGCCACGTCCCGCCGGGGTTCATCCCCAGCCTGATTCGGCATATGAAGGCGAGCATCGAAGTCTACCAGCACCTGCGCGGCAAACTCGCGACGCCGGCCAAATACGAGGCGCATCGCGCCGAACTCGCACAGAACGTCTGGAATGAGCTCAAGGCCAACGATTCGGCGGAGTGCCGCAGCTGCCATGCTTATACGGCCATGGATTTCGACAAGCAGGGCCATTCCGCGGCGAAAAAACATGATGCCGCCTATCTTGCCAAGAGCGGCGAGACCTGCATCGATTGCCACAAGGGCATCGTGCACAAGCTACCCCCCGACGCGAGTTGACGAAGCTCCGCGCGGCGTCTCGCGCGGCATGAATGTCCGCATAGCGGTCAACGGTGACTGCGCATTAGCGGCAGCGCGGCGCTCGTCGCCGGGTTGGACTCGGTGCGATATCGTACAGATGCTGGGATCCGTGTCCGCTACGCTCGCGCGTTCACAATGTCATAACAATTCAATGCGCTAAGTAGTCATTGCGGTAGTCACTGCGGCAAATACGAATAGCCTGCTGCAGCGCGGCTGATATCGTGGCAGCCAGAAAATCCGCCGCATGCCGGTTGAGCATCGCAGGGGGGTGATTCGGGGTAGCGGCGTTCTCTGGGGACTGATGCATCATGAACGAAACCACGTCGACATCACAGATCAGGCCGATCCATACCTGCGGCTGCGACGCCTACGAACCGAATCCGATCGAAGTGTTGATGCACCAGATGCTGCACAACGGCTCGGAATATCCGATTCAGATGGCGAAGCGAACGTTCCGCCGCGGGCAGCATTTATATCGGCCCGGCGCCAACGGCAAGCATGTCTACTCGATCAATCGTGGGACCTTCAAGACCTACCGCATCGGCGATGACGGCCGCGAGCGTATCCTTGGGTTTCATTCGGAGGGCATGCTGCTGGGTCTCGACTCCCTCGCGGGCCGCCAAACTCATTGCGGGGCCATCGCGCTCGATACGACCGTAATTTGCCAAATTCCGATCGCCGCGATCATGGCCGCGGCGGATAAGTCGAAACAGCTCAGGCAACGGCTGTTTGAACAGTTCGACGACGAAATCGACCGTCTCGGAACCCGGCTCAGCTTGCGGACGCTACCGGCACCGCAACGCTTCGCGCATTTCATACTGAGCATCGCGGGGAATTCGGCGACTGTGACCGTGCCGATGACGAACAAGGAAATCAGCAACTACCTGAACCTGGTTCCGGAGACGGTATCGCGTTTGCTCGCGAAGTTTCAGCAGCGCGGTTGGCTCACGATCGAGGGACGCGAGATCCAGATATTGGATCGCGCGGCGCTGCTGACTCAAAGCGCCGTTGCCGATGCGCCCCGCGGGCATCCGAAGTTCATCGGATCAATCGTCTGCGAGTGTTCGCCCGGTCCTTAAGAAGCTCGCAGCGGATTTCAAGGGCCAGGTCTCGTTGGCGTGGCGCAGCAGCTTCGGATCCGACCGGCACGCGAGTACGAACTCGGCAACCTCCGGGGATCGCCAGGCACGCCGGTAGGCGTCCCACGCCTCGCTGATCTCATCGCGCTGCAGATTCGCGGCGACGAATGGCAGCGCATTCATGAGCTTGACCATGCCGTTCGGCACGACCAACAGCATGGCTTGCGGGCTCTCGAGCCGCCGCTGCACTTCCCCGAGTATGTCCCAAGGATAGATTGCCAATTTCATCTTGGAGCCGCGCGATTGCGCGCGTGCTCGCAATGCAGAAACCATCTGCTGCCATTCCTCGTCGCTGCAGGCAAGGCTCTGCCAATTGGCCGCGGCGCGGCCGAGGCGCATCAGCGGGCCCGTCACAAACGCCTCGCAGCCAAGATTCTCGGCCAGGTCATAAGCGGCCGGCGCCTCATGCAGGTTCAGTCGCGTCGGAACGAAGACAAGCTGGGGGGCGCTGCCCCGCGCAACGAGCCGCTCGATTGCTGAAATCGCGGCGGAAAAGCTCGATCCGGGACGCAGCTTTTCATGCGTCGTTGCGCTCGCGCCGTCGACCGAAATCTGGATGCATTGTACCGGCAGCGCCGCCAAACGGTCCGCGGCGCCGGCATCGATGTGGCGGGCGTCCGTCTCGAGCTTGATGCCGATTCCAGCGGCGGCAAAGCGCTCGAAGATCTCCCAGCAATGCGGCACACCGAGCGGCTCGCCGCCGCCGAATGCGACATAGGGAATTTTTGCCTCGATGACTTGCCGCGCGAGATTCAAGGCTTGATCGCGCGTCAATTCATCGGGCCAGCCTCGATCGGGTCCCGACTCCTCGCAACACGCGAGGCAGGCCGCCGCGCAGCGGTTGGTCAGCTGCCACGCGACCACAAGCGGCGCGCGGTATTGGTCGATTTGCGCGCCCGTCACCCGGGAGCGCTCTCTACTCTTTGATCGAAAATAGCGTCAAGTGAAGCGGATATAGGGTTGCGCCGTGACTTGCTCCGAGACGTCTTCCATGCACGGCGTTTCCCAGTTGATCTTGCGATCCGCTTCTTGCGACGCGGTCCGCTCCTGTTTCTGAGCGCCGTCTTCCTGCAATTTCAGGCTCGTCTCATTCATCGCTTTCTCCATCCGATATGGATCGGTACGTTTTATCGGGCAACCAAGACTTTCCATGCGTTCGCTTGCGAATGCCGCGACTCAGTCGCGATCGCCATCGACGCCTCGCCGATGATCACAGCATCCCGCCACGACCGACGGTAGGCGCTCCACGCGTCCTCGAGTGTATCGCGCCGCAGATCGGCGCAAATGTACGGCAATGCCGCCGCGACCTTCACCCACGCGTTCGGCAGAACCTGAAGCGTAGCAGGCGGATCCGCGAGACTGCGCTTCAGGCCCTCCTCGATCGTGAAGGGACTGTAGCAAAGTTCCATGTCACCGTCACCACGGCAGGCAGCGCTAGAATCGAGTAATTGACGAAATTCGCGGTACTGCTCCACAGTCGGCTCCAATCGCCCCCACAATCGAGCTGCCGTGCCGATCCGCATGAGTTGCCCGGTGTTGAATCGAAATGCCCCGAGCGCGCTTGCCTGGTCGATGACCGCTTCGGCTTCGTGGATATTGATCCGAGTGGGCGCGAAAGTGACCTCGAGCGGCAGCCCGGCGGCGCGCGCGGCGCGGCAGGCCGCGTGCGCCTTGGCAAGGGAGCCGCCCGGTCGCTGGCGTGCGTAGACCTCCTCGGTTGCGCCGTCGAGACTGATTTGGATCGAGCGCACCGGCAACCGTGCCAAGCGTTCGGCGGCAATCGCATCGAATCGCTGACCATTGGTCTCGATCTTGAGCTGGACGCCCGCGTTGCCGAGCAATTCGGCGATGGCGAAGAAATGCGGCACAACCATCGGTTCGCCCCCGCAGAGCATTACATAGGGCACTTCGCTGCGGACAAAGTTGCGCGCAAGATCGAGCGCTTCGCCGCCATCGAGCTCGCCTGCCATTCGCTTACCCGGCGCCGATTCCGTACAGCAATGCAGGCAAGCCAAGTCGCAGTCTCGCGTCAGCTGCCAGCAGACGAACAGCGGCGCCTTGAGGCTGTCGATGCGGTGCATCGTCAACCGCGGCGCCATGCGTGCAGCAGAATGCCCGCGGCAAACAGCGACACACCGACGACATAGCAGGCGAGAATGCTGCCGATCGCCGGCCGGAAACGCAGCGCGGATTCATAGCTCGAGAACGCACGCCGTGCGCTCAGCAGCAGCAGCGGCAATGCCAGCAACGCGGCCAAACAAGGCAGCGGAAACTCGCCCAACACCGCGCCGACGGAGGCCACCGACAATCCGGCGCCGGCGAGCGCGAGATAGAGCCAAACACCGCCGCGCCGGCCGATGCGCACGACGAGATTGCGCTTGCCGACGAGGCGGTCTTGATGAAAATCCGGTATGGCATTGACGACCGCGAGCGCCATGATCAGAAAGCCGGGGATCAGTGATGCCCAAAATGCGCCGATCGGCACTTGTTGAGTTTGCAGGTAGAGGCTGCCGAGCACCATCGCGGGGCCGTAGGAGACTGCAATGACGGTCTCGCCGAGCCCGCGGTAAACCCAGCGAATCGGCGGCGCCTCGTAAAAAATCGCCGCGGCACCGCCGAGCACTGCAAACACGAGAATGGGCCAGCCCGCGCGCATCGTCAAATAGACGCCCACGGCCAAAGCGCACGCGAAAGCGGCAATCCCAAGCCACAGCACAGCCTCGGAAACCGGCGCAAGTTCGTTGGGGTTAAAAACGCGATCCGTGCCCATTTTCGCATCAAAATACTCGTTGAACGCTTCGACGCCGACGACCGACAATGCCACACCGCCGAGCCCGCTCCAGAACATCCACGCATCGAATCGGCCCAGCATGCCATAGCCCCAAGCGGCGCCCAACAAATACGGCAGCAATCCCGCGAATAGAAAGAACCGGTAGCGCACGAGCCGCAGTATCTGCAGCACCTGCCGGAACGCTACGCTCAGAGCGTCACCCACTCGTGCAATTCCGATGTCCTCATCGGATTGGACGCGAGATCTTCGACGAAGTGTTTGACCCGCTCGTCCTGCCACCCGCGCTGAAACCGCGCCCAGATGTCTCCCAAGGATTCGCGCCGAAAATCTCCGCAAACGAACGGCAGTGCATTGAGCAGCTTGACGAGTCCGTTCGGCAATACGATCAGCAGAGCTGCCGGATTGATCAAGCGAAAGCGCAATTCCTCGAGCAGTCCCATCTCATGGAAGTAGACTCGCATGCGGCCCTTATACTCGTCGGTCTTGGCGTGCAAGGTCGCGAAATACGCCGTGTACTGCGCCTCCGTCGGAACCAGCAGCCGCCACGTTTTCACGGCATTGCCCGTATACATCGTGCGCCCGGTATAGAAGCTGTAAGCACCGAGTTCATGGGCGAGATCGACGGCGGCGCCAATCTCATGCATGTTAAAGCGCGTCGGCGAATAGTTGATCTCGACGGGCACGCCGGCCTCTTGAAGACTGCGGATTCCGGCGACCGTACGATCAAAGTCGCCGCGCACGCGCATGCGGTTGAATGTCTCTCGCGACGCTCCGTCGAGGCTCACTTGGACCGCCTTGACGCCGAGTTGGGCGAGACGCCGGCAGTTCTCGGGATTCAAATAGTGGCCGTTGGTTTCAATCTTGAGCTGGCCCCCGCGCCCGCAGACATACTCCACCATCGCGAAAAAATGCCTATGCACCATCGGTTCACCGCCCGAGAACGAGAGGTAGGGGACCTCCCCGTCCATGAGCTGCGCGAGGACGGCGAAGATTTCGGTCTCGCTCAATTCATCGCGGAACGCTTTGCCCGGTCCGCTCTCCTCGATGCAATGCAGACAGGCGAGATTGCACTCATTGGTAATCTGCCAGGCGACGTACAACGGAGCGCGCAGGTCGCTCGAAGCGGTCGCAGCGGCCGGGGCCACCGGCTGCCCAGCGGGATCGGTGGCGGCTTGCACAGTCAAATTTTTAGTCCTCTAGCAAGCCCTTCTGCCTCAAATCCGCGAGATAAGCCAGCACCTCGGCTTCAATTGCACCGCCGTCATCGATGAATCGGGCTTTGACGCGCTCGACAATGTCGCGCTCATTGGCGCCGGGGACGATCTCCCGCACGACCGCGGCCGCCGTCGGATTCAGCGAATACACCTTCTCCGATCGCGTTTCGAACAGGACGCCACCGAATTTTTCCTCACGGAACTTCGTGTATTTTGCGAGCTTCATAGGGTCTTTGATTCAGTCTACGGTCTTCGAAACCGTCTGTAAATCGGCGCGCAGGCGCTCTGCGCCACGGCGCAATTGCTCGGAATCGACCGGCAGAATCGCCGGTACGCGTGCCACTTCGAGGAAGGCGGCGAGCAAATTGCCGTATCGATCGGTATGTTCGTTCCACCAGACGCCCTGCACGCTGGTTTCGCGGATCGTCGACTCGCCGTCGGCCTTGAGCCGGATGAGGACTTCGCCCGGACCCAACGCCTGCAGCAACTTTGCTCGGATTTGCGGGCTGCAAGTCGGACCGCACAAGTCAATCTGGACCGCCTCGCCGCCCGCCGCCACGCGCTCCAGCAATGCCGCAATCTCGGCCAGAATTGCGGTCGCGCCGGCACCGGTCGCGCCGCCGGTACCAATCATATCCGGCGTCGCAAGCTCAAGAGCACTGATTGCCACCCGACCCCCCCGGAAGCCTTTTTCCAGCTTACTGGAATCCAGCGGGGATGGTGTTGATCTGGATCAACGCTGGCTTGCCGCCGCGCGTGCGGCGAGGCGCTGATCCTCCGCCAGGTTCGACGCAAAGATTGCGGCTTCCGGGGCATCGGCCGGTGTCAATGCCAATAAGCGCGTCCAGATCGCGATTGCTTGCGTGTAATGCTCTTGAGCATGCAGCGCGCTCGCGCTGAGCCATAGCGCCTTTTCGTTGCTCGGGTCGAGCGCCAAGGCCGCCTCGATGTAGCGCTGCGCCGCAGCGTCCCAATGCCCCCCGTCGAGCGAGGCGGCGACGTCAGCGTAATCCGCCCAACTCTGCGCGCTCATGCGGTCCAGGGCCACGACTTGATCGTAATCGGATTTGGCCGCGTTGTAATCGTGCGCAGCCCGCGCGCGGTCGGCGTCGCCGAGCAACGCCTCGACCCGGCGTTGCGCTGCCGTATCGGCACCCGTTGCGCTCGCTGTTGCGGGTGTTGCGGTCGCTACTGCCGTTGTTGCGGTCGTCGCTGCGGTTTTAATCGTCGCCGCTGCGGCAGCGCCGGCCACCCGGTGCTTGTCGCGTGCATTCGCGGCGTCGGCCCTGCGACCAAGATACTCATAGGTCTTTGCGAGCAATTCCCAGTCCGCGTCGCTGCCGCCGCCGCCACGAAGCCGGTTCTCGAGCCGCTCGAGCAAAGGCTCCAAACCGGCCGATCCATGCTCCACGGCCGCCGGTGCCTCCGGCGCCGCCGGTGCCGCTTTTGCCGCCGGTGCCGCTTTTGCCGCCGGTGCCGCTGGTTCGGATGGGATCGTGCGCTCAGCGCCGCGGTGGGTCAGGTAAAACAAGAACGCCGGCACCGCGACGATCGGCACGATCAATGCGGACCATTTCAAAGTGCCGGCATCCACGCGCATCAATGCGGATGCTCACCGGCGCCCGCCCGGCCGTAGCCGGCGCCGGGGCCGCACTTCCAGGCGACGATGGAGCAGCCCCAAGCGACCAGAAACAAGCCCACGACGACGTAGCCGAGGTCGGCGAAGTCGATTTTCGCAACGGCGCGAAAAAAGCCGCCGTCCAGCCCAAGAACGCCGGCAAATACCTGCAGCAATTCGATCGAACCGATCACGAGCGCGACCGCAACCGAAAGACCCGTGGTCGTGACATTGTAGAAAATCTTGCGGACCGGATTGAGCAAGGCCCAACGATACGCTTTCGACATCAGCACGCCGTCGGTCGTGTCCATCAGCGTCATGCCCGCGGCAAACAAAATAGGCAGCGATAACACCGCCGGAACCGGCAGGTCGCCGGCTGATGCGCCGGCGGTCATCGCGAGCAGGCCGACTTCCGAGGCGGTGTCGAATCCCAGTCCGAACAGCAGACCCAGCGGGTACATCTGCCAGCTGTGACTCATGAGTTGCCGCAGCCGTCCGCCGAAGAGCCGGTTGAGCATGCCGCGCTGAGCCAGCAAGGACTCAAGATGCTGATGAGAGTGCCTGCCGGTCTTCGCCTGCTGCCAAACCTTGAGGATATCGAGCAATACACGCAGGTTCAGCAATCCGATCAACATCAGAAAGACGCCGGAAACCCCGGTACCGATGACGCCGCCCAAGTTTTGCAGTTGCGGCAAGTCGCGCTTGATCGCGCTAGCTGCGAAGGCAATGGCGACGCTCAGGCCCAAGACAATCGTGGAGTGGCCCAACGAGAAAAAAAATCCCACGGCGAGCGGATGCTTATCCTTCTGCAGCATGTAACGCACGGTGTCGTCGATCGCCGCGATGTGATCCGCGTCGAACGCATGACGCAGACCGAATAGATAGGCAACGAGACCGAGTCCAACGAGCGCCGGATAATGCGCCGCATAATGCAGATACAAACCCCAGCCCAGAATATGCAGCAAGACGATGACGCCATACAGGCCGGCGACGCGGGTCCACTCGCCGACACCCGAGAAAAGACCGCCCACCGAGAACGGCTGCGGCAGGGTGCGGACATTGAAGTTCAGGGCGGCCATGGGCGCGCGAGTCCTCGAAGGTTTTTGCCAATATCGCATAACTGGGACGAGTAACTCCAAATTCTTCGTGCACCTGACTACGGTAAGGACAGCGCGAACGCAAGCAGGGAAAACCGAAGAGCGCGCGGCATACATCGCGTGCGACGGCCAAGCAGCGCGCGCTGCGCCGCTTACCGACTGATCACCGCGGCGACGCGAATGGCAGCGAAGTTTCCAGGCATGCGCCGCGGGCACATTGACAAAGTCAATGATTTCACGCTGTTAGCATCGCGCGCCCGGTTGGCACGCAATACGCATGTGGCTTATGCAAAGGCCCGAGATGCGATCAGCCGGAGGGGGTTACATGAACGAAACTTTTTACGAGATTCTGCGCCGCCAGGGAATCACGCGCCGCAGCTTCGTCAAGTTCTGCAGTCTGACGGCGACGTCTCTGGGACTCGGCTCGGCATTCGTGCCGCGCATCGTCAACGCCTTCGAGACCAAGCCGCGCACGCCGGTGCTGTGGCTGCACGGGCTCGAGTGCACCTGCTGCTCCGAATCCTTCATTCGCTCGGCGCATCCGCTCGCCAAGGACGTCGTGCTGTCGATGTTGTCGCTCGACTATGACGACACGCTGATGGCAGCGTCCGGCTATCAAGCCGAAGCGGCGCTCGCAGCCGTGCGCGAGAAGTACAAGGGCAATTACATATTGGCGGTCGAGGGAAATCCGCCGCTCAACGAGGACGGCATGTATTGCATCGTCGGCGGCCGCCCGTTCGTCGACCTCTTGAAGGAAACCGCGGCGGATGCCAAGGCGGTCATCGCCTGGGGCGCCTGCGCTTCCTATGGCTGCGTACAGGCCGCCAAGCCGAATCCGACCCACGCGGTGCCGATCGACAAGGTCATCACCGGCAAGCCGATCATCAAAATTCCCGGCTGTCCGCCGATTGCGGAGGTCATGACCGGTGTCGTCAGCTACATGCTGACCTTCGATCGCATTCCCGAGCTCGATCGCCAAAACCGGCCGAAGATGTTCTACGGGCAGCGCATCCACGACAAGTGCTACCGGCGCGGGCATTTCGATGCCGGGCAATACGTCGAGAAATGGGATGATGAGGGGGCGCGCAAGGGCTACTGCCTCTACAAAATGGGTTGCAAGGGGCCGACGACCTACAACGCCTGCTCCACGGTTAAATGGAACGACGGCGTGTCCTTCCCGATCGAGTCCGGTCACGGCTGCTTCGGCTGCTCCGAGGACAACTTCTGGGACAAGGGCGGGTTCTACAACCGCGTCACGAACATCAATCAATTCGGCATCTCGTCGAACGCCGATAAGGTGGGCGGTACCGTTGCCGCCGTGACGGCTGCCGGCGTCGCGATTCACGCGGCCGCTTCCGCGCTGAGTCGAGCGCGCAGCGACAAGCCGAAGGAAGAGGGCAAGCAGACATGAGCTACGAGACACAAGGCTTCAAGATGGACAATTCGGGCAAGCGGGTCGTCGTCGATCCGATATCCCGGATCGAGGGGCACCTGCGTGTCGAAGTGAATCTCGACAAGGACAACGTCATCCGCAACGCAGTCTCGACCGGTACGATGTGGCGTGGCCTCGAAGTCATCCTCAAGGGGCGTGATCCGCGCGATGCGTGGGCGTTCACCGAGCGGATCTGCGGCGTCTGCACGGGCATTCACGCACTTGCCTCGGTGCGCGCAGTCGAAAACGCGCTCGGGATCAATATCCCGGAAAACGCCAATTCGATTCGCAATATCATGGAGATGACCCAGTACGTGCACGATCACCTCGTGCATTTCTATCATCTGCACGCGCTCGACTGGGTCGACATCGTCTCGGCGCTCAAGGCGGACCCGAAGGCCACCTCCGAGCTTGCGCAAAGCATCTCCGATTGGCCGAATTCCTCACCAGGCTATTTTCGCGACATTCAGAACCGCCTCAAGACGTTCGTCGCCTCCGGCCAGCTCGGACCCTTCGCGAACGGCTATTGGGGTAGTCCGGCCTACAAGCTGCCGGCGGAAGCGAATTTGATGGCGGTCACTCACTATCTCGAAGCCCTCGACTTCCAAAAGGACATCGTCAGGATCCATACGATTTTCGGCGGCAAGAATCCGCACCCGAATTGGCTCGTTGGCGGCATGCCATGCGCAATCGACATAAACAGTGCCGGTTCGGTCGGCGCGATCAACATGGACCGTCTGAACTTCGTCGACAACATCATCAGCCGCGCGCAGGAATTCATCGACAAGGTCTACATTCCCGACCTGCTCGCGATCGCCTCGTTCTACAAGGGTTGGACTTACGGCGGCGGCATTTCCTCGCAGTCGCTGATGGCCTATGGAGACATGCCGGAGCGCGCCAATGACTACTCGGTCAGTAACTTTCTGTTCCCGCACGGCGCGATCACCGACGGTAAACTCGACAACGTGCAACCGGTCGACCTCCGTGATGTCGAGCAGATTCAGGAGTTCGTGACCCACTCCTGGTACAAATACCCGGACGAATCCAAGGGTCTGCATCCGTTCGAAGGCATCACCGATGCCAATTACGCTCCGGAAGGTCCGAACTTCAAGGGCACGCGCACCAAGCTCGAAAACGTCGACGAATCAGCCAAATACTCCTGGGTCAAGGCGCCGCGCTGGCGCGGTCATGCCATGGAGGTCGGTCCGCTCGCGCGCATGGTGCTCGGCTATGTGCAGCCGAAACAATACCCTGGCATCAAGGATTCCGTCGATGCGGTCCTGAAAAAACTCGACCTCCCCGTGACGGCGCTGTTCTCGACGCTCGGTCGCACGGCAGCGCGCGGCATCGAATCGCAGTATTGCGCGGCCCTGCTGCGCAGCCAGTTCAACAAGCTCATGGCAAATCTCAAAGCAGGCGACTCCGCGACCGCGAATACCGACAAATGGGAGCCAGAAACCTGGCCCAAGGAGGCTCAGGGAGTGGGATTCGCCGAGGCGCCGCGCGGCGCGCTCGGCCATTGGATCAAAATCAAGGACCAGAGGATCGACAGCTACCAGTGCATCGTGCCGACGACCTGGAACGCCAGCCCACGCGACTCGAAGGGTCAGATCGGCGCGTATGAGGCCGCGTTGATGAACACGCCGGTCGCAAAAGCCGAAGAGCCGCTCGAGATCCTGCGCACGCTGCACAGCTTCGATCCGTGTCTCGCCTGTGCGACTCACGTGATGAGCCCGGATGGCGTGGAGATGTCGGTCGTCAAAGTGAGCTAACCATAGGGGTCTGCCAATGAATACACGAGTTTCAGTCCCCGACTTGGCCGCCGGCACGACCGTCTATGCTTACGGCGGCTATGTGCGGCTCTGCCACTGGGTCTACGTGCTGTGCATCTTGACGCTGATCGCCACCGGATTCCTGATCGCGAGTCCGCTGCCGAGCATCGACGGCGAAGCGTCGGATCACTTCGTCATGGGCTACATCCGCTTCACGCACTTCGCGGCCGGACAAGTGCTCGCGGTCGCGTTTCTGCTGCGGGTGTTTGCGGCGATCGTCGGCAACCCGCAATCGCGCGAGATCTACGTGCTGCCGCTGCTGGACCGTAATTGGTGGTCGGGTATGTGGAAAGTCATTCGATGCTACGTATTCGTCGACAAGGAAGCGCCGAAGTCGATCGGCCACAATCCGCTCGCCCAGATGTTCATGTTCTTGTTCAGCAGCGTATTCGTCGTCTTCCAGCTGTTGACGGGCTTTGCGCTGTTCAGCGAAATCCGGGGTCTGGGCAGCTGGCCTGACCACTTGTTCGGGTGGGTGATTCCCCTCTTCGGCGGCAGCCAAGCGGTACACAGCTGGCATCACCTCGGCATGTGGGCAATCATCTGTTTCGTGATCGTGCACCTGTATCTGATCACGCGCGAGGAAATCATGTCGCGGCAATCGATCTTCAGTTCGATGATCAGCGGCTTTCGGTCGTATCACGACTGAAATGCGGCCTGTGGACCTGCGCCGATGATCGCGGCAGCCCTCAGAGACAGCGCCGGCTCGAGCCGGCGCGCGCGCTTGACCCCGGGCATGTTCCTCGAAACACGGTTTCTGCGTCCTCTGAATCTTTCGCAGGATGCGCTCGCCAAGCGCCTCGGTGTATCGCGGCGGCGCGTCAACGAGATCGTGCGCGGGCGCCGCGGCATCACGACCGATACGGCGGAGCGCCTCGGGCGCTACTTTGGTACCGGCCCGGACTTTTGGCTCAGCTTGCAGCAGTCCTGGGATTGCTATAAAGCCTACCGGCGGGCGCCACCGCTAGCCGAGGTGCAAAGACCGCTTCCGCCGAAGTGATCGCAATGGAACGCCCGCTGTCAGCCGTGGGCGCGCGCGCTGCGTCCCAGGCGCTGGTAAGACACCGATTCACCTAGTGGTAATCCACGATAGGCAGTTTGGCACGACTCTTGTAACTGTAGCCGTAACAGTACGGGGGATCACAGGCGCCATGCCAATCGCATTCCACGAGACTTTGGTGCTCGGAATCGGCAATCTGCTATGGGCGGACGAGGGTTTCGGCGTGCGTTGCGTCGAACACATGGCCGAGCACTACGACCTGCCGGAACGCGTGCAGTTGCTCGACGGCGGTACCCAAGGCTTATACCTGCTGCCCTATGTGCAACAGGCGTGCCGGCTGATCGTTTTTGATGCCATCGATTACGGCCTGCCGCCCGGCACGATGCGTCTGATCGAAAACGCCGAAGTGCCGCGATTCATGGGCGCGAAAAAAATGAGCCTGCACCAGACGGGATTCCAAGAAGTCATCGCGGCGGCGGAGCTGACCGGCCAATGCCCGGCCGAGATGCTTCTGATCGGCATACAACCCGTCGAACTCGACGACTATGGCGGCAGTCTTCGCGCGCCAATTGCGGCGCGCCTCGCGGTCGCGGTCTATCTTGCGGCGCGCCGGCTGCGCCGCTGGGGCATGGACGTGCGCCGCAGAGCGACGCCGGTCGCGAAGCCGGCGCCCTCGCCACTCTCTATCTCCTCTTACGAGAGCGACCGGCCTTCGGCCGATGCGGCTTGCCGATTCGGCGATGCGCGGGTGCTCGCTGTTCCCGCCGAGCGCGGCTGATGTGCATTGCAACTCCCATGCGCGTCATGCGGATTCTGCCCGCGGCGCACTTTGCAGAGTGCGCCAACCGGCTGGGTGTCGAAACGAGAGTCGATCTCGCACTCGTGGGAGCGGTCGAGGCCGGCGCCTGGCTGCTCGTGTTCATGGGCGCCGCCCGGGAGATCATCGACGCGGATCGCGCGCTGCAAATCGATCGCGCGCTCGGCGCACTCGAGTCGGCGCTCGCCGGCGATCTGTCGGCGATCGACGCGGCGTTTCCCGATCTGGTCGGCCGCGAACCGCAATTGCCCGAATATTTACGCTGAGGAATGCGCATGGAACCAACCATTTTCTCGACTCCCGACATCGCGCGCCTGTTGACGCTATTCGCGCGCCAAGTCCGCGAATCCGGCTTCACCGCGTTGTCGGCCGCGAATGTCGCGCAGTTCGCCGAGCTGCCGGGCGCGGCCGTGCTGTTCTTCGCCGACGACCCGAAGCGAGTGCCCGAAACCTGGGATGTCGCGGTCGTGCTGCCCGACATCCTGCGCGCAAGCGCCGAGCCGTTGCGGGTCGGACTATTGGATCCGGCCAGCGCGCGTCAGCTCGCGGCACGCTTCGGCGTCATCCGCTGGCCCAGTCTCGTATTCCTGCGCGATGGCGCCTATCTCGGGGTCATCGAACGCATGCGTGATTGGGACGAATATGGCACGGAGATACCCAAGATCCTCGCGCTGCCGCCCACTGCGCCACCGGCATCGCCGACCGCTGCGTCCGCGGCCTCCCTCACCACCCACTAACAGGTAAGCGCGTCATGAAACCCTTTCCGATTCCGGTCGTCACCTTAGGACCCGGCACGCAACCCGTCGAAGAACCGCCGCAGTACATTGCGTCCCCCGGTGCGATGTCGATCTTCCTGCCGCCGACGCCACGCAAGTCGGCCAGCGCGGAGGCCATTGAAGGCGCGCGCCGGATCATCGGCCGCCTGATCGCCGCCATGGAAGAAACCGATTTCAAGGACCCGGCATCGCGTCAGTCGCCGCAGGCGGACTTGCGCCTTTCGCTGCTCGACTGTGAGACCGAACTCGTCGATTCGGTCAATGATCTGCTCGGGCATGGCGAGGTCAGTGCGCTGGTCGCCGCATCTCGTCCCGTGCGTATTCAAGAGAGTGCGTTCGCCGGCGTTTGGCGCGTGCAGAGCTTGCGCGAAGACGGCTCGCTCGCCGACGACGACGTCGAGGCCGGCGCCATCCCGGAGGTCGTCCGCCGCGCGCTCGAGCGCGTCAAACCGATCTCACGCGAGATACCGCCGGCGGCCGCGGGCGTCATGAACGCGCCCGCGATTCTCGCCGAACTGATCGGCGCCTCTGAGGCGTACCGGCCCGGCAGCGAAACGCACGTCGTCAACCTGACGCTGCTGCCGGTGACAGGCGAAGACCTGGAATACCTTGCGGTGCAGCTCGGTGGCGGCCCGGTCACGATACTCTCACGCGGCTACGGCAACTGTCGGATCTCCTCGACGGCGCTGCCTCACACGTGGTGGGTGCAATATTTCAACAGCATGGACCAGCTGATCCTCAACACGATCGAAGTCGACGATGTGCCGGTCGTGGCGCTTGCCGCTCCGGAGGATCTCGAAGACAGCATCGTGCGTCTGCGCGAATGGGTCGCAACCCTCTAGGAGCGGCAATGGCAGCCATCAATTCAAGCAGCGAGCGGCGCGAATGCGGCATCTGTTGGACCGTTTACGATCCGGCCGAGGGCGACCCGGTCGCGCAAGTGCCGCCCGGCACGCCGTTTGACGCGTTGCCCGAGAATTGGACCTGTCCGAATTGCGAGGCGCCGAAGCACAAATTCATGGTGGCCGTGGATGGCTAACGAGGCGTTGCTCGAGACAGCCTTCCGCCGGATTCACGCGACCCGAATGACGGGTATTCCGATCCTCAACCCGGCGCTTGCGATCGAAGCCGTCGGCTTTCGCGACTGGAACGGCATGCGCGTCGGCGTGCTGATCACACCGTGGTCCATCAATCTCGTGATCCTGCGCGAGTTGGACGCGGCACTGCCCGCCTTGCGGCTCAACGAACGCCGCACGTGGGGCTTTCCGTCGGGCAGCTATGAATTCATGGGCGGCGACGAGCCGGAATGCGGGCCGTTCGATTTCTGTTCGCTGTTCTCGCCGCCGGAGGAATTTACGGATCAAGCCGCCGCGCATGCCGTTGCCGAGTCGGTCATGAATCAGTTGTTTGCGCCGGCTCAAGGGCTGTCGCGCCGCACGTTGTTGATGCCGTCGGCGGCCCCTGACGCCACCGAAGCGATCGCCTAAATGCACGAAATGAGCCTCAGCCAAGGAATCGTCGAGCTCATTGAGGACGCCGCGCATCGTGACGGATTCGCGAGCGTACGCACGGTGTGGCTGGAAATCGGCAAGCTCGCGTCTGTCGAGACCCAATCGCTGCGCTTCTGCTTCGACGTCGCGACTCGCGGCAGCTGCGCCGAGGGTGCACGCCTCGAGATCGTCGCGACCCCCGGCCGGGCGTGGTGTCTCGCCTGCAGCCAAGCGGTCACGATCGACGACGCGCTCGCCGACTGTCCCTTGTGCGGAAGTCGGCAAGTTCAGGTCACCGGGGGCACCGATATGCGAGTCAAGGAACTCGAGGTGGAGTAAGGACTATGTGCACGACATGCGGCTGCGGTTCGAATGAAGTTCGGTTGGAAGGCGCGGCGCTCACGCCGCACGACCACGACCATGACCACGACCATGACCATGACCACGGCCACGACCACGGCCACGGCCACCTGCACATGCACGTGCCTCATGATGAGCATGGATTTGCGCAAGTGCCGTGGGCACCGCATGCGCCGGCGCCGATGGGCACGCGAATCGTGCAGATGGAGCGCGACATCCTCGAGAAAAACAATCGCTACGCGGCCGCGAATCGCACCGAATTCACGGCGCGCGGCGTGCAGGCGCTGAACTTGATGTCGAGCCCCGGTTCGGGCAAGACCACGCTGCTGGTCAAAACGATCGAGAGCCTGCGCGATGCGCGGCCGATCGCGGTCATCGAGGGCGATCAAGAGACCACGCGCGATGCCGAGCGCATCCGCGCGACCGGCGCACCGGCGCTGCAGATCAATACGGGCAAGGGCTGCCACCTCGACGCGCAAGCCGTCGGCCACGCCATCGCGGAGCTGCCGTTGCACCCCGGCGGCCTGCTGCTCATCGAGAATGTCGGCAACCTCGTCTGCCCGGCCGCGTTCGATCTCGGCGAGGCTCACAAGGTCGTCGTGTTGTCGGTGACCGAGGGCGAGGACAAACCGCTGAAGTACCCGGACATGTTTCGCGCGGCATCGCTGCTGCTGCTCAATAAATGCGATCTGCTGCCGTATCTCGAATTCGACGTCGGCTTCGCGATCGAATGCGCGCATCGCGTCAATCCCGGCCTACCGGTGATCCAGATCTCGGCGAAAACCGGCGCCGGCATGCCGGAGTGGCTTGCCTGGATCGAGAGCGAACGGCACGCGAGCGTCTTGGCGCACGGCATTTGATGACAACCGCGCAACACATTCGCGTCAGCGGCGTCGTCCAGGGCGTCGGCTTCAGGCCGTTCGTCTGGCGTCTCGCACGCGACCTCGAACTCTGCGGGTGGGTGCGCAACGACTCGCGCGGCGTCGAGATCACCGCCGAGGGACCGGAAGTACGGCTATATGCGCTCATCGAGCGGCTGCGCCGCGATGCTCCGCCGCGCGCGCGCGTCGACGCGGTCATCGCGCGCGCAGTTGCACCGGAAGGATTGGAGGGATTCCGGATCGTCGAGAGCATCAGCGCGCGCTGCGCAACCGCGATCGGCGCGGACACGGCCGTTTGCGCCGACTGCCTCGCCGAGCTGTTCGATCCAGCAGGGCGCCGCTGGCGCCACGCCTTCATCACCTGCACCCATTGCGGACCGCGCTACACGATTGCGCGCGGCCTCCCCTATGACCGCTCCCGGACCAGCATGAGCGGATTCGCACTGTGCGCCGATTGCGGCCGCGAATACGCCGATCCGGCCGATCGACGCTTTCATGCCGAGCCGATCGCGTGCCCGAATTGCGGACCGCAGCTGCGATTACTCGACGGCGACGGGCTCGAGTTGCCGGGCGACCCCATTGCCGCAACGCTAGCGCGGCTGCAAGCTGGCGCGATCGTCGCAATCAAAGGACTCGGCGGCTATCACCTCGTCTGCGATGCGCGCAACGGCGCGGCCGTTGCGACGCTTCGAGCGCGCAAAGACCGCGAGGCGAAGCCCCTCGCCGTCATGGCCGCGAGTCCGGTATCGTTGAGCGAGCTCGTCGCGTTGGACGATCGGGCGCGCCAACTGCTGAGCTCGCCCGAGCGACCGATCATGCTCGCGCCCAAACGCCGCGACGCCGACACGCAGCTGCCCGGCGTTGCGCCGGGCCTAGGCGCACTCGGTGTGATGCTGCCCACGACGCCGCTGCAATGGCTGCTGTTCCATGAAGATGCCGGCAGGCCCGCCGGTCTCGGCTGGCTCGCTGGCGCGCAACCGCTGGTTCTCGTGATGACGAGTGCGAATCCAGGCGGCGAGCCGCTCGTGACCGGCGACGCGGAAGCGCTCGAGCGGCTCGCCGGTATCGCGGATGCGTACCTGCAGCATGACCGCGAGATCGTCGTGCGCTGCGACGACTCGGTCGTGATTGCGCGCGGCGGCGAACGTGCGCCGGGATTCGTGCGCCGCGCTCGCGGCTATACGCCACAGGCCATCCGACTCGCCGCCGCAGGCCCGGCGGTGCTGGCCGTCGGCGCATTTCTCAAGAACACCGTCTGTGTCACGCGCGCCGACGAGGCATTCGTTTCGCAGCACATCGGCGATCTCGACGATGCGGCGACCTTGAGTTTTTTCGAAGAATCGATCGTGCATCTACTGCGGATACTCGAGGTGGAGCCGCAACTGATCGCGCACGATCTGCATCCCGATTTCCCGTCCACGAACTTCGCTGCCGAGTTTGGCGCCGCGCGCGGCATTCGAACCATCGGCGTGCAGCATCATCACGCGCATGTGGCGGCGGTGCTCGCCGAGCATCGATTTCGTGGGCCGGTCCTTGGCCTGGCGCTCGACGGCATCGGCCTCGGCAGCGATGGCGGCGCCTGGGGCGGCGAGCTGCTCATCGTCGACGGCGCGCAGATGCAGCGTGCCGGACATCTCGCGACTCTGCCGATGCCCGGCGGCGATCGCGCGGCCCGCGAACCCTGGCGCATGGCCGCGGCCGCGCTGCATAAGCTCGGCCGCGGCGCCGAAATCGCGGCGCGCTTCCCGGCGCAGCGTGCCGCCGCGCAGCTTGCGGAGCTGCTCGATCGCGGCGTGCGCTGCCCGCCGACTTCGAGCGCCGGCAGGCTGTTCGACGCGGCCGCCGCGCTGCTCGGCGTCGCCGAGCTATCGCGCTTCGAGGCCGAGGCGGCGATGCGGCTCGAGGCGCTGGCCGGCAACACGCGCGGCGCTGTCGCGGCCGGTGCCTGGCGCATCGAGGCCGACGGCACGCTCGACCTCTTGCCGTTGCTCGGCGTGCTCGCCGACTCGCGCGCGCATGCCGGCGCGGCCGCGGCGCTGTTCCACGCGACGCTCGCAGCGGCGCTCAGCGCATGGATCGAAGCAGCGGCCGAATGCGCCGGGATCGACACGGTCGTGTTGTGCGGCGGCTGTCTACTGAACGGCATACTGCGGGAGCGCCTAGAGGCCGCGCTCCAGCTCGCGGGATTACGGGCCTTGTGTGCGATAAACCTGCCGCCCAACGACGGCGCAATCAGCGTCGGTCAGGCCTGGGTGGCTCTCTGTGCAGGGGAGGTCTAAATCATGTGTCTAGCCATTCCGGCCATCGTGGTCGAACTGCGTGACGGCGACAACGCCGTCGTCGACCTCGACGGCGTTCGCAAGGAGATATCGCTGGCGCTCGTCGACGGCATCGCGGTCGGCGACTACGTCATCATTCACGTCGGCTTTGCGCTGCAGCGGCTCAACGTCGACGAGGCGGAGCGCACGCTCTCGCTGTTCCGACAACTGGGGTCGGAGGCGCTCGGCGCCGCTTCCACAGTCGGTGCACGGCCATGAAATACATCGACGAATTCCGCAGCGGCGAATTGGCAGCGGGGCTGGCGGCGGCGATGCGCCGCGACGCCAACCCCGAACGCGAATATCGATTCATGGAATTTTGCGGCGGACATACGCATGCGATCTCGCGCTACGGAATCGCCGACCTGCTGCCGCCGAATGTGCAAATGATCCATGGACCCGGTTGTCCGGTCTGCGTGCTGCCGATCGGGCGCATCGACCAAGCCATTCGCCTCGCACGTGAACAGGGCGCGATCCTCGCGACCTACGGCGACACGCTGCGTGTGCCCGCCTCACAGCGACTGACGCTGCTGCGCGCCAAGGCGCAAGGCGCCGACATCCGCATGGTGTATTCGACCAGCGACGCGCTCAACATCGCCCGCGCCAATCCCGAACGCGAGGTGGTGTTCCTCGCGATCGGCTTCGAGACGACGACGCCGCCGACCGCGGTGGCCGTCTTGACGGCGGCCGCGCTGAATTTGCGAAATTTCAGCATCCTCTGCAATCACGTGCTGACGCCGGCGGCCATGCACGCGATCCTCTCGGCGCCGCAAGGCGTGCCGCTCGACGGCTTCGTCGGACCCGCGCATGTCTCGACCGTGATCGGCAGCGCACCCTACGAGCCGTTCGCCGACGACTATGGAAAACCGGTGGTCATCGCCGGATTCGAACCCCTCGATGTCATGCGCGCCGTGCACATGTTGATCGGCCAGGTCAACGACGGCCGCGCGGTCGTCGAGAACGAGTTCACGCGCGCGGTGACGCGCACCGGCAACCTGCGCGCCCAGGCGCTCGTCGCCGAGGTGTTCGAGCTGCGCGAGAGCTTCGAGTGGCGCGGGCTCGGCACGATTCCCGCGAGCGCGCTGCGCCTGCGCGCTCCGTTTGCGCAATTCGACGCTGAGCGGCGCTTTACGGTGCCCTATAAGGCGGTCGCCGACAACAAGGCCTGCGCTTGCGGCGAGATCCTGCGCGGCGAGAAGCGGCCGCAGGACTGCAAGATCTTCGGCACGGTCTGCACGCCCGAAAATCCGATCGGATCGTGCATGGTGTCCTCGGAAGGCGCCTGCGCGGCCCACTATACCTTCGGCCGGTTCCGCGAGGCGGCCGCATGAAGGCCCAATATGCGCGCCCGCTCGACGTCAAGCACGGCCATGTCGATCTCTCGCACGGCTCGGGCGGGCGCGCAATGGCGCAGCTCATCGAGGAGCTGTTCGCGCGCGAATTGAGCAACGACTTCCTGGCCCAGGGCGACGACGGCGCGCGCCTTGCGGATCCTCGCGGGCGCTTGGTAATGGCGACTGATGCGCATGTGGTTTCGCCGCTATTCTTTCCGGGCGGCGACATCGGCTGCCTCTCGGTACACGGTACGATCAACGACGTGGCCGTCATGGGCGCGACACCTCTGTACCTGGCTGCAAGCTTCATTCTCGAGGAGGGCTATCCGCTCGCCGAACTCGCACGCATCGTCGCCTCGATGGCGCGCGCCGCGCGTGCCGCCCGAGTTCCGGTCGTGACCGGAGACACCAAGGTCGTGGAGCGCGGCAAAGCCGACGGCGTATTCATCACGACCACCGGCGTCGGTGTGCTGCGCGAGGGCATCGACTGCTCGGGTGCGCGCGCACGGCCGGGCGATGCGATCTTGCTATCGGGTACCATCGGCGAACACGGCATGGCAATCATGTCGCTGCGCGAGAATCTCGCGTTCGATGCGCCGATCGTCTCCGATACGGCCGCACTGCACGAGCTCATCGGCGCACTGCTCGACGCCGTGCCGCAGCTGCGCACGATGCGCGATCCGACCCGCGGCGGCGTCGCAACCACGCTCAACGAGATTGCGCGCCAGTCCGGGGTCGGCATGCTGATCGACGAAGCGGCAATCCGCGTGCTGCCGCCGGTGGAGGCGGCCTGCGAGCTGCTCGGACTCGATCCGCTGTACGTCGCCAACGAGGGCAAATTGATCGTCATTTGCCCGCCCGAGCACGTCGATGCGGCACTCGCGGCGCTGCATGCGCATCCGCTCGGGCTTGCGGCGAGTCTGATCGGCTATGTGCACGCGGACGCTCGCCACTTCGTTCAGATGCAAACGCGACTCGGCGGGCGGCGCATCGTCGACTGGCTCAGTAGCGAGCAGCTACCAAGGATTTGTTGATGGAAAGCAATCTCCCCGTCGTGCTGATCGTCGACGATGAACCGCGCTCGCTCGAGGCGCTGCGCCGCACGCTCGACGAAGAGTTCCAGGTCCTGACCGCCGGCAACAGCGACGCGGCGCGCTCGATCATGGAGAGCGAGTTCGTTCAAATCGTGCTCTGCGATCAGCGCATGCCCGGAACTTCCGGCATCGAATTCCTGAAGCTCGTCCGCCAGCGCTGGCCGGAAGCCGTGCGCATCGTGCTGTCCGGATACACCGATTCTGCGGATATCATTGCCGGCATCAACGAAGCCGGCATTTGGCAATACTTGCTGAAGCCCTGGTCGCCGGAACAGCTGCTGTTGACGCTGCGCAGCGCCGCCGAGGCCTGGCGCTTGCAGCGCGACAACCAGCGCCTCTCGCTCGAGCTGCGCGACAGCCCGCAGGCGCTCAGAGCGCGCGCGGCGCAGCAGCAGCTGCAGGCGCGCGCCGCCGCCGGCTTCGAGCGTCTGACGCGCGCTCCCGACAGCCCTCTGGAAGCGACTTGCGCGGCGGCGCGCAAACTCGCGCGCCACGACTTATCCGTGCTGATCACCGGCGAATCCGGCACCGGCAAGGAGCTGCTCGCGCGCGCGATGCACTACGCCAGTCCGCGCGCCGACGGTCCGTTCATTCTCGAGAATTGCGGCGCCCTGCCCGATTCCTTGCTGGAATCGGAACTGTTCGGCTACAAACGCGGCGCTTTCACCGGCGCCTATGAGGACCGCATCGGTCTGCTGCGCCAAGCCGACGGCGGCACGATTTTTCTCGACGAGATCGGCGATACCTCGCCCGCTTTCCAGACCAAGATGTTGCGAGCGCTGCAGGAGGGCGAGGTGCGTCCGCTGGGAGCGGCGCGCTCGGTACGCATCAACGTGCGGGTGATCGCCGCGACCAATCGCAATTTGCAGGACGACGTGCGTACCGGGCGCTTTCGAGAGGATCTTTATTATCGCCTCGTGGGGGCCACCGTATGCCTTCCGCCGTTGCGCGCGCGCCTCGGCGATCTGCCGCTGATCGCCAAGGCGCTGCTCGAGCAGGAAAGCGCCCGATTCGGCCGTCCACAGGCGCGCTTCGCCGCGAGCACACTCGAGTGCATGCGCTCCTACTTATGGCCCGGCAACGTGCGCGAACTGCATAACGAGGTGCTGCAGATGCTCGCGCTCGCGGAACGTGACGAACTCGGCCCGGAGCTGCTGAGCCCGCAGGTCATCCAGGCGCCGTGCGAAGAATCCCAGGCGCACGATTTGCGGCTGCTCGCCGGGCTCGACGGTACGCTCAAGGAGCGCATGGAACAGATCGAGGCGCGCGTCATCAAGGAGATGCTCGTGCGCCACCGATGGAACAAGAGCCGCGCGGCCAATGAACTCGGGCTTTCGCGCGTCGGCCTGCGCTCCAAGCTCAGCCGCTACGGACTCGACAAGACACAATGAACCCTCTGCGCCTGCAGCCGGACGATTGAGTCTCGATGGGCAAACGCCGCACGAGCGCCGCGGCCACGGCCACGGCCGCCAAACGAACGCCGCGACAAAAACGCGGTGCGCAGAGCGTGAGCCGCAAGCCGGCACGCATCGAGGAATCGCGATCGCCTAAAGGCGCCGCGGGAGAGCATGCTTGGGTCGAAGTGATACGCAAGATGGACGAGGTCTATCGCCAGTTGCTCGACTACGAGGTTGCGCTCGAGCAGAACAACGCGGCACTTCAGGAATCGCAGCTGTTCATTGTTTCGGTATTGAGTTCGATGTCGGACGTGTTGATCGTCTGCAACCCGGCGGGCATCGTCGAGGAGCTCAATCCCTCGCTGCTCAAGCTCACCGGCAAGTCCGAGAGCGAACTGCGCGGCAGCTCGATTCTGGGACTGTTTGCCGACGGCCCCTCGCGCGAGGCGATCGAGAGGCTGCTCGCCGCGGACGCCGCCGAAACCCTGTCCGATTGGGAATTGCAGATGCATACGTCGGGCGGCCAGAGCGCGCCGGTCGCGCTCAGCTGCACGCCGCGCTTCACGAGCGACGGGCGGCGCGTCGGATTGGTCGTCACCGGCCGCCCGATCGGCGAACTGCGCAAGGCCTATTCGGCGCTCCGTCAGGCACACGACGCGCTTCAACGCACGCAGCAACAACTGCTTCACTCGGAGAAGATGGCCTCGCTCGGACGCCTCGTCGCCGGAGTCGCGCACGAACTGAACAACCCGATCAGTTTCGTGCTCGGCAATGTCGTCGCGCTCAAGAAATACCTTGGCCGCCTGGAGCGATACCTGGATGCCGTGCAGCGGGTGCCGCTGCCGGAGCCCGTGGGTGCGCTGCGCACGGAACTCGGCATCGAGCGGCTAATGAAGGATCTGCCGTCCTTGATCGACGGCACGATCGAAGGCGCGGAGCGCACGCGTGACGTGGTTGAGGGCTTGAGGCGCTTTTCGGCCCCCGGCGCCGATGCGCGGCAGCCGATCGACCTCGTGCCGGTCGTCGAACGCGGCGTACATTGGGTCACGAAGGCCACGCCCGAGTACTTCCAGGTCGTCTTGGAATTGCCGACACCGCTGCCCGTCATCGGTAATGCCGACCAATTGCAGCAGGTCGTCATGAACCTCGTCCAAAACGCCGCCGACGCGATTCCGGCCGGCAAGCCGGGCCGCCTCACCGTCAGCGGGCGCTGCGAGGACGGCCATGCGGTCCTCGAATTCGCCGATAACGGCCCAGGTATCCGGCCCGACGATCTGCCGAAGTTGTTCGACCCGTTTTTCACGACCAAGCCGGTCGGCAAGGGCATGGGCCTTGGGCTCTCGATCAGTTACGGCATCGTCGAGCAACACGGCGGCACGCTCGTCGCGGCATGTCCCGCCGACGGCGGCGCCGTATTCACGCTGGCGTTGCCGGCGCGCGAGGGCGCACGGCGCTGAGCAAGCGCCGGCGCGGCAGTGCGGCGATGGATGCGGGCGCGGTTCAAGTCGATATACGCAGTACGGCGGGCCGCATCGCCAGCGTGCGCGTCGCGTCGCAGCGTCCGGCGCTCGGCGCACTGCTGATCGGCCGCTCCGCCGCCGAGGTCGCGGAACTCGTCGGCTTGATTTATGCAGTCTGCGCGCGTGCCCAAGCTGCGGCGGCGAGCGCGGCCATCGCGGCTGCGCGCGGCGAGCCTCCCGCCACACGCACGGACTCGGCTGCGCGCGCCGAGGCCGCCGGCGAACAAGTGCTCGGCGTGCTCACGGGCGAAGCCGGCGTATTCGCCGCTGAGGCGCGCCGCGCGGCTCGAACGCCGCCCGGCCTGCGCGCACTCATCGGCGAGCGCTTGCTCGGAGTCCGCCTCGAGCAGTGGTTATCGCTGTCATCGGCCGATGCGCTGAGGCGTTGGGCCGGGAGCGCAGATGCGCCCTTGGCGCGCGAATGTCGCCGGCGATTCGCGTCGATCGAGCCGGCGCCGCATTCGAATGCGCCGCTTCCGGCGCTCGAAGCCGCCGCCAGCCTCGAGCAATGGCCAATCTTAAGCGCGGCATTCGCCGCGACGCCGAGCCTGCGAGGGCATCCCGCCGAGACAGGGCCCGTGTCGCGGCTGGCGGCATTGCCGCTGATTGCGAGTCTGCAATCGCGGCCGCTGCTGCAGCACTGGGTTGCGCGGCTCGTGGAACTCGGGCGCCATGCGAGCGGCGATGCCGATCTGCGGTGCGGCCGGATCTCGGCCGTCGCGGTCGCGCCCGGCCGGGGACGTGCTGCGGTCGAGACCGCTCGCGGCACGCTGCTGCACGAAGTCGCGCTCGCGGACGACCGCGTCACCGATTACGTCATTGTTGCTCCCACCGAATGGAATTTCCATCCCGCCGGCGCGCTGACGCAATGGCTGCTGGGAATGCCGAGCGGTTCCCCGCACGAGACGCGGGCACTTGCGATGCGCGCGGTCGAGGCGCTCGATCCTTGCGTCGAGTGCCGCTACTCGATCGTCTAGCGTCGCTTCAGCGGGGCCGTGAAGCGGCACGCACAAAGGCATCCGCGGCGGGCACCAGTGCGTCCTTCTCGAGTCTGTTGAATCGCGCGGCCTCCATTCCGCGCGCGACATTGGCCGACATCTCCGCCGGGACGTGCGCGCGCACCCACGCCTCGATCTCATCCGGCGGCGCGCAATCCCAGAAATAGGCCGGGACGTACTGCGCCGTGATCAGCGGCGCAAATTTCGGCATCGGCGCGAGCAGCATCTGGGCGTTGTTGATGAACGTCGACCAGGATAATTCTTGGTGCAGCCCCGCGAGGCGTACGACCAGGGCCATGCGCCAGCGCGCTCCCTGCGGCGGAATCTCGCCCGACAACGCGATCGCCGCCGCCTCCTCGGCGAGCTGCGGATCGCCGACATCCATGAGCGCGAGGTAATAGCGCTGCTGTTCGGTTTCGTCTGCGGCTTGTTTGGCGATCGAGTGCAGCGCATCGAAGCTCGACGCGTCGGCATAGCGGGCGACGATCGACAGAACGACCGACTGATCATCGGGTCCAATGAGGCTGTGGTCCGCGACGAATGCGGCGAAGCGTTTGCGCGCCTCGTCAATGACGGCTTGGTCACCCCAGGCGCCGAGGTTCTTGATGAGCGTGCGGCGCAGCTCCTGTATATCCGGAGTCTCGCCGGACCGTGCGTCCCAGCCCAATTGGTGCGCGGCGGGCTCGATGATCGAGCGCGCGTAGGCGGCGAACGCGGCATGTCCCTGCGTGCCGCGCTCGTCGAATTCGATGGTCGCGAGCGCCGCAGCGATCTGCTGCCAGAGGCGTGTGTCGAGATCGGCGTCCATCGCAGAGGCGAGCGCGAGGTAGCTGCCGAGTTGCTCGGTCCCGGACTCCACCAGAGCCCATTGATCGTCCAGCAATGCGATCTTGTCGCCATCGCGCAGCCGGCTGAAATTCTTGAGGTTCGCCTCCAGACTCGGCGCATCGTAGCGCACGCGATAATAGCCGATCGCATCGGGATTCAAGCTCAGCGCCTCGCCGCATCGGCCCGCCGGTGTCGTCTGTCCGTCGCGTACGAGCAGCAGGGTTTGCGGCTCGCCGTCGAGACCCGATCGAATTCGCACCGGGGTGCGCCAATGCAAGGCGGCGGGATCGGTGCCGCGCAGCAGGAATCGCTTTTGCGACAGCGTCACCGTTCGGTTGCCCGCCGGGTCGCACTCCGCGGCGGCGCTCACGACCGGAAAACCGGGCTGTTCGATCCAGCCGGCTGCGACCCCGCCGACATCGGTGCCGCTCGCCGCGCTGAGCGCGTTCCACAAATCTTCGCTCGTCGCATTCGAATACGCATGCGCATTCAGATATCTGCGGATCCCTTCGCGGAATAAATTGTCGCCGAGATAGGCTTCGAGCATGCGCAGTACCGCCTGTCCCTTGTGATAGGCGATCTCCGGGTCGAAGGCATTGGCGGCCTGGAGTTCGTCCGTGACTTGCTGTTGGATCGCATGGGAGACCGGGAACGCATCGGCATGCATGGCGCGCTCCTTGGGCCCATCCTGTCGTTCCCACCACTTCCATTCGGGGTGGCGCAGGTCGGTCTGCTTCGCGGCGCGCCACGAGGCAAAACTCTCGTTGAGCCACAGATCATCCCACCAACCCATCGTGACGAGGTCGCCGTTCCATTGATGCGCCATCTCGTGCGCCTCGACGGCATAGACGTCTTGGCGGTTCTCGATCGTGCTTCGCGGCGTCACGAGCAGCGTTTGATCGTTATAGGTGATGGCACCCCAATTCTCCATCGCACCCCCGAATCCGCCGGGTATGGCGATCGAGTCGAGCTTCGGCAGCGGATAGCGAAAGCCGAAGTACTCGTTATAGTCGGCGAGAATCTCGCGCGCATTGGCGAGCGCCGTCGCGCCGTCCTGTTCGCGACCCCGGTCGGCCCAAACATTCAGTTGCGTGCGCGCGCTCATGGCCGACAGCGCGACGAGGTCGCCCGCCGTGAATTCGATTAGATACGAAGGCATGCGCGGCGTGCGCTGGAACGTCGTCGTGGCGACAAAGCCGTTTTCGACGCGCGTCGCAGCGGGCATATTGGCGATCGTCGCCCATCCGATCGGCACCGTGACGATCAGCTGGAAGCTGGATCGGAACGCGGGCTCGTCCCAACAGGGGAACATGCGGCGCGCATCCGTGCCCTCCATTTTCGTCGACAGCAGCATTCCCCGGGCGCCGCCGAGCCTGGTATACGACTGGCGAAATAATCCGCGCGGCTGAATTTCGATCTTACCAAGGTATGAGAACGTCAATCGATGCCTGCCCGGTCGTGCCGCGCCCGCGAGCGTTATCGTCGTCAACTGCCGCGCGTCGTCGGTGGCCACGCTTTGAACGGCCCGGCCATCGAAGCGCACGTCATGCAGCGTCTCATTGAGCGAATTGAATATGACGGTTGCCGTCGCACGCCGGAACTGCAGCGTCACGGACTCCGTGCCGTCGATCGTTAGCGCGTCCGCATCCGGCACGATCTTGACGGAATAGTCGAGCGGCACGACGTCTTTCGGCAAACGTCCGGGCGCCGCATCGAACGAGAATGGCGCCGCGGCCAACGCCGGCAGGCTCAGCGCCATCGCAATAATTAAGGCGCACGCGGCATCATTGACGTAGCTCACGCGTTTCATGAACACCTCCGATGGCCGGGACTTTAGCTGCAACAAACGCCCGCGCATAGAGCGGCGCAGCCGGGCGCCAAACACACGCTGCAGCTCATGGGTTCGTTAGCAGACAGACCGCATGATCGGACCATGGCATTAATGACAACCTGAATAATGACTTACCGAACCGAAGGTGAACAAATGCGTAAATTCAATTTTCTGGCAATGGCGGCGGTTACCGCAATTTGCCTCAACTTTGGCCTCCCGAAAGCAGAAGCCCAGGTCAGCATCAATATCGGCGTCGCTCCTGAATGCCCGTACGGATATTATGACGTTGCTCCCTACAACTGCGCCCCATCCGGCTACTATGGTCCGGAATGGTTTAGCGGCGACGTCTTCGTCGGCGCCGGCCCGTGGTTTCATGGCCCCAGCAACTTCCGTGGCAACGTCAACAACGGCTTGCATCCCGATCACGGCTACAAGGGCGCATTACCAAACCGCGGCGAGAAAGCGGAACCGGCAAAGCGCGTCAATCCAGCGAGCTTCAAAGGCAACGAAGAGCGCGACGGGCGTGGCCATGCAACCGGTGAAAAACGCTGATTCATCTCGATCCGACCGCCGGTGTGGCATCGCATAGACCAATGCGATGTCCGCCGGCCGGTTGCAGATTATTTTTATGAGGACCACCCTATGAAACGCTTAATGATTATCGCCGCACTTGTCTTGACCGCAACCGCTGCCGCGCCGTTACTGGCCGATACGACCAATGATTCCGACACTTCTCACCCCGGCGCGTTTGTCAGGGATTCGATCGTTACGACCAAGGTGAAGGCCAAGCTCGCGGAGAAACACCTCTCGACACTGACCAACATCCAAGTCGACACCGATAATGCCGGCATCGTCTGGTTGAGCGGGAAAGCACCCACGAAGGATGCCAGAGATCTCGCCGAAATGATCGCGAAGGACACCGACGGCGTCAGGCGTGTCCATAACAATATCGTCGTGCGCGAATAGGCCGCCGACGGTTTTCACCGATCGATCGCGATGAGGACGGCGCGCCAAATGCTGCCGAGCGAGGGAGCGCCGTCGTCATCGTTGCCAGAAGATTCGGGCACACTCCAGCGGCACCGACACCCCGGGGTGCCGCGGCGCCATTCGCGCCGTATAGTCGCTCGCGGGTCGCGTATTGGGAATCGTCGCGCAATATACCGACCATCGCGATGCTTCCGATATCGTGCGCAGCCAGCGCATTTCATGCCACACCGGGTCGCCGCCTAATCCATCCGCATAGAGCTCGACTCGCACCGCACTCGGATCGAGGTCATTCAGAAACACGTCGACCTCGATCCGGTGGTGATCCGCTTGCGACTCGATCCGTGATTCTCCGAAGCGCAGCAAATCCCACTGTTGATTGACGGCATGCTGCCAAGCGGCGATTTGCCGACCAACGGCGCCCTTGTCGGCACTACGGGCTTGGTAGGCCGCCGCGGCCGGCAGGTAGTGCCGCTCGGTGTATTCGCGCACCGAGCGATTCGAGGAGAAGCGCGGGGTTAATTGCGCCATGCTTTCACGCATGCGATTGACCCACGCCGCCGGAATACCACTCGCATTCCTCTCATAAAACTCCGGGATAACCTCGCGCTCGAGCAAGTCGTAAAGTGCGGCCGCCTCGGCCGCGTCCCAGCGCGGTTCATCGCCATGCTCCTGGCCATCCCCCAACGCCCAGCCGATTGCCGGCGTATAGGCCTCCGCCCACCAGCCATCCAATTCCGACAAATTGAGGCCGCCATTGACGAGTACCTTCATGCCGCTCGTACCGCAAGCCTCCCAAGGACGCCGTGGCGTATTGATCCAGAGGTCCACGCCCTGCACGAGATTCTCCGTCAGCAGCATGTCGTCGTCACTGAGGAAAATCGCATGCGGACGCACCTCGGGCTGCCGGATGAAACGGATCCATTCCTGTATCAACGCCTGGCCCGCTTGGTCGGCCGGATGCGCCTTGCCGGCGATGATCAGCTGCACGGGGCGCTGCGGATTGCTCAGCAGGCGCAACAAGCGCTGCGGGTCGTGCAGCAGCAAGTTCGGCCTTTTGTAGGCCGTGAAGCGACGCGCGAACCCCAGGGTCATCGCGTTGGGATCGAACAGATGCCTCGCGGACTCGGCCGCTTCGTTCGAGTGGCCGGACGCGAGCAGCTCACGCGACAATCGCTCGCGGGCATAATCAATCAGCGATTTTCGGCCCTTCGCCCGCAAGCCCCAGAGGCTTAGGTCCGAGGCACGGCGAATTTCCTGATCGAGGCCTTCCGTCGTACCCATCCAGCGATTTTTTCCACAGACCTGCGTCCAAAGCTCATCGGCCGGAGCCGAGTCCCAGGTCGGCACATGCACACCGTTGGTCACCGATCCGACCGGGATCTCGTCCGGCGGCCAATGCGGAAACAGCGGCTCGAGGAGCTTCCTGCTCACGGCTCCGTGCAAGCGGCTCACGCCATTGATCGCACCGCTACCGCGTACCGCCAGATACGCCATATTGAAAGGTTCCGACGCATCACTCGGATTTGCCCGGCCCAATCCGAGGAACTCGTCGAGTGTCATCCCGAGCTGCCTCTCGGCGTAGCTACCGAGGTACTGCTCGATGAGCGCCGGCGCGAAGCGGTCGAAGCCGGCCGCTACCGCGGTATGGGTGGTAAACAGATTGCCGGCTCGCGTGACCGACAGCGCCACCCCGAATGGCTGAGCGGCTTCCTGCATGAAACTCCTGGCGCGTTCCAACACGGCAAAGGCCGCGTGACCTTCATTGAGGTGGCAGACTTCGGACTGCATGCCCAATTCACTCAACAGCCGCCATCCGCCGATCCCCAGAAGAATCTCCTGCGCGAGACGAAGTTCAGGGCCGCCGCCGTATAGCTCGCTCGTGATGCCTCGATGCGCCGGGTAGTTCGCGGCATCGTTGCTGTCGAGCAGAAACAATTGCACCCGGCCGACCTGGACCTGCCACGCGCGCAGCCAGACCGAATAGCCGGGCAAGGCAATTTCCAACCGCAACCATTCTCCATCAGCGCGACGCAGGGGCGTGATCGGCAGCTGTCCCGGATCGTTGTAGGGGAACAGCGCCGTTTGAGTTCCGTCCTTGCCGATGACTTGGCTGAAATAACCCTGGCTGTAGAGCAAGCCGACGCCGACGATCGGAACGCCGAGGTCGCTCGCTGCCTTCAGTTGATCACCGGCCACATTGCCGAGGCCGCCCGAATAAATGGGCAATGCTTCGCTCAACATAAATTCCATGCTGAAGTACGCGACACGCGTCAGCGAAGATCGGGGGTAGCTTTTCTGAAACCATCCGGGAGCGGCGGCCGCCTCGCGCCTGTCTCGAACCAGAACTTCGATCTCGCTGCGGAACGCCGGCTCGGCCAAGGCTTGCCGGAGCTTTTCACGCGAGACCGTTTGCAGCACGACCCAGGGATTGTGCGTAAGCGACCACAGCAGAGGATCGAGCCGCCGCCACACTTCGTCGGTCGCGTGATTCCACGACGATCGCAAATCCAAGGCGAGCTCGGACAGCGAATCGAAGCCCTCGACATCTTCGGAGAAAAGATGTTGCTTCAGGTAATGGAACCGTGTGCCGATCACCGGCTCGTCACTCCACGCCGTAGTTGCGGATCAAGTAGTCGACGATTCGAGGCACGTCGGAATCGGGAATGGGAGCACCCATGATTTTGATCATCTTGGTCACTTCGGCTTCCCAAGCGGCGCGCTCGAGGAATCGGGAGTTCATTTCGATGTAGTCGGTGCTGTGACAGATCGAGCAATAGGCATTGACACTCGCCAACTCCGGCCCATCTTTCAGGCGGATACTCGTCTCGTCGGCGCCCGCCGACGCGACACACGCCAGGCCAAAGGCGGCGGCAGCCGCGGTACTTACGCGTGTTTTCATGCGGGTGTTCTCATGCGATTTGGATGCCGATTCGCTCAATGACATTGTTATGGTAGCCCGCGGGGTTCGCGATCCACGTCTCGGTCTGCGTCATCCCCCGGGCGTTGATCGCACGCGAGCTCACCGTCGCGGCGCCCTTCGAGCGAGCCGTGAATGCGAATTGCCAGGTGCGGAACGAGAAGCGACCGAGGTCCGCCCCGAGTTGTGCGGCCCGCCAAGTGCCTCCCTCGTCGACGGAAACTTCGACTCGGCTAATTCCAAATCCGGGATCCCACGCGATTCCCTTGACAAGGATCGGCGTGCCCACCCTGAACCGGCTGCCCTCGCTGATGTTCGTGATGACGGAAGTCACGTCGATCTCCGTGATCGGCGTCGTCGTCTCGGACTCCTGCGACAGAAAACGATCAACGGACGGGTACCTGCCCTTGGGAAGCCGGTAAGCGGTCGTCATCCAGAAATTCTTCAAAGGCTGGGTCAATGCGCCGATGCTCACGACCTGTTTCACCCAATAGGTGCCGGCCCATCCCGGTACGATCAATCGCGCCGGAAATCCGTTCCAGTGCGGCAGCGGTGCGCCATTCATTTCGTAGGCGACCAGCGTGTTCTCCTCGAGCGCCTTCGAGATCGGCAGGCTCTTGACGAAGTTCGGTGTCGCCTCGAGCACAGGTCCGTCAGCGCCGTGAAATGCGACTTCGACCGCCTCGCGCCTCAGTCCTGCACGCGCGAGGATGTCCTTGAGTCGCACGCCCTTCCATCGGGCGTTGCCCACCGCGCCGTTGCCCCATTCCACGCCCGGCACATGCGGATCCGTGAGGCCACGCCGATTACCCGCGCACTGACAGACCGCCACGAGTTCCACCGGATCAAACTCCTCGCGCAGCCGCTCCATCGTCAAGTCGAACGGCCGCTCGGCGGCATCCCCATCGATTGCCAGCCGCCACGACGCCACGTCGATGACCGGAATGCTCGCCAGATGCCAGCGAACAAAAAACCGCTCATTGGGTGTCATCGCTTCACTCAAATACGAGAGCGGAGATTCATAGTTGGGCGGGCGGAACGAGCGCTTCAGCAGCGGCTGCTTGCCCGGCAGCGTCTCGAGACGTTCCGATTCAATCGTTCCCGCAGGCAATTCGGCGGCGGCAAGCGGCGCGAATCGGTTGGCGCCTGCCAACAGCAGGCCGCCAGCCGCCGCTTGCAGCAAGGAACGTCGCCTGGTCATGAGTTCACCTCCTCGCCCAATTATGCAGCCAGAATAGCTGACCAACCAGCAATAGCGCCTCGAAGCACGCGAGGACGAGCCTACGCGTGCATCGAACGGTTTCAACGGTCGAGCGTGAATGTGCGCGTCTGATCATCATAGCCGAAGAGCTCTGCATAGCGCCCCCATCCGATCGCGGCGAGCAGCGTTTTCTGCGTATCGCCCGAGTTCAGATGATCCTGTAGCTCGAACTCGAATCGCTCGCGTGGCGCCTGATGGCTATCGCGCTCTTCGAGAATATGGCGGATGTGGGCCACCAGCGGCACGAAATGCAACAAGTGCTCGCGGAACAATCGCTTGCGCTCCTCGGTGTCGGCGCGCGCGAAGAGTTTACCGGCCGCAGTCAACGTGATGGTCGCGTCCTTGAGATCCGCAAACTCCAAGCGCTGCAGTGCCTCCGCGATCGGCAATAAATCGTTGATTTCGAGGCCTAGAGACGCCGCGATGATGGCCACCGCTGCGTGCCCATCGTACGGGGCTGCGGCCAAGGCCTCGATGAATCCGCCCAGCCGATTGGTCGAAACCGGCGGCAGAAACTCGACCAATCCGCCGTGAGCTTGGCCTTGCATGCCGGCGTTCGCGGTGATTCGCGCCGTCAGGATCCCATAAATCTCATCGACGACCGCGTGAAACTCCGCGCCGAGCCGATCGCGCGGTTGCGGCAGCGGAACCCGGATCTCGGCCGCGATGTGCCCCGGACCGGAGCCGAGAACGAGTATCCGGTCGCACATGAGGACCGCTTCCTCGATGTTGTGCGTGACCAGCATCACCGCCTTGGTCGGCAACTCATGCGCGGTCCAAAGGTCGAGGAAATCCGTTCGCAGCGTCTCGGCGGTCAGCACATCGAGCGCCGAAAACGGCTCATCCATGAGCAGCAGCGTCGGATCACTGACGAGCGCCCGCGCAAAGCCCACGCGTTGACGCATGCCGCCGGACAACTCCCGTGGATAGGCGGACTGAAAGCCGTCCAGGCCGATCCGATCAATCGCGGCCATCGCCCGCCGCAACGCCTCCGCACGCGGCAGTTCGAGTGCATCGAGGCCAAGCACGACGTTGTCCAACACCGTCAACCACGGATATAGCGCGAAAGTCTGAAACACGATCGCAATACCCTCGGCTGGGCCGCGCAGAGGCGCGCCGCGATACAGCACTTGCCCGGAGGTCGGCTCGATCAGTCCACCCGCAATACGCAGCAGCGTGGACTTGCCGGAGCCGGAACGGCCCAACAATCCTAAGATTTCCCCGTCCGTTATCGACAGATCGATGTTCAGCAGCACCGGCAGCGGCTCACCCGTCGGCTTCGCGAAGGCCTTGCAGATTTGGCGAAGGTCGATGACGGGTGCGTTCAGCGGTTCAGTCATAGCGTAGTCCTCAGTCCAGCCGCGTGCGGCGCTCGGCGATCAGGTAAAGTGGCCGCCACAGCAGTCGATTCATCGCGATCACGAGCGAGGACATGACGGCGACGCCGAGTGCAATTCGGGGATAGTCGCCTGCCGCGGTCATCTGCGCGATATAGGCGCCTAAACCTCCGGCATCGAGCTTGGTCGTGCCCCAGCTAACCGCTTCGGAGACGATGCTCGCGTTCCACGCGCCGCCGGCGGCCGTGATGGCGCCGGTCACGTAATAGGGAAATATTCCGGGCAGCATCACCTGTCGCCACCACTTTGGGCGTCCGATGCGAAAACTTGCCGCTGCTTCGCGCAGATCGGTCGGGAATGCGCTGGCGCCGGCGATCACGTTGAACAAGATGTACCACTGCGTGCCCAGTATCATCAGCGGGGGCAGCCAGATTGTCGGCGCAAGCGCAAACCGCACGATCAGAAATACAACTGCCGGGAAGAATAGGTTCGCCGGGAATGCCGCCAGAAACTGGGCGATCGGTTGGATTCGCGCGGTTAGCGCGGGTCGCAGACCCACCGCCACGCCGATCGGCACCCAGACGACCGTGGCGATGGCGACCAAACCCATCACGCGCAGCAGCGTCAATGCGCCATTGGCGGCGGCTATTCTGAGGTCGAGCCACGACAGCGAAGCGCCGACGAATCGGGTCAGTTGCCATCCCAGATAGGCGACGACGGTCACGATGACTGCCAACCAGAGTCTATCGACGACGCGGCTCGGCAGCGCGTAGTGCGCCATCGCGCGTACCAGACTTTGAAGGCGTGCGCTCGACGGCCACACCAGCCGCGCGCTGGTCAGACGCTTCCAGCCTGCCGCGAACGGCTTGTACAGCAGGCCGACCAAACTGGATCGGCGAAACAAGTCCAGCACCCAACTGCGCGGCACGACCTGAGCAGCGGTCTGCTCGGAGCGAAATTTATCGGCCCAGGCCACGAGCGGCCGAAACAGCAATTGATCGTACAACACTATGGCAATGCTCATTGCCAGGATGGCCCAACCGACGGCGCTGAGATCGCGCACTTCAATCGCGCGTGCGACGTACGACCCGACTCCGGGCAACGCGATCTGCAGATTACCGACCGAGATCGCCTCGGAGGCGACGACGAAAAACCAGCCGCCCGACATTGACATCATCATGTTCCATATCAAGCCGGGCATCGCGAACGGAACCTCCAGATTCCAGAAGCGCTGCCAGGCGGAGGAACGAATGCTGCGGCTCGCATCATTGAGATCGGTGGGAACGGTGCGCAGCGATTGATAAAAGCTGAATGCCATGTTCCAGGCTTGGCTCGTGAAGATCGCAAAGATCGCGGCGAGCTCGGGACCCAGCAGCCTGCCGGGAAACAGCGCGACGAAAAACACGACGGTGAACGACAAATAGCCGAGAATCGGCACCGATTGCAGCGCATCCAGCAGCGGTATCAGCAGCATTTCGGCGCGGCGGCTCTTGGCCGCGAGCGTCGCATAACTGAACGTGAACAACAGCGAGGCAAGCATGGCGGCCAGCATCCGCAGCACCGTGCGCAAGGTGTACATCGGCAGCGCGGCCGGAGACAGCGAAATCGGCGTCGGGCGCGACGCGATGAACGGCGAGAGCGCTTGGTGCGCGCCGGTGCCGATCAAGATCATGACCCCGAACACGAGCAGCACCGCGACGGCGTCCCGCCAGCTCTGCCACCCGCGCAGCACTGCAATCCGGTGAACGTGGGAATGGTACAAGGATTACTTCACCGGGTCTTTCCAATCCCGCCAGGCGCCGCCCATCGCCTCGAACAGCTGGGTCGTATCGAGATAACGCTGACTCTTCGCTAGAGCGTAACCGAGTCGCGCCTGCCCGAAGAGGCGTTGCGCCTGGAGCACTTGCAGAAAACTGCCTTGCCCCTCTTTGTAACTCTCTTGAGACAGCTCGAGCGATGCTTGCGCCGCGTCGAGAGCTTCTCGCTGCGCATTGAGCGCCATCGCATCGTGTTCGAGTGCCTGCAGGATGTCGGCGACTTGGCCGAAGGCCTGCAGCACGGTCTGCCGGTAGATGCCGAGCTGTGCGTCGAACGCATCGATGGCCTCGCGCCGCTGTGCGGTGAGAGTGCCGCCATGAAATAGAGGAGCCGTCAGCCCTGCTGCCACGCTCCAGAGGCTGTTCGCGCCCTCCGCAAGCGTGCCGGCGGACGCCGCCGACTGGTTCCACGCGGCGGTCAGCGTGACATTCGGATACAGCTGTGCCGTTGCCACGCCGATCGCGGCGCTCGCGGCGTGCAGTTGCGCCTCGGCCGCGAGGATGTCCGGACGCTCATGAACCAGCGTCGAGGCAAGACTGACCGGCAGCTCGGTCGGCAGGCGCAGCATCTCGAGGTCGAACGCTGGCGGCGTCCATTCGGCCGGCGTCTTGCCGACCAGTATCGTCAGAGCGTCGCCGGCGGCGCTCAGCTGCTGCGCGAGCGGGGGCAACAGCGCACGATCGGCGGCAAGCTGGCTCCTGGCGCTCAGCACATCGGTCATCGCCGCTTTACCCGCTTGTTGTTCGATTTGGGTCAGATCGAGGTTTTGTTGATCCACTGCAATGATGTCGGTGACCGCATTGATTTGTTCATGTGCCGACGCGATGGCGATCGCCTCCGTGACCGCATTACCGGTCAGCGACAGATAGGCGGCGGCGAGCTCGTATCGCTGGACCTCGGCAAGAGCGGTCTGCTGCTCGACCTGACGGCGAACGCCGCCGAATATATCCGCACCGAAGCTCACCGTCGGTCCAATGGACAACAAATTGCCGGTCACATGAGTCGGGGCGACCAGCGCATCGGTGCTCACCCGCTCTCGCGTAGCGCTCGCGCCGAGACCCGCTTGCGGGTAGAGCGCGCCCGCGGCCGCAGCGATCGCCTGCTGCGCCTGTGCCAGTGTCGCGCGCGCCGTATCGAGTGTCGGGCTTTTTGAAATCGCGAGCGCGAGCGTGTCATTGAGCTGCTGCGCATGAAACAGCTCCCACCATTGCCCCACGACCCGCTGGCCCGGCAACACATGCTGTTGCACGTCGGCCGGACCGGCCGCCGGAAGGCTCGTCGGCGACTGCGCGTAACCCGCGGCGGACGAGGACCCGGGCCGCTTGAAATCCGGCCCAACGGCGCAGCCGATCAGCAACGCCGGCACGCAGCCGAAGATCCAGCCCCGCATCGCCAACGCTGTGTTGTCATTGATCATGGTCTCTATTCGTAATGCAGAGCTTCGATCGGATCGAGATGCGACGCCTTGCGGGCGGGGTAGTAGCCAAAGAAGATTCCGACCGCCGCCGAGAAAAGAAATCCGCCGACAACCGCCACCGGCGACAGCACGGTGGGCCAATGTGCAACCGCGGTGATCAACTCCGAAGCGATGATGCCGAAGAGGATTCCGGCCACCCCGCCGGTCACGCTCATGAATACCGCTTCGACGAGGAATTGAAGCAGCACGTGAATGCGGCGCGCACCGATGGCCATGCGTAAGCCGATCTCGCGCGTGCGTTCGGTAACCGATACCAAGAGAATGTTCATGATCCCGATGCCGCCGACAAGAAGGGAAATTGACGCCACGGTGGCGAGCAACAGCGCCATGATCCGGCTGCTGCCTTCGGCGGCTTCGGCAATTTGGCTCAAGTTGCGGATCGCGAAGTCGGCGATGTCGCCGGTCCGGATGCGATGTCGATGCATCAGTGTCGCCGTCACCTCCTCGATCGCGGCTTGCACGCGCTCGGGACTGACGGCCTGCACGTAAATTTGGTTGACATAGCCGGTCAGCCGCGGCGTGATCCCGTATGGATTGACCGTCGGAGGGAAATAGGGATCCGTCGACGTCTGTGCCTGGCTCGGCACCGCGACGCCGAGCACTTTGCGTTCCGCGGCGGTGAACGGGATGATGACGACGTCGTCTTGATCCTGCCCATAGGTGCTCTGACCTTTGGCCGCGAGTAGGCCGATGACGCGCAGCGGTTTTCCGGCTATCAGAATCATCGCGCCTACCGGGCTCTCGCTGGCGCCGAATAGCTGCTGGCAGACCGTCTGGCCGATCAGCGCGACCATCGCGGCATTCTGATCGTCCTCTGCCGTAAAGGCGCGACCTGCAGCGAGGTGCCAGCCCGCGGTGTCGAGGTAGCTCGGCGTGACGCCTTGGATGTTGGTCGTCCAATTCTGGTTGCCGTAGACGACCTGACCGAGTTGTCGGATCAGGTAGCTGACGACACCGACGGCGGGGTCATCGCGGCGCAGCGCCAACGCATCGCTGACCGTCAGTGTCGAGGCGCTGCCACTGCCTCCCCGTACCCCGCTAGTCGTCGTCGCACCAGGCAGCACGACCAGCAGGTTCGTACCGAGGCTCTCGATCTGTTTTTTCACCGCCTCATTGGCGCCTTGACCCACCGCGACCATCGCAATCAGCGCCGCGACACCGATGAATACCCCGAGCATCGTCAGTGCCGAGCGCATTTTATTGCGCCCGAGCGCCTGCGCGGCCGCCACCAGGATCATCGCCAGGAAACTCAAGTGCGACCCGCGCGATGCCGCCCCCGACGTTACCGTGGCGTGCTGAGTCGCGAATGTGAGTGCCGCCGCCACGTGCTCGGGCCCCTGCGGCACCGCCGCGCGCTGCCGCTGATCGCTAATGATGCGGCCGTCGCGCATGGTCACGATGCGATCCATGTAGGCGGCTATGTCCGCCTCATGCGTGACCACGACGATGGTGACGCCCTGGTCGCGATTGAGCGAGCGCAGCATATCCATGATCTCGTGCGATGTCCGACTGTCGAGATTGCCGGTAGGCTCGTCCGCCAGCAGCATGCTCGGGCCGCTGATCAATGCGCGCGCGACCGCGACGCGTTGCTGCTGGCCGCCCGATAGCTGATTGGGCGTGTTGCGCTCGCGATTCCCGAGGCCCACGAATCGCAACGCTTCCCGCGCGCGCGCGAAGCGCTCTGCGCGCCGCGCGGGTCCCGACACGCCGTAGAAGAGCGGCAGCGCGACGTTCTCGACGGCGCTCGTCCGCGCAAGCAGATTGAAACTCTGAAATACGAATCCGATGCGTTCACTGCGAATCCGCGCGAGCGCTGGTTCGGGCAGCTGCGCGACGTCGAGGCCTTCGAACACATACCGGCCGCTGGTGGGCCGGTCCAAACAGCCCAAAATATTCATCAGCGTCGATTTGCCCGATCCCGACGACCCCATGATCGCGACGAATTCGCCGCGCTCGATGACGAGGCTCACGCCATCGAGCGCGTGCAGATCGACATCCCCAAGGCGATAGATCCTGGTGACGTTCTGGACTTCGATCACTGGCGGAGGCATGTTGGCTCGCGATTTCGATCAAAAACCGGTCAGGCGCGGCTGGGAAGCGCCTGAGGTGCCACGCGTACGCTGCTCGCTCGTGATGACTTGATCGCCGGCGTGGATGTCGCCCTCGATGACCTCGGCGTAGGTATCGTCATCGAGCCCGATCTTGAGCGAGACTTGCAACGGATGCCCGTCGCGCAGCACCCAGACGTTCCCACGACCATCGGTCGCCGCGAGCGATCGGTTGGTCGGCGACGCTTGCGATACAGACCGCAAACCCGCCGGTGCATATCGAAGTGCTTGATCGGGCACGCGCAATACGTCGTCACGCTGGAGGATCACGATGTGCGCCGTCGCGGTCATGCCGGGCTCGAGCAGGTGATCGTCATTGCGAACGCCGATGATGACGTCATAGGTGACGACGTTTTGGACGGTCTGCGGCGCTTGACGAAACTGCAATACCTTGCCGGCAAAGGTGCGATTGGGGTACGCCTCGACCACGAAGGTCGCCTTGTCGCCTTCATGCAGACCCCCGAGATCGCTCTCGCTGACGTTCGTATCGACCTCCATTTGCGTCAGATCGGTCGCAATCAGGAACAGCGTCGGCGTCTGGAAGCTCGCGGCCACCGTCTGGCCTATCGTGACGGTCCGGGATACGACGGTACCGTCCACCGGCGAAACGATGTTGGTATAGCCGAGATTTACGAGTGCCGAGTCCAGCGTCGCCTCTTCTTGCTGTATGACGGCCTTGTCGACCTCGATCTGCGCGAGCGCCTGATCGAATGCGCTCTTGGCGCTATCGACGGTGTCCTGGGAGACGATGCCCCGCTTGACGAGCCCGGCGTCGCGCTCATAGGCGATTCTATCGTAGGTCAGCGTGGCCTGATCCTTGCTCAGCTGCGCCTTGGCATTGGCGAGATTGGCTCTGTCCTGATTGACGACCGTTTGGTATGGGCGCGGATCAATCTTGGCGCAAAGCTGGCCGACTCGAACTCGGGTATTGAAGTCACAGAATTGGTCCCGAATGACGCCCGACACATAGCTGCCGACGGTGACGGTCAGCATCGGGTTCACGGTGCCGGTCGCGGTCACGGTACGCGCCACGGCGCCGCGCGTCACCGGAGCAGTGACGTAGGTGAATTGCACATGCCTGCCTTTGAGCCAATAGAGGCCGCCGCCGGCCAACAAAACGCACGCGACGGCTACCGCGATCCACCAACGCCCCGAGACCGTCCTTATCCACGACCCGGCGGTTTCGCGAACAAGTTCAGTTTGCTTGGGCTCAGCCGCATCGACCATCGAGGTCACCACAGAACGAATTGATCATCGCGTTGACGGCAGCTTAGGTTGCGGCGGCGGCAGATCGAGCGCGCAATTGCCGTATTCGGTTCGCACGGAATTGCGTTGGTAGGTTTGCAACACGATTCGCCAAGACGACCGGGATACGCCGATCGTCATGCCCGCATCGCCACCGCTCATCGATGTCGTGCTGATCGAAACATCGGTCAGGTTTCGAATACGGTCACCCTCTTGCATTTTCATCGTGGTGGTTTCTTCATCGAAAATGATCGCAAGCGAGCGTCGTTCCACCGCGCTCTCGGCATCCGTATCGGTCAAGGTACATTCAAGACGCTGAGGAGCGGCCCATGCGATAGGACTCGCCGAGACCGCCGTCATCAACAGCAGCGCGGCGAAATGAGCGTTCGGAACTTGGCCAAGCATCGATTTACGCCCCACCCAGAGGAACCCATTGTTTCGCTGAGAACTTTGCCGGTTTGCAGGCCAATCCACTGCCCGTATTGTTGGTTGCGGCATGGGTATAACCCGAAGCAGCATCCCAAAATAGGATAGCGCCAAAGCGAGTCTGCGAGTAGCTTCCCATAGAATGCCGCGGGATGCGGCGGACCGGCAGTTTATTGCAAAATGCACCAGCCGGCGTCGCCACGTCATGAGCGCCCCGGATGACCGATACTGTTTCTTGCTTTCTCACGCCTCTTGGGATCGACATGTCCAAAACATTCCTTATTATTGTGCTGAGTTCCGTCGTGTTCCTGCCGCGCCTCTGTTTTTCCGCTGAAAAATCCGCGGCCGATGCGTATCCGGAAGATTGCGGGAAAGCTCCGGTGTTCACCTGCACGGTTGATCACAAAACATTTCGATTCGTCTTCAGATCCGTTTCCAACGACTGCAGCAACGACGATATGCAGGTCACTGCGAATGACAAGGTCCTGAACATGCCGCCGGCTTGGTACTTTGAAAGCATTGACGTTTCAAAGAACGCATCCCCGGTATGCAAATACGATCCTGATCCGCAGAATAATGGCGCCTATACGGCTTATCCCGCAGGCAAACATCGGGTGGCGATGTTCAATCGCTTTTCCGCCCGCCCCGGTGCCGACAAGATTCGCGTGTCTCTGTTCGATGCATCCACTATGGATGTCATCGACAACCTGGTCATCGGTTCCGTCGGCAATCAATTTCTGGGTATCGTGAAAACCAAGCGTGGCTACCGGATGCCGATTCTCGTCGAGGCAGCCGAGAATGAGTTCTCATGTGATTGCGATGCGGGGACGGTCAGCGCCTGGATGGAAGTGACTTTCGATAAAAATCGCATTCACAGACACTGGTTGAAAGCGCCGTGGAAACCATGAGCTCCGGATAAACGCAATGCCGTTAAGCAGCCCCGACACGGCCGTAGCATCCGGCGGGGAGTTGCCCTGCAATCGGCGTGCAATATATCATTTTTAAGCTCACTATGGATTCGATAGTGTCAATCGAGACGACCCCGACCATGCGAACAACGCCGCCCGATCTCGCCCGCAGCGCGCTCGATGCCGCCCCCGACGCGATGCTCATCATCGACGACGCCGGTTTCATTCGATTTACCAATCAGCAGGTCACCGCTTTATTCGGGTACGCGCGCGACGAAATCATCGGCCAGAGCATCGAGACGCTGATGCCGGAGCGATTTCGGACGCGGCACGTCGGACACCGAGAACACTATGTCGGCAGCCTGCGTGTGCGCCCGATGGGCGCGGGACTGGATTTATTCGGGCGGCGGCGCGACGGCAGCGAGTTTCCCGTCGAGATCAGTCTGAGCCCCGTTGAGGATAGTGGCCGCACGCTCGTCGCCGCCGCGATCCGCGATGTGACCGACCGCAAAGTTGTCGAGGCCGAGCTGATCGTTGCACGCGAGACCGCAGAGGCCGCGCGTGCGCTTGCCGATCAAGCCCGTGAGAGCGCCGACCGGGCAAACCAAGGCAAAAGCCGCTTTCTCGCGACGGCCAGCCACGATCTGCGCCAACCGCTGCAAACACTCGAATTCCTCAATGGTGCCTTGCGCCGGCGCGCGACGGACCACTACGCGGTCGAAGCTCTGTCGCAGCAGGAACAAGCGATCGGCGCCATGTCGAGACTGCTCAACGCCTTGCTCGACATCAGCAAGCTCGAGTCCGGAGCGATTAGACCTGAGCCCACGGATTTTACCGTCGCCGCCATCTTCGAAGAGCTGCGAATGGAATTCGCGAGCATTGCCGCCAATAAAGGGCTGCAGCTCGAAATCGAAAGCTGCAAGGACGCCGTGCACAGTGATCCCTCGTTGGTGGAGCAGATTTTGCGGAATCTGGTCTCGAATGCCCTCAAGTACACTCGTGTAGGCTGTGTTCGTTTGCGTTGCCTGCACGAGGCGGCGTTGGTTCGCATCGAGGTGCTCGACACGGGCGTCGGCATTCCGCCCGACCACCTGCCCTACATCTACGATGAGTTCTACCAAGTCGGCGTTCCGGCCAACAGCTCACGCGACGGCTATGGTCTCGGGCTCTCGATCGTACAGCGGCTCGTCAAGCTGCTCATGCTCACACTCGAAGTGCGCTCCGAGGTGGGCCGGGGCTCGGCGTTCTCACTCGTGCTGCCGGCGAGCAAAGGCCAAGACCTGGCGCCGCGCCGAGCACCTGCGGAATCACCCGTACCCACCGCAACGCCGGTCGGGCAAACGCGCGTTTTGCTCGTAGAGGACAACGAATCGCTGCGACGCGCGACGTGTTTGCTGCTCGAGTTGGAGGGTTATCAGGTCACGCAGGCCGCCTCTTTGGCTGAAGCGTTGCAACACGTCGAGACGGGTCATGGAGTGGATCTGTTGATCAGCGACTATCACTTGGGCGAAGGCGAAACCGGCACCCAAGTCATTGCCAGGTTGCGCGAGATCCTGGGTATTTCATTGCGCGCCGTCCTCACGACCGGAGACACCTCCTCCGCGATCAAGGAATTGCCCCTCGATCCGTATCTGCGGATCGCGAGCAAGCCCATCAATGTGGAAGAGCTGTTGAAATTGCTGCGCGCATTGCTTGCCGCCTGAGCGAACCGATATGAATCTGGACAAATCGAGCGTCTGCCCCCTGGATTGCCCGGACACCTGCAGTCTGTCCGTGACGGTTGCAGACGACCAGGTCATCGCCGTGCGCGGCTCCAGGGTCAATCCCATCACCCATGGCGCCATCTGCGCCAAAGTCGCGAATTTATATCCGCAGTTCGTCCACGGCCCGAACCGCCTGCGCCATCCACTGAAGCGCGTCGGCGCAAAAGGGGCCGGCAAGTTCGAGCGAATCTCCTGGGATGAGGCGCTCGACACGATTCACCGCCGCATTAGCGATGTCATTGATCGCTACGGCCCGCAAGCGCTGTTACCGCTCAATTATGCCGGACCCCATGGGATGCTCGCGGGCGATTCGATGTCGCTGCGCTTCTTTCATCGGATCGGCGCATCGCTGCTCAGCCGCAACCCGCTCTGTGGCGGCATACGCAGCGCAGCCTATTCCGGCACGTTCGGCGCAACTCCCGGCACGCCGCTGCAGCAGGTGAGTCTTTCGAAGCTCATCATCGTCTGGGGCAACAATGCGACGAGCTGCAATCTACACCTCATGCGGCAGATCAACGCCGCCAAGCGTAGCGGCGCCAAGCTCGTCGTGATCGACCCGCGGCGCGTCAAAGTCGCCGAACAAGCCCATTTGCATCTGGCCGTGCGCCCAGGCACGGACGTGGTACTCGCCTGGGCTGTCGCCGTGGAGCTGGAGCGCATCGGCGCGCTCGACCATGCGTTCATCGCGGAGCATGTACTCGGCTTTGATGCTTTCATGCAGGCTGCGCGCGCCTACCCACCCGAGCGCGCCGCGGAGATTTGCGGCGTGCCTCTCGACGACATCCGTACGCTCGCGCGTTGGTATGGCGATGCGTCGCCCGCAGTCATCGCGTGGGGCAACGGACTGGAGCGCAATCAGAACGGCGGCTCCGGCCTGCGCGCCATCGCCGCTCTGCCGGCGCTCGCCGGTAAATTTGGTGTCGCCGGCGGCGGGCTCGTGGGTGGCGCGGGCCACGCATTTCCAAAGACGACCGACCTGCTGACTCGCGCCGACCTCGTGCCGCCCAAGACGCGCACGATCAACATCATCGACGTCGGCAAGCTATTGCTCGATGCGAGCCTGAGTCCGCCGCTCAAGGCACTGTTCATCTATAACCACAATCCGTTGATCGTGCATCCCGATCAGAATCGGATGAAGCAGGGCTTGGCGCGTGAGGATTTATTCACGGTCGGCATCGAAGTGGCGATGACCGACTCCATGGCATACGCGGATGTGGTTCTGCCCGCCTGCACGCACTTTGAACATGCGGATATCTACCCAGCGTATGGCCAGCAGTATCTGCAGCGCGCCGAGCCGGTTATCCCCCCGGTCGGCGAGAGCCTGCCGAACACCGAGATTTTTCGCCGACTTGCCGCAAAATTCGGCTTTTCGGATCCGGCATTCCGCGAAAGCGACGCCGACCTCATGGACGCTGCGTTGAACCCGGACGATCCGCGCATGCGAGGCTTGCGCGCGAGCCAAATACCCGTCGACCGGGCGATCAAGATGGAATTTGCGGGAGATGAACCCGTGCTGTTCCAGAACGTCCACCCCAAAACGCCGAGCGGCAAAGTCGAGCTGGAATCGGCGACGCTCGGTTCGCGGTATGGTGCAAGCTTGCCGGGGTACCGCCCCGTGGTATCAACATACCCCCTGACGCTGATTACACCGGCCTCCGATCGGCGCATCACTTCTACGTTCGGTGGACTCGCGGCCAATGATGAACCCCCGGTGCTGGAGATGAATCCCGCCGACGCGGTAGAACGCGGGCTCGTCGACGGAGATACGGTGAAAGTGTGGAATGAGTTGGGGCAGGTTTATTTGCCGTTGCGCATCACGGCTGCCGTGCGTCGCGGCGTCGTCAGTTCGGAGAAAGGCGCATGGCTACGGACGAGTCGGAACGGGCAGACCGTGTCGGCATTGGCTCCCGTACACAAAGCGGACCTCGCCGACGGCGCCTGTTTCAACGACGCGCGCGTGGAAGTGGCCGCTCGATAGCTGCTCCGCGAGGAGGCCCGGCGCCGCCTGGGGTGGGAGCCAATGCACCCCGATCCCGAGAGCTGAAACCGTGCGCCGAGACCGTGCGACTATTTTGCGGGCTGCCGGATGATCGTCACGGCGCAATGCGCGTAAGCCATCACTTGCCGGGCCACCGAGCCGATCAGCCAGCGCTCGAACAGCGTGTGCCCTCGGTGCCCCACGACGATGTGATCGATGTCATGGGCCTCGGCAAATCGCACGATCTGTTCCGCTGGATGCCCTACCGCGATGTGAACGTGCGTCTTGAACGGCTCGTGCGCGTACCTGGCCTGGACCGTGCGCAGCATATTTTGGTGATGATGCCGCGATTGCTCGATCACGGCCTCCGTCTCAACCATTCCGCCAAACTCGGGCGGCCGCACGACCGCTAGCACGTGTACCGATGAGCTGAAGGCGCGAGCCAGCTCGACGGCGAAGGCCATTGCATGAACCGCAGCCTCCGATCCATCGTAAGCGACCAACAAGTTGCGGATCATGCGTTTCTCCTTGCCGCAATTTCCGGCGGCGCCGCCAACGCCACGGGTTTCACTTCGACGCTCGGCACGATCAAATGTCGCGGCAAAAAGAATGCATTGGCGATCAGCGTCGGAACAACCGCACTCCCCACCACCGCCGCAACCAACGCAGAATACTGCGCCTGCGTGATCACGCCATGGGAATAGCCGAACAGCGCGGAAATCGTACCGAACGTGAGCCCCGTCGACATCAGCAGTGTCGTGTAAACAGCTTCCTGCGTGGGAGCCCGGAAAACTTGAGTCGCGGGATACACACCGATGCATTTGCTGACCATCTTGCCGGCCAGCAGCGCTACAAAACCGAGCGGGGCGGCCACCAATGACGGTATCGATACCAGCGAGCCCGCTCGAATGAAGTAAAACGGCGTGAGCAGCCCGAAAGTCAAGGTGCGCAATCGGCGAATCAGCGCGTGATCCTTGCCTACCGTGCCGGCCAGCACCATCCCGACCAGATACGCCGGCAGCACAGCCTCGCTGCCCGACCACGTCGCGAGCCCACCCAAGCCGAACAGTGTCAACAACAGAAACTTTGTCTCGAGTTCCGACGGCCGGCCGCCGTAGCGCTTGAAGAACCGCGGCGTGATGAACGGCAGCACGACAAAAACGACGAGCGATCCGCCGAAGAACGTGCCGGTTTTCCACGTGAATGGACTGAAGATAAACCCCAAAGCGAGAACGGTCACCAGATCGTTGATGAAGCAGGCCGCAAGCAGCGCTTTGCCGTAGTTGGTGACGTTCAACCCGAACTCCAGCATGACCGCGTAGACGACTGCGACCGACGTGGTGGACATCGCCACACCCGCGAGCCAGCTCGCACGGATATCCCAGTGCAGCACCCAGAAGGCGACCGCGGTACAGCCGAAAAAGGGCGCGACAAACCCGACCAGACCGATGAGACTCGCCTCCTTCCACTTGGTCCGGAACACGGTCGGATCCAGTTCCGCACCCGCGAGAAACGTCAGGACGATGGCGCCCGTGCCCGACAGAAAGCGGATCCAGGAGTCGTCCGTGTGCAGCAGCGCCGTACCAATGGTCGCGCCGATGATCAGTTGTGCGACCGTGCCAACCACGATCTCGGATAGTGCCGTGGCGACGCGCAGCCAGATCGACAACAGCGTTGCGACCAGCGCTAGACCCAACCACAGCGCTGCGAGCAGCCAGGTCTCAGTCATCGGACGCCACCGATTGGGGATCGGTGGAGTCGGGATTGATGACACCGAAGCGCGCCGGGATATGCGCGTAGAAAAGCCGAATCTTCTCTTGGTGAATCAGCGCCAACAGTCGTTGCGCCTCTTCGTCGGTGACCATGAACTCGACCTCCACCGTAACCGTGCCGGCGAGTTCGAAAAAGCGCGCCTCATGCAGCATGTGGTGCCGGCCGAATCCGGCCATGGCCTTGAACGCCGAGCCACCGCGGATGCCGAGTTTATTCGCCTGCTGCAGCAACCATTCCCAAACGAGGTGATGATGATGGCGATGTCCCTCGTGGACGTAAAATCGTAAGAATGAACCGTTCATGCTTGTGTCAACTTCTAGCCCATGCGACCGTTCCGATTCCCGCAAAAGTCATCAACACGGAACCCACCAGGTGCAGCGCAGCCGCGCCGCATGCGCCGAGTGGTTGCCGCAGTTGCAACAAGGTCACGATTTCAGACGAGAACGTCGAGAACGTCGTCAGACCGCCGCAAAACCCCGTGATGACGAATAATCGCCACTCAGGCGCGAACGCGCTGGAGGCCGCAAAGACTGCAACGGCCACTCCGATGATGTAGCCCCCGATCAGATTGGCGGCAAGCGTACCGGGGGGGATGCTCGGGAAGTAGCTGTTGAGCGTCAGGCCCAACCACCAGCGCAGCAAGGCGCCAAAGCCCGCACCAATAAAGATAGCAATGATTGATCTCAAACGGCACCTGTTCTCGTACGTTGGACAGGGCGCGCAGTCCTTACGCCAACCGTCCGGTTAATGCACAGGCATCATCAGCCGGTTTCGGCGGTTCGGGGAGGTATGCCATCTCCGCAGCCCTTATTCTTTCAGAGAAACATTCCGGATACAACCAGCGTGGGTCAGTGCGATACAGATGCCGATGTGACTGTAGAATACCGCTGCAAAAAAGTGATACCACATTGCTCGGCCGTAATGCCGACTTCAGGAGCCCATGATGGATAGTCGAATTAGAACCCTACACGCACGCGAAATTCTAGACTCTCGCGGCAATCCTACGATCGAGGTCGACGTTACGCTCGCCGGCGGCGCCCGGGGCCGGGCCGCCGTGCCATCAGGCGCTTCGACCGGCATTCATGAGGCGGTCGAATTGCGCGACCAGGATGCGCATCGCTATGGCGGTAAAGGCGTACGGCACGCGGTTGATCATGTCAATGGTGCTCTCGCTGCGGCTGCCCTGGACTTGAACGCACTCGATCAAAGCGCTGTCGATCATGCGCTATGCGCCGCCGACGGAACCGCAAATAAGGCCAAGCTCGGCGCCAACGCCATTTTGGGCGTAAGCCTCGCCGTCGCGCGCGCGGCGGCTGCGGCATCCGAGCTGCCATTGTTTCGTTATTTGGGAGGCAGCATTGCAAATCGATTGCCGGTGCCGATGTTCAATATCCTCAACGGCGGTGCACACGCCAATTGGCAGGGTACGGATTTTCAAGAGTTCATGATCGCCCCGGTCGGAGCCCCGAACTTCGCTGAAGCCTTGCGCTGGGGAGCGGAGATCTATCATCAACTCAAGAAGGTGCTCAAGGATGCCGGCCTCTCGACCGGCGTCGGTGACGAGGGTGGTTTTGCGCCGGTGCTGAAGCGCAACGAGGATGCGATCGATCTGATCCTGCGCGCGATCGAGGCCGCCGGCTATCGGCCCGGTGCCGACGTGGTTCTGGCACTCGACCCCGCATCGAGCGGTTTTTTTGAGAATGGGCTTTATCAATTGCGCACCGAGGGTCGCTCGGTTGGCGCACAAGAAATGGTGGCGCTCTATGCGGATTGGGTTCGCAAGTATCCGATCGCGGTGCTCGAAGACGGTCTTGCCGAAGACGACTGGGAGGGTTGGAAGATCCTCAATCGGGAACTCGGTGCCAAGATCGAACTCGTCGGCGACGATCTGTTCGTCACCAATGTCTCGCGTATCGCGCGCGGCATCGCGGAAAACGCCGCCAATGCGGTGCTGATCAAGCTCAATCAGATCGGTACCTTGACCGAAACCATCGCAGCGGTGCATTTGGCGTATAGCGCGGGCTGGGGTGCGATGGTATCTCACCGCAGTGGCGAGACCGTCGATTCCTTCATCGCGGATCTGACGGTGGCGCTGGCGACCGGTCATCTGAAGACCGGCGCGCCGTGCCGCGGCGAGCGCGTCGAGAAATATAATCAGCTCATGCGAATCGAGGAAATCCTCGGCAAGTCTGCGGTTTATGCGGGACACGGCGCCTTTGTACGGCGGCGCGCGCCGACCGAAACCGCGCGGCGAGCGTAACGACCATAGGGGCATCGAAGCGACGAGCATGGCGAAGACGGAACCGGTCGAGGGCGACCGCGCGTTTCGAGCACTCACGACAAGACTCGCCGCGAGCCTCTCTCGGGGCCAGCACGTGGTGTTATGGGGTCCGCGCGGCAGCGGCAAATCCACACTGTTGCGTGCCGTGCTGCCGGAACTTCGCACTGCCCGCTGTGCGCTCTGTACGTCTACGAGCAGCCTAGACGACATCACTCGCGCGCTCGAACGCGCCTATTCGGAAGTTGCCACGGCCGGACTGACCCGCCGCGCCGCGCGCTCGCGTCTGTGGTGGGCCGCAGACGCCGAGCCGGGCTGTTTGCTGCTTGACCACGTGGCGCATGTGCCGTCGGCCATGAAGGGATGGCTGCGCCGGCTGCGCGGCGGTGTCGTCGGGGTCACGCTGGCGGTCGACGTCGACTCGCCGCGGGAACGGCAGCGGCTGCGGGACATGAGGATCGGCTGTATGAGCCTGAGGATGCCGCCGACCTCATCGCGCACGCTGACGTTTCTTCTGAAACAGGCCTGGAGATTGGAGCCCGCATTCGCGTTGCCGGCTGCGGCTTGCCGCATCCTGGTGCGCGCCGCCCGCGGCCGCCCTGGTTGGATCGTATTATGCGCCGCACTCGGCGCGGAGCCCCGTTACTGGCATCAGCAACAACTGCGAGCGCACGTGCTCGCCCTGGATACTGAAATGCGCCTGCGCGCGGTAAACCCCGCGGATCCGACGGCGCAATGCAGGCACTAAACGGGAAGACCCCAGCACTCGCCGGGGTCTACAGCCTGCCTCGACCCGATGAGCCCCTGGCGCAGCGACCCGTTAATGACACACCCTACTTTTTGCTTGCCGCGGCGGCTAACTCATTGACCTTCATCAACGCCTTGTCCGTCGCCGCCTTGGCGCAATCCGCCTCGCTCGGTGTCGAATCCGGATACTGGCGACCGATCTCCTTGCATGCTGCGAGAGCAGCCTCGGTGACGCGCCTCTGAAGCTCCACGACACCGGCGTGGGAGACGAGATCCAAGCCCGCATAGCTCACGCCGTAGGACATAGAGATGTCTTTGATCGGAATGCCGCTCGCGGTACGACCCTGAAGCGTCACAGTCGTACTTCGGGTTCCTTGAACCGTGATTTCCTCGACGGTCTGAGCAAAAACCATGCCGCCAATCAATGCAGACACGGCCGCTCCGGCTATGGCTCCCATAATAATAGCTTTCATTCGAATACTCCTTCATAACCAACGTGAATTCCAGCAATTACGCTAAGCGCTCAGGATTCGTGAAACCATTAGGAATTTGCGTCGCAGCCGACGGAAAATACTTAAGGGTAGCCGCGGCACGGCCGCGGGACGGCGCCGCGGCGCAGTTCAGCGGCGTTTGCCCAGCAAGCGCAGGATCTCAACGTACAGCCAGACCAGCGTCACCATGAGGCCGAACGCGGAGTACCACTCCATGTATTTCGGATTTCGCTGGGCGACGCCGGTGGCAATGAAATCAAAGTCCATGACTAGATTGAGCGCCGCGAGACCGACGACGAAGAGGCTGAAGCCGATCCCCCAAGCGCCGCCTTCGTGGATGAACGCAACCGGATGACCGAGGAACATCAATACCAAATCGACGAGGTAAAGAATCGCGATTCCGCCGGTCGCTGCGACAACCCCCATCTTGAAATTCTCGGTGACCTTGATGATCTCAAAGCGGTAGGCGGCGAGCATGCACGCCAAAGTGCCCATGGTGAGCCCGACTGCCTGCAGCGTAATGCCGGGGTACTTCGCCTCGTAGACCGCGGAAATGCCGCCGATCGCGAAACCTTCGAGTAGGGCATAGAGCGGTGACGTGTACGGCGAGACCCGCTTGTTGAAAATCGTGACCAGCCCGACGGCAAACCCGCCGATGATGCCGGCCCATAGGTAGCCGCTAATGTCGCCGATCTGGTGCGAGGCAAAATAGAGGTTCCATACCCAGCCCGCACCGATCAGCAGGATCGCGAGCAGCATGGCTGCCTTGTTGATGGTACCCGGCAAGGTCATCGGTTCGGCCGATTCGCCCAAACCTTCGAATGTCTTGACGGACAACGCGGGATTCCCTGACTTCAACGCCATGGCAAGTCCTCCTGTTCGGGAGGCCAACGTTATCACGATGCGCCCGATTCCAAAATGCATTCATGCAGCGCGGCCGCCCGGCGCCGCTTTCTGGATGCGCGCCACTTCCTGTTCCAGACGGTCCAGAGTTTGGCTCCAGCCTCGCGGCGCGCCTGCGATCATCGGCGCCGCCGAGGATTCGATGAGCGTGTAGGTCTGTGTGACTTCGAGCCGCGTGCCGCCGGCCACATCGGCAAACGTGGCCACGGTATGAGCGCGGAACAGCGGTTTATCCTGATCGCCGACGACGTTCATGTCGATTACAAGCCGGCTGTGGGGAGTAATCTCCGCGAAACGGCCCTTAGTCCAGTGGTCGTGCCCCTCGGGCGAGCGCATGCAAATATCAAAAGCGCCGCCGATGAAAAAATCGACTGCTGCCTCGGGCACGCTGTATCCGCTTGGGCAGAACCAGCGCTTGACATGATCCGCCGAACTCCAGGCACGAAACACCAGCTCTCGTGCGGCCGGGTACACGCGCGACACGACCAGCGGGCCGGTTTGTGTTTTGAGTTTCGCCGTCGCCATGGCCTACTCCTTACTTATTGAGGGTTTTCAGGTACTCGCCGAGCCGGTCGAGGTGCCGTTCCCACTCGGTCCGGCGTTGGCCGATCCATTGCTCGGCGAGGTCCAGTGCATGAGACTCGATGCGGCAGGTGCGCACGCGCCCGCGCTTCTCGGATCGCACGAGACCGGAATCTTCGAGCACGGCCAGATGCTGCATCACGGCAGGAAGCGACATCGCCAGCGGTCGCGCCAACTCGCTGACCGAGGTCGGCCCGCGGGACAATTGGGCCAACATCGATCGCCGGGTCGGATCCGCGAGCGCTTGGAACGTCAGGTCGAGTGCACCGCTTTCGAGTGCACCGCTTTTGTTAACCATCCGCTTAAGTATATCAGGCGTCGATACTTAAGCAAGTAATTTAGTGTCTGGAACGCCCGCTACTCGCTGTTTATGGGCTCCGGCTCCGGCGCCGGCGCCGGGCCCGGGCCCGGCGGCATATCGGCCAACCGCAAGCGCGCGAGTCTGCGCACGGTGGGATCATTGATCAGATGCAGCACGCGCGAGTACAGATGTTTTCGATTCTCGGCGCGGCCGATGTGGATGAGGCCGGAATCTTTGAGATCTTTGGTGAATATTTCCATGACGCGCGCGAGCGTGTCGACGTCGAGCGCATCGAGGACTTCATCGACGATGATCCATCGCGGCGCCTGCAGCACGGCGCGCGCGAATGCGAGGCGTTGTTGCTCCTCTTCGCTCATCTCGCGTTCCCATCGGCGCGACTGGTCGAGCATCGGCGTCAGGCGCTTCAGACGCAGCCGCGCCAATGCGTTGACGAAGGCACGCTCGCTGAAGCTGTCGACCTTCAGGGGATAGGCGAGAACCTCTCGCAAGGTGCCCGGCGGCAGATACGGTACCCGGGGCAGATAGAGAATCGACTCGCCCGGGGCATGCGTGATGCTGCCGGAGCCCCATGGCCAAAGACCCGCCAACACGCGGAACAGCAAGGTCTTTCCGGTGCCGGGCTCGCCGACGATCAGAACGCGTTCTCCGGCGCGGATCTCGATGCTGGCTTCCTCGAGCATCGTGCAGCCGGCCGGGGACGCGATTTCCAGGTGATCCATACCGAACGTGCCGGGTTCGCCTTCGGTGAAACCGATCCGCCCTTCAACCTGGTGCAGCGTATCGGTGATCAGCAATGCGCGGCGGAAATTCGCGACGCGCAGCAGCGTCGCGCGCCAATCGGCAATGACGCTGAAATTATCGACGAACCAGCGTAACGAGGATTGGACCTGATTGAATGCGCCCGCCGCCATCATCATGCCGCCGAAAGACACCTTTCCGTAAAAATAAATCGGTGCCGCGACGACGATCGGCGCCACGATCGTAAACCATCCGTAGCCGGCCGTGATCCACGTGAGGTTCGTGAGCCCTGTGACCAGGCGGCGCATGGCGGCGAGCACGCCCGCGAGATCGAGTTCCATGCGCCGCGCCTCGTCGGTCTCGCCCGCTGCAAGCGAGATGGCATCGATATGCTCATTGACCCGCACCATGGAATAACGAAGATCCGCCTCTCGCGCATAGCGCTCGGCGTTGCGGTTGACGAGGCTCTTGCCGACCCAGTAGCTCAACATCGATGCCGAACCTGCGTAGATGAAGGCCGCCCACACCATGTAGCCCGGCACCGAATAATCATTGCCGCCGATTTGGAATGCGAAACCGCTGGATAGCGCCCAGAGTACCTTGACGAAAATGACGAGCAGTATCGATGCCTGCAGTAGGCCGACTCCGAGGTCGCCCGACAATTCGGTCAAATGGCGCGTGTCCTCATGCAGTCGCTGATCCGGATTGACGCCGATCGGCCCGGCGTTGGCGAGGCGAAACGCGCGGCGCGGCAACATCCATTCGTGTATGAGGTCGTGCATCAAGCCCGCGCGCAGCTTGAGCTTCAGCATTTCGACGAGCCACCGCTGCCCCACGTTGAGCACCAGCAGCGTACCCGCGATCAGACCGAACACGCCGAGTTGGCGCAGGAATTGCCTCAGGTCGCGGCGCGACAGCGCGTCATAGAACGGTTTGTTCCAGTCATTGAGACGGATCTGCCCATAAGCGGTCGCAATGACGACCAGGCATATCACGACCGCCAGAGTCAATAACGTGGCGCGCAGCGGCGAGGCCCATAGCGCCCGGAACATCATCGCCAATTGCGCTCGGAGGTCCGTGTGCGGCAGTTCCTCGAATTCGGAATTGCCGCCGGCGATCGGTAGTGGTTGATCCAAGGCCATGGCCGACAGCGTATCGAAAATGCGCCGCCGATTCTTATGTTGAATCGAGAAACGTGCCGTGCATCCCAAGAGGCGGATCGAGAAGGCGACGCGCGACCGTGTTCACGGCACCCCGGCCGGTGATTGCCAGGGATTCCACTACAGCGGTCCTGGGCGCAACTTTCGGTCGGTTGCGAACCGGCCAGGCGTCCGCTCGCTTGCGCCTCACCATTGCGAGTCGCCGCACGCTCATGATGCCTCAACACCGACTAGGCGTGGGAAATCCCGGTCATCGCTGGCCCGTTGACCAACCTTTTTTGCTCGTGCCGCCCCGCGTTTCGGCCGAACACGCGACCCCTCGCCTCAAAGCTTGAGAATGAAAACGGGCGCGAGTGCCGCGAGCGCGGCGCCCACATGCAGCGCCGATACCTGCAGCGCCTGCATTCCTACGCGCGGCAACCACTTGATCGCACAGAAGCACACGATCGGAACCTCTCCAACAATGAGCAGCTGAAAAATATGGGCGGCGGCTCCTTCATCGCCCTCACGGACGACGCCGTGCACGAAAAGTTCAGCGAGCACCACGGCGAGCGCCGCGAATGACATTGCCAACGGAAGATAGGCGCTCGGCTGCTTCAGTATCATTGAAAGTTTCATTCGCTCGCCTCCCGATCGAACCATGCACGGCCAGGTGATCATTGACCGCCCACTTCGCATACAGATTCACCTGGGTGAAGCGGTCGTTTGTTGCAATGATGCAACAGGCGGCTATGACGGCGTGTTGGTCGCATTATTGGCTCGGCTTGCCGACAGCGCCGCGCCAACGCCTAACCAAATTTCGCCTTCATCCGTTCGGATAACCGCGCCAGCTGGATGACCATGCGTTCATGTGTGCCGACTCCAATCTCCTCGTTCCCGTCGGTCGCACGAATCGAAAACTCGATGCGCCTCCCGTCGACACTGGTCACTTTCGCTTCGCCGGTCACGCGCCGACCCGCCGGTGTCGCCGCCAGATGGCGCACGTCGACGCGCGTGCCGAGCGCACTTTCGCCGGCGTCGAGATAAGGCTTGATCGCGTTGAGCGCAGCGTTCTCCATGATCATGATCATGACCGGCGTCGCCAATACCGGAGGCAAAGTCGCATCCTTGAAACGGCTGGCGAGATGGTCGGGAAGGATGACGAGACTGAATGAGCCCGCGGCCCCGACCGGTATCGATTGCATGGCCTTTCCCTGATTTGAATGGCACCAATGAACTTACTGCTTGCGGCTAGCAGCAGAGGGAGATTATAAACCGTCCGCCGCGCAAGAATCTCGGCAATTGCGGCTGTGCAGAGCCTCGCGCGCGGTCAAGAAACGCGACGACCTTGAGCGTCGATCAGCAGCTCCCCATCTTCTTTGGCGAACGGGCCTTTTTGCGGAACCGGAAGAATATCCAATACCGCCTCGGATGGGCGGCACAACTTGACGCCCCATGGCGTCACCACAATCGGACGATTGATGAGGATCGGATGTGCGAGCATATGGTCGATCAATTGCGCATCGCTCCAGTGGTCCGCCTCGAGCGCCAGTTCGCCGTAGGGTGTTCCCTTTTGACGAATCAGATCGCGGACACGAATTCCCATACGCTGAATCAACGATTCGAGCGTTGCACGATCCGGAGGGGTCTTCAGGTATTCGATGACCGTCGGCTCGACGCCGGCGTTACGAATGAGCGCCAACGTGTTGCGTGACGTGCCGCAATTTGGATTGTGATAGATCGTCACCACAATATCGCGATCAGACATCGAGTGCCTCCCGGCGGTCGCGATCAGCCGATTCGCCGCTCGCATCGATATGAGCCGAGGGGAATAGCAGTCGGCCGATGAATAATGCGGCGATCGCACCGGTCAACTGGGCTCCGATGAAGCCCGGTGCATCCAGCGGACGAATGCCGGCGAAGGTGTTGGTCAGGGATCGAGCAATAGTGATTGCGGGATTCGCAAATGAAGTCGATGCCGTGAACCAATATGCAGCACCGATCCAGCAGGCCACCATCCACGCTGCGTCTTCGGTACGGCGGTGACCAATCACCACGAGCAGCAAGCCGCCGGTGGCAATTCCCTCGGAAGTCCACTGAGCCGGTCCACTGCGAACATGCGTGGACAGCTCCCACAACGGCAGTGCAAACATCAGGTGCGCAAGCAGCGTCCCGACGCAACAACCGAAAACCTGCACACCCGTATATACACCGGTATCACGCCAGCTCATTCGGCCACGCAGCGCTGCGATGACGGAGACCGCCGGATTGAAATGCGCTCCGCTGATATGGCCGAAGAGTTTGATCAAAGTATAGAGCACGGCAATCGTCGCCGCCGTATTCGTGAGCAGCGCCAGCGCAGCGTTGCCCCCCGACAAACGTTGCGCCATGACCCCTGAACCGACGACCGTCGCGGTCAACAGCACGGAGCCGATGCCCTCGGCAAGCAGACGGCGAGAGAGCGGTTCAGCGTGCATGGTCTTGATCGGTCGGTGTCCTAGCAATTTGATCCATATGCTGCTTCAGGCGCTGGCGCGCATTGCGGAGCGCAGGCCTGGTCCGCCAATACGCAGCAGTTTTCGGTCAGAAACGCGATCAGCTGGTTCATTTGAGTGAAATTCGGGCGGTAATAAAGGAATCGTCCGTCGCGACGCACATCGACGAGTCCCGCGCGCTGCAATTCCTTGAGATGAAACGATAGCGTCGGCGAGGACACATCGAGTTTCTCGGCCAATTGAGTCGGGGTGTATCCCTCGGGACCTCGCTTCACGAGCATCCGAAAGATCGCAAGGCGCGATTCCTGAGCCAGCGCCGCCAGCTTTTCCACGGCATCCTTTTGTTTCATGATTCGAAAGATATCGAAATGTGAGACGCCGGTCAACAAGCATGAGAGACGACGCGAGACACACCACCGCCTCTGCCGGTCATCAGCGAGCCGGTGCGCTCAGCGCGGATTAAATCGGCGCATTCTCATACTCGTCGTGGCGCCGCACCCAGAATGGACCGCGTCCATTTTCGTCTCGGCTCTTCGGCACGAGATCCAAGTAGTTGTATGCGGTGTTCAGGATGTCGATGCCGCGAGCGTAGGTCGAGTAGGTGTGATAGATCCGGCCTGACCCGTCTTTGAAAAACACGCTGACGCCCTCCCGATCGGGCCTGCCAGGATCTTGCTGCACATAATTAAAGAGCGCCTGCTTGCCGGAGAGCGCTTCGGGCGTGAACGATGCTTGATAGTCGAAGTTGAACGAGGTGTTCCCGGACGACACCCATTTGAACGTCCAACCCAGCCGCTTCTGGTAGGCCTCGAGCCTCGCATACGGCGCGCGCGAAACGGCGATCATCGTGACGTCGCGCTGATTGAGATGCATGACAATGCCGTTGAAATTGTCGGCCCAGAACGAACAATGCGGGCACCCGGCGCTCGAGTCCGGACCAAACATGAAGTGGTAAACGATGAGCTGACTGCGGCCGGCAAATAAATCCGACAGCGATTCTCGGCCGATGGGACCCTCGAACTGATACTCCTTCGTAACTTCCTCCCACGGGAGGTCGCGGCGCGCTTGGCTCAGTTCATCGCGAAGTCGCGTGAATTCTTTCTCCTTCGCAAGCAGCGCCTGGCGCGCCGTCATCCAATCCTCGCGGGAAACGATTTTGGGTATCCTGGTCATGGCAATCCCCTCTTTTTTGGACGAGCAGTGGTCTCGGTCAGCGGCCGGCCCAGGTGTCCAACGCCCGTCCCGTCTCGAGCAACGACTTGAGGCTCGACAAGACGCGAGGCCAACCTTGCGAAATCTTACGATGCATCTCGGAGCCCTCTTCGAGCTGGTCGTGAGTGACCGTCAATCGAATCATGTCGGCCACCGGCTCTATATCGAAAGCCACACGGCTGTGGCGGGTCTTATTGGCTCGATCTGCGGGATCGGCCCACGTGATGACCAAGCGGTGCGGCCGCGCGGCTTCAATTACTTCACCCAACATCACCACCGAACGTGTCGCGTCCGCGCGCCGGTGTTCCCACGCGGATCCCGGTTTCCAATCGGATACATTTTCGTGGCCCCAGTACTGGCGCGTGAACTCTCCGTCGAGCAAGGCCTTCCATACCGTCTCTGCGCTGCTCGCAATGTAGATGACATAGGCAAATGTGGACTTAGCCACGTGTGCATCCCTCCAGGCGCCGCTTGAGATTATTGAGCGCCTTGACGCGCGACCGCTCGAATTTACCAATCCACCGATCGTAGATCTCCTGCAGGGGTACAGGATTCAGGAAGTAGAGCTTCTCGCGGCCGCGCCGACGCGTCTCGACCAGGTGGGCGGCCTCGAGTATGCCGAGGTGCTGGGTCACGGCCTGGCGCGTCATCTCATGCTGCGCGCACAGTTCGCCAAGCGTCTGCACGTCATGCTCATTGAGCGCGTCCAGTAGCTTGCGGCGGCTGGTATCCGCCAATGCCTTGAACACCAGATCCGTGTCGTTCATTCGAGCCTCACAGTGTCGCGATGATAGGCAAGTAAATACTTGCATGTCAACCCGGGGTGTGAATGTTTCGCAGCTGATCACTCTGGACAAACGCGTTCTGACCGCACGTACGGGTCGCGTGTCGGCTGAAACGCTACGCGATGTTGAGGCCGGAATTAAACTGGTGTTAGCCCTATAGCCACGCCGTCAGGACGAAATGCTGCGCCGCGACTATCCCGCCAAGGCGCCCCGACCGCCGAATCTATTGATTGGTTTGCCCGACGATTGGCGCGCTATGTTCGGCGGGGGCGGCGGCCGCCGGCGCGGGGGCGGCCACGGGCGCGGGCGCGGGCGCAGGTGCGGGCGCGGGTGCGGGCGCGGGCGCGGGGGGAGCATCGACATTCACTAACGGCAAGTGGTAGGCATCCACCTTGGCCGGCTCTTTTGCCGAGTGCTCCCGCTCCTGCGCAAGCCGAAGTTCCTCGCGCTTGCGCTCGAACTCTTCTTGTCGCTTCGCGGCGTCCACTGCCTCATTTCGCGTCGCGAGCCGTTCAATGGCGATCCGCGCGCTTTCGCAGTCCGGGTCGGTGCGGGCCATGTGCGGACTGCTGTTGCACTTCATCACGATGCCATCGAGGGTCACGCGATCCTGCATGAGATCCTCGACCGTAGCGGGCGGCACACGTGGCGGCCCGCAGCCTACGGCACCCAATGTGCCGACACAAAGTAGGCTAAAACAAAGTAATTTTGCGTGTGCACGTGACATGTGGCTTCCTCGCCCGCAATGGTACCCAAATGTGGCTCGCTAGCGGCCTCGAGGGTTGTGACGTATCTCACGACTTGACAATGTTGCTAAGGCAGGCGGGGCGGCGGCGCGCTCCCGTGCGGACGGGGCGGCTATTTTGCCCCCGGTTTGACCTCCCTACGGCGCCTGTGTACCGTTCGCCAGATCATGGCCGCCAGAAAAGTCGAAAAAGAAGCCAAACCAGTCGATTTCGAGACTGCGATGCGCGACCTCGAAGCCATCGTCGAGCGCCTCGAGCAAGGCGATTTACCGCTCGAGGAGTCGCTGGCGGCGTTCGAACGGGGAATCATGCTGACGCGAAGCTGCCAAGCCGCACTGAAAGATGCGGAACAGAAGGTCGAAATCTTGCTCAAAAAATCCGGTGAAGCCGTCGTTGAAACCTTCAATCCCGACGAAACTTGAGCCGGCAGCGTCCGGTGACGTGAACGCGGACCTGATCGAAACCCGAATTCGCGATTACCAAGCACGAATCGAACGCGTACTGGACGCGGCGTTGCCGACCGCGGATCGAATCCCTCAGCGTTTGCATGCGGCGCAGCGTTATTCGGTATTGGGCGGCGGCAAGCGTCTGCGGCCGCTGCTCGTCTATTGCACGGGTGAGGCACTGGGAATCGATGCCGAGACGCTGGATGCGCCCGCAGCCGCGATTGAATTGATTCATGCCTATTCGCTCGTGCACGACGACTTGCCGGCGATGGACAACGATGATTTGCGTCGCGGCCGGCCGACCACGCATCGCGCGTTCGACGAAGCGACGGCCATTTTGGCGGGCGACGCGTTGCAAGTCGCGGCATTCTCCGTGCTCGCGAGAGAAAGCAGCCCGAACATTACGCCGTCGGCGCGCCTGCAGATGATTCACCTGCTCGCCGACGCAAGCGGCACCACCGGAATGGCTGGCGGCCAAGCGTTGGACCTCGAGGCGGTCGGCCGTGAATTGAGTCTCGAGGAACTCGAGGCCATGCATCGCCTGAAGACCGGCGCGCTGATCCGGGCGAGCGTAATGATTGCGGCCGCGGCCGCGCCGCAACTGCCGGCGGCTGCGCGCGAAGCGCTGGACGGCTATGCGCAGGACATCGGGCTCGCTTTTCAGATTCAGGACGACATCCTCGACGTCGAGGGCAATACTGAAGATATCGGCAAGACCGCCGGTGCCGATGCCGCCAGATCGAAACCGACCTATGCCAGTCTGCTGGGGCTCCAGGGCGCAAAGATACGCGCGCAAGCGCTGAAGAATCGCGCCTGCGAACGCCTGGTCGCCTTGGGGCCGCGCGCGCAAATATTGGCTTGGCTGGCCCGATATGTCGTCGATCGTCGAGTTTAAACGGTCGGCATTGTAGACTACCCGCCGTATGACACTCGCCGATGACTTTCCGCTGTTATCCAAGATTGAAGCGCCCGCGGATTTGCGCAAGCTGCCGCGCAGCGAATTGCTGGCCGTCGCGAAGGAATTGCGCAGCTATCTGATCCATACCGTGAGCCAGATGGGCGGTCACTTCGCCGCCGGGCTCGGCACCGTCGAGCTGACGGTCGCACTGCATTACGTGTTCAACACCCCTCACGACCGGTTGGTCTGGGATGTCGGCCACCAAGCGTATCCGCATAAGGTATTGACGGGCCGCCGCGATCAGCTGCGCACGATCAAACAACACGACGGCTTGGCGCCGTTCCCGACTCGATCCGAGAGCGAGTACGACACCTTTGGAGTCGGGCATTCGAGCACCTCGATCAGTGCCGCACTCGGCATGGCGATAGGCGCGGCCGCACACGCCGGCAAGCGTCGCGTCGTCGCGATCATCGGCGATGGTGCAATGACGGCCGGCATGGCATTCGAGGCCATCAATCATGCCGGCAGCCTCAACGTCGACCTATTGGTGATTCTCAACGACAACGACATGTCGATTTCCAACAATGTCGGCGCGATGTCGAATTATTTTGCGCGTGTATTGTCCGGGAAACTATATGCCACGCTGCGCGAGGGCGGCAAAAAAGTCCTCAGGCAGATGCCGACGGTATGGGAACTCGCGCGCCGCTCCGAGGAGCACATGAAGGGCATGATCCTGCCGGGCACCGTATTCGAGGAAATGGGCTTGAACTATATCGGCCCGATCGAAGGGCACGACTTGCATGCGCTGGTGGCGACCCTCGAGAACATGCGCGACCTCAAAGGCCCGCAGCTGCTGCACATCGTGACGCGCAAGGGCAAAGGCTACGCGCCCGCTGAAGCGGATCCGATCAAGTGGCACGGTCCCGGGCCGTTCGATCCGGCCAGCGCGACGATATTCAAGGAAAAAAGCAGCGGGCCGAGCTACTCGCAAGTCTTCGGACAATGGATCTGCGACATGGCCGCACGCGACCCGCGTATCGTGGCGATTACGCCTGCGATGCGCGAGGGTTCCGGATTGGTGGAGTTCGAAAAGAGATTTCCGGATCGCTACTTCGATGTCGGCATCGCGGAACAACATGCCGTGACCTTTGCCGCGGGCTTGGCCTGCGAGGGCATGCGACCCGTCGTGGCGATCTACTCGAGCTTCTTGCAGCGTGCATACGATCAATTGGTGCACGACGTCGCGCTGCAAAATCTCCCGGTGGTATTCGCGATCGATCGCGCCGGCCTAGTCGGCGGCGACGGCGCCACGCACCAGGGCAGCTATGATCTGTCCTTCATGCGGTGCATCCCCGGCATGGTGGTCATGGCGCCCAGCAACGAGGATGAATGCCGCCAAATGCTGTTCACGGCGACGACGCTCGATTCGCCCGCCGCGGTGCGATACCCGCGCGGCACGGGTCCCGGCGTGCCGATTCAAACCGAAATGCGCGCATTGCCGATCGGGCGCGGCGTCGTCATGCGCGAAGGCCGCAGCGGCCTCGCGCTCCTCGCGTTCGGCAGCATGGTCGCCAGCGCCGAGCGTATCGGCGAGCAGCTCGACGCCACCGTCGTCAACATGCGTTTTGTGAAGCCGATCGATGAGGATCTGATCGATCGCATCGCGAGCAAGAATCATTCTCTCATCACGCTCGAAGAAAACGCGATTGCCGGGGGCGCGGGCAGTGCGGTCGCCGAAGTGCTGAGCGCGCAGGGCCACCGAGTCTCGCTGCTGCAAATTGGCATTCCGGATCGACCGATCGCGCATGGCTCTCGCGACGACTCCCTTGCCGAAGCGGGACTTGATTTCGCGTCGCTGCAATCGCAAATCAACGCGTGGTGGCGGCCGCGCTTGCCGCGAGTCGTGGATGCCGCGGGCTAGACCTCAGATCCGCGATTCAGCGGTCTGCAGGCGGCCGATGATGCTGCGCAGAAACACCTGATTGAATCGTAACTGACATTCGGCCGAGACCTGCTCGAGCAGCGTCGAGCTGACCTTCATGACGGTGACCTCGCGTGCGGCGGTGATCGTGGCGGTGCGCTTCGCGCCGCGCACGTAGCTCGTTTCACCGAAACACTCGCCCGTTTCGAGGTAGCCCAGGGCTCGGCCATGGCGCTGCACGGCGACGCTGCCCTGCACGATGATGTAGAACCGATCGTCCATCTCGCCTTCCTTGACGATCTCCTCGTTGGCGGCGTAGTCCTGCCAGCTGCTTGCACGCAGCACTTCCCAAATTTCGCCGTGCGAGAATTCATGGAAAAACTTCAGCTTGCGCAACAGGCTGAATTGTTCCTGCTGATCGATGCGATTGTATTGGGCGCGCAATTTTTGATGCACGCGCGTGAGCTCGGCGGCGAAATCCAAGCCGGTGCGATAGCGCTTTTCCGGATCCTTGAGCAGCGCCATGGCGGTCACGTTCTCCAGTTCCTCTGGAATCTCGGGCCGCAGCGTGTGGATCGGCGGCGGGGTCGCATAGACGATCTGATGCAGCAGCTTCTGCAGATTTCCCGCGCGAAACGGCCGCGTTCCGGTCAATAATTCGTACATGACGGCGCCGAGCGAATACAGATCGGAGCGATTCGTGAGTTCGATCGATTGCACCTGTTCCGGCGACATATATGAAGGGCTGCCCGCAATGCCCTCGATCCGCGATATCTCGGAATCGGCGACGAGCGCGATGCCGAAATCGATGATCCGGACATCGCTATCGAGCGTGAGCATGATGTTGCTCGGCTTGATGTCGCGATGGATGACGCCGCGGCTGTGCGCGTAATGCAGCGCCCTCGCCGCTTTGTAAACCAGCTCGACGACGTCGTCGATACGCAGCAGATTGTCGGGGCGGCAATACGCGGCCAGCGTGCGTGCGCCGTGTACATGCTCGGTCACGATGTAGCAGTGACCGTTCTCCTCACCGGCGTCGTAGATCGGCAGAATGTTCGGATGCTGCAGCATGCCGACCATGTGGGCTTCGGAGAGGAACATCTTGCGCGCGATGCGTTTGCGATTCTCATCGCCGCTCGAATCGACGTTGTAGACCTTGATCGCCACATCCCGGCCGTAGTACGGATCGTGAGACAAGTAGACGACGCCGGTGCTGCCGCGGCCGACTTCGTTGATGATTAAATACTTGCCGATTTTTTCGGGCAGCGACGCATTGCCGCTCGGCGTCTTGGGAATAGTTTTGGAACGAGGGATATTCAAGTTGAACCCAAAAGGCTGCGGCGCGTTCCTTCGAACAATTGCCGTGCAGGATACTGGGGCGATGACGCCCAAACTGTGACTTGGGTCCTAAGGTCAGCGAAAGTGATCGTATCCGAGCACGCCCGGAACCCACGCCAGGCCATTTAAGGTCCACGTGACGCCGCTGCCGGCCCCCAATTCGCCGATTGCGGTCAGCGCAAGGCCGATTCGGGATGCCGCCTCGCCGAGCTGCGCAAAGCGATCGGGCGGTACCGCGAGCAGCAGTTCATAGTCATCGCCGGCGGCGAGCGCCCAATCGCGCGCCTGCTGCGGCGTCGCGAGTTCGCGCAGCGCCTGCGACAGCGGCAGTCGCTCCACCTCGACCCGAGCCGACACGCCGCTCGCCGCGGCCAGTTTGGGCAGATCTCCGACGAGCCCATCGGAGATGTCCATTGCGGCCGTCGCAATACCGCGCGCCGCCAATCCGAATTGGACGCGCGGCGCCGGGTACTCGAAGCGTTCGATGAGTTCACGCGCAAGCGCGCCGCGGTGCGGCGGGGTATCGGTGCCGGTCCGCGTTTGACCGCGCGGCGCGGCGCGCGCCTGCGCCAGCCAGAGACCCGCCCCGGCATCGCCGAGCGTTCCGGTGACCGCGAGAATGTCGCCGGCCCGAGCGCCGCTGCGGCGTATCGCCGCGCCGCGCGGCACATGCCCCAGCAACTGCAGGCTAACGGTCAATGGACCGCCGGTCGTATCGCCGCCCACGAGCGCAACGCCGTAGCGATCCGCGAGTTGCCATAGCCCCGCGGCGAACCCCTCGAGCCATGCCCGCTCGGCCGTCGGCATCGTGAGGGCCAACGTCGCCCACGCGGGGCTCGCGCCCATGGCCGCAAAATCGCTCAAATTGACCGCGAGCGCACGGTGGCCGATGCTGCGTGCGTCGGTCCCGGGCAGAAAGTGGCGCCCCGCGACGATCGTATCGACGGCCGCCACCAAATCGGCGCCGTCGGGAACCCGCAGCAGCGCCGCATCATCGCCAATTCCGAGCAGCACGCCCTCCTGCGCGAGTGCCCGCTCGCCCCTGCGCACGAAGAAGCGGCTGATTAGTTCGAACTCGCCGATGCTCAAGGCCCGATCCCCATGGAGCGTTATTCGAGTGTTTGCCCGTACTCGTGCGGTCGCAGTTCTTGCGCCGCACGGTCGAGCACCGCGTTGACGAACTTGTGTCCATCGGTTGCGCCGAACTGCTTCGCCAGCTGCACCGCCTCGGCGAGCACCACGCGATAGGGTAGGTCGGCGGCGGACTGCAATTCGTGCACTCCGAGCCAGAGCACGGCGTGCTCGATCGGATCGAGTGCGTTCGGAGGAATTTCAGAAAGACGCGCCAGCACCGCGTCCAGCCCCTCGCGATGCGGCACAATTGCCATCATCAACGCACGGAAATAGCCGCGATCGACTCGTTCGGCTTCCGGGTCCGCTGCGTATTGCTTATGCGTATCCTGCCACGAGCGCGGATTGATTTGAATTTGATAGAGCGCCTGCACGGTCAGTCGGCGTGCGAGGCTGCGCGCGCGATGACCGGGAGCCGCATGGCGGCGGCGAGGGGCGGATCCTTTGACGCCCACCGCTACGGCTCCAGACGGCGCAGCAGATTGGCCATCTCGATCGCCGTCAACGCGGCGTCGGCGCCCTTGTTGCCGTCCTTGCCGCCGGCACGATCGGTCGCCTGCTCCACGGTATCGGTCGTCAGAACCCCGAATGCGACCGGTAGCGCACAGTCGAGCGCAACCTGCGCCAGGCCTCGCGCGCACTCGCCCGCCACATAATCGAAATGCGGCGTGTCGCCGCGAATCACGGCCCCCAAGGCGATCAACGCATCGTAACGGCCCGAAAGCGCCAATTTGCGCACGACGAGCGGTATTTCGAAGGCGCCGGGCACACGCACAATGTCGATCCGGGATGCGGCGACACCATGGCGCTTCAGCGTCTCCACGGCACCCTGGACCAGGGGCTCGACCACGAAATCGTTGAATCGCGCCGCGATGCATGCGAAGCGCAAATCGCCGGCCGAAAGATCCCCCTCGATTATTCTTGGCTGATCAACGGGCACGGGTGCTTATCCTCGGGAACTCGGGACTTCAAAGTATATGCCCCTTGACGCGTCATTCAGCGCCATCGACGTATTCGGTGACCGCCAGATCGAATGCCGCCAGTCCCTGCAACTGTTTCGGGGCGCTGAGCACTCGCATGCGCTTCAGGCCGAGATCCTTGAGAATTTGTGCGCCGATGCCGTAGGTACGCAGCACGGTGGCACCCGGGGCAGGCGGCCCCGATGGCTTCTTGCTGTCGAGCAATTGCACGCTGTCCATGAAATCGCGCGGACTCTCGTCCGGCCGCAGAATCACGATGACGCCCGAGGGCTCGCTCGCCACGCGGCGGATCGCCGAACGCAACGGCCAGCCCAAGCGGTCGCTACGTACGCCCAGCACGTCCCGCAAAGTCTCCTTCAGATGCACGCGAACCAGGGGCGGCGGCTCGGAATTCAGATCCCCCTTGACGAGCGCGACGTGCACGTTCTTGTGAACATGGTCCTCGTAACAATAGAGGCGGAACGCGCCGTACTCGGTGTCGACGCTCTCTTCATAGATGCGTTCGACCGAGCGCTCGTTCTTCAAGCGATAGCGGATCAAGTCGGCGATCGTGCCGATCTTCAAATGGTGGGTCTCCGCGAACAACTGCAGGTCCGGTCGGCGCGCCATCGTGCCGTCCTCGTTGAGAATCTCGACGATCACGGCGGCCGGCGCAAAACCGGCGAGACGCGCCAAATCGCAGCCGGCCTCCGTATGCCCGGCCCGCGTGAGCACGCCGCCGGGCTGCGCCATCAACGGGAATATGTGCCCGGGCTGGCGCAGATCTTCGGGCTGTGCACCGGTTGCGACCGCCGTTTGAATCGTGTGCGCGCGATCGTGCGCGGAAATGCCGGTGGTCACGCCCTCCGCGGCCTCGATCGACAGCGTGAAATTGGTTTTGTGCAGGCTGTCGGTGTCGCTGACCATCAGCGGCAAGCGCAGCTGTCGGCAGCGCTCTCGCGTGAGCGTGAGGCAAATCAAGCCCCGCCCGTAGCGGGCCATGAAGTTGACGTCCTCGGCCCGCACGCAGGTGGCGGCCATCACGAGATCCCCTTCATTCTCGCGATCCTCGTCGTCCATGATCACAGCCATTTTGCCGCGGCGTATGTCCTCGAGAATCTCGTCGATCGTATTAAAGCCAGCCATGTTGCGTTTCACTCTTCGGTTTTTGAAATCAGTCGATCCAAATATCTCGCGATCACGTCGATTTCGACGTTCACACCGTCGCCGATTGCCAACTCGCCGAGAGTCGTGGCCCGATGCGTGTGCGGAATGATATTGACGTCGAATACCGCGCCGCGCACCTCGTTGACGGTCAAACTCACGCCATTGATGCAGATGGAGCCCTTCGGCGCGATGAAGCGCGCGAGCGCGAGCGGCACCGTGACGCTCAAACGCCAGGAGCGCGCATCGGGATGAATTCCTACGAGCGTGCCGACCGCATCGACATGTCCGCTGACCAGATGGCCGCCGAGCGGATCGCCGGCCCGCAGGCTCGGCTCCAAATTCACGCGCGAGCCGCTGACCAGCGCGCCCAATGTCGTCTTGGAAATGGTTTCGCGCGACACATCGGCGAAAAACACGTGCGACTCCTTGCGCGTCACGGTCAGGCATGCGCCCTGCACGCACACGCTATCGCCAAGTGCGATGCGTGCGAGATCGAGGTCCGGGGCATCGAATCCCAACTCGAGATCGCCGTCTTTGTCGGTAATCGCAACGAGTCGGCCGGTCGCCACGATGATTCCGGTAAACATACTCAGGCCTCTTTTGGTTTCAAGATGAGGCGCAAGTCGGCGCCGATGCGCCGAACGTCCACGAATTCGAAGCCGCGCGTTATCGCATCGAGGCCGCCCTCCTGCGGAGTGTGCGCTTCTGCACCTCGCAAATCGGCGAGAGGCAGTGCATCTGACCCAAGAAAAATCGGCGCGACGTACAGCAACAGCTCGTCGACGAGCCCCGCGCGCAGAAACGCCGCCGCCAAGCGCGGGCCGCATTCGACGAGCACTTCGTTGACCTCGAACGCGGTCAAACGCCGCAACACCGCGCCGATATCCAAACCACCGTCGCGGCACGCCAAGCGCTCGACACGCAACGCGGACGCCGGTGCGTCGGGCGAAGCGAATACCAAGGCGCCTTCGCCTTGAAATATCCTGGCCGTCGGCGCGCACGACAGCGAAGGATCGAGCAGCACGCGCAAGGGCTGGCGCACCCACGACCCATAGTCGAGCCGCACGTCGAGCCGCGGATCATCGATCCGCACCGTGCCGGCGCCCGTCAGGACCGCGGAACTGCGCGCCCGCCAAACTTGCACGTCGGCACGCGACTCCTCTCCGCTGATCCACGCCTTGACGCCGTCCGCACGGGCGGTTCGCGCGTCCAAACTCATGGCCAGTTTGAGCCGCACATAGGGACGCGCACGCTCGAAGCGCGAGAAAAAGCCGGGGTTGAGCGCGCGCGCCGCCGCCGCAAGCAGGCCGACCGATACGCCGATACCGGCTTCCTGCAATCGGCGGATGCCCTCGCCCGCGACTTTCGGGTTGGGGTCGGATGTCGCGCAATGCACCTGCGCAACACCGGCCGTAATCAACGCATCCGCACATGGCGGCGTGCGTCCGGTATGACTGCAGGGCTCGAGCGTGACATACGCGGTCGCGCCGCGAGCACTCTCGGCGGCCGCGCGCAGCGCGAGCACTTCGGCATGCGGCTCTCCGGCGCGATAATGCCATCCCTCGCCGACAACGCGTCCGTCGCGGGCCAATACACAGCCGACGCGCGGATTTGGATCGGTCGTGTACAGACCGCGTTCTGCCAATTGCAGCGCGCGCGCCATGTGCATCGAGTCCTGTTGGGCGAGTTGGGCGGTCATTTGGTTTTGTCGTTCGGATCGGTGCCGGGCAGCAGCGGTAATTGATTCGTGCTGCGCTCGCGCCGGCGACGGTGATGCCGCAGTTGATCGATCTCGGTCCGAAACGCCTCGATGTCCTGGAAACTGCGGTACACGGAGGCAAAGCGCACGTAGCCGACTTCGTCCAGGTGGCGCAGCTCCTCCATGACCATGTCCCCAATGCTGCGCGAAGCGATCTCGCGCTCGCCGAGGCTGCGCAGCCGGTGACAGATACGGGCCACGGCATCCTCGATCGCTTCGCGGCTCACGGGACGTTTCTCGAGCGCTTTCTGAATGCCGCCGCGCAGCTTGTTCTCGTCGAAGGGCTCGCGGCTGCGATCGCTCTTGACGACCGTCGGCAACAGCAACTCCGCCTCTTCGAAGGTCGTGAAGCGCTCCGTACACGCCAAGCATTCGCGCCGTCGACGGATCTGGCGCCCCTCTCCCGCAAGGCGCGAATCGATGACTTTAGTCTCCGTGTGGCCGCAGAATGGACAATGCATCGGGGCTGCTTACACTAGTCCCAACACTATCCGCAGCGCCTTCATCCATAGACCGGAAATCGCCTGCATAGCGCTACCACCTCGGAGCGCGCGCGCTCCACGGCCGATTCATCGCCCATGTGATCGAGCACATCGGCAATCCAATTCGCCAGTTGCTGCACTTCGGGCTCCTTGAAGCCGCGCGTCGTGACCGCCGGCGTCCCGATGCGCAAGCCGCTTGCGATCGCAGGCGGCCGCGGATCATTCGGCACAGCGTTCTTGTTGACCGTCATGTGCGCGCGACCCAAAGCCGCGTCGGCATCCTTGCCCGTGATGTTCTTGTCGATCAGATCGAGCAAGAACAAATGATTGTCGGTGCCTCCCGAGACGATCTTGTAGCCGCGCGACTGCAGAACCTTGGTCATTGCCCTCGCGTTCGTGACGACTTGGACGCTATAGGCTTTGAATTCCGGCTGCAGCGCTTCCAAGAAAGCGACGGCCTTGGCGGCTATGACATGCATGAGCGGGCCGCCCTGAGTGCCGGGGAACACCATGGAATTGAATTTCTTGTGCAAATCCGCATGTGGGCGCGCCAAGATCAAGCCACCGCGCGGACCGCGCAGCGTCTTGTGCGTCGTCGAAGTCACGACATCGGCATACGGCACTGGATTCGGATAGACGCCCGCGGCCACGAGCCCCGCGACATGCGCCATGTCCACCATCAAGTACGCGCCCACGGAATCGGCGATCGCGCGAAAGCGCGCCCAATCGATGACGCGCGAATAGGCCGAAAAGCCCGCGACGATGAGCTTCGGTCGATGCTCTTGAGCGAGTCGGGCGACTTGATCGTAATCGATCTCGCCCGAATCCGGCTTGATGCCGTACTGCAGAGCGTTGAAGAGCTTGCCCGAGAAATTGACCTTGGCGCCATGCGTGAGGTGACCGCCGTGATCCAAGCTCATGCCGAGGATCGTATCGCCCGGACTCAGTAGCGCGAGGTAAGCTGCCGCGTTCGCCTGCGAGCCGGAGTGCGGCTGTACGTTCGCATAGGCCGCACCGAATAATTCCTTCGCGCGATCGATCGCGAGCTGCTCGGCGATATCCACATATTCACAACCACCGTAGTAGCGCTTGCCCGGGTAACCTTCGGCATATTTGTTCGTGAGCACCGAACCCTGCGCCTCCAGCACGCGCGGACTCGCGTAATTCTCGGAGGCGATCAGCTCGATATGATCCTCCTGGCGCTGCCGTTCGCCGGCAATCGCACTGCTGAGTTCGGGGTCGAAGCCGGCAATAGTCATTTGCGCACTGAACATGTACCAAGGTCTCCCGGGAATTGGCAGCCAACGATTAGGCGCCAGGAAAATAGCCGATAATTATAGCCGATTCGGCTATGGATCCCTAGCCAGAAACGCGCGTATGACACTTGTCCACGCCTCAGCGAGGTTGCGCCGATTGTAGCCGCCGCCGCCCATGCCGAGCACCCTGCCATGGCCTTGGGCGTCCGCGATCGCGCATAGGCGCCGGGCCGCGTGGGCATGCGCGGCCGCGGTGAATTGCAGGTGCGTGATCGGATCGCCGGCCAGACTGTCGGCGCCGCATTGAAACAAAATGAATTCGCTGGGGTAGCGTTCCAGCGTATCTTCGACTTCCTGCCAGGCCGCCATGAAAGCATCGTCGCCAGACCCGGGTTCGAGCGGCAAATTCAACTTCGTGCCGACGGCGGGCCCGCGGCCGGTTTCCGCGCGTGCGCCGGTGCCGGGATACAGATGCCTGCCGTCCTCATGAATATCGGCGATGATGAGGTCCGCATCGCTCTCGAAGGCATAAAACATGCCGTCGCCATGATGCGCATCGATATCCACGTAGGCGATGCGGCGCACGGAATAGCGCGAACGCAAAGTTTCCACGGCGACGCCGCAATCGCTGAAAACGCAGAATCCCGCCGCCCCGGCGCGCGCCGCATGGTGCAACCCGGCGATCGGCACGAACGCCCGCCGCGCCGCGCCCGACATCAACGCCTCGAGCGCCACCAAGGTCGAACCGACGACCGACCCGGCGGCCTCGAATACGCCCTTGAACGCGGGCGTATCGCCGCCGTCCAGAAAGCCCTCGCCCTGGACGGACCTTTTCTGTACGAAATCAATGTAGGACTGTGTATGGAACGACGCCAACTCCTCCACGGTCGCCATCCGGGGCGCGCGCAAGGCAACCTCGGCCACGAGGCCCTGAGCAGTCAATTCCCGCATGAAATGCGCATGCCGGTCCAGGCCGAAGGGATGACCGCTGCCAAAACCGTAACGGGCGATCTCGTCTCCGGCAACGACGGTAACTGCGGGGTCGGGCATCTCGATATCAGCCTAGCACGAGCCGCATCGGCCGTGACAAGCTTGACATTGTCGCGGATAATTCGGCTCCGGTACCCACCGCTCAGTCACCATTACTTTTCAACGCAGGTCGCTAATGGCTCAGTTCATTTACACCATGAACCGGGTAGGCAAGGTCGTGCCGCCCAAGCGCATTATTTTGCGCGATATCTCCTTGAGTTTCTTTCCCGGCGCCAAAATCGGCGTGCTGGGCCTCAATGGTTCCGGCAAGTCCACGTTGTTGAAGATCATGGCCGGCGACGACAAGGACATCGAAGGCGAGGCGCGCCCGCAACCGGGCATCAAAGTCGGCTACCTGCCGCAAGAGCCGGTGCTCGATGAGCAAAAAAACGTGCGCGAGGTCGTCGGCGAGGGCGTCGGCGACGTCCAGCGCCTCATCGATCGGTTCAATGCGATCAGCGATCGATTCGCCGAGACGCTGTCCGACACTGAAATGAACAAGCTCATGGAAGAGCAGGCCAAGATGCAGGACAAGATCGACGCGGTCGGGGGTTGGGAATTGGAACGTAAGCTCGAAATCGCCGCCGACGCGCTGCGTCTGCCGCCATGGGACGCGGTCGTCGGCAAATTGTCGGGCGGCGAGAAAAGGCGGGTCGCCCTGTGCCGGCTATTGCTCTCGAAGCCGGATATGCTGCTGCTCGATGAGCCGACCAACCACCTCGACGCTGAATCGGTGGCGTGGCTCGAACATTTTCTCGAGGAATATCCGAGCACCGTCATCGCCGTCACTCACGATCGGTATTTTCTCGATAACGTCGCGGAATGGATTCTGGAACTCGACCGCGGTCACGGCATCCCATGGCAGGGCAATTACTCCTCCTGGCTCGAACAGAAAGAGCAGCGCCTCGCACAGGAAAACCGCCAGCAGGACGCGCTGGCGAAGACGCTCAAACGGGAGTTGGAGTGGGTAAGGACCAATCCCAAAGCGCGCCAAGCGAAATCGAAAGCGCGATTGCAGCGCTACGAAGAATTGGCCTCACAAGAATTCCAGAAGCGCAACGAAACCAATGAAATCTACATCCCGCCGGGGGAACGGCTGGGGGACCTGGTCATCGAATGCAAGAGCATTCGCAAAGCCTTCGGCGAACGTCTATTGATCGACTCCTTGAGCTTCAGCCTACCGCCGGGCGGTATTGTCGGCATCATCGGCCCCAACGGGGCCGGCAAGACCACGCTGTTTCGCATGCTGTCGGGCGTTGAAAAGGCCGACGGCGGCGAAATTCGCATGGGCCCCACGGTCAAATTGGCCTATGTCGACCAATCCCGCCAATCGCTCAACGACAAGAACACCGTATGGCAGGAAATCTCGGGCGGCCTCGACCTGATCAAGGTCGGCAACTACGAGACCTCCTCGCGTGGTTACGTGGGCCGATTCAATTTCAAGGGCGTGCAGCAACAGCAGGTGATCGGCGATCTATCGGGCGGCGAACGCAATCGCGTGCACCTCGCCAAGGTATTGAAATCCGGCGGTAATGTCCTGCTGCTCGACGAACCGACGAACGATCTGGACATCGAGACCTTGCGCGCGCTCGAGGAAGCGCTGATCGCCTTCCCGGGCTGCGCGGTGGTCATTTCCCACGATCGGTGGTTTCTCGATCGCATCGCCACGCACATCCTTGCGTTCGAGGGGGACTCGCAAGTAATCTGGTTCGAGGGCAACTATCAGGAATACGTGGAGGACTTCAAACGGCGCAAAGGCGAGGCCGCTGCACAGCCGCACCGTCTCCGCTACAAGCCGTTGGCAGGATGATATGACCATGTTCATCGACCACCAGGACGAATTGCACGTCGAATATCAGGGCATCGCGCTGACCTGCCCGCATTGCCAGACGCTGACGCATTTAACCGCAGTCGCCACGCCGAAGTTCGAGGAGTTGAATCGGCGCAGACCGAAGAACGTCGGCATCGTCTTCAAGTGCGACGCCTGCGGCGAACCCATATTCCTGAAATTCACGGTGCGCTGCTTCAACGCCGCGCGCGTCGAACTCGGGCAAAACTACGTTGAAATCGAGCGTGCGCGCGAAAATTTTCCGCTGACCTATTTGCCCGAGGAAGCGGAACAGCTGTTCAAGGAGGCTCTGACCTGCTATGCGGCCGGCTGCTTCAACGCATTCGGCGCGATGAGCCGCCGCACGGCACAATCTTTGTTTCGCGAGCTCGGCGAACGCGGCAAGCTCGAGATGTTCGACACCCTTCAGGAGATCCGCGATCTCGCGTCGCTCGATGATGAGACGTTCGGCGCGATGCGTGCCGTACTGTTCGGCAGCGACACCGATCCTTGGCCGCACCAACCCATGCTGAATGCGGAGCGCGCCGGCATTCTGCTCGAAGTGATCCGCGATCTGCTGTACCAGACGTTCGTGCGCAAGGCGCGGCTGTTGCAAGCGATGACGTTTCGCAAGTTCGTGGTGCCGGCGCAAAGCGAAACCAGCGCCTAGTTCAAAAATACCCTTGCGTTGCGGAACAACCGCATCCAACCGCCGTCCTCGCCCCACGAGGACGGCGCCCAGGAATTTTGTACGGTGCGAAACACTCGCTCGGGATGCGGCATCAGCGCGGTGATTCGGCCGTCGGCATTGCAGATGCCGGCTACCCCCAAGGGCGAACCGTTGGGATTGAACGGATAGCGCTCGGTGATTCGTTCGCGGTGATCGACATACTGCAGCGTCACCGATCCTTGACTCAGCAACTGCGCCGCACCGGCATCGGATGTCGCACCGGCATCGGATGTCGCACCTGCATCGGCCGTCGCGCCTGCGGCGAACTCGGCATAACCCTCGCCATGGGCCACCGCAATCGGCAGCACCGATCCGTGCATGCCGGCAAACAATACGGAATGCGTTTCCGGCACACGCACGAGAGCGAGACGTGCCTCATATTGCTCGGACCTATTGCGCACAAAACGCGGCCAGGCGTCGCTGCCGGGCACGAGTTCCCGCAGTGCAGACAGCATCTGACAACCATTGCAGACGCCCAGCGTGAATGTCGCCGGCCGTGCGAAGAACGCCGCGAATTCCTCACGCGCACGGGTGTTGAACAGAATCGACTTGGCCCAGCCCTCGCCGGCACCCAGCACGTCTCCATAAGAAAATCCGCCGCAAGCAACCAGACCGTGGAACCGCGATAAGCTCACGCGCCCGCCCTGGATGTCCGTCATGTGCACATCGTAGGCGTCGAAGCCGGCGCTGGTGAACACCGCGGCCATTTCGGTTTGACTGTTGACGCCTTGCTCGCGCAGCACCGCGATCGAAGGCCGCGCGCCGGTCAAAATGAAAGGCGCGGCGACGTCGTCGCCGGCCTCGTAAGTCAAGCGGGCATGCAAGCCCGGGTCATCGGGATCCGAGAGCCGCTCATATTCCTCGAGCGCGCACGCCGGATTGTCGCGCAGGCTCTGCATCCGATACGACACCTCGCTCCAGCATCGATGCAAATCGATGCGCGATCCGAGGTCGAGATCCTGACCGTTGACATGCAGACTTACCGCCGAGCCCGGCACCGGCCTGCCGACGGACCGCGTGTATTCGCCCAATCCATGCCGCAGCAATATGTCGCGGGCCTCGCTCAGGCGCGCAGCTCGGACCTGCACGACCGCGCCGAGTTCTTCTGCGAAACATGCGGCCAAGGGATCGGCTACCGTGCCGAGTTCAATCTCGAGACCACAGTGAGAAGCGAAGGCCATCTCCAGCAGCGCGATCAACAATCCGCCGTCCGAGCGATCGTGATACGCGAGCAGCAGACCGCAATCCTTCAATTCGACGATGGCCGACGCGAATGCCGCGAGCAATCGCGGCGAATCCAGATCGGCCGGCACGCCGCCGGTCTGGCCGAACACCTGCGCCCAACAAGAGCCACCCAAACGATCCTTGCGGCCCCCCAAATCGATGAGCACCAAGTTCGACGGCTCCGATAAATCGAGCTCCGGAGTCAGCGTACGGCGCGCGTCCTGGACCGGTGCGAACGCGGAGACGATCAGCGAGATCGGCGCGATGACCGCGTGTGCACCGCTGGCGTCGGCCCACGCCGTGCGCATCGAAAGAGAATCCTTGCCGACCGGGATCGTGATCCCGAGTTCGGCACACAGATCCACTCCGACCGCGCGCACCGTGGCATAGAGGTCCGCATCCTCGCCGGGCTGACCGCAGGCTGCCATCCAATTGGCCGACAGCCGGATATCCTGCAGTCGCCGCACGTCGGCGGCGAGGATATTGGTGACGGCCTCGGCGACCGCCAGCCTGCCCGACGCCGGCGGATTCAAGACCGCGACCGGAGCCCGTTCGCCCATCGCCATCGCCTCGCCCGTAACGCCTTGATAACTGCTCAGCGTGACCGCCACGTCGGCGACCGGCGTTTGCCAAGGGCCGACCATTTGATCGCGGCTGATCAGTCCGCCGACGGTTCGATCGCCGATCGTGATCAGGAACGACTTGTCGGCGATCGTCGGCAGGCGCAGCAAACGTCGCAGCGACTCCGCGATCGTCGCGCCGGCGGTCGATAGCGGCTGCGCTGATTTCGGCAACGATCGCACGTCACGCATCATGCGCGGCGCCTTGCCGAGCAAGACCTCGATCGGCATGTCGATCGAGGTCGACCCGAACAGCGAATCGGTAACGAGCAGGCGTCCGTCCGCGGTGATCTCGCCGACCACCGCATAGGGGCAACGCTCGCGTTCGCACCACGCCGTGAATTCGCCGACGCTTTCCGGCCGCAGCACGAGCACGTAGCGTTCCTGGGCCTCGTTGCACCAGATCTCCATCGGCGACAGCTCGGGTTCGGCGCTCGGAATTTTTCGCAAATCGATGCGACCGCCGCGCCGGCTATGCGCGATGGCCTCCGGTAGCGCATTCGACAAACCGCCCGCACCGACGTCGTGAATCAGCAGTATCGGATTGCGCCCGCCCATGGCCCAGCAGCGGTCGATGACCTCTTGTGCGCGGCGTTGCATCTCGGGATTGCCGCGCTGCACGGATGCAAAATCCAGATCGGACGAGCTTTGACCGCTGCCGACCGACGAGGCGGCACCGCCGCCCAGGCCAATGAGCATGGAGGGGCCGCCGAGCACGACCAGCGGCGCGCCGACCGTCACGAGCGCCTTTTCGACATGCGCGCGGCGCACGTTGCCGAGCCCGCCGGCGATCATGATCGGCTTGTGATAGCCGCGCACGACTTCGCGGCCCGCTTCCACGCTGCGCTGTTCAAACACGCGAAAATAGCCGCAAATATTCGGGCGGCCGAATTCGTTATTGAATGCCGCGGCGCCGATCGGTGCGCTGATCATGATCTCGAGCGCGGAGGCAATGCGATCGGGCTTCAGCGCATCCGCCTCCCAAGGCTCACGCATTCCCGGAATCCGTAGATTCGAGACCGAAAAGCCGCATAGGCCGGCCTTCGGCTTGGCGCCGAGGCCGGTCGCACCCTCGTCCCGTATCTCGCCGCCCGCGCCGGTTGCGGCGCCGGGGAACGGCGAGATCGCCGTAGGGTGGTTATGGGTTTCGACCTTCATGAGGATGTCGATAGGCTCACGGACCCCTGCATAATGTTGCGTTGCGGGATTCGGAAAGAAGCGCATCGCGGTCGATCCCTCGATGACCGCCGCGTTATCGCGATAGGCCGACAAAACCCCGGCCGAGTTGCCCTGGTAGGTCGCACGGATCATGTCGAACAGCGATGCGGGCATTTGGGCGCCGTCGACCGTGAACTGCGCATTGAAGATCTTGTGACGGCAATGTTCGGAATTGGCCTGGGCAAACATCATGAGCTCGGCGTCGGTGGGATCGCGCCGCAGCCGCCCGAAAGCGGCCACCAAGTACTCTATTTCCTCTTCCGAGAGCGCAAGCCCCCAGTCACGATTCGCGCGCTCCAGCGCCGCGCGGCCGTCGTGGCTCAAACCCACAACGCGCAGTGGCCGCGCCGCAGCAGCCCCAAAAAGCGCCGCCAAATCAGGCCTTCCGACCCACACGGATTCCGTCATGCGGTCGTGCAACACCGCCCCGAGTCGGCACAAGACGGCGCTCTCCAGCGGCGCCGTGGAATCGAGAAAATAGACCGTGCCGCGTTCCAGGCGCTCGACGAAACGCAGGCCGCAGACCCTCGTTATATCGGTCGCCTTGCTCGACCAGGGCGAGACCGTGCCGGCACGCGGCGCCACGGTCAGCTCGGTCGTCGATCCAAGCGCTTGCGTAGGCGTGGCTGCCTCCGGCGCGGCCGGGCCGTAGCGCAGGAGTCGCGCGAGCAAGGCCATCTCGCGCGAATCCGGCGCGGCGGTCACGGCAACAAAATGAATGAACCGGGACGCGATCGCGGTCACCCGCGAGTCGAGCGCCTGCAATTCCGTGAGCAGTTTGTCGAGACGAAATCGCGACAGCGCGGGTCCGCCCAGCAGGCTAAACATCGGCAATTCCCCGCAGCGCGCGGCCAATACCGCGCTTCCGGAGGCTATTTGCGGGCGTTGGAATCTCCGCCCGGCGTGTATATAGGCACTGGAAACTGAGCCACATTCGAGCCCTCGAGCGCGACAATCTTGCTGACACCTTGCTTTTTGACCTCATCGATACGCAGCACCGAGTGCATCGGCAAATAAGTTCGCTTTACATCGTTGAATTCGGCCTTTATCTTTTCCTCCGCGGGGTCGACGACCACGGTCGAGCGCTCCCCGAATACCAGTTCCTCGACTTCGATGAAACCGAATAAGTTGCCGTGGCTCACCTTACGGGCATAGATTTCATAGACCTTGCCTTGATTTACGAACAGAACCTTGAAAATGTGACTCGCGGCCATTTAGTAGGCTCCAGACATTGCTAGTGTTTCATCATATTATACGAGCACTTAGCGCAAAACCTACGAGCCGTCCGACGGAGTGAAAAATGGCCTTGCGCTTACGTATTGTCAGCGAACACGCATCCCGGCTCGGAGATAGAGCAACCAAGGTCTTCGGCGTCCATGGCGGCTCGATCGGTCGCGCAACCGACAATGAGTGGATTCTACCCGACCCGGAGCGCTACCTCTCGGGCAAACACGCGCGCGTCGATTTTAGGGTGGGATCGTATTTTCTAGTCGACACCAGCTCGAACGGCACTTACGTCAACGGTGCCCAGGTGCCGCTCGGCAAGTTCCGTGATTACGCGATGAAGGACGGCGACTACATCCGTCTCGGCGAGTACGAGTTGCTGGTCAGCATCGACGCGAGCAACGATTTCCCGCCGGATAGCGGCGCGGTCGTCGCCTACGACGGCGGAACTCCGTCCGCCGCGGTCAAGAAATCGACGGCCAACGATATCGGCGCGGATCTCGATCTGAGCGAGCTCTTGGAGCCCAGCAATCGCCTCGAGGAGGAGTTGGGAAATCTCGCTCGCAATGCTTACGGCCAGCCGATCTCCGGCGATGCGGATCTGCCGCCGGCGGCCCAAGCGGACGCCTCGGGTGTGCCCTGGCACATGATGACGCGTCCGCTCAAGGTCGACCGCAGCGCCACGCCCGGCGCGCCGGTTTGGCCGGCCGCGCCGACCCCTCCGGCCGCGCCTGCGCCCGCGCCCGCGCAGGCGCAGGCGCTGCAGCGTTCGCAGAACTCGATGCTCTACGACGGGGATTTCGATATCGGCCTTGCCGCCTTCTGTCGCGGTGCCGGCATCGACCCGCGTTCCGTGACGGCCGAAGCGCGCGGCAACGCATTGCAACTGGCGGGCCAGCTGCTGCGCGAAACGGTACTCGGGCTCATGGATCTGAATCAGAGCCGCAATGAATTTCGCAATCGTTTTCGCATGGCGCCGCCGGCGGCGGCCGACGCGTCCGACAGTGCGTGGACATTCACTCAGGGAGTCGAACAGACACTGATTCGATTGATGACGACCACTTCGACGCGCTCGGGATCGGTCGAGGGCATGCGCGAGAATTTCCGCGATTTGAAGGCACAGAACACGGCGACGCTCGCCGCGATGCGCTCCGCACTCGAGGAGATGCTGGCGCGTTTCGACCCCAAGGAGCTCGAGGAGCGCTTCGAACGCGGCGCCAAGCGCGGTGTATTCGGTACCCAAAACAAAGCTAAATATTGGGAATTTTACGCCGAATTGTTTGCCGGACTATCGCAAAGCCCGCCGGACGGCTTTCCGCATTTGTTCGTCGAAGCCTTCGGCAAAGCGTATGAGGCCAAATTGCGCGCACTCGCGCCGCGGCGCGGCGCATTCGGCGCCGATCCGGACAGTTCCTCCGATCCAGGAATTGCAGCGGGCAGCGACCGTTAGCGTGGCTCCCGCGTGCGACTCCTAATTGTCGAAGACGACGATCTCGTCGCCGACGCGGTGGCGCGCGGACTAATCGCCGCGAAGTTCGACGTGCAGCGTACGGCGAGTGCGGAAGCGGCGCTCGCGGCCCTCGCGGTGCAGGATTTCGATATGGCGGTCATCGACATCGGCTTGCCCGGCAGCGACGGACTTTCACTGGTACGCCGCCTGCGCAGCGCGGGCAAGGCGCTGCCGGCCTTGATCCTGACCGCCCGCTGCACGCTCGCCGACAAAGTCAAGGCGCTCGATCTCGGCGCCGATGACTTCCTGAGCAAACCGTTCGAGCCGGCCGAGCTCGTGGCGCGCTGCCGCGCACTGATTCGGCGCACCGGCGGCGCGGCCAGCGGCATCATCAAACTCAATAGAATGTCGGTCGATTTGCTCGGCAAGCGTCTTTGCATCGACGAATCGGAAGTCGAATTGACGGCACGAGAATGGCTGGTGCTCGAGTGCCTCGTGCGGCGCACCGGTTTGATCGTCCAGAAAGAGCGCATTCAACAGGCCTTGACGGATACGGATCACGACATCACCCCGAATGCGGTCGAGGTGCATATCTCGCGGCTTCGGGCCAAGCTCGGCAGCGCAGCGCTGATCCGCAGCCTACGCGGCTTGGGCTACCGCCTGGAAGAGCCGAAATCCTAAGTGAACTCCTCGATTAGTCGCACGCTGGTCTTTTGGTTGGCGGTGCCGCTGACCTTATTGGCGCTATGCGGAGCGCTGGTTCATTACTTCAACATCGTCGCGCCGCAAGTCATGAGCACGGATCGGCGTCTGAAGGAAACGGCAACGGCGTTGGTGGCGCATCTGCAGGTTCAGGACGGGCATGTCGCATTGCTCGCGGGGTTGCCGGAGCAACCCTTGATGCCGCCGGACGGCAGCATGCGGTATTCGCTGCGCGACAAGAACCGGCAGCTCATCGACGGGGATGTGCGCCTGCCGATCGTCGCCGTCGAGGCGCCGGCAAATTTCCTCTATGAAACCGCACAGGTGGAGCACCGTAGCCTGCGGATCCTGAGCACGCGGGCCGACACTCCAGCCGGGCCGATCCTCGTGACGGTGGCGACGGCGATGAAGTCCAACGAACCCGAGGCGCGCTATGAATTCCTCAGCACCTTGTTATGGGACTTCGTGCAGCTGGACGTCACGCTCGTGCTGGTATGGGTCGGCATTCAATTGGGATTGCGCCCGGTGCGAAAATTGCGCGATGAGATCGCGCAGCGCTCGGCGCAAGACCTGCGTCCGATCGCCGAATCCTCGGTGCCGCGGGAAATCGCGCCCTTGGCGGCGACACTGAACCGATTGTTCTCGATGTTGAGCACCTCGGTGCAATCGCAGCAACAATTCATCGCCAACACCGCCCACCAATTGCGCACACCGATCACCGGCATGCTGGCCCAGCTGGACCTATTAATAGAGGAGCCCGCCGCGGAGCCGATCCGGCATCGCCTGAGGACACTGCAGGAAGGCGTGCGTCAGCTGGCTCATTCGGCGAATCAATTGTTGAGCTTGGCGCGGGCCGACCCGGCGGCGAATATCGCGGCCAAGAACCAAATCGTGGCCTTGCATGCGATTGCGGGCGAGGTCGTCGCGCGGTTCTTCGATCGCGCACTGCAGAGCAACATCGATCTGGGCGCCGATTTGCAGGCGGCCATTGTGCTTGCCGATGCGTCGCTGCTCGACGATCTATTGAGCAATTTGGTCGACAATGCCTTGAAGTACACACCGGCCGGCGGCAGCGTCACCGTTCATGCGGGCGAGCGGGACGGCCACCCCTTTCTCGCGGTCGAGGACTCCGGACCGGGGATCCCGGAGGCAGACCGTCAGAAGGTGCGCCAGCGCTTTTTTCGCCTGCCAAACTCTTCCGGCCACGGCAGCGGCTTAGGATTGGCGATCGTCGAGGAAATCGCCACGCTCTATGGCGCCGAACTTCGCATCGATTCCGGGCCCGACCAACGCGGCACCCGGGTCACCGTACGCTTCGCCGCCACGTCAGCTGCAAATCGCAAGCGCACATAATCCGCGCCGCGCCGTGAATGGCATCACATTTTTTTCACCAAGGACCGTGACCGTCAGCTCCAAGACAGCTTAAGCCCCTAAAGTCCGCTCCCATGATGCCGAAAGACGCACAACGAGCATGAAACGGAATTCCGGCTTCACGATGCTCGAATTGGTCATCACCATGTCCATCGTGGCGATTTTGGCGATGATCGCGGTTCCCGGCTTCCAATATGTAACGACGTCGAATCGGGTCTCGACCGAGGTCAATGGCCTGCTCGGCGATATGCAATACGCCCGCAACGAAGCGCTCAAGGAGGGGCTGCCGATCACCATCTGCGCATCGGCAAACCCGACGGCGGTACCGCCGAGCTGCTCGGGCAGCACCTCGTGGCAAAGCGGCTGGATCGTGTTTCCGGACCCCAATAGCACTCAAACCGTCGTGCCCACGAGTCCGATCCTGCGCAGCCAAACTCCGTTCACCGCCAACGATACCTTCGACGCGAACTTCGGCGTCGAAGCCGTGACATTCAACCGCGAAGGGTTTGCCTCCTCGGGCGCGATCGGCAACGTCGCCGCGCAGCTCGGCGTAACGATCACGCTGCACGCCACGCCCCCCAATCCGCAATGGACGCGTTGCCTGATCATCAACGGCGCCGCGACCGCGAATTCCGGCATGCTGGGCACGGTGCGGTCCGGCGCGCCGGGGACGACCTGTTTATGAACCTCGAACGCCAAGTCACGACGCGGCCGAGCTATTCGGCCCGATCGCGAGGTTTCAGCCTCGTCGAGGTACTGGTCGCGCTGGTGGTCGTCTCGGTGGGTCTGCTGGGTCTTGCGAAAATGGAATCCTTGGCGCTATCGAGCACCAGCGTCGCGAGCGCACGCTCGATCGCGGCGATCCAGGCCGCGAGTCTCGCCGCGATGATGCATGCCAACCAGGATTTTTGGCAGAACACCGGCGTCTACCCCTCGACGGTCATCACGTCGCAAAACAATCCGTTTGCGGGCGCCCCTCCCTGCCTGACGCCCGGTACGAGCGCCTGCGCGCCGCAGCTGATGGCCAACTACGACTTGAACAATTGGGCGACGGCGCTGAGCCAGCTTCTTCCGGCCTATTCGGCATGGATTACCTGCGGAAATACCCCGACGCTGCCGTCGATCAGCTGCACGATCCAAATCGTATGGGCCGAAAATTCGGTCGCGATGACCAGTCAACAAAATAACGGCACGCAGAATAATCTCGCGAATCTGTCCCTGCCGACCTACACGCTGTACGTGCAGCCATGAAGCGCATCGCACTGTCACGCGGCTTCTCGCTGATCGAGCTGATGATCGCGGTGGTGCTCGCGGTGTTCTTGATCGGCGGCTTGTTGACGCTCGTGCAAACGATGAAGCAGACCACGGGCGTACAGAACGGTCTCTCGCAGCTCCAGGACGGCGAGCGTTTCGCCTCGGATCTGTTGAATGACGTCATACAGTCGGCCGGCGATTATCCGAATGCGACGATCGGCGGCGCCGCGGCGAGTTTCCCGGCAATCAATGTCGCCGTGCCCGCAACCGGATCGACGCTCGTATTCGCCCAAGGGCAAGTGATCTCCGGCGCCGACACCGCAACGAGCGCCGGTTCCCTCATCGGCGTGCGCTACATCACCTCCGGGACGGCCGCGGCCTACCCCGATGGCCTCATCAGTTGCGCGGGCAACACGAGCGCCGCCCCGGTGACGTGGATCAACGTGTTTTACGTCGACGGCAGCGGCAATCTGCAGTGTCAATTGACCACGATCGATGCCGGAGGCAACCAGACCGTCACGGTTACGCCGCTCGTGTATGGCATCGCGGGCCTGCAGATTCTCTACGGGGAAAGGACCAACACCGATAGCCCGACGATGTCGGTCGATAGCTACTTGACGGCGACGGCGACCTCCGCGCTGCCGATCGTCGCGAATTCCAGCTGGCAGCCCGGCTGGGGCCAGGTCCGGTCCGTGCAAGTCACGTTCACGTTCACGAATCCCTTGGCGAATCTGCCCGGTCAAGTGGCGGTCCCGACCATCAATCTCATGCGCGTCTACGACGTCATGAATCAAGTCGGCGAGGGCCAGACATGAGCGGCCGTCGGCATACCGAGCCGGCGCAGCGCGGCTTTGTGCTGGTCTCGAGCCTGCTGTTGCTGATCGTCGTGACTCTATTGGCGGTCGGCATGTTTCGCAGTTTCGGCGTCGATGAAAAAATCGCAGGCAATACCCGCGATAAGCAGGTCGCGGTGCAAGCCGCCGAAAGCGCCGAGGAATTTGCCGAGAATTGGCTGGCGCTCAATATCGCGAACAACGCCGCGGCGAACAACGGCGCTGCGCTCAACGATGCGGTTCCTGCGATCGCCTGTGCCGGGTTTACTTCCTCCGCCACTCCGCAAGTCTGCAATACCGAATTGCCCAATCCGTCGCAGCTGCCCTGGCCGGCCGGCGTCAATTACACGCTGCCGGCCAATACGCTGCCGAATAACGGCATCGCGATGACGAGCAATCCGATTCTGCAGCCGAGTTTTTACATTTGGTACAAGGGTCAGATCGGCAGTTACGGATACGAATATGAAATCGATGCGGTCGGCTACGGCAGCAGCCCGAATACCGTCGCCATCGTCGATTCCCTCTACGTTTTGAAATGCACGACGTGTGTCGGCGACAATTAACCTCACGCTATGGTTATCACTATGAAGCTATCCAAGATCAACGCACTATCCGTCGGCGTATTCGCGCTCGCAGGTCTCGGCCTCGCGGCCGGCGCGGCCGCGCAGACGACTTATACGGAAAACTTCACCGGCGCGACGACCGTCAATTCCTGGTATTTCATCAACGGCGCCTGCCTGACCGCGGGCAGCTCGAGCGGCACGACGAGCCCGGGCCAGATCCCGCAGTGCGTGGGACTTCCCTATTGGACGCTCAAGGGTGATCCCAATCTGGTCGGCGGCAACACCGGCACTCTGCCGGACGATCCGGCGGTCGGTGGCGCGCTGCGCTTTACCAATGGCTTTCCGGGCGGCTACAACGAGAACGGCGCGATTCTATCGGCCTTCAATTTTCCGACGAACAACGGTATTCAAGTCACGTTCACGACCGAGAGTTATCGTGGAAATTCCGCGGGCGCCAGCGTCCATGACGGCGCGGACGGCATGAGCTTCTTCTTGCAGAGCGTCGACAACGGCGCGTCTCCGGATATCGGCGACTATGGCGGCAGCTTGGGTTACACCTGCTCGAATCAGAATAACGACCCAACCCTGCGCGCGAGTGGCGCGCCGCGCGGCTATGACGGCTTGATCGACGGCTATATCGGTCTCGGGATCGACGAGTACGGTAATTTTCTGAACCCGGGCGATAACACCGCGAGCGGACCTGGTTATCAAGGCAATCGCATCGGCATGCGCGGCGCCGGCGGCACCGCGTGGGCCGCGTTGAATGCGGCCTACCCGAACCAATATCCCGCTACGCTGACCTATCCACAACAAGCAAGCGCCGTGCGGCAGGCCTGCGCGAACGCCTTCGTCTACGACTGGTCCGGCGTCGCCGCGTGGAACGCCGCCCCCGTTGGGGCGGAGCCCGATCCGACGAGCCCGTATCTAAGCGGCGGCACGACGGCGATCCCGCTGCCCGACTACACCGCGATTCCCGGCGCCTTCAAAATCCTGGGCGCCGCGATCAAGATCGCCAACGAGGCCGCGTTGTACCGCGGCAATGGCACGCCGGCGCAGAGCGGCAGCGCCTATGGCGTTCCGATTACCTACAATTTGACGATCACGCCCGCGGGCCTATTGAGTCTCTCGTACAGCTATAACGGCGGCGTCTATCAACCGGTGATCTCCGGACAAGACATCACCGTGGCAAACGGACCGCTGCCCAACAATGTGCGCTTCGGATTCGCAGGCTCGACCGGCGGTGGCACGAATATTCACGAGATCATGTGCTTTCAGGCGCAGCCGACGGGCCAGACATCGTCATCCGCGGGCGTCAACCAGAAGCAATCCGCGAAAGTGCAAATCGGAACGCAAGTCTATTTTGCCTATTACAACAGCAACAACTGGCCGGGATCCCTGACATCGCAGAGTTTGGAATCCGTCGTGGGAAGCCCGAATACGCTGATCATCGATCCGGTCGCAAATTGGGACGCGTCTTGCGTGCTCACGGGCGTGGTAGCGGGCCAAACTTGCAGCTCGACCGGCGTCGCGGGTCCCGTTGCCGCCGAAGGGCCGGCCAATCGCACGATCTTGACTTGGAATGGCGCGAGCGGAACGGCATTCGAATGGAATAGCCTGACCGCCGCGCAACAAGCGGCGCTCGACACGAACGATCCCACGATCACACCGCTGCGCCTCAATTACCTGCGCGGCGATCGCACCAATGAATTGACGACCACAGGCGTCGGCCTGTACCGCACGCGCAGCAGCGTGCTCGGCGACATCATCGATTCGAGCCCGACGTGGGTCGGCCCGCCGAGCGGCGGCTATCCCAACATCTGGACTGATTTCTACGCTACAAACGCACCGACGCCGCCCGAAAACGCCGGCGCCGCGCAAACCTATACGGCCTTTACGACCGCGGAGCAAACGCGCACGAATGTCGTCTACGCCGGATCCAACGACGGTTTGCTGCACGGCTTCAGAGCCGGCGCCTACGACGTCAATAATAACTACGTGGCGACTAACAACGATGGACAGGAACTGCTCGCTTACATGCCCGGATATGTTGTCAACGACATCAATTCGTATGCGAACTTATCGAACGATTATTCCAACCCCCAATATGGGCACCACTTCGCCGTCGATGCGACGCCCGGCACCGGTGATTTGTTTTTCGGCAACCAATGGCATACCTGGCTGGTCGGCGGCCTCGGGCCTGGCGGCAGCGCGATCTATGCGCTCGATGTTACAAACCCGGGCGCCGGCGCAGCCGACAATTTCAGCGAGGCGGGCGCGGCGGCCGCGGCGACCGTCATTGGCGAATGGAATTCGACGACCGTCAGCTGCGTCAACGTCGCCAACTGCGGCGCCAATCTCGGCAAGACCTACGGATCGCCTCTGATCCGCCGCTTTCATAACGGCGATTGGGGTTTCATCGTCGGCAACGGTTTCAGCAGCGCGACCGGAGACGCCGGAATCTATGTCGTGACCGTCGATAGCACCTCGGGCGCATTGACGTGGTACTACTTCAGCACCGGTCAGCCGGTTGGCGCCGGGGACGGCATCGCGTTCATGGACGCGGCCGACCTCGACGGCGATCACATCGTCGACTATGTCTATGCCGGCGACTTGCTGGGCAACCTCTGGCGCTTCGATTTGACCGACGGCCTCCCGAGCAACTGGGCGGTGACGCCGCAACCTCTGTTCACGACGCCGGCGGGCCAGCCGATTACGACCAAGCCGATCATCGCGATCAACAACAGCGGCCCGCTGCCGCGGGTGCTCATCGAGTTCGGCACCGGGCGCGAGATTCCGATCACCAATAACGCCGCGGCGACCTATAGCACGACACAGCAGGCGCTCTACGGAATTTGGGACTGGAATCTGTCGACCTGGAACTCGAAGTCGACGTCGACGTTCGCGAGCCTGCCGAGTACGACTACTGCGGCAACCGTGGGCAACCTGCTGCAGCAAACGATCACTGCAAGCTACGATGCGACCTTGAGCACGACCGGCAGCGCCTATCGGACCGTCAGCAGCAATCCCATTTGTTACGCGGACACCGCCGGCTGTCAGTACTTCGGCTGGTATTTGAATCTGCCGTTTGGGGCTGCGGATCCAACCAACCCGAACTCACCGGTAGTCTACGAACAAGTGCTGTTCGCGCCCGCGCTGATTTCCGGCGTGTTTGTCGTCAATACGACGGTACCGCCGGCCTTCGCGCCGACGACCTGCGGTACGATCTCGGCGGCGGCCTGGACGATGGCCTTGGACCCCTTGAGCGGCGGCGCGCTGACGAGCGCGTTTTTCGAGTACTACACGGGTAGGTACATCAATGTCACGCCGACGAACGGCGTCGAGCAAGGTGTCAGCGGCGTCGCCGATATTGGCACCGGCACGCCGACGGTCGTGGTATTCAACAACAATAATTACCTCGTCGCCTCGCCGGTCACTTCGGGCGGCAACGGCGGCGGCAGCGGCGGCAGTGCGGGGGCGCCGAGCAACGGCACCAACAGTGTCTGTCTGCCGCCTTATACGAATTGCCCCGTCGGCGTTCACTACAAGAACATCACGGCGCAGCGACTGCAATGGATTCAGCGGCGCTAAGCACAACAGATGGACGCACATCGGAGCAAGCGGCGTATGAACAATCGATTGCCTCGATCAAGGGGCTTTACGCTGATCGAATTGATGGTGACCGTGGCGGTTGCTGCGATCCTCGTCACGATTGCAACGGCGAGCTACAGCCAGTTCACGCTCAAGGCGCATCGCACCGAGGCCAGAACCGCGCTGCTCGATCTCGCGAGTCTCGAGGAACGTTACTTGAGTACGAACAATTCTTACAGCGCGGCGCCGACCGACCTCGGCTACACGGGCGCCAACTGGGCGGCGGTTCAATTCGGCAGCGGTTATTATCAAGTCAGTAACGTTACCGTGACTGCGCCGATATTGTCGTTGGCGCCGGGCGTCCCCTCGACGCCCGCGACCTTCTCGTTCACCATGGTCCCGGCCCCGGGCAGCGTGCAAGTCAACGACACGGCCTGCGCCTCATTCACGGTCACATCCCAAGGCGCACGGACCGCGACGATGCAAGGCGGCGCCGATAATACGGCGACCTGCTGGCAATAAAACCGGCCGACAATAAAAGCCGCTTGCAATAAAAATCGCTATCCCGGCCTCGTCGCCGAACTCGTGATTATGTTAGGGCAGTTCGTGCTTCGCGGCCGAGCTTCCGTATCGGCGCAGCGGCCGCATTCGCGGCTCGCGCAGTGATCTTTTTTGCAGACGGCGTCACATCTCGCATAGACGTTTTGCAGAGTGTGTCACAACCGACGTAACGGCCGGCTGTATCGTCAGGTTCCTGCAAGTTTGCGTTGCTAACGTGCCAACCCATGAACCTTACTGACATGTTTTTCTCGTCGAACCATCGACACAAATCGGGCTTCACGCTCATCGAACTGCTGGTAACGCTGACGGTAGCGGGAATCTTGGCTTCGATCGCCGTGCCGGCATTCAACAGCTTCGTGCTCAATGACCGCGACGTCGCGCAAGCGAACTCGCTGCTCTACAGCTTGAACTACGCGCGCAGCGAAGCCGTCAAGCTCAATTCCTCGACATTTGTCAGCGTCTGCCCTTCCTCCGACGGACAAACCTGCAACAACGGAAACTCCTGGGCCACGGGATGGATCGTCTTCCCCGGCCCGCTCAATGCGGCGCCGGCGACGATCGACCAGGCGGTCCCGGCCACCTCGGGCAGCAATACCCTGACCGCGCGCGGCACGGGACAGGCCGGTGTTCAGTTCACCTCGAGCGGCCAGCTATCCCCGCAAGGCACGACACTGGAAATCAATATTTGCGATTCGCGCGGCGCGAATTACGCGCGCGACGTCGAGGTCAATTCCACGGGCCGCGTCGCCGCATCGCAGACCGCAGGACTATCCGTCAGCCGTGCGGCGCTTGCTTGCCCATAGATCCAAACCCGAGCTATTCACCGCCATGATCGCCACTACCTCCCAATGTCCGGTCCAGCGCCACGCGCGCGGATTCACGCTCATCGAAGTCATGGTATCTCTCGTGATCTTGAGTATCGGGCTGCTCGGCGTCGCCAAGCTCGTGATGTTTTCATCGCGCTCGAATGACAGCGCCTATTTGCGCAGCCAGGCGACCGCACTCGCGTACGAGATTCTCGATGATATGCGCGCCAATCGAAGTACCGCGCTGCTACAGGGCTACGATAACGTTCTCGCCGCAGGCGCGACTCCAACCAACCCGGGGTTCACTTGCGCCGGAACCGGCAATCTCTGCAGCACGCCGGCCAATCTTGCGCTCTACGACGTCTATGCGTGGCAATTGAGGCTGCAGTCGGCGCTGCCGGGCGCGGCCGGTTCGGTGACCACCGTCATTCCGGCAGGCTCGACGGCGACTACCGCGACGATCGTCGTTTCCTGGAACGACGCCGTCGCGCAATCGGCGTTCGGAGCCGTTGCCGACGGCACGCTCGTGGCCAATCAAGCCGTGACGTTGGAGACGCTGCTGTGAGGCGCACGCGCGGATTTTCCATGGTCGAGCTCATGGTGGCGATCATGCTCGCCTTGCTCGTGACCGGCGCGGTGATATCGGTCTTCATCGGCGCTCGAAGAGCCTTTCAAGGGACCTCCGGCACCGGCGCCGTCACCGACGGCGGCCGCTTCGCGGTCGGCTTTCTCGAGCAAGCGGTTCGCAACGCGGGCTTCATGGCCTGCAACACAACGCAACGCCAAGCCAACGTGCTCAGTGTGGTCCTGCCGTCGCTCGCCTACAACTTTACCGAACCGTTGGACGGTTTCGAGGCCAACAACACCGGTGTCGGTGCCGCGTACACCTTGGTTGCGCCCGCGACGCAATTGGCTTCCATGAGCGCCGATCCGTCGACCGGCGATTGGGTCAATGGTTTGGATCCGGCGCTCACGGACATGGTCATACAGCACAACGACGTGCTCGTCGTCCGCTCGACCTTGCCGGGTAGCCAGCCCGCCTACCTGACCTCGGCGGCTCCCAACGGCAGCAACAATTTCACGGTCAATAGCAATGGCGTCACCAATTTCGCGCCCGGACAGATCGCCGTGATGTCCGACTGCGCCAAATCCGCGGCTTTCCAGGTTCAGGCCGGATCCACGACCACGGTTGCCTTCAATTCCGGCGGCGGCCCCCCGGGCAATAGCGCTGGTGCGCTTGGCATGGATTTCGATCTGGGCGCCCAAGTGACTCCGGTCACCACGGCCGTATGGTTCATCGGCCCGGGCGCCGACGGCGACAGCGCGCTGTTCTCCTACACGTTGAATGCCGCGGGTGTGTTCCCGAACAGCGGACCGCCGAACAACGGCGCGACCGAAATGGTCCCCGACATCGAGGCGATGCAAATCCTCTACGGCATTGATACGACGGGCACTCAGACGGTCAGCCAATACGTGACGGCCGATCAAGTCCCGGATTTCAATTCGGTCATGAGCGTGAAGATCGCGATATTGGCGGCGAGTCCCTTGGGCTCGGCGAGCATCCCGTCCGCCGCATTGACGTACAACTTGCTCGGAACGATCGTGACGGCGCCGCAAGATTCGCGCTCCCGCCAAGTATTTGAAGTCACGGTCAGCGTCCGCAATTCCTTGACCTGAACGAGATAGCAGCCATGCAGCTCAACTCATTGCCGATCCACGCCAAATTCCCGAGCCACTCCAAACAATCCGGTGTCGTGCTGTTCGTCGCGCTGATCTTGTTGTTGATATTGAGTTTGATCGGCGTGACCGCCGCGCGCATGGAAACCGTCGAAGAACGCATGTCGCGCAACGACGATAACCACCAGATCGGCATGGAAGCGGCAGAGGCGGCGTTGCGGGCGGCCGAGGGCGGCATACTCAGCGGCATTTATTCCGCCTTCAGCACCAACGCGAACGGCCTCTACACCTTCGACACGACGACCGGCACCTCCATGGTACCGGCGCCGACGACTTGGAGCACGACGCCCGGCGCAGCGATGTCTTATACGGGCTCGGGAGCCCCGAATCTCGGCGCGATCGCACTCGCGCAGCCGCCCCAATTGGCGATCGAGAGCCTACCGCCGGTCGCCGTACCGGGCGACAGCATCAGCTCGGTGCAATATGCGTCGCCCACTCCGCCGGTGACCGTTTATCGAGTCACCGTGAGCGCAGTCGGCGCCGACGGCACATCGACGACGACCTTACAAAGCATTTTCCGGTAGCAGATTGAGCCTACGAGGATTTCAACATGTTTGAGCAAACCCTGAATATCATGCGAGCGTGCATCGGCCGCGCAATGATGTCCTTGGCGCTGATCGCGCTCGTGGGATCGTCGAGTTCCGTATTCGCGGCGGCGCCAGCAGTGTCGATCTCGCAAGTGCCGATGACCATCACGATTCCGGCACATCCGCAAATCATGCTCGCGGTCGCTAATTCGGAGTCCATGGACGGCACGCTGTCCGGCGCAATCATGACGGGCGCCGGTCTCTATCCGGAGATGCAAAACTCGAGCTCGCCGCTGACGTTCACGATTCCGGCGGGATTCACGCCGCCGGTCAATGCGGGCAACGGCGTCACTGCGCCCTACACGGTCGCCGGAAGCGGTGTTTGGCTCGATAACTCGCCGAGCCGACTCAATGTCGCCAAGGCGGGAATCATGAGCGTCTTGACCAACTACATCCCCTATGCGGATTTCGGATTGATGGAATACTCGCTGCCCGGCTTGAGCGCCTACGCAACCTCGGTCTATTTGATGAGCCCCAATGTCAGCGCGACCAATCCGACGGGCAGCTTCTTGTTCAGCTCGGCGCAGACGCCGATCGCGGGCGTGGAGTACGTCAATAATCCATGCTACCAATACCAGTTCCCGGCCTTGTCGCACATCGCCAACGGCAGCTGGGCCTATTGGGACTGCGTCAACTGGGATTCGTTTTACAGTTCGCAGAACATCTCGCAACAGCAATGGATGGGCATCGGCGCGAGCAGCGACGACCCCCAGGTCAACGACGTCCTCTACGGCCTCGCGATCAATTGCACCGATTACACGACCGCTGCCGAAGGCTACGTGCCGAGTCCGCCGAACCCGTTCACTTCGTACTCGCTGGCCGATTACAACAACAACCCCGGCAACATCTACGAAGGTTATAGCTACACGACGAACGGCTGCCTGACCGGCGTCTCTCCGACCAACGCGGGCTACGTCCCCTATTCGCCGCAAGTCATGTACCTGGCGCGCGGCTTCGGCTATTACACCGACCAGCAAGCCGGCGACCGCACTGCCGGCCAAGTCATGGTGCCGATCGGGCCCGCGAACTCGGCCGGCCAATACCCGACACCCGCCTCCGTGCAGGCCGTCCACAATACGTTCTGGCCATTCCTGGCAGCGGAAACCGACAGCGCCGGCACCGGTGAACTCAAGGCGGCCGGCGTGCAATCGCCGATCGCGGGCTTGATCGCGGCGGCGAACCACTTCTATACGACCGTCAACCCGGCGAGCACCGACGCCTGCAGCACATCGCGCTACCTCGTGCTGATCACCGACGGCCTGCCGACGTTGGATAGCCACGGCAATGCGTGGCCGCCCTTGGGCAGTACCTCCGGCAACAACTGGGGGGTCACCGCAGGTTTCGACCCCGTGACCGGCGCGCTGATTTACTCGGAGACGAACGACGCGGCGATCAAAGACACCGTCACTCAGTTGACGTTATTGGCAAACAACAACGTCAAGACCTACATCATCGCGGTGGGTGCAGGCGTCGATCCGTCGGTCAACCCGGAGGCGGCGCAAACGATGACCGCGATGGCCATCGCCGGTGGAACCGGTCAATACTTTCCGGCGACGACGCCTCAAGCCGTCAGCGATGCGCTGCAGCTGATCATCGATACGATACTCACGACCGAGCAATCGACCTCGTCGGCGGCCGTGAATTCCACGGGCCTCAATACCAACTCGGTCGTGTACCAGTCGCAGTTCAACAGCTCCGACGTTTACCAGGATTGGACCGGCAACGTGTTCGCGTTCCCGATCAGCACCTCGACGGGCATCGTCGACACGCTGCCGCCGGGGCTCTGGTCGGCGCAAGCCCAATTGGACAATCAGTTTCCGTCCGAGCGCGTCATCGCAACCTGGGACCCGAACGCACTTGCAGGCACGCCGTTCGAATGGAACGGCAGCGCATCGGCGACGGGCATTTCCACCGCGACGACGCTCGGTCAGGAGCTCGGGACGTTCGTCGCGGATTCGAGCGGCAGCGATGTGCTGACCTATCTGCGCGGCTCCAGCGCCTTGGAACAGCGCAACGGCGGACCGATGCGTAATCGCACACACAAGTTGGGCGACATCGTCAACAGCAATCCGCTGTATATCGGCGCGCCGTCCGGCAGCAGCCAGTTATCGTCGTATACGACCTTTGTCAATATGAAGGCGAATCGAACGCCGGTGCTCTATGTGGGCGCGAACGACGGCATGTTGCATGCATTCAACGCGAATAACGGCAATGAACTATTTGCGTACATTCCGGCCGGCGTTTATGCGAATTTGATCAATCTCGTTTCACCGTATTACAACGCGCGCCATCAATTCTTCGTCAACGGTTCACCGCAGGCATCCGACGTACAATTCGCGAACAATTCCTGGCATACCGTACTCGTGAGCGCGGAACAGGCCGGCGGTAACAGCGTTTTCGCAATCGATGTGACCGACCCTGACACGTTGACGAACGAGATGCAGCTCGCAAACAGCGTGCTTTGGGATTTCACCGATCCCGATATGGGCTTGACCTACAGCACGCCGTCGATCGCGCAGACCTCCGACACAACCGCCAGTTGGCAGGTATTCGTCGGCAACGGCTACAACAGCAGATTTCAAAAACCGTTCCTCTACGCCTTGAATGCGCAGACCGGTGCGATCATTACCAAGATCGATTTGTGCGCCGCCGTTCCCACGGCCTGCAACCTCGCGGCGTCGAACGGACTATCGACGGTCATCGCCGTCAACGGTGGCGGGCAGGTTTCGGGCGCCGTGACTCTCGTTTACGGCGGCGATTTGCAGGGCAATCTGTGGCGCATCAACGTATCCAATCCCAATCCCCTGAACTGGACCGTCAGCGTGTCGTTTCAGGCCCGGGATTCGTTCGGCAATCCGCAACCGATCACGACGACCCCGGCCGCAACGCTCAATCCGCGCTACCCGCAGGTGCTCGGCACGATGGTGTTCGTCGGAACCGGCGAATTGCTGGGCATACCGGATCTCAGTAATTTCCAGACGGAAAGCATTTACGGAATCTATGATCCACCCAATGGGTACACGACGCCGATCAATCGGTTTACCGCGAGCATGGTGCAGCAAAGCATCGCGGACGCATCGCTCGACGGCACCACGGTGCGCATCGTGACGGGCAATGCCGTCAGCATCCCGACCAACTCGGGCTGGTATATGGATCTGGATGCGATTACCGGCGGCACGTTCACGGCGTCGGCCTCGGGCCTCGTCACGATCAGCGGCGGCACGGTCACCGGCCAGGGCGAACGCGTGATCACCGATCCGCGTATCGAGAGCGGCGGCGGGGTCGTGCTCACGACCTATGAGCCTACCGACAGTCTCTGCACCGCGGGAGGCAGTTCTTTCTTGATGGTGCTCAACTACGCGAGCGGCGGTTCATTCCCAAGTCCGCAGTTCTCCGTCAATGGCAGTGTAACCATCAACGCCACCGATAGTCTGCCGGTCTCGAACGGAAGCGGCTCGATGCTGTTGGTCAATCCGGTCGGCCTGTCGCTCGGATCCGTATATGCGGCGGCACCGACGATTCAAAATGCCAACTTCGCGACTGCCTCGAAGATCAAGCTGATCACCGAATCCACCGGCGCCATTCAAACCGTCGCCGAAAAGGGTTCCAGTAAAAACCGCACGGCATGGTGGGAGATACGCCAGTGAAACCTAGCAAATTGTTTTTCGCCGCAATCGTCTTCTTGTTGTTAGGGAGCTTGCGACCCGACATGGGGTGGGCCAGCAAAGTCGCGATCCTCGTGGTCGGTGAAGTCACCGCGACGGCGACGCCGGGACAGGTCGAGGTCAACCATCAGGTGTACCGCGTCCAAAAAGGGAGCGCGGCCGACAAGAGTCTAAAGGCCATCACCGTCGGACAAAAAGTCGACGTGGTATTGGATGGGCCGGTAGACGCCAAGACCACCTCGGTCCTATCGATCAAGCGGCACATCGATAAATGATCGGGAGTAGCGGCGTGAAGAAAAACGGATTTACCCTCATCGAACTGATGATCACGGTCGCGATCGTCGCGATCCTCATCTCGATCGCCTACCCCGCGTACACGCAGTTCGTGCAAAAATCGAACCGCACCGACGCGACGCAGTCGATGTCGTTCACCGCCCAGCAACTCGAGCGCTGCTATTCACAGGGCTTCAATTTCACGTTGTGCCAGGCCCCGCCCTACAACTTGCCTGCGGCGCTGACGAGCCCTCAGGGCTTTTACACCGTGACCGTTACGATCCTCTCGGCCACGACTTACCAAGTCGTCGCCATACCATTGAAGGCGCCGCAGCTCGCGGACTTCAGTTGTCAGCAGTTCATGTTGACGAATAACGTTCAGTCGGCCAAGGACGGCGCCGGCGCCGTCACGACGTCGACTTGCTGGGGTTCGAGCTGATGTCGGCGACGCTGCGTTTGCCGCAGCGTCGCTCGATGCGCTAATCGCGTGCGAATGCGCTGATTGCGCCGCCTTATTGCGCGCTGTAACCGCGTCCTTGGATACAAGCCATCATTGCGCGCCGGTAATCGTCGACGTGCGAGGGGTCCGCTTGGCTGCTAGCCCATTGCTGGCATTCACGCTTATCGGTCGACTGCTGCTCCTCGCTCTGACCGCTCTTCGGGTACATGAAGACTTGTCCGCTCTGCGCAGACATCGGCGCCTGGCCCTGCATCGGTGCCTGGCCCTGGTAGCCCTGACCCTGATCCTGGCCTTGGTAGCCCTGCCCCTGGCCCTCGCCCTGTGCGGGTCCGGCAGCCGCCCCTGAATCGCTGACCGGCGGCGGATCGGTTACCGTATAGCCGTCGTAGGTCGGGTTCCAGGTGTAATAGACGTCATTGGCATAATAGTAGGGAATTCCGTCGTACCAATAGGTCGCATAGGCTAAGGGCAAAATCGGCAAGAACCACGCAAAACCGAGGCCGTAATATGCGCGCGGCCAATAGCCGCCGTGCCAATAGCCGCCGCCCCAATAGCGGCCGGTCGAATAGCCATGGTAATAACCGTGATAGCCCCCGCCGTAACTGCCCCCGTGACCACCATAGGCGCCGCCGTGGCCGCCATAGGCGCCGCCGTGGCCGCCATAGGCGCCGCCGTGGCCGCCATAACCGTAACCCGCATGCCCAGCGCCGCCTCCATAACCGTGTGCCGCGCCCCCCGCAGCATGGCCGCCGCCTGAGTGTCCTGCAGCTGCATGTCCACCGCCCCCATGGCTACCGCCCCCATGGCTACCGCCGCCATGTCCTTCGGCAAACGCAGGTGCTCCCATTGCGAGAATCGACGCGAGCGCCCCCACCGCCAGAACAAAGCGACCCATCTTGGTACTCATGATTGCCATTCTCCGTTACCTGCCGGACCCCATCGGTTCGATTATGGACCCGTACTTAAGTAGACACTAACTAGTTAACGCAGTTCGCGCGAATCGGTGTACGCCGCAAAATAACTTATTGCGCGTGCCTATAAATTCCCCATCAGGCGGTCTCATTCGCTGCGCCTTGCTGCAGTGAACATAATGAGCGCCGTTCGGCCCGGCGCCGGTTCGAAAAACCTCGAATTGCTCTCGTTGACGATGACACTGCCGACATAGCGGCGGTTTGCCAGATTATCGAGCCGTCCGAACTCGGTGAACCGCCAATGCTTGCCTTGCTGTTCCCAACCCACGCTCAAGTTTTCCACCCAATAGCCACCGGCGGCTTCGGAATTGCGGTCGTCGGCATAGATCTGTGCGCGGCCCTGAGTCTCGAGTGTGATCGAAATCCCGCGAGGCGCATAGCGCCAGGTGAGGCCGGCGTACAGCGCATTCATGGGCACCGCTGGAAGATAGCTGCCTGCGGCGACTACGACGGTTTTACAACCGCTCGCGACCGCGCAGGGGGCACCCGAACAAGGCGCGCCGACGCAGGTGGTATACGGCTGGACCACGACCGCATGCAAATACGTATAGGCAAGCCGCGCGCTGAATGCGCGCGTCCATACGGCGTCCGCAGCGAGTTCAATTCCTCTGCGCTCGGTCTCGCCGATATTCTGGTAGACCGACTTGCCGGTCTCGTCCGCGAGCACCGCAAGTTCGTGCTCGGTCTTTACATAGAACGCATCGAGATCGGCGCGTAGCCAGCCCAGCTCCGCCTTGATGCCGACCTCGTAGTTGTCGCTGCGAGCCGGCTGAAGACCGAAATTGAGTCCCGGCAGGCTGCCGTTGGTCGACCGGTACGCCAAGTCGTTGAGGGTCGGCGTCTCGAATCCCCTGCCGAACGCCAGGTAGCTGTTGAGCGTCGGGGCGATCCGAAACGTGATCCCCGCGACGGGATCGACGGCGCCGTAGCGTACGCCGCTGTCTTGATCGCCGCTCGGCACCGGCAAATGATCGTGGGAGCTGACATCGACGTCGCTATTGCGCAAGCCCGCGAGCACGCGCCAACGCGCGCCAGGATCCCATTGCAGCTGCAAATACTCGTCCAAATCATAAACATGATTGGCCTCGTCGAGGCGCAGCTCGCCTTCGACGCCGAGCGTATCGCCGATGAAATTCACATACCCCTTGCGCGCTTCCTCGAGATCGTCGTAGCTCAGGCCCGCGGTGAGCTGCAGTGGTTTGCCGAGCAAGTCTCTGTGATCGACGACGTGCGCATCGATTCCCCAGAAGTTCCGCGCGAGATCGATGACGCCGCCGGGATCGGTCGGCGAAGCTTCCGTCGAAGCGGGAATCGCCTGATACTGCGTCGTGGCGCGATGTCCCGTATAGAGAGTCGCCGACAAATCATCGGCCGCGCCGAGCGGCCGATCGTAGATCGCTCCGGCTTGCTCCTGACTCAAGGATTTGCGCGTGTCGTAGGCGATCGCGCCGATTCCCGCTTGCGCGGGATCCGCCGCGAGCTGTGCACTATTGAGGCCCAGGGGATCCTGGACGAATGGCGTCTCGACGGCATTGCCGATGAACGTCAATTTCCCGGCATCCGCGAAATCGAAACGCAATTTCGAATTGAAATTATTGCGTTGGGCGGCACTGTGGTCGCGATAGCCGTCGGTTTGAAAGTGCGCGGCATCGACGACGTAATTGATCGCGCCATTGTCTCCGGCATCCTTCAAGGCGTAGCGCTGGGTCCCCAAACTGCCGAAATCCACGCTGCCGTCGATACGATTTCCCGGCGCGCCGTCCTCGGTAAAAATGGCGATCACGCCCCCCGACGAGTTGCCGTAGAGCGCCGAGAAAGGCCCGCGCATGACCTCAATGTGGTCGGCCGAACCCAAATCGAACTGCGAAAACTGGCCCTGTCCATCCGGCATCGTTCCCGGGATACCGTCGGAATAGAGCCGCACGCCGCGCACGCCGAAACTGGAGCGAGCACCAAAGCCTCGGATCGAGATCTGCAGATCCTGCGCATAGTTCTGCCGGCTCTCGACCGACGCGCCCGGTACGGTATCGAGAGACTCCGACAAATTGACTTGCAATTTGCCCGGCTGAATTGCCGCGCGTTCGACGCGATCGATGGCCACGGGCAGATCGAAACTCGCTTGCGCGAGACGCGTCGCCGTAATGACGACCGGCGACAGCGCGGCGCCGATCACGGCGGTCGCATCGGCGGCACCGGGGGCATCGGGGACATCGGCCGCGGCGGCCACGCAAGGCCACAGGGCGGCTAGATAGCAGATCAGTAATGACGGCAGGAACAGCGCGAACGGGAGCGTCAATGGAGTGCGCATGCGTGGCACCACGTTATGTCAGGAGCGCGCGGCCGCGTCAATGACTAAAGTCCCCTGCGCCGGTGCCGCTATGTAAAGTATCCATGAACGCTAGCGACAACCCGACCCGCAGAGCCGTGACGCGGTCCGATCCGCGGCTAGTCGCGCGAATTGCGCTTGGATTCGTCATGGCGGGTTTCGCAGCGGCAACCGCCAAGGACACACGCACGAGTTTCTCCGTCGGCATCACCGTCAACGCGGTCGCCAACATCGAACGGCAATCTGCGCCGACCGAACTGCAACTCTCGACGCAAGATCTGCGGCGCGGCTACATCGACGTATTGCAGCCGACGATGCTCGTGATACGCAGCAACAGCGCGAACGGCTATGCACTCGATGTGACGACGGTGGCTCCCATCGTAGCCGCGATGCTGATTCATGGATTCGATGCGGATCTGCGCCTCGGTCAAGACGGCGGCACGATCATCCAGCGCTGGCAGCAGCCTCACCCGGTGAGTCTGTCGCTGCGCTTTCGCTTGAGTTTGGCGCCGGGACTCGTGGCGGGCCGCTATCCCTGGCCCATGCGCATCGCAGTTCGCCCGCTGGAATCGATCTAGTAAGTCACGGTGACCGTGATGACGTCCGTATAGCCGCCCGGGGCCACGTCCTGCGACGGCGGAATGTACCCATACATCGTGCCGGTCACCTGCACGTTACCGCCTGCGGTGACGGTAAACGGGCCGGCCTGACCGGAAAATGATCCGCCGGTACCATTACCCATGATCTGCGTGTAGGCGGCGCTCCAATAGATGTTGTAGTCGAGAACATTGGCCCCCGAGAGCATCGTACGGGTGCCGTAGTTGCCGCTGATGCCGGTACTCAGGCTCAGGTCGACGGTGACCAAGGTGGAGCCCGAGCCGGTGCCCGTACACGTCACGAGCAGGCTCCCGGTGGAGGCGTCGCCGATCCCGCTCAAGGGATTATAGATGCCGAATGCAATGCCGCCTGCGCTGACGGTGCAGTTGACGGTCACGGCCGCGCGTGCCGCCGGCGACACGGCGAGCAGCAGCCCCAGCGCGAGGAAGAGGCCGACACGGCGCAGCGCCGCCTCGCAATGCCGCGTTAGAGAAAATCTCATGGGCTCCCCGTGGCTGCGCCAGGCAGGGCAAGGTGACAACGAATGGTGCCCATATCGGGCAAGGGATCGTCATTGGGCGGAGGATCCAAGCGGAAGTTGCAATGTCCGCCGCTCCACGATGCCTCGGCCGCCATGCCGTGATCGTAGCCGATGACGTACACCATACCGTCGAGAACGACCGGGAACAGCTTGCCCTTCAGTTTGACCAAGGCGCCGACCGGCACCGGCTTGCCGTCGTCGGTCACCAGCCGGAAAGTGCCGCCGCGTATCCGCTCGACCGGAAATCGCGCGACCACTCCGCTTCGAAACGGCGGCGCGACGATCGTGCTGCTCGAGGCGATCGCGGTGTCGAGCGGCAATTCGGTCGGCGAGATGCTGATGTGGTTGGCTTCATAGGGTCTGAGGTTATACAGCAAGGCCCTGCCGGTAGAATCCGTATAAGCGGTCAGTTGATTTTCGACGTATACCGGCACGCCGGGGAGTCCCCCGACGTCGACCATCGCGAAGCTCCCATTGACTTGACGCGTCTCGTTGAGCTGGCCGTCGAGCAGCGTCATCGCGCCGGTAAAATAAGCGCTGCGCCCCTCGATACCTTGATTGCGCACCGCCTCGACCTCCATATCGGCGCTTGCAAACTGTTGGCGCAAATCGGCATCGTAGTCGCCGGCGCTCGATGCGCTCAGTCGATAGCCGGTACCGGGTCCGATCGGCGGGCTCTCGATCAGTGAACCGACCAAGGCATTCGCGGGCGCACCGCTGCCGGTGCCGCCGAGTGCCGATACGGTCGCCGCGCGCCGACCGCCCAGCGGTATGACGTAAATCAGATAAACGCTCGTCGAATTCTGGTTCGGCGTGCCGAAGCTTGGTCCGCCATCCGCGGTCAATACCCGCGTCAAGGTCAAATTGAGTGTGCCTGAGCGGCCGAAGTTTGCGCTTTGCGTGAGGCTGATCGTCTGCTGTGTCGGCGAGTCACGATATTCCTGCCGCACGTAAGCCAAGGAAATAGACCCAAAACGCCCTAAACTATAGCCGGTTTGCGCCAGGCTGCGCTGACGCAGCCGCTGCGCCGGCTCGAGCGCCTGCCCAATTTGCGCAAAATTACTGCTGGCCCAGAAATTGCTCGCGACGAAACTGAATCGCGATCCGCGATGCTCGATGCCGACTCCGGTCAACCAGCCCGATCCGCCCGGATCCGCGCCGTTCGCCGTCGTGAGTGTCAGCACAGCGACTTTACCGATGCCGATCGCCGCATCGAGCCCGGCGGCGTGCTGGTAATGTTCCAAATACTCTGCATGACCCTCCAACGTGAGGGTGTCGGTAATGCCGCGCCGGTAAGTCGCCTCGCCCAAGGTCGAGCCATAATGATCGCTCGCGAGCGCATAGTCGTCGCGGATGCTGCCGAGGTCGAAAGAATATTGAGTCAGACCCGGCGCGAGCAGACTGGTGCTCGAATAAAAGGATTGCGTGACGACCTGCTCGCGTCCCAGTGCATCGCGCACGACCACGCTGACGTCGCCGGTGCCCGAAACCGTCGGTAGCCGATCGACCACGAACGGACCCGCGGGTGTTTGGCTCGTCGAGACCAACTGATTGTTGACGAACACGTCGACGGTCGACGGCACGGTCGCCATGCCGCCAGTCGTCAACAACGGTGTCGTGAGCAAATCGGGACGCAACGCGAAGTTTCGGCTCCAGCGTATCCCCGCATAGCGCACGGAATCGCCCCAACTGCCGGCATCGCTAATCGCATCGCCGAGGCTCAAGGTCTCCAGTTGATCCGGAAAATCGCGCGTATATGTCGTATCCAATCGAATCAAGCTGTCTTGGCCGTCGCCGGAACGGCCCACCATCGTATTCGTCAATACGCCGGCGCCCGCGAACAGGCCGACTTCGGCGGACAGGCCGCCGCTGTTTTGACCCTCGACCTGCTGTGCGTAGAGCTGGTAGTTGAGAAACCCGCCCGGAGAAGAGGGCGTGATTGCGGGACTGCGTCGCTCCGCCGCGCTGAGATGCGTCGTCTCGATCGCCCATGCGGGCACGCTGATGACCGCGCGCTGGCGCGCCTCGTCGATCGTCACCGTGCTACCGCGAATCGCGGCCGGCGCATAATAGCGGCGCCCCTCGAACAGGGTCGGCTGAGTCGGCGGCAGATGCAAGCGCAGCTTCGCAAAATCCTCGTCTTGCAAATACAGCACGCCGCCGTCGCCGCGCAGTACCACCATCATCTCCCCATCCACCTCGGGGTTCAGCGTCACTTCGAGCACCGCTTCCTGCAACTCACCCGCGGGCGCCGCGAAGGCGGTGCTCATGAGTGCGCCATACAGCAGCACGAGCCCCAGCAGCCACCGGCCCGCATCGATGCAGCGTTCAGCGGTTGCGGCAATCCTGGAATATGTTCCATGAGTACACGAGATTGGCCTGGAGGAATTGATGTCCACGCCACGTCGGCCTTGGCCTTAAGAGCCGTTGTTGGCAACGTCGGCCGAGAATTCGCCTTGGTCGCTATGGCCATGAATGGAAATCGCTCCCTGCTTCTCGGCATCCGCCGGCGGCGCCAAGGTCCACACCATGCGGCTGCCGGGCAACAGGTACTTGGCCGTGATGCCGCGCACCGGGGCGCTCGCGCCCGGCAACTGCAGATCGAAATCAATGACCTGCAAATGGCCGTTGCCGTTGTTGGTCGCGGCGACTTCCAGTTCTCCGCTCGGGAGCCAATGGGCATCCCAGGAAACGTCCGCCTTGGCCTTGCCGTGGGCAGGCGCGACGAAAATCGGCACACTGAGCCGCAACGCGACCCGCAAGCCCGTGAAATCGGGCGTTGGAGCCTGCGGCACTTCTTGAAAAATCACGCGGTAGGTCGTTTCACGGGCCGGATCCGGCTCGCGGCGCAGCGCCACACGAATGATCTGTTCGCCTTTTCCCGGAATCTGCAATACCGGCGGAGTAACGAGCAGTTCGCGCGTGTCATCGAGTTGATCTGCGCCATCGTCCTGCGACCACTTGACGATGCGCACTTCGACCACAACCGGGCCGTCGTCCGCGTTCGTCAAGCTCAACACTTCCGTGTGATGCGCTCCGCCCAACTCGGCGCGGATCGGAGAAATATTAAACGAGCTCGCATGCGCTGGGCCCGCCATCGCGATCGCGGCCAGCAATAATTGAAAATGCATCCACGTTCTCATGGTCGTCGGCCGCGGCAATGGGTCAGGTGCAGATGGCCGGTATCGCATGCCGCATTCAGCGGTGGCCGAGCGACAGCCACCGCTGAGCCGATCGCGATCAATCGACTGAGCTTCCCATGCGTTCGCGCAGTGCCGGCTTGCCGCCCGTTAGTAATTGACCGTGACTGTGATGGTGTCGGTATAGGCCGCCGGGACCACCGCCTGGTTAAACGCATTGTCCGGCACTTGGCCGAAGACGGTCAGCGTGTTCGCAGTTGCAACACCCGAACCGGTCCCCGCCTGTGTCACGCTCGAACCCGTACCGTCGCCCCAAACGCTGGCTAGTGCGGCGGTCGTGTACAGCTGGTACTGCAAGGTGTTGGCACCCGCGGACATCAAACGCTGAGCCACCGTACCGCCAACGCCGCCGTTGAGAAGAACGGTATAGGGCGTGTTCTTGGTGCACTTGACGCTGACGGTACTGCTTTGGATCACGGCACCGCCGCCCGGCGTGTAGGCCGGAAACGCGAGGGCCGTCGCCGTCGTCGAACAGGTCGAATTGACCGTGGCGGTGACCGCGAACGTCGTCGTCGTGGTGCCCGCTTGAGCAACACCTGCGGTCATGACGCATGCCGCGAGGGTCGCCGAAAGAATCTTACGCATGGAAGCTCCTAAATTGAAAAAAACGCAATGTGCCGACCAAAAACCCGCGCTCGCGCCGGGCATAGGAGCCATTCTTCCTGCATATCGCGATGCGTTTGTGATCGCCTTCGCAGTTCGTGGAAATCGCACTCAAGTTTCGCGGCAATCTGCCGGGTCCCTCTCAATTTGCGCGTCGAGCCGAACCCTAAGGCCGGTCAAAAACGCCTGTGAATCATGCACGTATGGGGGTGGCCGGAGGCGCGGCGCAGGGCATTTGAAACCCTGCGCAACGCCGAAACTCAGTCGGAAAACGCCTCGGCCTGGTAAACCACGCGTCCACCGACGACCGTCTGCAGGACCTTGATGGTGGCGATCTGCTCGGCCGGAATATCGAAGAAATCCTGGTCGAGCACGATCAAATCGGCGAATTTGCCGAGTTCGAGGGAACCGGTCTGCCGCTCCTGGTGCAGCTCGTAGGCGGCGTTCAGCGTAATGGCCCGCAACACCGCCTCGCGCGAAAGTCCCGGATCCTCGCTGAGCCGGCCCCGGAACTTCAGATCGGCGCTCGGCGCGTTCGTTCGAGTCACGCCGAGCTTGAGCGCAAACCATTCATCGAGCGGATCGACGGGCCAATCGCTGCCGTAGGCGATGCGTGCGCCCGCCGCGGCGAGGAATCCCGCCGGTTCGAGGTACTTGAAGCGTGTCTTGCCGAGGTAGGCTTGTTCCCCATCGATCGTGTCCGGGGCCGGCTTTTCCCATTGAAACGACAACACGGGAATCACATTGAGATGCTGATAGCGGGGAAAATCCGCGGGGTCGACGATTTCGTCATGCGCGATCGCCGCGCGAATATCTCGATGCGGGAATTTGCGCCGCAGCGCCTCGATGCCGTCCAGGCCTTCGCGCACCGCCCGATCACCGTCGGCGTGCATGTGCGGTTCGATTCCCGCCTGCGCAAGCGCAACCAACAGCCTGGCGAGCATGGGCGCCGGAAAATAGACCTCGGGTCCGCGGTTCTTTCCCGGCAGCCACTCGGCATCGGCCGATGCGCTCTGCGGTGCGAAGTACGGCTCCAACATGGCCCCCGTACACGCCGGCGCGGTGATCACGCCATCGAGGAACATCTTCGCGTTACGCACCGTGATCTGCGGCGCCGGTTTGAGTGCGCCTTGATCGTAGCGAGCCACCAAGGCTTTGACCTTTGCGACGGCCTTAAGCGGCAGACCGCCCTCCGGCGGCGTGATCAACACCGCAAAATGCGCGCGGGCCGTCAGCTGGCCCGTGCCTTGCAAATGCGCGAACGCCGCAATACCCGCCGGTGTGGCCATCGCATCCAGAAACGTCGTGATTCCCTGCTTGCGCAACGCCTCGAGTGCCGCTTTGGCCGCCTCAATATCCTCGGCAGGCGTGGGTTTCGGCAATAGCTTGGTCACCAATTCGTGGGCAGCGTCCTCCAAGATACCCGAGGGATTGCCGGCGGCATCGCGCCCGACTCGTCCGCCGGGCGGGTCGATCGTTTGCGCGGTGATACCCGCCAGTTGCAGCGCACGGGAATTGACGAGCGCGGTATGCCCGAACGACGACATCACCAATATGGGTCGCGTCGTCTTCAAGACATCGAGCGTCGCTCGGCTCGTGACGGTGCCGGCGGGCGTCATGGCCTCCTGAAACCAGTCAACGACTTCAAACCACGCATTCGCCTGACCCACATCGGCCCGATCGAGGCAGGCCTGGATTCAGACTTGCATCTGCTCAATGGTGAGCTGTGCGTAATTCAAACTGCATTTCAGCAGCGCCGCCCCGCCCTGCATGGGATGCATATGACCGTCGATCAACCCGGGCATCAACATGTGGCCATGCAGGTCGACGATCGTCGTATGAGCGCCGATAAACGGCTCGAGGCCCGCGTCGCTGCCGACGTAGACAATGCGGCCGGCACGGATCGCGAGCGCTTGCTGCAGGCTGTCGCGCGCGTCGACGGTGTAGACCTTGCCGTTCCGATAGACCATATCGGCCGCCGCAGCCGAGGTGGCCGCGTGGCCCGGCGCAGCCGCGCAAAACAAATGAATCAGGATCGAGGCCAGCGCGAAACGCGCAATAATTTTTGTCAGCATGGCCGTGAAGACTAGTGCATTGGTCTCGTGTTGACCACTTCCACGGTCACATGGGACAGCGATGTGAAGCCCTTGAGCCTTTCGCGGTAGTACGCGCAATTTCTGTCTTTGGCGGTAACGATCGAGAGGAGCGCACCCAAGTGTCCGGGACCCAACCGCCACACATGCAGATCGACGAGCCGATCGCCATCCGTCTCGATCGCGGCGCGTAAGCGTTTGGTCATCGCGAAATCGGGATTCATATCGAGCAAAATTCCGCCGGTATCGCGTATCAGCCGGTAAGACCAACTCGCGATCACGAACGCGCCGATCGTGCCCGCCAGAGGGTCCATCCAAGCCCAACCGAATCCCCGCGCGAACAGCAATCCGACGATGGCGAGCACCGACACCGCGGCGTCTGCCATCACGTGCACATAGGCCGAACGAATGTTGTTGTCGCGATGCGCGGAGATCGCGATTGTCGCCAAATCACGCGGGACATGCGCGTGCGCGTGGCCATGCACAGGTTCGTGTTCATGCCCGTGCGCGTGTTCATGCCCGTGCGCGTGCTCATGCTCGTGCGCGTGCTCATGCCCGTGCGCGTGCTCATGCCCGTGCGCATGTTCATGCCCGTGCGCGTGCTCATGATCATCGCTTTGGCCGTGGCCGTGGCCGTGGCCATGCGCGCCGTGATCATGGTCGCTCAGCAGCCAGGCGCTCACGACGTTGACGAATAATCCCACGACGGCGATCGGGATGGCTTCGGCGAAGTGGATGGCAACGGGCTTGAGGAAACGCACCACCGCCTCATAGCCGATGAGCACGGAGATCATCGCCAATATGATCGCGCTCGTGAATCCGGCGAGGTCGCCAAGTTTGCCGGTGCCGAAGACGAAGCGCGCGTCGCTCGCATGGCGGCGCGCATACATATAGGCAAGCGCCGCGATCAGCATGGCGCTCGCGTGCGTCGACATGTGCAAGCCATCCGCGATGAGCGCCAGCGAGCCGAACATCTGGCCGCCCACGATCTCGACTGCCATCATGAGCGTGCACAACGCGATGACCGCCCAGGTCTTGCGTTCATTTTGCTCATGGCCGGCGCCGAGGAACACGTGACTATGCGCGTCGAAAGCCGCCGCGCTGAACCGGTCTTGCATGATCAGGTTCTCACTTGGATCAGCGCTTCAGCTGAACCCGAAATGCCGATTGGCCGATATCGAAAAAAAAATATACTGTACCTCCCCACCTTATGGAAACGCATTATTCCAGGAACGTCCCCGCGACGCGGCAATCGCGGATAGTATGAGGCGTTTTCCGGTTTCCGGTCATTAAGGAATTCGCCGCACAGCTTTGATTGGGCCTGGCCTTCCATGCCTATCGCGCAGTTGGTATGGTGGCCGCAATCGCGGTTCTAGCCCATGAGTTTTCAGACGGGGTCAATGCAATGAACAACATGACAAGCCCAATCGGCGCGAGCGACCAGATCGCAGAGGGCTGCCGCGCCCGTCCGGGATTGCTCACGGCCGCGATCAGTTTGGCCGGCGCCGCGGTGTTGTATCTCGCTACGACGCTGGTCGCAAACGCCGCGACCGTTGCGGTCGCCGGAATCGAGATCGACCGCACGGCTCAGGTCGGCTCATCGACGCTCGTGCTCAATGGCGCCGGTAAACGCACCAAATATTTCTTCGATGTCTATGTAGCCGGTTTGTACCTTTCCGGCCATTTATCCGACGCGACGGCGATTCTCGACGACGCAGGCCCCAAACGCGTCTCGATGACGCTCATGCGCAACTTGAGCGCCGAACAGCTCAGCGACTCGTTGCGCGAAGGAATCAGTCTCAATAGCACGCCGGCCGAACTCGCCGGCCTCAAGGCGCAGCTCGACGCGCTCGTCGGCACCATGAACGCGATCGGCTCCGCGGCCAAGGGCGATTTATTGACGATCGATTTTCTCGCCGATGGCACGACGCGCGTCGCAATCAATGGGCAGCCGCGTGGGCAGCCGATTCCTGGCGCGGACTTTCAGCGGGCGCTGCTCAAGGTTTGGCTAGGCGCCAAACCCGTCCAGGGCGATCTCAAGAAAGCCCTGCTCGGCGATTGAGCACCGCGTAACGGCGGTGTCAGTCGATCTGCGGTCGCAGTGCGGCACGCGCCGGCGAGGTCGCGGCGCTGCCGCCAGACGCGAGCATGATGCTGAGGATCGCGGCCCATTGCCAGCCGGTCAGCCGCTCACCGAGAAAACCGAAACCGACGAGCGCAGCGATCGCGGGTTCCAGGCTCATCAGGACACCGAAGGTCCGCGTCGGCAAGCGCGTCAGCGCGAACATCTCCAACGAATACGGCAGCGCGCTCGACAGCAGCGCAACACCGATGGCGGCCGGCAATAAGGACGGACTCAACAACCGGCTGCCGGCTTCCGCGATGCCGAGCGGCACGATGATCATCGTACCGATGATTGCGCCCAGCGCCGTGGTTTGTCCGCCCGCCTGGGCGCCGGCCCGCTTGCCAAAGAGAATATAAATCGCCCAGCAAACCCCCGCGCCCAAGGCATACGCCAAGCCGACGAGACTCACCACACCGGAGGCCCCGCCGAACGGCAGCAGCACCGCGAGCCCGGCGACGGCCAGCGCGATCCATAAGAAATCGATGCCTCGGCTCGAGGCAATCATTGCGACTGCGAGCGGCCCGGTGAATTCCACCGCGACTACGATGCCGAGGGGGACGGTGCGCAAGGCCGCGTAGAAGCACAGATTCATGCACCCCATTGCCACGCCGTAAACCACGATCGCCCCCAGCGTGCCCAAAGTGGGCCGCATCCGCCAGGGGCGCCAGTAAACCAGCAGCATGAGGCTTGCGAGGCTCATGCGCAGCGCGGTCGTTCCCGCGGCCCCCACGAGCGGCAGCAAGCTCTTGGCGATCGTCGCTCCCACTGGGATGCAGATCATGGCGCCCATGACCACCGCGGTCGGGCCCGCGACCGGGTAAGCATTGGACCAGCTGAGACGCGCCAACGGCTTCGTCAATCGGCGTTCAGGATTCTGAAGCGTCGGGCAACTTCCCGGAGGGGTCCTTCTCGAGAAGATTCAGATGCTTCATGACTCGATAAAGGTTCTTGCGAATCGCGTTCAACTGGCCGAGGCTGACCGCGGTCTTGATCGCCTCCTTCAAGGGCTGCAGCGGGTAGCCGCCGTAGGCGCCCGGTTCCAAAATGTCGTTCGTAACCGAAGATCTTCCTTGCAGCGTCACGTTGTCGGCGACGGTGACATGGGCCGTGACGACCGAGTTGCCGCCCGTCATGAAATTGCGGCCGATCTTGGTCGAACCGCCCATCATGAAACCCGCCGTATACAAGCCGTTCTCGCCCAAGTCGCAGTTGTGCGCGATGTGGCAAATATTGTCGATTTTCGTACCGGAGCGGATATACGTGGAGGTAAGCGTCGCTCGATCGACCGCGCAATTTGCGCCGATCTCGACCGCCTCGCCGATCTTCACGTTACCGAGATGGGCTATCTTGCGCGGCTTGCCGCTTGCATCGGCTGCATATCCAAAGCCGTCACTACCGATCGTCGTATGCGGATGAATCTCGCAGTCCTCGCCGATCTCGCAGCCGGATCCCACGAACACGTGCGGATGCAGCAGGCTTCTCGCGCCGACACGGGCTTCGTTTTCAATGACGACGTGCGAACCGATCAGGCAATCGTTGCCTACTGAGGCATGAGCGCCGATCACGCAGTAGGGGCCGAGGCAGACACGCTCGCCGACCACGGCGTCGGCGTGCACGACCGCGGTCGGATGACGCTCTCCCCATTGTTTGAATCGCAAACTCTTGGTATCGAAGTACTTGAGCAATATGGCCATGCCCAGCGGAATGTTGCGCGCGGAAAAACAGCAGCTATCCGCCGGGGCATCGATGCGGAGCGCAGCCGCGATCTTCGCATGGATGATCAGAATCGACGGGTTGCGGCGCAGCGCCGGCGCCAACTGCGCCGGATCCGTGACGTACACCAAACTCGCCGATGTGGCCTCTTCGACGACGTGGCAGTGGCTCGCGGATCGATCGAGATTTCCGGCTAAAAATGTGAAAACGTCGGAATGTTCGTTCTTTATGGTTTGCGCGGCGAGCATAAATCCTTCACCTGAAGATGCAGGCGACCCGGATTCGAAGTATGGCAGAATCGACCGCGACGTGCGTAACCTGACACCATCGCCGCGTGATCCCGTCGCCGCGTTTCTGGCACTGCGCCCGCTACTGATACTCGACGGTGCGCTCGCCACGGAACTCGAGCGCCGCGGCGCCGATCTGCGTGACCCGCTGTGGTCCGCGAAACTGATTATCGATCGGCCCGATGCGATTGAGGCGGTGCACCTGGATTACTTCCGCGCCGGCGCCGATGTCGCGACTACGGCGACCTACCAGGCCACGTTCGAGGGCTTTGCTCGACGCGGCATCGACGCCGCGGGCGCCGCGCAACTGATGCGCGCTGCGGTCGCGCTCGCGTGTGCGGCGCGGGACGAATTTTGGGCCGATGCGTCGAATCGGATTGACCGATTGCGGCCTCTCGTCGCAGCATCGGTCGGACCCTACGGTGCGATGTTGGCCGACGGATCCGAGTACCGCGGCCATTACCCCGTCAGCGATACCGCGCTGCGGGATTTCCATCGACCCCGAATTCACGTGCTGGCGGAATCGGGAGCAGACCTGCTCGCCTGCGAGACGATTCCGAGTCTGCGTGAAGCTCAGGCGCTGGCAGCCGTACTCGAGGAATTTCCGGCAATGACCGCTTGGATGAGCTTCTCGTGTCGCGACGGCGTGCGCACTTGCGAAGGCCGGGAGATCGGCGATTGCGTCGCGCAGTTCAAGGATCATGTGCAAATCGTCGGCGTGGGCGTCAATTGCACCGCGCCCGAGCATATCTCCTCGCTGCTACAGCGCATGCGGAATCGGACCAACAAGCCGCTGCTCGTCTATCCAAACTCCGGGGAGCGCTACGACGCCGGTGCCAAGCAATGGCGAGGACAGCCGTGCGCAATTCCGTTTGCCGAACAAGCGCTGCGCTGGTATCGCGAAGGGGCGCGTCTGATTGGCGGATGCTGCCGCACGACGCCGGAGGACATTCGTGCGATCCGCGCGTGGGCTCTCAATAAAACGCCGGCCTCTCCATAGAGGCCGGCGTCTGTTCTCGCGCGATCAATCGCCGCCCTACGGCTTTTCCTTCTCGTTGGGTTGCGGCCTCTTCGGCGGCGGCGCCTTCGGTGGCGGCGCCTTCGGCGGCGGCGGCGTCGCCTTCATCTGGGTCGCCGGCGGGTGCGCTCCGCCACTCACAGGCGGGTGGACGGTATTGGACTGATTGCCCGCCGGAGGATGATTGCCCGCCGGAGGATGGAAGGCGTTCGGCTGACCGGCCGCAGGCGGATGGAAATTATTCGGCTGGCCGCCCGGAGGCGCATTGCCATGCATTCCCGCTTCGCCGGCGCCACCCATCGCATTGCCGCCGGGAGCACCCGGTCTAATCGGTGTGGCGCCATGCGCGCCAACGACGCCCGGACCGGTAAACGCACCGGGTTTCGCGGTTGCCGCGATTGCGGGGTGTCCCCCGTTCGCATGCATCGAGAGTGCCGGGTTGCTGCTCGCCGATTGTATGTGCTGCACCTGAGCCGTGGTCGGCGGAATATGGGGTTCCTGCGCGTAGGTGCGTTCCTGCGCCGTCGCGACGGCCCGTACGCCACCCACACCGTTGAAGCTCACGCGGTTGACCGTGGTGTTATTGTTGATGACCGTTTGGTTATAGGTGTTGTGAATGACGGTCACGTTGACGTTCGTGATGGCCGTGTTGTAGCGGTAATGGCCGCCGTCCCAACGGCCACCGACGAAGCCGACGCCGCCGTAACCAAATCCGTAATTCACGCCGCCGTAAAAGCCGATATGCGGGCCCCAATAGCCGGCATGGAATCCGTAGACCCCACCCGCGAATCCCCAGTAGCCGGGAGTCCATAGCACGCCGACACTCGGCGGCTGCACCCAGGTCCCCGGCACCCAGTAATAGCCAACGGCGCCGTAATGCCAATAACCGGGTGTCCACAGATATCCGTCCTCCGGGCAGGGCGGCTGCTCATAATCGGGCAATGGCGGCGGCGCCTCGGTCGCGGTGACTTCGACGGCTCCACCACCGGCATCGGCCTCGACCGCGACCGGCGGAGGCGGCGGGGGTGGGGGCGCATAAACGCGCGGGGGCGGCACGTACGCGGGCTGGACGACGCAAGCGCTCAGCGCAGTCGCTGCCAACAGCGCAAGCAGTTTTCCGCCGCGAACCATCAGCAGCCGGCCGCGAGGACTCAATAGCTTGGACATAGGTAACATCCTTTTTCGTAATTTAAGTCAAATCTTAGGCTAATCGTTGGTGCTCACAAAACAACTAACGTCACAGTTTCGATTAACGTCACAGCGTCTATTAACGTCACAGAGTCGATCGCAGCTACGACTGTTAAGAAAACGTAACATCGCCCGAGCCGCGGCAGCGGCGCACCGGCCACCCCCCCCGGCGATCATATGCTCGATCAACGCTTGATGGGCGCTGCGGTTACGATTGCACGCAGTTCCGTCAGCTTGGCCTTGATCACCGCGGCGTTCTCGGGGCCCATCCGAATGAGTATCTTCTGCCCCGCAGGCAGCGCCTCGAGCGCGCTGTCGGCATATTCGTACATGACGTGCGGCCGCACCAGGTCGATCGGTTCCGTCACTTGCGGCGTCGCCAGCAGCATATCGATGACGGCGACCAGCCGGTCATTGAAATAGCCGGTCGGATAGCCGAGATCCTGATACGCATTCTGCAATAGTGGATAGTAATGAATGTACAGATCCGCGACGCGCTGCATGTCGAGGCCGCGAACCACGGCGACCATGCGCCCATAGCGCGCGTAATTTTGCGCATCTAGCGTCGCATGCAATTCGTCGCCCTGCACCTTGAAAACGCCGGGCACCGCGACCACGGGCAGCTTCTGCGCCGCCAATTTCTGGCGCGGCAGATTATCGATCGTCGCGACGATGCGCCGTACGACATTTTCGCGAATGAGGTAATCCTTGACCGCGCCGGCGCCGACGACGCCGTCAAGCGCGGCGAGGATCGGCATATCGCTGTCGTTCAACGCCGGCAGCGGCGCCTGACCGGCTGCGTCCTTGGAGCCGTCCGGGATCGGGTGTTGCGTGACGGGCTCGGGCGGCGGAGCCGGCAGCGGCGTCGGCACCGCCACCGTCGTCGGCGGCGCGCTCGCGCGGTGGGCGAGGTAATACCAGAGCCCGGCGCCCAACAGCACCACGACCACCGCACCGACCGGAACAATCCACTTTCTCTCCATATAGTTAATGTACCCGCCTATCGTGTAGAGTCAACCCATGCGCTACCGACTGTTGGGGCAAACGGGGTTTTACGTTTTAGAAATTTGCCTGGGCACGATGAGCTACGGCGGCAAGGGCATTTGGGACAACATCGCCGCGACGCGCGTGCAACTCACCGATGAGGACCAACGGCTGCTCGCGACGCAGGGCCAATATCGCGCCAAGCCGCCGGTCAAGGAATGAAGTCCAACGGGATCACCCGCCGCGACTTCATGAACGGCATTGCGATAGCCGTCGCCGGAGCCTCCGGCATCGAATTATCCCGTGCAGCACCGGCCGACGCGCCAACGCCGCCGATCGCGCCGATCGCGCCGATCGCGTCGATCGCGCCGGGCGCGCCGGGCGCACCGGTGGCGCAGGATGTCTATCCTCCCGCTCGCGACGGCTTGCGGGGCAGCCATGTCGGGTCCTTCGAGGCGGCTCATCGACTGCGCGACGGCTTGCCGTTCGATCTTGGCGGGGCCGAAGTCGCGGAGCATTACGATATGGTCGTCGTGGGCGGCGGCCTCAGTGGTCTCGCCGGCGCGTATTTCTACCGGCAGCATCGGCCCCACGCGCGGATCTTGATTCTGGACACGAACGATGATTTCGGCGGTCATGCGAAGCGCAACGAATTCGAGCTCGACGGCAAGATCATCATCGGCTACGGCGGCACCCAGTCGATCGACTCGCCCGAACACAAGTACAGCCGCGTCGCGAAGGATCTGCTGCGAGAACTCGGCATCGAAATCAGGCGCTTCGACCGCGCATTCGATCAAGACTTCAACACGCGTTGGGGATTGAACCAGGCGATTTTCTTCAAAAAAGAAGTGTTCGGCGTCGATCGCCTGGTACGCCGTCCATTCTCGACCTGGACCGAATGGACCGACGAGGGCGCGGATCAGAGCGCTCTGCGCGCCTACATCGATGAGCTGCCGCTCAACGAGCGGGCACGCGCTCAGTTGTTCGAGATGTGCTCGTCGAATCGAGACGTGCTCGCGGGCCACACGGCGGAGCAGCGGTCGGCGATCCTGGAGCGCCTCAGCTACAGCGATTTCCTGCGCAAGTATTGGGACGCGGACGACGATGTGTTGAAGTATCTGCAGACTCGTACCCACGATCTGTGGGCGATCGGCATCGACGCGGTACCCGCGAGCGAGACGCTTTACTTGCCGGGCCTCAAGGCGCAGCGCGAGGCGCTTGCTGGAGCGGGCACCGAAGTGGAAGAGCCGTATATTTATCATTTCCCGGACGGCAATGCGTCGATCGCGCGTCTGCTGGTGCGCAAACTCATTCCCGGCGCGGCCGCGGGCTCGACCATGGACGACATCGTGCTCGCGCATTTCGATTACCGGCAACTCGATCGTCCCGAACACGCCGTGCGGATCCGCCTCGGCTCGACGGCCGTGGATGTGCGCAATGTCGGCGAGCGCGTCGAAGTCGCGTATGTCAAAGACGGCACCGTGACGCGTGTGGCCGCGCGCGGCTGCGTGCTCGCCTGCTACCACGCGATGATCCCCTACATCGCGCCGCAAACGGGTGAACCGCAGCGCAAGGCACTGCATGCAAACGTGCGTGCGCCGCTCGTGTACGTGAACCTCGTCGCACGCAACTGGGAGCCGTGGCGCAAGCTCGGCATCGCTTACATCGATAACCCGGGAGGCACGTTCGCCGCGTATCTCGACTACCCCGTCAGCCTCGGCGGCTACCGATTCTCGGCCGATCCGTCTCAGCCGATTTGCGTTCACTTGTTCCATACGCCCACGGCGCCGAACCAGGGCCTGACCATGCGCGAGCAGTATCGCGCCGGCCGTGCGCGCCTCTACACGACGAGCTTTGCCGACTTCGAGCGCGAGATCCGCGACGAACTCGGGCGCATGTTGGGACCCGCAGGCTTCGATTTCGATCGCGATATTGCGGCGATCACCGTGAATCGGTGGCCGCACGGCTACACATACACACCGACCCGGCTCTACGACGATCCCGCAGAACAGGCAAGAATCGAAAGACTCGCGCGTCAACGCGTGGGACGAATCACGATTGCCAATGCGGATTCGGGCTGGGATGCGTACACGAACGTCGCCATCGATGCAGCGCATCGCGCGGTCATGGAATTACTGGCATAGCGTGCGCCCCAGGCAGCGAATGCAGCCGGTGAGCTCGCGCGGCATGCGGATCATCGCCGCGGTGTCGCTGGTACTGCTCGGCGGCTGCGGCGGCGGCAAGCCGGCCCCAAGCGGTGCGCCCGCGCTCGCCGGTCCACCGTCCGACACCGAGAAGGTGCTCAACGTCTATTCTTGGACCGACTACATCGCACCGGATACGGTCGCGAAGTTCGAACAGGAAACCGGCATCAAGGTGCGCTACGACACCTACGAGAGCAACGAGGTCCTGGAAACCAAATTACTCACGGGCCATACGAATTATGATGTCGTCATTCCGACGGACACGTTCTTCGAACGCCTGATAGGGGCCGGCGTTTTTCGCCGCCTGGATCAAGACGAATTGCCGAATCGCTCCAACTTGGATCCGGAAATCATGCGGCGACTCGCACTGCATGATCCCGGCAACGCCCATGCTGTGCCCTATTTGTGGAGCACCGTCGGCATCGGCTACAACGAGGCCAAGGTGCGCGAGCGTCTGGGCGCACGCAAGCCGGATAGCTGGTCGGTGCTGCTCGATCCCGCCAACGCCGCCAAACTCGCGGACTGCGGAATCTCGATCATCGACTCCCCGCAGGATGTATTTGCGGCCGTGTTGGTGTATCTCGGGCGCGATCCGAATAGCCGCGACCCTCTCGATGCAGAGGCGGCGAGCGCGCTGCTCATGAAAATACGTCCGTTCGTGCGTTCGATCGACAGTACCCAAAACATCAGCGAGCTCGCCAACGGCAGCCTCTGCATGACGCTGACCTGGTCGGGCGATGTGCTGCAGGCCAGGGATCGCGCTCGAGAAGCCCGCAACGGCACTCAAATCGCGTATTTGCTGCCGCGCGAAGGCTCGGTGTTGACGACCGACATGATCGGCATTCCCGCCGATGCGCCCCACCCGCACAATGCCGAGCGATGGCTCAATTACCTCATGCGCCCCGAGGTCATCGCGGAAATCACCAATGTCGTGAAGTACCCGAACGGCAACATCGCCTCGCTGCCCTTCGTCAAGGACAGCATCAAAGGCGATGCGGCCGTCTACCCGCCCGCCGCGACACGCGACAATTTGCATGCCTTATTTGCGATGCCGCCCGACTACTCGCGCCTGATGACGCGCCTGTGGACGCGTTTCCGCACCGGTGAATGAGCGCAGAGCCGGCGCGGCGCCGAGCTCCGGCTCCGCGCCGGCCGCCCGGCAGTCGCACGCTGATACGCGCTCCGTTCAGTGTTTCAGAACGCCCGAGGCCTTCGCGATTTGGGTCGAGATGAAATCCATGAGGGGCGGCGACAGACAATCGTAGGGTTCCAGTCCCAACGCCCGCAGCCGCGCGCGAACCGCGCCTTGATTTGCGGGATCGGCACCGCTCTCGATGATCGAGGAAACGAAGGCCGCGAACCCGGGCTCGGACCATCCGGACTGCGGGGATAACTCGGTGTGAATGAAGTCGAATCCGTAGAGCGGGTGGCGGGTATTTTCGATGCGGCCATACATGTGCACGCCGCACTTCTTGCAGGCGTGCCGCTGGATTGCGGCATTGGGATCGACGACGGCGAGCTTGTCGGCGTTCTCGGTGACCTCCAATTTGTCGCGCGTAACGACCGCAACGACCGAAAACAAAGCGCCCTTCGGTTTCCAGCACTTTGTGCAGCCGCAAGCATGGTTGTGCGCGGACTGCGACTTGATCGTGACCTTGACGGGCTTATCCGCACAGTGACAGGAGAGCGTGCCGCCCGCAAAATCCTTGCGTGCGGGCGGGATGCCTTTATCAACCGACGGATGGATCGAAATCGTGCTCATGGTATTTTTCTCCTTGCTCAATGAATAATTCCAGCCCCGGCTCGATGATATCAGCGTTTTCCTACAGCCACGACCGACGCCGCGCCGACAGCACGGCAACCGCGGAGTCCGTATAGTCGAGCCTGCCTCGATTCATTTCCCCGCCTTGGGTGAACCGCGCCGGCAATCGTTCGCTCACCAATATTGGGCATGTTCACATTGGCAAGGTCTACACCAAGAAGGCCATGAATCATGAGCTTCGCAGTTCCGGGCGAATACGGCATTCAGTGAGGCGATTCTGAACGCGCCAACCGTCGTCATTACGGGGGCCACTTCCGGCATCGGCGCGGTTGCCGCCGAGACCCTCGCCTCGCGCGGAGCGCGTATCATTTTTACCGCACGCGACCGGGCCCGGGGGCAGGCGACTCTCGCACGCTTGCGCGCGATCGAGCCGCACGCCAATCACAGTGTCCATTACGCCGATTTGTCGATCATCGCGCAAATGAAGCGGGTAGCCGTCGAGATCGCCGGCATCGGGCCGCATATCGACATACTGGTCAATAACGCCGGCATGATGACCAACCGCCGGACGCTCACGGAGGACAGGCTGGAACTCACTTTCGCGACCAATCATATGTCGTATTTCGTCTTGACCTGCCTGTTGCGCGAGCGCTTTGCTCCTGGTGCGCGTATCGTTTCGACGGCCTCCGCCATGCACACGCGGGGCGCATTGAATTTCGACGATCTTCAATCGACGAGAAACTTCGGCGGGATGCGCGCTTATGCGAATTCGAAGCTATGCAATATCCTGTTCACGCGGGAACTCGCGAGGCGCCTGCGCGGCACGACCATCACCGCCAACTGCTTTCATCCGGGCTTCGTCGCGACACGTTTCGGCAAGTCGAGCGGTGGACCCTTCGAATTCTTGCTGAGGCTCGGGAAGTATTTCGCATCGACCCCTCGGCAAGGAGCACAAACGATGATTTACTTGGCATGCGCGCCGGAAGCGGCCGATGTATCCGGCGGCTATTTCGCAAATTGCGTTGCCCTTGAACCAAGCCCGGCGGCACGCGACGATGCCTCGGCCATGCGGCTCTGGGAGATATCGGCGAAACTGTCGGGCGTCGACTGGCCGGACCGCAACCGATGAGGAAAGGATTGCTTGAAGACTCTCGCGCTGCAATGTTTGCTTCTGCTGCTGCCGATCGCGGCGCATGCTTGGGGCGATGAGGGTCATGAGATCATCGCTCTGATTGCCTGGAATTACCTGAATCCCTTGGTGCGCGAGAAAGTGACGCTGCTGCTCTCGAGCGATTCGAGCCACCTGACCGCCGACGACGGCATTGCCGCCGAGGCGACCTGGGCGGATCGCCTTCGCGACGCGGATCGAAGCACCGATAAGGCGCATTACGACGCGACCCGTGAATGGCATTATGCGGATATCGAACTCGGGGATCCCGACATCGACGCCGCCTGCTTCGCTCACCCGCAGCTGCCAAGCGGCACGTACGCCTCCGCGGGACCCGCGCATGCTTGCATCGTCGATAAGATCGATGAGTTTCGCCGCGAACTCGCCGATCCGCGCCTACCGCAATCCGAACGGCTTGTTGCGCTGCAGTTCCTACTGCATCTCATCGGCGATCTACATCAACCTTTGCATCTCGGCGACGATCAGGACCGCGGCGGCAACGACAAGCGCGTCGAAGCGCTCGGGATACACGCGGGAACCCTGCATCATTATTGGGATACGGTGTTCGTCGAGCGCCTCGGCGAGCATAGCGCGACGGTTGCCCAAGCATTGATCGCGGATATCTCCCCCGAGCAGCGGCGGGAATGGCGTGGCGGTACGCCGGCGGCATGGGCGATGCAGTCCTTCGAGCTTGCGCGCAAGGTCGCCTATGGCGAATTGCCGAGGCCGGATGCGGCAGGCCGCTATCGGCTCGGCGAAACTTACGTTCGTGAGGCGACGGCAACCGTACGCCTGCAGCTCGAGCGCGCGGGTGTACGGCTCGCGCAAGTGTTGAACGAGGCGCTGCAATGACGATCGCGGCTTCGCCGGGTCTCGGCTACAGCGCTTTCGTATCCCATCCGCCGCCGAGCGCCGCGATCAGCGTCACGGTGGCGACGAGCCGGTTCTGCTGGATCGTCAACGCGGATTGCTGATCCGCCAACAAGGTCTGCACCGCCGTAATGACGGTCGTATAGGGCACGGTCCCCGCGTTGAACTCGTTGAGCGCCACGTCGGCCGACAATTGCGCGGCGTTTACGGCCCGCGTTTGCAGCTCCGCTTCACTTTGCAACACGCGTAGCGCGAGCAACGCGTCTTCGACCGACTGAAATGCAGTCAACACCGTCTGGCGATAGGCGGCCACGTATTGGTCGTAGGTTGCGCGAGCCCCGGCGACGGCGGCAACTTGTTCGCCACCCTGAAACACCGTATTGCTCGCACTCGCCCCGATGGACCAAATGCGATTGCCAAGTTTGAACAGCTGCGACAGAGGGTCGCCCGCATAACCGCCGAGCGCGGTCAGGCTCAACGACGGAAAATACGTGCCGATCGCGACGCCGATCAGCGCGCTCTGCTGCTGCATCTGGCGTTCGGCGGCGGCAACGCCCGGATTGCGCTCCAACAGCGTCGATGGCACGGCAACCGGCACTATCGGCACGTCCGCGGTCAACGGCACCTCCGCAATACTCAGATCCGAGGGCAGATGTCCCGTCAATACGGCGATCGCATGCTCGTAGTTGCCCCTCTGCTGGTCGACCGCGACCAACTGCGCCTGAGCGGCCAGCAACTGCGCCTGAGCGGCGGCCAAATCACCATTACTCGCGGTTCCGGACTTGAACTGGCTCTCGGTAATTGCGACGACGCGCTCGTCCAGGCTCACCGATTGTGCGAGCAATTTTCGCAAACTATCGGAGGCACGCAAATCGAAGTAATCCGTGGCCAGAGTCGCCTGCGCCGACAATTGCGCATTGGCCAAATTGGCCTTGCTAACCTGCAAGCCCGCCTTGCGGCTTTCGACCTGACGGCGAATCGTACCCCAGATATCCGGCTGCCAGGATATTTGCGCTTCGAGCGTGAATTCGGTGTGGATGGTTCCGCCGGCGCCGCTGCCGACCGCGCTCGAGACGCTCGCCGTTCCGCCGCCGCCGCCGCCGCGCTGAGCCCCGCCGGAGACGGCGAGCGTCGGGGACAGTTGCGCCTGGGCCTCGCGCAGCAGCGCGCGTGCCTCGCGATATTCGGCCTCGTATTCCTTGACGTTCTGATTGGAAATATTGATCTGGCGTTCGAGGCTGTCCAATTCGGGGTCGTTGAATATCGCCCACCACGGACCACGATCGACTGCGTCCTGCGGAGAACTCGGCTTCCATGAGGTATCGCCCGCGTGCGCTTCCTTGTAGGCCGCCGGCTCGGGCGCGTCCGGGCGTCGATAATTCGGGCCGACCTTACAGCCGCATAGCGTCAGCGCAATGGCCAACATCAGCCGCAGCCCGCCGCTGCGCGGAGTTCTCTCGGGCTTCATGTCATCGCCTCCACGGCGTCATCGTCGCCGCCCCAAAACCGCTGCCAGCGTTGCCTGCCCCAGCTTTGGAACCGATCCAAGTACACGTACAAGACCGGCGTCGTATAAAGCGTCAGAATCTGGCTCAAGATCAGGCCGCCGACGATCGAGATGCCGAGCGGCCTGCGCATTTCGGCGCCGTTGCCATAGCTCACCGCAAGCGGCAAGGCGCCGAGCAAGGCCGCGAACGTCGTCATCATGATCGGACGGAAGCGCAGCAGGCAAGCCTCGTATATCGCATCGCGCGGTGCGATTCCCTGCGTGCGTTCCGCGTGAATCGCAAAATCGATCATCATGATCGCGTTCTTCTTGACGATGCCGATCAGAAGAATCACGCCGATCAGCGCGATGATCGTGAATTCCGTATGCCACACCATGAGCGCGAGCACGGCGCCGACCCCTGCCGAAGGCAGCGTCGAGATGATCGTGATGGGATGAATATAGCTCTCGTAGAGCACGCCGAGCACAATGTAGACGGCCAGCAGCGCAGCCGCGATCAGCACGGGCTCGCCGGATAGCGACCGCTGAAACGTCGCGGCAGTGCCGGCGAACACGCCGTGCACCGAGGTGGGCATGTGGATTTCCTGCATCGCCTGCGCGACCGCCTCGGTCGCGTCGCTCAAGGCCATCCCGGGCGCCAGATTGAACGAAATCGTCGTCGCGGCGAACAATCCTTGGTGATTGACTGCAAGGCGCGTCGTCCCGGAGGAGAAGCTGCTGACCGCCGCCAGCGGCACCATCGTCTCGACGCTGGCGCTGACCGCAGCGCCGTTCGATGCCGCGCCGCGGCCCGTATTGGCGATCGCGTTGGTGAGCGCGTTCTGGACGGAATTGCTGGCGCCCGCGACGCTCGTCGTCGTCGACGACGCTTGCGGCAGACCGACGATCTGCGTCGTCGTCGTGCCGGCATTTGTCGCCACAGCGCCGCCCGGGGTGCCGGCGGCCGTGCTGACGTAGATGTCCTTGAGCGTCTGCGGACTCTCCCAATATCTTGGCGCGACCTCCATGACGACGTGATATTGGTTGAGCGCATTATAGATCGTCGAGACTTGGCGCTGACCGAAGGCATCGTAGAGCGTGCTGTCCATCTGGCTCAACGTTAATCCCAGGCGCGAGGCGGTCGCACGGTCGAACGCGACGTCGGTCTCCAGTCCCTTGGGCTGTTGATCGGAATTGACGTCCGCAACCACGGTACTGCGCTGCAAAGCCGCGGTGAGCTTCGGTCCCCACTCGTTGAGGTCGCTGGTGTTGTCCGCCTGCAGCGTGAACTGGTACTGCGCGTTGGCCTGACGCGCGCCGACGCGTATGTCCTGGACGGTTTGCAAAAACAATCGGCCGCCCGCGACCTGCGACAACTTGGGGCGCAGCCGCGCGATGACGTCGTCGGCCGACAGCTTTCGCTGCGACAAGGGCTTCAGAAGCACATAGACCGAGCCCGTGTTGGTCTGTGAATTGCCGCCGCCGCTGCCCGCCCCCGTGTAGCCCGCGACGCTTTGCACCGCCGGGTCCGCCTGTACGATTTCCATGAACTGGGCAAGCTTGCCCTTCATCAGCTGGAAGGAAATGCTTTGGTCGCAGACGATGCCGCCCGTGATCAATCCGGTATCCTCCTGCGGAAAGAATCCCTTGGGGATGATCGTGAACAGGAACACGTTGAGCACGATCGTCACCAATAGCGCGAGCATGACCAGAGGGCCGTGGCGCAGCGACCACGCGAGCGTACGGTCATAGCCCGCGAGCGCGATTTTCATCAGAGTACGGCGGTGCGGCCGATCATGCGGTTTGTGGCGCAGGAAGATCGCACACATCATCGGGGTCGTGGTCAGCGATATGACCATGGAAATGAGGATTGCGATCGACAGCGTCGCCGTGAATTCGCGGAATAGGCGCCCGACGATTCCGCCCATGAGCAGGATCGGGATGAAGACTGCGATCAGCGATAGGCTGATCGACACGACGGTGAAGCCGACTTCCTTGGCTCCGACCAGCGCCGCCTCGCGCCTCGGCATTCCGGCCTCGACGTGCCGCGAGATGTTCTCGAGAACCACGATTGCATCGTCGACGACGAATCCGGTCGCGATGGTGAGCGCCATCAGCGAGAGATTGTCGAGACTGTAGCCGAACAGATACATGCCGCCGAACGTACCGACGATCGAGACCGGCACGACGATCGCCGGAACGATCGCTGCGCGAGGCTCGCCGAGTGCCGCGAACACGACGAACGTCACGAGCAGCACCGCCAGTACGAGCGTCCACTTCGTATCCTGCAGCGAGGCGCGAATCGTCTGGCTGCGGTCCGAGACTATCGTGACGTTCACGTCGTTGGGCAGCGATGCCTGCAGCTGCGGCAGCTCGGATTTCACTTGGTCGACCGTTTCGATGATGTTCGCGCCCGGCTGTCTCGAGAGGATCACGAGTACCGAGGGTTCGCCGTCCGCACGGCCGTCATTGCGCAAATCCTGCACCGAATCCTGCACGTCGGCGACGTCGCTGAGGCGCACCGCTGCGCCTTTGCGGTAGGCGATCACCAGCGGGCGGTAGTCGGCGGCGACGCGCGCCTGATCGTTGGTATAGAGCTGAAAGCGATGATCCCTCTCATCGATCGTGCCCTTCGGGCTGTTGGCGTTTGCCGATGCCAGTGCCGCACGCACGTCCTCGAGACCGATTCCGTAATTGAACATCGCGGTGGGATTGAGCTCGACGCGCACCGCCGGCAGCGTCGCTCCGCCGATCGAGACCTGACCGATTCCGTCCAATTGCGACAGGCGTTGCTGCAGCACGTTGCTCGCGGCATCGTACAGTTGGCCGCGCGTCAAGGTCTGCGAGGTCAGCGCCAAGATCATCAAGGGAGCGTCGGCAGGATTGACCTTGCGATAGCTCGGATTGCTGCTGAGGCTCGTCGATACGTCGGCCGAGGCCGCGTTGATCGCCGCCTGCACGTCGCGCGCCGCTCCGTTGATATCGCGATCCAAGTCGAACTGCAAGGTGATTCGCGTTTGCCCGCTGCTGCTTTGCGACGTGATCTCCGTGACGTCGGAGATCTGGCCGAGGTACCTCTCGAGCGGTTCCGCGACGCTCGTCGCGACCGTATCGGGGTCGGCTCCCGGCAGCGACGCCGAAACCGATATGGTCGGGTAATCGACCTGCGGCAACGGCGCGACCGGCAGGTAGGTGTAGGCGAGGGCGCCGGACAGAAATATCCCCGCCGTCAACAAGGTCGTGGCGATCGGGCGCTCGATGAAGGGGCGCGATACGTTCATGCGATGGCCGGCCTGTGCAGCCGTAGAGCGACGCGATCGAACGCCAGATAAATCACCGGCGTCGTGAACAGCGTCAGCAACTGACTCGCGATCAGCCCGCCGACGATCGCGACGCCGAGCGGCCGGCGCAGCTCCGAACCCGCGCCGCCGCCGAGCATCAACGGCAGCGCGCCGAGCAAGGCCGCCATCGTGGTCATCAAGATCGGCCGGAAGCGCAGCAGACAGGCCTGATAAATGGCATCGCGAGGCGCAAGGCCCCCGTGACGCTCGGCATCCAAGGCGAAATCGATCATCATGATCGCGTTCTTCTTGACGATGCCGATCAGCAGGATGATGCCGATGATGCCGAGTACATCGAGATCGTCGCCGGCGATCAGCAGCGCGAGCATCGCCCCGATGCCCGCGGACGGCAGCGTCGAGAGGATCGTGATCGGGTGAATGAAGCTCTCGTAGAGCACGCCCAGCACGATGTACATCGTGATCACCGACGCGAGCAGCAGCAGCGCCTGGTTCGTCAGCACGTTCTGGAACGCGGCCGCCGTTCCTTGGAATGCGGTCACGAATTTCGCCGGCAGCTCGATGTCCCTTTCGGCCTGTTTGATCGCGTCGACGGCCTCGCCCAGGGAAAATCCCGGCGTCAGATTGAACGAGATGGTCGTCGCCGGGAACTGGCCCAGATGCGTAATCTGCAGGGGTCCCGCACGCTGCTTCACCTGTACGATCGCCGACAGCGGCACTTGGCCGTTGGTGGTCGACGACGATGACGGCAGATATAGCTCCGAGAGGCCGGCGAGCGAGCGCTGGATCGACGGGTCCGCCTCGAGAATGACGCGGTATTGATTCGCCTGCGAATAGATCGTCGAGACGATGCGTTGCCCGAAGGAATCGTAGAGCACGTTATCGACGGTTGCGGGCGTGATGCCGAATCTCGCCGCGGTCGCGCGATCGATGATCAGGTCGGTCGCCGTGCCCTGCTGTTGCATGTCGCTGGCCACGTCCGCGAGCTGCGGTAATTGCCCGAGCTTTTGCATGAGCTTCGGGATCTCGGCGACGAAATCGTTGTTGTCGGTGCTTTCGACGACGAATTGGTATTGCGTGCGGCTGACCGCGGAATCGATCGTAATGTCCTGCAGCGGCTGCATGTACAAGGTGATTCCGAGCACATCGGCCGTCTCTTGCTGCAAGCGCCGAATGATTTGACTGGCACTGAGCTTGCGATCGGCATGCGGCTTCAGATTGATGAGGAAGCGCCCGCTATTGAGCGTCGAGTTCGTGCCGTCGACTCCGATGAAGGAGCTCAAGCTCGCGACGTCGGGATCCTTGAGGATGGCCGCGGCGAGCGCCTGCTGTCGATCCGCCATCGCGGTGTAGGAGATCGTCTGCGCCGCTTCCGAGATTCCCTGAATCATGCCGGTGTCTTGGACCGGGAAGAACCCCTTCGGTATGAAGATATAAAGCATCACGGTCACCACCAGCGTGATCGCCGCCGCGATCAGGGTTAATCCCTGACGGTCCAGAACCCAATTGAGAGCCCGGCCGTAATGATGGATGACCCAATTGAATCCATGCTCGGCCTGCACGTCCCAGCGTTTGCGGCTTGCCTCGGTGCGGTGGTGCAGCATTCGCGCGCACATCATCGGTACGAGCGTCAGCGAAACGACTGCGGAGATCACGATCGTAACCGCCAAGGTGATCGCGAACTCGTGAAACAAACGGCCGACGATCTCGCCCATGAACAGCAGCGGAATCAGCGCCGCGATCAGCGACACCGTCAGCGAGATGATCGTGAAGCCGATCTGTTGCGATCCCTTGAGCGCGGCGGCCATTGGCTTTTCGCCCTGTTCGATATATCGGGAGATGTTTTCGATCATCACGATCGCATCGTCGACGACGAAACCCGTTGAAATTGTCAGCGCCATCAGCGACAAATTGTCGAGACTGTAGCGCAGCAGGTACATCACACCGAAGGTCCCGACGAGCGACAGCGGCACCGAGAGGCTCGGAATGAGCGTCGCCGGCAGATTGCGCAGGAACAGGAAAATCACGAGCACGACCAGGGCGACCGCGAGCACGAGTTCGAATTCCACGTCGGCGACCGAGGCGCGAATGGTCTGCGTGCGGTCGCTCAATATGCTGATCTCGAGCGCCGGAGGCATGTCCGCCACGACTTTCGGCAGCAGCGTCTTCACGGCGTCGGAGACTTGAATCACATTGGCACCCGGTTGCCGCTGGATATTCAAGATCAGCGAGGGCGTGGTATTCGCCCAGGCGGCCAAATTCTTGTTTTCCGGCGCCATGATGACGGTGGCGACATCGGCCAGATACACGGGATGGGAGTTGAGGTAGGCAACGACGATTTTCTGATAGCCCGCGACATCGGTGATCTGGTCGTTCGCGTTGATCGAGGAGGCTTGCGTGGGACCGTCGAAGCTACCTTTGGGCGAATTGATGTTCGCGTTGCTGATCGTCGTGCGCAGGTCGTCGATGCTGAGCCCGTACTTGGCCAATGCGCGCGGATTGAACTGAATGCGCACCGACGGCCGCTGACCGCCCGAGATGCTGACGACGCCGACGCCCGGCAATTGTGCGATCTTCTGCGCGAGGCGCGTAAAGCTCAAATCCTCGACATCGATGAGCCGGAGCGTCTTCGACGTGACCGCGAGCGTCATGATCGGCGCATCGGCCGGATTGAACTTCGCATAGACCGGCGGAGTCGGCAGGTCGTTCGGCAGCACGTTGTTGGCGGCATTGATCGCCGCCTGCACCTCTTGTTCGGCGACGTCCAATCCGAGATCGAGGCTGAATTGCAGCGTAACGACCGATGCGCCGCCGGAGCTCGCCGACGTCATCTGATTGAGCCCGGGCATCTGCCCGAATTGCCGCTCCAGCGGCGCGGTTACCGACGAGGTCATGACTTCGGGGCTCGCGCCCGGATAGAAGGTTTGCACCTGAATGGTCGGGTAGTCGACCTCCGGTAGCGACGATAGCGGCAGGAACCTGAACGCGAATACTCCGCTGAGCAGTACCGCCACCATGAGCAAGGTGGTCGCAACCGGCAACTGTATGAACAGCCGGGACGGGTTCATGACGGGTTCACAGACCCGATGGGCCCGATGCTGCCGGTGGCTTGCCGGACGGCGCCGGCTGCTTGTCCGATGGTGCCTGCGGGTTGCCGGGCGGCGTCTGCTCGTCTTGTTGCGGATGGCGCTGGCGCCATCGCTCCCGGCGTGCAGCCGCATCCGCGTCGGTGGCGCCCGGACCTTGGCCAACGCCCGGACTCGCGCCGGCCGGACCCTGACCCGCGCCGGCCGGACCCTGACCCGCGCCGCCCGGACCCTGACCCGCGCCGCCCGGACCCTGGCTTGCGCCGCCCGGACTCTTTCCAGAGGCGTCCTGGCCCTGACCGCTGCGACGATGCCTTCCGGGTGGTGCAGTACCGGGGGCGCCGCTCGGCGCGGCGCCTGGCTGCGGCGGAACGGTGACATGCGCGCCGTCGCGCAGACGATCGGCGCCTTCCGTGACGACTCGATCGCCGGGCGAGAGGCCGGACTCCACGGCGAAAAAATCACCGTCTTGTGCGCCCAAGCTAATCGGATGCACGCTGACGGTATTGTCCTCCGCGAGTAAATAGACGTAAGTACCGGGCGCCCCGCGCTGCACGGCCGCGACCGGCACGGTGACGACATCCTTGAGCGTATCCAAGGCCATCACGACATTGACGAACTGGCTCGGAAACAACGTCTCCGCGGCATTATCGAAGTTGGCGCGCAAGCGGACGGTGCCGGTCGTCGTATCGACCTCATTGTCGATCGCGGCGAATTCACCAACCGCGAGTTGTTTGACGTTCGCTCGGTCGAAGGCCGTTATCTGCAGCTTCGCCCCCGCATGCACGCGCGCCATGATCTGCGGGATGCTGTCTTCGGGCACGGAGAATACGACGGATATCGGGTTCAACAAGGTGAGCACGACGATCCCGGTCGATGACGTCGTTTGCACGAAATTGCCGGGATCGACGAGCCGCAGTCCCACGCGGCCGTCGCTGGGTGCGACGATGTGGCAATAAACCAAGTTCAGCTCTTGCGCCTTGATTTGCGCCTTGTCGTAGTCGACGGTGCCTTGATTCTGTTTGACGACCCAAACCTGATCCTCATAGGTTTGGCGAGCGATCGAGGTCTGATCGGCGAGTCTCTTGTAGCGCTCGAGATCCATCTCGGCCTGTTTGAGCGTCGCCTCATCGCGCGCCAACTGCGCTTGATCCTCCTCGAGCGCGACTTGATACGGCCGCGGATCGATCTGCGCGAGAAACTGACCCTTGTGGACGAGCTGGCCCTCTTTGAAACCGACCTCCATCAACAATCCGCTGATTTGGGTATTGACGGTGACGGTCGTGAGCGGCGTAACGGCGCCCAGAGCGTTGACGATCAATCGAATGTCGCCGCGCTGTATCGTCTTCACCCCGACCGACTGCGGGCCTCCTGCATCCGAGAAGCGCCCGCGACGAACCGGCGGCTGCGATAGAAAGGTGATCGATTGATAGATGACGGCGCCGAGGATGACGGCAACCGCGGCGAGGATGAGGATCCAGCGCCAGATTCGTGATCTCGAGGGTGTCTTGGGCTGTACGTCGCCGGCAGGCGTTTCGGGTTCCATCCCTCCAATGATTCCATGCGAGCCGCGATCTGCGCCAGTAGCCGACCGCATTATTTACCCGCTGGATTGCAAAGAAAGGTCAGGCAGGCGTCAGGCGGATCCGAACAACCCGGCGGAAACGTTGATCGCGAATCCCAGGATCGACGCGTTGAATAGAAAGGAGATCAGCGCGTGCGCGATCACCACTTTACGAATCGCCTGCTGGGTCGTCGCGACATCCGCCGTCTGGCAGGCCGCCGCGATCGTAAAGGAAAAATACGCGAAGTCCCAGAAGATCGGCATCGGCGTCTTTGGAAACAGCAACGGCCGATTCTCCGGCGTAGCGCTGTAGAACATGTCGGCATACTGCACCGTAAAGATCGTCGGCACGAGCAGCCACGAGTCGATGATGGTAATCGCCGCGAGCAATTCGTGCGCGATCCGCTCAGCGCCGGCAACCTGCTTGATCGTCGAGAGGATCGCGACGATCGCGACCAAGCTGAGCATGGCGGACGCGGTGACGATCGCGACGATCACGGGCGCACTCTCGTCTTCTTCGATGAACCGCGAACAAACCTGTTCGGCCGTCAAGCTCGTCATCCACCGGCCGATGACAGCCAAGAACAGAATCACGCCGCAATTCCAGGCGACCAGCACGCGACTGATCGTCGTCCACTGTCCCGGCAGCAGGAAAAAAATCGCGCCACCGACGGCGACGGAGGCCCATAGACGGGGATGAGCGGAAAATAATTTCTTCATGATCGAGTCGTTCGCTTCTGCGCGGCGCCGCTTGGCGCACAAGCAGCGCCCCGCATGTTAATGTGCTGATCTACCGCCTGCAATGGCCACCTGGTGGAACCGTGTTAAGCGAAAAATTCCTCAACCGTAGAGTCGCTTTGATTGCGCTCGCGGTCGTCTTCGTTCTCACGATTCTTTTCGTACGGCATCTGCAGCACAAGCAACAGGCGCCCGTGGACGTATCCGCCAAGCAACGCGGCGGAAAGGATCCCCCGGTTGCGGTGGCCGTGGCCACGGCGAGTGCCGGGGACATCCAAGTGCGAATTCCCGCCTTGGGTACCATCACACCGCTCGCGACGGTAACCGTGAAGACCCAGATCAGCGGGATATTGCAGAAGATCGTGTTCACGGAAGGCCAGCTCGTGCATCAGGGCGATCTGCTCGCGCAAATCGATCCGCGACCCTATGAGGCCGCCGTGCAGCAGATGCAGGGCAATTTGCGCCGCGATCAGGCGTTGCTGGCGGACGCCAAATTGGACTTGAAACGCTATGACGCGCTCGTCAAGGAAGACTCGATTGCCGTTCAGCAGCTCGATACGCAGAAGGCGCTCGTCGACCAGTATGAGGGAACGATCGAGTCGGACGAAGGGCAGCTGAACACCGCATTGGTGAACCTGCAATTCACGCACATCATCTCTCCGATCACCGGTCGCGTCGGTCTGCGGCAAGTCGATCAAGGCAATTACGTGACGCCCGCCGATGCGAACGGCGTCGTGGTCGTCAACCAATTGCAGCCGATCACGGCGATCTTTCCGATTCCGGAAGACAATATCACCGCCGTGGTGCAGCGCCTGCACGACGGCGCCGCGCTGAAAGTCGAAGCCTACGATCGGACCAACAGCGCGAAACTCGCAGAAGGCAAGCTCCTGACCGTCGACAATGCGATCGATGCGACGACCGGCACCGTCAAATTGCGCGCGCAATTCGCGAATGCGGACGGATTACTGTTCCCGAACCAATTCGTCAACATCGAGTTGCTGGTCAATCTGCTGCAAGACCAGATCATCATCCCGAATGTGGCGGTGCACCGCGGCGCGCCCAAAGGCGTTTTGACGAGTTTCGTCTACGTCATCAACGCGGACAGCACGGTTTCGGTTCGACCCGTGACGCTGGGCAGCGTGGATGGGGATCGGGTCGCGGTCAGCACGGGACTCAAGGTCGGCGAGCGTGTCGTCACGGAGGGCGGCGATCGGCTGCGTGATGGGGCCGCCGTGGCGCTGCCCGGCGCGGCGCCGGCGCCGCCGCAAGGTGCAGCCCGACCCAAATCCAAATGACACCTGCCGAGTGAACAGAGTGCGCATTGCAAACTCCGGTGAGCCGGGCCGGGCATGAACCCGTCGCGAATTTTCATTCTGCGCCCGGTGGCGACGACCCTGCTGATGATCGCGCTGTTGGTGGTCGGCGGCATCGCGTTCATGCAGCTGCCGCTCTCGGCGCTGCCCGAGGTCGCGTATCCGACGATCCAGGTCGAGACGTTCTATCCGGGCGCGAGTCCCGAGGTCATGACCTCGGCGATCACGGCACCGCTCGAAAAGCAGTTCGGCCAAATGCCCGGCCTCTCCCAGATGTCGTCGACGAGTTCGGCGGGCGCTTCGGTCATTACGCTGCAATTCAATCTGGCGCTTGCGATCGACGTGGCCGAACAAGAGGTGCAGGCGGCGATCAATGTCGCGCAGAATCTACTGCCGCAAGACCTGCCGGCACCGCCGATTTACGCCAAGGTCAATCCGGCCGACGCGCCGGTCTTGAGCCTCGGCATCAGCTCGAAGGTCATGCCGCTGACGGCGGTCGAGGACCTCGCCGACACCCGCATTGCACAGAAAATCTCGCAGCTCAAGGGCGTCGGCGTCGTCAGCGTCACCGGCGGCCAGCGACCGGCGGTGCGGGTCGTCGTCAATCCCAAAGCGCTGGCCGCTTATGGGCTGAACCTCGATGATCTGCGTACGACGATCGGCAACGCCAACCAGAACGGCCCCAAGGGCACGCTCGACGGGCCTGTAAGCGCCTACACGGTCAACACCAACGATCAAATCGGCAGCGCGGAAGAGTATGGATCGATCGTGATCGCCTACCGGAACGGCGCGCCCGTGCGCTTGCGCGATGTCGCAACGCTGATCTCCGGCGCCGAGAACACCAAGCTCGGCGGATGGATGAACTCGACGCCCGCCTTGATCCTCAACGTGCAGCGCCAACCCGGGGCGAACGTCGTCGACGTCGTCAATCGTATCCAGGAACTGCTGCCGTCGCTGCGCGCGGCGCTGCCCGCCGGCGTCGACGTGACCGTCCTCACCGACCGCACGACGACGATCAGGGCGTCGATCGCCGATGTCGAGTTCGAATTGGTGCTCGCCGTCGCCTTGGTGGTGCTCGTGATTTTTCTGTTCTTGCGGAATGTTCCGGCGACGATCATCCCGAGCCTGTCCGTGCCGCTGTCGTTGATCGGCACGTTCGCAGTCATGTATCTCGCGAATTTCAGCCTCAATAATCTCTCCTTGATGGCTTTGACGATCGCGACGGGATTCGTCGTCGACGACGCGATCGTGATGATCGAGAACATTTCGCGCTATATCGAACAGGGCGAGGCGCCGCTGGAGGCGGCGCTAAAGGGGGCCGGCCAGATCGGCTTTACGATCATTTCTCTGACGGTATCCCTGATCGCCGTGCTGATTCCGCTGCTGTTCATGCAGGACGTGGTCGGGCGGCTGTTCCGTGAATTTGCGGTCACGCTTTCGGTGACGATCCTGATTTCCGCAATCGTGTCGCTGACGCTCGTGCCGATGCTGTGCGCAAAACTGCTCAAACACCGGCCGGCGGCGGGCCATGCTTCCGGACATGCCGGGCCGTGGTTCACGGCGCTCGTCGACGCGTATGCGCGGCGCCTCACCTGGGTGCTCGATCACCAGCGCCTCACGCTATACGTGGCGTTCGGGACGCTGGCCGTCACTGCATTGCTCTACATTCTAATTCCAAAGGGGTTCTTTCCGAGCCAGGATACCGGCTTGATCCAAGGCGTCTCCGAAGCGAACGAATCGATCTCCTATGCGGCCATGGCCGATCGCCAACAGGCGCTCGCGGCAGAAATTCTCCGTGATCCGGACATCGCGAGCCTCTCCTCGTTCATCGGCATCGACGGCAACAACGTCACGCTCAATAGTGGTCGATTTCTGATCAATCTCAAACCCCGCAGCGCGCGCAGCACGAGTGTCACGGACGTGATCCGGCGCCTTCAGACCGAGACGGCCGGCGTATCGGGGATCACGCTGTACATGCAGCCGATACAGGACCTGACCCTCGATAACACCGTGAGCCGGACTCAATATCAGTTCACGCTGGAAAGCGCCGATGCCGCGGCGCTCGCGAGCTGGACGCCGAGGCTCGTCGCCAAGCTGCGCGAACAGCCGGAACTCGCCGACGTGGTCAGCAACCAGGAAGATGACGGACTCGCCGCCTACGTGACGATCGACCGCGACAGCGCCGCGCGCCTCGGCGTCAGCGTGGGCACCGTCGACAATGCGCTGTACGACGCGTTCGGCCAGCGCATCGTCTCCACGATCTTCACCCAGTCGAATCAATACCGCGTCATCCTCGAGGCGGATCCGGCCGAGTACCGCAGCATCGACTCGCTCGCGTCGATCTACGTACCGTCGGCGAGCGGCGGTCAAGTTCCGCTCTCGGCCATCGCCAAAACGAACGTCGAGACCCGGCCGCTGCTGATCAATCATCTCGCGCAGTTTCCGGCGACCACGGTGTCGTTCAATCTCGCCGAGGATACCTCGCTCGGCGCGGCGGTCACGGCCATCGAAGAAGCCGAACTCGCCGCCGGCGTGCCCGAGAGCATCCGTACGACCTTTCAAGGCGCGGCCCTCGCGTTCCGCAGCAATCTCACCAACGAACTGCTGCTGCTCGTTGCGGCCGTACTCGTCATGTACATCGTGCTCGGCGTCCTGTACGAGAGCTTCATCCATCCGATCACGATCTTATCGACGCTGCCGTCGGCGGGAATCGGCGCATTGCTCGCGCTGATGCTGGCCGGCGAGGACCTGACGATCATCGCGCTCATCGGCATCATCCTGCTGATCGGCATCGTCAAGAAGAACGCGATTCTCATGATCGACTTCGCGATCGATGCCGAGCGCAAGCAAGGGCTGTCGGCGCGCGAAGCGATCTATCAGGCCTGCCTGCTGCGATTCCGCCCGATTCTCATGACGACCGTCGCGGCCATATTCGGCGCGTTGCCGCTGATGTTCGGTACCGGCACCGGATCGGAGCTGCGCCATCCGCTCGGCGTCAGCATCGTCGGCGGATTGCTCGTGAGCCAGGTCCTCACTTTGTTCACGACACCGGTCATCTACCTTGCATTCGATCGCCTGGCCAAGCGCGCCGAACTGAAGCGCGTGCCCGCATGAACATTTCGGCGCCGTTCATCGCGAGACCCGTGGCGACGATCCTGCTGACGATCGGGGTTGCGCTCTGCGGCGCGGCCGCATTCACCTTGCTGCCCGTGGCCCCGCTGCCCAAAATCGAAGTGCCCGCGATTTTCGTCTCGGCCTCGCTGCCCGGCGCGAGCCCCGAGGTCATGGCGAGCACCGTGGCAACGCCCCTGGAGAGACACTTAGGCGCCATTGCCGACGTCGAGGACATGACCTCGTCGAGCGGTGTGGGCGGCACGAGCATACAGCTGACCTTCGGGTCCGATCGCAACATCGACGGCGCCGCTCGCGACGTGCAGGCGGCGATCGTCGCTGCGCGCGCCGATCTGCCGACCTCGCTGACCCAGAATCCCTCGTATTTCAAGCTCAACAGCGCCAATTTTCCGGTCATGGCCATCGCGATGACCTCGGACGTGCTGACACAGGGCCAAATCTACGATGCAGCGGACGCAGTCATTTTGCAGCGGCTCTCGCAGATCAAGGGGGTCGGCGGCGTCAACGTCAGCGGCAGCGCCTTACCCGCCGTTCGCGTCGAATTGAACCCGCTGTCGCTCTCCAAGTATGCGATCGGACTGCAAGACGTGCGCGCCGCGATCTCCAATGCGAACGCCAACGCACCCAAGGGGTCCGTCGAAACCGATCGATTGCACTACCAGATTTATACTAATGACAACGCGCGCGACGCCGACACCTACCGGCAACTGGTCATTGCGAACCGCAACGGCGCGGTCGTGCGCCTCGGCGATGTGGCGGCGATCACCGACATGCGCGACGGCGCGACCGAGAACATCCGAACCTACGGGCTGTTCAACGGCAAGCCGGCGATCTCGGTGCGGATTTTTCAGCAGCCGGGCGCAAACATCGTCGAGATGGTCGATTCGATCCGGGCCCAACTACCGATGCTCAGGGCGGCAATCGATCCGAAGATCGATTTTCTCGTGACCTTCGACCGTTCGGTCACGATCCGAGGCTCGCTGCACCAGGTCGAACAAACGCTCGTGTTGGCCGTGATCATGGTGATCCTCGTCGTCTACCTGTTCCTGAACAGCTTTCGCGCGTCGCTGATTCCGGCGGTCGTCGTGCCGGTATCGCTGGTCGGCACCTTCGGTGCGATGTATCTGCTCGGCTTCAATATCGACAATTTTTCGCTGATGGCGCTGACCATCGCGACCGGATTCGTCGTCGACGATGCGATCGTCGTCATGGAAAATACCTCGAGGCACATCGAGGCGGGGATGCCGCGCATGGAGGCCGCATTGCTGGGCGCGCGCGAAGTGGGCTTCACGGTCGTCTCCATGAGCCTCTCGTTGATCGCGGTGTTTCTGCCGTTCATTGTGTCGGGCGGCATATTCAGCCTTTTGTTTCGCGAATTCGCGATGACCCTCTCGGTGGCCATTCTGATCTCACTCGTGATTTCCCTGACCACGACGCCGATGATGTGCGCGCGGCTGCTCGGGCGCGATCAAGACCGCCAGGTTTCCCGATTCGGCCGAGCATTCGAACGCGGCTTCGCGGGCTTGCGGCGCGACTACGAACGAACACTGGACTGGGCCCTTTGCCATCCGCGGACGATCATGCTCGGATTGCTGGCGACGATCGCCTTGAACGTGTTCCTTTTCGTCGTGATCCCCAAGGGATTCCTGCCGCAGCAAGACACGGGGCAACTGCAAGGCGGCATTCGCGGCGACGCGACCTCGTCGTTCCAGTTGATGAAAGGCAAGCTGCAAGAAGCCGCCCAGATCATCCAACGCGATCCCGGCGTGCTCCGCTTGATCGGCTCGGTCGGCGGCGGCGGCTTCGGACCCTTCGGCGGCGGCGGCGCGAGTGCGAACGTCACGATCACGCTGAAGCCGCTCTCGGAACGCACCGAGTCGGCCGATCAGATCGTCGCCCGCCTGCGCCCGCAACTGGCCAAGATCTCCGGCGTCAGTACCTATTTGCAGGCCGTACAGGACTTCGGCGGCCCCGGCGGTCGTTCGGCCAATTCGCAATACCAGTACACGCTGCTCGGCGACGACCTACAGGAGCTGCGATCCTGGTCGCAAAAGCTGCGCCTTGCACTGCAAAGCATACCGGAGGTCACCGACGTCGACAGCGACCTACAGCCCGGCGGACTGGAAGCGGATCTGATCGTGGACCGCGATACCGCCTCCCGGCTCGGCTTGTCCGAGGTTCAGATCGACAATGCGCTCGGCGATGCATTTTCACAGGCGCAAGTCTCGACGATTTACAATCCGTTCAGTCCGCAGCAATATCACGTCGTCATGGAAGTCGCGCCGGAGTTCTGGCAGAACCCGGACACGCTCAAAGATCTCTACGTCAGCACCGCGGGCGGCTCCGTGAGCGGCACCCAGGCGACGCAGGCGGTCGCCGGCACGACCGCTCTGACGCCGACGGCCGGTACGAGTACGGCCGCGGCGGTCGCCGCGGATCTCGCGCGCAATCTCGCGGCAAACTCCTTGGCGAACGCGGGGCGCAGCAATACGTCGACCGGCTCGGCGATCAGCTTGAGCGCGGAGACCATCGTGCCGCTGTCGGCGTTCAGTCATTTCGGTTCGAGTACGACGCCCGTCACCGTGAACCACACGGGCACGTCCGTTTCGACGGCGATCGCGTTCAACCTTCCGGAGGGCGTGGCGCTGAAACAGGCGCTCGACGCAATCGCTCGCACGATGAATCAGATCCATATGCCGCTCAGCGTTCGCGGCGCCGCCTACGGCACGGCCCGTCAGTTTCAGCAAGCCATGGGCAACCTGCCTGCGATGATCGCTGCGGCGCTGCTCGCAATCTACCTCGTGCTCGGCGTCCTCTACGAGAGTTACAGCCAACCGCTGACGATCCTCTCGACGCTGCCATCCGCCGGAGTCGGCGCGCTGCTCGCGCTGTTGGCCACCGGCACGGAGTTCAGCCTCATTGCATTTCTCGGCATTCTGCTGCTGATCGGGATCGTCAAGAAAAACGCGATCATGATGATCGACTTTGCGCTCGACGCCGAGCGCAGCCTCGGCCTCGACCCGCGCGCAGCGATTGCGCGCGCCTGTTCGCTGCGCTTCCGCCCCATCATGATGACGACCTGCGCAGCCATCGCCGGCGCGCTGCCGTTGGCGGTCGCCTTCGGCGACGGCACGGAAGTGCGCCGACCCTTGGGGATCGCGGTGGTCGGCGGCCTGGTCGTCAGTCAGCTGCTCACGATTTATACGACGCCGGTCGTCTATCTCTATGTGCATCGCTATTGGAGGCGCAACAAGAAGGCCGCGAAAAAAGACACGCCGGGTTACGGTCCCGTCGAGGCGAGCGTGCAATGACTCATCTTCGCTGTTTGAGCCTCGCCCTGGTGACCGTGCTCGCCGCGGCATGTGCAGTCGGTCCGAATTACAAACGTCCGGGATTCGAAACCGCTGCGGCCTACAAGGAAGAGGCCGGCTGGAAGCCCACCGAACCGAGCGACATCCTCAATCATGGGCCCTGGTGGAAGATCTTCGGCGACGAAACATTGGACGAGCTCGAGGAGAAAATCGACATCTCCAATCAAAACGTCAAGGCGGCAGCGGCGGCCGTGGATCAGGCACGCGCGCTCGTGAGTCAGGCTCGGGCCGGATTTTTTCCCACGATCGGCGCGAGCGTCGGACGCACACGCGGCGCGACTTACGCGGCGCCGCCGCTGACCACCGACAACGCCGGTGCGACGGTCACCTGGAACTTGGATATCTGGGGTCAGACCCGCCGCACGCTGGAGAGCGACGTCGCGTCGGCGCAATCGAGCGCCGCCGCGCTTGCGCTGACGCGTCTGACGGCGCAATCGGTACTCGCGACCGACTACTTCGAGCTGCGAGCACAGGATCAATTGCAACGGCTGCTCGACGACACGGTCGTGGCGCAGGAGAAATCCTTGAAGATTACCGAGAGCCGCTACCATTATGGAGTCGCTGCCAAGGCCGATGTCGTCAGCGCGCAGGCGCAGCTGCTGTCGAGCCAGGCGCAACAAGTCAATGCGCAAATTCAGCGCGGAATACTCGAGCACGCGATTGCCGTATTGATCGGCCAGCAGCCTGCCGCGTTTTCCTTGAAACCGACGCCGATGCGCACCGAGGTTCCGACCGTGCCTCCGGGCCTGCCCTCCACGCTGCTCGAGCGACGACCCGACGTGGCGCAAGCCGAACGCAAAGTGGCCGCGGCCAGCGCGCAGATCGGCGTCGCCGTATCGGCCTACTTTCCAAGCCTGACGCTCGCAGGATCGGATGAATACACGGGCTCCCCGCTTGGCAAGCTATTCACGGTGCCGAATCGAATCTGGTCGGTCGGACCTTCGCTCGCCGGAACGCTGTTCGACGCCGGCCTGCGTCATGCCGAGGTCGAGCAGGCGCGCGCCGCCTACGAGGCGAGCGTCGACAGCTATCGTCAGACCGTGCTCTCCGGCCTGCAGCAAGTCGAGGATCAGCTCGTGACTTTGCGTGTGCTGGAAAAACAGGCGGTCATCGAAGAGGAAGCCGTCAAAGCGTCCCGCGAAGCCGAAGTCCTGACACTCAATCAATATAAGGCCGGCACGGTGCCCTACAGCAGCGTCATCACGGCGCAGACGACGACCTTGAGCAGCGAGCAGACGGCCCTGACCGTGTTGTCGGATCGTCTGCAGGCGAGCGTCGCGTTGATCGAGGCCTTGGGCGGCGGCTGGAATTCCTCGCAGCTGCGTTAGGTGTGTGCTTGCCCGACGCGCCTCACTTGGGCGACAAATACGCCTTGAGTTGCAAAGTCAGCGGATCGAATACCGCGAGCAGCGGGCGTCCGCGACCGGTAAAAGGAATCGAGTTGGCTTGATCCACAGGCAAGCCGGCGGCTTGCATGCGCTCCTTGAGCCGCCGCTTTTCCGGCGGAAAAAAGTAGCTGACCTTGTCGACTGGTTTCAATTGCGTCCGAAGCGCGGATAGCCCCGCTTGCCACGGCTGGAAGTATCGCGGCATCGATATCACGTCCTCGCCGCCCAGGATCGCCGACTTTACGATCTGGTCGCGTTCGACCATATCCTGCGGCAGCGGCGCCCAAATCCAGCGCGGCAAACTGTACCAGTGCGGCCGCAGCGGCGAATTCTGTTTTTCCGCGAGCGCCACTTCGTCGGCATTGAGGTCATAGGCTTGAACCGCCTGCAGGACCGTCTCCGAAAACGCGTAGTACAACGGCCTGCCGGACCACAATTGTTGGCTGCCATAGCCCATCGCGATCAGCTGGACCGCGACGATTATCGAAACGTCGCGCGCGAGCTCGCGACGCGGCTTGCGCGGGCTCGCGATGAGCAGCGTCAACAGCGGCCCGAGCGCGAGATCGACGCCCATCAAGACGAACACGACGTCTTTGACACCCGAGAGATACCAGCCGGGCCAGTGATACCAGCCCAGATAGAGCGTGCCGAGCACGAGCGTGAGCACGGTAGCGCTGCCCAGAAGATGCAATCCGAAGGCCTTTAATCTGAATCGCATGGTTCGTTCCTGAAGAATGGCGGTAACAATTACATAGTAACGGCCGTCGCCGCAGGTTATTTTCTATAAAGCGACAAGCCATGAAAGAGACGCCGGTCACTAATTTCGTAGCCGGGGTTGCCGATTTGGTGTATTGGAATTTAAAGGCGAGGTCATGAGCAATGAATCCGGGGTACGGCGCGACGTCGGCGTCATCGCACTCTTGTTTACCGCCTTGGGCTCGATCATCGGCTCGGGTTGGCTATTTGGTGCATGGCGCGCAGCGCAATTGGCCGGTCCGGGCGCCATCTACGCCTGGCTGATCGGCGCGATTATCATATTGTTCGTCGCCCTGACTTTTGCCGAGCTCGGCGCGATGTTCCCGGAATCCGGCGGGTCGATTCGCTACGGATTTTACTCGCACGGCTCCTTGGTCGGCTTCGTCGCCGGCTGGGCTACATGGATCGCCGTGGTCTCGGTCATACCCGTGGAAGCCGAGGCATCGGTGCAGTACATGAGTTCCTGGCCTTGGAGCTGGGCGCAAGATCTGTATGTGCATTCGGCCAACGGCCAGGGCGAACTCACGGTCCCGGGTCTTACCATTGCCGGGGCGCTGGTCGTCGTCTACTTCCTGCTGAACTTCTGGAGCGTCAAAGTTTTTGCGAGCACCAACAGTGCGATCACTTTTTTCAAACTGATCGTTCCGGCCGCGACCGCGATCGCGCTGATGTGCAAGGGCTTCCATTGGGAGAATTTTAGCGTCGGCATACACGGCGGCGGCTACATCGCCAACCCCGCCTCGATTCTCACCGCGGTGGCCACCAGCGGTATCGTATTCAGCTACAACGGCTTCCAGAGTCCCGTCAACCTCGCGGGCGAGGCGCGCAATCCGGGACGCAGCGTACCCTTTGCCATTTTCGGTTCCATCGTGTTGAGCACCGTCGTTTACCTGCTGCTGCAAATTGCCTTCCTCGGCGCGGTGGCGCCGGAGCACTTGCATGAAGGCTGGGCAGGACTCGAGTTCAGCTCGCCGTTCGCGCAGCTCGCACTTGCGCTGAATCTCAATTGGCTCGCGATTTTGCTCTACGGCGATGCATTCGTGAGCCCCAGCGGCACCGGCACGACTTATACCGCGACGACGGCGCGCATGATCTATGCGATGGAACGCAGCGGCAACCTGCCGCGGATGTTCGGCCGCCTGCATCCGCGCTCCGGCATCCCGCGGCCCGCGATGTGGTTCAACCTCTTGGTCTCGTTCCTGTTTTTATTCTTCTTCCGCGGCTGGGGCAAACTCGCAGCGGTCATTTCCGTGGCGACCATCGTGACCTACCTCGTGGTGCCGATCAGCGTCATGGTATTGCGGCGCACGGCGCCGATGTTGCATCGACCGCTGCGTGTGCGCGGTCTGGGTCTGCTCGCCCCGGCGGCATTCGTGCTCGCGACGCTGATGCTCTATTGGGCCCGCTGGCCGCACACCGGCCAAATCATTCTGCTGCTGATCGTGCCGATACCGGTCTACCTGTATTTTCAAGCCCAGGCCGGCTGGCGGGATTTCGGCAGAAGCCTGCGCGGCGCATGGTGGATGATCGCTTACTTGGCCGTCACCGCGGCACTTTCTTGGGCGGGCAGCAAGGAATTCGACGGCCACGACTATATCGCTTACGGCTGGGACCAGCTGAGCGTCGCCGTTGCCGGCCTATTCTTTTATTTTTGGGGCGTGCGCAGCGGCTGGCCCACGCCGTGGGTCGAAGCGATTCTCAGCAGAGAATCGGCGCAAACGCGTGGGCGTTAGCTAAACATTTGGGCGTTAGCTAAACAACGTTTACAATGACGCGCCCGTATTTAACTGGAAACACACCGAGATCATGATCAAATTTTCCGTCATCGCCGTCCTGCTGTTCACCGCCAGTGCGGCGTTCGCCTATGCTCCGCGCCACACGCAGGGACATCATGCGCACCATCAGCATCACGCGCATCACGCGCATCACCAGCAACATTATCACCGCACGGCGAAGGGCTAGCCGCGTCGCGGCGCTGCAAGCGCCGCCTCCAGCCCCGCGAGCAGCGGCCCCAGCTTGGGAGGATCCGCCTCGAACGTCGGCTTGACGCCGAATTGCGCGAGCGCGCGCGAGCACACCGGCCCGATCGAAGCGACGACGCAGCGATTGAGCTGCCCGGCAAGAGCGCTTGCGCGCGCCGGTTCGGCCACCGAGAAAAGGTTGTGCACTTGTACGGCGCTCGTAAACACGACCGCATCGACGCGCGCCTGCGCTAGGGCATCGAGCAGGTTCAGCAAGGGCTGCCGGTCCGCAGGCAACGCCCAGCGGTAGGTCGCGATTTCGTGAACCTCGGCGCCGAGCGCCTCGAGCGCGGCGCGAAGCTCACGATTCGGCGCACCGTACTGCTGAATCAGCACGTGCTCGCCGGCCAACGGAATGCCCGCGATGACCTCGAGCACATCGGCCGTCGTGAACGGCGATTTTGCGCGGTGCGTGATGCGTACGCGGCGCGCATTGAGTTCACCCACGGGTTTCGGACCGCGCACCACGACGGTGCTCGCCGCAAGCAACTCGAGCATTTCGGCCGTGAGCCCGAGCTCGTCGGTCGCCTGAAACAGCGCACGCGTACCGACCCCGGTTTGAAAAATCACGATCTTCATCGGCCGCTCGCGCCACCGCTCGAGCAAAGATCGAATCGCCTCGGGATCGAGATCGGGCTCCTCGGCGAGCGCCGGTGCGAGCAGGGGTATGCCGCCGCGGCTCGCGATCAATTGTCCGAGATTCGCGCCGGTGCGAGTCTCCAGAATCGCGACGACTTTGGATTGCATGCGCGCCAGTTTCGCACGTTGGCCCGATTTCGGCAGCATTGCGCTTGACACGCGCGGCAGTCCGCTTGCACCATGCGTCGCGTCAGGTGCCGGATTGTATTTCAGTCCGGTTAAACGGGAAGTGAGGACGCGCGGTGATCGCGCAATTCCCACGCTGCCCCCGCAACGGTGATCGAGCGAAAACACTGTCGGCCGCTGGAATTTCAGCGGCAACCACTGAGCCTTCGGGCTTGGGAAGGTGACGGTGCCGCCATGCAAGACATGGCAGCTCGTAAGCCCGGAGACCGGCCTGGCGACGAACCGTGGTGCGGAGGGCGCCGGGCGGCGCCAGTGCTCTTTGCGCATCGGCGGACGCCCCAACTCCACACGCGGCTTTTTGACCCCCAACGCGACATGCGGGTTTGCATGGCGTGGAGAGTTTTTTATGGCCACCCATATTCGAACCGCGGCGCTCGCCGCCTCCGCAATCCTGGGCGTCGCCGGCGCGCGCGCGCAGGCCGCCGCCGATCCCAACGATCCTCTGAACGCAATCATCGTGACGGCTACTCGCGTTGCGGAGCCGGCGAGCCAAGCCTTGGAGCCCGTGCTGATCATCGATCGCGCGGAGCTCGAGGACTCCGTCGCCGTGGACTTGGGCGACGTCTTGCGTTTTCACGCCGGTCTCGATATCGACCGTTATGGCGGACCCGGCCAGCCGTTATCGCTGTTCATCCGCGGCGCCAACAGCGATCAGTCGATCGTGATGATCGACGGCGTGCGCATCAACTCGGGCACGCAAGCGCTCGCGCCGCTGATGAACCTGTCACCGGAGTTGTTCGAGCGCATCGAGATCGTCGAGGGCCCACGCTCGACGATTTACGGCACGGACGCCATCGGCGGCGTCGTCAACCTGATCACGCGTACGGGCGGTGCGTCAGGCGCCGACGTGATGCTCGAGTACGGCCGCTATGGCACGGGCCAATTCGCCGTCGACGGCAATTATACGGGCGGCGGCTCCGACATTCAGGCTGCATTGACCGGTCAGCAGAGCGCCGGCTATCCGACCTATGTGGCCGACACGCTCGATAGCGGCTACAAGAATCTGTCCGGCACCGTGGCATTCGTGACGCACATCGGCGCCATGGAACTCGGCGCGCGGTACTTCCAAGCGACCGGCGCGACGCAATACGCCAACGCCAACTACAACGCCGACTACACCGCCGTCACGTCATTCACGCCGCTCAACGAGGATTTCACCAACAGCCTGTTCGCCGTGCATGCGAGCGGCGATTTGACGGACTTATGGCATACGCGCCTCACCTGGAGCCGCATCGTCGATGACCTGCGCCAGGAGCAGGACGACCCTGATGCGGCGAGCGCAATCGGGGATTTCGACTATACGTCCCGGCAGACGATCGACTGGCAGAACGACGTCAACACGACCAGCGGGGACCTCAGTCAACTCTTCACATTCGGTGCGATCGTCGCCGACGAACAGACCAACTCACTGAGCTACGGTACCGGTTACTCGATCGACACCCGCACCGAGACCTATTACCTGCAGGACCAGCTGACCGAAGGCCTCAATCGATTGCTGCTCGCAGTCGGTGAGGCGCACCACCCGGCGTTTGGCGATCATACGACCTACAACGCCGAGTACGGCTATTCGATGACGGCGGACACCTTGTTGATCGTGTCCGCGGGAACCGCATTTCGCGCTCCCACCGCGACCGACCGGTTCGGCTACGGCGGCAACCCGTCGCTGCTGCCCGAGAGCTCGCGCAACTTCGAAATCGGCATCAAATCGCGCATCGACGCTCACGAGCAGATCACGTTTGCCGCGTTTCAGAACACGATCAACGACCTCATCGTGTTCGTCAATGACCCCGCCAACCTGCTCTACGGCGGCGAGAATCGGAACGTCGACCGCGCACGCATTCGCGGACTAGAGGCGAGCTGGGAACTGAACGCCGATCCTTGGGCCGTGCATCTGGCGGGCAGCCTCCAAGACCCGCGTGACCTCGTCGACAACACGCAGCTGCTGCGGCGAACCAAGCACAGCTTCACGCTCAACGCTGCGCGCAAGATCGGACAAGGCGAGATCGGGTTGGATCTGCTGCTGGCGGGTCCGCGGCGCGACGTCGACGTCGTCAGCGACGCGCCGGTCCAAGACGGCGGCTACCTGTTGGCTTCCCTGTTTGGAAAGCTCCACCTGACGCGCGCGTGGTCCCTATCCGTGCGGCTCGATAACGCGCTCAACCGCCGTTACGAGCTCGCCAACGGCTACAACACGGCGGCACGCGCGGCCTCGATCTCTACGCGCTACAGCTTTCGATGAGCACATGTTGACCAGACGGGTGACGGCGCGCAAAATCGCGCGACGTTCAGGAGTCCCTTGGCCAAGCCGCCAATGGATGAAACGGGAAGCCGGTGTAGCCTCTGTTGAGGCCAGTCCGGCGCTGCCCCCGCAACGGTAGGTGAGTTAAGTCAAGTCTTCGTGCCACTGCGCCATTTGAAGCGTGGGAAGGCGACTTGATCGGAATGTCCGCTCACGAGCCCGTATACCGACCTGCGACGTGGCGGCACGTGTTGCGGTGGGCAACGACGGTGCGGAGTAACCGGCACGTGCTGTCGCGACCTCCCGCATCGGACTCCTCTTCACCTCAATCCTGCCAACGAGTCCGGCGTGTGCACGGCGGGTGCACGGAGGGTGGGAAGATGGTTTGCGTTTATCGGTCCGCGCCGGCGCTAGCGCTCGCACTCGGGCTCGCATGGACTCTCGGCGCGCTGCCCGCAGGGGCCGGCGCCCTCAACGTGCAACGCGACGACTTGCAACGCGACGTGACGTTCGCGCACGAGCCCCGGCGCATCATCACGCTATTGCCCTCATTGACCGAAACCGTCTGCGCACTCGGCGCTTGCGATCGGCTGGTCGCGACGGACCGCTATTCTGAGTGGCCGCAGCAGGTTCGATCACTGCCGAAGGCCGGTGGCCTCGATGACGCCGAAGTGGAGTTGATCGTCGCGCTCAAGCCCGATCTCGTACTGGTCAGCCGCTCGCAGCGCATTACCGACCGGCTCGGCGAACTCGGCATTGCCTCCTTCGCGCTGCAGACGGATCGATATGCCGACATCGCGCACACGGTGACGACGATAGGTGCGATTCTTGGGCGTAGTCGCGAGGCCGCAGAGCTCAACGCATCGATCGCCGCCGGCGTGAATCGGATCGGCGCGCAGGCGCTTCTGCGCCGCCGCGGCGAGGGACCGACCGTGTATTTCGAGGTCGACCGCGCGCCCTACGCCGCCGGCCCCGGATCATTCATCGGTGAACTGCTCGCGCGCCTCGGCGCGCGCAACATCGTCGGCGCGGATCTCGGGGCCTTTCCCAAGCTCAACCCGGAATACGTCGTGCGCTACAACCCCGATGTGATTTTCATATCGGCCATGGACGCGCCGGGCCTCGCGGCGCGTCCGGGATGGGATCAGATCCGTGCGGTCAAAGAACAGCGGCTATGTAGCTTTGCAGCCGACGTCAACGATACGATCGTACGCCCGGGCCCGCGCGTCGCCGACGGCATGCGCGCCATTGACGACTGCCTCGCAAGGGTCGCCCCATGAGTGCACCACCGGCACTCGTCGGCCTCGGGCTTCCGGACCTCGAATCCCGGGTGTCGTCGCGCATGCTGCTGTGGCTCGCCGCTTGCCTTGCGATTACGATGCTGCTGACGGGCGCCAGCCTGATCGTCGGTACCTCGAGTATTGAGACCTCGCTCGGTTGGCTGCTCGCGCCCGATACGCAATCCTCGGTGATCCTGTGGCAGATACGCCTGCCGCGAACCATCGGCGCATGGTTTGCCGGCGCCTTGCTGGGCCTGGCCGGGGCGATCGCTCAGGGCGTGTTTCGCAACCGGCTTGCGGACCCCTATCTTCTCGGTACGGCCTCCGGTGCCGCGCTCGGCGTCACGATCAGCTTGCTGGCGGCGGACGCCTCCATTGCGGGCCTCGAGTGGGCGGGCAAGATCGGTATCACGGGCGCCGCCTGTATCGGCGCCTGTGCCGCGATCGCCCTGACGATCATGTTGTCGCGCGGTGTGCTGCAGACCGCAAGCCTATTGCTTGCCGGCATCGTCGTCGCATTCCTGTTGAGCGCGGTGACCTCGCTGCTGCTGCTGACGAAGCCGGAGATCTGGCGCACGATGCAGGGGTTTCTGCTCGGCAGCACCGGCTACTTGAGCTGGTCGTCGGCGTCGCTGCTCGGCATCGTGTTCTCGATCTGCATCGTGCCGGCGGCCTTGCTCGCGCGCGGCCTCGATGCCTTGAGTCTCGGCGAGGACACCGCACAATCTCTGGGCTTGCCGCTGCCGATGCTGCGCTTGGCGTTGCTCGGCGTCCTTTCACTGGCGACCGCCGCGGCCGTGGGTCAAGTCGGCATCGTCGGATTTGTCGGTCTCGTCGCGCCGCATCTCGTGCGCGAAACGGTATCCGTCAATCATCGTCAGCTGCTGATCGGCGCCCCGCTTTGCGGCGGGGCGTTGTTGCAAGCCGCGGATCTCGTCAGCCGATGGATCATCCGGCCCGCGGAGCTGCCCGTCGGTGCCGTCACGGCCTGCGTCGGCGGCGCTTATCTCGTATTCCTGCTTTGGCGCAGAAGTCGCGATGAGTGAAGCGCGAACTTTGAGCACTGCGCGACTGCCGCAGCCGTCAGCGACAGCGCAATCGCCGGCGCCGCTATCGCCGGCGCCGGCGCTCGCATGCCGCACGCTCAGCGTCGGCTATGGCGCACACACGGTGCTCGAGGGCGTATCGCTGAACCTCGCGGCCGGCAGTTGGACCGCGATCGTCGGTCCGAACGGATCCGGCAAGTCGACTCTATTGCGCGCGCTCGCGGGACTCTCGCCGCTGCTCGCGGGAACGGTTTCGTTGCAGGGGCGAGACCTGGCGTCGTGGTCGCGGCGCGAGCGTGCCCGCCGGCTCGCGTGGCTCGCGCAGAGCAGCGGGGCCACGGACCTCACGGCGTCCGAAGTCGTCGGGCTAGGCCGCTTCGCCCACAGCGGCTGGCTCGCGCATCGCAAATCGGAAGACGACGCGGCGATGCGCCGCGCGATGCTGGCGACCGGTTCGTTGCCGTGGGCGGCGCGCCGACTCTCGACTCTGTCGGGCGGTGAGCGGCAGCGTGTCTATCTTGCGCGCGTGCTGGCCGTCGAGGCGCCGGTATTGCTGCTCGACGAGCCGACGACGCATCTCGACCCACCGCATCAGGAAGATATTGCGAGACTGTTGCGCTCACAGGCGCACGGCTGCGGCGTTTGTGTACTCAGCGCGATCCATGATTTGTCCTTGGCACTGACGGCCGACCGGCTCATCGTGCTTGGGTTCGACGGCCTCATCGGCCACGGCACCATACGCGAGGCCTTGGACGGCGATTGGTTATCCACGGCTTTCCGCACCCGCGTGAATATCGTCGAGCATGCGGGTGTGTACTTGTGGCGGCCGGCGCTCGAGATGCCCTCGCGTGATTGAAACGCCGGCGCGCCGATGAGCGCCAATGCCCGCGCCGTCATGGTTTGCGGCACGACCAGCGGCGCCGGCAAGAGCTTCCTCGCGACCGCGCTGGCGCGTTGGTATGCCCGACGCGGCTTCAAGGTCGCGCCCTTCAAGGCGCAGAACATGAGCAATAATGCGCGCGTCGTCGCCGGCGGTGAAATGGGCAGCGCCCAGTACTTTCAAGCGCTCGCGGCGCGCTGTATTCCGGACGTCCGCATGAACCCGGTGTTGCTGAAGCCGGAGGCGGATACGCACAGCCAGGTCATCCTGCTCGGTGAGCGGCGCGACGACTTGTCGCGCATGGAATGGCGCGCGCGCTCGGCGCAGCTGTGGCCGACGATCCAATCCTGTCTCGATGACTTGCGCGCTGGCCACGACGTGCTCGTCATCGAAGGCGCGGGCTCCCCGGCCGAAATCAACCTGCAGGCCACCGATGTCGTCAACATGCGCGTCGCCGAAGCGGCGGAGGCGGCGACGCTGATCGTCAGCGACATCGACCGGGGCGGCGCGTTCGCGCATCTGTTCGGCACCCATCAGCTGCTGCCGCCGGCACACCGCGCGTTGGTCAGCGGCTTCGTTCTCAATAAATTTCGCGGCGATGCCGCCCTGCTCGCGCCGGCGCCCGAGATGCTGCAAGCCCTGACCGGGATTCCGACCTTGGCGGTGCTGCCGCTATGGCGCGAACACGGACTGCCCGAAGAGGACGGCGTATTCGATGCGAGGCGCTCGGGCGCGGGCTTGTCGATCGTCATCGTCGCCTATCCGCGGATCAGTAATCTCGATGAATTCGCGGCGCTTAGACGCGTGCCGGGTGTTTCACTGAGCTGGGCAAGGCAGGCGCAAACGATCGCTGGCGCGGACTTGCTGATCCTGCCGGGATCGAAGCATGTCGCGGGCGACCTGGCCTGGCTGCGAGCCACCGGGCTCGACGCCGCGATCGCCGCGCACGTGCGCGCCGACAAGCCGACGCTCGCGATTTGCGGCGGCCTGCAGATGCTGGGAGCTGAACTCAAGGACCCGGATGGCGTCGAGGGCGAGGCGCAGGGGCTTGGTTTGTTGCCTTTCGTCACGGCGTTCCAGCGCCGCAAGCGCTACCGCCACGGGACCTACCGGCTCGACCCGCTGACCGGATATTGGGGACCGCTTGGCGGCCTCGAGTTCGAGGCCTATGAAATCCGCCATGGCGAGACCCACGCGCTCGCCCGCCCGGATGCGCTCGCCCGCCCGGATGCGCGCGGCGCGCTCAACGCGGTGCTGCCCGACGACTGCGGTTGGCAGTTCGGCCAAACGCTCGCGCTCTACGTGCACGGCCTCTTCGAAAGTCCGGCTGCCATGCGCGCGCTGTTTGGGCATCGAACCCCGACTTTGGACGACACGCTCGACGGGTTGGCCGACTTCATCGATCTGCATTTCGCGGCGGGCGCGCTCATGCGCCTCGTCGATCGCCAGTAACCAGGGCCGTCGGTGCTACACTCTCGCGCTTATGAGTAATCGCAAACCCTTGACGCTGCACCGCCTACGCGAGATGCATGCGAGCGGCGAGAAAATCGCGATGTTGACCTGCTATGACGCGGCGTTTGCGCGCGTCCTCGATGCAGCCGGCGTCGATGTGCTGCTCGTCGGTGATTCCTTAGGAATGGTGTTGCAAGGCCATGCGACCACCGCATCGGTCTCGATGGACGAGATGGCCTATCACACGAGCTGCGTCGCGCGCGCCAACCGCACGGCCTGGATCATTGCCGACATGCCGTTCGGCAGCTATCAGGAATCGACCGACCTGGCGATACGCAATGCGGTACGGCTGATACAGGCCGGCGCGCAAATGGTCAAGCTCGAAGGCGGCGGCTGGACGGCCCCGATCGTCGCACAGCTCGTCGAGCGCGGCATCCCGGTCTGTGCGCACCTGGGATTCACGCCGCAGTCCGTACATGCGCTGGGCGGCTATCGTGTGCAGGGCCGCGATGCGCGGTCGGCAGGCGCGCTGCGCACGCAGGCGATCGAACTCACCGGGGCGGGCGCGGCATTCCTCGTGCTCGAAATGGTCCCGGCAAACCTCGCGCGCGAGCTGACCCAGGAATCGTCGATACCGGTGATCGGCATCGGCGCCGGCGCCGGATGCAGCGGCCAGGTGCTGGTTCTGCACGACATGCTCGGCTTGCATCCCGAAACCGCGCCGCGCTTCGTGCGCAATTTTCTGACCGGCGGCGCGACGATCGAGGGAGCAGTCGGTCAGTACGTCAAGGACGTCAAGGAAGGCCGGTTTCCCGACGACACGCTGCACAGCTTCTGAACGGGAATCGCCGTGCGAGTCATTCAGACGATTTCTGATTTGCGCGCCGCCCTGCCGGCGAATCGAACCGTCGGCCTCGTGCCGACCATGGGCAATTTGCACGACGGGCATCTATCGCTCGTGCGCCTCGCGCATCGGCACGCCGGCCTGGTGGTGGCCAGCATTTTCGTCAACCCGCTGCAATTTGCGCCGAACGAGGATTTTGCGATGTACCCGCGAACGCTGGAGCGCGATTGCGAACTGCTCGCCGGCGCCGGCTGCGACATCGTATTTGCGCCGGACCCGCAGCAAATCTACCCGCAAGCGCAGGTTTACATGGTACAGCCGCCCGCGGCCTTGGCCGACATCCTCGAAGGAAGCGTTCGACCCGGGTTCTTCACGGGCGTTTGCACGGTCGTGCTCAAACTATTCAACATCGTGCGGCCGAACGTCGCCGTGTTCGGTAAGAAAGACTATCAACAGCTGCTCGTCATCGCCGAGATGGTGCGGCAATTGAATTTGCCCGTCGACATACAGGCTGCGGAAACCGTGCGCGAGGCGAGCGGACTCGCACTGTCGTCGCGCAATGGGTATTTGGACGATCAACAGCGCATCGAGGCCGCGCAGCTGCATGCTGCGCTTCTCAACGCAAGCCGGGAAGCACGCTTAGGAAGCATCGACTGGCCGCAAATCGAGCGTGCCGCCTTCGATTACTTGATCGAGCGCGGCTGGCAGCCGGACTACATCGCGATTCGCCGCCGTGCCGATCTGCGTGTTCCGCCGCAGGCCGATCCGCGCGCTGCGCCGGCACTGCAATCATTGGTGGTATTGGGCGCGGCCCGGTTGGGCGATACGCGGCTCATCGATAATCTCGAACTGTGACGTCAGCCCGGCGCTGCCGTCATACGCTACCAGGCCCGGACGCGCCCCGTATCGACGTGTACGAAATCCGAGCTCGAGTAGAAACCCACGCCGCCACGCGCGAGCGCGCGCGCGTGTTCGCTTAAAATGCGAGTCGAATATCCGCTGAGCCGAATATCGATTGCCTTGCCGAGCAGATGTTGGCTGTGCTCCGCGACACCGCTGGAGTTTCGGTGCAGCATCGCGTTCGTCGCCGGCGATCGGTAGCCGGAGATGACTTCGAAGGGCGCGTCATGATCGGCACGCACCTGTAGATCGAAGAGAATATCCAGCAGCGCCGGATCGATCACGTGGCTATCGCCGGTACGAAAATCGCGCAACAGATGATTGACGGCGCTCAAACTCGCGGCGTCATAGGCGCTGCCGTCGAAATAGGCGGCCGTCAGCGTCTCCCCGGTATGGGTGTGCACGAAGCGCAAACTACGCGGCCCCGCGGCACTCGCCGCGAGCGCATCGGCATTCCCGTTCAGGGAGCCGTTCGCATCGACCGACATGTTCGCGAACGCCGGCAGGCCCGCGAGGGCACCGCATACGGCGCTCGCACGCAACAAGAATAGGCGCCGGCTTAGCTGCGGTTCAGCATGTTTATGCGTAGCGATGATGTTCTCCAAACCAGAAAAGAATTTTATCCTAGCGAATCGTGGCTGCGCTGTTAACTGGCGCAAGGTGCAACAAGGCTTCGAGCTTACTATCGTGGCCGTAAATATCGTCGAAAAACAAGACAGGACCGGCCTCGCTTGCCATGGCCGTGATATAGAAAATCATCACGGGTATCGGTTCCCGCAGTGCAACGCGCGCATTATTAGCCTCCGAATTGTGCATTGCCGCATCAATTTGATCCGCGTCCCAAGCCTGCGCCGCGTTGCGCAGCACATGAACCGCTAATGCCACAGGGTCGCTGACGCGAATACATCCGTGGCTAAATGCGCGCCGCGAGGCCGCGAATAACTTATGCGCCGGCGTCGAATGCAGATAAACATTATGCGCATTCGGAAATAAAAATTTAATCAATCCTAACGCGTTGTCATCACCCGGCTGTTGACGCAACCGCACCGTCCCCGCCGCAAGCGCGGCCAACCCCTCCGCATTGGATGTGACGATGTTTGCATCATCACCTTCGCCATCGACGATCTCGAGATGATTGCGCTGCGCATAATCCGCGTGCGCCTGCATCTTCGGCAGCATCTCACGCAACATGATCGTCCTGGGTATATCCCAATATGGGCGGAAAACGACATATTTCAAGTCGCCGATGAAGATCGGCGTCTGTTTATCGCGGTAGGCCTGGCCGACGATCACGGGCATTTGCAAAATGCTGGCGGCGCGATCGTCCATGGTATTGAACGCGAATAATTTGAATTCGGGAATATTGACGATGATCGGCGGCGCGCGAAACGCCGGCAGCCAACGCCATCTTTCGAGCGTCAGCTCAATCTGCCGCACCCGCCGCGCAATCGGCGTCGTCAACGCGGCGAATGTCGCCGCATTGAGCACTCCATCGACTTTCAGACCATGCCGGGCTTGAAAACGCTGGAGCGCCTCGCACAGCGCGGGATCCAAGGTTTGATCGTCGCCGACTCGATCGCCGGCAACTGCGGCTCGATCGCCGGCAACCGCGGCCCGCTCGCCGGCAGCGACGAGGTCGCCCTCCGCCGCCAACAGCTTGCGCAGCGCCGCGGCTCCTGCATATGGATCACCCGCGCGCAGCGCTTTGCGCCCGAGGCCCGGCAATTGGGTCAGCGTTGGATCGGCTGCGAGGCCGCGGTAGCGCGACAGCGCCCGCTTCAGCAGCGCGTAATGAAGAAAGCGCGGCTCTGCCGCCGTGACGGTGCCGGCCACATCGGCCGTGGATGCGAGCGCTGCAACCGTCGCCGCCACATCCAAATCCGTACGCGGTTCGGGGAGTTCGAAACCTGCGCTGCGAGGATCGATTCGGCCATAATGCAAATGCGTGATCAGCCGAACCGCGGCGCGCGTCATCACGAAATCGTATTGCGACCAATCCGCGTCGGGCGTCTCGGCGCTCCACCCACCTGCGCGAGCGGTAATGAGATCCATTCCGTAGTCGCCGGGGCGCAGTCCGTAGGAATCCACCGTGCGCAATAGATCGCCGAGATCACCCGCTTGCTTGGTCGGCTGCGCGTGCATGCTCCACAATAGGCGTGAGTTCGAGTGCGCGTAAACGGACTGGACCAGGGCTGCCTCGTCGGGGGCGGCGTGCGCGGCTCCCGAAAGCGTCAAAACGAGTGCGATAAATTTATGCATGGGTGGATCATGCATAAAATGTGCCTCGCACGCCAACGCTGCGTTAGCCGATGCGCGGCCGAGCATTGCGCATTGGCTCGCGAATACGATCGCCAAAGCTTCATCATCCGGACTTTTGACGAATTGCGCAAACGCGGTACCATGTTCGTGCATACAAAACCCGCCGGAGAAGCGAATGAATGCTCTTCAACGTATCGTTTGCACTTGGTGTGGGGCGCAAAGCCCGCAGGAGGCCGCAACGTGCATCGCTTGTGGCGCGCCGCTGGATATAAAGAACGCCGTCAGCGATTCCGGCTGGCGCGCGGCACCCCGCTTGCGCGATATGACCGAACTGCGCTTCGGCAACAGTACGTGCCAGCTCGAAGGTGAGATCGTTCCGGTCGCCGAGATCACGTTAGGCGGCAACGATGCGGTTTTCTTCGAACATCACGTCATGCTCTGGAAGGATCAGCATGTCGCAATGGGCGTACTGCCTTTGCAAGGCGGCATGAAACGCGCGCTCGCCGGGATGCCGTTCATCATCTCGACCGCCTCGGGTCAGGGCCGGATCGCATTTTCGCGCGATGCCGCGGGGGAACTCGTGGTCTTGCCGCTGCATCCGGGCATGGAGCTCGATGTGCGCGAACATGCGTTTCTGCTCTCCTCGCACTCGATTGAATTCTCCTATACACGCATACAGGGTTTGCGCAATATCCTGTTCGGTGGACAGGGCATGTTCATGGATCGCTTCGTGACGCGCGACGCGCCCGGCCTTCTCATTCTTCACGGCTACGGCAACGTCTTCGAAAGAAGGCTCGCTCCGGGCGAAAGCATCCTGCTCGAGCCCGGCGCGTTTCTGTACAAGGCGGCCAGCGTCACGATGAACGTCGAAACCCAGAAATTGACGACGGGCTTGTTCGGCGGCGTCGGCATGAATCTCGCGCGCATGACCGGCCCGGGCCGCCTCGGCATCCAATCCATGTATCACCACCACAATACGGAATGATCCCAATGGGTGATTCAACGCTCTATACCTGCCCGTGGTGCAAGCGCTCGTCCGACGCGAGTTCGACGAGCTGTCCGTCATGCGGCGCGCCCGTGGATGTGCGCAAGGCGGTCACCAAGTCCGGCTGGACCGAGCAGCCGCCGATCAAGGACATGGCCAAGATTCAGTTCGGACAATCGTTCTGCCAGATCGAAGGAACGCTGGTACCGGTGGCCGACTTCAAGTTGGCCGCCGGCGATGGCGTTTATTTCGCGCACCATTTGATGCTCTGGAAAGACGATCAAGCGCAGATCAGCGCGATGAAGCTCAAGGGCGGCTGGAATCGCGTGCTCGCCGGGATGCCGCTCGTGATGACGCAGGCCATGGGCCCCGGGAGAATCGCGTTTTCGAAGGATCATCCCGGTGAATTGGTCGCAATCCCGCTCGATCGGGGCCAATCGATCGACGTGCGCGAGCACGTGTTCATGATCGCGACGCATTCGATTTCTTATGATTGGTTCACCAGCGGCATTTGGTATCGAACCCGCGAAGAGAATAATCGCGAAACGCACTATCCGGTCGGCATGTTCATGGACCGTTTCACCGCCGGCGAGAAGGCCGGGCTATTGCTGCTGCACGGCACGGGCAATGTCTACGTGCGCGAACTGCAAGCGGGAGAACACATCCTAATCCAGCCTTCGTCGCTGTTGTTCAAAGAACCGACCGTGCGCATGAATCTGCATTTCGAATATCCCGCCTCCGTTTGGACGCGTCCGGGAACATGGATCGTGACCTCGCGCAGCTGGGGAAACCGCTACTTGTGGCTGCGCCTCGCCGGCCCGGGCAAGATCGGCGTGCAATCCCACTTCGCGCCCATCGAAGATCCCGGTCACCGAATGGATAGTTTCGAACCGAACGCCACCGAAGTTCAGTGGTAATCGCCGGTTGGCAGACTTTCTCAGAAATTCTTCGACAAGCTCAGGCGCAGCGAAACGGGTTCGAGCGGATGGACATGGACATCCGCAACGCCGGCCGCCGGTTCCCCTTGGAGACGATCCACGTACCAGTACTCCATCGCGTCGGCCTTTTTGTTGAGTAGATTGTAGATTCCGAGCGTGGCGCCCCAGCCGCCGTCGAACGCGTAGCGCACATCGCCGCTCCATTCACCATAGCCGGAGCCATTGACCTGTCCCGCACGCGTAGGTGCGTCGGCACACGATGTCGCGCCCGGGAAATCCTTCACGGCGGCGGAATTGACGCAGGGTCCTGAGGACAGCGGAAAAGCGCTGAGATAGCGATACGCGAGGCCCCCGCTCCAGCGGCCGAGATTCTTCACGTAGACGTTGAACGATCCGGTCGCGAACGGCGCATTCGGCATGTATTCGCCGAGATGCCCCGTGCCATCGTCGAACGGCGTTTTGAAGCGCGCGTGGTCCTGCGACAGGCTGCCGTAGAACTCCAGCCAACGCAGCGCCTGGTAGGTGACGTTGATTTCGTAGCCGATTCTGCGGCTCGCGGGACCCGCAATATCTTGCCCGATATCCGGGTTATAAGTGGTCTCCGATTGCGCATCGAGATTGAACACGGCGAAGGTCAGCGCAACTTTGCGGTCGATGAGTTCCTGACGCAGCCCCACCTCCTCGCCCGTCTGACTGGCGATCAAGGGAGCGCCCGGCACTCCGGTGATTTTGGCCCGATTGACGCCGCGGATATCGTCGCTGTGAAAGCCGCGCCCGGCGCTGATGTAAAGCTCGCTCATCGCCGCAGGCCGAAAGATCAGGCTGCCCTTGGGCTCGAACAACGCGGCATTGTCCGAGCCGTAGTTCGTTCCCGCATCGCTGCCATATTGATAATCCTCGCGCAATCCGAACACGGTTCGAAACCAGTCATTCCAACGCGTCGTCGCCTGAATGTATGCCGCGTTGCTGGCGAGGCGTATTTGATCGTGCTCGCTGAAGTTCAAGGGATCGTCGGCGGCCGGTATCGGCTCGGCATCCTTGGTCGGGATCCGCGATACCTCGAGAAAATCGTACCGTACCTGCATGCCGGCGAGCAGATCGTGTTCCAAGCCGAACAATTCCGCCGCGTGTTCATAATGCATCTCGGCGCCGACGGTCGAACGATCTTCTTGCTGTTGTTCCTGGTCGCCATTCGCCGGGTCGACGAGGAAATGCGTGAAGTCGTTGATCAGCGTCAAGTGGTTGCTGAAAACATATGCACCCGCGGTGAACTGACCACCGCCCACGGTCGCAAAGTACCGCCACGAAAGATTGGCGCGCTGCGCCGCGCCTTGGTCGCTCGGATCGAGTTCGCCGAAGCGACTAATGAGACCCTCGGTGATCGCGCGCTCGGGCTGATCGGTTTGGTTGTTCCAGAGGTCGTGATAAAAGGACGCGGTCAGCGTATAGCCGTTCCATTCGTCGCCTTCGCTATAGCGCAGCAGCGTGTTGATCTTGCGCTGATCGCCGGGCGTGACCCAGGGTCCGTCGTAGTGCTGCAATTCCAGCGCGCCGAGCAGGCGGCCATCGGCCAGCGCGCTCGAGCCCGCACTGAACAGACGCTCGAATCCCCAGCTCCCGCCGGTCACGGACGCTTGATCCACAATGCTGTCGACGTAACCCACATGCACCGAGCCGACCGAAGAGAAATCGCCTTCGTCCGCATAATAGGTGCCCTTCGTGTAGTGAATATCGGTCGCGAGTTCCGGAATCAGGAAGTTCAAATCGGAATAGCCTTGGCCATGCGCATGGCTGGGCTCGTTGACCGGCATCTCATCGACAAAAACAGCGAGGTCCGTGCCGTGATCCAAATTGTAGCCGCGCATCAGATACTGATTGGCTTTGCCTTCACCGCTGTGCGACGTGGCGGCAAGCCCCGGAACCGTCTCGAGCAATTGACCGGGCCGATAGGCGGGGGCGAGTGCGAGTTCGTCGTTGACGACGATGCCTTCGCTCGCCGTCGCGGCGGAGCCAATCAATCCCAGCCGTTCCGCGGTCACGGTAATCTCGGGCAGGTCGACGTCGACAGCATCGGATACCACCGCGACGCGGGCCGCAGACGACGCTTCGTCGGCGAGCGCCGGCAAAGCCGAGCACAGCATTACTGTGCCGACCAAGCTCTTGCATGCGAGCAAGGCACGTTCATTCATGAGTGAATGTCAATAGATCACGCCGCCGAGCGATTTAATAGCCGTACAAACGCGTAGCGAATCCCACGGGGATACGTACGGTAAAAGGTGAGTCCCTTTGTGGATACTAAGGCTTACCCCCTGGACCACCGCGGCTTCGCGATCGGGGAAATCCCTAGGGCTCTTCCCGGGCAATAGATGCATGAACGATCAATTAGCGCGCTGGAACCGGCCTGGGAAACTAATGAGCATCAAGATTTGTTGGCCCGGGCCGATGCTTAACGCATGGCCCTAGACGCATTCTTTAGGCAACGATTGCGTTCGTCCATGGCCACTCCGGGACGCACGAAAAAAAAAGCGGATGCTCACCCCTGGCTACCCGCGGTCTTCGGTGGTCTGGTCGCCTGGGGCACGGCGATCGCCGGCATTGGAGTCGTCGACCTCATCGTGCGCCAAATCCTGCTCGAGGATCTGCGCGCCAATCTTGCGCGAACGGCGTCCTATACCGCCGCCCTCATAGACGCCGAGGGACTCGCACAGTTCAATCGCCCGGAGCAGGACGGTTCGCCCGAATACAACCGCGCCGCAAAGCCGCTGCAAGAGCTGCTCAAGAACAATCCGGATATTCGCTTTGCGTATGTCGGCGCTACCGATGGGCGCTCGATGCATTTCATTCTCGATGGAACTGCAATCGGCGGGCGAGACGCGTCAGGCAAGTTGCTGCACTCTGCGCCGATGGAAGCGGACGACCCGACGGCCGGTGAACAGGAGGTCTTTCGCACGCGACGCTTGACCGTGGAGACAGAGCCGACCGCGACGGACTGGGGCATGGGTATCCGCGCGCAGGCGCCCATCGCCGACGGCAACCGCTCCATGGTCGACTTTGTCGGCATCACGATGAGTGCCGACCGGTATGGCCAGCTCATCCGCCGCGTCGATATCTCGGCGGCACTGGGCATCGCACTCGCCGGATTCATCGCATTTCTGCATGGTCTCGCGATCTGGCGAGTACAACGGGCGAGACAAAAGGCCATCGCCGCCGAAATGCTGACCCAGGCGAATTTGAATCGCGCCTATGAACTGGCGAACCTCGGATCGTGGCGAGCGGATATACGGTCGCGTGCGGGATCCATGTCGGAGGGAATGGGGCAATTGATCGGCACCGCCGGCGACCGCGGGGCGCCGCTCGATACCTACCTTGCCGCGACTCATCCTGAAGACCGCGCGTTCGTCGAGGCTTTGTTCGCGGATGTCTGCCGTACCGGCAGCTCGCAAACCGTCGATCATCGATTCTACGTCGACGGCAGCATCAAACACGTGCGTGCCACGGTCAGCGCGTTTCGCGACCCGCTGAGCTCGAGCGACAGCGGCGTGCGCGACATGGGTGGCGTAGGCGGCGAGATTCAAGGCATTGTGCTCGATTTGACCGACGTCAAATCGGTTGCGCTGCAAACTCTCGAGGCAAAGGAAGCTGCGGAGTCGGCTAATCGCGCCAAGAGCGAATTCCTCGCCAATATGAGCCACGAGATTCGTACGCCGCTCAACGGCGTCATCGGCATGACCGGGCTCGTACTCGATACGCCATTGCGAGCCGACCAACGCGAGTATCTTGAAATCGTGCGCTGGAGCGGAGAGTCGCTGCTCTCCGTGATAAACGACATTCTCGACTTCTCGAAGATCGAAGCCGGACGCGTGACGCTCGAATCGATCGAGTTCGACCTGATGGCTGTGCTTGAACAATCGGCGGAATCGGTCGCGCAGCGTGCCGCCGAGAAGGGCATCGAGATGCTGATCGACATCGATCCCGCGATGCCGCACTGGGTGCGCGGCGACCCGGGCCGATTTCGACAAGTGATCCTCAATCTCTTGAGCAACGCCGTCAAATTCACGGAAAACGGTGAAATCCATTTGGTCGCGAGCCTACGCGGCTTCGCCGATGCGCTCGCGCACATTCGTGTTGAGATCTCCGACACCGGAATGGGCCTAACGCAAGAACAGCGTGCGAGGCTCTTCACGCCGTTCGTTCAGGGCGATACCTCCACCACACGCCGCTTCGGCGGAACCGGACTTGGACTGTCGATATGCCGGCGACTCGTCGAGTTAATGGGCGGCAGCATCGGCGTCGAGAGCACACCGGGATCGGGTTCCTGCTTTTGGTTCGAACTGACCCTTGCGGTCGCCGATTCCCATGGCCACCAGCCGCAACATCCGGACCTCTCGGGTTGCGAAGTTCTACTCGTTGAAGATCACGTGGTCAGTCGCCAAATTATCACCAGGCAATTGGCATCAGTCCATTGCACCGTAACGAGTGCGCCGACGGCAGCTGCAGGCGAATGGACCTGGCACGCGCTGATTGCAAGCGGACGCACGCCGCACATCGTTCTTCTGGATCATGACCTACCCGATCACCCGGGGCTATGGCTCGCCGAACGCATTCGCAACAGCCCCGCCGGCGCGCAAATCTCGATTTTTCTGCTGGCATCACTCGGCCACGTCGCAGTTGGGACGGGCGGCGAACAATTCATCGACCGTGTTCTCACGAAACCCGTGAAGCAGACCGCGCTCATTCAATGCATCCAGGAAGCCGGCGGACCGGCCCGGCCAGCGAGTCATCGACCATCGACGACGCGCAGTGCGCTGAAGGGATGCAGGGTCCTGCTGGCAGAAGACAACCCCGTCAATCAAATGCTCGCTCGCAAACTGATTGAGAAAATGGGCGCCATCGTGACGATCGCGGACTCGGGTGCCGCGGCACTCGAACAGTTGGCTGCGCGCCGATTCGACATCATTCTCATGGACTGCCAAATGCCGATCCTCGACGGCTACGAGGCAACTCGGCAGATCCGCGCGGGCGCCGCGGGCGCGGCGGCCAGCTCGATACCGATCGTCGCACTGACCGCCCATGCATTGAGCGGCGATCGTGAGCGCTGCCTCGAGGCCGGAATGGACGACTACCTGGCAAAGCCGATCAACGCGGCCGCACTGCAATCCCTGCTCGAGCGGCTGCTTGGCGAGACTGCGGACGCGGCAGATCGGATCCGTCAACACCGCTCGGATTCCTAGCCGCGCGGCCAGGCATGAGACCGAGTCGGCGCGCGCGGCACCCGCTTTTCACGGCAATCCTCACTTCGCGGCCAAGCGAACCGCGCCATCGAGCCGAATGGTCTCGCCATTGAGCATTTCGTTCTCGATGATGTGCTGTGCCAGCGCGGCGAACTCTTGCGGTCTGCCGAGTCTTGGCGGGAAAGGGGTCGATTTTCCCAGCGATTCCTGCACCTCGGCCGGCATCGACTCCATCATCGGCGTGAGGAATAAACCCGGCGCGATCGTGACGACTCGAATGCCGCTGCGGGCGAGTTCACGCGCAATCGGCAAGGTCATGCCGACGATGCCCGCCTTGGACGCCGCATAAGCGGCCTGTCCGATCTGGCCCTCATAGGCCGCAATCGACGCCGTATTGACGATGACGCCGCGCTCGCCGGATGCGTTCGGCGTCTGCTGTGCCATGGCGGCCGCGACCAGACGGATCATGTTGAACGTGCCGATGAGATTGATTTGAATGCACCGAGAAAAACTTTCGAGACGGTGCGGGCCCAGTTTACCCACGACGCGTTCGGCCGGTGCGACCCCCGCGCAGTTGATGAGCCCGTCAACGCGTCCGAACAATTCAATCGCCCGAATGACGGACCTCTGCGCATCGGCTTCGCTGGTCACGTCGGTCGGATTGAAGGCGGCACCAGCGCCCAACTGCTTCGCAAGCGCTTCGCCGCGATCGCGAGCGACATCTGCAATGAGCACTCGAGCGCCGCCGAGATGCAGACGCCGCACGCTGGCCTCGCCTAGGCCGGAACTGCCGCCCGTGACGATAAACACTGAATCTTTTATTTGCATTGCAGCCCACTCTTTTACTTGGGTTGAAGTTCAAAGAGACTGGTGCCGGTCAGTTCGAGTACTTGCTTTCCCGATTGATTCCAAAGCTCCCAACGCGAGCGCAGGATGCCGGTTCCTCCGGATGGGGATATGCGCGATTCCAGTACCTCGATGCGCAGCGTCAGCGCATCGCCGGGCCGGATCGGCTCCAGCCACTTGATATTCTCGGTCCCGGGCGAACCGAAGGACTCGGAGTCGTGCAGCACGGCGCTTACCGCCAGTTCCATGGCGATCGCACAACCGTGCCAACCGCTCGCGATCAGTCCGCGCCATCGCCCCTTGGCGGCGCGATCCGGATCGGTGTGAAACCACTGCGGATCATAGCGCTTGGCAAAATCAATAATTTCAGCGGCCGTTACGCCACGAGGACCGGCCTGTATCAATCTGCCTGGAGACAGTTCAGCAAATCGCATCAATGAGTTTCCGCGTGATACCGCCCGCCGCGACGATGACCGCTTAAGTTTCATCGTCTATCAAGAGATTGTCCACTTCCTCGGCCGCGACCCCTCCGATGCGCCCCACCGACCTCGCGAAAGTCTGCTAACGCACAGACAACGTGCGCCGCAGCGCGCATCGTCGCCCCACCCTAAGACCATCACGATGGAGTAATCACGATGAATTCACTACAGCAAAAGCCTCGCCGCTTGCGGGCAGGCGTCGCTCTCGGCTTTGCCGGGACCTTCCTGATCGCGGCCTGCGCGGCCACGCCACCCGCTCCTACCGCAGCGCTGGACGCCGCGCATCTCGCGATCTCGAATGCCGAGCGTGCGGACGCCGGGCAATATGCCTCGGCGGAGCTCGCCGAGTCGCGCCTGAAGCTCGAATCGGCGAACACCGAGGTCACCGATAAGCACATGACGAGCGCGGAGCGCTTGGCCAACGAATCACGTACCGAAGCGGAGCTCGCCTCGGCAAGGACTGAGGCGACCAAGGCAAAGGCCGTCAATGCGGAAATGCAACGCGGCACCGGCAATCTCATCGACGAAATGCAGCGCAACGCAGGAGAACAGAAATGAACACTAGTCACGAAACCCAGACCCGCGGGCGCAGCTTGATCGCCATTGCCGTGGCATCGATCCTGCTGGCCGCCTGCGCCGCCGCACCGGTCAGGCCGTCCGGAGCCGAAGAGGCTCGCGCCAAGCTCACGCAACTGCAGTCCGACCCGAACCTCGCGAGCAAGGCTCCGGCCGCGATCGCGGAGGCCGAGCGTGCAGTGCAAGCAGCCGAACAGCCGCAGACCGATCAGAGTCTCGGCCAATATCGGGTTTACATTGCCGACCGTAAGGTCGACATTGCCCGCGCGCAGGCACAAACCCGCTATTTCGAAGACCAACGGACGACACTCGAAGCCCAGCGACAAAGCGCACGCCTCGATGCCCGCACGCGTGAAGCCGACGTGGCAACGAACCGAATGGAGCGGGCGCAGGCGGACGATGCCACGCAGCGCTTGATCGCCTCGCAGGCCCAAATTCAGGCCGACGCAGCGCAGGCTCAAGCCAATCAAGCACGCAGCGACGCCGATTCCGCCAACATGGCGGCGGTGATCTCCGCGCAACAGTCCGCACAGCAGTCCGCGGAGCTGCAGCATCAGATCGATACGCTCAATGCGCGCGTGACCGATCGAGGTCTCGTGTTGACGCTCGGCGACGTGTTGTTCACGACGGGCAGGTCCGATCTATTGACCGGGGCCACCGTACATCTTGACAAGCTCGTCGCGTTTCTCAACCGCTATCCGGACCGGGAGGTCATGATCGAGGGCTATACCGACAGCGTCGGCAGCCAAGACTATAACCAAGGCTTGTCGGAGCGGCGCGCTGAATCGGTGCGCCATTATCTGACCGGACAGGGCATCGATTCCGGCCGCCTCACGGCATCGGGCAAGGGCGAAAGCAATCCGGTCGCCGGAAATGATTCCGCAACCGGGCGACAGCAAAATCGCCGCGTCGAAGTCATCATCAGCAACCCGACGATCGCCTCGCGGTAGACGGTACCGTGACGCACAGCAAAGTCATTCGTTTCGGCGCGATCACCGTTGCTCTGTCCGCACTCATGCTCGTCATGAGTCCGGCGGGGCCGGTGCGCGCCGCGGATGCCGGTAACCCGCGAATCGCCGGGAGCCCGATCTCCCTGCGTTCCGCGGGTCCGCTCCAACGGCCCATCCAAGCGCTGCACGATCGACTGAAGATCACTCCGGCTCAAGAGCCACTATGGGCCAACGTCGCCGAACTCGTGCGAGTTAACGACGAGGCCATCGATGCACTCAGCCGCCAGCGCGAGAGCCGCGCGTCGCGGATGACGGCGGTCGACGACCTGCGTTCATTCGTGGCCATCGCCGCGGCACATGCTGCCGCGACCAAGGCCTTCCTACCGGCGTTCGCCGCTCTCTACGACGTAATGCCCACGGACCAGCAAGTCAATGCCGATCGCGTGTTTCGAACTGCGGTCCCCACGGGCCATTCGGGCATTCCCACGCCCCGCTGAGAATCGGCCGACCGCGTCGACAAAAAAGAACGCCTTAAACGCGGCGACCCTGGATGACTCGCAGCACGATGACGATGATCGCCAACACCAAAAGGATGTGGATGAAGCCGCCCATCGTGTAGGACGTAACGAGCCCCAGCAGCCACAGTACAAGTAAGATTACAGCAATGGTCTCTAGCATGATGTGTTCCTTCTAAAATGAATCGAGAATGCATGCGGATCGGCGCAGATCCTTGGCGCCATGTCCGCATGCATCAGCGACCGATCCCGTTATTGTTGGGACTGCATGGTGTATGAGAATTTCTGTCCGGCCAGCGTCGCGTTGTACATCAGGCCACCCTTGGCGATCGTAAAGACCGCCATGCCGCGATTGAACTCGCTGGCGGTTGCGGCAGCCCGTTTGCCGGCGCTCGCGCCCGCATCGGCCCCCGTCGTGCCGACACTGACGTCGGCTGCCGCCGTAATGGCGACCGCACCGACATCGGCGCTGAATTCGAAATTGCCTTCCGTAAACGCATCCATTGCGTGTTTGTCCTGGAAGAAAATGATTTCGCTATACGCCTCGCCGCCGGCCTGCCAGCCGACGCTGAGCTGGGTCATCGTGACCCGCCCGATGCGCATGCCGTTGGCATAGACATGGCCGCTCCCGTGCGCCGCACCAATTCCGAGCCCGCCCTTTCCGATCGTCGGAAACACCGCATATCCGTAGCTCTTTTGGAAGAACGCGGAACTCTGATCGGAGTCCCGGAACAGATTCGCCGTATCGCCGTCTCGGCTCGCCTGCGCAACACTGAACGGGATCCCGAGTGTTGCCGCCAACACCGCAATTCGTAACATTTTGTTCATCATGATTTCCTTAAATGAGTGTTTACGGACCATCGGAGTCCTGAATGCTCAGCATGCGCGCAGTGCGCCCTACGGGTCTGTTCGCGAGCGTACCAATCGATTTAGGCGCCCAAATGACAGATTTCGATCTATGTTCGATAGGAGACATAGGCTCCTGGCTAGTACGGTATAATGGATTCCGTCGCCCCCTTATCTAAAAGGCACTACAGCAATGGCCGCCACCGAAATGCACTCGGGACGTACCAATCAACTTCTGGCGGCGCTGACTCCCCCTGAGCGAGAGCGCATTTTTCCGCACCTGCACATGGTCGAGATGCCGCTGGGCAAGGTGCTCTACGAATCCGGCGACACCTTGCGCCATGTCTATTTCCCGATCGACTGCATCGTCTCGCTGTTGTACGTGCTGGAGAACGGCGCCTCAGCGGAAATCTCTGTGGTCGGAAATGAGGGCCTCATCGGTATCGCTCTGTTCATGGGCGGCGAGACCACGCCGAGCCGCGCGATCGTGCAGAGCGCCGGCAATGCCTACCGGCTCGCCGGCCAGCTGCTCAAGGACGAATTCCACAAGGACGGCGACCTGCAGCTGCTGCTGCTGCGCTATACCCAATCCTTGATCACACAAATGGCGCAAACCGCGGTTTGCAATCGGCACCACACGCTCGATCAGCAATTGTGTCGCTGGCTGCTGCTGTCGCTCGATCGCCTGTCCTCGACCCAGCTGACGATGACGCAAGAGCTCATTGCCAATATGCTGGGCGTGCGTCGCGAGGGCGTGACCGCGGCCGCCGGCAAGCTGCAGAAGCTCGGCGTGATCAGTTATCACCGCGGCCAAATCACCGTGCTGGACCGCCCCAAGCTCGAATCGCTGTGCTGCGAGTGCTACGCGGTCGTCAAGAAGGAAACCGACCGGCTGCTGCATACACGACCGCATTGATTCCGCGCACGGTGCACGCCACCCAGGGCGCTCTGGAGCACCGCAACCCTATGTGCGCTGTCAGACGGTCGCCTCGACGCCGCGCGCCCATGCTTGCGATGCATTACCAGCATCTGTATTGCGGCGGAGTCCATTTTGGCCGGGATCGAGAATCATTTGATCGAACTCTTGCCGCGCGTCGACCGGCGCAAGTTGTTGGCTGTCTGCAAACCCGTGTCGCTGATCATCGCGGAAACCTTGGCGACGGCGGGCACGCCGACACGAAACGTCTATTTTCCCGTCCGTGGCTTTATTTCGCTGGTGACGGTCGCCGACGGCAAGCCGGTGCTCGAAGTCGGCATGGTGGGCCGCGAAGGAATGCTGGGTGTGCAGATTGCGCTCGGCGTGCCGACCGTACCCTTGCATGCATTGGTGCAAGGCGCGGGCGATGCCTGGTGCGTCAGCGCTGCGGCGTTTCGAATCGAGCTCGACCGCAGCCCCGCATTACGGCGCATCGTCGACCGGTATCTTTACGTTCTGATCGCCCAATTCGCATCGTCTGCGGCCTGCATACGGTATCACCGCATCGACCAGCGACTCGCGCGGTGGTTGCTGATGACACGCGATCGCGCGCATGCCGACCGGTTCCGTGTGACGCACGAATTCTTGGCTTACATGCTGGGTGTACGCCGGGTCGGCATAACGGCCGCGGCCGGCGCGCTGCAGCGGCGCGGATTGATCGAATATTACCGTGGCGATGTGACCGTGCTCGACCCGGTCAAGCTCAAATCATCGGCTTGCAGCTGTTATGCCGCGAATTGCCGGTCGTACGACCAGCTGATGGCGAGACACTGAACATGCCGACGACCGTCGCGTATCGCACGATCGGTATCGAGTTCCATCCGTTCTTATATGCGCTGATCGGAGACGACAAAAACGGGGTGCCGCTCAGCATGCTATCGGCACTGGCTCGGCAGGATATCGACCCTTGGGAACAGGCTGCCGAGTGGAGTCGCTTGCCGCGGAACGCGGCGGCGCGCGAACTGACCACCTTGCTCTCGGCATTGCCGGAGGGGCCCTGCACGCGGCCGGCGCCGGACGCCATTGCGGCTCGCCTAATTGCGCTGTTGCCGGCCGAGAACGAGTTTGCCGGCGACGCGAACGCGCCCGGCGACGCCACGACAGCGCTGCCGCAGCTCCTCGTCAGCAAGAACATACGCTGGATTTTCATCTACGCGCTGTTTTTGCTTCTCGGGCAATGGATTTTCGCCGATTTCGAGGAATCCACGCAGGCGGAAAAAACGCAGACGCAATACTCCGGCAGCGCCTCCACGCCGAGTTCTGCACCGCGACCGGAACACTGAGGACGCTCCACGCAAGCCCGGCTTCTAATGCTTCGGAGAGCGCTTTTGCCGATTCGCGATTGATGCCCGCGCATCGATTGTCGTCGAGCACGCCGCCGATAATTGCTGCATCTGATGCTTGACGACCGCGTAGCATTCGCAGACGCGGTTGACGAGCCCGGCTCGATCGATGACCGAAATGTGTCCCCGCCGGTAGCGAATGACACCGGCGCGCTGCAAATCACCGGCGACCTCGGTGACGCTCTCGCGACGTACGCCCAGGACTCCGGCAATCATTTCCTGGGTGACCACGATCTCGCCCGAGGGGATGCGATCCAGCGTCATCAGCAGCCAGCGGCAGATCTGTTGCTCGACCGAATGATGCCGGTTACAGGCCGCGGTCTGCGTCATCTGCGCGATCAGCGCCTGCGTATATCGCAACAAGAGTATTTGCACCGCAGCGCTGCGCGAGAATTCCTGCTTGAGCAGCGCCGCATCGAGGCTGTAGCCGTGCCCCGCGATCTGAACCGCAGCGGAACTCGGGGTCGTCTCCCCGCCCATGAACAGCGAAATACCGACAATGCCCTCGAAGCCGACGCCGGCACTTTCGGCAGATGCGCCGGACTCGAGCACGTAATGCAGGGAGACGACCGCAGTCGTGGGAAAATAGACGCGCCGCAACGTCGAGCCGGGTTCATAGAGCATCTCGCCCAGCGGCATCGCGAGGCGGCTCAGATGCGGTGCAATCCGCTCGAAATCCGCGGCCGGGAGCGCCGCCAACAGGGAATTTTGCTTGGCGAGGTTTGCGGGCGCGATGGCGAGTATGGTTGCCATCGGACTAGAGAATCCCCGTCAATTCCACCCCAACACCGCGATAGCCGATGAATCGGCAGGATCCATCGAACATCGGTTGACCGCTGACTTGAAATCGTTGCTTTGTGCCGCTCGGGTCAATGCGGCTATAGACGAAGTCCAGAAATGGTTCGCGCGCCGCGATCTTCGCGCGCAAGATCTCTCTCTCCGATTCATTCCAGCCGGCTGCTGCATCGTCGATCGGAGCGGCGGAATCCTGGCCGTCGCCGAATGCGTCGACGCGTATCCCGAGCATTTCGAGAACCGGCCCGGAAACCCGCGTGAATTTCCCCTTGACGTCTTGCTCCCAATACCAATCGGATGCGAGTTCGGTGAGGCTGCGGTAGCGCGCTTCGCTTTCGCGCAACTCCGCGGTACGCTGCTGAACGGTTTTTTCCAACAGGCTGTTGTATTCGTCGAGTTGCTTGTAGAGGAGGCGGACCTCCAGCATATTGCGGATGCGTGTCTTTACCTCCACCAAATCGAACGGCTTGCTGATGAAGTCTCGAACCCCGGCTCGCAGGGCACGCAGCTTATGTCCCGGTTGCGCCGTCAGCACGAGGACCGGGAGGTAGGCATCGGCATCATTGGTCTTCAGCGCTTCGATGACTTCGAATCCATCCATGCCCGGCATTTGCAGATCCAGGAGTATCAGGTCGTAGGCATGTTCGCGATGCAGGGCACAGACTTGCTGAGGATTCATCGTCGATGTCACGCGCGCATAGTGCGCATCACCCAGTAGTTGTTCCAGTAAGCTAACGTTGGCCTCTTGATCGTCGACGATCAAAATGCTGGCATTCAAGATATCCGAGTTGGAAATCAAGATATTCTCTCCGGCGTTGGCGGATGTTCGGACAAGGCACTTGCACTCTCGAAAGCGGCGTCCAGAGTTTCGAGGAACTCGGCCACCTTGATCGGTTTGGTCAAATAACGAAAGAATCCGGCGTCCAGTCCCTTGGCGATATCACGGGATCCGGCATTCGCGCTGAGCGCGATGATCGGAATGTGTGCAGTATCCGGATCGAGCGTCAATATGCGCAGCGCCTCGACTCCGTTGATGCCCGGCAGATTGATGTCCATGAGTATCACGTCCGGACGCGAGGCGCGCGCCATCGCGACTCCACTGTCGCCGTCTTTGGCGCTGAGCAAACAAACATCCGGCCGGCGCGCGATCAGATCCTTGATCAACAGCAGATTGGCCGGATTGTCCTCGACATACAGCAGCGTGCGCAGCCGCATGTCCGCGGCACCCGGCACCCGCGCGGCGGAAACCGCCTCGGCGTCGGCGACTCGGTGATTTCTCGCGGTCGTCAGGGTCAACTCGATCCAGAATACGCTTCCGACACCGACATTGCTCTCGACGCCGATCACGCCGCCCATCAGTTCGACCAGACGCTTGCTGACCACGAGCCCTATGCCGGTGCCTTCCCCGGCATGCGCTTCCTGGCCCAGGCGATTGAACGGCTGAAACAGCTGCTCGAGTTGATGTGGCGTTAATCCCTCGCCGGTGTCGGTGATCGAAATGCGCATTCGCCCGGACGGCGTTGCCGCGCAGTCTACGGCAACGGCGCCGCCGTAACGGTTGTACTTGATCGCATTGGAGAGCAGATTGATCAAAACCTGCTTGATTCTGGTCCGATCAGCGGTCACGAGAAAGGACATGTCGAGACGCGGAAAGCTCAACTGGATGCCGCGCTTGTGTGCCTGCGGCTCGATCATCGTCCGGCTCTCGTGCAACACTTCAGCCAGCAATATCGGTTCGAGCGACAACGATAGCTTTCCCGATTCGATCAGGGTCAGATCGAGAATTTCGTTGATGAGATCGAGCAGATACCATCCCGCCTTGAGTATCTGTGCGACGCTGCGCTGTTGCGACGCCGTCGGCCCCGGCGTGCCGGACTCGATGAGTTGAGCAAACCCGAGAATGGCGTTCAGCGGAGTTCGCAGCTCGTGGCTCATGCTCGAGAGGAACTCGGATTTCGCCAAGTTCGCCTGATCGGCCGCCGCCATCGCATCCTTCAGTTCATGCTCCGCGCGCTTGCGTGCCGAGTTGTTACTGCCGATCAACAAATAGCCGATGATCTCACCATAGTCATCGCACAGCGCCGTGATGGAGACAATCGCGGGAAACCGTGTGCCGTCGGCCGTGATATAAGTCAGCTCGTAAACGTCTTCGATTCCGCGCGATGCTTTGAACGCGAGCGCCTCGAATCCCGGCGCGATGGTGACGCCGAATTCGCGGCTCAGGCTCTGCGCGCGCGCAAGTACTTCCGCGGGATCGTGGAGATCGGTCGGATTGACCTTGTTGACGACCTGCTCGGCCGGAAACCCGAGCATGCGTTCCGCGCCGACATTGAACAACTGGATCACACCGCGCGTATCGGTCGCGATGATCGAGAAATTCGCGCTGCTGAGAATCGCGTTTTGCAACGCTCTCGTCTTGAGCAAATTGGCCTCCGCCGGCTCAGCAGCGAATGGGCCGCCGCCCCGGTCCTTATCGATGAGTGCCGCGACTTCCGCCCGAGCCATGCGGTATCGACGGCACTGAACGGGATTGGGGCGCGCTTCGATAGGAGTGCGAAGCCGACGGCGCCGCGCGGTGATCACCGCCGCGGCCTGGTCCGACGCGATAGCCGCCACCCCAGCCGCCGTAATCGTAGCCAAATGGCTCGATGTAGCCCGGGCTATAGCCGACTCCCACGTCTCCGCTATAGCCAACCCCGCCCACGCAGGCACCCAGCACCGCGGCGAACATGAGTCCGGCGCCCGCGAGCGCCAATCGGCGAGTCGTGACGCTCATTTCATTTGCTCCTTGCTATCGGTATCGTTCCATTCCATGACTCCGAATGGTGCTCCCGCAGGATCGGCGATCACCGCGAGCTTTCCGCCATGGCGATCGATTCGCGGCGGCACGAGTACACTGCCGCCCAATGCGACGGCTTTGGTTGCCGCATCGCCGGCATCCACGACGCGCACGAAGTTGAGCCAATGAGGATGGCGATGTGCCGAGTCACCGGGCAGGGCATTGACGCTCGCCCGCGCGTAGTCATCCGTCGAAAGAATGACATGCTCCAAGCCGTCGTCGCTTTCGAGTTCGAACACGTCATAGCCGAAGACCGACTGGTAGAACGCAGCTTCCGCGTCCAGATTGCGCGTCAACAGCGAACTCCAGATCCAAGCGCCCGGCGCGGAAAGGTAGTCGGGGGCGTCCCCGCTAAAAGAGGCGATGACCGCGAAAGCGGCTCCCTGCGGATCGGCCAAGATCGCTTGCCGTCCGCGGGCATTGTAGGTCCGCGGCTCGCGTAACACCGTGCCGCCTGACCCGAGCACCGCGCGTTTCGCGGCGTCGACATCTTGAACCGCAAGAAACGTAATCCACGAGGGCTGGCGCTTCTCTCCGCCCTTCATGGCATGTTGCACCAGGCCTGCAACGGGCTCGCCGTCGAGAAGCGCGAGTGCGAAATGGGTGTCACCGGAACTCAGGTCCCGAAAGGTCCAACCGAACATTCCCGCGTAGAATCGCTCCGCTCCGGCGATATCCGGGGTCACGAGTTCGGCCCAGATCATCTTACCGACGTGATGCTCCGTGCTGGGCCGGCTTGCGATGGGCGGCGGGTCAAAACCGGCCGCCAGCGCGGCGCCGCAGCAGGCCCCGCAGAGCGCCAGCGCGAGCGCGGCCTTCTGGGCGAGAAATCGTACTTGATTGATTGACTTATTCATTATTTAGCCTCGTTCCTTCCTTCGGGCGCACAGTAATCCATGCCGCCGCCGCGCTCTGTACGGTGGCGCACCCAGCAACCCCCAATTTTATTGGCTGCAGTGTTCGGTATCGAACAGTCGCGTGGAATCGATCTGATTTAAGTTCCGCGAACACCCGAACGGAGATCGCCCTTGAACATGACACTCAGCCTCGCCCCGATCGTCGCCCTCATCGCAGGCGTCTTGATACTCGTCGTACCGCGCCTGTTGAATTACATCGTCGCGATTTACTTGATCATCACCGGATTGATCGGTCTGTTCGGCACCGGGAACTTTCACATTCATTAGCACCGCTCGATCGAGCGACGGGCTGCTGTCGCACCTCGGCGTCGCGGCTGCGCGGCCCGCACAAGGAAACGTGCGGCTTCTCAGCCGCACGTATCGCCGCAATGATTTCCGTGAAGTCTCGTCTAGCGCCAATCGTGATGATGGTAGTAACCACCGCCGCCGCCGCCGCCTCGAAACCCGAAGCCGACACATCCACTCAATAAGCTACCGAGTATCAACACTACAACTGCAAATTTACGCATCACAAATCTCCTGTAACTGATAATCGCGGGGCCGACTTACGGGGTCGACGGATGCGCGTAATCCCATTCGAGAAAACGAGCCGTCTGCGAGTCGGTGCGATCCGGCAGACAACAGCGCGACGACGCGATCTTGTCCCCTCGAATCTCTTTAATACCCCAAAGAATGATGCGTTCGACACCGGCCTTCTGGATCGTGGCGCTGCGGGCTTCAAAGCGCGTGACGAGCACGTCTCCCGCGACAAACGTATTGAGCGGTGTGACACGACGAGTCGAGTCCTTGACATAGCGCTCAAAATCTTTCTGAATCGCCGCCTTGCCCACGCAAGGGGACTTCGCGCAGTATCCACTTTCGGTATCGATGACCGCATCGTCGGTGAATAAAGCAACGGCCCCGGCCACATCGCTGCGGGCAAGCGCGTCCATCAGTTTCTGCTGTACGTCGACGGGACCCGCCTGCGCGGCGAGTCCGCCGGCCGCAGCGGCCAGGAACACGAATGCGGCAGCCCGCTTGGCATTAAGAAAAGCGAAACACTTTGGCATGACGCGCATCTCCAATCCGTGAGGGAACATTTTTCGATCGGGCGCAGCGTACCGGCGCGGACATTCCCGGTCCGTTCGCCATCGCACATAACGTGGCAGGCCGGTATTGCTGCCGTGCATGTCGCCAACGCGTGAGCAACATCACAGGCGAGATTGCGGTTCCGCGCGATCATTCGATGCGCCGACGGGTCGACTGAGGAAATCCCCTTGCATCCACGCAACTGGCTCTTGATCGCCCTGATGTGTTTGTCCAGCGCTACCGTACGCGCCGAGGATGCGATTGCCACGCCGCACGTCAAAAAGAGCCAAGCCGCACTGCTGACCGAAACGCTTTCCATTCTCAATCTCTCGAGCCCGGTCGCGGATCTGAAGAAAAGTTTGGAGCGAAACGACCTGCGCTTCGTCGGCATCAATCGCTATACCTGCATGGCTCCGGGAATCGGCGGCACCGATACCGAATTGCCGCAGCAATACGGACTGCGGTGTCTGTTTGGGACCAGCGACTTCATTGAGAGCCGCGAACACGCGGTCTTGATCGACGCCGCGAGAAGGTATGCGGAACGCTACAACGCGGAGTTAGCGCGCGTCATTCACCGCGGTTCGGCGTTCTGAGGACGGCCGCGAGCGCATTCGATCAGCGCAGCTGACTATCCTTGCTGCCGCGCCGGTTGTACCCGCTGAATTTGGCAATATCGAGATCGTGTTCGTTCTGGCAAGAAACACAGAGTCGCACGCCGGGAATCGCGATTCTGCGTGCCTCCGGTATCTCGACATCACATTCCGCGCAGTGAGATAACGACGCGCCTTGAGGCAACTGACTGCGAACGCGGCTGATGGCATCCTTCACCGTTGCGTCAATCTGGTCCTGCACCGCGCCGTCACCGGCCCAACCCGTCGCCATTGTTCCGCCCTCTTGCGTGCTCGCCGGGAATTATCTCGCATCCGCACCCGAAGCGCCGAAATTACGCCGCAATTTTCAGTATTTTGAGCTTGTCCGCCTCGCCGGCAATTCGAGGTCCAACCGAATAATTGCATGATAACTACTTGAAAAATATGATGATGCGGCGTCATATTCGCGGGAAGTCCACGCGGCCGCCCGACGACGCCTGGCGGAATTGGCGCTACGATGCGCTGTTGTTGCGTGCTCGTTCGCGCGCCGGGGCGCGAGGCAACGGACGCCGCTTGCGTACTTCGGTTTGCCGGAATATTGAGGCGCACCCCTGGCCTCCATGGGAGCCCATTGAAACTCGCCCTGCCCGACCGCGAATTTGGCGGCTACATTTTCGATTGCGATGGAACGCTGGCCGACAGCATGCCGCTGCATTACCGCGCCTGGAAAAGACTCGTCGAGGAGCACGGGCTTGAGTTCCCCGAAGACTTGTTCTACCGCTTGGGCGGCAAACCAACCGAACAGATCCTAGAACAGCTGCGCGATGAGCATGGGTTGAGAGTTGCCGATGTGCGGCAGGCGGCCGAGCGCAAGGAAGAGTATTACCTGGAAATGATAGACGAGGTGAAGCCGATCGAGGCCGTGGTTGGGATCGCGCGGCGCTGGTACGGCATCAAGCCGCTGGCGGTCGCATCCGGAGGATTCCGTCGTTACGTCGAGCGCACGCTCGACGCCATTGGAATCCGGCCGCTGTTCAACACCGTCGTCTGCGTCGAGGATTACGCGCGCGGCAAACCCTTCCCGGATCCGTTTCTCGAGGCGGCGCGACGCTTGAACATTTCCCCGCAGGAGTGCGTGGTCTTCGAAGACAGTAAATTGGGCCTGCAAGCGGCGGCAGCGGCCGGAATGCAATCGGTGTTCGTGCCCCGAGGCACATGATGCCAAAGCCTCATGTCTTGCCGAGCATGGAGTACAAATCGATCTGCCGGCTATCGCCAATGACGCGCTCGAAATCGAGGCCTAGCGTGTCGAGGACGGGCTCCGCGACCGGCTTCACCTGTTTGAGCACATAGTGTTCGCGATCCAACGGGTGCTGAATGTTATCGATCGGCTCGGGGCCCGCGGTGGTGATGACGTAGCTGACCAGCCGCACCATAGGCAGCGTGGATTTCCGGGCGGCCACGACATGCGGCGGGGTCGTGGCCGTGTAGTCGTCGGCACCTTTGCGCAAATTCTTCCGATACACCAGCGCCTCATCGAGATCGCCTTGCCTGACGCGTCTCACGACCTCGGCGAGGTACACGTCGACGGCTTGATCGGCAAACAGCCGTGAATAGAGTTCGCGTTGCACCTGCTTGGCGAGCGCCGTCCAGTCCCGGCGCACGACCTCCATGCCGATGAATTCGATATTGTCCGCGTCCCCGTCATGGCGGAGGCCGACATATCGCTTGCTCGCACCGCGCGTGCCGTGGCGTGAGCGCGGCAGAAACAGTTTCAAGTACAGTTTTTCGAATTTGAGTTCCAGGCGACTCGGTACGCTCCACCGCTCGGCGATGTAGCGGGCAAGCTCGCCATTCAATACAAGCGCGAGCTGCCGGCCCCGTTCGCGTGTTGGATCCGCATCGATGCCGTGCGAATCCACGAACAAACTATCCGTGTCGCCATAGAGCACGGTGAAACCCGCGGCTTCGAACCACCGTTTCGACCACAGCAGGATTTCGCGTCCCATGCCCGTGATCGAGTTGGCTAATGCCGGGTTGTAGAACCGGCAGGCGGATGTGCCAAGGACGCCGTAGAAGGAATTCATCAGAATCTTGATCGCGTTCGACGCCACGTCATCGGCGATCTTCTTCGCCGCCTCGCGCCGCGGAAACAGTTCATCGAGCATTCGAGGCAGGATCGCGGCTTCGCGCCGATAAGCACCGGCCGGCGTTCTGATCAGATCGGCGCCCGGCGCCGGATCGGCCACATAGGACAGCGGATCGATGTTGAACGTGCGGATGATGCTCGGATACAGGCTCTTGAAGTCGAACACCCAGACATTGCGGTGCAGGCCCGCCACCGACTCCAGGACATGGCCGCCTTGCTGAGCGGCGTGTACGTTGGAGTCCCCGGAACGCCCGGTGGGCGCGACAATACCGAGTTTCTGAAGTTCGCACAGATAGAGAAAATCGAATGACGCGATGCTGGCCGCCACGCGATCCGGCGTCATACCGGCAAGCTGACTGCGCGCGAAGGCCAGCCGAACCACATTGAGTTTCTGCACAATCTCGAACGCGAGCCTGGCGTCCGTGCGCGCATAGAGCGCGAACGCCGCGAGGTCATGACGGTAGTTGTGGGTGATCTCCGCAATTCGATCACGCACGTCGCCGGCGATGGCCTTGCCTTCGCCGAGAATTTCCCGCGCCACGGCATCGAGCGAGTAATCGTCCATGCGGATGAACGCGCCACGCAGCAGATCGATGCCGTCGAGAACCAGACGTCCCGGAACGCTGGCTTGGCCGCTGCCGAAATAGCCGTCGGCTTTGCGGATGCGAACCGCACCCGCGTCGCGTCCCAACGGAAGCGGATGGCGCGCACGCCCGGCTATGCGTTGCAATACCGTGAGATCGAAGTCGATGATGTTCCATCCCGTCAACACGTCTGGATCGAAGCGCCGCACAGATTCGCAAAATGCATCCAACGCCGAGAACTCATCGACGCACCGAGTCGCGTTCTGCGGCATCGAGCGAGCGCTGCCGTCTACGATCAGCACCTCGTCGATGCCGGGCGCATACAGCGAAATCGCCAGCAGCCTTTCGGCCTTGCCGTGGGTCTCGATATCGAACGACAGCACGCGCGGTTCGACTCTTACATCGGCGGGCCGCAGCGACGGATTGTCGAATACCCACGTGACGCCGGCTCCGGCGACGGCGTCGCCCTCGATCTCACAGCCTCCTTTGATGCCGCGCTCGATCAAATAGCGCACCGCAAAGCGCAGATCCGCCTCGAACGTATCGATGCCGGCCGCATGCAGGCGGTCCCTGACCCCGGGCACCTCGGGGGGAGCGCCCACTTCCAGACGGCAAACCGGTGCGCCGTCGAACGTGCGCTTGTCGACGTCCATCGGTTCCGGTACGCCGAGCGCGCGAGCGCGCTCTGCATCGGCAGCGCGAATGAAGAAATGCGGCCGTTGCCGGTCATCGCGCACGAGGAACGTGCCCCCCTCCTCCAGCCGCCCATAGAGTTGGACGACGGGAACGCGCTGCCCTTGAGGGAGCGAGACGATGCGATAGCTGGCCTGGAGGATGAAACCGCGGATTCTGGTCACTCGGCTATTTTGCGCCAATGGTGCCGGTTGTGGCAGGCTCGCCCTGAATGGCAAGTTCCAGCAAAGCGTACTCGGAATTGTTCCTGCCGCTCGGCCTCAAGAGTTCGCGCTCGCGGCATCCGTTGCCCGTCAATGACAATCGCGCAATCCAGGCGATTTGGGAAATGGTTTGCAGGATCCCGCGCGGCCAAGTGTCGACTTATGGAGCCGTCGCGCGCGCCGCCGGACTGCCGGGTCGTGCACGCCTGACCGGATTCGCATTGAGAATCGCACCGAAGGACCTGAACCTTCCGTGGCATCGTGTTGTCGGCGCCGGCGGACGCATCGTGTTCCCGAAGTCATCCGTGCAGCATCGGGAACAAGCGAAACTGTTGCGCGCCGAGGGCGTCGTACTGAACGATGGTCGCGTCATGCGCTCCTCGATTGCGGACCTCGAACAGATTTGACGGTGGAAACTACCTAAGCAACGGCGACCGGCCGTGGATAACTACGCATGGCGAAATCCGCTCCGCGGCTGGATTATTCGCGCAGTCGCATGAACATCGCTGAGTCCTTACTCGCAGCCCTGAAAAAACAAGGTGCCCGGGAAATCTTTGGAGTTCCCGGTGATTTTGCGCTGCCTTTTTTCAAGGTGGTCGAGGAATCTGGAATCCTGCCGCTCTACACGCTGAGCCATGAGCCGGCGGTCGGATTTGCCGCCGACGCGGCGGCGCGGGCGACCTGTGGCTTGGGCGCTGCCGCGGTCACCTATGGTGCGGGCGCGCTCAACATGGTCAATCCGATTGCTGCAGCCTACGCGGAGAAATCTCCGGTGGTCGTCATTTCCGGGGCACCCGGAGTCGCCGAGCGGCGTGGTCGATTGCTGCTTCACCATCAAGCCAAGGCATTGGATTCACAGCTGCGCGTCTTCAGCGAAGTGACCTGCGACCAAGTCCAGCTCACCGACGCGGCGCGGGCGCCGCACGATATTGCACGCGTCCTGCAGAGCGCTCGGACTCAATCTCGGCCGGTCTACATCGAATTGCCGCGCGACATGGTCCGCGAATCGTGCATGCCCGTTCCGTCGGCCATCGTGCAAGCGCCGGACCCGGCCGCGGTGACAGCTTGCGTCGATGAGATACTGCGCAGGTTGCGAAAAGCCAGCTCGGCCGTGCTGATGGTCGGTGTGGAGGTACGCCGCTACGACTTGGAGAGTCGGGTCGCAAAGCTCGCCGCCCTGCTCGGCATACCGGTCGTCACGAGCTTCATGGGCAGAGGACTCTTGGCAAATAATAATTCCCCGGTTCTTGGCACCTACCTGGGAATCGCGGGGACGGCCGAGATCACCGCTCTCGTCGAAAATTCAGATGCGTTGTTCCTCCTGGGCGTGCTGATCTCCGACACCAACTTTGGTGTCTCCGCTCGCCAGATTGATTACCGGCAGAGCATTCACGCACTCGACGGACACGTCACGTTGGGCCACCACATCTACCCCCAGATTCCGCTCGAGGCCCTGGTCGACGGTCTACTGCAGCGTTTCCACGGTGGAGTGGAATCTCGCGCATCTGCGCCGCAGAGCTACCCGAGAGGACTGATTGCTGACGAGAGCCTCATTGGGCCATCCGACATCCCGTGCGCGATCAACGATCTGATGGATGTTGTCGGCCCAATTCCGATCGCCGTCGACGCCGGGGATTGCCTGTTCGCGGCGCTCGAAATTGCGCCGACGAGCTTGGTCGCTCCGGGCTACTACGCGAGCATGGGCTTTGGAGTTCCCGCGGGCCTGGGCATCCAGGCCACGACGGGTCAACGTCCGATCGTGTTAGTGGGAGATGGTGCTTTTCAAATGACCGGCTGGGAACTCGGCAACTGCCAGCGCTACGGTTGGGATCCGATCGTCATCGTTTTCAATAACATGGGCTGGGAAATGTTACGGGTATTCCAGCCTGAATCGAAGTTCAATGATTTGTCCGATTGGCGATTCGCGGAACTTGCTCCCATGTTGGGAGGCGATGGAGTGCGCGTCCATACGCGCGGGATGCTCAAGTCCGCGCTGCATGCCGCCGCGTCCCGCCGCGGCCGGTTCCAGCTCATCGACGCCATGATTCCTCGCGGCGTCGTCTCCAAATCCCTGCAACGCTTTGTCGCCGGTATGCAGCGGCGCGTTGCCGGCCGGTAAACCCCGGCCCCGGCTCCGGCACCGCCATTGGATCTGCGCCACCTCGGCGCCGCATTGGGTCTCACGCTTGCCGACTCAATCGGCCAGCGGTGATGGGCGAATCTGAAAGTGGACGACCAGCGGTTTGCTGCCCTTGCCTCCTTCCTTGTGCCAGGGCGTCCGATCCCCGCTCGTGACCCAGAGGCCGCGTCCTTTCCAGCCGGCGGCCGCATCGTCGATACGGCCATCGAGTCCCTTGGCATAGAAGCCGAGCGGATACGGTATACGCAGCGTGACGAACTTTCCGTCGACCAGCGCGTGCAAGCCGTCAAATAGATTGCCCGTGGCAATCGGCACGTTTGCGCCCAAGCCCAAGGTGTCGTGTTGATCCACCCAGGTGTAATAGCTCGACTCGACGCTCATTTGCGGCACGTTCACGAATCCGGGACCCGGTAAGCGATGGAAACTCCAGCCTTCGGGGCAATGGTCGCCGGTTGCGGTCGGCCCGTTGAGCGGACCCTTGCATTTACGCCGATCGAACTCCCCCAAATGCCCGCTCGCCAAAGACACCCACACGACGCCGTTGCGATCGATGTCTGCGCCGCGCACACCGAAGCCCGGCGCGGGCACCTTGAAGATTTCGCTGAGCCGGGTTCGCGGATCGAAGCGAACAATGGCGCCCGGATACTCGAATGCCACCGAACCCCAAACGCTGCCATCGGCAGGATTCGGCATGATCGCGTACAGGCTGACCGCCAGCCGCCGATCTCGCGTTGGGTCCGCGGCTTGCCCGGGTTCGGCCCAGGCATCGAGTTTGCCGTTGGCGTTGGTGTCGAGCACCAAGGGAGCCCACCCCTGCGATGCCGCCGCATCGCCGGTTCGATCAAATTTCTGGGTGTCGAGCCAGCCGATGACCTCGCGACCGCCGCTGGTCCAGAGAGTATCGTTCGCGTCCTCGGCAAATTGCAGATGGTGGGTACTAAAGCAGGTATCGACGAACGTATATTTGCCACTCTTCGGTTCATAGACCGCGAGTTGGCGCCCCGATGTGTCGATCGGAAATTCTTCGGCCGAGGGCTGACTCGAACCCTTCTTGCAAAACGGCGGATCGGCGGAGGCGCGAATTCGCGCGGTGTACCAGACGCGGCCCGAGCGGTCGAGCATCGGGTTATGCGCAGACGCCCGACTATCCCAAATTCGCTGCTCGCCCCAGTAGGGCGAGGGGCTCAGTACCGGGTCGTCGTGGCTCGTCGGCGTATCGGCGTCACGTACCGATGCCTTGAACGTCGTGGCGCGGTTATGCAGCGGATCGAGCACCGGAAAATCGTCGGTACTCAGTTCCGTGGTGCCGTAAATGAGACCGTTGCCGTTGACCGTCGGATTGCGCCGATCGGTGCTCGAGAGGTCGTGCAAATACGCTTTGCCGTCCGACCAGTCACGAACGGTTGCGACGACATTGCGCTCCATGCCGCTGGGACGCGGCGGCGGCACGGCCGGCACTTCGCCGGCCGCGATGCGGTCGGTCCAATCCGCAAAATACGCGATTGGAACGCCGGAGAGCGTGCGCTGCGCGATGTTGATCATTTGGCTGCCGGCCTGTCCGGACTGCAGGCGCCGCAGCCAAGCCTCCTGCGACGACTTGAATGTGCCCAGGGAGCTCGGGATCGTGCGTGTCGCCAAATCCCCCAGCTGATGACAACCGATACAGCCCATATTCTTGATCCACATGAGATAGCCGTTGCGGCCGCCCGGCAGCATTGCCACCTGCGCCTCTTCGGGAATTTTCAGCATCGCGTACCAATAGGCGGCAGGATAGATCTTGGCCGCGGTGGCGGCATCCGCCGCCAGCACGGCCGCAAGGTCGAGACGCTGTCCGGGCGCAGCGTCGACTTTGGGCGAGTCGGCGAGGCCGTAGCCGCGGACCCAGACGCTGTACTTCGCGCGGGGAAGATCCGGAACAAGAAAGCGGCCGGCTTCGTCGGTCACGACGATTTTGGCGAATCGCGTTTGAAAATCCCGCGTTTCGGCGATGACCCAGACGCCGGCCTCCGCACCGTGGGCACTGGTGACGGTGCCGCCGATTTCATCGGCCCCGATGCGCACCTCAGCGCGGGCCGCCCGCGAGCCCGCAATGGCACTCATCAGCAGCGTCGCCGCAATAATGGCTCCGAAGATCCGTACCCGCGGATTCGATACGATCATGGACTGCAGATAATAATCGAGATCGATGTGCATCCATAGACCTTCCGTGGGCAGAATATGCGTGGCCGCAGGCCACTGAGCTGCAGCGATGGGACGACACCGGCACAACAGCCGCATAACAAGGGGAAAATAAATGACGATAGCAACTCGATATCTGACGCGTGATGGATTGAACCGGGCCGCCATTGTCCACGACGCGGCCATCGCGTTTGCCGCCCTCGTCCTGCTGATGATCATCTGGCCGTTCTATTCGGTACCGACCGGGAGCCGCGGCGTCATCACGCAGTTCGGCAAGATCGTCGGCATCGAGCCGGAGGGGTTGGCGGTCCTGCCACCCTGGCAGAAACTCACGCTGTTTTCGATCCGATCGGAGCAAGCGGATATCGACAATGCGGCAGGGGCTACCAGCGATACGCAGCCGGTCACCGTCAGTCTGACGGTTCGCTACAGCATCAGTCCCGACAAAGTCGCCGAGGTATTCGAAAAATACAGCCATACCGGCGATTTGTCGTCGTACGTTCAGACGGCTACGCACGAGATATTCAAGGCGGTGACCGCCAAATACACGGCCCCGGACCTGATTGCGGAGCGGGCCAAGGTGTCCGCGGACATCTATGCCGCGTTATCCGAAAAGCTCGCGATCTACGGCGCGCAGGTCATCAACATCGACATGCGCAATTTTGCATTCCAAGAATCGTACATGCGGGCGATCAACAGCAAGGTCGAGCAGGAACAGCTACGACAGGCAGCCGATAACAAGCTCAAGACGGTCGAGTCCGAACAGAAGCAAAAAGTGGCGATCGCGGAAGCCGAAGCGTCCGCGGTCAGGGCCACGGCCGACGGCAACGCCTACGCCACGTTGAAGAATGCCGAAGCCCAGGCCGAAGCGCTCAAGATTCAAAACGCCGCACTTGGGCAAAGCAATAGCGTATTGGAGCTGCGGCGCATCCAGGTCGAGCAAACAAAGGCCGACAGATGGAATGGCCAGCTGCCCAGCGCGATCTATGCGGGTGCACCGATTCCGTTCATGAACGTCAAATGAGGGGACGATGGTCTCCATCAGGCTATGCACCGCTTGGGTTTGGCCGCGGCCCGCGATACACTGCGCGACAACGCGGGAATCATAAGACGCGAGCGTCTGCTGGTTTGCGGCAGTGAAGTTATGGCCACTCTCAACAACACGCATCAATAGGCAACCATAGGGGCTAAATCATATGCATCCGCTCAACTCCGTTAAGGGTGCCGTCGTTACCGGCTTCGTACTCGCCATCATCATCAGCATCGGGCTCACCTGCTGGAATAGCTTGGGTGTCGCGATCCACCCGGTGCGTATCGATCGATGGCTGCACATCCTCTCCGGCGTCATGTGGATCGGTCTGTTGTATTACTTCAATGTCGTTCAGACGCCGGGCCTTGCGGCCGCCGCCGCCGACAAGGGCGGTCCCGGCGGCGCCGGTGTTTCGAAGTACATCGCGCCGCTGGCGCTGCTATGGTTCCGCTGGGCCGCGGTCGCGACCTGGGTGACGGGAGCGATTTACTTGATTGGCGGATTCGGATCCGATTACTCGTTTGCAATCATGAGAGCGTTCATGCTGCAACCGGGATTTCGAATCATCGGCGTCGGCGCATGGCTCGGCACGATCATGTTGGTCAACGTGTGGGTTTTCATCTGGCCGAACCAAAAGAAAATCCTCGGGATCGTCGCGGCGACGGATGATGAGAAAGCGGCCGCGCGCAAGATTGCGGGCAGGGCCTCGCGCATCAATTTCATCCTGTCGGTGCCCATGCTGATGTGTATGGGCGGTAACGCACACGGATTGCCCTTCTAAGGCAAGGGGCTATCACCAAGCCGATCCGGCGTCACGGCAAAGTTGAACATGTCGAACAGATCGCCGATCGCAGGCGTATTGATCGGCACATACGGGTTCGAGTTCTGCACGATCGGGTTTGGAAAGTTGTCGCGGCTGCGATTGGTGATCGGCTGCAGTCCCCAATTCCTCTCGATGAACTTCAGGATCGAGACGTGATCGCCGTAGACGTGTGAGACCTGTCCGCGCTTGGCGTAGGGCGAGACGACGATTAACGGGACACGCGGACCGTCGCCGAAGAAATCTACGGGCTGCACGTAGCCCGAGTCGTAGTAACCGCCGCCCTCATCTAGTGTGACGATGATGGCCGTGTCCTTCCAGAGTGCGGCATTCGCATGAACCAGGTCGACGATTTTCTTGGTGAACCCTTCGAATAGATTGAGCTTCGACGAGGCCGGGTGACCGTCGACGAGGCCGCTCGGCTTGACGAAGGAAACGGACGGGAGCGCGCCGCTCGCGATCTCCTCGTAGAGATCCGAGGTATCCTGGATGTGCGCCGTACGGACCGCGGGGTTGGCCATGATCGACGTGTCGTACTGGAACGGATTGCAAATATTGCAGTACTCGTCGGTGTTCGCACCGATCGCCCGGTAGTTCAGTTGATAGGGGTCGCGGACGTAGTTGTTCCACTGGTCCCCGAAATACTTCCAGGATATGTGGGCATTGATGAGGCTGTCCCCGATGCCGGGCGTCGATGAGGGTGGAATCGTGAACACGGAATTCTTGGGATTGGTATCCGTGTATGCGTTATCGCCGTTGCCGAAATAGCCCGGGTTGTAATTGTTCAACAGATAGTAGTGTCCGGGCTCGCAGCGCGGATCAATCGGCGTCGGCAGGGACCGCAGGAATTGCACGATTGCGCCGACTCCGGGCTGCGCGCTGTCGGCGCATTCGCTGTATGAACCGCCGCCATTGCCGTCTTCGGTGTACCAATTGTTCGTGCCCGCGGCGGGATTCGGGTTCTCGATTTCGTCCAAGATCGCGCCCGCCTTCGTGAGATTGTGGGGCGGCGGTAACGCATGGCCGCGGCCGTCGCTGAACCAAATCGCATCGCCGTGGCCGAGCATGATGTGGTTCGCGCCGGTGCCGCCGCTAACCGACTGGTGAAAGTTGTCGCTGGTGGAATATCTATCCGCGAGGCTCTTGAAATACGGCGCGTCGCCGTTTTGCATGTTGTAGAAACCAAGAGCCGTCGAGCCTTCGCCGGTCGTTACGTAGCCCGGCGCTTGAAACTCGATGTTGAACCCTGCCGGCGGTAGCTGCCCATTGGCGCCCGAGCCTACCGTCACCTCGACCCAGGAAAACAGCGCGGAGTCGCAGCCGGAGGGTCGCTGCGCCGTGGCATGGTCCAGGCCGCAATCCAGCTGCTGCCACATTTGATAAAACCGATGCACGGGGCTCGCGGAATACGAGTCGTAGGTAAAGGTGGTTCCATTCGTCAACTGAAACGGGCCCGGGGGCAAGGCATTCACGTGCATGATTCGCTGATCGGGCGTGCGCGAGATCTGGCCCGTGCCCCCGGAGATCAGATATTGATAATAGTCCGGCGGCAAGCCGTTTTCGGACTCTTGCGCGAGTTGCAGACTGTCTTCGCGGATAAAGGAGTCCTGCGGACCGCCGGCCAACGGCGCCGGTAACACGCCGCCGGGAAAGCTCGCCTTCGGCGGATTCAACAGAAATGCGTCGGGCGCGGCATCAATCGCCGCTTGCTGCTGCGCCGTTTTGAAATTCGGCCCCGGCGAACCGTCTTTATTCACGATGCCTTCGGACAGTAGATTCCAGATTTGGCCACCATTCCCGGGGACGTAGGTCGCAAACACGTTGTCAAAGCTGTGATTCTCGCCAATGATGATGATCACGTGTTTGATCGGCGTTTGCGTTGGGGTCGATTCGGCAGCCGGTGCGGCCTGCACCCTGTTCGCCCCGATCGACAGGCATAGAATCGCGGCGCAGGTCCGTCCGCTGCGCGAGCCTCGCAATGAGGTGCTCATGATTCGCCTTCGCTCACAGTCATGCAATGGTTGACTTAATACTAACGCGCTTGTGTGACCTTCGCATGTACGCAGTACGTCCGCAGCCGAACAGTCGCAAACGTTTGATAAATCATGCAGAAAACCCCGGTTCCCCATGGTCGGCGGCCGCAATTCAGCGTAAGAATCGTACCTTGCAAGGAAATATACATTGCAAGGAGATCAGTGAGATGCGCGCAGCGATTGAAATTAGCATGTATCCATTGACCGATGAGTATCGGCCGTTGATTCGCGCGTTCATCGACAGGCTCAAACCCCGCGCGAATTTGATCGTGCACACGAATGCATTGTCCACGCAACTCTGGGGCGATCTCGATGACTTGATGCGCGTTCTGTCGGAGGAGATCGGCCGGTCCGCGGACAAAGGGCCGCAGCTCGTATTTGTCATGAAGGTGCTGCCTGGGCTGGCGCCGCCCGCCGACCTCATCTCGGACAGGCGCGCATAGCCAGCACGGCGCCGCAGTCTGCCGGAACTGCTACGCGCCCGACACCGCCAGTTCGGCCGCCGCCAGATCCTCGAGCGCACAGCCCACGCTCTTGAATAGCGTGATCTCGGCGGACCCGCGTCGTCCGATGACCGTGCCGCGCACGAGTTCGGCGAGGTCGCCGCGGATATCCTCGGTTGTCAGCACGCCCGTTGCGAGCGCGTGGACCAATTCTCCGCTGTCGGCGAGCGCTCCGGCGCGCGTATCCACATAAACAGCCGCACGCGCCAGAGCGTCGTCGTCGGCCTCCCGCATCTGCGGCGTGAACGATCCGATGAGATCGAGATGTTGGCCGGGGCGCAGCCACGCTCCGCGCACCAGCGGCGCCGTGGCAAGCGTCGCGCAGCTGATGATATCGGCCCAAGTGACGGCGGCCGGCAGATCATCGACCGCTTCGATTTCATAATGTTTTCCGGCGAGACTCTTGGCAACCGCATTTGCGCGCTCGAATCGCCGCCCCCAAATGCGCACGCTGCGAATCGGTCGAACTGCGGCATGGCTCTCGATCACATGCGGCGCCAGACTACCGGTTCCCACCATCAGCAGCCGGCTCGCCTCCGGAACTGCAAGATGCCGGGCCGCGAGCGCCGAAGCCGCCGCGGTACGGCGCAGCGTCAGTTCAGTCCCATCGAGAATTGCCCGCGGCACGCCGGTTGTCGCATCGAATAATGTGTAGGTCGCATGTACGGCGGGTTTTCCGTGGGCGGCGTTTTTCGGAAATACCGTGACCAGTTTGACGCCAATCGAGGCGTTTGATTGCCACGCCGGCATGATCACCAACGCGGCGGAGGCATTCGCCGCGTCGCCAACCGCGTAGCTCTGGCGGGGCGGCACGTGGAACTCGGAGCGGAAGGCCCGATCGAGCGCGTCGATCAACGCTCCGCGGCTCAAACGCGCCGCCAACGTCTCGGCATCGAGATGCAACATGCGGCCGACCTCCCCTCCCCCCGCAGGAAGGCTAGATGACATTGAGCTCACGCAGCGGCTGCCCACGCGCGTAGCGAGCGTGTGAAAAGGCGTCGAGGTCAATAGTACGATATTCGCCGAAGGTGATTAACTCCGAGAGCGCCCGGCCAATTCCGGGTGCGTGCTGCAGCCCATGGCCGCTGAATCCGCAGGCGAGAATCAGATTCGGCACGGCCCCGCAGGGGCCGACGAACGCGTTTTGATCGAAGACATTGTAGTCGTAATGGCCGACCCAGGCGCCCGTGACCCGGGCCGCTTCAAACGCAGGGACCCGATGCGCCAACGCCGGCCATGCAAGGTCTTCGAACAAATGATGATCGACTTCGAAGTCGTCAGGTTCGACGTTAGCATCGATGCTCGGCACGGGGCCGCAGAGGAACCGATCTCCATCGGGCCGGAACCACAGTCCGGTCGTGTCGACGACGAGCGGGCAGTTCGTGATTGCGGTCGGGCTGCGGAACACGAATACGGTCCGCTTGCGCGCATAGACCGGAACATCGATGCCCGCGTGCGCGGCCAGGATGCGTGAATGAGTGCCCGCGGCATTTACGACCCAACGACATCGCACCGTATCTCCTCGGCCCAAACGGACGCCCTCCACGGTATCCGCACCCCTCATCACCAGCGACACGATGCTGTCGCGCAGGTAGCGTATTCCGCGGCGTTCGTTGGCAAGGCGCAGCCCCCGTAGCAGCGCGTAGCCGTCGAACCAACCCTCGCCGCTCTCGGTATCGGTAGCGGCCGCGAGATCCGACGCATTGATCCAGGGATACCGCGAGGCCACGGCATCCGCATCGTAGAACCGGGCATGGACGCCGCAGTTGCGCTGCACCGCGAATTTCTCGCGTAAAGCGTCTAGGCCTGCGGAGGACGCGAGGAACAGGTACGTGGATTCCAAGAGGCCCACATCGGCCAGGTCGGGGCTGCCGGCGAGCCCACGCGCGCGCAGGAATTCCAATCCAAAGGCCGAGAGGGCAATGTTGAGCGGCGTTGAAAATTGTTGCCGGATCGAGCTCGCCGAGCGCGCGCTGGCGGCGAATTGGTAGGTCGGATCGGGCTCGACGACGACGACTGAGCCCGAAAACGCCGGCTCGCGGGAAAGAAAATAAGCGATCGCAGAGCCTACGGCCCCGCCGCCTGCGATCACGACGTCCGCCGCTTGCATTCGTTATGCGCGCCTCGGCAACCGGCCTTACTGGTAGGTGCCGGCTTTGAAAATCAGTCCGTCCTGAACCTCCCAATACGCGGTCTTGTTTTCAATTTTGCCGCTGACCGGATTCTTGCGCCCGTACGTCAGCCAACCGTTCTGTTTGGTTTTCGCGGTTTCGACCATTTCCTTGATGAACAGCTTGCCGCTCGGATCCGCCGTATCCATGCGGTTCAGTCCGACGATGCCGGGACTGATCGGGTGCGCGACGCAGTTACCAGTAACATCATGGACGTCGACGTAATCCTCGCCGTGGGCAAACTGGCCATCCTTGTTATTCATTTCGGCCAGGGTCTTTTCGCGGCCGTTCGCCTTGTAAAACGCGACCGCCTTTTTAACTTGAGCGACTACCTCATCCTTCGTCGGCACATCGCCCGCGTTCGCCACCATGACCGGCGCGAGACCGAGCAACAACCAAGAAAATCCGACGCAAATCTTCTGCAACATAAAGCCTCCTACGTAGTTTTCAAACGGCCCGGGCAGCACGGGACATCACGGGCGTCTTGGCGTCCGCGCGTCCAGCTGCAACCCGGTATCGATCCATCAAGTCCGTCAAGCCTTGGGATTGTTCGGCGAGCACGCGTGAGGCTTCCGCAGCTTCCGCAACCAGTGCGGCATTCTGATGGGTGAGCTCATCCATCTGGGTGATCGCATTGCCCACCTGGTCGATGCCGCTAGCCTGTTCGCCGCTCGCACCCGCAATCTCGGCGATGATGTCGCCAACCTTTTTTACCGCCACGGCGAGTTCCGAAAACGTGGTGCCGCATTCTCCGACGAGCTGCGCGCCTGCCTCGACCTGAGTGACGCTTTCTCGGATGAGACCCTTGATTTCCTTTGCCGCCTGCGCGCTGCGCGAGGCCAAAGTCCTGACTTCGCTCGCGACCACGGCAAAACCGCGTCCTTGGTCACCGGCGCGTGCGGCCTCGACCGCCGCATTGAGCGCCAAGAGGTTGGTTTGAAACGCAATTTCATCGATGACGCCGATGATATCGGCGATCTTGCGCGACGATCCGTTGATGCCCTCCATCGCCTTCACGGCACTGGCGATGACCGTTCCGCCGCGCTCCGCGCGCCTCTGCGCGTCGATCGCGAGCTGATTCGCCTGGCTGGAATTTTCGGCGTTTTGGCGTACTGAACTCGTCATTTGTTCCATCGATGCCGCGGTTTGCTGCAGCGACGATGCTTGATTCTCGGTGCGCTGCGAGAGGCTCGCATTGCCGTGCGAAATCTCTTGCGCACCCCGGGAGACCTCGGCAGCGGACTCTTTGACTTGCCCCACCATCGTCGACATTTCGCCGACGAGACGATTGATGCCGCTGCCAATCTGGCGCTCGAGGCCGCTGCGTTCGTCGAGTTGCATGCGCTGCGTGAGATCGCCGCTGTTTGCGCTGTCCACGAGCCGGCCTACGCCGGTGACGACGTTTGCCACGTTTTCGATCAGCCGATTCATGCTTTCGGCGAGCTGCAGCGCGAAGCCGTTCTTGCCGGCCGTCGAGAGCCGCTGGTCTAAATGTCCGTCCGTCACAGCCGCCACGACACCCTTGATTTCTTCGAGCGCGCGTCGGTCGGTCTCGCCACGCACGCGCTCATCTTCGCGGTGTTGCCGGTCGATGGCCGCCCGTTCGCGCAACTGCGTCTGCGTCGTGGACAGGCCGGCGAGCATTTGACCAATCTCGTCGCGCCGCGTCGTGTCGATCGTATTATCGAGCTGTCCGTGGCCGATATTTCCCAGCAAGGCGATCGTCTCGTGCAGCGGGCGAGTGATTGCGCGGGTCATTGCTACGGCAATCGTGATGCCAATCGCGGCAGCGGCGATCAACAACAGCATGACCGTGCGGCGGGCCGTGGCCGCCGTGGCGAAGGCCGCCTGCCGGGCGCGCTCCGCATCGTCGTTGCCGTAGTCGATGAGTTTACGCAGCGCAAGACTGGCGTCGTCGAATTTCACCTTGGCTCCGCCGATCAATACTTTCTGCGCGTCGCTCGCCAGACCGTCCTCGGCAATCGCGATCGCGCGCTCCTGTTCCTTTTTGTAAATCTTCCACTTGGCATCGGCATCCGACCATAGCGCCTGTTGGTCGGGAGAATGAATCAGCGGCAGGTAGGCCTCCACGTTCGTCTTCATGTGTGCCTCCACGTCCGCCAGCGTCTTACTCGACTCCCCCGCCCCGGCGGCATTATTGAGCTGCAGCCGCGTGAGGATTTCGAGCGCCGCGGACCGGCTTTGTGCCGCATTCGTGTCGATCGCGGAGATTCGATAGACGCTCGCGAGCGCTTGGGTTGCGATCAAATCGGTTTGATGCGCGAGCTCGCCGAGCTTCGCGTCGGAGGTTATGCCGATAATCGCGGCAAATGCCAACACCAGCACAAAGGCGAACAATAATTTGACGCCGATTTGCAGGTTCTTGATCAACTTGGACACAGCGAGCACATACCCTCGAATTCATGGAACACGATCGGATTTAGGACCCGCACGGCATCGCCGGCACCCTCCAAATCGATTATCGGCCTGGAGTTGATGGGCTTTAACCGAAGACCGGCTCCGCATCACAATGCCGGCCGATAGGCGGGGCGCGGTTCACCGATTCCCGGTGTCGCGTTCGGACCCGATTTGTGCGCACCGCATACCGATCGGCGCGGCTAATCCGGGGTAATATATCAGCCTATGACTGGCGCATACGACTTACGAGATCACGATTCCCATGACTAAGCCTTCGCCGCGACCGGTGATTCCTATCAAGATCGAACCGCCCTCTTCGCTGAGTGCCGTGGAGCGCGCGGCAGTCGAGAGCGCGTGTCAGCGCTTGAAGGAGCTGCCCGGGGCGCTGTTGCCGATCATGCACGCGGTGCAAGAGGCGCTGGGATTCGTGCCCCATGATGCGGTGCCATTGATCGCGCAGGCACTGAATTTATCCCTCGCGGAAGTGCACGGGGTGCTGAGCTTTTACCATTATTTTCGCAAGCATCGCGGCGGCCGCCACGTGGTGCATTTGTGTCGAGCGGAGGCCTGTCAGGCGCTGGGAGCGGTAGGCTTGGAAGCGCATGCCAAGCGCAGTTTGGGCATTGATTTCCACGGCACCACCGCCGACGGCGCGATCAGCTTGGAGCCGGTCTATTGCCTGGGCAATTGCGCCTTGGGGCCCTCGATGATGATCGATGAACAATTACAGGGTCGCGTCTCGACAGCGCGTTTCGATGCCCTGATCGCGCAGGCGCGTGCGGCTGTAAAACCATGAGCGCGTTGAAAATGTTCGTGCCCGTGGATGCCGCTGCGCGAGCCGTGGGCGCCGATCAGACGGTGCAGACGATTGCGGCGGAAGCCCGGCGCCGCCAGATCGACGTCGAGATCATCCGCAACGGTTCACGGGGTCTGCTGTGGCTCGAGCCGCTCGTGGAGGTCGAGGTCGCGGGCCAGCGCCATGCCTACGGGCCGGTACCGGCCGATCAAGTGGCCGATTTATTCGCGGCGGGATTTGCTTCGAAGGCCCTGCCGGCGCGCAGCCATCCCTTGGCGCACGGACTGACCGAGGAGATCCCGTACCTCAAGCGACAGCAGCGGCTCAGCTTTGCGCGCGTCGGGATTACCGATCCGCGCTCGCTTAGCGATTATCTGACCTATGGCGGCTACCGCGGTTTGTCAGCAGCGCTTGCGATGCAACCCGCCGACATCGTCGCCAGCGTCAGTGCCTCGGGCCTGCGCGGTCGCGGCGGTGCAGCATTCCCCGCGGGCATCAAATGGAAAACCGTGCTCGGCGCCGCAGGGAGCCCGAAGTACGTCGTTTGCAATGCCGATGAGGGGGATTCGGGCACATTCTCCGATCGCATGCTCATGGAGGGCGACCCCTTCGTGCTGATCGAGGGTATGACGATCGCGGCGCTAGCGACCGGGGCAACGCGCGGCTACATCTATCTGCGCTGGGAATATCCGGATGCGAAGCGGGCGCTCGAGGCCGCGATCGCAGCCGCCTACGCGGCGCACTACTTGGGCGATGACATCCAGGGCAGCGGCGCGCGCTTCGATTTGGAAGTGCGCATGGGCGCCGGCGCCTACATTTGCGGCGAGGAGACCTCGCTGCTCGAATCCTTGGAGGGCAAGCGCGGACAGGTGCGCTTCAAGCCGCCGCTGCCGGCGATTGCCGGGCTATTCGGCAAACCCACGGTCATCAATAACGTCATCACATTCGCCTCGGTGCCGATCATCCTGGACCAGGGAGCTGCGCACTACCAGCACTTCGGTATGGGGCGCTCGCGCGGCACGCTGCCGATGCAACTGGCCGGCAACGTGAAATACGGCGGCTTGGTCGAGATCCCCTTCGGCTTGAGCCTGCGCGAGTTGCTCTATGAGTACGGCGGCGGAACCTTGAGCGGCCGGCCGATTCGTGCGGTGCAGGTGGGGGGGCCATTGGGCGCCTATTTACCCGAATCGCAGTTCGACACCCCGCTCGACTACGAGGCGTTTGCCGAGATCAAAGGGATGCTCGGCCACGGCGGAATCGTGGTGTTCGATGACAGCGTCGACATGGCGGCGCAGGCTCGCTATGCGATGGAGTTTTGCGCGATCGAGTCCTGCGGTAAATGCACCCCCTGTCGCATCGGCTCGACCCGCGGAGTGGAAGTGATCGACCGCTTGGTGGCCGGACAGAATGCGCCCGCGCAGGAGCTGCTGTTGCGGGACCTCTGCGAGACCTTGACCCATGGCTCGCTCTGCGCGCTCGGCGGTCTGATCCCCTACCCCGTGCTCTCGGCTTTGAACCATTTTCCCGAGGATTTTGTCAAATCAAAGCGGGCGCACGCGTCCGCTTGAAGTTTCTTAAGCGAGGTTTTGCCCATGTTGTCGATTGTCGAACAGGATTACGGTACCCCGGAGCGCAGCAGCGCAAAGCTCGTGACCCTCACCATCGACGGGCGCGAAGTGACGGTACCCGAGGGCACCTCGGTCATGCGTGCGGCAGCGCTCTCGGAGATCAAAATCCCCAAGCTCTGCGCCACCGAGCAATTGGAAGCGTTTGGCTCCTGCAGGCTGTGCCTCGTGCAGATCGATGGCATGAAAGGACTGCCCGCCTCGTGCACGACGCCGGTGGCGCAAGGCATGAAGGTGCGCACGCAGAACAAGCAACTCGCCGATGTGCGCCGCGGCGTCATGGAACTGTACATCTCGGATCACCCCTTGGACTGCCTGACTTGTCCGGCGAACGGTCACTGTGAGCTGCAGGACATGGCGGGCGTCGTCGGCCTGCGCGAGGTGCGCTATGGCTATGAGGGCGCCAATCACCTGAGCGCCCCGAAAGACACGAGCAATCCCTACTTTACGTTCGACGCCAGCAAATGCATCGTCTGCTCGCGGTGCGTGCGCGCCTGCGATGAGCAGCAAGGCACCTTGGCGCTGACGATTCAGGGCCGCGGCTTCGACTCCAAAGTCGCCGCGAGCCAGAATGTGTCGTTCATGGATTCCGAGTGCGTATCGTGCGGCGCCTGCGTGCAGGCCTGTCCGACCGCGACGCTCTCGGAGAACACCTTGATCGCGAAAGGCCAGGCCGAACACAGCATCACGACGACCTGCGCATACTGCGGCGTGGGCTGCTCGTTTCGCGCCGAGATGCAGGGCGAGGAAGTCGTGCGCATGGTGCCGAACGCGGATGGACATGCGAATCACGGCCACTCCTGCGTCAAGGGACGCTTTGCGATCGGCTATGCGACGCACGCCGATAGGATCCTCAAGCCGATGATCCGCGCAAAGATCTCCGACCCTTGGCGCGAGGTCTCATGGGAGGAAGCGATCGGCCATGCGGCCAGTGAACTGAAGCGCATCCAAGCCAAGTATGGCAGCAATTCGATCGGCGGCATCACCTCTTCGCGCTGTAGCAACGAGGAGACCTACTTGGTGCAGAAGCTCGTGCGAGCGGGCTTCGGCAACAACAATGTCGACACCTGCGCCAGGGTGTGTCATTCCCCGACCGGCTATGGCCTCAAAAATACTCTGGGCGAGTCGGCCGGCACCCAAAATTTTGATTCCGTCATGAAATCCGATGTGATCCTCGTGATCGGCGCAAATCCCACCGACGGCCATCCCGTATTTGCCTCGCAGATGAAGCGCCGCCTGCGACAGGGTGCACGGCTGATCGTCGCCGATCCGCGCACGATCGATCTGGTCCGCACGCCGCACATCCAAGCGGACCATCACTTGAAGCTCCGGCCCGGCACCAACGTCGCGTTGATCAATTCCCTCGCCCACGTGATCGTCACCGAGGGGCTCGTCAAGGAAGAGTTCGTGCGCGCCCGCTGCGAGGTCGACTCCTTCGAGAAGTGGCGCAGCTTCATTGCGCTCGCGAAGAATTCTCCCGAAGCGATGCAAGAGGTCACGGGCGTGCCGGCAAGTGAGGTGCGCGCAGCAGCGCGGCTCTACGCCACGGCCGGTAATGGGGCGATTTACTACGGCCTCGGGGTCACCGAGCACAGCCAAGGCTCGACCATGGTCATGGGCATCGCGAACCTTGCGATGGCCACGGGCAATATCGGACGCGAGGGCGTGGGCGTCAATCCTTTGCGCGGCCAGAACAATGTGCAAGGCTCCTGCGACATGGGCTCCTTTCCGCACGAGTTCCCCGGCTATCGTCATGTCTCGGATGACACGGTGCGCCATTTGTTCGAGGGCGCATGGGGCGTCAGTTTGCAGAACGAGCCGGGCTTGCGCATTCCGAACATGTTCGAGGCGGCGCTCGATGGAGAGTTCAAAGGCCTCTATATCGAGGGCGAGGACATTGCGCAATCGGATCCCAACACGCAGCACGTCACGGCTGCGTTGACGTCGATGGAATGCATCATCGTGCAGGACTTGTTCTTGAACGAATCGGCGAAGTTCGCGCACGTGTTTCTGCCGGGCTCCTCGTTCTTGGAGAAGGACGGAACCTTCACGAACGCCGAGCGGCGCATCTCGCGCGTTCGCAAAGTCATGCACCCCAAAGGCGGCTATGCCGATTGGGAGATCACCCAACTGCTCGCCAACGCCGTGGGCTACCCGATGCACTATGGTCATCCGTCCGAGATCATGGACGAAATCGCACGCCTGACGCCCACCTTCACGGGCGTCAGCTTTGCACGTCTCGATGAATTGGGCAGCATCCAATGGCCCTGCAATGCAGCGCATCCCGATGGCACTCCGACCATGCACGTCGATGAGTTCGTACGCGGCAAGGGCAAGTTCTTGGTCACCGAGTACGTGCCGACCACCGAGAAGGTCAACGCCAAGTACCCGCTGATCTTGACGACGGGGCGCATTCTGAGCCAGTACAACGTGGGCGCGCAGACGCGGCGCACCGAGAACAACCGCTGGCACGACGAGGATCGCGTGGAGATCCATCCGCACGATGCGGACGAGCGCGGCATTGCCGAGGGCGATTGGGTCGGCATCGCGAGCCGCGCCGGGGAGACGGTGCTGCGCGCGAGAGTCACCGAGCGGGTGCAGCCGGGAGTGATTTACACGACCTTCCACTTCCCCGAGTCCGGCGCGAATGTCATCACGACCGACAACTCGGACTGGGCAACCAATTGCCCCGAGTACAAAGTCACCGCCGTTCAGGCGACGCGCGTCACTCAGCCCTCCGTCTGGCAGAGGCGCTTTCGCGAGTTCAGCGAGACGCAAGAGGGGCTCTTGAAGAGCGCGGGCGCCGATGTTTTCGTCGGCAAGTAGCTGCTCGTCATGAGCGACGCTCGGCACCTCGTACAGATGGCGAACGACATCGGCAATTTCTTTCGCTCGGAGCCGAAGCGTGAGGAGGCCATCGCCGGCATTGCCAATCACATCGCCAAATTTTGGACGCCGCGCATGCGCGAAAAACTGCTCGCGCATCTCGAGGCGCACGGCTCCGACGGCCTCGATGAACTGCCGCGGGCCGCGATCGGCGATCTCAAGACGCATGCAGCCGCCAAAGCGCATGCCGAACCGCCGGGGGGCGACGCGGGTTGATGCGTTGGCTTCCGAGTTGACGCTTTAGAGTTCGGCCAGGGTTCGGACGTGCGCAACCGCGCTGCGGCCCAGCGCCGAGAGGTTATAGCCGCCTTCGAGCATGGACACGATGCGCCCTTGGGAGTGACGTGCGGCCAGCGCCATCAATTCGCGCGTGAGCCAGGCATAGTCTTCCTCGATCAGCGCCATGCCGCCCAGCAGATCCTCGCGATGAGCATCGAAACCCGCTGAAATCACGATCATCTGCGGCTTGAATTGCTCGAGCGCAGGCATCCAATATTGCTCCAATGCGCTCCTCGCCGCCGCGCCGCCGCTGCCGGCGGGCAGTGGTACGTTGATCATGTTGGGCGCGGGATTGACGGTGCCGGTATTCGGATAAAACGGATGCTGAAAAAAGCTCGCCATCAGCACACGCTCGCGCCATGGGTTCGCACTGAACATATCCTCGGTGCCATTGCCGTGGTGGACGTCGAAGTCGACGATTGCGACCCGCTCGAGACCCTTGGCCTCGAGCGCATAGGCGGCGGCCACGGCAACATTATTGAAGATACAAAAACCCATCGAGCGCGTCTGCGTTGCATGATGGCCGCAGGGCCGCACGGCGCAGAACGCGTTTTGCACGCGGCCGGCCATCAACGCATCGACCGCGAGCAGACCTGCGCCCGCCGCGCGGCGCGCCGCGGCAAGGCTGTATGAATTCATCGCCGTGTCGGGATCGAGCTGCACGATCCCCTGCGACGGTGCATTCTCGAAAATCAGATCCACGTAAGTGGAATCATGCACACGCTTGAGGTCCTCGGCGTTCGCGAGCGGCGCCTCCAAGCAGAGCAGCCCCTCCAGCAGGCCGGATGTGCCCATATGCTCGTTAACGGCCCTGAGACGATCGGGGCTCTCGGGGTGACCTGCACCCATTTCATGGCGTAGGCAATCGGCGTGGGTTATGTAGGCCGTCGTCATGCTCAGGTCCTGGGATGCTCAGAGGCCCGCAGCACGTAAGCGCGGTGTTTCGAGTAGCTCGTAGAGCCCCGCGGTTCGGCCGCGCTCTTGGATGAGCCCGCGCTCCAGATCCTGAAGCATCGACATTTTGTCGGCGCCGGTCAGCGCACTGATGGGATTGCAGCAATCATTGCCCCATAGCTTAAGCCAGATGTTCCATCGGATGTTGTCGCGCACGGGGGCCTCGAAGCGCGCCCCGATGAGCGCCTCGCTCAAGGAGAATACCCGCTGAGTTTGAATGCCGTCGGGCTCCCCGATCGTAAAGCGCTTGAATGCGTAATGCTGGACTATGCCCGGCGCAACGACCTCGCTAGCCGGGTTGGCGACACAGCCGATCACGCGCTGCGGCCCGATCGACTCCCATTGCCGCCGGTCCCGGTCGACCGACTCGACGCAGCGGCGGTCGAAACGTCCGCTCACCTTATAAAAGTACCACCACGGAACGCCATTCATCGCGGTCAGAACCGCGGTCTCCGGTCCCAACAGCGGCGCAAAGGATTGCGCGCTCTCGTAGGCTTGGTGCGCTTTGAGTGGACAGAGCACGAAATCCCGTTGACTAAACGAGTGCGGATCATCGCTGGCGGTGACCTGGGCGAGCTTTTCGTGGCCGCCGATCGCGCCCGCACCGTAGATGCAGAATTTCATAGGTCAGACAATGCGGTAGTCGATTTCCACGCGACACCTCGCAGCGGCCGCCGGCCAAAGCCAGCATTTGATGTAGGATGCGCACCGGCCAGATGGCGCGCAAAGGAAAAATTCAATGCCGAATGTACCCGTTGAGATGACGGTGGTCGAGATCGCGGCGCCCGGCGGCCCGGAACAACTGAAAGCCGCAGTGCGGCCGGTGCCGCATCCCGGCGATGGCGAAGTGCTGGTCCGAGTCGCCGCAGCCGGCGTCAACCGTCCGGACGTCATGCAGCGACAAGGGCGCTACCCGCCGCCCCCCGGCGCCTCGGACATTCCGGGCCTCGAAATTGCAGGCGAAATCGTCGCGTTGGGAGCCAAAGTCTCAGGCTTGAGCCTCGGTGAGAAAGTCACTGCACTGCTGTCTGGCGGCGGCTATGCCGCTTACGCAGTGGCCGCGGCGCCGCTGTGTCTGCCGATACCGGCGGGTATCAGCATGGTTGAGGCCGCGGCAATTCCGGAGACCTATTTCACGGTCTGGACCAATTTGTTCGAACGCGGTCGATGCGCCGCCGGCGAGACCGTTCTGATTCATGGCGGCACCAGCGGTATCGGGACAACCGCAATCCAGCTCGCAACCGCCTGGGGGGCGCGTGTATTCGCGACGGCCGGCAGCGCCGACAAAGCGCGCGCCTGCGAGCGCCTCGGCGCGGTCCGCGGGATCGATTACCGGACTGAGGATTTCGTCGATGTGATTCGCGCGCAAACCGGGGGCAAGGGAGCGGATCTGATCCTCGACATGATCGGCGGCAGCTATTTGGCCCGCAATTTGGAGGCGGCGGCCGTTGAGGGCCGCCTAGTGGTCATTTCGCTGATCGGCGGCGCGCGTGCGGAGATCAACCTGCTGACGATCATGAACAAGCGGCTCACATTGACCGGTTCGACGCTGCGAGCGCGCACCGTGGCCCAAAAGGCCGTGGTTGCAGCCGGAGTCCAGCAGAATATCTGGCCGCTGCTTGCCGCAGGGCGCGTTCGGCCGGTCATTCATGCGACTTTTCCGCTTGCCGATGCCGGCGAGGCGCACCGTATGATGGAGACATCGCAGCATATCGGCAAGATCGTCTTAACGGTGTGAGCGGATCCCGCGAACGCGCCGGCACCTCATGACCTTCGGACGCACGGCGCGCCTGCCGAGCGGCTCGCCAGCGCAAAACGACGTCCCCGGGGAAGCGCCGCCCCGTGATATATTAGGCACCGCATTCCAAGAGGACCTCGGCCGGGTCGCGCGCTCCGCGAATCGCCGCGACCTCATCAAATCACCGCAACAATGGGAGTACACGTGCGTTCCGACATTGAGATCGCCCAAAGCGCAATCCTGAAGCCGATCGCCGAGATCGCAGCTCGTCTAGGCATCCCGGCCGCAAGCGTCGAGAACTACGGCCACTACAAGGCCAAGATAGCGCTCGACTTCATCGATAGCCTCAAGGATAAGCCCGACGGCAAGCTGATTTTGGTGACCGCCCTGAGCCCTACACCCGCGGGCGAGGGCAAAACCACGACGACGGTCGGGCTCGGCGATGCGCTCAACAAGATCGGCAAGAAGGCCGTCATCTGCCTCCGCGAGCCGAGCTTGGGACCCGTTTTCGGCATGAAAGGCGGGGCTGCCGGGGGCGGCATGGCCCAGGTCGTGCCGATGGAGGATATCAATCTCCACTTCACCGGGGACTTCAGCGCGATCGGGCTCGCGCACAATCTGTTGTCGGCACTGATCGACAACCACATCTACCACGGCAATGAATTGGGATTCGATGTGCGGCGCATCGCCTGGAAGCGCGTCGTCGATATGAACGATCGTGCGCTGCGCGAGATCGTCGTCGGTCTCGGCGGAACCGCCAACGGCTATCCGCGCGAGGACGGATTCGATATCGTCGTGGCATCCGAAGTGATGGCCATATTCTGCCTGTCACGCAGCCTCGCCGACCTCAAACAGCGGCTCGGCAACATCGTGGTCGGCTACCGGCGCGACCTGACGGCGATCCGCGCTCGCGAACTCAATGCGCAGGGCGCGATGACGGTGCTGCTCAAAGAGGCACTCAAACCGAACCTCGTACAGACGCTCGAGAACAATCCGGCGTTCATTCATGGCGGCCCGTTCGCCAACATCGCCCATGGCTGCAATTCGGTGCTCGCGACCTCGACCGCCCTGAAGCTGGCCGACTACGTCGTGACCGAGTCGGGCTTCGGCGCCGATCTCGGCGCCGAGAAATTCATTGATATCAAATGCCGCAAGTCGGGACTGCGACCCTCGGCGGTGGTGATCGTCGCGACCGTGCGCGCGCTGAAGTATCACGGCGGCTGCGATCTGAAACAGATCAATACAGAGAATCTCCCGGCACTCGAGAAGGGAATCGCCAATCTGGAACGTCACGTCAATAACGTGCGCAACCACTACGGCCTGCCTTGCGTGGTCTCGGTCAACCATTTCACGGCGGATACGAGCGCGGAGCACGCGCTGCTCGCCAAGACGATGGCGGCGCTCGATGTGCCGCTGGTGCTCGCTCGACACTGGGCCGAAGGCGGCGCCGGTGCGGTCGACGTCGCACGCAAGGTCGTCGAGATCGTGGAGTACGGCAAATCGAATTTCCGTTTCGTCTACGATGACGCGCAGACGCTCTGGGACAAGGTCAAGACGATCGCGACCAAGATCTACGGCGCCGCCGACATTTCGGCGGATGCCAAGGTGCGTGCGCAGCTCGACAAGCTGCAAGCCGACGGCTACGGGCACTACCCCGTTTGCATCGCCAAGACTCAGTACTCGTTCTCGACCGACGCAGCGGCGCGCGGCGCGCCGAGCGGGCATATCGTCAACATCCGCGAAGTTCGCCTTGCCGCGGGTGCGGAGTTCATCGTGGCCGTTTGCGGCGATGTCATGACGATGCCGGGACTGCCGAAAGTGCCGTCCGCCGATCGGATCGACATCGACGCCGAGGGCCGCATCGTGGGTCTGTTTTAGCGCGCGCGCTCACACCCCGAGGATCGTCCCAACGGCAAGATTCGTCGAGGCGCAGAACTCTGCGGCCTTGAGTTTCTTGCCGTCCTCGAGTCGAAGCGCGAATACTTCGATCTGACCGCCCTGTGCCGTCATGAATAGGCTCTGATCGGTGATCGCGGTGACTGCGCCGATGCGCCCCTTGACTTCGGAAAAAGTCCGCGCCAAGTGTTTGCGCGCATCGAACAGTTGCAACTTCTTCCCGTTCAATCGCGTCCAGGCGCCGGGAGCCGGGTTGCAGCCGCGGATCAGGTTGTAGACGATGTCCACGTGGTTATGCCAGTTGATCTGCGCTTCGGCGTCGCGACACCAACCCTCGTAACTCGCCTGGGCTTCGTCCTGCACGGTGGCGCTCGCTCGGCCGCTCATGACGAGATCGGCGGCCTCCATCAGCGCCGCGATCCCCATTGGAAACAGCCGCTCGAAATATACGCTACCAAGCGTGTCGTCGGGACCGATCGGGGTTTCCTTTTGCAGCAGCACCGGCCCTTCATCGAGGCCGTCGCTGGGTCGGAAGATCGTTAGCCCGGTCAGCGTGTCACCGCGAATGATCGGCCAGTTGATGGAACTCGGCCCGCGATAACGCGGCAGCAGCGACGGGTGGAACTGAATTGTGCCGTGACGCGGGATCGCCGTGAACTCCTCCGGGGCGAACTGCAGCACGTAGGCCATGATGCCGAGATCGACATCGAGGCCGCGCAAGGCTTCCTGCGCCTCCGCGCCCTTGAGCGATGGCAGCTGAAATAGGCGCAGGCCGCGCTCCCCGGCCGCAACCCGCAGCGGATCGGGCGCGCTGCCCGGTTTCTCGGAGGCGCAAAATACGCCGGCGACGGTATCGCCTCGCTCGATGAAGGCATCGAGCACCGCCTTGCCGAATTTTTGTTGCCCGATGATTGCAATTCGCATAGGTCACCTCCCCTCGCATGGTTAACCGCCAGCCGCGGCCGCAGTCCCCAATTCGGCCCATGAAATGCCCTCTTATGATATCTTATATATCAATAGGAGTAATCGTCGGCGTACAATCGTTAAAGCCCACCTTGGAGGGAATTCCTGATGGCTGGCCGCAATTTTCTATTCGTCCCCGGTCCCACCAATGTACCCGATCGCGTGACGCGCGCCATGATGGTCGCGATGGAGGATCACCGCTCCCCGATCTTCCCGGAACTCACGCGCGCCTGCCTCACCGGCCTCATGCCCGTGTTCAAGACCACGACCGCGAGCCCGATCCTGTTTCCCTCGTCGGGCACCGGATGCTGGGAGGCCGCCTTGACCAACTGCCTCAATGCCGGCGATAAAGTTCTCGTCTCGCGCTTCGGCCAATTCAGCCATCTGTGGGTCGACATGTGCCTGCGGCTCGGCTTCGAAGTCGAATTGCTCGAAACTGCGTGGGGGGAAGGCGCTCCCGTCGAGCGATATCTTGCCTCGCTGAGCGCCGACAGGCAGCACAAGATCAAGGCCGTTCTGGTCTGCCAAAATGAGACCGCGACCGGCGTCACGAGCGACGTCGCCGCGATCCGGCGTGCGATGGACAGCGTCAAGCATCCGGCGCTGCTCTTCGTCGATGCGGTCAGCGCGCTCGCGAGCATCGATTTTCGCATGGATGAGTGGGACGTCGACGTCTGCGTCAGCGGCTCGCAGAAGGGCTTGATGCTGCCGGCGGGACTCGGCGTGACCTGCGTCAGTCAGAAAGCGCTCGCGGCCGCCAAGTCGGCGAATTCCAAGCGCTGCTATTTCGATTACGCGGACATGGTCCAAGCGAATGCCTCGGGCTATTTTCCCTACACGCCATCGGTACCGATGCTCTACGGCCTGCGCGAGTCGTTGACCATGCTCGCTGAGGAAGGCTTGGAAAACGTGTTCCGTCGTCACACCTATCTCGCCGCCGGCGTGCGCGCCGCGGTATTCGAGGGCTGGAAGCTGAAACTGTGTGCGACCGCGCCGAAGTGGTACTCGGACACGGTCTCGGCAATCATGGTGCCGGAAGGCATCAATGGCGCCGAGGTCATTGCGCGCGCCTTCAAGCGCTACAACCTCGCGCTCGGCGCCGGTCTGTCCAAGGTCGCCGGCAAGCTGTTCCGCATCGGCCACCTCGGGGATCTCAACGAACTCATGCTGATGGGCGCGATCGCGGGTGCCGAAATGGCGATGCTCGACCTTGGCGTGAAGATCGAACCGGGCAGCGGGGTCGCTGCGGCTCAAAATTATTGGCGCGCCGATTCCTCGGTCGTCGCCTCGAAAGCCGCGGACGTCAAAGCAGGCGTCGCGGCGTGATGCGCCGCGTCGTGTTCCTCGACCGCGCCTCGCTCAAGGCGAGGGTGCGCAAGCCTTCTGGTGCGACCGAATACGTCGAGCACGAGAAGACCGCGGCCGACGAAATCGTCGCACGCCTCGCGGGCGCCGAGGTCGCGATCGTCAACAAAGTTCCGCTGCGCGCGCCGACGCTCGCGCAATTGCCGCAGCTGAAGATGATCGCGGTGGCGGCAACCGGTTACGACAACGTCGACGTCGCCTATTGCAAGGCGCACGGCATCGCCGTGGCCAATATCCGCAATTACGCGGTCCATACGGTGCCGGAGCACGCTTTCGCGATGATCCTCGCGTTGCGCCGCAACTTGCTCGCCTACCGTCAGGACGTCGAGAACGGCGTCTGGAACAAGTCCGAGCAATTCTGCTTCTTCACGCACGACATCGGCGATCTGCACGGCGCCACGCTCGGCATCATCGGCGAGGGTGCGATCGGCCAAGGGACCGCCGCAATCGGCAGGGCCTTCGGAATGCGCGTGCTGTTCGCCGATCACGCGCCGCCCAAGATGGAAGGCGTGAGCTTCACGCCGCACGATCAGGTGCTCGGCGAATCGGACGTAATTTCACTGCACTGCCCGCTGATGCCGGCGACCCGTAATCTCATCGATCTCCCGGCATTTCGCAAAATGAAGCGCAATGCGCTGCTCATCAACACCGCGCGCGGCGGCCTCGTCGACGAAGCCGCGTTGATTCAGGCGCTCGACGAGGGGCTGATCGCCGGCGCGGGCTTCGATGTGTTGACCGTGGAGCCGCCGCGCAATGGGCATCCGCTGCTCGACCTGCGGCGGCCGAATTTCATCCTCACGCCGCACGTCGCGTGGGCCTCCGATGGCGCGATGCAGTTCCTCGCCGACCAATTGATCGACAATATCGAGCGTTGGGCCGCGGGCAAGCCGCAACATCTCGTGACCTGAGCCGGGGCGCGCGGAAAATTCGCAGACATCGGCCCGTGCGGGCTCAGCACTCGCTCAATATCGCGCGAAAATCGTTGACGTTGGTCAGCGTCGGCACGGTGATCGCCGAGTCGCCGAGCGCCGCTTTCCAGCAGCTCGCGGCCGCGCTCATCGAGGCGCCAGGGTGTTGACCAAGGAGCCGATCCCATCGATCTGAACCTCCACGGTGGCGCCGTCGCGGATCGAGCCGACACCCAAGGACGTCCCGCAGGCAATGACGTCCCCGGGCAGCAGCGTCATGTCGTGGGAGATCTGGCTGACGAGATGTTCGGGTGGAAAAATCATGTCCGACAACGGGTAATTCTGGCGCTCGACGCCGTCGAGCTTGGTCGTCACGCGTGCCCGCGACCAGTTGAAGCCCGTGGCGATGACCGGACCCACGCAGCAGAATGTATCGTAGCCCTTCGAGCGACACCATTGCGCGAAATCGGTGTTCTCATTGAGCACGTCGGCTGCCGTCACGTCGTTGACGCAGGTATATCCAAAAATCGCATCGGCCGCATCGGCGAGACCGGCACCGCTGCACCGCCGGCCGATGACGATGCCGAGCTCTCCTTCAAACGCGATCTTGCCCTGATAAGCGGCGGGTCTTCGAATCGGCTCGAGATGTCCGATGATCGAGGTCGCCGGCTTGATCAGATACAGCGCGTGGTCGGGAACTCGTTTGCCGAGCTTTTCGGCGAGCGCGTGAAAATTGTTCCACAAGGCGATGATCTTCGAGGGCGCACAAGGACTTCGCAGCTTGATTTCGCCGCGCGCCAGCGTCGTTCCGGTCGGCCGCGGGGAACCGAACATATCGCCTCGGTACTCGGCGATTCCGGCGTCGTCGAGAACACCGAACCCCTCACTGCCGTCGCCCGATCGATAACGTGCCCAACAGGTCATGTTCCCCGGTGCCTCCCGCCGGTTGCAATCGACACGTTCAGTGTGCTTTGCCCAACAGCGGCCGATCTTCCTCGAGACTCCGTGCCAGAAGCTTCGTCATCGCAAACACCGTGTCGAGATGGGGCGTCGACGTGTCGGTGAGCCGCGCCAATTCGATGACGGATCCCAAGAGCGCGTCGATCTCGAGCGTGCGCTTGGCTTCGACATCCTGCAGCATCGAGGTCTTGTGGTGGCCGACCCGCTCGGCACCCGCGATGCGCTTCTCGATGGGCACGCGGAACGTGATGCCAAGCTTTCCGGCGATTTCCTGCGCCTCGCTCATCATGGCATGCGCCAAATTGCGGCTCGGCGGGTACTGGCAGATGCCGGCGAGCGTCGCACGCGACAGCGCACTGATTGGATTGAACGTGAGATTGCCCCACAGCTTGAGCCAGATCTCCGCCCGGATGTCGCTGAGCACCGGCGCCTGCAATCCCGCTCTAATGAAACACGCGGAGAGCCGCGCGACGCGGTCGCTGACGGTCCCGTCCGGCTCGCCGACCGGAAACCGATTGCCCTCGACGTGTTTGACGACCCCAGGCGAGATCAGCTCGGCCGCGGGATAAACGACGCAGCCGATGACGCGTTCGCAAGGGATATTCGAGCCGATCGAGCCGGTCGGATCGACGCTCTGGATCTGCGTGCCAACCAATGCGCCGCCGTGCCGATGGAAATACCAATACGGGATTCCGTTTTGCATCGGTACCACGATCGTGTCCGGCCCGAACAGTTTCGGCACATCGCGAGCGACCGCCTCGACCTGGTGCGCCTTCATCGCGAGTATCACGACGTCGTGAGGTCCCGCGGCCGCGTAATCGGCGGTGGCATTGACCTTGGGTACGGCCTGCTCGCTGCCGTCGCACAGCACCAAGCGTATGCCGTGCGCTTTGAGCGCCTCGAGATTCGCGCCGCGCGCGATGAACGTGACATCTTCGCCAGCGTGCGCGAGACGCGCGCCGATGAAGCCGCCGATCGCACCGACCCCGATGATCGCTATCTTCATGCGCGTGGATACCCGGCAGTCGAGTCCGGTTCGCCTAACGCGTGACCGCGGAATCGCTGAGGCCGGCGCGATCGATTTCCATGTGATCAACGACCTTGGTGACGCCCGGCACCGACTCGGCGATGCGCAGCGCCGCTTCGAGTTCCGGTTGGGTCCAGACATAGCCGCCGAGCAGCACCACTCCATCATCGGCATTCACGGTGATATGGCGCGCGAACAGCAATTTGTCGGCATTCAGCGCGACCTGAACACGATCCGCCGTCTCGCGGTTGGCCTGCCGCTCGGCCTCGGACTTGTGCGGACCCGTCGCACAGGCAACCGCGCCGCATACGACCGCCGCCGCGAGCGTCGTTCGCAAAATTAGCTTCATTATTCGGGACAAGATGCTCACCTCCTGACTTCCTTCGAGAACCATCACACTCGTTCTGTCAATCCGAATCATCATCGACGGGTACATACTCGATTGCATCGACGATGCGTCCCCTGCCCGCGATCCGACGCGCAAGCTTCAGGATCTGGAACAAATCGACCAGATCACTGACCCGGCCTTCGAGCCTCACGATACCGTTCTCGGTCCTCACCGTGACGTGGTCGCTGAAGATATAAGGATCCTGCCGCAGCGCCGCCGTCACTTTGGCCGTCATCGCCGAATCCGCCTGTCGGTCCGCCGTCACCACGATTTCGCGCAGCTCCCGCAGTGGCGGCGCGTCGGCCGCCGCTGCGGGCAACCAGATGCCGATAGCAGCCACTCCCAGCGTCCCCGCCAGGAGTGGCCTCATCGGGCCGCGCGTCAGTGCCGCGACGGCGTGCGCAGCCAGGCGGCGATTCGACGGTCGTTCAGAACTTATAGTTGACCCCGGTCGAGATGCCGATCTCATGGCAGCCGCCCCAGGTCGTCGGGCCTGCGCTGCTGTAATCGACGAACGCAAAGTGCGTTGCATCGTGGCAATCGGTCTTGATCCCGTGGCCGCCGGCGCCGATATCATAGTGCGCATTGCCGTCGTTCGCGGTATCGGCCACGTCAAAGTACATGGTCAGCTGTTTGTCGAGCTTATGCCACCACTGCGCGGTGTACATGTTGGCCTGGTTGTCGCCGATCCCACCCGGGTTGAAGTTGTGCTGTCCACCCGGGTCTCCCACAGAGGCTCCCGCATGCGCCCAACCGACCGCGAAGACGTCCCGACCGCCAAAGAGCGATTGCTGCAGCGCGACCCAGTCGCCGGTTCGCTGGCGCTCGTTCTGGAACTCCATGACCGCCGGAACATCGCGATGCATGTCCTCATACAAGTAGGAAATCGTCAGACCGAAGTCGAACGTATATTGTCCGCCGAACTTCATCGCCCATTCATCGGCGACGTCGTACGCGGTCGAATAACCGGGCGAGCCTGCGGCAGCCGCTCCCGGGTACTCGAGCGCATAGGCTTGGTAGTCGGCCCAATCGAGCAGCTGCGCATTCGGCCCGTTGGGACCTTGGTTGAGCAGGTAGGTGTAATACGGGCTGTTCGCGCCGATACCGTCGCTGCTGCGATTGACATGCTTGTGAATCTCGTAAGCTGCGACCAGATACAGCCCATTGCTCTCGAACTTGAGGTCTGCGCTATACGCGCCGTTGTAGCCGCCATCGTCGCAATTTAGAAACAGGTTGCCGCTGCCCGGGTTATTCGCTCCCGCGCAGTCGACCGATCCCAGCGGCGGCAGATCGCTGTTCGGGTCGATGTCCTGGCCGACCGAATAAGCCGCATCGAAGCTGAAGCCGCCCCAGGTCGGGGAGCTATATTCGATGACGTCGTCCGCTCGCGTGCCGAACTCGATGCGGTTATCGCCGCCCGTGTTGCCCATGATCACGGCGTAGTTGCCCAAGCCGCTGCCGAACGGATTGAGCCGGTCAGTCGAAGTCTTGTACGGCATGTACATCTCGCCGAATTTGATGCGGCCCCAGGACTTGTCCTGAAATCCAACAAACGTGTCGCCGAGGCCGATCGCGCCTTGGACCGTATTCGAGGACTTGGTCCAGGTGTCTTGCAGACCCGGCGCCGCCGCCATGTTGATCGAGGTGGACACCTGATAAATGAAATCCACATTCGAGTTGCCGATTTTCTTCGAGCCGCGGTAGCCGATGTTGGATCCGTTGCTCGACATCATCGCGAGCCAGCCGACATTGCCGTAGGGTCCCGCACCGCCATTCTTGGGCGTGGAGTTCATCGTGAAGCCGCCGTACTGGCCGTTGGGCAGCACGATCGGGTTATTGCCGTAGGCGACGAAGTTGTTCATGCCCTTGGTCGTGTAGTCGATCGAGACATCGAGGGCTCCGTAAAAGCCCTTGAGGAATTTCTCGAACTTCGGCTCCGGCGGCGGCGCTTCCTTCGCAGCCATCGGGAGGCTCGGACCGACTCCCGCAGGCGGTCCTGACGGCGCCGCGGCGGGCGGGGCCGCCACTTGTTTGGAGAGCACATCGATCTGCTTCTGCATCTGTTGCATCTGCTGCTGCAGAATGCGCAATTGTTCCTTGAGCTGTTGTTTGTCTTGGGTCTCGTCCGCAAGGACATTGCCCACGAAGCCGCCATTGACGGCACCGACCGCCAAAGCAACTAGAATCGGTTTTGCCCATTTGAAACTTGGCATTTTGGTCCCCCGTGAAGCGCGCGCGCGCCCATTTGAATGAAATCTCCGAGCTCTGCCTAGCGTCCCATTGTTGCATTTACGCCAGCCAATCACTGCCTCCCCACCAATATCTGTCTCGCGATTGTCGCAATATTGCCACGTTGCGTCGGCGGATCTAAGCCGAATCGACGCATACGCCATTCCACGCGCGGCGCTCTCATCGCCAAAACGCGCTCTTGCCTCGGATGCGACCCGCTGCCGGCGCCTTCATCAAATAACCTTCCTCTGCCGCAATTCGTTGACCTCGTCGACCGCATAGCCAAGTTCCCTCAACACCTCATCGGTGTGTTCACCGAGCAACGGCGAGCGCTTGACCTCGGTGGGGCTGTCGCTCAACTTGATCGGGTTGCCGACGCTTAAGTATTTGCCGCGCGTCGGATGGTCGACCTCGACGATCGTGCCGGTCGCGCGCAGCGACGGCTCGTTGGCGATCTCCTCCATAGAGAGGATCGGCCCGCAGGGAATGTCGTGCGCGTTGAGCAGGTCCATGGCTTCGAACTTGGTCTTCGTGACCGTCCATGCTTCCACCGCCGCGAAGACTTCCTTGAGCCGCGGCAGGCGCGCATCGGGCGTCGCGAAGTTCGGATCGGTGAGCCATTCTTCCTTGCCGATAACTCGGCAGATGTCCTTCCACACGGGCGCCTGGGCGATGAAATACAAGTACGCATTCGGATCCGCTTGCCAGCCCTTGCACTTGACGATGGTTCCCGGTTGGCCGCCGCCCGAGGCGTTCGCAGCGCGCGGCACCGCGCTGCCGAATTTACCGTGCGGATACTGCGGGTACTCTTTCATGACGTGGGTGCGCGCCAGACGCTGCTGGTCACGCAGCTTGACGCGGCAGAGGTTCAGCACTCCGTCTTGCATCGCGGTGAGCACCTTCTGTCCGCGCCCCGTGGTATTGCGCTGGTAGAGCGCCGCGACGATGCCGAGCGCCAGATGCAAGCCGGTGCCGCTGTCGCCGATCTGCGCGCCGGTCACGAGCGGCGGACCGTCGTCAAACCCCGTGGTGGAGGCCGATCCGCCCGCGCATTGCGCGACATTCTCGTAGACCTTGCAGTCCTCGTACGGACCGGGCCCGAATCCCTTGACCGATGCGACGATCATGCGCGGATTCAGCTCTTGGATTCGCTCCCAGGTGAAGCCCATGCGGTCTAGCGCGCCCGGAGCGAAGTTCTCCACCAACACGTCGCAGTGCTTGACCAGTCTCTCGAGCACTTTCTTGCCCGGTTCGCTCTTGGTGTCGAGCGTCACCGAACGCTTGTTATGGTTCAGCATCGTGAAATAAAGACTGTCGACGCCCGGAAGGTCGCGCAATTGTTCACGAGTGACGTCGCCGGCGCCGGCCCTCTCGACCTTGATTACGTCGGCGCCAAGCCACGCAAGCAGCTGGGTGCAGGTCGGGCCGGACTGCACATGCGTGAAATCGAGAATTCGAACCCCGTCTAAGGCTTTTCCCATAGTTCCCGTTCTCGGCTATTACTTGTACATCGTTTGATTCTTGGTGCCCGGCGCGTATTCACGCGGGTCCACCCAGATATTGACGACCGCCGAACGGCGCAGCTTTTGCACCGACTCGCGCGCACGCTGGAGCGCCGGGGCGATCTGTGCGGGATCCCGCACCTCTTCGCCGTAGCCACCCAGCATTTCCGCAAACTTGCCGAAAGGCACATCGCCCAAGAGGTTGCCGACACTGCCACGCTGCTCGCCGTATTTGGCCAACTGCCCGTAGCGGATCTGGTTCATCGCCGAGTTGTTGCCGATGACCGCGAGATACGGCACACCGAAGCGGTTGGCCGTCTCCATGTCGAAGGCCGTCATGCCGAACGACCCGTCGCCGTAATAGCAGAGAATTTCCTTGGTCGGATGCGCGAGACCTGCGGCGATCGCAAAGCCGGTGCCGACACCCAACGACCCGAGCGCGCCGGGGTCCATCCATTGTCCGGGGCGACGCGGGCGCACCGCTTGCGCCGAAATGGTCACGACGTCACCGCCGTCGCCGATGTAGACCGTGTTGTCTGCCAGGAATTCGTTCAATTCCCAGGCGACACGATAGGGATGGATCGGCAGGCTGTTCGACTTGAACAGCGGCATGAGCTTCTCGGTGGCCAGCGTTTCCGCATCGCTCAATTGCTTGAGCCATTGCTGGCGCGCCTGCCGCTTCTCGCCCTTGATGCGCCCGGACGCCGCCTGCAACACTGCGCCAAGGATGGCGCCCGGATCGCCGACCAGACCTAAGTCGATGTCGCGATTCTTGCCGACGGTGCGATAGTCCATGTCGATCTGGACCAGCTTGAGGTCCTTGCTGATGCGCTTGCCGTAGCCCATGCGGAAGTCGAAAGGCGTGCCGACGATCACGAGCACATCGGCGTTCGCAAACGCCTGTGTTCGCGTCCGGTCGAAGTGATGCGGATCGCCCGGGGGCAACAGCCCGCGGCTGGCACCATTGAAATACCCGGGGATATCGAGCCCGCGCAACAGCGCGATCGCCTCGTTCTGACCGCGTGCGGTCCACACCTGCTGTCCATAGAGGATTGCCGGCCGTTCGGCATTGACCAGCAAGTCGGCCAATTTCTCGATATCGCGCGGATCTCCGACGGAGCGCGTGGACGCACGATATTTGCCCGGCTGGGGAATGACCGCCTTCGCGATATCCACTTCTCGGTCGAGCACGTCGCGCGGAATTTCCAGGTAGACGGGACCCGGAGCACCGTTGAACGCTTCGCGCACGGCCATCGTAATCATGTCCGCGACGCGCTCGGTGCTCGTCACGGTCGCCGCGAACTTAGTGATGGGACTCATGATGTCGACATGCGGCAAATCCTGCAGCGATCCCATCTTGTTCTGCGTGAGTGCTCCCTGACCGCCAATGTGCAGGACTGGGCTCTCCGAGCGGAATGCCGTGGCAATGCCGGTGACGGCGTTTGCACAACCGGGTCCCGCGGTCGTGACGACGCAGCCGAGCTTGCCGGTTTGGCGCGCGTAGCCGTCGGCAGCGTGCGCGGCGACCTGCTCGTGGCGAACATCGATGATGCGAATTCCCTCATCGATGCAGCCGTCGTAAATATCGATGATGTGGCCGCCGCAAAGCGTGAAGATCGTATCGACGCCCTCGTTCTTGAGCGCCTTGGCGACCAGGTGGCCGCCGGAAATCACGCCCGCCTCGCGGCTCTTGCGCTGCAGCGTATCGTCGGCGGTCGTAGTCTTCGGCTGAGTCGATGCGGGATTTACAGTTGCCATTGTCTCTCCAGAGTGAATCCGGGCGGTTGAGGCACGCGCCTCAGCCGCAACTCATTGGTAAACGCCCCGTCAGGTCGTGCGCGATCCCGGTTGCGCCGCCGAAGCGGCCGCTGCGGGGTATGGTTCATTGGCCTTCGCGAAGTGCTTGGCCCGCATCGGTTTTAGCACGAACAGCGCGAGCAACGCGGCGACGACGTTAAACGTCACGAAGATCGAGAACACCACGCCGTGGCCGTGCGCATTGGCGATACTCACGGCAATTGGAACGAGCAACGCGCCGGTGCCCTTGGCGGTATACAGCATGCCCGCATTTGCCGCCGCGTACTTGGAGCCGAAAGTGTCTCCCTGGGTCGCAGGGAACAAACTGAAGATCTCGCCGTACACGCCGAAATACACCGCGGTCACGAGCACGAATGCCGCCGGATTGCTGCCCCCGATCTGGTTCAACGTGAACAGAGCGCCGGCGCCAATGAGAAACGCGATGGCCATGGTGTGTTCGCGGCCGATCCGGTCCGACAGCCAGCCGAAGAACGGCCGGCCGACGCCGTCGAAGATACGGCTCAGCGACACGGCGAAGACGCCGGCCGTCAGCACCACGCCGAACAGATCGACCGGGATCTTGTCGATCTTCAAATCGGCAGCTAACGGTTTCAGGGACGCGGTCATGGACAGGCCGCCCGCAGCGATCAGCACGAACATCAGATACAGCACGTAGAACACCGGGCTTCGCAGCACTTCGGAGGGCTTATACCCTCGCGCGGTGGTGTTGCGCTTGACGGCAGCGTTCAGGATCGACGGCGGCGGAATCAGCAGCAGCCACCCCATGACGAACACGATGGCACCTTGCAAGAGCCCGAAGACCAAGAAAGCGTGCTGGTAGCCGTCGGTGGCGATCATGTGCGAGATCGGGATGACGGTGAGCGCGGCGCCTGCGCCGAATCCCGCGGCGGTCAAGCCGGCAGCGATCCCGCGGCGTCCCGGAAACCATTTGAGGGCATTGCCGACGCAAGTGCCGTACACACAACCCGTGCCGATACCGCCGATCGCGGCGGCAAGGTACAGGATCGGTAGCGAATCGGCGACTGAATTGATCACCCATGCGATGCCGACCAGAATGCCGCCGCCGATGACGACCCAGCGCGGTCCGAACCGATCGACCAAATAGCCCTCGACGGGCACGAGCCAAGTCTCGATCAGCACGAAGGTCGTGAATGCCACCTGGATCGCCGCGCGTCCCCAGTGAAATTTGGCGTCGATCGGATTGACGAACAGCGTCCATCCATATTGCAGATTCGCGACGCACGCCATGCAGATGATGCCAATGATCAACTGCAGCCAGGGATTGGCGAGCGCCGACGGGGCCGTGGGAGAATCAGTTGCTGAGCTGGATATGGTGTTCATATGGTTATGAAATCCTGTCGGCCGCACTCCGCGAGTGCCGCCAAAAAGCTCAACACACCCGCCCAAAAAACCGACGCCGCCGATGCTACGCCGGGTTGGATCGGCCCCCAAAAACCAATTCGGACTAGGAGTCCAAACGTTTTTCCAGCCTTCCTTTTTCTGCTGGTATACCATATATGAATGTCTTTCTCGGTGTCAAGAAAATGCCCGCGGATGGTATTCGGCAGACGCTGATTTTCTCGGAATGCGAGCGATGCAATATTATTTCTCCCTGAGCACTGGCTTTTCCGAGATTGATAAGCATCGAATCATGCCGGCAACGCTCAAGGGAGGGCTTGGGGTGATATTCCCCATATGTAAATGCAGATATCGGCCATGCAGTGGTATGTTTCTCTAGTGCGGCGTTAATCAGGCGTCAATGATGAACGCCCAATCGATTGCGGGTCACCTATTACTGACGTCGGGGAATCCATGAACAGCATCTCGAAACTGGTTCAACGTGCGTTGCCGGCCGCGCCGCTGACTCTTGGACCATTGAATGCCACGAGCCTGCGCGATCAGGCCTATGCGCTGTTGAAAAATGCGCTCGCCGACACCGATATCTATGACCCCAAGCAGGAATTGCGGCTCGACGAGCGGCAGCTGACGACCGCGCTCGGCGTTAGCAGGACACCGATCCGCGAGGCGCTCTCGCTGCTCGAGCAGGAAGGATTCATTCGCACCGTGCCGCGTCGCGGCATCTACATCGTGCGCAAATCGAAGCGAGAGATGATTGAAATGATACAGATGTGGGCGGCACTCGAATCGATGGCCGCGCGTCTTGCGACGCTGCAGGCAACCGACGCCGAAATCGCGACGCTTCGGCACCTGTTCGACGAGTTCCAGAACTCGCCGCCGGCCGAACATCTGTCCGAGTACTCGGATGCGAACATCGCGTTTCATACCGCGGTAATCGCCTTGGGTGGATCCCAGACAATCGTTGATGCGACCCGCAACTTGCTGATCCATGTGCGGGCGATTCGCCGAGCGACGATCACGCAAAACGACCGCGCTGCCCGATCGATCATCGATCACCTGAAGATCATCGAAGCGCTCGAAAAGCGCGACACCGAACTCGCGGAGCGGCTTGCGCGGCAGCACACGCTGGATTTGGCGGCCCACGTCGACCGGTACTGCGATTTCCTTGGCTAACCTTGCTTAGATCTGCGCCGAATCGGCCGATACCGAATCGACCCCCCAGACGCCGAGCGTGCGCCGCGAGCCATCGAGGCCGACCGCGCGCAAATGCTGCGGCCGCTCGGCCGCCGCCACGCCGCCCGAGAGCGCCCTAGGCGCCACGGCGCGCACTCCGGCCAGCGTATCGAGATCGCGGATCGCGGCTTCGAGAGCAACGGGATCCACCCAGACCGGGATTCCGGACTCCATACGCAGGTAGATTCGCCCGCTCGCCTGATCGGCAAAATTGACATGGCGAAATCCCTCGACGCAGCGCCTCAGGAAACTCAGGTTGTATTCAGCCGCAAGCAAGCTTCGATCCCTATAGAGCAGGTCCGGGGTCACGGCGTCGACGCAAACGCGTCCATAGCGATCGATGTCCAGCATCCGGGTGATGTCCAACACATTGACCGTGTCGTTGTCGCCGAATGCGACGGTGCGCGGACTTTGCCCCAGGGGCACGGTATTGTCCAAGAATTCGAATTGGATACGCTTGTCGCTGCGATGCACCCACGTGAAAAATACGCTGGGAATTCCGGTATACGCCTCCACCGCGTGCGCCAAGGTATCGTCCACCGCCTTGTAGCGCCCAAACTCGAGCCCGCGCTTCCATGCACGCTCCACCAACATGTCGGGCGGAGTTATCACGAAGAACAAGTACACCGTCTGACCGAAGCGAGTCAGCAGGTTGCTGCCTTCTTCATCCGAATCCGGCGCGAAGCTGTCGAAGCGAAACCGGTCGATCAACAGGTGCGACATTTCGCCGCTCGCATGCTTTCGCGCCATATACCGGTCAAGCTTCTGGTCGACGATCTGCAGCTCATCGGCCGTAAACGCGCCGGCATACTTATAGGCCGCACCCAGCGCGCCGTAGTCGAGCAGCTGTTTGCGCCAGATGTCGGGACTGATCAACGCGAAATCGCTCCAGCTCGCGCCGATGTCGCCGGCCAGTTTCTTCTGCAACGGCCGCAAGGTGCTTTTTCCCGACGCCGACGGTCCTTTCGTATTGATGACGATCGGCCGTTGCTGACGCGGCAGCAAACCGTACCCTTCCTGCTGCGCGCCCCGCCGCAACAGCGGCTCGATCGTGCGGCCGATGACGTCGCTGCCGTAGGCATTGCAAACCATGTCGCTGGCGAGCGATACGATGAGCTCTCGCGTGCCCCAGGCTTGGCCATGTACCGTAAACAGCGCCGATAAGACGCGTGCGAGCGTCCGGTATACGAGCCTCTGCAGCGGGTCGTGCGCCGCGCCCGCCCTGCGCTCGCAGTCCGCGAGTTGCGCGGGACCCCAGCTTCGGTCGACGACAGGACTCGCCGCAGGGCGCCCGCGAATGCGCAACCCAAACCGTCGCAGCGTCGATGCATGCATCGGCGGCGGGCCGATCGGCGCCAGCCCGGGCACTACCGCCGACAGTGCGGCGTCGACGGCATGCCTCGCCCGGCCGCGTGCCTGATCAAACGCATCCACGATGGCCTCCATCTCGGGATCGAGGTAATGCGTCAGAATGCGGCTCGCAATTCGGCGAAAGTTGATACCCAGATCTCCGATGCGCGAGCCGTCCGGCACCGCGAAATCGGCGGTGACGCGGATCAGGAGCTCGTGCAGTGCGAGCCTTTGCGGCCGAAAAACCACGAGATCGCTCAAAGCGAAGCCCGTGAGACTGCGCATCTCCTCGGCGGCGGCAAAACCGGTAAAGACATTTTCGGGCCGCAAGATCGTGCAGAGCGGGCGCAAGTCCCTCGGGATCTGCGACCGGACTCCCGGGTTCCAAGGCCCCTCGGGCTTGCGCAGATCCGTGGTCACGGCCATTTCAGCCGGCCGCGCAATCGGTTCGCAGCTTGCTGCTGTCGGGATAGACGCGCAGCTCCGGGATTTCGCCGTGCAGCAGTTTTTGTTGCACATCCTCCCAATACCGAACGCTCAATAGATCGAGGTTCTCCTCTCGAAAAAGACGGCGCGCGCATGGATTCGCCAATTGCATGCCGTGCTCGAGTTCCTCGGGTAAGAAAATGATTCCGTCCTCGAAGAACCACTCGGGCACCGCCTCCTCGCCCGGCTCACGATCGGTATTGGTGCGGATCTTGACATCGGTCAGCTTCTCGACGGCGTCATAATCGAACAGGAATACGCGGCCATAGCGCCCCACTCCGTAATTTCTCGAGTCCAAGTCCTTGTTGAAGATATTGGTGGCCGCATTGTTGCGGATGCAGTGTCCGAGGCTGATGATTACATCGCGGATCTGCGGCTCGGCGGCGGTCGCCAGATACACCGGCAGCGGCGTGATTTTCATCTGCACGATCAACGACCGCAAAAACACGCCGTCTTCGTCGACCTGCACCGTGCTTGCCGACTGCTGACAAAGCTCCTCGAGCAGCGCCGGATCAAACATCTCGCGATCCAGCCGGAGTTTGAAATACATGACGTTGTCCAACATGCTGCCCGCGCGGTTGATGTCGTGAACCAAGCGGTACTTGTCCACGACGGCCGTAACGCCGGGGAACTCACCCCACTTGTACGACGCGGTCGGCTGGTCGCGAATGACCTTCAGATGATACGAACATGCGTCGAACGTAAACCCGACCGCAACCGTACCGGGCGCACCGGGCGATCGCTGGAAACGCTGGCCGCTCTGCCGCATCTGGTCGACGATCTCGTTGAGGATCGCAATCTTGCCAACGTGATTGAAGCCGATCGTGGAGTAGTGATGCCCAAATGGACGCCGCGGCATCAGCCCGAAGAGGAACACGCAAGTCTGGTAGTACAGTCGGGTCGTGACGTGAAAATTGGCGAGCGCGGAGCTGAAGATGTCGTGTATATCCGAGACCCGATGCAGAACCGCATCGGCGTAGATTCCCGAAGGGCTGTTGAGCAGGGCCACCACGAAAGGCACGATGCTGTCGTCTGTCAGCACCCATCGACCGACGACGAACGCGCTGCGATCGCGAAAGAATCCGGCTTTCACGATATCGAGCGCAGCCGGAACCGGCGCACCCGGTGTGCCGTACAGCAAGTGCTCGAGTCGTTCGACGATGCGTTGCGAATCGGCGTTCAAGTCGCGGAACGGAACGGAAAATCCGGGCATTCGCAACGCACACGCCACGAGTTCGGCGTCGATGCGGCCCTGCACGGCCAGCCGCTGATGCACCGATGCCATCGAGAACGCACGGCGCTTGCTCGCAGGAGGAAACGAGTATGCGACCGGCCGCCAGATTTCATGGCTGATATTGCGCCGCATCGAATGAGCAAAGCTGAACGCGATATCGGCTTCGTAGCGGTCGACGATCATCGCGACGAACAAGCGATCCAGCGCATCCCAAACCGCCGAGTCGACCGCAAGAGCGGGAAATGCGGCTAGCACCTTCGGTCCATGCTCCGTGATGTAGCGGCTATAGAGTCCTAGGCGCTCCTTGCTGATGCGAATGGAGGCATGCGTATCCATCGTTTCGAAGGCACACTTGGCACGGTACGGGTATTCACAGAGCAGGCTATAAAAATGGTCGTGAATCGCCAGGATCAGGCGTGCGCATTCCGCAATCCGCTCGCTGTCATTCGAGCATTGAAGAACGCGTGCGTACGCCTGCTCGACCGGCGACGCGCCCACGATGGGTACTTGCGTTGGCCGTGGTTGTGTCATCCGCCGGAGTTTCCGCGTGACCGGTTCGTGTAGCCCGCGCCGATGGTGGAATTTCGGTAAATCATATGTAGTAATATCTTTATGATACGCTCGCGACGATGCACTTGCTGAGCAAGCCGCGTCCCGCGGAGCATCCATCGGAGCACGATCATGATCGACATTAATCACGACGCTGCGGCCCACCGATTCACCGCCGAAGTGGAAGGTCAGCATGCGGTTCTCGACTACACCCTCGCGGGCGATCACATGACCATCACCCACACGGGCGTGCCGGAGAGTATCGGCGGCCGCGGAATTGCGGGCGAATTGATGCGCGCGGCCTTGAACACCGCGCAGATTCAAGGGTGGAAAGTGATCCCCGCGTGCTCGTATGCGGCAAGATATATGCTTAAAGTTGCCGATGGCGACAGACGACACGAGGATGAGTTATTGGACGAGGCACTCGATGAATCGTTTCCGGCGAGTGATTCACCCTCGGTCGGCAATAGCTCCTGAGATTATTCGTGACGAGGACGGACACGCGGTCTTCAGCTTCGCGGAGCGCGAGTGGCCGCACGGCTGGACGGGAGTCGGCGCCCCACACGCAGCCGTGTATTCGCGTTAGGAATTGGCTGCCGCAAACCGGAGCTTGCTTCTGAACACCGACCGCATCGAGAAGAAAATCCTGCTGCATGCGACGCGCGAGCGCGTATGGCAGGCGATCAGCAACGCCCATGAATTCGGCACGTGGTTTGGCGTGGCATTCGACGGCCCCTTCGCCGAACGCACCCGTCTGACCGGGAAAATCGTCCCGACTGCCGTAGATGCGGAAATCGCCAAGCTCCAGGAGCCGTACGCCGGGAAAGCCTTCGAATTCACCGTCGAGCATATCGTGCCCCTGCAAAAAATATCGTTCCGTTGGCATCCCTTTGCAATCGAACCAGACATCAATTATTCGATAGAGCCGACGACGCTCATCGAGAAATATCTGGCCGGCGCCTCGTAGCACGGCTAACTGCGGCGAAGCAGCGCTCAATCACGCGCGGCGCGCCGGCAGCCCGCTCTTGCCGCGAGCATCTGCGAGTGTCCACCCATCGAGAATCGCTGCCGTACTGTCGCGCAGCACGCGAAACAGCTTCTTCAGCTCGCAGCTGCGGGTGTCGACGCAATCTGCACACCGGCGGTATTGCGAGACGCTGGCGCAGGGAATCAAGGCGAGCGGACCTTCCATGAGCCGCACCACGGTGCCGAAGGAGATTTCCTCGGCGCTACGCGCAAGCTGGTATCCACCGCCTCGGCCCCGCTGACCACGAACCAAACCGTCACGTTTCAATTCGACAAGAATGGCCTCGAGGAACTTGACCGGAATGGTCCGGCGCGCAGAAATCGCCGCCGACGATAACGTGACTCCGGCGGGGAGTGCGGCAAGTTCCAGCAAGGCCTTCAGCGCGTAACGGGTTTTTTGAGAGAGCACGGGGAACAATCCTTTTTATTCAGCCGCCTCATGCGAATTGAGCATCTGCTAAGTCTTGCTCAGCATTAGACAGCTTGGCTTTAATTCATACAATCCCTATCGATTTTCTAGGAATTAGGAAAACCGATGAATTGCCCGAATAGAACGCGGCCGACGGCGCGCAATCTTCTGTCGTTTGCGTTTAAAGCGTTCGCTACGCGTTCGAAGGGTTTGAGGCCGGCGTGCTATGGACTGGTATTGCTTACGGCAATTACCGCTTCGGTCCCCGCACTCGCACAACAGAAGACCGGCCCGGGCATCTTCTCCGACGACGCCCTGACGTGGCACGGCATTATCCTCTACGGCGTCATCGACATCGGCCTGCAATACGATACACATGGCGCCCCGTTCAGCGACTACCGCCCGGCCGCCAGTGCGAACATCGTGCAAAGGGACAGCCGCCAGTCGGTGACCGGCCTCACGCCCAGCAACATGGGCCAGTCGAGGGTCGGACTTCAGGGCATTGAGCCGCTGAACGGCGATTGGTCGGCCGTGTTCCAAGTGGAGACCTTTTTCAATCCGCAATCGGGCGAAATCGCGGATTCTCTGAAGTCGTTGACTGTGAACAACGGCCGAACGCCGGCGACCCAAACCACCGGTCTCGACGGCAGCTCGGCGGGTCAGGCTCTGCAGACCGCCTTTGCCGGGCTGAAATCGGCGCGCTTCGGCGCCATCACCTTCGGCCGCCAAGTGACGCTGCTGACGGAAGGCACCATCAAGTACGATCCCAATTACGACGCTACGGCATTCGGCCTGCTCGGCGCGTCGAGAACCTACGCGGGTGGCGGCAGCAGCGAAGATAACCGGCTCGATTCGACGCTGAAATACCTTGGGACCTTCGATGAGTTGGTACACCTCGGCGCCCAGTACAAATTCAACGAATCCAATGGCACGGCCAACAGCGCTTTCCAGTTCGATCTAGGCGGTGAATACGCGGGCGCATCGGTCGATGCGTATTATTCGAAGATCAATGATGCGATCTCGGCATCTTCCTTGAGCGCCGCGCAAGTCGCCGAGCTTCCAGCCTTGGGGTATTCAGTCACGAATTCCCTGTCGGCAACCATCTCGGACAATACCGCGTTTGCCGTCATGGCTTTGTATAAGACCGACCCGTTGAAATTCTTTGCCGGTTACGAGCATATCAAGTATGCCAATCCGACGACGCCGTTGCGCGCCGGATTCACCGACATCGGCGGCTACAATCTGGCATTCGTCAACAACGACGCCTACGCCATTTCCAAAACTCTGCAGGTGTATTGGGCGGGTATTCGCTACACCGTCGTTCCTCGGCTCGATCTGACCGTGGCTTATTACGGCTATCAGCAGAACGCCTATGGAACCGGTAAGGAAGCGGGTTGCACGACCTCGGCGAACAGCGCGTGCAGCGGCAGCTTCGAGGCCTTTTCATTCGACGCCGACTACCGCTTCAACCAGCACTTCGACACTTACCTGGGCGCGATGTACAGCGGCGCGCACGACGGCGTGGCGAGCGGCTATGATTTCTACACGACCAACATCAACCCCACCGTTGGCGTCCGCTACAAGTTCTGAGTTCGACGGGCTCGCCGCATGTAACTGAAAATAGTCTCGTTGCCGCAACAACAGCGCGAAACAGCGGACGCCGTCACAGCCCGGCGCTCCAGGATGGGGCTCGCCGACCGATATAACTCGAACCGTCATGCACACGACATCCTGGCAGCGCCGTTTCGAATGCGCGCCCGCCGGCGCCCAGACCCTCATCAGTGCCGCCTCGATCTGGCTCGTCGCGGCCGCACTGCTCATCACACCGGGCGAGAGCGCAGCTCAGCAATTTACGACGCGGCACTACCGGCAGACCGAAGGCCTCGACAATCTCGTCGTGACCTGCCTGCTTCAGGACCATGCCGGATTCATCTGGACGTGTACCGAAGGCGGCCTATTTCGACTCGACGGGTCCAGTTTCGAGCGCATCGGGAAAAGCGAGGGCATCGACAGCGTCGCGATTCGCAGTGCCGTCGAAGATTTTTCGGGCACGCTGTGGGTCGGCACGTCGCACGAACTTTACCGGCGCGACGACCACGGCTTTCATGCGATCCGCCCCGAGGGCCGCAGCCTCGCCATTGCGGCGGGAATGCAAATTGCGGCGCTTGCTTCCGGACAGCTGCTGGTCATCGATGCGGGTCAGCTGCTCGAGCTCAGCGCCGCTGCCGATGGGACCTGGCACAGCAGGCCCTTTTTTACGCAGGCGCAGCTCGGCGCGACGCCTGCGCTCGAACACCTCGGCAGCCTCTTTGTTGACCAACTGGCTCGAATCTGGCTCGGTTGCGGTACTGCGATTTGCCGCGTCGAACACGGCAGCGTTGAACGTCTCGACGCGGGCTCCGGCGTCCCCGAGGATCAGTGGCGCTCGTGGCTCTTTGATCGCGAGGGAAGGCTCTGGGCACGCGGGCTCATCCACGTTGCGGTGCTCGAGGCGCAAGACACGCGCTTTGAAACGCGCGATCCGCCGCACGGTCGGCCCACCGACGAGAGCTTGAACGTGCCCTTGGCCCAAGACCTCGAGGGACGCATCTTGACGAGCAGCGCGGTCGGGCTGTCTCGGTGGCACGTCGGTGGTTGGCAGGAATTCACGAGAGCGAACGGGATGCCCGATGGCGGAATCTCCGCCCTGTTGGTGAGCCGCGACGGTCAGGTGTGGCTGGGCTTGTGCGGCGGCGGCATGCTGCGTTGGCCTGGCTATGGGCATTTCGAATCCTGGACGATGGCCCAGGGCCTTGGCGATCTTCACGTCCATTCCATCGTATCCGAAGCGGACCAGAGTGTGCTGCTCGCGACGGGCGCCGGCTGCTATCGGCTCGAGGGCGCGGCGAACATGGCTGCGCCCTGTCGATTCGGCAACTTGCCCCGGGGCGGGATCCAGGCCATGACCCGGGGCGGCGGCGCACTGTGGATCGGAATGACGACAGGCGGACTGTTTCGCATCGGCGCCGGCGATCAACACGCGACCTGGGTGGCCGATCGAGCGTCGATGCGCACGCTCTATGTCGACTCGGCGGGTCGACTCTGGATCGGCACCGACGACGGCGTCGACGTGCTCGAACCCGGTGCGGCACAGCTCGAGTCCATGCCGCTCCCGACGCAGGTCGGCAAAGTGTCCGATGTGACCGAGGATGCCCAGGGCGCGATTTGGTTGGCGACGCAGGGTGGATTGCTGCGCTGGTCCGGTGGCCGCTGGATCGTGCTCGGCATCGATGGCGAAAACGCGCGCGCCGGCTTTGCCTCCGTCGCTGCCGACCAGGCCGGCTGGCTCTGGGCGGGAGGAGCTTCGCGCGGCATGCTGCACGTACACGTCGAGGGTGACGGCGTCGATCATGCGCAGTGGGTTCCCGACTACACGTTGGCGCGCACGGCGGTGAGGTTCACGCGCATCGACCCACGCGGCCGGGTCTGGGCCGGCACCGACTCGGGTGTGGTCGTCTTCGATGGCCAACTTTGGCGCCGGTTCAACACCGAAGATGGTTTGATTTGGAACACTACCGTCGAGAACGGTTTTTTCGCCGATACGGACGGCTCCTTTTGGATTGGAACCCATGGGGGCTCGACACACATCACGAACCCCGAAGTGCTGATGCAAGCCAAGCCGATCGGCCTGCGAATCACCCGCTCAGACCTCGGGGCGCAGGCGCTCGACGCAGAATCGATGCGGCGCCCATGGCAGCCGAATGTGGCGCTCAACCTGCACTTGGCGCAGCTCAATTATGGCAGCGTTGGCCGGTCGTACTTGAGGGTTCGGTTGCGCGGTCTCGGCGATCAGTGGCTCGAGACCCACAACCACGACATACAGTATCCGCGGCTCGAGCCCGGACGTTACACATTCGAAGCGGTTGCGATCGATCCCGATCATAAACAGACCTCGGAGTTGACGCGGCTGAGCTTCGAGATCCTGCCGCCCTGGTGGCGGACGAGTTGGTTCCAACTGGCGGCTGCGGCGGCGGTCATCGCCCTGCTCGTCTTCGCTTGGAACCGGCGTGAGCACAAACTCAGAGCGCAGCAGCGGGAACTCGAGCGCCAAAAAAAGGAGCACAAGGCCTTATTGCTGCGCGCCACGCGCGACGCCCTCACCGGGCTTTGGAACCGCGCGGCCATACTCGAGATACTCGCGCGCGAGGTCAAATCCGCCAAGCAGCGCGGGACGCCGCTCGCCGTCGCCATCATCGATATCGATCATTTCAAGCGGATCAATGATACCCGCGGACACTTAGCCGGTGACGAGGTGCTGCGCACGCTGGGCGCCAAGCTCAGCGGCCGGGTACGCGCCACCGATTCGTTGGGGCGTTACGGCGGCGAGGAATTCCTGCTGGTGGTGCCGGGCGCAGCGACACAAGCTCCTTTCCTGCCCATCGAGCGCATGCAGCGCGCGATTGCCGAGATTCCCTTCACCTATGCGGGTTCGGGCATCAAGGTCACTGCCAGCTTCGGCGTGGCGTGGCTGCTCGCCGCGTCCGATACCACCGAGGTCCTTCTGGGACGCGCCGATGCGGCCCTATACAGCGCCAAGCACGCGGGACGCAACCGCGTCGAGTACGCGGCCACCGGCTAGCGGAAAGGCGTTGCCCGCACATCATGCGGCGCACGGCCCGGGGGCGACTCCGACTCGTCGTCGAGGGGGATTACCTAGGATTTTGTCGCATCGCTGATTCTGGACTCGATGAGTTGCAGCAGCGTTTGGCCGACAAATGGCTTGACGAGATACTATCCGGCCTTGTACAGGTTCAAGCAGGTCGTCGCGTTGGCATGCGCCGTGATGAATATCGCCGGACACGAAACCCCTGTTTGCACCAGCTGTTGGTGCAGGTCCAGTCCGGAGATTCCGGGCAATGAAATATCAATGACCAAACAATCGGCATGCGACGCCGCATCGGTCGCGCAGTTCATTCAGATCGACCAGAAGCTCGACGCCATCGTGGACGCCGCTCTGGCGGCCCGAATTCCATCGGTGCGGGGTGCGGACCTTCAGAACAACATCCGCTTCATATTGCACAACAGCAACCAGCCGATAGGCGTTCGCCATTGCGCTGACTTCGCTATGGCTCGCCAGGCGTTGTACTGCGACCGCGCCGCCTCGACGCGCTTCCTGTCGAATGACCCATCCACAATGTGACACGCGGCTACTAGCGCAAGCGTGAAGCTGCCCATCGTGACCAGGCTTCGATAAGCTTCTCAGGCACCTCGTGCGGATCAGTTGAGGGCCTTCCGGCGGGCCCATGCCTGCGACGGCCGGCCGCAGCGGCATCGCGCACTAGATCGCAGAGTGCGGGCGACCGCATGTGCTCCGTCGCCAGATCGGTTGCGCCGAGATCGGCAAAATGGTCTTCGGTAGACATGCAGCGCTCCCATTGCCGGTCACGACGCGGATTGACAACGTCAACGACCGTCGCCCCAAATCATACCGGCGCGTCGCAGCCCGTGCTAATCACGTGTGCTTATATCCTTAGCCACTTTAATGATCGCCGCCTGCGAGAAACCCTAGAGTGACACGGTATTCCGTGCGTCGTCGGGACCATCGCTCCTGCGGTCGGCCGCTTTGCGTTCAGGCTCGGGCAAGCCCTACTTACGTTCCAATCCCCTCATGAAGGGCGACGCCCGATCATCGTCCCCGCTATAATTTGATATCCCCTACTTCGGAGATGTCAATGCAACTGCGCACTTTAGGCCGCTCCAGTCTGCGGGTTGCACCGCTCTGTCTCGGCGGCAACGTGTTTGGATGGACTGCAACCGAGGCAGCGTCTTTTGCGGTCCTGGATGCCTTGGTCGGCGCGGGACTCAACTTCATCGACACCGCAGATGTCTATTCCCGATGGGCGTCCGGACATCGCGGCGGGGAATCGGAAACGGTCATTGGCAACTGGTTGAAGCGCGGCGCGAATCGAAGGGACCTTGTAATCGCGACCAAGGTCGGCATGGAGATGGCTCCCGACCGCAAGGGCCTCTCTGCCGCCCACATCGCGCGCTCGGTCGAGGAATCACTGAAAAGATTGCAGACCGAATATATTGATCTCTATTTTTCACATTGCGACGATGCCAGCGTGCCATTGGAGGAGACTCTCGGCGTTTATCAGAAGCTCATTGCCCAGGGCAAGGTGCGCGCAATAGGCGCTTCGAACTACACGGCAGCGCGTCTAGCCGAGGCACTCGAGATTAGTCGCAATACCGGCCTGCCCCGATACGAAGTGCTGCAAACACAGTACAATCTTTATACCCGTTCAGACTACGAATCGGCGCTCGAGCCGCAGTGCCTGAAGGAGCAGATCGGCGTCGTATCCTACTATGCGCTCGCGTCCGGTTTTCTCAGCGGCAAATACCGCACGGCCGCAGACGCGTCGAAGAGCGTGCGGGGGAAAGCGATTGTCGAGAAATATCTCAATGAGCGTGGCTTGAGAATTCTTACGGCACTCGATGATGTAGGACGGCGCCACAACACTTCGGCCGCCAGTGTGGCGCTGGCATGGCAAATCGCGCGGCCTAGCATCACCGCCCCAATCGCCAGCGCAACAACAGTCGATCAACTCAGTGAACTGGTGGCCGCCACGCAATTGGAATTGGACCAGGCAGCCATCGAACAATTGAATGCTGCCAGTGGATGAGGACCTCGGCTCGATCTTCGTGCAGCGAGCTCTCGCGGCAAGGTCGAACCCATTGTGGCCTGAATCGCATTTACCTTTTCATCGCCATTGCCGGGCTGTTCAGTGCCTTCGCAGAATCCTCCCAACCTCCGCCGAGCGCACGGATCAAGTCGACGCTGGCGCGCGTCTGTAGCGTCTCGAGACTGAGCGCGTCCAGCTGCGTCTGCAACACGGCGGCCTGAGAAGTGACCACGGTAAGATAATCGGTTGCACCCTTGACGTAGAGCTGCATCGATAAATCCAGGGAACGCTGCGCCGAGTCGACCGCGGCTTTCTCGTCCATGGCGGCGTCGTGGTAGTGATTGAGAGTCGCGAGGCTGTCTTCAACCTGCTGAAATGCGCTGACGACGGTGCTGCGATAATTCGCCGCGGAAGCGTCGAACCCGGCGCGTGCCTGGGCCACTTGCGCCCGGCGCAGGCCTCCGTCAAATACGCTGAGCAGCGCGTTCGGTCCGATCGCCCAGAAGGAGCTCGGCGCAGTCAGCCAGTTCGAGACCGAAGTGCTTTGGAAGCCCCCCTGGGCCCCAAGCGTAATGGACGGAAAATATGCGGCTCGCGCGACCCCGATGTTTGCATTGGCCGCGATCATGCGCCGCTGCGCCGCTGCGATATCGGGTCGGCGTTGCAGCAAGTCGCTGGGGATACCGCTCGGAATCTGCGGAATCTTGATGATGACGATCGCGGGCTGAATCGAGAACGTCGAGACCGACTCGCCGAGCAGCGCAGCGATCGCATGTTCCTGGAGCGCGCGCTGCGCGAGCGTCTGCGCCGCTCGAGAGCGTGCCGTATTGAGCTGGGTCTGCGCCTGCGCGACGTCGAGGCCGGGTGCGATGCCGGCATCGTGGCGCTGTTTGGTCAACGTGAGCGCGCGCGTATAGGCGGTGATGGTCTCCTCGAGAATCGCGCTGTCGCGGTCGAAGCTGCGCAGCTGAATGTAATCATCGGCCAACTGCGCGATCAACGAGAGGCGAGCATTCTCAAGATCCGCCGCCGCGGCCGCCGCATTGGCCTGACCGGCGGCGACCTCATTGCGAATCTGACCCCACAGGTCGAGTTCGTAGCTGACGCTGCCGCCTGCCGTGAAGACGTTGTAGTAGGTCGGCGTGGCGGGACCGCGGAGCGGCGCGTTGACGGAATAGCGATCGCGCTCCGCGCCGCTGCTCAAGCCCAGCGAGGGATAGAGTCCCGCGCGCGCCTGATCCGTAAGCGCCCTCGCCGCCGCGTAATTGGCAAGCGCCGCGGCCAGGGTCGGGTTCCCGGCGATCAACCGCGTCTGCAGCCCGTCAAGTTCTGCGTTGTCGTAGAGCATCCACCAGCGATCGCGCGGGAGCCGATCGTTCGGCTGCGCCTGCGTCCAGGGTCCGATTTCCTTGTAGGCGACCGCCGTTGGAATTTCCGGGGTTGCGAGCGGCGGCGTCAGAGAACAGGCGCTGAGCAGTAACGCGAGCGCCGCCGCGCCCCACGATATGCGGTTAAGCCTTATCATTTTTGTGCTTCCCTTGGCCGGCACTGCCGACCGCTGCCGCGCCGGCAAGTCGCACGGTATCGCCGGTGCCGATTCCATCGGGCGGGTTTTCAATGACTCGGTCGTTCGGCGCGAGGCCCGAGGCGAGCTCGACGACCGTACCCAGGTCGCGCGCGATCGACACGGGCTTGACCAGCACGTGGTTGTCGGCGTCCACGGTCGCGATCGACAGCCCCTTGGCGTCGAAGATCAGCGCGCTCGACGGCACGCGCAGCGCATTGGCACCGTCGGCAATTTGCAAATGGATGCTCGCGTAATCGCCCGGCATCATCTCGCCGGCGCTATTGTCGACGATGAGCTGCATCAAGGTCGTGCCGGTGCTCGGATTGACCGCTTGTGCCGATGCCTCGACGGTCCCACTATAGGTTCGGTCGGGATGTTCGGGCACGCGGATCGTGGCCTTGGTGCCCGGCGGCACGCTCGGCACGAAGTTTTGCGGCACGTTGACGTAGACGCGCAGCTTGCGGGTCTCGGAGATCACGAACAGCTCCGCGCCCCCGGCGGCCCCGACATTGATCAGGGCGCCGATGTCGGTATCGCGCGCAGTGACGACGCCATTGAATGGCGCGATCAGGTGTTTAAAACCCTGCTCGGCGATCAGACGGTCGACGTTCGCCTGTGCCGCCTTGACTTGGGCGACGTTGGCATTCAGCGTGAACGTGCGCTGGTCGACGTCCTGCTGGGCGACGGCATCGGTGCTCGCGAGCGACTGCCAGCGCTCCGCGCTGATCTGCGCGAGCTTTGCGTTCGCCTCGGCGACGCTCAAGTCGGCGCGCGCCTGAGCGAGCTGCTGGTCGAGATCCGGTGCATCGATTTCGGCCAGCACGTCGCCGGCCTTCACTTGGTCGCCGATATCGTGTCGCCAACTCTTCAAGTAGCCGGGGACGCGCGCATAGATGGGGGCGCGAATATAGGCTTCCAGGCGTCCGGGCAGATCTAGACTCGCATGATCCTGCGCTGCGATCGGCGCAATGATCGCGACGCTCGGCACGGCCTGCGCTTCGGTCAACTCGCGCAGGCGCGAGTTCTGCGTCGCGCGCGACACCATACCGTAGGCAACGAGGCCCACCGAGAACAGCAAGAAAGCGCCGCCGAACAACCACAGCCGGTTGAGCGCGGGACGGCCGGTATTGCGATCAGGCTCGGACATAGGCTTCTCCAAGGTTGGCTTGCGGCGCCGGTTTGAGGCCGTAGCGCCGGTGAATGAGGCTGAACACCACGGGGACGAAAAACAGCGTGGAGACGGTCGCGAACAGCAGTCCGCCGATCACCGCCCGGCCCAGGGGCGCGTTCTGCTCACCGCCTTCCCCGAAGCCCAGCGCCATTGGTAGCATACCGATGACCATCGCGAGCGCGGTCATGAGCACCGGGCGCAGGCGCACGAATCCGGCCTCGAGCGCTGCCTGCGTCGCATCGCCGAGCTCGCCGAGCTTCTCGCGTGCGAAACTGATGACGAGCACGCTGTTCGCGGTCGCGACTCCCATGCACATGATCGCGCCCGTGAGCGCCGGCACCGAGAGCGTCGTATGCGTCGCAAACAGCATCCAGATGATGCCGGCGAGCGCCGCGGGCAGCGCCGTGATGATCACGAAGGGATCGGTCCACGACTGGAAATTGATGACGATCAGCAGGTAGACGAGCACGATTGCGCCGAGCAGACCAAACAGCAATCCGGAGTAGGCGCTGTTCATGGTCGCTGTCTGGCCAACCAGGGCCACGATCGCGCCTTTCGGCTTATCTTTGTCGTTCTGGGCAACGATTTTTTGGATTTCGCTCGAGATTGCGCCGAGATCCCGCCCTTGAGCCGTCGCATAGATGTCCACCATCGGAGCGATGTCGTACTGCGAGACCACGGCGTTGCTGTGGCTGCGGCCGATGTCGGCGATGCCGCCGAGCACTGTCGTGGGTGCTCCGCTCGCATTGATCGGCAGATTCCCCAGCCCCGCGAGTGTGTCAATTTGATATTGCGGCGTCTGCAGCGCGATCGGGTACGTGACGCCATTCTTCTCATTGAGCCAGTAGGTGGGCGAGACCTGAATCGAACTCGCGAGGTTGACGACTAAGCTATTGGTCACGTCGGCGGCGGTCACGCCGGTGTACTGGGCCCGAGTCCGGTCGAGTTTGACATCGATCGTCGGCAGCGCGGCCGACTGTTGAATGCGCACATCGGCGACGCCCGTGACTTGGCGAATCTGGGTGAGCAGCTTGTTCGCGTAAGCGTAGTCGGCCGCAAGATCGTTGCCGCGAACTTGCAGATCGATCGGCGCCGGCGCACCGAAATTCAAGATCTGGCTGACGATATCGGCGGGCAGAAACGAAAACGTCATGCCGGGGAAGCGGTGCGGCAACTCCCGGCGGAGCCGATCGACGTACTCGGTGGTCGGCGCATGGCCCGGCTTGAGCGAGATTTGAATGTCGCCGTCCGACTCGCCGATCGTGCCGGTATTATTGTAGATCGTGTTGATCGCGGATATATAAGTGCCGATATTGTCCGCGACCGCAGAGACCTCGGACGGCGGGATCACCTCGCGAATCGCCTGTTCCACATCGGCGAAGCGCGCGGCGGTCTCCTCGATCCGCAGGCCGACCGGCGCACGAACATGCAGCAGTATCTGGCCGCCGTCGACCTGCGGGAAGAAATTGCGCCCGAGAAATGGCGTCAGCAGGAACGAAACGGTGACAAATGCAAGAAAGCCTGCAAGGAACCGGCTACGGTGCTTGATCGCAAGCGCCAACAAATCGTGATACCCGGCACGTAAGCGATTGAATCCGGCTTCGAAGCCGTGCTGCAAGCGCACCAACGGATTCCGCGACGGCGGCGGCTCGTGGACTCCGCTGTGCTCGCCGGCCGGTCCGGCCTGCCGGCGCAATAAATATTTCGCCATCGTCGGCACCAGGGTGCGAGACAGCAGGAATGAGAAAACCATCGCGAACATCACGCTCTCGGCCATGGGGACGAACAGGAAACGCGCCACGCCATCGAGGAAGAACATCGGAATGAACACGATGCAAATGCATAGCAGCGAGACAAAAGCCGGAATGACGATTTGCGATGCGCCGTCGAGGATCGCGCTCTGCACGTCCTTGCCCTGTTCGAGATGGTAGTTGATGCTCTCGATCGTGACCGTCGCCTCGTCGACGAGGATACCCACGGCCAGCGCGAGGCCTCCCAAGGTCATGACATTGAGCGTCTCGCCAATCGCCGAAAGCGCCGCGATCGCGCCGAGGATCGCCAATGGAATCGAGGTGGTCACGATCAGCGTCGAACGCACACTGCCGAGGAACAGCAGAATCATCAGGCTCGTCAGCGCGGCGGCAATCACGCCCTCGCGGACCACGCCGCTGATCGCCGCGCGCACGAAGATCGACTGATCGCCGATCGGCTTGATCTCGAGCGCATCCGGGAGCGATGGCTTGATGGTCGCCAACATCTTCTTGATGCCGCTGACGATGTCGAGCGTCGAGGTCGTACCGTTCTTGAACACGCTGAGCAGCACCGAGCGATTCCCGTCCACGTGGACGACATTGGTCTGCACCGCACTGCCCTCGTGGACGCTGGCCACATCGTGCATGTACACCATCGCGCCGCCCACGCTCTTGATCGGCAGATCGCCGAGATCCGAAATTTTCGACGGCGCACTGTTGAGGTTGACGTTGTACTCGTAATCGCCGATCTTCTCCGAGCCGGCCGGCGTGAGCAGGTTCTGTGCGGCCAGCGCATTCGCGACGTCGAGACCGGTCAAGCCGCGCGACTGCAGCGCGGCGGTGTCGAGATCGAACATCACCTGCGGCGCCTTGCCGCCGAACGGCCAAGGGATGCCCGCGCCCTGCACGGTGACGAGGCGCGGACGCACGAAGTTCATGCCGAGATCCGCGAGATTTTGTTCGGTCAGCCCCTTACCCGAGAGCGCGAGCTGAATGATCGGCACCGTCGACGCGCTGTAGTTCAGAATCAGCGGCGGCGTCGTGCCGGCCGGCATTTGCTTGAGCAAGGTCTGTGAAATCGCGGTGACCTGCGCATTCGCGGTGGCGATATTGACGGTCGGATGAAAGAAGATCTTGACGATCCCGAAGGTCGTATAGGAATTCGCCTCGAAATGCTCGATGTCGTTGACGGTCGTCGTCAGCGCGCGCTCGAAGGGCGTGATGATGCGCCCCGCCATCTGGTCGGGCGGCAAGCCTTGGTACTGAAACGCCACGGCAATGATCGGAATCCTGATGCTCGGAAAGATATCGACGGGCATGCGCAGCGCCGCAAGCGTGCCGAGCAGCAGTATGAGCAAGGCCGACACGACGAACGTGTAGGGCCGGCTGAGCGCGATACGAACTATGGCGAGCATTAGGGCACCCCGATGTGTTTGGATTCTTACGAGGGACCGGCGCCGGCATCCTGTGTCGCAAGCTCTCCGATCGCGGACCAATCCAGGTGGCCGCCGCCTTGTGCAAGGACACGCAGAAACCGATCGTGCAGCAGGCTCCCGAGCGGCATCGGCACGCGCAGGTTCTCGGCTTCAGCAAGCGCCAGGCAAATATCCTTATAGCCGAGCGGAAGCGCGAAGCCTGCCGGATCGAATTTGCGCTGCGCGATCAGGCTGCCGAAGATCTTGTACGCAGGCAGGTTGAACACGCTCGAAGTCATCAGATCGACATAGGCTTGCCGATCGATGCCGGCCTTGTCGACGAGCGCGATTGCTTCGCCGAGTGCCTCGATCACAGCCGCTTGCAGGAAGTTGCCGCTGAGCTTGACGAGATTCGCGGCCGACGGGTCCGCTCCGATCGATAGGGTTTTCTGGCCCATCGCGTCGAACAACGGCTGAAAGGCAGCGATCACGTCCGCATCGCCGGCGGCGACGATGAAGAGCTCGGCCGCGGCCGCGATCGCCGGACGCCCGAACACCGGCGCGGCAAGATAGTGTTGTCCGGCCTGTGCATGCGAGCGCGTCAGGTGCTTCGAGAGCCCGACGCTGATCGTGCTCATCGAGATATGCGCCGCGCCCTTGGCAAGATTCGCGACGATTCCGTCCCGTGCAAACGCGACGTCGCCTGCGGCGTTGTCGTCCGCGAGCATCGTGATGACGGCCTCGCCGCTGCAGGCATCGGCGATACTCATCGCTTCGTGCGCACCGATTTCTACGAGCGAACCGGCTTTTCCCTTGCTGCGGTTGAATACCGTGACCTCATGTCCCGCCTTGACGAGATTCGCCGCCATTGCGGCTCCCATGTGGCCCAATCCGATGAATCCGATCTTCATGTCGTGATCTCCTTGTTGGTCTGCGATTGGACGCGTTCTAGCGGCGCCATGAACTCAGGCCCCACCGGATCGGTGACCGTGGCATTGACGATCTTGTCGATCTGATCCCGATAGGCGGCATCGAGCGACCAGCCGGCAACGCCGAGTGCCGCCTCGAGCTGCTCAGGATGCCGGCCGCCCCAGAGTGCGACACCGATGCCTTGATCGAGCATCCAGCGCACCGCCAGTTGGATCACGCGGCGGTGAAAGCGGCGCTTTGCGAGCTCATCGAGCTGCCGAACGGCTTCGAGATACTGGGCAAAGCGCCGCGCCTGAAATTTGGGATCAATGCGTCGCAGATCGTCGCCCTCGAACGCGGTATCCGGGCGCATGCGCCCGCTCAGCAAGCCGCGACACAGTGCCCCATAGCCGAACGTCGCGATCCCATTGGCGCGGCAGTAAGGAAGAATTTCCGATTCGATGGCCCGCTCGAACAAGTTGTAGGGCGGCTCCAAAACGTGCAGCGGAGCGACCTTGCGGAATTGCTCCATCTGCTCGACCGAGAAATTACTGACGCCGATCGCGCGGATCTTTCCCTGTTCATATAGCGAGCGCATCGCCTCGGCGGTCTCCTCGACCGGCACGAGCGGATCGGGCCAATGCACGAGATAGATGTCGATGTAATCGGTGCGCAGCCGGCGCAGCGAATCATCGACTTCCTGCAAGATGCGAGCGCGGCTCGCGTTGCGGTAAATTTTGCCGTCGCGCCATTCCAGCCCCGTCTTGGTCGTGATCACGGCCTGCTTGCGCATACCTGCAAGAGCCGCGCCGACGATCTCCTCGGATATGCCAAAGCCGTAGACCGGTGCGGTATCGATGAGGTTGATGCCTTGTCGCAACGCGGCCCGGATCGTGGCAACCGCGTCGCGTTGGTCGGTTCCTCCCCACATCCAGCCGCCCATGGCCCAGGTTCCGAGGGCGACGCGCGAGACTTGAAGTTCCGTACCCGGGATTTCGACCAATTCAGGTACTACGACGGGAATCTGGATCTGCGTTGACTGGTTCATGACAGGTGCTCCGTTTGGATCGATGGAACTACTTTGGAGGTTGCGGATGTTCGGCGCATTGCTGATTTGCCCGTATTTGTTACAAATGAAATAGGCACTTGAGACCCGGGACCCGACGCTGCGGGCCGGGGGAAGCTAATAATTGAGGGACGTGCCGTAGGCGATCGTGAGGAAGAAGAACGCCGTGATCAGCGCCGCCGAGAAAAACGCGATGAGTCGATGGGAATGCATGGCTGGCTCCTCGAGTCGAGTTAAGGGGGACTCTCGCGAGCAATCTATCGACGGTCGGTAGCGATGGTGTTTCCGAAGGGCGCGCCAATATTTCAGGTGAAACTTGCTCCGGTCCGGAGCCTTGCTCGTTCGGCTCGGGGTTATTGCGATTGACGCAAGCGGATCGCGAGTGCATGCGTCCATTACGCGCTTCACCCTTGCGCTTAAAGGGTATTTACCGCGATGATCGATGGCTCAAACCCCAGACGTAGGCCGCGAGCGCCGACACCTGATCGGCGCTCAGTTGAGCTCCGCCCATCGGCGGCATCGGTGAGCGAAATGGTTCAAGCTCTCAATAGACGACTTCAACCGCAGAGCTGAAGATGTAGCCCGCACCGCGCTCCGTGACAATGAATTTGGGCTGCGCGGGATCGGGTTCGATTTTGCGGCGCAGCCGCAATACCTGGATGTCGATCGCGCGATCGTAAACTTCATTGTCGTAGACGCGGCTCGCCTCGAGCAGCTGATCCCGCGTTAGAATGCGCTGCGGCGCGCCGAGCAAGGCGGCCAGCAAATTGAACTCGCCATTGGTCAACACGATATTTTGGCCGTCGCGGCGTTTGAGGCGCCGCGTGCGCAGGTTGAGTTCGAACTCGCCGAATCGGTAGGCGCGAATCTGCCCCTGCCGCGCCGAATCCGGTGCAGTGCTCTTCGTGCGGCGAAGTACGGTGCGAATGCGCGCGAGCAATTCGCGGGGACTGAACGGTTTGGTCAGATAATCGTCGGCACCGAGCTCGAGCCCCATGACCCGGTCGGCCTCGTCGCGTACGCCGGTGAGCATGACGATGGGTATCGCTGATTGTTCCCGCAAATTTCGGGCGATCGCCATGCCGTCCTCGCCGGCGAGGCGCAAATCCAGCACGACGAGATCAATGGCTTCGTCGGCGAGTATCTGCGACATCTCCTTGCCGGTTGCAGCGACGCTCACGCGCAGGCCATTCTCCGCAAGATACTCCTCCAATAGTGCGCGAATTTGCGGATCATCGTCGATGACTAAAATATGCGTTTGTATATTTTCCGGCATGGCTCCTACCTCGAAGGATTCAATGCTGGGTTCGCAATACGCGTGCGAGCGATTCGGCAAGGTCGCGGCGGTGCAGCGGCTTGCGCAACACCTCGTTGATGCCGAGTTCTGCCGCCCGGGTCGTGAGCTGCGCTCCGCCATATCCGCTCATCAGAATGATCGGAATCGCAGCACGAATCTGCCGGATCTCGTGCGCGAGCGCAGTGCCGATAAGCTCCGGCATCGACTCATCAGTGAGGATCGCATCGAAGCGCTGCGGCCGGTCCCGAAATGCCGCGAGCGCCGCGGCGCTCGAATCGAAGCCTACGGGCTCATAGCCGAGCTCGGCAATGATCTCCTCGGCCAGCGCGAGCAACGGCCGCTCATCATCAACGATCATCACGGTTTCGCCGTTTCCGCGCGGCAGCGTTCCAGCCGCCGCAACGGCCGGTACCTCCGTTTCACCGGCGACGGGAAGCCAGATCTCAAACCGCGTACCCTCGCCCGCCTTGCTGGAAACGTCTATCGCGCCTCCCAAATCGGCCACGATACCGTGCACGAGAGAGAGTCCGAGGCCGGTTCCCGCGCCGACCGCCTTGGTCGTAAAGAACGGATCGAAAATCCGTTCGAGCACCGCAAGCGGGATGCCGCTGCCGGTATCGCTGACGCTCAGTCGCACATACGATCCCGCAGCGAGAGAACCACGCGAAAGCGTCCGGCGCACAACGAGTTCGACGCTTTCGAGAATCACCTGCAGCACTCCCCCGCCTGCCATGGCTTGCACGGCGTTCGTGCAGAGGTTCATCGCAACTTGGTGCAAATCCGTGGGGTCGCCGATCACCGCCGCATTGCCCGACTCGACTCGGCTCTCGAGACGAATCCCCACCGGCAGCGAAGCCGCGAGCAGTTCGAGAGTCTCTTCGACGACCGATTGAATGTTGACCGGTACCCGGTCGCCGAGTCCGCTGCGGCTGAATCCGAGAATGCGTTCGACCAAGGTCTTGGCGCGTTCGGCCGCGTGCATGACGTTGTCGAGGTAGCGCCGCAAAGGGCTGCCCGCAGCGGATTGCTGTTGGGCAAGTTCGCCGTATCCGAGGATTGCCCCGAGTATGTTGTTGAAGTCATGCGCGATGCCGCCCGCCAAAGTGCCGATCGCCTCCATTTTCTGCGATTGTCTCAGTTGCGCTTCGAGTTGCTCCTTGTCGGCTTGCGCCTGCCGCTGCGCGGTCACGTCGCTCGATGAACCTACCAATCTCAGAGACCCGCCCGAAGGGTCACGCACGAGCCGGCCGCGTGCGGCCAGCCAATGCCAGTCGCCGTTTGGTTGGCGCACGCGATATTCGCATTCATAGCGGGCCGTGCGTCCTTCGAGGTGGTCGGCGAGTGCGGCCTCGAAGCGCGCAACGTCGTCGGGATGGATCACTATTTTCGCCCGCCATTCATCCCGCGTTTCGATCCGGTCATCCGCGCTAAGTCCATACAGAATTTTCATCTTTGGCGACAGAAACAGACTCCGGGTCGCCAAGTCCCAGTCCCAATGGCCTTCGTTCGCCCCTTCCATCGCGAGCGCATAGCGCTGTTCGCTTTTGCGCAGAGCCTGCTCGCCCACTTCGACCCGGCGAATTTGCCGCAGCAGCGCCGCCACGATGATCGCACCAAGCAACGTGAGCACGAGCGTGCGCACACCGACCCGGATCGTCTCGTCCCGCCATGGGCGCAGCGCCACTGCCTCGTCGCGCGTAACCACGAGCATCAGCGGCGTATCCCGCACGTGCGCGACGGCTATGAAGCTCGGCTTTCCGTCTAACGGACTGACAATCCGGTCGGCCGGCGCGGCCGTGAGTGCCGAGAACTTCTGCCCGACGGCACCCGTTGTAGGCGGATTGCGCGCGAGTAGCGTCCCGTCATCGCGCACGAGCTGAATGGCGCTGTTCATGCCGAGGTTGACCGCACGATAGAGCTGCGTGAGATCGTCAAGGTCGACGACTGCGATGACGATGCCCGTGAAACCTTCCGCATCGTCGTCCAGGCGGCGGGAGAGATCGATCGCATCGCGCCCTTCGGAACGAGTGACGAGCGGTTCGCTGATAAACAGCCCCTTCGCAACGCCATCTCGCTGAGCAATGAAGTACGAGCGGTCCGCCACATTGTGGGTCGGCGGAGCGGATCCGAGCGAACCGTAGCGTTGATTGCCTTGCGCGTCGATGATCATGACTTGGCGCACGATCCGCATCTTGGGCGTGCGGGCCTCGAGAACGGCGCCGATATGCCCGGGCGGGATCGATTGGCTGTCGCTGTGATACCAACGCGCCGTATCGAGCAGCAGGAGATCCACGGACTGCAAACTCCAAGCGGTTTGCTCCGCGAGCGCGTTGGCCACATTGTTGATTTCGCGATCGATCGCAACGACGGCATGTCGATAGGATCGATATGCATCATAGGCGGTCGACCCGCCGAAGGCCGCGATAATGAGGACGCCGAGCACGGCCACGCCGATCTGCAGGCGCGTGAACCGAGTGGTATCGGCTTTAGGTGACGCATGCTTGCCGGCTGCGGACATGCTGTGCCCCGTATGCATTAGGCCGCCTTGCCGATCATCGAGCGCACCGCCTCCAGCAGTTCGCTGCGGACCAGCGGCTTTGCAACGACCTTCTGCGCGCCCAAAGTCTGCGCGATCGGGCCGGCTGCCGATAGACCCGAACGAAACTGGCCCGAAATTGCAATTACCGGCGTTCCCGGATGTGCCGCCCGTATCATACCGATGCAATGCGCGCCGGCAAGTTTGGGCATGTAGAGACTTACGATCACGAGATCCACCGAAGAAATCGCGGGCGCGGCGCACAGGACACCCGTGCGGACACGATATCCGGCCTCGTTGAGCCATTCACGCAGCAATGCGCGCGTCAGGTTATCCTCCTCGTAGATCATGATCTCGAGGCGGGTTCCGACTCCATCGCACGGTTCCGTGCCGACCGCTGGCTGTGTCGGCACATGGTTCGCGTCCGGCCCCAGTGTGTCGGCGGGCATCGTGGGGCCTCGGCTACGGAACCAGCGCGGCGCTGCGCGCAAGGGCGAAGATCGCGAACAAAGAGATTCGACATAGGGTCCACATGCGCAGCAACATCGCGACCCGGCATGTCGAAGCGATTTCAAGACCCAAGGTGTCGATTACGGATGAAATATGGCGCTGACTCTCTGAGGTTCGTCGTTTCGCCTGAAACGCGCGTCGCGCGCCTCGAAATTGATCCTTAACCTCCCCTGCCCAACCTGAACATCGACCGGACGGCATCGGTCCGTGGTGTATCTATCCGGTCTCGTAGACACGGGCGTAGCGCTCTCGGACGCCGAGCCGGTGGCCCGCCAAGCGCAGGGCGTATCGGACGTCGTCAACATGATTGCGGTTGAACCGTAGGTCCCTTGGAACGCCGTCATGCGGCTCCAGCCGTACCCAGCCCCCTCCGCTCGTTTGGACGGGCCGCTGGGGCGAGGACGCACGGTTCGGCGCGGATAGCCCCTTTCAGAATGTCACATCATTCCAATAGCGTCTGCCCGAGCGCCGCCACCAACACCGAGCTGTAGCGATCAGCTTGCAGGATCCGGCTTCGCTCAATGGCCCTCGCCCATGATTCTGGGATTAATCGTCGGTCCATTTCGCCTGGGCGCCTTTACATAAGGAAATTATCAAACCGCTGCACCGCGATGCGTTGACATGAGCAACACCTTACCCTACCCTCATCGCTCATCTGAAAAAGGCACACCCTTCGAAAGAAGGGGTCGCAAAGCTACCGGTCTAAGGGGTTTCCTATGACAGCGGGGTTACCAGTATGGAACACCACACGTCGATTGTGCGGCTTCACCGACCGCCCACAGACCGAGCGCCGACCGACCTAGGCGCAGGTCCCTCTCATGCGTCCCGTTTCAGTTTTGGACTGGAGTCCGTTTCTCCTAAGTCCCTGGTCTTCCCCGTAGTCTTCACACGCTAAGCGAGCATCGACATGTCCATGACAAGCCTGTTGACAATCACGCCTTGGCCCGCGCTATCGGCAATCATCCTGCTGGTTCTGCTCGTAGCCGCGCTCTACTTTGCGAGGAGTACGGCCCATCAAGCGATCCACGCGGGTTGCGCAGCCTTGGCGCGCGGACTGCGGCTGGCTTCGCATTCCATCACCCACGCGCTGGAGCATCTCGTGGCGCGAAATCGTGCGGTCTTGCTCGCCGCGGGCCGTGAGGCCAAGGAGCGCATCGTCGAACGCGAGTTCGCGCGCGTGGGCGACACCGTACGCAAGGACCTTGCGGGCTATCCAGAGATGCACCGAAGCTTGAGCGGGGCGATTCTGCGGATAGAGGAGGACCAGGAGAAGGCCGTGGAAGTCCCACCCGAAGCGCCCGGCTGGGCCCAAGCGGTCGGCGTCGTGGCCAAGCTCGACGCACGCAACGGGGGAACCGAGATCCTCGCCGATATTCACAAATCGATGGTCAAGGCGCATGCCGAGGCGATGCGTGACTATCGAAAGGCGAGCGCCGAGCGACACGCGTTGCTGCGGCAAATGATGCCTGACTGGCGCTTGATCCAGCAGACACTCGGGCGTGTGAACAAGAGCGTCGAGAGCGTCATCGAACGTTCACTTGCGATCGACCGTCACATGGAGGAGTACGAGACGATCGTACGAGGTGAGAATCATGCCGTCTCGATACTGTCATCCTCGTCGATCGTGTACTTTTTTATCTCGGCTCTGGTGCTGGCAGTGGCGACAGCCGGGGCCGCGATCAACTTTACGTTGATTGCGCGACCCATGGCGGAGATGGTAGGCGGAACCAACTTCATCGGCGCGTTTCGTACGGCCGACATTGCGGCGCTCGTCATCATCATGGTCGAGATCTCCATGGGCCTCTTTCTCATGGAGTCTCTGCGCATCACGCGCCTGTTTCCGGTGATCGGCACACTGACGGACAAGATGCGCGTACGGATGATAGTCATCACGTTCGCGATTCTGCTCATGATGGCGAGCATCGAGGCAGGACTCGCCTACATGCGTGAGGTATTGCTACAGGATGAGTTGGCCACCAACGCGCTGCTGCGTAGCGACAACACTGGGTCCATGGTGAACCAACACCTATGGATCACGACTGCGGCTCAAATGGGCATGGGGTTCATCCTGCCTTTTGCGCTGGTGTTCGTCGCGATTCCGCTCGAGACCTTCGTGCATTCATTACGAACGGTCGTCGGCCTGATAGGCATCGCGATTCTGCGTGCGCTTGCGTTGATCCTGCGAGTGCTCGGTAACGGCGCTCGTCACCTTGGAGTACTCGCCCAACGCATCTACGACCTGCCGTTATTCCTGCCGCTGTGGCTCGAGGCCAGGACGGCGACTGCGGCCCGACAGGCAGCGAACGCGCCTCGCTCCGGAGAAGCCGTACCCTGGCAGGAGGCGCGCTCATGAAGCGCCGGGTCTTCCTGCTGACGCTGACTCTTGCAATCAGCGCCTGCGTTCCGCCCAGTGCCCACAATACCGGAGTCTACCTGCTCGTCGATACGTCTGGATCGTACAACAGGCAGGTCAGCAAGGCAGAACAGATCATCCTCTTCGCGCTGTCGCGGTTGCAGTCGTCAGACTCGATTGCAGTCGCGAGGATAGATACGGCGAGCTTCACGGAGAAGAATATCATCGCCAAGGCAACATTCGACGATCGCCCAAGCACCGCAAACCAGCAAAAACGTGCGTTTGCAGGCCGCGTGGAGAGTTTCGTCGACCAGGCGACACCGGCGCCCTACACCGACATCACCGGCGGATTGCTGCAGGCGATCGAGTTCCTAAACGAGAAGCAGACAGCACGCAAGGAGATTCTAATCTTCTCCGACATGAAGGAGGATCTCGCCAAAGGCTATGTCCGCGACATCCCGCTTGATTTCAGGGGATTCGACGTGGTCGCGCTCAACGTGACGAAGCTTCGCCAGGACAACTTCGATCCCCGCCTGTACCTCGCCCGGCTGGAGGAGTGGCGGGTGAGGGTGGAGCAGAGCGGTGGCCATTGGCGCGTCGTCAACGACCTCGATCGGCTGGACGGACTCTTGTAGCTGGTATCGTGCTGCAGGCGCAGCTGAACCACGATGCTCGCATCGCTGCTCTTCGAGGCGCGTCTGTGGCTGGCAATTTGGCGATGCAGGCTCGCCTGCTACTGGCTCGCCGTCGATACGGATAATCTGAAGTTCTTCTCGATGTTCGGGGTGCTGATCTTTGGTGTGATCGGCATCGCCCGCTTCGCCTTCGTGGATAGAATGGCCATTGAGCCTGCCGGGATGCAGGTCGCGCAGCGCGAAGCGGCACGGGCGCAGCGGCGCGCAAATGATCTCGAATGCCTAGCCGAAAACGTCTACTTTGAAGCTCGCGGCGAACCGCTGGAAGGACAGTACGCGGTCGCCGAAGTGACCTTGAACCGGACACGGTCCGATAACTTTCCGCACACGATTTGCGGGGTGGTCCACGAGATTCGGTGGAATCCTGGTCGCGAGCGTCTCGTTGCCGACTTCTCGTGGACGGAGCAAGGCGGACTGTCCCCGCAGGACGGACCTGCCTGGAAACAGGCGATGTCCGTGGCGATCGCGGTGTACGACGACCTGCACGAGCCGCTGGTGCCGGGTGCCTTGTTCTATCACGCGACCAACGTCCACCCAGAATGGTCGAAAGTTCGAAAAGCCGTTGCGACGATCGGCAAGCACATCTTCTACCAGTGAGAGTCTCCCATGCAGGAGCGCAACATCATCACGCCTAGTTGTCGAGAAACAGCGTCGAATCCGCTCGAGCAGTGAGGTGTCCGAAGAATCAACGGCGATCAAAAATGAGATCAGACGTGGTCGCGGCGACCTTGCATGCAATTGGCGCGAACGTAGATATCTTGGGCGGCGGGTCGGACAGCTGTAGCATGATCGAGTCGGCACAGGAGGTGCCCGGCAATCGGGACGAATAGGTGTCGATGTTACCGAAGAGCACATTGGACGCGTCATGGATGGTGACGGGAAATTGACGCGGGGCACCGTCGTTGCCTCCCGACCAGTCCATCGCCGACACGGTCAATTGCGCCGACTCCACCGCGAGATTGAATGAGCTATTGGCTAACACGACATTGTTGACGGAGGAGATATTGACGACGGCCTGGGGGCCGTCGCTCTTGAATGTATTGTCGGCCACGATGATGTTCTGATTGACGAGAGTTGCTGCCACATCGGTACCCGCGACTTCATTCTGGAAGTTCGGGAAGTTGGCGGCCTCTGCCATGATATCGAGAGCGAAAAAGCCGGATAGATAATCATGGCCCCTCGCGTCAAACTCGTTATTGCTCAACACCAGCTCCTGAGCACCCGGACCCTCACCCCAGTACTGGCTCGCCAGCACATACACTTCCTTGAGTGTTTGCCCAACGAAGCGGTTCTCGTTAACCCAACCATACGGCGTCTGCAATAGCAATGCGCGGGCACGATTGAACGCGAATAAATTGTTGCTGAAGAGGTAACGTGCGCCTGCGGAAGCCGACAGATCACCAGCAATGAAACCGGCCTGCCCGAGACCCGAATTTACAGCCTGATTTAAAGTCAGAACGGGATTGCCGCCACTGGCTGGGTTGGATACTGATTCGACCGTCGCCACGCCCTTGAACGCCAACGTATTGTCGAACAGACCGATGACGTCGCCCTCTTGAACCGGATTGCCAGCCGGCCACGACAGCAGATTGGGCGTCGACAGATCGAATGTGAGCGTGTTCATGGGGGTGTTGTTGGCAACGGTCACCGGCGTAAAGCGCACGATCGTCGTATTCATGTCGAAGGCATCGTCTGCCTGATAACTGAACGAACTGTTGTCGAATACGACATCGCCGCCGACGTTGGTCAGTAAGGAGCCGCCGCCGCCGGAGATCGGTTGATTGGCCATGCGTGTGAGCACCACGTGCGTCACGCGCAGGCCGCGGCCCTGACTATAGGTAAAGTCCGACCCAATTAGATTCTTGAACGTGATGTGATCGAAGGTGATGTCATTGCCGGAGGCAGAGATGGCGGTCGCAAAGCTGTAGAAATGGAGCAGCACCGACTCCCCGACCTTGAACTGAACACCGAAGCTCGGGATGTTCCTGACGGTGCATCCCGACGTCTTGCGCTCTTCGGCCGTTTCCACGCACTCAAGCGGCGTCCCGCTGTCGATGCCGTCGCCATAAGAAACGTCATCGTTGGGATTCTTGAGATCCCAGTGATTCGCATTCCTATCCCAAGCCGTGGTGCCGGCCAGCATCTTCGGCACACTAGTGGCATTCCCAGGAGCAATCTTGACGTCGTAGGTGTACCCCGTGTTGCCGTTGCCGCCGATCGCAACGATGGTCGCTACCGATGCGATCCGTATGTCGGGCCAGGCGAAGGTGAAATTCCTCAACGTCAGGCGATTGACGTTGGCCAGATTCAGGCCGATGCAGAAATCGGAAAAATTGACGGTCGATCCGTGGCCATCAATCACCAAGTCCGCTGCTCCTGCGACCTGCCAGTGCACGTACTTTGGCTGGTGGTCGGAGGGCAAAGTGCAATTCGAAAACAAAGGGAAATTGAAGTTGTACGTATCCTTCGGGAAATTGATGACCGTGCCGTGCCGTGCCGTATTTGGCGAAACATACAGGGCGTTGTTCAGATACTCATACGCGGTTTCGTCCGCTCGAATTCGAGGTACATCGTATACCTCGTTCGTCACGGGTGCTTTGACGACGATCTTGACGAGCTTGCCGCTCGGGTTGGCAAATTGAGCGAGATAATCACCATTGGCCGCATCGTAATCAGCCGGCGACGTCGATGACTCGTGTTCGGCATACGCCTGCTTGATCTGAGACTTCAGAAATGCAGGATGCAGGCACTCAAACGTGTAGGAGATGCAGCCCTGTGCGTGCGAAGCGGAGAGATGAAATCCCAATGACAAGAACGCGGTGACCGAAATCCGCACAAACCTCGTCGAGTCCGTCGCGATCTTAATATGGGTCCCCTGGAAAGAACACCGGCGAAGCGCTCACGCCGCGCGGACCGTCATTGGCGTTTCAACGCGATTGTATATCGCGCGTTGACCGCGACAGCGCGTCAATTAACTTAAGCTGCTGCCAACGGGTGCGCAGCCAGTTCGCTTCGGCGACGAGAGCGCTACCGGGGCCGCACGTCGCGCTTTACCAGCGCGCCAACGCAGTTAGCACAGCCGCAAAAAATGGCGGGCCTTCTCGAGTCCATCGAGGACGTGTTTAGCGGGACGGAATCAGGCGAGGCCGAAATTGGGGCGGTAGGCTGGAACTACCACACAGCAACCGTTCCAGAGCGCAGCACCTGCAAGCTTGATTTTATCGTGGCAAGAGAGCGACTCGAACCCCCGGCCTCGGCACTCTGATTGCATTCAGCTAACAAATAGTCTGGGTATTTTCAATAGGTTACCGCGCGCGCCAACCTGTCGCGCGAGGCGAATTCGATGTTTGGCTCAGCGAACAGGACTGGGGCGCATCGTGAATCGAGGTGATGTCTGCTGGTATACGTTCAAGGCACCTGACAAGAAGCGGCCGGTTCTGGTCCTTATGCGCGATTCCGCCATCGCCATACTACACTCGGTCACGGTTGCACCCATCACTCCCACGATCCGTAGTATCCCCACGGAAGTCGTCTTGACGGAAGACGACCGGTTGCCGAATACCTGCGCGGCGCCGCGACGCGGCCGCCGAGGGCGTGCGCCGCATGGCAGACTGGATCCGCCGTGAGCCGCGGACCAGCGCGACAGTGATTCAAACCGTTGGGGCCAAGGGCTATGACGGTTTTTTGTTGTCGCGCGAAAAGATCGGACAACCGCAGAATATGCGCACAATAGATCTTAGAATATGCAGGTGAACTTGAATAGCATTGAATACCTGGCCCGCTGCCACTGTGGAGCGCTGACCGCGCGTTATCGAACCGCGATCGAGCCGTCAGCATGGTCGTTGCGGGCATGCCAGTGCTCGTTCTGCCGAAGCCACGGCGCTTTGATGGCCTCGGACCCTGCGGGCGCGCTGGAGTTTCGGAGCAACAATCCTGATCAGGTGCAGCGCTATCGCTTTGGCGGACGGACGGCGGATTTTCTTATCTGTCGGGTGTGTGGCGTGTACGTGGGCGTCCAAATGGCGAGCGACAAGGGGAGGTTCGGAGTCCTGAATGTGCTGTCGTTGAGGCCGCCGGTGGCCGGCTTGCCGCCGGCGGAGCCGATGGACTACGGCGCCGAGACGGCGGAGGTCCGGCGCTTGCGCCGCGAGATGCGCTGGACGCCAGTCGCCCCTGAGAGTCTCTGAATTGGGTAGGCCACTTCCGTTTCCAATGGGTCAAAAAAATACACAGCCGACCATGGTTTTCTTGGCGCGATACATGGCGCTGTCAGCGTTTCTTATCAATTGTTCTCCGGTAATGCCATTCTCTGGATAAACGGCAATGCCGATGCTCGCCTTGATGACAGGTTGCAGGTCGCCCACGTCAATGGGCAGTCCGATAGTTTTCAATAGGGCGTCGGAAATTCGTTCAATACTCTCGCGGCCTTGTGGGTTGATCAATAAGTACAGGAATTCATCACCACCGTTACGGCATACCGTATCCTCGTCGCGAGCGTGTCGTAACAGGCGTTTTGCCACCTCCTTCAATACCGCGTCGCCTACGGCGTGGCCATGTGTGTCATTGATGTATTTGAAGCGATCTAGATCGAGGAACATCACCGCTAGCACCCAAGTGTGGCGCTTGGCCAGAGCAATTGCATGCGTCAACCGGTCGTCGAATAGGTCCCGATTTGGAAGACCCGTCGTAGAGTCGTGCAACGTCCTCTGTTCCAGCACGTTACTGTAAGTCTCGAGCTTCTTGTACAACAGCCGCACTTCGAGCATGTTGTAGATGCGCGTCTTGACTTCGACCAGATCAAACGGCTTGCTGATGAAATCCTTTGCCCCGGCTTGCAATGCGCGCAACTTGTGACCAGATTGCGCGGTTAGCACAATGACCGGAAGATAGCTTTCGGATTCGTCTGCTTTGAGGCCATCCATCACCTGGAAGCCATCCATGCCGGGCATCTGCAAGTCGAGCACAATCAAGTCGTAACGATTATTCCGATGAAGCGCGCAGACTTCCAGCGAATTCGTCGTTGTGGTAATGCGAGTATAGCCGTCCTCACTCAATATCTGCTCCAGCAAACTGACATTGGCCTCCCGATCGTCGACAATAAGTATGCTGGCGTTGAGAATTTCGGAGCGCCCTATCATTGTTCTAGGTCCTTCTTGTGGGCGCGGGCGATTTTCGGTTTCGCGAATTTCAGCGCTACATCGAGCGTATCCATGAACTCGTTGACCTTGAGGGGTATTGCATAAGCACTGAGCGCGATCACCGGGATGCGCGCTGTTGCTGGCTCTTCAGCCAGGATTCGCAGCGCCTGGATGCCGCGGTTGCCGTCCCTCGCGCTCAGCATGCGGATATCGGGCCGGCGCGCGATGAGATTCTCGACCAACAGCAGATTGGCCGGGTTGTCCTCGACATAGAACACGGTGCCCGACTGCGCGTGGGCATGAATTTGCGCGCGGGCAACAGCGATGGGCGTGGAAGCGTCAAATCACGTCGCCACAGTATTCACGCGGTACCAAGATTCTCGGCCGCAAACTCCCAGTTGATGAGCTTGTCGATGACCTCTTTCACGTAATCCGCGCGCCGGTTCTGGAAATCAAGATAGTAGGCGTGCTCCCATACGTCGATCACGAGCAACGGTTTCATATGCGCGGTGAGAGGATTGTCCGCATTGGCCGTCTTCACGACTCGCAACCCGGCGCCGTCAAGGACCAGCCAGGCCCAGCCGGACCCGAACTGCGTCGTCGCCGCGGTGCCGAGTTCCTCCTTGAGCGCTTCGAGGTTGCCAAATGTCGACTCAACGCGCGTTTTCAGCGCGTGCGGCGGGAAGCCGCCGCCTCTTGGACTCAAACTGCACCAATAGAACGCATGGTTCCAGGCCTGTGCCGCATTGTGGAAGATCGCGGCATGCTCGGGTTCGCTCGCTGTGGAAAGTACGATTTGCTCGAGCGACATGCCAGCGAACGGCGTGCCGGCGACGAGTTGGTTCAGGGTATCGACATATCCCTTATAATGCTTACCGTAATGGAACCGAAGCGTCCTCGCAGAGATGGATGGCTCGAGCGCGTCCTCGGCATAGGGCAGCGGTGACAGCGCGAAAACGGTCGCAGCGGCTTTCACCTGTGGGACACCACCGACTGTCGAGCCTCCCACTTGAGTTTGCGTATCCATAGCTCGCCTCACTTCGCAGAAACAATAGGCGGCCGCTCGTCCGTCAGCGTCGGTCTCGAACTTCCCGTGATGATAGTCGTCGCGACCGGCATCGGACCCGGCATGAATGCGGTGTTGAACGATGTTGACGGATGGCCGTAATACCTCGAGCTTCGAATCTCACCGGGGATCCTTTCGATAGAGTTGCGCACGTTGGGTTGGCGTGGAGTGTTCATGGTGATCTCAGGATTCAGAGACCCGCAGAACTGCGGGCGGTATCGGGCGAATACGCCAAAAACACTAGCAATTCAACAATTCGATGTCCGTACGGTGCCGCACGTTCGTGAAAATGCGGTGTGCTATGAAAAGCGTGCCGGCGCGGCATCGCAACAATCGACCGAATAAGGCGGCCCTGCCATTTAAACGCCCAGGCCTCGCTGAAACGGTATTAGATCGCGGGTAAAGTGCCGGCCGAGATGCTTTGCGAGCATCGTCGAGTGTCGATGAGTCCCATCGCCGCTATCAAAGAGCCGGCCCACCGAGAACTTCGGGGACGAAATGCGCGTCGGCCGAGCGCGCATGCAGTCGTGCTCAGCCACGCTCGATTGTGCTACGGAATCTGATCGTCTGTCATCCAATTTGCTGCCTCAGCCGATGACAATTCCTGCAGCAATCGGAGCAAGGCGTCCTCTCGCGTCAATGCGGGCCCCTAATTTGGAGGTCCAACTTCCTGGGTACAGTCGGCGGCGCGCAGCAACAGGAGACTGCGCTCCCGCGCGTTGTGTGCCAGCGATGCCGCGTGCGAGAACTCGGCGCGCGCCTCCTCAAATCGGCCGAGTCGCTCCAACAAGTCGCCCCGTACACTCGGCAGTAGGTGATAGGCGCGAAGACGCGATTCGTCCCGCAACGTGTCGACAATTTCCAAAGCCGCCGCCGGTCCATAGGCCATCGATACCGCGACGGCTCGGTTCAAGGTCACGATCGGGGATGGTTGCACTTCATACAGAGCGTCGTACAACGCCACGATTCGTGGCCAATCGGTGTCTTGCGGCGTGCGCGCCCTGGCGTGGCAGGCCGCGATGGCGCCTTGCAGCGCATAGGGACCGAGTGGGCCGTCAAAACTCTGCGCGCGGGCGAGGGCCGCAAATCCTCGGCGGATCAGCAGTTGATCCCACAAGGCACGATTTTGTTTTGGCAACAAAATGGGTTCTCCCGATGCGCCTATCCGCGCTAATGTTCGGGAGGCCTGCAGCTCCATCAGGGCGACCAGGCCGTGAACCTCCGCTGCCTTCGGGTCGATCTCGGCCAGAATTCTGCCCACGCGCAACGCTTCCTCACACAGCGCGGGTCGCATCCAATCCTCTCCGGAGGTCGCCGCGTATCCTTCGTTGAAGATCAGATAGATCACTTCGAGGACGGATGCGAGTCGCTGGGCGCGATCCGCGGCCTCAGGCACTTCAAAAGGAACGCGCGCTTCGCTCAGGGTCCGTTTGGCGCGCACGATTCGCTGCTGGATTGCCGCCTCCGAGGTGAGGAACGCTCGGGCAATCTCCGCGGCGGTCAAGCCACCCACCAACCGCAGCGTTAGTGCGACGCGCCCTTCCATGGAAAGCACCGGGTGGCAGGCCGCGAAGATCAGTCGCAGAAGATCGTCGGCAATCGAATCGGCCCCTTCCTCGCCGAGTTGGGTGCTAGCGAGAAGATCGGGATCGTGCATCATCAGAGCGCTCTTTCTCTCCACCAGTTGGTGCCGTCGCAACTGATCAATGGCGCGATTTTTCGCGGTCGCCATGAGCCAAGCACCCGGGTTCTCCGGAACACCCGCATCGATCCACTGTTCCAGCGCCGCGACCCAGGCGTCCTGCGCGATCTCCTCTGCAAGCCCAACGTTGCGCAGCATCCGGGCGAGCTTCGCGATGATCTTGGCAGATTCCATATGCCATACCGCTTCGATCGTTCTTTCGATGGCGCTGCGATTCACCGCGTCTCCTCAAGGCAAGCGCTGAGTCACTGAAAACACGGGCCCAATTCCCGTACTTCGATCGTGGCCCATTCGGCCGCGGGGCACGCTCGCGCAATATCGAGTGCTTGCTGACGGGTTTCGCAGGTGAGTAGAAAGAAACCGCCGATCATTTCCTTCGCCTCCACGAACGGCCCATCGCGGACGATCGATTTGTTTCCCTGTCCGGTCACCCGCACCCCGGCCGCGTCGGTCTTGAGGGATTGGCTCATAGTCAGCAGGCCGCGCTGCTTCAGGTCCGCGCTGAAACGCAACATCCGATCGTAGTGTGCTTGCCCCTCGCGCTCCGATCGTGCGGCGCGATCGCCGGCTTGTTCCACCACGAGCAGCATGTAAGCCATTCGCTCACTCCTCAATGAGACGTCACCGAGCTACTTACCGAAGGCCACCGTCATTCGCTGTTGGCGATCCACAGCAGACCTAATTTATGCGCCAGCCTTCCTAAAATCTTAGCCAAAATCCTCAGGTCCGAAAACGGGGCGGATTTCGATATCCGAGTCCGTCAGCATCGGATTCGGGCAACGCCTGACCCACTCGACCGCCTCTTCGATCGAGCGGACCTGCCAGAGCCAAAAGCCGGCGACCAGCTCCTTCGTCTCTGCGAACGGACCGTCGGTTACTGTTCGAGTTTTACCGGAAAAATGCACCCGTTTGCCGTGCCGGCTCGGCTGCAATCCTTCAGCGGCGAGCATAATGCCGGCCTTGACCAGGGACTCGTTGTACGCGCCCATGGCGCTCAGCAACTCCCGGGTGGGCATGACACCGGCTTCGCTGTCGGCGGTGGCTTTGACAAAAACCATGACTTTCATGATGTAGTCTCCATAATCTCATAAGCTTACGTGGTTGGTCGTCCGCAGTAGGGCGGATTTCCCGGCCCATACACTCCATACGACGAACAAGACCCCGCAAGATCGACAGCCATTGTGAGCCAGCGGCGAATCCTTTGAGCCAGTGCCTCGGACCGTGTCGAGAAGTGCCCCCGTTGTTCGTCGTAGCTCTGAGAAGACATCAACAAGGGCTTAGGCGTCCTAGTGATATGAACCACCGCATGACTAAGGAGAAATCATGACTACCTCAACGCTCAAGAAATTCCTGGTTCTCTACCTAATCCCGGCCCAAGTCATGGGCGATTGGGCCAAGACCGATCCAGAGACACGAAAATCCGCCGAAGAGAAGATGCGCAACGATTGGCAACGGTGGATGGAGGATCACGCGAAAATGATCACCGTCACGGAAGCCGCCGGGAAGACCAAGGGCGTGTCGGCGACCGGGATTGCGGACACCAAGAACGACATTATCTTGTATTCAATCGTGCAGGCCGACAGCCACGAGACGGCCGCCGAGGCGTTCGCGCATCACCCGCACCTCACGATTCCGCAATCCTCCATCCAAGTCATGGAGGTCAGGCCCCTGGGTGGCCCCGCATAGTGGTCGGTATGCGGTACCGGTAGCTAGCTCAGATGGAGCCGGATGGCGTACCGCAAGATACCTCCCGCAGCCGATATATATGAGAATTCAAAAGCGGTATATGGTCATTCACGTCAGGGAAAGTAAACTGCGACCGTGCCTACGCAAAACATCGCGGAAATGCTCCCCCTGGTTCCCCGGCGCGCCCGGGTAAGGTTGGGATTCTCTCGGAGCTCGAGGAGAAAGCCGATGCGCAGATTGATTGCATGGGGCGCTTGTGTACTCGTTACGTCAAGCGCCCTCGCCGACTCGCAGCAACCCGAGTTGCGGGTAACGCCTGCCTCCGGCCTGATCGACGCACCGTTTCACGTCACGGTCGGGGGCCTCGTGCCGGGCACGCGCGTCAAAGTGAGGGCCTCGCGGCCGGACGATCAAGACCGTACCTGGACTGCGGTTGGCGATTATCTCGCCGACGCCGACGGACGCATCGATCTGGACGACGCGCCATCGCTCGGCGGCAGCTACGAGGGCGTCAGTCCGCACGGTCTCTGGTGTTCTGCCTTGCCGGTGGAACCCGAGCAGCTGAGTGCGTATGTGGCCGAGTTGCCGAAGCACCCCGAGCTTGGAACCGCACCGCACCTCGATGTGAGCGCGCTCTACGCGGTCGCGCTGACGGCCAGCATAAACGGCGAAGCAGTCGCCCACGCAACGGCAACGCGCACCTATGCCGCGGGCATCACGCCCGAGGAAGTGATCGCGCCCGGCGTGCGCGGTCGATTCTTTCCGCCGGCTGTTCAAGCGACGCCCGGCGTACCCGTCCTGGTGCTCGCGGGCTCGGGCGGCGGACTGCCCGAAACTCAGGCGGCTTTGCTCGCAAGCCACGGCCACCCGGCTCTCGCGCAAGGGATTTTCGCCTACAAGGATTTGCCGCCCACGTTGCGCAGCATTCCGCTCGAGAGTTTTCGGGCGGGAGCGCGCTGGCTCGAGCAGCGCACCGGCGCTCGTCGCGTGGCGGTGATGGGCACGTCTCGGGGTTCGGAAGCGGCGGGTCTGGCTGCCAGCTATTTCCCGCAGGACTTCGCCGCCGCGGTTGTCTATGTGCCTTCCCACTTGAGCAACGGCGCGATCGATGCGAGCGTCCACAACGCCGGCGCCGCTTGGACCTATGAGGGCAAGCCGCTGCCGGCGGATCAAGGCGAGACCGACTCGAACAATGCCGACGAATCGGTGCACTCCTCGACACCGCCCGGATTCATCGCGACACCCTATTATCTAAAGACCTGGAGCGACCCGCACATTGCGGCGACAATCGGCATTCCATTCGAGCGGATGCAGGGTCCCGTGCTGGCTATCGGCGCAGGCGCCGATGAAATGTGGCCATCGTTCATCGGCGCGGAGCAAATCCGTCGGCGGCTTGCGGCCCACGGCAAGGCCGATCAGGCCGAAGTGCACATCTATCCGGGTGCGGGTCACACGGTATCGCGCGTGGGAAGCGGCGGTCCACTCTCGCCCTTCGTGTACCATCCAGTCGCCAAGGACTTCGAGGCGACCGGCGGCCTGCCGGTTGCGAATTGCGAGGGGTCCTACGATGCGTGGCGCAGCGTCATCGCGTTCCTCGCCAAGGTCGACGGGCGGTAGGATCGCGGACCACTCTCGATGTCTGTCGGAAGTTCGAATTGATGCCGACCAGCTGTGTTTGTTACGCCTAATCCTGATTGCGCAATTTCGCGACCTGGGCGGCGGTCAGATGCGATTGCGTGGCGCCGAAGCGCGCCGTTACGAAATTCGCAACGCTCGCTATCTCGGCGTCCGAGTAGGTACTACCGAAGGCAGGCATGTTCGACGGCCCTGCCTCAACCTTCCGTTCCCCGCCGCGGATGACGACTTCAGCGACATTGATCGCGGTCGCATCGTTGACGGAACGCATACCCGTGAGATTCGCGGCGGCGATTCCGGGACTGATACCCGACCATCCGTGGCAACCTGCACAAGCACCTTCGTAGACCGCCCTGCCGCGCGGCTCTGCGGCGATCTCCGCGGACGTCGCGGTCGCCGGAGTAGTCCGAGGCTCCGGCAGATCCCCCGTGGCGACGCTCGGCACCGTGCGCAAATAGCTCACGATCGCCACGAGATCGCTTGCCTTGAGATGCTTGAGGCTGTCATCGACAGCTTCGCCCATGGGACCCGAGGCCGTGCCCCGGCCTGCCGCATGTCCGCTCGACAGATAATGCAATAGATCCTCATCGCTCCAGGCCCCGACACCGCTGCTGCGATCGGGCGTGATGTTGTAGGCGCGCCAGCCGGCTTGAACCGACCCGGCGAATTTCTGCCGATTGTTCAAGGCAAAGGCTAAGTTGCGCGGTGTATGGCATTCGCCGCAATGACCCATGGCCTCGGCGAGGTATGCACCTCGGTTCCAGACGGTGTTGCGCTCGACATTGGGCTCATAGCGCTTGTCCGGATTGAACAGTGCCGACCAGATTTTCATGAGATTTCGCTGGTTGAACGGGAATGTCAGCGTGTTCTGCGGCGCCGGCGCTTTCACCGGCTTGAGCGAGAACAGATACGCCTTGATCGCGAGCGCGTCCGCGTCCGACATGGTGGTGTAACTGGCGTACGGCATCGCCGGATAGAGTCTCGTGTTGCCGCGGGCTATGCCCTCGTGCAGCGCACTCAGGAAATCTGCGTTGGAATAGCTACCGATTCCCGTATCGATATCGGGCGTGATATTGGTCGAGTAGAGCGTCCCGAACGGCAAGACGAACGCGCGGCCACCGGCGAACGGAATCCCATCCTCGGCCGTATGGCAGGCCATGCAATCCGCCGCACGCGTCAAATATTCGCCGCGCTCGACGAGACTTGCCGACTTGAGTTCGTCGGGAACGCCCGTCGGATCGGTATCCCGATAATTCGCGAGTGCGACCCGCGTCCCTTTCGCAAACGCGGTCGGATCCGGCCCAAGCGCCAAATAGCCCACGAACGCCGCTGCGGCCAACACCAACACGCACAGCGTCCAAAGTATCGGATGGTCCACTCGACCGCTGTTCTTGGCTCTCGTCATGGCATAGGCCTCGGGTCCGGTTCTAGGCGGACTTCGGAAATGGCAGCATGTGGACGCGCTTGCCGGTCGCGGCGAAAATCGCATTGGCCACCGCCGGGCCGATCGGCGCCACCCCGGGCTCCCCGACGCCCGTGGGCGCCTCTGCAGAGGGCACGATGTGCACCTCGACCTTCGGCATCTCGTTGATGCGTAGGACCCGATAATTATTGAAATTATCCTGTTCGACGCGGCCGTTTTTCAAGGTGATCGCGCCATACATGACCGCGCCCAGACCGAAGCCGATGCCGCCCTCCATCTGCGCCGTGATCACGTCGGGATTGATCGCGATGCCGCAGTCGACGGCGCAGACGACGCGATCCACACTCACCTGACCTGCCGTATCGACGGTGACTTCAGCGACCTGCGCCACAAAGGTCTTGAATGCTTCGCCGACCGCGATGCCGCGGCCCCGGCCCGCAGGTAATGGTCCGCTGGTCCATCCCGCCTTCTCGGCCGCAAGTTCCAATACGGCCAACAGGCGCGGCTCATGCGCGAGCAAATCACGGCGGAACGTGAACGGATCCTTGCCGGCTGCGTGCGCAACTTCGTCTATGAATGCCTCGACCGCGAACGTCGTATGTGAACTGCCGACGACGCGCCACCAGAGCACCGGCACGCCGGTCTTGGTCGTCGACAGCTCGACGTCGATATTGGGGATGTCATAGGCGATCGTCGCGGCGCCCTCGACCGAAGTCGGATCGACGCCGTTCTTGACCATGACCTCGAAGGGACCGCCGCCCATGATCGATTGGCCGACGATCACGTGCCGCCAAGCGACGAGCTCCTTCTTCTCGTTCAAGCCGGCCTCGAGCTTGTGAAAGTACATCGGTCGATAAAGGCCGCCATGCAGATCGTCCTCACGCGTCCACTGCAGCTTGATCGGCGTGCCCTCCGCGCCGTAGGCCTTCGCGATCGACACGGCTTCGACGATATAGTCGGACCAAACATTGGCACGCCGGCCGAAGCTGCCGCCGGCATAGAGCGTATGGATGCTGACTTGCTGCGGATCGAGTCCGGCCGTCTTGGCGGCATTCGCCTGATCGAGCGTTTGAAATTGATCACCCGCCCAGATTTCGCAGCTGTTCGCGGTCAGCTTGACGACCGCATCGAGCGGCTCCATCGGCGCATGCGCGAGATAGGGAAACTCGAAACTCGCAGAGAGCTTCTGCGCCGCCTGTTGGATCGCGGGGACCGCGTCACCCACCTTGCGCGCGGAGGCCGCAGGTTGCTCGGCGAGATGGCGGTATTCACTCATGATGTCGGAGGAGCTGCGTTTTTCCGCTTGAGTGTCGTCCCACTCTACGACAAGCGCGTCGCGGCCCTGCTTGGCCGCCCAGAAACCCTTGGCGACCACGGCGACGCCATGCGGTACCTGGAGTATCTTGACGACGCCCGGCACGGCGCTCGCCGCCGCCGGATCAAAGGATTTGACCGTCGCACCAAAGAGCGGCGGCCGTTTGAGCAAGGCCACGAGCATGCCGGGCAAGGCCACATCCAACGTGAATTGAGCGGTGCCGTCGACCTTTGCGGGCACGTCGACGCGCCGCGAGTGCTGCCCGATGAGCTTGAAATCTTTGGGATCTTTGAGCGTCACCTTGTCGGGGATGGGCAGCGCCGCGGCCTTGGCCGAGAGCGAGCCATAGCTCGCTTCGCGTTTGCTCGCGGCGTGGTAGACGACGCCCTTCTCGGTGGTCAGTTCGGCCTCCGGTACCTTCCATTCCTTGGCCGCCGCCGCAAGCAGCATCGCACGCCCCTTGGCGCCGGCTTCGCGTAGCTGCGACCAGGAATTGGCCATCGCGGAGCTGCCCCCGGTGCCTTGCATGCCGAACGCCAAATTGGCATAGAGTTTCACGTTCGCCGGCGCGCTTTCGACGCGCACGCGCGTCCAGTCGGCATCGAGCTCTTCGGCAAGCACGGTCGCGATGCCGGTATAGGAGCCTTGCCCCATTTCGAGATGCTTGGAGATGACCGTCACGCTGCCGTCCGCGCTGATGCGCAAGAACGCATTGGGCGCGAATACCGCCGCACCGACGCTTGCAGCCTCCGCGCGGCGAGCCGGCCCCATCCATTCGAATCCAATGGTCAACGCCATCGTGGTCACGGAGCCGGCGGTTTTTAGAAACTCACGCCGGGTCGGCCGAATCGCGGCGAGTGATCGTGGTGTCATGGTTTAGGCCCTGATGGATTGCGCTGCCGCGTGAATCGCGGCGCGGATTCGGGAATAGGTTGCGCAGCGGCAGATATTGCCGCTCATCGCCGCATCGATGTCGGCATCGGTCGGCGCCGCGTTCTTCTCGAGCAGCGCGGTCGCCGACATGATTTGCCCGCTTTGGCAGTATCCGCACTGGGGTACTTGAAGTTCGATCCATGCGGCCTGTACGGCCTTGGCGGATTTGCTCTGCAGGCCCTCGATCGTCGTCACCTGTTTGCCGGCGACCGTCGACAGGGGCATGACGCACGACCTGACCGCCTCACCGTCGACATGCACCGTGCAGGCTCCGCAGAGCGCCATGCCGCAGCCGAACTTGGTTCCAGGTAATCCGGCAAGCTCCCGGATTGCCCAGAGCAGCGGCATCGCCGCGTCTGCATCCACGGTGGTCGCGCTGCCGTTGAGCACGAATGTTGTCGACATGATTCACCCCAAATTGAGTTATGCGATACAGCTCGGCTAATTCATACCACATTTCTGTGGGCCCGCGCGATCACAGTGCGGACAGCCGCAACCCTCCGAGCGCGAGATTCTCGATCATCTGAAAGCTGCCGTGACTTAGAACGGGGCCATCCTCGTCGCTAGGATTTCGAGTTGAGGAACTCCCAGACCTTGGAGATCACGACCGATCCCTCACCGACCGAGGAGGCAACGCGCTTGACCGATCCTGCGCGCACGTCACCGACCGCGAAGATGCCGGGATGTGAAGTGGCGAACGGCGAATCCGGCACGCCAGCGCGGGAGCCCGTGATCACAAATCCCTTGTCGTCGAGATCGACGAGTCCTGAGAGCCACTCGGTATTTGGCGAGGCGCCGACCATGATGAATACCGCGCGTGTATCGACGACGCGCGTCGCACCGGTTTTGATGTTACGGATGCTCACCGCCTCGAGATGCTGACCGCCCTGCAAGGCCGTCACCTCGGCGCCGAATTCGATCTGGATCCTGGGATCCGCCTGCAGCCGGCTCGAGAGATAACTCGACATCGAAGCGGCCAGCGAGGTCCCGCGGACGAGCACGCGTACGCAGCGCATCGAGCGGCTGAGAAACATGGCGGCCTGCCCCGCCGAGTTCCCGCCGCCGATGATGACCGCGTCCATTCCCTTGCAGTAACGCGCCTCGATCTCGGTCGCGGCATAATAGATGCCCGCGCCCTCGAACTCTTCAAGCCGCTCGATCGGCAGCCGACGGTACTGTACCCCCGTCGCGACCACCACGGTCTTCGCGCCAACGCGCTGTCCGCTGTCGAACGTCGCGCAGAATCTCTCGTCCTCGAGCTTCTCGAGTTGCACGACGCGCCGTGGCATGGCGAAGCGCGTCCCGAACTTCATCGCTTGCACCTCGCCGCGCCAGACCAGGTCAGCGCCGGAAATACCCGTGGGGAACCCCATGTAGTTCTCGATACGGCTCGAAGTGCCGGCCTGGCCACCGATCGCAATGTCCTCGACGACCAAGGCGCTCAAGCCCTCGGCACCCGCATAGACTCCCGCGGCGACACCCGCGGGACCTGCGCCGACAATGAGCACATCGAAGATTTCCTTGTCCCGATAGTCGAGATTAAGACCGAGCAGCCGCGCGACCTTCTCCGGCGTGGGATCGGTGACCACCACACCGCGTCCAAAAATCACCGCCGGCTGCGCCGCCGCAATCGAGCAGGCCTTCGCTGTCGCCTCGGCTTCCGCGCTTCCCAATGCGAGGGATCGGTAGGGAATGCGGTTGCGACTCGCGAAAGCCGCGACCCGACGCACGTCGCGGTCCTCATCTTCTCCGAGCAGCACCAAGCTGCTGTCTTTTTCGTCGAGCTGCCGCCGGCGCCGAGCGGACAAGACCGTGATAATGATGTCGGACATCTCCGGGATCCGAGACATCAATGTCAGCATCGCCTCACGCGGTACTTCAATGACACGCGTCTCGCGGGCCGTGCGCAACGCCATCGACCACGCGCCGCCATACAAGAACGAGATATCTCCCATGAACTGCGTCGGGCCTAGCGTGAAGGGCAAATGGCGGGTGTCGGTATAGGGATCGACCACCTCCACCTCGCCCTCCTCGATATAGATGAAGCGATAGGTCGGCTCACCGGGTTGCGCGAGAAGCACGCCCGCCGGGTAGGTCACGACTTTGCCCGCAACGCGCAACGCTTCCACGTGGGATGCGGCCAGGGGTGTGCGTTGCATTTGGCGCAAATCGTTGCCAATCGTTTCCATGTCTCGGCTAGTCCCGTTCGATTGCCGCGAGATCGATCACTATGCGATCGGCGGGACGATTCGCCAAGCAGGCGGACATGACGGCGACCACCTGGGAGTCGAGGAGCAGCACAGTCCCCCGCAATAATTGAATTCACCTCGAGCGGTTGACCGGCACGCATAGCGGATGGGATTTGGTAAGGACGCCGATTGGTGGTAAAAGGCGCAAGAGGGCGTCTGCGCAGACAGCTGGCTCAGCGTGCCGCCGGACCCAATCTCCCAACGCAGGAGCAGTTCAAAATGGCAGGCTTGGCAATTGAAACCCTTGCGCAGGTGCTGACCGACTACGGGCCACCCATCCTGGCGACGATGTTCAGACACCCCGGCGGCGTCGCCGAATTGCGCTTGCAGAAGGCGGGCGACTCTCTGCACAACGGCACTCATGATCCGCATAAGGAGGGTCGTGCGCTCGATATCGTGCTGCTGTCGTGGCTTCCGGGGGAGCGCTCGGAAGCGGACAAGCTGGTGCGGCTGTTCTTGGACCAGTCCTTCGACATGCATTGGGGCTGGTTGATCTATAACCGCAAGCAATGGAATCCCGCTGGGGCTGAGATGCCGCGTATCTTTACCGATGTGCAACGGCCGAACGAATCGGACGCCGACTTCGCAATGCGCAGGATCAGGCATGAGCACCTCACGCACATTCACATCGAGTGGACAATGGAGCAGAAAAACTTCAACACCTACCAGCGCGGCCTGATCGCATCCCTGTCGGAGGATCTCGATGAAATCGCGGAGCTCGATGCGCTATCGGACAAGCTCGTGGGCACCTGGGACGTGACGATCGGCAATGGCGCATGGGTGGGGGTGTTTAAGTTCAGCAGCGGCGGCCGGGCGAGCTGGCACGACAGTCGCAGCGCGCCTGCGGGCGGCGTCGGAAGCTGGAACGCCGACACGCCCGGCAAGTTGCGATGGACATTCGGGGACGCGCGCACCTTCGAAGCTGACCTGCCCATCGATCCCAAGGGCGTCAGCGGAGTGGCCCTGCCGGCGGGATCGGGATGGTACAAGATGGTGAAAGGGGCGCCTTAGCATCGCGCGCTCGTCAGGACGGCCGACGAGCGCAGGCCGAGATCCGGCCACCTAGGATCGTCTATCGACAACGATCGACAGCGACCCAGCCGGCGCGCGAACTTCAAAATTCGGTGGAGACCTATTTGCGCTGCAGTCCGTGATCGGCTTCACGCAGCCATTCGTCCCGATCGACCGCGGCGGGCAGCGCCAGTGCCGCCTCGTGAGCGCGCGCATAGCTTTCCCGGGCACCGCTCCGGTCTCCCGTAGTCGCCAAGGCCTCCGCCAACGCAAGCAGATTCGGTGGGTAAATCGGCCGCAGCGTTACTGCGCGACGAGCTGCAGCCAATCCCGCCTCGGCGTCGCCGGGCCCCAACGGCCATCCTGGCGCCCGGATCAACACCAGCGCGCGCACGCGCGCGGGCCCTGCCTCGTCGTAGTTGGGATCCGCCGATTCGGCGCGCGCCAATGTGTCGAGCATGTTGCTCAAGAGTTCGCCCGCGCGCGTGGGGTGTGCCCGCGCGTTGAGTCCGAGTGCGACCGCGCCCCAGTATAGACAGGCTGCGGCTTGCGGCTCGCGCGAGAGGCAAGCTTCCGCGTTGCGGCTGGCCTCTGCCGCTAGCTCGCTGCGAATCTTCGAGTCAGGCTCATGATCGCTCCGCCTTGCATCCATCTCGATTGCCGTAGCGAGTGCGGCGACCGAGAGCGGCTCCGCGTTTTGTACCGGTGCCGCTAATCGCGGCCGCGTCGTGCAGGCGGTGACTGCGAGCATCAGCAAGCCGCACCACAACCGCTGCGTCACGGCGCTGTGGTGTGGGGCGGCAGCTTGGGCAGCACGAAGCCGCGCAAACGTAGTGGCCCCAAGGAGTCGGCGCTGCCCGACACGTGCCCCATCTTGAGTAGCCCCGCCTGCAAGGAGCGCGCACGAGCCGCGGTTATGCGGGAGTCGACCACCGCGATGATTGCAACGGGCAGCTCCGGAGACTGCATCACGACCTCGAGCTCGGTTGCGAAAGGCAGGCTCGGAAGCGCCGCTGCCTGATTCTGATCAAGCAATACCGCGACCGGTTCGCCGGCAGCAACCCTACGCAAGGCGCTGAGTATTTGTCCCGTTGCCTCGATCTTGACGTCCGGCGGCAGCACCCAGCTCTCGAGAGCGCTGTGCCGCACGAAATCGCGGGCGTACCCCGCCGCGCTGAGTATTGTGTACCCCGCCATCGACGCCGGCCCGGTCACTCGGCCAGACTTTGCAACCAGCGTCCATCGCTGCTGCGGACCAGTATCCGCCACGTCCGCCTGAACGAGCGGCGTCAAATGCAATTGAGCGGCGTGCTCCACAAAGAACGGATACGGTACCAAGGCGAGCGCCGCATCAGCACCGCTGAGTTTCGCGACGCCGCCTTCCTCGGTTGGATCGTAGATGGCTGCAAGACTTCCCGCAGGCCAGCCGGAGGCACTCACGAGGGCGCTCGCGAATTGATCCAAGAGGGGCCGCGCGTCGCTGGCACCGCCTGGATATCCGGGCGCACAGAACACCAGAATCGCAGTCGCCGCTGCTGACAGTGTACTCATATGTGATTAGGCTATCATGCTCTGGCGCTGAGGGCCTCCCGGGTCGATAGGAGCGTGCTTGCATTCATGAGTCTGCCCGCTTCGCCCAAGGTCGTTCAAATTTTCCTTCGCATACTGCGCGCGCGGGGCTGGATCGCAGGCGCATTCCTGATCCTCGCCGCGGCAGGCATATACGGCGCCCTGAAGGTGCCCGATGATCCTGCGATCGAGCGTCTGATCGTGCCCGGCGATCCCCTCGCGCGCGCCACGCTCGATTTCGATCGTCTGTTTCCCGAGGGCGAGCAGGCGCTGATCATGCTCGAAGCGTCGGATCCTCTGAGCCTTGCCGTGCTGCGCGCCGCCGACCGACTCGCGCAAGAACTCTCGAGGATTCCGCACGTCGAGGCGCACAGCCTCCTCGACATCTACCGTCGCGCGGGCTCCGCAGCGGAAATCAGTCCCACAGAGGCCGGGCGCCTGCGCACATTCGCGACCGGGACGCGGCTGTTCCGTCGCGCCGGACTTCTGGGCGACGACTATTTCGGCATTGCGCTCGAGCTGCGCGTGAGTTCGCCGGCCGAGCGCGACCGCGCACTGACCGCGATCGATGCACTTGCGTTGCCGCTCGAGGCCTCCGGCGGACCCATCACCAAGGTCAGGCGCGTCGGATCTCCGTGGCTCGACGCCTGGCTCGAGCGACAAACCGGCGCGTCGACCGGGCGCTTCATGCCTCTGTTTGGCATTTTTCTGATGACGCTGGTGCTGATCATCTACCGCTCCTGGCGCGCGCTGGGGGCCATCGTTCTCACCCTCGGCGCCCTGGTGGCGATTGCGATGGGGCTCGGTGATCTATTCGGCTGGTCGCACACGGTAATCTCCACCCTTGTTCCGCTGACGGTGATGGTCACGACGACCGCCACATTGGTGTATGTTCATTCACGGTATATCGAGCCGGACGATTCGCCGACGCTTCTCGAGCACCACGCCCGTGCGCTCGCGAACAAATTTCTGCCGTGCACCGCCTCGATGTTCGCGACCGCGGTGGGCTTTGGCGCGCTGGCGATCTCGGACATTCGTCCTGTGCGCGAAATGGGGCTATGGACGTCGGCCGGGCTCATCATGGCGTGGATCGGGTGCTTCACCCTGTTTCCGGCGCTGCAGTCGCTGTTGCATACCCCCATGAGCTCCGAGCGTGTTCTGGTCGGTACGTGGTTTCCCCGCTTCGTCGACATGCTGGTCCCGGCGAGTCGCCGGTACCGTTGGCCGCTGGTCTGCGGCGCCCTCGCATTGATGCTGTGCGGGGCGGCCGCATTGTTCGGCGTACCCGGTGTGTTCGCGCCCATCGCACTCGAAACGGACGTGTTGACCTACGTCAATCCCAGCGAGCGCGTGGCGCAGGATACGCGTCGTTTCGAGGAGTCGAGCGCGCTCAACGTCTATGAGCTCTGGTTACAGACGCCACCGGGCCACGCATTGGACCCGGAGTTTCTGCGCGCTCTGGAACGGTTGACCCTACAATTCGAGAGCGATCCACGCATCACTGCCATCGACGGCCCAACCTCGGTGCTGCGGTGGGCGCGCTACGTCGAAACCGGATCCGATCAACTACCGACGTCGGCATCCGCCTGGCCGAAGCTCGCGTCGGATCTCGAACAAATCATGTTGACCGAGCCCGGAGCGCGCGCGTATGTCGATGTGAAGGACCTCGCCAATGTACGGCTCAGCATCCGCGGGCGCGCAAAGCTCTTCGGCCGAATCGGTGCGATGCGTGCGTTCGTGGAGCGCACATGGGCCGCGGCCCAGGCGAATGATCCGGCATTGCGCGCGGTGCACGGCAGAGTGGTCGGCAAAGGAGTGCTCGACGTGGAGATCACGCAGCGCCTGCTTCCCACTCTCACCGAAAGCTTCGCGCTCACGGCAAGCGTCATTTTTCTCGCATTCCTGCTGGTGTTTCGGAGTCCGTCCGCCCGGTTGATGACGATGATTCCGTCATTTTTCGCAATCCTGTCCGTGTTTCTCGTGATGCGTTTGACGGGCATTTCTCTCAATATCGCAACGATCCTCATCGGCTCGACGGTCTTGGGTGCGACCGAGAACGACCAGATTCACTTCTTCTACCATTTTCAGGAAGGCCGCTCGACCGGCACAACGGCAGGCGCTCTGCAACACGCCTTGCTGGTAGCCGGCCGCCCGATTCTATTTGCGACTCTCATCAATGCCAGCGGCTTTCTGGCGCTCGCGTTTTCGGACCTGCCGCCGATGCGCGAATTCGGCATCGTTTCCTCCTCAGCCTTCATCCTTGCATTGCTTGCCGATTTCACCGCATTGCCGGGCGCGTTATGGATACTGAGCCGATATGATCGTCAGCGTGTCGCCTGATCGCTCCAATATCCGAGCGTCGCTGAGATCTCCGGTAGCCGCGGGCCATTCTCAATCGGGCCGCTGTGAGTCGCGGCCCACATCCATCAATTCGCGTAGCTGAACATCAATTGCCTAGACCCGGCTCGCGCCGCGCGCCTTGAGCAACTTTAGGTCAGCCTCGAGCGAGGCCCGAATGCTATACAAGGTCGCAAGGGTACTCTGGTCCATCGGTCGATCGTTCACTAAGTGGGTAAGCATATTCTTGATTTTGTCGTTGATCTTCTCGATCCCAGCCGTCAATAAGTTTTCGTCCATATTCGGCGCTCCTACGGTGCTGCCTTGAAGTGGCGCGCTGATCTTACGCCAGCCGCCCGCGGAACTGAGGAACTCGTCGTTTCGCAATAGATAGCCGTGCTCAGGCCAGTTGTAATGGTAGCTGGGGTACATCTTCTTCAACGCTTGGCCGGCTCGTAAGCAATCCGTCTTCTTTAGTTCCATTTTATTTTCGGGCCGAACCTTACCCGCAAGCCGATGCCGTAGAGCACATTGCCCGTTGCCAGCGTGATCGGGGTGTACTGGGTCAGGTAGGCACCCGTGTAGTGCGCAATCATGAGCCCCGCATAGACGTCAAAGTGCTCATCAAACTTATAGTCGGGCATGATCGCAAACTGCTGGTTGGTGTACTGGTCATTGTGGCTGTTGGCTTCGTTGTCCACGTTGTAATAGCCCACGCTGAGCAAAAAGGCGTCGGTAAACTGATAGTCGGCGCCCACCCAAAACGTTCGTATCGGTGCGTTACCCCAGGCCGGGTTGAACGCCTTTGCCGTCACGAGGCCGGCGATGGGCATATCGTAGTACGAAGTGATTTGAGTGCTCCAATTATTCGAAGCAGAGGGTATGGTCTGATCGGTGTGTTCGAACCCGGCGTAAATCGCGGCGTTTGATGTGAGATCGTACTTCGCGCCGAGCATGAATCCGAAAGAGTCCGATACTCGCAGGCCCACATCGTTCGTGAAGAGTTTGTACGACAGTGATGGAGTGTTTTTGGCCCGGGATCCGGCCAGTTCCACGCTCAAGGGGCCGCCTCGGTAAGCCACCATTCCCTCCAGCACCGAACCAACGTCCGCGGCTTCAGAACTATCGGTTTGAGCAATCTTGTATTGCGCGCCGAAGCTAACGTCGCCAATCTTGTTGTCATACCGGACACTGTTGTCCAACCGCCCATTCTCCGTAATGCCGAGGCCGCCGCCGATGGTGCCCGAGTAACCAATCGGGGAATAAAGGCCCGACGCATGCAGAGGATCGAATTCGCTGGTTTGTTCCGTGGAGAACGCCACAGTTCGTCCCACTTGGATGGATCCGAACAGCGGGTACGAGATGCCTACGTATTGAGCACGCGAGAAAGCTTGACCATTGATCGACGACGCGCTGCTGATGGTCGAAAGGGTATTCGCGTTGTTCAGCACCGACCTGCCGTTGTTCGCAATCTGCCCCGAGGCGGAATTCACCGCCCCTTCCAGCTTGAAGAAGCCGCTGAAGCCGTTACTGAACGTCTCATTCCCTTGTAGACCATAGCGTGACATCTGTTCGGCGCCTGAAACCACCGCCCACCGCGACCCCTGGTCCTGCCCTGGAATATTGTAGGAGTTGAACCCGAAGGTATGAATGTCGCTGGGGGGCAACGAGTGCTCGATATGCGCGACGCTATCGTCCAATATCCCATAGATTTCGATCGACCCTTCCGCGCGCGCGACGCCCGCGATTGCGCTCATGACCACCAGGGCCAGAACCGACTTTTTCATTGTTATGCGTCTCCCGATGCTAACGGCCACCGCTATCAAGGCGCGTTATACCCCATCATATATAACGATTGCAAGATGATTTACATGGACTCGCCTTCGATATGCCGTCATGACGCTGGCGTCACATTCTGCGGTCAAACCGAATTAGACGAACATTTCGCAAAGCCTGCTATTTGAGACGAATGGTTTTACCGTCCGCGTCTTCTATCCAGATTTTGATGCTGCCGGCCGGATTTTGCCGGATCAGCCACTTACCATCGCCCTGCTCGATGACGCTGCTGGCCGATCCCGATTGTCTATTAATCAGATCATCCAAGGCCAACCGTGCTTCGTCGAGCGTGGCGTAAGATTTGCCGTCCGGGCCGGCACAAGTCTTAAGCCGCACACCGCAACCAAGCTAATAGAAACGTGGAATTGGTCCGTCCTGTGCTGTGGTGTTGTTCCCCAGGTCGAGGAACACCTCATCCGCGTAACACCAGCCCCAGCCCTCCGGCGGATCATAGCCCTCGATGATCAGGTGACCTGTCGCACGATAGTGACCCGTCGCATGGCGACCCGGCGATTGATCGCAACAACCCACGTGTCCGCAGGTCCGGCAGATTCTGAGGTGAACCCACACGCCGCCGGTTTTTAAGCACTCTTCGCAGCCGCGCGCGCTCGGGGTAACATTCTTAATTGTCTTGAGATGCAAGCAGCTGTTACGCATGACCGTACCGCTCCTCTACTATTGGAATGTCCGCCATTCGCTCGCCGAGGGTTGTCGGTTATCTTTCGTTGCGGCGTCATAATTGTGAGTTTACGCTGTATCTCATGGCAAACGAACCGACCATTGCGGACACGGAGTTAGATCCCACCGACCCTATCAATCGCGAGGCACAGGTATATCCGCGGCTCAACGAGGAAATGGCGAGCAGGATAAGCGCCTATGGCCGTGTCGAGAACTTCGCGATGGGCACGCTGATATTTGAGCGCGGGCAGCGCTCGGTCGATTTCTTTTTCGTGCTCGAGGGCAGTATCGAAATTTTCGAGCTCGACGACCACGGTTCCCCCAATGTCATTAGCGTCCTATCCGCGCGTCAGTTCACCGGCGAACTGCATTTATTCAATGATCGCATGATCCTGGTGTCCGGCAGAGCCGCGGTCGACAGCCGAGTCGTACGGGTGCGGCGCCCGGACTTTCGCCGCCTGGTCACGGGCGAATCCGACATTGCCGAGATCATGATGCGTGCCTTCATTTTGCGGCGCGTCGGATTTATTCGCCATGGTCAGGGTGGCGTCGTATTGATTGGTCCCAGCCACCACGCGGATACCCTGCGCCTGCAGCGTTTTTTGACTCGAAACGGCTATCCCCACCGGCTTTTTGATACAGAGGCCGACCCGGACGCGGGCGGCTTTCTCGAATGCTTCAAATTGGAACCGAGTGCACTTCCGGTTTTGATATTTCCGGGTAGGCAGGTGCTGCGAAACCCGACAAACGCAGTACTCGCCGATGCGCTGGGACTAACCGAGCTCATCGATGCGACAACGGTATATGACGTCGCAATCGTCGGGGCCGGGCCGGCGGGACTCGCTGCCGCGGTATACGCAGCCTCCGAAGGTTTAAAGACGATCGTCATCGAGGGCACCGCTCCCGGCGGCCAGGCCGGAACGAGTTCGAAGATTGAAAACTATCTTGGCTTTCCGACGGGTATCTCCGGTGAAGCGCTTGCGGGACGCGCACAGGTCCAAGCTCAGAAGTTTGGCGCCCAGCTGGCAATCTCTCGCAATGTATCCGGAATCAACTGCGCGCAACGGCCCTTTCTAATTTATTTGGAGGGTCAACAGTCGATCCAAGCATGCGCCATCGTCATCGCAACCGGTGTCCGGTATCGCCGGCTTGACGTGCCCCAATTCGAACGATTTGAAGGTCAAGGAATTCATTTTGCGGCCACCGCAATGGAGCAGCGGCTGTGCACCGGCGAGACGGTAATCGTCGTCGGCGGCGGTAATTCGGCCGGCCAGGCTGCCGTCTTCTTGTCACGAACGACTGCGCATGTACACATGTTGGTGCGCGGCACCGGACTTGCGGCAACGATGTCCGACTATCTTGTCAAGCGCATCGAACAGAACCCAAACATCACGCTGCATCCGCAGAGCGAAATTGTCGCGCTAGAGGGCGACGAGCGCCTGCGGCGCGTGACATGGCTCGAGCGCAATACGGGCGAGACCAAGGTCGTGCCGGTCGGAAACGTCTTCTTGATGATCGGCGCCGAGCCAAACACCGAGTGGCTCCAAGGCTGCTTGGCGGTTGATTCCAAGGGATTCATTCAAACGGGTGTCGGCGCCGACGGAACCGTACTCGCGTCTCCTTATGCCACGACCACGCCTGGCATATTTGCAATCGGCGATGTTCGCTCGCGATCAGTCAAGCGCGTTGCAGCAGCGGTAGGAGAAGGATCGGTGGTTATCCAAGCAGTTCACCAGCTTCTCAATCCGGCGGCTAATTGATCAGCAAGCGTCGACCAATGTTCCTGGCATCTGGAGCGCGTTCGCGTCCCACATAATTGATGCGCGCTACCTTGCCGTCGACGTGGCCGGCCTCGGCCATGCGGGCGAGCCGCATCGAGCTCAGGCAACGCCATGCTGGTCTTCCGATCACCGCGCCGAATCGTCCAATCGATGGGATTGACGCTCGTGGCTGCGAGCTTAACCAGCGCTTCATTCGGTCCCGGGTGGGGTGTCGGCACCTTGTCATGACGAAGTTGATCCGCGCGACCATATCCGTGTATCTGGACGGCCGGGTAGCTAGCGGCGGCTGGCTCACTTCGCCTAGGACGGTCCCCCGCGTTTGTTTCGAGACTCGTCCCAGTCTGCTTGCCAATTGAACGATCATTAAGGTGCGTAACGCGTGAAGACAAAGTCACGAGAAGCCTTCGCGTGGCAGGGCGCGCAAGTTTCGAGTAGCGCCTCCCCGCCCGGTTTGCCATCTGCGTTGAAGTGCCCGAACCCCCAGCCGCCCGTAGCCGCGTACTTTTTCGAGTCCTTGACCTCGAACTGTATGTTTGTGGGGGGGCCGGGAACGAAGGATTGTTCCCGGCCAAAGACCTTGTTGTTCTCCTCCGACGGGGTATGGCCGTAGTGCAAAGCGGCGATAATTGCGCCGTCGGGAAAAGGGAGCTTCCCTTCGCGGTACGCCTTAATCGCCACATCGTTGCCCAAAACGGCAGCGAAACTGTGGAGGTCGCCTTCTTCGTGGGCCACGGAGATCAGCGTCCAGTCGCGGTATCCCGAGGGAATTTTGGTCAAGTAGCCATGCGCGGAATTCTCATCCGCCCGTCCGGACGTGGCGACCAGGTAGGCGATAACGCTAGCCAACGCTGCAACTGCAATCGAGAGGGCGCTTTTAGGCTTCATGCCGACACCTTGATCGTTTTCGGCAAAGTACGGATTTTATCACCATTGCCTCACCAGATTAAATCCTGCTCGGCGGCTTGGACTCGCTCGCTCCGACCATGGCACGCACACGCTGTCCCGCACCAAGGCAAGACTGGCCTACCGGCGCACAATGAGTCTTCGGACAGTTCAGTTGCTGTTCGGTCATACCAAGTTGGAAAATACGGTCCGCTACCTTGGCATTGAGGTCAACGATGCTCTCGAAATTGCGGAGCCAACGGAGATGTGGTGCCACCGGCCAGTCAGTGGAAACGACCCCGCAATGTAGTCATGGACCATGGAGGTGCAAATTGAAACTCCCACATCGAACGCGATCCGATCATCGGCTTCGCCACCTCCGTCGAGCGGAGCTTCCAGTGGATACGGTGGAGTTGGCGCGCTATTTGATTGGTAAAGTCGTGGTCCATGACACTGACTCTGGCAGGTTAAGCGGACGTATTGTCGAGACGGAAGCCTATCCGGTCGGTGATGCCGCTGGACATGCATTCCATGGAAAGACGCGGCGCAATCGGTCTCTCTTTCTGGAGCGAGGGCACGCCTACGTCTATCTTGTGTACGGGACATCGTACCTTTTGAACGTGACGAGCGAGGTGGCCGGGGTGGGTGGTGGAGTTCTATTGCGTGCCATCGAGCCGCTGGAGGGCATAGGCGAAATGATGACCGGTTCTTGCGGCACGATACGCCGGGCCGACCTCGGCAGAGGCCCGGGGCGATTGACCAAGGCATTGCAGGTTGATCTCGGGCAGGACGGATCGGACTTGTGCGGTGCCGGCTCGCTTTGGTTGGCCGCGACCGCGCAAGGGATTGGCGGGATTGGCAAGAGCGTTCGCATTGGCATCACACACGATGCAGATCGGGTGTTGCGTTATTACGAACCCGGTAATGCCCATGTGAGCGGCGTTAAGAAGCTGCGCCAATAGCCGCGATTACATCCGATTGTCACGTTCCCTGCGACCCGGCATTCCGCTCCGTAACTACGCGTCCATCCGCTCGACCCATTGAGCGCGCCACGCGGCGGCCTCGAATTGATCCGCAAAGTACTGTGTTTCTCGGGCAACCTTCTCGCCCCTGAACTCCATGATGCTCACGGTGTAGGACGGCTTTCCGTCATACGTCAGGACGTATTCGGTGACCCAGAAATCACTGCGACCAATGATTCGCCGGACGATGAAACGCTTCTTGCTTGGCTGCTTAGTGCGTGTAATTTGAATATTGCGTCGACCGCGGATCCGTTCCCCTGACTGTGGGTATTCCAGCACCGCGTCCTCGTGATAGATTGAATGCTCCGTTTCAAAGTCGCTAACGTCGGACGCGGCCCAATGCCGATCCAGTGCCGCACGTATCTCTTCATCTCGCATCCTATCCTCCGACGTTATCAACGCACATGTCACCCCGTAGTGTCCAGAAAATGGAGCGACGCGGTCTGAGACCCGCAAGTCGGCCGCTCGATGTCGCTCGAGGGTTGGTCAGCCGGTATACTGCGCTGCAATGTTCTCGGCATTTCAGCCTCTTCACTTGCTGCTCGTGATATTCGCTGGCTGGGCGGCACATTCCTTTCACAGATGTCGAACGCCGCCGACTCGCCCGAAAAAGCGCACGCACTTAGGCGCAAGGTGTTGAACGAGCTTGGAGCCCTGGTCACATCCGACATGCTGTTGCGATGGTAGCGGGAACTGGTGGCGTCTACGTGGACTTACAGCCATCGCGCGGCCCGGGCGCAGCGCTCTGCTAAACTGCCCTTGCATGCGCTGCACTGGGCATTTTTCCGCTGATCGGTCGAAACCGCAGTGAGCTTGGTAGCACGCCGCCATCATGCGTAAGGGCATCGTGCTGGCGGCCTCGTCGTATGTGGTCTGGGGGCTGTTTCCCGCCTATTTTCTACTGCTGAGGTCGGTCTCACCCGTCGAGGTGCTCGCGCACCGGATGATCTGGTCGTTGGTTTTCCTGTCCCTAGTGCTGGCATTTCGCCGGCAATGGTCATGGCTTCGGCCGCTGACCCGACAACCGCGACTGGTCGTAAGTTTTGCGGTCAGCGCGGTCCTGCTGTCGGGTAACTGGCTTCTCTACATATGGGCGGTCACCAGAGGTCATGTGATCGACGCGAGCCTGGGCTACTTCATCAATCCGCTCGTGAACATCGTGTTGGGCTTTGTACTGCTCCACGAACGGCTGCGCCCCGCGCAATGGTTCGCGGTCCTCATCGCGGCGCTCGGAGTCTTGTGGTTGACGTGGCAAGGGCACCACTTCCCGTGGATCGCTATCGTTCTGGCCTTGACGTTCGGATTCTATGGCCTGATGCGCAAGCTTGCTGCGCTCGGCCCGCTCGAGGGCCTGTCGCTCGAGACCCTGCTTTTATTCCCGTTGGCGGCGGCGTATCTGGCCTGGACCGCAATCATCGGAAACAACGCTTTCATTCAGGCCGATTTCGCAATGCGACTCGTGATGATGGCGGCCGGGCCGATAACCGCGATACCGCTGTTGCTGTTTGCTGCGGGCGCCCGGCGCATCAGGCTGTCGACGCTCGGACTGTTGCAATTCATTGCCCCGACGCTGCAGCTGCTGCTTGGCATCTGGATGTTCCACGAGCCGTTCGGCGGCGCGCGCATGTGGGGCTTCGTGATCATCTGGGCCGCGTTGGCCTTGTTTTCTGCCGAGTGGCTGCTGCGCAGCTGGTGGATCGAGCCGCAAGCGGCGGCGACATCACATGCCCCCACAACCGACTGAACGTCGGCCGCGCCCCGGGGAAGCTTGGCTCGTATCGCCATCGGTGTGCCGGAAATAACCCCGGTGCTGCCGTTGAGAGCGAGCCCTGGCGGTAAGCTCGGCGCAATCGTATAGCTTGAAACGCTGCCGACCACCGTGGGATTGAGGGTGCTAGCTGGGCTACCCACCGTATCGAGGGCAGGGCTCGCGTAGCTGAGACCACTGGGCGCCGAGATCGCGGTGAGACCTGTGGGCGCCGAGATCGAACTGCCATCTCCGCCGCCACCTCCGCCACAAGCGCCCATTGATTTTTGCAACGTCCAACCCTTCCGGCCCAAGCCTTTAGCCCAGCGCCTCCTCCACGGCCGAGCGGGATTGACGCGCTCCCATAGAGGAATGCGCAATAAGCGAGCAAAACCGGACACGCCATCCTAGAGAAACCCTAAAATGAATCGTGCAGCCGATTTGGGGCTAGTTTGACGGGTTGCGGCTCGGCCGCGACGAGTCATATGCGGTCCGAGCCAATTGGATTCTGATTTTCTGGGGACCAGACGGGTTTGGAATGCCAACTACTTTCGCCAAATAAGGAATCGCGGCTTCTTCGTGATATCCGGCTTCTTCGCGGTGTCCACTTTCTTGGTCCACTCAATTGGACAAGGACGCGTAAATCCATTTCTGCTGCTGATCGAGATCCATATCGCCGAGACCCCGCAGAATTCCGCGCACCACGTTCAGCGGTGACTCTGCAAAGACACCGGTCAGGCGTTCCCTTCGGCTGGTCCAGACATCACAATTGCCCACCGACGCGAAAAATATGGGGATATCGCCGTTGAGCAGATCCCGGCGTTCGGCATCGGCGAGAAGATCCGCGTGCGGTCCGGTCGGCTGCGTCGTCGCCAGGATGTCGAAGACACACGAGTAACTCGTTGAATCCCGCAAATTATCCGGATGATAGGCCTTATCGAGCAACGTGGCATAGGAGCGGGTGGCGCGCCGGATGAAGCGCACTTCATCCCCGGAAAACCGGGCCAGCACTCCCCTCGGCCCCATTAGTTCGTCGCGATTCCGGGCCAGCAGGCGGTAGCAGCTCTCGAATCCGGCGACGAACGCGTCCCGGAATTCCCGGTAGTCGACCTTGTCTGCACAGAGCATGGGCTGACTGCGCACGGTACCCATCGGTATGGCCTGGTCGCGCACGAGGTGCATTGCGTCGGTCCCTGCGCCTTGCCACGACCGCAAGGTTCCTGCCGGGAACGTTTGGCCGCCGCTGGCACCAAGGCCGCTGATGTCGACACCCGTTGCGGTTGCCGAGGCGTAGATTCGCTTCGGAAGCATAAGAACCTGAAGCACAGACGGTTGCGTTGGACCTACTGCGGGATCGTCGCTTTGCACGTCGGGGTGAAAGAGCGCCTCTAAATCGACGGGAACTGGAAATTCGCCCGATGAGATTATATTGTCGAAGTGCATGTCGCAGGCATGCAAAGCGTAGAAGACCGCAAGATAGCCCCCCAGGCGTTGGTAAAACCGCTCGATCTGGTCACGGGAGGTGCAGGGTGCGTGCGCGATGAACTCCGTCCACCCGTATGAGCCGAAATCGAGGATATTCAGTTGCCTGAAACGGGGCGCGAAACCGCGGGCGTTGATCCAGTCGATCAATTGCGCAAAATGCACATCAAGCGAAAGTCGGCGTGGTTTGTAGACGATCTTCAGGCCGCAGGAGAAGGTTACGATGGCGACGGTTCGGCCCCGGGCGTGTGAGTCACCGGCTCCAGCGTCGATCGAAACGACCCGGGACGCGACTCCGACCGCGCCAAAGGTGGCCTTGATCATTTCCCAGTCGGTGGCCAGTCGATCGAGCAGCTCGGCGCTGTAGCTCACCCAGCCAAGCATTCTCAGATACAGCGCCCGAAACATCATGGGGTACTCAGCGATGATCTGCGCGCGCACGGATGGTTGACGAAGTGAATCGCAGAAGCACCGGAATCGATCCTCGCCGCTCGCGCCCGCAAGCGAATTGCGAATCCTAGCAACATTCAATTCCAGGGTCATTGTGCTGATCAGGATGGGCTTTAGCATCCGCAACAAGTTGGGCACAACCAGGCGCTCGACATCCGCCGGATCGAACGGCGCACCGCCGGCTGCAGTGCGCCTCTGGCAGGCACCCAGTCTGGTTTTTGCTTCCTTGACAATCGGGTAGGCAAGCCACAGATACGCGTTAGTTCCTTCCCAGACACAATCGTCAAAGCCGTCGTATAGGCCGTCGCCGTCGACGTGGGCGGAATAGATCCGATTTATTTCGTCAATCCACAGGGAATCGGACGGTGATTCTTTGATTTCTTCTTGCATGTTCCGCTCCGTCGAATGGCCTGGGGATCCGGTCGCTTTCAATTCCAGATCCCCAGGCGTTGACGTGCATCATTTTTGCAGATCCCTTCTCAGCCCCGGAGCAACCAAGCCCTCCGGTGCCGTCTCCGACGGTATGAACTTCGCTGCCAACCTCATTCCGAGACATCGGCTGACAAGTCGGCAATCCGCCCGGATTCTGCGGGGTCATCGCCCATTCAGCCGGCGTCATTAATTTGGGCTCTTGTGAATCGGCCCAAACGTGTCGATAGCGGCGCCACTGACCTCATTCAGTTCTTCGGCGGACAACTCGGCAATCCCCGCGGGGTTCTGCGGGATCATCGCCAGTTCAGTCGCCGTCAGTGTCTTGCGGTACTGCGAGTCCTTCCAAGCGCGGACGATGTCAATAGTCATAAATTTCTCCAGTTGGCAATATGTTAATGGTTCGGTCAGACGGCGCACCAAAAAATGCCCCGTTACTGATATAGACGCAGTCGAGGTGCAGGACCGGACACGTCGCGATGCTTTTTTTGCTTTCCGGGTTGGCTGGGTTGGCGGATCGGAGTGGGCATCAGACGGTCCCCCACGGCGCCTCGCGGTACCCTCGCGACACGACCACGCGGTGTTGGCCCGCGTAAAAGAATCCGGGTCTTTGCCTGATTCAATTGTCCGCTTTGGGATAGAGAATACGTATAGTTCCAGAGCTAGGAGCGAATTAACGGCTTTTTTCAAGCAGGGAGCGATCATCACGAGTTGTGACGACGGCGTTGCCGCTGCACAGCAGCTCTTTACGCGGAAGGACGAGAGGAGAGTCGGGACGGGAAATGGACGCGCATAGTCACGGGCGCGGGTCGAGACGATTCGGGGCGTGACATCGACTGGAGTGCCTCAAATGAAACGTACTTACCAACAGCGTCATGCAACCGAGCCAACATCCTCGGCAGCGATTGACCATATTCGCCGTGGACTCTGACAACAACAGTCGCCCGCCGCTGTTCCGGCAAGTCGCTGTTGATGCGGCTGCCGGTTCACAGATTGGCGAAGCGCTCGCGACGCATTGGCGCGGCGTCAGGATATTCACAGCTGCAGCGTTCGCACTGCTCGGCGCACTGATCGCCTTTCTCGCTTCCGTGGATTACGCGCCCAGTCTCCATGTTTACGCGTATACCGATGCCCGCAGCGGCCTCGTGCGCCTGAGGGCGCCGATCGACGGCAGGGTTATTCGGATTGAGGTCAAGGAGGGGCAGAGTGTGCATCAGGGCGACGTGCTCGCAGTCGTCAGCCGTGATCGCGTGCAGGCTAACGGTGCCAGCCAGCATGCCGACTTGCGCTCCGCGCTTGACAAGGAGCGGCAGCTCGTCGACGGTGAAATTGGTAACGCACGGCGGGAAGCGACGGAAACGCGGGCGTTGCTCGCCAGCCGCATTTCCGGGCTGCGTTCGGAAAAGGAAACGCTCGAGTCCGATCTTCAGGCAGCCGAGCATCTGCTGGCGAGCCTGAAGACCCAAAGCGATCACTTCAACTCCCTCGTCGAAAAAGGCTTCGTGAGCGAGCTCCAGGCCGCACAGAAGCGCGACGAAGCGACAATGCAGGAAAGTCGCGTCGCCAATGTCCGGGCTGGCCTTGCGCGCGTCAGCCGCGACATCGAGACTTCGGAGCAGGAGCGATCCCTTGTCGAGACGAAGATGTCGGAAACGATATCGGACCGGCAACGCCACGCAAGTGAACTCGATCGGCTGGCCGTGCAAAGCGATGCTGACGCAGGCGAAATCGTCCGGGCGCCGAGTAACGGAACCGTATTCTCGGCCCTGATGGTCAGCGGACAGTCGGTAACGGCAGGACAGGCGCTATTCACGATTTTACCCGTCGATCAATCGCTGGTGCTGCGAGTACTGGTCCCGGCGCGTGCAGCTGCCTCTGTCCGGCCGGGCACCCCGATCAGGATGGTTTTCGAGGCGTACCCGGAAGAAAAATTCGGCCAATTCGCCGCCGTCATCGAAGGCGTGAGCGAGGCGCCCGCAATGTCCGAGGACGTGCCGCACGCGGCCTCCGTCTCTGGACCCGTGTTCATTGCGCTGGCGTCATGGGCGAACGAACTGCACATGCGCGACGGCCATGCGCTCTGGCTGAAACCCGGAATGCTGGCCGATGCCATCGTTCCGCTGGAGCGTCGCTCGATGCTGGAGTGGCTTTTCGAGCCGATTCTACGCGGCCTCAATGAAAGCACGCTGCCAGAGCGAGCGGATTCGCATCAGCCGCCCGGAGCCGGCTGATGCTGCACCTGAATCTGTTCGGAGCGCGCAAGCTCCCCTTCGTCGCGGCGAACGAGCTCAATGAATGCGGCCTCGCATGCCTGGCCAGCATCAGCGAATACTTTGACGGTCCTTTCTCGCTCGCCGACATTCGACGGATGGCGCCGGACAGCAGCCGTGGCGCAACGCTACTCGAACTGCGCGACGTGGCTGAACGCATGGGCCTTGCCGCCCGCGGCCTGCGTGTCAGTCTGGACGCGCTATCGGCGCTCGCGACTCCGGCGATATTACATTGGGACATGAACCACTTCGTCGTGCTCGAACAAGTTACGCGACGTGGCATCGTGATCATGGATCCGGCCGCGGGGCGCGTGACGGTGCCGTGGGGCGACGTCGACCGTTCATTCACTGGAGTTGCGCTCGAAACGAGGATTTCGGCTCATTGGCGCAAGCGCAGCGACCGCGCGAAGAAGGTGTCCGCCATCAAATTCGTCGGGTCCTTCGCGCGCTGGAAAACCGACATCTGGATGATCGTGGCGCTATCGTTGCTGCTCGAGATCCTGGTCCTCGTGGTCCCGATGCAGATACGCCTGTCCGTCGATACGGCGCTACAGAGCGGTGATGGGCGGCTGATCTGGGCGCTGGCGGCGGGGTTTGGCCTCGTGGTATTGCTGCAAGCATCGGTGTCGGTCGTACGCGCGTGGGCGGTCGCGGTATTCGGCACGCGGGTTGGCTACGAGCTCAAGGACCGATTCGTGCGATCCCTACATCGCAAATCCCCGCGATTTTTCCTCAAGCACCACAGTGCCGATATTCTCAGCCGCAGTCATTCCGTCGACATGATCCAGCACATAGTCACCGCGCAGTTGCTTCAGGCGCTGCTCGACCTCGTGATGTCGCTGGCGATCGTCGCGCTGTTGTTCGCCACAGTCCCCGTACTGGCGATCGTTGTGGTGCTCTTCGGCGCCGTAAATCTGGCGGCGACCGGTGGATTACGGCGTGCGGCGATGGAGGTTTCCCGCCGCAGTCTGCGGGTCGCAGCTGCGGCGGATTCGCTGTTTCTGGAGAATGCGCGCGCGGCGCGTGCAATCAGACTGTTCGGCAAGGAAAGCGTGCGCACCAGTGTATGGCGCAACAAGTTCGTCGACCTGACAAATCTTACGCTCGCGGATGGGCGGCTGATCCTGTTCTCGGAGCAGGCGGCGAGGCTCGCCACCGGGCTCGGCAATGTCGCGCTGATCGCGATCGGCACCCACCTCGTGCTGGTCAAGTCGATCACGCTGGGTACGATGTTGATGGTGTTCATGCTCAGCATATTCCTCGCCGAGCGCATCGACAACTGTATCCGGTACGTCATGGAGCTGCGCCATGTGCAGACGCATGCCGAGCGCATCGACGACGTAATGTCGGACGAAGACGGTTCGGATGGCTCCGAAGCGATGCCTCCGTTCAGTGTTGATTCCGGACACGGCGTTTCGATACAGCTGCGCGACGTCTGGTTCCGTTACGGTGAGACGAGTCCCTGGTTGCTGAAAGGCGCGAATATCACGATCTCACCTGGCGAATCGGTCGCGATCGTCGGGCCATCCGGCAGCGGCAAGACGACGCTGATGAATCTCATGCTGGGATTGCTCGAGCCGAGTAAGGGCGAAGTGCTGATCAACGGCCGCAATTTGCGGACGATCCGCTCGCCGGACTACTCGAGGGTCATCGGCACCGTGATGCAGGATGACATGCTGTTCCAGGGCACAGTCGCGGAAAATATCTCGTTCTTCGACTCGCCGATCGATATGCAGCGGGTGGCCGAGGTTGCGCAACGAGCCAACATCTCGCGAGAGATTGAGGCCATGCCTATGCGCTACTACTCGCTCCTGGCGGAGGCGGCCACGGACATCTCAGGCGGCCAGCGGCAGCGGCTGTTCATCGCGCGCGCCCTGTACCACCAGCCCAGGGTCCTATTCCTCGACGAGGCCACCAGCCACCTCGACACGGAGAGCGAGGCGCTCGTGAATCGCGCAATCACCGCAATGAATATCACGCGCGTGTTGATCGCGCATCGCGAGACGACGATCGCTACGGCAGATCGCGTGCTCGCGCTGGACCCGGGATCGGGCCAGCTCGTTCGCGGCTGAGGGCCGACCCTGCGGTGTTGATCGCCTGAAGGTCCATATCTGGTCTCTGGCGTGGACCGCGCCCATGGTTCATGCAGCGGATCAATTTGAATCCGATTTCATAACTGCATGGCACTGAGTCTATTTACCGATGTGCCCGGAATGGACCTATACCGAGCCCACGATCCACGGCAGCAGCACGGCCGCGCAGATTCCGTGCAGGCCCATCGCGAGACTCGCGTATGCGCCCGCTTCCGGATGGACCGCGAATGCGCGCGAGGTGCCGATGCCGTGTGCCGCGACTCCGATCACGAAGCCGCGCTGCCACCAGACGCGGCAGCCCACTGCGTCGAGCAGGTAGCGGCCGAGCACGGCGCCGAGCACGCCGGTGATCACGGCATAAACCGCCGTCAGCGTCGGAGAGGCGCCGATGCGTTCGGCCACGCCCATCGCGATCGGTGTGGTCAGGCTCTTGGCATAGAGTCCGCCCGTGATGAATCGATCGGCGCCGAGCAAGCGTGCGATCGCGACCGCGCTGACGATCGAGGTGACCGCGCCGACGGCCAGAGTGACTCCAAGCGCAAGCATGCGTCCGCGCAGCGCGCCAAGCCCCTGATAGACCGGCACGCCGAGCGAGACCGTCGCCGTGCCCAGCAAGAAATGCACGAATTGCGCGCCCTCGAAGTATTTCGAGTATGGCATGCGGATCGCGGTGATGGTCGCCGCGACGATCACGATCGCGATCGCGACCGGATTCGCGAGCGGATGGCTACCGCAGCGCTCGTGCACCAGCAAGCCGATCTGGTAGGCGCAGAGCGTCAGCGTGAGTGCGAGCAGCGGGCTGCCGGAAAGGTAGACCCAGATTTCGGCGACGTTCGGCATTCAGCGGCCCTCGCCCACTTTCCCGCCGAGCAGGCGCATCACGAGCCCCGCGACCGGGACCGTGATCACGAGACTGCCGACCAGCGCGAGCGCGACCGCATACCAGGCCGAACGCAGCTGCGGCAAGAGCAAGACGACACCGACCGCGGCCGGCACGAACAGGATGCCGAGATAGCGGCTGAAGGCGAAGGCGACCGATGCCAGGTCGGTATTGATGCGCCCGCGCACGATCAGGAACCCGAGCAGCAGCACGAGACCGAGGACGGGACCCGGAATCGTATGCAACACCAGGCGCGAAACGATTTCGCCGAGGCCTTGAAACAGCAGAATTTGTGCGAGTCCAGAGATCATATGGTGTCCAGTAGCGTTTGGCCTACGCGCGCGCCGATCCGCTCGCGACCTGATTCGTTCGCGAAAAGTGGTGAGCCCGCTGACCACCGAATTTACGCGGGAAACGCTAATTGTTACAGGAGTTTCGCCAATGCGAGAATCACAGTCTGAGTATCCTTTAATCGGCCCGGCGCTTTGTTCACAAACTCCGGCGCAGTCACGCCGCCGCTCGTTCGTAGTAGCTCAGCATTCCACCGAGGCGAGTACGGCGACCGACGGATTCGCACCTTGACGGCGGAACGCACAGCGGTACGATCAATTCGTTGGCGAGGCCTTGTTGATTGCGCTCGCGACGATAATGCTCCATGTATTCGCGCATCGCGCGGCGCTGGCCGGATAGCCTCTACGCCCTCGCGGGCGAGAGACATTCCGAATGCTTTCGAGCATTTTGTATCTCGATCCACGATCAAATGCCGTGCACCGCGGAAATATCTTCCCCGTCATCCACCCGGCCGGCCTGCGTCTCGAGGCCGGCGATTTCACAGCGTCAAATACAATCCAGTGCCGCACGCACGTTGCAGAAAGGTGGTTTATCCATCCTATCCGCCGACATTCAATGGCCACTTATCGCGTCCGGACGTCACGTCCATGCGATCCTGAAGTCGCTTGCGAAAACGTCGGCTCAACCGCAATCGAGCCTTGGATTGCAATACGACCTCGTACTCACCATCGTTCTGTAATTCCAGCCCATGAATCCGATCCAGGTTCACGATGACCGAGCGGTGAATGCGAACGAACTTTTCGTCGCCCAAGTCCCGCTCGAGCTCGAACAGCGTCCGACGCAGCAGGTGGGTGCTATTACCCACGTGCAAGCAGGCGTAGTAGTCCGCGGCCTCGATCCAGTCGATGTCCACGACATTCACGAACTGTACCTGGCCCAGACTCTTGACGACCAGTCGTTCTACTGGCCGCGGTTGCGGCGGCGGGTAGTGCGCGAGCTTATCCTTGGCACGATTTAAAGCACGAACGAAGCGCGCGTCGTCGAACGGCTTCAACAGGTAATCGAGCGCGCCGGCGTCGAAGGCGCGCAGCGCGTACTCGTCGTAGGCCGTCACAAAGATGATGGTGGACGGCAATTCGCTCCCCAACAACTCGAGCAAGTCGAAGCCGTCGCATTCGGGCATTTGCACGTCGAGAAACATGAGGTCGGGTTTCGATTGGCGTATTTCCTCCATGGCATACAACCCGGAGCCGCACTCGGTGACCGATGCAATATCCGGATCACGGCGCAGCAGCACCGTCAGGTTGCGCCGCGCCAAGGGTTCGTCGTCAACCACCAGAACCTTAATGGCTGCAGGTGGTTTGCCCAGCGACACCTTTCACACCTCCCTGAGAGGCAGGGTCACCAATACTTCCACTCCGCCGGTCTCCGTCTGGCGCAGCTGCAATTCGTATTCATTGCCATGGAGGATTTGCAAACGCGTGCGTAGATTGGCGATGCCGATGCCGTTGTGCGCCGCCTGCCAATCCGGCGGCAAGCTCGGGCCGTCGTTGTAAACACTCAGCGAAAGATTGCCATTGCGGCGTACGCCGGCAACGCGGATCGCGCCGCCGGCGACGCGCTTGGCAATGCCATGCTTGATCGCATTTTCCACCAGGGGCTGCAGCAGCAGGCTCGGAACCTGCGCATGCAGAAGTTCTGCCGGAATGTCGACGCCGATCTGAAGACGTTCCCCAAAGCGAACCTTCTGAATGTCAAGATAGCGTTGCAGATACTCAACTTCCTCCGCCAGCGTCACCTGGGATCGGTGGGAATCCTCCGAAGCGCGACGCAGAAACTCACTCAAGCCCACGATCATGCTTACCGCGGCATCGTTTCTATGATCGCGGACCAGTCCAGCGATGGAATTCAGCGTGTTGAAGAGAAAGTGCGGCTCCATTTGCCGGCGTAACGCGCCAAGCTGCGCTCTCGAGAGCTCCTCATTGAGCCTCGCGGTCTCGGTGCGCTGGCGGGCCATGCTCTCGCGTGAGTCCACCACAAAAGTGATGGCCAATATCAGTACGTACACGAAGAGGTATGTCAGAACTTGGTAGAGGAGCGAATGGGGCCACACGTCCATGAACGGACCCGGCGGCGTTGGATGGCCCCACGGGTTAAAGAGCATGTAGAGCAATGCAACCCATGCGGCGGCGATCAGGCTAATGATCGCAAAAGCCGCGAGGTGTACGAGGGCCGTTGGCATCGTCGTCACGCGGACCACCGGGTATCGCCGCGCCAGGCGAATGACGAGCGGAGTCGCCAGCCCCCACGGCAGCCAGGAGGCCAGCTCTGTCCCGAACAAGGGCATCCACGTGCTACTCAAGCCTTCCGCACGCATGATGAGTACGGTTTGAGTCGCGTCAAATAGCGCGCCCGCGCACCAGATCGCGGCAATCCAGAGCCAACGGGTCGAGGGAATGCCGGTGGGGGTCCCGCTCATAGGGGGCATCCTACGCCAAGGTGCTGCCGCAGGCTCATTCATGCAGCGAATCGCCAGCCCGGTGCAGTAAGCGGTCTGGGTCGGTGCGGCGCTGGCCCCTACACTGAGGCCCAAGATTTCCTGCCGCTTCGTTACTGATGTTGATCGACCGGAACAAGCTCTGATGTTATCGACACAGGCCATGTTTCATGCCGCCGCCAGGGCGCGAGGGATCGCATGTGCGCTGGCCGTATTCGTGTTACCTATCAGCTCGCTTCGGGCTCAGCATGCGTCCGACGATCCGGTGGCTTCGGCCAGCGACGGCTTTGGACTCACCCTGGGCCTGGAGAGTATCGGCATGTATAACCCGGGCAGCGTGCGCGGCTTCAACCCGCAGACGGCGGGCAATGTGCGCGTCGATGGGCTGTATTTTGACCAACAAGGGGCCCTGTCCAACCGTGTGGTGGAAGGCTCCACGATACGAGTCGGCGTCAGTGAGATTGGGTATGCTTTCCCGGCGCCGACCGGAATCGTGGACTATGATTTGAGACACCCAGGCAACGGCAAACCGAGTGCCTCGATCGTCGCCAGCGCGGGTCCCTACGAGGCTCATGGCTTGAGCATCGACGGCAATCTGCCGATCAACGGCAGTGAGCTGCAGCTGCCGATGGGCGCGAGCTATCAACTCAGCACGCAAACCCCGCTCGGCGTTGCCAATCCTGGGTACACCTCGACGGTCGCGAACTTCGGCGCGACGCCGCAGTGGAAGCCCAACGAGTGGCTGACGTTTCGCGGAATCTTTGACTGGCAGCAAACCACCCAGGCAAAAACGCTGCCCGTTATCTTCACGGCGGGTGATTACCTCCCCCCGGAGATTCCCCGAGGCTACTACGGTCAAGACTGGGCCGAGGGAAAAAGTCTAACGGAGAACTACGGCGGTATCGTCACGGCGCATCTCAGCACATCCTGGTCGTTAGCCGCTGGGCTATTCCGTTCGATCGCTGACAATCCGATCAGTTACGCCGATCTGTACCTCAATACGCAGCGGAACGGCGCCGCCGAGCAATTTATCGTCGGAAATCCGGACCAGAGGACGTCCTCGACCTCGGGTGAAGCGCGTATCATGGGACATTTTGGAACGGGTTCGTGGCGTCAAGACATCGTAGTGCTGGCCCGCGGGCGCGACACGCTCGCCCTCTACGGCGGCTCCGATGTCATTGACGTCGGCCCCGCCGTGATCGACCAGGGCCTCCAGGTGCCAGAACCCGCATTCAGCTACTCCGCACGGACCCACGATCGCACGGAACTGGGGAGCGCGGGAATAGCCTATCGTGCTCAATGGGACGGGCACGGAGACTTCGCATTCGGCGTCCAGCAAGAGAGCTATGACAAGAACGTGACGTTGCCCGCTCTTCCCGAGGCGCGACTGACCGATCACCCGCTGCGCGCCTACGGATCCGCCGCGTTGGCCCTGAATGACCAAGTCACTGCGTATGCGGGTTACACCCAGGGGCTCGAGGATTCCGGGGTAGCGCCAAGCACCGCCGAGAATCGCGGCACCATCCTTCCCGACGCGCGCACCTGGCAAGTAGATGCGGGAGTTCGCTATCTGCTGACGCCGCAAGTGAAACTCATCGCGGGCGTCTTTAAAATTGAAAAACCCTATTTCAATTTCGATACGAGTAGCGTCGATCGTGAACTCGGGCTGCAACGAGCCACCGGCCTTGAACTGTCCGCCTCTGGCGAATTGCTCAAGAATCTCAACGTCGCGGCCGGCGTGTTACTGGGTGAAGTCAAAATTGTGGGGCCAAACTTAAGCACTGAAGGCGTCGGGTCGATCGCCTTCGGCCAGCCTCGCGTACAGTCGGTGATCAATGTCGACTACAAATTTCCAAGGTGGCCCACCCTTTCGGCCGATGCCGCGATTATTCACTTTGGTACGTCTCCGGCCAGCGTCGATAACGTGACGCAAAATCCTGCGCAAACCATACTACTCTTGGGTGCTCGATATCGGTTCACGATGTTGGGTGCCCCGACGACGCTACGCGTGCAGGTGCAGAATCTGACTAATTTCTATTTTTGGAACATGGGCTACAGCCCCGGATTCTCCCAATTCCCGCCGCGTGGTTTTTTCGGCTATCTGACGGTTGATATTTGACCGTGATGGGGCTATCAGGACGGGATTCGCGCGCACTCTTTGTACCGCACCTAGGTGATCGGAATGGACCATCACTCTCCCGGCGCATCTTGCTGCCGAAGCTGCAGCCAGTGCAAGCGACGGGAACAGGTCGTTGAGCTCCGTAATTCAGGACGCATTGCGAGCGCTCGTGCGATCGCGAAGGCTTGATGAATTACGGGAGCTACGGGGTTACTGGGCGAGTCGCGCACGAGCCAAGGGCATACGGTCGCAACAGGCGCTTGGCCGCCTCCTTCGCCGTCGAATCGTCGAACAAGGCCCACTGCGGTAATATTGCGCTACCGGACCTGGAGACGACGCATGGAGCAGCTAAATCGGATCACTCAGCGACCTGAAATCATGGGTGGGAAGGCATGCATCCGCGGATTGGGGGTCACTGTCGGGGTGATCGTCGGACAGACCGGCGCCGCGCGCGGCATCGACGATCTGCTTGCAGAGTACCCTTACCTGGAGCGCGAAGACATCTTGCAGGCGCTTCGGCACGCCGCCCGGCGGGCTGAAGAACGTGAGGTTGAGCTGGCGAAAGCGTGAAGCTACTCATTGGCGGCGTTACGGCAAATGTCGGCGGAGCTGGTCGCTGGTGCGCCGCTCACGGTCGATCCGGTCCGCGCGCGACTTCATGTGCTGCCGCTGCGCACCGACAAACCTTGAGTTTGGCCCCTCGTCGGTTGCACAGACCGCCGTGCCCTGAGCAAATCCCACGAGGATTGCGAACGGCACCGCGCCGAGACACGTAGCCGGGGAGGAGTCGATTTATGCACCAGGATAATCTCACAGAAGGCTCCCGGGACATTGCACACGGTGCCTTGCCCAGTCACGCCCGCGTCGTCGTCATAGGCGGTGGGATCATCGGTTCGTCCGTCGCTTATCACCTCGCAAAGATGGGGTGGAAAGATATTGTGCTTCTGGAACGGGATCGAATAACGTCCGGGACCACGTGGCACGCGGCAGGGCTGATGGTCACTTTCGGATCGACCTCGGAAACATCGACCGAGATTCGCAAATATACGCGTAGGCTGTATGCGCAACTTGAGGCCGAAACTGGTCAAGCAACAGGCTTTTCGCCCATTGGATTCATCGAACTAGCAGCCGATAAAGACCGTCTCGAGGAATACCGGCGCGTGGCTGCGTTCAATCGCCATTGTGGAGTAGATGTTCACGAACTCTCGGCCCAAGAGGTCAAGGGTCTTTTTCCCTTAACGAGCACCGATGGGATCGAAGCAGGCTTTTACGTCAAGGAAGACGGGCGCGTAAATCCCGTCGACGTCACCATGGCGCTTTGCAGGGGCGCGCGCATGCGAGGCGTCAGCATTTTTCAGGGCGTGCCCGTGCAATTCGTTCTACAGAAACGCGGACGCGTCAGCGGCGTGCTGACATCTCACGGCACCATACAAACCGACTACATCGTCAATTGCTGCGGAATGTGGGCACGCCAGATGGGCGAATTAGCGGGAGTTAGCATCCCCAATCAGGCGGCGGAACATTACTACTTGATCACGGAAGCGATCAAGGATTTGCCGCCCAATATGCCGGTCCTTGAGGATCCCGCTTCTTATGGTTACTACCGCGAAGAAGGCGGCGGTCTGATGGTTGGCCTGTTTGAACCCGAGTGTGCCCCATGGAAGGTCGAAGGAATTCCTGCGGACTTCTCATTCGGAGAACTGCCCCCGGACTGGGACCGCATGACGCCCTATCTGGAGCGTGCCATGTCCCGCGTTCCAATCAGCACGCAAGTTGGCATCAAGAAATTCTTCTGTGGCCCCGAGAGTTTCACGCCGGATCTGCGGCCCATTGTCGGTGAGGCACCCGAATTGCGCGGCTACTTCGTCGCCGCGGGCCTGAACTCGGTCGGCGTACTTACCGGCGGGGGCCTGGGGCGCGTCGTGGCGCATTGGCTCATCAATGGCATACCGGATGTCGATGTCACGGGATTCAACATCGATCGCCTACAGACCTACCAGGCCAACCCCGAGTACCGGCGCAAGCGGACCGTCGAATCTCTCGGCATGGTCTACAAATGCCACTACCCCACGATGTCGCCGCAGTCCGCGCGTGGCGCACGAAAATCACCGTTCCACGAGCGACTCGCCGCGGCCGGCGCTTATTTTAGGGAGGTCAGCGGCTGGGAGAGCCCCGATTGGTATGGCACACCGGGCACCGAGCCAGACCCGGGTCCCTTGTCGTGGGGCAGGCCATCCTGGTTTTCCCGATGGCAAACGGAACATCGGGCCGCCCGCGAGAACGTCATCGTCATGGACATGTCCTTCATGGGCAAGTTTCTAGTGCAGGGACGTGATGCGGGGCGTTGTTTGAACCACCTTAGTGGCAATGACGTCGACGGGGCGAGTGGCGTCATTACTTATACGCAGTGGCTCAACGAGCTGGGAAGGCTCGAAGCCGATCTGACGGTGACGAAGCTGAATGACGAAAAGTTTCTCGTCGTTGTCACCGACACCATGGTCAGGCATGCGGAAACCTGGATGAAGCGCAACATTCCCGACGACGCGCACGCATTCGTCACGGACATGACTTCCGCCTACGGTCAGCTCAACGTACAGGGTCCGCGGTCGCGCGAGTTACTGCAGATGATCACAACTCAGGACTTGTCCAACGAGGCTTTCCCGTTCCGCAGCGCTCGTGAAATCGACATCGGTTTGGCACGCGCACTGTGCGTGCGCATTACCTATCTGGGCGAATTGGGATACGAACTCTATGTTCCGTGCGAACAGGCACTGCATGTCTATGATCGAGTGGCCGAGGCCGGCAAGCAGTTCGGCCTCGTACCTGCAGGACTCAAGGCATTGGGCAGTCTACGCATGGAAAAAGCTTATCGCGACTATGGGCATGATGTTGATAACACCGACGATCCGCTGGAGACCGGATTGGGATTCTCGCTGGCGCTGAAAAAACCGGGTGGCTTCATCGGCAAGGAAGCCGTCATCGCCAAGAAGGCTCGCGGGCCGCTGCACCGGCGGCTGGTGCAGGTGTTGGTGAAAGACCCGGAACCGCTCATGTATCACGCCGAAGTGATATGGCGCGATGGCGTGCCGGTAGGTTACGTGCGCTCCGCCTCGTATGGGCATACGCTGGGCGGCGCGGTCGGTCTGGCAATGATCGACGTGAATGTCCCGGTGGACCAAGCATATCTGGACTCAGGTCAATGGGCAGTGGAGATCGCCGGCGCCCGATTTCCGTGCACGGCGTCGGCGACACCGCTCTACGACCCCCTGATGCTGCGTATCAAAGCGTAGCTCTTGTCGACCACAGACCTGGATAACGCCGGAACATCTTGATGTCGAACTCCAACGACGGCCCAGATTTCTTTCGGTTGTCGCATCAAGGGCGCCGTTCGCGATCCCCCGGGGACTCCCGCGGCGAGCGAGACCGCCCCGCCAGGCCGTACGGCGCTCCCGTATGGCTGGCATCGGATTTTAGGATCACGCGAAAGATCAGCGAGGGGAGCGATGGCGCTCGCGTAAGTGAGGCTCGAAAACGGAAAAACATCGATACGACAAGATTATCCCGCGATGCACCAGAGCCGCATAAATGCTCTCGCGCAAAGATGAACTTCAGATCAGACTCTACCGGTAATTCAGGGCTTCCCTGACGATGGGTGATCCAATGAATGCAACCAGCGATTGTTCGGACGCGGCGCCACTCGTTCTTCTCGACCGCGAGGGTGGCGTAGCGACGGTGACTCTCAATCGTCCCGCCCAATACAACGCGCTGTCTGAGGAACTGATGATGGCACTGCATGCCGCGCTTGACGCGCTTGCCAATGATGCATCGGTGCGCGTCGTCGTGCTGGCTGGGGCCGGTAAGGCATTTTGCGCGGGGCACGACCTGCGGCAGATGAAAGCGAACCCAAGCCTCGAGCGCTACCAGCAGCTGTTCGACGACTGCAGCCGATTGATGATGCGGATCCAAACGCTGCCGCAACCGGTCATTGCGCGCGTGCATGGAATTGCCACAGCCGCCGGCTGTCAGCTCGTAGCGATGTGCGACCTCGCAATCGCTGCCGCCGATGCGCGCTTTGCAGTTTCCGGAATCAATGTCGGTCTATTCTGTGGCACGCCATCGGTTGCGCTCACGCGCAATGTGGGGCGCAAGGCCGCTTTCGAAATGCTCGTGACTGGCGAGTTCATCGATGCGCCCACGGCCCTGCAGCGCGGTTTGATCAATCGATGTGTAGCCGCGAATCGTCTGGACGAGGAAATCTCGGCATTGACGGCTGCAATTGTTGCAAAGCCGCAATCTGCAATTGCAAGCGGTAAAGCGCTGTTCTACCGGCAGCTCGAGCTGGGCATCGCGCCGGCCTATCAGCTCGCGGGTCAAGCAATGGCCTGCAACTTGATCGACGACGTTGCGCAGGAGGGAATATCGGCGTTCATTGAGAAGCGCAAGCCGAACTGGCCACCGACCGCACCGCTCCCATCAGGGAAAGGAGAGCGAACAACGCCCTGATGCTGTTGCAAATTCTCTCATTGCCGGCGACACATTTGGTCATTTGTTTCGGCGCGCAGCTTCACTAGAATGAGTCAGGTAAGCCTGGTCTAGTGCCCGATCGACGCACCCGCGAGCTCATCCTATGAACGCCGTATCCATTGCTGCCAAGCCAGTGCCTTATCAGCCCACGAACAAAATTCGATTCGTGACCGCCACTGCGTTGTTCGACGGCCACGACGCCACGGTCAACATCATGCGGCGCGTGCTCCAGGCCTCGGGGGCGGAAGTCATCCATCTGGGTCATAACCGCTCCGTGCAAGAGATCGTCAATGCGGCACTGCAGGAAGACGTGCAGGCGATGGCGATCACTTCCTATCAGGGTGGACACCTCGAATTTTTCAAATACATGATGGACATGCTGCGCGAGAACGGCGGCGAGAATATCAAGGTGTTCGGCGGCGGCGGCGGGGTCATCGTGCCCTCCGAAATTGACGAACTGATGGCGTACGGCGTAACGCGTCTATATTCGCCGCAGGACGGCGCAAGATTGGGCCTGCAAGGAATGATCGATGATGTCATTCGCTCCAGCGATTACGATTTGTCCGCGTTGGCCCCCCTTGAGGCCGATGCCCTTGATGCGTTACGTACGGGTAATCGCAGGCAGCTTGCTCGCGTAATTACCGCGGTTGAAAGTCGGTTTTATTCGATGCGCGTCCGTCAGTCGCTCTTGCAGGCTGCCGCCGGCATCAGGACTCCGATATTGGGCATCACCGGCACCGGCGGCGCGGGTAAATCCTCCATTTGCGACGAACTGATTCTGAGATTGCGGCTCGACCAGAACGATCGCCTGCGGGTCGCCATCATCTCGATCGACCCCTCGCGCAAACGTACCGGAGGCGCTTTGCTCGGCGATCGAATTCGCATGAATGCGATTGATACCGACAAGATATTCATGCGCTCGCTGGCCACGCGCGACACGGGGACCGAGATCTCCGCCGCTCTGCCGGAGGTACTGGCGACCTGCAAGATCAGCGGCTTCGATCTAATCGTCGTGGAGACCTCCGGGATCGGCCAGGGCGAATCGGCCATCGTGCCGCTCGTCGATGCCTCGCTCTATGTGATGACGCCCGAATTCGGTGCGGCCTCACAGTTGGAAAAAATCGATATGCTCGATTTTGCCGACTTTGTCGCCATCAATAAATTCGATCGCAAGGGATCTCAGGACGCGCTTCGCGACGTGCGCAAGCAGTATCAGCGCAACCGGGAATTGTTTGGCGAAGGCCCCGAGAGCATGCCGGTTTATGGCACGGTGGCCTCACGCTTCAACGACGACGGTGTAACTGCGCTGTATCAAGCCATGCTACCGCGATTGCAAGAGAGAGGCCTGACTGTGGGCCCGGGCAAGTTGCCGCCAGTCGTCGTTAAAGCCTCCTCTCGCGGTCGCGCCATCGTGCCGCCGGAGCGTTCGCGCTACCTGGCCGAGATTTCCGACGCCCTGCGTGAGTTCCATCGGTTCATCGGACACGAGTCACGAATTGCGCGCGAGCGCCAATCACTCGAGATTTCGAAGTCTCTATTTGCCGCATCGGACCGTCCGGTCGCGGGCTTCGACGAGCTGATTGTGGCCAAACGTCTGGAAATGGATCCCGCCTCGGTGAAGTTGCTGGAGCAGTGGCCAAAGACGCAGGAACTCTACGCACAGCCGGAGTACGTGGTGAAGAGCCGCGAGAAGGAGATTCGCACCAAGCTCACGTCTGACTCGCTGTCGGGCACCAAGATACGCAAGGTATCGCTGCCGCGCTTCAAGGACGATGGCGAGATACTGCGCTTCCTATGGAAGGAAAATCTACCGGGTTCCTACCCTTACACGGCCGGTGTATTCGCGTTCAAGCGCGAAGGCGAAGACCCGACACGCATGTTCGCCGGCGAAGGCGATGCGTTTAAGACCAATCAGCGTTTCAAACGCTTGTCCGAAGGCATGCCCGCGCACCGGCTGTCGACTGCCTTTGATTCAGTCACTCTCTATGGTTGGGATCCCGACCTACGTCCGGATATCTACGGCAAGGTCGGCAATTCCGGTGTCTCGATCGCAACCCTCGATGACATGAAGGTGCTGTACTCGGGCTTCGACCTGTGTGCTCCGAGCACCTCGGTATCCATGACCATCAATGGCCCGGCACCGATGATTCTGGCCATGTTCATGAACACCGCCATCGATCAGCAAGTGGACAAGTTCAAGAAAAAGAATAGCCGCGATCCGACGCCGCCGGAACTCGAGAAGATCAAGGCTCGGACTTTATCCACGGTGCGCGGCACCGTGCAAGCCGACATATTGAAGGAAGACCAAGGGCAGAACACCTGTATCTTTTCCACCGAGTTCGCTCTCAAAATGATGGGCGACATTCAAGAATATTTTGTGCGCCACAAGGTGCAGAATTTCTACTCGGTCTCGATCTCCGGGTACCACATCGCCGAAGCCGGCGCCAACCCCATCTCGCAGCTGGCGTTTACGCTCGCCAACGGATTCACCTTTGTCGAGGCCTACCTCGCGCGCGGCCTGCACGTCGATGAATTCGCCCCGAACTTGTCGTTCTTCTTTTCCAATGGCATGGATCCGGAATATTCGGTGATCGGCCGCGTCGCGCGTCGTATTTGGGCCGTCGCGATGAAACAGAAGTACGGTGCGAACGAGCGCAGTCAAAAACTCAAGTACCACGTGCAGACTTCAGGCCGTTCATTGCACGCCCAGGAGATGTCTTTCAACGACATTCGCACGACGTTGCAGGCATTGTGCGCCGTCTACGATAATTGCAATAGCCTGCACACCAACGCGTATGACGAGGCGGTCACCACACCCACCGAAGAGAGCGTGCGGCGCGCGATGGCGATTCAGCTGATCATCAATCGCGAATGGGGCCTGGCGAAGAACGAAAATCCCATCCAGGGCAGCTTCATCATCGACGAATTGACGGACTTGGTCGAGGAAGCGGTGCTGCGGGAATTTGATGCGATTGCGGATCGCGGCGGCGTACTCGGCGCAATGGAAACCGGCTATCAGCGCGGCAAGATTCAGGAGGAGTCGCTGTTTTATGAGCGGCAGAAACACGACGGATCGTATCCCATCATCGGCGTCAACACGTTCCGGAATCCGGCCAGCGAAGTGGTCCCGGCTGCGATCCAGCTGGCACGCTCCACGGATGCAGAGAAGCAGTCGCAGCTCAAACGCCTGCAGCAATTTAAGGAGCGCCACGCCCCGCACGCGGCCGAGCTGCTCGAGCGCCTGCGGCGCACGGTCATCGAAGACGGCAATACCTTTGAAGTTCTAATGGAAGCGGTTCGCGGCTGTTCGCTCGGCCAGATCACGCACACCCTGTACGATGTTGGCGGCCGTTATCGGCGCAACATGTAACGCGCAACGAGAACGCTCAACTCTCCCGACGATCGGTGCATGGGGAGCGCAAGAGTGGGCTGAGGCTTTCTCCTGGCGCCGATGCCCGCGAGGTAAATGAACATGAACGATTATCAGGCTCCGCTGGCAGACATGAAGTTCGTGCTGCGAGAGTTGGTGGGCTTTGAGCTGCTCGCACAGCTGCCCGGCTTCGAGGAGTTCACGGTGGACGTGGCCGACGCGGTGCTCGACGAAGCCGCCAAATTCGCGAGCTCGGTTCTCTCACGTCTGAATCGTAGCGGCGATATGGAGCGCGTTCGATGGGCAGACGGTGAAGTGCTGACCGCGGCTGGATGGAAGAAAGCCTACGCACAATTCGTCGCCGGCGGTTGGAACGGCCTGTCGTGTCCATCCGAATTCGGCGGCCAAAATTTGCCCAGAGTCCTATCCGCGCTGGTCGAGGAGATGTGGAACGGCGCAAATCTCGCCTTTGCGCTGTGCCCAATGCTGACGCGCGGAGCGATCGATTCAATCGAACTACGCGGTTCGGCGTTTCAGAAAAGCACGTATCTGCCCAAGATGGTCGCTGGCGAATGGACCGGCACCATGGTACTCACGGAGGCGCAGGCCGGCTCCGACCTGTCGGCCATTCGTACGCGGGCCGTCCCGGACCGCGATGGCCGCTATCTATTGACGGGCCAGAAGATCTTCATCACCTATGGTGAGCACGACCTCGCCGGCAACATCGTACACATGGTGTTGGCGCGCGTTGCCGGCGCTCCCGACGGGGTCAGAGGCATTTCATTGTTCTTGGTGCCCAAGTTTCTCGTCAATGCGGATGGCTCGCTCGGCGCTCGCAACGATGTTCACTGCCTATCGATCGAGGACAAGCTCGGAATCCACGCGAGCCCCACCTGCGTGCTCGCCTTCGGACAGGACGGCGGCGCGGTCGGCGAACTCGTGGGCGAAGAAAATCGCGGACTCGAGTACATGTTCATCATGATGAACGCGGCGCGTTTTTCGGTCGGCCTCGAGGGCATCGGCATCTCGGAACGCGCGTACCAGACCGCACAAGCGTATGCGCGCGAGCGCATCCAAGGCACCGAGGCCGGTGTGCGCGCAGGCCCGCGGGTTCCCATCATCCGCCATCCCGATGTGCGCCGCATGTTGCTGCTGATGAAGTCGCAGGCGGAGGCTATGCGCGCGCTCGCGGGCGTGGTTGCCGTCTCGTTGGATGCCGCCCGCTTGCACCCGCGTGTGGAGGAACGGCAACGCCATCAGGCGGTCGCGGATCTGATGATTCCCGTCGTCAAGGGCTGGTGTACTGAAAACGCGGTCGACATCGCCTCCCTTGGCATCCAGGTGCACGGCGGCGTCGGATTCGTCGAAGAAACCGGCGCCGCGCAATATCTGCGCGATGCACGAATCACGCCGATCTACGAGGGTACCACCGGCATTCAGGCCAACGATTTGATCGGCCGCAAGCTTGCCCGCGACGGTGGTCGCGCAGCGCAGGCTGTCATCGCCGAGATGAGAGGCGTGGCGGCGGAGTTGGCCGCTGCGCCGATTCTCTCGGAGCCCGCCGTGGTGTTTTCGGCCGCGATCGACTCGTTGGAGTTGGCGATTCACTACGTGGTGCAGAACTACGCCACCGATATCCGCGGTGTCTCGGTCGGCGCCGTTCCCATGCTCAAACTGTTTGGGATCGTAGCCGGCGGCTGGCAACTGCTGCGCTCCGCGCTGATTGCGGAACATCGCCTCGCAGCCAAGGACGGTGGTGGAGCCGCGGGTTTCCACGAGGCGAAGATCATGACGGCGCGGTTCTATACGGATTATGTGTTATCACAGGCGGCGGGGCTCGCCCACAGCATCGTGCACGGCGCATCGGCGGCGCTGGCCGAGGGCGTGCTCTAATCGGCCCCATGGACAGCCGATATCCGACGCGCATCATTTGCCTGACCGAGGAACCCACCGAAGTTCTCTACGCGCTGGGGCTCGAGGATCGGATCGTCGGCATCTCCGGCTTCACGGTGCGGCCACCACGAGCGCGTCGCGAAAAGCCTCGGGTGTCGGCGTTTACGAGCGCCAAGCTCGACCGCATTCTTAGCTTGGATCCGGACTTCGTGGTCGGCTTCTCGGATATTCAGGCCGATATCGCGCAGGCGCTGATCAAACGCGGGATCGAGGTCTGGATCAGCAACCACCGCTCGGTCGATGGGATCTTGAGCTATGTGCGCCGGCTTGGCGCCTTGGTCGGCGCCGGCGATCGCGCCGAGCGTTACGCACTCGCACTCGAAGCCCATATCGAGCGCGTACGGCAAGCGGCTTCCTTGCTCCCGCGCCGTCCGCGCGTCTATTTCGAAGAGTGGGATGACCCGCTCATCACCGGCATTCGATGGGTCAGCGAACTCATCGGTATTGCCGGCGGTGATGATGTATTCCCGGAGCGCGCGCTCTGCGCGCTCGGCAGGGATCGCATCCTAGGGGACCCCGGCGAGGTCGTACGCCGTGCTCCCGAGATCATACTCGGCTCCTGGTGTGGCAAACGCTTCCGTGCAGGTCAAGTGGCATCCCGCGTCGGCTGGGACGCCATACCGGCGGTGCGCACCGGTGACTTGCATGAGATTAAATCGCCTGTCATTCTGCAACCCGGCCCCGCAGCGCTCACCGACGGGCTCGATGCCATTCACCAAGTTGTGCAGCGATGGGTAACTCACCATTGAGCGACGGTCGGCGACGGGAAATTCTGCGCGAGCTGCACCTGCGACGCGTTTCACTTACGAGGGATGAGATGTCCGCTTGACGCCTTGCAGCCGAGAGCATGGCTAGGTAACTCGTCCCGTGGCGAGTACGATAATGCCATGAATCCGCCGCTATGGTGTTCAAACACATCAAAATGATTAGCCGCGATACCCACACCGGTTCGGGATCCGAGAGTCGAGGCACGGCGGCAGGGCAAGCGGCGGAGCCAGGTACAATTGCTGTCTGTTTCGTTGCCGCAGCATTGCAAAGCTTCCGCGCCCGTCACCTAAACACGGACGAACTGCTGGCGACTGTCGGCCTATCACCATCGCTACTAGAGGTGCCGCAGGCGCGAGTCTCAGCGAAAGTGTATGGGGCCTTGTGGCGAGCCATCGCCCGCGCCCTCGACGATGAGTTCTTCGGCCAGGATTCCCGCCGGCTGAAGGCAGGGAGTTTTGCAATGCTGTGTCACTCCGTCATCAATTGCAAAACCTTGGCTCGCGCGCTCGTCCGAAGTGCGCAATTTTACGCGCTGATGTTGGATGATATTTCGGCAAGCGTGCAGCGGGATGCCAAGGAAGCGCGACTGGTTCTGCACGAGCGCCTCGCGGGAGCGAGTCAACGTGTATTTGCCCACGAAACGATATTGATGCTGCTTCATGGCGTGTCATGCTGGCTAGTGGGCCGGCGCATCCCGATCATGCGCGCCGAATTTAGCTATAAAGCGCCCGCGCACAGCGAGGAATATCGACTGATGTATTGCAACGAATTGCGATTTGACCGGCCGAATACGCTGATTGCTTTCGATGCGAGTTACTTAGATCTTCCTCTCGTGCAAGATGAACGCTCGATTCAACATTTCCTGCAACATGCGCCGGAAAACATCCTATTGAAATACAAGAACGCCAGTAGTCTCAGTGCAAGGATTCGCCGGCGGCTTCAACGATGTTTGGGCAGTGAGTTCCCTGCAGCGCGGATTGTCGTGCTCACGACCTACGGTGGTGACGCGCTCGCCGAGCGGGCTCTGAGGGCGGGCGCGCAAGCCTATGTACTCAAGGGACTGGTTCGAAAGGACTTGCTGGAGACCATCCGCATTGTATTTTCGGGTTCCAAGCGGATTAGCCCGGACGTCGCTGCACAGCTCGCGAGCCACACCGGAGAAACGGGTCTGTCCCCGCGGGAAATCGAAGTGCTGTCTCTGGTGGCGGCCGGACAGTCAAACAAAATTATCGCCGCACAGCTGTTCATTACGGAGGCAACCGCGAAAGGCCACGTCAAGAGTATTCTTGCCAAGCTCGGAGCAAACGATCGAACACATGCGGTGACCTTGGCACTGCGGCGGGGAATCATTCAGCTCTAGCCTCCCCCGAAAGGATTGTCCGCCGAACCCCACTCCGAGGGTATCGATCTCAGCCGCGCCTTCGTACGCTATTGACTGAGCCATGCAGCGGTTATTTACAACGTTTCCGAACGGATGGCCCGGTGCAGGTCTGCTGCTGCTTCGGATGGTATCGGCTGCTCCCGTCATACTGAACTGCCTATCGGTCCTGCCGGATTGGTCAGCGGCGATGGCTTGGCTCCGTCTGATCAGTCTATTGCCCGCAACCGCCGTTCTCCTCGGAGTCTGGACGCCGCTCGCTGCGATCCTGCTGGCGGTTATCGAGTTGTCACTCGCGCTCTCGAAACCCGAGCTCATCAATTTGCAGCTAACTCGTGCGGCGATTGGGTTGGCGCTGGCAGGACTCGGCCCAGGGGCGTGGTCTCTGGACTCACGCCTATATGGCCGTAAGCGTATCGAGATCTGACCCGGCACTCGGCGAGATCTCGCGTCCAAGGCCGCTTGATCCTACCCTTCTAAAGGGGGGTCCGCATTCCATCCGAATGAGGATATCGCCGCAGCACTGCCGCTCGTACGATTGGCGAGCGACAACCATCGCGAGTTACAAGGCTTTTACGAGCACGTCGACATGCACCTGCCGAGTCAAGCTCCCGAGGCGAAGATGTCAACAAGCAGTGCGACCGCTCGAATTCGTGTTTTGGCGGTAGACGACCATCCGCTGCTTCGCGAAGGCGTTGCCGCGCTAATCGCGAATCAGCCTGATATGAAACTGGTGGCGGAAGCTGCCAGTGGCCACGAGGCAATCGAGAAATATCGCGCAATGCGCCCCGACGTGACGCTCATGGACCTGCAAATGGGCGAGATGAGCGGCATCGATGCCATCATTGCCATTCGCGGCGAATTTCCGGAGGCACGCATCATCGTGCTGACGACTTACGGCGGGGACGCGCTCGCCGGGCGCGCCTTGAAGGCGGGCGCACAGGCCTACGTGCTGAAGGGACTGGTCCGAAAAGACCTCCTTGAGACCATCCGCATAGTTCATGGCGGTTCCAAGCGGATCAGTCCAGACGTCGCCGCACAGCTGGCGAGCCACGTGGGAGAGGTGGGCCTGTCGGCGCGCGAGATCGAGGTACTCCAACTTGTCGCGAGCGGCGACTCCAACAAGCGCGTCGCCGGCCGTCTGTCAATTTCGGAGGATACCGCGAAAGCCCATATGAAAAGCATCCTTGGCAAGCTCAATGCAAACGACCGCACCCATGCGGTAATACTCGGATTGAAGCGGGGAATCATCCAAATCTAGTGCGCCTGCATCCCGTATTGTTCGAAAACTGAATTTGGCAATCTGTGACGCCCTATCGTAGCATCAGGCCATGTCATGGAGGCCGCCACACTTATTAGCATTACTTATCGCGTGCATGGCCAGTTGGCTCGAGCGGAGTTCCTTCGCACAGATTGAATATTTGAAGGCGGAGAATCGTGCGCTGCAGTCGAGACTCGCACGACAGCGCATCTTGTTTACTGATGCTGTACGCCGCACGCTCGGAGCGCTCGCAAGAGAAATCGGCATTAAAGCGTTGCGAGAGCTAAACCCGATTGTTTCCCCGCGACCCTATTGCGTTGGCATCGACAACTCATGGCGCAGAAATGGACGTTTCTGGAGCGACGTCGGCCAGGAAGACCGCAAACGCCAATCGACATTGAGCAACTCGTTGTACGGATGGCCCGTGAGAACCCGAGTTGGGGTTACACGCGAATTCACGGCGCCTTGCTTAATTTGGATATCAAGGTGGGCCGTAGCACGATCCGCCGCATTCTCAAAGATCACCTGATTGAGCCGGTGCCCGCACGGGCCCGCCGCATCCCGTGGTCGGTGTTTCTCAAGTCGCATTGGAGAGCTATCGCGGCCAGCGACTTCTTTGCGGTTGAAGTATGGTGTTGGCACGGTCTGATCACGCACTACGTCTTATTTGTGATAGAACTTGCCACTCGGCGGGTCGTCATTTGTGGAATCACAACGAATCCGAACGAAGCCTGGATGTTGCAAGTGGCGAGAAACCTGATCGACAACGGAACCGGAGCACTCGTCGGCAAACGCCATTTGATCGTGGATCGCGACACGAAGTATTCGTCGGCATTCCGTGCTTTTCTCGCCCGAGAAGGCGTTGAAGTGATTCACCTACCGCCGCGTTCACCGAATTTGAACGCATACGCAGAACGATTCGTCAGATCCATAAAAAGCGAGTGCGTATCGAAACTGATACCGATCGGCGCGCCGATGCTTCGCCGCGCCTTGCGCGAATATACGGATCATTATCACCTTGAGCGAAATAATCAGGGCCTCGATAACCAATTGATCATACCAACGCCGGTTCGGCGTTCAAAAATACAGCGGATCGATTGTCGATCTCGCCTCCGAGGCATGCTGCGGTTCTACGAACGTGCCGCGGCATGAATGCATTGGAATTTTCGAACAATACGCGATCGATGTAACGGCGAAAAGATCGTTCACACACCCCGAGCAAGCGCGCCGCTTCCTCTTGTCGCAATCGCCCCGCTTGCCAGCCGGCATAGGCCTCGTCAAACCTCATGTTCCGAGTCTCCTGTAGCCACTCTGTTCGTCTCGCAGTGCGCCCCCTTTGGGGCACGATGAACCGGACAGATCACGTGCTACAAGACCGGACAGATGAATTGCTACCTGCAACCACGCTGTCCGGACTTGCACCAGAACCTTTGTTTTGGGACTATGGATGGACTTCTAATGAGAAAGCTGCTAATAACCTCGCTCACCGTCGCTGCGATTGCGCTCGCGGCCACAACGGTTCGTGATGCACCTGCGGCGCCCATCGTCGTGCCGCCTGATCCATCGGCTTTCGACGCTCAGACGCTGGTGAGCAACGTGTGCTCCCAGTGTCATGGTGCTACCGGAGTCAGCATATGCCGGCTCTTCCCGAATCTCGCAGGGCAGCTGCCCGTCTACATCGAGACTGAACTAAAGCTATTTCGGCAGCATGGCCGCAGCGATTCCGGCGCGCGAACCTTTATGTGGGGGATAGCTCGGGGTCTGACTGATGAGCAAATCAAAGGGGTCGCACGGCAGTTCTCGAGCCAACCGCCGGTGAGAGGCATGGTATCGAGCAATCCCGCGCTAGCTGGCCAAGGCAAGTTGCTCTACGAGAACGGGGCGAAGGAGCGCGATGTTCTGGCTTGCATTGTCTGCCACGGTCACGACGGCGAGGGCGTCAACACAAATCCACGGGTCGCCGGGCAGCCTCGAGACTATTTGGTGACCGCAATGCTGCAGTTCCGCAGTCGGCTGCGCGAAAGCAAACTCATGCAACACGTCACCCAAAAACTGACCGATAATGAGATCGCCGCTTTAGTTGAATATGTTTCCACCAAGTAGGCCCATTGGAAGGCGCGGGTGAATCCTTGTGCTTGCAACCCCCGGGGGAATCACGCCATGAAAATCCCAATGCGTTATGGTCTTAGGATTCTCAGCGCCTCAGTCATCAGCGGCGCGTTGCTCCTTGCGCGACCAGTTCTCGCAGATTACACGGTGGAAGCCGTCTCAAATGGCGGCACCATCGAGGGAGTAGTAAAGCTCAGTGGTGCGGCGCTCCAAATCGCGCCCATCAAGGTCACCAAGAACCAGGACTATTGCGGTCAGTCCATTCCAAGCCCCGTGTACTCAGTCGGCAAGGACGGCGGATTACAGAATGTCGAGGTATACCTTAAGGGCATCACCAAGGGTAAGGCGCTTTCTACCGACACGATCTCGCTCGTCAATGAGCACTGCATGTTCAATCCGCGGGTGCAGGGAGCGAACGTTGGTCAGCAAATCAGGATCTCCTCCAACGATCCGGTTCTGCACAGTACGCATCCGCAAAACGCGTCAACCAACGCCACCATCTACAATATTGCCCTGCCTTTTAAGGGATTCTCGGTAACCAAGCCGTTGCCCGCAATCCCGGAACTGATCAAAGTCAAATGCGATGCGCACGAATGGATGCACGCGTGGATTTGGGAGCTCGACAATCCCTACTTCGCGACGACCGGGGATGAAGGGCACTTCACGATCAAAGACGTGCCGCCAGGCACCTACACACTCGTCGCTTGGCACGAAGCTGCCGGTGAGAAACTGACCTCGGTCACGGTGTCTGCTGGCAAAACGGCGACCGTAGCCATCCAACTCTCGGCCACAAAGACCCCCTGAACGGTTCGAGGTGCCATGATGTCCAGACGACTGTTTAGGGTAGTAGTGCGCTTTGGCCCGTGCGCGTTGGTGCGCGTTGGCCTGAGTCTCGCCTCGTCGGGACCCCGGCGATATCTGCTTTTTCGCCCGCAAATGCGGCTTGCACTGCACAACTTGGCATGAATCCTAACTCGAGCTTAACGATTTTGGCGGCAACTTGCGCCCTGATGGCCGTATAGCGACGCTGCTCCCGGCCCTGGTCGCGCTGTTGATCATAGCGCGCGTGGTTTTGGCACAGGACGACGTGGGAGACGTGCATCAGGGAAAGGTCGTCTATGAGCAGTATTGCGCTCTCTGCCATGGAGAACAGGGCGACGGCAAGGGTCACTATAGCGAAGATACCACCCCAGTGCCGCGCGATTTCCGACAGGGCACATTTAAATGGCGCAGCACGCCGTCGGGCTCGTTGCCGACCGACGCAGACATTGAAAAAGTCTTGGTCAATGGTCTGTTTGGCACGTCCATGTCGAGCTTCTCTACTTCGTTGACCCACCGGCAAAGGCTCGATGTCATCGCCTACATCAAGACCTTCTCGCCACGCTTTGCGACCGAGAAGCCCGAGGCGCCGATTACCATTCCGCCTGAGCCGCCGTACACGGCCGAATCCGTAACCCGCGGCGAGGCCGTATACCAAAAGTTCAACTGCGCCCAATGCCATGGTGACGCAGGTCATGGTGATGGTCCGTCTGCAGACGATCTCAAGGATGATTGGGGAAACGGGATCGTGCCGTATGACTTCACCGAAGGCCACGTCAAATGCGGCAACAACGGATCCGACATTTACCGAGTGTTCATTGCCGGCCTGAATGGCACGCCGATGCCTTCGTTCGCCGATTCCATAAGCCCCGCCGAGGCTTGGGATCTGGTGCATTTCATACAGAGCCTGAGCCCGGACTACCCGAAGAACGTGACCGGGACGCCACCTACACCCATCGGCAAAGGCGCACCGTGAAACAGGAAGACCAGCACGAAGACGGCACAGGCGCTGCAAATTCTTCGGCCATAGAGGCCCGGTTGGCTCGCTAAAGACCCGACAGACCGAATCAGGGGGGCGAGGCGCTTGTTTGTATGGCGAGCAGGCGCGAACCGGCGCACCTGTCGGCGCGGCGTGACGACGACAGTCGCGCGCATAACCCCTACCTGGAATCCCAAGTGTAGTCGAGGCGGCGAGTGGAGCCCGCTAAACCCCAAGCACTGCAACCGAGGTGACTGCCGGGCGTTGACTCGCGGCAATCTTCATCCTCCTCGGGAAGCAAAATCTGTGCAAGACCGGCCGCATCCTGGAAATCAAAGCGATCGGCATCGCGCAGATGCGCGAACGCGGCGCAGTTTCTCGAGAGACCACACTTGGTGCCATGACGGCGAGGGCGGCGGCATCGTGGATGGCTCACGCTTGAACACCAGGCCTATAGCGCGTGCTTTCCCCGTCAGGAAGCGGAAATGGCATCTGCGTCACAGCTCGTTCTAAAAAACGTAATCCAGCTTCACAGTTCACATAGTGATCCAAACCATATTATGGTGTGTGCGAACTGCAGCCTTATGGATCTTGCGGTTGATGTGTCAATGCGGACTACGGCATTACGAAGAAGTGGGAGGAAGCGGTGAGCGCTGAGCCGTTGCGGCAGCATAGCGCCGAGCCGAGCCCTATCTCCGCGCCGGCTGCAGGCGTTGACGCGCCCATCACGGTCTTGGACCCGCTCGTGGAGAGCGCTTCGCGATCAACACATGGTGCGCTTCGAGCCGCTCAAGGAAAGCCGGACAAGCTTCACATGAGTCGCTCAGGGAGCGAGCGTCACGGCCGGCTGGTCACGGCCGCCATCGGTCTCGCGCTGACTCTCGCGATGGGCTTGGTGCTGCTCTTCGGCTATCGGCTCGTCACGCACATCCGTGCGAGCATCAATGCACTGCAGGCCGCGAGCGCTCTGCAAAACTACCCCGAGGAGATCTCCGGTCAGCTGAGTGCACTGTGCGACCGTCTCGAGGCTCGCGCCGATTCCGGCCAAGCGCTCGCGGATCTGCAGAACACGGTCAGGCGTTTCGATCATGATCTTGGGCAGCTTTCCGACTCCGGAAACGACTCGCCGCAGCTCGCCCGGGCGGTCTGGCTGTGGCACCAATACCGCTCGGTGATCGATCCGGTCGTCTCTTTCACGGGCCAGACCTACGTGGATTCCGTTACCGCAGACACCACGTTCTCGCCCGAAGGCCGTGAGTACTATGCCGCGGCGGAGCGCGCGCACCTGTTCGCGGAGGACAACGCCAAGGCATTGCAGACGGAGATAATGAATCTCGCCGCGACGGTCCAGCACACCTCCTCAGATGCCGCACTGCGCTTGCGCACCCTGCTGTTTGTAGTTGTGATTGCAACACTGATGCTGGCCGCGGCCGCGGCTTGGTTCCAGCTCATGCGCTCGCGGCTTCTAAGGGCGCAGGCCGAGTTGCAGGAGGCTCATCAAGCCATGATGCGTGCCTCCCGTCAGGCGGGAATGGCTGAAGTTGCCAGCAGCGTGCTCCACAACGTCGGCAACGTCTTGAACAGCGTCAACGTGTCCGCGAACTTGCTAGATGAGCGGATGCGGACGTCCAAGGCTTCCGGACTCGCCCGAGTCGCCGCGATGCTCGAAGAGCAAGGCGATCAACTCGGATCCTTCATTGCGAGTGACGATCGGGGGAAACGACTGCCCAGTTACCTTGCACAGCTCTCTTCCCAGCTCGTAGCCGATCGCGAGGCCGCACTTACGGAATTGGCATCGCTGGTTAAGAGTATCGAGCACATGAAGGACATTGTCAGGATGCAGCAGAGCTATGCGACGCACGGCGGTGTGGTGGAGAGTGTGGCTGTCGCGGATCTGGTAAACGACAGTGTGCGGCTGAATGCAGAAGCGTTCTCCCGCCATGGGGTCACGCTCGCGTGCGAATTTGAGGAGGTGCCCGCCATCACGGTAGATAAACACCGGGTGCTGCAGATTCTGGTGAATCTCATCCGCAACGCCAAATATGCCTGCGAGGACTCGGGACGAAGCGACAAACGCATCACGATTCGGGTCACACGGTGTGCACTCGGGGTCGCGATCGCGGTGGTCGACAACGGCGTGGGAATCCCAACCGAGAATATGACTCGAATCTTTAGCCACGGGTTCACCACCCGCCCCAGCGGCCATGGGTTTGGACTGCACAGCGCAGCGCTCGCCGCTCAGGAGCTCAAAGGCTCACTGCGGGTCGCCAGCGATGGCCCAGGATGCGGAGCCACCTTTTGGCTCGAGCTACCAATCACTCCCGCGAAGGACTCGCTATGACCTCCTTCGGTGGACCGCTGATTCATCGGGTGCTCACGATTGATGACAACCCAGTCATCCACGAGGACTTCAAGAAGATTTTGAGCCGAGATAGCAACGCGGACACAGCACTCGCCGCGGAGGAGGCGCTATTGTTGGGCGACGTGCTCCCGCAGAACGAGGACTCGCGCTTTGAGCTCTACAGTGCGCTTCAGGGTGCGGCGGGTGTGGAACTCGCTCGGCGGGCACGGGTTGAGGGCCGTCCCTATGCCATGGCCTTCATTGACATGCGCATGCCGCCAGGCTGGGATGGTTTAAAGACGATCGAAGAGCTGTGGAAAGTCGATCCGGATGTGCAAGTCGTCATCTGTTCGGCCTATACGGAGTACGGGTGGTCGGAGCTGCGCTCCCGGCTCGGTCCTTCCGACAAGCTCCTGGTCCTGAAAAAACCGTTCGAATCGATCGAGGTGCTGCAGGCGGCAAGTGCCTTATGCCGCAAATGGCACAACGAACGGATGCTTCGGCGCCATGTGGAGGATCTGGAGCACGTCATCGCGGCGCGCACAAAGGGACTGGAGGCGGCGAACCATCAATTGCAGCATCTCGCCACCCACGATGTGCTCACCGGGCTCCCCAACCGGGTCATCCTGCACGACCGGCTCGAACAAGCAATTGCGCACGCCACCCGCGAACAACACGAATTTGCCGTACTTCTGCTCGATCTCGATCGCTTCAAGGTGATCAACGACTCCTTGGGGCACCGCGCAGGCGATGAGCTGCTGAATGAGGTCGCGCAGCGCCTGAAGGGCGCCGCGCGCAACATGGACACGCTAGTGCGACTTGGGGGCGATGAATTCGTGATCGTGATGGCATCGATCCAGACCCGGGATCAGGTTCTCGCGATGGCCACCCGGGTGATTGAGGTCCTGAAACCGCCGATCCGCTTACAGGGAGTCGACGTGCGAACTTCCGCAAGCATCGGCATCGCCTTTTATCCCAGCGACGGGGTCACCGTCGAGATGCTGCTCGCACACGCCGATGCAGCGATGTACAGCGCTAAGCAGAGCGCGCACGGCACCTACCAGTGCTTTGCCACTTCAACGAGCACCTCCACACGGGATCGGGTCAAATTCGAGAGCGAATTGCACGCGGCACTCGCTGCCGGGCAATTTGAACTGCACTATCAACCTAAGGTCGACACGGCTTCCGGCCGGGTGCATAGCGCGGAAGCCCTGATCCGCTGGCGACATCCCGAGCGCGGGCTGCTGCTGCCGGTGGATTTCATTCCCATTGCCGAGGAGTGTGGGTTGCTCGACTCGATTGGCGAGTGGGTCCTAAGGGAAGCCTGCCGGCAGGCAAAACTCTGGCAGCGGCACGCAGACCGCCCACTGCGTATCGCGGTGAATCTCTCGCCTTCGCAATTTCGACTGGGAAGTCTTCTCGAAACGGTCCGCAGCGCCCTGATGGCTGCGGAACTCGAGCCGCGGTTTCTCGAGGTGGAACTGACCGAGACCGCGGTCATGAGCAATGCGGAGGAATCGATCTACATACTGGAGAGCTTAAGCCGTTTGGGCGTGCTGGTCTCGGTGGATGATTTCGGGACCGGGTATTCCAGCATGAGCTATCTGCGGCGCTTCCCGATCGACAAGCTCAAGATCGACCGCAGCTTTGTGAAAGAGATGACCAGCCGCCCGGAGGATGCCTCCATCGTGCGTGCCATGGTCTCCCTCGCTCACAGCCTGAATCTGAAAGTGGTCGCTGAGGGCGTTGAAACGGGAGAGCAGCTCGCACTGCTGCAGCAGCTCGGCTGCGATCAGTACCAGGGGTTTCATTTCAGCGCAGCGCTGCCGGCGAAGGAATTCGAGCAGCTGATCAGCACCCATACTCATGCGGCGCAGGCCCCGGAGATTGATACCGCCGCCACCCAGAGTCGACTCGCGCTGGGCTGAAGCAGCAGCAAGTCTCGACCTCCCCTTGCAGTCTAGTAGGCGCAGGTCATTGCGGAACTGCGCCCCTCTAAGCGGAGATTCTTCCCGGGGAACGCCCGCAGACGAAGCGCAAGTGGTCGCCAAACTCACCGCAAGCCTGTCCTCGATGCTTGCCGAGCGCGGCCTGGCAGCCGCACCCGCGGGCCAGTCAACGGATTTGATTCTGCGACGTGTCGTCATGGACGTGCGTAGCGGCAACAAATTGAAGCGCATGGTGATCAGCCTGGGCCCCGGTCAGGCGAGACTATAATTGCAGGTCTGCCTGGCGGCCGAGGTGGCGGGTGGCGATGTTGATGTTGGCCTCGCCCAAGATGGGGGCTGCTTACGGTTTCGTGCAAATCGGTGCGCTTCGCATTCGCAAATGCTTGATTCAGGAACATTTGAATAAGAATTAAAGAAACCGAAAAGCCTTCGTTTCCGCGGTCTCTCAAGTTCTTGAATTCGTCTTGTATTCGGAAAGTAATCCACATTAAACCGCGCCAATTTGCACGAATCCGTAAACACCTCCGGTCACGACCGATGTCCAGCTCGCTGTGCTCATCGCTTGTGCGACGCCTGCCTGAGACTCGCGCCGGGTCTACCGCAGCAGCACCTCGACATTCACGGACGTTGCCTTCTCATAGATTCCCGCCGGCGCGATATCGTGTATTGAGTGGGTGCTGATGCCCGACACCGTCATCGGCTCGCCGGACGGCGGCTGGAGCGAGAAATCCTGGCTGCAGGCCGCCAATCCGGAGAGCCCGAGCAGGGCCATGCTGCCGCGCAGACCCCGCCCGATGCGCCGAGCCGCCGACCCCGCGTGACGTCGATTGCATCTGCCAGTCATGACGTTGCTTCCCCCGGTGTCGTTCATCTTTCATGGCGGCACTTTTCTTCGTTCAAGACGGCACTGGGATTTGATTGCCAGATTCTCCTTGCGCAACCAAATCGCCGCAATTCCGCAAATCTGCAACATCGCCGATGCACTTCGTTGCTGTCGAATCTCGCTAAATGTAGCAGTGAGCGCCGGGCGCGCTATTAGCACCTTACAGCGAAGATGAACTCTCAACGCGCGCCTTGAGCGCCGCGTTCATGGCGATGAACCCGGACTTAGTTCCACGATCCAGGGTTGCCTTGGCCATACCTACCAATACACCGCTAAATCTTTCGCCTTGCGTAAAAGGCACTCGTCCGGCGTCCGTCCGCGCGATCTTCAAGTAGTGCTCTCCATCGAAGATGCCAGGGATCAGAAAATCCCCCAACCATCGCAATTCGGTATGGGGTGCTGCGACTAATACCGTAGGTCGAAACGTTATGGCTTTGCCACCGGTCGGTTGAATGGATACGGTTAGGCATTGCCCCTTTTCAATAGACCCTTTGATGGCGCGAATAAACGGATTCCAGCTTGGCTATGCGGAGATGTCCGTCAATATGGACCACACTCGGTCCGGAGTCGCCGCAATATCAATTTCCGATTCGATGTAGTGCACAGATCTTCTCCAATGTCGTTGATCCTAACTAGCTGGACTGGCGTCCGATTGGAGTTTAATTAACACAGTGGCTTGGCGTCCGGTTGGATCCCGGAACACGCCGCCAGCAGCGATTGACGTCCAAATCCACGATTTTATTTTAAGGATTTTATGCGGGCAGCCAAAGTAAGGTTGAAACGTCGCACAAAATCCGGCGCATTAAAAGCGCCGATTCTAAAAATCGCAAAAAACACCTATGAACTATGGTGGTAAGAGAGGGACTCGAACCCTCAACCTCGGCATTATGAGTGCAGTGACTGAGTACTCAGACTAAATATTTTTCAACAACTTACCACGTGGCGCCCGTTGCAATTGGCACCATAGAGCACAGTAAAGCACAACAGAGTCACGCAAAACTCACGCGCATTTTAACGCGCCGGTGCGACGCCGCACCTGCCCGCGGTCCCATCTCCTCATCGCCGGCCTCCAAACGAAAAGGACGGGGCGATTATTCCGACCCGTCCATAGCGATATAGAACTCAACAAAATGTCCCCCTATATGACGCTCTTGGGAGCCGGAAATGGCCGCGAACCGAACAAAATGGCACGTTTCGGTAAACACCCTTTGCTCGGACGGATCGACCTGGACAACCGCTTCTCTTTCCGGGACGCTCGTCCGGGGCTCGTCCATCACGAATTTCCGACATTCTGAATCGCACATAGTGGGTGGCGGCCCGCGGGGCTCTCGAAATCGGTCAATCTTATGGGTAAAGTCCATATGCGGGCAGGGACCCGCGCGTCGCTGAGTGAGGCTGAGGCCACTCAGTGTCGTCAGCATAAGAAAATGAGGGGATCATGGATAGCACCTGTTTATCGCGCCCGCGGTCAGCTCTCCTGCGGATCATCTACTGGGCGGGCCTCGTAGGTTTGACCTTGGGGATGCTCAGCCAGGCCGCAGCATCGAGCCTGCGGGTCATCGATGCAGATGCCCATTACCCGGAATCTCCGCTGTGGCACGACGGTCGCCTGTTCTATGTGGAGTATTCGGCTAACAACATCAAGACCTGGGACAATCACCACGTGCAGATATATTGGCACCGCGATCATTGTGGGCCCGCTGCCGTCTTTGCCTTTCAGGATCATTTGCTGGTTGCATGCACGGACGAAAACGCGCTCGTGGAGTTGGACAAAGATGCGAAAGTCGTGCGGGTCATAAAAAGTGACGACGCAGGCAACCCACTCACCGGGCCCAATGATTTCTGCTCAGACGGCCACGGAGGCGTCTACTTCACCGACTCGGGCCTCTATGACATCAAGGCGCCAATCACCGGGACGGTGGTACACCTTACGCCGGATCGAAAGCTCACCCTCGTAGCCAACACGATTCATTACTCCAATGGTCTCGTGGTAGCGAATGACGGTACACATCTGCTGGTGGCCGAGATGCTGGCCGGGCGCATACTGTCCTTCCCCGTCGAGCAGGGCGGCCAGCTGGGTTTGCGTACCGTGTGGGCGCGCATGGACGACCTCGCGTCGCGTACTCCCAATGAAGACGCCTATAACGGGCCGGACGGCGTAAAGCTTGGTCCGGACAAGCTCTACTACGTAGCCCAGAACGGCTCTGGGCGTGTCCTGGTTGTCAATGACGAGCGCCGGACGGTTCGTACCATCGACGTGCCAACTCCCTACGTGACCAACATTGGTTTCGGAACGCACGGTGAGGTATACATCAGCGGCGCGTTCGAGCAGTGGAAAGAACCGTATCACGGTGCGGTTTACGAATGGACTCCCTAAGTGTGCCCAATGGAGGAGCTGCGGCGTGAGTAGTGACGGGCCAGGTCGAAGTGGCATCTCAAACGGGAGGAGCGCTCACGCTTCCCATGTCGCCGAACAGATGAGGCACCGCGAGTATCATCCTCGTGCAATTGATCTGCCCCCCGAGTTTGCACACGCCGCTCAGCTGGGCGTCGACGTTGCGGCGCGCATCGATGCGATCGATCAGGTGGCGTTGCGGAAGTATCGTTTGAATCGTGTTCGCGAGCAGTTGCGCAGTCGGGACGTCGCCGGTGCGCTGCTGTCCGATGCAATGAATATTCGATATGCGACGGGTACGCGCAACATGGTGTTGTGGACCCTGCGACAGGCTGGTCGGTACGCATTCATTGCAACCGAAGGGCCAGTGGTGATGTTTGAGTTTTCCACCTGCAGGCATTTAGCAGAAGGTTTTGAGACGATCGACGAGATACGTACCGGCACATCCACGTTCTACTTTTATGCCGGTTCGCGGACGCTAGAGAAAACCCGCTCCTGGGCAAAGGAGATCGACGCGCTGCTGCGCGAATATGGAGGCAGCAATCGTCGCCTTGCCGTCGACGATCTGACCCCTATGGGCGCGGCGGAGCTCGAGCGGCAGGGTGTCGAATTCGTCGACGCGCACGAGGCTTTGGAGCAGGCTCGTTGCATCAAGTCGCCGGGGGAGATCGCCGCACACCAGCTGGCGATGGACGTGTGTGACCTTGGCATCGAGCGTCTAAGAGGTGGCTTGCGCGCCGGGCTGACCGAGAATCAGATCTGGAGTGTTTTGCAGGCGACCAACATCGCCCACGACGGGGAATTCATAGACTGCCGGCTGCTGACCTCTGGCTCACGCACGATCCCGTGGTTTCAGGAGTGTGGTAACCGTCAGGTGTCGGCGGGCGAAATGGTGGCGTTTGACACGGACATGGTCGGCCCCATGGGTGCACTGGCTGACATTTCGCGCTCTTATGTGGTACCGGGACGTTCGGCCACTGCGGCGCAGCGCGAGTTATATGCTTTGGCTGAGGAGCAGGTGGCGCATAACATGGCGTTACTGCGTCCGGGCGTGAGCTTCCATGACTTCGCCGATCGCAGCTGGCCGGTTCCGCCGCGCTTTGAGAAGAATCGGTACATGACGCTCGTACATGGCGTTGGCTTATGTGATGAGTGGCCCGCGGTGTTGCCGGCCAGCGATCAGCGCCGCGACGGCTACGACGGGGTCTTCCAGGAAAACATGATCGTTTCGGTCGAGTCGTACCTGGGCGCCGATGACGGCCAGGAGGGCGTCAAGCTTGAACAGCAGGTGCTCATCACCCCAAGCGGAGCCAAGCTGTTTTCGCGCATCCCGATGGCCAATGCTCTGGAAATTGCCTGATGGGCGTAAGCGTCGCTGGGTTCACGGAGCCAGACACCGACGTTAAAATTCCGCAAGATACGGCACAGGCCTCATTGTGGGTTCGCTGGTACGTATTGGTGATGATGTGCGGGGTATACACCTTCAGCATCGCGGATCGGTACCTGATTTCGACGCTGCTTGAGCCAATTCGGCTTGAGCTTAAGTTGAGTGATGCGGGCATCGGTTTCCTTACCGGCGTTTCGCTGGCGTTGTTCTACGTGAGCCTGGGATTTCCCCTCTCCTGGCTCATCGATCGGAGCAACCGCAGAAACATCATCGCGTTCTCCGTCATTGCCTGGTCGGCGATGACGGCGTGTTGTGGAGTGGCCAAGAACTACTTGCAGTTTTTGCTCGCTCGCGTCGGAGTGGGTATCGGCGAAGCCGGAGGAACCCCGGGCGCCAATTCGATCATCGCCGACTATTTCCCGGCGCAGCGGCGCCCCATGGCGCTGGCAGTATTTTCGCTAGGTGCGCCACTTGGAGCCTGGGTGGCGTCCTCCGTTGCCGGATCCATTGCTGACCGATCGGGATGGCGAGCGGCGTTTCTGTGGCTAGGGGTTCCAGGATTGCTGTTTGGGCTGCTGTTGCTCCTGACGATTCGCGAACCGCGCCGTGGGCAGTGCGATGTCCGTGGTCGGGTAGAAGATCGATCTTTGTGGCAGGCCGTACTGTTTCTAAAGCAGCAGCGCTCGGCTCTTCACCTAGTTATGGCCATATGGATCACCGCTCTTTGGGGCTGGGGACTCGTCTGGTGGACGCCTGCCTATTTGATGCGCAACTTCGGCATGAGCATCGGGGCGGCCGGGGACTTGGTCGGCCCGATGCACCTGGTGGGAGGAGGACTTGCCACTATAGGTACCGCATGGCTGATGGGCCAACCAGTCCTGGCTGATCCGCGGCGCATCCTGCGTCTGCTCGGGGTTTACGTGGCACTGGCCACCGTGGCCACTTTCGTTCTTTATTCAACCCACTCACTTCGCCTGGCGGTGGTGCTTTTCTGGTTTTTCATTCCCGCCATTTATGTCTACATCGGACCGACCTTTGGGATACTCCTCAATCTGGCCGAGCCCGGCATGCGTGCTCAGTTTTGCGCGATCGACCTGTTCGGCGCGAACGTATGCAACCTGATTGTGGCGCCACAGGTTGTCGGTCTACTGAGCGATTGGTTTGCTCCCCAGCACATCGTAAACGGGCAATCCCTGCGCCTGGCCATGCTCTGCCTGGTCCCTACCGGCTTGTGGGCGGCGTATCATTACTTCGGCGCAACGCGCTGCCTGATCGAAGATCAGCACAGAGCCATCGGAGCTTCGTGAATCCGCGCCATCGAACTGTACTGATATAGGATGAGTGTGAGCCAATCTCCGCCAGGCCGAGCGAACGTGGCGCCAGATCCATGGCAGCTGATTAACGCCGGGCGGTGGGATGAGGCCGAGGTGCTCGGTCGCCGGGCGGTGCGCGGCAGCACGAGCTTGAACTGTGGCCATGGCTTGCTGGTAATGGCGCTCCTCGGCAAGGGACGGTGGCAGGAGGCGCAGGATCAGTTTTCGCAGGCTGCGGGGTTGCCGGGCGGGGATGGCAATGCCTTTGATTGCCTGGCGTACGCCGCCATGAGGCTGGGCAGACATGAGGAAGCCCGATCGCTTTATCTGCACGCGGTGCGTGCCGCGCCCTCAGAGGCGCGCCTTTACTACAATCTCGCCTGCAGCCAGCGCAATCTCGGTGATCTCGCGGCGGCCGAGGCTAGTTGTGATCGATGCATCGAGCTGGATGTAAGACAATACCAGAGCTGGCTCATGCGCTCCGAACTGCGCGTGCACACGCAGCAGCACAATCACGTTCGCGAGCTCCAGCAGGCACTGGCCGCGGGGGCAGGGGATTTCCGTTGTGAAGTGTTCCTCGGCTATGCCCTGGGCAAGGAGCTCGATGAGTTAGGCAGGTACGATGAGGCCTATGCGACCTTTGCGGCCGCAGCTCAGCGGCGCCGAGGGCGCCTTTCCTATGACGTGCGCACCGACGAACACAAACTGCGGCGCATTGCTGATTGCTATCCGCCAGGCAAGTTCCGTCGGGACGATGTGGACTCGAGTCGCTACATTTTTGTCGTGGGCCTGCCCCGCTCGGGCACAACACTGACCGAGCGCATCCTCACCGGACTGGCCGGAGTGCGCAGTAATGGGGAAACCGATAACTTCTCGCAAGCGCTCCTGGCTGCGAGCGCGGGCGCAGGGGATGTCTTTTCACGTGCCGCGGCAGCGGATCAGCAGGTCGTGGCCGAGGGTTATGCGCAGCGGGCCAACCCTGCCAGGCAGCCCGGCCGGATTGTCGAGAAGTTGCCGCACAACAGCCTCTACGTTGGCGCCATTCATCGCGCTCTGCCGCAGGCACGCATCATTCTCGTGCGTCGTCCGGCTGCCGACAGTTGCTTTGCGATGTTTCGCACGCTCTTTGCTAGTGGGTATCCGTTCAGCTATGACGTCGCGGAACTGGCCCGCTATTTCGCCGCGCATGAGCATCTGATGCAACACTGGCGCGGAAGTCTGGGCGAGGCACTATACGAAGTCTCGTACGATGAGCTGGTGCGAGCGCCAACTGTGTACGGACCTAAGCTTGCCGAGTACTGCAAGCTGAGCTGGGACGAGCGGGCACTGCAGGTCGAGAAAAACGCGACGGCGTCGTTAACAGCCAGTTCCGCGCAGGTGCGCCGCCCGATTTATGGCACTTCCACCGGTCGCTGGCGTCACTATCAGAGTCATCTTGCGCCCCTGCTCGCGGCATTGCGCGAGCAGGGGTTGTTCGATGCGGATTAAAACCGGTAGCCGATCCTGAGTCCAATCGTTCGCGGTTGATTCACCACGTAGTCATTGGTGAGCTTGTTGACCTCGCCGTTGATGATTCCGTTGGGGATTGAAGGCGGCGCCAGGATCGATCGGGTATTGAAGACATTTGTGGAATACAGCGAGCCTTGCCAACCCGAATGCTTCAACGCGACGTTTAAATTGACGGTTTTGTAGTCAGAGGAATATTGAATCGGGGTGCCTTGAAAGCCGGGCTGCGTAGCCTGCAAGGCGGTACGACTGTGATAAACGCCGTTCACTGCGCTGGTCAGGGCGTAGCCCGGGAGAAGCTTATAGTCCCAGACCAGTGCCAGTGTCAGTGTGCTCTTGGGACTGCCGGGCATTTGTGCTCCGGAGGTTCCGGTAATCAGCCCCGGAACGATGGTTCCCGAAGACGAGCCGTTGTTCGCGGGCAGGGCGAAGCTCTGGGTCAGCTGTGCATCGGTGTACGAATAACCCACCGAGTAACTGACGCCAGGCACGAAGAGCGGTCCCATTGCCTCGAGCTCGAAGCCCGTCGAGCGAGCTTTGGGTGCGTTGAACACCGCGAGATTTCCGGATGGCAGAGTGTCGAAGATCTGAGGCTTGTCCCAGTCAACGTAGAAGACATCCGCCGCGTAGCTCAGGCCATTCTGCAGGCGACCCTTGAGCCCCATTTCGTAGTTGTTGGTGGTGTCCGGCTGGTAGTAGTACATTACGGGAGCCTCACGGAAGGGACCCACGCGCGGCACCGAATTGGCGCCGCCTCGTCGAAAACCCTGTGACCACTCCGCGTACACGTACTGGTGGTCCGCCCATTCGTACGAAGGGTTGACCTTGCCCAGAAACTTGTGCGCAGCGGAGGAGTGCGGAGTCGGTGCAACATACCCAAAGGTCCCATTGGGATAGACGAGACCGTTCTGGTACGGATCGAAGGTGTAATCGTTGTAGAGCTGCGTGTCGGTAAAGCTTTGATTGTAGTAACGACCGCCGAAGGTAATCTGGCCGTGCGGCATGAAATGCCACTTGAGCTCACCGAAGACGGATCGATCTTCGAACGCCTGCTCGTCCAGCTGTTCGAAGGTCAGGTCGCCCTGGCCAACTGCGACGAGGCAGTTGGGAGGGGTGTAGAAGGTGGCATAGGTAGGATATGCCGTGCACTTGCCTTGCGCCTGCACGTATTCGGGCGAGCCAGGTATCGCGGAGTACCAATCGCCCTCACGGATCTGGTGCTGGAAAAAAACTCCGGCGACATAGTCGATGGCATGGCCTTCGGTGGAGACGATGCGCAGTTCCTGACTGAAGGACTCTGCGTGATCCGTATAGAGGAAGGGGTACACAAAGCGCGGATTTGAGGGCACGCCAGCGTAGTACGGCAGGAAGGCGCCGGGGGGAGTGCCAAAGGCGCTGTAGTCGGCCGTCTCGTCCTGGATGAGCGAACCTGCGGTCGTCTGGTAAGACGAGGTCGACGATACGGTGGCAAAACCCACATCGTAGCTCATGTCAAGAGACGTCAGTTTGGTCGTGCGATTCCACGGCTCATCGACAAAAGCCAACTCCTTGTAAGGGCCGCCCCCGGGAAGGGTCGAGTTTGGATCCCACGGAGATGTACCACCGGGATAGTCGGGGTTGACCGTGGGACCACCGTCGCCCTTGGCGTTGGCGTACAGAAAGGCCAGCTCGGCATTGAATTCGGTGCCCGGCTTCCAAACCAAGCTCGTTCTGCCGCTGAAGGTCTTCTGCCAGTCCCAGTTGTCGTACGAGTTGTAAATGGGTGAGCTGGTCAGGGGCTCAGACGGATTGGCCAGCGTCGGGGCATGCGAGATCCCCTGATTCGTGCCTGAGTAGAGTCCATAGGCGTCAATCCACCCAGGGGTGTAGTCATACTTGCCCGCGGCACGGAATGCCCAGGTGCCGTCGCCAAATGGAATATTGATGAGCCCTTTGATCTCGCCGCCCGTGCCATCGGCGTTCGTGATCTTCGAGGCACCCATGTCGATGGCTGCCTCAAACTTGTCGGGATTGGCTGAGTTGGGAATCATGCGCAGGGCGCCGCCGATGGCACCCGCTCCATATAAGGTGCCCTGCGGGCCTTTAAGTACTTCGACGCGATTCAGATCGTCCAGCTCGAAGTAGCCTTCGATGGGGGAATTGCCGATGTAGGTGCCGACCGGTGCCTGCTCAAAGGATCGAAAGGCCCGAAATGGGCTCGGGCTCCCATTGATGCCGCGAATGATCGGCGGGGTGGAACCCGAAAACCGAGCCCCGTAGTCGTAGATGCTCAGGCCAGGTACCGTCTGCGCGAGCGAGGCCACGTCTTTGACCCCCTCAGCCTCCAGCAAGGACGGAGTGATGACGTCTACGGCATAGGGTACTGACTCGCGCGTCTCGTTGCGACGCGTGGCAGTGACGGTGATCTCCTGCAGCACAGCGTTGGTCTTATCGGAAGCATCGGCACCTGTCATACCGGTGCTCGGGCGGGCATCACTCGAGTTTGCGCTGGTGTCGGCCTGAACTCTGGGCGTGAGTCCGTAAAGTGCGGCGCAGACCGCGACAGCTACTACGTTGTGTTTGCTACGCGTACAGTGGGCCGATTCAAAGTGCCTTTGTTTATCCATAGACCTGCATCCCCTCTTAATATAGTTTTACAAGCTGCGGATACCCTTTGGGTGACCGCGGCCATGTCGAGCCGAACCGATTTCTTTGTAGCCCCCGGCGGCTTTTTGTGCCCCCACTTCGTTATCTCTAGTAGTTCGGCCACGCGAAGGCTCTTCGCACGCAATATGCCAAACTCGCTCGCGAAAATCGATCCGCGCGCCCGTCGGAACTGCGGTGATTCCACCCTTAGCCCTGATAGCAGCTGGATTGGCGGGGCGAGTTTTCCAAGCGCGCAAGGAGTTGCAGCGATGAGGCGCAAGGGCCGTGTATCTAGGCGCCTCCCTGCGCAATTGATGTCAAAAGTGCCGTTTTGAGAATTTTGACGCTCGTATCCCGTTGAATTTAATCGCTTAGTATTTACGATCTCGGAGACCAGATTTGCAACAAAAACTCCAATGAATTCAATTGTCCTTTTTTGAAAACGGCACTTATGACATCGAATGCACGCCCAGGCCCGAACCCGATCGCGACGTTGGCCACCGTCGCCGGCGCGAAGGTGGTTACTGAATCGCGCATTCAGAATTTCGCGCCTGTTGCAGCTGTCAGGGGATACACGTGGCGAAAATCATTTCGTCCAGCGATATACAGCCCCAGGAAAAGGCGGTTTCCACTGCTCAAAAGCGCCGGTGATGTAGACAGTGTCGACGCCATCAGGCCCGAACGCCATATTCGTAACGTATGGGGTGGGGACTTCGATCGCTCGCACGAGTTTCTTGTCATCGTTCACGACGAGGACCCGGCCTGATCCATTTTGCGCGATGTAATAGTTGCCGTCGGGCCCCAGCTTTACGCCGTCTGGCCCGTTATAGGCATCCTCGTTGGGGGTTGCAGGTGCCAGATCCTGGAGGCGCGCCCAAACGGTACGTGGGCCAAGCGAACCATCTGCCTTAATCGGAAATTCTAGAATTCGACCTGCAAGCATTTCAGCGACGAGCAGGCTTTTGCCGTCCTTCGAGATCGTGAGGCCATTTGAGTAGTGAATGGTGTTGGCGACTTCGGTGATCTTTTGTCCGTTCGCCGATATGTGAAGTACCCGCCCCGTTATCGGCGCCTTGAGATCATAGACGCCCGAAGCCGAAAAATAGACGCCACCATGTCCGTCCGCGGCGAAATCATTCGGCCCTATGAATGGATTCCCGTCGCTGTCCCCGGTGAACGTGCGGACCATATGCGCGTTGTCATCGAGCTCGACAATTTCATTCGCGTCGTAGCATGCAACCAACACATCGCCTCTGCCAAACTCGATGAGACCATTTGCGCCACAGTGCTCCTTTGCCCAATAAATGGTCGTACGCTTGCCATCCCAGACTTTTACGCCCGGGCCGGCATATTCAACGTACAGTAGTTTGCCGCCCGTCCAGAGAGGACCTTCGGGGTAAACCGCCTGCGGATCGATGGTAACAATGCCGGCGCAGGTAACCCCGATCGGCAGCAGGCCGGCGACCAGGAGAAAGAATGACCACAAGCCTCGTGTAAATATCATCAATTGCATGGAGCAGGCACTCATAATCAGTTTGAACGAAGTGTTCCACTTTGAGGTTATTCGAGTCAAATCAATGTCGCGGCAAAAACCGCCAGTGTGGATGTCATTAGATAATGTCACAAATGTCTCGAATTAATGTCCCGTAACGGCGACGCCGAAACACTTAAAATCCTAGACTTTGAAGCACCGGAAGGCAATGCACATGCCCAAATGCGTCGTTGTCCGAAAAGTGTCGCATATCGGCAAAATTGTCAATTAATGTTGTCCTAAATCGGATGACACAATTTTCCAAAACATCGGATTTTCCTGCTCTGGTCCGCATTTATTCGATCGCGGTAGTCGTGCAACGCAAAGCCGATGTGGCATCATAAATCCGTGATCGCGCTATTCCAAATTGTTCTGCGGCTGTTGATCGGTCTGCTCGCGCTAACCGCTCTCGGGTTCCGGCAGCGGCGGGCGTCGGCCGCCGAGATCTTGGTTCTGCGGCGTCAATTGGCCCTCTACACAGAGCACCGAATGAAGCCGCGGCGAATTGATCCCGTCACTCGAATCTCGCTGGCGTTACTCTCGCGATTCTTCAATTGGCGCGACGCGCTCGTTGTGGTGAGGCCCGAGACGATGATCCGCTGGCACCGAGCAGGATGGAAGTTATTCTGGCGGCTAAAGTCGCGACCTGGCCGACCGACGATTCCGATTGAGATTCAGGCCCTGATTCGCCGGATGGCGAACGAGAATCCTTCGTGGGGCGAGGAGCGCATCGCCAATGAACTGCTCCTGAAGCTCGACATTCGGGTGTCTCCACGAACCATGAGCAAGTATCTGCCTCGGCGTCCGCCGCGCCGACCGCGAGGTGACCTGCGCTGGTCGACCTTCCTGCGCCTGCACGCCCGAGGGATCATTGCCTGTGATTTCTTCGTCGCCGTCACGGCGGCGTTTCGACAGTTGTACGTGTTCGTGGTCATGGAGCATCGCAGTCGACGTTTAATTCATTGCAACGTCACCGCGCATCCGACTGCGTCCTGGACGCTGCAGCAGTTGCGTGAAATCGTTGGGCCGCAAGACCGCTACAAATATCTATTGCACGATCGCGATAGTATCTTCGCAAGCCATCTCGATGAGTCGAGTGCCTGGACTGGCTGATTCCGCTTTCGGAATCGCATTTACGTTCGATTCTGAAATCGTGGATTCCGCATTACAATACGGCGCGCCCTCATATGGCCTTGGGTCCCGGTGTTCCCGATCCGCCGCCAGCGACAATGCAGGTCAAGCCCTGCTCAGGATCACGACATCACTTGCGCGAAGAGCTTGCCGTGCGGGCGAAATCCGTGCTGGGTGGACTACACCACGAGTATTTTTTGGCGCCGGGGGCTGCGTCACTGAGAAATTGCGGATAACAGTGCGCAACATTTCGGGCTCCATGGCATGCGCGAGCGCGCTAAGCTGATCGGGGGTAAACCTCGCTGTCTGGACGGTGCCGGGTTCCGGCACCGAGATCGAGCTCAGCGTTCCAGCACTTCAAGCCTATGCCGCATCTTCTGCGCCCTGGCGTTCCTGGTTCATTGAGAAGTTCTCCGGTAGCGCACGCAGATCCGGTGATGAGCAGCCATCACAGTCCGATTCGGATTCTGTCGATTGATGATCGTCCCATCACGCTAGCAATCGAGGCTGACGTTGTACGATGGCATGCGGATTTCAGGCGGCTCTACCGCGGATCAACGTCAACCTCAACCGAATGTCTACCGATCGAGTGACCAGGACGACATCGCCGCGCAAATTCCGTGCGATTAAGCGCGTCAGCGCGGACTATCGCCAGGTTAGGGTTTCGCGGAATATTCAGTGAAACCCTCCCCTCGCCTAGCGCACGGATGCGCTATCTTGCGCGGGTGGCAATTGGCAGTGAACACGGTGAGGTCTCGACGAGTTAATGGTACAAAAACCGGCACACTAAGAAACGCCAATTCAAAAAAACGCGAAAAAGCCTAGAAATATGGTGGTGAGAGAGGAACTCGAACCATCGACCTCGGCATTATGAATGCCAGGCTCCGCAGAAATACCCGGGTTTTTAAGCCCTAAATGCCATCTAATCCTACCAGAATCCACCTAACCAGGGCACAAAACGGGCACAGCAGATTTGCGTGTATTCAAGCCGCCAACGCCTTCAATACGGCTTGGGGGTTATTCTTGATTGCCCTCAAGAGCGCCTGCGCAGGTCCTGTGGGCTCTCGCCGACCCTGCTCCCAGTTGCGCAGAGTGCCAACATCAACGTGAAGAAGCTTCGCGAATTTCGGTTGGCTCAAACCCGTGATGGCGCGAATCGCCTTTACCTTCGCGGCATCCACGTAGAATTCGCGCGACGGTGCCCGCACTCCGCGCACGATCTCGTCCATTTGTCCCATGCTTTCCAGTAGCCGCTTGAAGAGTTTTTTATCCACTGTCACCACTCCGCGTTGATTTTCCGCAATGCCGTCTTCTCTTTGAGCGTCAGGTCGTCTTTAATTCCTTTTCGGTAAATCAGAATCATCCGAATCTGCGCATGTGCGACAACGTGGTAATAGATCACCCGAGTACCGCCACGTTTGCCCTTCCCGCGACAGCCCACCGGATCTTACGCAAGCCGTCCGTTCCGGCAATAACCGGCCCCGCATTCGGCTGAGCTACGAGATGCTTTTGAAGAGCCGCATACTCTTCATCGCTGAGTAACGCGCAAACGTCAGCCGTAAAAATCGGGGTCTCGATGAAGATCATGCAGAATCATACGTCATTGACGTATGATGCGTCAATGACGTATGTAATTCTCACCCGAACCACCAGACTCTGAGATCGGCTCGCTGATCAAGGCATCGGAGCAAGGTGTGTGCGCTGGGGTCACGCAAAGGTCACGCGCTGACCTTCGTCCGGGCTCGCGCGAAAGGGCGAGTACTTGATTTTATGGTGGTGAGAGAGGGACTCGATTTCGAGTGAGTACTAAATCGTTGAATTTGCAGAATGCGATCAGTCGCTTACGCGCAATTACACCGAATTTACGCTTTGTCCATAAGTTGAAATTTCTGGCCAGGAATTACTGACGTCGACACAGGAGCGCCGCTGCCGGGGGTCATTCCTCGGGCTCACGGAATACGGCGCTTTGCCTCCCTAGACCCATTTCGCCATGATCGACCCCTTGTCGATTGAAATGGTCTTGTGGATCGCATCCGGCAGGGCGTGCCGGGTGACCGCGTCCGCCCATCGCGGCGCCGTCGTCGTCTGGATATTGGTAGATGGATTTGGCTGCATCGACTTTCATGTCGCCAGCCACGTCCTTGCTGGCCTCGTCGGCAGCCTCGGCCAGTTCCTTCCCCATTTCCGCTGCCTCCATCAATTTGGCATTCGGACCGAAGTATTTCAGCTGTTCCTCGGCTCCCTCAACGGCAGCGCCGCCGGTGTCTTTCAATTTCTCGAGAATATCGACATAGGCTTTGAAGGTCTTGATCGCGAGTTCGTTGTTTTCGGGACTCGGCTGTTATGTTCCACTCATTAACTATCTCCCTGCAGTTAATGGCCCTTGACTTGATCCGAAACCGAAGCAGTGTCGCTGCCCGGTTTCGATTCGATCGCGATCACGTCATGCCATCGGCTTAGGTTCCCACGCGAAAATTGAAACCAAACAACTTCCAGCCTTTATCGTCGACGACGTATTGATGCTCGAAATGAAATGGATCCGGCGTCGTTGGGAAGTATCCTTTCAGCAGTAGTTCACCATGCTCACCGAGCGCTGATACCGGTTCGATGACGGGCTCCATTTGATCGAGGTTCGTCAAGTCCATGCCCGCTTCGTAGACCTGGCCGAAGGCCTCATCGAGCTTCGTGACCGTCACTTGCTGTTGCCACACTTGCGACAGCGTGCCGTAGAAATGCTCCATGCTTTTGGCATTGACGGAGAGCGCGAAGTCGTGCATCGAGCGTTTGACGAGCAAGATTTGGTCGGCGGTGTCGGGGACGACCGGCCGGGTTTCTTGTGTCTGAACGCTGTCTGTCTGCAAGCCGGGCTTGGTGTTTTCGATGTAGTAGATCCTCCAAGCATCGTTCTCTTTGAGGAACGAGAGCTTGAGAGGCACGACGCCGCCGGAATCCGAGGTGACCTCTCCGCTCAGCTCTCCATGCCCGCCGCTGATTTCTCGATTCGACCAGCTGGCCTTCTTGAAATGCAGCAGCGAGTTGTTCGACAGGTACGCCTTCAATGTGGCCTCATTTGTGTTGGCTTTGAACTCTGTCGACAGGTAATTGCGTGCGGCGGACATGTCTTGTCGTTTGACCGCTTGAAAGAACGCCTCGGCGGTGTCGGCCATCCCTGCCGTGAAATACATCACGATGCCGCCGATCGCTGCACCGAACACCGCGATGCCGATCATTGTCTTCAATAGCTTCTTCACTGGAACCCCCTTTCGCCGCTTCTTCGTCAGAACACGCTGTTTGACGCCGACAATCTGGCCCACGAATTGGTCAGCGGTATAACGCGCAAACAGCGGAGAATTTGGGTCATCGCCTTCAACCCGTTCATTAGTCGCGTTCCCGGGTCCCGCGGGCCGACTCGGCGCTGGGCGGTCGGCGACGTAAATGCGTCAGGGAACATGCAAATGCCGCGACTCGACGTCGACTGAGGCAAAGGACTCCGGCCGGAATTGCCTCCGTTAGACACCTCATGCTGCATGCGCTACTCTCGGAATGAATCCGTCTCCGGGGAACGGCGCCCGCCCGCCGTGTGTAAGGTTCGATTGTTGCGTTACAACATGACGGAAACGCCCTTACCGATGATTCCGGACGCCGCAATCGCCGCGGTATACACCGAGTTGCGGCGCCTCGCGGTCCTCTATATGAAACGCGAGCGCAGCGGACATACCTTGCAGCCCACCGCGCTCGTCAATGAGGCGTTCTTGCGTCTTGCTCAGCAGCGCAACGTCCAGTGGCACAACAAGAGCCAATTCTTGGGAGTAGCCGCGCCGATGATGCGGCGCATATTGGTCGACCACAGTCGCCGCCGCCACGCCGCCAAACGCGGCGACGCGGTCGAGGCCATTCCGTTCGAGCAGGCCGTTCTACCGGTAATCCAGCGTCCCGCCGATGTCGTCGCATTGGACGAGGCGCTCAACGCGCTCGCCGGCTGCGACTCTCAGCAGGTGCGAATCGTGGAATTGCGTTTCTTCTCAGGCCTGAGCATCGAGCAGACGGCGGACGTATTGGGAGTCTCGGCCTCGACGGTCAAGCGCGAGTGGAACATCGCCAAGGCGTGGTTGGCTCGAGAGATCCATGACAGTGGTTCATGAATGACCGTCAGTTGGACTCGCACCAAGCAACTGTTCAGCGAGGCATTGGAACTCGAGCCCTCCTCCCGCTCGGCGTTTCTGATCGAGACCTGCGGCGACGACCCGACGCTGCGCGCCGAGGTCGAATCGCTGCTGGCAAGCCACGAGCGAGCCGACAGCTTCTTCGAAGGCGCCGGCGCCGCGATTTTGCGTCCCACGGCGCTCGTCGACATGAGCGGCCGGCTCGTCGGGGATTACCGGATCGTCCGCGAAGCGGGGTGCGGCGGCACCTCGATCGTCTACTTGGCAGAGCGGGCTGACCAGCATTACGAGAAGCACGTTGCGATCAAGATGCTGCGCTCGATCGACGGAGGCACCGAGATCCTGCAGCGGTTTCGAATTGAGCGCCAAACGCTCGCGAAGCTGGACCACCCGAACATCGTGACCCTGCTTGACGGCGGTTCCGTCGACGGTATGCCTTACCTGGTCATGGACTTCGTGGAGGGCGTCCCGATCGATCAGTACTGCCAAGAGCATGCGCTGTCCGTCAGCCAGCGTCTCAGGATCTTTCGCGCGGTCTGCGATACGGTGCAATACGCCCACCATAATGGCGTGATCCATCGCGACCTCAAGCCCAGCAACATCCTGGTCACGAACGAAGGCGCACCTCGACTGCTGGATTTTGGAATCGCCAAACTACGCGATCCGCAGCGATTCGCGCTCAGCACGCTCGTCACGCTCAGCGGCATGCAGGCGATGACACCGGAATACGCGAGCCCCGAACAGCTTCGCGGGCAGCCGGTGACCGCCGCGACCGACATTTACTCGCTCGGCGTGCTGCTCTACGTATTGCTGTCGGGCCATCATCCGTATCGCGCGACCGGCCACTCGATCCTCGACTGGCACAGGGCGGTCTGCGAGATCGAGCCCGTGCGACCGAGTGTTGCCGCTGCCTGCGGCGGCGCCGGCGCGGCCGAGCGCGACCCGGTCGATCCAAACGAGGCGCCGGATCCGCTCGAGCCGCAGCGAACATCAAATGCGCGTGATTTTGGTGCCCTGCGACGCAGTCGCGAATTGCGCGGCGACCTGGACGCGATCGCAATGAAAGCTCTCAACAAAGAGCCGGAGCGTCGCTACGCATCGGCGCAGGAACTCTCGGACGACATCGATCGGCATCTGAACGGGCGTGCGGTGAGCGCAAGGCGTACCACGGTGCCGTACCGTATGATGAAATTCGCCGGCCGGCACCGCGAATCCCTCGCGGTCGCGGCGATCGCGGTGGCGGCGGCGGCCGCGGTTGCTAGTTGGGAAGTGCAGCGGGTGCGCGCGGTCCGCTCCGATCGGGTATCGGGTCCAACGTACGCGGTATCGCGTCCTTCGGTCGCAGTATTGGGATTCAAAAATCTGTCGGGCCGCGACAATACCGCGTGGCTGGGTACGGCCCTGTCGGAAATGCTGACGACCGAGCTTGCGGCCGGCGGGAAGGCGCGCCTACTGCCCGGCGAGACGATTGCGCGCGCGCGCATCGAACTCGCGCTCCCCGATGTGGCCACTCTCTCCGCCGACACGCTGAAAGCGGTGCGGCAGCGCCTCGGCAGCGACTTTATCGTCTCGGGATCTTATCTGGATATGGGAGCACAGGATGGCCATATACGCCTCGATCTGCGCTTGCAGGATGCCGCACGCGGCGAGGTTCTGAGCAGCGTGTCGGTCGAGGGCGAGGAGCAGCAGTTGCTCGACCTGGTGTCGCGCTCCGGCGTGCAGCTGCGCGATCGGCTCGGCCTTCCGAGCATCTTGCCCGCCGATTCCACGCGTGTGCAGGATGCGCTGCCGTCCAATACGGAAGCCGCGAGGCTCTATTCAGAGGGACTCGCGAGGCTGCGCGCATTCGACGCGTTGGCGGCCCGCGATCTGCTCGCGAAGGCAGTGGCGACCGACCCGGATTATCCGCTCGCCCATTCGGCCCTTTCCCAGGCATGGCTCGCACTTGGGTTTGACACGAAGGGCCGCGACGAAGCAAGAATCGCATTGGAAACCGCCGGCCAGCTAGTCCGCGAAAATCACTTGCTCGTCGAGGCGCGAGCCAACGAAGCCTCCCGCGACTGGCCAAAGGCGATCGAGGCGTACCGGACGCTGTTCAATTTTTTCCCCGACAATCCCGAATACGGGCTCGCGCTCGTGCGTGCGCAGACTCAGGCCGGACAAGGCAAAGAGGTCATGGGAACGATCGAGAGGCTGCGGCGCCTGCCGCGCGAGGCGGAGTTTGATCCCAGAGTGGATCTTGCCACGGCCAATGCGGCATCGCTGCTATCGGACAACGGCTTGCAGGCGAGCGCGGCAGACTCGGCGGTACGCAAGGGCCGACTCATCGGCGCGAAACTCCTGGTTGCGGAGGCACGCGCCCAACAATGCCGGGCGCTCGTCAATCTCGGCGACTTCGACAAGTCGGCCGCGGCCTGCGAAGAGGCCCGCGCGATCTCCGAGGCTGCCGGCGATTGGGCCGGAACCGCCCGAGCGCTGCACTCGATCGCAGAGGTGCCGATGGATCGCGGCGACAATGACCGGGCGCAAGTTCTTTACGAGCAAGCCCTGGCCATCGTGCGCCGCATCGGCGATCAGCGGGGAATTGCGCGCGAACTCGGCAATCTCGGGCAAATATTTCGGTCCGAAGGGTATTGGTCGAAGGCGGTTCAGTACGAGCAGGATATGCTCGACGTTTCACGTGAAATCGGCCGACAGATTTACGTCGCGGACGCACTGGAAACCTTGGGGCAGATTTCTCGTGCGCAGGGGCGTCCAGCCGAGGCATTGGGACGCGCGCAAGAGTCGATTTCGATGGCGCGCGCGATCGGCAACACGGAACTCGTGGCGCTCGACCAAATTGACATCGGCGACATCCTCGCGGACCAGGGCAATCTCGCTGAAGCTGCACGACTGTTCGACCTGTCGCTGAAGATCTTCCGCAACATTGGCGAAAACGGCAACCAAGCGATGACGCTCGCGGAAATCGGACGTGTCCGGGCGGCGCGGGGAGATGCCGTCTCGGCGCGCGCACTCTACGAGCAGGCGCTCGCGATCCAAGCCCCGCTCGACGTCAAGGGCGATCTGGCGGCCACCCAAGTCGCCATCGCGGAATTGGTATGCGACACTGATGCAGCCGAAGCGGAAAAGCTCCTGCGCGCCGCACTGCCGGAGTTTCAGTTCGAGAAGAGAGGCACCGACGAGCTTCGCGTGCACGCGATCCTGGCGCGCGCACTGCTGAGGCTGGGACGGACCGCCGCGGCCCGCGCGGCAGTCGATGCGGCTGTGGCGCTATTCGATCGCGGCAGCCTCATGGACCGGATCGAATGGAAGTTCGCGGACGCGCGCGTGAGGCTGGCCGAGGGAAATGTGGCGCGCGCCGAGATCGTTGCCCAACAATCGTTCGACGAAGCCAAGAGCCACGGGCTCGTCGGCGCGCAATTCGAGGCATCCCTGATCCTCGGGCAGATCCATGCGATGGGTCCCGATCCGGCGCACGCCCGCTCGGAACTCATGAGCTTGTCGGAAGCGGCCCGAAATAAGGGTTTCGGACACATCGCGAATCAGGCGGCAGCACTCGCCGCGCGCCCCGGCGCATCGACTGCGACAGAAATCTAGTCGAGCGCAGTCCCGCGCGGATCTCATCGAAGATCCGCACAACCTGAACATCGAATGCCGCGTCAACGGCGAAACTCGCCAGCACTCGAACACAAGTGCGACGCTCTACGACACCGATGTTCCAATTTCCTACATCGGCCGGCATTTCCCGCTCGAACCCGGCCCCCTCCGGACGATTCAGAGGGCTCACTGGCTTGGATAGCGGGGGGGCGGCGCCCAGAATCCTCCCCTCTCGATGTCATCCACTTCTTTTGCCATTTGCGTCATGATTTTGATAGCAAGCGTATTGCGGTCGTTATCGCCAAGAGCCTGCAAAATCACCTGGCAATCCGACTTAGGGACGTGCTTCTCCTGCACCATCTTGTCAAGATCCCGGATGGCGCTTTCCGCGCCTTCCGTCCAGGCATGTTGAAAAATGCTAGCGTTGGCTTGAGCAATCCTTGCGCCCTCTCTGATCCGATTTTGCATTTCCCTGTCGCCGGCGTTGGCATTTAGCGCCTGTTGGACGGACGCCTGCGAATTGCCGCGCAGAGACGCAGGTGGTGGCGGCAACGGATCGCCGAATGCCCAGGACGTCATGCCATAAGCGCGCCCTCGGAGTAGGTATCCCCGCTCGTCAGCCTTATACGAATTCAGTATGTCGAGCCCGGCGGCAATCGGAAACGCGACCAAGCCGATGGGCGAAGTCACATCGATAACCGAATCGGAGAACACCCCGATCGTTTCACAGACTTCCGCCAGATCGGTGGCCGAATGCACCACGTCGGCGACCTTTTCCACGATTTCTCTCGCCTCCGGATGCTGCAGTTTGAAGTGTTCGATGACGCGCTGTTTCCGCTCCCTGTCGGTTATCGGGGAGGGTACGCCGCCTATGGGTCCGTCCTTCTTGGGACTCGGCCCGGTCGGGATGTAATAGAGAATTTCGCCCGTGTAGATCCAGTTCGGACTCCGGATCGGCACATAGCTTCCCATCGAGTCCTTGCGCGCGAATACGTCGACGGTCCAATAATTGCCGTAAATCGCCCAGGAATACTTGCTGAGCCAGTCCCGGTGCTTCACGCGGATCGAACTGTCGGGCCCGACGGTCACGGAATATTTGCCTCGAGTGTAGGTGGTGCCCGAAGTGCCGTGAACGACAAACTGCTTAGATGGCTGCATGACTTGAAAACTCCTTTGCGTGCGCCGGCACCGACAAAGCGCCCTGGGCCGCGGTCAACATCAAGGATTTCAGGGTAGCATCGGTCATCGGGATCACTCCTGCCGTTATTTCCACCGCTGTGGAGTTAACGCGCAAAAACCGAAGCAATCGGCTCACGAGTTCAAAAAGATGGCAAATCCGGTTTTGAACCTCGCTAAAGGGTCGTGGCGCAGCATTCAATGCCGAGAATTGCCGCATGCGATCAGAGCTCGAGCGACCTATTCAGTTCAGTAACCGATCTTGAAATCTTTGGCGCCACCGACTCCCTGTAGTTGGTCACCAGAGTGAGTTCGAGTGCACGGGCCTGCGCCGAAATGCCGGGGGCATTTGCGCCATTCATCGTCCCGTGCGCATTGAGCGCAGCGTGAATCTGCGCAAGTTGATGGATGCAAGATCCTGCCGCTGCCGGACAGACAGCTCAGCGACCCGAGGTGAGGTCGACTACAAAATACTCCTATTCCATTAGAATCAATGAATTATATCAGGTGGCAGCGCCTGAAACTTGTCGTGCATCAGCATCTGAGACTTGTTTTAGTGCGGCATCTTAGACTTGGTATAATACGGCACCAAAGACTTGAGATCGTACAATGACCACGCCGCACGAAAAGCTAGCTGAATCCCTGGCGGAACTCGAGAAGCTCCAGACTGGCGGCAAGCGAGTATTTAGAGCAAACGAGCTTTCGCGGGTTCATCGCGAGCGGCTACTCCGAGCCGGCTTCCTGCAGCAGGTCGTGAGGGGCTGGTTGATCGCCTCAAGCCCTGGCACCGCCCCCGGGGAAAGTACTCCCTGGTTTGCGTCCTTTTGGGAGTTCTGCGGTCGTTATTGCGAGGAGCGATTCGGCGCAGAGTGGCATCTGTCTGCCGAACAATCGCTGCTGCTTCAGGCAGAAAACACCGTCATCCCTGCCCAGGTCATCATCTACAGCCCAAAGGGCTCCAACAATTCGACGAGTCTTTTATTTGGCACCTCGTTATATGACTTGAAGGAGACCCGGCCCCCAAGCTCGGGGGATCTGGTCGTGAGAGAAGGGCTACGCCTGTTCGCGCTCGAAGCGGCGCTCGTCAAAGTGCCCGAAGCCTTCTATGTTGCCAAACCCATCGAAGCACAAGTCTCACTGGCGTCGGTACGTGAACCGTCTAGCTTGCTTCGCCGGCTTCTCGACGGCGGAAACTCCGTCGTTGCCGGCCGACTGATCGGGGCGTTTCGACGTGTCAGTCGCACCGATGTCGCCGAAGAAATCCGCGCAGCCATGACCGGTGCTGGTTACGCCGTCCGCGAAGCAGATCCCTTTGTTCCAGGTCACGAATTCGGGAAGCTGGCCCCGGCGGTCGCACCGATTGTAGGCCGCATCCATAGCATGTGGGATTCGATGCGTGGCGCCGCCCTGCGCGCGTTTCCGCCTGCGCCGGGACTGCCTGCGGATCGTCAGGCTTACCTTCATTTCGTCGATGAGATCTATCAGAGCGATGCCTACCATTCGCTGTCGATCGAGGGCTACCGAGTCACACTCACTCTAATTGAGCGCGTTCGCTCGGGGGACTGGAGCCCGGAATCGAATGAGGCGGATCGTCAGAGTCGTGATGCTCTGGCGGCGCGAGGTTACTGGCAAACATTCCAGCAGGTTAAGCACAGTGTCGAAGAGATCATAGGTGGAGCAAACCCAGGCGCCCTGGTTCGATCTGCTCATCGAGACTGGTACCGCGAATTGTTCCAACCGTCTGTTGCCGCGGGACTCATCCCTGCGACCACGCTTGCCGGATATCGGAACGATTTCGTATTTCTGCGCACGTCACGCTATGTACCCCCACGTTGGGAAGCAGTGCGTGACGCGATGCCGGCGCTCTTTGACCTACTTGAATCAGAAGAGCAACCGGCTGTTCGAGCGATACTCGGTCATTGGCTCTTCGGCTACATTCATCCTTACATGGACGGGAATGGACGAATGGCTCGCTTTCTGATGAACGCCATGTTGGCGTCGGGCGGATACCCATGGACGGTCGTGCGGGTGGAAGATCGTGCGCGCTATCTTCAGGCATTGGATAGCGCGAGCATCGATCTCAACATCGCACCGTTTGCGTCGTTCCTCGCAGAGCGCGTGGCGTGGTCGATCGCTCAAACCTCGACGAATCCCTCTTGATACTCACGATGGCCTGTTGAACCGCCCCGGCTTCTCGGGAGACTCCCGTGTGTGAGTCACGCCGGCAGTCTTGTGAGAGAAATCCGGTCGCACTGGCTTCGCGTGGTAGTGAAAGACATCCTTGGCGCGGTATAGTCGAAAATAAGCCACATTGCGACTTCTCTTGCGTGGCACCCACGTACTAATCGACAACATACGGCATTCGAACAGCACAACGCTAACTCAATAGCACAGCTGGTAAAAACATCTCGCGCAATGTCCTTCCTGATTAGAGGCAACACTTTAATCCGACGGTATAAATCGTTACCGATGTGCCCGGAACGGACCGTGAAAGTGTGGTGGTGAGAGAGGGACTCGAACCCTCGGCCTCGGCATGTTGCCCGAGTTTAGGCAATCACTCCTTGTCCGCCGCGACGCCCCCGCCGGGTATGCCAAGCTTGCACGTTGTGACCGACGCGCTCCAGCGTTGCAGCTCGCGGACGTGCATGGTTTCTTCGTCGACGAATTCTTGCGCGAGTGTTCGAATCTCCGGATCCCGCGTCGTATCCAATATGCCCTGATAATACGCAAGGCCCGCTTTCTCGGCCGCCAAGGCGACTTGCAGCGCCTGTTCGCGTCCGATCATCGGGTCGGCGGCCCAAATGGCAGCGGTTTCCGGGCTTTCGATGTCGGGCCAAATGAATTCGCCGGACTTCAGTTCCGGCAGCTCGCGAAACCCCGCTCTCGCTCGGGCGTCGTTCAGATGCAGACGAGAATACTCGGACAAGCGGCGGAACAGCTCCATGACCTCTCGGTTACCGGCCGTTGCCATCGCATCCGCGAGCTGGCCGAAGCGTAGCGCCGCCTCTTGTTCCAATTTGATCGCGTAGGCCAGAAACTCTTCGACTGATTCCATGAGGATTCGCCTTGTCTCAAAGAGTCGGAAGCGGCTTTCGGGCCTGCGGCTGCGAATCCGCATTTTCCTCGCGCGCAATCCAAGCCTTGAGCGCCTCGACGTGCTCGGATTCCTCCTTGACGAATTCCTTCGCGATCGCGCAGATGGTCGCGTCGGAATTGGTGTGAGCCACCGCATAGTAGAATTCATAACCGCGCCGTTCACCCTGCAGTGCCACTTTGAGCGCATCGAGGCGCGACAGCCGCGCATCTCCGGCCCAAATTGCCGTGCGTTCCGGGGTTACGTTGTCGGGCCAGAGCGTGAGCGCAGGAACCTTGAGCGGCACGAAGTGAGCGTCCATCCGTCGTTTGGCTTCCTCGAAGTGCAGGCGCGAATAGCCCGCGAGCTTCGCGAACAACTCGGACACCTCTGCGTTGCCCTGCGCTTTCATGGCCTCGGCGAGTTGTTCGTAGTGTTGCGCGGCATCCTCCTCCACCTGCAGCGCAAAATTGAGGAACTCGTCGAGCGAGCGAATCTCGAGCCCTCCCTTGTAGATCGCCGCCGCCATCGACAGGCCGGGCCCCTTGATCGGCAAGGTCTCATCCCCATCGAAGCTCACCAGAATGTCTTCGTCGCGCACGAAGTACTGGCAGGCGAGACGAACGCGCGGGGGCATGTCGTTAACCTCGGCCTCCATGATTTCCTGCTTGGTGATTTTCCCGATCTGACGCAGCAGCTCTTTCTCCTTCTCCGTCAACGCTATAGCCATTCGCTTGGAATGCGACATCGGCGTGACCCTGACCTGGCAGGATCCGCACTCACCATCTTGGCAATCGAAGGGAATGGGGATTTTGTACGCCTTGGCGATTGCCAGCAGCGTTCCTCGGTGTCCTGCGACCGCATAGACCGTGATGTCCTTCGGCATGACGGGCGATGAAAAAGTTACGTTGGCCATCGGGTCCTCGAATTGATGATGCGCCGACACTGGTGCGGCGGCGGCAAAGCGCTCTGTGCACAGTCCGTGGCCTATGACGATGCAATACTCGTGCCTGGGCGAGCCAGTGAATTGGCGGCCTCACAGCGGACCGGATTTCCCGCCGCCGCGACAATTGTCGCGGTCGCGACGTGGCAAAGGGCAAGTTGTCGGCTTTCGTCCAAACGACCGAGGCTTCCGGGCTCGTGCGGCTCCACGCGCCGTCTGGCGGCGCTCCACAACGCGGGTGTGTCGCATGGCATGGTTCATGCTTCATCGTTTGTCGAGACTTCATGCAGATCCCATCGAAAACGAAGCTGATTTTGCTGATGGTCGCGACCGAGCTCGCGATGACGTCATCCGCGTTTGCGGACAATACCCATGCAAGCGAGCCGATCGAGAACCGCCGCCCTTTGCCGCTGCTGCAGATGATGGCGGATCATCAGAAGCAAATGATGCGCGACCACCTCGGCGCGGTTCAGGAGATCGTGACCGCACTGGCCGCGGACGACTTCGAAGCGGTCGAGCGAGCAGCCGGCAGACTCGGATACTCCGACGAGGTCGGCAGAATCTGTACACGCTTCGGCGCCGCTTCGCCGGCGTTCGCGGACCAGGCGCTGTCGTTCCACCACACCGCCGATGGCATCGCGGTGGCCGCGCGCGAGCGCAGTCACCAACACGTGCTCGATGAACTGTCGACGACCTTGCAGGCCTGCAAGGCCTGCCATGCCGCCTGGAAGCAGCAGGTGGTCGACGAGCGAACCTGGAATCGGCTCACCGCAATGCCGCAATCTTCGGTCTCGACCCACCAATGAATTGCCGCGAGCCGCAATGCAAAGCACGGCGCGCCCTAAATGTGTGCGGGCGGTGCCTTGCTGTGCACTTTTCGAGCGCAGCGCGTTTCGAAAGGCTTGCCGGCCGCGTCCCATGACTGACAAATCCGGTAGAAATTGAACCGCTTAGCTTCGCGCTCATTATTAAGCACACGCTAGCACGCTTCTTGCATGGTTCATCGAGAGTCGTGCGCGTTTTCAGCGGTGACTCCCAGGAGACCGATGCAACACAGTCAGCTGGAAAGGTCCGGCGGCGATCGGCGCATACTTGACGTGCGCCGGGCCGATATCGCGCTCGTGGGCATCTACGAGATCTCGAAGCTGCTCGCGGTCCCCGCGAGGCTCGAAACCTCGTTTTCGTCCGTGCTGAAGCTGCTCGCGAGCTTTCTCGACATGAAACACGGCTTGATCGCCCTGCTCGACGACAAGGGCGCGCCGGAAATGGTCGTCGGCTCCGGATGGAGCGACGCGAACGCGAAACGCTATTTCGATCGCCTGCCCGAAAGGGCCATCGGACGCATCGTCGTGACGAAAATGCCGCTCGTGATCCGGCAAATGAAGAAGGACCCCTTGTTCGAGCATTGGGATTTTTCGGCCTGGGGCGCGGCCGAAGACGATTTTTCGTTCATCGGCGTGCCGATCAAGGATCGCGGCACCGTGATCGGTACCGTGACCATCGATCGCGAGCATGGCAACGGGCCCTACTTCAGCCTCGACGAGGATGTTCGGTTCCTATCAATGATTGCGAACCTGCTCGGACAGACGGTGCGCTTGCAGCGTCTCATCGCGAGCGATCGTGAATGGCTCATGCACGAGCAGCGTCGGCTCGAAAGAACGATCGCCGACCGCTCGGCGCGGCCAAAGGTCGAAACCGAGCCGACTGCGGGAATTATTGGCGACACGCCCGCGATCAAGGCGGTGCTCGACAAGGTGCGCCGCGTCGCACGCAGTCACTCACCGGTTCTGCTGCGGGGCGAGTCGGGCACCGGCAAGGAGCTTTTCGCGCGGGCGCTGCACGATTGGTCGCCGCGCCATGAAGAGCCGTTCATCGCCGTCAACTGCGCGGCACTCGCCGAGACCGTACTGGAATCGGAATTGTTCGGCCACGAGAAGGGCGCGTTCACCGGCGCGACTGCGCAGCGCAAGGGTCGCTTTGAACTCGCCGACAAGGGCACACTGTTTCTCGACGAAATCGGTGAAATCTCTCCAGCGTTTCAGGCCAAGCTGCTGCGTGTGCTGCAATTGGGAGAATTTGAACGCGTCGGCGGGACCTCGACGATCAAGATCGACGTACGCCTCGTCGCCGCGACCAATCGCAACCTGGAGGAGTCGGTCGCGATGGGCGACTTCCGCTCCGACCTCTATTACCGGATCAGCGTCGTACCGATCTTCGTTCCGCCGCTACGCGATCGCAAAGGCGACATACCACTGCTCGCGCGGGAATTCCTGGACCGATTCAACCGGGAGAACGATGCGAATCTCTCACTCACCGAGAGCGCGATGGACGTCCTGACGTCCTGTTACTTTCCGGGAAACGTCCGCGAGCTCGAGAATTGCATTCGGCGCACCGCCACGCTCGCGGATTCCGAACGGCTGGTCTCCAGCGATTTCGCCTGCCGCAATGACGAATGTTTGTCGGCTGTCCTCTGGAAAAAGCCTGCGGACTCGACCAACGGTATCGCGTCGCCGCCGATCAGCCGCGGTGCCTCGTACGGCAAATCGCCACGGCCGACCGCGGCGCCGCCGCGCCCACCGCCGCTCGACGAGCAACCGCGCGCCGAGACCGCGGTTCTGCCGCCGGCGCTACGCAGCGTCTCGACCGATGCGCCGGCGCCGCCGCCCGCAGCGGACCAGCCGGAAACCGACCGGGACCGGCTCGTCGAGGCGATGGAAACCGCGGGCTGGGTCCAGGCAAAGGCCGCGCGCATCCTCGGTTTGACGCCGCGGCAAATCGGCTACGCGCTTCGCAAACACGAAATCCCGGTCAAGAAATTCTGAGTCAGCCGAATTTGAACAGGATACCGTAGCCGCCGCGCGGGTATTCCCAGAGCACGTTGCGGTGCTCGCTGCAGACGACCCGGCAAGTACCGCACTCGAGACAGCCGTCGGTGATCAGCGTGACCTGTCCATCCCCCTCCTTGGTGTAGCAGGATGCGGGACAGCAGACCACGCAGGGCTTCGATTCACATTTGATCTGACAGACGTCGGCGTCCGCGATCTGAATATGCGGCCGTCCCGCGTCGACCCGATAGCGGTTTTGAAACAGCTTTTCCTCGACCTTGTTCATTCGAACGCCCTCCAGAATTTGAACGCATCGCCGATCAGTCCGCGCCGCGATCGCTTGCGGATGAAATGTTGTCGGATGTCGCGTTCCTTGCTCTTCTTGTCCGCACCGTCGACGAGCAGCATCGTATGGGCCGCGCGGTTGATGAGCTCGGGATACTGCGTGAAGAACTGTGGGTTTTTTTCCAGGAATCCCGGCATGCCGCGATACTTTTTTAGATCCTTCATGACGAAGCTGTCGTCGAGCTTGCTGCGATAGCGTGCAAGATTGGCGGCTGTGAAGTCCTTGCCGGCGGCACGCAGCTCGATCAGCGTTTCGGCTGCGAGCCGGCCGGTCGTCATCGCAAGATTGGAACCCTCCCGATGCACGCTGTTGACGAACATGCCGGCGTCGCCAACCATGAGCCAGCCCGCACCCGAGATCGTCGGAATCGCGTTGTAGCCGCCCTCAGGAATCAGATGCGCGCAATATTCCTTCATTTCCCCGCCTTCGAGCAGTGGGCGGATCGCGGGATGCTCCTTCATCTTCTCGATCAATTGATGTGGCGTGATCTTCTGGGCGCGCAAATCCGAGAGCAGGCAGCCGACGCCAATTGTCAGGGACTCCGCGTTCGTATACAAAAAACCCGTGCCGACCATGCCCTGCGTGATCTTGCCGGCCATCTCGATCGCGACGCCCTCCTGGGGGCCTACGTTGAAGCGGCTCTCGATTGTCGTGTCGGGCATGAAGTGAATTTCCTTGACCGCGAGCGCGACATCGCGCGGCTGAAGTTCGGCGTGAAACCCCGCCTTTTTGGCGAGCAGCGAATTGACGCCGTCGGCGAGTATCACGGCGTCCGCGTAGACCGATCCGCCGACGCGGTCGGTCTTGACGCCGACCACGCGATCGCCGTCCATGTGCAGCCCCAGCACCGTCGTCTCGCAAATCGTCAGCGCGCCGGCGTCCTGCACCCGCTTCGAGAACCACTTGTCGAATTGCGCGCGAATGATCGTGTAGCGGTTGTACGGCGGCGAATTGAACGCCTGCGAGCGATAAGTCGACCCGACATAAGAATCGTCGTCGAGCATCCACATGCGTTGCTCGATGAGGTGGCGCTCGAGCGGCGCATCGTCGCGAAAATCCGGAATGATCTTCTCGAGTGCATCCGAGTAAAGGATCGCCCCCTGGACGTTTTTCGAACCCGGGGATTCACCGCGCTCGATCTGCAGCACTTTCATGCCGGCCTTCGCGGCCGTATAGGCGGCTGCATTGCCGGAAGGGCCCGCGCCGATGACGATGACGTCGAACTGTTCGCTCATGGTTCAGCCTCAACTCGTTCTCGAGGAAGGGTCGTCATCCCGCACGCCTTGCGGTCGCGCCGTAGATCCGGAACGCGTCGGTGAGCGCCGGTAGTATCTGCATCGCGTTGCCGACGATGCCGTAGGTCGCAAAATCGAATATCTGCGCGTTGGGATCCTCGTTGATCGCGATGATCACGTCGGAACTCTCCATGCCGACGCGATGCTGAATCGCGCCCGAGATGCCCGCGGCGATGTAGAGCTTCGGGCGCACGGTCTTACCAGTTTGACCAACCTGGCGGTCCGCGCTCACCCAGCCCGCCTGGATCAGTGGGCGCGTCGCACCGACCTCGGCGCCGAGCACCTTGGCAAGATCCCAGATCAGCTGAAAATTCTCGGGACGCTTCAGACCGCGTCCGCCAGAGACGATGATGTCGGCATAGGCGAGCTGGGCCTGGTCCTGTTGCTCATCGGGGATGTACTCGAGCACCTTCGTGATGATCGACTCCTCGATGACGCCGAGCGTCTCCTCGATGAGGCGGCCGCTGCGCGGGCTGCCGCGCTCGGGCATGTGCATCACGCGCGGCCGTACCGTCGCCATCTGCGGCCGATAGTTCAGCGTCTGTATCGTGCACAGCAGGCTGCCGCCGAACGTGGGACGCGTCGCCGCGAGACTGCGGTTTTCGGGATCAATGGTGAGCTCGGTGCAATCGGCAGTGAGCCCGGTCGCGAGCGTCGTCGCGATGCTCCCGCCGAGATCGCGGCCCAAGGTGGTCGCGCCGAGTAGCAGGATTTCGGGCTTAAATTTGTCGACGAGATGCGTGAGCCCGACCGTGTAGGGCTCGTTGCGGTAGCTCGCGAGTACCGGGTCTTCGATGAGGTAGCAAATGTCGGCCCCATAGCGGAATGTCTCGTGACAGGCCTCGCGTATCGCGTTGCCGGGTTCGCCGAGCACGACCGCACCGACTTCGGCGCCGAGTTGGTCCGCGAGCTTGCGGGCTTCACCGAGCAGTTCCCAGGAGACCGGATGCGTGGTGCCGCGCTCGTGCTCGATGAACACCCAAACGCCCTTGTAGGCGGCAAGGCGCGGATCGAGCTCGACCTTGCGGCGGCCGGTGGCGGGTCTTTTCGTCGGAACTTCAGTCATTTTTGATGCTCTCGATAGTCCGCGCGGCTTAAGCTAGGCGCGCCGCGATCTCGCGCTCGAGCTGCGGATGGTGGGTGAAGAGTTTGGTCAGCAGGGTCGCGACGAGATCCTTGGGCGCATCGCCATGCACCTCGATTCGCTCGGCCTTGCGCGCCTTGGGATGCGGCGCGAAGACCTTCGCGACGACGGTCGGCGAACCCTTGAGCCCGATCTTGCTGAGATCCTCGATGCCCGCCGCGACCTTGTCCCAGACCTCGAGGGGATGGCGTGCAGCGCGAAACATGTCGTCCATCGTCGCAAAGCGCATCTCGTTGATGCCCTCGAGCACCGTGACCAGGCACGGCAGACGCGTCTTCAAGACCTGCACGCCGCCCTCGGCACGCCGGTGGATCACGATCTCCTTGCGATCCAGATCGAGCGCATCGATCTTCGAGACGTAAGTCAGTAGCTGCAGATTGAGGCGTTTCGCGATGCCGGGTCCGACCTGCGCGGTGTCGCCGTCAATCGTCTGTTTTCCGGCAAACACGAGATCGACCGGCATGTCCACATGGATGCGCTGGATCGCCGCCGCGAGCGCATAGCTCGTCGCCAGCGTGTCGGAGCCCGCAAATGCGCGATCGCTGAGCAAGATCGCCTCGTCGGCGCCGAAAGAGAGCGCTTTGCGCAAGGCGGCATCGGCTTGCGAAGGTCCCATGCAAAGCACGGTCACGCGGCCCCCGTAACGGTCCTTGAGGCGCAAGGCCTCTTCGAGCGCAAACAGGTCGTAGGGATTGACGATGGCCGGCACGCCCTGGCGCATGATGGTATTGCTGACCGGATGAACGCGAATCTGCGCGCTGTCCGGTACCTGCTTGATGCAAACGACGATGTGCATAACGGAACCTCCAGCAAATCAAGGCGCGCTGCGCGACGGCAAGGTGCGACGTAGACTTTCGAGACCGACGTGAGCGCCATCGGTGTCCTGAAATACCTTGAACACCTTCTCGCGCGCGGGCGTCGAGCGTATGAAGTCCTCATAAGCGCGCAACAGCAGAGCGCGATAGGCTTGAGCCTGAGCGGCTGAGTCGAGATTCTCGGTCTGCGCCTTGTCGGCTTCGAGATATTGATTGAAGCGCTTGAGCACGTGCAGGCGCGTGACGTGCAGCACCGCGGGATCGTAAGGCAGCGCAAGATAGTCGAAGAATTCCTCCGCCGAGGACAGGGCACGCATTTGGGTCAGAACGTCGGTCACGAGAGGCTTCCATAGAAACGCCGCAAATCCTCATGATCGGGTGCGCGCTTTTTAGCGACCGCGTGATCTCGGATGCACGCGAGCAGGCCGTCGGCCTGCGCTTGCGTCACGATAATGCCTAGATTCGCGTATGCCTGGCTCACGGCCCGCGATCCGGAGTGCTTGCCGAGTACGGTGCGATGCTCGCGGCCCACTTCGAGCGGATCGAAGCCCTGGTAGTTGAGCGGGTTCTTGAGCAGCCCGTCGACGTGTATTCCGGCTTCATGCGTGAAGACCGCCTCACCGACGATGCTCTTGTTGAGCGCGACCTCGCGCCCCGAAGCCCGGGCGACGAGGCTTGAGAGCGCGGGAAGATGCTGCGGATCGACGCCCGTCTCGATGCCGTACAAATGGCGCAGTGCCATCACGGCCTCCTCGAGCGGCGCATTGCCGGCGCGTTCGCCGAGACCATTGACCGTCGTGCTGATGTGGCTCGCGCCCGCATTGACCGCCGCGAGCGTATTCGCGGTTGCGAGTCCGAAATCATCGTGCGCATGCATTTCGATTTCCATGTCCACGGCGCCGCGCAGCCGCCGGATGCGCTGGGCGGTTGCCTCCGGATCGAGCACACCGAGCGTGTCAGCGAAGCGAAAGCGGCGCGCACCGGCACGGCTCGCGGCTTCGGCGGCTTTGACGAGGAAGTCCGGATCGGCACGCGATGCGTCCTCGGCGCCGACCGAAACCTCGCAGCCGGCGTCGAGCGCCGCGGCGACACTGCGGCGAATTTGCGCGAGCACCCATTCGCGCGTCTGGCGCAGTTTGTGGTGAATCTGAATGTCGGAAACCGGGATCGAGAGATTGACGATATCCGCGGGGCAGCCGATCGCGGCATCGATGTCGTCGCGGGTCATACGGCCCCAGACCATGAGCTTCGCCCGCAGGCCTAAGTCCGCGATCGCTTGTATGGTTTCGCGCTCCGCGCCGCCCATGACCGGAATGCCGATCTCCATTTCCGGCACACCAGCAGCATCCAGGGAACGGGCGATCGCGAGTTTTTCCTCGATCGTGAACGCGACGCCGGCGCTCTGCTCGCCGTCGCGCAGAGTCGTGTCGTTGACCGTGAGAAATCGCTTTACCATGGCCGGCGTCCTGTGGAATCGATCATGCTATGCAAGACAAAGCAACTCGCGTGCCAAGCACGAAAATCGCGCGCTCGAGGCGCCAATCGCAAGTTTTGGAGCCGCCGACACCCCGGTGTCCGGGGATGAAAATCGACACCCCGCAGTATTTGTCGGCTTTGCGACAGACCGGCTCACTGCGCTTCGTCGATCCAGGCCATCTGGATCGCTTCCAGGATCTTTTCGTTCGAGCGCTGCGGATCATCCGCAAAGTCCGGCAATTCCATGACCCAGCGGTGCAGATCGGTGAATCGAATCCGCATCGGATCGATCTCGCCATGCGCATCGAGCAGTGCGGACGCGATTTGGCGCACGTCGGTCCAAATCACCGGCTTTCACCGACGATGTTGAGCGTATAGCGCGGAATCTCGATCACGAGGTCCGCCCCCGCGACCCGTACCTGGCAGCTCAAGCGCGACGTCGCCTCGAGACCCCAGGCTTTGCCGAGCTGATCCTCCTCGGCGTCGCTCGCGCCGCGCAACGACGAGAAGCCCTCGCGCACGAGCACGTGACACGTCGTGCAGACGCACGATCTTTCGCAAGCCTGTTCGAGCGCCACACCATTGGCACGCAGCTGGTCGCAAAGCCCAGCGCCCGCGCGGCACTCGAATTCGGTGCCGTGCGGGCACAATTCCTCATGCGGCAGCACAGTGATCTTGGGCATGAGTGCGCTTTAGGATAAGTCCGCGAGTTGGCGGCCCGCTAGGGCCTTGCGCACCGCATCGTCCATACGTCTTGCGGCAAATGGCGTCGAGAGTTCGTTGAGCGCCGCGGCCGCGGTGCGAATTCGATCGGCATTTTCCGCGCGCAGCGCGTCGCGCAGCGCTTGCATCACGGCCTCGAGCCTCGCATGGTCCGCATCGTCCAGCCAGGATTGGGTGTCGCCCGCGAGCGCGCTCTCGATCGACTCGAGCAGCCGTCGGGCCTCGATGATCTGCTCCTGCAGTGCGCGCAATTTCGCGTCGCTCGCGGCATGGGCCGCGCTGTCCCCGAGCATCGCGCCAATTTGGCCGTCATCGAGACCGAACGTCGGGCGCACGCTGACGCTGGCCTCGACACCGGTGCTCTGCTCGCGCGCGCTGACGCTGAGCAGCCCGTCCGCATCGACTTGAAAGATCACGCGAATGCGCGCCCCGCCCGCCGGCATCGGCGGAATGCCGCGCAATTCGAAGCGCGCGAGCGAGCGGCAGTCGGCGACGCGCTCGCGCTCGCCCTGTACGACATGCAGACTCATCGCGGTCTGTCCGTCCTTAAACGTCGTAAAGTCCTGGCCGCGCGCCACCGGCAGCGTACTGTTGCGCGCAATGATGCGCTCGGTGAGGCCACCCATGGTCTCGAGACCGAGCGAGAGCGGCGTGACGTCGAGCAGCAGCCAATCGCCGGCCTCCGTGCGATTGCCCGCGAGCGCGTGAGCCTGGGTCGCCGCGCCGAGCGCGACCGCCTCGTCCGGGTCGACGTCGGTCAAGGGCTCGCGCCGGAAATATTCGGCCACCGCGCGCCGGATCGCGGGCATGCGCGTCGCACCGCCGACGAGCACGAGCCCTTGAATGTCCGTAATTGCCGTGCCCGCGTCGCGCAGCGCCTTGCGCACCGGCATCATGGTCCGTGCAACCAGGCTCACGGTGAGCTCCTCAAACATGGCGCGAGTCAAGGTGAGCGCGACGGCGCTCCCGCCGCTGAGGCGCGCAAAAATCTCCGCCTCCTGCTGCGACGACAGGCACTCCTTCGCCTGACGAGCCTGCTGCATCAAGGCGCGATGATCGCGCGCCGGCAGCACATTGCTCTCGGAAGGCAAATGCGCCTGGGCAACAATCCACTCGTAGACCGCCTCGTCGAAATCGTCGCCGCCGAGTGCCGAGTCGCCGTTGACGGCCAGCACCTCGAAGACCCCGCGCGTCAAGCGCAGAATCGAGATGTCGAACGTGCCGCCCCCGAGATCATAGACGGCATAGATCCCCTCGCTCGCGTGCTCGAGCCCGTAGGCAATCGCGGCCGCGGTGGGCTCATTGAGCAGCCGCAAGACATTGAGACCCGCGAGCTGCGCCGCATCCTTGGTCGCCTGCCGCTGCGCATCGTCGAAATAGGCCGGCACGGTGATCACGGCGCCCACGAGTTCGCCGCCTAGCGCCTGCTCAGCACGCTGCCGCAGGACTTTAAGAATTTCCGCGGAAATCTCCACGGGGCTACGCGCACCCGCGACGGTCTCGACAGCAACCATGCCGCGCCCGTCAAGCAGCCGATACGCGCGGCGATGCGCCTCGCTCAAATCGGCAAGCCGGCGTCCCATCCAACGCTTCACGGACGCGATCGTATTGAGCGGATCGATGAGCGCGGCGCCTCTTGCTTCAAATCCGGTCTCGACATCGCCGCCGGGCAGGTAGTGCACCACGGACGGCAGCAGTTTCATGCCCTCCTCGTCACGCAACGCGCGCGCCGATCCGTCGCGCACGGCGGCCACCAATGAATTGGTCGTGCCGAGATCAATGCCGACCGCGAGCCGGTGCTGATGCGGCGCTGCACTCTGACCCGGCTCGGCGATGCTGAGCAATGCCATCAGGCTTCCAGCGCCTCGCTGGCATCCCCGAGGTCCGCCAGCAGCTTCTCGAGAAACATCAGCTGCAGGACGCTCGCGACCGCTCCTGCATCATCGCGGGAGCCGTCCAATTGCGCCGCCATTCGCGCGTTCAAGTCGCCGGCATGTTGGCGCGCCGCGGCATCGAGCGTATGCAATGCGGCCTCGTCGCGAGCCGCGCGCGCATCCCCCAGTTTTTCGCGCCATTCGAATTGCGCGCTCAGGAATGCCGCAGGCGCCTCACGGTTCTCGTCGACATCGATACCGCGCAGCTTAAGCAAATGTCGCGCCCGCAGCACCGGCGTCTTGAGCGTGCGATAGGCTTCATTGGCTTCGGTCGTCAATTCGAGTGCATCGCGCCGTTCGGCAACGGTGCCGTTCGCAAACCGGTCGGGATGCACGCGGCTTGCAAGCGCCCGGTAGGCTCGATCGAGATCGTCCATCGACAGCGCGAAACGCGCCTCGAGATCGAGCAGCGCAAAATAGCTCATCCGCAGCTCGCAGCCGCGGCCCGTCATACCGTGAAACTCTCGCCGCAGCCACATTGCGCTTTGCTGTTGGGATTGTGGAACTTGAAGCCCTCGTTGAGTCCTTCGCGCACGAAGTCGAGCTCCGTTCCCTTGAGGTACGGCAGAAACTTCGCAGCCACTAGGAGCGTCACGCCGCGACTCTCGAACTCGCAATCCTCGGGTTGCTTCTGGTCCGCAAACTCGATCGTGTAGGCTAACCCTGAGCACCCCGCGGTGCGTACGCCGAGGCGCAGCCCGATGCCGGCGCCGCGCTTATCGATCGACTGGCGTACGCGACGCGCAGCTCTTTCCGTCAGCTGTATTTCCATTGGTATTTCCGTTATCGGCCGTTGAGAATGAACTTCCGCATCCGCAGGTGCTCTTGGCATTCGGATTCTTGATCACGAATCGCGAGCCGTCGGCGGCCTCTTGAAAGTCGACATGCGCTCCGCGCAGGTATTGCAGGCTGATGGGGTCGATAAGTACGCGAACGCCCTCTTTCTCGAACACGAGGTCCGCCTCTTCGCTCTGCTGCTCGAACGCAAAGCCGTACTGAAATCCCGAGCAACCGCCGCCGGATACGGAAACGCGCAGCATGAGATTGGGATTGCCTTCCTCGACAATGAGATCCCGCACCTTTGAGACGGCATCGTCGCTGAAGAGCACTGCAAGGGGCGACTCGGGGCACATGGGCACTCCTACGGTTCGCCCATTGACGCGGCCTGCGTCAAGGGCGCGCGCTTGGCGAGGTAATCGTTGATCGCTGCCTTGATCGCATCCTCGGCGAGTACCGAACAATGAATCTTCACGGGAGGCAGTGCTAGTTCGTCCGCGATATCGGTATTCTTGATTTGGCGCGCCTCGCCGAGCGTTTTGCCACGCAGCCACTCGGTTACGAGCGAACTCGATGCGATCGCGCTTCCGCAGCCGTATGTCTTGAAGCGCGCCTCCTCAATGATGCCGTCCTCGCCCACCTTGATGTGCAGCTTCATGACATCGCCGCAGGCCGGTGCGCCGACCATGCCGGTGCCGACGTGAGGATCGTTCTTGTCGAACGAGCCGACGTTGCGCGGGTTTTCGTAATGGTCGAGGACCTTTTCGCTGTATGCCATCAATATTCCTTAGTGTGCGGCCCACTGCACCGTGGATAAATCAATGCCTTCTAAATGCATCTCCCAGAGCGGCGATAGCTCGCGTAGTTTTTGCACGTTGCGCGTGACCAATACGACCGCAGCGTCGATCTCGGCCTCGGTCGTGAAGCGACCGACGCTGAAGCGGATCGAGCTGTGCGCGAGCTCATCCGCTCGCCCGAGCGCGCGCAGCACATAGGAGGGTTCGAGGCTCGCGGAGGTGCAGGCCGAACCGCTGGAGACGGCGATGTCCTTCATCGCCATCATCAGCGACTCGCCTTCGACGAAATTGAAGCTCAGGTTGAGATTATGCGGCACGCGCGCCTCGAGATCGCCGTTGACGTAGGTTTCCTCGAGAACGCTCAAGCCCGCGAGCAATTTATCGCGCAGCGCACGGGCACGTTCGTTGTCCACCGCCATCTCGTCGTGGGCGATCCGGAAGGCTTCGCCCATACCGACGATCTGGTGAGTGGCGAGAGTGCCGGAGCGCATGCCGCGCTCGTGTCCGCCGCCGTGGGTCAATGCCTCGATGCGCACGCGCGGCTTGCGTCGAACGTAGAGGGCCCCGATGCCCTTGGGGCCGTAGGTCTTGTGCGCGGAGAATGACATCAGATCCACGGGCAGCGAGTCGAGGTCGATCGTGACCTTGCCGGTCGCCTGGGCCGCATCGACGTGCAGCAGCACGCCGCGCGAGCGGCACAGATCGCCGATCGCGGCGAGGTCCTGAATCACGCCGATTTCGTTGTTGACGTGCATGACGGAGGCGAGCACGGTATCCGGACGGATCGCGTCGGCGAGGCGTTCGAGATCGAGCAGGCCATTCGGCTGCGGCGGCAGGTAGCTGACGCTGAATCCCTCGCGCTCCAAATGGCGCATCGTGTCGAGCACGGCCTTGTGTTCGGTCGTCATCGTGATCAGGTGACGGCCCTTGTCGCGGTGAAAGCGCGCGGCGCCCGCGATCGCGAGATTGTTCGACTCGGTCGCGCCCGAGGTCCAAACGATTTCCTTGGGATCGGCGCCCACGAGACGCGCGACCTGCTGACGCGCGCCTTCCACGGCCTCTTCCGCCTCCCACCCGAACCGGTGGGACCGGCTCGCCGGATTGCCGAACTGCTCGCTGAGGAACGGAATCATCTTCTTGGCAACACGGGGATCAACCGGCGTCGTCGCGGAGTAATCGAGATATATGGGTCGGTTCACCGCTCTCACCTGCCTATGGGCGCGCCGAATGACGCGGCTCCTTGAAGCGAAGCTCAAGCAATTCTTGTGCCAGCGAGCGGCGAAGTGATCGCCGCGATGCGCGTGCACCCCCTAAGGTACCGAGAAGCCTGGATAAATCCGTTTTCGCTTCACGGCTGGGCCGTCGCGGGAAATCGCGCGTGTCCGGGATCGAACACGACAATCCGACAGCCTCCCCGCGCATTTGTCGAGGCCGTCCGCGCTCGTCGATGAATTGTCCGTTTCCGAACATTTTCGCGATCCGTTCCCAGATCTGTATGCATCCCGACATCGCGGTCAGCCGCAAATCCGTTGATTTGCGGCGCCGGTTCGCGATTCTCGCCGATGGCATAGGTTTTGCTTAGTCAGGTACAGGAACCCAATCGCGACAGCTTCGAGGATCAGGTCGATGCAGCAGACAGCCGAGCACAAGGGATGCGGGACGAGCGGCGGCGCCGGCAAGGCGAGTTGCGGTTCCGGCGCCGGCGCCAACGACCTGCCGCCGCAGATCTGGGAGAAGGTCAAGAACCATCCCTGCTACAGTGAAGAGGCGCATCATCATTACGCGCGCATGCATGTCGCGGTCGCGCCGGCCTGCAATATTCAATGCAATTACTGCAATCGCAAGTACGATTGCGCCAACGAATCGCGGCCCGGCGTCGTCAGCGAGAAGCTCACGCCCGAACAGGCCGCGAAGAAGGTGCTCGCGGTTGCCTCGACGATTCCGCAGATGACCGTGCTCGGCATCGCCGGTCCCGGCGACCCGCTCGCAAACCCGGAAAAGACCTTCCGGACATTCGATCTGATCTCGAAGAGCGCGCCGGATATCAAGCTGTGTTTGTCGACCAACGGCCTCGCCCTGCCCGACCACGTCGAGACGATCTCGAAATTCAAGGTCGACCACGTCACGATCACGATCAACATGATCGACGCAGACATCGGCCAGAAGATCTATCCCTGGGTTTTCTGGAACCACAAGCGCTACACGGGCCGGGAGGCCGCGCAGCTACTGACCGAGCGCCAGTTGCTCGGGCTCGAGATGCTGAGCGCTCGCGGCATCCTCTGCAAGGTCAATTCCGTGATGATCCCGGGCATCAACGACAAGCATCTTGTCGAGGTCAACCGGGCCGTCAAATCGCGCGGCGCCTTTCTGCACAACATCATGCCGCTGATTTCCGCGCCAGAGCACGGCACGGTGTTCGGTCTTTCGGGCCAGCGCGGGCCGACGGCGCAGGAGCTCAAAGCGCTGCAAGACAATTGCGAAGGCGAGATGAACATGATGCGCCACTGCCGCCAGTGCCGTGCGGATGCCGTCGGCTTGCTCGGCGAAGACCGCAGCGCCGAGTTCACGACTGAGAAAGTCATGGCGATGCCGGTTCGCTACGATGCCGATGCGCGCAAAGCCTACCAGGCCGGCGTCGAGCGCGAGCGCGAGGCGAAGGCGGCAGCCCGCTCCTCTCAGCTCGAGGCGCTCGCCGGCGAGCACAGCGCGATCAAAGTGCTGGTCGCGGTCGCCACCAAGGGGTCTGGCCTCATCAACGAACACTTTGGACACGCCAAGGAATTCCAGGTCTACGAGCTGGGCACCGCAGGCGCCAAATTCGTTGGTCATCGGCGCGTGGACCTGTATTGCCAGGGCGGTTACGGCGAGGAAGACAGCCTCGCGACGATCATCCGAGCGATCAACGATTGCCATGCCGTATTCGTCGCGAAGATCGGCGGCTGCCCGAGAGCGGAGCTCGCGCAGGCTGGCATCGATCCCATCGACGACTTCGCCGGAGAATTCATCGAGAAATCGGCAATCAGCTGGTATCGGAATTATCTCGACCGCATCCGAAGCGGCGAAATTCAACATGCTGCGCGCGGCGATGCCGACATCCGTCAAGGCGCGTTCGTCGCGGCATGACACGAGAAGTCACATCAAACGATCGGAGAGAAAAGAGCCATGCCATTGAAAATCATCGCGTCCCAGTGCACCGGCTGCTCTGCGTGCGAACCGGAATGTCCGAACGTCGCGATTTACGAGAAGGGCGGCGTGTTCTACATCAACCCCAAGAAGTGTACTGAGTGCATCGGTCACTTCGATGCACCGCAGTGCACGGCCGTCTGTCCGGTGGATAATACCTGCGTGATCGACAAGAGCTTGCCGCGTTATCAACCGGCCGCTTGAGCAAGGTCGCATGGACATCATCATTACCGCGGCTGCTGAGAAGTTCATCCGGCGCATGCTCCGAATGGGCGGATGCGCCGATTCCGGGTTCCGTCTCGTCGTATCGGCCGGCGGATGCTCGGGCCTCACCGGGGACTTCAGCGTCGAATCGACGCCGAAACCCGGCGATCTCGTCTTCGAGCACGGCGGCATGAAATTCTTCGTGCCTACCCAAAGCCGCGCGCTGCTCGCCGGCGTCACGATCGATTTTGCGGATACGCCAACCCAAACGGGCCTCGTGTTTCACGACCCGAAGGCCGCGGCGAATCATTGCGGGACCGGCGCTACGCTGCCGGGCGTCGCGAGTGTGTCGATCGCGAGCATCAGCCGCCGCCACTGAGGAAGCACGCACGGCACCGAGCAACATTTTATGAGTAGCACCCCATGAGCAGATTCCGATGACGAACATCAGCCGCGACAGCGATGTGGTCGAGCTCGACGGTCCGCCCACCTTCGATTACGGGTGCAAAGTGCGCGCCCGGCGCGCGGTCCGCAACGACGGGACCTTCCGCGGAAAGGACATCGGCGAGATTCTTTGCGAAAAGGGCGAGGAAGGCTACGTCGTGAGCATCGGCACATTCCTGCAGCAGTTCTATATCTACGGAGTCGAATTCATCGCGACCGGCCATCGGGTCGGCATGAAGCGCAAGGAGATTGAGGCAGTGATCGCCTCGCCAGTGCGGGCGGGGGACCGATGTGTGCCCGGCGGCTTCGACGAGGATATCGTCGCGATTTGACGCCGCCATGAGCAACACCGCCACCAGCCAGTCGCGCACAAGCTGCGCCGATGGTCGAAGCGCCGAACGCCGGCCGATCGATTATCGGTCGAACGAATTCGACCGCAAGCGCATCGAGCGCGCGATTGCCGACCGCAAGCGCTACCGCTACGTCTCGCCGAGCGTTCATCAGATCGGTGGCGGATACATCGTACGTAGTCCCTGCTGCTCTCGCAATGTCGAGGCGCATGGCGGCATCGTGGACATCGCGATGCTGCTCCATGCCAGGGCGCCGCAACCCTGGCGGCTTTATCGCAAAGATCATGAGCGCCAGCAATGGCAGCTGCACGCCTTGTATGAGCAGCTCAGCGACCTGCTCGAACATCTGAACGCAGATCCGACGCGGCAGTTGTGGCAATGATCTCTGGGGCCCTCGCGATCGCGCCGCCACAGCGCATTTATTTCGATCACAACGCGACCACGGCGGTGGCGCCGCAATGCCGGGACGCGATCGACGCCTGTCTGTGCGCAGGACCGCTCAATCCGTCAAGCAAGCACAGCCTCGGCGAGTATGCCAAGCGCCTCACGCTGGATGCGCGTCTTGCCGTGGCCAACGCCTTCGGCGCCACGCCGGCCGAAATCGTGTTCACGAGCGGCGGCACGGAATCGAATCACCTCGCGATACTCGGCGCATTGGCCGCCTGCCCCGACCGGCGCCATATCGTCAGCAGCGAGGTCGAACACCCCTCGACGCTGCAATTGCTGCGTCAGCTCGAATCGCGCGGCCTGCACGTGAGCTACTTGCCGGTCGATTCCGAAGGCCGGCTCAGCCTCGATGCGCTCGAAGCGACGATCACTGCGCGAACCGCACTCGTCACGCTGATGTGGGCTAACAATGAAACTGGCGTGTTGTTTCCGATCGAGCAGATCGCTCGAATGACACGCGAGCGGGGCATCCTGTTGCACACCGATGCCGTGCAGGCGGCCGGCAAACTGCCGGTCGATCTCGGGCAAGTCCCCGTCGACTTGCTCTCGGTCTCCGGCCACAAATTGCATGCGCCCGCGGGCATCGGCGCTCTGTTCATCCGCAAGGGCTTGCGATTGCAGCCGTTGCTCTTCGGCCATCAAGAGCGCGGCCGGCGGGGCGGCACCGAGAATCTCCTAGGCATCGTCGCGCTCGGCATCGCCTGCACGCTGATGCGCGAGCAGCTGGCGGAGGAATCCACGCGGCTTCAGGTCCTGCGAGACCGGCTCGAGGCCGGTGTGCTCGCACGCGTTCCGTTCGCGCGCGTCAACGGCGGCGCTGCTGCGCGCCTTTCAAACACCAGTAGCCTGCGCTTTGGCGATCTTGATGCGGGACTGGTGCTCGAGCGCCTTGATCGCGCGGGCTTTTGCGCATCGGCGGGCGCGGCCTGTTCTGCGGCCGGCACCAAGCCCTCGCACGTGCTGACCGCGATGGGATTGCCCGCCTCGACGGCGCTCGCAACGGTGCGCATTTCCCTAGGGCGCTGCAACAGCGCGCTCGAGGTCGATGAGTTCGTCCGGACCGTTTCGGACATCGCGGCGGATCTTGCGGTACGCACCGCGTGACGCCCCACCCCCGATTCCACTGCAGTCCAGGAGACGCCTCGTGAAAGTCATGATCCGCAGAAGCCCCGAAGGCCAGCTATCGGCCTATGTGCCGAAGAAAGATCTCGAAGAGCCCATCGTCTCGATGGAAAAGACGGATCTTTGGGGCGGAAAGATCACGCTCGGCAATGGGTGGGAGCTGGAATTGCCCGCGATGGCGGCCGACACGACGCTGCCGATCACCGTCGAAGCCAAACGCCTGAGCGCCGATTGACGCCGGAGAGACCTATGCCAATGAGCGTGTTGGAAGTCGATCAGATCGAATCCTGGCTGTCGAGTCAGGAGAGCGCCTCGGAGCTGCTCGCGGCATTTCGGAGCTGCTTTCCGGGGCGATCGCTAACGCGCTGTGACGCATCCGATATTTGCGAGGAATCGCCATTCCGACGTCTCGCGAATGCCGATCTTTATCTCATCGATGGGCGCAGTCATTGTTGGCAAATCACGGCGGATCCTGCGATCGCAACTGGCGTGCTGCTCGCCGCGCGCCCGGTGCGCCCATGAACGCCGCGCTCGCCGAAGAGGCCGCTGCACCGTGGATTTCGCTGACGGATCCCGACATGACGCAGGCCGAAATCGACGCGGCCACCGCAACCTTAAGTTCGCAGCGCCTCTCGCAGGGGCCACGCGTAGAGGCATTCGAGGAGGCCTTCGCACGCTATACCGGTCGAAAGTACGCGGTGGCGGTCAGCAGCGGCACGGCGGGATTGTTGCTCGCACTCAAGGCCTGCGGCATCGGATCCGGCGACGAGGTGCTTACCGCGGCCTATTCCTGGCGCGAAACCGCGCACGCGATTGTACTCGCCGGGGCAACCCCGATGTTCGTCGACATCGACTATTGGGGAGGTGTCCTCGTCCCTGCAAAGATCGCGGAGCGCATCACCCCGGCGACCAAGGCGATTCTCGCGAGCAACACGAACGGGCATCCGGCGCCGTGGCAAGCGCTGCGCGCGCTCGCGAAACAGCATGGCCTGATCCTGCTGGAGGACTCGACCGAGGCGGTCGGCTCGATTTACCAGGGCCGCATCGTCGGCAGCTTCGGAGATTGCGCGGTGTTCGATTTTTCCCAACCCGCACCCTTATGCTGCGGGGAAGGCGGCATCGTGGTCACCGACGATCTCGAAACCGCGAGTGCGCTGCGCAACACGCGCGCCCGCCGTCCGGCCGACCGCAGCTCGTTGCTCGTCAGCGCGCGCGTGCCCAATCAATCGTCGATGAGTGAGCTGTCGGCGGCCGTCGCGCTCGTACAGCTCACGCGAATCAACGAGATCCTCGAGGAACGCAAGATCGTCGAGGGCGTGTACTTCGAGCACATCAAGTCCTTCGAAGGCATCAAGGATCCTTATGTCGCGCCGGACGTCGATGCCGCGCATTGGCTGCTCTACCTCGTGCATCTTGGCACGCGCTTCTCAAAATCCGCCTGCGACGCGATCATCGAGGACCTGCGCCGCGAACGTATCGAGGCGTACGCGTTTTGCCGGCCGATGCACCTACAGCGCCATTACCTGGACTGCAATACCGCCAACGCCCGCGGCAAACTGCTCGTGACCGAAAAACTCGCCGACCGCGCGATCGCGCTGCCGTTCCACCGGCATCTCGGCGAGCAGCAAATTGCCTTCATTGTTTCCACCTTGAAGGATGCATCGACGAACGTCGGCGCCGGCGCCGCGATTTTTTGAACACACAGTTTCCGCGATTATTTGGAGAATTGAAATGCCCAACATGACCGTCCTGCCGATCGACAAGACCTTCCCGGCCGCCGAGGGCGCCAGCATTCTGCAGGCGATGCTCGCGGCCGCAATCCCTGTGCCCGGCAAATGCGGCGGAGAGGCGAAGTGCGGCGGCTGCCACATTTTCGTCGTCGAGGGCCGCAAGGGGCTTTCGAAGCCACAGCGCATCGAGAATGAGCGGCTCGACAGCCTGGTCGGCGTCGGCTCCAAATCGCGTCTCGCGTGCCAGGTCATCGTCGGGAGCGAGAATTTCACGATCGAATTGCCGAGCTTTGCATGACGTACAATGGGGCGGACGCCCAGCTGCTCACCGTGATTCATGCCGGCCTCATCAACGGCCGCCTGATTCCGTACCTCGGGCCTGGGGTACTCGGACTCCTGGATGGGCCATCGACGCTCCCGGCGGCGCCGCTCGAACTCGTCGGCAAGCTCACGGCAAAGGCCAGCGTGCCGCACAAGATCCGTCACAATTTGAGCGCCGCGGCCCAGTTCATCGAGAACTTCAAGCATCGCAAGACCGTCACCGCGGCCATGACTGAGGCCTTCGCTCCGCGAATCCAGCCCACGGACTTGCACCGCTTCCTCACCGAGCTTCCCAAGCTGCCCCTGTGGGTTCACGCCTGGTACGACGACCTGCCGCAGCAAGCCCTCGCGCAGCGGGCGTTGGCAAAACCCGACCGCTCCTTCGGTATCGTCCAAGGCGTGAGTCAGGCCGAGCATTTCGGGACCTGGGTGCATTTCTACGATGGATGCGGATCGCGCCGCGAGGATCTGTGCGCTGAGACCATCGAAACCGGCTGGGAAACGCTGTTGTACGAGCCACTTGGCTCGGTGCGCCCCGCCGCGAATTTCCTGGTCTCCGATTCCGACTACGTCGAAGTGCTGACCGAGATCGACATCCAGACACCGATCCCGCGAGTCGTGCAACACTTGCGCAGCGGACGCGGTTTCATCTTTCTGGGCTGCCGATTTTCGACGCAGCTCGAGCGCATTTTCGCGCGCCAGATCATCAAACGCTCCTCGGATCGGCACTTCGCCGTGCTGCCCGAGGAGCCGACGCGCAATGAGCAACGATTTCTCCTAGAACATGGCATCGAACGCATCGAGACGCCGCTTGCGGAATGGGCAGCTTCCTTGATTGCGTTGGATCGCCGCCTGGCCACGCAGCGCATTGCCGCCAACTAACGAGTTCCGATCACCCGATCCAATGAGGACCCCATGACCGCCATCGAACAAACCGGATTCAAGCAACTCGAAAACGAGGGGCGCCTGCTCAATGCATTGCTCAAGGCGCCGACCAAGGCCGCGGGACGCTTCGGGTTCCGCGGTGATCTCGCGCTAAAGTTCGCGACTAAGCTCGCCGATGAAGCGCGGCCGCCGGAACTCGCAGTGCAGCAGGTGCTCGCTGTCGGCGGCGCCGGTGAATCGACGATCCAATTTTTCGCCGCCTATTTGCTGTCGTTCGAATACCTGAAATCGGTCGCCGACGTGTTGGGCGACAGCTTGAGTCCCCAGGGCAAATACTTCGTGTTCTGCAACAACGTCGACCTGAGCGCCAAATACCGCGTGAACCTTGGCGGCGCCACGTTCTACGTGCTGCCGATCGATGAAGCGACCGTCTACAACGAAATTCTCGAGCTGCTGTACATCGAGCGCAATGACCTCAAGAAGCTCGACACCGCCGGAAAACTCGATGCAATCGCCGACAAGGCGATCGGCTTCAGCGCCGATTTCGAATTGATCAGCTATGAGGAGGGACTGCGCCGCATGGGTCCGGTGCGCAATCCCAATGAGAACCGGCCGGTTTAAGCCGATGCTACTCGTCGCCTCGATTCATGAGTGCGCGATTGATCGCGAGGCGCGATCGCTCCGCCACGCCGCGCGGACTCGAGTCGACCAAGGTGCGCGCGGCGGCCAGCGCGACCTCGGCCCTTTGCGCCTCGTCGACGTTGAGGGCCACGCGACCCGCCAGGTGGGTGGCGTCGGGAGCGGCCTGCAGGATGGCCCGCCAAGCGGGGTGCTCGATGACAGCTACGAGCTTGTCGGCCTCGGGCTTGCCGCCGAGGCAAACGCACGTGCCGATGACTTCTACCCTGCGACCGTCTTGAGTGGATTTGATGTAGGTGCTCATCGACGCTCGCTCGAGGACTGTTGATGCCAATTTACGATTACCACTGTGTTCAATGCGGCCGCACTTTCGAGTTGCTCGTGCGCTCGACGACCATTGCCGCCTGCCCGCACTGTCGCTCCGAGCAGCTGCAGCAGCAAATCTCGGCGCCGGTCGCGCCGGGGAGGAGCCGCGCAATCAAGGCGGCTGGACGGGCACGTGCCGCCCGCGCGGGGCATACCACGAACTATAGGCGCTCGAACGGAAAGATCGTCGACTGAGCGCCTCACGGTCCAGTCGCGTCGTTGCGCATCCAGTCGGCAATCTTGCCGAGCGACTGCGACAGCTGTCCGTGTAGACGCTCCGAGGCAATGGCCTCCTCGAGCGCACCGTTCATGCAGAGCATCCAAGCGTCACGCTCCGCGGCGCCGATCCGAAACGGCTGATGCCGCATGCGCAGCCGCGGGTGACCACGCTCCTGCGAGTAGAGCCGCGGGCCGCCCAGCCATTCGGCAAGATAGCGCTTCAACACGTCCCTGCTCGCGCTCAAATCGGCCGGATGCAGTTCGCGAATCCTCCGCGCCGGCGCCAGACTGTCCATGCGCCGATAAAACCCTTCGACGATCCGGTCGACCGCCGCCTGGCCGCCGATCAATTCGAAATGCGAGGTCGCGATGGGATTCTCGGTGACCATGCGCTCAGAGCACCTGTATCGGTATCGTGAGCGCGCTGCGACGGCCCAGCAGCAGATCGACCTTGCGGCGCACCGACCCGATCGTCAAGGGCTTCGCAAGCAGGGAGTGAGCACCACCTCCGAGACAGCGGCGCGCCGCCGGATCGTCGGCGCGATCGCAGACCACGGCAATCCGCACGCCCGCAATTCGTGCGCGCATCTCGGTGATCACAGCGGCACCCTGGACCTCGACGAGGTCGATCGCGAGCAGCACCGCATCCGGCTTCCAATCGACGGCCTTGTCATAGGCGCGCGCGAGTTCCGCGAACTCATGGGTCTCATATTCGTCGTGCAGCATGAATTGCAGCACGGTGCGCGTGATCTCGTCGCCGTCGACGACGAACACCCGTTTGTTTTCGACCGCCCGGGAACTCTCGACTCCGATTTGCATGCGCGCTCCGCCGATCTGATGAGGACGAGTAAGTCCAAGCAAGTCTCGTTCCCGAGCGCTGCCGCTGCCAGCAGAATCATTGGATTAGATCGAGCACAGCCCCGGCGCGCAAATTTGCGGTCGCGACCGGCACCAGCGCTGCGCCGCTTCGTTGTTCGCTTTCTGACAGCTGCGGTGGCGATGTCCGACAGTGGAGCTGCGATGTCGGGTTCGGGACAAGGTCCGCAGCAGCCCCGACAAAGGCGATTTACACAGCAATTACAGGCGCTTGCCGCGCTTTCTCGTGGCTGGCACGGGCCTTGCTTATCCTGACTGAGCGGCGAGTGTGGAGGGATGTGATGCCAATCCGAAGAAGACCAAAGGCTAGCGTTTTCCAACCTGCGGCGGAGCACGGTCAACGCGTTGGAAGCGCGTGCGGGTCACGCGAGATGCGAAACGTTTCACAACCAATCGAGTAGCAAGGAGTCTTCAATCATGGCCAAATTGCGGCAAATCGCCTTTTACGGAAAGGGCGGAATCGGAAAATCCACAACCTCCCAAAACACGCTCGCGGCGCTTGCCGATCTCGGGCAAAAGATCCTGATCGTCGGCTGCGATCCGAAGGCGGACTCGACGCGCCTGATCCTGCACGCCAAGGCGCAGGACACCATCCTGAGCCTCGCTGCAGCGGCGGGCAGCGTCGAGGATCTCGAACTCGATGACGTCATGAAGGTCGGCTACAAGGACATCCGTTGCGTTGAATCCGGCGGCCCCGAACCCGGCGTCGGCTGCGCCGGCCGCGGTGTCATCACCTCGATCAACTTCCTCGAAGAAAACGGCGCCTACGAAGGCGTCGACTATGTGTCCTACGACGTGCTGGGCGACGTGGTCTGCGGCGGCTTCGCGATGCCGATCCGCGAAAACAAAGCCCAGGAAATCTACATCGTGATGTCGGGCGAGATGATGGCGATGTACGCCGCGAACAACATCTCGAAGGGCATCTTGAAATACGCGAATTCCGGCGGCGTGCGCTTGGGCGCGCTCGTCTGCAACGAGCGTCAGACCGACAAGGAGCTCGAGCTCGCCGAGGCGCTCGCGAAGAAGCTCGGCACCAAGCTGATTCACTTCGTGCCGCGCGACAATATCGTGCAGCACGCGGAACTGCGCCGCATGACCGTGATCGAGTTCGCGGGTCAATCCAAGCAGGCCGACGAGTACCGGCAGCTCGCCTCGAAGATCCACAACAACGCGGGCCAGGGCATCATTCCGACGCCGATCACGATGGACGAGCTCGAGGACATGCTCATGGAGCACGGCATCATGAAGCCGGTCGATGAGGCGCTGGTTGGCAAGACTGCGGCGGAATTGGCCGCCGAAGCCGCGGCCGCCTGAAGCTGAGATTTCGTTTCACACACCCTCTCCCCTCGCGGGGAGAGGGAACCGACCCGAGGTAGCATCATGAGCTTGAGCACGAAGCAAGAACCCGAAGACGCCAAAGTACGCAACAAAGCGCTGATCAACGAGGTGCTCGAAGCATATCCGGACAAGCTCGCGAAGCGCCGCGCCAAGCACTTGAGCACCTTCGAGGAAGGCAAGCCCGACTGCGGCGTAAAATCCAACATCAAGTCGGTTCCCGGCGTCATGACGATCCGTGGCTGTGCCTACGCCGGATCCAAGGGCGTCGTCTGGGGCCCGATCAAGGACATGGTCCACATCAGCCACGGCCCGGTGGGATGCGGCCAGTATTCCTGGGGTTCTCGGCGCAACTATTACATCGGCACGACCGGCATCGACACCTTCGTCACGATGCAATTCACGTCCGACTTCCAGGAAAACGACATCGTGTTTGGCGGCGACAAGAAGCTGCACAAGATCATGGATGAGATCCAGCTGCTGTTTCCGCTCAACAAGGGCATTTCGGTCCAATCCGAATGCCCGATCGGCCTGATCGGCGACGACATCGAGGCGGTCTCGAAGGCCAAGGCGAAGGAATACGGCAAGACCATCGTGCCGGTGCGCTGCGAAGGATTCCGCGGCGTTTCCCAGTCCCTTGGACATCACATCGCCAACGATACGATCCGGGATTACATCTTCGAGAAGCTCGACGGGAAGGCCGCGGCATTCGAACAGACGCCCTACGACGTCTCGATCATCGGCGACTACAACATCGGCGGAGACGCCTGGTCCTCGCGCATTCTGCTCGAGGAAATGGGCTTGCGTGTGATCGCACAATGGTCCGGCGACGGCAGCATCGCCGAGCTCGAGGCGACACCCAAAGCCAAGCTCAACGTTCTGCATTGCTATCGATCGATGAACTACATTTCGCGCCACATGGAAGAGAAGTACGGGATTCCCTGGGTCGAATACAACTTCTTCGGCCCGAGCAAGATCGAGGAATCGCTGCGGCGCATCGCAAGCCACTTCGACGATCACATCAAGGAAGGCGCCGAACGCGTGATCGCGAAGTACAAGCCGCTCATGCAGGCCGTGATCGACAAATTCAAACCGCGTCTCGCGGGCAAGAAGGTCATGCTGTTCGTCGGCGGACTGCGCCCGCGCCACGTGATCGGCGCCTACGAGGATCTCGGCATGGAGGTCGTCGGCACCGGTTACGAGTTCGGCCACAACGATGACTACCAGCGTACGACGCACTACATCAAAGACGGCACGCTGATCTATGACGACGTCACGGGGTATGAATTCGAGAAATTCGTCGAAAAGGTTCAGCCCGATCTGGTCGGCTCCGGCATCAAGGAGAAATATGTATTCCAGAAAATGGGCGTGCCGTTCCGGCAGATGCATTCCTGGGATTATTCGGGGCCCTATCACGGTTACGACGGGTTCGCGATATTCGCCCGCGATATGGACATGGCGATCAACTCTCCGGTGTGGGCATTGACCAAGACGCCTTGGAAGAGCGCCGCCGCACCGCAAGCACCCGCCGCTGCGCCGGAACCCGCTGCGCCGGAACCCGCTGCGGTGGAATCCACTTAAGGCCGATTTAGGAGCAACGCCCACATGAGTCAGAGCGCCGACAAGATACTCGACCACTTCGATCTGTTCCGCCAGCCGGAATATAAGGAGATGCTCGAAGCCAAGAGGAAGAACTTCGAGAACCCGCTGCCGGCCGAAGAAGTCGAACGGATCCGCGAGTGGACCAAGACCGCGGATTACCGCGAGAAGAATTTCGCGCGCGAGGGCCTCACAGTCAATCCCGCCAAGGCCTGCCAGCCGCTCGGTGCCGTGTTCGCGGCCGTAGGCTTCGAGCGCACACTCCCCTTCGTGCACGGATCCCAGGGCTGCGTCGCCTACTATCGCAGCCATTTCTCGCGCCACTTCAAGGAGCCATGTTCCTGCGTCTCCTCATCGATGACCGAAGATGCCGCGGTGTTCGGCGGCTTGAACAACATGGTCGATGGGCTCGCGAACGCCTACGCCCTTTACAAGCCAAAAATGATCGCGGTCTCGACGACCTGCATGGCGGAGGTCATCGGCGACGATTTGAACGCGTTCATCAAGACTTCCAAAGAAAAGGGTTCGGTGCCGCAAGAATTCGACGTGCCGTTCGCGCACACGCCGGCGTTCGTCGGCAGCCACGTGACCGGCTACGACAACGTCATCAAAGGAATCCTCGAGCATTTCTGGGCGGGCAAGGCCGGCACCATGCCGGCGCTCGAACGCGTCCCAAACGGGAAGATCAATTTTATCGGCGGCTTCGACGGCTATACGGTCGGCAACCTGCGGGAAATCAAGCGGATCTTCAAACTCATGCAGGTCGAGCACACGATCCTCGGCGACAACAGCGATGCTTGGGACACGCCGACCGACGGCGAATTTCGCATGTATGACGGCGGCACGACGCTGGCCGAAGCCGCCGAGGCGGTGCACGCCAAGGCGACCGTTTCGATGCAGCAATATTGCACCGAAAAGACGCTCAACTTCGCGGCCACTCAGGGCCATGAGGTCGTCGCGTTCAATCATCCCGTCGGCGTCGCCGGCACCGACAAATTCCTCATGGAAATTTCGCGGATTACGGGCAAAGCCATTCCCGAGGAGCTCGCGCGCGAGCGCGGACGGCTCGTCGATGCGATCGCAGACTCCAGCGCGCACATTCACGGCAAGAAATTTGCGATCTACGGCGATCCGGACTTGTGTCTCGGGCTCGCGGGCTTTCTGCTCGAGTTGGGCGCCGAGCCGACGCACGTGCTCGCGACCAACGGCAACAAGGAATGGGCAGTGCGGGTCCAGGCGCTCCTCGACAGCTCACCGTTCGGCAAGAACTGTCACGTCTATCAGGGCAAGGACCTGTGGCACATGCGCTCGCTGCTGTTCACCGAGCCGGTCGATTTCCTGATCGGCAACACCTACGGCAAGTATCTGGAGCGCGACACCGGCACGCCGCTGATCCGCATCGGCTTCCCGGTGTTCGACCGCCACCACCATCACCGCTATCCGGTCTGGGGCTATCAGGGCGGGCTCAACGTGCTGGTGTGGATACTCGACAAGATCTTCGATGAGATCGACCGGGCGAGCAACATTCCGGCCAAGAACGACTTCAGCTTCGACATCATTCGTTGAAGCGGCACGCGGCGCTTGCGGGACCTTAAATGAGTTTGCTGACCGACAAACTGCAGCAAGTGTTCGAGGAGCCGGCCTGCGGCAAGAACCAGGGCAAGGCCTCGAGTGAGCGTAAGAAGGGCTGCACCAAGCAGCTTTCGCCCGGCGCGGCCGCCGGCGGCTGCGCGTTCGACGGCGCCAAGATCGCGCTGCAGCCGATCACCGATGTGGCGCATCTCGTGCATGGTCCAATCGCCTGTGAAGGGCATTCCTGGGACAATCGGCACTCGCTGTCGTCGGGACCCGCGACTTACCGCACGGGCTTCACGACCGACATCAATGAGCTCGACATCGTCTACGGCGCCGAAAAAAAGCTCTACAAGGCCATCAAGGAGATCATCGAGAAGTACGACCCGCCCGCGGTGTTCGTCTACCAGACCTGCATCACCGCGCTGATTGGCGATGACATCGAAGTCGTCTGCAAGGCCGCCGCCAAGAGATTCGGCAAGCCCGTGATTCCTGTGAATGCGCCGGGTTTCGCCGGCGTCAAGAATCTCGGAAACAAGCTCGGCGGCGAAGCGCTGCTCGACTACGTGATCGGCACCCAGGAACCGCCTTTCACGACGCCCTACGACATCAATATCGTCGGGGAATACAATCTCTCGGGCGAGCTATGGCAGGTCAAGCCGCTGCTCGATGCGATGGGCGTACGCGTGCTCGCTTGCATCAGCGGCGATGCGCGTTACGCCGAAGTCGCGTACTCGCATCGCGCGCGCGCGACGATGATGGTCTGTTCGAAGGCGATGATCAACGTCGCACGCAAGATGGAGGAACGCTACGGCATCCCCTACTTCGAGGGCTCGTTCTACGGGATCGGCGACATGTCCGAGAGCCTGCGCCAGATCGCGCGGCTTTTGGTTGAGCGCGGTGCACCCGACGACATTCTCGAACGCACCGAGCGCCTGATCACCGCCGAGGAGGCGCGCGCTTGGGCCCGCATCGAGCCTTACAAGCAGCGTCTGCACGGCCGCAAGGTGCTGCTGATCACCGGCGGCGTCAAGTCCTGGTCGGTGGTCGCTGCGCTGCAGGAGGCCGGCATGGAAATTGTCGGCACCAGCGTCAAGAAATCCACGCCCGAGGACAAGGAGCGGATCAAGGAAATCATGGGCGACGAGGCGCACATGATCGATGATATGACGCCGCGTGAGATGTACAAGATGCTCAAGGAAGCGCGTGCCGACATCATGCTCTCAGGCGGCCGCTCACAGTTCGTCGCGCTCAAGGCGAAAATGCCCTGGCTCGACATCAATCAAGAGCGCCATTACGCCTACGCAGGTTACGAGGGCATCGTGAGCCTCGTTGCGGAAATCGACAAAACACTCTCCAATCCGGTCTGGGCACATGTGCGCGCTCCGGCACCCTGGGATTCGGACAACACCGTCGTCGCGATGCCGGTTGCGGCACCCGCCGCGGCGTAACGCGTACCCCATGGCTCTCGTCAAACTCTCTCATAAAGCCGCGACGGTCAATCCGCTCAAGATGAGCCAGCCGCTTGGCGCGAGCTACGCCTTTCTCGGCATGAATCGCTGCATGCCCGTCATGCACGGCTCGCAGGGCTGCACCTCGTTCGGGCTCGTGCTGCTCGTTCGCCATTTTCGCGAGGCAATTCCTCTGCAGACGACCGCGATGAACGAGGCGACCACGATCATGGGCGGCTACGACAATGTCGAGAAGGCGATCCTGAACATCCGTGCGCGCGCCAAGCCTGAGCTCATTGCGATTTGCTCGACCGGCCTCACCGAGACCAAGGGCGACGACGTCCACGGTTATTTGAAGTTAATCCGGCAGGCCCATCCCGAAGTCGCCGATACGGCACTGGTTTACGTCTCGACACCCGATTTCATCGGGGCATTTCAAGACGGCTGGGCGCATGCCGTGACAGCGCTCATCGAGGCGCTCGTCGAACCGGCGAGCGCGCGGCGCGCCCGTCAAGTCAACGTGCTGCCCGGCTGCCATCTGACACCCGGCGACATCGAGGAGCTGCGCGAAATCATCGAGGCATTCGGCCTGAACCCGATTTTCTTACCCGACGTCTCCGGCTCACTCGGCGGTCACATGTCGGATGAGTTCAGCCCGACGACCATGGGCGGCACGACGCTCGCCGACGCGCGCCGCATGGGCGCCGCGGTGATCACGCTCGCGCTCGGCGAACAAATGCGGTCCTGCGCAGAGGCACTAGAGGCGCGCACCGGAGTACCGTTCACGGTATTCGAGGGCTTGAGCGGTCTCGCGGCGAGCGACCGCTTTATCGCGGAGCTTGCGCAGATATCCGGCGTCGCGGTCCCCGCGAAATATCGGCGCCAGCGCAGCCAGCTGCAGGACGCGATGCTCGATGCGCACTTCTTCGTCGGCGGCAAGCGCATCGTCATCGGCGCGGAGCCTGACCTGCTCTGGGCGCTTAGCACAGCGCTCGGCGAATTAGGCGCAACCATCAGCGCCGCCGTCACGACGACCCAGTCGCCCTTACTAGAGCGGCTGCCGACGCAAGAAGTGCTGATCGGCGATCTCGAGGACCTCGAAGAGCGCGCCAAGGGCCGCGATCTCATGATCACGCATTCGCACGGACGCCAGGCCGCTGAGCGGCTCGGGATTCCCCTGCACCGCGCGGGCCTGCCGATGTTTGATCGGCTCGGCGCGGGGCAGCGCGTCACGGTGGGATATCGCGGTACGCGCGAGTTTCTGTTCGAAATCGGCAACATCTTTCTCAGCAATCCCCACGAAGCCACACCCGCGAGCTGGCGCTTGCCGGAGGCAGCCCATGCAGTGGAAACGCCGATTGCGGCTCATTGACGCACAGCCAGGAGCAAAAGGTATGAAAATCGCTTTCGCCACCCAAGACTTGAAGCGCGTGGATGCGCATTTCGGATGGGCCAAGAATCTTGCGATCTACGAGATCTCCCCCGAGAGTCACCGATTTCTGGAGGCCATCCAGTTCGACGGCGATCTGCAGGAGGACGGCAATGAGGACAAGCTCACGCCGAAACTGAACGCGATCCACGACTGTGCGATTTTGTACGTCGCGGCCATCGGCGGCTCGGCCGCTGCGCGCGTCGTCGCCAAGAACATCCACCCGGTCAAGGTGGGACAACCGGAGGACATCGCCGATATCCTGACGCGATTGCAAACGGTGCTCGGGGGCACGCCACCCCCGTGGCTACGCAAAGCGCTGCTCAAGGGCCAGGAGCGTGATCGGGATTTCGACGACGAGGTGGCCGGTCATGGTTGAGGTAGCGCCCCATCAAACCGATGTCGCGCCACCGCAATCGCCACCCGCACCGGCGGAATTGCTCGGCGCTCGGGCCAATCCGCTGGACTCGCCGTTCGTCCGCGAGCTCATCAAGCAGTGGCGCGCCCAGGATATGCATGGCGCCTGGGACGGGAAAAGCGACTTACAGCTGCTCGACCCGTACATTCTTGATAAGGAGCGGCGCAGGGAAATCCCGATGCTCGGCGATCCGGATCCCGAGACCATCTGGCGTTTGGAATTGTTCTACAACGCGGTCGCGCTCGCGATCGAGCGGGAGACCGGCGTCATGGTGACACCGCTAATGAAAATGCACCACGAGGGCTTTGGACGCATGATCCTCGCCGCCGGACGCTTGATCGTGGTCAACAAGCAATTGCGCGACGTACATCGCTTCGGCTTCGGAAGCCTTGAGAAGCTCGCCGAGGACGGCGAGAAACTAGTCGCCAACGGAATCGACATGATCAAGACCTATCCCGAAGTCGCGAACTACGGCTGAGAGGAGGTGGACGGTGGACGACATCGAAGCGCTCAAGGCGCAGATCAAGAAGCTCAATTCCCAGGCGACCGGCCTGAAGATGGATCTTCACGATCTCGCAGAAGAGTTACCGGTTGGCTGGGAGAAGATCCCCGAGGTGGCCGAGCGCGCATTCCAGGCCTACAAGACCTTGACTGAGGCGCGTTCGCGCCTCGCGAACGGCGGCTGAGCCATGAGCTTTGTTACGATCAAAATGCCTGACGGGCGCAGCTGGACCCCAAAATTCGTCCAGCAGATCAACCAGTCGGCCTGCATCGGATGCGGACGCTGTTTCAAGGTCTGCGGACGCGAGGTGCTGCAGCTCGCCGGCGTCACCGCGGAAGGAGAACTGATCCCGCTCGCGACAGATTTCGAGGATGACGACGAGTATGAGAAAAAGGTCATGACGATCGCCAATCAAATGAATTGCGTCGGTTGCGAAGCCTGTTCGAGAATCTGCCCCAAGAAATGCTACACGCACGCGCCGATGGCGACGGACGGGTGAGCGCAGCGCTGCAGGGCCTCGATCACCGGCAACTGCTCGCCGGCGCGCGCAATCCCGAGGATTTCGCGACCCTTGCGTTTTGCGGCGTACTTGCGCGCTTTCCGATCTTCAAGCTCGGGGCATCGGATCTTGTTCGCCTGACCGAGCGATTTTTCCCCGGCGCCGCGGCCTCGGCCGCGAATTTCCAGCCCCTCTCGGTAGCCGACGTCTGCACGGCCATCCCCCCGGAGGAACTCGACGATCTGCTCGCCTTGTTTCATGCGCATCGACTCGATGAGTCCGAGGAGACCGCATGGCTCGCCCATGCGATCGCGAGCGCCTGCGCCGGCGGGAATCATCTCTGGGAGGACATGGGGATGCCGAACCGCGAGGCATTATCTCAGTTGATCAAGAAGCACTTTCCGACTTTGTACTTCAAGAACGTCGGCAACCTGCGCTGGAAGAAATTTTTCTACAAGCTGTTGTGCGATCGCGCGAAAGCACGAGTCTGCAAGGCGCCGAGCTGCGGCGTTTGCAGCGACTACGCGCAGTGCTACGGCCCGGAATAGCCTTAAGCATCGACTCCGATCATGACGTGCGATGCCTTGATCAGGGCGGTGCAGCCGCCGCCCTTGACGAGCCGCATCTCATTCATCGCGTCTGTCGTCACAATGGCCGTGAGCATGCGCGCCCCTGGCAGTTCAATTTTCACTTCACAGTTGACAGCCCCGGGGATCACCGCAGAGACGATACCGGTCAGCCGATTGCGCGCACTCGTTCGCACACTCGGGTCCGGGCTCAGCAGCACGAAGCTCGATTTAATGAGCGCAATTGCCGGACGTCCGGCCACGAGCCGCAGGTCGCCGACCGCTTCATTGGTGATATTGGCGAAGATTTCCAGGCCGTCGCCGAGATCGACGATGACATCAGAATTGACGGCACCCTTTTTTACGCTTTTGACGACACCCCGAAATTGATTACGGGCACTGATGCGCATCGGTTTCATCCTCGCCTATGGTTGTATGCCTGATTTGATCGCAGTAGAGCTGCCGAGTCAAACTGGCGCAGGCGCGCCGGGCGAGCGCATGAGTTCACCGCGCGCGAAATCGGCTCGCGAAACTCCGACGGCCAACATGCCGGGACCGGCCGGTTGTAACCCCAAACGGCTGAGTGTTCCCGTCATCTTTTCCACACCGGCGTGTCGGATTCATGACGTCGTCGCCGTGGGCTTCCAGACATCACGGTCTCGGCGCGATGGCCTTTGCGGAGCACCAAGAACCTGCCGTCGCACTGATTCGCCGCAATACGCAATCGTCTCGGGTTGGCATGTTTCCTGCTTGTCATCGTGATATCCATACGCATATAGCGTTGCTAGGAAAACTTGAGGGGGCTCAATGAATCCGAAATGCGATGCCGATATTTCGCTTGAATTGCGGCAAAGCGCTAATGCCTGTCAATCGGGTCGCGACGATTTTGCGGTCGGCGATGCGGTGCGGTGTTTAATGCGCCGGATCCCACGTTGCACCTAGCCCGCACATCGAGCGTTCAGCGGATTACCAGTAGTGAGTAATGTTTCCCCGAAAACAAATCGAGTTCGCGCCAGCGAGAAAGCACAGAGCTTGCAGCTCGTCGCTCATTTCTCAATCCGAGTGTAAGAGCTGGTTACCGCCCGGGCCGCGCTGGAAAACCCGCGCGCTCGGACGATGCAACTCCGGAGCGGGAGACGAGATCACTGCAGCCACGCGGTGACGAGCCCATTAATCGCTCCGCCTCCGACGACCAGCCAGACAAAAAGCATAGCCCCAAGCCAGAGGGGCTTAGGACCCGCAGCACGAAGCGCCGAGATGTGAGTAGTCAGTCCCAGCGCCGCCATGGCCATCGCGAGCAACAAGGTGTCGATCGTCGTCGCGGCGCTCAGGATTCGTGGCGGCAGCAGTCCAAACGAATTGAAGATCACGACGCCGATGAACGCAACCGCAAACCAGGGAATGTTCAGGCCTCGCGCACGACGCGACGCAGAGCCGCCGTCCATGCGCCGGCCGAGCCAAGCGGAGAGACCAATGAGAAAGGGCGCGAGCATCATGACTCGCACCATCTTGGTAATCACGGCTGTGTTGGCCACGCCTTCACTGACCGAGCGCGCGGCCGCGAACACCTGAGCAACCTCATGAATTGTGGATCCGGTGTAAATGCCGAATGCGCGGGCAGTGACCTCCGTCCATCCATGCGGCATCAGCGCGTACATCGTCGGGTACAGGAACATCGCCGTGGTGCCGAACACGACGACCGTGGATACCGCAATTGTGACGTGGTCAGCCTTGGCACGAACAACGGGCTCGGTGGCCATGACGGCGGCAGCGCCGCAGATCGCGCTTCCGGCGCCGATCAACACCGAGGTCTCGCGGTCCAAGCGAAGGAATCGGGTTCCGAGCGTCACGGCGAGCAGGAAGGTGCTGGTCACTACCAGCGCGTCGATCAAGACGCCGGTGATGCCCACCTGGCTCACGTCATGAAGCGTCAACCGCAGGCCGTAGAGGATCACGCCGGCGCGCAACAGTGTCTGTTTGGAGAACGTGACGCCGATTCCCGCCGTTTCAGCGAAGCGCCCATAAAAGGTGTTACCCAAAACGATCCCGAGTGCGATTGCCGCCGTCAGAGCGCTGATGCCGTGCGACTGCAGCCACCCGATCGTGCCGAGTCGCATGGCGGCGAGCGCCAGCAGGGCACTCAAGCCGAGCCCCGGAAGGAGGTGTTGGATGCGCGTCCATTCGAATCGGCCCCAATGCGAACTACGGCGCGCGGTGGGCATCTGCAGAGTGGCGATTTCGTTCATGAGCGCATCCGATGGAGAACTTGCGTCACGATAAGCCGAAGTGATCAATCAATCAAATTCATTATTCTGTTATTATCAACCAATACGATTGGTTAATTTGCGACCGGGAGATCCGACACTTGCGTATCACGCTGCGCCAATTACAGATTTTTCGCCTCGTCGCGGGATCCGGCACCACCGCCTCGGCTGCAGCGGCACTGTCGCTGTCGCAGTCCGCGACGAGCGCAGCCATCAACGAACTCGAGCGACTCTTGGAGTTGCAGGTGTTCGACCGAGTCGGTAAGCGACTTCAGCTCAATGACAATGGCCGCGCGCTCCTACCGTCCGCGCTGACGCTGCTCGATGGGGCCCAAGCCATCGAACGATGGGCGCTTGATCGCGAATCCCAAATCGGAACCTTGCGCATTGGCGCGAGCACGACCATTGGGAATTACCTTTTACCGGGGCTTCTCGCGGGATTCCGAGAACGTCTGTCGGATCAGGCGAGACGCGGCCTCAATCTTAAAATCACCATCGCGAATTCCGCCGCGGTGGCAGCGCAAGTGGCTGCGTTCGAGCTTGACCTGGGGCTCATCGAGGGTCCATGCCATGAGTCGAACCTCACGGTCCAGCCCTGGTGCGAGGATGAGCTCGTCATCGTTGCGGCGCCCGCGGATCGGATCGTGCCGCGAGTGCGGCGCGGCAAGGTCCCGCTGCAGAGCCTTCGCGAGGCCACCTGGTTGCTGCGCGAAACCGGCTCCGGGACGCGCGAGATCATCGACCAGTTGTTGATCCCGCATCTGCACCGCCTGCGGGCGGGGATGGAATTTGGAACCTCGGAGGCGATCAAGCGAGCGGTTGCGAATGGACTCGGCATCACCTGCCTGTCGCGCTTCGTGGTCGACGATCTCCTTCAGACCGGTGCGCTGGTCGCGCCACCGACGGTGCTGCCGCGCTTGAGCCGCCAATTTCACATCGTGACTCATGAGCATAAGCGCCTGACACGAGGAATGGACCTGCTCCTGAAATATCTTGGCGAGATGCGCAATCAGCGCAGCCCAACACGGAGCGGAGTTCGCCGCTGAAGATGTCAGCGCGTCGCTGATGCTCGACCTCAACCAGCCGTATGAGGACCTTGCTCGACGTCGGTGAATCGCTGCGATTCAGGCGGGCGCGCCAGCGGTTCCGACCGTGTTGTGGGGCGGCTCCGCATCGATAGGCACCTTGGCGCCCAGCATATCGCTTTCATAGCTGCGCGCGGCGACGACGAAGCATGCGGCGGCCACCAGGCCGAACCAGGGAGTGGCTGCCAGTGCGGTGTCGAGCCCGAATGCGTCCGACAACGCTCCCGCGATGAACGGCCCGGCCGCGAGCCCCAGGAGGTTTCGGAACAGCGAGAGCACCGATGCGCCGGTCGCGCGCACGCCCGGATGAATGACGTCGATCACCACGGCCGTGATCGCTCCGGCCGTGCACGTGGCCAGGAAGCCGCCCAGCGCAATCAATGCAAACTGGAGTCCGGGAGCCAGCCGCAGCGCGAACGCCGTGACCAGCACGCAAAGGGATAACAGGCAAACGACGGCGACGGCGTGCAGCTTGTTGCGCGGCCGCTTGGCGCCGGCATGGTCGACGACGAACCCCCAAAACATGCTGCCGAACGCGCCGCACAGCACGATTACCGCGGATTTGATCGCAGCCTGCTCGGTCGATAAACCGTACACGCGATTCAAATAGCTCGGCAGCCAGGCCCACAACGCCGAGACCGTGATCAGCTGGGCGGCATCTCCGACGCAAATCCAGCCCATGGTGCGAGAGCGGAGCAGCGTTTTGGCGATGAACTTGACCGCGCTCGCGGTCGAGCTGGCCGCCTGGCTCAACGACGGCGTGAGCGCCACCGTCTTGTAGTCGCGCACCTTGAGGTAGACCAGCGCCAGCACCAGGCCCGGAACGCCGACCACGCCGAACGCTGCCTGCCATCCGAAACGCGCGGCGATCACGCCGCCGAGCACGACACCAAGGACCGAGCCGATCGATGCGGCCGCGAAGAAGGTGGCCATCAGCCCACCGCGCATGCGTTCGGGGAACAGGCTCGCGATCAGCGCGGCTCCCACTGAACCGTATCCCGCTTCGCCCAAACCGACCACGCCGCGCGCGGCAAGCAACAGGCCGTAGCTGCGCGTGAACATGCAGGAGATGCTCGCCAGACTCCAGACCGCCGCCATCGCGACGATGCTCCTGACCCGGCTGCCCCGGTCCGCCAGCAACGCGATGGGAATGCCGGCGAGCGCGACCGTGACCGACACGACCGACACCAGCGAGCCAAGCTGCTTATCGGACAGGCTCCATTCCGCCCTCAGGTGCGGGAACACGGACACGATGACCTGCCGGTCGATGTAGTCGAACAGCATCAGCGCGAAGGTCATCGCGAACGCGAACCAGGCCTGCCCGCGGCCGATCAGGTAGCCGCCGGCGGCGTCATGCAGGCCGAGGCTCGTGCGAGGACCCGGCGCCGGGGTCATGGCACTAGCACCGTGGCGCCCATCGTCTGGCGCGATTCGAGTGCGCGATGCGCTTCGCTCGCGTCGGCCAGCGGGAAGAACTGCCGGGGCTCGCTGACGATCTTGCCGGCTCGCACCATCGCGAAGACTTCCTCGGCCATCGCCAGCATCTGGGAGCGGGGCGCCGCGTAGTGCATCATCGCCGGCCGGGTCAGCCACAAAGAACCTTTCACCGCGAGCAGCGTCGTATCGATCACCACCGGACCCGAGGTCGTGCCGTTGCTGACCAGCGTGCCGCGCGGTGCCAGGCTGTCGAGCGAAGCCATCAGCGTGTCCTTGCCGACCGAGTCGTAAACGACCGGCACGCCTTTGCCGCCGGTCAACTCGCGTACGCGCTCGGCGATGTTCTCGCGCGTGGTCACGATCGTATGAGTGCAGCCGTTGGCCTTGGCGATCGCCGCCTTTTCGTCCGAGCTCACCGTGCCGATCATCGTCACCCCCATCGCGCGCGCCCATTGGCAGGCAATGAGGCCGACGCCGCCAGCCGCCGCATGGTAGAGGATCGTGTCGCCCGCCTGCAGCGGATACACCTGGCGGAAAAGGTACTGGGCCGTCATGCCCTTCATCATCAACGTAGAGGCGCTGCGGTCCGATACGTCGTCGGGCAGCGGGATCAGCACGTCGGCCGGCATCACGCGCACGTCCGAATACGCGCCTTGCGGTCCCAACAGATAGCCGACGCGATCGCCGGCTTTCAGGTCGTGCACTCCGGTGCCGACTTCCTCGATCACGCCCACTGCGTCCGAGCCCAGTCCATTCGGCAACGGCAGCGGATAGCGGCCGGTGCGGAAGTAGATGTCGATGAAATTGACGGCCACGAAGGTATGCCGCACGCGCGCCTGACCAGGTCCGGGCGCACCGACCTCGACGGTCTCGAACTTCAATACCTCGGGGCCGCCGGTTTCATGAATGCGGATTGCATGGGCCATGGACTCGTCTCCTGTTCTGTCGGTATCACGCCGGCCGCGCACAGGCGGCGGCGGATAGTTCGTCGATGATGGCCTCGGCCCGCGGCCATTCGCCGTAGCCGGAGGCCGGATTCAAATGGCCCACGTCGCCCAAATCCACCAGTCGGCTGCCCCAGTCGCGCGCAAGCTCGGCCACGCGCTCGAAACGGCCCAGCGGATCGTTGCGGCTTGCCGCTACGATGCTCGGGAATGGCAGACGGGATCGCGGCACGGGCAGCCATCCGCCCTCGCACAAGGCTTCGATCGTCGGATACCCGGCCGGCATCGGCTGCTCGAAATCGGGCGGCGTCGCGAGCAGCGCGCCAAGCACCGGGCGGCGCGTTCGCGCAGCCCAATGCGCCAGCATCACACAGCCGCCGCTGTGTGCGACGATGACGAGCGGCCCGTCGACCGCCAGCGCCTCGCGCTCGATCGCGCGCACCCGTGCCGCGCAGTCGAGATCCTCGCGGCCCATCGGCGGCACGCCGCGCACGCGTGCCAGGCGCGCACCGAGCAGGGTCTGCCAGTGCCCAGCGACCTGGTCGCGCAAGCCCGGCACGATGAGTACGGTTGCCTCGGACATCGCTGCGCTCAGGCGTGCTGCAGTAAACCGCGTTGGCCGGCCTTGCGGTTGGGTGCAAAGCCGTTGCGCGCCAGCGTCTCGTCGGCACTCTTGTAGAACTCGCCGATCCGGTAGATCTTGCGCGCTTCCTTTCCATTCGCGATGTCGCGGCCGAATTCGCGAGAAATGCGCACCAGCTGCTCGATCTGCCTGACGCTGCTCATCATCGATTTGCGGTCCTGCGTCCAGAGGTTGTCCTCGATCCCGCAGCGCACGTGCAAGCCCATCGCGATCGCCATCATGTTGACCGGCAGCACGTTGAGCATCGAGGTCTCGAGCGTCAGCACCGCGCCATCCGGCGCGGCCCGCACGAAATTCGCGAGGTTGTAGATGTTCGGCTGATCGAAGCCCCCGCCGATCGCCACCCAGGTCAGAATGAGCGGCACGTTGCAAACGCCACGGCGCATCATGCGCTCGACGGTCTCGAGCTGGGTGATGTTGGCGAGCTGGAAGTGCGTCTGGATGCCTTTGGCCGACAGGCGCTTGATGTGCTCTTCCACCCACTCCGGGCCGGCCGGGATGGTCATTTCGCGATAGGCACGATACATCGCCGGTTCGGCCATCGAGGTGCCGGCGACATCTGCCGGGCACATCTGCTCGACCACGTTCATCTGGTTGGTGTTGATCGCGATCGTCACCTGGTCGGGCGCCGGCTTGAGTTCGGCCAGCAGGTGCCGCTTGTCGTCCGACAACCACTTGGCGACCTCACCTTCGCCTTCGGGTGCAAACGAAATCGAGCCCCCCACCTGCAGGATCATGTCGGGCACCGCCGCACGCAAACCGGCGAGCAGCTCGTTGAATTTCGACAGGCGCTTGGAGCCCTTGCCGTCTTCCTCGCGCACGTGCACGTGCAGCACCGTGGCACCGGCGTTGTAGCAGTCGACCGCTTTTTGCACGTGTTCTTGCATGCTGATCGGGATGTCCTCCGGAAAATCCTCGGGCATCCATTCGGGCCCGTACGGGGCGCAAGTGATGACCAGCTTTTCTTGGTTTTCCGGGAACAGCGAGCCGTCGAAGAAGTTCATGAAGCGTTTCCTTCCGATGAGAGTTGAGCGAGGCGGCGTTGCGGCCGCCGGAAAATCAATGCCATCCCGGGCGCGCCCCTAAAACGGCGTATCGCCGATGATCGCGGCGCGTTCCATCTTGCGATGGCTGGGCGGATAGTCCATCACCGCGTAGTGCTGCGTGCAGCGGTTGTCCCACATCGCCACGCTGTTCTTGCGCCAGCGCCAGCGCACCTGGTACTCCGGGATTTGAGCCTGACTGACGAGGTAGTTGAGCAGCAGGCTGGCGCCGGGATTGGCGTCCTGGCCGAAACGCACATTGGCCGGCGTATGGAAGTTCGTGAAGTGCGTGGTGAAGGCGTTCACGAACAAGATCTTCTCGCCGATTTCGGGATGTGTCCGCACCACCGGATGTTCGGCGTCGGGGTACTGCCCCTTCAACGCCAGCCGCTTCTCGATCGGCATCGCGGCACCGAAGCTTGCCTCGATGCTATGGCGTGCGCGCAGGCCCGCGATCTGCGTCTTGATGTGATCCGGCAAGTTCGCGTAGGCCAGCGCCATGTTGGCCCACATCGTGTCGCCACCCACCGGAGGGCATTCGACACATCGCAGCACGCAACCGAACGGAGGCTTCTCGCGCCATGTGGCGTCCGTGTGCCAGGCGTTCTCATACCGATCGAGCGGCGCGTCCGGCGTCTTGTAAATTCGCACCAGGCCCGGGTGGTCAGGATCGCTACCTGCCACCGGATGGCCCTCCAACTCGCCGAAGTGACGGGCGAAGGCCACATGTTCGGCGCGCGTGATGTCCTGGTCACGGAAAAACAATACTTTGTACCGGAGCAGTAGCGCCCGGATCTCGGCCACCAGCGCCGGATCGCGCGAGGCAACCCCTAAGTCCACGTTGCCAAGTTCCGCGCCGATCGCGCAGGTCAGCGGTTCGACCTTGATCGACGTCGGCAACGCACTGGCTCGTACCATGGCAGGTGCGCCGGCGATTTCTGATTTGGTGGTCATGGGGGTCATGGTTCCGTCTCCGCTCCCTGACTGATCTGGGACCGAGCTTACGCAAGCGGCTGCGGCGATTCACCCCCAGCATAGAGGGGGGCCGGGGGGTGTCGGCTCAGTGCGCCTCTTCGAGCAGTCCCAACATCTGGGCGCGGCGCACCACCTGCTTGCGGGTATCGGCCGACATCTTGCCGAACAGGTTCTTCATGTGCCATTTGATCGTTTCTTCGCCGACTTGCATCGCGCGCCCGATCTCCTTGTTTGAAAGGTTGCGCGCCAGCAAGGTCAGCACTTCGCGCTCCTTCGGGGTCAGCGCCATGCTGGGCACGGCGCGAGGCCCCGCGCCCGCCGAATTGAGCGGCGAGCGCGATGGCGCCGACAGCGGGCGGGCGGCGCCCGGCGGGAGCCCCGCCGGTGTCCCGGTGCTTCCGGGCACAGGCCGAGCGGCAACGCGTTCGGCCCAGTCCCCGAGTGCCGGATTGGCATCGGCGAACAAGCGTGCAAGTCCGTACGCGCGGGCCAAATCCGCGGCTTCGCGCAATAAGCCCGAGCTGTCCTCACCGAGCCGGTGACGCGCGAACGCGCGCAGGCCCATGGCTTCCAGGCGCAAACGACCCAGGTTCAAGCGCGTGGCCAGGCGTCCGGCCAGTTCGAGCGGGATCAGCGCTGCACGCCAATCCTGTGCCGCGATCGCCGCGTGCGCATGCGCGATCGCTTGCTGGGACTCAGCCAGTCGCCGCCACAAGGGTCCCGCGGGCAGGTCGGGGCGCGCCAGGATCGCGTCGATCTGCTCGCACAACGCCCGACAGGTTTCCGGGCGAAAGCGCCGCGCGTTCATGCGAATCTGGTCGGCGAGACTCGCCACGCACAAGCGCGGCAGGTCTCGGCTGGCGCCCACCGCATAGAGGGCCTCGAGCAATGCGAGCGCGCGATGTTCGGCGCCCTCCGCCATGGCGACGCGCGCCGCCGTCCGATAGCCGAGCAGCACCGCGTCGGGCACGCCATGGCGCCCGACCACATCGAGCCGGTTGATGAGGATCGCCGCCGCTTCCGCGGGCCGGTCGCGCTCCCACACTGCCGTCGCCAGCAAGGTGGCCAGCATGCAGGCGAACGGATTGCGCCGCCCGAGATCGGATTCGGTGGTCTCGAGCGCCGGCCTAAGGAACTCCTCGGCGAGGATCACCTGGCCTTCCCACACATAGGACAGCCCGGTCACGAACTCGCCCCAGCGGGCCACATAGCCAAATACGTCGTCGGCACCGGTGCGCGGCGCCTGTTGCTGGCAGAGGCGCGCTCCTGCAGGATTCCCATCGAACAAGGCGCGGAACGCTTTGCGGTTGGCGTGCACGTACAGGAGCCTGGGATCGCGCAACGGCGGCGCGTTGGCCCACGGATCGTGCAATTCGGCGAAGCGGTCGAGCTGGTCGGCGAAACCGGCTGCGCCGCTGCGGATCAGCGCACACTCGCAGCGCAATTCAGCGTCATCCCCGGCGTGCTCGAGGATGCGCGCGACCAAACTTTCGGCCTCGGCATGGCGCTCGCTGGTGGCGAGCGCCCAGGCGGCGGCCAGCAGTAGTCGGGGGCGCCGGTCCAGTTCGGCGCGCGGCATGCACTCGAGCCATTCGAGCACCGCGTTCTGGCGCCCGCGCTTGAGGATGCCTTCGTACAAGCACCGCTCGGCAAGGTCGTAGGCTGTCTCGTTCTCTCCGGCGGCCAGCGCGTGACGTGCCGCATCCTCGTTCATGCCGCGCCCGGCGAACCAGCGCGCCGCGCGCGCATGCAGCGCCGCCTGCTCGGCCGGCGCGCGGCGGCCGCCGCGCTCACGCAGCGCATCGCGCGCGAGCGCGTGCATGCGCATCCATTCGCTGCCTTCGCCCGACAGAAACAGCGGCGTATCGCGCGCGAGCCGCGCGAGGCGCTGCGCCGCATCGCCGCTGCCCGCCAGAGCCTCGCAAAGCTCGGGATGCAACTCGTCCACCACCGCAATCCGCTCCAGGAAGCCGGCATCGTCCGGATCGAGATTGGCCAACAGCATGTCCAAAAGGTGCCCGTGCAACTCACCGGAATGGGCGTTGATCGCGGCGATCGCCGATTGCGGCTGAGGATCGCGCGCGAGGGCCGTCAGCGCCAGCTGCAGCACCAGCGGCCATCCCTCGGTCAGGTCATGCAGCCGCGCGCTTTCGTCGGCGTCGAGGCGTGCGCCGAGCCGCGCGCGGATCAGCGCCATCGACTCCTCGAAACGTAAGCGCAGTTCGTGTGCGCCGAGGGCCGCGCACTGTCCATACGCCTTCAGGTCCGCCATGCCGAGGTCGCAACCGCTGCGCGCGGCGACGATCACGCGCAGGTTCGCCGGCGCGTTGTGGCATAGGTAGGTCAGCGCCGCGCGCGACGCCGCGGGCAGGCGATCGGCCGCATCGATGATGAGCACGATATCGAACGCCATCTGTGCGATTTCGGCAAGCCATTCGGTGATGTCCGCCAGATCGCCGCGCGCGCCGCCCTCGAGCAGCGTGCGCCCGAAGCGTTGGCGCCCCGACGCGACGCGCAGCGACAGCACCAGGCTTTGCAAGAAACGCTGCTCGCCGTCTGCGGCCTGCGCCGACAGCCAGCCGACCACCGCGCCTTGGCCGAGATGCTCGAGCCGCCACTGCGCGAGCAGCGAGGTTTTGCCGAACCCGGGAGGCGCCTGCACGATGACGATGGCTCGATCCCGAAGCGCGGCGTTTTCCAGGCGCAGCCGCGGCCGCAGCAACAGATCCCTGGGCACTCGCGGAGGGGTGACCTGCAAAACGAGCTCGGAGACCGACTCTGCTGCGGGATGATTCGCGAAAGTTGCCAAGCTCGTTCGGGAAAGCGCCGGCGGCGCGTCGTTGTCGGGCCGGATTCCGGGTTGCGTCCGATTCTACGTGCGCCCCCCGCTGATCAATCATGCGCCCCATGAGGCGCGACTGTCCATTCTGCGCCGCTCACGCGCCCCAACCCCCTCTCGATGTGGGGGGCGCCTGTGGGACGGACCTTGTAGCATCGATGCGGTTCGGTCCCATGAGGAGTTGCAATGTATCGGCACCTGCTGGTTCCCATCGACGGAACGGAATTGTCGGTCGACACGATCGGGCAAGCCGTTGAATTCGCGCGCGCGCTCGGCGCCCGCATCACCTTCTTTCACGCGATACAGGACCATGCCTCGTCGCAGTTTGGACAGGCCGAGATGGCGCGTGTCGCGGCGCCCGAAGACGGCGTCTACGCCTGCGAAGGGCGGGCGCGCGAACTGCTGACCAAGGCCGAGTCCGCCGCCCGCGCCTATGGCGTGCCGTGCTCGTCGGCGAGCTGCGCGAACAACACGGCGCACGCGGCGATCATCGCCGCCGCACGCGACGCCGGATGCGATCTGATCTTCATGGCCTCACACGGCCGCCGCAGCAAGATCGGAATGATGCTCGGCTCGCAAACCTTGAAGGTTCTGACCGAGTCGACGATTCCGGTGCTCGTGTGCGCGACGAGAGAGCCCGCCGCACCTGCGCGTGCGATCGCCATCATCCGCAACGAGCATCGTTCGCTCGCGGCCGTGCTGCACGCAACCATGCATCTGCTGGCGACGGCGCGACGCAACCACGCAGCGCCCGACGCCGCCTCGCTGCGCGCGGCGGTCCGCTACATTCAGAACTTCCCGGTCGCCTTGCATCACCCCAAGGAAGAAGGGTTCCTGTTCCGCAAGCTGCGCGAACGCACCTCCGCGCTGGATGCAGAGCTCGACGAGCTCGAGCGCCAGCACGTGCGCGATCGCGAACTGGTTGCGGAGCTGGCCGCACAGATCGAGCGCTGTCTCGACGCGAATGCGCAGGTCGGCCCCGAGATCGAGGAGAGCGTCTCCCACTATGCCTCGTTCGTATGGGAGCACCTCGGCCGCGAGGAAGGCGTCATATTGCCGGCCGCCCAGCGCCATCTGAAACCGGAGGACTGGGCCGACATCGACGCCGCCTTTTCCGCCAACCGGGACCCCTGCTTCGATGCCGCCACCGAGGCGGAATACCGGCAATTGTTTTTGCGGATCGTGAGCCTCGCATCACATTTCGGATGAGCATGCCGCAACGGCAACCCCCCGACCCAGGGGGGGCGAATTCCAATTCGAAGCCCTACTGTTCGGCCATCCGTTCTTGCCCCCTATCTGGAGGAGAAAGCCGATGTCGAAGAGAGAAATCGTCGGGATTGCCGCTGTCATTGCGCTCGCTTGTGCCGGCTCTGCACAAGCGGTGGACTTCACATTGGCAAATGGCGCGCAGGTCGACTGGAACACGGCCGTGTCGCTGGGACAATCGCGACGCGCAGACAATCCGGATTCCCGGCTGCTGAACCCAAACAACGCCAATCTGCAGGGCATCCATGGCGCGACCGGAGGCAACACCGATGACGGCGATCTCAACTACGCCCGGTGGCAACCGTTCTCGACACTGGCGAACCTGTCCAGTGAGATCGACGTGCACATGGGCTCGATGGGTGGCGCCCTGGGGCTGCGGGCCTGGAGGGACTTCACGCTCGAGGACGGCGATGTGCTGCACGGCAGCTTCGAAAACCGCTACCAGGCCGGCACGCCACTCAATGACAGAGGATTCGAAACCTTCGCGAAATTCTCCAACGTGGCGTTGATGAACGCCTATGTGTACGACAACTTCGACACCTCCGCGGGGAACCTGAAACTGACGCTCGGCCGGCACGTACTGAATTGGGGCAATGAGCTGTTCATCCAGGGCTTGAATCAGATCAATGCGCTGAACTTCAACGCGATCCACGAACCCGGTCTGGACCGGACCGACATCCAACTGCCGCAAGGCATGCTGTCGGGCAAGCTCGACCTCGGTCAAGGCAAAACGCTCGAGGCCTTCTATCAGTTCCAGTTCCAGGACAACGTCTACCCGGGCTGCGGCACCTACTTCCTCACGGTGGACGCGAGTGTCGGCCCGAATACCCAAAACGCTTGCGCCGCCGGCCTCATCCAACCGACCAAAGCCGCCGGCGACGCGGGCGGTGTGGCCGCGGGCCTGTATGCCCCGGCCGCAGACACACTGATGCCGCCCAACACGAATCAGGGCGGCCTTGCGATGCACTGGCCGCTCACGGCGATCGCGACCGATGTCGGCCTCTACGCGATGAGCATCGACAGCCGCAACCCGATCCTGAGCGCGATCAAAGGCAATTCTCCGTTCCCCGCCACCACCCCGGCGCTCGGCGCCGCCGGCGCGCAGAGCTATCTCTTCTGGGAGTATCCGAAGGATCTCGGCATCTTCGGCGTCAGCACGTCGACCAAGATGGCCGGCTGGAAGTTGGGCTCGGAACTTACCTACATGCCCAACGCTCCCGTGCAGCTCGCCGGCGGAGACCTGCTGGCCGCCTATGTATATTCGGCCAACCCGGCCATTCTGACCGCGCTGCTGCACGCACAGGGCGTCCCGACGGCGGCCGCCAAGGTGATCGCAGGGCTGATGCATGCCAACGAAGGCCCGCTGGGGCCGAGCTTTGCCGCCGCGCCCAACGGCGCCGTGGTGTCGGGCTACAACGACGTCCACAAGTTCCAGTTGCAGCTGAACGCCGCCAGGAGCTTTGCCGGTTTCCTCGGCGCCGAGCTCACGACGCTGGCCGGCGAGATCGGCTTTCAGCACGCCGACGTGCCCGCCGACACGGCCGACAACGTGCGCTACGGACGGGGCTACGTGTTCGGCACCGCGAACGCCGCTTCGTACAACCTCAGCGCCTATACCAGCTTGCCTGGAGCTTTGGGCGGGCTCGGAAATCTGCTGACTCAGAACGGCACCTGTCCGATCCTGAACGCGGTCGGCCAGGCGGGGTGCGAGAGCCAGGGTTTCGTAACCCCATGGTCGATCGGCTACCGGCTGCGCAGCCAGCTCGCATATTCAAACGTCTGGGGCACAAGCCTGACGTTGAAGCCCACGATCTTCTATTCGGCGGATGTCAGCGGCTACTCGGCCGACGGCCAGTTCAACTCGGGCCGCCGCATCGTGCAGACGAGCCTGATCGGCGAGTTTGCAAAGCACTGGAGCGCGCAACTGAGCGCCGTGACCTACAGCCATTCGGCCGGCTGGGATCCGTTGCGCGACCGCGATTACTACGCCGCCAGCGTGAAAGTGGCCTTCTGAACCGCCGCAACGCGACTGTCGGGCTGAACTGAGCATGGATAATGACGAACGCGCCCAACGGCGGCACGCTGCTCGATGAGGATAGCGGAGACCGGGGCAGGTCTGCTGAACGCGCCGGCACTTGTCGTCTTTCTTTCATGACGGCACTGGATTTTGATCGCCAGAATTTGCTGCGAAAGCCGAAACGTCGCAATTCCGCATTTTCGGCGAGATGTTTCGAAACCACGCGCTCGTCGTAGGGCCGATTGATGTCGGGTTGATGCTGCAGACCTTCGATTTAGACTGCCGCCCTCGCCGCCTCGATTGGCAGAACCATGACTCGTTCGCCGAGGGGAGACAGAACGAAGCCGTGTCGTTGATAGAATCGAACAGCGTCGTCATCAATAGCGTGGGTGACAATAGCTCGTACACCGGCGATCTCGGACACCTCGAGACACCGCCTCACGCCGTCGTGCAATAGGTCCGCACCCAGTCCCTTGCCTTGATACTCTCGATCGATAGCCAGCCGACCGATGAGTAACAGTGGCACTTGGTCAGGCATCGCTTTCCGGATCTTCGCGGTCGGTAAGGATAGCCGCTGTTCCATGGCAGTCGATATCGAGTAGTAACCGATCACTCGTTGCGGCGTATCGCGTGGGCAGACGACATAGGTCCTCGCGGACAATCCTTCGCTCCCGAGCGCACGATTCTTGAGCCAAGCGTCCAGAGAGGGATGCTTGCCATTATCGAAGCGCGAGACATCGTGCTGCGCGTGCAGGCGCTCTGGGGCCACGATGAGACTCTGACTCACAGGCGGCGCTCAGCGGAACATGCCGCCGCCTCGCATTTATCTTCCCCACGCAGGCTTGCGCGCCATTAACGCCTTCAGACCTTTGCTCGGCCTGGTAGGTGCGTCTAGTAAGGCAAGAAATTTCTCGTGCGCCTTGGCGTCCAGAAAAAAGGTCCGTTGATCCAAGATCGCCTCTTCCGCCTGACGCCGCGCGCTGTCCAGCATGAATTCGGACAGCTTCTGGCCACGCAGCGCCGCCGCACGGTTGAGGACCGCCTTTGTCTCAGCGGACGCCCGTATCTGGATAACATCGTCCTTTCGTACCGATTGCGCCATAGAATCCTCTCAAACTCCAAGTTACGTGATTGTATATACGTTGTCAATACATTAAATCATGCTTTATTGAATCCACCATGTCCCTCTACCGCCGCGCCAACTCGCCCTACTGGTGGATCCGTTTTCAACTCGACGGCCGCGAAGTGCGGGCCTCGAGCGGTACCGAGGATCGCGAGCAAGCTGAGGAACTCGAGCGACATGCGCGCGATAGCGTCTGGCGCCAAGTCAAATTCGGCGAGAAGCCTCCCTACTCATGGTCTGACGCCCGTAAGCGTTGGCTCCACGAAACACGCAAAAGAACAAAAGCCAAAGATGAAGCAATCCTGTCGTGGCTCGACCAGCACCTTAAGCGCCGAACGGTGCAGGATATTATCCGGCCGGTAGTCGAACATCTGCGTGCGCTGAAAGCCGAAGAGACCTCGAAATCGACAGCCGACCGTTACATGGCGTTGCTGCGCGCCTTGCTGCGCAAGTGCGTCAACGACTGGCAAGTGCTCGCGTCGGCGCCAAAGGTATCGATGTATCGACAGAGAGCACCGGAAGCTCGCTGGTTATCCGAACCCGAGTTTGAAAGGCTCTGCGAAAAGCTGCCCGAACACTTGGCGCTCGCCGCGCGATTCGCGGTGATCACGGGCCTTCGAATGCGATCCATGACGGCACTCACGTGGGATCGAGTCGATATGAAGAATCGCCGGCTCTGGATACCCGGCGAACAGATGAAGACAGGAATCCCACATGGCATCCCGCTTTCTCGTAAAGCGATCAGACTTTTGCGCAAGCTCAAGAAACTCAATCCCGAGGGCGCTTGGGTCTTTCAATGGAACGGCAAGCCGATCGATGACTGCAACACGCATGCGTTTCAAGAGGCCGTGAAGGCTACGAACCTCGCGCCGCTGCGTTGGCATGACCTGCGCCACACCTTCGCGTCGTGGGCCGTTCAAAACGGTGTGACGTTACCGGAACTGATGCAACTCGGTGGCTGGAAGAGCTACAGCATGGTGCAGAAATACGCGCACCTGGCGCCGGAGCATCTAGCCGCTGCGGCGGAGAAGGCCAGCGGTGGGTGGCACAAAAACCGGCACACTAGAAAGTAGCGAATCTAACGGTAGAAACGCTCTTGCGTAAATGCCTATTTTTCAGGCATATTTGGTGGTGAGAGAGGGACTCGAACCCTCGACCTCGGCTCTAAGGACTTCCCCATGTTGTCAACAGTTTTGTGCGGTCCTGGATCGTTTGCTTCTGCGAATGTCGGTCGAGCGAGAAGGACAGACTGCGTCACTCTAATCGGCCGCTGATGAATGCCATGCATTCGGGCCCGTGTGTAAACCGCGCGCTCGCGCCTCGATCATTAGGCAGCGATTTCCGCTCGGAGGTCGATCTGGTTCCGCGAGCGCCGGTCTGACCTGTTTGCTCAACTGGTGCAGTGCTTAGGGATCTCCTTTTCTATGAATGGGTAGCTCGCCGCCGCGATCAGGCGGCGACGGGGTCTTTGGCCAGCAACGCCCACGCGACACGTGCATTTTTGGCCGCGATCGCGACACAAGCTCGGTGATAGCCACGCCGTTGCTGCACGGCGAGTGCCCATCGCGAGAGTGGATCATTCAGGCGATTGGCATTCTGCAGGACTGAGCGCGCGCCCATGACGAGCAGCATGCGCAGGTACGAGTCGCCGCGTTTGGTGATGTGTCCGAGGCGGGTCTTGCCGCCGGTTGAGTATTGTCGGGGCACCAGACCGAGCCAGGCGCAGAACTGCCGCCCGTTCTTGAAGTCATGTCCATTGCCGATGGTCGCGGCGAGCGCCGAGGCGGTGATGGGCCCAATACCCTGGCGGGTTTGCGCACGGCATGCGAGCGCATTGGTTCGAACGTGAGCTTGGATTTCGCGTTCGTACTTCAGCGCCTTCGCTTCGAGCCGAGTGGCATGCTCGAGCAAATCGCGCAGGTAAACCGCGATTCGCGTTGGCAATTTGTCCAGCAGCTCCGGCACGCGCCGGCGAACCTCGACGGCGCGCAGCGGCACTACGTGGCCAAATTCCGCCAGCAGTCCGCGCAGCCGATTCAACGTCGCCGTGCGCTCCTCGATGAATCCCTGGCGAACCCGATGCAGACTCAGATCCGATTGCTGCTCGATCGATTTAATCGGCACGAAGCGCATGTTCGGCCGCCCTACCGCTTCGCAGATCGCTTCCGCATCGTTGCCATCGTTCTTCCCGCTCTTGCGATACGGGATCACAAATTTTGGTGCCATCAGTTTCACTGTGTGGCCAAAAGCCGAGAATCGCCGTGCCCATTCGTGCGCTCCAGAGCACGCCTCCATGCCGATCAGGCACGGCGGCAATTGCGCAATGAGCTCCGTGAGCTTCGCGCGGGACACCGCGCGGCGCACAACGATCGCACCACTTGCGTCGATGCCATGGACCGAAAACGTATTCTTTGCCAAGTCGATTCCAACCGTAGAGACTATGTTCATGGGACTTCCCCTCTTGATAAAGATTGATCTCGCAAACCAATCCTGGCACGTCCGTGCCAACTCGGGACGGGGAAGTCCCTTACATTCATTATGAATTTGGCACCATAGAGCACAGTAGAGCACAACAGAGTCACGCAAAACTCACGCAGGGTTTAACGCGCCGGATGCGACGTTGCGCCTATCGAGCATCTAGCGTTTTGCCGATACCTTCTTCAGGCGATTGGAACTGACGCGCCGATTCACACCGGACCGAGGCTCAGAATCAATCGGGCTCGAATTCGCCCTCCAGTCTGTCCACAAACGCGTTGAGACTACTGAACCTTACTTCAAGTGAATCGAAGCGTTTGGTGAAAGCCCTGTCCACGTCTTGGGCGACCACGAAAAGTTGCGCCTTAGGATAACGGGAGGCAAAGATCTTGAGCGACTTCGCGTCGAAATCGTTGGCGCTCCACTTGCATTCAATCGCGAGGGGCGGCTGGCCACGTCGAGCGAGAACAAAATCCACCTCGTGCCCCTGTTTGTCGCGCCAATAGTGGATGTGCCGCGTCTGGAGGCGCGCATGCAGTTCGTTGAGGACGTAGTGCTCCCATAGCAGGCCCATATCGTCGCGGCGCGGCTCATGCCAACCACGGAAATAACATGCGAAGCCGGTATCGAAGCCGTACACCTTCGGCGCCGCCACGATTTCCGCGATCTTGCCAGTCGAATATGGCCGAACCACGTGCGCCACAAAAGTTGTCTCCAGAACTGACAAATAATTGGCGATCGTAGTGCGGCTGACTTCGCTCGGGCGAGCAAAACGAGTAGCCTCGAAAATCCCGCCGCTCGACGTCAGCAGCAATTCGACGAATGTCAAAAATGACCGTCGTCGATCGAGGCGGAATAGTTCTTGGATGTCCTTCGCCCAATATGAGTCCATCCATTCTTGGAAGTCACTTTCCGTCGGCTGGTCCGCGAGCAGAAACGGCGGTAGGCCCCCTCGATAAAGACGGTGTTCCAGCTTCTTAACGTGCAGCGATTCCAGGTCACGGCTCATAGCCGGTGTCAGCCACAACTCTGCTTTTCGGCCCGTCAAGGAGTCCCGAAATTTTCTCGTGGCTCCCAGTGTCGAAGAACCGGTCGCAATGATTCGCACGGTTGGATAATGATCCGCTGCGATCTTCAAGAGCTCCGACGGGTTGCGAAGGCGATGCACTTCATCGAGTACGACTCGCTTGCCCTCGAGGCTTTTGAGGAAACCCTCCGGGTCATCCATTTCCCGGCGTTGCCGCGGCAACTCGCAGTCGAAATATTCGACATCCTTCATGGACCGGCAAATCGTTGTTTTTCCCGCCCGGCGCACGCCGGGAAACCAAATCACCGAGCGGCTCTTCCACAGGCGCTCCAGTCGCCCGGTCCAAAAGGGACGTAACCACATGCAGGCATTCTTGCATATAGTACGACTAAACGCAAGTACATTTGCGTTTGGTAATGAGTCGCCACGTGTTAATTAGACAGGCGGGTCATCGTCCGTACCATCGCCGAACATGAACGATCGCGACTGAAACCAGCGGAACGAGGCGAGTCCATAGCGGAAGTCGCACTGCTCTGCCGATCTCACGCGAACGATACTATCGAGATTTCCATCCAAGAATTTCGCGCGATAATCGACGAGTTCAAAACAGCTATCGCCAGATGCCCGATCCTTCGGGTACGCATAGAAAGTGATGTACCCGCTCGGCTCGAGATCATTACCATCTGAATCGATGAATCGCCCCGCCGCCGTAATCCGATAGCGACACATGCATGGGTCCGGCAATGACTTCGTCTGGAAACACGTCCCCGCATCGCAGGCGTCGTCCGGCAGCGCGGCGTCACAATGGATCTCGTCGAACATTCCCATGATTCACCTCAGGTCGAAGTGGGCTGCGCCGTAGCCCGCCCATCGTCGACCAGTTTGTAGAACGCCGCTAATGAAATTGAGCGCAGCCCAGTCGGTATGAGGAAATCCGCACCCAAGCGTGCTGCCAGTGCGGCGGCTTCGCCGACTTCTAGGGCACGGGTGCGCACTGTCGCAAAGCAGCGCCCGGGCCGTACCAGCGCGTCATCGATGTCACCGACGTTTGGCAGGTTCGTGGTGAAGATGATCTTTCGTCCCTGCGCCCGTACCACGCCGTCCGCGATTGCAAGAAAGCGGTGCAAATCCACATTGCCGTTGGCACGTGCCATCAGCAGGTGATCGGCGTCTTCGATGACGAACGCATCGTGGCTGCCGGTAATGAATTCGACGAAAATTTCGTCATTATCGAGCGCTCGCTGATCGGCAGTGTAGAGCACCCGCGCGCTATCGCCCTTGCGGGCGGAAAGCGCCGCCAGAATCGCACGCACGAGACGAGTCTTGCCCGTCCCCGGAGGGCCTTGCAGGATGAGCACGGCCTCGCGGGACGCGAGATAACGCGCCACGAAAGCAGCCACCGGTTCACCCAACGTCGGATAGGCCTCAGTGAATGGCTCTGGGTCGGCCATTTCATCGAAGGACGCGCTAGACAACCCCGTCGTCTGGTGGAAGTGCCAATCGATGGTAAACATCTCTCTGCGCGCCAGCTGCTCCCCGACCAATCGCAACATCCGATCCCGAACGCATTCGATGCGCTGGAGAGTGTCCGCCCAGAAGTCGAAGGTCAGCGAACCATAGTCGATTTTGCGCCGCCCACGCGCCGATACGAACACGCCGGGCGCGTCGAGTAGCAGGGACGTTGCATCCACGCGGTGTGCGGTCATCCCCATGTGCAGCGCAAGATCATCGAACAGCTCGTCGATCGGACGCCGGGCGGCGCAGCGCACCGTGCGCTGGATCGCGTAGCTCATCGCGCGCGTATCGAAACTCTGAATCGCGCGCAGCTGGATGAGCGTCTGCGCGAGGTCGCCCTGCAGCGACAAATGCAGCGGAAACCCCTCGCCAAGTGTTGAGTCACCTTCGAGATCGAATTTAAATCGGTTCATAAGCGCCACCCAAAAAAAAGCCCCTGTCTGCTGAGCCAGGGGCTTTTCACAAAAGTGCGGCCGCCCGGCTCGAAGCTAACGCTTCGAGCCGAACCCGAAGCGATCAAATCAACATATGACTACACGTCGTTTGCAGTGACCGTAAGGTCATTGGCCTTCTCCGAAAGAACGGTTGTTCGCCTGCAGCGAATTTAGGGCCGAGTAGAATATCGCCGCATTGGCAAATGTCAATAGCCATCGCCGGCGGAGCCGCCACACCTTGGGGCAGCCTCGGAGCACGCGGGTTCGGACAGGTCCGGCAATCTCGGTTGATGACCGGTGGCACGAGCAAATTCGTCGGAGAAGCGCCGATTTGCAAAGCGGCAAGCGAGTGCGTGGCGCGTATCCTGATGATGAAAGCTTGCGTGCAATGCTGAACTCTCTGATTGGAGCAGCTCCCTCTTGAACCGAACATACGCTTAAGTAGGATTCACGCCGTCGGACCCGACTGGAGTTGAGTTTGATGCTATGGAGCATTATTTAGAGCACCGCTCTGGCCGTCTCGATCGGCAGGAGCATGACTCGTTCGCCGAGGGGAGACAGAACGAAGCCGTGTCGTTGATAGAATCGAACAGCGTCGTCATCAATAGCGTGGGTGACAATAGCTCGTACACCGGCGATCTCGGACACCTCGAGACACCGCCTCACGCCGTCGTGCAATAGGTCCGCACCCAGTCCCTTGCCTTGATACTCTCGATCGATAGCCAGCCGACCGATGAGTAACAGTGGCACTTGGTCAGGCATCGCTTTCCGGATCTTCGCGGTCGGTAAGGATAGCCGCTGTTCCATGGCAGTCGATATCGAGTAGTAACCGATCACTCGTTGCGGCGTATCGCGTGGGCAGACGACATAGGTCCTCGCGGACAATCCTTCGCTCGCGAGCGCACGGCTTTTGAGCCAGGCGTCGAGAGATGGGTGCTTGCCATTATCGAAGCGCGAGACATCGTGCTGTGCATGCAGGCGCTCTGGCGCCACGATGGGTCTCTGACTCACACGCGGCGCTCAGAGGAATATGCTGCCGCCTCGCACTCATCTCTCCCAAGCAGGCTTGCGCGCCATTAACGCCTTCAGACCTTTGCTCGGCTTGGTAGGTGCGTCTAGTAAGGCAAGAAATTTCTCGTGCGCCTTGGCGTCCAGAAAAAAGGTCCGTTGATCCAAGATCGCCTCTTCCGCCTGACGCCGGGCGCTGTCCAGCATGAATTCCGACAGCTTCTGGCCACGCAGCGCCGCCGCACGGTTTAGAACCGCCTTTGTTTCAGCGGACGCCCGTATCTGGATAACATCGTCCTTTCGTACCGATTGCGCCATAGAATCCTCTCAAACTCCAAGTTACCAAGTTACGTGATTGTATATACGTTGTCAATACATTAAATCATGCTTTATTGAATCCACCATGTCCCTCTACCGCCGCGCCAACTCGCCCTACTGGTGGATCCGCTTTCAACTCGACGGCCGTGAAGTCCGAGCCTCAAGCGGTACCGTGGATCGCGAGCAAGCTGAGGAACTCGAGCGACATGCGCGCGATAGCGTTTGGCGCCAAGTCAAATTAGGTGAGAAGCCGCCTTATTTATGGGCTGACGCCCGTAAGCGTTGGCTCCACGAAACACGCAAAAGAACAAAAGCCAAAGACGAAGCAATCCTGTCGTGGCTCGACCAGCACCTCAAGCGTCGAACGGTGCAGGATATTACGCGCCCCGTTGTCGAACATCTGCGTGCACTGAATGCCGAAGAAACCACAAAATCGACAGCCGACCGTTACATGGCGTTGCTGCGCGCCGTCCTGCGCAAGTGCGTCAACGACTGGCAAGTGCTCGCGTCGGCGCCAAAGGTATCGATGTATCGACAGAGAGCACCGGAAGCTCGCTGGTTAACCGAACCCGAGTTTGAAAGGCTCTGCGAAAAATTACCTGAGCATTTGGCGCTCGCCGCGCGATTCGCGGTGACCACGGGCCTTCGAATGCGATCCATGACGGCACTCACGTGGGATCGAGTCGATATTAAGAATCGCCGGCTCTGGATACCCGGCGAACAGATGAAGACAGGAATCCCACATGGCATCCCGCTTTCTCGTAAAGCGATCAGACTTTTGCGCAAGCTCAAGAAACTCAATCCCGAGGGCGCTTGGGTCTTTCAATGGAACGGCAAGCCGATCGATGACTGCAACACGCATGCGTTTCAAGAGGCCGTGAAGGCTGCGAACCTCGCGCCGCTGCGTTGGCATGACCTGCGCCACACCTTCGCGTCGTGGGCCGTTCAAAACGGTGTGACGTTACCGGAACTGATGCAACTCGGTGGCTGGAAGAGCTACAGCATGGTGCAGAAATACGCGCACCTGGCGCCGGAGCATCTAGCCGCTGCGGCGGAGAAGGCCAGCGGTGGGTGGCACAAAAACCGGCACACTAGAAAGTAGCGAATCTAACGGTAGAAACGCTCTTGCGTAAATGCCTATTTTTCAGGCATATTTGGTGGTGAGAGAGGGACTCGAACCCTCGGCCTCGGCATAATGAGTGCCCACAGTCAGAAGATAGCCTAAGTCTTTTCAACAACTTACCGCGTGGCGCCCGTTGCAATTGGCACCATAGAGCATAGTAAAGCACAACAGGGTCACGCAAAAGTCCCGCAGCCTCCTGGCCTCTGCTTGTTCCCGTGGGACTCACGGGCTACTCTATAGATATGACGTGGCAGGGCACTATTACCTTAGAGCCGGGCAAGCGTGGCGGGCGGCCTTGCGTTCGCCACATGCGTATTACCGTGGCGGATGTCCTCGGCTGGCTCGCGGCCGGAATGTCCCACGAGGAAATCCTCAGTGACTACCCCGAACTCACCGAGGCGGACATCCGCGCGTGCCTGTCCTACGCGGCGGATCGGGAGCGCGGTGTCCTGACCGCCGCATGAAGCTATTGTTTGACCAGAATCTTAGCTTCAAACTCTGCGCTCTGCTCTCCGATCTCTTCCCCGACTCCAAACCGGTTCGGGAGCTTGGCCTCGATCGATCAGACGATCGGATCGTCTGGCAGCACGCCAAGGACAACGGATATGCGCTCATCTCGCAGGATTCTGATTTTGCGGACATGTCCGCCCATTACGGTCATCCTCCAAAAGTAATATGGCTTCGATGCGGAAACCAGCGAGTAGTCACCGTTGAAGCGATACTGCGCCGTCACGCCAACAGCATCGCAGAATTTGATCAAAACATTACTGCCGCCTGCCTGGAAATACTTTGATCCGCCACTTTCTGTCGCGTACGGCACAATCAGCAACGATTCAAAAACGGGCTATATTCTCGCACTCCGCTATGACCTGCTGCCGGCCGACACGCGCAACTCCGAAGGTTAGAATTTTCTAAAAAGGTCTGGGAGTACAGTCGAGTAGGCGCAGGCCTCATACGGTACATAGTGGTCTGCCTACCAGTCAACCAACCAACTGGGTCAGCCGCATACGCCTGACATCTTGCTGGGGCGGCGCGCCGAATAAACGGCTGTACTCGCGGCTGAACTGCGAGGCACTTTCGTAGCCCACGAGGCCGCCGGCGTTACCCGCGTCAATGTTCTGGCCGAGCATCAATTGCCGCGCTTGCTGCAGTCGTAACTGCTTCTGGTACTGCAACGGACTGGTACCGGTGATTGCACGGAAATGCTGCCGGAAGGTTGATGGGCTCATGTGCGCGCGAGCCGCCAGATCGTCTACATGTAGCACCTGCGTAAAGTTCTGCTTGAGCCACGCGACGCTCTTCGCGATTTGCTGGCTCGGCGATCCATAGGCGGCAAGGTGTTGCAATTGCGGGCCGTGCGGACCCGCAAGCAGCCGGATGATGATCTCCTGCTGGATCAGCGGTGCCAGCTGGGGAAGCAACCCTGGCTTATCCAGCAGTTCGATCAATCGGACCAGGTCACCCAGCAGGAACTCATCAAGCGTTTCGATCGTGATAGGCCGATAGGCAATCTGCTTGGCGAAATGTGGTAATTGCATCTCAGCTGCTATCTGCACGATCTGCCGACTGTCCAGCGTCAGCATCATGCCAAGAAACGGCTCGCGGACACTGGCACGCGTGACATGCGAGATGACCGGCAGGTCGATGGTCGTCAGCATGGATTGGCCCGGACCATAGTTGATCACTTCCTTTCCGAGCAGGACCTGTTTGTGGCCCTGCGCAACGGTGGCCAGCCCTAGACTGTAGATGCAGTGCAAAGGCTCGGTAGGCCCCTTGCGGCGGTGGAGCGAAAGCGCCGGGATGTTGGTTGTGTGATCGCCATCGGACTGGGCAAAGCTCGCAATGGCGCGGGCCAAACCGGCCGTCGCCGGGAGCGCTGTGTCGTTGAGTAGTAAACGTCTTCCCATAAGCGGATTCCTGATCATCTCTTGACGATCCATACTTTAGCGCTTGTTGGATCCCATATTTGCATTTCCGGACGCGATTCGTCAGTTTAGGCAAACACTGTGTTGTTTCCGGCAACCGCTCCCGCCGCGATACAGTGACACTAACGCCATCATTTCGACAGACAAGAGACACGAGCATCACATGACCATGAAGCAAGTTTGGCTCATTACCGGCGCTGGCCGAGGCATGGGTGTCGATATCGCGAAGGCGGCCCTGGCCGCTGGTCACGACGTCGTTGCGACCGGCCGCGATCCCAAGAAGGTCACAGCAGCGATTGGCAACCATGACAACCTGTTGGCCGTGAGACTCGACGTTACCCTTCCCGATGAAGCTCAAACGGCGATCGAAACCGCCGTCCGGAAGTTCGGCCACATCGACGTGCTGGTCAATAACGCAGGTAACTTCTACGCTGGCTTCTTCGAGGAGCTTAGCCCAGAAGAGGTTCGCAATCAGATCGAGACGCTGCTGTTCGGCCCGATGAACGTGACTCGGGCCGTCCTACCGGTGATGCGCAAGCAGCGCTCGGGCCTGCTCCTCACTCTTTCCTCGACCGCCGGCATCACTGGTCAAATGTTCTGCACCGCGTATGCCGCTGCGAAGTTCGGCATCGAAGGATGGATTGAGTCGCTCACCCCGGAGATCGCTCCTTTCGGCATCCGCACGATGCTGGTTGAACCCGGTTTCTTCCGCACCGAGTTGCTCTCCACCCAATCCACCACTTACGCCAAGCCCTCCATCGACGACTACGCCGAACGCACTAGGCAGACCGTCACTGCATGGAGCGGCATGAATGGCAAACAGGGCGGCGATCCGGCCAAGCTCGCCAATGCGATCGTGCGACTCGCTGGGCTCAAGGAACCTCCAGCTCGGTTCGCCGCTGGCGCTGACGCGGTTCAGACATTCGAAGCCAAAGCTCACGCTTTGCTCGCCCAGGCCAACGCCTACCGCGATCTGTCCTCGTCCCTCACCCACGACATCTGACCGCCGAGCGCCCGCTGTCGACCTGATTATTTCCTATGGTATGGACGCGGTAATTTCGCCAATTTGAGTAGCGCGGCCGGTCGAACGGTGAAACTGACTCAGACGCAGAGTTCCCGTACTGATGACGCCCCGCCGTATTTTGCTTATTTTGCATCGCCTAATCCCACGACCCTCGCCAATCCAGGAGATCAGAAATGGAAGATAACAAGCACCTCATGCAGCGTTTCGTCGAATTCATAAACACCGCGAGCGAGAAGCTCGCTCACGAGCTTATCTCCCCTGAGGCCGTATTTTACGTTCCCGGTCGTCCTCAGCCGATGCTAGGACCGGCTGGCTATCTCGCGATCATCGGAATGATGCGGGGCGGCTTTCCCGATATCCAGTGGACCCTTGAGGAAACGATCGCCGAAGGGGACAACGTTGCCGCACGCTTCACCATGCGAGGCACACATCAAGGGGTCTTCTTCGGTGTTCCGCCCACGGGGAAAAAAATTGCCGTGCAGGCGATGAACTTTTATCGCTGGTCCAAAGGGCAGATCGTTGGGGAACGTGGACAGCCGGACTTGTTAGGGCTACTGCAACAGATCGGCGCGGCGCCCATGTGACGAATGTTCTTGCCCTCCTCGCGGAAGCCAGGGTGGCCGATTGAGACTCACAGTCGATTCGCGTTGGAGCTGCGCCAGACTGCGATGCATGCGCCGTGATGAGCATTTCGTCACGCGCTCGCAGCCCCGACTCCGCTACTCGCGCCGGCTAAAGTTGCGCGGAATTTTCCGAAACCCTCCCCTCACATCGCGCATTGATGAGCTAACTTGCGCGGGTGGCCACTGGCAGTAAACACGGCGAAGTCTCGACGAGTTTATGGCACAGAAACCGGCACACTAAAAAATCCCAATTCTAGAAAACGCGAAAAAGCCTAGAAATATGGTGGTGAGAGAGGGACTCGAACCCTCGACCTCGGCATTATGAGTGCCACGCTCTAACCAGCTGAGCTACCTCACCATTTTATCCACGCCGCCGGATGACCCGTTGCGCCGTCCCGCAGTCTCCGCCGACCCTCAGGGAGGGGCCGGATTCTGCGCACGGTTCATGACTCTGTCAACCCGTCAAACGTTGAACCTAAAATGCATCACATCGCCCTCGTGGACAATATATTCTTTGCCTTCGAGGCGCATTTTTCCATGCTCCTTGGCGCCAGCCTCGCCCTTGCAGGCGATGAAATCCACGTAGGAAATGACTTCGGCACGGATGAAGCCCTTTTCGAAGTCCGTGTGGATGACCCCGGCCGCCTGCGGAGCGGTCGACCCCTTGTGCACGGTCCAGGCCCTGACCTCCTTGACGCCGGCCGTAAAATAAGTCTGCAACCCGAGCAAGGTGTAACCGGCGCGAATCACGCGATTGAGCCCAGGCTCATCGAGGTGCAGTTCGCGCAGGAAGTCGGCGCGATCCGCCTCGTCCAATAGCGCGATTTCAGCCTCGATCGAGGCGCAGACGGGCACGACGATCGCGCCCTCGTGCGCCGCGATTTCGCGTACGCGATCGAGGAATGGATTGTTTTCAAAACCGCTTTCATCGACGTTCGCGACGTACATGACCGGCTTGTCGGTAAGCAAGTGCAAATCGCGCAAAGCGAGATGCTCGTTGGCATCCAAGCCGAGCGTGCGTATCGGCTTCGCCTCGTTCAACTGTTTGCGCACGCGCTCGAGCAGGTCGCGCGCCCTGATCGCGTCCTTGTCGCCGGTTTTCGCCGCCTTGAGCGCCTTTTGATAGGCCCGCTCGACACTCTCGAGATCGGCGAGCGCGAGTTCGGTGTTGATGACCTCGATGTCGCTCGCGGGATCGATCTTGCCGGCTACGTGCACGATGTCGTCGTGCTCGAAGCAACGGACGACGTGCGCAATCGCGTCGACTTCGCGAATGTGCGCGAGAAATTTATTGCCGAGGCCCTCGCCTTTCGAGGCTCCAGCAACCAATCCCGCGATATCGACGAACTCCACGGTTGTCGGCAGTATTCGCTCCGGCTTTACGATTGCAGCAAGCGCTTCGAGACGCGAATCAGGAACCGGCACGACCCCGATGTTCGGGTCGATCGTGCAAAACGGATAATTTTCCGCGGCAATCTGCGCGCGCGTGAGCGCGTTGAACAGCGTGGATTTGCCCACATTCGGCAGGCCGACGATTCCACAGCGAATAGGCATTAAGTTTGTCCCGTGCGGCTGTGCAATTTGGTCATTGCGCGTTCCGCACCTTGTTCGAGTAATAAGGGCATGCAATCGGCGGCATTATTCACCGCACCCAGTATGAGATCTTCCTCCGGACGCGGCGCGCGAGTCAGCACGTAATCGATGACATCGGCTTTATTGCCGGGATGACCCACGCCGATCCGCAGACGCCAAAAACGATCGCCGATGTGCGCGATCGTGTCGCGCAGGCCGTTGTGCCCGCCATGGCCTCCGCCGAATTTCAGACGCAGACTGCCGACGGGCAGATCCAATTCATCGTGCGCCACGAGGATCTCCTCGGCCGGAATCTTGAAGAACTCGCTGAGTTGTCGAATCGACAGGCCGCTGCGATTCATGTACGTGGTCGGTTTCAACAAGATCAGCTCCTGATCGCCGATCATGATTCGCGCGGTCTCCCCCGAATACTTGCGGTAATCGCGAAATTCGCCGCCAAACCTGCGCGCAAGCAGATCCACGAACCAGAAACCCGCATTATGGCGTGTCACCTGATGTTCGGGTCCCGGGTTGCCGAGACCGACGACTATGCGTAGCGGTAATCCAGCCATCGTTGACGCGCTCGTAGAGCTGAACAAATCCCAGAAACAAAGTGGGGCCGCCACCATGGCGGCCCCACCGCAATGCCGGCAACGCGAGAGTTACTTCTTCGCGTCTTTCTTGGCCGGCTCCTTCTTGGCGTCCTCCTTCTTGGCGGGCTCCGCCTTCTTCGCGGTCTCCCCCTTCTTCGCCGCATCGCCGCCGGTCGGTGCCGCACCCGCCGCAGGTGCCGCACCCGCCGCACCCGCCGCAGGCGCCGCAGCAGCACCTTCGGTCGCCGCAACCGCCGTCGGCTCCGCTTCTTCCGCACGCGGAGCGTAGATCGTCACGACCGCCGCATCCTCCTTCGCGAGATCGACGAGCTGCACGCCCGCAGGTACCTTCAACTGCGAAAGGTGCAGGCTCTCGTGCAGCGACAGTCCCGACAGATCGACTTCGATGAATTCCGGCAAGTCTTTCGGTAGGCAGCTGACTTCCACTTCAGAGCGAATGTGCGACACGAGACCGCCCTGATTCTTCACGCCGTTGCAAGCCGCCTCGCCCTTGAAGTGCAGGGGAATGCTGATGCGGATCTTCTCGTTGTCTTCGACGCGCTGAAAGTCGATGTGCAGGATGGCGTTCTTGAATGGGTGACGCTGCACGTCCTTCAAGATCGCGGCCTGTTTTTGATCGCCGACCTTCAAATTGAGGATCGTCGAATAAAAGCGCTCATTCTCGAGCATTATCAACAGCTTTTGATGGTTCAAGCTCAAGCGCCGTGCGTCGCTATGGCCGCCATAAAGGATTGCCGGCACTTTTCCGTCGTGACGCATGCGGCGGCTCGCACCTTTGCCTTGCGTCTCGCGGAACTCGGCGTCGAGTTCGAAAGAGGTTTTCATAATCTTCTCCAGTTACATCACACACACGGCGTCCCGACACCGCGACCAGCTGCCGGGACACCGACCTATCTACAGCGCTCGCTCAGTCGACATAGAGCGAACTGACCGATTCCTCGTCGCTGATGCGGCGAATCGTTTCGGCCAACAATCCCGACACGCTCAGCTGCCGGATCTTCTTGCATTCCCTACCCGCATCGGACAGCGGAATCGTGTCGGTGACGACCACCTCGTCCAAAACCGATTTTGAGATTCGTTCGATCGCCGCGCCCGACAGCACTGCATGCGTGATGTACGCGACGACATTCGTCGCACCCTCGTCCTTCAGCGCCTGCGCTGCCTGACACAAGGTGCCCGCGGTGTCGACCATGTCGTCGACCAGCATGCAGTTCTTACCTTCCACCTCGCCGATGATGTTCATGACCTTCGATTCGTTGGCCCGAGGCCTGCGCTTGTCGATGATCGCCAATTCCGCGTCATCGAGGCGCTTCGCCAAGGCGCGCGCGCGCACCACGCCGCCCACGTCGGGCGACACCACGATCATGTTCTCGTTCTTCCGCTTCCAGGCATCGCCGAGCAGCACCGGCGAGGCATACACATTGTCGACCGGAATGTCGAAAAACCCTTGAATCTGATCCGCGTGCAAATCGACCGTAAGCAGGCGATCCACACCCGCGCTCGCGATCATGTTCGCGACCAACTTCGCGGCGATCGCCACCCGCGTCGCCCGCGGCCGCCGATCCTGTCGCGCATAGCCGAAGTACGGGACCACCGCCGTGATCCTTCTCGCCGATGCACGCTTGCAGGCATCGGTCATCATCAGCAATTCCATCAAATGGTCGTTTGCGGGCGGAGAGGTCGGCTGTACGATGAACACATCGCGGCCGCGCACGTTCTCCATCAGCTCGACATTCACCTCACCATCGCTGAAGCGTCCGACGTGCGCGCGGCCCAAGGGCACGTGCAAATGACGCGTAATCTCTTGCGCGAGCAGCGGATGCGCGTTGCCCGCGAACACCGCAATGCTCAATGAATTGAATTCGTCACGTCGCGACATACGCTACCGCTCAAGAAAAAAATGGCTGGGGTGGAAGGATTATTCGGCCCTACGGGCCTCACCCCTCCGGGGCCGCCCTTCGGGCGTTATCCTTCCTCTGCTAACTCACCCTCTAGGACCATTTCCAGTCAACGAACCGCTCCAACCGCAAAAATTTGGCTGGGGTGGAAGGATTCGAACCTCCGAATGGCGGGATCAAAACCCGCTGCCTTACCACTTGGCGACACCCCAACTTGAATCAACCGTCAGCGAACCAGCCCGGCTGAAGCTCAGCCAGTCGCTAATCTTTCAAGCAAAGGCGAGTCGTTCAGTCCACGAGCCAAAAACCCATCAAACGCAGGCGGCATTTCGTTCAATATTTCACGGCCGCGAGCACTCGTTTCGCAAGCGACGAACACGCAGGCACCGGTACCGGTCAGGCGTGCCGCCCCATATCGGGACAACCAATCGAGGGCCATTCCCACCGCCGGATAGCGGCGCCGCACGACCGGCTCGCAATCGTTTCTTCCGCCGGCCGCGAAGAAGCCCGCAATTGTGATCGGCGGGGTATTCCTTGTCAATTCGGGGTCCGCAAACACGGCCGCGGTGCTGATAGAGACATTTGGCTTTATTATCAGGTAGTTATGCTCGATCGGCGCGAGCGGCGGATAGAGCGGTGTGAGGCGCTCCCCGATGCCTTCGCCCCACGCGGCGCGGCCGCGCACGAACACCGGCACATCGGCACCCAGACCCAAGCCCAATTCGGCCAAGCGATCGACCGCCCAGTCGAGCCCCCACAGACGATTGAGCGCTACCAGCGTGGTCGCGGCGTCGGAACTGCCGCCGCCGAGGCCCGCGCCCATTGGAATTCGCTTCAGCACATCGATATCGGCGCCGAGCGGTGAGCTCGCCGCCTTTTGCAGCGCGAGAGCGGCGCGAACGCTGAGGTCTGCATCCGCGGCAACACCTGCGGCTCCCGACCGGCGTTGGATCTTGCCGTCGACACGCACCACTATGCGCAACTCGTCGCACAGATCGATAAATTGAAAACAGGTCTGTAAATCGTGATAGCCGTCGGGCCTCTTCCCGAGGATATGTAAGAACAGATTGAGCTTTGCCGGGGCCGGCCAGGGTCGGTCGCTCATCGCAATAAATCCCACCGATCGATGACGATGCGCACCCGCACGTCGCCGCGATTGAGAGTCAGATGCCCCGGCAGCCAATCGCCCTTGTTCGGCAGATATCGATCGATATCGATGCGCCAGCCGGCTTGCTCCAGGTGCTGCACGCGATCCTCGGCGTTGCGTACCAACTCAAAAGCCTCCTCGGGTGCAGGCACGCCGAGCAACCAATAACGCATGTCGCGAAGCGGCAGATCGAATCCGAGCCGATCCTGCAGTAGTGCCAGCGCGTCGGTGCCCGGTGGCGCTCCGTCGAGCGAGAGGCCCGCGGGCGTCAAGCGCAGCGCGCTGGCACCGACGCCGAGCGGTCCCGATAAACGCACCTCGCTGCTCTGATCGCGTTGCCGCCAATTCAAGCTGGCCTGCCATCCCTGCGTGCCGATCGCAACCGCGGCGCGCCCCGCGAGATCCCAGGCACTCGCCTGTTGCAAGGCCGGTTGTCGCAGTTCCCAAACTTGCGGAGCCTTGGGCGCAGGCGGCGTCGTGACGCACGCCGCCAACATCGCCGCCGCGATCGCAGCGGCCGCGCAGCTTCTCAACGGCCCGCGTGCGTGCTCAATGATCGGCACGCTTGCTCAACGGCCGGCCCGTTCGTTCAACGGTCGGCACGCTTCTGCTCATGCAGACGCGCGCGCGTGGACTGCACCAGCCGGTTGTCCGCATCGATGCGTCGCGCCTCGGTCCAAATGCGCTCCGCCTCGGCACGCTGATCGAGCTGCCACAATACCTCGCCCAGATGCGCGCCGATGTCGCCGCCGGGTTCATCCGCAAATGCCTCCGACAATAACGGCAAAGCCTGCGCCGTACGGCCTTGGCGATAGAGCACCCAGCCGAGGCTGTCGCGAATCGCCGCGCTTTTCGGTGCGGCCGCATACGCATGCTCGATCAGCGAGCGGGCCCGGCTCAATTGGCGCGAGTGGTCCGCAAGCGTGTATCCCAAGGCATTTTGCGCGGCGGGATCGTCCGGCCGGTCGGTCAGCAGTGCCTGCAGCTCCTTCAACGCCGCATCCACTTGTCCTTGCTGTTCGTATCGCGTCGCGAGCGCGTAGCGCAATTCGACGCTGTCCGGGTATTCCATTCGGGCGCGCTCGAGCAGTGCGAGCGCGCGGTCCTCTTGCCCCGATTTGGCGTAAATTTCCGCGCTTGCAGCCAGGATTTCGGGCGTGCGGCCGGGCTCATCGCTGCCGAGCCGATCGAGCAATTCGTCGGCCTGCTGTTCGGCGCCGTGGGTATGCAGAATGGTCGCGGCCCGCAATAGCGCCGGCACCAAGACTTCGCCGCTTTGCACGCGAGCGTAGGCGCGCAGCGCACGGTCCAAATCGCCGCGCCGGTCAGCGATCAAACCGAGATAATAGAACGCCTCATCGAGATAGTCGCCGGTTGCCAATAGTTCGGTGAAGCGCGCCGCCGCCGCCGCGTCATCGCCCGCCTGAAACTCGAGCAGCCCCAAGATCCGCAGGGCGTCCGGTCGCGCCTGCGGCTCATCCGCGAGAGCCTTCAATTGCTCGCGCGCGAGTGCGTCGCGCTTGGCGGTCCAAAGCAGCAAACTATAGTCAAATCGATTCGCCGGCGTCGCGTCGCGCTGCGCTTGCGCCTGGGATTCGGCGAGCGGCGCATCGACGTCGCCGGCGAGCACCCGGGCGCGGCGCCAGGCCTGCGTGAGCTCCGCATTCGTGGCCGCGGCGCTCGCCTCCGCGCCCTTCGATCCGGCCGTCTCGCCCTGCGCCAGCACCGCCGCAAAATCACGTGCCGCTGCCGCCGGATCGTCGGCGCGCAATGCCGTGAATCCCTGCAGCCGCAGCAGGGCCGCCGAAGCGGGAAAAACGTTCGCCAAATGGTCCGCGAGCTCACGCGCGCCGTAGGCATTGTCGGCAGCGCGCAGCTCTTTCTCGAGCTGCGCGAATGCCGCGGCGGCGCCATCCGGCGCGTTCGCGACGACGAGTCGGTAGTGCGTGGCGGCCGTGGTTATCTTATGTAGAGCCAGCGCCGCGCTCCCCGCGGCGCGTTGGGCCTCGAGCGAGGCCGGATCGGCGCGGATCCACCGCTCTGCCGCGCTGAGCCCTAAGGACGGTTGCAGGCCCTCGGTTGCGACCTCGACTGCGCGCGGCCAGAGATTGGGGTTCGCTTGGGCCGCTGCGGCATATTGCAGCGCTGCGACGCGGGGTTCATGCCGTGCCAGGGCTAATTCCGCGGTGACAGTATAAAATGATTCCGGCGCGGCAGCGGGGGCGGTCATGCGATTCGCACTGACACACGCGGAGGAGGCTATGATGCCGACCGTTAAACTGAAGCGCGCAAGATGTGAATTCGAGAACACGACCGCACTATGGCATTCAATATCCTCGGCATCAATCATAAGACTGCACCGGTCGCGCTGCGCGAAAAGGTCGCATTCAGCGAGGAGCGTTTGCTCGCCGCATTGCGGACGCTGCGTCAGGAGGTCGGGGTCGCCGAGGTCGTAATTCTCTCGACCTGCAATCGTACCGAGTTGTATTGGGCCGGTTCGGCCAGCGGTTCGGAACTGACGCAGTGGCTGGAGCGCCATCACGGCGTCAGTCTCGAACTGGCGCCCAGTCTCTACGTGCATCAAGAACGCCAAGCCGTGACTCACGCCTTCAACGTGGCCTCCGGGCTGGACTCCATGGTGCTCGGCGAGGCACAGATTCTCGGTCAATTGAAAGATGCGTATCGAGTCGCCCAGGAAGCCGGCGCCACGGGCCCGGCTCTCAACAAGCTGTTCCAGGCCGCTTTCTCGGCCGCCAAGCGGGTGCGCACCGAGACCCGAATAGGCGCCAACGCCGTCTCGCTCGCATCCGCCACTGTCAGCGTCGCACGGCGGGTCTATTCGGATTTGAGCGAGCGCAACGCCCTCTTGGTGGGCGCCGGCGAGATGATTGCGCTGACCGCCCGGCACCTGGCGGCCCAGGGGGTCAAGCGCATGGTCATCGCCAATCGCAGCCTGGGGCGTGCCCAAACGCTGGCCGCTGAACTCAATGCCTATGCCGTCGGACTCAACGATCTCGCATCCGAATTGGCGGCCGCGGATGTCGTGATCTGCTGTACGGCGAGCCCGGTTCCGATCATCACCAAGGCGATGGCCGCGGCGGCAGTGCGTACACGGCGGCATCGTCCAATCTTCATGGTTGACCTCGCGGTGCCGCGCGACATCGAGCCGCAGGTCGGCGATCTCGAGGACGTCTATCTCTACTCGATTGACGATCTGCAGGAGGTCGTCGACGAAAACCGCCAGCAGCGGGAAATGGCCGCGGACGGCGCGCGGCTCGTCATCGACGAGGAAGTGGCGCGCTTTCTGCTCGAATCTCGGGCCCATGATGCGGGCCCGGCGATTCGCAGCTTGCGTGCCCAAGCCGACTCCGTGCGTCAACAGACCGTCGAACAGGCGCGGCGCATGCTCGCGACGGGCCGCTCTCCGGATGAGGTCATTGAATATTTGGCCAACACCCTCACTAACCGGCTTCTACACGCACCCACGCAGGCCCTGCGCCATGCGGCCGAATTGGCCGATTCGTCATTGGCGCAGACCATTACCCGCCTGCTCGTCGAAGAACGCGAGCGGCAGTGAGTTGAAAGACTCCATTCGCCGCAAGCTCGAAAAACTCGACGAGCGATTCGAGGAAATCAGCCGGCTGCTGTCGGACCCGGGCGTCATTGGGCGCCAGAATCAGTTTCGAGAATTGTCGATGGAATACTCGAGATTGTCGCCGCTCGTCGAGCGGTACCGGCGCTTCGTGGCGCTCGAAGCGGATCTCGAAATCGCCGAGGAGCTGAAGCTCGATAAGGATCCGTCGACCCAGGCGATGGGACAAGAAGAACTCGAAAGCCTGACGCCGCGCCTGGCCGCCGACGAGTTGGAACTGCAGCGCTTGTTGGTCCCGAGGGATCCGCAGGACGACAGCAATATTTTCCTCGAGGTGCGTGCCGGTACCGGCGGGGACGAAGCGGCCATTTTCGCCGGCGATCTATTCCGCATGTATGCGCGCTTTGCCGAGTCGAAGGGCTGGGACGTCGAAATTTTGAGCGAAAGCCCGGGCGAACACGGCGGCTACAAGGAAATCATCAGCCGGATCATCGGTCGCGGCGCATACTCCGCGCTCAAATTCGAATCGGGAACCCATCGCGTGCAGCGCGTACCGGCAACCGAAGCGCAAGGACGCATCCATACATCGGCGTGTACGGTTGCCATATTGCCCGAACTCGAGGAGGTCGAGGCCGTCGAGCTGAATCCGGCGGATCTACGCATCGATACCTTCCGCGCATCGGGAGCCGGCGGCCAGCACGTCAACAAGACCGACTCGGCGATCCGCATCACCCACATTCCGTCTGGGCTCGTCGTCGAGTGCCAGGACGAGCGCTCGCAGCACAAGAATCGTTCGCGCGCCATGTCCTTATTGAAGGCGCGCCTCCTCGCCAGCGAGCGCGAAAAGCAGCAGAGTCAACAAGCGCAATCGCGCAAGCTTCAGGTCGGCTCGGGCGATCGCTCCGAACGCATCCGCACTTATAATTTTCCGCAGGGCCGGGTCACGGATCACCGCATCAATCTGACGCTCTATAAACTCGACGACGTCATGAATGGCCACATCGACGAATTGGTGCAGGGGCTCAATCAAGAGCACCAGGCCGAAGAATTGGCGCAACAGGTCGAGTGAGTTCGATGAGCACGATTGCCGAGAGCTTGGCCAGCGCGACCCGGGAACTTTCCCGGTGCAGCGATTCGCCGCATCTCGACGCGGAGCTTCTTCTCGGCAAGGTGTTGGCGCGGACTCGCTCGGGACTCATCGTCGACGGCGAGCGACGCTTGGACGACGCATGTGAACGCGCCTATGCCGGCCTACTGGCCGAGCGCTTGGCCGGCGCGCCGGTCGCTTATTTGACGGGAACACGCGAGTTCTGGTCCCTGCCGCTCGCGGTGACATCGGCAGTACTCGTACCGCGGCCGGAAACCGAGACGCTCGTCGAACTCGTGCTCGATCACCTGCCGCCGGGCTGTGACTGCGCGGTTCTCGACCTCGGCACGGGCAGCGGCGCGATTGCGATCGCGATCGCCAGCGAGCGGCCCAAGGCCCGCGTCACGGGTACCGATCTATCGATGTGCGCACTTCAGGTCGCCATGGGTAACTCGAAGAATCTCGGCCTGTCCGAGATTGCGTGGCGACAGGGCTCGTGGTTCGATGCGGTACCCGGAGAGCGCTTCGACGTCATCGTCGCCAATCCGCCCTATATCGCGGCGAGCGATGCGGCGCTCGCGGCTCTGCGGGCAGAACCGCTGCTCGCGCTGACGCCGGGCGCAACCGGACTCGAGGCCTTCGAATCGATCGTCGCCGCGGCCGGCGATCATCTTACCGATGAAGGCGTGTTGGCCTTGGAGCACGGCAGCGAGCAGGCGCAACAAGTGGCGGCGTTGCTCGAGCGGCATGAATTCAAAGATATTCGTTCGCACGCGGATCGCTCCGGGCGGCTGCGCGTGACGCTCGCAAGCATTCATTCACAGCGGAAGGTGCCAACATGATCCGATTCGAAACGACCCTAGGAAACTTCACGATTGAGTTGTTCGACAAGGAGGCGCCGGGAACGGCGGACAATTTTCTGAAGTACGTCGACGACGGATTTTTCGACGGCACGATCTTCCACCGCGTCGTCCCGGGATTCGTGATCCAGGGCGGCGGCTTCACCGAGGATATGAATCAGAAGAAGACTCAGCCGCCAATCAAGAACGAAGCCGACAACGGCCTCAAGAACGGGCGCGGCACGCTCTCGATGGCACGCACCAGCGACGTCAACAGCGCGACCTCGCAATTCTTCGTCAATCTGAAAGACAATGCGTTTCTCGATCACCAGCGCGGCAACTTCGGCTACGCCGTGTTTGCGCGCGTGACCGAGGGCATGGACGTCATCGACAAGATTGCCGCGGTGGAGACCGGACGCCGGCGCGGCTTTGACGACGTGCCGGTCGAGCCGGTCATCATGACCAGCGTGCGCAGAATCCCCGCGTAGCGACTTTCGGGCGCATCGCGGAATTTTTGGGTGGTGGCGAAGAAGAAGGCCTGGGCAGGCCGCCTAGTCAGAATTCTGCTGTGGTCCGTGCTCGGCTTGCTGGTCGGCTCGATCGGCTTGGTCATGCTGCTGCGCTTTGTCAATCCGCCGGTCAGTGCGTTCATGGCCGAAACGACGATTGGCGCCTGGATCGAGCGCGACCGTACTTACGAGATTCGGCACCACTGGGTTGATCTGACGCAGATCTCGCCGAATCTCGCCTTGGCGGTGGTTGCATCCGAAGATCAGAAATTTCCCGATCACTGGGGATTCGACGTCGAAGCGATCGAAAAGGCTTATTCGCTGAATCAGCATAGCCATCGCGTGCGCGGCGCCAGCACGATCAGCCAACAAGTCGCGAAGAACTTGTTTTTGTGGTCGGGGCGCAGTTATTTTCGCAAGGGAATCGAGGCGTATTTCACGCTGCTCATCGAAGGCTGCTGGCCGAAGCGGCGCATCCTCGAGGTGTATTTGAACATCGCCGAGTTCGGCTACGGCACTTACGGTGCGGAGGCGGCCACCCAACGCTACCTTCATAAATCGGCGGCCCGCTTGACGCGCAGCGATGCGGCCTTAATGGCCGCAGTCTTGCCGAATCCGCAACGGCTCTTGATTACCGCACCCTCGCCCTATGTGCAGCGCCGTCGCGCCTGGATTCTCGATCAAATGCAGGCGCTCGGCGGCCCGGAAATGCTCGACGAAATCGACGCGTATCCGAATCGGCACTGAATCGTCGCAATCGGCGCCGCTCCCGCCGTACAATCCCTTCGGGTTTGCTGCAGGGCGGCGGTTGTTCGCACTTTCAAATAGAGGGACCCTATTGAACTCACTCAAACTCTCGAGCTGCGAACCGATAACTCATCGATGACCCTCATACAGCAACCCGGCGAGCCTCGCGAGGCGCTCAACACACAGATACACGACGCTGTGGACGCCGCGCCCAGTTTGGTCGAAGTTGCTACAGGGACATCCGGGCTGCGAGATCGGATCGTCGGATTGTTGGTCACTTTCGCAACCTACGTTGCCGCCGGAGCCCTCGGTCTACTCTGGCTCGATGCCATCGCCGGACGCGATCAGGGCAACACGTCCGCGTCATTGACCGTGCTCTGGCTCGCGCCAGGCTTTGGAGTTGCCTGCTTGCTGCGCTACGGCCGCCGCGCATGGCCGGCGATCGCGGCGGGCTCAATTGTCGTCTGGGGTTTCATTCGACATGCCTATCTGCCGGCGATCGTCGCCGAATCGGCCGGCGAAGCGCTCAGCATCGTGCTGATCGTAACGCTGCTACGCAGCTGGGGCTTCCGGCCGACATTGGATCGGTATAAGGACTCGCTGCTGCTCGTCGCCGCGCTTGCGATCGGCCGCACCGTCTCGTCCGCGATCGATGTGCTGTCGGTTATCGGCGCCGCCTGGGTCACGACGAGCCCGCGCGTGGCTGCGGGTTTGGCTGCTGCGGGCGCCATGCGTCACGGCGATGCACTTGCGATCAGCCCCGATCTCGTGGGTTTCGCGGCGCGCTGGTGGGCCAATACGGTCGCCGGTTCACTTCTGGTCGTACCGCTGCTCGCGCTGCGCTTTGGTAAAGCGGCGCGTCGTCGGGGCTACCACGGCGAGCTCGCGCTGCTGATCTTCGGTATCGCGATCTGGATCGCGATCGGCCTGTTGCTGCCCTTCGCCGGCGTGTGGCCGGCTCTGTTGCTCGTCGCGTTTGCGCTCGTCACCTGGGCCGCCGTCCGGTTTGGCGTCGGCATCTCCATGGCAGCGACCCTCGTGCTTGCGCTGGCCGCATCCGCTGGCTTCAGTTCCCGCTTCGGCGCCTTTGCCGAAATCGGCTACGCGCAGCGCCTCGAGGCCGCCTGGGGCTTCGAGGCGCTACTGGTCGGGACCGCGCTGTTCCTCACCGCGCTGATCGCGCAGCGCGAGCGCGCGTTGCGCGCCATCGCCGCCTCGGCCGAGCGCTATCAACGACTGTTCGTTGGTAATCCGCAGCCGATGTGGGTTCAGGATGCGGCGTCGCGGCGAATACTGCTGACCAATCCCGCCGCACTACGCACGTACGGATACGCGGAACGCGATTTCTTGGGGCTCGATGCGCGGGATTTGGCCGTCGTGGGCGAGCCTCAAACGCAGGCCGCCGACGCGGCGGAAGCGACGGGCACCGCGGTAGAGCGCCATCGCACGCGCGCCGGCACCGAAATCGAAGTCGAGGTCACGCGCCTCGCCACGTCCCTCGGCGGCAGTGCCGTGCGGGTCTGCTGCGTGGAATTGCTGAGCGAGCGCAACCAACTGCGCCTCGCGGCGCTGACCGCCGGCGACATCGAACGCTACCGACTCGGCGAGGTCATCGATAAGCAGCTCATACCGCCGCTCGCAAAGATCGCCCGCGTCGCAGAACTGCTCGCTGCATCGGCGCAGCAAGGCGAGCCGGCACCGCGAACGCTGTTGCAGTCCATCAGTGAGGACGCTCACGCCGCCGCGCAAGTGTGCAAGCACCTGACGCGCGGAGCCTCGGCACTGCAATCGGCGAACGGCGACCTCTCCGAAGCGCTGCGGCGTCTACCCGCGACGCTGCCGGGCCGTGGGCCGTCGCTGCAGGTATCGATTCGAACGAGCGGCGGGCTCGCTCTCTCGGTAGAGCGGCGCGATCATCTCTACCGAATCGCCGAAGAGGCCGTGCAAAGCGCCGTGGCGCGCGCCAGCGCGCATAACGTCTGGGTTACGCTCGATGTGGCGCCGACGAGCGTGCGCGTCGTGATTGAAGACGACGGCGATGCCCAGGCGGCCAACGACGCGGCGGGCGACGTTGCGCTGCGCTCGATCGCGGCGCGCGCGGTCGCGGCCGAGGGCCAGCTGCAAGTCGGCCGAAGCTGGGCCGGCGGCAGAATCGTCAGCTTCGAGTGCGAACAGACACAAGAGGAAGCGGCCGTCCACCCGGGGCTCAGCCCGGCGGATGTGCGGCCGCCCAGCGACGTGCTGCGTGAGGCCAACGCGGCCGCCGAGGTTGCAGCTCCGGTGCGCCAGCGCTGGGGTATCGGCATCGCATTGCTCGTGCTGGGCGGGGCATTGTCATGGCAGTTGGACTGGTTCCTGCTGGCCGCGGATCCCGGGCATTTTTGGTACGGCAGCGTTCTGCCCTTGCCCTATTTGCCGTTCGGATTTGGAATCGCGGCCCTGATACTGGGCGGCGAACGGCTCTCGGGAGTCGTGTTTGTCCTGGCGCTCGTGCTGAGTCTGATCGCCGGCCCCGGCCGTTGGCCATTAGCGATCGTCGACGCGTTTGCTGTTTCGCTATCCTTGATCGTGACAACGCGTTTTCTGTCGCAGTGGGGTTTTCGACTCTCCTGCGATCGGTTCCGCGATCTGCTGCTGCTCGCCGCCGCTGCCGGGCTTGGTCAATTGCTGGAGCGGGCGGTTTATCTGATCGGCACGCTGCTCGTCTGGCTCGTGATGCCGAAGGTCATGCCCGAAATCAGCGCTGCAGCAAGCGGAGGGATGTTCGCTGTCACGGGCGTTCTCCTCCAAGGCAGTCTGACCTGGTGGATCGCCGGCACCTGGGGCATCTTGTTGGTCGTTCCCGCGGTGGTTTCCTGGTCGCAGGCGGCGTGGACCCGGCTGCTTGAGCATCGGCGCGAAGTGCTCGCGTGGGCAATTGCGGTCGGCATAGCGGCCGTTGCCGTATTTGCGGTTTCCGGCGCCGAATTGCAGCTGCCGATTCTCGCGGGCTGCCTCGCGGTTACGGTCTGGGCCGCGCTGCGCTTCGGCGTCGCGGCTGCTTGGACGACGATCCTGCTGATCGCCCTGTCCGCCACGGGGAGCTTCATCGCAGGTCACGGCGTGCTTGCGCCCACGCGTTTCGGCGAGGGCAGCGGCGCGCTCTGGGGCTTCGTGATCCTGCTTGCAGCGACGGCGCAGCTGCTGACGACATTGCTTGCCGACAGCGATCAGTCCGAGCGTAAGCTGAGACAGCTCGATACGCGCTACCGCAGCCTGTTTGAAGCCTTCCCACACCCGCTGTTCGCGGTCTCTCACGCCGGCGGGCGCATTCGTGTCGCAAACCGCGCGGCGCGCGAGCGCTATGGCTACAGCGAGAGCGAATTCGAAACGATGTCGCTCGCCGACCTCGAAGTCGACGAGCACGCGCCGGATGGCGCACGAGCGCCCGCAGAGGCGTCGAAGACCACACGCCGGCATCGGAGCAGGTCCGGAGAGGTCTTCGACGTCGAACTCACGCGCACGCCCGTTGATTTCGATGAAGAGCCGAGCGCGCTGTGTTTCGCGATCAATGTCACCGAACGAAACCGGCTCCGCACCCAGATGATCGAGGCGATCGATCGCGAACGACGCCAGTTCGCGCAGGATTTTCACGACGGGCTCGGCCAGATCCTCACGGGACTGCTGCTCGGCATCAACCCGCTACTGCGTTCCGCCGAACAAAACGAGCGGCCCTCACCGACCGCAATCGATTTCCTCTCGAAGGCTGCGCGTGAAGCGCTGCGCGCCTGCGAGCGAATCCTGCGCGGCCTATCGCCGCTGCAAGAGACCGGCGGCGATTTGCTCGCCGCCATCGCGCGTCTGCCGGACCGGCTGCCGCCCGATGCGCGTGTACAAATCACCGTATCGGTGGTGGCAACGAGTGCCGTGAATTTGCCGCTCGAGTCACGCGAGCACCTCTATCAAATCGCGCAGGAAGCGACCAACAATTCGATCAAGCATGCGCACGCGAGCCGAATCTCGGTCAGCGTTTCGGTCGGCGCCACTGAAATCGAATTGCGGGTCGAGGACGACGGCACCGGCTTCGATCCCGCGCGCGTGAGACGCGGCATCGGGCTCGACTCGCTGCGCCTGCGTAGCGCGGCGCTCAATGGGCGGCTGCGCATTGTGCGCAAGGGCCGGCGCGGAATGGTCGTGGAGTGCCGCTGTCCGCAGCTTGCAACCGCGGGGTTGCCTGTGCATGAATCCAACTATTCTTGAAGGGATGCTCGAGGCCGCCGGCGGCGCGGCCGCGCCCTCGAAGGTCCCCGTCGTGAAACGATCGATCTTCACGCCGCAAACCCGTCAATGCAATGTGAGTGCCGGCCTTAAAAGTTAATAATATGTGATGCTGTGACCCAGCGGTATGGGTATTATTGGCGTGTCTGCGAGAGCGCCAAAGACAAGGCGGTGCAGCAAGCAGCGCCATGCGCGATTGGGAGGGAGAATAATATGACTCGATATAGCAACGAGCATGGCGTCGTAATGGTGACGAGCGAAGGCCGGATGAGCGCTGATAACTGCGCCATTTCCAAAAAATCTGCGGCTGCCGCAATCGCTGCGCTGGTTGCGGCCGGTGCTCTTGGGCTATATGCCAACGGCGTGCGTGCGGAGGATACTCCTTCCGCGTCCACCGCCGAGAGCGAGTCCTTGGAGACCATCACGGTCACGGCGCGCAAGCGCGACGAGTCCTTGGCCAAGGTACCGGTCAGCATCACGGTGTTCACGTCGGAGTCACTGCAGGCCTACAACATTCAGTCGTTCAACGACTACGCGACGAAGACGCCGAATGTCGCCTTCACCTACGGTGGCGGACCGACCGGCATCGCCGATGCCAGAACGATCTCCGTTCGCGGCATCACCGGCCAGAATCTGTTCGGCACGGCCGGCGCCACCGGCTTCTACATCGACGATACTCCGGTGCCCGGATCGATCGATCCGCGCGTGCTGGACATAGACAACATCGAGGTGCTGAAGGGACCGCAGGGCACGCTGTTCGGCGAGAGCTCCCTCGGCGGCAACGTGCGGTTGATTACGAAGAGGCCGGACCTCAATAACTCCGGTATCGGCTACATGGCCGAGGCCGGCGCCACCTCCGGCGGCGGCAGCGCCGACGGCGGCGCGAGCTTCGTCGGAAACGCCGTTATCGTTCCGGATTTTGCCGCCGTGCGCGTCGTGCTGTTCGCGAACCACGATGCCGGCTACCTGACGCGCACCTATCCGACCTCGCCCAACGGCGCGGGCGCAGGCGATCCGTTCGTGTCGGTGCCGCGCACCAGCGTCGACGATCAGGGCGCGATCACGACCGGCGGCGGCTCGGCCGCGCTGCTCGTGCGCGCCACGGACAATTTCGATATCAAGCTGCGCATCATGTTCCAGGATCAGTACGATCATGGCTTTCCGGCAGCGTTTGCTCCTCTGCCGGACTTCACGCCGGACTACACGCTCAACCGCGCCTTCAACGTGCAGTCGCATGCCTCCGATGTCTGGAGCCTGCCGACGCTCGATTTGAAGTACACGGGAACGGGCTACTCCATCGTGTGGGCCAACAGCTATTTCTATCGCCACACGCAGGACGTCGAGGATTCGAGCTACGGTACCCAACAGGTCCTGACGGGCCCGGTCTACCTGGTGACCGGGCTGCCCGCCCAGCCCTACCTGTGGGACGGCGAGCATTATCACGACCAGATAACGAGTGAAGCCCGCTTATCTTTCGACCCCATTCACAACATCAGCGGAACGATCGGCCTCTACTACTCGAACACGCATTCGAGATTTACGATTCCCCCGACCTATGCGAACGGCCTGAACTCGCCTACGACGACCGCCTGTCCGTTTGGAAGTCCTGCGCTCCCGTGCACGTTGACGACTCCGGCGTGGCCGAATGACGAGATATGGCAGCAGACGAACCCGGCCACTCAGGAAGACAAGTCGATCTTCGGCGAGCTGTACTACAAATTCCTCGACCAGTGGACACTGACGCTCGGCGGACGCCAGTACTGGCTCAATCAAACGACCGACTATACCGCGAATGGTTTTCTCAACGGCGGCCCTACGCCGAGCCAGCCTGAGGCCAACAGCCAGTCAGGTTTCAATCCCAAGGCCGGGCTGTCGATGCAGATGACGGACGCGACGATGGTTTATGCCTCGGCATCGAAGGGGTTCCGCGCCGGCGGTGCGCAGGCGAACTTCCCGGGTTGCTCGTCGAACCTGCCGGCGGATGTCGTCACCCATGTGCAGTCGGACACATTGTGGACCTATGAGGTCGGCACGAAGATACAGTTGCCCGACCCGGCAATCCTGATCTCCGCGGCCCTCTACAACATAGAATGGAGCAATCTGCAGCAACAGGTCGCCCTGGCATGCGGCTTTTATCTTCAGGTCAACGGCGAGAAGGCGCGAATCAACGGCGGGGAAATCGAGGCCACGGGGCGCCTGACGCACGAACTGCAGTTCCGCATGGGCCTCGGCTACGAGGACACCTCGATCACCGATCCGGGGAACCTGGCCCAAGTTGGCGTTCTGCCCGGCACGCGTGTCAGCGGGGTTCCGGCCTTGACGGCGTCGATCGGCGGCGTGTACACGCGCGCGCTGAGCGCGAACATGGACGGCTTTCTGTCCGCGGACTACAGCTACACCGGCAACAGTGTCTCGCTGCTCGTGGGCGGGGGCGGCGCGGAGGCGACGCGGCCGGGGTTCTCGCTCGTCAACCTGCGCTTTGGCATCACCCAGGGGCCATCGGAAGTTTCGCTCAACGTCCACAATCTGTTCAACGCGAAACCGAACCTCGGGGACATCGGCTATGTCGGCTATGCGCAATTCAATGCGGCCGGCAGCGTGATTCCGCAGGCGGCGACCTTGCAGCCGCTCACCGTGCTGCTGCGCTACCAGCGCCACTTCTGATTGAGCGCATCGATCTCAAGATCCATCAATTTTCCCTCAAGAAATCCGATACGATGCCGCTGACCTGTCGAACGCGGTCCGCGCTGACCACGCGGTAAGGACGATCACACCCATCGGCTCGCCCCGAATTCCTTGGCGCGGCGAATCTCGGCAGAGCGCGATCGAATATGTTGTCGAACACCGATAATTGGCAGCGATCCTGGTACCGGCACCCGGCATGGGCTGCCGGATCGCTGTTGTTTCTGGTTTACGTGACGACCGCTATCGGCACGACGCTGTTTGTCCAATATGTGGACCCGAGCTTGCGCGTCATGTCGGTCGCCGTGCCATGGCTCGCGGTCGGCGTCGGTGTGGCCGGTATTCTGCTCGGCGGGCCACGTCTCTGGCCCGCTCTGTTCATCGGATCTTGGGTGGTCTGGGGCATCTTCCTCGGCCACTCGGTGGTCTCGGTCACGGTCGACGCGGTCGCAGAAGCCGGGAGCATCGTGCTCATCGTCCGCTTGCTGTCCATCTGGGGCTTTGCACGCGACTTTGACCGCTTCCGCGATCCCATCATATTGCTTGTGGCGGCGACGATCGGGCGGGTGCTCGCGACATCGCTCGACTGGGTAGGCGCCTTTGGTGCGGCTTATTTGACGCCGGAAGCCGTCGCGGCGATCTATCGCCCGATGCTGACCGGGGCGGACGGCGCCTTTCCGGTTCTGACTCCGGAGGTTTTGCGGGCCAGCATCGGCTGGACGCTGAATTCGATTGCCGGCATCGTGCTCGTCGTGCCGCTCGTGAGCGCAAAGCGGAATCGGCTGCACGAGGCGTTCGTCCGTCGCCCGATTTCATTTCTCGGTTTCGGTGTTTCGCTGACCACATGGACCGCGGCCGCGCTGAGCCTGCCGATGGCGGCGGCGCCGCCTCTGTTGATGGCCGCGCTGATGCTCGTGGCGTGGGCGTCGATTCGATTAGGCACACCGGTCGCCGCATTCGTCACGCTGATCATGTCGCTCGTGGCGACAGTCGGTGTCGATCTGCAAATGGGGCCGCTCGCGAGCGACAGCCCGCTCGAAAATATCGGCCTGCAGTGGGGCTTCATCACCTTGCTCGCGCTGACGGGCCTCATGCTCACCGCGCTGCTTGCGGAGCGGCGCCGGGACCTCGAACGGCTGACCGATGTCGCCGCGCGCTACAAACGGTTCTTCAAGTCCAATCCATCGCCGCTGTGGGTCGCGGAGCCGAACGGCGGCCGCATTCTGATGGTCAATGATACGGCGATACGCCGGTATGGCTACAACGAGACCGAGTTCCTCGCCATGACGGCCGCCGAACTCGCGGCGGATCCCGTCGCGAGCCAAACTCCCGCATCCGGCGACAGCACACCGGCCACGCGAGCGCGTGCGCTGCGCCATCGCACCCGCGGCGGCGCGGCCATCGACATCGAGTTTCAGTCGACTCCCATCGAGCTCGACGGCCGCCCCGCGGAATTGTGCTACGCCGTGGATGTTACCGACCGCGTCGAATTGCGTTCCCGGCTGCTCGCCGCAGCGGATCTCGAGCGGCGGCACTTCGCGCAGGAACTGCACGACGGGCTCGGTCAGTTGCTGACGGGCCTCAACCTCGGCGCGCACGGCGCGATCCAAAACGCGGCGCGCGGCACGGCCGTCGATGCCGCGCTCGTCGATTTCCTCATTGACGCGAGCAATGACGCGGTCAAGGTCTGCCGCGACCTGACTCGCGGCGTCTCGCCGCTCGAGGATGCCGGCGGCGACTTGCTCGAAGCCTTGCGTCGCCTCTCCGATTCGCTGCCGCCCGGCTTTAGCCCACGGCTCGAGATCGTGGTCGATTCACAGGCGCCGCTCACGCTATCGCTCGAGCGCAGTGAGCATCTTTATCGCGTCGTACAAGAGGCCGTCAATAACGCGCTAAAACACGCGAAGGCCACCTACATCCGCGTGTTGATCACCGTGACACAGGAGGCGGTGCGCGTCAGCATCGAGGATGACGGCATCGGCATCCTCGATGCGATCCGCCCCACGAGCAGCCTTGGCATGCGCTCCATGGAGCTACGTGCAACCGCAGTCGGCGCGATCGTCGAGGTGAGCGCAAGAGCCGCAGGCGGTACGCTGGTTCATTGCGAGTGCCCGCAGCAAGCGCAGTTTGAAACCCACCAACGCACAGGCGCTGAGGCGAATCACGCCGCTCGCGAACCGCCGATCACGGCCGTTCAGCACAATATTCCGTCCTCGTTGACGCCTCAAGGGGCGCGCAGCGACGTCGCGCGATGCCTGCTGCTTGCCGTGCTTTGCTTCGCAGGCATGACGGCAACGCAGCTGTTGGCCACGATCATCGATCCACGCGTCGCGATGTACTCGTCGCAGCTCGCGATCCCATCGCTGCTGTGCGGATTCAGTACAGCCGGCTTGATTTTGGGCGGAGCGCGCTTGTGGCCCGGTATTGCGGGCGGCGCAATGGTCGGCGCGGCGTTGCTGTTGTCCCTCCCTTGGCGATACGCAATCTATTACGGCGCGGAAATGGCCGTGGTCGCGCTGATCATCCAGGCGTTACTGATGCGCTGGGGGTTTCGCCGCAGCTTCGACCATTGGCAAGACCCGGTTCTGCTATTTGCGGCGGCGATTGTCGGCGCCAGCGCGAGCAGCACGCTGAGCTTTCTTGGCCTGTTGGCTTATCAATCCTTGAGACCCGGCGAATTGAACGCGCCGCTCGTGGCGATGATGACGAACGCCGCCGGTGCGACTCCGGTCGTGACCGGAGCACTTCTGTCGGCGCTCGGACGATGGTGGGCTGACGGCGTCGCGGGAACAGTAATTATCGTGCCGCTGCTGGTCGCGATCCCGCCGATCTCGCAAACGCTGCGCGGCCACCGAGCCGAAGTCGCGATCTGGTGCGTGGCATTGTTGGGCTGGGCGATCTGCATGCTGTCGCTCAATGAGGTCGGCGCGGCGTGGCCCTTGCTGACGATGGCATTGGCGTTGCTCGTTTGGGCCGTCATGCGCTTCGGCGTCGCGATGGCGTCGGCCGCCATCAGCGTCTGCGCCTTGGTGGCGACCTTAAGTTATGCCTTGCAACACGGCGTGCTGATCTCGAGCGCGACCGGCGATGGAATCGGAACACTATGGTGGTTCTTGCTGTTGCTGACCGTCACAGGCATGTTCTTGACGGCGCTGCTGAGCGAACGCAATCGCACGTTGGCGGAACTTTTCTCGATGGCTCGGCGCTACCGCGGATTGTTTGAGCACGACCCCCACCCCTTATGGGTGGAGGACTTTGCGAGCGGTCAAATCCTCATGGTCAACGAACAGGCCATTCGTCACTATGGTTACTCCAAGAGCGAATGGCTGAGGCTCACGGCCGAACGCTTGACGGCGTATCCCATCGCCCACCAGAACGCTCGCTCCGAGCCCGGCTCAAGGCCCGCGATGACGCGGCATCGTCTGAAAAGCGGCGCAGTCATCGATGTCGAGCTGACCTATGCAGCGGTCGACATGGACGGCCGTAGCGCGATGCTCTGTTTTGCGGTCGATGCGACTGAACGCAACGCCCTGCGCCGCGCGTTCCTGGAGGCCACCGACCTCGAGCGCCGGCGCCTTGCAGGCGAGTTGCACAAGGGGCTCGGCAGCGCTCTCGCGGAACTCAAACGTGCCGCCAAGGAATGCAAGGTGATTACCGGCACCGGTCAGATTGATCCGGCGGCGATCGAGCGCTTCTTACAAGCCAGCCGGCGCGCATCGGGGCTCTGCCGGCAGACGGCGCACAACGGTGCCGCGGGCGACAGCCGTTCCGTCGAACTCATCCAGCAGCTTTTTTGACATCAGGGCAAAGTCCGATGAATTTGCGCAACATAATGACCGCCCGGGTCGTCACCGTCGAGATGGACGATCGTTTGGCGGTCGTCAAAGAAATCTTCGACTCCACGAAATTTCATCATCTATTGGTCGTCAACGGCGACGGTGAATTGGCGGGTGTTCTCTCGGACCGTGACTTGCTCAAGGCATTGAGCCCGTATGTCGGCAGTCCCTCTGAGAATTTGCGGGATGCGGCAACGCTGAACAAGCGTGTCCACCAAATCATGAGCCGCAAGCCGATCACCTTGCCTCCGGAAGCTGCGATCGCCGATGCGGTCAAGCTGCTGCTCGCTCATCGCATTTCATGTCTTCCAATCGTCAACCCCGAATTCAAGCCGATCGGCATCGTCAGTTGGCGCGATTTGCTGCGGTCGTTCGATACCTGAGATTCAGTCGCTGATCGCGGCTACGCGGGGACCGACAGCTTGACCTCGTTGAATTGGATGAGGGGTGCAACATTGGTGTACTTCGGAATGTCGGCGGCCAGCTCTGCCGCCGCGGCCGGCCAGACGGCCAGGAATGCCTCGACGGTATCGAAATAGAATTGACATCCGCCGAAGAACGCCGGCGGTTCCCCCGGTGCCGCCCCTTGCAAGCCCGCGTCGACCTCGGTCTTGCGCAATCCCCGGCTCAGCAAGCGCATCGCCAATGGCATGTGGCGCGTGACATAATAATTCATGTCGAAATGAGTGTCGGGCTTGTTTGGATATAGAACGCTGACCTTGATCATGAAATACTCCCTGAAATTGCGCCGAGTCCAGTGCCGATCCGCGCCACTGTACGATAACAGACAGATCGCGCGGCCGCAGGCGCGATAATAGAGCCGCAGGCGCGATAATAGATGAGCTTGTCGATTCTCCCTGCCAATGCCGCATGCTATGCGCGACGTAGCCAAGCGCTAGGTCTGCTCTGTGCTCTGCTCGCGACGATCAGCGCCGCGCTGAGCAGCGGCTGCGCGGGCCTGCCACCCGGCGCCGACCATCCGCGGGTTGCCTCGGCCGCACTGGCCGATCCGAAGGAAACAAAGCTCGGCCGTCAGTTTGCCGATTCGGCAGAGGCGCACGACGCGATGTCCGGATTCCGGATTCTCCCGGTCGGCGTCGATGGATTCCTGACGCGCGTGCAGATGATCGAGGCGGCCGAGCGCACGCTCGATTTGCAGTATTTCATTTTTCGCGGCGACGAGACCGGTCATCTGATCACCGAGGCCCTGGTGCGCGCCGCGGCTCGCGGCGTCCGCGTGCGCGTTCTCGTCGACGACGGGGACACGAGGGCCGGCGACGAGCGGCTGCTCGCACTGGACGGCCAGCCTTCGATTGAGATCCGAGTGTTCAATCCGTTTGCCTATCGCGGCCATGTGGAACTGCGGCGGGCCATGGAGTTCCTGTTCAACGGCCGGCGGCTCAACTACCGCATGCATAACAAGCTGATGGTCCTCGACAACGCCGTCGCGCTCATCGGCGGGCGAAACATCGGTAATCAATATTTCCAAATGGATCCCGAATCGCAGTTCGCCGATGATGACGTCTTCACCGCCGGCCCGGTCGTTCAACAGCTCTCCGCCCGATTCGACGAGTATTGGAACAGCCCTCTGTCGATTCCGGCCGCGGCGCTTGGCGCAGGCACTCACTCGGCCTCGGCAGCTGCGGCTCCCGCCAAACCGTTGCGCGGACTGGATTCCAAGGGTATCGACTACGTTGCAATGTTGAAGTCGGACGAACCGTATGCCGGGATGATCTCCGGCCGGCTGCCGCTCGTATGGGCAAATTCACGGGTAGTTTGCGACAGTCCCGACAAGAAAGACGTGGAGAACGGCGCGCGCCCCGGCCGACTGATGGCGCCGCAGGTGAGCCAGGCCGCCGCACTCGTTCAGACCGAGTTGCTGATTGTCACGCCCTATTACTTGCCGGCCAAGCACGAGATTCAGCTCGTCGAGGCGCTGCGAGGGCGGAACGCGCGCGTCGCGATTCTGACGAATTCGCTCGAGTCCGCGCCATTGTTGCTGGCGCAGGCGGGGTACTCAGGCTATCGCAAGCCGCTGCTCGAGGACGGCGCAGAGATTTACGAAGTGCGCTCGCTGCTCGGCAGCATGAAAGGCAGTGGACAAACGACGCGAATCTCACGGTTCGGCAATTACGCGCTGCATGCCAAATTATTCGTTTTCGATCACGAGCGGATTTTCATCGGCTCGATGAACTTCGATCAGCGATCCAAGCGACTCAACACGGAAATGGGCTTGATCATCGACAGTCCCGATCTCGCCGGCCAAATCGTGGCACGCTTCGACGCCATGACGCGCCCCGAGAACGCCTATGTTCTGTCCTTACACGAGGCGCATAGCGGCACGGGGCGCAACATCGTCTGGGACACTGTGGAACAAGGCAAGCCCGTGGAATATACGAGCGAACCGGCGCGCCACTGGTGGCAACGGCTGGTAGTCAGGCTGCTTGCGCTGCTGCCGGTAGGCCGGGAACTTTGAACGGCCCCCGGTCTTCGATGATGACGATTGCGCTCTAGTTCCAGACAGTGCCTGTTGCTGCACGGCTAAATCGGAAGATCGCCGTGCGCTTATTCATACGCTAATGGTGGCGCTCATGTGTGCACGGCCATCGCCGGATGTGTCACCACCGGATCGGTCGCCTGTATTTCGAGCAACTCATCAAACAGTGCACGATAATGCACAACGGCTTTGCGCAGTTCCTCGGTGCTCGCCTCATTGCGCTCGCTGCTAACCGTAATGGCCTGTGCAGCGCGGTAATGGAGTACGACACCCGGGTGGTCGACCGAGATGTCGGCGGCACGATGTTCGAAATCGGCCATCGGATACCCGCGTTTCAACATTAATTCGCGCACCAGTTGGTCCGCTTGCACGACGACACCCTGAGGATCATCGACGAAGCGGCCTTGCAATTCGCTCCAAGCCTTGCTGAATTTGGCTGCGTCAGTGGCCGTCAATGCAGCGATATGGAGGCCCTTGACGCGGTGTTCACGCGCCTTGAGTTCCGCTTCGGCTTTTGCGCGATTACCGAGTTCATCGACTGCTCGGCCATATTCCGCGCCAAAGCGATCCTGAAGTCTCTTCGATTGCTTCTTCCGGTATAGGATCCAAGCGGTCACCGCGATCAAGGCCGCGGCGATCACGCCGACGATGAGAATCAGTTGGGTATTTTGGATTTCCATGTCTGTTGCCTCGTGTGTTGATCCCTTAGTGGCTGGCCGTGTTGGCATCCCCAGGGGCACCCTGGCTACCCGTTGCGCCGGTATTACCGGTATTGCCGGGATTGCCGGTGGCGCCGGTATTGCCTTTATCACCCGTTGCGCCGGTATCGCCCGTTGCACCGGTATTGCCGGTATAGCCGGTATTGCCCGTATTGCCCGTTGCGCCGGTATTTCCCGTTGCGCCGGTATTTCCCGTATTTCCCGTATAGCCGGTATCACCCGTTTGGCCTGTATTGCCGGTATTGCCGGTATTGCCGGTATTCCCGGTATTGCCGGTATTGCCAGTTGCACCTTGCGGTCCGGGCGGACCAGGCTGGGAGCAAGCGCCAAGGGCCAGCACAAACATGGATGTGAGGACAACTGTTGAATAATTCATTTACGGCTCCTGAGTCTTCAATTGATAGAAATCGCATGATCCTGGCTACGTGATGCGCAGATCGCTGTAGGTTCGGCGACGATGCGCCGGGCGCCAGCGCCTCACTGTCAGCGGTTGAGCCTAGGTTGATGGCAGCCTGCGGTCTGTACGGGGACGTACACAATCGCGCAATTCGGCCAGATTTTGATTTGGTGCCGTGCGTTGTCGAGGAATGATGGTTCGGGAGCGTGGCGAGACCCGCTCACGCCGCGTCGGCGGCAACCCTGATGTCGTCGGCCGCAGCCTTGATGTCCTCAGGTTCATAGCCAAGATTTGGCGCGAGCCAGCGCTCGGCCTCGGCGAGGCTCCAGCCCTTGCGCTGCGCGAAACTGACGACCTGGTCGCGGTCGATTTGCCCGACGCCGAAATAATGCGCCTGCGGATGCGAGAAATAAAAGCCGCTGACGGCGGCGGTTGGGAACATCGCGAAGGACTCGGTCAAACGTACGCCAGCGTTCCGTTCGGCATCGAGCAGCGTCCAAATCGCGGCCTTCTCGGTGTGATCGGGACACGCGGGATAGCCCGGCGCCGGCCTGATGCCGCGGTATTCCTCATGGATCAACGCCGATGCATCCAGGTGCTCGGCGGGCGCATAGCCCCAGAATTCACGCCGCGTACGCTCGTGCAATCGCTCGGCAAACGCCTCGGCCAAACGATCCGCGAGCGCCTTGAGCATGATGCTGCTGTAATCGTCGTGCGCCGCCTCGAAGCGGGCGAGGTGTGCATCGATGCCGATGCCGGCGGTGAGCGCGAATGCGCCGACGTAATCCGCGGGGCCGCCCGCGGCCGGCGCAACGAAATCCGCCAAACACAGCTGCGCCTGCGCCTGACCCTTGAGCTTTTGCTGCCGCAGGAAATGCAGCCGCGACACGACTCGATCCCTCGATTCGTCCGAATACACCTCGATATCATCGTCGCCGCTACTCGCGGCTGCAAATAAGCCGACGACTGCGCGCGCGCGCAGCCACTTATCGCGCACCAGCTGCTCGAGCATGCGTCTCGCGTCCGCATACAGGCTGCTCGCCGCGGCACCGATGACGGAATCCTCCAGAAGTTCGGGAAATTTCCCGGCGAACTCCCAGGCGTTGAAGAACGGCATCCAATCGATATAAGGCACCAGCTCATCGAGCGGATAGTCGTCGAATGTGCGCAATCCGCAGAAACTCGGCTTGGGCGGCGTATAGGCACTCCAGTCGATCTGAAATTTCTTGGCGCGCGCCTGGGCGAGCGACAGATGCGGAGCTTTCGCGCTCTTATTGCGATGCTGCTGCCGCCGCCGCTCGTTGTCGACCTTGATGCTCGCCACGTAGCCGTCGCAGGACTCTTTGGTCACGAGCTGCTGGCAAACACCGACCGAGCGCGACGCATCCTTGACGTAAATGACGGCACCCTCGTATTGGGGATCGATTTTCACGGCGGTATGCGCGGGTGAAGTCGTGGCGCCGCCGATCAACAACGGCTGTTTGTAGCCGAGGCGCTGCATTTCCTTCGCGACATGCACCATTTCATCGAGCGACGGCGTGATGAGGCCCGATAGTCCGATCAAACTCGCACCCTCGCGAGTGGCCGCCTCCAGAATCCGCTCGCACGACACCATGACGCCGAGGTCGATGACCTCGAAGTTATTGCATTGAAGCACGACACCGACGATGTTCTTGCCGATGTCGTGCACGTCGCCCTTGACGGTCGCGAGCACGATCTTGCCGTTCGAACGGCTCGTGCTGCCCTTTTCGAGTTCTATGTACGGGACCAGCACCGAAACGGCCTTCTTCATGACGCGCGCGGATTTCACGACTTGCGGCAAGAACATCTTGCCTGCGCCGAATAGGTCCCCGACGATATTCATGCCGTCCATGAGCGGCCCTTCGATGACGTCGAGCGGCCGCTTTGCCACGAGACGCGCCTCTTCGGTATCCGCGAGCACGAATTCGTCGAGACCTTTGACGAGCGCGTGCGACAGGCGCTCAGCGACGGGCAGCTTGCGCCACTCGAGGTCATCGCCGCGCTTGGCGCTCGCGTCGCCGCGGTAGCGCTCGGCAATCTCGAGCAGCCGCTCGGTCGCGTCCGCGCGGCGCGCGAGTATCACGTCCTCGACTCGCTCGCGCAGATCCCCGGGGATATCCTCGTAGATCGCGAGCTGACCGGCATTGACGATGCCCATCGTCAAACCGGCGCGAATCGCGTGATACAAGAACACCGAGTGCATCGCCTCGCGAACTCGATCGTTGCCGCGAAACGAAAAGGAGACGTTGCTGACGCCGCCGCTGACGTGGACGCGCGGCATGCGGCGCTTGATCTCGGCGGTCGCCTCGAGAAAATCGAGGCTGTACCGGTGGTGCTCTTCGATCCCGGTGGCGACCGCGAATATATTGGGATCGAAGATGATGTCTTCGGGCGCGAAGCCGATGCGTTCGGTCAACAGGCGGTACGCGCGTTCGCAGATGGACACTTTTCGTTCCAGCGTGTCCGCCTGGCCGCGTTCGTCGAACGCCATGACGACGACGGCAGCACCGTAGCGCATGATCTTGCGAGCCTGCGCGAGGAAACCTTCCTCACCCTCTTTGAGGCTGATCGAGTTGACGATCGCCTTGCCCTGAACGCATTGCAGGCCCGCTTCGATGACCGACCATTTCGACGAATCGATCATGACCGGCACGCGCGCAATATCGGGTTCCGCGCCGATCAGATTCAGGAACCGGATCATTGCGGCCTGGGAGTCGAGCATGCCCTCATCCATGTTCACATCGATGATCTGAGCGCCGTTGGCGACTTGCTGGCGCGCGACGTCGACCGCGGCGCCATAATCCCCGGCCTCGATCAGTTTTCGAAACTTCGGCGAACCCGTGACGTTGGTGCGCTCGCCGACGTTGACGAACAAACTGCCGGCGTCGATGAGGAGCGGTTCGAGACCGCTCAATCGGCAAGCCGGCGCAATCTGCGGCAGCGTGCGCGGCGCGATGCCCTGGATGGCCTCGTGGAGCGCGCGGATGTGCTCGGGCGTGGTGCCGCAGCAGCCGCCCACCATGTTGAGAAAGCCGCTCTGCGCGAATTCGCGCAACACGGTGGCCGTCTGCGCCGCGGATTCGTCGTATTCGCCGAAGGCATTCGGCAGTCCGGCATTCGGATAGGCGCAAACATAGGTGTCGGCGATACGCGCGAATTCCTCGATGTAGGGGCGCAGCTGCGTGCCGCCCAGCGCACAATTGAGGCCGACCACGGTAGGCCTCGCGTGCCGGATCGAATTCCAAAACGCCTCGGTCGTTTGTCCCGAGAGCGTGCGGCCCGACGCGTCGGTAATCGTGCCGGAAATCATCAGCGGCAAATCCAAGTCCAATTCGTCGAGCACCTCGCGCACGGCAAACAGCGCCGCCTTTGCATTCAAGGTGTCGAAGACGGTTTCGACGAGCACGAGGTCGACGCCGCCCTCGATCAAGGCGCGCGTCGCCTGTGCATAGCTCGCGACCAGCTGCGTGAAATTGACGTTGCGAAACGCGGGGTCGTTGACTTCGGGCGACAAGGATGCCGTGCGGTTGGTTGGTCCGAGCGCGCCGGCGACGAATCGCTGTTGCCCGGTTTCGGCGGTGACCGCATCGGCTACTCGTCTCGCAATGCGCGCCGCGGTCGAATTCAGCTCCGCGACGACCGATTCCATGCGGTAATCGGCCTGCGATATCGCGTTCGAGTTGAAGGTATTGGTCGCGATGACATCGGCGCCGGCCAACAGATAATCGCGATGGATGGTCTCGATGAGCTCCGGCGCGGTGATGACGAGCAAATCATTATTGCCGCGTAGATCGCTCGGCCAGTCGGTAAACCGCGTGCCCCGGAACTGCGCTTCGCTCAAACGATGACGTTGGATCATCGTTCCCATGGCTCCGTCCAAAATGACCAGGCGCCGGCGCAGCAGCGCGCGGAACGCCTCGGCCCGCGATGACGGGACTTTGGCGCTCATCAAGCGACCTGCGCGTCGGGCGCGGCGACGGCTGCTGTGCCGGCCGGCCGCAAGCCCATCGCGTGGCAAATTGCAAACGTCAGTTCGGCGCGATTCAGCGTGTAGAAATGAAATTCCTCGATGCCGTGATCGCGCAGCCGCTGCACCTGCTCGATCGCCACGTGGGCGGCGATCATGCGGCGCGTCCCGGGATCGTCCTCCAGGCCCTCGAATCGCCGGCGCAGCCAATCCGGCACGTCGGCGCCGCAGCGCGCCGCGAATTTCAATAATTGCGGGAACCGCGTGATCGGCAGGATTCCGGGAACGATATTGGCGTGAATGCCGGAGGCGACGCAACGATCGCGATAGCGCAGGAACGTATCGGTTTCGAAGAAAAATTGCGTGATCGCGCGAGTTGCACCCGCGTCGATCTTGCTCTTGAGGTTTTCGATGTCCGCGGCCACGGTGCCGGTCTCCGGATGCCCTTCCGGGTAGGCCGCCACCGAGATCTCGAATTGACCGGCCGTGCGCAAGCCCCTGACCAAATCCGAGGCAAAGCTAAAGCCATCGGCTTGCGGCACATAGTTGTCTGTGGCACCGGAAGCGCCGGCGGGTGGATCGCCGCGCAATGCCACGAGGTGGCGAACACCCTCGCGCCAATAATCCGCTGCGATCCCGAGCACTTGCGCCCGCGTCGCGTTCACGCAAGTCAGATGCGGTGCGACGACGAGATCGGTTTCACGCAAAATCCGCAGCACGCATTCGTGAGTACGCTCGCGTGTCGAGCCGTCGGCGCCATAGGTCACGGATACAAAATGGGGTTGCAGGACTCCGAGCCGCTGCACCGCGTCCCATAGCTGCGAGGCCATGGCCGCGTCGCTGGGCGGGAAGAATTCGAACGAGACGGCCACCGAATTCGACATCAACGATACCCCCGGTCACTTTTGCCAGTTCCTGCAGCATGCAAGCGCATACGTTATGATTCAAACTCATTATCTTCATGCTGGGGATGAAACCGGCTCATGACGACGACTGCGCTGGAGCTACGCCACCTCGAAACCCTGCTGGCCCTCGCCGAATGTGGGAGTCTTTCCAAGGCCGCGGAGCGCCTGTGTCTGACGCAGTCCGCGCTTTCCCATCAATTGAAGGCCCTGGAGACCTATTACGGGTCGGCGCTCGTCGAGAAAAACGTACGGCCCATGCGCTTTACGGCCATTGGCCAGCGTCTGCTCGAGCTGGCTCGCGGCGTCCTGCCACAGGTCGCCGAAGCCGGTCGCGACGTGGCCCGGCTGGCGCAAGGCCACGGGGGACCCCTGCGTATTGCAGTGCAGTGCCACAATTGCTTCGACTGGCTCATGCCGGCAATGGATGCCTATCGATCCCTGTGGCCAGAAGTGGAACTCGACATCATTTCCGGATTCGTCGTCGACCCGCTGCCGCTGCTCGACCGGGCGGAAGCGGAACTCGCGGTCGTCCATGACAGACCCGAGGTGCGACCGAACGTGGTCTTCAGTCCTCTATTCCGCTATGAAAGCGTGAGTTTGATGAGCCCGCGACACCGGCTCGCGGCCAAGCCCTGGTTGGAGGCACAAGACTTCGCGGACGAGACCCTGATCACCTACCCGGTGCCCGACGAGATGCTCGACGTCATGAAGCATTGCCTGCTGCCGGCCAAAGTCAATCCGCGGCGGCGCACGGCCGAACTGACGGTCGCTATTCTGCAATTGGTCGCAAGCGGGAGAGGGATTGCGGCACTACCCGCGTGGACCGTCGGCAACTACATCGAGCGCGGCTATGTCGTGTCCCGGCCGATCGGCCGCCACGGCCTGCACTGCGAGCTGTATGCGGCGACGACTCTCGTCGGCGCCGATACAGCCTATATCAAAGAATTCATTGCCCTGACGCGCTCGCAGAGCCTGACCGAGTTGCGCGGCGTTTCGGCGCTTTGATTATTTGCCTACGGCGCCGTTCCTCGTCTTCTCGATGAACGCGGCGACGTTCGCATGCAAATCTTTGAGCGCGGGCTCGTGCGCGTAGACCATGTGCCCCGATGCGTAGAAATGCATCTCGATGTTGTCCTGCAGAGAGACTTGAATCGGCAGCTGGTGTAGTTCGTAGACCGCGGCGAAATACGGCGTCGCCAGGTCGTAATAGCCGCCGTTGAGCTGCACCTTGAGATTCGGGTTCTGCTGCATCGCCACCGCCAGATCCGGCATGACATTCATCGCGCCCGGGATCTTCATCGGCGAACCCGGCGGTTGGTGCTGAAAATCCCAGGATTTCCACAAGTCGAGGTCGGCCTTGTAGGTCTTCTTCTCGCCAAATTTGAGCGTCGTCCGCACATAGTCATTGAACGCCGAAACGTAGGCCGAGGAGATCGCGGCCGACTGCGGATCGTACTCGGCTTCCTTGCTCATCGGATCGAGCGTAGGGCCTGCGAAGCGCGTGTCGAGCCGCCCCGCGGTCACGTCGCTGCCCAACAGGCTCTTCTCGAACTCCCCGCCATTGACGCGCAGATTGGCCCTCTCGATGTACTCCACGGGCAGACCCGTGTAAGCATGCAGCTTCGCCGCGATCGCAGACTTGCGCTCCGCACTCAAGCTCGAGCCGGCCATCAACGCTTGTGAATATTCGTTGACCGCGAAATTCTCGACCTCCTTGAGAAAAGGCTCGAGCGTCGCGGACGGGTTCGCCAGCCGGTGGTGATACCAGGCCGTCGCCGCGTAGGTCGGCAAGGCCAACACATACGGCATGTCGATACCCGGATTGAATTGCGGCCCGTCGACGCTATCGTCGGCGCTCAAGAACTGCGACAGCAGTATGACGCCGTTCAGATCCAGCGACTTTTCGTTTTCCAGCACATAGGCGAGCACCGCGGAGCGCGTCGTGCCATAGCTTTCGCCGAACAGATACTTCGGCGAATTCCAGCGTCCGTGACGCGACAGAAATTCGACGATGAAATTGGCGAATGCATGCGCGTCCTGATCGACGCCGTAAAACGCCTTTTCCTTGTCCGCGCCGCGCAAGTGGCTGAAGCCCGTGCCCGGCGCGTCCACGAACACCAGGTCGCTGGCATCGAGCAGCGTGAATTCGTTGTCGACGAGGCGATAGGGCGCCGCCGGACTATGGGTATCGTCGGCGGTGACGACGCGCTTCGGACCGAATGCGCCCATGTGCAGCCATACGCTCTAGGATCCCGGCCCGCCGTTGAACAGGAACGTGATGGGACGGCGCGAGTCTTCCTTATCGCCCTTGAAATAGGCGACATACGACATGCTGGCCTCGGGAGGCTGCGGCGGCGGCGGCACAGCCGCATGATCGGCCGGCGGCGGCGCATCGTCGTCCTGCGGATCCTTGACGTGTACGACCAAGACGCCGGCCTCGGCCTGATAAGCCATTGCCTTTCCGCCGATCGTTATCGACCCGGTGGTCGATTGATGCTCGTCCTGCAAAAAGCGCTGCGATTCGGTCGGCTCCGGCACCGCCGCAATCTTCAGATCGGGACGATCCGTGGCCGGCCGATCGGTGGCCGGCGCTTTATCGGCGATGGCTATCGAACCGAAGTTGCATGCAATCAACCACGACACGCTGATCAGAACGCGGACGTTCAATTTCATCAAATATCTCCCGGGTGTACGGCAATCTTCGGTTGGTGTTTGGTATGGACTAGATGTTGCCGTCAAAGCCAAGCGACGCATACTAATCCAGCCCGCCCACCGCCACAAACGATTACCGGACATAAGGCCGCGACGCGCGAATTGCGCCGTGCCGACGCGCCCGCTCAGTGGACGGAGGTGGGGCTGATGCCAGCGGCCGAGGCTTTGAACAGCTGCGCCACGTCCACCGCATCGAACACATAAGCGCGGTTGCAAAAGTCGCAGCGTACTTCGACCTCGCCGCGTTCGGCGAGCACCGATCGCGTTTCGGCTTCGCCGAGACCCTGCAGCATGCCACTGACGCGTTCACGCGAGCAGCGGCATCGAAAATAAACCGGCGAGGGTTCATAGAGCCGCAGATCGTCCTCGTTGAAAAGCCGGTGCAGAATCTCCGTATCCGCCAGACTGACGAGCTCCTCGGGCGTCAAGGTCTCGCCGATCAGCTGCACGCGCCGCCACGCGTCGTCGACGTCCGCGGCGTCGTGGACGGCAAGATTGCCGCCATCGCCGGGCAGCCGCTGCAGCAGCATGCCGGATGCCCCATCGGCGTCCGCATGCAGCCAGAGCCGAGTCGGCAATTGCTCCGAATCCTCGAAATACAGCTGCAGCGATTCGGCAAGGCGCTCGCCGGTGATCGGAACGATGCCTTGATACCGTTGGCTCTTGTCGTCGGTTTCGAGCGTGACGGTCAGGTTGCCGGGCCCGACCAGAGCGCCGATGCCCGCATCGCCGGCAGCGACCGTGTTCGCCGGTTCTCGGTAGCGCGCGAGTCCGCGAACGCCGAGGCTGCTCGTGCATTGCGCAAGCAACAGATGCACGGGCCCCTCGCCCTGCAACTGCAGCGAAAGCACACCCTCGAATTTGATCGTGCCGGCGAGCAATAGCGACGCGGCCACCGCTTGGCCGAGCGCGTCGCGAATCGCCTGCGGATAGTCGCGATGCTCGATCAACGCGCGCCAGGCCGCGTCCAGGTGCACGAGGTGGCCGCGAATCGGGTATTCCTCGAACATGAAGCGGTGCAGGCAATCGCGATCGCGCATCCTCAAGCGCCGCCGCCGAGCTTGAGTTTGAGCAGCTCGTTGAGCTGCGCGGGATTCGCTTTGCCCTGCGTCGCCTTCATGACCTGCCCGACGAAGAAGCCGAATAATTTGTCCTTGCCCGCGCGATAGTCGGCAAGTTGTTTCGGATTGGCGGCCATCACTGTATCGATGACGGCGTCGATCGCACCGATATCGGTGATTTGTTTGAGACCCTTGGCCGCGATGATGGCATCGGCGTCGCTTCCGTCGGACCACATCGCTTCGAAAACGTCCTTCGCAATCTTGCCGGAAATCGTCTCATCGACGATACGCGCGAGTAAACCGGCCAAGGCTTGCGGCGCGACACGCGAGCCCGTAATGTCCAAATTGTCGCGATTGAGCGCGCTCGACATTTCGCCCATGACCCAGTTGGCCGCGAGCTTCGCATGCGCCGCGCCGGCGGCCGCCACGACCGCCTCGAAATAGGCACCGAGTTCGCGGCTCGCCGATAAAACGCCCGCATCGTAGGCCGACAGTCCGAACTGTGCCGCGAATCGGCTGGCCTTCTCGTCCGGAAGCTCCGGCAAGGTCGCCCGCACCTGCTCGATGAACTCCGCGTCGATCTCGAGCGGCAGCAAATCGGGATCGGGAAAATACCGGTAATCGTTGGCTTCTTCCTTCGAACGCATCGAGCGGGTTTCATGCTTGTCCGAATCGTAGAGCCGGGTTTCCTGAATCACGGTGCCGCCGCTTTCGAGCAACTCGATCTGGCGCGCGACTTCGTATTGAATTGCCTTTTCGACGAATCGAAACGAATTCAGATTCTTGATTTCGGCGCGCGTACCGAATTTCTCGCGGCCGCGCGGCCGCACCGACACATTGGCATCGCAGCGAAACGAACCTTCTTGCATGTTGCCGTCGCAAATCTCCAGGTAGCGCACCAGCGTGTGCACCTTCTTCATGTACGCGACCGCTTCCTTTGCCGAGCGCATGTCGGGCTCGGAAACGATTTCGAGCAGCGGCGTGCCCGCGCGGTTCAAATCGATGCCGCTGGCGTTTGCGAGTCCCTCGTGCAGCGATTTGCCGGCGTCTTCCTCCAGATGCGCACGCGTCACGCCGACGGTCTTGACCGAACCATCATCGAGCACGATGGAGAGCGAACCGCGTTTGACGACCGGATCCTCGAATTGGCTGATCTGATAGCCCTTCGGCAAATCCGGATAAAAATAATTCTTGCGCGCGAATATCGAGCGAGCGGCGATCACAGCGCCGATGCTCAAGCCGAATTTGACCGCCATGCGCACCGCTTCCGCATTGAGGACCGGCAGCACGCCCGGGTAGGCGAGGTCGACCAGACACGCCTGCGAGTTCGGTGCCGCGCCATAGGCGGTCGCCGCACCCGAGAATATTTTCGACTTGGTCGCGAGCTGCGCGTGGATCTCGAGCCCGATGACGACTTCCCAATCGCTCATCATTCGTACCCGCGCGGACAGTGCCGATGCCAATCGGTCACTTGTTGGAACCGGTGCGCCGCACCCAGAATGCGTTCTTCGGAAAAATGCGGTCCGATCAACTGCAGCCCCATCGGCAACTCGTCGATGAAGCCGCAGGGCATCGATAAGCCGGGTAAGCCCGCGAGGTTGGCGCCGATCGTGTAGATATCGTTGAGGTACATCGTGACCGGATCGTCGATTTTGGCGCCGATTCCGAAAGCCGGCGTCGGCGTCGTCGGTCCGAGCAACAGATCGACTTTGCCAAATGCGGCGCGGAACTCATCGGTGATCAATTGACGCACCTTTTGCGCCTTCAAGTAATAGGCGTCGAAATAGCCGGCCGACAGCACATACGTGCCGGTCATGATGCGGCGTTTGACTTCCGCGCCGAAGCCCTCGCCGCGCGAGCGCTGGTAAAGATCCATCAAGTCTTTGGGCTGCTCGCAGCGATAACCGAAGCGTACACCGTCAAAGCGCGAGAGGTTCGACGAGCATTCCGCCGGAGCCACCACGTAGTACGTGGGCACCGATAGCGGCAGATGCGGCAGGCTGACGTCGACCGTTTTGGCGCCTAATGAGCGATAAACCCTTAGCGCGTCCTCGATCAGCGCGGTATTGCGCGCCTCCAAGCCCACGAAAAACTCCTTGAGCAGACCGATCTTCAGACCCTCGAGCGGCAAGTTGAGACCGGCCCGATAGTCGGGCACCGGCGCATCGACGCTCGTCGAATCCTTCGGATCGAAGCCCGCCATGGCCTGCAACACGATCGCGGCGTCCGCGGCCGAGCGGGCGAGTACGCCTGCCTGATCGAGGCTGGAGGCGAATGCGATCATGCCGTACCGCGAGACGCGGCCATAAGTCGGCTTGATGCCGGTAATCCCGGTCAGAGCAGCGGGTTGGCGGATCGAGCCCCCGGTGTCGGTACCGGTCGCAAACGGGGTCAGGCGCGCCGCGGTTGCTGCCGCCGATCCGCCCGAGGAGCCGCCCGGCACTTTGCTGCGGTCCCAAGGATTCTTGACCGGGCCGTAGTAGCTGTTCTCGTTGGACGAGCCCATGGCGAATTCATCCATGTTGGCCTTGCCCAGCATGACGGCGCCGACCGCCTTCAGGCGCTCGACGACGGTCGCGTCATAGGGCGCGATGAAGTTGTCGAGCATGCGCGATCCACAGCTCGTGCGCACCCCGTCGGTGCAGAAAATGTCTTTATGAATGAGGGGGATGCCGAGCAATGGCGCTGCCTCTCCGGCGGCGCGTCGCCGATCGGCGTCAGCCGCCGTGTCGAGCGCCAGGTCGGCCGTGCGCGTGACCAAGGCGTTCAGTTCCGGGTTGAATGCTTCAATGCGCGCCAGGAAATGACGCGTCAGCTCAACGCTCGAAATCTTCTTGGCAGCCAGCAGATCGGCCAATTCGCCGATGGACAGGTTGTGCAGCATCACGTCCCTATTCAATGACCCGCGGCACGACGTAGAGGCCGGCCTGTACACTGGGCGCGTTCGCCTGGTACTTTTCGTGGTGGTCGGTCTCGGTCACCGCATCGGCTCGCAGCCGCTGGCGCTGGCCCACGAGTGGGTGCGCCATGGGCGCCACCGTACCGGTGTCGGCCTTCGACAGTTCTGCGACGAAATCGACAATGCTCGACAAGCTCGCGACGTAAACTGGCATCTCTTGAGCGGTGATCGACAGGCGCGCTAGGTGCGCAATCTTCTCGACTTCTTGACGGGTTAGGCTCATACGCGTGGTCGGTGTGCGCCGCAATTGCGCTAAAGATGCTCGATTAGATGATACACGTTGCCTTGCTGAAAGTCCTATCGGTTGTTACATTAGCGCAACTTTTTTACCCCAATTCCGAGCAGAAAAACACAGCATGTTCAAACGCCTTAGAGGTTATTTTTCAAATGATCTCTCAATCGATCTTGGTACCGCCAACACACTAATATACGTGCGCGAGCGCGGCATCGTTCTGAACGAACCCTCGGTGGTCGCCGTGCAAGACGAGCCGACCCGCGGCGGCAAATTCATCGTCGCGGTCGGCGTCGAAGCGAAGAATATGCTGGGCCGCACACCGGGACACATTACTGCGGTGCGACCGATGAAGGACGGCGTCATTGCCGACTTCACCTACACCGAGAAAATGCTGCAGTACTTCATCAAAAAGGTGCACGGCAACCGATTCTTGAGTCCCAGCCCGCGCGTTCTCGTCTGCGTCCCGTTCGGCTCAACCCAAGTCGAGCGCCGCGCCATCAAAGAGTCAGCCGAGGGCGCCGGCGCGCGCAGCGTCGACATCGTACCCGAGCCCATGGCGGCGGCTGTCGGCGCGGGCCTGCCCGTGCAGGAGGCGCGCGGCTCGATGGTGCTCGACATCGGCGGCGGGACCTCCGAGGTCGCGGTCATTTCCTTGAACGGCATCGTCTACGCCGCGAGCGTGCGCATCGGCGGCGACAAATTCGACGAAGCAATCACGAACTATGTACGCCGTAATTACGGCATCTTGATCGGCGAAGCGACGGCGGAGCGCATCAAACTCGAGATCGGTTCTGCCTACCCGGGCCAGCAGGTGCGTGAAATTTCGGTCAAGGGGCGCAATCTATCCGAAGGTGTCCCGCGCAGCTTTACGCTCAACTCGAACGAAATCCTGGAAGCCCTGCAGGAGCCTCTTCAAGGCATCGTCGGGGCGGTCAAACAGGCGCTCGAGCAAACGCCGCCGGAACTCGGCGCCGACGTGGCGGAGCGAGGCATCGTACTGACGGGCGGCGGCGCGCTGCTTCGCGATGTCGATAAATTGCTGATGGAAGAGACCGGCTTACCCGTTGTGGTCGCGGACGACCCGCTCACCTGCGTCGCGCGCGGCGGTGGGCGGATCCTCGAACTGACCGAAGAACACGGGCCGGGCATATTCGGACTGGAGTAACCGGGGCGGCTAGGGAAACCCGTACCCATGGTCGCATTTCGTAGTTCGGAGTCTTCCGGTCGCTCGACGGGTCTGCTGCTTCGCTGCGTGCTGTTCAGCCTGCTCGCGCTCGGCCTCATGATCATCGACAAGCGCTACGACCACCTCGGCAAGATCCGCCGCGTTCTATCGATCGTCGCCTACCCGGCGCAGGTCGCCGTCGCCAGTCCCTTCCAGGGCTGGGCGTGGTTGAGGGAAAGCCTTACAACGCGTGAGGCGCTACGCGCCGACAAGACCAAGCTCGAGGACGAATTACGCGTCGCCCAATTCCGGCTGCAGCGCTATGAAGCGCTCGAGGCCGAGAGCCGCCGCCTGCGCGCATTGCGGGACAGCACCAACGGAGTCGGTTCGCGCTTCATCATCGGCGACATCATGGATGTGGATCTGGATGCATTTCGCGAGCGCGTGCTCGTCGACAAGGGTGCGCGCGACGGTGTATATGTCGGTCAAGCAGTGCTCGACGCCGGCGGCGTATTCGGCCAGGTCGCGCGCGTCGATCAACTCACCAGCGAGGTCATCTTGATCAGCGACGCCGCACACGCGATACCGGTGCAGGACAATCGCAACGGCTTGCGCACGGTGGCGGTCGGTACCGGCGATTTGAGTCGGCTCAAATTGCCCTACATCTCGACCGCCGCCGATATCGTCAAGGGCGATTTGTTGGTGACCTCCGGACTCGGGGGCGGCTTTCCGGCGGGTTATCCGGTCGGCACCGTCGTCGAAGTCAAACGCGACCCCGCACAGTCCCTCGCCGATGTGGCGGTAAGCCCTGCGGCGGCCCTCGATCGTTCGCGTGAACTGCTGTTCGTGTGGTTGACGCCGGCCACGCCGACATTGGCCGCGACTTCCCTTTCGACCTCGTCCTCGTCCAGCGCCACTGCGGTAGCGCCGACCGGCGCTGCGACGGCTCCGGCCGCGGCAGCCAAACCGACCGCTGTTGCCAAACCGAGCGCCGCCGCCAAACCGACCGCCGCCGCCAAACCAAGCGCTGCCGCCAAACCAAGCGCTGCCGCCAAATCGAGCGACACGGCTGCCAAATCGACCGACACGGCCGCCGCGCCGACGGCCACTGCGCCGACAACCGCCGATCAGGCGACAGGGGACGGCAAGCCATGATGCGTGACGAACGCATTCGCCGTTTACCGGTGGCGATGTCCGCACTGGTGGCCCTGACGCTCGGAATTCTGCCGCTGCCGAATGCGCTGGCGCCTTTTCGACCGGACTTTCTGGTCCTCGTGGTTTTATATTGGTCGATCGAATCGCCGCGCGCGGGAGGACTCACGCTGGCGTTCTTCGCAGGCCTTGCACTCGATGTGATCCAAGGCGTGGTGCTCGGCCAGCATGCGCTCGCGCTAACGCTCATGGCGGCCTGGGCGACGAACCTTAGACTGCGTATCCGGGTCTTTTCACCGGTGTCGCAATCGCTGACGATCTTCGCATTCCTTACTGGCTACCAGTTCATCCTGTTCTGGATCGACGGTGCGACCGGCAATCCCGTGACTTCTTTTGGCCGCTGGCTTGCGCCGGTCATCGGCGCGTTGATCTGGCCGTTCATGGTCCGCGCCTTGAGCCGGCTGCACGAGCACTGACCGCCATGATATTCGATGAATTTTCTCCGTCGCGCACACGCCGCACGTTGACCGCCGGCGGCCGCACCTTGCGCGCGCTCGGCCTGGATGGACTGCTGACCGGCGTGCTCGCGCTGATCGTCTGCATCGGCATACTCGTCGTCTACAGCGCCTCCGGACAAAGCCTCAAGATGGTCGAGCATCATCTGGCCAACATCGCCATCGCGATCGCCGCGATGCTCGCGCTCGCGCGGTTGGCGACACCACAATATTTGCGCCTGTTCGCGCCGATCGCCTACGTCATCGGCATCCTGCTGCTGATCGTCGTCGAATTGACGGGTCATATCGGCAAGGGCGCACAGCGCTGGCTCGACATCGGCTTCGTTCGCTTTCAGCCGTCGGAGATCATGAAACTCGCGGTTCCGATGATGTGCGCCTGGTACCTGCACGAACGGCCGCTGCCGCCCAAGTTCAGGGACTTGCTGGTCTTGGGCGTGCTCATCGCGATCCCGACGGCGATGATCGTCACGCAACCGGATCTCGGTACGGCGCTGCTGATCGCCGCCTCGGGCCTGATCGTCATGCTGCTCGCGGGACTGCAGATCGGCATCATCTTGGTGTCGATCCCGCTGCTCGCCGGTCTCGCCTGGGCGGCCTGGCATTTCATTCATGACTATCAGCGCCAGCGCATATTGACGTTCATCAACCCGGAGACCGATCGGCTTGGCGCCGGCTACCACATCATCCAGTCGCAAATAGCGATCGGCTCGGGCGGCGTGTTCGGCAAGGGTTATATGAACGGCAGCCAAGCGCAGCTGGAATTCCTGCCCGAGCGCTCGACCGACTTCATATTCGCGGTCATCGGCGAGGAATTCGGCTTACTCGGGCAATTGCTGATCCTGGCGCTGTACGGCTTGCTCATCGGTCGCGCACTGTATTTGGCAATGCAAGGCCAGGATACGTTCTCGCGGCTCACGGGAGGCGCCATCGCTCTGAGCTTCTTCGTCTACGTTTTCGTCAATTCGGGCATGGTCAGCGGCATATTGCCCGTGGTCGGCGTGCCCCTGCCCTTGATCAGCTATGGCGGTACCTCGATGGTGACCCTGCTTGCGGGTTTCGGTATCCTCATGGCCTTGCATTCACACCGTAAATTGATCGGATCCTAGTCGTTGCGCACTGCGAACTCACGGCGCCGCCGGACTCTGACCCTGTTTTTGAGCGTGTTCATTGCGCTGCTTGGCATCGGCTGCGAGGCCGCTGCGCTGGATATACGCCGGCCGGACGTCCGGGAATTCATCGACGCGGTCGCCAAGCAAGACTCCTTTGATAGACGCCGGCTGCGCAAGTTATTACGCGTCGCTCAAACTCAGCCCGCGATCATCGAAGCGATGGACAAGCCGGCTGAGAAGGCCAAGCCCTGGTATGACTACCAACCCATATTCGTCAATGAGAAACGCATTCAAGAAGGCGCCGACTTCTGGCTTGCACACCGCACGGAGCTGGACCAGGCGAGTCTGCAGACAGGCGTTCCGGCGGAGTATCTCGTCGCGATCCTCGGCGTCGAAACCTTGTACGGCCGCAGAACCGGCCACTACCGCGTGCTCGATGCTTTGTCGACGCTAGCATTCGATTACCCGGCCAGAGCCAAATTCTTTCAAGGCGAACTCGAACAATTTTTCCTATTGACGCGCGAAGCGGCGATCGATCCGTTGACCGCGATCGGCTCGTACGCCGGCGCGATGGGTGCACCGCAATTCATGCCGTCGAACTACCGCCGTTACGCGGTCGACGCGGACCACGACGGCCACGTCGATCTATGGACGAACTGGCCCGATGTATTCGCGAGTATCGGCAACTACTTCAAGGAGCACGGCTGGAATTCCGGAGAACCCGTGCTCAGCGAAGCTGCGCTCGAATCCGATGCTGCGCCGACGCTGGACGGGCGAAAGCTGACGCTGTCGGATACGGTCGGCACGCTGCGTGCGCGAGGCATCCGCTTCGATACGACGCTGCCGATCAATGCGCCGGCGCTGTTGATTGCGGTCGATCAAGCGGACGGCGTTCACTGGCGCGTCGGCTTCGAGAATTTCTACGTCATCACGCGCTACAACCATAGCGCCCTCTATGGCATGGCAGTCTACGAACTCGCGGCCGCCCTGAAGGCGCGGGCCCCGTCATGAGACGCATCTGGACTTGCGCACGCGCGCTGGCACCGGCCGGATTGGTGTCGCTGCTGTTGGCCGGCTGCCAGAGCACGGCGCCGAGCGTTCAACTCCAGCCGCCGCCAACGCCGACTGTCCCGCCGACTGTCCCACCGATAGCGCCGCCGATCGCACCCGAATCCGTTCCCGACGCCGTACCACGCGTCGAAGCGCGGTCCCGCTTTGGAAATCCGCCGTTTTATGAAGTCTTCGGTAAACGCTATTACGTCATGCCCTCGAGCGTCGGCTATATCGAGCGCGGCGTCGCATCCTGGTACGGGCCCGGCTTCCACGAGGTGCGCACGTCGGCCGGCGAACCCTACGACATGTACGCCATGACGGCCGCGCACAAAACCTTGCCGCTGCCGGCTTATGTGCGGGTCATCAACCTGCAGAACGGCCGCAGCATCGTCGTGCGCGTCAATGATCGCGGCCCGTTCGTCGGCAACCGCATCATCGATCTGTCGTATACGGCCGCCGCCAAGCTCGACATGCTGCGCAACGGCACGGCGATCGTCGAGGTCCGCGCAATCGATCCCACGGCGCCGGAGCAAACTACCGGTGTGGTGGCGGCATCGCTCGCTCCCGGGCCGCTCGCTCCCGGGCCGTCTGCTGCCGCGCCGGCTGCTGGCGCGTCAAATGCCGCCGCTTCGGCCGTGCAAGCGGCGGCGCCGGTCGCGAACTCGAGCCTTTACATTCAAGCCGGTGCCTTCGCGGATCCGGCCAACGCCGAGCGCCTAGTCGCCAAATTGAGCGGCGGTGGATACGGAAAGGTATTCGTGCGCGAAAACGAGTTGGCCGGCCGCAAGATGTATCGGGTGCGCATTGGCCCGATACCCGGCGTACCGGAGTTCGACCGAGTCGTCGCGGCGCTCGAACATGTCGGCGTCAACGATGCGCGTCTGGCACTCGATTAGCCGGTACACTAAGGCGTTTTTATCGAGGGTTTTCTCCAACATGCTGCGTTCGTTGTTTGCCTGCCTGCTATTTGCCGCGGTGGCGGTCGTCCCCTGCCTAGCCGATACGCCGATTCCGACCGCGCCTCCAGTCGATGCGCGCGCCTACATTCTCGTGGATTTCCAGACCGACAAGGTTCTGGCCGCGAAAGAGGCCGTGGCCCGACTCGAGCCCGCGAGCCTCACGAAACTCATGACGGCCTATATCGTCTTCCAGCAACTCAATGCGGGCAAGCTCAAGCTCGATGAATCGGTGACCGTCAGCGAAAAGGCGTGGCGATCCGAGGGCTCGCGCAGCTTCATCGAGCTCGGCAAGCCGGTGCCGGTGGAAGCATTGGTATTGGGGATGATCGTGCAAAGCGGTAACGACGCGACGATCGCTCTTGCCGAGAGGATCGGAGGCGCCGAGGAGACCTTCGTACAACTGATGAACTCCGAAGCGCAGCGCTTAGGCATGGTCGGCACCCACTTCGAGAACAGCTCAGGCCTGCCCTCCGCGCAGCATTACACGACGGCGCGCGACATGTCCTTGCTCGCCGCGGCGCTGATTCGCGATTTTCCGCAGTACTATCACTGGTTTTCGCAGCACGAGTTCGAATACAACGGCATCAAGCAGCAGAATCGCAACGGTTTGCTGAGCAGCGATCCCAGCGTCGATGGGTTGAAGACCGGACATACGGACACCGCGGGCTTCTGCTTGGTGACCTCCGCGCAAAGGGCCGGCATGCGGCTCATATCGGTGGTCCTCGGTTCGACGAGCATGAAAGCGCGAGAGAGTGCGAGCGCCGCGCTTCTCAACTACGGCTACACCTTTTACGAAACCTCTTTGGTCGCCAAAGGCGGCGCCAAACTGATCGCGGCGGAGGTCTGGAAGGCGCAGAGTACCCCGGTCGACATCGGCATCAAGCATGATCTTTATGTAACCGTGGCGCGCGGCACGGCGGCCGACATCAAGACCGTCATTGATCTCGAGCCGCGATTATTCGCGCCGCTCGCGACGGATTCGACCGTCGGCCAATTGCGCGTGGTCGCGCGCGGCCAGACGGTCACGACCGTGCCCGTGCATCCGCTCGTGAGCGTGGCCGCCGGCGGCTGGTGGCGCCGCCTCGTCGATACCGTGCGGCTCTGGTTCCACTAAGGACGGCCTACCCATGCCTCTGCCGATTTGCTACCTGAACGGAGAATACTTGCCGCTATCGCAGGCCAAGGTTTCGCCGCTGGATCGCGCGTTTCTGTTCGGCGATGCGGTCTACGAAGTCGTACCCGTCTATGCGGGCAGACCGTTCCGGTTTCGCGAGCATTTCGATCGGCTCGTGCGCAGCCTCGCCGCGATTCGCATGGCGCCGGCACTCCCTCACATTGAGTGGGCGACCGTCTGTCGCGAACTACTGGCGCGCAACGACGCTGCGGATCAGGATCTCTATATGTACGTGCAGGTGACGCGAGGCACCGAGTTCGGCCGCAATCACGCATGGCCGGAGGGCCTGATACCGACGCTGTTTGCTTACCTGTCGGCGCTCGAGCCGGTCTCGGCAGAAGTGCTGCAGAACGGTGTCGCCGCCATTACCAGCGACGACATCCGTTGGGCGCGGCGCGATATAAAATCCACGGCCTTACTCGCGAACGTACTGCTCAAGAAGCTCGCGACCGACGCGTCGGCGTTCGAGACGATCCTGCTCGAGGACGGCTTGCTGACCGAGGGCTCCTCGACGACCGTGCACATCGTCACGAACGGCACCGTACGGACTCCGCCGAACAGCCATCGAATCTTGCCGGGCACCACCCGGGACGTCGTCACCGAGCTGGTGGCGCGGCTCGGGATCCCGAACGAAGTCGGCAACGTAAGCGAGCGGCAGCTGCGCGCCGCGGAGGAGATTTGGCTGAGCTTTTCGACGCGCGGCGTATTGCCCGTCACCCGCCTCGACGGCGCGGCCGTCGGCGCGGGGGTGCCGGGAGCCGCGTTCCGGCGCCTGCATGCCGCGTTTGCAGCCTTTCGGCTCGAACTCGCGGGAGCACCATGGCTGTGAGCGCCCGCACGACACTTGAATTTCCGAGCGAGTTTCCGATCAAGGTCATGGGCCGACACGACAGCGATTTGCGCGCCCTGACCCAAGCCATCGTCGAGCGGCATACCGGCGTGCTCGCCGATTCGAGCGTGCGTGTACGCAAGAGTACCGACGGTAATTTCCTCGCGGTGACTTACCTCGTCGTCGCGCAGAGCCAGGCGCAGCTCGACGATGTTTACCGCGAGCTGACCGCCTGTGAGGCGGTGCTGATGGCGCTGTAGCCGGCGCCGCACCCCAGTTTTCGCAGCAGATGCGCCTCGACCCCGGCCGCAACCGCGGCAAGATCCGAGACGCCGCAAAGATCCACGAGGCGCGTGACCTCGAGTCCCGGATATCCGCAGACGTTGATGCGCCGAAACGGCTCCAGATCGAGCGCAACGTTGAGCGCGAGCCCGTGATAGCTGGCACCGCGTCGAATGCGCAAGCCAATGCTGGCCAATTTGGCGCCCTCGACATAGACGCCGGGGGCGTCGCGCCGCCCAACCGCGATGATACCGAGTCCCGCTACGTAGCCGATGATCGCCTCCTCGAGAGCAACGACGAGATCGCGCACGCCGAGTTGTTTGCGGCGCAGGTCGAGCAGGGGATAAATCATCAACTGGCCTGGTCCGTGAAAAGTGACTTGACCACCGCGATCGACGGGCACGACGGGAATATCACCGGGATCGAGCACATGTTCGCGGCCGGCATTGAGGCCGAGCGTGAACACCGGCGGATGCTCGGCGAACCAGATCTCATCATCGGTCGACGAATCGCGGCGGTCGGTAAACTCTTGCATCGCCCGCCAGGTCGGCTCATACGCAACGAGTCCCAGCTGTCGAATCAGCGTAACGGCGTTCATCAACCGAGCCGGCGGTTGTCCAATCCCGCGTTGTTGCGCGCGAGCGCCCGTTCGGCGCGGTAACTCGACCGAACCAAAGGCCCCGAGACGCATTCGAGGAATCCAAAATCGAGCGCCTGCTGACGATACCGGTCGAATTCCGCGGGGGTCACGAAGCGCACGATTTCCAGATGATTGACCGTCGGCCGCAGGTATTGTCCGAGCGTCAGGATATCCACCGCCGCGCTGCGCAAATCGGCCATGGTCGCGGTGATCTCGGCATCCGTTTCGCCCAAACCGAGCATCAGACTGGTTTTAGTCAGCACCGCCGGCCGATAGAGCTTCGCGTGCCTGAGCACATTCAAGGTCTGCTCGTAGCCGGCGCGCGCATCGCGCACCGGGTGAGTCAGCCGGGCGACGGTTTCCACGTTTTGCGCAAACACCTCGACGCCGGCATCCAGGACCAATTCCACATCGTTGAGCACACCCTGAAAATCCGGGGTCAGCGCCTCGACCGCCGTGCCCGGCCTGAGCCGCTTGATCGCTCGAATCGCCGCCGCATAATGCGCCGCGCCGCCGTCGGGCAGATCGTCGCGATTGACCGACGTGAGCACCACATACTGCAGCCCCATCAAGTCCACGGAGCGCGCGACGTTTTCGGGCTCCTGCGGATCGAGCCAGCCGCGCGGGTTGCCGGTATCGACGGCGCAAAACCGGCAAGCGCGCGTGCAGACCGCGCCCATCAGCATGATCGTGGCCGTGCCGGCATTCCAGCATTCGCCGATGTTCGGGCATTTCGCCTCTTCGCAGACCGTGCTCAGGTGGTGGTCTCTGACGATTTGCTTGACGGCCGTAAACCCCGCGCCGCTCGCTAAGGTCGCACGCAGCCACGGCGGCTTAACAATGGCCGCCGCCCCGGCGGGCGCTGCCTGCTTGATGCCGTCCTTGATCGCCGTGAAACCCTGCGGCGTCGTGTATTTCTCGCCACTCTTGACTGTTGGCATGCGTCGATTGTATCGCATCGACGCCTTTGCACCGCATCAGCCCCGATTTAGCGCCCGCCAGCGCTCCGGCGTGCCGACATCCTCCCAGACGCCCTGGTATAGCTCGGCCGTACAGCGCCGATCGGTCATCGAACGCAGCAGCAGCGGCTTCAACGGAAAGATGCCGGCCACGCAGCCGTCGAAGAACGACGTGCGGTAGACCGCGATGCCGGAGAATGTGAATTGGACTGCGGACTGCGGCAACGCGAGACCGCCCTCGATACCAAAATCGCCGCGAGGGTGCTGCGGTGGGTTTGGCACGAGGACGATGTGCGCATCGGCGGCGGCGCTCAAGCCCAAGCGCTCGATTGGAAAATCGCTGAAAATGTCGCTGTTGACGACCGCAAACGGGTCCGGCATCAACAGCGGCAATGCGCGAAAAATGCCGCCCGCGGTTTCCAGCGGCTCTCCCCCTTCCTCGCTGTAGAGGATCGACACGCCATAGCGCGTGCCGTCGCCGAGATAGTCGCGGATCTGCGAGCCCAGCCAAGACAAATTGATGACGATGCGCTTGATGCCGGCGCGCACGCACGCCTGCACATGGCGCTCGATCAGCGGCTGTCCACGAACCTCGAGCAGCGGCTTCGGCACCGTGTCCGTCAGTGGTCGCAAGCGCTCGCCGCGACCGGCGGCCAAGATCATCGCGGTAAGAGGCCGCTGAGAGGCGTTCGGCGCCGTCAAGCGAGCACTCTTGCCTGCGCGCGGTCGAACAGCGGCCGCACTCGCTGCGCAAGAAATTGCGCAAATTCCGCCGTTTCCGGATAGGCCGCGGCCGCGGTCTCGGCGTAACGCAGCACGCGCGGCAGATCGCGCAAATACTGCGACTTGCCGTCGCGATAGAAGAGACGGCAAAAAATTCCGAGGACCTTGATGTGGCGTTGTAAACCCATGAGATCGAACCATCGCATGAATTCGCTCTCGCCGGCCTCCAAGCCGAATCCGGCCCCGATCAGACGCTCGCGATACTGCAGCGCCCAGGCGCGCACTCGCGCCGCCGGCCAGACGACATAGCAATCCTTGAGCAAGGAGACAAGATCGTAGGTGAGCGGCCCCGCAACGGCATCTTGAAAATCGATGATTCCCGGATTGCCTTCGGTCAGCACCATGAGATTGCGCGAGTGATAGTCGCGGTGAACGAAGGTTACCGGTTGCGACAGCGCGGAGGCCGTCAGCACGTCGAACAACCGCGATAGCGAGGCGCGCAGCGCGGTGTCGACATCCAGCCCTAAATGCCGGCCCAGGAACCAGTCCGGAAACAGCTCCATCTCCTTGGTCAGCAGCTGCGCGTCGTACGCCGGCAAATGCCTCGCGAAAGGCCGGCCCGCAATCTGCATCCTCGCGAGCGCATCGAGTGCATCGGCGTAAAGGCCGTCGACGCCGCGATTCGCGCCGAGCTCATCGAGATAAAGGCGCGACCCGAGATCGGTAAGGAGCAAGAGGCCCGCGCTCACGTCGCGTGCCAATACCAGCGGCACGCTGAGGCCGATTCCCGCGAGAATTTCGGCGACTCGCAAAAAAGGTCCGAGATCCTCCTTATCAGGAGGGGCGTCCATGACGATATAACTGGTGGAGTCGCGCGTGAGACGAAAATAACGCCGAAAACTCGCGTCCGCAGACGCCGGTTCGATGCGGCTCGCGCTAAATCCCAGATCATCGACGACCCAGCGATTCAGCGCCGTCAGGCGCGCATCGCTCGCCGCGGGTAAGCTCATACTCTCGCACCCAACAAGCCGCAAATGCGGCAACTGCAAGTATACCGACTATAATGCGCACGCCGACATGACCCCTCCAAGGCGACCCACTTTGCGCATTGCCCTGTTCGTGCGAGCCGCACTGTTGATTTCCCCACTTTTCGCGGCCGCCGCGGCGCGTGCCGGCGATATGTGCCCCGCCCCGCCGCATCACACAGCGCGATCCGCCGCCGAGATCGCCGCGGACGATCACCTGATTCACGTCGAGACCGACGGCGCCACGGTCGACGCGGACAATACCGTCACGCTGGCCGGGCACGTGGTCGTCACGCAGGACGAGCGCCGCGCGACCGCCGATTCGGTCACGTTCAATAAGGACTCGGGCCGGATCACCGTCGCTGGCAACGTCGATTTTGAGGACCCGCTGGTTCGGCTGAAGAGCGCCGCCGGCAGCTATAACCAGCTCGGCGGCGGCGACTTCAGTCACGCCGAGTTCGAACTCCTGGACCGCAGGGGCCGCGGGTCCGCGGGCGAAATTGCGATCCAACCCGGCGGGAAGATCGCGCTGGACATGGTGCGATATACGACTTGTCCGGTCGGCAACCAGGATTGGATGCTGCAAGCTTCATCGATCAACTTGGACACGGTTCGACAGATAGGCGTGGCGCGCAAGGCGTGGATGCAGTTCAAGGGCGTGCCGATCATATACACGCCCTATTTGTCGTTTCCCTTGGGATCGGAACGCAAGAGCGGGTTTCTGGTTCCCATCCTCGACCATTCAGGAACCAACGGCTATGAGATCGGGATTTCCTATTACTTCAATCTGGCCCCGAACTATGACCTCACGCTGACGCCGGAATACATGTCCTCGCGCGGCGTCGAACTCGGCACCGAATTCCGATTCCTTACGGCCAATTCGCACGGCCAGATCGAAGGCACGTATTTGCCGCATGACGCGCAGACCGGCACCGACCGCGGATACTTGCACTTGACGGATACCACGGATTTCAAGCCGGGACTGCGCGGCGAAGTGGACATCGCCGCGGTCAGTGACAACAGCTATTTCCAGGATTTCGGCGTGGGTTCGGACCAGACCAGCGTGACCTATCTCGAGCGGCGCGCCGATCTAAAGTATCAAGACGGCCATTGGCGCGTACAAGGGGAATTGCAGAACTTTCAGACGATCGACATCACGGTGCCCGCCAACCGCTATCCCGGCCTCGACGATCGACCGTATTCGCGCGTACCACGCATCGATGCGGAAGGACTGTTCCCGCTCGGCACCACCAATTTCGAGTTCGTCGTCGACAGCGAGGCCGTGAATTTCTTGCGCGACGTCGGTCCGTCCGGCGTACGCCTCGATCTGTCACCGGAGTTTCGCTGGTCCGATCGCGCGGCCGGCTACTTCTTCGAACCCGCGGTCGGCTGGCATCTGACGCAATACAGCTTGCAGGACCCGACACCGGGCGACCCGAGTTCGCCGTTTCGCTCGGTGCCCTACGGGCGGCTCGATACGGGGCTCATCTTCGAGCGGGACGCGGGAAGCGCAGGACAGCGTGCCGAGACGCTGGAACCGCGCTTGGTCTACAGCTATGTCCCGTACCGCGATCAAAGCGGTCTGCCGGTCTTCGATAGCGCGCTGCCCGACCTCAATTTGTCGGAATTATTTCGCACGAATCGCTACGTGGGCGAGGATCGCATCGGCGACGCCAATCAGCTCAGCATGGCGCTGACGACGCGCCTATTCGATCAGACCTCCGGCCGGCAACTCCTGTCGGCGACGCTCGGCCAGATCCGCTATTTTGAAGTGCCGCGCGTGACCTTGCCGTGCCAGGACCAATTTGCGGTGACGACGAACCAGACTCTGCCCGGCGCGGCAGCACTCGGCGCGAACTTGCCCGGCATGATCCTACCCGGCAACGTGCCCGGCTTCGTGGTGCCCGGCGCGGTGGTGCGCGGCGCAGTGGTGCCCGGCGCGACCGCGCCCCCTGTGACGACCTATTACTGCCTGCCGCCTCCCGAGGAATTCAACGCGTCCGACTTGGTCGGCAACGTTTCTTTGACCGCCTACAAGAACTGGATCGTCAACCTCGACTATGTTTGGAATCCCTATATCAACCAGACCCAAAAATCGGAAGTTTCGCTGCAATACCGCCCGGATGCGGCGCACGTGATCAACATCGCGTATCGCTATCAGCACGACGCGTTCGAGCAATGGGACGGCTCATTCGCGTGGCCGATCACGAGACGCTGGAATGCAGTCGGGCGTTTGGTCTACTCGATCATCGACCACCAAACGATCGAGCAGGTGGCTGGCATCGAGTACAAGAGCTGCTGCTGGCGGATCCAGGTCGTCGAGCGCCGTTTTGTCGACAACCGGCCCGGCGAGGCGCCCTCATTGAACCAGTCGATTGCATTACAATTGGAACTGATCGGGCTGGGCTCGGTCGGAAAACAATCAAACTCTTTCCTGGAACGATCTATTAGCGGATACTCCGCGATCGATCAGGCACCCTAGCGGCGAGTACTCGATTTTATGCGTAAGCTTTTGATTTTACTGTCTCTTATTAGTGCATCCGGCCTGTTTTTCGGGTACGTCCAGGCACAGACCCGCGATATCGGCGTACACGGCGAGATGCTCGATCGCATTGCGGCGATCGTCAACGATGGATTGGTGCTCAAGACCGAACTCGACGCCCAGATCGACGCCGTGACCAAGCGGCTGCAGGAACAAAAGGTTGCGGTGCCGTCGCAGGGCGTACTCAAGCAACAGGTCCTCGATCGGCTAATTTTGCAGGAGATCGAAATTCAGCGAGCCAAGCGCATCGGGCTGAACATTTCGGATGAACAATTGAACGGCGCGCTGCAGGAAATCGCCGCGCGCAACAAGATCCCGTTTGACCAGCTGCCGACGGCGCTGCAGGCGCAGGGCATCGACTACAAGCAGTATCGCGAAGCGATGCGCAAAGAGCTGACGTTGAGCCAATTGCGGGAGCGCGACGTGATCGCGCACATCATCGTCACGCCGCACGAAATCGAGCAATTTTTGAGCCGGCAAGAGAGCGCCGCGGCCAACGACCAGTTCAACGTCTCGCACATTCTCCTATCGCTGCCGGCGGCCGCCACTCCGCAGCAAATCGACGAGATCACCCGCAAGGCGCACGATCTGGCCGACCGCGCCGCCAAGGGCGAAGACTTCGGGCAACTCGCGATCGCGAATTCGAATAGCCAGACGGCGTTGGACGGCGGCCAACTCGGCTGGCGCAAGGGGACGCAGCTACCGCAATTCATTCTGGATTTGGTCACGAAGATGAAGGCGGGCGACGTCAGTGAACCCGTGCGTACGCCCAGCGGCTTTCATATCGTCAAACTCAACGAGCGGCGCAGCGGCGAGACGCAGGTCATTATCAATCAGATTCACGTGCGCCACATTCTACTGAAGCCGAACGAGTTGGACGACGACGCGACCGTGCGCGAGAAATTGAGCAAACTGCGCGAACGCATCATGAACGGCGAGGATTTCGCCGGTATCGCATCGACAACCTCGCAAGACCCGGGCTCGGCGCCGGATGGCGGTGATCTGGGCTGGAGCGGTCCGGGCACCTTCGTGCCGGAATTCGACAAAGCGATAGCAGATCTCAAGGACAAGGAAATCAGCGAGCCGTTCAAAACCCGCTTCGGCTGGCACATCGTGCAGCTTTTGGGCACACGCACTTACGACAACACGGCCGACGTGCGCCGCCAGCGTGCATTTGGCGCCATTCGCGAGAGTAAATCGGACGAAGAGACGGAGCTTTGGCTGCGGCGATTGCGCGACGAAGCGTTCGTCGAAATCAAGATGTAGTGTACAAACCGCGGATCGTCATTACTTCCGGCGAGCCGGCGGGGATTGGCCCCGACGCTTGCGTCGTGCTTGCGCAATCCGATTGGGATGCCGACCTCGTCGTTGCGGGCGATGCATCTTTGCTGCAATCGGCGGCTGCGAGCTTGAGCTTGCCGCTTCAAATCCGGCTCTACGAATCGACGAGCCCGGTGACCTCGCACCGCGCCGGAACCTTGCGCGTCATGCACATTCCGACCGCCCAGCCGGTCGTGGCCGGACGCCTCGATGCGCGTAATGCGCGCTACGTGCTGCAAATGCTGGATCGTGCCTGCGACGGCTGTACGAACGGCGAGTTCGCGGCCATGGTCACCGCGCCCGTGCAGAAGAGCACGCTGCTCGATGCCGGATTTGCGTTTGTCGGTCATACGGAATACTTGGCGGCTCGGACGCGCGCGGCCTTGCCGGTCATGATGCTGGTCACCGGCAATTTGCGTGTGGCGCTCGTCACCACGCATTTGCCGCTGGCCGAGGTCCCCAAGGCCATCACCCTAGAGCGTGTGCTCGCCACCGTGCGCATCGTCCACATGGATTTAGGGCGCCACTTCAATTTGGGCGCGCCGCGTATTGCGGTGCTCGGACTCAACCCCCACGCCGGCGAGTCCGGACATCTGGGCCATGAAGAAATCGACGTGTTGGAGCCTGCGATCCGGCAATTGCGCGCCGAGGGTTTGGACATAACGGGCCCGGTGCCGGCGGATACCGCCTTCACGCCGCAATTTTTGGCGGGCACCGATGTCATCGTCGCGATGTATCACGATCAGGGATTGCCCGTCATCAAGCACGTCGGATTCGGCAATGCAGTCAATATCACGCTCGGGCTGCCGATTCTACGCACCAGCGTCGATCACGGGACTGCGCTGGCATTGGCGCGCTCGGGCAAAGCGGATGCCGGCAGCTTGCGCGCCGCGCTCGCGCTCGCCATTCACTTAAGCGGGGGAAGCGCCGGTAATGCCGGTTCGTAGACGCTTTGGCCAGCACTTCCTCCACGATCCGGGCATCATCGGCCGAATCATCAACGCGGTTGCGCCGCAGCCGGGTCAGCGCATCGTCGAAGTGGGTCCGGGACGCGGCGCATTGACCTGGGGACTGCTCGAGCGGGCCAAACAGTTGGATACGATCGAGATCGACCGCGATCTCGCGCAATCCTTATTGGCCGACCGGCGCGCTCACGGCGGCCTGAAAGTCCACGTGGAAAACGTCTTGGACACCGATTTCGCACGGCTGCGCGGCGATGGCGCGCCCTTACGCGTCGTCGGGAACCTGCCTTACAATATTTCCACACCCCTGCTGTTTCGCCTTCTCGATCAGCGCGAGGCGATCGCCGATATGCACTTCATGCTGCAGAAGGAGGTCGTAGAGCGCATGGCGGCGCAGGCCGGCGGCAAGGAATACGGTCGCTTGACCGTCATGCTGGCCGCTTACGCCGAGGTCGACGATCTCTTCGACGTGGGCCCCGGCGCATTCCATCCTCGACCGAAAGTCTGGTCGGCGATCGTGCGTCTGCGGCCAAGTCTCCAACCACGGTTCGAGATAGGCAGCGACAAGGTGCTGAGGGCGGTCGTCAGCGCCGCCTTCTCGCATCGGCGTAAGACTTTGCGCAACGGGCTCAAGGGCCTGTTGTCGGCCGCCGACATCGAGGATTGCGGCATCGATTCGGGTGTGCGGCCGGAGACACTCGCACCGGCCCAATTTGGCCTGCTGGCGGCCCGACACCACCGGAACCTCGCGGCACCCGGCGCACAAAGCCCGTAGCCGATTCGCCACTCCGCTATACTCAAAAGCGATGGCAGGCTACAAAAAAATATTGCTCTTGTTGGACTTGTCGGACGGCAGCGAACAAGTTGCCGGCGCCGGCCAACGCATGGCCGGCTACTCCAATGCCGAAATCCTCGCACTGCATGTCGTCGAGTTTGTCCCGGTGGACCCGATGGGCGAGTCCTTGATGCCGTCGGCGGACATCGAGGAGGACCTGATCAAACGCGCCAAGGAAAGACTCACCGATTTGACGCAGCGCCTCGGCCTCGAGCGCACGTCCTGCAAAGTGGCGGCCGGCAACACCAAGACGGAGATCTTGCGTGCGGCCCAGGAAGCCAAAGCCGATTTGATCGTCCTCGGCAGCCGCGAGCGTCACGGTCTCGCAATTCTGGTCAATTTCACCGAAGATACGATTTTACACGCGGCGCATTGCGACGTGCTCGCGGTTCGATTGAAGTAATGCGATGAAAATAATGGCACCCGGTCCTGCGAACCCCCGAATTCGTGTCGACGTCGAGACCTCGTACATCGAGGAGCAATCCGACCCTCGCGATAAGCGTTTCGTCTTCTCCTACACGATCACGATACGCAATGACGGGCCGGTGCCGGCGCGCCTCTTGACTCGCCATTGGATCATCACCGACGCCAACGGCAACGTCAAAGAGATGCGCGGCGACGGGGTGGTCGGCGAACAGCCCTACCTGAAGCCCGGTCAGGGATTTCGCTACTCGAGCGGCGCCGTGATCGAAACTCCGGTCGGCACGATGCAGGGCAGCTATCAGATGGTGGGCGACGACGGCCAACAATTCGACGCGCCGATCGCGCCGTTTAGGCTCGCCATGCCCGGGGTTCTGCACTAGGCAATGGCGCTATACGCGATCGGCGACGTGCAGGGCTGCGACCGCGAGCTGGCGATTTTGCTCGATCGCTTGAACTTCTCGAAAGACTCGGACACGGCCTGGTTCGTCGGCGACCTCGTCAATCGCGGACCGAACTCGCTGGGCGTTCTGCGCCGAGTTCGCGCAATGGGTTCGGCCGCAATCGTTACGCTCGGCAATCATGATCTGCATTTGCTGGCCGTCGTGCTCGGTGCTGCGCAGCTGCGCAACGGCGATACGCTCGATGAGCTCCTGCGTGCGAATGATCGCGACCAATTGCTCGCGTGGCTGATCAGCCGGCCGCTGATGCACCTCGACACGCAGCGGAATCTTGCGCTTTTGCACGCGGGCTTGGCGCCGCAATGGGACGTGCCGACCGCCCAGGCCTGCGCCCGGGAATTGGAGCGCGCCCTTCAGTTCCAGCCCGAAGCACTGTTCGCCCACATGTACGGCGACAAGCCGGACCTCTGGAGCGGCAATTTGGAGGGTATGGACCGGCTGCGCTTCATCGCCAATTGTTTCACGCGGCTGCGCTACGTGGACCGACAGGGCCGGCTGGTGCTGCGCGTCAAGGGCTCGCCGAAGAAGACCGCCTCGACGCACCTCGTGCCATGGTTCGCGGCGGACGATGCCCGCTGGCGCGCTTCATCCGTGATCTTCGGCCATTGGTCGACGCTGGGATTTTTTCAGGACGACGGCGTCATCGGACTCGACACCGGTTGCGTTTGGGGCGGCAGCCTGACCGCGCTGCGTTTGGATATTGCGGACGCCAAACCGGTATCCGTCGCTTGCGCGACCGCTCGCGCCGAGTAGCTGCGGCTATAATGCGCCGATGCGACTCACTCCCCCATTCAGTTTGCGGCACTGGATCGACGAGCACCGCGGCCAGCTCAAGCCCCCGGTTGGCAACAAGCTGCTCTACCAAGACAGCGAATTGATCGTCATGGCGATCGGCGGCCCGAATTCGCGCAAGGACTTTCACCACGACCCCGGCGAAGAGTTTTTCTTCCAACTCGAGGGCGATATCGTGTTGAAGATCGCCGAGGAGGGTCGCATCGTCGATCTGCCGATTCGCCAGGGAGAAGTGTTTCTGCTTCCCGCCGAAGTCGCGCATTCGCCTCGGCGCCCGAGCGGCACCGTAGGCATCGTCGTCGAGCGCCGGCGCGGGCCCGAGGAGCTCGATGGATTTTCGTGGTACTGCGAGAACTGCGGGCAATGCCTCTATCTCGAGCGAGTCGCCGTCGCGAATATCGAAACCGAGCTGCCGGCGATATTCTCCCGATTTTATTCGAGTATCCAGCTCCGCACCTGCGGCGCCTGCGGCACGGTGATGCAGCCGCCGCCGGCGTGACGAATCCGCCGCAGCCGCATGCGCGCGACGCCGCGGAGGCCCACGCCCGCGACGCGGCGGATCCGCTGGCGCACTTTGCGGCGGAGTTTCACCACCCGCGGGGCGTCGACGGCCGGCGACCGATCTATCTCTGCGGCCACTCCTTGGGCCTTCAGGCCAAATCGGTATCGGCTTATGTCGAGCAAGAGCTCGCCGATTGGCGGCAATTGGGCGTGCTCGGCCATCACGCGGCGCGCAACCCTTGGATCGGCTATCACGAAGCGCTGAGCGAGCCGCTCGCGGAACTCGTCGGAGCGGCGCCGGCCGAAGTCGTCGCGATGAATTCGTTGACCGTCAATCTGCACCTCATGATGGTCAGCTTCTTCAGGCCCGCCGCGGGACGCGACTGCATTCTCATGGAGAAATCCGCATTTCCGTCCGACCGCTACGCGATCGCGTCGCAGCTGCGGATGCACGGCCTCGATGCCGAGACGCATTTGATCGAGATCGAGCCGCGCCGCGGCGAGCACGGACTACGAACGGAAGATCTCGTGACGCGGATCGAATCCCTTGGAGCCCGACTCGCCCTGGTGTTGCTGCCGGGCGTCCAATATTTGACGGGACAAGCCCTGGAACTCGAGCCCGTGATCGCGAGCGCGCGCCGCTGCGGCGCCACGGTCGGCCTGGATCTCGCCCATTCGATCGGCAACACCTTGCTCAATCTGCACGATTGGAACGCGGACTTCGCCGTTTGGTGTAGTTACAAATACTTGAATGCCGGACCCGGCGCGATCGGCGGGTGCTTCGTCCATGAACGTCACGCACAGCGCTTCGATCTACCGCGATTTGCCGGATGGTGGGGGCACGACAAGGAAACCCGATTCCTGATGGGTCCCGAGTTCAAACCCATGGCCGGCGCACAGGGCTGGCAGCTCAGCAACCCGTCGATTTTATCCGCCGCGCCGTTACGCGCATCCTTGGAGATTTTTCGGCGCGCCGGATTACAAAGCCTGCGCGCGAAGTCGATCGAGCTGACGGCGTTTTTGCAGCGCTCGATCGAAAACCATCTGCCCGGACGCGCGGATATCATCACGCCGACGGACCCCGAGGCGCGCGGCTGCCAGCTGAGTATTCGCCTGCGAGGAACGCCGCAGCAGGCAAAGCGCTGCTTCGCGCTGCTGACCGAGGCAGGCGTGATCGGGGACTGGAGGGAGCCGGACGTTCTGCGCTTGGCGCCGACGCCGCTGTATAACTCCTACACCGACGCGCACCAGGCCGCCGAGGCGCTGGCGCGCGCCGCGCGATCTTGAACGAAGTCACCATCATCGGCGCCGGACCGACCGGCTCTCTGCTCTCGATTTTGCTGCGGCGTCGGGGCCTCGCCGTGACGATTTACGAGACTCGCAGCGACCCGCGCGGCGACGTCGGCGAACGGGGGCGCTCCATCAATCTCGCCCTGGCCGATCGCGGCATCACGGCGTTGAAACGGGTCGGCGTGTACGCGAATATTGCCGCCGCGCTCGTGCCGATGAGGGGCAGGCTGATTCACGATTTGCAGGGGCATACTTCGCTACAGCCCTATGGCGGGCGTGCGCACGAGTTCATCTATTCGATCTCGCGGCATCGGCTCAACCAAGCACTGCTCGATATTGCGATACGTGAGCACGGCGTGCAGGTTCACTTCGAGCATCGCCTCGAGGCGGCGGATTTCGCCTCAGAAATCGCGCAGATCCGCGATCTGCGCACGAATCGGCTGCTGAGCGTGCGAATGCGGCCGCTGCTCGCCTGCGACGGCGCCGGCTCGCGCATGCGGCATGATTTACAGGCCGCCAAGCTCATCGAAGCAACCGAAGCGGCGCTCGATAACGGCTACAAAGAGCTGACGATACCGGCCACCCCCGCGGGCAAGTTCGCGATGCCGCATGAGGCGCTGCACATTTGGCCGCGCGGCGCCTATATGCTGATCGCATTGCCCAATGACGACGGCAGTTTCACCGCGACGCTGTTCCTGCCGAATGTGGGCCCGACGAGCTTCGGCAGCCTGACCGAGCCTTCTCAAATCGAAGCGTTCCTTGCGCGTAATTTTCCCGACGCCGTCGCACTGATGCCGAACGCATGCGACGAATTTCGGCTGCATCCAACCGGATTTCTGGGCACCGTGTATTCGAGCCCTTGGTATACGCGCAATGCCGCGGCGCTCATCGGCGATGCCGCGCATGCGATCGTGCCGTTTCACGGCCAGGGCATGAATTGCTGCTTCGAGGACTGCCTCGAGTTCGATGCGTCCGTCGGACGTCACCCGGCCTGGGAAGCGCGATTCCACGATTTTTTCATGAAGCGCAAACCCAATACGGATGCGATCGCGGCGATGACGCTCGAAAATTACCTCGAGATGCGCGAACACGTCGCGGACGAGCGCTTCCGGCTGCGGCATGCGCTGTCATTGGAGCTCGAGCGGCGCTTTCCGGAGCGCTTCATTCCACGCTATTCCATGGTGATGTTTCATCATGAAATCCCTTACGCGATCGCTCAACGGCGCGGACTCATTCAAACGCGGCTGCTCGAGGAGTTGACGGCAACCGCCGCCACGATCGCCGAGGTCGATTTCGAACGAGCGGGACGCGAGATCGAAATTCAGCTGCCGCCGATCGAGGAGTCTCTCTCGAGCGTCACGAACGAGTAGGCATACGCGTTTTTTTCGTCGGCCTCGTGGCGACTGCGCGACGACTCGCGCCACTCGGGGCCGCGCCACGCTTCGAATGTGGCATCGCCGTCGTCGATGCGGGTATGCACGATCGTCAAATGGATGCGCGCCGCGAGCGGCAAACATTCGCGAAACACTTCGCCGCCGCCGATGACCATGAGCACGGAGCCGCCGCCGCTCAACTTGCGCGCCTCCTGCACGGATGCCACCGTCGTGACGCCCTCGGCCGGAAGCTTCGCCGAGCGCGTCAGCACCAAATTGAGGCGTCCCGGCAACGCCTTGCCGATGGATTGGTAAGTCTTGCGGCCCATGAGCACCGTCTTGCCGAGCGTCATCTGTTTGAAGCGCCGCAGATCGGCGGGCAGGTGCCATGGCAAGGCGTTGGCGCGGCCGATGACATCGTTTTCCGATACGGCGACGACGAACTCCAAGGCTGCTGCCTCGCCGGCGGCCTCGACTCGTGCCCGGTCCTTCTGCCTAGCTGTGTCCACCGTGGCGTTTATACGCTCACCGCCGGCAAACGACAAAACCTAAGCGATCATTCGAGCGTTCTCGACGCGGCATTCATTGAGAATCCACTGCGTGAATTCCTGCAAATCCTCGCGCTCCTGATCTTCCGGCCGCTGCAATATGACGTAGCTTTCATTGGTCGAGAGTTCGGCGTCGAATAACTTCACGAGGCCGCCGGCGGCGAAGCGATCCGCACTCAAGCGCGACGGCACGAGCGCAACGCCGACGCCCTGCTCCGCGGCGATTACCACCGCCGACATGGTGTCGAGACGTACCAGCCGATTGGGCTTGATCGGCTCTATCCCGAGCCCCAATGCCCAGCGCTCCCATGCCTCGCGGCGCTCCTCGTGCACGAGCAGCGTCTTGCCGTTCAAGTCGGCATACCGGTCGATGGGATTATCGAGCAGAAAAGCCGGTGAGCAAGCCGCAATGAAACTCTGCGCAAACAACTCGTGGACCGTGAGTCCCTCCCAGGGGCCCGCTCCGACGACGATGGACAAGTCTGCTTCCGGCGGATGCGTCTTCGGCGCCGAGAAAGTCGTCTCGATGCGTATATCGGTCTCCTCCCTGGCCTGGGAAAACGACGCGAGCCGCGGCAGCAACATCTCGTTGGCGAAGAACGGCGGCACGTTGAGCCGGATGATCGTGCGTCCGTAGCGAATCTGCAGCTGTTCGGTGACCGACTCGAGCTTCGAGAAAATGTCGTTGATGTGCTCGAGATAATGAGCGCCCGCATCGGTCAATGTCAGCGTGCGTACCCCGCGCGCGCCGCGCTCGAACAGTATGACGCCGAGCTGCGCCTCGAGCGCTTTGATCTGGTGGCTGACGGCCGACGGCGTGACGAACAATTCCTCGGCAGCGGCCTTGAAGCTCTGCAGTTTCGCCGCGATTTGGAAGGTCTTGAGAAATTTGAGCGACGGCAAACGCATAAATTGAACCAATACTGATAGACCGGTAACGATGAATACGGTCTGTGGCGCCTCACGGATATACTGCAGCCATTCTATATGATCTCTATGACGATCTAGATGACGATCAAGCAAGACTCGTGCCATAAGGTAAAACAGCGGCAACCGTTGAGCCAAACCCGCCGTGCGTGCCCTCATTGCAATGATTTGGTGCGCGGCGATGCGCCTGCCGCACGGTCCTAGCGCATAAGAAAAAGCCCGATGACGCGTGCGCACATCATCACCGGGAGCTTTGGGGCCGGCAAGACAACCGCGATTCGCTGGCTCATGTCACAAAAGCCGCCCGATGAACTCTGGGTCGTGATTCTCAACGAATTCACCGACGCGGGTCTCGACGCGCTGAACGTCGCGCAATCCGCTCTGGGCAAATACGATGTTCGCCTGGTTGCCGGCGGCTGCCTGTGCTGCGTCGGGGAATTGGAATTCGGCAAACAAGTTCGCGACATCCTGCGCACGCTCAAACCCGGCCGATTGTTGATTGAGCCCAGCGGCGCCGCGCATGCGGGCCAAATCATCGATGAACTCGCAAGCTATGAGGCGCAGCACGCCCTCAAGCTGGATAGCATCGTTTGCCTGATCGACCCGATCGATGCGATCCGCATCGAGCACTCCCGCGATACGACCGAATGGTCGCAGATCCAGTCGGCCGACGTGTTGCTGCTCTCGAAACACGATATCGCCGACGCGGCGGCAAGGCACGCATTCGATTCGATCGTGGCCGAACAATTCCCCGCGAAGCGCTTCATCGGAACCTGCTGCCAGGGAGCACTTCCCGCGGAGGCTATGCTGCCCTATACGCGGGCGGCGGCATTCTCACTACTGGAGAAAAGCCCGGCGACGCGGCCGCCGACCGACGCGCCTTTCACGATCGCCGGCAGCGCAGGCAATGAAACGCGCTCGAACCATCTCGGCTTCACGGCAATCAGCTGGATTTTGCCTCGAGAATTGACGTTTTCACGAGTCGTGATCGAACCGCGGCTGCAATGGCTGCTGGAAGCCTATGGCGGCGTACTGAGGCGCTTGAAGGCCGTGTTGAGGACCGGACCCGGACCTTCGTGGTCGTTCCAGAGTCACGGACGCGGGCTCGTCAGCGAGGATAGCGCCTACCGCCGCGACAGCCGCGTCGAGATCGTCCTGAGCGCACCGCCGACGCCGGAGTATCTGGAAAGCTGGCGCGCCATGTTGCGCGACGCCGCGCTCACACGCGCACGCGAAACCAACCGGTGACGCTCAAGCGCGCGCGCGACGATGGCAATACCTCGTGCTCGAGCCCGGCGGTCAAAAAGCACACCATGCGCCCGCCGATCGGCTCGATATCCCGACCGGCGACGGCACCGTCGAAGATGCGCAGGCTCCCACCATGCGTAAAATCCCACTCGGAATTCAAATAAAGCACCACGGATACGCGGCGCTGGTCCCGCCCTTGCGGCTGATCGACGTGACGCGCATAGCCGGCTCCGGGCGCATACCGCGCGTAGTGCAGCTCCAGGTCGAATAAACCAAGAGTTGCATGCCGATTGAGCGCGAGCCGCAGCTGCTCGAGTGCGCCCATGAGTGCCGTCTCTGCCGGGAACAACGGCTCCGCGAGCCAGCAAGTGCAATCGCCGCGAATTTCCTCGCGTCTCTGGACGGCGCGAGCGGCGCCGATGCGGGCCGGTGCGAATTCACCGCGCGCGAGGCGCATCTGCGCGCAGGCCGCCAACTCCCGCACTTGGGTCTGGTCCAAGTAGCGATCCTCGACGAATAGCCCCCGCGCGCACAGTGCCGCTGCGATTGCGGCGGCCGCCTCGGGCTGATCGCTGTCCACGCCGGGATTAAAGGCCGCGCGTGCGTCCGCTCGCGCGAGCGCGAGCCCGAGCGCGAGCCCGAGTTCGAGCGCGGACGAGCGCGAGCGCACCGGCAGGCCGCTTGGCGTGGCGCTTGGCGCCGCGCGGCATTAGTTTGACGCGCTGCGGATTCTTGACGCGCTTTTTCCTTTTTATTTGCTGCGCCTCGAGCATGCTGCCGCGGCAGCTGGCCGCGCCGCAACAACACGCAAACACCGCATCGACGTTGGGAGGATCGTCGGGATCGCGCTGAATCTGGTAATCGTAGGCGAGCTCCTCGCCCTTTTGTATCGTGCGTATCGCTTCGATGAAAACGCGCTTGCCGACGGTGGTGCTCTCGCAATTCGGGTCGCAGCCGTGATTGATGTAACGGGCAGCATTGCCGCCGACGCCCGCATCGATGACCGTCTTCGAGTCGACGGTGAACAGAAACGTGTGGTTGTCGTCGGCCGCCTTGTCTTCATAGCGTGTGTCGGCTTCGGCGTGGCTAATCCGTTCCCCCAAATATTCGATCACGGTCGTCCCTTTGCGTATTCGGCGCAGCGCAAACACTCCGTAACCATGGATCGACGAGTGTCTGACCTCGAACATCGGCAGGCGACGCGTGCGTTTTTTCTTCATAAGCTCCTAAACCGCGATCGGGGCCTTGATGGCCGCATGGCATTGATAAGCGACGATTTCGAAATCATCGAACGAATAATCGAACAGACTGGGCGGCCTACGCTTGATGCGCAGCTCCGGCAGCGGATAGGGCGTCCGGCCGAGTTGCATGTCGACCTGCTCCAAATGATTCAAATACAGATGGCAGTCGCCGCCGACCCAGATGAAGTCGCCGACCTGCAGATCGCATTGTTGCGCGAGCATGTGCGTGAGCAGCGCGTAAGAGGCGATATTGAACGGTTTGGTCACATTCGGTCTTTCTGGTGGTTCTGTCTGCATAGGATGTATAGATTCTACAGATCCCTCGCAGTCCCAGGTAGGCGGTATCCGCCTCTCACGTTTGCCTTATGAATATTCCTACCCTCCCCCAAGCACACTCTGCCGCCGCAGGCGGCAGAAGCTCTTAAGCGTGCCGCGTAACTCTTTATCAGGGAAGCCGCATTTGAACTCGGGTCAATTTCCTCGCGGTCAGCGAATTTCCCCGGTCTTGGTCCCAGGCCCTCGGTTAAAGTGATGAGACTCATGTAACTGATGGCTGATCAGGTGAGGTAGATGATTCAGGGCCTCGCGGATCTGTTTGATTGGCGAGGCCCTTTCTTTTTGTACGGCTACGGCATATGCCAAGCAAACGCGACAAAGTGGATGCTCAGAGAGAGTAAGGCGGTTGTCCGGGTTCGGCCCGATCCGGCCGGTGACGACCGGCGGCTTTGCGGCGGCAGAACCGCAATCGCTTCAGCCGTTATAGGCGATCGGCCGCCTTCGTTGCCTGGCATTTCCAACATACCTCGAAATCCGCAGGATTCTATTCGCCACGCTTGCTACAAATCCAAGGCGCACTCGTGTTGGAGATGCGAACCCTCTATCGCAGTCGCTTAGCGACCTCCTCCGGATCTTGTACTGAAATTCGATAGGCGCTGCCGTTAGCCGTTTCGACAGCAAGCCACCGTCCGGAGAATGTTCGGGTGACGATATTGACGCTGGTTATATCCTCAAACCGTATCAACACCGGAGAGAAAAAACCGAGCACGCGCGTAGTACCTCACCGTCGGCAAGCTCAATCGTGCAGATTTGGCCCTGAGTCATTACGGGACCGCAATTTCGAGCGCCCGTAACGCAACAGTTCCGTTCGTCTTCCAGAGCATGAGGCATTTTGCTGGTTTTTCGCGCATTGATAGGTAGAGAGATGGCCCCCAAAGGAGTTCCTCGTCATGAAGATATTATTAGCGACCGTCGCGTTTGCCGTCATTGGCTCGGCCAGCGCAAGCGCTTCCACCGTCATACAAAATTCGTCTCCTCGCGCAAGCGCGAACAGCGCGAGCCAGCATTCGAATACCCGGCCAACAGAGACTAAGCCGAAGGGTCGGCATTCCGTCCAGTCTCCCAGTTACGGTCAGCCGGCAGCTCCATCATACAATTCGACACAAGCTCCTCCCAGCAGCGGCCGGCCGCAGCCGGGTGAGCAAACCCATTCGACAGACGCTCCTGCCGGGGGCGACCAGTCGCGGCCGAGTCTGCAAACCCATTCGACGCACGGTCCTTCGGGTAACCGTCCGAAGACGAATGTTTACAACAGCCACCGATCGCAGCCGCCGATACAGACCTCGGCGGCGCCTGCACCTTAGCCCCGGGGAAGCAACGCTGCGCGCGCACACGGCCGCATGGGAAGATTCCCGCAAATTGAGTCATAGTGACATGTAGACGACCGACTCTGCCTTGATTTCAGGGACATGCCATCGCGCCATTCTGCGCAATACTCAGCTGCCATTCCTGAACAGGCAATCATTGAATTGCCAAGGCACTCCCAGTGAAAATCGATGCCAGCGCCGTACCGGGCGCCTCGCGCCTGATTTATCCGAAGCTTTCGAACCCACTGACGCCGGCCGATCCGCAGGCTTTTTAGCCTGAGCCATGAGCAGCCTTCTAGTGGACGCTTCTTCGTCGTGCTGCTGCGCTTGGTGTCGGCATCAGTATTCTTTGGCGTTTATTTCAGCGTTGATGTCGCCGGTCGCGAGTCAGCAATTGCAAACACGTCATCCGGGCAGCGCCAAATTAAATTTCGTCAGGCGGATGGGGCGATCGGCGATATCCGGCCGCCGGCGCGCAGATCAAGATCCCTACTCCGGCAGGCCCCTAGGCGCATCGGCGCGGGCAGCCAGCTCGTGCCGGTAGCGCAGCTCTCTGTGCCTCGAAAAGCCTGGTAGCCTCGCATACCATCCGCTCCCGCCGTGGAGGAAACCTCGCAGCAAGCGTGAGCGGTGGTTGGTGCACGCGTTTGCCTGCCCAACCTCCGCCCTTTGTACGCCCGCGTCTCTCGGGGACACTACGGGTTTGGCAGCTTGACCGGGTAGGACCACTTTTGCAGGCGGTACGATCCCGGCGTAGGCGTCGCCGGCGACATCCCTGTGCTCGTCAGCGCCGCGGTGATGAAGTACGCGCTCACCTGCGCAGCGGGAGACAAGGGCTTGAAATCATCGCCGGCTGCGACGGCGGCGACGTTGTAGATTCCTGACCCCAGGCCACTGACTGCGGTAACAGACGACTCGCCGGTAAACCCAAACCAACCGACGAGGATGTCCTGATCCGAGCCGCCAGAGACCAGGCTGTTAAATACACTCATCGGCACGCCGGCAGGCAGCATGCAAGCGGCGGTTACGCTGGTTCCATCGTTGGGCGCGCCCATTTTGACGGTGGGTTTGGAAATCTTTCCGGACGAGGAGATCGTCCAGTAGAGAACTTCCAGGGTATTGTCAGTGGGGATGACGATCGGCGTGACTGCCGTTCGGCTAGGCGCCACGGCCGGGAACCGGACGACGTAGGACGTCACAGTGCCTGCCGCGATCGAGACAGTCCCAGTCGTGCCCGCCACCTGAGTCTTCTGGACGTACTGGTCCTGCATTTGCACACCGCTGCTGCTGACCCCCCAGGTGGTGATCACCAGATAGTCCTTCTTGTTGGTGGTCGCGGTAATCAGTGTCTGCGAATCCAGAGCGGCAATCGAGAGTTGGCCTACAAAGCCAGCGTTCGTCTCGGGTCCGAATTTCACCGGCTGCGCGCTGGTGTCGCCCACCGTCCACGCCTGAAGAATGAGATTCTGCAGGTTGTCTTCCGATGCCGTGACGACTTGTGTCGCGCTGAGGGCGGCGACCCCAATCGAAGAGGCGTTCTGATTTGCCGTGCCCGCGGGTGAGTCGTAGCCATTGAGCGCGGTGATTGCCTCACTGCCGCCCAGCGTCCAGGTCATCAAGGAGAGGATGCCCGTCTGATCAACGTCCGCCGTCATCACATGGCTCGAGTCCAATCCAACGGCGGCGACCGCAGCGATCGGGTTGCCGCCGGCAGGATATTCGCCGATCTTCACTAGTTTGGACGTCGTATCCTGCCAGGCCTTGATCTCCAAGTCACCGTCGGCGTCGGGGAAGGCCGCCACCACGTAGCTCGATTGAGCGTCAGTCAAAGACGGCGTCGTGGTCGCGATCGCGGTTGCCTCGCCGTAGGCATCGGTGGAGGCGTCGGCCACGTATTGTGGAGCTTGGGCCTGCACGATGCCGCCCGCAAGGGTGAATCCGGCGATGAGGCTTGTTGCAAAAGTATGCTTTTCCATGATGGTAATCTCCTTGAAGTTAGGTGACCGAAACGACGGTCAGATCGGGGCAGAACTCGGCGAGCTCTGCGGTCTCAATGGAGAAATGCGGATATCTGGCGCCAAACGCCTCACCGGGGATCAGGCGATCGATGCGAATTGCCACACTGGCGTCAATTCCCGGAATGGTGGCTGCGCGCTTACCGAGAGTACCCGGATCCTGGGGGTGTGCGATAAAGCGAAAATGACTGGTCAACACCGAAACAGCAGCGGCTGCTCATTCTGCGGCAGATCTCGTCAGTTTGTATTTACACGTGACGATGGATCCGACGCCGATGTGGGATGCAGCCGCGAGACACCCATAGTGCTCGACGGCATGGCCGATTCCGAGCAGCGGCGGCTGCGGGACGAATTCGGAATTCGCGCGGGCGTGGCGCGAATCATCCTGGAGTCGACACAGGCTGTAACCGGTGATCTAGGCTGGTCTGTGCGCGTTCTCTACGCCAACCAGGGACGCTGGCGCTCGATCGCGGCCGTCGGCCCGGCTTAGTGAGCCGTTGACGCGGACTGCGAGGGTACGCCTTGCGATCCTCCACCGATAGCGTTCTTCCCTCCGCCCTTGGAAGAGCTCTTGTTGGCGGTCCCCGGCGGCTTGTTACCCACCTTCGGGCTCTCTTCCTTGCAGCCGGACTGCTTGTTGCCGGTCTTTGCGCACGACTTCGTTATTGGCTTAGGTGCATCCGCAAAAGCCGCGCCCGACACGCCGCCGTTCATTTGAATGAGCAGCACGCCTGCGCCTAGCACTGCCAGGACACCATTGAGCACATGTCCACGACGGGTTCTCACACCCCGAGGTGGATCTTCCTTCAACTCGTTTGCCTTTTGTGACATGCACTCCTCCATACCCTCAACGCCTTCCGAACGTCAGGTTCTAGTCTGCAGCAACTAAATCCAAATAGGAAGCGCATTTCATGGTGCAACTCGGCCTGCCATGCATGGTGTCTTGCTTCCTTGCCCATTAGTACCCCACGAGACGAACGACCGTATGCGGGCGGTTTCGGGGCCGACTCTTACAGGAAAACATGCGCTGGATGAGGCGATTCGCCGTTGTGTTGCGCATTCCTGCTTGAGAGGGAAGTCATCACTGACCGCCGGCTTCCAACTCATTCAAATTGTTCGATTCATTCACGGCCGTAACGGCCCTACATGGGAGACTTCTATGCGTATCACCACATTTGCATTGATCGGAGTTCTGGCTATCGGTGCGACGGCGGCCTTCGCCGACCCCGAGACCCGGCAGTTGAATCAGGACATTCGCGAAGACAAGGGCGACCTGAAAAAGAACAGCGCGGATGCCGCGCACGATCGCAGCGACATCCGGCGCGACCGCGGAATTGTCGCTGGCGACCGTAGCCAAGAAGCGCTGGACCTCGCCCAAGGGAATGCTAAGGGCGCCGCGTACTGGAACCGGCAGGCAAAGGATGAGAGAAGCAACATCCGCGCCGACAAGAACGACCTGGCGCACAGCGAGCGTGACATCCACACCGACAAAGTGCGGCTCGCGAAGACGGAAGTCCTCAAGCGCAAGTAAATGCCGCCGGCTGCCTTACGGGGACGTCGCGACCGCGATGTCCCCGTTGGTGGCCCTTATCCACTTATTGAGGAAACGGAACCTGAAAACACGAAATCACTCGATCAAACATATTTTGATCGATGCCGCGGAGAAAGTTTATGCCGCGCAGTCCCGGAAATCTCCCGCCACGACGTGGCTGCGGCGCAAGAGCGGTTAGCGGGGGGCGCCAAGTCACCGATCTGATGAATGTCCTTCCTGATCAGAGGCAACAGTTTACTCCGACATTGGTGATGGTCATGGAACCCCCGATTACTCGATTTGTGCCGGCGCATGAGGCGTTTCGCATCGGCGTTACGCATTCCTTGATGAAGGTCGCTCGTCCTCGCGGCGACCCACCAAACAAACAGGAGTATGGTCATGAAGATTAAATCATTGTTGGCGGGCGCGGCGATGGCCGTCTGCAGCACCGGTCTGCCGCTGGTTGGCCTTGTGGCGCCAGCCCGTGCATTTCAATTTCAAATTGATTCGAAGGCACCCTATACGTGCCTGCAAGCAACTTCGAGCACCGACGAATACGGCGATGCTGGCGCCGGCTTGGCCACCGCCGCCTGCGATATGACATTCGGACAGCAGTGGAACTATGTCAACGCCCAAATCCTCACGATCGCCACGGGCGGCACGAAGGTAGCGACCTGGTGCCTCGGCCCCGGCGTGTATGGCGGTCTGGAGCTCTCCGCGTGCAGTACTATCCCCTCGGGTATCTCTGGTATCAATTTTCTATGGGGATTCGCCAGGGACGGAATGGGCGCGGTGATCAACGAATCGTTTGAAGAAACGATCGGTGCTCCTATCGAGTGCCTCACCAACACAGGCACCAGCCCGGGGTTGACCCCTTGTAGCTGGAGCGACAATCAGAACTGGCTGCTGACCGACATGGTTCTGGCGCAACATGGCAGCTCGCACCTATGTGCCGCCGTCGAAGCAAGCGATACCACCGATGGCACGCCGGTCATTGCCTACTCGTGCTCCGGTGGATTCAATAAGTTATGGAGCTACGCGGGGTTCGGCCAGATCCAGGGGATCGGCACGGCCAACGGGACATCGACGTGTCTGACCGCCAGTTCGCCGGCTCTGGGTGCCCTCGTTCAGCTGTCTACCTGCGGCAGCAAGCCGGCGAGCCAGAGCTGGAGCATTAGCGCGGGACCGATGGGTGGCACCGCCATCATGCTGGATTTCGGGATCGAGATTCAGGGCTACCTGGGCACCGACTCGCTCTGTCTCGACAGCGGAGGGACAACCAAGGTCGGCGGCGGAACGCAACTCATCGTTAATGAGTGCACGGGCGTTCCGAGTCAGGATTGGGACTTGCGTTAGGCGCTGTTGGCGGTGGGCCAAATGCGCGGCATTGAGGGGATGCCGCGCATTTAAAAATCGCATGCAGGTTGCTCCCCTCTCGCCTATCGCCCGCTCCGACGTGCAGCCGGCGATCACCCGACCGATGCAGCATCTCATGCCGTCGTGAGGTGATTTTCCTTCTGGTAACGCATTGATCGGTAAGCGCCCGATCTAGATCCGCGCCCGGACATTTCTCGTAACCCATTTTTACCAATTGAAGGAATCGCAATCATGATAGACGTGAATCGATCGAATACATACTCATCGTTATCGTCGGTCGGGCCCGCGCCGACCTGCACGGAACCATCACGCGGCTCGATCAAGCGCGTCCTGATCGCCGCCGGACTTGCCACTGCGGTCGCGGGGAACGCCTGGGCAGCTCAGCCGCCGGAAGGAGCCGTAAACGACAGTGCCGGAAATTCCGCGATGGTGCAGAGCCCGGACGGCTCAGCCGACCCGGAGTCGGCGGCGCGCAGCCAGTGGCGCACATTCATGGCGCAGAACGGCGCGCCGGATAAAGGGTGTTTTCATTCGACGTATCCCAGCTTCGTTTGGGAGAAGGTGGATTGCGCCGTGGCTCAGCCCCGCGTGCATCCCGAGCACATCAAACCAGCCGACGATAAGGCTGCAGTGACCGGCGCCGGCAACGACTACGTGGCCTATGCGACGGGGTTGATACAGGTGGCGACTGGGGCCTTCGCAATCAACGGGGTGAAATCGGAAAAAACCGTTAACGTTCCCTTTGGCGGTGGTGAATCTAAGGGCATTCTTGGTACCAACGAGTACTCGGTGCAGCTCAATACGAACGACAAGGAGACTACCGGCGCCTGTTCCGGGCATAGCGACTGTACGGTCTGGCAACAGTTCGTGTATGCAACCGATTATATTCGCCCGGGGGTCGCCGGGGTATTCATGCAGTACTGGCTGATCAACTGGGGCTCCTCTTCCTGTCCAAAGGGTGGCTGGATCTTCTCTAAGCCAGACGAGTGTTACCTGAACAGCCCGGTGGCACCGGCAACAGACGTACCGATTACTGCGCTGGGCCAGATACAGCTGCAGGGTACCGCTCAATTTGGCGCATTTGATACGGTTACGTTTTTCTATGACGGGGAGGGAACGAGCACCTCGAACCCCGACGCGATACTTGAAATCGGTGGCGTCTGGAACAAGGCGGAATTCAATGTCTTGGGTGATATCGGTGGCTCGCGAGCCGATTTCAACAGCGGCTCGTCGATCAACGTGTATCTGTCTTTATATGATGGATCCGCCGCTAAGCCGACATGTCTCGCCAATGCCGGGACCACCGGTGAGACCAATAACTTGAGCCTGGGCAGCTGCACGGCTTCCGAGATCACTATCGCTGGAGTGCCAATTGCTCAGATCCAGTTTATCGAATCGAACTGAAGCACTCGACATGATCCCGCATCAAATGTGGGTCCGACAGGACAGCTGAGGGGGAAGCTCCTCAGCTGCTCTTTTGCGCACATTGGCGGAAGTGTGTGAACAGGCGCCGAATGTTGATCACTTGTTGGCAGCGGGGTGCTTCTAGATCAACAAGTTGCGACGCCGACCGGCGTCCAACCATGACGCCGGATCACAGTTGGACCGCAATTGGCGCAGGCTGCCAGCAGCGGAAGTTGACCGGGTAATTTAGTATCCCAACTGCAGACAGTTGCAGAGCCGCGCACATCAGACGCCGGTTCGAGGAGGGTTCATGAGATTCGGGACATTGACGTTCTTGACCATGGTTATTTTATTGGGTGTGCTGCCGGTCCCAGTGCGCCCCTCACCGCGGCACGCAGGCCCCGAAACTAATAGCTTCGACGCTCCCGGAGCGGGCAAGACCGCAGGCTCGGGACAGGGGACCTTTCCTAAGAGCATCTGCAGCAGCGGCGCTGGGGCTGTCACGGGGCACTATAGTGATTCGAACAATGTGAATCACGGTTTCCTGCGCAGTCCCTGGGGCGAGTTCACTACGTTCGATGCTGTCGGCGCGGGCAGGACCGGAGGTTCGGGATCGGGGACGTTTCCTGAGAGCATCAACGGTGCGGGGGCGATCACGGGGCACTACATTGATTCGAACAACGTGAACCACGGATTCCTGCGCAGTCCTGCGGGCGAGTTCATCGCGTTCGATGCGCCCGGCGCGGGCAAGACTGCAGGTTCGGGATCGGGGACCTTTCCTGACGGCATCAACGGTGCGGGGGCCATCACGGGGCACTACGTTGATTCGAACAATGTGAACCACGGTTTCGTGCGCGGTCCGACCGGCGAATTCACGACGTTCGATGCCCCCGGCGCGAGTTCTGCAGGTTCAGGTAACGGGACCTTTCCTGAGAGCATCAGTGGTGCGGGGGCGATCACGGGGCACTACATTGATTCGAACAACGTGAACCACGGTTTCCTGCGCGGTCCTGGGGGCGAATTCATCACGTTCGATGCTCCCGGCGCTGGCGAGATCGCAGGTTCGGCACAAGGGACTTTTTCCGACAGCATCAGCGAGGCGGGGACTATCACCGGCCGCTACATTGATTCGAACAATGTGAACCACGGTTTTGTGCGTGGTCCGACCGGCGAATTCACGACGTTCGATGCTCCCGGCGCCGGCAGAACTGAAGGTTCAGGATGGGGAACCTTTCCTCAGAGCATTAGTGGTGCGGGGGCGATCACGGGGCACTACATTGATTCGAACGATCTGAACCACGGCTTCCTGCGCAGTCCTGGGGGCGAGTTCATCACTTTCGATGCGCCCGACGCGGGCAAGACTGCAGGTTCGGGACAGGGGACCTTTCCTGAGAGCATCAGTGGTGCGGGGGCGATCACGGGCCACTACATTGATTCGAACAATGTGAACCACGGTTTCCTGCGGATACCATGACCACGGGCCCAGGGCTTCGAAACCTCGATGATCACCGACGCAGGGAGTAAGGCTTTACATCGCCCGTTCGCTGACACATGCGACGGTCCGGTTTGGTCCACAGTGTGGGCAAACTCGTACCCCCACCCCATATTAAATGCGGAAAATGACGTAAAAATCCCTCGTGTAGTTCGATTCTGAGCAAGTTTGTTGACCGAACCGCCAGAATCGAAATCTGAAAAGTGATTTCGTGTTTTCACATACGGGGCCCGTGCGCCGGCGCCGGTGGATTCAACTTCAAGTAACGGGATGAGCGGCGAGGCTAATCCCGGCGGGTCACATTTCCTTTATAGTTTAATGGATGAAAGCAATCTTCGTGATGACGCTGGTCGCGGCGCTGGCGCTTACTGCGGCGGCGGCTGACCCCATGGGGCCGGTGCACGGAGTGTGGCTTTGGAAGAGCGCAACGGTGCTGCAGGAGCCGCAGAGGCTGCAAGCACTCGCGGGATTTTGCCAGTCCAAAGGAATCAACGAAGTCTACGTGTCCGTTGCCCCGCAATCCCTGGCGGAGCAAGAGCCGCGACTGACGCAGCTCATTGCGCTACTGCATCGATCCGGCATCCACGTTGAGGCGCTGATCTCGAGCGCCAACGGCGATGAGGCAGGGGGCCCTCGAGATGAATTGCTGGACCGCACGCGGTCAATTCTGCAGTTCAATCAACGGCACGCGGCGCAACGATTCGACGGAGTTCACCTGGATATCGAGCCGCAGCAGCGTGAGGAGAATAAGGGATCTGGCAATCTCGGCTTTCTGCCGAATCTCGTCGAGAGCTACCGCGCCGTCCGGGCATTGACCGATCGCGCCGGCCTGACGCTCGATGCCGATATTCAGAAAAAATTGCTCGAAGGGGATGCGCGGCAGCGCCAGTCCTTGTTGTCGTCGACCCCGCGAATCACGTTGATGCTCTATGAATTAAGCAGCCCGCGGGACGGCAAGACGACGGCCGAGCGACGTCTGAAACTGCAGCAAACCAGCGAGAAATATCTCGAGATGGCCTATGAGGGTCTCGATCCGCGGGGCCTCGCGAAAATCGTGATCGCACTGCGCACGCCCGACTACGGCCCGCAATTGCCGCAGATGCTGGCGTTACTGGACGCCGCAAATCGAGACAATCCGAACTACCTCGGCTGGGCGCGACACTCGTACAATGACGCCTTGGCGGAGTCTTCAGTCCTGCCTTCGCCGTCCAGGTAGCGGCTGCAAATTTCGTCAGGTGGATGCGGCGATCGGCGATATCCGGCCGCCGCCGGCGCGCTGACTAAGATCCCTACTCCGGCAGGCCCCAGGGGCGCATCGGCGCGGGCGGCCAGCTCGTGCCGACGGCTCACTTTGCCGCGGCATCCGCCTTGAGCCGCTGCAATTCGGCGCGCGCAGCGGACAACACCGGGATGCCGGCGTCCGCGCCGCTCCAATGTGCGACGAGCCGATCATAACTTGCGAGCGCCGCTCGCGCGTCGCCATCGAGGCGCTTGGCACGCGCGAGTCCGAGCCGTGCAAGCACGCCGGTGATGCAGTTCTGCACGAGGCCTCGATGATCGAGTATCTTCTGAAACTCCGCGGCGGCCGCGGCTCCGCGTCGCGCAGCCATATAAAGCTGGCCGCGAATGAAGACCGGATACATGCACGAGTTGGTCGCCGTCAGCGACAGCAATCCCATCTCCACAGGCGCCGCGGGTTCCAGCGCGGCGAGATTGCTTCCCGGATGCTTGCCGTCAGCTGCGAGCTGCGCGCGGATCATGGGCAGCGCGACTGACTGGATAATCGTGTCGCGAGGAAATTGCCGGCCGAGCCCCTCGGCAATCTCCTCCGCGCGAGCCGCATCACCACTGAGCGCATACGCAAGCCCCGATTGCGCGAGCGTCTGCCGATCATCGGGCGCCAGCGCCACAGCCGCGGCTGCCCCCGAACGCGCGGCGCCGCCGTTGCCGAGCAGTGCTTCGCGAACGGCAGCGTGGGCCTGCCATTGCGCGGCGCCCTCGCGCCGGCCTCTGCGCAAGGCACTCTCAACGGCCTGCCGGGTGAGCTTGCGCGAGTTGCCGATTCTCCCGAACGATGCTTCCGTGTCGGATTGCGACGAGAGCATGGTATCTTCGGCATCGCCCTTGCCGGTGGCCCAATCCGCCTGCTCGTTCATCGCCACGGTGTCCGCGCGGCAAAACGCCAAGTCATACAGATTCAGATGCAGCGCGGCGTTGTCGAGGCCGTGTGCGAGCGCCTCATTGAGGATCGCTTTCGCGGCCTCGAACTGATTTTGCGCGAGATCGATCTGGCCTAGATTCGCATAGGTCGCGCCGGCATCGGCGCCGAGACGCAGCCCTTCGCGGGCGTCGGCCCCCGCTTTGCCGTATTGCCCAAGCATCGCCGAGACGGTTGCCCCATTGCCGCGAGCGGCGCCGTCGTGCGGGTAGCGCTGCGTCCAAACGGCATAGCTCTGGGCGGACTCATTCAAATCGCCACTGACCAACTGCTCGTATTCTGCGACGATGCGGAATTGATCGCGTTGAGTCACTCGCACACGAAGATCAAAGGCTTTCTGCAGGGATTGCACGGCGGCGGCGCGCCGATTCAGATCATATTGCAGGGTGCCGATCTTGAGATGAGCCAGCGCAAAATTCGCGTCGAGTTCCGTCGCACGCCCGAATTCGAGTAGCGCAGCTTCGAGGCCCCTGGCGCGCGTGGCCTCGAGCCCGTGCGCATAGGCCTCAAGTGCCTCCGGCGAACTCGTCAATGCCTGATCCACGGGCACCGAGTACTCCCGCAGCGTCGACATCGGCTCGCCGAGCGCCGCGCGCAGCTTCGAAGCCGCTTGGCCGAGCGCTCCGAGCACCTGGTCGCGTGTCGCCGCGTCGCCCTCCACCTGCGCCATCGTACGGCCGTTGCCGCAGCGGATCGCCGCAACGCGCAGTGCATATCCGGCGGCGATGCGCGAAATGCCGCCGGTAATGACCGCTCGATCGCCAGCGCGCACGCAGACGTCACGCGCGACATCGAGCGTTAGTCGCGAATTTGCCGGACGCGCCATTTTTTCGAGCATGTTGGCGATCTTGAAATCCGGATAGAAACTCAAGAATGGAGATTGGCGCAGCGAGACGTCGAGCGCCACCCGGAGGGGTCCGTCGAACGTCGAATCGCCGGTTGAATTGTCGATGTCGGCGAGCAGCACGGTGTCGCCCGCACTCAAGGTCGACGGCGGTTGCGCCCGCCAATACGCGAATCCCAGCAGCGCCGCGGCCGTTAGCATCGCGATCGAGGCAGCACCCAATCCAGCCGCGAGCCGGTGCCTGCGCAGACTGCGGCGCAGCCGGTAACCGATGCTGGCCGGCCGGGCCGTCACCGGCTCGTGATTCAAGAAACGACGAAGGTCCGTGGCTAGTTCGACCGGCGTGCCGTAACGGCGCGATCGATCCCTTTCGAGCGCCTTGGTGGTGATCCAGTCGAGATCGCCGCGCAACAGTCGTAGCAGCCGCGCGACGTAGGTGCCGCGCGCTTCGGCGCTCACGGCCGATGCGTCCTTGTCGGCCGCGAGCTTCGAGCTCGGCGGCAGCGGGTCCTCCTCGCGCAGCTGGCGGAACAGTTCGTCGATCGGCTGCTTTTGCCGTCGCCGATACTCGAACGGCTGCAGCCCCGTCAGCAGCACGTAGAGCACCACGCCGAGCGAATAAACGTCCGTGCGCGCATCGATCTCGTGGCCGTTCGGATCGGCTTGCTCGGGACTCATGTAACCTGGCGTCCCCAACAGATTCCCAAACCTCGTCAGCGCGGCGTCCGCGTCATGCATCGGCGCCGTCGGCTTCGCGAGCCCGAAATCGATGATCCGCGGCACCGGTTTGCCGTCGACTTCGACGACGAGAATGTTTGCGGGCTTCAAATCGCGATGCAGGGTCGCCTTATGATGTGCATGCTGTACGCCCTCGCAGGTCAGGATGAAAATTTCCAGCCGCTCGAGAATGCCGAGCTTCTGCTTGTCACAGTATTCCGTGATCGGCAGCCCTGGCACGTATTCCATGACGAAGTAAGGCTGGCCCTGCGCGGTTGTTCCGGCGTCGAAGACTTTGGCAATCGCCGGATGTTCCATGATCGCCAGAGACTGCCGCTCGGACTGAAAGCGCTGGACGACCGTCTCGTCGTACATACCTGCGCGGATCAGCTTTAGTGCCACCGGCCGTCGTACTGGTACGGTCTGTTCGGCGAGCCAGACCTGACCCATGCCGCCCTCGCCGAGCTTGCGGATCAGCAGGAAGCGCTCGGCGAATACCTGGCCGGCTTCAAGCCCTGCCGCGGCTGTGGCTCCCGCAACACTCTCGGGAAGCGATTGCAAAAATCTGGCGCTGATGCCGGAATCGATGGCCAGCAGCGACTCGACCTCGGCACGCAGCGCCGTATCCAATCCGCAGGCCGCTTCGAGCAGGCCCATACGCTGGTCCGCGGGTAACTGCAGGGCCTGGTAGGCCAGGTCCTTGACCTGTTCCCACCGGGCGTCGGTCATGGGACCGGCGAACCGTCCATCTGTCTGCGCAGCCAGAGGCGGGCGATTGCCCAATCGCGGTCGACGGTCGCGAGCGACAGCCCCATTACGTCGGCGATCGCGGGCGCGGACAAGCCGCCGAAGAACTTCATCTCGACGATGCGGGCCTGCCGCTCGTCGAGCTGGCCGAGGCTCTGCAGCGCGTCGTCCAATGCAAGCAGCTCGGCGTCGTCCTGGACCGGCAATTCGGCGAGCGCCTCGATATCGATGCGGCAGCCCCCGTCTCGCTTGTTGGCACGCCGGCTCCGCGCATAGTCGACGAGCACCTGGCGCATGAGCCGCGAGGCAACGGCGACGAAATGATTCCGATTTTGAACATCGACCGGCCGGCCGCCGATCAGGCGCAAGAACGCCTCGTTGACGAGAGCCGTGCTCTGCAGCGTGTGGCCGGCGCGCTCGGATTGCATATGGAAATGCGCGAGCCTGCGCAGTTCCTGAAACACCAGGGGCGCGAGCGCGCCAAGGGCTGCGTCATCGCCCTTGACCCATCGTTGCAGAAGTTCGGTCACCTGACCGGACGGCTCATCCGCCATGAAGGCACCGCCGGAGCTGATTTGGATAGGTACCGAGACTATTCGCACCCCCGGCGGTCGTCAATTTATTCATTCGTCTGGCGGAATTGGCACATGAACTGCGCGTTGTTGAACGAACCGTCCAAAAGGTGCAGCAGCATAAAGCCGATATTCGCACGCTCAACAGGGATATTCGCTTTGACCGAGGCGACCTGCGCCAGAACGAGTCGGACGCCTCGCACGAGCGACCGCATTTCTCTAATCAGAGCCGCCGGTGTCAATCAACGAACGAAACTAGGCGAAAACTCTCTGCACAGCGAAACAATGAATTCTTGTGCCTCCGCCTGTTCAGTCTTGTCGAAAAACTTTGTCAAACGGGTGATAACCTCTTGCTCCGCCGCGCTGGAAATGGCCTCGGCTGGCGTTAGCTGCGCCAAGCAACGTCGCGCCCTCTGGTTCGCTCCCCGTTTTCCATTCTTGAACCCGGTAAGTGTTACGTGTGGAGCAACAGCTGCGTCGACGAGCGCCGGCCAAAATCTGGCCATTGCCTTAACCTTTTGATGCGCGGTAGTTAGCCCAGAGTGCCGCTATTGGTGCCAACGTCGCTGCACAGTTGATCTTTCCAACCATACAACAATCTCCCCCATTCCAAGGCGGAGGCTGCTGCGAAGTTCTCTGAATCGAGCACGTCAAAAAATCCCGCCTCGCAGCCGTTTTGGCGCTGCGCAAGCATTTTTGAGAAAACTTACAAGCGATCTATGCAAAATCTTTGCATAAGCGGCGCTAAACCGTTGGTACATCTTGGATAAGACCGGCAACGCATGCGGCAAGAAACGCCTGCCCAAGGATCTATAGGGCTCGTCATTGTATGGTGGTGCTCTCGCAATTCGGCACGCAACCGTGATTGATGTATGTCGCGTCATTGCCGCCGACGCCGCCGTCGATGACGGTCTTCGCATCGACCGTGAACAGGAACGTGTGATTGTCGGTGGCCGCCTTGCCTTCGTAGCGCGTGTCGGCCTCATCGTGACTGATCCGGTCTCCGAGATATTCGGTCACCACGGTGCCTTTGCGAATCCGGCGCAGCGCGAACACGCCATACCCATGGACCTTCGAGTGTCTGACTTCGATCATCGGCAGTCGACGCACGCGCTTCTTCTTCATGGGCTCCTAAACGGCAATTGGGGCCTTGATGGCCGGGTGACATTGATAAGCAAGTATCTCGAAATCGTCAAATGAATAATCGAAGAGGCTCGGCGGGCGGCGCTTGATGGAGAGCTTCGGCAAAGGGTATGGGCTGCGGCCGAGCTGCAGCTCGACCTGTTCGAGGTGATTCAAGTACAGATGGCAGTCGCCCCCGACCCAGACGAAGTCGCCGACCTCGAGATCACACTGTTGCGCGAGCATGTGCGTGAGCAGCGCGTAAGAGGCGATATTGAACGGCACACCGAGAAACGCATCGGCACTACGCTGATACAGTTGACACGACAACTTTCCGTTCGCCACATAGAACTGGAACAAGGCATGGCAGGGCATCAAGGCCATCCGGTCCAATTCGCCGACGTTCCATGCGCTGACGACGATGCGGCGCGAATCGGGCTCTTGCAGCAGCTGACGCACGACGGTCGCGAGCTGATCGATGTTGCGCCCATCGGCCGTCGGCCAGCTGCGCCATTGCTTGCCGTAGACGGGGCCCAATTCACCGTCCGCGTCCGCCCACTCGTCCCAGATCGTGATTCCCCGCTCGCGCAGATAGCGAACGTTGGTTTCTCCGCGCAAAAACCACAGCAGTTCGTGAATGATCGAACGTAAGTGCAGCTTTTTCGTGGTGACCAGCGGAAAACCGGCGGCGAGATCGAAGCGCATCTGGTAGCCGAAGACGCTCAGCGTGCCGGTACCGGTGCGGTCCTCCTTGTGCGCTCCGAAGTCTCTAATATGACGCAGAAAATCGAGATACGGCCGCATCGGTTAAGCCTTCACACCCGCATTGCGGCGCGCCCCATTGCTGCTCGCGGCGCTGCTCGCGGCGCTACTCGCGGAACTGCCGCCGGGACTGCCGCCGGGACTGCCGCCGGGACTGCCGCCGATCGAATTCCCGCTAACGGCATTGCGCCGATAGGCGTAAACCAACGTCGCTAAGCCGATGACTATCATCGGCGTCGTCAACAGCATCCCCATCGTCAACCAGTTGCCGACCAGGTAGCCGATATTGGCATCCGGCAGTCGCACCCATTCGACCGTGAAGCGCGCGCAGCCGTAGACGAGCAAGAACAGGCCTGCAGGTGCCGCTCTCGGCCGGGGCCTGCTCGTATACCACCAGAGGATCGTGAATAGCACGAGCCCCTCGAGGCTCGCTTCGTAAAGCTGCGACGGATGCCTCGAGATCAGCTGGCCTGCCTCGTTGGGCACCCCGAAGCCCCACGGCAAATCGGTCGGCCTGCCCCATAGTTCGCCGTTGATGAAATTGCCGAGACGCCCCGCCAGCAGCCCGATGCCCGGCAGCGGCGCAAGAAAATCGAGCACATCGGCGATTTTTTTCTTCTTGGCGCGGGCGAACACCACCGCGCCGACGAGAACCCCGGTAAGGCCGCCATGAAAAGACATGCCGCCGTCCCAGATATGGAATGCGTTGAGCCAATTCTCGGCGATGACGTCGTGGCCGTAAAAAATGCACCACCCGATTCGGCCGCCGAGGATGACGCCGACCGCACAGTAAAAAATCAAATCGTCGATATCGAGTCCGCTCCAAGTCGATCCGGGCCGGCGCGCGCGGTAGCGGGCCAGGCACCATGCCGCCACGAAGCCGATCAGATACATGATGCCGTACCAATGCACACGCAGCGGTCCGACACCCAAGACGGGGCCGATCGAAATCGCGATGGGATTGATATGGGGATACGTGAGCATGAGATGAGCGCCTACATTATTTCAGAATATCCGTGACTCGACAAAAGTATGCCTTCAAGTAGCGAGTCTCGGGAATGGCCGGATGCACGGGGTGGTCGGGCGCCTGACCGCCCATCTCGACGAGCTGCACGTGCTTGCCGGCACCGCGCGCCGCCTTGCCGATCGCATCCTGCAGCTGCTCCGCGCTCAAATGATAGGAGCACGAGCACGACACGAGGATCCCGTCCGGCGCGAGCGCTTGCAGCGCGAGCTGATTGAGCCGCTTATAGGCGCCCTGTGCCTTCGGCAGGTCCTTCTTTCGCTTCGCAAACGCGGGCGGATCGATGATCACGACGTCAAAGCGCGCGCCCTCGCGCGCCAGTTCCTCGAGTGCGTCGAAGGCATCGGCTTTGCGTGTGCGGATCTTCAATGCGTTTGCTTGGCCGTTTCTTTGCGCGAGTTCCAGTGCAGAGGCGGAGCTGTCGATGCACAACACGTCGCTTGCACCGCCCGCCGCGGCGCGCACGCCCCATGCGCCGACGTAGCTGAATACATCGAGAACGCGCGCGCCGGGACGCACGTACTTCGTCAAGGCGCGCCGATTGGCCGCCTGATCGAAAAACCAACCGGTTTTCTGCCCCTCGAGCAACGGCGCCTCAAAACGCAGGCCGTCCTCGACGACGGTGCCAAGGTTCCCGGTTTCGCCGATGGCTTGCTCGATAGCGCTCGGCAGCCCCTCCATCTCCCGAGCGGCGTTATCGTTCTTGAATAGCAGTGCTCGAAGCCCGAGTACCTGCTTCAAAGCCTCTACAATCTGGGGCTTCAGACGCTCCATGCCGGCCGTACCGATTTGCGCGACGCAGGCGTCACCAAACCGGTCGATGACCAAGCCGGGTAGCCCGTCCGACTCGCCGTAGACCAGGCGATAATACGGCGCCGCGTATAAACGCTCGCGCAAGGCGAGCGCCGATCGGAGTCGTGCCACGAACCAAGGCACGTCGGGTAGACGCCAAGAATCCAGCAAGCGCGCGCAAATCAGGGATTGCGGATTGACGTAGGCGAGCCCGAGCGCCCGGTCGTTGTGCGCCAGCACGCGAACCAGCGCGCCCGCGTCGAATTTCGTGAGCGGCGTTTGCGCAGTGTCGACTTCGTTGCTGAACACCCATAGGTGCCCGGCCTGCAGCCTGCGATCTTCGTTGCGCTTCAAACGCAGCGCGGGCAAATGCGCTGCAGGGACGGTATCGGCCATAGGAAGTACTTCAGTGGGTTTGGCGCGCATTCTAACCGACGCCCGCCCCTAGAGCATCGTATAGGCGACCTCGTCGAATGAATCGACCGGGAACACGTAGAACAGCTTGAGCAATGCGCTGCCGTCGTTGCGGATGCCGTGCACGGTCTCGGCCGGAATATAGATCGTGGTGCCCGCGCGTACCGCGTGCTCCTCGGATCCCAAAGTGACGATGCCGGAGCCTTCGAGAAAGTAGTACAGCTCGAGCGTCGGATGGCGGTGAATCTGCAGCGCGCAGCCCGGCAAAATCTCGCAAACTCCGCTCGTCAGCCGCGCTGTCGGCGTCCGATCGGCACTCGTCAGCGTGCGCCACATCACGCCATCGCCGCCTTCGGGCTCGACGTCCGACTCGATGACCAGGACCGGGTTCATCGGCAATGGGCCGCACGACCCGCGACGTACGGCTGCGCGACTGCTGCGATTTCGGCAGCCAGTCGGCCGAGCGCGCGCTGGTGGCCTCTGACCAACGCGTCGTAGCCGGGTCCCACCCGCTCGCTGATGGTCGTGTTACAGGTCAAGGGCGCAACCGCGTCGTTCGGCAAGCGCAGGCTCCACGCCGCTTCGATGAGCGCATAGGCCGCCGGCGCCGATTCGAAGCGGCGCAGCTCCAACTGGATGCGCAGCACCGGTTTGCCTGCGGCAATGAATTTGCCGACATCCTCCCCCGGCAAGGCGCGCTCCAAATCAGCGGCCAGTGCCGCATGCACCTCGTCGCCCAAGGGCGCGATCCAGCGTTCGCCATCGAGCACGCCGACGCGCTGCGCGCCCTCACGCACGATGAGTTGCGGTTGATCGACTTGAGCGGGCACCGGGCTCGCCAAGAGCTCGAACGGGATTGTCGGGCCCGTGACGGCGCCCGCGGCGACCGTATCCTCGGTCGCCGGAGCGACCAGCGTGTAATAGTGCACGGGCGCAGACGCACAGGCGCCGAGCACCGCCGCGCCGGCCAGCGCCACCGCCCTCAACAGCCGATTTCGCGCAGACTTCATGGTTTGCTCCCGGATTGAGACGGCGCAGTCGCTTCGGGCGGCGGCTCCGCCGGCGGGTTGGCATCGGTGCGGCGACCGCGGATCAAGGCCTCCGGGTGACGGCCCAGATAATCGCTGAATGCGCGCAGCGAGCGCGCCGTGCGACGCAACTCCTCCAAAGTCAGGCCGAGGTTCTGCTGCAGCGGCGAATCCGTGGCCAGGGCGTCGTCGGCAGCCTTGAATGTCATGTTGGCGCCACGCAAGGTGTTTTTGAAGTCCGGCAGCACTTCGCCATTGATCGTTCTTAGGGTATTCGTCAGTTCGCCGAGCGAATCATCGAGACGCGCGGCGATGCGATCGAGCGGAAGCGCATCGACCTTCGCAAGGATTGAGTCCAACCGTTCCTGCAGTTTGCTGAAACTGCCGTTCGTCGTCGGAATCTCCAGCGGCCGCGCAGCAGCGCTGTAGGCGACCTTCGGCGCCTTCGGCACGAAGTCCATGCTGATGAACAGCTGCCCCGTCAAGAGATTGCCGCTGCGCGCCTCCGCGCGCAGCCCGTGCTCGACGAGCAATGCGAACGTGTGCGACATATCCGCGTCGTTGCCATGCTTGGCAGCGCGCGCCGCCAGCTTCGTCTGCGCGCGCCCGAGGCGCTGCCCGTAAATGACGGCGCCCACGATGATTGGGAATCGCTGCGTCTTCTCGTCATAGTCGATATTGATCGAGACGACGCGGCCGATGTTGACGCCGAGAAACTCGACCGGCGCGTCGACGGCGAGCCCGCGCAACGATTGATCGAAACGCATGCGGATATAGGTCGGTTCTCCGTCCGGCGGCAACATCGCGGTCGCCAGATTACCGTACAACTCGAATTCGCTGTCCGCAGGCGACGGCGTCGTATCGTGCGGTGCCGGTAGATCCTGGAATGCGATGCCGCCCGCGATGACGGACGCAATAGATTCAGTGTTGACCTTCAGACCGTCGATGCCGACCGATACGTCGATGCCGCTCGCGTTCCAGAAGCGCGTCGATGGGTTGACGAACTGATCATTCGGCCCGTCGATGAAAATCTCAACCGAGATGCCCTTGCCGTTCTCATCGAGCCGATAAGAACTCACATGGCCCACCTGCAGGCGCCGGTAATAAATCGGGGAGCCGACGTCGATCGAGCCCAGATCATGGGTGTGCAACTTGAAACTCTTGCCGGGCGTACCGTGAATTACCGACGGCGGCGTCTCCAGGCCGATGAAATCTCTGCTGGGCTCGGTCGAATCCCCGATATCCGCCGCGATGAAGGGACCCGACAGCAGCGTATCCACGCCGGAGATGCCGCTCAGCCCGATGCGCGGGCGCACGACCCAGAATCGTGTATCGGCGGTCGCAAAATTGTCCGCGCTTTTCTGCAAATCGACCCTCACCAGCACGTGATCACGATCGGCACTGAGGCGGATGCCGTGCACGACTCCGATGACCACATTCTTGTACTTCACCGGGGTCTTGGCGGACTCCAGGCCCTCAGCCGTTTGAAAGCTGATCGTGATCGTAGGCCCCGCCTCGAGCGAGTTGCGGATCACGAGCCAAGCGCCGACGACCGCGGCGAGCGCCGGCACGAGCCAGATCAACGAGGCGTTGAACCGGCGCGTTTGGACGATGGGCTGCGGCAACTCCTCGCCTTCGCTGCCGATCGCTTTGTCCTCGTCCGTCATTCGCTACCCTTGGCATCCCAGGTCATGCGCGGATCAAAGCTCAAGGCCGCGAACATCGTCAAGACCACGGTAAGTCCGAAAAATATGACTCCGGGCAGCGGCTCTACGGAGCTCAGCAAGCTGAAACGCACCAGTGCGGTCAGTATCGCGACGACGAACACATCGAGCATCGACCAATGGCCGATCAATTCGATGAGCCGGTAAAGTCTCGCGCGCTGCGGCTGCGCCCACTTGGACCCGCGTTGGACACAAATCAACAGCGTGCCGAGCACCAGGAACTTGAGCATTGGCACGACGATACTCGCAGTGAACACGATGATTGCCAGTTCCTGCGAGCCCTTGTCCCAAAGCTCCACGATGCCCGTAAGGATCGTGTTGTCGTCGATATCGCCGGGGCTCACCGTGCGCATGATCGGCAAAACGTTGGCGGGAATATAGACCATGAAGGCCGCGATCAGCAGCGCCCAGGTACGCGCGACACTGTCCGGTTTGCGCCGCTCCAACGCCGAGCCGCAGCGCGGGCAGGCGGAATCCTGTCGGCTCGTTTGGCGGCACACCAAGCCGCAGACGTGGCAGCCGATGAGCCCCAATTCATGCGCACGCGGGAGCGCTGTCATGGCGGGCGATCGGCCACGTAGTCCCACAATCGCCGCGGGTCGACGCCGGCAAAGACCGTGATCAGAACGGTCAGAACCGCATACGCATAGATGCCGGGATCGGGCATGACGTCGAAATACGACTTGGCCTTGACCATCGCCACGAGCACGCCCAACACGAACACCTCGCTCATCGTCCAAGGCCCCAAATAATGCATCATGATCATCAGCAATCGGAATCCGGGCGCACGCCGGCGCCGGCGCGCAAACAACAGCAGCCAGCCCAGTCCCATCATATTGAGCAGCGGAAAGAAGAACAGCGTGACGGCCGTAATCGCACCGATAATGCGCGAATGATCGGTCCACATGATGCGGATCATGTCCCAGAGTGTCGCGCTGATTTCCTGCCCATTGAGGCTGAGCGTGGCGACGGGCCAAAGATTGCCCTGAATGAACACGATCAATGCGGTCAATACCAAGGCCGTCAGCGCGTCGATATCGAACCAATGATGGCGCTCGAGCACGGCGCCGCAGCGGGCGCAGACGGCGACTTCGCCGGCCGTCAATTCGAGCCGCCGATAGACGGTGTCGCAGTCCTTGCAAATCAGCCACCGCGGCATCCACGGGGAGCGGCCGGGAGGCTGTGATAATGCGGCTTCTAATAGCGCCATTTGCCTATACTAATTCATTGCGCGCCGATGCGCCGATGCGCCGATGCGGTCAGATGGCCCACGGAAAATAATCTCTGTCGCGCGGTGCTAGCGGCTCGAAGCTGAGCGCGTGGCCAGCCGCATTCCACTGCATCGGTAAACCGGTATACGGATTTCCAAACGCCGGCCCGGCCTGCCGCAAGAATTCGGCGACCTCCTCGTCCGGCACCTGCCGGGCGCGCAACATCGCCTGGAGCGCGACGATTCTGCGCATGCCTTCCAAATCACAGAACGTCTCGAGGAAATCGAGGCCGCTGCTCGCCGACATCACGACCAAGATTTTACCGATGGGATTGTAGACATAGTCATAGAACGGCAGCTTCGCACGCACGCCCGATGTCGGCTCCTCGCGCGGCAATTTCTCGCAGGATCCGCGGCTCTGGGCAATCGTCTCATCGACAGTCGACCACTTGAGATTGAGCGTGGCATGATATTTGAAAAATCTCGACTGCAGGGAACCCGCGAGCCCCGGCGAGAAAGCCGGGTGTTCCGGATCGCCGTAGCTCTGCGCGAAGTCGGCAAAGCCCGTGAACTCTCGCGCAAACACGGTACTCAAGGACCGTTCATCATCGGTCAAGGGCGGATTCATCTGCTCCAGAGCCTGAAATTGGGCTTGGCTCAAGGGAACTTGGCGCACAAAATCGGAGATGAGGTGCAGGCTGTCGCGCAGGCTCGCCGCGAGCATCATCTTGTCGATGAGGATCAGATCCGGTTCGGCCAGCATCCGGCGCGTAAAAGCGATTTCCTCGCGCAGCGCGTCGATTGCGGCATCACGGTTACCGGCGTCGATTTGTAGCGCCACATCGGTCAACCACAAGCGCTTTGCGGCCCGAAACGGCTGCCATTGGACAATCAGCGAATTGACCGCGAGGTGCACCGGATCTTGCAGATGGCGATAGCGTTGCAAACTCCCGTAGCGATCCAGCAGCAGGCGATTCGACGCGAGCAGCTGCTCGAGTTCCGTAGCGGTGCCGCGCGCGCGCTCGAGGCAGTCCTCCTGCGGCTTGGCCGAACCGCAAAGCAGCTGCTGATTGCCCTCGAACGGCTGCCGAGCGAGGGTGCCCTCATAGTCGAATCGAAACGTGCGGTCCGCAGCGTGCGCGGCGCTCTGCCTCAGGTACTCGCTGTACAGCCGCTGCCCTTGCGCATTGATATCCCCGGCGTCTCGGGAATTCAGTGCGAGCAGCGCGTAGAAAAGGTTTTCGGCCGGCGCGACCGTATCGTATCTGCGCTCGAGGACCGCCCGTACCTGAGGATCCAGCGGCGCATCGAACACATTGACGAGCAACCACGTGCCGGGGACGGCGAGGATCAGCAGGATGAGGCCGCCAATGAGCCAAAGCGCGCCCTTGGCGGCGGGCGACAGGGACATGTTACCGCGTCTCCGAGGCGCCGAGCGCCCCCTTTGCGCCGCTCCATTCGATCCGCGCCGCCAAACGCTGCCTCAGATCGCCGTGCGTGGCGACCGAGAAGCTCGGCGCGAGATCCCAGGCTAGCGCCCAGGGCTGGGCCGTGCGCTGCGCATGCGGCTCGTCTGCATACCGGGGAAACACGTGCGCGTGCAGCGCGGGCTCGACGTTTCCGAACATCGCGTAGTTGATGCGGACGGCTCCCGTGATCGCGAGCAAGGCATCGCCGATCAGCGCCATATCTGCGAGGAACTGCATGCGGGCGTCCGCAATAAGCGCATTGAGGTGGGGCACGACCGGATCGGGTAGCAACAAACAATACCCCGGCAAGACTTGCCGCTCACCCATGACGACCCAACCCGAGTGGAGCTTGACGACGGCGCGCGGATTGTCCGCGGCGCGACATCGTTCGACCATCTCGTGTATCGCGGTGGCGTGGGCCGCGCCGGGCATCATGGCAACGGGACGAGCTTGCGCATTCAGCCGCGCCAGCTGCGGCAGGCGCCGGTGTCGAGATGCACGAAGTCCGATCTGCGGTAATAGCCCACGCCGCCTCGCTCGAGTTTTCGTGCGGCCGATGCCAGATCGGCGCAATCGACACCGACCAAGCGCAGGTCGATCGCGCGCCCCAGCGCGTGCAGGCTGGGACGCGCGGCCTCGCTTTGATGCGCCCGGTAGGCGCTGATGACGTGAAACACCGGGGAAGCGCCGAGTACGGACGCCAGCGTGAATAAGTCATCGATGAGATCCGGATCGATCGAATGCCGCTCGCCCGTGACGGCGTCGCGAAGCAACGCCTCGATCTGTGCCATCGCCGAGGGCAGCAAGCCTCGATCGCGGTACAGCTCGACCTCGAGTTCCTCGTGCGTCTGTAGATTCTTGAGCACGAGCCGCTGCGCGTCCGATGCGGCTCTCGCCAAAAAGCCGAGACTCATCGCGCAGCCGGCGATGGGGCCGATCGTCAACAGACGGCGGCGGCTCACGGTCGGCAAGCGGCGGTTCGGCCTCGAGTTCATGGGCGATCCAGATCCGGCAACAATCGGCCACGATCGAGCGCGAGCACGGTCGCCTTCGGAAAGAAGTTGAATTCCGTCGCGGTCGCCCAGGTGTACGCGCCCATCGCGCGCCCGAGGATCAGATCACCGACGTCGAGCTTGGGGAGGTCCAGGCTTTCATCGATGATGTCGATACTGTCGCATGTGGGACCCGTGAGCACCGACGGGTAGGTCTCGCCGGATCGGCCCAAGGCTTCGAGCGGATACTTGGCATGATCGAACAGCTGCCCGCTGTAGGAGCCGTACAGCCCGTCGTCGAGGTAATACCACCATCGCCCATCGCGCTGGGCGCGGCCCATCACGGACGCGACCGCCACTGCCGACGGCGCGGCGATGAACCGCCCGGGTTCGGCGATGATGCGCACCGTCGAATCGATCTGCCCCAACGCGCTGCGAATCGGCTCGCAGAACTCATCGATCGGCATCGCAGGCGTCAGGTAATCCACCGGGAATCCGCCGCCGATATCCAGCACATCGAGCGCGTGACCGGCTCTGCGTGCGTCCTGGATCACGTCACGGCAGACATCGATCGCCTGCACGTGCATCGCCGGTCCCCTCGCCTGCGATCCGGCGTGAAACGACAAGCCCGCGACCTTGATGCCGAGATCGCCGGCGAGCGACAACAGCGGCGCGACCGCCTCCGCGTCGCAGCCGAATTTCCGCGACAAATCGCAGACCGCATTGAGGCTGCGAAACGAGAGGCGGATCAGCAGCGACGCGCGATTGCGGAATTTGACGAATTTGCGCATTTCGTCGGGATTATCGACGACGAAAGTCCTGACCCCATAGGCCAACGCGGTGCGTATATCGGCGTCTCGCTTGATCGGATGAGTGTGTATGCAACGCGCGGCTTCGACACCTGAGCGGCGCACGAGATCGACCTCCCCGTTGGTCGCCAAATCGAAATACGCGCCCTCTTCGCGCAGCGTCCTGATGACGCCGGCTTGCGGCAGCGGCTTCAATGCGTAATGCAGATCGACGCCGGGCAGGGCTGCGGCCAACAGGCGATATTGCCGGCGTACGCGCTCGGCATCGATGATCAGCAGCGGCGAGCCGTAACGCGCGACCAACTGCTTGACCGCCTCGAACGCGAACGGATCCTGGGCCGCGTCCAATTCCACCCTGTCTGCGAGCGAAGGTCCGGGATTATGCAGACTCGCCTCCCCGCGGCCCGCTCGCCCGCTGTAGGCGGTCGATGACCGCGGTCCAGCGCTCATCCGCCGGCGGTGCCTGGACGAGAATCCGGACGCAACCCACGCGATCCAAAGTGCGCAAATGATTGTAGAGATGATGCGCGTAGGCGTCGGGCTTGTTGCCCGCATTGATCCACGTCAGACGCAAATGCGCGTGCAGCGGCGGCCGCATCGCCAGCACCGCGACCTTATCGCCGCGGCTCGCCAGATCGCCGGCGCGTGCCTCGAGATCGTCCGCAGCGACGATCTCCAAGGGCGTGGCCGGCGCATAATGCGCGAGCCGATCTCCGGGCGCGCGCGGCACCGCACCGCCGACGGCGAGCTTCCCGACGACCTGCTCGAGCTGCGAACTCGTGATAAAGCCCGGCCGCAGCAAACGCGGCAGGTTATCGATGCACGAAACAATCGTCGATTCGAGTCCGATCTGCGACTCGCCGCCGTCCAGAACGACCCGCAGCGCGCTGCCGAACTCCTCGCGCACGTGCTCCGGTTTGGTCGGACTCAAGCGGCCGTAGCGATTCGCGGACGGCGCCGCAATGCCGCCGCCGAAGGCCGTCAGCAATTGTTGAGCGATTGGATGCGAGGGCACGCGAATTCCGATGCTGTTTTGACCGCCGGTGACGAGCGGATTGACGTCCCCGGCCACGGGAAGGATCAACGTCAATGGGCCGGGCCAGAAGCGGGCGGCCAGTGCCTCGGCAATCGGCGGCACGCTCGATACCCAGCGGTGCAGATAGCGGGGGTTATCCAAGTGCACGATGACCGGGTGGTCCGCGGGCCTACCCTTGAGCTCGAAAATCTTCGCGAGCGCCGCCGGATCGGCCGCATTCGCTCCCAAGCCGTAGACGGTCTCCGTCGGGAACGCGACCAAGTCCCCGGCACGCAGCGCCTCGACGGCTTCCTCGATTTCGGTCTGCGTAGCTCTGACCACCGGGGCTCTTATGGCGTATCAATCGGCGTTCGTATCCAGCCGCCGTCGCTCTGACGGTCGAGTTCGTAGGCGGGCCAATAGTGATTATCCAGCTTCAGCGTAATGACGTCGACTTGCCCGTTCCAGCTGATCGTCTTGAGCCGCACCGATGACCGATCGGGCTTACCGCGTATCGACTTGATGAACGCATCGAGATCCGGGGTCGGCTGGCCATCGACTTCGGTAATGCGGCGCCCCGCGTAAAGACCATAATGCGTGGCCGGTGAACCGTAGTAAAAGAACGCGACGAACACGCCCTCCGGGTTGATGCCGCGCTGCGCAGCCATGGCTCGATGCGGCGCCTGCAAGGTCGCGCCGGCCCAAATCAAGACGCGATCGATATCCCGGCCGTCGAGCGGCACGGTTTGCAGTTTCAGGGTCTTTTCGGCTCCGTCGCGCCAGATCGTGACGCTGACCTCTGATTTCTGGACCGCGCGCTCGACCTCGCGGAAGCGATTGACGACATTGCCATCGATCGAGAGCAGCAGATCGCCCGGCTCGAGCCAGCGAGCCGCGGGCGAGCCCGCCACGAGCCGATCGATGCTGAGCACCTGGCGGCGCTGCGGATTGTGCTCCTCGAAACGCCGCACCCAGGCATCGGGCAGTCCGAGCTTGCGCGCGTCGGCGAGCGATTGCAGATCGAATTCCGCCTCGAACGAATACAGCGGCCGGTTCGCAATGACCGCATCGATCATCTCCGTCACGATATCCGCCGGGATGCCGTGATTGACCTGCTCGAGATCGTGCTGGTTCTCGAACGCAAAGCTCGACCAGAGCGCGAGCACATCACCCTTGACGTTCGCGATGACGCCGTCGAAATCGCCGGGCGGGTTGACCAAATTGGCGGCCTCGAGATTGGTATCGCGAAATCGCAAGGTACGGGACAGCGGGAAGGACAGCACGTCGAGACTGGCGACCTGTGTCCGCTGCGACATGATCTTCGAATCGGCGCGCTCGCCGACCACCCAGACGTCTTCGCCCGATGTCAGCTGCCGCGTATCGAAGGAGGCGGCACGCACCGGCGTGTTGCCGATCGCCGACGGGTCGTAGGATACGATCGCAAGGTTGTGCAGCGGATGAATGAAGACGACTTTGCCCGGCACCTCGACGGTGCCGCCGAAGGTAACGCGCACATCGCCCATCGCGATCGGCACGGTATTGCGATCGACGACGACGAGCCCGCGCTTTGCATCGACGATCAGGCCGGTGCCATGATAGTTCTTTTCGGTGACGCCGGAAACCGAGTAAGGCATGTCGAAGCCCACCGTGACCAGGGACGGCGCCAAACGGTCGATGCGCGGATCCCCGGTCTTGGCAAATTGCGTTTCCGCGGGCCTGCCCGGCAAGGCCGCGGGCCCGGCTGCGATACTCACGCAAGGCCATGTGCCGAGCACGTCGTCACGCTTGCATTTGCGTGCCGGAAACCAGCGCCGGTCGATGTGAATGATCTTGAGCTGCGCCGCACGCGGATCCTCGATGGTCACGTAACGCACGGCCGCGCGGTCGCCATCGGCCAAATCCGCAAGGGCGGCTTCGAAATCGGATAGCTTTTCGATCTTCTTGCCGTTGAACGAGCTGATCAGAGCGCCTCGGGGAATCGCCGCGCTGCTGAACACATAGCCGGGATTCGCGACATAGACACCTTTGATCGGAACGTCGAAATGGCGCGCCTCTTGATAGGAAAGCGTATGCACGACCGCTTCGCCGAACTCGAGGTATTCGTCGGGCGTGATCGCATGCAGATCCTGTACCGGGATCGCATACCTCACGGTATCGGCGCCGCGCTGGACCTCGATGTCGATCGGCCGGCCGACATTCTCGTCGAGCGTCCTTTCCAGTGCGAAGAACTCCGGCAGCGGCTTGCCGTCGATCGCGATCAAAATATCGCCGGGCGATAATTTTCCGGCGGCCTGGGAGCCCGGCTGAACGTCATCGACGACCAACATGCCGGTCAGTTTCGGGAAATCGCGCCGCATGCGCGCTTCGGTGTCGGCAGCCAGCCCAAGGCGCTTCAGTTCGTCGTACGGCGTGTACTTGAAGACCGTCTCGAGCGTTCCGCGCGGCACCGGCTTGCCGGCATCGATGAATGTCAGCGCCCGCACGACCGCGGTCAACGGCAGATAAAAACTCGAGGCGGCGCCCGTCGCGCCGCCCGCATTCAGTGCGACGACCCGGCCCTCGATGTCGATGACCGGGGAGCCCGACGAGCCGCCCGAGGTGCTGGAGGCGGCTTGGTAATAGAACGTATTGAAGTCGTTGTACTTGCCGTAGCCGTATTCGGGCGCCTCTCGATCCAAACGCGCGAGCGTTCCCGCCAAAATCGACAACTGCTCGCCCGCGTCGTTGCCGACGACGCGAATCTCGCGTCCGATGACGGCTCCGGCCGGATCGAGCGGCAATTCGGCGGGCTTGATGAAGCGCAGTTTCGCGGGGTCGTAGCGATAAATGCCGAAGTCGTGCACCGGATCGCGGTATACGGGGTAGAGCTGTACCTCTTCTCGATTCAGAAAAATAGCCTGTGCGGTCACTGGTCCGGGCGTCACGACATGGCGGTTCGTCAATATGAGTCCATGTTTGGCGTCGATGACGAATCCCGTCGCTTGCGCCGTCGTATTCCATTCGGTATCGAAGGCGCGGGTGCTGTCGATTTGTATCGTCACGACACCCGTCGCGATGCGCTCGAGCGTCTGCGCCCAAGTCGACGGCGCAATCGCGGGCACCGGTGTCGACACCGGCAAGGGTGTGGGCGCGGGCGTGGTGGTGGGCGCGGGCGTGGACGTGGGCGCAGCGGAGGCGCCGGCGATCGCGAACAGCCAAACAATACAAACTGCGGCGAAACGAGTCATGCGGATCCTTGAGCGCGAATGCGCTCCTAAGTCTTGAATTCAGTCCGTGTCAATGGTCTGACAAGACCAGCAGCCACACGGTTCCAAGCAAGAAGAAACTGAGCATTACGGCGGCCGACCCCATGTCCTTCGCCATGCCCGCAAGCGGATGGCGCTCGGGGCCCGATCGATCGACGACGGCCTCGACGGCGCTATTCAATAATTCGACGACAAGGATCAGCAGCATGGGGCTGACGAGCAACGCCCGTTCGACGCCGGCACGTCCCAGGTACAGGCCGCCGGGTACGACCACGAGAGACAACAACACTTCCTGCCGAAACGCCGCCTCCTCGCGCCACGTATGCCGGAAGCCCTGCAGAGAATAGCCGAACGCGCGCAGCAAGCGTGTGATTCCGGTCGGTTTACCTCTATCGTTCATCCAATGAATTCATGCGCTGGCAGCCGGATTCCATGCGAGATCGAGTTGTTTCGCGGCGCGCACGTCGTCGAGCCGCCGCACCGGCATTGTAAGGGGAGCGGAGGTCAGTTTTTCGGGCTCATGTATCATTTCTCGCAAAATCGCGATCATGGCCTCGCAGAAGCGGTCGAGGTCTTCCTTCGCCTCGGTTTCGGTCGGCTCGATCAGCAAGCACTCGGGCACGAGCAGCGGAAAATAGGTCGTCGGCGCGTGAAATCCATAATCGAGCAGCCGCTTGGCGACGTCCATGGCCGATACCTGATAATCCCGGTGTTGGCGCTTCAGCGTAATGATGAACTCGTGACTGGCGCGGCGCGACGGATAAGCGGCATCGAAGCCGGCCGCGAGCAAGCGCTTCATGAGATAGTTCGCGTTGAGCGTCGCGAATTCCGCGACCCGCACCATCCCCTCGCGGCCCAACATGCGCATATAGATATACGCGCGCAAATTGACGCCCGCGTTGCCCATGAAGCCGGACAATCGTCCGATCGATTGCGGCAAATCGCGCTCCGACAGCCACCGATAGCGGTCGCCGTCGCGACCGACGATGGGAATCGGCAGGAATGGCAGCAAGCGCTCGCCGACGCCGACCGCGCCGGACCCGGGACCGCCGCCGCCGTGCGGTGTCGAAAACGTCTTGTGCAGATTCATGTGTATGACGTCGAAACCCATGTCGCCCGGGCGCACTTTGCCGAGAATCGCATTGAGATTCGCGCCGTCGTAATACAGCAGTCCGCCCGCATCGTGAACGATGCGGGCGACCTCGCCGATCTTGCGTTCGAATACCCCGAGCGTCGACGGGTTGGTGAGCATGATGCCCGCGGTATTCGGGCCCACTGCGGCTCGCAGCGCGTCGATCTCGACGTCGCCGTTCGCGTCGCAGGGAATTTCCTTGACGCTGCAGCCGCACATCGTCGCGGTGGCCGGGTTCGTTCCGTGCGCCGCCTCGGGCACGATGACTTCAGTACGCGCCAAGTCGCCGCGCGCTCGGTGATAGCTGCGGATCATCGCCACACCGGCGAACTCGCCTTGCGCCCCCGCCATCGGCGTCAAACTGACGCCCTGCATGCCGGTGATGTCCTTAAGCATGTCTTGCAGTTCATACATGCACGCCAAGTAGCCCTGGGAATGCGATTCCGGCGCGAGCGGGTGACGGCCGATGAGTTCCGGCAACATCGCGTACGTGTTGCAGGCCTTCGGGTTGTATTTCATCGTGCACGAGCCCAACGGATAAAAATGGGTATCGATCGAAAAATTCAGCTGCGACAGCCGCGTGAAATGCCGCACGGCCTGTAATTCGGATACCGCCGGCCACAGCGGCGCATCCATGCGCCGCAAATGCGCGGGTATGGCCGGCGAGACCGCGGGCGGCGGCGGAAACTGCGCGTACGCGCCGCGACCCGGGCGGCTCAGTTCGAATATCAGCGGTTCTTGCGATGGATGCGGTTGCATGCGAATTTTCCTTTATGCCGCACCGCGCGCCGCGCGCGGCACGCTCTGCAGCTCGGCCAACGCGCGCGCATATTGCGCGATATCGGCATCGGTCTTGGTTTCGGTCGCACAGACCAGCAGCGCGTTGCCCAATTCGGGAAAACGCTGCCCGAGATCGACGCCGCCGAAGATGCCGCGCTCGGCGAGCGCCGCGAGCAAGGGCGCCACCGGTCGGTCCAGCGTCAATACGGCCTCATGGAAGCGCTGGCCCGAGAACGTCGCGCGCACGCCCGGGATTTTGGTCAATGCCGTCACCAGCTCTTGCGTACGCGCCGCGCTCGCCTCGGCGACGCGCGCGAGCCCGTCGGCCCCGAGCAGCGTCATGTAGATCGTGGCGGCCGTCACGGTCAGGCCCTGGTTCGTACAGATATTGGAATTCGCCTTGGCGCGACGAATGTGTTGTTCGCGCGCCTGCAGCGTCAGCGTGAATCCGGGATTTCCGACGGCGTCCAGGGTCCGGCCGACGATGCGCCCCGGCATTTGCCGCACGTACTGCATGCGCGTGGTCATGAAGCCGAAATACGGTCCCCCGGACGACAGCGGCACGCCGAGCGGCTGGCCCTCGCCGCAAACGATATCGGCGCCCTGTTTGCCGTCGACGCGGCTGCCCCATTGGCCCGGCGCCTTGAGAACGCCGAGCGCAATGGGATTGACGACGCCGATCAACAGTACGTTGTTCGCACGCGCCCAATCCACCAGTTCATCGACCTCCTCCAAAACGCCGAAAAAATTCGGCTGTTGCACGACCAAGGCCGTCAAGTCCTCGCCGTCGTAGCGTCGCAGCGCGTCCACGAGCGTTCTGCCGGACTGCCGGTCGTAGTCCACGGACTCGAAGCGGATGTTCTGATTTCCGGCGATCGTCTGCACAACCTGCAAATAGGTCGGATTGACGGTACGCGGCACGAGCACGCGCCGTGAATTCGAGGCGCGATTGGCGCGCACGGCCGTCAAACAGGCTTCGGCGAGCGCCGACGCGCCGTCGTACAACGAGGCGTTCGAGACCTCCATGCCGGTCAACGCGCACATCATGGATTGATATTCGTAGATCACTTGCAAAGTGCCCTGGCTCGCCTCCGCTTGATAGGGCGTATAGGCGGAATAGAACTCGCCGCGCGTGGCAATGGCCCAAACCGGCGCCGGAATGTGGTGCTCGTAAGCGCCGGCGCCCATGAAATTCAGCGGCCGGCCGTCGCGCGCCGCCCTTTCGCTCATGAGCCGCCCGACTTCCATTTCCGACAGCGCCGCCGGTACGCGCGACAACGCCTTCGATTTCAGCGCGGACGGGATCTCGTCGAACAGATCCTCGATGCGCTGAGCGCCGATGACCGCGAGCATCTCGGCGACATCGTCGGGTGTATGCGGAATGAATGGCATGCGTTAACTCCTCGGATCGCTGGTATCGCTGGTATCGCTGGTGTTGCTCGCTACTGCGCTTCGTCCGCCAGCAAGCGCGCATATTCGGCGGCGTCCAGCAACTGCGGCGCGGCGCCGCCGGAATCGATTTCGATGCGGATCAACCAGCCCCCGGCGTACGGCGCTTGATTGACCAATTCCGGACTGCTCGCCAATGCCGCGTTGCTCTCGACGACGGTCCCGTTGACGGGACTGTAGATGTCGGAAGCGGCCTTCACGGATTCGACGACCGCGCACGCCGCTCCGGCCGTCAGGCGGCGACCCGCCTCCGGCACTTCGACGAACACGAGATCCCCGAGAGCGGCTTGGGCGTGATCCGTGATGCCGACTTCGACTCGATTGCCGGGCAGGGAACGCACCCATTCGTGGCTCTTCGTATATTGCAATTCGCTTGGAATGTCGCTCACGAGAAGTTCTCCAGTTTGAGTCACATTGAAATGAGAGGCTTGCCGTGGCGTACGAACGGCGGCTTGACGACGCGCGCCGCGAGCAGCTTGCCGCGAATCTCGACCTGCACGACGCCCTGGGCACCCGCTGGTACGCGCGCCAGTGCGATCGAGCGATTGAGCGTCGGCGAAAACGTCCCGCTCGTGATTTCACCCGGGCCGAGCGCCGTCATCACGGGCTGATGACTGCGCAATACGCCGCGGTCCTCGAGCAGCAGACCCACGAGTTCGAAGCGCGGTGCCGCACGCACGCGCTCGAGCGCGCCCCGTCCGATGAATTGCCGTTCGGCGGGCTCGAACGCGACGGTCCAGGCGACTCCCGAACTCAAGGGATCATGTTTCTCGTCGAGATCGTTGCCGTATAGGCTCAAGCCCGCCTCCAGGCGCAGGGTATCGCGCGCACCGAGGCCCGCGGGCCGTACCCCCGCGGCGCGCAGCGCCGTCCACACCGCGGCCGCATCTCCCGCGGGAAGCGCGATTTCAAAGCCGTCCTCGCCCGTATAGCCGGTGCGTGCGAGGAACCAGGTTCCGAATTCCGCGGCGACGAACGGGCCGAGCGCCAAGACTGCGTCGCGCTGCGGCGCAGGCAACAACGACGCGGTCTTGGCGCGCGCATTGGGGCCTTGAACGGCGAGCATCGCCAGATCCCGGCGCTCCCGGATGCTCACGCCGAAGGCGGCCGCTTTCGCGACCAGCCACGCCAGGTCCTTTGCGCGCGTACCCGCGTTGACGATCATTCGAAACCACGATTCGTTCATGAAATACACGATCAGGTCATCGATGACGCCGCCGTCGTCGCGCAGCAGGCAGGAATAGAGTCCCTTGCCGGGCGTCTTGAGCTTGGCGACGTCATTGGCCAACAGGAAGCGCAAGCATTCGCGCACGCGCGCGCCGCCGAGATCGAGCACCGCCATGTGTGAGACGTCGAACAGTCCCGCATCGGCACGCACCGCGTGGTGCTCGTCGATCTGAGAGCCGTAGTGCAGCGGCATGTCCCAACCGCCGAAGTCGACGATTTTGGCGCCCTCGCGAACATGGGTGTCATAGAGCGGAGTCTTTAGTCCCATCGCAGCCTCGTTGCGAAATAAAACAGAGTTTCAGTCAGAACTTGCGGCTCTAACTGCCCCTCTGTCCTTGGGACCTGAGAGATCAAGCGTCTCGTAAAAGGCGCTGCTCCCCTTCGGTGGATCTGCGCCGCGTCGGGCGAGATCGCTCTCCAGAGATCGCGAGAGTCTGCCGTTCATGTGCCTGAGCGTTTCCGGGCGGTTGCGCCTTCGGCGGCCCTCAGATTCGAGGACTCTCTCCGGACAGCTCTTATCGCGATGCGCCCATGATACACGATCCGCCTAACCGCCGGACTTCTTCGCCGACAGCCCAAGTTTGACGAGTTCGGCGACGATCGTCTCGCGATGTTCGCCCTGAATTTCAATGACGCCGCCACGCACCGTTCCGCCCGATCCGCAACGCTTCTTGAGTTTTGTCGCGAGCGCCTCGATCTCGCCGAGCGGCAGCGGCAAACCGCTGACGATCGTGACGCCCTTGCCGGCGCGGCCCTTGGTTTCTCGCCCCACCCGCACTGCGGTCGGCCCCACGGCTCCGGGCGCACCCTTCGGGCAAACGCAGTCCCGAGCCGCCCGCCGGCAATTCGGGCACAACACGCCGACATCGGTCGAGTAGACGATTCTTGCGGTCATCGGCGGCATTATGCCCTTTTATCAACACGCGTCACGCAAGCGCTCGGCGCGGTAGAATGAGCGTCGGGCAATCGTGCCCCGGAGTGTGTTCCCGCTATGATTTGCCGTAGAAAATCCCGCAGCGTCAAGGTCGGTTCGGTGACCGTCGGCGGCGCCTCGCCGGTCGTGGTGCAGTCGATGACCAACACCGATACCGCGGACGTCGAAGGCTCGGTCGCTCAAATCATTGCGCTCGCGCGCGCAGGCTCGGAGCTGGTGCGCGTTACCGTCAACAACGACGAGGCCGCGGCTGCCGTACCGCGCATCCGCGAGCAACTCGACGCCCGCGCAGTCCAAGTACCCTTGGTCGGCGATTTCCATTTCAACGGGCATAAACTGCTCAAGGCCCACCCGGAATGCGCACAGGCGCTCGCCAAGCTGCGCATCAATCCCGGCAACGTCGGCCGCGGCAGCAAACGCGATCCGCAATTCGCGGAAATGATCGCGATCGCCTGCCGCTACGACAAGCCGGTGCGCATCGGCGTGAATTGGGGCAGCCTCGACCAAGATCTATTGACGCGCATGATGGACGAGAACTCGGCCCAGGCCGAGCCGCTCGCCGCGATCGACGTCATGCGGGAAGCGATCGTGGTGTCGGCACTGGGCAGTGCGAAGCGCGCCGAGGAATTGGGCTTGAGCGCGGACAAGATCGTGATCAGCGCCAAGGTCAGCGGCGTGCAGGACCTGATTTCCGTTTATCGCAATCTGGCCTCACGCTGCGATTACGCGTTGCATCTCGGCCTGACCGAAGCCGGCATGGGCAGCAAGGGCATCGTCTCGTCGACCGCGGCCATCGGTGTGCTGCTGCAAGAGGGCATCGGCGACACGATTCGCGTCTCGCTGACGCCGGAGCCCGGCGGCGATCGTACGCAAGAGGTCATCGTTGCGCAGGAAATCCTGCAGACCATGGGCCTGCGCTCCTTCACTCCGATGGTCATCGCCTGCCCCGGTTGCGGCCGCACGACGAGCACTTACTTCCAGGAGCTCGCCCAAAAGATTCAAGGGCACATTCGGCACCGCATGCCCGAATGGCGCAAGCAGCGTACCGGAGTCGAGGAGATGACCGTCGCCGTCATGGGCTGCGTCGTCAACGGCCCGGGCGAGAGCAAACACGCGAACATCGGCATCAGCTTGCCCGGGACCGGCGAGCACCCGGTCGCGCCGGTGTACGAGGACGGGGAGAAAACCGTGACTCTCAAGGGCGAGCGGATCGCCGAGGAATTTCAGGATCTCGTCGAACGTTATATCGAACGAACCTACGCACCGAGGCACCCATGACGGACCTGGCATCGAAGAAATGCGTGCCCTGCGAAGGCGGGGTGCCCGCGCTCACGCCTGCGCAAGCCAAGGCGCTCGCGGAGAAACTTGATTCCGGCTGGAGCCTATCGAAGGACTTCACGAGCCTGCACCGTGCGCTCAAGTTCGATGACTTCTACCGCACCATGAGCTTCGTCAATGCGGTCGCCCATATCGCCAATACGGAAGATCATCATCCGGATATGATCATCGGCTACAACTACTGCCGCATTACCTACACGACGCATTCGATCGGCGGCCTGTCGGCCAATGATTTCATCTGTGCGGCGAAAATCGATCGGCTCTGAAGGAAGGCAAATCCCCGCTCAAGCCGAGCGCACGCCGCGCCAGTTGGCGCTTGACGAAGTGCAACTGGCCGACCGCGGTCAGGCCCGCCGACCGTAGGTTCGCGAGCACGGGATTCGCATTGGAAAACAGACGGTCAATTCCGTCCATGGCCGCTGCCGCGAGCAAATTCTCCGACTTGCGCCAGCGCTCGTAGCGGCGCAGCAGCCGCATATCGCCGAACTGCTGCGCGCCCGCGGCGCTGCCGAGCACTTCGGCAAGCGCGGCGCAATCGAGCAAGCCCAAGTTCAGCCCTTGGCCGGCGAGCGGATGGACGGCATGCGCGGCATCACCGAGCAGCACGGCGCTCGGCGCCACATAATTGAGCGCGTACTGCAGCTTCAGCGGGAAGCCGGCGATCGGCGTCACGAGTTCGCAAGCGCCGAACACCCCGCCGCTTGCCGCGGTCAGCTCGGCGCCGAATTGACCGGAATCGAGGCCGCGCAAGCGCGCAGCTTCGCTGCGCGCCGTGCTCCAGACGATCGACGAACGCCCGTCCGGCAGCGGCAGGAACGCGAGGGGCCCGGTGGCGAGGAATCGCTGCCACGCCGATCCTTGGTGCGGCTTTTCGGTGCGTACGTGCGCGACCAAGGCATCCTGATGGTAGGCATGGCCGGCGGTGCCGATACCGAGCAAATCTCGGGTCCTCGATTCCGTGCCGTCGGCGCCGACAATGAGCCGGCAGCGCAGTTCGCGGCCGTCTCCCAGGGCGATGCGCGCGGTCTGATCGGTCACGACGATATTTTCCAGCGCCGCCTCGATCAGCACGACGCCCGCGTCGCGCGCAGCCTGCAGGCAACGCGCCTGCAGCACTCGAGCGTCGACGATCGACCCCAAATTCGGCTCGCCGATCTCGGCGCAATCGAAGCTCACGGAACCGCGGCCCTGCGGCGCGCCGCTCGCGTCCCAGACATGCATGCGCTCATAGCCGTAAACCCGGTCCGCCCGCATCTCGTCCCAGGCGCCGCACTCCCGCAACACCCGTTCGGATGCGCGGCTCAGCGCATAGACGCGCAGATCCCAATCGGCATCGGCGCCGGGATCGGCCGGGAAGCGATTCGCGACAATCGCGACGCGCGCAGGCGTTGAGAGTCTGCGCGCCACCGCCAAACCGGCGGTGACCGCACCGGTTATGCCGGCACCTACGATCACGAGATCGAACTCGCGGCTCATGGCAGTGGCACTCCTCGCGCCAGTCTTGGAATGCGCCGGCCGGCGCCGGTACTGAGGCGTGACAGAGCCGCCTTCGCCGGCGGCAGCACATCGAAGGCGAGCAAGGCGAGATTGCGCAGGCGGCGCACGATGCCGAGCGGGTTGGAAAACACCCGGACCAGCCCATCGGTAAAGGCGATGATCGCGCGCCGATCGGCCGCTCTCCAGGCGTCGTAGTCAGCCAGCAAGGCCGCATCGCCGGCATCGGCGTAGGCATCGCGGCGATAGTCGGCGATCATTTCCGCCAAACAGGCGGCGTCGCGCAGTCCTAAGTTGAATCCCATGCCGGCAACGGGATGCAGGCTCTGAGCTGCGTTACCGACGATGGCGCAGCGCCCGGCGCTGGTGCGCAACGCCTGCGTCAGCGACAGAGGGTACGCGACACGGCGGCCCACCTTGAGAAAGCGCCCGAGCCTGAATCCGAATCGGCGCTGCAGCTCGGCGAGGAACTCGGCGTCGGTACCCGCCATCACGGCATCGACGTCGGCGCGATTGACCGTCAATACGAGAGCGCATCTGCCATCCGCCAGAGGCAGCAGCGCGAGCGGACCGCTAGCCGTGAATCTCTCGTAGGCAACGTGGTCATGAAAGCGCTGCGGCAGCACGGTCGTGATGAGGGCGGTTTGGCCGTACTCGCGGCTCTCCGCTTCGACACCAAAGGCGCGGCGCACAGCCGACTGAACACCATCGGCGGCAACGATGAGCCGCGCCTGCAACGAACACGGCGTGCCGTCCGCGCCGGCGAGCTCGAGCCCGACGAGCGGGTCGCCCGGAGTGACCTGCAAGACTTGCGCCGGGCAGAACACGCGAATGGTCGCAATCCGTCCGATTCGCTGCCACAGCGCGCGACCCAGTGCGCGGTTTGGCAGCATATAACCCATTGCGTCCAATCTTTGCGACTGGGAATCGATACGCGCGAAGCCGAAGTGGCCTTGGTCCGAGACGTGGATCTTGCGTATCGGTGTCGCCGCGGACGACACGATGCGCCATACGCCGATCGTCTCGAGGATGCGGCGGCTGGCGTTCGACAGCGCTGTCGTCCGCTCATCGAAACTGGGCTGCGCATCGGAGTCGTGCGCGATCGCCTCGATGAGCGCAACTTGCAGACCCAGCGGCGCCAGTGCCACGGCAAGGCTCGCTCCGACCATCCCCCCGCCGACGATCGCGACGTCGAATGGCGGCGCGTTCACGCGGCTTGCACCAAGCGCTCGATCGCATCGGGGTCCTTTTCCAAGTCCGCCGATAGCACTTCCGGACCCCCGGCGGTAACCAGCACGTCGTCTTCGATGCGCACGCCGATATTCCAGAATTCCTTCGGTGTCTTCGCCGACGGGCGAATATAAATTCCCGGTTCGACGGTCAACGCCATGCCGGTCTCCAACACGCGCCATTCTCCGCCGACCTTGTAGTCGCCGACGTCATGCACGTCGATTCCCAACCAATGCCCGGTCCGGTGATTGAAAAATTCCAAATACGCGCCCTCCTTGATGAGTCGCGCCGGCCGGCCTTTGAGCAAACCGAGTTTGACCAGGCTGTGGGTGATTTCACGCACGGCGGCCTCATGCGGCTGATTCCAATGGTTGCCCGCGCGCACTTTGTCGATGGCGGCCATTTGCGCATTGAGCACCGCCTCGTACACGGCACGTTGCGCCGGCGTGAACCGGCCGCCGATCGGAAAAGTACGCGTGATGTCGGACGCATAGTATTCATGCTCGCAGCCCGCATCAAGCAGCAGCAATTCTCCGTCGCGCAAGGGCTGGTCGTTATCGCGGTAATGCATGACGCAGGCATTGGCGCCGCCGCCGACGATCGGGTAATAGGAAATATCGGCGTTGTGGGATCGAAATTCGTGCAGCACCTCGGCCATGACCTCGTATTCCATTCGACCCGGACGCGCAAAGCGCATCGCTCGACGATGCGCCCCGACGGCGATTTGGGCCGCACGGCGCAAGCTGGCCTGTTCGGCGCGGCTCTTGTAGAGCCGCATGTCGTCGAGCAAATGGGAGAGCGCGGCAATTTCTTGACGCGCGCCGCCGTCTTGCCGCGCGTGCACGCGTAAGCCGTTGACCCAACTGTAGACGCGCGGATCGAAATCGTCGTGCACGCCCATTGCATAATAAATTCTGGGCCGATTCTCCATGAGGCCCGGCAGAATTTCGTCAATATCGGCTATTGGGAACGCATCCTCCGCGTCAAAACGCTCCACCGCGCCGTCGGTGCCCGCGCGCGCGCCCTCCCAGGATTCCCGCAGCTCATCGTGTTCGCGCACGAACAACAAGTACTCGGCCTGCGGCCTCCCCGGTATCAATACGGCGACCGCATCGGGCTCCGGAAATCCGGTCAAGTAGTGAAAATGGCTGTCTTGCCGGTAGGCATATTCAATGTCGGCGTTACGATGGCGCACCGGTGCCGCGGGCAGGATCGCGATTCCGTCCTTGCCGATCATGCGCATGAGCTGACGGCGGCGGCGCGCAAACTCTCTTCGATCCACTGGGGTCCGCTCAGTGCAGTCGCTGTGCTGCAGGGTATACGTGGCTGCGCAGCGGCAGAAGCTCCTCGAACACCACTTGCGCCGCCACGCGTATGAACTCCACGAGTTCCGCGTAAGCCTGCTCGTTCGATTCATCGACATCGGCATCGTCGCCGGTGGCCCTAGAGATCTCGGTGAAATCGCGGACAATTTCGCCGACGTCGCCGGCGAGCGCGCCCAAATCAGAGATTTGACCGGTCCCCAAACCGTACAAAAAGCCCGCGCACCAGAGCGCCAAGGCATTGGCGCGCCCGTTCAAGGGCTGCTCATCATCGGGCAGCAGCGGTTCGAATTCCATGCCCTGCTCGCCGAACGACGTCGCGGTTTCCGTGAATACCCGCTCAAGCATCGCAGCCGACTCATCCGACAAAGCCGCGCCATCCGGGAGAATCTCGTTGACCCAATCCTGCATGTGGTAAGGCGACATCGAACACAACGCACCGCACAAAGAGCCATGCGCTTCGGCCGCATCGGCGAGGCTGCCGGCGGCCGCGAGCACGTCCTCAAAGTCCTTAAATCGAATGTCCGATATCATGATTACAGAATAATACCGCAGTGAGGGCATCCGCTGCCCTTTGCATTGCGTTATCGAGCGCTCTATATTGGCGCTCTATGAATGACGCCGCCGCTAAATCCGCCGTTGACCTCGAGCTCAAGCGCTTGGAGAAGCGGCTCGAAGACTTGATTGCCACGATAGGTCAAATCAAAGAAGAGAACCGCGCGCTGCGCCAGCGTCAGGAAACGCTGACGGCGGAGCGCGCGAGCTTGTTGCAAAAAAACGAGCAGGTACGTGCGCGGGTCGAGGCCATGATTGGGCGGCTGAAATCCATGGAACAGGCATGACCGATAACCAAGCCAGAGTCAGCGTGCGCATCCTCGAAAAGGACTATCAGATCGCCTGCCCCATCGAAGAGCGCTCCGATTTGTTGGACTCGGCCGAATTCCTCAATTCGCGCATGCGCGAGATTCGCGACAGCGGCAAAGTCGTGGGCCTCGACCGCATCGCGGTGATCGCGGCGCTGAATATGGCGAACGAATTGATTCGATTGCGAAAGAGTGACAGCAATCTCGAATCGGACGTTGGCGGACGCTTGCGTATCCTGCGCGAGCGCGTAGAGTCGGCATTGGAGAAGGGTCAGCAGCTCGAATTTTGAGCGACCCTTCGCCGAGGTTAAATTTGGCGCTGCCTGCGGTGTTCGATGCAGATCGGGTTACCTCTCGACCCTAATTTGTAAACCCCAGGGGCCATTGCTTGCTGGCAACATTGTGCAAGTCCGCCTTGAGCGGAAAGCCTTAAGTGCCGCAGTTAGCCCCACCTGTTGCTCAGGTCGGGAGCAACGGTCTAAAACGGCACATGCGGGTAGCGCCATCCACATGAGTTCGCATGGATTCTGAAAAAGCCGCCGCCAAAGCGGCCTTGCGTGCGCGACTCCGTGCGCAGCGGCGCGCCCTTAGCGACCGGCATCACGATCGACTCTCGCGGCTTGCCGCCAAGGCGATCGAGCGCCTGCCGCAGTTTGCCGCCGGACGCCGGGTCGCGCTGTATTTACCGTTCGACGGCGAAGTCGATACCGCCCGGCTGATCGCGGCGGCGCAGCGGCGCGGCGTGCATCTGTACGTTCCGGTCGTGATCGACCGGCGCCATCGCCGACTGGCCCTTTATCCGCTATCCGGGAAAACTCGTCGCGGGGCATTTGGGATCCGCATCCCGGATCGCGCCGGTCAACCGCTTGCGGCGCGCTGGTTCGATCTCGTCATCGTCCCATTGGTCGGCGTGGATCGTGCCGGGCGACGGCTCGGGATGGGCGGGGGATTCTACGATCGCTTGTTCGCGTTTCGAGGCCACCGCAAGCATTGGCGCGGACCCCGTTTGATCGGCTTGGCGTTCGACTGCCAGAGCGTCGTATCGGTGCATCCGGACAACTGGGACCTATGCTTCGATGCGGTCGCGACTGAAAGCGGACTTACGTATTACCATCGGGGTTGATCGCATGAACCATTGGCTGCTCAAATCGGAACCCGAAATTTTCGGCATCGACGCGCTCGCCGCAGCTCCGAGAAAGACCACTTCCTGGAACGGCGTACGCAACTATCAAGCGCGCAATACGCTGCGGGACTCGATAAAAAAGGGCGATCAGGCGTTTTTCTACCACTCCAGCTGCGCGATACCCGGCATCGCCGGCATCGTCGACATCGTGAGGGGAGCGTACCCCGACGAAACCGCCTTCGACCCCAAGAGCGAATACTACGATGCCGACAGCAAGCGAGAATCGCCCCGGTGGTACGCCGTGGACGTGAGACTCGTGCGCAAGTTCAAGCACATCATTTCGCTCGATCAGCTGCGCGCGCACCAAGCGGCGACGCTTGCGGATTTGCTCGTTCTGCGTCGAGGCAATCGACTTTCGGTGACGCCGGTAGCGCGGAAGGATTGGGATTTCATTCTCTCGTTGGAGTGAACTCGCGCACATCGCTAGCACATCGGCAGACAAGAAGCGCGACGTATTACTTGTAATTTGATTATTCGTGTATATACTCGGACCCCGGACTAACCCGACAACGGAGTTTCTAACATGGCAGCGAAAGCAAAGAAGGCGAAGAAGAAGGTAGCGAAGAAAAAGGCCGCGAAGAAAAAGTAAGCCTTCGAAAGTAATCAACTGTGCCCGCGTAAGCGGGCACAGTTGTTTTAAGGGGGTGGAAAATGTTGGACGCAAACGAGAAAAAACGCCTGGCCGCCGAGGCCGCTCTGACCCACGTCGAGGACGGCATGATCCTCGGCATCGGAACGGGCTCGACCGTCAATCGATTCATCGCAGCCCTGAAAGACCGTAAAATACGGCTCGAAGGCGCGGTCTCGAGTTCCCGCGCGACCTCCGAACTCCTCAAGACCGCGGGTATTGCGGAACTGGAGCTCAACTTCGCAGGTGACCTGCCGCTATATGTCGACGGCGCCGACGAAGCGACCCCGCAGGGTCAGCTGATCAAGGGCGGCGGTGCCGCGCTCACCCGCGAAAAAATCATCGCCGCCGCCTCGAAGCGATTCGTCTGCATCATCGACGACAGCAAACTGGTCGATGTCCTCGGTAAATTTCCCCTCCCCGTGGAAGTCATTCCCATGGCGCGCTCGTACGTGGCGCGCCAAATCGTGGCGCTCGGCGGGCAGCCGGTGTGGCGCGACGGGGTCGTCACCGACAACGGCAATGTGATCCTGGACGTCCACCACCTGCGCCTTCTGGAGCCGGCGGCCTTCGAGACGACCGTCAACCAGATTGCCGGAGTCGTCACCGTCGGACTGTTCGCGCGACGTGGCGCCGACGAATTGATCATCGCCGGAAATGACGGGGTGCGAAGAGTCGTGCCCGCCAGATCTTGAGCGGCGTTCGCTAGATTTCGAGGCGCGTGCCGATCTCCACGACCCTGCCGGGTGGAAGTCCGTAGTAATCGGCCACGTATTGAGAATTGCGCTGCATCTGCACGAACGCAGTGCGTCGCAGCGGCGTCAAATCGGAGCGCTGACCCGGGATGAGTTCCTCGCGGCTCAGAAAAAACGTGGTTCGCTCCGGTTCATAGGGGATGCCGTGGCTTTCGGCATCGCGCAGGATTTCGATGATGTTGGGTTTGTCCATGAAACCCACCTGCGCGACGATGCGCAGGATGCCTTCGCCTACCGGTGTTACCGTCAAGCGTTTGGCCGGCGCGACCCGCGGCTCATCGCGGGTCACGACGGTGAGCAGCACGACGCGTTCGTGCATGACGCGATTGAATTTGATGTTATTGAGCAGTGCACGCGGAATTCCCGACGCCTTGGCATCCAGAAATATCGACGTGCCCAAAACGCGCACGGGCGGATCGCGCTTCAAGTCCTCGAGAAAATCGCGGACCGGCTTCTGTTCGCGCAGCAACCGCGCGATGACCGAGGCCCTGCCGCGCTGCCACGTTTGCATCAACCAGTAAATGATCAGCCCTGAGGCGAGCGGCAGCCAACCGCCGTCGCCGAGTTTGGTCATGTTCGCCAGCAGGAACGCGATGTCGACGACGAACAGCACCGACAATCCGGCCCGCAGAGGCAGACTGGGGCGTCCGATGCGCGACTTGATCAAACTCAAGGTCAAGGGCGTCACGATCGTCATCGCGCCGGACACCGCCAGGCCGTAGGCGCCGGCAAGCGCGGCGGAGCTGCCGAAACTGCCGACCAGCGCGATTGCAGCGATCATGAGCAGCCAGTTCATCGATGGCACGTAAATCTGACCCTCATTTTCCGCCGACGAATGCTCGACGCGCAGGCGGGGCAGCAGCCCTAAGCTCACGGCGGTCCGAGTCACGGAAAAAACGCCGGATATGACTGCCTGCGAGGCGATGACCGTCGCGGCGGTCGCGAGCACGACCAGCGGCCACAGCGACCAGGCGGGCGCCATCATGTAAAAGGGATTGACGATCGCCGCCGGATTCCGAATCAGCATCGCACCCTGGCCGAAGTAATTGAGGACCAATGCCGGCATCACGATGAGGATCCAACCCAAGCGAATCGGCGTCTTGCCGAAATGACCCATGTCCGCATAGAGCGCCTCGCCGCCCGTGACGGTGAGGAACACTCCGGCGAGAACCGCGAGCGCGCCGACCTGATGCTGCCCCAGCAAGCTCACCGCATTCGACGGGTCGAGCGCGAACAGCACCCGCGGCTCGCGCACGACCCAACCGGCGCCCATGGCCGCCAATACCGCGAACCAAAAGAGCATGACCGGTCCAAACACTCTGCCGACCGAGCCCGTGCCATGGCGCTGAATCAAAAATAATCCGATCAAGACGAGGACCGTGATCGGCAGAATCGGGATGTGCGAGGCCGGAGCGGCGATTTGAACGCCTTCGACGGCGCTCAATACCGAGATGGCCGGTGTGATCGCCCCATCCGCGAAGAACAGCGCGGCGCCCAATATCCCGAGTGTTCCGTAGATTTTTCTGCGTGGACTCGCGCGCTCGGTACTGACGACCAGCGCGGTCAGCGCGAGCACCCCACCCTCGCCTTTGTTATCGGCGTTCAGGACCACCGCGACGTACTTCAACAAGATCACGAGGACGAGCGACCAGAAGACCAGCGACAACACGCCGACGATGTGCTCCGGGGTGACCGCGATGTGGGGTGCCGTGAAACACGACGAAATCGCGTAGAGGGGACTCGTGCCGATGTCGCCAAAGACCACGCCGAGTGCCGCAACCGCGAGGGGCGCTATGCGGCCATTCGAGCGGGTTTCAACGGACATGCTGCTGGTTGCTCGACCTGAAAGGAAAGGGCCCACGAATGTGGGCCCTAGTTGGCTGGGGGACTAGGATTCGAACCTAGGTAAACGGTGTCAGAGACCGTTGTCCTACCGCTAGACGATCCCCCAAAACCGATCGCATATCGGAGGGCGCTTCCGCTTAACTTAGCGCTTCGAGAATTGCGTTCCGCGTCGCGCCTTGCGGCGACCGACTTTCTTGCGCTCGACCTCGCGGGCGTCGCGGGTCACAAAGCCGGCTTTGCGCAGCGGCGCGCGCAGAGTCTCGTCATAAGCCATCAAGGCGCGCGTAATGCCGTGGCGAATTGCGCCAGCCTGACCGGTGATTCCGCCGCCCTCGACATGCGCATCGACGTCGAATTTGCCGTCGAGTTGCACCGCACCGAACGGCTGTTGGACGATCATGCGCCCGGTCTCTCGGCCAAAGAATTCCTCGAGCGTGCGTCCGTTGATCGATACCTTGCCGGTGCCCGACTTGAGGTATACGCGCGCGCTGGAGGTCTTGCGACGACCGGTGCCGTAGTAAGGGGTGGCTGTGTTCTGTGGCATCTGTACGTTTCCTGCGAACTCTTAAATTTCCAGCGCTTTGGGCTGTTGTGCTTGGTGGGTGTGTTGCTGGCCGCCGAACACATGCAATTTCCGATACATCCGGCGGCCGAGCGGTCCCTTGGGCAGCATGCCCTTGACCGCGAATTCGACGGCTCGCTCGGGATGCTCCTTGAGCAATTTGCCGAGGCTAATGCTCTTGAGATTGCCGACATACCCCGTGTGCTGATGATAGAACTTGTCGGTTAGCTTGGCGCCGGTCACACGCACGGTGCCCGCATTGATGACGACGATGTGATCGCCGAGGTCTTGATGCGGCGCATAATTGGGCTTGTGCTTGCCCTTGAGACGATGCGCGATTTCTGAGGCTAAGCGACCAAGCGTTTTGCCTGCAGCATCAACGACGAACCAGTCGCCGCGTGATTCTTCAGGTTTCGAAAATACGGTATACATGGAAATACTCGGGTTCTTGAGGTCTTGACGAAAGGCGCGAAAGTGTACAGAAGCTTCGGCGTCGTTACCAGCCCCGCTGTCGCACCAGGCCGGCGACCATATATAATGTATCCATGGATTCTCGCTCGTTTAGCTTCGCGGATCGCTTCATAGGCGAAATAGATAAGGCAATCAAAGTCTTAGCTGCTCCCGCCAGAGCCGCCAGGGAGCTTCCGGGGACCACCCATCCAGATGTGCCGCAGGATGCCGCCGAGCGGCTCCGGTCGATTCGACTCATGCGGGTCAACCATGCCGGAGAGGTTTCAGCCCAGGCACTGTACCAAGGACAGGCGTTGACCGCGAGGAACCCGAGTACAGCCGAGGCAATGCGCGGATCGGCCGCTGAGGAAACCGACCACCTCGCCTGGTGCGAGCAGCGGCTCGACGAGCTCGGCGGGCACACGAGCCTGCTGAATCCGCTCTGGTATGCGGGCTCTTTCTCGATCGGCGCCGTGGCCGGCGCTTTCGGCGATCGCACGAGCCTGGGATTCATTTCGGAGACGGAAAACCAGGTGGAGTCGCACTTGCGCGACCATCTGCAACGCCTGCCGGAAGGCGACCTGCGCAGCCGAGCCATCCTCGAAAAGATGAAACAGGACGAAATCGCGCACGGCGCGAAGGCGGCCTCTTTGGGCGGTAGCGAGCTGCCTTTGCCGCTGCGCCTGGCGATGCGGCTTGCCTCACGCGTGATGACACGCAGCTCTTATTGGCTTTAAGGGATCGATTACTGCTTGCGATTCCAGGACTTATGTACTAAAACGTGCGCCAGCGCTTGTATTTAATCGACGCGACATAAATATTTAGGGAGAGACCATGGAAGAAGGGGCAAAGGCCTTAAGCGATATCCCAGCGATCAATCGTTTCTTGAGCTACTGCCGAATACGGACAGTCCCTTCCAAGACCGTGATCATTCATGCGGGCGATTTGCCGGACATTCTCTACTACATCATCAGCGGTTCGGTCGAGGTGATGATAGAAGACGAAGACGGCAACGAGATGGTGCTCGCGTACCTCAACAAGGGCCAATTTTTCGGTGAAATGGGCCTCTTTTACGAACAGCCGACGCGCAGCGCCTGGGTTCGCACGCGTCAACAATCTGAACTGGCGGAAATGACCTATCCGCGCTTTCGGCAGATTGCCGCCGAGAGTCCCGGCCTGATATTCGAATTGGCGACCCAATTGGCGACGCGTCTCGATCGGACCAATCGCAAGCTCGGCGATTTGGCATTCGTCGATGTGACCGGGCGCGTTGCGCACGCGATCATGGACTTGTGCGGCGAGCCCGACGCGATGACGCATCCCGAAGGCATGCAAATAAAAGTCAGCCGGCAAGAGTTATCGCGCCTGGTCGGCTGCTCGCGCGAAATGGCGGGACGCGTACTCAAGGTATTGGAGGAGCAAGGCTTGCTGCGCGCCACCGGCAAGACCATCGTCGTGTTCAATGCGAGGCCGAAGGTCAAGACGAGGCCATTGATCGTTCCGGTCAAGGCAGCCGCGGGATCCGCGAAGAGCGCGCGAGCCGAACTTCCCGACGATGAGGACGACGAGGACGAGGACGAATAGGCGCGGCTGAAGCGCGCCACAACGGGCGGCGACACGCCGCCGCCGCGCGGACTTAAGAGGAAACTCTGCCGAGTTCGATCGCCGCGCGCATCGCTGCAATCGTCGCGGCGTAATCGGAACTGCCGAAAATCGCGGAACCTGCGACGAACGTGTCGGCTCCCGCTTTGGCGATTTGCGCGGCATTGTCGATTTTCATTCCGCCGTCGATTTCGAGATGGATATCGCGCCCGGAGGCGCGAATGCGTTCCCGCACCTGCGCAAGCTTGACGAGCGCGTTCGGAATGAACTTCTGGCCGCCGAAGCCCGGATTCACGGACATGATCAAGATCAAGTCGAGCTTGTCGATGACATAGTCGAGCCAGTCGAGCGGCGTGGCGGGATTGAACACGAGACCGGGCTTGCATCCGGCATCGCGAATCAATTGGATCGTGCGATCGACATGCTGGGTCGCTTCGGGATGAAAGCTGATCATGGTGGCACCGGCTTTCGCAAAATCCGCGACCAGCGGATCGACCGGCGAGACCATGAGATGCACGTCGATGGGCGCCGTGATGCCGGCCTTGCGCAACGCCTCGCAGACGAGCGGTCCTATGGTCAGATTCGGCACATAGTGATTGTCCATGACATCGAAATGGACCCAATCGGCGCCGGCGCTGAGTACCGCCCTGACTTCGTCGCCGAGCCGAGAAAAATCCGCCGACAGAATTGATGGAGCAATGATGGTACGCATGGGGTCAAGTTTATCGCATTCCGCGCGCCGCGCGGATTTCCTCGTAAGCCTCCTGAATTCGCTGGGTTTTTTCCTTGGCGACCCGCGCCATCGACTCGGGCAGGCCATTGGCGACTAGTTTGTCCGGATGATGCCGGCTCATTTGACGCCGATAGGCCTTGGTGAGCTCCGGGTCGCTGACGCCGGCGTCCACCTCGAGTTCCGCGTAATAATCGGCCATCGATTTTCCCGCGCTTGGCTGCGCGCCGGATCCCGGGCGAAACTCCTGCCGGGCGCGCAAGCTCGACTCCATGCGCGCGAATTCCAATCCGGACATTCCGAGTCTCTCGGCCAGGCGCGTCAAGATCGACCGCGCCGGCGGCGAGATGCCATTGCCCGCCAAGGCGGCGCGCAGCTGCAGCTCGATGAATGCGCGCAACAGATCGTGGCGCTGGCCGCAAGATTCGCGCAGCTGCTCCACGGCAAGTTCAAAGTTGTATGTCGAGGCTTTACCCGCCCTGAAGAAGTTGATCGCGAGAGCCGTGTCGGCCGGCCCCAGATTCAATTCGTGCATGAGCCGGCGCGCCGCCTGGATCTCGGCCTCCGAGACCCGGCCGTCCGATTTGGCGACATGCCCCATCATTTCGAAAGTCGTTCGAAAGAACACTTCGGAGATCGGCGGCGCGCCTGCCATCGAAGCCGTGAAAATCGGCCCCTGATCGAACAAATGGCCGATGAGGGCCCCAATAATCGCCCCCCAGATGCTGCGGGTCGTCATGAAACCGATCAGGGCCCCGAAAAATTTGCCTTTCCACTCCATCCGCGTTGACCTATCCGAGCTACACCGCCACAATCGCCGACCTTCAATTGCGCAATGGTAGCAGCAGGCAGGCCTCGCACACGTGGAACAGCTCTTGCATTCGGCACCGCTATTCGAGTCGCGGTTGCATAGTTTAAAAAAGATCCATCAGGGAAAGGTCCGCGATATCTACGAAGTCGACGCGGACCATTTGCTGATCGTGACCACCGATCGCCTGTCGGCGTTCGACGTCGTTTTGCCCGATCCGATTCCTCGCAAGGGCGAGGTTCTGACCCAAATTTCCCTTTTCTGGTTCGCCAAGACCCGTCACATTGTCGTGAACCATCTCGCCGAAATTGAGCTGGCGGATCTGCTCGTCGATTCGGCCGAGCGCACCCAGCTCTCGGGGCGCGCGATGGTGGTGAAGAGATTGAACGCGCTCCCCATCGAGGCGGTGGTCCGCGGGTATTTGATCGGCTCGGGGTACAAAGACTATCGGATGCATGGGTCGATTTGCGGCATCGCGCTGCCCAAAGGCTTGGGCGTAGCCGATCGATTGCCCGAGCCGATATTTACGCCCGCATCGAAAGCCCCCAGCGGACATCACGACGAGAACATCGATTTCGAATCGATGGTCAAGCTCGTGGGAAGCGAATGCGCGAAGGAAATCCGGCGCATCGCCCTGAGTCTCTACGCGTTCGCCGCCGATCACGCGCGCACGCGAGGACTGCTCATCGCGGACACCAAGTTCGAATTCGGGCTCGACAAGAATGGCCGCGTGACATTGATCGATGAGGCGCTCACCCCGGACTCGTCGCGCTTCTGGCCGCTGGCGTCGTACAAGCCCGGCATCAGTCCGCCGAGTTTCGATAAACAATTCGTGCGCGATTATCTGGAGTCGCTGCATTGGGACAAGAAGCCGCCCGCGCCGCATCTTCCGCCGGAAATCATCGCGCGTACCAGCGATAATTATCTCGAGGCGCTGAAGCTCCTGACGGCCTGACGGTCCGGCCGGCTCGCATGCCGCGCCGCAATCATTCGCCGGCGACGGTCATCTCGTCGAGCAATATGGATCCCACGCGCACGCCGCCGCGCGTATCCACGTCGCTGCCAGCCGCCACGATTCCTCGCAACATCTGTTTCAGATTACCGGCGATCGTGATCTCCGCGACCGGGTACTGCAGCGCACCGTTTTCGACCCAGAAGCCGGCGGCGCCGCGCGAATAATCGCCGGTCACCGTATTGACGCCCTGGCCCATCAGCTCGGTGACGACGAGGCCGGTGCCCATGCGCGTCAGCAGCGCATCGAGTCCGCCCGATACGGTCGGCGAGACGAGCAGGTTATGCGAACCTCCCGCATTGCCCGTCGTCTTCAACCCGAGTTTTCGCGCCGAATAACTCGATAACATGTAGCCGCTGAGGGTGCCGTCGGCAATCAATTCTCGGTCGCGCGTCGCCACACCCTCCTCGTCGAACGGCGCGCTGCCCATGGCCTTCGGTATGTGTGGTCGCTCCGAAATCGAAAATCCCGGCGGAAACACTTGTTGCCCGGCGGCATTCAGTAGGAACGAGGACTGTCGGTATTGACTGCTGCCGCGAATCGCCGCGATGAAATGTCCGATGAATCCGCGGGCGATCTCCGGCACGAACAACACGGGCGCGCGCCGCGTGCTCAATTTGCGCGGCCCCAAGCGCGCGAGCGTGCGGCGCGCGCTCTCGCGGCCGACCGCCTCGCCGCTCTCCAACTCGCGCCAATCGCGCGAACTCGTGTACCAATAATCGCGCTGCATGTCTTCGCCCGAGCCTGCGAGCACCACACAGCTGAGCGTGTGCGAGGTCGTCGGATAGCCGCCGACGAAACCATGCGTATTGCCATATACGTGCAGCCCCCGGTGCGTCGCGACCGATGCGCCCTCGGAGTTGTTGATACGCGCATCGAACGCGAGTGCGGCCGCCTCGCAGGCTTTGGCGATCTCGATCGCCTCGTCTGCGCTGACGTCCCAGGGATGCGCCAGATCCAGATTCGGCGGCGCGGCCGCCATCAAGTCCGCATCCGCGAGGCCCGCGCAGGCGTCTTCGGCCGTGAATCTCGCGATGCTACAGGCCTTGGCGACCGTCGCGCGCACCGCGTCAAGGGAGAAATCCGCGGTGCTCGCCGATCCTTTGCGTTGCCCGGAATACACCGTGATGCCCATGCTGCGATCGCGCTGGTGTTCCAGCGTCTCCACCTCGCCTAGCCGCACGCCCACCGAAAGACCCGTATCCTGGCTGACCACGGCCTCGGCCTGCGAGGCGCCCCGGGTCCTCGCCTCGTCCAGCGACAGCTGGATGATCGACTCCAGATCCTGCTGGGTTAGGCGCACGATATTGCTCGGCACGACGGCCATCGGGGTTCTCCAAACGAGGTAGACGAGGATTCTTAAGCACGATTCTACTGGCCTTGGGTGTAGCATGGGAGGATATGACGATCGAGAACCAAACCACTGAATCGGCCGAAACCGAGCAAGAACGGCTCAGCAAGAGTGCCCGTAAACGCGAAGCGGCCTCCCTGCAGGAGCTCGGCGTCAAGCTATCGGCGCTGCCGGATCAGGAAATAAAGGACCTGGATTTACCAGAAAACCTGTTTATCGCGCTGCGCGCGCTGCGCCGCCTGCCCTCGCACGGAGCGCAGGTTCGCCAGCGCCAATATATCGGTAAATTGATGCGTGAAATCGATCCGGAGCCGGTGCTGGCCAAGCTCGCCGAGCGCAAGCAGCGCCATGACGTCGAGATTCGGCAGTTTCAGCAGATCGAGCGCTGGCGCGACCGGTTGCTGTCGGACGCCGCCGAGGCGGTCGACGCCTTTCTGCAGGAAGTGCCTACGGCAGACCGCGCAACGCTGCTCAGATTGGTCGAAAAGGCGAGCCGGGAACGCGCGGAACAGCGCTCACCGGTCGGGGCGCGCGAGCTATTCGCCTACTTGCGGCAGATGCTCGAATAGGTTTTGTTAAACTCGAGGCCTATGAACGCCCTGGTCGGTATCATTATGGGATCGTCTTCCGACTGGGACACGATGCAGGGAGCCGCCGAGACCTTGAGCTCGCTCGGCGTCGCCCACGAAGTGCGCGTCGTCTCCGCGCATCGCACGCCGGACCTATTGTTCGAATATGCCGCAACCGCACGCAAACGCGGCCTGAGGGCGATCATCGCGGGTGCGGGGGGTGCGGCTCACCTCCCCGGCATGACGGCCGCCAAGACCTCCCTGCCGGTCCTGGGCGTGCCCATTCAGTCCAAGACCATGGGCGGCATCGATTCCTTGTTGTCGATCGCCCAGATGCCGAGCGGCGTACCCGTTGCCACGTTCGCGATCGGCGCCGCGGGTGCGAAGAACGCCGCATTGTTCGCAGCGGCGATACTGGCTAACGAGTTTGCCGAAATTCGCGCGGCCTTGGATGCCTTCCGGGAAGCGCAAACCGCGGCCGTACTGGCGAAACCCGACCCACGGCAGCCTTGAATCCCCGAGCGTTTTCGCGCGTGGGCATCGTCGGTGCCGGCCAGTTGGGACGCATGCTGGCGCTCGCCGGCTATCCCCTAGGGCTCAAAACCCTATTCGTGGACCGCTCCGCCGACACGCCCGGCGCGCAAGTCGCACCGATCTTGGTCGGCGATCTCGAGGACCCGGCCCGCCTCGCTGAACTCGCGGCGCGCAGCGACGTGTTGACCTTCGATTGGGAAAATATTTCCGGCGCGGCGCTCGCGCCGCTCGAACGGCTGATCGCAATACGCCCAAGCCCAGCGGCGCTCAAGATCTCACAGGACAGGTTGCTCGAGAAAGCCTTGTTTTCCAGCCTCAAGATACCGGTTGCGCCGCACGCGGCTGTGGACGCCAAAAACGACTTGCTGCAGGCGATCCAGCGCTTTGGTCTGCCCGGCGTGCTCAAGACGCGCAGGCTCGGCTATGACGGCAAGGGGCAGTTCGTGCTGCGCGAGCCCGAGCACCTCGATGCGGCCTGGGATGAGCTCGGCGCACCCGGCTTGATTTACGAGAAATTCCAGCTGTTTTCGCGCGAAGTCTCCATCATCGGAGCGCGCTCGGCATCCGGCCAATCGGTCACCTACCCTTTATCCGCCAACACCCACGCCGCCGGCGTGCTGCGCTTCAGTACCGCCCCCTACGTGAATCCGAAACTCGAGCGGCTCGCAAAAATCTATTTGCGGCGAGTCATGAATGCGCTGTCGTACGTCGGCGTATTGGCGATCGAATTCTTCGTGGTTGGGGGACGCTTGGTCGCAAACGAAATGGCGCCGCGAGTCCACAATTCCGGCCATTGGTCCATCGAGGGCTGCGTGACGAGCCAGTTTGAGAATCACTTGCGCGCGATCTGCGACTTGCCGCTCGGCAGCACCCGCCTCCTCGGACATTGCGCGATGGTCAATTTCTTGGGCGCCATGCCCGAACGCTCGCGCTTGCTCGAAATCGACGGGCTGGCCTACCACGATTACGGCAAGGCCGCGCGGCCCGGCCGCAAGCTCGGCCATTGCACGATCCTCAAGGGCAGCGCCAGGGATCGCGACTCGGCGTTGCGCGCGGCTCTAAAATTGATCGGCGAGTCGTGAATGAACTACGATCACCAGCAGATATGTATCTAGAGCTCTTCAAATTGACCGAGTTGCCGTTCCGATTGAGCCCGGATCCGCAGTTTCTCTATTTGAGCAAGCAGCATGCGCGCGCGAAAGCGTACATGGAATCGACGATCTGGTTCACCGACGGTTTCGTCGTGATCACCGGGGAAATCGGCTCGGGCAAGACGACCCTGATCGAGACCTTCCTCAAGGAATTGGAACCGAATGTCGTCGTCGCGCAGGTCAATCAGACACAATTATCGCCGACCGGCTTTCTGCAGACCGTGCTGGTTCAGTTCGGCTTCGCGCCCTTCAAGATGAAGAAGCCCGAAGTTCTCGCTACCCTGACCGAGTTCTTGGTCGAGCAGCATTCGCGCGGCCGCCGCGTCTTGTTGATCGTCGACGAAGCGCAGAATTTGAGCTATCGGGTGCTGGAAGAAGTGCGCATGCTGTCGGGCATCGAGACGACCAAGGAGAAGGCGCTGCGCATCATCCTCGCCGGACAGCCCGAACTCGGCGACAAATTGAATTCACCCGAGTTGATGCAGCTCGCGCAGCGCGTGCGCCTGCGCTTTCATCTGTCCGCGCTCACCAAAGCGGAAAGCAATGCGTACATCGACCATCGACTCGAGGTGGCCGGATCGCAAGGCCGGCGAATCTTTGCGGAGGACACCTACGCGACGATCTTCAAGTACACGGCCGGAATACCGCGCCTCATCAACACGCTCTGCGATACCGCGATGATGGCGGCATTCGGGCAGGATCGGGATACGGTCACCAGTGCCGATCTCGATGCGGCCATCGGCGAGCTGCAATGGTCGGAATTCAACGCTCACACCAATCGCATGCACCTCGCCGGCAGCCTCGAAAATACCTTGCCGAGCACCGGCACCGGGCAGGTCGTCGGCAGGATCATTGTGGCCCACGAGGGCAAGAACACCGCCGAGCGGGAGCTACGGCCGGGCCGTCTGGTCATCGGCCGAACGTCGGAAAATGACTTACAGATCGACAGTAAATTCATCAGCCGCCATCACTGCCAGATAGTGACCCAGCTCGACTCGTGCGTCATCGAAGACCTCAACAGCACGAACGGGATTTACGTACAGTCCAAACGCGTGCGGCGCCACAACTTGAATGACGGCGACGTCGTCACCGTCGGCCAGCATGAACTGATGTATCTCGACGAGCGCATCCCGCGCTTGCGTGTCGCCGCGGATCTACAGGAAAACGATGCGGAAATCCTCCATAAGTCCTAAAGCGCCCGCTCGCGCGCGCGACTTCTGCGCCTCGCGCCCAGCCTCAGTCTTTTCCGATGAGCATTTCCGAGAGGCGCGAGAACCACGAATTGCGCCAGCCTTCGACATGAAGTTGTTCATGCTTCTGCTTGGGCACGCGCTTCGCCTCCGTCACCAAATCTTTCGGCAATTTGAATTGAAACGCACCAGTCATTGAATTGTCGGCCATGTGTCCTCCGTCGAAGCGTGAAACCTGTGCGCAGACTATCGAGTGCCATGCCTAGGGAAATGTGACTCCCTGCACGCTATCGTTACTCAAATCGAGGTCAGCCCATAGACGTCGCCGGCAGGAGACAGGCTAAGCACCTGCGGAGTGGATTATGTCGACACGCGCCGCGCTACACCGTGCGGTTCAACACATAACTCACGGCATGATTCACCGCGCGATTTGCGGCATGATTCACCGCGCGATTTGCAGCGCGAGCCATTGGGCGACTTACCGCCGCGATTCACGATCCACGCTCGCGCACTGCGAATGCGGCGCCGCGATAAAAAGCGCGGGCACGGCGCCCGTGCCTCTCGGAGCGCCGGCGTTCGGCTCCGCAAGCTCACGAGCGCGGCCCGCGCCGCGGCTTAGGCATCCTGCCTACGAGTCGACATTCGAGCTTCCTCCTTGAGCGACAGCCGCATGCATATGTTGCACGGAGCGTGCGCGGCGGAACATCGCGAATCGACGTGCATTCACATAGAAAAAGAAAAATCGCGCGGCGGCGCGCCGGCCCCTACATCGGACGCCCGGGATCCTGCACGGTCGAATCGCGCTTGGGGTTAAGATCGGTCTGCCTGCCCTGCTCGTCCCGATGGTAGGGCAGCCATTCGTAAATTTCCGGCGAAGTCTGCGGGTACTTGAGAAACTCCTCGCGAGTCTCCACGATCCGATCGGCCTTGCGGCGGTACAGCCGCCACATCGCGAACAGCGTGAACGCCGTCGTCAGTATGATGACGTAAACGAAGAATGCGCGCGGCGTCGTGAGTTGAATCGCGTAGGTCCCGGTCGTGGGTCCGATCGCCGCGCCCAACGCCCAGACGAACAACAACGTCGATGAAAGCGCCACATAATCGGTCATGACCGCGCGGTCGTTCGCGTGAGCCACGCCCACCGCATAGAGACTTTCGCCGAATCCGCCGAAAACCGCGAACAACGCTGCGAGCAACAGAAATGGCGTGTGGGGACTGACCGTCACGAGTACGGCGGCGACCGCTAGTATGCCCGCGCCGAGGGCAATCAATGCATACAGCCGGTCGATCTTGTCCGATATATAGCCGATCGGCCACTGCAGGAGGAGCCCACCCAAGGACACGCAGGCCATGAGCATGACGATGTGCTGCTGATCGAAGCCGATGCGCTCGCCGAACAGCGGTCCCACGGTCGTGAATGCGGTCAATATGAGTCCATTCAGCAGACAGGCGAGTACGCTCGCCGGCGAGGTGCGCAGGGCCTTCGGAATATCGAGCGTTACGCGATGCGGCAGCACCGGCGCGCGCACGTCGATCGCAACCATCGGCACCAGCGCGAGCGTCGTCGCCATGCCGGCGATGATCAGGAATTCCGAGCCCCTGACGTCGAGATTCTGCGCGAGCAACTGCCCGATGCCGAAGAACAGCCCATAGACGAGCACATAGATCGTGAGCACGCGGCCGCGCTGCTCGTTCGGCACGAGTGCGTTGAGCCAACTCTCGACGATGATCGCAAGGCCCGCGGCGTTTGCGCCGATCAAGAATCGCAGCAGCAGCAGCAACGGAATGTTGTCGGCGAAGTAAAGCGCGAGTATGGCGACCGACTTCAATCCGGCGAAGGTCGCGTACGCGCGCTCCAGGCCTACGGGCGCGATGATCTTATGGGCATATAGACAGGCGACCAGGAAGCCGAGCGCCTCGGCGGTCGCGATCAATCCGATCGCTCCGGGCGAGTATCCCATCGAGGAGAATCGCAGCGGCAGCAACGAGCCGAGCACACCGGCGCCCACCATGGTCAAGGCCGTGCTGACGAGCGGCGGCACGACGCGCCACGGAATTGCCGGCAGGCGCGGATCGACCGCGTGACCGGTGCTGCCGATTGGATTCGCGTTCATCGGACTAACGCAGGGGCAGCGGCCCTAATTCTGCACCTGCGAGCGGCACGTGCAGCAGCTTCGCGAGCGTCGGAGCGATTTGGCGCATTTCGATCTCGCCGAGCGACCGCGCGGCTGGCACGCGGGGACCGACTAGAAAGAATGACGAGCGCATCTCGGGCCGATCGGGCGGGTAGCCGTGCATGCCGAGGTTGGTCGGCGCCGAGACGAGCGGCGGCCCGAGCGCGTACCCGAATTCATAACCGGCTCGGAATGACACCAGATACGCAGCCTGCGGGAAACCGCGCGCCGCGACGATTTCCTCATGCGTCCAAACGCGCTCGATGCCGTTGGCGGGATCGCTCGCCAACTGATTCAGCAAGTCACCGACGCGAGTGCGCAGCTTCTCGTCTTTTGGATCGGCAATCATGATCGCGGCCGAACCGCCGGCCGGCCAGGGTTTGGCCAGCCATCCGGTGATCTTCTGCGCTTCATCGACGCTGAACAGCCCGGCCGACAAGAACGCAGAGTACAAATTCACGTCGTGCTCGACTGCCGCGAAGCCATGATCGGAAACGACGCAAATCGTCGCCGCGCCCGGCGCCGCCGCTTCGCTCGCGGCGCGCAAAGAGCCGATGATCGCATCAATTCGTTCGAGCACCGCGTTGGCTTGGGCGCTGAACGGACCCGACAGGTGCTGCTCGGTGTCGAGGCCCGTCATGTATACGGTCATGAAATCGGGATGCTTGATCTCGATGAGCCGGATTGCATATCGCGCGCGGATCTCATCCTCCGCGACCGTCTCCTCCATACCGCCCGGATACCGGCCTAAATCCGGACTTCGGCCCCTGGATAGTTCCCGTTCCAATCCGGGTGTGCTCAAGGCACGCTGCAGCTTCAGATCGTCGTCGCTGCCGCTGCGCCAAATTTGCGGCAGATTATAGGTGATGTGCGCGCCGACGCTGGTCGGCCAGTAGACATTCGCCGTGCGCAGATGAGCCGCAGACGCCGCGTCCCAGAGTGTCGGCACCCGCACATCCTCCGTATACCAATACCAACCCTTGTCGTTGCGGTTCAGCGGATCAAAAGTCGTATTGCCGTAAATTCCATGATTGGCGGGCGAGGCTCCCGTCAGTATCGTCATGTGGCTCGGGTAAGTCAGCGTCGGCAGTACGCCGCGAACCCCGGTTGCATAAACCCCATCGAGCAGAAACGCGCGCAGGTTCGGCAGCTTGAGTCCATGACCGTCGGCCTGCAGAACCGCTTCGGGTTTCAGGCCGTCGATCGAAATCAACATCATGAGCGGCTTTGGCGCGGCTTTGCCGGCTTGCGCAGCTGCAAACGGTAACAGCATTGCGGCCAACAACGCGAACCGGCAAATGCGCGCGCGCGCACTGGTGAGCGAACGGATGGAGCAATCGGGCATGGTGCTTGCGATGGTGGGTAGCTGACGAGCCGCTAAGTTACCGTAGCGTCGGCGCGCGCGCCAGTGCGTAAAGACCATTACAATGCGCCGATAATGCCATTTCCCCATCTGTTTCAGCCTCTGCGAATTCGCGGCTGCACGATCAAGAACCGCATCATGTCGACGGGCCACGACACGACTCTGCCGGTGGACGGCACGGTCAATGCGCCGCTCGTCGCCTATCAGGAGGCGCGCGCACGCGGCGGCGTCGGCCTGATCGTGCTGCAGGTATCGGGCGTTCATGAAACCGCGCGCTACACCAATCACGTGTTGATGGCGACCGACGACGGCTCGATCGCCGGTTACCGCCGCGTCGCGCAGGCGGTGCATCGGTACGGAACGGTCTTATTCGCTCAATTGTTTCACCCAGGTCGTGAGATCGCCGAGGCCGACGGCGGCTTGCTCGCGGTGGCCTATGCGCCGTCCTGCGTGCCCAACGAGCGCTTTCACGTGATGCCCCGCCCACTGGGGGTGCGCATGATACGCGCGATCGTTTCCGGCTACGGCGACGCCGCGCGGCGCATGCGGGCGGCGGGACTCGATGGCGTGGAGATCGTCGCCAGCCATGGCTATTTGCCATCGCAGTTCTTGAATCCGCGCGTCAATTTGCGTGACGACGAGTACGGCGGCGACTTGGATCGACGGCTGCGATTCCTGCGCGAAGTCATCGCCGACATTCGCGCCAAGGTCGATGAGCACTTCGTCGTGGGTCTGCGCATTTCGGGCGCTGAAGCCGACGAACAAGGCTTGTCCGGAGACGAATGCCTGCAAGCGCTCATCCGCTTGCACGACAGCATCGACTACGTCAACGTCACGCTCGGCACCTCGGCGAGCATGGGCGGCGCTACCCACATCGCGCCGCCGATGAGCGCGAAAATCGGCTACGTGGCGCCATATGCCGCCCGCATCAAGCGCGCCGTGTCGATACCGGTGTTCGTGGCAGGCCGCATCAACCAGCCGCAAGATGCCGAAACGGTCATCGCCGCGGGCCACGCGGATGTCTGCGGCATGACGCGCGCGCTGATTTGCGACCCCGACATGCCGAACAAAGCAGCGGCCGGCGCGACCCTGGATATCCGGGCCTGCATCGCCTGCAACCAAGCCTGCATCGGTCATTTCCACAAGGGATATCCGATTTCCTGTATCCAGAACCCGGTATCGGGGCGCGAATTGCGCTACGGCAGCATCGCGCCGGCCGCCACTCTCAAGAAAATCATGGTGGTCGGCGGCGGCCCCGCGGGCATGAAAGCTGCGGCCGTCGCAGCACAGCGCGGTCATTCCGTGACGTTGTTCGAGGCACAGCGACGCCTCGGCGGTCAAGCGCTGCTCGCGCAATTGCTGCCGGGGCGGGCCGAATTCGGCGGGCTAGTCACCAACCTGCTGCGTGAATTGGAGAATGCCGGCGTGTCGATACGCACCGGTACGCGCGTCGACCGCGCACTGATCGCGACCGAGGCGCCGGATGCGGTGATCGCGGCAACGGGAGCGAAACCATACTGGCCTCAATTTGCGCGCGAGGGCGACCTGCAAGTCGTCGATGCCTGGCAGGTGCTGAGCGGCGCCGTCACGGTCGGCGATTCGGTTGTCGTCATCGACTGGCGCGCCGATTGGATCGGCATCGGCATCGCGACGCAGCTCGCCCAGAGCGGTCGATCGGTGCGCCTCGCGGTCAGCGGTATCGCGGCGGGGGAGATTCTGCCGTTCTATGTCCGCGACGACTCCGCGGCGACCTTGCACAGGCTCGGCGTCAAAGTGCTGCCGTACATGCGGCTGTACGGCAGCGATTCGAATACCGTCTACCTGCAGCATATCGCGAGCGGCGAGGCGGTCGTCATCGATGCCATCGACACGCTGGTCCTGTGTACGGGTCACGAGCCGGTATCCGAGCTCACGGATGAACTCGAGGATCTCGGCACTGATCTGCGCATCATCGGCGATGCGGCCGCGCCGCGCACGGCCGAGGAGGCCGTTTTCGAAGGACTCCAGGCCGGTGTGGAAATTTGAGCTCACCAGGACTATCAGGCGTGGAGGGATTATCAGCCGCCGCGGGATTATCAGCCGCCGCGGGATTATCAGCCGCCGCGGGATTATCAGCCGCCGAGCGAGTATCAGCCGCCGATGCGTTCACTTCTTCACCGCCAATACGCCGTCGCCGCGCGGCTCCGCGGCAAAACCGGCGTTTCGTAGACGCTTGGTCACTTCACGCGGCACGTCGCGTCCGCTCGTCAATTTATTGGGCGTGCCGGTGTAATGAAACAGCGTGCCCCTGACCTTGAGCACGCGTGCCAAATGCTCGTAGAAGCCCTGCGAGTACAATTCTCCGGCGATTCCGAATCGCGGCGGGTCGTGCAAGATCGCATCGACGGATCGGTTCGGCAATGCGGCGATCGCTTCGACGACGTCGCGCAGCGCCAGCACCAGACGGGGTTCGGCGGCCGGCGACCAAGGATTCAGGCTGCGCAGCCACAGCACGTCGGGATTCTTTTCGTAGGAAAGGATTTGTGCGGCCCGCCCCTGCAGGCACCAGGCCGCGAAATAGCCGAGTCCACCACAAGTGTCCAAGATCACTTTGCCGCGCGGTTGAATCAAACCGACTTTGCGCTCCGCGTCCGCATAGGGCGAAACGCGCAAGGTAGGCAACATCTTGATTCCGTCGATTTCAAAGGTCGGCGGTCCCCAATCGGTCGGCACGAGTTTGGTCAACTGCGCCGAATAGCGCGCCACGGGTTCGAAATTCGTGCCGCACCAATGATAAATGGTTCTTTCCTTGCAGACGTCCGGATAGGGGTAGCGCTCGCCGTTCCAGGTCCAACCGGAATCCGCGACTTCGACCGTGCTCATCGAGCGCGAGAGATCCAAAGAACACTCGACCGTGCCGCTGCGATCCCGCACGGCGGCACGCATTTGCTCGAGTACGGCTGCGGTCAGTAGCGGTCCCATGATTCCCAACATCCGGTCTTTTCGGCAAGATACCCCATTGGCAGGAGCAACAGGCATGAGCACGGCACGAAAAATCGACGCAGAATCGCTGGCCGACTTCAAGCGCGACGGGGCCGTCTGCCTGCGCGGATTTTTCACCGATTGGGTCGGGACAATCGCGGCGGGCATTGATCGCAACGTGCGCGAGCCCGGCCCGCTGGCGTCCGAGAGCGTGCGCCCCGGCGAGCCTGGGAGCTTCTTCGACGATTATTGCAACTGGCAGCGCATCCCCGAATTCGAGCGCGTCGTGCGCGAATCCCTCGCAGCTCGGCTCGCCGCCGAGGCCATGGAATCGAGGACGGCGCAGTTCTTCCACGATCATGTGCTCGTGAAGGAGCCTGGAACGCAAAAGCCGACGCCCTGGCACCAGGATATTCCATACTATTTCGTCGACGGCGAGCAAACGTTGAGTTTTTGGATACCCATCGATCCGGTTCGCGATGCGACGCTGCGGCTGATTGCGGGCTCGCATCGCTGGACGCGTTGGGTCAAGCCGGTCAGCTGGCTCGATGAGGGCAATTTTTACAAGCGCGACGGCGACTATCTACCGGTGCCGGATCCCGACCAGGATCCGTCCATGCGGGTCTTGGAGTGGGCGATGGAGCCCGGAGATGCGGTGATCTTCGATTTCAGGACGGTTCACGGCGCGCGCGGCAACTTGAGCGCCGGACGGCGCCGCGTGCTGTCGCTGCGCTGGGTCGGAGACGATGCTCGTTACGCGGAGCGGCCGGGAAGAACCTCACCGCCCTACACGGGCCATGCGATGACGGCGGGGCAGAGACTGCGCGAGGACTGGTTCCCGATCATATTAAGGAGAACACTCGATGAATAACCGCTCCATGATCCTGCTTGCCGCCGCAATCGCGCTTACGGCGGCATCGTTCGCGGCGATGGCGGACGGCGCTCCGCTCGTCACCACCAAACCCGTCAAGGTCACTGCGGATGCAGCGCGCGGACCGATTTTCGACAGCAAGAACATGGTCAGGGATAACGGTCCGGACGGCCCGACGAGGGACGTACTGCTGGCGAGATCCAAGGACCGAAAAATGGAGGCCGGCCTGTATGACGCGGGACCGTCGGAACAGGATATCGAAAGCTACCCCGAAGATGAGTTCATGTTCTTCATTGAAGGTGGGGTCAAACTGACCTCGGCCGACGGTACGGTGCTCGAAGTGCATGCGGGCGAAGGCGCCGCCGTACCCAAGGGTTGGAAAGGGCACTGGTCGACGCAGGGCTACAAGAAATACTACGTTACCTACGCGAGCGGCAAGGCCCCAAAGTAATGGGTGCGCCGCAGTGAGCGATTCGCTCTCGCAGCTCATCGTGCTCGATCTATCGCGCATACTCGCCGGACCATGGGCGACCCAGGTGCTCGGCGATCTCGGCGCGCAAATCATCAAGATCGAACGGCCCGGAAGCGGCGACGACACGCGCGGCTGGGGACCGCCATTTCTGCGTGACGCCGCCGCCAATGAAAACGCCGACGCGGCTTACTACCTCTGTACCAACCGCAACAAGAAATCCGTGACGGTCGATTTCACGACGGCGGAAGGCCGGAGTATCGTGCAGAGACTGGCGAGCCGCGCGGACGTGCTCATCGAGAACTTCAAGGTCGGCGGGCTTGCCGCCTATGGTCTCGACTACGCGTCCCTGCAAAAGATCAACCCGCGGCTGATTTATTGCTCGATCACGGGTTTCGGTCAGACCGGTCCCTACGCCGCGCGCCCCGGCTACGACTTTCTGGTGCAGGCGATGGGCGGGCTCATGAGCGTCACGGGGCGCAAAGCCGGCGAGGCCGGCGCCGGGCCGCAAAAGGCCGGCGTCGCACTCACGGACATATTGACCGGCTTGTATGCCACGATCGGTATTCTGGCGGCTCTGAGGCATCGCGATCGAACCGGGGAAGGTCAAACTATCGACGTGGCGCTGCTCGACGTGCAAGTCGCTTGCCTCGCCAACCAAGCCATGAACTATCTCGTCAGCGGCCAGGCGCCCGAGCGTCTCGGCAACGCCCACCCGAACATCGTGCCCTACCAGGATTTTCCGACGAGCGACGGCTACATGATCATTGCGGTCGGCAACGACAGTCAATTTGCGCGCCTATGCGTCGAATTGGAGCTGCCCGAACTCGCGCAAGATCCGCGCTTTGCGCGTAACCAAGATCGCGTGGCGCACCGGCCGATTCTCATCGAGGCGCTGTGTGTCGCAACCGCAAAGCGCCCGACCGCCGAGTGGATCGAGCGACTCGAGACCGCCGGCGTCCCTTGCGGGCCGATCAACGGGATCGACGCGGTGTTCGATGATCCGCAGGTTCGAGCTCGCGAGATGAAGATCTCGATGCCGCATCCGGCTGCCGGCTCCGTCCCACTGGTGGCGAGCCCCTTGCGGCTGTCGAGAACGCCCGCGCGCTATCGCCTGGCGCCGCCGACGCTCGGTGCACAAACGCGTGAGGTGCTCACCGATCTGCTCGACATGCCGAGCGTGGAAATCGACGCATTGGCGGCGCGCGGCGTCATTTGAGGCGCCGCGCACGGCGAGTCGCGCGCCCCTACACGCCCGCGACGATGCGCAGATCCCGGACGGCGCCGCCGCTCAAGGCCGCGAGCGCAGCTTGATAAGCGGCACTGTCATGCACTGCGACGGCCTGCTCGACCGAGTCAAACTCGATGAGGACGGTGCGCTCCGCCACGCCCTCCTCGTAGGCCCGCGCTGCCTTGCCGCGTGCCAAAAAGCGCCCGCCGCCGGCCTCGATCGCGGGTCCCGCGAGCCGGGCGTACGCCGCCAGTTTGTCGGGATCCGAAATTTCGCGGTAGCAGGCGATCCAATATGCTCGGGCCATCCGCCTACCCTCGATCAGCCCGTGCCGCCAACCGTCAACGCATCGATACGCAAGGTCGGCTGCCCGACCCCGACCGGCACCGATTGGCCTTCCTTGCCGCAGGTCCCGACACCGCCGTCGAGTTTCATATCGTTGCCGACCATACTGACGCGCATCAATACATCCGGACCGTTGCCGATCAGCGTTGCGCCTTTGACGGGCGCGCCGATCTTGCCGTTTTCGATGATGTACGCCTCGCTCGCGGAGAATACGAATTTGCCCGAGGTGATATCGACCTGGCCGCCGCCGAAATTGACCGCGTACAATCCCTTCTCGACCGACGCGATGATCTCTTCGGGCGCGCGCGATCCGGCGCGCATGTAGGTATTGGTCATGCGCGGCAAGGTCATGTGCGCGAAGGATTCGCGCCGCCCGTTGCCGGTCGCTTGTTGGCCCATCAGGCGCGCGTTCATCTTGTCCTGGATATAGCCGCGCAAAACTCCGTTCTCGATCAAGACGGTGCATTGGGTCGGCGTACCCTCGTCGTCGACGTTCAAGGATCCGCGGCGTCGATCGAGTGTGCCGTCGTCGACGACCGTGATATCGTCCGCGGCCACCATTTGACCGATGCGATTCGAGAATGCGGACGTACCCTTCCGATTGAAGTCGCCCTCGAGGCCGTGGCCGATCGCCTCGTGCAACAGGATTCCCGGCCAACCCGGACCCAGGACGACCGGCATCGAACCGGCCGGCGCCGCAACCGCTTCGAGATTCACGAGTGCCTGACGCACGGCTTCGCGCCCATGGTCGAACGGCTGCTCGCCGCGCAGCAGTTCGTCGAGGCCGTAGCGGCCGCCGCCGCCGCTGTAGCCCTGCTCGCGCCGGCCATTTTGTTCGACGATGACCGATACGTTGACACGTACGAGCGGTCTCACGTCGGCGGCCAGCGTGCCGTCGCTCGACGCGATCAAGACGACCTCGTGCACGGCTGCCAAGGAAGCCATGACCTGTTTGACGCGCGGATCGATGCGGCGTGTTTCGGCGTCGATGCGCATCAACCATTCGACCTTGTCTTCGTCGCGGATCGAATTCAGCGGATCGATCGGCAAATACAGGCGATGCATGTCCGCGCGGCCCCAGACCTTGACCGCGCTGCGCCCGCCGCTGCGCGCGATCGCGCGCGCGGATTCGGAGGCCTCGATGAGCGCGGGCAGCAACACTTCATCGGTGTAGGCGAAGCCGGTCTTCTCGCCGCTGATCGCGCGCACGCCGACACCCTGTTCGATGCTGTGCGAGCCATCCTTGACGATGCCGTCCTCGAGAGACCACGATTCTTCGTGCGACAACTCGAAGTACAGGTCGGCATAGTCGACGCCCCGGCTCAAGACGGTATCGAGAACCTTCGTCAAGCGCCCTTCGTCGAGCCCCGAAGGCGCAAGTATCGCGGTCTCGGCGATCTCGAATGTCGACGCGCTCATGTCAATACCATTGCGACGCTATCGAGCCCGAGCTGGCGATTCTCGAGCGCCGGGAACCGCGCGCGTGTATCCGCCTGCTTGGCCAGATCGATATCGGCGGTCACGATGCCGCTGCCTTTTTCCAGACGCGACGCGACATGGCCCCAGTAATCCACGATCAGGGTATCTCCGAAAGTCTCGCGACCGCTGGTATGGGTACCGGCCTGCGCAGGGGCCACGACATAGCAGAGGTTTTCGATCGCGCGTGCGCGCAGCAGCGTCTCCCAATGCGCGCGTCCGGTCGGCACCGTGAAGGCGGCCGGCATGGCCAGCCATTCGGCGCCTCGCGACACCAGCTCGCGGTACAATTCCGGAAAACGCATGTCATAGCAGACCGACATCCCCAAACGACCGACCGGAGTGTCGGCCACGACGATCTCTTGGCCCGGCGCAACCGTGTCGGATTCGCGATATTGCTCGTCGCGTCCGGGAATCGTGACATCGAACAGATGAATCTTGTCGTATCGTGCGACCCGCTTGCCGTCGGTGTCGATCAGCAGCGACGCATTCGCGACGCGCGTGTCGGCGTCGCTGCGGATGTTGATCGTGCCTCCGAGGATCCATAACTTGAGCTCGCGCGCGGTATCGCGCAGGAATTTTTGCGCCGGCCCGGCGCCGTCCGTTTCCGCCGTCTGCTGCTTATCGACATCGCGCAAGCCGATGAACGCGAAATTCTCCGGCAGGCAGGCGATGTCGGCACCGGCATCCTTCGCCTCGCGCAACAACTTGCCCGCCGCGATCAGATTCTCGGCAACCACATGGCTCGAGGTCATTTGAATCGCGGCTACTTTTCCCATCGTGTCATGCTCATTTACTTGATGCTCATCTCTTTTGGAACCTCGGCGGACGCCGCGGCGGCGCCGGCGCTGTTGATACGTTCGATGGTCGGATTGTCCCAGCCACCGGTGATGCGATAATACGCCCGCGTCAGGCCGTTTAACGGCTGTTTGAACACTTGCGTGAACAGTAATACCACCCCTGCGACGACCGGCCCGCCCGCCAAGCCGGCGATCGGGAAGGTACTGCTGATGTTGCCGGTCACAACCGCTGTTTGGTCGTAGTCCTTGTCTTTCAAACCGATCCGGCCGATCAGGCCGATCTCCGCCGAGGGCCCTCTGATCAGCACGTTGTCGGTGTAAACATTGCCGCCGCGAAACTCGAAGTCGCCGCGCGCCGTATCGAAGGCGAGGCCCTTGTCGGTGACATCGCTGAAATCTCCGAACAGCCGGCGGGGCAGCGCCGCGATGCTGGCGAGCCCGAGGACCCTGCCCGCACCGGGCTTGACGCTCAGCAATTGGCCCTTGTCGAGCGCGACCTTGACGCGCCCCGTCGTCTCGCGCAGCGCGTCCGCGGTCGGGGCGCCAACCCAGTGCAGGTCGAAATCGACGCGCCCCGTCTTGGCCGAAATGACGCCGGCATTGCCCAGCTGGGCGAGAGTCGCCTGCACATCGGTGCTCGACAGCGATCCTTTGATGAACCCTAATCCCGCGTCCTTACCGCGCCATTCGCCTTGCGCCTTGACCGTGAAGCTGGGGTTGGTCGCCGTCAGTTGATCGAGACTGACGCCGTCCTCATGCTTTGTCAGCATCGCCTGTACATTACCGATTTGGCGGCCGTACCAGCTGAGTTGTGTCGCGGAGAATTTCATCGCCGGCACCGAACGCGGACTGATCGAGCTCGTGCTCGCCTCGATCGGCGCATCCGCCGCGGCGGTTTGCGCCGCGGATCCGGCTGGCACCGCATCATCCTCGATCGTGACGTGCTCAAAGCGCAAATCCCAAGGATCGGCGGAATCTGCGGCCATCGGCATCAGGATCGTCCCCGCGAGATTCGGTCCGTCGACGCCGAGGCGCCATCGATCGCCGCTCGCGGCCAGATCGAGCGCGACCGAGCGAAACTCCAAGCCGATGAAATCGACCTTGCCGATCTCGAGTTTGGCGGTCTTTAGATAATCGCTGAGCGGCTTTCCGCCCTTGTCGGGCGAGTAGATTCTGAGCCAGCCGGTCAGATCCAGTCGCGTCAGCGAGCCGCCGACATTGAAGATTTGCGCATCGCTGAACGTCGGATCGCCATCCCCGAATTCGATGCCGGCGCGCGCCAGCTTCGCCTCGCCGGTTTCCGCATTCGGTTCCAGCGCGAATACCGCGCGCAGCACCGACCCTACGCCCACGTTCACTTGGGTCCCGCCCGCACTCGGCCACTGAACGTCCAGCCACGAGGGCATCGGAGTGCCGTAGGGTTTCGCGAGCGGCTGCGGCAGTTTGATTTCCAAACCCGCGAGACTGCCGCTGACGTGCAATGAGCGTTCGCGCGCCGGCTCCGGCGCCAGCTTGACCACGGCATGCCAATCGGACAGGCCCTGGATCGTGGCGCCGGCCGGCAATCCGATTACGCTGCGCAGGGCATCGCCGCTCAAGCTGCCGCGGATATCGAGTTGCGTGCGCGTCAGCGGCCTCGCCTTGGGCGCGCGCGCCAACGCGCGAAATGCTCCGCCCAGCAGGCGCCCCTTGAGGTCGGCGCGCGCCAACTGGCCGCCGTCTATATCGAAATCGCCGCTCAACTCGGTAGCCGTGAGCGGCAAGCCCGGCCGAGTGAGCGTCGCGTCGTCGATATGGCCCTGCACCAATATCCGGCGATGCTCGAAGTCCTTGAACGGCAGGAATAGCTCGATCTTGCTGCGCAGCGCCCCTTGCGCCTCAACGCCGGAAAACGCGTTACCGCTGAGTGCATCGAGCGGCGTCGTGCGTAGAAACTTGAGCGCGGCCTCGGCATCGCCGACGCCCGTCGCGTGGACCGTCAGCTCGCCGGTCTTGAAGTCGACGAATTGAGCGTCTCCGCTCTCGAGCTTCACGCCGCCGGCGTTGCCGCCCGAAAGCTGCGCCGTCAAACCCTCATTGCGAAATTCGACGATTCCGGCAAGATTTTCGAGCTGCGGCCAGCCGGCTTGGTAATCCAATGTGAACGCATCGAGCTTCGCGCGCGCGAGAAATATTCCGCTGCCGTCGCGAAACGGGAAATGCCATAGCGGCCCTTGCAGCAACACATCCGCGTGTGACAAACGGCCGGAAACCAAGGCCCGGTCCAACCATTCGAGCGTCTTCGGCGCAATGACGGCTCGCGGCAGATAGTTGCGTGCGGCGGCGACGACGCCGTCATCGAGTTGGCTGACGAGCGTCAACTGCGGCGAATCGCCGTTGCTCGGCAATTGCAGCGACACTCGTGCCGACAATTGTGCATCGGTGTTTTTTACCGTTATTCCCGGGGTCGCGATCAGTAAGGCATCGGGCGTCCGTTTCCAATAGATGATCGCATTGGCCGCGGCGATGTCGACCGGCTGCGCCATTTGTTGTGGCCATACGAAGTGCCCCGATTTGACGTTGATGTCGACGTGACCGCCGCTTTGATTGCCGGCGATCTCGCCCGTGAGGCCGCGCAATCCCGGCGCTCGGCCGACGGGCGCGAATCCGAAATCGCGGAATTTCGCCTCGACGAGCATCTGCCAGGGATCGTCCACCTGGGTCCTCTGCAGATCCAGATGCGCATCGGTCCATACGCCGGACGGCGCGACTTCCGCGAGGCGTTCGCGCAAGTCCTTCTGCGGCAATAACCCTGTCAACGGCAGCAGAGTCTCGGCACGCAGATAGTTCGCGCCGGCGTGCAATTCGAGCAGGCCGGCCGCAGCGGCGCGCCAGCTCACATCGAATTGCGCCACCGGGTCCTCAATCCCGCCCCGCAGGGCGCTCAAGTTCCGACCGAGCAAGCTCCAGCGATCCGCGTCGTGCGTGAGTGTCATGATGCCGCTGATTTCGTCGAATTTCGTCTCTGAGCGGTCGCCCAAATGCGTCACCACGCCATGCGCCGCGAAATCGAGATAGGCGCGAGATAGATTGTAGCCCTGACCGCTCGCGGTCAGGCGGAACGCGCCCTTACCGGCGCTCAGATTACTCAGATACTCGGGCAACAACAGCCGCCACCCCGAAAATTCGACGTCCGTGGGCCGCAAGTCGACGCTCCAAGCGAGCGAATCCAAGTCGCCCAAGCCTTCGGCGCTCCAGTTGAGATTCAGCGCACCGCCCAGACTCGGCGGCAGCCGAGCGCCCAGATCCAGCGTCGCGCGGTTGCCTTCGCGCCGTAAGGCGAAATTGACTTGATCCAGGATCAACTCCGGCAAGGACGCATTCCAATGCTCCACGACCAGCCTGCCGTTGCGAACGATCAGATTCCCGGCCGGTAGATCGTCCATCGTCAGTGTCGATCCCGGCGTTCCGTTCTCGCGCAGCTCGAGCTCGGATGCCAGCGCGAAGCTATTCGGGCCGAGACGAGTAATCGCGATGTCCGGAGAATCCAGTTCAACTCGGCCCGCGAGCAGTTTCCCGCTGCGTACCAGCTGCCAAATATCGGTGCCGATGCGGCCGCCCGCGGCACGCGCCAACACGCGCTGATCGTCCTTGGAGCGTAGCTCCAGTTGATCGAAATAAAGCTCCGGCCCCGACCAACGCAAGCGCGGCGCGACATGCGTGAAACGAATGTGCAAACCGGTTTGCTGATACGCCCAGGCCTTGATCTCGTCCTGATACTCGGGTACTCGATCGAGCGCCAGTTTGACCGCGAGCAACAGCATGAGCACCAGACCCAGCAAGCCGGCGGCGCAATAGAGCAGAATCTTGCCGAGCTTGCGCAGGCGCATTTACATCAGCACGACGTCGTATTGATCGAACGAATAGAGCGCCTCGGTTTGCAGGCGTATCGACTTGCCGATGATGAGTTCCAGCTCGCCGAGCGACGCGGACTCCTCGTCCAGCAAGCGCTCGATGACGTCCTGATGCGCCAGCACCATCAGTTGTTGGCATTCGAACTGCCGCGCTTGCCGCATGATCTCGCGGAACACCTCGTAACAAACCGTTTCAGCCGTCTTGACGAATCCCCTGCCTTCACAGGTAGGACAGGCGCGGCACAGCACATGTTCCAAACTTTCGCGGGTACGTTTGCGCGTCATCTCGACGAGTCCCAGCGGCGATACGGAGGAGATATTGGTCTTGACGTGGTCACTGTCCAGCGCTTTTTCAAGGGCCTGGATGACTTGCCGGCGGTGCTCCGACTCCTCCATATCGATGAAATCGATGATGATGATCCCGCCGAGATTGCGCAGCCGCAATTGTCTCGCGATGGCGACCGCCGCCTCGAGATTCGTGCGAAAAATGGTCTCCTCCAAATTTCGATGCCCGACGAACGCACCCGTGTTCACATCGATCGTGGTCATCGCTTCGGTTTGATCGATGATCAAGTAGCCGCCCGATTTCAAAGTGACCTTGCGATCCAAGGCCTTCTGAATCTCCTCCTCGACGTGCTGCACTTCGAACAAGGGGCGCGCATCGGCGTGCAACTCGATGCGCGATAGCGAGTCGGGCATGAAAGTGCCCGCAAATTCTTGCATCTCTCGATAGGCGTTGCCCTGATCGACGATGACTCGATCGACGTCCGGACTCAACAAATCCCGCAAAATCCGCAGGTGCAGCGGCAAATCCGCATGCACCAAGTTGCCCGGCTGCGTGCGCATGCCTCTTTGCCGGATGAACTCCCAAAGCTTGCGCAAATACATCATGTCGATGCGCAATGCTTCCGGGGCCGCATCCTCGGCCGCGGTTCTGACGATGTATCCGGCATTTTCATCGGGCTCGATAAAACTCTGTACCGTCTCCCTCAGGCGCTCACGCTCCGCTTCGTTATCGATCCGCGCCGATACGCCCACGCCGCGGCCTTGCGGCATGTAGACGAGATGGCGGGACGGCAGCGTAATGTAGGTCGTGAGCCGCGCACCTTTCGTACCGAGTGGATCCTTGACCACCTGCACCAGAATTTCATTGCCCTCGGCGACGAGCGCGCGAATGCTTTCGGTGCGCGGCGGTTCGATTCCCGTTTCCGCGTGATTCGCGTCGACGATGTCAGAGGCATGCAGGAATGCGGTCCGCTCCAGGCCAATATCGATGAACGCGGCCTGCATGCCGGGCAGCACGCGCGACACGCGCCCCTTGTAGATATTGCTGATCAGACCGCGGCGGCTCGCGCGTTCGAGAAACACCTCCTGGACGACGCCGCCCTCGACGACCGCTGCGCGCGCTTCGTTGACGCTCGCGTTGATGAGAATTTCGGTCGTCATGCGCCCCGCCACCGCGGCACGTCCGCTGCATCCAACAATTCGGCCGTTTCGAAAATCGGCAGCCCCATGACTCCCGAGTAGCTGCCGCGCAAATCCGCGATGAACACCGCCGCAAAACCCTGGATGGCGTAGGCGCCGGCCTTGTCGGCCGGCTCGCCGGTATCCCAATACGCGGCGCGCTCCACGGCGTCGATCCTGCGAAACGTCACCTCGCTGCGCGATAGGCGCGATTGAACACCCGAATCCGTGCAGATCGCCACCGCGGTCAATACCCGATGCGTGCGGCCCGATAAATCTGCGAGCATGCGTTCGGCGTGCTGCCGATCGGTCGGTTTGCCGAGAATTGCCTCGCCCAACACGACCGCGGTATCGGCGCCGAGCACCGGCGCCGGCCGCGAATCGAAACCCAAGTCTCGCGTCGCACGCCAGCCCGCAGCGGCCTTGGCGGCCGCAAGTCGGCTCACGTACGCATCTGCGGCCTCTGCGGGCAGCGGCGATTCGTCCGTATCGACTTCGACGACTTGGAAGGGAACTCCCATTTGCTGCAACAGTTCGCGCCGCCGCGGCGACAGGGACGCAAGATAGACGAATCGTGTGGACATGACCGGAGGATAGCTTAACCGGCCTTAGGCCCGGTGATACGGATGGCCCGCGAGCATACTCATGGCCCGGTAGATCTGCTCCGCGACGATGACCCGGACCAACGCATGCGGCAGCGTCAGCGGGGACAAAGACCATTGCTCATCCGCGCGGCTCAAGCACTCCGGTGCGAGTCCGTCCGGCCCGCCGATCAGCAGCGCCAGGGACCGCCCGTCCTGCAGGCGCCGTGCCAGCCAGACGCTGAGCTCATCGGTGCTCATGGCCTTGCCGCCGATGGTGAGCGCGACGACGTAATCGTGCTTCCCTAAAGTCGCCCGCATCGCACTGCCCTCCCGGGCGACCGCCGGTTGGGGATTCTCGCCGGGCCGGCGCGTCGCAATCGGAATTTCTTGCAATTCGAGTACCAGCGGCGTGCGCAGGCGTCGCTGGTAATCCTGAAACCCGGTGTTGATCCATTCCGGCAGACGCGTACCGGCCGCGATTAACCGGCATTTCATGACAGGCGCGGAAGCTCGGGCCTCAGGCGCGCGCCGCCGCGCGCTTCGGTTTACCCATGTCCCACAGCCTTTCGAGTCCATAAAACTCGCGCACGCGCGGCAACATCACGTGCACGATCATGTCGTGCAAATCGATGAGCACCCAGTCACTATCCTGCTGGCCCTCTATGCCGTGCGGCCGGAATCCTGCGGCCTTGGTCTTTTCGACGACCCGCTGCGCGACCGAGCGAACATGCCGATCGGAAGTGCCGCTCGCGATGATCATGATATCCGCAATATCCGTCAGGCCCCGCACGTCGAGTACCTTGATTTCTAGCGCTTTCATATCCTCGAGCGCATCGACGACGAGTGCTTGCAGCGACGCTTTGGGTGCTGCGCGCTTGGGCTTGGCGGGTTTGGCGTGGGCTGGCTTCGTGGACGCGGGTTTGGCGATCGAGCTCTTGGCGCTCGCGGCGGCCGGTTTGACCGCCGTCCTGGCGGGGTGCTTTCTGTTGCTTGCGGTCTTCTTTCTTGTCTGTGGCACTAAGTAACCCGTGTTTTGGAGTAACAATTGGCGTCTAGTATGAGCTTACGCACCGAATCCGGCATCAGGAACCGCGGATCGCGCCCCATCGCGATCAATTGACGCACGTCGGTCGAGGAGATTTCGAGCTGCGTCACCGCATGAATAAAGATGCAACCCGACCGTGACTCATGCAAATCGTTGATGCGGCCGGTGCCCCGGTCCACCAACAGCTCGCCCAAGGGCCCCATTCCCGGCGCGCGCCATCCGGGGCGGTGAGCGACCACCAAATGGGCCAAGCTCAGCAGTTCGCGCCACTGATACCATTTCGGCAAGCTCAAAAACGCGTCCATGCCGACGATGAGGCAAATGCTGCGGTCCGGATATTCATGGCGTAATTCGGCGAGGCTCTCGACCGAATAGGACGGCCCCGCCTTGCGCACCTCGCGGTCATCGACGACGAAACCGGGTTGGCCCTCGATTGCGGCCTGCACCATCTTCAGGCGCAGTTGCGCGTCGGCCAACGGTTGATCGCGATGCGGCGGATTGCCGGCGGGCAGGAAGCGGATCTCCTTGAGGCGCAATGCCTGCTGCAGCTCGAACGCCGTGCGCAGGTGCGCATAGTGGATCGGATCGAAGGTTCCACCGAAAATTCCCATCGGTTTCATGGGGCTACCCTGCCTGAAAGCATAGTGGGTTGCAAAGCGCCGGCGAGCGTTGCGGTGAGGCTCGTCAGCCCTATCCACGCGTCGCCCTGGGCGGCACCCTTGATGACGCGATCGACGGTGCTCGCCTCGGCAAGCAAGCATGCCAGCGGCAAGTCCCGCAATCGCGCAATCGCGGCCGCCGACGGCGTGCTCGCCTGATTCCATGCGCTGCGCTGCGAGGAACGCAAGCGAGTGCGTTCGCCCGCCTGCCAAAGGCCGCGCAGCTCGCGCACGAGGGCCCACAAAATCAGCGTCGGCTCCACGCCTTCGCTCTTGAGTCCTAGCAGAATGTGCAGTGCCCGCGCCGCCTGGCCGGCCGATGCGGATTCGGCGAGCTGGAACACATCGTAGCGGGCGCTGTCGGCCACCGAAGCGGCGACCAGTTGCCGACTGATGGTCGCTCCGTTTGCGAGCAAACTGAGCTTTTCCAGTTCCTGGCGAGCGGCGAGCAGGTTGCCCTCGACGCGCTCGGCGATCAGCTGTACCGCGCCCGGCTCGATCTTGACGCCGCAGCGCATCGCGCGCGCAGCGAGCCATGCGGGCAGAGCCGCCGTGCCGACCGGCCAGACCGGCACCCAGACGCCGTGTTGCGCAAACGCTTGCACCCAAGGCGCATCGCTCGATTTTTTGTCCAATTTCTCGGTGACGACGAGCAGCAACACATCGGGCGGCGGTTGCGTGACGAGCGCGGCCAACAGTTGCGCACCTTTGTCGGGTTTGCCGCTGGCCAACCGCAATTCGATGATGCGCCGCTCGGCGAACAGCGACAGCGATTGCGCCGCACCGCGCAGCTCGTCCCAGTCGAAACTGCGGTCGACGAAGAACACGCTGCGATCCGCGTAGCCGGCAGCCCGAGCCGCCGCGCGAATCGCATCGGCCGCCTCGCCGGTGAGCAGCGGCTCCTCACCCGACACCAGATAGCCGGGCGCCAGGCCTCTACTGAGCGCAGCGGGCAATTGATCGAGGTTCAGGCGCGGCATTGCGGCGGATTATCTCAAAATGCGTTCGCGTGCGGCCAGATATTCGACTTCCATTCGCGCAACCAGGGCCTCGACGGACTCGATCGCGTCGATGCCGCTGACGCTTTGGCCGGCGCTCCAGATATCCTTCCACGCCTTGCGCGCGGTGTTGCCGCCGGTGCCGAAATTCATCGTGGCTTTGCTCGCCTCCGGCAGCTTGTCCGGATCCAATCCGGTCTGCGCGACGCTCGCGCGCAGGTAATTGCCGGCGATGCCGCTGAACAGCGACGTGTAGACGATATCCTCGGCTTTGGAATCGACGAGCATTTGCTTGTAGGCCGAGCTCGCATTGGCCTCGTCCGTCGCGATGAAGCGCGTGCCGAGATAGGCGAGATCCGCGCCCAAGGCGCGCGCCGCGAGTACATCGGCACCCGTACTCATCGCGCCCGAGAGGATGATGGTCCCGTCGAATATCGCGCGAATCTCCTTGACCAGGGCGAACGGACTCAACACGCCGGCGTGGCCACCCGCGCCCGCACACACGGCGATGATGCCGTCGACCCCTTGACCCGCGGCCTTTTGCGCATGGCGCACGCTGATGACGTCGTGGAAGACGATGCCGCCGTAGCTATGCACCGCGCTCACCACTTCGGCGGGAGGGCGCAAACTCGTGATGACGATCGGCACACGATGCTTTACGCATGATTCGACGTCATGCGCGAGTCGATCGTTGCTCGCGTGCACGATCTGGTTCACCGCGAACGGCGCAGGCTTGCGTGCCGGATTGGCGCGCCCGTAGGCCGCCAATTCCTCGGTGATTTGCGAAAGCCAATCGTCGAGCTGCGATGCGGGCCGGGCATTTAGAGCGGGGAATGACCCGACGATGCCCGCTTTGCATTGTGCGATGACTAGTTGCGGCGTAGAGACGATGAACATCGGCGCGCCGATGACCGGCAAGCGCAAGCGATCCTCGAGAATTGGCGGCAAAGGCATGAATGGCACTCACGTGGACGCACACGGCGCCAGTATGGCGCAGTCCGTCGATTGGCACACGCACAGGTGAAGTCGCCGGCACACTGGGGTAGGCTGCATGCGGACACTCACGCAATGGGGGCCGTATGCAATTCGAAACCCTGCTATTCGAGCGCCGCGAGCATGTCGCGCTGGTGACGCTCAACCGGCCGGACAGGCTCAACGCGCTGAACGGCGCGCTGATCGCGGACCTGACGGCGGCGGCGGCGGCGATCGAGGCGGATCAGACGATTCGGGCGGCCTTGCTCACGGGCGCCGGCCGCGCCTTTTGCTCCGGTGCCGACCTCATGCGCGGCGGAGTGGCGGACGACGCGAACTCGAGCCCCGGAGAAAACGTCGGCGCGAGCTTAAGGCATCATTTCAATCCGATGATCAGCGCCTGGTATCACTTGCGCGTGCCCGTGGTAGTCGCGGTCAACGGCATCGCCGCGGGCGCCGGCGCGAGTCTCGCGTTGTCGGGAGACTTGGTCTTGGCGGCGCGGTCCGCGATCTTCTTGCAATTGTTCGCACCGAAACTCGGGCTCATGCCGGACCTGGGCAGTACCTTTTTTTTACCGCGCCTGGTCGGCACCGCGCGCGCCAAGGGCTTGGCCTTGCTCGGGGGTGAATTGCGCGCCGAGCAGGCCGTCGACTGGGGACTCATTTGGGAGGCGGTCGACGACGCGGCATTGGGGACGCAGGCCGAGGCGCTGGCGCAGCGGCTCGCGGGCGGTCCGAGTCAGGCGTTCAGTCGCATCAAAGCCGTATTCAATACCGAACCGCCGCATACGCTCGAGGAACAATTGGCCGTCGAAGCCATCGCGCAGGCGGCGCTCGCGGACACCGAGGACTTTGCCGAAGGCGTGCTCGCGTTTCGCAGCAAGCGGCCGCCGCAATTCAAGGGCCGCTAGCGTTTGGATCGGCGGCGCAAGCCGATTCTCGTCATCGGCACGCGTACTTCCGCGGCCGGCAAGCTCTCTTTGGCCGCAGGCTCGGATCCGCAATTATCGCAGCCACCGCAGCTGCTCTGCGTCTTGTTGCCCAGGCTCGCGCTGAGCCGCTGCAGCGGTCCGCGCAATCCCGGAATTGCCGACGCCCGTGCCGCGAGATCGGCGAACGATGCGGCCATGCGCCTGCGAAGCGCCTTGGGCCCGAGCGCAAACAGCGCGTACGCCGCGCTCGTCAGCAGCACGAGGCCCACCAATATCCGGTCGATGAGCTGCGGCATTAGAATAGCAACGCGATTCGGTAGGTGATGAACGACGCCGCATACGCGAGCGCAAACATGTATGCGGCCATGATGATCGGATATCTCCAGCTATTCGTTTCGCGCTTTACCGTCGCGAGCGTAGAGAGGCACTGCGGCGCAAAAACGTACCAGGCGAGCAAGGACAGCGCCGTCGGCAAGCTCCATGAATGCGCGATCAGCGGCGTCAGCGCGTTATTGACGTCATTGCCGGTGGCCGACAAGGCATAGACGGTGCCGAGCGCGCCGACCGCGACCTCGCGCGCGGCGAGGCCCGGCACGAGTGCAATCGATATTTGCCAATTGAATCCGATCGGCGCGAACAGCACCGCGAGCGCCGCGCCCAAGTGGCCGGCAATGCTGTACCCAATCGCAGGCCCGGTTGCACCCGGCGGCGGCGCGGGATACGAGCTGAATGCCCATAGGATCACCATGAGCGACAAGATGATCGTACCAACGCGCGTCAGGAAGATCTCCACGCGCTGCCAAAGACCAATCGCCAGGTTGCGCAGATTCGGCCAATGATAGGCCGGTAATTCCAGCATGAGCGTCTGAAAACGCTTGCCCACGCCGCGCCTCTTCAGCACATAGGCCACGGCCATTGCGCTCGCGATCCCGATGACATAGAGCCCGAACAGCACGAAGCCCTGCAGCTCGAGCCCGCCCCACACGATGCGCCGTGGTATGAATGCGCTGATGATCAAGGCGTAGACCGGCAGACGCGCCGAACACGTCATCAAAGGCGCAATCATGATGGTCGCCAATCGATCGCGCGGATCTTGAATCGTGCGCGTCGCCATGATGCCGGGGATCGCGCACGCGAAGCTCGACAACAAGGGGATGAATGCGCGCCCCGATAGCCCGACGCTGCCCATGATGCGATCGAGAAGAAACGCCGCGCGCGGCAAATATCCGGAGTCTTCGAGAATCAAGATGAAAAAGAATAATATGAGGATCTGCGGCAAGAACACCAACACGCTGCCGATCCCCGCCAGCACGCCGTCAACGAGCAAACCCTTGAATAGGCTGGCGGGCAGCCAGTGGTCGAGGCTCGCGCCAAGGCCACCGACGCCGGCTTTGATCAAGTCCATCGGCAACTGTGCCCAGGCAAAAACCGCCTGGAACACCAGAAATAAAACCACGGCGAGGATCAGCGGTCCGAGCAGCGGGTGCAAGACAACGGCATCGATGCGATCGCTCCTCGTCAGACCGCCGACTCGGTCGCCGCCGACGGCGATCAGAATGCGTCGCACCTCGGCTTGATCGCTCTCGATGTCGGCCGCGGTCGGCGTACGCCAAACCACGGGTTCCGCCGCGTGTGCCGGAACCGAAACATGGTCCAAAACTTCCGCCAGCGCGCGAACGCCGTTCGTCTTGACGCCGATCGTTTCGACGACCGGCACGCCCAGTTCGGCCGCAAGCTGCTCAGGATCGATCGCGATGCTTTTGCGATGCGCGATATCGCTCATATTGAGCGCCACGACCATGGGCAGACCAAGACGCTTCAGACTCAGGACGAGACGCAGATTTTGGCGCAGATTGGTCGCATCGGTGACACAGACGACGAAATCGGGCTGCGCTTCCCCGGCGCGCCGGCCGAGCAGTACGTCGGCGGTCACCTGTTCGTCGGGCGTCAACGGATCGAGGCTGTAGGCTCCCGGCAAATCGAGTATGCGTACGCGCCGGCCGGAGGACGTCAACAGCGAGCCTTCCTTACGCTCGACGGTCACACCCGCGTAATTCGCGACCTTTTGGCGGCTGCCCGTCAATACATTGAATAGAGCCGTCTTACCGCAGTTGGGATTGCCTACCAATGCGATCAACGGACTGGCTGGAGCGATCGGCTGACCGTCCATTGGTTTACGCGAGCTGCGTCTGCTCCGGACAAACGCGAATACACGCGGCTTCGAACAATCGTAAGGCAAACGTTCCCGTGCCGATGCGAACCGCAATCGGCTCGCGCGAGAGCAGTCCACGCCCGACGATGCGTACCAACTCACCGGGCAAGAACCCGAGTTCGGCCAAGCGCCGCGCGAGCTCCGGCGGGGCGGCCGGATCGACCGCGTTGACCGACACCACGCGCGCGACACTTCCCGGAGGCAAGTCCGCGAGTCCGACATCCGTCCTAGCCGCTTGGTTCGCCGCGAGCGGTAATTGGTTCAAGGGTCCCATGTGCATAATTCTATATGAGAATTATTCCCATTACTATTAAGGGCCGTTCCTGATGCGCCGCACATTATTGGAGTTAGTCGCGCGATGACACTATAGGCTCCCGTCCGGCGAACCGGAAGCCGGCAAGCGTTCCTGCTAATCTTACCGGCACTGAAGCCTCGGAAGGGTCTGTAATGCCTACGCTTTTTGAGAAGATCATCTCCGGTGAATTGCCGGCAACCGTGCTCTTCAAGGATTCGCGGGTGACCGCGTTTCTGGACATTCGCCCGGCGGCCCCGGTGCATATTCTGGTCGTCCCGAATAAGGCGATAGCGACAGTCAATGACATCACCGACGCCGACGAGTCATTGATCGGTCATATGGTCATCGTCGCGCGCGATTTAGCCGCGCAGCACGGCGTCGCGCAAAGCGGTTATCGGTTAATCGTCAATTGCAACGCGGACGGCGGTCAGGAGGTATATCACCTGCATTTGCACCTGTTGGGCGGCCGGCCCCTGGGCCCCATGATCCAGCGGAAATGATCGATTTAAGAACAATGCCAATAACTTAAGGATAAGGCGATGAAAAAAAAGAAGACCGCGCTGAACGCATCGAAGCGCGCGAAGCCGGCGGCGCAAGCGAAACGGGCTTTGATCAAACGCACGACGGCTGCACGCGGCGCGGCTACCGGTGCGGCTAAACACGCGACGCACGCGGCTAAACGCGCGAGCTCGGCGCGCCGCACTCTCTATCCTGCGATAGAGCCGTTACGCCACGGGTTCCTGCGGGTTTCGGAAATTCATGAGATCTATTACGAGGAATGCGGCAATCCCGCCGGCAAGCCCGCGGTGTTTCTGCATGGCGGTCCGGGTGCGGGATCCGACAAACGCGCGCGCCAGTTTTTCGATCCGCGACATTATCGCATCGTGGTGTTCGATCAGCGCGGCTGTGGGCGCAGTCGCCCGAGCGCAAGTCTGATTGAGAACACGACCTGGCATCTGGTCGCCGATATCGAACGCTTGCGCAAACATCTCGGTATAGAGCGCTGGCTCGTTTTCGGCGGCTCCTGGGGCAGTACGCTGGCGCTTGCCTATGCGGAAGCACATCCGGAGCGCGTTACGGAGCTCGTGCTGCGTGGAATCTTCCTGCTGCGTTATGCTGAAATCCGCTGGTTCTACCAACACGGCGCCTCGGAAGTTTTCCCCGATTGCTGGGAGGCATACCGGGATGCGATCCCGCCGGACGAGCGCGACGACTTCTTGAACGCCTATTACAAACGCCTGACGGGCAGCGATCGGAGGGTCGCGCTGGCCGCGGCGCGTGCTTGGTCGGTCTGGGAGGGATCGACCAGCTTTCTGCATAGCAATTTCGACAACATCAAAAAATGGGCCGAGGATCATTTCGCGCTGGCGGTGGCGCGCATCGAATGTCATTACTTCGTGAATCGGGGTTTTCTGCGCAGCGAGGGGCAATTGCTCGAGGATGTCGCGCGTATCCGGCACATTCCAGCCACGATCGTGCAGGGCCGGTATGACGTCGTGTGCCCCGCCAGGAGCGCGTGGGATTTGCATCGAGTCTGGCCCGAGGCGGACCTGAGGATCGTCGCGGACGCCGGTCACTCCGCGTTCGAGCCGGGCAACATGCATGAACTCGTGCTGGCAACCGACCGGTATCGCAGCCGTTAATGTCTGAAATCTCGCTGCTTGGCCTTGCTCGAAACATGGATTCGCGTGAGATCGCGGAGATGTCGCGCGATCTCATCGAACAGGGACTCACATGGTCTTGGACTCCGGCGCGCGTTCAACATTTCATCAGCGGCAGCGACTCAACGGTCGTCGTGGCACGGCGTGAGAGGCGCATCGCGGCATTCGCGATCATGCATTGCGGTGATGAGGTTGCGCATCTGAATTTGCTCGCGGTGGCGACCGTGCATCGCCGCTTGGGATTAGGCAGCCAGTTGATGAATTGGCTCGTCGAGACCGCGGTCACCGCCGGAGTTTTTCGAATCAACCTCGAGCTGCGTACGCACAATGAGGCGGCGCGCGCATTTTACGAAGCCTTGGGTTTTGAAAAGCTAGGCGTCGTACCAGGATATTATCAGGGCCGCGAGGCGGCGCTGCGCATGTCGCGGCGTTTGAACAAAGCCTGATCTCGACAGCCGGCACCGCGGCAGCCGTGCTTGAGCCGGCAGCTGCCGCGGCGACAGATGTCTTTCGCATTTACGCATCATGCTAGATGCAGCGCTTCCATTGCGCCGCCGTTCCGGCGATACATGCCGTTACGGTTCCGATGATTGCTGGTTTGACAGAACTCGGTCGTGATCAGTGTCGCAAAAGCGCGCAGCCGCGGCCGGCAAGGCAACGCGATCGGCCATAAATGTAGCTTGCGCAGCGCACCCGCGAGCATTCTTCCCCCATGCGCTCAGCTGTCAACGCGATCCGTTGCCGGCCGTTATTCTTGGGCACGTGCTGAAATTGGCATGATCGATTTTTTACCATATCGTTCAGGAGGTCCGGTGGCTGCGCGGCGCGAAGTGAACGGACGTCTTCGGGTGCGCTGTTGTGCGGCGCTCGCCGGATTGACCACCACGGTGCTTCTGCTTTGCACCGGCTGTGCCGGCTCCACGGACGCGCGCTCCAAGGCCTATACGAGTCGTCCGGACGGTGCTGGCGCCGCGCTGCCGGTGCTGCGCCGCGAAGACATGCTGTGGTTGGAGCGGGTCACCTTTGGCCTCGACAGCGCGACGGTCGCCGAGTACCGGCGCCTGGGCAGAGAGCGGTTCCTGGAGCGGCAACTGACGGCCCGCGACCGTGGGTTGCCTGCGCCGATCGCGGCCGACATCGATGCCATGGAAATCTCGCATGCGCAGCCCGCCTCGTGGATTGCGGACGTCAACGCCCAATACAAAGCGATCAACGAGATGCCGGACGGCACGGACCGTGAACAGGCGCGTAAGGCGCTCAACGATCGAGGCAACAAGTTGGCCTATGAAGCCATACGCCGGCAACTGTTGCGCGCGGTGTACTCCCCATCGCAGCTGCAGGAGCAAATGGTTTGGTTTTGGCTCAATCACTTCAGTGTCTACCAGCACAAGGGCAACTTACGGTGGCTGGTCGGCGATTACGAGGAAAACGCGATCCGGCCGCATGCGTTGGGCCACTTCCGGGACTTGGTGACGGCCACGCTCGAACATCCGGCAATGCTGCAGTATCTGGACAACAATCAGAACGCCGCAGGACACGTCAACGAGAATTACGCGCGCGAACTCATGGAGCTGCACACGCTCGGCGTCGGCAGCGGCTACACGCAGCAAGACGTGCAGCAGCTCGCGCTCATATTGACCGGCGTCGGCATCAACGGCGGCAAAACCCCGCGCCTCAGGCGCGAATTGGAAGGTCTTTACCGGCGCGAGGGCGCATTCGAATTCAATCCGGCTCGTCATGATTTCGGACGCAAGGTCCTGCTGGGCCACACGATTGAGCCAAGGGGTTACCCGGAGGTCGAAGAGGCTCTGACGCTTATTACACGACAGCCGGCCTGCGCGCGCTTCATTTCGCGCGAGCTCGCGAGCTACTTCGTCGCAGACGACCCGCCGCCGGCCTTGGTGGAACGGATGGCGCAGACGTTCATGCGCACCGACGGCGACATTGCCGCCGTGCTGCGCACCTTGTTTCTAGCGCATGATTTCGATGCTGCGCTCGGTGGTAAATTCAAGGATCCGGTGCGCTTCGTGGTTTCGGCGGTGCGATTCGCTTACGACGGCAAGCCCATCGCGAATGCGAGGCCGATGCTCAACTGGCTCAACAGCCTCGGCGAGGCGCCCTACGGCCATCAAACTCCAGATGGATATCCGATGACCGAACTGAGTTGGGCGAGTTCCGGGCAAATGAGCCGCCGCTTCGAAATTGCGCGCGCCATCGGCTCCGGCAATGCGGGATTGTTCGATCCCGAAGACGGCGGCTCGCGGTCCGCGAGCGGGTTCCCGCAGCTTTCGAATCGTTTGTATTTCGAGGCCGTCGAACCGTTTCTCTTGGGAAACACCCGCACTGCGCTTAACCGCGCGAATTCGCCACAAGAATGGAACACCTACCTGCTCTCATCACCGGACTTCAGCTATGAGTGATGCGCAACGTGAAAACATCATGAACCGCCGCGATATGATCAAGCTGGGCAGCGCCGCACTCGTGAGCCTCGGCGCCGCCGGCCGCTTGTACGCCGCGCCGACCACGGGGCCGCGATTTCTGCTCGTATTCCTGCGCGGCGGCTACGATGCGACGAACTTGTTGATCCCCTATTCGAGCAGCGACTACTACGAGTCGCGCCCCAATATCGCGATTCCCAAACCCGATCCGGCATCGAATACCGGCGCATTGGCGTTGGATGCCAACTGGGCGCTGGCGCCCGCCGTGCGCGATACCATCGGTGCGATGTACCTGCAGCGCCAGGCGGCGTTCGTGCCATTTGCCGGCACCGACGACCTGTCCCGCAGCCACTTCGAAACCCAGGACAGCATCGAACTCGGTCAGCCCTTGAACGGAAAGCGCGACTATCGATCGGGATTTCTCGGCAGGCTCGCGGACACCTTGTCGGGCTCGGCGGTGAGCGCCGCGCCCATCGCATTCACCGATGCCTTGCCCTTGGCTTTCCAGGGCGCGATGACCGTACCGAATCTCTCGCTCAAGAATGTCGGCAAGCCGTCTTTCGACGAGCGCCAAGCGCGCATCCTGACCGACATGTATGCAGGCCATCATCTCGAAGCCGCGGTCAGCAACGGTTTGGAGTTGCGCCACGAAGTGGCGCAACAAATGGCCGAGGACATGAGCGGCGCCAATCGCGATGCGATCACCACCAAGGGTTTCGAACTCGAAGCCCAGCGCATGGGCATGCTCATGCGCGACAAATACCGTATCGGATTCGTCGACGTCGGCGGGTGGGACACTCACGTCGCCGAGGGTGCCGCGCAAGGCAAATTGGCTACCAATCTGACGAGCCTCGGACAGGGACTGCAGGCATTTTCGCAATCGCTGGGCGCCGAATGGAAAAACACCGTCGTCGTCGTGCTCTCGGAGTTTGGCCGCACGTTTCGCGAGAACGGCAATCGAGGCACCGATCACGGCCATGGTACGGTCTACTGGGTGCTCGGCGGCGCAATCAACGGCGGCATCATTGCCGGCGAGCAGCGGGCCGTGAGCCGACGCACGCTGTTTCAGGACCGCGACTACCCGGTACTCAACGACTACCGCGCGGTTCTCGGCGGGTTATTCCGCTCCTTATGGGGCCTATCGAACGATCAAAACGCCAATATTTTTGCCGGAACCGCGCCGATCGATCTGAAGTTGGCTTGATACCCGCGCCGCGGCGATTGGCGCACCGCCCATGGGTTCAGACCGGCTATAAGCTGCCGATACAGGAGGATAGAGCCGACGTCCGTCGATTGACGGCGGCCGCCCGACGCTCATGGAGATTAGCGATGGCTGCGCAAAATCCGCGCCAACCCAGCGACCCGATGTACCTGTTGGTGCGCGAGGGGCGCAGCCAGGATTTCAATCGGCAGCGCAAACCCGGCGACCGCTGCGACCTGCATGGCTGCAACTTGCGCGGGCTCGACCTGCGCGAGTTCGACCTCGCGAACGTCGATTTGTCCGATTGTTATTTCAGGCAGGCTGACCTCAGAGGCCTGGACCTGCGCACCTGCCAACTGCGGGGAGCAAGCCTGCATGCCGCACGCGTTTCGGGAGCCTACTTCCCCGTTGAACTGGCGCCGGCGGAGATCGAGATGTCGGTGCGGCTCGGCACGCGCCTGCGTTATCGCGGCGCTTGAGTGAGCGCGCACGAGCGACACTGCAACCAAATTAAACCGGAGCCGAAAATGTCGAGATGCAAAACCAAATCGCGCAAGCAAGTAATGCAGAATTTCGCAGCACGGGGCGGGTGCGTCAGCATCATGGCCGCCGTGCTTGCAGGTTTCATGGCCACCAAGGCGCACGCCGATGGTCCTGAAACTGCGTTGGCGCTGCGCGCGGGCACACCCGGTATCGGCGTGGACTTCGATGTGGGTATCGGGAATCAGTTCGGTGCGCGCATCGGTTACAGCAATTTCTCGATTAATCACACGGTTAACAGTTCGGATGCGACCTACGACGGAAAGCTCCGACTCAGCATTCCGAGCGGATTACTGGATTGGTACGTGTTCAAGGGCGTATTCCATTTGACGGCTGGAGTCGCCGTCAACGCGACCAAGCTCAACATCATCGGCACGCCCGGTCCGAACGGCATTACCTTGAATGGCAATACCTATACCAGCGCAGAACTTGGCTCCGTGACCGGAGTCGTGAAGGCCGGCAACGCCGCCGCTCCCTACGTCGGATTCGGCTGGGGCAATCCGGTGAGTCCGACGCATCGATTCCAGGTATTGTTCGATGTCGGTGCCATCTACGGCGGTACGCCCAGTGTTACGTTGACGGCGCAATGCGCGGCAGGCGTCCCATCGACGGTGTGCGCCGCCATTCAGCAAGATGCGCTGGCAGAGGAACAAAAAATCAGCGCCAACGCCACCATCATCAAGTGGTATCCGATCGTCAATCTGGGCTTCTCGGTCCGCCTCTAAAGAGGCTGCGCTCAGGCGAGGCGTGCACGCAAGAACGCGGCGGCGTGCTCGGCCTCGGCCTTCAACCGTTGCGCGAGCACCGGGATCTCGCCGGCGGCGCCCGCTTTGGCGGCCGCCTCGAGCCGGCCGGCAGCCGTGCTCGCCGATGTCGCCCGAATGTTCGCGCTGGATCCTTTGAGCGAATGCGCGGCACGTTCGACCGCGCCAAGATCGCCGACCCCGAGCGCCTTGCTGATGTCCCGCAACGCGACATCTCCCGAATCGATGAACAACTGCACGAGTTCATGCGCGAAGTCCTTATCGCCATCCACCATCGCCATGAACTCGTCCCAGTCGACCGATAGCGGCGAGTCGGCGGTTTTCACCGGCCCGAGAAAACGCTCCAGCGCCTGGCTCAGCTGCGCGCGATTCAGGGGCTTGGTCAAATAGTCGTCCATGCCGGCAAGGCGACAATTCGTTTCGGCGTCCTGCATGACGTCGGCGGTCAGCGCGATGATGGGAACGTGGCCTGCACCGCCCTCACGATCGCGAATCGCGCGCGTCGCTTGATAGCCGTCCATGACGGGCATCTGACAGTCCATGAGTATGAGGTGAAAGCGACCGCTCTGCCATGCCGCGATGGCGTCCATGCCGTTGCAGACGACTTCCACCTCGTATCCCAACTTCTCCAAACTGGCACGCGCGACTTTCTGATTGACCTCGTTGTCCTCGGCCAACAAGATGCATTGGTCGCGTACCGAATTTTGGGCGCGATTTTGCGGCACGATGGATTGCGTGCGCGCATGCCACTCGGTCGCGTCCACGGAAATGACTTGGCTAAGCCGCTGGCGCAATTCCGCATTCGATACCGGTTTGAGCAAATAGGCCACAGAGCCCGTCTGCGCCAACCGCTGGGCGTCATGCACGCCCCGAGTGGACGTGAGCATCACGAGCCGGGTCGCGCGAAAGCGTTCGTCCGTTGCGATCCGGCGCGCAAGATCGAAACCGTTGCAGCCCGGCATCTTGTAATCCAACAAGGCAAGATCGAAGGGCTTGCCCGAGGCAATGCCCTGCTCCAACGCGCATAGCGCCGTATCCGCTGCGTCCGCGCAGGTCGAGGCCACTCCAAGGCCCGCCAACTGCTGCTGCAGCGCGCTGCGATTGGTTGCGCTATCGTCGACGATCAAGACGCGCGCGTTCTCGAGAACCGCGGGGATTTTCGGCTCGAGCTCAGGATCCCGCAGCGATCGCTCGAATGAGGCCGTGAACCAAAACACGGAACCGGCACCCTCCTTGCTCTCGACGCCGGTCTGACCACCCATCAAGTCCACGAGACGCCGCACGATCGATAGCCCTAGGCCGGTACCGCCGTAGTAGCGTGTCGTCGACGCATCGATCTGTGAAAACGGTTGGAACAAGGAACCGATGCGCGCTGCGGGGATACCGACGCCGGTATCGCGCACCTCGCAGCGAACGGTGGTCCCCGGAGCATCCGAGTCCGTAACCCGAATGTCGATCGAGACTTCGCCCTCCTTCGTGAATTTGACTGCATTGCTGCCGAGATTGAGCAGCACCTGGCGAACACGGCCGGGATCACCGAGAACCCAGTGCGGTAGCAGCGGATCGACATTGACGATTATTTCGATGCCTTTGGCATCGGCCTGAATGGCGAGCAGGCGCGCCACATTCTCGGCGGTCCCGCGCAAGTCCATGTCGATTTTCTCCAGATCCAATCTGCCGGCCTCTATTTTCGAGAAATCCAAGATGTCGTTGATGATCGTCAGCAGCGCCGCGGCGCTGTCGCGGATCGTCTCCGTCTGATCGCGCTGTGACGCGTCGAGCCTCGTTTCCAGCAGCAATTCGGTCATGCCGATGACGCCGTTCATCGGCGTGCGGATCTCATGGCTCATATTCGCGAGAAACTGCGATTTCGCGACAGCCGCGAGTTCGGCACGGTCCTTGGCCTGGACCAGCTCTTCGTTGGCGCGCTCCAGATCGCGCGTGCGCGCGGTGACTTGTTCGCTCAACGCATCCGCGAGGCGACGCAGACGCCCGACGCGCAGCCGATAGAACGCGCCGGCCACAAACAGCAACGCGGCCGCACACAGCAACATGAACCATTGTGTCTGGTAGTAATGCGGCCTCAACTTGAGACTGATGTTGCTGCCACTCGTGTTCCACACGCCATCGTTGTTGCTCGCAAGCACACGAAACGTGTATGAGCCCGGCGCGAGACCCGTGTAGTAAGCGGTTCTGCGATTGCCCGCGTCGGTCCACTCCTTGTCGAAGCCGTCGAGCCTGTATTTGAAATGCAGCGCCTGCGGCACGAGCAAGCTCAATGCCGTGTAATCGAATTCCAACTGATGCGAGCCGGGCGCAATGTCGATTGCCTGGCCGAGCGCCTGCGGCTTCCCATCGACGGCCACCCGCTCGATATGCACCGGCGGCGGCAGCGTGTTGACCGGGATGTGTAACGGGTTGACCCGAACGATGCCGCGAACGCTCGGAAACCAGAGCATGCCGTCCGGTGTACGGCATCCGGGCGCGGTATTGCCGCCATCGAATTCGGCGCTGCGCAGCCCATCCGAGATCGCGTACATATGAATTGCCGGTGGACTAATTCCCTCGGTCGCCGATTTACCCGACGCCAACAGGTCCAAATCGTCTCGCGCTACCGAGATCAGTCCTTTGTTCGTGGTCACCCACATCTGATGCGCATCGTCCTCGATCAGCTGCAGGATCGTTTCCCCCAGCGGCCCGGCGCTGCGGGCCAGCGAGACGATCTTGCCGTCGCGCCAAACCGCCAAGCCGTCGGTCGTGCCGAGCCAGATGACGCCCCGATCGTCTTCATGAAGCGCGATAACCCAGTTGCTCGGTAGCCCGTCGGCCAAGCCGAGTTGGCGCGCATGCAGTCCGTCGAAAAGAAACAGGCCGTGGGCTTCCGTGCCCACCCAGATGTTCCCGGCGCGGTCCTCGTGTATGAGCCCGATCCCGGTCGCGCCGGTCCCGCCCAATACGGCGCTCATCGAAGTGACTTTCCCGGCCTCGATGCGATCGAGACCGGCGTTCGTTCCAATCCAGATACGGCCATGGCGATCTTCTTCGATCGCGGTCACGCTGGGGCCCGACAGGCCGCTGCTCTGGTCGAATGACGTCAGGCGGCCATCTTCGAGACGATAGACTCCGGCGCCGTCGGTGCCGGCCCAAACGACGCCGTTATGGTCCTCGATTACCGATCGCACACGCATGTTCTCGTGGCCGTGCGGCCCCGCGATGTGCTCGAATGAACCATCGACGTACTTGCTGAGCCCCGCATCGGTTCCCACCCAGAGCCCGCCGCGCCTGCGCGGGGTGATGGTCCAGGTCAGATTTCCCTGCAGACCCTCGGGTTCGCCGAACGGCGCGAACTTGCCATCCCGCAATCTCAGCAGACCCACGCCGGTGCTGCCGATCCATAAGCTTCCCTCGTCGTCCTCGTAGAACGCGCGCAGATCGCCGCCAGAGAACAGATTCGCCTGCAATTGGGCGAATTTTCCGTCACTCCACCGCACCAATCCGCCGCCGCGCGTGCCGATCCATAGATTTCCGTCGCGGTCGAGCGTGAGCGCCCGGATTCCGGAGCCGAAACGCCCGCGCTCGGCGATGATCTCGATGCGATCGCCGCTGCGCCGCAACACCGCTCCCTTGAGCGTCCCGAACCACAAACTGCCGGCGGCACCTCGCAGTATCGCGGTAACCTTATCGTCGTCCGCGATCGGATCCAGCGCCACCGTGCTGAAACGTCTGCCGTCATAGCGATACACCTGTGCATCGGTCGATACCCAGAGAGCGCCGCGCGCATCCTCCTGCAGCGCGCGAACCGCCGCACCGCTACGTATGCCGCTGTCCGCGCCGAAGGTGCGAATGCGCTCATGGTCGATCTGAAAGAGACCTGTCTCCGTGCCCACCCACAGCCGCCCGTTCGCATCTTCGGCAATGGCCCGCACGTAGGCCTGCGCGAGTCCCGCATCGCCGGCAATCGTCTTGAAATGCTTGCCGTCGTAGACCGCGATTCCCGAGCGCGTCCCGATCCAAAGTTGCCCCAAGTGATCGACATGCAGCACGGAAATGTGCTTGTTCGGAATCGCGTGTTCTGTGACGGTGTCATAGACCACGAAGCGCACTCCGTCGAAGCGCGCTAGTCCTTCCTGGGTACCGACCCATAAATACCCGTCAGGCGTGCGGGCGATCGTTTGGGCCGAGGTTTGAGGCAAACCTTCGGCAATTTGCCAATTGTCGAGAATGTATTGGCTCGGCTGCAAACTCGGATCGAGCGCAAACGCCTGAGCGCCGATGCCGAGCATCGCCAATGCGAGCGCTACTCGCGCACATCGCGCGTATCGCGTGCTACGCATCGGTCCGCATCCAGCGATCCTCATTTGGCCTCCACACTCGCGCTATGGCGGCGCGCGACGGCGCGACGCTCTTCGACTTAGCGATCAGCGGGTTAACGGCCGGAAGGTCGTCGACTGAAGCGAGATCGGCTCCTTCCAGCCGGTGGATTAGAGGGTATCGGGGCTCACGCGCTCTCGCGCTGCTCGACAACTTGCGCCAGTTCACAGACGACCCGGTTGCCGCCGCGGCTCGACGACCCGATGATGAGCCGGGCGCCGATGGCTCGGGCCCGAAACCGCATCGTGCGCATGCCGAGACCGTGGCCGCGTAGGCCTTCGGCCGGCAAGCCGCGGCCATTGTCCAGAATCGTGAGCCGGACCATGTGCGCGTTGCCGCTCAGCTCGATCTCGATCGAACTACCGCCGGCATGTTTCAGCGCGTTCTGCACCGCTTCCTGCGCTATCCGGTAGAGGTGGTTACGCGCGTCGAGTGAAATCGTGAGAGGCGTCTCAATGCGCACCTGGCAGCTGACCGCGGTGCCGCTCAGCGAGCTGCGCTGCGCGAGTGACTGGAGCGCGGCTTCGAGACTGCCGGCCGCCTCCGTCAGCGGCGAGAGTCCTTGGACGATATGGCGCGCACCCTGGATGCAACTGCCGGCGAGACTCGCAAGTTGCTGGAGTTCCGCGGCGCGCTCGGCCCATTCACGCTTCGCGCGGTTAGCGAGCGCCTGCACCGAGAGCGACAGTCCCGTGAGTTCCTGGCCCAGCCCGTCGTGCATTTCCTGACCGATGCGACGCTGCTCGCCGCTGATGGCCTCGCTCAATGATTGCCCGAACGCCCGGCGCTCCGTGACGTCGATCGCGAATACGAGCGTAGCCGGATGCCCCGCCAGATCGATCGGGCGCGACCAGACTTCGACGTCGAGCATGCGCCCGTCGCTGGTCCGATGACGGGTCTCGAACGGCTCCGACGCCGCGGCTGTCACGGCATCGTGCCTGGCCCGCTCCGCGACCTCTGGTGTGCCCTCCTCGCCAGGCTCCGGCAATACGCGTGACTGCCCCGGCACAGCCAGATCGGCAACTCGGCGCGAAAGAAACTCGTCTCGACTCCAACCATACTGGCGTGTCGCCGCAGCATTGACCAGCAAAAATGCGCCGGTATCCCGATCATGCACCCACACCGGCTGTGGACTGCCGTCGAATACCTGCGCATAGCGGCGTTCGGCGCGTAGCCGCTCGGTGCTCGCGGCGTCGCGCTCGGCCAGCAATGCCGTGACGATCAGGCTCAATCCGGTGAGCGCGGCGGTTATCGACCATACCGTCACCAGTCCCGGCCATTTCTCGAGTTGACCGTAAGCGCCGTAGCTGAAGGCGACGCTGAACGCAGTCGTCATGGAGATCACGAATGCCGCACTCGCGGTCACCACGAGATCAAAGCGCATCGCACCCACGACGATCAGCAGAACCGCGAAAACACTCAAGAGCGGCCGCACGATCGGCGCGGGCACGAGCAGGATCGCGGCACAGCAGCCCGCGATACCGGCCGACCAAAGGCCCCCCTCGAGCCAGCTCCTTTCGGTCAAGCGCGCGAGGCTCTGGCGACTCATGGGGATCAAGATGGGTCCGACGACGAGCACACCTGCGGTAATGTTGCTCCACCAACCGGCCCATAGTTTCCAAGTGAATCCGGACGGCAGCCCGGCCAGCAATAATCCCAGAAAGCCGAGCGTGGGCATCAGCGTCATACCCGCTGCGGCCGACAGAATGAACAACGGCACATCGCGGGCGCGCGCAAAGTTCGCGTTGAATCCATTCCGCTCGAGCAGCCAAGCGCTAAGCGCTGCGCCGCCTGCGAGACCGGCGCCTACGGCGATCGACTCGATGAGGCCTCCACCTACGCCGAGTGAGTGTTCGAGTATGTAAAGGTCCCAGAAATCGATTGCCGCGACCGCCGCAAACACGAACGGCCACATCCGCCGACCCCAGCGACAGCAGGCGGCCACTGCAATGCCGCTCGGCAGCAGCGGCAGTTTGAATTGCGCGCCCAAGATCGGCAGCATGAAACCGATCAAACCGGTTGCGAAGATCGACGCGAATACAATCGAGCCGCGCAGCCAGTCGCTGCGCCGACCCGGCCACGCGGCGGGTGCACCCGGCTTCATTTCGGGCGTGCTTCCAATGGCAGTCCCCTCGCGACGATCCTTCGATGAGCATAACCCGAACCACGGCGCTCTGTCGTGAGCGCCTCAGGATCTGCGCGCGAGTCCTCACGGCGGCGCGAGTCCTCACGGCGGCGCGAGTCCTCACGGCGGCGCGAGTCCGCCGATCAGAACAGCTCGGCCTCTTCGCATTGGTCCTTGGCGGTTAATTCGCCCGCGGCGACCAGCGCCTCGTAGTTGCGGATGTTGTTGCGTCCGTGATTCTTCGCGTAATAGAGAGCCGCGTCGGCGCGCTCGACGCAGGCCGTCGGCGCGTCCGGCGGCAGGATTTGTGTATATCCGAGACTGATCGTTACCCGGCCGACTTGCGGAAAATTGAATTCTGCGACCGCCGCGCGCAAGCGCTCGAACGCAATCTGCGCGCCGAGCTCGGTTGCGTTGTCGAGTACGATTACGAATTCCTCGCCGCCGAAACGGAATAGATGATCGGCGCCGCGGAAGCATCGTTGCATCAGCTGAGAAATCAGCAGCAGCACCTCGTCGCCGAACAAATGGCCATGGCTGTCGTTGATCAGCTTGAACTTGTCGATGTCGACGAGACCCAGCCAGGAAGGCTCCTTGGTCGTATGAGCCGCATCCAAGGCAACCAAGCGCTGCCGCAGCTTTTCAAATCGCTTTTCGAAGGTCTTGCGATTCAGCATGCCGGTCAGAGTGTCGCGCTCACCGTAATCCAGCAATGCAAGGTGATTCTTGAGTATGCGCAGGATTGCGGCAACGAGCTGCACGTCGCGCGGTGCCAGCCGACTTGGACTCTTGACCGCAAGCAAGCCAATGACGTCGCGATCGGCTTCAATCGGCAAAATCGTGCAAGTCATGCCGTCAGCTTGCGTGAACTGTACGACCTCATGCTGCCGAACGCTCTCGCCCCATTCGGGCAAATTGCCCAGCGCCGGAAGTTTGGAAAGTACATCGACCGCATCGGGCGCGAGTTCGCGTCCACCGCGCAGCACGCCGACGTGGGAAGCCAGGCGCATCACGCCGTCGTCCTCGATCAATTTATAGATTCCGACGGAATCGGCGTTCAAATGATCCAAGATCATGTGCGCAACCGCCCGATGAACGGAGTCCCGGTCGCGATACGAAGTGGTATCGGCGACCGATTCGATTAGTGCCCTGGTCATGCTGAACACATCAGCGTGTCGACTCTCGCACTCGTGCGCCTGTCGCAGGATGCGAACAGCCGCTTGCCCACTCCTGCCGCCATGCGCACCGCTTGCACGATCGGTGGGGAATGGCTAACGGATGATAATCGAAGGCTCATCCGAAAATGGTCGGCATTGATGAGAAAATCTTGAAGCCAAATGCCGATTTTGAGCCCTTGCGGCTCGAGATTTACATTATGACGCCTCGCGCTGCGGGCAATGCACGACGCCCGTATCGTGAAAACTTAAGCGGGTGGCCGCGTCGCCACCATCGAATCCCGCTGGCCAAACTGGTTGAACCAAATAGCCGTGGCCGGACAGGTGGCTCGCCAGTCGAGCGATGCGAAGCGAAAATCGATGTATCCAAGCGCACAGGCGATTGCGATCGTGCCGGCGTCGATGCGCCCCAATAATCCATGTGCGCGACGCTCGAACTCGGCGAGCCCACAGATGACCTTGTCGAGCTGACCGGCAACCCAATCGCTCCAGCGCAGGTTTTCGGGCCGTGCAGTGGTCTCGTATCGCGCCAGTACCGCCGCATCCATGAGGCCGTCGGCGAGAGCCTGCTCGAGCAGCACGGTCCAACGCGCCGGCCCCCGGGCGGGCGCGAGATGACCGTCGCCCAAGACGTTCAGATACTCGCAAATCACGCGACTGTCGTACAAAACGGCGCCGTCATCGGTGACGAGAGTCGGGATTTTTCCGAGCGGATTGAGCGCAACGAGCGCGCGGTCTCGATTGACCGGATGCGGGGCCGCCGGAAGCAACTCGATGCGTTCTCGCAAGCCCAACTCGTGGGCGCTGACCAAGCATTTACGGACGAAGGGCGATGTCGCGGCGTAAAAAAGTTTCATCGGCTCTCCAATTGATTACACTTACGCATGCGAATATTGAATCAATCGGCAGCTCGGCGCCAGTTGCGCGAGGTGGATTTGGTGTTCGCTGCGAACGTCTTGGGCATCCTCGAGCCAAGCAACCCATGAACGGTGTAGTGTTCTCATTCTCCGATCGGCGCAGCCTGATGGCCTTTTGGCTGGGCTCTGCAATTGTCAGCGCCGGCGTACTGCTGCATCTACCCATGTTTTGGATGGGGCGAAATAGCGGCTTCGTCTTGTCGGGCATGTCGATGGATGCCGGCATGATCTGGGGAATGGCACTCATCGTGTTCGGGATAATCGGCGCGGGTTACGGACTGCTGCCGAAGACCGTGGCCCTGGTCGATGTGCATGAGGTTTTTGCGCCGACGCAGGACGCGCCGCTCTCGGCGGCCCATTGGAAGTTGATGCTGGTTTTGGCCGTCGCGCTCGTCATCGACGTCATGAAACCGGCGAGTCTCGGATTCGTCACCCCGGGTATGCGCGTCGAGTATGGCATCGACCGCGCCACCGTCGCGCTGCTGCCCTTTTCCGCGCTGATCGGCACCGCAGTAGGCTCGTTCGTCTGGGGAGCGCTCGCCGACCTCTATGGACGGCGAGCGTCGATCCTATTGTCGTCCGTCATGTTCGTCGGCACGTCCATCTGCGGCGCGATGCCTTCCTTCTGGTGGAACGTGGCAATGTGCTTTCTAATGGGCGCAGCTGCCGGCGGGATGCTGCCCATTGCCTACGCGCTGCTCGCAGAGATGATGCCGACCAAGAGCCGCGGCTGGAGCTTGGTGTTGGTCGGCGGCATCGGCACGATCGGCGGGTACTTCGCGGCAAGCGAGCTATCGGCGCTGCTCCAGCCGTTTTTCGGCTGGCGCATCATGTGGTTCCTCAACCTGCCCACTGGACTACTGCTGATCTCACTGAGCCCGCTGATTCCGGAATCGGCGCGTTTTCTTCAGCACGTGGGTCGGCTAGATGAAGCGCGCGCGACACTGGCGCGCTTCGGGGCTGCGATCAGCCCGAAAGCCGAAGAGCCCGCGGTCGAGCAGGCTGGGAGCGACGCGACCCACGGCCTCTCGATGACACACGGATTGCTGGGCACCACCATTGCACTGACTTTGGCCGCGCTCGCGTGGGGTCTCGTCAATTTCGGCGTGATGTTATGGCTGCCGAGTTCTCTGGTCGAGGAAGGGCGCAGTGTGGGCCTCGCAAGCGCCATCATCGCGCGCTCGACCGTCATTGCTGCCCCGACGGTCATCGTCGCTACCTATCTGTACAGTTCCTGGAGCACCAAGTACTCGCTGCTGACGGCTATCGGAATTATGGCGCTCGGATTGCTGGCCGTGCTGCTTCGCGGAAGCGGTGCGTTTTCCTGGCTGAACAATCCGATCGTATCGTTGTCGCTGCTGATCATCGGGTCGACCGCGGTCATATCGATTCTTCTGCCGTACGCGGCTGAGAATTATCCGGTTGGAGTTCGCGGCCGTGCCACCGGTTGGGTCGCCGGCTGGAGTAAGATCGGCGGGTTGATCGCGCAGGGTATCAGCGCACTAACCGTCGTCCCCGGCGTGGGCCTGGCGGCCGCAATTATCGCCGTGCCGGCCGTTTTTTCGCTGGCGCTCATTGCCATTTCCGGTCGCGAGACCCGCGGCCGCGATCTGCGTGAACTAGAAACCGCGAACTCCTAACCGCAAGCTCTGCGCAGCTCGTGGCTACTCGAAGAGCGTTGATTGCTAGTTCCTAGCGATACTCTGTAAGGACCAGCCTTGGGAATTCAAACACGAGGCGAATAGGTCCCAGTCGGTTATAACGACATCCCCGGCATCACGCCTCTGGGAGTTTTGCAGACACTGGTCCTTCGCTTGATAAAATTCTTGCGAGGTACCCCGCGACTTGACCCATGCAGACTGCGCTGGGGTCGTCGCGCAAGCAGACGCCAACCACGAAATGGCCGCCAGCAAGATCGCTTTCTTAGTGAATGTCGACATTGGTATGGGTGCTTTGATGCTGACCGAACCCTGTCACATTCATCGACAGGATGCTGTGAAGGCTTCGGCAGATTTGCCCAAATGAACGCGAATGCGGTCGTCGGCCCTCAAGCGTCCCGTTGCGGGCAGCGGCAGGACACCTCGGTGCCGCCCCCCGCGCGTCGTCGAATGGAAAGCGTGCCGCGCACGGCGTCGGAGCGCAGCGCGAGGGACAATAATCCCACCCCCGATGAGCGGCCGGCCGCCGGATCGAATCCCACGCCGTTATCCTCAACGACGATCGTAATGAATGCGGACGTAATCGCCGCACTTACCTTGATTTGCGTCGCATCGGCGTGCTTGAGCGCGTTGTTAACGCACTCCCTGGCAATCTGGTAGAGATGTTCGCGTACCGACAGCGGGACCGTGAGCGCGGAGTCTTTGGTGATTTCCACGACGATCTTATCGCGCGATTGGGGTGGGATCTGCATCGGCAAATTGCGCAGCGCCGCCAGCAGATCGCCGCCCACGGAATCGAGCGGCGACAGGCCCTGCAGGATCTGTGTGCAGGCCTGCCTCGCCTCACGGATCGCCTCCACGACGAATTCGGCGCCCCCGATACCGGGTGAACCTCCGCGATCCATTACCCGGCACAGGCTCGTGACGCCGAGGCTCAGGCCCGTCAGAATCTGGCCGAGCCCGTCATGCAAATCGTGGGCGAGGCGGCGGCGCTCGACGTCGGAGGCCTCCAACAAACGTCGACGCAGATCATTGCGCTCGGTGACATCGATGACGAAGCAAAGATTCTCCATATCGCCGCCGACATTGACCGGGGTTACCGACACCTCCACCTCGAATTTTCGTCCCGATTGCATCCGATGCATGCTCGATAGCATGGTGCGACCGGTGAGCCCTCCCTTCTCGATAGTCGGCCCAGCCGGAGCTGAGTCCGCTAGCAGCGCGCCCGGCGGCAATCGCAAAAATTCCGCGCGCGAATAGCCATATTTTCGAGTTGCCGCGTCGTTGACCATCGTCATGCGTCCCGCGGCCTCGCTGTAGGCGTACAGCGGCATCGGAAGCGCCTCCAAGAAGGCCTCGAAGCGCGCCTTCAAGGCCTCGAGATTCCGCAGCGCCTTGTCATACTCCGCGACTACGGTCGTCAGGTACAGACCGGTTGCCGCGAGTAATCCGATGTAGCCCCAGAGGGTTTCGGCGCCCTCGCCGGCATCGCTTGCGCTCAGCGGTCCACGGCCGATGCCATAACCCAAGGTCGCGGCCAAGGACAGCACCAGCGTTGCCGCCGAGGCCGCCGCGACTCCAAATCGCAGCGAAGACCAAGCGACGAGCACGAAGGACAATGATAGAGCCGGCAGCCGCCAACTCGGCGCAGGCCCGCTTGCGACCGCCGCGGCAGTCAGACCGACGGCGAATAGCAACCCGGCAGCCTCGCGCCAGTGGCTCGCCAAGAGGCGCCGCAATTCGCTCGACAACGGCACGATGACCGGGACGACGAGCACGATGCCGGCGAGTCCGTTGATCCACCATCGGGCTATGCCGACAAACTCCTGCCTCGTAAAATCCAGGATCTGCCCGTTTGGAGAGTAGCTCGAGATCATCGCCGGAGTCAGCGCGCTCGGGGTCAGCGCAATGGTGAGGTGCAGAGCGAGCATATCCGCCACGCCGGCAAGCGTCCGACCCGCCGCCGCTGCGCCGACCAACAGCAAGAGATCGCGAAATCGATTGAAGCTGCGATGAAATCCCCACGTCGCGAGCAGACGCACGATGAGCACCGTCGACAGCGTTTCGCCGACGGCATCGACCATGACCGTGATCCACGGATCGTGTGCGAGCCCGCCCCAGAGCACCACCGACGCCGCGAACACGACCGGCGCCAATCGCTGGCCCCCGAGCATGAGGCCGACGACGGCGATACCGTTTGCTATCCATGGGAGGGCCAGCGGTGGCACGAACGATACATGCCGCATGTCGATGTATTGCAGAAACATCAGGCCTGCGGCGCCGCTCGCCACGTAGGCTAGAAACAGCAGCAGGGCCTGCATCCAGACTGGCCGACTGCTTGCCGCGCTGCCCGGCGCATCGGCGACCCGGACTCGTGGGGCATAGAGCTGTCCCGCTTCGGCCGCGGCACGCGGCGGCGCGGATACGGGCTCGGCCACATCCAAAGTCTGTCGGCACTCGACGCGGACTCGATTGTGGCCGCTTTGTCGAGAGTCGACGTCGAGCCGCGCATGCGCGGCGGCGGCCCGGACACCAATCGCAGAGATTCCCGCGGGATCCATGGCTGGCCGCGGTTCCGCCGGTAGGCCGTCGTCCTCGACCGTGACCTCGAGCGCCTCGGTCGTAACATCGATGTCCAAGCGCACCGATTGGACGTTGCGTCGCAATAAAGCCGCGCGCACCGCATCCCGGGCCACGCCGAACACGTGCTCGCTGCGCTCGAGCGACAGTCGCACCGGTGCAAACGCGTGCACCGACACTTGCACGGCGGGACCACCACCGACGGCCAGATCCTCCGGCAGCCGGCGTAGTGCCTCAATCAGATCGCCCGACACGAAGTGAATCAGCGATGCGTCGCGACTCAGCTGGCGGCACATTTTCGTTGCCGATGTGGCATCTCGCTCGATCGATGCGAGCCGCTCTCGAGTAATTGATTGATTGTGGCCGACCGCCTCCAGAATTTCGTCGGCGGCAGCTCCAAGGCGCGCGAGGATCGGTCCGAGGGTCTCGCGGATCTGGTGCCCGAGTCGCTGCCGCTCGACGTCGGTCGCATTCAACACGGCGAGCCGCAACTCGTTTCTCTCGCCGACGATGTCGATTATGCATATGCGCAACGCCGTTCCGTCGAGCTCGACCGGTACCGAGGTCACCTCGACTTCCAATTCATGGCCCGACGCTGTCCGGTGGGTCGCCGCTGCGACGTGATCCGCCTGCTGCCCGACTGATACCGCGCCCTCGGCGGGCGAATCGCCGCTGACCCATAGATCGCGGCTGCGGAGCCGAAGGAAATTCTCTTCCGAGTACCCGTAAACGCTAACCGCAGTGGCGTTTACCGCCAGAATACGGCCGGTTGCAACGTCCTCGGCCCACATGGGGCGCGGATTGGCGAAGAACAGGCGCCGGTAGCGCTCGGCCGATGCCGCCGATTGCTGCTGGGCGCGATCGAGGCCCGATAACAGAGCGGACAGGAATAGCCCGGCGCCGGTCAACAGCGCAATGAACCCCCACGCCACTTCGATGCCGACACGGCCCCCGACGCCCGCAAACGTTCCAAGTTGCAGACCAAAACCGACCGTCGCGGCCATCGAGAATACGAGCGTGCCGACCGACGCAATCGCGACGCCGAAGCGGCGTGCTGCCCAGACGACGAGCACCAGAGCGGCGCCCAGGATTGCAGCGCGTGGCGCCGACCCATGGAGCGTCCAGGCAACGAGCAGCCACGCGAGCGAAGCGAACGTCCACAGCCAACGCTCTGCTCGCGTGCCCAGATGCCGCCGCTCACTCGTGGCACTAAAAAACCCGAGCAGCGGCACGACCAGCACGACTCCGACCGCACTGTTGGCCCACCAGCGCGCAGCAAACGCCAGGACCGCGGAACTTACCGTCAGCGCGTTGCCGGTTCGAACCACACCGGCCGCCTCCAAAACTGCGCGTACACCTGTGCGCGTATCCAACCACGGCGCCACGAGCGTGTCGACGATATCGATGCTGGAGGAGACGAGCCGCCCAAGCGCTGCGGCAGCAATTAAAATGAGCACGTCCTGGTATCGAGACAACGAGGGCCGATAGTGCCACGCGCTGAGCAGTCGGGCGATCAGCACAATACTGAGCGCTTCGCCGGCCGCGTCGATGAGCACGGTGCCCCAAACATCTCCCTGGACGACGCCCCAGACGATGCAGGATCCGACGAAGACGCCGGGCCAGGCACGTGCGCCGAATAGCAGGAGACCGCTGACGCCGATCCCGACGGGCAGCCACGGCAGTCCCAGAGTCGGCGCAATGGTCGCCATGCCTGGCGCGAGTATCCGCCTCAGCAGCCAGATTCCCGCGGCCCCCGTAACGCTGTAGAGCGCGCAGACGGCGGTGCAGGCCGCGAGCGTCGACCAGCCAGAGCGCACCAGCGGGAACGCCGGGTCCTGTCCTGACAAAATTGCCGCACTCCTTGTGGTAGCTCGCCTAGCGCCGTCGAATGCGCAGGATAAATGATGCGATACGCCGAGCGCCAATTGGCGCCGCTATCGAATTCCGGCGGCAACAGCCGGCTCGAGCCCGCATCTACAATTCAGCGTCGCGGCAAGGACGCCTGATACCCATGCTGCTGCGCATGGCTTGCGGCTTCCAGCGTCTTGGTCAACGTCATGTGAAGCTGCTGATCTTGTCCAGCATTTACATAGCGCTCGGCGGCCTGCCGCACGTGCTCCAGCATCGCGACCTTTGCCCGTAGGAAAAGGACCGCCTGGCAAACGCAATCCGGATCCAGCGCGGTTCCAGCCGTCGCCTCCGCGGTGTGCAGCGCTCGCTCGAATTGGGCCGCGCTCAACGAGATTAGGTACGGTTCAGGCGCGAAGCTCGCGGTTGTATCTCGTTGCGCCTCGCCATGCTGCGGGCGAAGCGCGGCATAGATGATGTCGGTTGTGGTCACGAGCCCCTGGATTTGGTCCCGTGAGTCCACGACGGGCAACGCGTGCACACCATGTTTGGCCATGAGCTGGGCGGCCGCCTCGATCGATAGATGCGGCTCAACGGATAGCAGCGGCCGATGCAGCATCGCGCCGACCTTCATACGCTGATTGAGATATTCGATCGGTGATTTGCTGCCTTTGGGCAGGAACAGATCCAGTTTCATCAGATCGGCGGTGCTCAGCATACCGACGACCTTTGTGCCGTCAAGCACCGGCAAGTGATGCACCGGATAGCCGCCAAACAAGCGCAGCACTTCTCCCGCGGGCTCGTTGATATCCACGGTCAGGACTGGCGTGCTCATATAGCGGTTTACCGGATCGGTTGGGTGCAATGCGCTTCTCCGCTGTTAACTATCCATCACGAATAGTCTGCATGAACTCTAACGTGCAAGCGCTAGGTATAACCGCGGATAGCCAAAGGCGCGCGCATCAACTCCAGCGGTGCCCGAGCAATTCGGCACGTGAATTTCGTTATGCCTGGAGCTCAGCCAATGTCGTTCGCGTTTACCTGTCGACGGCTTTACTTAATGTCACTGTCGCGTGTGCGCTCTTGAGACTTCATTTGTCCAGCAGTTTTTTTTGGGTATTAAGTTCAACGAATGGCGTGAGAAATCGCGCCGCGCGAACGCAATGCAGTTCAGCCGAATCCGCGAACATCCTTTGTCGCCGCTTGGCGACGCCCATCACAGTTTCATTCCGTACTATTGGCCAATACTCTCTGCGAACCCGAATCTTTCGTGGAAACCCATTAATGGCGCAGCCGACTAATTCGCGACTAACCGGGGATATTTGGCACCTTAGCATTGATGATTTGCTTGCGCCCGTGGCCGAAACGGCCAGGCTCGGCGGACCGGGACCGTTCGTGATTAATCTCAGCGCATCGACCGCGCCTATTAGCCTGCCCACACAGGCCATTGTCGGTAGCGAACGCGCACACGTCTATCAGCTGCAGCGTACCGAGGATGGACGTATGCGCTATCGCCTGCGTCTCGGTCCATTCGATACCGAAGATGAGGCGGATGTCATTCTCGCAAAGGTGCGAGATATCTATCCCGGTGCGGTAACGGCAACTGCCGGCGGCGACGATTTGCGCGCGATTGAATTGCTGCACGCGAAAATCGATGCGCAGCAGGCGCGTTCGAAAAAACCGGCCGCAAAACCCAATGGGGTCAAGAGCGCCGCCCTACCCGCATCGAAATCGATTCCGCGCGCGACGGCAAATCCGTTCGAACCCAGTGCCGCAACCGTTGCGAAATCTCCGACCGCCGCTGCGACAGCCACACGCGTCGCGCCACCCATACCGGTCGTGATTCCCGCAAACGTCGCGCCACCCACACTGTTCACCGCACCGAGACCGGTTGCGACACGCACGCCCGTCGCGCCGCCCACACCCGTCGCGCCGCCCACACCCGTCATGACGCCCACACGCGTGGCGCCACCCACACCGTTCACCGCACCCAGACCGGTTGCGGCGCCCACGCGTGTCGCGGCACCCGCGCCTGCGCCGACATTCACGCGCGCACCGACATTCACGCGCGCACCGACATTCACTCGTCCGCCGACATTCGCGGCTAACGCGAATTTCACGGCTGCCAAACTCGCGCCACGTGTTCCGCTATCGCCAACGCAGGCCGCACCGCCAACGCAGGCCGCACCGCCAACGCAGGCCGCACCGCTAACGCAGGCCGCACCGCCAGCTCAGCCGCACATGCCACCGGCACAAGCGATACCGCATGCACCCGCACTGGTACCGTCGCCAAAATCTGCGACCGCCATAGACACCAATATTCCTGGACCGCAACCGGCGCTGACCACGGCAGCCAAGTCGTTCGATTTCGTCGCGGCAGTTATGGCGAAGTTTGCATCGATCGCAGCTAGTGCGCCTCCCGTCGTGACTGCGCCTCCTGTAGCGGTGGCAGCTCCGATCGCAGCGGCGCCTCCCGTCGTGACGACGCCTCCTGTTGCGGTGGCAGCTCCGATCGCAGCGGCGCCTTCCGTCCTGACTGCGCCTCCTGTAGCGGTGGCAGCTCCGATCGCAGCGGCGCCTCCCGTCGTGACGACGCCTCCTGTAGCGGTGGCAGCCCCGATCGCAGCGACTCCTCCCGTCGTGACGACGCCTCCTGTAGCAGCGGCCCCTCTTGTAGCAGCAGCGCCTCCGATCGCAGCGGCGCCTCCGGTCGTGACGACGTCTCCCGCAGCTGTCGCACCCGCCACTGTCACAGATGTTGTGCCAATCGCGAACACCGCGACCTCACCACCCCTCGCCGAACCGCCCGTTCTGCTGTGGCCGGCGCAGGCCGTGTCGCCAAGCGCGCCGCGCATGCACTCGGTCCAGATGTCAGCTGAGCCAAGCGAGTCCCGCGGCGCAATTTCGGCGGATTCCGCCGCGCCAGTTGCGACCGGCGCGCACGCGACGCCTAATACGAATGCGAAACCTGATACGCACGCGACGCCTGATGCGCACGCGACGCCTGATGCGCACGCGGCGGCTAAAGCGCACGCGACACCGGATACCCACGCGGCAGCTAAAGCGCACGCGACACCGGATACCCACGCGGCAGCTGCTGCAACCACTGTAGACGCGTCGCCTTTCACAGCCGTCGCTCTGCCACCGCTCGCGCCGGCCGCCGAAGCGGCAGCGTCGCAGCCGCTGGTCGAACCGCCGGTACTGTTATGGCCCGCGCAAGCGGTCGCGCCGGTTCCGCCGCGCGCATCGCCGGTTCAAGTTGCCGCGCAAGCGCCCGAGACAAAGTCCATCGATCAACCGGCGCCGAAACCGGTGGTGACCGCGGCAGTCAAGCCGCTCGAAGAGAGCGCTCCAATAGCAGCGAAACCGGCTTCCCCCGCGGCACATGACGCGATCGCGGCGACGGCGCCAAACATTGTTATACCTCCTGTTCTCACCTCGGCTGCGCCGGCAAAAACGCCGGCTCAACCGCGCGTGCCGCCGGTTCAAGTTGCGCCGCAGGCGCCTGTGATTACGCTCGACGATCTGCCTGCAGCAAAGCCGGTGATGAGCGCCACAGCCAAGCCGCTCGAAGAGAACGCTCCAATTGCTGCGAAGCCCGCTGCACCCGCTGCACCCGCTGCGCCCGCTGCGCCCGCCGCGAATGACACGATCGCTATAGCGGCGCCGGCCATCGATACACCGCCGGTTCGTTCATCGCCTTCGCAAGCGATTGCGCCGGCTCAACCGCGCGTGCTACCGGTGCAAGCGGCGCCGCAAGCGCCCGCGAAAAAGGCCGCCCATCTACCTGCGCCGAAGCCGGCGTCGAACGCCACCGCTAAGCGGACTGAATCCAGCACGGCGATTCCGCCTAAGTCTGCTGCGCGTATCGCCCCGGCGCCAATGCCACCAGCCAAGGCTCGCACGCCGAGCGCACCAGTACCGACAGCCACACGGACACCGGCGGCAAAGCCAGCGCCGAAGGTCACGCTGCCGCCCGCCAAACCCACGGACACTGGAAGAAACCTGCCGCGAGTAGCCGCCGATCCTGGCCCTGCTGCGCGTTATCTGGAAGAGTTCAGCAAGCCCAAAGTCAGTATCGAGACCACTCAGACGGTCCGCGCGTTGACGTCGATGGAACTGGAAGATGAAGAATCAATGCGCTGGTTCGTCGTTCAATTGTCGGTGGGAGGCAGCCCCTGTGATCCGGACACGGTGCCGAACTTGGATATCTTCAGCGTCTACCGGTTGTACTCCGTGGAAGCGTTCGACGAAGACCGCGTCATTCACGCTCTACGGCTGGGTTTTTTCTCCGAGCAGATTGCTGCGCAAGCGGTCGCGAGCTACCTGGCTGCCTACTACGATGAGCCGACGGTCAAACGCGTCAGCGTTGCCGAGCGCGAGCGATTCGCCGAACAGCGCCTCGAAGCGCGCAAGGACGTCGGTGCCTCGGGCAAACATGCCGTTATCGAGATAACGAGCGAACTGGTCGTTCGGGAGCTTCGAACTAGGAGCCGACCGCTTAAGACCTAGGCGGATTTCCGGGTCTACGCCGAGTACGATCTCTGCCAGGTCTTGAAACGCGTTACAGTAGCTGTAGATAATCCCTTTAGCCGCTCGTAAGCGTATTTGGGGGGTCTGCAGATGAAAAAACTCAAACACGAGGCGGAATTATTCAAGGCGGCGCTGCTCGCCGGCTGTCGATATGCGGAAGGGCGCGGGGCGGTCGAATTCGAGCCGACCGACTCGGCGAGCGAAAAGGCGTTATATGTTTATCGCTTGCTCGTGCACGACAAGGCCATCGCACCTATGCCGGAGGACCAGGTCGCGGAGAAGACGATTCGGCATCGGCTCGCGACTTGGTATGCGCATCAATTGCCCAAGGGGCATCCGCTGCTGGAATAATCCCATCGGCGCTCACTTCCAACCGGCCGATTTCAGCACGACGAGCGATCCCGCCGGAATCGACGGATCGGGAATATTTACGACGACATTCAATTGGTATCGGGCCTCCGTGAACGCGTCGAAATACGATAGAGACGAGTGCCGTAGATAAACGAACGTAGATTCCCCGGCTTTCGGACTAGACCAGGTCCAATCGCGCAGTGGTGCGGTGACCAGCGCAACCATGCCGTAGTTTTCCTGTGTCAGTTCGAGCGAGACGTCCGCGGGCGTCGACGCGGTTGCGCCCGATCCCCGATCGACGCCACCAGGTACTTGTATGCCGACGACAAAGTAGGTCCGCGGAAGTCCCGCCATTTTGAATGTCATCGATCCTTTGCGAGTAAAGTCGACTGGACCGACCTCGATTACGTATCGATGATCGGCGGCCGTCAAACCATTGTCGATCAATCGGCCATCGCCCGAATAGGCAATCTCCTTCGAACAGCCGCCAAGCAGCAATATCGCGGTGACTGCCACAAATCTCGCACTGGTTGCCATCGAATTGGTTCGTCCTCGAACTCGCGACGGCGACAATTTATCATGAGGATGCTCAGGAATTCAGACCGTCAAGTGCTCAAGGGCCCAACGCATGCTGTTCGGCAAGACTCCCCGCAAACTCGAGAGGCTGCATCGGCTGAGGCTCGTCGCAAACCATGCGATCGGCGGGAGGTAGAGATTGATCCGTAAACATCGCGAAAACGCTGGAGTTGGTGGCCTCGACGGCGTCGAATGGAGTCCCATGACGCGAGCCTTTGACCACGACCATTGCTGCACCCAATTCCAAAGCCAGTGCGCGCTTCTGCGCCATCGGCGTTAGATCGAACTCGGCGGCGATCATTAGAATGCGGCTCCTCAGCCGCTTTAGCCGGTCAGTCGCGGTCCAACGCACCAACGCGCCGATGATGTTGAGGTAATTTTCAGCCGACGCCGCGCTGACGACCGTAGCGGCTCGCTCGCGCAACGCGCGCTGCCATGGATTTGGAAACATTCGCGCTGCGCAAAGCCAGCCCACCAGCCGCATGCCAAATAGGTATATCAACAGGCTCGGCAAGCGTGCCTCGAACCACATGCGCCACGTGTCGAGCCGATAGCTCGACAGGCTGTTGATCAGTGCCAGGCGCGGCACTGACTCCGGCCGCTGCAACGCCATCTCGAGCGCGACTGCGCCGCCGAGCGAAAAACCCAGAATATTGGATTGCTTGATCTCCAGGTGATCGAGTAGCGCCCAAAGCGATGCGGCGAACTTCGGGATGCTGCAATCGCCGAGGAGCGGTCTGCTATGTCCGCAGCCCGGAAGATCCGGCACGATGACACGAAAACGCCCCTCGAGTGCTCGCACTTGCAATGCCCAATCGGCTCCGCTGGATCCGAGACCGTGAATGAGCAGCAAGGCCTCGCCGCGCCCACGTTCGAGGTAGTGCAAGGGTCGATCGGCGTTGTAGAAAATTGTCATTGCTGCGTGCCGTCTATTTCAATGAATTCAGTTTCTGATTCCAGAATAACCGCGCGACGCGAAAGAGTCCGTGCGTCCGCGTACCCAATTCTCTTTTCGACGGCTGGACTTGTGTTCGTTAGCGTACGGTAATTCGACGACCGATACCGCAGTATGAACATGCTTGGAACAATGGACGGCCGGTCGAGTTGTTTTCGCAGTCCGAATAGCTATGACGTCGAAATGTCGCGAAATGTGTATGTTCGCCGATGCTCGTCGCGTATGAGCGCTAGAGGGAACCAACATGCTGGGATGGGCCGAATCCGGATTACTGATGATCGCCGCGGTACTCATCACGAGCACCCTTCTGCCGCGTTTGCGGCCATACCGTTCGCTGCTGTGGGGTAGCGGCGCGCTGGCGACGCTCACTGCATTGTTTCCGAGACCCGGCAGCACGCTGGCCGCGCCGTTATTCACCGGGAGCGCCGGCGCGCCGCGCCTCCCTACGGAGATCTTTGGTATCGCATGGTGGATTCTCGGTGCATGGATCGTAACGAGTGTGCTCGGCTTGATACTGCGACGCACGATCTTCCCCGACGACAATCGGCCGCACGCGCGCCGCTTGTTTGCCGACCTGGCGGCGGTGCTCGTTTATGTCGTGGCTTTGGTCGGAATCATGGATACCGTTTTCAAGCAATCCGTTTCGGCGGTCCTTGCCACCTCCGGGGTACTGGCGGTCGTGCTCGGTTTGGCACTGCAGAATACTCTGGCCGATGTCTTCTCGGGTCTCGCACTCAACATCGAACGCCCATTTTCCGCGGGCGATTAGATTACGATGCAAGGCGATGTGGCGGGTGTGGTCATGGAAATCAATTGGCGGGCCACACGCATCCGAACGACGTCGAACGAAATGGTGTTCATTCCAAACAGCGTGGTGGCCAAGGCCATTCTGACCAACCATCGCCGCCTGGACAGCGCTCACGTCTACGGCGTAAGAGTAAAAATCGACCACCAGATCCCGCCGGCGCGCGTGATCGAGGCTCTGCTCGGAGCCGCGCACGCCAGCGCCGGAATCGCCGCAGGAACCACGCCAACGGTCTATGCGTGCCAGTTTGTCGACGGGCTGATTGAATACGAGATCAGTGTTGGAATCGACGACTACGGCATGGCTGCCGAGGTCACCTCCGAAGTGATTCGCCAGGCAGCCGACGCATTGGGCGCAAAAAAGATCCTCATCGGCGCACCGCCAACCGGCGTGCGCATATTGGCGCGCAGCGCCGGCGAAATGCACTAGATAAGCGCGCAAGCGCACCGAAGAACATGGCCGATTCGCCTACGGTGCCGATCGAAAGTCCCACACGATTCGCCGCACGCTCGCGGTTGCGGGGACTTGAGGATAGCCTGTGAATGCATTACCAAGGTTCGACGAAATATCCGACAAACCGACGGCGCGCCTTAACCGCATGCCGGCGACGCGTCGACCGACGCTGACATTGCGCTCGACCGCGACGCCGCGCGTCGATGCGCATCAGAACGCCGGCCGCATCTCGGTAAGGACGAAGGGAGCCAGAGCCGCCTCTTCGGATACTTCCCGCAACCACACCAGCTCTTCGGGCGCCATGTCGGCCTATGTTTCCGATCGCGGTGGTCCGGCGCGGTGGTTTCCTGGTTGAGCGCGTCGGGCGTTCGACATCCGCGGGGTCGAGGCCGACGTCTTGGCTCAGAACGGGTAATTGAGACCCGTAAACACGGCAACGCCCTCGCTGCCATAACCGATGTCCACGTATCCGACCACAAACGGGCGCGCGACGCCGCGAAAACCCAGTCCGTATACGCGATGCAGTTGGCTCACCGGAAACGTCTCCTGGCTCGAGAACACGCGTCCGAGATCGATGAACGGGGTCACCTCCAAGTCGACGCTGGTGGAGACGGCGTTGAAGGTCGCTACGCGCCGGCGCAACTCGGTACTCACCGAAAAAGAATCCCGATCGTAGAAACGTCCCTCCCCAAACCCTCGCAGCGGCTGTTCACCCCCGATCACGCTCTCAGAACCCCCAATGCTGCTGAGCGCCCAGAATGGGACGTGGCGCGCAGTCGGCAGGTACCGTAGCGCGAGGTGGGAAGCCAGTGTGGTGTCGCCGCTAATCGGCCAAAAGCTGCGGCCGTCGACCCCGGTCTCGCTGTCCAGCGAATTATTGAAAATGCCGGTGCGGCTCGCGAGCCCGCCGTACGCGACCCATTCAACGCCTCGATGCGGCACGGTCAAATCATCACGGGTATCGTAGATCAGCGCGAGGCGATTGAGGGTCTCGTCGTTGGTGCCCACGCCTAGAATGTGGCCAAACCGGGTCTCCACGGAAGCGATGCGTGCCAAGGTCCCGGGCAGCACGTCGACGACCTCGAAGCGCCCCGTGTATTGGAGTTGCCAGGCATGGCTGAGGTTCAGGCCGAGCTGAAACTGCGCCAACTCTTCCTGATTCGTGTAATCCGCTTCATTGATCGCCGGCGATTCGTTACCGATGCCGTAAAATCGCGGCGTGCCATCGACGTCGTAGATGAGACTGGCGTTGATCGACCATAGGGATGTGCGCGTTCGGCCATCTTGATATTGGACATTGAATTCGCGCTCCACTCGCTCCTTGATGCCCGCGACGACCGAATACTGCTCATCGTCCGATGGATAGGCATACATGCGCGCATGCATGCCCCATCCAAAATAAGGGTTGTACAAGACGTCGGGGGCGATGATGCGACGGATCGCGTGTTGATCGTCCGTTTGAATCCACGTCGGGATGAGCCCGAGAGTCACGCCATTGTCCGGGTCAACGGCGACCTCGGGAATCGGAATGAACGGTGCAGTCGCCGGATTGAACCAGCGCGACCAACCGGACGGTGAGGCCGGCGCGGCGCTCGCATCCGTGCCCGATCCTTGCGCCCCCGGCTGCGGGGTGGGCGCTTGCGCCGAGGGATCCTGTGCCACGGGCGAGTCCGGCAACGCGGGGACGGCAGGCATGCCGACAAGGCTCCACGAGAGCATCGCCAACGCCAGCGTCGGCATGAAACCCCTCAGTCGAGCATTGTGGCTGCACATTGCGAGAGCCGGCCGATGTCCGCCGTCGTCAATTTATCCTCCAATCTCCTGCCTTCGCGTGCTTGCTGCCGCGATCGGTTCGAGCAGCGGCATGATCTCGCGCGTCGCGCGTGCAACGTCTTCCACGTAATCGATTTCAATCCACGGCGCTGAAGTAACGTCGGTAACCTCGATTTTCAGGCTGCGCTCGAGGAACAGGTCCCGCACCGCTTCCTCATGCGGCATATTCGAGCGGCCGCTATCGACGTAGGCCGCCACCAACGCCGCAAGACGACGCGCACCGGTCGCATCGAAGCGGAAGAACCCCACGGACTCGCCGATGACGTCGAACTGCAGGTCGGGCGCGATCTGCTTGCGCAACTCGACCGGCACGCCGTCGCGCACGCAGAGCTTGACCGGCTCGTCACCGGCCTCGAATTCGCGGTCGAGCAATACGCGGTTGATTGGCCGGCGGTCCCCGACCAGTGCGGACATGATGCGCGCATCATATAGCACGTCCGCATCCATCAGCAGTATCTCACCGCCTCTAGTCATCGCCTCCGAAACCGTGTGGACGGTCAATACGCTGCCGAGATCGAAGCCTGGATTGACGATTATCTTCGGTCGTGGCCGCCAGGCGAGATGATCGAGTTCGGCCTCGACGAGCTCATGACGAAAGCCGAGTGCCAAGACAATTTCAGTAACACCGGCATTCCGCAGCAAGCGCAAATGCCGTTCGAGCAGGCTCATGCCCCCGAACCGAAACAGGCACTTAGGGAGTTGCCGATCCTCTGGTAGTTGCAGGCGTAACCCGCGGCCCGCCGCAAGAATAATGGCGCGCATCACGATCCTCGGTAAAGTTGCCTGCGCAAGACCTTACGGGTTTCACCGATGGCTGACTAGTGCAAGTCTCGAACTCACGGCCGCGCCGTGCGAGCCGTGGTCACTTGCGCTCGTTCTGAAATATGCAGATACAGCAGACCCGGCAGCCCGAGTAGTATCTCCCGCGCGCGCTTTCCCAGCGACAAGGCGAGCGCCGCGTCGGGCGGTAACCCGACGAGCGGCGCAAGCAGCAGATAGCCACCTTCCTGTACGCCGAGCGCCCCTGGAATCGCGAACGCCGCGCCGCGAATCGCCTGCCCTAAGCTCTCGAGCAGCAGCGCATCGCTCCAGCCGACCGGAAAGCCCATAAAGTCGGCGATCAGAAATACCTCTCCCGTGCCGGCCAACCAACCGATCAGGCCCAGCAGAAAGCTCGCCATAACGCCCGCGCCGCGGCCGTAGGTCGACTCTACCGCGCGATCGATAGCCTCCGCCTGGCTCACGAGTTGCGACCAATCACGTTTTCCGGAGAATCGCGTCGCGGCCCGCAGCAACTTGCCGAAGATACCGCGTCGCTGCAGGTAATAAAATCCACCGACCTGTACCGCCAGCACGCCGCTGGCGATTAACGCGGCTATGCGTTGGCCGTGCGGTGCGATGTGACTGGCATGCGCGCCGAGCAGGACGACGCCGACCAGAGAAAATACGATTTGTGCAACCGCCTGAAGCGTCGTGCTCACCGTGATCGTCGCGACGGCCTCCGCGACGCACATGCCGCGTTGTGCGAGGTGTCGCGCCATCAGCACCGGGCCACCGATCTGGCCCGCCGGCATCAAGCTATTGGCAGACTCGCCGACCCAACGGGCCAGAAGCGCATTGCGCAAAGTACCGGTCCCCTGAGCGCCTGCGAACAGCACGCGGATCGCGGCCGCATCCAGCACGAGCGGCAGCAGATGGAATGCCGCGACGAGCAAGAGGCCCCACCCGGCGCGGGCGACGGTCGCCAATACGGCGGACAGGCCTTGTGACGCCAGCACGCCGATGAACAGCAGAACACCTGCGGAGAGGAGCCAGTACGTCGCGCGGCTCATGGGCGGCGCGTGTGCGCTTGGATGATCCGGCGAAATACCTGTCGGAAGCCGAAGTATGCAACCGCGTCCTTCATGTTCGAGATCAGTCGCCACCATGCATGCATGCGCGGGTCGGTCACGTATTCGAAGGTCAGCGACACGCGTTTTTCGCCTTCACCCAACGGCGTGATCCGGTGGCGCAACGCGTCGCCATCGAAGAATACGAGGCCGCCGGGAGGAATCTTCACGGACCCGGCAACGGCGCGCGCGTGCGGCTCGCGAGTATGCAGCTGGTACTCCAGTAGGCAAGAGGACTGATCGATGACGCCGAGCAATAACGTATAACGGCGACCGGCATAATAGGATCTGTCATAGTGCCAGCCGATGTGGTCGCCGGCACGCGTGTAGAAATATAGGGCGTAGGCGTGGGGATCGTCGCCCGGAGACACCTGCAAGCGCTCGCTCGTCAACTGACTCAACCAGTCGATCAGCGCCGGTGAGCGATACAGGTCGGCAATCCAAGGCGCGCGTTCATCCAGTGCATGCCGGCTCACGCTGCCCCCTCGTTTGTGGCCCGGCAAATAGTTGCGATTGACGTCCCCCTGGACGGCTGCAATGGCGTCGATCAAGCGCGCGGTGAATTCCGGCGGCAGAAACTCCGGCAAATACAGAAATTCACCTTGGTCCATAAACTCTCGACGCAGCTGACGCAGGTCGAAGCGAGCCAAGCAATGGGCGATCGCATCCGCAGCCGCTTGCTCGCGGGCTGCGATGGCAATCGCCGCCGAGTTGAGCCGTTCACCAGAGGGGTCGCTCGCAGTAATGTTTATCGGGACACCCGCGCCGTTGACTGATCCCTTAAGGAACGTAGTTTGCGAAGCACACGCCAGTACTTGATCACGACCCCAATGGCAAACAATGGCGCGCCGATCGAGGCGGCTACTAGAAACGGCGCAACGCTGTTGCATAAAGTCACGAGCGGCAACAAATAAAGAATGTCTTCCGTCTCGAATCCCCACAGCGACGCCTGTCGAATCGCGGATTTTCCGAGTAAATCTTCGATCAACATGCGTAGATAAAAAATCAAGGCGATCGCGCAACCCGCGATGCCGCCGAGCACCCCCGGCGGAAACTCCCACATGATGCCCCATTTACCCTCGAGGCCGATGCCGATCCCCACGAACAGGAGGATCGTCACCGCGGCGTCGCTTGCTAAGTCATATACATGTCCAATGCGGCTCTGCTTGCCGCTGAGACGCGCCAATTCGCCGTCCGCGTGATCGGCGATATTCGACAGGACCAGCAGCAACGCGGCCGCGTTGGACCAACCGTACGTCCCAGGCAGGAACGCGGCCGCCGCGGCGAGACCGAGCGCCAAGCGAACCGTCGTCAAGTGGTTGGGCGTAACCCAACTGTCCTTGAGCGGCGCAACGAGGCGTCGCGCGAGCCGCGCATCCCATGGTCCTTGCCCGGCGTAGGTATCGACGGCGGGAGTTTGAGTCATCGGCAATTTTGCAACCATCCATTGTTCTGCCGCGGCGGCCTGGACCGCCTCCGGGATCACTCCACGTGGGAGATAACTCGGTCTCAATCATGCCATGCAAGCGTGGCTTTTTCACGCTTAGAGAACCGCATTTTGAGCGCGGGTTCCGCTTGCGGCAGGCGTCCGCGGCACGGCACGCCCTGTGGGGAAATTGCAAGCCCCTTTGATCGAACCGTTTGCGGGCGACGTCGGGGGCGTTCACTTCGTAGACGCGGGGCGCGATAATCCAGCGAGATCCGATCCCGGCAAAATCGATGCCGATCAACTAACCGGCCGTTCAAGGGAGTTCGCTCATGCCGAAACGAATTGATATCAACGCGGTACCCGTAGTCACCGGCTCGCGCTACCCGGCGCCGTTCGATTTGCCGTGCGCGGCACGCGCTCGCCAACGTCTGGGCGACGCCGCGGGGCTCGAGGATTTCGGCGTGAATCTATTGCGGTTGCCGCCAGGTACATGGTCCAGTCAGCGGCATTGGCACACGGCAGAGGATGAGTTTGTATACGTTCTCGACGGCGAAGTGGTGCTCGTCACCGATGGCGGCGAGGAACTGCTCCGGGCCGGGGATTGTGCCGGATTCAAGGCGGGCGTTAAGGACGCTCATCATTTGCAAAATCGCTCGGCCCGTGATGCTATCGTGCTCGAAATCGGATCGCGCAAAGTGGCCGAAGACGAAGGCGACTATCCGGATATCGACCTGTACTTCCTGAAGGCGCGCGCAGGATATGCGCATAAGGACGGTACGCGCTATCCGGGTAAACCAAGGTCTTAGCAGCAATTGAAGTGGATTGAAGCGGAGTGCGAGCATGCGAGCAAAGGAAATTCGCATTTCGAATTTACCCTTTGGGATGATCGGTTTGGCGGGCCTTCTGTTGGCGGCGGCTTGCCCGGCGGACGCGCCGCAGGGGGGCTTTCCATCCAATGACGACTTGCGTCACGTCCGCGCAATGGCCGAGCCGAGACTCTCACCCGACGGCCGACATGTCTTGGTTCGTATCACCGACGCGACGGCCGACGGCGGGCGCAGTCATCTTTGGCTCGTCGACGTGGCCCTCAACACCTCGCGGCAACTGACCTTTTCTCCCGCCAACGACAAGCAGGGTGAGCTCGGCGGTCAATGGCTAGGCAATGGCGAAAACATCCTCTTCCTTGCGAAGCGTGGCGATCATACCCAATTGTTTTCCTTGCCCATGTCCGGCGGCGAGGCGCGTGTCTATGATTCAAAGCTTGCGCCGGCCATCGACGCCTCGGCCGAGGCGGACGCCGTGCCGCCACGCAAGGCGGACACCCCGGCAAGCGCGCAGGACCCACTACCTCTGGATATTGAGCAATATGCGGCGGCGCCGGATGGCCGCAACATCGCGATCATCGCATCGGATCCCGAGACGCCGGGCGAGAAGAAACAGAAGGACGACAAAGCCGACGCCCTGTGGCTCGACCATGACTTGCATGGCAAGCGTGTTTTTTTGTTGGATCCCGACACAGGCAAGCTAACTGCGGTCGCGGTCCCGCCAAATGTCGCAGCACTTGCCTGGGCAAGGCAAAGCGACCAGTTCATCGCGATCAGCGAAGCACCGAACCATCTCGCAGATCTCGGGCCGGCGAGGAGCGCGTGGCTGGTGCGCGTCGCCGAGCCCAACCGTCCGACGCAACTCGAGGAAATTCCGGCGACGATCGAACGCGGCGCCTGGTCGGCGGACGAAACGCATTTTTACTACCTCGCGCAAACTGAAGCGGACACTCCTCCGGGTCATTGGGATTTGTACACTTTCGGCATTGCCGATCGAACGATCCGCAACCTTACGCGCGACTTCAGCGGGTCGATCGGTTCGGATGCGCCCACGGCAGTGGATGCCGATGTGCTCCAATTGGTCGAAACGGGCGTGCATTCCGCCTATATCCGCATTCGCGGCGGCAAGACCGAGCTGCTGCGCTTCGCGACTCCAGTCGTCACCGGACTGCACGTCAACGCGACGCACACCGGCTGGGTATGGCTCGGTCAGAGCGGCGCGCAAGCAGCGACCCTGTATTTCACGGAGCGGCTGGATCGGCCGGCGCGCGCGTTGAGCACGCCGAGCTTGCTGCCGGGCAGCTGGCCGGCAGCGAATCCGCGCGTGATTCGCTGGAGCAGCGATGGCTTGTCGATCGAGGGACTATTGTATTTGCCGCCGCAGGCCTCATCTGCCAAGGTTCCGCTGATCGTCGATGTGCACGGCGGACCGACCGGGGTCTGGCTCGATTCCTACAATCCACTGACCGAGTTTCTATTGGGCCAAGGATGGGCGGTGCTGAAGCCGAATCCCCGCGGCAGCTCGGCCTACGGAAAAACCTTCGTCGCCGCCAACAGGAACGATCTCGGCGGCGGCGACTACCGCGACATCATGGCCGGGGTCGACGCGGTGATCGCCCAGTATCCGATCGATGCGAATCGACTGGCGCTCATAGGTTATAGCTACGGCGGCGAAATGGCCGGATTCGTCGAGGGCAAGACCGACCGGTTCAAAGCGATCGTCAGCGGCGCACCCGTCATCGACCAGCACAGCGAATACGGCACCGAGGATGACTCCTGGTACGACCGCTGGTTCTACGGCAAACCGTGGGAACACGCCGAGGATGCATGGCGGCAGAGCCCGCTTGCCGGGGTCGCTCACGCCAAGACGCCGTTCCTGCTGATTCAGGGCGAGGGCGACACGGTCGACCCGCTCGGCCAAAGCCTGGAGATGTATCGGGCGCTGCGTCAAGCCGGTGTGCACGTCGAGATGGTGCAATATCCGCGTGATAACCATGGACCCTTGTCGGCCGGGCTGCACGGATTTCCGAGCGCGGAGCCTTGGCATGGCTTCGACGCACGCCAACACATCGTGAAATTCATCAAGGCGGCCTTTGAGGCGCCGAAGTAGCGCTCAGGGGCTCATCTACTGCCAGGCATCCAATTTGGGTAAATCATCATTGAGCGTGTAGTAGTCCGATTTATCCGCGACGAAAATGTGCTGTTCGAGTTCGAGGCCCGTCGGCGTGTCGAGCGTGCCCGCCATGATGCTGGTCGTGTCGCCACCGACAACACGCCAAAATAGATTGCCGCCGCAGGTGCTGCAAAATCCCCGCTCGGCTCTCGCCGACGAGCGATACCACGCAAGGCTGGCCGAATTCAGCAGCGTAATGGACGCAGACGGCGCGTTCGTGGCGGCGACGAAGTGCCCGCTGGTCCGACGGCACTGCGAACAGTGACAGGCGACGACCCCGCGCAATGTTGCGGAGACTTGATACCGGACACCGCCGCATAGGCATCCACCTTGATGCATTGTCTTAGGGAATTCCGGCATATAGCCTCCTAGGGATCTCGCAAATTACGGATGACTCGATTCGTAAGCTCTGGATTTCCAGCGAGTGCCCATCCCGAACCAAGATTCAAGTGCCGAACCGATCGTCGCCGCCATAAAAAACAGCGCGATCAAGGGCAAGCACAGCGCCCAAAGCTTGCTGCGGCCATAGCGCGCGAGTGTCGGCAAATACGTCAGGGCGGCCAAGATGCAGGCGCCCAGACCGCAATAGAAGCCCCACCCGTGGCCGAACAGCATTTCCCAGACGGGCGCGAGCCACATAAGGGCGAGACCGACGAGCGTGACGGCAAGCAAAACGGTCGAATAACGCAATTGAGTGAACGCCGTTCGAGAGATCATCCGCCACATGTCGGAAAAATGCGGATAGGGACGAACCGAAGCGGCGAGGACTGAATGGCCGAGATAGAGGCTTGCGGACTTCTTCACGATCGCCGCCAGCGCAACGTCGTCGATCAGTGCGGACTTGATCGCTTCCATCCCGCCGCAACGCTGCAGCAGCTCGCGACGAATCAGTATCGTACCGCCGGCGGCCGCCGCGACGGAGGAATGCGCGTCGTTGACCTTGGCAAAGGGGTACAGCATTTGGAAAAAATACACGAACGCCGGCACCAATGCCCGTTCGGCGAGGCTCATGCAATTGAGGCTGACCATTTCACTGAGCATGCCGACGCCCCGCGCTTCGAGTCCGGCAACGAGCGATGTGAGATGGCGCGGGTCGTGCACGATGTCGGCATCGGTGAACAATAACAGCGGCGCATCGCTTGCCGCGATACCCTGCCTCAACGCCCATAATTTTCCCGACCAGCCGGGCGGCTTCGCTTGAGCATCGATCGTCTGCAGGTTCGGCGCGGTGCCGGCCAAGTCAGCGGTTCCATCGGTCGAATTGTCATCGACGAGGAGTATGCGGAACTTGCCGGCGTAATCCTGCGCCCGCAGCGAGGCGATCACCGGAACGATCGTGCCCGCCTCGTCGCGCGCCGGGACGATGATGTCGACAGCGGGAAATTCCGTTGGTGCGGACGGCGGCAATTGCGGCGCAGACGCCCAGAATCTGCCGTGCGCGAAGGCCAGATAGATCCAGATACACAATGACAATAGTCCGATCATCGCTTTAAGCTTAATCCGTCGCCAACAAGCCGGGTAGCCGGTTAGCTTGCGCGTTTGCGGCAGTCTAAACTACCTCTATGAGGACACTCGCGCGATTCTACGCGCTGGCCGCTTGCAGTTTGCTGTTCCCAGCGCGCGTTCTGTACGCGTCGCCGGCACAGAGCGCCGCCGACGAACAGGCGCGGTGGCAGGCGGCAGCGAATAATACGGTCATCGTCCGAGACGATTGGGGCATTGCCCATGTCCATGGCAAGAGCGACGCCGACGCGGTATTTGGCATGATCTATGCGCAAGCCGAAGATGACTTCAATCGCGTCGAAACGAACTACCTCAACGCCATGGGGCGCCTTGCAGAGGCGGAAGGCGAGTCGGCAATCTACCAGGACTTGCGCATGAAGCTGTTCATCCGGCCCGACGATCTTCAGGCGCGCTACTCGGCGAGCCCGCCATGGCTGAAGAGGCTCATGATCGCGTGGTCCGATGGGCTGAATTTCTTCCTGCACAGCCACCCGGATGTCGAGCCTCGCGTGATCCGGCGATTCGAACCCTGGATGGCGCTCAGCTTCAGCGAGGGCAGCATCGGAGGGGACATCGAACGCGTGCCCTTGGGCCCGTTGCAAGATTTCTACGGCCCACCCGCACCCGAGGCCGGCTCCCAGCTGGCGGTGTTCGCCGGGCCTTCGAGCCCGAAGGAGCCCGGCGGCTCGAATGGAATCGCGATTGCGCCGATGAATACACTGAACCATCATGCGTTGCTCCTGATCAACCCGCATACGTCGTTCTTTTTCCGGTCCGAACTCCAGGCGACGAGCGATGAGGGTCTGAACGTCTACGGCGCGGCGACGTGGGGGCAATTCTTCATTTACCAGGGCTTCAACGAGCATGTCGGCTGGATGCACACGTCGAGCGGCGTGGACAACGTGGATTTCTTTCTCGAGACCATCGTCGAGAAAAACGCACGTCGCTACTATCGATACGGCCGCGAATTGCGCCCTGTCCTGACCTCCACGGTCAGCGTGCCGTATCGCAACCGGGACCGCGTGCTCGCGCAAAAGATATTCGTGGTGTACCGCACGCATCATGGTCCGATCGTTCAGAAGAAGGACGGCAAATGGGTCAGCATCGCCCTGATGCAAAGACCCGTCGAGGCGCTGTGCCAATCCTTTCTGCTCACCAAAGCGCATGACTTCGCGTCCTTCATGGAGGTCATGGAGTTGCGCGCGAATTCGTCGAACAACACGGTATTCGCGGATTCCGACGGCGACATCGCTTACTTACACCCGCAGTTCATCCCGCGGCGCGACGATCGCTTCGATTACACGCATCCGGTGGATGGCGCCGACCCCGCGACCGATTGGAAGGGGCTGCACGAACTCAATGAGGCGCCGCATCTACTGAATCCGCCGAATGGCTGGATCATGAACACCAACAACTGGCCCTACTCCGCCGCGGGTCCCTACAGTCCCAAGCGCGAGCAGTATCCGCGCTACATGGATACCGCCGGTGAGAATCCGCGCGGCGTCCACGCCGCACGGCTTCTAAAGGATCGCAAGGACTTTACGCCGGCGGCGTTGAACGAAGCCGCGTACGATTCTTTTTTGCCCGCGTTTGAGCCCCTGATCCCCGCGCTGGTGAGCGGCTATGATGAGCTCGCCAGCACGAATCCCCTCAAGCAGAAGCTTGCCGATCAGATCGCAATCCTGCGCGGCTGGGACTATCGGTGGTCCCTGCATTCGGTCGCGACGACGCTTGCCGCTCTATGGGGCGATGCGCTCTGGGAAGAGGCAAAGACCGATCCCGATGCGGAGAACATCTCAGTCTACGATTGGATCGCCGAGCACACGAGTGCGCAGCGGAAGCTGGCTGCCTTGTCGGCCGTCTCGGACCGGCTGCAGCACGACTTCGGCAGCTGGCGCATTCCCTTCGGCAGCATCAATCGGTACCAGCGCTTGACGGGGGCGATCGTGCAGAACTTCACCGACACGGGTCCGAGCGTACCGGTGCCGTTCACCTCGTCGCGCTGGGGATCCCTGGCTTCATTCGGCGCAAGCCGCTATGAGGGTACGAACAAGTATTACGGAACGAAGGGCAACAGCTTCGTCGCCATCGTCGAATTTGGCGAGAAGGTGTCGGCGCGTGCGGTATCGATCGGTGGCGAGAGCGGGGATCCCAAGTCGATTCATTTCGACGATCAAACGGCGCGCTATACCGACGGCACACTCAGGCCGGTCTATTTCTATCCGGCTGACCTCGTCGGTCATTCGGAGCGGCAATACCACCCGTACTAGAGGCGATCACCGCGCTCAACACCGACAGGGAAAATTCATAGCCCTGTACCCAAGTGCTGGCACGCGGTCCCGCGACATTGAGCACCTGGATCTCGTGCTCGTCGACGAATCGCAAAATCGCCGCTGCCGCGCGCGGTTCCGAGATCTGCGTTGCATCGAGCACGACGAAGGGCTTCTTTTCACGGATACACAAATCCCGAGTGAGCTTCGTTCCGCCCGCGAGCGATTCATGGAACAAGATCGCGGTCCCATCGCTTTCCTGCACATTCTTCAGCGTGCGCTGGCGAGATCCGCCGCCCGCGAGCGGCGTCAGCCGATATCGCTCGGGGATCGGCCCATCCTCGGCACTGCGATTACCCGGACACCACCCGCCGCAGGCAAGCCCCGCCGCGAGGGCCGCATCCAGCGCTCCGCGATCGACTCCCGTCTGCCCGCCCGACACGATCTTGATGAGACCCATTTGCGCCGCTCTCCTCGACGATCTGTCACCGTTGACGCCCGCAATCTACTTTGGCGATTTTCGCGACCGGGCCGCGCATCGGCGTGCGCAATGATTCCAGTCCCTTGAACTCGACGAACTGCGTCGTGCGGGTCCACAAATAGTCGCCGTAATAAAACGGCTCGAAAGAGACCGTGGAGTCTATTGGCAGGGGACCGATCTCTGCATCGGCGCGTGCCTCGTAGAAAAACGGAATGGATTTGCGCTCACCGCCATGACCGATGACTCGATGTTCGGTCGCCTTGATGCGTCCACCGCTCCAAGCCTCGAGGATCGCGCCAAAATTAACCGCCAACGCCCCTTCCGCCGGCGGCACATCGATCCATTGGCCGCTGAGATGGCGAGCCTGGAGCCCCGCGACGCCGTCCTGTGCCAAAAGAGTCAAAAATCCAGTGTCGACATGCGCGATTCCAGTCGTGTAGCAGCGAGTCCCCTCGTGCATGACCCACAGATCCGGATTCGCAACGAGCGCCTCGTCGAGATCCGTGCGCACGGGGTAGCGAATCAGGCGCAAGGTCGACAGACCCCGCTCGAACGCGTGATCGAAGAAGCGCTCCTCCAGGGTCAAGCCGCGCGCGATAGCCCGCATCAGGTTCTGGCCGACCCGCTCCATGCCAAGATAGTAGCGCGCCACCGACGCCCGCCAGCCGGGCAGCGCTTGCTCCGGCGGCAGCGGCGTCGCTTCGCGCAGCGGATCCTCGTTGTGCACGACCGACGGACCGTAGGCCACGTCGGCGCCGAGGTCAATGCCCTCCTTGCAAGTGAGAAATCCCGTTTGCGACGGGAACCAGCCGCGATAGCGATTCGGATGCGAGGGCTCGAATTTCTGGCGCCATAGCGGCCGAATCACGCTCATCGGAAGCTCAAACAGTCGCAGCAGATCCGCGCGCGACTCCGGGTCAATCGGCAAATCGGTGGGCAGTCCGCCCGCGACAAAAAAACCAAAGCTTGCCGCTGCCTCCATGATGGCCTCGTCCGTGCGGTCCCGCGCCGCGGATGGGGCGCCGAACAAGTCTGCAACGTCGATTTCGGGAATGCGCAGTTTCGCCGGCATATCGTAATGCGCTCAGTGTCCGGAATCGTATTTCTGAAGCAGTGATTTCGGTGCGATGAGTCGCCACGCGCGCTCGAGCAGATCCGGCAATACGCTGGCATCGACGCTCGAGAAGCGCACCAATATCCAAGGATAGTCGCGATAATGATCCGTGATGAAGAACACTTCCGGGTCGGCCTGCATCAAAATCTCGCGGTCCAATAAATCGGCGCGTAGCACGAGGCACTCTCCGCTTTGATGCAGCCGCGCCAATAGCTTGCCCCGCACTTTCAGGGCCGCGGTGCCGTATGAAGTGGAATCCTCGATACCGGGAAGCGCTTGTGCAGCAAGACGCACCTGCTCGAACGTCACCATGTCTCATCTACCTCGTCAGTCGCCCCCTCACCGGCGGAATCACAACAATCTTGCGATTGCTGGATCGGCGGGCATTTTACCGACCCATAGGAACAAAATACGCAACATTCGCCCGGCTTCGGCCGCAGCAGCACATGGCAGTTCGCGCATTCGTAGAAAACAATGCAGGCATCCGTCGGCATTGTCTCAATCGTCTTGGCGCCGCATTGTGGGCAGGTCAGCGCGGATTCGAGTACGAGGGTGGACCCCTTTGCGGCCGTGTTCGGCATTCGCTTGACTTCCATGGCCGTCGAAGACCCCTCTCAAACAGCCCGGAGTGGCGCGGCGGCATCGTCCCGAGGCTCTTGAAACCAGTCTAGAGAGATCTGCTGGGCCTCGATGAACGAAACCGCGACTTTGTCCACACCGTTGGTGCTGGCCTCGGGAAGCATCGGCTGCGCCAGGGTTCCGGGCAATAATACGGCCACGATGCAAGCCGTCGGAAAGCGGCGGCGCACACCCTCCGCGACCGCCCTGCATTGCTGCCGTTCGGCGCTCGGAAACGCGCTCACCAGCTGCACCATCGAAATGTTTTGCGCGGAACCGCCGGGCGGCCCCGGCTGCGCGAGATCCGCGAGCGAAAAGTGACGGGCATCTATTTTTTGGTCGCGCAATACGCGCACCAGCAATTCGGTCGCGAGATCATCGGCAAGCGATCCGAGACCGACGCATATGATGACCGAGCCCTGCGGAACCTCAATCGGACCTTGCCATTTGCCGGAGGCCACTTCCCGCTGGCTGCGCAAAAAAGTCCCGACGTTGGCGTCTTCCAGCACGGTGCTGTGCCGCCGGCGTCGCCGAAATAGGCGCGATTCTCCGCCGATTGCCGATATGACGGCGGCGACGGCGGTGCGCATTTTGGCCTGCTGATCCTCGCTGATCGCGCCCGCCTCGCGATCGAGGCGCGCAAGATGCAGCGCCGGAATCAAGACAAAATCACAATAGGCCGCAAACGAGTTGCGCTTGAGAAAGTCCATTGCGTTGATGATGATCTCGTCGGCGTCGGCCGACAGCGCGCGTTGATAAAATCGCTGGGACATCGTCAACGCATGGGCATCGCTCAGCAAAATATCCAATAGATGCAGTGCGCGGACATTGCGGCCCGCGACCAGCAAGCACATCGTCAACGGCGTCGATACGATCAGTCCGATCGGCCCCCACAGCCAAGTCCAGAATATCGCAGCGATGACTACCGAGAGCGGCGAAAGACCGGTCAAATGGCCGTACAATTGCGGCTCGACGAGTTGCCCCGCAATCACCTCGACCAACACGAACAATCCGAGGGCCTCGAAGGCGAGCGACCAGCCGGGATCGACCGCCGCTGCCAGAAGCGCGGATAGCGCCGCAGCGATCCAAATTCCGACATACGGTACGAATCGCAGCACGAATGCCATTGCGCCCCACAACAGCGCATGCGGCACGCCAATTGCGTACAGCCCGGCCCAGATAAGCGCTCCCACGCCGACGTTGACCGCAAACTGGGAGACGAAAAACCGGGAGAGCCGCTCGCCGGCATCGTTGAGGGCGATCGTCATTCTGCGAACGTCGGTACCGCCCGCAATGCGAATGAAGCGATCGCGCAAGGCCTCATGCTCGAGCAACACGAATATCAACACCACCAGAACGATTCCGGTGCTCTCCAGCGGTATCCAAATGGAGGACAAGACCTTCTGGATCAGCTGAATCGAGTTCGCCGGCGGCTCGCGCAATTGCACCAGAACCGGATGCGCCGCATCATTCCCGGCGCTCGCCCCAGGCGCGCCGAGGTCCGGCGTTTTCAGGTTCTTGTCGGCGATCTCATTGATGACGCGTCCGGCCTGACCGGTCAGCGCATTGACCCGTCCGACCGTCAATTCATTCAAGGTCACCAATTTGTGACGAATGGTATGTTCGTACTGCGGCACGCTCGCGGCCATGCGCACGAGCTGCGACCCAATGAAAGCCGCGAACGCCGTACAAGACACCGCGAGCACCAATACGGCGACAATCACCGAAAAAGTGCTGCCCACTCCCAGATGCCGCAACCCGCGGACCAGCGGCGCGACCAGTAAACTCAATATGATCGCCAAGGTGATCGGGACGAGCACATCCCGACCCAAATACAACAATGCCAGCACGGTCCCTGTAGCCAGAATATTGTTCGCGAGACCGCGCGGCGTGGCCGGCAGCAGCGAACTCGGGATTGCGGGTCGAGGGGTATCCATAGGGGGTATGTTGGCACCCTGAAGGCCATTCGGCCAGCGCCGCTGCAAATAAGCAAATGTGGTTAGATTGTCGGACCACTATGCAGCCCATCACCGTATAGATCCGCGACCGCTCAGGATCTCGAAGCGCTCAATCGCTTTCAACAGGCCATCGTGGCGGCCGAACGTCCGTTCGATGCCGCGATTAAAGACGGGCCGGTCGGTTACTACGACATTGCGCGCATGCTGGCTTCGGACAACGTGCGATTCGCGGTCGCGACCGCGGGCGCAAAACTCATTGGCTGCGGTTTTTGCGCGCATCGATGTTGCGAAGCGCTATTTGAAGCATGCGGCACAGGCTTATCTCGATCTGATGTGATCGATGATGATGGCCGATGAAACGCCCGATCGATGAGTCGCCGCGCATCGGCGCTGTCCCATTGTCTTGCACCGTAGATTTTTTCAATGACGCGGCCGTCGGCATCGACGAGTACGGTCAGCGGCAGCTTCGATGCGCCCAGCATGTTCTCCATCTGCAGTCCTCTGTCGATGAAATGGCTGATCGTCGCATTCGTTTTTTTCAGTAGCGAGCGGGCTTGATCGGCATCATCGTCGGTCGAGATGCCGATGATCGCAAAGTATTGGTCCCCGTCACGCCACGCGAGCCGCTCCAGCGACGCCATTTCCGCCTTGCAGGGCCCGCACCAGCTCGCCCAAACATTGATGAGCAGCGGTCTGCCGCGAAATGCGCTTAAATCCTGCGACGGGCCGTTCAGGCCCTGCATATTCGCCGCTCGCAGAATCCCCCCGACCGGAACCTCTCCGGGCGTGTCCGCGATGGCTGCAGGAGTGGCGACGGCCAGGCATAACAGTAACGCGTACCATCGCGCTGGCGGACGGAAATGCGCGTCAAGCGCCGGCATTAGAATGCGTCACAACACCAGCGGCCGAAGCAAATCAGCGGCCCGCTCCGCAATCATGATCGTCGGCGCGTTCGTATTGCCGCCGATCAGCCGCGGCATGACCGACGCATCCACGACACGCAAGCCCTCGACGCCGCGCACTCGCAGCTCGCAGTCGACGACCGAGCGCGAATCGCTGCCCATACGGCAGGTACCGACCGGATGGTAGATAGTCTCGGCTTTGCGCCTCAATACGGCCTCGATGTCGGCACGCGTCGTCGCGCCTTCGCCGGGATAGATCTCGCTGCCGACGTACGGTGCAAATACTTGCGTCTTGAGGATTCGCCGCGACAGCTGTATGCCCTCGAGCAGGATCTCGACATCGCTCGCCTCGCTCAAGTAACGCGGCTGGATGCGCGGGGAGTCGCCGGGGCGGCTCGATCGCAAGCTCAGCTTGCCGCGGCTGCGCGGCCGCAATGCGCAGGCGTGAATCGTGATTCCGTGCCCGGGAAGTCGATTACGCCCGTGATCATCGAGCTGCGCCGGCACAAAATGCAGCTGTATGTCGGCACGCTCGTCGGGAGCCAATTCGGAGCGCACGAATGCCCCGGCTTCCGCCACGTTGCTGACGCCGGGTCCGGAGCGCGTCAGCAGGTAGCGCAGCGCGACCCCCATTTCCTGCCACGCGTTGAAGTCATAGGTAATCGCCTGCGTGCACCGGTTGAGCGTGCAGAAATCCAGGTGATCTTGCAGATTCAGACCGACCTCGGCGTTTTCTGCGACGACCGTGATGCCGTGCTCGCGAAGTTCGATCGGGTCCCCTATGCCGGAGAGCATCAACAGCTGGGGTGAGGCGATGGCGCCACCCGCCAGCATCACTTCGCGCGCCGCACGCACGTTCTGCATCTGACCGCGATGCCGATACTCCACGCCCGTGGCGCGCCGGCCATCGAATAAAACGCGCGTCGCCGCGGCAGAGGTCCGGATGGTCAGATTATTTCTTGGCTGTGCCGGCCGCAGATAGGCAACCGCAGCGCTGCAGCGACGGCCGGCGCGCTGGGTGACTTGGTAGAATCCGATTCCGGTCTGCTCGGCTGCGTTGAAATCCGGATTGTGCTTGAGGCCGCACTCGACACCGGCCTCGACGAACACCGCGCTCAAGGGGTTTCGATAGCGCAAATCCTCGACGGACAGCGGCCCGCGGACGCCGTGATAAGCGCCGGCTCCGCGGCTTTGGTCTTCCGACCGTAAGAAATACGGCAGTACGCTGGCATAATCCCAGCCGGTCGCGCCGAGATTAGCCCATTCATCGTAGTCGAGATGGTGGCCGCGGGTGTAACACATGGCGTTGATCGAGCTGCTGCCACCCAACACGCGACCGCGCGGCCAATAGAGCTTGCGGCCAAGCAAGGCGGACTCCGGCTCCGTGTAGTAGTCCCAGTCGACCTGCCGGTTGCCGACCAAGCGCGCAATGCCCGCCGGCATATGTATATAGGGACTGGTATCCCGCCCGCCCGCTTCCAGCAGCAATACGCGCACGGCGGCGTCCGCCGAAAGCCGGTTGGCCAAGACACAGCCTGCGGATCCCGCGCCGATAATCACGTAATCATATTCAGCTTCGGGCATTTGCAGTGCTTTCTATGGAGAGCGCGCGGTCTCGATGACCGTCAACAAATCGGGGGTCGCGGCATCGCGCTCTAGCCGTGGGTAGCGTGCTTTGCCGGCATAACGCACCTCGATCGTCCTGAACATCTCGTCCTTCTCCATGAGTAGGCTGATCGTGCGCGCCTCCGCTCCGCCCCCATTGAGCGCATCCCGCAGCACTTCCTTCGAATACTTTCGTCCGTTGACCGCGACGAGCTTGCTCCCCGGTGTCATTCCCGCGCTATCGCCCGGCGAACCCGGTATCAGATAACTCACGACCGCGCCATCATCGAGCAGCACGAAGCCGAGCGAATAGCGCAGATCCGTCCATTTGAACATCGCCCCCTCGCCCTTTTGCACGCTGCTGGGCTCGGATGCGAACGCCAGGCGCCAGCCGCTGCCAGCGAGTCCCTCGAGCGGCGCGCCGGCCTTGATGCGATCGAGCCGTTCGGTCCAAAAGCCGCGCCAGTCGTAGGGCAGCACGGCATTGAGCGCCGCGATGACCGCCTCGAAATCGTAGGGCACGACCTTCGGCGCGCCGCCCGGCGGGCCATAGAACCGCTGGCAAAAATCATCGAGACTCTTTGCGCCATTGGTCTTGCTGCGAATGAGGACATCGGCTTCGAGCCACAGAAGCGCGGATTCCCGATAAAAATCCGTGCCGCGGATCCAGGCGCGCCAGTCCATCGGTTGGAAATACCCGAACTGCGCTGCGACCGCGGTGTCGGCGAGCGGACGCCACTCGCGACCCTTGTGCGATTCCATGAGAGCGGCGACATCGGCCCAACCGACGCGCGCGTCCTCGAGCGAGGCGAGACCGCTGCGTGCGCTCAAGACCATGCCGAGATATTCGGTGAGACCCTCGTAGACCCACAACAGATCCCCGCGCATCGGCGTGTCGTAGTTGCCGGTGGCAAGGCCGATCGGACGCCGGTACTTGCCGTTCCAGGAGTGGACGTATTCATGCGGCAGCAGCGTCGTGACCGCGGTCGTTCCGCGCAGCTCCTCGTCGATCAGCGAGCGCTCGGCGGATCGATTGTCGCTCGACTCATGGTGCTCGATGCCCTCGTACCCGATCCGGTCGCTCAAGGTCCAAAGAAAATGATACTCGCCGTAGTGCGTCGCGCCGAACAGCGCACTGGCCTCGCGCACGAGCTGGCGCATGTGCGCCTGCGTCGCCTCCGGCGCATTGAGCGCGGCGTCGCTATCGGCCGCGAGATGCAGGAAAGCCGACGGCGTACCACCGAGTTCGAATGTTCGAACGTGGCTGCCGGCGAGCACCGGTGAATCGATGAGCGTCGTCAGCGAGACGGAGCGGAATTGAGTGTAATCCCCGGTTGCGCCCGCCTTGGGTAAGGCGGTCGCCAAACCCCAATGGGGCGGCAGCTTGAGCCTTGCGGTGTACTGCAGATCGTCCGAGCGGGCACCCGCGGGATACAGCAGGACTTGGTTCCAGAGGATGATCGCCAAGGCGTCGGTGCTGGTTCGGTCGGCGTTTTGATTGGTGGCATCGCTAACCGCAAGAACCTCGAGCGTGACCTCGAGCGCGGTGGCGCCCGCTGGGATCTTCAGATGGAACGCATACATATTGGTCGAATCGCGATGCCACTGCAGGGTCTGCCCGTTCGCCACAAACTTGAGCGCCGACAGCGAGCCGATCGGACCATCAGGGGCGTGTTCGCCCGGCAGCCACTGCGGATAGAGCAGCGTCAGGGCGCCGGGTTTGACCGGCAGCACCAGATGCGCGCGTTCGATGCCGCGCGGCGCCTCGCTCGCATCGAGATCGAGCGTGGCGCCGGCCGCGGCGGCCGCAGCGGCCGCATTGGCGAGGGCCGCGCCTGCAAGCAGTGCGCAGGCCGCGCACAGCGCCGACAGAAACCCGTGGCGCGAGTCTTCGTTCCCCGATCGTACTAGGGTCGCAGAATGCATCTCGTCCGATCCCCCGCTTGGCTTTTTGAGCAGCATACCGTGCTATTGGGCGCGGCACCATGCGCCGCCCGATCCGGCAGACAGCCGCATGGCGCTCATTGACCGGCAGGCGATGGTCATGCTTTGATCTTCATCATCAACTCTGTCAGCAGAAAAACAATGATGAAAACCGATCGCGTGAGTAAATGCGCTTTGCTGCTCGCCTTCTCGGGATTTTGGGTAACGGCGATCGCCGAGCAGACGGCGCCTCATCCCACCGTCTTGCATGCCGCCCGTTTGCTCGAGGTCGCGACCGGCCGGCTGTTGATGCCCGGCGAGATTCTCATCGACGGCGAGCGCATCCTCGCCGTAGCGTCCAAGCTTGCGCATCCGGCCGGCGCTCGCGTCATCGATCTCGGCGACAGCACGTTGTTGCCGGGCCTCATCGACGCGCATGTGCACTTGTTTCTGCACCCCGGCGCGGAGGATTTGCAAACGGTACAAGAGTCGGTGCCGCAGCGAACCCTCCTTGCGGCGCTCGCCGCGAAAGCCGATTTGATGGCCGGCTTTACCGCGGAGCGGGACATGGGCACCGAAGGTGCGGGCTCCGCAGATACCGCGGTGCGCAACGCAATCGATCAGGGACTCATTCCCGGACCGCGGCTGCGCATCAGTGGCAATGCGATCGACATCCTCGGCGGTCACGAGGACGCCAATCATTTCAATCCCGCGCAGCACGTGCTCTCGAACGCTACTTACGCGAATAACGCCGATGAGCTCGTCGCCACGATCCGCGAGCAGCACAAGCAGGGTTCGGACTTCGTCAAAATATATGAAACGGGAAGAGATCAAATGCACGACGGCGTACTGCAGACGCCCTATCAATATACGGTACTCGAGCTCAAAGCCGCGATCGATGAGGCGAGCCGATTGGGCGCGCGTGTTGCCGTGCATGCGATGGGAGAACCCGGCACGCTGTATGCGGCTAAGGCCGGCGTCGCATCCATCGATCACGCGACTCAACTCAGCGATGAAACGATGGCGATCATGCGGGCCAAGCAGATACCGGCGGTTCCGACCTTTGCAATCTTCGAGTATTTCTTACCCGCCCCGGGCGCCCCGGACCCGCGCGGTGAGCGCGATCTGTACGACTACAAGATCAAGGAATTCAAGCGACAAGTGGCCGCGGGCATCCCGTTCGCGGTCGGCTCGGATGTCGGACCGTTCCCGCACGGCACGCAGGCGCGCGAGTTCGTGCTGATGGTCAAATACGGCCTGCAGCCGCTCGCGGTGCTGCAGGCCGATCTATTGAACGGCGCGAAGCTGCTCGGCTGGGAGGGCCAAATCGGCGAACTGAAGCCCGGCTATTACGCGGACATCATCGCGGTGCCGGGCAATCCGCTCGAACACATCGAGGCGCTCGAGCATGTGTCCTTCGTCATGAAGGACGGAGCGATCGTCAAGCAAGCGCCCTAGGGGCGATCACTTCTTGATGAGTTCGACGCGCCGATTCTTGGCGCGACCTTTGTCGGTATCGTTGTCGTCGATGGGCTGGTCGGGCCCGAAGCCGCCCGAGCTCAAGCGGCCCGGTGCGATCTGTGCCGCGACGAGCGCGGCGACGACCGCGGCGGCCCGAGTCTGCGACAATTTGACGTTGTAGTCATGCTGGCCGACATTGTCCGTGTGCCCGTTGATCGCGAGGTTGAGGCTCGGATCATCCGTCATGAGTTTCACGACCTGGGCGATGATCGGCTTGGCGTCGGGCCTGAGTGTGGATTTGTTGAAGTCGAAATTGATGTACAGAACGGCCCGGCCGGTCTGATCGAGCTGTGACTTGAGCGACTCGGCGGTCGGATCTTCGGCCTGTGCGTAGGATCCGGCCAGCCCGATGACGGCCCACATCGTCGGCGCGAATTCCGAGGGTCGCCCGGTCGCGCTGTTCTGAACGGGCCAGGCTCCGGTGTCCTCCTGCGTATGCAGCAGATACTTGACTCCACGCACGAACTCGGCGGATCGGGTGTCGACGCCGGATTCCTTGAACGCATAGAGCACCTGCCCCGTGGCAAAGGCATTGGGTCCCGGCGATTCGCGCGACTCGTTCCAGCCACCGGTGGTGCCCTGCTCGGCTTTCAAGTGCGCGATGAGACCGTTCACGAGGGCTTGCTGTTGCGGATTTCCGAAGTGTGACAGCGCGAGGATCGAGAACACCTCGTCCTGCGTGGTCACGGGTTTGGCCGCGGCAATGAAGTCGATGGCTTTGACGCCGGCCGTCTGGTAGCGCGAATCGCCGCTCTCAGCAAAGGCCTGCATGAACGCTAGCGCGGCGTTCGCCGTCGTCATGAACGAGCCCTGGCAGATCGGCGCCTCGTCCAGATCCGGAATCACCTCGCCCGTTGGTTGTTGCTTAGCCGTGAGCCAGTCCGCAAATTTGAGGAGCGTCGGGTCGCGTTTGGTATCAGCCATCAGGTCGAGATAGGCGAAGCTCATCGCGGCGAACAGCGTAGCCATGATGGGCTGATCGGCCGGCGTGTGGGAGCCCTTGCCGGCGGCCTGGGCGGTCATCACGGATTGGTTGTCGACAAGGAGATTGAAGCTCTCGCTGCCGTCCGCGTCCTGCAGAATCTGCATATAGTCGGTCAGCTCCTGCAAGGCTGGCCGGCTCACGAGATAGCCGTTGCGAGTCGCGATCGCGAGCCCCATCGCCGCCTGCGCCTGAACGTGGCAACCGAAGCATTGATTGTTCCTCTGCCACTCGACGGCCGCGGGCTGTAGCCACTCGATTCCCCGTTGCGCCGCAAACCGCGCGCTGTATTTCCAGCCCGCGATCTCGGGGTGGCGCGCGCCCAGCGCGGTGTAACCCGGACGCGATCCCTCGCTAACTTGAATCTTGCCGATTTCGAGCACGCCCTTCTCGCCGCTCGAGAGCACCCGCAGTTTGACGTAGCGTGCCTCGACCGGAGCAAAAGTAATCACCTGCGCAGCTTTCGCGGCGGTCAACGTGGCGGCGGCCACTTTGCTGAAAGCAGCCGTCGAATCATCCCTCGCCGTCCACACCTCGACATCCTTCGGCCCATGCCCCCGCTCCGGCGGCAGGGCCACGGTGACGGCCGACACCAGCGCCGTATCCTGCGCGTAGAAGGAGATAACGATGTCCTGCGGGAAGGCAAATTCCTTGCCCTCGGGTTGCCAGGTCGATCCCGTCGTTGCATCGATGAGGCTGCGGCCGGTGTGACCGGGACCGAAGGTGCCGGTAATGCTGACGATGTCGCCGCCGAAATCCAATGCGGCAATGTTCGCGCCGGCCGGCGCATCCGTCGCCCACGCCGTCGCGGCCGCTGCGAAGGTCACGCAGAGGCACCAGGCGGCTGTCCCCGCGGTCCGCATCGTCGCTCTCTGCGCATTGCAAGGTTCATTCCTGATTAGGCGATTCTTGCGATGAGTTGGTACGATGTGCGTCTCCTTTGAGCAGACCTGACTGGCTTCGGACTCGATTAGCCCAGCGCTGGCGATGAGTTGAACTAACCGCCGCCGAGCTTAAACTCCCAGCCCCATTCGTTGCCGCCATCCTTCATTCCAGTGATGAATTGGGTGAGGTAGGACGCCAGTTTATCCGGCGCAATCTCTTCCCCGTCGTCGTTGACGAACGAATTCCCCTTTCGGCGTACGCCATAGGATCCCTCAAGATCCGGCGCAGTGACGGCGCACAGCTTGATGTTCGCCTCGCCCAAGGGTTTGGAGAAGGAAAGACTCTTTCCCGACGCATCGCAGAAGACCTCCACCTGCGTTCCCTTCTGGACGGTTACCATGAGACTCACAAGCTTCGTGAGATTCGAGTCTATGATTATCCATGCCTCGCGTTCATTCATGTTGCATCACTCCTATTGAGAGTTGCCGTGCCCCGGTGCGGCAACGTCGGGCAGGACCTTTTTGGTGTCCGAATTAAAGCCACGGTAGCGCAGCGTGAAATGAGCCGCCGATTTAGGCACCGGGAAGATGACTTGATATCGGGCTTGGCCGTGAGCCGCGATGACGCTGCCCTCCGTCAAGCCATGCGGCAATGCCTCGAGTGCATCCGCATCGACGCCAATCTCATTGCTTCCGTCCAGTAAAAACAATTGCTCGGCCGTTTGGAATTCAATGCCCTGATCGACTTTCGATACGAGGAGCAGATCCAGAATGAGGAAGTCATTGCCCGCCGCGGGTGACTTTTTTCCGACCGACGCGACACGGCTCAGCCCGAGCACGTTCAGCGTGAGCGTGTCGGGATCCTCGAAGCTGAGCATGGGCTTGCCTGCGCGGGTTCCCGCAGGGCCCGAATTAGGTAGTGCCAGCGTCATCGCCTTGTATTCCGGCAGATTGATCGCGAGCGTCAGCGCGGCGTGCGCTACGGGGATCAGATACGCGAGCGTGCCGCGAGAAGGCACCAGAGGAATTAGCTGGGTCGCCGCAGTGAACTCATCGTCGAGCGTTTCGAGCGAGATGACGCGATAGCTGTAGCCGTCCGCATCAGCCAGAACCGAATACATCGTGGGATCGAAGCGGACCAGGTTGCCGGGCGAGAGTGCGCGCATGTCGATGTCGATCACCGCATACGTTTGCCCCGCGGGCGCGTGGACGCCGCCGACCGCGGCGAGCTCGCGCATCCCCAGAATCGCGGCCTCAATCAGGCCGTTGCTGGCGGGGCCTGCGATCGGATGGGGCGCGGGAGGCGCGTGCCCGAGCAGCGGGACGCGCATGTCTCCTTGGTCGGTATCGATGAACAAGAGTTCGAGACTGGTTACTCCGTGATCGGGGATCTCGAACACCACGTCGCCGCTAACACCGCTTCCGGTGGTCGGTACGAGCAGTTGATCGATCGCCAGTGGATGCGGGGCCGCACCGGTCGCGTCGCTCAAGGTCACCTGGCGATCGCCGTCGACAATGAGGAACAGGTGATTGTTCAGCTGCCGCACGAGGTACTTGACGGGACCTACATTTTTCCACTCCGTGCTCACCGTCAGAAACGCGTGGTGCGCTGATGCGTACTGCCCGCCAATGTCTTCCGACACGCGAATTCGCGGGACCGTCAATTTTGCCTGCCGATTGCTTGCCGACGCGGTTGCGCCCGCTGGTCCCGTGGTGTAATTGCCGGGCGTCAGGCCGGCCGGCGATGATGCCGCACCCGGCGGCGGCGCGGCGCTCGCAGGGGTTGCGGGGATGGCGAGGCACGCGCCGAGCAGTGCAGCGTGTAGCAATCTGCCGGCGCCTGAATTCGCGACTTTCTGTCTCATACTCACCGCTCTCGCCTCCCCCGCATGACCGTCCCTGATCCTACTTGTCCTAAGTCACCTTCTCCACTTCGGGGCACACAGGAGCCTGCCGCGGCTCACCGTCATCAGGATAAAAATACCAATCGATCGTTTCGGTCACTTCGCCTTTGGGCGTCTGAATTGTTTCCTTTCCGCACAACACGTCGGTGTCGGTCGGCAGATCAACGGTGATTAGGGAGATCTGGCCGATGAGCTGCGCGGTCATTATTCTTCCCGAACCGCCGCAATCGGGCGAGTAGCCGCCGACCATATATTGCACGGCGATAGGCTCCCCTTGAAATCCGTAATTGTGATGCTTGAGATCAAGATAGAGTTGAATACGCAATGCCTTGTTCTCACCGGAGCGATTGGGGTCTCCCGACATGAAGGCACAGGGACCTGTCGGTACGGGCCCGGATGAGCGGCCGCTTGCCACGGAAGTTCCTATGAAGATGTACTGCATTGCACCGGGGAGCCCGAACGAGCGGTCAAATAGGATTTTTGATTGGGCGGCGCTGATCTCCTTGCGGAATCCCGGAGCAGGTATTTGTATCGCGTGGTAATGGCCCACGTAGGTACGAATCGAGGCCCAATCGACTGAGTTGTTGCCCGACTGCGATGTCCCACCAAGCGCGAGGCCGACGACTGCGACAAGAAATGCCGTGCGGATGGTTCTTGTCATTTTACTTCTCTCCTCCGCAGGCTTCCTCTGCGCCGTGCTCTGCGCCCATGACAGGCAATGTGGTGGAGTCGAATTTAACGAGCGCGGCTTCCAACTTCAGGACCCGGCCCAGCTCTTCTTCGTCCTCCGTGAGCAGTGCAATCGTCATGCTGTCGTCGACTTCCATATCCAGCAGCTCGTTGATTGCATGGCAACATGCGCTTTGAACGCACGGCCCGACGGGCTGACTCGCCGCGCCACCGAGCACCGAGGTGATGCCGCCCATGTAACAGCGCAGAATGTCACCAATCATGCCGCCGGCGATCTTCGACTGCTTTGGTATGGTCTGTTGCAGCTTGGTGTATTCCGTCAGGTCCTGCGCGCCCCCGAGATCCATCTTGCCGATCGCGTAGCCCGTGTCTCGCTCAATGCTCCACCATCCGTAGGCGCGCGTGCCGTTCATATCGATGAGCTGCGCAGGGGCCACAATCGCCCGGTCATCGATTAGGTCCCGATCGAGCGCGGCCTTGATGGAAGGCGGTACGGATACAGAGCCCAGCGAGGCTTTTTGATCGGGGCCGATCGTAACCATCGCTACCTTCGCGGATTTCGCAGCGGCGATCAATGGTAGGGTGTTGAAGGCACCGCCGCCGGCTAAGCTGAAGCGCAATTCGATCGCGGTGTCCGCCGCTCCCCACCGCATCGCGAGACCGGTCTGCTGTTCGGGACGGCCTGCAAACCCGAACGGAGAATTGACGATATCAATACCTTCGCGATAGCTGACACGCTTGGACGCATCGGCCCAATCGGAGACCTCGAAACCGTGGCGATAAAATGCAAGGCGTGGGTGCTGATAGTAGGCGCGCACTTGCGGGGCAAACTGCATCTGAATCTCGTGCTCGGTATTAGCGCTCGACAGAAAAAACGTCAATAATTCAGGCGAGAGCAGCGGACCCGGCAGATCCGACGGCTTCAATCCTTTGGCGGGATTTGCGGCAATCAGAGCATTCTGCACATCGATGTCCGCATTGATCCACGCAAGCGTGGCCTTGGCAAGAAATAAAGGGTCAATCGCTCCGACCGCGACTGCGCCATCCCAGACTTGTGTCAGCAAAGCGCCCGCGGTGTCGTCGCCCGTCATTGCCGGATCGAGCTGCGCAGCTCCGCCGCTGGCCGCCAGCCGATCGAGGATGACGCGGCGCGAGCGCTGCGGCGCTGATAGCGGACCGCCGGTATCGACCTCAAGATAAATCCGTGCCAAAACCGCTCCAGTCGCCTCCGGATTTGGCGCCTCCGCCCCGGCGGTGCCGCCGACCAAGCCGCCCCATAATCCGTTGTTTCCCTGCGGCCCGCTCGGCTTATCGACTGGCGTCACACGCAGTTGAAACACTTGCTGAGCCGCCAAATCGTCGCCGACGGACAAGGTCGCGCGGAAGTCGTTTGCTACCCCCTGCGCGGCATCTGGAAGTATCGCCAATCGAATGTTTTTCCCCCAGAGATCGATGGCGTTGAATTCGCTCTCGAGCAAATTCCGGGATGTGATTGCGCCGCGTTTGAGGTAATCGGCGACCAGTCGCAAAGTCATCGTCTGCAATTGCGTGCTGTCCAATCCGTTGAGGTTGATCGTCTCGGCAACATCCGCATACTTGCGCCCGTACTCTGCCTGCGCAAAGCCGGGATCCAGATCCATTGTCTTGCCAGCTACGACCGCGCGCACCCAATAATGATCTTGAAGCGCCTTCAGTTGAGCCGCAGACTGGTTCGATCCGATCGTGATCTTCGCCGATTTCAGGGAAGAATCGAGAAACGCGAAATTCTGTTCGATGAGCTGAGCGCGGCGCCGGCCGCTTGCAGCCGTCATCGAATCTATCTGACGCATCTGCGGGGAAGATGCAAAACTGGGCTTGGGCATCGAGCGCAGGATCAATTCAGTGGCCTCCGGCTTTGCCGTGATTTCCGCCAGCCGACTCTGGGCTTGTGCGGCGTTCAATTGGCCATGCGCGATTTGCACCTCCACGCCCTGCGCAGAGAGCAACGTGCCAAGCAACAATGAGCGATCCAGATCATTGCCGCCGCGCGTGATCAACGTCGCCGCAGCGCCCTTCATTGCTCCCGCGTACGGTTCGAGCGCGATTTGATCCCGAACATACTCAAAGGCCGCCTCCGGCTTTTCCAACGAATCAGCCAAGGTGTTCATATCGGTAGCCGAGCCAGGAACCGCGGCGACATAGGCTTCAATGATCGATTTCCATTTCTGCGCCGACGCCAGATGCCGCTCGCCGATGATCTTGCTCTGTTCGGGTGATGATGACGGTCCGTTCTCCGATAGGACGCGCGCTGGCGCCGCGCCGCCGGATGCGCCGGCGACTGCCCCGTACAACGCGATGGCGAGAGCCGCCCGAACGATGGCGTACCATCGCCGGTGGCTGCTTGCGTTGTCAGGCGCATCTGCGACTTTGGTGTCAGGAGCAGCGCCTGACTGTTTAACAGAAAGCGTAGGCGACGATGGCTCGGGGCCGAGCGCCGTGTCTGATTTCGGCTCGATCGGATCGGTCTTTTCAATTTTCAGGGGCTTGCCGCAACGTTCGCATAACGGCGAGTCCACAACCTCGTGACCACAGGAAGGGCAGCGCATGATTGACCCCTTGGAGTTATTGAAGACCCGCGAATTGGAGAGAATCTTTTTGGCGGAGCAACTCTGCGTAGGTGGATATCACGCGCGCCCAAAGACTGTCAAGCGCTACGGGCGGTGTGCAGTTAACGCAGGATTCGCACTTTTTTCTTGTCGGGTAGAGCGAGCGTTCTATCCCATTACTCACGCGCATCAGGCCGATGGCAACCTCGCAAATTAGAACGCCAGTGAGTCTAGCTGCCGCCCCCCTGCACGCGAGCATCGGGCAGAGTTTTCTTGCTGTCCGACTAAAAGCCGCGGTAGTGCAGCGTGAAATGTGACGCCGCTTTGGGCACTTGATAGACGACTTGAAATCGGGCCTGATCGTGCGGCTGAATGACGCTGCCTTCCTTCATTCCATGCGAAAGGCGGCACCGATGCCGTCTTTTATGTTGCGACCGACCAGCACGTGCACGAGTTGCTGTTCTCCTCGAGCAGGTGGACGGGCATTGATGTGACGGCCGCGTCCGGCGGCCCATCAGCCGCGAAATGAACATCGTTTGTTTCGAGCACGGGTGAATTATCCGGCGATAACATTTGCTTACTGTAGGATTTCCGCCGTATCCACAACCCTGCCCGTCATGATAAGGAACAGTCGCCGCGAACAAAGCGCTCCGTTCGCGATCGCAGCCGGAATGCCGGAGTTCCGAGGAGCGCGTATGATGGAGCCACATTGATGGACCCGAATTCGAATGGAATCGCGCTGTTTGCTGAGAATCTGTGCAGACCCGAGCAAAGAGGAACAATAATTGAACAGGGAGGAGTCATCATGCAAGATTCAAGACCGTTTCTACTTGTCTTCCTGAGTCTGTCGGCTTGCCTGTCCGGGCTCGCGTGGAGCGCAGGAGAGGGCCCTAGTGCCACGACGGCGAAGGTGAGCATCACGTCCAAGGGCAAGGAGCTGCCGTTGCAGCGGAACGAGCAGATCGCGCTGATGTTCATGCCTGCGATCTCATCGCTCGAAGATGATTGCCTTCAGTATGCAAGCCGCGGCTGCTCGATGGACGAATTGGTCAACGGCGGCGTAAAGGCCACGGATCAATGGAAAATCGGCCGGCTGAAATTCGATCCGCGCACGACCGATCCCAAGAAGCCCGGACTCGGCGGTTTCTACTTCGTCAAGGTCGGTTTTTGGGTTCGCGAAGGTGTTTTACAATCCGACCGGAGAGGCATCGATCACATCGACCAAGACGGACGGCTACAGCATCGAGGGCGACATTTTCGTTGCTCATTGAGACGCGGGTTCCCAGTGTAAACTCAACAATTGTTGTGACCCTGTTTTTTTTGGAGACGCGATGCATCGCCTCGCACTGTGGCTGCTGACGACGGCAATGGCAGCGCGCGAATACTCGTGCCACTATTCCAGCAAGGGCGGCGCCACCGGCGACATCTCTGCGCCGGCAGCCGGCGGCGCGTCGCATTCGCACCCGGGCGGCTTGATCCTCGTCGCGTTCGGGCTGCTGCTGCTGTACGGCGCACGCCAGAACTACCGCAAACTGCGCGCGCTCGAATCGTCCCCGATCAAGCCGATCCGCGACGTCGCTGCGGGCTTGGTGCACATCGTCGGCAAAGCCGTCGGCGAACGAAGCCTCACGAGCCCGCTCACCCGCCTACCCTGCTTTTACTATCAGGTTCTCGTCGAAAAGTGGGTGCCGCGCGGCGGCGGCGGGCGCGGCGAATGGTCGATGTGCTTGCGGCACATCGATCACACGAATTTTGATTTGCGGGACGAGAGCGGCAAGGTGGCCGTCGATCTGCATCAAGCGCAACTGGATTTGACGCAGGTTTTCCAGAGGGTCATCGAGCCCCAGGGTGAGCCCGCGTCGATCGGCGGGACCGGGCCTACGGGCAATGACTTGCGCGACTATCTGATGGGGACCAACGCCCAAATACAAGCGCAATTCGCCGATCGGAAGGTGTCGTTGATCCAGGCCTTAGCCGAGCCCGAGGGCAATGTCAGTTTGCTGCCGGCGAACTTCTCGCCGCGCGAGAGTGGACTGCGCCTGCGCTTCACCGAAACTTGCCTGATTGTGGATCAGCAATACAACATCCTAGGCACCTGCATCGATAACCCCAACCCCGGCGGCGAAGCCGATCGCAGGCAGATTGCGCGCGGCCCGAAGCAGAACACTTTCTTGATCTCGTGCAACGCCGAACCCGCACTGGAGAAGCAGACGAAGCGCGGCGTTTACCTCACGCTCGCGGTCGGCGGAGTTGTCGTCGCGTTGGGGCTCGCGATTTACTTCAATTGAGGATTGCTTCCCCCACTCAAGCGAGCGGGCGAAACTTCGCCGTGAAGTGGCGCATCGCGGATGGCTGCCAGGTGATCTGGTAGCCGCGCAGTTTGTCCTTATCGGCGACCAGATCCTCGAATACCTCGATGAGGTAATCCGCATGGCTCTGGGTGTAGACGCGACGAGGAAACGCGAGGCGCACGAGATCCATGCCGGCCGCGGCCTCGGTGCCGTCCGGCCGCTGGCCGAACATCACGGTACCGATCTCGCAGGATCGGATTCCGCCCTCGACGTAGAGTGCGACCGCGAGCGCCTGACCAGGATACTGGAGCGGCGCAATGTGCGGAAGCATGCGCCGCGCATCGACGAACACGGCATGGCCTCCCGTGGGTTTGACGATCGGTACGCCTAGCGCGGTCAGGCGTTCTCCGATGTAAGCGCAGGTCCTCAGCCGGTAGCGCAAATAGTTTTCGTCGATGATTTCACGCAGTCCTTGCGCAATCGCATCCAGATCCCGACCCGCGAGGCCGCCGTAGGTGGGGAAGCCCTCGGTCAGAATCAGACGACTGCGCGCGGCCAGAGCCAGTGCCTCATCGTTCAAGGCGAGCCAGCCCCCAATGTTGGCGAACGCGTCCTTCTTCGCCGACATCGTCATGCCATCGGCGTCGGCAAACATGTCGCGGACGATGTCCTTGACCGATCGATCGCCCTGCCCTTCCTCGCGCTGTTTGATGAAGTAGGCATTCTCGGCAAAACGGCAGCCGTCGATGATGAAAGGACGGCCGTGGCGGCGCGCTATCGCCGCCACCGAGCGAATGTTCGCGAGGCTCACGGGTTGTCCGCCGCCTGCATTATTGGTGACCGTCAGCATCACGCAAGGCACCGCGCCGCCGTGCCGTGCCAGAAACTCTTCGAGCCGCGCCAGATCCATGTTGCCCTTGAAGGGGTGCAAGCTCTCGGGGTCGGTACCTTCCTTGATGACCAGATCGTGAGCCTCCGCTCCGGTGGCTTCGATGTTTCCCCGCGTCGTGTCGAAGTGACTGTTTGAAGGCACCTTACGGCCCGAACCGCCGAGCAGCGAGAACAGGATGGCCTCTGCGGCGCGCCCCTGGTGAGTCGGGAGCACGTGCTTGAACGGCATGAGATCCTTGACGGCGGCCTCAAAGCGAAAAAACGACGGGCTGCCCGCATAGCTTTCATCGCCAGACAGCAGAGCCGCCTGTTGCGCTGAACTCATCGCGCTCGTGCCGCTGTCGGTCAGCAGATCGATGATGACGTCGTCCGACTTCAGCGCGAAGAGGTTAAAATCCGCCGCGGCGATCAGCGCCGCGCGCTCCTCGCGAGTCGTCATGCGGATCGGCTCCACCGCCTTGATACGGAACGGTTCGATGATGACTCGGGTTCGATTAGCGCGATCAATCATTGGGCGACTCCGTCATTGCCGCGGACGCGGGTTCGTTCGTTGGGTGGGTCATTGTAAAGACCTGTCGCGGCAATGGGCGCGTTTTGCGGCAAGCGCTTCTCGGTATCCTTGCCAATCAATGCGACAATGGGCCTCAGGAGGCGCGACGACCAATGGCCACGGGTTGGGACCCTGAACAGTATCTGAAGTTCGCAAGCGCGCGACTGCGGCCGGCGATCGACCTGCTGGCCCAAGTGGAACTGCCGGCTCCCCGCCAGATCTACGATCTTGGCTGCGGCCCCGGCAACGCAACCCAATTGCTGCGTAGGCGCTGGCCGAAGTCGACGATTACCGGCGTTGACAGTTCCCCGGCCATGCTCGCGCAGGCCCAGCGCGAGGTCGCGGATTGCAGCTGGGTTCAAGCCGAACTTGCCAATTGGCGAGCGCCGGTGCCGGCCGATTTGATTTTTTCCAATGCCGCGCTGCATTGGGTCGCGCGGCATGATGCGCTTTTTCCGCGGCTGGTATCGCAGCTGGGATCCGGCGGCTTGCTCGCCGTGCAGATGCCCAATAATTTTGCGGCGCCATCGCACACCTTGATCGCCGAGACCGTGGCGGCGGGTCCCTGGCGCTCCACGCTCGAGCCGCTGCTGCGCCCGGCGCCGGTCCGCGCACCTTCCTATTATTACGAACTACTCGAGCCGCTGGTGCCGCAGATCAGCATCTGGGAAACGGAGTATCTGCAGACGCTGCGGGGCCCGGATCCCGTCAAGGAATGGGTCAAGGGTACCTGGCTCAAACCGCTGCTGGATGCGCTTGCGGGCGCCGATCGAGCGGCATTCGAAGCCGACTATGCGCAGCGTCTGCGTGCCGCGTACCCGCCGCTCCCGAGTGGTGTCACGCTGTTTCCATTCAAGCGCGTGTTTCTGATTGCGCGCAACCGAACTTAGCGCCAAGCCCCTCACGGAATAGCAAACCATGAAACACGAGAGTTACACCAAACACGATCTCGTCACCGGAAGCGCTTACGATCCGATCAAAGAGCCTCGATACACCGAGATCGCCACGTTCATGCGCGCGCCATTGGCGAGTTCGATCGAAGGCATCGATATCGGCTTGATAGGGGTCCCGACCGACTTGGGTGTCACCAATCGGCCCGGCGCCCGGCACGGCCCGCGCGAAATGCGCAATTCTTCGAGTCTGATGCGCAGCTTCAATCTGAGCCTCGGCATCAACCCGTACGAGCTTTGCCGGATTGCGGATCTCGGCGACGTGCACCTCTCGCATCGATACGACCTCGAAAGGCAAATCGTGGACATCGAGGCGTTCTATCGCAAGATCAAAGCGGCCGGCATCCGGCCCGTCACCGCCGGCGGCGATCATTCGATCACCTATCCGATATTCAAGGCGCTCGCGGCCGACGCGCCGGTCGGCATGGTGCACATCGATGCGCACACCGACACGTGGGCCGAATTTGCCGGATCGAAATTCACGCACGGAGCGCCATTTCGCCTGGCGGTTCAGGATGGATTGCTCGATCCGAAGCGCACGGTTCAGATCGGCATTCGCGGCGGCCAGAACACGATGGACGGCATCGAGTTTTCGCAACATCACGGCATGCGGGTCGTCTTCATCGAGGAATTCGCGGCGCTCGGCGTCGAGCGGGTCATTGCGGAAGCGCGCAAGGTCGTCGGCGACGGACCGACGTATATTTCGTTCGACGTGGACGGGCTAGACCCGGTGTACGCGCCGGGTACCGGAACGCCCGAGGTCGGCGGCATCACGACGCTCGAGGCTCAGCGTTTGCTGCGCGGTTTGCGCGGATTGAATCTGATCGGCGGCGATGTCGTCGAAGTTGCGCCACCGTACGATCAAACCGGCAACACCGCATTGGTCGGCGCCACGATGATGTTCGAGATCATGTGCCTGATCGCCGACCGGCATTTCGGCGCCAAATGCGCCAAGTAATCCCGGTCGTCATACGCGCATATGCCGACAGCCGTTCAAGAATAAATTGACGACCTGATTCGCCCACGCATCGAGTTCGGCCGGGGTCATCGGCGTGCCGAAACCCATCGCTCGGCGCTGCGGCAGCGTGACGACCATATGAAGGAATAACTCGGCGGCGAACGCCCGGTCCTGGTCCTTAAGTTTCGCAGTGGGCAGCTCGCGCGCGAGCAGATCGGCGATCAACGCGGTTCCTTCGCGCGTGCTGCCGTCGCTGCTGACGGCGCGCACGAGTTCCGGAAATCGCGCCGATTCGGCGTTGACGAGCCGGTGCAGTGCGAGCGCCGGCGCGGAAAGTGCCGCGTTGAGGATCAGTCCCGCGAGGCGGCGCAATACGTCGGGTAGGGTTGCGCCGGCGAGCAGGGGTACATCGGCCGGCGGCCGGATTTGCGCGATGATCCGGTGCACGACGGCCGCAAACAGCGTCGCCTTATCGTCGAAGCGATCGTAAAAGGTGCGCTTTGAGACGCCCGCGCGCGCTGCGACGGCTTCAATGGTCGTGGAGCCGTAGCCTTCAGCGAGAAATTGTTGCGTTGCTACGCCAAGAATGCGGTCGCGCAGCAGCAATGCGTCGGCGCGCGAAGGCCGGCCGCCGCGTGAGACGGCTTTTCTCCCTTTTCGCGCCATGTCCCTCAGCGATGCCGATAGCTATACCCGCCCGGGCGATAAGACTCATGATAACCGTTTCCCGCGCGATAGCTCGGGCGAGGTGCGTAGTAGGGTCGGGGCGCATAGTAAGCGCGCGGCGCCGAGGCGTAGCCGGCGGAGGGATAATAGGCGGGGCGCGGCGGGTAGTAGCCGGGCGCCGCTGGATAGCCGGGCGCCGCTGGATAGCCGGGCGCCGCTGGATAGCTGGGCGCCGCCGCCGGCCCAACCGACGAAACTGCGGCCGAAATGATCGAGAGCGGTAAGGTCGCGAGCCCGAAGACCGCTCCGAGAATGCCGTGTCCGAACCCCCAGGGATGAATGCCGATCCCGGGTCCCCCGGCTGCCGCCGGCGTGACCGGTAAACAGGTGATCAGCAACCCGGCGCTCGTGGCGATCAGTGCGCGTTTGACTCCCGTCATGGCTGGCTCCTTGAGATTTCGCTGATGGAATTCCCGGTCAGGCGGCCACCATACTCGCGCCGTTAACGAAACGCAACGGTACCGTTTCATTTAACCGGTACATAGTCCTCCGGCGTGAATGCGGGCACCGAGATCGCGTAGAAGCTCAGAAGGGTACTGGCGTCCGCCTCGATCGAGTGCACGACTTCGGCGGGAATGAAAACGATCGAGTCACGGCTGACCGCGATTACGCGGTCAGCCAAATGCACGCGGCCGGTGCCGTCGGTAACCAGGAACACCTCTTTCGAGCGGTGATTGAAACTCGCGGCCGATGTGCGCCCCGGCGCCAGCGTGAATCTCGCGATGCTGAGCGACGAGGTTTTCGCGTCGCGCGCGAGCCGGCCCACGAGTTCTTGCAGGCTGACGCCTGGCGACACCGTCACTTCCGGCACGTCCTGCACGGAGAACGCCGCCGCCCGCGAACCCGGCGACTCCGCCTTGCTCGACGCTTCGGCGGGACCGTGCACAAATTCTGCGCGCGTCAGGCGCGCAATGTCCTTGGCATACTCAGGATATTGCCGCTGCAGATCATCGCGATAGCCGATCTCGAAATCGGCATAATCGAAACCCGGCGACAATTGGGTGCCGACGAACGAGTATGCCCAAGCCGAGGTGTCGCGCGGCGCGGATCCCTGCCAGACGCCATGGGGTACCGTCAATTGCGGCACCTCCCCCGCCAATACATGCGACCCCAGCGTGACCCGCCGACCATGTCCATCGGGGTACAGCAATAATAGATTGAGCGGCGAACCGCCGTAGAAATGCCAGACCTCGTCGCTCTGCAGGCGATGCATCGCCGAAAAATCCCGGGAGGTTGCGATCACGACGATCGCATTGCCCGCGGCGTGCGCCCGCCCCCCGAAACGCGGCGGCAACGCGGCGCCATCGATCTGATCCTCACTGGAGTAGCTGGAACTGAACCATGCACCCTCCTTCGGCACCGGCGTCATGTGGTAAAAGCCAACGAGCTTTCCCGCCATGCCCGGCGGTACCGGCGGATCGGCAGCGGGCGCCCCGGCCGCCATCGCGAGACCGGGCAAAACGAACCATCCCATCAGCGCAAGTTTGACCGTCATTGAAGCGCTCCCGTCGAAAATCAATTGGAAATTCCCGTTAAACCGGATGCCGTCCGTCCGCATGTGACGAAATATAATCTTCATCTCCCAAATGCTTGCGTGCCTGTGTAGTCTAGCGCCATGAAAATATTTGCACCGATTATCATTGCGTTTGCGATTGGCTTGGCGGCGCCCCCGATGGCGTCGAGGGCCGCCGCAGTCGCCGGTGAGCGCTTGGGAACCGTTACGTTTTCCGTGTCCTGTTCGCCGAGAGTGCGCGCCAGCTTCAACCGCGGCGTCGCGTTGTTGCACGATTTCTGGTACGACGAGGCGCGGCCGCAGTTTGAGCGGATCGCCAAAGCGGATCCCTCGTGTGCGATGGCGCATTGGGGAATCGCGATGAGCGTATTCCACCAAATATGGGACCGGCCCGATGATGCCGCGCTCGCGCTCGGATGGCGGGAAATGCAGGCCGCGCAATCTCACCCCGCGAAGAGCGCGCGCGAGCGCGCCTATATCGCGGCTCTCAGCGGCTTCTTCCGGCCCGATCAGCGCGATTATATGGCGCGCATCGACGCCTACGCGGCCGCGATGGGCATTCTGTACGGCCATTATCCGCACGACACGGACGCCGGCGCGTTCTATGCATTGTCGCTGCTGGCCGCGGAATCTCCCGATGACACCAGCCTGACGCAAGAGCGCAAGGCGATGGCGGTGCTCACTCCCCTGTTCCAACAATATCCGGATCATCCCGGAGTGGTTCACTACATCATTCACGCCTGTGATACGCCGTCGCTGGCGCCCGACGGGCTCATTGCCGCGAAACATTATGGCGAGATCGCGGGCTCGGCTCCCCATTCGGCCCATATGCCGGGGCACATCTTCGCGCGACTGGGGATGTGGCGCGCGGACATCGATGCCAATCTTGCCTCGGTAAATGCGTCGGCCGCGGCGGAGGCCCGTCACGAGCACGGCGCCATGGATCAATTCCACTCCGATGATTTTCTGCTCTACGCCTACCTGCAGAGCGGTCAAGACGCGCATGCAAAAGCGCTCGTCGGCGATTCAGCGGCTGCGATCGCTCACTTCGAGGCGATGCCGAACATGGCCGACCACTATATGACGGGAATGTTTCCGTACTACCGTACCAAGCTGCCGATCTTTTATGCGCTGGAGATGCGCGATTGGGCCGCGGTGGCCGCGTTCGAGCCGATCGTCGGTGCGCCTCCGGAAACGCAGACCCTGACCTTCTGGGCGCGCGCCATTGCGGACGGGCATCTGCGCCAGGCGCAACGCGCCGAGACCGATCTTGCCAAATACGATGCATTGGTCGAAGAGGTGCGCAAGGGCCGACACGCCTATTTCGCGAATTCGACCGGCGCGCGCATCACGCGCGGTGAGATGCTCGCTTGGGTCGCATTCGCCGGCGGCAACGCGGCGGAAGCACTCAAGCAAATGCGCGGCAGCGCGGATCTGCAGGACAAGGTTGGCCAGGGCGAGGTCGATATTCCAGCGCGCGAAATGCTCGCGGATATGCTGCTCGAGCTGGGCCGACCCCAAGAGGCGCTCATTGAATATAAACAAGCACTGACGCTGAGCCCGAACCGCTTCAACGGACTCTTCAACGCCGGCATGGCCGCCGAGGCGTCGGGCGACAAGACGCAAGCGCAAAGCTACTATGCCGCGCTGCTCCAATCGACCGATAACGGCTCCCAATCGGCGCGACCCGAGTTGCAGCATGCGAAGGCCTTCGCTAATTGAAAGTCGCGGGCCCGCGTAGGCCGTGCAGGCCCGGCAACAGCGCCTTGATCTGCGCCTCGATCTGCTTGAGATCGCCCTCCCCGCGAAAGCGGGCGACGATGCGGCCCTCGGTGTCGATCAAATAGGAGCAGGGTAATCCGAGCACACCGCCGAAGGCCTCTCCGAGTTTGGCATCGCCCATGAGGATCGGGTAGGCGAGCGGATGCTTGGCCAAAAGTCGGCGCACGGGCGCGGCATCGTCGTCCATCGAAACGCCGAGGATCTGCAGGCCTTCTACGCCGTAGTCGCGCTGCCACGCCGAAAATCGCGGCAGTTCTTTTAGACAAGGCGCGCACCAGCTCGCCCAGAAGTTCAGCAGCACGACCTTGCCGCGGAACGCGGCGAGATGGATCACATTGCCCGCCAAATCGGGGCGCTCGAAATCCGGCGCCGCGCCGCCGAGACTATCGGCGAAGCCGAAGCTGCAGCTGAGCAGCGCCAGGGCGCCGCTTGCCGCCATCGCTCGCAGCGAGCGGTTCATGTGCCCTGGGTGGCGGGATAACCCTTATCGACCCAATCAGTGCCAAAGTCTTTGGCGATGTACAGCACTTTGATGCGCGTGTAGCCGAGATCATGCAAGGTATCGTAGGCCGCGGCGATATTGGGGCACTTGCTCCATGGGCAACAGCCGCAATAAATCACGATCGCGGAGTCCTTGGGCAATTTGGCAACGCGTTCGCTCAAGGCCTTCAGGCCCTCATCCTCGCGCCCCGCTCCCACGTACTCGGCATTCGGAATGTGCGCCTGGTCGTAAAGTTTCTTAAAGCCGACCTGCAGGATCAGCGGCTTCGGGGCCTCGGATTTTTGCAGCAGCGCCGCGAGATCCTCGGGTTGGATGAGGTCGGCCGCGGGGATGGAAGCTGCCGGCTTTGAGGTGCCGAGTGCGGGCTGGACGCTCACGACCAACACGCAAAACAGAACGAGTACGAATCCGATTCGGGCTAAATGGTGTTGCATACTTGAGCCTCCCCGCAAGATGCGCTGATTCTACCGATTTTTTTTGTAAATTCCGCATCCCGACGGCACCACGTCTCGATGGCGCCGCTCACAACTTATGCGTCGATAACAGCAGACTCGTTTCGGTACGGGCAATGCTTTCCACGGTGCGGATCCGGCTGAGCACCTCATTAAACGACTCCAAACTATCGGCGCGGATTTCCGCCACCAGATCCCAGCGGCCGTTGGTCGTATGCAAGGCATCAACAGCGGGATCGCCGCGCAGCACGCGCAACACCTTGTCGAGATTATTGCCCTCGACCTCGATCGTCATCAGCGCGACGATGCGATGCATATCCGCTTGCGGCCGCAGGCGCACCGTGTAACCGGCGATCGTGCCGCTGGCCTCCAATTTGGCGAGGCGATTCTGGACCGTGCCGCGCACGACCTTCAATTTCTTGGCGAGCGAGGCCACGGTCGCGCGTGCGTTGGTGCGTAGCAGCGCAATGAGCCGTCGGTCTAAATCGTCCATTTGCTGGCTCCGATAATCACCGGTTTGATCAAAACGCCATTATTGTCTGGCGATTTGCTCATTGTATACGATAGATCGAGCGATTTTATGGCTTCTTGTTGCCTCCCAAACGCAGGATCATGGAATTCATCCTAGAGGGAGCCCCAAATGGTCGATTACATCGGTGTCAGCGACGTGGCGCGATTGATCCAAACGATCGGACCCGGTGAATTCATCGAGCGCCTCGCGACGGAAATGCAAGCCGACTACCGGCGTTGGAGCGAATTTGAGAAATCCGCGCGCCTGGCTAGTCATTCGCCGGTGGGCGTCATTGAGCTCATGCCGACCTGCGACGGCCGTTATTACTCGTTCAAATACGTCAACGGCCATCCGAAGAACACGGCGGCCGGATTGTTGACCGTTACGGCCTTCGGCGTGCTGGCCGACGTCACAACGGGCTATCCGTTGCTGTTGTCGGAACTCACGGTGACGACCGCGCTGCGCACCGCGGCAATGTCCGCGCTTGCCGCGAAATGGATGGCGCGCCCCAATGCGCGGGTCATGGCGTTGATCGGCAATGGCGCGCAGAGCGAGTTTCAGACGATCGCCTTCTACCGCATGCTCGGTATCCGCGAATTGCGGCTCTACGACGTCGATCCCAAGGCAACCGCCAAATTGGAGCGCAATTTGCGCGCGATGCCGGAACTCGCCGATCTGCGCGTCATGCGAACGGGCTCCGCGTCCGAGGCTTGCCGGGGCGCCGACATCGTCACGACGGTCACTGCCGATAAGCGCAACGCCGTGATATTGACGCCGCCGATGGTGCGCGCCGGTATGCACCTCAACGCGGTGGGAGGCGACTGTCCGGGCAAGACCGAACTGCATGCGGACATTCTGCGCATGCCCAACGCCAGAGTCATCGTCGAGTACGAACCGCAATCACGGATCGAGGGCGAAATTCAGCAAATGGAGCCGAATTTTCCAATCATAGAATTCTCCGATGTCGTCAACGGCACGAAACCGGCGCGCACCGCGGACGACCAAATCACGATATTCGATTCCGTCGGATTCGCGCTCGAGGACTACTCGGCGCTGCGTTTCCTGCGCACTCTGCTCGACGAAGAGCGCACCGCACGACGCCAAATCGATCTGGTGCCCGAGCTCGAGGACCCGAAGGATCTGTTTGGCGGCACGTTGGGCGCCCGCAAGACCCGCGCTCGCCTGCGCCAAATCGCCTAGCGGTTCCGCCACCATGATCGCGCAAGTCGCATTGATCGGTGCGCCCACGGACATCGGGGCGGGGTCGCGTGGCGCATCGATGGGCCCCGAGGCTCTGCGTGTCGCCAAGCTGCAGGCGACGCTGGAGTCGCAAGGGGTCACGGTGGTCGATACGGGCGACCTGCGCGGACCGGCTAATCCGGCATCGCCGCCCGTCGCCGGCTATCGGCATCTCGCGCAGGTGCTGCAGTGGAATCTAGCGGTTCACGACGCGGTGTTCGCCGAATTATCGGCGCGCCGGCTGCCGATCCTGCTCGGCGGCGATCATAGTCTGAGCATCGGCTCGATCAGTGCGGTCGCTCGTCATTGCCGGCAGTCGGGCCGGCCGCTGCGGGTATTGTGGTTGGACGCGCACGCGGACTTCAATACCAATGTGCTCACGCCCAGCGGTAATATTCACGGTATGCCGGTGGCCTGCCTTTGCGGCCACGGGCCTGCGCAACTCACGGCCTTGAGCGGCGCGACCCCGGCGATCGAGCCCCAAGTCATACGGCAGATCGGCATCCGCAGCGTCGATCAAGGTGAGAAAAAGTTGGTGCACGAAGTCGGCCTGGAGGTGTTCGACATGCGCTTCGTCGACGAGGTCGGCATGCGGCGCACGCTGGAGATCGCGCTGGCGTCGCTGGATCCCGGTGCGCATTTGCACGTCAGCTTCGATGTGGATTTTCTCGACCCTGACATTGCGCCCGGCGTCGGCACCACGGTGCCCGGCGGGCCCTCCTATCGTGAGGCGCAGCTTTGCATGGAAATGATCGCCGATACCGGCCGATTGGCATCGCTCGACGTCATGGAATTGAATCCCGCGCTCGACCTGCGCAATCGAACGGCCGAAGTCGCGGTCGATCTAGTGGCCTCGCTGTTCGGCAAGAGCACGCTGATGCGGCGCTGAATATGCGGCCCTTAAGCTATTCCGTAGGCAGCGCACGCTTTACCGGCTATGTGGCCGACGGGTCTGGAGGGCGGCAGGTGCCCGGCGTGCTGGTGGCGCACGAAGGGGGCGGCTTCTTGACCAATCATCCGAAGGAGCGCGCGGAAATGCTCGCCGAACTCGGTTACGTTGCCTTGGCGCTGGACCTGTTCGGCGATCCGCGCCCCAATATGGACGAAGCCCGAGCGATCGTGCAGCAGCTACGATCCGATCTGCCGGCGCTGCGGACCCGCGTCAAAACTGCCCTCGATCTGCTCAAACAGCAACCGAATGTCGATCCTCGGCGCATCGCGGCGATCGGCTTCTGCTTTGGCGGCACGGCCGTGCTCGAATTGGCGCGCAGCGGCGCCGATCTCGCGTGCACGGTCGGTTTTCACGCGAGCCTGGCGACATCCATGCCCGCCGTCGCGCAGGCGATCCGGGGAAAAGTGCTCGTCTGCCAAGGGGATATGGATCCGATCATCACGGCCGAACAACGCGACGCCTTTGCGCTCGAAATGAGCCGCGCGGGCGTCGATTGGCAGATGCATTTGTACGGAGGCGTTGGACACAGTTTCACCAACCCTTACATCGACGCATGGAAAATTCCAGGCTTCGCGTACGACGCCCCCGCCGATCAACGCTCGTGGCGCGCGATGCGCGATCTTTTCAGCGAAGTATTTGGATTGCCTCGCGATCGATGATGCTTGCGCCATGCACCGCCCGGCGCAGCGCGGCTCGCGCGAGCGCACGCGTGGAGTCGAGCGTCGGCAGCGGAGAATTCAAGTCGTTGATCAACAATGGGATCTCGGTGCAGCCGAGTACGACGGCATCGCAGCCGGCGTTTTTCATTCGGCCGATGACCTGCGCAAAATACGCGGCCGCCTCCGGCTTGACCACCCCGTAAACCAACTCCTCGATGATGATGCGATTGATCTCGTCGCGTTCACGATCATCCGGGCGGACGTACTCGAGGCCGCGCGCCGTGAGTTTATCCGGGTAGACATCGCTGTCGAGGAGCCAGCGCGTGCCCGTGAGCCCCAGGCGTCTGAAACCTCGGTCTACGGCCTGTGCGGCAACGACTTCCGCGATGTGCAGCCACGGCAAACGCGTTCGCGCTTGCACGTACGGCAACGCGGTGTGAACCGAGTTGTCCGGACAGATCAGCAATTCGGCCCCGATGCTCGCGAGTTTGTTCGCGGAGCTCAGCATCAGTTCACCGACCCCCGTCCAGTCGCCGTGATCGAGGCACTTCATGTAGTCGGCGAGCGGATGCGTGTGCATCGAGATCTCGGGATGGGAGTGCGGCCCGAGAAATTTCGCGCCTTCAATACAAATCGTGCGATAGCAAAGTGCTGCGCCCTCGGCGGAGCAGGCGATAATTCCGATATGCCGGGCCACGATGCTAGTTTCCATTAGTCGCCGGACGGGTAAACTGGATCGGAGGGGTTTGCGGCGCGAAATCGAGCGACAACAATCGGAATAATAACCACAGCACCGCCGCCGCAATGATCACGATGATCCAAAAACGGAGCTTAGAGCGCATGCGCCGTGGCGCCGAAACGACCTCGGGCTCGAGCGTGGGCGGCGGCACCCCTGCTTCGGCGGCTCGGCTCGCAACTTCGGCGGCTCGGCTCGCAACTTCGGCGGCTCGGCTCGCAACTTCGACAATCGCCGCCGCCGGGGCTCGATCGATTGGCGCAGCAGCATCGACCACACCCGTCATTGGCTTGCGCGTCAGCCGTAGCGCATGGGCCGTACCCTGCGCATCTTCCATGATACGGCTCTCGACGAGTACGAACACGACGACCAGGATCGGCACGACGATCGCCAATGCCGGCGACTGCTGGCTGACCCAATCTGCGATCATCGGATCGGAAACCGCGAGATCGCCGGCGATCCAGCCGAGTAGCGCGCCGCCGGCGCGGATCAGCAGTGGATATCGCCGTAGCAATGCGGCGACGAACAGGCTGCCGTAAATCAGCAGCGGCACGCTCATCAACAAGCCCAAGGTCAGAAAGAAAATATTGCCTTGGGCGACTGCAGCCAGCGCGACCACGTTGTCCACGCTCATGACCACGTCGGCGACGATGATCGTGCTGATGGTCGACCACAGTAGCGGGGCATTCGCGGCCGGGCTCTGGCGGGACTGCGCCTCTCCCGGATCCGCGATCGTCAGCTTGATCGCGATGAACGTCAGTGCGATGCCGCCGACGAGCTTCAGCAGCGGAATGTGCAGCAGCAGGCCGGCAACGGTGGTCAGCAGGACGCGCAACACGATTGCGCCACCGATGCCGAACAACATCGCGCGCCGCGTCAGTTCGGCAGAACGCGCGCGGCAGGCCAGTGCGATCACCACGGCGTTATCGCCGCTCAGCAGCAAATCGAGGAAGAACACCTCGAGCGTCAGGTTCAGATAATGGAAGAGTTGGTCAAATCCCATGGCGGCAGTCTTTCATCCGAACGTCCCAACGAGGGCGGCATAGACCCCCATGGCCGCGGCGCAGAAAAAGATCGTTCCGGCCGTTGCGGCATAAACGCCCTTAAGTCGCAGTGGGTCCGCGAGCTTCGTGCGCGCCAGTTGGAACAAGAATCCGAGCGCCACCGGCAGCAGCAGGGCATTGACGACCCCCATCGCAATCGACAGCCGGATAAGGTTAACGCCGGAGGCGACCAGCCCGCCGCCGGCAGCCAGGATCAGCGCAAAGGAGGCATAGAACCAAGGGGCTTGCAGCGGATCGTGTTCCAGCGAGTGATGGAAACCGGCCACCTCACCCAATGCCCAGGCTGCGGTCAAGCAGACCGTGATGGTAGCGACCAGCGCCCCGCCGCCCAAGCCGACCACAAACACCAAACGGCCGATGATCGGACCCAGCGTGGCGCTGAACGCCGTGGCGATTTGCGGCACGCTTTCCAGCTGTACGGGGTGCTCATGCTGACCAAACGTGGCCGCGGCGGCGATCAATACCGCAGCGGTCACGATCTGACAGAGGACAGCACCAATCAAGATGTCGAGCCGGGCGATCTTCAGATGCCCTACGTCCAAGCCCTTGTCGATCAACGCAGAATGTTGATAGAAAATCGCCCAAGGCATGACGCTGGTGCCGAGGTTGGCCGCGAGCAGATAGAGGTAGTCGTGATTTCCGAGCGGCATCTCCCGCAATCCGGCGGCCAATTGACCGACGTCCGGATGGGCTTTCCACGCCATGATCACGAAACCCAGCTCGAATAGGCCAAGCACGATGACCATGCGCTCCACGGTTCGGTAAGCCCCGAGCCCTACCATCAGCAGGATGGCCACAATCAAAATGCCGATCGATAACCAGACGGGGACGCCATACAACTGGCCAACGCCCGCGAGTCCGACCATCTGGGTGACCACCGTGCCGAAACAACTGACCGCCAACGCCGTCGTCGAAATGAAGGTCATGCCTCGACCGAAGTTCTCGCGGATGAGTTCGCTGTAGCCTATGCCCGTTCCAAGCGATAGGCGTGCCGCCAACTCTTGCACCGTGTAGAGCAGAGGAATGATCAGAAACTGCAGCAGCAGCAGACGGTAACCCCATTTTGCGCCGCTCTGTGCCGCCGTGATCACGCTTCCGACTTCCGTATCGGCCAACATGACCACCAAACCTGGGCCGAACGTAACCAGCAGTGGCCGCCAGCCGAACTGTTTACGGACCATGTCAGCCACTAATTCTTAGGCAACGCGCCAGGGCCGGTCTTGAAGTAGCGCAGGAACTCCGCATCCGGCGACAGCACGATCATCGGGCCTGAATTCGCCAAGGCTTGCCGGTATGTCTGCAGGGAACGGTACAGCTTGTAGAACTGAGGATCCTTACCGAAGACGCCGGACAGAATTTGGTTGGCCTCGGCATCCGCCGAACCATGCGTAATCTTGGCTTGGCGCTGCGCTTCGGACAGGATCACGGTGCGCTCGCGATCGGCTTTTGCCTGGATGAGCTGGGCCCATTCAAAACCCTGTGCGCGCAATTCCTTCGCTTCACGTTGCCGCTCCGACGTCATCCGATCATAGATGGCCTGACTCGTTTCCAACGGCAGATCGGCGCGGTGGAAGCGGACTTCCACGACCTCGATTCCCACATCTTTGGCCTTGTCGGCCACCTCTTTCTCGATGATTGCGACGATGCGCGAACGATCCTCGGACAGCAACGCCGAAAGCATCACCTGGCCCAGTTCGCGGCGCAGCGACGAACTCACGAGTTGAGCGAGTTGCGGTTCGGCCAGTTCCACCGTGCGCACGGCGTTATAGAACAGCAAGGGATTGGCGATACGGAATCGGGTATAGGTCTGCACTTCGATGCGCTTTTGGTCGCCCAGAATGACTTGCTCGGCTGCCGGCTCCAATGTCAGAAGACGGCTGTCGTAATAAATCACCGAATCGATCATCGGCAGCTTGAATTTCAACCCCGGTTCGCTCACGGCGCCGATCGGCGCCCCGAGGCGCACAATCAAGGCCTGCTGCACTTCACTGAGCGTGTAGAGTGTGTTCGATAGCAGCCACAGCAGCACGAATGCAACCGCAGCAATGACGAGGCGTAGCTTCGCGCTCATTTCGCGGGTTCCTTGGCGGCTTCCGGTTTGCCCTTTTCCGCGAGCGGCAAAAAGGGAACGATGCCCGAGACCCCTTTGCCCGAAGTATCGATGATGACCTTCGTCGCCTTGTTGAGCATCTCGTCAATGCTCTCGAGGTAGAGCCGCCAGGCCGTGACCTCCTTGTCTCTTGCATAACTCGCATAGATCAACTCGAAGCTCTTGGCGTCACCTTGGGCGAGATTGATGACCTGCGACTTGTAGGCCTCCGATTCCTGCGCAATATGCGAGGCCTCGCCGCGAGCCCGCGGAATGATGTCGTTGGCGTAGGCTTCCGCTTCGTTGCGCGTGCGCTCCTGGTCGGCTCGGGCGCGCTGCACGTCGTTGAAAGCGTCGATGACGACGCTCGGCGGATCGACCCGCTGCAGCTGCACCTGGGTCACTAAAATCCCGGAATCCGCCTTGTCGAGCAGTGCCTGCAGCAGATCCCTGGTTTGATCGGCGACCTGTTGACGCTTGTCGGACATGGCGGCCTGAATGGGCGTACGGCTGATGATTTCGCGCAGCGCGCTTTCAGCCACCACTTTGAGCGCAGCCTCCGGGTTGTTGACCTTGAACAGGAATTTGCCGGCGTCCTTGATGCGCCAGGACACGGCGCAGTCCGCTTCCACGATATTTTCGTCGCCCGTCAGCATTTGCCGCTCGTGCGAAGTGTCATCGGTGCTGGTGTTGGCCGTAGCCAGACGAATCATGCCGAGTTGCAATTGATTGACTTGGGTTATCTTGGGCAACAGCACGGTCTCAATCGGATAAGGCAGATGGTAGTGCAAGCCGGGGCTGCTGGTTTCCACCCACTTGCCGAAACGCATAACCATGCCTTGCTCATCGGGCTGCACTTTGTAGATACCCGCACTGATCCAAGCGATCGCCAGCAGGCCCAGGATCAACGCCATGCCTTTGCCGCGCAGACCAAGCACATGGACGTAGTAGTCGAGCCGCTGCCTGATCTCAGCGGCCCTAGACGGAATTTCGGTGGCGGGTGCCGGTTTTGATGACATCAACTAAGGTTCCAGTGGAATTGGGGCTGCGGCTGCAGTGAAAATATTATCATGCCCTGAATAATCGCAGAGGTCGGCGAATTGGGCATGTTGGGCGGGGACAGCTGATTCTAGCGTGAAGTCCGGCGCCACACGCTCGCGAGCCAAGGCTGCTCATCGCGCGGCAGTCCGGTCGGTCGATAATAGTGCTCGAGTTCCATGAAGCCGGCATTTGCCAGGTAATGCTGCCACGCGTCGAGGTCATGATAGGCACCGTAGCGCTCGCCGTTCCAGCCCTCGTTGTTCTCACCGCGTGGATTGGAGCTAAACAGCACGCCCCTCGGCTTTAGTGTGGCGTGCAGCTCTCGCAACACACGCGGCAATTCTTGCGTCGGCACATGAAACAGCGAAGCGTTCGCGAAAATACCGTCAAAGAAGTTTTTCGGAAGATCAAGAGCCAGAAAATCCTGCTGCCAAATTTCGCACCCGGAGTCGGCGCGCGCCATCGCGGTGAAGCCGGCGGCGCCATCCAGCCCGATCGCCTTGTGGCCGAGCGCAGACAGCGTCTTGAGGTCGCGCCCCGGTCCGCAACCGAAATCGAGTATCGTCCATGGCGGCTCGCCCTCTATATGCCGCAATAGCGCCGCTAGGTTCTGGCTGACGTCGTGATCCCGCGTACCGGCGCGAAATTCCTCTGCGCGCTGTTCATAGTATGCGAGCGTCCTCGCCGTGAGTTCCTTGACCTCGTGCATTTCAAGCGATTTGCGCGGTGCTCGCCTAATGATCTACCGCTAGCATAAGCCCCCTAGACGGCGAACGCACCAAACCCGCGCCAGTGCCTTGGTTAGTGTCGCGCAAACGCCCCTGGCCGGCTTATTTCAAGGGATGTTTCAGGTGTTCCTTGATGTCGCCGAGCTTGGATTGAACCTTGCCGAGGTTCTTTTGAATATTGCCCTTCGCCTGCAGCAAGCGCTTGCCCGACAGCTTGCCGGCCGCTTCCTTGATGCTTCCTTTGACCTCTTTGACGCGTCCCTTCACTTGATCTCTGTTGATGCCCATACTGTGCTCCTGCCGCTCGATGTTGCAATCTAGGCCTAACCACCGGGTAAAGTCTGTACGGGGTCATACGGATAGAGGATTCGTAATGCGACGGGCTGGTGCGTTGCGGAACCCGTGGCGCGACGCGGCGTCGAAACACCCTTAAACCAAGGCAAGGAATAACGTGAGCAGTGAAGTAGAAGAGCGGATTCACAAGACATTGGCATCCCATCCGCTCGAGCGGATTGAGGGTGGCTACCGTTTGGCGCACGAGGCGGGCGTGGGTGCCAGCACGCTGCGCTTGTTGCCGGTCGCAGAGCCTCGCGACGGACAGCAGGTCGTCGCGATTGCGGAGGTCGTCGCCGAATATGGTCCAGTGGGCATGCCGTCGTTTCACCCGGCGGGCTTGCAACGACTCAATCGCATGGCGATTTACGGCGCCTATCACATGCAGGGTGACCAGTTGCGTCAGACGGCTCAATTTTCGATCTACGGCAAGGAACCGTCCGCGCACCTTGCGGCGCAGAGCATTCTCAATGCATTCGGGGCTCAGTTGCCGCTGGGCCGATCCAGCGCATTGGCAACCGTTTCCGCGGCGATGCTGGAGCAGCAACGTGCGCACCACGCAATGCCGCGCGAGTGGAAAAAACCTGTGGACGAGCAGTCGATGCAGGCCGCCGCTGCGGCGCTGCAGGCACGCGGTTTTGCGGCATCGAATAATGCCACGTCCATTTGGGCGGAAATTGCCATGAGCGGCGATTGTCCGTCGCGATCGATCGATCCGCAAGCCGAGACCGCGTTGCTGCAAGTGACTACGGCTACAGCGCATCCGATCGGCGGTGCGGGCTATCTTGCGACGATCTTTTTGCCGCTGCAAAAACCTCCGGCGAATCCCGACGAGATTTGTCGTCGACTCAATGCGCTGGAACTCGAGCAAGTGGAATTCGCACCGCGCAACGGCGCCTGGGGGCTGCACGGGAAGGATGATCTGCCGGGTTATACCTGCTTCATTCCTTGCCCCGAGCCAATTGACGGAATGCATATGGCGCTGATGTGGTGGTGCGCCGGGCGCGCCGCTTGGCTCAAGGACCGCTTTTGGATCGCCCAGCAAGGCATCGTGTTTGACAAGGCGTCGGAGGCGAAGCCGACGCCGTAAGCGCAATAGGCGTCAAGCGCGCAACCGCAGATTTGTCGGATCGTAAAGCGGTTCGGCAGCCACGACCGCGCGGCGCCGCTCACCCAAGATCTCGACGCACAATGCGGTGCCCGGACGCGCGAGATCGGCGCGCACATAAGCGAGTGCGATGCTTTGCTTGAGCCGGTAGCCGTAACCGCCGGAGGTCACCAGGCCGACGTATTCATCGCCGTGATAGACCACCGATACTGCGGCGGCATCGGCATCGGTCGCGTCCACGAGCAGCGGCACGAAACGCTCTCGCGGTCCGTTCGCCGCCTCGCGCCGCAGCGCCTCTTTTCCGATAAAGCCGCCCGGCTTATCGAGCTTGACGAATCGATCGAGCGAAGCCATGAACGGCGTGTATTCCGTCGTCAGGTCGGCTTTCCAAGACCGGTAACATTTCTCGAGGCGCAAACTGTCCATCGCATACAAGCCGAAGTCGGCTAGCCCGAATCCCTGGCCCGCTTCCCACAAGAGATCGTAAACACTCAGCAGGTGCTCGCAAGGGATGTGCAGTTCCCAACCGAGTTCGCCGACATAATTGACACGCAACGCAATCGCCTTGGTGTAGCCGATGTCAATCGTGCGCGCACTCAGCCACGGGAAGGCCTCGTTGTCCAATCGCGCCGGCGTCAGCAGCGCGAGCAGTTCGCGCGCGCGAGGTCCGACCAAGATCAGGGTGCCGTATCGCGTCGACAGGTTCTGTAGCCGCACATCGCGCGCAGCGCCCGGCAGATGCTGCTGCAGCCAATGCTCGTCGTGCAACTCCCCGGCCGCTGCGCTGATCAGCCAGTAGCGCTCTTGCCCAAGATTCGTCAGCGTCATCTCGGTCACGATGCCGCCGCTCGGTGCGCACAGATAATTCAGCGCGGTGCGGCCCGGTTTTGGCACGATGCCGGCAACCAGATGGTCGAGCCAGTCATGCGCATCGCGGCCGCCGACCTCGAATTTCACAAAACCGGGCAGATCGAGCACCGCGACGCGCCCGGCGACGGCCGCACATTCGCGTGCCACGGCGGCATGCCAGGCCGGCCTCCGGAACGACAATTCCGGTTCCGCCGCATCGCCGGGCTGCGGGAAGTAGACCGCCCGCTCCCATCCGCCGCGCGCTCCGAACCGAGCGCCCTTCGCGCGCAGCCGCAGATAGCCGGGCGAAGTTTTCGCCGGCCGGCCCGCGGCGCGCTCCTCGTTGGGATAGCCGACGCCATATTCGTGCTGGTAGGTCTCGATCGCCTTGGCGAGCACGTATTTTGGATTCGCGTATTCGAGATAGCGGCGAGAATCGAGCGGCCACATATCCCACTCGGGCTGGCCGTTCACGACCCACTCGGCGATCGACTTGCCCGCACCACCCGCCTGGACGATGCCGAACGTGAAGCCGCAGCAATGATAAAAACCCGGCAGACCGGGCGCCGGACCGATCAGCGGATTACCGTCCGGCGCATAAGGAATCGGACCGTTGATGACCGTCTTGACGCCGACGCTGCCCAAGATCGGCACACGGCCGCAGGCGGCCTCGATGTATTTTTCGAGTCGCCCGAGGTCGTCGTCGAACAATTGGTTCGCGAAATGATCGGGAATGCCGTCCAGCCAGTGCGGCGTCGCTTGCCATTCATAGGGGCCGAGCAGCAGGCTGTGACGCTCCTGCCGCAGGTAATAGCTGACATCCGGATCGCGGAGCAGCGGCAGACGCAGAGCGCCGCGTGCGACGAGTTCCGGAATGTCCTCGGTCACGAGGTACTGGTGAGAGAGCGTCACGATCGGCAGATAGGCGCCGACCATCGCCGCAACTTCGCCGCCGCGGTAACCGGCGGCATTGATGACGCGTTCGCTCATGATCGTGCCGCGGTCCGTATGGATGATCCACTCGCCCGACGCATTGCGCTCGATCGCCGTGACGCGGGTATTGCGGTAGACCTCGGCGCCGGCGTCTCTTGCGCCCTTGGCGAGCGCCTGAGTCAGCTGCGCCGGATCGATGTCGCCGTCGTAAGGATCATAGAGTCCGGCAAGCAGTCCTTCGGTCGACAAGAACGGATTGTGCTCGAGCAGCTGCGCGGGACTCAGCAATTCGAAATTCATGCCCTGCGCGCGCGCTTGCGAGACGACGTGTCGGAATTCATCGACGCGCGCCGGCGTATGCGCAAGGCGCAGGCTGCCGGTGATGTGGTGGTTGATCTCGTAGCCGACGCGTGCCGCCAATGAGGCATACAGGCTCGTGCTATAGCGCTGCAACTTCATGAGATTCCACGAGGTCGTGAAATTCGGACAGTTGCCGGCCGCGTGCCATGTCGATCCGGCAGTGAGTTCGTCGCGTTCGATGAGCACGGCGTCACGAACGCCGAGTTGCGTCAAATGATAGAGCGCGCTGCAGCCCACTGCGCCGCCGCCGATGACCGTCACCGCTGCCTGTGTTTTCATCGATGCACGAACTCCCCGATGCTCACGCCTTGATGCGTTGGTTAGCCGGATCGTACCAAGCCTGCAGCTGGACTCGGACCGGATGGCGCTCGCAGGCCACTTCGACCTCCCAGCGACCCGACGCGAGCCATGCCGCGCTGACCCCCTCGGCATGCTGTACATAGCCCATGCCCAGCGATTGTCCGACGCGATGGCCGAACGCACCCGATTTGATCGACCCCACGATTTGCCCGTCCCGCACGATCGGCTCCTCGTGATAGAGCAACGGCGCCGATTCCGGGTCGCATTCCAAGCGCACTTGCACGAGGCGCTTCCCCAAGACGGCGATCCGACGTTGCCGCAGCAGCGCCTCATCTCCGCGAAACCCGCCGGGCTTGTCCCACGCGATCGTGAAGCCGAGTCCCGCTTCGAGCGGCGTATCCTCGTCGGCGATGTCGTGACCCCAGTGGCGATAGCCCTTCTCGACGCGGCAGGCCGCCATCGCGTGATATCCCGCATGCTTGAGGCCGAGCGGGATACCGGCCTCGAGAAGGCGCTCATAGACGTCCGCGACGCATTCGCTCGATACGTAGAGTTCCCAGCCGAGTTCGCCGACGTAGGTGATGCGGCTCGCGCGCACATGCGCATAGCCGATCTCGATCTCGCGCGACCAGCCGAACGGATGCGCGGCATTAGACAGATCCGCAGCCGACAATTGTTCGAGCAGTTGCCGGCTACGTGGGCCCATGAGACCGAGCATCGCGACGCCGGCCGTGACGTCCGTGACCGTGCACCGCGCACCCGGCTGCGCGGCGATCGCCTGTCGCAGCCAAGCGAGGTCGCGCGTCTGGCAAACCGCGGAAGTGACGACCAGATACTCGAGTTCGGCCGTGCGCGTAATCGTCAGATCCGCCTCGATACCGCCGGCGTCATTGAGCCATTGCGTGTAGACGATGCGGCCGATGGCCACATCGAGGTTCGCGGTCGACATGCGGCCAAGGATGCGGCCGGCGTCCGCGCCCTGTACGAGGAATTTTGCGAAGCTCGCTTGATCGAACAATGCGATCGTGCGCTCGGCCGCAAGACTCTCATCGCGGCACGCTTCGAACCAGTTTTGCCTGCCATAGGAATATTCATACTCGGGCTTCGAACCGGGCGCACCGTACCAGTTCGGCCTCTCCCATCCCGCGGTCTCGCCCATGCAGGCTCCGGCTGCGACGAGCCGGTCGTGCAGCACCGAGCGCCGCGCACCGCGTGCGCTGCGGTACTGGTAATAAGGCCAATGCATCGCATAGAGAAGTCCCAGCGTCTCGATGGTCCGGTCATGCAGGTAGCGACGATTCGACTGGAACGGCATGACGCGCCGGATGTCGACATCGGCCAAGTCCATCGGCGGTTTGCGATCGACGACCCATTGCGCGACGATCCTGCCGACACCGCCGCTCGCGGCGATGCCCACCGAATTGAAGCCGGTCGCGACGAACAGATCGCGGACCTCGGGCGCCTCGCCGACGTAGTAGCGGTCGTCCGGCGTGAAGCTCTCCGGCCCGTTGAAGAATAGCGCGATACCCGCTTGCGCAAGCACCGGCACGCGGTTGACCGCGGCGCTCAGGATGGGCTCGAAGTGATCGGGATCTTCGGGCAAGGTGTCGAAACTGAAATCCTCGGGTATGCCCTTCATGCCCCAGGGCTTGGCGACGGGCTCGAAACAACCCATGAGCAGCTTGCCCGCATCTTCCTTGTAGTAGGCGCATTCATCCTGCACACGCAGCACGGGCAGTCCCGTCGGCAGGCCGGGAATCGGTTCGGTCACGATGTAGAAATGCTCGGCCGCATGCAGAGGCACCGCGACGCCGGCGGCTGCCGCGAGTTCGCGCGACCACATTCCGCCCGCGAGGATCACGGTGTCGGCACGCAGAAATCCGGACTCGGTGTCGACGCCGGTCGCCCGGCCATGCTCGATGCGTATGCGCTCGACCTTGGTGTTCTCGAAGATGCGCGCGCCGCGCTGCTTGGCGCCCTTGGCCAACGCTTGGGTCGTATCGATCGGATTGGTCTGACCATCCTTGGGAATGAAAATGCCGCCGACGAGATCATCGACCTTGAGCAGCGGCCAGCGCTCCTTGATCTGGCCCGGCGTCAGCACGTCCATTTCGAGCCCGAACATGCGCCCCATGCTGACGCCGCGCTTGAGTTCTTCGAAGCGTGCGGCGCTCTTCGCGACCGATACCGAGCCGTTCTGGCGGAAGCCGGTCGCTTGACCGGTCTCGGCCTCCAGCGATCCGTAGAGTTCCGCAGTGTACTTGGCGAGTTCCGTGAGATTGCGGGTCGCGCGCAGCTGACCCACGAGTCCCGCCGCATGCCAGGTCGTGCCGCAGGTCAGCTGCCGACGTTCGAGCAGGACGACGTCGCGGACACCCAGCTTGGTCAGATGATAGGCGATCGAACAGCCCGCGACCCCGCCTCCAATGATTACGACGCTGGCCTGGCTTGGAATTGTCATAGCAAATGCCTCTTGTTGGCGCGCGACCCGCGCCGGGCGCCGGGCGCCGGCGAGTCAGAGCGTGCACGACTCGGTGGCTATGCCTTGCCGCCGGCGACGGCGACCTGCAGTCCGGGTTGCGCCGGGTGCATTGCCGTGCGCGGCAAGCGCACGGGGAATTTGCGGCGGATCTCGGCGTCTACGGCGTCGGCGACATGGCTCGGGTAGTGATTCGCGAGGATCTCCTTGACCTTGACCGCGGCACGCGTCGCGATGTCGAGCGCGCCGCGCTCGGTCCAATCGTTCGGGCTTCTTCGGTCGCCGATCGCGGGGTATAGGTAGTCGGTCTGCATCAGCTGCAGGGTCTGGCCGGAGCCGAGATAGTGGCCCGGACCGTTGAGGCATACGTCCTTGATCGTGTCGAATGAGAGCTTCTCGTCCGAGACGTCGATGCCTTTGATCGTGCGCTGGGTCGCGCCGATGATATCGTTGTCGATGATCAGGCTCTCGAGCGAGTAGCCGAGCAGGCTCGCGTGCATGCCGGCCGATTCATAGATGAGGTTGGCGCCCGCATTGCCGACGAGCGCGTGGTTCAGTGCCTTCTCCGCGCCGGCCTGACCATCGGGCACTTTCGAGTCGGTCATGCCGGAAGCCGTGCCGCCCGTGAGATCATAAAAATGCGCCATTTGACCCGCGGCGGCCGATAGCAGCGCCTGCTCCGGGCTGCCGCCGGACATCGCTCCGGTGCGCAGGTCCGACACGAAACACCAGGTGCCAAAGATCGCCGGGTGGCCGGGTTTGATCGCATTGACATAGACGAGCCCGGCGAGCACCTCGGCGACTTCTTGGGCGAGCGCACCGGCGAGCGCGGCCGGCGCGGTCGCGCCGGCTTGGCCCGCCGACAACAGCAGCACGGGCATTCCGCCCGCAACCGCGAGTTCCAGACAGCGGCAGGCATCGAAGGCAAACTTCATCGGTGGGACGACGAAACAGTTCGACTGGCTGACGAACGGGCGTTCGCGCCATTGGCGCTCGCCGCCGGCGACCATGTGCAGCATCTCGAGCGATGCCGCGAGATGTTTCGGGTCGACCCAACTGCTGCCGACATGCTTCGTCGTCGCCATGACCGAAGCGTAGCAGGTGTTGAAATCCATCTCGTACGGATCGGGAATATCCCGCGGCACGACCGCACGCTGGAAGAAATGGATGTGTTCCAAGACATCGACGATGCGTCCAATGTCATATAGGTCGGTGATCAACGATTCGCGATACCCGCCATGCGAATCCACTATGCTGACGGCGGCGCCGGCCGTGCCGAAATACACCTTCTTGCCCCAGGGCTCCATGTCGTGGCGCGGGTTTTGGCCGTGCAACACGAAGTGGCGCGCGCATTTGGCGAGCGTGTCCTCGACGAGCGCACGCGGGAACAACAGGCGGCCATGCTCGCTGACCGTGCAGCCCGCGCGCGTCAGGATCTCGACACCCGATGGCGGCGCGTCGGCGAGGCCGATCTCCGCGAGCAAGCGCATCGCGGTCTCATGAATCCGCAAGATCGCGCTATCGCTCAGCGGGCGATAGTTGCCGCCCGATAATCCCGGTTGCACGGGCCGCAAATTATCGGGCAACGGTGCCGCGCGCTGGGCGCGCCGCAAATCCCGGCTGCTGCGTCTCACGGGCGTCTCTGCGTCTGCCATAACGTCACCTGTCGTGCATCTGTGATCGAGCGGTTCTCATTCATGCGGGATCATAGGCGATTCCCGCCGATCGGGCGCGGTCATCAAAGTCAATGTAGTATACGCTGGAGTAATACCATGAGTACGCCTCGCCGACTCCCGCCATTCTCGGCCCTGAATGCGTTTGACGCCGTGGCGCGCCACGGAACGTTCACGCGCGCCGCACTAGAATTGAACGTCAGCCAGCCGGCGATCAGCCGCCGCGTCGCCGCGCTCGAGGCCGACCTTGGCGTCCCGGTGTTCCGCCGCGACGCCCGACCGTTGCGTCTAACGGCGGATGGTCAGCGACTCTTCGAGGTGCTGCGGGCGAGCCTCAGTCGTCTCGAGGAGGTCGTGCAGGAGATTCGCGGCGCGCGGTCCGGCGGCAAAATCGTGCTCGGCGTCGATCCCGGCTTCGCCTCCTACTGGCTGTTGCCGCGATTGCCGCGGCTGCAAGCCGCCTTTCCGATGCACAGCTTGCGCATTCTGACCGGCGAATTCACTGACGACCGCGACAATGTCGACTTATTGATCGAATTCGGACCCGAGCGGGCATCGAGCGTCGGTCGCATATTGGGGGAGAACGTGTTCGCGGTTTGCAGTCCGACCTACCTCGCTGGGGGCAAGCGCACGCTCGCGCTGCATGAACTCAAAGAGCACCGACTCTTGTGGTTGGAGGACAAGCACGAGCGGTGGCACTCATGGAAGTCGTGGTTCGAGGCGCTGCACAAGCCCTTGACGACGAAGCGCCTGATGACCGTGGGCTTCAATGACTACTCGCTGTTGCTCCGCGCCGCATTGGCGGGTCAAGGAGTCGCTCTCGGTTGGGACGGGCTCGTCGATCAATTTCTGGAGAGCGGAACCTTGGTGCGTGTATCGAAGGAGTCCGTGCGTTCGGAGCGCGGGTACTATGTTTCATGCCCCGGCGGCGACAACCCGGCGGCGCGCGCTGTCGCCCAGTGGCTGATCGGGGCGGCCGCAGCCGGGGGCCTCACGGCGCCTACAAATCCATTGCGAGGCTGAGCGCGAAGCGGCGATCTTGTTCCGGCAGCACCACGCCGAGCGCCGAGACGTGCAAACCCTGCGCATTGGTCAAGTTGAGGCCGTCGAGCCGCAAGGTCCACGAATTCTTCCCTAGCTTCCATTGATACCGCAGGCCCGCGCCCAGCGTGGCGAGCGGCGGCAGCCGCTGTAAATCATCGCTCGTCGCGACCCGCGATGAAAGTCGATTCCACTGCAATGACGCCGCCCACGCGCCCCAATGCGCGGGCGCGTAATCGAGGTTGGCGGTCAGCGTCAGCGGCACCGGCCCGATTGGCTCGCTGCCGGTCGCGCCGGGCACAGCGACACTCAGTTCGACATTGGGCCGAAGCCATACGCCGCCCGCGAGCAAGGTGAGTCCTGCGTTGCTGTATGACATCGAACTCTCGAGGCCTACGTTGTACAAGCGGCCGAGAGGCCGGTAAACGTTCGCCGCATCGAGATTCAGGTACGGCTTATGAATATCGAACGCGCCCACGATTACCCGCAGCCTCTCGCCGGGCGCATAGCGGATACCGCCGTCCATCTGCCAGGTGCGCGCCGCGGCCGGCGGCTCGCCGCGATTGACTGCAGACACCGGCGCGAGTGCCGAATCTTCCAGACCTTGCGTATAGCTGCCGTAATAGATCAGCGCGGTACCGCCCTCGAGCGCAAGCCGCAGGTTGACGAGCCAAGGCGTGGTTCGGAACGTCTCCGGGACCGCCGATGGCACCTCGTTCGTGCGCCGGTAGTTGTCCTTCAGTACGCCGACGGCTGCAGTCCCCAAGCCCTGCCAACGCTCTTCATAGGTCACACCGACATCGAGTTCGCGGGTGATATCGTGGCTCTGCTGCGTCAGCACGACCGGCGGCTGCACAAATTGCGTTTGGCTCTGCAAATCGATGTTGCCGAAATCCAGATCGTCGTCGCCGCCGTAGCTGCGGTCTATGGCGCGGCCTCGAATCGTGAATTCCAGTTCGTGGCGATGGTCACCCTGGGTCGCGACGCCGCTGAGATGCGCCTCCCCGGATGTGGAGTTCGCCATCAGCGGCGGCGTTACGTCGACCGACGTATCCGCCGTGCTGTTGGCATTCAACTGCAGATAGGGAGTGAAATTCCAGGGATCATGCTCCTGAGAATGAAACAGTCCCGCGGTCAGCTGCCACCGATCGCTCAGCCCGCTCTTGATGACCGTACCGAGCGTCGTCATGCGCCATGCTTGCGTCGTCCAGGTTTGACTGGCGAGATCGCGTTCGCGAAACTGCGGCAGCGGCACCGTCCCATCGGTATAAACGACCGGCAGCGACTGGTGGGCGCCGCCGAACAAATACGACCAGAACGGCAAGACTTCAGTCTTCTGGACCGGTCGCCAACGCAGCGTGGCTCCGAATAGCGCCGTGCCGTCCTGACGGTTCAGATCGGGGACGAAGTTCCGATAATAGCCGCCGCAAAAATCCGCGCTCAGCGTCTTTTCCGCGATCGGAGTCTGCTGTTCCACTTGTATCGTGCCGGTGTCGAACGGGCCCCGGCTCGCGAGGCCGCTGAATGCCCATTGATCCCCGGGGGTCCGCAAGCTCAAGTCGGCGATGCCGGTCGGCGACGGAAACGAGTAGGCCTGCGCCGCAATGCCAATCCGCATAGCGGTCTCGCGCACCATACATGGGCTCGTGACCCAGGTCTGCTGGTCGAAATATAGACCTTCGATCCGTAGGTTCCCCGCTTGTTGGGGGTTGAAGCCTCGCGCGTCGGTCTCGGAATAAAGCCCCACAGTTTGCAGGCCGATAGCCGTGCCGAAGGCGTCATCGGCCGAAGTCACGGCATTATCCTGGGCCCGCTGCTGCGCAGGGGTTTGTGAACTGAGTACCACAGAGGCGGCCAAAAGCCGCGCGGCAGCCCGCAGCGCTTGGATCCCGCTCCAAATCCGCGGTTCCCGTTGAACAGGTTCGATCGACAACGACCCTATCCCCCGTCTTCGTATAATTGTTCGGGCAGTCACGGGTGTCGCCGATCTGCCGTTGAAGTCGTCTCGAGAGCGGATACCGAAGATATATAAACCCACCTGGCGAACCGAGTCCAGGCCGGCCCAAATCGCGCTGCGAGGCGCTATCGGGCGGCGCGTGACACGGGCCACAGTTGGGTTTGAGGGCGCGCGTCAGATCCGCTTCGGGGCTCGGCGCCAACCGGCAGTCAGGGGTCCCCTGATTAAATGCTCGTGGTTTTCCGCGCTACCGGCGCTGCGAATCGGCATTGCGTCGATGCAACGATCACCTGCGATGCACAATGGCACCGCTTAGCCCCTAGCTGATGATTTCCCAGCTCCGCGCAGCTCCGCGAAGATGGAGCGCGCAATAATTTTAGACTTGTTGCTTGGGAATCGCGTGATTCATTTTGCAAAACGCTCTCGCAATATTGTGATCCGCGGCCACTACGCCTCACGCAATGCATGCTCAAGTTGCCATAAGCGACGCCGTTAGTACTCAACGTACCGCTGAGTTTGTTTTTCGGTTACGAATCGCCGACCGATACCGGGGCCGGCGCGCATAGGGAGGGCATGACTGTGAACGCAAGCGCACTGCTTTTTGATGATTTCAAGACTTCTTACGATAGAACCGCTTCGGCAACGATGACTCTGACCGAGTTCTTCGATCTTTGCCGAGACGACCCCATGGCCTATGCGCTCGCGCCGCAACGCATGGTAAAGGCCATCGGCGAGCCGCGCTTGGTTCAGACGAAATCGGACCCGCGGCTGCTGCGGCTGTTCGGCAATCGAACTCTGAAATACTACGACGCGTTCGCCGACTTCTACGGCATGGAAGGCGGCATCGTCGATGAAATCGTCTCATTCTATCGACATGCCGCGCAAGGACTGGAGGAGCGCAAACAGGTCCTCTATCTTCTCGGACCGGTCGGCAGCGCAAAGAGCACGCTTGCCACCAAGCTCAAGAGCTTGATGGAGCAGTATCCGATCTATGTACTCGTCGATGGGGACACCGGTGAACACAGTCCCCTGCTCGAGTCGCCTCTCGGACTTTTCAGTCCCGAGAAGTTCGGTGCCCGTCTCGAGGGGGATTATGGGATCAGTCCCCGGTACCTGACCGGCCTCTCCAGTCCCTGGGCGCAAAAGCGCCTGCGCAACTTCCATGGAGACCTTTCGCGCTTTCGCGTGCAGCGCATCTACCCCTCGGTGCTCAATCAGATCGCGATTGCGAAAACCGAGCCCGGCGACGAGAACACCCAGGACATCAGCACGCTCGTCGGCAAAGTCGACATGCGCAAGTTGAATAAATTGAGTCAGGACGATCCCGACGCATACAGCTATTCGGGCGGACTATGCCTGACGACTCAGGGACTGCTGGAATTCGTCGAAATGTTCAAGGCGCCGATCAAGGTGCTGCACCCGCTGCTGACCGCGACCCAGGAGAGCAACTTCAAAGGTACCGAAGGATTCGGTGCGATGCCGTACCAAGGCACGGTGCTTGCGCATTCGAACGAGAGCGAATGGAAAAAATTCAGCAGCAACAAAGATAACGAAGCTTTCTTGGACCGCATCTGCATCGTCAAGGTGCCGTACTGCCTGCGGGTCACCGAGGAGGTCTCCATCTATCAGAAGCTGCTGCGCGAATCGACCTTGGTGAAAGCACCCTGCGCCCCGGGCACAATGCAGATGCTCGCCCGCTACATGGTGCTCTCGAGGCTCAAATCGCCCGCCAACTCGAGCATTTATTCGAAGCTGCGGGTCTACGACGGCGAGAATCTTCGCGAATCCGACCCGCAAGCCAAGAGCGTTGCCGAGTACCGCGAAATGGCCGGCCACGAGGAGGGCATGAGCGGATTCTCGACACGCTATGCTTTCAAGCTCATTTCCAAGGCCTTCAATCGGGACCCGGCGGAGGAATCCGCCGACCCAGTGACACTGCTAAAGGTCATCGAGGAAAGCATCGGGACTTCCGACTTCAGCCCCGAACTGCAGAAGACCTGCATGGTGCACTTGAAAGATTTTCTGATTCCCCGGTATCTGGAGGAGCTCACGAAGGAAATTCAGGCCGCGTATCTGGAGTCGTATGCCGACTATGGCCAAGAACTCTTTGACCGCTACGTGGCATTCGCCGATTTCTGGATTCAAGAGGAGGTCTACGTCGATCCGGCGACCGGTGTCGCCTTCGACAAGGCCGCGCTCAATTCAGAGCTCGAGAAAATGGAAAAGCCCGCCGGCATCGGCAATCCGAAGGACTTCCGGCATGAGATCGTCAACCACGTGCTGCGCGCGCAGAACAAGACCGGCGGCCACAAGCTCGTCTGGACGAGTTACCAAAAGCTCCGCGAGGTAATCGAGAAGCGCATGTTCGCGGCGACCGACGATTTGTTGCCGGTCGTTACTTACTTCGCCAAGGGCAGCGCCGAGGACGAGAAAAAGCATCAAGCCTTCATCGCGCGCATGATGGCGAGAGGCCATACGCCGACGCAAGTGCGCCGTCAGATCGAGTGGTGGACCATGGCTCGGCGGCAGTGAACGAGAGCCGCCGGCTCGTGTACTTGCCGCTCGCCAACTAACCGGAACCCGCACCGTGCCAAGCGTCATCGTCGACCGCCGATCCCAGAAGGGCAAGAGCACCGCGAACCGACAGCGCGTGATGAAGCGCCTCGATGGCGCCCTCAGGGCACAGGTCGACAAGCTGGTCGCGCGGCACAAGCTTCAAGAATCGGACCAGGCCGCCGAAGTCGCGATCAAGCGCACGGACATCATGGAACCGCGCTTCGTCTTGGATCCGGCTTCCGGCGTCACCGAAAAGACCATTCCCGGCAATGAGCACTATCGCGTCGGCGATAAGATCCCGAACAGCCCGCAAGGCCAAGGTTCGGGCAATGGCCAGGGCGGGGAAGAAGGCGATGCGAACGACGAGGACAACTTTCGGTTCGTACTATCGCGCGAGGAATATCTGTCTCTGCTGTTCGATGAGCTCGAGTTGCCGGCGCTCGTGAAAAAGGACTTGATGGAAATCGACGAGAGCCGCCTGCGCCGAGGCGGCGTCGTGCGTTACGGCAATCCGGGCAGCGTCTGCGTCGTGCGCACATTCAAGGCGTCGATCGGCCGGCGCATTGCCGCCGAGGCGCAGCACGAGGAGGCGATCGAGGTGGCTGAAGCCGCGCTCATCACCGCTCGAAAAGAGGGAACCCCGTCCCTCGTTCAGGCGGCGGAACTCGAGCTGCAGCTGTTGCGCCAACGCAGCGGGGAGATTCCGTTCCTGGACCCAATCGATCTTCGTCACCGCAGTCTCGTGGAAGTGCAGAAGCCATGCACGGCGGCCGTGATGTTTTGTCTCATGGACGTATCCTCTTCCATGGATGAGACGCGCAAGGACCTCGCCAAGCGGTTCTTCATGCTCCTGTATCTGTTCCTGACACGCAAGTACAAGAAAGTCGATCTCGTGTTCATTCGCCACACCGATGAGGCGCAGGAGGTCGATGAAGATACCTTCTTCCACGGAACGCAGGCGGGAAGCACCAAGGTTCTTTCAGCACTTGCGAAAATGAACGAGATCATCGAGGCACGCTATCCTGCGTCTCACTACAACATCTTCGGCGCCCAAGCGAGCGACGGGGACTCCTTCGGCCGCGACTCGACCGACTCTTCGTCGTTTTTGCTCTCGCAGCTGCTGCCATTGTCCCGCTACTTTGTGTACGCCGAGGTAGGGGACACGGCCGGCCAAGGCGCGACGAGCCTGTGGTCCGCGTATCGATCCATCGAGAGCGAACAATTCAACATGGCCTCGGTGAGCGCGCGCAATGAAGTTTACCCGGCGCTTGCAAAGCTGTTTCAACGGGAACATTGAGCGCTTATGCGAGACACGCGCCAGCTGAGCGGTAGCGAATGGACCTTGGAGGATCTCGTCGCGATCGAGCAGATCTGCGCACGCCACGCCCTGCACTACGGGCTGGACACCTTCCCCAATCAGATGGAGGTCATCAGCAGCGAGCAGATGCTCGACGGCTATGTCTCCGGCGGCCTACCGGTGAATTACGGGCACTGGAGCTTCGGCAAGCACTTCCTAATCGAGAATGCGAAATACCGCTCGGGAGCGAACTCCCTCGCCTACGAGATCGTCATCAACACGAATCCCTGCATTGCCTTTCTGATGGAGGACAACACTCTCGCGATGCAGACGCTCGTCATTCCCCATGCCTGCTTCGGGCACAATAGTTTTTCGAAGGGGAACTATCTTTTTCGGCAATGGACGCAGCCCGACGCCATTCTCGATTACATGCTCTTTGCCCGCAATTACATCGCAGACTGCGAGGAGCGATACGGCATCGAGCGGGTGGAGCAAACGCTCGACGCACTGCATGCGCTGCGCGATCAAGGCTTGGACAAATACAAGCGGCCCAGTAAGCTCGATTCGCGCAAGGAGCGCGCCGAACAGGCCAAAAGGCTGTTCGCCGCCCAAGAAACGATGCGTCAGGCCGAATACTACAGTCTCGTGCCGCAGGCAGCCGCGCCGGCCAAGGCCGATGCCGTCTTCCCGCCCAATCCCGAGGAAAACCTGCTGTATTTCATCGAGAAGCATGCGCCGATGCTCGAACCATGGCAGCGCGAACTCGCGCGCATCGTGCGTAAGATCGCCCAGTATTTCTACCCGCAACGCCAGACTCAGGTCATGAACGAAGGCTGGGCGTGCTTCTGGCACCACCGGCTGATCAACGATATGTACGATGCCGGGCAGATCAGTCAAGGAATTCTGCTCGAATGCCTGCACTCCCATACGAATGTCATCAAACAGCGCGAGTACTCGGGCCTAAACCCGTACGCGCTCGGCTTCGCCGCCTGGAACGAGATCAAGCGCGTCTGCGAGAAGCCGACGGCCGAGGACCGTGAGTATTTGCCGGAAATTGCCGGCAAGGACTGGCTCGAGACGTTTCATGACGTCATGCAAAATTATCGAGATGAGAGTTTCATCCTGCAGTTCCTGACGCCGAAATTGGTTCGTGATTTCCGCTTGATGAACGTCAAGACCAGCGAAGGGCTCGATCACTGGACGGTCAGTGATACCGCGAGTTCGGAGGGGTTCAAAGCCGTCCGCAGCCAGCTTTCCGCCGCGTATCGCCTCGAGTCGTCGATGCCGGAAATATCGGTGGTTCGCTACGCGCGCGATACGGACCGGAAACTCGTTCTGCACCATTCGAGCTACCAGGGCAAGATGCTGATGGCAGCCCAGGCTGATCAGACGTTGAAGCATCTGCGCACACTGTGGGGATTCGACGTCTCGCTGATATCCGTCGACCAGACCGGACAAACGATCGGGTCCTATTGACGCGGTCGCGCGGCGACGCCGCGGCCGGGGGCACCGCGCTTCTCTTCCTCGCTATCGTCCGGACTTCGGCGTTCGCGATTCGTCGAGCGCGTCTTGCAGGCATTGCATCAACTCCGCGGGCGTGAAAGGCTTTCGCAGCACACGGAAGTCGTCGACCTCCATGTCGGTAAATGCGGTCTGCAGGACGATGACCACGGCCGGACGGTGCGTGCGCACCCAATGCGCAAGTTGCAGCCCGTCGAGACTGCCGGGCATGCGAATGTCGCTGAGCAATACATCCGCAGTGGCGCCGCCTTCCAGCAGGGCGACGGCTTGGTCGGCGGATCCGACCGCGGTGACTTGGAATCCCCCATCATTGAGCGTGCGCGTCAATATCCGCTGCAGCAGCACATGGTCCTCGACCAGCAACACGTGGATCGGCGGCTGCGCGGATTGTTCGTTCACGGCGTCTGTCTCGCGCGGGGAAATCGCAAACTCACCGTCGTGCCGGATTGGGGCGTGCTGCTCAGCGTCATTACGCCTCCGGACTGGCGCATGAAGCCGTCGGCGACACTCAACCCAAGACCCGACCCGGCTCCGACCGGTTTGGTCGTAAAAAACGGTTCCACTGCATGCTCGAGCGTCTGCACCGACATGCCGTGACCCTCATCGACGAGATCTATGCGGACAAAGTTATCCGAATCGACGATCACGCGAATCGTCAGGGTGCCCCCCTCGCCCATCGCATCACGCGCATTACTGACGAGATTCCGCAGCACGGCCGTGAACTGACGCCGATCCGCGTGTATGGCAAGCGCAGACTTGTCTACGAGTACCTTGAGTTTGATGGCCGGGCCGGCCACGATCTCGAGCATCGATGAAATGCCCGTGAGAAATTCATCCACATTGAACGTCTCGGGTTTCAGATTCTGCTGGCGAGCAAAACTCAGCAATTGCGTCGTGACATCTGCGCAGACGTTGCTGGCCTGCTGAATCTCGGTCACGAGGCTGCGTGCGGCCGCATCCGTAGATACCATCGGGCGTTGCGCCAACAGTCCCACCGCCTGCTGTATCACGGTCATCAAGTTGTTGAACTCGTGGGCAACTCCGCCGGTGAATCGTCCGATCAATGCGAGACGATCTTCCGCCGCGCGCCGTATGTCGTCGGTTTGTTTGCGCCGGCGCCACAGCCACGTCGAGGACAGCACGGTGCAAACGAGCAATATCGCGGACAGCGCCACCAAATTGCGTTCGAGCGCCTTTCGCGACACCTCGAGACGTGCCGCGGCGGCCTCGGATCGAGCGCGCTCGATTTCCTGATCCTTGACGTACATTTCAAATTTGACCCGTAGCGCCGCGGCGTTGCTCAGGCGCCGTGCATCGTCCATCTCGGTCGTGCGGCGCGCATATTCCGCAAGGTCCGCGTAGGCGTCGCGATCCTTTCCGAGCGCCGAGTTGGCTCGCGCACGCCACAGATACGCTTGCGTCGCGCGAGGCGCATACATATCCGTACCATGCTGGTCGAGCACGCGATTCAAAATGGGGAGCGCAGAATTCGGATGGTGCTCCTGCACATCGATGCGCGCGAGGTATGCCATCGCTTCCTTGGCGACGTCGCTCGCACCCGCCGCCATGAACGCCGCCCGCGCGCTATCGCAGAGCGGGCGTGCGGCAGCCAAGTGCTCGAGTTCGATCTCGATCTGGCAAAGCTCCATATCCGAATACGCGACGCCTTGGATATCGTCGAGGCGCACGCCGAGTTCTCGGGACTGCAGCTGTTCCTCGCGCGCGAGCTTGAACTCGCGCATGACTCGATACAGCTTGGCGCGATCGAATCTTGCGCTCGCCAGACTCCAGGTCGCCTCGTTTGCCGCGGCCCAATCGATGACTTCCTTGTTCAGGGCGAGCGCCTCCTCGTAATCGCCCAGCAGTCCCATGACCGCGGAGAGATTTTCGGCGGCCGCGACATGCGCAAGGATCATGCCCTGGGCGGCGGTGGTCCGATAGGCTTGCGTGAGATTGACGATCGCAAGCTCCGCGTGGTTGCTCCTCATCTGCAGCCACCCGAGCGTGATCAGCAGACAGGTGTCGCCAAGCGAATCCGGGCGCTGCGAAGCGCGGGCCGCCTCGATGCTGGCAACCGCGCCTTTGAGCCCGGCCTCACCGGCGATATTCTCCTCGACGAGGATCAGCAGATTCACATGCAGGGGGTCATCTTCCTGCGGTACGAGTTCGAGACCCTTGGTGGCCTCGGCAATGGCCTCGGCGTCAAGCTCGAGCATGCTATAGCTCTGCGCCTCCAGCGCGTAAAGAGAGGCGAGGCGCCGCGCGTCCGGCTGCGGCGCGAGCTGCAGCTCGGCCATCTTTGATTGCACGTCTTTGAGTGCGTGTTTAGGGTCCGCGGCGATCAAGGACTGTATGGGTTGCAGGTCCGGATCGGGGACCGGTAAACAGATTGACTGCGCTCGCGCCGTACACGCCATGCCAATGCAGATCAAAACGAACCACGGACCAAAGCGCAGCGCGCAGAGATCTTGCTTATTGTTATTTGACATAAGGTTCCGAGAATCCACGATCCGGCCAACATGCCAGCAGACCTGATTGGTTGCAGAAGTCAATCCGGTAAACACCCATTTTATGGCCCTGCCGTCTCACGGAAACTATCGAGCAAGGCCTGTCGAGAAAAGCAATTCCATGACAATCCAATGGCCTGTGCTAGATGATCACTCGGCTCGCTATATGCTCATTCGCCGCGTCCTGATGCCGGCCAATACGCCAGGCACAACGCTGCGACCAGGCGCCGCTCGTCAACTATGCCAGGAGCTTGCGCAGGGGGTCCCAGTAATTGACTTGCCAGCCCTCGGCCAAATGCTCCGCTTGGCCACTTGGGAAGCCCGTATGGTCGAATACGATCTTGGTGCCAGCGTCCTGGTCTACGAGCTGAAATCGGGCAATAGAATAAACTCCCGGGCTCCAGTTTCCCGCCCGCCAAGCCTCGACTATCAACTCATTCGGCACGAGTTCGATGAATCGTCCGGTAACGTATCCGCCGAACAGGGAAAACGCGCCGCCGGCGCGCGCGCTGAGTGCCGCCGCATCGTGATTGATCGGCATGGTCTTTATTGCCGCGCTGTACTGGATCAGCTTGTCGAACTGCTTCGCGTCGGTCAGCGCGCCATAGATACGTGACCGGCTCGCCGCGATCAGCGGCTCTTGGTGGATTGCCTCGGCGGCGTGAGAAATCTCATCCCCGGTTGCGGCGGCGCCGGCCTCTGACCGGATCCCGAGTCCGCCGATCGCCAGTGCACCCGCCACGATCACTTGCCGCCGCGTTGGCCCGACGGGCCATGCCGTCGGATCGGTAATCCTGCGCATCGCCTCTCTCCCCATGAGTCGAAACGGTTACACCCACACCAACTTCTCCGAACTCAGCGTCGCCTCCCCATCCCACCGATACGCCACCAACGGCCCGTCCCTCGCCGCGCTGTAATCCAAACATACAAACTGAGCTGAAATCACCGTTGGCTCGCCCGTAAACCAGTAATGCCCAAATATCACCGGCGGGCCCGAATACGCACGCCCTTGCCACGGCGCCATGGCCGGTGCGTCCGAACTCCACCAGGGAACCCGAACCTCCTGGGGTACCTCGCCGTAATTTTCCTGCCGCGCAGGCAAGTCGCCCAAGCCGATCTCGGGACCCTTTAATACAATGCCAAGTGCTTCATGGACCCAATGACCTTTTTTGCTGCCCATCCGCATCAGTTCTTCGGTAACCGTTTGATTGGGCCCCAATAAAAGCCTCAGCGCGTCCATCGATTCCTGATGCCAACACGCATGCACGACGCGCACTTCTCCAAGATCCAGCCACAAGGGCAGCGTCATGAACCACGCAATGATTTCTCGATGCCGCAAGGAATCTTCGCCAATCTCGTCCAGAAACGCCTGATGCAGAGCTCGATTTCCAGGCGCGTCATGAGCCCGTAAGAACTTCCCGGATTTTTCCGGATCCGGCGTGACCCACGCAATTGCATTGATCTCATGATTACCCAAAATGCATCGGGCAGCGCCCGCCTCCACCATCGCGCGCACCAGATCGACCGTCGCCATCTGCTTCGGTCCGCGGTCGATCAAATCCCCGACAAACACCGCCGTGCGAGAGGGGTGCCGCCAAACACCCTGGGGTGCCGAGTAGCCGAGATGCCGTAGCAGAGAAACCAGTTTGTCGAACTGGCCGTGGACGTCGCCGAACACATCAACATTCACTCGTCGAGTCTCTCTACGGCGTAACGGGTACATCCCGATTAATGAGTTTCAGTTCGGCCAAATTCCTATTCTTATACAGCTTCACGCCGATTTGATCTCCGCGCCGCAGCGCTCCACGCTCAACCCCGATCAGACCCGTCGTGTCCACCACGTTCCATTGCTCGGTACCGTTACCCGATCGCACGGACAACACATCCCCGATCGTTTTCGTGATGACGCCGGAATGACCGGTCGGGCGTTCCTCGAAGCGCAACGTCTTCACGTGACCCGAGGTCAATACCTCGGCGAATACCCAGTCTCCCGGCGCAATTCCACCGGCAATCCGAGTGGCTGCGTCGATCTGCCATGTTCCACGCGAATGCGCCGTTGTTCGAATCACGACCTCGCCGTTTCCATACGACTCGACCACGCCGTAATAGCCGGTGTCGGCCAAGCATTCCCGCGGAATTGCAATGACCGCTAGCAATAACAGAAAATTCACGATCCAAACGCCCGTTAATTTCGATCCAATTGCGTCGATGGCCATGAAATCCCCCGTTCCTGCAGTGAATTCCGGTCAACTTTACACCCGTTTCGCCACGGCTTCATGCCGCTCTGACGTGTACCTTAGTCTTCTGCAACAATCCGCGTTTGGGGATCAGCCGTAGCCGGAGGTGTCGGTGGCAGAATCTGATTTTGCGGTGAGCCTTGCCGAACTCGAACTCGCGGCGGAACTCGTGCATCGCGTGATGCCGGCGACTCCTCAGTATGCGTGGCCGAAACTGCGGCGGCGCACCGGCTGCTCCGTTTGGGTCAAACACGAGAACCACACGCCCACGGGCGCGTTCAAGGTCAGGGGTGGACTCGTTTACCTCGACCGATTGACGCGCAGGCTTCCCGACGCACGCGCAGTCGTGTCGGCGACGCGCGGCAACCATGGTCAATCGATTTCGTACGCCGCGGCCCGTACCGGCGTCGCGGCGACGATCTACGTGCCGGTGGGCAACTCTCCCGACCAGAACACCGCGATGCAGTCCTTTGGCGCGGCCGTCGTCGAGGTCGGCCGCGACTTCGATGAAGCCCGGTGCGAAGCGGAGCGCGCCGCCGCCGAACTCGGCCTGCACCTGGTGCCGTCCTTCCACCGCGACCTGGTTGTCGGCGTCGCCACCTATGCGCTCGAATTCTTCCGCGCCGGCGCGGCGCTCGACACCGTCTACGTCAGCGTCGGCATGGGCTCCGGGATCTGCGGCCTCATCATCGCGCGGGATCTATTGGGCCTTAAAACGGATATCGTCGGCGTCAGCGCCGTCAACGCGCCGGCGACCGCCCGGTCTTTCGCCGCCGGGCATCCGGTCACTACGCCGACCGCATTGACCTTCGCCGACGGCATTGCGACTCGCGCGCCGAACGCCGATGCGATCGGCATCATTTGCCGGGGCGCGGCGCGCATCGTGACGGTAACCGAGGACGACATCGCCGAAGCGATGCGCGCCTATTACGATGACACTCATCAGGTTACGGAAGGTGCGGGTGCGGCGCCGCTTGCCGCATTGCTCAGCGAGCGCGGGCGTATGAACAATCGAACCGTAGGTCTCGTCCTGAGTGGCGGCAACATCGAACGCGCGCGGTTCCTCATGGTACTCGGCGGATCGACGCCACAGGCCGGTTAAGACGGGTGCTCGCCGATTGCGCTTACCAAGCGCCAAAGACACCGCAATACGCCGTCCGCGCGCCTTATCTGCGCTTAGCCGAGATGACGACTGCTATGCGTGTCGAACAGCGGCAAGGCTTCCGCAGAGATCTCCAGATCGTCCTGTTCCAAGGTGTCGCCTTCACAAGCCAGATGCAGCGCCCTCTCCGGATTGACCCTTGTCTTCGCGATCTTGGGAATCGCACAGGCGGATCTGTTAGCGCTTTCGGCCGCAACAGCGGCGGCGGTTCGTTCATCGTTTTTGAGATCAAGATTGCACATGATTCAGACCCTCCCAATGTTAGGGCTGTAACTCCTTGCCGAAGCCGATCCGCAACGAGCAGACAACCGATCAATCGCACTGAGTACGTATGGAGTTTACGCGCAAGGTTTGATGGCTGATGTACGGACATCTACATAAGGATTGCGCGCAATTCGATTTCACGGCGGCACCGGTGTGCCCGGCGGTATGCGCTACGCTGGGTGCGACGGATCGGATGCTGCGGTGCACCCGGATATCGGGACGTAGGCCCCTGATTTCGGTTTGTCGGCTGTTGCTGCCGATGCGCGCCAAGCGGCCACTTGCTCGAGCGCGAGTCGGGGCCGTTCATGCTCGACCGCCAGCCTACCGGCGTAGATCCGCCCGGTATCGCCGTCGAGCGTCAGCGCATCGCCTTCAATTAACCGGGCCTCGCCGATCGTGCAGCTAGGCTCCAGAGGATGCACGAGCAGCGCCCGACAATTGACGAGGCAGACCTTGCCGAGCTGGCGCGCGACCACGGCGGCATGAGAAGTCCGGCTGCCGGCGGCAGTCAATACACCGTCTGCTGCGGCGATGCCCTCGACATCTGCGGTCGCGATCTCGGGTCTGACGAGGATAACCGACTCGCCGCGGGCGGCCATCGCCGCGGCGCTTCGCGTATCGAATGCGATTGCGCCGGAGGCAACACCGATGCTCGCCGGAGTCGCGCTCGCGAGCGGCTTGCCGCCGGCCCGATCCGCCAGACGCAGGCGTTCGAGCCGCTCGAGCGCAATACCCTCGAGCCGCACAAGCGCTTGCGCCGGTGTAATGAGATTCTCGTTGACCATATCGACGGCGATTTGAAGTGCAGCCCACGGCGTGCGCTTTCCGGAACGCGTCTGCAAGAGATACAGGCGGCCGTTTTCGACCGTGAACTCGAAGTCCTGCATATCGTGAAACTCGGCCTCGAGCACCTCCCGGATGCGGGCGAGCTCGGCCACGACGAGCGGCAGTCGTTGTGACAGTTGCACGGCCTCGTGGCCGGCATAGCGGCCGGAAACGACGTCTTCGCCCTGGGCGTTAAACAGAAAATCCAGATAGGCCCGATTTTCGCCGGTTGCGGGGTCGCGCGTAAATCCAACCCCGGCGCCCGAGGTGCCCCCGTTATTGCCGAACACCATCGCTTGCACGGTGACAGCCGTACCCATCGCCTCGTCGATGCCGTTGATGCGGCGGTAATGACTCGCCTTGTCGTCGTACCACGAACGCAGTACGGCCTCCACCGCCCCGAGCAGCTGGTCCATCGGATCCTGCGGGAACGGCTGGCCGGTGAGCGCGAGCGCGAGCTGCAGCGATTCGTTGGCGACCTCGGCGAGCGCCTTGCTGTCGAGCTCGCTCGCGCTATCGAGCGCCTGAAGCGTGCATTGACGCGCAACGAGCATGTCGAACTGACCCGCGTCCGCCCCATGCACGGCCACGGTGTAATCGCGCACGAGCCGCCGATAGCAATCATGCACGTAGCGCGGATTGCCGGATGCGCGCAACAGGCCGCGCGAATTTTGTTCGCCGAGTCCGACGTTTAGAATCGTCTGCAGCATGCCCGGCATCGACACCGGCGCGCCCGATCGTACCGACACCAGCAGCGGCCGGCGCACACGGCCGAAGCCGCATCCGCTAGCCTGCTCGAGACGCGAGAGGCCTTCGGCGAGTAATTCGCGGGTGCCGTCCGGGAGCCGACCGCCGTGCGCAAAGTACTCGCGGCAGAGTGCCGTGCCGAGCACGAAAGCCGGTGGCACGGGCAGGCCGAGCTGCGCGAGCCGCATCAATCCGGCCGCCTTGGAGCCGATGATCGCTGCAGGCGCCGCACTCGATATCAGCGCAGCCGCTTGGCGCCCGGTGACGTCGGCCATGGCATTCGGCAATATGAAGTATAGATTCCCGCGATTGTCGCCCATTCGTGTTCCTAGCCGGTCAGCACATCATCGAGCAGATGGTCGCGTAGCTTGAACGCGCCGTGCGCTAGGCCGTCCGCGGCGCCCTCGAGAGCGTTGCCGATGCGTGACAGAAGATAGAAGCTCTTGACGTCGGCGCCACTCGCGAGCAACGCGCGCGTCACGGCGCGTTCGGCCGCATCGGTTTCATGTTCGAGGCCGACGATGCGATCGGCGGCGGCGAAGAAATCCTGCATGTCTTCTCGCGCGCCCTCGGGCGTAACATGACTCGCCGCTTCGAACATTTTGACCGATTCCTGCGCGGCACTCTGGACCAGCGAAGCAAGCCGACGCGCGGTTTCGATCAGCTCATCGGAAACCGGAGCTGCGCTCAGGTGTGTCATGAGGAACGCGGCCTCTTCGAGTCCGTCCGCGGCATCGTCTACCGCATGCATGAGCGCCGCGTAGACCTCCGGCGTCGCGGTGCGCCGCGCGAGCGAGCGGATGCGCGTCACGAGCACGTCACACTCGTGCTCCCACACGGATGCCCGCCGCGCGGTGCGCCCAAGGAACTCGGCCGCCCCCGGATCGGCGCAGCGCAGCAGCCCGTCGTGCACACTCGTCGCGAGATCGAAGACGCGCTCGGCATGCGTGAGCCCGATCGCGAGCAGACTGGCCTGCGCCGTGTGAAATCGGCGCGCCAATTCGGCTTTGATGGCATCTCGAATGAATCGCTCCGAGCGTGCCTGCAGCAGCCCGGTCGTCGATTCGCGAAATACGAACTGCAAGTATTCGAATGCGGCCTCCGGCCCCAGCGCCTCGTGCAGGCGTTCGCCGACGTGCAACGGCGTGCGCTGCGCGAATTCGATGGCCTCGTACAGCAGCCGCTCCCCGCCGAGCTTCAAGAAGCCGCGGTGGCCGATGTTGTTGTCGGCCGCCCATTTGAGCAGCCTCACGCCATCCCCTTTGCCGAGGAATTCACGGAGACGTTTGCGCGCGTGATTCCAGTCGATCAGAAAAACGATCCGCGATCCGAGGAAGGCGAGATAGCGCTCGAGCATCTTCGCGTCAGCCGCGTCGTAACGGCCGATGGACAGATAATAGTTCGGCTCTTCGCCGAGCCGCTCGCTGCTGCGCGCGAGCGTGTCGTCCCAATGCACGCCGAAGGGCTCGAAGAGCTTCTGGAAGAATTTGAGCCGCCGCGCGTGCACATCGGTATACGTCAGGATCGCCGACAATCCCTCGACATGCAGCACCAACACATGCGCATCGGTCGTGCCGATGTCGTTTTCGATGACCAGGCGAGCGCCGCTACGAGTGGCGATGGTTGCGAGTCCCGGATGATCGAATTTGAGGCGCGCGGTCTCATTGAGGCCGGACATGAATGCACGGATCAGCGGTCTATCGGCAGCATCGATTCGCCAGACGCGCGCGCCGTCGATCGACTCCTCGGCGAGCGCCGCCTGCAGCGCATTGATCGCCTTGTGCAAATCCATGACGAGAATGTGCAGACTGTCGCCCGCGCCGCGATTGGCCGATGTCATGGCGCCGACCAGCCCGGCGGGTACCCGGTCGTCGGTGAACGGCGGCAACGCCGCCAACAGAGTTCGGGCACGCGCGCTGAAGGTTTCGGCTTCGCCCGATCCGGCAAGCGCCAACGGTGCGGACATCGATGCGATGTCCTCCAGCATCTCCTGCTGCAGCCGCGCAGCCCCACCCAAATGCAGGGCGCCGTCGGCCTCACGCCGACTCAGCGCGACCGCGGCATCGAGTTCGCCTGCAGGAAGGTTCGCGGCGATGCGCTCAGCTTTCAAATCGAGCGGCGGATCTTCCGGATGACTTGCATGGTTTTCGGCCGCCTGCAGCAGCGTGAAGCAAAACTTGAGGCGATCGTTCGCCGCGAGCGCCCGTTGCAAGTGCTGCGGCAGCAGCAGCGCGGCTTCGCCGAGTTCGCCGATGATCGATGTTTTCGTTGCCATGAGTGGATATGTGGAGATTGAGTCATTGCTCGCCGTGCAGCAATGCGGTCCCGTCGCAGGAGGATACGCGTTTTCTCTTATCGACACCCTGCGTCAGCGCGACGGATGATCGCAGCATCATCAGCGGGAGGATACTGATGAGTCCTCCAATGCAGACCGATAAACCGACGGATCTTCCTTACGACGCGCAAGTCGCGACTGCAATGAATCGCGTTCTCGCGGCGGAACAAACTGCGCGCTCTGCGATAACAGAATGCGAGCGGCAAATGCAGGCGTCCCTCGAACTCGCGCGGCACCAGCGCCGGACCATTCTCGAGCGCGCCCGCGCGCGCATCACGGCGCTGCATCTGCGGGCCGCCAGTGCACTCGGTGAGCGTACCGCTCAAGTACTTGAGCGGCGCGCCGAAGCACTGAGCCCTGCGTCTGCGCCGGGCGAGGTCGGCGAGCACGTGCAATCGGTGCTCCAGAACTTGGCCGAGAGTCTGACCCGATTGAGCGACGAAGAGTTCTGAGGACATGTCGACCGACGGCAATTTGGACTATGCCTTGACACGGGTGCTCGCTCGCTTCGGCGAACGCCTCGACGAGGCCGATTGGCGCCGTCTCGAGGCGAACCGGGACCTCGGCCTTTATCTTGCGGCTGTGCGCTCGACCGCGATGGCCGACTGGGTCGGCGGCTTCGATGCCGAACAGCATGATTGTCATACGTTTGAAGCTGCGCTCAGAACGCGGTGGCGTAGCTACGTCGAAGCCGTGGCGATTTGGCATCCACAGGAATGGCAAGCCTGGCTCGCCTGGCTCGCGTGGCTGCCTACTTTAAGTCTGCTCGCGCAGCTCGCACGCCCGGATCCCGCGCCCATTTGGATGTTGGCGGATACGGTCTACGGTCGGATTGCGCCGGGTCCGCCCGCGGAGCGGGTTGCGGTGCTGAGCCGCACCGCGCTCGCCCCGCTGGCGGCCGCCCTGACTGGGCACAGCTCGGTGGGCGCGGCCTGGAGCGCTCATTGGCAGACGCTCAAGCCACGAGCCGATGCGCGCACGGAGCAGTCGCTCGAGCTGATGCTGCTGGCGATGCGGCAGCATCAGCAGCAGCTGCTGCGTGCTGCCGACAGCGCTGACGCGCCGCGCGGCGAGTTGGCGAATCGCCTTCAAAACTTGCTGCGGCTCGCCGCCGGCACGGTAATCGTTACAGTCTGTCATCTTGCTCTCCTCGCGCTCGATCTCGAGCGGCTGCGCGGCGCACTGGCGTACCGGTGTTTGTTTGCGGAGCGATCGGAGGTTCCATGATGGCGCTGCGCCCCGCGATGGCGAAATGGTTCGAGCTGCTGATCGCGCGTGACGAGCTGACGGAGGCGCTGCAACGCCTCGCCGACACCGGCGAAGTGGAACTGCAGGCGCGCAGCGACACCTCCGCGGCGGTGCTGTTGCCGGCATTGCGCGCCTCGGTCGATGAATACAAGCGTTCGGCGCGCCGCTATGGGGAATTTTGGCCGCGAGCGGCGGCCGTGCCGCCGGTGCGGGCGCGCGAGCCGGAGGAGATTTCCAGCGCAGCCTTGCAACGGCTGCGCTCCTGGTCCGTCGCTGCCGAACCGCTGATCGGTCAGCTGCAGAAATTGGCGCAAGAGCGTGCACAGCTGGAGCTGCTTGAGCGGCTGTTGTCACAATCCGCAGGGGACCTGCCGGATCTGCGGCTGTTCGCGGACGCCGGTCCGCTGCTCGCGAGCCGTGCCTATGTGCTGCCGTCAGCCCCGCGCGCGCTCGGAATCCCTCCATCGGTGCTCACACAAACGATCGCGAGCCCCGAGGCGAGTTATTTACTTGCAGTCGGTCCTGCCGAACAGATCGCCGTGCTGGACGACACGCTGGGCGCGTCGAAGGCCCGCCGGTTCATCGTGCCGGCCGGCCTGCCCGCCGACAAGCAAGCGGCGCGTGCCGCCATCCGCGCGAAGATCGAGGCGATCGGCGGTGAATCGGAAATCCTTGCTGCGACGCTCGCGGAGCTGCATCGCAAGCACAGCTTGAGCTCAGCGCTCGGCGACCTGCAGTGCATCGAGTGGCTCGTGGAGAACGTGCCGTCGCTCGCGCTCACGGAGCACTTCGCATGGATCACGGGCTGGACCAGCGATTCGGACGGCATGCGATTCCGGGCAGCGCTCGATCAAGGGCATCTTCACTATCTATTACGCTTTCCGGAGGCGCCACGCGAATTGATTCAGCCGGCGGTGCTGCGCAACCCGCGCTGGGCGCGGCCATTCGAACTGTTCACGCGCCTGCTCGGCATGCCGAGCGCCAACGAAACGGACCCGAGCCGGGTGCTGGCGTTCGTCGCGCCGCTGATGTTCGGTTTCATGTTTGCCGATGTCGGCCAGGGCGCGGTGCTCGTCCTCGCGGGCGCAGCGCTGCGCAAACGTTTTCCGGCCACCGAACTGCTGGTGCCGGGCGGCATCGCTGCGATGATATTCGGCTTCTTATTCGGCAGCGTGTTCGCCGACGAGCGACTCATGCCCGCGCTCTGGCTGCGGCCGCTCGACCGGCCGCTGGTAATGTTGGAGGCGAGTCTCGCGGGCGGCGCCTGCGTGATACTGCTCGGGCTCGTTCTGGATGCGGTGCAGTTCCATTGGTCGGGCCGCGCGACGCAATGGTGGGCCACACGCGCGGGATTCGTGCTGTGCTATCTCGGCGCAATCTGCGCGCCAATCGACCGGCGCGCCTTGTGGGCGCTACCGGCTGGTGTCGCATGGGTTCTGATCGGAAGCACGCTGCTCGAGCCCTCCGCTCGGTTCGCGCACCTCGGCGCCGCCGTCGGTGAGTCGCTCGAGACCCTTCTGCAGCTCGCGATCAATACGGTTTCATTCGTGCGTATCGGCGCTTTCGCGCTCGCGCACGCCGGACTCGGCTTCGCCGTGGCCGGTCTCGCCGCGAGCGTGGGCACCGCCACGGGCCAACACACGGCGTCGTGGCTGATGCTCGCGGCCGGCAATGCGCTGATCATCGCGATCGAGGGTCTCGTCGTCGGCATCCAGACGACCCGGCTCGTGTTGTTCGAATTCTTCATCCGTTTCCTGCGCGGCTCGGGCCGCGCGTTCCGTCCGCTGCCGCTGCCTGTCGCCGCGACAGACCTGAATCCATCATCGAGGACTTCCGCATGAAACTGAAAATTCGCGGCGCTGCAATTCTTGTCGGCACCCTTGCAGTCATCGTCGGTGCCGCCGCAACCGTGCTGCTGCTCATTCCCACGACAACGGCGGCACAGACGGCGGTCACCGCCGCCGCGGTTCGAGCCGATCCGCAGCTCATGGGCTGGGCTTTCATGAGCGCGGCGCTGTCCACCGGATTAGCCGCGCTCGCTGCAGGCTTTGCGGTCGCGCGCGTCGGTAGCGGTGCGGTCGGCGCCGTCGCCGAAAAGCCGGAATTGTTCGGCCGCGTGCTCGTTCTCGTCGGCCTGGCCGAGGGAATCGCGATCTACGGATTGATCGTCTCGATACTCATTTTAAACCGGGTCGCGTGAGCCACGATGCGCCTCGCGCTCATCGCAGACGAGGTTACTGCACTCGGTTGGCGCCTGATCGGCGCGCGCGTGCTGACGCCGGAGGCGACCTCGGTGCAGGACTGTTGGCATGAAGCGCTGCGTAGCGCCGAGTTCGTCGTGATAACCGCGCAATACGCCGCGGCGATCCCGGCGGCGGAACTCGATGCGGCGCTGCTGGCGGAGAAACCGCTGGTGCTGGTCATTGCGGATCTGCGGCGCGAATACGAGCCCAGCGAAATCGAGCTTGATGTGCGCCGCGCGCTCGGGGTCTCGGCGTGAACGAATTCCAACCGGACACCCACGGCTCGAGCGCTCCGGCGAGCGTTCTCGACGCGCAGGTCGAGGCGCTCTTGGAGCGGATCGCGACGAACCGCGATCGGCGCTGCGCCCAATTGCGCTCGGCAACGCAACTCCAAGCGCGCGATCTGCTGCGCTCCGCTCGCAAGGAGGCGCTTGCCGACGTGCGGGCCGCAAGCGCGCGCGAGCGCAAGCAGGCCGAACAAGCGCTGCAAAAGGCCGTGGCCGCGGCCGCACTCGAGACACGGCAGCGCGCCCAAGCAGCGACGTGCGCGCTGCTGACGGTGATGTGGTCGGCAATCGATGGTGTGCTCGAAGCGCGATGGGCCGACGCTGCGCAACGCAAATCGTGGCTCGAGGCGGCCGTTCATCAAGCCAATTGCATGCTCAACGAGCCCGGCTGGCGCATCGAGCATGGCGCCGGCTGGCCGAGCGAGGAGCTGGGCGCGTTAGCGGCGCTCGCTGCCGGCGACGAGCGCGGTCCGGCGCGAACGCTCGAGCTGGCATGCGATCCAAGCCTGCGCGCCGGCATCAGAATCAAAACCGCGGGTGCCTGCCTCGACGCGACGGCGGTGGGATTGCTCGCATCGCGCGCCGCAATCGAATCGGAGTTTCTCGCGCGATTCCTGGCGCCGGGCAAGCCGCGATGAGCGAGGCCCGAATACGCTGGATCAGCGGTCCGGTGCTGCGCGCCGGGACCAAGGATGCGTTCCATGTCAATGAATCGATCGCGGTCGGCCCAAGCGCGCTGCTCGGCGAAGTCATCAAACTTGGATCGGACGACTTCGTCGCGCAGATCTATGAAGATACCACCGGTCTGAAGCCGGGCGACGCGATCGCGGGCTCGGGCCAGCCGCTCTCGATCGTGCTCGGTCCGGGCCTGCTCGGCACGATCTGCGATGGTCTGCTGCGTCCGCTGGATGCGGCCGACGGGGCTTTCATTCGCCCCGGTGCGAGAAGCCGGCCGCCGCGGCGCTACGGCTTCGAACCCGCGGTTGCGCCCGGCGAACACGTGCGCCCCGGCCAAGTCATCGGCAAGATTGCGACCTCGCCGGCGCAACTCTGTCTCGGTCCCGCAAGAGCGGCCGCGGGCGTTGCGCGCTGGGTCGCGGCGGCGGGCGCGTACACGGATCAGGAGCCGGTATGCCGGCTCGAGCTCGAGGGCGGCGCGACACTCGAGATCGCGCTTGCACAGACTTGGCCCGTGCGCGAGCCGCGCCCGATCATTGGGCGACTGCCGATATCGGGTCCGATGATCACCGGACAGCGCATTCTCGATACGCTGTTTCCGATCGGACGCGGCAGCCGCGCCGCGCTGCCGGGCGGATTTGGCACCGGCAAGACGATACTGCAGGAGGCACTCGCCAAATGGTCCGACGCCGACGTGATCATCTACGTCGGCTGCGGCGAGCGCGGTAACGAGATGTCCGAAGTGCTCGACGAGCTGCCCAAATTGCAGGACCCGCGCAGCGGGCGGCCGCTGATGGAGCGCACCGTCATCATCGCCAACACCTCGAACATGCCGGTTGCCGCGCGCGAAGCCAGCATCTACACGGCGATCACGGTCGCGGAATACTATCGCGACCAGGGTTTGCACGTGTCGCTGATGGCGGATTCGACGAGCCGCTGGGCCGAGGCGCTGCGGGAAGTCTCGGGGCGCCTCGGCGATCTGCCCGGCGAGGCGGGCTATCCGGCTTATTTGAGCTCACGGCTCGCGCAATTCTATGAACGTGCGGGCCGGGTGAAAACGCTCGCAGGTGCGGAAGGGTCGGTCACGATCATCGGCGCGATCAGCCCGCCGGCCGGCGACTTCACGGAACCGGTCACGATGCACACGCGGCGTTTCGTACGCACCTTTTGGGCGCTCGACCGCACCAGAGCGCAAGCGCGCTTCTTTCCCGCGATCAATCCGCTGCAGTCCTACAGCGCTGACATCGAGGCGCTTGCGCATTGGTGGCAGTCGCAGGGCAATCCGGACTGGCTGGCGCAGCGTACGCGGTTGCTCGAGCTGCTCGAGGCGCAGGTGCGGCTCGAGAGCATGGCGCGCATCGTCGGCAAAGACGCGTTGCCGCCGGCGCAGCAGTTGACGCTGTTGTGCGCCGACCTGGTCAACGACGCGGTGCTGCGCCAGTCGTCTTTCTCCGAAATCGATCGCTATTGTTCACCACAGCGGCAAACGGAGATTCTGCGCGTCGTGGTTCGCTTCATCGACGTAGCGCGCGACGCCGTCGCGGCTGGCGTGCATCCGGATCGCATCGCCGATCTTCCGGTGCGCCGCATTCTGCAGCGCATCGGTGAGGAGTTCGGCGAGGCACGAATCGCGCAAATCCGCGATCTTTGGAAGCAGCTCGACGCCGAGTTCTCGGCATTAAGGCGTGAGCACAGCGATGCGCGCTGAACTCATGCTCGAGAATTGCGTGCAACGCATCGAGGGACCACTGCTGTTTCTCGAGCGCAAAGTGGAAATCGGCCTCAACGCCCACGTCGAAGTGCTCGACCGCGATGGCCGGGGACGCATCGGACGCGTCGCCGCTCTCGATGAGCGAACTCTGGTGATCGAGGTTCTCGAGTCCACGATCGGACTCGGCGTGCAGGACACGCGCGTGCGCGTCTGGAATGAACCGCTGCTGTTCGGCGTCGGTCCCGAGATGCTCGGTAGGACCTACGACAGCATCGGACAGCCGACCGACGGCGGCGCGCCGATCGCTGCCGTGCGCCGCATGCGCATCGACGGTCTTGCAATCAATCCGGCGGCCCGCGCCTTGCCGCGCGATTTCATCGAGACGGGGATTTCAGCGATCGATCTGATGAACAGTCTGGTGCGGGGTCAGAAGCTGCCGCTGTTCTCCGGCGCCGGCCTGCCGCATGACAAGCTCGCGACCGACATCGTGTTGCAGGCGCGCTTGCGGCACGAGACGCAGGGCTCGTTTGCGGTCGTGTTCGTCGGCATGGGGATCTCGCACGATACCGCCGAAGCGTTCCGCGGCGCGATGGCGTCGAGCGGCGCGCTCGAGCATACGGCGATGTTCCTCAATCTCGCGGACCAGCCATCCACACAACGGCTGTTAACGCCGCGCTACGCGCTGACGGCCGCCGAGTATCTGGCGTTCGTCGAGGGGCGCCATGTACTGGTCGTCATGACCGACATGACGAATTATTGCGAGGCGCTGCGCGAAGTCTCGGCAGGTCACGGCGAATTGCCGAGCCGCAAAGGTTATCCAGGATATATGTACTCGGATCTCGCAAGCCTTTACGAGCGCGCCGGCTGCATCGCCGGCCAGCCCGGCACCCTGACTCAGGTGCCGATCGTGTCGATGCCCGCTGACGATATCAGTCATCCCATTGCGGATCTGACCGGATATATCACCGAAGGACAGATCGTACTCGACCGCGAACTCGATCGGCGCGGCATCTACCCGCCAGTGCGCGTATTGCCTAGCCTCTCAAGGCTCATGAGTGCAGGCACGGGCGAAGGATACACGCAGGCCGATCATCCGGCGCTCGCGAACCAACTGTTTGCCTGCTATGCGCGCGCGGTTCACGTGCGAGTGCTCGCGAGCGTCATGGGCGAGGAGAGCCTGCCCGAAATCGATCGCCGTTTCTTGAGCTTCGGACGCGACTTCGAGCAGCGGCTCGTGCACCAAGAGGGCCGGCGCACTCTCGAGGAAAGTATGGCGATCGGGTGGCAACTGCTGCGCGCTCTACCGGCCTCCGAGTTGACACGACTCAATCAGCGGCAAATCGATGAGCACCTGCGGAGCGAAGCGGATGCCTGAATCACAGCGTGAATTCTCGGCGACCCGCATCGCGGTCATGGAACTCAAGGACGAGCGGCAGCTGGTGCACGAGGGCTACGAACTGCTCGACGAGAAGCGCCTGCTGCTCGCCGCGGAAATCCGGCGGCAGCTCGCGCGCCTCGATTCTCTGCGACGCGACTGCGCCGAGCGATCGAGCGATCTGGATCTGCGTGTGCGGGCGGCGGTGCGCCGCCACGGTATCGATGAGCTGTCGGTCTACCCACCGCCATTGATATTGAGCACAGAGCGCCTCGCGATCCGCCGCTCACGCCTGTTCGGGCTGGAATTGCTCGACGCGCATCTCGAGCCGATCGCGCAGCCGCCCGGTCCTCGCGAGCAGCCCGTCAATCCGACGCCCGAGGCGCGCGCCTGCGCCGAGGCTCAGAACAAGTGGCTGCAGCGCGGCGTGGAGCTGGCCGCGTGCTGCGTCAATTTGCGACGGCTCGTGCGCGATTACGTACGCACCGAACGCCGGGCGAGGGCCATCGAAAATGTACTAATGCCCGAAATCGAGTCCGCAATCAAGATCATCGAGGAGCAGCTCGAGGGCATGGATCAGGAGGAGATCGCGCGCCTGCGTCAGCGGCGCCAGAGCGTCATTTGAGCAATATTGCGCGCGACTGCCCGCGCATCTGTGGATGGTATCCCGTTAATCGGGGATTTCTCTTATTGCCGCGAAAGCGGATTTGATCGAGAGTGCACGCGGGCTCGGACGATGATGAGGAACGGAGCACCTGGAGATTCGCCCAATGAAGGAAGCGCCACGCGAATTGATCCGATTCGCATTGATACTCATGATCCTGGTGCTGCCCGGGATCGCAAGCGCCTCCTGGTGGAACGGCGATTGGCAATTCCGCAAGCGCCTGACGATTGATGCTGCCGTGCTTACGGCGGCCGGATCGGCCGGGCTATCCGAGGTCACGCTGCCGATCCGGCTGCATACCGGCAATTTCGGCTACTTCAACGATGTTGATAAGACCGGCACAGACTTGCGCTTCATCGCCGCCGACGACAAGACGCCGCTCGAGTTTCGGCTGGAGCGTTTGGATGCCGGCGCAGGTATCGCGGTCGTCTGGGTCAAACTGCCGATTGCGGACCTCGGCGCCGAGCACTCGTACATCTGGATGTATTATGGCGCGGCGAATGCGAAATCGGCGTCTTCGAATCAGGTCAACGACGTCGCGCTCGTCGCCAGCTACGATTTTTCTGAAGTTAGCGGGCCGCCGCGCGACGGTACCGCATATGGAAGCAATGCGACTTCCTCGACGGCCCATCTTGGCGTGCCCGGCGTCATCGACAGGGCGCTCGGGTTTGATGCACAGTCGTCGGTGAGCCTCCCGGTCACACCTGCGTTCGACTTCGACATTGCGAAAGGCATGACGCTGACAGCTTGGATTCGGGTCGATCCAGGCTCCGCAGCGGGTCTCGTCTACAGCCAGTCCGGTGCGGATGGCCGCCTCGAAATCTCGGCTGGTCCCACCGAGGTCAGCGCGAGCTTGGGTCCGTCGGGTCGCGAGGTGCGCGTCGCCGGCGCGATCAAGGATGGGTGGCACCTCGTCGGCGTCGCGGTCGGCGAGCGTCTGGCGCTCTACGTGGACGGGACCGAAATGCAAGGCATCGCTGCGCCGCGAACCCATCTGAATGCAGCGCCGGTGCTCGGCGCGTCCGCCGCGGCGCATGCCTTCAGCGGTGCGCTCGATACGGTGCGTATCGCCGGCGTCGCGCGGCCGCCGGGCTGGTTCGCGCTCGAGTACCTAACTCAGAAGCCGGATACGACCGCTATCGTCTATGGGGAAGACGAGTCGCGTTCGAGCGGTGGCATGCAGAAGGAACTCGGACTGATCTCGCGCCTGCTCGGTTCGGTGACGATCGATGGCTGGATCGTCATCGCACTCATTGCGGTGGTCGGCTTACTGAGCGGCGAGGTCCTCGTGATGAAATTGCGGCAGCTTGGTCACGCCGAACGCGGCGATCGGGCGTTGCTTGATGAGTTCGTTACGCGCTGGGAGAGTGACGCTGCGCAACTCGCCGCAAGCGGCGCACCGGCCGATTCTGCGGCGGCCGCTTCGCCGCTGCAGCGCCTGTATGCGCGCGGCATTGCCGAACTCGGGTCGGCCTTGACTCAGTCCGAACAACGGCGATATTTGCCGGCCGAGTATCTCGGCGTAATCCGCTCCGCGCTCGACGTCGGCATCGTCGAGGAAACCGACTCGCTGAATCGCCGCCTGGTGCTGATGACGATTGCGGTCAGCGGTGCGCCTTTCCTTGGGCTGCTCGGCACGGTCGTCGGCGTCATGATCACGTTCGCCTCGATCGCGGCGACCGGCGACGTCAATGTCAACACGATCGCGCCCGGCGTGGCTGCGGCGCTGTTCGCGACCGTGGCGGGCCTGCTCGTCGCGATTCCCTCGCTGTTTGGCTACAATTTCATCGCTTCTCGCGTCGGTGCGCGCGTTTCGGCGATGGATGTGTTTGCGGATCAGTTGGTGGCACGATTTGCGGCGGCCTTCACCGGCCGGTCCGCCGCTGCGGAGCTGACGCATGCGCCGTAAGCACGTCGCCCGACCCTACGACGACCTCAACGTCACGCCGCTGCTCGATCTCGCTTGGGTTCTGCTGCTGGTGTTCATCATCATGGCGACCGCTACCGTACAGGGCATTTCCGTGGCACTGCCGCGCGCCGCCAACTCGCCGAGCCTTGCGCGGCCGCATACCCACGCGGTGACGGTCACGGCTGACGGCCGAATCTACGTCGATACGACCGAGGTCACGCTGACCGAGTTGCAGACGCGCCTCGCGCAAATCAAGGCACTCGATCCGGACGTGCCGATCGTCGTCAAGGGCGACGCGGCCGTTCACTACGATGCAGTCATCGCGGTATTGGACGTCGTCAAGACGCTCAAGATCACGAACGTCGGGCTCGTGACGCAGCGCCTCGTCCGATGAGCGCCGCGCAATCCCGATCCGCACAGACTCGAGCCTTGGACGAAGGCCCGAGCTGGCTGCTGCGCGGATTGTTCGCGGCAGCCGTCATTGCGGCGGTTTTCCTCGCGCGCGAGTTCGTGGGTTCACGGTCGCTGCGGATTGCCGAGGCGCCGCAACGAGTGGCCTTGATGGACGCCGTGCAGCCGCCGCCGACCCATGCCGAAGATGAGCTCAAGCCGCCGCCTCCGGAGGAGGAGGAGCAGCAAGCGCCGGCGGAAGGTCTCGACAACGGCCCGGTACTGGGCGACACCGGGCCGAGCCCGATCGACGATCGGCTGGGCGTCGACTCGGATGCACAGGCGGGCTTCGACAGCTTTGGGCTGCGCGCGAAGCGCGGCGGACGCGATTTGGCGCTCGATCTTGGCAAGCCGGAGCGGTCCGGTACGGGTTCCGGCGGATTCGGTGCCTACTCGTCGCTGATCGCAACCGAACTCAAGTCTTGGCTGACGAAAGACGACGAGCTGCGACGATCCAACTATGAAGTCCGCGTGCGGGTCTGGCTCGATCCCACAGGGGCTGTGTCGGGCTGCAAACTGGCCGATACGACCGGCGACGCCGCGCTCGATCGGCGTATCGTCGAGCGGATCTCGACCGCCTGCATTCAGGGCGAGCCGCTACCACGCGATTTGCCGCAACCGATCACCGTGCTGATTCGCTCGCGCGGTGCGGCGCATAATCAAGCAGAATCGGCCCGATGATAGGCTAAACAATCGACAAGAACTGTGTGGGGGTTTTGAAGGACGCAGCACAAGCGGCCGGTCACATCCACCCTCGGCTCTCGACGAGGCAGGGGCGCCTGCTGTTGACGGCATGCTGAAAAATCGTGCAACGTGAGCCTGCGCTCGTCTTATCTGCGTCAAACGGAATCACGCCACATGCAAATCGACCCATCGCTGCAAACGGAAGCGAATAACTACAAGCTGCTGACGAATATCGTTGTGCCTCGTCCGATCGCGTGGATCACGAGCCTTGACGGCGACGGTGTCGTCAATCTTGCGCCGTTTAGCTTCTTCAATGCGGTTGCGAGCGATCCGTTGTACGTTGTGGTCAGCATCGGTCTACGTGACAGTGGTGCGCCGAAAGACACCGCGTCAAACATAGAATCCCAGCGGGAATTCGTCGTGAATTTCGTCACCGAGGAATTGCTCGGCGCCATGAACATTTCGGCGGCGGATTTTCCGCCCGATCAGAGTGAACTTGCCGCCGCCCGGCTGCACGCCGCGCCCTCGGCGCGGGTAAACGCGCCTCGGTTGGCCGAGGCCCAAGCGAGTCTGGAATGCCGGCTGTTCCAGTCGGTTAGCCTAGGAACCAGCACGCTGTATATCGGCGAGATCGTGATGTTCCATGTGGCCGATCGTTTGATGGGACCACGAATGCATGTCAACAACTTCGCTCCCATCGGGCGACTTGGAGCGCCATCCGTCTATTGCCGCACGACCGACCGGATCGAACTTTCCCGGATCTCCTATGCGCATTGGCAATCGAGCAACGAATAGCGATCGCAGGCTGACGGCACTCGACACTTAAGCGGAAGGCGCAAAGCTGTCGGCACGCGCAAGCGACCACGCGTGCAGGTAGCTCGCTTCCGCCAGGCCCGTCAACAATGATCCTGAGTCCAACTCCGGATAAATTTCGGCGAAACTTCGGCCCTCGTGCGGCGGCCGGCGATGCATGATCAGGCCCCGATGCGCGTCGCGGGGACACTCGAGCCCCGCCGCTCCCAACAGTTCTGCGAGCGCTTTCAATGTGCTTTCGTGAAAGCGTGCGACGCGTTCGGCTTTGGCCGGAACGACGATGGCCCTTTGCCGCAATGGATCCTGCGTGGCCACGCCGGTCGGGCACCGATCGGTGTGGCACGAGAGCGACTGCACGCAGCCGAGCGCGAACATGAACCCGCGGGCCGAATTGCACCAATCGGCGCCCAGCGCAAATGCCCGCATCATGTCGAACGCGGTGATGATGCGCCCGCTGGCTCCAAGCTTTACGCGGTCGCGCAATCGCGCTCCGACCAAGCAGTTGTGTACGAATACCAGGCCCTCGCGCAGCGGTGTGCCCAGGTGGTCGGTGAACTCGAGCGGCGCCGCGCCGGTACCGCCTTCCTTGCCGTCGATGACGATGAAATCGGGAACGATGTCCGTCTCGTGCATTGCCTTGATCAGAGCCATGAATTCGCTGCGATGACCAATGCACAGCTTGAAGCCAATGGGTTTGCCGCCGGAGAGCGTGCGCAGCTGCTCGATGAACGCCATCATTTCCAGTGGCGTTGCGAAGGCGGAATGGCGCGCCGGCGAGATGCAATCCTCACCGGCCGCGACGCCGCGCGCTGCGGCGATCTCCGGCGTCACCTTCGCGCCCGGCAGGACGCCGCCGTGTCCGGGTTTGGCGCCTTGCGAGAGTTTGATTTCGATCATCTTGATCTGGGGCTCGGCCGCCTGTTGTCTGAATTTCTCCGCAGCGAACGTGCCATCGGAATTGCGGCACCCGAAGTAGCCGCTGCCGATCTCCCAAATGATGTCCCCGCCGAACTCGCGATGATGGATGCTGAAGCTGCCCTCGCCGGTGTCGTGGGCAAAGCCGCCAAGCTTCGCGCCCTTATTGAGCGCACGGATCGCATTGGCGCTCAGGGCTCCGAAGCTCATCGCCGAGATGTTGAACACCGACAAGGAATAAGGCTGCAGGCATTGGGCCCCGCCCACGACGGTACGAAAATCATGTTGAGCCAAATGGCGCGGCGCCATCGAATGTGTGAGCCATTCATAGCCCTCGCCGTAAACATCGAGCTGGGTGCCAAATGGCCTCTTGTCCAGCTGTCCCTTGGATCGCTGATAGACAATCGCGCGATTGGAGCGATTGAAGGGCGCCCCGTCCAGATCACTCTCGAGAAAGTATTGACGAATTTCAGGGCGAATCTTTTCCAGTAAGAAGCGCAGATTGGCCAGAATTGGATAATTGCGGCGCAGCGAGTGATTGGTCTGAAGCATATCCCATAGGCCGATCGCGACGAGCAGTACGCAAATCGAAAGGATCAGTGCGGGCCAAGCGCCGTGATGGCCGAGCAGTGCACCGGAGGCTGCAATTCCCATCAGGGCCAGAGCGAAAGGCACATAACGCATGATGCACACCCCGAGGATGAAAGTTCCAGGTACTCCCGCAAATGTCCAGCCGGCATGCGCCGCATCCTGCCAACGGGACGGCGGGCGCTGCGAGTAATGCCGCAATCCTGCGCCCCGCCGACCTCAATTGCGCGATCCTTCGCGCAGCCAATCGAGCGCCTCGGCCTCTTCCGTGAAGGCCCTGACGGACGCCCCGCGGTTGCGCGCGACCGTCTCGAAAAAGTGGTCCACGATCTCAACTCGACCGACGACGGCCATCCTCAATCGCCGATCAGCCAGGTGAGCGACTTCGACGCCGGTCTCGTATTTGTCCACGGTGCTGATCGGAGGCGGCACCGCCATTATATCGATGAGTAAGCGCCAATTATTTTTCGACTTGGCTTCATCGATGATCCGCTCCAGCGCGCGGTGCAGGCGCACGCGAGTCGCAGCCCCGCTCAACGTAACCCGAAGGAACCCCGCATCTTCGGTCACTGTGATTTCGAATTCATACGGGTCCACGCCCCATCTCCCTGGCGGATATGCGAAGCGGGGCGATAGGATATCAACAATCTTGCGCCAGACAACAAAGGGCGGCAGCCGTGATGCGCTGCCGCCCGCCGCTCCACCGCCTCTTATTGGACGGTAATCTGCGTCGGCTTCGGCTGAACGAGTTCCATCTTGGGGATGTGAACCGTTAACACTCCATCCTTGCTTTCGCAGCGGATCGCATCGCCCTTGATATTGTCGGGTAACGCGAAACTGCGCTCGAACATTCCATAGAATCTCTCCATCCGATGGAATTTCTCGCTCTTGTCTTCGAACTCCTGTCTGCGCTCGCCCTTGACGGTAATCACACCGTCCTCGAGGGTGACCTTAACGTCCTCCTTTTTCACCGCCGGCAATTCCGCGCGGATCACATATTCCGTATTGGTTTCGCTAATATCGGCAGAGGGTGCAAATTTCACCTTCTTGCCGCCCTCGATATCGAATGCCATTTCCGGCCAGCGCCCGAAGGTGCTTGGCATGAGCCGGTTAAAGAGCAAGTCGACATCGCCAAATGGTTCCCAATTTACGAGTCTCATGGCTGTCTCCTTTTCTCTCTTGCTCCAGGCGATTTTGCTCTGGATGACCCATATTATTGGGCGATGGACCTTGAGTTTCGATCCGCGAATATACGTAAGAACGTACTCAAAATACGCATAAACAATCAATGACTTAGCCGTGCCGGAGGCGCATCGAAATGTTTGCTGTGGCAAAATCAAAAGCTGAGCGTCTCGCAACCAATTGCAACGCGAGGAGTCGGTCATGATCACTTTGTTTCACCGCGCGAAGACGCGCTCGACGCGATTCATTTTTCTATTGGAGGAACTGGAAGCGCCTTACGAGATCAAGCATGTCACTACGCGCAGCCATGACGGCACCGGAACCGTCGATCCGGTGAATCCTCATCCCAATGGCAAGGTACCGGCCATTTCCGACGACGGCGTCGTCGTGTTCGAGTCGCCGGCGATCGCGCTCTATCTAACCGACAGATATCCGCGAAACCGCTTGGGACCTGTGGTGGGCGAACGCGAGCGCGGCGCTTACCTTTCATGGCTCTCGTACTACACCGGTGTCTTCGAACCGGCGCTCATGTCCAAGTTCCAGAACATCGACGTGGTCCGGGTAACGGCCGGCTGGGTTCCGGTCGAAGAAGCGATGGACGTCATCATCAAAGTGCTGTCTGCGGGCCCGTACATGCTCGGTCAGCGATTCAGCGCCGTGGACGTGCTGTATGGCACGACGTTTGCGATGTTTGGGCAGAGCGCGATCCTGCCGAAATCCCCTATCATCGACGAATACGCTAAAAAGGTCGTCGCACGGCCGGCCTTTGCCAGAGCGCAGGCGCGAGACGCCAAGTAACGGGCGCGCGGCCTTGGCGCGGCGCTACGCGGCGTCCGCCTCCGCGCGCCGGCGCTGCCGAGCTTCGGCCTCACGGCGCTCCTCTTCAATGTGAATGATCACCGCATTCACGTCCGTCGCAATCGGATCGCGTGCACAGTGGCCCGTGAGCATGCGATCCGGCGTCAACACGCCGGCCTCATAGAGCTTCCAAATTTCGCGGGCGAATTCGGTTGCGAGCAACTCGGGCGCGGCACGACCGAAGGTCGCACGCATGTTGTTGACGTCGCGCTCGAACATCGCGAAGGCGTTGTTGTTGCCGGCGGCATTCACCGCCTGGGGCAGGTCGATGATGACAGGCCCGTTCACGGCCAGCAGCACGTTGAATTCCGAAAGGTCGCCATGAATGAGTCCGGCGCAGAGCATTCGGACGATCTGTACGATCATGAACGCATGCCACTCGCGAGCTTGTTCCGCCGTGAAATCGACTTCATTGAGCCGCGGCGCCGGGTCGCCTTGCGCGTCCTGGACCAGCTCCATCAGCAACACCCCCTCATGGATCAGATGGGGTGCGGGGACTCGCACGCCCACGCCGGCGAGGCGGTAGAGCGCATCCACCTCGGCGTTTTTCCATTCCGCTTCCTGCAGCTTGCGGCCATGACGACCACGCCTACCCATCGCGCGCGCATCGCGGCTGCTGCGGCTCTTGCGGCCTTCCTGGTACTGTGCGAGTTTGTGAAAGCCGCGATGCTCGGCTTCCTTGTACACTTTGGCGCAACGGAGCTGATTGCCGCAAGCAACAATGTAGACGGACGCCTCCTTGCCGCTCTTGATGCGGCGGATTACCGTGTCGACCATGCCGTCGTCAATCAGCGGTTGTAGGCCCTTGGGGATTTTCAATTCGCTCCAGTTAATGGTGCCGGCAGTGTAGACGGAAAAACGCGGTTCGGTCTGGGAGTTACACGCAGAATGGATATGCCGGCAGGCCTTTTCGGGGGCTTTCGCCCTTTCAGCCGCAAGGGCGTGGTGCGCGATATCTTGGCGGGCGTCAACCTTGCGGCGATCAACATTCCGCAGGTGTTGGGCTACGCCCGCATCGCCGGTATGCCCGTGGTCACCGGCCTTTACACGGTGTTGTTGCCGCTCGTCGTATTCGCTGTATTTGGCTCGTCGCGACATCTCGTCGTCGCGGCCGATTCGGCCACGGCGGCCATCGTCTCCGGCACCCTGTCGCAGATGGCAGCGCCCGCCGGAGCGCAGTACATCGCGTTGGTCGGCACGGTGGCGCTGTTGACGGCCGGGTTTTTGCTGGTGGCGCGCATCTTCAAGCTGGGGTTCCTTGCCGATTTCCTCTCGCGCACCGTATTGACGGGGTTTCTCGTCGGTGTTGGCCTACAGGTCGGTATTGCGATGCTTGGCGACATGTGCGGTGTCGCCGTGCATTCACACAACTCGCTGGTTCGAGTCTGGGAAGTCCTGCAGGGTTTGTCGAGTCCACATTTGCCGACGCTGGCGCTGTCGACGATCGTCGCCGGCGTAATCCTCCTCGGCAATCGCATTGTTCCGCGGCTGCCGCTGTCTTCGCTCGCCGTCGTTGGCACGATCATGGCGAGCGCCGCATTCGGTTTCGCGGATCAAGGCATCGCGGTCATCGGGCCGATCGCGGGCGGCCTGCCGTCGATCAGGCTGCCCGCCGTGACCTGGAGCGAAGTGCTTGCGCTGTTGCCACTCGCGGGTTCCTGCTTCGTGATGATCATCGCACAAAGCGCTGCGACCTCGCGTGGATTCGGCATTCGATATAGCGAGAGCGTCGACGAAAACGCGGACATTCTCGGCCTGTCGGCTGCGAACGCCGCGGCCGCCGTGAGCGGCACTTTCGTGGTCAATGGAAGCCCGACGCAGACCGCCATGGCGGATCACGTGGGCGCGCGCAGCCAGCTTGCGCAACTCGTAGTGGCGGGCACTGTGGCGCTGGTGCTGCTGTATTTGACCGGTCCGGTGAAGTACCTTCCACGCTGCGTATTGGCAGCCATTGTCTTCACGATCGCCGCAGGCATGATCGACGTGAAGCGCATGCGCGATATTCTGCGCGAAAGCCCCGGCGAGTTTCAGCTCAGCCTAGCCACTGCGGCAACCGTTGTCGTGGTCGGCGTCGAACAAGGTATCCTCCTCGCGATCGCTCTCTCGCTGTTCAGACATGTACGCCACAGCTATCGCCCGCATACGATGATGCTCGCGCCGGACTCGAGCGGCATGTGGGTAGCGGTACCGGCAACGCCGGGCACGCAGACCGAATCCGGGCTCATCGTCTATCGTTTTGGCGCCGATCTGTTTTACGCCAACGAAAATTTTTTCGTCGCCCAGGTGCGCGCGCTCGTGCAGAAGGCGCCGGCACCGGTGCGTTGGCTCGTCGTCGATGCGGGCGCGATCACCGATATCGATTACTCCGCCGCGCAATCCATTTGCGGATTGCTCGATGAGCTGTCGCGCCAAAATGTCGGCGTAGTCTTCGCGCGCGTCAACCCTTACCTGCGCTCCGACATGGACCGCCACGGCATCACGGCCGTCATCGGCGAGGCGCGGATTTTCGGAACGCTGCATGAAGCCATCGCCATGGTCCATGGCGGCACGGTCGGGCCTACGGACGGATAGCGCGTGCCGGCCTAGCGCAGGCCGATGTTCATGCAAGGTCCCGATAGGGTGCGAGGAACTCCTCGATCAGTTGCGCGAGCAGGCGCGGCTCGTCATGGTGCATCATGTGTCCCGCGCCGTCGATCCAACGTCGCGTCACACGCGAAATGCTCGCAACGCGCCGACCGAAGTCCGCCAGCGCATCCATTTTCTGGGCATACGGCGACTCGCGGGCCATGATCCACAGCACGGGCGCGCAGATCGCGCTCCAGACCGCCAGCACTTCCTCAGAGCGGTACAGATAGGGATTGACGATCTTGTGGGCGGGATCACCCAGAATCTCGTAGCGGCCGTCCTTGCGCTCGCGCGCCCAATTGGCCGCCAGAAAACGCGCGCGATCATCGGGCAAGCGCGCGTTGTTCTTCTGTAAGCGCGCCGCGACCGCGTCCAAATTCGCGTAGTCCTGCAGCAGGGGCGGCGTGCGCATCTCATCGAGCCATTTGGCAAGACGCGCCGGCGCCTTGCCGGGCGCATCGCCAACAAGGCCCAGTCCCTCGAGGTTCACGAGCGCGCGCACGCGCGCCGGCCGAACGCCGGCATAAAGTGTGCCGATATTGCCACCCAGGCTGTGGCCAACAATCAGTACCGGATCGTGCGCGCTGAAGTGGTCGAGCAACAGCTCCAGGTCGGCAAGATAGTCGGGCATCCAGTAGCATCCCTGGCGCGCCCATTCCGACAAACCGTAGCCGCGCCAGTCGGGGGCGACGACGTGCCAGTCCTGGCCCAGTTCATCGACCAGAAACTGGAATGAGGCGCTGACGTCCATCCAGCCGTGCAGCATGAATAATAAGGGCGCGCCGGGACTGCCCCATTCGCGTACGTGGTAGCGCAGCCGAGGAAGTTCAATGAACGTCGAGCGGCAGGCGCATCGCACCCGATAGCCGAGCGCGCCCGCCGCGGGCACATCCAATCCCATGGGTATTCCAAAAACGGCACGCGCGGCGCGCGCCCGGATGTTCATTATAGCCAGCCGGCGGCGGGCGGCCACGGGCGATCCGCGCGGTATCTGCGCCACGGTCCGCAGGCGCCGATGCGGTCGAGTTGCAAATGATCGGCAATCGGCCGGATTATTCCTCGTCATTGAATCAAGCGAGGAGACTGTCATGAAAGTGGACGGCAGCTGCCATTGCGGCCAATTGACCTTTGAGGCCGAAATCGACCCTGAAGCGGTCAGAATCTGTCATTGCACGGATTGCCAAACGATGAGCGGCTCAGCCTATCGCGTGACCGTGTCCGCGCCCGCCGCGACCTTCGTTCTGCGATCGGGGCAACCGAAGATTTATATGAAAATAGCCGAGAGCGGCAGGCCACGCGCGCATGCGTTTTGCGGGAATTGCGGGACCCAAATCTATTCCGCGGCACCCATAGATGCGCCGGCGTATTCGGTTCGAGTCGGCACACTCAAACAACGCGCGCAGCTGCCGCCGCGGACCCAAATCTGGTTCCGCTCGGCGCTTCCCTGGGTCGCGGATCTTCGAAACCTACGGCAAATCGAGCGACAATCGCCTTAAAACCCGGCGCAGGGTCTCTTGCGGCAATTACGTAGATGGCGACATGCCGCGGTCGGGCATATTCTGTGCGATAGCCTGGTTCGACCAGTAAAACCCAAGAGAATGGAGGCAACATGAAAAAGCTGGAGGGGCGGACCGCATTAATCACGGGCGCAGCGCGCGGCATCGGCTACGCCATTGCGAAATCGCTGGGAGCCGAAGGCGCCAGCATCGCCATCAATTATCAGTCGAGCGACGCGGACGCGGCTGCGTTGGCGCAGGAACTGACCAAGATGGGATGCAAGACGCTGCTGCTCAAGGGGGACGTCGGTGTGCGCTCGACCTGGACCTCGATGATCGACAAGATCAAACAGACCTGGGGCCGGCTCGACATCCTAGTCAATAACGCGGGCATCACGCGCGACAAGACGCTGCGCAAGATCACCGATGAGGACTGGATGGCCGTATTGAACACAAATTTGAACGCATGCTATTTTGGTGTCTCCGCAGCCATGCCGATGATGATCGAACAGAAGTTCGGCCGCATCATCAATATCAGCTCCTTCGTCGGACAGGCCGGTAATTTCGGGCAAGCGAATTATGCGGCCAGCAAGGGCGGCATCATAGCGTTTACCAAGACCGCGGCGCTGGAACTCGCCAAATACAATGTCACTTGCAATGCGCTTGCTCCGGGGTTCACCGAGACCGGCATGCTGGCCAAGGTGCCCGAACAAGTGCAATCGCAAATATTGGCGCGAATTCCGATGGGGCGCTTCGGCAAGCCCGAAGAGGTCGCGAAGGCAGTGCTGTTTCTCGCTGCGGACGGCGATTACGTCACCGGCCAGCAGATCAACGTCAACGGCGGCGTGTATATGTAGGCGGGGGCGCTTCAGCGCGTTGCGAGCCATTGGGCTATTGCAGCCGGCACCTCGCGTTGCGCGCGCGCGCTGATGTACATGCCTATATGGCCCAGGTCGAATTCGAGCGCCGTGTAGTCGTCGCTGCCGACCAGCCGCTGCAAGGCGACCGAGGCCTCGGGCGGCACCAGATGATCGCGCATTCCGATCAGGTTCAACATCGGCAACCGGAGCTCGCGCAGATCCACCTTGCGGCCCGCCAGTTCCAGCCGGCCCTGCGCAAGGCGGTTATCCTGGTAAAACCAGATCAAGAACTCGCGGAATGCGGCACCTGCCTGATCGGGGCTGTCGAATATCCACTGCTCGACGCGCATGAAATTCTCGATTTGCGATCGATTCGGGCTCTGCGCGACGAGATCCATGTACTTCTGCTGAGTCAGCCGAAACGGCATCAGCGACAGAAATAACTGGTTGAGTGCGTCGCCCGAGACGTTGCCGTCTCCGACCAGCGATGCAACATCGATCTTACGGACCCATTTGGACAACAAGTCGTGCGGCGTATGAAAATCGACCGGCGTGACCATCGTAATGAGGTTTCGCACGCGCTGCGGATAGAGCGCCGAGAAGCACAAGCTGAACACGCCGCCTTGGCAGACGCCGAGCATGTTCAGAGCGGCCAAGCGGTGCGTCCGCAGGATCTGGTCGACGCAACCGGCAAGATAATCGTCAAGATAATCCGAGAGCGTGGTGAACCGATCCGCCCCATCGGGATAGCCCCAATCGATCAGGTAGACGTCGATGCCTGCCGCCAAGAGGCCGCGGATCAACGAGCGGTCCTCCTGCAGATCCATCATGTACGGTCGGTTGACGAGCGCATAGACGATCAACAGCGGCACACCGCCGCTCGATGGAGCGATTGGCCGGTAGCGGTACAGCGTGAGCTTGCCCGATTGCCACACGGCCTCCTTCGGCGAACTACCGGCAGTGCAATGGCTCGCGGCGGTGAGCGCCGAATAGATGCTCTCGCCTATCATGATTTGGACTTGCCGCGCGCGCGCTTGGTCCTGCGCGCGCCGGCCGGTGGCGTGCGTGAGGTGCGCGCGCCGGCCGGCGGGATGCGTGAGGTGCGCGCGGCGGCTGGTGACTTACGCGCGATGCGCGCGGCGGCCGGTGGTTTACGGGTAGCTCGAGCGTTGGCCGTCGGCTTAAGATCGGTCCGCGCAGCGCGCAACTGATCCTCGACCGATTTGAGGCGCCGCGCCAGCGTATTGATTTCGCCGCGCGCAGGCAGGTCGAGCAGCTTCGCCCAATGTTCGATATCCGCCTGTAGTTCTCGACGCCACTCGCTGCTCGCGTTCACGAATTCGGCCAACGCGTTGCAGAACGCTTCGCTCTGCGCGCTTCGAGCATAGGCGTCCTCGGCGCAATCGATCCAGGCATCGTAGAGCTTGCGCAGTTCCTCGGCGCTCGCGGTCGGCGGTGGCGTGGCGAGCCGTGCCGCAAACGCGGTGGCCGCCTCGCGCAGCGCGTCCGACCAGAGGCGCTGCAGCCGACGCTGCGCGTCCTCGATGCGTCCCCACGCCCCGGCCATGCGTTGCAAACGCAACTGCTGTTCCCGTGTCGCGCCGAGAGCCGGCGAATCGAACGAGAATGCCCGCGACGCGCCGTTGCCGGTGTTGAACGCCGCGCTCCAAGGCATTTGGAAATCGGCGAATTGTTCGCGCAGAAAATCGCTGAAGATACCTGCCGCGGCGGTGGCCGCCGGCGCTGAACCGCCGGTGGCGCCCTGCATGAAGCGGTGCGCGGCCGCCGCATAGCGCTCTGCGGCATCGACGAATGGCGCAAAGCCGGACGCGCCGTCGCGCGGCGACCGCGTTTGCCCGGCCGAATTCGCGCCGGCAAGACCCGCGACGTACGTCTGCCATTGCCGCCACGGATCATTCGTCATGGCGGAGCCTTCCGTATGCGATGCAAAAACCATGGGTGCGAAAGGTAGGCCGAGCAGCGTGTATTGTTAAATTCATATAACTTATTGTATTATATAATCTTTATTTGTCCATCGGATTGCTTGCAACAAAATTGTCACGGTCGGCATTGTGCGACGCCAAACCGTCCTCTAGCATACGCGCGACCTTTTGGGTGGGAACCATGCAACAAGAACGCCTCATACGCAAATATTCAAATCGCCGCCTCTACGACACCGTGGGCAGCCGCCACGTCACGCTCGACGATTTGCGTCAACTGATCGTGACGGGTGAGAAGATCAAAGTCATCGACGATAAGTCCGGCGACGATCTCACACGGCAAGTGCTGTTGCAGATCATCTCCGAGCAAGAGCAATTTGGCGCGCCGCTGTTGGGCGCGGAAGTGTTGGAAATGATCATCCGCTTCTACGGCGGCCCAATGCAATCGCTGCTCAGCCGCTACCTCGAACAGGCGTTCACGGCGATGCTGCGCCAGCAGGAAGCCATGCAGTCGGAAATGGCCAAGGCATTACAGACGCCGTTTGCGCCGTTGACCGAGATGGCGCGCAAAAACTTCGAGATGTGGGAACAGGTCCAGGCCGCTGCCCGCGATGCGATGAGCGGCCGCAGCGCAGGCGCCGCGGCCGCGAGCCCGCAAGACAACAAAAAGCCGAGCGACGAAAAAACAAAAAAGTGAGCCAGGAATGGATATTCGCGATAAGACCATCGTAGTGACAGGCGCCGGCCGCGGCATCGGGCGTGCAATTGCCTTGCAGATGGCTCGTCACGGCGCGAACCTCGCGCTATTCGACCTCAATACCGCCGACCTCGAAGCGTCCGAGGCGCTATGTCGGGCCGAATCGGTGCAAGCACGCCACTACCGCGTGAACGTCGCCGACGAAGGCGATGTCATCGATGCGATGAAACGCGTGGCCGGAGACTTTGGCCGTTTGGACGGACTCATCAACAACGCGGGTGTCCTGCGCGACGCCTTGCTCGTGAAAGTGAGGGACGGCGCCGTTGTCGGACGCTTGACGCTGGATCAATGGAATGCGGTCATCTCCGTGAATCTGACCGGTGTGTTCCTCTGTGGCCGCGAAGCGGCGACGCAGATGATCGAGCTCGGCAATGGCGGCGTCATCGTGAATATTTCCAGTGTGTCTCGCGTCGGCAATGCGGGTCAAAGCAACTATAGTGCGGCCAAGGCCGGCGTCGAATCGATGGCGGTCGTCTGGGCCAAGGAGCTCGCACGCTACGGCATCCGCGCCGGTTCGATTGCGCCTGGCTTCACGCATACCGAAATCCTGACCGCGATGCGCCCGGAAGTGCTCGAAAGACTCACCGAGACGGTGCCATTGCGGCGCCTCGGGAAACCGGAGGAAATCGCTCACGCCGTGAGGTTCATTTTCGAAAATGATTTCTTCACCGGACGTTGCCTCGAGCTGGACGGCGGCTTGCGGCTCTGACCGCAAGCTGCAGGGCCCCGCTGGCCTATCCGTGTTTTGCGACGCAAATGGTCTTTCATTAATTCTGCTAAGTCTTCAAATTTAAGAAATAATTAATATAATAAAATCAATTAGTTATATATGACTGACGGCCCGGTCCGATATTATGCAAATTATCTTGCATTGCATACAAAACGGGCTATACTATCTCGCGTACCGATACCACTACACCGAGGACTTAACATGAACCAGTCACTTTTCGATCCCAAGACCATCCTGGACAGCTACCGCAGCGCGCTCGCGCCGGTCGTCAAGGCTCAAGAGGAAAGCATCAAAGCGTTTGACCGTGTGGGACACTACCAGTACGCGGTTGCCGGTGATTACCTGGAATGGAGCCTGGCCCAGGCCAAGGCAGCTTTGGCTGCGCAGACCCCGGCCGAGTTCGTCGCCAAGCAGGTTGAACTCACGACGGCGCTCAGCGAAAAACTCCGCGCACGCGCGCAGGAATTCGTTACGCTCGCGACCGACGCGCAAACGAGCTTCAAGCAAGCCGTTGCCGATGTGACCGCGAATGTCGTCGAGGCGACGAAGAAAAAGGCGAGCTGAGACCACAATTCGGCGTCAATATTGACGTGCGAGTGGGTCGAGAGACGAAGGTGGGGCGCCGCGAGGCGCCCCACCCTCTCATTTGGTTGCAAAGGAAAAAGCGAGCACGATGCGCGACATCACGAAGCCTGGCGTCTCGAATGCCGCATCACCGGAGCCGCATGATACTGCCGAGCTGGCCCGCGCGATGCGCGCGCAACTCGCGACCGTCTCCGGCGGCCTGGCTCCGGATGTATATATCAATGCTTGGTGGGACTGGTATCTGAATCTCGCCAAGGAACCGCCCACGCAGATGCAAATGATGCAGGACGCGTTGGCCAAAACCATCGACACCTGGACCTTTTCGCTGCGGGCCGCCAGCGGTGAGCCGCTCGCTCCGACCGAGGGGGATAGTCAATTCAGCGGCGACTCTTGGGCTCAATGGCCATTCAACGTCTACGCCCGCAGTTACCGCAATTACGCCGACTGGTTGCAGCTCGCATACTCGCAGGTACCCGGAGTCGCTCCAGAGCATGCACGTAGCTTGAATTTCGCTGCCAGCAATGCGCTCGAAGCGATGTCCCCTTCCAATTATCTCGCGACGAACCCCGAGCTGCTGGAGGCGACGCGTACCGAAGCCGGCGCGAATCTGGTGCGCGGATTCAAGAATTGGCTCGAGGATGTCGAGCGTACGCTTGGCGGCAAGGGAGCGGTCGGAACCGGCAATTTCGTCGTCGGCAAAGATGTCGCCGCGACGCCCGGCAAAGTCGTGATGCGCAATGATCTCGCCGAATTGATTCAGTACGGCCCGACGACCGACAAGGTATTTGCCGAGCCGATCCTGATCATCCCGGCTTGGATCATGAAGTACTACGTTCTCGATTTGTCGGCGAAGAATTCTTTGGTGAAATACCTGGTATCGCAGGGCCATACCGTCTTCATCGTGTCCTGGAAAAATCCCGACGCAAGCGACCGGGCGCTCGGCATGGACGATTATTTGAAACTCGGCATACGCGACGTGGTCGATGCCGTCACGCAAATCGTTTCGCAGCGGAAAATTCATGCGGTGGGCTATTGTATCGGCGGAACCTTGTTGTCGATCGCCGCCGCAGCCTACGGCGCCGAGGGCGATCAGCGGCTCGCCAGCGTGACGCTGCTCGCCGCACAGCAGGATTTCAGCGAGCCCGGCGAGCTGTCGGTTTTCATCAGCCCAAGCCAGCTCGACATGCTGGAAGCCGTCATGGAGCGCGCCGGCGTGCTCTCGAGCGAACAGATGGCCGGAGCATTTACGCTGCTGCGCTCGCGCGATCTGCTGTGGACGCCGGCGGTCAATACCTACGTGCGCGGCAAGCGCGAATCGATGAATGATCTGATGGCTTGGAACGCCGACGGCACCCGCATGCCGAGCCGCATGCATGCGCAGTATCTGCGCCAGCTCTATCTGAACAACGATCTGGCGCGCGGTGAGTTCCGCTGCGAGGGGCGTCCGATCGAACTCGCCGCGATTCAGGTTCCGATGTTTGTCGTCGGCACCGAAACCGATCACGTTGCGCCGTGGCCGTCGGTTTACAAGGCGCGTGCACTCACGCGTTCCGTTGATTATACGTTCCTGCTGACGTCCGGCGGCCACAATGCGGGCATCATTAGCGGCCCGGTGCATCCGCGGCGACGCCACCGCGTGCGCACCTGGTTGAATGCGGTCGACGTGCTGCCGCCAAAAACTTGGTTCGAGACGACGCCGCCCCAGGCAGGATCCTGGTGGCCGGTCTGGCAGCACTGGCTCGCTGGGCATTCCACCGATGCGCGCGTCGCCCCGCCGCCGATCGGCACGGCGCACTACCGGCCGATCGCGGATGCCCCGGGCGAATACGTGTTGCAAAAATAGATCGAATTTAAGCTCGTTTAGCGGAGGATCCAGACATGAATGATGTGGTCATCACGGCGGCATTAAGAACCGCGGTCGGCAAATTCAGCGGATCGATTGCAAAAATGCCGGCGGCAGATCTGGGTGCGCATCTCATCAAGGCCCTGCTCACCCGCAGCGGTGTTCCGCCCGAGCAGATATCCGAAGTCATCATGGGTCAGGTGTTGACTGCCGGCGTCGGGCAAAATCCCGCGCGCCAGGCGCTGATCCGCGCCGGCCTGCCGTCAGGGGTACCGGGAATGACGATAGGCAAGGTCTGCGGCAGCGGCCTCAAGGCGACTCATCTTGCCGCACAGGCAATCAAGTGCGGCGATGCGGATATCGTCATCGCGGGCGGCCAGGAAAACATGAGCGCATCGCCTCATGTGTTGCAAGGATCCCGCGACGGCTTTCGCATGGGCGATGCGAAACTCGTCGACAGCATGATCATCGATGGCCTCTGGGACATCTACAACAACTATCATATGGGCGTGACCGCGGAAAACGTCGCGAAAAAATACGAGATATCCCGGCGGGAACAGGACGAATTTGCCGCAGCATCGCAGCAGAAAGCGGAAGCGGCGCAGAAGGCCGGACGGTTCAAGGACGAAATCGTCCCGATCGAGATCGTATCCCGCAAAGCCACGACCGTGTTCGACAGTGACGAGTTCATCCGCCACGGTACGACGGTCGAAGCGCTCGCCGACCTCAAACCGGCGTTCAGCAAGGACGGCACGGTCACGGCCGGCAATGCCTCGGGCATCAATGACGGTGCCGCCGCCGTCATGATCATGTCGGCGCGCAAGGCGAGTGAACTGGGCCTCAAGCCCCTCGCCTGGATTCGGGCTTATTCGTCGGCCGGTGTGGACCCCCAGATCATGGGTATGGGCCCGGTCCCTGCGAGCCAGTTATGCTTGAAGAAAGCGGGCTGGACCCACGATGAGCTCGACTTGATGGAAATCAACGAGGCGTTCGCCGCGCAGGCGATCGCCGTGAATCGGCAAATGGGCTGGGATACCGCGAAAATCAACGTCAATGGCGGGGCCATCGCGATCGGTCATCCGATCGGCGCATCCGGTTGCCGCATCCTGGTCACTCTACTGCACGAGATGATTCGTCGAGATGCCAAGAAGGGCCTCGCGAGCCTCTGCATCGGTGGAGGAATGGGCGTCGCGATCGCGATCGAACGGTGAAATCGTCGTGACGGCCTACCGCAAGCTCCTGCCGATCGAAGCGCGCCTGCTCAGCGAGCACCTTGCTCGCCTCACGCCGAGCGACAAATCGCTGCGCTTCATGGGCGCAATGAGCGATGAAGCCCTGCAGGCGCATTGCGACTCCATCGACTGGTTTCGTACCGTGGTGATCGGGTTTTTTGACGCGGGCATTCTGCGCGGAGCCGCCGAACTGCAAGTCGCGGGCAAGGGATTGCCGATGCTGTACGAAGTGGCGGTCACGGTGGAAACCGCATGGCAAGACCAGGGCGTCGGCACGGAATTGCTGCGCCGTGCGCTGCTGATTACGCGCAATCGGGCAGCTCGCGGATTGCATATCACCTGCTTCAGCGACAATTACCGGATTCAGCACGTCGCCGCTAAATTCGGCGCCCATTTTCAAAACCGCGCCGGCCACTCCGAGGCAGACATCCTGACGCCGGGACCGACGTACTGGTCGCTATGCGCGGAAGCCGCCGAAGACGGAGTCGCGTGGATGAACTTCTGGTTCGACCGGACCGCCGCGATGCTGCCTCAAGGCGCGCCGAACCGCGCGCACCTAGCGGCGCGCGCGCTCGCCAATTAGCTGCTCTACGACGCTCGGATCGGCGAGCGTCGATATATCCCCGAGTTGATCGTCCTCCCGGGCGGCGATCTTGCGAAGAATTCGGCGCATGATCTTCCCCGATCGCGTTTTCGGAAGTCCCGGCGCCCATTGGATGACATCCGGAGTCGCGATCGGACTGATCTCCTTGCGGACCCAGTCCCGCAACTCGAGACGCAGCGATTCACTCGGCTCGACGCCGACAATCAACGTCACGTAGACGTAAATTCCCTGGCCTTTGATGTCGTGCGGGAATCCGACCACGGCGGCCTCCGCCACCTGCGGATGAGCCACCAAGGCGCTTTCAATTTCGGCGGTACCCAAGCGGTGGCCAGCGACATTGATGACGTCGTCCACTCGCCCGGTGATCCAGTAATAGCCGTCCGCGTCCCGGCGCGCGCCGTCGCCCGTGAAGTACATGCCTGGAAAGGTCTTGAAGTACGTGTCGATGAAACGCTGGTGGTCGCTGTACACCGAGCGCATTTGTCCGGGCCAGCTGTCGACCAGCACCAAATTTCCCTCGCAAGCGCCTTGCAGGATGCGGCCCTCGCCGTCGACGATGGCCGGCTTGACGCCAAAGAACGGCAATGTGGCCGAACCGGGCTTCAAATCGGTCGCTCCCGGCAGCGGCGTAATCAGGATTCCACCGGTCTCGGTCTGCCACCACGTGTCCACGATCGGACAGCGATGATCGCCGACGACGCGGTGATACCACTCCCAGGCTTCCGGATTGATCGGTTCTCCGACGGAGCCCAACAGGCGCAAGCTGCTGCGAGACGATGCCTTTACAGGTTCTTCACCTTCGCGCATCAGCGAACGAATTGCGGTGGGCGAGGAATACAGTATCGTGACTTTGTGCTTGTCGACGACCTGCCAAAACCTGCCCATGTCGGGATAAGTCGGTATGCCCTCGAACATTACCGTGGTGGCGCCGTTGGCCAGCGGGCCATACACGATGTAGCTGTGACCGGTCACCCAGCCGATATCGGCGGTTGTCCAGAAAATATCGGCTTCGCGCAAGTCAAAGACGGTCTCGTGCGTGAACGCGGCATAGACGAGATAACCAGCGCTGGTATGCAATACGCCTTTGGGCTTACCCGTCGATCCGGACGTGTAGAGAATGAACAAGGGGTCTTCGGCATCCATTACAGCGGGTGGACAGGACGTCGATTGGTCCTGCACCAGGTCCGCAAACCAGCGATCCCGCGGCGAATACATCGCCACGCGCGTGCCCGTACGCCGCACGACCAGCACGTGCTTGACGCAACCGGTGCCGGCGACGCTCAGCGCCTCATCGACGCAGCGCTTGAGCTGCATGCGCTTGCCGCCGCGAATTCCCTCGTCGGCGGTGATGACGACCGACGAGGAGCAGTCGGCAATTCGCCCGCCCAAGGCTTCGGATGAAAAGCCCGCGAACACGATCGAATGAATGGCGCCGATGCGCGCGCACGCGAGCATCGCAATGACGATTTCCGGAATCATCGGCAGGTAAATCGTGACGCGATCGCCTTTCTGGACACCGAGGGACTTCAACGCGTTTGCGCATTGGCAAACCCGCTCATAGAGTTCCCGGTAACTGATGTGTTCCGCGAGCCGCGGATCGTCGCCTTCCCAAATGATTGCGGTCTTATCGCCGCGAGTCGCCAGATGGCGATCCAGGCAATTGCTCGCGACATTGAGCTTGCCGTCGGGGAACCAGCGAATCCGGAAATCGCTCTCCGCAAAACTCGTGTCCTTGACGCGCGAGAAATCCTTGATCCAATCGATGCGCCGGCCGACGCCGCCCCAGAACAATTCCGGATCTTCGATCGATTGCGCGTATTGCCTCTGATAGTCGGCGCGCGTGACGCGCGCTGCGGTCGCGAAATTTTCTTGAATTGGATAAAGATTTTTGCTCATGAAGCCCTACTCCGCCCCGAGTTGATCTTTGTGTTCGATTGCTTCCGCGGGATCATTGACGACGGCGAACCCCCTTGTCATTGAAGCGCTATCGCGCGGCTCCGGTAATCCGTAGTTACCCCTAGCCCCGGAGCGCGCCCGGCCGACTGCCTCGTTCGTATCGAGGAGCGGATCCGCTCGTCGTAGGCATGCTGCCCGGGTACGCATGCTGCCCAGGTAGGCATGCTGCCGATATGCCACTTTGGTCGCAATCGGGGCGAAAAGCATCCCCTCATTAGACTTAAGTCGTAGGCGCCGCCGGCAATTGTCTTGCCGCGCCCGGAAGCTTAGAGTGCCTGCGAGGGGGAATCATGTTTTCGAGTTGGTTGCTGTCCGTATTGGGATTGGCGTATCTCGGTTCATTGTTTGGGATCGCTTTCTATGGCGATCGGCGCCGCCTCTACCCGAACAACCGTCGACTTAGACCCTATATCTACGCTCTCGCGCTGGGTGTGTATTGCACCTCGTGGACGTTTTTCGGCGCGGTCGGTACCGCCGTTCGCGACGGCTGGGGGTATCTGCCGATTTATTTGGGGCCGTCGCTCGTGTTCCTGTTTGCACTGCCCTTTTTGGAGCGATTGGCGGAGACGGCGCGGGCGCATAAAGTCAGTTCGATCGCGGATTTCGTCGCTTCGCGCTTCGGCAAGAGCCGCTCGCTCGCAGTACTCGTGACCGTGATCGCGTTTGCGGCTGCGATTCCCTACATCGCGCTGCAATACAAGGCCGTTGCGACGAGCATCGATACGTTGACGACGGGCATGGCCGGACATGCGCCGTGGTATCGTGACACCGCGCTCGCGGTCGCATTGATGATGGCGTTGTTCGCCGTGCTGTTCGGTGCGCGTCGCGTCGATGCAACGACGCACCGCGAGGGCCTGATGTTGGCGATCGCGTTCGAATCCCTGATGAAGTTGCTTGCGTTCGTCGCCATCGGCGTGTTCGCGTGCCTGCACTTGCGGGGCCGTGCATGGGAGTTGCCGACGCAACTCGCCACCGGCGCGACGCTGTTCAACGGTGATGCGATGACGAGTACGCTGCTGGCTGCGGCCGCTATTTTTTGCCTGCCGCGGCAGTTTCACGTCGGTATAGTCGAATGCGCGCGCACCGAGGACCTGAAGCTCGCACGTTGGCTGCTGCCTGCGTACCTCGGACTGTTTTCGGTCGTCGTGATACCCGTCGTCGCGCTCGGCGCCATCGATGGGCTTTCGCAACGTACCGCTTCCGACTCGCTGATTCTGACGTTGCCGATCAGCTACGGGTTACCGTGGCTCAACGCGCTGGTATTTCTCGGAGGATTGTCGGCCGCGACCGCGATGGTGGTCGTTTCCAGCACCGCGCTGGCAACGATGATTTCGAACGACATCGCAGCGCCCGTGTTGTGGCGCCAGCGCCTCGAAGACGGAGCGAGTTTGGGCCGACGCGTGCTGTGGGTACGGCGTGCGGTCATTGTGACGCTCGCGTTGCTCGCGTTCACCTATTACCGATGCACCTCCGGTTCGATCAGCCTCGCGGCGATCGGCCTGCTCGCGTTTTCCGCAGTGGCGCAATTTGCTCCGGCGATCTTCGCGGCGCTTTATTGGAGCGGCGCGAGCCGTGCAGGTGTCTTTTGGGGCATGTTGAGCGGATTCGTCGCCTGGGCCTATCTGGTGTTCCTGCCGAATCTCGCGGCGGGCGGCTTGCTGCCGGCGGGGGGTCTCGAATGGCCTTCGATGCTGCGCCCTTTTCTGCCGCACGCGTTGACGGATTTCCCGAATTTCGGCGCCGTCGGCCCGCGCGCCTTTCTGGCACTGAGTCTCAACGTGGTCGTGATGCTGATCGTGTCGATGCGGCGCGGCGTGACCTTGCAAGAGCGCCTGGCGGCGCGCGCTTTCGTGGCTCCAAAGCGTCCTGTCTCCGTATTGCCCGGCATCACCGCCAAGGTCGGCGACCTCGAGACCGTGGCGGCGCGGATGATCGGCGCAGGCGCCGCGCGCGCGGCCTTTCAAGAGTACTTCACGCAGACCGGCCAGCCGCTGCCCAAGCCCACCGAGCCGGCCGATCGCGGTTTACTGCAATATTTTGAGCGCGTGCTGGCCGCCTCGATCGGCGCCTCATCGGCGCGCGTCGTACTCACGCATGCGCTGAAGCGCAACGGTATCGATGTCGACGAAGTCGCCGAGTTGCTCGACGAGACTTCGCAAGAGTTGCGCTTCAGCCGTCAGTTGCTTCAGGCAACGATGGAAAATGTGACTCAGGGGATCAGCGTCGTCGACGCGCGTCTGCGAATCGTCGCGTGGAATCGTCGATACCTCGAACTATTCGGCTATCCGGACGGCATGGTCTACGTGGGCCGTCCGGTCGTCGACTTGCTGCGCTGGAACGCGTCGCGGGGCGAACTGGGGCCGGGCGAACCCGAAATCCAAGTCGAGAAGCGCCTCGCGCACCTGCGCGCGGGTACCGCCTACACTTTCCAGCGCGCGCGCCGCAACGGCCGGGTCTACAGCATCCACGGGCAACCAATGACCGGCGGCGGCTTCGTCACGACTTATACCGACATCACGGAATTCAAGCGCAACGAGCAGGCATTGCTCGACGCGAAGCTGGGATTGGAGGAGCGCGTAGCGGACCGCACGCGGGCGCTGAGCGACTCGCTCGAGGCACAGCGCATGGCGAAACAGCAGGCTGAATCCGCTCATATGAGCAAAACGCGTTTCTTCGCGGCCGCAAGCCACGATCTTCTGCAGCCGCTGAATGCGGCGCGGCTCTTCGTTTCGGCGCTCGAGTCGCAGGCACGCGCGCATCCCGAGCTGCAAGAACTGACGACCCGCATCGATGCCTCGATGCGCGCCGCCGAGGAAATGCTCGACGATTTGCTCGACATTGCACGGCTCGATAGCGGCGCGCTCAAGCCGGATGTCACCACGTTTCCCATCATCGATTTGTTGGAGGAGCTGCGGCGCCAATATGCGCCGCTCGCGCAGGCGCGAAATCTGCGCCTCAGTATCGTGGGCTGCCGCGAAGTCGTACGCAGCGATCGCGTACTCTTGCGCCGGATCCTGCAGAATTATGTTTCCAATGCCTTGCGCTACACCAAGCGCGGCACTGTCTTGATCGGCTGCCGGCGGCGAGGCGACAAACTCGAGGTTGCGGTCTACGACACCGGCCCCGGTATTGCCGAGCATAATAGGCAGGAAATGTACGCCGAATTCAATCGTCTCGAACGGGACTCACCTTGGGGCGAAAAGGGCCTCGGCCTTGGACTTTCGATTTGCGACCGCCTCGGCCAGCTCCTGGCCCATCCGCTGACCTTCACGAGCCATCCCGGGAGGGGTTCGATATTCGGCGTGCGTGTACCGCGAGATGCACGGCCGCGGCGCCTGCGCCGGATCGAAGCAAGCTCGCCGGTCGCCGATCCGATCGGTTTGCGCGGGCTGCGAGTGCTCTGCGTCGACAACGACCGTTCAATTCTGGACGGCATGGAAGCGCTGCTCAGCCAATGGGGCGTGCACGTCATGAAGGCGACCTGCAGCACCGAGGCCCAGCAGTGTTGCGCTCAACAAGCCGTCGACGCGGTGTTGGCCGACTACCATCTTGGCGATGGAGTAGACGGGATCGAGCTGTTGCAGCGTCTGCAAGCGACTCGGCTACGGCCGGCAGCATCCGCGCTGATCAGCGCGGATCACGATGCCGGCCTCGCCCTAATCGCACGCACCGCCGGCTACCCCTTGCTCTACAAGCCGCTGCGTCCGGCCGCGTTGCGGGCACTCCTGAGCGCCTTCCGAGGCCGGCCGGATAAAGCGTCGGCCGCTTGATGCGTCACGCGACCTTGCGCCGATGAAATACAAAATGCTCATAGTCGACGACCATCCGCTCTACCGCGCGGCACTCAGGGGCGCCATAGCAGCCGCGTGCACGAATTGCGAGTTCGTGGAAGCCGATAGCGTGGCCGGCTTGTTCGACGCGCTCGCGCGAGACCCGCAGGCCGATTTGCTGTTGCTCGATCTGAACCTGCCGGGCGCCTATGGTTTTAGCGCGCTCGCGCACTTGCGGGGATCCCATCCGCAGTTGCCGGTGATCGTGGTTTCTGCGACGGATGATCGGCGCACCGTGCGCCAGGCCTTGGCGTTCGGCGCACAAGGGTTCGTCTCCAAATCTGCCGATGCTGCGAGCATCGGCCGGAATGTTCTCGCGGTCCTGCGTGGCGAACTCGTGACGCCGGCGGGCATGGGTCTGGACACCGAACCGGCGGCCGATCCCGCAGCGCTCGATGTCGCGCAGCGCATGTCGCAGCTCACGCCGCAACAGTTTCGCGTCTACGGGATGCTGTGCTCCGGACGGCTCAACAAGCAGATCGCGTACGACTTGCAGATCATGGAGGCGACTGTCAAGGCGCACATGACCTCGATCTTGCGCAAACTCGGCGCTGCCAATCGAACGCAGGCCGTGCTGTTGGCCGGCCGTCTGGCGCTCGATCCGAGCGAGTTCAAAGCGCTGCCCGAGGCACTCGAATGAGCAACTCGGGCTGGGACATTATGGCGTGACGATCGATCAGCTCGTGCCGTTCCTCGCTTGGTGCGCGCTCGTCCTATGGGCCGGCGGGATCGCGCTTTTCGTGAAACGCCGTGACCGTGCCTCGGCCGCTGTGAATGCACTGCTTGCGCTCCCGTTTCTCGTCGGGCCCCTGATAACGCTGGTCAAGTGGCGCATCGACCCGCCCGCATACGTCCGCCAGTACGGCACCGGCGCTCTGCGCGAACTATCCGTCGACGGCGTCGTGCTCGGTCTATCGGTCCTCGCCCTACTGGCGTGTGCGCTCTTGTTTCGCGGTCGTCGCCTGTGGGCGATCATCGCATTTGCGCTGAATGCGGCCGCCGTGCTCGTCTTGTTCTACTTCGCGTATTTCTTCCATATCTTCTGACCGGCCGCACGGAAATACAGGGTCATATAGTGCTGAAAGATCCGGTATGCGGGATGACCGTCACGATCCATTCGCCCCACGTCGCTCATTTCCAAGGAACCGACGTTTATTTCTGCTGCGCGGGCTGTAAGGCAAAATTCATTGCCGACCCGGCCAGGTATGCAACCACCGCAGTGAAACCCCCGGTGCCGGCCGCGAGCTACACCTGCCCAATGCACGCACAGATACGCCAGAGCGGCCCGGGAACCTGTCCGATCTGCGGCATGGGTCTCGAACCGGTCGAGGCCGCCGCGGACGCCGCGGCCGGCCCGGAACTCATCGATATGCGCCGCCGTTTTTGGATTGCAGCGCCGCTCGCGTTGCTGACCGTACTGCTCGCGATGGGGCACGATATTCGCGCACTCTCTGCGATCAGCGATGCACCCGGGTCCCAATGGATTCAATTCGCCCTGTCGACGCCGGTCGTGCTGTGGTGCGGCTGGCCGCTGCTGGTGCGCGGTGTCGCGTCAGTGGCGCGGCGCAATCTCAACATGTTCACCTTGATCTCGATGGGCGTCGGAGCCGCCTACCTGTACAGCCTCGTCGCCATTCTCGCACCTTGGATTTTTCCTGCCGATCTGCATGGGGTGCGAGGGACTATCGACGTCTATTTTGAAGCCTCTGCGGTCATCATCGCGCTCGTGCTATTGGGTCAAGTACTGGAGCTGCAAGCGCGAGAACGCACGGGCGGCGCGATCCGGGCGTTGCTCCAGTTGGCGCCCAAGATCGCGCACCGCGCCGGCGATGACGCCGACGAGAGCGATATCCCGCTCGAAGATATAGTGGTCGGCGATCGCCTGCGCGTGCGTCCGGGCGAGCGCGTGCCGGCCGATGGAATCGTGCAGAGCGGCGCCAGCAGCGTCGATGAATCGATGCTCACGGGCGAGCCAATGCCGGTGGAAAAAATCGTCGGTGCGCGAGTCGCCGGCGGCTCGGTCAATGGTGCGGGCGCGTTTGTGATGCGCGCCGACAGGGTCGGCAAGGACACTCTGCTCGCGCGAATTGTCGCGCTCGTCTCGGCTGCGCAGCGCAGTCAAGCGCCGATCCAGCGTCTGACCGACCGGGTCGCGGGCTGGTTTGTGCCGGCCGTCATTGCGATTGCGGGCATTGCATTCATCGTCTGGCTCGTGTGGGGTCCTGCTCCGGCGCTCGCGCATGCGCTCGTCGCAGCGGTCACCGTTCTGATCATCGCTTGTCCCTGCGCACTCGGGCTGGCGACGCCCATGTCGATCATGGTCGCCATGGGTCGAGGAGCTCAGTCGGGGGTCCTGGTCAAAAACGCCGCGGCACTCGAGCGACTCGAGAAGGTGAATACGCTGGTCGTCGACAAGACCGGAACTCTGACGGAGGGTAAACCGCGAGTGACGGGCATTCACCCGTCGCGAGGCATCGACGCCGGTCTGCTGCTCAGTGCCGCGCAGGGACTTGAACAAAACAGCGAGCACCCGTTGGCCCATGCGATTCGGTCCCATTCCGTGGGAAATCGCATCGCGCCCATGTCGATCACGGAGTTTACGTCCGTCGCCGGCGAAGGCGTGTATGGAAACGCAGACGGTCAGGTCATGGCGCTCGGCAATAAAAAACTCATGGACGGCGCCGGCGTCGATTTGCGCACCGTGTCTGCGGAGGCCGATCGGCTTCGCGACGAGGGCGCGACCGTGGTGTTTGTCTCGCGCGGGACGACACTATTGGGTTTCCTGTCAATCGCCGATCCCGTCAAGCATTCAACGGCGGCGGCCCTAGGGTCAATGAGGGCCGGCGGACTCCGGATCGTAATGGTTACGGGAGACAATCGGCGCACAGCCGAAACGATTGCCGGAATTCTAGGCATTACCGAGATTGAAGCGGAAGTGTTGCCGGGGCGAAAGAGCGAGATCGTCAAACGGCTCCAGGCCGCGGGTGGCGTGGTCGCGGTAGCCGGCGACGGAATCAATGATGCCCCGGCGCTCGCAAGCGCCGATGTCGGGATCGCAATGGGCACTGGAACGGATGTCGCCATCGAGAGTGCCGGCATCACTTTGGTCAAGGGCGATCTAGACGGAATCGTTCGAGCACGTCACTTGAGCCGCGCGACCATGCGCAATATTCGGCAGAACTTGGGCCTCGCGTTCGTCTATAACGCCGTCGGTATACCGATTGCCGCCGGCGTTTTCTATCCGGTGTTCGGCCTGCGGCTTTCACCCATGATTGCGGCGGCGGCGATGAGCTTCAGTTCGGTCTCCGTCATCGCAAATGCACTCAGACTCCGATTCGTCGGGATTTCCGCATGAACAGGCTGTCGATCTCATGCTCATCCCAGCTTCTCCGGACTCAAGACCGTCGCGAGCGTCGCGGTGGCGATCAGAATCGCACAAGCGAGGATTATTTCGAGCCAAATCGAACGGCGCAAACTCAGCCTTGCTTGTGATTCGCCGACTCGGAGCCGAGGCGTCAAATTCAGCTTGTTGAATGCCGCAGCGCTCAACAGACAGCCTACGATCCCGATCTTGACGCTCACCACGCGACCGTAGGGGCTGGTCCACAATTCCGAGACCGTCCCGAGCAGCATCCATAATAGGCCGGCGCCCGCGGCGATCAGCAAGCTCACAACGAACACTGCCGCCAGTCCGAACCGCAGCGCTGTGGCTGCAATGTAAGATGGTGCCCGATCGCGGCACACGAGCAGCAACGGCGCCAAGGCGCCGAGCCAAAACGCGACACCGAGCAAATGTACGCCGACGAGTATTTGCGCGAGCACGTTGGATCGCAACGCATGCGGATGTCCAATCCAGGCGAATGATGTTGCCGCGATGGCCGCGCCAAGAATCGCAGGCACAGTGGACCCGCGATTGAACAAGAAAGCGGCACCCACGATCGCCAACCCGGCAACTCGAATCACTGTCGCGCGGCCTTCGCCGGCGTGCCAAATCATCGACCAGAGACCACGATCGAACACCCCGCCAATCTCGCCGCTCATCGAGCCTGCCGTCAGCGGAATACGAAGCACGCTGCTCGACACCGCCACCAAGATCAAGAATCCGATGAGCCTCCGGATTCGGAGGCGCGCAAGGTCCGAAATCAGCGAGTGGCTGTAAGCGAGGAAAAAAACACCGCCCGCCGCGCCGAACGTTGCACCGTACGTGATCGCTCTGACAATCACGCCGGCGAGATCCCAGGCGTTCGTATCCACCGCGCGCCGCTAGTGAGCTTGTTGCGGTGGACGCGTGACCGTGAACGAGAATCGGCCCTTGGTCACATGACCGTCGTCAGCAGCCAACGCGGTCCACTCAATTTCGTAGGTTCCGCTCCCCAGTGCGGGCAAGGCGATCGTGATGCTCGAGGCAGCTTTTGCGCCGCGGTCGAGCGCGAGAGGAATATCCTTGCCCGAACTCGAGAGCTTGAGGACCCCAAGTTGTGCCGCTTCGCTGAATGTCAACGTCAACGTCTTAGGCGAATCCGTCAGTTGAGCATTCGCCGACGGCGAGGAACTGAGCAACTTTGCATGTCCGAATGCCGGACCAGCGGCGATGATCATCGCCATCAAGATCAAGCGCGATCGTCCTTTCATCGTCGGTCTCCTTATGCAGCGTCACAGGCATGGTACGACGGAAGCTCACCAAGCTCCATCAGACTCGGGCCCAACAAGCCGGGCTCGAGCGGCAGCACTCAACTCAATGAGCCGAATCGAGAATTCGTTTCCGCTCGGTCTCCCGCACATACAGCTCCTCGAGCTCCCGGCAAAGCGACGCGACGTCACAGGCGGGACTGGCAGCGATCCTCGCGCGCTGCGCGGCGCGCATCGGGGCTAATTCGGCGTTTGCCAACTTGGCGGCCTTTGCGATGAAACTCGGCAGGTCGGCCGCGACCCAGTCGGCGAGGCCCGCCGCCGTGAGGATCGATCGACTGGTACGGGCCGCCCAGCGGTCGCCGTCCATCGTCAGCACGGGGACACCTTGCCACAGCGCCTCGACCGTGGTCGTGCCGCCGTTGTAAGGAAATGCGTCGAGCGCCACGTCGATCTGATCGTACGTGCGAAGAAAGCTCAGGTGGTCGGCGCGGCCGAGCAAGCTCAGTCGGTCCGCGGGGATGTTCAAGTCGGCAAAGCGCGCGAGGAGGTTCGCGCGGTTCGAGACTTGATCAAGGGCTGCGTTACGCAGCAACAGGCGGGCCGTCGGAATCGTGTGGAGGATCCGTGACCATGCCACGAGCGTTTCCGGCGTGAGTTTGTAGGCGGAATTGAGGCTGCCGAAAGTGATATAGCCGGTCTGCAGAGATGGCGGTGCGGTCACGTCGGGAGTTTCATAAAACATCTGAAACGGCAGGTAGGTATGCCGCACGCGATATATTCGTTCTGGGTAATCGCGATCTTCGCCGCAGGGTAGCGCGGCGTTGTCGGCGATCAAAGCGTCCACATTCGGAAATCCGGTGCTGCCGTACATGCCGTTCCACGCGATCTGAACCGGCGCGGCGCGGTACAGTAGCAGGGGCATGCGGGATTTGTGGCTGTAGCCGTTGAGGTCGATGAGTACGTCGATCTTGGCAGCGGCGATGTGGTCGGCAAGCTCGGCGTTAGGAACCCCATTGACATGCCAGATACGGTCATCGTCGCGGTCCACATAACCCGAGGCCGCCGTAGGAACAGCGCCATCGACGATGAGGTTGACCTCGAAGCGGTCCCGATCGTGTGCATTCAGCACGCCCATGTACATTTTCATCCAGTTTCTTTCTGCAAAAAAGGCGCCGTAATAAGCGATGCGAAGCCGCGCGTTCCGGGCTGCGCGTGGCCGGCGGCACGGCGTCACGCGCTTAGCTTCTTGTGCGGCCCAGGATCGACGCATATCGAGGACCATCGCATCGTCGAGCGCCGGGTCGCCGGGCGCGATACAGGCCAGGTTTCCTACGGCCATCTCGCGTATCTTCGCGTCGTCCGCGACCGCAGCGATTCGGTAATTGCTGACGGCATCGGAGACGTGGCCCAGGCTGAACAGCGCTTCGGCGAGATTCACCCGCAAACCGGCGTCGTGCGGGCGAAATTCCAGAGCACGCCGGAAGGCGGCGATGGCATCGCCGAACTCCAAGCGCGAGGCGGATGCGCAAGCGAGACCGTACCAGGCATCGAACGAGCCGGGATTCTCGGCGAGCGCCAGACGATAGAGTTCGACGGCCTCCGCGTAGCTCTTCGCCAAGTGGGCGCGATCGGCCTCCGCGACGGTATCGCTACGAGATGAATTCCCTTCGAGCGTCAATGGATTATATCGTCGCCGCCGATTCGCGGGTATCCAGGCTGCCGGGCGCGAGCGGCTCGAGATCCGGCGCGAGCCATCCCATTCGCGCCTCAGTCGAATTGAGTCGCTCGCGGCTATAGTAACGCAGCGGCAAGCCCTTATCGCCGAAACGCGCGATCAATTCCTGCGCGAGGTCATCGATCGAGCGCCGCGCATCGACCGAGTCCAGAAAGAGCCGGATGACGCCGACGTAAAAGCGCGTGATCGTCTCATGATATCCCGCGCTGGGCGTATTCACCACGCCCGTCGATTCGTTGTATGCGCGGATGCGTTCACGCAGCAAATCCAGTGAAACGTCGTCCGAATAATGCAGCGCATGCCAAAGTCCGGCTCGCAAATGCGCATGATGCGTCCATTGCGCCTTCGGCAGGGTGCGGGCGATGAACTCGGTCGTGATGCGGTCGGTTTCCATATCGAATTGCTCGATTGCCGGCTTGCCCCGAATTGTAACCGCTCCGGCGTCTTTCCGAGAAACGGGCCATTACCGATCCAAATCGCGGGAATCAGGCGTCAAGACTCACCGCCTCCGGCCGATATGCAGACTAGCCACAACCCCGATGACTCATGCCGACGTCGAATAGCCCCGCCGCCCGATTGCTCGGGTACCGCATACGCCTGACCTACGTGGGTGTTTTCTGCCTGCTCGCCGTCGCAGCCGGCTGCTGGAGCCTCGGCGTCGATCGGTTCCTCGAGCGGGACGCGACCCACGGCGAATTTGTCAGTGTTTCCGGCCGACTTCGCGGACAGTCTACCGAAGTCATGCACGCGGCTTATGTCCACCTGCTGACGCCGCGGGTCGAAACCACGGGGAGTCTCGACGACACGATCGCGCAATGGATCGATCAGCATGCGAAGGTGCGCGAAATTCTTGCACAAGTCTGCACATCGGATACGGACCCGCTGTGCCGACAGTTTCAGGACGTAGAGGCGCGAATGGGAGAAATCGCGCGGGCCGCACACGCGGCGGAGCAGGGAAGCGATGACGAACGCCTGACCGACTTCCAACGCTTGAAGGTGATGCAAACTGCGTACCTCGTTGCGGCAAAGAACTTCGTCAACGCGCTCGCGGTTCGGTTCAATGCCGAGGGTGAAGCGCAGCGGCGGACGCTGCACCTGTGGATGCTTCTCGCAGCGGCCGTCATCCTGCTGATCATCTTGGTCGGCATTGAGCCGGGCACGCGCTACCTGCAGCGAGAGCGCTCCTCGATCGATCGGGCGGGCGAAGAGAGCCGTCGCCTCGCGACGGTCGTTCAGCATGCGAGCAGTCCGGTCATCATCATGGATCCTTCGGGCCGAATCGAATGGGTGAATGACGGATTTACGCGTCTTACCGAGTACGGGAGGGACGAGATTGTCGGCAAGAGCTACGAGTATTTGTTGTTTGGCGAGGATTCCAACTCTTCGACGCACCGGGCATTGACCCTCGCATTGCAGAATGGCCGCAATTTTCAGATCGAGCTCGTGACCAAGACCGCGAGCCGGCGGCAATATTGCTGCGAGATCGACCTGCAGCCGATTCGCACCATTACCGGGAAAGTCTCCTCCTTCATCGCGATCCATACCGACGTGACCGAGCGCAAGCGTCAACAGGACGTCCGCCAGGAGCTTCTAGACCGCTTACAGAAGCTCGCCTCGCAATTACCCGGGGTCGTTTATCAATATCAGCTGCGTCCCGACGGCAGCTCATTTTTTCCGTACGCCAGCGAGCGGATTTGGGACATTTACCACGTAACGCCGGAGCAGGTGCGCGAGGATGCGTCCCCGGTATTCGCGGTCCTGCATCCCGATGATCTATCGCGTGTCGCCGCATCGATCAAAGAATCGGCGATGAACCTCACGTCCTGGGTCGACGAGTATCGTGTGCGATTCTCCGACGGCACGGTTGAATGGCTCTTCGGTCATGCGACGCCCGAACGATTGGCCGATGGCGGCACCTTGTGGCACGGGTTCATTACCAACGTCTCGGAACAACATCGCGCGGCCGCGGCGATGTCGGAAACGGAAGAAAGGTTCCGCGGGGCATTCGAATCAGCCGCCCAGGGCATGGCGCTCGTCTCCTCCGATGGTTTATGGATGAAGGTGAACGGCGCGCTGTGCTCCATTCTCGGTTATGACCAGCAGGAGTTACTGGGAAAGTCGGTGACGGCCTTCAGCTACGCCGACGACCGGGAGACGGCAGATGAACAGGCGCGGCGGCTCGCGGCCGGAGAGATCGGTGCCTACCAGTTGGAACGGCGGTTTCACAGCAAGAGCGGGTACCCGGTTTGGGTGCTGCAGTGCGTATCGCTGGTGCGCGATGCGGCTGGAGCGCCGCTGCACTATGTCGTTCAAATACTCGATATCAAGCTTCAAAAGGAGGCGGCCAGCCTTCAGGCCGAGGTCGAACGAGCGCTCAAGGAATCCGCACAAATCGCGGAAGAGGCAAATCGCGCGAAAAGCGAATTCCTCGCCAACATGAGCCACGAGATCCGCACGCCGCTCAACGCCATCATCGGCATGACGGGGCTGCTTATCGACTCCACGCTTTCGCTGGAACAGCAGGAGTATGCGGAAATTGTGCGCTCGAGCGGCGAGTCCTTGCTCGCGATCATCAACGACATCCTGGACTTTTCGAAGATCGAGGCGGGCCGCCTGGAGTTGGAATCGGTCGACTTTTCGCTATCCAAAATCCTCGAGGGATGCGCGGACGCCGTGTCTCTCCGTGCTGGTGAGAAGAGTCTTGAGCTCGTCGTTGACATCGATGTCGAGGGTCCCGATGCATTGCGCGGCGATCCGACACGGCTGCGGCAGATCGTGTTGAATTTGTTGTCCAATGCGGTCAAATTTACGGAGCGCGGAGAGGTCATACTTTCGTGCCGACATTCGCCGAACAAAGAGGGGCGCATCGAGACCGTAATCACGGTTTCGGACACCGGCGTCGGCATGACCGAACAACAGGCAGAGCGGCTGTTTCAACCGTTCATCCAGGCCGATGCGTCCACGACACGGCGATTCGGCGGAACAGGCCTCGGTTTATCAATCAGCAAGCGACTCGTCGAAATCATGGGCGGGACCATCGGGCTCGTAAGCCGCCATGGAATCGGATCCACCTTCACGGTGCATCTGCCCTTCGATTCGGCCCAGTCGCCGAGCGCGATTGGCGCGCAAACCGAACTGCCGGGAATTCATGCGTTGCTGGTCGATGACCACCCGATCAACCTGCGCGTCACGACCGGTCAACTCACGCCGGTCGGTTGTCGCGTGACGAGCACCACGAACGCCGCCGCAGCGATCAACCAATGGAATATCCTCGTTGCGGCCGGCGACCGGCCGGACATTCTGATTCTCGACCAGAATCTGCCCGAGCACTCTGGTTCATGGATCGCCGAACAAGTCCGCGCAGGCCGCGGGGCAGTCGATACCCGTGATCTACTTGAGCTCTACGGGTGACCTGGGCGGCGCCACCGTTGAGGTGCTGAGCCGGGTGATGACAAAACCCGCCAAGCGGCAGCTACTGCTGCAGACGATGACCAATCTCATCGCCATTGCACGATCCGCCGGCCTCGGCATACCCGATGCATCTCCCTCTCAGCCGATCACCAAGCCGGCCATTGGTGGCTGTGCCGGCCGCCGGGTGCTCCTCGTCGAGGACAATGCCGTCAATCAAAAGCTTGCCGTGCGCTTGCTCGAGCGACAGGGCTTGCAAGTCATCGTCGCGGGCAACGGTCTGGCAGCACTAGACCAGCTGAAGCGCAGCATGTTCGACGCGGTCCTCATGGACTGTCAAATGCCGGTCATGGACGGCTACGAGGCGACGGCTCAAATTCGCTCCGGTGCAGCCGGCGAAGCGAGCCGTCATGTACCCATCATCGCGATGACGGCCAATGCGCTCACCGGTGATAAGGAACGCTGCCTGATTGCCGGAATGGACGATTACGTCTCGAAGCCAATCTCGACGGATCATCTGCAGAGCGTACTCGAGCGATCATTCGCGCGCAGCGCGCGCCTGCAAACGACGTCTCAAATGAAGAGCGATGCGGGCGCAGAGGCATCGACCGCTCCCATTTGGGATGTTCACCGCCTCGTCGCGATGATCGGCGACGACCCCGCATTCCTCTCGGAATTAGTCACGGTGTTTCTCGACACCATGGCGACGCATGTTCAATTGTTGGCCACGGCGCCATCGGCCGGCATTGCCCCGATCGCGCACGCCGTGAAAGGCGCCGCCGCCAATTTTCACGCGCATCGTCTCGCGGCCAGCGCCAATCTGCTGGAGGCAAATGCACGCCGCGGCGCCGTCACACAGACGGATCTTGCGGGCTTGACCATGGCGTGGAACGAAACACGCGAGGCGGTACGGCGCTACGTGCTGAGTGTGACGGACCAACGGGCTTGCTAGCGCCTCGTCGCATCAATATGTCGCAATTTCCCGTTGTGTGCGCCGGGGGCGGACCAGGCGCATGACGCCGAGCAGCGAGGCCTCGATGATGATTGCCAGCAATGCCCCTAGTGTAATGCCGGAGAGTATGCCGGGCGCATTCAGGGGCACCGTATAGGTGTAGGCGGCTCGGGTTTCGCCGAGAATCTCCTTGTTGGGACGAAAGAGCACGTGGATGATTTGTAGGATCAGAGGGCGATTCAGTGCCGCCAGCTCGGCGCTCAGGGATTTCAGGCGATCGTACATTTCGCGGATGGTTTTGGCCTCATCTACGAATACCTTGTCGGCGCTCGCGGCGTGGTGGGCAATGAGCGCTTCCACACTTCCGCCGAAATATTGGTTTGCAGTTTCCTGAAAGCCCCTGAAGTTGTTCGCGACCTCGATCTGATGCGCGCTCACACGCTTCGCGTATTGGTCGACGACGCTGGGCACTTGAACGCCCACCAGCAAGCCGATGGCGAACACCACTAATCGCAAGTAATCGACTAACATGGAAAAATGCCCTATGTGGCAGAATCAGCCGTCGCCGCAGTGTGCCTTCTCGCACCAGGCGTAGTCAAAATTAATCATGGCTGAAGTCATACTCCTTCTGATAATAACGATGCCAATCCTGTGTTTGCCGATCCGCAGGCAAACGCTCGGACAGGTATTTGAGTTCCGCCAGCATTTTATCGATCTGCGACGCGTTCAGGTAAAGGTCCATGAGCCGCCATCGGTACGTCAATTCTTCCGGGGCCAGCGCTGACGCCGTCTGATACGACTCAATGGCTTTCGACAACCAGTTCGACTCGAACAGGTAAAGGTCGCCTAATGCGGCATGGTTTGCGGCGTCCTGCGGGGCATCGCGAATCCTATCTTGCCGAGTCTGTATGGCTGCCGCGAGTGAATAGGGGTATGCGGACAATGCGGGCGTGCCCACGTGGTCGGCGAAGATTGCGCGCTCCATGTTGGGCATTTTCAGCGCGCGCAATTGGTCAAAAAACGGATTGTCGGAATATTTCACGAAGAAATTGACGTTGTCTTCGAAACGATGAAAGTAGGTCCACGCCTTCGCCTCGTCCACGTACCACAGATCATCGGTTCCATGGCGAAGCACGAACGGTAGATTCGAGTGATCGGGCTGCGGAACCGCGACCGCAAGATTGCCGGCGAACAGCAATCGATAGGGAGCAGCGCTGCGGAAGAACTCGCCGATTCTCCGTTGCTGTGCCTCGTCACGGGGAACGACGGCTCGAAACAGTCTGCTGCCTTCCGTCAGCAGAGGGAGTCTCGGATCGCCGATGCCGGCCGCCAGCGACGCAAGGTATCGTTCCACCGAGACGCGAGCATCTGAAGCCGGTTGATACGCACTCAACTCCGCCTCCGGCAGATGACGGATGGCACTCTCGTAATCTGCAAGCGTCCTGCTGTAGCCATGCACGAGCGCTCCGCCGCCGCCCGAAAGAAATTCCCCGTCGACCCACTCCGGGCGTGACGGCGTGCCGCCCGTCGCGCCCGCGCCTCGCAAATTGGTGGTAATAATGAGCTCGGAAATGAAATCCTGCGGCACTTCCGAGAGCATGTAGGTCCTTGCCGCCTCCTCCAGTTGGCGACAGTAGATGTCCGGAATGTCCCCTTCGAGCGCGTAGGAGACTTCGATCTTCAACAGATTTTCCTTGGCGCTGTACACATAGAGGATACCGCGGCCATTGCGCCGCGCTCCGATATTGAATTGCGTGAACAGATCGGCCGCCGTTTGCTCCATGGTTTTCGTCGGCGGCAGCGACGACAGCAGAACCAGCGCGTTTTCGATGCCGGACTTCTTTTCTGCCAGCTTGAGGCTCATCCTGAAGGCCTTATCATAATCATGCTGCCCCGTCTCGTTGATCAGCACATAGTGTGGGCGATCCGCCTGTGCAGCGTGGCGCAAGACGAACCAGCCGCCGGTGAAACCGAGCGCAGCAAGAAGGCCGAGAACCAGGCTCAGTCGAATTCTAGTAATTGCCAAAGACATCGTTTTTCTGCCCTTCGCCCGTGTAATTGGCCAGAAATGGCTCGAGGGAGGCCGGGTTGAGGCCATAGACCGAGCGGTCGCGACCCTGGTTTTTCAGTACGATCACCGGCGTATCGTTGGCACCGAACAGCCGGAATATGCCGGCCGCGCGCTGCTCAGGGTCGTTGAGCACGACCGACGGCGCCTCGCCCTCGGCCGCCGAATACAGCCCGATCACCATGCGGTTTCGTCCCGCAGTATCGAAGAAAAACAGCGCCGGGCCTCCGTCCACGGACATTGCGAGTTCCGCGCGCATCTTGCCGCCCGCGTCCACGAGCTGGATCCTGGTTGCCGAGACCACGCCTTGCGCGCGCGTCGCAGCGGCGTGTGCCGGCGCCGGCATCGCGCTACCGTCGTGAAAATGAATCAGCAGATAGGCACCAACGATCCCGCCGATCAAACCCCCGGCGACGCCTGTGAAGAATGTCCTGGTCATTTTAGGTACCCCTCCCACCGCCCGAAATAATCGACGTGCCTTGAATCGAATTGACGACCGTGCAAAGGAGTATTGCATCCTCGGCGATCGCCGCCGCTTCCCTCTCGCCGACACCGGTGCGAAAGATTGCGACTATCGCGATGTGCTTCAGCCGGCTGGGGCGATCCGGCGCTTGTTCGCCCGAGACCACGACTTCGAAAGCAAACCGCGGTAGTTTACGCATCGCGAGAACCGCCCGGCGGCTCAGGGCAAAGCAACTTGCAACTGCAATCAATAGGTGCTCGACGGGCGAGACGTTTTCGATCGTGGCGAGAGCGGTTTGCGTCAGGGGCCGGCCGTCGCAGAATATCAACAACGGTTCCTGGCCCGAGGAAATCGCGTTGACCGACCAGCGCTTGTTGACCTGGGCACCCATGGACGGATTGTCGAGCCTTTCCCTGCCTGAAACCCAATACCAAAGTTGAATAAGGACATTTGAAGGCGGAAGCTCCGTCCGGCAAACATCACGCGAGCGCGGTTGCACGTTTTCACCCACGCACCGAGGCGCATTGCCGACGCTCGCCCGGCGCATAGCCGACGCTCGCCCGGCGCATAGCCGATGCTCGCCCGGCGCATAGCCGATGCTCGCCCGGCGCATAGCCGACGCTATCGCAAGCTGTGATCCGGGGTATCCGGCGGTACCGTCCTCGCGGTGCGGCCGTGAATGGCGCGCCGTCGAATATCCTCGAATGTTTTCTCGACGACTTCACGGCCGCCACGACCCGCATGATAGACGTTGGAGAGAAAATACAGCGTGCAGATTGCCGAGTCGGCGAATACGAAAACCGAATCGACGAGGTTATTGTCCTGAAAATTCGGCGACGGCTCGCCGCGATATACGAGCTCGCAGTTCTTGAACGTGCAGCCATGAAATCCGCAGCCGCTCAGTTCCACGCGTTCGTCGGTGAAAGTCTTGTCCTGGTAGAACATGGCCGCGCTCCTGGTAGCTGATGTATCGATATATGTGCCTCGCAGCGAGGCGTTGTCAAGAGCCATCGCAGGGAAGCGGCCCCTCCCCTGCTCTCGCGATGACCGCCATTCCCGCCAGCACGATCATCTGCGGTAGATCACCGGAAAGTCGGGTGCGTCGAATGGCGCGCCACCCTCCAGCGTCAAGTGCCGAAACGGCGGTGAACCGGCGGCTCCACGGCGAACGAATCGCGCGTCGCTGCCGACCCATCGCGAGGAGAAGACTCGCCGCGGCACGGTGGAGGTGTTTGCCCGAGCGCCGTGAATCGTCAAGAAACTGAAGGCCACGGCATCTCCGGGCTCCATGTCCCAACCGCGAACCGGCAGTCGATCTCGCCCGGCGTCAATGTCCGGCAACTCTTCGAAGTCATCGCTTGGGTATAGCGGCGAGCCGTCGAAGCGCAGTGGCCGATAGCCGGCTGCATTCCAGCGATGTGAACCGGCGATGCATTCGAGTGTCACCGACCGCGCCACCGGATCCAGCGGTGTCCTGAAGCTCACGTTCTCGCTAGCTTCGACACAATAATAAGGCTGGTCGTGGTGCCACGGCGTGACCGTACTGTTTCCGGGCCGCTTGACGAGAACGTGATCGTGAAAGAACCGCGCCTCGCGCGAGTTCATCAATTGCGCCGCCAATTCGGCGACCGGCGAGTCGAACAGGAAAGAGCGAAAGGCGGGAACGCGCCCCCAGTTGCAATAATCCTGGAAGAACGCAGCGGTGCCGTCCTTGGGCTGGTAGGAACGCTCGAGGGGACTCGGGTGATTCATGACTTCGGCGACACCTTCCGGAGGGTGTCAACCCATTCGCGGAATATGCCGCGCAGAACTACGACGCCGTCCTCCTGAAATTCAGCGACGACATCATCGCCGATGTTCACTGCTTCTTTCCTTCACGTCCGGCATCCGGTCCCCATCCTTTTGGATCGCACGATATCCGGACTCGACGGCTCGCGCAACCGCGGCGCCCCGAATGCGATTTCCCCAGTCACTGCGTATATTTTTGACCGCCCTGTCAGAACGGGCGCAAACTCACTTCTCGGCGCCCGGAGGAAGTCCATGGATTCCGTCTTGGTATCGTTGAGCACATTCATCGCCGCTGCGAGCGTACTGACGATCACGCCGGGCCTCGATACGGCACTTGTTTTGAGAAGCGCAATCACCGGAAACTCGCGCGGTGCGGCGCTCGCGGGATTGGGGATTGCGGTGGGCTGCTTCTGCTGGGCGGCGCTCGTGGCGCTCGGTTTAGGCGCGCTGCTGACGGCATCAAAACTCGCTTACACGATGTTGCGTTGGATTGGCGCCGCGTATCTCGTGTGGACGGGCTACCGGATGTTGCGCCACCCACGGCTGCGCTTCGCCGTCGACGTTGGGCGCGCTCAAGGATCCCGGGCGTCGTTCGGCACGGGTGCCATGACCAATCTTCTGAATCCCAAAGTCGGCGTGTTCTACGTCTCGTTTCTACCGCAGTTTGTTCCGAACGGCGTCTCTGTGGCGCCGTATATTTTGCTGCTGGGTGCCATACACGCGCTGCTCGGGCTGATTTGGTTCACTTGCCTGATCATGGCCACACGCCCAATCGCGGGTTTTCTGCGACGCCCCACGACGGTACGGACCTGCGACCGCGTGACCGGCGGAATATTCGTCGCATTTGGGGTCGGCTTGGCGCTAAGTTCCCGCCGCTCGTAGATCGCGAGTATCTGTTGCGGTTCTGTGATCGATGTCTCGGCCCAAGCCGGTCGGCACCATTACCTTAAGCATATTGCAAGCAAGGGGACTCCCCTGCGTTTGGCGGGCCAAAGACCATGACCGAACACATCGCCCATCTGACGACTGCCGTAGAGACGATATTCACGGCGGCCGTTCGCGCGATCGGCGTTGTCGTCGGCGGCGCGGCTTTTTTTCTTGGGATTGGCATGTGGCTCGCGCTGCTTTGGTTTTGCCTCTTGCGCGAGCTCACTCATCACGTCAGATCAAAGACGATGGCGGATGCGCCATTCCTCGCGGCCGACGTGGATCACCGCGCCGGCCAGCATCAGTGCAAGCGTGAACCACGTGAGCGCATACACCAGGTGATTGTTCGGAAGCTCGATGACCGTCAGGCCGCCGACGGGTAGACCGCCCGGTACCGGTGTCGCGTCCGCGTCGATGAAATAGGGTGCGATCGGGGATAGCCGGCGCGCCTCGGCAATCGCTGCGACATCGCGCGAATACCAGCGATCCGCGGCCGGATCGTTCGCGCGCAGGAAGGCTCCTTTCGGTTCGGTCATGCGCATCAAGCCGCTGACGACGATGTCGTCGTTGAGCATGCCCACGCTCCGCGTCGCGGGGTCACGCGTTTCGGCTGGAACAAACCCGCGATTGACGAGCACGATGAAGCCATCAGCGGAGCGCAGCGGCGTCAGAACCCAAAAGCCAAGCCCTAGCCGCGTTACCGCATACACCAAGGTTTCCCGGTCATTGAGATATTGTCCGGCCGCGCGCACGCGCTGGTACGCGTAGCCGCCGGCGGCAAGCCGCGGCCATTGCGTGGGGCCGGGAGCGTCGATGGGGGCTGCGTGTAGAGCGTGCGTGATCTCATCGATCAGATTCAGCTTCCAGACGCGCCGCTCGAGTTGCCATACTCCGAGCGCCGCCAGTGCGGCGACGACAGCCAAGCAGAGCAGACCCAGCAATGACAGCACCGGCAGCGAGCGCACCGGCCTCGACCGATTGTCGGCGCTCAAGGCATCTGGCCCATATCCCTGCCAGGCATCATATTCGCGTTCAGGTGATAGATGATCCACATCGATCCGACCAGGGCTATCACGACCAGAATCAGCGTAAACATCAGCGCCAAGATCGACCAACCGCCTTCGGATCGGGTATTCATGTGCAGGAAATACACCATGTGAACGGTGATTTGCACGATGGCGAGCGTCGTGATCGCCACTTCAGTCGCGATCTTGCTATCGAGGACCCCGGTCATGACGAGCCAGAACGGTATCGCCGTGAGGACCACCGAGAGGATGAAGCCCGTCAGGTAGCTGCGCAGCGACCCATGGTCCTCGTTACCGGCGTGCACCGTATCGCTCATCGCAGCATCCCCCCGAGGTAGACAAACGTGAACACGCCGATCCAGATGACGTCGAGGAAGTGCCAGAACATGCTCAGGCACGCCAGGCGCCGTACGTTCTCCGGAATCAGGCCGCGCTGACCGACCTGCAGCATCAGCGTCGCCATCCAGATCAGACCGACCGTCACGTGCAAGCCGTGCGTGCCGACGAGCGTGAAAAACGCCGACAGGAAGGCACTGCGTTGCGGGCCCGCACCGTCGTGTATCAGGTGCGCAAACTCGTACAACTCGATGCCGATGAACGTCAATCCGAACAATGCAGTGACGACGAGCCACCCCTGGGTTGCAGCGATGCGCCCTTTATAGGTCGCCAACATCGCGAAACCATAGGTGATCGACGAAAGCAGCAGCATGGAGGTATTGACTGCGACGAGCGGCAGTTCGAATACGTCCTTGGGTGCGGGACCGCCCGCGTAACTGCCGCCGAGGACGCCGTAGGTCGCAAACAGCGCCGCGAACAGCAGGCAGTCGCTCATCAGATAGATCCAGAATCCGAGCAAAGTGCTGCCGCCCCCGGCATGCGCGTGCTCCTCGGTCAGGCAAAAGACCGGCGCCCCGGTCGTTGCGTTCCCGCCGGTTGCCGTCATTTCCACGGTTTCACGCTTGCGCCGCGAGCAGGCGCGTGCGCCCGTCCTCGATCCGCTCGACCTCGTTCGCCGGGATCTGGAAATCGCGCCGGTAGTTGAACGTGTGGGCGATTGCGGCCGCGAGCACCGAGACGAGACCCAGCGCCGCCAACCACCAGATGTGCCAGATCATCGCGAAGCCGAAAATTCCGCTCAAGGCGGCAAGGATGAATCCCGCTCCGGTATTGCCCGGCATGAGGATCGCATTGAAGCCCGCCACGGGGCGCCGAAATCCGCGCTGCTTCATGTCCCACCAGGCGTCGTTGTCGTGCACGACCGGCGTGAACGCAAAGTTATAGTCCGGCGGCGGCGAAGCCGTGGACCATTCCAGCGTACGCCCTCCCCAGGGGTCGCCCGTGCGGTCGCGCAGCGCTTCGCGCCTGCGAATGCTGACGTAGATCTGGATCAGCGAAGACACGATGCCCAGAAGAATCAGCATGGCTCCCGCCGCGGCGATGACAAACCAGATCTGCAGCGTTGGATCTTCAAAGTGGCGGAGCCTGCGCGTGACGCCCATGAGACCGAGCACATACAGCGGCATGAACGCCAGATAAAAACCCGTGACCCAGAACCAGAACGACATCTTTCCCCAGAATGGGTCGAGTCGAAATCCAAACGCCTTCGGGAACCAGTAGCTGATGCCGGCGAATGCGCCGAACACCACGCCGCCGATGATGACGTTGTGGAAATGCGCGACGAGGAACAGGCTGTTGTGCAACACGAAATCGGCCGGGGGCACCGCCAACAGCACGCCCGACATGCCGCCGATCACGAACGTGATCATGAACGCCAAAGTCCACATCATCGGTAACTCGAAGCGGATACGTCCGCGATACAGCGTGAAGAGCCAGTTGAACATTTTTGCGCCCGTGGGAATCGAAATGATCATCGTCGTGATGCCGAAGAACGAATTGACACTCGCTCCCGAACCCATCGTGAAAAAATGATGCAGCCATACCAGGTACGAGAGGATCGTAATGACCACCGTCGCATAGACCATCGAGGTATAGCCAAACAGGCGCTTGCCCGAGAAAGTCGCCGTGACTTCGGAGAACACGCCGAATATCGGCAGAATGAGAATGTAGACCTCCGGATGGCCCCAGATCCAGATGAGGTTGATGTACATCATCGGATTGCCGCCGAGATCGTTGGTGAAGAAATTGGTGCCGACGTAACGGTCCAGACTGAGCAGCGCCAGGGTCACGGTCAGGATCGGGAAGGCTGCGACGATCAGCACGTTGGTGCACAGCGCGGTCCAGGTGAATATCGGCATCCTCATCATGGTCATGCCCGGAGCACGCAGCTTGACGATCGTAGCGATCAGGTTGACGCCGGATAGCAGCGTGCCGATTCCCGCGATCTGCAACGCCCAGATGTAGTAATCCACGCCGACGTCGGGACTGTAGGCGATGCCCGACAGCGGCGGGTACGCAAGCCAGCCGGTGCGCGCAAACTCCCCGACAAACAGCGATACCATCACCAGCATCGCGCCCATCGTCGTCATCCAGAAACTGAAATTATTGAGGAACGGGAACGAGACGTCGCGCGCCCCGATTTGCAGCGGTACGACGAAGTTCATGAGGCCGGTGATGAACGGCATCGCCATGAAGAAAATCATGATGACGCCGTGCGCAGTGAAAATCTGGTCGTAGTGATGGGCCGGAAGGAACCCGTCCGCGCCGCCGAAAGCGACCGCCTGCTGCCACCGCATCATCAGCGCGTCGGCAAAGCCGCGCAACAGCATGATCAGCCCCAGAATCATGTACATGATGCCGATGCGTTTGTGGTCGATCGTCGTGAACCACTCGCGCCACAGATAACCCCAGAGGCGAAAATAGCTGATCAGGCCCAGCACGATGAGGCCGCCGAGCGCTACGGCTACGAAAGTCGCGACCAGAATCGGCTCATGGACCGGAAACGCCTGCAGCGTCAAGCGCCCGAAGGCAGTATGCATCAGAGTTGAGTCGGTGGTCATGGCGCTTCACACCTTCATTGGTCGATCGCTTGGTGCAAGACGAGGCTCGGAGGCGCGCGCGATGGGAACGCCGGCGGCGGCCGCAGGCCGGCGCCGAGCAGCGGCTCGCCTTCGCTCGCGTGCGCCGCAAGGTCGGCGATGCCGGCCGACGCTGCGCTGCCGCCGGCGCCGGCGCCAAGGTCGCTCGCCGCATCCATGACCATCATATCGCTGATGCACGGTTTGCCCGCCTCGACACACCGATTGAGAATGGCGCGGTAGAGGCTGGGGTCGACGGCCGCAAATCCTCGGACGCGTTCGTTCTCGCTCGGCTGCTCGAGCCGCAGGTAGTCGCTGCGCCCTAGTACGCCGCCGGCGGCTCGCCGGGCCGCCAACCACTGCTCGAAGTCCCGACCGTCAAGCGCTCGAAACATGAAGTGCATTCCCGAGAACCCCGCGCCGCTGTAATTGGCGGAGAACCCCTGGTAATCACCGGCGGTGTTCGCGACCGCGTGCAGCTTCGTTTCCATGCCGGGCATCGCATAGATTTGGCCGGCGAGCGCGGGAATGAACAATGAATTCATGACCGAGGACGCGGTGATCCGGAACTCGATCGGTCTATCGAGCGGCGCGGCAAGTTCGTTGACCGTTGCGATGCCGTACTGCGGATAGATGAACAGCCACTTCCAATCGAGCGCCACGACCTCCACCTGCAGCGGCGGCGCGGCAGATACCGTGGACTCGCCCGGCTTGATTCGGCCGAGCGCCCGGTACGGATCGAGTAAGTGTGTACCGACCCAGGTAAGCCCACCGAGTCCGATGATGATCAGCAGCGGCGCGGCCCAAATGAACAGTTCCAGGTGTATCGAGTGGTCCCAATCCGGCTCGTAGCGGGCCGCACTGTTCGCCTGGCGGTACCGCCAGGCGAACAGCACCGTCATGACCATGACCGGAACGATGACAATGAGCATCAACAGGGTCGAGTAGATCAGCAGATCGCGCTGCTGCTGAGCCACATCGCCCGATGGATTTAGCACCACCGCATGGCACGCACAGAGCATCGCGATGAACGGCAGGGTAGCTATGAAACGAATACGGGCCAATGCATCTCCAATCGGCGAACGACCATTGCTATTCGCGGCAGGGAATCACTTGCCCTACTCTCTCAAGTCCCTACAATGTGCTTCACGAGGCGTCGCGCGGCTGCGCCTGGCTGCGCCCGGCTGCGCATAGTACGGCAGGCGTCGCGCAAAATGATAGCGTGAGTCGAAACGGAAAGACATATGACGACGAGCCGACAGATTCCATGAACACGGAGGCCACCATTCCGGCGGCGTCACCGGCTGAACCGGCGGCGAACCGTCCGCGTCGCGCTCACGGAGAACCGACCGCCGGCGACATCGCGGTTGGCGTCATTATCGGTCGAACCTCCGAATTCTTCGATTTCTTCGTCTACGCGATCGCGTCGGTGATGGTGTTTCCGAAGCTCGTCTTTCCATACGTCGACGCGCTATCGGGCACGCTGCTTTCATTTGCCGTCTTTGCGGTGGCTTTCCTTGCCCGCCCCATCGGCACCGTCATCTTCATCGGGATTGATCGCGCCTATGGACGCGGCGTCAAGCTGATGATCGCGCTGCTGCTGCTCGGCGTATCCACCGTGGCGGTCGCTTTCCTGCCGGGCTACGACCAAATCGGCGCATTTTCGGCGTTTCTGCTGATTGTGTTTCGCCTCGGTCAGGGCATTGCACTGGGCGGCGAATGGGACGGTCTGGCCTCGCTGCTGGCTCTCAACGCGCCGGAACGGCGGCGCGGCTGGTATGCGATGATCCCGCAGCTCGGGGCGCCGCTGGGACTCATCGTCGCGAGCGCGCTGTTTGCGTTCTTCGTCGATAAATTGCCGGCCGCAGATTTTCTCGATTGGGGCTGGCGCTATCCGTTCTTCGTGGCTTTCGCGATCAATGTCGTCGCCCTGTTCGCCCGGCTGCGCCTCGTTGAGACACCCGAATTCGCGCAACAATTCGAGGCTCTGGCACTGCGCCCTTCCAGTGTGCCGGAGACCTTGCGCGCGCACGGACGCAACATCGTCATCGGCGCTTTCACGCCGCTCGCGAGTTTCGCGCTGTTCCATACCGTGACGCTGTTCCCGCTATCCTGGGTATTCCTCTACACGCGGCAAGCCCCGGCCCGGTTCTTGATCATTGAAATGACCGGCGCTGCGGTCGGCGTGGGAGCCATCGTGGCCTCCGGAATCATCGCCGATCGCGTGGGTCGGCGCACGATGCTTGGGGTCACCGCCGGGGCCATCGCGGCATTCAGTGGCTTCGCGCCACAATTGCTCAACGGCGGCGATGTCGGCGAGGCCACTTTCATGCTGCTCGGCTTCATACTTCTCGGCCTCTCGTTCGGTCAGTCCTCGGGCGCGGTCGCGTCCAGTTTCCCGATTTCCCACCGCTATACCGGATCCGCGTTGACTGCCGATTTCGCCTGGCTGTTCGGCGCCGGCTTCGCTCCCTTCGTGGCGCTGATACTCGCGAGCCGATTTGGACTGATTGCCGCGGGAGCCTATCTGCTGTCCGGCGCGATCTGCACGCTGGTCGCGCTTGCCCTGAGCCCGCACCGCGATCCCGCACGATGAGCGCGTCCGGCGACAATCTCAGCGCGGTGCAGCCGGCGAGCGTCGCGGCCAGGTGGCACGACTATCTGCAGATCACCAAGCCACGGGTCGTGGCGCTGATCGTGCTGACCTCGCTGGTCGGTTCGTTGTTGGCCGCACCGGCTCTGCCGCGGCTCGATACGCTGCTGTTCGCTAACTTGGGCATCGCGCTCGCCGCCGCCGGCGCCGCCGCCATCAACCATGTACTGGATCGCGGCATCGATGCGCGCATGCGCCGCACTCAATCTCGACCATTGCCGACGGGGCATCTGCGCCCCGCACAGGCGCTCGGCTTTGCGTTTGTCTTGAGCATCGCCTCGATGCTGCTGCTCGTGCTCGAAGTCAATGCGCTCACCGCCGCACTCACTTTTGCATCGCTGCTCGGCTATGCCGTGCTCTATACCGTCTGGCTCAAGCGTGCAACCCCGCAGAACATCGTGATCGGCGGCGCCGCCGGCGCGGCACCGCCGGTTTTGGGTTGGACCGCCGTCACCGGTCACATCGAGCCGCAGGCCCTGCTGCTGTTCCTCATCATCTTCGTCTGGACGCCGCCGCATTTCTGGGCGCTCGCGATCGCGCGCCGCGCCGACTACGCCAAGGTCAACATCCCGATGCTGCCCGTCACCCACGGCGTCCCCTTCACCCAACGCGCCGTGCTGCTCTATACGATCGGCCTGACGCTGATCAGCTCGCTGCCGTTCCTGACGCGCATGAGCGGCCTGCTCTACCTCGCCGCGGCCGCACTCCTCGATGCAGGTTTCCTGCGCCACGCGCTCGCTCTGCAGCGATCCCCGAGCGATGCGATCGCCATGCGCGTGTTCCGCTATTCCATCGCCTACTTGACGTGGCTCTTCCTCGCTCTGCTGCTCGATCACTATCTGCCGACTACACAGCTCGTTTAGTCCCTGGGGGACGTTCCGCCGAGCGACGCGGCCTATCGCGTCAGCACGTCGAACAGCGATAGCGTGATCATGATCGCGATGCCAAAAAATCCGATGAGTGCAATGACCCTGAGCAGCGGATGCGCGGCGCTCAGGTGCATCGAGAACAGCATGACGAGCGCGGCTTGCGTCACGCTGATCGCGAGATTCACGGGCGTGTGGGCACGACCTAAAGGCATGAAGGCGCTGCCCACGGTCAGCGCCAGCAGCACCATCAAGGCCAGCCAGACCAAAATGTAGACCATCGGGCGGGTTTCAGCGTGCTTCGTCATGATCTCGAGACCAAATAAAGAATGGGAAATACGAACAGCCAGATGACGTCGACGAGGTGCCAATAAAGACCCGTGACGTCGACCGGCGTGTAGTAGGCCGGACTGAACTTGTCGTGCGAAGCCATGACCGCGATCGTCGCGATGCAGCCGACGCCGATCAGCACGTGCAGCGCGTGTACGCCGGTAATGAAGAAATACATATAGAAGAAGAGCTCGACCTGGTCGGCCTGGGACCCCTCATAGCGAAAATCGAGCTTCGGCACGAGGTGCTCGAGGTAATCGATTCGATACTCGACGGCCTTGATCGCCAAGAAGGCGATGCCCAGCGCAACGGTCAGGCTGAGCCAGCCGATCAATGCGCGGCGCGCGCCATGGCGCGCGGCGTGCACGCCGAGCGCCATCGACAGGCTGCTGGTAATCAGCACCGCGGTATTTACGCCCGCCAGCGGCAAATTGGTCAGGCGGCTCGCTGCGGCAAATGCGTCGGGAAATCGCACGCGGGTGATCGCGTATGCGGCGAACAGCACGCCGAAAAACAAGATCTCGGTCGCAAGAAACAGCCAAATGCCGAGGTTCGCGGCCGTGCGCTGCTGCACGGCATCGTCGAACTGCGGAGCAATGCCGGCGACGGCGTTGTTATGCATGCGGGGACTCCGCCTGCGAGTAGGCATAGGCTTCTTCGGTCACGATCGGCGTCGTATGGAAATTCTCCGACGGCGGCGGCGAATCGGTCTGCCATTCGAGGCCCTTGGCGCCCCAGGGGTTCGCAGGCGCCCGGGCGCCGTACTTCAGCGACCAGAGGAGGTATGCGAGCGGCAGCACGTAGCCGAACGCGAGCAGCGAAGAGCCGGCCGACGAGAGCACATTCCAGACTTGAAACTCGGGCGGATAGTCGGGGTAGCGGCGCGGCATGCCGAGATAACCGAGAATGAACTGCGGGAAAAACGTGAGATTGAAGCCGATGAAAGTCAGGATCGCGCAAAAGCGCGCCCAGCCTTCCGGATACATGCGCCCGGTGATCTTCGGCCACCAGAAGTGGATGCCGCCGAAGAATGCCATGACGGCGGCGCCCACCATGATGTAGTGAAAATGCGCGACCACGAAGTAGGTGTCGTGCAATTGTACGTCGAGCCCCAGCGAGGCAAGAAACAACCCGGTCAGGCCGCCGATCGTGAACAAGCCGACGAAGCCCAGCGCATAGAGCATCGGTGCCTGAAACGATATGTGTGCCTTATAGAGCGTCGCCGTCCAGTTGAACACCTTGATTGCCGAGGGCACCGAGACGAGAAAGGTCAGCAGCGAGAATACGGTTCCGGCGTAGGCCGATTGGCCGCTGACGAACATGTGATGGCCCCAGACCACGAAGCCGAATGCGGCGATCGCGAGGATCGCATAGGCCATGAAGCGATAGCCGAACACCGGATTGCGGCAAAAGCAACTGATGATCTCGCTGGCGACCCCCATCGCCGGCACGACCATGATGTAGACGGCCGGATGCGAGTAAAACCAGAACAAGTGCTGGAACAGCAGCGGGTCGCCGCCCATCGCCGGGTCGAACACGCCGATCCCGAACGTGCGCTCGATGCCCATGAGCATCAGCGTCATCGCGAGCACCGGCGTCGCCAGCACGAGGATCAGGCTGGTCGCGTACATCGCCCAGATGAACAGCGGCAGGCGAAACCAAGTCATGCCCGGCGCGCGCATTTCGTGGATCGTCACGATGAAATTCAGGCCCGTCAGAATCGACGAGAAGCCCGCGATGAAGACGCCGGTCGCGACCGCAAAGACATGCGAGGTGCTGAAGCTCGTCGAATAGGGCGCATACATGGTCCAGCCCATGTCGACGCCGCCGGAGACCAGGGCGTAGATCGTGAACAGGCCGCCGAAGATGAACAAATACCAGCTCAATAGATTCAGGCGCGGAAACGCGAGGTCGCGTGCGCCGACCATTAGCGGAATGAGAAAATTCCCGAGCGTAGCCGGGATCGACGGGATCAGGAAAAACCAGACCATGATGACGCCGTGCATCGTGAAGAGTTTGTTGTAGGTCTCGACGCTGACGAGCTGGCTATGCGGCGTCAGCAGGTCGAGGCGGATCATCGCGGCGGCCGCGCCGCCGATGCCGAACAGCAGCGTGATCGAGATCACGTACAAAATGCCGATGCGCTTGTGATCGAGCGTCAGCAGCCACGACCGCCAATTCCAGCCGGCGCTCAAATAGCTCTCATGCGGCCCGATATTTTCATTTGGCGTGATGACGGCGCTGTTCATGGCACGACCTCTTGCATAGCATTGCCCTTCGACTTGACGTACTCGATGATCTCGAGCAACTCCTCTTCGCCGATTTGTCCGCGAAACGACGGCATGCTCGCCTCATAACCCGCCGGCACGTCCTGGTTCGGCAGCAGCACGGCATTGCGGATGAAGCGCTCGTCGGCGAGTACTGTCCTGCCGTCGCGCAGCGGCACCGGCTTGCCGAACAGGCCTTCGAGTTTCGGCGCATGCACGGCCGCGAGCGCGCCGTGGCAGCCGTCGCACCCTAGCTCGTGATAGCGACGCTCGCCGCGCGATGCCATCGTCGGCACGTTGGCGTGGGCCGACAACCAGCCTTCATAGGCCGCAGGCTCCATGACGATGACGCTGCCGACCATGTTCGAGTGCGAGGTACCGCAAAACTGCGTGCAATACAAGTGATATTCTCCGGGTCGGTTGGCCGTGAACGTCAGAATGGTATAGCGCCCGGGCAGGACGTCCTGCTTGATCCGAAAGCCCGGGATCGACAGGCTGTGGATCACGTCCTGGGAGGTCATCACGAGTTCGACCGGGCGGTCGAGCGGGACATGTAGCTCGTTGATCTCGCGCTCGCCCGCGGGATGCTCGGCATGCCACATCCATTGTTTGGCGACGACGTAAATCGGCAGCGCGTCCTTGGGCACGCGGATACTGTCGTAGTAGACCTTGGCACTCCAGACGAACATGCCGAGAAACAGGACGATCGGCACGATGGTCCAGGTGATCTCGATATGGTGCATCGTGCGGGCGTGCTCGGCCGCATCGGCGATCGTCCGATCGGCGGGAGAGCCCCGACGATAGCGGACCGCGAACCAGACGATCAGAACCGCGACCGCGAGTGCAACGACACCCGACAAGATGAGCCAGGCAAAATAGAGGTCGTCGATCGGGCCGGCGATCGTCGAGGCGCGAGTGGGAAAAAATGGCAGAGAATCCATGATCAGGCTTCCCCAGTCCGGGGTCGGCGCGAGCGGCGCATCAGCGTCCAGGCGAGCGCGAGCGCGCCGAGCAGCATGATCGTCGAGGCGGCGCGCAGCACCGTCATGATGAGGCCGCTGTAGCGCCCGGTCGTGAGGTCATAATGAAAACAGACGAGCAGAAGGCGGGCGATCGGCGAGGCGATGCGCTGCGCCGCGGCTTGATCGAAGGCGCTGCTGAGATCCGCGGCCGTGTAGTCGAAGCCGAAGAAATAACGCGCAACCTTGCCGTCTGCGGTGATCAGCGCGAAACCGGCAGGATGGGCAAACTGATGCGTCGCCTCATCATAGCCGTAGCTGTATCCGAGCGCGTCGGCGAGGCCGGCGATCTCGGCCGGCGCGCCGCTCAAGAAATGCCAGCGCTCGGCCCGCGCTGGCGGCAGCAAATCGTCGAGGAACTTGTGCTTCGCGAGATCGGCGAGCGCCGGTGTGTCCAACGGGTCGATGCTCACCACGAGAATTTGCGCATCGGCTGCGCCGCCCGACGTATGAACGAGCCGCTGCGCGAGGTTGCGAATCTGCATCGGGCACAGATTCGTGCAGCGGTAGTAGGAGAAGATCAAACCGATCGGCGCCGTACCCAGGTAATCGCCGAGCCGCACGACCGTGTCGCGCTCGTCGTGAAATTTGAGCCCGGCCGGCAGCGCATGGCCGAGGTGCTGGACGAAATCCGGGGTGCCCGCGAAACCGGGGCGACCGAGGTCGGCGGGCTCGGCGCGCGCCGCCGCCGCGATCAGCGCGAGCAAGATGCTCATGCTCACGAGGCTGACCGTCTTCACGGTTTACGCTCCCGGGATTGAGGCGGCGGCGCCGGCGGCGCGGGCATCACCGAAACTGCGGCGGCTCGCGCACCAGCTTCCGCCGCTACCAACTCCATCGCGCGCTCGATTGGGATCTGCACGACGCCGCCGCCGCGGTCGACCCAGTGATAGCCCTCGAGTGCAGCGGCCTTGCTGCGACGATAGCTGCGCAAATCGTCCTGCGGCGTGTCTTGCAAGGTCGCAAACGGCGCAGCTGCCCCGTTGGTGCTCTGTGCGTGGAGTACCGCGTTGGAGATGCGAAAGCCGCCCAATAAGTAAAACGCCACAAACGCCGTGACGATCAATAAAATCACGATGCCCACCGAGAACCAGCCGAGGTAGCTCACGTTCATATCGAAGACTTCGTGTCCTCGCTGCTCGGCCGTCAGGCCGTCCTCAGGCGCGTTGCGTGCCATGTTCGCCGCTTCCCGGGGCCAGTGCGCCGCGCAGCGGGTCAGCCGCCGGCATTCCGATGACGAAAATCAAGCAACCCAGCCACAGCCCGCCGATCGCGAGCAGCGCGCCCAAGTCGCTCCACTGCAGTTCGAAGCCCCGAGGCCTGAAGATCGGCACGACGAGCCAGAAGCTGTCGGCGAGGCCGGCGAGCAGCATGAGCGCGCCGATTGCCGCTAGCACCGCCGGCGCCCGCTTGGCGTTGCGCGAGAGCAGCAGCAAAAACGGCAGCACGAAATGCGTGACGACCAGAAACCCGGTCAGCACGCTCCAGCTCGTCCGGCTGCGCAGCAATAGCCAGGCAATCTCATCGGGCAGATCTTCGATCCACATGATCAAGAACTGCATGAACGCCAAATACGCCCAGACGAGCACGAGCGCAAGCGACAAATTGCCGAGATCGTGAAAGCGGCGGCGCATGGCCGCATCGACTCCGGAAGCGAGTGCATTCGCGCATAGAATCGCGCCCGCGAGCGCCGAGAGCGCCTGGCCCGTGCCGATCAGCAGGCCGAATGCAGTCGAATGCCAAGGCGGCGTCAGCGACATCGTCCAGTCGACGGCCGCAAACGTCGTCGTGAGCGCGTAGAGCACGAAGCCGACCGCCGAAACCGCTTGCCGCGAGGAGTTGCGTCGGTCCGCTGCGCGCGCCGCCGCAGCGCCGTCGTCACGCAGCAGCCATGCGAGGCTCAGCCAGATGACGAAATACACGACCGCGCGGAAGTAGAAGAACGGGGAGTTCAAGTACCAATGCTGACCGGCGGCGAGCCCTGCATCGGCGCCGCCCGTCGCATTCATCCACGGCAGCAATTGTGCGGGCGCAAATAGCAGCGGCATGCCGAGCAGCACGTTGAGGGGAAACAGGCGCAGCGCTGCCTGCGTGAACGGCCGCGTGGCCTCGCCCCAGTCCCCGCCCGTCAGATTGTGGACGGCGACCCAGGCGAGACTGCCGAGCGACAGTGCGAGCACGAACAGCCAGACGAACAAATACGAGGGCAGCCATGCCTCGCCGCTTTGGCGGCCGACCACGACCAGCAGCACGATGCCCGCAGCCGCTGCGAGCAGGCTCGCGTTACGCAGACGCCGCGCCATGGGCCCGAGCGCAGCCATCATGGCTTCTCCGCGAGCAGCGCCTGCTGCTCGGCCGGCGGCGTATCCGCAATGCCGGCGTGCTGGCTACGCTGCAAGGCGCGCAGGTAGCCGACGATGGCCCAGCGATCCGGCGGCCCGATACGATCGGCGAACGCGTACATCACGCCGTAACCGCTCGTGATGACATCGAATAGATGAGCGTCCGTGGCCGCGCGCAACGGCGCACTGTGAAGACTCGCCGGCGCCGGAAAGCCGCGCCGCACGACCATGCCGTCGCCATCGCCGCTGACGCTGTGGCAAGGCGCGCAGTAGACATCGTAGCGCTCGCGCCCGCGCCGTAGGCTGTCGATCGTCACGGGCGCCGGCATGCGCAGCGACTGCGCTTTCGCGGCCGCTGCGGCCCCGCCGGCACCGAGCGCGGTCGCCCCCACGGCCCAGTCAGGCAGCGCGAGATCGCCGCGGCGCCCGCTCGCCGACGCCGCGAGCGCGCCGGCGCTGTACGCGACGACACCGGGTTCCAAGGGACGCTCCGAGCGGCCGTCGGGCCACAGGCTGCTCTCGACGAACGGTCGGTATTTCGGCTGATCGTACATGTTGTGCACGGATTTTTCGCAGCCGCCGAGCAGAATCAGACCGAGACCGCTGACCAGCAGCGCGATCGAGCAGGCGGGTCTAGTCAGGTTGCGGTACACGGCGGGCCCTCAACTCTCGACGACACTGACGCGCAGCGGCTGCAAGTGCTCGAGAAAATCGCGCGTCCGCTGCGCGTCGAACTGCGGGTCGGCAGCCTCGATACACAGGAAGAAGCGATCGCTCGATGCGGCGGCAAAACCGGCATCGTTGAAAACCGGGTGGTAGAGCCGCGGCAGCCGGCTGCGCAGCAGCGCGCCGAAGAATATCGCGAGCACGGCGCCTAGCACGGTCATTTCGAACGTCGATGGGATCAAGCCCGGCCAGGCCGGCGTGCGTCCGCCGACGTTGAACGGATAATCAGCGGTCGCGCTGAACCATTGCAGCGCGAAAGTACCGGCCCCGCCGATGATGGCGCCGATCAGCGCGAGCCGCGGCAGCCGCCCGTCGGCGGATTCCAGCGCCTCGACGAGGCCCTCGATCGGCATCGGCGAGTAAGCCTCGAGCCGCCGATAGCCCGCGCCGTGCGCAGCCTTCGCCGCATCGAGCAAGGCCGCCGGGCCCGAGAACTCGGCGAGCAAGCCGTATGCCGCAATCGTCGGATTCACGAGGCACCCCGCTGATGAGTCAGTAATTCACGCATTTCGGCCATGGAAATCAGCGGCACGAAGCGCACGAACAGCAACAGCAGCCAACCGAAAAAGCCGATCGAGCCGATGAGGATCGCCCAGTCCCAAACGGTCGGGTAGAACATGCCCCAGGCCGAGGGTAGGAAATCGCGGTGTTCGCTCGTGACGATCAGCATGAAGCGCTCGAGCCACATGCCCACGTTGATCAGGATGCTGATGCCGAACAACACCCAAGGTGCGCGACGCACGCGCCGCGACCACAGGGCCTGGGGCACGATGACGACGCAAAAGATCAAGGCCCAGTAGACCGGTGCATAGGGCCCGCGCATGCGATTGAGCGCCGTGTAGATCTCGTAGCGATCGGCGCTGTACCAGGCCATGAAGATCTCCATGACGTAGCTATAGGCGAGCACGAGTCCCATCGCAAGTATCAGCTTGGCCAGATTGTCGAGATGCCGGTCCGTGATGAACTCGCCGAGATCGAACGCGCGCCGCAGTAAGATCACGATCGTCATCGCCATCGCAAAGCCGGAAAACATCGCACCGGCGACAAAAAATGGCGGAAAGATCGTCGAGTGCCAGCCCGGCGTATTGCCGGTTGCAAAATCCAGGCCGACGACGCTGTGCACCGACACCACGAGCGGCACGGCCAACCCGGCGAGCAGCAGCTGCGCGCTCTGGCGCCGCTGCCAGTGGCGCGCCTCGCCGCGCCAGCCGAGCGCCAGCAGGCCATAGATCACCTGCGCGCCGCGCGCGCGCGCGCGATCGCGCAAGGTCGCAAAGTCCGGGATCAGGCCCAAATACCAAAACATCAGCGACAGCAGCAGATAGGCCAAAATCGCGAAAAAATCCCAAACCAATGGACTGCGCCACTGGGGCCAGAGGCTCATCATGTTCGGATACGGCGTCAGCCAATAGAAGAACCAGGGCCGGCCCAGGTGCAAGATCGGAAACATGCCGGCGATCGCCAGCGCAAAGACCGTCATGGCCTCGGCGAAGCGGCTGATCGAGGCGCCCCAGGGCTGGCGCGTCAGATGCAGCGCCGCCGAAATGAAGGTCCCGGACATCGCGATCGCGATCCACCAGACATAATTCGTGATGTCGAACGCCCAAACCACCGGAACATTCAATCCCCAGATGCCGACGCCTTTATAGAACAAATAGCCGATCGAGCCAAAAAAGATCAGCGTCAGCACCGAACAGGCCGCAAAAGAGATGACCCACCAGCGCGCGGTGCGCGCGGTGAGCACGATGCCGCAGATCTTTTCCGAAATCGAGTCGTAGGTGTGTGCACCCGGCAATACCGCTTCATCCGGTGCAACGCTGCTCATATCAGCCGCCTCCCGCCGGTTTGGCGGCCGGAGTCCCGATGAGCTCGGGATTGGGGTTGCTCAATTTGGCGAGATAGGTCGTGCGTGGACGCGTGTTGAGCTCGCTGAGCAAGGCGTAGTCGAGTGGCGAGGCCTTGACTTGCCGGACCCGGCTGCCGGGGTCGTTGAGATCGCCGAAAACGATCGCTCCGGTCGGGCATGCGGCTTGACAGGCGGTGACGACCTCTCCGTCGGTCAAGCGCCGGTTGCCTTTTTCCGCTTCGATGCGCGCGTCGGTGATGCGCTGTACACAGTAGGTGCATTTTTCCATGACGCCGCGCATGCGCACCGTCACTTCCGGATTGCGCTGCGCCTTGAGGCTCTCGGTATTCTCATCGCTGTATTGCAGAAAATTGAAGCGGCGCACCTTGTAGGGACAGTTGTTCGAGCAAAACCGCGTGCCGATGCAGCGGTTGTAGACCTGCAAGTTCAGCCCCTCCGAATCGTGGACGGTCGCTTCGACGGGACAGACGACCTCGCACGGCGCCTGCTCGCAATGCATGCAGGGCACCGGTTGGAAGTGGGTGCGCGGCTGCTCGGCCTCCCCTTCGTAATAGCGATCGACGCGGATCCAGTGCATTTCGCGGCCGCGCAGCACCTCCTTCTTGCCGACGACCGGTATGTTGTTCTCGGCCTGACAGGCGATCGTGCAGGCGTTGCAGCCGATGCACGCATCCAGATTGATGTTCATCGCCCAGGCATAGCCGTCGCCGCGCACGGGTTCGTACATGCTGGGGTTGGGGCGATTTTCGTCGGCCGTTGCGAGCGTGGGATCGGTGCGGTATTGGGCCAGCGTCGTCGAGCGTACGGGCCGGCGGCCCTCCATCGAGAAATGGTGCTGCGTCGTGGCCAGATTGACTTTCGCACCGGTCTTGCGGATTTGCAGCCCGTGCGCGTGCCAGGGCCCGTCCGACTGGCGCAACGCATAGGCATTGAAGCCCACGCCGTCGCCGATCCGCCCGGCCCGCTTGCGGCCGTAGCCGAGCGTCACCGTGACGGTCGCGTCGGGCTGGCCCGGAATGATCCAGACCGGCGCGAGTACCACGGCATCGCGATATTGCAACTCGATCTGGTCCTCGTTGGCGAGCCCAAGCCGCTCGGCGAGCGCCGGACCCACGAGTGCGGCGTTGTCCCAAGTCAGCTTGGTCAAGGGCTTGGGCAATTCCTGCAACCAGGCATTGTTCGCAAAACGTCCGTCCCAGACCGTCGGGTCGGGAGCAAAGATCAGGTCGAGTGCCGTGTCGTCGGCCGTCGCCGCTGCCGGTGCCGGTGCCGGTGCCGGTTTCGCCGCCGGTGCGGCCATCGCTGTCGGCGCCGGCGCGCGCAAGAAATCCGCTCGGATCGCAGCCGGGCGCACCGGCAATTGCGAGCCTTCGAACACGCCGCGGTGCAGTGCCTGGTCCCAGAACGCGCCGGCGTCGGCCGCCGCGCGGGACTTGGTCCAAAAGTCCCTCACTGCCTGGTAGTCGTTCGACGACGATTGGCCGAGTAATAACGTCAACAGCTCGTGCGCCGATTTGCCGCCGTACAGCGGCGCGATCAACGGTTGCTGGATCGCGGCCGTGCCGTCGAACGCGCGCGTGTCGGACCAGCTCTCGAGAAAATGCGCCTGCGGGATCTGCCAGTCACAGAGCGCCGAGGTTTCGTCGTCGTAAAGACTCAGGTGCACGCTCAACCCGACCTTGGGCATGCGCTCGCCGAACAGCCGATCGGCCGGCGCGTTGTAGACCGGGTTGCCGCCGAGCATGATCAGTGTGTCGACGTGCCCGGCCGCCATGTCCTCTGCGAGCATGCGCAGCGACTCGTCCTGAGATTCCGCGAGCGCGAGAATCGGCGCCGTATAGCTGACCGTACGGCCGACGTTGCCGAGCGTCTCATTGATCGCGTGAGCGAGCGCATGGACGATCGGCGGCTGCGCGTCGCCGACGACGACCAGGGCACGCCCGGCGTTGAGCTTCAAATCGCGCGCGCACGCGGCCAGTGCGCCGCCGGGCAGCGGCGCTGCATCTTGCGTGCCGGCAACCGCCACACCGAGCGCCTGTGCCAAGGCACGCGCAATCGGTTCAATCTCGGCGAACCGCACCGCGTATCGATGATCGGCGAAACTCCCCGTCAGCGTCGGTGTGCATTCGACGACGTAGAGCCGGCCCGGATTGGGTTCGGATCCCCCGGTGCGGCGCGCGCTCACGTAATCGCGCGCATAGCGCACTCCCGGGGCACCCAGAAAATCGCTGTCGAGGCTCAACACGACGCGTGCCTCGTCGAACTGATAACGCGCCTCGAGCGCCTCACCAAACGCGAGGCGGCTGCCCTCGTAGGCCCGGTCGCCGTTGATCGGCTGATACTGGTGCCATCGAGCGCCGGGAAAGCGCTCAAGCAGCGCCTGTAACTGGCCGGCGAGCGTCGGCGAGGTCACGCTCTCGGTCAGAATGCGCAAACCATCGCCGGCGTTGACCGAGAACCGGCTGAGCCGTGCGCTCAGTGCGGCCACAAAGCTCTCCCAGGTACTTTCCTGGCCGCGGTGAAGCACGGCTTGGGCGCGATCCGGGTCCCACAAATCGAGTACCGCGGCCTGCGCGAAGATGTCGGTCGCGCCGAGGCTGCCGGGGTGCGCGGGATTGCCCTCGATCTTGGTCGGCCGGCCATAGTTGCTCTTGACCAGCAATCCCTGCGCGGCTCCGCCGAGAGCGGCGGCGGTCGCAAAATACAGCGGATCACCCGCCACCAACTGTGGTGGCGCATGCACGTAGGGCACTATCGTCTGTTGAGGCGCGCGGCTGCAGGCGCCGGCCCCAGCCAACGACAAGGACGCGGCCGTGAGGCGTAGGAACTGGCGCCGATCGAGCGTCGCAACGTCCGGCGGCGAGACCGGCTGTTCACGGCGAGGGGCGCCCGCTGCAGCCGTATGCGCCTGCAATTCTTCGAGGCCGCGCCACTGCAGCGCCGGCTCAGCCTTCGGAACACGGTTCGGTTGCTCGCGGATGTCGTTGGCAGCCATATTATTTCTAGCGGTGACAGTTGGAGCAATCGGTCAAGCGGCGGCGATCGATTTTGTAGTCCGCCAACAGCTGTTGGCCCCGTTGCAGCTGATCGGGCGGCGCTTGCCAAGTCATGTCGAAAACCCTGTTTTGAGGGCGCAAGTATTTCTCGGGTGCGCGGTGGCAGCCCAGACACCATGACATTTCCAGCGACTGCGTGCGCCACATCAGCGGCATCTGGTCCACCTGCCCGTGACACGTCGAGCAGCCGACACCCTTGGAGATGTGGATGTCGTGGTGAAAATAAACGAAGTCGGGCAGACGGTGCACGCGAATCCAGTGCAGCGGGAGGTCGTCGCGAAAACTCGCGGCAACGGGTGCGAGCATCGGCTGTCCCTTGAACAATTGCGAGTGGCAAGTCATGCAGGTCGAAGTCGGCGGTAAGCCTGCAAAAGCCGCGGTTTCGACCGATGCGTGACAAAAACGGCAATCCAGACCCACGTCGCTGACGTGATGCTTGTGGCTGAATGGAGGGGTCTGAGCGACCGGCGAATTAATCGGTGGCGACTCAGCGGTGACGTTTCGCCACACCAGAATACCGGCAATCAAGAGAATCAAAACGACACCCGCGCCGAATTTCAGCACGAAAATCTGATAGGGTCTAAAGACCTGCGCCATGTCGCCTGACCGGTGCCCTTTTATTATGGGACATTGCCTTATAGCGAGGACCTACGGTCCTGCGGCAAAAGCATGGCGCCGCTCACTCCCGTTCGCAGTCCAGCCTCAAACCGCATCACGTGAATTAGGCTATTCCAATCATCTGCATCATTCAAGATCCGCCGGGAAGATTCCCGGCGAGCTTGCGCAGATCCGGAGGTTGCAATGTGTGGAGGAGCCGGTTAGCGTTAGCGAAAATCGCTGGGGTGTGCGACGTTCGCATGGTGGTCGTTCTCGCGCTTAAACTTCTACGGCGACTCAGCACGAAACCCGCGCAGGCGATGGGACATGGCCGCAACCAGCGACAATATCAATCCGGTTCCAGTGTTCATTCGCGCGCTCGCCGGCGCCTCTCTGCTGTTGTGCCTGTGTGTCGTCGTGCTGGGCGCGTACGTCAGACTCAGCGATGCTGGACTCGGCTGTCCGGATTGGCCCGGCTGTTACGGACATCTGACGCCTTACGGCGCGGCGGCCGACGCGCATGTGCTCACCGCGCCCATCGCAGGCCGGCCGTTCGAGCTCGGCAAGGCCTGGCGCGAGATGGTGCACCGTTATGCGGCCGGCACGCTCGGGCTGCTGATCGTCTCGTTGGTCTTGATAGGCACGGCCCGATGGCGCCAACGCGTATTGCCTCTGCCGTATGTCATGGGTTTGCTCGCGATCGTGCTGGCACAGGGATTGCTCGGAATGTTGACCGTCACGCGGCAACTCACGCCGCTCATGGTCACGCTGCATTTGCTGTTCGGATTCATGATGCTGTCGTTGCTGCTGTGGCTGGTCCTGTCGTTACCCGAACGTGCGCAGCGGCGGGGCTCGACGCCGATCGAGGCCGGGGGCGCCATGGCGCGCGCGAGGCTGCTGGCGCTGGTCGGGCTCATCGCGCTCGGCGTGCAGATTGCGCTCGGCGGCTGGACCAGCAGCAACTATGCGGCGGCGGCCTGCCCGGACTTTCCCACCTGTCAGGCGCAATGGTGGCCGGCGGGTGATTTCCGTGCAGCCTTTGACTTGCGGGGCCCGCCGGCGCCCAGCTACGAGGGCGGCGTGCTGGATACACCCGCGCGCACGGCGATTCAATTCACACATCGATTGGGGGCACTCGTGATCACGATCGTGCTCGCGAGCACGGCGCTCGCGGCTATGCGGCTGCGCGAGAAGTTTGCGCAGCGCGCCGCCGGCCTCGTGCTCGCGGCGCTCGCGATGCAGCTGATCATCGGCGTTTCGATGGTGTTGCGCGGCTTCCCGTTGTGGCTCGCAACCGCGCACAGCGCCGGTGCCGCGCTCTTGCTCATGGCGACCGTCGGTTTGAACCGCGCCCTACGAGCGCCCGCATGAACCATACCGACGTGCAGCCGGCGAGCGTCGCGGCCAGGTGGCACGACTATCTGCAGATCACCAAGCCACGGGTCGTGGCGCTGATCGTGCTGACCTCGCTGGTCGGTTCGTTGTTGGCCGCACCGGCTCTGCCGCGGCTCGATACGCTGCTGTTCGCTAACTTGGGCATCGCGCTCGCCGCCGCCGGCGCCGCCGCCATCAACCATGTACTGGATCGCGGCATCGATGCGCGCATGCGCCGCACTCAATCTCGACCATTGCCGACGGGGCATCTGCGCCCCGCACAGGCGCTCGGCTTTGCGTTTGTCTTGAGCATCGCCTCGATGCTGCTGCTCGTGCTCGAAGTCAATGCGCTCACCGCCGCACTCACTTTTGCATCGCTGCTCGGCTATGCCGTGCTCTATACCGTCTGGCTCAAGCGTGCAACCCCGCAGAACATCGTGATCGGCGGCGCCGCCGGCGCGGCACCGCCGGTTTTGGGTTGGACCGCCGTCACCGGTCACATCGAGCCGCAGGCCCTGCTGCTGTTCCTCATCATCTTCGTCTGGACGCCGCCGCATTTCTGGGCGCTCGCGATCGCGCGCCGCGCCGACTACGCCAAGGTCAACATCCCGATGCTGCCCGTCACCCACGGCGTCCCCTTCACCCAACGCGCCGTGCTGCTCTATACGATCGGCCTGACGCTGATCAGCTCGCTGCCGTTCCTGACGCGCATGAGCGGCCTGCTCTACCTCGCCGCGGCCGCACTCCTCGATGCAGGTTTCCTGCGCCACGCGCTCGCTCTGCAGCGATCCCCGAGCGATGCGATCGCCATGCGCGTGTTCCGCTATTCCATCGCCTACTTGACGTGGCTCTTCCTCGCTCTGCTGCTCGATCACTATCTGCCGACTACACAGCTCATGTAGATGCGTGCGGATTGAGCGACTCGGCTCTCCGCCGCAATCATGCGGCGCAATCAGCGGGCAGCGATCAGTGGCTGTCTTGTCCTCCGCGCGAAGCTCCCGTGCCTGCCGTCGGCTTTCTAGAGGTCTGCCCGTCGCCGATGCGGTGCGCGGCACTCACGAGCGAACGCTGCGTGCGCTCGATGCTGCTCAGTTGATACTCCAAGGTATCGAGGGTCAGCATCACCAAGTCGAATTCGGCGACCGTGGTCCAACCCGGTTTGTGTATGAAGGGGTCCATCAAGCTGGAAATGCTTTCGATGGTTTCCCTTTTTCGATCGATATGACGCAAGCGATGTTCGAGTTTCGAAATATCGTGTTCCATGATGAAATGTCCTTTCATTGCGCGAACTGGATTTTCGAACGTGTGTTTGGCTCCTTCGTACACTTGACGCGCCGATGTTAAGCCCATCGCCGCCGGCTGCACAACGCATTCTTGGAATGACGGAACCGTCGCGAGCCTTAAAAACCCGCGGCGCCGCAACAATAAGACGGCTTTGCAGAATGCCCCGCTATGCGCGTCTGGACGCGATGCCTTTCACGGAGTCGGCGGCGCCGACGACGTCGCGACCGGGTGCTCCTGCCAACCGCCGCCCAACGCCGAGTACAGGTGCACCACCGCGCCCAAGTCGTTCGCGTAGGCCTGAGCGAGCGACAACTCCGCGGTGAACAGCTCGCGATCAGCCTGGATGACGTCGAAGTAGGAGGCGTAGCCAATCTTATATCTCGCGAGCGCGATCTCTCGCGCGCGCCGCAGTGCCGCGACCTGACTCGCTTGCTGACGCTCCTGTTCGCCGAACTTACTATAGGCGATCAGCGCATCGGCCACATCCTGAAAGGCCGCCTGCACGCTCTTCTGATATTGATACAAGGCCTCGCGCTTGCGAGCGTCGGCGAGTTCGACCTGATAGAGGTTTGCCTGCACGCTGATCAGGGGCTGGATCAAGCCCACGCCGGCGCTCCATTCGGCCGCCGGTGCAGTGAACAACTTATCGAATGGTATTGCCAAGGAACCGGCGCTGCCGGTCAGCGAGATGTTCGGAAACAGCGCCGCCTTGGCGACGCCGACTTCAGCGTTGGCGGCAACGAGCCCCTGCTCGGCCTGCGCGATATCCGGGCGCCGTTCGAGCAGTCGCGCGGGCAGCCCGGGCGGAGGTCGCGGCGGCGCTTCCGGTACGGCTTCTCCGTAGTGTATGCGGGTGATCGGTCCAGGATTGTTACCCAGCAGCACGCTGATCTGGTCCTCGATCTGGCCGATCTGGCGCTCGAGGTCCGGCGCGGTCGCGCGGGCGGCGGCGAGATCCGCTTCGGCGGTTGCAACATCGAGCCCGGTCACGTAACCGCGTTCATGCTGGGCCTGCGTGAGCTCCAGGAACTTTTCGCGCGAGACCACCGTTCGCCGCGTGATCTCGAGCTGACTGTCGAGCGAAATGAGCTCGAAATACGCATTCGCGACCGCCGCCACGAGAGTCACGTTGACGGCGCGCTTGGCGTATTGCGATGCGAGCAGATTGGCCCGCGCGGCCTCGGTCGCGCGGCGTAGCTGTCCCCACAAGTCGATCTGATAGGACGCCAGAATCTGTACCTGAGCCTCATTGTTGATCCGCGACGCGCCCGGCAAGAGCGCGTAGTCGGAGGTCTTGGCGCGGTCGGCGCTCGCATCGACCGATACCTGCGGCAGGTAGCTCAGGCGCGTCGAGCCGAGCTGTGCCCGTGCCTCGTCGATCCGCGCGACCGCGATCTTCACGTCGTAATTGTTCTTGAGCGCCGTCGCAAGCAGCGCCTGCAGGTCCGCGTCCGCATACACCTCCCACCAGCCGCTGTCGCCCATGGACGCCGCGTCGGCGGCCGCATCGCTCGGCGTCGGCGCGACGTCGTGGTATTGCGCGGGTATATCGAGCGACGGCCGATGGTAGTCCGGGCCGACCGCGCAGCCGGCGAGCAACGCGAACGCGCAGAAGCTCAGCCGCTTATTCATGCCTCGGGCTCCGGTCCCGGCAATGGCAAGGCCATGGGCGCCGATGCGGGCGCGGGCATGGGCGGCGCGATTCCATGGGACTTGGAGAATCGGTCGACGAGACCCTGCAGCACGACGTAGAACACCGGGACGATGAAAATGCCGATCATCGTCGCGGCAGTCATGCCGAACACCACGGTCGTGCCGAGCACCTCGCGTGACGTGGCACCGGCGCCGGTCGCGATCGCAAGCGGCAGCGCACCCAAGATGAACGCGAATGAGGTCATGAGGATCGGCCGCAGGCGGAGTCGTGCGCCCTCGATCGCCGCCTCGACGAGCGGCATGCCGCGCTGGTGCTGAAGGCGCGCGAATTCCACGATGAGGATCGCGTTCTTGGCCGCGAGTCCGATCAGCATGACCAGGCCGACCTGCGCGTAGATATCGTTCGCCATGCTGCGCATCGACAATCCCAAGAAGGCGCCGAACACCGCGAACGGGATGCACAGGATGACCGCGAACGGTACGATCCAGCTCTCGTACTGGGCGGCGAGCACGAGGAACACGAACACCATCGCCATCGCAAAGATATACGGTGCCTGGCTGCCCGCGCGCTGCTGTTGGAACACCGAGCCCGTCCAATAGTGGGTGAGGTTGCCGGGCAAATCCTTGGCCAAGGATTCCATCGCCTTGATCGCGTCGCCCTGGCTGTAACCGGGCGCGGGTGCACCGTTGATGGTCACGGCCCGGTATACGTTGTAGCGCTCGATGTAGGCCGGACCGCGCGTCGGCTTGATCGACACGAGCGACGACAGCGGCACCATGTCGCCGGCCTGCGTTCGCACATACAGCGTGTTGACCGCGTCGGGCAGCGTCCGAGCCGACGGTTCCGCCTCGGCGGTGACGCGGAACGTGCGGCCGAAAAGGTTGAAGTCATTGATGTAGTTGCCGCCGAGGTAAGTCTGCAGTGCACCGAAGATGTCCGAGATCGGAATGCCGAGCGCGCGGGCCCGGTCGCGATCGACGACGTATTCGATTTCCGGCACGCGGTCGTTGAATTGCGTCGAGACGCGCGTGAGCTCCTTGCGCTTGTTCGCCTGCGCGAGGAAGTCGTCGATCTCCGTCGTGAAATTCTCGAGACTGCCGCCGGAGGTGTCAGCGAGCACGAATTCGAACCCGCCCGCCTGGCCGATGCCGGGGATCGCCGCCGGCGCGACGATCACGACGTTGGCTTCTTTGAGAGGTCCGAGCAGCTTATAGAGGCGTTCGAGCAGCGCCTGAGCCGAGTGTTGTCGACCCGGGCGCTGCGACCACGGCTTCAACGGAATGAACCCGGAGCCGGTATACGGGGTGTTGACTTGAGCGAGCAGGTTGAGCCCCGTGATGGCGAGCATGCCCTCCACTTCAGGCTGTTTCTGGACGATCGCGCGAATCTGCTCCAGCACTTGCTCGGTGCGCTGCAGCGACGCGCCGGGCGGCAGCTGCGCAACCATGAGCAGGTAGCCCTGGTCGTCCTCGGGCAAAAAACCGCTGGGTCGCTGCCAGATCAGCACGATGAGCGCAACGACGATGGCGCCGAACACGCCGAGCGCTATGCTCGCGCGGCGTATCGCGCGGCGCACAGTGCCCTTGTACCCGACCGTGGCTCGTGCAAAAAGCCGGTTGAAGACCGCGAACCCGCGCCCGAGCAGGCCGACGGGTGGGGTCGCCGAGCGCGGCTTGAGCAGCAGCGCGCACATCGCCGGCGTAAAGGTCAGCGCAATGAGCGCCGAGATCAGCACCGACACCGACAGCGTCAGCGCAAACTGCTTGTAGAACTGGCCCGTGAGCCCGCCAAGGAAGGCCACGGGTACGAACACGGCGGTCAACACGAGCGCGATCGCGATGACCGGGCTCGAGACGTCTGCCATGGCGGCGCGCGTGGCCGCGAGCGGATCGAGCCCCTTTTCCTCCATCTTCTCCGTCACGGCCTCGACGACCACGATCGCATCGTCGACCACCAGGCCGATGGCGAGCACCAGCGCGAACAGCGTCAGCGTGTTGATCGAGAAACCCAGCGCGACGAAGATCGTGAAGGTACCGAGCAAAGAGACCGGTACGGCGAGCATCGGGATCAATGTCGCCTGCCAACTTTCCAGGAACAAGAACACGACCAGCAGCACGAGCGCCGCGGCGATGAACAACGTGATCTCGACTTCCCGGATCGACTCACGCACGAACTCCGACGTGTCGAGCGGAATCACGTAGCGAATTCCCGGCGGGAAGCGCTGCGCGAGCTGTTCGAGCGTGGCACGCACCTTCTTGCTGACCTCCAGCGCATTCGCGTCCGGCAGCTGATAGACGCCGAGCAGCGCCACCGGCTGACCATTGAGACGACTGGAACGCGTGTAGTCGGTGGCGGCCAGCTCGACGCGGGCGACGTCGCGCAGCCGGACGATCGCGCCGTTGCTGCCGGCCTTCAGCACCACATTCTCGAATTCTGCAACGCTGCGCAGGCGACCGTGCACCGTGACCGTGTAGGTCATCTGCTGTCCCGGCGGCGCCGGCTCGGCGCCGACGATGCCTGACGGCGCGACGACATTTTGCTCGTTGATCGTGTTGCTGATGTCGCCCGTGGTGATGCCCAGGCGTGACATCTTGCCCGGGTCGAGCCAGATGCGCATGCCGTAGTCGCGCGCGCCGAATTGCAACACCTGACCGACACCCGGCACGCGCGCCAGCGAGTCGAACACCTGCAGCGTCGCGAAGTTGCTGAGGAATAAGTAGTCGTAGCGCGGGTCCGTCGCTTCGATGGCGACGAAGATCAGCGGCTGCGGCTGGCGCTTGGTGATCGACACGCCCTGGCGCAGCACATCCGGCGGCAGCTGGCGCTGGGCGATGGCGACCTGATTCTGCACATCGACGGCGGCGATGTCCTGGGCGGTACCGACCTCGAACGTGACGTTGAGCGTATAGGATCCGTCGTTGGAGCTGCGCGAGTCCATGTAAATCATGTTCGGAACGCCGTTGACCTGCGTCTCAATCGGCGCCGCGACCGACTGTTCGATCGTCGCGGCATCCGCACCCGGGAAGGTCGCCGCAACGACGACGGAGGGGGGTGTGATCTGCGGGAACCGCGCGACGGGGAGCAGCAGAAACGCAATGGTGCCGGCGAGCGTGATGACGATCGCGAGCACCGTCGCGAAGATCGGCCGGTCGATGAAGAAATTGCTCACGAAGCGCGTGGCCCGGCGGCGGCCGCTACCAGCGGTTGCGCGTGGACCGGCGTGCCGACCTTGAGCTTCTGCGTGCCGTCGACGACCACGACGTCGCCCGGCTCGAGGCCCTTCTCGACGACCCAGTCGCTGCCTTGCTGCTGGCCCATCGTGACGTCGCGTTGCTGCGCCTTGCCGGCGCTATCGACGATCCATACATAGTTCTTGTCCTGCAGCAGCTGTACCGCGCGCTGCGGAACGAGCAGCGCATTGGGGCGCTCGCGCGTCGCGACGACGACCCGGACATACTGTCCGGCGTGCAGGAACTGCTTCGGATTCGGCACCGTGAGGCGCAGCGCGAGCGTATCGGTGCGCAGGTCGACGGCCGCGTCGACGAAGTTCATTCTCCCCGGGAGCTCGTACTCGCTGCCGTCGGCAAGCAGAATGCGGAATTGGCGCTGACTGGGATTTTGCTGGTCGAGCGGCCGGCCCAGCTCGCGCTGCACTTGCAGCAGGCGCTGCTCGCCGACGCTGAAGTTCGCATACATCGGGTCCGTCTGGTAGACCGTGGTCAGCAGCGTCGTGTAGGCGGTGACGACGCCGCCGATGCGGATTTGCGCGCGACTCATGACGCCGTCGATCGGCGAACGCACCGTGGTGTAGCCGAGATTGAGTTCGGCGGTCTTCACGGCCGCCTCGGCAGCCTGGACCTGGCCCTTCGCCGAGGCATTGGCGGCTACCGCCGCATCGAGCTCCTTCTCGCTCAACGCATCGATGGCCGTCAGCGGGCGCGCGCGCGCCAAATCGCGGTCCGCCTGTGCCTCGGCCGCATGCGCTTGGGCGAGCCCGGCCTGCGCCTGCGCCAGAGCGGCGATGTAAGGTTGCGGATCGATCTCGAACAGCGTCTGGCCGCGTTTGACCGGCGTGCCTTCGAGCGCCGCCTGCCGGTAGAGGATTCCCGCGACCTGCGGGCGAATCTCGACGGTATTCGAGGCCTCGAGCTGCGCCGGGTATTCCTGGGTCAGCGACGTCGGCTGCGCTTGCATCGTCAGCGTCGCAACCTGCTGCAGTGTCGGCGGGCCGGCTGCCTTGCCGCCGCAAGCGGCGGCCAGAGCAGCCAGGGCCAGCACCGCAAATCGCGTGGCCCAGCGCGCCCATTGCGCCGCAGGAATTGCGGATAGGTTCGGCGCAGCCGCGACGCACGCGGTTGATGCTTCAGTGTCGAGGCGATGCATGACGGACCCGTGTGGAAATTGCGGGTGCGTCAGCATAACGCGCCCATCGGCGGATAGTAATCGTAAGACCCCTTCCCATCCACTATAGAATGCCGAAGTTGCGATCCAAAGGCCGTGGATTAATTATAGTATTCCATAGCTGCGGATAAGAAAAAGGAGCGCTTCCGGATGCTCGAGCGAAAACGCCATCTCGTCTTGCTGTTGGGCCTCGGCGCCCCCGGCGCCGCTGCCTCGCAGCCCGAGAAACCCGCGGATTCCCAGGTCGAGCGCGGGCGTCGGATTGCCGTACAAATATGCTCGGCCTGTCACGTCGTCGCGCAAGCCCAAGAGTTCTCGCCGCTGCTCAATCCTCCCGCGGCGCCGTTCGACGACATCGCCAACCGCGCGGATTCGACGCGCGCATCGCTACGGCATTTCGTCGCGACGACCCATTGGGATGAGAAATCTCTGCCTCTGAGTATGCCCAATCCGTCCTTGACCGATGCCCAGATCACCGATGTCGTGAGCTACATCCTCAGCCTGCGCAAGTAGATGACCCCCGATCCTCTACCCACTGAAACGGCACACCTCGGTCGCCGCGCGTTGTTCGGGTTCATACTGACGTTCATCGCCGCGCGGACCGTAGTGCTCCTGATCATGTCGCAGCAGATGCCGAATCTGTATTTCTTTCTGCACGGCACTCACGTCCATCATTTGAATTACGGTATCTTTCTGCTTGCCGGCGTATCCGCATTTCTTCTGTTTCGCGTCCGCACTCCTAGGGACTTGCGCGTTGCCGCCTTTGCCTACGGCATCGCCATGGCGCTAACGTTCGATGAGTTTGGAATGTGGCTGCACCTGGGAGGCAGCTATTGGCAGCGGGCGAGCGTCGACGCAATTATCATCATCGCCGCCGTGCTTGGCCTCATTGCATTCGCGTCGGCGATACGCAGTTTCGAATCGCGCCATGTCAAGGCTTCGATTGCGATCCTGGTCGCCCTCGTCGCATTCGGCGTCGTGCTCTACGACGCGTCGGTGCAAATCGGCAGATTGGCGGGACCGCGGCTGGAAGCGCTTGAATTGGCATCGTCGCCGTGATGCCGGCAACGCCCTAGGCACTCAACGGAGCCCTAGAACGGTATGCGGCCGACGAGCATGTCTTTGAACATGACCCAATCCCCGAGCAGGCTGTAGAACGGATGGCGGAAGGTCGCAGGCCGGTTCTTTTCGAAGGCGAAATGACCGACCCAGGCGAAGCCGTAGCCGATGACCGGCATCGCAATCAACCAACGCGCGTTGCCCGTGAGAACGGCTGCCGCCAGCGCGCCGAGCACGAGCGTCGAGCCGATGAAATGGAGCCGGCGGCAAGTACGCTTGGCGTGCTCGCTGAGATAAAAGGGGTAGAACTTGCGGAAGCTGCGCATCGGGGCTGTCGGCTGCAGTGGCAATGGATCGCGAATCACGGTTTCGAAACGTAGAAGAGATATTCGGCGGTGTAATTCACGCGCGCGACCATTCCAACTTGCGCCTGGTCGCATCCGCCCGTCGGTGCCTTGCCGCCCGAAGTATTGAGACGTTGAACGCTGGTCGTCTGACTGAACACCCCGCGTCCCGTCGTGGATCTTGCTTTCAGCAGTAACCACGGAATAGCGTTCGGATCCGGACTGTCGTATCGAGCGCTCACGTCACCGACGACCTTGCTGCCGTCGCGCGCCTCCCAGGTGGGACCTGCGTAGTGTCGACCCACGAGATTGCCTGCGGGGTCGCGAAGTTCAGCCTCGGGCGCACGGAAAGTCCATTCCATGCGCATGGGATCGTCATGACTCGGTTTGCATTCGTAAATCTGCACGCCGCTGGCCTCAAGCATCCGCGAGAGCGTTTGACCCGCCGGAACTGCCAGGCGCTCGGGAACCACGGGTAGCGGGCGCGTCTGGGCAGTCTGACAACCGGCGAGGATCGCAAGAGTTCCGAGATACGCGATCGCGATCGCAGTCGCGATCGCCGTCGCTGTCGCATGGTGTTCATTCATCAGAGCTCGCCCTTGCCGGTGTGGGTCGATAGTAACGCGGAACCGATCGGAAATATAAACCACCACTGCGGACAGAGTCGAGGCCAAGGCCGGGCCGGGCCGGGCCGTCGCCGTCGAAGGGCCTTTTTTCCAAATAAAAGCGCACGCGGCATTGCCTGGGCTTAAAATAAACTCACGGAGGTTCCTAACGGGATCCACTTCCGATGTTCATTTCCAAACCAACAACGTCAAACAATCAAAGGAAATCCATGTCCATCAAAACTGTTATTGCGGCATTGACAGCCGTCACCGGTCTTGCGCTGACTGGCGCCGCAATCGCCGATGATCATGCGTTCACCGACGGGCCGGTCATCAATGTATCCGCGATTCGCACCGAATATGGAAGGTTCGATGAGTATGTGAAGTTTCTCGATACCACATGGAAAGCAACGATGGAAGCCTCCAAAAAGGCCGGCTATGTCGTCAGCTACAAAGTGATCACCGTGGAGCCACGCGGCGAAAATGATCCTGACATTTACCTCGTGACTTATTACAAAGACTGGGCGGCTTTGGACGGTGCGACCGCCAAGGCGGATGCAGTCACCAAACAAGTTGAGGGCTCGCTCACGGCCTCCAATCAGGCTGCGGTCGATCGCGGCAAAATCCGGCGACTCTTGGGATCATGGACCGGACAGGAGCTGCTTCTGAAATAGCACGCGTTTTCGCAAATGCAGACCAAGAAGCCGGGCCTAGAGCCCGGCTTCTTTGGTTGCGATGACGACGACTGAGCCGCATGCAGCAAGCTCGGAAGCTCACTCCTCGGCCCGCACGTTGGTCAGCTGCGCCTCGCGCAGATCGAGCTCCCGCTCGATCCGCCGCCTCGCTTCATCCTTGAGTTTGCCGCCCCGATACAGTTCGTTGATCTTCTGACGTTCGGCCTCAATCAGCAGAAATTCAATCTCGTCGTGCAGCTCGACGGTGCGTTTATGCGCCTCGTCGCCGTCGCTGCGATGCTCGACATTCCTGAGCCGATCGTGTTGGCGTGTGCGCTGCGGTCGAACGACATCCTCCGACAGTTCGCGCTCCACGACGAGTTCATCGAGACGTTGTCTTGCGGCCTCAATGGCCTGCCGGCGAGCCGCAAACTCCTCGAGTCTGTCGGCATGCCGCTCGCGGCGGCCGGCGTTGGCGAGTCCGAGCGCGCGGATCACGGCCGGCAACAACAAGCCTTGGCCGACGAGCGTCACCAGAATGACCGAAAACGTGAGGAAAAGAATCCGATCGCGGTCGGGAAACGGCGCCCCGCTCTCGGTCGTCAGGGGAATCGCGAGCGCCGCCGCGAGCGAGACGGTGCCGCGGATGCCGGTGAACGCGAGCGCAAACGGCCACTGCCAGGGCGGCGCGGGATCCTTGCGCGCGATCGAGGGAATCAGCCAGCGCGGTAGGTAGGTCGCGGGAAAGGTCCACACGAAGCGCGCCATGATGATCACGGCGCAGACGACGGCGGCCGAGCCGGCCAGGTCGGACAGTGTATCGCCACGGATGCCGGCAATCAGCGTTCGCGCCTGAAGTCCGGTGATCAGGAATACGAACCCCTCAGTCAAGTAGATCAGGAAGTCCCAGAAAAAAATGCCCTGCAAACGCGTTGCCGCGCTGATCAGCCGCAGGCCGTTCCAGCTGATGTAGAGCCCGGTGGTCACGGTCGCGAGCACGCCCGAACCGCCGAGGTATTGCGGCGGCCAATAGGCAACGAACGGCGTAAGCACCGATAGCATGATCTCGATGCGCGTATCGTGGACCCAATGCCGCATTCGCAGCATGAGCCAACCGACGCCGATGCCCCAGAGGATTTCGCCGGCGATGATCGCCGCGAACATGCCGGCGGCCTGGCCCCAGGAAAATACGCTGTAACTCACGGCCGCCACCGCGAAGCGATAGAGAATCAGCGCGCTCGCATCATTCGCGAGACCCTCACCTTCGAGTATCACGACGAGCCGTCGCGGCAGCTGCATGCGGCGCGCGATCGACAGCGGCGCTACGGCGTCGGGCGGGGAAACGATGGCTCCCAACAAGAAGCCGACGGACCAGGAGAAACCCAATAACCAATGGGTCACCGCGGCGGCCGCGGCAGTCGTGAACAGCACGCAACCCACGGCAAGGAGCGAAATCGGCCGCAGATTGAATCGGAATTCGCGCCAGCTCATCGCCACCGCCGACGAATAGATGATCGGCGGCAGCACGAACAACAACACGAATTCCGGCGCGAGCTTGACGGTCGGCAGCCCCGGGAACAGCGCCAAAATCACGCCGGTGAGCACCAGCAGTATCGCAGGGGGAACCTTGAGCCGTTCCGCCACGAGCGCAACGGCGGCAATCACGACCAGCAGTAGGATCAATATTTCAATCGTCGGAATCATTGGCGCCCTCGATTCAAGTTTGCCGCAAGGACTGCAGGCAATGCGAAGGACGACGCTCGATTGGATGCCGGCGGTCTTAGATACGGTTTGCGGTAGGCGTCCAGTCGCATAACTCGATTATGCGGCCGAAGACGTCGGCTTTCTCGCAATAGCGACCGTCGGCGGTGATGAGCGTTGCTTCGGCATGTTCTAGGGCGAGGGCATGGTAAAGCGTGTCGAACAGGTGCGTGCCGGTGTCGATCGCAAGCGCAGTCGCACGGATCATTGTGAGTGGTTCGTTGAGCGTTGGAAGTTCCATGGCGGCGAGCATTGCGACATCGTCGATAGCCGTTGCGGGTGTCAATCGGGCAAGCACTGCGGCGAGCTCGGCGAGCCAGTGAACCGGTTCGACGACGTCGAGGACGACGGTCATGATCGACCGGAGGCACGTACCTTGGAATTTGCTCTGCCGTTGCCGACGCGCGGCGCATGGGCACTGGTCAGTTGGCGAAATAATTGTTCGCGGCGTAAGTGAAGGCGGGCCGGTCAATTTTGGTGCGTGGCTGTTCGCCTCCGGCGCCGCCCTGCGATCGTCTTGCCTGCCGCCGCCGCATCACAGCATTCGAACGGTCGCCGGCAACCGGCCAACGAGCGGAAATCGAGCTGGAAGCACCTTATTGAGGCCTAAACGTCATTGTCGATTGAATATTGTCAACAATCTGCAATCGTGTTATGTTTTATCGCGATACATGACCGAAACCGCCGATGAGACAGACCACCCCTACCGCACTCCAGCTCGTGCAATCGAACTCGCTCCCGGCGCTGGTGCACGCCGAGATCGAACAACTGATCCTGCGCGGCGAACTCGCGATCGGCCAACGCGTCACCGAGACCGAATTGGCGACGCGATTCGGCACGAGTCGCGGCCCGATACGCGAGGCCCTACGGACGCTCGAGGAATCCCGCCTCGTACGCTCCGAGAAGCATCGTGGCGTTTTCGTCCGCGAGATTTCTGTCGCTGAAGCCGACGAGATTTATGACGTACGTGAGGCGCTCGACCAGCTGATCGGTCATCGGGTCGCCGAACGCGCGACCGCACAGCAGCTTGCGGAACTCGAGGCGGCCGTCGCAGAGATGGATGAGGCGACCGGCATGCACGACATCAAGCGCTACCATGCGCTGAATTTGAAGTTTCACGACATGCTGGTCGACTTCGCGGGGAATTCCCGCCTGACGGAATGCTATCGAATGCTGACCAAGGAGCTGCTGCTGTTCCGCCTGCGCGGTCTCCAGGACGGCGGCGGGTTCGCGGTTTCCAACACCGAGCACAAAGCCGTGATAGAGGCCATCGCCGCGCGGGATTGCGCGCGGTCGGGTCACCTGCTGCGCCAACATGCGGTCGATAGTCGCGCCCGAATGCACAAGGCCGCCGCCATCGCCACCCCGAAATAATTTCAAACCGACGCTGCGGTCTGCCACGGGCCGCGGATCCCCTAGGAGTAGAGAACTTGCCAACCGATATCACCGTAAACGACCGGACCTACCATTGGATGGACCGTCCGCTGGTCGTCGTCTGCGTCGACGGCTGTCAGTACGAATACATCGCCGCCGCGGTCGCTGCCGGGGTGGCGCCGTATCTCGGCCGGCTGATCGCGGGCGCCGGCACCTCGCTGATCGCCGATTGCGTCATGCCGAGCTTCACCAACCCCAACAATTTATCGATCGTGACCGGCGTGCCGCCCTCGGTGCACGGCATCTGTGGCAACTATTTCTTCGACCCGGAGCGTGGCGAAGAAGTCATGATGAACGACCCGCGCCATCTGCGAGTCGGAACGATTCTCGCGGCATTCTCGGCAGCCGGCGCGAAAGTGGCCGTAATCACGGCGAAGGACAAGCTGCGTAAACTTCTCGGGTTTCGGATGAAGGGAATTTGCTTCTCATCTGAAAAAGCCGACCAGGTCAGCTTGGCCGAGAATGGCATAGAAAATGTGGTCGACCGAGTCGGCATGCCGGTCCCATCGGTCTACAGCGCGGCGCTTTCGGAATTCGTGTTCGTCGCAGGCGTCAAACTCATGGAGCGCGAGCGACCCGATCTGATGTACCTGTCCACCACGGATTACATCCAGCACAAGGCCGCGCCCGGCACGCGGATTGCGAATGATTTCTACGCGATGATCGACCGGAATCTCGCGCGTCTCGACGAACTGGGGGCCACGATCGTGGTTACCGCCGATCACGGTATGAACGCCAAACATCGCGCCGACGGTCAGCCCAACGTGATTTACCTGCAGGACACCATCGACGCGTGGATTGGAAAAGACAAGGCACGCGTGATTCTGCCGATCACCGACCCGTATGTCATGCACCACGGTGCGCTCGGGTCATTCGCACTCGTGTACTTAGCCGCGCCGGCGGACCAACACGCGGTGGCCGGACGCATCGCGGCGCTTCGTGGAATCGAAACCGTGCTGATGCGTGCGGAAGCGGCCGCGCGGTTCGAGCTGCCGGCGGACCGAATCGGCGACATCGTCGTCGTGTCGCAACTGGATACGGTCATCGGCACGAGCCGCGATCGACACGACCTTTCCGGGCTCGACGTGCCGCTGCGCTCACACGGCGGCACGTCGGAGCAAAAGGTACCGCTGCTCATCAATCGCGCTATTGTCAAACAACCTGCAACCCGCCGCTGGCGCAACTTCGACGCGTTCGACCTTGGGCTGAACCTCGTCACTCGAGCTTCGTAGGCGCAATCGATGTCCGGCAGCGCCACTCCAGTCGCACCGCGCGAGCCGATTCGCGAATCGCTGCGTATCGCAGGCGAGAAAGTGTCCCGTGACCGCGTCATCGAGGTTCGACACCCCTACAGCGGCGAACTGATCGGTTCGGTTCCCAAAGCGACTGCGGACGACGTCAAGCGCGCGCTGCAGATTGCGCGGGGCTTCCGCTCCAAACTCACGCGCCACGAGCGCTACAAAATTCTCATGAAGGCAGGAGCGATCATCGCTTCGAAGCGCGATGATCTGGCAAGCTTGATCACGCTGGAGTCGGGCCTCTGTCTGAAGGACTCTCAGTACGAGGTCGGCCGTGCATCGGATGTCTTGCTGTTCGCCGCCAATCAGGCCTTGGTGGACGATAGCGAAGTGTTCTCCTGTGATCTGACTGCGCACGGCAAGAGCCGCAAGGTCTACACTCTGCGCGAGCCGCTGCTCGGCGCGATCACTGCGATAACGCCGTTCAATCATCCGCTGAATCAGGTGATCCACAAAGTGGCTCCCGTGGTGGCCACCAACAACCGTGTCGTACTCAAGCCCAGCGAGAAGACCCCGCTGACCGCCTTTGCGCTCGCCGATATTCTTTATGAGGCGGGGCTGCCGCCTCAAATGCTCTCGGTAGTAACGGGCGACCCGGCCGAGATCGCGGACGAACTGCTGACGAGCGCCGACGTCGATCTCGTGACCTTCACCGGCGGTGTATCGATCGGCAAATACATTGCCGGCAAGGCCGTCTACAAGCGCCAGGTGCTGGAATTGGGTGGCAACGATCCCATCATCGTGCTCGATGACGCGGATCTCGAGGAAGCGGCCACGCTGGCCGCCAGCGGGTCCTACAAGAACTCGGGCCAGCGATGCACGGCCATCAAGCGCATGCTGGTTCAGGAGAGCGTGGCCGACCGCTTCGTCGAACTGCTCGTCGAGAAAACGCGTGCCGTCAAGTACGGCGATCCGTTCGATCCCACGATGGATATGGGCACCGTGATCGACGAGCCTTCGGCGCAGCGGTTCGAGGCCGTCGTGAACGAAGCCGTGGCGGCCGGCGCCAAGCTGCTGATCGGCAACGTCCGTCGCGGCGCGTTGTACTCACCGACTGTGCTCGACCGAGTCACCGCAGAAATGACGGTCGTGCGATACGAGACCTTCGGCCCCGTCTCGCCCGTGATCCGGTTCAAGACCGTGGATGAGGCAATCCGCATCGCGAATGGAACCGCCTACGGCCTGTCGTCGTCGCTCTGTACCAACCGCCTCGATTTGATCACGCGCTTTGTCAGGGAATTGCAGGTCGGCAGCGTCAACGTGCGCGAGGTGCCGGGCTATCGCCTGGAAATGACGCCGTTCGGCGGCATCAAGGACTCCGGGCTCGGCTACAAGGAGGGCGTACTCGAAGCGATGAAGAGCTTCTGCAACACCAAGACTTATTCGCTGCCCTGGTAAAGAGTACAAACGCAAATGGGCAGCACAGTCATTCTTGATCTGATGGGCGGCGTCGCGCTGCTGCTCTGGGGACTGCACATGGTCCACAGCGGCGTAGTGCGCGCATTCGGCGCCGATCTGCGACGCCTTCTGGGAATTGCCCTGCACAATCGGTTTCGCGCCTTTCTAACGGGCGCGTTCGTCACGGCCATACTCCAGAGCAGTACCGCAACCGCGTTGATGGCGGCCTCGTTCGTCACCGCCGGCACCGTGGACCTGGTCCCCGCACTCGCCGTCATGCTGGGCGCCAACGTCGGTACCACGCTGGTCGTACAGGTCCTGTCATTCGATATTTCGATGATGACGCCCGTCCTATTGTTGGCGGGCGTCATCGCCTTCAAGCGCGGCGGCAGGACTCGCACGCGCGATCTGGGGCGCGCCGCTATCGGCATCGCATTGATGTTGCTGGCGCTGCACATTTTCCTCGGCGCGCTGACGACGACGGAAAGCTCGGCGGCCGCGCGCGTACTGCTGGGCGCGATCACGAATCAGCCGATCCTATGCCTGCTGATCGCTGCGATCGTCACCTGGGCTGCGCACTCGAGCGTAGCCGTCGTGCTCGTCGTGATGTCGCTCGGCGCCGCACAGGTCATCTCGCCGACCGCCGTGATTGCGATGGTGCTCGGCGCAAACGTCGGCAGCGCGCTGAACCCCCTGATCGAAGCCAGTGACCCGGGGAACCCGGCCAGCCGGCGTCTCCCGATCGGCAATCTCCTGACTCGTGCCGTCGGTTGCGCGATTGTGTTGCCGTTCCTGCCTGTGATCACCGATACGCTGCAGAGCTTCGAGCCGAACCCTTCGCGTCTCGCGGCGGACTTTCATACGGCTTTCAACATTCTGCTGGCGCTGTTCTTCATCGGCCCTCTCGATTTTGTGGCCGCGCTGCTCATGCGCTGGCTGCCGGACCAGCCGAAGGCGGCGGCTCCGGGCACACCGATCTATCTCGACGCCTCTGCGACCGTCGCGCCTGCCGTGGCGCTGGTCTGTGCCGCCCGCGAGGTCTTGCGCATGGGCGATCTGATCGAGACGATGCTGCGCCAGGCAATGACCGCGCTACTGACGAATGACCGCAAACTCGTCTCCGATATCAGCCGTATGGACGACGCCGTCGACAGCCTCAATGAGGCCGTCAAGATGTACGTGACGCGAATGACGCGCGACAGCATGGACGACCGCGACGGCTATCGCGCAATGGAGATTATTTCCTTCTCGATCAACCTCGAGCACGTTGGCGACATCATCGACAAGAACCTGATGGATCTTGCGTCGAAGAAGATCCGGCGCGGCATCACGTTTTCGCAAGAGGGTCAGGCCGATCTCGTCGAGTTTCACCAGCAGGTCGTCGATAGCCTGAAGCTCACGGTCGGAATCTTCATGTCGGGAGACATGGAAGTCGCGCGGCAATTGATCGCGGCAAAAACACAGCTGCGGGAGAAGGAATTCGCGGCCGCCGAGCGTTACCTTTCGCGCTTGCGCGAGGGAACGCCGGAAACGATTGAATCGTACTCGCTGGATTTGGATATCTTGCGCGATCTCAAACGCATCCACTCGCACCTTTGTTCGGCGGCCTACCCCGTCCTCGAACGCGCGGGAGCGCTCCAGCGCAGCCGTCTCAAGGACTCCACGTTCGGCCGGCGCAAAGCCACGGCCAACCGCGCCCCACCCAAATCAACCATACCGTGAATCGCACGCGCGAAATGAGGATCCCATGACGGACCCGATACTGCTGACGCCCGGCCCTCTGACGACTTCGGCCGCGACCAAATCCGCGATGCTCACGGATTGGGGATCGTGGGATGGCGCATTCAACTCGCTGACCGCATCGGTATGCCTCGATCTCGTTGCGATCGTCAATGCGCAAAGCGAGCACGTCTGTGTGCCGTTGCAGGGCAGCGGGACGTTCGCCGTCGAAGCGGCGCTCGGCACGCTCGTTCCAAAGAACGGCAAGGTGCTCGTGCCGGACAATGGCAGCTACTGCAAGCGCATCGTGCGAATCTTGGGCTATCTGGGCCGCGAGGCCGTCGTCCTTGCGCACGGCGAGCAAGAGCCGGCCGACCCGGCGCGTATCGACGCCGCGTTGGCCGCGGATCCCGCGATCACGCACGTCGCGCAGGTGCATTGCGAGACCGGTACGGGAATCTTGAATCCGCTGCCGCAGATCGCGAAGATCGTGGCAAATCACGGCCGCGGCCTCGTCATCGACGCGATGAGTTCCTACGGCGCGATCCCGATCGACGCTCGGACAATTCGCTTCGATGCGCTGATCGCGGCGTCCGGAAAATGTCTCGAGGGCGTGCCCGGCATGGGCTTCGTGATCGCACGGCGCGGGGTGCTGGAGCGCTCCGGCGGCAACACCAATTCGCTGGCGATGGACCTCCTCGATCAGTGGCAGTACATGCAGAAGACGGGCCAGTGGCGGTTCACGCCACCGACACACGTCGTCGCCGCTTTGCGCGCCGCCATCGACCAGTACCACGCCCAAGGTGGCCCACCGGCTCGGCTCGCGCGCTATACCGAGAATTGCAATGTGCTGGTGTCCGGTATGCGGGCTCTGGGCTTCAAGACTTTCTTGCCGGACGCGCTGCAGGCGCCGATCATCGTCACGTTCCACTCTCCACCCGATCCGGCATACGACTTCAGCGAGTTCTATCGCCGGGTGCGCGACCGCGGGTTCATCCTGTATCCGGGCAAATTGACGGCCGTCGATACATTCCGGGTCGGCTGCATCGGCGCGATCGGCGCCGACGTGTTGAGACAGGCGGTGGCCGCCGTCGCCGAAGTCTTGCGCGCGATGGGAGTCCACAGAATCTCACACGAGTGAGCCGGGTCGCGCCCTGCTGCCGGCGCTTTATTTCCCGTGAGGCTGCATGGTTCCGTCGCTGCTGATCCGGTCGCCGGCCTTCATTCCGGCCGGACAGCTGCTCACATAGGTCTGGTCCTGAATCGTCGTTTCATCGACGGTTCCAAAAAAAGCCGGCGTATAAGTCGTGTGGGTTTCGGTGTGGACCGATGTGCTCTGATAACTGGAGGTCCCTTTCGACACAATGACCGTGCCGTTGACGGTGCAGCGTGACGCCGATACGAACTTGCCCGCTCCCGCGGCCTCCCACGTGATCGTGCATTCCTTCATTTTCTTGAGCAGATCTTCCGCAGCCTTGTCATAGGCATGATCGCGGCAAAGCTTGACCGTGCCGTCGGTCTTCTTGTCTCCAGGGTTGGAGATGGTTTGAGTGCGGATCTCCCAGAGGCCCTCCTTCCATGGCGGCAGATCGACCGCCTGAGCCGCTGCCATCGGCAGCACCAGCAACACGCCCGCAAAAATTCTTCCCTTGGTCATCGACTATCCTTTGGTGAGATTTCCCATCGAAACGGCTCTTGCACCCGCCCGATAATACGCGCCTGCCCGTGGCCGGGCCAAACAGCCGGACCGTATTTTGACACCACGACGCGACAGCGCCTACACTCCGCCGAGTCTTGCCGGTGCCCAGATACGCAGACGCCGTCGGTTTCCAGAATCGCAAACCAACAGGAACCGTTATGAAACAAGCGCCACAAAAAGCGGACTATTCACCACAAAAAGCGGACTATTCAATGGGGGTATCCACGGGCGCCGTTCCAGCCGCCCAATACATTGGCGGGAGGCGGTTCGCATGGACCGAGTTTGCACGGGCGGCGCTGCTTGCCTTCACCGTCATGTCGCTCGCGCCATGTGGATCCGCGTTTGCCGAGCCGCCTGCGGCACCGGTACCGGGTGTTATCCAGACCCAGGAAACCAACGTGGAGAATGTGGTGGCCGAGTTCATGGAGTGCCGGCGCACCGAGGGTGTCCTCACGTTGAAAATTCGATACCGCAACACCTCGACATCGGCGAAAGCGAATCAGCTGACGTTTGTGCACTCAAACGACAACAATGACTATCCTAAGTATTATGTGACCGCGGGAGCCAAGAAATATTTTGTGCTCAAAGATTCCGACGGCACCGTGCTATCGAGCAATGCTGCCGGCGGCAGCAATGGCGTCTACATTACGCTCGATCCGGGGAAGAGCTACCTCTGGTGGGGAAAGTATCCTGCGCCCCCGGCCGATGTGAAAAAAATTGATTTCATTACGCCGCTCGGCCAGCCGTTCGAGAGCGTTCCGATCGCGGACCACTAAGCGCTGACGATTGGTTCACTTGAGGGGCCATGGCGATGCCACGGAGCTTAATAGTACTCGCATTGTTGTTGGTCCCTTGCATCGCGTCGGCCGAGAAATACCCTGACGCGGATGCGCCGGCCGTCCAAGCGGCAGCGAAGGCGGCGCTGCCACGGGCCCAGGTCCTGACCATCGTGAGCCCGAGCCTCGACATCGTGAGCCAAAAGCTCGACATCGTGGGCCTCAGCCTCGGCATTCAAGGCGCGCTCGCGGATCTGAACGCGATCGTCACTGCGCACGCCGTGCAGATCGAACTGGACGCGGATGTATTGTTCGACTTCGACAAATACATTCTGCGCGCCGAGGCCGCCGGCCGTTTGCGCGAGGTTGCCGAGGTTGCCAAGAATTATGGCAACGCGCCCGTGCTGATCGAAGGTCACACGGACGGCAAGGGTGCGCACGATTACAACATGAAGCTCTCCCATCAACGCGCCGAATCGGTGAAGACCTGGTTGGTCCAGAATGCGGGTGTTTCCGCGTCCAGAATCACGACTCGCGGCTGGGGAGAAACCAAGCCCATCGCGCCGAACACCAAGCCGGATGGCTCTGACGACCCCGCGGGTCGTCAGAAAAACCGGCGTGTCGACATCACGATACGCACAGATTAGACGCGCTAGGTGCCGATGTTGAAACTGAATCCGTAGAGCTTCCAGCCGGCATCCTCATGGATATACTTTTGCTTAAAATGCACTTGGTTCGGCGTCGTCGGGAAATATCCCGTCAGGATCAACTCGCCGCTATCTCCGAGTGCCGCGACCGGTTCGACGACGGGTTCGAGGCTATCGCAGACGGTGAAGTCGATACCCGCCCCGTAGAACTTGCCGAACACCTCATCCATTTGTTCCCGGGTAATTTGCCCCTGCCACAGTTGCGAGATCGTGGCGTGAAAATGCTCCATGTTCTTGTCGTTTACCGAGACCGCAAAATCGTGCATCGAACGCTTCACGAGCGAAACTCGATCCGCGCCGCTGGGAACGAGCGGCGAGGCAGCCGCGCCCTCGGTCTGCAAGCCGGCAGGGGCCCGCTGAATGCCGTAAATCTTCCACGCGTCGTTCTCCTTCACGAACAGGAGCTTGAGCGGAATGACGCCGCCGCTGTCCGAAGTGACCTCGCCGTTGAGCTCACCACGCCCGCCGCTGATTTCGCGGTTCGACCAACTCGCCTTCTTGAAATGCAGCAGCGCACTGTTCGACAGAAACGCCTTCAACGCGGCTTCATCGGTGTTCGCCTTGAAGTCCGCTGAGAGATAGCTGTGAGCCGCGGCAATGTCCTGCCGCTTGACCGCTTCAAAGAACGCATCGGCCGTTTTCGTCATGCCGGCCGTGAAATAGAACACCGCGCCGACCACGAGTACGACGAACACCGCGATGCCAATGACGATTTTGAGTAGCTTTTTCATTTGACCCCCTGCGCTGTTTTTATTGCCCAACACTTTTTATTGCCCAACATTGCGCTGGGCGCGGGAGAATTCGTCGCTCGGCAGTATAACTCGCAATAAGCCGTTCAATTCGAGCACCGCATGCTGCGGTGCGGATCGTGCCCGGAAGTCGGCGCGGCGGCTGGGGCAGCCGGTACCGATTCAAGTCGCGACGTCCAGCTTGACGCGTTTGAATCGAGACCGCCATTGCCGTGCCGGCGAGCCACCGACAATGATGCGTGAGAATGCGCGAACGGGAGCGAAGAACGCGGGCTTGAGCCGACCGAGTTTGCTTTCATCGACGACCAGTATGGCTTCGTCGGCACTTTCGATCGCCTCTCTCTTGATCGGGATCTCATGGAAATTCGAGCAGCTCGCGCCGCGCTCAGGATGCATGCCGCCGGCCGAAATGAAGGCCTTGTTGACGCCCAGGCGCTTGAGGTATTGCAGCGCCTCATCGCAGTAGAAGGTCGCCGATGAGGCATGGTAGAGGCCGCCCAGCAGCATCAGCTGAGTGTTCGGACGGCGACTCAGGATCATTGCGACGTTCAACGAGTAGCATACGACGTCGAGTGCAATGCCCGGCGGGAGCGCCTCGGCGAAATGCGGCATCGTCGTACCGCAATCGATGAATAAGCTGTCCCCGGCGTTCACGAGTTCGGCTGCGCGACGGCAAGCCAAGCGCTTGTTCGCCGCATGTTGATCGCCTTGCGCCTCGAGCGTGTATTTCGCGCCCGTCGCAGGCAGCGATGCGACAACGTGCGCTCCCAGGCACGCAAGCGGCGCACCGGGCGCCGCCAAGTCGCGCCGGACTGTCATGGCCGACACCTCGAGCAGCCGCGCGGCTTCGGCCAAGCGCATCGTGCCGCGGCTTTCGATGAGGCTCTGAAGCCTCTCAAGGCGCATATCGCGTGCCAGCCCGCCCGACGATTTTCGCATGCTGTCGATCCCACCCGTCGGTTCGGAATACCGCGCCGGTAAGCGCCGATTGATGTTACTATTGGTACATTATAGCGAAATTTAATGTTATTACCGTAACATTTGAACCGGCATGGCCACGACAAATTTGAACTCTTTGTGCGGCGGTGGCGCTCGCCCGGAGACGGCGCGCTGCGGCGCGGCCGCTCATGATCCGGTCCGCAACCGGGGCATTCCCTACGATCGCGGCTGGATCGAGTCGATCCACGTCAATTTGAGCGCGGTCGAGCGCCGCGTCGATTCCTTGTCGGGTCGACGCACGGTCAAGAACGCGTGGCAGGCGGCGTGGCTGCTCAAGGCCATAAGCTGCATGGACCTCACGACGCTCGCGGGTGATGACACGCCCGGCCGCGTCGAGCGCCTGTGCGCCAAGGCGCGCTCGCCGCTGCGGCCGGATCTGCTCGCTGCGCTCGGTGTCGCCGAACGCAAGCTCACCGTGGGTGCGGTCTGCGTCTATCACGCGATGATTGGCACCGCGCTCGCGGCGCTCGCCGGCACCGACATTCCTGTGGCGGCCGTGTCGACCGGATTCCCGGCCGGCCAGACGCCGATGCCGACCAAGCTCGCGGAAATCGAGGCATCGGTCGCGGCCGGCGCGCGGGAAATCGACATCGTCATTTCGCGTCGCCACGTATTGACCGGGGACTGGCTTGCGCTCTACGACGAGGTGGCCGCGTTTCGCGCCGCCTGCGGCGACGCGCATGTGAAAGCGATCTTGGCCACCGGCGATCTCGGATCGATTGGCAGGGTTGCCAAGGCCTCGACCGTCTGCATGATGGCGGGCGCGGATTTCGTCAAGACCTCGACCGGCATGGAGACAGTCAATGCGACGTTGCCGGTGAGTTTGGTGATGTTGCGCACCATCCGTGACTATGCCGAGCGCACCGGCATTCGGATTGGATTCAAGCCGGCCGGCGGAATCAGTTCCGCGAAGCAGGCTCTCGCGTATCTGATTTTGGTCAAGGAGGAGCTCGGCGACGACTGGCTGACGCCCACGCTGTTTCGCTTCGGCGCCTCGAGATTGCTCTCCGATATCGAACGTCAGCTCGAGCATTTTGTAACCGGCCGCTATTCCGCGGCGCATCGCCATGCAATGGGGTAGGCCGATGAGTAAGGTCGCCGCGATTTTCGACAGCATGAGCTACGGGCCGGCTCCCGAGGCCGATGGCGCCGCCAGGGCTTGGCTCGCCGCGCATGGAGCGCGCTTCGGGCTGTATATCAACGGCAGCTGGGTGGCGCCGCTCGGCGGCGATGTCCACTTCGATTGCCGCAATCCCGCGTCCGGCGAGACATTAGCGACGCTCGCGGTGGCCGGCCCCGACGACGTCGACGCGGCCGTCGCCGCGGCCGCAGCTGCGGCCTCGGGCTGGGGCAAGCGCCGCGGCCACGAGCGAGCGCGCGTATTGTATGCCCTGGCGCGGCTCGTGCAGAAATCCAGCCGCGTGCTGGCCGTGCTCGAAAGTCTCGACAACGGCAAACCGATCCGTGAAACGCGCGACATCGATATTCCACTGGTCGCGCGGCATTTTTATTATCACGCGGGCTGCGCTCAGCTACTGTCGCAAGAGTCCCCGGACATGGTGCCGCTCGGTGTGGTCGCACAGGTGATACCGTGGAATTTTCCGCTGCTGATGTTGGCGTGGAAGATCGCGCCGGCACTTGCTTGCGGCAACACCGTGGTCTTGAAGCCCGCGGAATTCACGAGCCTGACCGCGCTCTATTTCGCCGAACTCTGCCAAGAGGCGGGCGTGCCGCCCGGTGTCGTGAATATCATTACCGGTCCCGGAGAAACCGGCCAGGCGCTGGTCGATCACCCGGGCGTCGCCAAGATCGCATTCACGGGATCGACGGAAGTCGGGCGCATCATCCGCGCACGCACCGCGGGGACCGGAAAGAGGCTCAGCTTGGAACTCGGCGGGAAGTCGCCGTTCATCGTCATGGAGGACGCCGATCTCGATGGCGCGGTCGAAGGTCTCGTCGACGCAATCTGGTTCAACCAAGGTCAAGTCTGCTGCGCGGGTTCGCGACTCTTGGTCGAAGAGAGTGTCGCGCAACGCCTATTGGCAAAAATCAAAGCTCGTCTCGAGAAGTTTCGCTTGGGCGATCCGCTCGATAAATGCATCGACATGGGCGCAATCGTCGATCCGATCCAGCGCAGTCGCATCGATCAGTTGGTCCGCCAAGCCGAGGCCGAGGGCGGTCAAGTCTGGCGCGCACCGGTCGCGCGTCCCGAGACGGGGTGCTATTACCCGCCGACGCTGATCACGCATCTGGGTACGGCGAATACGGCCTGGCGCGAGGAAATCTTCGGACCGGTTCTCGCCGTGATGACTTTCCGCAGCGTCACCGAAGCGACGCAGTTGGCCAACAACAGCCGGTTCGGACTGTCCGCGACGATTTGGTCGGAAAACATCAACCGGACTCTCGAACTCGCGAACGCCGTGAAGGCCGGAGTCGTCTGGGTCAATTGCACCAACCAGTTCGATGCGTCCTGCCCGTTCGGTGGCTACAAGGAATCCGGCTTTGGCCGCGAAGGCGGTTTGCTGGGGTTGGACGAATATCTCAAGCCGAAGCGCGAATGGCTCACCGAAGGCGCGGTGCGGCTGAGCGCGCCAAGCCGTGTTGCGGGCGCGTCGCACGGCGACGATCTGATCGACCGCACCGCCAAGAACTATATCGGCGGCAAACAGACGCGTCCCGACGGCGGCGACACGCGACTCGTGACGACACACGACGGTCGGCCGGCAGGCCGCGTGAGCTTAGGATCCCGCAAAGATATCCGCGACGCCGTCGAAGCGGCATTCAACGCCGAAAGTTGGGTCAGTGCCGGCGCGCACCTGCGAGCGCAAATCCTCTACTATGTCGCTGAAAATCTCGGCATACGCGCGCAGGAATTCAAGCATCGCCTCGTCGATCTCACCGGCGTATCGGCAGCTGCGGCCGGCCGCGAGGTCGGCGCGAGCATCGAACGCCTGTTTGGTTACGCGGCCTGGGCCGACAAATTCGAAGGCGCCGTTCATCGCCCGCCGGCCCGCGCACTCGCGCTGAGCGTGCACGAACCGCTGGGCGTCGTCGGTGTCGTCTGCCCCGATCCGCTGCCGCTGCTCGGCTTCATCTCGCTCGTGGCGCCCGTGATTGCGGTCGGCAATCGCTGCGTGGCCGTGCCGTCCGAGCGCTATCCGCTGCTGGCGACCGATCTGTACCAGGTTCTCGATACGTCCGACTTGCCGGCCGGCGTCGTCAATATCGTGACCGGCGCAAGCGAGGAACTGACGAAGACGCTCGCCGAGCACGATCAAATCGACGGCCTTTGGTACCACGGTTCGGCGCAGGGATCCCGGCAGGTCGAAGCGGCGTCGATCGGCAATTTGAAGCGAACCTGGGTCAACGACGGCCGCGCCCGCGACTGGTGGTCGCCCGTCACGGGCGAAGGCCGGGCGTTTCTCTCGGCGGCAACTCAGGTCAAGACCATTTGGCTGCCTTACGGCGATTGAAGGCGCTTATCCGAAACAATGCGCGCGATGGATTCAGAGCCGACGTATTTTTGTCGCGGCGATGTCCAGCAAGCCGAAGCTTGCGGCAATGATGAGGCACTCCATAAATCCGAGTCCGAGCGGCCGCTGCAATATGAGCAGGGGAAACAACGCTTCCGGGAGCTGATCGAGCCCCAAAACTTTAGCGCCGGGTTCGATTCGCAAGCGACGCTTGACGAAGCTGGAGGCCGCATCTCCGGTCAATGCCAGGGTTCCGAACAAAGCGCCGCCGAGCAGTCCGAGTTGCAGAGTCTGCGTCACCACGGCGCAAGAAACGGCGGCGCTGATCAGGCCACGCCAGGTCTTGTGGGCCCCCAACAGCCGCGTTCCGTCGCGCAACGTGATCCCGAAATCGAGTGGGGCAGCCAAGTCGGTGCCGAAGACGTGCGCTGTTGCCCACGCGGTGGTATTCGCAACGACGAGCAGCAACAGCGGTAACAGATACCGGCCGAGCGCTGAGTCCAGCAATAGGTGATCGATAGTCTCCATACGAGCATACTTAATATCATGCAATATTCTTTGGCGGCGGCCGGTCTTGTGGGTAAGGTTCCATTGTGGGGCTAACCCGATTCGATCATCTGCTAATCGATTCTTGATGGCTGGCGCATTGATTTGCGGCGCCGCTGCCGCAAATGCGCAGTCGAGGCCGGCGGTGGTCGAGTTGTTCACGTCGGAAGGCTGCAGTTCGTGTCCGCCGGCCGAGGCCTACGTCGGCGAGCTTGCTCAGCGCGCCGATGTTCTGGCGCTGACGTTTCACGTCGACTATTGGGATGATCTTGGTTGGCGCGATCGGTTTGGGCTGCCCGAATCGGTGCAGCGGCAGCGTAGCTATGCGAACACGCTGCAGCTCTCCTCGGTGTTTACACCGCAGGCGGTGGTCGACGGGCGCGATAGCTACGTGGGGAGCGATCGAATCGGCATCGGTCGCGCGGTATCGGAGACGCGCACCGGCGTTGCAGTCTCGATGACGATGCGCGACGGAGAACTCGCGATCGATGTCGCAGCGCAAACCGGCGCGGCGCCCAGCGAGGTCGTGCTCATCGCCTATCAACGCTCGGCAATCTCGCCCATCGGCCGCGGCGAAAATGCGGGGCGCACGATTCAGGAATTCAATATTGTGCGCGGGTTTCATCGGTTGGGACTTTGGGACGGGAGATCGCAACGGTACAAGGCGCGCGTGGATTCCTTGCCGTCCGGCGCTACAAACGTTGCGATTCTGATTCAGCGTCTGGGACAGGCGCCGATCATCGGGGCAGCGACGATGGCGCTCGGCGTCAAGTAGAGGCGCAGCGACGAATTTGCTCGAGGTCGAGATCGCCCGCGGCTCCCCAGCCCTTGACTCCGGCGGGGATCTGCGGCCGAAATGACTCATACAGCGCGTAGGCTCTCGCACGCAGATCGTCCGGTCTCATCGAGCCGGCGAGCGTGTCCATGGCATCTTCCACATCGAGGAGTGCATCCGCAAACTTTGACTCCAAATAGCGCTGCACGCTTTTTGGATCGACCGGTTTATCTTTCGACAATGCCCTGAGGCCTTGCGTCGTGCGAACCACGGGCACGGCGCGATGCAGCAGCTCGACATGCAGTACGGCGTGAGGCGTGAGCTGCTTGCGTTGCTCGGCCAAGGTGTGCGGCTGCGGTTGATAGAGACCGAGCGACGTCCCCTTGGCGTGCGCATTCAGTCCGGCGACGACGCGTCCCATGGTCAGCGATTCGTCTCGCGAAAATCCCAAACGGCGCGCGACCACCGCAGCCCATAGCGTGAGTACCGGCGCTCGATTCACTTGCACGTGCTTGATCGTCATTGGATCTCCCGTTCAGCGCATCCTCGATTTCAGCTTTATCGTCTCGCCATCCACGATGAACTTTCCGTAGCCGCGATGATGGATGGTCTTCGAGTTTCGAAGCGCCGGCTTGATCCAGGCCTTGAGCACCTCCAGGACAAACAAATTGTATTTCTTGACGAGCCGGATGTCGGCCACTTTGCATTCGAGATTGGCGAAACACTCGGCGATCAATGGCGACGCTACGCGTTGCGCTGGCAGCGGAGTCAAGTCGAATCTTTCGAATTTTGCGACATTGCGGCCCGAGCAATTGCCGATTTTGACGACCTTGGGCGCGAGATCGACCGCGGGGATGGCGATCACGCATTCTCTGGTGGTCCTCAGCGCCGTAAAGCTGTAATCGGCCTCGCTTACGACACAGGCGACGAGAGGGGGTACGAATTCCACCATCATATGCCAAGACAGCGTCATGACATTGATCCGGCCCTTGTGGGCAGTCGTCAACAGGACCACCGGGCCCGGTTCGAGCAGCTGATAGACGTTCGACAAATCCAGAGTATGCATCATCGTGCACCCTTCGTAGCGCCGGACGGCGGCACAGTCGATGTGATTAGCCTACCTGTGGGCGGACGTTCGCGGTAGGCGGGCATTAGCGGCGGCAGGGCCGCTGGACAAGGGCAGCCGACCGGCGCATGGTTTCTGCGCGCTCGCCGAGCGCCGCGAACCACATACTAAGGAGCGCTCGAGAGATGAAATCGGAATTTTTGGTTGCCGTGCTCGTGGGTAGCCTTCGCAAGGAATCCATCAATCGGAAGATGGCCCATGCGCTCGAAGCCCTCGCCCCCAGTTCACTGAAGCTGCAAATCGTCGAGATCGGAGAGCTGCCGCTTTACAACCAAGATGATGATGCCGATCCGCCGGCGCCTTGGACCAGGTTCCGCGAGCGCATCAACGCCAGTGATGCCGTGCTGTTCGTGACCCCCGAATATAATCGCTCGATCCCCGGCGTCCTCAAAAACGCCTTGGATGTCGGGTCGCGGCCCTATGGCAAAAGCGCCTGGAGCGCAAAGCCGGCGGCGATCGTGAGCGCCTCACCGGGCGCGATCGGTGGCTTTGGCGCGAATCACCACCTGCGCCAATCTTTGGTATTTCTCAACATGCCGGCAATGCCGCAGCCGGAAGCGTATATCGGCGGTGCCGACAAATTGTTCGATCAATCGGGAATCTTGATCAACGAGCCGACGCGCGCGTTTCTGCAGAAATTCATGCAGTCGTTTGCAGCCTGGATCGCGACCAACGCATCGCCCTGACCGCGAGCCGGGAACGCCGATCTTGCGCGTGCTATGCGCCGCCGCAGCAGCCGGTTTCGGCGGCGCTGCTCCCATGTTGTTTGTGATAAGTGCATAATGATCTTTCGATCGATCTCAAACAATTAATAATCAAGAGGGGAATTGCCATGAGGACTCTATTGAAAACGATGCTCGTTGGAGCGGCGCTCGCCGTGGCAGGAGTTGCGATGGCGGCCGGCGCAGCGGACCCGGTGCTCGGAACTTGGACATTGAATGTCGCCAAATCTACGTTTAACTCGGCCCCGGCGCCGAAATCTCAGACACGGACTTACTCGGCTTCCGCCGACGGCATATCGCTCGCGGTCAGTGGTGTTGCCGCGGATGGAAGCCCGATCTCGCAGGCATCCACATTCCAGTATGACGGCAAGGCGTACCCAATTTCGGGTTCGGCGAACTACGATGCAATTTCCTTGAAGCGCGTCAACGGCAGCACCGTCAAGAGCACGATGATGAAGTCCGGAAAGAGCGTTGGCACGACCACGCGCTCGATTTCGGCGCACGGGAAGGTGCTCACGCTGACGACCAAGGCAACTGACGCCAGCGGAAAGCCCTACACGATCGTCGCGGTTTACGACAAACAATAAGCCTTGCAGCCGGGCGCTTGGGCAAACGGCAATTGGTAGTTGGCAACTACTCATTAGCGACTGGTCGCCGGTAGCCGGGCGGGAATCGCCTCGTACGATTCCCGCTCAACGCCCGGCTCGCGTGCTATGATTTTTTAGACGATCCGATGTCCCGTGCATCACAATTACAATGGGAGCAATCATGAATTTCGTCGATTCGATCAAGACCTGTTTTGCAAAATATGCGGATTTCAACGGCCGGGCGAAACGCCCTGAGTTCTGGTGGTACACGCTGTTCATCTTTCTCGTCAGTATTGCGCTCTCCGTACTCACCCATCACAACCAATCCGTTTCCGGGTTATTCTCGCTTGCGACCTTGCTTCCTTCGTTGGCGGTGGGCGCACGCCGTCTGCATGACACGGACCGCAGCGGTTGGTGGCAGCTGCTCTGGATCCTCCCGGTCATTGGCTGGATCATCATGATCGTTTTTCAGGCGACCGCAGGCCAAGCCGGCGACAACCGCTTCGGCAGCCCGCCTGCCAACTAGCCTCGTCAGGCGCATCGACAGCAGCTGCGGCGGTCAGTAGCGCCGCAGCGGACTGTCGGGCGTTTCGGCAATCAATACGGCGTTCGTGCCGCCGAACGCGAATGAGTTGGACATCACGGCAAGCATGCGGACGCCGGTACGGGCACAGCCGGCAACATAGTCCAGATCACAGGCGGGATCCGGCGAATCCAGGTGCATGGTCGGGGGTACGACGCCGCACTCGAGGCTGGCAATCGCGATCACGAATTCCAGTGCACCGGCGGCGCCGAGCAGATGTCCGTGCATCGACTTCGTCGAACTGACCGGCAAAGAGTAGGCGCGCGTTCCGAAAACTTCCTTGATTGCCGCAGTCTCGACCGAGTCGTTCTGCAAGGTCGCGGTACCGTGCGCGTTGATGTAGTCAACCGCATCCGGATCGAGCCCGGCGGAGTCGAGCGCCGAGCGCATCGCGGCCGCCTGCCCCGCGATTGTGGGCCGTGTGATGTGAGCCACGTCGGTGGCGAGACCGTAACCGGTCAGCTCCGCCCGAATGCGCGCGCCGCGCGCCACGGCGCGGTCCCACTCCTCGAGTGTGACGAATGCTGCGCCTTCACCGAGCACGAGTCCGGTGCGCGTGCGTGAAAATGGACGGCACGAGGCCGATGGGTCGTTCGCGTCCTGCGATGCAATCGTGCGCATCGCTTCCCAGGCGCGCAACACCCCGAACGTCAGCGGTGCCTCGGCGCCGCCGGCCACCATCACATCGACATCCCCGCTGCGTATGCGGCGCGCCGCCTCGCCGAGAGCGACCGCCGAGGACGAGCACGCGGTCGAATACGTGAGGTTCGGCCCCGTGATTCCATAGTCGATCCCGATCCAGGACGCAGCTGCGTTCGTCATGGAGGTCAAGACGGTGTATGGCTTGACACGGTCCGAACGTTCGGCATAGATGATTTTGTACCCCTCATCCGTCGACTCGGCGCCGCCCATGCCGGTGCCGACACTGACTCCGCAGCGATCGCTGCGCTCGGTCGCGAAATCGAGCTTCGCGTCGGCGATCGCCTGCGCGGCCGCCGCGAGCGCAAGCTGGCTGACGCGATCCAGCATTCGAAGTCGAGCAGCGGCAAAATGTTCGGCACCAATGAATTCGGCCGTCGCGCCGATGGGCGAGCGCAGGCCTTCGGACCACGGCGCACCCAGGCGCCGGATTGCGGAACGGCCGGCGCTGAGCTGCGCGAATAACTCATCGACGCTGTTTCCGAGCGGTGCAATGACCCCAAGCCCGGTGACGGCAACTCGGCGCACGGTCACGTCGCGGCATGAAGATCGCGGGGATCGGCGCCGCGGGCCTTCGCCTGGCGGCCCAAGAGGCCGTCGATAAAGACGACGACGTCTGCGATCGTGGCGAGATCGGTCGGCACGTCATCGCGGATCGCGAGCTTGTACCGATCCTCGATCTTGAACATCAGCTCGAGCAAGTCGAGCGAGTCCACCCCGAGGGCCGTCAGATCGGCTTCGGGCACGAGCTGCTCGCGAGTGCAGTTGAATTCGTCGATCAGAATATCCTGCAAGGTGGCTAGCGTACTCATACGATCTCCGCGTTGGTCAACGATGGTACGGCCGCATCGCCTTGCCCGCCAGACGCGCCCCGCTGCTCAGTAGGGCCGGCCAGCGCCGCAGCAATGCACGCGCGGGCTCGGCCAACCCCGGGCGCATGGCAATATGGGCGTAAGCAGCCGCCAGCCGCAGACGCGGCCCGAATGTGCGGCGCCAGGCTGCCGCATACGAGCGATGCATCGCGATCCCGCATTTCCCATGGATTGCCGCGACGGGTTGGCGCGTCAGCGTGTCCGCGAGCAAGGCCGAGGATTGCAATGCCATGGTGATGCCTTCGCCGATCAAGGGGTGGCTCTCGCCGGCGCAATTACCGACACGAAACGCTCCGTCGACCGTATCGACGCGAATGCCGGGCTGCAGCGGCCCTACCGAGAGCCAATCGCCGTCGCGCTCGGCGTTCTTCAGCATGGCGCGAACGCCCGGGCATGAGCGGCGCAGAAACTCTTCGACGGCGATGCCCGCCGCTGCCTGCGGCATCAGCGCCCGGCACGCCGCCAGCGTATCCCGACGGATGCAGCACGCGAGCGTCGTACGCTCACCATCGGTCACGACCATGCCACCGTAACCGCCGGGCAGCGCGAGCACCGGCAGGAATCCTGGGGCCAGCTCCGTGTTCCGATAATTCGCCTTGAATCCAAACAAATCCGAACGGCGACGAGGCGCGCGCGCAGGCCTTGGATCCTCGCCGGTCGTGAACGAGGCGCCGCGCTCCCACGAACCATGCGCATCGATGACGATCGGTGTATGGATCGTTCGCGTGCGGGCACACTCGTCGTCCGCTCGAAGCTCGCCGGCTAGCGACTCTATCGTGGAAGCGAAGCCGCCAAGCTCGCCGTGCACGGAGCGGACCCGCGCCGGCTGCAGCACCTGCGCGCCGAGCGATTCGGCACGCAGTAGGAGCGCTGTATCGAGCCGATCTCGTCCGAGCGCTCGGCCGTATGCATACGGTCCGCTGCTACAAGGCGGCATATCGCCGATCACGGTCGCCGCCGCGTCCATCCATCCGACCGCGCGCAGTTCCGGTCCGGCCGCCTCGCGAAAGGCGGCTCCGACGCCGAGCTCATCGAGCAGCTCGAGATTGCCCGCGGCCACGCATTCGCCACACACCTTGCGGCGCGGGTAGCTGTGCTGCTCGACGATGATGACGCGCCATCCGGCCTTCGCAAGCAATATCGCCGCCGATGCGCCGGCAGGACCCGCGCCGATCACGAGCGCATCGCCGTCAAACTCCACGCGCTCCCCCATCCGCATGCGCCCCTGCGCGGACCGCGGCGAAGCAATGCGTAAACGGCATCGCGAGAAATTCCTCGACGATCCACTCCCCCGCCGCCGGGGTCCATGCCGACGACAATTCTCGTCCCGCGAATCCGGCCGCGACGCTTTTCACCGCGTCCTCCCGCGTGACGCCATTGGCACCCAGAAAGGCAACCAGCCGACTGCCGAAGCGCGCGAATCCGCTGCGTCGCGGTTCGCAAGCCACGAACGCGTCGGTTGCTTCCGCGACCGCTCGCAGCAACACGCCGAGATCCGCCGCATCAAAATGATGCAAGAATAGATTCGCAAGGCACAAATCGTAGTATCGGTCGCGCCGCAGGGCGGCCCACTCGAGCGCATCGGCGCGCAGCACCGTCACACGCCAACCAAGCTTGCGGTAGGCGCCACGCGTCTTTTCGGTCACGAGATCGTGGCGATCGAGCAGCGTCAATTCCACGCCGCTCCAGCGCGGCCGCAGCGCGCGCGCAAATCGCAACAGCAAAGTGCCGTCGCCCGCACCCAATTCGAGAATTCGTACCGGCGGCGCTCGCAGTCGCAGCTTGGCGACCGCGTGCAGTAAAATGGCGACCGAACGCATCGCGCGATGCACGCGCTGCAGGTCGCGACGCGACCGCAGACCGCGCGGATCGTCGGCAGCGAGATCATCCAGCGCCTCGGGCAGTATGCAGCGCTTCGATGAATTCATCCGGGGTTCACTCGATCGCGAGTAAAGCGCCGTGGCATGTAAAGCCTGCGCCGAAGGAGGACATCCACCACCAACCGCCCGGAGCCGCATCCCGGAGTGCCGCGTCGAGCACGAAGTAGACGAACGCGCTGCTGAGATTTCCATACTCGCGCAGCGCCTCTCGACTGTAGCGCAGCGCCTCGTAATCCATCGCCAGGCGCTCTTGCAATGCCATCAGCACATCGCGCCCGCCCGCGTGCATGATCCAGCCGGAGATTTGGTCGCGCCGAATGCTCGCTCGCGCCAACGCTTGATTCAAGACCTCCTCGGCGTGGTCGGCCGCGAGTTTCGGCACCTCCCGGGTCAGCACGTTGCGCAGCAACCCCTCACGGTGTTCGAAACGCAAGAAGTTGCGTGCCGCCGGATTCGTCACCGAGACGCTGCCGCGCCATTCGACGGCCCGGCGCCCAGGAGCGCGCCGTCGCGACAGAACCGCCGCTCCGGCACCATCACCGAAGAGGCATGCGCTGATCAGTACTCCCGCATCGTCATCGAGATACATCGCGGCACTACACACTTCGACGCAGACGGAGAGGACGTGTTCGCACTGCCCGGAATCGAGCAGCGCGCTGGCGATCTGCCAGTTCGGCAGCGCTCCGCCGCAGCCCTGCCCTACCAGATCAAAGCCGAGTGCCTCGCGGCGAAGCCCAAGACGCTCCGCGACATACCCGGTAAGCCCGGGACACAGATAGCCCGTACAGGTGCTGACGATGACCGCATCGACGGCTTCCGGTGCGAGGGCTGCGCGTTGCAGAGCCGCGCGCCCGGCATCGGACGCAAGGCGCGGCGCATGCACGGAAAAGCGATGCTGCAACGTGTCCGCGTCGATGGCGAACACTTCATCCAAAGAATCGACGGCGAGCCGTCGGGCCTCGATTCCGTTATTTCGTGTCAGCACGATTTTGGCGATCGCACGCGACCTCGCGTCGAGGCGTTCGAACCACTCCGAGGCGGCAAAGGCGTCCCAACATTCGCCTTTGGTGTACCGGCGTTCCGGTAACGCGGTGCCGAGTGCGTTCAGGTACATAACTCTATAGAGTGTACATGGTCGGCGGCAGCTAGAATATTCCGCCGTTGCGCGCCGGTGTCTTGACGGCGAAGATGACCCGGGCATCACCCGGGGCCGCAGCGACCGCGTTCGGCGACGCGCACCGCGGTTGCCCGGGGCGGCCTCGTCGCGGTGCGGCGTGGGTGCGGCACGCCGCAGCTCAATGGAGTCTGGGGTTTGTTCCCAGCGCGGCTCCGCAGCAGTGCTATTGCGCGCCGTCCAATGAAATCTTGAGGGCTCGCTCGACGGTCTTTCGAAATGCCGCTGCGTCCAACGCGCATATGCGTTCCCATTCGGCTTCGATCATCTCGGCTTCGTCAATCGTGATGTCGCTAACCGTAAAGCACATGGCGATATTCCCATCGCTCTCGACAAAGCGCGCGGTCAACGCCTCGTCCTCATAAGCGCGCGAGGAGACTGGTTTTCTTTCGTCAAGAAGTTTCGCGAGCTGATCGCCGTTTGGAATCGGCGACAGGAATTTCGCCATTCCCGCGGCATCATCGAGGTGCGCCGTCGTCGTGACAATCCGCGTGGTCACTGCCTGCAGTCCTCCGAGGTCGGCGGCTGCCTCATTTCTTAGGGTATCGTGCGTTAGCCACTGCCGCCAACAATAACGCGACCGGCGCTCATCGGGCAAGGGGATGCGAAAACACGATACACCAGCATCGCTTTCGCATCGCCCGCTGGGCACGCCAGGTTGACAGCCGGGCTGGTCATGCGCTATCAGCGGACGTGAGTGGCTCATCATGGCTTGCTTTCGTAGGAGAAGAACGTTTGAACCTCCCATTGTCACGCGCATTGCTATTGATCTGTTTGATTGGCTGGTCGGCGCTTGGAATCGCGCGATCGCCGCTCGTACTGCTGACCGATTTCGGCACTCAGGACGGTGCCGTGTCGGCGATGAAGGGCGTCGCCTACAGCGTCTCCCGGGACTTGTTGATATCGGATCTGAGCCATGAGAACCCGAGCATCTTTGTCGGCGCCTATCGGCTGTATCAGGCCGAACAGTTTTGGCCCGATGGCACGGTGTTCGTTGCCGTGGTCGATCCGGGCGTGGGCACCGATCGTTTATCGGTGGTGCTCAAGACTCGCACCGGGCATTACTTCGTCGGCCCCAATAATGGCTTGTTGTCTTTGGTCGCCGAGCGCGACGGTATCGACGCACTACGCCAAATCGATGAAAGCCTGAATCGGCGCAAAGGATCCGACGAATCGCATACCTTTCACGGCCGCGACGTGTTCGCCTACACCGGCGCGCGCTTGGCCGCCGGCGTCATCAGCTTCGAGCAAGTCGGACCGTTGCTGCCGGCGCGCTCGTTGATCTCGATTCCCTACCGCAAAGCAGAGCGCGCCGCCGACACGGTCAAGGGCATCATTCCGGTGCTCGACGTTCAATTCGGCAATGTCTGGACCAACATCCCGAAGCCGCTGTTCGACGACCTCCACATCGGTTTGGGCTCGTCCGTCCATGTACGCATCTTTCACAACGATCAACTCGTCGACGAAGCCGTGGTGCCGTACCGGCGCACGTTCGGCGAGGTCCCGATCGGCAGCCCGCTGGTGTATGTCAACAGCCTGTTGAATCTCGCCGTAGCTCTCAATCAAGGCAGTTATGCCGCGGTCCATAAGATCGACTCAGGGCCGGAATGGTTCATCGAACTCAGCCCGAGCAAAGCAACGCCTTAGCAGCCGCATGTTGGACGATCACACCTATTTTGGTTTATCCGCAGTCACTGCCTTTTGCGGCTCCAGTTCGAGTTTTGGGACGCCGAACTGCCCTTCGAGTTTATGGAGCTTCGCGAGATCGATCGATCCCACGATATTCACAATCGTGAATTCACGCGGCTCGCTCGCGATCAGCGCAAGGCCGATGGCTTGCTTGTCGGCAACCATCAGATAGATATCGACGTCAGCATGGGTCTTTCGGCTTCGCGTCTGGACCAGGCGATTCCAACCCGGCGCCGACAGTTGCTGCCGTACCGCGTCGAGGTCGGATTGCGAATAGGCAAAGTCCTTGTCGAAAGTGTAGCTCCTGACATAGATGCCTTTGAGGCCTTTGATGACCTCTTTGGCCGCCGCGTCTTGCGGATCACCGCCGTCGAGAAAGCGCCCCGCGAGCGCGAGTAACGAGGAATCCAGCGTTATTGTCACGGATTGCGTGGCTTTCTGCGATAACGCAGCAAAGTCGGGAAGCGCCAACTGCGGGTCGGGTGCGGCCCAGGCTACAACCGGCAGCAGCAGACCCATCAATAGGGATGATCGGAAAATTCTCATGAAGCGATCCTCGCTTGCAATTTAAGCGCCCGGGTCTTCATCGGAAAGCGCGGATGACTGAGTCCGGACCGCTTGATACGCGAGATCGAGCTTCTGGGTAGTCACATGAAGCGCCTCGATGACCTGGCGCCGAGCCTGCATGCCGAGCGCACGCTCGCGCTGCGCTTGCAGATGATGGGTTATACCGACCGCGATCAACGCCGACGCGGCGAGACTCGCGGGAATCCACCACGCTGAATATTTCGGCCGGCGCGAGCCGAGGAATCGTCTTTGTGGCCGCTGACTTCGCCCGGCGGCCAACCGATCGAGGAGTTTCCGCGTGAACTCATCGTTTGGCGCCACCGGTCGCAACGCCTGTCTCAACTCGGATTCGAGATTGTCGCTCATAGTGAGTGGTCCTCGCGGCGAGACTCTGTCGTAACGGCCAGCTTTTGCCGCATGGCGTCCAACGATCGCCTCAAATGGCTCTTGACCGTGTTGATCGGCATCTCGAGTGTTCGAGCAATCTCCGCCGGGTCAAGGTCCTCCTGGTAGCGCAGCAACAATACCGCGCGTGCGTCCGGGTTCAAATCCGCGAGCAGGGCCCGCAAATGGCGTTGCAATAGCGGATCGCCATGATCCTCGGTGCTGAAGATTTGCGCCTCTGGATCCAGAGGCGTCATTTCTATAAGAGATCGGCGGCGCAATTGATCGATGGCTCGGCAGGTCGTAACCTTGCGCAGCCAAAACCCCAGATGCGCGTGCGTCTCGATGCGGTGGAGGTTATCGCTGAGCTGCATAAAGACATCCTGCGTCAGATCCTCGGCCAAATCGCGGGTACCCAGCATGCGCAGCGCAAGACTGTAGACGGCCCGCTGGTGCGTACGGACCAGCGCGCCGAGCGCGGCCGAGTCCCCCGCGCGCGCTGCTGCAAGCTCATTGTCGATGCTGGTCGGCGGCGGCTCTGTCAACCGGATCCCCCAATCTGATTGCGCAAGCCAAGCCGCCGGCACGGTGTTCACGGCCTCGCCGTCGCCGCCAGGATCTCGGATTAACTATCGCCCGCAACGGCCGGTACTTTAGGCAAATGCAATTGGCGCTCGAGCTTCGGCAGGTCTTTGAGGCTGATCGATCCGACGATGTTGATAATCGTGAATTGTCTTGGTTCGCTCGCAATCAAGGCAAATCCATTGGTCCGGTCTTTGTCGATCGAGACGTAGATATCGACGTCCTCGTTGCTCTTGCGATCGTGGACCTGCATCAATTGGCTCCAGCCCGGCCCGGTCAATTGGCGTCTCACGGCATCGATGTCCGCGCTCGAATAGGCGAAATCGGTCCCAAATTGGAAGCTTCGAATTTCGACGGACTTGATGCCGTTGAGCAACTCCTTGGTCGCGGCGCTGTCGGCGTCTTTGTCGTCGATCAGCGCGGTGACGGTCCGCAACAGCCACGGGCTGATACTGATATTGACCGAGTCGGTCGCCTTGTCGGCGAGTGCCGTAAAATCCGGCAGATTCAATTTCGCGCCTTGCGCCGCTCCGACGATGGGCAGAAGGAGGCAGGCAAGCGCGGCAATTCCGACGTGTTTATTCATGGCTGGGTGTCCTATTCCATTCCTAAAGGGCTTCAAACTCAATGCTCAATGAGGAATACGAACGGAAAGTGCGCAAAGGGTGCAAGGAAACCCCGCTCGAGCGAAATAAAGCCTGGCGTGGGTCACCGGCAGGCCTGCCGCTGCGCCATTTTCTCGATACCGCTGCGAAGCGCGGCAATCATCGCCTCGCTGTTCGGCAGGTGCCGCTGCTCCGCGTCGAGGATCCGCGTAAAACCACGCAGCTTCAGGCCCACCAGATCTAGATCGCGTACCGCTTCGGCCCCGGCTGAATTGCAAACGATGTCAATCAATCGGTCAAACGCGTGCAGCCGGCCGAGCAAGTAGTCGTTTTCGCGATAGGTTCGCGAAAGAAACGCGGCGAAGTGCTCGAGGTCGAGGCCCTTTATTTGCTGCGCGAAATCGAGTCCCTGCAGCACGGTGGCATCCTGCGCGCTGATGCGATCGACGAGCACCTCGTCGAATTCGCCGACGTCGCGCCAATGCATGAGCGGGAATGTCAACACGTCGAAGAACGGGAAACCCAGGTAATTGACCAGCACTTCGTGGGCTGCATCGCGCGGCCAGCCATTGCCGAGGGTTTTCTCGAGCAGTCGGTCGATGTCGCGGGTCGTGGCATCGAGATCGATGTCGGTCGCCAGCTGTTCCATGAGACGATCGACCGCGCCCGCCTGGCGCGCGAGCTGCGCCCTCGCGTACCCGACGATATCTTTGGCTTCGTCCAGCGACGGCTCCTCCGGGAAAATCTCCGCAACGAGCGCGCGCGTCGACGAATTGAAAATTGGATTCCGCTCGCGCCGATGCAGCTCATCGAGGCATGCGTAGAACGCGCTTTTCAGACTATCGACCGCAGCCGCGTCGATCGTGTCGGCCGCTCCGGACTCGGCGACCCGATAGAGTCGATTTTGCCCTCGAATCAGGAAGTGCAGCCGGCGCTTGCGATATTCGACATCGAACGCGAGCAGCAGCTTGACCCAGCGCGCGACCGTGCGCGGCACGGTCGTCCCGGCGCCGTTCGCCGGCGCCGATCCCGTCACGGTGTACGTCGCCCCGCTACCTGCGGCCCAGACGTCGATGACCTCGGCGATCGCCCGAGCGAACGGTGACTTCGGCCGCACGCCGCGGATGTCCATGATCAGGCGACTGATGAATGCGCGGCTCGATGCCAGTTTGAGTCGGACGTAGCCGGCGTAGGCAAATCCCGCGTCGCGCTCGGCCTGGGCATTCGCCTGTTCGCGCCACCTGCTGATTTGCTCCTCGGTGAGCGTCCATTCATGCGCCGGCGACATGACCCTGGCCACGTGGTCGTTGATTTGTGGCCGTGCGCCTTCAACGATTTCCTTGAGGCGCCGTGCCTGTTCATTGAACTCGAGGACCCACGCGAGTTCATCGGCAACGGGCTGCGCGCGCGGAATGTTGGACAAGGCGCCGCGCAGCGTCGCGAAGAATCCGGGAAGGCCGTGATGGCCCGGTGCGCCCGGCCGCAAGGGGTCTGGGTCGATATAGACGACCCGACGGTCCACTTCGCGATACGCCGGCCGGCCGTGAATCGCCGTAAGCGCTTCGTGGAATGGCCGATTATTGAGCACGCTGCCGTCGATGAACGAGACGGTCACCGGATCGACTTTGGCCCGTCGATAACGCTCGAAGTGGCGCCGGATGAAATCTGCGCGGCGCGCCCACGACGACGAGCGCGCTCTGAGCAAGTCATCGATTTCGACGATCCGCGCCGGCGGAAACGCTCCCGGAAATGACGATGTCGCTCGCGCGGCGAACGCGAGTGCCGGAGCGTTCTCCAGATCGAAGTCGCTCTCTTCCACGCCGCTGGCGTCGCGGCTGTAGCTGAAGTGCAGAACATGACGGTGTTCGGATTCGCAAATCATCGGCGGATCGTGTATTTGCACGAGCTGCTGATAGCCGTGATAGTCGGTCATCGTGACGAATAGATCGAGCGTCTGGCGCGACGGGAGCAACGAGGCACCCGGACGGCGCGGCTGTCCCATGGCGATCAGCGCGTCGTACAAGAATCCGGCCATCTTCGTGCCGTCCAACGGCGGTTCAAACCAACGCGAGCGCAGAAACAGAGACAATTTGGAGCGGACTTCGCGATCGCGGAAATGCCTGAGGCCCGACATCTGTCCCACCCAAACCAGCGGCCGCATGAACAACTTGCTCCAGTTACTCGCGCGCGCGTCCGGCGCGAGCAGCTCGGCGACGTCGGCATTATCCAGCCAAAAGTCCCGCAGGCGGCTCATCGACAGATCATGGCTCAATGCCCTCGCCAGCATCGTGGCGTTGATGCCGCCGGCGGAAGCTCCTGCAATGATATCGATGATGACGCGCAGATCCACCGTTCTGCCGATGTCGCGCAGCAACTCGAAGTAAATCGACTCCGTGTCGAACTCGGATTCATTGCGATCGGCGACGTCGACATAGGCGGCCGTCGATCGCCGGGTCCGGTCCGTCATGGAATGAAGGGCGCCCGACGCGCGTACGAGCTTTAGGATCTCGGCGCTGATGCCGTGCATGTAAATCGCGAGCGAGACCCCGCCGCAGCAAACCAGCGCCACCCGCAGTTCTTTCTCTTTCAGCGGCGACACGCGAGCACCGGCGCTATCCGCGCAGTTCAGTCAATCTGCGTATCCTCATCGGAGGGCATCGTCGTCAGCGCCAATTCGATGTTGTCGGCAAGATGGTTGGCGTACTTCTTCGCCTCGTAGAGATGCAGCGATTCGTAGTACTTCGCCTTGCGCCGAAAATTGACGATGTCTTCTTGTAGAGTCTTTCTGGTTTCGTCTTTCGTCACTTGCGTACTCCCCGAGGTTGGTTGGTGTTCGCCACACGCCCGGCTACGGCGGGCTCGTCCGCGCCGACCCGCCGAACAGCAATCGAAGTGCATCCGGGTTCAGGCTATAGGCAGTATGCGCGGGGTAAGGGTTCTCCACGTACCCAAAGTAGGAGTCCGCATTGCTCGTAATGACGTTGACGACGCCGGTGTCGGCACCGACGATCGCGGTGTCGTTGGGTGGTAATCGATAACTGAGCAAATCATTAGGGTCGGTAAAGGCGACCAAGCTGAGCGGAGGCTCGATGCCCGACAGTGCGTTGCCGGCGGCATGCTTGCTGCGGTATCGCTTGCGGGCCTCCGATAGCATGCCGAGCGCTGCCGCCATGCTCGGCGTTGGCGAGGCCGTGACATCGACCGGCGCAATAGAGGCCGCCGGTGCCGGCCTCGCGAGTGCGAATATGGGCAGTTGATTGGCCAGCATATAAATCTGGGTGATTGGTGAGACGGCTTCGTCGAATGCGGCGAGCGCATCCGGACCTTTTCTCTCGGCCTCGAGCTTGAGTGAGGAAAGGGCGTCGAAAACCATACGACTGCCGAGACTCTCGGTGACTATGACGATTCTTCGACTGCCATGGCCATAAGCCGCTGGAAAGTCGCAGGTGTCATTGCTCGTCGTACCGTCCAGCGCCGCGCAAATCGCATTTTGCAGGTCGGTTTGAATCTCGCCGCCGCGGTACCCGGCGTAGATCACGGCGTCGGACAAGCAATCGTTGAGCAGCGTGGATTTCAAATCGGAATTGAGCGTTGCACGCCTCCACGTGAATTGACCCGGCGCCGCCGAGTAAGCCGGCGGGTTGTCGAAGTTGAGCTCGGCTTTATCGGCCGCCGTCAGCGCCGACCAGATCAAAAAGCGACCCGAGATCGTGTTCGAGCCGATGCTGTATTCGTGATCGACGATCTGCACTTGGCCCACCGGCGGTACCGGCTTTGGCGTCATCATCTCGGAGGCAAAATACCCGCGCATGACGACGTCCCACCCCTGCGTGATCCACGACTCCTCGGTGTGTGTGCAAATGCCATGTACGAACAATACGCGGACGTCGGCGCCCGTGGTCTTGTTCCACTGACTCAGGATTCCAGGGAATTGCGCGTTCGGCGGATCGAGCACCGACGTCGAATAAGGGCGCAAGCAACCGGTCGCGGCGAGCGCGCAAACGCACACGAACACGCGCCGCAATAGAGTCGCGCTGGATGATCGCCGGCCCGAGCAGCAATTAATCATTTCATCCCTGATCTGATCACTGAGCAATTCTCGCTGAACCAGCGAACCATACCGCCGCGAATTTTCGGGCGTCAATAGCTATCGGGCGCGCGCGGTCATTAATTTTCAATCCCGCCGCCGTGGCGTCCCTTTTTGTCCGGCTCGGCACTTGCCATACGGCTGAGATCGCATCCCGTGAGGTGAGGATCGCCCCATGCGAGAATCAGCGAATTCCGTTCAATTGGGAGGAAGCCAGCTTGAATTTTGCGTCACTCTGGGGTTTGGATCCGTCGGTGGCTTACTTGAACCATGGATCTTTCGGCGCCTGCCCGACCGCGGTATTGGCCACGCAGACCGCGCTGCGACAGGAGATGGAGCGTGAGCCGGTGGACTTCCTTTCGGCAACGCTGCCGGCGCGTCTCAATGCGGCCAGGGACGCGCTGTCGCCGTTTCTCGGCGCCGACCCGGCCGATCTGGTATTCGTGCCGAACGCAACGGCCGGCGTGAACGCCGTGCTGCGCTCGCTGCTCTTGGATCCCAAGGATGAGCTGCTGATCACCGACCATACTTACGCCGCATGCCGCAAGACGGCCGAATTCGTGGCTGCGCGAACTGGGGCGCGCGTCGTTGTGGCCCATCTGCCGTTTCCCGTGCGCGATGAAGACGAGTTGATCGCGGCCGTGCTCAATCGTGTATCGCCGGCAACCCGGTTGGCGCTCATGGATCACATCACAAGCCCGACGGCCTTGGTCCTACCTGTGGCGCGCTTGGTCGGCGAACTGCAGGCGCGCGGCATCGATACCCTGGTCGACGGCGCGCATGCCCCGGGCATGGTGCCGATCGACTTGTCGAAGCTCGGCGCGGCTTACTACACCGGCAATACCCACAAGTGGCTCTGTGCACCCAAAGGCTCCGGATTCCTGCACGTGCGCGCCGATCGGCAAGCGGTGCTGCATCCGAATGTGATCAGCCATGCCTATAGGAAGGGCTTCCACGAGGAATTCGACTGGACCGGCACTTGCGATCCGACCCCGTGGCTATGCATTCCCGAGTCGCTGCGTTGCATCGGCAGTCTGCTGCCCGGCGGGTGGCCGGAGGTCATGGCGACCAATCGTTCGCTCGCATTGCGGGCGCGATCCTTGGTTCTGGATACCATCGGCACCGATGCTCCGTGCCCGGAGACAATGATCGGCTCCATGGCCTCGATCCCGTTGCCGCCGGCACCTAACGGCTCTATCGCGTCCCGGCTCGACTGCGCGGGTTTGCACGACTGGTTCCGCGAACAAGGCGTCGAGACGTGGCTGCACCCATACCCGGTGCCGGTGCTGCGCATTTCGGCTCAGCTCTATAACAGCATCGATCAATTTCGGCGGCTTGCGGGCCTGCTCGCTCAGGCCTTTGGAGCGCAGTGATCTTATGAAGCGATCGGTGCGCGTAGCGGCTTATGTTAACGAGCGCAGCTTATGTCAATCGGGCTTTCCTGAGATTGGCCTGGATCAGGCCTTGGGTTCGCCGTAACGAGAATTGACAGTATTTCGGGAAACTGTTAACTCTGTGCGCCATCTGGAGCGCCGCGCAGTTGAACGGCGCTCGAAACCAACTTCAGTCAATAATTAATTATAAGCAGGGGTATACGATGAATCATCTAACGCGCAAGCTCGGTGTTTTATTCGTGACTTTGGGCGCACTTGCGATGAGCGCCGCAGCGATCGGCGCCGCGCGCGCTGCATTGCCTTATCCGGACGCGGCGACGCCTAAGGCGATCGACGTCGGCGCGCTCGCGGTGCAATCGGGCGCAACGCCGCTTTCGATCACGGTTGCTCTTAGGTTATCCAATTTGAACGAGGCAGAGAACCTGCTGAAGTCGCTGAGCACGCCGGGCAATCCGCAGTTTCATCAGTTTCTGACCGCGGACCAGTTCGTCGCGCGTTTTGCGCCCGCGAGCGCCGACGTCGCGAAAGTCATTGCGACCTTGAACAAATATGGGCTGACGGTCGAACGGACCACCGCGACGACGCTCAAAGTGACCGGCTTGCCGGCCGACATGGAACGCGCGTTCGCCGTGAGCCTGCATAGCTTTGAAGTTCCCGCGCACGGCAACGTCCCCGGTTACACCTTTCATGCGCCCCTTAGTCGCGCCACGGTTCCCGCCGAAATTTCGGCCGTGGTCTCCGCCGTAGTCGGTTTGGATAGCCGCCCCAGTCTTCGTCCGTTCCATGAGACCGCGCCCAAAAAGCTGGGCTTGCAGCGATTGCCCGCGGGCCCGGCGACGGCGGCGGGCAATCCATTTGGATATTTGACCGTGACCGACTTTGCCAATGATTACGACGTGCAACCGCTGTATAGCCAAGGCGTATCGGGGGCAGGTCGAACGATTGGCGTCATGTCGTTTGCGAATCTTACGCCGAGCGATGCGTTTGCCTATTGGAGTGCGGTCGGGCTTTCGGTCGATCCGAACCGAATCCAGATCGTCACCGTCGATGGCGGACCCGGCGCGCCCAGCGACGCGTCCGGCTCGATCGAGACCACTCTCGATGTCGAACAGTCCGGGGGAATCGCTCCGGCGGCCAATATTCTCGTCTACCTGGCTCCCAATACCAACCAGGCCTTCGTCGACGTGTTTGCGACGGCTATTGATGCCAATTCGGCAGAATCGCTCTCGATCAGCTGGGGTGAGTGGGAGTGGTTCGATAACCTCGAGATCTCCCCGGTGACCGATCCGATCACCGGGCAGACCGTGAGCACGACACAAGCGATCCACGAACTGCTCGTTCGCGCGGCGATCCAGGGACAGACGGTTTTCACGGCGTCGGGGGATGGGGGCGCATACGAGGCGAATCATGATCTGGGTTGCGACGGCCCGTACTCATCCACCCAGCCATTCAGCTGCAGCTTGACGCTGAGCGTCAGCTATCCTGGCAGTGACACGGCCATTACCGCTGCGGGTGGCACGACGCTGCCCGGCATCCAAGATTATTGCCTCAATGCGGCATGCACCCCGCCGTATTACGTCGTCGACATCGCGCACGAGAGAGTCTGGGGCTGGGACTACCTCGATGGCCTCTGCCAAACTCTCGGGTACACGCCCATCACCTGCGGAATCTTCCCGGCAGGAAGCGGCGGAGGGGTCAGCATTGCCTTCGACGTACCGCTCTATCAGATCTTCGTTCCCGGCGTTCAGCGCAGCCAACCCGGCCAGCTCTTCCAAGCCGGCGAGGGTTTCACCGGCGATTTCCCGCTGGTCTACTCCCTACCGGCGTTTCATCCGGGCCGCAATGTCCCGGACGTCTCGTTCAATGCCGATCCGGATACCGGCTATGCCATTTACTACACCTCGGAACCGTCCGGAGTATTTAGCGAGCTAACGTTCTATGGCGGCACGAGCTTCGTCGCGCCGCAACTGAACGGTGTCTCGGCTCTGCTGGGCGAATATCTGTATGGCCAAAGGATCGGATTGCTGAACTACCCGCTCTACCTCGCGCAGAGCGACCAGTTCTATCGCTATCCTGGCGCACCCTTGCACCCGATCGCCTATGGCGACAACTGGTTCTACCGCGGCAGGGATGGCTACAATCCCGCGGCGGGGCTTGGCACCCTGGACGTCGCGAATTTCGCGGAGTTCCTATCCGCATTCGGCCGGCATTAGGTTTTCGTAGAATCCGCAGTTGAGGCACGGGCGGCGTATCGGCCGCCCGTATGCCTCCAACCCGGACGGGAACGGCAGGTGGCGTGCAGTTGGAGCTGGCACAGCCCGTCTCGCATGCGGTCTTCACCGCCGGCGGCATCGGCACGGGACTGGATTCTTTGAACATCGCAAGCAGTGCCAAAATCCGCCTATACGAGCTCGTGCTCGACAATGGCCGTTCCTCGAGCCCGTATGTCTGGCGCATTCGATACGCACTGGCACACAAAGGCCTGTCATACGAATCGGTGCCGATCGGATTTACCGAAATTCCCACGGTATTCGGCGGGCGCTTCAAGACCGTTCCCGTGATCGAGCATGGACAGACGATGCTTGGCGAAAGTTGGGATATCGCCGAGTACCTGGATCGTGCGTTTCCGACCCAGCCGGCACTATTCTCCGGTCCGTCCGAAAATGCGATGGTGCGGCTCATCGATGCCTGGTTTTACGCCGAAATCCTCCGCAAGCTGTTTCGCATCTACATATTGGACGTGCACCATGCCGCGCGCGCCGAAGACCGCGCCTATTTTCGGCAGAGCCGCGAGGCGATGCTGCACGGCAAGACGCTGGAAGCCTTGACCGCGGATCGCGTGTCGCGCTTGCCGGCGTTACGCGAGGCGCTCTCGCCGCTACGCGTACAACTTTCGCGATCGCCTTATCTGGGCGGGAGCACTCCGAACTACGCCGACTATATCGCGCTCGGCGCGTTTCACTGGGTGGCGAGTGTCAGTACCTTGCCGGCGCTGGCGGCAAACGATGACGTTATCCGCGCGTGGCTGGACAGGGGGTTCGACCTGTATGAAGGCCTCGGGCGCGATCCGAGAATGAAATCGCTGTTCGAGTAGGACGAGGGCAATAATTGTAAGAAGCCGGCCACCCGGCCGCGCGCCTTGCTCGCGCGCTATTCCTCGTCCTGCCAATAGAAACGCACCCCACCTTTTTCCTTGGTTAAGCGCGCGCCGCCTGGAGCCTGATATTGATATTCGAACAATGCCCCCTTGAGATACGAGAAGTCCGCGTCGAGCGTCGGTGGAAGGATGGCATTAAAGAAAACGAACGCTTCATCGAAGGACATGTCCGGTATGAAAACCTCGCCGCCGATTGCCGATGCCTCGGACGATTCATGTCTCACCAATTGAATTATTCGCGGCCCGTGTGACACATATTCTGTATCGATCGCCCCGCCATGATTCACCGCTGGTCTAGCGGTCAGTTTAAATATACGAGCAAGATAGTGTTCGGTGTCCTCGTCGACCTTGATCGGCGGAAAGGGAAGCAGCAGCTTGTCGAATACATAGCCTTCCCGATCGCCGGCCCTTATTTTTATCCATTCCCCGTCCAGCAAAACCTGCGCGCGCGGTTTGCCGCCGCTGGCCGGTCTTGCAATTTTCGAGAAAAATTCCATCTCGTAGGCAACGGGTTTGTCGCTCTGCGGTAGCACGCTGACTGGCGTGCCGTAAACCAGTTTCTTTACGATATGCGCGCTGGCGGAGGGCCCGTCCCGCAAGTTCATCCCTTGGGCCGCCCAAACCGTTTGCGCCGTTTCGGACGGAGCAAGCTCGACATCGGAGGAAGCGGCGACCAGTGCAAAAAAGCATGCCGGCACCCAGCTGCTCATCAGCCAAATTCGCGTTGGAAGACGCCTAAAATTCATATTCACGAAAACGCCATGTATCGTGTCCGCCGATCGACAGATTAACGGATAATCGCACGAATATGGACGAAGCGCTGAGCGAGATGCCTGTTACACGAAAATGACGTCGCGCTACACTTCGCGGGACTATCTCTTTCGACACAACGAGGTCAACGTGAATCGATTCCGCTATTGGGTGCCAACGCTTTTCGTGGTCGCGATTTTTGGCACGGCACCCTGCATGGCCAAGGATTGGGTCATCCACGCCGGAACATTGTTGGATGGCAGCAGTGCGACACCGCACGAGCAGGTCTCGATCCTCGTGCATGACGACAAGATTACGACCGTGGTGTCCGGCTTCGTGTCACCCGCGGGCGCGGAAATCATCGATCTGTCCGGGGCCACCGTAATGCCGGGATTCATCGACTGCCATGTGCACGTCTCAGCGATGCTGCCGGGTCGCGGCAACGCGACGGAATATAGGCTGACCCATGACGATATTGGCCGCGCATTCGATGCGGCCGTATTTGCGCGCCAAATGTTGCAACAGGGTTTTACCAGCGCGCGCGACGTGGGGGGCGGCGATGAGACGGTCGCGCTGCGCAACGCGATCGATGACGGCAAGTCCGCGGGTCCTCGGCTTTGGGTCTCATTGGAGCCATTGGGACCCACCGCAGGACACGGCGATCCCAAGAGCGGCCTGGATGCAGGCCTGTCGCACCCCGGTTGGGACCACGGTATCGTCGATTCCCCCGAGCAGGCACGCTTTAGAGTCCGTGAGCACAAGCAGCGAGGCGCTGATCTGATCAAATTGATGCCCTCGGGTGGGATCGCCTCGACGGGCGACGATCCGCGTCAGCAGCTCATGACCGATGAGGAAATGCGCGTCGCCGTGGAAACCGCGCATTCGCTCGGCATGAAGGTGGCCGCACATATTTACCCGGCGGCGGCGATCGAGAATGCCGTGCGTGCCGGCGTCGATTCGGTCGAACATGGCTCATTCGCGACCGCGCAGACGTTTGCGCTGATGAAGGCGCACGGCACCTACTTGGTCCCGACACTGACCGTTTACGAAGTATTTTATACGGCAGCGCGTGATCACCCCGAATTGTTGACGCCGGGCAGCGCGCCGAAGGAACTCGCCAACGATTTATTGCCGAAGCGAAATCTGCCTTTGGCGGTCAAATCCGGCGTCAAAATTGCGTACGGCACGGACCTGGGACAAGGTGATCACACGCAGGAGTTTGCGCTGCTGATCGATAATGGCCTCGCTCCGATTGAAGCGCTGTTTGCGGCGACGCGAAATGCGGCAGATTTGCTGGGTGCCGCGGACCGCATCGGATCGGTGCAACCAGGGCATTACGCCGACTTGGTCGCGACAGCGAGTAATCCGCTACAGGACGCGGCGCAGTTCAGCAAGGTCAGCTTCGTCATGAAAGGTGGCGTCGTTTACCGTCGCGGCGGCTTACCGACCGTCGACAGCGTGGACTGATTCGACGAATCGTCGCCTGAGCCTGGCGGGCCGAGGCGCGCTGTCGCGAGTTGCGACGCGTTCACCACATTAACGTGTTTTAACAAATCGACCACCGGTGGTTAACCGCCATGGGCTCAGGGTGGCGGTCATGAAATGGCAGCCGTGCGCTCGCGTGCTCTGTGGATTGACCTGCGCGGCGCTCGCCGGCTGCGGCGTGGGCACGGCCTACCAGCGGCCGGACATTGCGCTGCCGCATGATTGGCATGAGGCGGCACCCGCAGCCACTTCGAGCAACGGCACGGATGCGGCTTCCGCCGCCGTATGGCCCGCGGCCGACTGGTGGCACGGCTTCGGATCCGCGCGGCTCGACGAGCTGATCGGCGAAGCGGAGCACAGCAACGACGATCTCGCCGGCGCAATCGCGCGCGTCCAAGAGGCGGATGCACAATTGCGCATCGCGGGTGCGCCGCTGTTGCCGTCGGTCGATTTCAGCGGCACGGCCACGCGCGAGCGGGCGAACACGACCGGGACGGGCATTACCCTGTCCAATGCCTTCAACCCCGAGCTCAGCGCGACCTATGAGCTCGATTTTTGGGGCAAGAACCGCGCGCTGCGCGATTCGGCGCGCGCCGCAGCCGTTGCCAGCCGCTACGACCAGCAGACCGTCGCGCTGACCGTGGTCAGCAGCGTTGCGTCCACGTATTTTCAAGCGCTGGAGCTACGCGATCGCATTCAAGTCGCCGAGCACAATCTAGAGAATGGACAAAAAGTTCTGCGCGGCTTCAAGTTCGAACAATCCGCGGGCACGGCGACGGGATTGGATGTAGCGCAACAGGAAACCGTGGTGGCCTTGTTGTATGCGGCCATTCCTCCGCTGGTACAGCAATTCCGCCAAGCCGTGTACGCACTCGCCGTACTGATCGGCAAGACGCCTGAGTCGCTCGACGTCGACAGCGGCAGTTTGGCGGAGCTATCGAGACCCGCGGTAATCGCCGGATTGCCGTCGCAACTGTTGTCGCGTCGGCCGGACGTGGCGGAAGCCGAGCAGCAACTCGTGGCCGCGAATGCCGACATCACCGTGGCACGTGCCGCGTTGTTTCCGAGCATCGAATTGACCGCAAGCGGCGGTTACGCGAGCAGTATGCTGTCGTCACTCGTGAGTCCGCCCAACCGCATCTACGCGGTCTCCGCAGGGCTGACGCAGCCCATCTTTCATGGCGGGGCGCTGCGCGGCCAACTCGCCTACGGCGAGGCGCGCTACGCGGAATTGCTGACGACCTACCACAAAACCGTGCTGACGGCATTCAGCAATGTCGAGAGTGCGCTCGTCGCCGTGCGTGAAACCGACGACCAACAGCAGCGGCAACGGGAAGCCGTCGCCAGGGCGCAGCGGGCCTATGAATTCGCGCAGGCGCAGATGTCGGCGGGCACCGTCAACATACTGACTGTGCTCAACACGGAGAATGCGTTGTTCAGTGCGCAGGACACGCTCGTGCAGGTGGAGTATTCGCATCTGCAGGCGCTCGTGGATTTGTTCACCGCGCTCGGCGGCGGCTGGCATCAGGGGTAAGGCAACGATGAAACAGTTCTCTTGGATCGGCAAACGAGCAGCGCTGGGCGGTATCGCTCTGTTGGTGCTGCTGCTAATCGCCTGGCGCGGCCTGCTGAACAAGCCGGCGGGGGCCGCGGCGCAGAGCGCGCCGCAGCCGATCGCGGTCGATACGGCCGCCGTCGCGCACGCGGATGTCCCCATCTACCTGCAGGGGCTCGGCACGGTGCAGGCGTTCTACACGGTGACGGTGACTGCACGCGTCGACGGACAACTGCAGCGGGTGGCGTTCAACGAAGGGCAGGATGTCCACAAGGGGGATCTATTGGCGCAGATCGATCCGCGACCGAACCAAGCGGCTTTCGATCAGGCGGTCGCGACCAAGGCGAAGGACGCGGCGCAGCTCGCCAATGCCTTGCGCGACCTCGAGCGCTATACGATATTGCAGCCTCAGGATTTAGCGAGTAAGCAAACCGTCGACACGCAACGCGCGACGGTCGATCAGCTGACGGCCCAGCTCCAGGTCGATCAGGCATTGATCGACAATGCGCGCACGCAGCTCGACTACACACGAATTACCTCGCCGATCAACGGCCGCACCGGGATTCGATTGGTCGATCCGGGAAACATCGTGCACGCGGCGGACACCGCGGGCATCGTCGTGGTGACGCAAGTTCAGCCCATCTCGGTGATTTTTACGCTGCCCGAGGAGGAACTGGGCGCCGTCGCCAAAGCGCTCGCCGCGGGCCCCGTCAAGGTCACGACGGTATCGCGTGACGGCGGTGCGGAACTCGATGAGGGCACTTTGACGCTGATCGACAACCAAATCGATCAAGCAACCGGCACCGTCAAGCTCAAGGCGACCTTCGACAATGCGCACAACACTCTCTGGCCCGGACAATACGTCAATGCGCGCGTGCTGGTGCGAACCGATCGCGACGCCCTGACGATACCAGACGCGGCCGTGCAGTTGGGTCCCGACGGTCCATTCACCTATGTCGTCAAGAACGATTCGACCGTCGAAGTTCGCCCGCTGCACATCGGCGAAGCGGGCGGCGGGACGACGATCGTCACGCGCGGCTTGGCGCTCGATGAGCGCGTGGTCACGAGCAACCAATATCGACTGCAATCGGGAGTTCACGTGCGCAGCGCCGCCGCAGTGGCGACGAACGGCGGCGCGACCCCGAGCGCCATCGAGGCGAGAGACGCGATCCAGCCGAGCGGCAAGGCGCCATGAACATTTCCGAACCGTTCGTCCGCCGGCCGATCGCGACCTCGCTGCTGATGGGCGGCATTTTCTTGATTGGACTCGTGGTCTACCCCTTGTTGCCTGTGGCACCGCTGCCGCAGGTCGACTTTCCGACGATTCAGGTCACCGCACAATTGCCGGGCGCGAGCCCGGAGACCATGGCCTCATCGGTGGCGCAGCCGTTGGAGTACCAGTTTGCCCAGATCTCCGGGTTGACGCAGATGACCTCGATCAACCTGCTTGGCGCCACGCTGGTCACGCTGCAATTCGACTTGAACCGCAGCATCGATGCGGCGGCACAAGACGTACAATCGGGAATCGATGCCGCCGGCGGCCAGTTGCCGAAGAATCTACCGACGCCGCCCACATACCGGAAGGTCAACCCCGCCGACTCTCCGATACTGATCCTCGCGGTGCACTCCGACGTATTGCCGGTCACGACAGTCGACGACTATGCCGAGAACATCCTCGCGCAGCAGATATCGCAGATCCCCGGCGTCGCCCAAGTCTCGATCGGCGGCCAACAGAAGCCCGCGGTGCGCGTCCAGATCGACCCGATCAAGCTCGCAGCCTTAGGGCTGCAAATGGAGGACGTCGCCAACGTCATCAGTGCCGCCACCGTCGATGCGCCAAAGGGTTCGATCAACGGTCCGAAGCGCAGCCTGACGATCTACGACAACGATCAACTGCTCAAGGCCGCGCCATGGAACGACGTCGTGGTCGCCTACAAGAATGGCGCGCCGATTCGTATCCGCGATATAGGCGTCGCTGTCGATGGCCCCGAGAACACGCTATTGACGGCATGGCAGAACGGCCGCAGGGGGATCCTGCTGCTGATCTACAAACAGCCGGGCGCCAATGTCATCGAGGCCGAGCAGCGTGTCGAGGCGCTGTTGCCGCACGCGCTTGCCTCCGTGCCGCCGTCGATCAAGGTGGACACCGTCGCGAATCGCACGACCACGATCAAAGCTTCCGTGGAGGACGTCGAATTCACTCTGGCGCTCACGATCGCTCTCGTCGTGATGGTGATTTTCCTGTTTCTGCGCAATGCCTGGGCGACCATCATCCCCGGCGTGACCGTGCCGCTCGCGCTGCTCGGGACCGCCGCGATGATGTACGTGCTCAATTACAGCCTCGACAACCTATCGCTAATGGCGCTGACGATCGCCGTCGGCTTCGTCGTGGACGATGCGATCGTGATGCTGGAGAACGTGTACCGGCATATCGAGGCGGGCTTGTCGCCGCTGCAGGCGACGCTCAAAGGCTCGGGCGAGATTGCTTTCACGATCATGTCGATCAGCATCTCGCTGGTCGCGGTGTTCATTCCGCTGTTGTTGATGGGCGGCATCGTCGGGCGCCTCTTTCGCGAATTCGCAATCACGATGACGACGACCATCGCGGTTTCGGCCTTCGTCGCGCTGACGCTCTCGCCGACGATGTGCGCGCTGTTCCTGCGCGACGAGAAACACGTGCAGCACGGCAAGGCCTATTTGGTCATCGAGCGCGCATTCGACCGGCTGCTCGCCGCATACACGCGCGGTCTCGATTACGTGCTGAACCATCAGCGCGCCACAATAACCGTATTTCTGCTGACCGTTGCCGCGAGTGTGTGGCTGTACATCGTTATCCCGAAGGGCTTTTTCCCGCAGCAGGACACCGGAATCATCTCCGGCCTGTCGGATGCGCCGCAGGACATTTCGTTCGACGAGATGGTGCGCCGTCAGCACGCCCTGCTCGATGTCGTGGCGCGCGATCCCGACGTCGCGAGCTATGGAACCGGTCTCGGCGGGACCCGGCCGGTCAACAATGGGTTCGTGATCATCGGACTGAAGCCGCGCGGTGAACGCAGCGCCTCCGCGGATCAGATCATCAACCGCCTGCGACCGCAGCTCGCGAAAGTTCCGGGCGCGACGCTTTTCTTGCAGGCGGCGCAGGATCTGAACATCGGCGGCCGAACCTCGCGTACCCAGTATCAATATACGCTGCAGGATTCGGACATCAATGAACTCAATGCCTGGTCGCCGAAACTGCTCGCAGAGCTGCAAAAACTGCCGATGTTGCGCGACGTGGCTTCGGACCAGCAGACGACGAGCGGCATGGTGTCGCTGACCATCGATCGCGACCAGGCGGCGCGCTTCGGCATACAACCGGCGGCCGTCGACCAGGCGCTCTATGACGCCTTCGGCCAGCGTCAGGCCGCGCAGTTCTTCACGCAGGCCAACAGCTACCACGTCGTGCTCGAGATCACGCCGTCGCTGCAGTCCGATCCGGCATCGCTGCGGGATCTGTATCTGAAATCGCCGCTCAACGGCCAGATGGTGCCGCTGTCGGCAATGACGCGGTACGATACGCAGCACGTGACCTATCTGTCGATCAGTCATCAGGGCCAGTTTCCGGCGGTCACGCTGTCGTTCAATTTGGCGCCGGGAGCGGCGCTCGGCGATGCGGTGAATGCGATCAATCGGGTCTCGCTCGGCATGCACTTGCCGGCCACGATCACCGGAACTTTTCAAGGTACGGCACAGGCGTTTCAAACGTCATTGAAAACCCAGCCCTATCTGATTCTTGCCGCACTCGTGGCCGTCTATATCATTCTCGGCATGCTCTATGAAAGCTACATTCATCCGCTGACGATACTCTCCACGCTGCCGTCGGCGGGCGTCGGCGCGCTGTTGGTGCTGCTGCTATTTCATTTCGACTTGTCCGTCATGGCGCTCATCGGCATCATTCTACTGATCGGTATCGTCAAGAAGAACGGCATCATGATGGTCGACTTCGCGCTCCAAGCCGAGCGCGAACAGCATCTATCGGCGCATGACGCGATCCGCCAGGCCTGTCTGCTGCGATTTCGGCCGATCATGATGACCACGATGGCCGCGCTGCTCGGCGCCCTGCCCCTTGCACTGGGGCGCGGAACCGGCTCCGAGTTGCGCCAGCCGTTGGGCTACACCATGGTCGGCGGACTCATCATGAGTCAGGCGCTGACCTTGTTCACGACACCGGTGGTATACCTATACCTCGAGCGCTTCAGCGTGTGGCTGACGCGCCGCCGCGGTAGCGCGCCCTCGAGGCCCGATGAGGGCACGCCGGTGGGAGAGACGACGTGAAGATCCTGCTGGTCGAAGACAACGAGCGTGTCAGCCAGTTCGTCATCAAGGGGCTGCTGGAAGTCGGACACACGGCCGATCACGCGGCCAATGGACGGGACGGCATGTTCCTCGCGGCGAGCGAGCCCTATGATGTCATCATCATGGATCGAATGCTGCCCGGCGGCATCGACGGTCTCGCGATCATCGAGGTGCTGCGAAAAACCGGGAACCGCACACCGATTCTAATCTTGAGTGCGCTGTCGGAGGTCGATGACCGCATTCGCGGCTTGCGCAGCGGCGGCGATGATTATCTGACCAAGCCCTTTGCATTCGGCGAATTGCTCGCCCGCCTGGACGCGCTGAATCGCCGTTCGCAGGGCGTGAACCGCGAGGTCCCCCTCTCGGTCGGTAACTTGCACATGGATCCGATGACGCGCAGGGTAACCCGCGGTGAGCGGCAGATTACACTGCAGCCGCGGGAATTCAAGTTGCTCGAATATCTGATGCGCCACGCCGAGCAAGTCGTCACCCGCACGATGCTGCTCGAAAACGTTTGGGATTATCACTTCGACCCACAAACCAACGTCGTCGACGTCCACATCAGCAAATTGCGGCAAAAGATCGACGCAGAATTCGAGCGGCCGCTGCTGCGCACGGTGCGCAATGCGGGCTATATGGTGACCGCGGGTGACTAGAATGATGCGCTCTTCGGCAGTTTCCTTGGCGCTGGCCTACGTTGCACTGGGGATCACGGCCCTGGTGCTGTTTGCCGCGCCGCTCTGGTATGCGTGGCAGGTCACGATACAAGATGGCCGCAGCGAAATTCTCCAAGCCGATTCGCAGCGGCTCACCGACGTCTACCGCCGGGACGGCGGCGATGCTCTGAAGAATTTCATCGCTACGCGTGTGCAAATGCAGATTGCCGGCGACCGCATTCTTCTACTGACCGATTCGGCACTGCAGCCGTTGGCCGGCAACCTCTCGCACTGGCCGGGCAATCTGCCGACGACCCAGGGCAACTACCGGATCAACATCGACATCGGTGAGCGCGCCACCCAGGATACGCTCGTACACGTCGCACAGCTGGGCCAATACTTCTTACTCGTGGGGCGAGACAACAAGCTGTTTGCCCCGCTGGAGCGGCGCTTTTGGTACGGCTTGACCGCCGCGATCGCGGTACTCTCGATCGCCGGCCTGCTGGTCGGCCTCATCACGCGCCGGGCGCTCATGTCCCGCATTTTTCATATCGGCCAGACCGTCTCGGCCATCATTCACGGCGATCTGAAGCATCGGCTGCCGACGCACTTGAGCGACGATGAGCTCAATACATTGGCGCGCACGATCAACGGCATGCTCGATCAGATCGAACTCTTGGTGCACGGCGTGCGCAATGTGTCGAATTCCATCGCCCACGATTTGCGCACGCCGCTCGCCGAGCTGCGCTCGCGCTTGGAAGGACTCACATTGATCAGGCCGTCGCCGGAGACAACGTTCGCGGAGATCGACGGCGCCGTCGCGGACGTCGACCGCGTCATCCATATCTTCGATGCACTGCTGCGATTGGCGGAAATCGATGCCGGTATGCGGCGTTCGGGATTCGTGTCGCTCGATCTCGCCGACGTGGCGGCGACCGCCGTGGAGTTCTATGCGCCGGCGGCGGAGCTCAGGAACATCACACTGAGTTTTCACGCGGACGGCCCATTATTCGTCTCGGGCGACCCGATTCTACTGGCGCAGGCGCTCAGTAATCTCATCGACAACGCGCTCAAATACGCGCCCGAAAATGGCGTCATCGATGTCGCCGTGCGGCGCCGCGCGGACACGGAGGCGGAAATTGCCGTAACGGACAATGGGCCGGGCATCAACGATTCCGAAAAGGCGAAAGTCGTCGAACGTTTTTATCGCGGCGACGCGAGCCGTGGCACACCAGGCGTCGGCCTCGGTTTGAGTCTGGTGCAAGCCGTAGCAAAATTGCATGGCGGAACGCTGGAATTGTCCAACCGGGACCCGGGGTTGTGCGTCGTGCTGGTGCTGGCTCGCGGCGAGTCGCACGCGGCATCGAGAAGTCCTGCGGCAGCCTCCGAAGGGGCATCGAGCGCCGCTCTGCCCACAACGGCGCCGTGAGGCGCAGCCGATCATTCATGCGGCGCCGCGGCGGAGCATCCTCGTCATGAAATCCGTTTCTCGCTCTTGAATGGCATGCAGCAGGCGTTCCGGGTCTCGCATCTGCCGGAAAGCGGCGTGCCCGCGCTCTAGAAAGTCCTGCAGAACCCCGAAACCCGCCGCATGGGCGGGCACATGCGCTGCATGCAACAGCCGTCCGATCCACGCTCGACTCACGATTCCGCTGAGGTCTTTGCCGATGCTGACAATTAATTCGATTTGCCGAGCGCGCGACGCACGTTGGCCCACGCTCCGATAGGCGGCTGCGTAGGTGGCGGCGTTCACCGGCGATGCCGTTAGGGCATGCACCATCGCATTATCGAGTTCGCGCGTGAGCACGTCGAGTTCGAGCGCTTGCGCGAGCACCTTCATGAGGGCCGCGGGCAGCGCCCGCTTGAGGTAGCGAATCGCGCGAGCCAGGTTACGATTGCGATCGGCGAACTCCCGCGGCCCATACAAATCGCTGACGAAAAACTCGAGCGCGGACGAGTAGCGCGGATCGTCATGAAAATCCTCGTAGGTCTTCGCGAGGCGGGCGCTCTGCCATGTACGCAGCTCGCGCAGGCATGAGGGTAAATCGGCGTCCTGGCAAGAAGGCGATTCGAGCCGCCGCTTGCGGGCGAGCAACGCATCCAAATCATCGGCGCCCTTCATGATGGATCTGCCTGATTCAGCGTCGTCATGACGCAGTCGAGCGCGCGATGCGAGCGCAAGATTCCAAGATGCCCCACGCCATGCAGTTCGTGTAATTCCGCTCCTTCGAGCCGCGCGCTGTCGGCAGGTGCCACCAGATTGTCCTCGCCGGTGAAGATGCTCGCGAACGGCACCGTGAACCGGCCTTCCTGCGCCAGATTCAGTGCTCCCAGCCACGGCGAGACGCGGGACATCTGCCTCGTGTCCGGCCAAGGCAGACCGCGCACCATCGTTGTTCCATGATGCGGTGATGCGATGGTGACGACGCGCCGGATCGCGCTCGCGCCGAGATCGCGGAGCAGTGCCCTGGCGATCAAGCCGCCCATGCTGTGGGCGATGATGATCACGCGCTCGCCATTGCATTGGCGTTGCAGCGCCAGCAAGCGCGGTGCTACCTGACGGGCCTGCAGCTCGATGTCTGCGAGCAGCGGCTCGACGTCGAGCGCTTCGATCGGGCCGAAGCCTGCGCTGCGCAAGCGCGTCTGCACGCCCCGCCAAACCTGCGCATTGCACAATATTCCGTGCAATAGCAGTACGGGACGAACCGCATCTGGCGCCACGCCCGGCGCCCGCGCCGGCGAGCTCGATTGCGATTGCGGGCGGGCATTGAGACTCATCGCCAGTACCGCGAGCGGGAACTCGGCGATTTCGCTGAGCAGCGCGCGCAGGACATTGCGCGGCTCGCATCGCTGCTGGTGCTCATATCGCGCGGACTGGGCGATCACGAAGGATGAGAAAACGACCGCAATGAACAATGCCGGCGGCATACCGAGCGCAATCACGACGGCAGTCGACGACGGCAGGGACAATCCCCGTGCTAAAAAAACGCCGGTTAGGCCTGCCAGCACCAGTGCGAGGCCGAGTACGCTTCGCCAAAATCGCGCAGCCATGCGGAAACTATCCCGGGACTCCGGGAATTCGGAGCACGCGTTCGATGCGCTCCAGCGCCAGATCCAAACGCCGCGCGGTCTGGCGCACCCGCGGTGATGCCTTTGGTGCCGCCCGCGGCAGCGAGCGGTTGCGGTCGCGCAGCACGCCAATATTCAGTTGGAGGCCGCGGCGCTCGAGCAGGGGCGCCAATTGATCGGCCTGCGCCAGCAGGTCGCGGCGTGTGCGCTGGTAGGCGTGGTCGGCCAAGCGGATGCGCTCCGCATAACGAAAGACATTGGCGAAGAACAAGCGTTCATCGTGGCGGTCTGGCTCGAGCAGCAGGGTGTCGGCCGTCGGGAAGCGCGCTCCATAGGTCGACATTCCGATCTTCATGCGCGAATAGATCAATGCTCTGAACGTTTGCCCCAGGATCGCCGGCAATCCTTCGTCAACCAGGTTGATCGGCCGTTGTGCGCGCGGGTGGGAGGCGTCGAAGGGTACGAGGGGATTGATGCAGATCACGAAATCGCATTTATCCTCGAGAGCGAGCGACGCATGCATCGTACGAATCAAAGCGCCGTCGACGAATTGCTGGCCGTCAATTTCGACCGCCGGATACAGCCCGGGCAACGCACTGCTCGCGAGCAATGCGCGCGAGATCGGCACGTGATCATGGCCGGGCCCGCCGAAGGGCACCGAAGCGCCGGTGTTCAGATTCGTCGCCACGACGTATAGCCGCGCTCGCAATTGTCGGAAATCGTTCGTATGGCCTTGCGCATTGAACAGCAGCTGCAGGTATTCCTGCAGGGGCTCATTATCGAAAAAGGCCGTCGGCAGCAGCCGTCCCAGAGGGCTAACGCCCGCCGGCCACTCCCCGCCGCCCGCGTAGCTTGCGAATCGCCGAACGATCTCGGCAACCACGCTCGGGAGCCGCGCCAAGCGGCGTGCATACTCGCCGAATGCCGGACGCAACAGGATCGCGGGCGAGAACGGGAACAGCATCGACTCGTCGTACAAGAACATCGAGCACATGGCGGCGGTGTCGAAGCCGCTGGCGAGCGCCGCAGCGATCAGCGACCCGGAACTGACGCCGACATAGACGTCGAATTTGGTCAAATCACGGCCGCCGATTGCCTCACTCAGCGCGTGCAACGCACCGAGTTCATAAAAAAATCCCAACGGACCCCCGCCCGCGAGCGCGATCGCGAGCTTGCCGCGGCCCGCCCGGCGCCGCAGCGCGGGCTCGATCGTTAACATTGGCCGCTAGGGTGCCGGCGAATGCAAGGACCCGTTCTTCTGCGAGGCGCGTGTCCGCGGCGCCGGCTTGCGCGCTTGAGCCGCAGGCTTGCGCGCCTGAGGCGCCGGCTTGCGTGCGCGTGCGAGCTTATCGATATTGGCGTTGAGCACATCGACCCGCTTGCTCAAGGATTCCACCTCGCCGGCGCTAGGCACGCCCAACTGCGTGAGGGCGCTGTGCACGCGAGAACGAAAAATCTTCTCGAGATTCTCGAATGCATCGGTCGCGTCGCCGCGCACCTTGTCCATACGCGCATTGAGGCTCGCCTGCACACCGCTCAGCGCGCCTTGCAGCGCCTTTTCCGCGGCTTGCTTCGTCTGCGCATGCACCTGTGCGCCCTCGGCAATCAACTCATCCAGCAGCTTCGGCGTTCCATGTTGAGCCCTGGATACGGCGCCGAGACCGGCCAGCCAGACTTGATGCAGCATGTTGAGCAGCTGGGTCTGGGTGTCGCCCGCGCCTTTGCGAGCGGCTTTCGATGATTTTCTCTTAGTGGCCATGGTATGTCTCTCACGTTGTGCGGCGCTTGCCGCCTATCAGTAATTGCCCTTAGTGGGAATTCCAATCGACTCCGTTACTATAAACGCGGGACGATAAACCGGCGATTCGTAGTTCCCGCAATCGGAGCGTACAAATGCGTGCAGCCAAGAAAAAGATCCCCTCAAAGACTCGGCTCGTGGACCCCTTTTCCGAGGACGGCCTCGAGGATCGCTGGACAAAATTGCACAAGGGAGATAGGGAGCCGTATCCGGATGCAACGCGGGTCACGCGCCTCGCCAAGCAGCGGCCGGAGTTTGCCGCGTGGGTCGAGACTCAAGGCGGCGCCGCAAAGGTCGCGGCCGGCGTACAGGAGGCATGGAGGCGGTTTCATAGCGGCGATTTCAGCGGCGCGATCGCGATCGGCAGCAAGCTGGGCGCCTTGGGCGCCACGGCCGCCAACAAGGCGGCCGGGATCCATTCACTCGAGCTTACCGGCGACGAGCCGATCCGGCTGCTCGATGCGGCCATCGCGCGCGGCGAAAAAGCCGTCGCGTCGCTGCCGGATTACGCCAATGCGCACTACATGCTGAGTCTCGCGCTCGGCCGGTACAGTCAGCGAATCTCGATCCTCAAAGCTCTCGCGAACGGCATCGCGACACAAGTTCGCGCGCACCTCGATACCACGCTAAAACTCGAGCCGCGGCACGCCGAGGCCCACATTGCACTCGGTTTGTACCACGCGGAGATCATCGCGAAAATCGGCGCACTGCTCGCCGGTCTCACCTATCAGGCAACCGCGGAGGCGGCAATCGAACACTTCCGGCAGGCCATCAAACTCGCTCCGGATTCGCCGATTGCGCAAATCGAATACGCCAATGGGCTGCTGCTGTTGCATGGAAATACCTCCCGCGAACAGGCCCACGAGCTTTACGCCCGCGCGGCCGCCTTTGAACCCAAGGATGCGATGGAGCGGCTGGACGTCGAACGCGCGCGGCGCTACCTGCAATAAGATACCGATCGCGGCGCCAGCGCGTGGCCTGCGGCATGCTCAATCGACGAGCGAGCCGCCGCCCAATAATACGAGAAATACCAGGCGGTCGAATTCCGATTGAATCATCGACACGAGTTCGGCCGGCTCCGGCATCAGTTGCCGGTCGGCGATCACCCCGACCTGCACCTCGTCTTGGTAGGTGAACATACTGACGCCGACGCCGATGCTGCCGGTTTGCGGGACCCAAAACATCAGCTGCGAAATCGGGACGCCCGCGAGATGCAGCGGGCTGTCGGGCCCACGAAGATTCGATGCGACCAGACTCGCCTTGGCGCTGAACCAAGCGATGGCCGGCTCCTCGACTACCGCCGGCAAGCTGCCGACCAAGGACAGAAGCCCAAATGTCACCATGGCCTCCGGCGAGCCCTTCAGCGTCTGCATGGTGCCGTGTACCGTGTAGAGCCGTTCGAGCGGATGTCGGATGCCAACGGGTAATTCTACGAATGCAAGCCCGAAGTGATTGCCGAGTTCGACCGGCAAGCCATCGCCCTGCCGTAAATTGACAGGTACGGCCGCCCGGATCGTCATACCCGCGGTGTGCTCGCCCTGGGCGTCGAGATAGCGGCCGAGCGCGCCGGCGAGCGTGGCGATCAAGACGTCGTTGACCGTGCAGCCGAGAACGTGGCCGACGGTTCGCACCTCTTGCAGTGCGAGCGGCTCACCCCAGGCGACGCGTTTGATGCCACAGTGCGGCCGCTTCAGCCGTGTCACGGGATCGTCGGAGAGCTGCACGCCAAGACGCGCAACTTCACCGGCGATACCGAGAACTTGGCGAGATGCCGTGGCCGCCTCGGCCGGGTGCAGCGTGTAATGGATGCCTTTCTCGACGAGATCCGCCCACTCTCGAAACGAGTTCAGGCGCAGTTCCGGGCGCGAACCGCCTGGAACTGCCGGCGCGCCAAAGCCGGATATGGAAGAGTCGGCCGCCTCTTCGTCGGCGAGCGTCGCGAGCACGTGCATCAGTGCGATGCCGTCCGCATAACAATGGTGAATGCGGATGATCAGCGCGCTGCCGCCCTGATAGCGCTCTACGAGGTGAAAGGTCCAGAGCGGCCTCTCGGCATGCAGCGATGAACTCGCGAGTTCGCCGGCCATTGCCTCCAACTCACGCTTGCCGGTGGGCACAGGCAGCGCAACCCGCAAGACGTGATCGTCGAGGTTGAAAGATCCGGCGGGTATCCAGTGTCCGCCGAGCTTATCCAAGACCGGTATACAGCGAAAACGCTCGAACGCGAGAAAACGCTCGCTGACCAATTTTCGCAATGCGGCCAGCCGCAATGGCCGCCTCAATACCAATAGGCCCATGACGACCATCGGATTCGTCGGCCGTTCCATCAACAGCCAAGTCCGATCGACGCTGGACATGCTCTCGGCCATTGTCATGCGTGTACTCTCGCTCATTTCGGGCCTCTTGTGACCCCTCGGTTTACCACGATATGGACGGGGAGATAACCGGTGTAGGGTTTTACCAATGGCATACTTCGTTACGGGAGGCACGGGGTTTATCGGACGTCATTTGGTCGTCGATCTCTGTGCGCGCGGCGAGCCCATTTGGATCTTGCTGAGGCCGGCATCGGTCGACAAATTCGACCGGCTGGTTCGGGATTGCGGCCCGGCCGGCAAACTGCTGGTGCCGGTGAATGGCGATCTGAATGAGCCGCTGCTCGGCGTATCCGCGGCCGAGCGGCGCGCGATGTCCGGTCGCATCAAGCATTTCTTCCATCTCGGCGCCTTATACGACTTGCGCGCCGCGGACGCCGATCTCATCAGCGCCAATGTGCTAGGAACCCGCAATGCGCTCGATTTCGCGCACGATACCCTGGCGGGCTGTTTTCATCTCGTCAGTTCCGTTGCGGCCGCGGGGCGCTACCGCGGCATGTTCACGGAACGAATGTTCGCGGAAGCTACGGGGCTCGATCTGCCGTATTTTCGTACCAAGCATGAGTCAGAGGCCCTCGTTCGCACGACTTGCCGGGTTCCTTGGCGCGTTTACCGTCCCGGAATGGTCGTCGGTCACTCGCGTTCCGGGGCTGCGGACAAGATCGACGGTCCTTATTACCTGTTCAAAGCGATTCAGAAACTTCGCGATTGTCTGCCGCACTGGGTGCCGTTGCTCGGCATCGAAGGCGGCCATGTCAACTTCGTGCCCGTGGATTTCGTCGCCGCGGCGCTCGACCACCTCGCGCACGTGGCAGGTTATGACGGGCAATGCTTTCACCTCACCGACCCCGATGATCATCATGTTGGGGATACGCTGAATATATTTGCTCGGGCGGCCCATGCTCCGACGATGGCTCTGCGATTCGATGCCGGCGTGCTGGGTTCCCTGTCGAAACTCGTTCGGCCGGTACCGGAGTTGCTGCCGTCCGCCGAGCGAATCGCCGGGCAATTGCTCGACGATCTCGGCATTCCCGAATCGCTGATCGGGCTGCTCAATCATCCGACCACCTTCGACGCTTCCCAAGCACAGGCGCTGCTCGTACCGGCGGGGATCCGCGTGCCGCCTTTGGACTCGTACGCCTGGCGCCTGTGGGACTATTGGGAGCGTAACCTCGATCCGGGATTGCACACGGCCGCCTGCTTGCGCGAGATCGTCAAAGACAAGACCGTGCTCGTGACCGGCGGATCATCCGGGATCGGGCGGGCCACTGCCGTGCGCCTCGCGGAGGCGGGCGCGCGCTTGCTGATCGTGGCGCGAGACGCCGAGAAGTTGGCGCGCGTGTGTGCCGAAATCGAGGCGGTCGGCGGCCGGGTCACCGCCTATAGCTGTGATATCAGCGAAAAGGCAGCTTGCGACCGGCTCATCGAGCAGCTGCGCACCGAGCACGGACACGTGGACATTCTGATCAACAACGCGGGACGATCGATCCGACGAGGAATCGATCAAACCTATGATCGGCTCCATGATTATGAGCGGTTGATGTGTATCAATTATTTTGCCGCAGTGCGCATGACGCTGGGACTGCTGCCCGCGATGGTCGAGCATGGCGCCGGACACGTCATCAATATCTCCTCGATCGGCGTATTGACCAATGCCCCGCGCTTTGCGGCCTACAATGCGTCGAAGGCGGCGTTAGAGGCGTTTTCACGATGTGCCGCGGCCGAGTACGCGGCCCGCGGGATACGCTTCACCGTCGTCAATATGCCGCTTGTCCGCACTCCGATGGTGGCGCCGACCAAACTGTACGAGCGCATGGACTTGATGCAGCCGGAGCAGGCGGCCGAGAGAGTCTGCGCGGCAATCATCGACCGTCCGGAGCGGCTGGCGACGCCGCTGGGGACGTTCGCGCGCGTCGTGGAGATGATCGCACCACAGATTGGCCGAGCGATCATGAGTGAGGGCTACCGAATGTTCCCGGACTCGGAGGCGGCCGGCGGCACGCCCACCGCCGCGCCGAGCGCACGGGATCTTGAGCATGCCGGCGCATTTGCCGCGATTGCGCGGGGTATCCATTGGTAGACTAGCGTCGCCACCCACAACCGCGCGACCACCCGTATGAATGAATCCGATAATGCGAAGACGCTGCTCGAGGCGCAGCGCGTCGCGTTCATGCTCGAAGGAATCGTCACCGCCGAAGTCCGCATCGATCGCCTCGACCGCGCGATCGACATGCTCGTGACACATCAAGGGGAAATCTGCGATGCGGTCGCCGGCGACTTCGGTCAACGCAGCGCGACGCTGACGCGCTTCATGGATGTGCTGCCCGCGGTCGTGGCGCTCAAACATGCGCGCCGTCATTTGCGCCGCTGGATGCGGCCGCGGCGGCGCCACATCGCGCTGCCGGCGGGCGCGCCGGGCGTGCGCGCCGAGGTCGTGCACCAACCACTTGGGGTCGTCGGCGTCATCAGCCCCTGGAATTTCCCGGTCACGCTGTCAATCGGCCCATTGGCTGGCATTTTGGCGGCCGGCAATCGCTGCTTGATCAAGCCCTCGGAATTGACGCCCGCGGTCAGCGAGTGCATGCGACGCCTCGTCGGTCAGTATTTCGATGCGCGCGAAGTCGCGGTCGTGACGGGGGGTACTGAGGTCGCCGAAGCGTTTTCCCGTCTGCCGTTCGACCATCTATTGTTCACCGGCTCCGCCTCAGTCGGCCGTCGCGTGATGGCCGCCGCGGCTGCCAACCTCGTGCCGGTGACGCTGGAACTCGGGGGGAAGAGTCCGGCGCTGGTTGGCCGCTCGGCGGATCTTCGCGCCGCAGTGGATCGCATTATGCTCGGCAAACTCGCCAATGCCGGGCAGATGTGCATCGCACCCGACCATGTCTGCCTGCCGCGCGAACTGCTCGATGGCTTCGTGCAACTGGCCCGCTCCTGGGTCGATCGCACCTATCCGGGGCTCGCTTCAAATCCCGATTACACCAGCATGGTCAGCAACCACCAGGCCGAACGGATGCGGGCGCTGCTCGCGGATGCCGCTGCCAAAGGTGCTCGAGTCGTCCCGTTATCGGCGCAGCACGAGGCCGGAACCGCGCCGTCGCGGCTGATTTTCCCGGCACTGATACTCGATGTGACGATCGATATGCGGGTCATGCAGGAGGAAATCTTTGGTCCGCTATTGCCCGTACTGCCCTATGATCGCATCGAGGAGCCGATCGCCGACATCAACTCGCGGCCGGCGCCGCTGGCGCTCTACTACTTCGGCAGGGACCGCGCGGAATTGCGCCGGGTGCTCGCACTGACGACCTCCGGCGGCGTGACGGTCAACGACATCGCCATGCATTTCCTCGCGGAGGAACTGCCGTTCGGCGGCGTTGGTGCGAGCGGTATGGGCGCATATCACGGCGAACAGGGCTTCAACCGCTTCAGCCATGCGCGCGCAGTGTTTCACCAAACGCGGCTCGATGTGGCGGGGCTCATTGGCTTGCGGCCGCCCTATGGCGCCCGCGCCAAGCGCGCATTGAGCCTGCTGATCCGCCGCTGATCAGGCGGCGCGCGTCGATTCCTCGCGTACAAGCTCGCGCCTGAGAATCTTGCCGATGTTGCTCTTCGGCAGCGATTGGCGGAATTCCATATACTTCGGACGTTTGTACGCGGTGAGCCGTGCGCTGAAATGCTCCTGCAGCTGATCGACGCTGATCGAGAGGCCCTCGCGCACGACGACGAACACCTTGACGACTTGACCCGAGTGCGAATCCGGGACCCCGATGCACCCGCATTCGAGCACCGCCGGGTGTTCGACGCCGACGCTCTCGATTTCATTCGGGAACACCTTGAATCCGGAAACGATGATCATGTCCTTCTTGCGGTCGACGATGCTGAGATATCCGCCCTCGTCCATGACGGCGATATCGCCGGTATTCAGCCAACCATCGGGCGCAAGGACGTCGGCCGTCGCAGCCTCGTGCTTCCAATAGCCACGCATGACCTGCGGGCCGCGGACACACAACTCACCCGCCACGCCGATCGGCAGTTCGTTTTGTCCTTCGCGGATGCTGATTTCCGTTGAAGGCAAGGGCAAGCCCACGGCTCCGGTCCGCGGAGCGTCATAGCGGTTACCCGCGACGACCGGAGATGCCTCGGTCAGGCCATATCCTTCCACGAGGGGCCGCCCCGTGACTGCCCGCCAACTCTCGGCCGTATGCGGCTGCAGCGCCATGCCCCCGGCCACGCCGAGCTTCAGGCCGGAAAAGTCGACATTGACGAACCCCGGGTGATCCAGCAGCGCGTTGAATAGCGTGTCCACGCCGGTGATCATCGTCATGCGCCACTTGCGCAACTCGTGCACGAATGCCGGAATGTCGCGCGGGTTCGTGATGAGCACGTTGAGGCCGCCCTGATGCAAGAACAACAAGCAGTCGCAGCTCAGACAGAACACGTGGTACATCGGCAGCGGTGTGATCATCACGTCGCGCCCTGGCTCGAGAATATTCTTCCAGAATGCCGCCATCTGTAAGACGTTCGCGACCATGTTGCGATGCGTTAGCATTGCGCCCTTGGCGACGCCGGTAGTGCCTCCCGTGTACTGCAGAAACGCGAGGTCCTCGGCGCCAATCGAAGGCTTTGGCAGTTCGAGTTGTGCGCCTCGTGCCAGCGCGGCGCGAAAGCTCACGGCGCCGGGCAAGGAATACGGCGGTACGAGATGCCGGATGCGGCGCACGACGAAGTTGACGACCGTGCGCTTGGGGAAGCCCGCGAGATCACCGACGCCGGTGATCACGACATGTTCGATCGCCGAATCGGCAATCACCTCGCTGAGCACATGGGCGAAATTTTCGATGATGACGATGCAGCGCGCGCCGGAGTCGGCCAGCTGATGGCGCAGCTCACGCGGCGTATAGAGCGGATTGACGTTCATGACCGTGAGACCCGCGCGCAAAACGCCGAACAAAGCGACGGGATATTGCAGCAGATTCGGCATCATGAGTGCGACCCGGTCGCCACGCGCCAACCCGAGTCCGGCCAAGTATGCGGCGAATTGCCCGGAGAGGCGTTCCAGGTCCCGAAAGCTCAAGGTCGCTCCGAGATTGTGATAGGCGGGTCGATCCGCGTAGCGCCGGCAGCTTTCATCGAATAGGGCTACCAGAGAAGAATACGAATCGGGATCGATCTGTGTGGGCGTACCCGCCGGGTAGGAATTGAGCCATCGCTTCTCCATATTCCCTCCTCGTTTGAATTCATCGCGCAATGAATTAATAGCCATTTTGCACCAAATGTGAATTCGTACTTACCCCTAGCGGCCGGGGCCGGGTAAGGCGATTCCGCCGGATGAGCACGGCAGCGCATCGGGTGTGATCGCGCTGCCTGAATCCCGATAATCTTGTAATCTTGCGCCGACGGCCCGGCATCCGGGCCCGGCTGCCGAGTACCCGTGACCCGAGAGGAATCGTGGATAAGAACATTCATGCCACAGCGATCGTGGAAGACGGCGCCGAATTGGGCCCGGGTTGCGTCATTGAGGCCTACGCGATCGTCAAGCGCCACTGCATCCTCGGCGCGGGCGTGCACGTGCATCCTTACTGCGTCATCGGCGGCGAACCGCAGGATTTGCGCTTTGACTCGAGCACGGAATCGGGCGTGCGCATCGGTGCGGGCACGGTACTTCGAGAAGGAGTCACGATCAGCCGTGCCACGAAGCGCGGGACCTGCACGACGCTCGGCGCGCGCTGCTTCCTGATGGCCTCGAGCCACGTGGCTCATGACTGTCAGCTCGGCGACGAAGTCATCATGGCCAACGCCGCGTTGCTCGGGGGTCATGTCAGCCTCGGTGATCGCGCCTTCGCCGGCGGCGGTGCGGTGTTCCATCAGTTCTGCCGCATCGGCGAGAATGCGATGATCAGCGGCGGTTCACGCATCGCGCAGGACGTGCCCCCGTACGTCATGGCAGCGGAGCGCAACCACATCATTGGGCTCAACCGAGTCGGCCTGAAGCGGCGCGGATTTGCGGCCGCGACCGTCAGTGAACTCAAAGGCGCCTACCGCGCGGTGTATTTCGTGGCGGGGAGCCCCGTCCGCCATGCCGAGGAGGCGCTGGCGGGCGGCGCATTCCTCAGCCCGGAGGCGCAGCGGTTTCTGAGATTCTTCGCCGGCGGCAGCAAGCGCGGGTTTGCGCGTACGCGTGGCCGCGCCGATACCGACGAGGCCTGAGCGCCAGCATCCTCTCCGCGCCGGCGTACCTCGGCATCGTCGAGAACGGTGCCGTTGTCAGTTGCTCGCAGCCATATCCGGCGCGCGCAGCACGTCGTAGAGCGGCTGTGCCGGCGTCACGGGTGCGGACTCATCACTGACCGAGATCGCGAGGATGCGTAGCTTGTCGTTGGCCGGCAGCTTCATGCTCTTCGCTCCGATGGGTATGTCGATCGGATACGCGAACAGATAAGAGTAGCGATACGGTACGTTCTGGCCTGCGGCATTGTGATGATGCGAGCTGTACCACGCGAGATCTGCGCGCTTGATGTAGCCAGGCTTGATGCCGGTCATCTCGCCGTAGTCGTCTTTTGAGGTGTCTTTCGAACTCCATTGTCGATCGTCCCATTGGCCGATAAACCCGCCCCAGTCCTCAATATTGAGGCTGGCCTTGGTGCCGCCGATTTCGAACGTTGCCAGCTGGTCGCCGTCCGCCGACGCGGCGAGCACGTAGGCGCGACGGTAAGCCCCAGCCGGAAGATCAATGCTTTGGCCCTTGGGCCTCAGCGCATTGGGCGTGCCGGTATTCGCCCGCGCAAGACGGAATCGCACGTCGTTGAAGATGATCTGTGCCGGCAGCATCTCAGCCGGCAAGGCATTGCCCGCGCCATCGAATCCAGGTACCGACGCTGCGCCGTCGTTGGTAGCTGTGGCGAGGTCAAATTGCAAAGCCACCGGCTCGGAACGCACGCGCGCAACCGTTGTCGTCGATGCAGCCAGCGTTACGGCGAACGTGCGCGGCCGATAAGCCGAGAATGAGGTCACCAGGGCACCGCCGTCGATGGTCGCCGGGCCCACCGGCTGTTCCTGACCATTGACTTCGCGCGCCGTGAGGATCCTCCCGGCGAATGACACTCGGACATTGTCCTGCGGTCTGCCGTCGAGTTCCACCAAGCGAACGATCAGGGCGTCACTGAGTTCGGCTTTCTTGAGCGCGAGAACCCGAATCCGCGGGTTGCTGATCTTGAGCAAGGAAAACTCGCGACCCAACGCGCCCGCGTGCCTCGGGGCTTCAAAGGCGATCAGCGGATCATTGAGCCGCTGCGCTTGCCAATCGGTCTCGGCGTGGCGCCAGTCGGCGGCGTGACCGGCGATGCCATAAACGAACTCGTGGTGACCAAGATCCTGCGTGCCTTGGTCGGCATAACCGCCGCGCGTGCCGGGCGTGCGGATCAAGGTCAAGCGAATCGTGTGGTCGTTCGGCTTATCCGATCCGTTCTTGCAATCCGTCAAAATGGTCGCACCGAACTCGCCGCCGATATCCGTCAAGTCGATCCACTGATGCGACGGCACTTCGAACTTTTTCGGTTCGGCCGTTGGCCGCTCGATAGTGCCAATGTCCCAATTATAGGTTGCCATCTGGCTCGATGCGGTCAGCGGGAAGGTCGCCTTGAGGTTGGACGCTCTGGTATTCCAGTCGATGACATTCCCAAACTCAACGCGCTTTCCGGCGTCGCCGGCGGAAAGCCTGATGGTCTGGACAAATCGCGAGCCCGCGGTTTCCCGGGAAACTTCCACGGCCACGCGCGCCGGGCCGTTCTCCACGACTCGAATTCGCGCCGCACCGCCGACATACGCTGTTGGCGCCGCTTGTTCTTGATCCCAGTCCATGTTCCAGGCGGGCCAGCGCTCGGGATTATCGTAAGAAATGGCCAGACGCGCCGGAGCCGCCAGCAATTCCTTGCCGATCGACTTATCGAAAATACTGGCGACGTCGCCATCCGCATTCAAGGTCACTCGGTAGTAGCGATTCTCGAGTGAGTTAGCCGACACTCGCAGCGACGATGCGGTGCGGACCATGCCCGGACCCGGCTGCACATCGTAAACCGCGTAGCCGACGGAGGGCGTCTTGGCCACGAAGATCACATGGCCCATTGCAAGTTGCGCCGGAACCTCCTTTCCATCCGGGCCGGTCACATGCACTGCGCTGGGCGCGCCTCCGGGGAAGTCCACGCTGGCCTCGATTAGATCTTCGCGCGCGATGTTCAGGGGATTGAACACCAACAGCGGAACGCCTTTCGTCTGAGTATCCAGCGCAGCCGCGACGGCGCCGCTTGCGTGGGTGAGGATGCCGGCGAACTGGTTCATCGCGATCACATCGTCGTTCCAGGCGAACTCATACGATTTTGGAGTCGCGGTTCCGGCGGCGATGTCGTGAAAATGGCCGCCCATCGCAAGCGTCCAGGCATCGTTGAGGCGTTGCAGCGGATACGGCCACGCGGCCAGCCATTGCGCCGCAATCGATGCCTTCTCTGCCGCGTCGGCCAGCAGCTCTTCCTTTCTGATCCAACGCTTCTGGTAGGCCTGTGAGGTCAGTGAGCCGGCGGAGTGGTTGGTCAGTTCCATTTCTCCGGTGTAGCGAGGAAGTCCGGCGGCCTGAGAAGGCGTGATCGCGAGGAACATCTGCTCCGCATTCGCCGAAATCACGTGGACCGGGCCCTCACCCATCGGCATCGACGGTCTCGGTGGAGTCGAGCCATGGAGCAAGTACGATTCGTCCGGCGGCGGCAGACTCGCCGTTCCCTTGGTAATGATGGCCTCGAGGCGCTTCACCGATTCCTCATCCGGCGCCCCGCCAACGTCGCCCGTGCCGTAATAATGATAGTCGGTGAACACGCCACTGGCTTTGCCGTTCAGCTCGACGCGCTTCGCCCAGTCACTCTGCAGCCGGCGCTGTTGCCGATCCTGATCCACCTTGGCGTACGCCTTCTGCTGGTTGCGCAAGTCTTCGAACGCCCGGATCTCCCGCGGATCTACCGGATGTTGGTTCTGATCGGCCTGATCCATGTCTTGCCGTAGTGGTTGGAGCTTGCTCTGAATGTCGTTCTGAACGCTCTCGAGCGCCACGTTCGGAACCGGCGGCGGTAAGGGCTTGGAAAGATCGGTATAAATGCCGCCGCTGTAGTCGCCCGGATTCAGCGCGGCGAGCACGCTCTCGCCATCCGGCCCGACCCAGACTCCGACGTTGAACGGCGTACCCGCAGGTGTCTTCTCCGGTGATTCCGCACCGCCTGCGTCCGCGGACGAGCCCCAAACCAGTTTTTGCGTCGAGAAGGCCTTCACGCCGGAATGCGCGAGGATGGTGGGAAGCGAGGCCGGAAATCCAAAGCAGTCAGGCAGCATGTACTCCGCACTGGCCCTACCCAGTTCCCGGCGAAACCAGTTATTCCCATAGAGGATTTGCCGGATGATTCCCTCGGCGCTCGGAGAATTCACATCGCCCTCTTCCATGGACGATCCCGCCGGAAACCATCTGCCCGCATGGACATACTCTCTGAGCCTGGCGAAATCCGCCGGGAAATACTCCTTCATGAGCCGATAACGATTGGCTCCGCTGAAATTGAAGACATAGTGGGGATATTTGTCGATCAGCGTGAAGTTGTCCTCCATGGTCTTGCGCAGATACTCGTCGATGACCTGGGGATACTCCCAGCGCCATTCGGTATCCAAGTGGGCGTAGCCCACAACGTAAAGCGTCGGATCGATGCTCAAATCCGGATTATCGGCCGTTTGTGCGCCGGCCGTGCTGAGAATAATCAGACAGGCCAGTGGCAGCGCTACCCACGTTACGCCGAATCGTTGCATCGAAGCTCTCCCAACAGGGTGTTTTTATTGTAGTCGCGATAAGGGATCGTGCGATAGTTGCCGGGCCCGTTCGAAACCTTGCAACTTTCCGGACCTCGGCGTGTTTTTACGTTGCGGAATCGCTAAGTCTCGACAGTATCGCTTTTCGAGCACCACCCCACTAAGGAATGCCTATGCGCAATCTTCTGCTCGCCGTTTCATTCGCCACGGCCATTGCCCTGTTGCCGGGCGTCAGTAGCTCCAAGGGGTGCCTGAAAGGTGCCGCCGTTGGGGCCGTCGTAGGTCACGTCGCCGGCCATCATGCGGTCGTCGGTGCGGCGGCCGGGTGCGTCGTCGGGCATCACGAAGCGGCCGTCAAAGCGAGAGAGGCCAAGCAACAGGCTTCCGTATCCCAGGACAAAGCGCCTCATGCCGATTCCACAGGCACTGCGCGCCACTGAGATCCTGTCGTTTGATGCCTAGGCGGATTAGTACCCCGCCCTCTTATCGACGACATTCTCCAGCGGAACTCCGTTGTGAAAGCGATGAAAATTCTCAACGAACACTTGCATGCTCAACTCCAGCCAGCCGGGGTTCTCGGTCTCATCGGTACAATGCGGCGAGATCAGCACGTTCTCCATTTGCCACAGCGGCGAGCCCTGCGGCAAGGGTTCATGTTCGAATACGTCCAACGACGCCGCGGCGATCTGCTTACTCTGCAGAGCGCGAATTAACGCCGTTTCGTCGATCACGGGACCGCGGCCGACGTTCACGACAATGGCGCTGCGCTTCATGAGGCCAAACTCCGCATCACTGATCATATGATGCGTTGCGGGAGTCAGCGGTGCGGCGCATAACAGTACGTCGATCTGCTTCAGCATTTCGTGCAGCTGGTCGGGTGAGTAGAGTCGGTCCAGCAGAGGGTCCGCGCCCGATTTGCGGGGATTGCGCCGAACGGCATGAATCTTGAGACCCAGACCCTTGGCGAGCAGTGCACATTCGCGGCCTATTTCGCCGTAGCCCACAATGCCCATGATACGTTGGTTGGCCCAATCGACCTCGAAACGATCCCAGCGGCGATCGCGCTGGTTATCGATCAAGCGCCGGACTTTCTTGGTGTGATATAGGATACCCAAGACGGCGAATTCGGCCAGCGACCGCTTGAATACACCGCGCGCATTCGTCAGAGGAACGGCACTCTCGATCAGCTCGGGAAATAACAGCTTCTCGACCCCTGTCGACAAGGAGTGTATCCAGCGAACGGACTTTGCATGCCGCCATAGGCTTGGGAGATCGATCGGCGCGGACAGCCCGGTCAGCAGGATGACGTCCGCCCGCGGGGCGAGTCGCTCCAACTCCGCTTGATCGGTACTGACGAAGATCTCGCCCAGCGCGCGCAGGGGTTCGAGAAAAGCCAAGCCACGATGATCCGGCGGTGCATTGACCAGGAGATTCGTTTGCGACATCGGGTCCTCATTGATCGGCGGCTTCGCCCCCGATGGAATTGCTGGGAAGTGAGCATTATGCTAGAGATGCGCCGTGAAATTGCGCTGCATTGCTAGAGGTGTCACGTTGGGCGGCCTGCTGTCATGCGCCGTCATTCAAGGCGGCTGCGGCGGCGGATCGGCGAACTCGTCGGACGCTTCCTCGGCACCACCCGCCGAGACCCCCACGACATCACAAGCCGTTGCCGTCGCGCAGGCGCAGCGCAACGGTACCCTTGTCGCGCCGGCAATCGTCACCGCGGACAATGCATTTGGATTGGCTCTGTTCAACGAACTCAATCAAACTAATTCGGGCAATATGGCGATATCCCCGACCAGCGTCGCATTGGCCTTACAGATGGTCTACAACGGCGCCGCCGGTACGACCCAACAGGGTATGTCGCAAGCGTTGCAATTGCAGGGACTCACCGCGCCTGAAGTGGATATCGATAATGCAGCGCTGCAAGCCTCGATGATCGACCCAGACCCCGATGTAGCGCTGCTCATCGCCAATTCTCTTTGGATGCATCTCGCCGACAATCCGGTGCTGGCATCGTTTACGCAGGCCAATCAGACGTACTATGCGGCCGAGATTGGCGATCTCGCGGGCGCGCCCGACAACGTGAATAATTGGATTGCCGGCCAGACGGACGGATTGATCACGAATCTCCTTCCGGCCGCCGATTACGCATTGGTCGATGCGGTCATCGTCAATGCGCTCTATTTCAAGGGTTCATGGACGACCGCCTTCGATCCGAAGCTAACGGCCCCGACCCCGTTCACATTGAGCAACGGCGCGCAAGTGACGGCCCAAATGATGAATCAGACCGGCCCCTTCGGTTACTACGCGGAATCGCAATTCCAGGCTCTGCGCATTCCTTATGGTCAGAAGGGAACGATGAGCCTATTGATCCTGTTGCCGGCGGCCGGCGCCAACCTATCCAATCTGGTGGGCGGCCTCACGGCCGACAGCATCGATTCCTTGATCGCCGAACTGCAGATCACGACGTTGAGCGTGGGTCTGCCCAAGTTCACGACAACCTGGCACGACACGTTGATCGCGCCGCTCTCCACACTGGGCATGGGCGTAGCGTTCAGTCGGTCCGCAGCCGATTTCTCCGGCATTTCAGCGACGCAGCAGCTCTACATTTCCGACGTCGAGCATGAGACTGTCGTCGAGGTCGATGAAGCCGGTACGACTGCGGCCGCCGCGACGACCGTCACGGTCACGCCGACCATTGTAATGGCGCCGACCGCTACGATGATCATGAATCGTCCGTTCTTTTATGCGATTCGCGATGACGCGACTCACGCACTACTGTTCATTGGTATGCTGGTCAATCCGAACTAGCGCTGCGCGCAGTGCGCTACGCGATTCTCTCGAGCGCGGCGCAAATCCTCTGGCTGGCCAGCGTGATGGTCAAAAATTGATCAGGAAGGCGTTACGTGGCTACACCGATGGTCCTTGATGAGTACAAACAGGCAATTGCAAAACACTTTGACGCTCGCACCGACTATACCCGCAGCAAGACTCATGCTCGGCTGGCCAACAGACTTGTTCGGCTCGCGGCTCCTCAGCCCGACGAGCGGGTGTTAGACATCGCCACAGGGACAGGTTTCGTGGCGATCCCTGCCGCCCAGTTAGTCGGGAAGCGGGGTACGGTGGTCGGCGTGGACATCTCTACCGGCATGCTGGAGAAGGCCACGGAAGCGATCGTAGCCGCCGGTGTTGGTAACATCGAACTCATGCGGGCGGACGCCGAAACCTTGGATTACTCTGCTGGTAGCTTCGACCTCATTTTCTGCTGCAACGCTCTGCCGTACATGACCGATGTTCCCGCAGCATTGAGGCTATGGCACTCGCTGCTTAGGCCGGGTGGCCGTCTTGCATTCAATTGTTGGGCGGATGAATCTTATGCGACCGGTCATCTACTTCGGGCCATCGCCGCTCGACATGGGATCCGAGTTGCAGTTGTCGGCCGGGACACTGGAACGCCCGAACGCTGCCGAGCCGTTCTCGCTGCCGCTGGGTTTGTGCGAACTGAGGTGCTGGCAGAACCAACAGCCAGCTTTTTCTCGGTAGATCAGTTAGCGGCTATCCCGGAAATGGCGGTAAAAAATCCGCTTTATGGCATCACGCCGAGCGACGCAGGCCGCCTAAGCGATCTGCTTGACGCGTACATGACAGATGCACGGTCCCCAACCGTCCGGCAATGCATCGATGTCGAGATGGGGGCATATTTCGTTTTGACTCACAAGCTGCGCCCATCGTAACAATTGGTCGGATTACCGGCGGCCGGGGCTCGGCGTTAACGGCGAAATCTCGCGCTGCGTGAATTCTCCAAAACCCAGCCATTAAGTCAAATTAAACGCACTTATTAGTGGCCATTTCGTCGTTCGACTCCAAAATGTGCGCTCAAATCGATAGTTTGAGTCGCCTCCCCGACCTGACAATCGAATCAAGATGACATTTCATGCCAGCAGTTCTGTCATGCCTTTCGTCAGCGCCGCCTCCGAGGCTGCGCATATGGCAAACCGTGCCGGCCTGGTTTATGTTTCCGACTCGCTGGTCGGCTATCGACGCCAGCGGTCGGGTAAACGCTTTCGCTACTTCCTGCCCGGTAGCCGGCAACTTAGAGTTCCCTCGGAACTGAAGCGCATCATCGCTCTGGCGATTCCACCGGCCTATGAGAATGTCTGGATATGCATGGACCCGCGCGGTCATATACAGGCGACCGGTCGCGATGCGCGGGGTCGGAAGCAGTATCGATACCATCCCGAGTGGCGCAGCGTGCGCGACGGTGCCAAGTTCGACCGCATGACCACTTTCGCGGAAGCACTGCCCCGATTGCGGCGCAAACTGGCGCGCGATCTGGCTCTGACCGGACTGCCGCGCCAGAAAGTCCTCGCGGCGGTCATCAGCATCCTGGACGCGACCCGCGTTCGCGTCGGAAATGTCGAATACGCGCGGGACAACAAGAGCTTTGGCTTGACGACGTTGTTGAACCGCCATGTCAGCTTTATACGCGACGGTCGCGCCGTATTGAATTTTCGCGGCAAGGGCGGTGTACAGCATGAAGTCCACATCGACGACAAGCGCATCGCGAAAATCATGAGGCACTGTCAAGAGCTTCCGGGACAGCAGCTGTTCCAATATGTGACGGATGACGGTCAACGCGCCCCTATCGATTCCGGACAAGTCAACGATTATTTGCGGGACGCCATGGGTGATGATTTCACGGCGAAGGATTTTCGGACTTGGGGCGCCACTCTAAAGGCAATCATTCTGTTCGCACGCACGCCACTGCCGAAAAACGCGAGTGACCGCTCCCTCAAGATCGAGATCGCCGCCGTCGTGAAGCAAGTCGCTGCAGAGCTTCGCAACACGCCGGCGGTCTGCCGAAAATCCTACATAAATCCCATAGTTTTTGACGCCTGGCGATCCGGCATGATCCAGAACGCATTCAATGGCGGCCTGAAGCTTGCGGCGCCCCGTCAAACTGAATGTCGCGTGCTGGCGTTCTTGAGTCATTACGCGAATCAAGCGATGTGCACGAAGCTGGCCGGCATGGGGTGAGTCGATGAAACACATGCCACGGCCGCCCTGCGCTGGGCGGCTCTGGTGACGCGCACCTAAAGGCGGGCGCTCCCCGGGCGGCGCCTTGCGCCGGCTAGGCGATCTGCGCGTGATGAATTCGCGAGTCCACCAACACCTCGGCGGCCACCCAATCTTCGATCTCGTGACCCGCCTCAAAGCCGCGTCGCTCAGCAATAAAATACGCCTCAGCCGCGACCAGTTGGCGCCGCACCTCAGGATCGATATTCGCGGAGCTCGCAACCACCGGCTGCGCCGAGTCCTGGACCAGGATCGCCGCGCCGGCAGCGACTTCAGGTACTGCGCTCGCTTTACGCTTCGTCACTTTCTTAACCGGGGATACGCTTTTGGTAACCATGCTTCTGCCTCCAAGTCTCAGTACTGTTGAACCAGCCGCGCGAGATCGCCGATCTCGCGTCAACCGAACTATATTACGATAGGGCATGAGTAGTTGTCCTGGCAAATAGGCAACGCGACACCGACGGCAGATCACGCTGGTTCCTCTCCGGTACCCGATATTACGGCGCTCATCAAAGCGCTGCGCTTGCAGCACGGCGCGCTTCCGCCCCAAGCGGGCCTTTTCCCGCGCTTCGCGCCCTTGATTTAGGAAGAATTGATACCAAACAAGCCCGGTGCGAGATTCGCATTTCAATCCACGACAATATTCTCAGTCGCCCAACGTCTATCCTTGTATGAATCATGTCACCGCGGCCACCCGGCCGACGATCGAGGACAACGATCGGATTGCCGCCGTGGTTGCAAGCCAGGGACCGCGGCTGCGCGCATTCGTGCGCCGCCAAATCGCCGACCTCGGCGAGGTCGAGGATATCGTGCAGGACACGTTTGTCGAGCTGGTCTCGGCGTACCGGCTCATGGAACCCATCGAGCATGTCGCCGCTTGGCTGCTGCGGATTGCGCGCAACCGGATCATCGATCGCTTCCGGGAGCGGTCACGCCGGGCGCTGGCGCTCGACGCGCCATCGTTTCACGATGCCGGGCCCACCGCCGAACCTACGGGGGTTCTGGACGAATGGTTTGCCCCCTCGGCTTGGGGCCCCGAGGCCAGCTATGCGCGCGAGGTACTCGCGGATGAACTCTTGGCGGCTCTCGATGAGCTTCCGCTCGAGCAGCGCGAAATATTCGTCGCGCACGAATTGGAGGGCCGAAGTTTCAAGGAACTCGCGGCTGAGTTGGGCATCGGTGTGAACACGCTGCTCGGGCGAAAACATGCCGCCGTGCGCCATCTGCGGCAACGCCTGCAGGACATACATACGGAATTCGACAAATGAGGAGCACGTGATGAAACGATTTTGGGTACTCAGAGGAATGAAACTACTGGTTCTTGCCGCAGTGGCCGTCGCGGTGCTTGGATACGTCGTGATGTCGCTCTGGAACGCCGTGATTCCCGGCGTCACCGGGCTTCATGCGATCACCTATCTACAAGCATTGGCGCTGCTCGTGCTGTCGCGAATTCTCTTCGGCGGGCTCGTGGGTCGCGGGCGTCGCGGCTGGCATTGGCGGGCCCGTATGCAGGAGCGCTGGCAGCAAATGACGCCGGACGAGCGCAAGCACTTTCGGGACCTCTTGGGATCCCGACATCGGTGCTGTCAGACGGAGGGGTCGGATCATCCGCCGGCATCGCAGGCGCAATAAGGCAAGAAATAGACTTAAGATTGCCAAATGCTCGCCTACACACGCCGAGTCTTGCTGGGGCGCATGGGTTTAGCCGCAGTTGCCGCACTCGCTCCAATGGCCTACGCAGCGGCGTCGGAGTACCACAAGCGCGTGCTCGCAAAGCATCCAGTGGCCTATTGGAGGTTGGATGAGCGATCCGGACCGATGGCACGCGACATGACTAATAACGAGCACAATGGTACCTATCACGGCGGCGTCGTCTTCGGCGAGACAGGCGCCGTTCGAAGCGATTCGGGCGGCGCAATTGGACTCAACGGCGTCGACGCTTTTGTTGAAGTGGCGGACAGCACAGCTTTCAGTCAAGCAACCAGCGGTCGGGGACTGTCCGTGGAAGCCTGGCTCCGCCCCGATTTACTCAATTTTCCCGGTCAAACCGGCGAGCACTACGTGCATTGGCTGGGCAAGGGTCAGGCCGGAGCATTCGAATGGGGATTCCGCTTTTACAGCCAGGAATCGTCGCGACCCAACCGTGTGTCGGCGTACATCTGGAATGCAACGTCGGAACGCGGGGTCCAGAACGAGGGCGCTGGGGCTTACTTTGAGGATCAATTGCGGCCTGACGCCTGGCTGCACGTCGTCGCTTGCTTTGATCCCGGCGATACAAACAATCCTCGTGCCGGCGTCTCCATCTACAAGAACGGCGAGCTGCGCCACGGCCCTGCGTCGTCACGAGGTGCACGATATTCCTCGTACGACATCCATCCGCATCATGGTTCGGCACCCGTGAGGCTTGGTACGCGAGATCAGGGCAGCTTTCTCGCGGGCGGCCTCGCCGACGTGGCGATCTATCCGCGGGTTCTCACCGCCGGCGAGATCCGGGACAATTTTAGGGGCGCCTGAATACTACGCTTCACTGATTCACGCGACCGCGGGTGCCGGCGTAACCTGAGCCTCGCGAATCGGCAGATTGATGATCGCGGCGCACGCCGCCAGCGCCATATCCGTGTACCACATCCAATGATAATTTCCGAATCGAACCAGCGCGATGCCGCCGAGATAGGCGCCCAGGAAACCGCCGATCTGGTGTGACAGCAACGTGAGGCCGAACAAGGTCGACAAATACCGGATGCCGAACAGCTTACCCACGATGGTAGCGGTCGGCGGCACGGTGGCGAGCCAGGTGAGACCGAGGCCCACCGCGAAGACATAGAATGTCCATTGGGTTTTCGGCGCCATCAGGTAACAGCCGATCAACAGCGTACGCGAGCCGTACATCACGGCAAGCACGTACTTGCTGCGAAATCGCTGCGTGCATGCGCCGGCAAGCAGGCTACCCGCGATATTCGCGAGCCCGATGAGGGCCAGCGACCAACTCGCCACCGTCGGCGGCAGACCGCAAAGATTCACTTCACTCGGCAGATGCGTGACCAGAAAGGCGATGTGAAATCCGCAGGTAAAGAACCCGGCGTGCAGCAACAGATAGCTGCGATCGCCCATCGCGTCCTGGACTGCCTGCCATGGCGCTGTCCCTCGGCTGCCGGCGATAGCAGGCGCAGGGCTTGCCGGGCTTACGACCCGTACGAGGGGTAGCGCGCCCACCGTGATCACTGCGAGTGACCACATCGCACCCATCCAACCAAGCATTTGGATCAGCGATTGCGCGATTGGCGCGAAAATGAATTGCCCCAACGATCCTCCGGCGTTGATGATGCCGGCCGCCTTGCCGCGGTTATCGATCGCGAGGTGTTGCGACGCGGCGCCGATCAACACCGAGAAACTGCCTGCGCCGGAACCGATCGCCGCGAGAATGCCCAGCGAGACGACCAGACCGAAGCCCGAAGTGACGAACGGCGTCAATGCCATGCCGATCGCCAGCACCGTCAGGCCCGCGACCAGAATTCTTGCGGGGCCGTAGCGATCCGCCACGGCACCGGCCACTGGCTGGATGACGCCCCACATCAGTTGCGCGACCGCAAACGCAAAACTGATCGTGGCGATGCCGAGCCCGGTCGAGCTCTTGAGCGGCGCGATGAACAGCCCGAGCGATTGCCGAGCGCCCATCGTCACCATGAGAATCGCGGCGGCCGCCAGTGTGACCACCCAGGTCGTGCGTCGGCCGTCGTCGCTAGCCGCCCGCATTCAGTGCAGACGCGCGAGTTCTATCACGCCTGTTTTCGTAGGCCTTCAGATGGGTATAGACGGTCGCCAGCAGCGATAGGTCCTTGTGGTCGGCGCGCGCCGATTGCCGACGTCGAAGCAGATCGCCGACGATGTGATCCGCCTCGACCGGAGCGTTGCTTTCGACATCACGCAGCATCGAGGCGGTCAATGGTGATCCCCTCGCAGTCAATGCCGCGCGCGCCTGGTCTAGAAACGCGACCGACGGCGCGTGCCCCGCGGCTGCGGCGATGCCGCGACATTCCTCGAGCAGTTCGAGGATCAAATCGCCTCCGCCCGGGGACGCCATGATATCCCCGATGGCTGCGCGCATCAGACACGTGACACCGGCCAGCGTCGCGAGCAGGACCCACTTCTCCCACATTTCCTGCACGATATCGCCGCTGAGATGAGCGTCAAAACCGGCCTTACCCAAGAACTCGACGACGGCGCGCATCGGCTGAGAGTTTGCGCCGTCGCGCTCGCCAAATGCGAGCCTGTGCATGTCGTTGAGGTGGACTACGGCGTGCTGCGCGTCGAGCGTCGCTGCGATGATGCAGAGACCGCCCAGGATATGGGATTTGCCGAATCGCTGGTCCAGTATCTCGAGGTGCTTCATGCCATTGAGCAGCGGCAGCACCAGAGTGTCGCGCCCAACCGCCGCGGCGAAGGAGTCCATTGCCGCAGTCAGATCGTATGCTTTGCAGCTCAGCAAGACGAGGTCGAAGGGTTCACGGAGATTCTCCGCGAGGATAGTCGCGGGTGTCCGCAGCGTGACATTGCCGCGAGGACTCTTGATGATCAGACCTTCTTTTGCAAGTTCGGCAGCGCGGCGAGGCCGGACCAAGAACGTGACGTCTCGCTGCGCCTGCAGCAGCCGGCCCCCAAAATAACCGCCGATTGCCCCGGCGCCCACCACGAGTACACGCATGCATTAACTCCCTACGTCGTGTAGCGTGCGAACGCCGCTCCCGAGGCGGTACGCTGATTTCCCGTCGTTTGCCAATCGCTGTGCGTGCGCTCAGTTTACCCGCAACCGGGCTCACATCAAAGTGATCTCGGCCTGCGCGAAGAGGTCCTAGCCTGGCATGACAGAGCCGTGCGCGAATTCGGTGCCCGACGAAATCCAGATTTGAAGCCCGCTGAGGCGCATAGTTTCTTCTTAGACGAACTCGTTGATAGTAGGCGAGACCGGCGCTCTAAGAACACGAGCAAATGGGCTGGAAAAAAGTGGTTCCACAAGCTGCTCTGCGACCGAAACCAGCGCGGCCACCCAAAGCGCCGAGTTGCGGCGTGTGTTGCGACCATACGCGGTGCATCGACCCGGAGTGGCCTCAGTCGTCGACCGCAATCAACACGTGCGAGGCCCTGATCAAGGCCATGCAAGGGATTCCATTGCTGAGCCCCAATTCTTTCGGCGATTCCGTGGTGACGATCTGATGACATGCGTTGATCGATGCTCAAAACGGACCCGACGCCACTTGACATCGGATTCAAGCGGTACGAAGCTTTCGATACACGGGTTACCGCAATCGGATCTGCCCCTGTCGCCTCCGGCGCGAAGGATCGCAACGCATGGCTACACTACGACGCAACACTCGTTCGAAACCTCGCAGCAATAAAGCGCATGCCCCGATCGGCACGCGCCGATCACTCACGACGCGGACGGCAGCTGCTGCGGCTCCCACGATCTCGCCCGCGGCGTTGCCACCGATCCAGTGCATCGTCGTCTTGATGTTGGAGAATCGGTCGTTCGATCATTTGTTTGGCAAATGGCCGGGCGTGTCGGGCCTCGCCGATGGACCCTTCTCCAATCGACAGAATCCATCGGCGCCCGCGACACCGACGGGCAATCAAGCGATCGCCGAGGGCCAGCCGGCCCTGTTTTCAGTCGCTCAGGGCCAAGGGCCGGGCCACGCGTTGGACGATACGAACGTACAACTGTTCGCGACCAAAGTCGTTCCCGCGGGGGCCATGCCCAAACCCCCGAATGACCGCGGTTTCGTCCAGAACTATCTGACGGAGTTGGGGGTGGACGGATTTGCCGGTGCCGGCGCCGACCTGACGCCGGTCATGCAGACGTTCACCGCCGCGCAGCTGCCGGGTCTTGCGGCGCTCGCGCAGAATTTTGTGCTCTGTGACCAGTGGTATGCCGAAGTGCCTGGGCCAACGATGCCGAACCGCTTATTCATGCACGCGGCAACGTCCGCCGGCTGGGCCCGCAACGACTGGAGCCTGCCCTTGGCTCAAGTCACGATCTACGAGCAGATGCAGAACAGCGGCCGCAACTGGGCCGTGTACTACAGCGATCAAAATGAGGTCGCGCAATACAGTCGGATCAACACCGAGCGTGCGAATTTCAAGCTCTATGAGTCCGGCTTCTCGGCGGATGCGGCCGCCGGCAAGCTCGCCAACTACAACTTCATCATCCCGCGCTTCGCCGGATCCGCAACCGATGGTCCGGTCACCTCCATGCACGCACCGCAGGATGTGCGTCCCGCCGATCAACTGGTCGCGGACATATACGCCGCGCTGCGCGCGAGTCCGCAATGGTCCGAGATGCTCTTGGTCGTCACCTTCGATGAACATGGCGGCTATTTCGATCACGCCGATCCACCAGCTGCGGTCAATCCCGACGGCATCAACTCGCCGGCGCCCGGAGACACCGCCTCGTTCGCTCCGCCGTTTGCGTTCGACCGGATGGGAGTGCGAGTCCCGGCGATTCTTGCCTCGCCGTATTTGCCCAAGGGCGTCGTCTGCTCGACGCAGCTCCAACACACCTCCGTGCTCGTGACCGCGCGCAAGCTGTTCGGGATCGAGGGATCGCTGACGAAGCGCGACGCCGCCGCACCGAGCTTCGAGAGCCTCTTTCTAGCGACGGCGCGCAGCGACGCTCCGAGCACACTCGCGCGCCGGTCAGTCAAAGCACCTCGGTTCAAAGCACCTCGGTTCGATGCGACACGAGCGGCGCCCGATGACGTCATGAGTGAGATGGCCGAGCACTGGCGCCGGGCTACCGGTGGACTGCCGGGCGCTGCGTCGGCAATCATGAAACCCACGACTCAGGACGAAGTACATCGCTTCCTTCGAACACAAATTCAGGCATTCCTCGATCACCGCGCGAGCCGCGGCACAACCAACCATGGAGGTTCACGGGTCATGAGCGTCAAAACCATCAAGCATCCGACGGATAAACGCACGTTCAAGCTGGGACGAAACCGGCCGATCGCGCGAGGCCCCCGGTTCAGTTTGCATAATTATCTGATGCGCGGTATCGCGGCGCCGCCTCCGACCTGCGACTACACCAAGCCCGCGGCCGCGGCACTGTCCAACATCTATGAGAATGACACGCTCGGTGATTGCGTGATCGCCGGGATCGGCCATGTCGTCGGCGTGCTGACGGGAAATGCGGGCGATCTTTTCGTCTATACCAACGCCCAGATCACCGCACTCTACAGCGCGATCGGCGGCTACGTGCCCGGCGATCCTTCGACCGACAAAGGATGCGACGAGGTGACCGCATTGAACTATTGGGAAAACAACGGCGCGCCGGTCGGCAGCAACAAGATTGCCGGGTGGCTCTCGGTCAATGCGGCGGATCCTTCCGAATACCGGACGGCATTGTGGCTGTTCGAGAATCTGTATTTCGGGTTCGAGTTACCCGATGCCTGGATCAATCCAATGCCCTCGGCGTCCGGTTTCACGTGGGACGCCGCCGGCAAGTCCGATCCCAACAACGGGCATTGCTTTGTCGGCGTCGGCTACAACGCGCAAGGCATTACGATCGATACCTGGGGTATGACCGGATTGCTGACCGACAAGGCCATCGCGAAATACGGCTCGAGCGCCTCGCACGGTGAGGTCTATACCGTCGTGAGTCTCGACGGTATAAACTCGGCCACGCAAAAAGCCCCGAATGGTTTCGATTGGAGTCAGCTGATCGCGGATTTCGATTCGATGGGAGGCAGCGTTTCGCCGCCGCCGGCCGTCGCCTCGAGGTGACGCGGTGTATTCCCACGATAAGGCCGTCGATGAACCAATGGAAAAGAGGTGACCCATGTCCGAGTTGAAAGTAACCGTGCTCTCCCTTTGCGCAGTATTTGGAATGTCCGCGGTCGCATCCTCGGCCCACGCGGAGGATGCGGAATCGTACTGCCGCGACTACGCAAGGGCCGCGATTCAACAGGCCCACGCCGCGCGCGATATTGGCCGTTGCCACCATTTCATCCGCGAGACTCCGGCGCGTTGGTCGCTGAACTACAACGAGCATTTTAACTGGTGCAAGTCAGTCTACGGGTCTGGACAAAACGCGGCTGAGCGTCACGCGAGGGAGGAGGCACTGAACGACTGCAGCCGGGGGTGAGCCGGAATATTTGCCGCCTCGCGTGCCCGAACAGCAGACAGCTATAATCGTCAAAGACTGATCCTGCGCGGCTCGAGTTTTTTCATTGGCGCAGCCCGGATCATGACGACACAATTATGAGGGTGGTCAAAGCCTTACGGTGTTTGGACCACTCAGCACGAGCCGCCGATCGACTCTCTTCGGGTCGATTGCGAGAGCGAGTGGAGTTCGATTGACGACGCCACCTGCGCGCAAAGAGGGCATACTGGAAAATCTCCGTCGGCGCGCCCTTGCTCAGGGATCTTCCCGCGCTCTCAATCACGCCTTTAAGAGAGGGACATGGATGCAAGCATCGGCCCTCAATGGCCGCCTCAGAGTGATTTACCAATAGGCCGATCCTGGACCGAGATCCTGGAACTGTTGCCCGATGCCGCATTCATCGTCGACGGCGCCAACGGCGGCACGATTCGATACGTAAACTCTCAAGCCGGTCAAATGTTCGGCTATGAGTCGCGCGAACTCGTCGATCAATCCATCGATTTGCTCGTGCCAACATCGGTGAAACTGCGTCACGAGCAACTTCGATCCGACTATTCCCAAGCACCAACTCGGCGTCCGATGGGAGCAAGTCTCAACTTGCAAGGCCGACGCCGTGACGGCACGGAGTTCCCGGTCGAGATCAGCTTGAGCCCCGTCGGGTCTGGCGAGAACCCCCAGGTGATTTGCGCGATCCGGGATGTGACCGATCGCAGGAAACTCGAAGAGGCGCTGCATCAGGTGACGCAGCAGCTGGAACGGCGCGCGGCCTCGAGCGACGCAACCGCGAGACAAAGTCAGCAATACCTGCGACTGTTTGTCGAGCATGCGCCGGCGGCCGTCGCGATGCTGGATCGGGACTTGCGCTACGTGGTCGCCAGCCGCCGCTGGCTCGAGGACTATGGCGCCGTCGGGCGCAGTATCGTCGGACACACGCACTACGAGATTTTTCCGGAACTTCCGGATCGATGGAAGGAAGCACATCGGCGAGCACTGACCGGGGAGCTGCTGCACTCAGAGGAGGATTCTTTCGTGCGCGCCGATGGCCGCCTCGAGTGGATACGCTGGGAGATACTCCCGTGGCACATCGAGGACTGCGAGGTTGGGGGCATCATGGTGTTCACGGAGATCATTACGCGCCGCAAACTGGCGGAACAGGCTCGTCTAAAGAGCGTTGAGGAACTCGAGGAGCGCGTCGCCGACCGAACCCGAGAGCTCGAGTCGGCCAAGAATGAAGCTGCGAGGGCCAATGAGGTGAAGTCGAGATTCCTCGCGGCAGCCAGCCATGACCTGCGCCAGCCTTTACAAACGATTTGGAGTCTGCAGGCGGTCTTGGCGCGAGCTCTCAAGGACAACGAGGTCGCCCCGCATCTTAGCCTCTTGGAAGAAGCGGTGCGAAACATGGACCACATGCTCTCTTCGCTGATCGACATCAACCGGCTCGAGAAAGGCGCCATCCACCCGGTAATTCGGGATTTCCCCTTGCGCGAGATCCTGCCCCGCCTGCGCTCGGAATTCGGCTATGCGGCTAGAGCCAAATCCCTGGGATTGGACATCGAAGACTCTGCCGAATGCGCGCGTAGCGATGCGATGCTCTTGCCGGTGATTCTGCGTAACCTGATCGGCAACGCGATCAAGTACACGCAGCACGGAACGGTGCGGCTGCGCGTCCGCGCTCAGGGCACGGAGCTCTTCATCGATATCATCGATAGCGGACCCGGCATTGCGCCGGAGCATTTGCGGCGACTATTCGATGCGTTCTATCAAGTCGACAACCCAAACCAGGATCAGCGCAAAGGATTTGGCCTTGGCCTGTCGATCGTGGAGACGATCTGCCGCCTGCTCGGCCATGAAGCCAGCATCCAATCGCGCCTCGGCGAGGGCTCCACCTTTACCGTGCAGATTCAGCGCGGCGTGAGAACTGACTTGCCACCGGAACCGGCCTCGATCACGACAGCGACCTCCAATATCCCATCGAGCGGTGCAAAGATTCTGCACATTGAGGACGATCCCGGCATTGCTCGGTCGATGGCACTGCTGCTCGGCCTTGAAGGGTACTTCGTCGTCGGTGCCGCCTCGCGCGACGAAGCACTGGAACACATCAATGTCCAGCGTTTCCGCCCCGATCTGATTCTGAGCGACTATCAGCTGCCGATGGGATACACCGGCGTGGAGATCGTCGCCGAAATTGCAGCGTTGCTCGGATACAAGCCCCCGACGATCATGCTAACCGGTGACATCGCCGATAGGCATGTCGGGGATGCAAAAATGATCGCAGACCGCATCATGTCGAAGCCGGTCGACGTCAATCGGCTGCTGCGGGAGATGGAAACCTTGCTCGGTAAACCTGACTGATGCACATTTCGAACCATAGATCATTCGCGGGAGTACTCATGCCAAACACCAGCGGAAACGGCACTGCACCGACGGTTTACGTGGTCGACGACAACGACAGCATGCGGCGCGCGCTGCAGACCTTGCTCGGGACCGTCGGCTATGTGACGGCCGCCTTTTCATGTCCGAAGGAATTCTTGGCACAATTCAACGCCGATGCGCCCGGCTGTCTGGTGCTGGATATTCGCATGCCGCAAATGAGCGGCCTGGAATTGCAGCAGCAGCTCAATCTCATGGGCGCCATAATTCCAGTGATCTTCATTACCGGTCACGGCGATGTGCCGATGGCCGTCCAAGCGATGAAGGAAGGCGCCTTCGAGTTCCTTCAGAAGCCCTTTCAGGATCAGGATCTGCTCGATCGTATCAACCAAGCTCTGCAGCGGGATACCGAAAATCGCGGCCGTTTGGCGCACCTCACCGAGACGCGGCAAAAGTTCGATTTACTGACGCCCCGGGAACGACAGGTGCTCGCCATGGTCGTTGCCGGCAGTGCGAACAAAGTCGTCGCCATTGATTTGCACTTGAGCGAGCGCACCGTGGAAATCCACCGCGCCAAAGTCATGGAGAAGACGGGCGCGCGTTCGGTGGCGCATCTCGTCAAGATGCATATGTCGCTGGGTACCGATCACCCCTAGGAGAGATAAGGGTGCCCGTTCTGGTTCGTGAGTTCCGCAGAGACGACGCCGCTGAGGTCAACCGGATCGCGGTTGCGGCCTGGGACCAGTATCGAGCGACGTTCACCGATTGGCCGCGGTCGGGCCCACGCTTCGCAGCGACCGCGAGTCTTGCGCACAAATTGGATCTGCTGATCGCGCAAGACGACACCCGGATTCTCGGCTTCGTCGGTTATATCGCGCCGGGCAGAGCCCGCGAGCGCGCGTTCAAGCGAGACTGGGCCATGATCCGCATGCTCTCGGTTGACCCAATCGCCCGTCGCCACGGAATCGGTCGGCTGCTGACCGAGAACTGTATCTGCCGCGCAAGGCGTGACGGGGCATCGGTAATCGCATTGCACACCAGCTCGGTCATGGAGGTTGCTCTCGCGCTGTATATTCGGCTTGGCTTCGCACATCTGCGGGGCATCGTGGATCGGCACGGCATGCACTATGCGATCTATACACTTTCTCTATCCGTCTAGGTTTCTCACTTCATGAATCGCGAACCCATCGAGGTAGGTGCATTTACCTGGGCGAGGGTTCAGCGGCTCTACGATATGGACGCGGCCGCGCATTGGCAGCGGTGCGAGTCGGAGGGCTTGGAATGTCCGCTGGAGGTGTTCACGCAACTCTTTCATGAGGACGCGGGAAATGCCGAATTTGCGGCCATCGTGCGGGCCGTGGATTGGGGACGGGTCCGATGGGAGCTGCAGGAATTTTCCGGCATCGCGCTTCGCCAAGTAGGTGTCGACCGCGGGTTTCAATTTGCGGTCGATGAGGCACGCGAGCGCACTGCGCAATTTGGGATTCGCGATGATCGCGAAGAGGTCGTCAATCATTGGCGCGATCAAGGCTCATGGTTTACGCCGCCGGTGATGGTGGCGGGCGACGTGTTGGCGTCGAATGTCGAGTATGAGCTCTTGGTCGGGTACACGAGGTTGGGTAATTTGCTCGGATTGCTGGATCGGGACGAAGTTCCGGAGGCTCGGAAACAGTTGGTTTGGGTCGGACGGACGTGGATAAACCAGGGGTAGAATGAAATACTTCGATAGGTGACATTCCATGTCCTTGGCAGCAAAGCATTCATCGAGGGGGCGTCCGTGATTTACTTCTTAGCGCTGATTCCGGCGACCGCGCTGACCATTGCTGGTTATTTCGTTCTGTTTCTGGCCAATCGTTCCGAGGGATCATTTCGGACGTTTGGCAAATACCTCGGATTTTGGGCATTCACGTTGGCCGCGCTGGTCGTGCTTGGAGCAATTTTCGCCGCTGCTCACGGATGTCGCCATCACCCCATGATGGATGGGCGCGGGATGCATGGACGAATGCCGGATTCCTGGCCGGGTAACCCCCATTTCTTGGGACCTCGCGGCAACGAACCCGGCGACCTGCAGAGCGGTCCCGCGCCACAAGCTCCGGCCGGTCCCGCCCCACCCGCGACGCATTAGCGCGTAATCACAATCAGGCCACGAGTGCCGGCCGGTGACCTTGGGGGCGCCGTCATTCGGCGCCCCCAACCTTGACCGCAGTTTTCCAATCGTCTCAATGACCCCTTAGGGGTTGCTTCAGATTTTCACCCGAAGGCCAAACATGACCGTCGTCTGGCTCTGGCTTCCGCTGGTCCCGACCGTGGTGCCGACAAACCCGTTTGCGAGGCCGTCGGTGACCTGGCTGTTCAGCGGCACGCCGCTGCTCTGATAGGCATAGCCGACATCGACCGTTGCATACAGCGTGATGCCGCCGAGCGACAAGCTATCCGGCAATGGGTCTTTGACCTCCGCCTGCGCCGATGCACAAGCGAGCGCCAACTTCCCAATGGCGCACCGATTCAGTGTGCGGCGGATTTGGAGACCAACAGACCCGTGTTCTGCCGCGCATACACCTCGTTCCACATGTCTTCGGCACGCCGGTCACGCATGAACAGTGAGCCGAATATCACGCCGAGGAAACCGAGCGGAATCGAGATCAATCCGGGGTTCTTGAGTTCGAACAACGGCTTCTCGAGACCCATGAACGAGGTGTCGTCGTTGGCCCACTTGGACAAATCGGCATTCGCCTTCGCAACCGCCTTGTCGAGCGCGGCCAGATCCTTGTTCGCCTTGCCTGCAACGGCCGCGTCGGTCGAAGCGGCCGCCTCGGTGGCGGCGGCGCGCTTGGCGGGAGCCGCGTCGAGCACTTTGTGCGCGGCCGCCTTGACCGCCAACGGGTAGGTCAGATTGGGCGACACCAGCGTCAGGCCCACGGCTGCAATCGTGCCGATCAACATGCCGGTCACGATGCCGCCGGTGTTGCAGCGCTTCCAGTAGAGCGTCAACAGCACACACGGGAAATTGGCGCTCGCCGCGACGGCGAAGGCCAGAGCCACGAGCACCGCAACGTTCTGACCTTTGGCCGCGATGCCGATCGCAATCGACATGGCGCCGACGATCAGCGTCGCGACTCGCGCGGCGAACACCTGGCCGCGCGGCGTCGTCTCCTTACCGGCGCGTAACACACCCACGAATAAATCGTGCGCCATCGCCGAGGCGGAGGCCAGCACCAGACCGGCCACGACCGCCACGATCGTCGCGAAGGCCACGGCCGAAACGAACGCGAGCATGAAGTTGCCGAAAAACGAATCCGGGCCACCGCCGATGTATTGCGCCAGCAAGGGACCCGCCATGTTGCCGCCGGCATCGACCGTCGCAATATTGGCCGAGCCCACGAGGTGCGCCGCGCCGAAGCCCAGAAACAAGGTCATGACATAAAAGCCGCCGATGATGACCATGGCCCAGATCACCGACCGCCGCGCTTGCACCGCGGTGCGTACCGTAAAGAAGCGCATCAAGATGTGCGGCAGCCCCGCGGTGCCGAACACCAAGGCCATGCCTAGGCTGATCTGATCGATCGGCGCCTTGAAATACAAGCCCGGCTCCAGAAAGCGCTGGCCGAGTTCCGCCGCACTCATCGACTTGGCCGGATCCCCGAGCAGAGTCGCGACCCGCGCCTGCACCCTCGGGTCCCCAACCACATCGGTGAGGAATCCCGGCAGCGAAAACCCGTAGGGCGCCCAGACGAGCACGACGATCACGACTGAGGCAGCCACCAACAACACCGCCTTGATGATCTGCACCCACGTCGTTGCGACCATGCCGCCGAAGATCACATAGAGCAGCATCAAAATGCCGACCGCGACGACCGAGGTTTCGTAATTGATGCCGATCAGCGTTTTCACGAGGACGCCGCCGCCGACCATTTGTGCTGTCAAATAAAACGTCGATACCGTGATCGTCGACAACGCTCCGACGACACGCACTTTTTTTGGATCGTTGCGATAGGCCAGGATGTCCGAGAGCGTGTAGCGGCCGATATTGCGGCAGGGTTCGGCGATCAGCAGCAGCACCGTGATATAGGCGACCAGCCAACCGACCGAGTACATGAAACCGTCGTAGCCATAGAGCGAGATGAGTCCCGCAATGCCTAGAAAGGACGCCGCCGACAAATAGTCTCCGGCGATCGCCCAGCCGTTCTGCAGCCCCGACACGCCGCCGCCCGCGGTATAGAAATCCGACGCCGAACGCACGCGCTTCGCCGCCAGATAGGTGACGTACATGGTGATCGCGATAATCACCGCGAACACCGTGAAAGTCAGCCAGCGGTATTTATCCTCGACACCGGCTTGCTGCGCAAGCGCAGGGGTCGCGATGAGCGGCACGGCCGCGAACAGCGCGATAATCGACCATTTTCGTGTTGTCGGTGTCATACGCCGGCCCCCTTCGTTTTGATACCGAACTCGGCCGCAATTTCCGCAGCCATCCGGTCGAAGTCCTGGCTCGCCTTGCGTGAATAAATCAGCGCAATGGTCCAAGCGACCACGAATTCGCTGAGCGCGAACACCAATCCCACATTGACGGGGCCCCAGACGCGAATCTTGAACAGATCCTGAAAGTAGGCGGCGCCGATCGGCAGCAGGAAATAGTAGACGACGGAAATCGCCATCAGTCCCCAGAGAAACAAAGTCTTGCGCCGGTGCAAGCTTTGGAAGCGCGGATCACGAATGATCGCGTCCCAGTCCACCACGTCAGGTGTTGCCATGGTCGATCCACTCCCCCGTTTTTTGTTGTCGATGCCTCAACTATACCGGCCGAAGCTAACCCCCACGCGCGCGCCGGGGTATTCGACCTTGGTCGTAGTACCGAACGCTACCCCGGTGATGGGCCGGCCCGCGGCCGAATTACCACCAAAGTCGTAGACCCCGAGGATGCGCGCGGTGCTACAAGGGACCATTGAACCAGGGGGACGGACACGGCGAACCGGCGCTTGCCCATGAACTACGAGGTCCTCATCGTCGATGACCATCCGCTGTTCCGCGCGGCGCTGAGGGGCGCCGTTGCGGCGGCCTGCCCCAATGCTCAGTTCCTGGAGGCTGAAAGCATAGCCGGCTTGTTCGACGCGCTCGAGCAACATCCACACGCCGATCTATTGCTGCTGGACCTCAACCTGCCGGGCGCGCACGGCTTCTGCACGCTTGCGCATCTGCGCGGCTCGCGTCCCGAATTGCCGGTGATCGTCGTCTCGGCGAGGGATGACCATCGCACGGTGCGCCGGGCATTGGCGTTTGGGGCGCAGGGCTTCGTATCCAAGAGCGCCGATGCCGGCACCATCGGCCGCAATGTATCCTCGGTGCTGCGCGGCGAGTACGTTACTCCGGCCGGACTGCGCGCGAACACGGCGCCGGCCGCCGATGCGGCCGCGCTCGATCTCGCCGAGGCGCTCGCACAAATGAGCGTGCAACAGTTTCGAGTGTTCGGCTTGCTGTGCTGCGGGCGTCGCAACCAGGCGATCGCCGACGAACTGAAGATCACAGAAGCGACCGTCAAGGTGCACCTGAGCGCGACCCTGCGCAAACTCGGTGCCCCCAATCGCACGCAGGCCGTGCTGCTTGCGAGTCAGCTGTTGACGGATACGCACGGCATCCGACTACCGCCCGAGGATATCGAGTGAAAGTCAGGCCGCGCTCGAGAAGAACTTAGCGGGTCGTGGATTCGTGCGAATAAATGACGCGCCAACCCTCCGGGCGTTTTTGCCAGAGTGACGATACGGCGAACTCGCCTTCACTGACCTCGCCGCTGGGCAACGTGCGGCGCGACTTCATGAACATCGTCGTCAAGACCAGCCCCGGGGCGGGAACCCGATAATCCGGTTTTCCCTGCATCGTGTACACGACGTCGGTTTTGCCGTTCTTCCACCATTCGGCTTGTTTCTCGCGCACGGCGTCCCAGCCGTTAATTGCTTGGCCGTTGAAAATGAGGATTACCGACGGGTCATGCGCATAAAACCCGACATGGCGGTCGATGTCATGCGCATTGGCGGCCGCGCCCATCTCCGCGAGCAAGGGCGCAACCTCCGCGCGAGCGGCATCGGCGTCTATTGGAGTATCCGAGGAAAATGCCGACCCAAGAGCAGCGATTGATAGCAAGAAACAACAGACTAGATATTTCTCCATGATTGAATTACTCCACGACCTTTCCGATGCGGTCCCAAGGTATACCCCCGTCCGCAACGGAAAACCATACCTGACGCACGCCGCCGTTCCCGGCTTACGGTCCGCGCGTCAGTTCATTCAACGCAAGATTGCGAGCAATCGCTCAAGTCCCATGCGTCCAAGAAAGCCGAAGAGCGGACGCTGGAACGCCTCGACCACCTCCGCGAAGGCGTCGCGATCGCCGTCCGCGATCCGTGCTATGACGCGGTTGATGTCCAGGGACGCCTGAGGCATACACCGGTTCAAGCGGTTCTAACACGCTGATTCAACCGTCATTTGGCTTACCGGGAGCCGCCGTTTGCCGATTCGCGGGCCACCCGGTGGTCGCCGTGTGCAAAGCGCGAAGTTCCCCGCGCGCGCTCCGCGCTGCAGTTAGCCGTTATGTTCACTGTCACTTGCGGTTGAAGGGCGTGTACACTAGCAAGCTCATGGAGGTGTGACATGACTAAACCTGTACGCGTCATTGGCATGATCGCCCCGCTGCTCGCCCTCGCCGCTTGCGCGGCCACGACTCCGAATACGAATCCGCAAACGGCCGCATCGATAGCGCAAAGTCCGCTCTGCGTGAAGCAAACCGACAGTCTAATTCCCGCGAGCGATGCGAGTTGCGCACCAGGCCATGTCTATTACCGCGATGACATTGACCATACCGGAGCGACAACGGCCGGCGATGCGCTGCGCCAATTGGTTCCGTCGGTGACGGTCAGTCACTAGGGGCTGACGAGGGCGTCAGAGGGCGCGCGCCAGCAACGCCGTCACATCAAGGCCGCTCGTGCCGAAGGTGCCGACGATGCGCCCCCAGCGCGGATCGAGTCGCGTCGCGAGAAATGCTTCGGCCACTGGGGTCGGCGCGTGGCGCCGCAACAAACACGCTTGTGCCAGCAACACCAATCGCTCGGCGAGCTGGCGGCCCAGCGCTTCGAGCGGTTCGTTCGACGTTAGCATGCGGCGCAGCGAATCGAACTCGATACGCAGGCGCGCATCGTCGCCGGCGTCACGCGACAGATCATCGAGTAGCGCCGCAGCCGCATCGGGCTCGCGGGTGATGGCTCGAAGCACATCGAGGCACATCACATTGCCCGATCCTTCCCAAATCGAATTCACCGGGGCCTCGCGGAATAGCCGTGCCACGACGCTGTCATCCACATAGCCGTTGCCGCCAAGAATCTCCATGATCTCGCCGGTCAATTCCACAGCCCGCTTGCAGATCCAAAACTTCGCGGCCGGCGTCATCACGCGCTTCCACGCGCGCTCGAGCGGTTCATCGCCGCGTTCAAACGCCTCTGCGAGTCTCATCATCAGCACCAGCGCAGCCTCGCTCTCCAGCGCCAGATCGACGAGTACCGCACGCATGAGCGGTTGATCGGCAAGTACGTGCCCGAAGGCCTGACGCTTGCGCGCGTAGGCAAGCGCCTGGACCAGGCCCTGGCGCAGCAGCGCCGCACTGCCGACGACACAATTGAGACGCGTGTGAGATGCCATCTCGATGATCGTTGCAATGCCGCGACCTTCCTCTCCCATCAGAATCCCGGTCGCGTCATCGAACTCCACTTCGCTGCTCGAGTTGCTGCGATTGCCGACCTTGTTCTTCAATCGCTGTACGAGCACCGAGTTTCTGCTGCCATCCGGCCGCCAGCGCGGCACGAAGAAACAGGAATGGCCACCGCGCTCACTGCGTGCGACCACGAGGTGCGCATCGCACATCGGGGCCGAAAAGAACCACTTGTGGCCGCGAATCAGATACTCATCGCCGCGTCCGCCCGCACCGACAGGCGTCGCGACGGTCGCGTTCATGCGCACATCCGAGCCGCCCTGTTTCTCGGTCATGCCCATGCCGATCCAGATCGAGGACTTCTTCTCATAAGGCGCGTCGCGCGCGTCGTAGCGATCGTCGTACAGCCGGTCTTTCAGCAGGCTCCACAGCGCCGGCTCCTTCTGCAGCACCGGAATAGACGCCTGCGTCATCGTGGCCGGGCACAAAGTGCCGGCCTCCACCTGCCCGTGGAGGTAAAAACCGGCCGCCCACGCCGTCCAGCGCCCAGGCTCCTCGGTGCGAAACGGCATCGATACGAGACCCTGCTTGCGGTACGTCGCCAGCAAGGCATGCCAGCTGGGATGGAAGGCCACCTGGTCAATGCGGCGGCCGCGCCGATCGAATGCCCTTAGCTCGGGTGTGCAGCGGTTTGCTTGCTCGGCGAGCGCGTAGGTGTCGGCCTGGCCAAGCTGCGCGCCATACGCCTCGAGCGCCGGAATGAAGCTCGCAGCCCCCGCACGCTTCACCGATTCGTGCAGCGCAACGTCCGTACTGAACAGATTGTAGTCCGTGAGTTCGTCGAACTGATTCGTGATTTCGTGGGTTCGCGACATCAAGGGTCCGCCTCCGTTCGACTATAAGCCCCATGTTGGCACAGAATCGAGGGTTGAGTGGATCACGAACTTTTACGACTTCTTGACGCGTGCGGGGCATAAGATGAGACCGTCTTTTCATACGGGCCGCTAGTATGCGGTGTCATGAGTACCCATGGGTCCTGTAGGTTTTCATCACCGACCGAGCAGACCGTCTCAACGAGCCAGAACCGGTTCGAATTGATGGCGGAGAAGCCACGCCGAGACAAGAAAACTCGAGTCCACGAGGCGCACGGAAAGCCGGAGCTGCGGCCGGGGGAATATTTCTGGGGCGCCTGCGCTGCCGACCGGATCCTGGTCCGCCTCATGTTCGCTCCGGACCGAAATATCCAAGTCGACTTATGGTGGAACACCGTGATCGGCGCGCCGGTGATCCGACTGTGTGTCGGTCTTTATCCGGATTCCGTCGAGTTCGGAGAGCTCCTGGGGAACGGATTTAACCACCCTCAGTTCCATCAAAAAGGATATGGAACCCTGGTCGTGAATACCGCGATCCAGTCGCTCCAAGCGAGCTGTTCGCCGGCGATGCGAATAGAGGGCGTCTTATTGAACGTGGAAGAAGAGGACCTCTCGGCCGAGGAGCGCAACAGGCTCGCAAAATACCGCCACATTTTCTGGAGCCGCTTTGGCTTGGGCTTCGTCACCTCAGGGCCTCAAGAGGAAACCCACTTGCGCGGAACGGTCGGAGCGCTCAAGACGGTTCGCTCGGGACAGATCGCGGACCAGTTTCCACGCTTCGTTCCGCTCGCGAGCTTCGCCCGCACGCGGCCTCAGTTCGTTTAAGGGCGCCGGCGCGCTCGGCCGAGAATGGCACTGCATCGCAGCGTCTCGCGGAGTTCAGCGAACAGCTAGCGGCTAACCGGCCTTGCGAAAGGTCAGGTTCACGCGATGTCCGCCCAAGATCGAATGATGACCTGCCTTGAGTGGCATGACACCATGATAGAGCAGCCGGGCGCCTCCGCCCCACACGATGACATCGCCGTGTTCTACCGGTACTCGCATCGGCCGGTCTGCTCGATGGTGTCCGCCCAACTGGAACACAGCCGGAACACCCAGCGAGACAGAGACTATCGGCGCGCTGAAATCCCTTTCGTCCTTATCCTGATGTAACGAGAGGCGCGCGCCAAGCTCATAACGATTGATCAGGCACGCGTCGGGAAGAAAATCCGAGTAGCCCGCTCGCGCAGCGGAGTCCTTCGCAAGATTCAAAAAGCAGCTCGGCATCGGCGGCCACGTCTTGCCGCTCTGTGGATCGAGGGCATCGTATCGATAGCCGGTCCTGTCCGATACCCAGCCGAGAGCGCCGCAATTGGTCATCGCGACGGACATTCGCAAGCCCCCTGCGGTCACCATATGGCGAAACGGTGCTTGCGCGGTCACGGCCTGCAAGGCGTCGAGATACGCGCCGTCATCCCGCAGTGCAAATCCCCGTAGCAGCACGGCCCCCGGCCGCAACTCCTCGACTGCGCGCCCAGCATTGCCCGAACCATTCTCGTCAAGCATGCAAGAATACCGCCTCGACAGAATTGCTCGTGTCGCGGCTGCTCGCGCCATAGACGCCCGGATTGAATCCGGTATACCAGCCGGCGAGCGTACGCCAAGAAATGCCGTTGTCCGGCCACGGGTCATAAACTTTCAAGTCATAGCCGTTGCCTTCGTCGCCTCTGATGCCGGCGATGACCACAATATGCCGCACTCCATTGGTCCACAGCGGCCCATAACAGCCCAGCCAATTGAACAGGGCGTCCACAGTTGGGCATAGCGCAGGCACCGGCACCAAGCCGAGCCGCTTTGCCAGCGGGATGATTTGCGGGTTTTGTATTCCCGTGTTCGCCTTGTATATGCTGATGGTCTGGTCGTCGACGTTCGAGCAAATACTCCGTTTGCCGTCGGCCCAATTGACCACCATCATGGCCGAGGCATACCAGCATGCCATGGTCTTGTCCTGTACGATGAGTTCGACTCCCGGGACTTCGTAACAAAGTGTACTGTCGGACATCTCATGATCTCCTTGTCAGTTCCGGTGTTCATCGCTGGCTTAGCATTATCAGTGGAGGCAAACCGAGCTTGCCGCGATTTTTCAATTTTGCACTTAGTCGCCATGGATGGGAAAACAATTAACAGTCGCTTCGGGATCCGCGGGACCGCGGGCTTGTTCTTGCTGGTTTTGGCGACGATGTTCGGCTGTAGCGCGCAGCCGCGCATCGACACGCGATACCACGCCGTAAGCCACGACAGCCGCGTGCAATTCATCGTGCTGCATTACACGGAATTCGACTTTGCACGGTCGCTGCACCGGCTCACGCAGGAGGAAGTCAGCAGCCATTATCTGATCAACGATCGGCCGCCGACGATTTACCGGCTCGTCGACGAGAACGAGCGTGCGTGGCATGCAGGCACGAGTTACTGGCAGGGTTACACCCATCTGAATTCGAATTCGATCGGCATCGAGATCGTCAATCGGGGTAACGGCGGCGATACCCGCGCAGTCTATGCGGACTTCCCCGAGCCGCAGATCGAACAGGTCATCGAACTCGTACGCGACGTCGAGCGTCGTCATCGCGTTCGACCCGATCGCGTCCTCGGTCATAGCGACATACAGCCCAACAATAAGCAGGACCCCGGCCCGCGCTTCCCCTGGTACCGACTCGCGCTGGCCGGGCTGATCGTGTGGCCGGATCCCGAGGCCGTCGCCGTCGCCCGCGCCCGCTATGAGCAAGAACTGCCTTCCGTCGAGTGGTTTCGGCAGCGCCTCGCGGCGCATGGCTTCGACGTCCACCAAACCGGCGAGCTCGACGACGCGGCGCGCGCCGCCTTGAGCGCATTCCAGATGAAGTATCGCCCGGCTCGATATGACGGCGCGCCCGACGCTGAGACTGCCGCTTTGCTCGAGGTCTGCACGCAACCCGGTGGCTGGCGCCTTCGGGGTGCGGATGGTCAGTGGCATGCCTACCGCGCACCATGACGGACCTCGGATCGCATAAATCGCACTTATTTTCACCCCTAGTCCTGGGTTGTTTAGCGGCAACTTGGTTGGTGTGGGGTTCGACCTATCTGGTGATCCGCTTCGCGCTGGCGGGCTTCGCGCCCTATTTCCTGATGGCCACTCGTTTCCTCTTTGCCGGCGGGCTCCTGCTCGCATGGCAATTGGCACGCGGCGCATCGCTGCCGACGGCGCGCGAGTGGCGCAACGCATTGCTGATCGGCACCTTGATGCTCGGCGGCGGCATGGGCGGCGTTGCGTACGCCGAACAGACGATCGCCTCAGGTTTGGTCGTCGCATTCATCGCGATCATTCCGCTGCTGCTGGTCGTCATCAATCTTGCGTTCGGCGTTCATCCACCTCGAAGTGAGTTACTGGCGGTCATTGTCGGCCTCGGCGGCGTGCTGATGCTGACTCAAGGCGCCGGAATTCGCGGCTCCCCGGCGGGACTCATTGCCATCAGTGTGGGCACGACCGGCTGGGCGCTCGGCAGCGTTCTCGCGCATCGGGGATTCGCGCTGGCACCGGGCACGACCGGGTTTGCGACCGAGATGCTTTGCGGCGGCCTCGCGCTGCTCATGATGTCGGCGCTGCGCGCGGAAAGCTGGCATTGGCCCATGCAGAACGGCGTATGCCTGGCGTGGTGGTACCTCGTCGTGTTTGGATCGCTGATCGCTTTTAGCGCCTATATGCTGCTGCTCGCGCGCACTCCGGCGAGCCTTGCGGCGAGCTACTCGCTCGTGAATCCGGTAGTTGCGCTATTTCTCGGCGTGACGCTCGGCGGTGAAATGGTATCGACGTGGGAGTGGATGGCATCGGGCATCGTCATGATCGGCGTGGTGTTGCTGTTCGTGGGCCGGCGTCGATAGACCGCATGGGCTCCTCAAAAGTCTCCTGATCGCCTAGGATGCTGTATGGCGAAAAAACGCGAACCCGTTGATGAGCTCCTCGATGCGCTCGTTTGGATGCGACGCAAGGCGAAAAAGCATGAAGCAGTCGATGATCTCGTCGATGCACTCGTGAAGATGCGACGCAACGCAAAAAAGAAAGTCGCTCAACGAAAGCGCCCACCTAAGAAGCGAAAACCATCTACGCGCTGAGGAGTGCTCAAGAAATCGTCAGTTCAAGCTAAGCGGCTGAATGAGCGTGACGTTTTGCTGACGGGTCGCAGCTTATGCACAGGCTTATCCCACGAGATTGTGGATAGCTGAGAGGCAGAGCAGTGCATGATGGGCGCTGACCAAGCTATTTCTGTGCCGTCGAATTCAAACTCGCCGCCGGCCAATTCTGGACTTGCTGCCAAGTTTGCTGTACTGCCGGCGGTAGCTTGTCCATGTGTTTGAGAAACAGCGCAAGCGTCCAAATTTGTTGGTCGCTTAGCGAACTGCGGAACGACGGCATGCCGGTCAGGCGAATACCGTGCTTGATCTTCCAGAACGTCACGCCTTCCGGGTCGTCCTCCACTCCGTCGGTCGCGAGCTGCGGCGGCCTCTGATAGAGCCCCTTCGCGATCGGCGACGGCGACGGCGCTCCTTGCGCGGAGCCATGACAAACTGCGCAGTTCTGTGCAAAAAGATGCACTCCGTCGCTGAGGTTCTGCTCGGTAAGCGCGACCGGATTATCTTGCTTTGGAGCGTCGCGTCGCAGAGTCGCATCCAGCGAGGTCTCCGCGATCCATGTTTCTAGCCGGCTGGGTTTTGCGTCGGCATTGGCGGGAATGAGGCCGTTCTGCACCAGCAGGTAGACGCCGCCAACGGCAGCCGCCACCGTGAATACGATTCCCCCGACCAAGCACTTCAACATTTGCTCTCCAGATAGTGAACGGCGTTCTATGGTTTCCCGCCGGCGGACGCCAGTTTGCTCCCGCTGTCGGTCGACGGTCAAAATTTTACGCGCAACGGCGAGAGCCCACTGGAATCCGGATGTTGGAGATTCGGCTGAGTTGGAGCCGTCGTAGCGTGATTTTCACTAATCCATTGCGGCAACCAAGATTACAGGGAACAATCCCGTGCCCGGTCAACCACCATCAGCCTGTCAATCGAAATCACCATCTTGAATCTCATGCCGAGGGCCCGTTGGATCTGCGTCTTGACCGTAGCACTGCTCGCAACCCCGGCGGCCCTCGCCTCGGAGGCCGAAACGGCTCTCGAGGAGATCGTCGTGACCGCGCAAAAACATATCCAGGATGTGCAGGGGATCGGTCTCGCGATCACCACCGTGAGCGGCGATGAAATGCGTGCGCTGCGCATCCAACAACCCTTAAGTCTCTCGACGCTCTCCCCTAGCCTCTCGACCATGAATGCGACGACCGATAGCACCCCGTTGTTTCTCGTGCGGGGCATCGGACTCGACGATTTCAACACCAACAACAGCAGTGGCGTCGGCACCTACCTGGATGAGGTGTTCGCGAGCTTTCCGGGATTTCTGACGGGCGCGCTCTACGACGTCGACCGTGTCGAGATCCTCAAGGGTCCTCAGGGCACGCTGTATGGCAAGAACACGGCGGGCGGAGCGATCAATATCATCTCCAATCGGCCCACCGACGATTTCGAGGGCTATGTCGATGTCGACTACAGCCGCTGGGAAACGACCGACGTCACGGCAGCCGTCAGCGGACCGTTGACCGATTCAATCAAGGCTCGGCTGGCGGCGACGGCGACGATACAGGGTCAGGGTTATCAGACCGACATCGACACCGGCGAGAAATACGGCAAGCTCAATCGTGGCGGCGCCCGAGCGCAGTTCGAGATCCGATTGAGCGACTCGGCCGATTTGTTGCTCAACCTACATACCGTATACGACCACTCGGTGCCCTCCTCGCCGTCAACGCCGAACGTCGAAGCGCTCGTGCCGGCGATTCTGCCGTTCCCGACCGCGGGACTGCTCGACAGCCCTCCGGGTGGTACGCTCGTCCGGGTGGGTGGCCTGCCGCTCTACAAGGACGAGACCGGTGAGGGGGCCATCGCGACGCTCAACCTGCATTTGGATCGACTCACGCTGACGTCGATCAGCGCTTTCGACGATTTCTTTTCACGCAGTCTCGATAATTACGACGGCTATCCGGCAGCGGACAACAACTGGACCAAGAATTTCCAGCAACAGCAATTGAGCGAGGAATTGCGATTGGCATCGGCGACGGGCGGTTTCGTGGACTGGATCGTGGGCGCCGACTATGCTCAGAACTGGTATCACTGTCGCGACTCGCTCGACTGGACGTTCGTATACGGACTCGCGGACTTCATCACGCAAGGCGGCAAGGCCATCACTGCGGCGAACTTCATCCAGACGCAGCAGTCGGAGGGGCTCTACGCCCACGCAGAAACGCGTCTCTCGACCCGCTGGACGCTCGTGACGGGACTGCGGTACTCGCGCGACGAGGCCAGTTTCAGCGGCGTGACGCTCGATCCGACGGGTCTGTTGACGTTCGCGGCCAACAATTTCACCGGCCCGATCATCCCCGATACCGTGCTTGCCGCGCTCGACGAGTCGCGCTCGACTCAGAATGTCTCGTACCGGCTCGAGCCCGATTTCCATCTGACCGACAAGGTTCTGCTATACGCAAGCGTCGCGACCGCCTATAAGGCGGGAATCTTCTATGGTCAGCCCGCCCAGGTACAGGTGGACTGGGGCTATGTGCAACCGGAGCACGTGCGCACGACCGAACTCGGCATCAAGAGCCGTTTTTTCGGCGACTCCCTCGAATTCGACGCCGCGGTCTTCGACACCGATATCCATGACCGCCAGTCGAGCCTCTCGCTGTGGGCGGGTCCCGTCGGGACGCAGCCCCTGATCGCGGGACTCGGCAACGTGCCGCGCTCCAGGATCGACGGCATCGAGACCGATATCGAATGGCGCCCGATCCGCGAGCTCGAGATCCATCTCGGTGCGACCTATCTGCATGCGCGCGTCACCGAGACCTTGACGAACGACAACGGTCTGGCGCTGTTCACGCCGGTGTTGGTCGGCCAAATGCTCCCCGATGCCCCGGCCTTCAGCGGCAGCTGGCTAGTACTCTATGAGCATCCGGTCAGCGCAACCCTCGGGATGTTTGCGCAGGCCAACGACCATTACAGCGGCGCGGAACACCCCTATCTGGCCGACCCCACGACCTTCGGGCGTGGGCATTCGCTCGATGCGCGAATCGGTCTCAAGAATCCGGTCCGGCATTGGGAGACCAGCCTGTGGGGCACGAACCTCACGGACACGCGACCCCTGACTTACGCATTCGCCGGCAGCGAAGGGCAGCAAGTCTCGTTCTACCAGAAGCCGCGCTCCGTGGGCGTCAACCTCACCTACCGCTTTTGACGCGCATCGCAACGTGAATGAACGCGTTTACTCCTGGTCCGCGAGATCCAGATCGCGCGGCGGCGCGAGATCGATCGAGAGCGCCCGCAAGCGCGCCTTGCGCAGCTCCGCGTTGAGCGCAGCGAGCTCCGGCACGCGCACTCGTGCCCATTCCGACTCGAGCGGCTGCCAGTCCTTGATCGCACGCTCGGCCTCGGCAAGCTGTGCTCGGGTCGGCGGCGCGTCGGCTCGCGATAACTCGCCATACAGAGTCGCGATATCGCCGTTGAGGCGTTCGAGCCGGCGCTGCGGCTCGGCTGCAGCCGCTTTATCCTCGTCGGCAGCCTCGACGAGCGCGGCCACGCGCTGATCAAGTGCGTGCAGGCGGCCGCCGAGCGCGCCGCCGGCCGGCGCTTTGACTGCCTTCAATTGCGCGCGCAGCGAGCGCGCTTCGAGCAGCGCGCCGGTGCTCGCATCGAGCGCGCCGGCGAGGCGTTTCGAGAGCGCGTATTGCGCGTCGAGCGCCTCGGCGGAAACTTTCACGCGCGGATCCTCCATCACGGTCAGCGATTGTTCCCACTGGTGCTTACCGACGCGCAATCGCACCCGATAGGTTCCCGGCGCCACGAGCGGGCCGAGAGGCTCCTGAGGCGTATCTGCGGGCACCGCCGAAATCGGGAAGCCGCGCTGCGCCGTGCGAGGTGCGGTGGCGTGCAAATCCCAGACCCAGCGGTGCATGCCGGGACTCGCCGCGGGCGGCCGCGCCATGCGTATCCAGTACGCGGGAATCAATTCGCGTTGAAGTTCCTCGGGCGTGAACAGGGCAGCGTCCGTCGTCGAGACGCGGCGCAGTAGAGCGCCGTCCGAGTCGAGGATCTCGATCGCCAAGGGCTCGCGCGTGCCGTGCGCAAGGTAATAATCGATGACCGCCCCGTCCGGGGGATTGCGCCCCGCGGGTTCGTCGGGCGGGATCGGTGTGTCGGTGCCGGTGCTGCGGCGCGCGCGCACCGCGATCGCGGGTTTCAAGAGCACGGCCTCGCTGTTGGTGAAATTGGCCGCAAGCTGCCGCAAGGGACTGATGTCATCCAAGATCCAGAACGAGCGGCCGTGAGTTGCGACGATCAAATCCTCGCCATGGACCGCCAGGTCGCGCATCGAGGTATGCGGCAGATTGAGCTGCAGCGAATTCCAATGGTCGCCATCGTCGAAGGAAACCCACACCGCATTTTCGGTGCCCGCGTACAGCAGCCCGCGGCGCGCCGGATCTTCGCGCACGGTGTTCGCCGGCGCGTCCGGCGCAAGTCCCGCGGTGATGAGCTGCCAGGTCTTGCCGCCGTCGCGCGTGCGGTAGATGTATGGCTTCAGATCGTCGACGCGAAATCGGCTGACCGACGCGTAAGCGACCGCGGGATCGAAGTGCGAAGCCTCGATTTGAGTGACCTTGCTCCATGGGGTCAGCTCGGGCGGCGTCACGTTCTGCCAGCTTTGAGCGCCGTTGCGGTCGACCCAGATGAGCCCGTCATCCGTGCCGAGCCAAATGAGCCCGTTCTGCAGCGTCGACGCGCTCGCCGCGTAAATGACGCCGCGCTGCTTTGCCGCCTTCGGCACGAAGAGGCTGCCGACACTCGCGGGCACTCCGGGATCCTCGCGCGTCAAGTCGGGGCTCACGACGCTCCAGGAGTCGCCGCCGTCGGTCGTCGCATAGAGCCGGTTTGCCGCGTAATAGAGTTTGTGGGGATCTTGCGGCGAGAAGAACAGCGGCTCCGTGCGATCCACGCGCACGCCCTCGCCCTTGAGGGGAATCGGCGTGATGTTGCGCACCTGGCCCGTCGGCAGGTACGCCTTCGTGACTTCATTGCGGCCCGCCCCGTAGACGGTATCCGGATCGAGCGGATCGGGAACGACGTAGCCATACTCGATGACGCCGACCGGATGCCATTCGCGTAACGTGATCTCGCCGTCGTTGCCGCGCGTGGAGATGCAGACCGACCCGCTCTCCTGCTGGCCGGAGCAGATCCGGTACGGAAAGCCGTCGATGACCCCGATGTGATAGAGCTGCGCAGTCGGTTGGTTGAACCAGGAACTCCAGGTCTCGCCGCCGTTGACCGTGATGATGGCGCCTTGATCGCTGACCAAGGCGATGTGCCGAGAATTGTCGGGGCTGATCCACAAGTTCTGGTAGTCGTCGCCGCCCGGCGCGCCGCGCAGCGAACTCCAATGCACGCCGCCGTCGGTGCTCTTGACGGTCACGATGGTGGCGCTATAGAGCACGTCCGCATCCGATGGATCGACCTTGATGATCGGCAAATCGCCGCCGCCGATGCGCAGCGCCGGTCGCGGATCGTTCGTGATGCGCAGCCAGGTTTCTCCGCTGTCCTCGGATCGATAGACGCCGAGTCCGGCCGCCGAACTGTAGTCGCCGGATTCGTTCGTCGCCACGGTCGCGTACAGACGGCCCGGCTTACTCGGTGCAACTGCAATCTCGATTTGCGAGAGATCGTTTGGCAGTCCATTTTTCAGCTGGCGCCAGTGGTCACCGCCGTCCTCCGATTTGAACAATCCGCCTGCGGTCCCGTTGAAAACGTTGTTGTCTTCCCAGGGCCCCGATCGTACGTTCCAGAGCGAGGCGTAGAGAATATTCGAATCCCGAGGATCGATCTTGATGCCGGAACCGCCCGTGTTTTCGTCGACGAAGAGCACCTGCGCCCAATGGGCGCCGCCATCGGTGGACCGGTAGATTCCGCGCTGAGCGCTGGGTCCGAACGGGTGTCCCATGACGGCGGCGTAGAGGCGGTTGGGGTCTCGCGGATCCACGGCGAGATCGGGAATTTGCTGCGCATCGTCGAGACCCAGATGCACCCAGGTCAGCCCCGCATCGGCCGAGCGATAAATGCCGTTGCCGACCGAAAGATCGGGGCGCTGCAGGCCCTCGCCGCTCGCCACGTAGATGATCTTCGGGTTGGAAGGCGCGACCGCGATCGCGCCGATGGACTGGGTCGGCTCGGCGTCGAAAATGGGCTCCCAGGTGCGGCCGTAATCATCGGTCCTCCAGACTCCGCCGTTGACCGCGCCGATCAAAAAAGTCTCAGGGCTTCCCGGTACGCCGGCGACCGCGCGAGTTCGGCCGCCGCGGAACGGGCCGACCATGCGCCAATGCAAATCCTGCGTGATGGTTGCGACGGGCGGTTCGGCGGCGGCGCAAATCGCCGGCAATTGAAACAGCACGAGCAGCCCCGCAGCTAGCGTGAATCGTGAATTGATCAATGGTGTTCTCCGGACTCGTTAACGCGACTCGACTGGCTCGGCGCAACCGCGACCGCAATGCGACCGTAGAGTTTATGGGCAAAACCGGCATTTGCCGATTCGCTGGTCTTCGCCCAAGTCTCCCCGCCATCTGCGGACAGGAACAAAGCGCTGGCCGAGGCAGCATTCGCGCTCGGACCGCCCGAGAAGCCGAGTTCGATTTGGCCCTCGTTGACGAGCAACAGCAGGCAAGTCATTCGATTCATTGTCTACTTCTTTGTCTCGATTTGCAGGCGGCGAATTATAGCCCGCAATGGTAGCGTCGCTTGCGCCGAATCGGGAACCGCATTCCGCCGACGTCGGCCAACGGTGATACTGCGGCAATTTCGGGTTTTGTTGGTCGGCGACAAGCACGTCGAGCGCTTGTTGCCGTGCCTGCGTCTTGGCAATGATCAACTCGAGACCGCCAAGCAGGCGCGGCGAAACGCGCTCTTCAGGTTTCCGTGCATCCTTGACTCCCTTAAGACATCGACAAAGTACCTGTGCGGCCCTATGCGCTCTTATTCTTTTTCAGTTCGCGTCGGTAAACCTGATTACCAAGCTACCATAGTAAGTGAAACAATGAGAGGCGCGTGGGGATTCGCGCGCGCTTTGAGCGCCTCAGGCGAGTGTGAAATGCCGGCTGATGAAGGAGACGAGAAATTCGGTGTCGCACACGATCGAGTTCGTGTTTGAGTGCCGGCGCCTTTCGCCGTTGACGCAGCATTCGATGTTCAGATTGTTCGGATCCGCGACCGGGTCCGCGCACACGAAGCAGGGACCGACCGGCGCAAATATGTCGAGCAACTTGCCGATCGTCCATTGGTGCCCATCGAGCTCGAGCTGCAGTAACCGGCGACGTACTTGGACGCGTCCTCGAGTTGCGCGTCGTGCGCGCGGCGCCCGATGACGACGAGCAATTCCACTTCGTAGTCCAGCTTGATCAGCGCGTCGGTAGATAGGCGAATCGTGCCGCAATGATTGGTCAGCGTGGTATTAGATTTGTCGAAAAGGATCGGATCCGTGGGCCGCTTCTCACCGGCTTCCTCGACATGTTCGCAATAGTTGAGGCCGAAGCAAATGATCTAACGCAGCACAGGTCGATGAGCCGCCCGCGCCTACCAACCCACGGCGCCTCCGTCCTTGCGGTGATCGGAACCGGCGCGATAGAAGCCTGCGACGCCATCGTTCGTCGCGCGATGCTTTGCTCTCGGATCGGTGCCGTCCTTGCTGGAGGCGTCGGCGGTAAAGAGGATAGCCTGCACGCCGCCCACGGACTCGCCGTCGACCGATTTGACTTGATGGCCCATCGCCGTCAATTGGGTGCCCAATAATCGATAGAGCGGCGACTCGAGATTGAGTTCGTTGGAGATCTGATCGTGCCGGAACCGCGCCAATTCGGCCGCGGATTGCAGATTGGCGCCCAAATCGAAGACATCGACAATCAGCTGGGCGTGACCTTGCGCCTGCATATCGCCGCCCATGAGCGTGACCGTCATGATTGGCCGCCCGCTCTTCGTCACGAAGCCTGCCGAGAGCGTATTGAAGGGGCGCTTGTGCGGGGCGATCACATTGGGACTATCGGGGTCGAGAGAAAACAGATGGCCGCGGTCGTGCAGCACAAATCCGTAGCCTGGTACCGTGAGACCAGAGCCAAACCCATCGAAGTTGCTGTTGACCCACGAGACCATGTTGCCGTCCTTGTCGGCCGTGGACAGCACGATCGTATCGCCAGTGTCGTCGCCGGGCCCGCGGGGGCCGGTCTCAGACGCATGCTCGGGATCCACCTTCGCACATAGGGACGCGGCGTAGGATTTGGCGAGCAGCTTCTGCACCGGAACGGCCGCGAAATCGGGGTCCGCGTTGTATCGATACAGATCGCGGTAGGCGAGCTTCTTGGCCTCCACCAAAAAATGCCAGTATTTCGCATTGCGCGGCCCGAGGCTCGCGAGCGTTTGACCCGGCGCCCATCGCGGCACGCAGGCTTCCAAGATATTCAGCATCTCATCGGCGGCCCAGGCTTGCGATGGCGGCGGCAGTTCGGCGATATCGAATCCGTGGTAGCTCGTGACCGCCGGCTCCACCCATTGACCGTGGTAGGCCGCAAGATCCGCCAAGGTCATCGTGCCGCCCAGCGCATCCGACTTTGCAATGATCGCGCGAGCGATCTCGCCGCGATAAAACGCTGCGACACCGCGGGTTTGCAGTAGCCTGAAGGTGCGCGCCAAGTCCGGGTTCTTGAACAACTGCCCCGGCTTGGGCGCTTGGCCTTGGATGAGCCAGGTCTTGATCGTATCGGGGTCCAGCTCGCTGCAACAGGCTCTGAGCGGCAGCGCCGGCGGCAGCTGCCACTCATTGGAGATGCGCTCGGAAACGGGAAATCCGTGTTCGGCGTAATCGACCGCCGGCCGCAGCACCTCTTTGAACGTCCGCGTGCCGAAGCGCTTCAACACCGCGTCCCAGCCCCAGACCGTGCCGGGTACTGTCACGGTCAAAATGCCGTGCATCGGCATACCGGAACCCGGACCCCAGGCCTTGGGATTTGCCTTATATCCCAGCGCCTTGAAGTGCTCGAGCGTGGCTCCGGTCGGCGCCGTGCCGCTGGCATTGAGCACGTATAGCTTGTGTTCCTTGGCGATATAGAGAACCGCAAATAAATCCCCGCCGACTCCGACCATCATCGGCTCCATGAGATTGAGCGCAGCCGCAGTTGCCACGGCGGCATCGATGGCGTTACCGCCTTCGCGGAGGATCTGCAGTCCGGCTTGTGCGGCGAGCGGTTGGCTGGTCACGACCATGCCGTGCTGTGCCATGAGCTCGGAGCGGCCCTGCTCGAGCCACCCTTCGGCGCGATCGCCTCGAACGCCCTCGCAGAACGGCGCTTTGACGGGCTCGTTGCAGGTCGCCATCAGGGGATCGCTTTGCGCAGCACCGCGGTGCGACGCGAGCATCAGAACCACTGCCAACCCCGCCGTGCGCCGTGCCATCACCGGAAGTTTTCTCTCCGGACTATTCACGAATAGCGCAACGAGAATGATACCAAGCAGTGGTCATGGCGAGCCTCGAGCTGATCGGGGTTGGGTGGCGCGGTCGCCCCTGTGTAAATGGGGCTCCTCAGTTCGGCGCCTCGCCCAAGTCGCGGATTTCGACGCGGCGATTTTGCGGGTCATCCGGCCGGTCGGGTGTCAGCAAGTGCTCCGAGCCATACCCTATCGTGTCCAGGCGGCTCGCATCCACTCCGTTGGCCACCAGATAGCGCTTCACCGACTCGGCCCGCCGCGAGGACAGTTTTTTGTTATAGGTGGGATTGCCTTTTGCGTCCGTGTGGCCGGCGACCATGAATCGATCATTGCGAAGCGAATCCGACGCCAGTGCCGACTCCAATTGTTTGAGCTGAGCTGAGGCTTCGGCTTTGAGTTCGCTGGAATTGTATTCGAACGGAATATTGAGGCTGACGGACGCCGATTCTGCCGCATCGGCGCGCTTCAGTCCGCGCAGCCCGCGAGTTTTGGCGGGCTTCAGCGCCTCTGCAATCTGCGTATCCGACAGTACGGGCTTAGCTTGGTCCGCCTGCGGCGGATCCGCCGCTAGAATGAGCGTCGGCAGGCACGCAAGGATTGCTGATGCAACGACCTCGCTCCAGGCGATACGCCTGCACTGATCAGGGCACACTAGCGGCAGAAAACGAATTGCGTATGTCATGGGATCGGCTCCAGTCCAAGCGCCCGCCTGGCCGTGTTGTATTGGCTCTTCGCGTCCGCGAGGCTGCGCTGCGAGTCTGCGCTGGGCGTCCCGGGTGAAGCGGTTTGGACGTCGACCAAGGCATCGAAATATCGCGCCTGTACCCTCGCATAGTCAGTAGTCTCGGCCGCAGAATCCGGGCCGGTGTCGAGGTCGGCCACGTCGAGTGCTTTGGAGATCGCACCGGAGACCTCGCTGCCGACGGCCGAAGCCGCTGCGCTGCCGGTATCGCCGATGAGATCGGCGAGCGCCAGCTGCGCCTTTTTTTCCGATTCCGTTTCCGTTATGGCGACCTCGATCTCGACCGGCATGAATTCCAAGGGATCGTGCGGCAGGTCGCGGAATTCCGTGTTGCGCGCATCCAGTTCGGCGCCCTGCACTTGAATCTGCACCGCGGTCTTGTTCCGTTCCTGCTTCAATCCCTCGACCAGATCGGCACTGACGACGGCGATGCGCCGATCCAGCCCGTCGATCACGCGTTGATTGCGCACCATTGCGCGCTTCAGTGCGTCGATCTCCCCCATGAGTTGCTGATGCGTGGCCGTCTTTTCATCATATGAACGTCGCGCTTCAACCGACATGGGCGGCACCCGCAACCAGGGTCCCGCATCGCTCGGTGCGCCGCTGGATTTTGCCCCGGCAGTGACCGTGCCGAGTTTGACCCACGCGCTCGATAAGACCTCCGCTTGATCCGTTGAGGTCGGCTGAGAAATCTTCAGCGTGTAGAGTGCGGTGCGAGTTGCGCCCTTGTCCTGTGTCGTCAGCAGAGAATTGATTGTATAGCCGGCGTCCTTGAGGCGGTAAGCGGTGCCGTCCTTGGAAAACTCCAATCGCGCCTCGTAAACAGCCCAGGCGTTGCCGTCGACACACACATTGGCGCGCCGCAGTTTATTCTCGACCGACGCATCGGTTCTCACCGTTTTCCACTGATCTTGCGGCAATCCCATCGTCGCGCGGTCGAGCTCCTTTGGCAGGTACGCGGCCGTGCAGTCAGTGCCCTCGGGCTTCAATTTGCCTGCAACGATCGTCATGCAGCCGAGTTTGGCATTGATGCCGAGCACCGGCTCTGCCTGCAAATCGGCGCGGTATAAGTTCATTTGCTTGGTCGTCGCGTAGCGCGTGTCCTTGCGACCGGCACCGGATTTGATCTTTTTGACCGAACCTTGCACCTCGTGATTGATGAACAGTTCGACGAGCTTGCCGATCACAACGCCGATCAACGGAAGAAACTTCGGCGTCATTTGCTCGGATTCGCCGACCTTCGGGACGACGGGTATAAAAAAGGGTTCGTCGGCGACTATGCATGAATCGTGGATGTAGGCCTGTATGTCGACCTGCTCGTGGGCCGCATAGGCTGCCGGCATTTGCAGCACCGCGACAATCAACCCGTAGCCGAGCGGCGCGGTCCATGGTCTCATCTGGCCAACTCACCCGCCGGCTGGCCGGCGGAGGCCAAAAGCGTGTTCAGTCGGTCGAGTATCATCTGGGCCGCCCGCCGTTGCGACGGCTCGGTCAATGCCGAGATTTGTGCCGATACTTGCGCGACAATCTGCGCGCTGGCCTCATCCCGGTACTCTTTGAGCAACATGGCCGCTTCCAGCAATTCGCTGCCTTGGCACTTGGCGACATTGAATCGCCATATCACGACGGAGTTCCCGGCACTGTCCTCGCCCGTACTGCAACGCTGGGGCGAGTCCGGCGCATCGCCACGCCAGAGCAGACGAAGCAAATCGTAGACAGCGCCTCCATTGGCGGCGAAGTAGCTGTGCCCGAGTACATCGGCAGGAAGACCGGACATATCGATGGTATCTAGACCCTGAAGCCGAATGACCAGCGCGCCCGCAGATCCGGCGCGCGGCTCGCCATGGTAATACCTCGACATCCGCAAGGCGACATCGCTGTCGGAAGCATACAGCGTTAGCCGTTCGGCTACGCCGCGCAGCGACGGGAACGTCGCCATGAAGACTTTTCGATCGACGTCGGGTGCGGTGAAGACGAGTTGACCGAAGGGAAGCGGATGCTTGTCCTGCGCTAGTGTCGGCAAATAGCCCTTGAGCGCGGCCAGCAGTACGCGATTACCCATGCTGTGCGCGATGACATGAATGCGTGCGCCGCCGGTTTGAGCCGCCACCGTACGCAGGAACTCCGCCATTCTCTGGCCGCTGACCTCGATCATGCTCTCGTCCGCGGCATACCCCGTGAGGCTCGCCTGTGACGGCCAGCTGTACATCATGGGGGTGCCGTCAAAATCGAGGTCGTAGGCTAACTGTGCCGCGCGCCGGGCGGTATCTTCAAAGCTGTTGTTATAGCCGTGCACGAAGATGAACACATCCTTGGACGGCGAGCTTTTTATTTCCTGCTGCAACTCGCGCACGAAATCGTCTTTTGCAAGCGGCTGGACCGCATCGAGCAGCACGAATTGGCTTCTTAAGTCCGTTTTCCTGACGCTCAGCGTGTACTCAGACCATTGCTTCGGTGTCTCGAGTTCCGCGAACTTGTGTGTTTGCGGAATCGTGACATCCAGGTAGCCATATTGAAGAGGGCCGCTGGCCTTGCCGTATCGCAAAGCGGGCTTCTCGTTTCCGGTTGGCGTGCGATTGGTCCCGTAGAAAACGCGAACGCTCGCAAAACCATTTTTCAGCCCATAACGCTTCGAATCGACGGTCACCCCGCCTTTGATGCCCCATAAGCCCCGCTTGGAAACCGGGGGTACCTGCAGCTGCGCGTCAATCGCCGCGACGGCGTCCACATTGTTGGTCGCGCGATACACGCCCTGCAACTTCACGAGGGTTGCAAGCACGTTTTCATGATAATCGCCAAAGGCGGCGCGCTCGATTTTGAGCATGCGCTGTAGTAGTGCTTCGGCTAGCGAGTAGCGCTTGGCCTTTACATGCAAATCCGCGAGGGCGGAGAGCAGTGGCACGAGATCCGGATGATCAGGGCCCAAATCGGCTTCCTGCAGCGTCAATGCGCGCTCGAGGTACCCAACCGCCTGTTCATCCTGCCCGGCTTGCGCCGCGAATTCGGCCAAATTGCGCAGCAGTTGTTCAAGCTCTTGCGCCGAGCCGCCTTCGGCTTCCGTCAGCTTGAGCGCATCATTGCCAAACTTCAGCGCCTCCGGCACCCGCTCCCGCGTCTTTGCCGATTCATACTGCTGGTAGGCCTGCAGGAGATCGTCCGATTGAGCCAGCGCGAGTGACGGGCCCACGACGACGAGTGACGGGCCCACGACGAGAAGCGCGCAAGCGATCCGCATCCAATGGCGGTGCGCGGTAGCAAGGCAGCCCGGCGGTCCGGGCGATTGAAGCGTGCCGTTTTCTTGAGTCATTCTTGTCTTGCCGCCGGCGGCGGATACTCACCGGATGCTCCGGCAATTGAGCGCCCACGTCAAACTTTGCCGCACGCAGCCGGCGCGCTGCTCAGGACCCGCTGGATTACAGGCCATCCGCAGGCGCATCATAGGCAAAACAAACGGCCCCTAAGCCCAACCGGGAGCGCACCCGAGGGTGCAAGAACCAGTCGGTTATGAGTCCAATGATTGCGACGACGGCTTTTGGCGGGCGATTGTTGCCGGTAGCGGCGCTGCTGGTCGGCTTGCTTGCCGGCAGCGTTGCGGCGGCGCGAAACGTCGCGCTACTCGTCGGCGTCGGACATTTCGGCGATCCCATATTGGATAAGAACAACCAACTGCTCGGAATTGCCGCCGACCTCGACGCGGTGCAGAAGGCGCTCATCGAGCACTGGCAGTTCAACTCCAGCGATATCCTAGTCCTGCGCGATTCCGGCGCCACGCGTGATCGCATACTCGCGGAAATTTCGGCGCTCGAGCAGCGCTCGGCGCCGGGCGATACCGTGCTCATCTATTTCGGTGGTCACGGTTCGAGCGCGAACGACGAGGACAACCTCTTCGATCTGCCCTATGCGACCGGCGCGTGGGTCCCGTATGACTTCGACCCTCAGAGCCCCTCTACGCAAAAACGCACGCTGATCATCGGCCGGACCGACTTGGTGCCGCGGCTCCGGCGACTCGATACCGCGGGCCGATGGGTCGTCGTGGTCTCCGACAGTTGCTTTTCCGGACAAGTCGTTCGACGCATCGGCCAGACGCATAGCCAATCGCGTTATCTGCCGCTGCATAGCCGCGATTTGGGTGTCGCGAGCACCAATGCACCCGCCCCCAGCGCCCGCCCGCCGCCGCCGCCATATCCCTATCAACATGTCGTGTTGCTATCCGGGGCCAGCGACAGCGAGAGTGCGGTCGACATCTCCTCGCAAACGGATTTGGAGAAATGGCCGACTTTGGACAATCGATTTCATGGCGCATTCACCGATGCGTTCTTGCGACTGCTCGACGGCCAATTGCGGTTGCCGGATGGACAGGCGATGCAAGGGTCATTCACCTATGCGCAAGGCCGTGAAGCCATGAACTGGTTTCTGGAAAGCCGCGCTGTTCCCCAGCACCCGCAACTCTTGCCGGCGATTGCCGAAGATCCGCAAGACGTCGGCTCGAACCCATTCCTCGGCGCGACGCATAGCCCTGTCTCGACAGGCGCGCTGACAGGCGCGGCCGCGGCCCCTAGAGATGTGACCGTGCACGTCAAACTGGAAGATGTGGCGGCGCCGCTGCGAGCAAGCATCGCGGCCGCGAGCGGTGTCGCGATCGTCGATCACGATGCTGAGCTGACGGTACGCGAAAGCGGCCAGCAAGTGCAGTTGTTAGGGCCTGCAGGCGACCCGATTGTCAGCACGGTCAGTAGCGATCCGAAATTGGTCCAGCGTATCGCCGCGCAGGCATGGGTCAATCGGACGCTGCCCGCCGGATCCGATGCACTCGGGCTTCGCGCGGAAACGGACCCCGGCAGCCGGGGCAACACCTTCGTGCAATGTGAGTCGTTTGTTTTTGAAGTTCGCTTGCAAAAGGCCGCCTACCTCATGCTGCTGGATCTGGATCCACAGGGAGGACTAACGGTTCTTTATCCGACGCGCTCATCGGAGCGGCAGATCGTAGCCGCCGGAGCAGCCAAAGCCATTCCAGGGTCCGATCCGAATCAGCACATCTTGGTGACGGCCCCGTTCGGCATGGATCAAGTCACGGTGCTCGCCTTCGAGCGGCCCCAGGAATTTTTGGCCGAGATCAATGGCGCGCAGAGATTCACCGTCGGCAGCGGCCGCGCCGAAGTGCTGGCGAGGGGCCTCGCCCACATCAGTGGGGCGGTCAGCGTACAGCAAATCAATGTGAACACTTACGCCGGCAACGGCAAAGATTCCTGCGGCCCGTGACGCTTGAAGTTCACGCCGAAACGATAGACTGGTGGCTGAGGCCTCTGGCGTGGCTGTTCGCGCGACGCCCCGGCTGGCGCGACTCCTGCGGCAGGGCACTGCTGCGCATTGGATTCCGATTCTATATTGCGCTGGCGCTGGTGTTTGCACTGGCGGGCGCCTGGGACCAGTTCATTGCGCCACTCAATCAGCAATTTTCCAATGCGAGCTTTGACTGGCTCATGAGGCACCGACCGCTCGCCTACCAGCCTGACAAAGATATCGTCGTGCTCGATATCGACGAGGCGAGCTTGGCGGCTCTCGCACAGGAATATGGGCGCTGGCCATGGCCTCGACAGATACTCGCGGAGGTCGCGGCAAAAATGGAAGGGCTCGGCGCGCGGGCCGTCACCTGGGATATTTTGTTCGCGGATCCGGACGTGATTAATCGTGACAGCGAGCTGGCCTTTGACCGCTACGTCGCTGCCAGCCGCAATTCCTTTTACCCGGCGACCAGGCTCAACCCGAAGAACGACGCTGAGAGTCAGGTGTCGGTGTCGATGCTCAATTTTGCCGAACGTGACCCGAACGCGCCGCCGAAGGACATCAATGGGCAGCACACGATCGCCTTGTTGCCGCCGTATTTCAAGAGCATCTACGACAGCACCAGGACCGGCACGAACAACATCAGCACGGATGCAGACAATGAAGTGCGCTGGTATACCAATTATGAGACCCTCGCCGGCTATCGAATTCCGTCGTTGCCGTATCGCATGGCGCAAGTGCTCGGATGGCCGCTGCCCAAGCAGCCTCGCAGCCTCATCAATTGGCCGAGGGGCGCTACGTCGTATCGGACGATCAGCTTTGTGGACGCCTTTCAAGCGGCCCGGAATCACGATGACGCCTTTTTTGCGCAATTCTCCGGTAAAGTGGCGTTAGTGGGCTCCACGGCACCGGGTCTCAACGACATTAAAGCCACGCCGGTGGATCATGCGCATCCGGGGATTTATGTTCTTGCCACGGTTATCGACAACACCAAGAACGGCCATTTTCTGCGGCCGCTTTCTCCGGGTTGGATCTGGGGCATGGAGTTATTGATGCTGGCGGCATCGGCACGGCTCTTCAGTCGCACGGATCGAGCCATCGCGGTAGCCAAGTATTTCGTCATCATTCCGGGCGTACTGGTGGCGATCTCGCTGCTCTCCGTGAGCGTCAGCGATTGGCTCGTCGATCTTTCCGTTCCCGCTGCAGTCGTTCTCGCGTATTTCAGCTTTGCCACTATTTTCGACACCAATAGTCGAGCATTTGTCTCAGGCACCGGCGCATTTGGGCCGACCCCGGGCGAAGTCAAATCCGGCCAATTGCAGGTAGCGTGCCTTCCGGCTTCGCTGCCGAGGCGCCAGGTAGAGGCGATGTTGTTGAGACCGGGCTGCCCCATCAAGCTCTGGATGCCGCTGAAAGCGGGTCTCGGAACGCATTGGAACGGTCAAGGCTGGGTGGTGTGGCGCTGGTTCGTACCGGGGTCCGACGACATCGCGGGCCGCACGCCCGATCCTGGCGGCGCATCGGAATTCGAGTTGCGATGGCATGACGTGCCGGGACTCGATGCGCAAAGCGCCTCCTTTTCGTTGGTGCACACAATCGCCGCGGCCGCCAAAGATGCGGTTGCGCCTTTGGCATCAGCATGAACACGCATCCTACGGCTGCAGGCTCAACGCGCTTACGCACCGCCATGATGTCGGCGGTGAGTTGTCTGCTCGCGTTCGGAGTTTGCATCGCAGACGCACAGCAAGCCAATGCCCCGACGGTCGAGGTCTCGCCACTGGCAAAAGTGCGTAACGGTCGCGAGGCAAAAGGCAACAACCAGATCCTCACCACCGGTATTCGTGCGCCGCGTTTGCCTTCGAACCACGCCTTGATCATCACAGTGTCCGAGTATCAGCGCAGTCCGTTGCCCGGCGTGCTGACGGATCGCAAGCTCGGTATCGAGTTGGCTGAGCGCTTTGGCGTGCCCGCGCAAAATATCGTCGAGCTATCGGAGCGCCAAGTCACGCGCGAGGGCCTGATTCAGGCCCTCAAGGACATGAATCAACTGCTATTGCCGGGCGACAAGCTATTTGTTTATTTTTCCGGGCACGGCGCACGTTTTTTCAGCAAAGAGTCGCAGCAGTGCGAGGAAAGCATCGTCATGCAGGATATGCGCGTCGTCACCAAGAGTGAATTCGCCAATATGATCAAGCCGCTCAGCTACAAGGCCGACAAGACGATCGTCATGCTCGATTCATGCCACTCCGGCGGCGTTGCGCAGTCGGCCGGTTCGCGCGCGATCTCATCCTCGATTGGCGAACTACGCCCGAAGTTCAGCCCCGAGGCTTCGAGCGCGCAATGCTCGTTAGCGGTCAATGTCGGCAGTTTTTCACAGAGCCGCGGCATCGATTTGGCGACCACAGACAACAACATCGTGATTCTCGCGGCGGCACGGAAAAACGAAATCGCCTGGGACACCTCTCATGGCGGCGCGCTGACCTATAACTTCCAGCAATGCCTCGACGGCACCGCCACGGACACGGACCACAGCGGATCGATTTCCATGGAAGAACTGGCCGCCTGTGTACAAGGTCGGCTCGACAAGGTCCAAGATGAGTCAATTCGCCAGCACGTGACCCTGGCCGGTAACGCGGCATTGGTCCCTGCATTCGCAGAATCAACGTCGGGCGGGGGCCAGGCGGGGCCAGTGGACACGCTCGCGACACTCAATGATATTTACAATCAGCGCGACGATCGCTGGCTGGTGCAGCTGAAGCTCGATCAGCCGACGATCAAGATTGGTACCAATCTGACTCTGTCGGTTCGCTCGGATCGCGCTGGTTTCGTCTATTTGTTTTATCGCGGCACCACGCCCGATAGTTTTTATCTGCTGTTTCCGAACAGTTTGGATGCAGCCAACGTGATAGCGGCCAATGAGGAGCTGCATTTGCCGCGCCTCGATTGGGCGGTGACCGCACTCGGCCCAAAGGGTACCGATCATTTACTTGCGATGGTAACCGAGACCGCGAGGGATTTTTCGAGCTTGTCATTGCCGGCCGAATACGTGAGTTCGGCGGGCCCATTCGACAAGATACAATCCACGACGCAGGCCGTCGCACGGATCGGGCAGATCGCAACCCTATCGGCCGCGGTGAAGCTGCCGGAGTGCAATGGCGCGACACGCGACCTTGGCGTCGCACGCACCTGTTCCAACGTATTCGGCGCGAGCTTGGTCAGCGTCGATGAGACCGAGTAAATTTGGTTACAGCCAGTTGCCCATGAGGATAAACGGCGCCCAGTAAAACGGATGCGCGTAGGGCGCATTTGGGTCTGTCTTGAAATTGCCCGTCGTCGGAGCCGCATCAACCCGGGTCAATCCACGCTCGGCGTTGCTCGCGCCGTCGGCACCGGCAGAACCCCGCAGCAGCGCCAATTGCGCTTGTCGGAGCGCATCCGCCTTGTCCAATCGATCCACTTTGTGCGCTTGGTATAGAGCGCGCATCAGCGCCGCGGTGCTGGCGTCGGCCACCGGCCACAAAGTCGCGAGCACCGCCTTGGCGCCCGCCTGCTGAGCGATCGCGCCCAGCCCTTCGACCTCGACGCCGTGGCGCGATGTGCTGTCGTCACCGAGCGCCGTCTCGCAGGCGGAAAGGGTCAGCATTTCGACGCTGTTGAAGTTTAGTTTGGTCCTGATCTGCGCCAGCGTGAGGTGCGTGCCGTCGCCCAGCAACAAAAAGGAATCATCCATGCTGCCGGGTGTAAATTGAAAGTGGCTTGCGATGTGGATGATCGGGTATGACTGGTCGAGTCCGTCCCGAAGCGCGCTCTCGGTGAAGGCCGTGTCGAGCATGACCTTGCCTGCGAGTATTCCCTTCTGGCCGGCGATACCGTTCAATTCTACGGCCGCGTACGGCAGTGCTTCATACCCGGGACCCGCTTTAGTGATTCCGAGGCCCCACACCGACCAGTCCGATTTTGGCGCCTTGCCGAGCTTGTCGCGCACGGCTTCAGTCACCATCACGACCGAGGTACTTTCAACGAGGTAGTTCTTGCCGTCATAGAGCGCCGCAAATGGCACGTAGCGCAGCATGTCGTCCAGATCGAGCATCAGCGTCTTGGCCCCGGATTGGCGCAGATCCTCGGCGATTGGTGCCACCAGCAATTGGTGGAGCGCCTGGGCCTGGGGCCTCGGATCCTGATTGGGATTGCTCAACGCGGCTCGGAAATCGCGGATCAGTGCATACAGGTCGCGCCGGTTGATTTTCGATTCCCGGGAAACCACTGCGTTCGGCGAGGCGAAAAGAATCGCGACCTTGTCATCCAAGACGATGTACTGGGCTACGACGGCGTCGTGGCCCATATCTTTCAAAGTCCCCTGAAACGCTCGACTGTAGTCGTTGATTTCCGTTTTTCGCCGCTTCTGTGCCTCCGGGTCATTCGCACTTTTCGCCACTTCCGAAGCACGCGTTTCAAAATTGGCTTGAGCGGAGTCCATCGCCTTGCGCAGCACCTCGAGGCGCGCGCGGTCCGCGGCGGTAAATTGGTCGCCCTCCTTCTGGAACTTCTCCTGCAGCGCCCCATATTCCTTGCCCAAGCCGACATATTTGTCGTCGAGGTCATCGAGCCGTTTTTCAGTCGAGTTCAGCGTCGCCACGGTCCTGGGCGCGTCGGCCTCCCGATCGCGCTCAGTGAATTCGTAGAATTCCTGCTCCTTGACCATCGCGAGCACCTGCTGCGCCTCGGAGGCACGACCGTCGGCGATCAGCAACTCGGCAAGTTTTCGATAGACGGCGCTGACTTCGGCCGAGCCGACAAAAGCCTGCTGGGTCTCGCTGCTGGACCGCGACAGATTGCCGCGCAATTTCTGCAGGGTATTGACCGCCTCCTTGCCGTAGAAAATGGCTTTAAATGGGTCCGCAAACTTCCCCGAGCCATAAACTTCCATCAATTCGGCCGCCACTTTCCAGGCGATGAGCTGGCTGCCGGAAAGATGCGCGACGACGTTTGCGTGGCTCAAGAGCTTCAAGGCTTCTTGATCTCGTCCGGTGTCATGCAGCAGCTTGGCCAAATATAACTCGACGCCCGCGACGATTGGGTGATCCGGTCCCAAGTACTTCGTACTATTTGCCAGTGCTTTCCGGAACAGCGGCTCGGCTTCATCGGTGCGTCCTTGCTCTCGAAGAATTTCCGCCAAGCAGGCTTGAGCCCAGGCAAGTGCCGGATGATCTTGGCGTTCGGGGCCCAAGACTCTCTCGGCGGTCGCCACCGCGCGCCGGCCGATCGGTTCCGCCGCCGCAAGTTGCCCGGAAATTCGCAATGCCTGCGCCAACATGATCGTGTTCTGGATCGTCAGTGGGTTGTCGGCGCCCACGGCTTTTTCATCGGTCGCGCCGGCTTCCCGGAGAGCCGCCTCGGCCTTCTTGGATTGACCCGTGAGCTGGTACAACACGCCAAAATTATTCAAGCTGACGCCGACATTGCCATTGACCGGGTTGGGCGATTTCTTATTGAGCGCGAGCGCTTCCTGCAACGTGGCCTCGGCTTCCGCGTATCGGCCGGTGTAGATCAACACGGTACTCAGCCCATTGAGCGCAATCCCGCGAATCGGTGAGCCGGGCCCGAAGATCTTGTCGCAGATCGCGAGCGCGCGGCGCAGATTGGTTTCTGCCTCGCCATAACTCCCGGCGGCGGCAAGTGCGCTCCCCAGATTCGCGAGCATCGCAGCGGCACAGGCACTCTCGGGACCATAGGAGTTTTCGCAGATCGCCACGGCGCGCCGATCGAGCGGAATCGCGGCAGGGATGTCGCCCTCCGCGAAGTGGATCTGCGCCAGAAAATAATAATAGCCCAGTAATTGAGGGCTATCGGGTGGGTAGAACTGCTGCGTGGAGGCCAGCGCCTGCTGCAGCACGGGAATCGCCTCTTTGACCTTGCCTTGCATCCCCGCGTCGATCGCCTGCAACGCGCGCTCGTCGAGCTGAAACTGATTTTCCGCCTGTTGATACGCGGCTTGATCATTGCCCCCGACGGTTTTCGTAATGCTGATGCGCGCGTTTGAAAAATCGCAGGCGTAGATCGAAGCCAAAATTGATTTGGCTTGCAGCTCCCCCGCGAAGGCACCGATTCCGACACTGCCTAGTCGCATCGTATGCTTCGGACCGGATTCGCCAAGGAAATTGAGCGACAGCAGGTTTGGCGTCGGCCCACGGAAATGGCCATGAAGTAGTTGTTCGCCGTACAGGTAGCCTTCGATACCTAGCGGGCCCCGGTTTTGACCGAGGATGACCACATGGAAAGTGCCGGCCGACATGGCCGAGCACGCGTCGCCGCGGGTCGTCTGGAATTGCAGCTGCCCCTGAAAGTTAAAAAATTCTGCGGACGCGGGGCCCGCGACACCTAGCAGTGTCAACGCAGCGATCGCCTTGAGGAGACTGGTCGGCTTGTATCCCACAAATCCTCACAAAATCCTCGTGGTATCGGGATCGCCGAACGGATGTATGCGTCTGATGTCGGCTCATGCTAACACGCGCACCGTAGGCCCGGTCGGCGAGCTGGGCCGGGGCTGACTCACCCAAGATCACCCGCGCCGCAGACACCTACGGCGAGGCCGGAACCGCGGTTCGGGCCAAGCTATCGTTGTAGGAGTGGCGCGCCCAGCCGAGGTAATGCGGATTGCCTCGATTGGCCGAGTCCAGCAAGGCCAACATCTGCGGCAACTGCGAGCCGTAATCGGGCGTACGCAGTCCGATTGCCATCTTGGCCAGACCCGGCGCCTCCAGATCTTGGTAGGCCAGGTCGAGATATTTCGCGCTGCTTTGCCCGAGTTTTTCACTGCGGTCGGCCGTCGTCTTGCCGTCACTCGGACTGCTCAATTCGTAGAGCATCAAGGTGAGGCGCGGGACCGACGCCAGCAACGAACGGCGTTGCTCCAAATCGCCTTCGAGCAGCTTTTTCTGAATGTCTGCGTTCAGCGTGAGTCCGGCGCGATCGGTCAGCGTCCGTACGGCGCGATAGCTCTCCACGAGACCACGCAGGAATCCGAGATTGCCCGATCCTTTGTTCTCGAGTCGCTGCTGCGGCTCGATGTCGAGGTGAACACCGTCGAAGCGTTGCGCCGCATGTCGCTGATTGAATTGCAAAATCGATCGCACGCGGTCCAGTAATTCAGTTCTCGCGCCGCCCGCCTCATCGCCGTTTGCACTGGAGATCAACGCCTCGACTTGGATCCTCGCTCCATGCAACAACGCGATGAGTTGTGCGAGACGCTGCTCCTGCGCCACACTGTATTGCGCCGGAACGGACAGATAGACTTCATTGACTCCCGCGGACTCGCAGAATTGCGCCAACGCCTGTGCAGCCTGCGGCGCCTGCAGGACAGCGGTACTCTTCCATACCCATAAGCCGTGGATCGGTTCCGGCATTTCGGCCGCTTTCGCGCACAGCGCAAGCGACGCGAGCAATAGGGCGCTGAACATCGCTTTCAAAGGCTACTCCCGCTGACCATTGCCAAACGCTAACACCTCGGCCGCTCATATCGCCAGCGGGCAAAGACCGCCGAGCGCCGCGCATCGATCTCGGCGAAAATACGTCGTTGGCAGTTCACCGATGCTGTCGCCTGCCCGGTCGGTCCGTTACGCTTCGAATGCTGCCGCAATACCAAGGAGATCGCCGTGGCAATTCGAGTCGTCCGTCTTGGCACAGATCGCTTGCCCGGAGAAGGTCTGCGAATCGGTACCGTCCGGCGCCCGCCGCGGGGCGTTCGCAAGGGCGAGTACGCTTCCCGAAACTTCTACGACGTCTGGCTGCCGATGCTGGCACCGAGCGCCGGAGCCGTAAAACAAGCACTCGCGGCGAGTTCCGATCGGGACTGGAATCGATTCGTCAAGACATATCGGCGCGAAATGGCCGCGTCGGATCCGAATGCCACGCTCCAATTGCTCGCCGTATTATCCCACCACACCGATTTTTCGGTCGGCTGCTATTGCGCCGAGGAATCGCGGTGCCATCGTGCGATTCTGCGCGAGCTGCTGCTCGAACACGGCGCCCTGTTGAAATAGCGGATGGGAAATAGCTGCCGCCGAGGTCGCGACGCAACGCACCGGCGCACACGGCCTCCCGCGGTATCGCAGGTGTGAGGTTCACGGATGATCCGTAACGATCAATTCCCGCACCGGCACACCGTCACTCCAGATGCCCATGTAGCGCTGCTCGGGCGTATTTCCGAGCGCGTAATTCTTGTTTTTGCCGAAAAACGCCGCATCGGTCAGACCGTCGAGCAATTTCCATGTACCGAAAAAATCGAGCGCGTCGAGCGTCCGGTTCGCGTGATTCAAGTCGGGCATCTCATCGTCGCCGCTGCGCCGCTCCTCGATCTTCTCCCCCAGCATTTCGCGCTGCGGGCTGCCCGCTGGGCTGTCGACCTGCCGCGTCCCTTCCGGCATCGGTGCCCACGCCACCGGCGCGGCATGGCTGGCCTTTAACGCAGGCTGCCCGTGGTCGTCAGAGACGAGCGTCACGAAGTTCTTGTTCGCGAGAGGCACTTGCGTCGATTCATTAAATATCCGCTTCGCATCGATATCGCGCACGAGATGGTCTCGGTCGCCCGTAACCGTCACGAGCAGCGCGTCCGCCGGTATTTGCGAAAGGTCCGCCAGCTTTATCGTGGCCCACAGGGGCTTACCCCAGGTCTTGCCGGGTTCCACGCACAGGATCGCCCGCGGCAACGGTAATCCCTGCGCCTTCCAAAGAGCCGCCATGTTCGCCGAGATTGCGCCTCCCATCGAGTGTCCAACGATTGCAAACTCGGTGAGTCGCGGCTTCACATGCCCGGCCTCATTTTGCAGCGTGCGAATCGCATCCTGCACCGCTGCGATCGCATTCGGCGTGAAGTCCGTTACCGCGGTGCGCAGGCTGTCCTGGTAAAGCGGGTAGACGACTATATTGCCGCGTTCCACGATGTGATCGATCCACGCCTGGTAAATACGCGGATCCATCGCTCCCCAGCCGTGGTTAAACACGATCAGTGAGGCCGATTCGGGCTTCGGATTGTCCGGTTCGAACAGCCAGTAGGCCTGCGGCCCGCTGCCATGTCGAGTCGCGATCACTCCCGCATGGGCAACATCCTTGCCTCCCGGGCCCGACGGCGGTTGTGCCGGTGGCTTCGCAGCGCCTGCGGAGCAGGCGGTGCCGATTGCGCAAATGAGTGCCGCAATGATTGCCAGTGGAATGGTCTTGATCATGTCGCTCCGCATTGTATGCGGGCCGAATGGCGTCGGCCAAACTCGATTGTTCGCTCAATTGCATCCATGGCGAGAATTGGACGGTTAAGTCGATTAGTATTTGGCCCTTGCACCCAAGAAAAATTTACCGCGAGTACCGCATGTCATCACAATTGGCTCGAAAGGTTCTCCGCTGCGTTTTTCTGGCCGGTCAACTGTTTGCCGCGGCCTCCTATGCCGCCGCGCCGGATGCCGAGAACGCGTTGGACTATCAATTACCCGCGCCGGAACTACAGGCGATTGTCGACGCTCCACGCGCGCCGCAGGTTTACGTGACGCCCGATGGGCACGCGGTCGCGCTGGTTGGTCGTGCGGCGCTGCCATCCATTTCCATCGTGGCCGAACCGCAGGCCCGTCTCGCAGGCATTCGATTCAATCCACAACTGCGGCTCGAGACGCGTTTTGACTTTGGCAATTCGCTGCGCGTCTTGGACGTGGGGACCGGCATGACTCGTGATGTGGAGGGTTTGCCGGCGGCGCTGCGTGTGGTGGCGGTCGCATGGTCGCCCAATAGTCGTCGTCTCGCGGTCTCGTTGGTCGACGGCGGTGCAATTCGCCTTTGGCTGGTTGATGCCGCCACGCGCAAGGCGCACCTCGCTACCCGGGCGCCGTTGAATGCTATCACCGACGACGGCTTCCAATGGTATGGCGGAAGTACGGAATTGATCTTGCGGCTGCGGCCCGAGCACGAGGCGGCGGCGCCGCAGAGCTCGGCGGTACCGACGGGTCCCAACGTGCAGTTTGCGGACGGTCACCATGGCGCGTCACAACTGGCCACTTTTGAGGACCTCTTAAAGACACCGTTCGATGAAGCCCTACTTGATTACTATCTGAGCGCTCAGGTCGGCGTGCTCCACATGAACGGCAAACTCGTCAGGGTGGGACCGGTCGAGCGCATTCTCTCGATATCCGGCGCGCCCGATCGCCAACATATGTTGGTGACGCGGCTGCTGCATCCGTATTCACGCATTGTGCCGCTGCCGCAGTTTCCAACGGAAGTCGAGGTCTGGAGCCGCAGCGGCCATGCGCTCGAAACGGTCGCGAAGACTCCCCTGATCGAGGTCTTGGCGCCTGGGCCCGATGCGGTCAATCCGGGGCCGCGCGAATTTACGTGGCGTGCTGATCGGCCCAGCACGCTGTGGTGGGTCGAAGCACAGGATGGCGGCGATCCGCGCAAGGCCGTGGAGGTGCGTGACATCGTCTACAACGAGGAGATTCCCTCGCAAGGCCGCCGGGATGTGATCGCCAAGCTGCCTCGGCGATTCGCAAGCGTTTATTGGGCACGCGATGACTTGGCGCTCGTGGTCGATTGGACCTGGAAGACCCGTGACAAGGAGATCTGGCGCATCAACCCCGGCAAACCGGAAAATAAATTGGATCTGATGTGGGCCTGGAAATCCGAAGACCGCTACAGCGACCCTGGTCGTCCGCTGACCCGGATTGCGCCTAACGGGGCATCTGTGCTGCGAATGCACGGAAATTCCGTGCTGCTGGTGGGAGACGGCGCAACACCGGAAGGCGAACGGCCGTTTTTGAACCGCCTCGAGTTCGACAGCCACGCCGTGACGACCGTTTGGCGTTCCGCGGCGCCTTACTATGAGTACCCGATTGAGCCGCTTAACGATGAGGGTACGCCATTGATCACTAGGCGGGAATCGGGCAATGATCCGCCCAACCTCGTTTTACACACAAAGCCGAACGACTCAGGCGTCGCGCTTACCCACTTTCCCAATCCCACGCCACAGTTGGCCGGTGTGACCAAGCAGGTGTTGCGCTACAAACGACCGGATGCCGTGGAAATGACCGCAAATCTTTATTTGCCGCCGGGATATGACGCGAAACGCGACGGCCCGCTGCCGACACTGCTCTGGGCTTACCCGCGTGAGTTCAAGAGTGCCATGGCAGCGTCCGAGGTGCAGGGATCTCCCCACAAGTTCAATGCCATTGGCTTTTGGGGACCGCTGCCGTTTCTGGCGCGCGGCTTTGCCGTACTCGATGACCCCACGATGCCCATCGTCGGTGAAGGATCGGCCGAACCGAATGACACTTACGTCGCGCAACTGGTTGCGGACGCCCAGGCGGCCATCGACGAGGTAGTTCGCCTGGGGGTGGGTGATCGCAATCGCATGGCGATCGGCGGGCATTCCTATGGCGCCTTCATGACCGCCAATCTCTTAACGCATAGCCGCCTCTTTAAAGCTGGGATCGCCCGCAGCGGCGCGTATAACCGGACGTTGACTCCTTTCGGCTTCCAGGCTGAGGATCGCAATTTCTGGGATGCCCGAGAAATCTACATTGCGATGTCTCCGTTCATGCACGCCGAAGAAATAAAGGATCCGATCCTTCTGATCCATGGCGAAATGGACAACAACACCGGTACCTTTCCCATCCAATCCGAACGCATGTACCAGGCGATCAAAGGGTTGGGCGGCACAGTACGCCTGGTAATGCTGCCGAACGAAAGTCACGGATATCGCGCACGCGAATCCATCCTCCACATGTTGTGGGAGGAAGACCTATGGTTGACAAGGTATGTGAAAAACGCGACTTCCGACCAAACGCATTGAAGGCTCACCGTCCTCCGGCGGCCGGCACCGATGCTGGCGCATCCTTAGGACGCGTCATCAAGTGACTCGTCTTACGGCACGATCTCGACGGACGTTTTGCCCGCGGTCAGGTCCCACAGATCTTGCAAATCCTCATCGGAGAGAGCAATGCAACCGTTGGTCCAATCGCGCGTTTTGTAATAGGAGACCGGCTTGGTGGGTCGATTGGGCTCACCGTGAATAAAGATATCCCCGCCGGTGGGCAGGTGCATCGCGGAGGCTCGCTTCACGTCCGCAGCGCTCGGGTAGGAAATGTGCAGCGCCTTGAAGTAATGACTATGCTCCTGGCGAAAATCAATGACGTAGCTGCCTTCGGGAGTGCGAAAGTCCCATTGGCGCTCCTTAGCGCCGGTCGGACTTAGGCCAAGGGCAATGCGATAACTGCGCAACAGATAATTGTCACGCAGTAAGTAGAGTTTACGTTCGTGTTTGACAATGAGAATGGTGTCCGCGTACAGAGCGCCCGGCATCGATCGAGCGGGGCTCTGCCCATCAAACCCGAGAAATAGTACGACCCCAAGCCCTAGCAACCAGGAAACGTAAGCGGGTCGCGCGTAGCCGCAGTTCGAAGCGTGAGTAGACATAGACTGATCGATTGCCACTCTTCCGATGAATGGGGCTACGTTAGCTAATTAGAGGTTTGGGGAACTTTGGTGTAGATCCCAATTGAGCGCAAAATCTTTGGCGGCACCGGACCAACTTGATGAAATCGGTCACACTTCATGCGGCTTAACAAAACGTGGCCCCAGGCGCGCGCCAGGCGCGCGCGCAAGGGAAACGGGGAAGCGCTCGACCCGGTCCAATGGGCATGGCGCATGTCGCACCGCATTCGGCGCGGGTAGGAACATAATGCAACGATTTAGACCATCATGCGTAAGAGGCTCCCCTGCTATCACCGTCCGATGGATCCGCCATGATCAAGACTGAAAGTGCAACCAAAGAAATTCGGGTTTTGCTGTTTGATGTCGGCGGTGTACTCGTACAGCTCAGCGGCGTGGACGTCATGCTGCAATGGCTTGGCCAGACGGTTAGCACCGATGAGTTGTGGCGGATGTGGCTACACTCAGCGACGGTACGGCAATTCGAAACCGGGAAAATCGACGCAAACCAGTTTGCGGCCGGCGTCGTTTCGGAGTTTGGCCTCCCGGTAGAACCGCAACTATTTTTGGACGCATTCATCGCTTGGCCGACCGGGCTTTATCCGGGGACCCTGGAAATGCTCGCCCGCATACCGCGTTCTTATCGGCGCGCAATACTATCGAATAGCAACGGCCTGCATTGGCCGCGTGTGGTGGATGACATGGGCTTAGGCGCTGCGTTCGATAGCCATTTCGCGTCGCATCTGACCGGGCGCATTAAGCCGGATCCGGATGCCTTTGAACATGTGGTGGACGCGCTCGGTTGTTCGCCGGTTCAGGTGCTGTTTCTCGACGACAACTCCATTAATGTCGAGGCCGCACAAAGATTTGGCATGCAAGCAATTCGGGTCCGAGGGGCCACGGAGACACATGGCGCGCTGAGGGATCTCGGCATTATTGACGACAGCACGTAATGACGCAGGCGACACCAAGCATAGGATCGCGAAGTACAGAACAAGAAGCCGAGCCACGAGCCCGCTTCTTCGTCGGTCGCATCGTTCTCAACTGATCGGGGTTTCCATATGCGCTTTCACGGCATTTTGGACCGCAGGGCAAAATGGGCCGCTGTCGGACTGCTATCTTCACTCCTCGTGCCTCGCGTCGATGCCCAAAACACATCCGTGATCTCCGCCGACACCGCGCGCTTCGAGTTTCTGACACCGTCGCTGGTGCGCATGGAGTACTCGCCGTCGGGGACTTTTGTCGATGCGCCGACTGCGGTCGTGCAGCAAAGGAGCTGGCCGAATGTCCCGGTCCAATCGACGCAGAAGGATGGTTGGCTTATCGCCACCACCAGCGCAATGCGCTTGCAATACCGGCCGCGATCCGGAGCATTTACTGCGGCCAATCTCAAAATAAGCTGGAACGATCCCGCGGGCGTCACGCATGATTGGCATCCGGGTGACATAGACCGGCTGAACCTCGGTGGGCTTACCTATTCGCTGGACAACGTCAGCAAAGCCAACCTCCCCGAAGGGCGCACGGATGTCGAAAGCCCCGTCAACGACATCATTCCGGGCATCGAAGTGCCGCTCGAAGCTGCCAAGCCCGGGCTATTGAGCCGCAGCGGCTACGCGTTCATCGACGATAGCCACACGCCGGTCTGGAATGCACAGAGAACCTGGATAGAACCGCGCCGGGAAACGAGCGGCCAGGACTGGTATCTATTCGCCTACAACCAGGATTACCGGATGGTGCTCGACGAGTACGCGCAGCTGTGCGGACCCATCCCGATGGTTCCGCGATACGTACTCGGCCCATCGATCACGGATCTCAACTTCGAGTATTTTCCCGATACGGCGCAATCCGCGCAGCCGATCCTCGAGGGATACGGCCAGAGATACCTGGAAGGTGAGGTCTCGCGGCTCCGCCAGAATCACATTCCCTTTGACATGCTGATACTGGATTTCGCTTGGCACAACTACGGATGGGAAGGGGGTTACGATTGGAGTCCACTGATCCCCCATCCCGATCAGTTCTCGAGCTGGCTGCATGGGCAAGGCATCAAGCTCAGCCTCAACGATCATCCAGGGTATGCCAACACCGAAGAAAGCATCCTGTCCTTCGACGACAGCCATGCGCCGGCGGTGTTGAAGGCGCTGGGCCGGCCGCTGCCCGCGACGCCATCGTTCGACATGGATGTCTCGTCGCTATGGAGGTTTTCGACCGACGCCCGCGACGAGGGCCTTGAGCACCGCTGGTTCGCGACGGATCTCGACGACAGAGGCTGGAATCCGATCCGGATCGGCCGGTCGTGGCAGGATCAAGGCTATCAGACCTATCGAGGTATCGGCTGGTATCGTGCGTCCGTTCAATTGCCGGCGCGACTTCCCGACGCGCTGTATTTGTATTTGGGCGAGGTCAACAAGAGCTACCGGGTATTCGTCAACGGCCAGGAAGCGACACATAACCCGATCCAATGGCCGCAACGATTGACCTATACCGACATCGCTCCCTATGCCAAAACGGGTCAACAGAACGAGATTGCGCTGCGCGTGGAGCCCGGCGAGCGCGGCGGCGGAATCGTCCGCGGCCCGGTCGCGATCAGGGATGTCCCGCCGCCGAAGCGGATCTATTTCGATCTGTCGAACCAAGCGCAGGCCGATGTGTTCATGCGCTATTTGCATAAGCCGCTGATGCAGCAAGGCGTGGACGTATGGTGGGTCGATGGCGGAAGCGGCGCCGTCGACATGCCCGGGCTGAACAAACAGCTATGGACAAACAAGGTCTTCTACGATTACACGCCGCAGGAAACCGGCCAGCGCGGCTTCATTCTGGGACGTTATGGTGATTGGGGAAGCGAACGGTATCCGGGGTTTTTTACCGGCGACACGTATTCCGAGTGGCCGGTGCTCGCCTACGAGGTCGCCTTCACCGCGCGCGGCGGCAACGTGCTGATTCCCTACATCAGCCACGACATCGGAGGATTTCACGGCACCAAAATCGATTTCGATCTGTATGCCCGCTGGATCGAGTTCGGCACTTTCAGCCCGCTGCTGCGAATGCATAGCGCCCACGAGAACCCGCGCGAGGGCAATTTGCGCATGCCTTGGGTTTACGGCAGCCGCGGTATTGCGTTGATGAGGAAGTATTTCACTCTGCGCACGCAACTGATCCCGTACCTGTATACCTACACCTGGGTCGCGCACAAGGAGTCCATGCCGATCCTGCGGCCGCTATACCTGCAGTATCCGGATCTGGAGGATGCCTACCGACATTCCGACGAATACTTCTTCGGGGACCAAATGCTGGTCGCGCCGGTGCTCGACCCCAGTGGCAACCGGACGATCTATATGCCGCCGGGTCGATGGATCGATTTCTTTACCGGCAAGCCCTACGAGGGCGGCAGTACGTTCACTGCGCACTATGCGGTGGATGAAACGCCGGTGTTCGTTCGCGAAGGGGCGCTGATTCCCGAGCAGAGCGAGAGCGACTACTCGAATGCCAAACCGCTGGACACCGTCATCCTCAATGTATACGGATCAGGCAGGGGTAGTTTCGAGTTGTATGAAGATGACGGGATTTCGCTCGCCTACGGCAAAGACCAGTACGCGCTGACGGCGATGAGTTACACCACGAGCAGCGATGACCTGCATCAAATTCTCATCGAGCCGACTAAGGGTGCGTTTCAGGGCCAGGTGCAGGCGCGCTCGTACGAACTGCACATCCATGCGCCTGGCAAGCCGACATCGATACGTTTCAATGGCAGGGATGTCGGCCAGGGGAGTTGGGATGCAAAACGAGCGATGGCGATCGTCGTGCTGCCCGAGCAACCGATTCGCGACCCTGTCAAGGTGACGTGGCGCTGAGATCGGCGCCCGGCCCGCCGCGGAAGCTGGGACCTGGCAGCTATACCAACCGTTCGTGACTCCGCTACTGTGCCAGATTCATCTCGCGCAGGAACGCCTTGTAGCCGGGATCATCGGCCAGGTTCTTGAGCAGAGGCTCGCCGAGAATTTCGATGAGGTCGGGATCCTTCTGCTCATAGGCCCGATCGAGCCATCGAAGTGCGAGCTCGTGCTCGTTGCGGTAGGCATAAACCATAGCGATATTAAATGCCTCGCTGTCTGCATAGTTCGTGGCAACTTTCTTCAAGGCCTCGCCGGCTTCGCCCTTATGGCCAACTGCCTGCAAGAAAATCGGCAGCATGCTGAGTCGATATTCCTCATTGCTTTCCTGCCGCGCCATCGCCAGCGCGGCGTCCGCCTTCCCCTCCGCCAGCAGCACCTTACCAAGGTACGCGTTGCTCCACGAGAAGCCCGGCGCCAACTTCTGCAGCCTGCGGAACTCGCCCTCGGCTTCGGCGAAGCGGCCGGCAAGGTATAGGGTCGCGCCCAGATTGTAATGTGCGAAGGGCCACAGCGGATCACGGTCGAGCGATGCGCGAATCTGTCGCTCCGCGTCGTCCCAATGTCCAAGTGTTTTGGATAGTACGCCCACATACATGAGCCCGATCGCGTCGGTGGGATCAATGCTTAGACCTTGACGCAATTCGGCCTGCGCGGCAGCCCAGTCCCAATCATACGAGCGGTGAATGTAGGCAAGCATGAAGTGTGCCTCCGCAAGATCCGGACTCAGCTGCAGCGCACGCTGCGCCAGCCGCCGCGCGCGCTCGTAGCCTTCTTTCGGGGGCAGCGCTTCTATTTCGACCTGCAACATCGCGTCGACTGCCTTCGCATTCAACGCTCGCGCAAAGTCTGGGTCGAGTTTGATCGCTTGATCCAAGTATCCGTCGGCCGCTTCCAACGACGGCTTCGTATTCTGATTCCAAAGGCTGCGCGCTCGCAGGGAAAGCTGGTATGCCTCCAGATTTTGCGTTCCGCCGCGCTGACGCGTGAGGGGTCCACCCATGAGCGTGATTCGCAGAGCCTGCACAACTGAATTGGCAATGTCGTCCTGCACCTTGAAAACATCGCGCAGATCCCGGTCGTAGGACTGCGACCAAAGGGAATACCCGGTGTCGGCGCGAACGAGCTGGGCGGTCACCCGAAGTTGATTGCCTGATCTGCGGATACTGCCTTCGAGGACGTGTGCGACGCCGAGTTCGCGCGCGATGTCGGGGACCTTCGTCGATTTGCCCTTGAAATAGAAGGAGGAGGTCCGCGCCGGGACGTGGAGGTCCGGAACGTTGGCGAGCAGATTGATGATGTCCTCCGCCATCCCGTCGGCGAAGTACTCCTGGTCCTTCTTCTCGCTCATGTCGACGAACGGCAAAACCGCAATCGACTTTTCCGCGATTGCCGTTTTAACGGCAATCGCCGGGTGTTCCGTGTTTGCGGCAGTCACCGGGTGTTCCATTGTGACGGGCGTCGATCGCCAGAACTTGTCGATGACCAGATAGCCGAGCGCGGCGGCAAACAAGACGGCTATCACGATAGCGGCCCGCCGCCACGGCGGAGCCGGTTTAGCGACAGGCGCGGCTGCGCGAGCGGATTCCTTGGCCGGACGATCTGGTTCAGCGGCTGAACGGGCGGGGTCGGCGGCCGGACTTGGTGAGCTCCCAATCACCATGGGTGGCGCGTCGACCCATGCAGCGACCGGCGCCACCAAGCGATAACCGCGGCGCGGAACGTTTGCGATATACGTGGGGTCGTGCGTGTCGTCGCCGAGCACGCGCCGCAGCGCCGCCACCGCGTGGTAGACCGAATCCGGCGTGACCACGACGCCCGCCCAAACCTGGTCGAGCAGTTGCTCGACGCTGACGACCTGGCCGGCGCGCCCGGCCAGGTAGAGAAGCAGCTGCATCGCCCGCGGCTCGAGCTTGACGGTGTTGCCGTCCTTCGAAATCTCGTCGAGCGCGGAATCGGCGCGCCAGGCGCCGATACGCAGTGCGGGGCTGTCCATCGCCTTCATCGGCCGTGACCTGCCAGAAGTTCTTGATTAAAAAAGCACTGGGTCCGTAGAGGTCAGAAGCGATCCACGTACCCAGTATAGCCGCGCGACCGGACTTTTCGCGCATCCGCGCGGTCGCTGCGGTGGCCCGATTGCCCCCGGGGACGGCTTCAACCCATCTTCAGCAATCCCTCAGCCGGATTCAGGGCGTCCTCAAGACTTCCCGGCTCGCCTAGCGGCACTGTTCCGCCACGGCCGATGCCGGTCGAACGGACACAGACACCCTAAGGAGATCGCCACATGAATACCGAAACACAACAGAGCCTTAGCTCGATGGGCCCCCGAACCGCGATTCGCACGGCCGCCTTGGCCGCGCTGTTGACTCTCGCGTCCGCTGCCGCATTTGCCGACCCGCCCACGGCCCCCACCGCAGATGCTCGCGTCGCAAAGGTCTCGCTCGCGGGGCTCGACCTCTCGACGCCCGAAGGCGCTCAGGCCGCTTACGCCCGCATAAAGATCGTCGCCGAGCGCCTCTGCTTCCACCTGGGGGACCCGAGCCTTATCGACAACCAGGCGATCTACAAGGCATGTGTCGCGGAATCCCTGGCCGATACCGTGCGGCGCGTCAAGGCGCCCGCTCTCGCAGCTCTCCAGAAATAGCGCAGGGAACCGCTGGATTTGGCCTGCAGCGAACAGGAATTGTCCGCTGCAGGCCGCTGACACGCTTCAATTGGACGCAACATGCGATCCGGATTTTCCAGGCAACGTAATGACAAACGCGGCGCGCTGATCGCTCAGGGTCGCGCAACGGGCATCTCCGCCATGACGGCGCGCGATCTGACGCACCAACGATAGCCCCAGGCCGGTGCCTGCGTTGTTGCGCCCGTCGAGGCGCCGATAAAAAGGCGTAAATATCTGTTCGTATTCCGCCGGCGCCGGACCCGGCCCGCCGTCCCAGACGGTCAGCACGGCAGCATTACCGTCGGTTGCGACGCGCACCTGCGTGGGCGGCACGCCGTAGCGCTTGGCATTCTCCAGCAAGTTGCGCAGCAACCGGCGCAGCAGTCGCGGGTCGCCTGAGATCTTGACTGCAGCGCCCTCCAGGTGAACATCGTCATAGCGCGCACATTCTTCGGCGGCGAGAGCCAACAGATCGATGTCGTCGGTGACCTCCAGCGCGGTGACGGCATCGAGCCGGCTGGCGAGCAGAATCTCATCGACCAGCCCGTCCAACTCGGCGATGTCCTGCTCCAGCCCGGCCTTGATCTTTGGATCCGCGGAAGCCTTCAGCAAATCCACCGCAAGCCGGATGCGGGTCAGCGGCGTGCGCAGTTCGTGAGAGGTATTGGCGAGCAGCGTTCGATGGGCGCCAACCAACTGCTCAATCTGGCTCGCCGCGCGGTTGAAGCTCGCAGCGAGGCGCGCCACCTCGTCGCGACCCTCCACGACAACCCGAGATGTGAGATCGCCGGCGCCGAGCGACTCTACTCCCCGCTGCAAACGCTCGAGGCCTCGCGTGAGTCGCCTGACGATCGGGTAGGCCGCCACCCCGATTGCGACGACCAGCAGCACCAGCATCATGTGAAAGACTTGTCGAATATTCCCGAATCCGATCGGCACGCTCGCGATCAGCAGGCGTCCATCGGCAAGATAAATGGCCGTGACGGGATCGCCTTGCCAATGCGGAAAAATCACCGTGCGATGGTGCCGAGGACTCGGCGCAGAAAGCGGTAGACCGACCGCGGCGATGACGGTCCCATCCTTCGCCAGCAGCGTCACGTCACCGTTGAGTCCCGCCGCCAACCGGCGCAGGGCCTCTTGCTGGTCGGCGGGTGGCGCTTGCGCCGCGGGCAGCACGTTTTGCACCAATCGACTGAGGCTGAGGCCGGCCTGCTCCATCGGGCCGCCGGCGAAATGCCAAATCACCGCAGTGGCGCAGCCGAATACGGCGAGGCTCGCCAGCAGCGCAAGATAAAAGCGTAAATAAAGACGCAGCATTAGTCCTGGGCCTTCGCAAACACGTAGCCGGCGGCCCGTACGGTGATTATGCGACGCGGCTTCTTTGGGTTGTCCTCGATAGCGGCGCGTATGCGCGATATATGCACGTCGATGGAGCGGTCGAAGGAATCGATCTCCTCGCCTTTCATCAAATCCATTAGGGCTTCGCGCGAAAGCACGCGTCCGGCATGCTTGGCCAAGGTCACGAGCAACTCGAACTGGTAATTGGTCAACTCGCAGACCGACCCGTCGAGGCGCACCGCGCGCGCTGCGGTGTCGATCTCCAGCCGCCCGAAGCGCAGCGCTTGGTCGCGGGGTGGTGCACTGGGCGCTCGGCGCCGCAGAATGGCGCGCAGCCGCGCCAGCAGCTCACGCGGCTCAAACGGTTTCGGCAGATAGTCGTCGGCCCCAAGCTCAAGACCGACGATTCGGTCAACGGCGTCGCCGCGCGCGGTCAACATCAGCACCGGGAGATCATTGGTCGCGCGTAGTTGACGGCAAACCTGCAAGCCGTCCATGTCCGGCAGCATCAAATCGAGCACCACGGCATCAAAAGCTCCGCCGGACAGGCGCTCGAGCGCGGTTGCACCCAAGGAAGCAATCGTCACGTCAAAGCCCGCCTGACCAAGGTACTCCGAGAGCATTTCGGCCAGGCGGGGATCGTCTTCCACTAACAGGATGCGCTCTACCATCTCAGGCGCGACTTTAGTGGCCGCGAGCGGCTTTGACCAGAGAGTTCAAGAACTGGCCACACCGTGCATTTTCTTGACATGTGCAGCGAGGGCAGCGCGTTGCGCCGGCGTCAACACATCGCCGACGTCGGCGAGGAGTTGCGTCAATCGCTTGGACGCCTGGTCGGCTATCTGCAAATGCGCGACTCGGGCGCTTTCCAAGGCCGCGCGATCGATCGTAGCCTGGGTCAACGCGTCGGTGGCTTGCGCATGAGCTGCTTGCAACTGCGCGCGCAACGGCAACAGATCACTGACCGCCTGTTGCACGAGCGGCCCGATTTGCGCCTTCTGCGCGTCAGTTGCATCGATTTCGACATACAAATGTTTCAGAGCATTGTCGACGTGAGCGGAGACTTCGGCGGCGCTTTGCGTGCCGTTCATGAGCATGCCGTGGTGCCAGCCGCTCATATCCGCACCGTTCGCGAGGGCGGCAATGCCGGCCGCCAGCGCGCTTCCCGCGATAAAAGCGATAACAGTCGCGCGGTTGAAAAAGGAGCGGCGTGTTACCGCCGGCGTAGCGTTCGTTGGGGAGTCAATATTCATGGTAAATCCTTTGCATCGGTGGTGGAGAACACAATGCACAGAATGCGCGCCGTCTGTTAGCGGTGTTTGTCGGCCGCGTAAAGATTTATGAAGCCGGCCGGTCTGAGCTACCGGCACCTCTTTCCGCAATGCCGACTGCATGCTTGGGTACTATGGGGCTGCCGGTGTATGCGTCCGCCGCGCTTCCCGCACCTCTGGGGTCTTTGCACGAAACCGGGAAGTGCGCCGCGGAGGGTCAGTTGTAATGGCCGTGGGAGCCCCGTCCGTGACAAAAACGGTTGCCTCGCAATATACAGATCGCGCCAGTGTTTACTCGACGCAAATCGCGCGCACATAGCGTTACCAAAATTAATCTACCATAGCGTTATGCGATCCTCGGGCTGAAGATACATTTTGTCGCCGGGCACGACCGAGAACGCGCTGTAGAAACTCGGCATGTGCACGACGACACCATTCACCCGGTATTTTTCCGGTGAATGCGGATCCGATTTTAGTAGCTCGATTTTGCGAGCCTCACGCCGCTTGCCCAGCCAGCTTTGGGCGAAGCCGATGTAGAATCTCTGATCCGCGGTCATGCCATCGATCATCGGTGGCGAGCGCCCATCGAGCGACGCGATATAGGCCTTGTACGCGATCTCGATACCGGCGATGTCGGCGATATTCTCGCCCAAGGTAAGCGCACCGTTGATGTGGAAACCCGGCACCGGCTCGAATGCATCATATTCCTTGATCAGCTTTTCCGTCTTTGCTTTGAACTTCGCGTGATCTTCGGGCGTCCACCAATCGCGCAGATTGCCCTCGCTGTCGTATTGACTGCCATGGTCGTCAAAGCCGTGGCTGATTTCATGGCCGATCGTCGCTCCGGTGGAACCGTAATTGAACGCGTCGTCTGCCGCCGGATTGAACGCCGGCGGCTGCAGAATCCCGGCCGGAAAGACAATCTCGTTCATGCCCGCGCTGTAGTAGGCGTTGACCGTGGGTGTCGTCATGCCCCATTCATTTCGATCGATTGGGCCGCCCAGCTGTGCGAGCTTGCGGTTTGTCTCGAACTCTTGAGCGCGCACGACATTGCCGAACAAATCGGTGGGTGAAATGACCAGCTTGGTATAGTCGCGCCATTGCCTGGGGTAGCCAATCTTCACATTGATCTTGCTGAGCTTTGCCTGCGCTTCGGCTCTGGTGCTCGGACTCATCCAGTCCAATTGATCGATGCTCTGGGAATAGGCCCTGAGCAAATTCGCGACGAGCTCGTCGATGCGCGCCTTGCTTTCGGGTGGAAAATATTTTGCCACGTACAATTTACCGGAAGCTTCGCCGATCAGTCGATCGACGAGCTCACAGCCGCGTTTCCAGCGCTCCTGGATCTGTGGCGTGCCGCGCAAGACGCCTTCATTGAACGCGAAGTCCTCGTCGACGAAGGCTCGCGGGAGATAGGGGGCGCCGGCCGATAGCACCCTGTAGCGCAGGTATTCCTTCCACGTGGCCAACGGTGTGTTCTTGAGCAGCCCGGACAATCCTCTGAAATAGTCAGGCTGGCGCGCAATCAGGACCGGTGGAGGCGTCGGAATACCGGCTTTCGCGAGGTATGTCCGCCAATCCAGTTGCGGTGCGAGCGTCGCGAGTTGCGCAGGCGTCTGCGGGTTGTAGGTCTTTTGTGGGTCTCGGTTGGCAACTTTCGTCCACTGAATCCTGGCCATCGCCGTCTCGAGCGCGAGTATGTTGTCCGCCGCTTCGGCTGCATGGGTGTCACCCAGGAGCACCAGCATCTTCTCAATGTGCACGCGGTATTTGGCGCGAAATTCGGTTAGCTTGGCGTCGTTACTCAAATAATAATCGCGGTCCGGCAAGCCCAAGCCGCTTTGCGTAAGCCAAAATGCATACTGCGTTGACCTCTTGGAGTCCGGGTAGATAAAGGTGGCGACGGGAGTTTTTACTCCGATACGATCAAAGTGCGCCATCAGCGGACCAATGTCGCGGACCCGCCTGATTGCCGCAATCCGCTTCAGCTCCGGCTCGAGTGGCTTGATGCCCTCATGCTCGATGCGTTCCTCGTCCATGAAGCTCGCATATAGATCGCCTACTTTGCGCGCTTCCGGGTCAATTGAAGTACGCGCCGACTCGATCAATTCGCGCTGCTGTAGCAGCGAGCGCTCAATCATCATCGCGTCCACGCCATAACTGGAGCGGTCGGGAGGAATCGGCACGTCATGTAACCATGTACCATTGGAATACTCGAATAAATCGTCCTGCGGACGCACCGCAGTATTCATATCAGCCTTCTGAATACCTGAAATCAAAGAGCCTGCGGAAATCGATTCGCCGTTCGCCGTGGGATCCGCGTGGATCGGCGCGTTGGACGCGACCAGCAAAACCAGGCCAAGCGCGACAAGGAGCAGCGGCTTCACAACGGGCCTCCTAAAATTGAATCCCGCCAACACTAACGGGCGTTAACTTTCATCGGGGAAAATTAGTTAAAGTTTAACAATTACTCGTAAAGGCTACCATCGGCAAAGCTTCGCACCTAGCCTCGCACTGGCTCAGATGCTTCATCAATACAACGAAGTTTGCCGAACACGGATACCGCCGGCCTGCCATCCAGAACTCGCGCCAGAATGCGAGCACTCCGCGGCGATCCGCGCAATTTAAGCTCGATTGACTGCGCACGCGAAACATCCTCGCTTGGCATTGTGCAGGTGGATGTACGCAACCTCATTGGAACTGAACATTTCTTGGATTGCTGACGCCACATCGCTGCCGGCGCAGACGAGGGCGTCGCTCATCAGGTGCGAGGAGTCATATGCGCGCACCGATATCGAGCGAAGAAGAATGGTGTCCGGAATTACGCCGGGTTCGATCTTGGCTTGAACCGCGGCTTTGCGAACGAAGATGGGACCCGACGCCCTGTATGGCGAGATTGCAGATTGATGCTCGAAGGAAAGCAATAGAAGTTCTTCGCCAATCTCCGCATCAGCGAGACTGACACGGCACGGATAACCGGGTTTCGACGTTGCAACGACACTTCGCACGTTGAGTTGCGCAAGCGCCGAATCTGAAAGAGCGAACAACGACGAGAATCTTTCGATAGGAAGGCCGACTAATTGAAACGAACTCATGAGGCACCATGAAAAATATTGAAGGCACTCATGGTTACCCAATGGTATCCCGATGTCTCGCCATATTCGGACATCGAATTTCACCAATCTACCGTGAAGGAAGCAGAGTCTTTTCGTACAACTCGTAGCCGGATCGGCGTCGATATCCGTGCCGCTCATAGAAGAACCGGGCGCGATCGTTTGTCAGTCCCAATTGTAGCTGCATTCGCACAATCCCCGCGCCTCTCATCTCGCGCTCGGACTCGCTCAGCAGCGCCGCACCGGTGCCAGCCGAACGAAACCCGGGACGTACGAAGAATTCATCGATTTCCGCAATTGTGCCGCCATGCTCGAGACTGAACACATACACGGCGATCAGATATCCCGACATCGTTTCCGCATGGTATGCGACCCAGCACGCGCCGCGCTCCGGCAATGAAATCAACTCGGATAGATACTTTTCGGTCCGCGCGCGCTCGAATCCGGCAATTTGTTCGAACCCCCAATATTGCGATACAAGAAAGCCGACATCAGGAACATCTGAAAGCCGGGCGAGTCTGATCTTAGGCGCGGTGTTCATGTCGGTGTGCGCTTCTCGCGCGTACTCACCCGCTCGGTATACGGGCTTTGCGTGACTATCTATCCGGTAGCCGATCAGGAAGGCGCGGCACTAATCCTTGGATTGAGTGTCATTGGCGGCCACGCGGATCATTCGCTGTTCGGCCACCAAACTCATGTTCATAAAAGAGTTCAATCTGTGCCTGACCGGATAGGACCACATTATTGCGACCTTGCCAGGGAACCGGCAGAAATGCGATCACCTCATCGTCCTTGTGCTCCAAGTTTTCCTGTTCGGCGTGCATCACCATCGGGTAACCGAAGGCGTTGTCGAGGTGATTCATGATCTCGAACAGCAACGGACCGGTGCACATCGGCAGCGGTTCGCTCAACTGTACCTGTCGTTGTAATGGCAGCGAGGACGGAATGACACCGCCCTGGTTGTAGTTCATCGGCCTGGCGTCGCGCAGCGCGGCAGAGTTCGCGGGAACGATTGCGTAGAGATCGTAGTCGCCGTGTATGTATTTCGGACTGACGATGCCGCCCTCGATCCAGGCAAGAGCTCCGTAGTGTGGGTGGTTGACGTCGGTCTGCAGGAGGTAGGGTGTTGCGCAGGATCTCGGCCAGTCGGTGCTCGTAAAGCCGGAGCGCGGCACTGTGATCAGATGTCGCGAGCTGTGCCAATACATGACGGCGTCGCTGCGACGCTTGTTGTCCGTGAAGGCCATCGGGTGGATCAACGGCGAAACGACGAGTCCCGCCAATTGGTACCCGCCGATGTCCGCCTGGGCGGTCTTGCACTTCAAATCACCGCGTTTCGCGGTGTAACCTTTCTGGCCCGCCCAGCGCAGTGAGGCCTCGCCGGTCTTGCGCACCAAAATATAGGCGTTAAAACGTCTTGCGGTCTCCAAGAAGATCGGCGCATGCGTGCCGAGCACGAAGCCGGGCGGTACGCCCAAGTCAACCGCGTTCATCGCGCGCTCCGTGATTGCCGTTCAATAGCACCCCCCTCATCCCTGAAACGAGCCCGGTTGACCCTCAGCCAGCCGATATTTGTCTCATAGTAACTGGACTCGCTTGCGATTCAAACGTCGGCGCATTAACCGGTTGGCGGTGGCAGCCGCCGTGTCGAGTCCCTGACGCCAGATCGAGTACCCGTCAATCGGTTGGCAGGACGATGACGGCTGAGGTGCCGATCGCACCGATGGCAGCTCCGCCGGCCGGATGGCCGATCTCGACGTAGAACAGCTCCGTGTGTACACGACGCGGATTAACGATGATCGGAACGGAGATCGTCAGTACGTCTACGCCCTCGGGCAAGCGTTCGACGGTCGGCAGTCGCCCCCGAAAGTCGACGCCGGATTTGGCTCCGGACTGTCTCGTCCACCAGGTGAAACTCACGTCGCCCGAGGATCCCCCCGTGCGCTGCACGCGTAGCACTGCTTGGCGGTCCCGCGGCGAAACGACGTATCGCTCTCTGTCGAGACTGAGGTGCTGCCGGCCGCGCGGTGGGGCGGCGGGGGCCGGAGCCGCAACGACCGCCGTCGGCATCACCGCCGGGGGCATGGGCGCTTCGCGCAATGCCGGCGAGGCCGTCACGGTAAGCAGCAGGGCGATCGATGCCGCGACTTGCGAGGGCCGAATCCATCGAATTGGAGTACGAAGCGCCTCGACATTGGCAGCGGGGCGCGCGGTAACGGGATCCCAGGGTGGGAGATGCAGTGCGGCGTATAGGCCGGGAGCGAATTGGGCGGGCGGAGGAATTCGTGATGAGTCGAATTCGCGTCGCAGGTTCGCGAGCGCATTGCGTTGGCTGCGCCCGAAGGCAGCCAGCTTCGCGAGGCGTGCACGGTAGCGCACGACGGTGCGCCGGGATGCGTCGAGTTCACTGCGCAACGCGCGAATTTCGTCCTGCAGAGCTACGCCCGCCGCCCGCGCGCTCGTTGCCGGCTGAGTGGTGCATGCGATCGGCGCGATCCGCATCGTCCGTGGCAGCGGCGTCGCATCATCGAATTCGGGCGTTTGGCGCGCTAAGGCGGGTCGCTCGATTGCATAACGGATCGTCCGATTGAGATCCGCCGAGATTTTACCGCGCCTGTGATACTGGTCGGTGATCGCGAGCACATCCCAGGCAAAGTCCGGCGTAGCGGCGCAAACGGCGCACAGCTCCTCAATGAACGCCGGCGCATCGGATTCGCCGCGAACGAAAGCATCAATCCGCTGGTCCAGCTCATAGTCCATACGCAAGCCGATATAGAGTCGTTGGGCCCTTGACGCCGGTACGGCCCGCTCGCGAGCCGCGTTACCCGCTGCGGATGTTGGCACGCGCCGCGAAACCTCGACTGTGCGTCACCGTACATAGGCACTCGACGCCGCCTGATGCGCCCCGCCGGATCAGGCGCAGGATCGCCCGTAGAATACTCGCTATCGAACCCACGTTCTCGATCGCATCGCGACGATGGTTCATGTCTCGTGCCAGGGGTCTTGCCGCTGCGGCGCGCATTGCCGCACGAAGGCGGCGTCCCCGTTAGCGCGCCCGAAGTCGCCGTGGCGGGGACCGTGAGCTTTATTCTGGGTCGGTGCGTGTATGCCGTATCACCGGTTGTCAATTTCCACACATGGGAACTTGCAAATGCGATGTATGATGGCTGGGGGGCGGGCCACTTTGCCGAACTCTGCTTTGTTTTCGACCATCTGAACCAGGCGCAAAGACGCTGGAGCCCGGCAGTTCGGATTTGATGACCGGTTGGCCTTGCTGTCGATCTGTTGACGCCAAAAACCGAGGCACGATAATAGGTGGAGCGCCGGCTCGGCCATGCGGCAATGTTGACGCGGGATGAGTTAACATATGAACATAATAGAGTTACGCAAGCGCTTTGAAGCCTATGCGTCGGGAAACTCATCGGGCATGGAGCTGCGCTTAGCCGTAGCGGATGTGGTGCGCGCGGATCCGCAGCTCGCAGACGCTTGCTCGGATCTCGTGACACATTATTTTCGGGGCGCCGCGGCTGATCTGGGGTTGCGTGACACCATACTGGCGGAAATCGCCGGACGCGCATCAAGGCACCCGAACGCCGCCCTGAGGTCAAGCAAGCCGGAAGCGCCGCCGATCGACACGCTTACCATGTTGCGCGCCCCACACCGCGGCGAAAGCGCCGCCGGCGCGGAAGCTGCGACGCCACGTAGTCCAACCACCGGTACTGGGACCGGAACCGGTTCGGACTGGGACACTCCCGAGCGACTCAACGAACCTGCGGAAACGCTGGCGGTCGGATCGGTGCTGAAAGGCCGATACGAATTGGTAGCCGAGTTGGCTCGTGGCGGCATGGGCATCGTGTACAAGGCGCTGGATCGAGAAAACCGCGAATTCAAGGACCGCTCGTCCTATGTTGCGATCAAGGTGCTGGGCGATGAGTTCAAACGTCATCCGCTTGCGATCAAGGCGCTGGCGCGCGAGGCAAAAAAGGCGCTCAAGCTCGCGCATCCCAATGTCGTCACTGTCTACAACTTTGCGCGCGACGGCGGCAACGTCTTCATCGTCATGGAACTGCTTGAAGGGCGCTCGCTCGATCAGGTCCTGAAGTCCGAAGGCGCATCCGGTTTGCCCTTAGCACGCGTAAAAAATATCGTGCGATCGCTGGGCGAGGCACTGAGCTATGCGCACGAACAAGGCATCGTGCACGCCGACTTCAAGCCGAGTAACGCATTCATCACCAACGATGGCGTCGTCAAGGTTCTCGACTTCGGAATCGCACGTGCCGCACAGTCGAGCGTGAAGGCCGGCGACAAGACCCTATTCGACGTCAGTCAGTTGAATGCCCTTTCGCCTGCGTATGCGAGCTTGGAAATGCACAACGGCGAACCGCCGGACGTGCGCGATGACGTGTACTCGCTGGCCTGCGTGACCTATGAATTGCTGACCGGCCGACATCCCTTCAATCGGATCGACGCGGCAAAAGCGCGCCAAGCAAATCTTCGGCCGGTTCCTGTTCGCGGTCTGCCGCGCGCGCAGTGGCGGGCTTTGCGTCATGCTCTTGCCTTCGAATGCGCCGATCGCACCGCTTCGGTCGCTGAATTCGTCAACGCGTTCAGCGAAGCGCCGCGCAGCAAGGTTTGGACGGGCGCCGTCGCCTTGGTCGTCATCGCCGCAGCCGCGGCGCTGTTCATCATTCCCCGCCAGCTTGAAAGCAATCGCGCGCACCAACGCGCAGCGACGATTGCCTCGACGAGTCCCGATGCAATGCCGGCAGAACTCGCGAAACTGAGGGCCGAACCCGTCAGATTTCGCGATCGCGTGCTTCTCGATGATGCGGCACGTAAAGCGACGCTCGCTTACTATCAGGCGCAGATCGCCGATTTGACGACGCCGCCGCGACAGGAATACGCCAAAGCGCAAGAGCAATTAAATGAACTGAGACAGCTGCTGCCCGACTCGAGCAGCGTCTTGACGATGTCACAGGACCTCTCGAAGAACGCCAATTCGGCACTGGCGCACCTTCTGGAGCTGCGCAATCGCGCCATGCAACAATCGATACTCATCCCCGAAGAGGGCGCCGACAGCCTCGATGGCGTTATCGCATTGATTCGCCAGGTTGACCCGTCGAATCCGGCGTTGACGGACCCGTCGGTGCCACAGGTTTATTTCACAGCCGCCACGTCCGCGCTCGATCGCTTCAATCCGGATTTGGCCCAGACCTTGGTGGCCGCCGGCGTGCGCATCGCACCCAACGATGCGACTCTGCTCGACTTGCAGGAGCGCGTCGAGCGGGAATTGCAGCGCATAGCCAATATCAAGCGCCAAACCGAACTCGAGCAGCACCTGGGTACACTCAATCCGGCCGCACCGGAATTTCTGGACAAGGTATTGGCGAATCGAGAAGACATTGCGGCACTCAAGGAGATTGCGCCGGACAGCGTGGTCGTCAAACGCATCGTGTCTTCGCTGGATACCGTGGTGGCCTTGCGCGTCAAACAGCGCCTCGCGGCGGATGATGTCGCGGGCGCCCGAGCGCTGTTGCACGACATCGGGGATCTCATGCCCGAATCGGCGGTCAGCGCGCAGCGTGATCTGCTGACGCGAGCCGCCGCTGCCAATCAGGCCAAGGCCTTCGACATGCTCGAACGACTGCGTACTGCCGCGCTGGACGGCAGACTTAACAATACAGGCACGACGGGCGCGCAGGACCTGTACGCCCAGCTGCAGCGCAGCGGATCCAGCTCCGACATCCTGGCGGATGCCCGCGATTACATGGCCTACGGGTATCTCAAGCAGGCTCGCCAAAAGCGCTTCGCCGGTGACCGGCAGCGAGCGCAGATCGAGCTCGATGTGAGCGGCAAGCTGCAGCCGAGCGATACCATCAAAAATATGCTGACCGGCGAACAACAAGAGCTGGATGCGGCGACGAAGAGCACCACGACCGATGCGGCGGCATCGCAAATCGACGCAGCGCGCGGCCGGTTTGCGCAATCGCTGCGATCGGCTACTCTGGGAACCACCGAACTGTCGGCCGTGGCGCTCGCGCTCGATCGACTCGAGTCCCTCGGTGCCCCGCCCCAGGAGATCGCGTCCTGCTTGAGCCGGGTCGAGGACGTGGTACTGCAGGAAGTCCAGCGCCTGAATCAACAGGCGGCTGGCGATCCACAGCAGCTCGCTCAACGGGCCGCCCTGCTGTTTCCTTCGAGTGATCGGCTCGCCGACACGATCAAGCAGTTCCGGAATGCGGAAACGACAACCGATTTGAAAAAACGACTCGACGCGTTGCTCGCGCAGCCCTCGGCGACCGACCAGTGGGTGGCCGACGTCAAGGATCTGATGCAGCAGCTGCGTGCGCACGTGCCTGCCGGCGATGCCGCGTTGACGAATGCGCGCCGGATAGCGGCGGCTGCGTTGGTACGGGCCGCGGGCGATGCGCACGCAGCCCGACAACCCAAGGATGAGAAACGGCTGATGGCGTCGGCCCGTGAATTCGCTCCGGACGCCCGACTGCCCGCCGACGTAGCGGCCACGGCCACCCCACCGGGCGCCAACGCGAAACCCGCGGGCGCGGCGGCGAGCCCTGCGGCTGCGCACGGCGCCGCAGATGCCAGCGCTGCGGATGAAGCCGAGGTGAATCAGCAACGCATGGCGGCGGTCGACGCGCTTAAGCAGCGTCTAGAGTCGCAGGCCGCAGCCGGCGATATCGCCAATGCCGCGTTGACCGCAAACCACCTGAGCAGCGTACTCAACGGCAATATCTATGTGGTCCGTGACGTCCCGAAACTCATGATTTCCGCATACGTGAACCACGCACAGAGCCAGTTCGAGAGCGGTAAATTGCATGACGCGCGCCAGACTCTGGCCGCGGGCGCGCGTCTCTATGGGGATGCGCCAGAAATCAAGTCTTTGCAATCACGTTACGCGCAGGCTGCAGAGGAGAGCCAAAGTGCTGCCGCTACGACGCCCTGAAGAGGGTGCCGGCGCTTCACGCGGCGCGATGGACTGCAAGTTCGTCACAGAAGTGCCGGCCGGGACAGTGGTCCCGACCAGGTCGTCAATCGATACAGCGTGAAAGTGTGCGCTCATGAATAACAAACAAAATATATCCCATCTGGCGCGCATCACGGCGGCCTGCCTGGCACTCTGGTGTTTGTCGCAGGTGTCGGCACAGCAAGTCGAAAAAGGTGTTGCCATCGTCTCGGAATCGATCGCCAGCAGCGTCGACGGCTTCTCCTATAGCCCCGGTAGTTCGTCCGAACTGGAATTCGTCGGAACCTCGCTTGCGCCGCGCTCCGTCGGTGAAGGCAGCATTCGCGTTTCTCACGACAAGACCGAAATCAACGGCAGGTTCCAGCGGCTTCCCGATCCTGCGTCGCTCGGTCCATTCACGGTTTACATCTTGTGGGTCGTCACCCCGGAAGGCCGCGCCATCAACGTCGGAATTCTGACCGGCGACGGCGATAAGGCTCGTATCGAGGCAACCACTCCGTTGTCGAGCTTTGCATTGATCGTCACGGCGGAGCCGCATTTTGCCGTCAGCATCCCGAGTAAATACATCGTGCTACAGAACGTCGGCAGCAGCAGCGTCAAAGGGACCAAGCTGACGGTGACATCGCTCGTGGCGCGTGAAGACTACAGCAGCCTGAAGCCCATCCCTCAGGACCTGAAGCATCCGCTACCGCTGGATCTCAGGATGGCCCGTTATGCCGTCGCCATCGCCGAGGCCGCCGGCGCCAAGGATCAAGCTTCGGCGGCATATACTCGCGCCCGGCAGTCGTTGGATTTGGCCGAATCCGCATACATCTCGAAGAAGTACGCGGAGCACGAGCGCGTGGGCGAATATGCCCGCCAGGCTATCCAGGCCGGTGAGGATGCGCGCGCCGGAGCCGAAGTCCGCCGCGTGGACACGGAGAAGGCGAGCGAGGCGGCCTTGGTCAACGATTGGCAGAAAGCCTTCAAAGGCGAGGAGGCCAAAGTCGCCCAGCTGCAGACTGATCTTGCCGCGACGCGTGATCGCGCCCTCGCCGCCGAGGAGCAGTTGCCCAACTCGACGAAGCGCCTGACTCTCGCCTCCGAGCTACTGAGCCGCTGGTTTACCCTGCCGCCGCAGACCGAATCCGGCCTCACGGTGCACGTGCCCGAGGAGATGTTTGCCAAGGGCAGCACTGATCCGCTGCCGGCGATGCAAGAACGCCTGGCGTTGGCGACCGGCGTGCTGCTTGGGATCGGCAAGCTCAGCGTATCGGTCACGCCGTCGGTTCAGATCAGCACCGACATGCAAAAATTGGCGCTGTCGCAACAGCGCGCACGCGCGCTGATGGAATGGTTGGCGTCGATGGGGTTGAAGGCCACGATGGGCACGACGTCGGCGGATGCCGAGACCGCACTCGCGATCGGCCCGGGCGTCGATCTGATGATCGTCCCCGGCAGCATCGATCCACCGAAACCCGACACCCCCAAGACCGGATCTTCCGCGCCGTAGCATGACGACCACCGGGCTTCCGCAGAATCTCGACGCGTGGCGCAACGGCAAAGCCACACAACATGACGTGGAAACGGCGCTGGCCGCCGAGCTCAAGGCCGATCCGCGGCTCGTGCCCGCCGCGCGCGCGGTCATCGATGCCTATCGGCGCAGCGGCTACGTCCCCGAACCTTTCGCCAAGCGCCTGCTCAGCCTCGGCCCGCTCGCGGCGCAAGCGGCTGACGATTCACTGGACGAACCACCCCCGCTGACGACCGCCGTTGGTCTGACGCTCTGGCGAACGTCGCGACTGCTCGACAAACAACCGGTTCGTAGCGGCGGCCCGTTGGCATCGGAAACTCGATTCCGCGCGCCCACAAATTCGAACCCGTCTGCGCTGCTCGCTACTGCCGAGCCCGGCAAAAACGGCAGGTTGGCCGTCGGCAGCGTTCTGTCGGGTCAATACATTCTCGAAAACATCCTGCCGGCCTGGGACAGCGGCGGATTGGGTACCGTATTCCGGGCTCGCGATCTGATTCAGGAGGAAGCGCAGGACCGCAATCCGTATGTCGCAGTAAAGGTATTGAGCGAGCAATGCTGTGCCCACCAGGAATCGCGAAAGGCCCTGTACCGCGCTGTCAAAGACGCGCAACAACTCTCGCACCCCAACATCATTCATGTGCAGAACTTCAGCTTCGACGGTCCGCATGTCTACATCGTCATGGAACTGATCGAAGGGCAGCCGCTGACTGACGTCATCGGGGCGCAGAAGGGCGTAGGGCTATCGCTCCCCGAGGCATTACGCGTCACCTCGGCACTGACGCGAGCGCTGAAGTACGCGCATCACTTGGGTATCGTCCATTCCGACTTCAAGCCGAGTAATGTCATCGTCACCCCCGATGGTGCAATCAAGGTGTTGAATTTCGGCTTTGCGCGTGCGGCGGCTTTGCGCGATGAACGCGCCGCGTCGCTGGCCTACGCGAGCTGCGAACAAATCCGGGGCGAAGATCCGGATCCTCGCGATGACGTCTATGCGTTGTCGGTGGTCAGCTACGAGTTGATGACAGGCCGGCACCCCTTCGAAGGAATGGACGCCAGCACGGCGCGTGATGCCGGGCTCAAACCCCAACCGATCGCCGGTCTCTCACGCCGCCAATGGAGCATGATCCAGTCCGCGCTGTCGTTCGCGCGCGATAAACGCCCGCGCGATGCGCAGGCATTCAGCGAGGGGATGGCGCCAAAGCGATGGCCGGTGACATTACTGGCACTGGGGGGCCTCGCGACCGCGCTTTTCGGGGTTGCCGCGATATTACTGACATCGAATTTCCTCGAGCGCCGGCGATCCGAGACGATCGCAAAGGAACTCACCTCGACCGATTCCTTGGTTGCTGCTGACGCCGTGCAGCGACTCGAGAAAGCGGATCAAAGCACGATAGCGGCCGTACTCAGCCAGGAAGGCGCGCGCGACGCCGTCTTGAGCGTGTTGGAGCGGCGCGCAAGAGCCGCCTTCGACCCGTCACGGCACCGCTACGATTTCCGGGCAGCCAAACGGGAACTCGCTATCGCGAAGCGCTTGCTCAAGGATTCCGCATCGCTGCGGCAATTCGAAGAGTCGCTCGAGGCCGAGCAAGAGCAGGTCGCACCCTAAGCGCGCCATCATCAAGCGCTACGATCCCTCTTCACGATCCATTCATGATCCGGATCGTTCTTGATGACCCAGGTCCGTTTGTCTCCTGCCATCACGTTCAAGTAATAGTTGTCGTACGCATACGGCACCACGACCGGGTGATAACCGCGCGGCACCATGACGACATCGTGATCTTCGACGGTCATCGTTTCGTCGAGATCGCGCTCGGCGGTATAGACGCGCTGGAACGCAAATCCTTGCGGTGGATGCAATCGATGATAGTAGATTTCCTCGAGCGCGCTTTCCGCCGGCAGGTTGTCAGTGTCGTGCTTGTGCGGTGGATAGCTGGAAGCATGGCCGCCGGGCGTCCTTACCTCGACCACCAGCAAGCTCTCGGCGGGCTCGCCCTCCGGAAGGATATCGCAGATGTAACGCGTGTTCGCGCCCTTGCCCCGCGTCGACCGGCTCATTTGCGAAGGCCCGATCAGCCGTGCAGGATATTTGCCCGTGGCAGGCGCGCTCGCGACGCCGACCTCGGCGTTGCGATCCGCGCGGATGCTTGCGCCGAGCATAGGCGGCAGATAGACGGCGTAAGGCGCGGTGTCCTCGAAAACCGTACCGCGCGTGCCGAGATTCTCCCATCGGTGCTGTCCGGCCTCTATCGTCACCGTCCCGGATAAGACGACGATGCACAGCTCGCGTCGCTCCTCATAAACACGCACGACGCCGCCGGGTTCCAGCCGATAGGCCGCAAAACCGACGTGTTTCCACAGGGCGGTTTCTGGCGTCACGCGAACGACGGTCTGACCTTCACGCGATGCCTTGACGAGCAGGCTCACACTACCTCCTTGACGTCGCCGTCGATCAGCGCGCGCAGCGTCTCGTAGCCTCTCTGACAGCGCTCGCGCGCATTCGCGACGATATGCATGATAGATAACTCTAACAAATTCCGCGCGTGTGTCGCGCCACATCGATGAATGTCGCGACCCACACATCGGCTTGGCTTCGTAGCCATCTGGCGAAACGCCAATGCGCTTCTTCATCTACGTAGAGCTCATGATCCGCCGGACCGACACCATGTGCCGTTAGTACCGCCCACCCGTTGGTTACCCGCGCCCCATCCACGATCCTTTGCAATTGTTCCACGGATTGTCCGTCGATTTGTATGGTACCAACGTCAAACAAATCCAGATCTGGTCCCGGTTTGGCGGGATGGACCGTGAGCCTACCGCGGGCAGCGACGAATAACGGTCGGAGTACCCCTGACATGGATATCGGTGCCGACGCCGGTCCCAAGCTTGTTTCGAAGCACGTGTTACCGTAGGTCCGTTCACACTGCCCATCGATCGCAGTGAGCACACCACTGGCGACACCGAGCTCGCGTCGAAAGCGTGACTCGGTGTAGCTGCCAAGATCAAAGCAAGGCTCCACCCATGATCGATCGTCGGCACTGGAATTGCGGAAGTCACCTCTCGAGACGTTAGATTTATGGCATGGATGAAATACCGTGTGATTTCCGAGTTCGTGACCCATTTCAGCTACTCGCTTCCATCGGTCGGTGTTGCGAATCAGATCGCTCTCTATCGGGACAAAAAAGGTAGCCGGCAACCCGATATCTGCCAATGCAGGCGCTATTTCACGAGCATGACCAGCGAGCCCGTCGTCATAGGTGAGTGAGATGGCGCAGGCCCGCTGCATCGGCCAGATGTTTGTTGGCATGAGATTTACCGTGTCAATATTCATCAAAGGATATCTGAGATTGAGCAACCCCGATGTCGTGCAGCATTGTCGTGGTTGCCTTGATCATCAAGGGTGGGCCGCACAGGTAATACTCCACCTCCGCGCGATTGGTGTGATTCTGGAGATATCGTTCTCTCAATACCTCGTGAATCAAACCGACGGGTCCCGTCCAATCGTCATCGGGTTGTGGTTCGGACAACGCAACCTGAAAGCCAAAATTGGGAAAGCGACGCGCCAACGCTTCGAAATAATCCTGATAAAAAATATCCTTGCGAGACCGGGCCCCATACCAAAAACTCACGCGCCGATTGGTTTTGAGTGTTTCGAAAAGATGGGAAAGGTGCGAGCGTAGGGGAGCCATGCCCGCGCCACCGCCCACGTACACCATTTCCGCATTTCCCGTCTTGATGTGGAAACTGCCGAATGGGCCGATGGCTGTGATGGTATCGCCGGGTTTCAGTCGGTAAACATAGGCGGAACCAGCTCCGGCCAGGCAGGCTTGCCCGTGCGGAGGCATCGCAATGCGGACGTTAAACCGAAGCTGATGATCCACGGCCGGATTAGTTGCAAAGGATAAATTGCGACGAATGGGCATGGTGTTCTCTGATCGAAGGTCGAAAAGATGGCGCGCCTGCCACTCTTCGAAGAACGGTCGATTGACCTCGAGTTCATTGAACGCAATGTCGCCGTAAGCTGGTATCTCGAACTGCATATAATCGCCGGGCTGATAAAGGGGTAGCGCCTCCTCCCCCTCCCCTTCCAAGATCAGTTCCTTGATAAAAGTGGCGACGCTTTCATTGCTCACCACTCGGAACTTGCAGGTCGTCGACGGCTGGATCAGCCCGCGGGCGCCGCCGGTTTGAAGGTCGATGAATATCTTGCCGTCGTGTTCGCGGGCCCGGTACGTCTGCAGCGCGACACAGGCCGGCTCACGCTGCGCCGATCCGTCGGTAATATCGAAACGTCCGTTATGTTTCGGACATTCAATGAGCCTGCCCTTCACCAGTCCATCCGCGAGATGGGTATTGCCATGAGTGCAGATGCCGTCCGTCGCGTACAGGCTTGCATCAGCCGACCGATAGATCGCGTAGGTCCGCTGTTGATGGTCGAATCGAATGACATCCTCTTTGTTCAAAAATGCGCTGACGCACACTTCGACCCAGCCATTAACCGGCTGTCCTTTGGCGGTAAATTTATGCGGTGTGATGGCCGCGCCGGTGCACGATGCCGGCAGCTCACGTTTGACGCAATAGGTCGGATCCTTCACTTGTCGCAGCACCGCCGGTATCACTTCCGACCAGGCATTCCATAAGCTGCTGTACGGCTTTGGCATGCTGGGCCTCAGAATCTCATGTAGCTTTGCCAGGTTGTGATATGGAACGAGCGGGAACAAATGATGTTCAAGATGGTAGTTCATGTTCCAGTACAAATAGCGGTTGACACGACTCATATAAATCGTGCGGCAGTTGAGCCGATGATCGAGTACGTTCTCCGCTAGTCCAGCGTGTTGCGTTGTCGCGTAGATCGGCAGGAGCCATGAGCCGTAAAGGGTCGGAAGTCCGATGAAAAGAAATGGGAGAATACTGCGCTCGTAAATCGCGAGACTCATGACGCTTGCATAGATCAGTAGATAGATGGGGGCCCGAACGAACACCTTCCTGTATTCGGATTCCGGAATGAAGGTCTTCTGATCGGCAGTGAGTCGTCCGCTACTGTGGAGCAGCAGATTCCAAAAATATCGCGGGATCGTCTTTATGCCGAAAAACTCATTCAACAGTAACCCAGGGATGTGGGGCGGTGTGGGCACCGCAATTTCCGGGTCACGTCCCACGATATTGGTGTCGCTATGGTGCCGCGTGTGACTCCAGCGCCAGATTGTCGCTTCACGCATCAGCATAAATGATGCGATTTCGTACAGGCCATCATTGAGCCAATCAGTCTTGAATGCCGTGCCGTGGCTGCATTCGTGCCAGCGCGAATCGGAACTCGACGCGTATAGGGTGCCATATAGTAGAAACGGCACGACCGCCCAAGGATTTCCGACGCACCACAGCCGGTAAGCGACCCACCCGGAGCCGATAATCAGGGCAAACCAGAGAGTGGTGTCGCGAATTGCGGGCAAATCGCGACGCTCGAGAAGTTCATGCATCTTCTCTTTGGGAACCGGGGGGCAATACCAAGTTGCCTCGGCGAGCCGCCTCTCGATCGCGAGGCCCGTGTCTTTCCCGGTTAGGCTGTAGTCCTTGACGAGAGTCGGTGTCGCGAGCGGGATCAACATGACCCGATATTGACCTAAGTGTGCAAGCGCTTGCAATCTGGTCCTTCGTGGTTTAGGGTTCCTCCTGATCAGCACTGTTTCAGCCTCCGCAAGCGATACCCCCGCGACCTGAGGCGGCAGGGAGTCGTGGCGTTGTCGGGACCACAACAATATTCGCGCCTTACCATGACGCAGGCGCTCGTCAAGCATCTCGTGGCGCAGCGCATCGTCGCCGACGAACGAGACCAGCCCCTATTTGGAGGCGTTTTTGCGATCTTTGGCCATGGCAATGTCGTTTGTCTGGGCGAGGCCCTTTATGAGGCGCGTGATCAACTACCAACGTGGCGAGGGCAAAACGAACAGTCGATGGGATTCGCCGCAGCCGCATACGCCAAAGCGCACCGGCGCCGCCGCATCTGCGTTGCGACCTCATCCGTGGGACCCGGTGCCACCAATATGGTCACTGCGGCAGCGGTGGCGCACACCAACCGACTGCCGGTTCTTTTCATTTCCGGGGACTATTATCATCACCGCTTACCGCACCCGGTTCTTCAGCAGGTAGAGCACTTCGGCGACCCCACCATTTCGGTAAACGATGCGTTCAAGCCGGTCACCCGCTATTGGGACCGAATCACGCATCCCGCCCAGCTGATCCAATCCTTGCCTGCTGCGATCGCCACGATGCTGGATCCGGCGGATTGTGGGCCTGCGTTTCTTGCGCTGCCGCAAGACGTGCAAGGGATCGCGTACGACTTTCCGACCGAATTCTTCGAACACCGCCTTCACCGGATCCGGCGGATTCGTCCCGATATCGATGAGGTGGCGGCCGCCGCGAACGCTCTTATGCGCTCAGAACGCCCGGTCATCATCGCGGGCGGCGGCGTTCATTACTCGTTGGCGGCCGACACACTCGCTGAGTTCGCCGAACAGCATGATATTCCAGTCGTCGAGACCATTGCGGGCATGTCGGCGCTGTTGCACGCGCATCGGCTCAATATTGGAACTGTAGGAGTTACCGGTACCGATTGCGCCAATCGTATCTGCGGCGAGGCTGACCTCATCTTGGCCATCGGAACGCGTCTTCAGGATTTCACGACCGGATCGTGGACAGTGTTCAAACAGAATGCGCAGTTCATTGGACTGAACGCGGCGCGCTTCGATGCCAGCAAGCACTTGGCCCTGCCGATCGTGGGCGATGCTCGCGAAGGCATGCGGGCGCTCGGTGCGGCTCTCGGTGGTTGGCGAGCCGACTCGCGCTGGAGCGGCCTCGCTCGCGAAGCGAAAGAGCGCTGGAACAGCCGCGCCGAGATCCGCGGCAACACGCCGCAAGGCTTGCCCTCCTATGCACAAATCATCGATACGGTGAACCGCCTGTGCGCCGATGAGGATCGCGTCGTCACGGCAGCAGGCGGGCTGCCGGCCGAAGTAGCGGCGAATTGGCGGGCGCGCTCCATCGGTTCGGTCGATATCGAGTTCGGCTATTCCTGCATGGGTTACGAGATCGCCGGCGGTTGGGGCGCCCGAATCGCGCAGATGGAGCGTGCAACTCACGGCGACACGATCGTACTCGTCGGCGACGGATCCTATCTGCTGTTGAATTCAGACATCTATTCCAGTGTGTTGTCCGGTCGGAAGCTCATTATTATCGTGTGCGATAACGGTGGCTTTGCAGTGATTGACAAGCTTCAACGCAATACCGGCAATGTTTCATTCAACAATCAGATCGCCGATTGCAAATGGGAGAACGCCCCGTTCGCCGTCGACTTCGCAATGCACGCCCGCTCGATGGGTGCAGGATCCGAATTGGTATCGAATATGGCAGCGTTCGAGCCGGCCTTCGCTCGAGCCAAGAGCTCAGATCGCACCTATGTGATCGAAGTCAAAGTCGATGCGCGGGCATGGACGGAGGGCGGCCACGCATGGTGGGAGGTCGGCACACCGCAGGTCAGTAACCGACCGGAGGTCCTCGCCGCCGCTGCCGATATGGAGCTCGGGCGCGAGAGGCAGCGCAGAGGCGTGTGACATGCCGTTCGCTTTCGAGCTCGAGCGACCATTCGCCGCCATCGTGTTAGGCCGCGCGGGGTTGGACCTCTACCCCCTACCCGATGGTACGGACACCGAATCCGCCGAGCAATTTACTGCAGGCGTCGGCGGTTCCGCGGGAAACATCGCCGTCGCCCTTTCTCGGCAAGGGTTTAGGGCCGCGCTGCTCGGCCCTATATCCGAAGATGCCGTGGGCCGCTTCGTCCGCAAACATCTGGCAAGCTACGGGGTAGATACGTCTCGGTGCCGCGCCGTTGCTGGCGAATACCGCACGAGCCTCGCGATTTGTGAGACACGACTCCATGATAGCGAGACCGTTTTCTATCGAAAAACCGCCGCCGATTTGCAGCTGCGCGCGGATGATTTCGATGCTGCGTTCATCGGCAGTGCCGCCGTACTGATCGTGACGGGGACCGCACTCGCTGCAGAGCCGTCTCGGACCGCAGCATTACGGGCGCTCGAGCTGGCTCGATCGGCCGGCACATTCTCGATTCTCGACGTGGATCACCGGGCGGTGTCCTGGCCATCCGCACAGGAGGCGCTTCGCATTTACGCACAAGCCGCGAGCCGGTGTGATGCGGTCGTGGGCAATGACGAAGAGTTTGCGATCATCGCTGGCGATGCCGCCAACGCAATGGCGGCGGCGACCCGCTTGGTGCTGGAGGGACGTCGTTTCGTAATCTTCAAGAGGGGCAGTTCCGGCTCGCTCACGATCACGACCCAAACGACTTTCGAGACCGGCATTTTCGCTGTCGACGCCAAGAAGCCGTTTGGCGCAGGCGACGCCTTCCTCGGTAGCCTGGTTGCGGCCCTGCTGAGCGGTCGGGAGCTGGAGCCGGCCGTCATTCGAGCGTCCGCGGCTGCGGCCTACGTGGTTTCACGACGAGGCTGCGCTGCCGCAATGCCGACCGCGGCGGAGCTCGAATCGTTCGTTCAAAGCCATTCGATGAAATGAGGTTCGCTCCCCATGCATATCCCCGCGTATGACAACCTCAACCGCCCAATCGTCGATATCGGCGATGCGGAGGTGCCACTTGCGTATTTCAATATCGTGCGCCTGCGGCGCGCAGAGCACTTCGACTCCTGCGTGCCGGGCTACGAGACCTGCCTCGTGCCGGCACGCGGTACCATCGATGTCAAAGTCACGGCGGACGGCGGCGATGAGCATTCATTCGAGGCCATCGGTGACCGGCCGTCGATCTGGGAAGGAGATCCGGCGGCGGTTTATGTTCCGGTCGGATCCACCGCACATTTCGTTTGTCGATCCGAATCCACTGAAGTTTTCGTCGCTGGCGCCCGCTTCGATGAGGCATTCGAGCCCTTTGCAGTCCGGTCCGCCAATATCGATCCGGTGCAATATGGCTCTGACGAAACCAAAACACACCGGAAAATAAAGCATATTCTCGGCCAGAAACCGCCCGGCCGCGTGGGTCGCCTGCTGGTATCGGAACTCTTTACGGTCGGCACCGGTGGATGGTCCGGCTATCCGCCGCACAAACACGATACCGATCGAATTCCGCAGGAGAGCCGCCATAACGAGATATACAATTTTCGTTTCCGCCCGGAAAATGGCTTCGGCTTGCAACTCCTGCAGCGCACCGAGAACGAGGCAGGACAAGCATTTCACGTGCTAAATGCATCGACCTTGAAAATTGGCGGCGGCTATCATCCTTGTGTGGTCGCGCCCGGCCATGAGATGTACTACTTCACCATCATCGCCGGGTTCAGCCAACGCTCGTTGCGGCAGTATTTCCACCCGACCTATGCCTACCAGATTGAAACCATTCCTGGCATCAAGGACATGATCGCGAAATTCCGCTAAATAGAATTCCAATGTTGGTCAACCTGGCGAAGATTCTCGCTCCTGCGCTCGACGGCGGCTACGCTGTGGCGTGCTTCAACGTCTTCGGATGGGAAGACGCGCGGGCCGTTGCCGACGCGGCGATCGAGCTGCAAGCGCCGGTGATTCTCGCGGCGAATCTCGATTTCAGGCGATTCATGCCCGTCGAAGCGATCTGCGTGATGTTGCGCTCGCTCGCCGAGAGTGCGCCGGTTCCGGTCTGCATCCACCTCGATCACAGCTACGAGGAGCCTGAAGTACTGCGCGCCGTGGATTTGGGATTTACCTCAGTCATGTATGACGGATCTCAGCTACCGCTCGAGGAAAACATTGCCGGTGCACTTCGCGTCGCCCACTATGCGCACGCTGCTGGCTGCTCAGTCGAGGCGGAGATCGGCTCCGTGCCTTACGCGGACGGCCGAGCCCATATCAAGTCGGAGCTCACGGAAGTCAGCGATGCGATTCGATTCGCGGAAGACTCCGGCATTGATGCGATGGCGGTCTCCGTGGGGAATGTTCACCGCTTGCAAACGCCCGGCGCAACCATCGATTTCGACCGCCTCGCGCAAATTGAGGCCTCGGTAAAGCTGCCGCTGGTGATTCATGGCACTTCCGGTCTTCTCGATCGGGATATCGTACGGCTCGCGCGAACGCGGATCGCCAAATTCAACATCGGCACGGTACTCCGCCAGGCGTTCGGCCGAGGCCTGAGGGAAACCCTTGCCCGCTATCCGGATCGCTATGACCGATTGGAAATCATGCGCGATGCGATGCCGACGGTATCACGCGAAGCGATGCGCATGATCCGCCTGCTCGGCTGGCCACAGGGCGCGCGCCATTAGACGCGCTCACGGGGGCCGAAGGGTGCCCCGCTCCACCGCGTGGCATTCGAAGAGGCGTATCGCCTTTTTCTCGGCAGACTGATCGACAATATTCAAGAGCAGTTCTACGGCCGTGATGATGATGTCGGCCACGGGCTGATGGATGGTCGTCAGGTTGTAGCTTGGCCATGCTGCCATGGCCATGTCGTTGAAGCCCATCAGGCCAATGTCTTGGGGCACCCGTGCACCGGCTTCCCGGCACGCATCGATGGCTCCCATCGCCAACACGTCGTCACCGCAAAAAACGGCATCGATCCCGCCGTTACGCAGCAGTTCCCTCATCAGCGTATATCCTGCTGCATGGCAATAGGAGTGGCCAAATACGACGGCGCAGGGCTCGAGGCCTGTGACAGCGAGACTCTCTCTCAATCCGCGCAGGCGATCTTCGGTCGACGTCGCCGCCTGCGGTCCGCCCAGAAACGCGATATTGGTGTAACCGCGATCACGAAGCATCTGGCCGGCGACTCGGCCACCTTGGAAATTATCGCAACCGACAATGTTGCCGGTGGCTGCGCTGTCCGGCCTGCCGAACGCCCGTACGACGGGCATGCCCGCTTCGGCACATTGCTCCGTGAATTCTGGCGGCAGTGTCGACGATGCGACGATCACGCCGTCGACGCTGTATTTGAGCAGCATCTCGAGAGCGACATCCGCCCTGGCACCCCCCGCGAGGTTCGCCAGCAGCGGGCGGCGGCCACGCTGCTGTAGGCGGCGCGTGAAGAGGTCGAACACTTCCATGAACATTGGGTTGTCGAAATTATTTGAAATCAACGCGATGAGTTCGGTTCGCTTGGTCATGAGGCTGCGCGCCAGCGCATTTGGCTGGTAGCCCAGAGAACGCGTGGCAGCGATCACCTTTTCGCGCGTTTCTGACGAAACGGACGCGCCCGCCGTAAAGGTACGCGAGACGGCCGAGACCGAAACACCTGCCAGTTCCGCGACCTCCCTGGCAGTCGCTCGACGTTCAACGACGCTCTTACCGCCATTCGACTTTGAGGCTGCCATACTTGGTCTGCTCCACCCCTCCGGCACCCATACGTCTGCCAAGCGCGCAAGCCTGAACAACTTTCCGCGGGCATACGCGCGCGGGCCCGGCTTGCGGTCAAGGCCATTACCTGCAAGTCATCATACTACCTGAGTTTTGCAAGCGCTTGCACCCCGTGTTATAAGATCGTCAATATTCGGGAGTGCCGGCCAACATCGCCAATCAGTTCGGGGTGAGCCATGTACATAATCGGTCAAGAAGAAATCGACGCCGTCGCGAGAGCCATCAACTCGAAAGCACTTTTTCGCTACGGGATTGGCCATGAGTGCGAACGCTTTGAAACTCGCTACGCCGCCTACTTAGGCGCAAAACATTTCTCCTTGGCGGCGAGCGGCTCCTACGCGTTGACGGCAGCGATGATCGGCCTCGGGCTCGGACCGGGGGATGAAGTGCTCGTCCCAGCGCACACTTACATGGCGTCGGCCACCTCGGTTCTTGCCGCGGGCGCCATCCCTGTGATCGTCGACGTCAACGAATCCATCACGATCGATCCGGCCGCCATCGAGGCTGCGATTGGCCCCCGAACGCGGGCCGTGATCGCAGTACATATGTGGGGTACGGCGTGCGATATGGACGCGATCATGGAAATCGCGCGACGGCGCAAGATACTCGTCATTGAGGATGCCTGCCAAGGGGTTGGGGGAGGCTACAAGGGACGGAAATTTGGGTCGATCGGTGATATTGGCGCATTCAGCTTTAATTATTACAAGAACATGAGCGCGGGCGAAGGCGGCGGCGTCGTGACCAACGACGACGCCGTCTTGAAGCGCGTGAATTGTGCGATCGACCCATGCCACGCGTTCTGGACGGGACGCGATGAAGACGCAATGCCTTTTGCCGGTAACGGTGCTCGAGCGAGCGAGTTTATGGGCGCCATCCTCAACGTTCAACTCGACCGTATCGATGGCGTCATTGCCGCGATGCGCCGCGAGCGCGACATGATCCTCGAAGGGATAAAAGATCTCACCAGTCTCGGCCTGCGCATGGCCCCGATTCACAGCCGCGAGTCCGATTGTGCGACCAATGTCTTTCTGACCTTACCGAATTCGGAAGCCGCCCAAGTCTTCACCAAGACGTACCCCAGCGTGATTGCCGGTAAGACCGGTCGCCACACTTACACAGAGTGGGATCAGGTATTGATGGGCGCCGGCGCTGCTCATCCACTCATGAATCCCTACACCATGCCGGCTAATGCCGAGTGCCGCAGGACTTATTCGAGGGACATGTGTGCTCGCTCGCTGGCGATTCTCAACCGCACGATTCTCGTGCCGACGAATCCACTGCACACGCAAGAGCAGATCCACAACATCATTCATAACATCAAGACCGCAACACGGGTGGCACTCGGTCACCTCAGTATCGAGGATGCGGACGTGCGCAAGGCAGAGGCACTCGACGTGATCAAATACGATATGAAAGAAACGGCTTGATCGCCGGCGTTTTCTGACGGGAGTCTAACTAACGATAATTGGCATCATACAAACGGAATGGGGATAACCATGTATAGAGATAGCCGAAGAGAATATGCCATGCGTGCACTCCACTGTTGTGCGCTCGCATTGGCGGTCAGTGTGATCGTTCCGACCGCCGCACTGGCCGACCCAGCCGCTGCGGCCACGACAACCGAAGCTACCGGTTCGAACACCGAGTCGAACAGCCAATTGGAAGACATCATCGTGACCGCAACACGGCGCGAACAAACGGTGCAGAGCGTACCGATCAGCATTGATGCTTTCAGCAAGGATGAGCTTGCGCAGGGCTATATCAAGTCCATCGACGACATCGCGGCGCTGACCCCCGGCCTACAGTTTGCGGTTCCGAACGGATTCAGCTCGGCATTTACCACCATTGCGATTCGCGGTCTGAATACCAATACCGGCCCACCGACCGTCGGCCTGTATCTCGACGATACGGTGATTTCGAGCCGGCTTTCGGGATATACGAATCAGGGCAACGCATACCCCTACGTATTCGACTTGAACCGGGTCGAGGTCGAGCGCGGCCCGCAGGGCACCTTGTTCGGCGCCGGCTCGGAGGCAGGCACGGTGCGCTTCATCACCACCCAGCCCAGCCTGACCGAGTTCAGCGGTCTCGCTCGAGGCGAGGTGGCGTCGACGGAGGGTGGCCGTCTGAGTTACGAATCGGGCATCGCGGTCGGCGGGCCGATCATTCAAGATGAACTCGGCTATCGGATCAGCGTCTGGGACCGCCAGGATGGCGGCTGGGTCAACCACGTCGATCCGGTTCCGGGTCCCGATTACGAAACCATAGTCTCTCGCGACGCAAATACCAACGACAAGTTGGTCATCAAAGGCGCTCTCGCGTTCAAAGCCGGCGAGGTGCTCATTACCCCCGCCATTTATTACCAAAACGTGCATCAAGACGACGCTCCGCGGTTCTATGCCGCCTTCTCGGACGCGCAGGCGGGTATCTTCAACAATGGAGTGCTGGTCCCCGAAGCGTGGACGGACAAATGGACCCTGCCATCGATCAAAGCCGAGGCTCACCTGCCGTTCGCAGATTTCACGGGGAACGCGTCCTATTTCTATCGCACCGTCAATGAAATCCTGGACGAAAGCGCCTTTGTGTGTCCCGGACTCCAAACCCCGCCCGGCTCGCATATCCTGGGCTGCGGCAATCCGCTGGGGACCGGATATCCGAATTTGGCTTCGCAGGTCGCGTACACACCAACCGGTCTGCAGATAGAAGCCGAAACGGCCGAGGCGCGCCTGGCTTCGAATGCGCCGGACTCCCGAATCAGTTGGGTGGCCGGAGTCTACTGGGAGCGGCGCCAGCAACGTGATTTTCAGCAGAACTACGATACGTACGCATACCCGCAATATTTTGGCATGGCTCCGCCGTGCATCGCGCTTAGTTGTGCGCTCATTCAAGACGAACATGAATTGTTCGTAGACGAGCAATCGGCCATCTTTGCACAGGCCGATATTCGCATCGTGGACGAGCTCACGGCCACGCTCGGTCTGCGTGTGGCGCATGTCACGGTGAACGGTGCCAACACCACCAGCATCGGCGCGCTCATCGGAGCGCCGCCTTGGGCGGGGTTCAGTTCCTCGAATAATCCGGTGACGCCGCGCCTCGGCCTAACCTACAAGCTGAATCACGATAATCTGCTGTACGCGTCGTTCAGCGAAGGTTACCGACCCGGCGGCGGCAATGCCTTGATTCCCAACACATCAGGTCCGTGTGATGGTTACCCGCAGGTTCCGGCAACCTACGCGCCCGACTCCGTTCATGCCTTTGAGGTCGGCGCCAAGGATACCGTTCTCGGCGGACGCTTGCAGGTCAACACCAGCATTTTCTATAGCCAATGGAACAACATTCAGCAATATCTGGGCGTGGCTTGCGGTCCGTTTGCCTATGGTACCAATGGGGGCGATGCCGTCAGCGATGGCTTCGATCTTCAGTTGCGCGCGCTGCTGACTCAGCAACTGCGGCTCGATCTCAATGTCGGCTATGTCAATGCGTACTACAGCACGAGCGGTTACATCCCGGGCACCGTCCCCTCGGCGGCAACCATAATCGTTGCAGAAGGCGACAAGGTCGGAGTCTTGCCGCAGGTCAACCCGCCGTGGAACGTCAATGTCTCGCTCAATTATGAGATGCCGCTGAGCAACGGCGATAAGGCCCATTTCATGGTCAATAGCGTTTACACGAGCAAGAATCCCGGTCCGTTCACAGCGCAGAATACCGAGTTGAATGGCTACCCGCTGGAGGGATCCGATCCGGCGACGCACCTGTACAACGCGCGCGCGGGTTACACCATCAACAAACTCGATCTGACGTTCTTCATCAACAACATAGGAAACAACACACCAGCATTGAGCCAGTATCAGGCGAACAGCAGTTCGAACTTGGTCACTTATACGACGTTTCGGCCACGGACGATTGGTTTGACGGCCAACCTGTCATTCTGACGGAATGACAGATTCGGCGGTTTTGCAAAAGACAACTTCTGAGGGCCCGCGCCTGCGGCGGGTCCTCTCCCTCTGGGATTTGATCGCCTACGGCATTATCTACATTTCGCCTTTGGCGCCGGCGACGTTTTTCGGCGTGCTTACCCGGCGCAGCAACGGCCACGCGGCGACCTGCATCTTGCTCGCCATGATCGCCATGTCGCTCACCGCGGTCAGCTATGGTCGCATGGCGAGCGTGTATCCGAGTGCGGGCTCCGCGTTTACTTACGTCGGGCGCGAACTGAACTGCTCGTTGGGTTACGTCACGGGCTGGAGTATCGCGCTCGATTACATGCTGAACCCGACCATCTGTGTGATCTATAGCGGCCAACAAGCTCACGTTTTCTTTCCCGAAATCCCTTACTGGATCTGGGCAACCTCCTTCGCCGCCATCTTGACGGTTTTGACGGCGCAAGGAGTCAAAGTCTCTGCTCGTGTCAATACCTTGCTCACTTTTGGCATTGGAGCCGTGGTCGTTGCTTACTTAGCCGCCACAACCCTATACATATTTAGACACCCGCATGCGGGCGCGGCCTTCTTCGCTCGCCCCTTGTACGACCCGAAGACTTGGACCACGACGGGAATATTGGGCGGCACGTCGCTCGCGGTGCTCGCCTATATGGGATTTGACGGCATCTCTACACTTTCGGAAGAAGCGAAGAGGCCTCGCGACGTCATGCCTGCTACGGTTCTCACCTGTGTGGCGATCGGCCTGCTGTCTGCATTGGAGGTGTATGTCGCACAGCTGGTCTGGCCGGGACCCGACCGGTTTCCCGACTTGGATACCGCATTCAGCTTTGTGGCTCAGCGCGCGTGGGCGCCCCTCTTCGCGGTTGTGGGATTGACCCTCATTGTCGGCAGCGTCGGCGCCGGCATTACGGGGCAACTCGCCGGCGCTCGCTTGCTGTACGGCATGGGTCGGGGCGGCGCTTTACCCAAATTGTTCTTCGGTGCGATCCACCCCAAGCGACATATACCTCGCAACAATGTGCTGTTTCTAGGAGCTTTTGCGCTGTCTGCCTCACTCATACTGCCGTTGATCGCCGGGGAGGCCACTGGTTTCGAACTCGCGTCCAGTTTACTGAATTTTGGCGCACTGATCGCATTCATGGGCGTGAATGCTGCGGCCTTCGTACGGTTTTTCTGGCGCGCTCCGGTAAAGACAGTCATGAATTTCGCGATGCCGGCCGTGGGGTTCGTCGTCTGCCTGCTGCTTTGGTGGAATCTGAGTACGCAGTCCAGGACACTCGGACTAGTCTGGATGGCGATTGGTATCGCCTTTGGCGCTTGGAAGACGCGCGGCTTCAAGTCGAATCTCATTCAATTCGATCTGTCGCTCGATGCGCCACAGCAGACGCTGAAAGTGTAGAGTTTGACGAACCGGATGCCGATGGTCGTGAGCGGAGCGAGGAAGTCATGAAAGCGCTAAAAATAGCATTGCTACAGCTATCCCCGGAGGCGAATGCCGAGGCCGCCATGGAACGAGGACACGCTGCGTGTCGCGAGGCGGCCGCCAACGGCGCGGACATCGCGCTGTTCCCCGAGTTGTGGAGTAATGGTTACGCATTTGCCGACCGCCATGATCCGCGCGCAGGCGAGGAATGGATGGCAGCTGCGGTGCGGCCCGACTCAGCATTCGTGCGCTCCTTTCAGGATGCGGCACGAGAGCTCAAGATGGCCATCGCGATCACCTACTTGGAGACTCACGACCCGCTCCCACGAAACTCCGTCAGCGTCTTCGATCGCTTAGGAAGGCTGGTGTTGCACTATTCCAAGGTCCATGTATGCGAATTCGAGACGGAATACTTCTGCGCGCCGGGTGATAAATTCTCCGTGGGGACGCTCGATACGCGCCACGGCCCGGTGCAGATCGGCGCCATGATTTGCTTCGATCGCGAATTCCCCGAGAGTGCGCGCGTGCTGGCACTGCTTGGCGCCGAATTGGTGCTGGTGCCCAACGCCTGCTTCTTCGATGAGCATCGCATGAACCAGATGAAGACGCGCGCATTTGAGAACAAGCTCGCGCTCGCAATGACCAATTATCCGGATACCCACATCGGCAGCAATGGCAGTTCGCTCGCGGTCAGCGCCGTTGCTTGGGAACTCGATGGCGCGAGTCCTCGATCCAAATATCGTGAGACCCTGATGCTCCGGACCGGTACGGCGCCGGGGATCTATTACTGCGAATTTGACTTGGACGCCATACGGCATTATCGCGAAAACGCGATCTGGGGCACCACGTTCCGGCACCCTCAAACCTATGCCATTCTGGTTGACCCCGAACTTGTCCCTGTATACAAGGAGAACGAATCGCTGATCCATTGATCCGGTCGACGAAAGCGATGCGGCATGGCGCGAACAAGTTGGTGAACGTGCAAAGATCGACATTAACGGCAAACACTCACCGGTTGTTTGCAGCTCCGCGCCGAGTAACACCATGACGCCGGCGCCGCGGCTGCGGCGAGCGCTCACTATGCGGGATCTGGTTCTGTATGGCGTCATCGTTACCTCGCCGGTGGCGCCCATGTCCATCTATGGCATTGTCAGCAATAATGCGCATGGCCATGTAGCGACCATCATTTTGATCGCGATGCTCGCGATGCTATTGACCGCGGTCAGCTACGGTCGGATGGCGCGCGCTCATCCGAGCGCCGGCTCTGCATTCGCGTATGTAGGCCAGGAGATCAACCCGATCGCAGGCTACGTGGTGGGATGGAGCCTGGTGCTCGACTATATTTTGAATCCTCTGATCTGCATCATCTGGTGCAGCCAACAAGCGCATGTGTTCGTCCCGCAGATGCCCTACTCGGTGTGGGCAGTGCTGTTCGCCGTGTGCTTCACCGTCCTCAATGTTCAAGGCATCAAAACCTCCGTGCGCGTCAACGCCATGCTGGCTGCAGGGATCGGTCTCGTGGTCGTCGTGTTCCTGATCGCTGCCGGCACATATGTCCTGAATCATTCTCACCCCAGCGGCTTCTTCATTCGACCATTCTATGACCCTCACACCTGGTCGACGAGCGCTGTGTTGGGAGCCACGTCCGTGGCGGTGCTCACCTACATGGGCTTTGATGCAGTCTCGACGCTTGCCGAGGAAGCGCAAAATCCACGCCAAATTCTGCCGGCTACGCTACTGACGTGTCTCGGCATCGGTGCGATCTCGTTGCTCGAAGTGTACGCGGCACAATTGGTCTGGGGAACGTCCGAAGTGTTCCCCAATTCGGACACCGCCTTCACGTTCGTCGCCCAGCGCGCGTGGTCACCGCTGTTTCTCATGATGGGTCTGACGCTGATCATCGCGCAGATGGGTTCCGGCATCGCGGCTCAACTCGGTGCTGCTCGTGTGCTGTACGGTATGGGACGCAGCGGTGCACTGCCAATCTCGTTTTTTGGCGCCATCGATCCGAGAAGACGCGTCCCCCGCAACAACGTGATCTTTGTGGGTACTTTGGCATTGGCCGGCGCTCTGATTCTGCCGCTTACCGCGAGTACGTCTGCTTACGAACTCGCCGTCAATTTGGTGAACTTCGGCGCCTTGATTGCGTTCATGGGCGTGAACGCCGCGGCCTTCACGCGTTACTACCTGCGCGCAGAGAAAAAGCGGCTGATCAACTTTTTAGCGCCGGTGCTGGGCTTTCTCGTTTGCCTTGCTCTTTGGTGGGGATTGAGTACCCCGTGCAAAATATTGGGCGGTATCTGGATGGTGGCGGGAATGCTTTTTGGTGTTTGGAAGACGCGCGGATTCAAATCCAATCTCGTCAATTTCGAGATTCCGCCGGACTCCTTGCACGATGAATTGGTGGGAACCCTAAAGGTCTAGAGGCTTCAGACTACCCCGTGATCCTGAGGCTTGACTAAATTGGATTGATGATCGAGAGTGGGAATGCAAGCGCTTGCAATGCTCGCCGGGGGGTGAGATGAAGGACATCGGGATAGGCCTCGTGGGTACCGGCTATATGGGCAAGGCACATGCCGTTGCGCTGAAATCCGTGGGCGCGGTATTTAATACGGCTCTGCGACCCGTGTGTGAAATGATCTGCAGCACGACGGCTGACGGTGCAGCGCGCAAAGCCGCAGAATACGGCTTCAATTCATCAACCCATCGCTGGGAAGATCTCGTCGGCAATCCCCGCGTTGGGGCCGTCGTGATAGCGTCGCCGCAAACCACGCACCGGCAGATCGCACTCGCGGCGATTGCCTCTGGTAAGCCGGTATTCTGCGAAAAACCTCTCGGCGCCTCTCTTGAGGATGCGCGATCGATGACCGCGGCCGCAGCTGAGGCGGGCGTTCCGAACATGGTAGGGTTCAATTACATTCGGGCGCCTGCGATGCAGCTTGCTCGCGAGATGATCGCAGGCGGCGAAATCGGTGACGTCATCCACGCACGCGCGGAGCACACCGAGGACTTCCTGGCCGATCCGGAGACGCCAGCGAACTGGCGAACACGCGATGTCTGCGCCGGCAACCTCGGCGATCTTTCCCCCCACATTATCAACGCCGTGCTGCGATTGGTTGGGCCGATCGAGCGAGTGGTTGCGGATGTCATGACCGTGCATAAAGATCGACCTGGCACGCACGGCCGTGAGACCGTTTTGAATGATGATCAGGCCAATGTTCTTTGCCGCTTTGAACAGGGTGCCATGGGCACGATCGTGGTCAGCCGCGTTGCTACCGGAAGAAAAATGGGCTATGCGTATGATATTACCGGAACGAAGGGCGCATTGCGGTTCGATGCGGAGGACCAAAATGCCTTGTGGTTCTATGACGCTACCAGGCGCCGGGGCAGGCAAGGCTTCGCGAAGTTGCTGATGGGGCCTGAGCACCCGGATTATGGAGCCTTTTGTGAAGGACCTGGACATGGAACCGGTTATGGTGCCCAGATCATCATCGAGGCGCGCGACTTCTTGAAAGCAATTGACAGTCGCGAATCAGTTTTTCCCACTTTTCACGACGGACTCGAGGTAAGTCGCGTGGTGGCAGCGCTGTTTCGGTCGCATCAGGAGCGCCGCTGGGTGCACATTGCGGATTTCTAATGTCGTTCGACCACTTATGGAGTCATTGAATGCAGCTCTCGATCGGTAACGCCCCTTGTTCGTGGGGTGTTGAATTTGCAGACGATCCACGCAATCCGACGTGGACGCGCGTGCTCGATGAGGCGAAGGCCGCTGGTTATACTGGCATTGAATTGGGACCTTTGGGTTTCATGCCCGAGGATCCGGCGATCCTCGGACCGGCATTGACCGCCCGCGACCTGACGCTGATCGGCGGGGTTCTATTTCGACCCTTTCACGATCCGGCACAGTGGGAAAAAGTCTGGGATGCAGCGTTGCGCACGTGTCGGGCGCTCAGTGCGCACCGCGCCAAGCGTATGGTCCTGATCGATTCGATTACCCCGCGCCGAGCTCCGACTGCCGGCCGCAGCAGCGAGGCCGAGCGCCTACGAGGAGGCGAACGACAAGGCCTGCTGGACCGGATCAAAGCGACCGCCAAGTTGGGGGCGGAAGAATACGGACTCGAAGTGTCGATGCACGCACATGCTGCCGGCTTCGTCGAATTTGAAGACGAAATTGAAGACGTCCTGAACGTTATCGATCCGAAACTATTGGGTGTGTGCCTGGATACGGGCCATTGTGAGTTCGCCGGCATCGATCCGGTGGCCTTCTATCGGAAACACAGCGCCCGAGTGACATATCTTCATTTCAAGGATATTGATCCAAAAGTCCGTCGCCGAACCATCGACGAGCGCATCGGATTTTACGATGCATGCGCCGCGGGCCTTTTTTGCAACCTGGGCGACGGTATCGTCGACTTCCTTGCGTTCAAAGCTGCGCTATCTTCCGCGGGTTTCGCGGGCTGGGGAACCGTAGAGCAAGACTGTGACCCCACCGGCGATCGATCGGCGCTCGCGGATGCGAGAGCGAATCTCGCGTACCTGAAGAAGATCGGCCTAGCGTGATGCGATGAAAATGAATTGGGGACTGATCGGGGGCGGGGAAAGCAGCCAAATTGGCGTAACCCATCGCATCGGCGCGGGACTCGATGGTGCCTTCGAGCTCGTGGCTGGCGCGCTCGACGTCGATCCCGCGCGAGCCCGCGATTATGGGATGCGTGTTGGCATCGCCGCGGAACGCGCCTACGGTTCTTGGCGCGAGATGCTCGACGGTGAGAAGTCACGTTCGCCTCGTCTCGACCTGGTCACCATCGCCACGCCCAACAGCCTGCATTTTGAAATCACCAAAGCCTTTCTCGACGCAGGCTTCGACGTGCTTTGCGAGAAGCCTCTGACCACCACCGTCGAGGACGCTGAGATCATCGTTCGCACCGCGCGCAAGCACGGCAGGATTTGCGCTGTCAATTACGGCTACTCGGGCTATGCGCTCGTACGTCATGCACGCGCGATGGTCGCACGCGGCGATCTCGGCGAGATCCGGGTAGTCGTGGCCGAGTTCGCACACGGCCATCACGCAAACACCGCGGACGCCGATAATCCCAGAATCCGCTGGCGATACGATCCGAAGCTTGCGGGCGCATCGTCTATCCTGGCGGATTGCGGAATCCATGCGCTGCACATGGCGTGTTTCATTACGGGTCAACGCGTGCTGTCTCTGTCAGCGGACTTTTCGTCGACTGTTAAGGGCCGCGAGCTCGAGGACGACGCGCTGCTGGCGTTTCGCATGTCGGGCGGTGCGGTGGGAAGGCTGTGGACGAGCGCGATTGCCGTCGGCCGGATGCATGGGCTGGGCATCCAGGTTTTCGGCGAGAAGGGCGGATTGTGCTGGCGCCAGGAGCAACCGAACCAACTATATTGGACCCCTGTCGGCGGTGCGACGTCGATCATTGAACGCGGAATTGCCGGCTTGTCGCCCGAGGCCGACCGCGCGTCGCGCGTACCTGTGGGACATGCCGAAGGGTTCTTCGGTGCCTTCGCGAATATCTATTCCGATATCGCGGAATTATTGCGCGCCAACAAGGAACGACGGCAACCGAGTCCGCTCGCTCGATCATGTCCAACCGCCGAAGACGGATTGCACAGCATAGCTGCCATACGCGCCGCCGTAGCTTCGGCGAAGACTCGCGGCGCGTGGGTCGATATTCTCCCTTCCGGTCTGTAGCCCGTGACGCACCTATGGGAGCTCGCTCGTAATGACGGCACATAGCTCAGAGATCGGCGTCGCGGTCATCGGCGGAGGTATGATCGGCGGGGCTCACGCGTTCGCGTATATGGCGCAGCATACAATCCTCCCGATTCGCGATCGTCGAGTACGGCTAGTTAAAGCGGTTGATTCCGATATCAACGCCGCGCAGGCTCTGGCTCAACGCTTTGGCTTCGAGAGCGCAGGTACCGACTGGAAGGAGATTCTGTCGGATCCTCGTATCGAGATCGTGAGTATTGCGCTACCAAATTTTCTGCACTACGAGGTGGCGAAGGCGCTGCTACAGGCGGGCAAACACGTCCTCTGCGAGAAACCTCTGGCGATCTCGCCTGCCGATGCTTGGGATTTGGTGCGCGTTGCCGAGCGCACCGGCCGGGTAGCTGCCACCAGCTTCAACTACCGCCGCATACCAGCGGTGGCAGAGGCCAGGCGGCAAGTAAGTGCAAATTCCTTCGGCACTGCCGTCGCGCTCAATTGCTACTACCACGCCGATTATTGCGCGGATCCTTCACATCCCTTTTCATGGCGTTACGAGAAACGCCTTGCCGGCGGTGGTGCCCTCCAAGACCTTGGAGTACATGCAATCGATATGATGCGCGGTATGTGCGGCGAGGTCCGCTGCATCCGCGGCGCGAGTCTCGTGACCGCCATCAATCGGCGGCGTTTGCCGGCGACGGTTGTCAAGGGGCATGCTAAGCCGGAACTTTTGGACGATGATCGCGTCGTAGACACCGACGACGTTGCGCTGGCATTGCTGGAATTCGAAAACGGTTGCATCGGGAATTTGTCACTTAGCCGAATTGCCGTTGGGTCCAAGAATCAGCTTGGATTCGCATTAAACGGATTGACAGGGTCGGTTTGGTTTGACTTCGATCGGCCGTCCGAATTGAACACGGCTTACCTGGGACGCGAGGGCGTCACCCGACAAATTGCTTCTCCGCACTTTCCATACGCCGCTGAAGGCCAAATTGTCGTCGCTGCCGGCGTGCCCACGGGTTACGTCGAGTTCTTCACCTTCATGGTGCGGGAATTTCTCGACGCGATCCACGAGGGCAAGCCATTTACCAATGGTTCATTTCGGGACGGCTACGAGGCTGCGCTGGTGATCACGGGCATCCAACGCGCTGCCGCCACGGGATTGAGCGTGAACATCGGCGATTTGCGAGCAACTTACGAATACGCCGAGGAACGGTCTGCTTGAAGATCGGAATGTACTCCGACTCGCTGCATATGCTGTCGCTAGACGAGTTCCTCGACGCTGTGGCCAGTATCGGTCTCGACTATGTCGAATTCGGAACGGGATGCTGGTCGACATCGCCACACTTGAATCTGGAACTGCTCCTCCAAAGCCACGCTGAGCGCGCGTCGCTTCGCGCAAAACTTACCGAACGGCGGTTGCAGATCAGCGCGCTCAATTGCTCGGGAAATCCATTGCAACCTGGGCCCAATGGACGGCGGCACGACGATATCACCCGAAAGACCATCGCCGTCGCCGAGATGCTCGACGTCGAGCGCGTGGTAATGATGTCCGGCTGCCCGGCGGCCCCTGGCGATCAAACGCCCAATTGGATTACAGTTTCCTGGCCTCCGGAACTTACTCAGATCCTCGAATGGCAGTGGAAAGAGGTCGTAATCCCTTACTGGATGCCGCTCGCAGCTTTTGCGGCTGAGAAGGGCAGGCGGCTATGCCTGGAGCTCCACGGTCACCAGGCTGTCTATAACGTCGAAACATTCTTTCGGCTCCGGGACGCAGTGGGCGCGACGGTTGGAGTTAATTTCGATCCCAGCCATCTATTTTGGATGGGAGCGGATCCTCTGACTGCAATTCGCGCGCTCGGTGACTCGATTTATCATGCACACGCGAAGGATGCTCGGATCGAACTGCAAAACGCTCGGCGCAATGGTCTGCTCGACGGCAAACCCGTGGTACCCACCGAGCCGCGGTCGTGGAATTTCGTGTCCGTAGGCAAGGGGCATAATCCGGAGTTCTGGCACGAATTTGTTGCCACGCTGCAGAAGTCCGGCTACGACGATGTTCTAAGCGTGGAGCATGAGGACTACAGCGCGAAGTCCAGTGCGGACATTCTGCGCGACGTCAAAGCAACAAAAGCCCTTTTAACAATCGGCCATTGATGGTAGCGCTGATTGAACAGGCGATTGTGGGGAAAACCGAGCGGCAGGCAACAAGATTGGTGTTTCTCGTCGTCGGCTTCGTCGCGGCGGCGTGGGCCTGTTTGGTTCCTTTCGCGAAAGCCAACACCGAATTGGATGAGGGAACCCTCGGCCTGGCGCTTCTCTGCTTGGGTGTTGGGTCGCTACTCGCGATGCCTACAGCCGGCGCGCTGAGTACACGGTATGGATGTCGAGTGGTACTCACTGCGTCATCTCTGCTTGCGTGCGCCGCATTACCGCTGCTGGCGACCGTGTCATCCGCGCCATTGCTGGCCGTCGTTCTCTTCGTTTTCGGTGCTGCTTTGGGTTCGGCGGATTGCGTAATGAACGTACAGGCGGTGATCGTAGAGCGTGCCGGTGCTAAGCCCATGATGTCAGGCTTCCACGCCTTCTATAGTCTGGGCGGCATCGTTGGCGCTGCGAGCATCAGCATCCTGCTGACGCTCGGGGCTACCCCGCTCGAGAGCGCGCTTGCCGCACTCGCAGCCATGATTCTGGCGGTGTTGCTTGCCTACCAAGGCCTGCTTCCCTATGGCAACCCCGCCGAAGGCCCGGCGTTTGCAATTCCGCGTGGCATAGTACTCTTCCTCGGCGTGCTGTGCTTCATCGTATTCCTGGTGGAAGGTTCAATGTTGGACTGGAGCGCGGTCTTGATGACCGAGCAGCGCAGTACGGGTCCAGGCCAAGCAGGATTTGCATTCGCGAGCTTCTCAATGGCGATGACATTGGGCCGGCTGATTGGCGACAGAGTCGTCGCCAAGGTGGGCAGACGCCCCGTGGTCGCTATTGGCGGACTGCTCGCTGCCAGCGGCATCGCGTTGGCAACTTTGGCCTCAATTCGCGTGGTCGCGTTGCTTGGGTACGCGCTTGTCGGCGTTGGCTGCTCCAACATCGTGCCGGTACTATTCACTGCTGTGGGCCGGCAAAAGACCATGCCGCAATCGGTGGCGGTGCCGGCGATTACCACATTGGGATACGCGGGCATTCTCACGGGTCCCGCGGGTATCGGCTTCATCGCTCATCACAGCAACCTATCCGTCGCGTTCCTCTTTGTCGCAACACTCATGGTTGCCGTGGCTGTCAGTAGCGGGTTCTTGCGAGCCTTAGATAGCTGAGTGACCAACTACCGGCGACGTTACACTTTACCGTTCTAAGCCGTAGCGTGCGGACTTAAGCGGACTCGCTTTCCAGCGTGTTCATCAGTTGCCGCATCTCTGCGCCACCCGCCATCATGTCCAGCACTTCGTCCTTGGTGATCGTGTCCTTCGTGAACGTACCGAATGAGCGACCGCGATTGAGCAGTGTAAACGAATCGCCGATTGGATATGCGTGATGCACGTTGTGCGTGATGAAGATCACCGATATGCCTTTGTTTCTCGCCGCATGAATCAGCCTCAGCACATTGAAGCTCTGCCTCACGCCCAGCGCCGCGGTCGGTTCGTCGAGGATCAACACGCGCGCGCCGAAGTGAATGGCGCGCGCGATCGCGAGGCATTGCCTCTCGCCACCCGACATCGTTCCTATGGGCTGATGTGGATCGCGCACGCTGATGCCCATCTCAGCGAGCTTGCTACGCGCGGTCGATGCACAGGCATCGAGGTCCATGACGCGGACCAGCCCGAGCCACTTCTTCTGCGGCTCGCGGCCCAGGAAGAAATTTCTTGCAACCGAGAGCAGCGGCACGAGCGCCAGATCCTGATACACGGTTGCAATGCCGAGATCGAGCGCGCCTTTGGGAGACGCGAAATGGACCGATCGGCCGTCGACGATATATCCTCCGCTGGAAGGCAGATGCACGCCCGCAAGAATCTTGATCAGCGTCGATTTACCTGCGCCGTTGTCGCCGAGCAGGCAATGCACTTCACCGCGACGCAGGCGCATCGAGACGCCGCTCAGCGCGACGACCTTGCCGAAGAACTTGCTGACGTTCTCGAGCGCGAGGATCGTGTCCTCGAGCGCGGGCGTAGACGCTGCGCTTTGCGTGGAATCGGACACCGGTTCGCCTCCTTTGGTGCTCACGATGGACTCATTGAGCACTCATTGAGTCTGCAAGACGCGGCGCCGCACGTAGTGATTGAAAAGCACGGCGATCAACAGCATCACGCCGAGAAACACGCGAAACCAGTCGGAGGGCACGCTGGTGTAGCCGATGCCGATTTGCACGACGCCGAAGATCAGCGCGCCGAAACATGCGCCGACGACCGATCCGTAACCGCCCGTCAGCAGGGTTCCGCCGATCACCGCGGCGATGATCGCTTCGAATTCCTTTTCGAGTCCCCGGTCCGCCGCAGCCGAGCCGATGTCGCACACCTGCAACACGGCAAACAGGCACGCGCAGAACGCGCTGAAGACGAACAGCGAGATCTTCACGCGCCGTATCGGCACGCCGACATTCTTGGCAGCCACCGCGTCTCCCCCGACGGCGAAAATCCAGTTGCCGAAGCGAGTCTTGGCGAGTACGAAGGCGCCGACGAGCGCAAGCGCTAGCCACCATAGCAAAACTTTGGGAAGGCCGGGCACCAGCGGCTGGCCGTCGTCGAGCAGTTTCAAGACGCCAATGTGGCCTAACCAGGTGAACAGGCGATGGAAGGCGACGCCTTGGAATAGGGTTCGTGCGAGCCAGTCTTGGGCAGCGATGTCGCCCACGCCCGAGACGATCGTCCGGTCGGCAAAATGGATCGACAGCGCGAGTGTGAGGCCGCGCAGAATGAACAGAGAGGCCAACGTCACGATGAACGACGGCAGCCGCGTGCGCATGACGAGATAGCCGTTCACTGCGCCGAGCAGCATCGAGCCGGCAAAGGCGAACAGAATCGCGAGCGCGATCGGCCAGTGGAAATAGACCGTGGGAATCGCGACCATCATGCCGGCGAAACCGATCATCGAACCGATCGACAAGTCGAACTCGCCCGCGATCATCAACAGGCAAGCGCCGACGGCGAGCAGGCCGAGATACGCGGACACCTGCGACCAGTTCATAATGCCGTCGAGATTGAACATACCCGATCCGCCCGCGGCGATTCCGAACACGGCGAAGACCAGCACGGTTCCGGAGATCGAAGCGAATTCAGGACGATTCAGAATGTGCCCGAACCGGGATTCGCGGCGGATGCGCTCGTCGGCGGGGGGCGCCCCGGGGGTCACCGGGGACGTCGGCGATGCGGCGCCGCCGCGCGATTCAGCGGTACTGCCCGGCATACTGGAGCACCTTGGCGAGGTTTTCCTTCGTGATGAAGCCGGGGCCGGAGCCGATATTGCGCGGCCCATAGTCCGGAGCAAGCCCGTAGGTCGCGAGCCGTAGCTGGAACCGCGGATTCGCCTCGAGAATCTGGCGGATCTTGGCCGGATCGGTCGTGTGATCCTTGTTCGCGATAGCCAGCACGGCGACCGGGATGTATCCCTGCAAATAGGGCTGCTGGTCGATCGCAAACTGGATCGTGCCATCCCGGATGGCTTGCGCAAACTCTTCCGAGAAGTCGAATGTTGCGAACCAGATCTTGCCGGCAAGACCCGTCTGCTTCAGGGACTTGATCGTCGGCGACGCAGACAGCGGACCGAGCGCGAGCAAGGCCTGGGTGTCGGGGTGATTGCGCAGATAGGCGCTGACCTTCGACTGGACGGTGGTCGGATCCTGGCCTGCGTCCAGCGTGGAGGTCTTGAAATCGACACCGATCGCGTCGGCAAAACCTCGACAGCGCTCGAACGATGCGGGGTTGGTCGCGTAATGGTTGACGCACAGGAATGAGCGGATGCCCGCCGCCTTCGCCTTTTCGCCCGCCGCTCTGCCCGCGGTGTATTCCGGTTGTCCGACGTGCATGATCGCGCCGAGCCGGGCGCTTTGCTCCTCGGTGCCGGAGTTGATCGTCACGAGCGGGATGTGTTTGGCCGTGACCTTGGCGATCGAGTTCTTGAGCACGTCGTAGTCGGCGATAGAGACGATCACGCCGTCGTAGTTGCGCGCCGCCGCTTGTTCGATCAGCCGCGCCATATCAGCGATGTCGCCGTTCGGCGGATTGCGGTAATCGGTCTGAACGTTGAAGTCCTCGTCGGCCTGTTTGATCGCGTTCTTGATCGTGTTCCACCACGGGTCCGAATCCGGTGCATGGCTGACCAGCACGAAGTGGGCATCCGGAGCCGCGAGGGTTGCGCGAGGAATTACTGCGGCCGCAGCGCATAACAGTGCAGCGGCTCCGAACACCCGCAGCGCCGCTGAGGCATAGCCAATTCTCATCGTGCCCGAGCCGATCCGCTCGAAACACTCGCAGGCACCTGCAGAAAGCTTGTCGAGGTCGAATGCGCTTAGCTGTCGGGACGGCCCTGCGAAAGGCCGAGCCGCCTTATGACTGGTCTCGTTGGCAAAGTTCCAAACTGCGTTGACTTCGATCGCAGCCGATTTGAGCCACGCATGAGCCCCGCGCTTGACTTTCAGGCGCAGCGTGCGAATGCTGGGTATGGTCTCGGCGGCGGTCATAGGAACCTTCTGTGAGCACCTCAGGCTAGCGCAGCATGTTATCTGCTTCAATGCCAAAATCTGCACAATGTTGTGTCCGCCTACCGGCTCGAACAGAAGTGTGAAGAATCCAGGGAGACAGGCGGCTATGACGATTGACGTGGCGGTGTTCGGAGCTGGACGGATCGGCAAGATCCATGCGGCGAATCTGGCGAAACTGCCGGGCGTGCATTTGAAGTATGTCGTGGACGTGAACGCGCAAGCAGCGGCTGCGCTGGCTCAATTGCATGGCGCGCAGGTGGCCGATGCCGAGGGCGCGCTCGGTGACGCATCGATTGGCGCGACTGTCGTGTGTTCGAGCACGGACACGCACGCCGCCCTCATCATGAAATCGGCCGCACAGAAAAAACATGTGTTCTGCGAAAAACCGGTGGACCTGACGCTCGAGCGGGCCCGCGCTTGCGCCGATGCCGTGGCGAAGGCGAAGGTCGTCTGCATGATCGGTTTTCAGCGTCGCTTCGATCCTACTTTCTCTGCGTTGAAGGCGCGCGTGGAGGCCGGTGAAATCGGCGACCCGGAAATGCTCGTGATTACGAGCCGCGATCCGGGCGCACCGCCGATCGAATACATCAAGCATTCGGGGGGCATATTCAAAGACATGCTGATCCACGATTTCGATGTCTTCCGATGGATGCTCGACGACGAGGCCGACACCCTGCACGCGACCGGTAGCTCACTGTCGGATCCCGCGATTGCGGCAGCCGGCGATATCGATTCGACGGCCGTCACGATACGCACCAAGCGCGGCCGGCTATGCCAGATCAACACTGCGCGCCGCGCGGCCTATGGATACGACCAGCGCTTCGAATTGCTCGGGAGTTTAGGAATGCTGCAGGCAGGCAATGTGCGGCCGACGCAAGTCACTGCGTACTCGAGGACTGCTGTATCGAGCGATGTCCCCGAAGCGTTCTTCCTCGAGCGATATCGGACGGCGTATGCGCTGGAAATCGCGCATTTCTTCGAGGCCGTTCAGGACGGCAAGCCGGTTCGGACGACGGTGGCGGACGGACTAAAGGCCCTGGAACTCGCCGATGCGGCTACACGCTCGTGGCGCGAGGGAAGAATCATCAAGCTGGGCGCGGCATGAAGGCGGGCCAACACCGCGCGACCAAACGGGCCGCCGGGAATGCTGTGAATCCGTGAAATTGTCTGCGCGTGCCTACCTCAGGCCGACGTTGCCTTGCCGGCTTCTTGCGCGAAGAACTCCAATATCGCTGGCCATCCGCCGTCGACGCTGTTTCGCATCGTTGCGCCGTCCGATGGGCCCATGCGCTCGAAGTCACGATGCTCGAGTTCCACCCTCGCCGTGTGCGGCGTTTGCGCGACGAATAGCACCTCGACCTCTGAGGCGAAAGCTACGCGTGAATCGGGCTTCCACTTGGCGCTGATCTCCCAACTGACGACGAGGCGCTTCGCCGGTTCCCAAACACGGACGTGGCCGACGACCACATCTTTGCCGTCGGCGCACTTCGTGTACCAGCGCCCGCCGACGAATGGCTCGATGATCGACTCGATCACGGGTGCTTCGCCCAAGCCGTGACTCTTGGGCCACCAGCGGTCGATTCCGGCGGTAAACACGTCGAATGCTCTCGCCGCGGACGCTTGCACGATAATGGATTTGCGCACCGGCGCAATCTCGGTTGTTTGACTCAACGTCGGATCCTCCCTTTCGGCGTTCTGCCCATTTCCACTTCGCGCTTGAACGCGTCGAGTGCCTCATCCCAAAACGTCTCGAGCCACCGCCGCAGCTCGCCGAGCCCATCGGGATCGATCTCATAGACGCGGCGCGTCCCCTGCGATCGAGCAGTCACGAGCCCCGCGAGTTTGAGCGACCGCAGGTGCTGCGATACGGCTGGACGGCTGACCGGCAGCCCTGCGGCTAATTCTCCGACCGATGCGGGCCCGCGGCGTAGGCGCTCGAACACGGTTCGCCGGGTCGGATCCGCAAGGGCCGTCAAGGCATTTGCGTAAGTCACGCCTTACGGTAAGCCATTACTAACATTACGTCAAGCCGCGGCCAGTTGAGCAGTCGCTGCAACTTAATGCGCGGAAATGTGTATTGTCTTGGACGACCATTATTGAAAAGGAGGGTGCCATGCACGCGTTACTATTTCTCGTCGCCTGCTACTTCATTCCGACGATCATCGCTTTCGCGCGCAATCATCACAACGCATGGGCGATCTTTGCGCTGAATTTCTTGGTTGGTTGGACCGTAATTGGCTGGATTGCCGCCCTGATTTGGTCGCTGACCGCGGTGCGATCGCTATCGTCTACCACCTAAAGGGGCCGGCGCATTCAACGCGTCTGCTTACCAAATCCGTCAAACGCAGGCGCTACTGCTTTACGAGATCGACCCGGCGGTTCTTGGCGCGACCTTAATTAGCGGCGCAGCACGGCCCGCACAAACTCTTCGAGCCCTTCCCGGGATTTCAGCATCCGGGGATCGAGTTCAATCATATGCTTTCGGGCATCATTCACTATCGGCACGGCATAATGTCGCGCACGGTTCCGAGCGTCTGGAGAAGGTGCCGATCCGCTTGCTGTCGCTGAGCATTTATTCGAACGCAGAAGACTGATCTCGGACCCCGCGCCGTCAGGAGTAACGATGCCCGCTTGCAACGCAATAAACGATGCCTCCCGCGCCTCGTTTGGCGTCGCGCGCGCACCCCTTGCTGCGCGCTGCGCGCTGCTATGCCTGGTCGCCGCTCTCGCGCCGGCGCAAGCCGGCCAGCGCGCACCGGGCGACCTCGATGCGGCGCGTCTGCAGGCGGCCGACGCTGAACCGCAAAATTGGTTCACGCTGGGCCGCGACAAGAACGGCAGTTATTACTCGCCGCTAAAGAGCATCGACGCCGCCAACGTCGATCGATTGGGATTCGCCTGGGACTATGATCTCGGCAATCCGCAGCGCGGCCAGGAGGCCACGCCGATCGCGATCGATGGCGTGCTCTATACCTCGGGCACCTGGGGCTATGTCTACGCCGTGGAGGCGGCCACGGGTCGCGAACTCTGGCGCTACGATCCAAAGCCCAACTATTTCTACGGCAGAAATCCCTGCTGCGATCTCGTCAACCGCGGCGTCGCGGTTTGGAAAGGCAAAGTCTACGTCGTTTCGGTCGACGGCCGATTACACGCGCTGAACGCCGCGACCGGCGCGAAGATCTGGGAGGTCGACACGTTCACCGATCATCAGCTGCCCTACTCGAGCACCGGCGCGCCGCAGATCGCGGGCAATCTGGTCGTCGTCGGCAACAGCGGTTCGGACATGGGGCACGGCGGCGTGCGCGGCTATGTCGCCGCCTATGATCTGGCTACCGGCGCATTCCAATGGCGGTTCTACACGGTTCCGCCGGCGGTTGGGAAACCGTTCGAGAATCCCGAATTGGCGGCGGCGGCCAAGACCTGGGACCCGCATCGAAAGCCGGAATTTCAGGGCGGCGGCACGGCTTGGGACGGCTTCGCCTATGATGCGGACCTCAATCTGGTCTATTTCGGCACCGCCAATGCCGCGCCGTACGACCTGCGGCAATTGGGCCCGGCAAAACTCGACAGCCTCTACACGGCGTCGATCATCGCGCTGCACGCGGATACCGGCCGCATGGCCTGGTACTACCAAACGACGCCCCGCGACAGCTGGGATTTCGATGCCGTCCAGAAGATGATCCTCGCCGACATCAGCATCGCGGACACCACGCGGCACGTTCTCATGCAGGCCTCGAAGAACGGATTCTTCTATGTACTCGACCGCAAGACCGGCAAGCTGCTGTCGGCGCACAATTACACTTATGTCAATTGGGCCAAGGGCGTCGACAGGAGGACGGGACGGCCGATCACGACCAAGACCTCGGACTGGTACTCCGGGCCGAAGAGCGTCTACCCATCATGGGCAGGCGGGCACACCTGGCCGCCGATGTCCTTTAGTCTGCAGACGCATCTCGTCTACATACCCGTCATCGATCAGCCGGCCGTCTGGATCGACCTGCTGCATAACGGCGGCTCGGTCAAATTCATCGAGGGTTTCTTCACCGTCAACGGAATTTATCCCGACGACACCTACAGCGCCGAGGACGTCAAGAAATTCTATGGACCGCTGCCGGACCGGCGCACGATCAATGCCGAGCGCACGGTCAAGCCGGTCCGCGAACTGATTCGCGCCTGGGATCCGGTCGCGCAGAAAACCGTCTGGGAACATGAAACCTCGTCGGGAATCCGCGGTAGCGACGGCGGCATTCTCTCGACGGCGGGCAATCTCGTCTTTCAAGGTCGCGGCAGCGGCGAGCTTTGGGTGTATGCGGCCGACACCGGCAAGGTTCTGAAGACGGTCCAGACCGGCAGCCACATCATGGCCGCGCCGATCACCTACGCGGTCGACGGCGAGCAATACGTCGCCGTTCAGGTCGGCTACGGCGGTTCGGCGATTACCGTGGGTCCGATACCGCCGAGCAGCGCGGCGCTCAAGTACCAAAATACCAATCGCATCATCGCGTTCAAACTCGGCGGCGGCGCGGTGCCGACGCCGCCGCTGCGCATCGAGGCGCCTATTCCCGAACCGCCGCCGCAGACCGCGAGCGCCGCGAGCATCAGCGCCGGCGAGATCAAATTCATTGAAGAGTGCTCGCGTTGCCACGTCTTGGGCCCGAGTACGACGCCGGACTTGCGCAAACTGAGTACGGGTCTGCATGCGGCCTTCAAGGACATCGTGCTGCACGGTGCGCTCGCCCCGAACGGCATGGAGCGGTTCGACGATCTGTTGAGCGAACAGGATGCCGATGACGTACACGCCTATCTGATCGATCAGAGTTGGCAGGCGTATCGCGCGCAACAGGCGGCTCACTAAACCGGCCGCTGCGGCCGGTTTAGAGCGCCCAGAGGGCGGCCCCGAACGGGCGAGGCGCGCAGCGCCGAGTACTGGCCCAGTAGACCGCGAATCGATCGATCAAGATGGTCAAGCCGTAAGCGCCGGCCTCGGCTCAATCGGCAGGCGCGCGAGGCCGACGGCTAAATGCGAGCCCGGCGAGCAGGCTTGCGGCTGAAACCGCCAGCAGCACCGGCAATCCGCGGTAGGGCCAGACATCCATCGCGTAGCCGCCGATGCTAGGGCCCAACACGCCACCGACACAGTAGACCATCACGAACAGCGTATTCGCGGCGGCGAGATTCCCTGCCTGAAATTGCTCGCCGAGCAGCGCTACGCCTTGACTGTAGAACGCGTAAAGCGTGCCTCCCCAGACGAACAGCAGCGGCCACAGCAGCGTCGGCCGGTCGAGCGCGGCGGGCAGCAGCAGCGGCCCGATCGCGCTCGTGACGGCGCAAACGCCGAGCAGCGCGCGGCGGCCGAAGCGATCGGCAAGCACCCCGATCGGCAGCTGCAGCGCCACGTTGCCGGCGAGAAACACCGTGACCAGCAGCAACGCGGTACGCTCATTCAGACCCGCGTGCAGGCCGAACAAGGGCAGCAAGGACAGGTCGGCAGACTCTACGAGGCCCGCCACGGCGGCGGCCAGCATGACGACCGGGGCGGCGGGCAAGATTCCGAACAGCTTGCGTATCGACGCGAGCCGCGGCAGCGTCGACTGCACAGCCCGCGTCGACTGTGCACGCCGCGTCGACTGCGCACCCCGCGTCGCTTGCGCAGCCCGCGTCGCTTGCGCGGCCTGTGTCGCGTGAGTCGCGCTGCTGCGAGCCGCATCGCGCAGCAGCGCCAGCGGCAACAGCGTCAAGGCCAGACAGAGCGCGCCGATCACAAACGGCAAGGGCCCGCGGGTCCCCGTCAATTCCAGCAAAACCGGTCCAGCAACGGTACCGATCGAAAAGACGGTGCCGTAAATTCCCATGACCGTGCCGCGCGACGCATCGCCGCTGACGGTATTCATCCAGATTTCGCTCGCGATCCAACTCAAACCGAAGGCGCAGCCCGTAGCAACCCGCAGCAGTACCCACGCCGCAACGCTATTCCAGAACGGCATGACGAGCAAAATCAATACGGCGGCGCCGATCCCGCTCATGACCGAGCGCCGCAGCCCCAGACGCGCGATCGCATATGGGTACAAGGGTCCGATCACACTCACCGCCACGAGGCTAACCGCGATGACCGCGCCTATGCGGAAGCTCGAGTTGCCCGAACGATTCAAGACCATTGCGATCAAGGGCGGCTCGAAGCCGAAGATCAAGCCGACGCCGAGGCTCGTCGAGAACACCGCCGCCAGTATCCAATTAACGGATCGATCCCTCATGCGCACGGTGAGCGCGGCGAGTGTTGATCCGCAAGGCTACGGTCGAGCATTAAAGGACGCCTGTTTTCAGTGCCAGACGCGCGGCCAAGCGCCCCGATGTGCGCACGATTACCCCCGCCCCTGCTTTTCAGTGTAGCCGTTTCATAAGCGATCGAGGCAAAGATTCTCATGCCTGGCGGGCAATAAACTTGCGTGCTAGGCGGTACGCTCAAGCTCGTCGCGAATCAACCCGGCGAATTCCTTTGCGCGCGCGTGTCGACCAATCAACCGCGCACCGTCCGTGTCGATTTCCAATACGAATTTTAGGTAGACTGGCGATTGGCATATGTCTCTCGGGGAGATTCCACTTTGGCAATCGACGAATCCGCGCAATCGATAGATCATGATGCCGCTCAACTCAAGGCCCTCGGCTACGAGTCGAAGTTCGTGCGCACGATGTCCAAATGGGAGAATTTCTCCCTCGGATTCACCTACCTGTCGCCCGTGGTGGGCGTCTATACGATCTTTGCGAGCGCGATCGTCGCCGGCGGTCCGCCGATGTGGTGGACGTATATCGGCGTCGGCATCGGTCAATTGTTCGTTTGCCTGATCTTTGGCGAAATCGTTTCGCAATTTCCGATCTCCGGCGGCCTATATCCCTGGGCGCGGCGCCTCATGGGCAAGCGCTGGGCATGGATGGCCGGTTGGGTCTACGCCTGGGCCCTGTGCTGCACGATGGCGGGGGTTGCGACCGGCGTCGCGCCGTTTCTGGCTCAGCTATTCGGCATGGAAAGCACGGTGCTCGCGACCACGGTGATCGCGCTCGTATTGATCGTCGTGACGACCGTTCTCAACTTGAGCGGCACCCGCTTGCTGGCGCGCGTCGCAATGTTCGGATTCATTTGCGAATTGGTCGGCGCCATCGTCGTCGGCGGTTACCTACTGCTGTTTGCGCGGCATCAGCCGCTCAAGGTGCTCATCGACACGTCGTTCGTGCACACCGACGGCCACTATTTACCCGCCTTTCTCGCCTCGTCGCTTGCGGCAATGTTCTGTTATTACGGGTTCGAAGCCTGCGGCGACGTCGCCGAGGAAACGCCGGACGCGAGCCGCATGATTCCGAAGGCGATGCGCATGACGATATATATCGGCGGCGCCGCGGCCACCTGGGTTTGCCTCGCGTTCGTATTGTCGATCCCCGACATCGGCGCGGTGATGTCGGGTTCGGACAAGGATCCGATCGTGACGCTGCTGCGCGCGGCGATGGGCGAGGCGGGCTTCCGCGCCGTCATCGTCGTCGTGTTGGTGTCCTTCATCTCCTGCCTGCTGAGCCTGCAGGCGGCGGCGAGCCGGTTGATCTTCGCTTACGCGCGCGATCACATGATCTTCGGCAGCAAATTCTTGAGCCGCATGTCGCCGGGTCACCACGTCCCGGCGAATGCGCTCATTCTTATGGGCACGATACCCGCAGTCATCGCACTTTCCGCGATGTGGATGCAGGATGCGATTGCGACGATCATCAGTTTCGCGGCGGTCGGCATCTATATTTCGTTCCAAATGATCGTGCTCGCTGCGCTGATCGCGCGCAGCAAGGGCTGGCGGCCGGCTGGGCCGTACACGCTCGGGAATTGGGGTTACTTCGTCAATCTGCTCGCGCTCACCTACGGCGTGGGCGCGATCATCAATATCTTGTGGCCGCGCAGCCCAGACGACCCTTGGTATGTCGATTACGGAATGCTCGTGACGACGATCGGCGTGATGATCCTCGGCGCCGTCTACATGGTCTGGGCGAAACCTTACGAACGCGGCAACGCGCCCGCGGGCGACGCGCATTTGATCTGCCGGACTTGAGCTTATGGTCCGTCCATGGCATCGCCGCCGGTTCCCGGCCAGCGCGTCATGATCCTCGACGGCGACGGTCATTTCATGGGTCGCGCGCTCGCGGAGCTCACGGTCAATCACGGCAAGGAAGTCGCCTATCTCTGTGACGCCGCCGATGTGGCGGAGTATGGTGTGTTCACGATGGGATCATTCAATAACAAGCGCATGCTGTTCGAGAAGGGCATCGAGACCTATTGCTGCCGTTGGCTCGATCGCATCGGGGCTGGAAGTGTGCGAGTCAACGTCGAGGCTTCAAAATGAATCAATCGAATCCCCTCGCCGAGGCCGACGTCGCCGCGGCACTGGCGCCGATGAACGAGTTGAGCCGCTCCCTGAAGAAGCGGCACCTGACGATGATTTCGATCGGCGGCATCATCGGCGCCGGTCTTTTCGTCAGCAGCAGCACGGCCGTCATCGCCGCCGGACCCGCGAGTTTCATCAGCTACGGCATCGCCGGAGCGCTGATCCTGCTCGTGATGCGCGGACTCGCGGAGATGGCCACCGCGCTGCCGCGCGTACGCACGTTCACCGAATTCGCGCGCGCGGGTTTGGGCGACGGCGCCGGATTCATGGTCGGCTGGCTTTATTGGTATTTCTGGGTTCTCGTGGTCCCGGTCGAGGCGATTGCCGGCGCCAAAATTCTGCAGCAATGGATACCCCTGTCGCCGCTGCTAATCGGCCTAGGCCTGATGGCCGTCATGACCGCCGTCAATCTCATGTCGGCGCGCTCATACGCCGAGTTCGAGTTTTGGTTTGCCTCGATCAAGGTCGCCGCCATTCTGGTGTTCATCGCGATCTCGGCGTCGTTCGCATTCGGCTGGATCTCGCCTAACGGCGCGACCTTCCACAATCTCAGCGCATACGGCGGCTTCGCGCCGCATGGCTGGATTGCCGTAGGCGCGACCGTGCCGATCGTGTTTTTCGCGATGACCGGCGCGGAAATCACGATGATCGCGGCGGCGGAATCCTCGCAACCGGGACTTGCGGTCGCGCGCATGAGCACCCAGGTCATCGGGCGCATTTTGCTTTTCTATGTTGGCTCGATCTTCTTGATCGTCTGCGTGGTGCCGTGGAATTTGGTGCGCTCCGGCGAATCACCATTCACGCTCGCGCTCAACGCGATGCATGTACCGGGTGCGGGATTGATCATGAGCGCGATCATTCTGACCGCCGTCCTGTCCTGCCTGAACTCGGCGTTCTATGTCAGTTCGCGCGTGATGTTCGTGCTCGCGGCCTCCGGCGACGCGCCGCAGGGCTTGGTGCGCCTGAACAAACGTCGGGTTCCCGTGGTCTCCGTGCTCATGGGGTCCGCGGCGGGCTTTCTCGGCATCATCGCGGCAACCCAAGCACCACAAGCAGTTTTCGATTTTCTCGTGAGCTCCTCGGGCGCTCTGGTCGTCGTCATTTACATGGTGATCGTCATCGCGCACATGGTCTTGCGCTTCCGCCGCCAAAAGGACCGCGAACCTGCGCCGCCCGTGAACATGTGGTGGTTTCCGTGGCTCAGCATCGTCGCGTTGTTGGGCATGGGCACCGTTCTGATGGCGATGGCATTCACGCCCGGCATGCAGGCGGACTTCAAGGCGAGCTGCGTGACGGTGCTGGTTTCCATCATCGCCTATTTGATCGTCAAACAACGCCGCCGCAAACCGGGCTAGGGCAGCACCGCATGGCAGGCTACTGCCCGGAGCGTATATCCTTAGATGAAAAAAATTGCATTGACAGTGAGAAAGAGTACTCCCCTGACCTGTCCTTATTTGGCACTATTGATCCCAAGTCCGATGCCGCCCGCCGGCCAAGGACATGAACAGGTTTAGGAGCAATTCGCGTCGGCAACCAGCCAACTCCCCCGTCGGCGCGATATTCCAACGGTGTGGGGCTTTTTAAAGACCCACACCGCATTTTCTTCCCGCGGCCGGCGCAAGTCTGCGGCTAGCGCTCGAATTTCGTCGAGAGAATGATCGATGAGGTCGTGCGCTCGACGCCCGCCAGCGCGCCGATTTGGTCGATGACTTGGTCCATCTCTGCCACGGTCGCCGTTGCCGCGACGGCGATCAAATCGACGTCGCCGCTGACGGAATGCAATAGCCGCACTTGGCTGATCGCGGCCAGGGCGGCCGTGACCGCGCGCGTCTCCTTGGGCCCGACCTTGATCATCACGTGCGCACGTACCGCGCCAAGTTCATATTCAGGCGCGAGCCGCACGGTATAGCCCGCGATTACGCCGTCGCGCTCGAGCCGTTCGATGCGGCTCTGGACGCTGCTGCGGGATCGACCGACCAGGCGCGCGAGCTCGGCGGTCGACGTGCGCCCGTCCTCGCGCAGCCTGGAAATCAGTTGATTATCGATCGTATCCGTCATTTCGGCGGTGAACACCTACGTTATGACGTAATTGTACCGTTAAAATGCGCAGGTTGCCCATACCATTCGCCGGGCATTTCGCGAAGAATAGTCGTCTATCCTTTGAGGGCGGCATGAAAGACATCGTTATCGTCGGTGCGGGCAAGATTGGCTCAATGATTGCGGAAATGTTGGTCGGCAGCGGCGAATACGCCGTGACGGTCATCGATCGCGCGAGCAAACCGCTGGATCGGCTGGAAACCGCGTTGCCGATCAACAAGATCGCGGCCGACATCAGCGATGCCGCCGCGCTGCGCAAGATACTCACGGGTCAATTCGCGGTACTCAGCGCGGCTCCCTATCACGCGACGCGACTGATCGCCGAGGCGGCCAAAGCGGCCGGAGCGCATTATTTGGATCTTACCGAGGATGTCGCGAGCACGCGCGCGGTCAAGCAGCTGGCGGCCGGCGCGCGCACGGCGTTCATACCCCAGTGCGGCCTCGCGCCGGGCTTCATAACGATCGTCGCCAGCGATTTGGCGTCGCGATTCGATGAGCTTCAGGACGTGCGTATGCGGGTCGGCGCTCTGCCGAAATTTCCCTCCAACGCGCTGAACTACAATTTGACCTGGAGCACGGACGGCGTCATCAACGAATACTGCGAGCCCTGCGAAGCAATCGTCAACGGTCAATTGCGCGAAACGCAGCCGCTCGAGGAATGCGAAGAGTTTTCCCTCGATGGCGTGCTGTACGAGGCCTTCAACACCTCCGGTGGGCTCGGCACCTTATGCGAAACGCTGGCCGGCAAGGTCCGCAATCTCAATTACCGTACGATTCGCTATCCCGGCCATGCCGCGATCATGAAGGCCTTGCTCAACGACCTGAGGCTGCGCGATCGTCGCGAACTGCTGAAGGATATCCTGGAAAACGCGGTGCCGATTACGCTGCAAGACGTCGTCATCGTGTTCGTCACCGTCAGCGGGCTGCAGGGCGGTCAGCTCGTACAGGAAACCTACGCCAACAAAATCTACGCCGCACCGATGGGCGGCCGCATGCGCAGCGCGATTCAAATCACGACCGCCGGCGGAATTTGCGCCGTACTCGATATGCTTAGCGCAGGACATCTGCCGCAGGCGGGTTTGATCCGGCAAGAGGAAATTGGGCTGCAGCCGTTCCTGGCCAATCGCTTCGGACGCTGCTACGCGATGCCGACCGCGGCGGCCAACGCCGCCTGACTGGAGCCTAGCGACGTACCGAACCGGGCCCGCCGAGAATGCGCGCGGGCAGCAGCACGATGGCGCGCAGCAGTTCGAACATGCCCTCGAATACGACGCCGACGAGCCGAAACGGCAGCGTTAATAGCCACAATAGCGGCCATAACAGCAGCGCGAGCAAAGCCAACGGCCAACACAATACCAGGAGCACGAGCCACAGCAGTAATTTGAGCACCAATGCCTCCTTGAAAGCTGCTGTAATTGTCGCATATTGCCGCCGCCATGCGCAGCCTTGGGCCGCCCCCGTGCAATTGCGCGGCAGCGCAGGACGCCAAGCTGGACGTGGAGCGATCGAGATCATGACCGTCGTGTTGCGCAAGGCGATTGCCGCCGATATCCCCGCGATCGGGCAGCTGATAGCCCGATCGGCGCGCGGCTTGAGTTTGGACGATTATCGCCCCGCGCAAATCGAAGGCGCGCTACGCGGGGCGTTCGGCGTCGATACGCAGCTGCTGCGTGACGAAACATACTTTATTGCCGAACGGCAAGGCGCTTTCGCGGGCTGCGGCGGCTGGAGCTACCGCGCGACGCTATTTGGCGGCGATGCCCGTTCGGGCCGCGATGCGAAGCGGCTCGATCCGGCGATCGAGGCCGCCAAGATCCGTGCGTTTTTCGTCGATCCCTCCCATGCGCGGCGCGGCATCGGTTCGCTATTGCTCGAACGCTGTGAACACGAGGCGCTTGCGCACGGCTTTTCGCGCGCCGAGCTGATGGCGACGCTGCCGGGCGTCAAGTTCTATTCCATGCGCGGCTACCGCGGTGCGGATATCGTGCGCTACGACGTCGGCGACGGAGAGACCATCGAATTCGTACCGATGTTCAAAGACCTAATTCCGGCCAAAAAGTGATCGAGTCCACATTTAGGCCTTAGGCAGCCTTAAGACTACGCACAGGGCGCTGCGGCGGCGTCGCGGCGCCTCAAGTAAACGCCAATAACAGCGATACACATGGTGTGAGGTCTCGGCCCGCCGCCAAGCCCTTGTGAGCCGGCCTGCCGAGCGCCGGTTCCACCACCGCCGGCTGCGCGCATTGAATGGCTGAGGAATTAGGTAAAACAATGCTCAAGAATCTTACAATCATGGGCCGCCTCAGCGCGGCCTTCGGTGTTCTGCTGGTGCTGTTGCTCGCCTGCGCGGGCGTCGGCGTGATCGGCCAAAACATGCTCTACTCGACTGCTCATCACGCCGCAACCAACGATGTGCAGCTCGCCCAACGGGCCGCCAAAATCGACCTGCTGGTGTTGAACGAACGCCGCTTCGAGAAGGATTCCTTCATCAATCTCGACGACGCCGAGAAGCTCGCGTCCTACAAGCAGAAGTGGGACTCGGTCAAGTCGTCGCTGACCGCGGAGATCGCCCAGGCCAACACCCTCGAACTGACCGCCGACGACCGGAAAGCGCTGCAGCAGATCGACTTAGGATTCCGCGCATACGTCGACGGCTTCGAAAAGACCTTTGAGCGTATTCGCTCGGGCCAGATCAAGACGACTCAGGAAGCCAACGGCGAGATCGGCGCCTTTAAGGCGGCGGTTCACGGCATGGAAGACGCGAGCGAGGCGCTCAATCAGACGGCGCTCGCCCGCGTCGATAATGCCGCAGCTTCGCTGTCGGCGACGCGCACGCGCTCGTCGATGCTGCAAATCGGCATTGCGTTGCTATGCCTGGTATTCGGCACGGTGCTGTGCGTCGTCTCGACGCGCTCGATCACGCGGCCACTGGGCCGTGCGATCGAGATCGCGCGCGCGGTGGCGGGCGGCAAACTCGATAATACGATCGACGCATCGGGCCGCGACGAGACTTCCCAAATGCTGTCGGCGCTTCAGACGATGCAGGGCGCGCTGCTCGAGAACGAACTCAATGCCAAGGGTCAGATCGCAGCGATCAACAAGGCGCAGGCGATCGTCGAATACGAACTCGACGGCACGGTGCGCACCGCGAACGAGAACTTCCTGAAGCTCTTCCGATACCGCCTCGAGGAAATCGTCGGCGAACACGACACGGTATTCATGTGCAGCGCCGAGCGCTCCGGTCCGGGCCATGCTGCGATGTGGGCGAAATTGCGCCGCGGCGAATTCGACGCCGGCCAGCACAGGCGCGTCGCCAATGGCGGAGCCGAGATCTACATCCAGACGACCCATAGTCCGATCATGGATCTGAGCGGCAAACCTTACAAGATCGTCGAGTACGCCGCCGATGTGACCGAACAAGTCCGCATGTCCGCGGCGCTGGACGCGGCGGTACAGGAGACGCGCGAGGTCGTGCAGGCCGCGATCGACGGCGATTTGACGCGGCGAATTTCGCTCAACAGCAAGACTGGACAAATTGCCGCGCTCGGCGAGAGCGCCAATGCGCTCGTCAATGCGATGATGACCCTGGTTCAAGAGATCAAGATGGTCTCGGGCGAGGTCCATGGCGGAGCTGCAGAGATCGCCGACGGCAATTCGAATCTCAGCCAGCGGACCGAGCAGCAAGCCGCGAGCCTCGAGGAGACGGCCTCCGCCATGGAGGAAATGACGACGACCGTCAAACAGTCCGCGGACAATGCCGGCGAAGCGAATCAGTTGGCCGCCGCGGCGCATCTGCAGGCGCAAAAGAGCAGCTCCATCGTTACGGCCGCGGTAGCGGCCATGAGCGAGATAAACTCCTCGAGCAAGAAGATTTCCGAGATCATCGGGGTCATCGACGAAATCGCGTTCCAGACGAACCTGCTGGCCTTGAACGCCGCTGTCGAAGCGGCGCGCGCCGGCGATCAGGGCCGCGGCTTTGCCGTGGTGGCGAGCGAGGTTCGCAACCTCGCGGGCCGCAGCGCGACTGCCGCGAGGGAAATCAAGTCATTGATCAAGGACAGCGTGACGAAGGTCGAGGAAGGAACGAAGCTCGTCGACGAGTCGGGCCGCGCGCTCGGCGAGATCGGGGAGGCCGTCGCGAAGGTCAAAGCAGTCGTCGCCGAAATTGCGACGTCGAGCCAAGAACAGGCGGCCGGCATCGAGCAGGTCAACAAAGCCGTCGTTCAAATGGATGAGATGACGCAACAAAACGCGGCGCTCGTAGAGCAGGCGGCCGCCGCGAGCGAGTCGATCGTCGACAAGGCGCGCGAGCTCTCCGAGCTCGTGTCCCACTATCGCGCCGACACGCAGCAGAGCGACGCCGATTCCCCACGCCGCTCTGCGGCGCGAACTCCGCGTTCGGTCGCCGCCTAGGCGCGGATTCGTTCGGCGGCCAAGGTGCAGCTGCCCGAAGAGAGCGTCGTGTTCGTCTCGACGAGTTCCTGGTAAAGCTCGCGGAAATTCGCGACGTCGGGCACGGTATCGGCACGGGCGCAAGTTTGCATTGACTCATGCACGTTCTCCTTTCTTGCGCTCGTACACCGCCCGCGTCTGCGATTTGCCATCGGCAATGAATTACGTGATGTCGGCGAGCACCGGCGCCCTGCCACGCGCGAGTTCGCTCAACGCGGCGACCGTATCGGCATGCCCCAGTTGCGGGTACATGCGCGGCATGACGGCGACGCCGGACTACCGACAGGCATAGGTCGGCGCACCGGACGCGTCGATGAGGCCGTGATCGACGAGCCAGCGGCGCGCGTCCTCGGCATCCTGCTCGAACCAGGCGGCCGCGCTGCCGAGCCGAAACGTGTAGCCCCACTCATCCATGTCGCGAAACATCCGCGATCGGCCGACGTTGGGCAGCAATTCGGCAAATACGATTTGCAGATAGCAAACCGCATTTTCCTCCGGATGGTCGCCGCCCGCATCCGTATCGAGTCCGGCACGCCGCTCCGGTGTCATACAGATGAAGTGGGCGCTTTCGTGCAATATCGAGTGCACGGGTGTATCCAGCCGGGCATAGATTCGAGCGCCGATGAGGCCCGCCTCGCGTTCGCCCCAATACGAACCGGGGATTATCTGCTCGCGTGCGACCAACACGAGTTCCAAGCCGTAGCGATCGAGCAGCAGGCCGAGCGCCGGGCGATCGATGGCGTTCAGGAGGAGCATGCACATTCCCCGGACAGCGGCGCTATTTCAGGCTGCCCAAGCGGCGCATGGCGATCGCGACCAAATTGCGCGCCATTTGCTCGCGCAGTATGTCGGCCTCGTGTTCCTTCGCCAGCACGACGTTTTCCGCAAAACTATAGTCTTGCTGCAAGGTGATCGTCTGCGGCGCCAATAATTCCTTTTCCGCGCCGCGCACGGCGAAAGTCACGGTATAGACCAGCAGATATTCGGTCGGAATGTTGCTCGCCGACACCGACTGCGTGCGCTGCTCGACCGTGTCTTTGGTGACTTCGATCGTCGCACTGGCGCCGGCCGCCACAGGTTGCAGCACGGCGCCCGCAGCTTTCAATTCGCGCTCGAACTCACGGGAGAAATCGGTATAGGGATCTTTGAGCGATACATACGGACGGGACAAGACCGCCGGCCACGGACCACTGCCCGCCAGTCGATAGCCGCAGGCGTCGATGCCTAACAGGATACATAGACTCAAAACCGTGATCAGCGCGGCTGCGCGCGGCGCGGCGCGGCTAATTGCGGTTTGCATGGCGCGAGCGTACACGAGCAGGCCCGTCAGACCACGATATTGACGAGCTTTCCGGGCACGACGATCACCTTGCGGATTGCCGCGGCGCCGACAAATTTCTGCACGTGCGGGTCGGCGAGCGCAGCCTCGCGCATTTCGAGTTCATCGGCGTCGACCGGCACCGCGATGCGGCCGCGTAGCTTACCGTTGACCTGCACGACGATTTCGCGCGTTGCTTGCTCCAGCGCCGCGGCATCGACCGCAGGCCACGGTTCGTCGATGAGCGCAGTCGTGTGGCCCAGCCCCCGCCACAGCGCGTGCGTCACATGCGGGATGATCGGCGAGAGCGACAGAACCGCGATTTCCAACGCCTCGTGCTGCACGCGACGATCCTGCGCCGACGCGCACTGGAATTTGCCGACGGCATTCAAGAGCTCCATGACCGACGCAATCGCCGTATTGAACGTGCGCCGGCGACCGATATCATCCGTGACCTTGGCCAAGGTTTGATGGGCTTGGCGGCGAATAGCTCGCTGCGCTTGGGTCGGTTCGCCATGCGCGTCGTCATTCGCGTCGCCGGCTTTGGCGTCGGTCCCGCCGGTGCCGGCCACGACATGCTCATGGACGGCCTTCCAGAGGCGCTTGATGAAGCGGTACGCGCCCTGCACGCCTTCGTCCGACCACTCCAGCGTCTGTTCCGGCGGTGCGGCGAACATCGTGAACAGGCGCGCCGTGTCCGCGCCGAACTCCTCGACGAGCGCCTGCGGATCGACGCCGTTCTTCTTGGATTTCGACATCGTCACGACGCCGCCCGCTTCGACCTCTTGGCCATCCGCGCGCAGCACCGCGATGCGGCGCCCATCCTTGGCGTCCGTGATGATGTCGACGTCGGCGGGATTGAAATATTCGACGCGACCGGACGATGGCTTGCGGAAGAACGCCTCGTTGAGCACCATGCCCTGCGTGAACAGGTTCGCGAACGGCTCCTTGAAGGGCACGGCTCCCAACTCGTGCATGACGCGCGTCCAGAAGCGCGAATACAAGAGATGCAGAATCGCGTGTTCGATGCCGCCGATGTATTGATCGACGGGCAGCCAATACTGCACGCGCGCATCGACCATCGCGCGCGCATTGTCGGTGCAGGCAAAGCGCAGGAAATACCACGACGAGTCGACGAATGTGTCCATCGTATCGGTCTCACGACGCGCGCTGCCGCCGCATTTCGGGCAACTGCAATCGAGAAACGCCGCGTACTTGGCGAGCGGATTACCGCTGCCGTCCGGAACCAGGTCCTCCGGCAGCAATACCGGCAGATCCACGTCGGGCACCGGCACGGCGCCGCATTTCGCGCAGTGGATCATCGGAATTGGACAGCCCCAATAGCGCTGCCGCGAGATGCCCCAGTCGCGCAGGCGCCAGGTGGTCTGCTTGTTGCCCAAGCCTGCGCGCTGCAGATCGGCCGCGATCGCATCGACGGCGGCCTGGAATTCCAGCCCGTCGTAATCGCCCGAATTGACGCAGCGGCCGTGCTCGCCATACCAGGTCTGCCAGGCTTCGGTCGAATAGGTCCGTCCGTCCACGTCGATGACGGGCAGGATCGGCAGCCCGTATTTTTTTGCGAATTCGAAATCGCGCTCATCGTGCGCGGGCACGCCCATGACTGCGCCTTCGCCATAGCTCATGAGCACGTAGTTGCCGACCCAGACCGGCACGGCGGCGCCGCTCACGGGGTGGCGCACGACGAGCCCCGTCGGCATGCCCTTCTTCTCCTGCGTCGCCAGCGCGGCCTCGATCGCGGGTCCCCGCTTACAGGCCTCGATGAATGCCGCAAGCCGCGGATTGGTGCGCGCGGCGAGCGTCGCCAGCGGGTGCTCCGCCGCCACCGCGCAAAAGCTCACGCCCATGATCGTGTCGGCGCGAGTCGTGAAGACGCGCATGAAACCGCGCGACCCGTCGATGTCATACGGAAACGCGAGGTTCACGCCTTCGCTCTTGCCGATCCAGTTGGCCTGCATCGTGCGCACGCGCTCCGGCCAGCCGTGCATTCCGCCCAAGGCATCGAGCAGATCAGCCGCGTAGTCGGTGATCTTGAGGTAGTACATCGGAATTTCGCGTTTTTCAATCAGCGCGCCGGTGCGCCAGCCGCGGCCGTCGATGACCTGTTCGTTGGCGAGCACGGTCTGATCCGCAGGATCCCAATTGACCTGGCCGGTTTTGCGGTAGGCGACGCCCTTTTCGAGCATGCGCAGAAACAGCCATTGATTCCAACGATAGTACTCGGGCCGACACGTCGTCAGCTCGCGCGTCCAATCCAAGCCGAAGCCGAGCGACTTGAGCTGCTGCTTCATATGCGCGATGTTGTCGTAGGTCCACTTCGCCGGAGGGACCTTGTTTTCAATCGCCGCATTCTCGGCCGGCAGACCGAAGGCATCCCAACCCATCGGCTGCAGCACGTTTTTCCCGTTCATGCGCATGAATCGCGCAAGCACGTCGCCGATCGTGTAGTTGCGCACATGCCCCATGTGGCAGCGGCCGCTGGGATACGGAAACATCGACAGGCAGTAATATTTCTCGCGCGCCGGGTCCTCTTTGGCCTCGAAGCAGCGCTGCTGCTCCCAATACCGCTGTGCGTCGGCCTCGACGGGCGCGGGTTCGTATCGTTCTTGCATGATGTGTCGCGAGAATACCGAAGCGCCGGCGAAACTGCTGGCCAAAGCAGAAACGCCGGCGCCGGGCTCAGTCCTGAGCGTTCATGGCGCATATGCGCGAGTGTGCTAAAATGAAATAATATTCCATTCCGCGGAATAACATGCGAAATTCCACGCGTTGGAGGCTCATTGGATTGGGATGCTCGGGTTTTCCATGCCCTGACGGTTCCGCGTGCGCGACGGGATCCTGCGCGCGCGTCGGCATTCTTCGCCGATGAGCTTCGTGGCGCCTAACTCGATGCGAGCCGCGACGCAGCAAATGCTGCGTTGCGGCCACCGAGACATCCCCGCCGACGTCGAGCGGCAGGCTGCTTGAGCCGCAACCGCGCCGCTCCGCTGCATGCCCGGCTCACCGATTTGGACCCGGGCGATCAGCCGCAATTCGCGCAGTCCGACGACAAGCAATTCGTGACCGCCCTGGCCCGCGGGCTCGACGTGCTGCGCGCATTTTCGGAAGGCGCAGGCTTGCTCGGGAATCAAGAAATTGCCGCAATCACGCGGTTGCCGAAGCCGACGGTCTCGCGCCTAACTTACACGCTCGCGCGCTTGGGGTTTCTCGATTATGAGGCACGCCTCGGCAAATACCGGCCGGGACTCGCCGGGCTTGCCTTGGGATACAACGCGCAGCGGGCCTTGCCCGTGCGCCGAGTCGCCCAGCCCTTGATGCAGGAATTGGCGCGCACTGCCGGCGTCACCGTATCGTTGATCGTGCGCGATCGCCTCGACATTATGTTCATTGAACAGTGCGGCAATGATGCGGAATCCGCATTTCATCGCGACCTCGGCGTGCGCGTGCCCATGACCAGCACCGGCATCGCACGCTGCCTGATCGTCGGACTACCGCGGCCCGAACGTCTCTACGTGCTCGAACATCTCGAGCGGTGCCACCCACACGAGTGGCCACGGATGGAAAAAGAGATTTATCAAGCCTTGGCGGAGTATCAACGCCTCGGCTTCACGATCTGCGACGGTGACGGTGCGCACCTGGTGGCGAGCGTCGGTCTGCCGCTCGCGGCGCAAGACGCGTCACGCGTCATGGCGTTCAATTGCAGCGCGCCCGAGTTTCGTGTGCCGCGCGAGCGGCTGATCGCCGAAGTCGGACCGAGGCTCGTCGAGATGGAGGGCCGCGTGCGGCAGAGCTTGGCGGCGCTCACGGGATCGTGAGGCGAATTATTCATGCATCGAGCCCAAGCGCCGAGTCCATTACGCTGAAATGGCTTGGCTAGCCTAGGCGGTGATCCATTGGAACGGCAAGGGAGGCTGCCGTTGGCGTCACAGGTAGTTCGTTTCATTGCTAGAGTCCGCAGGTACCATAAATTACAGGGACCGCGGCACGGCGGGTGCGTAGGCATAGTGCCAAGGCTCGTACGGTGATTGCAGCGGCCCGACGAAATGCTTCCCCGCGATGCTCACCGCCGCGTGCAGTTTTTGCGTCCAGCCTGCCGCATCCCATTGGGTATGCGCGGACGCGGCGTCGGTCCCGGCGATTACGTCACCGCCGTGTTCGACTTGAAAATCAAAGGCGCGCGCCTGACCGTGCGCTGAAAGCCCCGGGGCAGCGAGCGTTGCTGCGCTGTTCGGTTGCCAGTCGATCAGCGCATTTCGGAGTTCAATTGCGCCGCGCGGCGCGTGAGCGGCGCCAAACTGCTGATCGAGCGCGCTCGCACATGCGGCGGCGGCCGTCCCGACGGACGCATTCTCGTTCCAGCCGATGATCTGCGCCTCCAGACTGCGTGGCCGCCGATCGACCCGAAGCGTGAATCCGGGATTGGCTGCCGTAAAGGCTGCAGCGACGGCATCGAGTTCACTTGACGCGAGTTTCCCCTCCGGAGTCGAGGCATACGCCGATTGCTGGTCCTGCGACCAGCTCCAGCGCTCGGATAAACCGTCCCCAGCCCTCAGATACGCGCGCAATGCGAGAAGTCGTCGATCGACCCCCGCGATTCGAGATAGCGTATCGATGACCCGCGGCGGTAAGCCCGCGCTGGCTTGCACGACCCACGCCTCCTGAGTCGGCTCGTTAGAAGCCGCCGCCGCGGTATGTCGCGATGCGAGTGTGCCGGATAGAAAAAATCCCGTCGCTATCGCCAGCAGCCCAAGCGCATTGAGAGCCCTCATGGTTCGAACACGACCGGCGTGCCTTTGCTGACGAGTGCGGCGAGTTCCAAGGCGTCCCAATTCGTGAGTCGTACGCATCCGTGTGACTCCGCATAACCAATGCGCGACGGTGCCGGCGTACCATGAATTCCGTAATGCGGCTTGTTGAGGTCGATCCAAATGTCACCGACGGGATTGTTCGGGCCCGCCGCAATCGTCACTTTCGCAGTGCCGGGATCCGAGTCCCAGAACAGGTCCGGGTTGTAGTTGTAGCTTGGGTTTCGTACGACCCCGGTAACGAGCCAGTGGCCTAACGGCAACGGGTCGTGCTCGCTGCCGCTCGTGACGGGAGCGTGAAAAATGATTTGATCGTCTCTGTCGTAAACTGTGAGAATCGCCCCGTGCTGAGAGACGACGACTTTGACGGGCCCGACTATGAGAGCGCACGCGCTCATGGGTGTCGACGCGCTTCGAAGCGCTTTCCCCGGCCATATCGGCGCTGCGCGCCGCGTCAGACAAGTTCGGTACGCGGATTTCCTCCCCTGCGGTGAACCGCGCACGAGGGTTGAGCCGCTCGAGGAGCGCGGGTGCCGCGTGAAATTCTTCGCTGAGCTCTTGGAGCACGGAAGTGTAATAAAGACCAGGGAGCTTGGACTGCGCCAGCATGTCTGGCGGAATGGTCGTGCTGAACGGTCCGGCCGCCTCCTCCGCCGTGATCGTGTGGGACACGATCGGAACAATTGCACCCGCACCGAGCGTCGAGAGCAGCAACTTGCGGCCCCGCGCACCGGCCGGAATTCCCCGCGCCTCGCGGAACGCGATCAGCGCATTGCCGGCGTTTTTGCCGCGTGCGCCGTCGATCTCGCCGGGCGAGAAACCGGCGCGATCCAGAAGCACCTGCAGGTCGAGTTCCGAGACTGCCACGGACGCGGTCGGCGCGGCCGGCTGCTGCGCGGCAATCGAGAGATGCGAGCCTATCGACAATGTGGCGATCGCGGCCAACATCGACAAAGACTTGAGCTTGCGTTTCATGGTCCACGATTTCCTGGAGCGACGACGACGACCGGCGTTCGACGCTACCGCGTTTTGGGCTCGTGCATCTGTCTGCAAGCCAACACAGGGCGCACTATCGTCGTGTGGATCGATCCCCGCGGGCAATCGGGGCCACGAGTGCCGAGTACTCAGCCGTTGGAACGCACGATCTGCGCAATTAGACCCTGAGGATCGCCGTCGGCGGCCAGGCCCGCAATCGCTCCGGCACGCTCGCGCTCGGTGCGATTCTGACTTGCCTTGAATTTCCCTTCGAGCCTCTCGACCGCAATCTCAAAACCAACGATCGCCCGTAGCATGCGATCCACGTATTCGCTCGGCGCGTCGCTGACCTTCCAGGGTCTCGTTCGGGCGCCCTCGTGGCGATTGGTCAAAGCCTCGACCAACGTCCGCAGCCACAGCGGATCCTGCGTGAAAGTGATCCGCCCATGAGCATGCACGACCAAGTAGTTCCAGGTGGGAACGACTTCCCCGGTCTCCGCTTTGGTTGGATACCACGCCGGACTGATGTAGCGGTCGGGGCCGCCAAAGATCGCGAGCACGGAACTGTCCGCAGGCGTGGTTTTCCAGAAATCGTTGCCCCGCGCGACGTGTCCGCGCAGGATCATTTGGTCGCCCGTATTCTGCAGCCGCAGCAGCGGAATGTGATTCGCAACGAGGCCGGACGGTCCCGCAGCAACGAGCACGGCGAGCGGATGCGTATCGACGAATGCGGCAAGCGTCGCTGGATCGTTTTCTTGAAAATGCGCTGGGCGGTACATCGGAGCAGCCTTCAGGCTAGCGCAATCGATACGAGAGATCCACATCGCTCGTCGATATTGCGGCGTGTCTCATTGTCCCTATCTCCCTTTGGCTGCATGAAGCGCCAATGCCCGGTGGTGCAAAAGACCGCTGCCGGAATTCAACTATTCAAATTCGAGTCACCGCTATTCAAATTCGAGTCACCGCTCAAGATCGATGCTGACTTGGGGCATGTTGGATGGATCGCGAGTTGAGGCGGGACCTGGATCAAAGACATTCGACCTGGGTCGAGCCCTTTCCAGCGGCGTAATAGCTACATCTCTTGTAGCAAATAACCTCCGAATGTGTCAAATAAAGTACACGCCGGATGATCAAGGAGTTTGCGCGGGGGTGGGCACATGCATCAAGTTTTGAATGAACGGTCCATTTAGGGTCGAATGACGCGGTGAGCGATCCAACATTCGACTACATCATCATTGGCGCCGGCACGGCGGGCGCGCTGCTCGCAAATCGACTGAGCGCCGACGTGAAATGTCGCGTGTTGCTGATCGAGGCGGGTCGGCGAGACAACTACCCGTGGATCCATATACCGGTCGGCTATCTCTATTGCATCGGCAATCCGCGCACCGACTGGCTTTATCACACCGAGCCCGAGGCCGGCCTCAATGGCCGCGCGCTGCGCTACCCTCGCGGCAAGACCTTGGGCGGCTGCTCCAGCATCAACGGCATGATTTACATGCGCGGGCAATCACGCGACTACGACCATTGGGCACAACTCACCGGCGACAATACCTGGAGCTGGGCCAATGTGCTGCCCGCCTTCAAGAAACACGAGGACCATTACCTCGATGCCGGCGGCAGAGATTCGGAATTCCTCGATTACCATGCGGCGGGTGGCGAATGGCGTGTCGAAAAGCAGCGGCTGCGCTGGGACATTCTCGATGCATTCGCACAGGCCGCACAGCAGGCTGGCATTCCGTCAACCAACGATTTTAATCGTGGCAGCAACGAAGGCGTCGGCTACTTCGAAGTCAATCAAAAAAACGGCTGGCGCTGGAACACCGCGAAGGCTTTTTTGCGACCGGCCTGTTACCGACGATCCAACTTCGAGCTGTGGACCAACGCGCAGGTAGCGCGCGTCATCGTTGCAACCACTGCCGACGGCCGCCCGCGATGTACGGGCGCGCAGGTATGGGACGGCCGCCAGATGGTGACGCCACAAGCGGCACGCGAAGTGATCCTGTGCGCCGGCAGTATCGGCTCGCCGCAGATCCTGCAACTTTCGGGCATCGGTCCGGCCGACCTGCTGCGTGGGCACGGAATCAAGGTCATCGTCGACGCACCGGGCGTCGGGGCGAACCTGCAGGATCACTTGCAGATCCGCGCGGTCTACAAGATCGCCGACGCGCCGACGCTCAATGTGTTGGCCTCCTCGCTCTACGGCAAGACCAAGATCGGCTTGGAGTACTTGCTCAAGCGAACCGGCCCGATGAGCATGTCGCCTTCGCAGCTCGGCGCCTTTACCCGAAGCTCGCCGGAGCATGCATGGCCGAACCTCGAATACCATGTGCAACCGCTGTCGCTCGATGCATTCGGTGAGCCACTGCATGCGTTTCCGGCTTTCACCGCGAGCGTCTGCAATCTGAATCCGACCAGTCGCGGCACGGTGCGCATCAAGACGCCCAAGTTCGACGACGCGCCGGCGATCGCACCCAACTACTTGAGTACTGACGAGGATCGCAAGATAGCGGCCGGCTCGCTGCGGGTTACACGCCGCATCGTGGCGCAGCCGGCGCTGGCGAAGTACCGACCCATAGAGTGGAAACCCGGCCTGCGCTATCAGAGCGATGAGGACCTCGTCCGACTGGCAGGCGATATCGCCACGACCATTTTCCATCCGGTGGGCACGACCAAGATGGGCGCCGACTCCGACACGATGGCCGTGCTCGATGCTCAACTGAAGGTGCGCGGCGTCGAGGCGCTGCGCGTCGTCGATGCCGGCGCCATGCCGACCATTACGAGCGGCAACACCAACAGCCCAACGCTGATGATGGCGGAGAAGGCAGCCGGCTGGATTTGCGCGGCGAGACGCGCGTGAGAGATTTCGACGCTCGTTATATGCGTTGGGGAGTGGCACTCCCAATACTCGCCTCGCAGTTGCTCGTCTTGACGGCCGTAGTTGCAACGGCCGCTCCGCTTGCTGGGCAACAGCCGGCCCAGCCAAAACCCGAAGACACGGAAGTGTGGCAGCCCGTACCGATGATAGTCGCTGCGGGTCGCACCGATGCTGCGCCGCCGTCCGATGCAATCGTCCTATTCGACGGCAAGAACCAAGACGCGTGGGTATCGGCGCAGGACCATTCGCCGGCTCGATGGATCGTCTCCGACGGCATGCTGACGATCAACAAGGCGCCGGGTGTCGGCAACATTGAAACCAAGCGATCGTTCAGGAATTACCAGCTCCATATCGAGTGGAGAATCCCGGAGAATATAGCCGGTAGCGGTCAAGCGCGCGGCAACAGCGGCGTTTTTCTCGCCTCCACCGGGCCCGGCGATGCCGGGTACGAACTGCAAATTCTCGATTCGTACGACAACGCGACGTATGTCAACGGCCAAGCCGGAAGCATTTACAAACAGAGCGCTCCTCTCGTAAACCCCGATCGCAAACCAGGGGAATGGCAGACCTATGACGTCGTTTGGACCGCGCCGACATTCAACGATGATGGTTTGCTCAAGGCTCCCGCCAGCGTGACCGTCATCTTCAACGGCGTGTTGGTGCAGAATCACTTCGAATTGAAGGGTCAAACGCTGTACGTTGGACAGCCGTTCTACAAGAAGCATGGCAGTGCGCCGATTAAGTTGCAGGCGCACGGCGACGACAGCGCGCCGATCAGCTTCAGGAATATCTGGGTTCGGGATTTGCCGTAGATTTTCCGCGCCCTGCTCGATCGACCGAGAAGCCCGTCACGGATTGCGGACACGCCCTGTGAGCCGACGCGACGCGTGTGCACGTCATGGCACGCGATCGTCGCGGCGGGCTGATGCCCCGCCTAGGCCGCGCGATTCGAGTTCACGAAGATCGGCCAGTAATCATTGACACCGTGCGTTCGCGGCTCCGCCGGCGGCGCCAGTTCGGGGAAGTCGAAGTACTCTAGGTATATCTCCGATTCCTGCATGCGCCGCAAGAGTGACATTGTATTGCCGGGACCTCGTCGATCCAACGTGCGCTGGAGCGCAGAGAATGCAACCTCCCCCGGTCAACCAAGCAAGACTGATCATCGACCGCGAGGGCCTGCAGTCGCTGATCGACGCGCTGCTGAGCCGCGATTACGAGGTGCTCGGCCCCACGGTGCGGGACGAGACAATCGTCTATGATGCGATTGCGCGCATTGACGATTTACCGGTCGGGCGGATGGATCAGCAAGAGGCGGGACGCTATCGGCTGCAGCAGCGCGACGACGAGGCATTATTCGGATTTACAGTTGGCCCGCAATCCTGGAAACGCTTCCTGCATCCGCCCGTCGAGAGCCTCTGGACGATGCGTCGAGACGACGGCGGCGTCACGCTCTCGGATTCTGTCGCGCGAGATCGTAAATTCGCGTTTCTGGGCGCACGAGCCTGCGAGATTCATGGGATCGCGATTCAGGATCGGGTGCTTTGCGACGGCCCCTACCCCGACGCCGCTTACGCGATTCGAAGGCAAGATGCGTTCGTCGTGGCCGTCAACTGCGGGCAGGCCGGAAGCACCTGCTTCTGTGTTTCGATGCAAGCAGGACCGAAGGCAACCTCGGGCTTTGATCTGGCGCTGACCGAACTCTTGGAGGGTGATCGGCACGATTTCCTCGTCGAGGTCGGCAGCCCGGTCGGCGCGCAACTGCTCGAGCAGCTGCCCTACCGGCAGGCCACGGACGCCGATCTTGCCTTCGCGGAAAGGGTGGTCGCGCGCACGGCGAACCAAATGGGACGGACCCTGAACACCACCGGCATCAAAGAACTGCTGCAGAGCAATTTGGATCATCCACGATGGGATGAGGTCGCCCAACGCTGTCTGAACTGCGGCAATTGCACGATGGTCTGTCCAACCTGTTTTTGCACGACCGTGGAGGATCACAGCGATCTGACCGGGAGTTGCGCGACGCGCGTGCGCAAATGGGACTCCTGCTTCACCTTGGATTTCTCTTACCTCCACGGCGGCAGCGCGCGCTCAACGGCGCGCTCGCGCTACCGGCAATGGATGACTCATAAGCTCGCGAGTTGGATGGATCAGTTCGGCAGCTCGGGGTGCGTCGGCTGCGGCCGCTGCATCACTTGGTGCCCCGTCGGTATCGACATCACGCAGGAAGCGGCCACAATCCGCTCAAGCCCAAACCTGGGCAAGGGAGAACAGCATGGAGGGTCTTGAGCAGATCCTGGAAAAACACCCGTTCTTTGCGGGCTTCGCGCTCGAGCATCGCGAGCTCGTGGCAGGCTGCGCGCGCAATCATCGTTTCGATGCCGGCGAGTACCTGTGTCGCGAGGGCGACGCCGCCAACGAGTTCTTTCTGATCCGCCACGGTCAGGTGGCCCTCGAGATCAGCGCACCAGGGCAGCTGCCGATCGTGTTTGCCACGCTCGACGAAGGAGAGATCGTCGGCGCCTCGTGGCTGGTCCCGCCCTATCGTTGGCTGCACGATGCACGTGCCGTGACGCTGACGCGCGCGATCGGTATCGACGCCGCATGTCTGCGAGCCAAATGCGAGGCCGATCACCATCTTGGTTACGACATGATGAAGCGATTTTTGCCGGTGCTCGTGCAGCGGCTGCACGCGACTCAGCTGCAGATTCTCGATGTCTACGGCAAACGTTGACCTGGCCGAGGCACGCAACCTCGACCCGATGCGACCGCATCTCTACCGGGTCGAGCGCGTGCGGCGCGAGCTCGTCGATACGACGACGCTCGAGCTTGCACCATTGACCGGTTCCCGCCCGGCCTTCGAACCCGGACAATTCAACATGCTCTATGCGTTCGGCGTCGGGGAAGTCGCGATCAGCATCAGTGGCGCCACCGACGCCACCTGTTTTGTCCACACCGTGCGCGACGTAGGCGCCGTCAGCGGCGCGCTCGCAAAGCTCGACGCCGGAGCCACGGTCGGCTTGCGCGGGCCGTACGGCAGCTACTGGCCGGTCGCAGCAGCCAAAGGGGCCGACGTTCTGTTTGTGGCCGGCGGCCTGGGACTCGCGCCGCTTCGATCCGCGATTTACCAGGTCCTCGCGAATCGAGCTCACTATGGCCGGGTCATCATCCTCGTCGGCAGCCGCAACCCCGCTAGCATGCTGTACGGCGGCGAATTGGCGCGTTGGCGGGAGCGTCTCGATGTGGAAGTGCAACTGACCGTCGACCACGCGGACGCCTCGTGGCATGGACACGTCGGCGTCGTGCCGGCATTAATCCGCCGCGTTGCGTTTGACGCGAACGATGCCGTCGCGATGGTCTGCGGCCCGGAACTCATGATGCGATTCACGGTGAGCGCACTGCGCGAGGCCGGCGTCGAATCCGAGCGGATTTTTCTCTCCTTGGAGCGCAACATGAAATGCGGTATTGGCGTGTGCGGCCACTGCCAGTTCGGGCCCGCGTTCGTCTGCAAGGATGGGCCGGTAATGCGGTTCGATACGATCGCACGGATCCTTGCCGTGCGGGAGATTTGAGATGAGTGCGCGTACGCGTCCCCGGCTCGCGGTCTGGAAATTCGCCTCGTGCGACGGCTGCCAGCTGTCCTTGCTCGATTGCGAGGACGAATTCCTGACACTGGCCGGCGCGGTCCAGATCACGAATTTCCCCGAGGCCTCGAGCGCAGTCGAAGCCGGCCCCTATGACCTGTCGCTCGTCGAGGGGTCGATCACCACCGCGCATGATGCCGAACGCATTCGAACGGTGCGCGAGCAATCCAAGCATCTGATCACGATCGGCGCCTGCGCGACGGCTGGCGGCATTCAGGCGCTGCGCAATTTCGCCGACATCAACGACTTCATTGCCGCCGTCTACGCTTCGCCCGAATACATCACGACACTCGCGACTTCGACTCCCATATCGGCGCACGTACCGGTCGACCTCGAACTTCGTGGCTGCCCTATCAACAAAGCGCAACTCATCGAGGTCATTGCCGCGTACCTCGCCGGCCGCAAGCCGGCGATTGGCGCCCATAGCGTCTGTATCGAGTGCAAGCAGCGGGGATGCGTCTGCGTCATGGTGCAAGGCGTACCCTGCCTCGGCCCGGTCACGCATGCCGGCTGCGGCGCGATTTGCCCGGCTTACCGGCGTGGCTGCTACGGCTGCTACGGTCCGATGGAAAGCCCGAATACGGCTGCGCTCGCGCGCGAATGGCAGGCATTGGGCGCCACGCCGCGCGACCTGCAGCGCGTTTTTCGCAGCTTCAACGCGGCCGCCAAGCCGTTTTCGACCGAGAGCGCAGCCCATGGCGACTAAGACGATCCGCGTCGACTACCTCACTCGCGTCGAAGGTGAGGGTGCGCTCGACCTGGAGATCAGCGAAGGCCGGGTTACGGCTGCGCAGCTCAGGATCTTCGAGCCACCGCGCTTTTTCGAGGCACTGCTGCGTGGACGCGGCTATACGGAAACGCCGGACATCGTCGCGCGCATCTGCGGGATCTGCCCCATCGCCTACCAAATGAGCGCGGTACATGCCATTGAGAATGCGTTTGGCGTCAAGGTCGAGGGACAGCTGCGCGCCCTGCGGCGGCTGATCTATTGTGGCGAGTGGATCGAAAGTCACGCGCTGCATGTGATCATGCTGCATGCACCGGATTTCCTCGGCTTCCCCGACGCCATACAAATGGCGCGCGAACATGGGGATCTGGTGCGCGGCGGGCTCGCCATGAAGAAGGCCGGCAATGAGCTCATGCGGGTGTTGGGAGGGCGCGAAGTTCACCCGGTCAACGTCAAGGTCGGAGGCTTCTACCGCGCGCCGAGTCGTGCCGAGTTGGCCCCGGTGGCCGAGAGCCTCGCGCGCGCCCACGAGATCGCGGTCGGCCTCGCGCGTCGGGTCTCGGCCTTTTCGTTTCCGCAGTTTGAGCGGGACTATGAGTTCGTGGCGCTGCGGCATCCGCACGAATATCCGTTCAACGAGGGTCGGCTGGTCTCGAATCGCGATATCGATATCGAGATCGCCGATTACGAGACCGAGTTCGAGGAACGCCAAGTCGCGCACTCCACGGCGCTTCACTCGATGCTGAAGCGGCGCGGCGCCTATCTGGTCGGACCGCTTGCGCGCTATGCGCTCAATTTCGATCGCCTGCCGGCCTCCGTCCAGACACTCGCGCACGAATGCGGACTCGGCACGGTCTGCCGAAACCCCTTCAAAAGCATCATCGTGCGCGCACTCGAGATCGTCTATGCCTGTGAGGAGGCGTTGCGGCTGATCGGTGCGTATGAACCTCCCGCGCTGGCCGCCGTGCCTGTGACTCCCCGAGCCGCGACCGGATTTGGCTGCACGGAGGCCCCGCGCGGCTTCTGCTGGCACCGCTATGAGTTCGATGCCGAAGGCACGATCCGCACGGTGCGCATCGTGCCCCCCACCTCGCAGAACCAGCCGAGCATCGAGGCGGATCTGGCCGCGCTCGCCACGACAATATTGGATCAACCGGAACAGTTCATTCGCGACCGGTGCGAACAGGCGATCCGCAACCACGACCCGTGCATTTCATGCGCGACCCATTTCTTAGCATTGTCGATGCGTCGAACATGATCCGGACTGATGATCGCAGCGCCGGCTCTCGCAAGGTGCTCGTCGTCGGTCTCGGCAACTCGGACCGAGGCGACGACGGTGTCGGTGCGGTCGTCGCACGCGAGCTCGTCGGTCGGGTGCCGCCGGACGTCGTGGTCAAGGTGCGGAGCGGCGATCTGCTGTCCTTGATTGACGATTGGGATGGATTCGATGCGATCGTCTGTATCGACGCCGCAGCTCCGGCCGGCGCCCATGGCCGCATTTTCCGACTCGATTTGAATTCGACCGAGTTGCCGAGGAACCTCCGCGTGAGCTCGAGCCATGCCTGGGGGCTCCCCGAGGCGATCGCGCTCGGCCGCTCGCTGCAACGGGTGCCCCGGCAGATCATCGTCTACGCGATCGAGGGCAATTCGTTTGACGGCGGCGCGGCGCTGACACCCGCCGCGGCTGCGGCAGCGCATGTGGTCGCCGATCGGGTCGTCGCGGAGGTCGGTCGATTGCGCTCTGCCTAGCGGCAAGCGTGCGCCGCATGGCCGGATGACAATCGTCCATCGCTCGTTTGGTCTAATGGTTCTCTTGCGTCTTTGGCGGCAGCAGTTCGGCCGGCGCCTTAGGTAGCGCGTCGAGGGTCTTGGCGATTTCCACGATGCGGCGGACGTTGGAGCTGCGATCGGTCAAGATCAAGGCGTTGCGATCGGGAAACGCGGCGAGATGCGCGTATTGGGGCAAGAGCGGGCGGAGGATGGGCACCAGTTGGGCGGCGCTGATGTTCTTCATTGTCATTACGACGGTGATGAATTCGTCGTCGAGTCCTTTGATATTGTCAGGCGTCGTAATCGGTGTCGGCGCTTGGCGAGCGTCGGCGTTCGGTAGTACCTCGACCAAACCGTCTCGCTCGATGGTGACGTACCCGTTGATCTGCAGGATGGAGAGTAATTGTGGGTAGGTTACGTCCTGCCGCTGCAGACTGCCGAGGTCGATCGTTTGTTGTAAACGCGGGTCCCAGACGAACTTCTTGTGATCTTTCACGCCGATATCGCGCAACAGGACGCGCAGATCCGTTTCTCCGAGATTGGGCACTTTGGGCGTGCTAATGCTTGCCTTAGCTTCTGGTTCCTCTGCTATGACGAGCGCTGGGGATAGCACGAATATGGCGGTGACAGCAGGCAGTAGGGCTTTCATCGGGAATCTCCTTGTCGCAGGTTGCGACCCGAGATATTGATCGTCGTTCATTCGATTGAAGCGATCCCACGGCAGGCATCTTCGTTCGAGTGCACGGGGAGGGCGAGGCGCCCGTATAGGTCGAGCTGCTCCTTTATCGAAGAGCGCGTAGCACGGAATTGCTGATCGGCAAATCGCGACCCAGATTGATGCCGGTTCCGGTGCGCGATTGATTCGGGTCATATAGGAATTTGTTATAGAGCGGATGTTCCACCAAGGTGACTTCGACTTCGGAAATCTCCGACTCGCTGATGTTGCCATCGCTGCGCCCAATGGCGCGTTGGGCGACGGAATCCGCGGCGATCATGACTCGGCGATCGGCCGGTGTGAACGGTTTCGCTGGCGGGGGCCGATTGTCAACCGCCGGATCGAAGGTCGGATCTCCCGACGCGCCATTTCAATTATAGATCGAGTCGGCGATGTACGCGACGGCCTCGTTCGTCAGTCGGCGAACTGTAGTGCCCTTCCAGGAGGCAAACACCGCGTGTGTACTTTCATGGACAATGAGCATTTCCTCGTGAATGGTATTTGCGAACAAGGGGTGAGGAGGCTCCACGATTGCTGCGCCGTGACCGGGATCGCGCGACTCGAATCCGCCCGAGCCCTGACCTTGATAGTCATTGCGGACATCGAGCCCAACAACGGCATCTACCCGTTGCAACAGCGCCAGGGCAACATAGGAATAGTCGAGGCCGGTAATGCGATGTGCTCCAAACGCCAGCATGATTTTCTGACAACGCGACGACATCAAGGTCGCGCGGATCTTTTCACGGTATCGTTGGCTCTCGGTCATGACGTCCGTGCCTCGTCGTCGCCTAGTGGCGATTGGATTGCGCTTCGCATCATTTCTTCCTTGAATGCCGAGCGATTTTCGGTGTGGACTCCAAGATAGACCCATCCGTTTCACGACGTCAATGGTTCGGTCTGGCCTCGCAGATTAATTGTCAATTCTGCTCGGCTTTCGAGGAGGCGGGCGGCCGCGGCGTCTTGCGCCAGAATCCCCCGGCGCCGAGCGCGCGCCATGCAATGGGCAGCCAGCGGACCAGCGCAAAAGCGAGCCATAATGCCCAGGCCAACATCAAGGCTTTGTACCACCAGAGGGACAGCGAGAAGACCCATGGCCTCGGCAAAACGCCGGGTGCCCGATCATTGAACCAACTCAATTCGTTGGCGCGCTGGCCCGAACCGGCAATACCCATGTCAGGATTCGCCAGCAATCCGAATGGAATCGCCGCAATCAACGAAACCACCGCAGCCAACGACAATAGGATGAGCGCGAGCTGCAACAAGTTGAACTTGCGTTTGCTCATCTGTTGCACGTCAAGTTCCTCCCGCCAGCTCATTGCGAAAATCCACACGGCAAACAGCAGCAATACGGACCACGAAAACGTGCTCAGGCCCAAACCGAGAATGAGCCATTCGTGGCTGCGCAATGGCGCGCGGCGACTGCGACCCAAGGCGACTGCGAACACGCACAGGACGATCAACTCGCCCCAGTACAGGATTGCGGGACCGACGCCGCTGCCGCCCGCGCACAACACCCAACGGTCGAGCGGTAGGCGCATCACGATGCCGACGTTGCTGCTCGGAACTCGCAAGTCCACCGGCAGCGGTCGCGTCAGCGACGTAATCTCGTCGTCCGACTGCCAACGAATTTCGACGCGATGTGCTCCCGGCAGCAGGGCCAGCGGCAGCTCATCCTTGTCGGTTTGGACCGGGACCGTTGCGCCGTCGACGCTGACCGACGTGACACGAACCGCGGGCGGTAATTTCACGACGTGGCGATCGCCCCGGGTGCTGCGGTAGCCGAATTGCAGTAGCGCATTCGTCGAGCGCTTGCCCAATTGGTACTCGAGCAGGACCGTGTCGACGGCAAGCGTGTCGCCCTTTGCAGCGGACGGACGGGAGACCGTGAGCGTCAAGGTTTCGCCGGCGCGCGGAAAATATTCGAAGGTCCAATCGCCCGACTGAAGATTCTCCGGCATGACCGCCGGCACACCGGTAAATTCGGCGTGCCATGCGGGGCTGACTCTGAATACCCATGCTTCGCTCCATGGCTTGTCGACCGCCGCGGTCAACGTCAAGGTATCGCGATACGACAAACCCGAATGCCAGGTAAATTCGGTGGCGTCGGAATCAAAGCCGACCAACACGCTGGTTCCGCCCTTGGTCTCGATGCCGTTGCTGAGCACGGACTCCCCGGCGAGCAGCGGGATTTGCAGCGTGATGCCGCCCCTGTCGGGCGCGAGCCGCTGCACGATCGTTTGGACCGACCAATTCAGATCCAGCGCGAATTCGCGGCGAACGCGCACATAAGGTGCAAGTTGCGCGCCGCCTTGCGATGCGTCGGCTTCGTGACCGGACATGCGACGGCGCAGCAGCTCGATCGTATTCCCAAGCAGCCTGCCCGCGTTGACGCCCGATACGTCCCATCCTTCGCCGCTGACGGTAATCACGCGAGGCACTTGCGGGAACTGCACTTGAATCGAATCGGCCGCCGGCAGGCTTCCGCTCAACTTGACGAGATGCGCGCCGGGCTTCAATGCAATCCAGATCTGCTGATCGCCGTCTCGATACACGCCCGGCACCGCAAGGCCGTCCACCGTGATTGTATCGAGGTCAAAGCGCTGGCCCGCGGTAGGCAGCGCGACCGCGACCGAACTCAAGGCCGAGACGTCGAGGCTCGCATCCAGGCTCTTCGGCGTCAGCAGCACGCGCGCGGCCATGATCTCGGCGCAGGTCGGAACGCATTTGGGAGGTCGCGTTAGGCGAGTCTTTAGGTCAGTGAGCAGCTCCTTATCCGGCGTGCTGTACGCGTGACCCGCAGTGCCAACGAGCGCACAGACGAGTGCCAACGCGATCGTCACGGCAGCGGGGGCGCGCCTCGAGAACAATCTTTGCCAGCGGGCTTTCAAGTCGAGGTTGCCACGCAGCAACTGCGTGCATAACACGGCGAGCAAGGCAACACTGAGTACGCGCCAGAGGCCAACGAGCCATGGAGGCAAGATCACGAAATGCACCGTTTGCGCGGCGTCGACCGGACCGCTCCAATTGAACGAAAAAGCCGCGTAACGCCAATTCGGGATGCCGGGGCCCGCTTGCACCAAGGTTCCCGGCGCAAAACGCTCTAACGGAATTCGAGTCGAACCAACCGAGGCCGCCGTACCTGCGGCGGCGATCGAGCCCACAGCCTGCATCATCGGCTCGGGCGACGGCGCATAGTTCGGCGGCGCCAGCGCCGCGCGCGCACCCGCCCTCATGTATTCGACCGATTTCGCGACGCCGACTGGTTGCTGCAGAGCATGGCCCGCTAGCTCGGCGAGCTGCGGGTAAAACGCGAAGCGAAGCTGGGCCACGGCAAACGGGACGGATACCACTAACAGCGCGCCAAGCAGGATATTTCGCGCCATGGTCGAGAGCGTCCGCGGCCAACCCGCCGGCGCCGCTCGCATCGAGACGGCGGCCACCAGTACCAAGAGAATCAGCCACGCCAACAGCCGATTGTCCTGATGCACCAGGGTGATCGTCGCAAAGGTGACCGCGGCATAAGTCCAGCCGAAGAGCCGCAAGGCGATCACCGAAGTCAGCGACAACAAAAACAGATCCAATAGTCCCCAACGCTCGATCCATGATTCCGGCGCACTGTCGGCGCCGAACGCGGCAAATAGACGGTGGCCGGGAGGCAAGTTGAGCACGCCGTCCACATGATCGAAGCGCTCGTTCCATCCGCTTGCCGGCATAGCGCCGCCGGATTTCTCGATTCGCGCGACGGTCGCAAGATTCACGATCGGAGCTCTGAGCTCGACGCCCGTCAGCGCCGCCCCGTCGGCCTCGGTAACCAGCAAATTGTCGGCGCCGCTGGCAGCGCGCATCAGGCGATACGGTGCTCGCATATCGAGGCGCCACCCGGTGCGCATCTGCCCCGAAATCTGGTCGACGGCCGTAAAGCCTTGGCGCGCGAAGTCCAAGTACAACTCGCGCTGCAAACTCAAGTGATTGACTTCCTGCGGCGAAATTCCGCGGCTGCGTTCCGTCATCTGCAGAACGCCTCCCGATGCGATCCGGTAACTCGGCAACCGGCGCCATTCTCGAGGCACGTTCGCCTGCGCCGGATCGATGCCCTCGCCGCCCTCCAAGGCCGCCACTCGGAGCCGATCATCGGCCGCGTAGCTCCAGATCTCCTGTTTCGGCCAAACACCCAGTGCCTGTGGCAGCGTGATTTTTCCCAACTCGGCCGCCGCACGCGCCTTCAATTTGACGGTCCAGCTGCCTGGCCGCACCTGGACGTGCAAATGTCCATCGGGGCCTATGTGCGCCGGGAGTTCGCTGTCGAGGGACATCGCTTCAAAGCCTTGCGGCAAAGCCGTGGAGAATGCCTCCTCGCGAGCATCGCCGGCGACTTGCAAATTCAGATTGGTTTCGAGTATCGCCGGGATCCCATCGCTGAGCAGTCGATAAACATGAACTTCGAGCTGTTGCGCAACTTGCGCTTCGTGTCGCTTGCCGAGCCAAACGGCGCCTTCGGGTCGGTCGGCTTGCTCCACCTTCTTGCCGTCGAGGCTCAAGGAAACGAGCGCCGATTGAGCAGGGACTGCCAACGATTCAGGCCGATTCGACCACGCAAAGCTCCCCGCGAGTGTGAAAGAACCTTCCGATACCCGGACCTGGGGGATACCGTCGCGCGCGACGACCGCGGCAACGGCGCCATTGACCGTCACCGCGCGGGGCCAGTATTCCAAGTTGCCGGGCAGCGGCACCCACCCTTCCGCAAAGCTCACCCAGGTCTGCGTGAAGTGTCCACCGCTTTGATTGAGCTCTAGGTTGAGGCGTCCCGGCCACGCACATATTCGATTGCTCTCGCTGCTGCCGTCGGTACCGGCAAAGAATGGGCAACGTCTAAATTCCTGCCCGTCCTGCACCCAGGCTTGCCAGCCCTCGAGATCCTTCGGTATCGGCGACTGCGCCTGCGCAAGCGAATGGCACAAGAGCGCCAATGCCGCCGTCTGCATCCATGTCATCGGTCTCACTGCGCACTCCCGTCACTATGCGATCGCAAGCCCTACCCGGATGTTTGCCGATCGTTATGCCGAAAGCAATAAGTCCTTTGCAGCCTCGTCGGCTCCAGCGAAGCAGAGTCATCTCGCGGCTAACCGCGCGGCGGTTGATCGATCCAGGTCCAATCCTTGCTGGAACCCCTGCAGCCGCCGCCGGGCGCACCCGTCCAGGCGCGTCCGTGCACGATGCGCCCGGTAGGCGCTCCCGTCGGCTCTCCGTCCTTCAAGGCAAGCTTGCCGTTGACGAGGACATCAGTGACGCCGCTTGCATACTGCATCGGATCTTTATACGTCGAGTGGTCCTGAATTGTCTTCGGGTCGAACACGACGACGTCGGCAAACGCACCCGCCCGTAAGCGGCCGCGATCCGGGAGCGACAGTACGTCGGCCGGCAGCGCGGTGAGTTTGCGAACCGCTTCCTCGACTGAGAGCACGTGATCCTCGCGTACATACTTGGCAAAAATCCGCGCAAAATTGCCGTAGGCGCGCGGATGGGTCGAGGAGAGCAGGAACACTCCTTCCGGCGCACTCGACTCGGCATCCGAACCGGAGCTGACCCAGGGTTGTGCGAATTGGCGTGGAATATTGTCCTCGCTGATGATCGTATAGGCCGCAGCGGCCCCGGCGTCATCCTCGATCACGAGGTCGATGAGTGCATCCTCCGGGCTGGTACCGCGCGCATGCGCAATCTCGGCAATTGTTTTGCCGATCAGCGGCTTGAGTGCCGCGTTCTTGATGCTCAAGACCAATATGCCGTCCGCACCGGCCTGATGAAATAAATTCTCCCAATCCTGCGGATGTCGCTCGCGCATCGCCGCGAGCACCTTGGCACGCACTGCCGGATCCTTCAGGCGCGCGAGCATCGCTTCTTGGCCGCCATCGTGGACCCATGGCGGCAAGGAAGCGTCCAAAGACGTTCCGCCGGCGGTGTACAAGTACATATCCGACGTGATGCGCACTCCCGATGCGCGCGCCGCGTTGATCATGCCGAGCACCATGTCGCGCTTGTCCCAATTCTCGCGTCCCATCAATTTCAAATGATGGATTTCCGCGGGCGCGCCGCTCTCTCGAGCGATTTCGATGGTCTCTCGCACCGCCTCTTCGATGTGGTCGCCCTCGCTGCGCATATGGGCGGTATAGATGCCGCCGCAACGCGCCGACTCTCGTGCCATCGCGATGAGTTCCGGCGTTTTGGCATAGCTCATTGGAGCGTAGATCAACGCGGTGGTGACGCCGAGCGCGCCCTCTTCCATCGCGTTTCGCACGAGGGCGCGCATCGCGATCAATTGATCGGGCGTTGGCGCTACGTCGGCCTCGCCGAGCACGTTGACCCTGACCTCTCCCTCTCCGACGAAGCTCGCCACGTTGGGCGCAATTCCCCGCTGTTGCAAATGCTCGAGATATTGACCGAGGCTGCTCCACGCCACTTCGTATTTGAGATCGCCCTCGCGCTCGACCATTTTCCTTGCCATGTCGGGGGACAACGGACCCATGGATTGCTCGGTGAACACGTCGAGCGTCACCCCTTGCTTCAATCCGCTGACCGCGCGTCCATCGATCAGCAGTGACTCCTCGGAATGGCCCATCATGTCGATGAAGCCCGGCGCGACCGCCCGACCATGGGCATCGATTTCGCTGCGCCCTTTGTAGCCGCGACGCGCGCCGACATACGCGATGCGATCGCCATCGATCGCGATTTCGCCCAAAAAGGGTTTTCCGCCCGAACCATCGTAAACAATCGCATTGTGGATTACCACGTCATGAACGCGCGGACCCGCCGCCCAGGCAGGGGCGCTCGCTACGCTCAATGCCGCGAAAAATACGCCGCTGCATCGTACAAAGCGCGGCGGGGATGGTCGAACCATGTCGTTCTCTCCGTGTGACTGAAATCAGCAAATGATCGATCGCGTCGCCGACCCCGTGGGTCGCACCGTCAGCGATGCTCGAGACTGCCGCGCCACAGCCGCATCGCGCCGAGCGTCAACAGGGGCAATACATAAATCGCGAGAAAGATACACGCGAGTGCGCGATAACCGTTGGCGATGAGCGCAACCAGTCCCACTCGATCGGCCAGCAGCATGCAGCCGACCAGCAGCGCAAGCGTGATCCATAATCGCGTGTCGCCGCTCATCGCCGCGCCGCGCCGCCGACGCCAGGCGGCGGCAACTCGCTCGTTGACGGCGTGAACCGCCGCGGTACCGCTTTCGAGGAGCGCCGCGAAAATCATCGCTTGAAACAGCAAATGAAATACGGGAAGGTTCAACCGCTGCAACAGAAAGTCCGACGGCAAGGTCTCGTTCGCAATCGCGGGATAATACGCGACCATGCAGGTGAAGAAGAGCACGGCCGGCAGCATCGCGAGGGGCCCGGCGATGAGGCCGGCCACGATCGCGTCGCGGTTGCCGGTCATGTGGCGCACGACCGGCAAAATGACCACCGCACCGACGATGTTGTAGCCTGCGTAGGTGAGCCCGCCGAGCATCCAGCCGTCCATCGGGGTCTGCGCGGCGTACGCGGCCGTGATGCGATCGCCGAAGTGGGTAAAGCCGAGCACCACGAACAGAATATAGACGCCGTACAGCATGATCGACGCATATTTGAAGAGGCGCTCGACCGACGTATTGCCGAAGGTCGCAAACAAGGCGATCGCAGCCATCAGCGCGAGCGTACCCGCGATCTTGGGTACACCGAACACCGCGGTACCGATTGCGCCCGCCGCGGCGCCGAACACCGCCAGAATGAGAATCACGAACAGGATATAGGCAATCTCGAACACCACGCAGCCGGGTCCGAGCAGCGCACGGAAGAACGCGTGATAGTCGCGCGCACCGCTCGCTCTTGCGAAAAGAAAGGTGACGATGCACACGGCGCTCCAAATCGCGGTGGCAAGCATCATCGCGGCCAACCCGCCCCATGGGCCGCTGGGCAGAAAGAACTCCGCGAGTTCGCGGCCGGTTGCGTAGCCGCCGCCAATGACGACGGCCTTGAATGCGAGGCCCGGCAGCACCAGGCGTTGAAACCACGATGCGCGCTGCGCGCCCTTCACGGCGGCGCCGCGGCTTCCGGTACCCGCTCCGCTTCGATGCGCCGCGTCGTGCGATCGAGCGTCGGCGCGGACATCAGTAATTCAGTCCGAAGCCGATCAGTTTGAACACGAATGCGATCCACAGCACGATGAATGCCGCGATCGTGAGCACGATGCTCCAGAGCTTCGCGGGCCAACGGCGTGTTCCGCGCCATACCGCCCGCAGATTCCACAGCATCAAGCCGAACCCGCCGATAAATGCGACGAAGCCGAGTATTTGTGCGAGACGGACCACCCCATCAAATTTGGATGCGAGATTGTTGTTGTCCTTGAGCATCATGGTCAGCGTCACGGCCCAAAGGCCGAAAGCTGTGCAAATGAGGATCGCAGCGAACTTGCTCAGCCGATATGCGCGCAGCGACGAACGATCGAGGACGAGCGTCGCGCCATAGCGGCGGCGCACGATCGCGATCACCGGCCACGACACGGCCGTGATCAGCAGCGCCGCCAGACTGGCGCACAAGGCCGGCAGCAACCAGGCACTGTCCCGATACCACGGAGCTCGTTCGAATACCATGAATGCGGACAATTCATCGATACTGTAGCGCACGATCTTGCCGTCGACCACTTTGGCCGCGAGGCGTTCATGACTTCCGGTGTCGCGCCACAGGAATGGCGCGATCTCGACCCAATGCCGCGGTTTGCCGTTCAATCCAGGAATCGGCACGAGCAACTGGCCCTTGTCGTCGACGCTAATCTTGGCCTGGTCGAACAATCCGACTGCCGCCAAAAAATTGGACTGCGAGCCGCGCGAATTGACCCAAGTACCTTTGAGCATCGCCGCATGCATTGCGGCCGTCGTTTCGTCGACGCGGTCGTATTTCCCGTCATCCGGGAAGTAACGATCGGCGAAGTCGGCGAACAACGCGCCGCGCAAGCCGCCGGCCGCGCCGTCCTTGCCCAAGCTGTTGACCGACAAATAGAGACCGACGTTTTCCTTGAGGAATAGATGCAACGAGGTGTGGAAGTATTGCGTATCGCCGAGGTGTCCGATGACCTCGCGTCCGTTGATGTTGGTTTCGAAAAATCCCAACTCCATCCGGTTGAGCGGCGGCAGCAGCGTCAAAGGGCTGTTGTGCATCAACTGCGCCGTCTCTGCGCGCAGAATGCGATTACCGCGGTATTCGCCGTCTTGCAGATGCGCGATCATGAAATGCGCCATGTCTTCGGCGGGAGAAGACATCGCGCCGGCGGGCGCCGGGCCGACGATTTCGAACGGCCGAGGCGCGTCGGAACCGAGTTCATAACCTTTGGACATCAGCGGTACGAGGTCCGGCGGCAACGGCTGGCGAAAGGTCGAGTGCTTCATGTCGAGTGGCAGGAAAATGTGCCGGTCCAAGTAATCGTCGAACGTCTCGCCGGACACGCGCTCCACGATGTAACCGGCGAGCGAGGCGCCGTAATTCGAATACGCAGGGGTGGTCCCGGCAGCGAACACGCGCTCGGGCACCCATTGCTTGAGGAGTGCGTCGAAACGGGGCGCCTTGGGGTCCTCGGAAATGATGTCTTTGGCCTGCTCCTCGAAACCGGCGACGTGCTGCATGAGGTTTCGCATCGTGACCGGCTCACCGTCGCGCGGCGGAATCTTGAAGTCGAGATATCGATTGACGTCGACATCCAAATCGATCTTGCCCTGCTCGACCAACTGCATGACTGCGGTCCACGTGACCAGCTTCGAGACCGAGCCCGGTCTGAATAGCGTCAAGCGCGGATCTACGGGGGTTTGATCGGCCACATCCGAGTAGCCATAGCCGCGTTCAGTCAGGATTTGCCCGTCCTTGACGACGGCGACGACGGCGCCCGCGATGTCGCCCTTCTTCAATGCATAAGGCAGATAGCCGTCGAGCCACGCCTCGAGGTCCTGCGCCGTCAAGGCGGTTGCGGTTGATCCAGCCGCCGATGGCGGCGCAGCTGAATTGGCCGCGTTTTGGCTCATGCTCGTCGAGGCGGCCGGCGTGCTGCCGGGCGCAGCCATCGATGCGGTCGAGAGCACCAGTAATGCGGCGCCGAGCATTTTCATCCTAAGCATGATTTCTCCACTTGCGAGCAGGTCGCAGTACTCGACAGCTCTCGTCAGATCTGGTCAGGTGAGGCAGGCTTGCACGAGCCGGTCGAAGTCCGCCCCGCCTCGTATCGGATCTGCCACCGGCAAACCGAAGCGCGCGCTTTCCCGGGCGATCAATTCCGACGCGGCGTTCGCATCGAGTCGTGCCGTATTCAAGCTGATGCCGGCGCAGCGAATTGCCGGATTGGTGCGCCGGCCAAGCCGCAGATTCATCTCGATGGTCTCTTCCATCTGCGGAACCGCAAATGCCGGATGACCGAGCATGTGGGTACGATTCGGTTCGTGGCAAACGACGATGACGTCGGGTTGACTGCCATGCAGCAAACCCAAAGAGACGCCCGCATAGGCGGGATGGAACAGCGAACCCTGGCCTTCGATCACGTCCCAGTGCTCGGCAGGCGCATCCGGACTGAGCATTTCGGCCGCGCCGGCCTCGAAATCCGCAATGACCGCGTCCATCGGGATTCCGTGGCCCGAGATCATGATGCCGGTCTGTCCGGTCGCCCGGAAATCGACGTCGACACCACGCGCCGCGAATGCCCGGGCGAGCGCAAGCGCGCTGTACTTCTTACCGAGCGCGCAATCCGTGCCGACCGTCAGCAACCGCTTGCCCGATCTCTTGCGACCCGAAGCAACCGGGATTCTCTGCGGCGGCGTGCGCACGTCGATCAGACGGCGCCCGCGACGCTCCGCGACGCTCTTGAGAGAGGGCGTGTCATTGAGCTTCGTGTGCATGCCGCTGATGATATCGAGCCCTGATTCGAGAGCTTCGATCAGCGACGGCAGCCAACTCTCGTTGATGACGCCTCCCGAATTCGCGACGCCGATGACGAGCGCGAGCGCCCCGCGTGCGCGCGCCTGTTTGGGCGTCAAACGCGGCAAGTCTGCGGTGACGGTCGCGCCGGCACAGGACCATTCGCCGATGCAGCGCTCACTGGCCCAATCGCGCAGGCCGAAAGCCGTTTTGGCGTAACCCGGCTCGGTCGTGTCGCCGAGAAACAGCAAGTAGGGTTGCGGCAACTTCGTTACGTCCGACTTGTCGAGCGCGCGATCCATGATCATTCGGCAACGGCCTTTAGAATTTCGCCGACAGCGTGACGCCGACGGTGCGCGGTTGAATGACGCTCAACTCACCTGCCAAGCCCGGCGCACCGCTGCTGAAGTAATCGGTAATGCCGCGCGCATCGCTTAAATTCTTGCCGTAAACCGTGACGCGGTAGCGCGTGTTCTCCAGACCGGCACGAACAGCGATAGTGTCATAGCTCGGCAAGCCCACCTGGGCGGGAACTGTCGCGGCGGAACTCGCGAAGTCGGTACTCCTCGTGCCGATATAGCTCCAGGTGGCGCCGGTGAAGGCTTTGTAGTCAGCGAACGCAGCCCATTCGTATTCGCCGTCGAGCGACGTACTCCATTTCGGCGCGAAAGGCAGCGGGTCGCCGGACTGGGCGTTCACGCCCGGCGCGGGCGAGGTCAGTTCCGCGTCGGTGAAAGCTCCGGTCCAGGTTAAATTCAGGCCATTCACCGGTACGACTCCGAAGGTCCATTCGAGTCCCTGGCTCCGTGCCTTGCCGCCGTTGCCGTTGACACCGAACGAGTCGACGTATTCGAGCAGCTGTATGTCCTTCCAGTCGACGTGAAAAGCTGCGACGTCGATCGATAGGCGTCCGTCGAGCTGCGTCGACCTGATCCCAAGCTCGGCGTTGACGCTGCTGTCCGAGCCGTACTCTCGCGGCACGCTCGGCGGAGCGAGGGGCGGCAACGCATTGGGGCCGCCCGGACGGTAGCCGGTGGCCAGACGCGCATACACCATGGTGTTCTGATCGATGTGCCAGCGCGGCGCCACCGAATACGTAAAGACGTTGCCCTGGGAAGGCGCGCTGAAGGCCGTGGCTGGGCCGACAAGAAGCCCCGAGATACTTTCCGCAGCGGTCTGCTCATTGGTCGACCACCGGCCGCCCAATTGGAGGTCGAACTGAGAGTTAAAATGATAGGTCAGATCGCCGAATCCGGCCCATTCCTTATAGGTCGACGCCAGCGTGATGATCTCCAGCGAACCAAGGCCAGCCGACGCGCCGCTCGGCAGAGAAAAGGCTTCCAGATGCTGATCTAGGAGGCCGGTCTCGCGGGTATAGTAGCCGCCGATTTGCCATTCCAGTCGATCCGAAACCGGAGATGCCAGACGAATCTCCTGCGTGAATTTTTCCAGCCCTGCGTTGTTGTCTTCATAACTGCCGAGAGGTTCGCCGAACGCTCCCGTGATTATTTCACCGAGCGTGGTGCTGGGTGGAGCGAGCACGGCGGACGTGGCGTCGGTGATCTGATCCGAATTTAGAACGCTGTAACTCGTCGTCGACAGCAGGCTCACCGGCCCGGGATTCCAGTCTATGGTCGCATTGTAGTTTTCGTACTTGAAGTCATTCGGTTCAGAATAGTAGCGCTCTTGCGTCAGATCGCCATGGAGCGGTTGCAGCGTGACCGGGTTGACGTCGACAGCCGGATTTCCATTGGTTTTTGTCTCCTGCTCCGTGACCGTCAACCGGATGGAGAGACTCTCCGCCGGAGCGAGAAGCAGGGAAGCCCGGCCGCCGTCTTTGTGGCCGCTGTTCACGTCCTGCTTACCGCTCAGTGGATCGTTGATGTAGCCGGCCATATCCTGGTCGAAGGCGCTGATGCGAAATGCGGCAATGTCGCCGAGCGGCAGGTTCACTACGCCGCGCATACTGCCGCCGTTGCCACCATGATCCACGCTCTCGCCGGTCGCTTCGACCTCACCCGAGAAGCTGCCGAGTACCGGCGGATTAGTGACGAATTTCAGAAGTCCCCCTTCGCTGTTGGCCCCGTACAAGGTTCCCTGGGGTCCGCGCAAGACCTCGATGCGCTTGAGATCCCAGGTATCGAAGTCGCCGCTGAGGACGGAGCCGTTGAGCAAGGCGCTGCTCGATCCGAACGGCGATTCATCGATATAGACGGCCACCGTCGAGCCGTCGCCGCCGGCGTTCTGACCGCGCAAGGTCAACTGGGTGAGGCCCGGCCCTGTGCTCATCAGCGACAGGCCCGGCACCATGGCCGCGAAGTCCGCGAAATCCCGGTCCTGTAGCTTGTCGAGAAGGCCGCCGCTCAACGCGGTTACGCTCATGGGCACGTCCTGGAGACGCTCCTCACGCTTTTCGGCGGTGACTACGATGGTTTCGAGCGTATCGGCATCGCTGTCCGATCGTGGCGTCGAATCCAGTGCCGCGCTTTGTTGCCAAGTGAAAGGCGTGCCCGCGACGATAAAACCGATCAACGCGGATTTCTTTATGCGATTCATGACTTCTCCCTTACCTTGCCCCTGTTGCAGCGCCGGCGCGGCCGCGGCGCTCGCGATCGTCGGGAGTTAACCGCGACGATCTGAACGGAAAGTTGATTTCAACGACAATGCCATTCCCCGCGTCATGTCGTAGGAGAGCGAGTATGATCCTCCATAGAAACTTGTCAAACATATTTCTCTAATCAGGCTCGTCGGAACGACCGCGTGCCAGCCACGCCGACTCGTTGCGGGAAACGGCTACCGGCCGGCGCCGGCATGCACTCTAGGCTGGGCGAAGAGCGGTTCTTTCTCGGTTGACCTATGGCATTCCACCTGTATGCTTCACCGCATTTCGACATATATTGTTGAAACAATGGTCCTGATTGGAAAATTTCCATCGGTCGAGCGTTTTTTGGGGAATTCGATATGGATGTGAAAGCCCGTCATCCGACGCTGGGAAGCCTGCTGCGCTCGCTGCGCGCGCGAAATGGATGGACGCTCAAGGAAATGAGCCAGCGAACCGGCATCCCCGTGTCGACGCTCTCGAAGGTCGAACATGATCGGTTGACCCTCACCTACGACAAGCTCGTGCACCTCAGCCAACGGCTCAATATCCGCATTTCGGAATTATTTGCAGAACCTGACGGCGCCGCCGAACCCGCCGTGACCGCGCGTCGAAGCATCGGCCGCATCGCCGACGCGGTACGCGTCAACACGAAGAATTACGATTACTACTACCTGTGTCCGGAGCTGCGCAAGAAACGCATGATCCCGATCTTGACCCGTATCCGAGCCAAGAGCGCCGAAGAATTTGGTGCGCTCGTTCATCACTCCGGCGAAGAATACATCTACGTCCTGGAAGGCGGCATCAAGGTGTTCACGGAGTTCTATGATCCCGTCGTTCTCAATGTGGGCGAGTCAATCTATATCGACAGCAACATGGGACATGCCTACGTCACGGCCGATGGCTGCGACGAGGCCATCGTACTCGGCATTTGTTCGAGCACGGATGAGAGCCTGCTCGAATCCCTGCTGTCGTTGCATGTCGATGAGCCGGCTTCCGCTGCGTCGACGCCGCCCGACGCGGCGCGCCCGGCAAAGAGATCTGTAAAGAGAAGCAAACGGTAGCGGAACGCGAACCGGATTGCCTGGCCCGTGTTTGATTGCCGGCGCTGCCGTGCCCCGAGTCGTCTGGACGGCGGTGTAGCCAATATAACCCTGCCTCACTGACAGGTAACCACAACGTTGGTGACGTTGGCGGAGCCGATGGTCCCCGAACCGTTGCTCACAATGCAAGTCACGGTGGTCGGACTCACTGTGGCCGTCACATCGTAAGTGGCGCCGATGACAATTGGCGTTCCAAAGGTGAACGACCCATTGGCTCTTACCTGTAGAACGTCGCCGCCATTGTCGGCCAGCGTCAAGGTCGAACCGCCCGGCAATCCCGATACCGTACCGCCGACCGTGTAGGTGGCCGCCGTATTCGTCGTGCACGACACCACGACACTCGTGATATCCGCGGCCCCGACAATCCCCGAGCCCGCGCTCACCACGCAGCTCTGCCCCGTCGGCTGCGTCAGGACCGTCACCGCATACGCCGCCCCGGAGGCGATCGCAGTTGCGAAGCTGAACGATCCATTGGCCGAGACAGGCAGGTTGTCGCCGCCATTATCCTGAAGCACCAAGCTCGCACCGGAGGCCAGTCCCGTGAGGCTGCCGCCGATCGAATAGGTCGTGAGCGGCGGCGGGGGAGGAGGCGTGCGCTGCACGTGATTGAAGATTTGCGCCGCCAGCGGCGTCAGCGTCGGTGCGGCGGCGCCGATGAATTCAGTGACGCCGTTATTTGCACCGCTGAGTGCCGTCGTGGGGCCGGAATTAAAACTATCATTAATTACCCAAACGTCGCCCGCGCCATCAATCGCTATCCCCGTCGGTACATTCATAAAGCCGGCGGTGAATCCGCTGCTCGGCGATAGCGCTCTGCCGCTCGATGAAAGCTCGGTGATGCGGCTGTTGCCGAAACCGCTTGGGCCCGGAAGGCCGCCCTCGTTTGAGTAAGTTTCCGGTCCATTGCTCGCGACCCAGGCGTTGCCATCTCCATCGATGGCGATGGCCGCCGCACCTTTGAGGCCGCCGCCGGTATACGGGCTACCCGTCAATGGTGTGCCGCTGGAACTCAGCGCCGTCACGCTATTGTTTTTATTGATGACCCAGATGTTGCCGCTGTCATCGATGGCGATGCCTTGACCGATATTTTGGCCACCGACACCCGCGAGGCCGCCGCCGGTATAGGGACTCCCCGGCAGCTGCATGCCGCTCGAATCGAGGGCCGTCACGCTAGCGCTGGCATTCGCTACCCAAACATGGTTGTTGGCATCGATGGCGATGGATGTCGGTGCGTCGAGGCCGATGCCGGTATAAGGGCTGCCTGTCAAGGGCATGCCGCTGGAACTCAGGGCCGTCATGGTCCAATTGCCGTTCACGAGCCAAGCGTTGCCGCTGCCATCGATCGCAATGCCGGTAGGGTTCGCTTCGCCGGCTGCGCTGTAGCTGTAATCGCCGACCGGCAAAAATCCCCCGCTAGGCAAGGCGCTCGAATCGAAGACTGTTACGACACCCAATTGGTAATTCGCTATCCAAACATTGCCGTTATTATCAAAGGCTAGAGAAAGGATGGGTCCGTCGGGGCCGGGTATGGGCAGACTGACCGCATAGGGACTGTGCGTCATGGGTGTGCCGGTGGGACTGAGTCCCACGAGGTAACTCTTGGCGGGGACTAGAGAAGAATCAGTCTGCCCCACGGCGGTGCTCCAAACGTTGCCGCTTGCATCAATGGCAATGGCCTCAGGAGCGCCTGGAAAACCATTGGTAAAATTCAGTGAAATCGTCCAGTCGGTCGGCGCTGCCGTTAAATTCGTAATGAACAGCGTGCTCATGGTCGAGAGGTCATAAATGTCCTGTATGTTGACCAAACCCGGATTACGCGCAATGTACAGCGCCGCCTGCAGCGTATTGCTGGCATTGGTATCGGTGAACAGCCGGGTGCAGGGTGCAGAGCCGGCTGCCGATCGTACACAGGCGCCCAGCGCATTGCTGAGCGCAGTCAATCTTCCCCAGCCACTGCAGTTGACTACCGGAGTGCTGAATTCAAGGCCCAGGCACACCGTCGCAGACGGCAAGAACGCGGCCGGCTGCCCCGTCGTGGCGTCGGCCAGCAAGGCAGCCGTGGCGAACGCATTCGCAATGGCCGGTGATTTGCCGCGCAGCTGCGTCATATCGCCCAAGGGGTTTGCGTCCGAACCGGGAATCGTCCTGAACGCATTGAGCGCATAGACCGCAGCGATGGTGGTCACCTCATTGATGACGAAGCTTGACGGCGCCGAGCTGCAGGGCCCGAGTGCGGCCATCAGCTCGATGCTAGGGTTCGCGGCATCTTGAATTCCGTTGCCACCACTCGTTACCGCGTAAACAAGAGCGTCCGGCGACGGGCAGGTGTAGGTGAATTGAGATCTACCGTTGCTGTCGCTCACGGTCGTGCCGAGGATCGTCGGCGCGGCATCCGGGGACGCACCGGCGACGTACAAAGTCACGGTCGCCCCGCCGGGTGTCGGTGGACCATCGTCCGCATGCGAATTTGACGACCCACAGGCAGATAGCAACCAACAGGCGCCAACTGCGCTGAAGCCAAGCAGCCAGCGCGAAATATTCCAACGCGTATTCCGTTTCATGCTCATGTGACTCCAGGCCTCCGTCGCGCATTCGATCTGTGCTCCTATGGGAAAAGACGCAATTCAAGGGTCAAAGTGGACACGCGGACCGTCGGGGCGGCCAGGTGCCGCAAACACGGCGGGTGGGTATCGGTCAGATACAGACCATCCCAGCGCCTGCCTTTCGATCAATGCGTATGTTGCGATGCGTTGCACTCGATGAGGCCTTATTGCCGTGTTTTGGTGCAAGACGACGCCTATACGACTGGCTTATGTTTGCTCCCGTACAGTCCGGTTCGCCATCGGTGCGGTTTACTGATGACTGTGAATAATGCAGTTTCAAATAGAGTGTCCGAGCCGCGCGGCGTGCTGTTGATACAGGACGACGACCCATGCGCCGGCCTCATTGGCGACATCCTTCGCGATGAAGGCGCCGGCGCGTTCAACGTCGATCGGGTGAGGCGGTGTAACGAGGGCCTCGAGCGCCTGGCGATGAACGAGCGGTCGGGTGCTGAGGCGCAGCTCAACATCGTGGCAATCTTGCTGGACCTATCGACGTCCGCATCTCATGGAATCGAAGATCTCGATCGTTTGCTTCGCGCGGCGCCGCAAATCCCGATACTCGTGCTGAGCGCTCCGCGGGACGAAAAGATCGCCAAGTCCGCTTTGAATAGGGGCGCCCAGGACTATCTCTTGAAGGATCATATCGATGCCTACGCACTGCCCAAGGCTGTCCATACCATGATCGAGCGCGCGGCCAAGATCGAATCGTCCTTCGAACAAAACGAGCGAGCGCAAGTGACGCTCAATTCAATCGGCGATGCCGTCATCAGCACCGATCTCGACGGACGCGTGATCTATCTCAACCCTGTTGCGGAAGCGCTCACCGGGTGGCCCCAGCAGGAGGCGGTCGGTCGTCCGATCGAAGAGGTAGTTCACATTGTCGACGGCCTGACTCGGATTGCAGTGACGAATCCCATGATCAGCGCAATCAGCGCGAATGCGCCTGCGGCACTCACGCCGGATTGCATTTTGATCCGGCGCGATGGGCAAGAGTTCGCGATCGAAGACTCGGTGGCGCCGATTCACGACCGTCGGGGACGGGTCACTGGTGCAGTCATGGTATTTGACGACGTCAGCGAATCGCGAGCGCAATCGGTGCGCATGTCATATCTGGCGCAGCATGACAGCCTCACAAATCTACCCAATCGTGCGCTGTTCAATGAGCAGCTCTCGCAGGCCGTCGCACTCGCCCACCGCAATCAGCATCAGATGGCGGTCTTGTTCATCGACGTCGACCGCTTCAAGTACATCAACGACTCGCTGGGCCACGAGATCGGCGATCGACTGCTGCAGTCCGTGGCCGGCCGGCTGCTCGGATGCGTACGCACGTCGGATACCGCGGGCCGAATCGGGGGAGATGAATTTGTCGTCGTATTGACGCAACTCGCGCAGGCGCAGGATGCGGCCATCTGTGCGGAGAAGATCATTCAGTGCTTGAGCACACCCCATCTGATCGAGGCTCACCAACTGAATGTGACCGTGAGTATTGGCGTCGCTACCTGTCCCCAAGACGGAGTCGACGCCTCGAGCCTGTTGAAACATGCCGATTTGGCGATGTACCACGCCAAAAACAGCGGCCGAAACAACTACAAATTCTTTCAATCGGACATGAACAAGCGCGCGGTTGCTCAGCTGACCTTGGAGCAAGATCTACGCCACGCCCTCGAGCGGCGCGAATTCGTGTTGTTCTTCCAGCCCACGATCAATCTCGCGACGGACCGCGTGACAAGCGTAGAGGCGTTGCTCCGGTGGCACCATCCGACGCGCGGACTACTCCATCCCGAGAAATTCATGTCGGTCGCCGAAGAATGCGGCCAGATCGTTCCGATCGGCCGCTGGGTGCTACAGGCCGCCTGTAGCCAGGCTAAATTGTGGCAGGACGCGTGTATGCCGCCGATGCCGATCGCAGTGAACTGTTCCGCAGTGGAGTTGCGTGACAGGAATTTTATCGCCGGTGTGCGCGAAATCCTGGCGGCGACCGGGCTGGAGCCGAGCAATCTCGTACTCGAGCTCACGGAGACGATCTTAATGCAGGACATGGAGTCGACGGCCCAAGTTCTTCGGTCGCTCAAGGAAATCGGCGTGCATCTCGCACTGGATGATTTCGGAACGGGTTTTTCGAGTTTGAGCCACCTGCAACGCTTCCCGATCGACATCTTGAAAATCGACCAGTCCTTCATTCGGAATCTGACGGCGGAATCGAACGACGCGAGCATCGTCGGTGCCGTCATCGGCATGGCCGACAGTCTACGGATGCGAGTCGTCGCCGAAGGCGTGGAAACCGAGCAGCAACTCATCGTACTCGAGGAGCAATGCTGTCCCGAGGCGCAGGGATACTATTTCAGCCGACCTCTGATCGCAGAGGACTTCACGGCGCTGTTGTGGCGGGCACAATGGAGGCAAACCGCGTGACGAGCCCTCAGGCATCATAGCGCCGGTCCCACGCGGCGACTGAGGTGCTTGCAGCATGCTTGAGATTCGAAACCCGGCGACCCTGGAGGGGCTCGGCAGCGCGGCGGACTGCGGGCCCGCAGACGTCGCCCGCGCCGTCGCCGCGGCCCGCGCGGCGCATCCGGCCTGGTGCACGGTGCCCGCCGTGGATCGGGCGCTATTGCTCGGCGAGATCGGTGCGCGCATACGCGCTCGCGCGCCTGAATTCGCGACTCTACTGACGCGGGAAAGCGGGAAACCCTTGTGCGAGTCCATCGACTGCATCGATGCGGCCGTCGCCGTGTTCGAGGCTTGCGCCGCGCGCGGCCCATCCGATCAGCCCCCCACGGGCGTCGTCGCCGCAATCCTGCCGTTCAACCTCCCGTTGCTGCTGACGGCGGCCGCGATCGCGCCCGCGATTGCCGCGGGCAATGCGGTCGTCTGCAAGCCGCCGCAACAGAATCCGCTGACCAGCATCATGCTGGTCGAAGTCTTCGGCGCGCTGCCCGCAGGCGTCGTCAACATCGTCACCGGCGGCCCCGACACCGGCCGCGCACTCGTCGATCACCCCGACGTCGGCCTCGTCGCGTTTACCGGCTCCGCTGCGGTCGGCCGGCGCATCGCCGCCGCGGCAGCCACTAAACGGATCGAAATCGAACTCGGCGGCGTCGATGGGTTTATCGTTTGCGAAGACGCCGATCTCGATACCACCGTACCGGGAATTGCTTGGTGCCGATTGACGAATGGAGGTCAGGCCTGCAGGTCGGGAAAGCACATTTATGTCGCGCGCTCGATCATCGCCGAATTCGTCGAGCGCATGCATAACTGCGTGGGTTTCCTCGACGTTGACGATCCGATGAAGCCCGCGACGGACCTGGGTCCGTTGATTTCGCTCGAGGCCGCGCGCCGCGTTGAGGATCAGGTCGGGCGCACGCTGCGCGAAGGCGCGAAGCTGATACTCGGCGGCCGACGATTTCGTCCGTCGGGCCTGCCCGGCCATTTCTTCCAGCCGACGATACTCACGAACGTACGTCCCGGCAGTGTCCCGACACGCGAGGAGATCTTGGGTCCCGTGATCACGATCACGCCGGTGGCCGACCTGGCCGAGGGCGTAGGTCTGGCCAGCGAGTCGGGATCGAGCCTCGGCGCTTCGATTTATACACGCGATTCCGAGACTGCCATCCAGGCACTGGCATGCTTCGACGTTGGGCTGTTCCGCATCAACGATCCCGCGACCGGCGCGAGCGCGGGGCCTTTCGGCGGCATGCGCCATCGCGGCATCCGTCGGATCCTCGACAATGAGCCTGCTGAGGCGATCGGGCATCTTAGGCAGGTGCAGGTGGCCACGGTCATGGAGCCGAAACCCTGGTGGTTCCCTTACCTCGCTCGCAAGCTCGCGGCCGCCCGGACAGTTGGCTCTAGGCCGATCTCATGACATCATCGAGGCGAAGTCGACTCCTGAGGCATTGGCGATTTGAATGGAGCCAGCGATGTCCCCGCGCACGATCTTCTTGAGCCGACTGATCGGACTGTTCTGCATCCTCGCCGCATTCAGCATGATCGTGCGCGGACCGGCCACCGTGGACACGCTGGCACTGCTGCTCGCGGACGCGCCGCTGATGTACATGGTCGGTGTCATCCTGCTCGCGGCCGGACTCGCCATGGTCATTGCGCACAACATCTGGTCGGGCGGCGCCCTGCCCGTCGTCATTACCGTCATCGGCTGGGCCACGATGATCAAGGGGCTGGCGTTTCTCATTCTGACGAGCGCAGCGGACACGGCGTTCTATCTCGACGTCTTGCATTACCGCGAGTATTTTTACGGGTTTGCGGCCTTTTCGCTCGCCATTGGGGTTTTCCTCACCTACGGGGGATTCAGGAAAAATCCCTGAGCGATTCCCGTATCGTCATGGTTTGACGTCGAGCGCCCGCACGGTATCGGCAACGATCTCGGCCAGCGCGGCATCCGCCGCCAATTCGTAGGCCGCGACGATCGCGGCCAAGCGATTGTCGGCCGCCTCCTGCGTAGCGCTCGCCTCAAAGCGATTCAGAACGCGTCTGTCGGTCGCCTTGCCGATTCTCGCCGAAAGAACCACGTGTATCGACGGCCTGGTTTCGCCGGCTGCATACTCCGCTTGAAAGTCCATGACCTCGATTTCCAGCCAATAGCCGGTCGTAAAACGCGAAGCATCGCTGCTCACGCTACGCAAATTGGCGCGGGCGCGAAATGATTGCAGAACCAGGTCCTGGACGACTTCATCGAGCGGCGCGCTCCAACGCGCGCCGGCGTAATAATCCAGACGCCTATCGGGGTATAAGACCGCGATCCGATCCGTATCCAGCCCGGCACGCACCTGCACCTTTTGAACCGTGAGATCGGCCGCGATTGCCGGCCCCGGCGTGCCTGCATGCGCCGACAACAGGTAAATCGACGGCGCGGGCGTTTTGCTCGAAAACAGGGACCCGCTGCACGCGGTGAGCGCGCATGCGAGAGCCAGCGGCAGGATCGCGCGGATCACAAAATCGCGGCCATTCATTGGGGCACCACCACACCGCGATTATTGGGTTCGTAAATCAGCTGCGACGGGTTTTCCTTCAAGGAACGCGATAGGTCGCGAATATCTCGCGCGGCCGCACCCGCATCCCGCAACAAGCGCTCGAGTTCGGGCAGGCTATGATTCGTGAAGCTGGAGATCCCGGGCCCATTGTCGGCGATGAACTGGTCCAATCGCTGCGAGGTGACGGCCAGGTGGTCGCTGATCACCCGGAAGTTGGCGACCGCCGCTTTGATGTCCGGGCCCGCGCCCGCGGTGACCGACTCGAGATCGGCGGCCGCGCTGCGCACCTCGTGCGCGGCACTGCGCATGTCGGCGGCCATATCCTCCATGCCGCGGACCGTGGCCGGCAACCGTTCGCTGGCCAAGCTCGCATTTTCGAGCGTCTTCTTGATCGAGTTAATGTTACTGTCGCTCAATAATCGATTGAATCGATCGACCGACTCGACCATGCGCGTTGCCAGCCCAGGCAGATTCTTGAGCAGCACATCCAAATCAGACGGCGTGGAACGAATGACCGGGTAGCGCGTGCCCTGTGCGAGCGGGCCCGCCGTGGCGGCATTCGGATCCTGCTGGAGGTCGATGAACAGCAGCCCCGTGACCCCTTGCAGAACCAAGGTCGCGAGCGTGCGGTTGTCGAGCGGGGCCGTGGCATCGATGTCAACGATCACGAGCACTCGGTTGCGGTGTGCCAGATCGATCGTCATGCGTTTGACTTCGCCGACGTTGACCCCCAAGTAGCGAACCGCGCCGCCTTCCGTCAGTCCGCTGACGGAACCCTCGAAATAAATTTCGTAGCGCTGGTAAGTGCGCTTATCTTGTTGATCCGTATACCAAAAAACAAACACGACGGCCATCGCGATGACCAGCAGCACGAATGCGCCGACGGCCACGTAATTCGCGTCCCTATCCATGGCGGTCCTTTTCCGCGGCTAGCGCCCGCGGTCCTTGAAAATATTCCCGTATCCAAGGATGTGAATTCTGACGCATTCCGTCGAGCGTGTCCGTGATCATGCGATGATCGACGATGACGCCGACCCGATCGCAGGTATGAAATAGAGTATTCAGGTCGTGCGTGATCATGACCACGGTGAGTTGCAGTTGCGAATGCAGGTACAACAGTAGCTCATCGATCGCCGCCGCGGAAATCGGGTCCAGCCCCGCGGTCGGCTCGTCGAGGAACAACAGCTTGGGCTCCAGGGCCAACGCCCGAGCGAGCGCCGCGCGTTTGACCATTCCTCCGGACAATTGAGCGGGATATTTGCGGGCGGCGTCCGGCGGCAATCCCACCATCAACAGATTCAACTCGGCGAGCGCGTCGAGCGTGACTTCAGTCAAATCGCCGTATTCGCGTAACGGCAACTGAACGTTTTCGGCGACTCTCAAGGAACTGATCAAGGCCCCATTCTGGAACAGCACGCCGTAACTCTGGACGAACGCGGCGTGCTCGGCGCCCGTGAGTCTCTCGATGTTCGTACCATACATCTCAATCGTGCCGGCGTCGGGCCGGTGCAATCCCAATATCGACTGAAGCAACACGGTTTTGCCCGAACCTGAGCCGCCAACGACCCCAAAAATCTCACCCCGGCGAACCTCGAGATCGAGACCGTCGTGCACGACTTGCGTGCCGAAGCGGTTGACCAGGCCGCGCACGCGAATCACCGGATCGGGGCTTCGGCTCGCCATTAGAAATCCGTCTTCTGATACAAGACCGCAAACAGCGCGTCGGCCAGTATGACGAGAAAAATGGACTGCACCACCGCGAGCGTCGTCAAGCGACCGAGCTCGCGCGCGGTTTCGCGAACCTGCATTCCGCGGTACGTGCCTACCATGGCGATCAACAATGCGAACACCGGTGCCTTGATCAGACCGGCCCAGAATGTCGTCGGAGCGATCGCGTCGCGCAAGCGCGCGGTGAATTGCGGCAGCGAAATATGGAGTTCGACCAGCGACAGCAGTCCCCCGCCGGCCAATCCCATCGCATCGGCGATGATCGTCAATAGCGGCAATGCGATGACGAGCGCGAGCACGCGCGGCACCACCAACAACTCGATCGGATTCATACCCATCGCGCGCAGCGCGTCGGTCTCCTCGTTGAGCTGCATCACGCCGATCTCCGCCGCGAACGCGCTGCCCGAGCGCCCCGCGACAATGATCGCCGTCAATAGCACGCCCAATTCCCGCAGCACCGCGATCGTCACGAGATCGACGACATAAATGTCGGCGCCGAATTGCCTCAATTGTTGCGCTCCCAAATAGGCGACGATCACGCTGATCAGAAATGCGATGAGCGCGACGATCGGTATCGCAGTAATTCCTGTTTCGTATATATGGCGGAACAGCGACGAGACGCGCAGCGCCCGCGGCCGAGAAAACATCTGACCGAAGACCGAGACCATGCGGCCGAAGAATGCGACCGCGCGGCGCACGCCCGTGCCCAGGCGCACCGCCCAGCGGCCGACGCTCGCGATGAACTCGGCGAGCCTGTGCGCATGCGGCTGCGCGGTGCTGCCGGCAGCCTTTTGCTCCGCCTGCAGCCTTTGCAGAAAGTCCAAAAAGTGCGGCGGATTGCCGCTGTGTCGAATCGTCAACCCGTCGCCACGCAGCTCGGAGAGACGCGTCAACAAGGCCCAAGTGGATGCGATTCCCGGCGCCTGGGCGCCGCCCCAATCGCAGGTGAGGGTTCCCTTGAGCGTCGCAGGCAAGGCCTTGAGCTGATCTTGGATGCCACCGATCGCCGCCAGCGTCCAATCGCCACTCAGCACGAGTCGCCAATTGTCGCCGTCACCCTCCAGCGCCAACGGGACCGTCATGGTTCATCTCATCTCAATGCAATGCAGGCGCTTGGATCGAAACCGGGTTCATATTCCTATGCTAGCAGGCGTCGCAAGGACTGTCCTGCGTAAAGTCCCCTTACACAAAGGCGGGCACCGCGAAGCCAACCCTTCTACCCTGAACTGCACTAGACTTTGCCGTCATGTCATTGGAAGGCAGCGGATGACTCGCCGGAAACGCAAGAGAACGGGTGCCCGCGCGCCGGCCTCGCGCGCAACCGCCTCGCGCGATTCCGTAACACTCTCAGGAGAGACGGCCAAACTCGCGAGCGATGCACGCAAGCCCGCGACTTCCGAGCATTTCCAGCGGCGCCTCGAATGGGCCCTGGCAAGTTTCTCCGGAGCTCTGTTTGCCGCTGCCTGTTGCTTCTCGCAGGTGGGCTGGCTCGCCTGGATTGCGCTGCTGCCCCTGCTGTGGGTCATCGATAAAACGGCAAGTTTGAAGCGCGCGATCTGGCTCTCGTGGTGGGCCGGTGCGGTGGCCAGCCTCGGCACGGTGCATTGGATGATTCCGCTGATTGCGCGCTTCACCGCGGCGCCGCTACCGGCGGCGCTGGTGGGCCACGCCATTTTCAGCGCATATCAGGGCGTCGTCTTTCTGATATTCGGCTGGATCGTACGTTTGGGTCGCGAGCGGCTAGCGCTGCCGATGAGCGTGGTCGCGCCCGTCGCGATCGTGGCGAGCCAGGCAACGATATGGTTCCTGTTTCCCTACGGCATTGAAATATCCCAGGCGTTCTTCCCGCCGGTTATCCAGGTCGCCGATCTGCTCGGCCGATACGCTGTCACGGCCATGCTGGCGCTCGCGAGCGCCGCGAGCTATGACTTGCTGTATGCGAGCGGCGCCGAGATCAAACTCGCGCGGCGTTGCGCGGTCGCTGGGCTGTTGCTGCTGGGCGCAGCATTTGCCTACGGACACCTGCGCTTGAGTGCGCTCGAGAAGCGCATCGCTGCCGCGCCGTCGCTGCGTGTCGGCATCGTCCAGCCCAATGCGGATGTGGAACTCCCGGGCACGGAACAGGGGTCGGCTTCTGAACAGGTCGAAAGGAAGGTCCGCACACTCGCGGCACTGCGCCGCGCGAGTCAGGATCTGGTCGCGCGCGGCGCGCAGCTGATCGTCTGGACCGAGGTCAGCTATCCCTGGCTATATTCGCAGACACGCGGCGAGGACTTCCCGAACAATGATCCGCAGGCAATCAGCACGGGCGTAGGAGCGCCCGTGATAGCCGGGTCACTGACGCAAGATGGCGCCGGGCATCAGTACAACTCGGCGCTCGTGTTTGCGCCGGGCGGATCGATCATCGGGCGATACGACAAGAACATCCTCGTACCATTCGGCGAATATATTCCCGAGCCGGTCAACTTCGCGTGGGTGCGACGACTCGCGCTCGGCACGGGGCCAGGACTGCTGCCTGGCGCAGCAATGCAGCCAGTCTCGGTTCCAGTCGCGCCGACTGGAGGTCGCTCGAGCATCGGTATACTCATTTGTTACGAAGATGTGCTGCCGGAGCTGACCCGCCGTATCGGTGCGCAGCACCCGCAGTTGCTGCTTAACTTGAGCAATGACGCCTGGTTCAATTCAGAAATCGAATCCAAGCAGCATCTGGCCATGTCGGTCTACGCAGCCGTCGAACAACGAATCAGCCTCGCCAGAGCCGTCAATCCCGGCATCTCGGCGATTGTCGATCCGGCCGGCCGAGTCATCGCACAGAGCCAATTTGTGTCGCCGGGGGGACGCATCCTGCCGCCGGATACTTTCTTGGCCGCCGTCCCTTTGTTCACCAGCGATACCAGCTTTTACACGACCGTCGGCCATTGGTTTCCCCACATATGCCAGCTACTGAGTTTGGCAATCCTGCTCCGAGCGCGTCTAGGCATGAGGCATTGGCCGTGGCAATGGAACCCGGCCTAAGGCGGTCGTTGGCCGTGCGCGTCACGCGCCAGCTGATGCGGCTCAGCGGCTTCTGCACTTCGCGCTTAACGCTGCCCGCCGGCGCGCTGATCGTGGCACCCAATCACCTCTCGTTGTGGGACGGGCCGTTGGTAGCCTGCCTCACCGACCGACGGGTCTTGTTCGGAGTCGATCCTAATTATTTGTGCCACCAACCCTGGCGATTCGTGCTGCTTTTTTTGGTCAAGCTGGGCTTTGGCGACGTGGTACCGCTAGATGCCAATCGGCCTTTCGCGTGGCGCCGCTTGGCGGCCGCGCTGCATCGTGGAGAGGCCGTATGCGTGTTTCCCGAGGGAGCGATCGCGCGCAGCGGACAGTTGCTTCCGATCAGGCCGGGCGTGGCGCGTTTGGCACGGATGACGAAAGCGCCCGTATTGCCGGTGCGCATCGTGCGCGCCGTTCGCCGCCCGCGCGGAGCTCGCCGCGCAGAGCAGCCGCGAACCGCCGTGGTGGCCGCTGCACAGATCGATCCGTCACATCCGGACTTCGCAGATCTGCTGACAGCATCGCTCCAACAGTCTGCGCGAATCGACACCGAAACGCTCGATGGCTCAGGGCGATCGGGCGGCCTCAACCGCCGCATTCGCAACTTTGCCCGCAAATAAATCCGCCATCACCGCAACGCCCTCGTCGCAGGCATGATTCAAGCAGCGGAGTCCAAACCCGCTCTCCATCGACTTGAGCAGCGAGAAGTGCGAGTACCGCACCTTGCTCTGAAGATGATGCAAACCGTAATTCGTGTCGACCGTGAGCACGACCTGGTTTGTGTTTGGCACGTTACTATAGTCGTTCTCGTCCCAGACGACGACGATCGCATTGCGACCGTGCCGCCACGCCGGCGAACTCTTGATCGCGGACACTAGATTCTGCAGCGTGATGTCGCTGCGCAAAAGCAGCGCCGGGTTCAGCCCTTCCTGGCTGCCGTCATCCTTGGGATCGTATTCGCAGAGCGGGCCGGCGTTGTCGCGGCCGTGTTGGTCGTTGCATTGGTTCGGCACGATGAACGCAAGACTTGGGATCTCGCCTGCGCGAAGATCGGCAAACAGTCCGCGGATGCCGTCAAAGCCGACGGCGTTCTTCAAGCTGTTGCGCGGATCGGTGCCTTCCTGAACGTTTCGGAAGTAAACGAAAGGATTGTGCTTGGCCGCGTACAGCGCGACGATCATGCGTGAAGTCAAGGGCGGGGTCTGCGCCGGCCACACGGCGCCAAGATCGGTCAGATTGGAGAGCACACCGTCGCTGTAATTGACTCGATCGGCTCCAGCCACGGGCAGTCCGTCCTCATAGCTCTTCCAGTTGCGCCCGGCGGCGACGAGTTGATCGGCGATCGTCTTGGCGACGATATGGCTCGAGGCCGGGATGGATTGAACCCCGTCGATATTGACCGTTCCCGGGGGACCCTGGGACTCGTTGGAAAGGTCGATGGCCGGTGTTGCCGCCTCGGTGCCGGCACCGGCAATGGGGCAAATCGGTGGACTTGGCGGAGTTTCAGTGGCGGTCAGGCCGCTGCTGAGATTGTTGAGACAATGAGCGTCGTGCCAATCCGGGTCGCTGTCGGTGAGCACGCCGAAATTGGAGCCACCGACGATCTCCAGATGGTTTGTCAGGCTAGGATGCGCGACCGCGAAGTAATTGGTCGCCAGGTTCGCGTCTTTCACGTATTGATTGATGAACGGCGCGTTCGGATTGTTGATGATCTGACTGAAGCCGTGGTTCTCCATCATGATGACGAACACGTGATCTAGTTTCGGGATGCCCAGCGGTACCGATCCTTCCTGCGCCCGTGCAACGTGCGCGATGACCATGGCAAGAATCAGCAGGCTCCAACGCGTGTTCTTCATGAAGCGTTTCTCAACGGGAAAAAGCTATCGTAACGTGGCTTGCGAGCGGCGCAATAGCGGCGGATAATTTTCCCTAGTATGAGGCCTCGCGCACGCGGAGGGATCGATGGCATCACCAAAGACGCCCGACAAGAGTCGCGGTCAACCCAAAGGTTCTGACCAGTTTGCGATCCACCTCGAGGATTTCGCCTTCGAACTACTCAACCAAGTTCTTGCCAAATCCATCAGCAACGTACCGCGGCCGGCCGAATACGGCGGAGTCATTTATTTAAACGAGACCAGCAGACAATTGGGAAGCATGGGGCCGTTCAAGGGCCCTCCCGGCGAATATACGGTCGACATCCATTGGAGAGATCCAAACATGGGATGCCCTGTGGGAACCAAGCCGAAAGGGTGGTATCACACGCACCCGTCCGCGCGCTTTGGTGAGTTCCATTTCTTGGCGAAGGCATTCGTCGACAATGACAAGGATATTTCGGATGAGGAGCAGATACCCGGTTTTCTTGGCGTCTATGATGGTACTTTCTGGCGCTACGATCCGCCGCCTTACGAACCCACCGTACTCACCGATCATGGATTGATTACTCAAATGGGACCGGGCAAGTTCACGCAGCTCAACAGGAGGCTCAAGATCACCACCGAAAGCAGTTCCAAAACCGGTATAAAATGGGCACCCAAGCGATGATCCCCACCGAATCCCATTGCGTTCCGAGACAACTGTAGCGCGAGAACCCTTCCCTGCGAGGCGCGCCTCGGCTACCGTGAGTGTCATGCCGCCCATCGTCCGCGTCGCAAAGCTCGAGAAGACCTACGCCGGCGGCCTGTGCGCGCTGAGCGCGATCGATCTCGAGATCCGCCCCGGAGAGATCTTCGCGCTGCTCGGCCCCAATGGCGCCGGAAAGACGACGCTCATCAACATCATTTGCGGGATCGTGACGCCGAGCGCCGGCTCCGTGACGGTCGACGGCCACGACGTCCGGTCGGAGTTTCGCGCGGCCCGTGCTCGAATCGGACTGGTGCCGCAAGAACTCGCAATGACCTCTTTCGAGACGGTCCTGACGAGCATGCGCTTCAGCCGCGGGCTGTTCGGCAAGCGGCCGGATCCGGCGTATCTCGAGAAGGTGCTCAAGAGCCTGTCGCTATGGGATAAAAAGGACACCAAAATCATGACGCTGTCCGGTGGCATGAAGCGGCGCGTGATGATCGCGAAAGCCCTGTCGCACGAGCCGCAGATCCTTTTCCTCGACGAGCCGACGGCCGGCGTAGACGTCGAGTTGCGCCGCGCCATGTGGGACGTCGTGCGCTCGCTGCGCGATACCGGGGTCACGATCATCCTGACGACTCATTACATCGAGGAAGCAGAGGAAATGGCGGATCGCATCGGGGTCATCAACCAGGGCAAGCTGATCCTCGTCGAGAACAAAAACGAGCTGATGCGCAAGCTCGGCCGCAAGCACCTCACGCTGCAGCTGCAGGCGGCACTCGAGTGCCTGCCGCCGGAAGTTGCCGGCCTGCCGCTCGTGCTCTCGGCGGACGGACGCGAGCTCAGCTATACATACGACCAAACGTGGGAACGCTTTGGCATCGCGGCACTGCTCGAGAAGCTGCACCTCGCGGGCATCCGCTACAAGGACTTGCACACCAGCCAGAGCACGCTCGAGGAAATATTCGTGGGACTTGTCGGGCGGGCACAGTGAACGTCCTCGCCATACGCGCGATCTACCGCTTCGAGATGGCCCGCATGGGTCGCACGCTGCTGCAGAGCGTGGCGACGCCGGTCATCTCGACCTCGCTCTACTTCGTCGTGTTCGGCGCGGCGATCGGCACGCGCATTGCGCAGATCGACGGCGTGAGCTACGGCGCGTTCATCGTGCCGGGACTCATCATGCTCTCGGTGTTGACCGAAAGCATCTCCAATGCGTCCTTCGCAATCTACTTCCCGAAATTTACCGGCACCCTCTACGAGGTGCTCTCGGCGCCGGTCTCTTACGTCGAAGTCGTACTCGCCTATGTCGGTGCCGCGGCGACGAAGTCGATCATCCTCGGGCTGCTGATCCTCGGCACGGCGCACCTGTTCGTGCACTTCGAGATTATTCACCCGGTGTGGACCGTGTTCTTCCTCGTGCTCACGTCCGTGACCTTCAGCCTGTTCGGCTTCATCATCGGTATCTGGGCCAACAGCTGGGAACAGCTCGCTCTAGTGCCCATGCTGATCGTCATGCCGCTGACGTTCCTCGGCGGGAGCTTCTACACGATCAATATGCTGCCGGGCATCTGGCAGAAGATCGCGCTGTTCAACCCGGTTGTCTATCTCGTCTCGGGATTCCGGTGGAGCTTCTACGGGATCGCCGACGTGCGCGTCGGCGTCAGCCTCGGGATGATCACATTGTTCCTCGTGTTATGCATGACGCTGGTGGCATGGATCTTCAAGACGGGGTACCGGCTCAAGACCTGAGCTGCCGTCGTCGTCGCGTACATGGGATTTGCGACGTAGCCCGATAATGCGCGTGCAAACTGCATCATTGCGTGCGGCCCTTCGAGAACAGCTGATAGCTCTCCGGCGACATCGTCGGCAATTGGCGCGCAAACGCCACGATTTCCCAAATGGTCGCGTCGTCCAAGCTCTTGCCCCAGGCCGGCATCGCGCTCATCTTGATGCCGTGCTTGATCGTCCAGAATGCCTTGCGCGTGTCACTGAGGTCTTCTTGCGCGAGGTTGGGCGCGTGCGGATAGAGGCCGGGGCGAAGATTCGATTTCGTGACTCCGGGCGCGAGATGGCAGCCGACGCAAAGCGTCGAGTAATGCGCCGCACCGGCCGCGATCATCGCCGTGTCCCCGAGGCGGGGCACCTCGATGCCATCGACGCGCACGCTGATCGAGCGCTCGCGCAGCACTTCGATCATCGTCGTCACAAACTTCGTGTGATGATCGTCTGCGCCGATGTCGTAAGCGCCGGAGCTGACGAATGCGGCGGCGCCAATCGCCGCGGCCGCCACCGAGCATGCAATGCCAAGACCGAAATGCGCTGCCGGTTTCATGAGACTCACTCGACCACAATTGTCGCGGTCATACGCGGATGAATCGAACAGGTAATGTGGTAGGTGCCCGGCTTGTCGAACTTGTGCGCAAAGGTCTCATTGGTGTCGAATCCGCCCGAGCGGAACAATCCGGTGTCGCTGACGACGTTGTGCGGTTCGTCATCCGTATTGACCCAGGTCACCGTGCTACCGGCTTTGACCGTCAAGGTCTCCGGAGAATACTTGAAGTCCTTAATCACGATCTTGGTCTCATCGACAGCCCGGGCGCTCGTCGAAATCAATGCCGCAGCGCATCCCAGCGCGGTCACGACACCCAGCGCGATTGAAACCCGATAATTTCGCATAATCATGTGCGTTCTCTCCTCAAACGAGCGCCGTATCGTTGATGACCAACGAACTCGGGTGCTTGACGATGCTGATGCTGCTGAGGCCGAGCATCTTCGGCAGTAAATCGGCGGCGACTTTCAGAGGACCAGGACCCGAGCCTTCGCCCGCGAGCGGTTGCGGATACGCGGTCGAGCGCGCGGTATGGAAAGTCACATTGCCTTCGACCTTCTGCACGATCTGATGAATGTGGCCGTTTAAGACCGTGACCGAGCCGAAGCGGCGCAACTGACTCATCAACTGGTCCGCATCGCCCGTGCCCCAACCCCAAGGCTCATAGATCGTCCACAGCGGCATGTGCGCGAAGACGACGATCGGCGTGCTCGCGGAGCGGCCTTTGAGGTCGGCAGCCACCCAGTCGAGTTGCTCTGAGCCCAGCGTCCCGAGCCCGCCCGGCTTGAACTGCAGCACATTGACCAAGGCGATGAAATGCACTCCGGCGTGATCGAAGCTGTAATAGCCCTTGTTGTCGGATGCCTTGCCGAAGCGGTTGAAATATTCCGTGACCGTGGCATCGGCCGTGTCGTGCTCACCGGGGACCGTGTGCAGCTCGGTCGGGCGCAGCCTCGAGAGCAGCTGCTGCGCGAGATCAAATTCCGCGGGCCTCGACAGATGCGTGACATCGCCCGTGTGGATGATCAGCGCGGGCTGTTCGGACATGCCATTGACGATGTCGATGGTCTGCGTCAATGTCCCGTTGACATCCGGATTGGCATCCTTGTTGAAACCGATGTGGGTGTCGCTGATTTGCACGAACAGCGGTTTGCCGAGGGCTTTGCCCTCTTTACTCTCGCCGTAGGCGCCCGCCATCGCGAGATCGATCGGCGTGAATACTCCGCCCGACAACGCAAAGAGCGTTCCGGCCCCGCCATAGGCCATGCATTTCAGGGCATTGCGGCGCGAAAGGCGCGATTGATCATTTGACATGTCCGTCTCCTCTGAGTTGCCGTTCGGAGGAGAAGACTTCGGACTGGTCGAATTTATTCCCTGCCCATTACCGATTGTCGTGGGCGCCGAGATCCTGCAGCAGCACCACCAGCCCGTGCAGCTCGTCCCAAGCCGTGTCCGAGACCGCGCAATAAACGAGATTCCCCGACTTCCAGAAAGCCATGTGATAGCCATTGCGCGTGGTGTTCTTCGGCACGCTGTCCGTGGCCGCGGCCCAACTAAAGACGTTAATGACGTGCGAACCATGCTGGTAGACGACCACCGCGGCGCGTTGGTGATCAAAGTAATCCGCACGTCCGCCAATGAGCCGATATCCTTGCTCGGCAAAATCGGCGACCACCGGCGATACATCGGTATGTCCCGCAAACCACGGCTTGACCGTGTGCTTGTCGGTCGACACTACGTCGATCAGGTGATCCGGCATCAAGGATCGCACGTGAGCACTGACGAGATCATCCAGCAGTGGATTGGCAATTGGTGGCGCCAGCAGAAAGAATGCGAGGCTCGCGGCGATCGCGGTGGCACCGATGCCACTGATGGCGCCCTTCCAAAACGGCTGCGGCCGCCATTTCGCGAGCCGCTCCGATTTAGAGCGCGCGCTTAGCACGTTGCTTTCCTCATCGAGCGCGCGCATGACGCGTGTGCGTAGTGCCGCCGGAGTACTTTCGTAGGTCAATTCCAGCCGCAGCGCCGTGCGCACTCGTTCCAGGTCGTCAAGCAGCGCCCGGCACTCGGCGCAGTGCTCAATGTGCCGTTCGATGTCCACGGCCGAGAACGCATCGGCCTCGCCGTCGAAGTAGGCCTGCACGCGCAATGATTCAGCGCACGGCATGCGGTTCCCGGTCGGCCTCTTGCAGCCATTGCGCCTTCAAAGCAGCACGCGCGCGCGCGAGCCGCGACATCACGGTACCGATCGGTACATTCGTAACCGTCGCAATTTCACGATAATCCATCTCCTCAATCTCCCGCAGCACCAGGACCTCGCGGTGCTCCTCAGGCAGCGCCGACATCAGCCGGTCGAGCGTTCGCTGCTCGTCTCGGCGGATTGAAGCACTTTCCGGGCCGGGCGTCGTCGCGATCAGCGCGTGGCCGTCCTCGGCATCATGCTCTTCCGGTAGCGGCACAAAGCCGCGTCGCTGCTGCTGCTTGAGCGCCGTCAAATGGCAATTTCTCACGATCGTCAACAGCCATGCTTTCACGTCGGACCCACGAAGAGCTTCAAATCCACGGTATGCGCGCAGGATCGCCTCCTGTACGACGTCATCCGCATCGCTGGGCGAACGGGACAACCACCGTGCGAACCGGTACGCAGCGTCCAGATAGGGCAGTACCTGCGCTTCGAAGCGATGGCGCCTGTCATTCATAGAGCAGATTGCACACTACATTCACGGCGTCCAACCCGCCCCCACTAGAGCTATAAGACTCGCGGCACGTCCATTTTATTCCAACGATTCGCCCGTGGGGAGTTCCGCTGATTGTCTCGCGACGGCCGTATAATCTCGCTATGCAATCCGGCCCCAAAAAGCCTTCTTGGCGTGCATCTGCGACCGGCATGCCGCTAGGTGATCTCGCGGCCAAACTCGAGCAAGCCCGCAGCCTCCATGACCAGCGACTATTGACACAAGCGCAGAGCGTCTATGAGGAGATAGTCAAGGCGCTACCCGGGCATTTTCATGCACTGCATTTACTGGGCATCATCGCCGGTCAAAAGAACAATCCGGGAAGAGCCGTCGAGCTGATTGGCAGAGCCATTGAAAGCGATCCGAATAACAAGGCGGCTTGCGTCGCGCATATGAACATGGGTTTGGCGTTCATGGCACTCGGAAAATTGGATGCTGCACTCGCGAGTTACGACCGCGCAATCGAGATCAATACCGAATATGCCGACGCCCATCACAGCCGCGCCATGGTTCTGCAGGCGCTTGGAAGAACGGACGCGGCGCTTGCCGGCTACGATCGCGTCATCGTGATCAAGCCGAATCATGCCGACACCTACGCCAATCGCGGCAATTTACTGCGCGAAATGCGGCAGTTTGAGGCGGCCATCGACAGCTATGACAAGGCCATTGCGCTGAGCCCCGGCATAAAATTCGTGCATGGAATTCGGCATCACACGAGCATGCAAATCTGCAACTGGGCCGGCCTTGAATCGGCTCTCGCGCAGCTTCGCGAGAGCATATCGGGCAATCGAGCGACTTCAAGTCCGTTTTTTGTTCTCGGGTTTTCAGATTCTGCGCAATTGCAAAGGAAGGCCGCGGAAATACGCGTTCGTGAAAAATGCCTTCCGAACGGCGAGCTGGGACAAATCAAGAAGCGGCCGAAGGGGGACAAATTAAGGATTGGGTATTTTTCTGCCGATTTCCACAATCATGTAACGATGTACGTGCTGGCAGAGCTCTTCGAGCGACACGATCGGTCCAAAATCGACGTGACGGTTTTCTCCTTCGGGCCGGACTCGAATGACGCGATGCGAAAGCGGCTACGTTCTGCGTGTGAGGACTTCGTCGATGTGCGCACCATGTCCGATGTGGATGTCGCCAAACTGTCCAGAAAGCGCAAAATCGACATCGCCATTGATCTGAAAGGTTTTACGCAGGGCAATCGGGCCGGCATTTTCGCGCTGCGTGCGGCGCCTCTGCAAGTCAACTTTCTGGGCTACCCCAGCTCGATGGGGGCAAGCTATATCGACTACCTGATCGGGGATCCCACGGTGATACCGGAGGCTTCGCGGCCCTTTTACAGCGAGAAAATCGCTTATCTTCCCAACAGTTATTACCCCTACGACACGACGCGCAAGGTCTCGGACAAGGTATTTAGTCGTGAAGAACTCGGCTTGCCACGGTCGGCGTTCGTGTTCTGTTGCTTCAACAATAGCTACAAGATTACTCCCGGTGTATTCGATTGTTGGATGCGGATCTTGAGGCAGGTCGACGGCAGCGTGCTCTGGCTCTTGGAGGACGATCCAACCGCATCGAGCAATTTGCGTCGGGAAGGGGCAAAGCGGGGTGTGAATCCGGAAAGACTGGTTTTCGCGAAGCGCATGGCGCTGCCCGAGCATTTGGCCAGACATCGCTCAGCGGATTTGTTCATCGATACGCTTCCTTATAACGCACACACGACCGCGATCGACGCGCTCTGGGCGGGACTTCCGGTGCTGACCCTTCCCGGCGAGGCGTTTGCCAGCCGGGTTGCTGCGAGCCTGCTGAAGGCCATTCGGCTACCGGAGCTCATCACGGCGACCCAGGATGAGTACGAGAATACGGCGGTCGCGCTGGCTGCCGATGCGCAGCGGCTCGCCGACATCAGACGACGGCTCGCCGACAATCGGCTGACCGCACCGTTGTTCGATGCAAAACTTTTTGCCAGACATTTGGAGCAAGCCTACCAGCAAATGATCGAGCGCTATCAAAGGGACCTGCCGCCCGAACATATTCTTATCGCTGTCAACAACTCCTGAAATAGTTGTTGTTCCTGGCCGGTTGCGATCGGTTGCATAATGGCATTTCAATAAGAATCAGGGGTTGGCGCTCATGAAAAAATCATCGTTGATATTGCTGGCAGCGCTCTCCTCGTTTGCAGCGAGCATGGGATCGGCCGCCGATCCGCATCAGGTGTTCACGCCGCGCGCACCGAACGGTCTGGCGTTGACCCCGCCGATGGGATGGAACAGTTGGAATAAGTACCACTGCGACATCAGCGAGGCGACGATCCGCAAACAGGCCGATGCGATGGTCGATTCCGGCATGAAGGCGGCGGGGTATGTCTACATCGTCATCGATGATTGCTGGCATGGCCAACGTGATTCTCTGGGCAATATTCAAGCCGACCCGGTGCGTTTCGCCTCGGGCATCAAGGCGCTCGCCGATTACGTGCACGGCAAGGGCCTGAAATTCGGGATCTATTCCGACACCGGCGATAAGACCTGTGAAAAAAAGCCCGGCAGTCGCGGGCACGAGTACCAGGATGCGGCCCAGTATGCCGCCTGGGGCGTCGACTATCTGAAGTACGACTGGTGCTACAGCGAGTCTCTTGAGGTTCGTGCCGCTTACGAGACGATGTCCGACGCCCTGCGCGCCACCGGCCGGCCGATCGTCTTCAGCATCTGTGAATGGGGTACACACCAGCCTTGGAGCTGGGCCGCCTCCGTCGGCGGCAACCTGTGGCGTACTACCGGCGATATCTACGATGCTTGGCAGAGTGCAGCCGACAGCAATGAAGGGTCCGGCGTTCTCGACATCCTCGACCGACAAGTCGGATTGGCGGGTTTCGCCGGGCCCGGTCACTGGAACGATCCGGACATGCTGGAAGTCGGCAACGGCGGCATGAGCGATGATGAATATCGGGCACATTTTGGTCTTTGGGCAATGCTCGCGGCGCCTCTGATCGCCGGCAATGATTTGTCGACGATGACCGAGGCGACGAGGAGGATTCTGAACAACCGCGAGGTCATTGCCGTTGATCAAGACGCGCTCGGCATCGAAGCTCGACGGGCCGTCAAACTAGCCGACACCGAGATTTGGGCGCGGCCGCTGGCCGGCGGGTCACAGGCGGTCGCCCTGCTGAATCGCGGCGCGGAGCCGCGCAGCATTCGTTTGGACTGGTCGGCGCTGAATCTGCCGAGCTACGTGACACTCGACGTGCGCGATCTTTGGCTCGGCAAGGATCAACCACGAGCAACCGGCAGCCTGACCGCCGAAGTTAAACCGCACGCGCTCGTGATGCTGAAAGTGACGCCGGCGCGCAATAACCGGCAATAGCTTCAAATCAATGTCCGCATTGAATGACGCGATGCAATTGAGTGCGATCGACTGGGCGATCATGCTCGTCTATTTCCTGTTCGTGCTGGGCATTGGTTTCATGCTCAAGCGCAGCATCAAGACCAGCAGCGATTTCTTTCTGTCGGGTCGGTCGATACCTGCTTGGGTGGCAGGGCTCGCGTTCATGTCGGCGAATCTCGGGGCTCAGGAAGTCATCGGCATGGCCGCTTCCGGCGCCAAGTACGGCATGGCGACCAGCCATTTTTACTGGGTCGGCGCGATCCCCGCAATGGTGTTCCTCGGCGTGTTCATGATGCCGTTCTATTACGGCTCCAGGGCTCGTTCGGTGCCCGAATACCTGCGGCTCCGATTTGACGAGAAGACTCGCGGCTTCAACGCGATTTCCTTCGCGGCCATGACCATCGTGTCCTCGGGCATCTCGATGTACGCGATGGGTTTGCTGCTGAATCTGCTGCTCGGCTGGAATTTCAGCGTCAGCATGTGGGCCTGCGCAATGATCGTGCTCGCGTACATCCTGGTCGGCGGTCTGAGCTCGGCGATTTACAACGAGGTGCTGCAGTTCTTCTTGATCGTGTTCGGATTCCTGCCGTTGGTGCTGCTCGCGCTGTACGACATCGGCGGCTGGTCAGGGCTGCAGGCGGGCCTCGCGCGCGTGGCCACGTCGCAAGGGTATGCAGCGGGAGCGTGGAGCGAATCGTGGCGGTTCATGGGCACGACCACGAGCAATCCGATGGGCGTCGAATGGTTCGGCATGGCCATGGGATTGGGTTTCGTGCTCTCGTTCGGCTATTGGTGCACCGATTTTCTGATCATTCAGCGCGCGATGGCGGCGGAGTCGATGTCTGCCGCGCGGCGCACGCCGCTGATCGCGACGCTGCCGAAAATGCTGTTTCCGTTCCTCGTGATCGTGCCCGGGATGATCGCAATCGCACTGACCCATCGAGCCGGTGCCGGCGGCTTCGTGTTGCCGAGCAAACCGGACGGCACGCTGAATTACGATTTGGTGATACCCGTGATGCTGGGCCACTATTTTCCGAATGGTCTATTGGGCTTGGGCCTGACGGCGCTGATCGCGAGCTTCATGTCCGGCATGGCGGGCAATGTGACCGCGTTCAACACCGTATGGACCAATGATATCTACGAGCCGTACATCAAGCGCGGCGCGAGCGATGCGCATTATCTATGGGTCGGGCGCGCAGCCACGGTCGTCGGGATCGTCCTGTCGTTGTTGGCTGCCTATCTGGTCGCGCAGTTCAACAACATCATGGATGTATTGCAACTCGTATTCGCGTTCATCAATGCGCCGCTGTTCGCCACCTTTCTGCTCGGCATGTTTTGGAATCGCGCGAATGGCCACGGTGCCTTCACGGGCCTCGTGGCCGGAACGCTCGCGGCGAGCGTGCATCATGGCTTGACGCTGCCGGCGCATGCCCTCGTCGGCATCAAAGGCGGCTGGCTGGCCGTCGTGCACCTTTACCCGAGCGAAATGGCGCAGAATTTCTGGACCGCGATCTTCGCCTGGTCGACCTGTTTCGCGGTGACGATCGCCGTGAGCCTGGCAACTCGCCGGCCGCCGCTCGAGGATTTGGCGGGTCTCGTCTATTCGCAAACACCACGGTTGCTCGATGCGGACGACGCTTGGTACCGGCGCCCTGCGCTGCTGGGCGCGCTGGCATTGGCCGCGGTCGTGGCTTTGAATCTTTTGTTCTGGTGAGTAAGTCCGGAGAAGTCATGGAACTGGATATTCGCACGCCGATTGGATGGATGTTTGCGCTGATCGGCGCGCTGCTGGTCATTGGCGGGCTCTCGAGCGGCGCGCCGACCGAGGGCGTAGCCGCTGGATTGAACGTCGACGCCTGGTGGGGCGCGGTGTTGCTGCTGTTCGGCGTCGGCATGCTGCTGCTTGCGCGCCGGCACGCCACGCAGATGCGCAGCTCGAGGCACTAGGCTTCGGCGACGCGTATGGCAGACCTCAACGCCTTGCGTGCTGAATTCACCGAGCGGTATGCGGCCGCACCGCTATTTTTCCGCGCTCCCGGCCGCGTGAATTTGATCGGCGAACACACCGACTACAATGCCGGTTTTGTGCTGCCGGCCGCGATTCCGTTCTACACGACGGTGGCCGCCGCGGCCCGACCCGACCGTCGCCTGCGTGTCCGATCCACCAACTATGCCGAAACCTTGACGGTAAGCCTGCCCGCAGTGGGTGCCACGGCGCGTCGGCGCAGCGAAGGCGCGCATTGGATCGATTACATCCTCGGGGTCGCACAGGCCCTGCAAGAGCATGGGGTCGCGCTCCGCGGCGCCGATCTTCTGATCCAAGGTGAAGTGCCGCTCGGGTCGGGATTGAGTTCCTCGGCCGCGCTGGAAGTGGCTGTGGCGCTTGCCTTATCGACACTCGCCGGCGGCTCGCCGCTCGACAAGATCACGCTGGCAAAACTCTGCCAGCGCGCGGAGAACGAGTACGTCGGCATGCGCTGCGGCATCATGGATCAGTTCGCGTCCATTTATGGCCGCGCGGGACACGCAGTACTCATCGATTGCAGGTCCTTGGAGCACCGATTGGTGCCGTTGCATCAACCAACGGGCACCGGTGGCCCGGTTGCGCAGATCGTGATCTGCAACACCATGGTGCGGCATCGCTTGGCGGGCGGAGAATACAATCGGCGTCGCGAAGAATGCGAACAAGGAGTGCGCGCGCTGCGACAATTCGAATCCGGGATCGACGCCTTGCGTGATGTTTCCCAAATCATGCTGCGCAGGCACGAAGCCGCACTCGATGCGACGATTTATCGCCGTTGCCGGCATGTGGTGACTGAAAATCAGCGGGTCCTGGCGGCCGCAGCGGCACTGGGCGTTGCGGATTTGGCGCGGTTCGGGCGATTGATGGCGGACTCGCATCGCAGTTTGCGCGATGACTATGCGGTCAGCTGTGATGAGCTCGATTTGATCGTGCGGATTGCCGAGGGCATCGAGGGTGTGTACGGCGCACGCATGACCGGCGGTGGGTTTGGCGGCTGCACGGTGAATCTGGTGCGCGCCGATGCGGTTTCGCAGTTTGAGTCGATGGTCGGGAAACGCTATTTTGAGGCAACCGGACATCGGCCTGAAATCTACGTTTGCGAAGCGGCCGAGGGTGCCGCGGCGGTTGGAGATTGATCCCATGGCAGCATCCCCATTGAATCTGCAAAAGGATGTGCACCGGCGCTTCAACCCGTTGCTCGGCGAGTGGGTGCTGGTGTCGCCGCACCGTACGGCGCGACCGTGGCAAGGACAGACCGAGGCGGCCGGCGAAGCGCCGACCGTGGAGTATGACCCGGCGTGTTATCTCTGCCCGGGAAATGCGCGCGCCGGGGGCATTCGTAATCCGCCCTATGAATCGATCCTCGTGTTCGACAACGATTTTTCTGCGTTGCTGCCGGAAACTTCGGCTCGCGAATATGGCGACGGTCGATTGCTGCTCGCGCGCAGCGAGGCCGGGCGTTGCCGGGTCATTTGCTACTCGCCGCTGCACAATCTCAACCTAGGCCAGTTACCGCTCGCGGGAATCCGGCGGGTCATCGATGCCTGGGTTGCCCAATACGCGGATCTCGGCACCGATCCACGCATCAACGCGGTAACGATTTTTGAAAACCGTGGCTCGATGATGGGCGCGAGCAATCCGCACCCGCACGGACAAATCTGGGGCAACGAGTCGGTGCCGAACGAGATCGTCAAGGAATCGTCGGCGCAGCGTCATTACCTGCGCGATCGGGGCTGCTGCTTACTATGTGACTACGCCGCACTCGAAGCGAAATTGGCCGAGCGAGTAGTCTCGGCGAATGAGGAATTCCTTGCGGTCGTGCCGTTTTGGGCGGCCTGGCCGTTTGAGCTGCTCGTGCTGCCGCGTCGGCACGCTGCATCGCTCGCTTCGATCGACGCGGCTGGTCGGGACGGCTTCGCGCATATTCTCAAATCGCTGACGGGACTTTACGATGCGCTGTTCGACACTCCGTTTCCCTATACCATGGGATTACACCAGCAGCCTTGCGATGGCGGGGATTACCCGGAGTGGCATTTCCATGCCCACTTCTACCCGCCTCTCCTGCGCTCGGCGACGGTGCGCAAATTCATGGTTGGTTACGAGATGCTTGCCGGTCCACAGCGGGATATCACGCCCGAGGTGGCGGCGGCGCGCTTGCGTGGTGCCAGTCTCGGGAGTTCACCACACGAGGTAAATTCATTCTAAGGTGCTGGGTCACCCTGTTCTCGTGAATTGCGACGGCGCCGCCCGGCGCTCGTGCTCGATTAACCTCCGCTCAAAACAGAAGATGCCATGCGATGCAGAGCTGGCAGCCGACGCCGACGAGGAAGGCGAGCGTGCGCAGCCCCGGAATCGCAAACGTATAGGCGGCGACATGGACGGCCCGCGCCCAAAAATAGACGTAGGCGCTGCTGACGATGGCTGGCCGGTGCACGCCGGCAACGACGCCGATGAATATCAGCGTCGCAAACACCACGAGGTTTTCGACGGCGTTATAGTGCGCCGCCTTCATGCGCTGTGCCCACGGCGCGAGCGGCTTTGGGTTCGCCGGGTAGCCCAGCGCATCGGCGAGTCCGCGGACCATGATCTCATTCAAGATATACGGCACCCACAGCAGCGCCGTCAAAACGGTTACCCACGTGAGATATTTGAGTTCCAAGGCCATCGCGTCCCCCTAGACCCCGCTGCAGCGGCACGCCGTTCGCGAGGAAATTTTTTAGCGTGGCGGCGCCGCGTTTGCGTGACCGGTGCCGTCGTGCATCCCCGATTCATAGTTTACGCGATTGACGCGACCTATGGCACCGATAGGCAACACCGACTTCTGTCCGCCCCACGATCGGCGTAGGCTATGCAGCGCAGGCGGAGCCTCGGACGCAACGCTTTTCAACAGGAGATTACGATGCAATTGAAGGGTAGCAAGACCGAAAAGAATTTGAAGGATGCGTTTGCCGGTGAATCCCAGGCGAATCGACGATATCTGTATTTCGCCGGCAAAGCGGACGTCGAAGGCTATAACGACGTTTCGGCGGTATTTCGTTCCACGGCCGAAGGCGAGACCGGCCATGCGCACGGACACCTCGAGTATCTCGAGGCGGTGGGTGACCCGGCCACGGGCCTGCCGATAGGCGCGACCAAGGACAACTTGAAGGCCGCCATTGCCGGCGAAACGCACGAGTACACGGACATGTATCCCGGAATGGCCAAGGCGGCCCGCGAGGAAGGGTTTGCGGAAATCGCAGACTGGTTCGAGACGCTCGCCAAGGCCGAACGTTCGCACGCGAATCGCTTCACCAAGGCACTCGAATCGCTCTGAGCGACGTGCTGCATGCGGGCATGCGTCGCAAGACGCAGTCCCCGGAACTGAGGGATTGTGGCCGGTCGGCCGGGACGCTCGCCGCGTCCTGGCCGATCCGCCGTTGCCTGACGGAGCCACGACATGAGCAGCGACAATAAAATGCCCGGCGCGCGCGAGGGCAACCTGGAAGCCCCCATCCGCCATCCGGTCGACTGGAAGGGCGGTGAATTCTACGAGGAAGCCGCGCTTTTCAAGGAACTCGAGCGGGTTTTCGACATCTGCCACGGTTGCCGCCGGTGTTTCAATCTGTGCAACGCGTTTCCCACCTTATTCGATGCGGTCGATGCCTCGCCAACGGGCGAGGTCGACGGCGTCCCGAAGAAAGCCTACTGGAACGTCGTGGACCATTGTTACCTCTGCGACATGTGCTATCAGACCAAGTGTCCGTATGTGCCGCCGCATCCATGGAACGTGGACTTTCCTCACTTGATGCTGCGCGCCAAGGCCGTCAAGTTCGAGCGCGGTGAAACGACGCTGCGCGACAAGCTGCTGTCCTCGACCGACCGCGTCGGCTCGCTGGCCGGCATTCCCGTCATCGCCCCGCTCGTGAATGCCGCGAATCGTTCCGGAGCCGGCCGTGCGCTGCTCGAGGCCACGCTCGGCGTGCATCGCGATGCGACTGTGCCGGACTATCACAGCGATACGTTTCGGCGCCGCGAGGCGCGCCGCGTCCAGCCCGCGCTGACACCGGTGCCCGCCGAGGCGACGAGCGGCCAAGTGGCGCTATTTGCGACCTGCTACTGCAATCGAAATGAACCCGACATCGATGCGGACCTGGTTGCCGTTTTCGAGCACAACGGCATCCCGGTGACGCTGGCGAGCCGAGAGAAATGCTGCGGCATGCCGAAGCTCGAACTCGGCGATCTGCAAGCCGTCGAGCGTTTGAAAGACTTCAACGTCCCCGAATTGGCGCGGCTGATTGACGCGGGCTACGACTTGGTGGCGGCGATCCCATCCTGCGTGTTGATGTTCAAGCAGGAGTTGCCGCTGCTGTTTCCGGACGACGCGCTCGTGCGCAAAGTGCAACAACGCATGTTCGATCCGTTTGAATACCTGATGCTGCGCCACAAGGCCGGCTTGTTGCGCACGGATTTTACCCACGAGCTCGGCAAGGTCTCATACCACGTCCCCTGTCATCTGCGCGTGCAAAAAATCGGGCTGAAGACACGCGACGTGTTGAGCCTGATTCCCGGCACGACGCTCGACGTCATTGAGCGCTGCTCGGGCCATGACGGCACCTATGCGGTGAAGAAGGAATTCCACGAAACGTCGATGAAGATCGGCAAACCCGTCATGGAGCGCGTCGAAAAAGCGCAGCCCGCTTGGTACGCGAGCGACTGTCCGATGGCCGGACACCAAATCGAGAACGGCATCAGTACCGGAAAAGCGCCGACGCATCCCCTCTCGCTGCTGCGCATTGCCTATGGAATTTAGGACGGGATCACCATGACTGCCAATAACGGCCACGCACCTGCGGCGGCGACGCACTTGACGGCCGCCGACCTGTTTAGTCTCGAACACTATGCGCGCACGCGTACGGAGTTTCGAAACCGCGTGCTCGAGCACAAAAAGCTGCGCAACATCGCGGTCGGTCCGCACACGACCTGGTGCTTCGAAGACCGGCTCACGGTGCAGTACCAGATCCAGGAAATGCTGCGCGCGGAGCGAATCTTCGAGCCGCAAGGCATCGAAGAGGAACTTGAATCCTATAATCCGTTGATTCCCGACGGGTGTAATCTCAAGGCCACGCTGTTGATTGAATATACCGACGCCGAAGAACGGCGAATCGCGCTCGAGCGGTTCAAGGGTATCGAAGCGCGCTGCTGGCTGGGAGTCGGCGGCGAGCGCTGCTTTGCGATCGCCGACGAAGATCTCGAACGCGAGAACGAAACCAAAACCTCGGCCGTGCATTTTCTGCGTTTTGAGCTCAGCCCGGCGGCCCGCGCCGCCCTGAAGGCCGGCGCGATCGTCGAACTGGGCGTCGATCACGAGGCCTATCGCCACCGCATCGTGACGAGCGCCGCGACGAGCCGCTCACTGGCCGCCGATCTCGCGTGAGGCGGCTTTAAGGGCGCGAATGCCCGGCCTCGACGCTGTCTGATGAGCGCCCCAGTCCCGCTCCGCTCGTCAAGTACACTGCGAACGTGCCGAGCCAGTGTCCGCCCTCATAGTGCTCGCCGGTAACGGCCGGGAGCGCCGCATCACGATGCCTTGCCGCGGCGCTCAACAGCGCCGCGACGCGCCGGTCTTTGTCATCCAGTCCATGCGCAATGCCCTCGAGCATCCACGCGCGGCTCAAGTTGAGTCCATCGATGTGCGCGAGCTTCGGATCGGCCCGATCGGTCACGACCGCCGGCTGCAGCCATTCGCGCGAGGCCGTGCCGGGAATGCCCGGTAAAAAGCCCGTCAGCCATTGGCCGAATTCCGTCGGCTCGAGCACGCGGCGCATGAAGTCCGCCTCGGCGAGACAGGGCGAGAGAAAATCCTCGCCTGAGGGTTCGTAATCCAGCGGACAGTTGCGGTCATGCAGATAGAAGCGCTGCGCCGCATCGGTGAGCAGGCCACGCATCTCGGCATCGCCGACCAGCGCGGCCCAATCCCAGATCAATCCGAACGAAAAAGCGGTTTGATCATGTTCGCCGATGCGAATCGGATACTGCAGCTTGGGCAGCCAACTCTTGAGGTGCACCGCGGCCTCGTTGCGCAGCGATTGGAGCGCGCGCGACCACTGCCCGGCATCCGGATCGCGCCAGTCGCTGAGCTCCGCCGACAGCTTCAGCAGCCACGCGAGCCCGTAAGGCCGCTCGAACGAGGTGCGGCCTGCGCGCTGTAAATAGCCGACTTCGCCGGCAATGTTTTCGGCGGTCAGGCTGCGAGCGAGTTCCGCGCGCGCGCGCGGCGCGAATGCGGCATCCGGAAATAACCGCAGCAGACGCACCAACAACCAATGTCCCTGCACGTCCGAATGCCAGTCATAGCAACCGTAGAACGCCGGGTACAGCTCATGCGGAGGCCGCGCGTCCGCATCGCCATCCAGCGTCAGAGAAACGTGATTGGGATACTCCTCGTGCAAGCACTTGAGCGCGAGACCCGCAAAACGCGCGGCCGCCGCCGCATCGAGTGCTGTCGTGCCTGACCCCGCCAACGCTGCCGCGATTCCGTCCGCCCATGCGATCGACGCGAGGATCACCGCAAGCCATGTCGCTAGCCGCATCGAATTCTCCCGGGCTATGGACCCGGGCATTCTGGCTACGCGGCGACGTTCGTATTACACGTTGGCGTTCACATTGCCGCCCAGCAAGCCCGGCGTTTGCATGCCGTTATGTTGCAGATTCTGCATGAAATTGCTCAGGAAATTTTGCAGTTCGGTATTCGACGCGGCGGTACTCGTGGTAGCGGCCGTGCCTGCGGCGCTAGGCGTGGCGCTGCCGCCGCTCAGGCCTTGCATCAAATTGTGGAACGCGGTCGTCAGCTGCGCGGTTGCGGGAGTCGTCGCGCCATTCGATCCTAACTGCTGGATCAGCGTCTGCAGCGAAGACTGAAGACTGCCGGCATATTGGCTGATGCCGGTGCTCGCGGTCGTCGCACCAGCCGCGGCGCCGGCAGCGGCGCCGGATACGGCGCTCGACGCCGGGCTCGCCGCGGGAGCGGCCGTGCCGGCCGAGTTGGCGCCGGCGCTGCCGCCCAAACCGTCCTGCTTCAAGGCTTGGAACAAGGAATGCAAGAATGCTTGTAGATCCTGCTTCACGGTGGAGGAGGCGAGCGGACTCGTCGTGGATGCGGACGCGCCGGTCGAGGCGCCCGCTGTGCCCGTGGCGGCCACTGCGTTAGTGGCGCCGGTTGCGATGCCCGCAGCGGAAGTCGCGCTGGCCGCTTGAGTGCCGACCGCCTGTTCGAGGGCTTGCAGCGCGTTGCTCAGAAGATTTTGGCCGGCCCCGGTTGGAAGCTGGCCAATGCCGCCCACGTTGCCTTCGCTGTCTCCCGGCGACGGTTTCCTATGCGAGCGACCGAGGAAATTGACTTGCTGAAGCGCCGCCGAATGGGATGCGGGCGAAGAAATTCCGAGTAACGACATGATGACTCCTTAAAGAAAAAATTCGCTGCCAGATTGCAAGTGCCCGCGCCTCTGCCGCGAAGAGCAGGCGGCAAACGATTGCCGCCGGCGGCGGCAAACCTGGCCAGCCATTGCCGCCGCGGTGGCCGCGAACTCCAGCCCGATCTCGATGAAACCGCCTAAATTCGGCATTGCCGGCCTCTTTGCATTCAACCCTGGCGTCTCCAGGGGCTCTTAGATCGATGTTCCAACCAGGTAGAGCAGGTTCTGTGCCAACCGCGTTTGCGTGATTGCTAAAGATTCTTCGGAGCCTGCCGACACGCGTTTCACTTATATCGGAACTTGGGAAACATTATGTCAAATAGCGCCGTGTCGGGACCCAGCCAAGGGTTCAACCTCTCGTCGATCGTCGACCAAGTTCGCCCGACAGGCCGCAGAGGCCACCATGGCGGCGGCGATCACGGCTACTCGGGGCCGACGGGCGCAGCTGGAGCAAGCAGCAGCAATGGCAGCAACAGCCTGTTCACGGCACTGCTGCAAGCGCTGACCCAGGCGGTTTCCCAATCCAACGGCAGCGCAAGCACGGCGGCGACGGCTGCCGCGACCACGGCGAGCACAGCGACCGCTAGCGCGGCTGCCACCGCAGGGGCAGCCGCAGGTTCTGGCTCAAGCACCGGCACGGCGGCAACGAGCAGCACCACGTCGGGTGCGAACATCGCCCAAGATCTACATGCGTTCCTGCACGACTTATTTAGTGCGCTGCGACAGGCCAGCCAGCCCAACCAGGGCGGCGGCAACGGCGCCTACTCGAATGGGTGGCGCTCAGCGCAACCTGCTGTCACCGCCCCTGCCACGACCGCACCCGTCACGGCGACGCCCGTTGCGACGATACCGGTCGCGTCCGCGCCAGTCGCGACGGCACCGGTCACGACCGTGCCGGTAACGGCCGCCCCTGTCACGACGACGCCCGTCACTTCCGCACCCGTCACGGCGACGCCCGTGACCTCGCCGACTGCCTCGAGCGGCAGCGATTCAGCCTCAACGACGTCGCCCTCGAGCGCTACGAACAGCAGCACCGCGAACCAATACGCTCAACAGGGCTTTATCGGCGCCCTGCAGGCGCTGGTGAAGGACCTCGCCAACAGTCAAATTCTGACGAGCACGAGCGGCTCAAATTTGTCGTCAAACGCGATTTCGACGCTCAACAGCGCCTTCACGCAGCTGATCAGCGCCTTGGGCGGCAACACGTCCGCCACGACGCCCGCGTCGAGCACCACCGCGACCAGCGCGACCGGCGCCGCAACCACCTCCACCGCGGGCGCCGCGGCGACGAGCTCGGCGACGTCGGGAACAGCGGCATTGCAGTCGTTCTTGACGAACCTGCTGGATGACCTGCAGAACAACGGCAGCAGTTCGGTCAGCGCATTGGGCGGCACGGTCAACACGACCGCCTGAGGGAGGTGCCGCTCAAGGCGTGCGACGGCGGCGCCAACCGGCCCAGGCCAACGACAGGCAGGCTCCGCCAATCACCGGATAATTTCCGCAGCGCGCGTAGGGCGTCAGTCCACTCATGGGCTGCACCTCGCCGTGCAACACCGCTTCCTGAAATTGCGGCAGGCGCGCGACGATCTGGCCCTTGGGGCCAATCAGCGCGGTGATGCCGTCGTTCGCGGCCCGGATCAGGTAGCGGCCGGCCTCGAGCGCGCGCAAGCGCGAGATTTGCAGATGTTGGTGAGGCGCACTGGAGTCGCCGTACCAGGCATTGTTCGTGACGTTGATGAGCAGCGTCGCCTGGCGCAATACCTGCAGCTGATGGCTACCATAGGCATCCTCGTAGCAAATGGTCAGACCGAGTTTCTGTCCCGCGGCGCTCAGCACGGATTGGTTCTCCGCGCCCGCCGTCAAATCGTCAAACGGCAAACTCATCAGGCGCATCCAGGTCCGAACGAACGCCGGCACCGGAAAATATTCGCCGAACGGCACCAGATGCCGCTTGAAATACCAGCCGCCGCCGGCCTGGCTGAGCACCAGCAGCCCATTGAAATATTGCTGCGTCGCGGATTCGTATTTCACGAGTCCGATCGCAAAGTCCGCATCGTGGCGGCGACCCGCGACCTGTAGCGACTGCAGGTAGTCTTGAATGTTGTTGGCGAGCACCGGTAGCGCCGCCTCCGGCCACACGATCAGGCGGGCGCCCCAGGCCTGATCCGTCAATTCGGAGTACCTCGCGATCGTCGCTTCGCGATTGCTTTCCTGCCATTTTTGATCCTGGGGGATCGCAGCTTGCACCGCAGCGACCGGGAATGCGGGCCCGACCGGATGTGTCCATTCGACGCGCGAGGCCAGGCTCGGGGCGATGAATAGCGCGCAGAGCGCCCCCAAGGCCGCCAGACGCTGCGAGGTGCCCGAGCCGGGCCATAACAGCACGTTGACGGCGACGGCCGCGTAGCCCGCGGCCCAGGTGATGCCATAAACACCCAGCAGTGGCGCCCACCCCGCCAGCGGCGAATCGATGAAAGCATAGCCGATCGACAGCCACGGAAATCCGCTGAACAGCCAACCCCGCAACCACTCAAACAACACCCAGAGCGCGGGCAGCGCGAGCCAATCGCGCGCTGCTCCCCCCTTGAGCCAAAACCGGTTGGCCAGAAAGCAGAGCAGCATGCAATAGCTCGCCATGATCGCGACCAGCGCAGCCTGCAGGAACAGAGTCAACCAGATGGGCACCAATCCGAAGCCGTGGATGCAGGTGTAGAGCCAATAGGTGCCGACCGCGAATAGGCCTACGCCAAATGCCGCGCCGGCCGCAGCGGCGCGGCGCGGCGGCAGGCCGCGGATCAGTCCGAACAACGCCGCGGGCGCGAGAAATCCGATGGGCCACCAATCGAATGGCGCAAAGGCGAGATTGAGCGCCGCACCGATCGCGAACGCGAACAATAAACGCCCTAGGATGTGAGCATGCAACGCGGCCCAGATGCCGCGCGCGTTTGCTCTCAAGAACCAGACTCGTCGTGTCGTGGAGCGTCGATATCGGTCGGCGTGAAGACACGCAACATATCGATGCGGCGCCGATCGGCGCGGACGATCCGACACTCCAATTCACCGATCTTGATATTCTCGCCGCGACGCGGCAAACGGCCGAATTCGTGCATCAGCAGACCGCTGATCGTATCGAACTCCTCATCGGAAAATTCGGTGCCGAAGTAGCGATTGAAATCCGCGATGGATGTCAGCGCGTTCACCGTGAACTCGCGCGGGCCTTCCTTGCGGATCATCTGATCGTCTTCGACGTCGTGCTCGTCGTCGATCTCGCCGACGATCTGCTCGATGACATCTTCGATCGTCACCAAGCCGCAGACGCCGCCGTACTCGTCGACGACAATCGCAATATGATTGTGGCTGCGCCTGAATTCTTTGAGCAGAACGTTGAGCCGCTTGCTCTCCGGCACGAACACGACGGGCCGCATGTATTCACGAATCTCGAACGACTCGTCACCGGCGGCCTGCAAGCGCAACAAATCCTTGGCGAGCAAAATGCCGAGGATCTGATCGCGGTCCTCGCCGATGACCGGAAATCGAGAATGCCCCGACTCGACGACCAGCGCGACGAGCCGGTCCGGCGATTCGTCGCGCTCGACGAACACCATCTGCGATCGCGGTACCATGATGTCGCGCACCTGCATGTCGGCGACCGACAGAACGCCCTCGAGCATGACCAGCGCATCGCCGTCGAACAGACCGCGCTCGCTCGCCGCCCGCAGCACCTCGATGAGCTCGGCGAGATCGCGAGGCTCCCCGGACATCGACTTGGTAAATCGCTTTAACCAGCGGCCGGTGCCGCCTTGTGGCTGTTCAGACATAAGCCGTCAGGATACTCGATCACGCATAGGGGTTCGAAAATCCAAGCCGATCAAGGATTTGAACTTCCATCTTGGCCATTTTGCGGGCGTCGGCAGCGTCTTCATGATCGAAGCCGAGCAGATGCAAGACGCCATGGACGGTCATGTGGGCCCAGTGTTGCTCGCGCGTTTTGCGCTGCGCGCGTGCCTCGCGCTCGACGACGGGCGCGCAGATGACGAGTTCGCCGACGAAATTCCGCCCATCGGGAATGCGGCCCGCACCGCCAAACGACAGCACGTTGGTCGGCTTGTCCTTGCCGCGGTAGCGCGCATTGAGTCTGCGGCTGCGGGCCGTGCCCACGACGCTGACGCCGAGCACCACGGATTGCGCCCGGCCCGCGAACGCGGCGGCGGCCCATTGCTGGAACTGCGCGCGGCGCGGCACCCAAGGACGTCGCGCCGCATAGGTCAGATCCAGCACCAGCCTGTCCGGGGCCGGCTTCACGTGTTTTGGTCGGGAGTATTGGCCTCGTAGGCCTGCACGATTCTCTGCACCAGCGGGTGGCGAACGACATCGCGCGAAGTGAACATGGTAAAGGCAATGCCGCGAACCCCGCGCAATATATCGATGACCGTGCGCAATCCCGATTGTTTCGCGCTCGGCAAATCGACTTGCGTGATATCGCCGGTGACGACCGCCTTGGATCCGAAGCCGATACGCGTCAGAAACATCTTCATCTGCTCATTCGTCGTGTTTTGAGCCTCGTCGAGAATCACGAACGAGTCGTTGAGCGAGCGGCCGCGCATGAAGGCCAGCGGCGCCACCTCGATGACGTTGCGCTCGATGAGCTTGGCGACGCGCTCGAAACCCATCATTTCATAGAGTGCGTCGTACATGGGGCGCAGATAGGGATCGACTTTCTGCGAAAGGTCACCCGGCAGGAATCCCAGGCGCTCGCCGGCCTCCACCGCGGGACGCACCAATACGATGCGCCGCACTTTCTCGGACTGCAGCGCCTCGACCGCGCAGGCGACCGCAAGATAGGTCTTGCCGGTGCCAGCGGGGCCGATTCCAAAGGTTAAATCGTGCGTGCGCACATTGACGAGGTATTCGGTCTGATTGGCGCCGCGCGCCCGCACCGCGCCGCGCGTCGTGCGGACTTTGAGTTCGTCGGGTGCATCAGGGGCGCCGGTGTCGGCCGGACTGCCCTCCATGCCCATCTCCTGCAGCGCGATGTGCACGCGCTCGCCGTCCACGGGCTCGCGTTGCGCGCGCGCATACAAGCTTTGCAGAACCACTTCGGCGTGCTTCGCCTGAAGCGCGGGTCCGACGATCTGGAAGCGATTGCCGCGCCGTCTGATTTCGACGCCGAGTCGTGTTTCGATCAGACGCAAATGCTCGTCGAGCGGGCCGCATAATTCGACGAGACGCACGTTATCCGAGGGATCGAGGAAGACGTCGCGGGTAGACGGGACCGAACTCACGTTGGCTGTTCTGCGACGAGTCGTCCGCGCAGGGAATTGGGCATGGCCTCGGTGATGATCACGTCGGCAAAGCGGTTGATGAGAGCATGCGGTCCATGGCTCGAATCTGCGGCGGGGCCGTCGAAATTGACCCAGCGATTATTGTCGGTGCGTCCCGCGATCTGCTGTGGATTGCGCTTGGCGGGCCGCTCGACGAGCACGCGCTGCGTGCTTCCCACCATCGATTCGGAAATGGCGCGCGCTTGGGCGTTGAGCCGCTGCTGCAGCAAGTACAGGCGCTGTTGCTTGACCTCGTGCGGCACCTCCTCGGTCAAGGCCGCGGCCGGCGTACCTGGCCGACGGCTGTAGAGAAAAGTAAACGATTGATCGAACCCGATTTCAGCGACCAAGTTCATCGTCGCCGCGAAGTCGGCGTCGGTCTCGCCGGGAAAGCCGACGATGATATCCGTGGAAATGCAAATGTCGGGTCGCACCGCCTTGAGCCGCCGTATTTTTTGCTTGTATTCGAGCACAGTATGGCCGCGCTTCATTGCAGCCAAAATACGATCGGAACCGCTTTGCACCGGCAAATGCAAGAAATTATTGAGCTTCGGCACGTTGGCGTAGGCTTCGATCAGACTGTCGTTGAATTCGAGCGGATGCGAAGTCGTGAAGCGGATGCGCTCGACGCCGTCGACGGTCGCGACGCAGTGAATCAAGGTGGCGAGATCCGCGAGCGTGCCGTCGGCCATCGGCCCGGCGTACGCATTGACGTTTTGCCCGAGCAGCGTGATTTCGCGCACGCCCTGGATCGCGAGCTGCCGGACCTCCTGCAACACCTGCTCGAATGGCCGGCTGACCTCCTCGCCGCGCGTGTAGGGGACGACGCAGAAGCTACAATATTTGCTGCAACCCTCCATGATCGACACGAATGCCGTCGCCCCGCTCGCTCGCGCGTCGGGTAAACGGTCGAATTTTTCGATCTCGGGAAAACTGATGTCGATCTGCGACCGACCGGTTTCCTTCAGGCCGCGGATCATCTCGGGCAAGCGGTGCAGGGTTTGCGGGCCGAAGACCAGATCGACGAAGGGCGCCCGCGAGGTGATGCCCTCGCCTTCCTGGCTCGCGACGCATCCGCCGACGCCGATCACGAGCTGCGGCCGCTCGAGCTTCAGCAAGCGCCACTGCCCCAGCAGCGAGAACACCTTCTCCTGCGCCTTTTCGCGTACCGAGCACGTGTTCACGAGCAAAACATCCGCTGACGCCGGGTCATCGGTCAGAGCCATGCCATGCGCGGCTTCGAGGACGTCCCGCATCTTGTCGGAATCGTACTCGTTCATTTGGCAGCCGAACGTTTTTATGTATAAAAGACCAGGCATAGGCTCACGTGGAAAAGGCCGATAAGATAACCGGAACCATGGCAATACGCGAAGTTCTCCGGATGGGCGATCCCCGGCTGCTCGCCTTGAGCGAGCCCGTGACCGCGTTTGGCACGCCGGAACTCGAAAACCTGCTCATCGATATGCAGGACACCATGCGTCATCTGCAGGGCGCCGGACTTGCTGCACCGCAAATCGGCGTAGGCCTGCGAGTCGTCATTTTCGGCATCGAGCAAAACCCGCGATATCCGGATGCCGAGCTCGTGCCGTTTACGGTGCTCATCAATCCGCAGCTCACGGCACTCGGAGCCGAGCAAGACGAAGCGTGGGAAGGCTGCCTATCGGTACCGGGCCTGCGTGGCGTCGTGCCGCGCTATCGCCACTTGCGCTATACCGGCTTCGATGCCGCGGGCCAGAGCATTGATCGCACGGTGCGGGATTTCCACGCCCGGGTCGTGCAGCACGAGGTGGATCATCTGGACGGCATCCTTTATCCGCAACGCATCCGCGATATGACCCAATTCGGCTTCAGCGACGCGCTGTTTCCTGGTCAGCAACTGCCCGACGAATAAAGCCACTATACTCAAGAACGATTTCGCGACTGGGGAGCAAGCGATGGTTCAGCGATCAAGAATTCGCGCAAGCATGATGCCTGCGTGCCGCGGGGCGGCGGTCGTGCTGGTCGTCGCACTCGCGCTTCTCGGACTACCGACCGGTGCGGCGCACGCCGACGATGCCGTCAGCGTCGAAACCAAGGCACTGGCGCGCCAGACGCTGCGTCTGGCCAACGACGCCGGGCAGTTCTACATGGTTTGGTGGCTGCCGCAGGGGCTTTCTCAGTCAATCATTCGAGGCAATCCGAGCATCAGCGAGGCCGACGCCGATCAGATGCTGCGGGCGCTGGAGCCGTACCTCGTGTTCGCGTTTTCCCGCGCACAGGTAGGTGAACACAGTCTCGTTGACTTGCACGACAAAGCGGACCTCTTGCGCCACTCCCGCCTGGTCGTCGATGAACAGACGATTACGGCGGCGCCCGCCGATCAAAATGACGCGGCGGCCCAGTCCGCCCTGGACGTCATCAAGCCCACGCTGTCGGCCATTCTGGGTCGCAATGGGGGCGGCATCGAGTTCGCGCTGTACCGCCCAATGCCCGGCATGCATCCACCCGATCCGACGATGCCCGGCAGCTTCGAATACACGCTCTATCGCAAGCGCTTTCAATGGCAGCTGCCGGTCTGGGCTCCTGCGGTCCCTGTGCGCGCCCCGCCCGTGACCCTGGCGGCAGCACCGGTCGCAGCCTCGCCGGCCGCCGTCCTGCCCCCAGCCGCGGCCGCCGTAGCCCCGGTCCGTGCGCCGGCCGCGGCCCCTGTACCGGTGCAGCGCAGGAAAATCGATCCCGTAACTGGCGAGGAATTTCCGGAGCGATACGACTACAACCCCTATACAGGCCAAAAACTCGTGAGCCAATGAGCGGCGGGCGACGACCAGGCCGGGCCTGCCCGGTCTCACGAGTCCGTTGATTCCAGCGTTTCCGTTGCGTCGGTCCGGAGGCAAAGCCCGGCGCCGAGCAACAGCGTGCCCGCCATCGACAGCAACACGGCATCGTAGTTTCCGGTGCGCTCGACCAGATATCCGATGAATAGCGACGAACCGATGCCGCCGATTGAGCCCGCCGTGTTCATGCAGCCGGCGACGGCCCCGGCGTAGCGCTTGCCAATGTCGACGCAAATGGCCCAGGTATTCGGCTGTTGAAACGTGATGCCCCCATAACAGAGCGCGAGCCAGGCGAGCGCCAGGTATTTGTTCACGCTGATCCATGCGGCAAGCACCGACGCGCACGCGACGACGAGCCCCGCGACACTCACGGCTCGCGGGCCCCACTTTAGGCCGAAGCGTCGTACTGCCGCGTCGCGCGCATGGCCTCCGGCCGCATTGGCCAATGCGCCGAGCAGGAACGGCAGCGCAGACAGCTGTGTCTCGGCCTCGGAGAATCCGCGTGCGCGCAATAGGTAGGTTGGAAGCCAGAACAAGAAAAAATAATAGGAATAAAGAAACGCAAACGTGGCGCCCATGATCGTCCACACGCTGCGGTTGGCGGCGATGATTTTCCAGGGGAACACATGCGCCGATGCGACTGCGGGAGGTCCGATTTCCGCGAGCTCCCAATCGGTGACTCCGGTCTTCTCCTCGGGTCGATTGCGATACCAGCGCCACCAGCCGGCGGACCAAACGACGCCCAGCACCCCGAATAGGTAAAACGACATACGCCAGCCGAAACGCATTTGGATGGGCACGATCAGAAGCGGCGCGATTGCGCCTCCAAGCTGGCTCGATAGAAAAATCACGCCGAACGCGCGGCCGCGCTCGGCCTCGGGAAACCACCGGAAAACGCTCGTGGACGCGGTGGGGTAGGCGCCCGCTTCGCCCGCGCCGAACAAAAACCGGAAAATGATCAAGGGCCACAGCTTGAACGCGAAGCCGGTCAGCGTCGTAAATGCGGACCACCACAATACGATTCTGGTCAGCATCGCGCGTGCGCCGAATCGATCGCCAAGGTATCCGCCGGGAATTTCAAACAGCGCATAGGCGATTGCGAATGCGCCCGTGACTAGGCCCCAATCTTGCGGACTCAGATGGAGCTCATTTTGAATCCGGGGACCGGCCACGGAAATACAGACGCGATCGAGATAGGTAATGACCGACAGCGTGGCCAGCAGCGTCAGCACACGATGTCGGTATCTCACAGGCCTCGGCCAATCGGACGCCTACTCTAAAACGGAATATCGTCGTCGAAGTCCTCTTTGCCCGATCCGGATGCCGCCCCGGCAGGCGCGGCCGATTGGTCGTAGTCGTCCCGCGGCGGCGCAGCACTTGCTGCGCCGGCACGCTCGGCGCCGCCCGGCGCGCCACCACGCGCACCCAACATCTGCATGTTGTCGGCGATGATTTCGGTCGTATAGCGGTCGTTGCCCTGCTTATCTTGCCATTTGCGGGTTCGCAGTTTGCCCTCGACAAACACTTGAGAGCCCTTGCGCAAATACTCCGCTGCAATCTCGCCCAAGCGGCCAAACAGCGCGATGCTATGCCATTCGGTGCGCTCCTGCTGGGCTCCGGAGGACTTGTCCTTCCAGGACTCGCTGGTGGCTATGCGAATGTTGGTGACGGTCATGCCGCTCGGCATCGAGCGAGTTTCCGGATCCGCGCCGAGATTGCCGACCAAAATAACCTTGTTGACGCCGCGCGACATGAAGAACCCCCGATCTCGTTGAGGCGCCCATTGTACACGGGCCGCCCGCCCCCAAGATGCACCTTAGCCGCCGCGTTAACCCAAAAACGCGCGCGCGCCATTCGGTCCCGGGTGTCGGCGCGTTGGGCGCGGGGCGCCGGGGTTTTACCGTCGCTTGACCTCCCGCGTATAGTAATCGGTTACATGCAATATATTCGTATCCGGGGCGCCCGGACGCACAATCTGAAGAATATCGACCTGGATTTGCCGCGCGACAAACTCATCGTGTTCACCGGCCTATCCGGCTCGGGAAAGTCGTCGCTGGCGTTCGACACGATCTATGCCGAGGGCCAGCGCCGCTACGTCGAGTCGCTGTCGACGTACGCGCGGCAATTCCTGTCGATGATGGAAAAGCCGGATATCGACACGATCGAAGGACTCTCTCCGGCCATTTCGATCGAACAGAAATCGACCTCCCACAATCCGCGCTCGACGGTCGGCACCGTAACCGAAGTCCACGACTACCTGCGGCTCCTCTATGCGCGCGCCGGCACACCGCGCTGCCCAGACCATCACATCGATCTGGCCGCGCAAACGGTGAGCCAGATGGTGGACGCCGTCTTGAGCACGCCCGAGGGCACTGCGCTGATGCTGCTCGCCCCCGCGGTCTCGGAACGCAAGGGCGAGCATGCGGAGATCATCGAAGAACTGCAGGCAGGCGGATTTCTGCGCGCGCGCATCGACGGAAAAGTCATGGAACTCGATCAGGCGCCGAAGCTTGATGTGCGCCGTAAACACACCGTCGAGGCGATCGTCGACCGTTTCAAGGTGCGCGCCGACCTGGGACAACGCCTGGCGGAGTCGTTCGAGACCGCGCTGCGGCTCGGCCAGGGAGTCGCCCGCGTCGCTTACATGGACGATCCCGACCGCGCCGAACTGGTGTTTTCCGACAAGTTCGCGTGTCCGATCTGCAACTATTCGCTCAGCGAGCTCGAACCGCGCTTGTTCTCGTTCAATGGTCCGGCCGGCGCCTGCCCGACCTGCGACGGGCTGGGCACACAGGACTTTTTCGATCCGGCCAAGATCGTCGGCAATCCGCACTTGTCGCTGGCAGGCGGCGCGGTGCGCGGCTGGGACCGGCGCAACGCCTATTATTTTCAGCTGATTCAATCTCTCGCGCGCCACACCAAGTTCGATATCGAGGCGCCGTTCGAGAGCCTCGGCGCGGACATTCAGAATCTGGTGCTGTTCGGCAGCGGTGACGAGCAGATCGAGTTCAAATATTTCGACGGTAAGGGCGGCACGGTCAAGCGCAAGCACGCGTTCGAGGGAATCGTCAACAATCTCGAGCGCCGCTATAAGGAAACCGAATCGGTCACGGTGCGCGAAGAAATCGCCAAATACCGCTCATCACGCGCCTGTCCGGAGTGTCTTGGAACGCGACTGAACCGAGCCGCAAGAAACGTATTCGTCGACGGCAAGAGCTTGCCCGAGGTCTCGTCATTGTCGGTCGCGCGGGCGATCGAATTTTTTGGCAAACTCGAGCTCGCCGGGTGGCGCGGCGAGATCGCCGTCAAGATCGTCAAGGAGATCGGCGATCGGCTCGGTTTCCTGTCGAATGTCGGTTTAGCCTATCTGACGCTAGATCGCAGCGCGGACACCTTGTCGGGCGGCGAGGCGCAGCGCATCCGGCTCGCGAGCCAAATCGGTTCGGGGCTGGTCGGTGTCATGTACATCCTCGATGAGCCGTCGATCGGTTTGCACCAGCGCGACAATCAACGGCTGCTCGACACGCTCGTCAATCTGCGCGATCTCGGTAATACCGTGATCGTCGTCGAGCACGATGAGGATGCAATACGCCAAGCCGATTACGTCGTCGATTTGGGACCCGGCGCGGGCGTGCATGGCGGCAATGTCGTCGCCCAAGGGACCGCGGACGAAGTCGCGGCTCATCCCGATTCGATCACGGGCCAGTACTTGAGCGGGCGCCGGCGCATCGAAATCCCGAGTACGCGGCGCGCCGTGGATCCAAGACGCCTGCTGCGCATCACGGGCGCGACGGCCAATAATTTGAAAAACGTCACCGCCGAATTTCCATTGGGGCTCATGACTTGCGTCACCGGCGTATCGGGGTCCGGCAAGTCCACCCTGGTCAACGACACGCTGTTTCGCGCGGTGGCGACCCAGCTCAATCACGCTTCCGCAGGCACCGCGCATTTCGACCGCATCGAGGGACTCGACTACATCGACCGAGTCATCGAAATCGATCAAACCCCGATCGGCCGCACGCCGCGCTCCAACCCCGCGACCTATACGGGACTGTTCGCGCCGATCCGCGAGATTTTTTCGAATGTGCCGGAATCGCGTGCGCGCGGCTACCAGGCGGGACGGTTCAGCTTCAACGTCAAGGGCGGACGCTGCGAGGCCTGCCAAGGCGACGGCGTCATCAAGGTCGAGATGCATTTTCTCGCCGACGTCTATGTGCCCTGCGATGTCTGCAAGGCAAAACGCTACAACCGCGAGACGCTCGAAATTCGCTTCAAAGGCAAGAATATCCAGGAAGTGCTGGAAATGACCATCGAGGAGGCATTGCCGTTCTTTGCTGCGGTGCCGACCGTGCAGCCCAAACTGCAAACGCTGCTCGACGTGGGGCTGTCCTATGTGCGTCTCGGCCAAAGCGCGACGACACTGTCGGGCGGAGAGGCGCAGCGCGTCAAACTCGCCAAAGAACTCTCTAAGAGGGCAACCGGGCGCACGCTCTATATTCTCGACGAACCGACGACCGGGCTGCATTTTGCCGATATCGCATTGTTGCTGACCGTGCTGCATCGGCTGCGCGACGAAGGCAATACCGTCATCGTCATCGAGCACAATCTGGACGTGATCAAGACCGCCGACTGGGTCGTCGATCTCGGACCCGAGGGGGGCGACGGCGGCGGGTGCATCGTCGCCACCGGCACGCCGGAAAGCATTGCCGCGAACCTCGATTCGCATACCGGCAGTTATTTGCGGGCCGCCCTGGCACAGACGCCGGTAATGCCCTTGGTCCAATCGTCGCGGCGCAAGCGCGCATGATCGCGCAGTGGCGCCTGTTCCTGCTGGCGCTGCGGTACTTCACGCGCATTCCCGTGCCGCGATGGGTCATTCTCGGCGAGACTCGTGTCGATTCGGCAGCGCGCTTTTTACCGCTGGTCGGCGCGGTCGTCGGGCTCATCGGCGGAGCCGTCTATTGGGGCGCCGCTGAGTTTTGGCCCACCAGCGTCGCAGTGGTTTTGTCGATGCTCGCGGCCATGCTGATGACGGGCGGCATACACGAACTGGGGCTCGCCGACACCTGCGCGTTGCTGAGCCAGCCCAAGCCCACGGAAGCCGCGCCGAATTCCAAGGGCGCGACCCGGCTCGGTAGCTTCGGGATGCTGGTCGTCGTATTGTTCTTGCTGACCAAGTACAACGCTTTGATGGCGTTGTCGGCCGCCAACTTCGCGTTCGCGATTCCGGCGAACGTCGGCCTCGGAGTGATCATGATCGCGGCACACGCGTCGAGCCGGGCGCTGGTGGTCTCCGCAATTGCAATTCAATCGCCGGCTCGCCTCGATCGCAAAACGCCGCCCCCGCGGATGTCGATCGGCGAATTGTGCTTTGCCTTAGCAACCGGCTTCCTGCCGGCGACGCTAATGGGTACGCCCGGCCTGATTGGACTCGCCGCCGCGATCGTCATGCGTATCGGCTTCGTCCCGTACGTCAAGAAAGTCCTGGGCGAGTACACGGGGGATTATCTGGGAGCGACGCAGCAGCTTACTGAGGTAAGCTTCTATCTGGGAGCACTTGCAGCGTGGACGTATATTTAATTCGGCATACACAGCCCGAGAATTCGGCCGGACTTTGTTATGGTCGCCTGAACATTGAACCTGCGGCGGACTGCGCGAGCGTGGCCAAACGCCTCGCGCCGCAACTCCCCAAGCAAGCGCCGATCGTGACGGCCGATGCAAAGCGCTGCGTGCGCTTGGCCGAGTACTTGGCCGCGGCGCTCGGCTCGCCGCTTCGCGTCGACGCGAGGCTGCAAGAGCTCGACTTCGGGCAGTGGGAAGGACGCCTGTGGTCCGACATTCCCCGCATACAGACCGATGTCTGGGCGAGAGACGTGTGGAACCAATCGGCGCCCGGTGGTGAGACCTACGCGGCACTCTATGCGCGCGTCGGCGCCGCGTGGGAGGCGCTGCTGCAGATCGAAACGGACTGCCTGGTCATCGTCGCGACGGCGGGACCGCTGCGCGCCTTGATCACGATTGCGTTGGAATTGCCCGTCGATTCCTCGCTGCGTTTTCATCTGGATTACGGCGGCATCGCCAAGCTGTCGACCTCGACCGGCGCCTGGCGACTGGATTTCGCGAACCGCTAAGGCCTTTGCAGCGTGTTCGCGCCCGCCCATATTGCTCCGCTCGAATGGCGCGCGTAACGTAGTCGCACCATGCATCAAGTACTCGTCTACTCGGATTCGCTGTCCTGGGGGATCGTGCCCACCACACGCAATCGGCTTCCATTCGAGCAGCGATGGCCGGGGGTGCTTGAATTGAAGCTGAACCGGCATGCGCCTCGCGTGCGGGTCATCGAGGACTGCCTCAACGGCCGGCGCACCGTGTGGGAGGACCCGTTCAAGCCCGGCCGCAACGGCCTCACGGGCCTCGCGCAGCGCATCGAGATTCACTCACCGTTGGCGCTCGTCATCCTGATGCTCGGGACGAACGACTTTCAATCCATGCATCCGCACGACATATGGCACTCGGCGCAGGGAATCGCGACTTTGATCGGCGCGATTCGCCAGGCGCCGATCGAACCCGGCATGCCCGTACCGCCGATCTTGGTCGTGGCACCCCCGCCGATCGACACTCCACGCGGCCCGCTTGCGCGCAAATTCGCCAATGCGGCCGCGAAATCCGCCGGACTCGCCGGCGCCTACCGGGAAATCGCCAAGGACCTCGGCAGCCACTTCTTCGACGCGGGCACGGTAACGCCGGCCAGTGCGATCGACGGCATTCATCTCGATGCCGATCAGCACGCCGTACTGGGAACCGCGCTCGCCGCAGTAGTTGAAACTGTGCTGCCAGCGCATGCGGCGGCATGAAATGGCGCGGGACAGCCGCGCTCGCGCGCGCCTCGATGCCGATTCTGACGCGCCTGGATCCGGAGCTGGCGCATCACCTCGCCCTGGCCGGCCTGAAAACCATGAGCCCCTGTTGGCGCGCCCCGCCGATCGCGGCAGGATTGGGCGTGCGCTGCTTCGGGCTCTCGTTTGCGCATCCCCTGGGTTTAGCCGCCGGTTTTGACAAGAACGGCGATTATCTGGATGCGCTCGGCGCGCTCGGATTCAGTCATATCGAGCTTGGAACCGTCACGCCTCGGCCGCAGCCCGGCAATCCGAAGCCGCGCATGTTCAGACTCCGTTCGGCCAATGCAATCGTCAACCGCATGGGATTCAACAACAAAGGCGTCGATCACCTCGTCGCGCAATTGGTCCGCAGCAAGTATCCGGGGATTCGCGGCGTCAGCATCGGCAAGAACTTCGATACGCCGATCGAGAATGCCAGCGAGGATTATCTGGCCTGCATGCGCAAGGTCTACGCGCACGCGGATTACATTGCCATCAATGTCTCGTCGCCGAACACCGAGAGACTCCGGGAGCTTCAAGGCGGGGACGCGCTGGAGCGAATCGTGGGCGCGCTGCAGGCTGCGCGTGAAGAATTGAGCCGCGGTTTCGGCAAGCGCGTGCCGCTGCTCGTCAAAATAGCGCCGGATCTCGATACAGACCAAATCTCGACACTCGCCTCGAATTTGCGCGCGCTGCAGGTCGACGGAGTAATCGCCACCAACACGTCGACGAATTTGCGCCGCTACGAGGCGCAATTGCCGCCGAACCAGTTGGGCGGCCTCAGCGGCGAGCCGCTGCATGCGATGTCGATCTCGGTGATTGCGCGGCTGCGCGATGCGCTGGGCGGGAAGTTTCCGATCATCGGCGTCGGCGGCATCGTCAGCGCGGACAACGCCTTGGCGACGATACGAGCCGGCGCAAATCTGCTGCAAATTTATACGGGCTTCGCGTACCGCGGACCCCAACTCATCGACGAGATACTCGCCGCGCTGGCCCGGGAGGCCGGCTACGGTGCATCGACGGTGTAGCCGCGCGCACGCAGCGCCGCGGCTAGGCCGCCATGCTCCAACAGCAAGTCCATGTTGACGACCGCCACCACCACATCGCCGGCGCGCAAATGTGCATCGAGGCTCTCGAGCCAGGTACGCCGAACTTTCGCCAGCAAATCGCTCGCAACGGAATCCCCGCTGAGCGAAGCAAGACATGCGTCCACTTCCGGCGGTTCCGGCAGGTTCTCGATGCGTTCGATGTCGCCGGTCACCCAGGCCTGCGCGCGCGCGACCAAGCGCGGCAGCCCGGTCTCGATCGTCGCCAATGCCGCGACAACGCATTTGGTTTCCGTCTCGGGCGGCATGCTCTTGAGCGCGTCCAGGAAATCGCGCACGCCGGCAATTTTGAGTTCTTCGATCCCCACATCATGCTTGCGCGCCAAGGCGCGCACTTCGTTGCCGATATCGAGGCGCGCCGATAATCCGACCTGGTGCAACGCGGCTTGCTCGAGGAACGCCGTTGCGATGATCGGACGGTAGCGTGCCCACTTGTCGGGATCGCTGTTATAGCGCGCACGCAGCAGCTCGAATCGCGCGTACAAATCCGGCGGCATGACATCCTTGAGGGTGCGGCCGCCTTGGACCATCAACAGTTCGCGCTGCGTGATGAACAGCCACAACGCTCTCAGGATGCCGATTTCGAACGGCTTGGAGACGAGCACAACCTTGGTCGTGCCGAGGATCTGCTCGAGTTGACGCGAACGCCAGGTGATCGCCTTTGGCAGCGGTGAAACGGTGCCCATGATCCACGCCTCGCCGGAACCGCCATGAACGTGCCACAAGCCCGGGCCCGCGCGCTCGCCGGTGACGACGACCTCGTCCATCGTGGTGTCGGGCGAAGCAGCGGATTCCTGCGCTTGATCCGCTCGGCACGCGAACGACAGCAATGCCGCTAGGCTCAAGCTTGCGGCCCCGATCGATGATGAGAATCGCGCTACCCGGTTCATTGCCGGCGAATGATACGCCGCGTTCGAATCGAGGACGCGCGACCCGCTTGGAATCAAGCGGGTCGCAGCGCCCAAAAGACTCAGCTCAGGTGCGGCAAACGCTCACTCGCCGTGGAACACATCGCGCAGCGCATGCTTGACGGCACGATGCGCTTCGTCGATGTGGTGGATCACGCGCAGCTGCAAGCCTTGCGTATTCGGCTGATCTTCCTCGCCCGACGCATCGCGCCTTGCCTTGTCGAGCAATTCCAACGCCTTATGGAAGCGGCCGGTACGGTTCAGGTGGGCATCGACGGGCATGTGATCCTCGATGTTCTTGCCGTCTTCGATCGCGGCGCGCTTGACTTCGCTGATCGCCTTGTCGATTTCGCTGATCGCACGCAATTCATCGTCGATGACCTGCTCGGAACCCATATGCTGCAGATGGGCGCGCGCGTCGCGCAGATCCGATAGCGCATGCAGATACGCCGGATGATGCCCGGGATTGTCGGCCCACGACGGCGAGGTCGCGACCAGTCCAAACGTGGCTATTGCAGCCAATCGCAGCAATTGAATACGCATAAATTCTCCTTGAGGGTTGTTTTCGATTCCAAGCCAGCCGATCGAAGCGAATACTAGACCGGCGGGCCGCGCGCGGTCATCACACATTTATTTCATGACCGCTGTGTAATTATCCACGAATATGTTCAGTGCTTGTGCGTCGTCAGCGCCACCAAGAATTCGTAGTAAAACTCCACGCCAGCATAGAACGACTCGACGCCGACGCGCTCGTCCTTGCCATGCATGCGCACGTCATCGCGATCGATCGCGACGCCGTTGACTCCGTAGCTGGGGATACCCGCCATCATCGTGTGAATGCTGTCGGACGCACCGGCCTCCATTTCCGGAATGACCGGAGTTCCCGGCCAGAGCTTCGAGGATATGCCGCGCAGCGCGTTCATGATGTCGGCGCGTGGCGGCGGCGGCGCCATGGCTTTGCGCTCCGAACCGTGTTCGGCCAGCTCTCCCGAATCACTACGGTAGCGCACGCCGAGGCCGGGATCGTTGAATAATTTCACGAGCTCCAGCCGTATATCCTCCTGCGAATGGCCCGGCAGGATGCGGCAATTCACATTGGCTTCGGCCCGCTGCGGCAGGGCGTTGCGCGCATGCCCGCCGCTCAGCAGGGTGGCGACGCAGGTCGTGCGCATGATCGAGTTGTAGGCCGTGTCCCGGGATAGCCGCAGGGCCGCCGCCGGATCGGGCGGGGTCGCCAGAATTGCGCGGATATCTGCAGCGACCGGCGGCGCCTCCACGCTTGCCATGTGCAATAGATAGTCGCGCGTGACACTGTTCAGTTCGACCGGAAACGGCGTGCGCTCCAGCAATGCCAATGCATCGGCGATGTGGTAGATCGCATTGTCCGGCTTCGGCAGCGAACTGTGCCCGCCGGGATTCGTCGCGAGCAGCTGAAAATCGGCGTAGAGCTTTTCCGTCGCCTCGATCTCCACGGTCACGGGTTTGCCGTGATCGGTCCAGACGCCGCCCGCATCGGGATTGAGAACGTACTCGGCATCGATCAGGTCGCGATGATTCTTCAGCAGCCAATCGACGCCGTTCGCAAGACCGCCCTCCTCGTCCGCCGTGAGCGCGAGAATGATGTCGCGGTCGGGCACGTATCCTTGCTTTTTCATGCGAATGAACGCGGTCATCGCGATCGCATCGCTATCCTTCATGTCCTGCGTGCCGCGCCCATAGTAATAGCCGTCCTGTTCGACGAATGCGAATGGATCGGTGGACCAGTCCTCGCGGTGTGCCTCCACGACATCGAGATGCGCGATGATCAATAAAGGCCGCAGCCGACTGCCCGGCTTGCCCCGATAGCGGGCCACCATGTTTCCCTTGCGATCGTTTGGTCCGAGGACAAGAACGTCCGATTTCGCAAAACCGGCCGCGAGCAGCCGATCCGCCATCGCCTGTGCGGCGATCGTGGTATTTCCGATAGAATCCGTGGTGTTGATTTCGATCAGCTGCTTGAAAATATCGTGCGCCAGTTGGCGGGTTCCCGCATCGGTGCCGGGCGCCGCGCAATAGGCGGCTTGCATCAATGATGCGGCCAGAGCCGCAAAGATCGTTGAGCGCGAAAGACGATGGTTCACGAGAGACCCCAATGGCGCAAAAAAAATCAGGATGGTGCCTAATTTCCGGCAAGTCAATCTCGCGAACCTCACGGACATCCTTAAGTCCATGAGGCGGCATCCGGCGACTTTGCGCGGAGCCGGCGCATAGCAGTGGTATCCTGGATTTTCGTTCGAAAAAAGCACGGGAAGCCGCAAGATGAGAAGGATCACGATGTTTAGAACTAAAATTCGCACCGGCAAGCGCAAGGTGTCGCGCGCGGCCGCGGAGTCGGCCGTGCAAACCTTACTGCTATGGGCCGGTGAAGACCCGCATCGCGAAGGCCTGCGAGAGACCCCCAAACGCGTCGTGGATGCCTACGCGGATTGGTTCTCCGGGTATAACACGGACCCAAGCGAGTATATGCGCCGCACTTTCGAAGAGGTCGACGGCTACGATGAGATGGTGGTCCTACGCGACATCGATTTCGAGTCGTTTTGCGAACATCACATGGCGCCCATCATCGGACGGGCGCACGTCGGCTACTTGCCCACCGACCGCGTCGTCGGAATCAGCAAACTCGCGCGCGTGGTCGAGGGCTTCGCGCGGCGCTTCCAAGTCCAGGAGAAGCTCACTTCGCAGATCGCCGCATGCATCAACGACGTGCTGCAGCCGCGCGGCGTTGGCGTCGTCATCGACGCCGTTCATCAATGCATGACGACGCGCGGCGTACACAAGCGCGGGGTATCGATGGTGACGAGCAAAATGCTCGGCACGTTTCGAGACGACGCCAGCACGCGCGCGGAATTCCTGCGCTTCATCGACATAGAACGCAAGATCAGCGGTTGATTCTCGGCGCAAGCATTCAACTGCGCTTGCGTTCCGGGGCGCCGCGCGCCGGCATGAGGTCGACGGAAAACGTGTACGAATGACGTTCGCCGGGCTGCAGCGCGCCGACGCCGACGACCTGCCGCGCGATTTTCTCGCCGCGCTCGTTCGAGATCGACACCACGACACAATATTCGCAGAGCTCGTCCATGCCCACGTGCTGGATCGTCCCGTCGAGGCGCATGGCCGAGACCGCCGCGGGCTGCGGCTCGGCGACTGCGGCATTGAAGCGCAGATGATGCTGGCAGCCCGGGCAAATATTGGCGCTCATCAGCACGGTCGCCTTGCAATGCGGGCAGGTCCGCGTTGCACCGACCGGACCCTGACGAGCGACATTCATTGCTATTTGCCTTCGCCGTTACCGAATTTGCCGTCGCTGCCGCCGATTTTGACGTCAATGGCGCCGAACCTGGTATCGCTGCCGCTGGACTTGGCGTCGCCGGCGCCGATTTTGCCGGTGCCGGTGCCGGCGGTTTTCTCATCGTCCCAGCCGAATTCGACGTGCCCGCGCATCCGCGAACCGGCGGCAACGGTAATCGAGCCCGCTTTGACGTCGCCAACGATAACGCCTCCGTCGAGCACGTCGATGCGCTTGGCGGACCCGATGTTGCCCTGCAATTCGCCACCGACGACCACGATGGCCGCCAGTACTTGGCCGGTCAGGTGCGCGCCCGGCTCAATGTTGAAATTCCCGTCGATCTTCACATCGCCCTTGAAGCGGCCTGCCATTCGTACGTTGCCGGCCCCCTCGATCTTGCCCTCGATCGACAGATTGGCCGCGATCACCGATTCGCCGACTTCCGCACGCGCCGCAGGTCGACGCGATGTGTTTGCCGCACCTGCGTCAATCGAAATGCGGTCCGGTGCGGCCGGTGCCGCCGGGGGAATTGCCGTACCCGCGCCGGCGGGTGTCATCGTTTCTTTCCAAAGCGCCATGAGATTTTTCTCCCGTGATCGGTCGTGAATCGAACTCAGATACGCTTAACAGCCTAAACCCTAACTCCGTGAAATGTCACTTGGCGGACTGTCTTTTATTGGCGACGACCGCCACCGGAATTTTTGGGCTCGCCGCCGGTCAGAGGGCGGCCCGGGAACCAATTCCGGCTGCCGTGATAACCGGTGCGAGCGCGGGCCGTGCCCCGCTATACTGTAGCGTTACGGCTTAAGGGAATACCGCTTTGTTTCAACACCTCGTCCGCTTGAAAGACGATGCGATTCTGGGACTCATGGCGGCATTTCGCGCCGATCCCGCCGCCGAGAAAGTCGACCTGGGCGTCGGCGTGTTCAGGGATTTGAGCGGCAGCACCCCGGTGCTCGATTGCGTGCGTCGCGCGGAACTCGCCGTACTTGCCGCGGAAACCACGAAATCCTATGTCGCGGCGGCCGGCCGCGCGGAATTCAACGAGGCGGTAGGCGACCTCGTCCTCGGCCCCTCGCGTGGCGCGGGCGAGCAAGCCCGAGTGCGCATCATACAGGCGCCCGGCGGTTGCGGCGCGCTGCGCCTAGGCGCTGAATTGATACGAGCGGCGGCGCCGTCGGCAACGGTCCATGTCAGCGATCCGACATGGGGTAACCACGCGCCATTGCTGGGCAGCAGCGGTTTGCGGCTCGAGGCCTATCCCTACTACGACGTGACGGCCCATCGGCTGCGCTTCGATGCGATGCTCGAAAAATTGAATCTCGCCGCCCCGGGCGACGTCGTGCTTCTGCATGCGTGCTGCCATAACCCGACCGGCGCGGATCTCGCCGTCGATCACTGGCGCTCGCTCATCGAAGTGCTCCGGCGGCGGCGGCTGCTGCCTTTTCTTGACCTCGCGTATCAGGGCTTCGGCACGGGCCTGGAAACCGACGTGGCCGGCGTTCGGCTCGTGACCGAAAGTTTGCCTGAATCGCTGGTCGCGGTATCGTTTTCGAAGAACCTCGGGGTCTATCGCGAACGTCTCGGCGCACTGATCGCCGTAGGCGAGAGCGACTCGCGTGCGGAGGCGATGAAAAGCCATATCCTGCAGATAGCGAGAGGCATGTATTCCATGCCCCCGGATCATGGAGCGGCCCTCGCCGCACATATCTTCGCGCATCCGCCGCTGCGCGCGTCCTGGAAAGAGGAACTCGATGGCATGCGCACGCGCATCGAGGCGATGCGCAAGCTCCTTTCAACGCACTTGCGGCGCACCACCCGCTGCGCTGAATTTGATTTCCTGGAAGGCCAGCATGGCATGTTTTCGCAACTCGGCTGTTCGAGCGAGGCGGTCGCGCGCTTGCGCGAGAAGTACCATATCTACATGGTGGGCGACAGCCGCATGAACCTTGCGGGAGTCACCCCGCACAACGTCGAGTATCTGGCGGAATCGATCGCCTCGGTCTTAACTGCCTAGCGCACTGCGCAGCGCGCTGACTTCGGCCGCGAATTCCTTCATGATTCCGACGGTCTTCTTCTCATTGAGCCGCAGGCGAAATACCGCGGGCACGCCATTCATGGCCACTTGCAGAGCGACAGGATCGGTTGCGAACGAAGCCATCAAGGTCGCCACCACGATGATGTCGCTCAAATCCGGAATCTGCATTTCCTCTCCATCGCGGCCGATGTCGTTTTGGTTGGCGACGGCCTTGACTACCTCATCGGAAAATTCCCAATTTTCCAGAATCGCCTTGCCGATTTCGGCATGCCAATCCTCTATGACTTGGTGCAAGGTGTTGGTATCGCCGAACAGTTCCGGATGATCTGCGACGCGCGTCAGGATGTAGAGTTTGCCGATCGCATGCATCATCCCGGTGAGCATCGCTTCGTCGGGATTGATCTTGGAACACGCGCGAGCGACGACGAAAGAAAAGGCGGCCACTAGCGTGCTGCGCTCCCACAGCTCGTCGAGGTAGGGTTTGACGCTCAATAGCTTCGCGTTGCCGCGAATTTGGGCCATCGCAAACGACATCGAAGCGCTGCGCACCATGTTGTAGCCCATGCGATTGATGGCCGTGCGCAGATCCGTTATCGCCTTGCCGGTGGTGTTCAGCGAGGCGGAATTCGAGATGCGCATCAAACGCGCCGCCAAGGCGGGTTCCGACCCGACGACTCTTACGACTTTTTCGAGCGTCGAGTTCGGATCCGAGAGAATGCGTCGCACGCGAACCACGACTTCGGGAAAGGACGGCAAATCGACCCGGCCGGCCGATAATTCGGCGGCAAGTGAGCGTACGAACCCAAAAGCGACGTCATTGGCGGATTGCGGCTGGGTATTGCTCAAATTGGGCCTCGCTGGCGTCATGCTCCATCCAACGAAGTGAATCGACCGGGTCCGCGAATACTTGAGCCCGGGGCTCAGGCACTGTGAGGAGCAGCGCATTTACCGTAATGCGCGAGAGGTCCTCAGGGGATCGGGGCGCTAACCCTTGGTAACGGTCGGCGGGCGGCTGTGGAAGCGCTGGCGGATCTCGCCGTGGCGGGAGCGCTCACTGAAGCGGCCTTGGCTGTAGGCGGCCACGACCTTGTGCCAAAACGCGACCGATCCGGGATTGCGTTCGTATTCGACGATCTCCCACTCGCCCGCAAAGCGGTCAAAGATCAGCGTCGCCGCATCGCGGCCGATGCCGGTATGCCGGTACTTTTCGCGCACGAAGAACTCGGACATGCGGAAATCCACCTCGGTCCCGACGGCAACCGGAATTCTCGGCCGCGTAACCAGCGCAAAACCGACCGGGGTGGCCCCCTGGACGATCAGCAGCGGATGCGAATGATCGTTCGAAAACCAATTCGCGAAAATCTCGTCCTGCTGGGAATTATCGGCATTCAGGCCGAGGAAATAACCGGTATTCAGGTCCGACAGCGATTCCACATACTCGCCGTAGACTTCCTCGATCCATCGTCGATCTTTGCTGGAGCGCTTACAGTCGCGGATACTGATGGGCACTGAGACGAACTTCCTTGTGCAATAAAAAGCACAGCCCGGGCGACCGCGCCAAGATGATGGGGCGCCCGCCCGGGCTAGTACAACCGACTATCGAAGCGTATTACGGCTTCGCAGCTGAGGCTGCCGATGCGGCAGCGTCGGAGGCAGCGCCGGCCGCGCTCGCATCACTGGCCGCGCCGGAAGCCGCCGGAGCAGCGGCCGGAGGAGTCGCGTCAGCGGCCGGAGCCGGAGGAGCTTCGGTTTTGCTGCCGCAGGCACTCAGCAGGACTGCGGCGACAAAAGCGCTTAGAGCAAGTTTGGTCTTCATCTATCGATACCCCAAAATATTTAATGATATTACGGACAAGGGACACAGGTTTGTCTTGGGCCTTCGCCAAGAGGTCATCAATGATTTTAGAGGGTTTTAGCCGAATTTCATATCTCTTTCGCTGGACCCAAACGCCATTTGTGGTCGATGCGCGCTCCGTCGCGGGCCGCGCTCTGTAGCTACGCCGCGCTGAGGCGCATAATTTGCCGCTTATTCCAGAGTCGTTTTAAAAAAATTGTCGGGCGGAGGGGTTGTGGATCAAGACAGTCTCGATGGTCTCTATGCGGCGCATTTGAATACCCTGACACGACGCGCCGACCAGGCGCTCGCGGCAACGGGTTTCGATACCTTGGTCATCCACTCCGGAGTTCCGCCGATTCATTTCTTGGACGATCAAGATTATCCATACAAGGTGAATCCGCATTTCAAGGCCTGGGTGCCGGTCCTCGACAATCCGCGCTGCTTTCTGATTTATGTGCCGGGTAATCGCCCTAAGCTGCTGTTTTATCAAGCGAACGACTATTGGCACCAGGCGTCGGCGTTGCCGCAAGCGAGTTGGACCGCCGCAATCGACGTCACACCGCTTCATGACCCCGCACAGGCCCATCTACAGTGGGCGAAGCTCGGGCGAGTGGCTTTCTTGGGACCCGCAGAACTCTTTGGCAACGAGGACCGGCTGGCGGTCAATCCGCCCGATTTGATGACGCGATTGCATTACGACCGCGCGGTGAAGACGGCCTATGAACTCGAGTGCATGCGACGCGCCAACGCGCTCGGCGCGCGCGGGCATCGTGCGGCCCTCGCGGCGTTTCGCGAAGGAGCCTCCGAGTATCTCGCCCATATGCGCTATTTGGAAGCCTGCGCGCAGCGCGAAGAGGAGATGCCGTACAACAACATCGTCGCATACAACGAGCACGCGGCGATCCTGCACTACCAGCACTTGGACCGCGAGGCACCCCGCCCGTTGCGATCCTTCTTGATCGACGCGGGTGCCCAAGTCCGCGGCTACGCAGCCGATATCACGCGCAGCTACGCGGCCACCGCGGGTGCCTATGCGGATCTCGTCGCCGCGACCGATGAGGCCCAATTGTCGTTGTGCGATGAGATCGTCTCGGGCCGCGACTATCGCGACGTGCATTTGTCCGCGCACCGCATTCTCGGCGATGCCATGCATCGTCTGGGCTTGATCAAAGTCGACGGCGCGGCAGCTATCGAACTCGGCGTCACGAGCGTTTTCTTTCCGCACGGAATCGGCCATTTGCTCGGACTCCAGGTTCACGATGTGGGCGGCGTGTTGGCCGACTCGGCCGGTCATGAACGGAAACGGCCCCAGGGTCACCCCCATCTACGGCTGACGCGACTGCTCGAGCCCGGAGTCGTCGTCACGGTGGAACCGGGCATCTACATGATTGACTCGCTGCTAGCCGCGGCGCATGCGGACGGGAGGCGCGCGCACATCGAATGGCCGCTGGTCGAGGCACTGCGCCCGTTCGGCGGCGTTCGAATCGAGGACGACGTACTGACGACGGCGTCAGTGCCCGAGAATATGACTAGAAACGCGTTTGCCGGGGCGGGCGCCTAAAGGAGCGTCGCCGCCGATCGAGATCCGCCGATCGCCTACTTACGCAACGCGTCGCGAATTTGTTCGAGCAGCACTTCCGTGCGCGTCGGCGGGGGCGGCGGGGCGTCCACCGCGGGCGGCGGCGGCTTCTTGAGCTTGTTGATTGCGCGCAGCGCGATGAACAGCACGGCCGCGATGATCAAGAAATCCAAAATCGATTGTAAGAATGAGCCGTACTTGACCAGGACGGGGACGCCCTTGGGATCGTTGCCCAAACTGATCGCGAGATCCGTGAAGTTGAACCCGCCGATGGCCCTGCCAAGCAACGGCATGAACACGTCGCCCACGAGCGACGAGACGATCTTGCCGAAGGCAGCACCGACGATGACGCCGACCGCCAAATCCACGACACTGCCCTTCATCGCAAATTCTTTGAATTCGCTGGCTAAGCTCATCGCTGCTCCCTCAACCCGAATGTTCTCCTGCCCGCCGTCTTAGGCGGCTGCCTTCGCCTTGCGGCGCTTCGGCGCAACCGCCTCACCGGCGTCCTTTCCACCCTTTGCGCCCTTGGACTGCTTCGTCTCTTTGGCGTCCTTTGACTTGGGTGACGCCACGGCGGCGCTTTCCACCAGTTGCATGAGCGCCATGCCGGCGGAGTCGCCCGGGCGCGGCTCCATTTTCAGAATTCGCGTATAGCCGCCCGCGCGCGCCTTGAAACGAGGTCCCAGTTCCGCAAACAGCTTCTCAACGACCGTGACGTCGCGCAGCCGTGAAAACGCCAGGCGGCGCTTCGCCAGAGAGTCGACTTTCGCGAGCGTAATCAACGGTTCGATGACACGGCGCAATTCCTTTGCCTTCGGTACGGTCGTGCGAATCGTCTCGTGGCGCAGCAGCGATGTCGCCATGTTGCGAAGCATCGCATGGCGGTGGGATGAGTTTCGCGATAACTGACGACCGCTATTTCTATGACGCATGTTCTAAAGCCTTGGATTCGAGAGGTCAGATGCTGTCGCGCTCATCGTCGCGCTTCAAGCCCGGTGGCGGCCAGTTGTCGATACGCATGCCGAGCGTCAAGCCATGGCTCTCGAGGACTTCCTTGATTTCGGTCAGCGACTTCTTGCCGAGGTTCGGCGTCCGAAGCAATTCAACTTCAGTGCGCTGCACCAGATCGCCGATGTAATGAATGTTCTCGGCCTTGAGGCAGTTCGCGCTGCGCACCGTGAGTTCCAGCTCATCGACCGGCCGCAGCAGGATGGGATCGAACTGCGTTTCGGTGGCTTTGGCGGTCGATTCGTCTTGACCCTGAAGGTCGACGAATACGGACAGCTGGTCCTTGAGGATGCCGCCAGCGCGGCGGATCGCCTCTTCCGGATCGATCGTGCCGTTCGTTTCGATATCGAGAATCAGCTTGTCGAGATCCGTACGCTGCTCGACGCGCGCGCTTTCGACGTTATACGTGACCTTGCGCACCGGACTGAACGATGCATCGAGTTGCAGGCGCCCGATCGCGCGCGACTGTTCTTCGAATGCCAGGCGTTGCGCAGCGGGGCGGTAGCCGCGGCCGCGCTCGACTTTGAGCGACATGGAAAGTTCTCCGGCCTTCGTCAAATTCGCGATGACGAGGTCCGGATTGAGGATCTCGATGTCGTGATCTCCGGAAATATCTCCGGCCGTGACGGGGCCGGGTCCCTTCTTGTGGAGACGCACCTCGGTCACATCGCGCGTATGCATGCGAATCGCGACGGCCTTCAAATTGAGCAGAATGTCGACGACATCTTCCTGCACGCCTTCGATCGCGGTGTACTCGTGCAGCACGCCCTCGATTTCAATCTCCGTGATCGCAGCGCCCGGCAGCGAGGACAACAATACGCGCCGCAGCGCGTTGCCCAGCGTATGGCCGAATCCGCGCTCGAACGGTTCGATCACGATGCGCGCATGTCTCGGCGAAACCGGTTGCACTTTCACAACCCGGGGCTTCAAAAATTCGTTGATCGATCCTTGCATGGATATCACCTACGTTTACTGATCGCGATAATCGCGGACATCGCAGCGGCGTTCGAGCCGCAGCGGTGTTACTTGGAGTACAACTCGACGACGAGGCTCTCGTTGATATCGGGCAGAATTTCCTGCCGATCCGGTACCGATTTGAGAACACCCGACATCTTCTTGTCGTCCACTTCGACCCAATCCGGGAAACCGACTTGAGCGGCGATGGTCAACGCCGCCTGCACACGAGTTTGCTTCTTGGCTTTCTCGCGCAAATTGATGACATCGCCCGCCTTGCACTGATAGGACGCGATGTTGACGAGCTTCTCGTTGACCGAAACAGCCTTGTGGCTGACCAGCTGGCGCGCTTCGGCGCGTGTCGCGGCGAAGCCCATGCGGTAGACGACGTTGTCGAGGCGGCACTCCAGAAACTGCAGCAGGGTCTCGCCGGTCGCGCCGGGGCGGCCCGCGGCCTTCTGATAGTAGTTTCTGAACTGACGCTCGAGCACACCGTACATGCGGCGCAATTTCTGCTTCTCGCGCAGCTGCAAGCCGTATTCAGAGAGCCGCTGCTTGCGCTCGCTCTTGACCCCGCCCGGCGGAACCTCGAGCTTGCATTTCGACTCGAGCGGCTTGACCCCGCTCTTCAAAAATAAGTCAGTGCCTTCGCGACGCGATAATTTGCACTTGGGACCGGTATATTTTGCCATTACAAACCCTTGAAGTATTAGACGCGACGCTTTTTGGGCGGACGGCAACCGTTATGGGGGATCGGGGTCACGTCTTCAATGTTCGTGATCTTCAAACCGCAACCGTTCAACGCGCGTACCGCCGATTCCCGACCCGGGCCGGGTCCCATGACGCGCACCTCGACGTTCTTGACGCCGTGTTCTTGAGCTGCGTTTCCGGCACGTTCGGCGGCGACCTGCGCAGCGAACGGCGTGGACTTGCGCGAACCGCGGAAGCCGCAGCCGCCCGAGGTCGCCCAGGACAGTGTGTTGCCCTGCCGATCGGTGATCGTGATGATCGTGTTGTTGAATGACGCGTGCACGTGCGCGATCGCGTCCAGGACGTTCTTGCGTACCTTCTTGCGAACGGGCTTGCCGCCCTGTGCGGCGGCGGCGGCCCCGCCCGCATTTTGCTTTTGATCGGCCATGTTCTCTTTAAGTCCTCTTACGCTTTACCAGGCGGTGCGTTCATCTTGACCGCCTGCTTGCGCGGACCCTTGCGTGTGCGGGCATTGGTGCGGGTACGCTGGCCGCGCATCGGTAGCCCCTTGCGGTGGCGGATGCCGCGATAGCAACCCAGGTCCATCAAGCGCTTGATGTTCATGGAAACTTCGCGACGCAAATCGCCTTCGACCGCGAACTTGGCGACCTGGGACCGCAGCGACGCCACTTCGGCGTCCGTCAGATCCTTGACCTTGACGCTGTGCTTGACACCGGCCGCATCGCAAATCTGCTGCGCACGGCTATTGCCGATGCCGAAAATATGGGTCAGGCCGATGACGACATGCTTGTTCATCGGAATATTGATGCCGGCGATACGCGCCATCTACTTCTCCCCTAAAGTTAAGCTACGGCGCACGCGAAAAAGGCGCGCAAGTGTATAGAAAACTCTCCCGGGGATCAAGACATTAGCGGCGGATGAGACCATCTTCAGCCCTGCCGTTGCTTGTGCCGTGGGTCGGTGCAAATGATGTAGACGACTCCGCGGCGCCGCACAACTTTGCAGTTCTTGCAGATCTTCTTGACCGAAGGACGTACTTTCATTTCTTACTCCCGATGCCCCGTAAGCTGGCCTTTTTCATGAGACCCTCGTATTGGTGCGACATCATGTGCGAATAGGCCTGAGCGACGAAATCCATGACCCCGACGACGATAATCAACAATGAGGTTCCGCCGAACTGAAACGGAATTGCCGGGTTCGCCATGCGGATGATTTCCGGCAGCAAACAGACGGCCATTATGTACAGACCGCCCCAGAGCGTGAGCCGCGTCAACACCTTGTCCAAATACTCGCCCGTCTGCTGCCCGGGCCGGATGCCTGGGATGAACGCCCCGGCCTTCTTGAGGTTCTCGGCCGTGTCTCGGGCATCGTAAACCAGGGCCACGTAAAAGAACGAGAAGCCGATGATCAGCAGCGCGAACAGCACGACGTGCAGCGGCTGCCCGTAATTGAGTATCGCGGCGACCCGCTGCAGCCCGCGCTGCACCGAATTGGGGTTCGGGCTGTTGCCGAAAAATTGAGCGATCGTCGCCGGAAACACCAGGATGCTCGATGCGAAGATCGGCGGGATTACACCCGCCATGTTGAGTTTGAACGGCAGATGCGTGCTCTGGCCCTGCATCATGCGCCTTCCCACCTGGCGCTTCGCGTAGTTGACTTGGATCTTGCGCTGCGCTTTTTCGACGAACACGCAGAACAGGGTCACGAGCACAACGACCACCAAAATCAGCAGGACGATCAATGCATTCATTTCACCCGAACGCACCATTTCCAGCGTATTGCCGATCGCCCGCGGCAGCCCCGCGACGATGCCGGCGACGATGATCATCGTGATGCCGTTGCCGACGCCGCGTTCGGTGATTTGCTCGCCGAGCCACATGACGAACATCGTGCCCGTGGTGATCGAGATTGTCGCAACGAACAAAAATTGCGGGCCGGGATTGGACACGAGGTGGCCGCCCGAATTCTGGATCGCAAGAGCCGCGCCGAAACCCTGGAACGCAGCCAGAAATACCGTGCCGTAGCGCGTGTATTGCATGAGCTTGCGCCGTCCCGATTCGCCGTCCTTGCGAATCTGTGCCCACGGCGGATAGACCATCGAGGCCATTTGGATGATGATCGAGGCGGTGATGTAGGGCATCACGTTGAGCGCGAAAATGCTGAAGCGCTGCAAAGCGCCGCCCGAAAACATATTGAATATGCCGAGCAGCGTGCCCTGCTGAGTCGAGAAAAATTGCGCGAACTTCGCCGCATCGATTCCCGGTACGGGAATGAACGTGCCGATGCGGTAAACGACGAGCGCACCCAGCAGGAACAATAGGCGCTTTCGCATTTCTGCGAATCGCGGCATGTCTGTGAGAGCGGCGGCGGCGTTACTGGTGGATGTCGACACGATGCTACTTGGGTCTCTTGGGTGCGGATCGTCCGCTTAGGCCTCGAAACGGCCCCCGGCCGTCTCGACGGCGCTCTTCGCGCCCTTGGTGGCCGTGATGAACTTATCCTTGATGACGTAGGGCTTCGCAACCGCACCGGATAAGATGATTTTGACGCGCTTGGTGTTCTCGGGCACGAGATTCGCCGCGACGAGCACCGCAATCGTGACGTCGGCGCCCGGCACGCGCGCGAGATCGTCTAGGGTCAGTTCCGCGCGCGAAGCCTTCATCGCGGACCGGAAGCCGGTCTTCGGCAGCCTGCGCTGCAACGGCATCTGGCCGCCTTCGAACCCCACCTTGTGATAGCCGCCCTTGCGCGCACGCTGTCCCTTGACGCCGCGACCGCAGGTCTTGCCCTGGCCGGCAGAAGCGCCGCGCCCAACGCGCAAATGCTCGCGCTTGGAGCCTGCGGCCGGCTTGATCGTATTCAGTCGCATTAGTGCTTCTCCGCGCCCGATGCCGATTCCACTGCGAGCAGGTGGCTGGCGGTGTTTACCATGCCGCGATTCGACGGTGTATCCGCGACCATGACCGTGTGACCGATCCTGCGCAAACCCAAACCACGCGCCGAGTTCGCGATATTGGCCAATTGCCCAAAGAGGCTTTTGACCAGCGTGACCTTGATAAGTTTATCTGTCATGACGTTCTAGCCCACGATTTCGGCGACGGTCTTGCCGCGCTTCGCCGCGATGTCGTCGGGAGTACGCAGCTTCCCCAAGGCGTCCATCGTTGCGCGTACCACGTTGATGGGATTGCGCGAGCCGTAGCTCTTGGCCAAGACGTTGCGAACACCGGCGCACTCGAACACCGCGCGCATACCGCCGCCGGCGATGACGCCGGTACCGTCGGCGGCCGGCTGCATGTAAACCCGCGTCGTGCCGTGGCGTCCCTTGACGGCATAGAACAGCGTGTCGTTCTTCAGAGATACGTTCACGAGACTCTTGCGCGCCTGCATCATCGCTTTCGAAATCGCGACCGGCACTTCGCGCGCCTTACCGTATCCGAAGCCGACGCGACCCGCGCCGTCGCCGACCACGGTCAAGGCCGTGAAGCCGAATTGCTTGCCGCCCTTGACGACCTTGGCGACGCGGTTGACCGCGACCAGCTTCTCGAGCAGGTCATCGCCGGACATTGGTTTTTCTACTCTTGCCATAGCGCCCTCAGACCTTCGGTTAAAACTCGAGACCCGCTTCTCGCGCGGCTTCTGCCAGCGCTTTGACGCGCCCGTGATACATGAACCCCGAGCGGTCGAATGCGACCTTCGAGATCCCCTTGGCGCGGGCCCGCTCCGCAATCGCGCGGCCGACGGCCTTCGCGGCCTCGATGTTGCCGGTCGTCTTCAGCTCGCCGCGCACTTCTTTTTGCAGCGTCGATGCCGCGACCAAAACCTTGTCGTCGCCTGCAGCGAAGATCTGCGCGTAGATATGCTGCGGCGTCCGGTGCACCGAGAGGCGCACGGCCCCGAGCTCCTTGATCTTGACGCGTCCGCGCAAAGCGCGGCGCAAGCGAGTATCTCGTTTATCCAGTTTCATATGCTTACTTCTTCTTCGCTTCCTTGAGCGAAATCTTTTCGTCGCTGTACTTCACGCCCTTGCCCTTGTAGGGCTCGGGCGGACGGAATCCGCGAATTTCGGCCGCGGTCTGACCGACGCGCTGGCGGTCGATGCCTTTGACGACAATTTCGGTTTGCGTCGGCGTTTCGATGCTGATGCCGTCGGGCACCGGGTAGTTGATGAGGTGCGAATAGCCGAGCGTGAGGGTCAGGCTCTTGCCGGCGACTGCGGCGCGGTAACCGACGCCGACGAGCTCGAGCTTCTTCTCGTAGCCTTTTGAGACGCCCGCGACCATGTTCGCGAGGTGCGCACGCGTCGCGCCCGCGATTGCATTCATGCCCTCGGCGTTCGACGTCGACTCGACCGACAAATGCTTGTCGACTTGCACGACCTTGATGCCGCTCTTCAGGCCCAGGCTCAGCGAGCCCTTGCCGCCTTTGACCGTGACCGCATCCGCCGCGATCGTGGCGCTCACGCCCTGCGGAAGATCGACCGGCATTTTTGCAACTCGAGACATGATTGGAACCTTTATTGAACGACGAACAAGACTTCGCCGCCGGTGCCGGCTGCGCGCGCTTGACGGTCGGTCATGATGCCATGCGGCGTGGATACGACGGCGACGCCAAGCCCGCCAAGCACCTTGGGAAGCTCGTCCTTACCGCGATAGATTCGCAGTCCGGGGCGGCTGATCCGCTCGATGCGGTCAATCACCGGGCGCCCGTCGTGATACTTGAGTTCGATCGACAGCGTGCTCTTCGCGCCGACCGTCTCGACGCCGTAAGCGCCGATGTAGCCCTCGTCCTTCAGAACCTTGAGAATCGAGATCTTCAGTTTCGATGCGCCCACGCCAACCGTGGGCTTTCCCGCGGATTGCGCATTGCGGATGCGGGTCAAAAGATCGGCGATCGGATCGGTCATACTCATTGTGCGCGCCTCACCAGCTCGCCTTGGACAGGCCGGGAATCTCACCGCGATTCGCCGCTTCACGCAGCTTGGTTCGCGCCAACCCAAATTTTCGGTATACGCCGCGGGACCGGCCGGTAATCGAACATCGATTCCGTTGCCGCGTCGCCGCCGCGTCGCGCGGCTGTTGTTGCAGCTCGACCTGCGCCTTGTCGCGCTCCTCGTGCGACGTCTTCGGGTCGCGGATGAGCTCCTTGAGTGCGGCGCGGCGGGCCGCAAACTTCTTTGCGACCTTTAGGCGGCGCTTCTCGCGCATGAGCATGTTCGTCTTTGCCATGGGCTTTTACCCTACTTACGGAACGGAAAGTTGAAAGCTTCGAGCAGCGCGCGACCGTGCTTGTCGTCCACTGCCGACGTGGAGATGGTGATGTCCATCCCACGAATCTGATCGATCTGATCGTATTGAATTTCGGGGAAAATGATCTGTTCTTTGACACCGAGGCTGTAATTGCCGCGACCGTCGAAGGAGCGCGTGCTGATCCCGCGGAAATCGCGAATGCGCGGGATCGCGATGTTCACGAGCCGATCGAGAAATTCATACATGCGGGCACCACGCAGCGTCACCTTGCAGCCGATGGCCTGGCCGTCGCGCACCTTGAACGTCGCGACCGACTTCTTGGCCTTGGTGATCGCCGCCTTCTGGCCCGTGATTTTCGCCATGTCGGCGGTCGCGGCGTCCATGACTTTCTTGTCGGCCACCGCTTCGCCCACGCCCATGTTGACCGTGATCTTGAGTATGCGCGGAACTTCCATCGTGTTCTTCAGACCCAAGCTTTGCTTGAGTTCCGGCACGATCTTGTCGCGATATATCTGTTTTAGTCTTGCCATGTTTACGTCACTCGACCCTTATTTAGCGTCGATCACTTCGTTGTTCGACTTGAACACCCGCACTTTGCGGCCGTCCGCCAGCGCCCTGAACCCGACTCGATCGCCCTTCTTGGTCGACGGGTTATAGAGCAGCACGTTCGAGACGTGCAGCGGAGCCTCGCGCTCGATGATGCCGCCCTGCTGCCCGATCTGCGGATTCGGCTTCTGATGCTTCTTCGACATGTTGAGCCCCTCGACGCGCACGCGATCGTCCGCGAGCACCTCGATGACGGCGCCGCGGCGACCCTTGTCGCGGCCGGTGATGAGCACCACAGTGTCGCCCTTGCGAATCTTTTTCATCTGCGCTTTCCTAACTTTTCCAGGTCCAACTACAGTACTTCGGGCGCGAGCGAGATGATCTTCATGAACTGCACGTTGCGCAGCTCACGGGTCACCGGTCCGAAAATGCGCGTGCCGATCGGCTCGAGCTTGTTGGTCAGCAGAACCGCCGCATTGGTGTCGAAGCGGATCAGCGAACCGTCGGCCCGGCGCACGCCGCTGCGGGTGCGCACAACCACGGCGTCGTAGACTTCGCCTTTTTTCACCTTGCCGCGCGGAATTGCGTCTTTGACGCTGACCTTGATGACATCGCCGACGGCGGCGTAGCGGCGCTTCGAGCCGCCGAGCACCTTGATGCACATCAAGCGCTTGGCGCCGCTGTTATCGGCTACGTTCAGTATTGTTCGCATCTGGATCATGTCGGTCCCTTATTCGGCCTTGGCGCGTTCGACGACGCGAACCAGAATCCAAGATTTACGGCGCGACATCGGCCGGCACGGCTTGATGGAAACCGTGTCGCCTTCCTTGCACTCGTTGTTGGCGTCATGTGCAAGCAGCTTCGTCGTACGACGAATGTATTTGCCGTAGGTAGGATGTTTGACCAGGCGCTCCACCGAAACGGCGATCGTCTTGTCCATCTTGGTACTGACGACCTTGCCGGTCAGCAGCCGTTGTCCGGGAATGCTAGTCCCATGAATGGGCGCCGCATGGGCGACCGCCACCGCTTGTGTCTCGGTCGACATCAGGCCTTACCTCCGCTTGCAAGCACCGTCTTCACGCGCGCAATGTTCTTGCGCACCTTCGCAAACTGGTCCGGCTTCGCCGCCTGACCGGTCGCACGCGCCATGCGCAAATTAAATTGTTCGCGGCGCAACTTGAGAAGCTCCTCGCCAAGATCTTTTGCGCTCTTGACACGCAATTCTTTAGCCTTCATGTGCGCACCTGACGCTTCACGAACGTCGTTGAAACCGAAAGTTTTGCGGCCGCGAGGCGGAATGCTTCGCGAGCGATCTCTTCGCTCATGCCTTCCATCTCGAACAGCACCTTGCCTGGCAGAACCCTGGCGACCCAATATTCGACATTGCCCTTGCCGCTGCCCATGCGAACCTCGAGCGGCTTTTGCGTGATGGGCACGTCCGGAAAGACGCGAATCCAGATTCGGCCGCCGCGCTTCACGTGGCGCGAAATTGCACGTCGGGCCGCCTCGATCTCGCGCGCAGTCATGCGGCAGCGGTCGGTCGCCTTCAGGCCGTATTCCCCGAACGCAACGAAATTGCCGCGCTGGGCCTTGCCGGCTATGTTGCCCTTGAACTGTTTGCGGAACTTGGTCCGCTTCGGCTGCATCATGTGTCGTTACCTAATTCAACCCACCGGAGGCGCTGCGGCTTCGGCGGGTTTGGGGGACTCGGCGTCGGTCTCGGCTGACTCCACCACGGGCTGGTCGAACACTTCGCCCTTGAAGATCCATACCTTGATTCCGATGACACCATAGGTGGTCTGCGCTTCGGCGAGGCCGTAGTCGATATCGGCGCGGAACGTGTGCAGCGGCACGCGACCCTCGCGATTCGTCTCGGTACGCGCGATCTCGGAGCCATTGAGCCGGCCGCTGATGCGTACTTTGATACCCAAGGCTCCAGAGCGCATCGTGTTGGTCACGGCCCGCTTCATCGCGCGGCGGAACATCACGCGCTTCTCGAGTTGCTGCGAAATTCCTTCGGCAACCAGTTTTGCATCGAGTTCGGGCTTGCGGATCTCGGCGATGTTGAGCCGCACATCGTTCATCGTCATGCCCAGAATCTTGGCCACCGCCGTGCGGAGCTTCTCGATGTCCTCGCCCTTTTTGCCGATTACGATGCCGGGCCTGGCGGTGTGGATCGTGATGTTGGCGCGGCGCGCGGCGCGTTCGATATGTATGTGGCTCACGGAAGCGTCGCTGAGCTTCTTGTTCAAGTATTGCCGCACCAAAAAATCGGTGTGGATATTCGAGGCAAAGTTCTTCGAGTGGGCATACCACTTCGACGACCAGTCGCGCGTGATGCCGAGCCGAATGCCGATTGGATTGACTTTTTGACCCATTAAGCTTCTCGCTTGCCGTCGGATACTTGTACGAGGATATGGCTGCTGCGCTTGGCGATGCGGACGCCGCGCCCTTTGGCGCGCGCGTGGAAACGCTTGAGCATCGGAGCGGGATCGACCTCGATCCGCGTCACCTTGAGATCATCAACATCGGCGTTGAAGTTGTTGTAGGCATTCGCGATGGCGCTGTCGAGCACCTTCAAGACGATCTTGGCGCCCTTCTTCGGCATGTACTTGAGCGTATTGACCGCGAGCGTCGCCGACTTGCCGCGAATGGTATCGACGACCAGGCGGCATTTCTGCGGGGAAATGCGCGCGTAACGTAAAATTGCCTTGGTCTCCATGCCTTACTCCGCGACCGTGACTTTTTTGTCGCCGGAATGCGCTTTGAACGTGCGCGTGGGCGCGAACTCACCAAGCTTGTGCCCAACCATGTTCTCCGAGACGAGAACTGGCACGTGCAGCCGGCCATTGTGAACGGCAATCGTCAGCCCGACCATGTCGGGGATGACCATGGAGCGCCGCGACCAGGTCTTGATCGGACGGCGATCGTTTTTCTGGCTCGCCACTTGCACCTTCTTAGCGAGGGGCAAATCAACGAACGGCCCTTTCTTTAGCGAACGAGGCACTGATGATTCTCCAGTCGTTTACTACTGTCGTTTGTTCTTTCTGCGCTGAACGATCATGCCGTCAGTGCGCTTGTTGCGACGCGTCTTCTTGCCCTTGGTCTGCAGACCCCACGGGCTCACCGGATGCGGGTTGCCTTGTCCGGACTTTCCTTCGCCGCCGCCGTGCGGATGGTCGACGGGATTCATGACGACGCCGCGCACCGTCGGGCGCACGCCCAGCCAGCGAACGGCCCCGGCCTTGCCGAAAACGCGCAAATTATGCTCGTCGTTGCCGACTTCGCCGATCGTCGCACGACAATCCACGTGAATCTTGCGCATTTCGCCCGACTTCAAACGAACACTCGCGTACACGCCCTCGCGCGCGGCGAATTGCGCCGAACCACCGGCACTGCGCACCAACTGGCCGCCCTTGCCGACCTTCAGCTCGATGTTGTGCACGGTGCTGCCGACAGGGATGTGCCGCAGCGGCAATGCGTTGCCTGGTTTGATCGGCGCATCGGCGCCCGATCGAATCTCGTCGCCGGCCTTCACGCCCTTCGGCGCGAGGATGTAACGGCGCTCGCCGTCCTTGTACAGAACCAAGGCGAGATGCGATGTGCGGTTCGGATCATATTCCAACCGCTCGACGACGCCGGGAACGCCATCCTTGTCGCGTTTGAAATCGACGAGCCGATAGCGCTGTTTGTGACCGCCGCCGATGTGGCGCGTGGTCTGCCGGCCGAAATGATTGCGCGCCCCGGTGCGATTCTTCTTGGTCGTCAGCGACTCGATCGGGCCGCCCTTGTGCAGATGCGAGCGATCGATTTTGACGACGAAGCGCGTACCCGGAGAAGTCGGCTTCATTTTGATGAGTGCCATGACGGATATCCTTACTTCGCCGAGCCGCCGGTGAAGTCGATCGACTGACCGGTCTCCAAACGTACGTATGCTTTCTTGTAACCGTTGCGCTTACCCGCGACGTTCTTGAAGCGCCGCGTCTTGCCCGGCTTGTTGAGCAGGTTGACGCCCTCGACCTTGACTTCGAACATCAGCTCGACGGCTTCTTTGACCTCGGACTTCGAGGCATCGTCGCGCACGCGAAAGACATATTGATTCGCCTTCTCGGTCACCGTCGCCGCTTTCTCTGAGACATGCGGCTGAATCAGCACGGTCATCAAACGCTCTTTATTGCTCATGCGGTGCCTCCGAGGCGCTGATCGAGCAGCTTTAAAGCCCCGACCGTCGCGACGACCTTGTCGTGCTTGATCAAGCTCAAGGGATCCAGCGAGGCGACCGGAATGACGTCGACATAGGGCACGTTGCGAGCCGCCAGGAACAGTTTCTCTTCGTAAGCCTCGACGAGAATCAGCGCGCGCGTTAAGCCGTATTCGGCGAGCTTGCTGATCAGCAGCTTGGTTTTGGGAGCCGCCAATTCCATCGACTCGACCGCGAACAGGCGATCGGTACGCGCCAATTCGGACACCATCGACTGCATCGCCGCGCGATACATCTTGCGATTGACTTTCTGCGTGAAATCTCGCGGCTTTGCGGCAAAGGTACGCCCGCCGCCGACCCAAATCGGACTGCGGATCGAGCCGGCGCGAGCCTGGCCCGTACCCTTCTGGCTCCACGGCTTCTTACCGCCGCCGCGCACTTCGGCGCGCGTCTTTTGCGCCTTCGTGCCGGCGCGTCCAGCGGCCATATAGGCCGTGACGACTTGGTGGATCAGGGATTCGTTGTACGCGCGGTCAAAAGCGGCGTCCGATAACTGGATTTCACTGGCCGGCGTCGAGTTCTTGAGCTGGAGCTTCATGGCGTCTACTTCTTCGCCGGCTTGGGCGCGGCAGCGGCGGGCTTAGCGGCAGCGGTGCCCTTCGCGGCCGCCGCGGGGGCCTTGTTCGGCATCAATTTCTTGCGCCGCGCCAACGACGCAGCCTTCACCGAGGGCCGCACGACGACGCGCCCGCCTTCCGATCCCGGCACCGCGCCGCTGATCAACAGCAGATTGCGGGCGACGTCGATCTCGACGACGCGCAGGTTCTCGATCGTTCGGTTGCGCACGCCCATGTGGCCGGACATGCGCTTGCCCTTGAAAACGCGGCCGGGAGTCTGGCGCTGGCCGATGGAACCCGGCGCGCGGTGCGAGACCGAGTTACCGTGACTCTTCATGCCGCCGGCAAAATTATGGCGCTTCATCGTGCCGGCGAAGCCCTTGCCGACGGTCGTGCCGGTGACATCAACGATTTGACCGGCCGTGAACATATCGACTTTGAGTTCGCCGCCGGCCGCAAGAGCCTCTCCCTCGCCCTTCTTGAGGCGAAATTCCTGGGAGGTGTAGCCCGCGGCGACATTGGCTTTTGCGAAGTGACCGGCCAAGGCCTTGGACACGCGCGAGGCGCGGCGGGCCCCGATGGTCACCTGGACGGCACGGTAGCCATCCACTTTCTCGCTCTTGATTTGCGACACACGATTCGGCAGCGCCTCGATCACCGTCACAGGCACAGTGACGCCGGCGTCAGTGAATACGCGGGTCATGCCGCACTTGCGGCCAACCAGACCAATGGTCATTGTCAATCCTCATGCTGCGAGAGCGACTAGGCTCCCGCTTCAGTTGCAATCAGCCGGCGGTTTGGGCAGACATGACCCCAGCACCCTCTCGGGTGACTGGCGCCTGAGCCCACTCGCTCCGACCTCGTAAAATTGGACGGCGAAGTATACGGGAATACGCGCCAAGTTCAAGTTTCACGGGGTTTTTGATGCGCTGCGCGCAACTACTACGGGGTCGAAGCGACCCCGCCCCAGAAAGGTAAGCTCAATTCAATTTGATTTGGACGTCGACGCCGGCCGGAAGCTCGAGTTTCATGAGCGCATCGACGGTTTTGTCGGTCGGATTCAATATATCCATCAAGCGCTTGTGCGTGCGAATCTCGAACTGGTCGCGCGCATCCTTATCGCCATGCGGCGCGGTCAGTACCGTAAAACGCTCCATTTTGATCGGTAGAGGCACCGGGCCCTTGACGGTCGCGCCCGTGCGCTTCGCGGTATCGACGATTTCGCGCGCAGACTTGTCGATCAAGCGATGATCGAAAGCCTTGAGGCGGATACGAATGTTCTGATTGGCCATAAATTTGCTTCCAGGTCTTTCCAGGCGCTACGCGCCGAAATCAACGGGGTCGATGCGACCCCGTCCTTAAAGGGTTGCGGATATTACGCTATTACCTTGGCGACTACACCTGCGCCGACGGTCTTTCCGCCTTCGCGGATTGCAAAGCGCAGCCCCTGCTCCATCGCAATCGGCGCAATCAGCTCCACCACGATCTTGATGTTGTCCCCGGGCATCACCATCTCGGTGCCCTCCGGCAACTCCACCGCTCCGGTCACATCCGTCGTGCGAAAGTAGAACTGCGGCCGGTAGCCCTTGAAGAACGGCGTGTGCCGCCCGCCCTCTTCCTTCGTCAGCACGTACACTTCGGCCTCAAACTTGGTGTGCGGATTGATGCTGCCGGGCTTGCACAAAACCTGCCCGCGCTCAACCTCTTCTCGCTTGGTGCCGCGCAGCAATACCCCGACGTTGTCCCCCGCCTGACCCTCATCCAAGAGCTTGCGAAACATCTCTACGCCCGTGCACGTCGTCTTCTGCGTCGCGCGTATCCCCACAATCTCCACTTCGTCGTTGACCTTCACGACCCCGCGCTCGATCCTCCCCGTGACCACCGTGCCTCGGCCCGCTATCGAAAATACGTCCTCCACCGGCATCAAAAATGCCCCCTCCACCGCACGCTTGGGCACCGGTATGTACTCATCGAGCGCCTTGACCAGCCGAATCACCGAGGGCACTCCAATCTCGCTCATGTCCCCTTCGAGCGCTTTGAGCGCAGAGCCCGTGATGATCGGCGTCTTGTCGCCAGGAAACTTGTACAGCGTCAGAAGATCCCGCACCTCGAGCTCCACCAGCTCCAAGAGCTCCGCGTCGTCCACCATGTCCGCTTTGTTCAAATACACCACGATGTACGGCACGCCCACCTGCCGCGCCAGCAAAATGTGCTCGCGCGTCTGCGGCATCGGGCCATCGGCCGCCGAAACCACCAAAATCGCCCCGTCCATCTGCGCCGCACCCGTGATCATGTTCTTCACGTAGTCCGCGTGCCCGGGACAATCCACGTGCGCGTAGTGACGCGCCTCGCTCTGATACTCCACGTGCGCCGTCGCTATCGTGATGCCGCGCGCTCGCTCCTCGGGCGCCTTGTCAATCTGGTCGTAGGCCTTGAACTCCCCGCCATACTTCTCCGCCATCACCTTCGTCAGGGCCGCCGTCAAGGTCGTCTTGCCATGATCCACATGCCCAATCGTCCCCACGTTCACGTGCGGCTTCGTTCGCTCAAACTTACCCTTCGACACGGCAGATACCTCTTAAAGTTGAAATTTTGGCGTTATTGTTCAAGAAGCTTTCTTCATGACGGCGTCGGCGACATTGCTTGGTACTTCCATATACTTTGCAAACTCCATCGTGTAGTTCGCGCGGCCCTGGCTCATCGAGCGCATTGCGGTCGAGTATTGGAACATCTCCGCCAAGGGCACGTCGGCCGTGACCACCTTGCCGGACGCCGAATCTTCCATGCCGATGATTTGACCGCGTCGGCGATTCAGGTCACCGACGATGTCACCGTAATAATCTTCGGGCGTCACGACTTCGACCTTCATGATCGGCTCGAGCAGTACCGGCTTCGCCTTGCGGAAGCCCTCTTTGAATCCCATCGAACCCGCGATCTTGAAGGCCATTTCGTTGGAGTCGACGTCGTGGTACGAGCCGTCGAAAATCGTGACCTTGACGTCCACGATCGGATAACCCGCGATCACGCCGGTTTGAACCGCCTCTTGGATTCCCTTGTCGACCGCGGGAATGAACTCTCGCGGCACGGCGCCGCCGACGATGCCATTGACGAATTCGTAGCCTTTTCCGGCGGCGAGCGGTTCGATCTTCAGCCAAACGTGGCCATATTGGCCGCGGCCGCCCGACTGACGCACGAATTTTCCTTCCGATTCCACGGTGCCGCGTATGGTTTCGCGGTACGCGACCTGCGGCTTGCCGACATTGGCGTCGACTTTGAACTCGCGCTTCATGCGATCGACGATGATCTCGAGATGCAACTCTCCCATGCCGGAAATGATCGTCTGGCCGGACTCTTGGTCGGTATGCACGCGGAACGAGGGATCTTCCTTGGCGAGACGCTGCAGAGCGAGACCCATCTTTTCCTGGTCGACCTTGGTGCGAGGCTCAACGGCGACCGAAATCACGGGCTCCGGGAAGTCCATCTTCTCGAGAATGATGACCTTATCCGGGTCGGACAGCGTATCGCCGGTCGTGACGTCCTTGAGACCGACGGCCGCGGCGATGTCGCCGGCGCGCACTTCCTTGATCTCGGACCGCTCGCTCGCGTGCATCTGCAGCAATCGGCCGATGCGCTCGGTGCGGCTCTTGTTGGGGACGAACACCTGATCGCCGGAATTCAAGGTACCGGAGTAAACCCGGAAGAACGTGAGATTGCCGACGAACGGGTCGTTGAGGATCTTGAATGCAAGCGCCGCGAACGGTGCGCTGTCATCAGGCTTGCGCGTCATCGGTTCGCCGCGTTCACTCTGGCCTTTGACCGGCGGCACGTCCTCGGGCGAGGGCATGTATTCGACGATCGCGTCGAGCACCGCTTGCACGCCCTTGTTCTTGAACGCGGAACCGCAGGTCACGAGGCAGACCTCGTTCTTGAGCGCGCGTTCGCGCAAGCCCTTCTTGATTTCCTCGTCGGCAAGCTCGCCGCTCTCGAGATATTTGGTGAGCAGTGCATCATCGCCTTCGGCAGCCGCTTCGATCATCTTCCCGCGCCACTCGATGCATTCAGCACGCATGCCGGCCGGGATCTCGCGGTATTCGAACTTCATGCCCTGGGTTTCTTCGTCCCACCAGATCGACTTCATCTTGACGAGGTCGACCACGCCGACGAAGCCGTCTTCTGCGCCTATAGGCAGTTGGATGGGTACCGGATTACCGCGTAGCCGTGTTCTGATCTGGTCGACGCAGCGCAAGAAATTCGCTCCGGCGCGGTCCATCTTGTTGACGAACGCAATGCGCGGCACGCGATACTTGTTCATTTGACGCCAGACGGTCTCAGATTGCGGCTGAACGCCGGAAACGGCGCAATAGACTGCAACGGCGGAATCCAGCACACGCAGACTGCGCTCCACCTCGATCGTGAAATCGACGTGACCCGGCGTATCGATGATGTTGATGCGATGTTCGGGGAAGCTCTTGTCCATCCCCTTCCAGAAACAAGTCGTCGCAGCGGCCGTTATCGTGATGCCGCGCTCTTGTTCCTGTTCCATGTAGTCCATGACCGCGGCGCCGTCGTGAACCTCGCCGATTTTGTGGGACACGCCGGTGTAGAACAGAATACGCTCGGTTGCGGTGGTCTTACCCGCGTCGATATGAGCGGAGATACCGATGTTGCGGTAGCGCTCGATTGGCGTAGTACGTGCCACTAACAGTCCTCAAACTTGACGGCCCGAACGCGCCGACTAAAGGTTACCAGCGATAGTGCGCAAACGCCTTGTTGGCTTCGGCCATACGGTGCGTATCTTCCCGCTTGCGAACTGCCGCGCCGCGGTTTTCCGAAGCTTCCATGAGTTCCGCAGCGAGCCGATGCGCCATCGACTTTTCACTGCGATCCGTGGCGGCTTCGATGACCCAGCGCATCGCGAGCGTTTGGCGGCGATTGGCGCGAACTTCGACCGGGACCTGATAGGTGGCGCCGCCGACGCGCCGCGATTTGACTTCGACGACCGGCTTTACGTTATCGAGCGCCTGCTGCAACACGTTGATTGCCTCACCACCGGCGCGGCCGGTCTTGTCGCCGATGCGATCGATCGCACCGTAGACGATCTTTTCGGCGGCGGACTTCTTTCCGCGCTCCATGACCATGTTGATGAATTTGGCCAACATGTCGTTGCCGAACTTAGGATCCGGAAGAATGGTGCGATGCGGGGCTGCTGCTCTACGGGACATGGGCTTCTCTATTCTTTAGTTCATTTCTTGGGACGTTTGGCGCCGTACTTCGAGCGGCCCTGACGCCGATCGCTGACACCGGCGCAATCGAGCGCGCCGCGTACGGTGTGATAACGAACGCCCGGCAGATCCTTGACGCGACCGCCACGTATCAAGACCACCGAGTGCTCTTGCAAATTGTGACCTTCGCCGCCGATATAGCTCGACACTTCATAGCCGTTCGTGAGGCGCACGCGGCAGACCTTGCGCAGCGCCGAATTCGGCTTCTTCGGCGTCGTGGTATATACGCGCGTACAGACACCGCGCTTCTGCGGCGACGCGGCCAGCGCCGGCACCTTGGATTTCCAAGCGGGCTCGTTGCGGCCGGTGCGGATTAATTGTGTCGTCGTCGCCATAAATACCTTTTGGGGGTCAGCCCACAAGGGCGACCGTCAGTTGAAACAAATCTTGCGCGCGGGGCGTTCTGCCCGGCGACAAAGGCCGGCGATTGTAGGAACCAAGCGAGCGGGTGTCAAGGATATTGCTGCTATGCAGCATCACTATAGCGCAATCTTTCCGCAATCGATCTAGCCGCAATCGATCGGCAATCTCCCGACAATCCCTGGGCGATGTTGGCAATCCCTGGACGATGTTGGCCCAAAACGCTGCGTCACCGCATCGTCGGCATCACAAATGTCTTATCGCCTTCCTCGGGAGCCGGCCAGCGCTGGGTGACGCTCTTCATGCGCGTATTGAACCGGATGCTCTCGAGGCCGTACATGTGATGGTCGCCGAACAGGGATTGCCGCCAGCCGCCGAAACTAAAGAAGGCCATGGGTACCGGAATCGCGACGTTGATGCCGACCATCCCCACCTCGATTTGTTGTGTGAAGGCGCGTGCCACCTCGCCACTGCGCGTGAACACGGAGACGCCGTTCGCAAACGCGTGAGCGTTGATCAAATCGATCGCGGATTGCAAGGAGTGCACCCGCACGACACACAGCACCGGCCCGAATATCTCCTCCTGGTAAATCCGCATGTGCGCTTCAACGCGGTCAAATAGCGTCGCGCCGAGGAAGAAGCCCTTGAGCTTTGCGCCTTCCTGGAATTTGCGCCCATCCACGACCAGTCGCGCTCCTTCGCGCGCGCCGACGTCGATGTAACCAAGGACGCGCTCGCGGTGCGCCGCCGTCACGAGCGGACCCATCTCGGTGGCCGGATCGTCGGGAGCGCCTATTTTCAGGCTCGAGATCCGCGTAGTCACCTTGTCGATCAGGCGATCGGCCACTTCATCTCCCACCGCCACCGCGACCGAGATCGCCATGCAGCGCTCACCGGCCGAGCCATAGGCGGCGCCGACCAAAGCCTCGACCGTTTGATCGAGATGGGCATCGGGCATGATCACCATATGATTCTTTGCGCCGCCCAAGGCCTGTACACGTTTACCCGCGGCGGTACCATCCAGATAGACGCGCTTGGCGACCGGTGTCGATCCGACGAAGCTGATCGCGGCGATGCCGGGATGCGCCAAAATGGCATCGACGGCCGCTTTGTCGCCATTGACGACGTTGAGCACGCCCGGCGGCAAACCCGCTTCGTGCATCAATTCCGCGAGGCGCATGGGAGCCGACGGGTCGCGCTCCGAGGGCTTCAGCACAAAGGTATTACCGCAAGCGAGCGCCATCGGAAACATCCACATCGGTACCATGATGGGGAAGTTGAACGGGGTAATGCCCGAGGTAACTCCGATTGGCTGACGCAAATTGAACGCGTCGACCCCGGTACCCACGTTCTCGCTGAACTCGCCTTTCAGCAGATGCGGCGCGCCGCAGGCGAATTCGACGACCTCGAGGCCGCGCGTGACTTCGCCGCGCGCATCACTGACTGTTTTCCCATGCTCGCGCGACAGCAAGCGGGCGAGTTCGTCGGCATGTGCTTCGACCAATTCTTTGAAGCGCGACAAGATCCGCGCGCGACGCAAACTTGGGGTCGCGGACCAGGCCGGATATGCGGCGGTGGCGGCGCGAACCGCCGCATCGACATCCGCGGCTTCCGCGAGCGCAACTCTCGCGATCACGGCGCCGGTTGCCGGATTGAAAACCTCGGCCGTGCGCGCGGCCGCGGGGCTGACGCGCCGGCCACCGATCCAATGACCAATGGGAGAGACCAGATCGACGACGGGGTTTGTACTCATAGTGGCGCGGATTTTCCGCTTACAGGCATCCGGGCACAAGGGGAGCGGGGTCTCTTGCGAGACCCCGCATTAGCTCAAAGCCGCGGTGCGGCGGGTGCCCTCAGACGGACATGAGCGGTCGCGCCTCGCTTCGGTTCAGTTCGTCAGCACCGCAATCAGCGTATCGACCGACAGTGTGCCTATGCCGCCCGCCGTCGCGTACGAACCGACCGCATTCAACTGTACGAGTGCCGTCGTACCGTTGAAGTCCGCCGCCAAGGCCGTTTCGAAATCGGCGAAGTTGCTGTATGTGTCGATACTCCAGGTCGCTCGGTGGCCGATCACGTAGACCGACGTGGTCGCCGCCGTATCGGGCGTGAGTTCCAGACCGCCGCTCAAGGTCGAAGGATCGATCGTCTCGAATCCGATCCTCACGACATGCAGCGCGCTCGCTGCGAGCGTGGGTTGACTGATCAACAGTTCCGTGCCCGACTCGGTCTCGAAAGGAGCGGTCACCCCGGTCTGAGAAAAAAAGATTTGCAGCTGCGCGAGCGTATTACCGTAATTCGCGACCGATGCGGCCGCGAAGTCCGGCGGCGCCTGCCCAAACGGCGTCACGAAGCCGGTGAAGCTCGCCGGCGCGCCGACGCCCGGCACAGTCGTCAGCGCCGCGGGAACCTCAACCGTGTACGCGCTCGCCGTCGCATCCACCATGGTCGACGTGCCCGTACCGGCAAAGTCGAACAACGCGGCGGGACGCCCGTCCAGCGTCTTGACGTTCAAGGTCACGAGGTTCGTCGCGCTCGCCGTCACCATGCCCGTGACGCTCGTCGCGATCAACTCCGCGCTGCCCGCCGTCGCGTCGAGCGTGGCCGCCGGCGGCATGGGCGTCATGCCGGGCGACGGAGACACCGGATTGCCGATATCCAAGGTTCCTAAGACCTGCAGGTGTTGCCCGACCGAAATGTCCTGGATCGTAAACGGTCCCGGTTGCCCCTGTTCGGTCACGGTCGTATTTGCGCCAACGGTCACGGTGACTTGGGGCGAGAAGCCGAATTGGCCGCCAAACGCGCCGGAATCAGCGCGCGCGATCAAGCCGTAGCCGAGCGCCAAGGTATCACCCGTGCGCGACAGCACGGTGCCCTCGACGCTGTCGAGTCGGCCGCCCGCCACGCTCGAGCCGGCCAGCACGCCGGTCGCCGTGAAGGACTGGGTGCTCTGATCCCAGATGCCATACGAGGCGACCAGAGTTCCCGCGGCAAGCGTCGCGAGCTGCGCGAGACCGGCGCTCCCCGTAAACGCGGTGCCGTTGATCGCGAACGTCGTCGTCGCGGTCGTGTCGATCGTGAACTGGCCGCCGCTGCCCGACACATTATTGAACGGACGCACGTTGATGATGAAATCGCTCGCGCTCGTACTGGCACTGACGAAGGTGCCGCGCACACGCGTCTGGCGCGTCGTGTCGGGGACGAGACTCGCGGTCAACACGGGATTCACGGTGACCGTCGTCGGTGCGGTCAGCGACGGCGTGATGCTATTGGACGCGGCCAGGTTGAAGTCGAGCGCGAGATTCGCGACCACGTTCGGCGTGACGATGAGCGGCTTGTTCGGATCCAGCATCAGCGTCAAGGTGACCTGCGTCGGATTCGGGCTCGCGAGCGGCATCGAATTCGCGCCGTTGATGATTTTGGTGATCGGCACCGGGCCGCCGCTGCCGTCGACGACGATCATGGCGCCCGCGTAATCCAGAGTCATCGACGCCGAGACGTATTTGCCGACCGGAATTTCGGCCGCGCTCACGAGCTCGGAGAGATTGACGAGTTGCGCAAAGTCGACTTGCGTAGTGCTCGGCACGACCTGCACGGTCGTGCCGTTGGCGTTCGTGAGCAGCAACGAGTCGAGGGTGACGATGTAGCTGACGAAATCTCCGGGAGCATCCGTGAGCGTCACGAGTGCGCCCCCTTGGGTCGCTGACGTCGGTGGGGACGTGGACATCGACGATCCGCCGCCGGAGCCGCAGCCGCTCAACAAACTCGCGCCCAGCAGCAACAGCGCGGGCAGAATATGTAATGTCGTTTGGCTCCAAGCGGAGCGCGGAGTGATTGCCGTTTTCATAGCATGTGTCTCCTTCGCCTTTGATCAAGATCCATATGCGCGCAGCCATGGATTTTCTATGTTTGTTGGAGTTTCCGCTCGCACTCATCGCCCGGCAAAATGTCGCGCATCGACGACAGAACGTCGCGCATTCACGACATCGATATGACTTATTGCATGCGTGCGCTCAATGTCGATCCGCGCGAAAATACCTGTCGAGCGCTCGCGTCAATGCGTCGCGCACTCGTCAATCTTGCACGCAGCTCGAGGCTCGCTCATTCATACTGACTTGGGAGCGGCGCCACGCTGCCGCACGGAGAAAATCATGTCCACGGAAAAAACCACCGGCGCGTCCGACGCATTCACGCTACAGCGCCGCCGCGCCGGCGGCGGCACCAAGCCGCTCACCGATTGGGGATTTCGCAACGAGACCGACGCGCTCACGGACGTACTGCTCGGGCCTGCGGATCATCTGCGTCACATGGCGACGAGCTCCCTGTCGCGCAAAACGCTGCGCGAACACCCAGCCGATATTCTGGTCGCCAAGGCGCAGCACATGGAGCTGCAGAGCGCCTATAGGCACTTCGATGTACGCATACATTCGCACCTCGCGGAGCCGGAACTGCCCATGCAGGTGTATGCGCGCGATTCGAGCGTGATGACACCCTACGGCGCCGTCATCACGGCGATGGCCAACTGGTGGCGCCGCGGCGAAAATTTTGCCGCGATTCGCACCTACGAGCGGCTCGGCATCCCGATCTACGACATGGTGACGGCCGGCACGTTCGAGGGCGGCGACTTCAACGTGATCGAAGACGGCTGCGTGCTGATCGGCTGCGGCGGCGCGCGCACTCAAGAGGAAGGCGCGCGCCAGGTGGAAGCGTGGTTCAAGAAGGAGGGATGGGAAACCCGCCTCGCATTCTTCGACGAGTACTACGTGCACATCGACCTGATGGTCGTGCCCATCGCCAGAAAACTTACGGCGGTCTGTCTCGCGTGCACGGAACCCGGCATCGTCGCGTGGCTCAAATCAAAGGGTCACCAAGTCGTCGACGTGCCGTTCGAAGATACGATCAATCTCGGCTGCAATTTCATGTCGCTGGGCCGCGACCGCGTCATCGTACCGAAATCCAGCCGCAAGCTGATCGAGCAATTGCGTGCGCTGGGATTCGAAGTCGCGGAGGTCGACATGAGCGAAATCTCCAAGACCGGAGGCGGCATCCATTGCATGGCGCAATCGTTGCGCCGCGTCGCCTGAAGCGCTCGCCGCGGAGTCGGTCACGCGCGTGCCCTGCCGTTCTGCACGACGCCGATGCATGGGTTCGCGCCGAGGCCATAGCAAAGTTCCGCAGGTCGATCGATGCGCCACAGCGCAAAGTCCGCACGCTTGCCGACGGCGAGCGTGCCTCGATCGTGCAGTAGGCCCAAGGCGCGCGCAGCCTGAACAGTTGCTCCGCTCACGGCTTCGGCCGGTGTCAGACCGAACAAGGTGCAGGCCATGTTCATCGACAGCAATATTGAAGTGCACGGCGACGTGCCCGGATTGCAATCGGTCGCCACGGCCATCGGCACGCCGGCCGCGCGCAACAGAGGCACCGGCGGCGGCGTGGTCTGGCGCAGCGTGAAATAAGCGCCGGGCAACAACACCGCAACGGTGCCGCTGCGCCCCAGCGCCTCGGCGCCCGCAGCGCTCAAGTACTCGAGATGATCCGCAGACAGCGCCGCATAATTCGCGGCCAGCTCGGCCGCGCCGATGTCGCTCAATTGTCCCGCGTGCAGGTGCATCGGCAAATGCAAGGCCTGTGCGGCGCGCAGGAATTGCTCGGTCTCTGCGCGACTGAACGCGATTGATTCACAAAACGCATCGACCGCGTCGATGAGCCCATCAGCCGCCAGCGCCTCCAGCCATGGCCCGCTTGCCAAATCGATAAAAGCGCGCCGGTTGGAACGAAACTCCTCGGGCAGCGCATGCAGCCCGAGATAAGTCGTCGCGATCGAGACCGGCAACTCGCGCTGCAGCGAGCGCGCGACCTCCAGCAGACGCCGCTCCGCCGCGAGTTCGAGGCCGTAGCCGGATTTGACCTCGATCGTCGTAACGCCCTCGGCCATCAAACTCCGCGCGCGAATGCGCGCAGAGGCCCGCAGCGCCTCGGCCGAGGCCGCGCGGGTGGCCCGAACGGTCGACTGAATGCCGCCGCCGGCTTTGGCAATCTCTTCATACGAATCGCCGCTCAAACGCCTTTCGAATTCCGCGACTCGATTGCCGCCGTAGACGAGGTGCGTATGGCAATCGATGAGTCCTGGAGTGATCCACGCGCCCCGCAGATCGTGGCTGGGGATGCCGTGCATCGCCGCCGCCCGCGCCGCGGCATCGGCCGGACCAATCCAAGCGATGCGCTCGCCTTGAGTCGCGATGGCGCCGTCTTGCAGGATGCCATAGGGTGCAGTGCCCTCGGCCATCGTCGCGATGTGAGCGCCCACCCAGACCCGGGTCCAGGTCTCGCCCAATTCCGCTGCGGATTCATCGCTCGCTTGTTTCACAGGACGGCCGCCTTTTCCATTTGAGATCATGGTCCGATTGATGTGCGCTGAATGATAAGGCAAGCTAAGTTATATATACAGGTATAGGCAAGCTGGGGAGCCCGCTGCGATGACACGACGATACTCGATTGAATCGGTGCTGTTGCCCCAGGGTTGGGTTGAGGATGCGGTCGTGACCGTATCCGACGCCGGCGTCGTGGCCAAGATCGAATTTGAGGCCGCGGCCGCCGGCGCGCAGCGCATCGCGGGTATCGTCGTGCCCGGCATGCCCAATGCTCATAGTCATGCGTTTCAGCGCGCGATGGCGGGCGCCACCGAGTACCGGCTATCGGTACGTGATAGCTTTTGGACCTGGCGTCAAGCGATGTACGCGCTCGCCAATCGCATTGAACCCGAGCAACTCGAAATCGTCGCGACGCAATTGTTCGTGGAAATGCTCAAAGCCGGATACACATCGGTCGCTGAATTTCATTATTTACATCGTCAGACGAATGCGGCTCCCTACCTCGGGACCAACGATTTGTGGAACGCGACTGCGGCCGCGGCGACCGCCGCAGGCATCGGCTTGACTCTGTTGCCGACTCTCTATCAAGCGAGCGATTTCGGCGGAAAACCGCTCAAACGCGAACAGGCGCGTTTTGGAATGCAAACCGATGAATTCCTGCGCGCCGTCGGGGAGCGCGTGAGCGCCGAGCGACGCGCCGGCCAGGCCGCGGGCCAGGGCGCAATGGTCCCGGGCACAATGGTCCCGGGCGCAATGCGCACCGGTGCCGCATTTCATAGCCTGCGCGCGGTCGGCTACCCCAGCTTGCGCGAAGCGGCGCTGCAACTGAAGGATATCGACTCCACGCTTCCCGTGCACATTCACGTCGCCGAACAACTGCGCGAAGTACGCGCCTGCAAGCGCGAGACCGGACGCCGACCGATCGAATTATTATTGGAGTCCGGGCTGCTGACCCACCATTGGTGTCTGGTGCACGCCACCCACGCGACGCCGGCCGAACTGCAAGGAATCGCGGGCCATGCGGCGACGGTCTGCGTGTCGATCAGCACCGAAGCCAATCTCGGCGATGGATTTTTCGACGCCAAGCGCTTTTTGCAGGCCGACGGACGGCTCTGCATCGGGTCCGACAGCCAAGCGACGGTCTGCCCGGCGGAGGAATTGCGCTGGTTGGAATACCAGCAGCGGCTGCGACGCAAGCGGCGCGGAGTGCTTGCGAGCGCAACCGAATCGCATGTGGGGACCCGACTCTGGCGCGATGCCGCACTCCATGGCGCGCAGGCCATCGGTCAAGCGGTCGGCGCGATTGCGGTAGGCCGGCGAGCCGATTGGCTCGTTCTCGACCGGGCGCACCCCACGATGGCCGGCAGCGCACTCGATGGCGCACTCGATCATCTGGTGTTTGCAGGAGGCAGTGCCGCAATCCGCGACGTCATGGTCGCCGGCCGGTGGGTCATCAAAGATTTCCGGCATGCGGCGGAAGCGGCGCTGCAGCCGCGTTTCGCAGCTCTCATGCAACAGCTCGGGAGCACCGCGGCGAGGTAGCGCATGCGGCGCCAGACGTGGCGGCATAGCGGCATGGCCACGACACCGGGAAATCTTACTTGACTATACCTGTCTATACAGGATAATCTTGCGCGCATGCTTAAGCCAAGCCTCGCATCAAACGATTCGGCGGTGCCGCTCTATTTACAGGTCAAGCGCCACATCCTCGACAATATCGGCTCAGGGAAATGGGCCGCCTCGGCGCGCGTGCCAAGCGAGAGCGAGATCGTGAAATCGTTCGGTATTTCTCGCATGACGGCGAATCGTGCTTTGCGCGAATTGCGCGACGAGGGCGTGCTCGTGCGCGTCGCCGGCGTCGGCAGTTTCGTGGCTGACACCCAAGCGCGTGCCCACCCGTTGGAAATCCGCGGCATTGCCGATGAAATCCAGCGTCGTGGCCATGTGCACCGCGCCGAGGTCATCACGGTCGAGCGCGTGCGTGCGCAGGGATCCCTGATCGAAGATTTTCAGGTCGCGGCGCGCACCGAGTTGTATTTTTCATCGATCGTGCATTACGAGAACGACCGCCCCGTGCAGTTGGAAGATCGCTATGTCTCGCCGCAACTCGCGCCGGATTATCTCGATGTGGATTTCACGCGCACGACTCCGCACGACTATTTGATCAAAGTCGCGCCGCTGCAGGAGGCCGAGCACGTGTTGCGCGCCGTGATGCCCGACCAGCGCACCCGCAAACTGCTCGATATGAAGCGCGACGAGCCGTGTTTATTGATGAATCGCCGCACCTGGACCTTTGGTGCGATCGCCTCGGTGGCGAAACTCTATTACCCCGGTTCTCGATACGAAATGTCCGGGCGTTTTCGCCCGTAAGGAAGTGCAGTCATGCTGGAAAAAGTCAGACCCCGAGTCATTCGCGCAGCGCGCGGCGGCCAGTTGAGCGCGCGTTCCTGGACCACCGAGGCGCCGCTGCGGATGCTGATGAACAATCTGGACCCCGAGGTCGCGGAGAATCCCAGTGAACTCGTCGTCTACGGCGGAATCGGCCGCGCGGCGCGCGACTGGAATTGCTTTGACCGCATCGTCGAGACGCTCAAAGTCTTGACCGAAGAGGAAACGCTGCTGGTGCAGTCCGGCAAACCCGTCGGTGTGTTTCCGACGCATGCGGACGCGCCGCGCGTGTTGATCGCGAATTCGAACCTCGTGCCGCATTGGGCCACGTGGGAACACTTTCACGAACTCGATCGCAAGGGTCTTGCGATGTATGGCCAGATGACCGCCGGCTCCTGGATCTATATCGGCAGCCAGGGCATCGTGCAAGGCACGTACGAAACCTTTGCCGAGATGGGACGCCGCCACTTTGGCGACAATCTCGGCGGCAAATGGATACTGACGGCGGGCTTGGGCGGCATGGGCGGCGCGCAGCCGCTCGCCGCGACGATGGCCGGTGCGCACCTGCTGGCGGTCGAATGCCGTAAGGACCGCATCGCGAAGCGTCTGGAAACCGGCTACGTCGATGTCGAAGCCCTCTCGATCGACGACGCGCTCGCGCGATTCGATGCGGCGACCAAGAGCGGCAAGGCCATCTCTGTCGCGCTGCTCGGCAACATTGTCGATGTGCTCCAAACGCTGCTCGAGCGCGGCATACGTCCCGATGCGCTCACCGATCAAACCTCGGCGCACGACCCGGTCAACGGCTACCTGCCGCAGGGCTGGACCCCATTGCAATGGGACGAGCGCCGCGTCGCAGACCCCGAGGGCACGAGCGCTGCGGCGAAGCGCTCGATGGCCAAGCATGTCGAGTTCATGCTGCGATTCAAAGACATGGGCGTACCGGTGTTCGACTACGGCAACAATATTCGTCAGGTTGCGCGCGACCAAGGCGTGACCCGTGCGTTCGACTTCCCGGGATTCGTGCCCGCATATATCCGGCCACTGTTTTGCCGCGGCGTCGGGCCGTTCCGCTGGGTCGCGCTCTCGGGTGATCCGGAGGATATCTACAAGACCGATGCGAAGGTCAAGGAGCTGATTCCAGACGATCCGCACCTGCACCATTGGCTCGATATGGCGCGTTCGCGGATCCAATTCCAAGGCTTGCCGGCGCGCATCTGCTGGGTCGGCCTCGGTCAACGGCATCGATTGGGATTGGCCTTCAATGAAATGGTCGCGAGCGGCGAACTGTCTGCGCCGATCGTCATCGGCCGCGACCATCTGGACTCCGGCTCCGTGGCGAGCCCCAATCGCGAAACCGAAGCGATGCTCGACGGCTCGGATGCGGTTTCCGATTGGCCTCTGCTCAATGCATTGCTCAACACGGCCGGCGGCGCCACCTGGGTCTCGCTGCATCACGGCGGCGGTGTCGGCATGGGCTACTCGCAACATGCCGGCGTCGTGATCGTTTGCGACGGCACGGCCGCGGCCGGGCGGCGCATCGCGCGCGTGCTCTGGAACGATCCGGGTACCGGCGTCATGCGCCATGCAGACGCGGGCTACCAGATCGCGATCGATTGCGCACGGGAGCAGGGTTTGAACCTGCCGATGATCGGGCGGGCGTGATGGAGATCCGCGCCGGCAAGTTGACGCTGCCGACACTGCGGCACATATACGAGCGCCCGACACCTTTGCGCCTCGGGGCCGCGGATCGCGAGCGCATCGCGGCGGCCAGCCGTCTCGTCGATCGAATCGTCGCGGCGGGCGACGCCGCCTACGGCATCAACACCGGCTTCGGACTGCTCGCTCAGACGCGAATACCGAACGAGCAGCTCGAGCAGCTGCAGCGCAATCTGTTGCTTTCGCATGCCGCGGGCATCGGCGATCCGCTGCCCGATGCGATCGTACGCTTGATTTTAGCGCTCAAAGTCAATGCGCTCGCACGCGGTTACTCTGGGATCAGTTTGGAGCTCGTCGAAGGCTTGCTGGCGTTGCTGGCTCACGAAGTCTATCCGGTGATTCCTGCGCAAGGCTCGGTGGGCGCCTCCGGCGATCTCGCGCCGCTCGCCCACCTCAGCACGGTGCTGCTCGGGATCGGTCAAGTCCGTGTCCAAGGGCGCGTGCTGCCCGCGGCCGAGGGCTTGGGCTTGGCGGGACTGCGGCCGTTCAAGCTGCGGGCCAAGGAAGGACTCGCGCTCATCAACGGTACGCAAGTCTCGACGGCGCTCGCGCTCGCGGGATTGTTCGGATGCGAAGACTTGTTCGCCGCAGCCGTCGTTGCGGGCGCGATGTCGGTCGATGCGCTCAAAGGCAGCGACTCGCCGTTCGACGCACGCATTCACCAAGCGCGCGGCCAACCCGGCCAGATCGCGGTTGCGCGAGTCTACTTGGATCTGATCGGGGGCAGCGCGATCCGCGCCTCGCATGTCGATTGTGCGCGGGTGCAGGATCCTTACTCGTTTCGCTGCCAACCGCAGGTCATGGGCGCCTGTCTGGATCTGATCAACAATGCCAGCGCGACGCTCGCGATCGAGGCGAATGCGGTCACCGACAATCCGCTGCTGTTCGTCGAGCAGGGCGACGTTCTGTCGGGGGGCAATTTCCATGCGGAGCCGGTCGCGTTTACGGCCGACACGCTCGCGCTCGCGATCGCCGAAATCGGCAGCCTCTCGGAACGCCGCATGGCCGTGCTCGTCGACCCCAAAATGAGCGGCTTGCCGCCCTTCCTCGTCGAAAACAGCGGCCTCAATTCCGGGTTCATGATTGCGCAAGTCACGGCTGCGGCCTTGGTGTCCGAGAACAAGACGATCGCTTCTCCCTGCAGTGTCGACTCGATCCCGACGTCCGCCAACCAAGAGGACCACGTCAGCATGGCCACACACGCGGCCAGGCGGCTCGGGCGCATGCAAGAGAACGCCGCGGCGGTCGTCGGCATCGAGTTGCTGGCCGCGGCCCAGGGCATCGACTTTCATCGGCCCTCGCTGTCCTCGCCGAATTTGGAGCGCGTGCATGCGAGCATCCGCGGCGACGTCCCGTTCTACGCGGCGGATCGCTACTTTGCGCCCGACATCGAATTGGCAAAGGCCTGGGTGACGACGGGACGCTTTGCGTCTTTGGCAGAGCGGCTGTTGCCGTCGCGGGCAAAGGCGTGAGCCGATCGGCGCCCGCGAACGAGCCGCCGCAGTCGAGGCCGCAAGCCGTGGACAGGCCGATCTACGAGTTCGTCGGCGGAGATTCACCGCTGCTGATCAGCTTTCCCCACTCCGGCACGCATGTTCCGCCGGCATTGGCGCAGCGATTGCGGCCAGAAGTTCTGGATCTGCCCGACACCGACTGGTTCGTACCCGAGTTATATGAGTTTCATCGCGAACTCGGCGCATCGGTGCTGCGCGCGACACATTCGCGCTATGTCGTCGATTTGAATCGGCCGCCGGACGATACGCCTTTGTATCCCGGTCAACGCGGGACCACGGTCTGCCCGGCCGAAGCCTTCGACGGGGCGCCTCTCTATGCGCCCGGCGCCGCCCCGACGCGCGCCGAAATCGACGAGCGCTTGCGGCAGTACTGGCAGCCATACCACATGCGCCTCGCGGAACTGACGACACAGCTCGTGGCGCGCCACGGCCACTGCGTGCTCTGGGATGCGCATTCGATTCTTTCGACGGTGCCGGGGTTGTTCGATGGGCGCCTGCCCGATCTTAATCTCGGAACCGCCGACGGCCGCAGTTGCTCGCCTGAGCGCGCGGGTCGACTCGCGGAAAAGTTGAGCGCTCAGTCGAAGTTTTCGTCCGTGGTCAACGGCCGCTTCAAAGGCGGCTATATCACCCGCCATTACGGCAATCCTGCGGCACGCATCGATGCCGTGCAATTGGAGATTGCGCAGGCGGCATATCTTGCGGAAGCGCGCACACCGCAGTTCGATCCGGATCGCGCCGCGCCGCTGCGCACGCTGTTGCGGGAGCTCTTGCGCGCAGCGCTTTGACCGCCCGGCCGCGCGGTGGCATGCCGGTTGTTCGATGATGTTACACACTCGGAAGGGGGCGTCATGACTAGATTACGCGTTCACGGCTTCGCCATTTCTATCGACGGTTACGGCGCTGGTCCCAACCAGGACCTCGCCAACCCGCTCGGTGTCGGCGGCCTGGCGCTGCACAATTGGTTCTTCCCCACACGAACGTTCCAGCAGATGCATGGAGGTCACGGCGGTGCGCTTGGCATCGATGACGACTTTGCGGCACGCGGTCTCGCCAATATCGGCGCTTGGATTCTCGGTCGAAACATGTTCGGGCCGCTCCGCGGGCCTTGGCCGGACGAATCTTGGAAGGGGTGGTGGGGCAACAACCCGCCCTACCACACCCCCGTGTTCGTGCTCACCAACTACCCGCGCCCATCAATCACGATGGACGGCGGCACCGTCTTTCATTTTGTCGCCGACGGCATCAAAGCTGCACTGACCCGCGCCACCGAGGCCGCCGATGGACAAGACATCCGACTCGGAGGCGGCGTTGCAACCATTCGACAGTATCTTCGTGCTGCGCTCATCGATGAGATGCACTTGGCGATATCGCCCGTCCTACTCGGCTCCGGCGAGCACCTTCTTAGCGGAATCGACGCGCCAAAGCTCGGCTACCAATGCACGGAACACGTTGCGACCGAGAACGCCATGCACGTTGTTCTGACGAGGCGCAAGTAATTGCCGCTCGTGGCATCGCTACCGCAAATGAAAACGCGGCCCTGGTTGTGGATCGAATTAATGCCACATGTTATTGAGAATTGACCGGCACCGGGCCCACGGTCCAGATTTCATCGCAATATTCGCGGATAGCGCGATCGGAGGAAAACTTACCGCTGCGCGCGACGTTGAGTATGGACATGCGCTCCCAGTGCTCCGTCTCCATCCACGCCGCGCTCACCTGCTCCTGGCAGGCCACGTAGGCCGCGTAATCGGCCAATACGAGGAATGGATCGGAATAGCACAGATTATCGACGAGCGGCCGGAACACCTCCGCGTCGCCACGCGAAAAATGGCCGCTCGCGATGAGGTCGAATACGGCGCGAAGTTCCGCATTGGCGTCGATGTAAGCCGCAGGCCGATACCCCTCGCGCCGAACGCGCTCCACATCGGTCGCAGTGAGACCGAAGAGGAAAAAATTATCCGCGCCGACCTCCTCCCGCATCTCCACATTGGCACCATCGGGCGTCCCAATGGTGAGCGCACCATTGAGCATGAATTTCATATTGCCAGTGCCCGAGGCCTCTTTGCCGGCGGTGGAGATCTGCTCGGACAAGTCGGCCGCGGGATAGATGAGATGCGCATTCTTGACGTTGAAGTTGGGCACGAAGGCAACCTTCAAGCGCGTGTTTACCGTCGGATCATTGTTGACCGTCTCGGCAACCGCGTTGATGAGTTTAATGATGCGCTTGGCCATGTAATAACCGGGCGCCGCTTTACCGCCGAAGATGAAGGCGCGCGGCGGGATGTCGAGCGCGGGGTTTTGCTTCAGGCGATGATAGAGAGTGATGATGTGCAGCACATTCAGATGCTGGCGCTTGTACTCGTGGATACGCTTGACCTGGATGTCGAACAGCCACGTCGGGTCGAGTTCGACCCCGGTATGCTTGCGCAGGTAGGCAGCCAGTCTTTGCTTGTTTGCCTGCTTCACCGCGCGCCAGCTCTGCCGGAACGAGGCGTCGTCGATAAACCCTTCCAGCTTCTTGAGTTCGTCCAGATGCGCCACCCAGCGATCACCGAGTGCACCGGTGATCAGCTCGCGCAACCCTGGATTGGCGAGCGCCAGAAAGCGCCGTGGCGTCACGCCGTTGGTCTTGTTGCTGAAGCGCTCCGGCCAGAGTTCGAAAAAATCCTTCAGCACGCTCGTCTTCAGCAAATCAGAGTGTAGCGCCGCAACGCCGTTGACTGCGTGGCTGCCGACAGTCGCGAGATGCGCCATACGCACGCGCTTGTCCCCTCCTTCATCGATTAAAGACATTCGCGCCACACGCGCCTCGTCGCCCGGGAAGCGTGCGCGCACCTCGCCGAGAAAGCGGGCGTTGATTTCATAGATGATTTCCAGGTGCCGCGGCAGCGATTCCTGGAACATGGGCAGAGGCCAAGTCTCTAGCGCCTCCGGCAGCAGTGTGTGATTGGTGTAGCCGAAGGTTTGCACGGTGATTCCCCAAGCCTCGTCCCACGCTAGCCCGCGCTCGTCCACCAGCAGCCGCATCAATTCGGCGACGCCGATCGACGGGTGCGTATCGTTGAGTTGCACAGCGTAGCGCTCGGCGAAATTTTGCACCGGTTTACCCACGATATCGAGAAGATGCAGCATGTCCTGCAGCGAGCAGGACACGAAAAAATACTGTTGCGCGAGACGCAGCCGCTTGCCGATGTCCGGCTCGTCGTTGGGGTATAGCACCTTGGTGACGGTCTCCGACAGCATTTTTTCCGCTACCGCCTGGTAGTAATCGCCCGTGTTGAAGGCCTGGAAATCGAATGACTCGACTGCCTCGGCGCTCCACAGCCGCAGCGTATTGCAGGTCTGGACGCGGTAACCTTGGATCGGCGTGTCATAGGCGGTACCCTTCACCTCCCGGTATGGCACCCAGCGTACGCGATAGCGACCTTGGTCGTCGTGATAGGACTCGGTGTGACCGCCCCAATTGACGTAATAGGCTACCGCGGGCTTAGCGATCTCCCAGGGATTACCGCGGCGCAGCCACTTGTCGGTCACTTCCGCCTGCCACCCGTCGCGGATTTCTTGGCCGAAGATGCCGAATTCATAGCGTATGCCGTAGCCGATCGCGGGGCGCTCCAGCGTCGCGAGCGAATCGAGGTAACAAGCGGCCAACCGCCCGAGACCGCCGTTGCCCAACCCCGGCTCCTCCTCTTGATCCAGAATCACGCTAAGATCCTGGCCGAGTTCCGTCATCGCCGCCCGCGCGGGCTCCTCGATTTCGAGGTTTAGCAGGTTGTTGCCCAGTTGCGGCCCGATGAGGAATTCCGCCGAGAGATAACAGGCGACCTTCATTCTCTGATCAAAATAGGTCTGCGTGGTATTCATCCAGTGATCCTGCATGCGATCACGCACCGCGAGTGCCAGCGCGCGGTAATAGTCATGTGCGTCCGCGACCGCGGGCGGGTAACCAACGGAATAGCGCAGATGATCGGACACGGCCCTTGTAAGGCCGGCAACGCTCAGACTCGTGAGGCCGCCTCTGGCTAACGGCGTCGGTAGCTCATTTGCCTTCGAGATTGTAGTCATGCTCGTCCTTTCCTCGAAAAAACTTGCCATGCCGTTACCCGGCGGAAATCTTCATTCTGTCGGCGTCGACCGGGTTTACCCCGTTTTCGCTGACCGCGTCATCACTAGATCCGGATCCCTAGTTTGAGCCACTTCGTTGACTTATCGCGGACGGGCTTCAGGGCCGTGTATTCGGGGTCCTGCGAGCAAGAGCTTTGCCGCAACGTTCATTGGCATTTCCTTGATGATGTGATTTTTCGCACTAGTCTAGTCCATCGATTCGCGGACATACGACCGGTAGACTTCGGTAGACGTTGCAGTCGAATCACCGGTGGACCGAGCCTCAGTCCGATAGCAGCGATATGCGAGCTCAACCCAAAGCCTATCACCAGTGGCGATTTTGAGTGCAGGAAGCCAAGAAGACCCGCATCAGTACGTGCATGGGCAGCGCTAGCGAAACCGCATGCTGCGGCCGCCAAGAACGATCCGGCGCGTGTCGATTGCGGATTTTTCCGCTATATCGGGCCGCCGTACGAACGCGACCCCGGCATCCGCATCCTCCAACACGTGGCGGATGGAAAATATTCCTGGACTGCCTCAAGCTCCCCGGTAATGCAAGGTCAACACGTTCCAGCCGAGAATCGAACGAGCAACCCTTCTGCCATCCTGTCTTCTTTTTCTATTCTCCGGCTATGGTCGTCCAGGCGCCTCGCGTTGGCAACCTACGGGCAGTCATTTGAGCACGGCGAACCCAGCTGCCTTTGCACGACGACACCGGTTTAATCATCCGAGATTGGACGCTCGGCTCCCGTATCCCGATGGCCGCCGTGAAGAAAATGACGGCCATACGTTCGCCCAAGGCATCAAGCGCTCAGAACTTGCCGCTGATGCTCAAGTCATAACTGCGCGGCGGAACTCGCGTCAGAAAATCGTTGGCGTAAAACGGAATATCGTTGATGAGATTATGGCGGTCGGTCAGGTTGTAGATCGTGAACTTGACCGTATATTTCTGGAAGCTGTAGAACGCCGCGGTGTTCAAGGTGTACTGCCACGGTATCGTGGGCGACTGGTAATACCCGCCGTTGGCATTGAGCAAGGCCACGATGGATGCGGGAACGGGCGGGAAATTCGAAGCCGCCGTGGTTGCCGCCATGTTCAGATACCCGGACTGAGTGGTTTCGACGGGTCCCGTGACCTGAATGTTCGCCTGACCGCCGAAGCCGGATTCATGCTTGTAGTTCGCGAGCACGTTAAACAGGTGCTCCGGCACGCCCGGATCCAGGAACGTCTGGTTCGGCTTGAACACCGCGTCCAATCCGGCGCCATCGTAGTTGATCCCCGGCTGCGCCGGGAAGTTGTAGAAGTCCTGCGGCGTATCGAGAACGGTGCGCAGATACGAGTAGCTTGCGGTGGCGAAAAAATGCGGATCAGGCTGGTAGTTGAGCTCGATCTCGGCGCCGGTCATGTGGGCCAAGGAATGCTGCTCGCCGCCCGGGCCGGCGGGCACGGCACGGTTCTGCTTGAAAATCGCGGCGGAGATGAACAGCGCCTTGTCGAGCAGGTCGAATTTCATGCCCGCTTCCTCGAGCAGCGTGCCTTGCCGCAACTGAGTCGTTGGATCCACGCCCCATACAGCGACCGCACCGTCATTGGCAGTGGGGAGCACGTACTGCGCCTTGTTGTAGGTAAGATATGTGGAGATCTGCGAGGATGGGGTGTACACCACGCTGATGTTGCCGTTGTACAAGCCATACCAATTGGTGGATGCACTCTGGGGTAATGGGGCCAGGCCGGGGGGCGCGCCGTAATCCGGGCCCCCGAGCGGGTCGGAATAGTTCAGCTGCACCAGATCGCCACGCAGGCCATACAGCACGCTCCACTGCGGCGAGAACTGCATGCGGTGTTCGAGGAAAATCGCGGCGTCCTGCAGGTTCGAATCGACGGTACCGTTGAGGAAATCTGCGACAAAATACCCATCCGGGCCCGGGGGCCCCTGAAAACGTCCCGGAAGCCCCCACTGCGGATGATTGAAGGCCGCATTGTAGAGGAACGCCCCGGCGGGAGCCTCCAGCGAGGCTGGGAAGATCCAAGTGAGCGGACTTTGGGACAGATCGAAGATGCTCACCGGCTCGTTGACGTAGTTCTGGATATCCAGCACATGAGCGTAGCGGTACGTGAAGCCGGCATCGACGTCGTGGTTGACAGCACCGGTCGCGAATTTGACCTTGAAGTCGGTCTTGTTCTCGAGCGTAAAGCTGCCTATTGCCGTGTCGGCGTAGTAATCCTCGGTTTGGTTGTAGCGGTTCATGTAGTCGTAGAACGTATTGTTGACGATGCTGAAATTATCCGAAGCCTTGAAGGTCTGGATGATCTGCGCCTTGATGTGCAGCGAGTGCGCGCCGGTACCCGGCGGCTCATCGATGATGATTCTGCCGTTGAGCGGCACGGACCCGGTCAGGTCAATCTCCGACCCGAAGCCCAAGATATTTTCGGCCCCACCCACCACACCGCCGGTGAGATACGTGCCGTTGTCGATGAGTCCCTGATTGACTCGATTGACGCCGTCATTTTCGCGGTAGCGGGTGTCTTCGACGCCTCCGGTGACCAGAACGGAGTAGTTGGGCGTGAACTCAGTGAGCACCGATGCAAACAGCGATTGCTGATGGAAATACATGTCGTAGTAATAGCTGCCGCTATCGTCGCTGGTAAAGCTCACGCGCGCAGCCACGTTCGATGTCAGCGGGCCGTCGATATCGAAGGATGCGCGCCGCTTCTGCTGCGTGTCGACCTCCACATTAAACGCCTCCGTGCTCTTCACGAACGAGGGCATCTTGGTGGTGATGTCGATTGCACCTCCCACCCCCGCCCCGGGACCCGCTTGGACGCTAGCCGGTCCCTTGATGATGTCGATGGAATCGACGCTGTTGAAACTGATCGGGGCGCCGTAGCCATTCAAGGTGAAGCTGTCGCGCATCCCATTGAAGAACATGTCGGCGTACTGGCCGCGGATACGCGGTATGTTCGGCTCACCGAACGACGCGTCGGAATAACTGCTCGATGTCAGATAGGAGAAGCCGCCCGGATTCTGGACATTGAGGGCGTCGAGCTGCGCCTTCGACAGCAGCGTGTTGTTGCGCGGCGTGTCCATTACGCCGAGGTCCAGCCCGTATGCCGAACTGGAGGATACCTGGGTCGGGAGGATGAGCTCGCCTCGCCTGATGCCGTTCACGACGATTTCATCGAGATCGCCTTGCGACGCGGCCGGTGCGGTCGGTGCGGCCACGGCGTTCGACGACTTAGTGGTCTGTTGTTCGGCATCGCCATCCGCGAAAGCCGGACTCAAGGGCAGTAGCGCCATCACCAAGATCGCTGTCAGTATTCGATTCATATTATTAGCCCCTAGCCACTTTAGTATTGCGCGGTGACAGATTCGGTCCGCGATTTGTTAGCAGCGATGCATCTTTTGTACCAGCCAGATGACGTTGATAGCCGTCATCGCGGCGGCTATCGAGAAAGGCAAGAATGACTGCGAAATCGCATAAATCCCGGGCCCCGGCTCGGGGCCGGGTAGCCCGATGCGGCGCCCGCGCCGGCGGCGTTGGTAGCTAGGCTCCACAAAATGGTGCACCCCCCTCAACTACCGCACAGTTTCCGTGCGTCTGCACTTGCCGTAAGGCCCTGGGGCTCATGCTCGAATTAGGCGTCAGCCTTACATTTTGCTGATCAAGTGCCCCCCCCCAGACGGTCAGGATTACGGACCTGGAATCCTCTGTCAATTACTTTCGCCCAAAAAAGAGAGCGACGCCGCGCGACTGACGGCAGTTACGTTTCTGCAATACCTTCCGATTATCGAGTAGACCAGTCGCTCGAGACCCGATGCCATCGATAATTCAGCACGAGGGGATTGAGTGGAGCCGAGCGCCCGCACGCCCACTGCTGCCGGTTGCGCCCGACGGCTTGCAAGCGCTCACTTTATACTTGCCCGCGCACAGTTCTATTAGAAGCTGCAGCCGCGAGATCGGCACATCGTGATTTAGAATGGCTCTCGCACATTGTGGGTATCAGCCAAGCCTGAGGGACACCGATGTCTACGACAGCTCTTCATTACCAGAATCACCTTGGGCCTGTATATACATGGATGGTTGGCGATCTCGACGCGGCTTTCGCGAGAGGCCGCGCGGAACTCGATGAACTTGGCCTTCCTTCCTCAACGGACGGAGCCGCCATCGACCTCGGAGCGGGATTTGGCTTGCACAGCATTCCTTTGGCCGAACGAGGCTACGCCGTCACGGCAATAGATGGCTACGAGCCGCTGCTGCACGAGCTTCGAGTGCGATCGACATCGCTGCCAATTAAGACGATCGTCGGAGATCTTTCGACTTTTCGGACGTGGGTACGGCAGCCGGTGAACGTGATTCTCTGCATGGGGGACACGCTGACACAGCTGCCGGATTTCGCGGATGTCGATTTGCTATTGGATAACGCCGCCGCCGCTCTGACGTCAGGAGGCGTATTCGCCGCCACTTTTCGCGATTACGTTTCCAAGACCTTGCAAGGAGATGAGCGATTTATTCCGGTCCGCAGCGACGACAATCGAATTCTGACCTGCTTTCTTGAGTACGGCAAAGATCGAGTCACCGTCCATGACTTGCTTCATGAAAGGGAGCAAGGTAGGTGGCGGCAACGCGTTAGCAGTTACCTCAAATTGCGACTTTGTCCTGAACGGATTGTCGAACGATTGGCGAATCTCGGATTCGTCGTGAGCGTCGACATCGGAATCAGCGGCATGACTCGCGTCATCGGCGTTCTGGCTTGACTTGCAGGCACAAATACGCTTTCCCGTAGAAGGATTTGTGCGCGTCGCGAGAAACTACCGTCATTTAGTCGATCGTGATTTTGCCAGTGCATCGGCTGTCGCCGCGCGCCATTCATCGATCATCCTGGAATAATGCCCCGTCTCGAGGAATTTGCGCACAAACGCACGCCCCGCCTCGCTCAGGGCAGTGAGTGTGTAACGCACACTGACGTCGGTTCCGCCTGCGGCCGGTTCTGCGCAAGCCACGTCGACCAGACCGATGTGCGACCCGAGCGCGGTACTCGCGTAGCTGACTCGGCCTTCCAATGGCTTATATTCCGTGACAATCCAAATGGCTTCCTGGCCGTGTCCGTTTTGTGTACGAAAGACGCTGCCTCGCTCCTCGGCACCGCTCAATATCTCGGGGTTCCATCCCGGCACCCATGCACGTTCGCCCTGAGCTGTGAATAGGGGGAACACCTGTGAACGCGGCGCGTCGAGATGGAAGCTACGAATCTGAGTTAAGGGCGGTGCTGACATAACGGAATCGCTGCATAGAAAAGAGGGAAGGAAGATGCACAACCGCGGCATGCCGGGAGCGAAAGATGAGCTGCGCATATCGTGCCCATGTTGTTACCCCGGTACCATGGTACGTCATATGCAAAGTTCTTGCAATCGTGCGATGCTGTGTTTCGCTCTGTTGATTTGGAAGTCTCAATGGCTGGAAAAAAGTCGTCCAAGCAGGTTCCCGTGCGCGAGGTCGAGCGCATCCAAACCGGCGTTCGCCTCGAGAAGCGTCTGTTGAAGGTGCTGAAGGGTCTGGCGGAATACCTCGACATGTCGTTAGGCGATTTGCTCGAAGGCATCGCATTGCACGCGCTAGAGAACAAACCGCCATTCAAGCCAATGACGCTCGAGAAGGCCGCGCAGCTGCGACGCGTCTATAGCTTGGACCTCGTTGCGGCGGACAGCCATCGCTTGCGCGACAAGGACGGTTCGGACGCGCAACGATAAATCCGCAGCGTCGTCGATGACCCTTTAGGCTGGAGCTGAAGCCTTCGAGTGCGACCTGGCAATGCCGATTGAAGATCGTGAAACACGCGATCAGCCAGCGATTACGCGCCTCGCTGACTATTTCCGTCAGAGGCGACCGACAGCATTGGTGAGTGATTGTACTAGAGTGCCGCCCCAAGCATTTCCGGTGACTGCTGGAATCACAGCAATCGCGTAGCCGGACGCAGAGCTGGTAAGAAAGCCTTCCAGGCCCTGGCCTACAAGCAGGTGAATGCCTCCATTAAAGATGGCGAATGCGAGCACGCCGGGGGCGAGCCAACCACATCCACTATGGCCAAGCATCATGTTCACCTTTCTGGCGAAGTAAATCCCGAAGAAGCCTTCAAGAAATCCCCAAGTGAATACGGTAACTATCAGACCCGCGGCACCAAGCGGGAAACCGGCCGCTACCGACATACGGACAGCGGGTTGACGCTGCAGCGGAATCCACATTGCGGCCCCGGCGTGCCAGGAAAGCACGAGGTCATAGAACAGGGCGAACGCCAACCCCAGAACCAGAGACCACCCGGCATTTCGCCGAATGAATCCATAGTCGGAAAAAGGCTCTCGCCGCAGCGCCATGAGCGTGAGGGGCGCCAATCCCTCGAGCAGAAACTGAAAGGCGGCCGCGGCGAAAACCATGATCAAGCCGTGTCCATTTCGCAAGATCGGATTCAAGAACGGCACACATAGGGAACCAGCCGCGAAGACAGAGATCACGATGGCCAAATCCATGGCCGCAAATCTACGATCTGTTCTTTCGGGTGAGTGAGCGGAGACGATCACAGCGCGATCCTGATCCGATGACAACCAGCGGCGACGCCGCATTGCCTATCGTATCTCGTGAACGTCCGCTTCAAGGCGGACAGCCAGGGGCCGTGAACAATCGAAGTTGGCCGATAAGCGCCAGATTGTGCACTCCTTTCCGGCCATTCGAGTTTTTCGGATTCCGGTGAATCGCAGTATATCTCAATCTCAAGTAGGCTTCCTCGTGCTCCCAGCTCTTTCTTAATGCCGGTGCCATCGCCCATTCAGCCTTCGTGGCGCTCAATGACGGGAATCGTCCCGAGTACGGCCTCGAAAATTGAATTGTTATCGCCGCGTGCCTCTGGGACTGAGAAGTTTGCGGGGCTGCACTCTGTAGCGGTTGCACCCAACGCACTGACGCGGGACTGCTGCTCAAACCCTCGGCCATTTGCTAACATTGCATCTGCAATTCGAAGGGATCTCGCAATGCGCTGGTATCAATACATCGCCTACTTCTTCGGAGGCGCATTTCTTGCCAACATGGTGCCTCATTTTGTGAATGGAATTTCGGGCAATGCCTTCCAAAGCCCGTTTGCATCGCCGCCCGGCGAAGGCTTGTCCTCCTCAACAATCAATGTCCTGTGGGGCCTGCTCAACCTTGCCGTCGCCTACCTGCTCATCTGTCGCGTCGGCAACTTTAACCTGCGGAAAAACTCGCACGTGCTCCCACTCGGAGGCGGCATCCTGCTCATGTCGCTGATGGCTGCGCATGCATTCGGACGCTTCCACGGCGGACGTTAAGCCGGCCGTTGGAACCGGCGACTCGTCGCCGCATAGCGGCCGATTTGGCCACACGCGCAAAGTGATCTGAATTCGTGAACCGATGCGAGCGGATTACAGATCAATAGGCAAAATTCTTCAGACGGTCCGGCGTCCAAATGTGTACCCGTACGAGTGGTCGTCGAAATCATCGTCGCAGTCGGCATCCGGCAAATCTCGAGCCTCTCCTGTCCTTAGCCTTGCTCCATACCGGTCGCTCAAAAAGCAGCGGAGCGGCCATTGGATTCGGCCGTTGTTGCACCTCGCTGTCGCCGCGACACCGAGCATGGATGGAGACTCCGCTGTCCGAGTGTAGGATACGCATCACCGGAGCCGTCCACGACGTTTCGGGTGCGAGTGTCGGATTCTCAGGGAGGTTTTTGCCATGAACGGAATACTAAACGCTATTGCAATCAGCGCAGTGCTCGCGGTATCGGCGCCGTCGTACGCCCAGCAGGTGACGACCAAGGATCAAATCATCGGAACCTGGAAAGTTGTTTCGCTGAAGGGCCTAACAGCGGGCTTGGTCAAGTATCCACTCGGAGAGCAGCCGCAGGGCTACGTGACCGTCACGCCGACCCGGATGTGGCTGCTATTCGTTGATTCGAGGCGAGCCGCCGCAGCCTCGGCTGCGCTGACCGATGCCGAAGCCATCGCTGCGATGAAAACGAGCGTTGCCTGGACCGGCCAATACACGATCGGGGAGCGGAGCCCGGACGGCCTTAAGGCGACGGCCCGCGTCGACACCGCATCGAGTCCGGCACTCCCCGGCACGGACAGGGTTTATTTCATGAAGGTCGAGGGCAACAAACTGACGATGAAGTCACCGGGCGTAATCGAGCCGATGACCGGAGTAACCAGCGCCCTTGTGATTGAGCTCGTGAAGGCGGACTAAGGCGCATTCGATGTCTGACAAGCCAGCTGTTCATGCGCGACGGATGCCCGCCATCCGAAAACCTGTAGATCACTGGTGACCAGCCGACCTGCCGCAGCCACCGGCACCTGATCGAGCGAGCAGTTGGTTCACAAGCACTTCATGGGGTCGCCCTCGCCGCTTGCCTACGCGATCGCAGCGTCGCGGTGCTTCTGTACCCCGTCCAAAATCATCTGCTTCGCCTTCGCCGCATCGCCCCAGCCGATGATCTTGGCCCACTTGTTGGGCTCGAGATCCTTGTAATGCTCGAAAAAATGCTCGATCTGCTGGAGCGTGATGCTTGGCAGATCGCTGTAGTTGAGACACTTGTCGTAACGCTGAGTTAGGTGCGATGACGGCACGGCGATGATCTTCTCGTCCATGCCCATGTTGTCCTCCATGAGCAGCACGCCCACTGGCCGTACGCTGATAATGGCTCCAGGGGCAATAGCGCGCGTGTTGCAGATCAACACGTCGCACGGATCACCGTCGCCCGAGAGCGTGTGAGGGATGAAGCCGTAGTTGCCCGGATAGCGCATCGAGGTATAGAGAAAACGATCAACCACCAGAGCACCGGCGGCCTTGTCCAACTCGTACTTGATCGGTTCGCCGCCGATCGGCACCTCGACGATGACGTTGACGTCATGAGGCGGATCCCTGCCTATCGCGATTTCATTGATGCGCATGGTGGTCGTCTCCAGGAAAATGCATATGTTGAGATCTTTGCAAGTGACGGGTGCGGCGCCGAAAGTGCTTGGCGGCGCAAAAGTTGGTACCGCGACCGCGCAGAGGCGCGCAAACGGCGCAAGTCCCGCGATAATCCCGACGTTTGGTCGCAGTGGGTGTCATCTTGGCCGAAAACCAAGAGACTAACCTACACCGGCGCTGCGGCCATTCGTGCTTCCCCTCGCGCACTACGAGATTTCCGAATGAATCAGGTGTGACGTCGCGATATAACGGTGTCCTCTCCTTTTCCGCGCATTAGAATGCGGTAGCAATCCGCCAGTGGGCAACATAGGTTCGGGTTGCTTGCCTTGCGTGCAAGGAGTCCCGCCGATGCTGGCACGGGTCAACCATCATGCGCCATCTGGGGTTATCCGACATTCGACAGATTTGAGGAACTCGTCGATTTCCGCGTATACGACATTCTCGTCCGCGTTCATTCCGTAAACCCCACTACTAGTGGCCAGTACTACCAGAATGCTGGGCGCCGGGGCGGTCATATGCGGATGCTGATGATCCTGATCACATTGCCAATCGCGAAAACATTGATAGGTCCGACGTTACACCCCGGCACGAAATGATTGTACCGCCGGTGTCTACCCCCAACCGTCCCCAACGACCACAATCGGGAAACCAAATAAGCCAATTGAGACCGGTTGAAAAATCGGCATTACCGGGGAAATGTAATTTTATGACGATAGCGCAATCAAAGGTCACAGCGCAGGGCCGGATCCCAGCCCCGGTCGGAGTGCAAAAGAAACACGGTATAGGTCCGGGTTCCGTGCTCGAATGGCACGCCGAATGGCAAGACGATCCCCGACGTGAAGCAGGCCATCCGAAAGCATACTCGACAACGGCATGCTCGCGATTGACACGAACGTTCTTGTTCAACTCGTCGCACGAGACGACACCACACGCTTCGCATCTAAATTTATCGGCGAACGCGAGATCATCCAAAAGTGGAAGATGCCCCCTCGCGAGTGCAGCGCAGCGAAAGCTCAATTCCCGGTGGTGTTCAGCGTCGGTTCGAAGCTAACCGTTAATGAACCGGCTCAGAATACAAAATTTCTGACAGTCCCCGACGATCGACAATCGATAACCCATGTCACTTGCTTAAGCGTCCTCGGCGGCCATGACTAAAACTGACTATTGCGCCACCCAGTAGTGCTTTGTCGCGCTCCAACGTTTCGCGGAAAGAAGCAAATTAGGAAAGACGCATGAAGACGGTGAATGCCAACCCGCAGTCAGTTGACCCGCGATCTCCCGCGACGAAGCATGGCGACCGTGTGTCGAAAACCGGAACGGCGGAGATCCGCGGAAGGCTACACGCAGGGACCGCGAAAAGCCGCGTCTCAATCCGCTGGCCTGCGTGATGTCATCTATATCTAATCATCCAATCCCTTTCCATCCAGGATCCGCGCCAAGCACTTCTCGACCCTGGCTTCGCGCGTCTTGCTCTGTTTGGCCGTCGAGAAGTGGAGGAGGTATCCGCGTTGACGTCCGGGTGTCAAGGCATAAAACGCCGTTTTCAAGGCAGGCAATTCCTTTAGCTTGTTCTTGAACTCCTCGGGCATTTCAAACTCCGCGGTCTTCTTCAGTTCCACTTGCAGACCAGATTTCTCCACCTCAATGGCGTCATGGATGTAGGCCTTCATGACGCGTTCCATCTTCAGCACTTCGCGCAGATTGGTGAATCGGATCTGGCGCGCTGCCTGCACGTTCTTCGTCTGTTGGACCAAAATGCGATGCTCATCCTTCAGCAAAGCCCCTTTGATGAACAAAAGCGCACAGTACTCCTTGAACACGTGTATCAGCGCGATGTTGCTTCCGTTCAGCGTGTAGCACGGGCAGCCCCATTTCAATTCTTCGGTCAGCTGACAGTCGAGTGCGATCGTTCTCAGTTTCCTGAGTGCCTTCTCCCATCTCTCGTTCTTGCCGAAGTACCAATCGACCTTGGGGTTCATTGCACCGCAAGGGTGCTTCGAAGAAAATGTTGAGGACTTGGCCATGTGGATCTCGGCAGTGGTTGAGGCTGATATCCATTGTATGCAACAACGACCGGAGGTGGTGCGGTCGGGCAATGAATGCCCGCTTTGTTCCGGCCAATTCAGCGTGTTCACCGGTCGCAAACGGCAGTCTTAAGACGTTGCGATGACCGATTCTCTCAGCTGCCGTTCGGACGCCAGGGCCTTTGAGGCTCTGGTGGGACCAGATGGAGCTCTCGGTGGACGATCATACTAGGTTTGTATTGATACTGATCCGCGGTCTCGCGGCGCAATTCCTCGAGCCTTGCCTTAAGCTGTGCGGTCAGGGTTTCGTATCCGGGCTGGTCGTAGAGATTCTTATCCTCGCTCGAGTCGGTTTGCAGGTCGTAAAGCTCGAATTCCTGCGGCTCGATGAAGAAGTGGATCAGCTTGTACCGCTCCGTGCGAATGCCGCGGTGGGGACGTACATTCTCGAACCCCGGATATTCGTAGTACTCGTAAAGCCAGTCCTTGCGCCAGTCGGAGACGGATTTGCCCAGAGCCAATCCAAGAAAGCTGCGGCCCTGCATCGTTGCAGGAATCGGCAGCCCTGCAATCTCGAGCAGGGTTTCAGCTACGTCGATGTTGAGCACCATTTCGTCGCGAACCTGACCTGCATGAATGCGGTTCGGCCACCGGATCATCATAGGCACCCGGATCGCCGGCTCGTACATCAGGCGCTTGTCGTAGAATGTGTGCTCACCGAGGAAGAAGCCGTGGTCTGATGAGAGCATGATCGCGGTATCGTCCAGCTTGCCACCCGAGGCCATAGCGTCCAGTAAACGACCGACGTCCTCGTCGTTGGATTCAACACCGGCGTAATGATCCTTGACCAGCTCCTCTAGCGAGCGTGGATCATCGTCGCCGACCTCGGTGGTGCCGATCTTGTTCTCCGCCTCGGCGACGGCCCGCGATTTCCCCTTATAGTTGGCAAGGTCGTCATTGAAATTCTCCGGCACTGGAATCCTAATCCCGTTGAAAAGATCCAGCAATCGGCGCGGACGGTAGAATGGCGCATGCGGCGCATAGAACCACAACAACAGGCAAAAGGGCTCATCGCCTCGGGTATTGATCCAAGCGATGGCCTTTTCGGTAAGCAGGTCGTCGACATAGCGGTCATAAATCTTGGGCTCGCCGTACACCCCGCCACGCCCCTCGATAATTGTCGGATGCAGATAGTCGGCCTGGCCCTTGAAACCGAAGTAGTAATCCCATGGACGGTCCATCAGGGCGCCGCCGACATGCGACTTGCCAATGAACGCAGCCTGATAACCATACTGCCGCAGCACGTCGGTAAACATCGGAAAATTCGAGGGCACTTCATCTTCCTGATTCGTGGTCGCACCGGTGGCGTGCGAGTACGCGCCGCTCAGGATGCTCGCTCGCGAAGGCAGACACAGCGCATTAGTGACGAATGCGTTACTGAATATCACGCCTTCACGGCCGATGCGGTCCATGTTGGGCGTCTTGAGTATCGGATTGCCGGCAATGCTGAACTCGTCGGTGCGCAGACCTTCTCCAAGAAAGAAGACTATATTTGGACGATGCCGGTCGTCAGATTTGCCGCGGCGACCGAGCACTGCGGAGGCGGCACCGATGCCGAGAACGCTCGAAAGTCCGGCGACAACACTGCGGCGAGTGGGTCGATGGCTCATCGTTGCAAATCCCCCCGAAGTAGACCACGGCCGTTTATGGGCGGACGATTGCTGAGATGATAACTGACATGCCGAACGGCGGCTTCCTAGCCACCATTTCGGCATCGCCGGTGGCGACCGGACGGCCCGCACATCATCCCACCTCGCTGCTAAAGATCTACAATTACGGTTATCTGAACCGGATTCGGTCTAGCCGGCGTCTCGAGCGCGTCACCGGAATATCAATTTCCGCGGCACGTGCTGCTTTCCCGTCGAGCGATGTGCTGCCCGACTTCTCCTCTCCGCGGCTTAGGTAAATCGGTGCATTGCAGCGGAGAAACCGGCATTTCTTTGCACGAAGCGCATGCAACCCGCGGCTAACCGCTCCCGCCAGCGCTGCCACTTGACCAAATCGCACCAAAAATCGACTATATCAGCGACCACTGGCCAAGCCATTGTTATGCCTGGAATGAAATCGGCGATATTCCAAATCTGCAATAGGTGGTTTTATGAGCCAATCTATCAACGATGACGTTTTGAAGATTCTGGCGTCGGATTCAAATTCGAACGAGAACGAGCGGAAATTAAGTGCCGAACTGATTGTAGCGCGCGCGGCGTCGACATCTCTCGGGCACGAGCCAAAGCATCGGTCGGATAAACCGAATGAGCCTGAGTACGAAGGCGGCGAAGATGAGCACATCGACGACGATGACGATTTGCACTAAAAAACTTTGAGAAATTGGTCATGAAGACAGAGATGGCAATGGGATTTCATTTTAGTCGGGTGCGCGGCACATATTCGATCTCGAACATTGCCCTTGTTACTTGAGCTGACGCCACGTCGGAGACGGTCGCTATAACTTGCCACTCTGAATGTGAAGTGGCCGGCATGGTTGCGTCTAACGAATGATGTTAGACGTGAACGTGAATGACCGGCGACAAACGGAACTGCCGTAGGCGTCGATGTCCTCATCGTGCGCCTCGACACTCGATGACGTGTGGGGCGGGTGGTCGTAGCGCGCCATGCGCACAACGTTAGCACGACGACCCCGTGGCCCCGCCGGGGTCGCCGGAACCTCCTCGATCAACTACGCGTGCGAGGCGCGGCCCGACAGGTAGGCATCGGCGGCCGGCACCAGTTCCTTCTTCTGCGAGTACTGGAAGCGCGCGCCCTCCATGCCCTTCTCGATGTAGTCGTTCATCTCGGCGGGCACGTGCGCGCGGATCCAGGCCTCGATCTCGTCCGGCGGCAGGCTGTTCCAGAAGAGCTGTGGCACGAACTGCGCCTCGAGCAGCGGCGCCAGGTTGCCGTACGGTGACAACAGCATCTCGGCATGGTCGCTGAAAGTGCTCCAGCCGAGCTGCGGGTGCTCCTGGCGCAGTGTGCCGATCATCGCCAGGCGCAGCTGTATGTCCTGCGCCGGCAGCTCGGAGGACAGCGCGATGCCGGACACCTGCTCGGCCAGCTTCGGATCGCGCGCTGCCGCGAGCGCCACGTACAGGCGGCGGTGCGCGGAGTCGTCCTTAGCGGCCTTGGCTAGGGCGTGCAGCTGCGCGAAGGTCGCGGCATCGGCGTGCAGTCCCACGATTTTGAGCACCATGGTCTGGTCGTCGGGCGCGATGGTCGACTGGTCCTCGACGAAGGCCGCGAAGCGGCGCCGCGCGTCGGCGATAGTGTCCGGGTCGCCCCATATCCCCAGGTTCTCGATCACCTGGCGCCGCAGCGTCTTCACGTCCGGCGTCTCGTCCACTTTGGCGTCCCAGCCGAGCTTCTGCGCCAACGGCTTGACCAGCGAGCGGGCATAGGCGGCGAACACATCGTGTCCGGGGCTGCCGCGCTCGTCGTACTCGATGATGCCCAGCGCTCCGATGATCTGCTCCCACGGGCGGGTGTCCTGATCACTGCCCATGTTCTCCGCGAGCGCCAGGTAGCTCGCCAGCGGCGCGGCCTGCGACTGCACCAGCGCCCACTGGTCATCGAGCAACGCGATGCGGTCACCGTCCTGCAGGGTGTCGAAGCTGCGGGTGTTGGCGGCCAGCGTCGCCGCGTCGTATTGAGCGCGATAGTAGCCGATGGCGCCGGCGTTGACGCTCAGGGGCTCCTGGCACGAGCCCGCCGCCAGGCTTTGCCCGTTCTGCGTGAGGAGCACCGCGCGTGCCGTACCTTGCGCTCCGGTGCGCACCTGCAACGGCACACCCCAGTGCCCCACCTGGGCAGCGGCATCCGGCGGGGTGCGCAGGAAGAAGCGCTTCTGAGCCAGCGTCACTGTGCGCTGACCGGACCCGTCGCACTGCGAGGTGACGCTCACGACCGGGAAGCCGGCCTGTTCGGTCCAGCCCGAGGCGAGCACGCCCACGTCCTGTCCGCTGGCGGCAGACAGGCCGTTCCACAGGTCCGCGGTGGTTGCATTGCTGAACGCGCGCGCTTTCATGTAACGGCGTACGCCGTCGCGGAAAGTGTCGGGGCCCAGATACGCTTCCAGCATGCGCAGCACCGCCTGACCCTTGTTGTAAGTGATGGTTGGGTCGAAGGCGTTGGCCGCCTGCAGCTCGTCTGTCACATGCACCTGTATGGGGTGTGAGCTGACGCGCGCATCGGCCATCATGGCGCTCTCCTTGGAAGTGTCCTCGCGCTCCCACCACTTCCAACCCGGGTTGCGAAGGTCGGTCTCCTTGGCCGCCATCCAGGACGCGAAGCTCTCATTGAGCCATAGGTCGTCCCACCAGCCCATGGTGACCAGGTCGCCATTCCACTGATGCGCCATCTCGTGGGCCTGGGTCGAGTACACGGTCTGGAGGTCGTTCAGCGAGCTGGCCTGCGAGAGCAGGAGCGTCGAGTCGGTGTAGGTGATTGCGCCCCAGTTTTCCATCGCGCCGGAGAATCCGCCGGGGATGGCGATCGAATCGAGCTTCGGCAACGGGAACGGATAGCCGAAGTAGTCGTCATAGTCGGCGAGGATCTGTTGCGCGCTGGCAAGCGCGGTACGGCCTTCTTCCTCGCGCCCGCTGACCGCCCACACGCCCTGCCTGACGCGCGAGTCGTGAGCACTTACTTCCTTCATGTCGGCGGCGGTGAACTCCACCAGGTAGGAGGGCATCTTCGGCGAGCGCTCGAAGGTCGTGGTCGCGAGCTTGCCGTGCACTTGGCGCTTCTCGATCGGCATGTTGCCGATTGTCGCCCACTCCGCCGGCACGGTGGCCGTCAGCTTGAAGGTGGCGCGAAACGCCGGCTCGTCCCAACAGGGAAACATGCGCCGAGCGTCCGTCGACTCCATCTGAGTGCTGAGCATCACCCCGCCCGGATTGCCGGCGGACTTGCCGTAGGGCTGCACGAACAGTCCCTGCGGCCGGCTCTCGATTGCGCCCGAGTAGGACAACGTCAGCTTGTGCATGCCCGCAGCGGCCTTGGCGCTCAGCGTCAGGCTGGTCAGCTGCTTGTCATTGTCGGTTGCCACGCTTTTCACGGGCTTGCCATCCAGGCGCACGTCCTTGAGCGTCAGGTTGAGCGTGTTGAACACCACCTTATCTGTCGCCTCACGGAACTTCAGCGACACCGATTCCCTGCCGGTGAAGCTCTTGGCCTTGATGTTCGGCACTACCGCGATGTCATAGCCGATCGGCACGACGTTCTTGGGGAGACGTCCTGGCGCCTTGTCGAAATCGAACGGCTCCTCCGCGAGCGCGCTCAATGGCAGCAGCAGCGCCACACCGCAGGCGGCGGCCAGCAATCCGTCAGTCGTTATCCTCACAGCAGTTTCCCTCGGGTCTGACAACGAGTGCCCGTGAATTTGGTCGGGGCCGCAATTGTACGGGTGGCCGCCGGCGCGGTACGGGTACCCCGCGACCGGAAATCAAAGACGCCCACGTACCAGCCGACCAGCTCGGCAGCTTACCCGAACTGCAGCTTCCTGAAAAATGAGCTGGCCGACCGAGCAGCTGGACTTGGCCGAACCGCACCTGATGCCCGTCCCGACGCCAATTATTCAGCACGAAAACCCGAGAACCATCCGTGAGGGTCGCATGTCAACCTATTCTGTTGAAAAACTCGGTTCCTGCGAACTCGAGATTTTCCCGATGAATCAAATTGCAGCCGAAAACCAGTCATAAATGCGTGGTCTAACATCATACGAATATTTGAGCCGGGAGATCCTCGAAAGCCGCTGGTCCTTCGGCCCGTTCGAAATTCAGCCTTTCTAAAGCCTTTTAAATTTCTGGCTTGATCTGCACACGGAGTTTTTCAACAGAATAAACCCATTTCCGCCGGTCGTCAGCGTCCGCGTTGCGGTATCAGAACAGGAGACCGCTGCACGCGTCACGGTGCGGGCTTCCGTATCCGCCAGTTGGTGGTCGGCGTCCTTCAGTTCGAGATAGTCCACCTGCTTGCCGGCCTTGCGCAGGACCGCATCCATTTCCCGCGAATTGTCGACGTCAACTTGCGCATCGGCGCTGCCATGGATCAGCAACACGGGAATCGACACTCTGTCGGCATGTTGTCGCGGCGAATCGGCCTTGAGCTTCTCGGCGTCCGACCCGACCTGTTCCTCGACGATGCCGCTGGCCTTGGTATACCACGCCTCGCGCTCGAGCAGCTGCAGGTCGCTGATGCCGGCGATGCTGGCCGGACACCTGAACGGCCTACCGTCCCGGGTCGCAGCCAGCAATGCCGCATAGCCGCCAAACCCCCAGCCGACGATGGCGATCCGATTGGGGTCGGCGATCCCGGAGCTCAGCGCACGATCATCGCGACACCGCGAGCGCGCGGATCTGCGGCCGCCACCGGCGAGTTGCCGATGATCTGAATCACTTCGACGTCGCCGTTGAAGTCCTGCGCCTCGACGCGATAGCCGCGCTGCGCAAGGCCATCGACCAGCGCGGAATCGAACGGCGCGTAAGGCTCCGAGAATATCGTGTTTTCCGGCAGCAGCTGGTGGTGGAAGCGCAGCTGCGCGAGCGCCGGCTGCAGCGCCAGCCCGAAATCGTAGACATTCGCCAGCACCTGCAGTAGCGAAGTGAAGATGCGCGATCCGCCGGGAGTACCGATCACCATCGCGACGCGGCCGTTCTCGGTCAATATGGTGGGCGTCATCGATGACAGCGGCCGTTTGAACGGCGCGATTGCGTTGGCGTCTCCGCCGACGACACCGAATTGATTCGGCACGCCCGGCTTGACGGAAAAATCATCCATCTCGTCGTTGAGCAGAAAGCCCGCGCCCTCGACGACGACGCCGGCGCCGAACCAGCCATTGAGCGTGTAGGTATTGGAGACGGCGTTGCCCCAGCGATCCACGATTGAGTAATGGGTCGTCTGCGGCTTGTCGCGGCCACCGCGCTCCAATCCCGGTCGGATCGCGGCGAGCGGCGATGGCTTGGACACATCGATTTCAGCCGCGCGTCGCGTCAGATACTCCTCGCTCAGCAGCTCGCCGACAGGAACTTTGACAAAATCCGGATCGCCCAAATATTCCGCGCGATCCGCGAACACGCGTTTTTCGATTTCCGCAGTCAGGTGCATGTACTGCGGCGAATTCAAGACAATGCCACGGAATAGCGGCTCCGCGTCTTGTTTCATGCGCAGCAGCTGCAGCAGCGCAATTCCGCCGGAACTCGGCGGCGGCGCCGTTATGACCTCGTAGGAATTCCAGCGCGCCCGAACCGGTTCGCGCCAGACGGCGCGGTAGCGTGCGAGATCCTCGCGTGTGATCAAGCCCGCCGTCGGACCGTGAGTCATCTGCGCGACCAGCAGGTCCGCCGTGCGTCCTGAATAAAATTCTTGATCACCGCCCTTGGCGATGCGCTCCAACGTGCGCGCCAACGCCGGCTGCCTGAATAGTTTGCCGGCCTTCATCGCAGCGAAGTTGCGATCGAAATTGGTGATGCCTTCGAACGGAGCGCGGCTGTCATCGCGTATGCCGATCAGCTGCGCCGTAACCTGAAATCCCGAGCGGGCGTAGCGTATCGCGGGCGCCAAATCCCGCGCCCAGGATAGATTGCCGAATCGCCGATGCGCTACGGCCAAACCGCGCACCGTGCCCGGGACGCCGACCGACAAATTGCCGACGAGACTGAGATCGGCGACCGGCTCCCCGTGCGCATCCAAATACATCGTGGCGCCGGCCTTTGCCGGCGCGGTTTCCCGATAGTCGAGAAAATAGGCGTGGCCGTTGATGTAAAGCGTCATGAACCCGCCGCCGCCGAGGTTGCCAGCCTCCGGGTAGGTCACGGCCAGCGCAAAACCCGTTGCCACCGCCGCGTCCACGGCGTTGCCGCCGGCGCGCAGCACCTCGCGCGCCGCCAGCGCCCCGTAGCGATCGGGCGATGCCACTGCGCCGGCGCTCAGCGTGGCCCCGCTCGGCACCGCGCATGGCGTCAGCGCAAGCAGCGCGAGCGGCGCAAGCAGCGCGCGCATCACTCGGCACGCCGGACGCAACCGAATCATTCGCGCAAAACCCATCTTGCCCTGGACGCGGGCCCGTCCGTCAAAGTTTCGCTTGCGACGCCGGTCGACTCGCGCGTAAACGCGCGGCGACCTGCTCGGCACTCGCCATCACGCGCAGCACGTTCTCGCCCGCGAGCTTCGCGATCTCGGCATCCGACCAGCCGCGGCGCATGAGTTCTTCGAGCAGCGCGGGATAGCGGTCCACGGCCTCGAGACCGCGCGGCGCGTCCGGCACGCCGTCGAAGTCCGAGCCGAGCCCCACGTGATCGATGCCGGCGATCTGACGAATGTGCTCGATGTGGTCGGCGACTTGTTCGAGCGTCACGACGGGGCGCGGATGCGCCTGGTCCCACGTCGCGAGCGCCGCCGCGGCGCGGTCGGGCTGACCGATGTAGAGGCCACCGAAAGGCGGGCTGCTGAAGCGCGCTTTCTCGGCTGCGCGATCCGCCTCCCAGCGATTGCGCTCCGCGGAGACATAGCAGGGGCAGAAGTTCACCATGACGACGCCGCCGTTCTTCGCGACGAGCGATAAAATGTCGTCGGGCACGTTGCGCGGATGATCGACGAGCGCGCGCGCCGAAGAATGGGAAAAGATCACCGGCGCCTCGGTGACGTTCAGCGCCGCTCGCATCGTCTCCGGCGAGACGTGGCTGAGGTCGACGAGCATGCCGAGCCGGTTCATTTCGCGGATCACTTCCTGTCCGAACGCGCTCAAGCCATGGTGCGCGGGCGCGTCGGTTGCGGCATCGCCCCAATCGGTGTTCAGAACATGCGTCAAGGTCATGTAGCGCGCGCCGAGTTCGTACATCTGACGCAGTACCGGCAGCGAATTGTTGATTTGATGGCCGCCCTCGATGCCGATCATGGACGCGACCTTGCCGTTCTTGTGGATGCGGCGCACATCCGCGGCCGTATACGCCATCTCCAGATCCGACGGGTAGCGCGCCGCGATGCGCTTGACCAAATCGATTTGCTCGAGCGTCATTTGCACGGCCTCGTAGCCTTTGGTCTCGACCGGAATCCAGACCGACCAGAATTGGCCGCCGACCATGCCGGCGTGCAAGCGCGGAATATCGGTCATCAATGCGGCATCCTCCGCGCGCCGCGGCAGCTTCGACGTATCGGCGGATAAATCGATGGCCGTCAGGTCGTTCTTGAATCGATCGCGAATCTCCCACGGCAGATCGTTATGCCCATCGATGAGCGGTGTGGTTTTGAGCACGCGCACGACGCGTGCGTGATAATCGGAATCCGCGGCGGCGCCGATCGCAAGTATGCTGATCGACAGCGCCAGAATGCCGCTGATGATTCGCGCCGCAGCGATTCCATAGCCGCGCGGTCCCCTGACGCCGGTGACGCCGTTTCCGATTTTCCTCTGCATCGTGATTTGCTCCGCTTGATTGACGATCATCCCCAGACCTCGGGACCGAATACCGCGACGTGCCCGCCCATATAGGTCATTGCGGGGAGGCGGTCCGTCTTCTGCAGCAATGGACCGTCGATGTCGACGAGATCGCAGAGACAGCCGACGACGAACGCGGGCGCCATTGCGAGCGATCCACCCGCCATGCAGCCCACCATGAGCCCCAAGCCGCGCTCACGCGCGGCGCGCGCGAGCTCGAGGGCATGCGTAAGACCGCCGGTCTTGTCGAGCTTGATATTGATCATTTGATAGCGACCGGCCGCCTGTTCGAGTTCGCCGAGATGCAGGCAGGATTCGTCGGCGCATAGGGGCACCGGCGAGCGATATCCCTCGAGCGCCGCATCATCGCCGCGCCGCAGGGGCTGCTCGATCATCTGTATCCGAAGTTCGGCGCAGGCCGGCGCGAAGCGCTGCAGCTCGGCGAATGCCCAACCCTGATTCGCGTCCACGACGATGCGCGCGTCGGGCCGCGCCGTGCGAATCGCGCGCAGCCGTTCGATCGGCCTATCGCCGCTGAGCTTCACCTTGAGCAGTCCGTGACCGGTCGCGGCAGCGGCTTTTGCCGCCATTTCCTCAGGATGCGCCTCCAGACCGATCGTGAACACGGTCTCGAGCGGCTTCGCGGTGACCGCCGACAGATCCCAGACCGTGCGGCCGCTGCACTTGGCGTCGAGGTCCCAGAGCGCACAGTCGATCGCGTTACGTGCGCCGCCCGGCGGCAACAAGAACTGCAGCGCCGCGCGGTCGATGCCGGCTAGGATGCGATCCGCGATCCCCTCGATCTGCGCCATGAGGCTGTCCATGGTCTCGTCGAGATAATAGACGCCGAGCGCCTCGCCGCGACCGATTTTGCCATCGCGCGACAGCTCGACGACGACCGAGTCAAACGTATCCCAGACGTGCCCGGTGATGCGAAAAGGACGGATCGCGGGCCAACGTTCGATGTGGGCGCTGAACTTCATCGCGGAAACTCCCTGATCATTTTGTCGACGATCGGGCCAACCCCCTCGATCAGCGGATCGACACAGGGCAGTTGCGTTTCATCGGCGTACCGCGCAATCAGCCGCCCGCGGTCCGCGGCGGGAACCTTCGAGGTATTCAAGCTGATTCCGACACAGCGTATCGCCGGATTCGTCAGACTGCCGATCAATACGGTTCTTTCGATGAGGGCCGGGATCGTCGGCAACGCAAATCCCGGCCATCCGGAGATCTCGTGGCTCAAGGGATCGTGACAGACGACGAACGCGTCCGGTTGGGATCCCACGAGCAGGCCAACCGTCACTTGCAAATAGCCGGGATGGAACAGGCTGCCCTGGCCTTCGACCATGTCCCAATGGTCGGCAGCACCATCCGGCGACAACAGCTCCGCGGCGCCGGTCAGAAAGTCCGAGACGACGGCGTCCATCGGCAACCCGCGGCCCGCGATCATGATTCCCGTTTGGCCCGATGCACGAAAATCGCTGCTGCGGCCGCGGGCGCGCATTTCCTTGTCGAGCGCGAGCGCCGTATATTTCTTGCCGCAGGCGCAGTCGGTGCCGACGGTCAGCAGCCGCAGTCCGGTGCGCTTCCGACCGTTTCCCACCGGCAAGCCCGGCGGCGGTATGCGCACATCGATGAGCCGGGCGCCGCCGACCCTGGCGGCGTCGGCGAGTCCGCGCAGACTCGCCAAACGCACGTGCAAGCCGGCGACGATGTCGATGCCCGCCGCCGCCGCCTCGCAAAGGGTTGGGACCCAGTGCTGCGGCAAGCCGCCGCCGACCGCCGCCGAGCCGATGATGAGGCTGCGCACACCGGCCGCTTTCGCGGCTCCAACCGACAGATCCGGCACGCCCGCATCGACACGGCATCCCGCGAGGCGCACCTGTCCGGCGCAGCCCTCGGGGCGCCACTGCACGAGACCGAGCCCGGTCTTACCCCAGATGTCGTCGTCGATGTCTCCGAAATACACCACGAACGGCGTGGCGAATTCAATGGCGTTACCGCTCATGCTGCGACTCCAAGTTGAGCAATCCTTCGGTCTCGATGAACTCGATGACCGCTTTGAGACCCTGCTGCGTCTTCAAATTGGTAAAGACGAACGGCCGTGTCGCGCGCATCTTCCTGGCATCCCGCTCCATGACCTCGAGCGACGCGCCGACGTAGGGCGCGAGATCGATTTTGTTGATGATCAAGAGGTCCGATTTGGTGATTCCCGGACCGCCTTTGCGTGGAATTTTATCGCCCGCAGCAACGTCGATGACATACAGCGTCAAATCGGAAAGTTCCGGACTGAAGGTGGCGGCAAGATTGTCGCCGCCGCTTTCGACGAAGACCATGTCGAGCCGCGGGAACCGCTGGCTCAAGCGCGCCACGGCTTCCAGATTGATCGACGCATCCTCGCGGATCGCCGTGTGCGGGCAGCCGCCGGTCTCGACGCCGAGAATGCGCTCGGGCGCCAGCGCTTCATTGCGCACCAAGAACTGCGCATCCTCTTCGGTATAAATGTCGTTGGTGACAACTGCGATGTCGTAGCGCTCCCGCAACGCGCGACACAGGGACAGCGTCAGCGCGGTCTTGCCCGAGCCGACCGGGCCGCCGATTCCGACGCGCAATGGCGAATTGAAGTGCTTCACGTCAGGACCGGAACAGCCGAGAGTACTGGGTTTCGTGCCTTGCGCTCGAGATCGCAAGTCCCGGCGCGAAGTTGGAGCGCGGTCGCGCACCGACGCAAGGCATTTCGAGCTGCAGCTGCGCGATGCGCGCGCCGATTCTCATGAGCACGCGTTGCCCCGCAGATTGGCCCATCGGCAGGGTCTTGACGGCCGCCAATACCTGATTTTCCGCCCAGGACCATAGATACGCGCCGGCCGCATCGCCGGGCTCGATCGACCAATGGATCGCCGCGCCGCTCCAGGCCAAAGGCAGGCTCGGTTCCTGCATCGCACTCAATGCTCCGGTCAAACCGGCCGGAATATCCGGCAAGACGCTCAGCAGTGCGCACATCGAGTAGCCCATTTGAACCGTCGCGGCGCGCAATTCCGCCGTTTCGCGCGCCGCGAGAAACTCGTCGTTGAGCCGCCGCAAGGCACGCAGGTCCCCGGCGGACCAGGCTTCGCACATCTCCAGCAGCACCGCAAGCTCGTACGAGGCCATGCAGAACACGAGGACGTCCTCGATCCATGCATGCACACTGGCTTCGCTGTGCACGATGCGCGCCTCGATCGCCGATTCGAGGCCTTGCGAATGACTGTAGCCGCCGATCGGCAGCGATTGGCTCGCGAGCTGCAGCAGACGCATGCCGGCCAATTTGTTCATGGCGACGAAAACTCGTGAATCTTCGGACGGGCGAGCGGCATTTCGCTGCCGTGCGCATGATGTTGACCGTACGCCCCGCCCTCCGGTTCGAATGGAGCGAGGAGCGTCGAGACGTTCAGCCCTAAACCCTTGACCATCTCGCCGAGCACGTGATCGGCCAGAAAACGCAAGCGGCCGTTCAGCAGCTGGACCGCGACGTGCCGATTGCCGAGATGGTAAGCCGCCTTGGCGATCAGCAAGGCATCGTCGCTGCGCGCTTCGAGCAGCGATTCATCGGCCGCGACGATTTCGATTTCCCGTCCGTCCTCGAGACGCAGCCGATCGCCGCCGCGCAGCACGCGGCCGCGCTCGACGATCAAGGCGGCCTGGCCGCCGCCCTCGAGACGCACGAGCAGTCGACTCTTGCAGCGCGCGTCGAAGTTCAGGCGGATCCTCTCGGGGGCAACGTGGGCGTTCAAAACAGAAAATACCTTTGGGTCATCGGCAGCGTCGCAGCCGGTTCGCAGACGAGCAATTCGCCGTTCGCGCGCACCTCATAGGTTTCCGAATCGACTTCGATACGCGGCAAGGCGTCGTTGTGAATCATTTGGCTCTTGCGCACCCGGCGCGTATCCCGAACCGGCTCGAGGCGCCTGCGTAATCCCAGCGCTCGAAAGCCGGGATCCGCGAGTGCGGCTTGCGACACGAAGGTCAAGGATTTCTCGATCGCGCGCCCGAAGCACGCGAACATCGGGCGGTAGTGTACCGGCTGGGGCGTCGGAATCGAGGCATTGGGATCGCCCATCGGCGCCGTGGCGATCATGCCGCTCTTGATGACCAGACTCGGTTTGACGCCGAAGAACGCCGGCCTCCACAACACGAGATCCGCCAACTTGCCGGCCTCGATCGAACCGACCAGGTGCGAGATTCCGTGCGTGATCGCGGGATTGATCGTGTACTTGGCGATGTAGCGTTTGACGCGCGCGTTATCGTGCCCGCTTGGACCCGTGCCCAGCGGGCCGCGCTGCTCGCGCATTTTGTGCGCGGTTTGCCAGGTGCGGATGATCACTTCGCCGACGCGGCCCATGGCTTGCGAGTCGGAGGACATCATCGAAAATGCGCCGATGTCGTGCAGAATGTCCTCCGCCGCGATCGTCTCGCGCCGGATGCGTGATTCAGCGAAGGCGATGTCCTCGGCTACGCCCGAATCCAGGTGATGACACACCATCAACATGTCCAAGTGTTCGTCGATCGTGTTGATCGTGTAGGGCCGCGTCGGATTGGTCGAACTCGGCAGGACATTGTCGTAGGAGGCGGCCTTGATGATGTCGGGTGCATGACCGCCGCCCGCCCCTTCCGTATGGAACGTGTGGATCGTGCGCCCGTCGATTGCCGCGATCGTGGCCTCGAGGAATCCCGATTCGTTCAGCGTGTCGGTATGAATGGCGACCTGAACGTCGAATTCGTCCGCGACGCGCAGGCAATTGTCGATGGCGGCGGGCGTGGTTCCCCAATCCTCATGCAATTTCAGCCCGATCGCCCCTGCCCGGATTTGCTCGCGTGCGGGCTCCGGCAAGCTCACGTTGCCCTTACCCAAAAAGCCCAGGTTCATCGCGAAGCCTTCCGCGGCGAGCAGCATGCTGTGAATGTGCCATGGACCCGGTGTACACGTGGTGGCGCTCGTTCCCGCCGCAGGTCCGGTGCCGCCGCCGATCATCGTCGTGATGCCGGAGGCCAGCGCTTCCTCGATTTGCTGAGGACAGATGAAGTGGATGTGCGTGTCGATGCCGCCCGCGGTCAAGATCAAGCCCTCACCGGCAATGATCTCGGTCGCGGCGCCAATCGGAATCGTCACGCCGGGCTGCACGTCCGGATTGCCGGCCTTGCCGATGCGCCAGATGTGGCCGCCCTTGAGTCCGACATCGGCCTTGACGATGCCCCAATGATCGACGATCAGCGCATTGGTGATTACCGTGTCGGCGACGGATTCGCTGAGACCCTGACCCTGGCCCATGCCGTCGCGAATAACCTTGCCGCCGCCGAACTTCACCTCTTCTCCGTAGACCGTGTAGTCCTTTTCGACTTCGATGATCAGCGCCGTGTCGGCCAGCCGTATCCGGTCGCCGACCGTCGGGCCGAACATCTCCGCGTAGGCTTGGCGGGAGATCTTCACCGCCATTTCAAAGGCTCCCCATGATCTTGCCTTGAAAGCCGAACACGCAGCGCAAGCCGCCGTATTCGACCAACTGCACCGTGCGCGTTTGCCCCGGTTCGAAGCGCACCGCCGTACCCGCCGGTATGTCGAGGCGAAATCCTCGGGTGAGGTTGCGGTCGAAGCGCAAACTCGAATTCGTCTCGAAAAAATGGTAGTGCGAGCCCACTTGAATGGGCCGGTCGCCGCCATTATCGACCTTGACCGTGATGGTCCGGCGATCCGCATTCAATTCGATATCACCGGCCGCCGCGAATATTTCACCGGGTATCACCGATGTCTCCTCGTCAAACGACCGGATGATGGACGGTCACGAGTTTGGTGCCGTCCGCAAATGTGGCCTCGACCTGGATTTCGGGAATCATCTCGGGCACACCCTCCAACACCTCCGCCCGCGAGATGATCTTGGTACCGTAACTCATCAGTTCCGCGACCGTCTTGCCGTCCCGCGCGCCCTCGAGGATGGCGCCCGTGATCAAGGCGACCGTCTCCGGGTAGTTGAGCTTCAAACCCCGGGCGCGGCGCCGCTCGGCCAATAAGCACGCAGTAAACAGCAACAGCTTGTCCTTTTCTCTTGGCGTCAACTCCATATCGAATCCTCACTGCTCCCGGGTCATGTGGCCCAGAGGCGGGGCGCGCGCGCCTCCGTGCCCAGCACGGCCGGACGCAGTAGGCTCCAGAGCGAGCGAAACCACAGGAAGGCGTGCTCCGATGATCGGCCCAGATAGCGGGCAACCAAGACCCGCGGGAGGGTCGTGATGCCGCGCTGCGCGTCGTGCTCGGCGTCGCCCTCATAGGTCGTGCGGCACGCGGCGAGTAAACCAGGCTCGCAGCTGAATCCCGCCGCTAAAAAAGTCCCGCTTACGGTACAGCCGGCAAGGCCCACCGGCGATTCCAAGAAGCCGCTGTCGGCAGTCAAATTTGCGGATTCGGTCCATAGCAGACCTCCCTCGGTGCTGATGCGCGTATGAAACGCGACGCTGCCGCTACGCCATTTTTCCCCATAGGCCGCGCGCCCGAAACACAGGATTTCCCACCCGAAGAATTTCGCCGCCGGTCCCAAGCTCAGCTCGAGGCTCATTGCAACCCGCGAACCGTCGAAGAGAATGGTCTCACGCGGCAGCCATTCGAGCACGGTATGCCCCAGCAGGCAAAACCTCAGCTGCTGCTCCGCCAGAGCGCCCGCGGATCGATACCATTTGGACGCACCCGGGGTCGTCAGTAGCGCCCGCGCTCCGGGAGCCAACGCCGCATCGACGATGAGCCGATCGCCGCCGGCGACCCCGCCCGGGGGATGCAAAATGGCCACGTGACACACCGCCGGGCTTTCAGGATACAAGGCCTTTTGCACCTGCAAAGGCCCTATGTGCTGGTTGTGGGCGAGGGTGCTGCGCTCACCGCGGCATTCGAATCGCAAATCCAAGCGGGCATTCCATGGCGATGTGCTCCGCTGTCGGTCGATCTGGCTCAATGGCGTCGCGGCAGGCATATTTTGGGAAATCGTACCTGGTTGCAGGACGCTTGGCGATTCCTCGGCCGAGGCATGGCTTGACTGCGCCAACTTGTCTGACGCGCCCTGTTTGGCGCAGCATGCGCTCATGGACAAACTCTTTATTTCGGCTGACTCCTTGCTCCGGGACTCGATGGAATTGGCGAGGCGGATCATCGCCAGCGGATTCAGACCCACTTTTCTGGTAGCGATGTGGCGCGGCGGCACCCCAATCGGAATTGCCGTACAGGAAGTGCTCGAATACCACTCGATTCACGCCGATCACATCGCGATTCGGACTTCCTCGTATACCGGCATCGACACTCAAGACAAGACGGTCAGGGTTCACGCCTTGGATTATCTGGTATCGCGCTTGACGTTCGAGGACGAACTGCTGCTCATCGATGACGTCTGGGACTCCGGCCGCAGCCTGGATGCCGTTCTCGCGGAGCTCGAGCGGCGCTGCCGCCGCAACCTGCCCGAAAAAATCCGGATCGCGACGGTGTATTACAAGCCTTCGCGAAATCGTAGCATCCTCGTGCCCGACTACTACATCCATGAAACGGACCGCTGGCTGGTGTTCCCGCACGAGATTCAGGGCTTGACGCGGGCGGAGATCTTGGCGAGCAAGCCCGTCAGCGAGAATTTCTTCGATCCGGCCTAGGTTGATGTTTATGAGGCGGCGCGGGCGAGGTACGCGCGAGCCAAGTTTTCGGGGCGTATAATCGCCAACAGCGGGACCTCACAGGACGCAATAAAATTCAAGGGGGAACCTATGCAGACGGTGCATCAACTACTCAAAGCCAAGAGCGCTGAATTGTTGCAAATCGGGCCGAACGAATCGGTTCTCCGCGCGCTCGAAGTCATGGCGACGCATCAAATCGGCGCTCTGGTGGTCATCGACAATGGCAACTTGGTTGGCGTCATCTCGGAGCGGGACTACGCCCGTAAGGTAGTGCTGATGAACCGCTTATCGCGCGACACGCCGGTCGCCGACATCATGAGTTCGCCCGCGATCACGGTCAGTCCCGACGATACCGTGCGCCATTGCATGGAGCTGATGACGAACAAGCGCATCCGGCATCTCCCGGTCGTGAAGGACCGACAAGTACTGGGGATATTGTCGATCGGCGATCTCGTGAAGGCCGTCATCGAAGATCAATCGCATCAGATCGAGGAACTGCAAAAATATATCGCCGGCTGAGTGCGCGGAGCTTTGCCGCGCGATGCCGTGCTCCCGCTCGAGCGATCCGGCGCCCGGTGCGGCTCGCTCAGGATGCGCAGTGAAAACTGCGCCCGAGCGCGGCCGGTCGATTCATGAGGATCGTCTTAGGGTCGCGGCAGATGACGACCAGGACCACGATCGTCACCGCGTAGGGCAGCATCGAGAGAAACTCGCTCGGAATCCGGATGCCGAGGCTCTGGGCGTACAGCTGCAGCACCGTCACCGCGCCGAACAGGTACGCACCGCCAAGTGCGCGCCACGGTTTCCAGGTCCCAAATACCACGAGCGCAAGCGCGATCCAGCCGCGCCCTGCGCTCATTCCCTCGACCCACATCGGCGTCAGTGCCGTCGACAGATAGGCGCCGGCGATGCCGCTCATCGCACCGCCGAACAACACCGCGAGATAGCGGATGCGCATGACCGGCTGCCCCAGTTCATGCGCGGTCTCCGGCGACTCGCCGACCGCGCGTATACGCAGTCCCAGGCGCGTGCGGCCGAGCATCCACGCGATTGCCGCGCACAGCACAATTGACAGGTATTCCGGCAGATCGTAATGAAACAACAGCGGACCGATGAGCGGCAGGTCCGTCAGAAGCGGAATGTGCAATTGCGGCACTCGCGCAATCGGCAGGCCGACGAAGCTGCGGCCGACGAACGCGCTCAAGCCGACGCCAAATAAGGTCAGCGCGAGACCGGTCGCAACCTGATTGGTCTGCAGACTCAAGGTCAGCACCGCGAACAACAGAGACACGAGGGCGCCGGCCGCGGCCGCCGCGAGGTAGGCGAGCCATAGATTGCCTGTCGACAAGCCCACGGCGAAGCCGCCGATTGCGCCCACCAGCATCATGCCTTCGACGCCAAGGTTCAGGACCCCGGCGCGCTCGGCGACGAGTTCGCCGAGCGACGCGTACACGAGCGGCGTAGCGGCTGCGACCGCGCTGACGACGATGGCAGTCCCGGTGCCCGCGCTCAACGCCGCGACCTGCACAATCGAAAATGAATGAACAGCTCTGCCGCGAGCAGAAAAAACAGCAGCGCGGCTTGAAACACGCCGCTCACCGACGATGGCAGCTGCAGTTCGATTTGAGCCGACTCGCCGCCCAGGTAGAGCGCCGACATGAGCAGCGATCCCAACACGATGCCGACGGGGTGCAGCCTGCCGACGAAGGCGACGATGATCGCCGTAAAACCATAGCCCGGCGAGATCACGGGCTGCAGCATGCCGATCGGGCCGGCCACTTCGAGCAGTCCGGCGAGCCCCGCCGCCCCTCCGCCGATCATCATCGCGAGCCAGATATTTCCGCGCGCGCTGAAACCCGCGTACGTCGCAGCGCCGGGCGCCATGCCGCTGACCCGCATTCGGAAGCCCGCGGCGGTCGCCGAACCGAACCACCAGGACAACGCCGCCAACCCCAAGGCCATCAGCAGACCGCCGGTGACGCGCGCGCCGTCGAATAGAGCCGGCATCATGGCGTTATCGGCAAGCGCTTGCGATTGCGGAAAATTCTGTCCGGCCGGGTCGCGCCAGGGGCCATGCACCAGATACGACAGGAACAGCTGTGCGATGTAGACGAGCATGAGGCTGACGAAGATCTCGCTGGTATTGAATCGCGTACGTAACAAGGCCGGAATCGCCGCCCATGCCATGCCGCCGATGATCCCCGCGAGCAGCATCGCCGGCAACGCCCAAGCCCCGAGTGCGCCACCGCAAAACAAGCCGACGCCGCTGCCGGCAATCGCGCCGATCGTCAGTTGGCCCTCCGCGCCGATGTTCCAGACATTGGCACGATACCCGAGCGCGAGGCCCAACGCGCAAAGCATCAGCGGCGTCGCCTTGAGCAACAGCTCGCCGATACCGTAGATCGAATTGAACGGCTCGATGAAAAACACGTTGAAAGCGGCCATTGGGTCCTTGCCGAGCACGCTCAAGGTAATGAGGCCGGTCAACAGCATCAGTACGGCCGCGAGCGGCGAGGATGCGATGCGCATGATCGCCGAAGGCTCGGCGCGCCTCTCCAGGCGCAGCGGCCAACTCCAATGCCGGGGCGGCGGCGCCGCGCCGCTAGAGGGCCGCATGGCGCGTGGCCCCCGGCGCTGCGGCCGCGTCGAATACGCCCGTCATCGCCAGGCCGACCGATTCAACGGTCCATTGTGAGCGCGGCATCGCGGCCGAGAGGCGTCCACACGCGATGACCGCAATCCGATCGCAGATCGAAAACAGCTCCTCGAGCTCCTCGGAGATCACCAACACCGCGATGCCCGCATCGCGCAGATCGATCAGTGCCTGCCGGATCAGCAGCGCGGCGCCGACATCCACGCCCCAGGTCGGCTGCGCGACCAGCATCACTTTCGGTTGCAATCCGATCTCACGGCCAACGATGAATTTCTGCAGATTGCCGCCCGAGAGGCTTTCAGCCAGTGCCAACTCCCCGGCGCATTTCACCGCAAATCGATCGATCGTCGTGCGCGCAAACGCGCGCGCCGCGCGGGTCTGGACCAGTCCGTGCCGTACGAGTCCGCAATCGGCGCCGGTCAGCACGCTGTTGTCCGCGAGGTTCATCTCCTCGACTGCACCGCGACCTAGGCGCTCCTCCGGAACGAAGCGCAGCCCCAATCGGCGGCGGCGCACCGGGCTTGCACGGCCGGCATCCACGCCGCAAAGGCGCACCGCAGCGCTGTTTGCGGACAAGGCCTCGCCGGATATTGCCGCCACGAGTTCCTTTTGACCGTTGCCCGATACACCGGCAATGCCGACGATTTCGCCGCCGCGCACGCCGAGGTTGATCTCGCTCAAGGAAGTGCCGAAGGGATCCGTGCTCCGCAGCGTCAAATCGGTCAGCGCGAGCCGGATTTCCCCGGGCTCACGCGCGAGCAGCACGCATTCCTTGAGTTCGCTGCCGACCATGAGCCGCGCCAAACTCGCGTTCGATTCATTGCGGGGAATCGCGGTACCGCTGACTCTGCCGTTGCGCAGTATCGTCGCTACGTCGCAGAGTTCGCGAATCTCGTCGAGCTTGTGGCTGATATAGAGGATGCTCAAGCCCTCGGAAGCCAACTGGCGCAGCGTCTGAAACAGCACGCGCACTGCCTGCGGCGTCAAGACGGACGTCGGTTCATCCATGATCAACAATTTCGGCCGCTGCAGCAGGCAGCGCACGATCTCCACGCGCTGCCGTTCGCCGACCGACATGCCGTGCAGCAACTGCGCCGGATCGATCGGCAAGCCGTAGCGCCGCGAGACCTCCTCGATGCGCGCTGCGAGCTTGGGCGCGGGCATGCGCTCGTCGAGCGCCAAGGCGATGTTCTCGGCCACGGTCAGGGTTTCGAACAGCGCGAAGTGCTGAAATACCATGCCGATGCCGAGCCGCCGCGCCTGCGCCGGACTGCGGATATCCACGATCTCGCCCTGCCACTCGATGCGCCCCGCATCGGGCCTCGTCACGCCGTAGACGATTTTCATGAGCGTGCTCTTGCCGGCGCCGTTTTCGCCGAGCAGCGCATGAATTTCGCCGCCGGCGACATCGATATCGATACGATCATTGGCGAGCACGCTGCCGTAGCGTTTGCTGATGCCGCGCAGAGCGAGGCGCGGCGCGGCCGCGTCAGCGGGCATCATCGAGAGGCGGCCGTCATGGCGATGCAGCCGCCGGCACGCCGTTCTGCCATTGATCCCAGTGGCGCACGATTGCTTCGACGAGCGGCATGCCGGCATGCACGAGATTGTCGGCGGCAATGCGCCCGGCGCCCGCCAACGCAAGCTGCGCACGCAGCCCCTCGAGCACGCCCTGGTGTACATAGGGCCGGTCGAAATCCGAGCCGCTGCGCAAGATCGCGACTCGGCGCAGATCGAGCAGGCCGGAATGGGCGCCGCGCGCCAATGCGCCGAGCGTCGCATTATCCTCTTGCTGCGTCGTGCAATAGACGCCCTTGCCGTCGGTCAACAATCGGGTCCAGCGGCGCGCGTGCTCGCCCAAGCGCTTGCCCGTCCACCAGGTGTCGCCCCCGAGCGTATCGCACTGAATCACCGCGGGCGGCTGATTGGCAGGCGCTGCACCGTAGTGCCGCCGATACGCGGCGACATCGTCGCTGTCTTCGAGCGTGGCCGAACGTGACAGGATGAGCGCGCGTTGCAGAAGATCCTCGTCGAGGCGGAACATCTCGGTGCGATATTCGAACTTCGGCACGCTGTCGGGGGAATCGGTAAGAACGCCGAAATAGCCGTCGCGCCAGCCCCGCGGCAATTCGCGCGCGTCGATTTCGTGCGCGATACCGCTGTCCACCGCATATCGGGCCCAGGCCGCGGAGCCGATCGTGCCGCGCTCGGGATCGATGCCCGCGATGCCGGCGATCAGGAAATAGGCCTCATGCAAATCGAACAAGCCGCTGTAGAGCAGCGCCATCGTCGAGGCTGCGGCATTGGCATGGCCCATGCCGGTCGTCATTTGGCAAACGGCGTCGGCCGTGCAGTGCACGGACGGATAATCCTCGTCAAGGCCCGGCACGCGAATCTCTTCGCTGGGCTGCAGGGCAGCGAGCCATGGCGCCGCCTCGGGCTGAAACATATTGATGATCAAGACTTTGACGGCAAGCGGCACCGCACGAGCGCCGGCGGGGCCGGCCGCAGACGGATTCGTGACCGTGGAAGTCGCGGCGGTCGTCGGCGCGGGCGCAGCGGCAGCGGCAGCGCCCCGTGCGTGGCCGGAGCGCGCGGTGCCGAGCACCAGCAACAGCATCATTGTGCGCAAAATGCCGCGGCTCAGGATGCGCGTCAATCCAGGGCGTCGACGCCCAGTCGGGTGATCATTCATGTCGATGGGCGTCCCAGGCAGGTGGCACGGCTTTATCGTACACAATGCGGGCCCTGATCGGCAGCTTGACGCCTCATCACGATTGAGGCTTCATCATGGATCTGCTCTCATGAGGATTGATTGGTATGCGAAACCAGTTTCGCGCGGCGCTCGCCGGCGCCTGCCTGTGCGGCCTGTTGGCGCTGAGTGCTGCGGCCGCGCCGCTGAAGATCGCATTCGTCTATGTGGGCCCCGTTGCCGACGGCGGCTGGTCCTACCAGCACAATCTCGGGCGACTTGCGATCGAGCGCGAATTCGGCGCCAAGATCGAGACGACCTACGTGGAAAGCGTGCCGGAAACCGCCGACGCCGAACGCGTCATCCGGCAATTGGCCGCCAAAGATTACAGCTTGATCTTCGCGACCTCGTTCGGCTACATGGAGCCGACGCTCAAGGTCGCGAAGCTGTTTCCTAAAGTTCACTTCGAACATGGCACCGGATACAAGACTGCTGCCAACGTGGTGACCTATGAGGCGCGCTTCTATGAAGGCGCCTATCTGCTCGGCGTGCTGGCCGGACGTATGACGAAAACCAACACGTTGGGCTACGTCGCCTCATTCCCGATCGCCGAGGTGATTCGCAACATCGACGCCTTCACGCTCGGCGCGAGGAGCGTCAATCCGAAGATCCACACCAAAGTCGTCTGGGCGGATACCTGGTACGACCCGGGCAAAGAGCGCCAAGCGGCCGAGGCGCTGATGGCGCAAGGCGCCGATATCCTCTGTCAAAATACCGACTCCCCCGCCGTGGTCCAGGTCGCTGAAGAGAAAGGCATCCACGCATTCGGATGGGATTCCGACATGTCGAAATTCGGGCCGCACGCCCAATTGACCGCGAACACCGAAAACTGGGGCGTCTACTACATCGACGAAGTAAAAAAAGCCCTCGACGGATCGTGGACCGGCGCGCGGCAGGCACACTGGGGCATCAAGGAAGGCGTCGTCGTGCTCACGCCGCTCAATCCCGCGGTGCCCGCCGATGTCGCACGTGTTTTCGAGGCCAAAAAACAGGCGATCGTGGACGGCACGTTGATGCCGTTCGCGGGCCCGATCAAGGACAACGCCGGCAATCCAAAGGTGGATGCGCATGCCGCGCTGTCGAGCGCCGATCTGCAATCGATCAACTGGTTCGTCGAGGGCGTAGACGCCTCTATTCCGCAGTGACGAGCACGACCGGCACATCGACGGCGATCTCGTCGCAATTTTCGCCCGCACCGCCGCGATCGATCACGAGAAAACTCGAGGTGCGGCCGAGCGCAATCAAGGAATGGTGCCAGGTATTGCGGCGGTAATTGACGCCCTGGCGGCCGGAGCTCAAGTAAACGCGGATGCGGGCCGCAATCGGCGCCGGTCCGTCGGCGGCGACGACGATCAGGAATGGCCGCGCCTGCAATGGAAAAAACGCCTGACTCGATCGCGGATGGCGCTCGAGCGCTCGAACCCGCAAGGGCAGCGGCCGCGCGGCGGCCTCGAACACGCTGATCAACGGCCGGCCGCCGTCCTCCAAGACATCGACATGCGCCAGATCGTCGTAGCGTTTACAGGTATTGTCGTTGATCCAACGGAAATCTCGCCCCTCGATTTCGATGACGTCCCCAAACTCAGCGAAGCTCTGCGCCGTCAGCGGCGTTGCGCGCAGCAGGATCTGGGGTTCGTTCACGGCTGTTCTTCAGGCTCGCGCGGGCTTGCCGATGAGCCTGACCCGGCTCAAACCGCCGTCCGGATGGATATTCACACGCACGTGCGACACCGCCCCCAGATCGCGTATCTCGGCCGCGAAAATCTGCACCTGATCGGCGTGCAAGAGCCGCGGTTCCAACAGCACGGGCCAGTACAAGCTCTCGCTGCGCAAATCGCCTTCGGCATTGCCGCTGAGCAGCGCGGCATTAATCGATACTTGATGGGGAAAGTTTCCCTTGAAATGAGCGGTATCGATTTCCACGGCCTGGACGCGGCCCGCCGTGCCGAGACGCACTAGGACCCAGTCGTAGCCCGGCTCTCGCCGCCGGCGCGTCTCCCAACCGTCCGCCATGCTCGCGCCGCGGCCCGGCAACAGCAAATTACCCATGGCCCCATAGTGCTGATCGCTGCACGCGAGCGCGCGGCCGCCATTCAACGCCGCCGCGAGATCGACCGCATCGCCGGCAACAGCACCGGTCCAATCGCGATGCACCGCCCCATAGGCCCGCAGGCGCGCAATGCCGCCGTCCGGATGAATATTGAGTTTCAGGTGGGTCCAAACTTCGGCGGACGAAACTTCGAAAAAATTGCGGTGATCACCCTGCAGGGACACGCGCGGCACGAGATCGGTCCAGGCGGTGCCGGCATCCGGTTGCCCCGTCATGCGACAGGCTTGGACGGACGCAAACGGCGGATAGTTGCCCGTGAAATGGCGCGTGTCGATTTCCAGAAGCGCGAGCGTGCACGGCGCCGCCAAGCGTACGATGCAGTGGTCGAAACCTGGGCCGCGGCGGCGGCGCGTCTCCCAACCGTCCATCCATTTGCCATGCGCGTCGTAAACTCCGGCACGCCATTGCGGATCGCCGGCCTGCAGCATGCGTTCCGCCGCCCCGAAAAATTCGTCGGTTGCATTGAGCGCCGCGGCACCGAGCCGTTCGTCGGCCATATTGATGTTGCGGCTCATGAGCTCCGCATATTGGGGGTGGACGTCTCGGTTTGATTCAGTCATGGCGGGGACACACTCGCAGTTGGACCGGTAGTCGGCCCTTGTTGTAGCAAGAAATTCGCGAGCATGCGCGCCGCGAGTTCGAGACTGCGCTGATCCCGCGTCTCCTCCGCACAATGAGCAAGGCCCGCGGCCGAGGCCACGATACGCAATTCGCAGGGCGCGCAAACTCCGTTCTGCCTGAACTGCTGGATGACTGCGATGCCCAACAGGCAGCCCATGGGGTCCGCATAATGCAGCGCAGCGGCATTCGTTTCCTCATGCCCGCCGACGACCACGGAACGCGACTCCAGGGCGCCCCCGGGCGAGCGGCCGAGCAAATTGCCGCCCGCGTCGGCCGACACGTCGATCCCGGCGACAAGCATCCACTCGCGCACCAGCGCGACGCGTGCGCTGCCCACGTCGGTCGGCGCGACGTGGCAGCGCACGAGGCGCTCGCGCATCGCGACGATCTCGGCTCCGGCCGGCGTCGAGACCGCATCGGCAAGCCGGTATTCCGCAATCAAGCCGATTTCCCGCAATGCCGTACGCCGTTCATGCGCCAAATCGTTGCCCAGGCGAGCCTCGACGCTTTCAATGATGGACGCCGGCTCGTGGCCGCGAACCGCCAGAATGAATGGAAACGAAAATTTCTCGCTATAGTCGTCATTGAGCCTCTGCAGCCGCAGAAACTCCTCATCGGTGCATGCATCCAAGCCGGCGCGCCGCTGTTCGCCCGCGGACGCCGCAGTCAAATCGCTGCGGTTGCGGCCTCGCGCGCCGAGCTTTGGATGGGCTCTGATCAACGCCAGCTGCTCCGCAAGCGGAGCCGCATGTACGGCCGCTCGCATTGCATCGAGCAGCTGCAAGCGCGAGCTGAAAGGTCGCAAGGCCTCAATGCGCTGCGCCACCCACGCGGAATGCTCGAATATGCCGCCGAGTGTCGCCACGAAATCGCTCGGCGGCAGCGCATTCAAGTCCTCGAGCGCGATCATGGCATCGGCCCGCACGGATGCGCGGCAATCCAATGCCGCGCGATGTCGATACGGCGGCAGATCCAAACCTGCTCGTGTTTCAAGACATGCTCGAGGAATCTCTCGAGCGCCGCGATTCGGCCCGGCCGTCCCGCGAGGCGGCAGTGCAGCCCGATCGAGAGCATCTTTGGCGCATCGAGTCCCTGTGGATCGCCTTCCCGGTACAAGATATCGAACGCGTCGCGCAAATAATCGAAGAACTGGGTCCCGGAATTGAACCCCTGGGCGGTCGCGAAGCGCATGTCATTGGTGTCCAGCGCGTACGGGATCACGAGATGCGCCAATGTTTGTCGTGCGCCGTCCTTGATCACGGGCACACGGATCCAATACGGTAAATCGTCGGCGTACGAATCCGAGTCGTAAACGAAGCCACCGTGCTCCACGACGAGGCGGCGCGTCTGCGGGCTGTCGCGCCCGGTATACCAGCCGAGCGGCGCTGCGCCGAGGATCTTACGCAGGATCGCGGTGGCCTCGGCCATGTGCGCGCGCTCGTTCGCCTCGTCGACTTGCTGGTAGCTGATCCAGCGCAGTCCGTGGCAGGCGATCTCATGGCCGAGTTCCTTGAAGGCGGATGCCGCCTCCAAGTTGCGCTTCACCGCTGCAGCCACCGCAAAGATCGTCAGCGGCAAGCGATGGCGCTCAAATGTCCGCAACACGCGCCATAGGCCCGCGCGCGAGCCGTATTCATAGAGCGACTCCATGCTCATGTGGCGCATCGGAAACGCTTGCGCACCCACGATCTCGGACAGGAAAACCTCGGACGCGGCGTCGCCGTCGAGCACGCAATTCTCGGCCCCTTCCTCGTAGTTCAATACGAACTGCAGCGCGATTCGCGCGCCCGCGGGCCAGCGCGCGTGCGGCGGCAGTCGGCCGTAGCCGCGCAGGTCGCGCGGATAATTTGAATCTTGCGTCATCGTCGCGTCGTCCTCATCGTTTCCACGGTCGTCGCACTAGTGGTCGTCCGCATGTCCGATCCACAGCAGCAGCGTCGTCCGTTCGTCCTCGCTCATCTGCGTAAGATTGCCGAGCGGCATCAAGCGTGACGCGACTTGCATCTGCACCTCGGGCAGATGCGCGCGCACACCCGCTATGGTCTCGAAGACGAGGCCCATCGGAGCGGCATTGAATCCGGCTTGCGTCGGCTTTTCGGCGTGGCATGGCGCACAGCGCTGCGCGACGATCGCCTGTACCCGGTCGAGGTCGATCGCGGGCGCTGCGGCCGGCTCGGATGCGCTGAACAAGCTGCCCAACGGCGCAAGCGCGATGACGACGATCGCGACGGTTACGAGACCGAGAACGGCCGGCAGGGCTGCTGGCAATGCGCCGCGCTGCGCCGGCTTGTGTCTCGCGACGAACCATGCGCGGATGGACGCGCCGGCGAAGCTCATCGCGATCAGCACCAGCCAGTTCTTCGCGGCGCCGTAAGTCATCGCATAGTGGTTGCTGATCATCACGAACAACACCGGCAGCGTGAAATACGTGTTGTGCACGGAGCGCTGTTTTCCGCGCAGGCCATATACGGGATCCAGCGGTCGGCCCTCGCGCTTCGCGCGGACCATCTCGCGCTGGCCCGGGATGATGACGAACAAGACATTCGCCACCATGATCGTGCCGAGCGCCGAGCCGAACAGCATGAAGGCGCCGCGGCCGCTGAACAATTGACAAAGTCCCCAAGCTTCGGCGCCGATCAGCGCTACGAGCACGGTCGCGAGCGCGCGTGCGCTGCGACCCAGCGGCGAGCGGCAAAGCCCGTCGTAAATCAGCCAGCTTGCGGCCAGAAATCCGAGGCCAATTGCGATCGCTGCGGACTTCGCGAGCGGCGCAACCGCGGCGTCGATCAGATACGCCTCGGCCCGCCAAAAATACAGCAAACAGAGCAGCGCAAATCCCGACAGCCAGGTGGTATAGGCCTCCCAATAAAACCAATGCAAAGTCGGAGGCAGTGTTTCCGGCGCCACGCGATATTTTTGCGAGCGATAGAAGCCGCCGCCGTGCACGGCCCACAACTCGCCGCCGACACCGGGATCCGTGCGCTGCGGGTCCAAGGGCGCCTGCAGGTGATTATCGAGCCAGACGAAATAAAACGATGCGCCGATCCACGCAATACCCGCGATGACGTGCACCCAGCGCAGCAGCAGCGCCAACCAATCGAGTAGATAAGGCATCATGGACCGCAATCCGCGCAATCGCGCTCGTTGCAGCGCGGCGCGGCGCGCAGCGCCTGCGCGCCCGGACCCGTCGCCTCTGGCACTGCCGCGATGGGCACTGCCGCGATGGGCACGGCCGCGTGCGGCGCGCCGCGCGTATCCAGGGCGCCATCGGCGCCCAAGCTCAGATCCTGCAACACTTGCGCAGCGACGCCGACCGCAATCGCCGCCGGCCATTTGCTCGAAATCCCGCCGATGCCGATCGGGCAGATGAGGCGCGCGATGCTTGCGAGCGCAAAACCCTCGCGCGCCAATCGCGAGCGAAAACGCGCTGCCTTGCTCTTCGAGCCGATGAGCCCGGCCCAGGCAAAATCTCCGCGCGCGAGTATCTCGCGACACAACGCATAGTCGAGAGCGTGACTATGCGTGAGCACGAGGAAACGCGTGCCGGCCGGCGCCGCAGCCACGGTCGCGACCGGATCGGCGCCCGGCGGACTCCGGATCGAATCGGGCAGCAGCAAAGGGATCAGCCCGTCGCGTCCGTCGATCCAAGTCAACGACACCGGCAGCTCCATGAAAATTCGCGCCAGCGCCTGCCCGACATGACCTGCGCCATAGAGCCAGAGCGGCGGCAATTCATCGTCCAAGCGCTCGATCAGCGTGAGCTCACCGCCCGGATCGCCGATAACGAGCGGCACCGCCTGCACGCGCGGCCGGCGCAGCAGCAGATCGGCCGCCGCGCAGCTGCCGATGCCGCGTACGATGCGATGCTCCACGATGCCGCTCTTGAGCGTACTCAGGAGCACGGCACCACCGGCGTGCGCGCTATCGCGCGCGGCATCCCGCAGGTCACCGACGAGGCCCAAGTTCTCCCGCGTATAGCGTTCCAACCAGACTTCGACGACGCCGCCACAGCACTGGCCGAGATCGGCCGCCAGCACCAGGCGCCGCAAGCTTGCGGGGACCGTCGCATCGTCGAGCAGGGCGCGAGCCGCCGCCAAGGCCTCCCATTCGAGTTGTCCGCCGCCGATCGTCCCCGCGAATGCGGCGCGGCCGACGAGCATTCCGACGCCGGGCTCGCGCGGCGCGGAGCCGCGCACGGCGGCCAGCACGACGCGCACGATCACGGGCTCGCGTTGCAGGGCGCTGATCAGCCCCACCGGCCAATCGCGGAGCGGCGTGAACCAACTCATGCGATCGGCTCGGCGCGTGCGGCGCCGATCGCGCGCAGCACCGCCTCCGGCGTCGCCGGTGCGTTCAGGCGCGGCAACGAGCGAGGCGGCGCGCAGTGCGCGATCGCATCGCGGATCGCATGCAATACCGAAATCGCCAACATCAACGGCGGTTCGCCCACGGCCTTGGAGCGATAAATCGTCTCCTCCCGGTTGCCCGCACCGTCGAACAATCGCACCTCCGCCTGCGCCGGCCAGTCGCGGACCGTGGGAATCTTATAAGTCGACGGCGCATGCGTCTTCAGCTCGCCCTGATCGCTCCACCACAGCTCTTCCGAAGTCAGCCAGCCGGCGCCCTGCAGAAATCCGCCTTCGATCTGACCGATATCGATTGCGGTATTGAGCGAATGGCCCACGTCGTGGAGGATGTCGACTCGCATCAGCTGCGTTTCGCCGGTCAGGGTATCCACGGCAACCTCGCTGACTGCCGCGCCATAGGCGAAATAATAATACGGCCGCCCGCGCATCGTTGCCTTGTCCCAGCCTATCTTCGGCGTCCTATAGTAGCCCGTCGCAGAAAGCGAGATCCGCGCGCGGTACGCGCGCTCTACCAAGTCGGCGAATGTGAGTTCACGCGGGCCGACGGCGACGTAGCCATCGTGAAATCGCACGGCCTGGGCCTCGACACCAAAGCTTGCGCAGGCGAAATCGACGAGGCGCTGCCGGATCGTCTGCACGGCCGCCTGCGCCGCCTTGCCATTCAGATCCGAACTCGCCGAAGCGGCGCTCGCGGACGTATTGGGTACCTTGGAGGTATCGGTGCACGAGACGCGTATTGCGGACAGCGGCAGCCCGAGTTCAATCGCGACGACCTGCGCCACTTTGGTGAACAATCCCTGACCCATCTCGGTACCGCCGTGATTCAGCAGCACCGTGCCGTCGGTGTAGACGTGCACCAAGGCCCCCGCTTGATTGAACATCGTCGCGGTGAACGAAATCCCGAACTTGACGGGCGTCAGCGCGATGCCGCGTTTGACGATGCTGCTTTGCACATTCCACGTCGTCAGCATCTCGCGACGTTCGCGGTAATGGCTGCTGACCTCGAGCCGATCGACGATCTCGCCGAGGATGTTGTCCTCAATCGTTTGGCCATAATGCGTCACGTTGCGGCTGTCGATGCCATAAAAATTCGCGCGCCGCACGGCCAGCGGATCGAGTCCGAGCGTGCGAGCGATCTCATCGATGATCTGCTCGATGACGATCATGCCTTGCGGTCCGCCGAAACCGCGGAACGCCGTGTTGGACACGGTGTGGGTCTTGCAGCGATGCGAAACGATTTCCACATGCTCGAGAAAATACGCGTTGTCGAGATGCATGAGCGCGCGGTCGTTGACCGGCCCGGACAAGTCGGCCGAGTAACCGCAGCGGGACGCCAACATGACGGTCAGCGCCATGATGCGGCCCTGCGCGTCGAATCCGACGTCGTAGTCGGCGAGAAAATCGTGCCGCTTGCCCGTCACCAGCATGTCGGCATCGCGATCGAGGCGCAGTTTGACCGGGCGCTGCGTCTTGTGTGCGAGCACGGCCGCGGCCGCCGCAATCAGCGCGGGCTGCGTTTCTTTGCCCCCAAACCCGCCGCCCATGCGCCGGCACTGCACGACGACCGCGTTCGCGCGCATCGCCAACGCGTGCGCAACGATTTGCTGCACTTCCGACGGATGCTGCGTCGAGCTATGGATCAGTATGCCGCCGTCTTCCTGCGGCAAGGCCACGGCAATTTGGCCCTCCAAATAAAAATGATCTTGGCCGCCTACCGTCGCCGTGCCCTGCAAGCGATGCGGCGCCTGGGTCAGCGCCTCCAGCGGGCGGCCGCGCACGACGCACTCGGATGGCAGAACATAACTCTTCGCGGCGAGCGCCGCGCGAACATCGAGAATCGCGGGCAGCGGATCGACCACCACGCGCGCGCCCGCGGCGGCGCGACGTGCCTGCGCGTATGAGGCGGCCGCAACGGCGAACAGCGGCTGGCCCGCATATTGCACGAGATTTTCGGCGAAAATCGGATCATCGTGGTGCGTGCTGCTGTAATTGTTTTCGCCCGGAACATCGGCGGCGACCGCGACGGTGGCCACCCCCGGAAGCCTAAGCAGAGCCGCGAGATGCAGCTCGCGAATGCGGCCGTGAGCGATGCTGCTGAGCCCGAACGCCGCGTGCAGTACATTGTCGGGCAATGGGATGTCGTCGGCGTATAGCGCCCTGCCGCTGACGTGCAAATGCGCGCTCTCATGGCGCGAAGCGGGTGCATGGAGTGGAGCCGACTTCAAATCTTTTGGCCTCACACCGACGCCGCAACGACGGCGGCGGTTCGCACCGGCGCCGACGCGCCGCCGTGCTCCAAGTAGAAACGGCGCAACAAATTGCGCGCCGCCCGCAGCCGATAGCCGCTCGTGGCGCGCAGATCGGTCAATGGCTGGAAATCCTTGTCGAGCGCCGCCGCGGCTTGCTCGATGCCCGCGGCTTTCCAATCGGCGCCAATCAAGGCGCTTTCGGCGGCGTGCGCGCGCGCCGGGATAGCGGCCATGCCGCCGAATGCGATGCGCGCCGTGTGGACGCGTCCATCGCGGACTTGCACGGCTAAGCCTACGCAAACCGCCGAAATATCCTGGTCGAAACGCTTCGACAGCTTATAGCTTGCGACCCATTCCCCCGCACGCGGCAACGGCACGCTCACCGATACGATGAATTCGCCGGGTGCGATGTCCTTGCGCTGGTAGCCCAAATAAAACTGTTCTAGAGGCAGGCGTCGCGAGCGCGTACCGCGGCGTAATTCGATCTCGGCGCCGAGCGCGATCAATATCGGCATCGAATCGCCGATCGGCGATCCATTGGCGAGATTGCCGCACAAGGTGCCGGAATTGCGCACCGGCGGCGATCCAAATCGTTGCGCGATTTCGGCAAGCTGCGGATAAGCGCCGACGATCGCGTCCCAGCCATCCGCCAGCGAAACTGCGGCTCCGATGACGAGGCTGCCGGCCTCGCTGCGCACCTGCTTGAGTTCCGCGACCTCTCCAAGGTAGACGATGGAGGGCAGGTCGCGCACCAACTTCGTCACCCAGAGCCCGATATCGGTGCCGCCGGCCAACACCAACGCCGAGGGCTGCGCTTCGAGCGCCGCGGCCAATTCGTCGAGGCTGCGCGGCGCGTGGAAACCCGGTAGCCGCAAGGCTGATTCGCGCCGCATGCCGCGCAGCAACTCGAGCCGCGCCTGCAGCAACGGTGCCTCGCGGTCCCAATGCGCCGGTGGCGGATACCCGCCCATCCGGCAGCCCGCTTCGATGATAGGGCGATAGCCGGTGCACCGGCACAGATTGCCGGACAAGGCTTCGAGCACCTGCTCGCGAGTCGCGCTCGGTGTTTGCAGATACAGTGCGAACAGCGACATCACGAAGCCGGGCGTGCAAAATCCGCATTGCGAGGCATGTTGCTCGACCAGAGCTTTCTGCACCGGATGCAGGCTGCCGTCGGCGGCCTGCAAGCTCTCGACGGTCACCAATTCCTGTCCGTCGATCGTCGGCAGCAAGCGGATGCAGGAATTGACCGCGCGATAACCGACGCGGCTCGCATCCGCGGACAGTTCGCCGAGCACGACCGTGCATGCCCCGCAATCGCCTTCGGCGCAGCCTTCTTTGGTTCCGGTCCGGTGCAGGACCTCGCGCAGATATTCGAGCACCGTCGTGGTCGCAGATGCGCCCGGCGCGGCGACGAGCCTCCCATCGAGTAAAAAGCGAATCTCACTCGACACGCTCTTCTATCCTCCTCGATATACCGAGTAGCTCCACGGCGAAATCAGCAGCGGCACATGGTAATGCTCGTCCGGATGGGCAATGCCGATGTGGATCACGGCATCCTCGAGGAACGCCGGCACCGGCAAGATCAGACCGCGGGCCCGGAAATACTCAGCCACATAGAATGTCAGCGCGTAGCGGCCAGCCTGAAACGCCGCGCCCGCGAGCAGCGGTGCGGGACAGCGGCCGTCCTTACCCGTGGTCACGTTCGCAAGCAGCGTCGGTACGGGCGAATTCAGCGCTTGCAGCTCGATGCGCACGCCGCCGGCTGGCAAGCCGGCGCTGGTATCGAGCACGTGTGTCGTTAACTGTCCCACTAGCCCAGATCCTATAGACAATTCGGAGTCCGTGGCAAACAAAATCCCGCCGAGTCGTATACAGTAATCGTATGCAGGAATACATCCGGGGACTACCCAAGGCGGAATTGCATCTGCACATTGAAGGCACCCTGGAGCCTGATTTGGCATTCCGTCTAGCGAAGAAGCACGGCGTGCCAATGCCCTATGCGACCGTCGATGAATTGCGCCGCGCTTACCGATTCTCGAATCTGCAATCCTTCCTCGACATCTACTATGCGGGCGCCGACGTATTGCTCGAGGCGGATGATTTCTACGAGTTGACCAAGGCGTACTTGGAGAAGGCTCACGAACAAGGCGTCGTACACGTTGAAATTTTCTTCGACCCGCAGACCCACACGGCGCGCGGCGTGACTCTGGATGCGGTACTCGAGGGTATGCGTCGCGCGCTGCTGCAGGCCGAACGCGAGCTCGGGATCACGTTCCGGCTGATCTTATGCTTTCTGCGCCACTTGAGCGCCGCGGATGCGATGCGCACACTCGAGGAGGCGCTCCCGCACAAACACGCGTTGGCGGCCGTGGGGCTCGATTCATCTGAATTCGGTCACCCGCCGTCGAAATTTGCGGCAGTGTTCGACCGAGCGCGCGGCGAAGGCTTGCTAACCGTTGCACATGCCGGCGAGGAGGGGCCGCCCGCCTACATCCGCGAGGCGCTCGATATCCTCAAGGTTCGGCGCATCGACCACGGGGTGCGCTGCGAGGAGGATGCGGATTTGGTCCGACGGCTGGTGCGTGAACGCATGCCGTTGACAGTTTGTCCCCTGTCGAATGTCAAGCTCAAGGTCTTCGCGAGCATCGAGAATCACAACCTCAAGCGCTTGCTCGACCAGGGCGTATGCGTCACCGTGAACTCGGACGATCCGGCCTATTTCGGCGGTTATGTCCTTGAGAATTTTCTCGCGGTCCAACGAGGACTCGCCTTGTCGAAGGCGGACCTCAATGCCTTGGCGCGCAATTCATTCGAAGCCTCGTTTTTGCCGGAGGCCGCCAAGCGCCGGTGGATGCAGTCCGTCGATGCCTATGCCCTGCTCAGCGACGCCGACTGAGGTCGTCCTCCCTACCCCTGATTCGCCGCCGGACCGATCGGGTCGCGCGCATCGCCCATTGCACGCCGATTTCCCGAGTATTCAGTGCTTCGGTGCCGACATCAGGGCGACGAACATCCGAATGAATCTCGGCAAATCGAGATCGACCTGGGCATGTACGAGTTGCAAGGACACCACCGGCTTCAAGGACTCGTCCCAAGTCAAGGTCTCACCATAGGCGGGTCCATGGCTGACATCGACGTCCATATAGAGCTCTCGCCGCTTCGTGATGATGCTCGGATCGAGCCACGCGCAGGCCGCGAGTTCATCCCATAGGTAGTAGCGCTCCTCGGAATAATTGGCGATGTAGCGCGCGGCCGGGCTCGAAGATTTCGAAATCTCGTCGAGCATCTCCTGTGTGAACATCGCCTTGATCGACACATCCACGGTCGTGACGTCGATGCGCGGCCAGTGCGCGCGCAGGGAAATGCGCGCCGCTTCCGGATCGAACCAGAAATTGAATTCATGGCGGGGGCTCGTCGCGAATTCGGGATCATCGGTTTGCGGGTTCAGGCTGCCGCCCATGATGACGATGCCTTGAGTCAATGCGGCGAACTCCGGGTCAATGCTGACCGCGAGCGCGATATTCGTCTGCGGCCCTGCGGCATAAATGGTCACCTGATGCGGATGCGCATGAACCTGGCGTATCAAGAAGTGCGCCGCATCTTCCGCAATCGGCTTGGTATGTGGCTCGCCCTCTTGTAGCGGCGGCTCGTCCCAGGGACCGGGCAACTTTTCTAGCGCCGCGCCGCCCTGAAGGCCGCTCTTCCGCCCCCAGGCCCCGAGCCAACCGACGTGGCCGACCAAAGCCGTCGCCAGTTGGGTCTCCTGCTCGGTGCGCACCAACGGAAAGACCGCGCCCAACGCGACCGGGACGTCGCTGCGGCCGATCAACTCCAGCATCCGCAGCGTGTGCCGCGCCTCATCATTGCACCAGGCGTTGCCGGTCACCATCGTGATGCCGAGTACCTCGACCTGCGGCGCCTGCAGCAGCACCATCATGGCCATTTGATTCGATCCACCGGGGCCGGACCCGTCCTGATCGATGAGCACCAGGCGCCGTGGCGCCGCTTCCGACGCCGCTCCCGACGCCGTTGCAATGAGCGCAGTCAGCCAAAAAGCAAAACGGACCTTCTGTTTCATCGCCTGATTTCTCCACCCTGCGTGTGCACCAATCGGCCGCCGACCCAGACATCGCGAATATTGCTGCGCGCGGCGTTGTAGACGATTTTTTGCAAGATCATTTGCGGCGTATCTGCCGCATCGATGCGCAGATTGCTGCCTGCGACCTTGGTATCGATGACGATCGCGTCGAACGCGTAAGCCGGCTTGAATGCGCCCAACGGCAAACCTAAGGCGACGCCGCCGCCTGCGGTCGCCAACCAAAAAGCCGTGACCGCGTCGATGCGCGACGCGGGGCGCCCGCGGCGCTCGCGGGGCAGTGCCGGGTCGACACCGGTTTCGAGGCGGCGTGAGGCGATCACCGCATGCCGAGCGTTTTCGAGGATCGACGGACTCGCTCCACCCGCGATATCCGTGCCGAGACCGACGTGCACGCCGCGATCCAGCACATGGCGCAAGGGAAAAATCGCGTCCGAGAAATAGACATTCGACAGCGGGCAATGCGCAATGCCCGTGCCTGCAGCGAGGATCCGGGCAATGTCCGCATCGCCGATGAAGTTGCCATGGGCGAGTATCGTACGCGACGACAGGAGTCCGAATCTCTCGAGCGCCTCGGTGTCCGTGACGCCGCAGCGATCCCGTACGAAGCGATGCTCCCAGTCGCTCTCCGAGCAATGGGTCTGCACATAACAGCCGCTCTCGCGCGCAAGCGCGGCGAGCCTGCGCAACAAATCGTCGGTACATGCGGGAATGAAGCGCGGCGTGATGACCGGCTCAATCAGACCGCCGGCGTTTCCCGGCATGGCCCGGACATAGTCGATGAACGCGCGCGTATCGGTCTCGGCGCTGATCGCCGAGGCATCGCGATAGTAAACGGGAGATTGCGCGGGGTCGTCCATTGCGACGCGCCCGATCAGCGCACGCTGGGATCGCCGCAGGCAAATGTCCGCGAGTTTTTGGGTCGCCGGCAGATGCACGGTGCCGTAATACAGTGCCGTCGTCGTGCCGTTGGCGAGCAGCGCCTCGACCAGCGATTCATAAACCGCAGCCGCAAAGTTCACATCCGCGTAGCGTGCTTCGAGCGGGAACGTATATTTTTGCAGCCACTCCTCGAGGGGCAGATCGAGCGCCTTGCCGAGCTGCGGCCACTGCGGGGCGTGCACATGCAAGTCGATCAAGCCCGGCAACAGAAATTGGTCCGCGTCGAGCACGACCAGTGCGCCAGCCTCTGCGTAGCGTGCCGCGAGCGCCGCGGCATCCGGAGAGCCTTTTGGATGGACCGATTCGATGAGCCCATCGCCGCCACAGACGATGAGTGCGCCCGCAAGGTATTCCAACTCCCCACGTACGGGAGTGTGCAATGCGGTGCCGAGAAACGCACGGGGTGCGGCGGCTTGCGGGGGATTAGGAGCACTCATCCGACTGCTGGCGCCGCTGTTGCGGTCCATAGCGCGCAGAGGACCGACGCGCAGACGCAAGTCACAACGACTAATAGCGGCGCCACCCGCGCGCGGCTGAGCAGCAGCAAGCCGCCGAGCCCAATGAGCGCATCGACGGGCGTAAGTATCGAAGTGGTCCACACGGGATTGCAAAACGCCGCCGCCAAGACTCCCACGACTCCGGCATTCATGCCAGCGAGCGCGGGGCCGACGCCGTGCAGCTTGTTCGCATGCCGCCAGAGCCAAAATCCAGCGACGGCCAGCAGTAAGCCGGGTAGAAACAGGCTGACGACCGCAATGGCCGCCCACAGCACGGCAACGGATCCGGGAGGCGCGCTCGCCGCACCCAAGTAGGCGGCCACTGAAAACAACGGCCCGGGCACTGCTTGGGCGGCTCCATAGCCATTCAGGAATACGGCATCGGATATCCATCCGCGCGGCACCAAGGCATCGCGCAACAGCGGCAGCACGACGTGGCCACCCCCGAATACGCAGGCGCCGGAGCGATAGAAAATTTCGGCCAACGCCAATGGACCGTGCGGCCATCGCGCGGACGCAATCGGCAACAGCAACAAGAGCGCGACAAAGGCGGCGCACGCCGCCGCTGCGGTCGTGGCGTCAATAGTCACGGACCGCTGCAAGGGTGCGAGCCGGGCGCTGCGGCACAGAATCAATCCGGCGAGTGCGCTCGCGGCGAGGGCGAGAAGCTGCATCGCCGAAGTAGGCATCATCAACAAACACAGCGCAACCACGATTGCGATCATCGCCCGGCGCAAATCCGGGCACAATGTTCGCGACATATTCAAGACCGCTTGCGCCACGAATGCCACGGCCACCAGCTTAAGCCCATGCAGCACGGCCCGCTCGATCGGACCTTGCCAACTCGCTTCGAGTATCGCGAACGCAAACATCAGTATGGCCGCCGGCAGCGTAAAACCGATCCATGCCGCGATGCCGCCGCGCCAGCCGGCCCGGTGCCATCCGATCAGAAATCCTACCTGGCTGCTGGTCGGACCCGGCAGCAATTGGCACAGCGCGACGATACCGGCGTACTCCTCGCTGCCGATCCAGCGCCGCCGCTCGACATAGTTATGTTCGAAGTAGCCCAGATGCGCGATCGGTCCGCCGAACGCGCTGCATCCTTGCCAAAACGACGCGAGCAGCACCGCGACCGCGGAGCCGTCGCCTCGCGCGGCGGCCGAATCCACGGTCAGGCACCAAGATTGAGCAGCGTTGCGTTGCCGCCCGTCGCCGTCGTGTTGACCGTCAGCGTACGTTCGCTCGCGTAGCGCTGAAGATAATGCGGACCGCCGGCCTTGGGGCCCGTGCCGGACAGGCCCGTGCCGCCGAACGGCTGCACCCCGACGACCGCTCCGATCATGTTGCGATTGATGTAGGTATTGCCGACATTCGTGCGTTCGAAAACTTCGCGCCAGAACGTCTCGAGGCGCGTCTGCACCCCGAGCGTCAAGCCGTACTCGCTGGCACGGATCGCCTTCAGGACCTGATCGACGTCGTCCGCCCTATAGCGAACCACGTGCAGGATCGGGCCGAATTGTTCGCGCGTGAGCTGGGCGGCGCCGCTCAGCTCGATCAGAGTCGGCGCGAAAAAACTGCCCTGCGCGTGCTCGGCGCCGAGCGGGCAGACTTTCAGAATACGCGCCTCGATGCGCATTTTGGCGACGTGAGCGGCGAGATCGGCGGCGGCGGCCGCGCTTATCACCGGCCCGACGTCGGTCTGTAGCGCGGCCGGATCGCCGATGACGAGTTCATCCATTGCGCCCGCGATCATTTCCAGAATCACATCGGCGATTTCCTCCTGCAAGAACAACAAGCGCAACGCCGAGCAGCGCTGGCCCGCGCTCAAGAAAGCGGAGCTCATGACATCGTCGACGACTTGCTCGGGCAGGGCCGTGGAGTCGACGATCATCGCATTCAAGCCGCCGGTTTCCGCGATCAGCGGCACGATCGAGCCGCCGCGCGCCGCAAGCAGGCGATTGATCGTCAATGCGGTCACCGTCGAGCCCGTCATCGCCACCCCCGCGAGGGCCGGATGCGCGAGCGCGACCTCGCCAAATAGCCGTCCCGGCGCCGGCGTGAGCTGCAGGACTTGCGGTGAGACGCCGGCTTCGTGCAACAGCTCGACGAAGCGCGCCGCGATCAACGGCGTCGGCTCCGCCGGTTTGGCGACGACGCCGTTGCCGGCGGCCAATGCCGCGGTGATCTGCCCTGCAAAGATCGCGAGCGGGAAATTCCACGGACTGATGCAGGCGAATACGCCACGGCCGTGCAGCGACAATTCGTTGGTTTCCCCGGTCGGTCCGGGGAGCCGCGTGGGGGCCCCGAACGATGCGCGCGCCTGCACCGCGTAGTAACGGCAGAAATCCGCCGCCTCGCGCACCTCGGACAGCGCATCGGGCACGGTCTTGCCCGCTTCGCGCACCGCGAGCGCCATGAAGTCGAGGCGTCGCTCCTCGAGCAAATCGGCGGCCCTATCGAGACAGGCGGCGCGCGCCGCGCCGCCGATCGCATTCCACTCGTTCTGAGCCCGGGCGCTCGCATCGAACGCAGCGCTTATTTCCGCCCCGCTGGCATCGCGTGTACTACCGACCACGTCGCGCCGATCGGCCGGATTCGTGATTGGACGCTTGTCACCCGCCAAGGCGATGCCGCCGATGATCGGGCCGCCGGTCTGCGGCGCGGTACGGCGCCTCGCAATGCCGATGGCCAGCGCCTCGAGTTCGCTGGGGTTGCCGAAGTCGACGCCGCTGGAATTGCGGCGATCCGGATACAGGGCGATGGGTATCGGCAAACGCGGATTGGCGTAGCCTGCCAGGCGCTCCAGCTCGGCCGCGGGATCGCGCACGATTTCATTGACCGGCACCTGCTCGTCCATGAAGCGATTCACGAACGACGTGTTGGCGCCGTTCTCGAGCAATCGGCGCACCAAGTACGCAAGCAGGTCCTTGTGTTCGCCGACCGGCGCGTAGACGCGCACCCGCGGAAAGCCGGCGATCTGCCGCTGCGCCTCGGCGTATAGGAGACCGCCCATGCCGTGCAGGCGCTGAAATTCGTAGTCGACACCGGGCTGCGCGAGCTCGAGAATCGATGCGATGCTATGCGCGTTATGCGTCGCGAACTGCGGATATATCCAATCGGCATGTCGGAACAGGCGATCCGCGCAAGCGAGGTAGGAAACGTCGGTCGTGAGCTTGCGCGTATAGACCGGATAGCCATCGAGGCCGCGCTCTTGGGCACGCTTGATTTCGCTGTCCCAATATGCGCCCTTGACGAGCCGCGCCGTCATGCGCCGGCCGCTGCGCTGCGCGAGCGCGGCGACCCAATCGATCGTGTCCAGCGCGCGTTTACCGTAAGCCTGTACCGCGAGACCGAGCCCGGGCCACGCGCGCGTCGCGGGATCGCACGCGAGCGCCTCCATGAGGTCCAAGGATAGATCCAATCGATCCGCTTCCTCGGCGTCGATCGTCAGCTGAATACCGGCCTTGGCCGCCCGCTGCGCAAGCGCCACTGCGCGCTCGCCTAAGCGCTTCAGCACGCGCGCTCGCTGCGTCAGCGAGTAGCGCGGTTCGAGCGCCGATAGCTTGATCGAAATGCTCGACGCCAGTTGCGGTTCTCGGCCGCCGGCCGCGGCGCCGATGACGTCTATCGCGTGCTCGTATGACTCGAGGTAGCGCTCGGCATCGCGCCGCGTGCGCGCGCCCTCGCCCAGCATGTCGAATGAGCAGAGTGCGAGCTGCGACTCGGCTGCGCTGCGCTTGAGCGCCTCTTCGATCGAGCGCCCCACGACGAACTCGCCGCCGATGATGCGCATCGCGCGGCGTACTGCGAGCCGCACGACGGGTTCGCCGGCCTTACGCGTGAATTTACGCACCCACGACGCGGCGTCGTTCTTGATCGCGGGCTCGAGTTCCATGATTCCGCCGGTCAGCATCAGGCCCCAGGTCGAGGCATTGACGAACAGGGACTCCGATCTGCCGGAATGCGCCGACCAGTCGCCGTTGGCAAGTTGTTCGGCGATCAGCCGGTCGGCTGTCGGGTCGTCCGGAATGCGCAGCAGCGCCTCGGCGATGCACATGAGGGCGATGCCCTCTTGGTTGGAGAGCCCGAATTCCTGCAGGAACGCGTCCAAAAACGGCCGCTCGTCGCGCCGCGCGCGCGCGCCCTCGACCAAAGCGCTCGCGACCGCAACTGCGCGATGCCTGGCTCCGCCGGTGAGTTCCAAGCTGCGCAACAGACGCGTGACCGCGGCGTCCTCGGACCCGGCGCCGTGCTCCCGGATCGATTGCCGCAGCCCGGCCAGGGTCGCGCCATCGTCTGCCTCATTGGGACTCGCGGACATTGCACTCTCCTCGATCAATGCCTTGATCAGGCATCATAAAAGTTGGCTAGGAAGACGCGCGCCGGCGTGTACTCCTCGAGCGATTGGAGCATCGTAACAAAGGCGGTCGATCGAATGACTACCGCAAGATCCCAGGGCGAGAGTATCACGGTCTCCCCACCGGGCCCTTGCACGCTAACGCCGCCCGACGCCGCGAATATCACGAGCGATTCCCCCGCAAGCGACTCCACCGCGAGCGGCGACCGCACGCTCGCCACCCGAGCCCTGACATCGGCGATCGCGTTGCATACGATCAGATTCAGATCGGTACAAGCCCCCGCGAGTAACTCGCATTGCGCTGCAAGCGCGCCGTCGAACTGCGCCAGATCGCCGGTCTCACGTAAGCAGGCCTCCCCGTCATTCGCAAATTTCAAACGCAGACCGGCACCGCGAAGCAGCATCATCGTGCGGCGATAGCCGGAAAAATCCGAAAACGGACCCGACCTGTCGACTTCCGCGACGCTGATACGCCAGCGGAACGGATCTCCCTGCGCCGGCACACGCAGTGCCTCGTGCGTCACACCGCCGCCGTTTTTCCACGGCGTCGTCTTGAACGAGGATTTGCGGACGACTTGCAATGCCCGAACGCGGCGCCGCTAGGCTTGCGCTGCAATCGCCGCGATCTCCACCTTGAATTCCGGCGCCGCGAGCCTGGCGCTCATGACGGTTGCGCGTGCCGGCGCGGACCCAGCCGCGACCCAGCCGTCCCAGACGCGATTCATTTCCGCGAAGTTCGCGATATCCGTGAGCCAGATCGTCGCCGACAGCAGCCGGCTCTTGTCCGTATTGGCCTCGGCCAAGAGCGCATCGATCTTCGCCAAGATTTCCTGAGTCTGGGCAGCAACGCTGCCGCCCGGCGCGCCGGCGGCGACCTGTCCCGCGAGGTACACGGTCTTGTTGTGAATGACGGCCTGGGACATGCGTGGCCCGGTGTGCAGACGCTTAATGGTCATAGCGAACCCCGAGAACAATGGCAAGTGATTGAATTCGCATTGGTTCCGAGATTAGCACAGGGGCTCAATTGCTGGCGTCAAAAAAAGACCCCGGACACTTGCGGGTCCGGGGTCGCTTCGTCGAAAGGCAGTCTATTCGCGTTCAGCGCGTGTTTATTCCGCTGCCTCGGTGTCCCCCGCCGGAACCGCATCATCCGAATCGCCCATGCCGCCGCTCACGTCCATGAAGCTGCGCCGGCGCGTATCGTCGAACGCGCGACGCCGGCGCGCATGATAGGCAAAGCCCGTGCCTGCCGGTATCAGACGACCGACGATGACATTTTCCTTGAGGCCGCGCAGATCGTCCTTCAACCCCCGTACCGCCGCCTCGGTGAGCACGCGCGTGGTCTCCTGGAACGAGGCCGCCGAGATGAACGACTCCGTCGCCAGCGACGCCTTCGTGATGCCGAGCAGCAACGGCTCCCAGGTCGACTGATGCTTGCCTTCGGCCTTTTGCTTGGCGATGACGTCCAGCAGGCGGCCGCGATCCATTTGTTCGCCGCGCAGCAACGGCGAATCGCCGGCATCCAGCACTTCGATCTTGCGCAACATCTGCCGCACGATGACTTCGATGTGCTTGTCGTTGATCTTCACGCCCTGCAACCGGTAGACGTCCTGGATTTCACGAACCAGGTAATTCGCCAGGGCCTCGACGCCTTGCAGGCGCAGAATATCGTGCGGGTTCGGCTCGCCGTCGGCGATGACCTCGCCCTTCTCCACCTGTTCGCCTTCGAACACGTTGAGATGCCGCCACTTCGGAATCAGCTCTTCGTACTTGTCGGTTTGCTCATTGGTGATGATCAAGCGGCGCTTGCCTTTGGTTTCCTTGCCGAAACTGACCGTGCCGCTGCGCTCGGCCAGAATCGCCGAGTCCTTCGGCTTGCGGGCCTCGAACAGGTCCGCGACGCGCGGCAGGCCGCCCGTGATATCGCGGGTCTTCGAAGACTCCTGCGGGATGCGCGCGATGACGTCGCCCACCGAGACCTTGACGCCGTCTTCCAAGCTCACGATCGCCCCGGCGGGCAGCGCATAGACCGCCGGAATATCCGTGTTGGCGAACGTGACTTCCTTGCCCTTCGCATTCGTCAGGCGCACGACCGGGCGCAGATCCTTGCCGCCCGAGCCGCGCTGCTTGGGATCGAGCACCACGGTGCTCGTGAGGCCGGTGACATCGTCCACCTGACTCGTGACGGTAATGCCGTCGACGAAATCCTGGAACTTGATCATGCCGGCGACTTCGGTCACCACGGGATGCGTGTGCGGATCCCAGTTCGCGACCGATTGACCCGCGGTCACGACGTCGGCGTCGTTGACCGTGATCGTCGCACCGTACGGAATCTTGTAGCGCTCGCGCTCGCGGCCGAACTCGTCGACCACGCCCAATTCGCCCGAACGCGACACCGCGACCAGATGGCCCTTTTCGTGGCGTACGGTCTTGATGTTGTGCAGACGGATCGTGCCCTTCGACTTGACCTCGACGCCGTTGGCCGCCGCCGCTCGCGAGGCCGCGCCGCCGACGTGGAACGTGCGCATCGTGAGCTGCGTTCCGGGTTCGCCGATCGATTGCGCCGCGATGACGCCGACCGCCTCGCCGATATTGATGCGATGGCCCCTTCCTAAGTCGCGGCCGTAGCACTGCGCACAAACGCCGTAGCGGGTTTCGCAGGTGATCGGAGAGCGCACCTGGACCTGATCGATGCCCATTTTCTCGAGCAGCTTGACCAATTTCTCGTCGATCAAGACACCGGCCTTGACGAGCACCTCGCCGCTCGAAGCGACGACCACGTCTTCGGAGACCACGCGGCCCAGTACGCGCTCGCCCAAGCCCTCGACCACGTCGCCGCCTTCGACGATCGGGGTGATCGACAAGCCGTTCGTCGTTCCGCAGTCGATCTCGGTGACCACGAGGTCCTGCGCCACGTCGACGAGCCTGCGCGTCAGATAGCCAGAATTGGCGGTCTTCAAGGCCGTGTCGGCGAGCCCCTTGCGCGCGCCGTGAGTCGAGATGAAGTACTGCAGTACGTTCAAGCCCTCGCGGAAATTCGCGGTGATCGGCGTTTCGATGATCGATCCGTCGGGCTTGGCCATCAAGCCGCGCATGCCCGCGAGCTGACGAATCTGCGCCGCCGAGCCGCGCGCGCCGGAGTCGGCCATCATGAAGATCGAATTGAACGATTTCTGGCGGACCTTGTTGCCCTTCGAGTCGGCGACCTCGTCGGTGCCGAGCTTTTCCATCATCGCCTTGGCAACTTGATCGTTGGTGCGCGACCAGATGTCGACGACCTTGTTGTAGCGCTCGCCGTTGGTGACCAATCCCGAGGAGAATTGCTCCTGGATCTCCTTCACCTCACGCTCCGCGGTCGCCAATATCTTGGTCTTTTGCGTCGGCACGACCATGTCGTCCACGCCGATCGACACGCCCGCGCGCGTCGCGTAGTGGAACCCGGTGTACATCAGCTGGTCGGCGAACACGACCGTCTCCTTGAGCCCCACGGTGCGGTAGCACGCGTTGATCGTCGCGGAGATGGTCTTCTTCGTCATATCCTGGTTGATGGCGTCGAACGACAAACCCTTGGGTAGAATTTCCGAGAGCAGCGCGCGTCCCGCCGTCGTATTGACGACGCGCACGTGTTCGGTCGCGGGACCGCCTTTGACGTCGCGCAGCCACTCGGACAAGCGTACCTTGACCTTCGCCTGCAAATCGAGATGGCGGCTCTCATAGGCGCGATGAACCTCGGCGACGTCGCTGAAGGCCATGCCCTCGCCTTTGGCGCCGACGCGCTCGCGCGTCATGTAGTAGAGGCCGAGCACGACGTCCTGCGACGGTACGATGATCGGATCGCCGTTGGCCGGCGACAAGATATTGTTCGACGACATCATCAAGGCGCGCGCTTCGAGCTGCGCCTCGATCGACAGCGGCACGTGCACGGCCATCTGGTCGCCGTCGAAGTCCGCGTTGAACGCGGTGCAAACCAGCGGATGCAGCTGGATCGCCTTGCCTTCGATCAATACAGGCTCGAACGCCTGGATGCCGAGGCGGTGCAGCGTCGGAGCGCGATTCAGCAGCACCGGATGTTCGCGGATCACCTCTTCGAGAATGTCCCAGACCTCCGGTCCCTCGCGTTCGACGAGGCGCTTCGCGGCCTTGATCGTCGAGGCTTCGCCGCGCAGCTGCAGCTTGGAGAAGATGAACGGCTTGAACAGTTCGAGCGCCATCTTCTTCGGCAACCCGCACTGGTGCAGGCGCAGCGTCGGGCCGACGACGATGACCGAACGGCCCGAATAATCGACGCGCTTGCCGAGCAGGTTCTGGCGGAAACGGCCTTGCTTGCCCTTGATCATGTCGGCGAGCGATTTCAACGGGCGCTTGTTCGTGCCCGTGATCGCACGTCCCCGGCGGCCGTTGTCGAGCAACGCGTCGACGGCCTCCTGCAGCATGCGCTTTTCGTTGCGCACGATGATATCGGGCGCGTTCAACTCGAGCAGCCGGCGCAGGCGATTGTTGCGATTGATCACGCGACGATACAGATCATTCAAGTCGGAGGTCGCAAAGCGGCCGCCGTCGAGCGGCACGAGCGGGCGCAAGTCCGGCGGAAGCACCGGCAGCACGGTCAATACCATCCACTCGGGCTTGTTGCCCGACTCGATGAAGGCTTCGATGAGCTTCAAGCGCTTTGAGAGCCGCTTGATCTTCGTCTCGGAGTTCGTGTTCGCCATGTCCTCGCGGACCTTGACGACTTCGGACGGCAGATCCATCGACTTCAGCAGTTCGTGCACCGCCTCCGCGCCCATGCGCGCATCGAATTCGTCGCCGTGCTCTTCGATCGATTCGAGGTACATCTCGTCGGTCAGAAGCTGGCCGCGCTGCAGCGAAGTCATGCCCGGATCGACGACCACGAAGGCCTCGAAGTAGAGCACGCGCTCGATCTCGCGCAGCGTCATGTCGAGCATCAAGCCGATGCGCGACGGCAGCGATTTCAAGAACCAGATGTGCGCGGTCGGGCTCGCGAGCTCGATGTGTCCCATGCGCTCGCGGCGCACCTTGGACTGCGTGACTTCGACGCCGCACTTCTCGCAGACGACGCCGCGATGCTTGAGGCGCTTGTACTTGCCGCACAGACACTCGTAGTCCTTGACCGGCCCGAAGATCTTCGCGCAAAACAGGCCGTCGCGCTCCGGCTTGAAGGTGCGGTAATTGATGGTTTCCGGCTTCTTCACTTCGCCGTAGGACCAAGAGCGAATCATGTCCGGCGAAGCCAGACCGATCTTGATCGAATCGAAATTCTCGACCGGAACTTGCTGCTTGAATAGCTTGAGTAAGTCTTTCATGTCTTTAAGCCTCGCTCTCGAGTTCAATATTGATGGCCAGGGAACGAATCTCCTTGACCAGCACGTTGAACGATTCCGGCATGCCGGCTTTCATTTCGTGGTTGCCGTCGACGATCGCCTTGTACATCTGCGTGCGCCCGTTGACGTCGTCCGACTTGACGGTGAGCATTTCCTGCAAGGTATACGCGGCGCCGTAGGCCTCGAGCGCCCACACTTCCATTTCGCCGAACCGCTGGCCGCCGAATTGCGCCTTGCCGCCCAAGGGCTGCTGCGTGACCAAGCTGTAGGGGCCCGTGGAGCGCGCGTGCATCTTGTCGTCGACCAAGTGGTTCAACTTCAGCATGTACATGTAGCCCACGGTCACCGGCCGCTCGAAGCGCTCGCCGGTGCGTCCGTCGTGCAGGATCGTCTGGCCGGAGGTCGGCAGATCCGCCAGCGCCAGCATGTTCTTGATCTCGTCCTCGCTCGCGCCGTCGAACACCGGCGTCGCCATCGGCACGCCGTGGCGCAGGTTGCGCGCGAGCTCGAACACCTCGCCGTCGGTCATCGACTTGAGGTCCTCTTTCTGGCCGCCGGATTCGTTGTAGACCTTGCCCAGGAATTGGCGAATCTCGCCCGCGGCTTGCTGCGCCTCGAGCATCTTGCCGATCTTGGCGCCCAGGCCCTTTGCGGCCCAGCCCAGATGCGTCTCGAGAATTTGCCCGATGTTCATGCGCGAAGGCACGCCCAGCGGATTGAGCACGATGTCGACCGGCGTGCCGTCCGCCATGTATGGCATGTCTTCTACGGGGACGATCGAAGAGATCACGCCCTTGTTGCCGTGGCGGCCGGCCATCTTGTCGCCGGGCTGCACGCGGCGCTTGACGGCCAGATACACCTTGACCATCTTGAGCACGCCCGGCGCCAAATCGTCGCCAGCCGTGATCTTGGCCTTTTTCTCTTCGAAGCGCTTCTCGAACGCCTTTCGCTGTCCCTTCAGGCGCTCGGATACCGTCTCGAGCTGCGCGTTGGCATCCTCGTCCTTGAGGCGAATTTCGAACCACTGCTCGCGCGGCAGATCGGCGAGATACGCTTGATCGATCGGCGAACCGCTCTTGAGCTTCCTCGGACCAGCCTCGGCGGTTTTACCCTCGAGCATGTCGCGCACGCGCAGGAACAAATCGTCCTCGAGAATACGCTGCTGGTCGGCCAAGTCCTTGCGGACCCGCTCGAGTTCCGTCTTCTCGATCGACAGCGCACGCGTATCCTTCTCGACGCCGTCGCGCGTGAACACGCGTACGTCGATCACCGTTCCGTCCATACCGGGCGGAACGCGCAGCGAGGTGTCCTTTACGTCGGAGGCCTTCTCGCCGAAAATCGCGCGCAGAAGTTTTTCCTCCGGCGTCAGCTGCGTCTCGCCCTTCGGGGTGACCTTGCCGACGAGAATGTCGCCGGCGCGCACTTCGGCGCCGATGAAGGCGATACCCGCCTCATCGAGCTTCGCCAAGGCCGAATCGCCGACATTGGGAATGTCGGCGGTGATTTCCTCGGGGCCAAGCTTGGTGTCGCGGGCAACGCAGGTCAGCTCTTCGATGTGGATCGTCGTAAAACGATCCTCCTCGACGACGCGCTCGGAAATCAGGATCGAATCCTCGAAGTTGTAGCCGTTCCAAGGCATGAACGCGACCAGCAGGTTCTGGCCGAGCGCGAGTTCGCCAAGATCCGTCGACGGACCGTCCGCGAGCACGTCGCCCCGCTTGATCGCGTCTCCTGCCTTGACGAGCGGACGCTGATTGATGCAGGTGTTCTGATTCGAGCGCGTGTACTTGGTCAACGAATAGATGTCCACGCCCGGTTCGCCTGCCGTCGTTTCGTCGTCGTTGACGCGCACGACGATGCGCGAAGCATCGACCGAATCCACGCTGCCGCCGCGCCGTGCGACGACCGTGACTCCGGAGTCGATCGCGACTGCGCGCTCCATGCCGGTGCCCACGAGCGGCGTCTCCGAACGCAAAGTCGGCACCGCCTGGCGCTGCATATTGGATCCCATGAGCGCGCGGTTCGCGTCGTCGTGTTCCAGGAACGGAATCAACGAGGCCGCAACGGAAACGATTTGTTTCGGCGACACGTCCATGAAGTCGATCTTGTCGGGAGCAGACAGCGTGAACTCGTTCTGCGTGCGGCACGAGATCAGATCGTCGACGAATTCACCCTTGTCGCCGAGCGTTGCATTCGCCTGCGCGATCACATACTGGCCTTCCTCGATCGCCGAGAGGTAATCGATCTGATCGGTGACCTTGCCGTTCGACACGCGACGATACGGCGTCTCGAGGAACCCGTAATCGTTGGTGCGCGCATACACTGCGAGCGAATTGATGAGGCCGATATTCGGACCTTCCGGCGTTTCGATCGGGCAGACCCGACCGTAATGTGTCGGATGCACGTCGCGCACTTCGAATCCGGCGCGCTCGCGCGTCAATCCGCCTGGGCCCAAGGCCGAGACGCGGCGCTTGTGGGTCACCTCGGACAGCGGATTGTTCTGGTCCATGAACTGCGAGAGCTGCGAGGAGCCGAAGAATTCCTTGACCGCGGCCGCCACCGGCTTCGCGTTGATCATTTCCTGCGGCATGATCGGTTCGCTCTCGGCGATCGTCAGGCGCTCCTTGACGGCACGCTCGACGCGCACCAAGCCGATGCGGAATGCGTTCTCGGCCATTTCGCCGACGCTGCGCACGCGCCGATTGCCCAAGTGATCGATATCGTCCACGTGGCCGTTGCCGTTGCGGATATCGATGAGCGTCTTCATGACCTCGATGATGTCCTCCTTGCTGAGCACGCCCGATCCCGTGATTTCCTCACGACCGACGCGCCGGTTGAACTTCATGCGACCGACCGGCGACAAATCGTAGCGCTCGCCGTTGAAGAACAAGTTCTGGAACAAGTTCTCCGCCGCGTCCTTCGTGGGCGGCTCGCCCGGGCGCATCATGCGATAAATCTCGACCAGCGCCTCGAGGCGGGTCTTGGTCGGATCGATGCGCAGCGTGTCCGAGATGTACGGACCGCGATCCAGATCATTGACGAACAACGTGCGAATCTCGGTGATGCCGTTTTCGATGAGCTTCGCGACCGTGGGAACCGAGAGAACCTCGTTCGCCTTCGCGAGAATCTCGCCGGTCTCCGTGTTGACGATGTCGTGGGCCAATACCTTGCCCTGCAGGTACTCCGTCGGCACCGGGAGGCGCTTGACGCCGGCCTCTTCGAGCTCGCGCACATGGCGAGCCGTGATGCGGCGGCCTTCCTCGACGATGATTTTCTTGCCGACGCGAATCTCGAAAGATGCGGTCTCGCCGCGCAAACGCTGCGGAATGATTTCGAATTCGATTTCTTTCTTCGACAGATGAAAGACGTTCTTCTCGAAGAAGATATCGAGCACCTGCTCCTCGGTCAGGCCAAGCGCGCGCAGGATGATCGTTACCGGGAGTTTGCGCCGGCGGTCGATGCGCGCAAAAACGCAATCCTTCGGGTCGAACTCGAAATCCAACCACGAGCCGCGATAAGGAATTATGCGCGCCGAAAACAGCAACTTGCCGGACGAATGCGTCTTGCCGCGGTCGTGGTCGAAGAACACTCCGGGGCTGCGGTGCAGCTGCGAGACGATGACTCGCTCGGTGCCGTTGATGATGAAAGTGCCGTTCTCGGTCATGAGAGGCAGTTCACCCAGATAAACTTCTTGTTCGCGTACGTCCTTGACCGGCTTCTTCGCGCCGCTCGCTTCCTTATCGAGAACGACGAGCCGCACCTTTACCCGCAGCGGCGCCGCGTAGGTCAAACCGCGCAGCTGACACTCTTTGACGTCGAATACCGGATCGCCCAGGCGATAGCTCACGTACTCGAGGGTCGCGTTTCCGGAATAGCTGGAGATCGGGAAGACGCTGTCGAAAGCGGCATGCAGGCCGATTTCGTCGCGTTTGGATTCCGCGACATCGGCCTGCAAGAATCGCCGGTACGAATCCAATTGGATCGCCAACAGATACGGCGTCCCGAGAATGCTCGGGCGCTTGCCGAAATTCTTACGAATGCGCTTTTTTTCGGTGAACGAATAAGCCATGTCTTGCCTTCCCAGGCGCTAAAGCGCCGAAGTTAACGGGGTCTTGGCGACCCCGCCCGATAGTTGCCCGCCGCGCGGGCAAAGGATCATAAAATCTAACGCGCAGCCGTCAGCCGTCGCGGAAATCGCGACGGCTGACGGCGTGCACTCACCAGCGCTGATCACTACTTGATAGCAGCCTTGGCGCCGGCGTCCTCGAGCTTCTTCTTGATCGCATCGGCATCCGCCTTCGGAATACCTTCCTTGACGGTTGACGGGGCGCCTTCGACGAGGTCCTTGGCTTCCTTCAACCCTAGGCCCGTGATCTCGCGGATGACCTTGATGACGCCCACTTTGTTGGCGCCGAACTCGGTCATCGTCACGGTGAACTCGGTCTGCGCTTCCGCAGCCGGAGCCGCCGCAGCACCGCCGCCCGCCGCGGCAGCCGCCGCAACCGGGGCAGCCGCCGTGACGTTGAACTTCTTCTCCATGTCGGCAATCAGTTCGACCACTTCGATAACTGACATCTTCGAAATCGCGTCGAGGATTTCGTCTTTCGTAACAGCCATGATCATCTCCAAATGTCTAAAGAGGTCTTGCGACCCGAATCAGGTTTAATTCGTCGCCGCCTGCGCTTGCGCTGCTTTCTTGGCTTCAAGAACAGCAGCAAGCGTCCGAACCAACTTCGAGTTGGGGGCAGCCAACGTACCAACGAACTTCGCAATCGGCGCCTTCATTACACCCAACAGCTGCGACAACGCCTGCGCGCGCGTGGGCATCGAAGCCACGCGTTCGATGTCTTGGGGCTTGAGCATTTGCCCGCCCAGAGACACGATCGTCGTCACCAACTTGTCGTTGTCTTTCGCAAACGCCTTGACGATGCGGGCGGCCGCGCCCGGATCGTCGTTGGAGAACGCGAGGACAATGGGTCCTTTGAGCGCCGGAGAAATGCACTCGAAAGCGGTGCCGGCAACGGCCTTGCGCGCGAGTGTATTCTTGACGATCCTCAAGTAAACCCCTTCCTTGCGCGCCTTCGCACGCAGATCGGTCATTTGAGTTACCGTCAAGCCACGGTTCTCCGCGCCCACGACGGACAGGGCTTTCGCCGCTACCGCGTTGACTTCTGCCACCACGACTTTCTTCTCTTCTAACTTGAGTGCCATCCGGTCCTCCCGGTCAGAAGCGTCACACACACGGGCAAAGGGACCGACCCTCTGCCCACCCTCGAGTACGACCGCGTACTCATTTGGTGCGACCTTCACCAGGTTGTCCTGATTAGGGTCCCACCATCTGCGCAGGCATCTCATTTAAGAGCCGCGCGTCTCCTCAATCTCGGGGAAACGTCGGCTCGCCTGCGGTCTTCGACGGTGAGTGCGCTCGGCCTTGCGGCCTCACGCAGCCCTCCATCTATTCATGCGCTTCGCGCAACTTTCCACGGGGTCGAAGCGACCCCGCCCGATACAGAATAATTAACCCAGCCCCAAGCTGGCCTGGTCGACCGTTACGCCCGGACCCATCGTCGAGGATAGCGTCAGCTTCTTGAGGTAAATTCCCTTGGACGTGGCCGGCTTGATCTTCTGCAGATCGGCGACCAGGGCCAGGAGATTTTCCTTCAAGGCGACGGGTTCGAAATTGGCCCGCCCGATTTGCGCGTGCACGATGCCGGCCTTGTCGGTGCGATATCGGACTTGGCCGGACTTCGCGTTCTTGACCGCGCCCGCGACGTCCGGCGTGACCGTGCCGACTTTCGGGTTCGGCATCAGGCCGCGCGGGCCCAAGATTTGGCCGAGCTGACCCACGATGCGCATCGCATCCGGACTCGCAATCACGACGTCGAAATCGATCTGTCCGGCCTTGACCTTCTCGGCCAGGTCCTCGAAGCCGACGATGTCGGCGCCGGCGGCCTTCGCGGCCTCCGCGTTCTTGCCCTGCGTGAACACCGCGACGCGCACGGTCTTACCGGTGCCGTGCGGCATGACGGTAGAGCCCCGGACCTGCTGGTCCGACTTGGTGGCGTCGACGCCCAAATTGACCGAGACGTCGATGGACTCGTTGAACTTCGCGGTCGCGAACTCTTTGACGAGTTTCAGGGCATCGTCGATCGGATAAGACTTGCCCGGCGGAAGTTTCTCTTTCCAGGTCTTGGTGCGTTTGACTACGGCTGGCATGTCACACTCCCTCCACGTCGACGCCCATGCTGCGGGCACTGCCGGCGATCGTGCGCACGGCGGCGTCCAGACTCCCGGCGGTCAAGTCCGGCATTTTCATCTTGGCGATATCCTCGAGCTGCTTGCGCGATATCTTGCCGACCTTCGCCGTGTTGGGCGTCGCGCTGCCCTTCGCCAGCCCCAGCGCCTTGGCGATGAGGACCGACGCCGGCGGCGTCTTCATGATGAACGTGAAACTGCGGTCGCTATAGACCGTGATCACGACCGGTGTCGGCAAACCCTTCTCGAGCGACTGAGTCTGCGCATTGAACGCCTTGCAGAACTCCATGATGTTCACGCCTTGCTGGCCCAACGCAGGGCCGACCGGCGGGCTTGGATTCGCCTGACCTGCAGGGATCTGCAGCTTGATGTAGCCCGTCACTTTCTTCGCCATTTATCGCTCCTGTGGGTTCAAGCGCCATCCTCGCGAACAGCTCCCCTTGTCAATGCGCTTACGCGCAGAATCTATGGGGTCGCGCCGAGCGCGACCCCGTCCTTTAACCTTTCTCCACCTGCGAGAAATCCAATTCGACGGGCGTAGAGCGCCCGAGGATCTGCACCGCGACCTGCAGCCGGTTCTTTTCGTAATTCACCGATTCGACGACGCCGTTGAAGTCGTTGAACGGACCGTGGGTCACGCGCACGACCTCGCCGGGCTCGAACAGCACTTTGGGCTTCGGCTTGTCGACGCCCTCTTCTACGCGACGCAGGATCGACATCGCCTCTTTGTCGGTGATCGCCGCCGGCTTGTCGCTGGTGCCGCCGATGAAGCCCAGCACCTTCGGTACTTCCTTGACCAAATGCCACGTGTCTTCGTCCATTTCCATCTGAACGAGCACATAGCCCGGAAAGAACTTGCGATCGGACTTGCGCTTCTGGCCGTCGCGCATTTCGACGACCTCCTCGGTCGGAACCAGGATCTCGCCGAATTTGCTTTCGAGACCGGCGCGCTTGACGCGCTCCTTGAGCGACTCGGAAACCTTGTGCTCGAAATTCGAATAAGCGTGAACGACATACCATCGCAAGGACATAGCAGCTCCGAATTCGTCAGGCGGATTGACCGGTCATCAACCGGGTCATCCAGGTGAGAACCCAGTCGAGTCCCCAAAAAAACAGTCCCATCAAGACGGCGAAAATGAACACCACATAGGTGGTCTTGATCGTCTCTTCGCGGTCCGGCCAAACGACCTTGCGCAATTCGATGCGCGAAGCCAGAGCGAACTGCCAAAACTCTCGGCCGTACCAACTCATCCAAGCGAGGCCCGCAGCGATACCCAAACCGGCCACGACCATCCCTATGCGGATCGGAAGTGCCTGGTCGTCGAACCAATAAAACGCGCCTATGCCACCCAAAATGGCGAGGATCGACAAGCTCACCAGGGCTGTATCTTTCGCCGATGCGCCCGGAGATGTTTGCACTTCTGCCATATGTACTTGCCGTTAACCTAAAACCCTGCACGTTTGGCAGGGCAGGAGGGAATCGAACCCCCAACCTGCGGTTTTGGAGACCGCCGCTCTGCCAATTGAGCTACTGCCCTAGACTTGCCAGGCGCTACGCGCCGAAATCAACGGGGCCGCCGCGGCCCCGACTATAGATCGGGGTCGTCCTCGACCCCGTTGAGAGTTGCGCGAAGCGCATGAAAATCTGCGCGAAGCGCATGAAAATCTGCGCGAAGCGCATGTCAAGCGATCACCTTGGCGACTACACCTGCGCCGACGGTCTTTCCGCCTTCGCGGATTGCAAAGCGCAGCCCCTGCTCCATCGCAATCGGCGCAATCAGCTCCACCACGATCTTGATGTTGTCCCCGGGCATCACCATCTCGGTGCCCTCCGGCAACTCCACCGCTCCGGTCACATCCGTCGTGCGAAAGTAGAACTGCGGCCGGTAGCCCTTGAAGAACGGCGTGTGCCGCCCGCCCTCTTCCTTCGTCAGCACGTACACTTCGGCCTCAAACTTGGTGTGCGGATTGATGCTGCCGGGCTTGCACAAAACCTGCCCGCGCTCAACCTCTTCTCGCTTGGTGCCGCGCAGCAATACCCCGACGTTGTCCCCCGCCTGACCCTCATCCAAGAGCTTGCGAAACATCTCTACGCCCGTGCACGTCGTCTTCTGCGTCGCGCGTATCCCCACAATCTCCACTTCGTCGTTGACCTTCACGACCCCGCGCTCGATCCTCCCCGTGACCACCGTGCCTCGGCCCGCTATCGAAAATACGTCCTCCACCGGCATCAAAAATGCCCCCTCCACCGCACGCTTGGGCACCGGTATGTACTCATCGAGCGCCTTGACCAGCCGAATCACCGAGGGCACTCCAATCTCGCTCATGTCCCCTTCGAGCGCTTTGAGCGCAGAGCCCGTGATGATCGGCGTCTTGTCGCCAGGAAACTTGTACAGCGTCAGAAGATCCCGCACCTCGAGCTCCACCAGCTCCAAGAGCTCCGCGTCGTCCACCATGTCCGCTTTGTTCAAATACACCACGATGTACGGCACGCCCACCTGCCGCGCCAGCAAAATGTGCTCGCGCGTCTGCGGCATCGGGCCATCGGCCGCCGAAACCACCAAAATCGCCCCGTCCATCTGCGCCGCACCCGTGATCATGTTCTTCACGTAGTCCGCGTGCCCGGGACAATCCACGTGCGCGTAGTGACGCGCCTCGCTCTGATACTCCACGTGCGCCGTCGCTATCGTGATGCCGCGCGCTCGCTCCTCGGGCGCCTTGTCAATCTGGTCGTAGGCCTTGAACTCCCCGCCATACTTCTCCGCCATCACCTTCGTCAGGGCCGCCGTCAAGGTCGTCTTGCCATGATCCACATGCCCAATCGTCCCCACGTTCACGTGCGGCTTCGTTCGCTCAAACTTACCCTTCGACACGGCAGATACCTCTTAAATTAATGAAACTGGAGCCCACGAACGGGATCGAACCGTTGACCTCGTCCTTACCAAGGACGTGCTCTACCAACTGAGCTACGTGGGCCGCATCCACTTGGAGCGGGTGATGGGAATCGAACCCACGTGATCAGCTTGGAAGGCTGACGTTCTACCATTGAACTACACCCGCACTCCGTTAAGCCAATGGCACCGAACCCACTTCACAGATGGTGGAGGGGGTAGGATTCGAACCTACGAAGGCATAAGCCAGCAGATTTACAGTCTGCCCCCGTTGGCCGCTTGGGTACCCCTCCTCAAAATGAGCCGCGTATTTTGCGGTGCGCGTCACTTGGTGTCAACGTCCAGGAGCCACTAAGTTAGACGGTCAGGCGCCGCTTTCTGCCCCAAATCGGGGAATTGACTCCAAGCCGGCCATGGCCGTAACGCGATCGCGGATCCTTTGTGCGTAAGATATATCTTAGCCAGATCGGCTAGGCGGCTCGTGCCGATGGATCGAGATATCGTCTAGGTGGTCCAGGGTTTAGGCAAGGGTTCCCACTGCATAGCGCCCATTTCAGGTGCTTCGGCTTGCGGATTGCTGTTCATCGCGGTCTCCGGGGATTACTTGAGTCATGCAAACTACGCCGCAGACGCCTCCGAATCTGTACGCTATCGGGCTAATCGCGCAGGCCCGGCTGCCGCGCGCCGCTCTGTTTTGGGCTAATCATGACGGAGCCATAGAGGGGGTCTGATCGATGTATGAGCTATACATTGCCAACAAGAATTACTCTTCGTGGTCGTTGCGGCCGTGGGCGCTGCTGCGGGAGCTGCAAATCCCGTTCACCGAACGCCTGTTGATTTTTGGTTCCACACCGGCCTGGGATCAGTTCCGCAAGATTTCTCCCTCGGGCACGGTCCCCTGCCTGATCGACGGCGCCACAACCGTCTGGGAGTCGCTCGCGATCGCCGAATATCTCGCCGAACGGCATGACGGCGTGTGGCCGGTGAACCCGCAAGCCCGTGCTTGGGCTCGCAGCGCGTCGGCCGAGATGCACGCCGGTTTCAGCGAATTGCGCAAGCGGTGCTCCATGAGCTGCGGCGTGCGAGTCCGGCTGTTCGAATTCCCCGCGGCGCTCGAACGCGATGTCGCTCGAATCGCCAGCCTTTGGAACGATGGGCTCGCGCGTTTCGGCGGTCCGTTTCTCGCAGGCCCGGCGTTCACGGCCGTGGATGCGTTCTACGCACCGGTCGCATTTCGCATCCAGACTTACGGCCTTGACCTCGACGAGCACGCGGCCCGCTATGCCGATCGTTTGTTGGCGACTGGCTCGCTGCAAACTTGGTACGCGGATGCGCTCAGGGAAACTTCTCGAGACGAGCCCCACGAGGCCGAGATGCTGCAAGTAGGTCGCCTGGTCAGCGACCATCGTGCGCATTGAGCCGACTCAAGCGCGCCCGGCGCGCCCATGCAGCCGGGTGACCAAATCCGCCTCGCCGCGGCTCAACCCGAATTTTGCCGCGAGTTTGCCGGGTTCGGCGCCGCGGCGCGCGAAATCGATCGCTTGGTCGAAGCTGCGGCCTTCGCCGCGAAATTCGACGAGGCCGATGCGATCGGTGATCTTGGCGTAATTCTGTTCGAGCCGCTGCAGCCTTGCCTGAGTCCGCGCATGCGCCAGTTCCTGCGCTTGTGCCTGCGCCTGCGCCTGCGCATGCGCGTTCTCGGCTGCTGCCGCGACCCGATCGAGCTCGCGCCGCAGCGCAGCCGCGCGCGACTCGAGCGCACTGCCGTGCACACGCAAGGCTCGCGTCTTTCGCGCAGCACGCCAGCTTGCCGCCAGCGCACCGGCGGCCGTGACCATGCCCAGCGTTGCAAGCCAATTATCGGATAACATTTGGAAAGTGATCATTAGGCGTACTCATCTATGAGGGATTTGGGTTGCCGGCCGGTTTCCGGATGCGCCTCAGGTTTGTCCTTGGCCTTGTTCGGTTCAGCGGCCTTGTCCGGAGGCGGCCGTCCCGGTTCTTGCTCCTTGGATCGGCGCTTATCTCCGATCGGCAGAGCCGGGAAAATTCCCGAGTTGCTCAAGCGGTCGACTTCACTCATTTGGTCTCCCCCCTATTGTTGATCAACACGGTCTTCTCGAGCTCGGAAGCGGGAACTTTTACGACGATGCGATTTTCGGCGCCGGTGACGTCGGCGACCGCGGCATTCGGCGACGACGCCGAACTGACCGTGAGGTCGTGCGCACGCGCGGTCGTCGCCGCGCTGGGAACACTCTCCTCCAACACCAGGATCGTGACGCGCCGATTTGCATTGCGTCCCGCGATCGAGTCGTTGGGTTGCAGCGGGTGATACTCGCCGAAGCCGACGATTTCCAGCCGCAGTGGATCGATCCCGGCTTTCGTGAATTCGTGCACGACGCTGGCCGCGCGTGCTGCCGACAGCTCCCAATTGGATGGAAAAGCCCTGGTGCGAATCGGCCGATCGTCGGTATGCCCTTCGACGCGTATCGGATTTGGGAACGGCTTTAGAACTTCGGCCAATCTATCGAGTACCGGCAGCGCTTCGCCGACGAAGCCGCCGGAACCGCTCGGAAATAGGATGTCGGTGTTGATTTGGACCTCGAGCCAAAGGCTCTCACGTTTGACCGTCACCAACTTGGCGTCGATCAAGGCCTGCATGGCGTCCTGCACTTCACGCTCCATGCGCACGAGCGCTCCCGGCACGGCCTGTGCGGCGTCCTTGACGGGTACCGTCGGCGTTTGCGAATTCAGCATCGGCGGCGGCTGTGGTTTCACGGACGGCAGTTTCAGCAGTACTGTCGGCGTGACGCCGATCAGCTGCTTGTCGCCGCCTTTGCCGGTTTCCTTCTCGCCGATGTTGACGGGCCGCACGCTCTTGGGCGCACCGCGAAAGGCGGCGATCATCGAGTCGGAAAGCACGCGGAACTTGCCTTCATTGACCGACGACATGGCGTACATGACCGTAAAGAGCGCGAACAGCAAGGTCACGAGGTCGCCGTAGGGGATGGCCCAGGCTTCCGCGTTGACGTGCTCCTCGTGTTTTTTCTTACGGGCCATGCCAATCCCTAGTTATGAAAATAGCCTTTCAGTTTCGTCTCGATGTTCCGTGGATTCTCGCCCTGTGCGATCGCGATGATGCCCTCGATGACCATCGTGCGAACCTGCATTTGGTCGTGAATGACCGCCTTCAGCTTGTTGCCCATGGGCAGGAACAACAGATTCGCGAATGCGATGCCGTATATGGTCGCGACGAACGCCGCGGCGATGCCGTGTCCCAGTTTCGACGGATCGGCGAGATTTTGCATGACCGCCATCAATCCCATGACCGCACCGATGATGCCGAGCGTGGGGGAATAAACACCCATCGCTTCGAATACCTTGGCCGCTTGAATGTCGAAGTGTTCCATCGTATCGAGTTCGATCTCCATCCCCGAACGGATCGCCTCCGGCTCACCGCCGTCCACCAGGGATTGCAAGCCCTTTTTCAGGAAATCGTCCTTCTCCTGCTCGACGGCGGACTCCAATCCCAGCAGCCCCTGTTTGCGCGCAATGTTGCTCCACTCGACTATTTTCTCGATGACCGCGGTCGGATTGGTGGCGGGCGGTTTGAACACCCAGCCCACGATCTTCCAAGCGCGTAAAAACGTCGGTAACGGCGTTTGCACGAGACTTGCCGCGAAAGTTCCGAGCACGACGATCACGAAGGCGGCGCTGCCGACCAACGCACCGGCGCTGCTGCCCTTTAATATTGCACCGCCGATAATCGCTATCAGGCCGAGAACGACACCGACGATACTCAGGATATCCATACATTCAGTCCGGCGATAACCACTCCGCCAAACGTGCGCGCAATCGAACCAGCGCTTGGCCGTGGATCTGGCAAACGCGCGATTCCGATACGTCGAGCACCTCGCCGATTTCGCGCAAGTTCATGTCCTCGTCGTAGTACAGCGATAGCACGAGCTTTTCACGCTCGGGCAACTGCCCGATGGCGGCCGCGAGCGCGTCGCGAAACCCGGTGTCCTGGATGTTGTCGAACGGTCCCGGGCGCTCGTCGCGCGCGTGGTCCGCGGGGCTCGAATCGTCATCACTCGAACCCATTTGGTCGAAGCTGAACAGCCGGCAGCTCGCGGCGTCCTGCACCAATTTGTGATATTCCTCGATCGACACCCCGAGCGCGCCCGCAATATCGTAGGGACTCGCATCGTGGCCCTTTTCATTCTCGATCTTGCGTACTACATCGGCCATTTCACGCATGTTTCGGTGCACGGAGCGCGGCGTCCAATCGGACTTGCGCACCTCGTCCAACATGGCGCCGCGAATGCGTATGCCGGCGTATGTCTCGAAATTCGCGCCCTTGTTGGCCGAATAATGCTTCGCGGCATCGAGCAAACCCAGCATGCCGGCTTGGATCAGATCGTCTACTTCCACGTTGGGCGGCATGCGGCTCACGAGGTGATATGCGATACGTTTGACCAAATCGGCATGTTTAAGGACCAAGTCTTCCTGCGGCAACTGGTCGACCGGGACTTCCTCGTCCTCGTGCGTCCGTGCATTGCGCTTCTGCGTGTTCGAATATTGTGTACTTGCTCTCATTGCAATACCGTCGTAGGACCGATCCGGGCCCCCACCATGCGTTCAACGAAGAACTCCAGGTGACCTCGTGCACCTTGTGGCACCGTCCACTTATCGGCCTTAACAGCCAAATTCTTGAGCGCTACCGACGAAATTGATCCCGGATAGGCCTCGACGACCGCGGTTTGACACTGCACCGCACGTCGCAGGTAGTCGTCAAACGGAATGGACCCGGCAAACTCCAGCCCGACATTGAGAAACCGGTCACATACCCGTTGAATTTTATTGAACAGGTCGGGCCCCTCGCCCGATCTGCGCGTCTGGTTGGCCAGTATCTGGAACCGCTGCACGCCGTGTTCGCGGCTGAGCACCTTGATCAGGGCATAGGCGTCGGTGATCGAGGCTGGCTCGTCGCAAACCACGACCAGCACGTGATGGGCCGCCTGCGTGAAAGTCACGACGCTGTCGTGCAGACCCGCGGCGGTGTCGATCACGAGCACGTCGACGCGGTGATACAGATCGCTGAACGCGCGAATCAGCCCGGCGTGTTCTGCGGCCGACAGATTGGCCATGCGCTTGATTCCGGAAGCCGCCGGCACGATCTGCAGGCCGTGGGGTCCGGTCACGATCGCATCCTCCAAGGTGCAATCGCCGTTGATGACGTGGCCCATGTGAAACCGCGTATGCAGTCCCAGCAATACATCGACGTTCGCCATACCGAGGTCGGCGTCGACGAGCATGACGTCGCGGCCGCGCGCCGCGATCGATACGGCCAGATTCGTGGAGACCGTCGTCTTGCCGACCCCGCCCTTGCCCCCGGTAACTGCGAGCACCTTGACCGGCCGAGTCGAGTTCAGCCGAGCCAGCTCTTCGATCTTGTCACGCGGTAATTGGTTATGCATGGGCCTGCCCCCGGCCGAAGTGGCGCGCGAGATAAGCCTCGTCGCGCCGCGGCGGCGCCCTATCGCGGAGCCGCATCGCAGCCCGAATCAGCCAGACGCGCCGGTTTGAGGCCGCGTGCAGGTCCTCGGGCACGCGCTGCCCATTGCACAAATAGGCGATCGGCATGCCGTGCCGCATCGCGGTCGACATCGCCGCGCCCAAGCTCGCCGCCTCATCTACTTTCGTAAGGATACAGGCGGCCGGGGCCAGCACGGAGAACGCGTTCGTGGCTTCCTCGAGCGCATGTCCTTCACCCTGAGCGGGCAGCGCTAACAATACGCGCGCGCCCGGTGCGCCCTCTTGCAGTACCGCCAATTGCTCGCTGAGCCGGACATCGCGCGGACCGACGCCGGCCGTATCAATGAGCGTCAATTTTTTGGATTTGAGTCGTTTGAGCACTTGTGCGAGTTCCTTGGCGCCGTTGGCGGCATATAGGGGGACACCGAGAATTCGGGCGAAAGTCAATAGCTGCTCGCGCGCTCCGATGCGATAGCTGTCGGTGCTCACGAGCGCCAGATCGTCGGCGCCGTGGAGCAGGCACCAGCTCGCCGCGAGCTTCGCAATCGTCGTCGTCTTGCCGACGCCGGTGGGCCCGACGACGGCGACGACGCCGCCCTCGGCACAGGTCGGGTCGGCGATCACCGGCAGATGTTTTGCGAGCAGCGCGATCGGGATGGCCCCGGGATTCAGCACGCGCGTCTTGCGCGGCGTCATCTCCGCAAGCTTCATTGCGATGTCGGGAGCAATGTCGAGCGCCGAGAGTTCCTCGAGCACGCGGACTTTCAGCGGCTCACGCAAGCGCTTGTCGTTCCAAGTGAGGCTCGACAACTCACGCTCGACCAGATGGCGCAAGTCCTGCAACTCATCGCGCATCGCGACATACCCGGCATCCGGCGCCGCTACGAGGCCGGCTCTCGAATGGGCCGGGGCCGCGGCAATGGCGTCAGCGGGCGGGGCTTTGGACGGCATTGCATTCGCCGACGCGGCTTTGGGCTGCGCAGCATTGGACGGCAACGCTTTGGGCGGCGCGGCGTTGGGCTGCGCGACTTTGGGCTGCGCGACTTTGGGCGGCGCGGCATTGGGCTGCGCGGCTTTGGACGGCGCCACTATCGAGGGCGCCGCCTTGGCCGGCACGGCGTTGCCGGCCATCGCTTTGGGCGAAACGCCGAACGGATTCGCCTGCAAAGCCGCCTGCGCCGGCCTGGAGGCAGCGGCGGAAGCCATTGCCGGCGCGATTACGGTTTCCTGCGCGGGTGGGGGCGGGGGCGCGCGGTGCACTCTCGCGTCGAACATCAGCGTCTCGTCATAATCGACGGCCGCGATGACCTCGATGCCGTCCGGTAGGCGGCGGCTCGAAAGAATGACCGCATCGGGCCCCTGTTCGACGCGCACCTGATCCAGAGCGCTGCGCATGCTTGCGGCCGTGTAACGTTTTATCTTCATGCTTACCTCACTTCAATCAAGTGTGCTGTCATCGCCCAACCGCGGCGATCACTCGAATGCGTCGATTTTCGGGAATTTCGTTGTATGCAAGCACCGCCAAATTCGGCGTCGAATAGCGCATCAAGCGCGCCACCCATGGGCGAATCTTCGGCGCCACGAGCAGCACCGCGGGCTCGCCGGCCGCCTCCTGGCGGCGCGCGTTGTCGGCCAACGACTGTTGAATTCGGTCGGCCAGACCGGGTTCGAATCCGGGGCCGGAATCGCCGGTGTTGATCATCGAGTCCTGGAGTGTTTGTTCGAACGTCGCGTCCAAGGTGATGACCGGCAATTCCTCGCGCAGTCCGGCGATGCCTTGGACGATGCTGCGCCCCAAGGCGACCCGCACGCTGGCGACCAGCGCTATTGGATCCTGGATCTTCGGCGCCAGCTCCGCGAGCGTTTCGCAAATGGTGCGCAGGTTGCGGATCGGCACGCGCTCGAGCAGCAGGCTCTGCAACACCTTGACGACGACGCTCATCGGCAGCAGCTTCGGCACGAGGTCCTCGACGAGCTTCGGCGCGGTCTTTCCCAAGCGAGCGAGCAGCTGTTGCACCTCCTCGTGGCCCAACAGTTCCTGCGCGTGCGACTGCAGCAAGTGACTCAAATGGGTGGCGATCACGCTGCTTGCGTCGACGACGGTGTAGCCTTGGGCTTGTGCCTGTTCGCGGCGCGATTTATCGATCCACACCGCGCTCAAGCCGAAGGCAGGATCCTTGGTCGGGGCTCCCGGAATCACGCCGGAGACCTGACCCGGATTGATCGCCATCTCCTTGTCCGGGAACACTTCGGACTCACCGACCGGAGCGCCAAGAATCGTGATTCGATATGAATTCGGGTTCAGCTCCAAATTGTCGCGAATGTGCACGGCTTGCACCAGAAAGCCGAGTTCCTCCGACAATTTCTTGCGCACGCCCTTGATCCGGCCCATGAGTTCGCCGCCCTGATTGCGGTCGACGAGGGGAATCAATCGGTACCCGACTTCCAGGCCGATCAAATCGATCTGCTCCACGTCGTCCCAGGATAATTCGCGTTGGTCCGCCGGGATCTTCGCCGCGGGCGCCGGTGCGGCCGCAGCGGCCTTTTCGGTTGCGCGCCGCTTGCTCAGAAAATAAGTACCCAGCGCGCACAGGGCACCCATACCCAAGAACACGAGATTCGGCATTCCGGGTATGACGCCCAGCAAGGTCAGGATGCCGGCGGTCACCGCGAGGGCGCGCGGCTGACTCAGCACCTGGGCCATCACTTGCTGGCTCATGTCGTGCGGTCTGGAAACGCGCGTTACCAGAATCGCGACCGCAACGGACAGCAGCAGCGCCGGGATCTGGGCGACCAGGCCGTCGCCGATCGTGAGCAGCGCATAGGTCTTGGCCGCTTCGCCGACCGACATGCCATGTTGCGCGGCGCCGATGATCATCCCGCCGAACAGATTGATGAAGAGGACCAAAATGCCGGCAATGGCGTCGCCGCGCACGAACTTGCTCGCGCCGTCCATGGCGCCGTAGAAATCCGCCTCCTCGCGAATTTCCTGGCGGCGCTGTATCGCCTCGGGCTGCGTAATGATGCCCGCATTGAGGTCCGCGTCGATCGCCATCTGCCGGCCGGGCATGGCATCCAAGGTGAAGCGCGCGCTGACTTCCGAGATGCGCCCCGCGCCCTTCGTGATCACGACGAAATTGATGATCACGAGAACCGCGAACACGACTATGCCGACTGCGTAGTTCCCGCCGACGACGAATTCGCCGAACGCTGCAATGACGTTGCCGGCGGCATGGGATCCGGTATGTCCGTTCATCAATACGATTCGCGTGGAAGCGACGTTGAGCCCAAGGCGCAGCAGCGTCGCGCCCAGCAGCACGGTCGGGAAAGTCGCGAATTCGAGCGCCCGCCGCACGTACATGACGGCGAGAAGAATCAGCAGCGACAGCGTGATGTTGAACGTGAAAAACACATCGAGCAGGATCGCCGGAAGCGGCAGGACCATCATCGCCAGCACGGTCATGACCAACAACGGCACGCCGAGTCCGTTGCGCGCGAAGTCCCCGAAGATGCCTGCTGCGCCGCGCATGCTCACGCCTCCTCGTACTCATCGCCGATTTTCGGATCGGGCCGCGCGACGCGCGCGGCGACCGTCGGATTCAGCGTGCGGATCCGGAAGATGTACGAGAGCACCTGGGCTACCGCCATGTACAGACCTGCGGGTATTTCCCGATTCAGATCCGTGGAGCGATACAGTGCGCGTGCGAGCTTGGGCGATTCAAAAACCGGTACGCGGTTCTCCTCCGCGATACGCCGGATGTTGAGCGCCACCAGATCGACGCCCTTCGCCAGCACGCGCGGTGCGCGCATCTTGTTCGGATCGTATTTCAGCGCAACCGCGAAGTGCGTCGGATTCACGATGACGACGTCCGCGCCCGGCACCTTGTGCATCATCCGCCGCCGCGCCAACAGCTGCTGCATTTGACGGATGCGCCGCTTGGTTTCCGGGCGGCCTTCAGAGTCCTTCGCCTCGTCGCGCAATTCCTGGCGCGTCATGCGCATCGAGCGGTTGAATTGGAAAATCTGCAACGGCACGTCGACCATTGCAACCACCGCGAGCGAGCCGCACAGCCAGACGAAGGCCTCCGCGAGCAGGCCCGCTCCGCGGCCGATCGCGGTCTTGGGCGCCATGTGCCCGAGCGCGAGCACGTCGCCGAACAAGTGGCTGGTGATGACCGCGCACACGCCGCCGACGACGGCGCACTTGAGCAGTGCCTTGACAAGTTCGGAAAAGCCGCTGAGCCCAAATAATCGTTTCAAGCCCTCGAGCGGATTCATGCGCGAGAAATCCGGCATCATCGCCTGCAGACTGAAATTCCAGCCCCCCAAAGCGACCGCCGCCAACAGCACCAGAACGATCAGCGTGCCGAAAATCGGCAGCAGAATCATCAGCGCGCTGATCGCGTCGTTGCCGAGATAGGACAGCATCGAATCGGGATCGCCGAGATTCTGCGGATCGAATGACAGGCTGCGCCGCATGATTTCGGCAAGCCGGCTGGCGCCGACTCCGCCGACGATCACGAGCGTCGCGCTGCCGCCTATCATCGTCGCGAAGTTGCCGAGTTCCCGCGAACGCGGAATTTGGCCGTGCTCGCGCGCCTCCTGCAACCGCCGCGCCGATGCTTCTTCCGTACGTTCGCTTTTCTCGGTCTCGGCCATCAGGGCACTCCGGCCGGCCCGGGCGAAACGAGCGCAGCGGCCGCGACCAGCGAATTGTGGATCAGGCTCGATATGCCGACCATGATCCCGTCGGATCCCACGAAGAGCACGAAGTAGCCGGCCATCATGGTGATTGGAAAGCCGACACCGAAGAGGTTCAGCTGCGGCGCTGCGCGCGTCACGACGCCGAGCGCCATGTTGACGATGACCAGCGCGATGACGGCCGGGAGCGCGATCAACAGGCCGGTCTCGAAAATGCTGGCGCCCCAGGTGGCGACCGCCCACAGAAAATTCTTGTCGATGTTCGGCGCGCCTATCGGCAGCGTTTGAAAGCTATTGGCAAGTGCGCCGAGCAGGACGAGATGGCCGTTGACGGCCAAATAAATGAGCGTCGCAAACACCATGAACAGCTGGCCGACGACCGTCGTGTTGGCGCCGTGCTGCGGATCCACTAAGGTCGCGAAGCCCAGGCCCATGGTCATCGCAGCGGTCTGCCCGGCAAGCGTCAGGGCTTCGAATGCCATCTGCACCACCATGCCGATGGCGATGCCGATGAGCATCTCTTGAATCGCGGCGAGGAATCCTGATCCGGAGAAAATCGACAAATTCACCGGCTGGGGCGCCAGCGGCGCGATCAGAACCACGAGTGCCAGAGTCATCACGATCCGTACTCGAGCGGGCACCGCGGACGCGCTGACCAGCGGTGCCGTGGCGATGAATCCGCCGATTCGAAGCATCGGCCACCAAAGCCTGGTTGCCGTTTGCGAGAGATCTGCGACGTTGATGACCAGGGGTTGCATGCTGCGTCACTGTCTAGCCGATCATCGCGGGGATATTTGCATACAGGTCGTGCGTAAAGTCGGTCAACATACGCAGCATCCAGGGACCCGCGACGAACAAGGTCAGCACCAACAGCATCAGCTTCGGAATGAAGCTTAAGGTCGCCTCGTGAATTTGCGTCGCCGCCTGCAGCATGCCGATCACGAGTCCGACGATCAGCGAAACGACGAGCAAGGGTGCCGCGATCATTGCCGTCACCAGCAGCGAATGGCGCGCCAAGTCCATGACCGAGTCGGGAGTCATTGGTGAAAGCTCGCCGCGAGCGTGCCCAACAGCAACGTCCAACCGTCGACCAACACGAACAGCATGATCTTGAACGGCAGCGATATCAGCATCGGCGAGAGCATCATCATGCCCATGGACATCAATACGCTGGCGACGACGAGATCGATGACGAGGAATGGAATGAAGATCATGAATCCGATTTGAAATGCGGTTTTCAACTCGCTGGTCATGAAAGTCGGAATCAGCACCGTCAATGGAACATCGTCGGGCGTCGCGAACTGCGGTTTTCCGGACAACTTCGAGAACAATTGCAGGTCGTTCTCGCGCGTTTGGGCGAGCATGAATTTTTTCAGCGGATGAAGCGTCCGGTCGATTGCGATATCGCCGGCGAGTTGTCCGTCCACGTATGGCTTGATTCCGGTCGCATATGCCTGATCGAGCGTCGGGCTCATGACGAAGAAAGTCATGAACAGCGCGAGCCCCGTCAGCACCTGATTGGATGGAGTCGTCGCCATCCCGAGCGCTTGGCGCAGAATCGAGAGGACGATGATGATCCGGGTAAATGCCGTCATCGCCAGCAGCATCGCCGGCAACAGGGTCAATACCGTCATCAAGATCAATACTTGAAGCGTCAGCGAATAGGTCTGGCCGCCGTCCGCCGCGGTCTTGATCGCAATGGCCGGCAGGGCGATCTGCGCATGGGCGGCCACGACCGGCAGCATGCCCAAGAGGCCGGCGGCGATGAGCCGGCATGAGCGCGTCGGGATCGTCATTGGGCGCTCCCGGGGCGCTTCATCAGTTCACGCAGTCGATCCGCGAATACCGGCGCCGGGAGGCTCGGTTTGAGCATGATCGGCGTCGCCAACGGCGTCAGTGCGACTATGCCGCCCGCGCCCACTCCGAGCAACACCTGCGAGTCGCCCACGCGAACCAGCACGACCCGTTCGCGCGGCCCGACGGCGACTTGGTCGACGACGGCCATGTCGCCGCGAGCGTTCGGCACCGCAATCCGAAACCGCTTCAGCAACCACGAGATCGCGAAAATCAGGCCGACGATCAGCAATAGGCTCAAGGTCAGCTGCGCGAGGCTGCCCGCCGACAGCGGCGAAACCGGTGCGCCCGCGCCCATTAGCCGACTTGTTCCATGCGTTCGGCCGGACTCACGACGTCGGTGAGCCTGATGCCGAATTTTTCATCGACAACGACGAGTTCGCCGCGCGCGATGCGCACGCCGTTGACGAGAACGTCGAGGGGCTCGGTCGCCAAGCGGTTCAGTTCGACGATCGCGCCGGGGGCGAGCTGCAGCAGGTCGCGCACCGACATCTGCACGCGGCCGACCTCGAGCGAGAGCGTCACCATGACCTCGAGAATCAAGTTCAGATTCATTTCCTGCCCCGACCCTGCCGGAGCATTCGGGCCCAGGTCGCCGATTTGAGCTCGGGCCACCGCGGCAGTTTTTGGATCGGGAGTGCTCATGCTGAACCTCGTGCAAGAATCTTTAGCGCGTTGCGCCCTTGGGATACGCCGAACTTGCCGCTATACAGGGGCACGTCGCCGGCGAGCAGCGTGACCTGCTGCGGTGCTTCGATCGGTATGACGTCGCCCGGCGCCAGGCGCACGAGGTCGCCGAGACTGATCTGCGCTTCGGCCAGAATCGCACGCGCCTCTATCTCGGCCCGCTGCAACATCGCACTCAATACGGGCGCCCACGCAGTTTGCGCACGAAGCGCCGGCTTGCCGCCGTCGGACGCCAGGGCTTCGCGTATCGGCGCAAGCAGTGCTTCCGGCAGCAACCAGTCGATGCAGCCGCTGGTTGCGCCGAAAGTCAGCGAAAATCTCGCCGCGATCATCATGGTCTGTGGATCGCCCATTTGTGCGAAGCGCGGATTGCTCTCCTGTTTGACGAGTTCCAATTCGACGGGTGTGATCGGCGCCCACGCGGCGGTCAGATCGGCGGCGAAATTTCTGACCAGGAGCGCGAGGAAGCGCTGCGCCGCCGGCGCCGCCGCGGCCTGCGGATCGCTCGTGGCGCGACCCTGTCCGCCGAAGAACACATCCAGCAGTACGAGCAGAAGACTCGGGTCGACGCTCACGAACGCGAGCCCCGGCAGTGGTTTGATTCGAATCACCGCGAGGCTCCCCGGGAACGGCAGCGCGGCCTGCAGGTCGGCCGTCTTGCCGCTTTGCAGCGTGTCGAATTGCATGGTCACTTCGCGGCTCACCAAGCGCGTCAGAGAGGCGGCGACGCGCTCCGCAAAATTCCGGCAGAGAAACTCCAGCATCGGCAGCTGTGTGCGACTGATGCGGCGGGCCGACAAATCGAAGGGCACGACGGAGTCGGCGGCATTCTTTTCCAACAGTGCCGACACCTCTTCCTCGGAGATGGCAGCCCGTGCGGAATCGTCGGCAACGCCGGACGCGGCTGCATCCTCGGACGCTTGCGCGCTTGCTTCGGCCATTACTGCACCACGAAGCTGGTGAACAGAAGATCGTCGATCGGCGGGCTGCCTTCCTTCTTCTGGACGGCGCGTACTTCGGTGAGGGCCTCCTGGCGCAGCTTCTCCTTGCCCTCGCGCGACATCAGACTCTGGTAATCGCGGTTGCTCATGATCAGCAGCAGGTTGTTGCGAATCAAAGGCACGTTTTTCTGCACGCTATCGATGGCCTTTTGATCCTTGGACATCGCCTCCATCGTGATTTGCAGGAAACGGACCGCGGCGCCGTCCTCGAAATTGACGACGAGCGGCGGGTCGATTGCGAAATAGATCTCGGCTTTGGACGCGGCCTCCTCGGCGGCGTGACTCACGACGACCGGTTTGACGACCGTTATCGTGCCGTCGGCACCCAATTTGAAATCGGGCAAAGGATGCAGCGCTGCGTTGACGAATCCGCCCGCCACGACCGCGGCGAAGGCGAGTCCGAATATCCCGATCCCGTTGATTAAAGTGCCCACTAGAGCACCGGATTTCTTGGGCGGGGCGCTGCTTGCTGCTTCGGGGGCGTCAGCCATGATTTCGATTCCTCATACGGGGTAAAGTGCCGCACGAGTTAATCAGCAAGTTCTATGCCAGCGGGCCGGTGCCTTTATTTATCCAGTCTCTTCATGGGCTTAGGGTCACCCGCAGAAATCTGCGTGAAGCGGCCGCGGCGCGCGCGCCGGTTTTTTGACGCCGGTTTGACGGGCCGCGGGGCCGGGGCTACCAGCAATTTAAAATTTCAACGCCACGCGCAATCCCGGTCCGGCGTCATCGAGCACCAACCGGGCACCGTGCAACTTGGTCACGGCCGCGACCAGCGACAGCCCGAGACCGGAGCCCGGTAGCTTGCGCGCTTCATCGAGCCGCACGCGGCGTCCCAGTACTATCTCGCGTTTATCCGCGGGAATGCCCGGGCCGTCATCTTCGACGACGACCTCGGGACCGGAACCGCCCTGGCGCAGAAAGACGCGAATGTGGCCGCCTTCCGGCGTGAACTTGATCGCATTGTCGAGCAAATTCGCGAGCGCCTGCGCGAGCAGCTGGCGGCTGCCCTGCACTTGCACGCCGGGAATCACCGAACTATCCAAGCCGATGCCGCGCTCCTCGCTGACCGGCGCATAGAGTTCGACCATGCTCGCGACGAGTTCGGATAAATCGACGGCCTCGCGCGCGACGGTACCGGTCTCGGCGAGCGCGATACGCAGCAGCGCATCGAGCGTGCTGCGCATCCGGTCGACCTCGGTCGTGACGCGTTCGAGCACCCGGCGCTCGGGCGATGCGGGCGCGAGCTGGCTCATGGCCGCCTCGGCGGTCGCCTGCAGGCGATTGAGCGGCGTGCGCAAATCGTGCGCGGCGCTGTCGAGCACCGTGCGCATGCCGAGAGTCAGCTGCTCGATCTTATCGAGCATGCCGTTGATTTCACGTGCCAGCGTGTTGATTTCGTCTTCCGCATTGCGGACGGGCAGCCGCTGCGACAAATCGCCGCGCATGATTTGCGTCGCGACTGCGGAAATCGCGCCGGCCTGGGCGAGAATGCGCCGGCCCATCCAGAAGCCGCCGCCAAGGCCCAGCAGCATCGTCAATACCACGGCCGCGATGAGCCCGCGCATCATCAGATTCTTGACGTCCTGGCGCTCCTGCACATCGTGGCCGACCAACATCCGATACCCGCCAAACAGCGGAAAACGCTGGGCGCGCATCTCATGATCGCGGGTCTCGTCGCCGTACGGGACCGACACCTTGAATTGGATCCATTTGCCCTGATCGGCCGCGACCTTGGGCCATGCCGGCACATTGCCTGCGACGGGGCGCAACTGCGGATCGACCATCAGATAGACCGCGCCGCGAACGTCCTGGTCCTGGGAGCGCTGTTCGATGAGCTCGATGAAATCGCTGCGCGAGAGCACCAGGAATTGCTCGCGCAAGCCCTGCACCTCGGCCTCGATCAGATTGTCGGTACTGCCGTCGATGACCTGAGACACCGCGAAGTAGACGGCGCCGAGCAGAGCCGCCGCACCGAGCGCGAAGGCGATCGAATAAACCATGGATATGCGAAACGGCGAACTTCCGAGGACGCCGAGAAACCGCTGCTCCTGGTCCACTATTCGTCTTCGCGTAAGCTATAGCCCGCGCCGCGCACCGTGTGCAGCAGCGGCTTGTCGAAGTCCTTGTCGATCGCTTGGCGCAGGCGGCTGATGTGAACGTCGATGACGTTGGTCTGCGGATCGAAATGATAATCCCAGACGCCCTCGAGCAGCATCGTGCGCGTCACGACCTGGCCGCTGTGGCGCATCATGAATTCGAGCAGCTGGAACTCCCGGGCCGTCAGTTCGATCTTCTTGCCGTTGCGCGTTACGCGGCGCGTCATCCGATCGAGCTCCAGATCGGCCAGCTTGAGCTTGGTGTTGGCCTCCGAATTCCCCGAGTCGCCGCGCCGTGCGAGCGCGTCGATGCGCGCCAAGAGCTCCGACATGTGGTAAGGCTTGGTGAGGTAATCGTCCCCGCCGGCGCGCAAACCCGTGATTCGATCATCGACCTCGCCGAGCGCGCTCAAGATCAGCACCGGCGTCTTGCGACCCGTTGCGCGCAGCGACTGCACGAGCGCGAGACCATCGAGCTTCGGCAGCATCCGGTCCACGATCGCCAAATCCAAGGCCACCGAGGAAGCCAAGTGCAGCCCTTCGAGCCCGTTGACGGCGACGTCCACCGTATGGCCCGCCTCGCGCAGCGCCTTGGCCAGATAATCGCGCGCAATCTGGTCGTCTTCGACGATAAGGATGTGCATAAACCGTATATTACAGACGTTGGACCGATCTTTGTCGCCGCGATAGACTGCGGCGATGGTGCCAACGGCTCCCAGTTGTTGCGATGTGCTGGTGATCGGCGGCGGGCCCGCCGGTTCGACCGCGGCCGCCATACTCGCGGAGCGCGGCTTCAAGGTCGTGTTGCTCGAAAAGGCGCACCATCCGCGCTTCCACATCGGGGAATCGCTGTTACCGGCCAATCTGCCGCTGTTCGAGCGCTTGGGTGTCGCGAGCCAAATTCGGGCTATCGGCATGGAGAAATGGGCTGCCGAATTTGTCTCGCCATCGGACGGCCGCCGACAGGAATTCAAATTCGCGGGCTGCTGGGACAAATCCATGCCCTTTGCCTACCACGTGCGCCGCTCCGAATTCGACGAAATCCTCATCCGGCGCGCAGCAGCTCTGGGCGCGCAAGTCATCGAGGGCTGCCGCGCGAAGGACGTGGAGTTCTTCGCAGACACGAGCGGTGCGCGCGCCGAGGCGAGCGGTGCGCGCGTCGAGGCGAGCCTCGAGGATGGCAGCATTTGCAGCTGGCAAGCCCGGTACCTCATCGACGCCTCGGGCCGCGACACCTTCCTCGGAAATCGCTTGCACTCCAAGCGGCGCAACACGAAGCACAATAGCGCGGCGATTTATGCGCATTTCACGGGCGCCCGAAGGCATACCGGCCAGCGCGAAGGGAACATCTCGCTTTTCTGGTTCGAGCACGGCTGGTTTTGGTTCATTCCCTTGGCCGACGGCACGACGAGCGTCGGCGCGGTCGTATGGCCGCATTGCATGAAGGCCCGCAATACGCCGGTCCGGGAATTCTTTTTGGGCCTAATCGCGCTTTGCCCGCCGCTCGCCGAATCTCTGGCCGCGGCGAGCCTGGCTGGGGAGGTTCACGCCACCGGCAACTATTCCTATGCCTGCGAACGCACCTGCGGTGGCAATTATTTCCTGATCGGCGATGCCTATGCCTTCATCGATCCGGTCTTCTCTTCGGGAGTCATGTTCGCGATGCAGAACGCCGTGGCCGCCGCCGAGGCTATCGAGACTTGTTGCCGGAAGCCGGCGCGCGCCGCGGCGGCGCGCCGCAAATTCGATCGCGTGATGCGCCACGGTCCGCGGCAATATTCGTGGTTCATCTACCGCATGACGAACCCGACGATGCGAGAGATGTTTCTGGGACCGCGCAACATCTTGCGCATGCAGGAAGCGCTGCTGTCCTTGCTGGCCGGCGACATCTACGGACGCACGCCGATTTGGGCGTCTTTGCGCATGCTCAAGGCGCTCTACTACCTGATTTCGCTCGCGCATTGGCGCCGCACTTTCCAGTCCGTGCGTCGTCACCGTTCCGACATTCGACCCGCCGAGTCCGAACAAATGACCGGCAGTTGATGGCCGCCGCGCGTGCGATTGGCCGCCATCCACCGGGCCTCTTCGCGGCATTGCTCGGCGCATGCTTGGTAGTATCGGCTCATGCGAAAGAGGAGCCTCTGTGGGAGGTCGGCCTCGGCGGCGGCGCGGTCTTGTTGACCGATTACCCCGGCGCCTCGAGTTCTCACGTCTACCCGATACCCTGGGGCTATCTGCTCTACAACGGCAAATTCTTGAAGGCGGATCGGGACGGGGTGCGCGGACTGCTCGTCAACCAGAAATGGATCGAAATCAACCTGAGCGCCGATCTTACCGCGCCGGTGCGCAACAATGCCGCGCGCGCAGGAATGCCCGAGTTGCGCACGACCGTGGGATTGGGTCCCTCCGTGGATCTGCATCTGTATCGCAGCGAGAATGCGCGCGTGAAATTGGACTTGAATTTACCGGTGCGCGCCGCGGTGACGATCGAGGCGCCCCCAAACGATATCGGCTGGGTGTTCGAGCCCAATCTCGACATCGACATTCGCGACGTCCTGAACCTACCGGGCTGGAACCTTGGCGTAGCGACCGGCCCGCTGTTCTCCGACACGCGCTATAACGCGTATTTCTATTCGGTGGCCCCGGAATATGCGCTGCCGACGCGCCCGGCGTACGAGGCCCGCGGCGGTTACTCCGGTACGAAAATAGTCGCTGCGATTTCGAAGCGCTTCCCCAAGTTTCGGTTCGCCGCCTACCTGCATTACGACACGCTCGCGGGCGCGAGCTTCGTCGACAGCCCGCTCGTCGAGCGGCGGCATGACTGGTCCGGCGGATTCGGCTTCGCCTGGATGATCGGCCGGTCCGCTCAGATGGTCCACGTACCGGATTGATTCGCGACAGGCATGGCGCGCGCTCTTAGAATTCTCTACGAATACTTCGCGCTCTATTGCTCGCTGAGCCTGCTTGCGTTCATTTGCCTGACCTGGTCGGTTTTTGCGCTGCCGATGTATTTCATCCTGCCGGCGAAATTCGGCACGGCGCTGGGCCGTCGCGGCATCATGGCGGGATTCCGGCTGTACGCGTGGTCACTGGCCGTGACGCGCGCCTATCGGCTCGATCTGAGGGAAATCGATCGATTGCGCGGCGGACCGCCCGTCGTGCTCGCGCCGAACCATCTGAGCCTCATCGACGCGCCGTTGATACTGGCGCATCACCCGAATATTGCCTGCGTCATGAAATCGAAACTCATGAACAATGTATTTCTCGGATCGGGTGCGCGCCTCGCGCGCTATGTGAGAAACGACTCACCGCGCCAAATGATCAGGGAATCGGTCGCGCATTTACGCCGCGGCTGCGTGCTGCTGCTGTTTCCCGAGGGCACCCGCAGCAGACACGCGCCCATCAACGCGCTGACCGCCAGCGTCGGATTGATCGCGAAATATGCCAAAGTGCCGGTGCAGACCTTGTTGATCGAATCGGACTCGCCTTTCTTGAGCAAGGGATGGCCGCTGTTTCGTAGGCCGCGGCTGCCGATCACCTATCGCGTGCGTCTCGGCAAGCGCTTCGACGCGCCCGAGGACGCCGCGATATTCACGGCCGAACTCGACCGGTATTTCCGGCTTGCCCTCGCGCATGCGCCGCAGTCGCGATGGCTCGGTGTTCCATGAGCCCTCCGGTGCGCTCGACGACACATCTCGTGCTGATTCCGAGCTACAACCCGGGACCCAAAGTCTTCGATACGGTGCGGGCGGCGCGCGCGCAATGGTCGCCCGTGTGGGTCATCGTCGACGGCAGCACCGACGACTCGGCGCAGAAATTGTCGGCGTTGGCGGCCGCGGATCCCGATTTGCGCGTACTCGTCCTGCCGCGCAATCAAGGCAAGGGAGCGGCGGTATTCCATGGCCTCTCCGAGGCGCGCACCCAAGGATTTACGCACGCCCTGACGATGGATTCGGACGGCCAACATCCGGCCGATCGCATCCGGGAATTCATGGCCGCGTCGATTGCAGCACCTGCCGCGATGATCCTGGGAAGACCGATCTTCGCTGCGACCGCTCCCCGACTGCGCGTCAGGGGCCGCGAAATATGCAATTGGTGGACCAACCTCGAGACCCTCTGGCTGGGTATCGGCGACTCCCTATTCGGATTTCGCGTTTATCCGATCGAACCGCTCATCGCCGTGATGCAGAGCCAGATATGGATGCGCCGCTTCGATTTCGATGCCGAGGCCGTCGTGCGTTTGTGCTGGCGCGGCGTCGCGCCGATCAATCTACCCGCGGCGGTTCAGTATTTTTCGGTCGCCGACGGCGGGGTCTCGCACTTCAATTATTGGCGCGACAACGCGCTGCTGACTTGGATGCATGTTCGATTGATGGCCGGTTTCGTATGCCGCCTGCCGCTGCTGGCAGCACGACGTTTGCGCTCATGAGGCCTTGCGAGCGCGATATTCGGAAAAAACCCCGGCCTCCACATAGCGATTCACCTCGAGGAACCCGGCGGCACGGATCTCCGCGAGAATCCGTTCAGGCGGTGCACAGGCCTCGATCGTATCCCAGTAGTAACGCATCAGCTGCGGCATATCGCGATGCCGCGACAAAGCCCTTGCAAGCAGCGGCACGATGCCGCGCATATAGGTCCGCAGCAGCGCCCGCGTGATGCGGCCTCGCGGCTTCGTGATCTCCAATAAGCAAATCCGGCCCCCGGGTACGAGTACCCGCATGAACTCCACGAGCGCCGCCGATAAGTCGCCGATATGGCGCAACGCATAGCCCATCGAGAGAAAATCGGCGCTGCCCGCCGCAGCCGGAATCGACTCCGCGGTGCCGAGCTTCAATACCACGCCCGCAGGGACCTTTGCGCATTCGACCATTCCGGCACTTGGATCGACGCCGACGACGAGCTCGGCAGCGCCGACGATGCGCACCGCTGCGCATGCCGTGAGCCCCGTGCCGACACCAATATCCAGCACTCGCATACCGGCCGCGAGACCGCCCCGGCGCAACGCCCGCCTGCGATACCAGGATCCGGTACCGAGCGCCATTGCATGTTCGACGCGGTCATAATCACCCGCCGTTCGATCGAACAGCCCCCTCACCCACGGCCCCCGGTCGGCTTCCGTGGCGTAATACTCTTTCAGAGGCGGGTGCGGTGCTGACATAAATCATTATAATACGCGGTATGCTCGATAAAGCGTCGCTAAATCAGGGACCGGGACCGCTCGCCGGCGAGGATCTGCAGCGGGAAATCGCCGGACTATTCGTGCAGGCGTTGAATCTCGACGTCGCGCCCGCGGATATCGACCCCGACGCGCCGCTGTACGGCGCCGGCCTTGGCCTCGATTCCATCGACATCCTGGAAGTTGCCTTGATCGTCTCAAAGCACTACGGCGTCCAATTGCGTGCCAACAGCGAAGATAATCAACAAATTTTCCGCTCCCTGCGGCACCTTGCGGAGTACATCGCCGTACAGAGAACGAAGTGAATCTGCGCCGGTCGACGAAGCTGCAGTACGCAGCGGCGCCGGCTTGCATCGCCCTCTACGCGGCGCTCTGTCATTACACGAATTCAGCCTCGGGAGCGCACAGCCTGGGCGTAGCACTCGCTTTGGCGCCGGTCAGCGCAATCGCCGCGATCCTCGCCTGGCGCCGGACCCGTCCGGTGGTTACGCTCTGCTTGCTGCTTTCGGCGGGTTTATTGGTCTACGCGGCGTGGCCCGTGCTCGAGAAGAATTTTCCTTGGGGATATCTCATGCAAGACTGCGGCCTTTACGGCCTGCTGTGCGCGACGTTTGGGCGCTCCTTGCTCGCGAGCCGCACACCGCTCTGCACCCTGCTTGCGGATAAAGTGCACGGACCGCTCTCGCCGGCCGAACTCCGCTATACGCGGCACGTAACCGCGGCCTGGACGCTGTTCTTCGCGCTGATCGCGCTGCTGACGCTGGTTTTGTTTTTTACGGTGCCGCTGCCTGTCTGGTCGTTTTTTTCGAACTTCTGCGCGCTGCCCCTGGTGCTGCTGATGTTCGTGGCCGAGTATGCCGTGAGGCGCCGAGTCCTGCCTCAAACGACTCGCGCGGGACTATTGGCGACGATGCGGGTTTACTTTGCCGGCTCCAGTTGAGCGTTTACAGGTGGATGCGATACCACTTCTGTCCCATGCGTCGCCGTCCGCGGTTGTCGCGTTTCGGGGCGCCACCGCGATCAGCGCCGGAGAATTCCTCGCCGATGTCGCGCAGTTGGCGGCGCGCCTGCCTGCGGGTACCCACATGCTCAATGTCTGCTCGGACCGTTATCGCTTCACGGTCGGATTAGCAGCGTGCCTGACGACGCGCAGAGTCAGTTTGCTGCCGTCGACCTATACGCCGGAGGTCGTGCGGCAATTGGCCCGGTTCGCGCCGGACGCGTTTTGCCTCACGGACGATGCCGACTGCGCCGTCGAGCTGCCGCACATTCGCTATCCGGAAGAGTTGCGCACTCAAACACCGATATGGCCGGCGCCCCGCATCGACGCGGCACAGCTGGCGGCAATCGTGTTTACCTCGGGTTCGACCGGGACTCCCTTGCCCTATCGCAAAACCTGGGGACGGCTCGCGCGCTGTGTCCAGAGCGGCGCCTCAAGGCTTGGGCTCGCCGACGGCCGCGCTCATACCTTGGTCGGAACGGTGCCGGCCCAGCATATGTACGGTTTCGAGTCGACGGTACTACTGGCGCTGCAAAGCGGCGGTGCGTTCAGCGCGGAGCGGCCGTTTTACCCGGCCGATATTTGCGCGCGCCTGGCGTCCGTCCCGCGCCCGCGTGTCTTGGTCTCGACTCCGATTCATTTGCGTACGCTGCTCAGCGGCGAGGGCCGCTTGCCGGCCGTCGACCTGATCGTTTCGGCGACGGCACCCCTGTCCCGCGATCTCGCGCTGGAGGCCGAACGGCGCTTTCAGAGCGTTCTGCAGGAGATTTACGGCTCGACGGAAACCGGACAAATCGCGACGCGGCGTACCGCACAGACCGCGCTTTGGCAGCTGTGGCCCGATGTTGAGCTCAGCGAGGGTGCCGACGGGGTGTATGCCTACGGCGGGCATGTCGAACAGCGCACGCGCTTGTGCGACGTCATCGAAATCGCCGGCGAGCAGACCTTCCTGCTGCACGGACGCACCGCGGATCTCGTGAATATCGCCGGCAAGCGCAGTTCCTTCGCCTACCTCAATCATCAGCTGAATTCGATACCGGGTGTGCTCGATGGTGTTTTCTTTTTGCGCGACGAGGACGCTGCCGGAACGACCGGCGTGACCCGCTTGGCAGCCGCGGTCGTGGCGCCCACGTGGGCCTCGGCGGCGTTGACCGAACGTTTACGCCAATGCATCGACCCGGTATTTTTGCCGAGGCCGCTCGTGATCGTCGATCGCTTGCCGCGCAACGCCACGGGCAAGTTGCCGCAACAGGCGTTGCAAGCGCTCGTCAAACAACACACCGGAACCGGGATCCGCACCTCGACGGCCGCACCGAAGTGAAGCGAATCGAACGCTTGAACATTGCGGCCGATCACCCGGCGTATCCGGATCACTTCCCGGGGGCGCCCATCCTACCCGGCGTCGTGCTGCTCGATGCGATACTGCACACGCTGGAAACCTCGCTGCGAATCGATGCCGCGACTTGGCGAATATCCGCCGCAAAGTTTCATGCGGTCGTGCGTCCCGGAGATCCGCTGCAGATCGAGTATGAAGTAATGCCTGGCGATTCGATTCGATTCTCGATACTGAACGCCGATCGCGCGGTTGCGACGGGCACGCTGACCCATGCGCCCTAGCGTCAAGACGGCCACGCAGGTGGAGACTGCCGAATGGCTCGGCATCCGGGAGCGCGGCAGCCTGCGCATGTTGCGGCTCATGGCCTACCTGTCGCTGCATCTGGGGCGCCGCGTGAGCCGTTGGCCGCTGTACGGCATCATTCTGTATTTCTTCGTGTTCGCGCCCGCGGCACGCCAACACGCGCGCCGTTATCTGCGTCTGGCACTGGGGCGCAATCCCTCCGCCCGCGATCGCTTACGGCACCTGCTGTTTTTCGCGACGACGATCCACGACCGTGTTTTTCTGCTCAACGACCGCGCCGATTTGTTCGATATCTCGATCGAAGGCGAGCCGTTGATGAATGCGCAATTGGCCGCCGGCCGGGGCGCGTTCCTCATGGGGACCCATATGGGCAGCTTCGAGGTCATAGGCATGGTCGGAAGGCGCCAGCCGGGCCACCATGTTGCGATGGCGATGTACGAACGCAACGCGATCAAGCTGAACGCCATTTTCGCGGCGATCAATCCCGGAATTTCCGCCGAAACAATCGGGCTCGGCCGCATCGATGCGATGCTCAAGATCGCGCAGCGCCTGGAAGGCGGCTGCTTCGTCGGTGTATTGGGAGATCGAACGCTTGGCCACGAGCCGATGCAGGCGGTCACGCTGCTCGGCGAGCGCGCGTATTTGCCGACCGGTCCGATGCGCGCCGCGGCGATCATTGGATGTCCGGTGTTTTTCATGGTCGGCCTATATCGCGGCGCCAACCGCTACCACGTGGTATTCGAGCCGCTCGCCGACTTTACCAACATTCCTGCCGGCGCGCGCGCGGCCGCCGTGCGCGATGCAATCGATCGCTACGCAGCGCTGCTCGACCGGTATTGCCGCAGCGACCCGTACAACTGGTTCAATTTTTTCGATTTTTGGCAGCCGCACGCCGAAGAGCGGGCCCGCTGATGCGCGCCCTCTGCTGCATCTGCGCCATGACGCTGCTGTACGCGAGCGCGCACGGCCAGAGCACCGACTTCGACCGGCTCATGGAACTGCTCGCCACGCACAAACACGGCCGCTCGGAATTCATCGAACAACAATTCTTGAGCCTGCTCAAACGGCCCTTGGAATCGCGCGGAGAATTGATATACGACGCGCCCGATCGTCTCGAGAAGCGCACCGTCGAACCTCGTATCGAATCGCTGACGGTCGACGGCGATCAGATCGTCGTGCAGCGTGGCCGGCACCGGCATGTGTTAAACCTGCGCGACTATCCACCGATCGCGCCGTTCGTCGCCAGCATCCGCGCGACCTTGGCGGGAGATCGAGCCGGCCTCGAACGGGTTTTCAAAGTCGAGTTCGGTGGTACTTTGGCGCGCTGGACCTTGGAGTTGGTACCGTTGGACGCCGCGCTCGCGAAATCGGTCGCGCGCATCGAGATCGACGGTGCGCGCGACACTCTGCTGCATATCGAGGTCAGACAAACCGACGGCGATCGCTCGCTGATGACGCTGCGCAATGCGACCGCACCATGACCAAGCGCGGTGCTTCGGCTCTGGCGCTCTGGCTGATCCTGATGATGCTCGCGGCCCTGATTGTCGTACGCGCTCGCTACATCACCGATCTGTCGGCGTTTCTGCCCGCGCACCCCACGGCGCTGCAGCGGCTGCTGGTCGATCAGCTGCGCGATGGCCCGGCGTCGCGCTTGATCTTGTGCTCAATCGAGGGCGGCGATGCCGCGGGCCGCGCACGGGTCTCGGCGGCGATGGCGGCAAGTCTGCAGACGGCACCTGAATTCGATTCGATCGACAACGGCCGGCCGTCGAATGCGCTGCGCGATCGTGAGTTCCTGTTTCAACACCGATATGCCTTAAGCAATGCGGTCGATCCGCAACGTTTCTCCGCGCAGGGACTTGAGGCGGCGATTCTGGAGACGCTCGATGATCTCGCGTCGCCCGCCGGCCTGTGGTTGAAATCATTGTTGCCGCGGGATCCTACCGGCGAGATGCTGCAGATCGTCGACCGGCTGCAGCGCGTTCCGGGACCGATTACGATCGATGACGCCTGGAGTTCGCGCGACGGGCAGCGCGCGCTTCTCGTCGCCACGACGCGCGCCGCGGGTTCCGATACCGACGGCCAGCAGCGGGCGATCAACGCGATCCAGACGGCGTTCGAGCTCGCCCGGCGGCAGGAACCCGGCACCGCCGCCGCGGGGTTGCAACTCGGCATGACGGGCCCCGGCGTGTTTGCGGTTAGGGCGCGCAGCCACATCGTGCAGGCTGCGGTGCGCTTATCGATTGCGAGCTCCGGTCTAATCGTCATGATGCTGCTCTTGGTCTACCGCTCCGCGGCGGCCGTTTTGCTGGGGCTGCTGCCGGTCGCTTCCGGCGCGCTCGCCGGCGTCGCGGCCGTAGAGTTGGGGTTCGGCGCCGTGCATGCCGTTACCTTGGGATTCGGCATTACGCTGATCGGCGAATCCGTGGATTACTCGATCTATTACTTCGTGCAGGCGCATCGATCCGACCCGCCTAGCCAAGGGTTTTCGGAGTGGCGGCGCCATTATTGGCCGACGGTGCGCCTCGGCATGTTGACTTCGGTCTGCGGTTTCGCGTCGCTGCTCGCGTCGGGATTTCCCGGCTTGGCTCAGCTCGGGGCCTATTCGATCAGCGGCTTGATCGCGGCGGCCTTGGTGACACGATTCGTGCTTCCACAGCTGGTGCCACCCGGCTTGAGTATTCGCAATGTCGCCCCGGCCGGATTGGCCATTGCGCGCGCGCTGCGGCGCATCCCGTATCCGCAGCTGCTCGCCTTCGCCGCGCTGGGCGGCTCGGCACTCGTGCTGTACTTGCATCGGGACACACTCTGGAACCGCGAGCTGTCGGCCTTGAGTCCGCTATCGGCAAGCGATCAGGCCTATGACGCGCGCCTGCGCGCCGATTTGGGTGCGGCGGATGTGCGCGATCTCATCGTCGTGTCGGGAGCAGATTTGCAAAGCGTGCTGCAAGGCGCCGAACAGGCCGGTGCGACGCTCGATCGGCTCGTCGAGTCGGACGCAATCGCAGGATTCGACAGTCCCGCCAATATCCTGCCGAGCCTTGCGATGCAGGAAAAGCGACGGCGCAGTTTGCCCGACAGCGCGGAATTGCGCTCCCGCTTGGCGCTCGCCAGCGCGGATTTGCCGATACGCAGCGAGCGGCTGACGCCGTTCCTCGAGGACGTGGCCGCCGCGCGCGACGCAGCCCCGATCACGGCGGCCGATCTCGACGGCACGTCGCTGAAGGTCGAGTTCGGTGCGCTGATTCTGCACGAGGGGCCGCGCTGGAATGCCTTGATGCCTCTGCATCCGGTAGGCGGCGCCGCTCCCAAGGAAATCGATGTCGCGGCGCTGCGCGCGGCGCTGGGGCGCGACCATTGTGATTCCGCGACGGTGCTGGATCTGAAGCAGCAATCGGACGAACTCTACAGCGGCTATTTGTCGGAGGCGATTCAATTATCTCTCGGCGGATTCGCAGCGATCGTGTTGCTGCTCGCGGTCGCTTTGCGCTCGCCGTTGCGGGTCGCGCGCGTGTTGGCGCCCTTGATCATCGCCGTGTCGTGCGCGGCCGCGCTGCTCGTCGGCGCCGGTCAGCAACTGACGATTCTGCATTTGGTCGGGATGCTGCTGATCGTTGCAGTCGGCTCCAACTATGCGCTGTTCTTCGACCGCGCGCAGTCCGGCGCCGAGCGCACGCTGGAGGGCCTCGATCCCTTGACGATCGCCGCTCTCGCGATCGCGAATCTTGCGACCGTGGCCGGCTTCGGCCTGTTGTCGTTCTCGCAAGTTCCCGTGCTCGAGGCGCTCGGAACGAGCGTCGCCCCGGGCGCGTTTTTCGCGCTGATCTTTTCCGCGCTGCTCGCGTCGCGTGGGTCTCATGCGTAGCCTATTCGAGCCGGCGCAAAGAGGCGCAATCGCAAGCACGCACCTGATCGTGTTGCCGGGCGCGTATCAGTCCCCCGAGGACGTCATCGCGGCGAACTTCTTACACGCGATGCAGGAGCGGGAAATCAACGCGGATCTGTCTTGCATCGATATCGAGCCGGAATTCTTGACCGACCGCGGCGCGCTGACCCGGCTGCGCAACGAGATCGTAGCGCCCTCGCGCCGGCTCGGGTACGCCCAATTATGGCTGGTCGGGATTTCGCTCGGCGGCTATGTCGCGCTCGATTTCGCCAGCAGCTACCCGCGCGAAATCGACGGCGTCTGCCTGCTGGCGCCCTATCTAGGCAGCCGCATCGTGGCCGGCGAGATTGCCGCTGCGGGAGGACTGGCCGCCTGGTCGCCGCGCGAACCTGCGGACGGCGACGACGAGCGGCGAATTTGGTCGTTCATCAAAAGGTGCTCTGAATCGGCGACGCTTGTGTATCTTGGGTTTGGACGCGAGGACCGGTTCGCGCAGACCCAGCAGATCATGGCAGCCGCGCTGCCGTCGACGGCCTGCAGGATCATTGCCGGCGGTCATGACTGGAACACGTGGCTCGCGCTGTGGGAGTATTTTTTGGAATCAGGATATCTATGACGCGCCCAGCGAAGCGGCCTTGGAGTCCCTCGCCCTTCATCGCGAGTTCCGCGGCAATCCATCTCGCCGCGGGAGCCGCGGCGCTCGTTCGACCGGCCATTTGGCCATGGGCGCTCGGTTTGGTCGTTGCCGATCAGCTCGCGTTGACGTCCGCCGGTTTATGGCCGAAGAGCAAGCTGCTCGGCCCGAACTGGACGCGTCTCCCCGTGGCGGCCGCGGCGCGCGGCGGTGTCGCGATCACGATCGACGACGGTCCGGACCCGCAAGTCACTCCGCGGGTCTTGTCCATTTTGCAGGAGCGCGGCGCGAGCGCGACGTTCTTCTGCATCGGCGAACGGCTGGAGCGGCATGGCGATCTCGCGCGCGAGATCCACCTGCGCGGGCACGCGATCGAAAATCACAGCTATCGACATCCGCATACGTTTTCGCTGCTGGGCCCAAAATCGATCGCGGCGGAAATCAGCCGCGCGCAGGACTGCATCGAGAGATTCACCGGCATCGCGCCCGGCTTTTTTCGTGCGCCGGCCGGATTGCGCAATGCGTTTCTGGAGCCGGTGCTGGCCCGCCAGCAACTGCGCCTCGCGAGCTGGACCCGGCGCGGATTCGACACCCTCGACAAGGACGCGAATACCGTGCTTCGGCGCTTGACCAATGCACTGGGCGGCGGTGACATCCTGCTGCTGCACGACGGCAATGCGGCGCATATTCGCGGCGGCGGTCGCGTGATCCACGAGGTCCTGCCGCGCCTGCTCGATGCCCTTGCTGAGCGGCGCTTGCGGCCCATGACTTTGCGCGCCGCGTTGGAATGAGCTGCCGATGAAGCCGCTGCACCTCAAGACATTCACGGCAACCAGCTGCATCGGCCGGGGGCTCGTGCAAACGCTCGGTTCCTTGAGCGGGCAGCGCAGCGGCCTGAGACCCTGCGAGTTCGAAACGGCGCGGCTCGACACCTACGTCGGCGAAGTCGCGGAAGTCGATAGCCAAGCGATCCCCGCGCCTCTGCGCCGCTACGACTGCCGCAACAATCGGCTCGCCGAACTTGCGCTCAACGAAGATGGATTCCTCGAGGCCGTCAACGCGGTCGCGGGCCGATGGGGAGCCCGTCGAATCGGCGTCATCCTCGGCACGAGCACCGCGGGAATCTTGCAGACCGAACAGGCTTACCGTCGGCGCGATGCGCTCTCCGGCGCGCTACCCGCGGAGTTCGATTACGGCGCGACCCAAAACTCCTTTTCGGTCGCCGATTACGTGCGCCGGCGGCTGATGCTCGAGGGCCCCGCCGTAGTCATATCGTCCGCATGCGCGTCCAGCGCCAAAGTATTTGCATCCGCACGAAGATTCCTGGAATCCGGGCTCATCGACGCGGCGGTCGTCGGCGGCGTCGATTCTCTGTGTCTGACGACGCTCTATGGATTTGATTCCTTGCAGCTCACGTCGAAGGCGCCGTGCCGCCCTTTCGACGTCGCACGCGACGGTATCTCGATCGGCGAGGCCGCTGCGTTTGCACTGCTCGAGCGCGAACCCAAAAGTTTGGATGCCGACGACGTATTGCTGCTCGGCGTCGGCGAGTCGAACGACGCATATCACATGTCGGCGCCGCATCCCGAAGGCCTGGGCGCCCGCATGGCGATGCGCGCCGCACTGGCCTCGGCGAATCTCGATGCGGACGCCATCGACTACATCAATCTCCATGGCACGGCGACTCCCAGCAACGACCGGTCCGAGAGCCACGCGGTGACCGCGGTGTTCGGACCGATGACGCCCTGCAGCTCGACGAAGGGCGCGACCGGCCACACGCTGGGCGCGGCGGGAGCGCTGGAGGCCGTCATCTGCGCGCTCGCATTGCAGAACCGCCTGATGCCCGGCGGCGTGCAAACGAGCCAGGTCGACCCCCTATTGACCGCGCATTATCTAAAGGAAAATCGGCGCTACCCGCTTGCGCGCGTGCTCAGCAATTCGTTCGGCTTCGGCGGCACCAACTGCAGTCTGATTTTCGGGCGCGCCGAATGAACTTTTCGGCGTACGTCGAGGGTATCGGAGTCCTGGGTCCGGGCTTGGAGGGCTGGCCGGAGGCCGCGGCCATACTGACGGATTGCCGCGCCTATCGATCCGCTGCCACCGTACTTGAAGCGCCCGCGCTGTTGCCGGCCGCGGAACGCCGGCGCACGGGTCGCGTCGTGAAACTCGCGATCGGCATCGGGCTGGAAGCCACCCGGCAGGCCGGCATGAATCCGGCCGACCTGCCGAGCGTCTTTTCGTCGTCGGGCGCCGATGGCCACAACTGTCATGAGATTTGCCTAGCGCTCGCCGCCGCAAGCCGCGAAATATCCCCGACTCGGTTCGCGAACTCCGTACACAATGCAGCGGCGGGCTATTGGAGTATCGCGACCGGTTCGATGTGCGCATCCAATGTGCTGTGCGCATTCGACGCGAGTTTCGGCGCGGGGCTCCTGGAAGCCGTCGCGCACGTCTGCGTGGAGCGCGAGCCGGTGCTGCTCGCGGCCTACGACTCGGAATATCCGCAGCCCTTGCACGCCAAGCGTCCGATTCCCGAGGCGTTTGGAATCGCTCTGGTACTCGCGTCGGAGCAGCGTTCCTCGTCGATCGCAAGGATCGCGATAAGCATGACCGAGAGCGCATCCGATACGCTCGTCGAGCCCCAGCTCGAGGCTCTGCGGCTCTCGATTCCGGCGGCCCGCGGACTACCGCTGCTGCGGCAACTCGCGCTGCGCGAGCATGGCCGCACGACGCTCGATTATCTGGATGACACTCGGCTCGCGATCGAGGTGAGCCCATGCCGCTAGACCGCGCCTGGATCGAGATGCGCATACCGCATCACGGCCGCATGTGCCTGCTCGACGAGGTGCTCGACTGGGATGCGCATCGGATCCGCTGTCGCAGCGGCACGCACCGATGCGCCGACCATCCGCTACGCGCGAATGGCCGCCTCGGCGTCGCCTGCGGTATCGAATACGCGGCCCAGGCCATGGCGGTGCATGGCGCTCTGGTCGCGGGCCCGCCCGCCGGTTCGCCGCGAGCGGGATATCTCGCGAGCGTGCGCGGCGTCAGGCTCGAAGTCGCGCGACTCGACGACATCACCGGCGATTTGATTTGCGAGGCCACGCGTGTTGCCGGTGATCAAGACTCCGTCGTTTATGAATTCGCAATCCGTGCCGCCAAAAACCAAAACGAATATTCGGCCGAGGGATCCGACATTGCAACTCTGCTGAGCGGACGCGCTACTATCGCCCTGCAAGATGCAAAAGGGCCTTGAACCGCACGGTGAATGCATGAGTCAGACCATCAAGCGCGCGCTCGTGACCGGAGGCAGCGGCGCCATTGGCGCGGCGATTTGCCGCCGTCTCGGCAAAGAAGGACACCACGTCTACGTTCATGCCAATCGCGGTGCCGTCGCCGCACAGACGCTGGCCGCCGAAATCATCGCCGCCGGCGGCCGGGCCGAGGCGATATGTTTCGACGTTACCGAGGAAGCGGCGACCCGAGCGGCGCTCGAGGCCGTCATCGAGCGGGGCCCGATCCAAATCCTCGTCAACAACGCGGGCATACACGACGATGCCGCATTTCCGGGCATGACCACCGCGCAATGGCATCGGGTCATCGCCGTATCGATCAACGGCTTTTATCATGTCACGCAGCCACTCATTCTGCCGATGATCAGAACGCGATGGGGCCGCGTCGTCAACATATCCTCGGTCACGGCACTGATCGGCAATCGCGGTCAAGTCAACTATGCCGCCGCCAAAGGCGCGCTCAATGCGGCCACGAAGGCCTTGAGCCTCGAGGTCGCCAGCCGCGGGATCACAGTCAACGCGGTCGCTCCGGGAATCATCTCGACCGGCATGGCGAGTCCTTCGTTCGATGCGGCGCGTATCGCCGAGATCGTGCCGATGAAGCGTGCCGGATCGGCGCACGAGGTGGCGAGTCTGGTCGCATTTCTCGCGTCCGAGGAAGCCGCCTACATCACCGGACAAATCATATCGATCAGCGGCGGTTTGGCCTGAATGAAAGCGCGGCTGAGCTAGGCATAGGCATCGACCACGCCGAGTGCGGCACGAGGCGATGCGGCTGCACCAACCGCTGACGTCGCCGCCGCGGCTTCGTCTTCCGAGGATGGCGTCCACTGGCTGTTCTGCGGATACGGGGAGCGATCCTGGAACGAACGCTGCGAGACATCGACGCTGACCTGGACGAAACCTTGCGAACTCAGCATCTCGCGCAGCTTTGGCGTACTCGACTGCAGAGCGTCCAATGTGGCCGGACTATGGGCGCTGAGCCACACCTGCGCATGGCCATTCTCGACCGAGACGCGTAATTCGATCGGCCCGAGCTGCGGCGGATTGACCTGCAGCGTAGCGCCATTGAGATTGTTGCCGGCCATCCACGAGACGCGATCCGCGAGCGCCTGGGAGAATTCGGGTGTGTTGATGCCGGCGTCGATTTTCGCAAGACCGTCCGTCATCGTTGCGCTGACCGTCGGCGGCAATTGACTCGCGTTTGCTTGCAGCGCCGCAGCGCCGTCGGAAGCAGGCGAGCCGCCCGCCGCCGAGCCGCCCGCTGCGCCGGCCGCATCCACGGTATCTATTGCGGTGTCGTGGCCGCGCTTATCGGCGGCGCCGAGCATCGCGGCGAACGCACCAATCTGAGCCGGCGCGATCGCGGCGCCGGCGTCGGCCGTCGCCTCGGCCTCGACCGCGGATGCGGCAGTGCCGGGCGCAAACAGTGCAGCCGTGGGGGCGATACCGGTGGCTTTGACTGGTACCGGCGATGCGGGCGCCGAGTCGCTCGCGTCGGCTTGGATCTGCGCGCCGAAACTCAAGACAAGGGCGCTCTGGGGAGGATCGGCGACGGCGGCGCTCGACGAGCCCGGCGCGGCGCCGGAGCTGCGGGTCGCGCCATCGGGGGCCGAAGAGACTGACCCGCTCGCATGTACTCGCGCCTCCGATGCCGCGCCGGTGGACCGTGTCGGGCTTGGTCCCTGATTGCCGTCGGCTTTGGCAAGGGCGCCCGAGGCGCTCGCCGCATCGGCTGCGAGCTGCTTGGATGCAGCGATCTGTTTGAGTTGCGTGATTTGCGAATTGGATGCGCCGGCATTGGCCGCGTCGAGCAAGTTTGCGGCGAGCGGCTGGTTCGACGGATCTTGCGCAACGGTTGCATCGATTGGGACCAACGAGGATCGCTGGCTCGGCGCAATCGCAGCACCCGCATCCGCGCCCGTGCCCACGCCTTCGCCCACGCCTTCGCCCACGCCGTCGCCCGCGCCGTCGCCCTCGCTCGCGCCTGCACGGATCAGCGCCTGCTGCCGTGACAATGCGGCCTGATTCGCACCTGCGGGGTCTCCCGGTGCCGTCGCGCCCGCCGTGATTGCTGTTGCCGGTACGGCCGGCGCCGCTGCGCCGAGGTCGGTCGTAAACGCCTTACTTGGCGAATTCGTTGCGGCCGGTGAGACCGGCTGCGTTACGATGCCGGTGGCAAGCGGCAAAGGCGGCGGCGGATTGCCGAGCGACGGCAAGGCCAAGCCGATCGGCGTCGGCACAGCGACGCCCGCCGCGGCCGCATTCTTGTCGGTATTCTTGGCAGCCACGGTCAAAAGGATCGCGAAATCTTTCGATTTCACGCCCCTAGCGGGAGTCGCGCCGGGCGCAGCGCCTATCGCCGCCAAAGCATCGTTCGGAATCGTGACTTGCAAGACCGGTTGCGTTGCGTTCATACCCCAGCAGGTGCAATCGGCATGCCAACCGCGGCTTTACCGGCCTTCCCTGGGCCCCGCCGCCAGCGATAGACGCAGCGCGGACTCGTCTCCCTCGCGCTGTTCGCGACGATCGGCGGCTTGCTGCTCTTCGTGCCGAAAACGCTGCACCGCACGCCCGAGAGACTCCGCTTCAATTCGCTTCTCGCTCCATTGAGCGCGCCGGGACTCATACTCGGCCCGCGCCACACCCAGCCGTTGCACGTGCTGGCGCAGCACATCGGTCAATCGATCGAGAAAGGCGCGATAGTTTTGCATGCGCACGGCATCCATGGCGCCGGATTGCGCCGCCCTGCGCATATATTCGTCGCGGTAGATCTTGAGCTGATCATGCTGCCGCTCCAAGTCTGCAACGCGACGCCCGGCGTCGGCCATGGCACGGCTCAGTTCATGTGCGGAATTGGCGACGATATCCCGGATTGGCTCGAATCTTTTGGATTTCATGGTTGTCACGACACTATCGGCCCGTTGGCGCCGCTGGCGCCGAGAATTGCGTCACGAGTTTGTGCAGATCCGCATAACTTCGTTCGAAGCCCACCGGCTCGTACATGTCCTGGCGCAAGAACTCCAATATTTTCGGCCATTGCTCCACGGCAAGATCGACGCGCGGATCGGCGCCTCGCCGGTATGCGCCGACCGTGATCAGATCGCGATTTTGTTGGTAGACGGAATACACTTGTTTGAACCTCATGGCTAAATCGAGTTGCTCGCGGGTCGAGATCTGGTGCATCGCGCGGCTGATGGACGCCTCGATGTCGATGGCCGGATACAAGCCGTTCTCCGCCAATCGGCGCGACAGCACGATGTGGCCGTCGAGAATCGCGCGCGCCGCATCGGCGATCGGATCGTTCTGATCGTCGCCCTCGACGAGAACGGTATAAAAGGCGGTGATCGATCCGATGCCGCGGTCGCTATTGCCGGCGCGTTCGACCAACTGCGGTAGCCGCGCGAACACCGAGGGCGGATAGCCCTTGGTTGCGGGCGGCTCGCCGATCGCCAATGCAATTTCGCGCTGCGCCTGTGCGAATCGAGTCAGCGAATCGAGCAGCAACAGCACCTTGAGCCCGCGATCGCGGAAATATTCCGCGATTGCCGTCGCAAGCCACGCGCCGTGCAGGCGCATCAGCGGCGGATTGTCGGCGGGCGTCGCCACGACGACCGCGCGCCGCATTCCGTCCGGCCCCAAGGTATTGCTGACAAAATCCTGAACTTCGCGGCCGCGCTCGCCGATCAAACCGACGACCGTTACGTCGGCTTTGGTGTAGCGGGTCATCATGCCCAGCAACACGGATTTACCGACGCCGGAGCCCGCGAACAGTCCGATGCGTTGGCCGCCGCCGACCGTCAGCAGTGCATTGATGGAGCGCACGCCGACATCGAGCGGATCGCGAATTGCGCGACGCATCAGCGGATTCATCGGTTCGGCCGACAACGCCAAGCGTTCCGTACAACGCAATTCCCCGAGTCCGTCGAGCGGCCGGCCCGCGCCGTCGAGCACTCTTCCGAGCAGCCCGTCGCCGACGGGTATCGCGGATACGCTGTTGATCGGTATGACGCGTGCGCCGGGCATGAGCCCACGAATGTCGCCCGTCGGCATCAGAAATAATTTATCGCCGGAGAACCCGACGACTTCGGCTTCCACTTGCTTGCCTTCCGCCGTATCCACGAGACAGCGTCCGCCTACGGCGGCCTCGCATCCGATCGCCTCGAGCGTCATGCCGACCATGCGGCTCAGCGTACCTTCGACGACGATTGCGCCTGAATTGACCATGCGGGTGCGCGCTTGAGCGAGGAATTGCGCCCATTGCTTGGGCCGCGGCCGCCGCAGTTGCGTCTCGCTCATGCCGGATTACCGCTGCGCGGACCCCGCAGCTCGCGCTCGGTGCCCAACAATTCGCTCAGGATCGCACCGAGCCGCGTCTCCAAGCGCGCATCGATGCGTGAAGTCGAGGTCGTGACCTGACATCCACCGCGCGCCATCACCGGGTCCTCGACGATCGCCCACGCCCGTTCGCTCTCGGTCGGCGCGAGATGCACGCGCACCACGGCTGCGTCCTCGGGGTGCAGGTGCACGCGAACCTCCCGAGCCGCGACCGGCAATGCCGCGATCGCCTCGCGGATGATCCCGATGATCTGCGTGGGATCGGTTTTCAATTCGCGCCGGACGATTTGCCGGGCGAGCGCCATCGCGAGAGTCAGCAATTCGCGCTCGACCTCCTCGTCGAGCACCTCGAAGGGCTTCGCGAGATCGAAGAACATGCCGGCGAGACGCTCGACCTGCACGCGCGCTTCCTTTTGACCGGCCTCGCGGCCTTCGGCGAGGCCTTGTTCAAAGGCCTCTTTATAGGCTTCGGCCTGCAAATCCGCGAGTCCTCCGACCGTGGCCATTTTCGCGGTACCGACATTGCTCATGTCGGGCGGTGACCAGACCTCCACTTTAGACATAGTCGCCGCCATCCTTTCCGCCCAGGCTGATCGTTCCCTCTTCGGCAAGACGCTGCGCGATCGTGACGACCTCCTTCTGGGCCGCTTCGACTTCGGCGAGTTTTACCGGACCGCGAGCCTCCATGTCGTCCCGGAGAATTTCCGCGGCTCGCTTCGACATGTTGCGCATGATCTTGTCCTGCACCTCCGGCTCGGCGCCGCGCAACGCCAGCGCGAGCACATCGGATCCCACGTCGCGGAGCACCGCTTGAATGCCGCGGTCGTCGATATCGAGCAGATTGTCGAAGATGAACAGCAGATCCTTGATCTTCTGATGCATCTCGGCATCGGCTTGTTCGATCTTGCCGAGTTCCTCGCCGCTCTTGTCCTTCTTCATTGCATTGAGCAAATTGGCGACGGTTTTTGGTCCGCCGATTTGCCGCAGCGCTGCCGGTGCCGGCACATTTGCCTGCTTTTCGACGAGGTGGTCGAGTTCATTGAGCGCGGATTGCGGCACCTCGTTCAGCGATGCGATTCGCATCAGGACCTCGGTGCGCATTTCCTCGGGCAACAGCGCCAATATGGCCGCGCCCTGCTCCGCTTCGAGGTAGGAGAGCACCAGCGCCGCAATCTGCGGGTGCTCGCCGCTGATGATTTGTGCGACGGCTTTCGCCTCCATCCACTTGAGTGCCTCGATACCCTGACCGGCCTGGCCGCCCGAGACCCGGTCGAGCAATAAATCGGCCTTTTGCTTGCCGACGGCTTGAGTCAGCACGCGCCGCACGTAATCTTGCGAAGAGGAGGCGAATTCGGCCTTGCCGTCGACCACGCCGATGAAATTCTGCAAAACCGAGGTCATCTGGTCGCGCGAAACGTCTTGAAGCTCGGTCATCGCAATGCCCAATCTCTGCACGTCGTTCGCGTCGAGCTGCTTGAGCAGACTCGCGGCGTCTTGTTCGCCCAGACTCATGAGCAAAATCGCCGCGCGTTGCGTGCCTTGCAGGCCGTCCGGCTTGTTAGCCATCGGCGGCGACCCAATCTCGGACGACTTGCGCGGCGCGCTTGGGATCCTGGATCACGAGCGAACGTGCCGCCGCGACTTGTTGCTCGAAGCTCGGGGCGAGCTTGATCGGTTCCTTGTCGCCTCTGGCCGATAGGGTCACCTTGTCGCCGCTCAATTCGCCGCCCGACGATTCGGCGTACCTGGGCGCGGATCTGGTCAAGGACTTCATGAGCGGCCGGAGCACCAAAAACGCGACGATCAGCACCAGCAGAGCGCCCACGCCTTGCTTCGCCAATTGCGTGACCCAGGGTTGCTGCCAGAACGGCAGAGCCTCGACCGGCGCCAAGGGCGCATCGGTCTTGAAGGCTTGATTCATCACGTTCAATTGATCGCCGCGATCCTCTTTGAGCCCGATGGCCTCGCGCACGAGCTGGTTGAAGCGCTTGATATCGGTATCGTTCATCGGCGTGGTCGTGACGACGCCTTTGTCGTCGACCTTTTGCCAGTCGTCGAGCACGACGCCGACATTGAGATGCTTCAGCGTGCCGATCGGCTGTTTGACGTATTGCAAGGTGCGATCGATTTCGAAGTTGCGCGTGGCGCGCGAGGAACTCGAACTCGGTGTGTTGCTCGCCGTTGCGGTTTGCGCGGTTCCGGGCGCGCCGGGTATCGCGGGTGCGCCGGCGGTGCCCGGCGGCTGATTGCTGAGCGCGCCGGGGATGCCCTCGGCGCCGCCGTCTCCCGCCTTATGCGTGTCGCTGCTGGTTTGCTCGCTGCGCACGGCGGTTTTTTGCGGATCGTAATTCTCGCGGGTTTCCTCGGTCACCGTAAAATCGAGATCCGCGGTCACGGTCGCCCGCACGCGGCCTACGCCGACCATCGGTTCGAGCAGCTCGACGATGCGCTGGCGGTAGCTTTCCTCGAGCTTGCGCGTGTATTCGAACTGCCGTGTACTGACGGCGGTTTCGGAATCGGTGTCGGGCGAATTGAGCAGCGTGCCGGCCTGATCGACGAGCGTCACGTCGGTCGCGGAGAGTTCCGGCACGCTGGATGCCACCAAATGCACGATCGCCGCCACTTGACCCGGCTCCAATCGCCGCCCCGGGTAGAGCTGCAGCATCACCGACGCCGTCGCTTTATGGGAATCGCGCAGGAATACCGAGGGCTTGGGCAACGCGAGATGCACTCGTGCGGTCTGAACCCCTTGCACCTTGATGATCGTCCGGGCGAGTTCGGTTTCGAGCACCGATTGGTAGCGCGCACTTTCCATCATCGAACTCGTACCGAGCGACGATTCCTTTTGTATCATCTCGATGCCCATCGCATCGCTCTGCGGCAGGCCCTGGCTCGCGAGGCGTATGCGGGCTTCTTGTACCTTGGAGTCCGGCACCAGCACGGCGCCCGACGGATTCAATTTGAATTCGATGCCAGCCGCCGTCAGTGCGTCCATGACTTGACCGCTTTCACGGTCCGATAGCTGGCCGTAGAGGACGGTGTAGTTCTGCCCCTGAGACCAAAGCACGAGCCAAATGGCCGCGGCTACCGCCGCCGCGACACCCGTGAGCAATGCGACTTGCTTGAGCCCGGGAACGGTATCCAGTATGCCTTTGGGCGCTGTTGCGACGATTTCAGCCATGCGTTGAGCCTCTTGCCTTCGATCAAACCGACATGTTCATGACTTGGGTATAGGCGTCGATCAGCTTGTTCCTGACCTCGGTCATCGCGTGAAACGCGAGACTCGCTTTTTGCACTTCGAGCATGACTTTGGTCAGATCGACGCTCTTGTCTCCGGCCTCATAGGAATTGGCGAGCGCTTGCGCCGTGTTTTGCATCTTCGCGACGTTGTCGACTTGATTTTTCATCATATTGGCAAACTCGGACGGCTCCGCAATCGACTGCGGCGCCTCCGTTTGCGTGCCGCTCGCGCGCGCCTGCAGCGCTCGCATCTCGGCGAGCACCTGCGAGATCTGAATGCTGCTCATGACTTATGCGCTCAGCAACTGCTGCTCGTGCGAACCGGGCACGCTGACACCGGAGGCCTTGAGCTGCTGCAGCTTGTGACGCAGCGTGCGCGGACTGATACCCAAGCGCTCCGCGGCCAATTTGCGGCTGCCTGCGGTCACACGCAGCGTCGCGAGGATCAATTCACGCTCGCGCTCCTTGAGATCGTGATCGAGGCCGGCGTCCCGCTGTTGGGCTCGCGCCGCATGATCGGCGCGGTCCGGCATCGCGATTTGTCCGGTCCGGTCCGCGTTGCCGCAGCCTTGCTCCCCGCCGATGTCGAGCGCCGCCGCGGTGATCTCGCCGCCCGACGCGAGCCAGGCGGCACGCTGCACGATGTTGTTGAGTTCGCGCGCATTGCCCGGCCAGTCGTACCGCAGCAACGACTGCTCGGCCTCGCGCGACAGAACGAGCGGCGCATTGGCGCCTCGCGCACAGGCCTTCAGCGCACGCCGCGCCAGCGGAAGAATATCGCCGCGGCGTTCGTGCAGTGCGGGCAAACGCAGTGACATGACGTTGAGCCGGTAGAAGAGGTCGGCGCGAAAGCGACCGGCCCGAGCCTCCGCGGGCAAGTCGCGGTTCGAGGTCGCGATGACGCGCACATCGAGGCTGATCGTGCGCGTGCCGCCCAAACGTTCCACTTCCCGTTCCTGCAGGACGCGCAGGATCTTGGCCTGCAAGCCTAGGCTCATCTCCGATATTTCGTCGAGCAGCAGAGTGCCGCCCTGCGCCTGTTCGAATTTGCCGGCATGCGCACCCTGCGCACCCGTGAATGCGCCCTTTTCGTAGCCGAACAGAGTCGCCTCCAACATGTTCTCCGGAATCGCCGCGCAATTGATCGCCACAAAGGGCTTGTCGGAGCGCGCTGAATTATCCCGAATGAAGCGCGCGTAGACCTCTTTGCCGGTGCCGCTCTCGCCCGTGATCAACAGCGTCGCGTCGGTTTCCGCAATTCGCTGAGCCAATGTCAACAAGCGCCTCGATTCGGGATCGACGGCGATCATTTCATTGGGAATCAATCGATTCGCGAGACGGCACTGGGCCATGTCGATCAGCGCCTTGGCTTCGAACGGCTTGACGATGTAATCGGTCGCGCCGTCGCGCATCGCGGCGACCGCCTGCGCGACCGTGCCGTAGGCGGTCATCAAGACCACCGGCAATTCCGGAAACTTGCGCTTGATCATCGACAGCAACTGATGACCGTCGGGCCCCGGCATTTGCACGTCCGAGATCACCAGCGCGATGCACTCCTGCTCCAAGCGCCGCATCGCGCCGGCCGCGTCGGCCTCGGCGACCGCCGCGATGCCCGCGGCGCGCAAGGTATCGATCAATGCTTCTCGCAGCGCAACGTCGTCTTCGACGACCAGAACCGCCTCGTTCGTCTGCGTCATGTCAATTCCTCTGCGGGTAAATCGATGATGAATTTGGCGCCGCGCGGCGAATCGGCGAGCCGAACGCTGCCCTGATGCGCCTCGACGACGGATTTGACGATCGCGAGACCAATGCCGTTGCCGCGGGCTCTGGTCGTAAAGAACGGTTCGAAAATGCGCTCGCGCAGCAGCAAAGGCACGCCGGGACCGTTGTCGCTCACGACGATTTGGGCGCGATCCCTGCCCGCGCGGCGGGCAAGGAGTTCCAGATCCAGATCGGCAACGGCCGACTGCAGCGCATTGGTCGCGAGATTCAGAACCGCTGAGACCAAGGACGAAGCGTTGGCACGCACGGTCAATTCGGGCGCATCGGTGCGTATCGTCAAGGTGACGCCGGCGCGCAGCGCGGGGCGCAGCCATTGCGCGACCTGCTCGAGCACGGCACTGACGCTGACCGGCTCGCGTGCGATACCGCCGCGCGCGAACGCCAGCATTTCCGTGACCAATTTATCCAATTGCTTGAGGCTATCGGCGGTCTTTTCCGCGCAGCGCCCCAGATCGGCCGCACTACGCCCGGGCAGCGTCATCTGCGAGGCGTACAGCATCGCGGTCGCGAGCGGCGTGCGAATTTGATGCGCGAGGCCCGCTGCGAGTTCGCCCAGTGTCAGCAAGCGCTGCTGCCGAGCGAGGTACGCCTGCATCAAATGCGATTCGGTGACATCGGCGAGCAAGACCACTTCACCGCCGCCGCTCAAATCGCGCCGCGATATGTTGACGAAGCGTCCGCTACGCAACTCGATGTGTTCGAGAACCCGCGTTGAATCGACCGCGGCGCGCGCGAATACCGTCCGGAAGCCGAGCGTCAGCAAGGGTTCGCCCAATAATTCCCTGGCGGTCGGATTGCATTCCTGAATACTGCCGCGCTCGTCGAGAACCAATACGCCGCCGGGCAGCGCGTTGAGCAGCGCCGCAAGACGCGCCGCGAGGTGCTCCTTGCCGGCATGCGCCTCGTCGAGTTGCGCGCGCAATTGAGCCACTTCATCGCGCAACGCGTCGAATGCCCCGGACAGTTGCTCCGACACCGAGCCGAAGGCCAGAAATGCGGCTTGCAATTCTGCGCGGCTGCTATGCATCGATTCGAGTTCGGTGGTCTGCATACCCTAAGTGGAGAGCAATTTCCGTGCCTTCGGAATCTTGGGCTTAGAATTCATGGTGTTATCGCATTTTATCGATCGCAGTGCGGGGTACCGTCAAATTCTCGGCGGGAACGCTCGGATGGCGCCCGCGCGCAAAGAGTTGACGGCGTCACACTTTCGCGCGACGGCGCCATTTAATCGTCAGGCGCTCAAGCGGTATTTGCGCAGCTTTTCCACGAGAGTCGTGCGGCGCATCCGCAAGAGTCGAGCGGCCTCGGCGACCGTACCGTCGGCTTCTTCCAATGCCTGACGTATCAAGCCCAGTTCGATCGCGTTGAGATGGTCCTTCAAATCGATGCCGCCGCTAGGCAGCATCTTGTCTTGGTCGAAATCGAGGCCTCTGTCCGCACTCTCGCCCGCTGCAACGCCGAGATCCGATTCGCCGCCCGCAGCCGATTCGCTGCGCGCCGAGGTTTCGCTGCGCGCGATCGCTTCGTTGCGCGCCACGATGCGCATGTTGCCGCCGGTCCAGCTTGGGGTTGGGTTGCCGCGATAACGCGCCGGCAAATCGTCCGCGGCGATGAGGTGCCCCGGGAACAGAATCGCAAGCCGCTCGAGCAAGTTGGCGAGCTCGCGTACATTGCCCGGCCAGGGATTGCTCGCCAGGCATTTGAGCGCATCCGCATCGAGCCGAATGCGCTTGCCGGCGGATTGCGCCTGGCGTTCGATCAGGAAATCGATGAGGACCGTCAAATCCTCGAGCCTCTCGCGCAGCGGCGGCATCTGCACCGGAAACACATTGAGCCGATAGTACAAATCCTCGCGGAATTGTCCGTCGCCGATCGCGGCCTCGAGGTCGCGATGCGTGGCGGCGATGATGCGTACATCGCAACGAATGGTCCGATTGCTGCCCACGCGCTCGAAGCTGCGCTCCTGCAGGACACGCAGCAGCTTGACCTGCATCTGCAGCGACATATCACCGATCTCATCGAGGAACAGAGTTCCTCCTTCGGCAAATTCGAAGCGGCCCAGCCGCGTCGACAAAGCGCCGGTAAACGCGCCTTTTTCATGGCCAAACAGCTCGCTTTCGAGCAATTCGGCCGGTATCGCGCCGCAATTGACGGGCACAAACGGGTGCTCGGCGCGCTCCGACAATTCATGTATGTGGCGCGCCGCCATTTCCTTACCCGTGCCCGATTCGCCGAGAATCAGCACATTGGAATCGAAAGGTGCGACCTGCTCGATGAGTCGGTGCACGTCGCGCATCGCCCGCGAAGTACCGCTCGGGCGATAGCGGTGCCTGCATGAGCGCGCCGGCTGCTCGCCGCGCAGTGTCCGCAATTGCGCCAGCAATGCCGACAAGCGCCGATGTTTGACCGGCGCCTCGAGATGGAACCAGCATAAATCACCACTGGATTCGGCGATGCTCGGCAGGCCATTGGTGCCCAAGTGGACAATCGGCGGCCGCTGCTGCTGCGCGCTTAAGTGTTCGACGAAAGCCGCACCCCGTGCGGCAATGATTTCCTCACCGACGATCACGGCGAGCCATTCGCTCGGCCTGACTCGCAGCGCTGGGCCGATTTGCGCCAAATCTTCGATCGGCACCGGCTCGATATTCAAGAATCGCAGCATCGTTTCCAAGATGCGCGCCTGCGATTCGTTGGGCTCAAACACCAAAACTTTCGTTTCAACCACTATCAGGGACTCCTTCCCGCTAAAAAGTGTGACGGAGTGCTCACTATCTCTAGTCAAGTCTTAAGCATTATGTCTAACTCGTTGACATTGCTCATTCAATGTCAGGTCGGATTCATACTAACCGAAGAACTTGAGAAAAAAGGAGTTGGCAAACACCCGTATAAGGCGTAGGGCGTTCCCTCAAAAACAGGTGCAGTGTTTCGCTCTGTCGGCGCTCTGTCGGCGCTACTTCGCGGCGTGTTTGGCGCCGGCGATCAATCTTCGATGATGTCGAAAGATGAGCTTGTCGATGAGTTCGACGACGAGAGTGCTGACGCCGTGAAAACGCAGCTGTGCTGCGCGCTGCGAATCGATTTGGCGCTCGCTCGCGACCGCGCAGCTGAGTTTCAGCGGCTGGGGTACGGCCGGGTTGATATAGAGTTGCAGCGTGCCGGTGCTGCCGACGGCCGGCGCATCGGCGCCGAGCCACTCCAAGCCGCGCGCGGCCAAGCGAATCTTGCGGGGCGCGGGTAAAGCGCTGTGGCGCAGCGACATTTCGGCGGTGAGCCGCAGCAAGATGTTGAGCTTGAACTCCAGGCGCTGCAGCTCGTGCACCAATGCGGGGGATTCGTCTTTGAGAGCCTCGTGGACGCGCCCCTCTTCCAATGAATAGACGGCGCCCAGCAGCTGATGGTTGTCGGCGTTCAGCCGCGCCAATTCGCTGCCTTCCACGAGCGGGCCCGGAGTCCAGGAGAGCGGCAGCGTATCCTCGAACACCAGTCCATCGCCAAAGAACTTGTCCGGCATGGCTTGTTGCCCTTTTGGCGTCTCTTCGATCTCAGCGCCGCAGACCGGTCGCCGAATAGGCTCGCATCGCGCGACGCCCGACCGACATCATATCCAAATCGCGGGCCATCGCGCGCTGGCGGTGCTGCAGCGTGCCAATCGCTACAGCGTTCAGGGCAATGATCTCCCGCAGCAGACCGCGTTCATGGTCGTCGACCGGACGCAACATGCCGCAAGCCGCCTTGAGTAGCTGTAGACGATCGGCGTCGAGGCGTATCGTCACCTCGATCTCGCCGCTATCGGCGATCGTCGCCAGTTCGCGCGAGAGTTCCAACGCGCGTTGCAGCGCCGCGCGGGCTTCTGATCGCGTCACCGCGAATCCGTGACGATCTGATCCCAGCCGCTCTTGACCTTGCGAATCAGCTGCACGACCTCCGCCACGATCGCCGTATCGTTGTGGGCGTTCGCCTCGGTGAGCCGTTCCATCATATAAACGTAAAGATTACGCAGGTTGACCGCAATTTCGCCGCCTTGTTCCATGTTCAGCGTCGCATCGAGATGTCCGACGAGGCGAATCGCCTTGCTCATCGCGGCGCACTTGGCGACGACTTCGTGCAGCGGCAGATGGTTCGTGATGCGTTCCATGCGACCTTGCGCCGCGGCGAGTTCGGACAGAATTTGTTCGTAAACGATTTGTACGAGCCGCGTCGGGCTCGCCTCTGCGACGAGCCCATGGCTGCGAACAGAGCGGTAATGTGCGGCGCGATCTTGTGAATACTGCATGCTTGTACCTGCCTTATCAGGTACTGGTCGTGCCGGCGTTCAAGCTGCTGCTGGCCGACTGGCCGCTCGAGCTTTGGTTGGCGCTCGGGTTGAACTCGGCATTCAGATAGGTCTGCGTCTCTTTGAGCGCCGCGACCGCGGTATCCATCGCGTTGTACTGCGCGGTGAGCGTCGCGGAATAGGCCGCCAACTGTGCATTCAAGGCCGTCTGCTGCTGCGAGACGTTGCTGAGGCTGGTCTGCAAGCCTTGCGTGATCGTCGAGAGCAAGCCGTCGGGGCCCGTGTAAGAGGTCAGCAGGCCGTTGAGCTGGGTCGCGATGCCGTTGGTGCCGCCGAGCAGATTGCCGACGGCGGTCAGATTCGAGCTCAGCGCATTGGCCAGGGTCGTCGTGTTGCTGTCGAATTGACCCGTATTGGCGTCTGCCGTGATGCCGAGGTCCGCGAGCGAAGCGGCGCCGCCGGAAGAGGTCGAGTTGACGGTATCGAGTATGTTTTCCAGCTGGTCTTGAAATGCCTCGAGCGTCGCATTGCCGTTCAAAGGGCCGGCCGTTTGCGTCGACGCATTATATCCGCCGAGGCTTTGAATTGCGGAGAGTACGCCATTGACCGCAGTGACGAAGGTGCCGATCGAGCTCTGGGCCGCGCTCGTATCTGGCGCGATCGTCAGAGTCGTGGTTGCGGCCGGCGTCGACGACGTCGCTGGAGCCGTCGGCGCGAGCAGCGTGAACGAGACACCGCTGATCGCAGAACTCACGACGTTGCTGGCACTGGTCGCGGCATAGCCGTTGACCGTGAAATTCGCATCGAGCGCTTGCTGGGTCTGCGTCAGGCTGTTCGTGGTGCTCAGCGGATTGTAGGTCAGCGACGAGAGCCCCGTGCCGCCATCAGTTTCGGCGACCGTGATCGCATTGGCAGCTCCTGTCTCGGTGCCCGAGATCACGAGCCGCTCACCGGCCGTCGTCGACAGAACGCTCGCGCTCACGCCGGGATTATTGGGAGCAGCATTGATCGCCGCCGCAATACCGGCCAAGGTATCGTTGGTCGAGTCGATCGTGACCGAGGTTGACTGGTTGCCAACCGAGATCTGCAGGGTGCCGGTGCCGATCGCCGTGTCGGCGCCGAGGACCGGCGCTGAACTCAAGCTCGCCGCGGTCGCCAGGTTTTGCACGGCAAGCGTGTATTGGCCGGCGACGGCCTGCGGGGTCGTGGTAGCGGTTGCAATCGTATTGTCGGCAACCGTCGCCGTGAAACCCGCTAGCGCGGTGGGGCTTGCGAGCGTCGTCACGGTCGCCTGCAGCGTGGAGAGCGCGCTGCTGAACGTGCCGAAGGCCGAGAGCTGCGCGTTCAGCGAAGTCTGTTGGTTCGTGATTTCGGTCTGTTGACCGGCACCTTCGGCGGTCGTGAGCGCCGACACGATCGCCCCGATATTGAGGCCGGATCCGATGCCGGTCGAGGTGATCAGCGAGCTGCCCGCCGCCGCGCCCGAAGTCGAGGAACTCGTCGGGGCTGTCGATGAGGAAATTGCTGAGCTCATAAATTATTCGCTACCCGTGCTGGACTCGTCGATTTATCGGCAACGTGACTGCGGACTTAAGCCGTCTTCCGCAGATCGCAGCAAGAAACATACCAAGCAATGGCGAGCATCCACGGGTCCGCCAGCCGTGTTGCGCCGCGCCAGTGGCCCTCGTCGCGGCCAATCAAGCGAGGCTGTCGACCAGCAATCCTGAGGCGCCGACGCTGCGCGCCAAGGCCGGGAATTCGCTCGCCGCAAACTCCGCGATCACCGCCCCGTTGGCCGGATTCACCTCTTGAATCATCGATGCGGATTGCGGATCGACGCGATATTGGTCGGGCCGGCCGGAATCATTGAGATATTTGTTCAACTGCGCGATCAGCGACTGCAAACTGGGTTGGCTCGTTGCCGGCTCTGCCGCTTGCGCGACGGTCGGCGCGGCCGCCGAATTCGATGCATTCGCGGCCGGTGAATCGGCGGCGGAAGTCGCCTCGAGCGATGCCGCGGCATTGCCGCCCGGCAAAACTTTGCCGCCTGTCGATGGAATCGAAATCGATAGCGACGCCTGGCTTCCCTGCACGATGCTCGCCACCGATGCGCTTACCGGAACTCCGTTGCTCGCCATCTTGTCACCTGCTCAAACTCAAATTTAAGGGCGCGATACTCCTAATGCTTCGGTTCATTCCGTCCGGGTCATTCCGTTAAATGAGCGGTCCGGGCGCCTTTTGAGCGCCCGGACCCTCAATCACTTCCTGTTAATCAATCTATCGGCTCTTATTGCAACAACTTGAGGATCAGCTGCGGCTCCTGATTGGCCTGCGCCAACACCGAGATGCCGGCCTGTTCCAACACCTGCGCCTGAGTCAGATTCGCGGTTTCCTGGGCAAAGTTCGCGTCCTGAATCGTGCTGCGCGACTGGGTCAGGTTCTGCGCCGTCGACGTTAAGTTACTAACCGCCGACGTGAACCGGTTCTGGATCGAACCCAAGGTGCTTTGCAAGGCGCTGACCGAGGCCAACGCCGAGTCGACCGACTGAATCGTGCTGTTCGCACCCGCCACCGTCAGCACGTTTTGGCTGGCCAGGGGTGAGGTGTTCAAGCTCGTCAATCCGAGCGCGAACTGAGCGCCGATCACCGTGGGAAGCGTGCCGCCGACCGCAATCGACGTGGAAGCAGACAAAGCGACGGTACCGAAGGTCGTGTAAGCCGTGCCGGAGGTTGCACCGGTGATGCCGCCCTGCGCGGATCCACCGACCGTCTGGGTGTACGTGATCGTGCTGCCGTCCGCCGCCTGCAATTCGAGAGCGCCGCCCGCGGCTTGTGAGTCCGCCGTGACGCCGGTCTGAGACGACACGTTGTTGATGTCGGCCTGCAGCTGCGCCTGCGTCAATGCGCTGGTGGTGCCGCCGGCGATGGCCAAGCCGCTGGCGCCGAAGACGTTGACACCGTTGATGTTCAACTGATAGTTGCCGGCGGTCGCACCCGACACGCCGATCGTGGTATCGGCCAACGCCACCGTCTTGGTCGACGCAGAGGCCGTCAATCCCTGGATGCCCACCGCATTGATGGCCTGTACGATCGAATAGGCCGAGCCGCTCGCCTGGCCCGCATTGCCGGTGCCGGCCGAGGTGGCACCGATGGCGTAGGCTGTGCCGCCGTTCACCGCGAGGGTCAGCTGACCCGCGCCGAGAGCGGTTCCAGTCACTGCACCGCTGATGTCGGCATATTGACCGATTTGGCTGGCTTCGACGCCAGTCGACAAATTCACCGAAATCGTGTCGCCGACGTTGGCACCCACCTGGTACACGGTCGTGCCCGCGCTGCCGTTGAGCACATTCGATCCGTTGAACGTGGTCTGAGATGCGATCTGCGTTATTTCCGCAATCTGCTGCTGAACCTGGCTGTCGAGTGCGGCGCGATCCGCCGTGCTGTTCGAGCCGTTGGCCGATTCCACCGCCAGGGTGCGAATGCTCTGTAGGTTGTTGACGATCGTCGTCAGCGCGCCGGCGGCCGTTTGCGCCTCCGAGACCGCGTCGTTCGCGTTGTTGATCGCCTGATTGGTGCCGTTCACCTGAGTCGTGAACTGCTGCGCAATCGCGAGGCCGGCGGCATCGTCGGCGGCGCTGTTGATGCGCAGACCGGACGACAAGCGCGTCAAGGACTGGGACAGAAGGGCCTGTGAACCCGTCAAATTGTTCTGTGCCGTAAGCGAGTCAATATTGGTATTGAGTGTTAATGCCATGTTAGAAAACTCCTAAAAGTTGAACCACCGGCCCGTCTTAGGCCCACTTTGTGTTCACTTCACCCATCGAGCGGGCGGACCGGTGACCACATTGAGAAGGCTTATCGGAAGCGCGCGGCGCTTCTTGAGCGGAAAAGTTCAGTGGCCGTTTTATTTTTTTGAGCACCGATTCACGGTTTCGGATAACGGCATTTGACAGCGGCAACATCCGCTACAGACTGCGCGCAGTCGCAGCCCCGCAATTGTTATCGGCAGCGATTGGCCAAATTGAATTGCGGGTATTGCCTGTACTGCCGTTAAAAGGCCGCGTGTTAACCTAATATGATGCTGCCCAGCGAATCTTCATTTAATAGCCCCTCGCCATCTCTCGATGAGCTGTGCGACGAGGCGATGAGCCTGCAGATTGCGGGGCGATTGGATCAGGCGGAAGGAATCTATCGAAAAATTCTGCTGGCTCAGCCGCTGCACCCGGCGGCCAACTATTGTTTGGGCATATTACTGGTCCACCTGAAGCGGCCTGAGCACGGCCTTCCCCATTTATTGACCGCGCTCAGCGAGAGCCCACAAGTGCCTGACTATTGGCTGGGTTGTTTGGAGGTCTTGCTGCTGCTCGAAAAAGCAGAAGCCGCCGGCAACTTGCTGGCGAGCGCACGCCAGAATGGTGTTGCCGGCTCGGCGATCGAAGAATTCGCCAAGCGGTTGGACGCAAAGCATTCGGTAGCGACGTCGGCGCCCGGCGCAACAAAATCCGGCGCACCGGCGCACATTCAGCCGAATAGGCCGGTATCGGCACCTGCCTCGCCGCGGCCGAAGACCTTGAGCCCGCGCCATCAGGAAAGGCAGGTCGAGAGGATGATGATACAAGGCCAATGGAACGAGGCATTGGCGCTGGCGCGCAGCTTGACCGAGCGGTACCCGAAGCGTGGCTACGGTTGGAAGGCACTTGGAGCCATGCTTGCGGGGCAGAAAGATGTCGCAGGCGCATTGGTTGCGATGCAGACCGCCGTGCGGCTGAATCCACGGGACACGGAAGCGCTGCGAAATATGGGGGTGACCTTCTACCAAGAGGAACGCTACGCCGAATCGGAACAAACCCTGCGCCGCGCGCTCGAGGTCGATCAAAATTCGGCCGCGGTGCATAATGATCTTGGCGTCACGCTGTCGGCGCAATCTCGCGTTGGCGAGGCACGGACCCACTACCGACGCGCCATCGCCTTGTCCTCGCACGAGTCGACCGCGGACAGCGATTTGCCCCGGAGTAATTTGCTTTTGGGGCTGAGCTACGACCCAGACTCCGACGCCGAGTTGTTGTTTGCCGAGCATTGCCGGGTGGGCGAGCATTTGGAACGGCAGTTGCGGCCGTCCTGGTCTCGCCACTCGAATAATCGCGACGCGGACCGCCGCCTGCAAATCGGGTTCGTGTCCGGCGATTTTTGCAATCACTCGGTTGCGAACTTCATCGAACCGATACTCGCGCGCTTGCAAGCTTACAGCAGCCTGGAACTGCACGCCTATTATAACAATCACCTCGAAGATGCCGTCACCCTGCGTCTACGCGGCTACACGCAACACTGGCTTCCAGTCTTTAGACTCTCGGATCAGCAACTGGCGCAGCAGATCAAGGACGATGGAATCGACATATTGATCGATCTCTCGGGCCACACCACGCTCAACAGGCTGCGCGTCTTTGCCGGGAAACCGGCACCGATTCAAGCCAGTTGGATCGGTTACCCCGGCACGACCGGGATGCGCGCAATGGATTATTATTTCTCTGACAGGCATTTTCTGCCGCCGGGGCAATTCGACCGATACTTCACCGAGAAGCTGGTGTACCTGCCTGCCAATGTTCCCTTCCAAGCGTTTGAGTCGGCGCCGCCGGTCAACGCCCTGCCGGCGCTGGTATCGGGTCGCATGACATTCGCCAGTTTTAACCGACTTGTGAAGATCAATTCCACGACCATCGACCTTTGGTCGCAACTGTTACGTGCAGTTCCGACCGCCGAGCTGCTCATCGCTGGAATACCGGCGAATCATCGGCATGATCAGCTCGTGGCGCAATTCGCCGCGGCAGGAGTTGCCCGCGAGCGAATCGCGTTTTATCCACGCTGCGGCATGCAAGACTATTTGGCGCTGCATAATCACGTCGATGTGTGTCTCGATACCTATCCCTACAATGGGGGTACCACGACGGTACACGCGATCTGGATGGGTGTGCCGACGTTGACTCTGGCTGGGCCGACGCCCGCAGGGCGGCAAGGCGCCGCGATGCTCGGGCAGTTGGATTTGGATGGGTTCATTGCGGGCAGCGCCGAGGACTTTGTCGCGAAAGGCCGCCACTGGTCCGAGAACCTTGCGGCCCTGGCGACATTGCGCGCGCAATTGCGAGGTCGCTGGCAGCTATCGCCCGCGCGCAACCCTGACGTTATCGCCGCCAGCCTCGAGCAGGCGCTGCGGCGCATGTGGAGGCGTTGGTGTGCCGGCCTTCCGCCGGAATCCTTCTAGATCACTGACCGCCGGATTCGCACAACAGAAAGATGCTGGAGCACAAATCGGGGTACTGCTGGCCCAATTGATAGCATCCTTCAAGGTATTCGGCCGAAACTATGTCAGTTTGCAGCAAGCGATCCCATTGGAAGTTCGCCAGAGCTTTGAAAAAGATGCCTGTTCGATACACCACCTTGAGTCCCGCGGCCGCGGCGTCTCGTTCGAGGGTATCGAGAGTGTAGGTGCGGCGATGCCCGTGTTGGGCCTCGGCTTGCGTAACGGCACAATTATGGCTGATCAATCCCATCTTGACCGCAATCTGCCGTGAAGGTGCATTGCCGTTGGGGCAGACGAGAAAGAACCTGCCGCTTTTCTCCAACCATTCGCTGTTGACGCGTCTCAGCACACCGACGGGATCGTCGAGATGCTCGAGTGCATGGGTCATCACGACGTGGTCGTAGCGCCGCGGCAAACTCGCCGCCTCGAATGTTGAATTGACGAACTCAACGCTTCCCTGCAACTTCTGGCGCGCCTCGGTCAACGCGGCATCCGATGCTTCAACACAAGTCACATCCGAAAAATAGGGCAGCAACCGCCGGGTGAAATCGCCCTTGAAGCTGCCAAGTTCGAGCAAATTGCCCGGCGTGAAAAACGGCTTGAACGACCTGATCATAAAGGGATGCATCACGTCGAAGTCAAAGCCGTAAGCGTACTGACGCTGCTCGTTGTCGCGCATTTCAACGTCGTAATCACGCTTGGTGCTCATGTGCCTCCCGGGTCTCCAAGTCGAGATTCATCTTGATGAAGGGCCCGCTCGTCTCGCCGACCAAGAATCCGCATTTTTCATACAGTCGGATGGCCGATGCATGGCCGCTTGCCACTTCCAGGCTGATCCGTCGTAATCCATGGAGTTTGGCATATTCAACGCAATTTAGTAGCAGTCGCGTGGCGACACCTCCGCCCGTCCACTCCTTAAGGACGCTGACACTGGTGATGTATGCGTGGAATCGCTCCCGGTCGTTGCAATATGCGGCCACCAAGCCTACCAGGACGTCATCCGACCATGCCTCGAAGCGAACGGCGTCAGTACATATCTTCAACGCATAGTCGGGCAAAACGACGCGGCTGCTCAAGGTCGGAACGAAATACGCATCGCATTTCGCCAGGTGCCCGGCTATCCGCTCAACCGTGCCGGTGTCGATGAGATACGAAATCAACTCCCCGCTCACACCAACACCGCGGCGCCGAAGCCATAGCGCCCGAATTCATTGCCGTTATAAAGCAAATAGACTTTGCCCTCACATTCGAATGCGTGGGGGTAGCACAACATGTGCGAGTCCCAGGCACCCGGAGTCACGTCGAGACGCGGATTCAGATCGTCGCGCGTCCAGTTACACAGGTCGTCCGAAAAGGCGTGGCCGATGCGATAACCCCGGGCGCTGTTTATCCTGAAGTCGAAGGACTCGCGATAGCAGAAAAACATGTGGAGCCGGCCGTCGATGTCGATCACCGTCGGCAATGCCTGACTTTCCAGCGCTCCGAGCCGATCGGCGATGATCTGCCGCGCCTCTTCCTTGATCCATGTGACGCCATCGGCGGAAGATGCGTGGCCGATTTTGTAGGTCCTATCCGGCTGCGCATCCGCCGCATACTTCGTCCATCCCGTGCCAAAAATGTACCACATATGAAATGTGCCGCCGATCACCTTCACGAAACCGTCGCCGACGAGGCAAGGCTCGTGCAGCGACGCTGAGAGCACCGGACCGTCGCCCACGCGCTGGAACGTGAGGCCCCGATCGTGACTGACGGCCAAACCGATCGCCGTCTCCACCGACACGGAGACGCGGCGGCTCCAGCCGCAAGTGTAACCGTAGACAGCATCCCGGTTACGCACGACATTCATCGGGAAAATCCCATGTTCGTCGAAGCAGCCGAGCTTTCCGAGCGGAATGACCGTCTTGTCGGACACGCGGATCACATCGCGGAGATTCTTCGCGAAATCGACGAAGGCGATATGGCTGAGGAACTTGCCATTATTTTTGTCTACGGCTCGCGTGGAGAAATAGACGCGCACGTAATCGTCGAATACCAAGGCTTGAGGCGCTTGCGCGAACTGATGGCATTCGTTGGGCAGACTGTGCTCGGTCGGATCAAAAATCTTTCCCAATTTTTTCCACGCCATTGCGCCCATGCCGCCTACTCCAATTTCCCTTCCAGCACGGCCAGCCCGAATCCGTAGCGGCCCACCTGGTCGCCGAGATACGCCATGTACGTATGGCCGTCTACTTCGAACACATGCGGATAACAGATCATTTCGGCATCCCAACCTTCCTCCGACACGTCGATACCCGCTTTGGCGTCGTCCCGCGTCCAGTCAATCAGGTCATGGCTCGACGCATACCCGATGCGATAGCCGTATTCCTTGCTGCGAAAGCCCGTGCTGTAGCGATAGGAAAAGAACATGTGGTACTTACCGCCGGCAAAACACACGTCCGGACTCGCTTGGGCTTCGTCTTCTTCGATGCGGCTCTCGATCAAATCCTTATTGGCCTTGATCCACCGAACACCGTCCGCGGAATGCGCCATCCGTATCTTGTATACGGGCTCGGCTCGTCCGTTGACCCGCTTCCATCTGCGACCCGCGATATACCACAAATACCACGTGTCGTTGAAACGTCGGACTTTCGGCCCGCTCAGGACGAAGGGTTCATCGGGTGAATAGGACAAGACGGGACCGCTTCCCATTTTTGTGAAAGTCCTGCCTCCATCGCCGCTCGTCGCGGCGCCAATCGCCACGTTGAACGGTACGGATTCGCAGCGCGTCCAACCGCCATAGTAGGCGCGGATCTCTTCGCCGTTGCGGATCACGGATACCGGGTAGGTCCCGAATTCGTCGAATGTTCCCAACCCGCCCAATTCCAGGATCGGTAGTGCGGCCACGCCTCTCACGGCAAACAAGTCGGCGCGATTCAAATCCACATATGCCGAGTAACTCACGTATTGCCCGAGAGAATCCGCCGCCGGACGGCACGAAAAATACACCCTCACGAAGTCATCGAACAACAACGTCGACGGCGCTTGCGCGAATTCCTTCAACCACGGCCTGCCATCGACTTCTTGCGGTGTGAACACTTTCCCCAGTTTTTTCCACTTGAACAATTCAGATCAACTCGTAGTTGTACGAAATACAATTGCGGACATCCTCGATCGAATTGAACATCAAGACGTCGATGATCGAAAGCAGAGGAACGAACCCGTCGCCGAATTGATTGTATTCGAAAGGTTTCGAGCGGATGAATTTCAGATCCATGCCGTGACGCTGAAAGTCCTCTCGCGAATACAGGTCGATGCCGCCGCTCGCATTCACATAAGTTGCCGCCCCCACTGCTCGGCACAATGCGATGACCTTGTTCTGTTTTCTTAGAGAATGGTCGATGGCGATGCTGGAGGAAATTCGGATTTCCGTGCCGATGTTCAATAATTCGCAGGTCGCGCAAATGGAATGATGCAGAAAGCGAAAGAGATTGCTGTCATTGAAGCAAACGATGCGTTCGATCAACGGAAACACATTCGCGAAATGAGGCGCCCGCTGGTAAGCGCCCCTGATCTGGTTGAGCAATTTTTCGCGCTTGAAATCCGCCGCCAATTCCCGTTCGCACACATTCAGGTGATCAGATGCGCTCTTCAGCGGCAGCGAGAAGGTCACCGCCTCGCCGTTGCGGCAGATCCTGTTGCGATTGATCCATCCTTTCTTGGTGTATTCGATGTTGTCATAGACAATGAACAAATCCACCGCAGCGATGAGCTGAAAATACCCGACATACGGCAATAGATACGGCTGCATGATCGCAACCTTCATAATGCTCGCAATTTTCCGCCGGACTTATTGCTCAAATAGGTTCCAACCCGCAGCAGATCCAGCACTCGGTCGACCTGATCGTGCGGTAACGAGGGATAGATCGGCAGACAAAGTATCTGCGCGGCCATTTTTCTTGCGACCGGCAAGTTGCCGTGCGCCGCCGACGGCAATCCGCGATACATTGGAAAATCGGAAATCAAGGGGTAGAAATAGCGGCGCACGAAGATGCCTTGTTCGCGCAATTTCTGGTACAACGCGTCCCGCGCCAACGGATAGTCGGGTTGCACGAGAATCGGAAAGTAGGCGTAATTGGAGCGCATTTCGCCGGCTGATTGCAGGCAGCGTACCCCGGCTACATCCGCGAGGCCCGCCCGATAGCGTTCATCGATGACTTTCCGTGCCGCCAGCGCCTCGTCTATGCTCTTGAGTTGCAATAGGCCGAGCGCGGCGTTGAATTCGCTCATCTTGCCGTTGATACCCGGTGCGACGACCGTTACCTCATCGGCAAAACCGAAATTTTTGAGATAATTGATGCGTTGCCGGCTCTTTTCATCCGGGCAAACGATGGCGCCGCCTTCGAAGGTGGTGAATACCTTTGTTGCATGAAAACTGAGCACAGACAGGTCGCCATGCTGGAGCACGCTGCCGCAGTGGCACTGCACGCCAAACGCATGCGCCGCGTCATAAATGACCTTGAGGCCATAGGTGTCCGCGATCGCTTGAATCCCATCGACGTCGCAAGGATGTCCGTAGACGTGAACCGGCATGATCGCGGTGGTTTGCGGCGTGATGGCGGCCTCTATCTTGCTTGGATCCAAATTGAGCGTATGCGGGTCGATATCGACGAATACGGGTTTTATGCCATTCCACAACAGCGAGTGGGCGGTCGCAACGAACGAATAGGGCGTGGTGATTACCTCGCCGGTGATCCGCAGGGCCTGCAGGGCCGTGACCAAGCCAATCGTGGCATTCGTAAACAGGGCGATTTGTTTGACGCCCAGATATTCGCAGAGTTTCTGCTCGAATTTCTCGTGGAATGGGCCGCCGTTGGTCAGGATTTTGCTGTCCCATATCTCGCGTAGGGAAGGGATGAAATCCTCCAGCGGGGGGAGACTGGGACGGGTGACGTAAATTGGCGCAGGCTTGTTTTGCTCAGCCATGGACGGGCCACCAGTCGATTTCGATCATAATCCTTGATTCCACTAGTTTGCGCCTACGCTTGGCAGTAAAGAACGGTTTCTTCGGCGTGAATCGTGTAGTGATCAATGTAGCAAGAATAGAACGGAAATCTTTTCTTGATGTACAAGATGATTTCAAAGAAATCATTGGGCTTATGATAGAGGGAAATGGCGAGTTTGGGCTTGAAGCGCCGAATGCTTTCGCGGGCGCCGCGCACCGCATCCATTTCAGCGCCCTCCACGTCGAGCTTGATGAAGTCGACTCTTTCGATCTTTTTGGTATTCACCAGATAGTCGACCGACCTCAGCGGCACCTCGCGGGTTCCCGAGCGAAAACCTGGCGCATATTGATTCAAAACGATGGGTTCCGCGAGGACGTTCTTATCCGATAGGCCATAGGGCATCACCGTCACGTTAGCATGCGGAAATTGCCTGGCATTGTATTCAAGAATGGTCAAATGATCAGCCACCGGATCAAAGCTATAGACGCGGCCGCGCGGACCGACCGCGTTGGAAAATACCGCCGCCGTATCTCCAGTACACGCCCCTCCATCGATCACGAAATCGCCCGCCGCTGGCGCGATACTCACCGCGTCCCTGAGGTAGAAATACTGGCCTCGAAACAAATAATAAACCAAACTCAGGCAGTCAACGACGTATCGATTGCCCTTGTATTCGAAATCCAAGTGCTTCAACTGGCCGAATTGTCCGTTCAAAGACAGCTGACTCGGTGTCGCCTGTTCGAGCGCCAAATATTCTTCGAGCTCCTTTGTCTTGCCCGCGAATTCGACCGGCAACCTCACACCGAAGTGGCTGGCGAGCCTGAACGCGATCAAATTAAGATAAAGTCTCTTCGACACATCGTCATTGAGAAGGGAAAACGCCCTAAACAGACTTTCGGAATGCTTGACGAACCAATCGAAGTAAAAGGCGCTATCCGCGGCCCTGAATTCCTTCGAATGGTCGATGCCATCGTAATTGAACCGAGTGGCGTCAAAATTGTCCAAATACGTGTTCAATTTGAGCGCGGTGATCGACTGAGTGAGAATCAGGTTGTAAAAGGCCTGTGCTGACGCGGGCAATTCGTCGAACATATGAATTCCTCATTTGACCGCCCCGGGCGGCCGAGCTTCGCCAGTCGAAATCCCGTGCGGATTCGCGATAAACCGGCACTCTTGCCGCGGCGCCAGCCTCGGCTTTAGCCAAACTCGGATTGGTCGGTTTCGCCCGCGTAACGGCTGCGGTACGGCTCGCTAGCTCCTAAACATAGGGTCTGACATTCCATTGAAAACCGCTATCCGCAAAACCCCCAAAGTGGGCTTTGCCAACCGGGGCCCAGGCCTGATCCGAATGGCTTATATCGGCTGGGAAGCGCGATTTTGAAGTACACTACGACCCTTTTTCGCTCGCGCAGGCCGCCCGTGACCTTGAAAACCGTGAATCCCAAGACGCCCAAGGTGGGCTTCGTCAGCCTCGGTTGCCCCAAGGCACTCGTGGATTCCGAGCGCATCTTGACGCGCTTGCGTGCGGAAGGTTACGAGGTTGCCGCGAGCTACGCGGCCGCGGATCTGGTCGTCGTGAACACCTGCGGATTCATCGATTCGGCCATCGACGAATCGCTCGATGCGATCGGCGAGGCCCTCGCGCAGAACGGGAAGGTCATCGTCACCGGCTGCCTCGGCGCGCAGCCGCAGCGAATTCTCGATCGCCATCCGCAGGTTCTCAAGATCACCGGGCCCCAGCGCTACGAAGAGGTCGTCGCCTGCGTGCATGAGCATCTGCCGCCGCAGCACGAGCCTTTTCTGGACTTGATTCCGGCGCAGGGCATCAAGCTCACGCCGCGGCATTACGCTTATCTGAAGATATCCGAAGGCTGCAATCATCATTGCAGTTTCTGCATCATTCCCTCGATGCGCGGGCGTCTCGTCAGCCGGCCGATCGGCGAAGTACTGCGCGAGGCGGAACAGCTCGTGCGCGCCGGCGTCAAGGAAATATTGGTGATTTCACAGGACACGAGCGCCTATGGGGTGGACCTGAAGTACGCGGCGCAAGAGTGGCGCGGCGCCGAGCGCCGTGCCCATTTTTACGATCTGGCAGCCGCCTTGGGCGAACTCGGCGTGTGGGTTCGATTGCATTACGTTTACCCATACCCGCATGTCGACAAAGTCATCGGCCTGATGGCCGACGGGCGCATCCTGCCCTATCTCGATATTCCGTTTCAGCACGCCAGCGCGCGCATCTTGAAACTCATGAAGCGCCCCGCAGCGGCCGAAAACACGCTCGAGCGGATTGCGGCGTGGCGTGCGGTCGTGCCCGACATCACGATCCGCAGCACCTTCATCGTCGGCTTCCCGGGAGAGACCGAAGAGGATTTCGCCGAGCTGCTCGACTGGCTGCGCGTTGCGCGCCTCGATCGCGTCGGCTGCTTCGAATATTCGCCGGTCGAGGGTGCCGCCGCGAACTCGCTGCGCGAGGCGCAGGTGCCGGCGCAGGTCAAACAAGAACGCCGCGCGCGCTTCATGGAGCTCGCCGCCGAGATCAGCGCCGAGCGGCTCGCTGCCAAGAAGGGCAGCACGATGCGGGTATTGATCGATCGCGTCGAAGGCGACTCAGCCGTAGCGCGGTCGACCGGCGATGCGCCGGAAATCGACGGGGTCGTGCGCATTCGCGGCGCGAAGAAGTTGAGCGTCGGCGATTGGGCCCAAGTGCGGATCACCAAGGCCGGCGCTTATGATCTCGAGGCAAAATTGTCGCCGTGTGTGTAGGCTCGTGCCCAGGACACACCAATTTTTGAAACCAGGGAGTCAATCGTGGAAATTACCGCAGACCGCGTGGTCACTATTCATTACACGCTCAAGGACGACCAGGGTGCCGTACTCGACAGCTCCGCGGGCGGCGAGCCGCTGGCCTATATCCAAGGACACGGCAACCTCGTCTCGGGGCTGGAGAAGGCGCTGGAGGGCAAACAGGACGGCAGCACGCTCGCCGTGGTCGTGCCCCCGGCGGAGGGCTATGGCACGCGCGACGAGGCGCTGATTCAGCGCGTTCCGAAGCGCTCGCTGCAAGGATCCGGCGAGATCAAGAAGGGCATGCAATTCCAGGCGCGCACCGAAGACGGCCTGCGCTTGTTTACGGTCACGGCGCTCGCCGGCGACATGGTCACACTCGACGGCAATCATCCGCTCGCCGATCAAACGCTGCATTTCGACGTTGAAGTCGTCAGCGTGCGCGAGGCCACGACCGACGAGCTCGAACATGGTCATGTGCACGGCGCCGGCGGCCATCACCACTAAACGGCCGTCCGGCCGTTTGAACGCCCGAAGGGCGGCCCGTAAGGGCGAGGCGCGAAGCGCCGAGTACTAAACGGCCGTCCGGCCGTTTGAACGCCCGAAGGGCGGCCCGTAAGGGCGAGGCGCGAAGCGCCGAGTACTAAACGGCCGTCCGGCCGTTTGAACGCCCGAAGGGCGGCCCGTAAGGGCGAGGCGCGAAGCGCCGAGTATTAAGCACGGCGGGACGCGGGCGCAGCGGGGCGCCGCGCGGGTCGAGCCGAAGCAGATCAGCTGATGTACTTGAACAGCGAGAGGCCCTGCGTCAGCGTGAAGGCCTGCATCGCGGCGCTCAGCTGGGTATTCTCGGAGTCCAACGTCGTCACCGCCGTGGCGTAATCGACACTCTGCAGCGACGAGATCGAGGTCTGCAGCTGCGTCTGCTGACTGGTAGCAACCGACAGTTGCGTCGTGATCGTATTGAGCCGGCCGCCGACGCTGGCTTGCACAGTCGATGTCTGATTGAGCGCCTCGTTGATGTTGTTGATGGCGTCGGCCAGCGAATTACTCAGCTGGGTCGGCGAACCCGGGGTACCAGTCGGTGGCTGCAGTGCGTTGACCAGATTCTGCACGGTCGTGAAGATGCTTTGATTGGTGCTTGGCGCCACATCGAAGGAATCACCGGTCGCGGGCTGGCCGCTCAAGCTGATTTGCAGGCCGTCGAATGCGATCGCTTGACCCGAAGTATAGGTCCCTGTCGTCGGCGGCAGCGTATTGATCGTATAGGCGTTGGGACTCGTGAAGCTGATCGTATAGGAGCCGCCGTTATAGGCCGCGGCGTTCGATACCGTGGTCGCACCAATCAGGCCCGAGCCGGTGTTGGCGGCATTGGCCGTGACCGTATAGGTACCGTTACCCGTCGGGCTGTTGAACACCGTGTTGCCATTGTCGCCGACGGCAATCGTCTGTCCGGCCGCGATTTGCGCTTTCTGTTGGCCGTCGTCGCCCGCATAGCTCGCCCCGGTTGCCGTCAAGCTGTAGGGTTGGGATTGAGTCGCGTATCCGGCGAAAATATATTGACCGTTGCCGTCCTGCGTATTCGCAATCGACAACAAGCTGTTCTGTATTTGTGAGACTTGCGTTGCGATCGCGCTCAAATCTTGACTCGATTGCGTGCCGGAGTTCGCCTCGAGAGCGAGGCTATGCAGACTCTGCAATTGGTCCTCGAGTTGCGTCAGCGCGTTATCCTCGGTGTTCAAGCTGGTTTGCGCGCTGTTGGCGTTCGCCGTGTATTGCTGACTTTGCGCCAGCACTTGATTGAGGTTATCGACCGTGCCGGCGGCTGCAGGGTCCTCGGCGGGCGTCGTGAATGCGAGACCCGTGGAGACTTCGTTTTGGGTCTGGGCGAGATTGGACTCCAGACCGTTGAGCGCCGTTAGAAACTGGGTCTGCTCCATGCCTTGAGTTACGCGCATTGCTGTCGGTTCCTAACTGTAAGTTCCGTTGATCGAGTCCATGAACGTCGTGAACGTGCTATTGCCGATCGAGAGCGCCTGCGCGGAGGCTTGATAAGCCTGTTGCCACTGCAACAGGTTTGCGGCCTCCTCGTCGAGATTCACGCCGGAAATCGATTGGACGGTTTGCTGCGCCTGGCTGTTGACCGCAACTTGCGCGGTCTGCGCGGTATTGACTTGTTGCGCCTGGCTGCCGGTTCCGGTCACCAGCGCGCTCGTCGCGGCGTTGACGCTGATCGTGCCGCCGGACAGCACGCCCAAGGTTTGCTGATCGGCGCTCGCCAAGGCGTTGGTATTATCACCGGTTGCGCCCGCATTGCTTTGCAGCGTGAAGCTATCGCCGGGGCCGGGGATGCCGCTCAGCTGCGCGGTCCAAAAATTGCCGACGCCGTTGTTGCCGAGGCTGATCGTGTTGTTGGCGCCTAGCGCCACGGCCGCCCCACCGTTGATCGAGTAGGTCGTCGCAGTCGGGAATGTGACGGTCAAGGTCCCGGGCGGCAGGGGCTCGTCCTCGGGATTCGTGAACCCGCCGATCGCCGCACTGCCCGTGTTCGTGGCGGCGGGCGTGCTCTGCAGCGCGGCAGCTGCCGCCAGGTGCGAGGGGTTGGTTAGTACGACACCGAAGCCGTTGGCGGCGTTGGCGGTCGGTTGGATCAAGAATTTATCGCCCGAATTCGGCGCGCCGGCGACGACGATCGACAAGCCGTCGGCACTGATCGGATTGGCCGCGGTGCCGGTCCCGGTAAAGGCGACCGCAGTGCCGGTCGTGGCATCCGTCAGCGAATAGGCGCCGCCCAAATATTGGAGCGTGTAATTGTCCGGCGTCAACGCCGCGATACCACCAGGGGCGATCGAGACCGAGGCGCTTGCGGTGCCGGTGTTGTTGCTGGAGGCCACCGCTGTCGGCGCACCCACGGAAAATAAGTTGGCACCGGGGTTACCGTTGAGGTCGAGCCCGGAGTTCTGCTGCAAATTCGCGCTCGTGTTCAAGGCCGTGGCGATTTGGCCCAATTGATTGATGGCCGGATCGACCGCCTGGGAACGAGCGGCCAACAGTCCGCCCAGGTCGCCCGAAGTGATATCGCTGCTGATCGGGTTGTTGCCGTTCGTGGAGGTCGATATTTCGAGCTGCGAGGCGTTGTACTGATTGGGTATCGTCGTCAAGGTCGTGGTGACGCCCTGCAATACCAGCGGCTGCCCGGTGCCGATGAACACGTTGAGTGCGCCGTTGCTGTCCGTCGTCGTCGAGACCCCGACGATCTGCGAAAGATTCGAGACGAGCGCGTCGCGCTGATCGACCAAATCGTTGGGGGCTTGACCGCCCGCTTGCGCCGTGCCGACGACGATCTGCTGGTTCAGCGTCGAGATCGAAGCGGCGATCGAATTGATCTGCTGGACGTCCGAGGTGATGCCCCCGTTGATATCGGTATTCAGGGATTGCAATTGGCCGTTCGTCGATTGGATACTGGCCGCAACACTTTGGGCTTGTCCGAGCAGCGCTTGCCGCGCGGCCGTGGAGGTCGGGTCGTTGGCGACCGTCGACCAGCCGTTGTAGTAATTTTGCAGAGCGGTAGTCAGCCCACCCGCGGTCGTGCCGATGATGTTATCGATTTGATTCGTGTAGGTTTGCAGACTATTGAGCTGGCCCAAACCGCTCTGCGAGCTGTTGTACTGATTCTCGCCCACTTGACTATAGGCGCGGCTGATCCCGGTCACGTCGACCCCGGCGCCGATCGGCGCGGTCCCATCCGACTGGGGCACGGCCGCACTCAGGTTGACGGATTCATCCGCGTAGCCCGGCGTATTTGCGTTCGCAATGTTGTTGCTCGTGACCGAAATGGCCGTTTGAAACGCTTGCAGCGCCGATAGACTGATTGAAAACAGATCTGACATATTTCGGACTCCGCGCTTCACCCAAACCCGGGGGTTCGGCTCATCCGGGTGGTATCGGCGTGCGTAGGCATTCCTGAAGTCCCGTTTCTATAATTTCTGGGCGGCGGCAGTCAGCGCCGTTCGAAACGTTCCGCTGTTCAATATTTCAGTCAATTTGTTCGCATATTCCGGATCGGTCGCATAGCCGGAATTGCGAATGCTGGCGACGTAGGCCTGGGGGTTGCCGCCGCTTGCGAGCGTATTCCGGTAGCGCGGCGAGCTTTGCAGCAAATTGGCGAAATCACTGACGCTGTCTTCGATCGAGGCATAGGCTCTAAAGGCGCATCGCCGCTGCGTGGCCACGCCGCCGTCGAACTCGAGCGTATTCGCCGTGGCGCGCGCCCCGCCCCAGTTGTCGTCGGCCTTGATCCCGAACAGGTTGAGGCTCGAGGCGCCGGTGGCGGTGCGCGCCATGCGCTTTCCCCAACCGCTCTCCAAGACCGCCTGCGCGAGCAATCCTACCGGGCTCACGCCAAGCGCCTGCGCGGCCTGTCGAATCGTCGGCAGGACCTGATCGACGAATGCGCTCGCGCCCTCGGCGGTCACGCCGGAATCCTCGGCCTGCGCCGCCACGGCTACAGGAGGGCACGAGGCGGCCGAAGCGGCGGACGCGCTCGCCGCTACCGCGGGTGCCGCGGCCGCGCTCGGGTTAGTGCTCGCGCTCGGGCTCGCACCCGGCGCAACCGCGGCGGGCGCCGCGGCAAGCTGTCGCGTCAGCAACGAGCCCAGGCCCAGATCTTGGCGTTGGCTCAAGGTGAGCGCGATCTGCTTGTCGAACATGTCCTGATACATGTCCATTTCATTGCTGTTCGGCTCGCCTGCATCGGCGCTGGCCTCGCGCATGCTCTTGAGCATCATTTGCAGAAATAGCGCGTCGACTTGCTGCGCAACGGCATGCAGCGCCTGCGGCGACCTGGAATTCTGTTTCAGAGACGCCAGGCCGTTGAGATCGCTATAGGTGTTGGCCGCGGCCGTGGATGCCGGTATTGCAGGCGCGGACTGGATCGGCGTAGCCATTAAATGACCACCAATTCTGCCTGCAACGCGCCGGCCTCGCGCAGAGCCTCGAGAATCGCGACGAGGTCGCCGGGCGCCGCGCCCACCTCGTTGACGGCGCGCACGATCTGCTCGAGCTCGACGCCGGGTTTGAACAGGAACATGCGATTGGATCCTTGGTCGACCTTGATCGTCGAATTCGTGACGACGGCGGTCTGCCCGACCTTCGCGAACGGCGCCGGTTGACTGACGCTCTGCTCCTCTTTGATCGTGACCGAGAGCGAGCCGTGCGATACGGCCGCCGGACTGACCATGACGTTGCTGCTGATCACGACCGTTCCCGTGCGCGAATTGATGATCACGCGGGCCCGAGCTGCCGCGGGTTCGACCTGAAGATTCTCGATCTTCGAGAGGAAAGCGACCCGCTCGGTCGTATCGGCGGGAGCGCGGACCCGGATGGAACCGCCGTCGATGACGGTCGCGGTGCCATCGCCCAGCCCTTTGTTGACGATATCGACCAACCGGGTTGCGGTCGTGAAATCCGGATCGTTGAGATTCAGGGTGATCGCGTCGCCTTGCGAAATTTGCGAGGGCACCGCGCGCTCGACCGTCGCGCCATTCGGAATTCGTCCGGAGCTCGGCACGTTGACGGTCAGCTTGGAGCCGTCGTTGGCTTCCACGCCGAAGCCGCTGACGATGAGGTTCCCCTGCGCAATCGCGTAAATCTGCCCGTCGAGACCGTGCAGCGCCGTCACGAGCAGAGAGCCGCCGCGCAGGCTCTTGGCGTTCGCGATGGAATTGACGGTGATGTCGATGGTTTGCCCGGGCTTGACGAACGCGGGCAGTACCGCATGCACCGAGACGGCCGCAACGTTCTTCAGCTGCGGCGTCACATTCGACGGCACCGTCACACCCAGCTGGGCCAACATGTTGGTCAGCGATTGCACCGTGAAGGGCGCCTGGCTGGTCTGGTCGCCGGTGCCGTTCAAACCGACCACCAAGCCGTAGCCGACGAGCTGATTCGTACGCACGCCCTGGACTTGCGCCATGTCCTTGATGCGCTCCGCGCGCGCGCTCGGCGCGACGGTGAGCGCCAGCGCCGACAACATCAAGGCTTTCAAAACGGTTTGGTTTGGCATGGGCTTCTTCAAAATGGTGAGAACGGCGAATTGAAGAAGCGGGCCAGCCAACCCATCTGATTGGCGCTGTTGATGACGCCCTTGCCCGAATAGCTGATGTGCGCATCGGCGAGCTTGTCGGACGTGACCGTATTATTGGTCGCAATGTCCGCCGGACGAATGACTCCCGAAATGTGCACGAATTCATCGCCCTGGTTAAGTTTCAAGGTCTTGTCGCCCTGCACGACCAGATTGCCGTTCGCTTGTACGTCGATGACGGTCACGGTCAAGCTGCCTGCCAGGCTGTTGCTCTGTGTGCTCGCCCCTTGGCCTTGGAAGCTGTCGGCGCCATTCAAGGTCGTGTTGAAGATCGGCACGCCTTTCGTCGCAATCGTATTGCCGAACAGCGTCGGGCCGGTCGTGATCGCCGAGGTAGTCTTGGCGGTGGTCGTGGCCGCAGACTTCGCGGCCGTGGTCGTTTCATTGAGCGTGATCGTCAGCACATCGCCGACGCGGCGCGCCTTCAGATCCGCGAATAATTCCATTTGCTGGCCCGCTTGATAGATCGCCCCTTCGGTGCGCGGTGTGGGCGGCGCCAAGGCGCGCGGCACGACGGTATCCGGCTTGTGGTCCTTGTGCGGCAAGAAGCCGCATCCGGCCACCAGTACGCCCGCGAGCGCGGCACAGAGCACAGTTCGCAACGCACTGAGCAATGCTCGCACGGCGGCGGCGCCTGCAGATGCTGGGAGCGCGACGAACAAGCGCTGCACCGGTGAGCAGCCGTGCGACCGCGTCATGATAAATTCTGCGTCAGGTACTGCAGCATCTGATCCGTCGTGCTGATCGCCTTGGAATTCATCTCGTAGGCACGCTGGCACTCGATCATGTTGACGAGTTCGGTGACCGTGTTGACGTTCGACGTCTCGAGCGCGCCTTGCGACAAGGTGCCGAGCCCATTGGTGCCCGCGGTGCCGACCTGCGGCGAACCGCTCGCGGCGGACTCGACCAGGAGGTTGTTACCGGTCGGCTGCAGTCCCTCGTCGTTGATGAAATTGGCCAATTGAATTTGGCCGAGTGTCGTCGTTTTCGCGGTACCGGCGGTCGTGATGGTCACGGTTCCGTCGTTGCCGACGGTCACCGACTGCGCGGTGATCGGAATCGTGATCGCGGGGGAAATCGGGTAGCCGCTCGCATTGACGACGTTGCCAGAGGAATCCAGCGAGAAGGATCCGTCGCGCGTATAGGCGAGCGTCCCATCCGGCATCGTGATCTGAAAGAAGCCTTCGCCGACGACCGACATGTCCAAGGTACCGCCGGTCTGCAGCACACTTCCTTGAGAATAATTCTTTTCGGTCTGGGCGATGCGCACGCCGGTGCCGAGCGACAAGCCGGTCGAGTATTGCGTGTTCTGCGTGCTTTGCGCGCCGACCTGCTGGACGTTTTGATACATGAGGTCCTGAAACGCCGCACGGCTGGCCTTATAGCCGGTCGTATTGCTGTTCGCGAGGTTATTGGCGATCACCGCCATCTGCGTGTTCTGCGCGTCGAGCCCGGTCTTCGCGGTCCATAATGCAAGATCCATGATTGCTTTCCTCTTGTCTTACGACGTGAGCATCAGGCGCTCGGCGCTTTGCTCATTTTGGTCGGTCGAATTGATGCTCTTGATCTGAAATTCATACAGGCGCTGCAGCTCGATCATGTTGACCAGCGATTGCGCCGCGTTGACGTTGCTCGACTCGAGCATGCCCGAGGCGACGGTGACGGTTGAATCGGTCTTGGCCGTGCCGCCGCTCTTGAGCCGCAGCAGGCCGTCGTCGCCCTTCTGCAAGTCCTTGGCCGGCGGATTGACCAACTTGATTTGATCGATTTGCGATTGCGCGGCGGGACTCAAGCCCAGCGGCACGACCGATACCGTACCGTCGCCGCCGATCGTCACCTGCGCCGAGGGCGGGATCACGATGGGTCCGGTCTCGGACATCACCGGCAAACCCGTCGCAGTCGTCAACGCCCCGTTTGCGTCGATTTGCAGATCCCCGGCGCGCGTATAGGCCTCCTTGCCGCCGGCGCCTTGTACCGCGATGTAGCCATTACCGTTGACCGCGATGTCGAGCGAGCGGCTCGTGCTCGTGAGCACGCCGCTCGCAAAATTCGTGCCGGAATCGGCGGCGATCGCGTTGACGCGCGTCGCGTAGCCGGGTCCGTAGACCGGCAGGCTCGCGAACGAGACCGTATCGGCGCGAAAGCCAGTCGTGTTGACGTTCGCGATATTTTGATTGTTGACGGCCTGCGCCTGCATGATTTGCTTGGCGCCGGTCATCGCGACATATAGGCCTCTGTCCATTAGTGGTCGATCCCAATGACGGTCTGGGATTCTTGGTTGGCGGTCGTCACGACCTGCGCGTTGGCGTCAAACGAGCGCTGCGCGGTGATCATGTTGACGAGCTCCGTCGTCAAATCGACATTCGAGCTCTCGAGCGCACCCGATTGAATGCTGCCGAACGACGCCGATGCTGCCGTGCCTTGCACGACGTTGCCGGAATCGAATGTCGCCGACCACTCGGTGTCGCCGAGCTGCTTCAAACCCTGGGGATTCGGAAAATTGGCCATCGCGAGCTGTCCGAGCTGCGTCGAGCGGCCGTTTGTATAAACCGCCGAGACGATGCCCGCCGCATCGATCGCGACCGTGCTGAGCTGACCCGTGGCATAGCCGTTCTGGGTGATCGAGGTCACGCCGAAAGCGCCGCCGTAGGCCGTCGTATTGCTGAAATTGAAATTGATCGCCAGCGGTTGGGCGCCGTCGGGCGGCGCGTAGGCGAATGGCAAGTTGCCGTTCGCCGGCAGTGTCAGCTGACCGGTGTTCGAAAAGGTCAGGTTCTGAGCCGCGCCGACGACCGCCCCGTTGATCGTCATATTGACCGCCCACACACTGGGATTTGCGGTCGCCGAAAAATAGAAAGTCGCCGGATACGAATTGCCGAGCGAATCGTAGACGGTCGTCGACGTCGACTGATTGTAGGTCGTCGAATCGGCCGGATTGAATGCACCGCCGGTCGGTATCGGGGAATCCGCCGGCAGGTTCAGGACCACCGTGCCCTTGGTCGTCGCGAGCGGCGCGCTCTGCGCCGTCTGCAGATTCAGATCCGTCAGCGTGCCGGTGTTGAAACCGCCGTTGATCAACGGCGGGTAGACCTGCAATGCGGCTCCGGAGGAGCTGACGACGTTGCCTTGCGAGTCCTCCTGGAATTCGCCGTTGCGCGAATAAACCAAGCCGTTGCTGGCGTCCTGCAAGGTGAAGAAGCCGTCGCCGCTGATCGCCAAGTCGAGATTCGAGGATGTCGTCGTGATGTCGCCCTGCGTGAACTGCTGGGCGTTCGTCGCGAGCTCAACGCCCTCGCCGGTTACCGCTTGGTTGAGATCGGCGGCGCCCGACGCATACAGATCGGCGAATTCCGCGCGCGAGGACTTGAAGCCGATCGTGTCGGCGTTCGCGATGTTGTTCGCGGTCACGTCCAGATCCGAACTGGCCGCGGTCAGACCCGAAAGGGCGATGCTGAAACTAGACATTTGAATACTCCTGCACTAAGTGATTTCTTGATAGACCGATTAATTTGGGCTCGAGATCTGTTCGACGTTGCTGAGCAACACCGGCCCTTGGCCCGCAACGTTCACCGACATGCCGGTGGTGCCGGAGCCCATCGTGACGCTCTGTATCGTCCCGTTGATGTAGGTCGCTATATTGGTGCCTGCGCTGACGCCGTTGACTTGCGCAGTCACGCTGTATTGACCCGCCGGTGCCGTCGAACCGTTGGCTTCCGTTCCGTTCCACGAGAAGTTCGCGATGCCCGTCGGTTGCGCGCCGAGATTGATTTGCTGGACGATGTTGCCGCTGCTGTCGGCGATGTTGACGAGCACTTGCGAGGAGGTCTGCGGAACGCCGACGGCGCCCGTGACGGTCGCGCCGGGCGTCGCCAATGTCGCCGTCGAACTCGGTACCAGCGCTTGATTGCCGAGCAAGGACGAGGCCTGCATCGCCTGATTACCGACCAGCGAATTCGACAGGTTCGTGAACGACGAATTCAATTGCGTGATGCCCTGGACTTCGCTGAGCTCGGCCAACTGGGTCAGGAACACATTGCTGTCGACCGGGCTCGTCGGATCCTGGTTCTTCAGCTGCGCCAGCATGAGCGTCAGGAAGTCCGTCCCGCCCAAGCTCACGCCGCCGGTGCCGCCTGCGGCGCCACTGGTACTCGACGACGAGGTCGACGCGCTGCCGGCGGCGGGAGTCGTCGGCGTCGCTGCATGCATTGCGGGATGAATCGAATTGATTTGCATAAATAAGTCCTACCGGGCCTTAGTGGCCCATCGAGATCGTTTTGAGCAGCAAGTCGCGTGCCGTGTTCATCGCATCAATATTGGTCGTGAAAGAGCGATTGGCAGAAATCATGTTGGTCATTTCTTCGATCGAATTGACGTTCGACATATAAACGTAGCCGTCCTTGTTCGCGAGCGGATTGTTCGGCTCATAGCGCTTTGGGGCCGGCGTCGTGCTCTCGACGATCCCGAGCACGCGCACGCCCGCGACTGCGCCGTCGCTGTCGCCGCCATCCGAATCCGACGTGTCCATCAGCGTCTTGAAAACCGGATGGCGCGCGCGATAGACCTTGGCGGGATCGCCGTCGACGCTCTCGGCATTGGCGAGATTGCTCGCCGTCGTATTGAGCCGGATCGTCTGCGCATTGAGCGCGCTGCCGGAGATGTTGAAGACGCTGAATAAGGACATGGTTGCGTTCCTACTGCCCGGAGAGGACGTATTGCAGATCTGAAATTTGATTGTTGATGAACGTGAGGCTCGCCTGATATCGGACGTTGTCTTCGGCGAACGCGGCCTGCTCCACCGGCATTTCCACGGTATTCCCGTCGAGCGAGGCTTGATACGGATTGCGGTACTTCAATTCTCCGGGAGCGAATTCGCCGCCGCTCGCCGCGATGTGGCCGGGATCCGTGACGCTGACGGCGAGCCCGGCTTCGCTGGAGGCGCCCGCAAGCACTTCGGCGAAGTCGATGTCGCGCGCCTTGTAGCCCGGCGTATCCGCGTTGGCCAGGTTGTTGGCCAATACGCTGAGGCGTTGCCCGTGCAGCACCAAAGCCGATTCATGAATGCCAAAGATATTGTCGAACATCGTTGCGAATACTCCTCGATGGATACCCTAAGCAAGAGCTGTGCCAAATCGCGCAAACCGCAAATAATGGGAGCCGGCCCGCCCCTTGCGGCCGCAACGCCTCCTGTGGCGCGGCACGAGGGCGGCGGGGCGGCAAGAAGTTGCCGCGAGCCGGCCGAGAGCGGCAATCAGGCACGCCGTGGCATCGCGCCGAGAGCCCGCCGCCTGGCCTGATCCCGCATTGCAGTTTGGATTCCGCATCGCAGTTTGGATTCCGCATCGCAGTACAGCTCAAACTCACGGCGCAGCGCGCGCGAGTCTGGCACGCGGCTTGCTACATAAGGCTAGATGCCGCACCAAGCGCCAATAATTCGTCACCTATTGCTGACGGTCCTCACCGCGACGACGCTCGCGGCCGCAGTGACGCTCGCGGCCGCGACGACGCAGAATCTTGACCTGCAGGACGTAACGCAGCTCGAAGGGCTCGCGAAATCCGCCGCGCAACGGGAATTGCCCGCGCTGACCGACAAACAACGATTGCAGGTCGGTCCGCTGCAGCCGGGGCTGCGATTGGATCGATGCGCAGGTGCCATCGCTCCGCATGTCGCTCCCGGATTGAGGATTGCGGGCAGAGTCGTCATCGAACTGCGCTGCGATAGCCCTAGAGCCTGGCATGTCTATGTTCCAGTGCATATCGTCGGGACTTCGGCGGCAGCGGTCGCTGCTCATGCAATCGTCATGGGGACCGTGCTCGTCGCCTCGGATCTGCGGCTCGAGCAACACGACGTCAGCGAGTTGCCGCAGGGATACCTCGATGATCCCGCCATCGCCATCGGACTCACGGCGAGCCGCGCGATCGCCGGCGGTGCCATCTTGACCAATCAGCAATTATTAGGAACCAGGGCCGTGCAGCGCGGCCAGACTGTCACCTTGGTCGCCAGCGTCAACGGCATGAGCGTGCGAATGACCGGCCGTGCCTTGAGCGACGGACTCATCAATCAACGGATTAAGGTTGAAAATCTTTCATCTGGACGAATCGTCGAGGGAGTCGCCCGATCGGAGCAAATCGTTGAAATTGTTTTCCAATAGGCCTTCAGTGAACTGCGTCACAGTCGATAACAGGAAATGGAATGTCAATAGTGCATGTCTTAGTTAAAGTTCATCCAAACCCTGACGATAACCCCGTATGGGCAGACCGTTTGCTCCAGGAGATCTAGGTGACGAACAAAATTAGTGGTTACAACTCATCTGAAGCGCTCACGCCCGTCCAGGGCTCGGGCAGCAACAGCCCCGTTGCCGATAAGACGCAGCCGAGCACTCCGGCTGCGAGCCCACAGGCCACGCCCGCGGCGGACCAGGTAACTTTGACCGGCTCAGCGCGTACCTTGCAAAAGCTCAGTGCGGCGCTCGCAAATGCCCCGGTCGTCGATTCGGCCAAAGTCGCGTCGGTCAAACAAGCCGTTCAAAACGGCACTTATACCGTGAACAACGGCAGTGTTGCCGACAAGCTATTGCAGTTCGATAGCGAACTGAAGTAGATCTATGACGAATGATGCCCGCCGCCGCTTAGAGCTTGTACTGGATCGCGAGATCGACGTCGCCCGGCAGCTGGCGGCGACGCTCGAAGCGGAGCGCGAGGCGTTGACCGGCAATTCGCCGACGGCCGTCGCGGAAAAAGCCGCTCAAAAGATTGCGTTGTTGGGTACGTTCGCAGGCCTCGAAGGCGAGCGGCGCAGCCTCGCTGAGCCGCCCTTTTCGCAAGTTTCCGATGTCGCAGCGCAGCGCTGGCGCGATTTGACCGACGTCATGGCCATCTGCCGGAAGGCCAACGAAGTCAACGGCTACATCATCAATGTGCGCCGCGCGCAGGTGCGCGAGCTCATCGACGTCGTACGCGGCGGGTCGGCCGTAACCTACGGTCCCCAGGGCAAAACTTTCGCAAAAGCGCTCCGGGCGCTGGCACGGGCGTGACGTATGCTGGTACTCAGCCGTCGCGCTGACGAATCGATTCTGATCCAACCCGCAGAAGGCACGGACGGCTCGATGACCTTGGCGCAACTGTTCGCCAAAGGCCCGATCCTCATTACGCTCCTAGGCGGTACCGGCCGCCGTGTCAAGGTCGGCATCGAAGCCCCCGAGCAGTTGTCGATTCGCCGCAAAGACGTCGTCTGATTAGACATATGGCGGGCGTTAGGTACGCGCCCTTCGCTTAAAGTGTGACCTGTGTGCATAATGGGCGCTATCCCCCTAACACTAGCCGCAGGGAACCTGATGGAGCGTCGTTTGCACACTCGCCATCGCGCACGTACTACCGTGTATGTCGTGATGTCCGGTCGTAAGAGCCGGATCTGCAAGGCCAAAAACCTCAGTGCAAACGGCGTGTTCGTGGAAACGGAAAACCTCGGTCTGCGCAAAGGCCAACAGGTTCAGCTCGCGTTTGCGATCAATCTCGGTCTCGTGACGAAGATTCATCGGCGCACGGCGATCGTCGCGCACGTGACGCGCGGCGGCACCGGCCTCATGATGGAACAATTCGCGGGGCGCTGAAGCGGTCCGCGCAACGCCTCCAGCCACTGTAAACTAGGGCGTAATGCCGCCCTTAGATCCGCGCCGCTCGGATGCGATTCGCATTCTGGGTGCGCGCCAGAACAATCTCAAAAATCTCGACCTCGAGTTGCCGCTCAACGAATTGATCGTCGTGACCGGCGTCAGCGGTTCGGGAAAATCTTCGTTGGTCTTCGACACTCTCTATGCCGAGGGCCAGCGCCGCTACGTCGAGACGTTCTCTCCGTACGCCCGGCAGTTCTTGGATCGCATGGACAAGCCCGCGGTTGACCGCATCGAGGGAATACCGCCGGCAATCGCCATCGATCAGAACAATCCCGTGCGTACATCACGCTCGACGGTCGGAACGATGACCGAACTCAACGATCATCTGAAGCTGCTGTTCGCGCGTGCCGCGATTTTGCATTGTCGCAGCTGCGGAAAACCGGTGCGGCGCGATACGAGCGTCAGCATCGCCGCGGCACTCGCGGCACTTTCGCACGAGCACGGCGACCCGCGACTGGTGCTGACCTTCCCGGTCGGCATTCCGAAGAATTTTTCCGAAGCGGAAATCAAGACTTTGCTCGAGCGGCAAGGCTATGGTCGCATCCACGAGACGCGCGACGGCGTCTTGCAGGTCGTGCAAGACCGCTTGCGGTGGAGTTCCGCCGAAGCGCCACGCATCGGCGACGCGATCGAGGCGAGTCTGCGCCTCGGCGAGGGCCGGCTCGATGTCTACCCACAGCGGGATTCGGGTGATGCCTCGGCTCCTTGGCGCTTCTCGACCGGCTTGCATTGCCCGGATTGCGAGATCACCTATAAGGACCCGAGCCCCAGCAACTTCAGTTTCAATTCGCCGATCGGCGCGTGCGAGACCTGCCGCGGATTCGGACGCAGCATCGGAGTCGACTACGACCTGGTGATCCCGGATGCGTCGTTGAGCTTGGAAGCGGGTGCAATCAAGCCGTGGCAAACCGAGTCCAACAAGGAATGTCAGGCCGATCTGGTGCGCTTCGCGCGCAAACGCGGCATTCCGCTCGACGTCCCGTGGAGCAAACTCGCCGCCGAACAGCGCGCGTGGGTCATCGATGGCGAAGGCGAATGGAAGAAAAACGTTTGGTATGGCGTACGGCGATTTTTCGCCTGGCTCGAGACCAAATCGTACAAAATGCACATTCGCGTCTTGCTGTCGCGCTACCGATCTTACACGGAATGCGCGTCTTGCCATGGTGCGCGCCTCAAGCCCGATTCATTGCTGTGGCGAATCGGCACGTTCTCCAGCGTCCGTGCGGCCGGGGACGCCCGCCATCCCGCCGGCGTCAACATCCGCGATCTGATGCTCATGCCGATCGACGCCTGCCGGCGATTCTTCGACTCGCTGGAATTGCCGGCGCCGATGGACGCGGCAACGGAAGTCTTGCTGCGTGAGATTCGCACGCGCTTGCGATATTTGACCGACGTGGGTTTGGGCTATTTATGCCTCGACCGCCAGTCGCGAACTCTTTCCGGCGGAGAAGTGCAGCGAATCAATCTCACGACAGCGCTCGGCACGTCGCTCGTCAACACGCTGTTCGTATTGGACGAACCGTCGATCGGCCTGCATGCGCGCGATGTCGACCGCATCGTCGGTCTGATGCGCAAGCTACGCGACGCCGGCAACACGCTCGTGGTCGTCGAACACGACCCCAAGGTGATGCAGGCGGCCGACCGATTGCTCGATATCGGTCCGGGTCCCGGAGAGCGCGGCGGCGAGGTCGTCTTTTACGGGCCGGTCCGCGATTTGGCGCAGGCACAGGGGTCTCTTACCGCCGATTATCTATTCCGCCGCAAACGCGTCGAGTCGCAGGCGCGCCCGACATCGAAAGGCGCGGGCGCGCTGCGCATCGAAGGGGCTGCGGAACACAATCTCCGAGAGATCGACGTCGAGATCCCGCTGCGGCGGCTCGTCTGTGTGACCGGCGTCAGCGGGTCCGGCAAATCGACGCTCGTCCATGACGTGCTCTATGCCGCGCTGCTGCGCGCCAAAGGCAGGCCCACCGAGAACCCCGGCCGCCACCGCCGCGTCTTGGGCAGCGAATCGATCGACGCCGTCATCATGGTCGATCAGAGCCAGATCGGCCGTACGACGCGCTCCAATCCAGCGAGCTACGTCGGCGCATTCGATGCGATCCGGAATTTATTTGCCAGATTGACCGAATCTCGCGCGCGCAAGTACGCGGCCGGCACGTTCAGCTTCAACGCCGGCAACGGCCGCTGCCCGAGCTGCGGCGGCAACGGCTTCGAGCACGTCGAGATGCAGTTCCTCTCCGATGTTTATTTGCGCTGCCCGGACTGCGACGGTCGGCGCTTTCGCGCCGAGGTACTGGAGTGCAAGCTCGAGCGCGCGTCATCGGCGCCCAAGAGTATCGCCGACGTGCTCGACCTGACCGTCTCGGAAGCGCTGCTTTTCTTTGCCGGAGACCGGGAAGTATGCCACCGCTTGCAGCCCTTGGCGGACGTCGGTCTCGAATACGTGCGCCTCGGGCAGCCGGTCCCAACGCTCTCCGGCGGAGAGGCGCAACGGCTCAAGCTCGCCGCGCATCTCTCGAGCCATGTCACTGCGAAGGCGGCCGGGGCAAGCACCAGCGCGCCGCGTGGATCGCTATTCTTGTTCGACGAACCAACGACCGGTCTGCATTTCGACGATATCGCAAAGCTGCTGCGCACTTTCAGACGCCTCGTCGATGCCGGACATTCGGTGCTGGTGGTCGAACACAACCTCGATCTCATACGAGCGGCCGATTGGATCATCGATTTGGGACCGGAAGGCGGCGACGCCGGCGGCTGCGTGGTTTGCGTGGGTACGCCGCAGGACGTGATGCAGGCGACCGCTTCGCACACCGGTCGCGCGCTGCGCGAGGCCGAGCTGCCGGCCGCTTTCGGCCTGAGCGTACGGGACGCCGAAACCGCCGCCGCGCGGCCGTACGCGTCCGACCGCATCGAGATCTACGGCGCCAGAGAGCACAACCTCAAGAATATCGACGTGCAATTGGGTCGCAACCAATTCACGGTGATCACCGGCATTTCCGGCAGCGGCAAGAGCAGTCTGGCGTTCGACATTTTGTTTGCAGAGGGTCAGCGGCGCTATCTCGAGTCCTTGAATGCCTATGCGCGGCAGTTCGTTCAGCCGGCCTCGCGGCCGGACGTGGAAGCCATTGTCGGCATCCCCCCGACCGTAGCGATCGAGCAGCGAACGAGCCGCGGCGGCCGCAAGAGCACCATGGCGACGCTCACCGAGATTTACCATTTTTTGCGGCTGCTGTACGTGAAACTGGGGACTCAATATTGCCCCGACTGCAACGTGCCGATCGAGCCGCAGACGCAGGACGCGATCGCCGCGCGCTTGATCAAAGACTTTCGCGGCCAGCACATTGTCTTGCTGGCGCCGCTCGTCGTCGCGCGCAAGGGCTTGTACACCGCGCTGGCAAAATGGGCACGCGGCAAAGGCCACGCGCAGCTGCGCGTCGACGGGGTGTTGCGTCCGACCGCAAAATGGCCGCGGCTCGACCGCTTCGCGCTGCACAGTATCGAACTGCCGGTCGCGAGTTTGATCGCGACCGCAGGCGCCGAGCCCGAGCTGCGCGCCGCTCTCGGATCGGCCTTGAATTTGGGTCGCGGTTTCGTGCAAATCGCGACCGAGGGAGAATCCGGTGCGGCATCGTCCGCGCTGCGGGTCTTCTCGACGAAGCGCGCGTGCCCCACCTGCGGCACCGGCTTTCCGGATCTGGACCCGCGCCTGTTCTCGTTCAACTCGAAACACGGTTGGTGCCAGAGCTGCTTCGGCACCGGATTGGAATTGCCGGATTTCGATGCCGAGCAAAGCGGCGAGGAATCGGCTTGGGCGTACGCGAACGACACTTCAGCGCAGATTTGCGCGCACTGCGCGGGCGAAAGGCTCAATCCGGTCGCGCGTCATGTACTGTTTCTCGGCCAATCGATTTCCGCGATCACGCGCTTGCCGGTGCGCGACTTTGCGACGGCTCTGGGGACTTTCAAGCTGCGGGGTCGCGAACGGGAGATCGCACGGGATCTGCTGGCCGAGCTGAAGTCTAGGGCCGCATTCCTCTGCGATGTCGGCTTGGGTTATTTGCAGCTCGATCGCGCCGCGCCGACGTTGTCGGGAGGCGAGGCGCAGCGCATCCGACTCGCGGCGCAACTCGGCTCGAATCTGCAAGGAGTGTGCTATGTGCTCGACGAACCGACCATCGGTTTGCATCCGCGCGACAACCGCGCGCTGCTCGATACCCTCGAACGCCTGCGCAGCAAGGGCAATACCTTGGTCGTCGTCGAGCACGACGAAGATACGATACGCAGAGCCGATCAGGTCATCGACCTGGGTCCGGGCGCGGGGAAATTCGGCGGCCGCCTCGTCGCCCAAGGCACGGCCGCGGAACTCGCGCGACTCGGCAATTCGGTCACGGGTCGCTGCCTCGCATCACCGCTGACGCATTCGCTCGCGCGCCGCCGGCCGATCGACGCTGCCACCGATTCGATCCGGATCGTGGGCGCAACGCTGAATAATCTGCGCAAAATCGACGTAGCTTTTCCGATCGGCCGCTTGAGCGTCGTCACCGGCGTATCCGGTTCCGGCAAATCCTCGCTCGCGCGCGATGTACTGTTCGAAAATCTAAAGCGCTTAGTCGCACAGCGGCGCGAGAAGGCCGGGACGCCGCTCATCGGGTGCGAGCAAATTCGCGATTGGCAGCGCGTCACGCGTGTTCTCGAGGTCGATCAGACGCCGATAGGCAAAACGCCGCGCTCCTGTCCGGCGACGTATATCGGCTTCTGGGATGCGATTCGCAGGCTGTTCGCGGAATCGACCGAGGCACGCATCCGCGGCTATACCGCGAGCCGCTTCTCCTTTAATTCGGCCGGCGGCCGCTGCGAGGCGTGCGAAGGTCAAGGCGTGCAGCGTATCGAGATGAATTTTCTTCCCGATGTGCAGATCCCGTGCGACGTCTGCCGCGGTCAGCGCTTCAATTCGGAAACCTTGAGCATTCTGTTCAAGGGCAGGAACATCGGCGAAGTGCTCGCCATGAGCGTCGAGGATGCCGCAGAATTCTTTGCCGCGCAGCGCAGCGTGCATCACGCCTTGGGACTGCTCGCCGACGTCGGCTTGGGCTACTTGAACCTGGGTCAGGCAAGTCCGACGCTGTCGGGCGGCGAAAGCCAGCGCATTAAATTGGTGACTGAGCTCGCCAAGGTTCGCACCGACGCGCCGGGCCTCGATGCGGCGCGTCGCGAGGGGGCGCATACTCTGTATGTATTGGACGAGCCCACGGTGGGCCTGCATATGGCCGATGTCGAAAAATTGCTGCGAGTACTGCATAAACTCGTCGACACCGGCAACACGGTCGTCGTCATCGAACACAATTTGGACGTCATGGCCGAGGCCGATTGGATCGTCGATCTGGGACCGGAGGGCGGCGACGGCGGCGGCCGTCTCGTCGCCCAAGGATCGCCGGAAACCATTTTGCGGGCGTCGCGCCGCAGTCATACCGCGCGCTTCCTCGCGGAATTCATCGCCGCACGCGGCGTGGCGTAATTCTTGAGCAAGCCGTCTTCATTGCTCGCGTTATTGAGTGCGGTGCTGCTCTCGATCTGGTGCGTCGGCATGTTGGGACGCGGCTATTGGACGCCCGACGAGCCGCGCGAAGCGGACATTTCCTGGCGCATGAGCTGGCAAGCCGATAAAGCCGTACCCTTGTTGGCGGGCGAGCCGTTTTGCGAGAAGCCGCCGCTGACCTACTGGCTGGCGGCCATGCCCATCGAATTGCTCGGCGTGAGCGCTTGGGCGGCGCGGCTGCCGAACGTGCTTTACGCCATGATCACCGCGCTCGCCGTGGGCTTGTTGGCACGCCGCGCGGCCGGCTCCCTCGCGGCTTTCGCGGCCGCCGCCGCGATCGGGAGTTTTCTGCTCTCCTACCAAGTCGCGATCTGGCTTGCCACGGATGCGCCGCTGCTCGCCGCGGTATCGCTTGCGCTGCTCGGCCTGTACCACGGATTCTACGCCGCCGGCAGCCGCGATCGTTTGCGCGGCTATCTGCTGATGCATGCGGCGTTGGGCGTTGGCTTCTTGGCCAAGAGTGCGGCCGCCTGGATGGTACCGGCGCTCGCGCTGACGACGCTGATCGTGTGGGAAAGACGCTGGCGTGAGTTGCTGCGCTGGGAGCTCTATGTCGGCTTGGCACTGCAGGCCGCGATCGTTCTTCTGTGGGTCTGTTTCGTCTATGCCGGCCCCGACGGCAGCGCGCATTTGAAAGTATTTTTCTGGAACAACCTGGTCGGACGATTCACGAGCGTCGATGCGCCCACGGAACTGCAGTACGCGACCGGACACCGCAATTCTCCGGGAAAATATTTGCTGGAACTGCCGATCTATCTGTGGCCTTGGACGCTGCTGTGTCTCGCGGCGGTACGGCGTGCCTGGCAGCGGCGCCGCGGGCCCGCCGATCAATTGCGTGCGGTTCGCTTCGCGGTTGCCACCTTCTTGCCGTCTCTGCTCATATTGTCGGTCGCGGCGACCGCGCGCGATATTTATTTGGCGCCGGCATTGCCGGGGGCCGCTTTGCTGCTCGGCTGGTGGAGCGTTGAAATCCTGCGCGGCCACGACTGTTGGGATGTTCGTGCGCTGCGCGCGACGACACTGTTATTGTTGCTGGCCGCCGTCGTGGAAGCGGCGGTGGTTACGCTGCTCGGCGTCGCGGCGGGACCCAGCCTGGAGGCGCCCGCGAGCTATGCGCTCATTGCGGCTCTAGGCATCGGCGTTGCCGTCTACCTGATTCTCTACGCCTGGTTCGCTCTCGGACGCCGGCGATTCTTGGCGGCCGAGCTCGCGCTGTTCGTCGGCTATTGCAGTCTGCTCGTGGGTCCCGCGTCGCAGGCCTACCATGAGGCGGATCGTTGGCAGGATTTGGCGGCTTTAGGCGCCGCGCTGCGCGCGGATCTCGACAGCGATTCCCTAGTGCTGTTGGCGCCCGACGAGACGACCCGTGCCTGGGTCGATATGTACACTCGAACCGTGGTGATTCGCATACCGGGACCGAACGACGCTGCCGCAATCGAGCGGCTCAAGGCGATCATGGCGGCGACGCCGCATGCCTTGGCGCTCATACAATTGGAGGGCAGGCATCTGACTCCGGGCATGCTCGCGCTGGGGAAACGATTCGCAATTACGCCGAGGCTGACTCGCGAGGAACGAGACCCCGAGTGGCTCGCGGCCTCAGGTTTCGCGGTCGCGAAGCGCTATGCGCTGCCGAATGGTCGTCGCTACGCCTTGCTTGGACCGGCGACGGCGCGTGTCGCGCTCGAACCGGCGATCCGCTGAAACAAGGCTAGGTACTGACCGACCTGGCGGCTCCAGGAGAAATCCTGGGCCATCGCGTTTTGCATGAGCCGCTGCCACGATGGTCGGTCAGCATACCAATCGAGCGTGGTGCCGAGCGCCCAACGCGCGGCCGATGCGTCGAAATCATTGAAAACGCAACCGGTGCCCAGGCCGGTCGCCGCATCGAAGTGCTGCACGGAGTCCGCCAATCCACCGGTCTTGTGCACGATCGGGATCGTGCCGTAGCGCAAGCTGTACATTTGATTCAAACCACAGGGCTCGTACCGCGACGGCATCAGGAAAATATCGCTGCCGGCCTCGATGAGGTGCGCCAAGACTTCGTCATAGCCGGACCTAAACGCGACGCGGCCCGGAAATTTGGCGACGAGCCGCTCGAAAAACGCGACGTAGCGGGCATCACCGCTGCCGAGCACCGTCAGGCCGCAGTCCCGGCCAGAGAGAATTTCCGGCAGCACATCGAACAGCAACTCGAAGCCCTTTTGATCCGTCAATCGGCTGACGATCGACAGCAAGGGAGTCATATCGCCGAGCTGCAATGACCCAGCCGCCAGCAAACGGCGCTTGTTGGCGAGTTTGCCCGCCAGATTCTGTGGATCGAAATGCGTGTCTATGTGTGGGTCGTGGCGCGGATCCCATTCGCTGTAATCGACGCCGTTGAGGATGCCCGTAACGCCATCCGGACGGGCCCGCAAGGCCCTCTCCATGCCCATACCGAGCGGCCCTTCGCAGATTTCGCGCGCATAGGTGGGGCTGACCGTAGTCACCGCATCGGCAAATTTTATGCCGGTTTTCAAGGGGTTGATGATGTCGTAGCGCAGATCTTCCTGGTCGAGCAGTGCTTCGCCCGCGCCCAATCCCAAGTCGGGCGCGGCACTGATCGGCAGGATGCCTTGGTAGCCGATATTGTGAATCGTCAGCACCGAGCGGGCCTGCGCCATCGCCGCATCATTCGCATAAACCGTCCTCAGGTACAGCGGCAGAAACGCGGTATGCCAATCGTTGCAATGGAATACATCGGGCACGAATCCCAGGCGTTGACAGGACTCGATCGCCGCCCGCATGAATAACAAGAAACGCCGATGTTCGTCCGGATCGCTCGTGTACAGTTTCGGCCGATTGAAAAGCGCGGGGCAATCGACGAAATAGACCGGCAGCTCGGTCCCGGGGTAATGAGCCTCTCGCAGAGAATACGTATATCGATCGGTGCCGAGCATCATCGATGCGCCCTGCACGGCCGCCACGGGCTTAAACTCCCAGTGACCGGCGCGCACCGATGCGTAAAACGGCATAAATGCGCGCACATCGACATTCAAAGACGCCAAATGGCCGAAAAGCGCACCCGCCACATCGGCCAGCCCGCCGGTCTTCGCGTAAGGCATCATTTCCGACGACAACATGCAGAGTTTGAGCCGGCTCATCGAGCCAGTCTAGCAAACCCGGATGCTTAACTTCGAGCCGCCTGGCATTCGCAGATCGCGAGACCCAATAGGGGCTTCCCGAGGCTTTATGCGCGCTTTCCGAATTCCTCGTGCGCTAATTCCACGTGCGCCGACGAAGCGAGTGTGGCAGTCTTTCCCGTGAGACTCGAGTGGTTGGTATGTCAATTCAAACGGTGGCACTAACATGAGTATGCGGCACGCGGCCCGTACCAACGCGGGTCGGTATGTAAGCCGTTTGACCAGCGGCACGTTAGCCGTCGTGATGGCGGGCGGGCGCGGAGAGCGGCTCAAGGCGCTGACGCAGCATCGTTGCAAGCCGGCAACGCCGTTCGGCGGCAAATTCCGCATCATCGATTTCGTCTTGTCGAATTGCGTCAATTCGGGCATTCGCCAAATCGCGGTGCTGACGCAATACAAGTCTCAATCGCTGATCCAGCATATTCAGCGCGGCTGGAGTTATTTGCGCGGAGAAATGGGGGAATTCGTCGAATTGATTCCCGCACAGCAACAAACCGGCGAATATTGGTACCGCGGCACGGCCGATTCCGTCTACCAGAATCTGGAGTTCATCCGCTCTCACAATCCGACGCACGTCTTGATCCTTGCGGGGGACCATATTTACAAAATGGACTATGGTCCGATGATCGCCTATCACGAACAAAGCGACGCGGACATCACGGTTGGAGTCGTCGACGTGCCCATCGAGCGCGCGCAGGAATTCGGCATCTTGACGACGGACGAGACCAACAGGGTCGTCAAATTCGCCGAAAAACCCGCGAAACCGGATCCGATCGTCGGTCAAGAAAATTTGGCCCGGGCGTCCATGGGCATCTACGTCATTGCAATGAACCGCCTCGACATGCTGCTCACCGAGGATGCCGGGAATGAGAACAGCAGCCATGATTTCGGCAAGAACATCATTCCGCCGTCGATCGCCCAATTGCGCGTATTCGCCTACCCGTTCCACGACGTGGAAACGCGCGCCCAAGCATATTGGCGCGACGTCGGAAATCTGGATGCCTTTTACGAAGCCAACATGGAGCTCGTCGCCCTGAATCCCGAGCTCAATATCTATGATCACCAATGGCCGATCTGGACCTACCAGGCACAGCAGCCGCCCGCAAAATTCGTGCTCGACGAGGATGGCCGGCGCGGCATGGCCGTGAACTCGATGGTGACCGGCGGCTGCATTATTTCGGGCGCCTATGTGACGCAATCCCTGCTCTCGACGGATGCCCGGATCGAGGAAGGCAGCCGCGTCGAACGTTCGGTATTGCTGCCGGGCGTCAGCGTCGGACGCCGCTGCAGCATCCATCGCTGCATCATCGACGAGAATTGCAATATTCCGGATGGCGTGCAGATCGGCTTGGACCCCGCGCTCGACAAGCAGCGCTTCTATGTCACCGAGGGCGGTATCGTGCTCGTGACCGCGGATATGTTGAAGGTGTCTATATAGGCGATCAGAGCTCGGCGCGGACGCCGGATCTCGCCGCAACCGCTAACCGCTAACCGCATTGGCGGAATGTGGCCGCAGCCGCTGCCATGCGCCGATCACCGTCTCCGGTGCTATCCCCATCATCGATGCTTGCCCGTCGACTTCACCGGTGAGCACGATTGCTTCGCTACCGGCCGTGCCCCACGGCCGGTAGAGCGAAGGCAGTGCCTTGCCGAACAGCACGACTTGCGGGCAGCCCACGGCGGCGGCGGCGTGCGCGGGACCCGAATCCACGGTGATCAAGGCCTCGGCGCGCGCGAGCAGCGCGATGAGGCGCGGGATCGGCAAATCGCCGGCAACATTGTGGATTCCTTCGCCGCCGGCGAGCGCCGCGATCGCCTGGTTCAGTGCGTGCTCGGGACCGGTCCCCAGCAACACGATCGCATGACCCGGTCGATCCCTTCGCAGCTGCTGAATGACCGCAGCCCAGCATTTTGGAGGCCAATACTTGTGATTGACCGCGAGTCGCTTCGGTCCGCGACGCATCGTTCTCTTGTTGCCGATCTGCACCAGAATCATCTTTAATCCCGACAAGCCGCGCGCACCCAACCAGGCGTCCAGATCGGCTTGCTGTGCGGCATCGAGATGCAATTCGCATCCATGCAGTTCGCTTGGCATCCCCGGTAGCGGGCGGTCGCGCCATGCGGCGGGCAGGATCCGGCCTAACCGTTTCCATTGCTCGGTTGCGTGCTCGCCAGGGAGCAACCGGTGGTCGCGCACGTCCACGATCCACTCGGCGTCGATTCCGGCACGGATCAATAAAGCACGGGCCGCATCGTCATCGTCGCAAAGCCATGTCGGACCCGCTCCCCGCGCACGCAAGCGATGAACCGCGCGACGCTGATCGGGGGCGAGCCAATATGGGGTCTTTCGACTGCGCAGACTGAAAATCTCGCCGACGCCGGGCTGCCCCCGCAGCAGCGGTTCACTCCATGGTCCGGAGGTCAGGATATCCACGGGGCACAGAAACTGCGCATGCAGTTCGCGGATCAACGCCGTCAGCAACACCATGTCGCCGAAAGCGCCGAAGCGCACGACGAGCGGCCGCGCCGGCTGCTGATTGGGTATCGACGACATGGGCGCTTAGCCGTCGGCCGCCGGGGCCGCTTGTTGCGTGGCTATGCCTAAGCGGATATCGCGCCAGCCGCCGTAGCGGTAATAACCGACCGCCATCAGCAAGGAGAGCAGGGATGAGAGCGGAAAACTGAACCAAATTGCATCCGCGGACCATTTGTCGATCAATAGATAGGCAAACGGCACGCGCACCAACCACAGGGACGTCATCAAAATGAGCAGCGGCGCAATGACGGCGCCGGTGGCGCGCACGACACCGAACAGCACGATGGTCACTCCAAAAAATGCGAACGACCAGACGACCAGTGCATTCAAATGCGTCGCGATATGGATTGCCTCGCCGCCGGCGGGTAGAAACAGTCCGAGCGCCTCGCGGTTCAGCAGATAATTGATTGCAATCAAGGTACCGCCCAACAAGAAAGTGAACGAAACGCCCGCCGACGCGACCGACCCCACCCGATCCCAGCGCCCGGCGCCGACGTTCTGTGCCGCCATCGAGGATACTGCGGCGCCGATCGATATTGCGGGCATCTGTATGTAATTCCAGAGCTGCATGGCCGCGTTGAATGCGGCGGTTTCCTGAGACCCGAATCGATTCACCAATGCTATCAGCGCCAACAGGCTCGTCGATACGACGAACATTTGCAATCCCATCGGGACGCCCTTCGTCACGAGCAAGCGCACCACGAACCAATCGATTTTGAACAGGCTCCATTCGCTGCGATGAATGCACAAGATGTTTTTCGTGCGGTACAGATGCGTGACCAGCGCAATCAAGCTCAATGCCTGCGCGGTCAAGGTTGCGATCGCGGATCCCGCTATTCCTAAGCGCGGGACAGGACCCCAGCCGAAGATCAGCAGCGGATTGAGCGCAATATCGAGAAACACCGACACGGCGAGGTAAATGAAGGGCGTCTTCGAATCGCCGGCCCCGCGCAGCACCGCCATTAGGAAGAAAATGCCGCTCATGAACGGCAGCGCTAGAAAAATAATGCGCATGTAGGCGATCGCGGGCGCCAAGGCGTCCGGCGGCGTGTGCAGCCAACCGAGCAGTTGGTGGGCAAACACATATCCCAGCAGGCTCAAGGTCACGGACAACACGAGAAAAAAGCTGGCGGTAGTGCCGACCACGCGCTTCGCTTCGGGGATGTTTTTCGCACCCACGCATTGCCCCACGAGCACGGTCGCCGCCATCGAGAAGCCGAAGATGGACCCAAACAGCAGGAACATCACCATGTTCGAATTGCCGGCGGCCGCGAATGCCGCCTCGCCCAAATACTTTCCGACCCAGATCGCGTTGACCGAACCGTTCAGCGATTGCAGCACGTTGCCGAACAATATCGGCAGCGTAAAAAACAGCAGCGCGCGCGGAATCGAGCCTTCCGTGAGAGAAAGTTGGGACTTCATAAACACTCCGAATCCTTAAGCAAGGCTCGACCGCGGCCGGCGGCACCCGCGACGGCGACGGCGACGGCGACGGCGACGGCGACGGCGACGAGATGCAGTTTATCGGCAAATACCGCGGTCAAGCCGGCGCGATGTTATCCTTGCTGGCTAAGTTTAAGCACGCGGACCTATCTTAGGCAGTGACAACGCATGATCTTGGTTATTGACGTCGGCAATACCCGCCTGAAATGGGCGTGGCTGACGACTACGGGACTGTCTGATCAACAGGCGGTCGTGCATCGGGACGTCAAACCGGACCTTTGGACCGCGGCATTGTTCGACGCCAGTCAAAGGCCCGACCGTGTTCTCGTCTCGAATGTCGCCGGAGATGCGATGGCGAAGAATCTGGCGAGGCTCACGAAAAAGGTATTCGGCGTCAAAATCGAATTCGTCACGGCGACGCGGCAGTTTCTGGATCTCACCAATGGCTATTTGGATCCGAGCTTGCTGGGGGCCGACCGCTGGTTGGCCGTCATCGGCGCCTGGACCATGGCACGCTCTGCACTATGCGTCGTCGATGCCGGAACCGCCGTCAAAGTCGACAGCGTCGATGCGAACGGCCAGCACCTCGGTGGGCTCATCGTTCCAGGCATCCACATGATGCGCGAGGCGCTGCTGAAGCGCACGAGCGATATCGCCAAGGCCGTCGAACAAAGCACGCCGTCGATGGCTGGAATCCTCGCGAACAATACCATCGGTGCGGTATCGCGCGGCGCCGTCTTCGCGCTGGCGGGCATGGCCGATCGCGCGGCCGAAATCATCGAGCAGCATACGGGCGTCAAACCGCAGCTGTTTATTACGGGCGGCGATGCCGGGATGATCACCGGGACGATGCGCGCGCGCGGTGAAATCGTGCCGGATCTCGTGCTGCGCGGCTTGGCCGTCATCGCGGCCCAGGCGCATTGAACGGCATTTCGCAGCCCCGCCCATGTTTCGCCCCGGCCCACACAATCTGATCACGGACGTCCCGGGTCTCACGGTAGGCCACGCGTCCGACGCGCGCGTCGCATCCGGTGTGACGACGCTGGTGTTCGACGGAGTTTGGTCGGCCGGCGTCGACGTGCGCGGCGGCGGTCCGGGCTTGCGCGAGACCGAAGCGCTCGCGCCGGAGAACCTCGTCGGGCACGCGCACGCGATCGTCCTGGCCGGCGGCTCGGTGTTTGGACTTGCGGCCGCCGACGGCGTCGCCGCGGCTCTGTCGGCCAAAGGAGTGGGAATTCAGTTGCGCACCGGCGCGCCGCCGATCCCCATCGTGCCTGCGGCGGTACTGCATGATCTGTCCAACGGCGGCGACAAGACCTGGGGGCTGTCGCCCCCCTACCGAGACTTAGGATTCGAATCCCTTGCGGCGGCTGCGGCCGAGTTCCCGCTGGGGTCGGTCGGTGCGGGCACCGGCGCGATGGCGGGCTTGATCAAGGGCGGCATCGGTTCCGTCTCCTTGGACTTGGGCGCCGGGCTCGTCGTCGGCGCCCTGGTCGCGGTGAACTCGGTCGGGTCTGCATTGATGCCGGATGCTAGAACCTACTGGGCCTGGCCCTATGAATTGGGCGGTGAATTTGGGTCTCGCGGGCCGCCACAGCGGAGCATGGATCTCAGCGATCCCGCGCCCGAGGAATCGCGCTTGCGCGATCTCGGGCGGCTGCAATCGGGCGCCAACACGACGCTCGGCGTCGTCGCATGTAGCGCCGCGTTGACGACGGCCGAGTGCAAGCGCGTCGCGATGATGGCTCAGGACGGCATCGCACGCGCCGTCCGGCCCGCGCATACGCCGTTCGACGGCGACACGGTGTTCGCCGTGGCGAGCGGCCGCGTCGCATTGAGCGCGACCGATTTGCGCGCGGCGCAGGTTGCGCGTATCGGTTCCGCAGCGGCCGATTGTATCGCGCGAGCGGTCGCGCGAGCCGTGCATTACGCCAAGGCCGGTGTCGCGGCGATCAAGGCCGACGTATAGGCCTCGCGCGGCGAAGCAAACACCGCCTCGGTATATCCCTCCTCGACGATGCGGCCTCGATGCATGACGTAAACGCGGTCCGCGATCGATCTGACGACTGAGAGGTCGTGCGAGACGAACAAAATGCTCAAGCTCGAGCTGTCGTTCAACTCGGCGAGCAGCCTCAGAATCTGGGCGCGCACCAAGACATCGAGAGCGGATACGGCCTCGTCGAAGGCGATCACCGCGGGCTCGGTGATCAGCGCGCGCGCGATCGCGATACGCTGGCGCTGTCCACCCGAGAATTCGTGCGGATAGCGCCCGGCGTCGGCCGCGGACAGACCCACGCGCTCGAGCGCGAGCGCCACTTTGTCGCGACGCTCGGAGTCACTCAGCCCGGCATCGAGCAAATGAAACGGCTCCGCGACGACCCGCTCGACCGACCATTGTGGATCGAAGCTGGCGTAAGGATCTTGGAATACGACTTGAATCGAGCGGCGCAGTCGGCGCAACGCGGCGCCTCGCGCCGCGGTGAAGACTTCGCCCAGCAAATGAACTTCGCCCGACCGTGGCCTATCGAGCGCGAGCATCACGCGCAAAAGGCTCGACTTACCGGAACCCGTTTCGCCGATCAGTCCGACAGTCTCGCCCGGATTGATCTTCAACGAGACGCCATCGACGGCGCGCAGCGGCGGCGGCGCGGACCATAGCGAGCGACGTCGCCGCGGGTATTCGCGCACGATCTCACGCGCCTCCAATATCGCCGGCGCCGAAATCGCGCGCGACGGGTCGCGCGTCGACGAGCGCCGTTTAGGGGCTAAATAGGCCGCCGCCAACAATTCTTTGGCATACGGGTCTCGGGGCTCGCGCAAGATTCGCGCAGTTGCGCCCCGCTCCACGATCTTGCCGTGATTCATCACTGCGACCTGGGTCGTGGTCGCCCCGATCACCGCCATATCGTGAGTGACGAGAATGAGCCCCATGCCCGTCGTACGTACCAGATCCACGAGCACCGCGAGCACCTGCGCTTGCGTCGTCACGTCCAAAGCCGTCGTCGGTTCGTCGGCGATCAACAAGGCCGGTTCGAGGACCACGGCCATGGCGATCGCCACGCGCTGCCGCCCCCCGCCGGACAGCTCATGCGGATAGCGCCGCAGCGACTCCGAATCCTCGCCGAGCCCCACCCGCGCGAACGCCGTGCGCGCCATGCGCACGGCTTCGCCTTCCGATGCGCCGGAATGCAGGCGGACGGTCTCGGTCACTTGAGCGCCGATGCGCATGAGTGGATTCAAGGCCGTCATCGGCTCTTGGAATACGATACCGATGTCGCGGCCGCGAATCCGGCACAGTTCGGCTTCGTTCTTGGCCGTCAGCGCGGCGCCGCGCAAGCGAATGCTCCCGCCCAGGCGAGCGTTTCGCGGCAGCAATTGCGTGATGGCAAGAGCCGTCATGGATTTGCCGGATCCGGAAGCGCCCACCAAACCCAGAATCTCGCCTGCTCGCAGTTCCAGGGAAACGCCGTCCAGAATCCTCGCGCCGCCGATCGAGACCTCGAGCCCGTCGATTTGCAATAGCGGCGGCGTCTGCGCAACGGGCGGCGTCTGCGCCACAGGCGGCGTCTGCACGTTCATCCCTCCCGTCCCGGACGTAGACCGCTACTCAGCAAAGTGAGTCCCAGCACGAACAGCGCAACCGCGAGCCCGGGGAACAGCGCGAGCGAAGGCGCGAGCGCGGTGAGCGTCTGCGCATCGCTCAGCATGCGACCCCAACTTGGCGTTGGCGGTTGCACGCCGATCCCTAAATAGGAGAGCCCCGCTTCCGCCACGACCCCCAGCGAGAATTGTATCGTCGCCTGGACCGTCAATAGGGTCAGCAGATTCGGCAGTACGTGTTCGACGGAAATACGCAGTGGCCCCTTGCCCGCGACGCGAGCCGCCATGCTGAAGTCCTGTGTCCAAATCCCGAGCGCGGCACCGCGCGTGACCCGCGCAAACACGGGAATGTTGAACACGCCGATCGCAATGCAGGCATTGACGGCGCCGGGGCCGAACACGGCAGTCAGCAAAATCGCGAGCAGCAGCGATGGGAACGCAAACAACAGATCATTGCCGCGCATGATGAACTCATCGACCCAGTCCGAACGCGCCGCCGCGATCAGTCCCAAGGGTACGCCGAACACGAGACCGAGCCCCGTCGAGAAGAACGCGACGCCGACCGAGCCTCTGGCGCTCGCCATGATCATCGACAGCACGTCGCGCCCCAATTGATCGGTCCCGAACCAATGTCGTGCGCCCGGCGGCATCAGCTTGCCCGGAATGTCGATCCCCGCAGGATCATAGGGAGTCCAAACCAAGGCGACGAGCGCCATCATGATGAAGGCGAGCGTGATGCCGGCGCCTGCCGAAAGACCGATGCGGCGGGCTGCTGCGGTTTTCATCGAAGCTCACGTGCCGCTATTCGCGGGTCACATAGTGAATAGGCGATTTCGACGAGAAACGATGCCAAGACGACCGCAAACACCAGAACGATGACGACGCTCTGAACGACGATGAGGTCGCGTTGTATGATCGCTTGAAACGCGAGACGGCCGAGTCCCGGCAAGAAGAATACGTTTTCGATGATGACCCCGCCGGCCAGCAAAAAAGAAAACTGCATCCCGAGTATCGTGAGCACCGGAATCATTGCATTCGGCAATGCATGGCGCCATAGCAGGCGCGATGCGCCCACGCCCTTGGCGCGCGCGGTACGAATATAATCTTCGTGCAGCGTCGCGATCAGCGCGCTGCGCAGTACTCGCGCCAGGATCGCCGCTTGCGGCACTGCGAGCGCCAAGGCGGGCAAGCTCAGGTGTTTCATCGCACGCCAGAATCCGGCGTCCCAACCGGGGAAGCCGCCGGCCGATACCCAGCGCAAATCGATCGCGAATATGAGCACCAGCATGAGCCCGAGCCAAAAGTTCGGCACGGCCAGCCCCACCTGCGTAAGGCTGCTCAGCACGACGTCGGTGGCCTTGCCGCGTCTCGCGGCGGCGAAAACACCGACCGGAAACGCGATGAGTGCGGTCAGCGCCAACGCAAAGAGATCGAGCGGCAGCGAAACTTGCAGTCGCGCGGCAATCAATTCGCGCACCGGCACCCGGTACGTATAGCTGGTTCCGAAATCCGCGTGAATCAGACCGCCGAGCCATCCGAGGTAGCGTTGCAGGGGCGCCGTATCCAAGCCCAGTTCATGGCGCAGCGCCGATACGGCGGCCGGATCGGCGTGCAATCCCATCATGAATCGCGCCGGATCCCCCGGCACGATCTGAACAACGATAAAGACGATGACGGTGGCGAGCACCAGTGTCGCGGCAAGCACGCCGAGACGCGCGGCGAGATAGGCCGGACCGAAGCGGCGCGCGACGACGATCAAACCGCCGGCGGCGGCAACGATGAGCGCAGCAGCGAATACGGCAAACCATCGCGGGGCAGCATCCATGGCCCGATCGGCGGCGGCGATATCGGCGCCCGGAACGGCCGTCGCGTCCGCATCGAAGTAGGCGCGACTCAAGCCGACGACACCGAGCACATTATCGACTGCGAGATCGTGCAAGTGCACGTCCCAAATGTCGAGCCGCGGATACTGAAACAAAAAGCCGTTGACGGCGTCTTCGGCAAGCCTGCGTTGAATCGCGCGCAGCAGGTCGTCGCGCTCGCGGGGTTCCACCGTGTCATCGAGCGCGGCGATCAGCGCCTTGAACTCGGCATTCGAATACCCGAAGTAATAGTCGTCACGTGCATAAATGTCGTAATCCATCGGCTCCGCATGGCCGACGATGCTCATGTCGAAATCGTGCCTCGCGAAGACTTGATCGAGCCACTGTGCCCATTCGAGATTCTCGATTTTGACCTTGATGCCGATCGCGCCGAGCTGTGCGGCGACGATTTCGCCGCTGCGCCTCGCGTACGACGGCGGCGGCAGCTTGAGCACGACCGAGAACCCGCCGGAGTACCCGGCCTGCGCCAATAGAGCCTTCGCGGTCTCCACATCGTGAGGATAGCGGGCCGTCAGATCCACATAAGCGGGCTTGCCAGGCGGGAAATGACTACCGATCGGAATGCCATAGCCGAACATCGCGCCGTCGATGATCGCGTGCCGATCGAGCGCGTGCGCTATCGCCCTCCGCACCAGCAAATTATTCAAGGGCGCGCGCCGGTGATTGAGACCCAAGATCGTCTCCATCTCGGTGGTTCCGACGAACACGGCGAAGCGCGAGTCCGCCTGGAACTCCGAAAAACTCTCGGGTGCCGGGTAATTGGAGAATGCGTCGACGTCGCCGGCCATCAACGCTGAAAAAGCCGCCGTGGGATCCGCGATGAATTTGAAAGTCGCGGCCCGGAGCCGCGACCCCTTGCCCCAGTAATCGGGATTGCGGACGAGACTCAGGGAATCTCCGCGGCGCCAGTCGGCAAACCGAAACGGACCGGTGCCGACCGGGTGAAGCGCGTTGCCCGCTGCGGATTGCGGTGCGACCATCACGAACGCGCCCCACGCCAAGGATTGCAGCAAGCCGCCCGACCGGCGCTTCAGATTGAGGCGCAAGGTCTGCGGATCGAGCGCCTCGATCGTGCTGATCGCGGCCAGTCGCGATTTCTGCGGATTGACCGAATCCGGCGCGATCGCACGCTCGAGAGCAAACTTTGCGATGGCCGCGTCGAACGGCGTACCGTCGGAAAAGCGCACGCCGCTGCGCAGATAAAACAAATAGGTAAGGCCGTCGCGCGAGATCTCCCAGGACTGCGCGAGCTGCGCGACCGCGGATCCGTCGGCGGCAAATTGCACGAGGCCCTCGTAGACATTGCCATAGAGGATTTCGGAAATGGCCGAGGCGGGATTGGCTGTCGGATCGAGGATCGGCGGCTCGAGCTGCATGCCGATCGTGACTCGATCCCGGACTGCACCCCCGGCGTTTGCGCCGAGCGCGAGCAATGCCAGGACACCCAACAGCGCGACGCGGCAGCTTCGCCGGAGACGGCTGCGCGCGCGGCTCATGGGTTCCGATTGAGCAAAGACCACGCCGCCGCCGCCATCACTTTCGCCGAAGCGACCATGTCGTCGATGCGCACGTATTCGTCCGGTTGGTGCGCGAGATCGAGAATCCCGGGCCCGTAAGCGATGCAGTCCTTCAATTTGCCGATGCGATCGATGTGCTTTTGATCGTATGTCCCCGGTGAACAGATGAACTCGGCATCGCGACCGAGCACACGGTGGATTGCGGCGGCCGCGGCTCGCGCGACCGGGCCATCACGATCCGCCATCGTCGGCTGCACCTCGAACAAATCGCGCAAGCTGTAGCGGAAGCCGGCGCGATCGGCAACCAGTCCCTCGAGCAGTTCACGCATCTCGAGTTTGACGCCGTCGATGCTCTCCTCGACCAATAAGCGACGATCGATGACCATGCGGCAGGAATCGGCAACACAGGGCACGGGGAAACCGCCGTGATGCTCCACAGGACCCCCGTGTATCGAATTGATGTTGAGCGTCGATTGGCGCGCGCCCATGGGCACGACCGGCATCACCGTGCGCCGCGCCGCAAGCCGCGGATAGAGGTCGCGCTCGAAGCGGTCGATGACCGCATTCATGTGGCGCACGGCGCAATCACCAAGAAACGGCATCGAGCCGTGCGCGATGCGGCCATGGGTTTCGATCTCGGCCCACCAAACACCGCGGTGACCGATGCAAACTCGGTCGACATTGAGGGGTTCCGGGATGATGACGTGATCGACGCGCGGCGTCGAGAACCAGCCGCGCTCGGCCAGATAGGCAACGCCGCCGAAACCACCGGATTCCTCGTCGACGGTGCCGGATATCTCGAGCGCGCCCGGCAACGCGGCGCCGCTATCGATGAGCGCCTCGAGTGCGATGATCGAGGCGGCGAGACCGCCCTTCATGTCGCATGCGCCCCGGCCGTAGACCTTGCCATCGCTGACGATGCCCGCAAACGGATCCACGGTCCAGCCCGTCCCCGTCTGCACCACGTCGATATGACTGTTGAAATGCACGCAGGGCCCCGCGCTCGCGCCCTCGCGCCGCGCCACGACATTGACGCGAGGATGGCGATCGCTGTCGCCGGGCGTACCCGCGGCGCGCACGTAAGTGGCTTCGAAGCCGGACCCTTGTAGGCGCCTGCCGATGAATTCGGCGCAAGCCGCGTATTGCTCGCCCGGCGGATTGACCGTCGGAAAGCGTATCAGGTCGCGCGTCAACGCGATGAGTTCCTGTTCGCGAGCATCGATCGATTCGAATAGTGCCTGCAGATCTGGTTCGCGCATGGACTTCTCTAACCGGGGTTTCGCGCGGGATCGGCGTGCCGCGCGCGCGCCGCGCCGGCACGCGCGCGCGCCTCGGCCGCGAGCCCCGGCAAGCCCATTTTGGCGTAGACCTCCGCCAACGCCGAATTGACCGGTACGTCGTCGTGGTAAACGGACCGCTGCTGTTCGAGCGCTCGTTGAGCCGCGATGAGGCGTCCGCTCTTCAGCGCTGCGTCGAGCAGGATTTGCTCGAACAATCCGCGCTGCGCGTGGCTGCCGCCGATTTCGGCGAGCCGCGGCACTGCGGCGCCCAATGCGCGCCACGTGGTCTCGTAGTCGCCACGTGCATGCGCGTAAAGTCCCTCGCACGCCGGCAACGCCACCTCCTGCCAGACCGCGCGCGAGTAAGAGGGGGCATCGCTCGAACGCCGGCGCACGGCTTCCAAGAGCACGCCGGCTTCCGACCGACCGGCTCGCGCCAAGCCATACAGATATTGCAGCGTCAAAAACGGTTGAACGGTATCGGCCGCCCGTGCCGCCAAATAGCCGCCGAGTTCTCGCCAACGCTCACCGACGTCGATGCCCGCGAGTTCGAGACGCGCCAGCAGCGAGACCGCGCCGATTTGATCCTGCGAGTAGCTCTTCACGACGCCCCAACAATGGTGATCGTACAAATCGAGCACGCGTGCGTCGCGGCCTTGCGCGAGGTAGAAGATCGCCAGATGCCACCACAAGTGGGTCGACATGAACGAGTTCAAACCCGTCCACGTCGCTTCGAAGCTTTCGAGCGATGCAATCCCCTCCTCGACTGCGCCGCGTGTCAAGTCCACGTGCGCGAGCGCATGCTGAGCCCACGGCTCCTTCGGGAGCAGCACGAGCGCCGCCTCCGCGGCGGCCTCGGCCTCATCGAGAAAATGGCACTGCTCATATGCAAACGCCGCCATCCCATGCATGTGCGCCACGTGTGAATTGCGCTCCATGACTTTCAGCGCGATGCGCAACATCTCCGGTGCATTGCCGCGATTGAATTCCAGGTACTGATGCAGCTTGACGACCGCGAGGTCGTGCGGAAAATCATCCGATATGCGATCCGCGATGCCGAGTGCCGTCGCGAGATCATCATCGACCCAGGCGCGCAGTAGCGCGAGATTCAGTCGTTCCCGCACGGTCGCATTGCCGGAGGCACGTTCGGCAGCGCTCAGGTATTTGGCGGCGCGCTGCGCGGCCTCCGGGGCCTCCAACAGCATCCACAAGAAGCCGGCATACACATTGACGAGGCAACAATCGGGATTCTGATCCGCGGCGCCCAGCACGCGCTCCGCTCGAGTCTCGTAGGCGAGCAAGCCGCCGACAAAATCGTCGATCGCCGCGCGCGACGCTTCCGCCGCTCCGGATATCGGGTTATCCAGATAATCCTGTTGCATGCGCCGATGATACCGGAGCCGGTGGATTCGCCAGCAAAAATGAGGCCACGTCCACGGCCGACCGCCGTGGAATTTCGATTTGCGGCAAATGCCCGACTCGTGGGTAGAGGATCAGCTTGGCTCCCGGGATCGCCGCAACGAATTTGCGCGCGCTTGCGGGTTCTACGAGCACATCGTTCTCGCCGTTGAGAACCAAGGTGGGTACGTTGATCCGGCTCAATATCGCGACGCTGGCCGTGGTCAGCGCGCCGATATTGACGTCCATGAGTATGGCGCGGTGTCCGGGCGCACGCTGAAATTCGGCCCAGCGGGCGACCAACGCGGGGGTGATCAAGGTCTTGTCGTACACGTCGGTTCTCAAGCCTTCGGCGATCAAAGGGCTATTGTCGATGCTGCGCAGGAATGCACGCCCGATCGGGTACTGCAGAATCCTGAATGCGAGCGGAATGTTGGTGGGTGGCTTTTCGGCCGGCCACCCGGCGGCATCTACGAGGATCAAGGCGTTGATTCGCTCCGGATGACGAGCGGCGAGCTGCCATGCCGCAGCGCCGCCCATCGAGTTGCCGGCCACCGCAAATTTCGGCAGCGAGAGTCGCGCGGCAAACTCATCGACGAAGTCTGCGAGTCCGGGTCCGGCCAATTGATAGCCCGGAGGCGCGCGCGTCAATCCATGACCCGGAAAGTCCAGGCTGATGACGTGAAAGCGGTTTTTCAATTCCGCCGTCCAACCCTCCCAACTCGTGTACGAATCGCCGAAGCCGTGCAGTAACACCAACAGCGGCGATTGGGGATCTCCGTACTCCTGATAATGCGCGCGAAAATTTCCCGGCAGATCGATGAAATGCGAGGCGCTGTCGGCGTACTTGGCTTCCAACGCGTCATAGGGGATATCGGGGCCGCGCAGCCTGAGCCACACGGCCGCGAGCAGGATCACGACGACGGCGACCGCGATGACGAGTCCCTTCAGCACGAGTCGCACCCTAATACCTGTAATTGACGCGAATTCCGAACGTTGCGGGCTCGCCGGCTTGAGCGACCTCGGTCCCCGGCAAGAAGAAATTGCGCGTCACGTCGTAATATTTGTCGAAGATATTACGGCCCCATAAGGTGACGGTCCAATACTTGCCGGCCTCCGGCGACAGCGACAGGTTGGCGTTCGCGAGCCAGTACTTCGGTATCGTAAAGTCCGAACTTCCAAGCAGATAAAATTGGCTGTAGGTATCGTGGAAGCTGTAGTTGGATTCCGCGGTGAGTTTGTAGCCGCCGGCATTCCAGGAATACGCGGCATCGCCGCCGTAGCTCCACTTCGGAAAACTCTCCGGACTCCCGTCGTAGTTATTGCCGCTGCTGTCGAGCAAGGTGCGCGTGTAATAGCCCTCCGCGAATCCCGCATACTGAGAGATCGACAAACCGGCGAGCGGCCGCCACTCGATCTCGAACTCGCCGCCGCTGATTCTGGAATCCGCATTGACGAATCGGCCGATGTAGGATCGCGAGACGTCGTCGAACACCTTGCCGAGGATCTGTTGATCCTTGTAGCGATAATAAAACGCCGCCGCATCCACACGCAGGGTGCGCGTGACATCGGACTTGACGCCGACTTCGAATGCCGTGAGCTTCTCCGGTTCGAAGGGATCGACTGCGGGTGCACTAACGGTGTTATGCGCCGTGAACCCGCCGGACTTCACGCCGCGACTGACGCTTGCGTAAACTAGAGTATCGGCGGCCGGATCGTAATCGAGCTCGATCTTGCCGGACGGCAGATTGGAGGTGGCCGAGTCGGATAGAGGACCGCCCGTGAACGACGCAACGGGCGGCACCAAGAATCCCGTATTCAGATCGACGAGCTCTCGCGTCTCGTGGTCTTCGCGCACGCCGAGCGTGCCTTTGAATGTATCGGTAAACCGATAATTGCCCTGCGCAAACACGCCGACCGAATTGGCGACTTGCTCATATTTCGTGAGCGCGATCTGCGGCGTCGTGCCGGCAGGAAAGCCGAGATCCGCATCTGAGAAGTCCGAATAAAAATTTTCCCTCAGATCCTGATCGGAATAAAACACGCCGCCGACCCAGCCGAACGCGCCGGTACCATTCGACGCGACGCGCAGTTCCTCGGATAACACATCGACGTCGCTGTCGAGGTATTCGTCGGAATCGTAATACTGCGTCGCGTCCCAGTCGCCGTACTCGCGCCGGATGAGTTTGTTATAAGCGGTGATGCTGGTCAGCTTGGCTGCGCCCAGATCGACATTGGCAGTCAGATCGGCGCCGTTATTGCTGTTGTCGACAGCCGGCTTGGAACCCGCCGAGAGTCCGATGAACTTCGCGAAGGCGGGGTCGAGGCTCCAGCCGGTGACATAGGGCGAGGTATCCGCGGGGATCGTCGGACCGCCGATTCCAGTGTTGTAGGGTGTATATGCCTTGATCAACTGCAGACCCGTTTCATCGGATTTATCCAGAGCAATATGCGCCTCGAAGCGAAAGTTGACCGCTTCCGAAGGATTCCACTCCAGTTGACCGCGCAAGGCAATTTTGTCCTTGTCGCCCAAGCGTTGACCGGTTTCACGGTTGTACTGCCACGCACCGCCCTGCTCGGTCGCGACCGATAGACGCCCCCGCAAGTCGTCGGCGATTGCGCCCGAGAGAAAGCCCTCGGCATCGAGTTCGCCGAAAGAGCCGTATTCCACGGTGAACCCGCCGTGGCCTTCGGCGCTCGGCCGGTTCGTGACGAAATTGATTTCGCCGCCGGTCGTGTTACGGCCGTACAAGGTGCCTTGCGGCCCGCGCAGCACTTCGATGCGGTCGAGGTCGAATAATTGATCTTGGGTTTGGATCGGAAACGAGAACGGCACGTCGTCGAGGCTGACGCCGACCGGCGAGGCGTTGTTCGAGGTGTAATCGAGGAAGCCGACTCCGCGGATCCGAAACTGCGGTTGACCGCTGCCGAACGCCGGCTCGACTTGCAGGCTGGGGACCGCGTTCTGTAGGTCGTTGACGACCGCGATCGATTTGTCCGCGAGGCTCTGTCCCGACAATACCGAGATCGCGATGCCGACGGATTGCGCCGATTCCTCTCTGCGTTGCGCCGTGACGACAACCGGCTCGAGACCATCATCGGCCGCAAAGCTGCCGGAAATGCCGAATATCGTCGCGGCGCCCAGGGCCTGCGCCAAAACTCTCGCAGACATCGAATACTCCCGATTGCACAAAACCCACATCTCGAAGGAGCGCATGATCCGGTCCGCCGGAAGCACTGTGAAATACTGTCTTTTATCTACCTTACGCCATTAAATTCTGAGACCGAAAACTTTATCCGCCTCGCGCTGTCACAGGAATTATGAACGATAAAATCCACATCGTTTGCGGTCATTGCGATTCGGTGGTGCGACTCCCGAGTGCGCGGCTCGCGGATACGCCGCATTGTCCCCACTGTCACTTCGCATTGTTTGAGGGCAGGCCGGTCCCGCTGACGACGAGTAATTTCGACAAGCATCTCGAGCGTAGCGACCTGCCGGTTGTCGTGGACTTCTGGGCGCCCTGGTGCGGCCCCTGCCGCGCGATGGCGCCGTTCTACGCCGAGGCGGCCCGCAGACTCGAGCCGAAACTGCGCTTCGCGAAACTCAATACCGACGACGAAACCGAGCCGGCCGAGCGCTGCCGCATTAGAAGCATTCCGACCTTGATCGTATTTCGCGACGGCAAGGAAATCGCACGCGTGTCGGGCGCGATGGATAGCGCCGCGCTGACTCAATGGTTGAATTCAGCAATCGCCTAGCGCGCCTCGCAGCGCGGGGGACCGACACAAAAACTTAGGTCCCCAACCGTCGTAGGCACAACGGCTCACTTCGGCTCCGCCTTGGTATCTGCAGCGGTCCACTCCATGACTCCAAACTGCGCACCGTTGGGATCGGCGAGCAGCGCCACCCTACCGCCGTGCCGATCGACATGCGGCTCGACCAACACGCGCCCTCCAAGAGCGGTCGCTTTCGAGACAGCCTGAGCGGCGTCGACGACCCGGACGAAATTCATCCAATGAGAGCGCCGGTGCACGGAGTCCGTCGGAAGGGAATGAATTCCGGCGCGCGCATAGCCTTGGGTCGAAAGAACCACATGTTCGAAACCGTCGTCGCTCGGCAAATCGAATACGTCGTAGCCGAAGACGCGTTTGTAGAACTTCGCGGACCGCTGCGGGTCCTGCGCAAGCAGCGAACTCCAAATCCACTCGCCGGGCGCCGCCAAGAAGTCCCCGGAATCACCACTGCTCGAGGCGATCACCGCGAACACCGCGCCGTCGGGATCGCTGAACACCGCTTGACGGCCACGCCCTCGGTACGTGGTCGGCTCGGCAAGCACCTTGCCCCCGCGCGCGACCACCTCGTGTTTTGCCGCGTCCGTATCGCGCACTGCAATGAACGTCAGCCAATTCGACTGCTTCTGTTCACCCGGCGCAATCGCCCGCTGCACGACGCCGCCGATCGGTCGACCGTTCGCCTCTGCAATTCCATAATCGCTCTCGCCGGCGCGCATTTCCCGAAACGTCCAACCGAATAATCCCGAGTAAAACGCCTGTGACGCAGCGAGATTCGGGGTCACTAATTCGGTCCAAATCACCTTGCCCACATGATGTTCGACGACGCGCGATTCGGACAGCGGTGGGAATTCCGGCGATACCGCCGGTGGGGCCGCCGGTGCGGTCGCCGCGTAAAGCAGCAAGACGGCGAGGCACCGCGGCAACCCCAGCGAAAGGCGATCACGAGTCATGTTCATTGTCCAATTCTCCGAGCCCGAAGCAAAAGCATGCCAAAGACTAATGATCCCAGGTTCGCCCGCCCTAGTCTGTACGCGAACCTACCTAAATGAACGCCGATGCGGTCTTGCATGGGAGCCGGGAGCCCGCCTCCAGCGCCTTGCGGTACAAATCCATCCCGCCCAATATAATCGCGGTACGGGCGGATCCCAGACGCAGTCAGGAGGACGATGACCATGCATGCGGAAAAGTTCCGGGTACGCGAGGGCTCGAGCGTCGAGCTCAAGCGGTGGCCGACGATCATAGACCCTGTTTACCGTTCCGACGATGACTACACGGCAATGCTGAGCCGCCGTGTCGCCGAGCTCAGCGCCCAACAGGAGATGCTCTACGCGTCGAATCGCTATGCGCTACTGCTGATATTCCAAGCCATGGATGCCGCCGGTAAGGACGGGGCGATCGAGCACGTGATGTCCGGCGTCAATCCGCAAGGTTGCCAGGTCTTCAGCTTCAAACACCCGAGCTCCGCGGAACTGCAGCACGATTTTCTGTGGCGCACGACGCGCGATCTACCGGAGCGCGGCAAGATCGGTATTTTCAATCGATCGTATTACGAGGAAGTCCTGATCGTTCGCGTCCACCCGGAAATCCTGCGCGCCGAAGGCTTGCCGCCGGGCCTGCGTGATGCGAAGAAAATTTGGGCCCACCGCTATCGATCGATCGTCGATCTGGAAAGGCACCTGAGCCTCAATGGGACCTGCATCATGAAGTTCTTTCTTCATCTCTCGAAAGAGGAGCAAAGAAGGCGGTTCATCGAACGCATCGACAGTCCGAACAAAAACTGGAAATTCAGTCTCGCGGACGTCGAGGAACGCAAGTTTTGGAAGCAATACACGAAGGCTTATGAGAAATGCTTGAGTGCGACCAGCACCGAGCGCGCGCCCTGGTATGTCGTGCCCGCCGACGACAAGCGCAATGCGCGACTCATCGTCTCCCGGATCGTGTTGGAGACCGCGCAGGCGCTCAAACTCGCGTACCCCAAAACGAGCCCGAAGCGCGGGCGTGAGCTGCAGAACCTGCGAAAAATGCTGGAGAAATGAGAGTCAGGAATACGCGATAGCAGGTAACGCGATATTATTTTTGGTCGTCGGCGGGCGGCGTCGGTGCCATCGCCTCGGCGTTTTGCTTGATCAGGTCCTCCGGTCGAATATCCGGAAGTTTCATGGCGGGCGGATTCGGTATCCCGGGCATGGAACCATCGGCGCCGACTTCCGCTGCGGGCGCTTGCGACCGCTTTGCCGCAGCAGCGGCTTCGCCGGTCAGACGCTCCGTCCGCGCCCAGTCCGACGTGGTCCAGCCGCCGCCGAGGTTGTCGATGAGATTGACGCTCGCGATTTGTTGCTCGAGCTGAACTTGCAGTTCAGCCTCGCGGCTCGCAAGAAATGTGTTTTGCGCGGTAATGACGTTCAGATAGCTATCGACGCCGTTGCGATAGCGAACCACGGATAGTTCCACGGTACGCTGCCCGGCGACCGTCGCATTGTGCCGCTCCCCGAGTTCCTTCGATAGCACACGCAGACTCGCGAGGTTGTCCTCGACCGATTGAAATGCCACCAATACGGTCTGGCGATAATTGGCGGCGGCCGCATCGTTGAGCGCATGGGCTTGCGCAACCGCGGCACGCCGCAGCCCGGCGTCGAACAGCGTTTGCGCCAATTCCGGTCCGATCGACCAAAAGCGATTCGGCCAGTCGAACAGCGGGCTCAGACTCGACGCCTCGTAGCCACCCGTCGCCGCAAGCGTAAGAGTCGGGAAAAAAGCCGCCCGCGCAATGCCGATCTGGGCGTTGGAAGCCGCGACCTGCCGCTCCGCCGCGGCGATATCCGCGCGTCGCTCGAGCAATTCCGACGGCACACTGACGGGAACGGTCGGCAGGGCCGGATCGTAAGGCTCCGGGTCCAATGAGAATGTCGCGGGAGGAACGCCGATCAGCACCGCGATTGCGTGTTCGTACTGGGCGCGCGCGACGCCGAGATCGGTAGCCTGCGCCTGCGCCGTGTATAGCTGGTTTTGCGCCCCCGACAGATCCTCGTTGGAATCGATGCCGCTGTGCATCAGCGCCTCGATCAAATGGATGTTCGCCTCGTAGTCTGCGAGAGTGGCGTCGAGAATGCGCCGCTGTTCGTCGAGCGCCCGAAGCTGAAAGTAGTCTTGGGCGAGCGTGCTCTGCGTGCTGAGCAGTGCGGTCACGACCTGCGCCGCGCTCGCCTGCGCTGCATAGCGGCTCTGCGCGACGGAATTGCGCACGCTGCCCCAGAGATCGACCTGATAGCTCGCCTCGACCGGGACCGTGTAAATCGTGTGTGCCACCGGCGAAGTGACGCTCGGCGCGGCGGCACCCGGCGACCCGGACGTCGAGCTGCCGGCGCCCAAGTTCGCGATCGATGAGCTCGTGCGTGATCGATTTACGGACGGGTCGAGACTCAAAGTCGGAAAGAACGCCGCCTGGGCTTGGGCAACCAGTGCTCGCGCCACGCGATAGTTCGCTTCGGCGGCGGCGACCGTCTGATTCGAAATCGCAACCCGGCTCTCGAGTTCGTCGAGTTTGCGGTCCCCGTATACCTCCCACCAATTGGCCGGAATCGCGGTGTCCTGCGGCTCGGCGAGCTTCCAGCCCTGATTCGCGCCGGTCGCGGGAATTGCCTCCTTGAAAGTCGGCTGCACGTTGGTCTTGGGCGCATCATAGTGCGGTGCGAAATTGCAGGCCGCGAATAAGGGCAGCATCGATATCGTGATCAAACAGGTTTTCATGTTCTTCATGAGACTATCGGCGCGCCGGCCGGCTCCGCTGGATCGCCGTGAGGGCCAAGCCCGAACTTCGATATCCAGGTATTCAAGCGGTCCATGTATAGATAAATAACGGGCGTCGTATACAAGGTCAACGCCTGGCTCACGATCAGCCCGCCGACGATCGCGATGCCGAGCGGACGGCGCAATTCCGAACCCATACCCGTGCCCAGTGCCAACGGCAATCCGCCGAGCAGCGCTGCCATCGTCGTCATCATGATCGGCCGGAAACGCATCAGGCATGCTTGAAACACCGCATCTCGTGGACTCTTGTTCTCGCCTCTCTCCACTTCGAGTGCAAAGTCGATCATCATGATCGCGTTCTTCTTGACGATGCCGATCAGCAAGATCATGCCGATCAACGCGATCACGCTGAGGTCGGTGTGCGTGACCAGCAGCGCCAATAAGGCGCCGACACCCGCCGATGGCAGCGTGGAGATGATCGTTATCGGATGTATGTAGCTCTCATAGAGGATCCCGAGCACGACATAGACAGCGGCGATCGCCGCGGCGATCAACAAGGGTTCGTTCGCGAGCGAAGCCGTGAATGCCTGGGCCGTGCCGCCGAACGACCCCGAGATCGTCGTCGGCATCTCGATGCTGCGCTGCGCGGCGTTGATCAGGGTGACGGCGTCGCCGAGAGCGATCCCCGGCGCAAGATTGAACGAAAACGTCACCGACGGAAAGACACCGGTGTGGTTGACCGCCAGCGGCGCTGTCGTGTCGCCGAAGCGCGCGAAAGTCGACAAGGGCACGACGCCGCCGCTCGCCGACGAAATATAGACGTTGTCCAAGGCATGCGGGTCCTGCCAGAAGCTCGGAGCCACCTCCATGACGACGAAGTATTGATTGAGCTGCGTATAGGTCTTCGCGATCTCGCGTTCGCCGAACGCATCATAAAGCGCGCTATCGATCGCCTGCGGTGTGATGCCGAGGCGCGCCGCCGTCGGCCGGTCGATCACGACATTTGCGGCCAAGCCCTTGTTCTGCTGATCGTTGTTGACGTCGGTCAACTGGTGGATCTTCTTCATCGCGGTGAGCAGCGTCGGCGCCCATCGATTGAGCTGCGGTAGATTGTCGCTCTGGATCGTATATTGGTATTGGGCCGCGCTCGACCGGCCGCCGATCCTGACGTCCTGCACGGCCTGAAGAACCAGCGTCGCACCCGCAACCGCCGCGAGCTTGGGACGCAGCCGCGTAATGATTTGGTCGGCAGTCGCGTCGCGCTTCGCGAGCGGCTTCAAGGACATGAAGACGCGTCCCGTGTTGGTCGTCGTGCCGCCTCCGCCGCCCGTGAACAGCACGACGGTGTCGACGCCGGGATCCTCCTGCGCGATCGCGGCCAGCCTCTGGATCTTCTTTTGCATCGCTTGGAACGAGATGTCCTGGTCGGCGATGATGCTGCCGTTCAAGCGCCCCGTATCCTGCTGCGGGAAAAAGCCTTTCGGGATGATGATGTACAAATAGACGCTGAGCCCGAGCGTCGCAATAGCGATGATCAGCACGAGCATCGAATGATCGAGAACCTTGCGCAGACTGCGTTCGTAAGCACCCAGGATCCAATTGAACGCGCGCTCGCTCGCTAGATAGAGTTTTCCGTGCACACGCTTCTCTTCGAGCAGCAGCGAACACATCATGGGCGTAGTAGTCAGCGATATCACGAGCGATACCATGATCGTCACCGACAGCGTGACCGCGAACTCGCGAAACAGGCGGCCGATGATGCCGCCCATGAGCAAGATCGGAATGAAGACTGCGACGAGAGACGTGCTCATCGAGAGCACGGTGAAGCCGATCTCCGCGGCACCCTTATAGGCGGCCTGCATAGCGCTCATGCCGGCCTCTTTATATCGAGTGATGTTTTCGAGGACGACGATCGCATCGTCGACCACGAATCCGGTTGAAATCGTCAGCGCCATCAACGATAGATTGTCGATGCTGTAGCCCAATAGATACATGACCGCCAGCGTTCCGAGCAGGGACACGGGCACGGCAACGAGTGGTATGAAGGTCGAGTGGAATTCGCGCAAAAAGAGAAACACGACGAGCACCACCAGCACGACGGAAATCATCAGCGTCCGTTCGATATCGCTGACCGACGCCCGAATCGTCTGCGTCTGATCGAGCGCGATCGTCAGGTTGATCGACGAGTCGATGCTCGCGTGCAGTTGCGGCAACGCCGCTTTGATCCCTTCGACCGTGGAGATGATATTGGCGCCCGGTTGGCGGAAAATGATGATGAGCGCGGAACGCTTGCCGTTCGACATGCCCAGGGAGCGTACGGTCTGAACCGAGTCTTGGACATTCGCGACATCGGAGAGCTTCACGGCGGCGCCGTTGCTGTAGCTGACGATCAGCGGTCGATAATCGGCGGCTTTCATGAGTTGGTCGTTCGCGGCGATCGCCGACCGATCGGTGTCATTGGAAAAATGACCCTTGGCCTCATTGGCGGTTTGCGCGGCGACGGCCTTGCGTACGTCCTCCAATTGCAAGCCATAGCCGTGCAGCTGCGTCGGATTCACGTCGATGCGTACCGCCGGCGCCGAACTGCCGCCGACGACGACCTGTCCCACGCCGGGGACTTGCGAAAGGCGCTGTTGCAGCACGGTCGACGCGGCGTCGTACAATGCCGAGGGCGCCAATTTGTCCGAAGTCAAGGCGACGATCATGATCGGCGCATCCGCCGGATTGACCTTCCGATAGGTGGGATTGGTCGGCAGATTCGTCGGCAGGTAGCTGCGCGCTGCGTTGATCGCCGACTCCACGTCGCGAGTCGCCGCGTCGATGTTGCGCGACAAATCGAACTGCAAGGTGATGCTCGTCTGCCCCAAGGTGCTCTGCGCCGTCATCTCGGTCACCGAGGCGATGCGCCCGAATTCGCGCTCGAGCGGCGTGGAAACCGACGACGCCATGATTTCGGGACTCGCGCCCGGCAGCGACGCGGATACCGAGATCGTCGGAAAGTCGACTTGCGGCAGCGGCGAAACGGGCAGCACGCGATAGGCCGCGATACCTGCCAGTGCAACTCCGACGGTCAGCAAAGTCGTCGCGATCGGGCGGTCGATGAACGGAGTCGACAAACTCATGCGGAACTCGGCTGTTCGTCGGCGGCCGGCTTTACGCCGCGCCAAGCCGCGATTTTCGACGCCAACTCATCGAAGAACAGATAGATGACCGGTGTCGTGTATAGAGTCAGCAGCTGACTGAAGATCAGTCCGCCGACGATCGTGATGCCGAGCGGACGACGCAATTCCGAGCCGACGCCTTGACCAAGCGCCAGCGGCATGGCGCCGAGCATCGCGGCCATGGTCGTCATGAGAATCGGCCGGAAACGCAGCAAACAGGCCTCGCGAATCGAATCGAATGCGCTCTTGTGCTCCTTGCGCTCGGCATCCAGCGCGAAATCGATCATCATGATCGCATTCTTCTGCACGATGCCGATCAGCAGGACGATGCCGATGATGGCGACGACGGTGAGCTCGTTGCCGAATATCAACAGCGCCAGCAATGCGCCCACGGCGGCCGAGGGCAGCGTGGAGAGGATCGTGATCGGATGTATGTAGCTCTCGTAGAGTACCCCGAGCACGATATAGACGGTCAAGAGTGCGCTCAACACGAGGATCGCCTCGTTCGAGAGCGAGCTGACGAAAGCCGCCGCCGTGCCTTGGAATGCTCCCTGCAAAGCCGCGGGAGACGGCAAATTTGCCTTGTCGTCGCGAACCTTTTGGATCGCGGTGACCGCCTCTCCCAGAGATGCGCCCGGCGCCAAATTGAAGGATACCGTCGTCGCCGGGAATTGCCCCATGTGGCTGATCAGCAGCGGCGCGGAAATCTGCGAGACCTGCGTGATCGTGGACAGGGGCACGACCGAGCCCGTCGGCGACGTCAAATAAATATTGCGCAAATCGTCGGGCGTCGCTTGGAATTGCGGATCGACTTCGAGGATCACGTGGTACTGGTTCAACTGCGTGAACAAGGTCGAGATCTGGCGCTGGCCGAAACTATCGTACAGCGCGTCGTCGATATTCTGTGCCGAAATGCCGAGACGCGCAGCGGTCGCGCGGTCGTAGGTCAGGGCTGCTTGGCGCCCCTCGGTCTGTTGATCGCTCGCGACGTCGGCGAGCTGCGGCAGCTGCTGGAGTCGCGCGAGAAATTTCGCCACATAAAGCCCGAGTTCCTGCGCACTCGGATCCTGCAAACTGTATTGGTACTCGGTGCGGCTTACGATATCCTCGACCGAGATGTCTTGCACCGGCTGCATATAGAGACTGATGCCGTCGATATCATTGATGGACGCCTGCAGGTCGCGAATGACGTCCGATGCGCCTTTGCGCCCGGCCAGCGGTTTGAGATTGATTTGGATGCGACCGGCGTTGAGCGTCGTGTTGGTGCCGTCGACGCCGATGAACGAAGATAGACTTCCGACCGCCGGATTCTCGAGAATTTTCGCATTCAAGAGCTGCTGCAGCTCGACCATTTTGGTGAATGAGACACCCTGCTCCGCCTCGGACACGCCCTGGATCTCGCCGGTGTCCTGCACGGGAAAGAAGCCTTTGGGAATGACGATGAAAAGGATGATCGTGAGCGCGAGCGTGGCGACGGCGACCAAGAGAGTCAGCGTCCGGCGCATCAGCACCCAGTCCAGAGTGCGGGCGTAGAATCCGATGACACGCTTGAAGATGCGTTCCGAGAACAAGTAAAAGCGGCTTCGCTGTGATTGATCCTTGTGCTGGAGAAGCCTCGAACAGAGCATCGGCGTAAGGGTGAGCGAAATGAACGCGGAGATCAAAATCGTCGCGCTCAAGGTGATCGCGAATTCCCGGAACAACCGGCCGGTAATGTCGCCCATCAACAGCAGCGGGATCAGGACGGCGATCAAGGACACCGTCAAGGACATGATCGTGAAGCCGATCTGCTCCGCGCCTTTGAGCGCGGCCGCGAGCGGCTTTTCGCCCTTTTCCACGTAGCGAGTGATATTTTCGATCATGACGATCGCGTCGTCGACGACGAAGCCGGTCGAAATCGTCAGCGCCATGAGCGTCAAGTTGTTGAGGCTGTAGCCGAACACATACATCGCACCGAAGGTGCCGACCAGCGACAGCGGCACGGCAATGCCGGGAATGATCGTGGCGGCGAATGTACGCAGGAACACGAAGATAACCGCCACGACGAGCGCGATGCAGAGCAGCAGCTCGAATTCGACATCGGCAACGGACGCCCTAACCGTCGTCGTGCGGTCCGTGAGCGCGGTGATCTTGATCACGGCAGGAATCGTGGCGCGCAGCTTGGGCAGCAGCGCCTTGATTCGATCGACCACGTCGATGATGTTCGCGCCCGGCTGGCGCTGGATGTTGACGATCACGGCCGGTACCTTGTTCATCCAGGCCGATTGCTCGGCATTTTCAACGCCGTCGACGATTTTGGCGACGTCCTTGAGCATGACCGGGTTGCCGTTGAAATAGCCCAGCACCAGTTTTTTGTAGTCGTCGCTCGTCGTCAGCTGGTCGTTGGCGCCGATTTGGTAGCTCTGAGCGGGTCCGTCGAAGCTGCCCTTGGCGGTATCGAGCGTCGCGGCCGATAGCGCAGTGCGTACGTCCTCCATCTGCAAGCCGTAGTAAGCCAGTTGCGTGGGATTGATCTGCACGCGGACCGCGGGCTTCTGTCCGCCGCTGATCGTCACGGCACCGACTCCCGGCAACTGGGAGATTTTCTCGGCGAGGCGCGTGTCCGTATAGTCTTCGACCTGCGCGAGCGGCATCGAATCGGAGGTCAGCGCAAGGGTGAGTATCGGCGCATCCGCGGGATTGACTTTGTTGTAGATCGGCGGCATCGGCAGCCCCGCCGGCAGATAGTTCTGCGCGGCGTTGATGGCCGCCTGCACGTCTTGCTCGGCGACGTCGATGTTGAGGCTGAGATTGAATTGCAGTGTGATCACGGAGGCTCCGTCCGAACTGGACGAAAGCATTTGATTGAGGCCCGGAACCTCGCCGAGCTGTCGCTCGAGCGGCGCGGTCACTGCAGAGGAGACGACGTCCGCGTTCGCACCCGGATAGAACGTGATGACTTGCATGGTCGGGTAATCGACCTCCGGCAACGCCGCAATGGGCAGTTGCCGGAAGCCGATGATTCCCACCAGCAGTATCGCCGCCATGAGCAGCGACGTTGCTATCGGGCGCTGGATGAACGGTCGCGACGGATTCATCCGGGCTTTTTCACATCGCTATGGGGCACCGCAGTAGCGGGCGCCGCTTCGGCGGGCGCTGGTGCCGTACCGGCGGGCGCTGGCGCCGGCTTCGCCGGCTTGATCGAGATCTTCGTGCCGTTTTGCAGCTTGTCGAAGCCGTCGGTCACGACTTGCGCGTTGGACTCGGCGCCGGTAATCGCGGAGACGCCGCCGTCGCTCGCGAGTATCTTGATATTGCTCGTCTGCACGGTCGAGTCTGGTTGTACGACGTAGAGGAAAGCAAGATCGTTGTTGCGCTGAATCGCGGCATCCGGGACCAGATTGACCTTTGTCAGCGTCTTGACGAGCAATCGCGTGTTCACGAATTGATTGGGGAACAGCTCGTTGTGCGTGTTGGCGAAGCTCGCGCGTGCGCGCACCGTGCCGGTCGCGACATTGATCTGGTTATCGAGCGCCAGCAATGTGCCGCTCGAGAGCGTACGATTTCGCGTGCGGTCGAGGGCGGTCACGGACAATTTGTGGCCGGCCGCGATTTGTTCGGTGACCTCGTCGAGATTGTCTTCGGCGATCGTGAAGATGACCGTGATCGGCTGCAGCTGCGTGATCGTCGCGATACCGGTGGTGCCGTTCGCCGGCACGATATTGCCGGGATCGACGAGCCGCAGTCCTACGCGGCCGTCGATCGGCGAGACGATGCGCGTGTAGTCCAAATTGACCTGAGCCGCATCGAGGTTGCCCTGATCGAGTGTCACCGTACCTTCGTCCTGCTCGACCAGCGCCTGTTGGGTCGCGAGCTGCTGCTCGGGTATCGCGTGCTCCTTGAAGGAGTTCTGATAGCGCACGAGATCGAGGCGCGCGTTCGCCAATAGCGCCTGATCGCGCGAGAGCTGGCCCTGGGCTTGCACCACTAGCGCTCGGTACGGACGAGGATCGATGATCGCCAAGAGTTCATTCTTCTTGACGAGCTGGCCCTCCGTGTAGCGTACTTCGGTCAGCTCGCCCGCGACTCGACTTGCGACCGTCACGGTGTACACCGGCGTGACGGTGCCGAGTTCATCGAGGTAGACGTTGATATCGCCGAGTTGCACGCTGCCGACCGCGACGGGAATCACAGGCACAACGGCCGGCTTGGCCTTCGGCGCAAACAACCACTTGAAGATCAACCAGCCCACGATCAGCACGCCCAACACGATGAGCGTTGGCCGGACCCAATGATGTTTAGGGGTAGTGCCGGTTGTAGGGCCGGACAAGAGGTGATCGGTATCCGTCATTTGTAGGCCGCTTCAGATGGTTGGGGCTGCCGATGGCAGCGCATTGATAGCCGGGCAAGCTACCATACGCCGCGCCCGGGTCAAACGACTAAAAACGGTTTTTGCCCGAGACACGAAGCCGCATCGTGGGCATGCATCACTCGCCATGGAATGCCGACAAATCTTCACAGATTCCTGATGCTTCTGAACGAAGAACCGGCAACTCCTTTGGAGGGTGTGATGCGCCTCGGACGCGGCGTCTAAGGCGGCGCGGCGCAAAGATCGCGCAGTACCTGCGGCAGCAGATCCGGCAAGTCTTCGGCGAGCAGTCCCGGCCCGAACAGCGTCGCTGCGGCACCATGCAACCAGACGGCGGCGGCGGCGGCGAGAAATGGATCCATGCCTTGCGCGAGCAGCCCGAGCACGATACCGCCGAGAACATCGCCGGATCCCGCGGTGGCCAAGCTGGACGGTGCGTTGGCATTGATGATCGCCCGACCATCGGGTGCGGCGATCACCGTGTCACTGCCCTTCAAGACGATGACCGCGCCGCTGCGCAGCGCCGCGTTACGCGTACGTGTGAGCTTGTCGCCGCCGGCATCGAACAGCCGGCCAAACTCACCGTCGTGCGGCGTCAACACACACGGGCCTTCGATCGCGCGCTCGAGTGCCGAAGGATCGTCCTTGAACGACGTGATCGCATCCGCATCGATCACGGTCGCGCGATGGGTCGCGAGCATGGCGAGCGCGCGAGCGCGCGTTTGCTCGCCCACGCCGGCGCCCGGTCCTACGAGAAACGCCGAGATTCGGAGATCATCGAGCAGCGCCGGAAAATCGGCGTTTGTCGCAAGCGGCGCGACCATGATGCTCGTCAACGCGGACGCATAAATGGGCAGCGCGATCTCGGGCACGGCAATCGTCGTCAATCCGGCACCGATGCGCGCCGCGGCCCGCGCCGCCAGCCGCGCCGCGCCGGTCATCGGATAGCCGCCCGATATGAGCGCATGCCCGCGGCCGTACTTATTGCCATCGGGACGCAGTTTGGGCAGATCGCCGAACCACAGCCGCGGATCGTTCTCGAAGCTATTCGGTGCGACTCGTGCAAGCACGGCCGGCGGCGTGCCGATATCGGCGACCATAATTTCCCCGCACAATTCGCGTCCCGGCAACAATAGATGCCCCGGCTTCTTTCGGAGGAATGTCACCGTGAGCGCGGCGGCAACGGCGCCCGCGCTCGCGCCGGTATCGCCCATGACGCCGCTCGGAACGTCGATCGAGACGATCGGCAATTTCCTCGCCGCGGCCGCGCCGAGCGTTTCCAAAGCCGATCCTTGCAGCGCGCGGCTCAAGCCCGCTCCGAATAACGCATCGACGACCATTTCGGCGGTTCCGAGAGCGTCCTTGTGGAGTGCCTCGATCGAACCCGGCCAGCGGTCTGCATTGAGGCGAGCCGCTCCTTTGAGGTCCTCACGCGATCCGAACAGCGCGACGCGCACCGGCCAACCGGCCTTCGCCAAATGCCGCGCCGTCACGAAGCCGTCGCCGCCGTTATTGCCGGGGCCGCAGAGCACGACAACCGGGCGCAGCGACCAACGCCGCCCGATTTCGCGCGCCACGGATTGCCCGGCGTTTTCCATGAGCTCGACGATCGTCATGCCGCCGGCGACCGACAGGCGGTCTGCCTCATCCATTCGACGTACATCGAGCAGAGCGGTCGCGAGATTCACTGCAGGGGCATCGGCTGCGGAGCGGCCATTACGCCATTGCGCCGCATGAACCATCGGGTCCATCGCGGGTGGCGCCGCCGCTCATCCGGCATTTTGCGGGCTATAGAATTCGTGGCCTGACCGCTGTCGTTTTGCGCGGTACATCGCGGCGTCGGCATGTTGCATCAACTCATCGGCGTCGAGTCCATCATCGGGCGCGATCGCAATGCCAATGCTCGGACGCACCGATAAGTCGTGCCGGCCTATGCGCATTGGCGCTCGCACTGCGTCGAACAACTTGCATGCAAGCGCCGCGAGCTGATTGCGCCCCGGTTCGCCCGTCCTCAAACAGACGAACTCGTCGCCGCCCAGCCGGCTCACCATGTCCTCGGCGCGAACCGCATGCGCGAGCCGCGAGCCGACGATGCGTAGCAATTCGTCGCCGACATGATGTCCGTGGGCGTCGTTCAATTGCTTGAATCCGTCCAAGTCAAAGTAGAGCACGGCCAGTGACTGCCGTGAACGTGGTTCGCGGGCCAGGGCCTGTTCGAGTCTGAGCCGAAAGAACCGCAGATTCGGCAATGACGTCAGCCCGTCGTGCAGCGCGAGGAAGCGCGCGCTCTTCTCCGCGGACTGTATTGAGAGAATCTCGAGCCTTGCGGCTGCCAGCGCTCGTCGGACCCCGGCGAGTTCGGTCTCGAGTTTATCGAGAACCGACAGCTCCGGCATGCTGTAGCTATTCGGGGCCGCCGAAACCAACGCCAAGGATCGGGCGGCACCGGAAACACGGCTCTTGGCATTGAATGGGATCGTGGAGGACGTTCGAAGCATGACCATACTCGCGAAAATTCATGAATACCAATATTCGATCCACGCACCAGCCATCGTCTGTGCGCTGACGAACGATCGTGATTTTAGTCCCTCATCGCGTGATTTGCGATTGCGGCGGCCTAGGTGGATTCGCGTATAGGTGCTCTGCGGGGCTGGCGCCAAGGCGAACGCGTGACGGCCCCGTGGAGTCGGCAGATTCCTACAAAAGGATCCGTAGGTTTCCGTATAGACGCACTGCGATCGCCGCCTTAATCTAACTGAATGAATAAGATTGACGGACAATTCAGTTGAGCGGCCGCTTGCAGCAATCGGTGGCCGCAAGCACATGCATATTGATGCTCGCTTTGTGCGCCGCCTGTACGGTACCCGGGCCCCCGCTCGACGATTCGGGGCGGCAAGCGTATAGCATGACCTTTTACGAGCCGTTCGATAATTCGCGTGATTGGGGACCCGCCTATTTGGTGGGCCCGCCGCTGAGTCCCAAGCTATATCCGAACGATCACAGCAGCCGGTCCGCCGACAGCGTGCTCTACCCGCCGGGCAAATCGGGTGTCGCGCCCTCGATTCCAACGACCTCGCCGGATTCTGTGCCGTGATGACGCCAATTCAATGAATCGCTGCGGCGGCTCCGGACCCCCGGATCGCGGTTGTTGGCGCACTTAGCCCGTCCCGGCATTGCACGGCGATCATTTTTTCTGTTTCGGCGGCTTGACCGACGTCACCGCGTCGTAGAGGGTGCTGTCGGGATGCTGCGTGCATCGATTCGCGAGTCCAGCGGCGAAGGCGGAAAGGGAACTCGAGTCAAGAATACGTCCGCCGGCCTTGCCGACCGAATACCCCAGCAGCCACATCATGATGGTGTTTGCACTCTGTGGATCCGATTGCGCCATCTCCACGTGCCGCGCCTCGAACGTCGCGCAGCCGAGCGCGTCCAAATCCATCGGGTTGGTATTCGCGAGCTTCACCGTCGCAAGCGCATCCAAGAGATTGGTGTTCGGATGAATTTTGCATTCGATGTCCAAGGAATTGCCAAACTGTTGCAAGGCATCGCCATACATGACGTGCGCGCCCGCCTTCGCGACCGCAAATCCAAACATCCACATGACCACATCGACCGCATCCTCGTGTTGGGACGCGGCCGGCGCATTCATGATTTCGTTTTCGTATTTGTCGCAAGTCAACGCGCCTAGATCGATTGGGGCCGCATGGCTCATGAAGGGCAGCAAGCAGACGAGGACGGCTAAAACGGCGGCAATTTTCATGAAATCTCCAAGAATTCTTGAGTTGCGGCCGCTCGGTCTAGGCGCGCGGCCGCTCGGTGAAGCCGCGACACACCGCGGCGATCTTGTTGCCGTCGGGATCGCGGACGTAAGCCGCGTAGAAATCCGTCCCATAGTGGAGTCGCAACCCCGCAGCGCCTTCGGACACGCCACCGCCGGCGAGCGCAGCCGCATGGAAATCGTCGACCGCCTGCCACGAGCGCGCGGCGAAGGCCACCATCGTGCCGTTGCCCGTACTGGCCGGCTTTCCGTCGTAAGGCTTGCAGAGCCAAAGCGCAATCTCTTCGGCGCCGCGGCTTTTGTAAGTTCCCCACCCGGCCCATCCGTCCCAGCCGACCTCGCCGGAAGTATCGCAGCGAGCCAATCCCAGCGGCGCGAGCACCGCGTCGTAGAAGCGCATGGCCCGCTCGAGGTCGTTAGTGCCCAGACATATGTAAGTGAACATCGTAATGAATGGTGCCCTGAGAGAGATTCGAACTCCCGACCTATTGTTTACAAAACAATTGCACTACCGCTGTGCTATCAGGGCCTCACCTGAATTATACCGTTTAGTCGCGCGCGACAGAACTGCCGATTGCGCGCCAGCCAAAGCATGCGCTCGAATGAAACTTGAACCCCTTGGGGTCTGTTGGCCAGCGTACAGACTCGGATAGGCCCGTAGCTCAACATAATCGCCCATCACACAATGAGGTCGATTCAATGAAAACCAGAAATTTATATGCAGTCACCGGCTGCGCAATGATTGCTATTTTCGCGAGTTCCGCGGCTGTTTCTGCAACCAAGACGCAAATCGATGAGCGCGTACAATCAGCGCTGCATCATTTTAACCGCATGAACCCGGCGCACGAAACCTTGGAAGCCAATGCGGCCGGCGAGCTCGTGTTCCCGCACATTACGAAGGGTGGTATTGGTGTCGCAGGCGAATATGGTGAAGGCGCGCTGCGCGTCCATGGGCAGACCGTGGGCTATTACAGCGTATCGGCTGCCTCCCTCGGATTGACGGTCGGCGTCGCGAAGCACAGCGAAGTAATCCTGTTCAACACGCAGGAAGCGCTGGATAAATTCACCAACAGTAAGGGCTGGGCGGTTGGCGGCGATGTCGGTGTCGCGGTGGCCTCGAAAGGCGCCGGTGGGAACTATGATACGGTCACACTGCAAAAGCCGGTTGTCGCCTTCGTATTCGGCGAGAAAGGCTTGATTGCGGATGTTTCCATCGACGGAACGAAGGTCAACAAAATCGAGCGCTAAATGAAATTCCTTGAGCGCCGCGCGTCAGATGCCGCGCGGCGCTCAAGGACGGCCTCGGCCGACAGCATGCGCGGCACTGTAGGCATCGGCGACACCGTCGTAGATCTCTCTGACGGTTCCAATGTTTTTCAAGCAATTCAAACTTCGGGACCGAGGACGATCGGCGATCCGTCGCTGAAACGCGCCATGCGAAATGATGCGGGATCGACCGACGGAGTAGCGCCAACCGCGAGTTCTGCCGCGAGCCGGCCCGCCGCCGGACCGATGCCGAAGCCATGGCCGGAAAATCCCGTGGCGATGGTCAACCCGGGCAGCGCATCCACGGTTCCGATATACGGCACGATGTCCGGTGTGACGTCGATATAGCCACCCCACTGTTGCACGACCTGAACGTCGCGAAAGCTCGGAAACAGCGTGCGCATCGCAGTCAACGCCTGCGCATTGATCTTGAGGTCGGGGTTCGGATCCAACACACGCACGCTCTCGAACGGACTCGGTCGGTCCAGAGCCCAGCGGCGAGGCGTGAACAGCTCGCGCAGGGATTGGGCATTCACGCGCGGATTCAGCGCACCGGCCTCCTTGCGTATCGCCGGCAGATATTCGCGCAGATAACGCCATGAGTCCGGCACCAGCGGAGTGACATGACCGGCGCCCTTGGCGATCGTGTAGCCACCGTCGAGGCGCCTGCGCAGCCCGAGATCGGGCATATACGCGCAGATCCTCGGCCCATCGGCAAGCGGCGCCGTGCGCAGCACCGACGAGAGTACTTTCAGTTGCGGCAGACGCAGGCCCAGGCTCGCGCAAAGCAAGCCGGACCACGCGCCGCCCGCGAGTATTACGCTTTCGCAGGCAATCGGGCCGCGTTCGGTGACGGCCGCGCGAACCCGTCCGCCGCCGAGTTCAATGCCGCGCACCGCGCAATGCGCCATGATCACGGCCCCCTTGCGCTGCGCCGCGCGCGCGATTGCGGGCGCGGCCTTCTGTGGCTCGGCACAGCCGTCAGTGGGCACATACAGACCGCAGCGCAACGCGCGGCTCGCGCCGGTCATCAGCGTCCCGAGTTCAGTACCGCGCACGATGCGCGTGCCGATCTCATAGGGAGCCGCCATCGCTGCCCACGCGATGAAGCGCTGTTCATCGGCTTCCGTCTCGCCGACGTACAGCACGCCGCATTCGCGAAAGCCGGTCTCGGCTTCGGTCGTGCGGTTCATATCGCGCCACAATTGCAGACTCTGCACGATCAGCGGCATTTCGCGTTCGTCGCGCCCCGCTTGCCGGCACCAGCCCCAATTGCGGCTCGATTGCTCACCCGCGATATGCCCCTTTTCGCACAACACCGTCGGAACGCCGCGAGTCGCCAGCGTGAGCGCGGCCGACGTGCCGATGATGCCGCCGCCGATGATGAGGACGCCGGTCTGCGCCGGCATCACTTCGTCCGGTATGATGGAATCGACGTAGGGGCCCATGCGACGCATGATCGGCCGAGCGCTTGGGCGATGCAACCCAAGAGGAATCGTCGAAACGGCGAGGTGCGACCTGGCATGGGCGTTGATGAAGCAAGCCGCGCGCTCCTCGCGCTAACGCGCCGACTGCTCGACGTTATCGGCTCCAAATCGCTCGACCCATTTCTCGGCGACTGGCCGCACGCCGCTGCGGCTCGCGCGATCATCGCATCGACTCTGCCGGTCCTGCGTTGGCTGCCCGCGATCGTCGCGCTTAACTTGGAATCTGGCGCGAGTACCGCGCGCCCCGGCGCGGGCATGACCGTTGGCGGCGCGAGTACGACGGTCGGCGCGAGTACGACGGTCGGCGCGAGTACGACGGTCGGCGCGAGTACAACGGTCGGCGCGAGTGCCACCATGCTTGCTGCGGCTCTGGTCGAGCGTCTCGCTGAAACCGCAACGTCGTTCGCGTGGCATCAGACCTACACGAATCGGGATCTCGACGATGAATTTCTGAACAACTATGGATGGAGCGAACTCATCGGATTATGCGGCCCGCTGTGTAGCGAGCGGCTCGCAGGCGGATTTCTCATGCTCGGCCCGCACACGCTCTACCCGCGCCATCGCCACGAGGCCGAGGAAATCTATGTACCCTTAGCGGGAGCCGCGGCCTGGCAACAAGGCGACGGCATCTGGCGGGAAAAAACTCCCGGCGGCCTGATTCATCATGCGAGCCGGGAGCCTCACGCCATGCGCACCGCAGCCGAGCCGCTGCTGGCGCTGTATCTCTGGCGTGGCACCGGCTTATCCCAGCCTTCGAGATTGGACGATTAGTGCGCCTCGCTGCGCTGGCGCGGCGCCTCGAACTCATCGCCCGGTTGCCATGCAATCGCCTTCGGCGCCGTCAACGCAGCCCAACCAAGCGCGAAACCAAATTGCGCGACCGACGCATCGCTCGAAAAATCCATCCCGGGCGTGTATTGATCGCTAGGTTGATGATAGTGCTTCGCGGTGTATTCCTCCGCTTGGGTCTTGCCCCACTCCGGTGGGTGGCCCACGAACTTCATCGCCGTGTTGATCGAAAACGCGGGCACCCCGGCCCGCGCCAGGCTGAAATGATCCGAGCGATAGTAACGACCTGCGCCGGGCTGCGGGTCGGCCTGGATGTCGTAGCCAAATGCCGCCGCCGTCTTCTGCACGGTCGGAAAGAACGTCGTGCGTTCCGCGCCGGTGACGTTCACGGATACCGGTACGCCGATCGGGGGGACCGCGTCGTAGTTCAAATCGAGGGAGATCGCGGCCGCGGGAATCGGCAGGTGCTTGCTTAAATAATTCGACCCTAACAGGCCTTTTTCCTCGGCCGTGACCGATACGAACAAGATCGGGTGAGGCGGTTTGATGCCGGACGTCGCGAATGCATGCGCCAATTCCAGCACGATCCCGCAGCCCGTGCCGTTGTCGACGGCTCCGTTGTAGATGTTGTGGCCGCTGCGATTGGGGTCCACGCCTAAGTGATCATAATGCAGAGAAGCGCGAGTGATTGCGGTAGCTTCATTGCCAGGCTCGCTTGCAGATCGGGATGCCGGGCGCGCGGTGTGTCAGTGCCCCTGCGCACAAATCAAGCTGCGGACGGCTTCAGATGACCTCGGCGCCGGAATCTGTGATCATAGACCGCATGCGTACCCTATTGACCGCCAGCTGTTTGCTCGCATCCACCGTTCTCGGCTTTACGGCGCGCGCCGAGACCCCTTCGGCACCGGCGAGCGTCGACCCGGCATTGGCCGCCGCAATCGCCAGCCCGGCGCGCAACCCGGCATTCAGCGCGCGGGACTCCGCGCGGCATCCGGCCGAGGAGCTGACGTTCTTCGGCTTGAAGCCCACCATGACGACGGTCGAACTATGGCCCGGCGGCGGCTACTGGACCGAAATCCTGGGCGCGTATCTTGCGGCGCAGGGACATTATTATGCGGCGCTGCCGACGCCGGGAGACAAGGACGAAGATCCCGGCGTCGCGCGCTGGCGCAAGCGGGTCGCCGCGCAAGCGGGTCGCCTCGGAACGATACATGAGACGGAGTTGGGCAATGGCAGCTACTCGATTGCCCCGCCGGAATCGGCCGATCTGGTATTGACGTTCCGCAATCTGCATAACTGGATTGGCGGCGGATATGCGGATGCCGCTCTGGCGGCTTGCTTCAAGGCACTCAAGCCGGGCGGGATACTCGGGATCGAGGATCATCGCGGCCGCGCCGATAAGCCGCAGGATCCGAAGGCGAAGAGCGGCTACGTGCGTGAAGACTATGCGATCGCGCTTGCAAAGAAGGCGGGCTTCGAGCTGGCCGGCGAGTCGCAGATCAATGCCAATCCCCGCGATACCAAGGATTGGGTCGACGGCGTCTGGACTTTGCCGCCCACATTGTCCCAGGGTGACAAGGACCGGGACCGATACCTCGCGATCGGCGAGGCGGACAACTTCGTGCTGAAGTTCCGCAAGCCCGCGCGTTAGATCCGCGTCATGCGCGCGCGCTCGACGCTGACGAACGTCGCCACCGACGATTTTGCGTATTGACCATCACTAGAGCGTATCGACATGAGCCACATCACGAGTTTTGCCGCGTTATTGGGTTTACTGATCCTGTGCGCAGCCCCGCCGGCTTCGGGGGCAGAGCAATGGACCGAAGGGGTCAATTATTTCTTGGTACCAAGGGCGCGACCCGCGGTCACTTTGCCGCACGGCAAAGTTGAAGTCACCGAAGTTTTTTCCTACGGCTGCCCGGCCTGCAACGCCTTCCTCCCGGTCATGCATAAATTGGCAAAGAGCCTGCCCGCGAATGCGGTGCTCGACTATGTGCCGGCATCGTTCAATGCGAGCGAGGACTGGCCGATGTTCCAGCGCGCTTACTACGCCGCACAAGCGCTAGGGATCGCCGAGAAAACCCACGATGCAATGTTCGACGCGGTATGGAAGAACCGCACGTTGGCGACCTTCGATCCGACGATGCAACACCTCGTGGATCACATGCCGACGATCGAGGACGCGGCAAAATTTTATAACAAGGTCGCCGGGGTGCCCGTGCAGTCATTCCTTGATAAGGCGAACAAGGACTTCGGGGTCGACACGAACATGAGGAACGCCGAGGCATTCATCGAGGCCTGTCGCGTTGCCAGCACTCCGACGATCGTCGTCAACGGCAAATATCGGCTCGACGCCGGATCGGCCGGAGGCCCCGACCAACTCATCGAACTCGTGAACTGGCTCGTCGCGAAAGAAAGCCATTAATTCTCGGGCGAGGCAGAAAACGTGACGACGGGCCCTGCTCCCAATGCCGCGCAGATCGACTACTGGAATGCCGCGGCCGGCAAGACCTGGGCGCAATACCAAGAATCGCTCGACCGGCAAATCGAACCCTTGGGTCTCGAAGCGATGCGAATCCTTGCTCCAATGCCGGGGCAACGCATTCTCGATGTGGGTTGCGGATGCGGCCAGTCGTCGATGGAGCTCGCCGTTCGGGTCGGCGCGTCCGGGTCGGTACTCGGGGTCGACCTATCGGTGCCGATGCTCGAGGTGGCGCATCGCCGATTGATTGCCGACCCGTTAGGGGGCCTGGAGTTTCGGCAAGCCGATGCGCAAAGCGCCGACCTGGGCGCAGCCGTTTTCGATGCGATCTACTCGCGATTCGGCGTGATGTTCTTCAGCGATCCGGTCGCCGCTTTCCTCAACATTCGCCGCTCCCTGAAGCGAGGCGGCCGCATGGTTTTCGTCTGCTGGCGGCCGTTGCAAGACAATCCGTGGATGCAGATCCCATTTCAAGCGGCGCTGCCGTTCCTACCACCCCCGGCACCGTCTGATCCGGCCGCGCCGGGGCCTTTCGCCTTCGCCGATCCGGATCGCGTCCGCGCGATTCTCGCTTCTGCGGGATTCCACTCCGTATCGACGCTGCCTTTCGATGCGTTGATCGGCGGAGGCGACCTCGATCAGACGCTGGCGCTGACAATGCGCTTAGGGCCGCTGGGCACTGCGCTGCGCGAACATCCCGAGCGCAAAGGCCGGGTCGAGGCAGCGGTACGAAACGCCTTGTCGGCGCATGCGACGGCCCGCGGCGTGCTGATGCCGGGGGCTGTCTGGATCGTCATCGCCCACAACTGAGTGCCGGCCCCAACGGCGCCGGCTCCCTATTCGATAAAAAGCTGCGGCGTGTCATCTAACCGTAACATCCGGCAACGAACATGCGCTCTTCAGAACCGGCCTCAGGACACTCGGATGCGCTTGGATGAACCGCGCGCTTGGACGAACCGGAAGGTTTCGCCGTTGCGCCATTGGGCCACGCATCATCGATCGTTTGTTGTAAAAAAACAACATCAACAAATTGATTCTTAAAATAATGCTGCTATCATGCGCGGCCTAAATACAACATCGGCTGGGGATCAATATCATTGACCTACCTGGATCATCACTTGGAGATCACACAGTGAATCGCAAAAACACGCAGACCGGCATTTTGGCAAACCGCACCAGACGCAATTCCGGTGCCGCTTTCCTAAAGGCCGCTTTCTTGCTCGGCGGATTGATGGGCTTCGGCGCACTCTCGCAGGCGCAAACCGCGGCGCCGGCCGCCGATGACAGCCTCACGTGGCACGGCATCACGCTCTACGGCATCGTCGATCTCGGCCTGCAATACGATACGCACGCGGCGCCCGTCAACGATTATTTCCCGGCCGGCACGGCCGACATCATTCAGAAGAACGGCAATGGCTCGGTCACCGGCGTTACGCCGAACAACCTCAGCCAGTCGCGCATCGGCCTCAAGGGCGCGGAGCCGCTGGTCGGCGATTGGTCTGCCGTGTTCAAGCTCGAAACGTTCTTCAACCCGCAAAGCGGCGACATCAGCGACGGCTTGAAGTCGCTGACGCAGAACAACGGCCGCAGCTTGGAAACGCAGAGCACCAACATCGACACGAGCGTCGCCGGTCAATTGTTCCAGCAGTCCTACGCCGGCTTCAGTTCCCCGACTTTCGGTACGCTGACCTTCGGCCGGCAGAACACGCTGCTCGCCGACGGCATCGCGAAATATGACCCTGAAGGCGCCTCGCAGGCGTTCTCGGTGATCGGCTTGTCGGGCACGACCGCAGGCGGCGGCGACACGCAAGACCGCCGGCTCGACGAATCGTTCAAGTACATCGCGAATTTCAGCGGCGTCCATGTCGGCGCGCTCTACAAGCTCAATGGCTCGAGCGGCAGCGCCAACAGCGCATTGCAATTCCAGCTCGGCGCCGACTATGCGGGCCTTGCGATCGACGCCTACTACGCGAAAGCCAATGACGCCGTCTCGGTCTCCGCGCTCAGCGCAGAACAGGTGACCGGGTTGGCGGCCCTGGGTTATTCCCCGAGCAACTCGCTGTCCGCGACGATCACCGACAATACGAGCTATTCGGTCATGGCATCGTATAACTTCGGCGCGCCGAAGATTTTTGCCGGCTACGAGCATATCCAATATGCGAATCCTTCGCAGGCGCTGCCCGTCGGCTTCTCGGATATCGGCGGCTATGTCCTCGCGTACGTCAACAATGCTCCGTACAAGGGTCCCGACAAGGTGCTTCAGGTTTATTGGGCCGGCCTCAAGTATGCCGTTGCTTCGAACTTCGACGTGACGGTCGCCTACTACGGCTATAACCAGAACAGCTACGCGACCGGTGCGGATGCCGGCTGTTCCAGCACCGTCGCCGGATCCTGCAGCGGTACGCTCAACGCGTTTTCATTGGCGGCCGATTACCGCTTCACGAAGCGCTTCGACGGCTATGCGGGCTTCATGTGGAGCGGCGTCAAAGACGGCCTCGCCAGCGGCTACCTCAACACGTCCAATGTCAACCCGACGATCGGCGTGCGGTATCAGTTCTAAGCGATAGCGCGCAATACGGTCTCATGGCCCGATCAAAGGGCCATGAGACCGACCGCGGCGCGAGCTCGCGGGGACTGGAAAACAGGCGCGGCTCGGGCGATACTCGTGCGAGGGAGGGTCTCGCAATGAACGGTGTTCCACGCAAGCGCGGCGGGTGGAGTTGGTGGTACCTGCTGTTCGTCGTTCAATTCGTCGTCGCCCTGTGGCCGCCCTTTTACAATAAAGAGGAACCTCACCTCGCGGGCATTCCGTTCTTCTATTGGTTTCAACTCTTGTGGGTATTGATCTGCGCCGTGCTCACGGCCGTGGTCTACTTCGCCACGGACGATTGATTCGGCCTCATAGCGCCGGATCCTAAAGTCTTGCGAAAATTAAGAAACGGCGGGGGACTATCGTGCAAGACGTGAATTGGGTTGCGCTCTGCATTTTCCTGGCTCTGTTCGGCTTCGTGACCTGGCTAGGCTTCGCCTCGGCGCGCTGGCGCAAGGGCGATCTCGAGGAAATCGGCGAATGGGGACTCGGCGGCAGGCGCTTCGGCACGATCGTCACCTGGTTCTTGGTTGGCGGCGATCTGTACACCGCATACACCTTCATTGCGGTTCCCGCGCTCGCATTCGGTGCCGGCGCTATCGCGTTCTTCGCGGTCCCCTATACGATCATCATCTATCCTTTGTTGTTCCTGGTTTTTCGCCGGCTTTGGCATGTCTGTCACAAGCACGGCTATATTACGGCCGGGGATTTCGTGCGCGGCCGCTTCGGCAATCGCTGGCTGGCGCTCGCGGTCACGGTCACGGGCATCGTCGCGACGATGCCTTATATCGCCCTTCAGCTCGTCGGCATCCAGGTCGTGATCGGCGGGCTGGGCGTCGGAGGCGAAGGCCTATTCGGCGATCTGCCGCTGATCATCGCCTTCGTGGTGCTCGCCGCCTTCACCTACCAGAGCGGCCTGCGCGCGCCGGCGTCGATCGCGATCGTCAAGGACGTGCTCATCTATTTCACGGCATTCGCGGCCATCATCGTGATCCCGATCGAGCTCGGCGGCTTCGGGAAAATTTTTGCGTCCGTGCCCGCGCAGAAACTGCTGCTGGCGGTGCCGGGACCCACTTCCACGGGCGCTTATGGCAGTTACGCGACCTTGGCCTTAGGGTCCGCGCTCGCGCTGTTTCTCTATCCGCATTCTCTGACAGCCGTGCTGAGCGCCAACAGCGGCCACGCGATTCGGCGCAACGCAGCGATGCTGCCGGCCTATTCGTTCATGCTCGGCCTGCTGGCGCTCGTCGGCTTTTTCGTGATCGCCGCAGGCGTGCACGATATGCCCGCGTACGCGGACGGCTTCAAGCGCTTCGGCAACAACTTTGCGGTACCGGCGCTGCTGCTGCACAGCTTCCCCTCCTGGTTCGTCGGTATCGCGTTTGCGGCGATCGGCATCGGTGCGCTGGTGCCCGCGTCGATCATGTCGATTGCGGCCGCAAACCTATATACCCGCAACATTCACCGCGAATTCATCAACAAGAATCCGACCAACAAACAGGAATCGCAGGTCGCCAAGTGGGTTTCGCTGATCGTCAAAGCCGGCGCGCTCGTGTTCATTCTGTTCGTGCCGACGCAATACGCGATCCAGCTGCAGCTGCTGGGCGGCATTTGGATCATCCAAACGCTGCCGCCCGTGATGCTGGGCGCCTACACCCGCTGGTTCAACGACTGGGCGATGCTCGTCGGCTGGGCGGCCGGAACCCTCGCGGGGACCCTGATGGCGATCGCGACGAAGCTGACGCCAACCTTTCCACTGGCCCTCGGCGGATATACGTTTCCGGGATACACGGCGGTGTATACCGTGATTCTCAATCTCGCGCTCGCGATCGTGTTGACGCCGGTCTTCAACGCGCTCGGCGCGCGCCGCGTACCGGTGGACGCGACGGTGGCGACCGACTATCACGCTTGAGGCAAGGCCGCAGCCACGACCACCGGGCAAAATGCTTCATAGTTCGAGCTCCGACAAGCCCGCAGATTCATCGGGGCGCCGTCCGAACGGCCAGTGGAATTTTCGCAACGCGGCGGTGATGGGCAAATCGTTGATGCTCGCGATTCGACGCCGCATGAAGCCGTGTGCATCGAACTCCCAGTTCTCGTTGCCATAGGAGCGAAACCATTGGCCGCTGTCATCGTGCCACTCGTAGGCAAAGCGCACGGCGATTCTCTCGCCCTGATACGCCCATAATTCCTTGATGAGCCGGTAGTCGAGTTCCTTGTTCCATTTTCTCGTCAAGAATTGAACGATGGCCTGGCGGCCCGCGAGAAACTCGCAGCGATTGCGCCAAACGCTGTCCGCGCTGTAGGCCAGCGAAACGCGCTGCGGATCACGACTGTTCCAAGCATCTTCGGCGAGGCGGACCTTCGTGGCGGCGCTCACCGCGTCGAACGGCGGGAAAGGCGGGCGCGGAGTTTCGGTCATGACGAATTTCCTCAAGCGGCGATTTTCTGTTTTGCGTCATCTCGCTGATGGATCCGGTCGCCGCCATAGATGAACGCGAAGTTGCCGAGCATGCTCAACGCGAACAAGCCGATCGACGCCGGTACCACTTCCAGAATCTTGTGCCATCCGAGCCAGTCCGTCGGCGTATCGAGCCAGTGCACGAGCATCGCCAGATGGCCTGTGTCGCCTTCATTGACGCAGCAGCCAACGAGCATCGCGCGCACGCCGGTCGTGATGCCGATGTGGGGCCATTCGCCCTCGCGAAACCAGCGGTACGTTTGTACGCCGACCAGACAGACGAACGCCGCCAGACAGCCGTAGGCGACGATGCCGCCGATCACGCGCAGCAGCGCGGCACGCACATTGATCTCACGCGAGTTCATGACTTCGGACTCTCCGGGACCGGGCACGCCTTGACTTCAAGACGTACGATGCGCCCCGACTCGCCCTGCAGGTCGGCGGGATTCAACAAACCATCGGTCGGTTTCAAATCGATATCGACCCAATAGACGTCGCCCGTTCGTTTGCGGTCGGCGATCCCGGGATTGAGGCCGAGCGCCTGCGCCTGTGCGACGCGCGCCTCCGCACGTCGCGATTCGCTGAATAAACCGAGCGAAATTACCGGCTTGTCGTTGGGCCCGGGCATCTCGAGCGCATCGTCGATACCGCCCGCTTTGAGCTTCGCGCGCACTTGCTCGCCGGCGGCGGGTGTCGCCGGAAGCGGCAGATACACCCAAACTCCGGCCCAAACCTCTCCTTCGGTGACGCGCTGACGAGGCCGATAGCCGCCGCCGCGCAGCGTCGTCGCCGCATGCGCCGCTTCGGCGACATCCGAAAATGGCCCGACCGTTATGCAGCGCTTCACGTCGGTCAGCAACACGGGCGGGGCGCCTTGCTCCTGGGTTTCGGTGGCGCCGGCGCCGGCCGCATCCGCGAGAGGGCTCGCCGCGAGACTCGACGCGGCGCCAGAGGCCGCGGGAGACGCGGAATCAGCCGCGGCACGGGACGCTATCTTAGGCGCGGGCGACTCGGACACGAGCCGCAAGCTCGACGGCGGCCCGGCGCTAGAGGGTGCCGGCGGCGTCGCGATGCCGCGCGCCCACAAAAAATAAATCGCGTTGGCGAATACCAGGAAAAATACGATGCTCTTGAGATACGTCAAGCCCGTTGCCCTTCTAATCGCAAACTCACTTCGCCAGAGGAGAATTTTTGCCGTCGTCCCTCGACGTCGACGCAAAATGCCCCATCCATTTCCACGCCGCGCGCAAGCCCGACGATGCTGCGCTCGCCGATCAAGACGCGGACCCTGCGTCCATATAGAGCGTCGAGCGCGCTCCAAGCTTCCCGGAACGGCGTGAAGCCCTCGCGCTCGAAGCCTGCCAGCATACGCAATAGCTCGTCGATGGTCGCGCCGGCGATCCGATTTCGCGACGGCGGCGCCTTCGACGCTCGGCACGCATCCGTGACAGCCCCGATTTGCGCAAGGCCGTCGCTTGCCTCGATTTCGCGGCGCGCACCCGGCGGCAATGCGACATTGATACCGATGCCGATGACGACGTATGCGGGACCTTGCGCCTCGGCACGCAATTCGATGAGCACGCCGCCGATCTTTTTATCCTCGAACCACAGGTCGTTGGGCCATTTGAGCCCGATGCCGTGCGCACCGACGCGCCCCAATGCGCGCGCTACCGCGACACCGACCGCGAGGCTCAAGGCCGGCAGGTCGCGTGCCGCATCGCGAAACGTCCAGGCCAGCGACATCGCCAGGCTCGCGCCGAAGGGCGCGATCCAGCGGCGCCCGCGGCGGCCGCGGCCGGCCGACTGCAGCTCGCACGCACAGACAGTCGCAGCGCCGTAGGGCGGCGGGGCCGCCGCGAGCAGGCGCGAGTTCGTCGAATCGACGTCGAATACGATCTCCAACGCGTGGAGCGCATCTGCGACATCCCGCCCAAGTTCGGCACGCATACGTCCGGCGTCGAGCAACTCGACCGGTTGGAACAGCCGGTAACCGCGTCGTGCCTCGGCCTGCACGACGATCCCCTGGGCGCGCAGACGCTCGACGCCCTTCCAGACGGCGGCGCGACTGACGCCGAGTTCCTCGGCCAAGCCCTCTCCCGAGTGCAGCCGACCGTCGGCGAGCAGAACGAGCAGCGGCGGCTGAACTACGCCGTGCGGGAGCGAAACAGCCATAAACGCCGCACCCGATTTTCATTGCCCGCCCACATTCTCTTGATATTGCTTCGATGGGTGAACACGATGAACGCGGCGAGTACCGCGCAGAAGCCCAGCAAGGGGGTGTTGCCGGGCTCGAGAACGTAGACGGCCGCGACGAGCGCGAAGCCGGCCAGCATCGTGGCGAGTCCAACATAGCCGGTCAGCACCAAGACCAGCAGCCACGAGACGAGCAGCGGTATCACGAGCCGCAGTTCCAGCGCCGCGATCACGCCGACGACGGTCGCCGCACCTTTGCCGCCGCGAAATCCGAACCAGACGGGGTAGACGTGCCCGACGATGACGGCTAAGCCGCATGCGAGCGTCAGCCACTCGCGCGACACCTCGGGATCCAAGGCAATGCCGGGCAACGCGGCCGGCGGCAAGAATCGGACCACGAGCACGCCCTTGCCGATGTCGATGAGCAGCACCAGAAATCCGAACAGCTTGCCCTGGGTCCGCAGTGCATTGGTGGCGCCGGCATTGCCGCTGCCCATCGCGCGAATGTCGACACCGCGCAGGCGCCCCAAAATGAGGCTGCCCAGCAATGCACCGATCAAATAGGCGAGCAGTGTTTTTATGCCTAGTTCGAGCATTCGTTGATTATGACATCACAGAGAACGTGAGAATCGTCACTTCGGGTCGCTGCGCGGCGGCAAGTGGATCTCCGCCAGCATGCAGCGTACGCTGCCGCCGCCCAATCGCTCGATCGTCGCAATATCAGCGGCGACGATTTCCCCGTGGCTTTCCAACTGGCGGCGCTGGCGCGGATCCAGCGCACTCCAAGCAGCGCTGGAGACCGCAATCAGTTTACCGCGCGCGCAGTCGAGTTCCAGCACATTGCCGGCGAACCGGCGCATTTGGTCGAGAGAAATATCGATGATCGCGTGACCCGTCGCCGCGAGTTTCGAACACACCGCGTCGCGGTGCTGGGTGTTTTGGATCGAGGCGCCGCAAACGACAGCGAAGTGCGTGCCGACGGCCATCAAGACATTCGTATGGTAGATCGCCGCTGCGCCGTCGAGGGCGTCGAATGTCATGAGTTCATAATCCAGCTGCTGCGCAAACTCGCCGAGGACATCGAGATCGGTACGGGCCGACAGGCAGGCATAGGCAATTCGCGAGGCGCGGTCCAGTACCAAACTTCCCGTGCCCTCGAGAAATTTGCCTTCGGTCTCCCGATAGCTCAAGTCGACCGTTCGGGCAATGCGAAACGATCCTTCGCGAGCGACTTGTGCGATCAGCTCCTCGCGCCGCTCCAGACGCCGATTGACCGCAAGCATCGGGTATAGCACGACCGTGCCGTCGTGATGAAAACTGACCCAGTTATTGGGAAAAACCGCATCCGGTTTGACCGGGACAGCGCTGTCCTCGCCCACGATCACGTGCACCCCCGCGCGGGCCAGAGCCTCGGCCAGGGCATTGAATTCGCCCAAAACCCGCTCGTGGGCAAGCTTGCCGCCGGCGGGGTCGTCGCGCTGGAATAAATTGGTGGCAGCCGTTTCCGGGTTGAACCCAAACCGCGCTGGGCGCACCATCAGCACCGCCCGGGCGCTTTGCGGCTCCTGATTGGACATAGTTTTAAACTATATCAGGCCCGGGCTGCAGGGGGTCGGCGTTGACATGCGCGGCCGCTTTGATCATGGTTAGCGTGGGATGTCGAATTAAAACAAGGCCGGTTTGGCAAATCACAGTATTTGGCCTACGGGCTGAATTGGGGAAGGGCCTTGCCGCTGTCAACTGCCAAATCCATCTGTGCGCTGACTTTTTTGATGACCCTCGGCATCGGCGCGTACGCCGCGAATCCGCCTAAGCCGCCCCCGCCGGCCCCGCCGCCACCCGCTCAAAAACTGGATTCCTCGCTGGAAATGGTTCTGGCCGAAGCGAAACGCCGTGCCGCGAGCCCTTACGCCGCGCAACACGGAAGCTTGCCCGCCTGGCTCGATCGGCTCGGCCCCGATCAGTACCGCAGCATTCACTTCAATCCAGAGCTCGCGATCTGGCGTGCCGAGGGATTGCCGTTTCGAATCGATCTGTTGCCGGTTGGATTCAATTTTCAGACCGCGGTAACCGTCTCCATCATCGACAACGGCAAGGCGCAAGACTTGTTGGCGACGCCCGACATGTTCGAATTCGGGCCTAACGTTCCGCCGCCGCCGGCCAAAGCGTTCCTACCGTTGTCGGGTTTTCGCATCCGAAACACGATCAATTCGAACAAGGTCTGGGACGAATTTCTGGTGTTCCAAGGCGCGAGCTATTTCCGGGCGGTCGCACAGCAGCAGGTCTACGGCTTATCGGCTCGCGGGCTTGCGCTCAACACGGCGGAACCGGCGGGCGAGGAATTTCCGGCGTTTACGCATTTCTGGATCGAGCGGCCCGACAAAACGGCCAAGGAAATCGTCATTTACGCGCTGCTCGAAAGCGAGTCGACGACGGGCGCGTTTCGCTTCTCCGTGCGGCCTGGCAGCGAGACCTCGATGGACGTCGATATGAGCTTATTTCCGCGCGTAGAGCTGCAGGTCGTCGGTATCGCGCCGCTGACCTCGATGTTCCTGTTCGACGAGACCAATCGTGGCCGGCTCGACGATTACCGGCCGGAAGTGCACGACTCGGACGGTTTGCAAGTCGTGACCGTGGCCGGCGAGTCGATCTGGAGGCCGCTCGCCAACCCGGCCAAGCTGCAGGTATCGACGTTCACGACCCAGCCGCCGCAGGGCTTCGGCCTCGTGCAGCGCTCGCGCCTGATGAGCGATTTTGAGGATTTGGAGGCCCAATACGAGCGCCGACCAAGCGCTTGGATCGAACCCCGCAGCGACTGGGGCTCAGGATCCGTCGAACTCGTGGAAATACCGTCTGGACGTGAAACCAATGACAATATTGTCGCGTTTTGGCGCCCGGCGCAGAGTATTTCGCCGGGACATCCGGCGCATTTCGCCTATCATATGACCTGGCTTGCGGAGCCGCGGCCGCCCAAGGGCTTGGGCGAGACGGTCGCAACGCGCTCCGGCGCGAGTCTGGACGGCAAACGGCGCGTCTATCAACTCGACATCGTCGGCGCGGGCGAACAGATCGATGGACTGCGTATCGATTTGGGTTCCTCCGCAGGCAGGATTTCGAACGTGATGTTGGTTCCGAACCCAGCGATTCACGGTCTGCGCGCGAGCTTCGAGCTCGACCCGAACGGTGCGGACCTAATCGAGTTACGCTTGCGAGTCATGCGCGATAAAAACCCCGTCACCGAAACCTGGCTGTATCGATGGACCGCCAGCTGAGTCCCGCCGTCGCGTTCAAGGCCGCGCTGCCGGCCGGCGGAATGCCGCCGGAATCGGCACTGCCGATGCCGCCCCAGGACCTGCGCCGTCGGCCGCCCCGGCGCCGGCGCGCAAGAATCACCGCGGCGGTCCTATTCGCGCGCTGCATCTTGATCACCGTGACGCTGGGCGTCAGCATCTACGGCACCTACCAGATGCTGCAAGTGGTGCGCTTCGCAAGCATGACGTTGCTGCAAGGCTTGATGATTTCCTTCTTTACGGTGTCGCTGGCATGGATCGCGTTCTCGGCCGGCTCCGTGCTGGCGGGCGCATCGAAGCACCGTGAGAAGATTCCGCCGGTGGATCCTGCGGCCAATTCGACGCTCACCGCGCTGATCATGCCGATCTATAACGAAGACCCGCGCCGCACGATGACCGCGCTTCAGGCGATGGCCGAGGCGCTCAAGAGTATCGGCGCGCATCGCGGCTTCGAGATCGTGGTACTGTCCGACTCGACTGATGCCGATTCCTGGATTCGCGAGACTGTGAGCGTGGACCGCCTGCGCAGTGCTCTCGCCGGTATCGTGCCGGTCTGGTACCGGCGTCGCTGGCAAAACATCGCGCGCAAATCCGGCAACGTCGAGGACTTCGTCAAGCGCTGGGGCGGCCGCTACGATTTTCTGATCGTGCTCGATGCCGACAGCTTGATCGACGCGCCGACGCTGCTGCGCCTCGCCGAGGCGATGCAAGCCGATGACAACCTCGGGATTTTGCAGACCGCTCCGCAACTGATCGGCGCGAAAACATTGTTCGGCCGCCTGCAGCAGTTCGCCGCCTGCGTCTACGGACCCGTGATCACGCGCGGCCTCGCCGCATGGTCGGGCGATTCCGGCAATTACTGGGGCCATAACGCGATCATCCGCACTGCCGCGTTTGCACAGAGTTGCGGCCTGCCGCAGCTCAAGGGCCGCAGACCCTTCGGCGGCTTCGTACTGTCGCACGACTTCGTCGAGGCGGCCCTGATGCGGCGCGCCGGCTGGAAGGTATGCATGACCACGGAGCTCGGCTGTTCCTGGGAGGAGTCGCCGCCGTCCTTGATCGACATCGCGGTGCGAGACCGCCGTTGGGCGCAGGGCAATCTGCAGCACTCGAAGATCATCGGCACGGCGGGCCTGAGCTTCATGAGCCGCCTGCATCTGGGCATCGGCATCATGAGCTACTTGTCCTCGCCGCTGTGGCTGCTGCTCTTGAGCCTTGGTTTCGCACTGGCCCTGCAGGCGCATTTTTTGCGGCCTGAGTACTTCAGCCAGGACTTCCAGCTGTTTCCGACCTGGCCGCGGTTCGACACGGTGCTCATGATGGCCTTGTTCTGGTTCAGCATGTTCGTGCTTCTGATTCCGAAAATGCTCGGATTGCTGCGCGCATTGCTGACAAAGCGCATTCGCGACGGCGCCGGCGGCGTGATCGGCGTCTGCGCGAGCGTGCTATTCGAGGTCGTGCTCTCGGCCTTGTACGCGCCCGTATTGATGCTGATTCAAAGCCGCTACGTGTTCGAGATCTTGATGGGCCGCGACTCGGGCTGGAAAACTCAGCGCCGCGACAGCGGCGGAAGCTCCTGGGCAGAAGCCTGGTCATTCCACAAGAAGCACGTGCTCGCGAGCTGTGTCACCGCCGCGATCGTCTGGTACCTCTCGCCGGCGCTGCTCGCCTGGGTATCGCCGGCCTTGCTCGGGTTGTTTCTATCCGTGGTGTTGTCGCGCGCCAGCGGCAGCGTGACGATCGGCCGGGCACTGAACCGAGTCGCGCTGCTTCGCACACCCGAGGAAGCGCAGCGGCCGCCGCTGGTCGCGCGCCGCCAGGAATTGATCGCGCAGGCGGCCGAGTTGCCGCAGGACGGACTGCACTATTTGGCGCGCGACGCGGTTGCGCGCGCAGCGCACACCGGCGGTAATTTGCCGCGCCCCAGCGATCCGCGTGGTCAGCCGGATCCGCATGCATTGACCGCCGCGCAGAAATTGATCGACGCGCGCACACTCGAGGAGGCCCTACGCTGGTTGACGGCCCTCGAGCGCGTGCAAGTGGCCGGCGATGCACGCATGCTCGATCGCCTCGCGGCGCTACCCGATGCGCCGCGACCCGCCTACATTATCTAGGAGTCCAAAATAGAATGATGCTGCGTCGACGTGAGATCTTGAAATCAGCGCTGATGCTTGCGGCCGCGCAATTCGGCTACGGAGATTTTGCCAAGGGTGCGCAAATGCCCGCCATCGGCGGTGCGCCGCAGCCATTCGACCTCGCTTGGATCAAGGGGCAGGCGCGCTGGTTGGCGAGCAATCTATACGCACCGCCGCCCAAGGATAGTCTGCCGCCGGCCTTGGCAAAGCTCAGCTACGACCAGTATCAATCGCTGCGCTTTCGTCCCGACCATGCACTGTGGGCAGACGACGGCTATGCGTTTCGGCTGCAGTTCTTTCATGTCGGACGCGCCTTTACGCAATCGGTGCGCCTATTCGAAGTCGTCGACGGCATCGCGCACGAAATCGTCTATGACCCCGCGATGTTCGAATTCGACAAGAGCGGCCTCGATCCTGCGGTGATGAAGGATCAAGCGGGGTTCGCGGGTTTCCGCGTGCAATTCGTGACGAACTGGAAGGCGGACGTCGCGGCGTTTCTCGGTGCAGCGTATTTTCGCGCGGTCGGCGGCGATACGCGCCAGTACGGATTGTCGACGCGCGGGCTCGCCGTCGATACGGCCTTGGGCCGCCCCGAAGAATTTCCTCGCTTCACGGCGTTTTGGTTCGAACGGCCGACCAAGGATGCGGGCACCTTGACGCTCTATGCGCTCATGGATTCGCCTAGCGTGGCCGGCGCGCTGCGTATCCAAATGGCGCCCGGCGGCACACAAGTCATGGATGTCGATGCAGCGATTTACCCGCGCAAACCCATCGAGCGCCTCGGCATTTCGCCGCTCACGAGCATGTTCTTCTACGGCAAGAACGACCGACGCGGCGCCAACGATTGGCGGCCAGAGATACACGATTCGGACGGCCTATCGCTATGGACCGGTGCCGGCGAATGGATTTGGCGACCGTTGGTCAATCCCGCGCAGCTGCACGTGAATTCCTATTTCGACGACAACCCGCGCGGTTTCGGTCTGCTGCAGCGGGATCGGAACTTCGATCACTACCAGGATGACGGCGTGTATTACGATCGGCGCCCGAGTCTCTGGGTCGAGCCCAAACCCGCGCCGACGGGCGGCTGGGGCAAAGGCGCCGTACAGCTCGTTGAAATACCCACGTCGGACGAGACGTCCGACAACATCGTCGCATTTTGGAATCCGATCGACAAACCGAAGCCGGGACAGGAACTGCTGTTCAGTTATCGTCTTTATTGGGGCACGCAGATGCCGTTTGCCTCGGCGCTAGCCCAGACCATTGCGACGCGCACAGGCATCGGCGGCACCATAGGGCAGAAGCGGAGCTATTACTCGTGGCACTTCGCGGTCGATTTCGCGGGCGGAGAACTGGGCGCGCTCGCCAAGGACGCGGAAGTCCAGGCGATCATCACCGCTTCGCGCGGCCAAACGGAACACGCGACCGCACATTTCGTGCCGGAGTTCAACGGCTATCGTGCGCTGTTCGATATCAGACCGCCGGACGACAGCGTCGAATCGATCGATTTGCGCCTGTATCTGCGCATTCACGGCAGGCCGTTGACCGAGACTTGGATTTATCAATACACGCCGCCGTCGCTCAAGGACCGCAAGCTCGCATTGCTCTGAACGGCGAGTGCGTTCGCAGCGTGCGCAGGCTCGTTCGGCTCATCGGATGGGTTCGCGTTCTAGCGCCGGCGCCTCGGCCTGGGGCCTAAAATGCGATTGCGCTGCGTGTCGCCGGTGGGCCGCCGCAGCTCGGCATCGCGCAACAGACGCGGCAGCGATTCGCGCGGATTCAATATCGCGTTGCGCCACTCCTCGAGTTGATGCTTGAGCAAAGGCAGCAGTTCCGGCTGCGCGCTCGACGCCGGGTCCAAGGCGCCGCAGATGACTCTACAGTACAGATCGAAATACTCCGCATAGAGATCTTCGTAGTGTTGCACGGGATCGAGAAAGCCGGCGTCCTGCAGGATCTCGAGGCCCAAATGATTCGTGCACAGGAAGCTGCACGCTTTGCGCAGGTACACGCGGTGCTCCGCAATGACCGCATCCTCGTAGTGCTGCCCGGTTCGGAAGTGCGCCAAGACGTCGGCGCGCAGCGGGCCGCGAACCGACTGATCACGCAGGAATTCGAACAGCGCCTTGCGATGAATGAGCCGGAAGCTCGCCCGCTTGAGCGCGAGATTCAAGTTTTTCGCCGCGCCGGCGGTCATGACCTCGTGCAGCAGCGTCGAGTGCTCGCCCTCCCACTTCTGCCAAACGGCCGGATTCTCGAGTATGCGCGTCGCGACGAGCTGTTCGTGGCTGTTCGAACCGTGCAGGGCAACTTGCACGCGATCGGTCGACTCGCGCATGAGACGAGCGTGACTGATGGCATTTCGATACACGCGTCGAATCCCCCCACGAAGTTCGAATTAAGTTAAAGGTCGCGGCTTTGGCGCTCCGTGTCAATGTGCGCAGACGGCGACAAAGGGGCCGCACTGCAGCGGGCGCCGGCGCGATCGCTGACGCTCGTCGCCATTCGACGGAGGACCCACCGCGATCTCGGGCTCACGGCGAGCCGTCGAAATCATCCAGGTAGATGATGCCGAGCGGCGTGCCGCCGCCCGCAGCGTCGCGTATTACCGCTGTGTAAATACCGGTATTGATCAGGCTCATCGCAACGGGGCCGATCGCAGGCGTTTTGCTGCCCGCCGGCGTAATCGCCAGGTCAAAGGAACCCGCGGCGTAGCTGACGAACCCCGTGTCGTTCAAAAACGCGACTCCGGGGTAGGTCGGCGCCACCGACGCGATCGACGTGCCCGGCGCAGTGAGGTAGACGTCAACGGGACCCGCTGACGGGGAGCCGTGAATGACGCGCAGTTTGGCTTGTGTGGCGTAGCGCCGGTCATGGTCCTGGGTAACGAAGGTTTGGATATTGGCAAGATCACCTACTATATAAATCGAGGAAACGCTGCCGGCAACGAGGTTCCCGGACTGGCTGATGAGCACGTCGCCGGTGTTGCTGGCCGGCGTGATCGCGATGCTCAGAGTGCCCGGGGTCAAGGAATCGTAGGGCGTCGATGCCTCGAAGCCTAAGCTCGGTACCAGTGGCGTCGCAGTATCGCCGTTGGCGATCACGCTGAGAGCCGGTGCATTCGGCGAGTCATTGATGACGCGCACGTTGGCCGGCGTAGACACATCGAAAACTCGCGTGATGTTGCCGAGCGCATCGACGGCCGACAGGAAGATCGGCGCCGTGCCCGGGTATTCGTTTTGCAGCGCAGAAATTACCAAGTCGGTGCCGCCGGCGAGCGAAATCGTTCCGGAATCGAACAGCACCGAGGTCGGCGTGCCCGCCGCGGTCACGCGTATCTCGTACTGTCCCGAGGAGATTTGCGTGGGACCGATCGCGCCTTGGAAAGAGGCCGTGCCGAATGCCGTGCTCGAAGCGAGGTCGGCGCCCGGCGCCGTTACGTAGACCGAAATGCTCGGGGCATTCGGCGCGGCATGCAGAACCTGGACTTGCGTCGAGTTGGGTCCAACGAGCGCCAACGCGTGCGGGAATGTCTGAGCAGCGATACTGGCGACCGGACCCTCGGCAGCGACCACATAATCGGTGTCGGCGGCCAGGTTAAGCGTCGTCGGACCGATGACCGTCGTCGGCGAGCCCGGCGTCAACGTCTGGATCTCGATCGTGTGCATGCCGGCAGCGATCTGCTGCTCGCCGGTGCCCTGACCGTAATCGAGATTCGGGGTCGCCAGCACGCCATCAATGAGCACATTGACGGGCGGGGCGTCGGGCGAGGCATGCAAAACCTGCAACGAGGCCTGGGGGCCCTGAACGGGCGGCGGCCCATACCCACCAAACCCGTGGTTGTGGTCGTCGCATGCGGCAAGCAGCATCGGGGCCAGCGCAGCCAGCAGCCGTGCGGTTCTAAACATGGTACGTCTCCAAAATCGTGGAAAACCGGTAACAAGCGGAAAACGGCCCACCGCGTACTGCGTTGACGACGCCGGTTGCGATTGGTTCATTCTGCGGATCAAAGAGTATCAGCGCCCGGATCGGCTCCATCATGCAATTGACCAACCGTTTCAGCCGACCAACCGCAGTGCGTCAGTTTCCTGCTCCGCAAGCAAGCTCCGGGATTGATCAGCCGCGCTCCACCGGTCATTCCCCGTCTCAGGAAGCCAGGCAGGCTTGGACCTGGCGCCTGAATTCCAAAGGATTCGAGATCCTCTGGAATGCCTCTTTCGTGCCGCCGACCCCCGATACGATAATCGTGCCGTACCCGAGGATGCGTCCGAGAATCCCCTGATCGACGCCGATACCTTCGACCTTCTGCAGCAGCAATTCTAGCGAGTGCCTCCGGATGAGCCCCACTTTGATCAAGACGCGTTTGTTCGTGATCGCGAATTCGGAACTGGTAGACCTAATCCAAGGCGGACCTAGCATGACAACCGCGATGATGGCGATCGCAATGCCGGCGACCGCGCCGCCGCCCATCGCTAGCACGAGAATTGCAATCGCAAACACGGCTACGGGCAACAGATAAATGATCCAGTGGAGCTTCGCCCGGTAGGTGATTTGCTCGTTTGGCAATAGATTGTTTTCGACGTAACTCATAATCCCTCTGTCTCGCGGCCGAGCAGCGAATTCTAGGCGGATTCGCGGCCGACGTCTGTACGCTGGCGTCCGCAACGCGAATGCGTCAGCGCAGTGGGGTCAGCCGGCGATGTGCGGATGCCGCATCCTTCGCGGCGATCGCCCGCGCGCCGCGTTCTACGTGAACAATCAAATGCGCGCGCCTGTCCGCGCGCTGAGAGTCCCGGCCGGGTGACGACTGACCAATGTTGGAGCCGGCCGACTCAAGTACGCCCGGGTCGTCGACGCATTCTGATATGGCAATCGAAGTCACGTCGATGTATTTACACAAGATATGCCAGTCATCGACCGGGAATTCTAAGAAATCCATGGTACAGAAGGACCAAGCCCCACAAAGTGAACACAATTGCGGAGGCCCAACCAATACGCCCTGGCCGCCCAAATGCCAGTAACGCGCCGAAACCTATCATTACGACACCCAAGCCAAGATCGAACCATGCTGAGTCAAAGACCGCAGATAAATTCATTGTCTCCACCCCCAAACGATGATGCCCTAGCCATCGTCCAACGAATGTCACGCAAACGCTGCCGTAGAGCGGAGTTTAGGTCAAATGTCGGGTGCGATGCCTTAGCATATCGCGCCACTCCACTCGCCGCAGTGAGACGCGCTCGCTACGTCAACCCTCAAACTCAGCAAGCTTTTGCCGCAGGTAGGCCTCTGTCGTAACGGTGTGTCCATCGGCAAATCTGATTTGGTACGGTGATCCCGAGACCGACGAGACGGAAGCACACAATCTGATGAAATCCTCAGCTGTTGCAACTCGAGATCCGGCCATCTGACGCTTTAGACGGAGATGGTCGGCAGCACTCTTGGCGTCGTAGGCGATGCCGTTTCGGATGAATTGAGCGTCCGGCAATGTTTCGATCGCCGCTATCAGATACTCGATCTTCCGATCTTCCAGCGACGCGGAGCTGCCCCCGTGCGCAAGTGCGCCGATTGAGAGAAAGAACAAAACAAGTAGACAACGCATACGCTGAAGTCGAGCGTCTAACTAGGTTGAGCAACGCGCGGTTGCGTCGGCACACAACGGAGGGCACTTGATCTCAATCATCTACTCCCTCCTTGGCCCAGTATCAACGCTGATGACACCCCGATCAAGGTGCCTGGCGCGACGACCGACAGTGGGCCCCGGCGTCGCCATAGGCCTCGGGCCAAAAAAACCCTCACCAGCTTTGTCGGCCGGTGAGGGTTTCCATTCATCAAATTAAGAGCCTGGCAGTGACCTACTTTCACATCGACAAAGTCGACACTAGCATCGGCGCAGAGCGTTTTCACTTCCGAGTTCGAAAAGGGATCGGGTGGTTCCCACTCGCTATGGCCGCCAGGCAAACCAGTCGCTACGGGGGCGAGTCATGTCTCGCCCCCACGGCTAATTCGGACAATTTGTTTTCGACGTTTGTCGCAATACGAGTCAATTGAGCCCAACGGGATTTGCGCGTTAAAACAAATCGCTTGGGTGTTATATGGTCAAGCCTCACGGGCAATTAGTACTGGTTAGCTAAACGCATTACTGCGCGTACACACCCAGCCTATCAACGTCGTAGTCTTCGACGGCCCTTTAGAGACCTTAAAGGTCTAGGGAGATCTAATCTTGGGGGGGGCTTCCCGCTTAGATGCTTTCAGCGGTTATCCCGTCCGTATATAGCTACCCGGCAGTGCCACTGGCGTGACAACCGGAACACCAGAGATACGTTCACTCCGGTCCTCTCGTACTAGGAGCAACTCACCCTCAAATCTCCAACGGCTACGGAAGATAGGGACCGAACTGTCTCACGACGTTCTGAACCCAGCTCGCGTACCACTTTAAATGGCGAACAGCCATACCCTTGGGACCTGCTACAGCCCCAGGATGTGATGAGCCGACATCGAGGTGCCAAACTCCTCCGTCGATGTGGACTCTTGGGAGGAATAAGCCTGTTATCCCCGGAGTACCTTTTATCCGTTGAGCGATGGCCCTTCCATACAGAACCACCGGATCACTATCACCTACTTTCGTACCTGTTCGACATGTCCGTCTCACAGTTAAGCACCCTTATGCGATTGCACTC
>CAVZFF010000003.1:2182500-2900700 GCA_963774475.1 uncultured Gammaproteobacteria bacterium
TCCGGGATCGCCCCCTGTTGAAAACGCGTCGAAAAATCGCGCTGCGCGCGATCGGCGTCTGCAGCGGTCGAGAAGCGCGTGACCAGTTCCCGGGCCAGTTCGAATTTCACGTCGCGCGGATTCCTGCCCTCGGCAACCGCCTTCTGCAATGCAGCAATCTCGGCCAACGGACGAAAGCTCAGCAGCTCAAAGTAGCGCCACATCAAGGTGTCGGAAATCGACATGAGTTTGCCGAACATCGCCTCAGGAGGATCCTGGATCGCAACGGTGTTACCCAAGGATTTGGACATCTTGTTATTGCCATCCAGGCCTTCGAGCAGCGGCATCGTCAGGACGATCTGCGGCTCCTGGCCGTAGGCCTCCTGCAACTGCCGGCCGACCAGCAGATTGAATTTCTGGTCGGTACCGCCGAGTTCGACGTCAGCACGCAGCGCGACCGAATCGTACCCCTGCACTAAGGGATAGAGGAATTCGTGAACCGCGATTGGCTGGCCGCTCTTGTAACGCTTTTGGAAGTCATCGCGCTCCAACATGCGCGCGACCGTATGTTTGGCCGCCAGCTCGATGAGTCCCGCAGCGTTCATCTGACCCATCCACCGCGAATTGAAATCGATGACCGTGCGCTCCGGATCGAGAATTTTGAAAATCTGGTCCTGGTAGGTGCGCGCGTTGGCGGCGATCTCCTGGGTCGTCAGACGTGGCCGCGTCGAATTCTTGCCCGTAGGATCGCCGATCATGCCTGTGAAATCGCCGATCAAAAAAATCACTTGATGGCCAAGCTGTTGAAATTGCCGCATTTTATTGATCAGCACGGTGTGACCCAAATGCAGGTCCGGCGCTGTCGGGTCGAAGCCCGCCTTGACGCGCAGCGGCGTACCGCGCGCGATTTTCTTGCGTAAATCGGCCTCGTGAATGAGGTCGACGGACCCCCGCTTCAGCTCGGCGAGCTGCTCTTCTAGTGGCTTGGACAAACTAATGATTCCTTTGTGATCGCCGCACTTTACTGGGGGCGACAATTTACGGCCAGCGCATCGCACTAACAACGGATTCGCGAGTCCGTACTTTCCCGTACAGAATGCCTCTGAATATCGCGTTATTGTGAGCCCATGAACATCAAATCAGGACGAGAGGCGCCCGCTTCCGGAAATAGTAAGCCGCGAATGGGCGGGGTCTGGATCGATCACCGCAAGGCCATCGTCGTCGAGCTGACTCCCGACGGCCCGAAGACGACGCAGATCCTATCGAAAGTCGAAAAACACCTGGAGCGCGGCGGCGACTCGCCGATGAAGGGGCGCGCCGAACCCCTACTGGTGCCGGCCGATGATAGCCGCCAGCGCGCGCTCACGGCGGAGCTCAATGTTTACTACGATGCGGTCATCGCGGCGCTGCACGATTTCGCACGGGTGCTGCTGCTCGGTCCGGGCGAGGCCAAAGGCGAACTTCACGCACGTTTCATGAAGATGAAGCTGGAGGGGCGGATCGCAGCGGTTGAAACCGAGGATAAGATGACCGAGCCTGAGATCGTTGCCAAAGTGCGCGAGCACTTCGGCGATAGCGCACCGCGCATGCAGGCGCCGCACGAGCGCTCGCCGCGGTAAACGCGCCGAGCCCCAGGTCGAACTCGCATTCGAGTTCGTACGCGGCCGAGTGCGGCGCGCGCGATGTCCGTCACAATCTGCTGAACTAGTTCCAAACCACGCGAATCATTAGCGCCGCACGCTCGGTTTTCGATTGACCGCACCGCGGCTGGCAGCTAGCCTAACCAGCTGTTTGTCTTTAGGAATTCATCGGTGCTCAAAAAGCTCATGGCATGGTCGGCGCCGATTGCTGCGGCGGTGGGCGCCGCGCTGCTGCTATGGCATGCCTTGGGCAACAGGCCCGCTGCCGACCCCGGTGCTCCGGCCCCGCAGATCGATGCGCAAGCCGCCGGCAATGCGACGCCGGGTACCGAACCGAGCGCCGCAAGCCGCGATACCGCGCAGGGCTCCGCGCCGAATGCCGCGGCGCGCACTGGCGATGAGTCCGACGCCGCGCGACAGGCCGAAGTCGTCTCGACCATCGAGGTCGTGGTCGCTCGCAACGACACCCTCGACGCGATCTTTCAGCGCATGGGGCTCGACAAGGCCGATCTCGAGGCGATCCGCAATCTACCGGGCATTCGACAGAGTATCGATTTCCTCAAACCGGGCGATACGATTCAGTTGACGCATGCGGCCGGCGAGATCAAGGAGCTATCGCGTAAAGTCAGCGAAACACAGACGCTCAAGGTCGTGCGTCGGGACGACGGCTTCTCCGCGCAAATGATCGACAATCCCGTCGAGACACGAATCCGCACGGCGACCGCTGTCATCGATACATCTCTGTTTCAGGCGGCCGAGGCGGCCGAGATCTCCGATGGCGTCGCGTTGAAGCTCGCGAACATCTTCGGCTGGGACATCGACTTCGTGCTGGATATTCGCGACGGCGACCGCTACACCGTGGTTTACGAGCAGATCTACCAAGACGGCAAGAAAGTTCGCGATGGCGAGATTTTGGCCGCCGAGTTCGTCAATAACGGCAGGGTGTATCGCGCCGTAGGCTTCAAGGGGGATTCCGGGCGACTCAGCTACTACACGCCCAATGGGCTCGCGATGCGCAAGGCGTTCCTGCGCGCACCGCTCGAATTCACGCGCGTCAGTTCGAGTTTTAACCCGCACCGCCTGCACCCGATCCTGCAAACGATTCGCGGCCACATGGGCACCGACTACGCCGCCCCGACCGGCACGCCGGTGCACGCCTCCGGCGACGGGCGCGTGAGCTTCGCTGGGCGCCGCGGCGGCTACGGCAACGCGATCGTGCTGGCCCACACCAATAGCATCTCCACGCTATACGGCCACATGTCGCGCTTTGCGAAGAATATTCGCGTCGGCTCGCGTGTAGCGCAGGGCGACGTGATCGGTTTTGTCGGCATGACCGGACTCGCGACCGGGCCGCACCTGCATTACGAGTATCTCGTGAACGGCCTGCGCAAAAACCCACAGACCGTGAAATTGCCGGGCGCAGAGCCACTGCGCGCCGAGTCCATGGGCAGATTTTTGAGCGAATCCGCACCCTTGCTGAGCCGTCTGGAGCCGCCGGCCGCGCCGGCCGCGGCGGCCAATGTGCCCGTCATCGGCACGGCGCAATCGCGCGCGCCAATCTCGGCCAATTGACCCCGCGCCGCTAGGGCCACATGGGCATTTATCTCACAGGCTGAGATTCAGTAAATCGTCATGCACTCTTAGCAAATGCCATCATGAACGACATCAATCTCCAAGCCTCGCAGCTCTACATCAATCGTGAATTGTCCTTCCTGGAGTTCAACCAACGCGTATTGGAACAGGCCAAGGACCGCAGTATTCCGCTGCTCGAACGCGTCAAATTCTTGTGTATCTCGTGCGCGAATCTCGATGAGTTCTTCGAGATTCGCGTCGCCAGCCTCAAGGAGCTCGTCGAGGCCGGCGCCAATCAGGCGGAGCCGGACGGCATGTCGGCACAGGAACAGCTCAAGGCAATCAGCGCGCGCGCGACAGTGCTCGTCGACGAGCAATACACCTTGCTCAACGAAGTCCTGATGCCGGAACTCGCGGCGCACGGCGTGGTTTTTCTGTCGCCGGATACCTGGTCGGACGCCCAAGCCGCATGGATCGGCGAGTACTTCGTGCGCGAAGTCGAGCCGGTGTTGAGTCCGTTGGCGCTCGATCCGGCGCGCCCCTTTCCCAAAATATTGAACAAGAGCTTGAATTTCGCAATCGTCGTCGAGGGTGAGGACGGGTTTGGGCGAAACAGCGGGCTGGCCGTGGTCCAGGCGCCGCGCTCGCTGCCGCGTCTGATACGGCTGCCCGATGAACTGGGCCGCCGGCAATTCGTTTTTCTGGGCACGATCGTCGAGGCCTACGTATCGAAGCTGTTCGCGGGTATGAGCGTCAAGGGCTGCTATCAGTTTCGCGTGACCCGCAACAGCGACTTGTTCGTCGAGCAAGAAGAGGTCGACGATCTGTTGCGCGCGGTCGCAGGCGAACTCGCCTCGCGCCGCTACGGCGACGCGGTGCGCCTGGAAACCGCGCATCACTGCCCGGAGGAGATCCTCACCTATTTGTTGGATCAGTTCGCGCTCACGAGCGACGACTTGTATCGGGTCGCCGGCCCCGTGAATTTGAACCGGCTGATGGCCGTCTACGACCTCGTCGACACCGCCGAACTCAAGTACCCCTCGTTCACGCCGAGCATTCCGGAGCGGCTGCGTGTGGGCGGCGACCTATTCGCGACCTTGCGGGCCGGCGACGTGTTGTTGCAGCACCCGTTTGAAGGTTTTGGCCCGGTCATCGACTTCATCAAGCATGCGGCCGCCGACCCGCAGGTGCTCGCGATCAAACAGACGCTATACCGCGCCGGCAGCGACTCGACCATCGTCGGCGCGCTGGCGGAGGCGGCACAGGCAGGCAAGGATGTGACCGTGATCATCGAGTTGCGCGCGCGATTCGACGAGGAAACGAACATCGATATCGCGACCAAGCTGCAGGAAGCCGGTGCGCACGTGATGTATGGCGTGTTCGGCTACAAGACCCATGCAAAGCTCGTCATGGTCGTGCGCCGCGAGGAAACCGGTCTGCGCCGCTACTGCCACCTGGGTACGGGCAACTATCACGCCAAGACCGCGCGCCTCTACACGGACTACGGCTTGATGACTTCGGATGAGGCCATCGGGGAAGACATACATGAGATTTTTCTGCAGCTCACGGGCCTCACGAGGGTGCCGCGACTGCGTAAATTGCTGCAAGCGCCCTTCAGCCTTCACCGTGCGATCGTCGCTAAAATCGAGCGTGAAATCGCACACGCGCACGCGGGCAGGCCGGCGCGCATCATCGCCAAATTGAATTCGCTGACCGAGCCCACGATCATTCAGGCGCTATTCCGCGCATCGCACGCCGGCGTCGAGATCGACCTGATCGTGCGCGGCGTCTGCTGTTTGAGGCCCGGCATCGCGGGCGTTTCGGATCGGATCAGAGTGCGCTCGATCGTCGGGCGGTTCCTCGAGCATTCTCGCGTTTATTCTTTCGCCAACGACGGCAAGCCGGAGATTTATTGCGGCAGCGCCGATTGGATGGACCGAAACCTGTTCCGCCGCGTCGAGGTCGCCTTTCCGGTGGAGTCGGAGGAACTCCAGGCGCGTGTCGCCGAAGAGCTCGAGCTATACCTCGCGGACGACGTACAGGCTTGGCGCTTGCTTTCCAGCGGCTACTACGCACGGGTGCGCGGCGAAACCAACACTTGCGCGCAGACCCGCTTGTTGAACCGCTACGACGATCGCGTCGCGCTCAAAGATAATTGAGGCGAAAACCGCTGTCTTTCAAATATTGCCGCTCTTGCTCAAGATCCTCGAGCGTGAGCGGATGCTCTTTCATCCAACGCTGGGGCAGTTCGAGTCCCACATTCCGACCCTTGACCCGCAACAGCACTTCGGGCAACGGCTGCGGACTGCGGCCACGATGCAGCAACACGGCCAGGCGCAGCAATACGATCAAGAATTCCGCGAGCCGGTCCCAGGGCGGCACCAGATCCTCGAGTACTTCGAACGATAATTGCCGGCGATGTCCGCCGACCATTGCCGCGAGCAGCAACTGTTCCTCGCGCGGGAAGCCCGGCATATCGGCGTGTTCGAGCAAATAGGCGCTGTGCCGGTGATATTTCGAGTGAGCGATATCGAGACCGGTCTCATGCAGCCGCGCTCCCCAACGCAATGCCATCTCCGCCAACGGATCCTCGAGCCCCCACTCGGACTCGACTTGCGCGAGCAGCGCGACCGCGGTCATTTCAACGCGCTCGGCCTGCAACGCGTCGACGTGATAGCGCATCTCCATTGCCCGCACGGTGCGCACGCGCGCGTCCTCGTCGGTAAATCGGCCCATGAGGTCGTAGAGCAGCCCCTCGCGCATCGCGCCTTCCGCCACTCGGACCCGATCGATGTTCAGGCTCTCGACGATCTCGATGAGGATCGCGAGGCCGCTCGGAAACACCGGTGCGCGCTCCGCATCGACCTCCGGCAGATCGAGTTCATCGACATTGCCGGCAGCCACGACCCTTTCGACCAATTTATTGAGATTCTCTAAGGTGATACGCGGATTTTCCGGGTTCAAGCGGCGCATGACGTCGGCGATCACCCTCACGGTGCCGGAGCTGCCGAAGGCCTGCAGCCAGCCCATCTTCCGATACGCTTCTTGTACGGGTTCGAGTTCGAGGCGCACCGCCGTGCGCGCCCGCTCGAAGCGCTTCTCCGAGATGCGCCCATCGTCGAAGGCGTTCAGTCCGACGCAGCCGACCGACAAGCTCTCGAGCAGCAGCGGATTGAAACCTTCGCCGATCACCAGTTCCGTCGAGCCGCCGCCGATATCGATGACCAGCCGCTTGTCCGGATTCATCGGACTGGTGTGCACCACACCCGAATAGATCAGGCGCGCCTCTTCGAGGCCGGAGATGATCTCGATGGGGTGCCCCAATGCGGCCCGGGCGCGCTCCAAAAACCAGCGCTTGCGCTTCGCGCGGCGCAGCGCATTGGTGCCGACGACTCGCACGCTGTCGGCCTGCATCGCGCGCAAGCGTTGTCCGAAGCGCTCCAGGCAACGCAGCGCGCGCGCGGTGGCCTCGTCGTCGAGCCGTCCGTTGACGCTCAAACCCGCGCCCAAACGGACCATTTCGCGCAGCCGGTCCAAGATGACCAATTGGCCATGCTGGTGGCGCGCGACGACCATGTGAAAACTATTGGACCCAAGATCGACGGCGGCGAGCACGTCGGGCACGACACGACCGCCGCTCATCTACAGTCCCAACATTTTTAGGCGGAGAAAGAGGACCCGCAGCCGCAGGTGGTCTTGGCGTTTGGATTGCGAATGACGAACTGGGCGCCCTGCAGATCTTCCTTGTAGTCGATCTCCGCGCCCATCAGGTATTGCGCACTCATCGGATCGATCAGCAATTGCACACCCTGATTCTCGACGCAAAAATCGCCTTCCTCGATTTTCTCGTCGAAAGTGAATCCGTATTGAAAGCCCGAACAGCCGCCGCCAGAAACGAACACCCTGAGCTTCAAATTCGGGTTAGCTTCCTCGCGTATCAATTCGCCGACTTTACCGGCAGCCGCATCCGTGAATACCAGTACGTCGGGTGGCGTACCGGGCTCGGGCTCAGCCTCGAAATTGACGATGGATTCGGGTGTGGCGTTCATTTGTCTAGTGTACTCGGCCGCGCCTGCCCAATCAAAGAGCGGGGTCCTCGGTAGGCGCGGGTTCGCCCCCAGGGGGGCCCGAATTGGCTTTGTGCAGCAATTTTCCGTTGATTTGGGCGCCAATCGCAGTTTCGATGATCGTGTAGTAGACATTCCCGAGCACGCGCGCCTTGGGGCCCAGCTCGACCCGTTCGGCCGCCTCGATATCGCCTTTGACGATGCCGTTCAGAACGATGCTCGGAACGACCACGGAGCCCTCGATGCAGCCTTGCTCGCTGACCGAAAGGATTGCTCCGGGACCCTCGCCCGCTCTGACGTTACCGTTGATATGCCCGTCGAGATGCAAGCCGCCCGAAAATTCGACGTCCCCGTCGATGCGCGTCTTGGCCCCTATGAGCGTCTGAATTTTTGCAGAGTTATTCTGTTTCCGCTTGAACATCTAGAACACCTTTGGTCTTAACGTCATTGGTCGCCTCGGCCTCGACCGACATCCCCTGCGCTTTCCAGACGAAAGCCTGCCGGAAGCCATGGTTCCCATTCTTGCCGGTATGGATTTCGACCCCGACGCGGGTCGGCTCGAATCCGGCCGGCAATTGCACGACTTCATCGTAATCCTGAAAATACTTGAACGAGTATGCCAGGCTCGCGCGGGCGCCTGGCGAGAGTTGCGCAAGATCCAAACTGAGCGGCTTGCCGTCCTTCAATCCGTCGATCGTTATCGCGAAATTACCGGCAACCGAACCGCCGGGTTTGCCGGTCTGCATCAGCACGAACTTGATCCGAAACGCGCCAGCAGCCGCTTCGGGCACGATTTGCATCTGCTGTACTTTGACGCTGACGACGGACTCGGGCTGCACCAGGCCGCGGTAGAACGACAAGTCCTGATTGAGCCGCGCGATTTGACTCTGCATGTCGCCGAGATTCTGCTCGACTTGCTTGTAGCCCTCTCGATCGACGCGGCGCGCCACTTCGGCCGCCTCGAGCTCGGTACGCTGCTGCGCGTTCTCGGCCTCGAGGCTGCGCAGGCGCGCACTCGTCGATAACGCCCCGCGAACGGAATCGATGACTCGATAACCGGCGTCGTAGCGTCCCAGCTCGAACGCGCCGTAGAGGCTCGCTAATCCTAAAAGCACGAGCGCGGCCAGCAAAACCGCGCGGCGCTTCGGCGCATAGGATCGGACAACCAGTTTGCCGAACGAAACCGCCATAGCCGTTGATTCCTGCCCCCAACACCCGCGAGGGTACGAGACATTACACGAAGCCGCAGGCCTTGCGTCAGCCTCTTGATCAAACCCCCGTCACGGCCGCACAAGCTGTGGCTTCTTAAGGCCGATCGGGGCCCGCATTGGCGCCATTCGGCGACAAATCATCCTTCACGCTATCATTGTCGGGGAATATCAACGGGCGCTGCGTCTCAAACCGGCAAGGAATCGATCGATGCTCTGGCTAAAAGCCTTCCATGTGGCCGCAATGGTCACGTGGTTCGCGGGTTTGTTCTATCTGCCGCGTTTGTTCGTCTATCACGCCGATGCCACCGACGCGGTGAGTGTGCAGCGCTTCCAAATCATGGAGCGGCGCCTGTTCGCGATCATGACCATCGGGGCCGTCGCCACCGTCGCACTCGGCCTATGGATGATCGTCGCGTATCCCGACTATTTGGCGATGGCTTGGCTGCGCGCCAAATTGTTTCTCGTTGCGCTGCTGATCGCCTATCACGGCTATTGCTACTTGCTCGTGCGGCGGTTCGCCGCGGGGCACAATTTGCACAGTTCGAAGTGGTATCGCGTCTTCAACGAGGCGCCGTCGCTGCTGTTGATCGGCATCGTCCTATTGGCAGTCGCAAAGCCGTTTTAGAAAGCCCCTTGCAACCGGACCGCCAGTACTAGCGGGTCAGCTTCAGCTCCGACCACCAGTCGGGGTAGGGAGGCAGCCCGTCGGGAAACAATATTTTGCCGAGTTCATGCAGGGCTCGCACGTAGACGCGCCGCTTGAAGTAGACAACCTCGCGCACCGGCGTCCAGTAACCGACCCAGCGGAAGCGATCGAACTCGGGCTGCCCCGTGGCGTCGAACCGCAGCTTCGATTCATCGGCCGTCAATTTAAGTAAATACCAGCGCTGCTTCTGCCCGATGCATCGGTCTCGCACATATTGGCGCGGCAGACGGTAACGCAGCCAGCCGCGCGTCGAGCCCAAAACTTCGACATCCTGGGGTTCCAAGCCGATTTCTTCGTGGAGCTCCCGGAATAAGGCATGCTCCACCCGTTCACCGCGGTTCACACCTCCTTGCGGAAACTGCCAACCGCGGCCGCCGACGCGGCCCCCCAGGAAAACCGTTCCCGAGGCCTGCGACAACACGATGCCGACGTTGGCGCGGAAGCCGTCCTTGTCGATATAGTCTACGGCGGGCGCAGTGGGCATAGCCTGGGGATTGTTCCACATCGAGGGCGGCTTGTGGCTACCCCGCGCCAACCTGAACGCGATTGCGGCCGAGCGCCTTGGCTCGATACAAGGCGGCGTCGGCATCGGCGAGTAACCGATCGCCGACGCCTTTCAAATCGGTTTCATGCCGTCCCGGCGCGACCTCGGCGACGCCGATCGAGACGGTCAGGGTACGCGTGATCTCGGCCGTCAACATGATCGGCTCTCCGGCGATTGCCGCGCGAATGCGTTCGCCGAGGGTCGCTGCCTCGGCGGCATGCGCCTCGGGCAATATGATCGCCAACTCGTCCCCACCAAAACGGGCCGCCGTGTCCATGCTGCGAATCTGAGCCTCGACGCGCTGCGCGACTTCTTTGAGCGCGTTATCGCCCGCAAGATGGCCGTAGCCATCGTTGATGCCCTTGAAGCGATCGATATCGATCATCAAGCAGGCGACGGCGCCCCCGTGCCTCTGCGCGCGCGACAGCTCCTCCCGGAGGCGCTGTTGCAAATAGCGCCGGTTGTGCCATCCGGTCAGGAAATCCGTGATTCCGGCCCGCAGCAGGCGATCTCTATTGACGGCGTTCTCGAGGCATACAGCGGCGATCGCGCCCAAATGCGCCAGAAAATCCGTGCCGTGATGCCGCGTAAATCGCGTCAAATCGCGGCTACCCAAGCACAGCGCCCCTATCGACCGATCCATGCGCGGCAGCGGCACCAGCGCGATGCTCTTGAGGTCTCGAATACCCGTAAACAGCAGGTGATGATCCGCACCCACGAAGGGTCCGAGCCAGGGCTTGTGCAAGGACACGAGCTGCGGTGCGAGACCGACCAAGGAATCGACGAACAAAACCTGCGAGAACTCGTCCGGCCGCTCGCCGCCGGCAATCAACAAATGCCGTATCTCGTGCTGCGGGTCGAGCAGAACGACACTGACGGCATCGAGCCCGTAAGACTCGCGCAAACCGTCCACCATGACGCGCAGCAATTGCGACAATTTTTCGGCCCGCAGCAGCAGCAATTCGCGCGCCTGCATGCGCTTCAAGATCGTCTCGTTATTCGCCGCCTCGGCCATCAATTCCGCGAGGCGCTTTTTCAGCTCCTCGATATCTCGGATCGGTTCCTCGAGAGACATCGCCATTAGCCCGCACGAGCGGCAGCGCGCACGTCGAGATACGCGCGACCGCGGTTCATGAGCGCCTTGAACGCCGCGGCATCGCCCGTCGCGACGACCGACACCAGTCGTTCGACCGCCTGCAGCAACGCGCGCAAGGACTCTCCGCCGTACTCGTTGAGATGCTGAATTTCGAAATACAACTCGGGACTCTCCGCGGCAACCCGGCTCGCGACTTCCAGCTGGGCATCGAAAGTCGTGCTCGAAAGCCGCGCCAGGCGCGGCGCGGCCTCGCCGCTCTCGGCAAGCGCCGTAAAGAAGGCGATATTCAATGCGTGCGACAGCCCCAGCACATAGGCAATCAATCGGTCGTGCTCGTCTAAGTCCATGACGACGCGCTCGGCCATCGTCGGCGCGAACAGCGCTTGCGCCTCGCTCAAGGCATCGCTGTTGCCCAAATCGATGAAAATCACATGTCTGCCGGACAGCAATTCCGTATCGGGCCCGAACATGGGGTGCAAGGAGGTCACGCGGCAACCGGCCGCCACCAACGCGGCGAGGCCCGCTCGCAGCGGCGTCTTGAGCGAGCCTAAATCGAAGATCAAGCCGCGCGGCGCGCGGCGCGCCAGCGACATCAGCAGCTCGGCAGTTGCGCCCAACGGCGTCGCCAATACGATCAGGTCGTGATCGAGCCTATCGTTCTGCCAATCCGCGACGTACTCGAATCCCGGCAAGGTCCCGGCCGGATCGGCGATGCCGACGCGAAAGCCCTGCGACGCGAGGAAGTCGGCAAACCAGCGCCCCATTTTGCCGCGGCCGCCGATGACGAGCGCGCGCTTACCGCTGCCGTGCGCTTGTGCGGCAACGCCCGCTTGTTCCTGGGTAGCGAGCGAGGAGTGGATCAGCTGGCGCAGAATCGATTCGGCCAGCGCAGGAGACACGCCGCGGCCCTGGGCGGCGGTACGCGCGCGCAGAATCACCTCGCGTTCGCGTCCAAAATCGCGCGTGGGTCGACCGGTTGCGCGTTTGACCGCGGCAACCTGCTCGCTCAAGGCCTGCCGGCGGGCTACCAATTCGATCAATTCGCCGTCCAACTCGGTGATTGCGGTTCGCAATTCGTCCAAATTCATCTCGGGAAAACTCTCCAGTTGCCGCCGGCTCTCCTTTTACTGGCCGCGCGCGGCAACCGCAAGATAAAATCCCGACATGAACGCATCGACTCAGACGCTTTGGACCGAATCCTTGCCCGACCCGCTGCCCGCCGACCCTTTGGCGGTAGCCGAAGCCTGGCTGGCGCGGGCGGGCGTCGATGCCGCGCAGCCAAACCCTAACGCAATGGTGTTGGCCACGGTCGATGCCCGCGGCCAGCCTTCGGCGCGCGTCGTGCTGTGCAAAGAAATCGACGCCAAATCCGGCAGCATCGTCTTTTATACGAATTACCAGTCCCACAAGGGGCGCGAGCTGCAAACCAATCGGCGCGCCGCGGTCGTGTTTCATTGGGATCACCGCCACCGCCAAGTCCGTGCCGAAGGGCAGGTCGAGAGGCTTTCGGATGCGGAAAACGACGCCTATTTTCAATCGAGACCGTGGCAAAGTCGCCTGGGCGCGTGGGCCAGCGCGCAAAGCCAACCCATCGAGTCGCGCGCGGCGCTCGTCGGCGCGGTGGCGGAAGCCGCGCGGCGCTTCGGTATCCCCTATGGCGGTCCCGGTACACCGGAACCGGATGGGGTTTCCGTGCAGGTGCCGAGGCCGGCGCATTGGGGCGGGTTTCGGCTGCGCGCCGAAGCGGTAGAGCTGTGGGTCGAGGGCGAATTCCGGATACACGACCGGGCGCGTTGGACCCGGCGGCTCGACGCGCCGCCGGGTCCAATCATCTGGACGGCGACCCGCCTGCAGCCTTGAGGATCGTGCCGGCTCGAGGAATCCTATTGCGATGAACTGGGTTCAAGGACATGAGGCAAGCTGCCCGCATTGTTGGGAGACGATCAATTTGACGCTCGACCTGTCGGTGCCAGAGCAGTCATACATCGAGGACTGCCCCGTCTGCTGCAAGTCCATGGCCGTGTCGTATACGGCGCATGATGGGGAACTCGCCGAACTGCGCGTTGATGCCGCGGATTGAAGATTACGCAGACTAAAGCGCCACCTGCGCCGCGCGGCGGCCGTTTCAAGACGCTGCGCATTCTGATTTTGCTGCTCGCCTTATTGATCGTGGCGGTCAGTACCTGTGAAGATCGCTACCGCACTACCCGCTGGCGCGAACCGCTGTTCGTCGCGGTCTATCCGATCGCCGCCGACGCGAGTCCGGTCACTAAGGGCTACGTGGCCGGACTCAATGCCGAGCACTTCCAACCGATCGATCGATTCTTCGCACGTGAGGCGGCACGCTATCATTTGGCGCTCGCTCTGCCGGTGAAAACCAGGCTCCGAGCGGAACTGCTGGAAATGCCGCCGCGGCGCGCCGACGACGACGGAGTGCTGCGCACGATCTGGTGGAGTCTGCGGCTGCGCTATTGGGCCTGGCACGTCAGCGGCCAATCCCGTGAGCCCGAGGACATCCGCCTATTCGTGCTGTATCACGATCCCAAGCTCACTCCCACCGTGCCGCATTCCTTGGGGCTCAGCAAAGGCCAGATCGGCGTGGTCTATGCGTTCGCCGCAGATTGGATGAATGGCGCGAACGATGTCGTCATCGCACACGAGATGCTGCACACGCTGGGTGCCACCGACAAGTACAACGCCGCCGACGATTCACCGCGCTTTCCCGACGGTTACGGCGACCCGCGGCAAGTCCCATTGTATCCGCAGCGCCACGCGGAATTGATGGCGGGCAGGCGCATGCTCGCTGCCGATCGGTGGGAACAAGCCACCGATTTGGACGAAGTCGTGATCGGAGAGGCGACCGCGCTCGAAATACGCTGGCCCGCGCTCATGCGATGAGCGCAGCGAGTACGGGTGCGTGCAGAAGGCCGTTGCTCGCGAGCACCGAAGTCGATTGCAGAGTGATTGGTGCGCCCGTCAATTCCGTGAACTTGCCGCCGGCTTCGGTCACGATCGCGGCGAGCGCGGCGATATCGAGAATGTTCACATCGCTCTCGATGACGACGTCGATTTTTCCGGCCGCCAGCAAGTGATAGTGCAAGAAATCACCGTATCCGCGAATGCGCCCTACCCGCGCGACCAGCGCGCCGTAGCGCGACCATTGGCCGCCCAGAGCCAAACTCTTGATGTTGCCCGAGGACATTGCCGCAGACTCGATGCGATCGATCCCGCTGACGGCTATTCGTTCACCGTTGAGAAACGCGCCGAACCCCCGCTCGGCGCAGGCGAGTTCCCCGTAGACCGGCGCGCTCGACACGCCGAGCACGAGTTCACCGCGCCGCATTAGAGCGATCTGCGTCGAAAACATCGAGTACTCGCGCACGAATGCCTTCGTGCCGTCGATAGGATCGACCAACCAAAGGCTCTCCGCATCCGCGCCGCGCACACCGGTCTCCTCGCCATAAAAGCCGTAGCTCGGAAACCGCGCCTCCAGGATTTCACGTATCGCGATCTCGCAGCGCACATCGGCCTCCGTCACGGGGGTCTTGTCGGCCTTGATGCGAACTTCGATATTGTGTTGATACAGCGACCGCGCGATTGCCGCAGCCTGCTCGGCGGCATCGAGCGCTGCCTGTAATTCGGCCGATGGGCTCACGCGATGGACTCCTTGGGTTCTTTCTTCCGCATGCCTTGACAGAAACATTGCCGGACGCCTACCGTCGCATCCCCCGACACGAGTGAATCGATCATGGGCAATCGCTTGAGCAAAATCTACACGCGCACGGGCGACGAGGGAAGCACCGGCTTGGGCGACGGATCCAGGGTTCCAAAGGACAGCCTGCGCGTCGAGACGTACGGAACAATCGACGAACTGAACAGCACGATCGGAGTGGTCCTCGCGGTACCGGGACTGCCGGAGCCAGTACGCACTTGTCTCACCGACGTGCAGCACGACTTGTTCGATTTGGGCGGTGAGTTATGCATCCCTGGAAATCGGCTCGTGACCGCGGCCTACACGCAGCGCTTGGAGGCGGTATTGGACGCCTTCAACGACACTCTTCCGCCGCTCGCGGAGTTCATTCTGCCGGGCGGTGGGCCGGCGGCAGCGGCCTGCCACTTGGCGCGCACCGTTTGCCGGCGCGCGGAGCGGCTGTGTTGGTCCTTGGCGCGCGAGGAAACCGTTTCCCCCGACGCATTGACCTACATGAATAGACTCTCCGATCTGCTGTTCGTGGTGGCGCGCGTGCTTGCACGCCACGAAAACGGCAGCGAGATTTTCTGGCGTCGGCGTTAAACCCGGGCGGGCGGCGGCCGCCCTGCGCAAGCCGTGCGAATGAGCCGGCGCGCACGTATCCAGTCGAATGCGGCGCCGGGATCGGTCTTGCGCCCGGGCGAGATATCGCTGTGTCCCACGAGCCGATTCGGCGACAAGCCGGGGTAGGCTGCGCACAGTGCGCGGACCACGGTAGCGAGCACCTGGTATTGCACGTCCTCGTAAGGCACCGTATCGGCGCCCTCGAGTTCGACGCCGATCGAAAAATCATTGCAGGCCTCTCTTCCTTCGTAACTGGATACTCCGGCGTGCCACGCGCGGTCCGTGAACCTGACGTATTGCGTGATCTCGCCGTCGCGTCTCACGAGCACGTGCGATGACACTCGCAGCGCATTCACGGCGGCAAAATACGGGTGCGCATCGGCCGGTAATCCGTTGGTAAACAGTTGATCGATCCATGGGCCGCCGAACACGCCGGGCGGCAGGCTTATCCCATGCACGACGACCAGGTCTACGCCGGAGTCCGGCGGCCTCGCATCGAAATTCGGCGAGGCCACGAAGCGCACCCCGCGCAGCAAGCCGCTCGATGCGTCCACTTCGAGCTCCGGCAATTGCAAGTTCTTTCGCGGCAAACTAGGCACCCTCGTTCAGCGCGGTCCTTCGGCTAGCATATGCGACAATGCGGTTCGATATGAACGGCATTTTCACCACCGGCCCAGCCTCATGCGCCTGACGCGCGTCTATGTAGAGACCTGCCTCGAAGCGGGAGCGGCGCTCGAACTTCCGCCTGAAACAGCGGCCCACGTCGCCAAGGTGCTGCGCGCGCGGGTCGGCGACGGACTGATCTTGTTCAATGGCGACGGCCGTGAGTTCAGCGCTGAGATCGAGAGCGTGCGCGGCGCGCGAGTCAGGGCATCGGTCGGACCCGGAACCTTCGTCGACAGAGAATCGGCGCTCGCGGTAACGCTCGTTCAATCGGTGCCGCGCGGCGATCGAATGGATTTCATCGTGCAGAAGGCGACCGAACTCGGCGTCGCGCGCATCGTGCCCACGTTGAGTCAGCGCAGCGTCGTTCGCCTCGACGCACGACAATCCGAGGCAAAGGCGACGCACTGGCGCGCAGTCGTCGTCAGCGCCTGCGAACAATGCGGACGCAATCGGGTCCCGGCCGTCGAGGAACCTCGGCAGCTCATCGACTATCTGGGAGCGGCGGCCGGCGGGGGTACTCGCCTCGTGCTCGAACCGGACGCCGATGCCGACACCGTAACGCGGGACGTGGCCGGCAGCGTGGAAATCGCAATCGGCCCGGAAGGCGGTTTTGCGCCCGATGAGCTGGAAGCGTTTCACCTCGCAGGGTTCAAGCGCGTGCGCTTCGGTCCGCGGATTTTGCGGACCGAAACCGCAGCCATCGCAGCACTGACGTGGCTGCAAACCCAATTCGGCGACATGCGCTAGGCGATCGCAGCGCCATCGCGTACGCCTAGCCGAGGACCGAGGTCTCCTCGGCGATCATTTCTTCGAGCCGCTGCAGATCGGGAATCAAGGGCGTCTCGTTGACCATGCGCACCTGGCAAATCACCGGCGAGCGCTCCGCAAAACTGCGCGACGGGTCGGGCCGTATGACGTCGGCGTTGACGCGCACGAGCTGCGGAAACCCCTGGGTCAACATGCCGAAATAGCCGCACTGTATTTTGCCGCTCGGCGCGTGAAACACGACGATGCGGGTGCGGCCCGAGATGCTCGGCAGGGATGCCCCGAGCGCGCCCTCAAAGGCGATGACCGGGATGCTGTGGGCTCCCCAAGTCACCAGGCCGGCGTACCAGGGCGGCGCGTTGGTCATGTCCGCGGGAGTCTGGTAGCCGATGACCTCGGCCACGCAGGCGCGCGGCACCAACAGGCGCTCCCCCACGAGCGGCACCAACAAGCTGTAGAGCTCTTCGCGCAAGTCGGACACGGCTCGAATCCCCTAGCGCGCCACGGCGCTGCGCCGACTGACCAGCGGTTCGATTGCGTCGAGCAGCTGGCTCTCTTGGTAGGGCTTTCCGAGGTACTCGTCCACGCCGAGTTCGATCGCCCGGGCGCGGTGCTTCTCGCTGACGCGCGATGTGATCATGACGATCGGGATGTCCTTGAGCCGCGGATCGTTGCGCACGTGCGATGCGACCTCGTAGCCGTCCATGCGCGGCATCTCGATATCCAACAAAATGATATCGGGGAGATGGTCTTGCAGCAAAGAGACGGCCTCGACGCCGTCTTTGGCCGTCATCACGCGCATGCCATTGCGTTCGAGCAGGCGCTGGGTGACGCGGCGCACCGTAATCGAGTCATCGACGACGAGCGCGAACGTGCGCCGGTCGCGCTGCTCGAGCGGCGGCGCATCGCTTGCGCGCACGCGCCATTCGGAGCGCACGAGCGAGCCCATGTCGAGAATTACCACGATGCGGCCGTCGCCCAAGATCGTGGCTCCGGCGATGCCGCGAATCGCCGATATTTGCGGACCCAGATTCTTGACGACGATCTCGCGGCTGCCGACCAATTCATCGGTCACCAAAGCGGTGGATTGCTCGCCCGCCCGGATCAGGACGACCGACATCGAGACGTCGGTATCGGGCAGATGCGTGGCGCCGATGCCGACAAAGGATCCGAGCTGCTGAAAGCGGTATTTTTGTCCACCATATTCGAACAAAGGCGCGTCCTTGCCCAGATGGCGGGCGACGATATTTCTCGGCAGCCGCACGACTCCCTCGACGGTCGGCATGGGCAGCGCATACACCTCGTCGGCGACGCGTACGATCAATGCCTGGCTGATTGCGAGCGTGAACGGCAGGCGAATCGTGAACCGCGATCCGGCGCCGAGCGTCGACTCGATGAAAAGGCCGCCGCCCAGCTTTTTGACCTCGGTCGCGACGACGTCCATGCCGACGCCACGGCCGGCCGCCTGCGTAACTCGGCCGGCCGTGCTGAATCCGGGCTCCAGGATGAGCTGCATGGCCTCTTCGTCGGTGAGCTTGGCCTGCGGATCGGCAAGGCCGAGGGAGATGGCCTTTTCGCGGATCAATTTGACGTTGATACCGGCGCCGTCGTCGGCGACCACGATCACGACCTCGGCACCGTCGCGCTCCAGACTGACCGAGATGCGCCCAACTTCCGGTTTGCCGCAAGCCGATCTGCGCTCGGGCGGCTCTATGCCGTGTACGACGGCATTGCGCAGCATGTGCTCCAGGGGCGGAACCATGCGCTCGAGCACTTGCCGGTCGAGCTCCGCGGAGGCGCCCTGAACCACGAGTTCGGCGCGCTTGCCGGTATCATTGGCCGATTGGCGCACGAGGCGCGTCAACCGCTGTACGTGGCGCTGGAACGGCACCATGCGCGTTCGCATCAAACTGTTTTGCAGATCGGTGATGACCCGCGCCTGCTGGGTAAGGAGATTCTGCGCCTCGCGCGTCAAGGTCTCGAGCAGGCCCTGAATGCTCCCCACGTCGCCCGAGGTTTCGGCTAGAGCGCGCGAGAACTGCTGCAGCGCCGAGTAGCGGTCGAGTTCCAAGGGGTCAAAGTCGGTGCGCTGCGCCTCCTCGTCGCGGTGACGATTGAGTACCTGCGCTTCGGTCTCCATCTCGAGACCCCGCAATTGGTCTTTCAAACGCGTCACCGTTCGCGCCAACTCCGCCAAGTTGAAGTCGATCGAATTGACCTGCTGCCCGAGACGCGCGCGGAAAATACTGACCTCGCCCGCGTTGTTGAGCATGGTATCGAGCAGTTCCGCGTCGACGCGTGCCATCTCGGCGCGCTCCACCGGAACATTCTCGCGACCCGGCAATACGGGGGCGCTGGAGAGCTCCAGAGTCGACATGCCGGACTCGCCGCTCAAGCTCAAGCCGCTATCCTGGCGCGGCTCCCTGGCCGCAGGCACGGGCGGCACCAAGCTCAAAGTCGGCAGCGCGGCCGCCGGCTTGGCTGCCGAGGCCGGCACCGCTGACGGCGGAGCGGCGGGAGCCGGGATTGCGGCCGCGGTCGCTGTCGGGGTCGCATTCGCGGGCGGCGCTTCCCCGACACTGAGCGCGCGAAGCTGCGCGATCAGCGCCGGCGCCGGCGCCGGCAGAGAGCCGTTACTCACGATATCGCGCATGCGCGCAAGTTCATCGAGAGTGGTCTGCAGCGTCGCATAGGCGATGTTGCTGCCCGGCACCGCACCGGTGTCGATCTGCAGCACCAGGGATTCGAGTTCATGGCTCAGATTGCCCATCGCGGGAATTCCCGCCATGCGCGCGCCGCCCTTGAGCGTGTGCAATTGCCGCTGCAACTCGGCCACCGGCGCTTTATTGTTGCGATCGCCGTTCCAGGCGTTCAGCGAAGCCTGCGCCCCCTCGAGCAGCTCGGTCGCCTCTTCGCTGAAGATATTGGCGATCTCATGATCGAAGGCCTCGACGGGCGGCGATGCGGCCAAGCTCGGCTGGAGCGACGACGCGGCAGTCGGGTCCGCCAGGCGCGCCAACGTGACGTCGAGCGCAGCCTCGAGAATTCGCATGCGTTCGAGCAATTGCGGTTGCTCGGCAAAGAACACGGTGGACTCGTCGATATGGGAAACGACGTTTTCGATTGCGGCAACCGCGTCGGAGAGCAGGCTCAAGCCGGCGTCGGTCAAGCCTAGGCCGCTGTCGAAGACCTTGCGCATATAGTGATTCAAGGGCTCGGTGACGCGAATACCATGCCGCGCCTCGGCCATTTTGGAGCTGCCGCTCAGCGTATGAACCGCCCGATAGACGCTCTCCGGCAAGTCATGCGGCCCCAATTGACCGCTGCGTCTGCGCAGGTACTCGCGAATCTCCGCGAGGTGATTTGCGGTCTCCTTGCTGTAGATATCGTGCAACATCGGATCCATGGCAGCGGGCGCAGGTTTTGCCGCCTCGGGAGGCGCCACCGCTATTGTTGGCGGCACTAACAACGCTGCAGGCGCAGGCCGCGGTGTCGGTACAACGACCCGCGGTGTCGGTGCAACCACCGGCGGTGTCGGCACTTGGGCTGACGGCACCACCGTCAGAGGCGCCGTCGATGGCGGCGCAACCGCCACCGGGGCCGCCGGTGGAGTGGTAGGCGCGAACGCCGGCGCTGCCGGCGCCGGTGTTGCCGGCGCCACGGGGGGGACGAGCAACGAGGTCGTCGTGCTGCGATCGCGATCCTCCGGCGCGAGATTCATGAAGGCCTGCTCAGCCTCGCGTCCGTCCGCGTAGGCATAGGCGCGCGCCATGATTTCGTCGATCGGTGTCGAGGAAGGCCGGCCCGTCTCCAGCTGCTCGATCAGATGGGGCAATGCGCTGACGGCGGCGCGCATCACGGACATCATCCCGGGTGTGCGCGACAGCGTCTTATCGATGACCCGATTGAGGAGATTCTCGATGGACCACGCGAATTCGCCGATAAGACGGGCGCCGACCATGCGGCCGCTGCCCTTCAAGGTATGGAAGCTGCGGCGCATTTTGACGAGCGAGTCCAAATCCATCGGATTCTGTTCCCATAGGGGGAAGGTCGCCCCAACCGACGCCATTTCCTCCTTGGCCTCCTCGATGAACAGCTCCAGCAACTGCGGGTCGGGCGGCGGCGCCGGTGTCGGGACGGCCGGCGGCGATGCCGACGCTGCGTAGTCGATTTGGACGGTTGCCTGGTAATCGAGGCTGACCGTGGTCTCATGGTCGGTCGATGCCAAATCGACAGAGGGCAATCGAGTAACGAGTTCCGCATCGAGCGCGGCGATGCAAGTATCGGCATTGTCGAGCATGTACCAAGGATCGTTGCGGCCGTTTTGTATCGTCTCCATGTAATATTCGATGCTGACGATCGCATCGGCTACGCGCTCCAGGCGCTGCGCGTCGGGCATTGGGGCGCCCGGTTCGACCAACTTGCGCACATGCACGCCGATGGCATCCATGAGCTCGACCGCTCTGCCCTTGCCGAGCATCAACAGACCAGCGGTAATTCCCCGCAGCAGCTGCGGCACGTTGTCGAGTCCCTGCGGCGAAAAATCCCCGGGTTTTTGCACGGCGGTCGAAATCGCCTCTTTGATGCGCGCCAGGTTGACGATGCATTCGCGCAGCACCGCCTCGCTGACCAGGCGAAAATCGGCGTCCCCGGCGTCGGTAGCGGGGAGCTGAACTTGGTCGGAGGAAGTCGGCAGGATCAGGCGTACGAGTTGGTCATCGAGGCTGTCTTCGACGGACAGCAATACGCCCGCGACTTTGAGCAGCGCATCCTGCGGTGGCGGCTGCGCCGAGGTGAGCAGTGCCGTCAAATCGGTCACTTCCTGCTGCACGCGCTGGCGCAATTCTCCCAAGCCGAGCACACCCAGCGTGTCGCTTATTTTCTTCAGCAGATCGAGCTGAGGCATCAGCTCGGCAATCTGGCCGCCGCCGCGCCGCGCGAAAATGTCGAGGACATCCTTGACCTTGGAGAGATCCTCTTTGATCGCGGCGGCGACCGTGCGCATCAACTTGACGCTCGGCGCCGAGAGGCTCTCGCGCTCGTGCTCGATCGATTCGTCGACGGGAAGCAGCTCGGATAACTTGAACGACGCCCTCACCGCGCCGATGCGCCCGCCGGGCGTCGACGCACGGGCGACGTAGTACAGCAAATTGTTGAGCAAATCGATCGGCGGATTTTCGCAATATCTCGCCTCGCCGACCTCATACAAGGCCTTGAGCTGACGATCGGCCTGACCGAGCAGGCGCTTCAGCGTCACGCTGGCCTCCAAGCCGTTCGTGCGCAGCGCCTCGAGTACCGCTCCGGTTACCCACCAGAACTGAAATACCGGTTGGGTGGTCGCCACCTGTTCGAGCTTCTCGGCAACTTTCGCGAGGATCTCGAGATTCTGCGCCGGGCGTTCGCCGCGAATCAGACCCAGCAGGCCGACCTGAAACCTCGGCCGCAGGCGTCGCGCCCATTGCGCCACGGCTATCGGCGATTCTTCGGCCGATTGCGGCTGCGGCGGCTGATCGGACTTGAGATTGAGCAGCAGCAGCGTGCCTTCCGAAAGCAAGGGACTGCCGCGAACCGAGCGCAGATCGTTGAGCAAGGGCAACAGCACCAGCGCCAAATCGCGACCGCCGGAGAGCACGCGTTCGAGATAGGTGGGCAGCTGAACCATCGAACGCATCAAGGCATCGAGACCTTCGGTCTGCCGCTTATCGTCCCTGCGCTTCGCGTCGGTACTCGCATCGAGCAAGTAGCGCGTGACGTGCTCCATCTCCTCGGCGAGCAGCGCGGCGCCGTAGACTTCGACAAGACGCAGCACGCCGTGCGCCAGGTGCAGTTGGTCCGCGCATTTTTCGAGCATCCCGCGCTGATCGACCCGCTCGGCGTAAGCTTCGAGGGCAACGCGTGCATCGCCAAGCGTCGCCGCCAGTTCTTTGGCGACCACGTGCAAAGTCTGGGAACTGATATCCGTCATGCTTGAAATCGATGGGCAGCGCGCATCACGCGCCGAAACCGCTCGCCTTGCGGACTTTGCCGGAAGCACCGGCAGTGCTGGTTGTGCCGGTTGTACCCGTTGTGCCGGTTGTACCCGTTGTGCCCGTTGTGCCCGTTGTGCCCGTTGTGCCGGTGCTCGCCTTCACCGGAGCCTCCTTGAGCGCCGGCAGACGCGTAGACGACGAAGCGCCCAAGGTCGTCGTACCGCCGCCAAAGTCCGGCAGGCGGAAGCCGGCCACCGATTTGCGCAACTGTGCGGCCAATGCGGCGAGCTTGGAAATGGACGTGGATGTCGCCGAAGAACCTTCTGCGGTTTGCGTCGATATTTCGCGCACGACCTGCATGTTCTTGGAAATATTGCCCGAAGCGGCCGCCTGCTGCCGTGCGCTAGCGGATATGTTCTGCACGAGGCTCGCGATCTGATTGGAAACCTGTTCGATTTCCTCGAGCGCGGCGCCCGCGTTTTCGGCGAGCAGTGCGCCGCCGACCACGTCGGTGGTGCTGCGCTCCATGGACACCACGGCCTCGTTGGTATCGGACTGGATCGTACGCACCAAGACTTCGATCTGTTTGGTTGCGTTGGCCGCCCGTTCCGCGAGCCGTTGCACTTCGTCGGCGACGACCGCGAAGCCGCGGCCGGCCTCACCGGCCATCGATGCCTGGATGGACGCATTGAGCGCCAGAATGTTGGTCTGCTCGGCGATATCGTTGATCAATTCCACGATGTTGCCGATCTCTTGCGAACTCTCGCCCAGACGCTTGATGCGCTTGCTGGTCTCCTGAATCGTTTCCCGAATCGCATTCATGCCGTCGATCGTACGGCGCACGGCATCGCCCCCCTTGTGAGCGATGTCGACCGAGTGGCGCGCAACGTCGGAGCAGCGCTCGGAATTACCCGACACCTCCTCGATGGATGCCGCCATGTCGGCCATCGATTCGCTGGCCGATGAAATTTGGCGCGATTGCGCGGAACTCGCCTTCGCCATATGCGCCGCCGCGGATTGCGCCTGCCGTGTGGCGCCGTCCAATTGAATCGCGCTATCGTTGATCGTCGTGACCAGCTCTCGCAATGCTTCGATCGCGTAGTTGATGGAGTCGGCAATCGCGCCGGTGATGTCTTCGGTTACGGTCGCCTGCACGGTCAGGTCGCCGTCCGCGAGGCTCGACAGCTCGTCCAACAGGCGCATGATCGCCTCTTGATTGCGCTCGTTCTCGCGTACCCGCATATCGACGTTACGGCGAAGATCGACGGCCTTGAAATACACCCAGGAGAGCACGCCCAAGGAAATGAGCGCAAGCATCATGGAAGCCAATACCCAGGGCTTCAAGCCCATGCCGGATGCGACGGTCGCGGGCGCGGCGGCATTCAGCTCCGTCGCAAGGCCGCCCGCTACCGACGGCAAGGTCCGTGCGGCCGCCTGCGCTTTCGAAAGGGCCTCCGACGCTCCGATCGCCTTACGCACGGCGGCGGCAAATTGCTGATTGCGCTGCACGACCGCCTTCAAACGTTGCTCGGCCTCCGCACCGGTAACGCGCGACAGGGCCAAGCCGGACTCCTCTCCGGAAAGACCGCGCACCACTTGATTCAAAAACTCCAGGCTATCGGCGAGACGTTGCGCTGCAGGCGCAGCATCGCTGACGCCCGACGCGAGGCCGTTCAAATCTTGTTGGATGCGCTGCACGGTCAGCTCGAAACGCTCCAGATAGCGGCTCATACCGTCGAGCTTTTGTACGCCGACCGCGCTCGCGAGATCGCCGAGCTCGGACAGCAGCTTCGGCGCGAGTTCGTGCGCTTCCTGGGTCGCCGCTTGAATCGTGGCGACCGCGGCGCGCGCGTCGGCGACCGCCGCGACCTCGTCGCCGAGCTTGCGCCAGGTCGGATCGGACGCGGGATTTCCCGCGGCGACTTCGCCGCGTACCGTCTTCAACCTCGCCATGCTCTTCGCCAGCGCGTCGAACGCGCTCGGTTCGCCGCGCAGCGCATTTTGCGCCTCGAACGGCAGGCGCTGCGTGAGCAGAGAGAGTTGCTCGGCCGGAGCTGCAACCGGCGACGTCGCGCTCGTCAGCAGCGTCAGGGCGGCGGCAATCGCGATGAACAACACCGTCGCGCCCACCAATACGGGCAGCAGATTCGACCAACGATTGGGATTATTTTCTTTCAACTTGTTGCGGCCTGCAGAAAACTCTCGCTTTCAACCAATGTCTTCAAACTCAAGACCGGCCATACCTCGCCGCCACGCCGAAATGCACCGGCCAGATAGGCGTCGCAGCGAATCACGGTCGGCGGCGGGTCGGCGCTGAATTCCCGCTCGGCAAAACGCCGAAACCCCAATACCTCATCGACGATCAGACCCGCCGGGATGTCGCGGTGATTCACGACCACGATTCGGGTGTTACGGCCGGGAGTCGTCACCCCGCTGCCCAAAAACTGGCGCAAATCCAGCATCGGCAGCAACTGCCCGCGCACGTTCGCCAGCCCCTTGACCCAGCCCTTGGTGCCCGGGAGCCTCGTGACTACGGCCGGATACCCCAGGACCTCGCGAGTTTCCTCGCGCGCCACGAGAAAGGTCTCTCCGCCCATGCGAAACGCCACACCGACCCATTCCGTGCCGGCGTTCGCGTCCGGCGTGTTGCCGGCCGCGACCGGGTTACTGCGTCTCTCCAACTCCTTGAGCAATTCGAACGGCCGGTCGCGGAGGCTCCGCAAATTCTCGACGGAGCCGCTGTCGGTGCTCGTCATACGGCCAGCGCAGCTTGTGCCTTCTCGACCAACGCCTGCGCGGAGACCGGCTTGACGAGGTAATCCACCGCGCCCTGGCGCAAGCCCCAGACTCGATCCGTCTCTTGTCCCTTGGTAGTCACCATGATGATCGGGATCAAGCTCGTCTCGGGGTCGTTGATCAGCGCGCGGGTCGCCTGATAGCCGTTCACGCCGGGCATCACGATGTCCATGAAGATCAGGTCCGGCTTCATCTCTTTCGCCTTGCGGATGCCCTCGGCGCCATTCTCGGCGGCCGCGGTCTTGAAGCCATGCTTCTCCAACGCTTTCTGCATCACGAATACTTCGGTGGGCGAATCATCGACGATCAAAATCAGTGCCATGCGCGAATTCTCCCGTCATTTACCGACATGGGCCTCGATTGCGCCCAATAGTTCGTCTTTCGTGAAGGGTTTCGTCAAATAATGCTCGGAGCCGACGATCCTGCCGCGCGCGCGGTCGAACAAACCATCCTTACTCGACAGCATGATGACCGGGATTTGCTTGAAAACCTTGTTGTGCTTGATCAGCGCGCAGGTCTGGTAGCCGTCGAGCCGCGGCATCATGATGTCGACGAACACGATATCGGGCTGATGGTCGGCGATTTTCGATAACGCATCGAATCCGTCGACCGCCGTGAACACCTCGCAACCCTCCTTGCTCAAAAGGGTTTCCGCGGTGCGCCGGATCGTCTTGCTATCGTCGATCACCAGGACTTTGAGGCCCGTGAGTTTGTTTCGGTCGCTGGGTGTCATTTCTTCCAGTTGTGCGTAGGTGCCGGAATATAGTGGCCTTTTTAACATATCCACGGGGTTCAAGCCACGGCATGGCAGTCTCATTTCGCGGCATTGGCAGCGAAACAACGGAGGTCTGGTTCACAGTTTGCCGAAGATAAGGGTTCGCCCGCGGGCTTGCGCTAGACTGGTTGCGAACCGCAAACCGATCGTTTTCACAGGATTTCAGCATGTCAGGCGATGTTCGCCTTCTCGTCATCATGGACCCCATCGACAGCATCAAGCCGGCGAAAGACAGCACGCTGGCGATGCTGCTGGCCGCCGCGGCGCGGTCTTGGCGGATCCATTACGCCGAGCAAAAGGATTTGTGGCTCCGCGACGGCGTCGCTCATGGCCGCGTCGCCGAGTTGCAGGTATTTGACGATCCGCAGCACTGGTTCGAGCGCAGCGAGCCGCGCGCGGCGCGTCTAGGCGAGTTCGACGTCATTTTGATGCGCAAGGACCCGCCTTTCGACACCGAGTACATTTATACGACCTACATCCTGGATCGGGCAAAGGTCCAAGGCGCCGTCGTCGTCAACGACCCGCAAGGACTGCGGGACATGAACGAAAAAGTGTATACGGCTTGGTTTCCGGATTGCTGCGCGCCGACCTTGATTACCCGCGACATGCAGGACATGAGCGAGTTCTTGCGGGAGCACGGCAGGGCGGTCTGCAAGCCGCTGCACGGCATGGGCGGCCGATCGATCTTTGTGCTCGAGCATGGCGACAAGAACCGCAATGTGGTGTTCGAAACCCTGACCGAGTACGGGACTCGATTCGCGATCGTGCAGCGCTACCTGCCCGAAATCGTCACGGCCGGAGATTGCCGCGTGATATTGGTGGACGGTGAACCCGTGCCGTACGCGCTGAAGCGCGTGCCCGACAGCGACGACAACCGCGGTAACCTCGCCGCGGGCGCCCGAGCCGAGGGCCGGCCCCTCGGGGATCGCGACCGCTGGCTTTGCGCGCAAATTGGCCCCAAGCTAAGGGCGGCGGGCATGATTTTCGTCGGACTCGACGTCATCGGCGACTACGTCACCGAGATCAACGTCACGAGTCCAACGGGCATTCGTGAACTGAATCGGACCTACGGTGTCGATATTGGTGGCCTTTTGATGGACGCGATCGCCAAAATTCTGGGAGCCGCATGACATCGCAGACGCTCCAAACCCACTTGCCGCCTGCCAACGACCGTATGGTAACCACGCTGTTTTTGGCGGCCTTGCTGCACGGCATCGTGATTCTCGGCGTTACGTTCAGTTCCCCCGATGGCGACGCCGACAGCGACGAGGCTCCGGGTCTAGAGGTCATCCTGGTCAACGACAGCGCTCCCGGCGTCAAACACAACGCCAAGGCACGCTATCTCGCGCAGCGCAACCAGCAGGGTTCTGGCAATACACTGGCGCCCGAGCGTGCGCTGATCCCGAAGTCCTCGCTGGCGCCGGCGATGCGCCCGGGGGCCGCCAACGGCGACGGCGTCGATTTACGGCAAGCCGGACGCGATGCGGGCGACGAACAAACGCTCGCTACGCAGAATCGGTCCACGCGGATCGTCTATTTCGCGGCAGAAGCGGCCGCACAGGACACCGCCGAATTGCCGCTGCTGCTCGAGAAGCGGCCGGACTTCGGCATGAATCCGAACGACGACGGCATCGAACTGCGGCTGCGCGGCGAGGCCAAGAACCAGCTCTGGATATCGGCCGATACGCGCGAATCGGACGTGGCGGTCTACCTGGACCGCTGGCGGCGCAAAGTCGAGCGCGTAGGCACCTTGAATTTTCCCAGCGTGGCGCGCCGAGACAAGCTCACCGGAACGCCGGTCATCGAAGTGACGATCAATGCCAACGGCCGACTGGAGCAAGCGCTGATTCGGCGCAGCAGCGGTCATCCTGAACTCGACGATGCGGCAATCCGCATTTTGAAGCTCGCCGCCCCTTTCGATGCGTTTCCGCACGAATTGAGCGCGAAACACGATCAGATCCGCATTGCCTACGAGTGGCAATTTTTGGGCGGTGAAGACGAAGGGTCCAAAGTACTGTACTCCGAGCCATGACCGATACCGGCTATTTGACCAACCAACTGCTCATCGCGATGCCCGCGATGCAGGACCCTAATTTCGCGCAAAGCGTCGCGCTGATCTGCGATCACGGTCCGCGCGGCGCATTGGGTTTGATCTTGAACAAGCCGCTGCAGATGCGCATGGGCGAAGTTTTCGAGCAATTGGAAATCAGCGTGCCCGCCGGGCCCTTTGCGCAGCGCCCGGTGTTGCGGGGCGGGCCGGTGCAAACGGATCGCGGCTTCGTCGTGCACCGCGCGGGCGGGTCATGGGATTCGACCATGAAAGTCTCCGACACGATCCACGTCACGACCTCACGCGATATTTTGGCCGCGATCGCATCCGGCGAAGGGCCCGGCGAAGCGGTCGTTGCCCTGGGATATGCGGGATGGGAGGGCGGACAACTCGAGGACGAGATCCGAGCGAACGCCTGGCTCAATGCGCCGGTGCATTCCGGCATCATCTTCGATTTACCCTTCGAAGCTCGTTGGCAAGCCGCGGCAAGGCTGCTCGGCGTGGATATCTCGCGCATCAGTCCGATCAGCGGCAATGCCTGAGGCAAGCCGCGGCCGCACCCAGCCGCAACTCGTCCTCGCCTTCGATATGGGAATGCGTCGCATCGGCGTCGCCTGCGGCGACACGCTGAGTCGCGCGGCCTCCCCGCTGCCGGGCATTGCCGCCGGACCCGATGGGCCGCAATGGACGGCGATCGATGCGCTGATGAGCGAGTGGCAACCCGCTATGGCCGTTGTCGGCCTGCCGTATAATGCGGACGATTCCGAGAGCGCAATGGCCGCGCGGGCACGCGCTTTCGCGGCGACGCTGGAAAGCCGCTATCGTCTGCCCGTGATGCTCGTCGATGAGCGTTACTCGTCTCTGGAAGCACAGGCGAGGTTGCGGGAGGCGCGGCAAGCGGGACTGCGCAAACATCGCGTCGCCAAGGCCGATATCGATGCCGCCGCGGCTTGCGTTATCTTGGAACGCTGGTTTACGACAAAAACATGAGGCGCAAATGCGTTCACAACAAGATAGCGCCGGCGGGCTACGCCACCTCATCACGCTCGATGGCCTCGCCCGCGACGCGCTGACGGCGCTGCTCGATCGTGCCGAAAGCTATCGGCGCTTACCGGGACAGCCGGCTTATGAAGGCCGCGAGCTCGCGGGCGTCACCGTCGCGAATTTGTTTTTCGAGCCGAGCACACGCACACGCGCCTCGTTCGATTTGGCGAGCCGCCGCCTCGGTGCGCACGTACTGAATTTGGACACGCAGTCGAGTTCGCGCGTCAAAGGCGAAACCATGCTCGACACGATATACACGCTGGAGGCGATGAACATCGACGTGTTCGTGATTCGCGATTCCGAGGCGGGGATGCCGGAGTTCCTCATCGATCACGTTGCGCCCCATGTGTCCGTGATCAGCGCCGGCGAGGCGCATCTGAACCATCCGACGCAAGGCCTGCTCGACGTGCTGACGATACGCTCGCACAAGCGCCGCTTCGCCGGCCTCAAAGTGGCCATCGTCGGCGATATCAAACACTCGCGCGTCGCGCGCTCCACGGCGCGCGCACTGCATACCATGGGCACCACGGATCTGCGGCTCGTGGCACCCGAGGCGCTGCTGCCGTCGGAAGACGAGTTCGCGGGAGCTCAGCGATTCACGCGCATCGAGGACGGCATCGCCGGGGCCGACGTCGTGATGATGCTGCGCATTCAAAAGGAGCGCATGGCGCAGAGCGCCGAGCTCGACGACGCCGGGCATTTTCGCGCATACGGACTCGACGCCGCGCGCCTCAAGCTAGCCGCCCCGAGCGTTCTCGTGATGCACCCTGGTCCCATGAATCGCGGCGTGGAGATAGCGTCCGAGGTCGCCGACGGACCGCGCTCGGTGATTCGCGAGCAGGTCAATAACGGCGTCGCGGTGCGCATGGCCGTGCTCGCCGCGATTGCAGCCACGCTGACGCGCCACCGCCGGCCGCTCTGAGCATCCTCCGGCTTACGCGTCGAAGCGCATCAGAGGCTGTCCCATTCGTATGTGTTCGCCGCCGCGCACCGATTCGCAGAGCGAGACGCCGCGCGGCGCGAATACGATGATCGTCGATCCATGCTCGAACCAGCCCATTTCCTGGCCCTTGTTCAACACGGCATCGCAATGCATCAGGTTCGGTCCGCGATAGCGCAGGTGCAAGAGCACGTCGATGAAATGCAAGCGGATGCTCGCGACCAGCACCGCGGCTACCGGCACTAGCGTCAGAATCTGACCGGACTGCGCCATTCGGCAGCGAATGATCGCGCGCTCATTCTTGCAAAACAGTCGCTCGACGCGCGCGAGCGCGATCGGATTGACGTTCCAGGTATCCCCGGATACGTAATTGACCTGCTCGACGCGGCAATCGGTGGGCGCGTGAAACCGGTGATACATGCTCGAGGTGAGGCGCAGCGTCGCATATTGACCATCACGGTAATAGCTCACCAGTTCGGCGTCTTGCAGCAAATCGATCAAGGGGTATGGAAAACCCTTGGCCTGTAGAACGGTTCCGTCGAGAACCCTCCCGCATGCGCCCACGATCCCATCGCTCGGGCTCGATATGACCCGCGGGTCGGAGTCCACGCTTCGAGCGCCGTCGAGGAGTTCGCGCGTGAAGCACTCGTGCAGACTCTTGAAGCGCTGTTGTTTTGAGTCCGAAAGGTCGAGATCCGAAAATACGCGCCATAGAGCGATGCCGGCGCTGCAGACCCACTGATTCTCGATTCGGCTCAGGCGGCCCATGAGGCGCGTCAGCAGGCGGCGCGGAATGCGGTTGGTCAGCAGGAAGTTGATGTCCTCCTGCTGCGCGATACGGGCGATCATCGAGAGTTCGTTCATCGAAGTGTCATTGGCCTGTAATAAGGTGGCGAAGGAGGGAAATTGTGCTCAAAACGACGATTCTTTACGTGATTGCCGCGATTGCCGGCGCAATATTGCTGCGCAGACTGCAGCTGCGCCTGCAGCTGTCGGCGGCCAAACACCGCTCGCTGACGGGGCATTCGCGCATGGCGCGCCGCTTCGCGGCGCTCGTACCGTTTTACGAGTATGACGAGCACGGATTTTTTCGCGCCGACGCTGCGCCCGACGCGATCGCCGCGCAGCGGCGCGACGGCTTCAAGGCGCTTGCGGCCGTCTACCGGCAACGCTTTGCGAAAACGGCGCAGCAGACCGCCGAAGTCTACGACGCGATCTCCGATCTGCAGTTCACGTCGCGCTATCGCGTGCCGTTTCAATTCAGCAGGTTCGTGCGCGAACATTTCAAGGCGGGCAACTTTCTCGAATCCTCGTCCGGCGTGACGCTCACCGATCTCGATGGAAACCGGCTCTACGACTTGACCGGATCCTACGGCGTGAATGTATTCGGCTACGATTTCTACAAGGAATGCATCGCGCGCGGTAGCGAGCGGGTGCGCGAACTCGGGCCCGTGCTCGGCGCCTACCATCCCGTGGCCGCATACAACGTGAAGCGACTGCTGCAAATATCGGGGCTCGAGGAAATCTCGTTCCACATGTCGGGCACCGAGGCGGTCATGCAAGCCGTGCGCCTGGCGCGCTATCACACCGCGCGCAAGTATCTGGTCAGATTTTGCGGCGCCTACCATGGTTGGTGGGGCGACGTGCAGCCCGGCGTCGGCAATCCGCTTGCGGTCCGCGAGACCTACACGCTCGAGGACATGAGCGAGGCGGCGCTGCGCGTGTTGCGGACGCGCCGCGACATTGCCTGCGTGCTCGTCAATCCGCTGCAGGCGCTGCACCCGAACATCGGCGCACCGGGCGATTCCACGCTCCTCGACAGCGCCCGCCATGCGAATTTCGATCGCGCCGGCTATGGCGCGTGGCTGCAAAAACTGCGCGCCGTCTGCACGCAGCGCAAGATCGTACTGATCTTCGACGAGGTGTTCGTCGGCTTCCGCCTCGCGCCCGGCGGTGCGCAGGAGTATTTCGGGGTGCGAGCCGACATGGTGACCTACGGAAAGACCGTGGCCGGGGGGCTGCCCGTCGGCGTGCTCTGCGGCCGGCGCGAATTGATGATGCGCTTCCGCGGGGAACGGCCCGCCGACATTTGCTTCGCACGCGGCACCTTCAACGCGCATCCGTACGTCATGGGCAGCATGTACGAATTTTTGCAGCGGCTCGAGACCGAGCCCGTACGAGCGCTGTATCGGGACCTCGACGGCGTGTGGAATGGCCGCGCCGCGGCCTTGAACGAGCGGCTGCGGGCGGCCGGCCTGCCCGTGCAAGTCGCGAATCTGTCGTCCATTTGGACGATCGTTTACACACGGCCGTCGCGCTATAACTGGATGTTTCAATATTATCTGCGGGCGGCCGGGCTTGCGCTGAGCTGGGTCGGAACCGGCCGCCTGATCTTCAGTTTGAATTACACGGACGAGGACTTTGCCGAGGTCGAGCGTCGCATCGCGTCGGCGGCCCAGGCAATGCACGGCGACGGTTGGTGGTGGTCCGCACCGCTGCTGACCAATAAATCCATCAAACGCCGCGTGCTCAAGGAGATGATTCAGGCGCGCTGCTCTTCTTCCTCCATCGGATCCATGAGTTCGCCGCGCATCAAATAGAGCGGCGCCTTGTAGTACAGCCTCGCGTCGCTAAACGGGTCCGTGATGATCTTGGTCGCCCATACGAGGCCGGTTTGCACGCCTCTGAGAAAGAACAGCTGGACCATGCGAAACAGCAGCCCCGCGACGCCGAGAGCGAGCCAGACCATGCCTACGTGGCGGATGAACTCTTCGGTGCCGGCGTACGGCTGGAACACGCCGAAGAAAGTCGGCTCGAGCCAGAGCACGAGCGGAACTGCGGCCCAAATCACGTGCAATACGACCTTGCGGCGCAGGTTGTAGCCGACCTTGACGTCTTCCTTGTACTCATGAGTCGCGTGATTGACCTCGTCATAGCCCTTGGGTTCGAAGAAAAAATGCCCCGATTGCCGAGTGACCATCGCGACGAGCCATGCGATGAGCGCAGCGGCGACCGGGTCGGTGAACAGCATGACGTAGGCGACCATGAAGCTGATTGCGCTGACGAAGTGCAGGGATTGATTGATCCGGCTGTGGTGATAGTAGCGGTGATCGTCCCATCGCTGGGTTTGCAGTTCTTGCCAAAAACTTTGCATGGGGATTCCTCAATAGAGTTCTACGATAATCGGCCATGTAGCAAATATAGCAATGACATGACAACCACGTTACGGAATCAACAGAATCATCCGGGCATCATGATTGTAAGAAAACCTTGTTTGCCCGTTCATCGAATCGTCATTTAGGAATGCCACTGTCGATGTTGCATGAGAGTTACGATCGTCAGCGACGCCTGGTACCCCCAGACCAACGGGGTCGTCAGCACTTTGGCCCAGACTGCCCTCTGGCTCGGACGCTTCGGGCACGACGTGCAGATGATCACACCGAACGATTTTCGCAGCGTCCCCTGCCCGACCTATCCGGAGATACGCTTGTCGCTGTTCCCGTTCGAGGGCGTTCAGCGGCGCATACGTGCGTTCAAGCCGCAGGCACTGCACATTGCGACCGAGGGTTCTTTGGGACTGTCCGCGCGGCGCTACTGCATCCGCCATGGGTTGCGATTCACGACTTCCTACCACACGCAATTCCCTCAATATCTGCGGGCGCGCTATCCCGTTCCCCTCGCGCTTTCATATCGTGCGTTGCGATGGTTCCATGGCGCCGCGGTGCGCTGCATGGTCAGCACCGCATCGGTACGCGAGGACCTGCGTTCGCGCGGTTTCGGCAATCTGGCAAACTGGCGGCGCGGCGTCGACACCGAACTGTTCAAACCTCGCGCCAAGGAATTCTTGCAGCTGCCGCGACCAATTGCTGCCTATGTCGGCCGCGTCGCGATCGAAAAAAACATCGATGCCTTCCTCAAGATGCCGTGGATGGGCAGCAAAATCGTCGTCGGCGACGGACCCGAACGCCGGCGATTGCAGACCGAGTACCCGCAAGCGCACTTCCTGGGATTCCGATTCGGCGAAGATCTCGCAATCCACCTGGCAGCCGCGGACGTCATGGTATTCCCGAGCCGGACCGATACCTTCGGGCTCGTCAATCTCGAAGCGATGGCGTGCGGCGTGCCCGTTGCGGCATATCCGGTAACGGGACCCATCGACGTCGTCGAGAACGGCATCACGGGGGCGCTCGATGACGATTTGGGCAAGGCCGCCGCGCGCGCGCTCTCTGTCGATCCGCGGGCATGCCGCGACCGCGCGCTGCGTTCCGGTTGGGACGTCTGCAGCCGGGAATTCGAGGGTAATCTCGCGCCCTGCGATGCGGGCCGTTTCGAAGAAATTTCCGGGGCGCTGCCGCCGCGGTCGGACCTCGGCCCGACGGCCGCCGACTCGTCCAGCTTCAGCCGAAGTTGATCTTGGCTTCCAGATTCGTCCGGGAATCCGCGCTCGACAGCGCCTCCTCCAATTCGATCCGACCTTCGCGGACCAGGTTGTAGAGCGAGCTGTCGAAGCTCAGCATGCCGCGCTCGGTACCCGTGCGGATGGCTTCTTTGACGCCGATCACGTCGCCCTTCTTGATGAGCTCGGAGATATAGGGCGTATTGACCATGACCTCAGAAGCCGCGACGCGTTTGCCGCTCTTCGCGTGCACCAAGCGCTGCGACAAGATTGCGCGCAGGTATTGCGAGAGATCGAGGAAGATCTGGTTGTGCTGATCGCGCGGAAACATGTTGATGATTCGATCAAGCGTTTCGGCGCAATTGTTGGCATGCAGCGTTGCGATGCATAGATGCCCGGTACCGGCGAGCGCCAATGCCGCCTCCATCGTTTCTCTGTCGCGGATTTCGCCGACCAGAATGACGTCCGGCGCGGAGCGCACCGCGCTGCGCAAGGCGCGAGCGAATGATTTGGTGTCGAGGCCCACCTCGCGCTGATTGATGATCGATTTCTTATTGGAGTGCAAAAACTCGATGGGGTCCTCGATGGTCAGGATGTGATCCGACGAGGTCTCATTGCGGAAATTGATCATCGCGGCGAGAGTCGTGGATTTTCCGGCGCCGGAGGCGCCCACCATTAGAATCAGCCCGCGCTTCAACATCACGAGTTCCTTGAGTATCTCGGGCATGCCGAGGTCCTCGAGCCGGGGCATCTCGGCGGTGATGTAGCGCAACACCATTGCCGGGAAACCGCGCTGATAGAACACGTTGACGCGAAAACGGCCCAGTTCGGGTTCCGAAATGGCGAAATCGATCTCCAGCTCTTCGTTGAAATGATCGATTTGATCCTGCGTCATGAGCCCGAGTGCCGCCTGCCGCACCGTTTCAGGACTCAAGACCTGCTTGTTGACCGGGAATATATTGCCCTCGATCTTGATCTTGACGGGGGCGTTGCAGGTGAAAAACAAATCCGACGCCTTCTTGTCCACCATCAGCTGGAACAGCGGCTTCGTATTCATCGTCTGCAGAGGCGCGGCCGCGGACATACGCTTAGAACACCTGGCCCGCTTCTTCGTCGAGTATCTGCAACGCTTGACCTCCCTCTTCGGGATTCTTCATCTCGCGCTTGCTTTCCAGCTTCACGCGCAAACGCAGCTCGTTCTTGGAGTCGGCATTGCGCAACGCGTCCTCATACGAAACCAGTCCCGCCTCGTACAGGTCGAACAGCGCTTGATCGAAGGTCTTCATCCCCATGCGATTGGATCGCGACATCACGTCCTTGATCTTGGTGACGTCGCCTTTGAAGATCAAATCCGAGATCAGCGGCGACTGCAGCATGATTTCCATCGCAGCGACGCGGCCGCTGCCCGATTCGCGCGGAATCAATCGCTGCGATATCAGAGCGCGGATATTCAAGCTGAGGTCCATGAGCAGCTGCTCACGGCGCTCCTCGGGGAAGAAATTGATGATGCGATCGAGCGCCTGGTTCGAACTGTTGGCATGCAGGGTCGCCAACACCAAGTGTCCCGTCTCGGCGAATTGAATGCCGTACTCCATCGTTTCCCTATCGCGGATTTCGCCGATCAGGATGACGTCGGGCGCCTGTCGCAGAGTGTTCTTCAAGGCGAGGTGCCAGCTCTCGCAGTCGACGCCGACCTCGCGATGCGTGACGACGCATCCCTTGTGCGCGTGAACGTACTCGACCGGGTCCTCGATCGTGACGATGTGGCCGCGCGTTTTTTCGTTGCGATAGCCGATCATCGCCGCCAGCGAAGTCGATTTGCCGGAGCCCGTTCCGCCCACCAATATCACGAATCCGCGCTTCGAGAGCACGACGTCCTTGAGCACCCCCGGAAGTTCGAGTTCCTCGAGCGTCGGGATCTTCGCATTGATGGTGCGCAGGACCGCGGCGGTACACGCTTGCTGGATGAATGCGCTGACGCGGAATCGGCCGATTCCGGGCGGCGCTATCGCAAAGTTGCACTCTTTGGTCGAATCGAACTCTTTGGTTTGCCGATCGTTCATGATCGCGCGCACCAGGCCCGCACTTTGTTCCGCGGTCAAGCTTCGGTCGGACTGCGGCCGCAGTTCGCCGTCGACCTTGATCGCCGGCGGAAACCCCGCTGTGATGAAAAGATCGGAGCCTTTCTTTTCCACCATGCGCCGCAGCAGGTCTTGCATGAGGCGAATGGCTTGTTCGCGATCCATTAAATGCTGTCCTTGTTTTGCGCTTTATAGCGCGCCTCTTCCCGACTGACGAGACCCTTGGTCACCAGGTCCTGCAAGCATTGATCCAGGGTTTGCATGCCCTGGCTTTGCCCGGTTTGTATCGCCGAATACATTTGGGCGATCTTGCCTTCGCGGATCAGGTTACGAATGGCCGGGGTGCCGATCATGATTTCGTGCGCCGCGATGCGCCCGCCACCCACTTTTTTCATGAGGGTTTGCGAAATCACGGCCCGCAGACTCTCCGAGAGCATGGCGCGCACCATCTCCTTCTCCGCCGCGGGGAACACATCGACGATGCGGTCGATCGTCTTGGCGGCGGAGCTGGTGTGCAGGGTGCCGAATACCAAATGACCGGTCTCGGCGGCCGTCAGCGCCAGGCGGATCGTTTCCAGGTCGCGCATTTCGCCGACCAGCACCACGTCCGGGTCCTCGCGCAACGCCGAGCGCAATGCTTCGCTGAAGCCGAGCGTGTCCCGGTGCACCTCGCGTTGATTGATCAGAGAGCGCTTGCTTTCATGCACGAACTCGATCGGATCCTCAATGGTTATAATATGGTCGGGGCGATTGTCGTTGCAGTGGTTGACCATGCCGGCCAGCGTCGTCGACTTGCCCGAACCGGTCGGTCCGGTAACCAGTACAAGGCCTCGGGGAAGCATGCATAAGTCCCTGAAAGCCTTGGGTGCATTCAACTCGTCGAGCGAAAGAATGGTGGACGGAATATTGCGGAACACGGCCCCGGCGCCGCGATTCTGGTTGAACGCGTTGACGCGGAACCGCGCCAGCTTGGGTATTTCGAACGAAAAATCGGTTTCGAAGAATTCTTCGAAGGCCTTGCGCTGCTTGTCGTTCATGATGTCATACACCATGCTGTGCACTTCTTTGTGCACCAGCGACGGCATATTGATGCGCTTCATATCGCCGTCGACACGAATCATCGGTGGCACGCCCGCCGACAGGTGTAAGTCAGACGCGTTGTTCTTCACCGCAAAGGCGAGAAGCTGCGCGATATCAACCGCCATCAACGGCTCCTAATTCGACCCGTGTCTATACGACGCAGTATATAAGAGGGTGTCCTCACCCAATATGTTAATTGGTCCGCAAAATTTAGCGCTTATCGTGACCGAAGTCAGATCTCGCATCGATCGAGCGGCCCGAACCGCCGGTCGCGACCCCGCCTCGGTTACCTTAATCGCGGTCACCAAGTCACAGAGTGCCGAAACCGTGCGGGCCGCCGCCACGGCGGGCGTCACGGATTTCGGCGAAAACTACCTGCAGGAGGCCGAAACCAAGATCGATGTGCTGGAAGGCATGCGCCTGCGCTGGCATTTCATCGGAACGCTGCAGTCCAACAAGACCCGGACCATTGCCGCGCGCTTCGATTGGGTGCACAGCATCGATCGCTTTTCGCTCGCGCGGCGCCTCTCCGAGCAGCGGCCGTTTCATGCACCCCCGTTGAATCTGTGTATCCAGGTCGAACTGGTGCCCGAACCCAACAAAGGCGGCCTGCCGCCGGCGGCGGTAGCCGAGCTTGCCTCAAGAATCGGCGAGCTGCCGAGGGTGCGGCTGCGGGGTTTGATGTGCGTGCCACCGCCGCAGCCCGACGTGGCCGCGCAGCGCGCCGTGTTCGCGCGGTTGCGCAAGCTGCAGGAAGAGCTCAACGCGCAGGGCCGCGGGCTCGACACGCTATCGATGGGTATGAGCGCCGATTTCGAGGCGGCGATCATGGAGGGCGCGACGCAGGTGCGAATTGGCACGGCTTTGTTCGGCGCACGTTAAACGACACTGGAGCGAGGATATGATCGAGATCCGCAAGATCGCCTTCATCGGCGGTGGAAACATGGCCGCCGCGCTGATCGGCGGCTTGATTGCCCGCGGCCTTGCGCCGGCGCGCATCGTCGTTGCCGACCCGAGTATTGGACAGCGGCAACGATTAATTCACGAGTATGGGGTTGCAGCGGCGCAAGACAACGCGAGCGCAGCGCAGGATGCCGAGGTACTCGTGCTGGCGGTCAAGCCGCAACACATGCGCGAAGCCGCCTTAGGGCTGGCCGCGCATCTCGGCGAGAATGCGCCGTTGACGATATCCGTGGCGGCCGGAATTCCCCACGCCGCCCTGGTCCGCTGGCTTGGACCCCGGACACCGGTGGTGCGCGCAATGCCGAATCGCCCCGCGCTTTGTGGCTACGGGGCGACCGGCCTATATGCGCCCCCGGCCGTCGGCGCCGCGCATCGCGCCCTCGCCGAGGCCATCCTCGCCGCAGTGGGCGTTACCGTCTGGGTCGAGCACGAAACGCAGATGGACACCGTCACCGCGGTGTCCGGCAGCGGTCCGGCCTATTTTTTCTTCTTTATGGAGGCGCTCGAAGCGGCCGCGCGCGCGCGGGGACTACCGCCGGAAATAGCGCATCGACTGACGCTGGAAACGGCGCTCGGAGCCGCCCAAATGGCGCGCGAGTCGGCCGATCCGCTCGCGGTGCTGCGCGAGCAAGTGACGTCGAAGGGCGGCACGACCGCCGCGGCGCTCGCAATTCTGGATGCCGCGGACCTTCGTGGTATCGTCGCACACGCCGTAGCGGCGGCCGACAGGCGCTCCGCGGAACTCGCGGCCGAGTTTGGGGCTCCTTGAGGTCTTCAAGATGGATGCGATCAGATACATCGTCGACACCCTGTTATGGCTGTTGACGCTGGCCTTCGTTTTGCGCCTGCTATTTCAAATGGTGCGCGCTGATTTCCGCGATCCGCTGGCGGATGCGATCGTTCGCGTCACTAACTGGTTGATTTTGCCGCTGCGCCGCGTCCTGCCGCCGATTCGCACGATCGACACGGCGACCCTCGTCGCGGTATTGGCGGCGGCTGGCGTGCGCAGCGCCGCGATGCTCGCGCTGAACGGCTTCGGCTTCGGCGATGCGCTGTCGTTCCTGCGCCTGACCGCCGTAAGCCTCATCGACATGGTGCTGCGGATCTATTTGTTCGCCATGCTGCTGTATTGGGTCTTGAGCGTCCTCGCGCCCGGCGGATATGCACTCGGAACTCGGCTGCTTGGCCAATTGTGCGAGCCGATCTTGAAGCCGGTGCGCCGACTGATACCGCCGATCGGCAAAGTCGATTTTTCGATGCTGTGGGTATCGATCGCCATCGGCGCCCTGCTCATACTGCTGCGTTGAGCGGCCATTGCAAGGTGGCTGAGCCTTGAAAACCAGGCTCGCGTGCGCACGACGCCGGAGATTTTTTTCGCATTTGCGCTAAACATCGGCTTTTTTCTATGTTATTTTCGGCGCCGAGTTGTAATTGTGGGCAATTTGGGGCCCGCGTTCGGAAACACAAGTAGGAGATTGAAAAATGGCGAAAAAGAATGCAGCACCGACCAAGTCTGAAATTCTTACAAGCATTTCGAAGGAAACGGAGCTCTCCAAGAAGCAAGTCGGAGCTGTTTTTGATTCACTGTCCGCCGTGATCAAGAAGAGTCTTCGCAGCCATGGATTGTTCACACTTCCCGGCCTTCTGAAGTTGAAAGTCGTTAAGAAGCCCGCGACCAAGGCGCGCGAAGGCATCAATCCGTTCAACGGCGAAAAGATGACTTTCAAAGCCAAGCCGGCGAGCAAAAAGGTGCGTATTGCCGCGCTCAAGTCGCTCAAGGAATTCGTGAACTAAAATCCTTTTTCGCAGCCGGAGCGGTTGAAACCTGTCAGCCGCTCCGGATTTCGTTGATTACCGTATCGCGCAGTTCCGGCAAATGCCCGTGGAAAAAATGCCCGACGCCGGGCAGTATCACGAGGCGTGGCGGCGGCTTTAGAGACTTCGCCCAGTCCGAGACCGCGGTCGCATCGACGACCTCGTCGGCGGCGCCCTGCACGACGAGCCAAGGGCACAGCGGCGACGAGAATTCCGAAAAATCGAATCGTGTCACCGGCGGCGCCACCGTGATCAAGCGGCCGAGGATTCGTCGGGTTGACAGCCGCGTCGCGACGTACCCACCAAAGGAAAATCCGGCCGCGACGAGCTGTCGTTCCGGCCAGCGCGCCTCAGCCCACGCAACAATGGCCTCGAGGTCGGCGGTTTCGCCATTACCTTGGTCGAATGTGCCCTGACTTGCGCCGACACCCCGAAAATTGAAGCGCACGGTCGGCATCGCGCATGCCTGGAATGCGCGTGCGAGCGTGGTAACGACCTTGTTTTCCATGGTTCCGCCGAATAAGGGGTGCGGATGACACACGACCGCATAGGCGCTTGCCGCTACTTCGGGACTACCGCTCGGAGCGGGGTCTTCGACGATCGCCTCGATTGCGCCCGCCGGACCGTCGATGACCAGTCGCTGCCCGGCTCTTGGTGGCGCGATCATTCGATCGCGAGCAGATCGACGTCGAATACCAGCGTCGCGCCCGGCGGAATCAGGCCGCCAGCCCCGCTGTCGCCGTAGGCAAGATCCGGTGGGATCGTCAGTCGCCGGCGACCGCCGACCTTCATGCCTAGGACGCCCTGGTCCCAGCCCTGGATGACTTGGCCGCGCCCAAGCGTGAAGCGAAACGGCGCGCCGCCGGTCAGCGAACTATCGAATTGTTTGCCTTTCGTTTCGGGAGCCGTGGCTTCATAGAGCCAACCCGTGTAATTCACGACGGCGGTTTGCCCCGACACGATTGCGCTGCCCGCGCCGGGCTGCAGTTCGGCGATTTCCAAAGCGGCGGAGCTTACGGGCGGCGTAGCGGGCGATTTAGCGCCGCATGCCGCCAGAAGCAAGCCTAAGCATAGAAGCGCGGTTTGGCGCATAGGAGCGGCACGATGGGGTACTCAACGCGAATTGTACCTCGTAAAGCGCCGCTGCACGGAAATCGCGGCGCCCGAGCTGAGCCCGGTCGCACAGGCCGCCAGCGAAACCGGCCCTCGCGCCCAGCAGGTGAGTCATGCCGAAGACGGCGATGCCCCAACAGCCGACGAGCAGCAACTCCATTTCCGGTGCCGCGCGCAGCCACCATTGCCGCCATGCCGCAATGGCGTCGTCAATCTCGTCGAAGACCTGTAGCACCCACTCCATACAGGCGCGATTGTAGGCACGCCCAGGGATCCATTTGCGTGAGTCGGCTCACAGCCGCATTACTTGCCAGCCGACCGACGCCTGCGTACGCTGTCGGCAATGCAGCGGATCTTAGTGCTGAATCCGAAGGGCGGTTCAGGTAAAACGACGGTCGCAACCAACCTCGCCGGCTATTTTGCGAGTCAGGGCGATCATCCCCTGCTGTCCGACAACGATCCGCAAGGCTCCAGCATGCGCTGGCTCAAGAAACGCACCGCAGAACAGCCGGTCATTCACGGTATCGCGGCTTTCGAACGAAATTCGCGGGTGACTCGAGCCTGGCTTTTGCGCATTCCGCCGGACGCCGGCCATGTGATCGTCGATACGCCGGCGGCCGTGCCCCCGCAGGATCTGGCGGAAATCACCAAGAACGCGGATGCAATCATCGTGCCGGTCCTGCCCTCCGACATCGATATTCACGCATGCTCCAAGTGCATCGCCGATTTGCTGCTGATTGCGAAGATTCGCCGCAACGAGAATCGGATCGGAGTGGTCGCGAACCGCGTCAAGCGCAACACCTTGGTCTATCAGTCCTTGATGCGCTTCTTGACCACCTTGCGCATTCCGGTCGTCGCGACCCTGCGAGACTCGCAAAACTACCTGCGGGCCGCAGAGCTCGGCATGAGCATTCACGAGATGAAGCGTTACACGGTGGCGCAGGACGTGGAGGACTGGGTGCCGATGCTCGCGTGGTTGAAGGACAAGGAGCTGAATGCCGCAGCCTCGAGCCAAAAAAATATTCTGCCGGAAACCGCGTAGCGCTCAATCGCGCGGCGGGTTTATTTCTTCTCTTCCCAAGTACCCTTCATTTTATCGGCCCAATTCTTGTAACTGTGCCAGCTGTAGAGGGTGTTGGTGATCGCCCCGTGCCGCCCGCCGATTTTTTCGCGTTTCAGCAAATTGACGTAGCCATCGCGAGAGGCGGCCGGCGGCGTCGAAGCCGCGGCGGGAGCGCGGCGGTCTACGCCTTGGTATCGAGCTGGATTTTTTGTGTCGGTCATCGCCTTGGCCTGATTTCGATGACTCACAGTATGTCGCGCGTAAATCCATCGACAGGAACTGTGTCACAAGGCCCCCCCCGCCGGCAGACGAATAAGGCGAGCATTGCGATGCGGATCTCAGAGATCGTCGCGTTGAGTTAAATGGGCTTTGGAGCGAAGATTTTCCACGGCTCGAACAGCGGCCGAAGCTCATCGAGCGAACCCTCGATCGCGGCGGGCAAGAGCGTCGTATACGAATCGAGCAGCGCAATCGCATTGCGCGCCGGATCGGTACGCGTGGCCGCTCCCAGCCGCCGCGACATATCGCGATTCACGATATGCAAGCTCTTGTAGAGTGACCCGAGCGATTCGAAACCCTCGCCGCCGGCGTCGCCGACCAGCTCCCGCGCGAGCAAATACATCGTCACGCTCCGATAGACCGTTTCCGCGTCGCTCGCGAACGGCAGGTGGAATCGAGCCATCGGCCGCAGCAAATCGGTCCATGGGCATCCAGAGGTCGCCATGATCAAGCCTAAAACGGAGGACAAGGCTTGCTGCGCCGAGATTTCCGCATAGACCGTGCGCTCGCCTTGCTGGACCGTAACGCCGACCGTATCGAATGACACGAGGGCGGCGAGCTGCTCCACGGCGTCGGCCATCTGCAGCGCCGGCGGACAATGCGGATGCGCGGCTGCATTCAGAGGACAATTCGCGCATTTATTGAATTCGAGTTCGGTCCAAAACGGCGGAACCGCCGGAGACGGATTGATCAAACGGAAATCTTTCGCGTCGAACCGAAAATCGAACACCTTTTGCGATCCGTCGGGCAGATCGAAGCGATACCGGATGCGCGGCCCGTCGTTCATTGGACTAGGGCTCATGCGACCAGACGATAACAGGGTACGTATTCGGTGCCGGCGAGGCGCATGCGGCCTTGCGTCACGAATGACTGCAGCAGCTGATCGAGCGGCTCCATGATCGATTGATCGCCCGTGAGTTCGAACGGTCCGTGGCGCTCGATCGCGCTGATTCCATAAGCCTTCACATTGCCGGCAACGATCCCGGAGAACGCGCGGCGCAGGTTGGCTGCGCGCTCGTGAACGGGCAAATCCGGCGACAATCGCAAGGCGCTCATCGAGGCATGGTTTACGTCGAACGGCAGCTGAAATTCGAGCGGTATCTTCAGCAGCCAGTTATATCCGAAGGAATCCGCGGCCTGGCGGCGATAATCGCGGACCTGCGCCATGCCCTGCACCATCGCGCGAGCGACGGCGGCCGGGTCGTCGAAAATGATCTGATAACGTGCCTGCGCGCCCGCGCCCAGGGTTGCGCCGATGAAGCGGTGAATCTGCTCGAAATATTCATGGCTTCCAGCGGGTCCCGTGAAGACCACCGGGAAGGGCATGTCGCGATTGGCCGGATCCAGCAACAGCCCGAGCAAATAGAGGATCTCCTCGGCCGTGCCGGCACCGCCCGGAAAAATCACGATTCCGTGGCCCAGCCGCACGAAGGACTCCAGCCGCTTTTCGATGTCCGGCATGATCACCAGCTGGCTGACGATCGGATTGGGGGGCTCGGCTGCGATGATTCCGGGCTCGGTCAAACCCAGGTAGCGGCCATTGGTGATGCGCTGCTTCGAGTGTCCGATCGTCGCGCCCTTCATCGGGCCCTTCATGGCGCCGGGGCCGCATCCCGTGCAGACATCCAAGCCGCGCAGTCCGAGTTCGTAACCGACTCGCTTGGTGTAGTCGTATTCGACGCGCGAGATCGAATGGCCCCCCCAACAGACGATGAGGTTGGGTCGGATTTGCAGTTCGAGAATCCGGGCGTTGCGCAAGATGTGGAATACGGCGTTGGTGATGCTTGCCGAAGACGTCAAATCGAAGCGCCCGCTCTCCATGATTTCGTTCGAGATGAACACCACGTCGCGCAGCACCGCGAATAAATGTTCCTTCAAGCCCTTGATCATCACGCCGTCGACGAAGGCGGCGGCCGGCGCATTCTTGATCTCGAGTTTGATGCCCCAAGCTTGGTGCACGATGCGCAGATCGAAGTCCCGATATTTCTCGAATATCAGGCGAGAATCGTCGATCGGGCTGCCGGAGTTGAGCACGGCGAGCGCGCATTGCCGAAATAGCGGATACAGGCCGCCCTGCCCGGAATCGAGGAGCTTGGCGATTTCCTGCTGCGAGAGGTGTTCGAGGCTGCCTTTCGGAGCGACGCGCGCGTCGACCATGTCCGACGACAGAATCTCAGTTTCCATGCGAGCCCCTCACGGGAAAATATCGATCGGGATATTGTCCTGGGTCCGCATCCACACTTCGACCATGTCGGAGTTCGACAAGGCGATGCAGCCGTTGGTCCAGTCGGTCGACTCGTAATATGCCGGCGCGTGCCGCGGCGCATTAGGCAGCCCGTGGATCATGATCGCCCCACCGGGCGCCCAGCCTTTCTTTTGCGCCCGGCGTTCATCGTCCTTGTTGGGATAGGTAACTTCAATCGACAAGAAATAATCGCTGCGCGTATTGCGCCGGGCGAGGCTGTAGTGGCCCTCCGGTGTGCGGAAATCGTGTTCCCGCTCCTTTTGTCCATGGGGATTCAACCCCAGGGCGACCCGATACTCGCCGAGCAAGCGTTCGCCCAAGTACAAATAGAGCTTATGGGCGGCTTTATAGACGACCACGCGATCAGCGGCGGTCAAGGCATCGGCGCAGAAGGCTGAATGGGCGAATAGGCAGGCGATAAGGGCAACAAACATTCTCATGCAATTCATTATAGCGTGTGGGCCGTGCAACATAATCGGTCATGGCTCACGTCTCCGATATACTGTGCGGCATGCAGCACCGACGGCTAGGCGCAGGTCTTGCGGCCGGCGCGATCGTGATCTCGGGCCTCCTCGCCGGCTGCGCGGGCCAATCGACGCGGAAACCCGTCGAAAGCCTCGACGAACGCACCGGAATGACGATCGCTACCCTGCAGGAGCCGGTCGAATTCGTCGAGGCGGGATTGCTGAACGTCAATAGGCATTCGAGCTTTGCTTATTTGGGGCCGGTCGAATGGGACCGCATGGGCGAGATTCGCTACGGGCTATGGATTCATGTCGCGCCGGGCAACGACAGGGCGGTTGACGACATCAGGGGCCCCGCCGCGGTCACTTTGACGCTCGATGACAGCGCAGTCCCATTGTCGACGTTCGATGCGCCCAGACTCGGGCTGGAGCCGTATCCCGCCGCCGTGCCCTGGGGTCAAACCGCCTACTTCGCGTTGACCGTCGAGCTGCTCAAACGTCTGGCCTCTGCCGACAAACTGGCGCTGCATTTCCGCGGCGTCGACGGGGCTCGCGTCGATTTCGATCCGGTGCGAACCAGCCGATCGGCGCTCGCCGCGTTTGCCCGATCCCGAGGCATTACTGTCGATTGATCGGCTCGACTTGCGGCAGCGCAATCGTCGTGCCCGGACGCATATCGCTGAAATCGACGTCGGGGTTGTACTGCGCAACGAGCCAGATCGGCAGGTCGGCGTGGCTGTGGACGATCGTCCACAACGATTCGCCATGTTTGACCGTATAGTCCTGCGTCGCCGCAATTCGATGTGCGGCGAAATACGCCTCCTGCAACTCACGATGATACGTGCGCCGCGCGGCCTCGAATTGCGCGGCGTCGACGCGCGTCAGATTCAACTTGATCTTGTGCCCCATGCTCAAACTGGCGCTCCTGTTCAGGTGGTTCAGGCGGCGCAAGTCCTCGAGCGTGGTTGCGGACCAGTCGGCAAAATGGCCGAGTGTCTCCGCAGCCTGCACGGTCGCATTGCCGTCGGCGCTGACGCTGTAATCGGTCGTATCCGTGTTGCTCGTCGGCGTCGCAGCAGGCAGCAATGCCGCCGTTTCCGTTTGGCGTTCGGCGACGGGCTCTCTTTGCTTGATGATCGCCTGCGCAACCTGCGGACCTTCGAGCGAGATCTGCGCGACGGGCGTTGGAACCGCGGCGCGCACCGCATTCGGCGACGCCTTGTCGGCCCGTGTCGGGGGCAGCGGCATGCGCAGCACTTGCCCGCGCTGCAAGTCCGGAACGCTCGTCCAACCGTTGACGGCCAACAAGCGCGGCAGCCCCAGACCGCTCTTCTGCGCCAACGATGCCAGGGTCTCGCCGCGGCGCAGGCGATACCGATCGTCACCGCGCTGGGCCAGGTAGCGCGTGTTCGCGGGAATTCGTTCCAGTGCTGCCGCGATGTCCGACGGCGACGGCGTTCCCGGCACTCGCAGCGCGTAGCCTCGGGGCACGAAACGCGCGCCGTTCCAGATCGGCGCGAGCAGCGCCGGATTCAATACTCGAAGTGCGCCCATATCAACCTTGAATGCCCTCGCTGCGGCCTCGATCGGCACGTAGTCGGGCAGGTCGACCGTAACGCTCTCGGCGTCCGGCAGTCGCGTGATCGGCCCGAAGTACCTCTCGGCGTTTCGGTCCACGTCCAGGGCCGCGAGGAAGGCGACATAAAAATTGCGCGATGCGAATCCGAATGTCGCTCCTTGAAATCGCTTGACGATCACGGCGATGTCGCTGGTGCCGAGTTGTTCCTGTGCACGCCGCAATCCGGCGGGACCATGGTTGTAGGCGGTAACGGCCAGCGGCCAGGTACCGACGAGCCGATAGTTATAGAGCATGAGGTTCGCGGCGGCCTCGGTCGCGCGATACGGATCCAGGCGTTCGTCGACCAAATTATCGACGCGCATGTAGCGCCGCGCGGTGGAGGGCATGAATTGCCAGAGGCCCGCGGCCCCGACGCGCGAGTAGGCGGCGGGGTTGAACGAGGACTCCACGTGCGGGAGCGCCGCGATCTGCTCCGGGACGCCCCCGCGTACCAGCGTCCTCGAGATGTGGCGCTCCCAGGCTTCGGCACGGATCAAGCCTTCGTGAAACCGATCGGCTTGACCCAGCTGGAAGCGGATTCGATCGATCGCATCGATGAATTGCGACGGCGTGGGCTGCTCGCCGAAGGCGTGCAGGATCCGCTTCTCATGTACGTTCAGATTGCCGGTCGCGCCCGCGGCGAACCGTCGCAGCAGTGCCGCGTAACGCGCCTTTGCTTCGTCGACGCGCCGTTCGCGAACCGCCGGCGAGAGCTCCGGCTCGAACCTTAGCACCTCATAAACGAGCCCGAGATTCCAGGAATCGTGCAGCAATCCCTGGTCGGTCGTGACCTCGGTATAGACGCGTATCCAGAATCGCACGTCCGGTTCGAGTTCGGCTGGGCGCGCGAATGGACCGGCCGCATCGGCCGCATCGGCCGCATCGGCCGCATCGGCTGGCGCGGCTGGCGCGGCAGCCGCGTCGCCGTCGGACGCGTCAGCCGGCGTGCAGGCTAGCGGCGCTACGAGCAGACCCAGCGCCGCCAGCTGGAGCAGCTTGACTATCGGCGAGCTATCCGCACTTGGAGTCGCCACAATTCAAGCAGGTTTTGCAGCCGTCCATCATGACGACTGCGGCTGTGCTGCACTTGGTACAAAGCTGTGCGCCTTCGGGAAAGTGCGATTTGGAGAACGCGTCCGTTTGCTTGGTGCGCGCCTCGAACTCCGCGCGCTTTTCATCGACGAGCTTGCGCTGGTGCGCGTCGAGTTCCGGCTTCTTGAGCAATCCGATCGACTGCAGGTGCCGTTCGATGACATAGCCGAGCTCCGCGATCGTCGACGGCATGAATTTACCGCCGGGCTGCCAGTAGCCGCCGCGCGGGTCGAACACCGCCTTGAGTTCATCGACGAGAAAAGTCGTATCTCCGCCCTTGCGGAAGACCGCGGAAATGACCCGCGTGAGCGCGACGATCCATTGAAAATGATCGAGATTCTTCGAGTTGATGAACACCTCGAACGGTCGGCGCTGTTCGTGCGGCGTGCCCTCGTTGAGCACGATGTCGTTGATCGTGACGTACATCGCATGATCCGAAACCGGCGTTTTGATCTTATAGGTCGAACCGATCAGCACTTCCGGCCGTTCGAGCTTCTCGTGCATCCAAATGACGTTGTCCTGCGTCTTGAGCGCAGCCGGTACCGCGGGTTCCTTGGACTCCGGCTTCAGAACCCGGTATTTGGTGATCTTCTTGGCAATCTTGATATGGGACATGATCAGAATTTCCCGTAATAGCCTTCTTTGAGCGCATCGAACAGATTCGCGGCGGTGTGCATCTCGCCGTCGTACTCGACTTCTTGATCGCCGCGGGCCTCCACTTCCGTGCCGTCCTCGAGCGTGAACACGTAGGTCGTGTTCTTCAAGTCTTCCTCCTTGACGAGAACGCCCTGAAAGGCTTCCGGGTTGAAGCGGAACGTCGTGCAGCCCTTGAGCCCCTGTTCATGGGCGTACAGATAGATATCCTTGAAATCCTCGTATTTGTAATCGGTGGGCACGTTCGCGGTCTTGGAGATCGAGGAATCCACCCACAGCTGTGCGGCTGCCTGAATATCGACGTGTTCCTTCGGACCGATGTCGTCGGCGGACAAGAAATAATCCGGGAGTTTTTCGCTCGCATTCTGCGAATTCGGCATCGCGCGCGGATTGATCATTTCGCGATACGCGAGCAACTCGAACGAAAACACGTCGACCTTTTCCTTGGACTTTTTTCCCTCGCGGATGACGTTGCGGAAATAATGATGCGCGAAAGACGGCTCGATGCCGTTCGACGCGTTGTTGGCGAGCGACAGGGAGATCGTGCCCGTCGGCGCGATCGACGTGTGATGGGTGAAGCGCGCGCCGACCTCGGCGAGTTCGTCGACCAGCTCGGGAGCCGCTTCGGCGATGCGCTGCATGTAGCGGCTGTAGCGCGCGTGCAATACGCGCCCCGCCACGCGCGAACCGACGCGCCATCCGTCCTTGACCATTTCGGGCCGCTTGCGCAGCATTTCCCGGCTTACCGTGAATTCCTCGTTCATGATCGGCGCGGGGCCTTTTTCACGAGCCAGTTCGAGCGCGGCCTCCCAGCCGGCGACCGCCATTTCGCGCGACACGTTCTGCGTAAAGGCGACCGACTTCTTCGATCCATATTTCATGCAGAGCATCGTGATGGACGACCCCAACCCCAGGAAGCCCATGCCGTGACGCCGCTTGCGCGTGATTTCGTCGCGCTGCGGGGCGAGCGGCAAGCCGTTGATTTCGACGACGTTGTCGAGCATGCGCGTGAATACCTTGACGACCTTGCGATAGGTCTCCCAATCGAACCGCGCGTTTTCGGTGAACGGATCGAGCACGAACTTCGTCAAATTGACCGAGCCCAACAGACAGGAACCGTAGGCGGGCAATGGCTGTTCGCCGCAGGGGTTGGTGGCGCGGATTTTCTCCACCCACCAGTTGTTGTTCATCTCATTGACCTTATCGATGAGAATGAAGCCCGGCTCCGCAAAATCATACGTGGAGGACATGATCAGATCCCAGACGCGGCGCGCCGGCAGAGTCTTGTAGATCTTGCAGGCCACGAGGCCCTCGTCGTTCGCGACATATCCGTCGGTGTACGGCCATTCGCGCCAGACGAATTTGGACTGATCGTCGAGATCCGGCTTGTCGGCCTCGAATTCCTTTATGCCCAGCGGGAACGCCAGTTTCCAGTCCGAGTCGGACCTGACCGCCTTGATGAATTCGTCGGTGATCAACAGGGACAAATTGAATTGTCGCAGCCGTCCGTTCTCGCGCTTCGCGCGTATGAATTCCAGCACGTCGGGATGGCCAACGTCGAACGTGCCCATCTGCGCGCCGCGCCGGCCGCCGGCGGACGAAACCGTGAAGCACATCTTGTCGTATATATCCATGAACGACAGCGGCCCGGACGTATACGCACCGGCCCCCGACACATACGCGCCGCGCGGCCGCAAGGTCGAGAATTCGTAGCCGATTCCGCAGCCCGCCTTGAGCGTCAGTCCCGCCTCGTGGACTTTGTTCAAGATGTCGTCCATCGAGTCGCGGATCGTACCCGACACCGTGCAGTTGATCGTCGAGGTCGCAGGCTTGTGATCGAGCGCGCCCGCATTCGACGTGACTCGTCCCGCAGGGATCGCGCCGTGACGCAGGGCCCAGAGAAACGACTCGTACCACTGCGGACGCAATTCTTCCTTCTCGACATCCGCCAAGGCGCGTGCGACCCGCTTGTAGGTGTCGTCCATCGATAGATCGATCGGCGAACCATCTTTCGCTGTGAGCCGGTATTTCTTATCCCAGATGTCCATCGACGCTTCCTGGAATGAAATGCTGCCAACGTCTTTGGGCTGTATCTTGACCACCGTATTCATGGGCTTTACTGCTACTCCCCTTATAATTTTATGTCGATCAGCAAGCTTGTGTTTGCCGCGGACTCAAGTGCAATGTGAGAACACAACATATTGTGTCAGGGCGGAAAGGGTACGGCGCTTGGCCGATCACCGTCAAGACATATTTCAGGCAATTGTGGTACTAAAATTAATAACGTTTTCATCATGTTATAAATTGTTCCCGATAAATAACCTCACAGCATTTTCGCGCCTTCAGGTCAAGCGGGTTTCGCCGTAATCGCAAGATGTTGTGTTTGAGACCTCGTTCACATTATGCGCCCTTGACAGCCCGCTGCGAATGCGCTGCAGCGTTGAAAATTCCCATCAGCGTCCCAATTCTTTGATTCACGCAGAACAGTTCTGCAATTCATGCGATGTGAAATTACCAATGAGGAGGTTAAAAAGATCATGACGGTAGTAAGTTACGAGCCCTGGGCCCTCGTCAGTCGGCTGCAGAAAGATATCGATCGTTTGTTCGGCGCGCCGGTCGCGACCGCCGCGGATTCAGGCGCGTGGCTGCCGCCCGTGGACATTCACGAAGAGCCCAATCAGTTCCTGCTGCATATCGACTTGCCGGGCGTGGATCCCAAAGCGGTGGAAATCACCTCTGAAAAGGGCGTGCTGACGATCCGCGGGGCCCGCGAAGGCCTGCAACAGGAGAACCGTGAAGGTTACCGGCGCATCGAACGCACCAGGGGTGCGTTTCAGCGCCGCTTCAGCTTGCCGGACTCGGCGGACACTCAAAACATCAAGGCCAAGTCGGTCAACGGCGTGTTGGAAGTCGTGATCCCGAAGGTCGCGCAAGTTCAGCCGCAGAGGATCACGGTCGAAGCCGCGTGATCGCGCCGGCAATCGGCCCGCAAGCCGCAAGCGTCCAAAGTTTGAGTTAGACGAAGCGCCGGCCGCGATCTTCCGTGTAAGATCAGCGGCCGGCGTTGTGATCGAGAGGACCGGAGAATGGATCTGCGTGCTGGATTGAAACTGCGTGCGGGATTATTTGCGGCCGCCGCGCTCGCGGCGAGTCTGGCGGGCGTGCCCGCGGCGGCACAGCCCACGAACTCGGCGTTGCCGGCGCCGAGCCTCGAGGCGGCGCCGATGCCGTCGCTCGCGCCGATGGTCAAGCGGGTCTCGCCCGCGGTCGTGAATATCAAGACATCCGGCACCATCAAAGATCAGGTAGGTCGGCGCAATCCGCTGATGGACGATCCGTTCTTTCGGCGCTTCTTCGACGTGCCGCCTGACGCCCAACCCCATGAACGCCAGTTTCAAAGCGCCGGATCGGGCGTCATCGTCGACGCCAAGAACGGCTATATCGTCACCAATTATCACGTGATCGAGAACGCCAGCGAAATTACCATCACGCTGCTCGACAATCGCGAGTTCAAGGCCAAGGTATTGGGCAGCGACGAAGGCTCGGACCTCGCGCTGCTGCAGGCGCAGGAGCCGAATCTCGTCGCGCTGAACCTAGGTGACTCGAGCCGGCTCGAGGTCGGCGACTACGTCGTCGCGATCGGCAATCCGTTCGGGTTGCAGAACACGGTAACTGCGGGCATCGTCAGCGCGCTGGGCCGCTCGGGCATCAGCGAGGACGGCTATCAGGATTTCATCCAGACCGACGCCTCGATCAATCCCGGCAATTCCGGCGGTGCGCTCGTGAATTTGCGCGGCGAACTCGTCGGCATCAACGCCGCGATTCTTTCGCGCAGTGGCGGCAATATCGGCATCGGCTTCGCCATTCCGGTCAACATGGTCCGAGGCGTCGTCGACCAGCTGGTCAAATACGGCGAGGTCAAGCGCGGCATTCTCGGCGTCAACATCTACCCCGTGTCGCCGGAGATCGCGAAAGAATATGGCCTGACCGAAGCGGTCGGCGCGCTGGTAACGGCAATCTCGCCGGGATCCGCGGCCGATCACGCCGGAATCAAGACCGGCGACATCATCACGTCGCTCAATGGCACGCCGATCAAGGGTCCCGGAGAATTGCGCAACGCGATCGGCATGCTGCGCATCGGCGATAAAGTGCAACTGAACTTACTGCGCGACGGCAAACCGCTCAAAGTCGCGGCACTGATCGGCGCCCGGACCGACGTCGACGGCGCTAACGCGGGAGCCATCAACAAGGTATTCGAAGGCGTCGAACTCGCCGACGCGGATGCCGGCGGGGTCCTGGTAAAATCCGTGCAGGAGGCGAGCGAAGCGGCGCAGGCGGGGCTACGCGCCAACGATCGAATCGTCGGCGTTGGACGCACGCCGATCGCCAACCTCAAGGACCTACGCGAAGCCACAAAAGGCGCGAATTTTATGATTCTTAACGTGCGGCGCGGTTCGGCGGCTTTCCTGATTCCGTTGCGCTGAACTCATGCGACTGCTGTCGATCTGCATTTTAGGCGGCACCGGATTCATCGGAACCCGGCTCGTTGCGCGTCTGATCAAGGACGGCCACCGCGTCACGGTGTTGTCCCGCGACCGGGAGCAGCACAAGCATCTGCTAGTGCTGCCGGGCCTCGAACTCCAGAACTGCGACGTTTACGATCCGGCGGCGCTTGCTGAGCGCTTTCGCGGGCAAGACGTCGTCATCAATCTCATCGGTATCCTCAACGAGCGCGGCTTCGGCGGGGGCGGCTTTCGGCGTACCCACACCGAACTGACGCGCGGAGCACTGCAGTCGGCCCGATCTGCGGGCGTCTCACGGTTCTTGCAGCTATCTTCGTTGCGCGCGGCGCCGGATGCGCCGAGCTACTATTTGCGCTCCAAGGGCGAAGCCGAGCGCATCATTCAGACCGATAGCGCGGCCGTCGACTGGACGATTTTCAAGCCCTCGGTGATTTTCGGCCCCGGGGATTCGTTCTTGAACCGCTTCGCATCGATGCTGGCCGCGATGCCGCTGGTTTTTCCGCTCGCCAAACCGGATGCGCTCATGCAGCCCGTGTTCGTCGACGATGTCGTCGAGGCGATGGTACGCTGCCTGCACGGCGGCGCGAGCAGCCGGCAAACATATGAACTCGGCGGACCACAGCGATACACGCTGCGGGAGATCGTCGCGTTCGTCGCAACGATCACGGGCCGGCGGTGCCGCATCATCGGCCTGCCCGGCTTCGTCTCGCGCATGCTGGCGTTCGCGATGAACTTCGTTCCCGGCAGGCCCTTTTCAACCGACAATTATCGCTCGCTGTCGATCGACAGTGTCTGTACCGACGACGGGTTCGCAAAATTAGGCATCAAACCGCGGTCGATGCTCGGCGTCGCGCGCCAATATTTGGGCGTTTACGAGGACAACGCGCACCTCAGCCGCAATCGCGCGGCGATTGGGCGCAGCGGCCGCGCCCGGAGCTAGCCGTTGCCGCAAACCAAGGCATCGCGAGCGATCCTATCCATCCGCGCGATTTCGCGCGCGCGCGCGTAAAAGCGCCCGAGATCGCCGCCGACGCCCGCCAATTCTCGCGCAAATCCGGGTACGCAGCGCTCGTAGGTCGCGATCGATACGAGATGCGCATTATTGATGTCCCCCTCGAACCACGCGTCGAACGGCGCGTGTCCGCCCCACTGCGCTCGCAAGCTCGCGTATGAGGCGCGCATTGCCTCGAACACGGCGCGCTTTTTTTCGCGCATGTCCTGGGCTTCCAAGGCAGAGGCATAGAGGGATTCGAGTTCGGCGCGAGCGCCGATCAACAGGTCGGTGACTTCGGTGTAGTGCTCGTGCTGCAAGGAATAATCGGTCAAGTCGTGATCGCGGCCCTGGGAGCGCAACCAGCGCCGTACCCCTTCCTGCTCGACCAAGGTCGCCAGCGCTTCGTTGAACGAGGAATCGTTGGGCACGTACAGCAATTGATGCGTCAGTTCGTGAAAAACGATCGAAGCCAGTTCGACATCGCTCCAACCCAACATCGTGTTCAAGATCGGGTCGTCGAAATGACCCAGCGTCGAATATGCCGCGACGCCGCCGACGGCAACGTCGAAGCCCTTGGTGCGCAGACTGAGTGCCAAGCGCCGCGCTTTGCGCTCCTCGAAGTAACCGCGATAGGCGACGCAGCCGATGATCGGATAACACCACTGTTTGGCTTGCACCGAAAACTCGCGTGCGGCGAACACGTTCCAAACGACGTAGCTGCGACCGACATCGGCGTAACTGCGATAGCTGCCGTTGTCGGGCAGCCCGAGTTCGCGACTCGCGAAATCGCGCATCGCGATGACTTCCTGCAACTCGTCGCGCAGCGCGTGCGGCGTCGAGGGGTCGGCGATGAGGCGGGCGATCGGCTTGCGCTCGAGCATGAGTTGCGCCTGGCCGTGCGCCGCCTGTAGCTCGTAGCAGCCGCTCATCAGCGATGCCTGAAGCAGGAACGCTGCCAGCTTGAGCGCGGCGCGGACCTTTTGCACGATGCTGCTACTATTCACGGATGCAAGTGTATCTGGTTGGCGGAGCGGTTCGGGACAGCTTGCTGGGACTGCCCGTCAAGGAACGCGATTGGGTCGTGGTCGGCAGCACGCGCGAGGATATGCTGCGCCTCGGCTATCGAGAGGTCGGGCGCGACTTCCCGGTGTTTCTGCATCCGCAAAGCCACGAGGAATACGCGCTCGCCCGCCTCGAGCGCAAAGTCGCGCCCGGCTATCGCGGCTTCGAGGTCCGCTTCGGACCCGAGGTCACGCTCGAGGAGGACTTGGGGCGCCGCGACCTTACGATCAACGCAATCGCACAGGCCGCCGACGGCAGCTTGGTCGATCCCTACGGAGGCCGCGGCGATCTCGAGGCGCGAGTGTTGCGCCATGTCTCCGCATCGTTCGTCGAGGACCCGGTTCGCCTGCTGCGCGTCGCGCGGTTTGCGGCGCGCTTTGCCGCGCTCGGCTTTCATATTGCGCCCGAGACGCTGGCGCTGATGCGCTCGATGGTCGATCGGCACGAGATCGATGCCTTGGTCGCGGAACGCGTCTGGCAGGAAACCGAAAGGGCACTGCGCGAGGCCGACCCGAGCGAATTTTTTCGGGTCTTGCGCGACTGCGGCGCGCTCAAGACGATATTCCCGGAAATCGACGCGCTGTTCGGCGTGCCGCAACCGCCCGAATGGCACCCGGAGATCGACACCGGCGTGCACACCCTAATGGTTTTGACCCAGGCCGCCTCGCTGAGCCCATTACCCTCGGTGCGGTTTGCCGCCCTCGTGCACGATCTCGGCAAGGGCAGCACGCCGCCGGCGGAGTGGCCGCGCCATCACGGCCACGAGGAACGCAGCGTGGCGCTCGTCGAGGCGATGGCGACACGCCTGCGAATACCGAGCGAGTATCGCGAACTCGCGCGGATCGTTGCGCGCTATCACGGCATCGTGCATCGCGCGCACGAATTGCGGCCGAAAACGATACTCGATTTCTTCGAGCGCGCAGACGCGTTTCGCCGTCCGCAGCGCTTCGCCGAAGCGCTGCTCGCCTGTGAGGCGGATTCTCGCGGGCGCACCGGCTTCGAGGCGCGGCCCTATCCGCAGCGCGCCTACTTGATCGCCGCACGCGATGCGGCGGCGCGGGTCAAGCCGGCGCCCGAGGAAATCGCGGCGGGCGGGGGCGTGCAAATCGGCGCTCAACTGCGGCGCGCGCGCCTCGCCGCCATTGCCGCGGTCGCCGATTCCGGCGCGCCGCGCGGCGATGCCTGAAATCGCTACAGCGTGTGCCGCAAATCGCGCAGCGCGAAGCCGCACAAATCGCCGTCGAGTCCGCGCAACCACGCCATCGCTTTGAAACGCTCGCCCATCTCCCCGGGCATCATCAGTTGGCGAGCCTCATTGGCGAGACGCGCGAATCGATTGGCATCGGCACCCGCCATTTGCTGCATTTCGCGATCAATGCCCGCGCCGGCCAGGAAGTAGGTCTGGGTCGTGTATCCGGCGAGTTCGAATCCGGCGGCGGCGCCGGCTTGCGCCAAGGCCGTGAAATCGACCCAGGCCGTGACGTCCTGCAAGCCGGGGAAGCGAAACGGATCGGACTCTGCACGGTGCCGGAAGTGGCACAGCAAGGTCCCTTCGTGGCGTTCGGGCAGATAATAATGGGTACGCGGCAGACCATAATCGAACCATAGCACCGCGCCGGTGCGCAGCGAGCGGGTGACCTCCGCGGTCCACGCGGGGAGGCGCGGACAATACTCGGAAATGTAGCCGTCGTCCCAGGGTCCGGCGGCCGCCGCGAGCGCGGCGCAGGCCGCCGCCGTGGCGGCACTCGCGCGTCTCGGCGCCCAGAGCAAGCATCCGTCCTCATGCACGACGCCCAGTTCCTCCGCGCCCGCGGCGGTCCAGCGAAATCGCGTTACGGGAAGAGCGTCGAGCACCTCGTTGGCCACGATGATGCCGTCGAAGGGTTCGGTCGGCGGCACATCGAGCCATTCGACGCGCGCGAGCAGGTGCGGCGAGCGCCGCTGCAAGAGCTCGCGTTGACGCGCACGCAAATCGGCGCTGATCTCGAGTATCCGGTAACGGACCGGCAATTGATTCGCATCCGCGAGCCGCTCGAGAACATCGGCGGCCAGAGCCCCGCTGCCGGCGCCGATTTCGAATATCGAGGCATCCGCGAGCCGCGGCAGCAGCTCGGCACACTGGCGCGCCACGCAGGCGCCGAACAGCGCGGAAGTCTCCGGCGCCGTCATGAAATCGCCGCCATGACCCAGCTTGCGCGCGCCGGCGCTGTAGTAGCCAAGCCCGGGTGCGTAGAGAATCAAGTCCATGTAGCGCTCGAAGCTCAACCAGCCGCCCGCAGCGGCGATCGCCGCGACGACGTGCTCGCGGACACGCGAGCTGTGCTGCGCTTCGTCAACGCTCAGCGTCGGTTCACGTTGCGCGGAACTTCCGGTATCGTTCATTCGCATGACAACCCGTATCGAGATTTCAGACTTACGCGACCAAGTCGTCCTGGTCACGGGCGGCGCACGGCGCGTTGGCGCCGCAGTGGCGCGCGCGCTGCATGCCGCAGGCGCGAATGTGCTCGTGCATTATCGCTCCTCGGGCGGGGCCGCGATAGCGCTGGCCGACGAGCTAAACCGCGAGCGCCCGAATTCGGCAGCCACTCATGCCGCGGACCTGCTGGATGCGACGGCGCCGGACGCGCTAGTGGAGGCGGCGCTGCGCGCATTCGGTCGCCTCGACGTATTGATCAACAACGCCTCGACGTTCTACCCGACTCCGATCGGCACGATCACGGCCGCGCAATGGGATGATTTGATGGGCAGCAATCTCAAGGCGCCGCTGTTCTTGTCGCAAGCGGCCGCGCCCAGCCTGCGCGCCAATCGCGGCCTCATCATCAATATCGTCGACGTGCACGGCCTGCGGCCGCTCAAGGCACATCCGGTTTACAGCGCCGCCAAGGCGGGACTCGCGATGCTGACCCGTTCGCTGGCACGCGAACTCGGCCCCGAAATTCGCGTCAACGGCATCGCGCCGGGCCCGGTGCTCTGGCCTGAGAAGAGCATGAGCGATGCGCTGAAGCAGGAAATCATCGGCAAAACCGCGTTGAAGCGCTACGGCACTCCGCAGGATATCGCTCGCACCGCGTTGTTCCTCGCGAAGGATGCGCCGTACATCACGGGGCAGATCATTGCGGTGGATGGAGGCCGCAGCATTTAGCGCTTGAGCGTGCGTACCATTCGCCCGGCCCACTCGTATAAGCCCGTGCGCGACCGATCGAGCGCCGCCATCGACGGCACGAATCGCAATGGCCCGCGCTCATCCCAGGTCCACATTTCGGCAGGAGCGGCCGTGACCTCGAGGCCGGCCGCGGTGAATTCGTCGACGGCGCGCGCCATGTGCGCGCTCGACGTGACCAGGATGATGCGGTTGATGTCTTGCGCCGCCAGCAGCCTCGCCGAAAAGACCGCATTATCATGGGTGTCGGTGGAAGCCGTCTCGACCCAGCGCGCCGGAATGCCGAGATCGGCGGCCAGGAAATCGCGCATCGCATTTGCCTCCAGGGCGCTGCCGGAGATGAGGATGGGCAGGTGCGTCGCGCGCGCGACCTTCGCACCTTCGATGAGCCGCAGGTCCCCCGTGACACTCGGCGCGTCGCCGCCGACCTCGGGTGCGCCGCGGCGTACGCCTCCGCCCAAGATCACGATCGCTTGCGCCCGCGCCTGCATCTGCGTCAAATGCGTCGGATCGAGCGCCGGGTAAGCCTCCGTCGCGCGTGCGAGCTTGTCGGCGACGATCGGCGTGGCGAACAACCAGAGCCCGCCGATCGCGACGGCGCACAGAGCGAAACCGAGCCGCGGCCGACGCAAGCACAGCAACAGGCCCGCCACGCCGACAATGAGCGGACCGGCGGGCGGCAATATCAGCGCCTTCGCGAGCACGCGAAGTTCCAACCCGGTCACGTCGATTTCTCATGCTGGCTCATGGCGAAGACGAGTTTACGCCGGCACGAACGCCGGTGCCGGTCCAAAATCCGCGCTCTGATCACCGGCGCAATAAGGAATCGAGCCATGAGAATTCGATTCGGCAGCAGCTCGAGGATCTGCAATCCAAAGCGCCCGCAAAGGGTGGGCCGTGAATCGCCGGCTAGAACCAGCTGTAGTTGAAACTAATGCTGACGCGGTCCGCGGCGCCGCGATTCGCCGGGACCTCATGGCGCAGCCAGCTCTCGAACAGCACCAGGCGCCCGGCATCCACCGGCACGTGCACCCACGGCCGGTTCGTGCGCGCAGCTGCCGCGCGCCGTGGCGGCGCGGCCATGAAGCGGTCGAGCCTGGGATCCTCGAATTTGAGCCCGGGGCAACCTCGCGGCGTGCGCACGTAATAGGTGCCGCTGAGCGTGGATGCGGGATGCAGATGCAAACCATGCACGGTGCGCTTAGGCATGATGTTGACCCAGCAATCCGTCATCTCGAGCGCGCGTCCGCGTAGATCCAGGTCGAGCGCGCGGACGAACCTGGCAACATGCGGCGCGAGACGGCGCTCGAGCTGCGCGAATGTCGGCGACGCCTTGTGCATCTTGTTGGCGGAGCCGTACGAGGTATAACCGCCCGGATAGTTGGCGGCCGACCAGCGGCGGCCGCCCGCGTCATCGAGGCGCAATTGGCGGCATTCGCGCAGCAACTCCTCGTTGAGGGCCTTGCCGCCGCCAGTTTGTAGACGCGCAGAATAAATGCGCGTCGGAAACAGCAATTCGATGCTCATTTCGAGGCGCCTGGTCGGCGCCACTCGGCAAGATCCTCGCGGTTGCGTTCGACGATGACGCCGACTTCCTTGGAGCCGCGGACGGCACCGGGCTTGGAGAGCGCGATTCGCACACCGGCGACCTCGAACTCCTCGAGGATCAGCATCGCGATCTGTTCGGACAGCGTTTCGACCAATTGGCAGCGCGACGCTTCGACGAAGGCGAGCACGCGCTTGGCGACGCGCCGGTAATTGAGCGTATCGCCGATCGAATCGCTGAGCGCCGCCTTGCGGACATCGGCGCTGATCTCGATGTCGACGACCACGGTCTGTTTGACCTGCCGCTCCCAATCGTAAATTCCAATGATCGCTTCGGTCTTCAGCGCATGAATGAAAATTTTGTCCATTGAAACCCTAAACCCCTGTTGTTAGGTCGGTCCCAAGCTCCCAGGTCGCCCGGGCCGAGACCGCCGAAGCGTACGGCATACCGGCTTGCAGTCGCAGGCAACCGGCGAGCGCGATCATCGCGCCATTGTCGGTGCAGAACTCCGGTCGCGGAAAATACAGCTCCGCGCCGCTGTCGCGCCCCAAAGCGCGCAATTGCTCGCGTAGCGCCAAATTGGCGCCAACGCCGCCCGCCACGACGAGCCGGCGATGTCCCGTAATCAGCAGCGCGCGCCGGGATTTCTCGACGAGCGTCGCTACGACCGCCTCCTGAAACGCGCGGGCGACATCGGCGCGGGTCTGCTCGTCCAAAACACGGCCGCGCAAGGCTACTAGGGCGGCGGTCTTCAAGCCACTGAAACTAAACTCGAGGCCCGGGCGATCGAGCATCGGACGCGGGAAGGCGAACTGCCCGCCGCGGCCGCGCTCGGCCAATTGGGCGAGCGCCGCGCCGCCGGGGTACGGAAGACCGAGCAGCTTCGCAGTTTTGTCGAAGGCCTCGCCCGCGGCATCGTCCAAGGATTCGCCGAGGATGCGATAGCGGCCGAGACCCGCGACGTCGACCAGTTGCGTATGGCCGCCCGAAACCAATAGCGCCAAAAACGGGAAAGCCGGCGGATTGGCCTCGAGCAATGGCGCCAATAGATGACCTTCCAAATGGTGCACCCCGACGGCCGGGCGGTCCCAGGCATAGGCCAGGCTGCGCGCGAATCCCGCGCCGACGAGCAGAGCACCGATGAGGCCGGGGCCGGCCGTATAGGCCACACCGTCGATCGACTCCCGGCCCGAGGCGGCGTCGGCGAGCGCCTCGCGAACCAGCGGCAATAAGCGCCGGACGTGGTCCCGGGAGGCGAGTTCCGGCACGATGCCACCATACGCTTGGTGCATTGCAACCTGGCTGTGGAGTCGGTGCGAGAGCAAGCCGCGGTCGCCATCGTAAATGGCTACCGCGGTCTCATCGCAAGAGCTTTCGATGCCGATAACACGCATGAGAGTAGGGTCCTTAAGATGCGGGCTTTGCCTTTTCGAGGGGCGCCCATTAGAATGCGCCCCCCTGGTGCCGATTGCCGGCGGCTAACTGCTTTCTATCATTGAGGTTTGAATGCCCAGCGTTCGTGTTCGCGAGAATGAGTATTTTGACGCCGCGTTGCGTCGCTTCAAGCGTGCCTGCGAAAAAGCAGGGGTCCTCACTGAGCTTCGCCGCCGTGAATTCTACGAGAAGCCGACGCAGGAGCGTAAGCGTAAAAAGGCTGCCGCGGTAAAACGGCATCTGAAGCGGCTGTCACGCGAGAACATGCGCGGCATGGGCGGCAGCCCACCGGCGAGTCCCCCGCCCGCCCCGGCGGCACGTCCCTACTGAGCCCTTGATTTCGGCTGCTTGATGTCGCTCAAAGAGCGCATTACCGACGACATGAAGGCCGCGATGCGGGCCGGCGAGAAAGAGCGTCTGGCGGCGATTCGCATGATCACGGCGGCGATCAAGCAGCGCGAGGTCGATGAGCGCATCAGTCTCGACGACGGCCAAGTCTTGAGCGTGCTCGAGAAAATGATCAAGCAGCGCAAGGAATCGGTCGCCCAATTCGCAGCCGGCAATCGTCCCGATCTCGTCGCGAAGGAAACGGCCGAGATGGCCTTGCTGCAAGCCTATCTTCCGGCGGCGATGAGCGAGGCGGAGATCGACGTGCTTGTCGGCGAATCGATCGCGGCCACCGGCGCTGCGAGCATCAAAGACATGGGCAAAGTCATGAATCTCGTCAAGAGCAAAGCACAGGGCCGGGCCGACATGGCCGCAGTCGGGGCGAAAATCAAAGCCAAGCTCGGCGTCTGACCGCGCGCGGTCCATGACCGGCCGCATTCCACAAGGCTTCATCGACGAAGTCGTCGCGCGCTCCGATATCGTCGAGATCGTCGGTGCGCGAGTCTCCTTGAAAAAGGCCGGACGCGAATACAAAGCGTGCTGTCCGTTCCATAGCGAAAAGACACCCTCGTTCTGGGTGAGCCCCGAAAAGCAGTTCTATCACTGCTTCGGCTGCGGCGCGCACGGCACCGTCGTCGGCTTTCTGATGCAGTATGAAAAGCTCGAGTTTCCGGAGGCGATCGCCGATTTGGCCGAGCGGGCCGGCCTCGAGCTGCCGCGCGAGACCCAGGGCACGCGCGATTCGGGCAGCTTCCCTCTGCATGAACTCATGGCCGCCGCATCGCGCTTCTTCGAGCAGAACCTCAAGGACAGCGCGCGCGCGCGCGCTTACCTGCAATCGCGCGGTGTGGATGCCGAGACCGAGTCGAAGTTCGCGTTGGGTTATGCGCCGGATTCCTGGAACGCGCTGCTGACGCGATTTGGTACGAGCGAGGACGAGCGCCGCCGTCTGCTGCAGGCGGGCCTCATCATCGAGCGCGACACGCGCGGCGGCGAACGGCAGACGGGTTTTTACGACCGGTTCCGCGATCGTCTGATGTTTCCGATCCGCGATTCGCGCGGCCGGGTGCTGGCCTTCGGCGGGCGCATCCTCGACCAGGGCGAACCGAAATACTTGAATTCGCCGGAAACGCCGCTGTTTCACAAGGGTCGCGAACTCTATGGCCTCTATGAGGCGCGCCAGGCGCGCACCGATTTCAAACGTTTGCTGATCGTCGAAGGCTACATGGACGTCGTGCGCCTGCACCAGGCCGGGATCACCTACGCGGTCGCGACCTTGGGCACGGCAACGACGCAAGAGCACCTCAACAAGATATTTCGGATCACGAGCGAAGTGACCTTCTGTTTCGACGGCGACCGTGCCGGCCGCGCCGCAGCTTGGCGGGCTCTCGAGAACGCGCTGCCGATGGCTCGCGACGGCCGGGAACTGAAGTTTCTATTTTTGCCGGAAGGGGAGGATCCCGACACGCTGGTCGGCGCCGAGGGGCGCGGCGGGTTCGAGACGCGCATGAAGAACGCGCTGCCGCTGTCGGAATATCTCGTCAAGCAACTCGCGGATGAGGTCGACCTCGCCCACGTCGATGGCCGCGCGAAGCTGGCCGCGCTCGCCCAGCCGTTGTTCGCAAAGATGCCGGAAGGCGTTTACCGAGAACTGCTGGCCGATCGCCTTGCCGCGCAAATTCAGATGCCGGCCGCGAAATTGAAGGAATTGCTGCTGCTCGGGGGTACCAGGCGCGACTCTCGGGATCCAGGGGAACCGACCGGGTCCGAGCGCGGTCTGGCCAATGACGGCCGCGCAAGCTCCAGCGCCGGACGGGGCAATCTACTGCGCCAGGCGATCACCCTGGTGCTGCACCACCCGACGGCGGCACGCATGGTGCAAGATCCCGCCGCACTCGGCGCGCTGGACAAGCCCGGCGTATCGGTACTGCAGGAATTGCTGGAACAAGCCGCCGGCGCTCCTGCGCCGTCGACGGCGATGCTGCTCGAGCGCTGGCGGGACCGGGCCGAATACGGCCGACTCGCTCAATTGGCGACCACCGAGCCGCTAGTAGCCGACGCCGCCGCGGCGGGTAGCGAGCTGCAAATGGCGGTGCATAAGCTGCTGGAGGAGTTCGGTCCCGGACGCCGCATGAACGAGTTGCTGCGAAAAGCCGAGGAATTGGGCTTGAATATGAACGAAAAGGCGGAATTAACCAGTTTACTGCGGACCAAGAGGCGCCCGGGCGGCGTTACATAGTTACACGGATTTGGCCGGCCGGCCGAGTTTTTATGGCTACGGAATGGTCAAAATCGTATACTAGTCGGCTTCGCGTCAAAATTGCTTCGCGTTTATCTTTTTAGTACTTACGAGGCGTCCACCTTGATCAAAAAAGCGCCACAGGGCACAGCGACCCAGATCGCCGATGAGCGTCAGTCCCAGTTGAAGCTCCTCATCGCGCGCGGCAAGGAACAGGGCTACCTCACCTACGCTGAAGTCAACGATCACTTGCCGAGCGAAATCGTCGATCCTGAACAGATCGAAGATATCGTCAATATGATCAACGACATGGGTATTCCGGTCTACGAAAAGGCACCGGATGCGGAATCCTTGCTGTTGACCGACGCTACCGCCGCGCCGGACGAAGAGGCGGTCGAGGAAGCGACCGCGGCACTTGCCAATCTCGACGCCGAGTTCGGGCGCACCACCGATCCCGTGCGCATGTATATGCGCGAAATGGGAACCGTCGAACTGTTGACGCGCGAAGGCGAAATTCGCATCGCCAAGCGTATTGAGGAAGGTCTCGAGGCGGTCAAAATCGCGCTGGGCAGCTACCCGGGCACCTATGATCTGCTGCTGCGGCATTACGAAACGGTCAAAGCCGGTCAAATGCGCCTCGTCGATGTGATCGTCGGATTCGTCGATCCGAACGCTCCCGACGAAATTGCCCAACCCCAGAATCCGAAGATGATGGCGCTCGAGCGTGAAGAGGCGGGCGACGACGATGAGACGGACGGCGACGAGGACGAGGAGGTCATCGATACCGGCCCGGACCCGGAAGAAGCGGCCAAGCGATTCGTGTCGATCGGCAAGGCCCATCATCAATACGTCAATGCGCTCGATAAGCTCGGCTCGAAGGATCCGAAGACGCTGAAGCTGCGCAAGAAGATCTGCGCCGAACTCATGGAGCTGAAGCTCTCGCCGAAGATGTTCGACCAGCTGATCGACAATCTGCGCCAGCACGTGACGGAAGTGCGCCTGCTCGAGAAGGAAATCATGTTCCTTTGCATCAAGCAGGCCGGCATGCCGCGCAAGGATTTCATCTCCACGTTCCCGAAGAACGAGACCAGCACGCGCTGGCTCGACAAGCATATCAAGGCGAAGAAGCGCTACTCGGCGCCGCTCGCGAAGTTCAAGGACGAGGTCGAACGCCGGCAAAACAAGCTCAAGGACCTGGAGAGCCTATTTCATGTGCTGATCAGCGAGATCAAGGAGATCAACCGCGAAGTATCGATCGGCGAGGCCAAGGCGCGCCGCGCGAAGAAAGAGATGGTCGAGGCCAACCTGCGCCTCGTGATTTCGATCGCCAAGAAATATACGAATCGCGGCTTGCAATTCCTGGATCTGATTCAAGAGGGCAACATCGGCTTGATGAAGGCCGTCGATAAATTCGAATACCGGCGCGGATATAAATTCTCGACCTATGCGACTTGGTGGATACGCCAGGCGATCACGCGTTCGATCGCCGATCAGGCGCGCACCATACGCATCCCGGTGCACATGATCGAAACGATCAACAAGTTGAACCGCATTTCGCGCCAGATGCTGCAGGAAATGGGGCGCGAGCCGACGCCCGAGGAACTCGCGGTCCGGATGGAGATGCCCGAGGACAAGGTCCGCAAGGTCCTCAAGATCGCCAAAGAGCCGATCTCGATGGAAACGCCGATCGGCGACGACGAAGACTCGCATTTGGGCGACTTCATCGAAGATACTTCGGTCTCCTCGCCGATCGATTCTGCGACGACCGAGTCGTTGCGCGAAACCACGCATTCGGTGCTGGCGCAGCTGACGCCGCGCGAGGCCAAGGTGCTGCGCATGCGTTTCGGCATCGATATGAACACCGATCACACGCTCGAAGAAGTCGGCAAGCAATTCGACGTCACGCGCGAGCGGATACGGCAGATCGAGGCCAAAGCGCTGCGCAAATTGCGGCATCCCAGCCGCAGCGAGCAGCTGCGCAGCTTCTTGATGGACGACTGAATTAGTTCGGGGCCCCGCCGCCGGCGGCGGGGCCGAACAGCTTCACTTCCTCCTCGTCTCTCCCGAGCCGCACACGCCGCTCGAAACGCAAGCCGATCTTACCCAGCACCGCGATCGACGCGTAGTTGTCCGGCGCGGTGATCCCGACGACGCGCTCGAGCCCGAATTCGCGTCGTGCGTACGCCAAAACGGCGGAGGCGGATTCCGTCGCGTACCCAAATCCAGCGAATTGCGGCATGAATGCAAAACCGACGTCGACGTCTTCCAGGGTTTCGCGCTTCACGAGGCCGCAAATGCCGATCGGCGTGCCGCCACGTTTGAGCGATGTCAAATAGAGGCCGAAACCACGGCGTCGATAGCTGTCGAGCGGGCCCTTCTCGAGGTAGGCCCGGGCGTCGGCGAGGTTACGGACGCCCTTGTCGCCGATGTACCGAATGAAATCCGGCTGATTCAACAATTCTAAAATGAAACCCGCGTCGTGCAGAGTCAGGAGGCGCAAACCGAGACGTTCAGTCTCGATGATGTTCATGTCGGAATCTCGGTTCGGGCGAGCCCCAAGGCCGCGCCGAGCAGCGCGTACGAATGCCGGCGCGCAGCCGGATCGAAAGTCCAGGTGTTGATGACGATTTCCTCGAGCTGCAGGCGCCGCGCCAGATCCTGCAACTGCGCGGCGACGGCCGGCGCGGTCCCCGCAATTGCCTTCTCGCGCAGGCCTTCGATCATCAGGCGTTCGGGCTGCGTGTATGGCTGGACGGCCGCTTGTTCGGGCGAAATCAGCGGCTCGCGCAAGCCTTTCTCGAAGCCGACGCGCCAATGTTCGCGGGCGCTCAGCAAGCGCCGCGCCTCGGCATGCGTTTCGGCGGCCAAGGCCCAAACGCAAATCGTCGCTTGCGGCTCAGGATGGCGCTCGCTCGGACGGTAATTGCGGCGATACAGGCTCAAAGCCTCCTCCACGCCCGCGCCATCGCGGAAAAAATACGCGAACGCATAGGGCAAGCCCAGGTGCGCCGCGAGCTGTGCGCCGTAATCGGAGCTGCCGAGTATCCAAATCTGCGGGCTCGTGGGCCCCGTCGGGTACGCCATGATGCGATGAAAGGCGTGGCTTTCCGGCAAATGCCGGCCTGAAACCCAATACTGCAATTCTTGCACCTGGCGCGGAAAATCATCGGCCCCTTGGCCCCGAGGGTTCAGCGCATGCGCGGTCAGGGCATCGGATCCGGGCGCTCGGCCGACGCCCAAATCGATTCGTCCGGGTGCAATCGCCTCAAGCACGCGAAATTGCTCGGCAACCTTGAGCGCCGAGTAATGGGGCAACATCACGCCGGCGCTGCCGACGCGGATGCGAGCCGTCGTGGCGGCGATCGCGGCGATCAGGATTTCCGGCGCCGTGCCGACGATGCTGGCACTGTTATGGTGTTCGGAGACCCAAAAGCGGTGGTAGCCGAGAACATCGCAGCAGCCCGCCAGTCGCAGTGATTCGCGGATGGCGACGTCCTGCGTGCTGCCGGCGGACGCGGGCGACTGATCGAGTACGGACCATTTCATTGCATGAGGCAACGTGCGGCGATCGAAGCTTTCGTGAATTCATAGTTTACATCGGGCGCCCGCGGCGAATTCACGGATTTACGGACTTGCTTTTCGGGCGTTTCTGCGCCTTGCACCGCCGCGCCGCCGAGGCCACACTGCGGATTCTTAAACTGCCCGGACGGATCGAATGCCTCAAGAGTTGGGAGATCGAGACGACTGGCGCCGTGACCTGCGTTCCAAGATCGCGTGGACGCTGATCGCCAAGGTCGTGGCGCTGACGCTGCTTTGGGCCTTATTTTTCCGGGGACGTCCCGTATGATCGATTTCGACGTCGTCACGCTTTCGCGACTGCAGTTTGCACTGACGGCTCTTTTCCATTTCTTGTTCGTGCCTCTCACGCTCGGCCTCTCGATGATCCTCGTGATCATGGAGGCGGCGTTTTGCATGACGGGGCGCGAGATTTGGAGACGCATCGCGAAGTTTTGGGGCCTGATCTTCGGCATCAACTTCGCGATGGGCGTCGCCACCGGCATCACGATGGAATTTCAGTTCGGCACGAACTGGTCGTATTACGCGCATTACGTCGGGGACATCTTCGGTGCACCGCTCGCAATCGAGGGTCTCATGGCCTTCTTCCTGGAATCGACGTTCGTCGGCCTGTTTTTCTTCGGCTGGGAGCGTCTGTCCAGGGTGGGGCATCTTCTGGTGACCTGCCTCGTCGCAGTCGGATCGAGCCTTTCCGCACTATGGATCTTGGTTGCAAACGGCTGGATGCAGAATCCGGTCGGGGCGCATTTCAATTACCGCACGATGCGCATGGAGCTGACTTCATTCGGCGATGTGCTGTTCAACCCGGTCGCACAAGCCAAATTCGTCCACACGGTGGCCGCGGGCTATACGCTGGGCTCGGTGTTCGTCCTGTCAATCAGCGCGTGGTACTTGCTGCGGGGGCGCAATCTCGAGGTCGCCAGGCGCTCCATGGCGGTGGCGGCGAGTTTTGGCCTCGCCTGCTCGCTCTCGGTCGTCGTGCTCGGCGACGAATCCGGTTATATCGCGAGTGAAAACCAGAAAATGAAAGTCGCCGCGATCGAGGCCGAGTGGCATACCGAGAAGCCCCCGGCCGGTTTCACGCTGTTCGGCCTGCCTGACATCGCCTCGCACAGGACCGTCGCTGCGGTCAAAATACCCTGGCTTCTGGGGTTGATTGCGACGCGCTCCGTCGATACGCCGGTAGACGGCATTTTCGATCTCGTGGAGCGCACGAAACTGCGCATCTTCAGCGGCATCGATGCCTATACGGCGCTGCAAGTGCTGCGATCAAAGGCGACGAACTCCGATGACCCGGACGCCATGACGACCGAGGAAGCCGAACGGCGTTTCGAGGCGCACAAGGCCGACCTCGGCTTTGGGCTGCTCATGCTGCGCTATACCGAAAATCCTGCCGAGGCCACGGCCCAACAGATCGACGCCGCGGCCTGGCTGACCGTACCCAACGTGCCGGTGCTGTTTTGGGGCTTTCGCGTCATGGTCGCGATCGGCCTATCTTTGATAGTGCTGTTCGCAACGGCTTTTTATCTTGCGAGCCGCCATCGCTTCGACGAGCATCCCTGGTTCTTGAAGGCGGCCGTCCAGAGCTTGCCGCTGCCGTGGATTGCCGCGGAACTCGGCTGGATCATCGCCGAATACGGTCGCCAGCCCTGGGTCGTCGACGGTGTATTACCCACATTCGTCGGGGCATCGCGCACTGCCGCCGGCAACGTCTGGATGTCGCTGTTGGGGTTCCTCGCGTTCTACGGCGCGCTCGCGGCCGTCGATGTGTTTCTCATCATGCGCACGATACGTCGCGGGCCGGATGGCTTGGGGTATTGGCCGATTCGAAATCCTCCGTCGCAGGCGCCGATCTGATGGGGAAAGCCGCGAGCATCGCCGGCGCGACGGTGATCGATTATGCGAGCTTGCGCGTGGTTTGGTGGCTGCTGCTCGGCATACTGTTGATCGGCTTTGCGATCATGGACGGCTTCGATCTCGGTGTCGGCGCGACATTCCGATTCATCGGCAGAAACGACGCCGAACGGCGCGCTCTGTTGAAGTCGATCGAACCGGTCTGGGAGGGCAATCAGGTTTGGTTCATCTTGGGCGGCGGCGCCGCTTTCGCCGCGTGGCCGCTCGTCTACGCGGCATCTTTTTCCGGCCTGTACCTCGCAATGTTCCTGCTGCTCGTGGCGCTGATCTTGCGGCCCGTGGGCTTCGCGTTCCGCAATCAGCTCGCTGATGCGCGTTGGCGCAATGTCTGGGACGCGGCCCTGACGCTCGGCGGTGCCGTGCCGTCACTGCTGTTCGGCGTGGCCTTCGGTAATTTGTTTCTCGGCTTGCCGTTTCACTATGACGACATGCAGCGATCGACCTACACGGGCGGATTCCTCGACCTATTGAGGCCGTTTGCACTGCTCGCCGGCGTCGTGAGTCTGTCGATGCTGGTACTGCATGGCGCGAGCTATGCCGCCTTCAAGGTTGGCGAACCGACGGCCACGCGCGCGCGCCTCATCGGCCGTATCGCGTCGCTCGTATTCATGCTGAGCTTCGTGGGCGCCGGCATTTGGACGGCATCCGCATTGGGCGGGTACCGCATCGTCGGACTCATTGATCATGGCGGCCCATCGAACCCAACGCAAAAGTCCGTTGAAGTCGTAGCCGGCGCTTGGCTCGGCAATTTTCGCGAGTGGCCGTGGATGTGGGCCGCGCCGCTCGCCGCGCTCATTGCCGCCGCGAGCGCGAACCTCCTGCTGCGCCGAGGCCGGGCGGGCGCGGCATTCCTCGCGAGCGTGTTCGTGCAAGCAGCGACGATCTTGACCGCGGGCTTCGCACTATTTCCCTTCATGATGCCGTCTTCGACCAACCCCAACCAGAGCCTGACCGTCTGGGACGCCTCGAGCAGTGCGAAGACCTTGGAGCTCATGCTCGCCGCAGCGATCTTGTTTCTGCCGATCGTGCTCGCCTATACGACTTGGGTATTTCGCGTCATGAGGGGACGGGGCTCCCTCGATGAAGTGCATGATCGTGAAGGCCCGTATTAGGCGGCGGCAACCCGCGGGAGAATTATTCGATGTGGTACTTCAGCTGGATACTCGGGCTAGGGCTCGCAACGACTTTCGGCGTGCTGAATGCACTCTGGTACGACATCGTCGAAGAGCAACGGGAAAAGGACGCCGCGGCCAAGGGCGGCATCAGCTCGCCGTAAAGCTCGCGGCGAAGCGCGCGCGAATCGCATCGATGTCGGCCAGCACCGCAGCCGGCAGTTCGGGGACGGTGTGCGTATCGATGATGCTGCGCAGATCTTCGTCGATGCGCGCATAGAGATCGCGATCCGCGAGCGGGCTCATCCTCGTCGGCAAGTTAGGGCCGAAATAGCGGGTTTGCCAGAGCTGTTCGCGGCAGTGGCTCGCGGTATGGTCGAGCGCCAGATAATTGCCGCGCGGCCCCACCGCTTGCGCCTCCGAGAGCGCGAGCGCGGCATCGTCGACGGCCACACCCTGCCAGAGCGTGCGCAGCAAGCCCGCTAAATCATTGCAAAACAGCAGCGAATGCAGGGAATACGTCATGCCCTCGTCGATCGATCCGAGATAATCACAGGTTGCCGGGCGACTGTAGAATGCCTGCATGAGGTTCGACGACAACTCCCAGACGGCGTCCTGATTGAAGGAGCGCGCGGCGCATTGCCCGCCGATGCCCGTGAACGACGGAATACCCAGCTCACGGCGCACCTGGCACATGACCATGTCGGAGAGCGACGTCTGGACGAAATTGCCGATACCGCCCGTGGCGGGTTCCATGAAACAAACGTCGGAGCTGCCGATCACGAATGAGCCTCTGCGCGCCAGTTGGCCGAGCGTCATGCCCGCGAAATCCGTCGCCAGGCTCTGTGCGATGCAGCCGGCGGCCGTGATCGGTGAAGATGCGCCGCCTATGGGGAGCGTGCCGACGCTGACCGGCACGCCGGCGCGCGCCGCCATGATTACCTGATCGATGTGCGTCTTCGCGTAATTGAGCGGCAAGGGCGTGATGATCTGCAGAAAATAGGGCTTCTCGGCGAGCGCGGCGCGGCCGCCGCGAATCGCGGCCGCCATCTCGATCGCGACACCGAAGGACTCGGCATGCTCGCAGAGATACTCGAGCGGCTTGGTCGTATTGCGGGCCATGATCGCGAACTCGGCGATCTCGCCGTGGATGTCGGAGTGCTCGACGTCTTTGCAGCCGATGCAGACGCCGTCGATGTTCGGCAATGCGTCGGCCACGCGCGTGATCAACGCAAGATCCGCAGCGGTGCTCGCGCGCAGCTCGCCGCTCGCCAGATCGAAAACCTTGATGCAGGTCATGCCCGGCAGGAACCAGGTATGCTGATTGTCGAGCAGCAGATAGTGCGAACCATTTCGATCCCAGAGGCGCGTCTGCCGCGCGACGGAAGCGAGCGCGCCTTCGACCGTTTTGCGGTCGAGCTTGACCACGCCGTCGGCGGCGACCGTGCAACCGGCGGCCGCGAACAATTCCGGCGCCTCGCTGTCGATGTCGAATGCCACGCCGGTTTGTTCCATCAGCGTGAATGCCGCATCGACGAGGCGCGCCGTTGCGCCGGGCGCCAGCGGCTCGTAGGGCGCGGTCGGGCCGAAATGCAATCCCGGATCCGCGGGACGCGTAATTGCCGCGTGCATACGGCGTTTTCGCTGACTTGCCGATTCATGACGCATGCGCGTATCCCTTAGGCTCTATCTTTTAGCGTCCACGAGACGCAATAATCGAATATGTCGGAAATATCGCGCTACGCGCCGCTGTTCGAGAGCGTAAGGATCGGCCCGGTCACTGCGCCGAATCGATTATATCAGGTACCCCATTGTACGGGCATGGGCCACGCGCTGCCGAAAACCCTGGTGTCGATGCGTGCGATGAAGGCCGAGGGCGGGTGGGGCGTCGTGTGCACCGAATATTGTTCGATACATGAGAGTTCCGATGATCATCCGTATCCATTCGCGTCCCTCTGGGACGACGGCGATCTCGGCAACCTCGCTGCGATGGCCGACGCGGTGCATGCGCACGGCGCGCTCGCGGGCATCGAGCTTTGGCATGGCGGCAGCTACGTCGCGAATCTTTCGACGCGCGCACCGTCATTCGGCGTGCGCTCGGCGCCTGCGCGCATCGACCCGGTGCAGTCTCAGCGCATGGATCGGCGCGACATTCGCGCGCTGAAGCGCTGGCACCTCGACGCGGCGCTGCGCGCGCGCAAGGCGGGTTTCGACATCATCTACGTATATCCGACGCACGGTTACCTGATATCCGAGTTTCTGTCGCGCAGCTTGAACGGCCGCACCGACGAATATGGCGGATCGCTCGAGAATCGCATGCGTCTGCTGCGCGAGTTACTCGAAGAAACGCGCAACGCCGTCGGCGATCGCTGCGCCGTCGCGGTCCGCTACGCCGCGAATGGGCACGGAGACGATCACCTCAGCGAGGACGAGGCTCGCGACGTCGTGGCGGCGCTGGGGTCTTTACCCGACCTCTGGGACGTCGTGATCGGCGATTACGACGAGGAAATGGGATCTTCGCGATTCGTCGACGAAGGGGCGCTCGAAGATCGCGTCGCCTACGTGCGCAAACTCACCGGCAAACCCGTCGTGAGCGTCGGCCGCTTCACGTCGCCGGACACCATGCTCGGTCAGCTCAAGCGCGGCGTCGTCGATCTGATTGGCGCTGCGCGCCCGTCGATCGCGGATCCGTTCCTGCCGACGAAGATACGCGAGGGGCGCATCGAGGACATTCGCGAGTGCATCGGCTGCAACATCTGCTATGCGCATGATTTCCGCGGCGCGGCGCTGCGCTGTACACAGAATCCGACGATGGGCGAGGAATGGCGATCCGGTTGGCATCCGGAGCGGGTGCCGGCGGGCACCGGCGGCTCGGTGCTGATCGTCGGCGCAGGCCCGGCGGGCCTCGAGGCTGCGCACATACTCGGCAAACGCGGCTATGAAGTCGCGCTCGCGGACGCGGAAATTGAATCCGGCGGGCGCGTCTCGCGTGAGAGCAGGCTACCGGGACTCGCGCAGTGGGCGCGTGTACGGGATTATCGCCTCGGCCAGATCAACCGGATGGCGAACGTGGGCTTGTATCTGGATAGCCGCATGCAGGCATCGGACGTACTCGCGTTCGGCGCCGATCACGTGCTGATCGCGACCGGCGCACACTGGCGGCGCGACGGTATCGGCCGCTGGCACGCGCGACCGATCGTCCCGCTGAATCCGTCCGCCGTGTATACTCCGGATGACGTATTTGCGGGGCGTCTGCCGGGCGGGGAAGTCGTGATCTTTGACGATGATCACTATTACCTCGGACCGGTAATCGCCATCAAGCTCGCGCGCGAAGGCGCGCGTGTACGGTACGTCACGACCGAGGGGCGCGCGGGCGCGTGGAGCCAAAACACGCAGGAACAGGAGCGCACCCAGCGTGCGCTGATAGAGCTCGGCGTCGACATCGAGGTCAACGTGGCGCTCGCAGCCTTTGAGGAATCGATCGCAACGCTGGCCTGCGTGTTCACCGGCCGCACGCACGCCGTGCCGGCGTCCGCCGTCCTGCTGGTGACTTCGCGCGTCGCGGACGAGGCGCTTTACCGGGCGCTCGTCGGCGAGGACGTCGCGGCGCCGCCACGGACGTCCCCGCAGTCGCTGCCCGCGTCGGTGCAGCGGATCGGCGACTGTCTGCAGCCGGCATTGATCGCCGGTGCCGTGTACTCCGGCCACCGCGCGGCCCGTGAGCTTGGCGTCATCGCGCCGGCGCGGCCTCGGGAGCGCGTCCTGGTCTGAGCCTCACCGTCGCGGCAGACCGCCGCACGATGATCTGCTGACGCCGGCCGAATGGCGCGTCGTGCATGCCGTGCAACACGGCATGACGAATCGCGAAATTGCCGGACGCCGGGGAGTCAGCATCGACGCAATCAAGTTCCACGTCGCGAATGCGTTGGCGAAGCTCCTCATCGGCAATCGCAAGGCGCTTCGGCAATGGTTTCGCGCGCCCAAACACAGCGCTCTTGGTCGAAAGGAGAAAATGGTGCCTGATTCATTCGCGCTCGGACCAATCGGTCAAATATCACGATCTGTCGGCAATATCGCGGATGCTCAAGCCTGATATGGCAACGTGCTCGGGATACCGCACCCATATACATTCGGCAAGCTCGCGTTTTTCGATTGCGGCGGCACAAGATTGATATTGTCGCAGGAAGCGCAAGCGTCGTCGGGCGAATCAATGATTTACTTGCGGGTTGCGGACATTGCGAAAGCACACGACGAATTGAAATCGTGCGGCGTCGAGTTCATCAACGCTCCGCACATGATCCACAAGCATGCCGAAGGCACTGAAGAATGGATGGCAATTTTCAAGGACCCTGACGGCAGGCCGCTGGGCATCATGTCGCAGGTGAAACCGTAAAGGGTCTCAAAAACTCGGTATAGCGGGACCGGCTAGCATGGCGTCGGCCTTCAACTTCAAGTTCGGCATGACGCCCGCCAGCGAATCGACGAGTTTCTGGCTTTCCGTGCGAACCGCGGGATCCGGATCCTCGCGCGTCGCCACGATGCCCCAGTAGACAGCCTTCGATCCAGGCTCTTGGAGAACACGATTTTCCGCGGCGATAATTGCCGCCGTGAAATAGTATTTCGCCAACCGGGCCGGAGCGGACAAGTTGCCGCGCTCGGCCGACATATACCACAGCTTTGCGGCCTGCTCGTGGTTGCGCTCCACTCCGTCGCCGTTCCAAAACATCGTCCCGAGTAGAAAAGCCGCATTCGCCTGGCCTTGATCGGCCGCTTTCTGCAACCAACTGGCGGCTTGCGGGAAGTCCCGCTCGACCCCTTCACCCGTCAGATACATCTGACCCAAATCGGTTTGCGCATCGGCCACCCCTCGATCGGCGCTGCTCCGGCAGAGCGACGCGGCTTTGGCTTGATTCGTCTCGACGCCGAGACCTCGCAGATACTGATTGCCAAGCGCGCAATCGGCCATCGCCGCCCCGCGAGCCGAAGCCCGTCCGTACAACAGCGCCGACTGCTTATAGTCCTGGGCGCGGCCATCGCCTTTGAAGAAACAGTCGGCGAGAAGCTCCGTGCCATTCGGATCGGCTCTCTGTTCAGCGACCGCGAAAAGATCGCAGGCGTGAACGTGGTCCAGTGGTACCCCGGCCCCCGACCAATACATCAATCCCAACATGGCGGGCGCCGCTGCGCTGCCCCGATCTGCGAGTTTGCGATAGATGGCAATCGCGGTGCCGTAGTCCTTGACCCTATTGGCGGCAACGGCATTGGCCATCTCGTTCGTCTCGGCTTCAGGCGTGGCCGCCCGGCCGGCGTAGGCGAACAACAAGTAGAGCGAGACGCAAGCAATGTCTCGCGCCACGATGCGCATACGGAGGCTCTTCGGCCAGATAACGGGTGCATCGGCGGCGGGCACGGGCAAAGAAATCAATCCACCGGGGACATCAGCCGCCGCGCTCGAACAGGCGGCCGATCGCCTGCATTCCAAGCGCGACGAGGTCCGCCCCCGGGCCTGCGTCGGCGCCATGCGCGCTCGTCCCGGTGAGCAGGTGATCGCCGAGATGCCCTCCCGGCGATGCGGCTTGCGGAGGAAGTTGCATTCGCATCAGCGCGTTCGCCAATGCCTCCGGCGCGGGACCGAGGTGGCGTCGATTCTCCAAGTCGGACCACATACCGAGCGCCTTCTCGACGGCATCCGGATCCAAGAACGAGACCGGCGCGTGGCAGTATTGGCATTGGCTGGAGTGTTCCAAATCGATCGGCGCTCCGCACTCGGAGCAGCATATCTGGCGGACCTGAGAGCGGACCCGATGGACTTCCGCCTCAGTCAGGCTGCGTACAAATTGTTTTTCGCGCAGGAATTGAAAGAACGGCGTGAATCGCCCATCGCCGTGCGGGCATCGAAAATAGGAAAACTTTCCTGATTTGCACAGATCGTAGCCAATCGCGAGCGCATCGCCGCAGCGCGGGCAATCCAGCCGGCTTGCCACAGGCTGACGGGCGTCACCGAGGCGGGAGTTGATTTCTTTGAACAATTCGATCACGGCGGCGGGCGCGAGCAGAACGCTTCCGGCGTGATCGAACCAGATGCCGGCGCAGGTGAAGCAGAGATCTACGCGTACCGCGCCATGATAGTTTTGTTCGAGATCCTGGGCCTGCATCGGCTGCTGACAGTTTGGGCAGGAGATCGTCGGAAGCGCATCAACGTTGGACATGGAGCCGCCACTGTGCAAGGGGTTGGACGTAACATACCGCTGCGAAGGATAGACCACACCTATGTGCAGCGCACGTTGCATGCGGCTTGCGCGCGGGCGTGGGAGCGCGGGATACCGGCTGAAAACGCGGATGCTCGCGACGTGCCGGAGGCCGCGCGAGGCATGCCATTGGCTTCGGTGGCGGACCTAGGTTGTCGCCCATGTCGAATCGCTGAGATGCTCGTCCAAGGCTTTGCCGGGGGCGCATTCCTTCGAATAATAGGCGCCCTGTAAAATGCCTGAATCTCCTCGCAGCTGGTAGATGGTGTTGTAGTACTCGAGCGCGTTGCTCTTTGCGACGCCATCGGGAACACCGAGGAGTTTGGCCGCGCGGTAGTCTCGTTGCACGGCCTCGCATTCGGTCTTGGCTTCATTCATTTCGCCGCGTACGTGCATGCTCTCGTGAGCGAACATGTTCAGGCTCTCGATTTCCCTCGCGGTCGCACGATGAGGATGGGCTAAGTAAGACATCAAGATATCGCACCAGGGCTTTTGGAACACAATTTTGCCGGTCAGCGGGCTGGCGCGCCCGGCCGCAAGCATCTCGGTGTCGAGCATCGTATCGAACAGCGTGTTGCAATGAACCGTGGCGCGATGATTGTCCGCTAGTTCGGTAGCTTTCGCCGATAGGAACCGTTCGAAGTGCCAGGTGTGAAATGGCGGCCACGCAGTTAGCACGGCCAAGGCCAACACGAGAGCGAGGTAGGGTTTCGTTATCGGCGTGGGGAAATCAAAACCGGGCCGGGCGACGATGCTGCCGCGAACTTCGCGGAACGCACACCACAGGAAAAACAGCGATGTCAGAATCCACAGCATGATGGGAGTGTCATTTACACGCGATTGGCTCACCTTATCAAGGCGCCTGCACTCATTGAGAGCTTCGCGCAGCTCGAACCCATCCAATATGTGCGTTACTTCACGCATATTGCACCAAACCCGCGAAGCGCGCCCATATGACGCCGCGCTTATTCGACGCGGCAACGATGGCGTTGAGGTCCGAAACGGCGAATCCCACGACTGTGTCAACCGAGAGATGAGTCGATGGTACCGGCGACGTCAGGAGTCAACTTGCTCGGCTGCAAACTGACATCGAATCGGGCGAGTGGGATCAACGATATTCGAAGCTGCGGTTGCTGGTCGCATCCTCGGCGGTCGGGAGATATGTTTGCTGTTACCCTGGGAGCCGCTAAATTATGCGAACGAAAGCTTCCAGCGCTGCGAGCACCGCCGTTGTTTGGTCGCGCTGCGGCGAGTGGCCGCATCGAGCCAGTTTCAGCAGTTGCGCACCCGGAACTCTTTCGGCAATGACTTCGATCTGCCTCATCGTCGAGTATTCGTCTTCCTCACCCTGCATGGCCAGCACGGGACACCGGATCTTCGGCAGGCAGTCCTCGATGTTCCAATCGCGAAACGCCGGTGAAAGCCACGTGTCGTTCCAATCGCCGAACACGCGAGATGCCCTGTCGCGATGATAGCGCGCCAACCTTTGCGGTAAATCGGTGGTCTGCCAGGCGATTCGGGCCGCGCGTATGCCCGCCAGCGTCACTTCCTCGACGAACTCATGCGGAGCCATCACGGCGATTCCAAGCGGCAGCTCGGGAAAGGCCGCGGCAAATAGGAGCGCGATGCTGCCGCCGTCGCTGTGGCCGATCAGTATCGGGCGTTCGATGTTCAATGCAGCCAGCAGTGCGGGTAGCGCCTCCTCCGCCTCGCGGCGCAGGTAGTCCGGCGTACGCGCGCGCGGGTCGGGTTGCGAGCCGCCGTATCCGGCCCGCGACCAGACGATCACGCGCCGGCCTGTCGCCGCCGCCAGTTTGTCGGGGAAGTCCCGCCACATTGCGACGCAGCCCAGCCCTTCATGAAGCAACAGCAGCGTCGATCGCTGCTCAGCGACTGCTGGCAGATCGCGGTATTCGAGCTGCAGACCCTCGACGAGAATGTGTTGCATGATGGAGCCGGTTGATGGAGCTAAGGAGCAAGAATCGCCGTCTTGGTCGCACCCGATCAAGGCGCGCGCAGCAACGGCTCAATGGCCATGGCGGCCCTGGTAGCAGTGTATTTTGCGGTTGCGAGGCTGGGAAGAGCCGCGTGAGGCGAGCGTTGGTGCGCAACCCCATGTTGACCGGCACCGCGGCTGTCGCGTTGTTGGAGCGCCTTCAGATTTGATATCCACCCTACCAACCCCAACTCGTCAAACCAGCCGCGAGTCGGCCCGCACGATTGATTTTGGGATTTCTCTGCGGTGGCGTGTGCGGATTCGCTCTTGGATTGGGTATTCCCCTGTGGGAGCCCATCGATCCGCTCGGCTGTCGAGGAGGCGCTGGGCCGAAGGCTTGCGCCGGAAGGGTTGGCCGCGTTACGCCTGTTGCTCAGGAATCGGCTGGCGCTTGTGCCACTCGGTGGCTTGCTCGTAAGCATGGGCTAGACGGAGAACTGTTCCTTCATCGCCGAGAACGCCAGTGATTTGCATGCCAATTGGCAGGCCGGACCTCGTGAATCCACAGGGCACGGAGATCGTAGGCGCCCCAAACATGTCGAACGGCCGGGTGTTGTGAAGCATGCGTACTTCCTTCGGTCGCATCATAGTGGGGTCCGATAGCAGATCGGCGATCTCAAATGGGGGTACAGGAGTGGTCGGGGTAATCAATAGATCCACACCATTAAATCCGCGTGACACGGTGCGGCGAATCTGTTCCATTTGGCGCCGGCCTTGAACATAGGTTGAAGTCGTGATCTTGGTTCCGGCCAGAATTCTCTCGAGTGTCGGCTTCTGATAAAGCTCTGGGCTCTTGGCAACGTAGTCCTGATGGTATGCGTAGGCTTCTGCTTGCAGGATGGCAATGCACGGATCCATAACTTCGGCGTAGGTGCCGTTCGTCGCCAGCGGCGCAACGTCGAGCTGTACGCGGGTAAGGGTCTTTAAGTCAGACAGAGCAGCCTCCATGGCGGCTTGTATATCAGGATCAAGCCCCTCGAAGAAGAAGTCGCGCGGGATGCCAACCCGCAACGAGGACGTCGCAGACCGCATGGACGCAGCGTAATCCGGGACGATCGTATCGAGGCTACCGTTGTCCCGCGGGTCGTAGCCGGCCAAGACTTGGAGCATCAAAGCAGCGTCCACCGTCGTGCGCGTCATGGGACCCAGATGGTCCAACGACCACGACAAGGGAATTGCTCCTGCCGTGCTCACGCGCCCGTAGGTTGGTTTGAGTCCGACGATACCGCAGTATGCCGCCGGTTCGCGAATAGAACCGCCTGTGTCGGAGCCGATCGCGCCGTAACAGAGGTGGGCCGCGACAGCGGCCGCGGATCCTCCGGAGGAGCCGCCCGGACTATGAGCGAGATTCCAGGGATTGCGAACGGGACCGAAAAAACTGACTGCCGAGCTGCCGCCATAGGCGAATTCGTGCATGTTGAGCTTGCCGAGAACCACGGCCCCAGCTGCCTTGAGCCGCCGCACGACCTCCGCGTCCACCGTGGGAATGCGATCCTTGAACAATTCGCTCCCTGCCGTCGTACGTACGCCAGCAGTATCGACCAGGTCCTTCAGTGCGATCGGGATGCCATGCAGGGCGCCCCGCCAGCGGTGGTTCTGAATTTCGGCCTCGGCCTGACGCGCTTCGGCCAGCGCGGATTCCGCTGTCACCGTGATGAAGGCGTTTAGCTGCGGATCGAGGCGCTCAATTCGATTAAGGCACGCCCGGGTCAGCTCGACCGGCGAGACTTTCTTCGTTCTGATGAGAGCGGACGCGCGCTCAATGCTCAGAAATGCGAGAGTCTCCGACGCCGGTGCTAAATGCTGCCCGGCACTCAAAGGTGAAACTTCCTTTGCACCGGCTTCCGGTCCCATGATTGCTCCCGCTACGGCTGCCAGCGACGCGTCGAGGAATGTTCTACGCGTAAAGACTGCGCCACCCTGGGGCACCGCCATTACTGCCGACACCCTCGCCACGGATCTGCGTGAGTTGGTCATTGGCACGCCCCATTTGCAACTCCGAATCATTGTAGGTTAGCGGGGTCAGCGCAAGAAAGAGGAATTTACGTGCCCTTAGCTCGGTCAAGCCGTGATTCTCAAACATTCCCTGGTCAGGCGAATCGGGGCTCTGATTACGAGCGGGAGGGGTTCATCAACCGCCAATGCGGGCAAGACGGACAGCAGCAGTAGCGCTCTCCAGACATCCCCCTCATTGAAGCGCAATGCCGCGGGACCCGCTCCGGCAAACCGGGAAATCAAGAACAGTACTGCGTAAAGAAGTGGGCCGATCACCAAGGCGATATGCAGCCAATGAGTTCGCAGCGGGCGACCCAGCACGCCGCCACGCACACCGACGAAACCCCGGTGAATCACATCGACGCTTAGGCGCATTACGCCCGAACCGCCGAAAATTGAATCCAGCCAGGCAATGCTCAGGGGAACGAAGCAAAGGAGAATCTCCGGCAAAAAAATCCACCGCGCAATCTTCAGGTTTCCGGTGATCATGAGCTTGATCCTCAGTTTGACGCCCGCGACGAGGCAGCCAACTGCTCCTTCGCGAATGCCGCGCCCGTTGATGTCAGCCGATGCATATGCCGGTCGCTCAGACGCATCAGTGCCGGATATAGCGTGCCATGTCGGTGAAGTCCATCTATAGAGAGATAAATATCAAGCCCCGCTGCCGAAATTGTGCGGCGCGACCGGCGCGCAAACTGCACGGGGCGGCGCGGCTTCCGCCACTGCCATCGACCCTGACTTGCCGGCCACGAACGTCTGCAATTGCGGGAGTCTAATTTGAGTTGAGGCCGGCCTCTTGCTTGAATAGTTCGCTCGGGACACCGATTTACCCGATTTTTGAGAACTAGGGAAGAAGTAGTTCAGGGATGTCGATTTAGGCCTATCTCGAACGTCTAGTAAGTGAGTGCGTAAAATTGCGTATCCGGCACTCAACGAGACATCCAGCAAAGGAGAAATCACCATTACCCTTCCAATGACCCCCACCATTACCGCGTTTAAAAGCTCGCCCGACGGCGGCAAGGGACTGGCGCGTGACATGCGCGTTCGCTGGGCGCTTGAAGAAGTGGGCCAAGCTTACGAGGTTCGTCTTGTTTCGTTCGGTGCGATGAAGGAACCCGCGCATCGAGCGCTTCATCCTTTCGGGCAGATTCCGACCTACGAAGAAGGCGATCTTGCCCTGTTCGAATCGGGGGCGATCGTGTTCCATATCGCAGAGCGCCATGCAGGCCTGCTGCCTGACGATGCGAATGCCCGGGCGCGCGCGATCACATGGATGTTTGCCGCGCTCAACACGGTGGAGCCTCCGATCGCTGATCGCGGTATCGCCATGCTCTTGGAGCACGACAAGACTTGGTATGGGGAACGCCTGCCTATCCTCGAGGATCGCGTCCGTGTACGGCTGGGCGAACTTTCCAATCGGCTTGGCAATGCCGACTGGCTCGAGGATGCGTTCAGCGCCGGTGACCTATTGATGGTGACGGTGCTGCGCAGGTTGAAGGGATCGGTGCTACTGGAGAAATATCCGAACCTCTCTGCCTATGTCGTCCGTGGCGAATCGCGGCCCGCCTTCAAGCGTGCTTTCGACGCTCAATTGGCGGTTTTCACTGGCAAGCCACCGACCGGCTGATGAAGGTCAGCTCCAGGAAGGGAAACAACTGACGTGTCGTGCCTTTGCGCAGCGTTAGAAAAGAAAAAGGCGGAATTTGATCTGGGCCAAGTAGAGGCGCGGCTTGAGCTCTAGCCTGTTCCAAAGCGTTTTTGGCTTCGGCTTGCTGGTTTTGAAATTCCGGCGAAGCTTCAAGCTGCGAGAGAGCCTTTCCCTGGGAGATTCGCCGGCGCGATTAGGCACCCGCGACTTGGGCATGGTAAGCGGGCAGCGCCGCCTTTGCACGGCGCACACACATTGCTGTCCGTCGGGAGAGGCGGCGCTCAGCTCGACGCGGCCACCCGAATCAGCGCGTGCTCGAGAATGCTCAGCGCCGAATCGAGTTGTGCATCACTGGTGATCAGCGGTGGCGACAGGTTCAGCACGTTTCCCTGGCCAATCTTGAAGCTGAGACCATTTGACAGGCACGCATACATGACGCGCTCGGCCGCATCACATGCCGGCTGTCCGTCAGGCAACGCGAGTTCCACGCCGACCAGCGCGCCGAGACCGCGGACATCGCAGACGAGCGGGACGCGCGCCTTCAGTGCTTCGAGCCGCACCATCATCCTTGCACCAATGGCATTGGCGCGCTCGAGTAGGCCGTCCTCCTCGAGGCATGCGAGCGTGGCCAGTGCCGCTGCGCAGCCGACTGAACTCTTCTCGTGTGTGTAGTGCCCCAGGGCCTGGCCGCCGGCGATATTCAGGTGCCCGCGGACAATCAGGGCAGCCATCGGCCAAACGGCTCCGCCCAAGCCTTTGCCGAGCACTACCATATCGGGAACGATACCGTAGTGCTCGAAAGCGAACATGTACCCGGTGCGCCCGATACCGATTGGAATCTCATCCAAAATCAGCAATGTTCCGTGTCTGTCGCAGCTTGCGCGAACCCGTTTGTAGTACTCGAGAGGCGGGATCTGCACGTCCGTGCAGCGCACCGTTTCGACAATGACTGCCGCTACGTCTTCCTCCTTATCGAGGATGTATTCGACGTAGTCGGCGCATCTTGCGTTGCAAGTGCCCGCACAGCCGTAGAGACAGGCGCGAGGGTCGCACGGCGGGGCGTGCTCAGAACCGGGGAGCAAGGGGCCGATATTCTTGCGAAAAAGCGCCTCACCGCCAATCGAAATGGCATCCAATGATGCACCGTGGAACGAATCCCACATGGAAACCGTCTTGTGGCGCCCCGTTGCTACGCGCGCGAGCTTGAGCGCCATGCCGATCGCCTCGGCGCCTCCAGGCGCCAGCAGTACCTTGTCCAAGTCTCCTGGAGCAAGCGCGGTCAATCGGGCGGCCAAATCAACGGCGTAATGATTGGTAAAGCGACGCGGAGAAAATGGCAGCGTATCAAGGGCAGAGTGTACGGCAGCCATGACGCGCGGATTCCGATAGCCGACCTGATGCAGGTTGTTGCCATGGAAGTCCATGAATCGCCTGCCGTCGACGTCGACGAGATAGATGCCGTCGGCTTCCGCAAGTACATCAAGGCACGGCGTCGACAGTGACTGGTGCAGGAAGTACTTCGCATCGGCGTCCAAGACGATCCGCGTCTCCGAACCTATATGGGTCGCCTGCCATTCCCGGCGGTATGGGGACAGATTGATGTCGCCTTCCGACCGAGAGTCGACGAGACTCCGTGTCCCGGAGAATTTGCCGTGTGAGTCCATAAAGGTCATCCGCGTCCACGCCTGATGCAGGCTTCTCCGACAGTGCCGAATCGTCGGTATCATATCTGAAGCGCACGTCCTTTCCGTGAATGATCGCTATGCGGCGCGCATATGCATCACCTCTGTCGCCGCACCTGACTGCGGCCCATCGTTTGATCGGCCTCTAGCGCTTCGTTCACACCTTCGACGATCGATATGCTGCCTTGGATTTTAAAGTCGAGCCGGTTCTCAAGTCGCTTCGTAATAAGTTAATGGCAGCGAGCACGACTTACAAATCGCGGAACAGTCGACGATCAAGGATGCTTGGATCAGGTAGCTTAGCAGAGGCGGAAAAGCCTGAATCCTTGTTGTCGGGAGATGTGGAAATGAAAAGACAGATGTTGTTGGTCCTCGCTTGGAGCGCGCTGCACGGCAGTGTGGCGCTGGCGGCCAACTGTACCAACGAAACCTTGAAGGGAACGGTAGTCGCATCGGTCTCGAAGAGCACTGCCGCAGGACCCACGAGTTCGCTGTTCATGGAGTCCTGGGACGGCGCGGGACACGTGCAGTACCTAGAATCGGATTCCAACGGCACTCAGACCAACACTTACTACGGGACGGCTACTTACAGTATCAGCCCGGACTGCGTGGCGACGGTCTACTATGATGGGGCGACCGCTCAGCCGTTTAACTATTATGTCGACGCGGATGGTGAGGGCTACTTTTGGGTCAACAACCAAAATGTAGGCGTGATCGCGGCGGGGCATACGGACCTGATATCGAAAGAGCTGATCGTCAATCCTACAGCGACGACTCCGGGGCCGTGTTCGCTAGCGACGCTGAAAGGTACGATGGCGTACGAAGTCGAAAAGACCCTTCAGGGCCTCCCACGCGCCAGCGATGGCATGGAGTCATATGACGGCGCGGGGCATCTGAACTATCGGGAAACGGATACGGATGGTTACACCACCACGAGCTACCCCGGAACCGGTACCTACACGATTACAGATCGGTGCGTAGCCAGCGTCTACTATGACGGCTCGACGACCCCTTTCGTATTTTTTGTGGCGCCGAACGGCTCTGCCTACTGGTGGATCAACAACCAAAACTCCGGGATCGTTGCCGCCGGAAAAGCGTTGCGGGTTTCGAGGGAGCTCGTTGTCAAGTAGGGAGGATTTCCAGAGGCGCGTTGGGGGCTTCGATAGGTGCTCGTTCAGCACGCAGCCCTCGGCATCACATCATTGGAGCTGGCAAATTATTAGCTCCGGGTCTGAATTGATTCGGACCGGCAGATTGCTACATCCGACTCCGCGGCTGACGATTAGGGGACCGTTTCCTGCAATATCAAATCGACCCCGCGAATGCGATCGGGAAAGCGGCCCCCCGGCGCCCACGATGGGTGTGCCGTCGCTCAAACAGATTTGCCCGCCATGTGTGTGACCGGCGAATCCGATTGAGTATTGTTGGTTATCCAGAAACAATAACCCGTCGGGTGAGTGCGTGAGCCATATGCGAATCGCCTTGGCACCGTGAAACGTCTGATTCGAATCTGCAGATCCCGTCCACGGATCGTCGAATCCGCAAATTGAAACGGAGTCAAACGGAGCACGTAAGGCGACATTTCGATTAACAAGGACTTCCACCCCGAGATCCCCCAAGCGTCGTGCAATTTCGGTGTCGTCGGACCACAGGTCGTGATTCCCGAGAACCGCAAAAGTGCCGAATGGTGGCGAATATTGCTTCAGGGCATCCGTCAGCGCCGTCAGATGGCGGGAACGCAGCGATACATAGTCGCCACCCAAGAGCAGGATCTCAGGCCGACAAACGAGCAATTCCTGCATCAAGCGCCCAAAGACTTCCGGATGCGTCGTCGGGCCAGCATGAAAATCCGAAGCGAAGGCCATTGTCAAAGGAGCCGGAAGTCGGTTCCCTGCGGACAGGCTGATCTCGTGACGAGTGATCTTTAGGTCCCCGTGCCAGCCCCACCGGCAAGTCCACTTTGCAACGAGCCCGCGAAGTAGTGCGATGTCGAGTGCGGACATCGCCAGCCGACGAATGAATGAATTGCGCCGGCCCCGAGACAAAGTCATTCCGTCGTGCTCACTGAATGATGATGGCAGCACGCATGTTACCGTTTTGCTCGCCCGCAGCCTCACGATCTGCTCAACATCACTCCATTCCGTCGAATCGAACAGCGCTGTTCTATCCGGGGTCCCGCAAGGAGCATCGATGGCCCTAACCGGGCGCTCGCGAACGTCCGCTTCCGCCCGCCTGATTTTGTTGCACTTCGCGGCACATGATCAAATCACGTTGGGGGTCGTCGCCGAGCTTGAAGATGTGTTCCCCCACGAGCTTGAACCCCCATTTTCCATAGAAGGCCAAGGCTCTTGGATTTCGTTCCCACACTCCCAGCCATAGCGCCGCGGATCCGGCGGCCTCAGCTCGAGTAAGGACGTGTGCCATGAGCTCGTGAGCCAATCCAGTCCCATGGTGTGAAGCAGCCACGTAGAACCTCTGGATCTCCGTCGGTCGCTCGCCCGAGATCATCGGCGATGCTGCATCGAGCCGCAGCTGTAAGTACGCGATCAACCTGCCGTCCGTTTCGGCCACCCAAGTCTCGCAGCTCGGCTCGCGAATCTCCGCGAGTTGCAAAGCCTGTCCATATTTCGCCCCACAATGCAGCTGGATGTTCGCGGCGGTATTCGACTCTGAAAACGCAGCGCGGAAGGTTCTTTCGGCGAGCACCGAAAGCTCCAGCGCGTCATCTTCCTCCGCTCGGCGAATCCGAATCGCAGCCTGCATCAATCAACTCCGCCATCAAGAACGATTGGTCGCAACCCACACCCCGGCACCGCGACCGCTTCGGAGAGATCCAATATTGCGGCCACTTCGCTGCTGCAGATGCGGGTCACACGGGGTCCGTTACCGGCACCACAAGGATCGACGGACACCCGGTCGGGACCCGCGGGCGATCTGCACAGTACCGCCCGCGGGTCGGGAAACAGCGCCGGATCGCCTACTTGTAAGTGGCAATCGTGCGTGTCAGGGAGTCGCGGTGCTTCGTAAAATCCACCACCGAGCCAAAGGCCTGGCCATTGAGCGGCGAGCTCTTGACGGCCGCGCGTATTTCAGCGTTGACCTTGTCGAGACTCTCGGCGGTCGGCGCGAGGTAGTCGATGACGAACATTCCAGGGGCGTCCGAATGGACGGCTTGTTGGTCGATTTCATACTCGACGATCGAGCCATCCGCAAGCAGCTTCTCCAGCATTGGAACAAGCATGTTCTTGGCGAGCATATCGACTGCATCGTCCGGGGCATCTGCCTTCAACTGATAAATGGATGCGTAACTGTACGCGCCCTGCCATGATCCGGCGTGCCAGTTGTAGAACCGGCTGACCCACAGGTTGTCCCAGTGCTTCGTCACGCTGTTGAGCACCGGGGTCGATCCGCCGCCCGCCTTTTCTAGGTCATCGAGGACGGCCAGCGTGCCCGCCATGGACATCGACTGCCACCAATTATCATGCGTGGCGCCCTCGGCATCGTGCAACAGGGCAGAATCGCTGCCATAGGAGACGATCACGCCGCTCGCGATGGCCTTGTCCATCACTTTCTGCACGGCCGGATTTACTTTCTCGAACTCCGCCCACCGTGCGCGCGGAACGACCCAGAATGCTTCATACGTGTACAGGCGCGGTTTATCCTTCACTTCCGCCGACTGCGCGCACGCAAGTGCGGCCCAGCCGCCGGCCATCACAATCGCGCACAATCCCGACAGGACTTGCCAGTTTTTCTTGTTCATTGGGAATCCTTTATGATTGGTTTTGGAACCAAATAAGTATACAAGCAACCGCAGTGATGTGATCGCCGAGGCGGAACCGGCCGAGGACCGGCGTTTCACCCGGTGACCTACATCCAGCCTGAATTGACTATGGCGAGTATCCAATCCGCGGAAGTTTAATTATCGATGCCGCCGGCCGAATTGCGAATTGCGCTCCGCATGCGGCGCGCCCCCGCTCAATGCGGTACTTCCATCCAGAATGGCTTGCTCGGATCGACTTGTGTGGTCGTACCGGGACCCTCGCCGATGATTTGAACAATGACAGCCTCATCGCCTTCGGCGCCGTCCCAGTGAGTGGCTTTCGCGGGGTGCATCATGATGCTACCCGGCTTTAATGGAACCGCTCGAGAGATATCGAATGTGTCACCGGTGCCCGTGTACCACGTTCCCTCCAGTACCGTCACGTATCGAGCGTTGGGATGCCAATGGGGAGCATCCATGACGTGCGGTGGAAACTTGACCCGAACGACATAGATGCCGGGCTTCGCGGGATCCCCGAGCAGTATCGCCTGTTGTACTCCGTGGCTATTTGGGACGTCCTGCCAATGAATATCCTCCGGCGTGATCCGAACGAAGTCGGGGTTGTCTTTCGTAATGCCACTCATCGCGGCAGCGACGGCACCCAAAGCAATGCAGGAACACGCAAAGGCGAGAATTTTTTTTGTTTTCACGGTATCCCCCACGTTGATAAAGCTTCTAGACCGTGCTTTGGTCCCATTCTAGGGTCGAGGCTTGGTAATGCCAAAGATCGCTCGTCGCGAAAATGAACCTAGCACGCGTCAGGGGCAACACAGGGCAATCACCGCCCGAAGTCGGCCGGCGATGGCCCTGGCCCCAAACAGACGCGTGTGACCGGCTGCATTTTGTTAACCAGAATCCTCAGCAGATGCATACATCGCTGTGAGTACCGCCGGAAATCTCGCTCACTATGTTGATTCAGTGGATTACCCCCTCGTCATATGCTTAGATTGCGTTGAGGCGTTTCTCTTGCCGACACGAACATATGCCCGATAAAGGGGAGTTTCAATCAAGGCGCGGATTCGCCGACGGGAAATCGCTTCGCGGAAATTGGTCACGCAATTTGTTCTGGTGGGCCTGATCGGAGCGCTACCATCATGCTCAGGCAACAGTCCGACATACCCCGTCGGGGGTCGCGTCAGCGGGTTGAGCGCCAATGGTCTAATTCTGGCCAACGGATCTGACACGGTACGGGTGTCATCCAACGAAACTTCATTCGTGTTTTCAACTTGGTTGGCCGCCGGCGCTCCCTACAGCGTGACGATCCAGGCGCAACCGGCGGGGCAAACCTGTCTGGTCAGCCACGGAACGGGCATGGCGACATCGGTTGCCGTCATTGACGTGACGATCAGTTGTACAGGGCCTTGGACCTGGACGGGCGGCGCGGCTACGCAGGATGCCGCCGGGGATTACGGAACGCGGGGCATCGCGGCGGCCGGCAATGTACCGGGCGCGCGCGAAAGTTCGATGACTTGGACCGACAGCGTCGGTAATTTCTGGCTATTTGGCGGAACTTATTTCGACGCCAACGGGGATTTGTTTTTCCTGAACGACCTATGGCGATACACGCCGTCGAACGGGCTGTGGTCTTGGATCAGTGGCTCGAAGGTTTCCGGCGCGCTCTACGGCACGCCAGGGATCTACGGCGTGCAGGGCAACGCGTCGCCCAACAGTATGCCGGGCTCCCGCGCGAGCGCGGCTTCTTGGATCGATGGTGCGGGCAATCTATGGCTGTTCGGCGGGTTTGGTTACGACTCGGCCAACCTGTCCTATCTCAACGACTTGTGGAGATATTCGCCCGGCACCGGCGAATGGACATGGGTGAGCGGCCCCAGTTCGGGCTCAACCCCGGCCGCGATCTATGGAACTCGGGGCGTATCGGCGCCGGCCAATCTACCTCCACAGCGCGAGGGTCCCGTTACCTGGATCGACAGCTCGGGCAATCTGTGGATGTTCGGTGGCACCGGGGTTATTCCCGGCGCGAATGTGAACACCGTAGGATTGCTCAATGATTTGTGGTCGTATTCGCCCGGCACCGGCGAGTGGACCTGGGTGAGCGGATCGAACACCGCCTATCCCGCCGCGAGCTACGGAACGCTCGGCATGGCCGCACCCAGTAACGTCCCTGATGGGCGCGATTCGGCCACATCGTGGATCGACAGTGCGGATAACCTGTGGCTCTTCGGCGGCAACTCGCTGGGCGGATTTCACAACGACCTCTGGAAGTTCACGCCCAGCACGAACCAATGGACCTGGGTGAGCGGTGCGAACACTCCGAACGGCCTGGGCGTCTATGGGACGCAAGGCTCGAGCGCCGCGGTCAACGTCCCGGGTTCACGGTTCGCTGCCGCCTCTTGGATCGATGCTTCCGGCAATTTCTGGCTGTTCGGCGGCGAGGGGGTTTCCAATCCGCAGACCTCGGGCCTGTTCAATGACCTGTGGATGTTCTCGCCCGGGGCCGATCAATGGACTTGGGTTGGCGGATCGAGCAGCGCCGATGTAGCCGGAGTCTATGGCACCTTGGGAAAGGCAGCGCCCGGCAATGCACCGGGAGCGCGCGAGAGCGCCGCTGCGTGGATCGATGGCGCGGGCAATCTATGGCTGTTCGGTGGGGCTGGTATCGGAAATTCCACGGCCGGCGCTGAATTGAATGATCTATGGCAATACCAACGCTGAACTGTGTGCATATCGATGCAGTCGTGTCTCCTTTCCTTGGTCTTGATCGCCGTCGTCGCGGAATCGGCAAACGCCGGCGGTGAGGACGCGCTCGCGCCCTGCGAGGCGGTGGCGGCGCACGTCAAGTCCGTTGCCGCCGATCCTCGGGTCTTCGAGCGCCAGCGTGCACTCGACTACGAGGCGCTACTCGCGCCAATCATCCGTTTGCCGCCTCCGGAACTCGCCGACGCTGATCTGTGGGCCAAAGCCATGCAGCTTCTTGGCAGCGATCATGGCCTAGTCGTCGAGGTGCAGCATGTGGATGGCCCGGTGTGGCGCGCCGTCCAAGTGGCAGGAACTGCGAACTGCCAGACCGAGCAGTTTTTCTCCGTGCGCCCGGACGGGGAGCTGAGCGGCATCGACAAACCCGCGATCTTCGGGGATCTTTGCTGGCGCAGTTATCGCCAGATCGGCAGGATCGGCGAACAACCTGCATTGATCGAGCAGGAGGTCAGGGAACACCCTCTTCTGGGACTCGACGTCGAGATTACGCCGTGGACGAGCGGCGAGCGGGCGACGTGCCAGGTCACAATTCGCTTCAACGACGCCTTTCATGTGACCGAGCGGTTTTGCAAGGACGGCTTGCTCTGCCGCGCCGCTGAGCCGCTCGCGCCCAAGCTGGCCGAGGCACTCGCCCGAGCCGCCGACGGCAGTACGCTGCCCATCGTCGCGCCCCCGCCACCGGACACGGCGCGGGCATTGGCTGCGCGGCTCCACGACGTCAAGGAAAGCATCGAGAGTGATCACCTTGGCTACACGATGCTGCCGACCTTCGGCGCCAAGCCACGGACCGAGTATGCAACCTACGCCGGCAATCACCAGGTCGCTCTGGTCGAGACCGCCGGCAAGACACTGATCGCCCGCGTCGGTATCGGTGGCGTTGGCTGGCGCGAAATGGGCGATTATCTGATCGCCTTCTACGCCGACGATATGCATGGCCTCGATCCGGTCGCGAGCTTCGTCGTGGAACGTCAGAACACCGGGCTGCAAATGGTCACGACGTCCGTGCCGCAGCCTTACGTTAACGCTCGCTGAATTCCATCGGGAAGTCGCCTCGTGCCGGCGATCCCGGCGAATGCCACTTCGCGGCGCTGGACAATCCGTCGGAGATTGTCCCGGAACTGCCGGTCGCCAATGACCGTCACGGGGAAATTTCAATTTGCGATTACTTCGCTATTGTGAAATGGAAGCCGACCGTACGACGGGGTTTCAGCCCGCATTCGTCGCTATTGCGCTGCCGCGCGCTTTGCGTTCGGATCATACCCAGGCGGCAGTATCAGACGGATATTGGGGTCCGCGGGCGCCCGCGCCCGAAACGCCTTTAGCTCGGTCTGCAGGTTTCCGATCAACTGCAGGATCGCGTCGTCGAAGCTCCGGGTCCGGGCTTCGCGCGCGCGCTCCGAGAACCCGACCATCGTCGCGGTACCCTTGGTGTTCGAGACGCCGCTGGCACGCATCAGCAAGCGGCGGCTCTTGATGTCGAAGACCGCCGTATCCACCGCGGTCAGGATGTCGTACCTGTCGCCGTTGATGACATAGGCGCCTATGCCCGTCCAGTACAGAAACGACCACCCCGTTGCACCGGAATTCTGGACCTGGTCAAAGGAAACGAGCGCCACGACATCGAGGTCCAGCAAAGCCGAAATGCGATCGAGGTTCGTGAATCCACCGGCGGGCTCGAGGTACACGGACGGAATCACGACCATTTCCCGTATGAATGGAAAATCTACGAAGGCGCTGCGCACTTCGCCGGCGAGTTTCAGCCGGTCGCTTTCGGGGAGGCGGAACTTCGCGTCGGAATGGTCCGGCACGAAGGCAACTCCGACCCGGAATGGCACCTTTAATTCGGCTATCCGGGTGGGTGCGGCAGGGTTCTGCTCGGTTCCCGGATAAAGATAGGAGAGAACCGAGGCGACTTGCCGCTGCTTGGTGCTTGGTTCCACGGATGCGCACCCCGATACGACGACCGCAATCGCCGTGGCGACGAGCAGCGCGGAATTTCTTGGCATGGGGGTACCCTCGACTTTCAGTACGGTACGGATTGAGTGCGTCGTTGATACGGGCTGAGAGTTGAATCGAAGGAGCGGCGCACGCTAGCGCCGCCCTCCGAAAACCGGGCCCCTCCGCAGACTGCCCAAATCAGTTGGCACAGTTGGTATACGGAAGACCAGAAATGCCGCCGGCAGCCGCAATTGCACCAGCAGTTACGACTGTCGGCGCATTGCACGCAATGTTGGTCCCTGCATTGCCCGTCACGTGAGCGTCACCCCCGAATTGTGCAATCGATACGTCATTTAGGCTGACGCCCGAACCCGCATTGCCTGTAATTGAAATCCCTCCAGAGCCGCCAACGCCACCGCCGACAAAGAGCTTACTACCCAGCGCCAGATAAATGCCGTCGGAGCCGTTGTTGGTGACATTGGCGGGTGCATGCACGCTTACAGCCCCACCCAGGGTGGTAAAGATGCCTTGCTGTGTGTTGTTCGTGATGACGGATGGGGTCACGCTGTCTGCCCCAACGTGAATGGAAACACTCCCCCCATGGTTCAAGAAAACGCCATAGAGGTTATTCTGGACAGTGACCCCCATGACGAACATTTCACCGCTGTCGTTGGTGAATAACCCATCATAGTTGTTCTGCACCGTTCCGCCTTGGACAATCGCTTTCGAGAGCGGATAGACGCCGATTCCGGCGCCGTTGCCTGCTCCCGAAATCGTATTGTTGATCAGCAGGCAGTCAGCGCCTTGGTAGCAACTGATCGCGTCGGCGCCCGGACCGTTCATACAGCTTGAAGGGCACGTCGCGGTAAGCGTGAATCCATTCAGAGTAAAACCGGCAGAAGCTTGGACATCGATCACCTCGTGAGTGCCGTCGGACACGTCTGTAATCGAGGCACCGTTGAGTGCGTTCAGAGTTAGCCGGTCCATGTTTAGAATCAAAATATTCTCGTGACATGCGCCGGACACGTTGATGGTATTCGGCCCTGAGAATAGAGGGAATTGAAGGATCTTGAGTGCTGCGCCAATGCTGGACAAACCCTCCTTACCACCACAATTAACGGTTAACGTTGTCGCGTGTGCCGCCGATCCCATCAGCAATAGCAAGCCAAACGCGCCAATGTATTTTTTACAGTTGAACATCTTCATGGTCGCTCTCCTTCCTGGTTGCGCATTCTTGGTTGATCGATTCGCTCATTACATTCGGCCAATCGCAGGACCGGCGCGCTCAAAATCGCCACGCGACGGCCATATTCAGCCCGTGATCGAGGCGAGGCGCGAAACCGACCCGGTAGCGGGTCGAGGGCATTTCGTTCCAGTGTTCGCCCGGTGGAATTGCCGCCCCAATCGATGCGCCAAGCAAGCCACCTACGAGCGCACATCCAGCGGTAACGTCGGTGTTATTCACGATTGAATTCTTGCTTTCGCTTGCGCTGCAAGCCAGCGCACTTGCCGCAGCTCCGATTCCAGCGCCGATCGCCGCATCCACCCACCGCGAGCGGCGGCCCGAACTCACGTCCAGTCGCGCAATTTTCTCGCGCAAGACCGATACCGGTTCCGATCGACCTGGCACGTCGATGGTCAGGGACTGATCGTCGACCCTATTAATAGTGCCGACGACTTTATTTGGAGAATGCTCTAGTGCCAGCACGCGAACGCGCATTCCGGGAGTAAGCGACAGCGGCGTGGGCGCATCCTCGCCTGCCGCTGACACGGATGAGAATAGACAAGCAAGGGTTAGTAAGGCTAGTGCATTGCTGAGGCTAATGGCGATGCGCGCGGGAGGCGTATTCTTAGATTGGTTCATTGCATATTCCCCTCATTGTGAGACTCGTAGTTGAACGGGCAAGAGCGCGATCCATCGGTGATCGCGCCAATGCCCGTGAATTTCACATCGATGCTTTTCTCCACACAGACCACGCTCGGCACGGACGCGTCATTTTCTTCATCGCACACAGGATTGGCGTACAACTCGCGCAGGCTGATTTCTCGTCTTCGCTCTGCGACTTTGTATCTTCGCCACGAGACGTATTTGGCGCCGAGGTAGGCGCCCGAGAGACCGGTGCCGGCGATGATGATCGCGATCAAGAGATCGTCAAAACTCATGGTCAACCTCCGTTTGCAATTCGCACTTGACCGCAGTCAGCCGCTCAGCCGACCACCGAAACCGCCCGGCCGATCAGTCGAGGTCCGCCGTTCGCAAGGCGTCGGCAATCGTTTTTGCGATGAGCCGGTGGCCCGTTTGAGCCGGATGATCGTTGCACACGTAGGGGGCGTAGACGTCCGGATTCAGCAGTCCGGTGTTGCAGGTTTTACCGCCGAATGCCGCTTTGGATGCAACGGTCTTAAAGGCCGTGAAGAGGTCGGCCACGACGGCTCCATAGGCGCTCGCCGGAGCCGCGATCGCGGCGTTGAGGTCCCCCGTTAATGCGGTGCCCGCCGCATCGGAATAGTCGAGCGAGTAGTAGTTGGTGACGACGATCGCGCCCGCATAGCCGGTGGCGCGCAGATCGGCGAGGATCGTTGCGATGTGCTCTGCGACTGCGGCGAGCACCGCCGGCGCTCCCGCCTCGATGCACTCGGCCACCAACACCGGCGTGGGATTAGAAGCACACGATGCCTCGAGCAGGAATCCGTCATTCGCGCCCAGCGTGATCGTCACGAGGCGCACCTCGCGATGATTCTTCAAGTACGACGTGGCGAAATCGAGCTGCGTGGACTTATAGTCGGCGTGCAGCGGGTAGAGGCCGCGAAAGGCCCGGCAGCCATAATCCGGAGCCGTGGATGACAGAAAGCTGCCGGTGGTTTCGCCGGGACAAGCGCCGTTCACCACGTCCAGATGAAACCTGCGGCCGAGGTCGTCGGCGAAACCGATAAAGTTTTCCGGATTGGTATAAAAGTAGTCGTAGCCCACTGACGCGATGTAACTGAACGCAATGCTATCGCCGAGTACGAGAGCATCGCGGCGATCTTGTGCGGTGACGGCCGCGCCGAGGCACAGGGCGGCGAGCAGGAACAGCCGGGAAACAACACGTGATAAATTCATGGTCTTCTCCTCCCCAGAAATGGTTGGTTCGAACTTATTGATGGTCGATCGAGGGTCGTGTCACGAAGCGATGTCTTAAGCGCCGGCGGGGACCATAGGTCAGGCGGTACGTTGGGCGCCTGATGAATCGTTGCGGATTGCTAATTCATTCCTGATGAAATTCTTATGAATGAGATATGACGCGATTCAGGACGCCATGAGCCCCCAAATAAGCGCCGTTTCCCGCCGGGAGACCCTGTAGCCGAGTCTGTCCCGCACGCGGGCTCGGAATATCAATGGAACGTGGACGCCGTGCGGCGCACAAAGTGGTAGTGTCCCTAACATGTCTCAGTAAAGGGTTTTAGACCCAATATGACGCTTACGGGATGATTCACTTGCACCCTATGCGCACTGCCGCTATCACCGTAATCCATGCGCTAACCTGGCTTATGGCTGCATCGGGATTCGCGGTCGCGCCCACCGCAGCCGCCGATCTGCCCACTGCCGCCGCGCCCGCACCCGGGCCGCAAGAACTCATGTCAGACCTCTCGGCGCGTCTATTTGGCGCTCTTGACAAGGAGTCCGCTGCGACGCGGCACAATCCGGACAAGATTCTGCCGCTGATCGACCGATTGCTGGCTCCGCATTTCGACATCGAATACGCAGGGCGCCTGGTGCTCGGACCGCATTGGCGCGCGGCGAGTCCGGAGCAGCGGCAGCTCTTTGCGGCTGCCTTGTTCCAGAGGCTGCTTCGGACGTATGCCGGGGCAGTCGCCGAATGGACCCCGGATCGGTTCAAGGTGCTGCCGCTGCGCGCGGATCCCGAGGCACTGCAAGTAACGGTGCACACTCAGGTGACGAGCGAGCGCGGTGTGCTCGTCCCGGTTGACTTTCGAATACGCCAGACGGCCGACGGCTGGAAGATTTTTGATGTGACCGTCGACGGCGTTTCCTACATGCGGATCTATCACGACGACACCGACGAGGAGATCACCCAGAAGGGCCTCGATGCAACGATCGCGCGGCTGTCCGCGAGCGACCCAGACGCAATCAAGCGTATGCAGCCCCCCAATACGCGAAGCGCGAACTAAGATGCCCCAGCGGTCATGGATGGACAGCGGTTTCGTTCTGGATAACTGGGAGGTCCGGCCGCGACACGGGACTTTGTGGCGGCGCGATAGCTCCGCGTCAGACCCGGTGCGGATTGAACCTCGGGTGATGGCGGTGCTGACCTGTCTTGCGCGCCACGTTGGCGAGGTCGTGACCCGGGATGAGCTATGTACGGAGGTCTGGGGCGGTCGCATCGTGTCCGACGAAGCCTTGTCTCGATGCATTTCGCTATTGCGGCACGTTCTCGACGATAACTCGCGCGAACCCCGATTCATTCGCACGATTGCCAGAATCGGTTACACGCTTGTGCCGACTCCGGCGCCGCTGGCGCCGGTCGCTGCGGACACCGCCGACCCGCCGCCGCTGCAGGCAGGCGCTGGGCTGCCTGCGAAGGATGTCGCAGGCAAGCTTGCTCCGAGCGATGTTGACGTGTCGACACGGCTGTGGACCAGCAAATGGCGCCGCCGGGTCCTGGTGGCGGTCGGTTGCGTCGCGCTGATAGGCGCTGCGGCGCTCGTTTATTTCTTGCGCACGGAGCACTCGGGCGCGGATGCGCCACCGCCCTTGATAACCCGGCTGTTGGTGTTGCCCTTCGATACCAGCGAGGCGAAGGGCGTAGGCCGCGACGTCGGCGTCGAGGTCGCCGATGCGATTGCCGATTCGCTCGCTCACGTGGAGCGACTACAAATTTCGGGCAGTACATCCGCGGACACGCTCGCGGCGGAGCACACCGGCGCAGTTGCAGCGGGCCGAAAGCTCGGTGTCGATGCGGTGCTAAACGGTGAGGTCGCGGAACAGTCCGGGGCACTGCGCGCGACCGTAAGGCTGACGGCGACGAAAGATGCTCGGGTGTTGTGGACCCGCGTCTACGAGCGCCGAGCGGCGGACATTTTCGATGCGCAGAACAGTATTGCGGCGGCGGTCGTGCGCGAACTTGTTGGCTTGCTGAATCCCGAGAGCCTGGCCGGAGCGCCGAGCGCCGAGCCGACCTCGGCCGACCCCGAGGCCTACCAGCTGTATCTGCGTGGTGCCCATCAGGTTCGGCTGCGCGGCGAGGACTCGCTGCGACGGGCCGTGGATCTGTTCTCCGCGGCCGCGCGCCGTGATCCGACGTATGCCCGTGCCCAAGTGGGTCTTGCATATGCGTACGAGCTGCTTCCCAGCTATTCCTATGAGGACCCCGCCGAGATGTACGCGCTCGCCGATCGGGCGCTGGCCAATGCGGATCGCCTGTCGCACAACCGATCCGAGAGCGCCGGCGCACGCGCTTACCTCAGCTTCATGCGCGGGCAGTGGATCGAGGCGGAGACGGCATTCAGAACCGCGATCGTCGCCGATCCGAACAACCCGGATGTGCGACAAATGTACTCGCAGCTGCTCGCCGCGGTCGGCCGCATCGACTCGGCACTGACACAAGTCCGTTTGGCTCAGCAGATCGACCCGCTGGCGCCGGTTGTCGCGGACCGGCTAGGCATTTTGCAGCTGTGGCTCGGGCGCGATGCGCAGGCCGCGAGCGACAGGGCGCTTGCCCGAGAGTTGGGCCTCGACGAAATCACTTATCCGGAGACCAACATTCTTCTCGAGCTTCATGAGCACGATGATGCAAATGCGGCGGACGGACTCCGGCATCTGGAGGGCGCGCTGCACCGATCCGACGTTTGGGTCGCCCCGACCATCGACGCTTATCGGCATCCGGAGAAAAGGCCGGCCGCAATCCAGCTGTTAGACCAAACGTTGGCGTCGAGGGGTATTTCGACGCGAATCTACTTTGGCCTGATGGTCCTGCTTGAGTCCCCTGCGCGCGCCATGCGCGCATTTGCCGCGCTGCCGGGCAGCGACATCAACTACCTCGAACTGCTGTTTTCCGTAGATGCCGCCGCCGTCCGGCGTGACCCGGCATTCGGTGAGTTCGTCCGCAAAATCGGCATTGTCGCCTATTGGGATCGGTTTGGATGGCCGAGCGCCTGTCATCGCGAGGGATCGCAGATTGTCTGTCACTAAGGCGACCGCAGTCGATGCGCACTGTGGCTCTTCCCTTGTTATATCCGCTGTTAATGCAAATGGCGATCTTCATCGGAAACCACACCCCGAGCGCGCAGCGAATGGCCGATTCGAGGCGTCATTTTCGCACAATCATCGATGGGCGAATTTCCATCTCCTCGCCGCGGCGGATATCCGGAGTCAGAATCCTACCTCCGGCACCGTGATTCTAGACGCATCCCGATTCACAGCTTTTTGTGACGAGCTTCACCCAGGATAAGCACCGCTCCACGTTAAAATATATTGGTGTACGGAGACTCCCTGCGACAGCCACGGACCAGATCAGCCGCTCGACCGGGCGACGCGCTTCTCGTCGCGATCGTTTTGCTTCTATCCCCGGCCTGGGTGCTGAGGGCCGACCAGACGTATCAAGCCGCCGATGATGCGGCCAACTCAGACCAGACTGATACCTCGACCGGACAGAATTCCGCGCAGCAAATGGAGGACGCTCATACCCCGCCCCACGAGATGCATTTCTGCTGGGCAAATTGCTTTACGCTCACGTTTGACGATGGAGTCTATCGTCGAACGGATGGCTCGGATGAGACTTGGACCGTCGAGCGCTTCTCATCGGCCACGGTCGTCTTGCACCGCCACGGTGTCCCTGCAGCTTGGAACGGCTTCAGTGCTGACGTGGTTTACCAAGGCCAGGTATCAAACGACCGATTGATAGGCGTTACCGTGAATGGCAATCCCGTACCCGATATCAATTTGGCGTGGGGCTTCGCACTCGAGACCCTGCCGGGGAGCAATGCGGAGCGAGATCGGCGACGATCAGCGCAGGCCCAGGCGCAAGCGCTCGCGGTAAATTCAGAATCGCCGCCAGACGACGTCGAACCTGCACTCGATGTCGATTTGAGCGCCGCCGACGCGCCGCCACCGCTGCTGAATTACGAGCAGGCTCCCTGCCCGGAACAAGGATATCTTTGGACTCCGGGCTATTGGAGCTGGCGTGGTGCAGGATATTACTGGGTGCCGGGAGCCTGGGTGCAGCCGCCGCGAGTGGGAGTACTGTGGACACCCGGCTATTGGGCATTCATGGGCGGGATTTATGTGTTCCATGCGGGGTATTGGGGTCCACACATCGGTTACTACGGCGGCATCAATTATGGTTACGGCTATTTTGGCTCCGGATTTGTCGGTGGGCGTTGGGTAGGCAGCTCATTCACCTACAATAGCGCTGTCAGCAACGTCAATGCGCGCGTAATTCACAATGCGTATAGCGAGACGGCGGCCAATAATGCCGCCGTCAAAAATGTGAGCTACAACGGCGGACCGGGCGGTGCCACGGCAACTCCCACCGCCGACGAGAGAGCAGCGGCTGCGGAGCCGCATATGCCGGCGACGCCGCGGCAGCGCCAAATTGTGCTGCAATCCGCCAGTAATCCCGAACTCATGGCGCAGACCAACAGCGCTCATCCCGTCATTGCGGCTGCGAAAAGTCCTGCCGTGGTTAATCCGCCGAGAGTCGTAAAAGCCGACGGCGCGACTGCGGCGAGTGCGAGCGGCGCGCATAGCCGAATCCATGTTCAGCCGAATACCGCGCTGCACCCGCAGGCCGCCGTTGAGCGTACGGTCACGCGAGACACTGCTGGGCACACGCAGGATGAAGGTGACTCTGAGCGTCCGGTAGCGCCGAAACTCACTCGCGCGACACCGGCGAAGCCACAACCTCCTAAGCAGTAACAGAGCCGAGCACCGCGGACCTTGAGCCGCCAGCCGGAGCGTCGGTTTTTCGGATGTCCAGCCAGCCGCTCTAAAGGCTCCTGCCATCGACCTTTTTCACCTTGAGTGCGTCAACATCGACGCCATCCAGGCATCGCACATTGATGGCCGCCATTTTTGCGCCGGTCTTCGGGTGCGTCCCAATTGCGAACGACTGAATGCCGCAGGTTGAGCAGAACTGGTGCTGGATCATGTGTTTGTTGAATTCGAACTTTGTCAGGTCGGCGTCGCCGGATAGAAGCTTGAATTGAGTTGCCGGCGCGAACGCTAGCAATGAGCCCAGCCGCCCGCATCGCGAGCAGTTACACGCGAGGACCTCGCCGATGTCCATTTGCACTTCGTAGCGTACTTTGCCGCATTGGCAACCGCCGGAATATGTTTGCGTCATGGCTGCAATCTCCCGCGTCAAGACACGAACTCTATTGGGGAGTTTACCTGATGCGATAGAGGCTGATAACGACTGCTTACCGGCTGTCGCTGTAGTCCGTCAGCCGACCGAGTTGGCCCAGGCGTTGGGCAGCGCGCAGGCGGCACGCCGAAGGGGTCGATCACGCCGTTCTCGGTCCTTTCAACCGCGATGTCGCCGTCAGCGCCAATACCAACATAAGTGCGAAAGCCGCGCATTCGATGAAGAATGCCTGGTCCATTCCCACTTCGAATATAGAGCGTTGCGAGAAGGTGCCCGCGATCTGCGTCCACCAATAGGCAAGCAATCCGGTGTCCATGATCCAATGGCCGAACATGCAGAATACGAGCGTGCCGGATGCCCACGCCAACCTACCCAAAAGCAAACCAGCCAGGAAAATGATGGGCACCATACCAATGAGCGCCCAGTCCTTCGCCAAGTGAAACAACACGAAAAACAGCGACGAAATCAGAATCGCCACGACCGGACCGTGCCGATGTTCGATCGGTCGCTGCATATAGCCGCGAAATCCGATTTCCTCGCAAACGCCTGCGGATAACGCCGACACGATACACGCAAGCCATTGCATCTGCCGCGATGAAATGAACGATAAGTCGTAGCCTTGATGGAATGCGGCCGCCGGAAAGGGTACTAAGCGGAACAGCAGCACGATGGCGGCGTGAATGGTGGCCGCAAAACTCAGCGCTGCTACAACGCCCCATAACAATTGTGCGCTTGGCAGTGACCGGAGTCGGAAATAGTCTGCGCGCAGCGCCTTCAAACGCGCGGGAGGGCCCCCGCCTGCCGCCCACCATATGTACAAGGCCAGAAAGCCGACTTCGGCGCCCGCCCCCACCTGCGTTCCAAGCGTCACCAAGAGTATTGGCCAGATATTCGCGGCGATCATGCCGATGAGAAGCCCACCGATAACTGCGCGGATGATCACCGGCATGCGGCCCCACAGGCTTTCAGTTTTCTCTTCGCGCATTTTGGCCCTTGCGTTCCACGCGTCGTAGAATTCGCTCGCCGCGGCTCGGCACCGCTGGGCCGTGATAGTCGAAGAATTGATCTATCAGCCCAAAATACTAACTCTGGCCACCCTCTCTGTGGCCTCAACCATCGGGCGACTATTTCGCCTAGCTCAATGTCTCAGTTTGACCGACTACACCGAGCTCATCGCCCCAACTGGCGGTGTCGACCCCAACCGGACCTCGGTGGTCGGCAGCTTTGCGGCATCAGAACCGCGATCGCTCGAACCGATTCTTAGACCTCAATCAATCCATTGTTGAGTGGCGAGGACATCGTCGAAATAGGAAGCCGCCTTGGATGCGTCCCCGTATCCCTCGACCGTGAGATACACCATGCCTTGTTTCGATGTAAGCAGATACTGCATGAAGTAATAATCTCGAAACATCCGCCTTCCTTGCGATGCCGCCGAGAATTCGCGTCGTGCGTCCGGCAATTCTCGCTCTGTTACCGGGCGAAGTACCTTGCCGTTCTTCTCAGCAAGTCCGGGCATCCGGTCTCGAGCAAAACCCCGCGCAGTTTCCAATACGTGTGCGGCCGGGTCCGGCACAGCGCCCGCAATAAGGGATGCATAGTTTGCAATCAAGATTTGTCCGTCTGGACCATGACTTTCGACGCGCTGCGAATTTCCAGTGATGCGCCACCCAGTGGGTAGCTGCAAAACGAGCGGACCCACGGAAAGGCGAGTAACGCTCTCGGCTGTCACCACCGTGGACAGAAGCAAGAGAAGCAGACAAAGGGTTCTCATGATTACGCGCGGATGCGTGCCCCGAAACGAAGCTGATTTGTCGAGATCATCGACTCCCTCCATGCCCGACCGAAGCCGCGGCTCGCGATAGCCCTATCCGATTATTAGAAGGCAATTAGCACGTGCTTCAGCATCGAGTACGCGCCAAAGATAGCAAATGGCGTTAAAACCGCGAAGACGTAAAATATCCCGCTGGCGCGATTAGTATTTGTTGCGGGGACACGCGAAGCGGTATCAAGGTGAAAAGATACGGTATAGGGATCCTTTGGATTGTCGCTGACATCACACTCTGCCAATTTAGTTGGCCAGTCGGCATCGGGTTTGGCGCCGGCATCGGCCCCAGCAATGAGGCGTTCCCCCAACCATCGAATTTCCGCGGCGGAGCCTATAAGCATCACGCCTCTCTCGCGACCTTGATACATGTGAGCACGCATAGGCTGGCGTGACCTCCGCCTTCTAACAATGAGATTGAGCGACGCGGGAATGCGCCGGCGTAACGCGAGGGCATTTTATCCCAATCATCTATTTTCTCCATGATTTACCGAAGCCGCGACCCGCGATCGCTCAAACCGAATAGTACTTCTGATGATTTGGGCGAGGGCGGCAGTCATTGCGGTCCATGCCACAGCGCGGCGGTCAACGGGCGAAGCCGGCCCGGTCGGGGGCGCAAGCGCGGTTCGCGCGCAGCCATTGACAGCGAGGATGGAGTCGGTAGCCTCGATCATCGGCAATCTCGCCCGATGCGCTTTTTTCCACCTGACGATCACCGGTCTTGCGTAGCGGGTGATTGCACGGGATACGAATTTGCTCGATGGAACTCACTGAGCGTTTGACCGGTCTTAACCGGTCTGGCCGACTCGCAAACTGGCTCGTTCTGGGGTGCAGACCATGCGGCATTTATTCTCATGGCAACTCTTGGCTTTGCTCCTCGCCGGAATGGCGGCCGGGGCTCAAGTGCCAAATTCAAATCAAAACGGCCAGTCATCGGGCAGCCCGCCCGCGGACAGCGCAACACCGCCTGGCGCCGGTGAGTCACCGACGACGCCAACAATGATTACACCGGGAATTACGGTCACCGGCGCCACGCCGAATTCCGAGCCACCGCTGCCGAAGCTCCAACCGGATAAATTCACAGACTGCTATTGGGCAACCAAATCAACAGGTCCGGAGGAAATCGATTTCGTGGCCATGGAGAATTGTAAGGTTCAGGTCGCGACGGAAGTGCGTACCGTGATCGAGAAGTGCATCAATCGCAATGGGAAGAGCGCGCCGCCCGTGGTGATTCTGGCATGCACGGAGTTGCTGGAGCACGAGATATTCCTGGGCAGCGATCGCTATTATGTCTATGCGAATCGTGCCGAGGCTTATGTTGCCCAGGGCGATAGGCAACATGCGCTCGACGATTACAATCGAGCGGTCCGATTGGCTCCCCATACCGCCAAGCTTTACTACAACCGTGGGGTCTTCTACCTGGCGCAACCGGATGTCGATGCGGCCTTGCGGGACTTCGACACCGCCTTGAGCCTCAATCCTAAACTCGTCCTCGCGCTGCGTGAGCGCGCGAAAATCCACAAGACCCAAAATGATTTCAGCGGCGCACTCGCGGACTATTCAGAGGCTATCCGTTTGGAGCCGAAAACCGCGGCGCTGTGGAGCGATCGAGGGTATCTGTGCCTGCTTCAACATGACTACGAGAATGCCATCAAAGACGAGGGACAAGCGATCCAGATCGATCCAAAGATGGCTCGGGCCTATTTCTTTCGTGGCGCAGCCTTCGGAGGACTCGGCGACTCGTCCAAAGCTCGCAGCGATATTGTGACTGCAGTGCGCCTCGATCCTTCACTGCAGCGTTACTTGACTAACAAGAACAGCAACCCGTCCTCTACGCCCCCGCCTTGATGAATGTCCTGTCGATTCGGTGCTTGGCGCAGGCGCGGACTACCGAACTCAATCTCCTACGCAAGAAGTCTTCAAACTCTCGACTTCCATTTCAGGGTCTTTGAGGAAATACATTCGCCGCTGTCAGGGTGCCGAGTCGGCTATCAGTGTGCCTGGCTTCCAAGCCGACGCGAGTTTCTGGGCTTTATCGACTTGCTCCGCCGTAAGCTCTTGAGCAATGCGTTCCGCATTTACTTTTGCATCCCGCGCGTCGTTAGCAAAGGCTTTGTCCAATTTCTCTAGGGTGCCCGCGGGTGCTGTACGGGCGATGAGGTCCCGGACATCCGACCCCACGGTGAGACTGGTTGTCGCAAGTAACGTATACCAAGCGCACGCAATCACTAGATCCTTCTGTACCTCGTCACCTCGCTCATACATACCGGCGAGATGCCGTTGGGCGTCCTGCCATCCTTCCTTTGCTAGATCGCTGTAAATGGCCAGTGCCTGCGCGGTGTTTTTCTCGGTGCCAAGACCTTGGGCATATAGCCTCGCAAGGCCTTGTTTCGCCGTGGGATCCATAAGGACCGCCTTCTGGTACCGGAAGAAAGCCTGCGCATAGTCCTGAGCAACTCCGCGCCCCAATTCGTAGCTCTTACCCAGATTCGCTTCGGCGTTGAATGCGAGCCGGCTGGACTCCGTTGCGCGACGCCACCAATACACGGCTCGCGTGTCATCGTGAGGTACACCGATGCCCGACGAGTACCAGCTGCCTAGCATTGAAGCGGCACCCGTCGTGTCCTGGTCGGCCGCGAGTTGCAACCAGCGCGCTGCCTCGACACGATCCTCCTCGACCGGTGGATAGCCGCCAGACAGCATATTGGCCAGATTCATCTGCGCGGCGCCGTAACTCTGCTCCGCCGCCTTCCGGTACCACGCTACGGCTTGGCGGTAGTCGCGCCTGACTCGCTGCCCAGAGTTGTACTCCAAGCCCAATTCCCACTGGGCCTCGGCGTCTCCCGCTTCTGCCGCCTTGGTCCACCATGCAATCGCCTGGGCACCATCCGCTTTCACGCCTTGCCCGATCGCGTACATCGTGGCGAGAGTCTTCTCCGCGGATGCATTCCCTTGACTTGCCGCAGGCTGCTATTCACTCAGTGCCTTCGCATAGTCGCCAGCTTTGTAGGCCGCTGGCCCGTCCTTCACGTCGGCGTGACACGGTGTAACGGCAGCGAACCCAAAAAGTACCGCCGCCGCACAGATCCTATTCATGATGTCTCCCGGGCCTGGTCGAAACTGCGACTGAGCGGTACCTAGTTTCCCTCTGACGACAATCAATGGTGCACGAATAATGGCTGTGTGGAAGCCAACTTAAACACTTGAGCGACGGCAATGTAGGTGCGTATGGATGGTGACATCTGCGCAAAGCATCGGAGACTTGTAGGAAGGCGGAAATATACGCCCATCTGATAATCGCTACGACGAGACCGGGGTTCGTAGTATCTGTTCCAGCTGCGGCCTGTGGATGCATGGCGCGGCTCAAGGAGAATGCATCCCCCGCGCCATGGCGACTTGCCATAGAGGTAGGCACCCTGCTGTCAGTTGCTTTCAAGCTCGTTGGCCAGCGCGGGCAGGCCGTAGACCTCGCGCAATGCCGGACCGATTGCCGCCGTCAAGACGGCGATCGTTCGATTGAGTCGCGGGTCGAAGCCGAAGCTGCCCCCCAGCGAATGAATATTGCCGTCGAACATTGCGCCCACGACCTGTCCATGCGAGTCGATGAGCGGCGAACCGGAGTTTCCGCCGATAACGTCGTTGTTCGTGGCGACGTCGAGCAGGGTTTTCGGATCGAGCCGGGATTTTGCGGCGAGCCACCTTTGCGGCAGCCGGAACGGCTCGCTGTCGGTCGCCCGTGCGTACAGGCCGCCGAAGTTGGTGAACGGCTTGATCGTCTGTCCTTGATAGCTCCACCCCTGGACGGTTCCGTAGGAGAGGCGCAGAGTAAACGTTGCGTCGGGATAAACTGCATCGCCGTAGACCCTGAACCTCGCGCGCGCCAGCTTCTCCTGCGCCCGCGTCACGGGACCTTCGACCTGCTGCTCGTAGCGCGTGCGCAGTTCCCGCGCGTCCGGATCGGTCGCGAGCACGAAGCGGATCAGCGGGTCATCCGAGGCTTTGGTTGCAGCTTCGCCGCCGTGCCATAGGTTCTCGCGTACCTTCGCATCCGCCAACTGAGTCCCGGCCACGAGCCGGTCGGCGAGGGCTTCGGGCGATTCCGCGCCGAGGAGATGCTTGACCAGCGGATCGTCGACCGTCAGATATTCACGCGTCTTCGACAGCCAGAGCGCGAGGCCGATGCGCTCGAGCTCGGGGTAGATGGGCTGCGGGTCGAGCAGCTCTTTCTCAAGCAGGGGCAGATTGCTGTCTGCATACTCCCTGAGCCGCTCGGGACTCGGTTTGGTCCGCTCGCTTGCGGCGCGCACCAGAGTGCGCGCGTAGTGAAAGAGCTGGGCAATCGAACCAGCGCGCACTTCCAGAAAATCGTGGCTCAGGAAAATCTGCCGATAGCTGTCGATGGCCTCGTCGATCTGCTTCCAGGGGTCGCCTACGTCGGCGGCCAGCCGCGGGTCGTCGGCAACTCGTTTATGAAGATCGTCCTCCTCCTGAACCAGGCGCGCGAAAAACTGCGGATCGAGCAGCGCTCGCTGCCGTCCGTAGAATGCCTTGAAAGAGTTCTCGACCTGGAACAGCGTGCTCCCCGCCGTACGCTTCTGTTCCGTACCGAGCTGCGAGTACTCGATCAGCCGCCCACGCAGCTCGGAACGCACCAGCTGCCGTACGGGGATCTGCCAGTCACGCTGCATCTCGAGTTGTATCCGTGTGTCGAGGCGGTTGGTCGAGCCCGGATTGCCGGCAAGAAACACCAGCTCACCTTCTGCGGGCGCCGTGTGCCGCCATTTGAGATGTGTCGGCATCTGCGCCGGCTTACCGCTTTCGTATAGGCGCACGAAGGCACTGTCGAGGCAAAAGCGCGGAAAATTGAAGTTATCGGGATCGCCGCCGAAGAAGGAGACCGAGAACTCCGGGGCGAACACCAGGCGAACGTCGCTATACTTGCGATACTTGTAGAGCTTGTACTGACCGCCCTCATAGAGGGATACGACCTGGCAACGGCTGGTCGCATCCCCCTTGCACCCCTCGTCTTCGATCTTGGCGGTGGCAGCATCGCGCGATTTAACCGTATCCTTCGGTTCGCCCGACGCGATCGCGCTCTGTACGCGCGCCGTGACGTCGGTGACCTGCTGCAGGATTTCCGCCTGCATTCCGGGACAGAGACGCTCCTCGGTGCGCGCGTGGGTCAGGAAGCCGCTGGTGACGTAGTCCTGTTCGGCCGTGGACAGAGCCTGTTCGCACTCGAACACGCAGTGATGATTGGTGAGCACGAGACCGTCCTTTGAGACCATCGACGCGGAGCAACCGCTCGTCAGACGCACCGCCGAGTAGCGTACGTGGTCGAGCCAGGTTGCGTCCGGGGCAAAGCCATACCGTGCTTGGACGGTGCTCGACGGAAAGTGGTCGAAGGTCCACATGCCTTCATCGGCACGCACGGATTGCGCCCCAAGAAGCGCCTCGCATAGGAATAAGGCGGCAAATGCCTTGGCGAGCATGGGTAGTCTCCTGATCGAGTGCCGAGCGGGTGACCGCTGCCGGTGTTCGGGTATTTCTTGGTGATCGCAGCCTGCGAGGCATTTTCGCTGAGCCTCGGCCGCCTGTCATCATGTGGGATGCATAATCCGAGTCCGCTCGCGTGCACGATCATCAACGCGTCGCGCCCAGGTCCATGGCTCGGATGACGCCCGCGTCCGCTGCACAAATGCCCGATAGTGTCTCCGGAATGCGGTGTTACCCCTTTGTCCGAAAGGTCACGCAGCAACGTAAGCAGTCGACCTAAACTTGCCGTCGGTCACTATCTGCTTTTCGAATTTGACGTATTCTTGTCGGAAGCTCTGGGTAGCCTGTTATGTATAAATTCTTGGTAGCATTCGCCCGAGTTGTATTTGGGCTTATAGCCGCGATCGCCGTAATCGGGCTATTCGTGTCCGGCCTGGCTTTTGACGCGCCGGGATCCACGAGCAGTCGGCTTACTTGGGGCTTCGCGTTGTCGCCCGTCGTTTATCTTTTGACCTACGCAGTTTTCCTTTGGAGGGCGCGTAGGGCGGCGGATCCCTCAGGGCGGCATGTGCTCTTATGGTCGCTCTTCCCTCTGCTTGGTCTCGCCTGGGCAGTAATTGCGATTGTGTTATTGCAAGTTCTATGCGGCGGCAGGTTTGTATGCCGCTATTAACAATGCTCTCGCGACGCTCGCGGCTCAATGCGCTATCGACCCCAATAGACCGGTCATCACCGTCGGCTTTGTGGACGCTCAACTCAATGAAATTGTTTAACCGCCGCCCCGCTCGAAAGCGGTTTTTGCGGGCCGATGTTCTCAGCGCTGGGCCGCTCAGCGTTTCCTTGCTCGGCCGCCTTACAAATATCCGTCATTGAAGCCGTGGATTCGAGGGTCGTGCGGGGGATCCCGCGACCTCTTGCATGTACGTATCGTCAAATTCACATAGTAGATCAGCGAGGTGAGATGCATTGGAATCGCCGTCAAAGCATTTAACCGCACGGATGCCGACCTCGCTCCGTGCCGGCGCCGCTCGCTGTCCGGCGAGCGCTTCCTTCACCGCAGGAATGAACACGAACTGCAACCATTGTTCATATGCCATCTTATTTGCACCGAAGGCTCCCATATCGATAAATTTATCCGGAGTAAGAGGTGCATCCTGCCAGCGGTGTAGCCGCTTTAACTCCAATTCGATTTGTTCTAGCAGGTGTGCGCATTTGGGTGCTTCGATTGGCCGCATATTGCCTCCTAAGCCGCGCGGTTGGTGAACGCTGCGAACACGGGTCCCCCGTCCGCACCCATCCGGCGAGCTGCGAATTACCGTTCTCCGTGAGATTCCCGTACTCGGGTGAGTATGTGCAAATCGCGAGCGAATCCGCTCATTGATTTGGAAATATTTATTTGAAGCGCTCCGGCGGGCGGGAAAATTGGGGTCGGAGTGTCGCGAAACGGCCGCGTAGAGGCGCGCATTTCAGGGCTCCGAACTTTGATTCATGGCCGACAGCGCCACGCCGGCTGCTCGGACCACCCAACCGGTGATGATTGCGTACCCGGGAGTCCGTTTCCCTCCGGATTGTCAAAACCGCCCGGTATGTCATCTTCTGGAGTTGCTACCCAGCCATTCACCAGCAAGGTACCCGCCCGTGATTGCCCGGCATACCCAAAAGTCGAGCTGGGCCGCGAGATCGAAGTTAATCGTCCCAGCAGCCATTGCAAGCGCTGTTGAATTGCAATGTCGTGCCGTTCACCAGTATCTCAACGGACCCCACGCCCACCGCCTCTCCGCCGTTGAGCGCGTAGCTGATCGTTTGGCTAATCGACTGCCCATTGACTGTGCCAGTCGCGTATGTGTTCAACAGTACAAAAGCGCTGGTCGATGTCACTGAGTAGGTTTCTGTCAGAGAGCCGATGGCATTGTTCGTATTAACAGCGTAATAACTCCCAGTGCCGAGTGGACCCGAGCCCCCGACAGTGAGCGTCGATGGCAGCGGATTGGTGCTGTTATATAGCAAGTCAAACTGCCCGCCGTTATACGAGAGGGTCAGTCCGAGCGGCTGGTAGGGGTTCTCGAGATAGTACGCCGTTTCGATCTCAGTGACGATCGGAGTTCCGTTCTCGGTAATCGTCAACGAGATCGTGCTGCTGTTGGCCTCTTGACCATCGAACATCGTAGTGCCCTTGTTGGGCGTCTCGGTGTAGGTTCCCGCGTAAGAGTTACCGCCGCTGCTCGCCGCCAACGCCGTCGGATCTATGATGAAAGGTTCGGCTGGTGCGGGTACCGATTCCAGGTTCTGTGGCGGCGAGCTCGATTGCATGGCGCTGCCTCCGCCACCTCCGCCACCGCACGCGGTGAGCACTATCAGCAAGAGCCCGGAGAAGGTAAAGTGAAAGACGCTGAGCAGAGTTGTTTTCACATGTCACCCCTTTTCAAAACGCCAAGCTGCTTATTTCCCCCGCTTATCACTGTCAGCCCCCTGTCGGGCCCGCCGATCTGTTGATTTTTCCGCGTATACACCCGTGATCCGCACGGCATCAAGACGCGGCGCATCATTGAGTGCGGCGCGACGGTCTTCGATCTTATTCATGGCGCCGGGCAATCCAGCGGCGATTACTCTAGTCGGAGTCGGCCTCGCTGAGGTACATCGGAAACGAAGGGCAAAAAAGTGACAACGGTTCGAACTGCTCAGGCCCGACGGTATCCCAGCGCCATCGATGACCGCTTCCGGGAGGGCACTTCAATGCATCGACTGGCCGCTCTTGGCCTATGTTCGGGAAATCAATCCCCGCAACGCCGAATTCAACCGCAATCGCTGGCGTGCATCGGGGCACTGCAGACAGAACTCTCGAAATGGGGCAACAGCCCGGCGGTTCGACTTCCCGCGACAGTGGTCGATGCCCTCGGACTGAAAGAGGGTGATCAGATCGAAATTCAGGTTGCCGGCAAACACGCGTTCGCCGTAGCCAAGGCGCCCGGCACGCGCGAGCTATTGGCGCGGCTGCGCAAATTCCGCGGAAGGTTACCCGCGACGTTCAAGTTCGATCGTCTCGAAGCGAATGAGCGGCTCTGATCCATTTTTTGATGCCAGCGTACTGCTGTACCTGCTTTCGGACGACACCGCCAAGGCAGATGGGATCGAGATTCGACTATCGGCCCTAGGCGTTGTCAGTTGCGGGTTACCAACCCGTTCTGAGCCCGCCGCCCGATCGTCGAGTCCTGACTCTGCCGGTGGTGAACAGCCGCTTTGAGGTGGGCAGTTCGTTAGGGTCACTGCCCGGCCGGGAGCTCTGAGCGTGCCTTGCCATGACTAACGTCGGCGTTGCGTCGCTGGCGGGACAGGCGCACGCTACCCATGGCACATGCCTACAAACAAGTAGAAAAACTATGATTCGCACGTTTATGATCGCCGCGGCATCAGCCGCAGTCCTTACGCTTTCTCCAGCGGCTTTCTGTCAGGATCACGGTACACCTGATCAAGCCAAGGCCATGCTCTTGAAGGCCGAAGCGGCTGTGAAGGCAGATAAGACCAAAGCGCTCGACATGTTCAACAAGGGAGAAGGTGGATTCCTAGATCGAGATCTTTACGTATTTTGCGCCAATATTAGTGACGGTAAGGTCGTTGGCCAAGGCAACCCCAACGCGAAGCAAGTGCTTGGCCAGGATCAGAGGTCGCTCAAGGATGCCACCGGCAAGAATTTCGGTTTGGAGCTCTACGCGGCCGGAAAAAAACCGGAAGGTCAAATTACAGAAGTCAGTTATATGTTTGCAAGGCCGGGGGCCGATGCAAAGCCCGTTCCGAAGGTGAGCTTGGTCACCAGAGTCGGCGATCTAACCTGCGGCGTTGGTTATTACAAGTAGATCGTTCTAGTACTAATGATTCCGCGGGGCGCCGCGCCTCCGCATAGGATTAATTCAACGGGCCAACCGCTCGATGAATGCGGCAATCTTGTGCCAGGTTTCGCCAACGACGATCACCTCGCAGCTCTCGACCTCGTTCGCCGTGAGATCCAAATTTGCCGAAGTTCCATTGACCATGATCGTGAGTCTGGCAATGCCGCGCGGCATTTGGACGCCCTCGGACTTACATCGGATCGATTGAGCGGAGATTCCAGCGCGGTCCAGCTCCTCCCGAACGTGAGCAACGATTTTAAGCTTGCCCAACTCAAATGAAGTGAGTGGCATTTGAATCGCTCCTCCGGCGCGCTGCTCGAGCTGATATAGCTATAAGCACGGGATGGATATTAGTCTGTAGGACTTCGCCTGGACATGCAGCGCCGATTAGCAGCGGCGCGAAAAAGTGGTGGGCCCGCTCGGACTCGAACCGAGGACCAAGGGATTCACTTGAGCCCCGCCGTTTCCGGAGGGAGTGGACTATCTCTTCACCCCGGTAGGGTGCGGGACGCTCTAGCCTGTCATTAAGCGCAACTGAAGCGCTCAGGTAGTCTCTGCACCTTCCGGCGGTGTACCGCCGGCTTGGCTCAGGGTTGCCATCAGCCGCGCTGTTAAGGTTTCCCTGAATTCATCCCGTCCACTTCGCACCTTGCGATGCGAAGGCACCATTATTGATGAGTCCCCTGCTCTAACCAACTGAGCTACAGGCCCGACACTCACCATCTTACCACGGAGCTAGTATCGTACGCGGGCTGTGAACCCGCCCCTCCCGATATTGCCGATTACCGAGGCGCTTGCTGCGCTCAGCGGCGCGCTGGACCAGCGCAGCGCTGTGCTGCTGCAGGCGCCGCCGGGAGCGGGAAAGAGCACGATCGTGCCGCTGGCGCTGCGCGACGATGAGTGGCTAGGCGGAAAAAAGATACTGATGCTGGAGCCGCGTCGCTTGGCGGCGCGCGCCGTTGCGACCCGTATGGCGAGTCTACTCGGCGAGCCGGTCGGCAAGTTCGTGGGCTACCGCACGCGGCTCGATACGCGGGTTAGCCGCGAGACACGCATCGAGGTCGTTACCGAGGGGATACTGACGCGCATGCTGCAGGAAGACTCGGCGCTCAGCGGCGCGGGCTGCGTGATTTTCGATGAGTTCCACGAACGCAGCATCCATGCCGATCTCGGGCTGGCATTGTGCTTGGAGAGCCAAGAGACGCTGCGCGAGGATCTGCGCATCCTGGTGATGTCGGCGACGCTCGATCTGCAGCCTCTGGCGCGCTTGCTCGATGAGGCGCCCATCATCAGCTCGGCCGGCCGTAGTTTTGAAGTCGTCACCGACTATGTGGCTCGGCGTCCCGAGCTGCGCCTCGAACAGCAGGTCGCACAGCTGCTGCAGACCGCCCTAGATCGTCACGAGGGCGACGTCTTGTGCTTCTTGCCCGGCGCGGCCGAGATCCGCCAGGTGCAGCGCCTGTTGCAAGACTATGGTCTGGAGCCGCATCAGCGCGTGCTGCCGCTGTATGGCGATCTCACTGCCGCAGATCAGGACGCGGCGCTCGCGCCCGCGCCGCCCGGACAGCGCAAGATCGTGTTGGCGACCTCGATCGCTGAAACCAGCCTGACGATCGAAGGCGTCCGCGTCGTCGTCGACTCGGGCTTGCGGCGTTACACGGAATTCGATCCAACGACCGGGATGAGCCATCTGGTCACGGGCAAAGTATCGCAGGCGGCGGCCGACCAACGACGAGGTCGAGCGGGCCGCCTCGCGGCCGGTGTCTGTTATCGATTGTGGTCCGAGGGCGCGCACGCAAGCCTCGCGGCGCAAACAACCCCCGAAATTCTGTTGGCGGATCTCGCGCCGCTGGCGCTGGAGCTCGCGTGCTGGGGCGCGGTGGATGCGCTCGGCCTGCACTGGTTGGACCCGCCGCCGCCGGCGCCACTCGCTCAAGCGCGAGACTTATTGCGCCGTCTCGAGGCGATCGACGCAGCCGATCGCATCACCGCCCACGGCCGTCGCCTGGCGCAAGTCGGCGCACATCCGCGTCTCGCGCATATGCTGATCAAGGCACGCGAGTTCGAGGCTGCCCGTCTCGCCTGCGATCTCGCAGCCATCTTGAGCGAGCGCGACGTGCTGCGCGCCGAGCGCGACGCGCGCGACGTGGATTTGCGCCTGCGCGTCGCCGCAATGCGCGGCTCGGGAGGCGGGTTGCCGACCGGACTGCGCGTCGATGCGCGCGCCATCGCGCAGGCGCGGCGCAGCTCGACCGATTGGCAGCGAGAATTCGCTCGCGGAGTACAGGAGACGGCCGACCCGCACGCGGCGACCGGCTGGTTGTTGGCCCTTGCCTATCCGGACCGGATCGCGCGCCGGCGCGGCGAAAGCGGACGCTACCTGCTCGCCAACGGCCGCGGAGCGCATTTCGGCGAACCGCAAGCGCTCGCCAAGTCGGAGTTCATCGTCGCCGCCGAACTCGACGGCGCGGAGCGGGAAGCGCGCATCTTTCTGGCCGCTCCGGTCACACTTGCGGACCTCGAGCGGCATTTCGCCGAGCAGATCGAAACGGCCTCCGAGATCGCCTGGGATCCGCGCATGCAGGCGATCCGCGCACGGCGCGAGCGGCGCTTGGGCGCGTTGGTGCTCGAATCAGACGAGATTGCCGATCCGGATCCGGATGCCATGCAAGCTGCGATGCTTGCCGGCTTGGCACAGATGGGACTGGCGGCGCTGCCCTGGAGTCCGGAGCTGCGCCAATGGCAAGCGCGCGTCTCGATGATGCGCAAGTTCGCGGTGCCGGCGTCCGAGCCGTGGCCCGATCTCAGCGACGGCGCGTTGCTCGCGACGCTCGACGAATGGGCACCGCAGTGGCTAATGGGGGTCTCCCGGCGCGAGCACCTCGCGCGCATGGACCTCGGTAACGCGCTGCGCGGCCGCTTGACGCACGCGCAACGGGAGATACTCGAGCGCGAGGCGCCGACGCACTGGGTCGTACCGAGCGGCTCGAGAATGCCGCTCGATTACCTGGACGGCGAGGCGCCGACGCTGTCGGTGCGACTACAGGAAATGTTTGGCCTCACCGCGACACCCAGCATCGCGGCCGGACGCGTCGCACTGCTGCTGAAATTGCTGTCTCCCGCGGGCCGGCCCGTGCAGGTGACTCGCGATCTCGTGAGCTTCTGGAATCGCGGGTACCACGAGGTCAAGAAGGATCTCAAGGGCCGCTATCCCAAGCATTATTGGCCCGAAGACCCTTTAACGGCCGAACCGACGCGCCGGGTGCGCCGGCCATGATGTCTTGGCTGCGGCGCCGACTGGTCGCGCCCTTGACCACGCTGCTCATGCAGGGCGTCGCGCCCGAGCGGCTAGCGCTCGGCGTGGCGATCGGAATCGTCGTCGGCAATATTCCGCTGCTCGGAACTTCCACGGTGCTGTGCGCGCTCATCGCATTGAGATTCCGCCTGAACCTGCCGACCATGCAACTCGTACAGGCCCTGATGGCGCCGACCCAATTGCTGCTGATCCTCCCGTTCGTGCGCCTCGGCGAGTGGCTACTGCGCGCGCCGCCGCAACCCCTGTCCGTCGAGGCGGGGCTCGCACTGCTCGCGAACGGCGTTTGGCAGGCCGTCGTCGTGCTGTGGGAGGCGATCATGCACGCGAGCTGCGCTTGGGGTTTGGTGGCCCCTTTTGCCATTTTTGTGATTTATAGAATACTCGTGCCGGTCTTCGAGCACGCCGCCGAAAAAATCGCCAGCCGCAGCGCGACGCTCGCTCGTTAGTGCGACTATGGGTTCAGCCGACACTCGCGAGGACCGCCGATGCCAATCGGCGGCGGCCGGGCGGACGTCGCGGCAAGCAGGCTCCAAAAGCCCCTATTTGGCCAGAAATGCGCCTTTTTGCCTTATTTGCCTTAAGTGTGGCTGCAACTTTTTACGCCCGGCCGTGTTATGGGTTTAAACGAACACACGCCAGTGCATACCCAACCCACGGAGCCTAACCGCTCAACCGAGTTCACGACGTTCATGCGTGCCTATCAGGACATGGTTTTCTCCACGGCCGTCCGCCTCACCGGCGACGATGCGCAGGCCGAAGATATCGCGCAGGAAGCGTTTCTCAAGGCCTATGAGCACTTTGAGCAGTTACGCACGAGCCCGACCGCCGGCGGCTGGCTCAAGACGGTGACCACGAACCTGACGCTGAACCACCTCGGCCGCTACCGCAAGCGTTGGCGGCTATTTTCCGAGATGAGTTCCGATGCGGCTGAAGAAGCGCCGCCGGAGCTGCAGATACCGGTACCGGACACGCTGCTCGCGGATCTTGGCGCAGAGCAGCGAGGCGTACTCATCGACGCCGCGCTCGGTCGACTGCCGCCGCACCAACGCCTTGCGCTCGTCCTGTATCACTTCGAAGAGCTGTCCTATGAGGAGATCGCGGAGCGCCTGCATGCCTCTTTGTCCAAGATCAAAACCGACATACGGCGTGCCCGAGCAGCCATGTTGCCCCTATTACAATCCAGCGGCATCGAGTACGCCGCGGTGAACGACTGAGCAGAACATGAGCGAACAGGAAGAAGCGGATCAAAAACTCGAGCGGCTTCTGGATGCCGCGCTGCGCGAGTTGCCTTTGCGCCGGGCGCCGCTGAGCCTGGAGTCGCGCGTTCTCGGCGAGATCGAGCGCCGCGAAGCGCGGCCCTGGTGGCGGCTCAGTTTTGCGCACTGGCCGGAGCTCGCGCGCGCTGGATTCGTGTTGGCTTGCGGCGGCCTCATCTGGCTGTCGACGTTGACCGGCATTTGGCCGGCCAGGATTCCAGGCGCGCTGCAGGACCCCGTTGCGCTCACAGTGACTTGGGCTCGCGAAGCGGCCGCGTTTACCGGCGCGCTCGGCGAACTCGTCGCGGCGCTCACGCGCGCGATACCGCCGCTATGGCTCTCCGGGGGCTTGGCAGTGAGCGCTGCGCTTTACTCGGTTTTGTTTGGCCTCGGCATTGCGGCCTATCGCACTCTTTATCTCAACTCTCGCACGCTAGGTAACATCGAATCATGAATGTCTTCAAGTTGCGCTATGGCGCTCTACTGCTCGCGGCCCTGCTGACCGATTGGGCCGCGGTCGGACCGGCGCAGTCCGCGGCGCACGTCAGCGCGCCCGCAGCGACACCCCATGCGGCGGCCGGCGCAAGCCAGAACGCGACACCGGAGAACGCGGACGCTCACGAATCGGCAGCATCCGCGGCCTCTGCGGATACGGAGGCGCCGGAGGAGGCCGACCGACAGGAGCGGCATACGCGAATTCATGGTCACCACGAACATGGCAACGACTTCGTCGGAATTGGCCACGATACCGATCTGCCCGCCGGCCTAAGTGCCGACTCGGTCGTGGCCATCCTCGGCTCCGCATCGAGCGAGGGCGAAGCGCGCGATGTCGTCGCCGTGCTCGGCAATGCACGGGTCACCGGACCCGTCAGCGAAGATGCGGTCGCGGTCCTCGGCGATACCTACATCGACAGCTCGATTGCCGGTGATGCGGTCACAGTGCTCGGAAACATCGAGCTAGGGCCTCACGCGGATATCGGCGGTGACGTCGTCGCGGTCGGCGGCAAGGTGCAGCGCGACCCGGCTGCGATCGTCCGGGGCAGTGTCCACAACATCGACGCATTCTTCGGCGGCTTTGGCTGGCTGCATGCATGGATCAAGGACTGTCTGCTCTACGGTCGCCCGCTGGCGCTTCAGTCCGAAGTCGGCTGGGCCTGGGGCGTTGCGCTCGGATTTCTCGCGCTGTACGCGCTTCTGGCGCTGCTGTTTCGGGGCGGAATCACGCGATGTGCGCGCACGATCGAGACGCAGCCCGGACCCACCGTGCTGGCCGCGCTGCTCAGCGTGCTGTTCACGCCGATATTGCTGATACTGTTATGCATCACGGTGATTGGCATTCCTGCGGTGCCTCTGGTCGTGTTCGGTCTGTTCTGCGCCGGGCTGTTCGGCAAGGCCGTCCTGCTCGCTTGGCTGGGCCGGCGATGCGTCGGGGAACGCGCGACGGGTCTGCTCGGCGAGCCGGTGGTAGCGGTACTGATCGGCGGTGCGATCGTGCTGGCGCTGTACGTCGTTCCGGTGCTGGGCATGTTGGTCTACCAAATCCTGAGCCTGCTCGGCCTTGGAGTCGTCGTACTCACGCTGATTCAGAGCGCGGGCCTGCGTAAGGGCCCCCGGGTCGATGGCCCCGCTTCCGCCGCGCCAGCCGGCGCCTATGCCGGCGCCTCAGCCGGCGCAGCGCCGGATGCGACGCCGGGCCCTACCCCCGCCGCAGCATCGCTCGATGCCGGCGCTGCGCCGCAGCCGGCCCGACCCGCGGGCGGCGGATCGGCGACGCCGGCGGTCAGCGCGGCGCTGCCGCGAGCGGGCTTCTGGATACGCATGGTGGCACTGCTGCTCGATGCGGTGCTGATCGGGATCCTCATGCACTTGCTGGGTCACGCTTCTCATTGGCACCTCATTGTGCTGGCCGCCTATGGCGCCATCATGTGGAAGCTGCGCGGCGCGACGATCGGCGGCATCTTGTTCGACTTGCAAGTCGTGCGCCTCGACGGCCGAGACATGGACTGGCCGACCGCGGTCGTTCGCGCGCTCAGCTGTTTCCTATCGCTGGTCGTGGCCGGCCTTGGATTCTTATGGATTGCCTTCGACGGCGACAAACAAGGTTGGCACGACAAGATCGCGGGTACCGTCGTGGTGCGCGCACCAAAGGGACGATCGTTGGTGTGAATCGCTCGGATTGGTCTGAGTCGCTCAGGTCTTCCTGAGGAAGCACGCCTTGAGCATGAAGTTGCCCGCGTCCATGCGGCAGTCCACTTCGTGATCGCCGCCGACCAGGCGGATGCCCTTGATGCGTGTGCCCATCTTGAGCGTGATCGACGAGCCCTTGACCTTGAGATCCTTGATCAATGCCACGGAGTCGCCGTCGATCAAGGGATTGCCGTTGGCATCCCGGACGACTTCGGCGGCTTCGTTGGCGGCGCTTTCGGGCGCCGTGATCTGCCATTCATGGCCGCAGTCGGCGCACACATAGCTAGCGCCGTCGGCGTAGGTGTTCTCCATGGCGCATTCGGGGCAGGCGGGGATGGTCGGCATAGGGGCTTTCGAATCGAGGAAGAAGGCGCATTCTAGACCGCCGAGGCGCATCGCGCGAGTTAGACTCGTCGCATACGGGACCGATGACGGGCCTAACGGGAGAGCGCCTTGTCGACACCATTTCGAGCTTCGCGTGACGTCATCATTCGCAGCGATACTTTCGAAGCGGCCGTCCGCTTCTATGAGGCGGTGCTCGGTTTGCCGATCGTGCGGCGCGACGCTTCGATGATCGGCTTCGATGCGGGGGCATTCCGCCTGTACGTCGAACGCGGGCCCTCGCATGGCCCGGTATTCGATTTCCTGGTTCCGGAAATTCGCGCCGCGAAACAGTCGTTGGTGGCCGCCGGTTGCACGGTCGTGGAAGAGGATGCATCGGTACCGCGCTGTTATCTGCGGGACCCTTTTGGTCTCGTGTTCAATATCGATGAGCGTAAACCGACGGCGTAGCGTCGGCCCTGGGTGATGAGAGCGAAATTGTCGAATAACAATGATTTTTCGATCAAAAAAAGGGCGCAGAAATGACGAGCACAGTTTCGCGGGGTTCGGATATCGAGGTTAATCGGCGCGGCCGGCGCCGTTGGCGTGCCGGTGCAACGTTTGCGTGGCTGATCGCGGGGCCGCTCGCCGTCGGCGCGGCATTCTCGTTCGCACGCGAAGTCGCGCCGCCGGCCTACGACCTCATCATCGAACACGGCCGCGTCGTCGACGGTACCGGCGCTCCCTGGTATGCAGCCGACGTGGGAATTCGTGCGGGACACGTCGTCGCCATCGGCCGGCTCGACGAAGCAACGGCAACGCAGCGTATCGACGCCGCCGGAAGCATCGTGGCGCCGGGCTTCATCGACATGCTCGGCCAGTCCGAGCTCACGCTGCTCGTCAACCCGCATGTGCCTTCCAAAATCTTCCAGGGCATCACGACCGAGATCACCGGCGAGGGAAACTCGGTCGCACCGGTCAACGACGCGATTGCCAAGGAACAGGCGGCAGCGTTCGAGCACTACCAGATCAAGCTGGATTGGTCGGATTTTTCCGGCTATTTCGCGCGACTGGAGCGGCAGGGTATCGGCATCAACATGGGCTCCTACGTCGGCGCCACGACAATGCGCGAAATGATCGTGGGCTACGCGGATCGCGCCGCCACGGCGAGCGAGCTCGCGCAGATGCAGTCTCTCGTCGGCGATGCGATGCGTGAAGGAGCGCTCGGGGTATCGAGCGCGCTCGAATACGCGCCGGCGCCGTATGCGAGCACCGACGAACTCATTGCCCTGGCGCGGTCGGCCGCGCAGTTCGGCGGCATCTACGCGACGCATATGCGCTCCGAGCAAGAGGCGATCCTCACCTCGATCGACGAGACGATTCGCATCGGCCATGAAGCGCATATTCCGGTCGAGATCTGGCACCTCAAGGCGGGCGGCGTCAACAACTTCGGCTTGATGCCGGAAATCGTCGGACGCATCGAGCGAGCGCGCGCCGCCGGCGTCGACATCGCCGCGGACACTTACGCGTACCCGGCCTGGTACAACGATTTATCGGCGTTCATTCCACCGTGGGCACACGATGGCGGTGACGCGAAGCTCATCGAGCGACTTCAGGATCCTGCAATCCGCGCGCGGCTGAGGAAGGAACTCGCGACGGTGGCGACGAACTGGGACAACGAATGGCAGTCGGTTCGAGGACCTCAGGATATCCTGATATCGACGGTCCTCAATCCGCAGCTTGCGGGCATCCAGGGCCATACACTGGCCGACGTCGCCAAATCGCGCGGCACCGATCCGATTGACACCTTGTTCGACATCCTCGTCGAAGATCATGCGCATACCTACGTGGCGGTGTTCGCGATGAGCGAGCCCGACATCGAGCTCGCCGTCGTGCAGCCCTGGGTCTCGTTCTGCAATGACAGCGAGGGTACCTCACCCGATGGCGTGCTCGGCAAGGAGTTCCCCCATCCGCGGGCCTACGGCACGTTCCCGCGGGTGCTACGCAAATACGTCCGCGAGGAACGGCGCATGCGCCTCGAGGAGGCGATCCGCAAGTTCACGAGCCTGCCGGCCTCCCGCCTGCGGCTCAATGACCGAGGCGTGCTCAAGGCCGGCATGTGGGCCGACATCGTCGTGTTCGATCCGGACCTCATCACGGACCGCGCGACGTTCGCGGCGCCGAAACAGCTCTCGGTCGGCATGCAATGGGTGCTCGTCAACGGAGTCCCGGTCATCGCCGACGGGGTCGCGACGAACGCGCTGCCGGGCCAGGTGCTGCGCGGTCCGGGTTATCGCGCGCCGGCTCACCCGGCGGTACGCGTTGCGAAACCGCGCAGCGCCGGTTGATCAAAGTCCATCGAGCGATAACTGCGCGCCCGCGGCCTGCGGTACGCGAAACGCATCAAGATTCAACGCGTACCCTCGCCGGCGATCCAAGCCATAGCGCCGGCGCGCGATCTCGCAGCGACTCTTCAGCAGCGTGGCTTCGACGCCTTCTCCCTTGAAACGCGAGCCGAAGCGCGCATCATTGAGCTCGCCGCCGCGCATCGCGCGTATGCGGGATAAGACATGCTCGGCGCGCAGCGGCGCGTGAGCGCGCAGCCAGTCCTCGAACAAGTCCTTCACTTCGTACGGCAAGCGCAACAGGATGAACCCCGCGGTTTCGGCGCCGGCGTTCGCGGCCGCCTCGAAAATCTTTTCGAGTTCGTGATCGTTCAACGCGGGAATCATCGGTGCCGCCAGCACACCCACGGGGACTTGGGCGGCAGCCAGCCCCGCGATCGCCTTGAGACGCGCCGCCGGCGACGGCGCGCGCGGCTCGAGACTGCGCTTCAAGCCTTCATCGAGCGTGGTCAGGCTCACCATCACGTAACAAAGTCTCTGCTTGGCCAGCTCCTGCAATAAATCCAGATCGCGCAACACGAGGTGACTCTTGGTGACGATCGTCACCGGATGCTGAAACCGCAATAGCACCTCGAGTATCGACCGAGTGATGCGGTGTTCGCGTTCGATCGGCTGATACGGATCGGTGCTGGAGCCGAGGTTGATGACTTCCGGACGATAACTGCGCCGCGATAATTCGCGCTCGAGCATCTCGGCGGCATTCGACTTGAAGAACAATTTCGTTTCGAAATCGAGACCGGCCGACAAATTGACGTAAGCGTGCGTGGGGCGCGCGTAGCAATAGATGCAGCCGTGCTCGCAGCCCCGGTACGGATTGATCGACTGGGTAAATGGGATGTCCGGCGATTGGTTGCGCGAGATGATGCTGCGCGCGATTTCGGCGCGGACCACGGTCGCCGGTGCGCGTATCTCCTCCTCGCGCCACCAACCGTCCTCCTGCGCCTCGACGCGCAGCGACTCGAAGCGGCCCTCGCGATTGTCGGCGGTGCCGCGGCCTTTGAGGGGTTTGCGCATATTCTAACTGTACGGATATACAGTCAGAATATCAATGAGCATCAGCCTGGCTCGCGACAATCGCCGAAATGCGGCGATGCGATCTCCTCCTCGCCTTCGCATCCCAGCAGCGGATTCACGCGTAATTTCTTGCCTGCCGCCTTGAATGCAGCAGCGCGCTCAAGACGCCGCGTAAGACGTTAATCCGTGCTCTCAGCCGTGGACGCTCCTTTTTTTCAACGACGCTGTTCAAATGAATTCCGCGCGACGCTGCTCGAGTTGCTCGAGTTGCTCGAACGAACTCACGCGCCACAGCTGGGGAAAGAAATAACGCGCCCACAATGCGGCAACCGCGAGGGTGAGGGCGCCGCCCGCAACGATGGCCGGCACGAGTCCGATCCAGGCAGCGGTGAGTCCGGATTCGAACTCGCCGAGCTCATTCGATGCGCCAATGAAAACGGCGTTAACCGCGCTGACACGCCCGCGAATCTCGTCGGGCGTCTCCAATTGCACGAGCATCGTGCGGATGAACACGCTCACCATGTCGCCGGCGCCCAGCACGATGAGCGCGATCAGAGCAACCCAGAAATTCGTCGTCAGACCGAATACCACCGTGGACACTCCGAATGCCGCGACGCCGAGAAACATGTAGATGCCGACGCGTCGTTCGATCGGGCGAAACGCGAGCAGCACGGCCGTGAGGCCTGCGCCGACGCCGGGCGCAGTGCGCAGATAGCCGAAGACCTCCGGGCCGGCATGCAGCACATCGTGCGTAAATGCGGGCAGTAGCGCGGTCGCGCCGCCGAACAGCACCGCAAATAAATCCAGCGTGATGGCACCCAAGACATCCTTGCGCCGCCAGACGAAACGCAATCCCTGCAGCACGCTGGACCAGGAAGTGTCGAGCGGCTTGGCCGCGGCCCGGCGCAAGCGCATGACTGCCAGCATCGCAACCGCGGCGAGGCAAACGGCGGCGCCGACCGAGTAGACCAAGGCCGCGCCGCCATGGATGCCGAACGGCTGGTCCGCGAACGCGTAGAGAATGCCGCCGACACTGGGACCCGCGATCGTCGCCACTTGGAACATCGAAGAGTTCAGCGCAATCGCATTTTGCAGCGCGTCCAGGGGCACGAGATTCGGCATCAACGACTGCGACGTCGGCATCTGGAATGCGCGTGCGACGCCGAGGAATGCGAGCACCAAAAATATCGGCCACGTATGGGACAGCCTGCCGAGCGCGAAACACAGCAGCAGGCTCGCACAGAGGAATTGCACGAGGCCACAGAAAATGAGTATGACTCGGCGATCGTGGCGATCGGCGGCATGGCCCGCAAACAATACCAGGCATAGGAACGGCAGGAATTGGGACAGGCCGATTAGCCCGAGATCGAGCAGGCGACCGGTCATTTGATAGACCTGCCAACCGACGGCAATCACGATCATCTGCGAAGCGATCGCGGAGAAAAAACGTGCGCCCAAAAACAGCGTGAAATCGCGATTGCGTAGGACCGCGAAACCACTCTTGCGGCCGCTTGGATTCAAGGCTTGACGATGCCTCCTGCGCACAGTGTAGCAGGCCGCGCCGCATTGCCGTTGCTTGCGGCGCTATTGTCGACGTTCATGTTCATCGCGACGCCAGTGGCCAATTCGATCACGCGCGCCGCGGAACACGAGGCGGATATCTTCGGCTTGAATTCCGCGCGCGAACCGTATGGATTCGCAATGGTGGCGATGCGCTTGTCGAGCTACCGCAAAATGCAACCGGGCCGGCTCGAGGAGATCATTTTCTACGATCATCCGAGCGGCTATACGCGCGTGCATGATTCGATGCGCTGGCTCAAGGAGAATCCGGCGGCGGTGTCCGCACCGGCGCCCCTGGATGCTCCGCCCTCAATCCCCTGACTTGAATCGCAGCCATGCGCGCGAGAAGCTGCGGATCTCATCCGCACTGTAGATGCGCTGCAGGTCGAATCGCTGGCGGACCTCGGGCGGGGGATAGACGGCCTGGTTGCCGCGCACGTTCGCCGGCAACAGCGGCAGCGCCGCGGCGTTTCCGGACGCAAAACCGATGAAGCGCGTGACCTCCGCGGAGATTTCCGGTCGCATGACGAAGTTGATGAATGCGTGCGCCGCCGCCGGATTCGGCGAATCGGCCGGGATGACGAGGCTGTCGATGTAGAGCGGCACGCTTTCGCTCGCAAATGCGTATTCGATGTCCACGTGCGTATTGCCCTCCTTGGCCATGCGTCGGGCGATCATTGCATCGCCGGAATAGCCGATCGCGAGGCACAGTTCGCCGTCGGCGAGCTGCTCGTAATAGCCCGACGACGCGATGCGTCGAATGTAGGGTTTGATTTCGCGCAATTTCGCAATGATCGCATCGAGTTTTGCCGGATTGGCCGAAAGATCTCCCTGGCCCAAGTAGCGCGCCATCATCGGAAGAATATCGCCCCAGGAATCGAGCATGCTGATGCCGCAGTTCGCGAATTTGGCGGCGATGCTTCGCTTGAACACCATGTCGAGGCTCGTGACGGGAGCGCTCGGCATGATCGCATCGATCTTCGCCGCGTTGTAGATGATGCCGGTCGTGCCCCACATCCACGGCACCGCGTATTTGTTGCCCGGATCGACCGCCTGCAAGCGTTTTAGAATATCCGGATCGGCGTTGCGCGCGTTGGGAATGCTCGATTGATCGAGGACCAGCCAAAATCCCTTGGGAATTTCGCGGCCGAGCTCAGGCGCCGCATTCATCGTCACGAGATCGTAATCGGAGTGGCCCGCCGAAAGCGTCGTTTCCGCCATTTCCGGCGAATCGAGCACGGCATAATTGATGTGTATGCCGGTCTCCGTCTGGAACTTCGTGGTAACGGATTCCGGAAAGTAATCGGACCAGGCAAAGATATTGAGCGTATGAGCGCGATCGAGGGCGCGGGCCCCGAAAGCGAGCAGACAACACCCGAGGCCCAAAAGCCTAAACCACGTCGACATGCGCAGCATAAGCCAAGTAATCTCCGTGGTACGCAAATCATCTCCTCGATCCACAAGTCATCTCATTGCATCATGCAACACTTACCCCTGACGATGAAAGCGGTACTACTCCTGGGCCACGGCGGATTCGAGCAGCTCGAGTATCGCGAGAATGTGCCGGTACCGACACCGGGCCCCGGCGAGGTCCTGGTGCGCGTCGGTGCGGCAGGCGTCAACAACACCGATATCAACACGCGCACGGGCTGGTATTCGCGAACGGTCAGCGAAGGAACCACGGCAGGCACCGCGGCAACCGGCTTTGCCGCGGCGCGCGCGGCGGATTCCGGTTGGACTGGCGAGGCGCCGCAATTTCCGCGCATCCAGGGTGCCGACGCCTGCGGTCGGATCGTCGCCCTCGGCAACGGAGTGAGTCCCGCTCGGCTCGGCGAGCGCGTGCTCATCGAGCCGGTATTTCATGCACCGGCGGCCGGCAATCGCTATCAGGCGATTTATTTCGGCTCCGAATGCGACGGCGCGTTCGCACAATTCACGCGCGTGCCGGCGGCGCACGCCTACAAAATCACGAGCGCGCTCACCGATACCGAATTGGCGTCGTTTCCGTGTTCGTACGCAGCGGCGGAGAACATGCTGACGCGCTTGAGCGTCGCGCGAGGCGACAAGCTTCTGATCACCGGCGCTTCGGGCGGAGTCGGTTCAGCCGCCGTGCAGCTCGCCAGACGTCGCGGAGCCACCGTGATCGCGATTGCGAATGCGTCGAAAGCGGCGGCCGTGGAATCGCTGGGCGCCGCACGCGTGCTTGCACGCGACGCCGATCTGATCGCGACCCTAGGCGCGGAATCGGTCGATGCGGTCGTCGATGTCGTCGGTGGCGCTCAGTTTCCGGCGCTGCTCGCGGCGCTGGTACGCGGCGGCCGATATGCGGTGGCTGGCGCGATCGCGGGGCCCCTAGTCGCCCTCGATCTGCGTACGCTATATCTGAAGGATCTGAGGCTCATCGGCTGCACCGTGCTCGAGCCGCAAGTGTTCGGAAATCTCGTAGGCTATCTCGAGCGCGGCGAGATCCGCCCCGTCATCGCCGGCGTTCATCCGCTCAGCGAGATCGTCGCCGCACAGCGGGAATTCCTCGCCAAGCAACACACCGGCAAGATCGTGCTCGTGCCGCCGCCATAGGCACCCATTCGGCCGGCATTCTGAGTCCCAGATCCCGCGGTTCGACGGTCACAGCGGGGTCCGATAATCGGGATCTTGCAAACGCCGGCGTATCGCACGGCGACGGCGACGAAAGCGCTCGATGCGCGGCGCGAGCCCCAGCCATTCGGGGCGCATGAGCCAATCGGGCTGCAGCAACAACTCGAGCTTCGGCTCCTCGTTCAATGCCGCCTCGATGATTGCGCGCGACGCGCTCAGCGACGCCACGACCTCGTCGGAGACGTCGCGCCAAGCGGCGATGGCACTCGATGCGCGATCCATGCCGCTCTGCAGTGCGGTTTGGAGTGGATCGAGCGCGCGTATCCATGCGAGTCCATCGGGATCGGTAAATCCATCGCGATCGGTTGCGGGCAGCTTTTGCAAAAAGCCGTCGACGATCACGCTCGCGGCCTGCTCGGCGCTCGCGACCGGCAATGCTTGCAATGCGAAACCCAAGGCGTCAGAGACCTCGAACAGCAGAATTTGCAGCGCAGCCGGAATGTCCAGCGGACGAATGTCGGCCTCTTCGAATATCTGCGCGGCCGCAGCCGGGATGTTCGCCGCCTGCGCCGGTGTCCCCAATGCGGGTCCCGGCGCGCCGGGCGTACCATTGCCGGCCGGCGTGCGGTCGATCGCTGGTAGATTCAGCGGTTCCAGGCGCGCCATTCAAGCCCCGAGGAAAACCTTGTAGGCCGCGTTGTCCGTTTCCTCCGTGTAAGCGTATTGCAGTTCATTGACGTGCAGTAGAAAGTCGGTCCGCGTCGCGGGCGGGACTTGGATCCCCGCAAGCACGCGTCCGTAATCGGAACCGTGATTCCGATAATGAAACAGACTGATGTTCCAATCGGTTCCGATCGCGCGCAGGAATTTGAGCAAAGCCCCTGGGCGTTCGGGAAACTCGAATCGAAACAGCCGTTCGTGCTCCAGTCCTTGCGCGAGACCGCCGACCATATAACGGACATGTTGCTTGGCCACTTCGTTGTCGGTCATGTCACGCACCGAGAATCCGCCGGCCGCAATCGACTTGATCAAGGTCTCGCGCTCCGCCTTGCCTTGCGTGAGCGCGAGACCCACGAAAATATGAGCCGCCTGCGCGCTCGCATAGCGATAATTGAATTCGGTGACGCTGCGCGGCCCGACGATTTCGCAAAATCGCAGGAACGAGCCCGGACCCTCGGGCATTTCGACCGCAAACAGAGCCTCACGCTGCGCGCCGATATCGGCGCGCTCGGCGATGTAGCGCAGGCGGTCGAAGTTCATGTTCGCACCGCCGTTGATCGCGATGAACCGGCGTTGCGTACAGGCTTCGCGCGCGACGTATTTCTTGATGCCCGCCACCGCAAGCGCTCCGGAGGGCTCGGCGATCGAGCGCGTATCCTCGAAAATATCTTGAATCGCCGCGCAGATCTGATCGGTCGTCACGAGCAGAATCTCGTCCACATATTGGCGCGCGAGTCGAAACGTCTCTTCGCCGACGCGCCGCACGGCGACACCGTCGGCAAACGTGCCGACCCGGTCGAGCGTCACGCGTTTGTGGGCCCGCAGCGATTCATACATCCCCGCCGATTCCTCGGGCTCCACGCCGATGATCTTGACGCGCGGATAGAGAGCCTTGGTATAGGCAGCGATGCCGGCAATCAGCCCGCCGCCGCCGATCGGCACGAAAATCGCGTCGATCTCATCACCGTGCTGCTGGCGCAGGATTTCCATCGCCACCGTGCCTTGACCGGCGATGACGTCGGGGTCGTCGAACGGGTGCACGAACACCAGGCCCCGCGCGCGCGCGAGTTCGACCGCGTGCTCGTAAGCATGGTCGAAATCATCGCCATGCAGCACGATCTCGCCGCCCAGTGCGGCGACGGCCTGCACCTTGATTTCCGGTGTCGTCAATGGCATCACGATGACCGCCGGGATCCCGCGCGTGCGGGCGCCGAGCGCAACGCCCTGTGCATGATTGCCTGCGGAGGCGCAAATCACCCCGCGCTGCGCCGCGATCGGCGAAAGCTGCGCGATTTTGTTGTAGGCGCCGCGAATTTTGAACGAAAACACCGGCTGTAGGTCTTCACGCTTGAAGAACACATGATTGTTCAAACGTCGTGAGAGTCGCGGGGCGGCCTCGAGCGGAGTTTCGATGGCCACGTCGTATACTTTGGCCTTGAGAATGCGTTCTACGTAGTTTTCTTGCATGGCTGGCTGGTGGTGGGTGGACCCCTACATTAGCCGATGCGCGGGCATGAGGGTATTCCGGCGCCAGAGTGTGAGACGCTCCACAGCCTACGGTCAGCCGTCGCTCCGGCCGGCCGCGGATTGGGTAACATACAGCCATGCGCACGATCAAGCCTTGGGTTTACGGCCTCCTGCTGGCGGCGCCGGCGGTTTTAGGCCAGGCGGCCCTCGCATTGTCCGGCGAGACGGTCGCGACGGACAATGTCAAAGCACGTCTGGTCAGCGAGGTACGCAGCGTCGCACCGGGACAATCGTTCTTCGTGGCGCTGGAACTCGACATTCGCGAGGGCTGGCATACCTACTGGCGCAATCCCGGAGATTCCGGCCAAGCGACCAAGCTCATATGGACATTGCCGCCGGGCTTTGCGGCAGGCGACATCCAATGGACGACCCCGCACCGGTTCGAGCTGACGCCGCTGGTCAATTACGGCTACGCAAAGCATGCCGTTCACCTCGTACAGATCTCGGCGCCGCGAGATCTTGCGCCGGGCAAAGGCTTGGATCTACGCGCGAAAGCCAGCTGGTTGGTGTGCTCGGACGTCTGCATTCCCGAAGGCGCCGACCTGCAGCTGAGTCTGCCGACGAGCCCGCAGGCAGGTGCTATCGACGCCGCCTCCGCGAGCCTGTTTACGGCCGCACGCGCCGAACTGCCGATCGCGGCGCCGGCGTCGAGCGCACGCGTCGAGAACGGTCAGCTCGTGATCGCGCTCGGCAAAGATTGGGGCGGCACGCTCGCCCAGATCAAAGAATTGAGCTTCTTCCCCTACGACGACGGTGCGATCGAGTACGCAGCACCGCAGAGCTTGACGCGGAAACCGCAAGAATTGGACCTCGCGGTCAAGCTCGGCTACCAGCTGCCCGCGGGCTCAGTCCGTGGTCTGCTATTGGCGACCGAGCAGAACGGCGCAGATGCGGTTGCGGTCCCGCTGGAAATTGCCGCGACACTGCCCGCCGGCGCTGCTGCGGCGGCGGCAGCGAGTGCGAGCCCGGAATTCAAGCCCTCGTCGGCATTGACGCCGGCACTGCGGCAGAGCGCGAGTCCGCCGGCCCCTGATGCCTCGCGCTCGGAGGGCGCGGCGGGGCCCGGATTCGGCCTGTTGCTGCTGTTCGCGATTCTCGGCGGCTTGGTGCTGAACCTCATGCCCTGCGTGTTTCCGGTGCTATCGATCAAGGCAATCGGGCTCGTCGAGCAGGCCAAGAAACATCCGGCGGCCGTGCGCACCAAGGGACTCGTGTTCGCGGCGGGCGTCATCAGCTCGATGTTGGCGCTTGCGGCCGTTTTACTGGCCTTGCGCGCGGGCGGGGAGCAAATCGGCTGGGGCTTCCAATTGCAGTCGCCGCTGTTCGTGACACTGATGGCCTACCTGCTGTTCGCCGTCGGTTTGAATTTGTCGGGCGTCTTCGAGGTCGGCGGCGGCCTCGCGGGCATTGGCGATGGGTTGACACAAGGCGACAGTTATCATGCTGCGTTTTTCACCGGCGTGTTGACGACCTTGGTCGCGACGCCGTGCACGGCGCCCTTCATGGCCGCGGCGGTCGGCGCCGCGCTGACACAATCGCCGATGGTTGCGCTCAGCATCTTTACGGCGCTTGGGTTTGGTCTGGCGCTGCCCTACTTGACCTTGTCGTTTGCGCCCTGGCTGCGCCGCGCGCTGCCGAAACCCGGTGCCTGGATGGATACTCTGAAACAAGTGTTCGCGTTTCCGATGTACGGATCGGCTGCCTGGCTCATTTGGGTGTTGGCGCAGCAGCAGACGGCCGTGTTGGGCCTTGGCGCAGCCCTCGCGGGCGCGATTCTGATCGGCTTGGCCGCCTGGGCCTACCAGAAATCCAAGAGCAGCGGCGTCAAGGGCCGCGTTGTGGCACTCGCGACCGCCGTAGTCGCACTGCTGCTCGCGATCGCATTGCCGCTGCAACTCGCCGGTGCGCCGGTTGCGGCGGCGGCGGGAACCGGGGCGACGACGCCGGGGGGGCCGCCCGACGCGGAAGGATGGCAAAACTACGATGCGGCACGCGTCGCCGAGCTCAAGGCTGCCGGCATGCCCTTGCTCGTCAATTTTACGGCGAGCTGGTGTCTGACTTGTCTCGTCAATGAACGCAACGCGTTCGGTGACTCCGCAGTGCAGGCGGTTTTCCATGACAAGGGAGTGACCCTGATGAAGGGCGATTGGACCAACCGCAATCCCGAGATCACCAAGGCGCTCGCGGACTTCGGTCGCGCCGGCGTGCCCTTGTACGTCGTCTATAACGCCAAGCCGGGCGTACCCGAGCCGCTGGTGCTGCCGCAATTGCTGTCGGCGAGCGTGGTCCGCGACGCGTTCGCAGCCCTGCCCGACCGAGCGTTGCAGTAAACCGCATGGCGAATGCGGCCGCCCCGTCGACGAATTCAACGACGATCGTTCCCGTCATCGATTTTCGCCGCCATAGCATGGTGCTGGAGTGGCACACGTTGGGCGGCACCTGGACCGCCTACGATGTTCCGCCACCACTCGTCAACGGCGTCGCGTTGATCCGGCCGTCGCTGCCGAACGTCTGCGTCTACGCGCAGGGTGGTCGATTGCAGCTGCAAATCGGCCCGAATCAGTATGCGTTGTCCGAGGACACGACACGCATTCGCTGTTCCCGCGGCGTGGCGAGTTTCGGGTTACGACGCCGTTTCACGGTCGAGTCGACGAGCGGGGGCGTTCTCTACAGCTACGCCTACTGGATCGGCAAGGGAGAGGACTTTTTTCGCTGGCTCGCCGCCAAAGCGGCGGACCCGGATTGGCGCGCTACGAGCGGACGACGGTGGTCGGAGGGCGTCGCGTCGGCGGCGCTGCGCTCCGGCTAGATTTGCTTTGCGGCGCGAGCTTGTTCGGCAGCAAGCCGGCGAGCTCCGCGGGCGTGAGGTTGCGCCATTGACCCACGCCCAGCGCTCCCAAATGAATATTGATGATGCGCACGCGCTGCAAGCGCTGCGCTTTGTACCCCAGTGCCGAGCACATGCGACGAATCTGACGGTTCAGTCCCTGTGTCAGGACGATGCGAAACGTTTTCTGATCGACTCGGGACACCCGTGCGGGCTTGGTCATCTCGCCCATGATGCGTACACCGCTCGCCATCATGCGCAGCGACAGATCGGTGATCGGCCGATCGACCGTTACGATGTATTCCTTTTCGTGATTGTTTTCCGAGCGGAGTATTTCATTGACGATGTCACCGTTATTCGTCAGCAGAATCAATCCTTCCGAATCCTTGTCCAAGCGTCCTATCGCAAAGATCCGCTCCTGATGTCCGATCAGATCGACGATGTTGCCGTCGACGTGCGCCTCGCTCGTGCAGGTGATGCCGACGGGCTTATTGAGCGCGATATAAATGGGCGGCTTTTTTGACCCGACGAGTTCGCCGTCGATGCGCACCTCGTCGCCATCGCCGACTTTGGTGCCCAGAGCGGCGGGTAAGCCGTTGCAGGTCACGCGGCCTGCCGCGATCCATTGATCGGCTTGCCGGCGCGAACAGACGCCGGTCTCGCTGATGAATTTATTGAGCCTCATCGCCGGTTCAAGAAGCCGGCGAACTGCTTCGCCAGCGTCTGGGGCGCCGCATCGAACAAATCCTCGGCATAGTCGGCCCCGTCGAGCAGCTCTGCATTGGCAGACAAGCCCAGGCTGCTTGCGTCGGCACCCGATGCTCGAGCGCCGATGGCCATGACCAGGGTCGGTTGTGCGATCTGCGGCAATCGGTCTGTGGGCGCCACGCCGACGAGCACCAAGCGACGCACCAACTCCGGTTTCGCGCGCGCGAGTTCGACGGCGACTCCACAACCGGCTCGAAAACCCAAGACGTCGATTTGCTTGAGGCGCAAATCGCTCGCGAGGTCGGCGACGGCGCCCGCCAAATTCGCCAAGCCGCCCGCCGGCTGCGGCGGATCGGATTCGCCGCAGCCGGGCAGATCGGGCGCGTAGACCGAGCGTTCGGCGCCGATCAGCGGCAAAAAGCGGTTGAACATTCGGCTCGAACCCTCGACCGAGTGCAGGCAGAACAGCGTGACTTGCTCATCGAAGCCGCCGGTCGTTGGAAACGCCGTGCGGACGTGGAGCTGACCAAACCGACAATCGAAATAGGCGCGGCGCGTACGCACAGAAGCATCGGCGAGTGCGACAGGCTTTGCGATTTTGGGCATCTCAGACCCCCCGTGTTGTTAACGTACCACAGAATATTTTGCATTTCTTTGCAATATGGCTAGCTTCTGCAGATCACCGACGCTAGAGTGTTGCCCCGACGCAATACAGATCTTCGGGAAGTAAAGCAGACCGATCCGTTGCTAAAGCGCGTACAACAGCGCAGCAATTAAGGCATGGGGAAATTAAAGCCGGGCAATGCCCGGCTTTTTCATTGGGCATCACTTGACTCGATCCCAGACTCTGGACATCGAAAATCCCATCATCCGACCCGACTTGATCAAGATCAGCTGAACCAGACGATCGCCGTCGCTCGATATTTGGTAATGCTCCTCAAATTTCGGGCGGTCGTCGTCCGGTTCGACCATGATGACCAAGCTCGAGCCGGACCAGCCGCAGACCTGTTTCGAGCCGTGCGCGGCTTTTTTCTTCGCAGTGCCGCCGGATTGGTAAACGCGGTTGTCACCATCCGAGGTGAATGCCGCAACACCGGACAGCTGTTTGATCTCCAAATCCCTGCCGGGCCAGCGCAACACTTCGCTGACCGCCGAGACCGGCAATGGGCCGCCGGCTGCCTGGCCCGAAAAATCGGTGCCGGGAGCGCCGGATTGGGTCGGTCCGGATTGACCACCGCCGCGCCCGCGCCGGCCGCCACGCTGTCCGCCATTGTCGCCGGCCGTACCGGCGCCGGAGGCCAAGGCTTGCCCGAGGCGCTGCGGATCGTCGCTATCGGCGACGTTGAGTCGCCACTGTCCGCTCAAATCCACGCCGGCGGGTGGCGACGCAGCGAGTTTCTCGCCGGCGCAGCCTGCAATCAGAACAGCGACCAGCCCGACGATCGCGCGCATACGTACCCCAAAAAAGCCATAAACTGCCGCCAGTTTATATGGGTCTGCGCTCCGACGAGAAATTCTAGCCGGCGGAACGGCGCCGGTTTGCGACGTTTCGGGCTTCCGTAGGACCCGAAATCCAGACGCGGCCTTCAAATGGCTGAAAACAGACGCGCACGGGATCGAGCCGGCGCACCGTTTGGGTGCCGCAGGGGATCTTGCCGTCGGCAAGATCTGCCTTGATCAAATCGACGAGCGATGCACTGGGTTCCCCGGAGCCGTTCGGCGGCAGTGCATGGGCGAGAATGCGCGCTTGAACTTCATCCATGCGCGCCGATGTGCCGAGCACTGCGCGCTTGAAGCGGTCCAGAACGACGAGCACGCAACTCAAGGTATTGTCCGTGACGTCGCTCGGCCGGCCGGTACCGCCGATGAATTTGAGGTGCAGCAGGCCGCCGACACCCCGACCTTCATCGTGCAGACAAAGGGCGAGAGCGCCACTGAGGTCGGCGACCAATAGGATGGGTTCCGGCGAGACCTGATACGTATCAGCGGCTACCGATACCTCCGGTAGATCTACTGACACTGATTTGGACGTCGTCATACCGCTAGCATCGTGCACGCCCCCGCCGATTGCCTCTGCCGAGCCAATCACGCTTTTGGCAATCAGGGGCGCCCGCGTTGTCGCGTTGCGACACCGGACGCCAAGCTCCTAAAAATGTGAAGCCGTCGAGGTGCGCTCATGACTGCGCGATATGAGCTCATGCCATGGTGATATTGGCGTTTTGAGCCCGGGTACGTAAGTGTGACGGCGATATGTACCGGTACGATGCCATCGACAAGACGCTCGTCGACGAGCGCGTCACACAATTTCGCGACCAGACTCGCCGCTTCCTCTCGGGAGAGCTCTCGGAAGAGGAATTCAGGCACTTGCGCCTGCGCAATGGCCTCTATATCCAGCGCCACGCGCCGATGCTGCGTGTGGCGATTCCCTATGGCCTGCTGTCGTCGACGCAATTACGCATGCTTGGGAGCATCGCGCACCGCTACGATCGCGGCTATGGGCATGTGACGACCCGCCAAAACATCCAATACAACTGGCCCAAACTCGAACAGGTTCCCGATATTCTCGCCGAGCTCGCGACGGTCGAGATGCATGCGATCCAAACCAGCGGCAACTGTATTCGAAATGTGACTTCCGATCATCTCGCCGGTGTCACGCCGAACGAACTCGAGGATCCGCGGCCCTGGTGCGAGATCATCCGCCAATGGTCGACATTCCATCCGGAGTTCTCCTACTTGCCGCGCAAATTCAAGATCGCGGTAACCGGCGCGCCGCAGGATCGGGCTGCCTCGCTGCTTCACGACGTCGGAGTGCACATCGTACGCGGACCCGGCGGGGAACTCGGCTTCGAAATCCTGGCCGGCGGCGGCCTCGGCCGCACGCCGATCATCGGTCAGGTCGTGCGCGAGTTCCTGCCGCGCGAGCACCTGTTGTCGTACCTCGAGGCCATTTTGCGCGTCTACAACCTCGAAGGGCGGCGCGACAACCTGACCAAGGCGCGCATCAAGATCTTGGTCCGCAGCTTAGGAATCGACGAATTCCGACGCCGCGTGGAGGCCGAGTGGGCGCAGATCAAACACACCGCGCTGCTGTTGCAAGACTCGGAAATCGCAAGGGTCCGGCAATTCTTCACGCCGCCGGCCTACCGGAGCCTCGCCGACTCGGATCCGACCGCGGGCCGGCACACGGCGTTTCGCGCCTGGTACCGCTACAACACTCACGCACACAAGATTCCAGGCTACCGCGCGGTGTTCATATCCTTAAAAAAGGCTGCAGTGGCCCCTGGCGACGTCACGGATTCGCAAATGGAGCTGCTCGCAAACCTCGCGGATCGCCATAGCTTCGGCGAAATTCGCGTCACGCACACACAGAACCTGTTGTTCGCCGATGTCGAACAATCCGCGACGTTCGAATTATGGCAAGCGCTCGATCGAGCCGGGCTCGCGACGCCGAACATCGGTACCTTGACCGATATGATCTGTTGCCCCGGACTCGATTACTGCAGTCTCGCCAATGCCGGATCCATCGAAGTCGCGAAGCTCATCAACGAGCGTTTCGACGACTACGACTACCTCTACGATCTTGGCGAAATCGACCTCAAGATGTCCGGCTGCATGAACGCCTGCGGCCATCATCACATCGGGCACATCGGCATCCTCGGCGTCGATAAGGGTGGCGAGGAGTGGTATCAAATCACGATCGGGGGATCCGCCGGCGCGGATGCGAGCTTGGGCACGGTGATCGGACCATCGGTCGCCAAGAGCGAGGTTGCCGACACGATCGCGCGCCTGTTGACGGTGTTTGTGCAGAGACGAGGCCCTGAAGAGCGCTTCCTGGATACCGTGCGGCGCATCGGCGTAAAGCCGTTCAAGGAGAGCGTTTATGCCACGCCGGTTGCTGCGTGACGGGCGTGTCGCGGTCGATGAATGGCGTTATCTCGATGATGCCGCCGACGCCGGCGAATCGAACCGCGACGCGCTGATCATACCGTTCGAGCGTTGGCTGCGCGAACGCGAAAGCTGGTCGAGATGTGAGGGGCGCCTCGGCGTATTGCTGGGCCCGGCCCAGGCCGTCCTGGACCTGGTCGCGGATTTACCGCGGCTTTCCCTGATCGCCGTGCAGTTTCCGAGCCCGGGCGAAGGCCGCGGCTATAGCCACGCGCGGCAACTGCGCGAGCGCTGGAACTTTACGGGCGAGCTGCGTGCCGTGGGCTGCGTGCGCCGAGACCAACTGTTCTTTCTGGCGCGCTGCGGCTTTACGGCCTTCGAGTTGCCCGAGGCCGAGATCGAGTCCGCGAGCGCCGCATTGACGACCTTCTCGGCGGAATATCAAGTTTCGAATGATGCGGGGCTCACTGGTACACTGCGCCACCGCTAAAAGCATTCGAGGCTGACATGCGCCGATCGTTAACCGCCGTTCTCCTGAGCGTCGTTTGCCTCAGCGCAGTGCAGGCCAAAGACTGGGTGGAGCAGAGCAACGAATATACGCAGCGCCTGCTGACCGTGGAATTCGAGCATGCGCCCGAACAGGGATCGCAGGAGGGGCTCGCCAAATACGACCAGCGCATCCGTAATCCCACGCTGGCCGATGAACTCGCGGAGCGCGCCGAACAGGTCGCGGTCCTGGCAGATCTCGAGGCGCGAGGCGCCGCGCAGACCAACGAGAACGTTGCAGAGGATCTGGAGATTCTGCGCAAGGCCTTCGACCTGCGGTTCCGTACCGAAGATTTCGAGAGACAGCACCTGGTGCCGTTCATCAACGCCAGCGAGATCATCTTCCAGGGGCTGCGCGGATTGCTCGACGACCAAGTCGCGGCGGAACGCCGGCCCGATGCCGTCGTCAGACTGCGCAAGTACACCGGATCGCAAAGCGGGTACGAACCCTTTACGACGCTGCTCAAACAGCGCACCTTGGAACAGCTTGCCAAGTCCGGCGTACTGTATCCATCCAGGGATGAAGTGGAAACCGAACTTGGGCGCAATGCGAATTACTCCGAAGGCATCGCGGACCTGTTCAAGAAGTACAAATTGACGGGTTGGGAAAAGCCCTATGCGAGGCTGAAGCGCGAATTGGCCGAATACGACCTGTGGGTGCGAAAGAACATCCTGCCCAAGGCGCGCACCGACTTCCGGCTGCCGCCCGAACAATATGCGCTCGCGTTCGAGGGCTTCGGCATCGACATTGCACCGGACGAGATCGCCCGGATGGCACACGCGGCATTCAGCCAATATCAAGCGGAAATGGCGCCCTTGGCCGCCGAGGTCGCCAAACAAAGAGGCTACGGCGCCGACGACTACCGCAGCGTGATCACCGAATTAAAGAAACAGCAAATCACGGGTGCGGCGATTCTGCCGTTCTACGAGGCGCGGCTACATGAGATCGAGCGGCTCATCGCGGCGAACAAGCTCGTGACCTTGCCCGACCGTCCGGCGATCATCCGTTTGGCGACGGCCGCGGAAACGGCGCAGCAGCCTGCGCCGCACATGGTGCCGCCGCCGTTTCTGCACAACACCGGGCAGCGCGGCGAGTTCGTGCTGCCGCTGAACATCCCCTCCGCCAACGGCGGCGCCGAGGATACGTATGACGACTTCACGTTCGACGCCGTCGCGTGGACCCTGACGGCGCACGAAGCGCGTCCCGGTCATGAGCTGCAGTTCGATTCCATGGTCGAACATGGCGTGAGCCTGGCACGCGCACTGTATGCCTTCAATTCGACCAATGCCGAGGGCTGGGGTCTCTACTCCGAATACATCATGCAGCCGTATGAGCCGGCCGAGGGACAATTGCTGACGCTGCAACTGCGACTGCTGCGGGCGGCGCGCGCATTCCTGGATCCCGAACTGCAGAGCGGCAAGGCAACGCCGGAACAGGCCTACGCGGTGCTCGAGAAGGACGTCGTGCTGAGCCATGCGTTCGCCAAGGAAGAGGTGGAGCGCTTCACGTATCGCGCGCCGGGACAAGCCAACAGCTATTTCTACGGATATACGCGGCTGCTCGCGTTGCGCAAGGAAACCGAAGCCGCCCTGGGTGCGAAATTCAACCAATTGCGGTTTCACGACTTCATTCTGTCGCAAGGATTGCTGCCGCCCGACCTGATGCGCAAGGCGGTGCTCGAAGATTTCGTGCCGTCGCAGCGCTAAGACCGCTTCTTCAATGCCTCCGCGAGGTTCGACACGTCGGGCGTACCGATACCCACCGCGGGGCTGTAGCCGTCGCGACCCAGGTAGAAGTCGTTGTTGCCGTACTCAATGACATTGAAGGGCGCTGCCTTGCCCGAGTAGGCACCCGGCTCATTGGCGAGCTCGTAGAGCGGCACATTGAGCAGACCAATACGGGAATGCGCATATTGACCGATGAGGCCGACGACGCCGTTCAATTGCGGACCGATGAAGCTCGTGCCGCCGTAGAACGAATCAATCGCAAAGCCCGTCTGGTCCGACGTGTAGTAGATCACGTAGCCGGTATCCGGATCCGCGTTGGCCGAGATATCCGGTACGTTGCGTCCCGCGAAATGCGCCGGAATATCGACCAGTGTCTGCGGCGGGATCACGTCTTCGTCGATGAACGACTGATCCGGTTGCGTTTTCTGAATACCCGCGAGCCCCTGCTGGTAGGACGGCAGCCGCCACTCGAAGCTGACGCCACCGCCGCTGCCGACCGGGAATATGCCGCAGTCGATCGGATCTTGCCCTAAGTCGTCGCACAGCGGAACGAGATAATCCCAACTCCAGACACGCTCGTTGGGAACATCGACGCTCAACGTCTGATTGTTCTGCAAGCCGAAGGTCTGCACACCGGCGAGCGTCGTGCCGCCGGCCGCGGTGATATAGGGATCGCTCGCCGGATTATCGACGCTCAGCGCCAAACTGAAATCGGGCGGCAAATTGCCGTCATTCGCGTCATATGCGCCGGCGTCCCCGGACGCGGCGAACAAGCTCTGACCTTGCAAAGCCGCTTGCAGAAAGATCTGATCGAACGCCTTCAGCGAGCTGACCGTCTCGCCGGTGTATGGGTCGGTCACCGGCGCATTTGCGAGGTTGTCGAACCATTCCCACGCACCCCAACTCGTCGACACCGATTCGGCCTTATTGTCCTCGACCGCGGCGACGAAGGCGTCGAGAAACGCCTGATTGGTGTTCGGCGCTTGATAGACGACAATCTTCGCGCCCGGTGCGATGCCGCCGGATTGTTCGACGTCGAGCGTGGTTTCGATCGAACCCGAGGCATCGCTCGGCGCGCCGGGTCCGCCGTCGACGTTCACGACCTTGATTCTTTCGTTTGCGATCTTGAGGCCGAGCGCGTTCCAATAGGCAAAGGGATCGCTCTCGGTGAACGCGGCCAGCGTCACGATGCCGAGCGTGCGACCGGAACCGGTCACGCCTTTCGCGATCAACGGCAACGCATCGTAATATTGTTCGAAGTCCGCGACCGTCAACAGGCCCGGCTCGTTGGTCGTCGTACCCTTGCCGCCCGACGGCGCCTGTTGAATTGTCTTTGGCTTGACGAGTGCGGCAATGCCCCTGATGTTGTGCGGAATATATTGCGGCCGCGTACTCAGGCCGATGACTTGATCCACGACCGAGCTGACTTCCGCGGGAACCGTGGCGGCGTTGATCGGCGCCTGAAAGCGGTACGATCGCGCGGATCCTTTGGCCGGCACTTCGTAGACATGCAGGCTGACCTTGAATGCGCGCTCCAAACTAGCGGGCGTACCCGTTACTCGCAGCGTGCTCGCGCCGGTGCGCGTGCTGGTCAAGCCGTAGGCCGCGAGCTTGGTTGCGGCGTCTGCAACGGCCGCGTCGGATTGCGCAAATTGCGTCTTGAATTGATCGGGGCTGAGGAACTCGTGAAAGTTGGCGCTGGATTGCGTGTAGATCGAGCGAAATAGATCTTGCGCGGCTTCGGGGTTCTGTAATTTCAGCGAGAGCGTAACCGAAACCTCGCTAGCGCCGGCTAACTGCTCGAGCGCGCCAAGGTCGAGCGCAGCCGGTGTACTCTTCGTCGGATACGGCACGGCCGCGCCCGCGAACGTCGCGCCGAGCGCCGCAAGAGCCCCCAGACTCAACGCGAGTGTTTGCAAATGAATGTTCATAGGTCATCCCTTGACGTCATGGGAGACGCGTTCGAGGCGTTTGTTTGAATTTCCCGTTTTGAGTTTATGCAAGTGCAAACCTGCTTGGATTGAATCTACGGCCCCGCCCGCGACGCAGTCAAGATGCTGGCGCAGACACGCCGCGAATTTCCGAGGATGACCGACCCGCGATGCATTCGGCGTCCATCTGTTGGGAGATTCGCCAAATAAACCAATCCCATGAGGGCTCAGGGCCCGGCGCGCGCGCCTGCATAGGGAAGCCGCAGGCCGGCAAATCATCGGGAAAAACTCTCCTCATTTTGTAGAAACCGTTGTGTCGATGCCCTCATGAGCATTCCGAGAGACCCCACCCGGGCCAACTCTGCGCGCAGCCATGACGAGTCATTACCCCGATCGAGACACTGTTCGAGGCCCATGAGCGCGGGTTCCGCGATTCCGGGCGCGTTCGCGCGGATGCTTTCGACCATGGTCCGTATATCTTGATCGAGGCGCACGCGCGCTCGCGTCTGTGGATCGACAATTTCTCCGCGCAGCCCGAAGCGGCACGCTTGAAATCGATTAAAGGAATATACGAGGTATGCATCCTCGTCGATCGCGGAATCCGCATGCTCGAGAACGAGCCGAGCCACGCCTTGCACGTAACTTGCGAGCGCCGCGGCACGATCGACCGACAACGGAGTGTCGAAGACCCGCACCTCCACGGTGCCATATTCCGGTTTGGGGCGAATGTCCCAATAGAAGTCCTTCATGCTTTGAACGATCCCGGTCGAGCGCATCTTCTCGAAATATGCATTGAATTGTTCCCAGTCGTGAACGAAAGGCATCCGGCCGCTCAATGGAAAGGCGGCAACCGTGTTCATACGCGAACAATCGTAGGCGGTATCAATCCCACGCAGAAAGGGGGAACTCGCCGCGAGCGCGATGAAGTGAGGTATATACCTGGACAGTCCGTGGACAAGACGGATTGCCGCGTCGCCGTCCGGACAGCCGACGTGCACGTGCTGCCCAAAAACGGTGAATTGCTTGGCAAGGTAGCCATAGAGATCCGAAATGTAATTCATTCGAGGCGCTTCGACGATATGACGCTCGGTCCACGACTGAAATGGATGCGCGCCGCCTCCGCAGACCCCGACGTTCAGGAGTTTGGCGCTCTCGCAGACGGCATCGCGCAGCGCCCGCAAGTCGCTCAGGACCCCCGCGTAATCGCGTTGAATACCGGTCGCGATTTCAATCATGCTCTCCGTGATCTCGAGCTTGATATCCATCCGCGGATGGCGAGTTTGAGTGATCGCGACCAAATCCGATGCGGCGCGCGTCAAGTCCCCATCGCGATGGTCGATCAGTTGCAGTTCCAGCTCGACCCCTAGAGTGAGCCGCTCCGATGGATGAAATTCGAGCAATTCATTCATTCTGATTGCCTAGTGGATTCCTTGGCACGCCGCAACGCCCACTCCGTCAACAGCGGACCGGACACGGCCATCATGAGGATGACCATTGAGGCAAGATCAGATGCCTGCTCCAGCCCCGCATGCTGGGATAGGCTCGCGGCCAAAATCAGCGCGAGACTGGACAGCGGGGCCAATGCCAGTCCGACCAGAGCCCCTCGCCCGGGCTGGAGAGCGGCAGGACGCGCCAGCAGCGAATTGGCGAGCACTATTGCGCCAATTCTCAATACCGATATTGCCATTGCGATCACCACCGTCATTGCGGTCCCCATCCAACGGAACGACGCCCCAAGGAGTACAAAATAGCCGACAGAGAGCATGACACCGGCCTCCGAGGTCTGATGGGCGAGCAGTCGGTGCGTGCGGTCGGTGGCGCGTATCATGAGTCCGAAAAACAGAGACGAAAGAACTGGCGAAATGCCGAGTGGCGGTGCGGCGGCGTACAGCAGCAGACAGAAGCAAACGATGCCGATCGTGAGCACCGCACCTCTGGCGTCGGTGAGAAATACATAGAGACGCAGGACACCTGCAGCCAATGTGCCCAGCACAAATGATCCGAGGAGCTGAACCAAGGGCTGCACTGCACCTTCGAGTTCCGCGTGATTCGCGGCCAGATAGCCCGAGAGAAGAAATTGCATACCGAGAACGGCATACACACTGGAGAGTGTCGACAGCAGCAACGCGCGTTCGGCAATCTGGCCTCGCGCCGCCAGATCCTTGCTCACACACATCACGACGATGGGCGAACTCGCCATGCAGATCACGCCGACGAAGACGCTCTGAACCATCGGGATTCGAAACGTCAGTACCAGGATCGACAGAACGCCAGCGAAGGTCAGAGCACTTTCGGCCAAGCTCGTCACCAATAGCCAGGGATTGCGACGCAGCCAACTCAAGGGGACGCGTTGACCCACCTCAAAAATCAGCACCAATGCGAGCACCTCGAGCAACGATCTCGGCAGCGGCATCAGCGAAGCGGTCGCACTGACGCTGCGCAGCCATCCAATCGCCGCACCTGCGACCACGAGGGACACGATCCGGGGAACGCGCGCGACTCGCACCGTCACTTCGGCGGAAAGCAACGCGGCGAGAAATAGCAACACCGTCATCGAGAACGGATTGATCAAGCCGGACTCAAGGCCTTCCATCAGCCGATCAATTTCGGGCACGGATTACCTCCGCGGTTTCGCGTGCATCGATGGGCGTCGAGATCGACAGCATCTGGGCCGATGCACACACAGGGCCAATACGACTGGCGGCTTACCTGTTCACCCTACCGCGCTGGTTCGCCCATGTCATCTGTTTGAGCCGCCCTATCTTGGAGAGTTCAGTCGCAGAGATGCGACAGTATCCGTGGGCCAATGATTTTCGGCGGACCAACGAGCGCCTGAATGCTTGCGGCAGTTCACCAGGCGGAAACGATGCGAAGCATTCGGCACGGCGGGCAGCTATCGGCGCCGCGCCGAGAATCAAGGGCCGGCGAACGCAGCAAGCTTCGCCTCGATGTCAGCGCCAAAAAAGGCCTGGGGGTCCGACGGTGTGACGCCCTCCTGCCGCTCACGCATCGCGAGCGCGGCCTTGGCCTTGTCGAACGCATCGCGTAAGGACAGGGCCTTGGGAAGCGCATCGCGATAAAACGCCTCGCCGAAATACGTCAGATCGCGGTCGCTGGAGCAGCCGAACGACGCACGATCGGCCGCCGCCGCCGTGATGACGATCGACTGCGGGTCACGCAAGGAGTCGATGAAAGCACCGGCGTAGCAGGCGGAAATGATGATCACGCGCCATTTGATGCCGGATTCCCGCAACGCGTCGGCAAGATCTTCGTCGTCGAGTTCCCTGAGGGGCAGCTCGGAATTAGAGACCGCGATGACACCGCCGCGGGAGCCATGCGATGAGATCGACAGGAACAGCACGTCGCGATCGACACGCATGCGCGCGGCCAATCCGCGCAATGCATACTTCAATCCGGACACGGTCGCGAGCGGCATGCGCTCCAGATCTCGCTCATCGTTGATCAGGGCCACGCGTCGGTCCCCGATCCCATAGCGTTCGCCGAGCACGGTCGCGGCCAAACCGATTTCGGTGGCGAACTCCTTTTCGTCGCCTACGCCGGCGAAGCCGAGAAAAAATGCCTCGGGCTCGGCGCCTGTATCGCGGTTAATCGGCGCAAGGCTGCGGTCAATGCGCGCCGCTTGCTCGAACAGGATGGCTTCGCCATCGGCGTTTGCGTCATTGTCCGCCGTAGCCGCCGCATCGGCGGGATTCCAGACGTCCGGAATCACATTGAACGCATCGCTGAGCCAGATGAATCCAACCAATAGCACGAGAGCCGTGAAAGCGGCTGTGTGCTGCGATTTACCGGTGATCGCGCGCAGTCCGCGCGCCAGGTAGATCAGCACGTAGGCGCCGCCGAGGATGGCCTCGCCCAGTAGCCAATCCGGGTTCAGATAGGCGGCCGCGAGCGTCAGCAATATCAATATGACCGGAGCGAGTCCCGCGGCCAGCGCGAGTACATCGGCAAAGCCCGGCGTTGGCTTCGATCGCCAACGCAGCACCGCAGCCAGCGCAAGGGTCGCCAAGGCATACCAGGCGAACAACGGAACATTGGCGGCGGTGAATTGGGGATCCGGCCGACTCTCCAACCAGTCGATCGCGACCCATAGCTCGATCGTTACCGCGCCGAGAGCAAGAGTTGCGGGCGCAGCCTGGGCGGAGCGAATCGCGCCTACGGGGCGCAAGCACCACAACCTCGGCAAGGCCGTGAACCAATTGCGCGGCGCATCCGCGCCACGCCGCTCGAGTGGCTCGGCCGGCCGCGGCACCGGTTCGATCGGCCGCGGCACCGGTTCGATCGGCGGCGGCACCGGTTGGACCGGCGGCGGCGCTTCGGGCTCACTCATGCGAAAGAACCGTCATCGCGCCGCATGACCAATATATTGCACGCCTCTTTTTTCCCGGGTGTCGCTCATGTGGTTCAAGAATCTCGTTTTCCATCGCCTGCGCGCCGAATGAATCATGTCCGCGGCCGAGCTCGAAGGCCAGCTCGCCGACCGGCCATTGCAGTCCTGCGGACCGTTCGAGATGACGAGCCGCGGCTGGATGCCCGTCATGCGCGGCGGCCGCTTGCTGCACACCGTCAACCGACATTATATGATTGCGCTCGGCGCGAACGAGAAATTGCTGCCGGGCTCCGACAAATCCAAGACCATGATTCGCCATGCGCGCCATCCGCCCGACGGCAAGGAGATTCATGCGCATCTCGCGGCCGGCAGGTACCGACGCGTCTCGGCAAGACGCGCAACGATCGGGTTTCGTCGTGCTGACCGACAAGCTGCAGGTCAAGCGACTCGAATTTCTCCAGATCAGCGGGGATAATGCCTCGAACGGCGAGCTGGCGGCACTGCTCGTTTCGATTCCTACGGAAAATTGGCAAGCGCGCAGCAAGGTGGCTTTAATGGTCAAACATACCGGTGGTTGTCACTGCGGCCGGGTGCGATTCGAGCTTATCGCACCGGCGAGGATTCAGGTTTCGGATTGCAACTGCTCGATTTGCAGCAAGGCGGGCTATTTACATCTCATCGTGCCCGCGGAGCGCTTCAAGCTATTGTCCGGCGGCGACGCGCTGATTTCCTACACTTTCAACACGAATACCGCAAAGCACCTGTTTTGTTCGACCTGCGGCATCAAGTCGTTCTACGTACCCCGATCCCATCCCGACGGCTTCAGCGTGAACGCGCGCTGCCTCGACCCGGGCACCGTGGAGGAGGTCTGCGTCACGGCAACCAACGGCAGAGAGTGGGAGAAGCACTATCCGGCGGGCCGCGGCGAATACAGTTGACGCAGGTCCCGCCCGCGCACTCATCCCTCGGTCACCGGCGCAACATCCCCTGGCTGCGTTGGGTACAGTTGCCAGCGCCGCAGGCGCAGGTTGACCGTCTCGCCGCTGCCGAAACGCTCCAAAGCATATCGTTCGCGGCTGATTTCGACCTCCAAGGGTTCATTGGCGGGCCTTCCGGCGGCGCGCAGCTCCAGCCGCACGATCGGACCGATGACGCGCACCGCGAGCACCGTGGCCGACCAGCCGCCGGCATCGCGGCTGATCTCGATTTCGTGCGGCCTGATCAGCGCGATGTCGCCCCCGCTCGCGGCGGCAGCACTCGCCGATATATCCACGGGCCCGAGATAGACACGGCCGTCGCGCCGTGAGACCGGTACCTCGTTGACTTGCCCCAGGAAGCGATGCACGAACGCAGAGCGGGGCAAATCATAAACTTCGCCCGGCACGCCGGACTGCACGATCCGGCCGTGATTCAGCACGACGATCGTGTCGGCGAGCTCGATCGCCTCCTGTTGATCGTGGGTCACAAAGATGCTCGTGAAATGCAGTTCATCGTGCAATCGGCGCAGCCAGCGGCGCAACTCGTGGCGCACCTGGGTGTCGAGCGCGCCGAACGGTTCGTCGAGCAGCAACAGTTGCGGATCAACGGCGAGCGCGCGCGCCAGCGCGACTCTCTGCCGTTGACCGCCGGACAACTGTGCGGGATATCGAGCACCGGCCCAATCCAACTGCACCAACTCCAGTAACGAGCGGACCTTCTTCGTGATCGCCGCCGCTGCCGGCCGCTCGCGACGCGGTTTGACCTTGAGGCCAAAGGCTACGTTCTCGAACACGCTCATATGGCGGAACAGCGCATAGTGCTGAAACACGAAACCCACTTTGCGATCGCGAACCGGCCACGCCGTCGCATCGCGCCCATCGAGCAGCACTTGCCCGCTATCCGGCGTCTCCAGACCCGCGATGACGCGCAGCAGCGTCGTCTTGCCGCATCCCGAGGGACCCAGCAGGGCGAGCAATTCGCCGGTGGGCACCTCGAGATCGACGTCCGCGATCGCGGTAAACGCGCCAAATCGTTTCGAAACGCGCCGCAAGGTGATGCTCATTTCCTGACGCCCCGGTGTAGATCCCGCATTTGACGCGAGCGGCGGCGCAGCTCCGGCGCGCGCCACTCCAGCAAGCTCTTCGCAGCCAAAGTCAACAAGGCCAGTAGCGCCAGCAGAGATGCCACTGAAAAGGCCGCCGCGATGTTGTATTCGTTATACAAAATTTCCACGTGCAGCGGCATCGTATTGGTCAAGCCGCGCACGTGGCCGGACACGACCGAAACGGCGCCGAACTCCCCCATCGCTCGCGCGTTGCAGAGTAACACGCCGTACAGCAGGCCCCACCGGATGTTCGGCAGCGTGACGCGCCAAAACGTCTGCCAGCCGTTGGCGCCCAGCGAGAGCGCGGTTTCCTCGTCGTCCTTGCCCTGCGATTGCATGACAGGAATGAGCTCCCGCGCGACGAATGGAAAGGTCACGAATATCGTCGCGAGCACGATCCCGGGCACCGCGAAAACGATATGAATGCCGTGCGCTTGCAGAAACGCACCGAACCAGCCGTTGCTGCCGAACAGCAAAATGAAGACGAGACCGGCGATGACGGGTGACACCGCGAACGGCAGATCGATCAGCGTGATCAGCGCGCTCTTGCCGCGGAATTCGAATTTTGCAATCGCCCATGCTGCAGCGACGCCGAAAATCATGTTGAGCGGCACCGCGATCGCCGCCACCAATAGCGTGAGCCTCACGGCGGCCAAGGCGAGCGGATCCGACACCGCCGCAACGTAAGCGCCCAGTCCTTTTGATAGTGCCTCGATGAACACCACGATCAGCGGCAAGACGAGGAATAGGCCGAGAAACAGCAGCGCGACCGAGATCAGAGCGAACCGGCCGACGCGCAGTTTCATCGGCCACCGTGACGCGTGAGTGCCCAACCCTGCAACGCGTTGATGGCGAACATCAAGAGAAACGAGAGCATCAGCATGACGACCGCGATGGCCGTCGCACCCGCGTAGTCGTACTGCTCCAATTTCGTAATGATCAACAAGGGCGCGATTTCGGATTTCATCGGCCGATTGCCGGCGATGAAAATGACCGAGCCGTACTCGCCGACGGCGCGTGCGAATGCGAGCGCAAAGCCCGTCAGCAGAGACGGCCAGAGCGCCGGTAAGATGACGCGCACAAACGTCTGCCACGCCGAGGCGCCGAGCGTGGCGGCCGCCTGTTCGACTTCCTGGTCGAGTTCCTCGAGCACGGGCTGCAGTGTGCGCACGACGAACGGCAAACCGATGAACAGCAACGCAACGACGATGCCCAAAGGCGTATAGGCGACCTTGATTCCCAGCGGCAACAACGTTCCTCCCAACCAACCGCTCGGCGCATAGAGCGTCGTCAGCGCGATGCCGGCCACGGCCGTGGGCAAAGCGAACGGTAGATCGACCATCGCATCGACGATACCTTTGAACGGGAATTCGTAGCGCGTGAGCACCCACGCCACGATCAGGCCGAAGAACGCATTGACGGTTGCGGCGATCAGCGCCGCACCGAAACTGAGGCGCAGCGATGCCATCACGCGCGGCGCCGTGACGACTCCCCAGAAGTGTTCCCAACCCAGGCCGAAGCCGCGGATGAACGCCGCAGACAGCGGGATGAGCACGATCAGCGACAGATACAACATCGTGTATCCGAGCGTCAGTCCGAACCCAGGAATGATCCGCCGTAGCTCGTTCTCGTGGTGATGGATAGCCGCGGCGGTGCTCGCCATTCGCTTGCCTTTGGAGGCCTAGTCGGGATTACTGACCATAGATCCTGTCGAAGGTACCATGGTCCGCGAAATGTGTGGCCTGCGCCTTGGTCCAACCGCCGAACACGGCGTCGATCGTGACCAGCGGAATATTCGGGAATTGCCGCGCGTATTTGGCTGCGACCCCCGGATCTCTCGGCCGATAAAAATGCCGCGCGACGATGTCTTGGGCGTCGTTGGAGTAAAGGAACTTCAGATATTCCTCGGCCACCTGGCGCGTGCCGCGCCGGTCGACGACCTTGTCGACGACGCTGACCGGTGGCTCGGCCAATATGCTCATCGACGGCGCAACGATGTCGAATTTGTCGGGCCCGAGTTCCTTGACCGCCAGAAACGCCTCGTTTTCCCACGTGAGCAGCACGTCGCCCGTGCCCTTTTCGACAAACGTGATCGTCGCGCCGCGCGACCCCGAATCGAGGACCGGCACATGCTCATAGAGCTTCTTGACGTAGGCCTCGGCCGACGCGTCGCTGCCGCCGGGCTGTTTCAGCGCCCAAGCCCAGGCCGCGAGGTAATTCCAGCGCGCGCCTCCGGAAGTCTTGGGATTTGCGGTGATCACCTCGATCCCGGGCCGCACGAGATCGCTCCAATCGCGAATGTTCTTCGGATTGCCCTTGCGCACGAGAAACACGACCGTGGATGTATACGGCGCGCTGTTCTCCGGGAGACGCGTCTGCCAATTGGCCGGAACGAGACCGGCCTTGGTCCCCAGCGCATCGATGTCGTAGGCCAGGGCAAGCGTCACCACGTCGGCCTGCAGGCCATCGATGACGGAGCGCGCTTGCGCGCCGGAACCGCCGTGACTCTGGTTGATCGTGACCGTATCGCCGGTTTTGGCGCGCCAATAGGCTGCAAACGCCTTGTTGTAGTCCTCGTACAATTCGCGCGTCGGATCGTAGGAGACGTTCAACAAAGTCACCGAAGCCGCCCACAGTGCGCGCGCGCCGATCAGGCTGAACACCATCAGCACCACTGCGACAATTGCCCTCCGCGCTCGCGCGCAGCGCCGCTTGATCATCATATGTCGCGTATCGGAATGTGCAGATCGGCCAAGATTCGATCCACCTCTTCCTGTGTCTCCAATTTCTCGGTCTCACGCACGAGCTTGCGCGGCAGATGTGGAGCGAGCAATTCGATGAATTCGTACATGTATGCGCGCAGCAGCGCGCTGCGGCGAAAGCCGATCCAAGTCATATGACCCTCGAACAAGTGCGAGGCGTCCAGGACCACGAGGTCGGCGTCGCTGACCGGATCGATCGCGACGCTGGCGACGATGCCGACGCCCAAACCAATGCGCACATAGGTCTTGATGACATCCGCATCGCGCGCCGTCAATGCGACGTCGAGGATCAGTCCGGCGGTCTCGAACAGCGCGGGCAGCGAGGAGCGACCCGAAAAGCTGAACACGTAAGTGACGATCGGATATTCGGCGAGCTTCTTCAGCGTCAGCTTGGCGCATGAGGCTAGCGGATGGCCGCGCGGCACGACCACTGCGCGGTGCCATCGATAAAGAGGCAAGCGCACCAGATGCGGGAACAATTCGTCGGAGCCAGTCGCAATCGCAAAATCGACGCGATCGCGCGCCACCAACTCGGCGATTTGCTCGGAAGTCCCTTGATGCAAATGCAGACGCACCTTCGGGTATTTCATGCGGAACGCCCTTATGACCTGCGGCAGGACATAACGCGCCTGAGTGTGTGTGGTGGCGATCGACAGGGTGCCGCCGTCGGCCTTGCGCAACTCGGCGGACGTACGGCGTATGTTCTGCATTTCGCGCAGGATGCTGCTGGCGCGAGAAATGATCTCATCGCCGGCGGCGGTCGTGCGCGTCAGCGCGCGGCCCTCGCGCTCGAACAGCTGGAAACCGAGTTCCTCCTCCAATAATTTGAGCTGGCGGCTCACGCCGGGCTGCGAGGTGTGCAGTTGTCTTGCGGCAGCGGTGATGTTGAGCCCGTTTTCGTGAACCGCAACCAGATAACGCAATTGCTGGAACTTCATCGCACAAGTATCCTTGGATTGACCGTCATGCGCGCCATGACGAATTGGAATGTTCTCATACACTATAGTTCTTATCCCTTGCGCTGGTTTCGAGCCTATAGTTCGGCGCTTTAGGCACTAGGCATTTTTTCAAGGGTCCTCCGTGTTCGAACTCCCCACTGCCCTGCAATATCTCGCGGGAGGCAGCATCCGGCAATTGCGCCAAGCCGTCGTGGAATTCGGAAATGTCTGCTATGCCAATAGCTTAGGCCTGGAATCGATGGTTCTGACGGACCTCATTTGGGGCTCCGTCCCCGAGATCGAAATTTTCACTGTGGATACGGGTCGCTTGTTTCCCGAGACTTACGATTTGATAGACCGCGTCCAGCAACACTTTGGGCGGGTCATGCGCGTCCATTATCCGCACGCCGACGAGCTGGAGGATTGGGTCGCGGCGAATGGCATCAATGGCTTTCGGGCCGGCCTCGATTTACGGCGAGCCTGTTGCCAGATCCGCAAGGTCGAGCCGTTCCGCCGCGCGATCGCCGGCCATGGCGGCTGGGTTACGGGGATTCGCCGGGGCCAATCGGCGAGCCGCGCGCTCGCCGCACCGCTCGAGTGGGACGGCGAGTATGGCTTGCATAGGATCAGCCCGCTGCTCGATTGGACCGACGCGGATATTTGGGACTACATCCGCAGGAAACATCTACCCTATAACGCCTTGCACGACGTCGGCTTTCCGAGCATCGGCTGCGCGCCCTGCACGCGCGCCGTGCAGCCCGGCGACGACGCACGCTCGGGGCGCTGGTGGTGGGAACGCGCGGACTCGCGCGAGTGCGGTCTGCACCCGCGGCGCAAGATCGCATCCGTGCTCGCGGCGTCTGAGATGCCCGCGACAAGCGCGGCGCACGAATAAACGCCCGGGCTTGCTATGAATTATTTCCCGGTCTTCTTCAATCTCAGCGGCCAACGCGTCCTCATCGTCGGCGGCGGCGAGGTTGCGCTGCGTAAGGTTGCGCTGCTCGAGCGATGCGGCGCCGAGATTCGCGTAGTCGCCCCTCAGATCGTGCCGGAACTCTTGCAGCGCGCCGCGAGCGGCACGCTGACGGCGAGCTTGCGGGAGTTCAGCCCCAAGGATCTCGAGGAATCGCGCTTGGTCATCGTCGCCACCTCGCGGCGCGCGACGAATCGCTGGATCGCGAATCTGTGCGAAGCGCGTGCGATTCCGGTCAACGTAGTCGATGACAAAGATGCATCGCGCTTCATCGTGCCGGCGATCATCGATCGTGACCCCGTATTGATCGCGATTTCCACGGGTGGCGCATCGCCGGTGCTGGCGCGCCGCTTGCGGGAGCGCCTCGAAGCGCTGATCCCGAAGCGCTTCGGCGAATTGGCCTCATGGCTGCGTGAACTGCGCCATGCGGCCGGCGAACGGCTCAAGGGCGGCGCCGCGCGACGGCGCTTTTTCGAAACACTCGTCGACGGCGCGGCCGCGCGGCGCTTCATCGCCGGCGACCGGCGCGGTGCCGAGCGCATCGCGCAGCAGTTGTTGGCGACGAGCTCGACGACCGCGCCCGCCGCGGGCGAGGTCGTATTGGTCGGCGCCGGGCCGGGCGACCCGGAATTGCTGACCTTGAAGGGGCTGCGCGCGCTGCAGGACGCGGATGTCATTCTCTACGACCGCCTCGTATCCAGCCGGATACTCGATCTTGCTCGCCGCGACGCGACTCGCCTATGCGTGGGAAAATCGTCGGGCGCTGCGGGTGCGACACAATCGCAAATCAACGACCTGATGATCGCGCACGCAGCCCAAGGCCGGCGTGTCGTGCGCCTCAAGGGCGGCGATCCGTTCATATTCGGCCGCGGCGGCGAAGAATTACAGGCACTCGCGCGCGCCGGCATTCCGTACGCGGTCGTACCCGGCATCACGGCGGCAGCGGGCGTCGCAGCCTATGCCGGCATCCCACTGACCCACCGCGATCATGCGCACAGCGTGAGTTTCGTGACCGGCCATGCCGACCAGAACGGCGTGCAACCGGATTGGCACTCTCTTGCGGCAGCGGCGCAGACAGCGGTTTTTTACATGGGCCTCGCACGCATCGCGGACATTGTCGAACGACTGATCGCCCATGGTGCCCCGGCGACGCGCCCGGCCGCCATTGTTGCGCAAGGCACCAGCGATGCTCAGTGCGTGATTACGGCAACTCTCGGCACGCTGCTTGCGGCCTGCACGGCGGCGAAGCTGGAGAGTCCGGCGCTGCTCGTGGTTGGCGATGTGGTTGCGCTGCAGCCGCAGCTGGCGTGGTTCAACGTGGCGGCGCCCGACGGCCTGTCGCGGACGGCGTGACGCACTAGGCGCGGTACTCGCACGAGCGCGCGGTACGAGCGCTAAGGCGCCGTGCTCGCTGCGGCGCCCTCCTGTTGCTCGCGGCGCTCCGCCGCCTCGCGTCTGATTTTCTCCATGAGCTCGCTCTGGCGTTGCGCCATCTCTTGCACGGTCTCGCCCGAGCGCTCGAGCGCATCACGTGCAGCTCCAAGTTCCCCCAAGCGTGCGATCTGCCGCACCAATTCATTGCCGAGACGCACGCTATTGCAGTCCCAGGGGTCGGTACTGACAGTCGCCATCGGCTGCATCAGCGATTGCATCAAGGCATTGCCCTCCTGGGTCAGACCGGTGAGCCGCTCGCTCGGCCAGCCTACGTGCGCGCCGATCGATTTACCGACGCCGAGATCGAGCAGCGTCGTACCGCGGGAGACCAATAGTTCGGCAAGCGCGTCGCAGGGTTGCCGCACGCGCTCGTCCTGAACCGCGTCGGCCGAACAGAGATTGCTCGCCACCGTGTATTGGGGCTCGAACCGCGCGGCCTCGTAACCGATGAGTTCCGTGGCCAGGTAATATTGCTCGAACGGGGTCGCATCGGCTGGCATTTCCGGCTGCGCGTAGGCGAACAGCGACCAATTGTAGCTGTCGGTCTTATGGGCCGCGGCCGCGCGGCCGAGCGCATCGGTGGCCCCCGCCGCGTCGTTTGCGGCGCTCGCCTTGCCGGCGAGGTAGAGCCAAGGCACCGCATTGTCGGGATCGATATTCGCCCATTCGCGCAAGGAAATATGTTGGCACGAGCCGCTTGGGCTGGGGTCCGCGTAGGTATTGCAGAGGTGAACGGCCATCGCGTAGACGGCCGGATCCGCTGCGCCCGTCGCCAGCTGAACCAGGGCATCGCGCGCTTGTTCGACGCTCGCCGCGTCGCCGTCGAGATTGCCGCCTTGGAGCATCAAGCCGACCGCGCGGGCGCGATAATCATCGCTGTCGAGCAATGCGGACTTCCACTGTGCATCTGCTTTCCGGGCCAACGCCCCGAGCGATTTGGCGACGCCCATGGGATCGCCGCGATCCAGTTGGAGTTTGCCGAAACCGCAAACTTCGAGGCCGCCGGCCTTGTCCGGCGACGGAGCAAGCATTTCGACGATCGACGGGGGCGGCGAGGCCATGTCGACTTCGCCCGAGCGTTGTGCCGGTTTTGCGCGGTGCTGCGGCGCGGCCTTGTCCAGCGGTCCGGCGATTTCGTGCGGCCTCTCGTACAGCAGCATGAAGAGCAGCAGCAAGCCGGCGACGCCCCCAGCAGCCGCGATCCAGCGCGTTAAACGGCGTCTCGCAGGGGCCGGACTGTGCTCGTCACTCATCTAGGGAATCGGCAGATGCTCGTGCGCCCTCGGAATTTGCCGCTCGCGTCAATGAATCGCCCCGGCTAGGGGCGTCAGGCCACGGCCTCGCTGAAGCCTCGCTCGGCGATCCACGCCTTGTTGAACAGGCGCGACTGATATTTCGCGCCGCCGTCGCATAGGATCGTGGCAATCGTATGTCCAGGGCCCAATTGCTTGGCGAGACGTACGGCGCCGGCAACGTTGATGCCCGCCGTACTGCCGAGCAGCAAGCCTTCCTCGCGCAATAGCCGATAGACGTAATGCATCGTCTCCGCGTCGGGAATGCGCATCGCATCGTCGATGGGCGCACCCGCGAGATTTGCGGTCACGCGGCCGGTGCCGATCCCCTCGGTGATCGATGAACCGCCATCCGATTTCAACTCGCCGTCCTTGATGAAATGATAGAGCGAACTGCCGGGCGGATCGATGAGTACGATCCGAATCGCGCTATGCTTGGATTTCAGGAAACGCGCGACGCCCGCGAGCGTCCCGCCGGTACCGGTAGAGGCGCAGAATGCGTCGATCCTTCCCTCGGTTTCATGCCAAATCTCGGGCCCGGTGGATTCGAAGTGCGCGTCGCGGTTCGCGGTGTTGTCGAATTGATTGGCCCAAACGGCATTCTGCAATTCCTGCGCGAGCCTGCCGGCGACCTTCTGGTATTGATTCGGATTGCTGTAAGGCACGGCCGGCACCTTGCGCAGCTCGGCACCGAGGGCCTCGATGATCTGGTATTTCTCGGCCGACTGATTGTCCGGCATCACGATCACGCAGCGATAGCCGCGCGCGTTGCAAACGTGGGCGATGCCGATTCCGGTGTTGCCGGCCGTGCCCTCGACGACGGTGCCGCCCGGTTTCAGCACGCCGCGCCGTTCCGCATCGAGCACGATCCATTTCGCGGCGCGATCCTTGACCGACCCGCCCGGATTCATGAATTCGGCTTTACCGAGGATGTCGCAACCGGTCTCCTCGCTCAAACGACGCAGACGGATCAAGGGCGTGTTGCCTACGGCCCCGACAAACCCTTCGCAAATAGGCATCGAATTTCCTCATAATTACGGCTGTGATCGCGCTGCCTACCAAGGCAAAGTCGCGCCGGCATAGGTCAAGAATTTTCCAGACTGCGCCTGCGTCAGTTCATCGATGACGCGCAGCATGCCGGCGACGCTCGTTTGTACGTCGATCGGCGCGCGCGGTCCGCCCATGTCCGTTCGCACCCATCCCGGATGCATCGGCACCGCGATGATCCCGCGCGCCGCGAGATCGATACTCATGGATTTCATGATCGCGTTGACGGCGGCCTTCGTGGAGCGATAACCATAGAGGCCGCCCGAATCGTTCTCGCCCATGGAGCCGAGAGTGCTGCTCAAGGTCACGATTTTCTTCTGATCGCTCGCCGCCACCTGTGCCACGAATGCTTCGGCGAGTTTCATCGGTGCGAGCACGTTGACGCGAAACGCATCGGTCCAAACCTGGTAATTGGATTTGCCGAAGCCGGATGACGCTTGCATGCCGGCGACGTTCAGCAGCACGTCGACCGGTGTATCGGTGAGTTGTCTCGAGAGGCGGTCGATCGCCGCGTGGTCGGTCACGTCCAAGGCGTGCACCGTGATCTTCTCGGCCGAGCCCTGGACCATTGCGGCAAGCGGCGCGGACTTGGCCGGCGCTCGCGCGCACGCGAGCACTCGCCAGCCCGCGGCGGAATATTGGCGCACGAATTCAAGCCCGAGGCCGCGGCCGGCGCCCGTTACAAGTACGGTTCTAATCAGAGGACTCCCAAAGGTACTCTAGCGGAATGGTGTCGAGGTTCGGTTTGCGGGTCAAGGCGCCGAGAATTTAGAAAAGAATCCCCGGGCATGCCGGGGATCCGAGTGGAACAGGTGCTGGGTAATAACCCTACACGTCCTGCATGGAAGATGCGCGGCCCAAACGGTGCCTGTACGCTCGACCTTCTTCAATCTCGACCAGTGTGGCGACTAAGTGACGCCTCGAACCGATGCTCTTTTCCGCACTTGGTATATTACCGGATATAACTTATAAATCCAATAGTTAAGCGATTAATCTAGCCTACTTCGGCTTCCCTCTATAGACATAAGTAGTGACACTCAAGCAACAACGGCGCTCCTACGGCCGATTTTGCTTTTTGGCAGCGCTTAGGCAAACTGCCGGCAATGTGCTGCGGCCCGATGGCCATCTAGCAGGGGCGGATTTCCGATGAAATATCTGCATACCATGGTGCGCGTTACCGACATCGAACAGTCCTTGCGTTTTTATCGCGATGCGCTGGGCTTGATCGAGTTATCGCGCCGCGATTACCCGCAGGGCCGCTACACGCTGGTGTTTCTGGCCGCGCCCGCAGATAACGAAGCCCAGATTGAACTGACCTACAACTGGGACCCGGAAGCCTATGCCGGCGGCCGTAATTTCGGGCATCTTGCCTATCAAGTCGAGAACATCTATGCGACCTGCAAACGCTTGCAAGAGCACGGCGTGACGATCAATCGCCCGCCGCGCGACGGCCGGATGGCGTTTGTTCGCTCGCCCGACAACATCTCGATCGAACTATTGCAGCAAGGCGGCGCGCTGGCTCCGGCCGAGCCATGGGTATCGATGGGCAACACGGGCGCCTGGTGAACACGCTCGAAAAACGTCTCGAGTAGAGCGCCGCGGACAACCCAAGGCCGAGAGACCCAAGGCCGAGAGACGAGCGGGGCTAAAACATCTCCGAGGCGTCCGGCGTCTTGATGACGACCGGCTTGCGGGATGGAATGTGCTCGCCCGTGATCATCTCGTCGTAGGCCTGCCCGGGGCCGACCATCGGATATACGCCGGCATCCGGATCGATCATGACTTCGAGGAACGAGGGCCCCTTGAAGCGGATGAATTCCTCGACGACGCGTGGAACATCGGCCTTGCGGTCCAGTCGCGTCGCATATTTGAAGCCGTCGGCGAGCGCCGCTTTGACGAAATCCTTGGTGTGTAGGCTCTTGTCGCTCGCGCTCAAGCGGCCCTTGAAGAACAGCTTCTGCCATTGCTTGACCATGCCATCGCCGCAATTGTTGAGCACGATGACCTTGACCGGCAAATCGTAGGTCGTGACGGTCTCGAGTTCGCCGATGTTCATGCGAATACTCGCGTCGCCGTCGATATCGATGACTAGGCGCTCGCGGTGCGCAAACTGCGCGCCGACCGCCGCCGGCAAGCCGAAACCCATCGTGCCCATGCTGCCCGAGGTCAGCCAGAGTCGCGGGCTGCGGAAATCGAAATATTGCGCGGCCCACATTTGATGCTGGCCCACGCCGGTCGTAATGATCGCCTCGCCGCGTGTCAGGCGATTGATTTCCTCGATGACGTAATAAGGCTGGATGAGATCGCTGGCGCGATCGAAGTTCATCGCATAGCTCGTGCGCAGAGCATCGCAATGCCGATGCCATTCGGACCAATCGCGCCCGAAACCTCGGGTCTTGCCGTAGTCCATCAGGGCCAGCAGGGCCTCCGGGACGAGGCCGACATGACTCCAATCGATGCGCTTGACCTTATTGATCTCCGAGCCGTCGATGTCGAAATGCGCAATGAACTTCGCGCCGCCCGCGAACTTGGCCGGGTTGCCGGCGACCCGGTCGTCGAAGCGTGCGCCGATGGCGAGCAGGCAATCGCAATCATCGACGGCGTAGTTCGCGAATGCCGCGCCATGCATGCCGAGCATGCGCATCGACAGCCGATCGGTGGTATCGACGGCGCCGATACCCATGAGCGTCGTGACCACGGGAATTTGAAACGTCTTGGAAAATTCACGCAGCGCGAAGGACGCGTTGCCGTTGATCACGCCGCCGCCGGCATAGATCAACGGCCGACTTGATCGGCCCAACGCAGCAAAGAAATCGGCGCATGCGGCATCCGGCAGCTTGTTGGCGCCGAGCCGGTTCATGCGCTGACGGTAGCCGGGAACCGGCAGCCGGCCCGATCCGTGAAACACACCCTTCCAATTCTGCACGTCCTTCGGGATATCGAGTACGACGGGGCCCGGCCGGCCGGTGCGCGCGATTTCGAATGCGGTGCGCACCGTGGCTTCGAGCTTGGCGGGATCCGTGATCAAAAACACGTGCTTCGCGACCGCGCCCATGATGCTCGGTACCGGCGCCTCCTGAAATGCGTCGGTGCCGATCGAGGTCGTCGCCACTTGCCCGCAAATGACGACCACGGCCACGGAGTCCGCCATGCAGTCACGTACCGGCGTGACCATGTTCGTGGCGCCGGGTCCGGAGGTGACCACCGCGACGCCGACTCTGCCGCTCGCCCGCGCGAAACCGGCCGCCATGAAACCCGCGCCTTGCTCGTTCGCCGGCACGATCAGCGGCATCGACGCGCCGTGTTCCGCGTTATAGCGAAACACGGCATCGTAAATCGGCAGAATCGCACCGCCGCTATAGCCGAAAATGGTGTTGACGCCCTCGTCCGCAAGGACTTGGACGACCATCTCCGCTCCCGTCATACTGGCGCCGGCCAAGGGGTGAGCGGCCTGATTTAGCATGTCCGATGGGTCTTTCACCCATGAAGACTAGCAGTTCTTTTGGTCGCCCCCAAGTCCGGCCCCTGGCGCAGCAGCGCCGCAGTCCCGTATCCTTAAAGGCTATGCGCCATCTCATTGCCATTCTGTTGCAAAACGAGGCCGGCGCGCTGACGCGCGTCACCGGCCTGATTTCGAGCCGCGGCTACAACATTGAATCGCTGTCGGTCGCGCCTACGAATGACCCGACCGTGTCGCGACTCACCTTGGTGACGATCGGCTCCGATCCCGTGATTGCGCAGATCAACGCGCAGTTGCTCAAACTCGTCGACGTCGTGGCCGTCGAGGACATGACCAGCGGCGACCATCTGGCGCGAGAGTTGATGCTCATCAAGCTGCAGATTTCCGCCGAGCACACCGAAGCGGTGGCGGCCCTGGTGCGGCGCGTGGGCGGCCGCATGTTGGCCTCCAGCCCATCGAGCACCATAGTGGAGCTCACGAGCACCGAAATCGAGATCGGCGAATTCATTGCGACCGTCGGGGCCTTCGGCGAGATCGTGGAAGTCGTGCGCAGCGGCGTGCTGGGAATTTCACGCGCGAACGCGCGTTTGCACGTCGTCAAGTGAGCCGCTAGGGCGGCACTATCGCCGCCGCCACCGCTCCGGCGTCGTAATCCTTCGAATAAATCTTCCACGCACGCAGCATGTCGGATGCGGCCGATTCGCCGATCGCGACCGCGCGGCGGCGCCACGCCGTCGCCGCAACGTAGGTTTGCAGCGCTTCCACCTTGGCCGCGTCGAAATGGCCGCAGCCGCGCAAATGCGCCCATGCGGCCGTCTGTCCCATGCCGCGTACGGCTTCGAGAATTCGCCGCGGTTTGCCGCGCCAGCGCGCGATTTCGAACCGATCGACACTCGGCTGCAATTCCTTCAGGGTGAACGGGCGCCTATCGAAACCGACCGCGCGCAGCAGCGCCGGCGAAATGGCCTGCATGATGCGTTGAATCGCCACGACGCGCTGCGCCTCGCTAGACCACTCCGGTTGCTTCCTTCCGAGCCAACTCGCAACCGCCGATGGCGCAGCATATTTTAGATCGAGCGCGAAATTCTGATCCGGAGATCCGCGGCCCGAAATCAACAGCAAATATCGCGGCAGCCCCAGACTGCCGTTGCCCATTATGCGCCGCGATGCATCGAGCCAGCGGAAGAATCCACGATCGGGCTGGCCGCGGCGAAATTCCTTGAGGAATTTCTTGAGGCGCTTTTTTTCGCCTTCGTGCAGCGGCAGCGTGCGACCGCCGTCGATGCGAATGCACCGCTTGCCGTCCTTGACCTTGCTGAATCGATCGAGCAACTCTTCTCGCGTGCGGCGCATGGATTGGTGCAGCAGCGTGCGGAAAATGCCGGTCGCGAGCGAGCGCTCGATCCAACGCGGCTTGCCGTCCCTGACGGCGGCGCAGTAAGACGCCATGAATGCATCCATGAGCTGCCTGCCTTGCGACGGATTCAGCAACAGGCCGTGCTTTGCTACTCCGATGCAGGCGAGAAAGCGCACGATGTCGACCGTGAACGGCGCGACGCAGGCCTCATCGAAATCGTTGATATCGAAGTAAACGAGGCGGTTGTCGCCCTTGAATGCGCCTAAATTCTCGAAATGCAAATCCCCGCATACCAAGGTGTTGGGCGCGCGAAATAATCCATTGCCGCGCGGCAGGAATTGCAGAAACAGCGGATTCGTGCCCCGGAAAAAACCAAACGGATCCTGTCGCATCGCTTGCATTTTGAGCAGCAGTCGCTCGACGTCGCGGCCGGCGTTTTGCGCTAATATTTGCCGCGAGATGCTGCTGAGGCGTGCCATGATCCCCCGTCCGATGCGAATGCTACAGTATGGAGCATGTGACGGATGTCGGCGTAATGCTAGTGCGGCGGCTCGAGCGCAATCATTGCTTCACTCTAAAAAGGTACCTGAATAATGGCGGAACTCGAACTGAAACCGGAACACGCGGAAGACCCGAATACCCGTCGCGTGGGAATCGCGGTCGGAATCGTCGGAATCTTGTTGTCGGTGGTCACGATCGCATCGCATCGAGCGCATACCAATGCGGTGATGCTTCGAACCGAGTCGAATGATCAATGGACCTATTACCAAGCGAAGAAGATCCGCGAGAGCACCAGCGAGATCGGCATTACGGTGCTGCAGGCGCTGGGCACGGATTCAGCGAGGATGGAGGCGCCGCTGCGCAAACTGGAAGGGGCACGAGACAAATACTCGGACGACGCCAAGGACATTCAAAAGGATGCAGTCGCCAAGGACAAGGAAACCGAGATCGAGGAGCGGCGCGCGCTGCGGTTCGATATCGGCGAGGGTTTATTGGAACTCGGCTTGGTGCTGTGCTCCCTGTATTTTTTGGCCCGCAAGGCGTTTTTTCCGGTATTCGGACTCATCGCGAGCCTTTCCGGCGCAGCCCTCGGCATTGCGGGGTTCCTGCTTTGAAGCAAGCTGGGCGTCTGGTTTTCCCGCTGTTGTGCGTTTGCTGGAGTGTCGTCGGCGGCATCGGCGCCGCGGCGGCCGCGGATGCGGCGCCTGAACCGCGCATCGAAGTGCGCTCGGAGAGCCTCTTGCTGGTCGGGGTCGTGCACGGGGATTCGATGAACATGCATTTGAGCCGCGTTCTCGACAACTCCCCGGTGCGCGATGCGCAAGTCACGGTCCTGTTGCGCGGCACGCCATACCCCGCAACCGCGCAGGTCGACGGCGGCTATGCAATTTCGGCCAAAGACCTGACCCTACCCGGATCGGCAGCGATCGAGTTCCAAGTCACGCAAGGCAGAGCGCGGGAGAGCCTGCGCGGCACGCTGCAGGCGCCGGAGGCCGCCGTCAAAAACGATGATCAAAACGGTATCCGGCAGTACGCTTGGTGGATCCTGAATTTCGGGGTCTGCATCGGCGTGCTCGTGCTGTTCCAACGACGCCGCAAGGCCGCCGACGACTAGAAGGTCTGCTGCGCCTGGATCAAGACTTGAAAGCTCTTGATGCCTTCGAGGTGATCGAGCGGAAACGCCAGATCGATGTGCAGCACGTTGCCGAGACCGGTACGCGTATTGCCGAGCCGTAAGCCGATGCCGACGTCCTTGAGCAAGCCCGGATCGCTGTTGCCGATTGAACCGTGGCCCCAAGTGCGCCCGATATCGGAAAAAATGGCGCCGCCGACACGTGCCAGGCGAAACGGATACCAATCGGTGTAAAAGCGCTGTTCCACGGTCCACAGGGCGCGCGAGGTCCCGGACTCATAGCGCAACGGGTAGCCGCGCAGCCCCGTATCGCCGCCGATCAACAGCTGCATGTCGGGATCCAACGCGTCGGTCGTGGTCGCCGCGAGGTTCGAATAGAACAACCAGTCCGGACGCCATCTCCAGTAATAGGCCGCATTGCCCGTGGCGATCAGATTGCGTAGGTCACCTTGCTCGACGCGGGAACTGAACGTGCTGGTCAGAAACAAATTTTGAGTATGCGTGAGCTCGAAAGCGCTTCGGGCCTTGGCCGCCAACATTATCGCATTGCGGTCGGCGCCGAAACTGGCGTTCGAATACCCCAACTCGCCGCTGACTTCGGTACCGAAGTACACGTCCTCGGTGCGGCCGATTTGGTTGAAATCGGCGACCTTGCGGTAATCGTCCTGAAGCACGTCGAAACCGACGAACGGATACGACAAGATGCGGTCCGGCGGCAGCGGCACAGCGGGCAAGGACGTCACGGCCGTTGGTACGAACAGATTGCGGTCGTAGCGCGCTCCGAATGTCCAGCGCGTGACCCAGCCGTTCTCGAGGCCCTTGGATAAACCGCCGCTGAGTTCATAGCTCGTTTCGTCGTCGTTGAATTGGTCGACGATGTTGCCGAGGTTATAGCGCGAGACGGTGCGGTTGTAGGCGGACGCGAGGATGTTGACCTCGTGTTGGGTATCGAGCGAATAGAACGGGAGCTGAACCTGCAGCGTGCGCTGGTAGCCGTCGCTCGAATCGATGTATGCGAGCGCGGTCGTCCATCGCGATCCGAATGTATTCGGATCCGCCCAGGTCAGGCCGTCGCTGGTGCGATCAACGGTGACCGTGCGCCCGAGTTGCAAGGATTTGCCTGTCCCGAGAATGTTCGTGTCTTGAATATTGGCGTTCGTATTGTTGGTCCCGCCTGCGCGGCTGAAGGAAAGGCCCGGACTCAAGGTCCACACATCCTTGGTGGTGACCCTGATATCGACTTTGCCGTCCTTGAAGCGCATCGGCATCACGCGCGCGTCGTATAGATACGGCAGCAGGCGCAGATTTCGTTCGGTCTCCGCCAATTTGCGCCCGAGGTAGCGGTCACCGCTCTTGAACAGCAATTGCGCGCGAATCGACGCGGGGTTGCTGCTGCGATGCAGGCGATTGGCGAGCAGAAACAATCCGGTATTTTCACGGTTGTCGGTCTCGTCGAAAATATCGCGAATCTCCAGCTCGATGTTGCCGATGACGGCCCCGGCGGACTCCAGCTCGGCATCGCTGGGCAGACCGGCAGGGCGGGTTTCATCGATCCGCGTATGCTCCAGGTCGGTGAGTTTCGCCGCCACGGCGGACTCGGCCAGAGCCACGGCCAGTATCGCTAGCGCTGCTAAGCGAGATGAAAAAATTACAGTCCCGCGCCGGCGGCGTCGTTAAAGCGCGGCGTTGTCGGTCTCACCCGTGCGGATACGCAAGACGCGCAGGATGTCGGTGACAAAAATTTTGCCGTCGCCGACCTTGCCGGTTTTGGACGCGCCGACGATGGCCTCCAAGACCTGGTCCACGAGCTCATTCTTGACCGCAACTTCGATGCGCGTCTTCGGCACGAAATCGACGACGTACTCGGCACCTCGATACAGTTCCGTGTGACCGCGCTGACGACCGAAGCCTTTCACCTCCGTGACGGTCATACCGGATACTCCTATCTCCGACAATGCCGCACGAACGTCATCCAATTTGAACGGCTTGATAATGGCTGTAATCAGTTTCATCCCAGTCTCCGCGGAATTTGTATGGCCAACGGCACAATACTATTACTATTGCATGCACGGGGCACGCGGTGAACGCATCGCGCCATGCCCTTTCCTGGTGCATCTGCCCCAAAGTGCAATATTCCGGGGCCCAAGGTCGATTTTGGAATCCATGATTAGTACCATTTTGATCATCGGCGCCGGCCAGGCCGGGTCGCAGGCGGTCGATACGCTGCGCCGAGAGGGCTTTACCGGTCGCTTGGTATTGATCGGGGAAGAGCCGGAACTACCCTATCAGCGGCCGCCGCTATCGAAAAAATACCTTGCCGGGGAAATGGCCCAAGAGCGTTTGCTGTTTCGCCACCGCGCATTCTACGACGAGCACCGGACGGAATTGCTGCTCGGCAACCGGGCCGCCCGGCTGGATCCCGGCGCTCGGAGCGTCACCTTGGCGGACGGCGCGCAGTTGTCCTACGACCGCTTGCTGCTATGCCTCGGAGCCGCCTCGCGCCGTTTGACGTGTCCCGGCAGCGAGCTTGCCGGCGTGCACTACTTACGGACCTTGGCGGATGCGGCGACGCTGCGGACGCAGCTGCGGCCCGGCGCCCGCATCGTAATCATCGGCGGCGGCTACATCGGGCTCGAGACCGCGGCAACCTGCCGCAATCTCGGCTGTGCCGTAACGGTGCTCGAGATGGCCGATCGCGTCATGAATCGAGTCGTGGCGCCCTGCGTGTCGGCTTATTTTGAACAGGACCACCGGGCGCACGGCATCGAGATCGTCTGCGCTACGCGAGTCGTGAGGCTCGAGAGCGGCGATGAGGTCCTGCGCGTGATCTGCTTCGACGGCGCGGCGTATCCCGCGGATCTTGTCGTGGTCGGCGTCGGCGCCGTCGCGACGACCGACATTGCCCGCGATGCGGGTTTGGCTTGTGACAACGGGATCGTCGTCGACGAATTTTGTCGCACCAGCGATGCGGCGATTTTTGCCGCCGGCGACTGCGTCAATCAATTTTCCCGTCATTTCGGCAGGCGCATGCGCTTGGAGTCGGTCGACAACGCGTTCGAACAGGGCAAGACCGCGGCGCAAAACCTGCTGGGCCGGGCGGTCGTACACGATAGAATCCCCTGGTTTTGGTCCGATCAGTTCGATAATAAGCTGCTGATCGTCGGGCTATCGGAGGGTCACGACGAGATCGTGCTGCGTGGCGATCCCGCAAGTCGAATATTCAGTGTTTGCTACCTCAAAGACCGGGAATTGCTGGCCGTCGAGGCGATCAATCATTCGAAGGATTACATGGCAGGACGTAAATTGATTGCCGAACGCGCGCGTTTGGATCCGATCAAACTGCGTGATGCGCAAATTCCGCTGAAAGACGCGGTCTAATGGTGAGCGAGCCGCACAGACCAAGCTTAGCAAGCACCCGGCGACTTCAATGGCGGTGGCTTACTCGAAGACCGTGAGCAAGTCCTTGGTGTCGACCTGCAGGCCGGGCCGCACGAGGATCTCCCGGATGATTCCGTCCCGCTCAGCACGAACGGTGGTTTCCATTTTCATGGCCTCGAGCGTCAGCAGGACGTCGCCGCGATGCACCGCCTGTCCGACATGCACCGGCACGGTGACGACCGTCCCGGGCATCGGCGCCCCGACGTGAGCAAGATTGCCGGGTTCGGCTTTGCGTTTAGGCGGGTGTTTGGCGACCTGGCTGCGATCCGCGACGCGTATCGGACGAGGCTGCCCATTGAGCTCGAAGAAGACTGTGCGCGTCCCGTCCTCGTGCGCATCGCTCATGGTGACGTAGCGGACGATCAGGGTCTTGCCGCGCTCCAGGTCGATGTTGATCTCTTGCCCGGATTGCATGCCGAAGAAAAACACCGACGTGGGCAGCGATCCCATGTCGCCGAACGTCGCGCGATCGGCTGCATAGTCGACGAATACCTTCGGATACATCAAATATGAAGCCAGCTCAAAATCGCTGATCGCGCGCCCGACCTTCAGCTCGGCCGCGCTGCGCTCGCGATTCAAATCCGCGGGCGGCATTAATTCGCCGGGACGCAGCTTGAGCGGTTCCTTGCCGTCGAGGATCTTGCGCTGCAAGTCCGCGGGGAACCCTCCGACCGGCGACCCGAGATCGCCATGAAACAACTGCACGACCGATTCCGGAAACGCGATCTCGATCTTTGAGTCCAGTACTGCGGCACGGGTCAAACCGCTCGTGACCATCATGAGCGCCATGTCTCCGACCACTTTGGACGTCGGCGTGACTTTGATGATGTCGCCGAACATGTCGTTGACTTCGGCGTATGCCGCTGCAACCTCATGCCAACGGTGATCGTCGATTCCGAGCGATCGGGCCTGCTCGCGCAGGTTGGTATACTGACCGCCTGGCATGCCGTGCACGTACACCTCGGAGGCGCCCGCGCGAATATCGCTTTCAAACGAGATGTAACCGCGGCGCACTTGTTCCCAATAGCTGGAAATCAGCCGCAGATTGTTCGGATCGATTCCGGTGTCGCGCGGACCATATCGCAGGGATTCGACGAGCGATCCCAAATTGGCCTGCGAGGTCAGGCCGGAAAGCGCATCGATCGCGCCGTCGACCGCATCCGCGCCCGCGTCGATCGCCGCGAGCACGCTTGCGGCGGCGATGCCGCTGGTGTCGTGCGTATGGAAGTGAACCGGCAAGCCAATTTCCTCTTTGAGGGCCTTGACCAGAACGCCGGCCGCGCGCGGCTGACATAGGCCCGCCATGTCCTTGATGCCGAGCACGTGCGCGCCCATCGCCTTGAGCTCCCTGGCGATATCGACGTAATAGCGCAAATCGTACTTCGTTTCGCGCGGGTTCGAGAGGTTGCCGGTGTAGCAGATTGCCGCCTCGCAAAGCCGATCGGTGCGCCGGACTGCCTCGATGGCCACCTTCATGTTCTCGACCCAATTCAGGCAATCGAATATGCGGAACACATCGACGCCGCCGCGTGCCGCTTGATCGACGAAGTAGCGCACCACGTTGTCGGGATAATTGGTGTAGCCGACGGCGTTCGCCGATCGGATCAGCATCTGCATCAACAGATTGGGCATCCCTGCACGAAAATCGGCGAGCCGCGTCCAAGGATCTTCGCGTAGGAAGCGCATCGCGACGTCGAAAGTCGCTCCGCCCCAACACTCGACCGAAAATAGGTCCGGCACAAGACTCGCATAATAGGGTGCGATCGCCGCCATGTCGTAAGTGCGAAACCGCGTCGCGAGCAGAGATTGGTGGGCATCGCGCATGCTGGTATCGGTCAGCAGCACGCGCTTCTGCGCCAACATCCAGTCGCCGAATTTTTCGGGACCCAATTCATCGAGTTTTTGTTTGGTGCCGGGTGCGATCGGCGGCAGAGAAATTCGCGGCAGGCGCGGAAACACGGCCTCCCGCGGCTTTGGCCGGCCCTTGACCTCCGGATTGCCGTTGACGATGACGTCACCGATGAAACTCAATAGCCGCGTCGCGCGGTCGCGCTTGTGCGGGATACGGAACAACTCCGGCGTTTCGTCGATGAATTTGGTCGTGTAATCGAAGGTGGCGAAGCGTGGGTGTGTAATGAGCTGATCCAGGAACCGCAAATTCGTCACGACGCCGCGAATGCGAAATTCCCACAGGGCGCGGTGCATGCGCGCGATGGTTTCCTCCGGAGTCGGCGACCAGGTCGTCACTTTGACCAATAGGGAATCGTAAAAGCGCGTGATGATGGCGCCGACATAGGCCGTACCGGCGTCGAGCCGCACCCCGAATCCGGCCGGGCTGCGATAAGCGGTGATGCGCCCGTAGTCCGGCACGAAGTTGTTTTCCGGATCCTCGGTCGTGACGCGGCACTGCAGCGCATGTGCATTGACGCGAATGTCCTCTTGGCGCGGCACGCCGCTCTCCGGCGTTCCGATCCTCGCCCCGCCGGCGATCCGGATCTGCGCCTTGACGAGATCCACGCCGGTAATGCATTCGGTGACGGTATGCTCGACCTGTATGCGGGGATTGACCTCGATGAAATAGAACTTGCCGCTGTCGGCATCCTGCAGGAACTCGACGGTGCCCGCAGCTTGGTAATTCACGGCTCGTCCGATCTTCAATGCCGCCGCGCACAGCTCGGCGCGCTCGATGTCGGACAAGAAAGCCGCGGGGGCTCGTTCGACGACCTTTTGATTGCGCCGCTGCACCGTGCAGTCGCGCTCGTAGAGATGCACGAGGTTACCGTGCATGTCGCCGAGGATCTGAACCTCGACGTGGCGGGCGCGGCGTATGAGCTTCTCGAGGTAGACCTCGTCCTTGCCGAATGCCGCTTTGGCCTCGCGCCTGGCGGCCGCCACCGTTTCGATCAACTCATTGTCGCTCTCGACGACGCGCATCCCACGCCCGCCGCCGCCCCAACTCGCCTTGAGCATGACCGGGAATCCGACCGCGCGCGCCATGGCGAGAACTTCGGTGGGATCGGCGGGCAGCGGCGGCGTGGCCGGCATCACCGGCACACCGGCGCTCGCCGCAAGGTTGCGGGCCTCGACCTTGTTGCCGAGCTTGCGCATCGTCTCGGGCAACGGCCCCACGAAAACGATCTTGGCGGCTGCGCAGGCCTCGGCGAATTCAGGGCTTTCGGACAAGAATCCATATCCGGGATGAATCGCATCCGCGCGCGATTCGACCGCAATTCGGATGATGTCCTCGATGTCGAGATAGGCCTCGATGGGTCCTTTGCCTTCACCGACGAGGTAGCTCTCGTCGGCCTTGGTCCGGTGCAGCGAGAACCTATCCTCCTGGGAGTGAATGGCTATCGTGCGGATGCCGAGTTCGGTCGCAGCACGCATGACACGAATCGCGATCTCGCCGCGATTGGCGATCAACAGACTCCGGATCGCACCGCCTTTGATGAATGGGTTCATTGCCGAATGATGATAGCCTTGGGATCGGCGACCGACCAGAGAAATCAAGGGGGCCGTATGTTTGGTATCGCAATACACGGCGGCGCCGGCACTCTGCCGCGCGCGGAAATGACTGCCGAGCGTGAGCAGCAGTACCGCGATGGACTCGCGCTGGCGATCGGGCTGGGCGCCGGCGTATTGGAGCGAGGCGGTTCGAGTTTGGACGCCGTGACGTGCTCCGTCGCGAACCTCGAGGACAACCCGCTGTTCAACGCCGGCCGCGGCGCCGTGTTCACATTCGAGGGACTCAACGAGCTCGATGCGGCGATCATGGACGGCCGCACGCGCGCGGCGGGCGCCGTATCCGGCGTTCGCCACATCAAGAATCCCATCGAACTCGCGCGCACCGTCATGGAGCATTCGGATCATGTCCTGCTGTGCGGAGCGGGCGCCGAGGATTTTGCGTTGAGTCGGGGCTTCGCGATGATGCCGCGCAGTTACTTTCACACGCCCGAAAGGTGGAGCCAGCTCGAGCGCATTCGCAGCGGCGACTCGGATGTCTCTGCGCTGACGATTTCGCACCTCGGTACCGTGGGAGCCGTCGCACTCGACCGCGCGGGCAATCTCGCCGCGGCGACCTCGACGGGCGGCATGACCGGCAAGCGCTTCAATCGTATCGGCGATTCGCCGATCATCGGCGCGGGCACCTATGCAGACAACCGCTGCTGCGCGGTATCGGCCACCGGCCATGGCGAGATTTTCATTCGCGCCGTGGTGGCGCACGATATCTATGCGCGGATGCGCTACGGCCAGCGCACGCTCGCCACGGCGGTGCATGAAGTCGTCATCGACGAGCTGCCCGCGATGCACGGGGAAGGCGGCGTGATCGCGATCGACCGCCATGGCGAGATCGTCATGGAATTCAATTCGGAGGGCATGTTTCGGGCCAGCCAAAAGGCCGGCGAAGCGGCGCAAATCGCGATTTATCGATAGAGGGCGGCGCTAAGCCCGCGGCCTGCTCTCAGCCGGCGGCCTGCTCTCAGCCGGCGGCCTGCTCTCAGCCCGCGGCCTGTCCCTTGCGTTTTTCGAATCGTCCGGTCTTGAGCGTGCTGTACTCCGCCTCCATGACGACCACTCGATTTCGCCCCTGCTCCTTCGCGGTGTAGAGGGCTTCGTCGGCAAGCTGAATCAAGCCGTCGGCCGTGCGGCTCAAGCTCGGTTTGATGAACGCGGCACCGATGCTGATCGTAAGGCGCGACGCGACGACCGAGGCCTCATGCGGAATGTTCAACTCCGCGATCGAACGTTGGATCCGCGTCAGCACTTCCGCGACGTACTCGCGGCTCGCCTCGTAGAGCACGACGGCGAATTCCTCGCCGCCATAGCGGGCTACGAAATCGAGCGGCCGCCGCGCGCATTGGCTCAATGAAGTCGCGACCGCGCGCAAGCATTCATCGCCAGCCTGGTGTCCGTAGCGGTCGTTGTAATTCTTGAAGCAATCGATGTCGGCCAGCAATACCGCGATCTGCTTGTCCTCGCGCACCGCCTGCTGCCAAACGCGGTGAATGTGCTGATCGAACATCCGCCGGTTCTGGATCCCGGTCAGGCCGTCGCGGGCAACCATTTCGCGCAGCAGTCCCGCTTCGAGAAAGCGCATGCGGCTGGTTCTCTCGTGCATGTAGACGACCGAGGCGCCGACCAGATTCGCGGCCACGATTGCGAGGGTGTCATAGCTCAATTCGGCGGTCGGAATCTGCGTCGCGGTCGCCGCGGCGAGATAAATGAACAAGACGATGACGTTTGCCGCGAGCGCGTTGTAGAAGATGAGTCCGGCGAGGAAATACACGTACATGGTCGCCAGCACCAGACTCGGAAACAGAAATGGCACGCCGCCGACGGAGGCGATCAATTGAATTGCGACCTGGCTGAGCCCGTAGATCGTCGCAGCGACCATCGTCAAGGGCTGGTAGATCCGATGCCGGTAGGGCGAAAAGCTCGCCGCAAGCACGATCAACAGTACCGGCACGATCATCAAAATGTGAATCAGGCTGGGGATGCGATTCAACTTGGCGCCCAACACCATCGTTTCCATCGCCGAGAACGCGATTGCAATCGCGATCGCCAAGCATAAATTCGTCCGAATGGAGCCGAGCGTTTCGTCGAGATTGGTGCGCCTGAATTCGGCCTCGAGATCCGGCGTAAACGTGAGCCAGGGTATGCCCGATTTCAATTGTCGGGAATACGGCAGATCCGGCCAGTCCTCCACTGAAAATCCATTTGTGGTGTTCATCGGATGCAACGTACGCAGGAACAAGGAGCGCCTCTAGGACGTGCGCCACACGTTTTGACAAAAAGTCGGGTGCCCGGGATCCCGGCTGCGGGCCGCCCCTGAGGCAGGATTATGGTAAATAACCCCTCAGTCCTTGAGGTATTTCGCCAAATAGGCGTCGAAATCGAGCTTGTCGGTCGCTTCGATGCGTTCCTGGGCCTCATGGGAGTCCTGCGCCGCGGAAGCGAATTCCGCGAGGCGCCGCTCATTCGGCGGATAAAGCCCCAAGAAGTAGTCCTTGTGCAGCTTCGACATGCGCTGCGCGAGTTCGAAAAACGTCTCGCCGGTCTGCCGCATTTCCGCGAGCAGGCGCGCCGAAGGGGTTCGCTCGACGTCGTCGATCTTGGCGCGCTGTTGTTCCAGAGCGGCGTGGTAAGGGCGCTGCGGATCGCCATAGTCGAGCAGTTCGCCCAAGCCCTGCATCGAGTCCAACAACTCACCGGCCCACTCCGTCAGCGGAACCTTGCGCCCCGAGCGGTTCAAGAGCAGTCCGGGCTCGCGGCCGGACTTGGCGACGATGAGGTGGTTGGCGTCCAGATCGTGCTGTTCGCCACGGCCGATCGGATCGCTCTCGCGCAGCAGACAGAGCGCGAGAAACGCCTCGAGGAAGCGCAGCTTGTTCTGATTCACACCGACCGGATCGAAAGCGCTGACATCCAGAGCCCGCACTTCGACGTATTCGACGCCGGCCCGATGCAGCGCCTTGGTGGGGCGCTCGCCCGAACGCGCGACGCGTTTTGGCCTGATGAAACTGTAGTATTCGTTCTCGATCTGCAGGATATTCGCGTTCAACTGGCGGTATTCGCCATCGACTTTGACACCGATTTTTTCGTAGGGCGGAAAAGGCGTGCTGATGGCGCGCGAAAGGTCCCTGACGTACTCGTCCAGGCTGTTGACCGAAACGCTGAGCGTGGCCTGATTCTTGTTGCGATAGCCGATATCGCTCATGCGCAGCGAGGTCGCGAACGGCTGGTAAAACGTGTCGGAATCCAACATCGGCAAATCGGCCTCGCGCCCCGCGAAGAAGCTCTTTGATACGGCGGGCGACGTGCCGAACAGGTACAACACGAGCCATCCGTACCGCCGATAATTGCGCAGCACGGCGAAATACTGCTCCGAAATGAAATCCTGGCGCGATCGCTTGGATTGATTGAAGTATTCGAGCACGTCCCACAAATGGGACGAAAACGAGAAATTGAAATGCACGCCTGAGATCGCCTGCATGATGCGCCCGTAGCGCAGCCCCAAGCCGTTGCGGTAAATCGTCTTCATGCGACCGACGTTCGAGGTTCCGAAACGCGCCAAGGGAATGCTGTCCTCGCCGCGCAAGGCGCTCGGCATGCTCGTCGCCCACAGCATCTCGTCGCCCAAATGACGATAGACGAACTGGTGGATGTCGCACAAATACTGCAGCAGCTCCCAGGCATGCTGAAACGGCGGCGTCACTAGTTCGATCAGGGATTCGGAAAAGTCCGTCGTGATGTGCTCGTTGGTCAGCGGCGCGCCGAGCTCCCGCGGGTGCGGGGTTTGAACGATTTCTCCGCTTTGGCTGACGCGCAGGGACTCCCTCTCGACGCCTTTACGGCCGCCGCGCAGCACGTTGCGCTCGCCCGAATTGATCAGGCCTGCAAGGCGCCGCTCGAACTGCTTGTCAATCACGTTTCGCACCAAGATGTCTCGACCTCACGGGAGGCTCTCATGGATGTAAAGAGGGTCGCAGATAGACGAGGATACTTGAGCGCCGCGCCTTTTTCTCGATCCGCCTGCTACAGAGTTCGCTACGGCAGTTCGGCAGTCACGTCGATTTGAACGAGAAAGCCGGGATCGACGAGGCGCTGTACCTGTACCCAAGAGGTCGCCGGCAGGCGCTCTTTGTCATAGTATTCGAAGCGCAGATCCGATGCCTTGAGTAGCGCATCCATGTCCGTGGTGTAGATTGTCTCTTTGACGATTTGATCGAAACTGGAGCCGTTCGCCGCCAAGGTGCGCTGAATGTTGCCGTAGGCGGCGCGCATCTGCCCGGCCATGTCACCGGCACCGATCAGACGCCCCTGATCGTCCGCGGACACCGATCCCGCGATGTAGAGCGTCTTGTCGATGAGCACCGCTTGCGAGTAGCCGAAATCCTTCTCATAGCTATTGAGATGGAATACCTGCTTGATGCGCGGCGGCGTCGGCTCTGGTTGGTGTTCGCACGCGACCAGCGCGGCCAACGCGCCGATCGCCATCAAGCAACGGAGTTTGCCGCACAGCATGCTGTAGTTTCCCCGAATTAACCCTTCTGAGCCGCTTCCGCATGCGCCCGCAACGCGCGCAACATCCTTGGCAAGTCCCGCTTCAATGCGGCTCTCACGAACCAGCGAGGCATCCAAAATCCGGGCTCGAAATCCAAAACGTAATGCGCGACCGTGTATTCGCCATCGCGCGTCAAACCCCACGAACCGCGCAGCCGAATCAGGTCACCCGCAACTTTTTCGAACACGACGCCGCCGGGCCTATTGTAACTAGCCCGCACCTCGTAGCTTACGCGAGGCGTAAACCAAGAGTAATCCATGACTTGCCGGATTCGTTGCCAGGACAGATCCGGCGCGGTTTCCTCCACCGCGCAGAGCTTGAGCCCCGGCACGATCTGGAGAGCCTCCGCGCAGCTCGTGAGGATATTCCAGACGGCTTCTTGAGTCGCGTGAATTCTGATCGAAGCCGTCGCTACGCCGCTCGCTTCGCTGGAGTCCAAGCGGATTGCCAGCGCGAAATCGTCCGATGCCGCTGCATTCGCATTCCCGCTCATCGGCGAGCCCACGGCGCGCCCACCCTGGCCCGTCAGCGCGATTGCGAGCAGTAAAGAGGCGAAGCGACCGAGCAGGGTTGAGGGGTTTTGATGCATTAGGTCCATCGAGCGCCGTCTAGCGGTCGGCGCCCGCGACATCGATCCACTGGTCGATGCGTTGCTCCAACAAGTCGAGCGGCAAGGCTCCGGCTTCGAGTATCGCCGAGTGAAACGCCCGAAGATCGAAGCGACTTCCCAGTTTTTCCTGTGCGTGCGAGCGCAGCGCGTGGAACCGCATCGCGCCGATTTCCGCGGCCAAGGCGCGTGCCGGCAATGCGAGCGAGCGGTCGACCGCGGCAGCGGCGGCTTGATCGTCAATCGGCAATTGCGCGTGTAGATAATCGATCGCTTGCCGTCGGGTCCACGCGTCGGCGTGCAAGCCGCTGTCGACGACGATGATCGCGGCGTGGCACAGCTCGTCGAGCAGTGCACCGAATTTCGCCGCCGGCTCGACGCTCAGCCCCATCTCCGCGCCCAGCGATTGTGCGTACAGAGCCCAGCCGTCGACGAACGCGGGCTCGGCGCCGAATCGGCGGAATCTCGGCAATTCGCTCCGGGATGATTGCACCACGAATTGCGCGTGCCGCCCGGGCAGGTAGGCGTTCAATAACAACGGCTCCATCTCGAATCCCATTCGCGCCGCGGCGGCCGCGGTATCGAGATCGAGCGTCGCGGGAAAGTTGCCGTCGGCTGTAGCGCGCCGATAGGAGAGCGGCTCATCCAAGGTTTCCCGGAATCGCGCGGCCGCACGGATCACGGCGGGAGCTTGCGGCAAGGCCGCGAGCACGTTCGGCACCGCGGCGTCGAGGCGCGATTGAAGATCGCGATAGGCGTTCAGCATTTCCTCCGCGGATCCATACCGATAGCGCGAGTCATGCCGCAGCAACTCGAAATAAGCCTGAGCATCGCCGGAGAATCCCGCTTCGTTCAACGCCGCCTGCATGCGGCCACGCACGCGCTCGACTTCGACGACCCCGAGCCGATGAACCTCGGCCGGCGTGAGGCGCGTGTTCGTTTGTCTTCTGACCAAGTATGCATACCAAGCTTCGCCGAGCGGTAACCGCGACAAGCCGCCGAGATCCGACGTCAAAGGCAGATACGCGTTCTGCAAGAAATCATGCATGTTCCGGTAGGCCGGCAGAATCTTATCCTTGACGGCCGCAGTGAGGCGTTCCGAGATACGCTCGCGCGCCGGCCCGCTGATCGACGCCGGTACCGCATGCAGCGGTCGAAAGAACGGATTGTCGGGGGTATCGTTGCCGAGCGCAGCAAACTGCGGCAGCATCGCCTCGATGAGCGCCCGCGGCGCAAGGTAGCCGCGACGCATGCCGCTGCGCATGTTGTCGATGGCTTGGCCGCTCCAAAGCACGTATGCGTCGATGCGCAGCAACCAGTTCTCGTAATCCGTTTGCGTCAGGAACGGCTGCGGACCCGCACCGGAGCCCATGAGTGCGAAATCCTGCGCCATTCCCTCGAACGGATTGACGGGAAACAATTCCTCCGGGTAGGTGTAGCCCTCGATCGCCAGCTCGCGTTCGCGCTTGAATACCTCGTAGGTCAAACGCGCGGGCGTATTCGGCGCCGGCACCGGCGTAGCAAGCAGCTCGGCGAGCGCGCGCCGCTCGAGCGCCAGCGAATCGGCCAGAAATTGCGGCGACGAGGAATTTTCCAATTGATCGTCGTGGCGGTGATCGCCGCCCGCCGTGGCGCGCAGCGGATTGAGTTCGAGATACTCCTCCCAATAGTGCTCGACGATGTCATCGAGTTGGTCGGATGAGCCCGGCGGCGCGGTTTGTTGCGGCGCGGGCGCCGGCGACCCACTGCAGCCGACCGTCGCCAGAATCAGGATAGCAACGCTCGCGGCTAGGGAAAATCGGGTCATCGGCGGATTATATGCCCCGCGGCTAGTCCATAATTCGGGCCTTCTTCAGCCGCGGAGTGATTCTTATGTTGGTCGGAGCCAATCCTCGACGCGTCGCCATCGTCGGCGGCCTGAGAATTCCGTTTGCGCGCGGTAACGGTGCCTACGCGCAGGTTGGCAATCAAGAGATGCTCACGGCAACGCTGCGCGCCCTGGTCGAACGCTACCAGCTGCAGGGACGACGTATCGGGGAGGTCGCGGCGGGCGCGCTCATCAAACATCCGTCCCAGTGGAATCTGACACGCGAATCGGTCTTGGGATCGGGTCTTTCGGCCGAGACGCCGGGTTTCGATCTGCAGCGCGCCTGCGGCACGAGCCTCGAAGCCGCGATTCTGCTCGGCAACAAGATCGCGCTCGGTCAGATCGACTCCGCGATCGCCGCCGGCGTCGACAGCGTCAGCGATCCGCCAGTGTCGTTCCCCAAGAGCTTTCAGCAATTGTTGTTGAGGAGCTACCGGGGCAAGAGTACGGCTCAACGCCTCAAGCCCTGGTTTGGCCTGCGGCGCGCGCACCTCCGGCCGGTATTGCCCGGCATGACCGAGCCGCGTACCGGCCTGTCGATGGGCGCCAGCACCGAGCTTCTGGTCCAAGCCTGGGGCGTGAGCCGCGCCGATCAAGATCTGCTCGCATTGGAGAGCCATCAAAAAGCGGTTGCCGCTTACGCGGCGGGGTTTTATGGTGATTTGGTGCACGGCTTTCTCGGCTTGGATCAAGACGACAACGTTCGGCGCGACACCAGCCTCGAGATGCTCGCCAAGCTGCGGCCGGTGTTCGATACCGGCCCCGGCGGCACATTGACCGCCGGCAATTCCGCGCCGATGACCGACGGTTCGGCTGCGGTATTGTTGGCGTCCGAAGACTGGGCCCACGAGCACGATTTGCCGGTACTGGCGTTCCTGCGCTACGGCAAGGTTGCCGCGGTCGAATTCGTCGCCAACAAAGAGGCGCTGCTGATGGCACCCGTATTCGCGGTCTCGCAATTGTTGAGCGAGACCAATCTGTCGCTGCAGGAATTCGACTTCTACGAGATTCACGAAGCCTTCGCGGGCCAGGTTCTCTGCACGCTCAGGGCCTGGGCGGATCCGGCCTTTTGCGTTGAAACGCTCGGGCAGCGCGCTGCGCTGGGCACGATCGATCGAGCCAAGCTCAACGTCAAGGGCGGGAGCCTTGCGCTCGGCCATCCGTTTGCCGCGACCGGCGCGCGGATTCTTGCGACGCTCGCAAAGACGCTCGACGATTCCAAAGCTCAGCGCGGCTTGATCTCGATTTGCACGGCCGGCGGAATGGGCATCACGGCAATTGTTGAGCGCTGACAAATTAACGCGGTATTCTTATGGGCACCACCATGGCAACACACCTCAGCATTTTCCACGAGCCTATCGGATGAAACTTCAAGACCCGAAATTGTTGAAGGAACGCTGTTACATCGACGGCGCCTGGGCGGCTGCAGACGGCGGCGCGACGCTGCCCGTGCACAATCCCGCGACCGGCGAGACGCTCGGCCTCATCCCGGCCATGGGGATGGCCGAAACACGGCGCGCGATCCAGGCGGCCGCAGCGGCGCAGCCCGCGTGGGCCGCGCGAACGGCAAAGGAGCGCGCCAATTTGCTGCGGCGCTGGTTCGATCTGATCATCGCGAATCAGGATGACCTCGCAGTGATCATGACCGCGGAGCAAGGCAAACCACTCGCCGAGGCCAAGGGCGAGATCACCTACGCGGCGTCGTTCATCGAGTGGTTCGCCGAGGAGGCCAAACGGATCTACGGCGATGTGATTCCCGGCCATCAGGCCGACAAGCGGATTCTCGTGCTGCGCCAACCCGTCGGTGTCGTCGCGGCAATCACGCCCTGGAATTTCCCGGCGGCGATGATCACGCGCAAGGCAGGCCCCGCACTCGCGGCCGGCTGCACCTTCGTCTGCAAGCCGGCGACGCAAACTCCGTATTCCGCGCTCGCGTTGGCCGAGCTCGCCGATCGGGCGGGAATTCCGAAGGGCGTGCTCAACATCGTCACCGGCAAGGCGACCGAGATCGGCGGGGAGATGACCTCGAACCCCTTGGTGCGCAAACTGACGTTCACCGGGTCGACGGAAATCGGCAAGAAGCTCATGGCGCAGTGTGCCGGCACGATGAAAAAGATCTCGATGGAACTCGGCGGCAACGCCCCGTTCATCGTGTTCGACGATGCCGATCTGGATGCCGCCGTGCAAGGCGCACTGGCCAGCAAGTACCGCAACACGGGCCAGACCTGCGTCTGCGCGAACCGCCTGCTCGTTCAGTCCGGCGTCTACGACGAATTCGCCCAGAAGCTCAAGGCCGCAGTCGCCAAGCTGCGCGTCGGCGACGGTTTGGCCGGGGTCACGGAACAAGGTCCGCTGATCGACGCGAAGGCGCTCGCAAAGGTCGAGGAGCACATCGCCGATGCGGTCGCGAAAGGCGCGACGGTCACGGCCGGCGGCAAACGCCACGCCTTGGGCGGCACATTCTTCGAGCCCACGATCCTCTCGAACGTCACGTCGGCGATGCTCGTCGCGCGCGAGGAAACCTTCGGGCCGGTCGCGCCCTTGTTCAAATTCCAGACGGAAGCCGAGGCCATCGCCATGGCCAACGCCACCGAATTCGGACTCGCCGCTTATTTGTATACGCGCGATTTGGCGCGCAGCTGGCGCGTCTCCGAGGCAATCGAATATGGCATCGTTGGGATAAACACCGGCATCATCTCCACCGAAGTCGCGCCGTTCGGCGGCGTCAAGGAGTCCGGAACCGGCCGCGAGGGATCCAAATACGGCATTCTCGATTACACTGAGATCAAATACGTCTGCGTTGGCGGTGTCAGCTGAATGACCTCAAGACATGTTGGGACGCTTTTTAGAGTTGTCCGTCCGGACGCCCGACATTCGGGCGTCCCTGGATTTTTACGACCGGCTCGGTTTCTCCGCGGCTGAAGTCGGCGAAGTCTGGCCGCATCCGTATGCCGTCGTCACCGACGGGAGAATCTATGTCGGGCTGCATCAAACCCCGCAACTGGAAACCCCGGGTTTGCCGGAAGCGGCGATCACCTTCGTCAGACCCGATTTGCTCGGGGCCCTGGATGCGTTCGAACGCATGGGCGTGGAGTTCGAGTATCGGCGTCTGGGCAATGACGTCTTCAACGAGGTCGGCTGGCTCGACCCTTCGGGAAACCTCATTCGCCTCGTCGAAGCACGCACCTTTTCGCCTAGCAAACGCCGAGCCCTTGAGAATTCCGCCTGCGGCCATTTCTTGGAAATCGGATTGCCGGAGGCGCACATCGAGAACTCGAAAGCCTATTGGGAACAGCTCGGGTTCGTCGGCATGGACGAACCGGATGCGCGCCTGCCGCACGTCTGTTGCACGAGCGATACCATCGACGTCGGCCTTTACGACCGCGACGAGCTGCGCCGGCTGACGTTGCTGTTCGATACCGACGATCCCGAAGGCTGCATCTTGCGTTTGGGACAGCGCGGAATCGAGCCAACCGACGGCTTGCCGGCGACGCTGCGCGGCGGACTCGCGGCGCTATTCGTCGCTCCCGAGGGGACCCCAATCATCATCGCGTCGTTTTCCGATACCGCCGGACTCGATACCGCCGGATCTTGAGCTCGCGACGAGCTCGATTTTCACGCGAATCTCATCCTGAACCCTCAGTGCTCCCATCATGACGCTGATCGGCGTCAGGCCGAGCGACGACTGCGCCAGGCCGAAGTCGGCCCGCGCCGTCAATTGCGTCGCGGTCCGCACGAGCGTGAACGGCAAGACCTGCGTGGATTCATGCCCCGCCGCGCTGATCGACACCGTTGCGGTGAGCGCCGGCTCGCTGCCCTCGACGCTGATGCTCCGCACGACGATCATCGGAAATTCCTGGGCATCGAGAAGTGCCTCGCCCAGCATATTGTGCTGCGTACCCCGTTTGGCATCGTCGGCAATCTCCTCGGCGAAATCCGGCCCTTCCGAGAGTCGAGCGGCCGCATCGTCGACGGCGAACTCGGCGACCGGAATTTCCAGATGGAAGGATGAGGAGCCGATTCCCGCGCCCGGATCGACCCATCCCGCGAGCGCGCGATTGAGGATCACATGATCGTGTCCGAGGAACGCCATCGGTCCCGCGCGGAACACGAGAACACGCAATTCCGATCTTGCGGAGTCGATGCGATAGTCGGCGGCGCCATGCGGCGCCGCTGCCGCGCGTGGCGCTTGCGCCACGGTCGATGCTTCTGTTCGGCGGCCCGCCGGCGCGCTGCACCCGAACAGCCACAGTACGATCAGCAAAGCGGCGGTCAATTTGTTCGGCGGCATCGCATACTCAACTTGCTAGACTAACGGCGTGGCAGTTTGCACCCGGAGGTACCCGATGCCAAATCTGAAATTGCAGGCGCGCTACGGTGCGGTGGCGCAAGGTTTTCATTGGATCATTGCCTCTCTGATCGTGGTTCAGTTCACGCTTGGGTTGACGGCGGCCGGCCTGCCTCTCGGCATGCACAAACTCAACGTGCTCGCGCGCCACAAGAGCTTCGGCATGACGGTGCTGATGTTGGCGATCCTGCGGTTGTTGTGGCGCTTCAGGAACGCACCTCCGCCGCTGCCGAGCGCGATGACGCCCATCGAAAAGGGGCTTGCGCGTACGACCCACGCGGCGTTCTACGTGTTGCTGTTTGCGTTGCCCATCTCTGGTTGGCTGATGTCCTCGGCCAAGAAGTATTCGGTCAGCTGGTTCGGCTTATTCACATGGCCCGATTTGATCGGCAAGAGCGCTCCCGCTTTCGATGCCCTGCACGCGACGCACCAGATCTTGGGAGTGGCCATGTTCTCGGTCGCGGTGCTGCATATTTTTGCCGCGCTAAAACATCATTTTTGGAACAAGGACGACGTGCTGTTGCGCATGCTGCCTTTTACAAAATCGGAGAAACGATCATGAGAGGATTGTCGAGGTGTGTGCTGCTGCCGGTGTGCTGGGCGGGAATTGCGCTGAGCGCAGCCGCAAACGCAGCCGGCGCGCCGACCTCTTACACGACCGATGCGGCGCTGAGCCGATTGGAGTTCGCGGGCACCCAAGCCGGCGCGCAGTTCAAGGCCGTGTTCCACAAGTTCACCGCGGCCGTCGATTTTGCACCCGAGGCACTCGCGGCCTCGAGTTTCGACGTGCTCATCGACTTGAGTTCGGTCGATTCCCAGGACAATGATCGCGACAGCACGATACGCGGTCCTGACCTTTACGACGTGGCGCATTGGCCGACGGCGCATTACGTGACGCGCAGCTTCACCAAGACCGCGACGGGCTTCAGCGCGACCGGCGCGCTCACGCTGCGCGGGGTCACGAAGGACGTTCCCATCGATTTTCAGTTCACGTCGAGCGCGACGGGGGCCAAACTCGACGGTACCGCAAGTCTCAAGCGCCTCGATTTCGGTGTGGGCCAGGGCGACTGGAGGAGCACCGAGGGCGTCAAGGACGAAGTGAAAATCAATTTCTCGCTGGTATTGACACCGAAACACTGAAATGCTGAAGGTCCCACGCAGCTTCGACGACGCCGCGGAATGCGTCGAGGCCACTTTGGCTCGCGTCGGACCTCGGATCGTCGTCGCCATGCCGCTGGGGATCGGCAAACCGAATCCGCTCGCCAACGAGTTCTATCGTCGCGCACGGCGCGATCCCGCGATCAAGCTCAAGATCTGCACCGCCCTCAGTCTGCGCGCGCCGCAATGGCATGGGGAACTCGAGCGCCGGTACTGGGAGCCGCTCAACGAGCGCGTATTCGGCGGTGCGGCGCCGCTCGATTATGCGCGCGACATCCGCGCCGGCGAGGTGCCTGAAAACATCGAAATCTCGGAGTTTTTTCTGCCGTCGGGGGCATTGCTGAATGCCGCGCATTCGCAGAGGCACCACACGAGCACCAATTACACGCATGTGGCGCGCGATCTCGTCGCACAAGGAGTCAACGTCATCGCGCAGCTCGTGGCGAGGCGCGGAAGCGGCGTCAGCAGCGAGTACAGCATGGGGTCGAATCCCGACATCATGATCGACTTGCTCGAGATGCTGGCGCCCTTGCGTGCACAAGGCCGTGAGGTGGTCGTCATCGGCGAAGTCAATCGCCAGATGCCTTTCATGCTCGGGCCCGCCGCGGTCGGCGCCGAGACCTTCGATTACCTCGTCGAACATCCGCGCTATGAATACGATTTGTTCGCGCCGCCGAATCCCGCGCTGGGCACCGTCGATTATGCGATCGGGCTCTACGCCGCGATGCTGGTGCGCGACGGCGGCACTTTACAAGTCGGCATCGGCGAACTCGCGGACGCGATCATCTATGGCCTGCTGCTGCGGCACCGACAATGCGACGAATTTCGCGAGATCTTGCGAGTCTTGCGGGCGCCGCAGCGATTCGCGAAGCTGCCAGCCGGGCTCGGCGGCGATGCGCCTTTCGAGATCGGCCTGTATGGCTGTACGGAGATGTTCGCAGCCGGTTTCTTGGAATTATACCGGTCCGGCGTGCTCAGGCGCCGCGTCTACCCCGACGTTCGCATCCAGAGGCTCCTCAACGAGGCATGCATCGGCGAAACCGTCGACGAGCGCCTGCTGGCGGCGCTGCCGGGGTGCGGTTTCGATATGCCGTTGACGAGCGCCGATTTCGACCTGCTGCGACGTATCGGCGTGTTTCGCGAGGAGTGCCGCTATTCGAACGGCGTCATTGAGCTTGCCGGCGGCGGTGGCGGCCCCGCCGACGGCGCCGCCGGGCCGGGCGGCAGCAATGGCGTCGAGGCGCGGCTCGACGAGGGCGCGGTACGGCGCGAGCTGCTCGCCTCCTATACCGGCCGGCGGCTCGAAGGCGGCATCCTGCTGCACGGCTCCTTTTTTCTGGGGCCGCGCGGCTTCTACGCGGCGTTGCGAAATTTGCCGGAGTCCGAGCGACGCCAGTTCTCGATGGGCGGCGTCTCGTTCACGAATCAGCTCGAGGGGCATGATCCGGCGCTCAAGATTGCGCAACGCCAGCATGGACGTTTCTTCAACACGACGATGATGGTAACGCTGCTCGGCGCGGCGGTTTCGGATGGCCTCGCGGATGGCCGCGTCGTCAGCGGCGTCGGCGGCCAATATAACTTTGTCGCGATGGCGCACTCCCTGCCGGGTGCGCGTTCGATATTGGCGGTCCGCAGCACGCGCGAGCACAACGGCATCGTCAGGTCGAACATCCTCTGGAGCTATGCGCACGTGACCATTCCGCGCCACCTGCGCGACATCGTGATCACCGAATACGGGATCGCCGATTTGCGCGGCCGATCTGATCAGGACGTGATCGCGGCGCTGCTCAATATCGCGGACAGCCGCTTCCAAGATGCCTTGATGCGCGAAGCGCAGGCGGCCGGCAAGCTCGCGGCGGATTACCGGATACCGGACGAGTATCGAAACAACACGCCGCAAGCATTGGAACAGCGCTTCGCGCTGTCGCGCGCGCGCGGATTGTTCTCCGAGTTCCCGTTCGGCACTGACTTGACGCGAGAAGAAATCATGCTCGGCAAAGCCTTGAGTAAAATGAAGCGCAAGGCGAACGCGATGTGGCCGGGATTGCGCGGTCTGATCTCCTCCACTCTCGACTCGAGCATCCCGCCGGCGCTGGCGCCGTATCTCGAGCGCATGCAGCTCGCGGCGCCGACCAGCCCCGAGGAGCGGCGCTGGCAGCGGTTGCTGGTACATGAACTGAAAGCCATGCTGCGCGCCTAGGCTGCGGTCAGCGTACCGGTAGTTCCCGCGACTTTTGCACGGTTCTCAATGCGAAGCTCGAATGCACGCGCGAGACGTTCGGCAAGCGCGTCAGATGCTGGCTATGCAGGCGCTCGAAGTCGGCCGTGTCGACGAGCACGACGCGCAACAGGTAATCGTATTCTCCCGACATGAGGTAGCACTCCATGACTTCGGGAACCAGGCGAACGGCCTGCTCGAACGCCAGCAGATGCGCCTGCTCCTGGCGCTCCAAGGTGATGTTGACGAACACGTTGACGGGACAGCCGGCCTTCTGCTGATTGACGAGCGCCGTGTACCCTTCGATGAAGCCGCCCTCCTCGAGCGCGCGGACGCGCCGCAGACAGGCCGATTCCGAGAGGCTGACGCTCTCGGCAAGTTGGCTGTTGCTCGCACGGCCGTTGGCCTGCAGAGCCCTGATGATCGCGCGGTCATAGCGGTCAAGTTTCATATTCGGCACTTTCTTGCGTAGAAGAACGGACTTGCGCAATATTCTGCCATTAATCCCGCTCCGGCGGCGGCATTTGCAGGTCTTCCGCGCGTGGTGCGTCTATTCTGTGCGGCTTGGCATGCTTGCCTCATCGGACCCCGGTCCCTGGCCATCGCAACGCGGAGTCAACCAACAATGAAAATCGGCGTACCGAAAGAAATCAAGATCCATGAATACCGCGTCGGTTTGGTACCCGCTGGGGTTCTGGAGTTGGTGCGCGCGGGCCACCAGGTGCTCGTGGAAACCGGTGCGGGCAGCGGCATCGGCTTCGAAGACGCGCACTATCGCGCCGCGGGCGCCACCATCGCCGCGCATGCCGCCGAGATCTTTACCGCCGCCGACCTCATCGTGAAGGTCAAGGAACCGCAGATCTCGGAATGCAAACAGCTGCGCCGCGGTCAAGTCCTGTTCACGTATTTGCATTTGGCGGCCGACCGCGAACAGACCCTCGCGCTGATCGCGTCCGGCGCGACCGCGATCGCCTACGAAACCGTGACCGCTCCGGACGGATCTCTACCCTTGCTGACGCCGATGAGCGAAGTCGCGGGACGCATGTCGGTGCAAGTCGGCGCGCATTGCCTGCAAAAGGCCAACGGTGGATTCGGCGTGCTATTGGGCGGCGTGCCGGGCGTGGCGCCGGCCAAGGTCGTCGTGTTGGGCGGCGGCGTTTCCGGCACGCATGCGGCCGAAATGGCCGTTGGTTTGCGCGCCGACGTTACGGTCGTCGATCGCTCGGTCAAGCGATTGCGCGAACTCTCGGCGCTGTTCGGCAATCAATTGAAGACCGTGTATTCGACGGCCCATGCGATCGAGGAACTGGTCCGCGACGCCGATCTCGTGATCGGTGCGGTGCTGATCGCCGGCGCGGCCGCGCCGAAACTCGTGACCGAGGCGATGGTCAAGACGATGAAGGCGGGCGCCGTGCTGGTCGACATCGCGATCGATCAAGGCGGCTGTTTTGAAACCAGCCGGCCGACGACCCACGCCGAACCGACCTACGTGCAGGACGGCGTGATTCACTATTGCGTGACGAATATGCCGGGCGCGGTGCCGCGCACCTCCACGGTCGCGCTGACCAATGCAACCCTGCCCTACGTACGAGCCCTCGCCGATCTCGGATGGCGGCATGCGACCGCCAAGGATCCCGGCTTGGCACGCGGCCTCAACGTGCACGAGGGACAAGTCACGCATGGCGCCGTGGCGCGTGCACTCGGGCTCGAGTACCGCGAGATCGTGCATGCCTAGCGCAACGCGGCATCGCCGGCCGCGTATTGCTACTATACGATCGATCAATTACTCTCTGGCGCGGTCCTAGGACCGAATCGTCACGCCCCGATTTCCCGCGAGGTTCCCCCATGGCGCGCAATCCGCGCTTCGACGTGTTATTCGACCCGGTGCGCATCGGGCCGGTCACTGCGCCCAATCGCTTCTACCAGGTGCCGCACGCGAGCGGCATGACCAACGCGCTGCCGCACGTCCGCGCAAGCTTTCGGGAAATCAAGGCGGAAGGCGGTTGGGGCGTCGTTTGTACGGGCGCCGTATCGATACATCCGAGTTCGGACGATTCGCCGCTGCCGTTCGCGATTCTCTGGGACGACAAGGATATCCGCGCGCATGCATTGATGACGGATGCAGTGCATAAACATGGCGCGCTGGCCGGCGTCGAGTTGTGGCACGGCGGGGCCTGCACGCTCAACCGCACGAGCCGCATCGCGCCGCTCTCGCCCTCCGGCATGCCGTGGCTCGCGACGCACCTGGGATTCATGGGGAATCTGCGGCCGCGCACGATGGACCGCAGCGACATCGAGGCGCTCTTGCGGTGGCAAGCCGAAGGCGCGCGGCGCGCGATGCGCGCCGGGTTCGACATCGTCTATGTCTACGCCGGCATGGGCTATCTGCCGTATGAATTCTTGCTGCCCGAATACAACCGCCGCACCGATGCCTACGGCGGATCGATCGCCAATCGCGTACGGTTGGTGCGCGAACTGCTCGAGGTCACGCGCGATGCGGTCGGCGACAAATGCGCAGTCGCACTGCGCATCAGTCTCGAGGAGCTGCGCGGCAGACCCGGCCGGAACGCCGCGTCGGAAGCGCATGAGGTCGTCGGCTTGCTCGCCGATGTGCCGGATCTGTGGGACGTGAAAATGGATTCCAGTCCGACCGATTGCGCGCCGTCCCGATTCGTGGGCGAAGGCAGTCACGAACCCATCATCGACTTCGTCAAACGGGTCACGAAGAAGCCGGTCGTCGGCGTCGGCCGGTTTACGTCCCCCGACGTCATGGTCTCGCAGATCAAGCGCGGCGTGCTCGATTTCATCGGCGGCGCACGGCCCTCGATCGCCGACCCGTTCCTGCCGCAGAAGATCAACGAGGGCCGCGAGCACGAGATCCGCGAATGCATCGGCTGCAATATCTGTATCTCGAGCTGGCACGACGGCGTGCCGGTGCGCTGCACGCAAAACCCGACCGCCGGCGAGGAGTGGCGCCGGGATTGGCACCCGGAGCGATTCGCGCCGCCGGCGAGCGCCGCATCGGTTCTGATCGTGGGCGCAGGTCCCGCGGGTCTCGAGGCCGCCGTCACGTTGGCGCGACGCGGCTACCCGGTGACCATCGCGGACACGGCGACGGAGTTCGGCGGTCGTCTGCGGTTCGAGACGCGGCTGCCGGGGCTCGCGACCTGGGGTCGGGTCGTCGATTGGCGCATGGGGCAATTGCGGGGCCGGCCGAACGTGAATCTATATCCCGGCAGCGAGCTCGCCGCCGAGGACATCCTGGGTCTGGAACACACCCATGTCGTCATTGCGACCGGTGCGAGTTGGACCAAGATGCTCTATGGCACAAACGAGTTTCCGATCGACCCCATAGAGGCACCCGGCATTTACACTCCGGACGATCTCGCCAACGGCATCGTACCGAAAGGTCCGGTGGTGGTCTTCGACTTCGATAATTATTACCTGGCGGGCGCGATCTCGGAAAAACTGGCCAAGCTCGGGCTGGACGTGACCTACGTGACGACCGCGGGCAGCGCATCGGCGTGGACTTTGATGACCAATGAACTGCCGTTGATTCACCGCGCCCTAGTCAAGGCGGGCGTGGCCATTCGAACGCTGCAGCGCGTTGCGGCGTTCGACGGCGATGAAATCACGCTGGCAGACGTGTTCGGCGGCGCCACGCGGCGCCTCGCCTGCGCTTCGCTCGTGATCGTCGGGATACGCAAACCGCGCGACGAACTCTACGAAGCCCTGCTGGCGCGCCCATCCGATCTGAAAAAAGCCGGCATTGCGTCGCTGACGCGCATCGGCGATGCGCTGGCGCCCGGCGCGATCGTGCATGCGGTGCACAGCGGCCACCGCTACGCGCGCGAACTCGAGAGCACGCCTACGGCCGCGCCCTACAAGCGAGATTTCCCGACATGAACGAGGCATAAGATCATGGCGGGAAAACCGCGCACACCGAAGTTTCATCGGGAGACTCCCGCCGCACGCCGCGAGGCACTCGTGGAAGCAACCTTGCTCAGTCTCAAGCAACACGGTCACGAGGGTACCTCGATACGCCGGATCAGCGCGACCGCGGGCGTGTCGATCGGGCTCATCAATCACCATTTTCAAAGCAAATCCGAACTCATCGCAGCGGCTTACGAAACGCTGGCCGTTGCGCTTCAAAAATCGATGCGGGATCAGGCGCAAAACGCGAGCCTGGCGCCGCGTGATCGATTGAGCGGCTTCTTCCGAGCGTCGTTTGCGCCGGAGATTCTGGACCCCGCGATTTTCAGCGTATGGCTCGTGTTTTGGAGCATGGTCATGCACTCCCCCGAGATGCGCATCGTGCATGACCGCACGTATCGCCAGTACCGTGCCACGCTCGAATCGCTGCTCGCGGCACTGGCGGCCAACGGCGACGCGCCGCCGTTCCAACTGCGCAGCGCAGCGATTGCGCTGACCGCGTTGCTCGACGGCCTGTGGGTGGAACTCAGCTTGAGTCCCAGCACTTTCACGGCGCGCGATGCCATCGGCCTCTGCGAAGACTGGGTCGGTGCCCTGTGCAGCGGCAGCCTACCTGGCCTACTCATGGCACGCGCCGGCGGCAGACGCGCGCGCGCCGCCGCACCGGCAAAGCGAAGCCGCAAGCTCGCGCAGGACCGTGGCTGACCCTCAGAAACGTGATGCCGTGATCATCGGCGGCGGGCACAACGGGCTCGTGTGCGCGTACTACCTCGCAGCCGCGGGGCTGTCGGTCGCGGTGCTCGAGCGCCGCCATGTGGTCGGCGGCGCAGCGGTGACCGAGGACTTTTATCCGGGGTTTCGCAATTCGGTCGCGGCTTACACGGTATCGCTGCTCAATCCGAAAATCATCCGCGATCTCGACCTGGCGCGGCACGGACTGCGCATCGTCGAGCGCGGACTCGCGAACTTCCTGCCGCTGGATGCGCACCAATACTTGAAAGTGGGCGCCGGAAAGACCGAACAAGAGGTCGCGAAATTCTCGGCGCGCGATGCCGCGAGGCTCGCGGCTTATGGGCAGCGGCTCGAGGGCGTCGCCGACGTGCTGCGCGATCTCGTGCTCGAGACGCCGCCGAACGTCACGGCCGGCGGCTGGCTGACGGCCTTGCCGGAACTGCTGCACGGCGCACGCTTAGGGCGGCGCTTGGCGAAACTCGACATGCCGCTGCGCCGCGAGCTGCTGGATTTGTTCGCCAAGTCGGCGGGCGACCACCTCGATGCCTGGTTCGAGAGCACGCCGATCAAGGCCGCATACGGCTTCGATGGCATCGTCGGCAATTACGCGAGCCCCTACGCGGCGGGTTCCGCTTACCTATTGCTGCATCACGTCTTCGGGGAGGTCAACGGCAAGAAGGGCGCTTGGGGCCACGCGATCGGCGGCATGGGCGCGATCACTCAAGCCATGGCCAAGGCTGCGGCCGCGCGCGGCGTCGAGATCCGGCTTTCGAGTCCGGTGCGCGAGATCACGGTCGTGCGCGGCAGCGCGACCGGCGTCGTGACGGCGAGCGGCGAGGCGATAGCGGCGCGCTGCGTCGTGTCGAATTTGAATCCGAAATTGCTGTACGGCGAACTCATCGATCCGGCCGCGCTGCCGCAGGATTTCCGCACTCGCATTCAACATTGGCGCTGCGGATCCGGCACGTTCCGCATGAACGTGGCTCTCGCCGAATTGCCGGATTTCAGCGCGCTGCCGGGCCGTGCGCTCGCGGAACACCACACGGCCGGCATCATCATGGCGCCGAGTCTTGCCTACATGGATCAGGCCTACTTGGACGCGAAAGCCGGCGGCTGGTCGAAGCAACCCATCGTCGAGATGCTGATTCCCTCGACCGTGGACGACAGCCTCGCGCCGGCCGGCCGGCACGTCGCGAGCCTGTTCTGCCAGCACGTCGCACCCGTGCTGCCGAACGGCGCGTCGTGGGACGCGCACCGCGAGGAAGTCGCGGACCTCATGATCGAGCTCGTCAACAGCCATGCGCCAAATTTCAAAGCGGCCGTGCTCGGCCGTCAAATCATGAGTCCGCTGGATCTCGAGCGTACCCTTGGATTGGTCGGCGGCGACATCTTTCACGGCGCATTGAGCCTCGATCAATTGTTTTCGGCGCGGCCGATGCTGGGCCATGGCGATTATCGCGGCCCACTCCAGGGTCTGTATATGTGCGGATCCGGCACGCATCCGGGCGGCGGCGTGACCGGCGCGCCGGGTCACAACGCGGCGCGCGAGATTCTCAAGGATTTCAAGCGCGGGCGCGCGGCGAGGCGCTGATCGCCGGCGCATCCTCGCCGTCGAGGGCCGCATAACGCGGCGGGAGCGAACCGGATCCGGCTCGTTCCCGCCTTCAAACCCACGAGCACAGCGAGCGCCAATGCGCGTGAGTGTCTCTCAGGCAGCCTTCCTGGCAACCCGGCGCACACCGAGGCCCGCAAGAGCGCTCGCGAACAGCCAGATCGAAGCCGGCAGGGGGACCGGGGTCGAGTTTATGTCGGCAATGGCGAGCGACTCGGCACCTGCGGCGTCGGCGGCGCTGATCGTCACGAACGTGAATGGTGCGGCGCCCGCGAGGCTGAACATCGCTTGCGGGTACGAGTCGCCCGAGCCCGCGGGAATGATCGGGGCCAGCGTTTGATTGACACCCGCGTTGGTGGTCACGGTGATCGAGTCGTTGCCGTTCAATTGCAGGAAGTCGCCCATCGCCGCATCGAAGCTGAGACCCGTTTGCGCCGTTGCAAACGTAATGGTTAAGGTCGCCGCATTACCCGCCGACGACAACACGTTGGGCCCGAGCGTACTGTAGAGGTTGCCGTTGGGGCCGAACGTGAACGCGCCCGGGCCCTGGGGCGAATCGAACGTCGCGCCGTCGAGCGTGTACGGAGTCACGGTCGTGCCCTGAGGGACCGAGCCGAAATCATAGACGGTGTCAGCCGATGCCTGCGTGGAGGCGAGCGCCAGACCGCTAGCCGCGATCGCCGCTAGAGCATAAATTCGGTGTGCCATGGTAGATCAGTCTCCTCAGTGGTGCGTGGATACGAGTGTGTTGTGTGAATCGATGCATGATTACTGGACCGGAAGCGGGCGCATGAGTCCGCCATTCGTCCATAGCGCGTTGAGCCCGCGCGTCAATTTAAGAGGGCCGTTGAGTCCGACGGTCCGATCGTAGATCTCCCCATAATTGCCGACGACCGCAATGACCTGTGCTGCCCAGTCTTTCGCGGGCAAGCCGAGCGCGCGGCTCGTGGCCCAATCGACGCCCAGCAAACGCTGCACGACCGGATCCTCGCTGGCGCGTTGCGCACCCACGTTCGCTTGCGTCACGCCGCTCGCCTCGGCCTGGATCAGTGAATAAACCGTCCAATCGACGATCATCGACCATTGCGTATCGTCGCGCCGATATGCGGGCGCGATCGGCGACAGCGTCAAGAGATCGGACAAGATGCGGTCATGGCTCAGCTGTTTTGGATAGGTGAGCTTGAGCAGCGCAAGCCGCGAAACGTACGCGCTGACGGCATCGCAATGCCGTACCGCGAGTCCGTCATCCATCTCGCCTTCTTCTTGGAACGGCAACGCGTTGATCGCGATTCCGCGCGCGATCGTGCGCGCCAATAGTATTTTCTCGTTATCGGTGCCTTCGACGACGCAGACCTTGAGGCCGGCGAGATCCGCGACGGAATTGACGGGAGCGTCGCCGCGCACCAGGAAACCTTGGCCGTCGTAGAAGATCGGCGGCCCGAACGCGATGTTCCAATGCCACATCGAGGTGGCATCCGGGCTGACTCCAACGGCCAGATCGAGCCCGCCTTTGCCCAAAGCCTCTTCTGCTTGCAGTTCCGAATCGAATGCCTTCACATCCAATTTGGCCTTGGGGCCGAGCACGGCGACCGCAACCGCCTTGCAAATTTCCGCATCCAATGCCGTGAGCGAGCCATGCAGGTCGGTCTTGTTCCAATCCTCGGGTGTCGCCACGACGCCGCAGCTCATCTGACCCGCCGCCCGAACGCGATCGACCGTAGTCGCCTGACCGTATGCCGCGTTCGCCGACACGATGGCTACGAGTCCGCCCACGATCTTCAAAATGTTGCGCATGCGAGGTCACCAGCCGCACCGGACAGGCCGGGGCTCGCGCCCCGACCTGCCCAGCTGCGATCGACTCCGTCAGTTAGCCCACGGAGCGCCGGTGCCCTGCGCGGCCTCGGTCGGATTCGTCGCGTACGGAATCGTATTGTTGTTGGTGTTGTAGTAGGGGCTCCCGGCGCTTTCGATCGGCCGCGGATTGAAATCGAGCGGCGGCGGATCGATTTCGGCGCCCACTGCGTAGCCGCTCGGGTAGTCGGTCGGCGTGATCGCGAGCGTCGTGCAGCCGGCGCCAGCGTAGTGCGGCAGCACGGTCGGCGTCGAGATGATCGCGTAGCTCGCCGGCAGGGGCGGGATAACGCCCGTCAAGCGATCGTTGTCGAACGCCTCGAGCAAATCGCCCATGCCCGCGGCGACATCCCCCGGTCCGAGTGTCGTTTGCGGCGTGCCGCCGGGCGCACAGAATGTCGCGTTGGTCGCGCACAGTGTCGCGCCTTTGGTCAGCGCCGCCGCCTCGTTCGGCAGAGCGCCAAGCGGCGTCAACCCGAATAGCTCGTCGATGAATTTGATGACCGCACTATGCTCGCTATAGACGTGGCTCACGGTGTGGGCCGCGGAATACGGCGAGATCACGACTGTCGGAATACGCGGTCCGCCGGTTTCCGGCTGTCCGTCCGGGCCGTAGCTGCGAAACGCTTCCGGCTGATGATCGTACAAACCATCGGATTCGTCATAGGTGATGATGATCGCGCTCTCGGCCCAATAGGGGCTATTGGCGATTGCGTTGATCGAGTCCGCAACCGACGTCTCCGAGATCTGCGCATCCGAGTAATTCGGGTGATCATCGTTTCCGGGCGTCGCGCCTTGGACGTTCGGGTTCGGATCGATCGGCAGCAAACCATCATTGTTATAGTAACCGCCGCGCACGTAGAACACACCGCCTGCGGCCGGAAGGGCACCGTTCGCGACGTCGGTGTAGAACTGTCCCAACGCGTGCATATTGCCTTGCTCGACCGTATTGTCGCCGAGGTAGCCAAAATACTGCGGTCCGTTATGGTGCACGATGTAAGAGGCATGCTGAGGCGCAGTTTGGGCATTGACGTTGGTGTTGCACACGGCCTGGGTCACCGTGTTCGTTCCCGGGTAGTTCAAGCCGAAGCATCCGTTCGGAAGGCTGCTCGTCGTGGCATCGCCATTCTCGGAGATCGGCGTTCCGTCGAACGGCTCCGGGCCGTAGCCCTGCTGATACCAGCCCCAGCTGATATTGGGGTTCTTGACCGCAATCGCCTGGATGTCGTTCTTGACGTCGATCAGATCGACCGCCGCGTGTTGATCGGAGCGGATGATCGTGCCGATTTGATTGCCCATGAAGGATAGCGGCAGCGAGGCGAAGGTCAGCGTAATCTGCGGCGTTCCGGACGTGAAGATCGGCGCGGTCGCATTCGGAGTGCTCGCGTTGCTCGCCTCGTCGGGTCCGTAAGGTGGTTTCACGGCAGCGGTGTCGTTGATGCTGCCGGGGTAGGGCGCCGAATCGGTGAGATTCGGCAACGTCAGCGCGATCCCGGCGTTGCCAGGACCATTGGCTGTCGTAGTACCCGCGCTGTTGGCGTTGTTCGGGTGATTGACCCACTGCGTGTCACCCGTTTGGCCGGCGATCATCGCGATCGCGTTCGGCGTCGAGGGCCCGGTCGCGGTCTGGTGGAAATTGTCGAACAGCGTGAAGCGATCGGCGTACTGCCAGAGGAATGGAATCGTGTCGCAGTCGATGTGCGATATCACGACCTCGCCTTTTTGCTTTGTTTGCAGCGTCGGCAGGGCCGTCGGCGGCACATTGTTCGAGTTGTAAATCGTCGCGGTGACGCCCGAGCTGTCGGTCCCGTAGTGCAGTCCTTCCTGATCGAGAGGATAACCATCGTTTTGCGTCATCGATTTGGTCGCCGCGTCCGCGTGCATGTCGTTGATGTAGCCGGCATGGCTGTGATCGACCGAGTACGTATCCTCGGGATACAGGTTCACGGTCGCGCCCGCTTGGTTGACGATCGTGCGCGGGATCAAGAACGGACTGATCGTCGAGAAGCTGCCATCGACGTTTTGAATGACCGAGTTGAAGCTCGAGAAGCTGTTCGCGGGCTGCGAGAATCGGTCGGCCGAATTTGCGCCGGGGTAAGTCGCAAACAAACCGTTCGCACCCGGATAGGTGCCGAAATAATGATCGAACGAGCGGTTTTCCTGGAACAACACGAAGACGTACTTGATGTTCTGGCGCAGCAGCGCGATTTTTGCCGCGGTCATCAGCGAGCCCTGGTCGGCAAGGATCGCGGCCTGTGCGCTACCCGCGGTCCCAGTCGATGTCGCGAGCGTCAGTGCCGGCTCAGGCGCGGCGGGATTTACTGGAGCAGCTGCCGGCGCCTGTGCGAATGCGGGGGCAATTCCCAGCAAATTCACTGCAGTCGCCATTGTCGTCAACAGCGTCGCAGTCGTTTTCATTATTGAACGCTTCATCGATAGCACCTCCGCGTTAAGTAAAGGACCCACGTGGCGGACAGGCTATGCGTCGTTCCCCCGAATTAATTTGCAGTTATGTGAAATTTACACAACAAGAACAGCTCGCGCGGATCCGGTCGTGGATGGCGGCTCCGGTCGGCAACATGCGCCACCGGCGCGCACTACGGCGCGCACCATAAGCGCGCGGCCGGCGCGGCGAAATTGTGACAGTTAGGTCACACGCGCCCGGCGAGCAAGCTCGCGTAGCGCTCAGCGTCGACATTGCCGCCGCTGACGATGACGCCGACGCGTTGACCCGCGAGGCGGGCTCCCAATCCGCGCACCGCCGCGAACCCCAGGCAGCCCGTTGGTTCGACGACGATCTTCATGCGCGTCGCAAAGAAGCGCATGCAGTCGACGAGCTCGGCATCGGATGCGGTCAGGATATCGGTGACGTCGCGACGAATGATTTCGAACGTGTAGCGGCCCAAAGCTTGGGTTTGGGCACCGTCGGCAATCGTCTTCGGCACCTCGATACGCACGATCGAACCCTTTCGCAAAGATTGCTGCCCGTCATTGCCCGCTTCGGGCTCGACACCGTAGATCTTGCATGCCGGCGCCAGCGCTTTCGCGGCGAGCGCGGCACCGCTGAGAAGGCCGCCGCCGCCGAGACAGACGAACAGGCTGTCGAGCGCCCCGGTCTCTTCGAGGAGTTCCATGGTCGCCGTGCCCGCGCCGGCGATGATGTCGGGGTGATCGTAGGGCGGAATGACGCTGAGGCCTTGCTCCGCCGCAAGGCGCGCGGCAATCTCCTCGCGATTTTCGCGGTAGCGGTCGTAGATCACGATATGTCCGCCGTAGTCGCGCGTCGCCGCGATTTTCGAGGCCGGCGCGTCCGCGGGCATGACGATCGTCGCCGCCACGTTCTGAATGCGCGCGGCGAGCGCAATCGCCTGCGCGTGATTGCCGGAGGAAAAAGCCACGACGCCGCGACTGCGCTCCGACGCCGTCAGACGCGACAAGGCGTTGAACGCACCTCGGAATTTAAATGCGCCCATGCGCTGAAAATTCTCGCACTTGAAAAACACGCTTGCGCCGAGCGCGGCGTCGACCGTGTGCGAGGTCAACACGGGAGTCCGATGCGACTGACCCTGCAGCCGTACGGCTGCAGCCTCGACGTCAGCATAGGTGGGAAGGTTCACGGCGCACCTCGGTGTCGCCGGACTAGCCCAGCGGCGAAGCCCCGAACAGCCGCAGGTGTGCCCATGATGCGATGAACGCATAGGTCGCGAGTCCCAAGACGACGGCGACGGCATCATTCCACGGGCGCGCGCTCGCGGTGCGCGGCGTCTGCGCCGGCCGACGCTTCAGCGAGATCCGATCGACGACGGCCCAGGCCAAGAAGCTGCCGAACAGCAGCACATCGGAGAGCAAACCGTTGGCGAGCAAGTGCGCAAACCCCCAAAACTTCACGGCGTTCAGCATCGGATGTTTGGTCGCGGTCTTGATACGGCCCGGCAGGAACGCGGCAAACAGCAACGGAAATACCGGCAGCATCAACACCACGGCTACCCGCCGCAACCACGGCGTCGGAGTGTAGAGCAGCACCGGCGTCTGACGTGCGAGCCCAAATCCGTAACAGATCAGCACGAAGCCCACCAAGGAGGCGGCGCCGTTGACGCCCTTCCAGCCGTTCTCCCCGAGCCGATCCCGCATGCGATCGCGCAAGGCCGGCGCGACAATCGCGATCGAATGCGCGCCGAAAAAAATCACCAATCCAAGTACTAAGAGACTCATCGACGGCGACTCTATTTTTTGCCGCGCGGTTTGCGCCGGCGCAACGCCGGCGCGAGTTTGCGACGCGCCGGTTTCTTCGGTTTGTTCGGCGCGACCCGTTTCGCGTGCATCGCCGCTTTGGCTCGCGCCGTGGTACGCACTGCGGAGGGCAGGCGCTTGGCCGGTGCGCGGAGCTTGGCTCGGGCAACCGGCTTGCGCCGCGCGACGGGCTTATGTGTGGCGGCCGGTTTGCGCGTGGCGGCGGGCTTGCGCGTGGCGGCGGGCTTGCGCGTGGCGGCGGGCTTGCGCGTGGCGGCGGGCCTGCCGCGAGTATCGGGCTCACCGCTCGCCAGCACCGCCATCCGGTCTTCCGAGCCGCGCAGCTGTTCGATGATCGCCGGATTATCCAATGTCGAGACGTCCTGGGTGATTTCCTCGCCGCGCGCGATCGCGCGCAACAGACGCCGCATGATCTTGCCCGATCGGGTTTTCGGAAGATTGTCGGAAAGGCGAATATCGTCGGGTTTGGCGATCGGCGACAGCTGCTCGCCGACCCAGTCGCGCAGCTGCGTGACCAGCAGCTTGGCGGCGTCGCCGACCGGCCGCGGCACGTTCAGTACCACATAGGCGAACACCGACTCGCCCTTGATCTCGTGCGGCTTGCTGACGACCGCGGCTTCGGCGACTTCGGGGTGTGCGACCAGCGCCGACTCGATCTCCATCGTGCCGAGGCGATGTCCGGCGACATTGAGCACATCGTCGATGCGACCCATGATCCAGTAGTAGCCGTCGGCATCGCGGTGCGCGGAATCGCCGGCTACGTAGTAACGATTCTGAAAGCGATGCCAATACGTTTCCAGATAGCGCCGGTTATCGCCCCAGATCGTGCGCAGCATCGACGGCCAGGGCCGCTTGATGACCAAATAGCCGCCGGCGTCGGCTTTCGTGACGGGCCGGCCTTCATCGTCGACGATGTCCACGAAAATCCCCGGCAGCGGGCGCGTGCACGACCCGGGCTTGGTCGGCGTGACGCCCGGGATCGGCGTAATCATGATCGCGCCGGTTTCGGTCTGCCACCAGGTATCGACGATCGGGCAGCGTTCCTTGCCGATGACGCGGTGGTACCACATCCAGGCTTCGGGATTGATTGGCTCGCCGACGGTGCCCAAGAGCCGCAGTTTCGATAATTCGTAGCGACGGGGTATGTCGTCGCCGAGCCTCATGAGCGCGCGTATCGCGGTCGGCGCCGTGTAGAAGATCGTCACGCCGTGCGCTTCGCAGATCTTCCAGAAGCGCCCACCGTCGGGGTAATTCGGCGCACCCTCGTACATCACGATCGTCGCACCCGCGGCGAGCGGACCATAAGCGACGTAGGTGTGACCGGTGATCCAGCCGATATCGGCGGTACACCAGAACACGTCGTCGTCCTGCAAATCGAAGCTCCAGCGGCTCGTCAGCTTGGCATTCAACAGATAGCCGCCGCTCGCATGTTGAATACCCTTCGGTTTTCCCGTCGAGCCCGACGTATACAACAAAAACAAGGGGTGCTCGGCATCGACCCATTCCGGTTTGCAATGCGGATTGTGACCCTGCGACGAGGTCGTGCCACCAGTGGTCGCGCGAGGCCAGCATCTCGCACTCGCCGCCGAGCCGTGCATAAACGATCACGCTCTGTACGGTCTTGCAGCCCTCGGCCAAGGCCTTGTCGACCGCGCGTTTGAGCTCGATGCGGTTGCCGCCGCGCCAGCCGCCGTCGGCGGTAACCACGAGCTTCGCACCGGCGTCTTCGATGCGATCCTTGACGGCATTGGCGGAAAAGCCGCCGAATACTACGGAATGCACGGCGCCGATGCGCGCGCAGGCATGCATTGCAATCACCGCCTCGGGGATCAGGGGCATGTAGATGACGACGCGATCGCCCTTTTCGATGCCTTGTGACTTCAGCGCGTTCGCAAACCGCGATACCTCGAAGTGCAGATCCAGGTAGGTCAGCGTGCGCACGTCGCCGGGCTCACCCTCGAAAATGATTGCCGGCTTGTTCGCGTGCTCGGCAAGGTTCTTGTCGATGCAGTTGTAGCAAACGTTCAATTGGCCGTCGGTGAACCAGCGATAATTCGGCGCGTCGCTGTCGTCGAGGGGGATCGTGAACGGCTTGTGCCAATCGATTTCGGCGACCGCGAGATCGGCCCAAAAGCCCACGTAGTCCTCGGCAGCCTTCGAGTACAGCGCCTCGAGTTCGGCCGCTCGCAGCGTCGCACGACCCGCGAATTTCGCCGGCGGCGGGAAAACCCGCATTTCGTGCAGCACGGATTTGATGTTCTTTTGTGCCATGATCATCGACTCCCCGATCGATCCGAGCGTTAAGTCCGTGTGCGCAATTGTACGTTCAATTATTGGCGCCGGCGCCGGCAATGCGCCGGGCCTGCTGCCGCAATATGTTGCCAAATCCGTGCAGGTCAAAGAACCGGTCGAGAGCTCCGACGTCCGCCGGCCGGAGACGCAAATCGTCTAGCGTCGCCTGCAAAGGCATGTCGCAGACGATTCCGGTCAGCCGCCGGGCAAAATACGCCGCGTCTTTGTGGGCCAGCAATTTCGCGGCGAGACCCGACGCGCCGCGCAGCTTCAAGCTCGCCACGCGATCGATATTGGCGTAGAGATCGTCGAGAGACGCGAAAGCCGCGATGAGCTCACCGGCGATTTTCTTGCCGATGCCGGGAACACCCGGGATATTGTCGACGCTATCGCCGGTCAATGCGAGAAAATCCGCGATCGATTCGGGCGCGGCGCCAAAACGCGGGCGGATTTCGTGATAGTGGTATCGCGCACGGCCACTATAGTCCCAGAATACGTCGCCGTCGCGGATCAACTGCGATAAATCCTTGTCGCGCGTCACGACGACATTGCGCAAGCCGGCGGCGCGCGAGCGCGCTGCCAGCGTGCCGATGATGTCGTCGGCTTCATACTCGGCGCTCGCGAATTCGGCTAGGCCCATGTGCCGGCAAAACTCGCGGCAAAGGCCGAATTGACGCGCCAAATCCGCGGGGGCGGACTCCCGATTGGCTTTGTAGGCCGGGTATATACGATTGCGAATCGAGGTTTCGCTGCCGAGGCTGTGGTCGAAGGCGATGCCGATGCGCTCCGGCCTGACCTCCTCCAATAGATCGGACAAAAAGCGCGCGAAGCCATAGACGGCCTGCGTCGCATTGCCGTCCCTGTCGACCATATCGGACGGCATGGAATAATAGGCGCGAAAGATGAAATAGCTGGCGTCGACGTGATAGACGACGCCGGACCGGGGCGATTCGCTCAAATGAGGCTCACATCGGCCAGCGTTGGATGCGCTCGTGCAGCGGACTCGAACGCGGGAAATGTGCGATCAAATACTCCATCTGATCCGCCAACACACGTCGTCCCTTGAGATAAATGTATTCCGCATAGGTCGGCGTAAACGGCACCGCGAGCAGCTGCATACCCGCCTGCTCCGGCGTGCGGGAGGCTTTGGCGTTATTGCAGCGGCGGCAAGCCGTCACCACATTGCCCCAGGTATCATGGCCGCCGCGGCTGAATGGGGTCACGTGATCGCGCGACAACAGGCTATAAGTGAATCGCGCGCCGCAATAGAGACAAAGATACGCATCGCGCCGGAACAGCGTCTGGTTGTTGAGCGGCGGCGTGTAGGCAGAACCGCGCAGATTGCCGGGGTTTCCGGTCACCCCCAGCGTCGCGATGATGGAATTGACGTCGACGATGGTCCGCTGGCCGGTCCTTGCCGAGGTGCCTCCATACAGGCGAAACAGCAGGGTCCCGCAGGTATAGGCCACCTGTTCGGTATGATAAAGGCGCGCCGCCTCGCGATAATCGACCCACTCGAGCGGCATGCCGGCAACGTCGGTACGCAGGATTTGCTGGGACAAGGGATGCGCCTGCGAGGCGAGCGTTATCTCGTCCCGCCAGTCCAGCAACCCGAATTTGTCGTGTGTCGACGCCTTCATAGACCACTTAAGATAGTCGAGTCTTATGCCATAATTCAACGTTTAGGGGAGATATCCTGCATGCCTGTCGTCGTCGGTGTCCTCAAGGAGACCGCTGCCAATGAAAATCGCGTCGCAATCGTCCCGGAAGTCGCCGCAAAGCTGACGGCACTCGGCGCCGTGGTGCTCGTGCAAAGCGGCGCCGGCGTGGCGGCCCAATTCCCCGACAAGCAGTATTCGGGTGTCGAGTTCGCCGATGCGCCGAGCATCCTCTCGCGTGCCGACGTGCTGCTGACGGTACAGCCGCCGGACTTGGCCGTAGTCGCGGCGCTGAAGGCGGGCGCGGTCGTCATCGGATTCATGCAAGCCTACGCGAGGCCCGAGCTCGTGCGCGCACTTGCGGAGCGTCGCCTCACTAGTTTCGCGATGGAACTCGTACCCCGCATCTCGCGCGCCCAGTCCATGGACGCCCTATCGTCCCAGGCCGCCGTCGCCGGATACAAAGCGGTGCTGATCGCGGCCAATTCGCTCGAGAAATTCATGCCCATGCTGACCACCGCGGCCGGCACGATACGCCCCGCATCGGTGCTGGTCATCGGCGCGGGCGTCGCCGGGTTACAGGCAATCGCCACGGCGAAGCGCTTGGGCGCCGTCGTCGAGGCATACGATGTACGCAGTGCGACGCGGGATCAAGTGAAATCGCTGGGCGCGAAGTTCGTCGAGACCGGCGTATCCGCCGAGGGTGCCGGGGGTTATGCGCGCGAGCTCACCGACGATGAGAAAGCCAAACAGCAAGAGGTGCTGGATGCCCGCATCGCCGCGAGCGACGCGGTCATCAGTACGGCCTCGGTTCCGGGACGCGCCGCGCCGCGCATCATCGGACAAGCGGCCGTCGAGCGCATGAAGCCGGGCTCCGTGATCGTCGATATCGCGGCCGAACAGGGCGGCAATTGCGCATTGACGCGCGCCGGGGAGACCGTTCTGCACGGCGGCGTCAAGATCTTGGGGCCGGTGAATTTGCCGGCGACACTCGCATTCCACGCAAGCGAAATGTATTCGCGCAATTTATTCAATCTATTGAAGCCCGCATTGCCGAAGGGCGAACTCGCGATCGACTGGAAGGATGAAGTCTTTGCCGGCGCGGTGCTCACTCATGACGGCCAAATAAAACACGAAGCGACCCGCAAAGCGGTAGAGGGAGTCTCTAAATGATCGACGGCGTCATAGCGCTCTATATTTTCATGCTGGCGGCGTTCACGGGATATGAAGTCATCTCCCGGGTGCCGGTCATCTTGCACACCCCGCTGATGTCGGGATCGAATTTCATCCACGGCATCGTGCTGGTCGGCGCCATGGTGGCGCTCGCGCAGGCCGACACGACACTGGTGCGTGTCATCGGCACGATCGGCGTATTCCTCGGCGCCGGCAATGCCGTGGGCGGCTATGTGGTGACGGAACGCATGCTGCAGATGTTCGTATCGGCCGGCAAGAAGAAAGGTCAGCGTTGATGGACCGCGCGAACACCACGCAAACGCTCGTGCAGCTGAGCTATCTCGCGGCCGCATTTCTATTCATCGTAGGCTTGAAACGCATGAGTTCGCCGCTCACGGCCGTGAGCGGAGTGCGCTGGGCCGGCGTCGGCATGCTGCTCGCGACGATCGCGACTCTGGTCTTCATGGGGGCCTCGAATTTCAATTTGGCCTTAGTGATCGGCGCAATCGCCGTCGGCGGAACCCTCGCCTGGGTCAGCGGCAAACGGGTCGCGATGACCAACATGCCGCAGATGATCGCGCTGTACAACGGCATGGGCGGTGGCGCCGCGGCGGCGATCGCCGCGGTCGAATTGTTCGGCGGCGGTGAACAGAACATCACGCATCTGACGATCGCCGCGGTTGGCGGCTTCATCGGTTCCGTGTCGTTCAGCGGCAGCCTCATTGCATTCGCGAAATTGCAGGGCCTGATCACCAAGTCGGTGCGCTTCTCGGGCCAGAAGGCCGTGAATCTCACGATCCTGCTGATCACGCTCGGATTCGGTGCCGCGGTCGTTTCAGGTGTATATGACGGACCGGCGGCAGTGTCCTTGTTCTTCGGATTCGCGCTGCTGCTCGGCATCGCGATGACGCTGCCCATAGGCGGCGCCGACATGCCGGTCGTCATATCCCTCTACAACGCGCTCACCGGCCTCGCGGTGGGGTTCGAAGGCTTCGTGCTCGACAACGCGGCGATGATCATCGCCGGGACCGTGGTCGGCGCCGCCGGCACGCTGCTCACGCAACTCATGGCCAAAGCGATGAATCGATCGCTCGCCAACGTGCTGTTCTCGAATTTCGGCGAAACTTCGGCCGCGGGCGGCACCGCGCTCACCGGCTCGCAAAAGGCGATCGAGGCCTCGGACGCCGGCGTCATGCTGGCTTTCTCGCAGAAAGTCATCGTCGTGCCCGGCTATGGCATGGCCGTCGCCCAGGCCCAGCACAAGGTCTGGGAGCTCTGCCAATTGCTGTTGGAACACGGCGTGAAGGTGAAATTCGCGATACATCCCGTTGCAGGGCGTATGCCGGGCCACATGAACGTACTGCTGGCCGAGGCCGGCGTTCCCTATGAGTTGATCTCGGACCTGGATGAGATCAATGCGGAATTCGACACGGCCGACGTCGCCTTGATCATCGGCGCCAACGACGTCGTCAATCCCGACGCGCGCACCAATCCGGGTAGCCCCATCTTCGGGATGCCGATCTTGAACGCCGACAAGGCAAAGAACGTCATCGTCATCAAGCGCGGCCAGGGCCAGGGCTTTTCGGGCATCGATAACGCCTTGTTCGTGCTCGACCAGACCCGCATGCTCTACGGAGACGCGCAATCGGCCGTAGGTCAGCTGATCCAGGCCGTCAAGGCCGCGGGCTGAGCTCGAAGCGATCGCGTACTTCCCAGCGGGGCAGCGCCGCGCCGGGCGTGGCGAGCCGAATCATTTCGGCGATCAGGCGGCCATCCTTTAATTCCAAACGCACGTAGTGATAATTCGGAAAATCCGTGCCCTGGTACAAATCGGCCGCGGTTCGATCAATCTCAACCGGTTTCGCGCCGCCGCCGCCGGACACCAAATACATGACGCCGCCCTGTTCCTGGCGCTCGTAGTTATGAATATGGCCGGCGCTCACCAAAATCCGCGCATGCAAAGTGGGGGCGATGGTCGTCAGAAAGGCGGCTAGCGATTGCTCGTTGGGGCGCGGGTTGTGGTCGACCTCATTGACCGTCTGCACGTCTGCGACCGGCGGGTGATGCAGGACGATCAAGACGAGCTGCGCCCGCTTGTCGAGCGATGCAAACTGCTGTTCGAGCCAGGTGCGCTGTTCGCTGCCGGGGAACAGCGACGTATCGCTGTCGAGCATCAGCGCGAGCACTCGGTCTCCCAGCGCCACGGAATACCAGCGGCGGCCGCGCAACTCCGGAAACGCCGTCCACCAATATTGGAGGCACTGATCCTGCTCGCATTTCGAAAATTCGTGATTACCGAGCGCGGGGTACACCCGCAAATGCTGATCGCGCCACACCTGTGTTTCGCCACGGTAGACATCGTAATCGGCGCTCATGCCGTGCCACGGGATGTCGCCATCCAAGAAAACCGCTTCCGGGTGTTCCTTCGCGACCTTGGCGATGAGCGCCCGCCGCGCTGCCGGCGACGTCGCCGAGGTTTCGGCCGGATCCGTGAATCGTATATCGCCGTACGCGATCACCACCAAGGGTTTGGGTAGAACGGCGTCCGGCACGCTGAAAGTCGCTGCCGGCTGCAGCGCGGCCGATGGCGCGGCGCTACCCGGAGCGCGCGGCTCATGCGCACCGGTCGCATGCAGACATCCGCTGACGGCACAAATGCCCGAGACGGCCAGCACTAGGGCGAAGAATTCGTTGCGATGCATGCGCTTGATCCCGAGTGACAACCCCGAGAAATTATAGCGCCGCGCAGCCTGGTTCGGCGCGCATCGAGGTGACCGCGCATCCAGACTACCGCGGATTATGCCGCGCCGGGTTGTGCCCCGCTGGGTTGTGCCCCGCCGGGTTGTGTCCCGCAGAATTGCGCCGCTGCTGAATGAAGTTGTGGCGCTGCGCGGGGCTCATTTGCCGCCATTGCCGACGCAGTTCTTGGCGCCGTTCCGCGGGCATCTGTCGAAATTGCCGAAACTGCTCGCGCACGCGCTGCTGCTGCTCCAGCGGCAAACTCTTGAATTGCTGCCAGCGTTGCCGCAATTCCTGGCGTTGTTCGGGCGGCATGGCGCGCCATTGAGTGAATCGTTGTTGCGCGCTTTCGCGCTGCTGCGGAGTCATCGCCAGCCATCGACCGCTGCCCTTGGCGAGCGCCTCTTGGCGTTCCGCCGGCAGTGCGTTCCACCCGCCGTGATAGCTCTGCAACAGCTGCTGCTGCGCCGGCGATAGAGACTCCCAGGCACGCGGTGCGGCCGGGGCTGGGGCAGCCATCGGGGGCTGCGCGGGCTCCGGCGGCGCCTGCGCGAAACTGCCGTTCGCGGCTGCGAGCAGCATTCCAAAAACCACGATCAGCGCCCTGGTCATTGCTTTGTACCCTGCGGCGGCGGCGGCGTTGCCGCACGCGGATCCGAGTTCTTCAAAAATTCCCACCAAGCTGCATCTCCAACGTCGTCCGAGCCCAAGAATTCGATGAACGACTCGTCGCTCGGCGGCGGAGGCGGCGGCGGCGGTGTTGGCGGCGGCGCTGATCCAGCGATCGATGCTGCCGACACGGCGCTCGTTATGACCAACCAATGCCATCGCAACCTCAACGGCAGCTCAGCCGACGCTACCGGTATCCGCCGCCGAGGACTTCTCGGCAGCCCAATCGTAAAACTCGAGATCGTCTTGCAGCATCTCCAGCGTGTCACCGGATCCCTCATCCGTTGAGGCGACGATTTCCAAATCCTCTAAATTCGATTGATTGTCGGCGCCCGGCAGCGCGTGCTGGCCCATGGGAGAACCGAGCCAAAGCGCTATGCCGAGCACGCCCGCCGCCGTGACGCCGGCCATCGAAGTCCATACCGGGAAGCGCAGAAAGGGCGAGCGAGGACGTTGTGCGAGTTCGAGCGCCGCATGACGCGCTTGATTGAGGCGCGAGCGCACGCGCATGTCGACATTCTCGACACTGGCGTCGAACAGCTGACGGCCACGCTCCTCAAGAGAATCGGGAATAGGTTCGTTCATTACCAGACCTCGCCAAGTTGGTCGCGTAGCGTATGCACCGCGCGCGAGTAATGCGTTTTCACGCTGCCTTCCGAACAGCCCATCGCCGCGGCGGTACCCGCCACATCCAATCCTTCAAAATTGCGCAGCATGAACGCCTCGCGCTGCCTCCCGGGCAAGGCTCGCAACGCCGCTTCGAGCTGCCGCATAGCCTCGGCCTGCATCAGGAGTTCCGGTGCGTCGGGACCACCCGCCGCCACATTTTCCAAGGGATCCTGCGCTTCGTCGTCCGGATCCTCCTTGGGGCCCGGCATCCACACCATGATTCGCTTGCGCACTGCGCGCCGCCGTTGTAAGTCGCGTATGCCGTTCTCGAGGATCCGATAAAACAGCGGCCGCCATTCGGCGCTCGGTTTGGCGCCGTAATTGCGCGCCAGTTTGAGCATCGCGTCCTGCACCACGTCGAGCGCATCGTCGGCATCGCGCAAACTGACTTGGGCAATGCGAAAGGCGCGGCGCTCGACTTCGGCCAAAAATTTATCAAGTTCTCGAGTTTGGTCCAAAACAGCATCCTCGGGTGCTGGGGCCGGACCATCCCATGCCATCCAAGCGCCCGAGAGCGTAGCAAACCGCGACATAACCCGTCCTTTTAGCTTCAAGCAAGCTTGACTAATGTAGGTATAAACGGCTACCTACCGCGGCGGTTGACGGGCGTCGTGGCATCAGATCAGCGACTTACGCACAAACTCGATGACTCGCCGTGCAATATTTGCGTTCGACACCTCATCATGGGATCCAGAGCGATCTGTAATTACTTGAATATAAAAGAATTGATCGAATTTCGAACAGTTTTTCGCCAATTTGAAGCGGACTCGAAACGGAACGGGCACTTGGGCATGTTGATCCCCGCTTCTGCACAGACTTATCCACATTTATTGTGGACAAGAGAATCGCATTGATTCTGCTGGTCGCGCTCGACATGCCGCTGCGCCGCGTCTTCGATTACCTGCCGCCGGTGCAGGCGGCATCGGCTATCGAGTCCGCGCCGCCGCGAGCCGGCGTGCGCGTGCGTGTGCCGTTTGGGCGCCGACAGCTCATCGGTATTCTGGTCGGCGTGGCAGTCGAGTCCCGCATAGCGACCGAAAGGCTTAAACCTGTGCTCGACATCTTGGATCAAGAGCCTGTATTCGATCCGGTTACCTTCGAGTTATTGCGCTGGGCCGCCGAGTACTACCATCACCCCATCGGTGAAGTGTTCGCGGCCGCCTTACCCGCGAGCCTGCGCGAAGGGCAGGCGACCCACGCCCATGCGCAAGTCTGGGAAATGACCGCCGCAGGAAGGCTTGAAGCCATGACGCCGAGCGATCGGCGGGCGCCGCAGCAGCGCGCACTTCTCGCATGGCTTATGGAGCGCGGATCGCAGACGATCGACGAAATTAGCGTATATTTCAAGGTAGTACATGTACGTTCGGCGGCAGCGCGGGGTTGGCTGGCCAGCGCTGAAAAGCCCACCGAGCCACCAGCTTCCGGCCCGCTGATGCAGGGTGGCGCGGGCGCGAGCGACTCCGTGCTGACCGTCGACCCAAATCGCAATGAGATTGCGCTGACCGCGGCGCAGGCCGCGGCCGTCGCTGCGATCGCCCAATCGCTGTCTCGGTTTGGCGCGTATCTATTGTACGGCGTCACCGGCAGCGGCAAGACCGAGGTTTACCTGCGCGTCATCGAACGAGCGATTGGCGGCGGCGGACAAGCGCTCGTGTTGGTCCCGGAAATTGCCCTGACGCCGCAGCTCGTGGATCGATTTCAGCGCCGCTTCGGGACCGGCCTCGCGGTACTGCACTCGGGACTCGCCGGATCGCTGCGGCGTGACGCCTGGCGGACCGCGCATAACGGTCAGGCCCGCATCGTCATCGGCACGCGCTCCGCCGTGTTTGCGTCCTTGCCAAAGCTCGCGCTGATCGTGGTCGACGAGGAGCATGATGCCTCCTACAAGCAGCAAGAGGGATTTCGCTACTCGGCGCGCGATCTCGCGGTGCTGCGAGCCCAACGCGCCGCCGTACCCATCGTATTGGGCTCGGCGACACCGTCGCTGGAAACGCTCGAAAATGTCGCACAAGGCCGCTACTCGCGCGTCTCGCTGCCCGAGCGCGCGGGTGCGGCACGTCCGCCAAAGATGACGCTCGTCGACCTGAAGCGACATGCCAGCGATCAGGGCGTCTCGCAGCCGGCCATCCAAGCGATTACGCAGCATTTAGCGGCCGGCGGACAGGTCATCGTCTTCCTGAACCGCCGCGGCTATGCGCCGACATTATTTTGCAATGCTTGCGGCTGGGTCGCGCCCTGCGCGCACTGCGATGCCAGAATGACGCTGCATCGCCGCGCGGGGCAATTGCGCTGCCACCACTGCGGCGCGCAAAGTCCTGTGCCGCTGATCTGCGGCAGCTGCGGCCATGCACTGCTACCGGTCGGCCAGGGCACCGAACGCATCGAAGAGACCTTGCTGCGCCTATTCCCACAGGCGCCGCTGGCCAGACTCGACCGGGACACAGCCAGCTTGCGCGGACGCATGGAGAGCGTGCTGGCGCGCGTGCATAGCGGCGAGGCGCGCATTCTCGTGGGAACGCAGATGCTCACCAAAGGGCATCATTTTCCGCAAGTGAGCCTGGTCGTGATCTTGGATGCGGATCAGGGCCTGTTTGCGAGCGATTACCGCGCGACCGAACGGCTCGCGCAAACGATCATCCAGGTCTCGGGCCGCGCCGGTCGCGACGCGCGCGCCGGCGAAGTGCTGATTCAAACCGAGTTTCCGCAGCATCCGTTGCTCAATTTACTGATCGGGTCGGGCTACGAAGCTTTCGCGGCCGCCGCCCTGGAGGAGCGCCGCGAGGCCGGCTGGCCACCCTATTCGCGACTCGCGTTGCTGCGCGCCGAGGCACGGGATACGGACCGTCTGGACAGGTTCCTCAGAGCTGCGGCAGCACTCGCCCCGACGCAAGCATCGGGCACAGTGCTCGCTTCGGGCACGGTGCAAGCACCGGGCGCGGCGCACGCGATGCGCGCGCCGGCGGAACTGCGGCACGACGCTGCCGTCAAGGTCCTGGGACCTGCGACCGCGCTGCTTGCCCGGCGCGCCGACCATTTTCGAGCGCATCTGCTGATTGAGGCGAGCGGGCGCCTCGTCCTGCAGCGTTTTCTCGACGGCTGGTTGCGGAAAGTCGAAGCGCTTGCCGTGCCGCCGGGGCTACGCTGGTCGATCGATGTCGATCCAACGGAAGTCGACTGAGCACTTTCGGGTAAACTTGCGGGCCTTTTCGGCTTTTCAAATCGACGGTATCGCTCGTGAAGAATCTGATCGAAGCTCTATTGCAGCAGGCGCTAGGCGCACTACCCAACGAACTCATGCCGCGGTCCGCGCGCCAAGTGAACCTCGAAGTCGAACATACGCGCGATCCCGCGCATGGCGATTTTGCGAGCAATCTGGCGATGCGCCTCGCAAAGACGACGCGTCAGAACCCGCGCAAGCTCGCGCAAGCGCTCATCGCAGCGCTGCCGGCCAACGATGTGATTGCCAAGGTCGAAGTGGCGGGCGCCGGCTTCATAAATTTCTTCCTCGAGGGCGACGCGTACCATCGCGAGGTGGCGCGCATTCTTTCGGCCGCAGATGCCTACGGCCGTTCCGCCCTCGGCGCGGGACGATCGGTGCTGCTGGAATTCGTATCGGCGAATCCGACGGGGCCGCTGCACGTCGGGCACGGCCGGCACGCCGCCTTCGGCGCGACGCTCGGCAATTTGCTCGAGGCCGTGGGCTTCGTCGTCAAGCGCGAGTACTACGTCAACGACGACGGGCGGCAAATGGAAATTCTCGCCGCGAGCACCTGGCTGCGTTATCTCGAGCGCTGCGGCGAACGATTCACGTTCCCTGCCAACGGTTATCGCGGCGACTACATTGCGGCGATCGCCGATAAGTTGATGGCCGCACAAGGCAGAGCGCTCTGGCACGCCGGCAGCGAAGTCTTCAAGAACCTTCCGGCCGATGAGCCCCAGGGCGGCGATAAGGACATCTTCATCGACGCGCTGATCGCGCGCGCGCGCGCGCTGCTCGGCGATGCCGCGTTCCGGGCTGTGCTGACGCTTGCGCTAGAGGAGATCCTCGGCGATATCCGCGAGGATCTACGGGAGTTCGGCGTGAACTTCGACCGGTGGTTCTCCGAGCGCTCATTGAGCGAGGACGGTTCGGTCGATCGGGCGCTGAATGCGCTCAAGCGAGCCGATCGCGCCTACATGAAGGACGGCGCCTTATGGTTCAAGAGCACCGAGTACGGCGACGAAAAGGACCGCGTCATGGTGCGCGACAACGGCGTCAAGACCTACTTCGCGTCGGACATCGCCTATATCTTCAATAAACTCGAGCGCGGTTTCCAGCACTTGCTCTACATCTGGGGCGCCGATCATCACGGCTACATCGTGCGGCTGCGCGCCGGCCTGATCGCACTCGGCGGCCCGCCCGAATGCTTCGAGGTGCGCCTGGTACAGTTCGTCTCCCTGTTCCGCGGCGGCGAGAAAGCGCAAATGTCGACGCGCTCCGGCGAGTTCGTGACACTTCGCGATCTGCGCAGAGAGGTCGGCAACGATGCCGCCCGGCTGTTTTATGTCATGCGCAGCAACGATCAGCACCTGGACTTCGATTTGGAGCTGGCGACCTCGCGGTCGAACGAGAATCCGGTGTACTACATCCAGTATGCGAATGCGCGCGTCAGCAGCGTCATGCGGCAGCTCAAGGACCGCCGGCTCGAGCACGATGCCGCCAACGGCCTCGCACACTTGGCGCTCGCCGCGGAGCCGCAGGAACTAGCATTGATCAAGCGCCTGTGTGCCTATCCCGAGATCGTCGAGCAATGCGCGCTCCAGCGAGCGCCGCATACGCTCGTGCATTATTTGCGCGACTTGGCGAACGATTTCCACACGAATTACAGCGCGCATCAAATCATCGTTGACGATGCGGGGTTGCGCGACGCGCGGCTGGTTCTCGCGCTTGCCACGCAAGTCGTCATTCGCAACGGACTCGGGCTGCTCGGCGTGTCGGCGCCCGATTCGATGTAGAGCACGAGCCCATGGCGCGAGACTACAAACAGAAGCGGGCCAAGCCCGGCGGGTTCTCCGGTTGGGCCGGAATGGCATTGGGGCTGGCGATCGGCCTCGGAGTGGCCGGCGTCGTTTACTTCAAAGACCGCAAGCCCGATGCGCCTGCGCCGCACTTGGCCAAAGCCGACAAGAGAAAATCGCGCGGCGGCGATGCATCCGAACTCGGGGGCAACGAGTCCGGTGCCGCCGAGGAGCCGGGCAAGCCCTATGATTTCTACGACATGCTGCCGAAATTCGAGGTGGTCGTGCCGGAAAAGGACAAGGACGTCAAGCGCGATATCCTGCCGGCGCCCGAGACTCGCCGCGGCACCTACGTACTGCAGGCCGGCTCCTACAAGAACTTCGCCGACGCCGATCGCGTCCGCGCGCAATTGGCGCTGCAAGGCATCGAATCCAAGGTACAAAAGGTCTCTGTCGACAACGATACCTGGCACCGCATCCGCGTCGGCCCGATCAGCAATTTGGACGAACTAAATCGCATGCGCCAGATCATGCGCAAAGCCGACGTCGACGTGCTCGTGATCCGCGTCGGGGACTGACTCGGCCGTCCGGCCGAGTCAGTCGTCGCCGAGCTGGCGGAAATCGACTCCGAGCGCGCGCAGCTTGCGATACAAGTGTGTGCGCTCCATGCCGACTCGCTTGGCCAGCTGCCCGACCTTGCCGTTGCAGAGCTGCAGCTGCTGCTGCAGGTAGGCGCGCTCGAATTGCTCGCGCGCTTCGCGAAGTGGTAGGGCAAGCAGGTCCTGCTTGACCAGCGGTTCGTCGACGGCGAGCTTCTCCGCGAGCTCGCGCTCGACCTCGTCGAGCCGTATTTCCTCACCGGCACCCAAGATCAGCACGCGCTGCACGAGATTCTTCAACTCGCCGACATTGCCGGGCCATGGGTAATTTCGCAGCCGATTCTGCGCCGCGACGCTGAATCTGCGCAGTGGCAAGCGCTGCTCGTCGACCAGGCGGTCCACGTAGAAACGCAGCAAGTCCGGCACGTCTTCCGCATAGTCGCGCAGCGGCGGCACGCGCAGCGTGATCACGTTCAAATGCGCGATCAGATCGCGCCGAAACGCTTCCGGCAAAGTACTCGCATCGAAGCCGTCCTGCGCCGAGCTGACCCAACGCACATCGAGCGGATGGCGCTGCCGGCCGCCGATTCGTACATAACTGTTCTGCTCGATCGCGCCGATCAGCGCGCGCTGCGCGGCGCTGCTCAGGTCGTTGAGGCCGTTGATGAACAAGGTCCCGCCTGCCGCTTGATCGAAAATACCGGGTTCGACTCGGCCGTCGCGCTCGGTCCCGTACAAGGCCGCGGCAGGATCGGTGCCGAGACTCGCGGCAATCACCATCGTGAACGGCTTGGCCGCCCGGGCGCTCAGAGAATGCAACAGCCGCGCGTATGCCTCGCGGCCCGATCCGACTTCGCCGATGAGGAGCACCGGCGAATTACTGGGGGCCACCTGATGAACTTGCTCGCGCAAGGCCTGAATTATTTTGCTCTTGCCGATGGTGACGAACGGCGTGTTGCCCTGGCTGCGCGATGACATCCGCTTGCGGCGGCCGGCGTCAAGCGCACGTTCGACGGTCTTCAGCAATTTGGTCAGCGACAAGGGCTTTTCGACGAAGTCGAAGGCCCCGAGCCGCGTCGCTTCGACCGCCGTTTCGACCGTGCCGTGACCCGACATCATGACGACCGGGCAATCATAGCCGTCGGTCATCGACCATTCGCGCAGCAAGGTGATTCCATCCGTGTCCGGCATCCATATATCGAGAAACACCAGATCGGGCGCATGGTTGGCGCGCGCAGCGCGCGCCTCGGCAGCATTTGCCGCCACTTCGACCTCATAGCCCTCATCCGAAAGGATCTCTTGCAGCAATTCGCGAATATCGGCCTCGTCGTCAACCACCAGTACTCTCGAAGCGGTCATACGCGTTCTCTCCTGTGTTCGCCTTTACGCGGCTCCCTGGACCCCAGGGATCTTCCGCTTTCGCCCAATGGCAATAGAATTCGCACTCGGGCGCCGCCCATGCGCCGATTATCCGCTTCTATGCGCCCGCCGTGTTCTTCTACTATTTTCTTCACGATCGCAAGGCCCAAACCGGTACCCTTCGGCTTGCTGGTCACGTACGGATCGAAAACCGTACCGATCAGATCCCAATGGAACCCCGGACCGTTGTCGGTGACGACGATCGACGCGACCGGCTTACCGCCATCCTCGGCAAGCTGGGTTTCGATCTCGATGCTCGCGCCCGCCCGACCCTCGAGGGCCTCGAAGCAATTGGTCACGAGATTGTTGAGAATTTGGCGAATCCGCATACGGTCCGCTGAAATTTCGGGCAACCCGGGATCCAACAGCAGCTTCAATTCCGCGCCGCTGTCCTGTGCCCTATATAAATCGACAACTTCGGTGATGAGTTGGTTCAAATCGAAGCGCGTGAATTGCATGTCCGGTGCGCGCGCGTATTCGCTGAAGGCGTTGACCATTTGCTTCATCGCGTCGACTTGAGCCACGATCGTGTGCGTCGCACGTTCCAGAATCTGCGCGTCCTGGGCATTCATGCTGCCCAAGAATTTGCGGCGCATGCGCTCGGCGGACAATTGGATCGGCGTCAGCGGGTTCTTGATCTCGTGCGCCAAGCGGCGGGCGACTTCGCCCCACGCCGCGTCGCGCTGCGCCTGCAGCAGCGTGGTGATGTCGTCGAACACCAGCACGACGCCGGCGGCGGCGCCGACGTCGTTCGGCAGCGCAGTGCAGGCGCACATGAGCACCCGCTTGCCGGTGTCGGACAGCAATTCGATTTGTTCCCGCCAATCCAGGTGCTCCGCGCCGAATCGCGCCTTCACGGCGTTCAGGAATTGCACGTACAAGCTGCCGTCGCTGATCTGTTCGTCGAAACGCTTGCCGATCGCGCTTTCCAAATCGACGCCCAGGATCGCGCTTGCGGCTTGATTGGCGGTGCGCACGGTCAGGTCCGGCTCCAGAGAAACGACACCCGTGGACAAGCGCGCGAGAATCACGGCGAGCCCTGCGCGCTCCGCTTCGACCGCTTGCTGGCTGCGGCGCGTCTCGACGCGGGCGCGCGCGAGACGCTTGGTCATGTCGTTGAACGACGTCACCAAGAAGCCGAGTTCATCGCGCGACGGCAGCGGCAACTGGGTATCGTAATCCCCGCGCGCCACGGCACGCGTGCCCGCGATCAGGTCTTGCACGGGCTTTATCAGTCGACCCGCAGCGAAGATGGCGCCGTAAACGGCGGCGAGCAAGGACAACAACACGACGAAGGTCAAGATCAGCACGAACGTCGACTTTAGCGGTTGCCTCAACTGCACGAGATTCGCGTACTGGGTGTACGAGCGCTGGACCGTATCGGCCAACTCGCTGAGCTGCTCGGGCACCGGATACATCGCGATGAGCACGCGGCCGCCCGGATTGCCGTTGGCGTTCAGCGGTGCCGCGGCGCGGATCACGTAGCCGCCGACCGCGTTGGTGTCCAGACTGACGTACGGTCTGCCGCGGCGCACCTGCAGCATCATTTCGTCGGTGGCGGGCAGCGGAATGGAGTCCATCGGCCGATCCGAACTAGTCGCCAGAATGCGGGTTTGAGCGCCGAGCACCGTGAATTCGAGGGCGGTGCTTTCGCGCCGCTCACGATCGAGCGTGCCGATCAGATCGAAGTCCGGCAGCACCGATAATGTGCGCGCGACCGCCTCGGTGTTCTGCAGGAATTCACGCACGCGCACATCGAGCGCGGCGCGCGACAGCTCGCGCGTGTCTCTCAAACTCTGACTGACTTCGAGCTCGAACCAGCTGTCGATGCCGCGGTTTAAGAATTGCAGAGCGAAATAATAGACCACCAAGATCGGCGCGACGGCGAGCGCGCTGAAGATCGCGACGGTGCGCGCCTTGAGCCGCGATCCCGGCGCGTGGCGACGATATTCCCGCGCCAGCTTGAGCAGCTTGCCCGCGAGCAACGCAAACAGCGTCAACAAGCCCGCGATGTTGATCAGCAGGATCCATGGTAGCCAGCGGTTGAACAGCGCCGAGTTTTGCGCAGCCGAAGCCAGTAAAAGGAGCGCGGCCAACCACAGCGTTATGCCGACGCCGACAATGACGGTCGAGCCGTATTTGCGGACTAAGGCTGCAGTATCCATGTATACCAGTCGCTTTCGCGATGCCATTCGTTGACCCAAAACATCAACACTCGCACCGTCAAGGGAACGGCGCCATAGTCCAATTTAGCGCGGACATTGGCCTCGTAGCGCCGGCCGGCCGGCAGCAGCGACTGGTCGAGTGCCGGCAAGCCGCGCACTTGGCTTAAGCGTTCCAGCGCCGCGTCGACGGTCGGCAAGGATTCCTGTTCTCCGCTGTTGTCGTTGTGCAATACGTAGCGGGCGCTGACGGTGTTGTACTGCAAATGGTAGCGCTGGGTCAGTTCCGCGACGCTTGCGTTGGGTAAAAACTGCCGCACGCGGTTGATGGCGAGGTCCACCTCGAGGCTCAGCGGTACACCCTCCCCGAGACCCTGGCGGACGGCATCTCCGACGGGTAGGTCGATGCGCACATTCAGATGGTATACCCCCTCGGTCAGTTCAAGATCGGCGGACCGGACCTCGAACCGGCCGTCGAGTCCGTCTGCGACCGTCGCCGAGGCGATCAGACACGCCGGGCTTGCCCACAGAATTAGCCAAAGGCGTATGCGCGCCAACCGTGGATTCGCGGCTGGCGTGATCGGCGTGGACTGACGAGGCGCGGCGTTCATTGTTTGTTTAGGGCAGCATAATAGAAGCCGTCGGCACCCGCCTCTCCGGGAAGAATTTGCCGGCCTAACTCATCGCTGATCCCAAAGCCGGGCCAGTCCCTCCAGGATTCCGTGGGAGCCGACGCGGCATCCAGGGTGGCGTGCAAAAATGCCGCCACGACATCGTGGTTCTCGCTGCGAGTCAGCGTGCAGGTCGCGTACACGAGCCGCCCGCCGGGCGCCAGCAACGCCCAAGCCGCGGCCAGCAAACGCGCTTGCAGCGCCGGCAATTTATCTATGTCCGCCGGGGACTTACGCAAACGAATATCCGGGTGGCGGCGGATTACGCCTAAGCCGGAGCAGGGGGCGTCGAGCAAGATGCGGTCGAAAGGCACACCGTCCCACCAAGTCGCGGGCGTGGCCGCGTCACCTTGCACGAGGTCTGCGGCAAGGGCGCCGCGCGCGAGATTTTCGCGCACTCTCGCAAGCCGCTTCGGATCGATATCGATGGCTATCAATTTCTGCAGCGCGGGCTCGCGCTCGGCAATCAAGGCCGTCTTGCCGCCCGGAGCGGCGCAGGCGTCGAGGACTCGCAACCCGGGGGCCAGGCCTAAGGGAAACGCGACGCACTGCGCGCCCAGATCCTGCACCGATACCGCGCCTTGTGCGAAACCCGGCAATTCGCTGACATCGCGAGGCGAGTCGAGCAGCACGGCGAACGGAACGCGCGGCTCGGCGCGCGCGCCGATGCCCGCCTCGCTCAAGCGTTGCACATACTCGCCGGCCGTCGAATGCCGGCTGTTGACCCGCAGCCACATCGGCGCTTGCGTGTCTCCCGCGGCCAGCAGCTGCGTCCACCGCACCGGCCAATCCGCGCGCAACCGATCCGCGAGCCAGACCGGCGAGGCATGACGGGTTGCGGGATTGCGCGCAATCTCGGCATCGATTGCGGCGCGCTCACGTAAATAGCGCCGTAGCACCGCATTGATGAGTCCACTCGCGCGCGCCGCATCGGTTGCCTTGGCGGTTTCCACGGCGGCATCGACGACCGCATAGGCCGGCGTTTGCGCATCCTCCAATTCGAACAAGGCGACCGACAATATCGCGCGCACCAGACCGTCGAGGGATCTGACCGGCTGGGACAGCAGGCGCCCCAAGATGGCCTCGTGGCGGTAATATCCCCGCACCGCGCCGTAACTCAAGGATCGAACAGCGGGAGCGAATCCGGCGGGCGCGTTCGCGAGCGCGTCGTGCAGAGACACATCCAGCGTGACGCCCTCGCGAAGGATGCGTGCCAACACGTAGGCCGCCCGAGCGCGAGCGCCGGCCGCCGCGTTCATTCGGTCGTGAACCGCGCGCCGGCTAGCGGCCGCGCATTGGCGAATTCATGGGCGAGCACCGGTTTGCGGCCGGGCAGTTGCAGCCGGGTAATGCGCAGGACACCACGGCCGCAAAGCACATCAATACCGTCCTTCGATGCGCGCAAAACGGTTCCCGCCGGCATCTGCGGGTGCTCATGCGCGTCGGCAACCTGAAGCTCCGAAGCCGCCGGGTGCGGCACCGGCGCGGCCTCCCAGAGTCGCAACTGAGCGCCTTGAAAGCGCGTCTCCGCGATCGGCCAGGGATCGAATGCCCTGACCTTGCGCGCGATCGCCTCCGCGTCCTCGCGCCAATCGATGAGCGCCTCGGATTTTTCGATTTTCGCGGCATAGCAGACGCCTTGCGCGGGCTGCGCTCGGGCATGCAGCCGTCCGCGCTGCAAGCCATCGAGCGCTTCACAAATCAGTTCGCCGCCGAGACGCGCGAGGCGATCCGTCAAAGTCTTCGATGTATCGCGCGCATCGATTTCGAGCGCGCGCGCGAGCAGCATCGGTCCAGTATCGAGTCCCTGCTCCATGCACATGATCGTAATGCCGGTCAGCGGATCGCCCGCGAGGATCGCGCGCTGGATCGGCGCCGCGCCGCGCCAGCGCGGTAACAGCGAGGCGTGAATGTTGAAGCAGCCCAAGTGCGGAATCGCGAGCGCCTGCGGCGGCAAGATCAATCCATAGGCCGCCACGATGAATGCGTCGACATCGAGATCGCGCAACGACTGCTGCGCCTCCGGCAATTTGAAACTCACCGGTTGATAAACCGGTATGCCGAGTTCGACGGCTCGATGCTTGACGGCACTTTCTTGCAGGCTGCGGCCGCGGCCGGCGGGACGATCGGCCTGCGTATAAACCCCATGAACGTGATGGCCGGCTGCGCTCAGAGCGTCGAGCGCCGGCACCGCGAACGGCGGGGTTCCGGCGAACGCCAGCCGCAGCGATCTAGGATGCAGGGTCAAGGGCCTAGAGAGCCGGTGCGGAAGCGCGGGTCTCGTGCAACGAGGAACGTTGCCGGCGCTCCTTCTGTAACCGCTTGCGTATCAGCTGACGTTTCAGCTCCGACAAATAATCGACGAATAGCTGCCCTTCCAGGTGATCGATCTCATGCTGAATGCAGACGGCCAGTAAGCCCTGCGCATCGATCTCGAAAGGCCGGCCATCGCGACCCAACGCACGCACGCGTATCTTGGTCGCGCGCTGCACCTTGTCATAGATGCCCGGCAAGGAAAGGCACCCCTCTTCGACGGGCTCGCGGCCCTCGGCACTCAATATCTCGGGATTAATGAGTACGAGAGGATCATTGCGCTGTTCACTAACGTCGATGACGAGCATGCGCTTGTGGAGATCCACCTGCGTAGCGGCAAGACCGATACCATTGGCCGCGTACATCGTTTCCAGTAGGTCGTCGACCGATTGACGCAGCGCATCATCCACGAACGATACCGGCTCCGCCTTTTGGCGCAGTCTGGGATCCGGATACTCGAGAATTACTAGCTTGGTCATGGGAGTTATGAGAGCAAGGTCGTGTTTTTGGCCCAAAATTGTTGCTAAAGTTCCGCCACTGCTTAACTTAATCGAGTTGCGATAACGTTAATTAGTATACCAGTCAGCCCACACCTTAGAGATCGGTGACTCAAGGGAGCCAGAACGAATGCAGCGGCAAAAGATTTTAATAATGCTATCCGCCTCGATTGCCCTGATTGCGGGTTGCCGATCGGAGCCACCGATGGCGACGACGGCATCGACGACATCGGCGGCACCGATGGCGATCCCCCAGTCCGATAATAGCGTGGAGGGAACCGTCGTCGGCGACGAGCGAACAGCCATGGAAGCGGCTGCGAATAGCGGTCAAGCCCAGGCACCCGCCGAATCGGCCGAACCGACGACGGGCGGCGTGCCGCTCGCCGCGAATGCTCCCGACAGCTACGTCGTGAAACGTGGCGATACGCTATGGGGCATCGCCAAGGTGTTCTTGCGCGATCCCTGGTATTGGCCTGAAATTTGGCAGGTCAACCCCAAGATTCAGAACCCGCACCGGATTTATCCGGGCGATACGCTGCGGCTCGTCTACATCAACGGCCAGCCGAGAATCCTGTTGCAGCGCGGAGATCAAGCGCGCGTTGAACCTCGCGTGCGCAGTCAGCCGCTGGAAGCGGCGATCACGACGATTCCCTACGACAGCGTCGCGGCGTTCATGTCCAAGCCCTCGGTGCTCTCCAAGGAAGATATCCGCTGTGCGGCTTACGTGCTGAGTTCGCTCGATGAACACGAGGGCATCGCGGAGGGCAACGTATTTTACGCACGCGGTTTCTGCCAGCCTGCGACCGTTGGAACCCGCTATAACGTCGTGCGTGTTGGGGACGAACTGCGCGATCCGGACGACCATCGATTGCTGGGCTACAACGGCATCTACGCGGGAACCGGTCGGCTGACGCGGACCGGCGATCCGGCGACCTTGATCATGACGGAATCGAACCGCGAAGCCGAACCCGGCGACAAAGTCATCCCGGGTTCCGTGGACGTGCCGCTGGACTTTGCCCCGAGCCCGCCGCGCTCCAAAGTCAACGGCCGGCTCATGGCCATCACCGACGGCGTAACCGTCATCGGCCAATACCAGGTCGTCGCAATCAACCGCGGCGCGCGCGACGGGCTCGTGCCCGGCAACGTGCTCGCGATCTACGAGTCCGGTCAAACGGTCGTCGACGATGAAAAACACGGCTTCTTGGCCGGCAGCTCCGGGTGGTTTCAGCCGAAGATTCATCTGCCCGAGGAGCGCGTCGGCACTTATATGGTGTTCAAGACCTTCGATCGCATGAGCTTCGGTCTGGTCATGGAAGCGAGGAACATCATTCGGCTGGGCTATCGCGTCGAGAATCCGTAGCTCGGCAATAGACAGACCGCCAATCTGCACAAATTGGGCCGTAATTCAGCCCGAGGTTTGATCCAGCGCGGCCGATACTGCGGCAAATGCCGCAGAGCGAAGACGCACTCGCCTGGGTGACACTCACGCGCGCCCCCGGGCTAAGCGCAGCGGCGCTTGCCGCGGCGCTCGCAAAACTGGGAACCGCACGAGCGATAGTGGCCGCTCCCGCGGCCTCGGCGGCGCAGGCCGGGCTGCCCGCGAGCGTAGCTGCGTTTCTCGCGCAGGCTGACGCGAAACCAACGGCCGCCGAGCGTCGCTGGCTCGAGCACCCGCGGCATCATCTCGTACCCTTCAACGACGAGCGTTTTCCGCCGCTGCTGCTCGGGAGCGGCGAGTGTCCGATTGCGCTTTACATCGACGGCGACGCGCGGATTTTGCGCGAACCGCAGCTAGCCATCGTCGGGGCTCGCAATCCCAGCCCGCAGGGCCGCGAAAACGCCTTCGAATTCGCGGAATGCCTTGTACGGCGAGGACTTACGATCACGAGCGGGCTTGCCGAGGGCATAGACGCCGAAGCCCACCACGGTGCCCTCGCCGGGCAGGGATTGACGCTGGCGGTACTCGGAACCGGAATCGACGTCGTCTATCCGCGCGGCAACGCTGGTCTAGCCGCGCAAATCGCGCAGTATGGCGCTCTGGTCAGCGAATTTCCGCTGACGATGCCTGCGCGGCGCTGCAATTTCCCACGGCGTAACCGCATCCTCGCGGGGCTTAGCATGGGGACTCTGGTCGTTGAAGCGGCACGTCAAAGCGGCTCCTTGATCACGGCCCGGATTGCCGGCGAGCAGGGCCGCAAGGTATTTGCCATCCCCGGCTCGATCCGCAATCCGCTGACGCGCGGCTGCCATGCACTGATCAAGCAGGGTGCGAAATTGACCGAAACCGCAGTTGACATATTGAGCGAGCTGGACTTTTCCGCGTTCTTCGGCGCTCGCGTCGTGCCCGCCCGCGGGCGCCCCGGTCGCTTGAGGCCAGCCGCGGGAATGGACAACGATCACAAAATCTTGTTAGATGCGCTCGGCTTTGATCCGGCGGACCTCGATGTACTGGTCGTTCGCACCGGATTCAAACCACAAGCCGTGTCTTCGATGATGCTGATCCTCGAGCTCGAAGGCTACGTTCAGGCTGCCCCCGGAGGCCGCTACTCCCGAGTCGCCAGGAGCCCATGAGGTGAAAGATAACGTTCTCGATCTGCTTATCTACCTTTTCGAGAATTACATGAGCGCGGACGACGAACCTCGGCCGGATCGCCAAACATTGAAGCTGGAATTGGACAAGGCAGGATTCGTCGAACCCGATATTGGGCGGGCCTTGGAGTGGCTCGACGGCCTGTCCGGAGAGCAATTGGGCAAGGTCGCCGAGGCGACAGCGCGCGCGGTGCGCGTGTTCAGCGGCCAGGAGCTGCTGCGGCTCGATACCGACGTGCGGGGCTATTTAATGCATTTGGAGAACTTGGCGATACTCTCCGGTAACCAGCGCGAACTCGTCATCGATCGCCTGATGGCGCTCGAGGCCGACGAAATCGACATTGAACAAGTCAAATGGGTCGTCCTGATGGTGCTGTTCAGCCAGCCTGGCCAAGAATCCGCTTATGCGCAAATGGAAGACCTTGTCTTCGAAGAGCGCTCCGACGCCCTGCACTAGATTACTTTGAGCAGCAATCTCGTTATCGTGGAGTCGCCTGCCAAGGCGAAGACCATCAAGAAGTATCTCGGCAAGGACTTCGAGGTGCTGGCCTCGTACGGCCATGTCCGCGACCTCGTGCCCAAGGAGGGCGCGGTCGACACCAAGCATCGCTTCGCGATGAAGTACCAAGTCGTCGAACGCAACCAGAAGCATGTGGATGCCATCTCCAAGGCATTGAAGAAGGCCAAATCCCTGTTCCTCGCGACCGACCCCGACCGGGAAGGCGAGGCGATCTCGTGGCATCTTTATGAACTGCTGAAAGCGAAGGGTGAGCTAGCCGGTAAAGACGTGCAGCGAGTAGTGTTCTACGAGATCACCAAGGACGCGGTGCGCGAAGCGATGGCGCAGCCGCGCAAATTATCGCTCGATTTGGTCAACGCGCAACAGGCGCGGCGCGCGCTCGACTATTTGGTGGGCTTCAATCTGTCGCCGCTGCTATGGAAAAAGGTGCGCCCCGGCTTATCGGCCGGCCGCGTCCAGAGTCCGGCGCTGCGCATGATTTGCGAGCGGGAAGACGAAATTGCCGCGTTCGTCGCGCGCGAATACTGGACCATCGACGCCGAGCTCGAGCATTCGGCACAGAAATTTCCCGGCAAGCTGGTCGAGTATGCCGGCGCCAAAGTCGAGCAATTCAGCTTCACGAGCGGCGATGCGGCACACGAGGCGGAGCGTAAACTTCTGGCCGCCGCAGCGGGCGAACTCACCGTGCTCGAGGTCGATCGGAAGCAGCGCCGCCGCAATCCGGCGCCGCCGTTCACGACCTCGACGCTGCAGCAGGAAGCGGCCCGCAAACTCGGCTTCAGCGCCCAAAAGACGATGCGGGTCGCACAGCAGCTCTACGAGGGTGTGGATATCGGCGAGGGTGCGGTCGGTTTGATCAGCTATATGCGTACCGATTCGCTGAATCTGTCGCAAGAGGCGATCGGCCAAATACGCGACGTGGTCGTGCAGCTGTATGGCAAGGATGGCCTTTCGGAAGAACCGCGCATCTATCGGACCAAGTCCAAGAATGCTCAGGAAGCGCACGAAGCGATCCGCCCGACCGCCGCGAACATCTTGCCAGCGGACATCGAGACCAAGCTCGAAGCCGATCAGTACCGGCTTTACACCCTGATATGGAGGCGCACCGTCGCCTGCCAGATGGCGCCTGCGGTATTCGACACGGTGGCCGTGGAACTGCTCGCGGGTCCCGACGGGGCCGGCCGGCACGTGCTGCGCGCCAACGGATCGACCTTGGTCAAACCCGGCTATATTTCGGTTTATCAGGAGGGGGTGGACGATGCCGTGCAAGACGACACGGACCATGTCTTGCCGCCGATGCAAGCGGGCGATCGCGTCAAGTTGATCGGCGTCGTGCCGGCGCAGCATTTCACCGAGCCGCCGCCGCGCTTCTCCGAAGCATCGCTGGTCAAAGCGCTCGAGGAATACGGCATCGGACGCCCGTCGACCTATGCCTCGATCATTTCCACGCTGCGCGACCGTGAATACGTCGAGATCGAGAACCGACGTTTCACCGCCACCGATATCGGCAAGATCGTCAGCCGGTTTTTGACGCAATACTTCACGACCTATGTGGACTACGACTTCACCGCCAAGATGGAAGATTCGCTCGATGCGGTCGCGAGCGGCGATCAGGAATGGGTGCCGCTGCTGGAAAAATTCTGGAAGCCGTTCATCAATCTCGTCAATCACACGGAGACCTCGGTCAGCCGCGAGGAAGTTGCACAGGCACGCGAGCTCGGCAAGGACCCGGCGAGCGGCAAACCGATGAGCGTGCGCATGGGCCGCTTCGGTCCGTTCGTGCAGATCGGCACCAAGGACGACGCCGACAAGCCCCGCTTTGCGGGCCTCCGGCCCGGCCAGAAGATGGACGCCATCACCTACGAAGAAGCGATCGAACTGTTCAAGCTGCCGCGCAAGCTGGGGCTCACGGCACAGGGCGAAGAGATCACGACGAACGTCGGGCGCTTCGGGCCATACGTGAAATTCGGCGCCAAATACGTTTCGCTGAAGAGCGACGATCCTTATACGATCACGCCGGAACGCGCGCTCGAAGTCATTCGCGAGAAGGAGATTTCGGACGCCAATCGTCTGATTTTGGATTTCCCCGACGCCGGAATCCAGGTGCTCAATGGCCGTTACGGGCCGTACATCACCGATAAGACGCGCAATGCGAAAATACCGAAAGAGCGGGATCCGAAGACCTTGAGCTTGACGGAGTGTCAGACGATGCTTGCCGCCGCTCCGGTGCGCACATTCGGCAAATGGGGCCGCAAGGGAGCCAAGACGAAGACCAATGGCAAAGCCAATGGCAAGATGGCGGACGAAAAAGCCGCGCCGGCAGCCGCGCCGGCAGCCGCACCCGCAAGCGCGCGGGCGCCCGCCGCGGCACGCCACGCCGCCAAGAAGCGCGTCAAATTTGCGACCGCCGCCGCAAAAAAGACTACGCCCACGAAGGTGATCTCGAGCGCAAAGACCGTCTCGAAAAAACCATCGCCGGCCGCCGGTGCGAAGCCCAAGGCGCACTCCAAGACCCCGCCCAAGCATGTTTCGGACACCACGAAAGGGCCCGCAAAAAAGAAGAGGTAAGCGGCGATGAAGAATGCCGTCAAACAATACCTGACCGATTTGCACGATCGCATCACGGATGCGCTCGAGAGGATGGATACCGCGAAATTCCGCCGCGACCCGTGGGAGAGACCCGAGGGCGGCGGCGGCGAAAGCCGCATCCTCAGCGAGGGCTCCGTGTTCGAGCGCGCGGGCGTCTCCTTCTCGCATGTATTCGGCGCTTCGATGCCGCAATCGGCCACGCAGCAGCGCCCCGAAGTGGCCGGTGCGCCGTTCGAAGCCATGGGAATATCCTTGGTTCTCCATCCTCGCAACCCGTATGCGCCGACCACGCATGCGAATGTGCGATTCCTGATCGCGACGCCGCGCGACACCGCTCCGGTCTGGTGGTTCGGCGGTGGATTCGACCTGACCCCGTATTATGCGTTCGACGAGGACGTGCTGCATTGGCACACGACGGCGCGCGCCGCGTGCCTGCCGTTCGGCGCAGGCGTCTACGAAAAATACAAGGATTGGTGCGACCGCTATTTCTTCTTGCCGCATCGAAATGAAACGCGCGGTGTCGGCGGCTTATTCTTCGATGATCTCAACGAAGGCGGCTTCGACCGATCGTTCGGCTTGCTGCGTAGCGTCGGCGATCACTTTTTGAGCGCCTATCTGCCGATCCTGGAACGCCGCAAAGATCTTCCGTTCGGCGAACGCGAACGGGCCTTCCAGCTCTATCGGCGAGGTCGTTACGTGGAGTTCAACTTGGTCTACGATCGCGGCACTCTGTTCGGCCTGCAATCGCGCGGACGCGCCGAATCGATTTTGATGTCGCTGCCGCCGCTCGTGCGCTGGGAATACGATTGGCATCCGCTGCCGGGTTCGAGCGAGGCGCGCCTGTATTCCGATTTTCTGCGTCCGCGCGATTATCTCGCGGAGTTGGGAGGTCACTAGCTCGTGCTGCAATTCCCGCATTCGGCTCGAGCTCGCGAGGCGAGCCACGCGGTCTCGGTGCTCACGGCCCTGGTTCCCGCCGCGCTGATTTTGAGCGGCCTGCTGCGCGCCGCGCCGGCGTTCGGCGCCGCTTTGACGCTCGAGAGGATCATGGCCGACCCGGACTGGATCGGCGCACCCGTGCAGGATGCTTATTGGTCCGTGGACGGACGCAGCGTGTATTACTCGGTCAAGCGCGGCGCCTCCCCGCTCGTCGATTTGCATCGCGTGGATCTCTCCGACGGCAAGGATGCGGTGGTCGCGCACGATGCGGCCTCGAACGCCGATGGGCCCGCGATTCACTCCGCCGACGGCAAGCGCGCGGCGTTCGTGCGCAACGGCGACGTCTTCGTGCGCGATTCTTCCAGCAAGCGCCTGACGCAAATTACGCGCGTCGGCCAACAGGCGGCCGCTCCGCAGTTCTCGGTGGATGGCGCACTGCTCAGTTACCGCGTCGGCAACGACTGGTTCGTGTATGAATTTGCGACGCATCTGGTTTCGCCCGCGGCGGTTCTCAAGGCGGAGAAGGATCCGGACGCCGCGCCGGCGGCCAATGATTTGCACGATATGCAATTGCGCATCTTCTCGACCTTGAAGAAACTCCAGGACGACAAGGACTTGCGGAGCAAGGACGAGGAGGATGCGCGGCGCAAGGATCCGACGCGGGCACGAGCACCGTTTTATTTCGGCGACGAGCTCACGATTCGGGATACGGAGCTCTCGCCGAACGGCCGCTGGATGCTCGTGATCACGGAGGCCAAAACCGCCGATAAGGGCCGCAAGGGTAAGCTCACGCGCTACGTCACGGATTCCGGCTATGAGGAATTCGAGGACGAACGGTTACGCGTCGGCCGCAATTCGCTGCCGACGCAATCCCTGTTGCTGCTGGATCTCAAGGAACATTCCGCGCACGCGCTGAGTATCGAGGCATTGCCGGGCATACACGACGATCCTTTGAGGGCGATCCGTGAGGAAAATGCCAAATTGGCGAGCGGCGCGGCTGCGGCCAAAGAGCCGATCGGCAAGGCACGCGGCGTGAGCGTGATGGACGAGGAAGGCGAGGACGCGCGGCACGGCAACGTCGCCTGGAGCCGCGACGGTAGCGCGCTCGCGATCGAAATATTCTCGAACGACAACAAGGATCGCTGGATCGTCAGCGTGGATTTCACGAAATTCGCATTGGTCCCCCAGCATCGGCTCACCGACTCGGCCTGGGTCGCGGGAAACTTCATCGACATCGGTTGGCTCAACGACGACCGAACCTTGTGGTATTTGTCGGAAGAGTCCGGGTTCTCGCAGCTATACACGAAGGAGCTGACGGCCGACGCCCGGGCGCTGACCCAGGGCCGCTTCGAGGTTTCCAACCCGGTACTTGCCGCCGATGGACGCTGGTTCTATCTGCGCAGCAACGCGGAGGCGCCTTACGCCTATGATGTCTATCGGGTCCCCAGCGGCGGCGGAACATTCGAGCGCGTGACGCGATTGCAGGGTGTCGACGACTTCGAGCTAGCGCCCGACGGCAAAGAACTGCTGATCACGCATTCCTCGAGTTACGTACCGCCGCAGATCGCGGTTGCGCGCGCCGACGGCACGGGCGCGGCACGCGAGCTCACCGATACGCGCACCGCCGAGTACAAGGCGCTCGGCTGGATCATGCCGGAAATCGTTCGAGTTCCCTCGACGCATTTCGACGGCGTGATCTATGCGAAAGTCTATAAACCCGCGCAGCTCGACGAATCGAAACCCCATCCAGGCGTCGTGTTCGTGCACGGTGCGGGCTATATGCAGAACGTGCATTTGCGCTATCCGTATTATTTTCGCGAACAAATGTTCAACAACCTGCTGGTGCAGCAAGGCTATGTCGTGATCGACATGGACTATCGGGCCTCGGAGGGCTATGGCCGCGATTGGCGCACGGCGATCTACCGGCAAATGGGCCACAAGGAACTCGAGGATCTGCTCGACGGCAAACGCTGGCTCGTCGAACACGCGGCCGCGGACCCAAAGCGCTTCGGCATCTACGGCGGTTCTTACGGCGGCTTCATGACGCTCATGGCGTTGTTTCGCGCGCCCGGCGAGTTCGCCGCGGGCGCCGCCGTGCGCCCGGTCACCGACTGGATGCAATACGACCCCGAATATACCTCGGAAATATTGAACGACCCGCAAATCGATCCGATCGCCTATGCGCGCTCATCGCCGATCGAGTTCGCGTCCGGCCTGCAGGACGCTTTGCTGATCTGTCACGGCGTCATCGACGACAACGTACTGTTCGAGGACTCGATGCGCCTCTATCAGCGCCTGATCGAACTGCACAAAGACAATTTCACGATCTCGCCGTATCCGCTCGATCGTCATGCGTTCAGCAATGCCGACTCGTGGCTGGACGAGTACAAGCGCATCGATCGGCTCTTTCAGAGCACGCTGCAGGGGACATGAACTACAAGCACATCTACCACGCGGGGAATTTCGCGGATGTCGCCAAACATGTCGGATTGCAGTACTGCCTGGAGGCGCTGAAGCGCAAACCTTCGGCATTCTTCGCGCTGGATAGCCACGCCGGGCGCGGCTATTACGACCTTCAGGCACCGGAAGCGCAGAAGTCCGGCGAGGCGGAGCGGGGCGTGCAGCGGCTCGTGGAACGGTCGATCGGAGAGGCGGATCTTGCCGGCTATTTCGCGGCGATCCACGCGCGCCGCGGAAAACGGTTGCCGCGCTACCCCGGCTCGCCGGCGCTCATCGGCAATGCGCTGCGCTCTCAAGACCGGGCATTGTTCGTCGAATTGATGCCCGCGGAGGCGCGCGCGGCCGCGCGCGAAGTGGAGTCTTTGGGGCGCGTCCGCACCGAAATCGACGACGGTTACGCGGCGCTCAAAGCCTTCTTGCCGCCCGAGGAGCGCCGCGGCCTGGTCTTGATCGATCCGCCGTACGAGAGTCTCGACGAATTGAAGACGATGCTGCAGGCTTTCGAGGACGCCTATCGGCGCTGGCCCAGCGGCATATATTTGATGTGGTACCCGATCCGCAGCGCGACACAGCGGCGCAACGTGCATGCCCGCTTCGAAAATTTAGGAATCCCGAAGATGCTTTACGCGGATCTGGCCGTTCATCCCGATGACGCGGGCGTCGGATTGGCCGGCAGCGGACTCATGATCGTCAATCCGCCGTTCGGCGCCGATGAATATCTCGCCAGCGCCTATGCGGCGATACACCGCGGCATTGCGGCCGCCGACGCCGGCTACGTGGAAGTAGCACGCCTGACGCCCGAAAAACTCTAAGCCGTCCAGTCGATGGCGCCGACCACTCGCGCCGCAATCCGATCCACGGCGGCGGTTCCCAGGGACTTGTTGCGCGTAAGCACGGCAATTGCCCCGTGGCCCGGCACCGGCAGGATGACGCCGCGATAGCCTTGTTCATCGAAATTCACGGCAGAGCGCGCCGATTCATGAACCAGCACCATGACCGTCACTGGTCCGCTGGTGTCCTGAACGACCAAATGCGGCACGTGATGGCCGCGAAACTCGCAGCTCGCAGCGTAGCTGACGACGCCCGCATCGGGCAGCAGGCGCATGTGCGCATCGGCGATGGCGGCGCTCAAACGCGCTGCGGGCACGGCCGAATCCGAAAGCCAGGCCTGCGGTTCTCCCGCCATGTGCGCCACGACATCACCGGCCAAGCTCGCACGCGGAACGGCGAGCCAGAGTACGGCGGCGACGCCGGCCGCCACGAGCACGCTCGCCGCGAGCGCAAGCCACCGCGGACGATGGACAGTGCGTGCGGCCGCACTGCGCACAGGCGCCGATTGCAGCGGCACGACGTTATCGACCGGCCCCGCCGGTACGGGCTCGCTCGTCGATGCCGCGTGCACGCCCAAGCGTATGGCGCTCGCCAGGCGCGTCTCGAAGCGGCCCAGGCGCTCGAAATATTCGGCGCATTCCGGGCATTTCTCGCGATGTGCGCGTATCTCGGGATCCGCGCTTTCGGGTTCGGCCAACAGCGCCCGTCTAGCTTGATTGCAATCGATCATTCTTCGGGATCCAGAGTGGTGTCCTCGCCGCAAAGGACGCGCAGCTGCCGCCGCGCGCGAAACAAGCGTGTCAGAACGGCCGGGGTCGACAAATTCAACTGCGCGGCGATTTCGGCGGTTGAACAACCCATTAAAACCTGCAATACCAGAGGCTCGCGATATTCATCGGGCAATTTGAAGATCGCGAGCCGCAATTCCGTCAAATTCTGCTCGTCGGCCGCACCGAGCGCCGGCTCTTCGCTCGCGATCAAATCATCGAGATCGACCGTCGGCAGGCGCTTGCGCTCGAAAGTGCGGGCATACTCGCGCCGGACGATCGTCAGGAACCAGGGTTTGGCGGCTTTCTCGTCCTCGAGCGAATCCTGCGCCTTCCAGGCGCGCAGCAGCGTCTCCTGCACGACATCCTCGGCAATGCTGCGATCGCGCGAGAGCCAAATGGCGAATCGCAACAGATCCGGCCGCAGCGATTGGCAAAGCGCCTGGAAGCGGGCGCGCTTCTGGTTTTCGCCAACCTGGGCTCGCATGATTAACTGGGCACCCGAATTAGGACATTCCGGGTGCGATAGTAGCGCATATGGGCGTTTCGGCCGCGTCCGGCCTCGCCATGGCACGGAGTCGGTTACCATTGCTGCACTGGCCAGAGGATTAGGAGTCACAGACAAGATGACCGGGAATTCCAGCAATTCATTTCCGAAAACCCGATTGCGCCGCATGCGCCGAGACGAGTTTTCGCGCCGCCTGATGCGCGAGACGCAGCTCAGCGTCGACGCACTGATTTACCCGGTATTCGTCGTGGAAGGCGTTGGGCGGCGCCAGCCCATCGCCTCGATGCCCGGCATCGAGCGCCTATCGATCGACGAGCTGCTGCGCGAATGCGCCGCGCTCGTCGGCCTGCGTGTCCCGGCGATCGCCATCTTTCCGGTCACCCCGGTCGAGAAGAAGACGCTCGACGCGCGCGAATCGTGGAATCCGGACGGCATCGCCCAGCAAGCGGTCCGGGCGGTCAAGAACGCGTTTCCAGAACTTGGGATCATCACCGACGTCGCTCTCGATCCGTTTACCACGCATGGCCAAGACGGCATCATCGACGCGAACGGCTATGTGCAAAACGATCTGACCGTAGAAACCCTGGTGCGCCAAGCGCGCTCACATGCGGACGCGGGTGCCGACGTGGTTGCGCCATCCGACATGATGGACGGTCGCATCGGCGCGATACGCGGTGCGCTCGAAAGCGCGGGGCTCGTGCATACGCGCATCCTCGCCTACGCCGCCAAATACGCGTCGAGCTTCTACGGTCCGTTTCGGGACGCGGTCGGCTCGGCGGGACAGCTCGGCAAGGGAAATAAGCTCTCCTACCAGATGGATCCCGCCAACTCGGACGAAGCCCTGCGCGAAGTCGAACTCGATATCGCCGAAGGCGCGGATATGGTCATGATCAAGCCCGGCCTCCCGTATCTCGATATCGTTCGGCGCGTCAAAGATCGCTTCCGCGTGCCCACATTCGTCTATCAGGTCAGCGGTGAGTATTCGATGATCGTGGCCGCGGGCCAGAACGGCTGGATCGACGAACGCGCCGCAGCGCTGGAAGCACTGGTATCGATCAAGCGCGCCGGCGCCGACGCGATCCTCACGTATTTCGCCAAACGCGCGGCGGTCTGGCTGCAGGAGTGAACACCGGCACGCATCTCGGACCCCCCGACCAGTATGGGGTCGCCGGTCATCCGGTTGCGCACAGTTGGTCGCCGTTCATACACGGGATGTTCGCGCAGGCGACCGCGCAAAATCTGGTATATCGGCTGTTCGACATTGCGCCCGACGAGTTTCGCCGCGAGGTTTTGCGCCTGGTGACCGGGGGCGTGCGTGGACTCAATATCACGCTGCCGCATAAGCAGGCGGCGGCCGAGCTCGTCAATGAATTGACGCCGCGGGCCGTACGCGCCCAGGCGGTCAACGTGATCGCCCATTTCGACGATACGACGCTGCTCGGCGACAACACCGACGGCGTGGGGCTCATCAACGACCTGGAACAGAATCTCGAGCTCGAGCTCGCGCACAAGCGCGTTCTAGTGCTGGGAGCGGGCGGGGCGGTTCGCGGAGTGCTCGCGCCGCTGTTGGAGCGCGATCCTCGTCAGCTGATCATCGCCAACCGGACGCCAGCGCGCGCAGTCGCGCTGGCGCGCGAATTCGCGGATTTGGGCAATACCGCGGGATGCGGATTCGATGAGATCGAAGGCCCGCCCTATGACCTCATCGTCAACGGCACGTCCGCGAGTCTGCAGGGCGAGATGCCCGTGATGCCGGCCGGCCTCGTCGGCGAAGACACGGTCTGCTACGACATGGCCTACGGGCGCGGCCACACGCCGTTCACCTTGTGGGCAAAGTCCCTGCATGCGAAGCGCGCGACCAAGGGCTGGGGCATGCTCGTCGAACAAGCGGCGGCGTCATTCGAGCTTTGGCGCGGAATCCACCCGGACACCAAGCCGGTGCTGGATGCGCTCGCTCAATACCGCTGAATCGATGCGCTGAAAATGAGGCGGCGCACCGTGGGGCTCCTCGTGAAGCCGCACGGCGCGCCGTGTTCAATTGCACTCAAACGTCCAGCCGCTCTCGAGCAGTCATTTGCTCTCGAACATTACTGCGCGGGGTTGTCCCCCGTGTAGAACGCGAGCACATAGGCGTTCAGGCTGCCGTTCGCCTGCGGCACGCCGTAGACCTTGACCGGCGTCGTGCCGGCGACGAGGCCGTTCGTTAGCGCGCTCAAGTCCGTCGTGATGTCGATCGGGCTGACCGTGACGATGTTGTTGGTTCTGTCGACCTGATAGACGAGCGTCGCGCTGCCCGCTGTCGTGCTGACGTTGATCGTGGGCGTGCTCATGCCCCCCTTGACCGACATCACGAACGTGCCGTTGGTCAACGGCGATTGCACCACGCCGAGCGGCACGTTGGACGGCTCGAGAATCGACTCCCGTGCAGACCAGCCCGTGGGGTTGGCCACGTCGGCCCAGGCCGCGAAGCTCGTCGCGTAAGTCGGGATCGCCGGCACCGAGCCGCCGAAGTCCACGGCCGAGCCGTTGGTCGCGCTGACCCAATCGGAAATCGCGCTCATGCCGTAAGTCAGAGTCGAAATCGGATACGCGAAACTCCACCACTTGTAGCCCGTGATCGGGTTCGGCGGCGTGCTGAAATCCTCGCCGTTCGGCGTCGCCGAGTTCAGGTAGTCGAGCGAATACGCGTAGTTGTCGGTCGTCGTATGGAAAATGTGCGTGAGCGTGAAGGCTGTCGTCGCCGGCGTCGGCGCCGGATAGGAGATCGTGCCGTCGTATCGCGCGGTCTCGATTTCGATCGACTGTGCAACCACCGGCGTCGCCGTCCAGTCGACGGGCGTCGCGTGGACCTTGAAGCCGCGCACGAGATCGTCGTTCGTCAGGAAGCTCGTGCCGGTCCCGATCGGCGTGCCGTCGACCGTCGGATCCTGCGGTGTGCGGACGAAGAACTGCGTGTTCGCGTCGACGGTGATCGGCATGCCGACTCCCGATTCGTTTTCGATCGTCACGACATCGGTCGAGGGATTGACGTGCAGCACGTGGCCCTCGGGGCTTTGCCAGACCTCGTTGAAATTGTTGCCGGCCCAGATGCGCGTGGCGACGAGCGTGCCGTTCTCCTGGTAGCGCGCCGCGACGCGGACGTACCGGCCGACCAGCGTGGGCATTCCTGAGAAACTCGTGATCGGCGTGCGCGTCTTGGCATCGATGTCGTAGAAAATCGTGCCGTTGGCGGCATCCGCGTAAATCTGCAGGCTTTGCATGCCCGCGACCGCGGTTTCCGGCGTGACCACGGGCAGCGTCGGAAATGCCTTGGTGATCGTGATCGAGGAGTCGTCGGTCGAAATCGCGGTCACGTCGCCGTAGGTGTGACGCAGCACGAGCCGCGTGATGTCGCCGAGCGGATGATGACGCACGGGACCCTCGAAGTTGACGGCCCAGACCGTCGTGCCACCGAGGGCGGCGGGCACGTGCCCAACGATGAACGCGGGGTGGGCGAGGTCGAATTCGAAATCCACTTGCGTAGTTCCGGAAGTCGCCACGACAACTGGCGATACGAAGTTCACGGGCACGGAGACCGTCAGGTTGGGTGCAGTGCCTTGGGTATGCTGGATCTGAATTTGATCCGACGGAATCGCAGCGCCGGGGGTGCCGGGGAATCCGGATTCCGGATCGGCAGCCACGTTCAGCGCGATGTCGCCGGGATTGGCGCTCAAGGTCAGTATGGCGCCGGTGTAAGTACCCACCGGAACATCCGGGCTACCCATGACATCGCCGAGATTGTCGAGCTGCGCCAAGTTCACCATCGAGGTGGCTGGTGCCGTGTACACGGTGACGTTGGTGCCGCCGCCCTGAGGCACGAGCGCCACGGACAGAATCTTGACCCCGATCAGCGACCAGTCTTCGCTCGACGCGTCGCTGATGACGATCGCGAGCGGACTGGATTGCGGCGTTACGACCGGGGGCGTCGTTGCACTAGAGCCACCGCCACCGCCGCAGGCGGCGAGTATCGAAGCGACAGCACCGGCCAATATAAGCTTGGACCCTTTGGAAATCATGACTAAATTCTCCCGATGTTGATCGTGTAAGTGTCGCCGTTCGGAGACAACTCGGTCTCCTCCTCGGTGTCTGCACTAACGGATCATCGGGAGGCGCGTTGACACGCCGAACGGCCCGGTCGGCATTACATAGTTGGCCGGAGCCGCGAGATCGTGCGCCAAGTCACGGATTCGACTGTTTCAATCGGCTCAGCCGGCGCGATAGTGATCTTTGACTTTTACATAGTGTGCCGCGCCGTACAGCAATTGCTCGATCTCCTTCGAGGCGAGTTCGCGCAGCCGCTTCGCGGGGTTGCCGATGTAGAGGCCATGCGAACTCAAGTGCTTGCCCGGCGGCACGATGCTGCCGGCGCCGACGACGACGTCGTCTTCGATGACCGCGCCGTCCAAGATCACCGCGCCCATGCCGATCAAGCAGCGATTGCCGATGCGCGCCGCGTGCAACACTGCTTTGTGGCCGACGGTCACATCCTTGCCGACGATGAGCGGCAAGCCGCCCGGCATGTAAGGGCCGTCGTGCACCACGTGCAAAACGCTGCCGTCCTGGACATTCGTGCGCGCACCTATCTCGATGAAATTGATGTCGCCGCGCACGACCGCGAACGGCCACACCGATACGTCGTCGCCGAGCGTCACCCGGCCGATCACGAGCGCCGACTCGTCTATGTACACGCGCGCGCCCAGCGTCGGCATCGTGCCGCGATATGCTCTGATGTTCATGCGCGTTCCGGTCCCCTCGGCGCTTTAGCGCATCGTGACGAGTTCTTCGGCGCTCGTCGGGTGTATCGCCACGGTATCGTCGAAATCGCGTTTGGTCGCGCCCATGCGGATCGCGACCGCGAATCCCTGCATCATCTCGTCGGCGCCGGCGCCAATGACGTGGCAGCCGATGATTTTCTCTTCCTTGCCCAGGCAGACGAGCTTCATGTCGGTGCGCGGCTTTCTATCGGTGATCGCGTAGTACATTCCCACGAAGCTCGTTACGTAGATCTTGACCTCGTCGCCGTAGCGCGCGCGCGCCGCGGATTCGCTCAAGCCGATGGTGCCGATCGGCGGGTGCGTGAAGACGACCGTCGGAATCAGCTCATAGTCCAAGCGACGATCGTGATTCTGGCCGAACAAACGATCGCCGAGCCGCCGGCCCGCCGCGATCGCAACCGGCGTCAGGGCCGCGCGGCCGGTCACGTCGCCGATCGCGTAGATACCCGTCACATTGGTATTCTGAAAGCCATCGGTGATCACGAAGCCGTGCGCATCGACCTGCACGCCGGCCCGCTCCAGCCCCAGATCGGCGACGTTCGAAATGCGTCCGATCGCCCACAACACGCAATCGAAACCGGGGAATTTTATGCCGTCTGCGGCGACCAAGGTCTTGCGTCCTGCCTCGTCGAGCAGCGCTGCGGGCACGATTTTCTCGTGAAATACGATGCCTTGCGCGCCGAACTCGCGCTGCAGCGACTCCCCCAACATCGCATCGAATTTATTCAAGATATGCGTCTTGCGCACGAACATCTCGACGTCGCTGCCGAGCTCGCGGAATGCGCCCGCGAGTTCGCAAGCGATGTAGCCGCTGCCGACGACGGCGACGCGCTGCGGCCTGTCCTCAATCTCGAAGAAGCCGTCCGACGTGATTCCGAGTTCGCTGCCCGGCAAGGGCGGCACGAGCGGCTTGCCGCCGGTCGCGATCACGATGTGCTGCGCCGTCATGCGTTTGCCGCCCACCTCGATGCTGTGCGCGTCGAGAAAGCGCGCGGTACCATCCACTCGATCGATGCCTTTGGCCGCGAGATTGCGCGCATAGTTGGCGTTCAGCCGCGCGATGTAGGCATCGCGCTTGGCTTTCAACTGGGTCCAATCGTGGCCGCCGTGCATGACGCTGAATCCGTAGTCCTGGGCATCGGAGACGAGCGAGGAAATGCCCGCCGCGTTCCACATCACTTTCTTCGGAACGCAGCCGACGTTGACGCAGGTGCCGCCCAAGCGGTTTTGTTCGATGACGGCCGCCTTCGCGCCGTACTCCGCGGCCCGCTGCGCGCATGCGAGCCCGCCGCTGCCCCCGCCGACGCTGATGAGATCGTAGTTTTTGCTGGCCACTTGGGAACTCCGGCTTCGAGAAGGCTCAGGATCCAATGATATACTGAGGACTTCGATGGCTTGCTCAATAAGGTGACGCAGCACGTGAATATCAAGGCGGCGGGGTCCGAGTTCAATCCCCTGCTGGAATTTGAAAATCTCCCCGCATTCGACCGCATCGAATCCGTCCACGCGCGCCCGGCGCTCGAACGGGTGTTGGCCGAGAACCGCGCGCGGATAGCGGAATTGACCGCGCAAGCGGCACCGACATTCGCGTCGCTGGTCGTGCCGATGGAAGAAATGAGTCACCGCCTGGCCAGAGTCTGGAGTCCGATAGGCCATTTGAACGGGGTTGCGAATTCGCCTGACATACGCGAGGCCTATAACACCTGCATCCCGTTGCTCACGGCTTATTCGTCGGAGCTCGGTCAGAACGAAGCGCTGCATGCCGCTTATTCCTACGTGCTCGAACACGAAGGCGGCGAACTCAATGCGGCGCAGCGCAAAGTCGTCGAGAACGCGCTGCGGGATTTTCGCCTCGCGGGAGTCAATCTTCCGGCGGATCGAAAACAGCGGTTTCGCGAGGTGATGCAGCGGCTCGCACAACTCGGCACGAAATTCTCGGAAAACGTGCTCGACGCGGCGCGCGCCTACACGCGCGCCGTCACCGACGAAGCGGAGCTCGCCGGTTTGCCGGCCAATGCCGTGGATCGCGCCGCGGCCGACGCCCGCGATGCAAAACAGTCTGGTTGGCTATTCAAGCTCGACCAGCCGACTTACACGACGATCATGACTTGCGCAGAGAGCCCGCAGCTGCGCCGCGATATCTACGAGGCCTGGGTCACGCGTGCATCCGAGCTCGGCCCCAGCGCGGGTCGCTTCGACAACAACCCGCTGATCGCCGAGATCCTGCCCCTGCGACATGAACTCGCACAGCTGGTCGGATTCGAGACCTTCGCCGACTATGCGCTCGCGACTCGCATGGCGAAGAGCCGCCAGCAGGTACTCGGTTTCCTCGACGACTTGGCACGGCGCTGCCGGCCCGCGGGGGCTCAGGAATTTGCGGATCTCGAGGAGTACGCCGGCCGCAAGCTCGATGCCTGGGACGTGGCATTTTATACGGAGAAACTAAAAGCCCGCCGCTTCAAGGTTTCGCAGGAGGATTTGCGGCCCTACTTCCCGCTGCCGAAGGTGCTCGGCGGCCTATTTGCGCTGACAGCCAGGCTCTACGGCATCCGGATCAGCGAAGTGCCCGGGGTTGCGGTTTGGCACCCCAGCGTACGCTACTACGACTTGCTGGATCCGGGCGGCAAGGCGATCGCCGGCTTCTATCTGGATCCCTATTCGCGCACCGAAAAGCGCAGCGGCGCGTGGATGGACGAGTGCGTGAACGCGAAGACCTTGCCGTCGGGAAAAGCTCTGCCCATCGCGCAACTGGTTTGCAATTTTACCGCGCCGATCGGCGGCGCGGCGTCGCTGCTGACCCATGACGAGGTGACCACGCTGTTCCACGAGTTCGGCCACGGTTTGCATCACATGCTGACGCGGGTCGCCTACCCGAGCATTGCCGGCATCAACGGCGTCGCCTGGGATGCGGTCGAGCTGCCGAGCCAATTCATGGAGAACTTCGTCTGGAGGACCGAAGTACTTCCGCTGATTTCGGCCCACGTGGACAGCGGTGAACCATTGCCCGCCGATCTGCTGCGACGGCTGCTCGGCACACGCACATTCAACGCCGCGCTCGACACACTCAGGCAAATCGAGTTGGCGGCGTTCGATTTCGAATTGCACGCGAACTTCGACCCTAAACAAGGCGCGCGCGTCACAGAGACGCTCGAACGCGTGCGCAGGCGCGTCGCGGTCGTACCGGCCGCCGTCTTCAATCGCATGCCCGCGAGCTTTGCACACATATTCGCAGGCGGCTATGCGGCGGGCTACTACAGCTACAAATGGGCCGAGGTGCTCGCGGCCGACGCTTTCGAAGCATTCGAGGAATCCGGCGTGTTCGACGGCGCCACGGCGGCGCGCTTTCTCGATTCGGTGCTGTCGCGCGGCGGCAGCCTCGACGCGATGGACGCCTTCGTTCGGTTCCGCGGCCGCCAGCCTGACGTTCGGCCGTTGCTGCGGCAAACCGGGATTGCTGCGTGAAGCGCGCGGCGGGGCTGCTGCTGGTACTGTTCGCGGCAACCGGCAATGCGGCAACGGCTTACGTCACCGACGACCTGGTACTCGGTGTCTACGCCGAACAAAATCAACAAGGTCAGCGGCTGACGACTTTGCATTCCGGAGCGATCGTAGAGACGCTGGCGAATTCGGGCGAGTTCACGCAGGTACGGCTAGGGGATGGCACGACCGGTTGGGTCAAGAGCACTTTCCTGATCACGCGCGAGCCCGCAGCGGTGCGCGTCAAGGAACTCGAGGACGAACTGAACCGCGCGCGCGCCACGACTCCGGCGCTCGCCGAAGCCGCCGCGCGCAGCGAACTCGAGCAGCTCAAGGGCCAGCTCGCGGCGGCCCAAGCCGAGCTGCAGGCCGCACACGAAGCAACGCCTGCCACCGCAACTGCGGCAACCGTTACGGCGACCACCGGCGATGCGACTGCACTGCGGCGTGTCGGCCAATTTCTGCACTTGCCTTGGGTTTTGGGGCTCGCATACCTGCTGACGCTGCTGCTTGGGTACTACCTGGGCTATGGCTTGTTGGCGCGCCGCCTGAGGAAGAAATTCGGCGGGCTCAAGGTGTACTAGCCGCTCATGAATATCGCTACGTGGAACGTCAATTCGCTGCGCGTGCGCCTGCCGCAACTCGTTCAATGGCTGGGCGCCAATCCGGTCGACGTACTCGCCATACAGGAAACCAAACTCCCCGACGCAGAGTTTCCGACTCGAGAACTTGAAGCGCTCGGATACAGGGTGGCGTTTTCGGGACAAAAAACCTACAACGGCGTCGCGACACTCGCGCGCATGGCCCTAACAGACGTGGTCACCGACCTGCCCGACTTCCCCGACCCGCAGCGGCGCCTGCTCGCCTCGACGGTCGCCGGTGTGCGTATCATCAATATCTACGTGCCGAACGGCCAGACGGTCGACTCCGAAAAGTACGCCTACAAACTCGCCTGGCTGGCGGCGTTCGCGACGTTTCTCGAGGCGCAACTCGCGGCTCACCCGAAGTCGCTGGTCTTGGGGGATTTCAATATCGCGCCGGAAGATCGCGACGTCCACGATCCACAAAGCTGGGCGGGCTCGGTATTGGTCAGCCCCGCGGAGCGCGCGGCGTTCGCCCGCCTGACGGCGCTCGGCGTATCGGATCTGTTTCGCCGATTCGAACAGCCGGGCCAGTCCTATAGTTGGTGGGATTACCGGCAAGGCGCGTATCGGCGAAACAATGGCCTGCGGATTGACTTAATTCTCGGCACTCCGAGCATGGCGGCACACTGTAATGCGTGCCGGATCGATCGCGAGCCGCGCGCCTGGGAGCGGCCCTCCGACCACACGCCCTGCGTGGCGAGTTTTGACATATGAACCATGCCGTCCGGCCGCCTCGCGGCGGAAGGAGAACCACGTCGATGGCGCGTTTGTTACGAAGAGCCTAAACTCCCCCCGATGCAGGATTTTCGCCGTAACGACTACGACGTCACGAACACCGTTCAAGTCAGCTCGACGGCCGCAGTCGCGGCGGCCGTCCGGGAGCTTTTCACCGCCACCTGGCCCGGCGAGTCGTTCGAGCGCGTCGCGCTGACGTTCGAGGCATTCGACAAATTGTTCACGGGCCGCATGCCCGGCTATCACGGCGTCGATACCGTTTATCACGATCGACAGCATTCTCTCGACATGACCTTGGCGATGACGCGTCTGATGGTGGGCTACGAGCGCAGCGTCGAGGCGGAACAGCGATTCGGCGCGGAGCGCGCGGTAATGGGCCTCGTGACGTCGCTGTTTCACGACGCCGGCTACATTCGGGAATTCGAAGATCAGAAGCACCACAACGGCGCCGAGTTCACGCTGTATCACGTGACTCGCAGCGCGCGTTTTCTTGCTCGCTTCCTGCCGACGCTCGGCATGGAATCCTGGGTGCCCGTCGCGACGCGTATCGTGCATTTCACCGGATATGAGATCAAGCTCAGCCAGATCCCGCTCACCGATACTCGCGACCGCAAACTGGGCGCATTGCTCGGCACCGCCGATTTGATCGCACAAATGGCCGATCGCTGTTATCTGGAAAAATGCCGCGATCGGCTTTATCTGGAATTCGTACTCGGCGGAATCGCCGCGGCGGCGGACAGCGACGGAGCGCTGCAGGTGCGCTACAGCTCGGGCTTGGATTTGCTGCGGCAAACTCCGCAGTTCGTGCGCGACACACGCATCCGTCGGTTGGAGGGCGAGTTCGAACACGCATACCGATATCTCGAGCCCCTGTTCGACGGCAAGAATCCTTACATCGAGGCAATCGATCGCAATCTCGGCTACTTGAATCGGGTCTTGCGCACCGAGCGCTGGCCGATGTTACGGCGCAATCCACCGCTGTTCACCGCAGCTCCGAACCAGCTGCCGCACGTTCGCGGCTTGATGTTGAATCATCTGAAAACTCTTTGGTCTTGAACCTCACGGCCAGTCGATCGTCGCGACGTAGCGCGCGTGATGTTCCGCCAGGTCCCTGAGAACGTCCTCCTTGCCGAGCAGCGGCGCCGCGGCGATGGCCTCGCGCAGCACCGCAACGGTCAGTTGGCGGCGCGCAAATTCGCTCACGGGAGCGAAGCTGAAATGCCAGGGTTCCGGCTGCACCCCGGAACGCACGCCCCGGAACGGGCGAAAATATCCGAAGCGGCTGGCATTGGCCTCGAGCCATGCGCTCACCGAAGCAAACGGTCCATCGAGGCCGAACTCCGCGGCAGTCAATTGCGGGCGATAAGCGGCCGGTACGGCATTGCGATCGATCAGATCCAGATCCGTGCCCCAATGGTGCCGGCTCGCGCCGGGCAGCGCCGACCAGCGTAAAATTTCCGCAATCCGCTGCGGCGCGGACAAGGCCTGCACATCGATGCGTTGCCCGGACGCATCAAACATCGGCCGCTCGCCGCAAAATTTCCCGTTCCAAATCGCGAGCTGCCGATCGAAGTCGCGGAAACTGCTGACGACTTCCAGCTCGAAGCCGGCGCAGCGCGCTGCGCGATGCAAACTTTGGAATGCGGTCAGCGCATGCACGTGCACGGTTGCGGCGAGTTCGGGCACATCGACAACGTGAGTGCGCGCCCGGCCGGTCAATTCGACGGCGTTCACGGCTTCAATTCGCGCCCCGCCGCAAATTCGGCGACCTGATCGAGCACACGCGTCAGGGTGTCGGTTTCCTGAGCGCCCGAGATCGTATATTGGCCGTCGAAAATGAAGGTGGGCACCCCGGTCAATCCCAAACCGGCGGCGTGACGTTCGGCGGCGACGATCGCGTCTTGGCCCGCGCGCAACACAAGCGTGCGGCGAGTCTCGAACTCCGACAGCCCCGCTTCGACGCCGAGGCGCACCAACTGTTCGGTATCGCCGATGTCGCAGCCCTCCTCGAAATAGGCGCGCATGAGACGCTCCTTGACCTGGCTCTGCAGCCCTGCGCGGGCGGCATGGGCAATCAGCAAATGCGACCGTCGCGTATTGGGAACACGTGCGATCAAATCGAAGCGGTAGTAGATTCCCACTATGGCACCGAGTTCGGTCAAGGTTTTTTGCGTCTCCGCGAAGCGCTCCTGGTCGCCGATTCGCGTAGCGAGGAACCAAGTTCGGTCGACCCCTTCCGACGGCAGATCGGGATTGAGTTCGAACGGCCGCCAGGTCACGCGCGGCTCATATTGAGGACGCCGCGCCAAGGCCAACTCGAATCGCCGTTTTCCGAGAAAACACCACGGGCATGTCGTGTCGGAAAAGATGTCGATTCGCATGCGGGCACTCATGGCAAGTCGATTGTAACCGGCCCCTTATGGCGTTTGGCATGAGCGAGTATCATTCTTTCGATGGCGCATAGCCTCAAAACAAATTATCTGCTATTGGCCCTCGCGGTCGTCGCGCTGATCGCGTCGCTGCTAGGCACGCTCGCCTACTACGAACGGCGCATCGACACGACCGACGTCAATCGACTGACGGCCGCGACCGTCGGGACGAATCTGGAAGCCGATCTGGCCGAGCGAGCGCAAAAATTGGGTCTGCGCAGCGCCACACTGCTTGCGGGGCCTCTGCACGCCAATAATACGGCCGCTACGCGCGCGATTGCCGAGCGCCTGCTGCAGGAATCGGACGTCGAACGCGTCGAAATAGCGGACACGAACGGCCGGATCATCTACAGCGGCGGCGCGCAGGAGGCCGCACTCGGCGCGGCCACGTCCGAGACGGCCCTGCGCGAGCGCGGTTCGGCCGACGGCGCACCTATCGGCACACTGCGGATCTGGATGAGCCGGGCGAAACTCGATGAAACGCTTGCCGGCCTGCATGCTCAATTGGAGACCCATCAGGCGATCCAGGGCAAGCGCGTGAGCGGCGGACTGGTCGCGCTGATCGGGCTGCTGCTGGCACTCGGGCTCACCGGCGCGTGGTTCATTGCGAGACAGCTGTCGCGCCCGATCTCGGCGCTGGTCAAGACCGCGGACCGCATCGGCCAAGGCGACTACACCCAGCCGCTCAAGATCGGCCGCCGAGACGAACTCGGCGAACTGCAGTCGGCACTCGAGCGCATGCGCCAAAAGCTCGGCGAAACCACGATCACCAAGAATTACCTGAATACGGTTCTCAACAGCCTCACCGATGTCGTATTGGTGACCTCGCCGGAGGGCATCGTGCGCACCTGCAACGAGGCGGCGCAGAAGTTGCTGGGCTACGGGGAAGCGGATCTGATCGGCAAGCCCTTGAGCGGATTCATCGACGATGCGCATCGCGGCGCGTTCGACGCGATGCATCCTGCGCAGGAACCGCGCGAGACGGTGTTGCGTACCGCGAGCGGCCAGACGATTCCGGTGTCCATGGCGGGCTCGCCGATCACGACCGAAGACCCGCAATTTCAGGGCACCATCTACGTGGCGCGCAACATCACCGAGCGCAAGCGCGCAGAGCGGCGAATCCGCTACTTGGCGCGCTACGACACGCTGACGAAGATGCCGAACCGCATGCAGTTCCAGCATCTGCTGCAACAGGCGATTGCGCGCTCGAGGCGCAATAATCGCTCCGTCGCGCTTCTATATCTGGATCTGGACCGCTTCAAAGAGGTCAACGACACCTTCGGCCACGCGGCCGGGGATCGCACGCTTGAAATCTTGAGCGAACGGCTCACACGCAATTTGAGCAAGGACACCGTCATCGGTCGGCTGGCGGGCGACGAGTTCGCGATGTTCATCGACGATTTGCCCGTAGATGTCGACAACCGCGCGAGCATCGGTGCGCTGGCGCGCACGCTGCTCGACGAGATCAGCCGCACTTTCTACGTAAACCAGCAAGAGGTGTATTTGACCGCCAGCGCCGGCGTCGCGATCTGTCCGTACGATGCCGAAAACGTCATCGACTTGATTCGCAATGCCGATGCCGCGATGTATCACTCGAAGCAAAATGGCGGCAACACCTGCGCGTTCTATCTGCCCGAAATGAATGTCGCTGCGGTCGAACGCTTGATGCTCAAGAGCAAATTGCGGCGCGCGCTCGAACGCAATGAATTGGTCATTCTGTATCAAACCAAGGTCGATCTGCGCGACGGGCGCGTGGTCGGCGCCGAAGCGCTGCTGCGCTGGCGCCTGCCGGGCCACGGCGACATATCACCGTCGCATTTCATACCGCTGGCCGAGGAAACCAGCCTGATCATGGACATCGGCGAGTGGGTCATGAACCGCGTCTGCTGCGACTACCGCGAATGGCAGAAAACGGTGCCGCAACCGGGGCGTATCGCGATGAACTTGAGCTTGCGGCAATTGAAGCAAGCGAGCTTCATTGCGCGCGCGCGCGCGGTATTCCGCAGAAACCAGGTATCGCCGACGTGTTTCGAGCTGGAAGTCACGGAAACGACCTTGATGACCGATCCGAAGCGCACGATCGGATTGCTCAACGAGCTCTACGCGATGGGCTTGCACCTCGCGATCGACGACTTCGGCACCGGCTATTCATCGCTTTCGGCATTACAACAATTTCCGATCGGCACACTGAAGATCGATCAATCATTCGTACGCGATGCCGCCGTGGATACGAACGACGCGGCGATCGTGCGCACGATCATCGACATGGGCAAGAGCCTCGATCTGGAAGTCATTGCGGAAGGCGTGGAATCCGGCGAACAGCTCGAGTTTCTGCGACGCCATGGCTGCAACTATGCGCAGGGGCGCCTGTTCGGCGAGGCGATGGAAGCGGACAAGCTGCTCGCCATTCTGTCGAATCAGAGCCGCGGCGGCGGGGCCCCGTACTTCGCGGCCTTGTGCGCACCCACGCTGCGCTCGTCAGCGGCGTCATAGGCTCAAGCTGCGATATACTTCACCGCTATGTTATCTGCTCGGGATCTCACCCTGCGGCGCGGTCCGGAGCCGCTCATCGAGCAGGTCAACTTCACGATCTTCCGTGGCAACAAGCTTGGAATCACGGGCGCCAATGGCACCGGCAAGTCGAGTTTGTTCGCCGCGATCCGCGGCGAGCTTAGCCCCGACAAGGGTGAAATCGATCGGCCCGCTGACCTGAAAATCGCCTATGTGGAACAGGAGATTTCCGCAAGAACGCGTGCGGCCATCGAGTTCGTCATGGACGGCGATACGGAATTGCGTGCCGTGGAGGCCGCCATCGGCGAGGCCGAGCGGCGTGACGATGCGATGGAACTCGCGGAAAGACATGCGACCCTGCTTGCAATCGACGGCTATCGGGCGCGGGCGCGCGCAGCCGCGATCATGCACGGCCTCGGCTTCAAGGCGACCGATCACGAGCGCGCTTTCTCGGAGTTCTCCGGCGGTTGGCGCGTGCGCCTAGCGATGGCCCGCGCGCTTGCGGCGCGAGCCGATCTGTTGCTGCTCGACGAGCCGACCAACCATTTGGATCTGGACGCGATCGTCTGGCTCGAGGAATGGTTGACCGGCTATGCGGGTACGCTGCTGATGATTTCTCACGACCGTGAGTTCCTGGACGCGATCATCGGCCGGGTGCTGCACATCGAGAACCGCAGCATCCGCAGCTACTCGGGCAACTATTCACAATTCGAACAGAAGCGTGCCGAGGAGCTGGCCCTGCAGAACGCGCTGCAGGCGCGGCAAGTTCGCCGCGTAGCACAGATTACCTCGTTCGTCGTACGCTTCCGCGCCAAGGCAAGCAAATCTCGGCAGGCGCAGAGCCGGCTCAAAATGCTCGAGCGCATGGAAACCATCGTGCCGGCCCACGTGGACAGTCCGTTCGAGTTCGAGTTCGGCCGGCCGCTGAAAACGCCGCGGCCTTTGTTGACGCTCGACGCGGCCGACTGCGGTTATGGAAACCGCAGCGTCGTCAGCGGCCTCAACTTGTCGGTGGGTCCACAGGACCGTATCGCGCTGCTCGGTCCCAACGGCGCCGGCAAATCGACGGTTACCAAGCTGCTGGCGGGCGAGGTGCCGGCGCTTGGCGGCAAGCGCATCGCGGCCGCGGACCTCGCGATTGGTTACTTCGCGCAACAGCAGCTGGAGCAGCTCAAGCCGGATTGCGACGCATTTTGGCATCTGCGCCAGCTCGGAGGCGCGGATTACGCCGTGGGCGACGAGCAGCGCGTGCGCGACCACCTGGGCAGATTCGGATTCGAGGGTGATCGCGCGTTCGCACCCGTAAGCCGTTTTTCGGGCGGCGAAAAAGCGCGTCTGACGCTTGCGCTGCTGGTCGCGCGGCGGCCGAATTTATTGCTGCTCGATGAACCGACGAATCACTTGGATATCGACATGCGGCACGCGCTGACCGTCGCGCTGCAGAGTTACGAGGGCGGGCTCGTCATCGTGTCCCACGACCGCCATTTGATCAAGACCGTGGCCGACACTCTGTGGCTCGTTGCCGATGGCACGCTGCGGGTATTCGACGGCGACTTGGACGATTATCAGCAATGGCTGAGGTCTCGGGGCAGCGCGCAGCAGGTCCCATCCACCGAAAAAAAGGATCAGCGGCGCAAGCCGGAACGCCGCCCTGCGGCGCGACTCGCGCCGTTACGCCGCGAACTGGGCGAGATTGAATCGCAACTGGCAGTCCTCACCGCAGAACGAACGGATATTGAAGCAGCCCTCCAGAACGGTGCGACATCGGCGACACTAAGCCACCGGTATGGGCAACTGAGCCGCGATATGGCCGCACTGGAGGCTCGGTGGATGGAGATCGGTGGCGTCATCGAAGCGGCTGAACTCGACGTGGCAGGAGGCAATTGAGCGTGACGGGCTGCCACTGAGCCTGGCGTGCGGCACCCAAGAGGTTCGGGCAGGATATGTTCGACGGCGATTACGGCACTCAGTATTCGATCAAGGCGGTTGCCGTGGCCACGGGCCTTTCGGTCGAAACGCTGCGCGCCTGGGAGCGACGCCGAACTCGGCGGCCTACTCGCCGATCGTCGTGAAGATCATCCGAACGGCCCGGCGCCGCAAACGCTCGCGATCCGGATTTTGACGGCGATCGAGAAATACGACATGGAGCAATGCGACCATGCGATCGCGATGGCCTTTGCGCTGCTGCCAATCGCGGACGTCGTCAGCGAAGTACTCTGCCCGGTGCTGCAGGAAGTCGGCGAACGCTGGAAGCGCGGGGAATTCACGGTAGGGCAGGAGCGCTTGGTATCGAGCTCCGTGCGGCGCCAGATCAGCGGCTTGCTCAATACGTACTCCAGCATGGCCAAGGGCGAGATCGTGGTGTTCGCGACGCTGGCGGCAAGCCGCAAGCTGCGGGCTTGCTATCTCGGCGCGTATCTTCCGCCCGGGGAGATTTCCAATCTCGCGACCCGAGTGAAGGCCGTGGCCATCAGCATGGTGTTTCCGGACAACCTCGACCTGAACCTGGAAAAACTCGCGACCGTGCGCAAGGGTTTGCCCGAGAACACCGAAATATGGATCGGCGGAGCGGCATCGTTTTATGCCGATACCGCGCGGTTTCCGCTCGGCAGCATCCATATGGCCGGACGCAAGGACTTCGAGCGCCGCATCGACTTGCTGACCGACACCGCGATCTAGGGCGCGTCCGCACTCAAGCGTTTATGGCTGCCGTCGCACAGCGGTGCGCTGCGCGTTTGCTTACATCCGCAGAACCACAGCTTCCGGCTTTCGGCCGCCGCATATTTCAGCGGGGAGAATTCGCTGCCTTTATGCGAGCCGTCGCAAAACGGCTGCTGCTTGCTCAGGCCGCAGCGGCACCACCAATAGGCTTCTCCGGCCACCACGTCGACCGCCAATGGATGTTTGAGCATGCATCGATATTAACAGTCCGCGGATTGGCGATACACTGCATCGAGGTTCAATTTTCGTCATCCAAGATGCACGCTGCCGATCCGCTGCTACAAATTCTGATTCTGCTCGCCGCTTCGGTCTGCGTCATTGCGGCCGTGCGCATGCTCGCGTTGCCGGCCATTCTGGGCTACCTCGCGGTAGGCATGCTGCTGGGCCCGCACGCGCTGGCGCTGGCCGCCGATAACGAGACGACCCGGCTGCTGGCGGACTTCGGCGTGGTATTTCTCGTCTTTACGCTGGGGCTCGAGTTTTCCTTGCCGCGCCTCGTGGCGATGCGGCGCGAGGTGCTGGGAGTCGGCGGAAGCCAGGTGGTGCTGACGACCGCCATCGTCGCTGCCTTGGGCATTTTTCTATTCCAGGTCGCGGTTCCGGTCGCGATCGTCATCGGCGGCGCCGTGGCGATGTCCTCGACGGCGATCATCGTCTCGCAGCTCACTGAACAGTCGGAGAACAACCGCACGCACGGGCGTCTCGCCGTTGCGATTTGCTTGTTTCAAGACTTGGCGTTCACGCTGCTGCTCGCCTTGGAATCCTCGCTGGCGCGGTCGGGGCCGGTCAGCGACTCGAAGCACATTGCGATCGCGATTGGGATCGCCGGCCTCGCGCTGGGCCTGGTCTTGGCCGCCGGGCGATGGCTGTTGCGCCCGCTGTTTCTGTTGATCGCCTCGGTGCGCTCGTCGGAATTATTTGCGCTCGCCGTGCTGCTCGCGGTTTTGGCGTCGGCCTGGGCTACGCAGGCCGTGGGGCTGTCGCTGGCGCTCGGCGCCTTCCTGGCGGGCATGATGCTCGCGGAAACCGAATTCCGGCACCAAGTTGAGGCGACGATTCGCTCCTACCGCGACGTGCTGCTCGGCCTGTTCTTCATCACGATCGGCATGTTGCTCAATTTTGCCTTGCTGCTGCGACACTTTCTGCTGGTCATGGCCGTGCTCGCCGGCATGCTCGTGCTCAAGACCGCCGTGGTCGCGCTGGTGACCAAACCCTCGACCAGAAGCTGGTTCAAATCGGTACGCACCGGCGTCGTGGTCTCGCAAGGCGGAGAATTCGGCTTTGCGTTATTGACGCTGTCGCTCAGACACGAATTGCTCGATCCCGCGATCGTGCAGCCGCTGCTCGCGGCGACGGTGCTGAGCATGGTGATCTCGCCGATTCTGATTCGCCACAACCGCCGCATCGCGCGCGCGTTGTTGGGGGAATCCGGGCCACCCCTGTCGGAAGCGATGCGTGAGGCGAAGGCCACACTCGCCGTCGCGGAGCGAGAGCACGTCATCATTTGCGGCTTCGGGCGCGTCGGGCAGAATATCGCGCGCGTGCTCGAAAAGAAGGGTTTCGAGTACATCGCACTCGATGTCGATACCTACCGGATCCGGGTCGGCAGGCAAGCGGGGGATCCGGTCATTTACGGCGATGCCGGGCATTCCGAGGTGCTCCAGAACGTAGGCCTCGCGCATGCGAGCTGCGTCGTGATCACGTTCGCGAACCCGCCGGTGAGCTTGCGTATCTTGCGCGCCGTGCGTGCATTGCGCAGCAGCGTGCCGGTGCTCGTACGGACCCAGGACGACACGCAGCTCGAGGAACTCCAGGCCGCCGGCGCGACCGAAGTCGTCCCCGAGACTTTCGAAGCGAGCCTCATGCTGCTATCGCATTTACTGCTGCTCCTAAAGATGCCGGTAGCCCGGGTTATTCGCACCGTCAACGACATCCGCGCCGATCGATACAGCATGCTGCGCCAGTACTTTCCTTCGGATCGCGCGGAATTGCTCGACGAGAGCCATGCGTTTCGCGAGGAGCTGCATAGCGTCATTTTGCCGCCGCATGCCTGGGCCGTCGGCAAGACCATCGCCGATCTGGCCTCGCGCGGCTCTACCGCTTCGGTGAGCGCGGTACGCCGCGACGGCATCGTCGGCCGGGAACCCGCGACCGATACGATCTTGAAGGAGGGGGACGTGGTCGTGGTGTGCGGCACCCCCGAGGCCGTCGAACATGCCGAAACCCTGCTTCTGATGGGCTAAATCGCACCGCACCCCCCTTTACAGCGGGGCGACTTGCTCGCATAGTATAGGCGCTGTTCAAGGGCAAACCCGCCGAAAGGTGGGGACGCAAAACCACCGGTCTAAGGGGCACCTCGAGGGAGGAGCCTGACGATAGCGGGGTCGCCAGTTGATCGTTACGCGCGAGCGCGGCCGATTTCGCCCCCTTGGTTTTCCCCGGACAGTGGGTAGTTTTTCTTACTGAACTGTCGGTCTTTTCGGGGGCACATCATGGTTCTCAAAGTCACTACTGCGCCGGGCGCGGATATTTCCGGTCTTTATCGCCGGCCGCGGCTCATGTTGCGGCCAATCCGCGTCGAGGATATCCCGACGATACTCGGCAAGCCCAAAGCCTACCCGACGCCGGTGCGCGCCATGGGCGCGGACTATTCATGCACTCGCTGTGTCGGCGGCGACGGCGGCACGATCGTCGATACCAGTGCGCTCGACAAGATTTTGGAGTTTGGCGAAAACACCGTGCGCGCCCAAGCCGGCGTTCGAGTCGGCGTCTTGGTTCGCGCGCTCGCGGAGCGCGGTCAGGAGCTGGCCTTGACGCCGGAAATCGGGAATATGTCGGTCGGTGCGCTGGCGGTATCGACCTTGCCGCAAGCCTCCTACCAGGAGGGCGCGGCGCAAATGTCGTGCAGCGTCATCGAGATGAGATTGATCACGCCGCAAGGCAAGCAAATGACCGTGACGGAACGCGACCGCGATCTGATGCGCGTGCTGCGGTCCAGTTTCGGCCTGCTCGGCATCGTCTACGAAGTCGTGCTGCGCGTACTTCCGCTGCGACCCGTCAAAATCGACTATCAGGTCTATTCACTCGCCGATTTCACGGCTCGGTACCAGCGTATTCTGGCCGCGCCGGGCGCGCTGAGGCTGCATCTGGCCCCGTTCAACGACCGCATCACTGTCGAACAGCGCTGCGTGGACACTGAAAAGACGACGACGCGTTCCGGCATCTGGCAGATTCGCAATTCGGTCATGCGCAATGTCTTGCCTGCCTTCGGTTCGTCGGTCGGCAGCGTGCTGTCGTCGCCGGGCCTGCGCAATGCGGTTCTCTCGGGCGTGCATCGCGCGCTCAATGCCGCCTCGACCCCGGCGGCGCGCGGGGTCGTCATGTTTGCGCATGAATGGATGCGGGACCTGCCGTCCGAATCCTGGAAGGCCCGCTATACGCATTCTCTATGGGCCTTCCCCGCAGCGGATTACCCTCGCGTGTTGACGGAATACTTCGCGTTCTGCCGCAGCTATTACAAGGAAAATCGCTACCGGTCCAACGTGGTCACCGGAGCCAGCCGGCTGCACAAGGATCGCAGCTCGCTGTTCAGCATGAGCTACGGCGGCCCGATGCTGACTCTGGAGCCTTCGTCGGGCGGCGAAAAGGGCTGGGCCGACTATTTGATCGACTTCAACGATTTTGCCTCGCAACTGGGTGGCACCCCGACATTCAATCAGACGCGCTCGTTGAAACCCGAGCACGTCGCGAAGGCGTTCGGCGAGCGAGCGCGCCTGTTTCGCGCCTTGCGGCAGCGCACGGATCCCTTGAATCGGCTCTACAACAACTACTTCGCCGGCCTGTTTGATTGACTCGGCCGTCCGGCCGAGTCAAAACGCCCAAAGGGTGGCCAGTCAGGGCGAGGCGCGCATTGCGCGCCTCGCCGCGCTCAAAGGCTGGAGACGATCTTCGCCTTGATGGCTTCGAATTCCGAATCCGTGATCAGCTTGGCATCGAGCATTTCGCGCGCCTGGCGCAGGCGTCGCGCCGGCTCGGACTCCGTGGCGGCGCCGGCGGACGCGGCGCTCTGCGCGGCACCATACGGCTCGCCCGAACTGCCGAGTTGTACGCCGCCGGACTTCGCCCGCATCTCCTCGAGTTCCCGGATCCGGCGTTTCTCGCGCCAGACCTGATCGTGCTGCTGACAAATGCGGTACATGGCCTGCGCTTGATCCTTGCGTAAGCCATTAAAGGTCCAAATACGATTGACGGCGGCGGCGATGTTCAAGTCCGCATTCGATTGCGCGACGACGGTCAAATCGGCGGCGAGGATCCCGGCGCGAATACGGGTCTCTTTGAGATCCTGCCAGCGAATGTCCTCCGAATCGTATCCCCCGAGCAGCCGACGCGTGAGCGCTATGAATCGCCCGCTGGTCGCTGCGATCATCGTACGCCGATGCGTCAGCGCGTAGAGACGGTGCTGCACCGCCCAGGCCTCCAGCGTCTCGCCGTCCGTCAGTAAGCCCCGCAGAGTGGCGAGAGCCGCCTGAATCGACGCGTTTTCGCCGGCCTCCGTGGCTGCGTCAGCCATCGGCGACTCAGCCCTTGTCCTGCAAATGCGCTTCGAGGAACCACAGATGTTTGTCGACCGCGCGCGAAATGCCCGTAAACAGGTCGGCCGTGCCCGCATCGCCGAGTTTATCCGTCTCCTCGATCGCGTGGCGCACGGACTTCCCGTAGACCGACAGCTGTGTCGATAGATAGAACAAGTGGTCTTTGCCGGCCGTAATACTCAGCGGGTAGTTCTTCAGTTTGCTGCGCTTCGCCGCCACCGCGACCGTACCCTCGGCCGTGCCGCCAAGGCTCGTGACTCGCTCCGCGAGGTCGTCGATCTGTTCGAGCAAACCATCGGAAATCTTGTCGAATAATTCGTGCAACGCGATGAAATGCGGACCTTTGACGTTCCAGTGCGCCTGCTTGACCTGGCTCTGTAGGTCGATGGCCTCGGCCAGATGGTCATTGAGGACGGCGATGACGTTGCGTCGGGTTTTTTCCGAAAGATCAATCTTGGTCTTGTACATTCCTTAGCTCCTTAGAGAAACCATCGAAGTCGAGGTCTCGGCTTATTTTGCGCCGAGCCCTCAACTATACCAACGGTTTTTTAGATTTCGGCGCGCCGTGAACGTAATTGGATCGCGGCGATGATCAGGGCAACCCCGACCGCCGCGCCGATCCAGGTTGCGGAGCTCGCGAAGAATCCCGCCGGATCGAAAAAGGACCAGATGCTGTGCGCCGCGTTGCTGCCGCCATTCGCATTGCTCCCAAATAGGCCCACCCAATCTGCCTTGCCCAACGAGTGAAATGCTCTGATCTCGTAGCCCGACAAGAGTCGATCGGACAACAGGGTACCGAGGACATGGGTCCCGAAAACCCAACGCTCGGCGACACAGAGTGCGAGCGGCGGCAGGAACGACCAAAGGATTACGGCACGCGTCGCCCAAGCCGACACCAGCATCAGCCAACCGGCGATGGGCAGAAACCAGACCGCCAGGGTGACGATCAGATAAATCCACAGCGCCTGGATTTGCAGCCATGCATCCGGCTGCCACATCGAGCTGCCGATCCACGAACTGGCACGAATTGAGATGATGAAGGCCAGGATGACCGTCGTCAGATCGGCAATCGCGAAATACACCAGCGGAATCACGAACAAGCCGACCGCCAACTTCGACAACACCGTTTCCGTGTCAGTCAGCGGCAGCGATTTCCAGAACAGGATGCTGCGATCCTTGCGGTCGGCGTACAGACAGTCCAGCAAATACCAGCTGGAATAGATCGACATCGCGACGAAAAACAGGATGCTGAACATAAACAGCGCCGTTCCGCCGACGACGCGGCCATTCGGCAGGGAATCGCCGGGGCCCACTTGCATGTCGTTGGAGCCCATATGCAAGGCTCCGAACAGGCCACAGATGATTTGGAAGCCGGCGATGGCTGCGGGCATGATCCAGATCGCTTTATTTTCCCAGAACTCGCGGCGAATCAGCCAGACGTAGTTTTTCATACGGCGCTCCCCGAGAGCTTCGCGACGAACAAGTCGGAAACACTCGGCGTCAATACTTCACCGAAGGTCGCGAGTTTTGCGAAATCCGGCTGTTCGAAATACAACACGGTCTTGCCGAGCGTGCGCCGCTCGAAAAACGCGCCTTCGGCGCGGGCGGCATCGACCTCCGCCGCATTCACGGCAACCGCGGCGTAGCGCTTGGCGATGTCCTCGAGCGAGGCGTCGAGCACGATGCGTCCCTTGTCGATGAACATCACGTCGGTCAGCAGGTTCTCGATCTCTTCGACTTGATGCGTCGTGACCAGGATGGTTCGCGTCTCGTCCATGTAATCGTCGACGAGCGCATCGTAGAAGCTGCGCCGCGCGAGCAGATCCAAACCCAAGGTCGGCTCGTCGAGCACGAAGAGTTTGGCGTCGATCGCCATCGTCAGCGCGAGATGCACTTGCGTCTTCATGCCCTTGGACAATTCGCGCATGCGATACGTGCGCCGTATCTGCGTCTTATCGAGCAGCGCCGCCGCGCGCTCGCGGCGAAATCGCGGATGAATGCCGGCGACGAAGTCGATGGCTTGGTCGACACGCAACCAGCCCGGCAGCACCGCGACGTCGGCGATGAAACAGGCGTCGCGCATGAGGTCGGCGCGCTCGCGCATCGGCTCGCGGCCGAGCACACGCAGATGGCCCTCGTAACTCGTCAGTCCGAGCATCGCGCGCAAGGCCGTGGTCTTGCCGGCGCCGTTGGGGCCGATGAGCCCGACGATACGGCCGCTTTCGATCGCGAAATTGGCGTGATCGAGCGCAATGTGGGAACCGTATTTTTTGGTCAATTCACGGGCTTCAATTAACGCTGGCATGGCATGGACTCATGTTTCTTTGGGGTCGGCGCCGCGCGGCGGCGGTGCGGGATGGGTGAGCGCCGGCGTTCGCGCGAACAATTCCTCGGCGGAAAATCCCAGCCGGTGAATGACCGCGAGAATCTGCGGCCATTCGTCGTGCAGGAATCGTTCACGCTCGCCCGCGAGCAGCAGCTGCTGCGCGCCTTCACTGACGTACATGCCGCGGCCACGGCGCTTTTCGACCAAGCGTTCATCGACGAGTTGCTGGTAGGCCTTCAACACCGTCAGCGGATTGAGCCGATAGTCGGCAGCGACCGCGCGCACCGATGGCAATGGATCGCCTTCGCGTAGCGCGCCCTCGAGGATCAGGGCGACCATTCGATCGCGCAATTGGCGATAGATTGGCTGGTTGTCATTCCAATTCGGGTCCATGAATCCGCTCGATCGGTGGTCGCCGCCGGTGTGGTGGCCTGTTAGCACGCTACTCTACCAGAACGCCTGCCGTACACTTTTCGGTTAGATCCGGACCGATATCGCGTGTGGAGCCGTCGCCTGGACCAGTGAGGCGACTTCGCCATGGGCCTTGCCATCGAACAAATAGGCCACGCTGGCGATGATCGCGCCGTTGATGGACATCGCAAGAGCGAAGGCCGCGAGCTTCAGACTGATTTCGAGTTTCATGATGATCTCCTGGTTACTGTTGCTGTCATCGAGGTGTTTCGGTGACTTGGTGATATACTAAAATAGAACACTAGGACATGCAAGCACTTTCTCAAAATATTTCATCGGCGCTTCTGCACTCGCTGACAACGCTCGCTGATCACTCTGCTGCAACGCAGCAACGCGAGTAGCGTCTACGCCGGCCAACCGCTGTTGATGACGAAACGCGCGATCCCAAGCAGGGGGTTTTTGAGCTCGGCTTTGGGCGTGCATCTCGGCCCAAGCCTCGGCCCAAGCAACAGGGATTTTCGGCTACCATTCAGGCCCCTTCGATCGGGAGAGTCTCATGAAGAAGCCAGTCACGGTCACCATCACCGGCGCTGCCGGCAATATCGGCTATGCGCTCGCGTTCCGCGTCGCATCCGGACAAATGCTCGGGCCCGATCAGCCGATCAACTTGAACCTGCTGGAGATACCCGCTGCGCAGAACGCGGTCCAAGGCGTCGTCATGGAGCTCAACGACTGCGCGTTCCCGACGTTGAATAAGGTCGTCGCCTCGGACGACGCGATGGTCGCGTTCAAAGACTGCAATTTCGCGATGCTCGTCGGCGCGCGGCCGCGCGGCCCCGGCATGGAGCGCAAGGATCTCCTTCTCGAGAACGCAAAGATATTTTCCGCACAGGGCAAGGCCTTGGATGCGGTCGCGAGCCGCGACGCGCGAGTGCTGGTCGTCGGCAATCCGGCGAACACGAACTCGCTGATCGCCCAGCGCAACGCCCCCTCGTTGGCGCCGCGACAATTCAGCGCGATGACGCGTTTGGACCATAACCGCGGGCTCGCGCAATTGACCGAAAAATCGGGCGCCGCATTGACCAGCGTCAAAAACGTCATCATCTGGGGCAATCATTCCGCGACTCAATACCCCGACCTGCATCACGCGACCATCGGCGGCAAGCCGGCCTTATCGGTCGTCACGGAGCAATGGTTCAAGGAAACCTACATTCCAACCGTGCAACAACGCGGCGCTGCAGTCATCAAGGCGCGCGGCACCTCGTCGGCGGCGTCGGCGGCGGCGGCGGCCTTGGACCATGTCCACGACTGGGTCCTCGGCACGCGCTCCGGCGAGTGGGTCAGCATGGCGGTCCCGTCGGACGGCAGCTATGGCATCGCGGAAGGCGTGATTTACTCCTATCCGGTAACTTGCAAAGATGGCGCGTACCAGATCGTCCAAGGCCTGAGCATCAACGAGTTCAGCCGCGGCAAGATGGACGCCACGCACCGGGAATTATTGGAAGAGCGCGACGGCGTCAAGGATCTGATCTAGGAGATCCGATCATGAAAAATTTAGTGTTCTCGTTCGCGGCAAGCCTGCTCGCAGCGACGATATCGATCGCCCAAACGCACGCCGCACCGCGCGCGGCACCGACGGCACCGACGGCACCGACGGCACCGACGGCGCCCGTGGCGCCTGTGGCCCCCGGCGCCGCCCCAGCCGGCGCCACGATGCCCGCCACCGCGCCTGCGCCCGGCGCCGAGGTCTACATCATCTCGCCGCGCAATGGCGCGGAGCTGCATAGCCCGGTAACCGTTCTGTTTGGCTTGAAGGGCATGGGCGTGGCGCCCGCAGCGGCCGGGAAAATCGACAATACCGGCCACCATCATTTGCTGATCGACACCGATTTGAGCGCTGTCGATCTTCATGCGCCGCTGCCGGCGACGGATAAGATCGTGCACTTCGGCAAGGGCCAGACAGAAGCCACGTTGACGCTGCCGCCCGGCAAACACACGCTCGAGCTGTTGTTTGCGGACTCGACGCACCGCTCCTTCGATCCGCCGCTGCACTCGAAGAAAATTACGATCACCGTGCAGTGAAATCGCGCGCGATTCTGCATGTCGACATGGACGCCTTCTACGCGTCGGTGGAGGAGCGGGATCACCCGGAATTGCGGGGCAAGCCCTTGATCGTCGGCGGTATCGACGGCCGCGGCGTCGTGGCGGCGGCCAACTATGTCGTACGCGGTTTCGGCGTACGTTCCGCAATGCCGATCGGCGAGGCGATGCGGCGCTGCCCTCAGGCGATCTGCGTACGCCCGCGTATGGCCCTGTATCAAAAAGTTTCAGCCGAAATATTCGAGATCTTCCACGAAGCGACGCCGTTGGTGGAGGGCTTGTCGCTGGACGAGGCGTTTCTCGACGTCAGTGCGAGTGAGCGCCTGTTGGGAGGCGCCGCCACTATCGCCGTCGAGATCAGACGGCGCATACGCGGCAAAACGGGATTGGCGGCATCGGTTGGCGTCGCACCCAATAAACTGCTGGCGAAAATCGCCTCGGATCTCGCCAAGCCCGACGGTCTATTCTCGATCGGAGCCGACAATTTGCGCAAGGTGCTCGATCCCTTGCCGGTCGAGCGACTGTTCGGAATCGGCCAGAAGACTCTGCCGCGCGTACACGAGGCCGGGATACGCTCGTTCGCCGACTTACGCCTGGCCGGCGAGGCCCAGCTGTGGCGCGCATTCGGCAAACACGGCAAGACCATGCGAGACCGCGCCGGCTGCATCGACGATCGGCCGGTGCGCGCCGATCGCGAGGATAAATCGGTGAGCGCGGAGGAGACCTTCCAAACGGATATTCGCGAGCCGCGCGTATTGACCGCGGAATTGACCCGGCTGGCCGACCGCACCGCAACCCGGCTACGGGCGCAAGGACTCGCCGCCGGTACCGTAACGGTCAAAATCCGGCGCAGCGACTTCAAAACCTATACGCGGCAGCGCATGCTGGGCCCCGCGACTCAAGATACGGCCACCTTTGCGAGCGCCGGCTTGCAACTGCTCGACGAATGGCTAAGGACTCAGCCGAATGCCGCAATACGCCTGCTGGGGCTCAGCGCCAGCGATTTGCAGTCGACGACGCAGGCCGACCTATTCAGTGCGGGTCCGCCGAGACAATCCCGCCTGGACACCGCGGTCGACGATATTCGACGCCGCTTCGGCTCGGGTGTGTTGACGCGCGCCAGCCATCTGCAGCGAGGCTCGACTTGATAGTATCGTGACAGCCTATGTATACGAGTTTCTTCGGTCTCAGTGAAAAGCCATTTGCGATCACCCCGGATCCGCGCTACCTCTATTTGAGCGAGCGCCACGCCGAAGCCTTAGCGCACCTGCTCTATGGCATCAATGAAGCGGGCGGCTTCATTCAGCTGACCGGGGAGGTCGGCACCGGCAAGACGACCGTCGTGCGCACGCTCTTATCGCGCTTGCCGCGACACGCCGACGTCGCCGTGATCTTGAATCCGCGCATCACGCCGGCGGAATTCTTGCTGACGATATGCGAGGAACTCGGGGTGAGCATCGCCGCCGCGGATCGCGACAGCGTCAAACAAATGGTCGATGCGCTGAATCGGCGCCTGCTCGATGCCCACGCCGAAGGCCGGCGCGTCATCGTCATCGTGGACGAGGCACAGAATCTCTCGGCCGACGTCCTCGAACAAGTTCGATTGCTGACCAATCTTGAAACGGCGACCCAGAAGCTTCTGCAAATCATTTTGATTGGCCAGCCCGAGTTGCGCGACCTGCTCGACCGGACCGAGCTGCGTCAGCTCGCGCAGCGGATCACGGGTCGATATCACTTGAATCCTCTGGATGCCGCGGAAACCAAGGGCTACGTGCGCCACCGCCTACGGGTTGCCGGCGTGACCGGTGAAGTTTTCACGGCCGGCGCACTGAGCGAGATTCACCGCTTGTCCTCGGGAATTCCCCGCGTCATCAACGTCTGCTGCGACCGCGCCCTGCTCGGCGCGTATACGCAGGAGCTGCGCAAAATTACCGCGCCGCTGGTGCGCCGCGCAGCCGGCGAAGTGTATGGCCGGCGCTTCGCCCCCGCATGGCTCGGGTGGGTAGTCGGCGCCGTCGCGATAGCCGCTCTCGCCATCACGATGGTGGGCGGATGGCAGTTATGGCTGCGCGACTTCCGCAGCACCCGAGTCGCCATGAGCGGCACGCCGGCTGCGGCAACGCCGGGCGATACCGTTGTGCCGAACACCGCGACTGCGCCGAGCGTCACGCCCCCATCCGCGGCGCCCCCGTCTGCAGCGCCCCCGTCTGCGCCCGTCGCACCGCAGACGCCGTCGCTTAACGCCTTGCTCGAGGCGAGCGGTTCCAATAGCGGCGATGTACAGGCTTACCGCAAGCTCTTGGCGCTCTGGGGAAAGACGATGAGCGACGACAAGGATCCCTGCGGCCAGGCAAGCAAGGCGGGTCTCGCATGCTTCGATCAACGCGGCTCATGGGCCGAGCTGCGGATGCTGAACAGGCCGGCGATATTGATTCTGACGGACGACCAAGGCAACAAACATCGCGTTTTGCTGACCGCCTTGAACGACCGATTCGCGACTATCGCCATCGGCGACCGCAGTGAACAAGTTCCGCTCGACGATGTCTCTCGTAGTTGGTTCGGCGATTTTACGGTCGTCTGGAAGCCCAAAACGCGACGCCCGCGCCAGCTGTCGGTGGGCATGAGCGGCGAGGAAGTGCGCTGGCTCAGGCGCAGTCTGAATGCGCTGCATGGCGCCCCCGCAGATCCCGCGGCCGGCGATTTGTTCGATCAGGATTTGGCCGTGGCCGTTGAGAACTTTCAGCGCGAACATCGATTGAATGTCGACGGTATCGCGGGCATCCAGACGCAAATGGTGCTCGAGACCGCGCTTGCCGATCCGGACTCACCCTCGCTTCTTCAGGCCGCGGCGCGCGGCGGTTAGGACTTTCGATGTCGTTCATTCTCGATGCACTGAAAAAATCCGAAGTGGAGCGCCAGCGCCAAACCGTGCCTGGGCTCATGGACGCCGGCAGAGTGCCGCCGCGGCCGCGTTTTCCGCCGTGGGCGATCGCGCTCGGCGCGCTGCTCGTCATCAATTTGATCGTGCTCGCCGTTGTGCTGCTACGCCGGGAGAACCAAAGTCTCGCGCCGGCTACGGGTTCCGCTGCGCGCGGCGCAGCGCCGAGCGCGGCGCGCGTCTATGCACCCGCCGCGGTGCCGCACCCGCCGCCGGTCGTATCGCCTCCGGCGGAAGGCGCGAATCACTTCAGTCCGATGGACGGGACGCCGACCTATGCGCCGGAGATCCCGATGGCGGCCGTGGAGTCTGCGCGCGCACCCGAACCGACGCCAGCGCGCGAAAAGCCCGCGACACATCGATCGGAACCGTCGCTGGAGGCGCCGGTTGAACAGGACGAGGTCCTGCCTACCATTGGTGAATTGAATTTGACGGGGCCGGACGCGCTGCCGGAGTTACATTTGGACGTCCATGTCTATGCGACGATCCCCGCCGACCGTTTCGTGTACGTCAACAATCGCAAATATCGTGAGGGCATGCGGCTGCAAGAGGGTCCGACCGTCGAGCGCATCCGGCGTGACGGCGTCGTGCTGAACTCGCAGGGCACGCGTTTTCTGCTGCCGCGCGAGCAGTAGCCGGTTCAAAGAACGCTCACAACGGCGCCGTCGCTCGCCGCAGCGCCGTCGCTCAGTGCGGCACTATCGCCGGCCGCAGCCAGGCGGCGCAGCGCCTCGCCCGTGATGCGGTAATTGATCCACGGGGAATTGGCTTGCGCGCCGAGCGCCTCATAGAACCGGCGCGCCGGCAAGTTCCAATCGAGGACCGCCCACTCGAAGCGACCGTAGTCGCGTTCGACGGCTAATTTCGCGAGATGGGCGAGCAAGCGCTTGCCGACCGCGCGACCGCGAAACGCCGGCCTGACGAACAGGTCCTCCAGATAGAGCCCCGGCTTGGCGAGGAAGGTCGAGAAATTCAAGAAATACAGCGCGAATCCCGCGGGCTCCCCGCCGACCCGCGCAACCAGGGCGTGTGCGACCGGCAAGGAGCTGAACAATGCGAGCCGCAGCAAGTCCTCGGTCGCAACGACCTGGTGGCAAAGTTTCTCGTATTCGGCGAGTTCGCGTATCAAGGCGAGCAGCAGGGGAATGTCGGCGGTTGTGGCCGTTTCTATCTCAACAGCAGTGGCTTGCATGAGGGACCGTCGTTACCATGGTGGCTGGTGTGAAAACTTTTGGGAGTTTAACGGCATTGACGCATGAGTTGACTCTGGGCCTTGCAATCCTCGCCTTGGCGTCATCCACGGCGAGTATTGTGGCCCGTGCCGCGATCATCGAGGGCGAAATCACGTTCCCGAGCCGGAACGTACCCGCGCTGACGGCCTACGCGTTCGAACTCGACACGTCGAGGACCCGCACGGCGCCCGTCGCCGAAGAGCAGACCAAGTTCAGCATCGATGTGCCCCCGGGGCGCTATGTCGTTTTTTTGGCGCCCAACGAGGCGGGGGCTCCGAACATCTATGGAGCGTATACGCAATTCAGCGCCTGCATGGCGCACGAGACGCCCGCGGCCGGCGCCGATACCGAGACTGCGTGCCAGGATCACAGCCTGATCGTCGTAAACCTCAAAGGCAATGCCGCGCACGCGAAGGTGGCGGTCGACGATTGGTACCTCAGCGACGAAATCGCGGACCAGATCGACCACATGCGCGGCGCTGCGGGAAGCGCCGGATCCGAGCCCTTGGGCGCACCCCGATTCTCCGAATATAAGGCCAACCCCTCGGATGCGACACCCGCGCCAAAGCCCGATCTTACGGACAGCGCCGAGCGGCTGCCGGAGCGCGCAAGATTGCAACAATTGCTCGCGAGCGGGCCGAATTACGCCGCGTATCTGACGGCAGCACTGACGCAATGCGGCAGCGGGTGCCAGCATTTGGTGCTGATTGACTGGCACAGCGGCAAAATCAGCGAACCGCCCGAAATCGGCGAGATTCAAGGAACGCTGCCGTGTCGAGGCGACGAAGTCGTGCTGTTCAGGCGCGACAGCCGGCTGCTCAGCGTCTCGCGAACGCGCGCCGACCGTATCCTCACCCAATATTTTCTGTGGAAGCCGGAAACGGAAGCACTGGTTCTCACCGCGGAATTCCAGCGCACCGAGCAGCAATTCTGCGCGCTCGTGCCTCCTTGAGCCCGATCATGCGATGATGAAGCCATGCGCAAAATCTTGACGTTGACGATGAGCGGTTTGGTCACGGTGCTGCCGGTGGCCCTGACCGTGTACGTCATTTGGTGGGTCGTCCATACGCTCGAGGAGTGGCTGCGGCGCGCGATGATCGCTCTGGATATCGTGAGCCCGGCGCATTATTGGCCGGGTCTCGGCTTGATCGCGGGATTCATGCTGTTGCTGGCCGTTGGCAGCTTGGTCAACGCTTATGCGGGCAAGATATTTCTCAAGTATTGGGACGATTTCCTGGGGCGCATCCCGTTCGTCAAGACTCTGTACGGCGGGTTTCGCGATGTGCTGAGTCTGTTGCCGTCCGGCAGCGGCGAGAAGCGCGATCTGCAGCGCGTCGTCCTGGCGCGCTTCGGCGAGGTACATGCGATCGGATTCGTTACTCGCGAAGACGTCCCCGCGGTACTCAATTCGCACGGCGGTCAGGGCTGGGTAACGGTTTATTTTCCGATGAGCTACGCCTTCGGCGGTTACACGATTTATCTGCCGCGCGATCACCTCGAGCCGCTCGACATCTCGGTCGAGGACGCGATGCGTCTGGCGATCACCGCGGGCCTGACTGCCGCGGGCAATCGTTCTTAAGTCAAGCGCGTGCTCGGCCATCGCTTGCTGGCGTGTCGCTTGGTTCTCGGTGCGCTGCTCATCGGGCAAGCCGGCGCCGCGCCGCGTAGCGCACCGTCCGACAATGGGGCCTGGCGTGCGGCGGCGATACAGGCACTTCGCGCGCGCGCGGATGCGAACTCGCTGGCGACCGCGGCTGCGTTGGCATTCGTCGGCGACGCGAAAACCCGCGCCGAGCCGTCCAGGAGTGACGCCGCGCTCGAATTAGCCGCTCGCGCCAGCGCTCTCGCGGCGGATGACGCGGCCATCGGTTGGATACAGCTGCGCCTATGCGCAAGCACGCCGGGCTGCGACATTCGCGACACCGCGACCGCGATGCGCTGGCTGGACCCGGATAACGCCGCAGCATGGCTGCCGACGCTCGCCGCGGCCGTAAAGGACAAGGACACGGTCGAGATCGACCGCGTCATGGCCGACATGGCGCAGGGTGTGCGTTTCGATTTCTATTGGAATCGCATCGTCGTGCTCATGTTCGATGCGCTGCAAGCGGTATCGAAGAGCTTGCCGAAAAACACCGTCGATTCCGATTCGAGTCGCTTGACGAGCAGCATCGCAATCGCCTCGAGCGAGATCATCCCGTCCTTCGCGCCGCTGACCGAGGCATGCCGCGAATCGGCGGCAGCAACGGAGCGGCGCGAATTTTGTCAAAAGATCGCAAAGAACTTGCAACAAGGCGATACCATCGTGGCGCAACTGGCGGGCTTGAGCATCGAGCGGCATTTTTTGCCTGCCGACAGCAAAGAATCCCGTGCACTAGGCGAGCGCCGCCGCGTGCTGGAATGGCGCATGGCCTCGGCCGAGAAATTCGACGCGCCGGTGCTGCCCTGGCTCAAGAACGCGCATGCGCGATGGCGCGTCGCGAAGATGCGGGCGCTGCGCCGCGATGACGATGTGTTGATCGCGATATTGAGAGAACAGGGAACCCCCATTGACCCGCCGGAGATACTTCCATGATCGATCTGTATTACTGGCCGACGCCTAACGGCCACAAGATAACCCTCTTTCTCGAAGAGACGGCGATGCCGTACACGATTTTTCCGGTCAATATCGGCAAGGGCGAACAATTCAATGCGGATTTTCTGGCGATAGCGCCGAATAATCGCATGCCTGCGATCATCGATCGCTCGCCCCAGGACGGCGGCGCACCGGTCTCGGTATTCGAGTCCGGCGCAATTTTGCTTTACCTCGCCGAGAAGACCGGTCTATTCATTCCGAAGGATTTGCGCGGCAAGGTCACGGTGACGGAGTGGCTGTTTTGGCAAATGGGCGGCCTCGGACCGATGGCCGGTCAGAATCACCACTTCGCGCGCTATGCGCCCGAGAAGATTCCCTACGCCATCGACCGATACGTCAAGGAGACGAATCGTCTCTACGGCGTACTCAACCGTCGGCTCGAGGGCCGCGATTTCATCGCCGGCAACTATTCGATCGCCGACATGGCCGCCTATCCTTGGATCGTACCCCACGAGGCGCAGGGGCAAGACCTTGCGGATTTTCCGAACCTGCAGCGTTGGTTCGACGCAATCCGCAACCGTCCGGCGACGATCAAGGCCTATGCGCGCGGCGACGCGTTCAACACGCAAGCCGGATTGACCGAGGAAGCGCGCAAGGTTCTATTCGGTCAAACGGCCGCGACGGGAACTCCTTAGCGCGCGATAGGAATTCCCCGGGCTCTCACGGTCGTTTTCCGGCCCAGCAATAGCGTTGATGCTCGTCGATCATGCCGACGGCCTGCATGAACGCATAGCAGATCGTCGTGCCGACGAAGCGGAAGCCGTCCTTCTTGAGCACCCTGCTCATCGCATCGCTCTCGGGCGAGCAAGTACGGATCCCGGCGAGGTGCAGCGGACGGCGGCGCACGATGCACCCGTCGGTGAATTGCCAAAGATATCGGTCGAACGATCCCGTGCGCGCGAGAATTCGTAAGTAGGCCTTGGCGTTGTCGATGAAGGCATCGACCTTGAGACGATTTCTGACGATGCCGGCATTGCGCAGCAGGCGTGCGCGCTGCGCGGGTCCGTAGGCTGCCATTTTCTCCGCGTCGAACCGGTCGAACGCGAGCCGGTAGGATTCCCGCTTACGCAGGATCGTCAGCCAGCTGAGGCCTGCCTGCGCACCCTCGAGACACAGCATCTCGAACAGCGGCGCGTCGCGGTGCACCGGGATACCCCATTCCAAATCGTGATAGGCGATGTACAGAGGATCCGTGCCGCACCACGCACAGCGGCGCTTACCGTCCGTATGCAGCGTTGCACCGCGATTGCGCCATTCCGAGTCGCGCGCCACGGCTACCTCTCAGGCGCCAAGCTCAAGGGCGCGCGCCGCTATGGCGTACTCGCGGCCATCACGGCGATCTCATTGTCGCTGGGATCGAGAAATTGGAAACGCCGGCCGCCGGGAAACGAAAAAATCGGCCTGACGATCCGGCCGCCGGCCTTGGTCACGGCATCGAGCGCCGCCTCGAGATCGGAGACGCAAATCACCGGCAGCGGCGCCGCGCTCGCCTCGCCTAGATCGCCCTGCAGACCCACATCGACGTCGCCGGTCATGGTACAGGCGTAGGTCGGACCGAAATCGGCGAGCGTCCATGCAAATACGGTTCGATAAAACGCCTTGGATTTCTCGATATCGCGCGCGGGCAGTTCTATGAAATTCGGGCGAGCCATGTCCGGTTTACCGCATCAGCCGGATTTGAATCCCAGCTTGGCGTGGCTGCCGTCGCAATAGGGCTTGTTTCCGGAACCGCCGCAACGGCATAGAAAGGTCTCGGTTGTGCGAAGCAACGTGCGTCCGGTACCGGACACCACTTCCAGTGCGCCCTGAACTTTGAGCGGGCCGTCTTTGAGCGGCGTGATCTGCAGCTCTCCGTTGCGCGATGCAAGCGGCTTGGATTCGGCGGTCCGCGCTTCGCCGCTCGCCGTGAATTGGATCCCCGCGTGACTACCGTCGCAAAAGGGCTTCTGTTTGGATGCGCCGCAGCGGCAGATGCACGCGCGATAGCCCGCCCGCGCGGAACCTATAGTGAGCTGCGCACGAAACGCGAGAGGGCCGTTCTCTCGGACACGAACGACGTTCACCAACGGCGCTCGCTCGTTTTCGCCGCCATCGAGCCGCTCATAGGAGATCGCGCCCGACGGGCAATTGTGCGCCAATTCGGCGACTTCGTCGGGCGTCGCCTTGTCCGGATGAATCCACTCGCCTTGCACGTTGGGCACGAATACATCGGGCCGATCGAGAACGCAATGACGGGAGTGGATGCATTTGCCCCCGTCGAAACGAATCATCAGCTTCGTTCCGCGTATGGTTTCCATTAGAAGTTCAGGCGCATGAGGCTGTGCAGGAGTTTCGTATGACGCGCTTTGTAAACGAGTTCGATTCGATCGACGCCGCGCGTACGGCGCGCAGCGCTGCGGATCTCGTGCATCAACTTGAGCAATACCGGCGTATTCGTGATCTCTCCGACTTCGTCGCGCGGTTTCACGACGAGATGCAGTACGGCAAAACGCTCCTCGGCGATGCGTACGAAAACCGCGACCCCGACTGGGAGTCCCTGCGCGGTAACCGCGAACAGACTCTGAACAGCCTCGATATCGCCGACCCGAATCCGCAGGCTACCGTCCTGCTCATAGATTTCGGGGACGCCGTAGGTCTCGATCGAGTGTTGTATCCCGTGACGCACGCGATGCTGATTGACGTTGAAGAACAGCAGTTGTTCCAATGCGCCGCGTTGTTCCACGCCCAATTTCGACGTAATCGAGACTGGAGTAATGGAGACTGGATCGTTCAACGCCCATCCTCATCGATTTAACGACGCGGCATTATGACCGCTTTTGCCGCATTGTGCGGCGAGTCACAGAAACGCTTTGGCGCGCCGCAACAACGGTTGTCAGAATTTGCGGACGCCGTATCGTATAGCGCGGCCTGCGCCGATATACAAGCGCGTCCCGACATCAGCTCTCTCGATTGCTGCAAAGCAAACAGCATAGGTGCCTGAATTTAATGGTGGAGGGTAAACGAGCGGTGTTAGCGAGCGGACTGGAGGGCAGCAGGACAGAAGCTTTCGCGTCCAACCTGGCGAGCGATATAGTCGAGCTCGTGGTATTGACGACCGATTCGGCTTTCCTTCAAACACTGCGCGAAGCAGTCGGCGGCTCCCGAAGGCTCTGGCATGTGCCGTCCGCCGATAAAGTCGGCGATCTGCTGGTTGCCGGCGAGGTCGGCATATTAGTCCTCGACGCGCAGGGCCTACAGCACCCGGTCGTCGGTTTCATCGCCGGAATCAAGTACCGGTTTCCCGATCTGGTCATCGTATTCGCGGGAGACCGGGAAGTCGAAAATGCGCTCGCCAAGCTGATCAGCGACGGCACGATCTATCGGTTCATTCACAAACCAATGTCGCCCGGCCGGGCGAAGCTATTCCTTGAAGCGGCGGTCAAGCGATTCGCCGAACAGCGCAATCGGCGAACCCAAGCACCGGCCGAAGCTCCTCGACCTCCGATGCATCGCGGTTGGCTGCTCGCCGGCATGCTCGGCGTGTTTGCCGCAACGATCGGCGCCGCGATGCTGCTGCGAACTCAATCCAAAGCGAAACCCCAAGCATCCGCTGCGGACTTCGGCGCGCCCGCGCACGCGGTCCTTTCGCCGCTGTTGTTGCAGGCTGCCACGGCCCTGGCGGCGAACCGACTCACCGAGCCCAGCGGCGACAACGCGTTGGAACTGTACTTGCGTGAACTCGCGCTCGATCCCGCCAGCGTGGCCGCGCGCGCGGGGCTCGCGGAGATTCACGAACGGTTATGTGCGCGTGCACAAGAGGCGTTGCTCGAGGAACGCTTGGATGTCGCCGCAGCGGCGATCGAAGCAGCTCGAAAGGCGGGCGTCGAAAGCGGTCGAATCGCGCTATTGACGGCCGAGCTCGCCAAGTCTCGCGAGGAGGTCAAGGCAAGGCGCCGCGCCACGCCGGCTATCAACGACGCGACCCCGCCTGCATCCGGATCGGCGACGGCTGTGACCGATTTAGCGCAGGCCGTGAGCGCACCGCCGCCCGCGGTAACGGCGCCGCCGCGAGCTGCCGCTGAATTGCCGCCGACTGCGGGCGAATCGGCGCCGCCTGCGGCGGAATCGGCACCGGCTAAAAGCGAATCAACACCGCCCGGTGAATCGGCGCCGGCCACCTCCGCATCGGCGCCGGCTTCGGAACCGTCGACTTAAGCCGCCGAACTGCGCGCCAGCGCGACCGACTGGCTACCCTCCTGAATGAGCGCGCCGATCTCGGCACCAATCCGTAAATCGTCGACGGCGCCAAATGCATGTTTGCGGATGACTCCGTGGCGATCGATCAGCACCAGACTCGGTGTGCCGCGCATTTTGTAGCGCTCCATCGTATGGGGGATCGGCCCCGCCTGGTTCGGCTGGTCGAGCGCGATCGGGAATTTCAGTCGATATTCTTGGATAAAAGCCTTGAGCACGGGGATGCTGAAGGCGTCGTGATGCTCGAAGGTGGCGTGCATACCGATGACGGTCACGTCCTTGGGCTCGAAGGTTTCATAAATTCGCTGCGCCTGGGGAATCGCGACGCCAATGGAGTTGGGACAAAGCACTTGAAATGCCGCCAGTACGACGACCCGCCCGCGCAGCGCCGACAACAGCATTGGTCGATCCGTATTGAACCAAGTCTGCACGAGTAACTCGGGTGCGTATGAAATTGAGCTTGTCATGATTTTATTTGGAGGTCGCCTGGCGGATTAAGGGATTCCCTGATCAGGCCCTATTGTGTGCCGAAAGCACCGTTCGAATACAATAGCCAAAAGCACAAAAGTCGGGCGCTGGCTCCAAGATTTGTCGAGGGAATTTGCATGCAAGAACTTGACATCAACGGCAAGATCGTCCGCGTGGATGTCGACCTCGACATGACGGGTACCAAATTCGGTTGCGGCATAGCGCTGTGCGGCGCTTACCGATGATGCGCGGCGGTCAATTCACCGCCTGACGCGGCGCGCCTGGAGTTTACGGCGCCGGTGTTGCGGCGGCGGACGCGGCTGCCGAGACGCTTGCTTTTGTTGCGGGAGTTGTAGTTGTGGCGGCTGTCGCGGCTGCGGCATCGGCAGGGGTTGCCGGCTCCGGCCCGACCCAGGTGTTGACGGTGGCCTCGTAAATCGCCAACTCCTCGAGCAGATCCTCGAAACGCTGCGCCTTGCCGATCGCAAACCCTTGGCCGTAATCGACGCCGAGATCGGCAACGCGACACCGCAAGGCGTCGGTCTCGACGTACTCGGCAATCGTCTCCATGCACATGACTTTGGCGAGCTGCGCGATCGCCTTGATCATCGACTCGGAACGCGGGTTCAGGATGCAGTCGCGCACGAAGCTGCCGTCGATCTTCAGATAGTTGACCGATAGGTCCTTGAGATAGGCCAGCGAACTGACGCCGGTGCCAAAGTCGTCGAGCGCGAACTGGCAACCGAGATCTTGCAAGCGGCGCATGAAGGCCTGCGCGTTGGCGAGATTGCCGATCGTCGCGGTTTCGGTGAGTTCGAAGCACAGCACGCTCGGTGATACGCCGTTTGTCTTGATTTGATCGACGACGTAGTCGAGAAAGCCCTCGTCCTGCAGCGATTGGCCGGATAGATTGATCGCGAATCGGGTGTTTTCCTCGGCGACCGCTGCACGGTGCTGGTTCAGCAGCTCGCAGGCGCGGCGCACGACCCACCGGTCGACGGTCGGCATGAGCTGATAACGGTCGGCGGCCGACATGAATTTGCCGGGCGGGATGATTTCGCCGCGATCGCCGACCATGCGCAGCAACAACTCGAAATGGGGGCGCCCGTAGCTGCCCCGCAGCGGCAATATGGGCTGCGCGTCCAGCCGGAAGCTGTCGGCGGTCAGCGCGTTGCGCAACTGGCCGATGACCAAGATATCGGTGTGCCGCCGAATGATGCTCTGGTCGGAATCTTGAAACGTTTCGACGCGATTGCGGCCGCGATCCTTGGCGGCCTTACAGGCGATCTCCGCCGTTGCCAGCGCATGTGCAAGCGAGTCGTCGGATCCCGAGATCGGCGCGACGCCGATGCTCACGGATACGTCGTAAGCGCCCTGTCCGGCGCGCGGCTTGATTGCCGCTGCGGCAGCGCAGACTTTCTCGGCAATCGCGGTCGCGCCCTCGAGATTCGCGTTCGGAATCAAGGCCGCCAGCCGATCTCCCGAGATGCGCGCGGACAACGCGGCCGCCGGCAGCGCTTTGGCCATGCACTCGGCGACACTCACGATCACATCGTCGCCCACATGCATGCCGAATGTTTCGTTGATGACGTGCAGCCGATCGATATCCAAATACAGAATGCTGTGTATGTCCGACGGGACGTCGGAGGACATCAGGACTTTGGCCTGGCGCTCGAATGCATGGCGCGTCATCAGGCCCGTGCTCGGGTCGTAGTGGGACTGAATCACGGTGGTCGCACGCTTCGCCAGCAGCTCCGCAATGCGGGTTTGATGAAGGTCGAAATCCTCCGCGCTCGGCGGATTGAACAGCGCCAGCACGCCGATGACCCGCTCGGAGGTGTGACGGATCGGGCAGGCGAGTATCTTGTACGGCGCAGCCGCATCGCTGGTGACCTTGGCGATGCGGTTGATGATGATCGTGCGTTGCTGCAGCTTCATCCAGGTCATCAGATGCTGTTCGGCAAGCTCCAACACCGCGGGCGCCATCGGTTGGCCGCTGCGCGTCATCGACAGGGAGATGTTCTTATCGGGCACCCACAACGCCGCCAGGGCGCAGCCCATATGGTCCAGGCCGGTCTTCAGCAGCAGATCGAATTCGTCGGCATCGCCGTCCGTCGCGACCCGCTGCGAGGACATCTCGAGCATCAGCGTGAGATCGCGTTCGCGTACGCCGAGATCGCGCTCGCGCGATCCGAGCTGCGAACGCAGTCCGAGCTCCCTGGCCAGACACTCGAGCACGGGTTGTACGAGCTGGCGGATGTAGGCTACCGCGCGCGGCGCGGTTTGCATTCCCGAGAGGGCCACCGCGAGACTGACGACACCAAGTATCTCGGACTGATCACCGCGTACCACGAACGAATAGTCCGTGAGGTCGTCATTGAGCGCCTGCATGATCGCGGGGTACTCGCCGGAGTCCGATAGCGCGTTGCGGATCGCATCCGTGACGATGTGCGCATCGTTGGTCGCCGGCCAGTCGTCGGATGCCCAGATGAGATTCGAGAATCCGTCGTGAACGACCAAGCCCCGCAGGCTCGGCAGCAGCATTTTCAACAGGCGCCCGTACGGCTCGAACGAGGCGCCGACCCGGTTATGCTCGTCGGTGGTAGGGGTTTTGATACCGAGCACTGCGTGTTTCCTGGCCCAAGCTTGGATTCATAAGCCGATGAAATAATGCGAAATTTGCCTGAGAATATGCGGATTTTGCATGGTCTCAGCCTTGATCAGAGTCGCATTTTATGGAAATGCGCGCCGGGTGAGTATCCGCAGCGCGCAAAAGGGCACATTCTCACTGTGACGCAGCTCCCAGATCCGCTTTCAGTGCTTTCAGATCCGCTCTTATTCATGCGCCGAGCGGCCGCTCGAACGGCGAGCGAGCAGGCCAAGCAACAACCGGCCCCCGGGGATGCGAACGAGACGAAACACTCGGCGCCAGAAGCGCGCTCTCTCGGCGGTGAATCGCTCCAGCGGCAGCGAATCGTAAAGCCGCTCTCTCGGCTCATGCAGAAACGCGGTCGATGCCCGCAGAGAAGTCGACTGCTCGCCCGCATGCAGCGTCAAGACGACCCCGCCGTCGGCTTGCCAGTCCACCGTCAAGAGTTCGAGGCGCCGCGGCGCCGTGGCGCCTTGCTCCTCAACGCCGCGCAACAGCATCGATTCATGGGGTGCCGCCAAATTATCGATGCGCCAGAGACCCTTGCTCAGAGGCTCAACCCGAAGCTCACCGCAGACGGTACGTTGCATCGGCGTATGTTAACGTGATGGCGATGATTTTCCTCAATTTTGCGGCGCTGTTGCTGACATCCGCACCCGCGGAAATCGCGAATTCAATAGCGGCACAGCAGTTGCCGCCGAGCGCGGTGAGTTTCATCGTGACCGATGTGGATTCCGGCCGGCCCGTGATCAGTCAGAACGCTCAGGTCCCGCGCAGCCCGGCCTCGACCATCAAGGCGATCACCACCTATGCGAGTCTCGATCTGCTGGGCCCGGCCTACACCTGGCATACGCGAGCCTTGATTCGGGGCCCGATCGAGGCCGGCGTGTTGAACGGCGACCTGATCCTCCAGGGCGGCGGCGATCCCTATATGACGTTGGAGCGCTGGTGGAGTTTCGCGAACCGGCTGCGCGACTCCGGGCTGCGAACGATCCATGGCGACATCGTCGTCGATAATTCCGCTTATTCTCTGACCGCGGAGGACCCGGGCGCGTTCGACGGCCGGCCGAATCGCGTCTACAACGTCACGCCGGACGCGCTCATGATCAATTTTCAGTCGATCGACTTCCGGGTCGTGCCTAACGCCGAGCAGCGGCGCGTCGATATCGTCGCTGAGCCGGCACCGAGCAATCTCACCATCGACAATCGCATCCGATTCGCCGCGGGCCGCTGCAGCGGAGCCGCGAGCCGCGTCGATTTCGAGATCGCCGCGCCGCGCGCGGATCGGGTCACGTTCACCGGCAGGCTCGCGGCACATTGCGAGCCGCGCGAGCTGACGCGAGTGCTGCTGACGCCGACCGGATACGCTTACGGAACCTTCGTCTCGCTATGGCGGCAGCTCGGAGGCGAGGTCGACGGCAAGCTGCGCGTCGAATCGGCACCGCCGGATGCACGCCCGCTGTTGACCTTCGACTCGCTGAGTTTGGGCGAAATCGTGCGTCTCACCAACAAATACAGCAGCAACCTCATGGCGCGGCACTTGCTGCTGACGCTGGGTGCAGAACGCTACGGCGCGCCGGCAACGGTCGCGAAGGGCATCGCGGCGATCGGCGAATGGGGTCGCGCGCGCGCAATCGACCTGAGCGATCTCGAGATCGACAACGGCTCAGGCTTGTCGCGCAAGGCGCATGTATCGGCCGAGGCAATGGCGAACGTGTTGCGTGCGGCTTATCGCAGTCCCTTTGCACCCGAATTTCTCGCCTCCTTGCCGCTCGCCGGCATCGATGGGACCTTGCGCACACGCATGAACGCGAGTCCCGCCGGTTCGGTGCGTTTGAAAACCGGTCATATCGACGACGTCAGCGGCGTCGCCGGTTACGTCACGGCGGCCAGCGGCAAGACCTATGTCTTGGTCTGCTTGATCAATGACGCGAGAGTCGATTCCGGCGCCGGCGATGCGCTGCACGCGGCGCTCGTGAAGTGGATACTCGAGAACCTTTGACGCCTCAGACGCGCTGCGTCTCGAGTTCCCACAAGATCGCGGTCACGCCCTTGGCTATCCAGACGCCGAAGCCGAGATACCGGAAGTTGCGCTGCAGTCGGCGCCGATACCAGGCCGCGCTGCGCAGATGCACCGCGCGATCGGTACGCGTGCGATCGCAATTGTGGCGCCAATCCTCTAGCGTCAGCGCGCTGACGTACACGGCCGCCTGCGTCAGCTGCGCGAAGTTCGCGATGGCGCGCGAGGCCTCTCGATCGTCGAGATACTGCAGGACGTCATAGCAGACGACCAGATCGTAGGGCTTTGGCGCGGAGAAATGCGCAACCGAGCCATGCGTCCAGCCGTATTTGGCGCATAGGTACTCGCTGTGCTCGAGACCCGTGTAGTGGGCCCGCGGCAGCACCGCTGCGAACGGGGCGCGCAACAGCCCGATGCCGCAGCCGGCGTCGAGAATGCGGCGCACGGGTATTTGCGTGTGACGTAAAATCGCGGCGATCAAGGCCGCACGGTCGCGCATTTCCGCCGCCGTCACGACCCGCGATTTCGGATCGAGGTAGAACTTGCGAAAGTAGGCCGCGCCAAAGGGGTGGGCTTTGTGCATCGATTACCGGCATCCCCTCGCCTTAAGCGTCGGCTAGCGTCCCGGGCCCTTCGCTGGATGAGACAGCTTGTATTGCAAATACCGCAGCTCTTTGGGATCGAGCTCGCCGTCCTTGTTCTTGTCGGCCAAATCGAATTCCTGTTCCATGAAGTGCAGGAATTCTGCCTTGGAAACCTTGCCGTTCTTGTCGGTATCCATGAGCTGAAGCAGCTGCGCGGTCAGCGACAGCCCACCTTTGAGATTCTTCTCCGGTTGCGCGGCAGCCGGTACGGCGGCGGCCGGTTCATCCGCGGCGGCGGCATACGCGGACAATGTTCCCGCCGCACACACGAGTATGGCGGCGAGTTTCAGTTTTGGCGGCTTCGGCATCGATCGGCCCCCCGTGTTTGGAATTGACAGCAAACTGCTGATGACGGTATGGCCGATTCTGCTCCAATTAACTCGATTTCGCAGCAGTGCTCCTGCCGCCGACACGCCGAGTCGCCGGAGGGCTCGTTCGCTCCGGAAATTGCGCGAGAACATTCTTGATCCTCTGTTGAACTTGTTCGAGGCGCCAAACAGCCTCAACGTCCTTACCCCTCGAACAGGCATCCCGAGTCAGCTTCAATTCGTCGTGCATCCACTCGATCTCGGAGCCGCCACTGGACGAGAGATCCACGAGCTGTTCGATGACGCGAAAATAGGTTTTTTGCTCCGGCGCGCAATCCTGCGCCCATGCGTTCGCGGAAAACGTCACCGCGCAGGCCAGCGCGACCATTGCCGGGGCCGATAAAGTCATATGCATCCTAAGACCTTTGCTGGGCATTGGCATTCGCCGCCGCCGACCGGGGTTCGCTGTCGCCGTTACAGCGCAGCGCTGTCGGTCTCGCCGGTCCGAATGCGCAGCACCCGCACGACATCGCTGACAAAGATTTTGCCGTCGCCGACTTTGCCGGTCTTCGCCGCACCGACGATCGCCTCGAGCACTTGCTCGAGGATTTCGTTCTTCACGGCGACCTCGATGCGCACCTTCGGCACGAATTCGACCAGATACTCCGCCCCGCGGTACAGCTCGGTATGGCCGCGCTGGCGCCCGAAGCCTTTGACTTCCGTCACCGTCATGCCGGACACGCCGATTTCGGAGAGGGCCGCACGCACGTCGTCGAGCTTGAACGGCTTGATTATCGCGACGATCATTTTCATAGAATGCTCCGCAGTTTCTCGTGAAATCCCCGCCCGAATGCGCAGGTCCGCTGTTAGAACTTGACCATGACGCCAGCTCCCCAGACGGCTTCCGACTTGCGAAGATCCGGGTACCAGATGCCGCCTTCGCCGGCGCAGTTGTCCGCGGCAATCGCACTGCCGTTGTTGCAGACCACGCTCGTGGACGGTCCGGTCACGCCCGAGAGCGCGTTGCCCGACGGAGGCGTCACGCCGCCCGCTCCGGACCAGTAGGGAACGTCGGAATGACGGTAGGTCACTTCGGTCCACCAGGTGATCCAGTCTTTCGGCATGTACTGGAAGTTCAGCTGGGTATCCCATTGATAGAGTTTTTGTCCCGGCTGCTGACTGAAGTATGGCGAACCGGTTGCGGCGGTTGCGCCGTTGATCGGCGGCGTCAGCGCCAGATAGCGGCCGGGATTGTTCATGAAGCCGCCGCCGACCGTCACTGCATAGAGGTCGTTATGGAACCAGGTGCGGTCATAGGCCATTATGCCGAAGAAATTCTCCTTGTTCGGTCCATGCGAACAATTGACGCCGCCGCCGTATTCGCAACCGAGGTCGGCCGTCACACTGAATGCCATCTTAGACACGCCGGCGCCGCCTTGTCCCTTCGCGTCGTAATATTTCACCAGGATGCTGTCGTCCTCGTGAACGCGCGTGACATTCGCGTAGTGGACGTTCGGCACGTTGCATTGGCCGGTCACCTGATTCACTTGGGAACTTCCAACCACTGCGTTGGGGTCGCCGCCGTTCGAGGGGCAGCCGCTGCCGCTCGCCAAGTTATCCTGTCCGACGGAGTAGCTGTTGAACACCATCTTGAGCGAGTCGTTGGGGATCCAGAGAATCTGGCCGCCGAACCCCGGGTGGCTGTTGAACTTCGCATAGGATTGCCAGCCGTTGATGAGCCAGGGTTCGATTTTCAGCGTCTGCGTCGGAAACCACTGGACGCGCAGTCCGTTGAAGAACCACGGCGTGTTCGACGAGACGAACGACGGCTGGTAAGTCCAGTTGTCGAAATTGTAGTAGCTGAACAAGCCGATGTACGAGACGAAGATGCCCATGTCGACATTGAGGCCGTGGTTGACGTCGAAGTGGTACCCGGCATTCGCTTCCGAGAAATATTTGTAAGCGCCCTGTAGGTCCCACTGACCGACCGCCGCGCTCGCGTCGTTGCGCGGCGTCGTGACGGAGAACAGGCCCAGCATCGAGAGAAAGCGCGCCTTTACGTTTTCCCAGTGGAAGTCGCCGCCGAAGCTGACCTGTTCGATTTGGAACTCGCCCGAGCGGAACTCCTCGGTCGAGCCGACGATCGTGTGGTCGACCGGGTGGTTCTGGCTCTGCAGATAATTCATGTCGAAGCGGATTTCCGGCGTGAAGAACTTCGTGTCGAATATCGGCGCCTTTTCACGCGTGTTGCCGTTCAACCAACCAATATCGCCGACCGCGAACGGTGTTTCGGTGTCGACTTCCGGGCCCGGCTCAGGCGCCGTCAGCGCATCCGGGATCACCTGAGGGGCCGCTGCAACGAGTGTCGGCGCAGTCAAGCGGCTGGTCGCCGCAAAGGCAGCGGTAGCCGGCGCCGACGGCGCCGGCGGCGCGCCATTCATGACGATGTCGCTGCGCGTCGCCTTGCTCGGCGCAACGGTGACCGCGGGCAAGGCCGTTTCCGGAAAGCCCTCGACCTCGGAGGTCAGCGACCACGCACCGGGACTCAAGTCCGCGAAGGAATAAATTCCGTCGCTGCCCGATAGCGTCGAGCGAATCGCGCCTCCATCCACTCTGCGTGCCGTCACGGTCGCGTGCGCGACTGGGACCTTCGCGGAATTCGTGATGATGCCCACGATCGTGCCGGGCGACTCCTTGGTATCGGGCGTCGGCAATACGTCGGCATGCGCAGCCGGCAACAAAAATCCGATCGCCAAAATGGATATCGCAAATCCCTGCAAGTATCTCGATATTTTCATTGATCTCATCCCTCTTTAGGTTTTCGTACCTCGACAAGAAACCTCCCGCTGCGCATGCTCCAGCGCTCTTCGCGGCGCTTCATTCATGATCAGAAATGGAAAATCGCATCGGCCGCGAACGTCAGCTGCGAATTCCTGCCCATGCCCGGAGTTGCGGTCGGGTTGTCATAGGCATCGACGTCGCGCGCATGTTCGTAGCGCAGCTCCGGGCGCAACTCGATCGTGTCGCCCATCCAATGCGTAAACCCAAGCGAGAGTTCGTAATAGCGGGTCTTGAACCCGGTTCGTTGCCCCCGAGCGTCGTTCAGATAATCCGTGCGCCAGGTGACGACGTCGCGCGGCCCGATCTGATAATTCAAATAATTGAGCGCGGCCCAGGCATAGGAATAGCAATAAACCGAGTTCGCCTTGCAGATCGCGCCCGATGGCGCGCCGTAATTGAGGTAGGAGTACCGCTGCGCGATGATCTCGGCGCCGAGATCGCTGCCGTTGGGTCCGGTATCGTTGGCGACGTTCGGCGTGTGTGCTTCCCACATGTACCAGACTTCCGTATCCGTATGCCATTTGGCGTTGAACTTGTGATACCAAGTCACGACCGCGTGCTGGATATTGTTCCAGCGCCAATTGCCGTCATTCAGACCGTTCATGCAGGGATAGACGTTGTCCTTGCCGGAATCCGAACTCCAAATGACGCACAGCGCGGGCGTCAGATGACGCTCCGATTTGACCCAGGGTGCGACGTCGTTGCCGGCCGACAGTTCTGTTTGAATTTGCCAATTCTTGTCGAGCTTGGTCGTCATCACGACGCCATGCTGCGTGTACGGATCATAGGTGTAGAGCAGGGAATGGCTATAGGTGATGTTGTTGGGCGCGAGCTGCGCTTCGATGTCGGGAACCGAAATGTAGCGGCCGACGCGCAGATTCGAACCCAATCCGCCGAGATTCGGCAGCCAAAAATCCAGGTAATACATGACCGGATCGAAGCCGTTCTGCTTGGCGCTGTCGGTGTATTGATTGCTGAATATCCCGTTGCTGAACGTGTACTTGTAGTCGGTGCCGTACAGGCCCGTGACCCGAAAGCCCCAGTCGGTGTGCGCGCGTTGGACCTCGTCGGGCGTGCGTTCGAAGTAGAGTGCGATTTGATCCATCTGCAGCGTATTCGGTTCGAACGAATAGGCTTCGGGATAGTTGCCGCCGGTGCCGGTTGCATAATTGAAACGCGTATGCGAGGTACTGAGGTTGAATCCCGGTTCGGCCCAGCCGTAGATCGTAAAGCGGCTGTCCTTGAGTTTCTGGCCGCCTTTGCCGCAATAGAGTGCGTCCATCAACGCGTTGTAATACATGTTCTCGACGCCGAGCGTCTCGGATCCGCCGACGTTCCAGGTCGCATACGGAAACGGAGGATTGGATTCCGGAACCTCGCCGCCGCCCACGACGATCGTCGGCGGCGCATTGGCATCGCTGCCGTCCCACGCGAGGTGGGATTTATAACTATCCTCGAGCCGCGAAAAAAAGCCTTCGTTCTCGGAATCCTTGGCGCACCCTTCGGCAGGCGCGTCGGGATCGGTCTCGGCCGCGCCCGGCGCAGCGGCGGCATCAGCGAGCGAGCGAGCGGACGCCAACATAAGTACACCGGCCAATGCGAGTGCCCCGGCTACTGCGCCCAAGCGACTTCGACCAATTGTTGCTTTTCTTCCATGCACGCGGCCGATCCTCACCTTGACCAATGAGCCCAAGAACGTCGTTCCAAGGAAGATGCATGGCTACTCGACCTTCTCGCCATGCAGCGAGATGTCGAGACCAACGCGTTCCTGCTCCTCGCTCACCCGTAGGCCGATCGTCATGTCGATCACTTTCAATAGGATGAAGCTCACGGTGAAGCCGTAGATCACGGTCGAGCCGACGCCCCAAAGCTGCGTGATCACGGAGCCGTCGGATCCGCTGATCTCCTTGCTCGCGAATACGCCGGTCAAGAGCGCGCCGATCATGCCGCCGACCGCGTGCACGCCGAACGCGTCGAGCGTGTCGTCGTATCCCAATGCGTGCTTGAGAGAGGTTGCAGCGAAGTAGCAAATGACGCCTGCGGCCACTCCGATGATCACGGCCGGCGTCGGGCCGACGAAGCCGGAGGCCGGTGTGATCGCAACGAGACCGGCGACGGCGCCCGAGGCTAACCCTAAGACGCTGGGTTTCCCCTTCGTGAACCATTCGGTGAACATCCATGCGAGCGCGGCGGCCGCGGTCGCAAGTTGCGTCGCGAGCATCGCCATGCCGGCACGGCCGTCGGCCGCGACCGCGGAGCCGGCATTGAAGCCGAACCAGCCAACCCACAGCAGTGAAGCTCCGATCACCGTGAGCACGAGGTTATTCGGAGGCATCGCCTCTTTGCCGTAGCCGACGCGCTTGCCCATGACGAGACAGGCCGCGAGCGCCGCGATGCCCGCGTTGATGTGCACGACCGTGCCACCGGCGTAATCGAGCACGCCTTTGACCGCGAGCCAACCGCTCGGCTCCCAGACCCAGTGGGCGATCGGGGCATAGACGACCACCGACCAGACCGACATGAATACCAACATCGCGGAGAACTTCATGCGCTCGGCAAATGAGCCGGCGATCAGCGCCGGCGTGATGATCGCGAACGTCATTTGAAACATCGCATAGACGGTTTCGGGAATCGTCAGCGCCAGATGCGAGACGGTGAGTTTATTGGCGTCCTTCATGAACGTCATGCCGTTCATCCAGAGCCGCGATGTTCCGCCGAGCCATTGCGAGCCCGGCGTGAAGGCCAAGGAGTAGCCGATGACCCACCAGAGCAGGCTCACGACGCACGTGACCGCGAAGCTTTGCATCAACGTCGCGAGCACGTTCTTCTTGCGCACCATGCCGCCGTAGAACAGCGCCAAGCCCGGAATCGTCATCATCAGCACGAGCGCGGTCGAGGTCAGCATCCACGCCGTGTCACCACCGCTGATCTTGTCCGCACTGATCAGTTGGGGCTCGGTCGGCGCGGGCGCGGCGTCGCTTGCCGGCGTCGCGGCCGGGGTCTCGGTGGCAGCCGCCGCGGAAGCGGCGGGCTCCGACGCCGGTGTATCCGCCGACGCGAGCGATGCGGACAGAGTCAATAACGCCAGACTCAAGAGAGCTACACGCAGTTCCCGAGTCCAGACAAATCCCGCGGCCTTCACTATCTTCATCAGTTCATACCCCATGCTGTTCTCATTGCCGAGCCCATGGGGGCAATCTGTAGCACTTGGCGTGCCGAGATCTAAATGCGGTGTGTTAAATCAATGAATTGCATTTTTTAATGAAGTATTAAGACCCCCGGTCGCGCTTCAATATGCGCTATAGCGCTTCAATTTGGCGCGCTTGGCACGACGCACGCACCGAAACATAGCGGGCCTTATTGCAAATGAGAGTCGTCCGCAGCGCATCGGCGATCAGTGCAGATCTACTTCAAGTCTTTGGGCACGTACTTGGTAAATATCGTGGCGTGCACCTCGCTGACCACGCGAGTGCCGTTGCTCGCTTGCGGCGCGAGATCGACTTCCAACGTGTGCTTGATATCGAGCATCCGGTCGTTCATTGCCGACCTTCCGACCAGGTGCCCCTCGTGAGAAGTCCCAACGCTGCAACCGGCAGCGCGCAATATCGCCTGCGCCTCGTCGAGGCCGATACCGACGGGGATGTACTTGCCGACGACATCGGTGACGTCATTTCCCTGCCTCACCCGGTCCGAAAGCGTCTTCGACGCCCGCAGCTGTTGATAGGTCGCATCGATTTCGGCGTGCAATTGCACTCCGCGCTGCTTCAGCGTCTCGGCGCTCATGGCTTCGCCCTGCGCGGCGGCGATCCCGATCAGGCCTGCGCAAAGACAGGCCGGCGCGATGGCCTGCATCGCGAACCCCGCTGCAAGCTCAAATCGGCGTCGTAGCATCGGAGTCTCCTTTTTCGACCGGTTGCGCTTTCACGCTAACACGGTCGCCCCAGTCTCCTCCACCGTCATCGACACGGAGTCCGCGCTCGAGCTGCACCGATGCTCGCGAACGTGCTCGGGGTAAACAGGATCTCCGTGTTCGGGGCGTCTTCCGAGGCATCGATGCCGTTGCCGCGGATGCCTTCAACCATACCGATCACGACGTGCTTTTGTCCGTCGAGGTCACCGTATAGTGGACTACCCGAATTGCCGCGCGTGACTTGAATCGTGGTCTCGAGAACCGCGCCGATCGTGCTCCGCCAAACGACCGCGACGACCTCACCGTCCGATCCCCACAGATCCTTGAAATTGAATCCATCGCCGCGCCGGCTTCTGTGATCGGTCGGAAAGCCGGCAACCGACAGCTCGAGCCCTTTGGGCAGTTGCGCCTCGTCGACCGCGGCGATCGTCATCGGTGCAATGGTATCGTCCACATTGGTCTTGAGCCCGATCAGCGCCCAGTCGTTTTCCGGATCGTGCGCGAGATGATTCACGATGATGTTATCGCCGTGCGCGATGACCGTACCGTGCAGCAGAAACTTCAGTCCGCGCAATGCACCCCTGTTCGTCTCGCCTTCGGTTTGACCGACCGCAAAGGCGACCGGTTTTCCGTCCGGCGGATTGATGACGATATCGTCGGTAAACACGCCGTGCATAGTGGTCAGCACGTGGCAGCGATCGATCAGAAAGCCGGTCGCGGCGCCGGAACCCCCGGCCGCATTCTTGATATCGTCGGGCCAGACCGCGCCTACCGCATTCAAGAACGAATAATCCTCGCGATTCGGATTGTTGCGTGCATGCAGCCGGTCTCTCGCGACTCGATTATCTGTCTTTTGCGTATGCGGTGCGCGCCAAACCGCAGGAGTGGCGGCTGCGGCGATCGAAACAAGAAACATGGCACCGACGAGCCATGCGCTGCGGCTCATTCGACGGTGAGACTCTTGGCGAGATTGCGCGGTTGATCGATGTCCGTGCCCTTGAGCACGGCGACATGATAGGCGAGCAATTGCAGCGGAATCGAATACACGAGCGGCGCCTGGAACGCGCTCGACACCGTCGGCATGCTGATGACCGTGACGCCGTCGCCGCTTTCGATGCCGGCCTCCGGATCCGCAAAGACGAACAATTGACCGCCGCGGGCGCGCACTTCCTGAAGATTGGACTTGAGCTTTTCCAGCAGTTCGTTGTTCGGCGCAACGGCGACCACCGGCATGTCCTCGTCGACGAGCGCGAGCGGACCATGCTTGAGTTCCGCGGCGGCGTAAGCTTCGGCGTGAATATACGAGATTTCCTTGAGCTTCAACGCGCCCTCCATCGCAATCGCGTACAGCGCTCCGCGGCCCACGAACAGCGCGTGATGCTTGTGCGCGAAGGTCTCCGCGAGCGCTTGAATGCTCGCGTCGAGTTTCAGCGTTTTTTCCACGAGGCCCGGCAACTGCAACAATTGCGTGACGAGACTGCGCTCCTGCGCTTGGTCGATCCGGCCATGTTTGGCGAGCGCGATGATCAGCATGCCGAGCGCCGTGAGCTGCGTCGTGAATGCCTTGGTCGAAGCGACGCCGATTTCCGGACCGGCGCGGGTCAGCAGCACAAGTTCCGAATCGCGCACCATCGAACTCTCGGCGACGTTGCAGATCGTCAAAGTCGACAGATACCCGGATTGCTTCGCGGTGCGCAACGCCGCCAGCGTGTCGGCGGTTTCACCGGATTGCGAAATCGTCACGAATAGAGTTCCCGGCGTGACCACGGGATTGCGGTAGCGATATTCGCTCGCGAATTCGATGCGCGCGGGAATGCGGCAGATTTGTTCGATGAAATAACAGGCCGCGAGTCCGGCGTGATAACTCGTTCCGCAGGCGGCGATGTGCACGGCCTTGACCTCGGCGAACACCGCGTGCGCGGCCGGGCCGAACGCGGCATCGAGCAATCGACCGCCCGCTATCCGCTCCTCGAGCGTCTGGGCGATCGCGCGCGGCTGTTCGTGTATCTCCTTGAGCATGAAATGCCGGTATTGGCCGCGCTCGACGGCGTCCGCGGGCAGCTCGCTTTCCCGGACGGCTCTCGCGACCTCGCGGCCCGCGCCATCGACGATGCGTATCGATTTGCGGCGGATTTCGGCGACGTCGCCCTCCTCGAGGAATAAAAACCGCCGCGTCACCGGCAGGAGCGCGGCGACGTCGGATGCAACGAAATTCTCGCCGATACCGAGGCCGACGACGACCGGGCAGCCCGCGCGCGCGAGCACGATGCAATCCGGGTCCTGCTCGCAGATGACCGCGAGCGCGTAGGCGCCCTGCAATTCGCCGACCGTCTTGCGCACGGCCGCGAACAGGTCGTGCGAGCTCGCGAGGTGTTGATGAATTCGATGCGCGACGACTTCCGTGTCGGTTTCCGAGCTGAAGCTATAGCCCAGATCTTTGAGCTCGGCGCGCAGCAGATCGTGATTTTCGATGATGCCGTTGTGCACGATGGCGACGCCGTCGCGGGAGATATGCGGATGCGCATTGCGCATCGACGGCACGCCATGCGTCGCCCAACGCGTATGAGCGATCCCCACGTGGCCTGCGATCGGCGCCTCGTCGACGGCTTCCTGGAGGACCTTGACTTTGCCGACGGTGCGCAGCCGCGTCAGAGCGCCGCTGGAATCGATGACCGCCAGCCCCGCCGAATCATAGCCGCGGTATTCCAGCCGGCGCAGTCCCTCCAGAAGGATCGGAACGACATTGCGCTCGGCGACGACGCCAACGATTCCACACATGAGACCTACTCCGGCGGGCTGGAAAATGGCTGCCTATTGTGCCCGACAGCGGCTGCGGGCCGTTAGTTTACTTGTAATTGACTCCCGTTTCCGCCCGTAAGTGATTGCGCACTTTGAGAATACGACGGCGACCGCCTCGGGCCGTATTCATGTTTTATCCAATTGGCCGCGAAATATTGTGACTATTTTTATGGGGTCCGCCATTAAAGTTTCGCCGGGAAAATATTAACGCGATTCTGTCTAGGCACCCTATCGGGGCCTTGCTAAACGTGCAGATGACTTCCACTGGCGATATGGAGATGATGTAAATGCGATTCCTTGTTAAAGCTTCAACGCGTGCCGTGATCGCACGTGCCGCCAAATCCGTGGTCATTGTGGGCCTGCTCGCGACGGCGGGATCGACCGCGTTCGCCGACGGCGATCCGTCCGCGGGGAACCCGCAGGCATCGTCCGGAGCCATCATCGGCGTCGTGACGAATCCCGATCAGCTGGCCGTGCCCCGGGCGAAGGTGACCGCGGTACGCGCGGATGGCAGTAGTTTTCGCGCGACGCTGTCGGCCGTCGACGGCAGCTATTCATTCTCCGATCTTCCGCCGGGCAAATGGTCAATTACCTCACACGTCGATGGCTATCCGAATGTGGTGGCGTCTTCCGTGCAAGTCGCGGCGAATGACGCTACTCGATATGACATTGTGATGAAGGTCCCCGAGGCAGCGGCGCCGGTTGTCGCCGCGGCCACGCCGGCTGCCGCGGCGGCCACAGCGGCTCCCACGGCGGCGGCCGCCGCGGCCGCCGTTGCGGCGACTGTACCCTTGGGCCTTCAGGCCCCGGATGCCGGGCCGGAGGTCGACCTGCAAACCCCGTTCGCCTATGCGGATTTCACTTGGCTCAACGGCAGTCCCCGCAATCATGCACCGGCGTTTGACACGAAATTTTTCACGCCGGACATCCGCATGGACGCCTACTACGTCAACGATTACAACCACCCGGTCGATCACACGATCGTCGGTTCGACCGAGGAATTTCGCTCCGGCGAAGTTCAACTCGAGCAGGTCAGCTTCGGCGGTGATTTCCACTGGGAAAACGTCAAGGCGCGATTCCTCTCGATGATGGGACTGTTTGCAACGACCATACCGCGCAACGACTCGAGCTCCGGCAACATTGGCGGAGTCGGTCAGTGGGATCTCCAAGATGCATACCGCTATCTTGCAGAAGCGAACGCCGGATATCACTGGGACGTGGCTCACGGCCTCAATGTCGATGCGGGAATCTTTGCCTCCTACATCGGGCTGTTCAGTTTCTACAACTATGACAACTGGACTTATCAGCCGTCTTACGTGTCCTCCAACACGCCTTGGGTCTTCAACGGCCTGCGTATCCAGTATTATCCGACGAACACGCTGAAAATCGAGCCATGGATCATCAACGGCTGGGCATCCTACGCCAAGTTCAACCAGAATCCGGGCTTGGGCGGACAGATCCTCTGGCTGCCGAACGAGAATTTTAAGCTGGTCTTGAATAATTACGGATACGGACAGGATAATCTCGCGAACAGTCCGGGAAATCCGCTCGCGAGAACGACTCGTATTCACACCGACGATAGCATCGAGGTCAAGTACTACGACAGCAAAGCGAACTTCATATCCAAGGCCGCGTTCTCGCTAACGATGGACGCCGGATGCCAATACGGCGGCGGTGTCACCTGTTCGAGTGGGCCGAACAAGAGTGCCTTTCTCGGCTGGATGCTCTACGACCGCACTTGGTTCGACCACGATCGTTACGCGGTGACCTTAGGCGGCGGCGCGATGAACAATCCGGGCCGCTACCTGACCTTGCTGCCGCCGGTCAATGGCGCGACGGCCTCGACCGGCACTCCCTATTTCTCGGAGCTTCCCGGACAAAAGCTCTATCAATGGGATACGACGATCAATTTCCAATACATGCCCAGTGAGTGGATAACCTGGTGGTCGGAGGTTGGATTTCGCCATTCGAGCGTGCCCTACTTCGCGGGCTCCGGCGGCGTCACGCCTCCCGCAGGCAACAACGGCGCGCCTCAAAACTACGCGTGCAACAACGGCGCCAACTCCGGCTACGGAACCGGGCAATTGTCGCAAGCGAGCGCCGCGTGCTCCAGTCAGGGCGGCGTATGGTATCCGGATCTGCGTACGCGCGAGGCCATGTGGTCGTTCGGCCTGCTCGTCAAATTCTAGGCGTAGGAGAATCAATCATGTTGAAGATTCTGAGACCGATGCTCGCAGCCACTGTCCTCATAGCGGCGGGTTCCTCAATGACTACCGCGGTCGCCGACGACGCACCGCCGGCCGCCGCGAGTCCGAAGCTTGCGACCGGGATCACTCCGCTCGCGCAGCTATTGGAACTCATGGACACCGACAAGAATGGCAAGGTGTCCAAAGAGGAATTCATGCGTTTCATGGAGGCGGAGTTCGATTTTGCCGACAAGAACAAGGACGGGCAGCTGGACCCCGTCGAGATGAAGAAGTTCGTGTACCGTATGAACCATCCCACTTCGGGAACGCCTCGCGTGCGCAAATAGCGCGTCTGTCCGTCGGACGCTCGTGCACCGCGTCGGATACGCAGTGAAATCAGCGAGGCCGCTGATCGGCTTTGTCTTTTTTTGTGCGTATGTGATTTTTGTCGTTGAGCCGACGAACTCCTTTGCGCAATCGCCAGCGGGGTCAAGCGGCCACGTGACCGCGGATGTACTGCAGCAGCGCGGAGCACAGCTTCGCATGGAAATAGACGCAGCTTACAAGCAGCTGCGAGCGTCGAAGTCCTTGAAAAACACGGTAAATGATGGAAATGACGTCACCGAGATTGTGCTCAAATACATTCCTCTCGGCATGCCATTGGATGACGCGCAAGCGATACTGCGCGCGACCGGCTGCAAGGTGGAGTCGCCGCGGCAGGGACAGGTCGTTGCGAGAATCCGTATGAGGGATGGGGTCCTCGATCTAAAACACACCTTGGCCGTTGAATTGGCCGGGCCGGCTCTGGGTGATGTCGGCGGTGTTCGGAATGTCTCTGCAACGATCTATCTTGCGTACGTGCCCAACGCCAATAATCGATAGTTTTTATTGGGGAAATGAGCCGCGCCGCGTCGTCGGTCGCCTTATCGAGAATGCGCCGTGGGGATCGGCGCTACCGAACCGCCCAGCGCCTGAAACAACGCCGCCGTGTCGGCAAGGCGATTGGCGCGTGCTTGGATCAGCGCGACCACGGCCTGCTCATAGGATTGCTCCGCAGTGATCAGAGCGAGATAACTCACCGATCCGAGTTCGAGCTGATGGCGCGCCACATCGAAGCTCTTCTGAGACGCAATCTCGGCATGGCTCGCTGCACGGATTGCGTCCGCGTCGGTGTCGAGCGCGTGCAAGGCGTCGGCGACGTTTTGAAACGCGTTCAGCACCGTCGATTGATAGACGGCCCCGGCTTGATCCATGGCCGCCTCGGCGGCGCGTTTTCGGTGCACGAGCGTGCCGCCTGCAAACAGTGTCTGCGACAGACTCGCGCCTACGCTCCAGAAGTTTGTTCCCGCTCTGAACAGATCGCCGGTCGCGGTCGCCGAACTGCCGAGATTGCCCGTGATATTCAGTTGCGGCAACATATTGGCGATCGCCACACCGACTTGCGCGGTCGCCGAGTGCAGCAGCGCTTCCGCGGCGCGCACGTCGGGCCGGCGCTCGACGAGTTGTGAAGGGACCCCGATGGGAAGATCGGCGGGTAATTGCAGCTCATCGAGCTTCAAAGGCGTTTCACTGAAGTTCGCGGGCAAGTGTCCCGTCAGCGCGGCGAGTTGATCGCGCGTTTGCTGCAGCTGCCGATTCAGCGGCGGCAGCGTCGCTTCCAATTGCGCGAGCGCGGCCTCCTGGGCAAACACGTCGCCTTCGGCGACCGATCCCAGCTCGAGCTGGCGGCGCAGCAGTCCCACGGCGTCGCGCTCCAGCGTCACGACGCGTGTCGTCGCGGCCAATTGCTCGCGCAGCTGCGCTTCTTGGATCGCAGCCGCGACGACATTGGAAGTCAAGGTCAGGTAGGTGGCATCGAGCTGGTAGCGCATCGACTCCTCTTGCGCCGCGAGGGATTCGACGGCGCGACGATTGGCGCCGAAAATGTCGGGCACATAGGACACCGTGACCTGCGGCGTATATAAATTGTATAGCGCGGTGCCGGACGTCAGAGTCGGCGACAGCACCCCCGTCGCATCCCGCTGACGGCTCGCGTCGAAGCTGCCTTGCACAGTCGGAAAATAGGAGCCGCGCTGCGCCGCGGTATTCTCCCGCGCTTGCCGCAGCGCCGCCTGAGCCGCGGCGACGCTCGGATTTGCGCGCAGCGTCTGCTCGACCAAGGCGTCGAGATCGGGCGATCCGAACAGCGTCCACCAGTTTCGCGGCACGTCCGCACTTGCCAGGAACCTCTGCGCGGCGCCGTCGGGCGTATCCGCAGACGCGGTCGCCGGCGGCAGCGGTTCCTCGGTGTAGCGGTCCGCGCTCGGCGGTGCAGGCCGGTGAAAATTCGGGCCCACACAGGCGCACAGCGCGGCGCCCGACAAGCAAATCAATTTGTGGAGCCCGCGATTCATGCGCCCACTTCTCGCGGCTCTTCCGGAGGCAGTTCACGCGCGGTCGAGAACTTCAAAATGAGTACCGGCAAGACCAACAGGATGAGGACCGGCGCCAGCAGCATGCCGCCGACGACGACGAGCGCGAGCGGCCGTTGCACCTGCGATCCGATTCCGGTCGAGAAGGCTGCCGGGATCAAGCCGACGCAGGCCACGATGCAAGTCATGACGACCGGACGCAATTGCGTCCGGCAGGTCTGCAGCATCGCGCTAACCCGATCGAGACCCGACTCCAAGCTCAGATTGTAATACGACAAGACGAGGATCCCGTCCATCGCCGCAATTCCGAACAAGGCCACGAAGCCGATCGCCGAGGAAACGCTGAACGCCGTGCCGCTGAGCCACAGCGCAAAGATGCCCCCCAGCAGTGCCATCGGAATCACGCTGGCGGCCAGCAAGGCGTCGCGCAGGTTGCCGAATTTCAGGTACAGCAACAGTACGATCAGCGCGATCGACAGCGGTACGACGACGCTCAGGCGCGAGATCGCGTCTTGAAGACTGCCGAATTCGCCGACCCATTCCAAGCGGTAGCCGCCGGGCAACAGCACTTGCGCATCCACGGCCCGCTGCGCTTCGAGCACCGCGCCGCCGAGGTCGCGGCCGCGCACGCTGAACTTGATCGGCACATAGCGTTGTTGCTGTTCGCGGTAGATGAAAGCGGCGCCGGAGACGAGGCGCACGTTCGCCACATCCTCGAGCGGCACCTGAATCAGGCCGTTGCCGTTGGAAGCTGTGGCGCCGACCGGAATATGCTGGATCGCATCCAGACTTTGCCGGAATGGCGCCGCGAGGCGCACCATCATCGGAAAATGCCGGTCGCTGCTGCCCTCATAGAGATCGCCGGCGCTCTGTCCACCGATCGCGGTCTGAACGACCGCGTTGATGTCTCCCGGCGCAAGGCCGTAGCGGGCCGCGCGCTCGCGATCCACGTCGATGCGTATCGTCGGCTGTCCGAGCGAACGCAAAACCGCGAGATCGGTGATGCCGGGAATCTTGGCGAGCACCGCCGCTATGCTGTCGGCGGTCTTTTCGAGCGTTTCGAGATCGTTGCCGTAAATTTTGACCGAGTTCTCGCCCTTGACGCCTGAAGCCGCTTCCTCGACGTTGTCCTGAATATACTGTGAGAAATTGAAATCTATCCCGGGGAATTCCTGCTCCAGCGCGTCCATCATGTCTTTGGTGAGCTTTTCCTTGTCGACGCCCGCGGGCCAGGTGTCAAAGGGCTTCAGCGGCACGAAGAACTCGGCGTTGAAGAATCCGGTCGCATCGGTGCCGTCATCGGGACGCCCGTGCTGGGAGACGACCGTCTCGACTTCCGCGTACCTCTTCATGAGCTTGCGCATGCGATCCACGTAGGTATCGCTGTCCTCCAGCGAGACCGATTGCGGGAAAGTTGCGCGGACCCAGAGGTTGCCTTCTTCGAGCTTCGGCAGGAACTCGAGCCCCAAGGAGCGTACCGCGAAGAACGCCAACAGGCTGATCAGCACGATGCCGGCGAATGTCATGATGCGGTTCGCGAGCACGAACTCGAGAGCGGGTTCGTAGACGCGGCGCAGCCCGCGAACGACCGCCGTCTCGCGTTCATCGACGTCATTGGGGAAGAAGATGAGGCTCAAGGCCGGCGCGATCGTGAATGTCGCGATCAAGCCGCCCGCGATCGCATACGCGTAGGTCTTCGCCATCGGACCGAAAATATGTCCTTCGATGCCGGATAGCGTGAACAAGGGCACGAAGCCCGCGATGATGATCGCGGCCGCGAAAAAAATCGACTGACTGACTTCGGCGGCGCCGATCGACACCGTGCCCATCTTGCCGCGGAAGCCGCTCGGGGGACGCATACGATCCAGGGCCGTGGGCCCCGTACCGAGGTGTGCGGAGGCCTCGACGAGATGCCTGAATATGTTCTCGACCATGATGACGGTCGCATCGACGACGAGTCCGAAGTCGATCGCGCCGACCGACAGCAGGTTCGCCGACTCGCCGCGCATCACCATCAGACCGATCGCGAACGATAGAGCGAAGGGGATCGTCAATGCGACGATCACTGCGCTGCGCAGGTTGCCGAGAAACGCCCATTGCAGTAGAAAGATCAAAATGATGCCGGCGACCATGTTGTGCAGCACGGTGTGGGTCGTGATATTGATCAAATCGCTGCGATCGTAGATGCGCTCGATGTGGACGCCGGGAGGCAGGATGCCGTTCTTGTTGACGTTGTCGACCTCGGCCTCGACGCGCTTGATCGTCGGCACGCTTTCCGCGCCGCGGCGCATCAGCACGATGCCTTGCACGATGTCGTTGTTATCGTTGAATCCGGCAATTCCGAGACGCGGAAGATTGCCGATCGTCACCGTGGCGACATCGCCGATCAACACGGGCGCGCCCTGATTGTTCGTGATCAGCGTATGCCGAATTTCATCGGCCGAATGGATCAGTCCGACGCCGCGCACAACGGCCGATTGCGCACCGAAATTCACGGTTTGGCCCCCGACATTGATGTTCGCGTTACCGAGCGCCGCCAACACCTGGGGCACCGACAAACCATACCCGATCAATTTGCGTTGATCGATCGCGATATCGTAGGTCTTGGTCTTGCCGCCCCACCCGGTCACGTCGATGACGCCCGGCACCGCCTTGAACCGGCGCTCGAGAACCCAGTCCTCGAGCGTCTTCAAGTCGGTGACCGAGTAGTTCGGAGGTCCGACGACGCGATAACGGAAGATCTCGCCGATCGGGCTCGTCGGGGAGATCTGCGGCTGCGCGCCGTTCGGCAAGGATCCCAACTGCGAGAGTCGATTCGTGACCCACTGTTCGGCCTGTTGATAGGTGAAATCGTAGGTGAACTGAACCTTGACGTCCGACAGGCCGAACAGCGAGATCGTGCGTATGGCTTGCAGGTTCGGGATGCCGGCCATTTGGATTTCGAGCGGAATCGTAATGTAGCGCTCGATCTCCTCCGCGGACTGCCCGGTGCTTTGTGTGACGACATCGACGAGCGGCGGCACGGGATCGGGGTATGCCTCGATGTTGAGAGCCAGATAACTCGCGAAACCCGCGCACAGCGTCATGACGAGCAGCACGACGATCAAGACGCGCTGGCGCAGCGCGAAGCTGATGATGGAATTCATGAGGTCCCGGGCGTCGCCACTTGATCGATGAACAAGCCGCCCTTGGTGACGATGCGCTCGCCCGGCTTCAAGCCGTCGAGCACCTCGATCAAACCGTCGTTGCTGCGGCCGGTGCGTATCGCTCGGTAGGCGACCAATCCGTCGCCTTGCACGACCCAGACATGCGCGGCATCGCCTTCGTAGACGATCGCGGCTTGCGGCACGGCCGGGGATTCGATCGCCTCGCTCGTCAAAATCTTGAAGTTCGCGAACATCTCCGGCTTCAAGGCGCCGTCGTGATTGTCGATTACCGCGCGCACCGCGATGCGGTGCGTGACGGCGTCGACGACCGCGGCGACGTAGGTCAGGCGCGCCTTGAAAACTCGCTCTGGATAAGCAAGTACGCGCACTTCCACGACTTGCCCGGGCTTTACGAGCGGTGAGTCGGTCTCGCGCACGTTAGCGAGCAGCCACACGCTCGTCGTGTCGGCGATCGTGAATGCCGGCGTGCTGCTGCCCGACTGTAAAAATTGACCGGGACCGACTTGCCGATCGACGACCACGCCGGCGACCGGCGCGGTCAGGGTCGCGACCGCATCGATGGTTTGCGATTTCTCCAGTGCGTCGATTTCCGAGTCGGATTTGTCGAAAATCTTGAGCCGGTTGCGCACCGATTGCAGCGCGGTCTCCGCGGTCGTCAAGTCCGCCTGGGCCTGCTGCCAATCCTGCAGGCTGCCGCCCTTCGAGTCATAGAGCGCGTGCTTGCGCGCCTCATTGATGCGCGCAAGCTTGACTTGCGCCGCAGCGGTCGCGAGATCGTTCTGCGCTTGCACGAATTCGGAAGCCGCCACGGTCGCGAGCGGCGCGCCCAGGTTGACCCGGTCGCCGAGTCCTGCGATGACCCGCACGACGCGACCGGAATAGGGCGAGTACAAAGGCGTCGCCCGATCGGCATTGACCGCGATTTTGCCCTCGGTCAATTCCTCGCTGACGAAGCCGTGCGTTCCCACGGCCTCGATCGTGAACGTCTTCAGCTGTTGATCCGTGGCGCGAAAGGTCCCGGGCGGCGATGCCGGACCCTCGGCCCCGGAATTTTCGTCCTTGTGAAAAATTCTTCCACCCAACCAAGAGGCCAAGAGGATGCCGATCACGACGAGCGCCGCGACTCCCGCCACTTGGAGTTGGCGCTGCCGCGGCCAGGCACGAACGGCGATTTTTTCCCGGCCGCTCAAGGCTTGTCCGGGGCTCGGTCGCAAGCCCGGGTCGGTGTTCTGGTCGGTCATTGAAAATCCTGTAAATGAATATTTGGCGGCTTAGCGTTGTAACATGCTCCGGCGCGCCGCCTTCGGATTGTACCTTGCGACACCGTACCCAAACACCGGCAACGATTCCATGCCGCGAGGGAATTTATCTGTACTGTTCGCTCGCAGAGGACCGCGGGGGCCTGGACCCGGCGTGCAATTCGCTGACCGCCTTGCACGGCGCCGCACAACAGTGCGCGAGCTCGCGCGACGCGTGCTGAAGCGGTGCAAATCTCGGGGCACAGACCGCTTCGTCGTTTTCATTTTCGACCCCTCGCTAGACAGCACCACGCAAACGACAACCCCAGAGTTGCGCAGCTACGCAGAACAGGCTAGACAAAGACGTATTAAAAAAACGGGCCGGTTCGAGCTCGAATTGAAAAAATCTTGATAAAAATGCCGGCCAGCACCGATAGCGAGCATGGGCAGGCGCCGATGCTGAGCATGGGCGCGCTGACTGCGGGGAACGGATCGGGATTTAGTCCCCGAGCGCATCGAGCGCCAGCCGATAGCCGACGCCGACTTCGGTGACGATATGCTTGGGCCGCGACGGATCGGTTTCGAGCTTGCGGCGCAAGCTCTTGACGTAGACTCGCAGCGAGCGCAGATCGGATTGATGCGGTCCCCAGACCTCTTGCAGCAAGCGCTCGTGTGTGACGACGCGATCCGGATGGCGCGCCAAGGTCTCGAGGATGCGGTGTTCGAGCGGCGTCAGACGCACGATTTGGCCATCGCTGCGCCGCGCGACGCGGCGGCCCAGGTCGATCGAAATGCCGCCCAACTCGAGCATGCCTTCGGGAATATCGCTTGGAGCGCTCCGTCGGAACAGCGCGCGCATTCGAGCCAGGAGTTCCGGCGCACTGAACGGCTTCATGACGAAGTCGTCGGCGCCCGCTTCGAAAGCCGCCAGTCGCTGCGCCTCGAGCGTACGTGCCGACAACACGATGATCGGGAGGCGCGACCAGCTGCGGATTTTCTCGATGAAATGCAGGCCGTCGCGATCGGGCAGGCCGAGATCGACGATCGCCAGATCGGGGCGGTGCGATTGCGCCTCGCGAATCGCGAGATCGCAGGTATCCGCGACGACGACCCGAAAGCCGTTCGCCTCGGCGAGAATGCGCACGACATCCTGTATGCCTTGATCGTCCTCGACGATCAGCACGACGTGCATCGCGCGGGTCACGACGCGGCCTCTGCGATTGGCGCCGCGTCGGCGATGGTTTTGACGGGCAGGCGAATTTCGAAGCGTGCGCCGCCGCCCGCGTTCTCGGTCGCGCGGATGTCGCCGCCGTGCAAGCGCACGGCCGCGCGACAAATGGCGAGCCCCAGACCCACGCCGACGATGTTGCTCTCGGTGCGGCCGCGCTCGAATTTTTCGAACAACAGTTCGGGGTCACCGGCCGGAAAGCCCGGGCCGTCGTCTGCGACCACCAGCGTGACCGAGCCGGGCTGCGCGGCCGCAGATATCGTAATCGTCGTGCCGACCGGCGTGTATTTGGCGGCATTTTCGAGCAAATTGCCGATGATCTGCACGATCAGCGTCGCTTCGACTTGGATCATCGGCAGATCCGCCGGAAGCTCCAAGACGAGCCGCCGTTGCGCGAGGCGAGCCTCGTTGCCGCGCAGCGCCGTCGAAACGAGGTCGTCGATCGCATGCCAGTCCGCATGCAGCGCTCCGGGCGCAAATTCCATGCGCATCAATTCGAGCACGTTCGAGAGCAATTGCGACATGTCGCGCGCCTTGCGTTCGATCAATTGGCCCAGTGTGGCTCTGCGGTCGGCGTTGAGCTCATAGGTCGGCTGCGCGATCAAACTGCCCGCACCGGCGATCGCCGACAGCGGCGTGCGCAAGTCATGCGAGATCGACGTCAGCAGCGTGTTGCGCAGCGCAGCCCGCTCGGCGGAGATACGTGCCGCTTCAGCGGCCTCGGCAAACTGCGCGCGCTCCAAGGAGAGCGCAATCTGAGTCGCGAAGGAATCGAGCAGACGCTGCTTTTCCACGGGAAACACCCGGGCCGCAGGCCGCGGGCGAACCACGATGACGCCGATGTTGCGCCGGCTGCCCTGCAGCGGCAGGTAAATGCCATCCTTGTCGGCCCGCTCGCCGCGAGCCGCAGCCGCTTGCGCGAATTCTACATCGAAGCATTCGCCGGTCGGCGCAACCGGCGCGAGTCGGCCGCTCTCGTCGGCCGCCAGCACGATCGTCGTGCTGCCGAACACCTCGTAGATATGCCGAACGGCGGCCGCGGCGATTTCCTTGGCATCGGTCGCCACCGCGAGTTCCCGGCTCATCGCGTAGAGCATTGCGGTGCGGCGTTCACGTGCGTCGGCGGTTTGCATGTGGCGTTTGATCGTCGCGACGAGGTTCGCGATGATCAAGGAGATGATCAGCATGACGCCGAGCGTCAACAGATAGCGGGTATCGGCGACTTCAAGGCTGAACGCCGGCGGCACGAAGAAATAATCGAAGGCCAATTCATTCGCAACGGAGGTCAAGATCGCGGGACCGCGTCCGAGCCGCAGTCCGCTCAAGGTCGCGCCCAACAGGTAGATCATGACGATATTGATCAGATCGACATGCTCGTGGATCGGGAAAGCGATCGCGGTGCATAGCGAGCTAATCGCGAGCGCACGCAGGTAATTGGGCCAGGCGTGCGGCTCGCGCGAGTCCGACGCGTCGCCGCCAATACCGATCAGTCCGTTCAAACGCTGATGCAGTGCCTGCAAAAATGGCGCCAAATCAAGCTCTCCCTGGCGTGCGTGTCGGTGGATCCGTAGTGGTCATGAGTACTCGAGCCCGCGTGATCATAGCGTCAAAACACCGCATTGACCGGCAACGGGGCGCTAAAGAGACGCCAAGGACGAAATTGCCGATTGAAGCTGCGATTGCTTGAATCGCTCGATGAGCCAACGGCCTGCGGGCCCCGGCGGCGCATCGGTCCGATAAACCGCGAACATCGGCATGACGATCGGGCCCGGCGCATCTTCGGCGACGATTTCCCGCAGCACGTTGGCGGCGATGTCCGCGGCCACCAAACCGCAGGGCATGCCGCCCCAACCGAGCCCCGCGCGCAGGAACTCGTGCTTGGCGCCGAGATCCGACAAGCGCCAGGTTTTCGGCGAAAGCACCCCAAATTCCCGGCCCTTCGATAGCTCCGAGCGATCGGTCAGCACGAGTTGCACGTGCTCGCTCAAAGCGCTCGAAGGAATCGGCCCCTCGTAAGTCCCCAACGCATGCCTTGGAGAGACGACGAGCGTCAGCTTCACGCTCGATACAGGCTCGCGGCTGAATTGCACGGGGACGATCGGCAAGGAACCCATGATGCCGAACTGGCAGCGCCCATCCAATACGGGCTGCGCAACCGCACCGAGCGCTTCGACGAACAGGCGCAGCGGTACACTTGGGAATTTCGACTGAAACGCGCCGATGGCATCGGTCACGAGGTCCATCGGGAACAGCACGTCGATGACGACCGACAATTCGGGTTCGAGTCCACCGGCGAGCGCCTTCGCGCGGCCTTTGAATTCGTTCATGCGCTGCGCAACCCCGCGCGCCGCCGCGAGCAGCGCGCGGCCCTCTTCGGTCAACGTCGGGTAGCGGTGACTGCGGTCGAATAACTTGACGCCCATATGGGCCTCGAGATTCGCCAAGGTCTGGCTGACGACCGATTGGGCGCGGCGCAGCTCGCGGCCCGCCGCCGAAAAGCTGCCTGCATCGGCGGCCGCGATGAAGGTTCGCAATTGGTCAAATGTTATACCCTCGAGCACGTATCTATTTTACCGATGGTATCTATCTTTATATATAGGCTATTCCGATTACATGCAACGATGTAGCGTATGTGGAGTCAAACACCCAGTCCCAGGAGCCGCCCATGTCCAAAGTGCTTGTTCTTTATTATTCGTCTTACGGCCACATCGAGGCCGTAGCCAATGCGATCGCCGAGGGAGCCCGATCGACGGGCGCCAGCGTCGACGTCAAACGTGTGCCGGAGACGACCCCGCTCGAGGTCGCCAAGGCGGCTCATTTCAAGCTCGATCAAGCCGCGCCGGTTGCCGAGATCGAGGAATTGGCGAATTACGATGCAATCGTCGTCGGCGCGCCGACGCGCTTTGGCCGCATTTGCTCGCAAATGGCGAGCTTCCTCGACCAGGCCGGCGGCTTGTGGTTCCGCGGCGCACTCAACGGCAAAGTCGGCGGCGCTTTTACGAGTTCGGCGACCCAGCATGGCGGCCAAGAAACGACGCTGTTTTCGATCATCACCAATCTTTTGCACTTCGGCATGACGATCGTCGGCCTGCCCTACAGTCATCAAGGTCAAATGACGCTCACGGAAATCGTCGGCGGCAGCCCCTACGGCGCAACCACGATTGCGGGCGGCAAGGGCGAGCGCAGCCCCAGCGCAATCGAATTGGAGGGCGCGCGCCACCAGGGAAAATTGATTGCCGCGACCGCCAACAAGCTGTTCGGCTAGTCGAAGACCGAATGAGCCGCCGATCATGCGCCGCATCCGAAACCAGCTACAATCGCAGACAAGAATCCGGCGTTGCTGGGAGGGTCCTATGCCCGGCAATAGGGTTTTGAGTCGTGAACGGCGCGTGAATCAAGATAGCGAAATAAAGCGGGTTGTTGTCAGCCGACTGCCGACTCATTATGGTCTATTCGATATCTATGGCTACGAGTCCGGCCCCGACGGTCTCGAGCAAGTGGCGCTGGTGTTCGGCAAGCTGCCGTTGCCGGCGCCGGTCTTGGTTCGCATCCACTCCGAGTGCCTGACCGGCGAAGTGTTCGGTTCCTTGCGCTGCGACTGCCAGCCGCAACTCGAGCTGGCGCTGGAGAAGATCGCGGCCAACGGCGCCGGGATCGTCGTCTACATGCGCGGCCACGAGGGACGAGGTATCGGGCTCATCAACAAGCTGCGAGCCTACGCGCTTCAGGACCTCGGCCATAATACGGTGCGCGCCAACCGCGAACTGGGGCTGCCCGTGGATTCCCGCGACTACGCGCCGGCCATCGCGATCCTGCGCGACTTGGGCGTTGAAGAACTGCGTTTGATGACGAATAACCCGGATAAAGTGAGCGCGGTCGAGGCCGCTGGGATCGTAGTCACGGAACGCGTCCCGCTCGTGACCGCGGCCACCAAGGATAACGCCGACTACCTGCGTACCAAACAAGAGGAACTCGGACACTTGTTCGGATCGAAGTAGCATGGCGAGCGCACGCATCTGGGTCGACGCCGATGCCTGTCCGAACGTGATCAAGGAAATACTGTTCCGCGCAGCGCAACGCACCGGAGTTGGGGTGACCTTGGTCGCAAACCAGCCCCTGCGTATTCCACGCATCCCGAGTCTGCGCGTCGTGCTGGTTGCGGCGGGTTTCGATGTTGCGGACGGCGAAATCGTCAAAAACCTCGCCCCCGGCGACCTCGTGATCACCGCCGATATTCCACTCGCCGCCGAGGTCATCGGCAAGGGCGGCGTCGCGCTCAATCCGCGCGGCGAGCGCTACTCGCCCGATACGATTCAGAGTGTGCTCACGCTTCGGGACTTCATGGATACGATGCGCTCGAGCGGCAATGTCGGCGGCGGTCCGCCGCCGCTGACCCGTGCGGACCGAAACGCGTTCGCCGGCCATCTCGATACCTGGCTCGCACGACGCGCCGCCGCCGCATGAACGACGGCCACGAAACGCAGGCACTGGAGCCCGTGCCGGTGCCGTTCGAGGAGTTGTCGGCCGAGCTGTTGCGCAGCGTCGTCGAATCGTTCGTCTTGCGTGAGGGCACCGACTACGGCGAGCGGGAATTATCGCTCGATGACAAAGTTGCGCGCGTGATACGGCAGCTTCAGCAAGGCAAGGCGCAGATCGTTTTCGACCCGAATTGCGAAACGGTGGATATCGTCGTCGGCAAACTGTGACCGTGCCCACATAAATCCACTACACACTGTGCTGACGCATCCCGCGCGGGGTTAGAGTGCCCGAACTATGGCGTCAATGAACCTCCGTCAATGAACCTCTTCGATCGGATGGACATCAGTCTCGGGCTGGTGCGGGCCAGCGCCGCGGTATTGCGCAAGAATCGCGCGCTTCTGATCTTTCCATGCATTTCGGCCGTCGCGGCGATGCTCGTCGGACTATCTTTCGCGCTGCCGTCGGGCGGCGTACAGGCGCTCACGACACTCGTGCCTCATGGCAAGGCGCTGACGAATTCCCATTACGCGGCGTATTTTTTATTCTACCTCTGCGAATATTTCGTGATCTTTTTCTTCAACACGGCGCTGGTCGGTGCCGTCATGAAGCAGCTCGACGGCGAACCCGCCACGCTCGGCGACGGCCTGCGTATTGCGGCGTCGAAGCTATACACGATTTTCGGCTACGCGCTGATCTCCGCGACCGTCGGCGTGCTGTTGCACGCGATCGAGGAGCGCTCGGGGTGGATAGGAAAACTTGTCGGCGGATTGCTCGGGGTCGGCTGGACGCTCGCGACTTACCTCGTCGTGCCGGTGCTTGCCGCAAACGACGTCGGACCGATCGAGGCGATCAAGGAAAGCGCCGCCCTCTTCACGCGCACCTGGGGCGAGGCCGCGATCGGCAGAACGGGCATGGGTATCGCATTTGCGATGCTTTTTTTGCTGGTCATCGGATGCGGCACGGCGCTCACCGCTCTGGCTAGAAACGTCCTGCACAGCGAATCGATCATGCTGTTGACGCAAATCGTCATGATCGGCGCACTGCTGATCATCGCATTGATCTTTTCCGCACTCTCGGGAATCTACGCCGTCGCTCTGTATCGCTATGCCAGTGACTCTGCCGGCACTTCAGGCTTCGATTCCGACGCGCTCGCGGCGGCATTTTACGCGCGCGATCAATAGCGGATCCCGAGCCGCCGATAGACGTCGGCCAACAGCCACAACGGCCCGATCATCAGGTACTGGATGTCCTTGAAGAACGACGGCCGTTTGCCCTCGATGTGATGCCCGATGAACTGGCCGATCCACGCGAGAACGAACAACACGGCGCTCACGAGCCATAGGGGCTTTGGCGTCGCATGCGCGGTCACATCGATCGAATACAGCATCGCGGCCAAGAGCGCCGCTGCGCCTGCCGCGAGCGGCAAGGACAGCCAGGCGTAATAAATCACGGCGGCCACCACGGCGAGCACGCCCCAATTCAGTAACGCATGGTAATCGCCGGTCGTCGGCACCGACCACAGGAGCGCCAGCACGCACCAGACGATGACCGGCACACAGATCCAGTGCACGCGCTTGTTGACGGGGTTTTTATGGCTCTCGCCATACTCATCCAACCATCGATCGATGCTGCGCATCGTGCAGAACGCTACACGACCGCGGCGGCCATATCAAATGCACTGCCGAATGACGAATCGTGCATCATGGGCGGCATTGCAGGATGCGGGACGCCCACGTGAATTTGATGCTCGGGAAATGCGGGTTCGCGTGCTGCCTTGCGCTGTTTGCGCTGCCGCTCATGGGATTGGCGCGCGCGCAGAGCATCGCGTTCACGTTCGACGACGGCCCCGAGATGTCGGATGAGATCGGCATGAGCGCCTCTCAGCGCAACATGGCGATTCTCGCGGCGCTCGCCAATGCGAAAATCAAATCCGTCCTGTTCGTGACACGCACCGATGCGGATCAGCGGCGAATTGAATTGATTCGCCAATGGGGCCTGCAAGGCCATCTCATCGGTAACCATACCGCTACACACCCGGATTTCGACGCCAAGAACGTTCGTTTGCAGCGCTTCGAGACCGAACTGCTGGAGTGCGACAAAGCGTTACGCACGCTGCCCGGCTATACCAAATTATTCCGATTCCCCTTCTTGAAAGAGGGCAACACGCCGCACAAGCGCGACGGCTTCAGGGAATTCTTGAAATCCTTAGGCTTCCGGCAGGGTCGCGTCTCGATCGACACGAGCGACTGGTACTACAACCAGCGGCTGCGCGATCGGCTCGAGCAGAATCCGCAAGCCGACCAGACTCCCTACCGCGAGGCGTACCTCAAACACCTCTACGATCGCGCGCTCTATTACGACGGTCTCTCGACGCGCGTCTTGGGCCGTTCGGTGAAGCACGTCATGCTGATGCATCACAACCTCATCAACGCCTTGTTCCTGCCGGACGTCATACGCCTATTCGAGGACAAGGGATGGAAGATCATCGACGCGCAAAGCGCGTTTGAAGACCCGGTCTACCAAATGCAGCCGGATACCTTGCCGGCCGGCGAGAGCATTCTCTGGGCGCTGGCGAAGCAACACGGCGTCCCGGGCTTACGCTGGCCGGGCGAAGATGACATCTACGAGAAGCCGCTGCTCGACGCGCTGCAGCTGTGAATCGCGGGTCTTGCGCCGCGCCGCGCCGCGCCGATCGCCTGGTGACGCGCCGATTGCCGCGCTGATCGACTAGCGCTTCGGCTTCGGCAAAACCGCGGCTTTCTTTGCGGGCCGCCTCCAGCCCTCGACCGTCGTTTGCTTTGCGCGCGTCACGGTGAGCTTGCCAGCCGGCGCATCGGACGAGATCGTGGATCCCGCTCCGATCGTGGCATGAGCGCCGACGCGCACCGGCGCCACGAGCATGCTGCCCGATCCGATAAACGCGCCGTCCTCGATGACGGTGGGCCATTTGTTCGCGCCATCGTAATTACAGGTCACGCTGCCGGCGCCGACGTTGACGCCGGAACCCACATCCGAGTCCCCCAAGTAGCTCAAATGGTTCGCCTTGCTGTTGGCGCCGATCCGGGTGTTTTTCACTTCGACAAAATTGCCGACGTGTACGCGCTGCTCGAGTGCGCTGCCCGGCCTGAGTCGCGCGAATGGACCGATCACGCAGTGCTCGCCGATGACTGCGTTGTCGATGATCGAGTTGGCGTGAATCTCGGTGTCCGCACCGATGCGGGACTCGCGAATGATGCAATTCGGCCCGACACGTACGCGCGCGCCCAAGCTGACTTCACCCTCGAATAAGGCGTTGATGTCGATCGAGACATCGCGCCCCACGCGTACGTGGCCGCGAATGTCGACGCGCGCGGGATCGACGAGCGTCGCGCCCGCGAGCATCAATTCTCGCGCGCGCTCATGGCGATAGGCACCTTCGACTTGGGCGAGCTGCACCTTGTCGTTGACGCCCAGGATCTCCCAGTCGCTGCCGGCCAATATGGCATGGACGGTGGTCCCGGCGCGCACCGCGGCCGCGACGACATCGGTCAGATAGAACTCGTGCTGAGTGTTGTCGCTGCGCAGATCCAAAAGCCATTCCCGCAAGCGTTTCGCGGGAATCGCCATGACTCCCGAGTAAATTTCATGAATCAGCCGCTGCGCGGGCGTCGCATCTTTGTGCTCGATGATCGCTGTAACGGTACCCGCGGCATTGCGGATCACGCGGCCGTACCCCGCGGGGGACGGCACTTGCGCGCACAGTAGCGATACCGCGAGCGCGCCCGCCGGCGCATCCGCACCGGCCGCGGCGTGCATGTTTGCCGCGCCCACCAGCGCGCGCAAGGTGTCGATACGGATCAGCGGCACGTCGCCATAGAGGATCAGGACCAGATGATCGTCCGGAATCATCGGCATTGCTTGCATGACCGCATGGCCGGTACCGAGCTGCTCGGCTTGTAGGACCCAATCGATGCGTTCGTGCTCGAGCGCGGCTTGGACCTCGCTGCCGCCGTGGCCGTAGACGACATAGATATTGTCGGGGGCGAGGCGCCTCGCGGTATCAACGACGTGTCGGAGCAGCGGCTTGCCCGCGAGGGGTTGCAGCACTTTCGGTAAGTCGGAATTCATCCGCTTGCCTTGGCCGGCTGCGAGTATGACGACGGAAAGTGGCATGGCGATGACCGTTCCGGCGGCTGCGGAGGTTCCTAGCGCTTCTTGCGCAGACGGGCTATCGCTTGCAGTTGCGCCAAGACGCGCGCAAGTTCGGCTTGCGCTTCGGCGATTTCCAGTTTGTCCGTACGAGTTCGCACCGCTTCCTCCGCGCGCGCTTTTGCTGCGAGCGCGGCCGCCTCATCGAGATCCTTGGCGCGCGCCGCCGTATCGGCGAGCACCGAGACCATGTGCGGTTGAATCTCGAGCGCGCCGCCGCCGACGTAAAACGACTGCTCTTCCTGACCCTCGATCTGGACTCGGACTTCGCCCGGCTTGAGCGTCGTCAACAGCGGCGCGTGGCGCGGCGCGATGCCGAGTTCGCCCTGCGAGCCCGGCACGAACACCATGGTCGCCTCGCCCGAAAAAATCTGTCCTTCGGCGCTGACGATGTCGACATGAATAGTGTGTGCCATGAAAGCGCTCGTTTAAGTCAGGGTCTTGGCTTTTTCGACGGCTTCTTCGATGGCACCGATCATATAGAACGCCTGTTCGGGCAGATGGTCGTATTCGCCGGCGATGATCGCCTTGAAACCGCGGATCGTGTCCTTGAGGGGCACGATCTTGCCGTCTTGTCCGGTGAACACCTTGGCGACATTGAACGGCTGCGACAGAAACCGCTGAATCTTGCGCGCGCGGTACACGGTACGTTTGTCTTCTTCGGAAAGCTCGTCCATGCCGAGAATCGCGATGATGTCCTGCAGCTCCTTGTAGCGCTGCAACACCGCCTGTACGCCGCGCGCGGTGTCGTAATGCTCGTCGCCGACGACCAGCGGATCGAGCTGCCGGCTCGTCGAATCCAGCGGATCGACCGCCGGATAGATGCCGAGCGAGGCGATTTGGCGCGAGAGCACCACGGTGGCGTCCAAGTGCGCAAACGTCGTCGCCGGCGACGGGTCGGTCAAGTCGTCCGCAGGTACATACACCGCTTGAATGGACGTGATCGAACCGGTCTTCGTCGAGGTGATGCGTTCCTGCAGCACGCCCATTTCCTCGGCGAGCGTCGGCTGATAGCCCACCGCCGAGGGCATGCGACCGAGCAGCGCCGATACTTCGGTGCCGGCCAGCGTGTATCGGTAGATATTGTCGACGAAGAACAGCACGTCGCGGCCCTTGCCGGAAGGTTGCTTCTCGTCGCGGAAATATTCCGCCATCGTGAGCCCGGTGAGTCCGACACGCAGGCGATTGCCCGGCGGCTCGTTCATCTGGCCGTAGACCATCGCGACCTTGGAATTGCTCAGCGTGTCCTTGTCGATGACGCCGGATTCGATCATCTCGTGATAGAAGTCGTTGCCTTCGCGGGTACGCTCGCCGACGCCCGCGAACACCGACAGACCGCTGTACTGCTTGGCGATGTTGTTGATGAGCTCGAGCATGTTGACCGTCTTGCCGACGCCCGCGCCGCCGAACAAGCCGACCTTACCGCCCTTGGCGAAGGGCACCAGCAGATCGATGACCTTGATGCCCGTGACCAGCAGATCCTGACCGCCCGCTTGCTCGTCATAGGCCGGCGCGGGACGGTGGATGGGCAAGTAGTCCTTGGCTTGCACCGGGCCCCTCTCGTCCTGGGGCTTGCCGAGCACGTCCATGATCCGGCCGAGCGTGGCGGCGCCGACGGGCACCATGATGCCCTTGCCGGTGCCCTTGACGGTGAGGCCGCGTCGCAAGCCCTCGGAAGGGCCCATTGCGATCGTGCGCACGATGCCGTCGCCCAGCTGCTGCTGCACTTCGAGCGTCAGATCCACGTCATCGAGCTTGAGCGCGTCGTAGATCTTGGGAATCTGATCGCGCGGAAATTCCACATCGATGACCGCGCCGATGATTTGCACGATTTTGCCGCTGGACATTGAATAACCCTCTTAGCTTAAACCGCTGCCGCGCCGCCGACGATTTCCGAAAGCTCTTTCGTGATCGCCGCCTGGCGGGCTTTGTTGTAAATGAGTTGCAGCTCGTCGATGAGCGAGCCTGCATTGTCGGTCGCGCTCTTCATCGCGACCATGCGCGCCGCCATCTCGCAGGCGACATTTTCAACGGCGCCTTGGAAAACCTGGCTTTCGATATAGCGCATCAGATATCCGTCGAGAATCTCGATCGCATCCGGCTCGTAGAGATAATCCCAGCGCTCCTGCAGTTCGGCCTTGTCGATCGTCTCGATCGGCAGCAGCTGCGAGACCACGCCCTTTTGCGTCATCGTGTTGACGAAGACGTTATGAACGAGAACCAAGCGATCGAGCTTGGCGTCGCGATATTGGTCGAGCATGACCTTGACGCTGCCGATCAAGTCCTTGATTTGCGGCCGGTCGCCCAAATGCGTCACCGCGGCGTCGATCTGCACGCCCGCGAGGCGCCGGAAGAACTGCTGCGCCTTCGAGCCGATCACGCACAGATGAATCTTCGCGTTCTGGTTCTGGGCTTCGCGGATCGCGGTCAACGCGGCCTTGAACAGGTTCATATTGAGCGACCCGCAGAGGCCCCGATCGGTGCTGATCACGATGATGCCGACCGACTTCACCGGCCGCTCCAAGGTGAAGGGATGCTTGTAGTCGAGATTCACCTGGCGCAGATGGCCGATGATCTTGCGGATCTTCTCCGCATAGGGGCGCGCCGCGCGCATGCGCTCTTGCGCTTTGCGCATCTTGCTCGCCGCGACCATTTCCATGGCCTTGGTGATCTTTCGAGTATTCTTGATACTCGCGATTTTCCCGCGGATTTCCTTTGCGCCTGCCATTGGCTACTCTTTGGTCCTGCGGTTCTAAAGCGTCGCGAAGAATTCGTCGCAGCACTTCTTGAGTGCGGCCTCGACATCCTTCGAGAGGTCCGGTTTGGAATTGATGCCCTTGAGCAGGTCCGCGTAGGTGCTGCGAGCGAAAGAGTGCAGCGCGGCCTCGGTTTCCACGACTTTGCGGCGGTCGACCTTGTCGAAGTAGCCGCCGTTTGCGGCATACAGCGACAAAGCCATTTCCGCGACCGACATCGGCGCGTATTGCTTCTGCTTCATGAGTTCGGTGACGCGCTGGCCGCGCTCGAGCTGCTTGCGCGTCGCTTCGTCCAAATCCGAGGCGAACTGCGAGAATGCCGCGAGTTCGCGGTACTGGGCGAGCGCCAAGCGAACGCCGCCGCCGAGCTTCTTGATGATGTTGGTCTGTGCGGCGCCGCCGACGCGCGAGACCGAAATGCCCGCGTTGATGGCAGGGCGCATGCCCGCGTTGAACAGGTCGGCCTCGAGAAAGATCTGGCCGTCCGTAATGGAAATGACGTTGGTCGGGACGAAGGCCGTGACGTCACCCGCCTGGGTTTCGATGATCGGCAGACCCGTCAGCGATCCGGTCTTGCCCTTGACGCGGCCCTGCGTGAACTTCTCGACGTACTCCTCGTTGACGCGCGCCGAGCGCTCGAGCAGGCGCGAATGCAGATAAAAGACGTCGCCGGGATAGGCTTCGCGGCCCGGCGGACGGCGCAACAGCAGCGAAATTTGCCGATAGGCGACCGCCTGCTTGGAAAGATCGTCATAGACGATCAGCGCGTCTTCGCCGTTGTCCATGAAATATTCGCCCATCGCGCAGCCGCCGTAGGGCGCGAGGTATTGCATCGCCGCGGGCATCGAGGCGGACGCCGCGACGACGATCGTGTGCCCCATCGCGCCGTGCTCTTCGAGCTTGCGCACGACGTTCGCGATCGAACTCTGCTTTTGCCCTACCGCGACGTAGACGCACTTAACGCCGGTGCCCTTTTGATTGATGATCGTGTCGACGGCCACGGCGGTCTTGCCGGTCTGGCGATCGCCGATGATCAGTTCGCGCTGACCGCGGCCGATCGGCACCATGGAATCGATGGCCTTGAGCCCGGTCTGAACGGGCTGCGAGACGCTCTTGCGGAAAATCACGCCAGGAGCGACGCGTTCGAGCGGCGACTTCAGTTTGGCGTTGACCGGGCCTTTCCCGTCGATCGGCAGCCCCAGCGCGTCGACGACGCGCCCGAGCAGTTCGGGACCCACCGGCACTTCGAGAATACGGCCCGTGGTCTTGACCGTCGAGCCTTCCGAGATGTGCTTGTAATCGCCGAGCACCACGGCGCCTACCGAGTCTTGCTCGAGGTTCAACGCCAGGCCAAACGTGTTGCCGACGAACTCCAGCATTTCGCCGTAACGCGCGTCGGCGAGACCATGAATGCGTACGATGCCGTCGGTGACGCTCACCACCGTGCCGACATTGCGCGCCTCCGTGGCGGACTGGAATTTTTCGATGCGCGCCTTGATCAGGTCGCTGATTTCCGATGCCTTGATGGACATATCGATCCTCTTGCTGCGAGCCTATTAATGCGGCCCGCGCATAAGCTTCTGTTCTAACTAGTCAAATCTGTTGCGAGTCGTTGCAGTCGGCCTTTCAATGAACCGTCGATGACCAGATCCCCGGCGCGCACGGTCGCGCCGCCCAGCAGCGACGCATCGACGGAAGTTCGCATGTGCACGCGGCGTTTGAGGCGCGCGCTCAAGGCCAAGGTCAGCGTTTCCTGCTGCGCGGCGTCGAGCGCCACGGCGGAGACCACCTCGACGTCCACGGTGTTTTCGGCCGCCGAGCGCAATGCCTCGTAATGCGCCGCGATTTCGGGAATGAGCGCCAGACGGCGGTTCTCGGCGAGTAGAGCCACGAAATTCCGGAGCCCCGAATCGAACTTGGCGCCGGCGACATCGGTGATCAGACCGACGACATCGGCCGCGGTCCATTGCGGGCTCTTGGTGAGCGCCGCGACGCGCGGATCGGCGACGATTTCGGCGGCCGTCATCAGGCCCTGCGACCATTGCGCAAAGGCGTTCGCGTCGCGCGCGTATTCGAACGCGGCCTTCGCATAGGGCCGGGCAATGGTTGCTCGCTCAGCCACGTGCGATCTCGGCCGCAAATTTATCCAACAACGCCGCGTGGGTCTTGGCATCGATCTCCCGCTCGAGCAGGCGCGATGCGCCTTCGACCGCGAGCTTGCCGACTTCCTGACGCAGACCTTCGCGCGCCCGCGTGGTTTCCCGCGCAACTTCGGCATGGGCCTGGGCCACCAGGCGCTGCGCTTCGCTCGACGCCGTGCCCTTGGCTTCGTCGACGATCTCGTTCGAGCGCTTGCCCGCCTGTTCCAGGATTTGCGCGGCGCGATCGCGGGCCTCGCGGAGGAGTTCCTTGGAGCGCGCCTGCGCCTCTTCGAGGTCCTTTTGGCTCTGGCTCGCGGCGGCCAAGCCCTCGGCGAGTTTTTTCTGGCGCGTTTCGATGGCCTCCATGATATGGGGCCAGATGAATTTCATGACCGCCCACGCGACCACGAAGAACACCACCCCTTGGATGACCAGCGTAAATGCTAAGTCCATGTCCTTCTCCTAGCTCGGCGCCCCTGCGAGGCGCCGATCCTGCGCCGCAATTACTTCGCGCCCAGCGCGGCCAAGAACGGGTTGGAATAGAGCAGCAAGAAGCCGACGGCCACACCGATGATCGGCACCGCGTCGAGCAAGCCCGCCACGATGAACATCTTGATTTGCAGCATGTTGGTGAGTTCCGGCTGGCGCGCCGAGCTCTCCAGGAACTTGCCGCCCAGGATGCCGAAGCCGATCGCGGCACCCAGGCCACCTAAGCCGATGACCAAGCCTGCTGCAATCACGCTGGCGCTCATGAGTTGAGCGATATGGGTCATTTCTTGCATTACTGTCTCCGTCGGTCTTTAAAGTCTTGTGAAGTGTCGATGCTAGTGTCGGTCGGCCGAAATGCCCACGTACACAATCGTGAGTGTCATGAAAATGAATGCCTGCAGCGTGATGATGAGGTAATGAAACCCGGTCCACACCACGCCGGCGATGAGCTGCCCGGCACCGAGAACATAAGTCGACACGTGATCGAGAGCCGCGCCGAGCGTAAAGCAGGCGATCAGCAGGAAAATGAGTTCGCCGGCGTACATGTTGCCGAATAATCGCAGCGACAAGGACAGCGGCCGTACTACTTCCTCGATGACGCGCAAGATGAAATTGATGGGCGCCAGCAACACCTTGCCGACCCAGCCATGTGCATGAAACGGTGCGGTGAACCATTCGCCGAAAAACACCACGATACCTTTGTGCTTGATGCCGATGTACCAGAGCAGCAGGAACACACCGAGCGCCATGCCGACCGTCGTGTTGATGTCGGCGGTCGCGACCGTGCGCAAATGCTCGATGCCGAACAGTTTTGCGGTCGCGGGCAGCGCATCGACCGGCAAGATGTCCATGAAATTCTCGAGGAACACCAGACAGAAAATCGTGATTGCCAGCGGCGCGATGAATTTACTCGAGCCGTGAAATGTGTCTTTGACCATGCCGTCGACGAATTCCACGAGCAGCTCGACCGCGGCCTGCAATTTCCCGGGTACGCCGCTGGTGGCGCGTCGCGCGACGATCGCGAGCGTAATGATGAACAGCGATGCGATGACGAGCCGGAAAACGACGCTGTCGATATGAATCGACCAGAAGCCGCCGTGCCCTTGATTGACGGTCAGATGGGTGAGATGGTGCTTGATGTAGCCCGTCATCCCGCCAGCGGTTTCCTCCTCGACCATCATTCCAAAGCGCATAGTTCCCCGGTGTTCTTGCTAGCAACGGTCATTTGAACCGCATCAAACCTGCCCAGTACCCCACTTGCGCCGCCACCAATCCGATCAGCAGCGGCTCCGCCTCGAGCCGAAGGCGCGCCAGCGCGACATACAGCGCGATTGCGAACCATAACCACTTCAGCGCCACGCCGGCGTACATCGCCACGCTCAGCGTCGCGGCGCCCGCGATTCCGGGCTTGAACGCGCGCCAACCGAACACGGCGCTGCCGACAGCCACGATCAATCCGCCCCCAAGTGCCGCAAGGCCGGCGGATGCGCTCCTAAAGGCGAGAAACAGAGACGCGACAATCAGCGCGCAACCCACTTGCAGCAATACGATCCGAACGACCAGACGGTGATTGCGCGCCAGCACGCCGCTCATCGCGACAGAAGCCGGACGCAACCTGGCGCACGACGGCGCTTCAGCCGCAAATTGCACAACATAAAAACCGTCGCCAGTCGGTAGAGCCGCGGCATTATAGGGATGGGGCGCTGGCGCATCAAGGTGTTTAGGACCTGAGGTTTTTGCGCCATCGAACGCCCTACTTGATGTGGGTCAATATCCCGTCGAGTTCGTCGAGACTGTTGTAACTCACGACCAGCTTGCCTTTGCCCGAAGAGCTGTGCTGAAACAAGACCTTAGCGCCCAATTTTTCGGCGAGCTCGCGCTCCAGGCGGCGGATGTCCGGATCGGCGGATATCACGCTGCGCTCCTGGCTTGCCGCGGGTGTAAGTAGTTTTCGCACCATCGCTTCGGTATCTCGCACCGACAAGCCCTTGAGCGCGACGATGCCGGCCACCTCGATCTGCTGTCCGCGCGAGGTCAGTCCGAGCAGCGCACGCGCATGTCCCATCTCTATGCTGCGATGCTCTAACAGCTCTTTGACTTCGTCTGCGAGGTCCATGAGACGCAGCAGGTTGCTGACGGCCGCGCGCGATCTGCCAACCGACTCGGCTGCGGCCTGATGCGTGAGGCCGAATTCATCGATCAACTGCGATAAGGCGCGCGCCTCCTCCAGGGGATTGAGATTCTCGCGCTGAATATTCTCGATGAGCGCCATCGCCACGGCGGCTTCATCGGGCACGTCGCGAATGATCGCGGGGATCTCGGCGAGGCCGGCCATCTGCGCCGCTCGCCAGCGCCGCTCGCCGGCAATGATTTCATAGCGTTGCGATTCGCCGGGTTTGCGTGCCGCGAGCGGCCTGACGACGATCGGCTGAACGATTCCTTGCGATTTGATCGAGTCGGCAAGTTCCTCGAGGGATTCGGCGCGCATGTCGACGCGCGGCTGATATTTGCCACGCTGCAGCAAATCCAGCGGCAAACTCGCCAAGCGGTCGCCGGCCGCTTCGAGAGGATCGGGCTGCGGCGCCTTGGCCCGTTGCGCGAGCAGCGGGCTCAACTCGGCGAGCCCTCGGCCCAAAGAAGGCTTTTTGACCGACATCCTGTTATCCAGTTGGTGAACCCTCGAGGATTATACGGGCGCGACCGGCAGCTCGTCGCGGCGAATCATCTCGCCGGCGAGCGCAAGATACGCGAGCGCACCGCGCGATTCCTTGTCATGCAACAAGGCGGGCTTACCGAAACTCGGTGCCTCGGCGAGGCGTACGTTGCGTGGGATCACCGTGCGGAACACCTTGGCGCCGAAATGCTCGATGAGCTGCGCCGAAACTTCATTGGCAAGATTGTTGCGTGGGTCGAACATCGTGCGCAGCAGGCCCTCGATCTCGAGGTCGGTATTGATGCTGCTGCGCACCTGCTCGACCGTGTGCATCAGCGAACTCAAGCCCTCGAGCGCGTAGTACTCGCATTGCATCGGCACCATGACCGAATCGGCGGCCACCAAGGCATTGAGCGTCAACATGTTGAGCGACGGAGGACAGTCGATCAGTATCACGTCGAAATCCTCGCGTATGGGTTTGAGCGCATTGCGCAGCTTGAACTCCCTGCCGGCGCTCATCGACAACAAGCGCACTTCGGCCGCAGTCAGGTCTTGATTGGAGGGCAGCAGCATGAAGCCGCCGAATTCCACCGCAACGAGCGCCTCCATCGCGGTGCAGTCGCCGAGGATCACGTCGCAACTGGTGCGCGACAGGGTGTGCTTGTCGACGCCGCAACCCATCGTTGCGTTGCCCTGAGGATCCAGATCGACGAGCAATACGCGCCGCTTGGTCGCGGTCAACGACGCGGCAAGATTGACGGCGGTCGTCGTCTTGCCGACTCCGCCCTTTTGATTTGCGACCGCGATGACCCGTTTCATGATTTGCTCGATTTGGGTCCGACCCGTGAGAGTTCCACAAGATGCCGCTCGGCGTCCAGTCCGGGTACGCGCAGGTGGTGTACGGCCAGCACCCGAAAGGTCTTCGGCAAGCCCGAGATTTCATCGTCGGGGCGCTTGCCCTTCATCGCAAGCAAGCGCCCGTCGCGCGCGCATAAGTGCCCGGCGTACGCAACGAAATCCGACAAGGACGAAAGCGCCCGCGCGACCACCGTATCGAACAATTCGTCCGGACGATAGTGCTCGGCGCGCTGATTGACGACCTCGACGTTGGCGATCGGGATTTTCTGCGCAACTTGCGCGACGAACCGGGCTTTCTTGCCGGTGGCCTCGATCAGCGCGAAGCGCCGCTCAGGATTCGCGATCGCGAGGGGCAGTCCGGGGAAGCCTGCGCCGGTGCCCACGTCGGCGATGCGTGTGCCGCGCAGATAGGGTTGCAGACTAAGGCTGTCGAGCACGTGTTTGCGCAGCATGCCGGGACGATCCCGTATCGCGGTCAAATTGAATTGCGCGTTGGCGATCTCGAGCTCATCGATGACGCGGATCAGCGCATCGATGTTCTCTTTGGATAAATCGATACCGAGCTCGCGCGCCCCGCCTGCAAGCAGATCCCGCTCGGGAAGTGGCGTCATGCCCGCCTAAGTCCCGGGGAATCAAGCATTCTTGACCAATGCGGCCGCGAATTCGTTGACCGGCGTCGCCAGCAATTTCGCCTTGTCGGCAAATCGTTCTTGGATCATCGCCGCTTGCTTGGGCTCGAAATGCCGGGCAACGCTCGCAGCGAACTTCTCGATCAATAGCGGAATTCCCTCGGCACGCCGCTTGCGATGCCCAACGGGGAAATCGACCGCGACGCGCCGGCTCGAAGTGCCGTCGCTGTAAAATACTTGAATCGCGTTGCCGATGTAGCGCTTGGCCGGATCGTAGTAGTCTCGCGTGAATTCCGGATTTTCGCTGACGACCATCTTGCTGCGCAACAGATCGACGCGCGGATCTGAAGCCACGTCATCCTCGTAATCGTCGGCCGTGAGCCGCCCGAACAGCAGCGGGATCGCGCTCATGTACTGGATGCAATGATCGCGGTCCGCCGGGTTCGACAGCGGCCCCGTCTTGTCGATGATGCGTACTCCCGGCTCCTGCGTCTCGATGCTGATCTTGGCGATGCGATCGATCTTGTCCCTGACCTCCGCATGCAGCGCAAGCGCGCATTCGACCGCGGTCTGGGCATGGAACTCCGCCGGGAAACTGATCTTGAACAGCACGTTCTCCATGACGTAACTGCCGTACCCGCGCTGGAAGGCGAACGGCTTGCCTTTGAAAAGCACGTCATAAAAGCCCCATCGCGGCGCCGAGAGTGCCGACGGATAGCCCATCTCGTTGGTCATAGCCATCAAGGCATGACGCACCGCGCGCGCGGTCGCGTCCCCGGCGGCCCAGCTCTTGCGCGATCCCGTGTTGGGCGCGTGCCGGTAGGTTCGCAGCGCACCGCCGTCGATCCAGGCGTTCGATACGGCGCCCACGATCTGATCGCGATTGCCGCCGAGCATTTGCGTCGCCACCGCGGTCGATGCGACGCGCACGAGGATGACGTGATCGAGTCCGACCCTATTGAAGCTGTTTTCGAGCGCGAGCACCCCCTGAATCTCGTGCGCCTTGATCATCGCGGTCAGCAGGTCGCGCACGCCCAAGGGCCGCCGTCCTTCGTTATGCGCTTTGCGCGACAGGTAATCGCCCAAGCCCAAGATCGCGCCCAAATTGTCGGACGGGTGGCCCCACTCGGCGGCGAGCCAGGTGTCGTTGAAATCGAGCCAGCGGATCATCGCGCCGATATTGAATGCGCCCATGACCGGATCGAGTTCGAAACTCGTGCCTGGCACGCGCGTGCCGTGCGCCATCGTCGCCCCGGGCACGACCGGCCCGAGCAGTTTCGTGCAGGCGGGGTATTGCAGCGCGAGAAATCCGCAGGCAAGCGTGTCCATGAGACAGTAATACGCGGTGTCGTAGGCGTCCGAGGATTGAATCTCGTAAGACAAGACATAGTCGGCGATGTCCTGCAGTACCTGGTCCGCCTCGGGGCGCTGCGCGGCTTTCGGGTCGGAATGTTGCATGGAATTCAAACTCGGTTCACGAGAGGGGTGAACGGCTGGTGATCGGGGCCGATGTAATTCGCGGTCGGGCGGATGATCTTGCCGTCGGCACGCTGCTCGATGACGTGTGCGCTCCACCCGCTCGTGCGGGAGATCACGAATAGGGGCGTGAACATCGCGGTGGGCACATCCATCGCCGCATAGGAAACCGCGGAAAACCAATCGAGATTCGCGAACAATTTTTTGAGGCCCCACATCACGGTCTCGATGCGCTCGGCGACCTCGAAATGGCTCATATTGCCGGTCTCCTCGGCCAAGCGGCGGGCGACCCGCTTGATGACCTGATTGCGCGGATCGGCAATCGTGTAAACGGGATGGCCGAAGCCGATGATGACTTCTTTTCCGGCGACGCGGGCGCGAATATCGGCCTCCGCTTCTTCCGCGTCCGAATAGCGCTGCTGTATCTCGAACGCGACTTCATTGGCGCCGCCATGCTTGGGGCCGCGCAGCGCGCCGATGGCGCCGGTAATGCACGAGTATAAATCCGCGCCCGTCCCCGCGATGACCCTGGCCGTGAACGTCGAGGCGTTGAACTCATGCTCGGCATATAGGATCAGCGACGTATGCATCGCGCGTACCCAGGAGGCGGATGGAACGCGCTGATGCAGTATGTGCAGAAAATGCCCGCCGACCGTTTCGTCGCCGGTCTCGACCTCGATGCGCCGGCCGTGTTGGCTGAAATGATACCAATAGGCAAGCATCGAACCTTGAACCGCGATCAGTCGATCGGCGATCTCGCGGGCACCCGCTGCGCCGTGATCGTCCTTCTCCGGAAATGCACAGCCCAACATCGAGACGCCCGTGCGCAATACATCCATGGGATGCGTCGCCGGACCGATCGCCTCGAGCGCCGTGCGAACCATTCCCGGCAGCGAGCGCAGGGACCTGAGCTTTTCCTTGTAGCGTGCGAGCGTGCTCTGATTCGGCAGAGCTCCGTGAATCAACAGGTAGGCGATTTCCTCGAATTCACAAGTCTCGGCAATCTCCAGAATATCGTAGCCGCGGTAGCTCAAGTCGTTGCCGGTGCGGCCCACGGTGCAGAGCGCGGTGTTGCCGGCAACGACGCCGGACAAGGCGACGGATTTCTTGGCTTTGATAGTCGGATCGGGGGTTGGTGTGTCGCTCATGGTGGTTCCAGTTTTTTCTCGTATGAGTCGTAGTCCAAATACTTGTACAGGTCCGCGCGGGTCTGCATGATGTCGAGCACATTGCGCTGCGTGCCGTCGCGTCGGATCGCCTCATAGGTCTTGAGCGCGGCGGCGTTCATTGCGCGATAGGCGGAACAGCAATACAAGACGATATCGACGCCGACCGAGCCCAATTCGGACGTCGTGTACAGCGGAGTCTTGCCGAACTCGGTGATGTTCGCGAGCACCGGTACCCCAACCGCCGCCTTGAACCGCCGGTACATCTCGAGATCGGTCATGGCTTCAGGAAAAATCATGTCGGCGCCGGCCTCGACGCAGGCAACCGCTCGCTCGATCGCGCTTTCTATGCCCTCGCTGGCCAGGGCGTCGGTACGCGCCATGACGATGAATGCATCGTCGGTGCGCGCGTCGACCGCCGCTTTGACGCGATCGACCATTTCCTGCTTGGAGACGATTTCCTTGCCGGGAAGGTGGCCGCAGCGCTTCGCTTGCACTTGATCCTCGATATGCAGCCCCGCGGCGCCGGCCTTGACGAAGGAACGCACCGTGCGCGCGATATTCAATGCGCCGCCCCAACCCGTGTCGGCGTCGACCAGCAGCGGCAAGGATGCAGCATCCGTGATGCGGCGGATGTCGATGAGCACGTCGTCCATGTTGCTGATGCCGAGATCGGGAAAGCCGAGCGAATTGGCGGCGACGCCGCCGCCTGACAGGTATAGGGCCCGGAATCCGCAGGCCTCGGCCAACCGTGCGGCATAGGCGGTAATGGCGCCCGCGACCTGCAATGGCCGTTCCATCTGCATCGCCGCGCGGAATTTCGCGCCCGGAGAGGGTGGAGTAGGCATCGTGAACTCCTGCGGCGGTCGAAGGGCTACGCGCTGAAGATGCGCTCGGCGAGTTTATCAAAATGCCGCGCTCTGCGATCGGTCGCGATCAATCGGGCGCCTCGGCCGCATGCACGACGATCGACAATTCCGTTGTCGCGTCGTCCGCCGCGCCATCCAAGCGTGCGCTGAACGCCGCGCCGCCGTCGCGCCCCTCGCAGACCGGCGCGCCAGGCGAGCTCGGCGGGCCGTCCTTGAGCCATGCATCGCAGAGCCGCGCGAAGAGTATGGGCGCCTCGTCGTTCGGCAGCGTCACGACGGCTTGGACGCGAGTCAATCGGTCGTTGCGAAAGCACTGGTAATAGTGATCGGTCGCTCGGCCGACGAAGCGCGGTGACGGCTCGTCGGAGCTATAGCAATCCCCCGGCTCGGGCTTGCCGTCCGCCCCCGCATCGTCGCGGAAGAACAAGACCTCATGTAGCGACGCGTGCAGATCTCGCAGATTGCTGCCGAATGGAATGACGACGAGATTACGCCAATCGAAGGACGGATCCGTCGCGGCGGTCCCGACCGACGCGGCCGCAGGCCCGGGCGCGGCGGGCGCAGTGCCGGCAGGCGCGGGTGGCTTGGTGGCGTGTGACGCGGGCGCGGGCGCGGGCGCGGGCCCAGGCCGCGTGGCGCTGCAGGCCGCCAGCGCCGCCAGCGCTAAGAGCCGCAAGCAGGCGCGCCACGCGCGGGGCCCTAGGCCGCGGTGCGCGTCAGCCATGCATCGAGTCCTGCGGCATTGAGCCGCGCATCGGCGTCGAGCAGCTGATGCCGCCGCGCCGCGTCGCCCGTGTAGCCCAGGGCGTCCAGACGCCCCGACAGATGGTCGTAAAGCTGTGCAGCGATTCTCGCCGTACGGTCCGGCGCGGTGGCACAGTGCCGGGCAATCGCAACGTAGGCATCGATATCGAGGTGCAAGTCGGCGCCCAAGCGGTCGATTTCATCGACGCGGCTATAGTGCGTGAGATATACCGCCTTCGGCCGCAATCGCAGAATCCGGTCCACCGACGCGTGCAATTGTGCTGGATCGAATTGGCTGGGCGTCGTCGCTGCAAACACGAATTCGCCGGCCTCGGTATCGAGTTCGCGATAGCTCACACCAAAGGTATCGCCCGCAAATACTTCGCCGGCATCGCGGTCGACGATACAAAGATGGTGTAGCGCATGTCCGGGCGTGTAGATGAACTCGAGGTTGCGCCGCCCGAGGCTCCGGCGAGCTCCGTCCTCGACCGCGATGAGCCGGTCGGCCGGCACCGGCAGGATCTCGCCGTAATACTGCTCGTATGCACGTTCGCCGTAGACGGCTTTGGTGGCCGCGATCAGCTGCGACGGATCCCGCAAATGCGCGGCGCCGCGCGGATGGACGAGGATCTCGGCGCGCGGCAGCGCCTCGGCGAGACGTCCGGCGCCGCCCGCATGATCGAGATGAATATGGGTCAGCAGAATATAATCGACGTCCTCCGCTGCGAGCCCGACGAAACTCAAGGCCGCGAGCAAATTGGGCACCGAATGATACGTGCCGGTGTCGACGAACGCTCCGCGCCCGTCGGCAACGATCAAGTGACTCGCGTCCATCCGCGGCCGCACGAATTCGGTGTCGATCGCGAGTACCCCGGCGCCGACCGGCGTGAACAGAGCGGCCGATGGCGTATTCAAATCAGTCCGTCGCCAAGTGCTGCAGGAGTACACCGAGTTCCGCGATCGCTTCACTGTCGGCGAGCGGAGAATCGGCGGCCTGTCCGCGTTTCAGCGCCGCAATTGCGGCGGGCTTGAACTGTGCGAACACCAGGCCATAATGCGTTCGCCAGTCCGCGATGAGTTCCGGCTCCAAGCCCGGGTAGTCGCGTTCGTGAACGACCGCATCCACGACCAGCGCACAGGCGACTACTTGCTGGAAGCGGCGTTCCGTCAAACGCGGCGCCGACAGCGCTTCGGCGAAGCAACGGCGCAGGTAGGCGGGCGGATCTGCGCTTGCGATTTCATCGAGTTCATCGGTGACATCGTAGGATTTCAGGAGATGTTCGAAGCCTTGCACCGTTCCATTATCCCCGCCGTATGCGAACATAGGAACAATGACGCAATTTTTTTGTGCCGTGTTGTTGGGCGTGGTCGGAACGCTGTGGGCGGCGGCGGCCGAAGCGGCGCCTCGCGTCGAGCACGGCACGCTGCAGTTCGACGATGTGCCCCTCGTCGCGCCGAGCACCGCGTTGCGCGTCGATGCCTATTTGAGCGGGCGCGAGGCGGCCACGCTCGGCTGGTCGCCGCAAGGCCAGCTGCTGATCGCCACGCGCTTCGGCGACACCTCGCAACTGCACCTAGTGGATCGCGCGGGTGGCGCGCGGCGCCAACTGACGTTCGCACAGGAGCCCGTGCGCTACGGCACGTTTTGCCCAGATCCTGCGCGTAGTGCCTACCTGTTTCTCGAGGACACCGGCGGCGATGAAAAATTCCAGCTCTTCTATCAGCGAGTCGGGGAGCCCGCGGCGAGAATGCTCACGGACGGCAAGTCTCTGAACGGCGCCGCCCTTTGGTCGAACGCCGGCCGCACGGTCGCCTTTTCCAGCACCTCACGCGACGGCAAGTCCATGGACATCGATGTCGTGGACCCGGATGGCGGCGCGCTGCCTCGGCTCGTGCTGGCGGGCGACGGAGCCGCTTGGTACGCACTCGATTGGTCGCCCGACGACAGCAAGTTGCTCGCGCTGAAGTATCTGTCGAGCCAGGAGAGCCGTTTATTCGTCGTCGACATAGAAACCGGCGAAAAGCATGAATTGGAACCGGGCGCCGCGAAAACCAAGATATCCGCGGCGAAATTTTCGCGCGACGGTCAGGGCGCGTTCGTCATTTCGGATCGCGACAGCGAATTCTCGCAGCTGCGATTCGTGAACTTCTTCAACGCGCAGAGAACGCTGATCTCGGGACACATTGCGGCGGACGTCGAAGATTTGGCGGTATCGAGCGACGGCCATTATTTGGCATATGTCAGCAACGAGGGTGGCCTTTCCAAGCTGAATTTGCTCGACCTGCTGGCGCACCAGGATTTGACACCGCCGCGGCTGCCGGCGCAGGGCGTAATGCGCGCCTTGCACTTCGACGCACAGTCGAAGCGTCTCGCATTCAGCCTCAGCGCGACGGCGCAACCCGGCGACGCCTATGTGCTCGATCTCGCGAGCAATCGCGTGGAAGCCTGGACCATGAGCGAAGCCGGCGCCGTGGACGTCGCGAAATTCGCCTTCCCGCGCTCGACGACGTTTGCGAGCTTCGACCGTGACGGCTCGCGGCCGCGGGAAATCCCAGCATTCGTTTACGAACCATCGAGTCCGGGTGCTCACCCGGTGTTGATCGTGCTGCATGGCGGCGAGCACGGGCAATTTCGGCCTATATTCGATCCTTGGATTCAATACGTCGTCAATGAACTCGGCTTTGCGGTCATCGCGCCCAACGTGCGCGGCTCGTCCGGATATGGAAAAACCTATGCGGCGCTCGGCGACGGCCAATTACGCGATGACGCCGTCAAGGACATCGGCGCATTGCTCGTGTTCATCCGCGCACAAGCCGCGTTCGACGCGGACCACATCGTCATTGCCGGCGACTCCTACGGCGGGTATCTCGCGCTCAGCGCCTTGGTCAATTACGGCGATCGCTTGCGGGGCGGCATCGATACGGCCGGCATCGCCGATTTTGTGGGCGTGCTCGGCGGATCGCAGGCGTTCCGGCGGGACGAGCTACGCCGCGAATACGGCGACGAGCGCGATCCCGAATCGCGCGACTACCTGCGGCGCATCTCGCCGCTGTCGAGCGCCGATCGGATTTCGAAGCCCATGCTGATCGTTCAAGGAGCGAATGACCCGTTCGTGCCGGCGAGCCAAGCGGAAGAACTCGTCTATCGATTGCGCAATCACGGCGCCAGCGTGTGGTACCTGCTGGCCGGCGACGAGGGCCGCGAGTTTCAGAAACGCGCGAACCGCAAAGCGCTGCTCGAGACGAGCGCTGAATTTCTAACTGCGGTTCGCTGATCGTTCCGCCAACGGAAGCGCTTCACAGGAGGCTGGCGAGGTCTTGCAATAGGCCCGCATCACGCGGCTTGGTTCCCGACGGATAGCGGGCCACCACCCGGCCTTCGCGGTCGATCAGAAATTTCTCGAAGTTCCAGGCGATATCGCCCGGAAAGCCGTTCTGCTCGGAGGTCAGCCAGGCGTAGAGCGGGTCGCGACGGGCGCCGCCCACTTCGATTTTCGCGGTCAAGGGGAAGGTCACGCCGTACTTGAGGCTGCAAAACTGCTGGATTTCGGCGGCCGTGCCCGGCTCTTGCCCGCCGAACTGGTTGCAGGGCACACCGAGCACCGTGAAATTTTGGTCCTTGAGCTCTCGATACAGACCTTCCAGACCGTCGTATTGCGGCGTGTAGCCGCACTTGCTCGCGACATTGACGACGAGCGTCACCTTGCCGCGCAGGCCACCGAGAATGTCCTTGGCCCCGTCGATGGAATCGAGTTTGAAGTCGTAGAAATTGCTCATGCTTCAGGCAGCGCGGTCGCGCTTCTTCAGGTGCACCAACAACAATGAGACCGTCGCCGGCGTGATTCCGGGAATTCGTCCCGCTTGCCCGAGCGTCTCCGGGCGCACTTCCCGGAGACGCTGCCGGGCTTCATTCGACAAGCCGCTGACTTGCTGGTAATCGATGTCGAGCGGCAACAGCAAATCCTCGTTGCGCTGGTGGCGGTCGATTTCATCGGTCTGGCGCTGCAAGTAGCCCGCGTACTTGGCCTGAACGTCGACTTGCAGCTTGACCTGTTCGGCCATGCGTTCGTCGGCGCGCCAGTCGGCACACAGCGATTGCGCATCGGCGCATCCAGCCTCGAGATCGCCGTAGGCGATTTCCGGACGGCGCAGCAGCGTCATCGCGTGCGTCTCGCGCACCAAGGGTGCACCAAGCTTCGCGAGCAGCGCGGCACCGACCTCGCAAGGATGCACGATCTGCGCCGACAGGCGCGCGATTTCGGCGTCGACCGCGATGCGTTTGCGTTCGAAAAACGCCCAGCGGATATCGTCGATCAATCCGAGTTCCCGGCCCCGCGCGGTCAGGCGCAAATCTGCATTGTCTTCGCGCAACGAGAGCCGGTACTCGGCTCGACTCGTGAACATCCGGTAGGGCTCGGGCGCGCCGCGCGTAATCAAATCATCGACGAGCACACCGATATAGGCCTCGCTGCGCTTCGGGCACCAGGGACCCTGTCCGCGGGCCTGCAGCACGGCATTCGCGCCCGCGAGCAGTCCTTGCGCCGCGGCTTCTTCGTAGCCGGTCGTGCCGTTGATCTGGCCCGCAAAAAATAGGCCCGCGAGAAACTTGCTCTCCAAACTGCGCTTCAGATCCCGAGGATCGAAGAAGTCATATTCGATCGCGTAGCCGGGGCGCGTGATATGGGCGCGCTCGAATCCGGCGATCGTGCGTACGAATTCACACTGCACGTCGAAGGGCAGGCTCGTAGAGATCCCGTTCGGGTAGATCTCGTGCGTATCGTGACCCTCGGGTTCGACGAAAATCTGGTGCGAAAGCTTATCGGCGTAGCGTACGACCTTGTCTTCGACCGACGGACAATAGCGCGGGCCTACGCCTTCGATGAGGCCGGTGAACATCGGCGAGCGGGCGCTCGCACGGCGGATGATCTCGTGCGTACGCTCGTTGGTCGCGGTAATGTGACAGGGCAGCTGCTTCGGATGCGTGGCGCGAGTACCCAAGAACGAAAACACGGGCCGCGGTTCATCGCTGTGCTGTTCGCGCAGATTCGTGAAATCGACGCTGCGGCCGTCGATACGCGGGGGCGTACCGGTTTTGAGTCGGCCGACGCGCAGGGGGAGTTCGCGCAGTCGCGCCGCGAGGCGAGTCGACGGCGGATCGCCCGCACGGCCGCCCGCGTGGCTCTCGAGTCCCACATGAATTTTGCCGCCGAGAAAAGTGCCGACGGTCAGAACGATTGCGGCGGCGCGAAATTCGATGCCGCTCATCGTCACGCAGGCGACGACGCGATCGCCCTCGACGATGAGGTCGGCGACCTCTTGCTGGAACAAGCACAGGTTCGCCTGCGTCTCGAGCAGGCGCCGGATCGCGCGCTTGTAGAGCTGCCGATCGGCTTGTGCACGCGTGGCGCGCACCGCGGGCCCTTTGCTCGCATTCAGCGTCCGGAATTGGATGCCGGCGAGATCCGTCGCGACCGCCATCGCGCCGCCGAGCGCGTCGATTTCCTTGACCAAATGGCCTTTGCCGATTCCGCCGATTGCCGGATTGCAGCTCATCTGGCCGAGCGTTTCGATATTGTGGGTCAGCAGCAGCGTACTCGCGCCCATACGTGCAGCCGCCATGGCCGCTTCCGTACCGGCATGGCCGCCGCCGATCACGATCACGTCGAAAGCCTTGGCGAAGCGCATGACACTGAATCCAATGGATATTTTATCGGACCGGGTACTTTAACCCCGAGCCGCGCAAAGCGCCAGGCGTGCTATTCGACGGCGACGCCGATCCCGGCGAACTTGCCGCGCCAGGCCTTGGGCCCGGTCTCGTGCACCGATACGCCGTCGGCGCTGACCGCGACCGTGACCGGCATGTCGCGCACCTCGAACTCGTAGACCGCCTCCATGCCGAGTTCGGGAAAGGCGACGACGCGGCTCGCGCGAATCGCGTTCGAAACGAGAAACGCCGCCCCGCCGACGGCTATCAAATAGGCCGAACGGTGTTTGCGGATCGACTCGACGGTCTCGGGCCCCCGTTCGGCCTTGCCGACCATCGCGAGCAAGCCGGCCTTGCCGAGCATGGTATCGGTAAAGCGATCCATGCGATTTGCGGTCGTCGGTCCCGCGGGTCCGACGATTTCGGTACCAACGGGATCGACGGGCCCCACGTAATAAATGAGCCGTCCCTTGAAATCCAGCCCTGCGGGCAGCGGCTCGCCGGCATCGAGCAGCGCACAGATGCGTTTATGCGCCGCGTCGCGTCCGGTCAGCAGCTTGCCCGACAGCAGCAGGCGCTCGCCGGGCTTCCAAGTTCCGATGTCGGCCCGCGTGAGGGCGTCGAGCTGCACGCGCCGCGCGCTCGCGTCCGCGGTCCAGTGTACGTTCGGCCACAGGTCGAGATTCGGCGGCTCGAGCCGCGCGGGTCCCGATCCATCGAGCGTGAAATGAACGTGACGGGTGGCGGCGCAATTCGGAATCACGGCAACCGGCAAGGAAGCGGCGTGCGTCGGATAATCCAGGATTTTGACGTCGAGCACGGTCGTGAGTCCCCCGAGACCCTGCGCGCCGATACCGAGTTCGTTGACTCGCTTGAATATCTCCAAACGCAATTCCTCGAGCTTGGATTTGGGTCCGCGTGCGATCAGCTCGGCGATGTCGATCGGCTCCATCAGCGATTTCTTCGCGAGCAGCATCGCCTTCTCGGCGCTGCCGCCGATGCCCACACCGAGCATGCCCGGCGGACACCAACCGGCCCCCATTTCCGGGACCACCTCCAAGACCCAATCGGCGACCGAATCGGAAGGATTCAACATCGCGAACATCGATTTGTTTTCCGATCCGCCGCCCTTCGCGGCCACGGTGATCTCGACGCAGGGGCCTGCGCAGAATTCGGTGTGGATGACCGCAGGCGTGTTGTCGCGCGTATTGGAGCGCTTGAAAGCGGGGTCCGCGACGATCGAGGCGCGAAGTTTGTTGTCCGGATCGAGGTAGGCGCGTCGGACACCCTCGTTGATCATGGCCTCGAGATCCCGTGTCGCGTCCCAGCGAACCTCCATCCCGACCTTGACGAACACGACCACGATGCCGGTGTCCTGACAAATCGGGCGGTGCCCTTCGGCGCACATGCGCGAATTGGTCAGAATTTGGGCGATCGCATCGCGCGCGGCCGGGCTCTGCTCGAGCGCGTACGCGCGGCCCATTGCACGGATGAAATCCGGCGTGTGATAGTAGGAAATGTATTGCAGGGCGTCCGCAACGCTCGCGATCACATCGTCTTCACGGATTGTGCTCATCGCGTCAATCTATCAATTCGTGGGCGGGAACGGGTAGCGAATCGCTACAGTATTGCAATAACGGAGTAACGGATGCGCATCGTCGTGAAGGCTCTCGTGGTCTTCGGCTCTTGGGTTTGTGCGACCGGGTCGTCGGCTGCCGCCCAGCCGCCGGCCGGCGCGGCGCTGTCCTTGGTCGAATGCCGCCTCGAGCACCCACTGCGCCTCGCATCCCACGCCGCACGTTGCGGCGTGCTCGCGGTTCCATTGGATCGGTCCGATCAGAAAAGTCCGACTATCGGCTTAAAAGTGGCCGTCGTGGCGGCGCTCAACCGGCGCAGCACGGCGGCGCCGCTGTTCCTGCTGGCCGGCGGCCCCGGCCAGAGCGCAATCGACCTCTACGCGAGTCTCGCCGGCGCATTTGCACACATCAACCGCAATCATGACATCGTCATGGTCGACCAGCGCGGCACCGGAAAATCCTCCGCGCTGCGCTGCGAATATGCCGATGATTGGAGCGAGACCGGCAATGATCTGGCGAGCATCCGGCAAGCGACGAGGGACTGTCTCTCGAAGCTCGGGCCCGGCGTGCGCAATTATACGAGCAGCATCGCGGTTCGGGATTTGGACGAGGTTCGCCGTGCGCTGGGTTACTCCCAAATCGACCTGTACGGCGCCTCCTACGGCACACGCATGGCCGAGCTGTACATGCGCCGCTACCCCGAGGCCGTACGTGCCGTGATCCTCGACGGCGTGACCGATCCGGAGCGGCCCATCGGCCCCGACACGCCGCTCGATGGCGAACGCGCGCTGCGGCTGATCGTCGCACGCTGCGAAGAGACCAGCGATTGCGCCAAGGCTTATCCCGATTTGCCGCATGAGCTCGCGAGCCTGCGCGCGCGATTCGGTCCGGCGCACCTGCCGCTCGACCTCGACGATCCCAGCAGCGGCCTGCCCTCATCGCTGCAATTCAGTCGTATCCTATTGAATTCGTCGCTGCGCTTCATGTCCTACAACGCGAACCAAGCGGCGCTGTTGCCGACACTGATTCACGAAGCGGCCGACGGCAGGTTGGCGCCGCTCGCGGCGCAAACGCTGATGATGGCGGGGCAGATCGGCGATCAGCTCGCGAGCGGCATGCAAAACACCGTCGTCTGCAGCGAAGACGTGCCGTTCTTTTCGAATGCGGATCTTGACCGCGCGCGCGTGGCCGATACCTACCAGGGGTTCGATCAACTCGAGGCACTGCAGGCGATCTGCGAAATTTGGCCGCATGGGCCCGTGGACGCGGATCTGCACGCGCAGTTGCATAGCGACATCCCGACTTTGCTGCTGTCCGGCGAAGCCGATCCGGTGACACCGCCGGCGGCGGCCGAGCGTGTTGCGCGCTCCCTGACGCGCCATCGACACTTGGTGCTCGCGGGCGAGGGGCACGGCCAGCTGGCGACGGCTTGCGTGCCGCGCCTGATGGCGCAGTTTCTCGACGCCGAGCAACCGGAACGCATTGATACGGCGTGTCTTGCGCAACATCTGCCGCCGCCATTCTTCGTCAGACCCTCGGGACCCTCGCCATGATCGAGGCGTGCGCACTGGTCAAACGCTTCGGCAGCGTCGAGGCCGTCACAGACGTCTCGTTCGCCGCTCGCGACGGCGAAATCACGGGCTTGTTGGGACCCAACGGCGCCGGCAAGTCGACTTGCTTGCGCATGATCTACGGCGTCATCTCGCCCGATTCCGGCCATGCTGCGATCGACGGAATCGATATCCAGGGCGAGACCTCGACGGCGCGCGCGCAGCTCGGCGTGCTGCCGCACGCCACGGGCCTCTACGGCAATCTGACCGCGCGCGAAAACATTGCATATTTCGGCTCATTGCAGGGCATCGGCATGAAGCGCATCGCGCAGCGCTGCGACGAACTCGGGCGCTCGCTCGATATGCTCGGCTTCATGAATCGGCGCGTCAAAGGCTTTTCGCAAGGTCAGCGCATCAAAGTGGCCTTGGCGCGCGCGCTTGTGCACGAACCGCAAAACCTCGTGCTCGACGAGCCGACCAACGGGCTCGACGTCATGGCGATACGCAATTTGCGCGAGATGCTGCAGGGCTTGCGCGCGCAGGGGCGTTGCATTCTCTTTTCCTCGCATGTCATGCAGGAAGTCGCCGCGCTTTGCGATCGGGTCGTGATCATCGGCGGCGGCCGGCTGCTCGCCGATGACGCACCCGAAGCAATACGCGAGCGTACCGGCTCCGCCAGTTTGGAACAGGCATTTCTTCAGGTGCTCGGGCACGGCGCGGAGTTCAGTTGATGCGCGCGCTGCTGGTCGTTTTCGCCAAGGAGTTCGTCGAGAATCTCCGCGATCGGCGCACGCTGTTTTCAGCGTTGCTGTTCGGACCGCTGTTCGGGCCCTTGCTGTTCGGCGCGATGGTCACGCGCATGCTCAATCAGAACACGTTTGAAGCGGACCAACCGCTGCAACTGACGATCTCCGGCAGCGAACTCGCGCCGGGACTCACGCAATATTTGAGATCGCACGATGTCAAGCTCGAACTCGCGGCTTTGAGCGAAGAATCGGCGAAGGCGGCGGTGCGCAGCGGCAAGGCTCCGGTCGTCTTGATCGTGCCGCCGGATTATCGCCAGCGCTTCGAGGCAGGGGCTCCGGCGCCTGTATTCATCATCGCCGACAGTGCCGATTCGCAACAACGCAAGAATGCGGATCGCGCCCGTGCGCTGCTCGCGAACTATGGCAGCGCGATCGCGCAACAGCGCTTGCAAGTACGCGGCATCAATCCGCTGCTGGCGGTGCCCGTCGCGGTCAACGACGTCGACGTCGCGACGCCGACCGGGCGCGCCGTGGCGATCTTGGGGTTCATGACTTATTTCGTGCTGTTCGCGCTGCTCATGGGCGGCCTGTATTTGGCGATCGATTCGACTGCGGGCGAGCGCGAGCGGGGCTCGCTCGAAGCCTTGCTGAGCCTACCGGTGCAGAGGAGCGCGCTCGTCGGCGGCAAGATTCTCGCGACTTGCGCCTACATGTGCATCTCTCTAGGGATCAGCCTCAGCGCCTTTGTCGTCGTGTTTCGGTTCGTGCCGCTCGAGCGGCTCGGCATGAGCGCCAATTTGGGAGCCGGCACCGCGTTGACGCTTTTTGCGATTTGTCTGCCGTTCGTGCCGCTCGGGGCCGCTTTGATGACTTTCGTCGCCTCATTCACGCGTACCTATCGCGAAGCGCAGACCTACCTGACGAGCGTTTTGTTGATACCCACCTTGCCCATTGCTTTCGCGAGCATTTATTCTTTAAAAACAAAGAGTTCGCTGATGTTGATTCCATCTTTGAGTCAGCATTTGCTGATGACCAGCGTACTCAAGGCGGAAAGCATCTCGGGCCTCGACGTGCTGGTATCTGCAGGCGCTTCGCTCGGCCTCGCGCTGATTCTCGGGCTGCTCACGGCCCGGCATTGGCGCCGGGAGACGATGCTGCTGTAGCCGCCAGGGCCGCTGCGGGCGCTCGAACCGGGGAAACACCCAAGGATATTTACGAGTTTTTACATATAGGCTGCGGCGGTGCGATCTGCTATAAACCAGTTTCGATAAAAAAACTGTGTGGTAGCGCTCACTTCGGGGTAGTTGGCATGAAAAAATCGTCTCATGTGCGCGTAAACATCGTCTTTTTGTTCGCGCTTTTGCTGACGTCGGCCACGACCATGCTGTGGCTATTCTGGCATTTTCCGATCGCGACCGGGCTCGCGACGCTCACCGTGCTCCTCGGCCTCTGCATATCGGCGCGCTTGGCTATCTCGACGGATAGCGATGGGGTCTCGGAGCTCGACCATGGCGACACGGGAGTGCAATCGCACTAAACCCCGCGTCGATCGATGCGATCCGATCGCATCGGATGCTGCGAGCCGGCGCGGCCGGCTACTTGCCGATACAAAAGCTGCCGAAAATCTCGCCCAGCAAATCATCGCTGCCGAACTCGCCGGTAATCTCCCCCAAAGCCCGTTGAGCCAGGCGCAGGTCCTCGGCGAATAATTCAGGCGAGCGGCTCTCCAGCAAGGTATCCGCAGCCTTGAGCGCGTGGTCGCGCGAGCGGCGCAATGCATCGAGATGGCGGCGCCGCGCGGACAGGGCGCCTGACCCGCTATCGAGAAAGCCCGCGCTCTTCTTGAGGTGAGATCTCAATAAATCGATGCCGGCGCCGGTACGCGCGCTCAGGTACAGCTGCGCGGGGGTTGTCGTTTCGTCGAGCCTTGAGGGGATCGCTACGAGGTCGATTTTGTTGAACACGATCGTCACCGGAACTCCAGGCGGCAGCGTCGCGAGCTGCGGCGCCAATGCCGAGAATGCCGCCTCCGTGGGATTGGCGGCGTCGACGACGTAGAGCACGCGATCCGCGCGGCCCATCTCGTGCGTCGCACGGCGAATGCCCTCGGCTTCGGCCATGTCTTGTGCGGTGCGTAGTCCCGCCGTGTCGATCAAATTGAGCGGTAAGCCGTCGAGATGCACGGCGTGACGCAGCAAATCGCGCGTCGTCCCCGGCAAATCGGTGACGATCGCGACCTCGTCGCCGACCAGCCGGTTCAGCAGGCTGGACTTGCCGGCGTTCGGTTTGCCGGCGATGACCACGTTCAGGCCGTCTCGCAGCAGCGCGCCTTGTTGCGCGACGGCCAGCAGCGCATCGAACGCCTCGAATACCCGCGTAAGCCGATCGGAGCGCGCGCGATCGCCCAAGAATTCGATCTCTTCGTCGGGAAAGTCGATTGCGGCTTCGACGTAGATGCGCAGCTGCGTCAGCTGCGCCTGTAGCGCGTTGACGCGCGTCGAGAACTCGCCTTGCAAGGAGCGCACCGCGGCTCGCGCGGCGGCCGAGGTGCCCGCGTCGATGAGATCAGCGACGGCCTCGGCTTGTGTGAGGTCGATCTTGCCGTTGCAATACGCCCGCTCGCTGAACTCGCCGGCGCGCGCCGCACGGCAGCCTAACTGCAATAGGCGGGCGACGATCAGATCGAGTACGACGACCCCGCCGTGGCCCTGAAGCTCGAGCACCTCTTCGCCCGTGAACGAGGCGGGTGCGGCGAAATACAGCGCAAGACCCTCGTCCAGGCTGTTGCCGTCGGCATCCCGAAAGCGCGACCAGGTGGCGACGCGGGGCGAGGGCAACTGTCCGAGTATTTCGGCCGCGATGCGCGGCACCCCGGGTCCCGAGACACGCACGATGCCGACGGCGCCGCGCCCGGCGGCGCTCGCGATCGCGACGATGGTATCGGCGGCGGTCATGCGCTTAGTTCAAGAGTGCTTCTTGTTCGCCTCGACTTGTACGATTTGGTTGACGCGCCATTGTTGTGCGATCGACAGCACCGTATTCGTCAACCAATAGAGCACGAGGCCCGAGGGAAACCAGGCCATCATGGCCGTCATCACGAGCGGCATGAATTGCATGATCTTCGCTTGCATCGGGTCGGGCGGCGCCGGATTCAACTTGAATTGCGCGAACATCGCGGCGCCCATGAACAGCGGCAGCACAAAATACGGGTCGCGCGCGGAAAGGTCGTTGACCCACAGCAGGAAGGGTGCCTGGCGCATTTCCACGCTCTCGAGCAGCACCCAATAGAAGGAAATGAAAAACGGGATCTGCACGACCATCGGCAGGCACCCGGCAAGCGGATTGATCTTCTCTTTCTTGTACAACTCCATCATCGCGCGACCGAGTTTTTCCTTGTCGTCCTTGAAGGAGTCTTGAATCTGCTTCATGCGCGGGGCCACCGCGCGCATCTTGGCCATCGAGCGTCCGCTCGCCTGGCTCAGCGGATAGAAGATCAACTTGATCAGGGCCGTGACGACGATGATGGACCATCCCCAATTGCCGATCAGGCCGTCAACCCAACTGAGCAAGCCGAACAAAGGCTGCGCGATCACCGTGAGTTTGCCGTAATCGTCGGTTCGTTCGAGCTTGGGGCCGGTTGCCGCCAACTGGGATTGCAGCTTCGGCCCGACGAATAATTTCTCGGCGACTCGGGCCTGGCCGCCCGGCGCCACGGTGAGCATCGGTCCCGTCGCGCTCAGCAAATATTCCTTGCCGCGAACTTGCAGCTGGTACAGGAACGGCTCGTCGCTCGTCGGCACGATCGCGGCAACGAAGTGGTGCTGCAGCGAGGCGATCCATCCGTTGGTGACGGTCTGCGAGTATTTGCTGTCTTCCCCATTTTCGACCTTGAGGTCGAGCGACTTCGTGCCGTCGTATATCGCCGGTCCCTTGAACGAATAAGTCTCGACGTCGAAATAGGAGCGCTTGGTCGGTTCCCAATGGCGCAGGATCCGCGAGTAGGCCGCGAGCTTGCGCGGCGTCGTGCCGTCATTGCGGATATCGTAGGTGAGCTCGATCGAATACTGGCCGGGCTTGAAAATGAAGGTCTTGGTGACGCTCAGTCCTTGCCCGTCGGACCAGGTCAGGGGAACACGCAGCTCGCTCGCACCCGGCGCGAGTTCATACGAGGGCGCTGCCGCGCTCCAGATCGCCAAATGGTTGGGCGCGGCCTCGCTGCCCTCGGCGGTCAAGCCGGTTTGCAGCAAATACAGGGAATCTTGATCGGTTCGATTCAGCAGCTGCACCGGCACATTGGGCGCGTCTTTGCGCAGCGGGTATTTGAGCAGAACGGCCTGGTCCAATTCGCCGCCCTTCAAATTGATTCCGAGATCGAGCACATCGGTCTTGACGCGCAGCAGCGGTGCGGAATTCGGCTGGTCGGCGGCGTCCAAGCCGCTGACCGGTGCAGCTCCGCTTGGCGCAGTGGCGGTTGCAGCACCACTCGCGGCCGGCGTGCCGCCGGGATTCCCGACAGGCGCAGGCGGCGCCGCGCTCGGTATGGAATCGGCGAGATTCGATGCGCTGCGCGGCGCGCGGCCGGGCTCTGCGCCGGATGGCGTCGCGCTCGGCGTCGCCTGCTCCACGGGCTGGTCGGCAGGCTGGTAATCGTGCATCCATGCTTCGTAATTGAGGAACAGGACTGCGGCGAGCGCCAACCAAAGAAAAGTGCGGATATTAGGCATGAGTCGATCTCTTATCCGGCACCGGGTCGTAACCGCCCGGCGCGAAAGGGTGACAGCGTAAGATGCGGCGCAAACCCAGCCAGGTACCATGCATGACGCCGTAGCGCTCGATCGCGGCATGCGTGTAACAGGAGCAACTGGGGTAAAAACGGCAGCGTGGACCCAGCAGCGGGCTGATGGCCAGCTGATAGCCACGAATGATCCACATCAGCACGTGACGCATGGACCTACCATCGCGTGGTAATCGACTTCCAATGTTTATCGAGACTTGCGCGCAGATCTTGCGGCGTCGCATGCCGCGCGGCATCGCGCGCGGAGATGGTCACATCGACCGCCGGCAGCAAATGCTGATTCAAGCGAAACGACTCGCGCGCAATGCGCTTGATGCGGTTGCGTGCAACGGCGCTGCCGAAAGTGCGGGTGGCGATTGCGAGCCCCAGGCGCGGGTGAGTTTCATGGTTGGCCAGCACGGATAAACTAAATAAAGCGTCGCTCAGTCGCCGTCCACGCGTTCGAACTTCGCGAAACTCGGCCGGCTGGTGCAGGCGCCTGCTCGGCTCGAACCTCAGTGTACGGATCGCCCGGGAACCTTCGAGGGCGGACTTAAGGACAGAGGCGCTTGCGGCCCTTCGCACGGCGCCGGGCAAGCAAACGACGGCCGGCTTTCGTGGCCATACGGGCCCGAAAGCCGTGGGTGCGGGCGCGGTGCAGGTTACTGGGATTGAATGTACGTTTCATAGCAATAATGCCGGCAAAAGAACGAACTCGAGCAAAGTCGCGCGACTTATGCGAAAGGCGGCAAGGGTACTGAGCATGTCAGGACGTGTCAATAGACGCTTTGACAAGTTGCGGATAGACTTCTTGTCCTTTCGTTGCCTTACCCCATTACCGAAAATTGTCTAGGGAGAGCGCTCTTGTCGGAGTCGCTATGGAATCGCTGTCTGCGCGTGCTCGAGAGCGAACTCCCGGAGCAACAATTCAATACCTGGGTACGGCCGCTGCAGTCGATCGAGCGCGACGGCGAATTGCGTCTATTGGCGCCGAATCGCTACGTCGTCGAATGGCTCAGCGCGAATTCATTGCCACGCATCAAGGAACTGATCCGGGCACTGGCCGAGGGCATGGTCCCCGACATAGTGCTCGACGTCGGTACGCGAGCGGGCGCTGCGCTGCTGGTCTCGCCATTGAACGGCGCGCTCGGTGAGCACGACGCCAAGCCGAGCACGCGGCCGCTGCGGCTCGCGCCCACGGTGCTCGGCAGCCGCATCAATGCGGATTTTACGTTCGACACATTCGTCGAGGGCAAGAGCAACCAATTGGCCAAGGCGGCGGCGATTCAGGTCGCCGGGAACCCGGGCAAAGCCTATAACCCGTTGTTCATTTACGGTGGTGTGGGTCTCGGCAAGACGCACTTGATGCATGCGATCGCGAACAAGCTCAAAGAGCGCAACTCGGACGCGAGGCTCGCGTACGTGCATAGCGAGCGATTCGTCGGCGACATGGTCAAGGCTTTGCAGCACAACACGATCAATGATTTCAAAACGGCATATCGCTCGCTCGATGCATTGATGATCGACGACATTCAATTTTTCGCGGGTAAAGAGCGCTCGCAAGAGGAGTTTTTCCATACTTTCAACGCGCTGTTGGAGAGCCAGCAACAGGTCATCCTGACCTGCGATCGCTACCCGAAGGAAGTCGACGGCTTGGAGGAGCGCCTGAAATCGCGCTTCGGCTGGGGTCTCACGGTGGCGATCGAGCCGCCGGAGCTCGAGACCTGTGTCGCGATCCTCATGAGCAAAGCTTCGCTGTCGAATGTCGATCTACCGGAGGAGGTCGCATTTTTCATTGCGAAACGCATCCGCTCGAACGTGCGTGAGCTCGAGGGGGCATTGCGGCGGGTGGTCGCGACTTCGCATTTCACGGGGCGCGCGATCACTCTCGAATTCGCGAAGGATGCGTTGCGCGATTTGCTCGCGTTGCAGGAAAAGCTTGTGACAGTCGAAAACATTCAGAAGACGGTCGCCGAATACTACAAAATACGCATCGCCGACTTGCTCTCGAAGCGGCGCAGTCGTTCCATTGCGCGGCCGCGTCAAGTGGCCATGGCGTTGGCGAAAGAATTGACGAATCACAGTCTGCCGGAAATCGGTGATGCGTTCGGTGGCCGAGACCATACGACCGTGATGCATGCATGCCGGCGCATCAAGGAACTACGCGAGTCGGAGCGACGCATCGGCGAGGATTATATGAACCTGTTGAGAACCCTGGCCGGATGACGGTGCAAAACTTGTGGATAAACATGGGGATAAAGATATCCACAATTTGTGCAAGGTCGGCGCACATGCAGAAGACAAGCGTCCAGCATGCTTATTGGGACTGCAAGTAATTGAATTGCAAATCGAAATATGACTTATCCCAGGAGAAATCGGCCTTCTGTAATCATAGTAGTAATCTATATTAAGAATTTAAATCTAAGATGGGATGGACGGACAAAGCGATGAAATTGACCGCAGAACGAGAAAAATTGCTGGCGCCGCTGCAAGCGGTGATCGGTGTCGTTGAAAGGCGGCAAACGATGCCGGTATTGGCGAATGTGCTGCTGAGCGCGCGCGATGGCAGACTCGCCATCACCGCGACTGATTTGGAGGTTGAACTCGTCGCCGGAGCTGCGGACGTCAACGTTAGCCAAGCCGGCGAGATCACGATTCCCGGTCGAAAGTTTTTGGACATTTTGCGCGCGTTGCCCGAGAAGGCAGCCGTATTGCTGGTCGTTGAAGCGGAGAAGGTCGTCATCAAAGCGGCGCGTAGTCGCTTCAGTTTGTCGACGCTGCCGGCAGCGGAATTTCCGGTAGTCGATGACATCAATGCCCAGCAGAGCGTAAAGCTCGCGCGCAAGGATTTGTTGCGTTTACTGGAGAAGACGAATTTTTCGATGGCCCAACAGGATGTGCGCTATTACCTCAACGGCATGCTGCTCGAGATCGACGGCAATTCATTGCGCGCGGTCGCGACGGATGGGCATCGCTTGGCATTGTGTGAGACGACGCTCGCGGTCAAGGCGAAGGTCACGCAGCAAGTCATCGTTCCGCGCAAGGGCGTGCTGGAGTTGCAACGGATCCTCGATGCCGAGGGCGATGCCGAACTTGCGATCGGGACCAACCATGTTCGTGCCCAGATTGGCGACGTTCGATTCACTTCCAAGCTAATTGATGGGAGATTTCCGGAATATTCGCGTGTTATCCCTGCGGCGCCGGCCGCCGCGATCAAGGCCGATCGCGATTTATTGCGTGCTGCACTGCAACGCACGTCGATTTTATCGAATGAAAAATACCGGGGTATTCGAATCACGGTGAAAAAGAATTTGGTCACCGTACAGGCGCATAACCCGGAGCAGGAAGAAGCTGAAGAAGAAATTGAGGTCGGCTATGACGGCATCGATCTCGAGGTTGGGTTCAACGTCAATTATTTGCTCGATGCATTGGCGGCAATTGACGGCGTCGAAGTCGAATTAGGGCTTACCGATAGCAACAGCAGCTGTTTGATTCGCTCGCCGGGTAATACATCGGCTCGCTACGTCGTCATGCCCATGAGGCTCTAGAGACCATGGCGCTTGGCCGTCTGCAGGTAACGGATCTCCGCTGCTTGCAGACGGTCGACGTGATTCTCGATGCCAAATTCACGCTGATCAGCGGGCCTAATGCATCTGGCAAGACGAGCCTACTCGAGGCGGTCTATTTGCTGGGGCGCGGACGGTCGTTCCGAACCCGCCATTTGGATCACCTGATACGGCGCGGTGCGGAGCGCTTCATGGTTTTCGGCGAGGTCGATGTGGGCGATCGGCGCGTTCCGGTCGGCGTCGAAGGCGGCAGAGATGGGGTGCATGCCAGAATCGCGGGCGCGGCCGCGACATCACTCGCGGATTTGGCCTTGGTACTTCCAGTTCAAATCATTGATCCCGAGGTACATAAGCTCATTGAAGAAGGGCCCAATCGACGGCGGCGGTTTCTCGATTGGGGCGTGTTCCACGTGGAACCGAATTTCATCGTGAACTGGCAGCACTATCATCGAGCCTTGCGCCAGCGCAACGCTGCGCTGAAATTGCGACAATCTCGATCGGCGATCTCAGCCTGGGATGGGGACCTGATCCGCTATGCCGGCGAGCTCACAGCTGCCCGCTCGCGATATGTGGAGCTGCTCGGCGAGCATGCGCGCCATTTGACGCGAACCCTCTTGGGCATGGAATTGGAACTCGGTTACCGCGCAGGCTGGCCGCGGCAGCTCGAATTTGGCGAGGCGCTCGCACAGAGCTGGAAACTCGACCAAGAGCGTGGCTCCACCCAGGTCGGACCGCAACGCGCAGAATTGGCCATTCAATTGGATGGTATTGCGGCTAAGGATCATGTTTCCCGCGGTCAACAAAAGTTGCTCGCGGCCGCCTTGTTGATCGGACAGATCAAATTATTCCCAAAGGATTCTCTTATCAGACCGACCTTGTTACTCGATGATCCTGCTGCGGAACTCGATAATGCGCATCTAATGCAACTCATCGATGAAGTCTCGATTCAAGCCAATCAATTGGTCGTGACGACTTTGCACCAAGACTTCACGGCGTTCGGAGCGCCTGGAAAACGATTCCGCATCACGAACGGCAAACTCCTCGAGTACTAACTCGGCCCTCTGGCCGAGTTGAACGCCCAACAGGGCGGCCCCGACAGGGGCGAGGCGCAGCACCGAGTACTAAGCCGGCGGTCCGGCCCAGTTGAATGTCCCAAAAAGGTGCTCTGCTCGCAAAGAAATCCCAGTCGCCCGAGTAGCTCGTTTCATAATCTTTGTTCCACGTGAAACCTGCATAAGTTCGGCTGGAACGCCGCGTCGCATCGAGCCTTGCCGAAAGCGATTGAGACATCGGCTAAGCCCCTGATTCAGAATGATTTTTTTGCCATCATGGATTCGTTTTCGGGCTCGAAAACTGTTATGATGGGCGGCTTATAGGTAGGGTCCCTTATGTCGGCTAATGACGTTTACGATTCCAGCAAAATCAAGGTCTTAAAGGGCCTCGACGCAGTGCGCAAGCGCCCGGGCATGTACATCGGCGATACCGATGATGGCAGCGGTCTGCATCACATGGTATTCGAAGTCGTCGATAATGCGATTGACGAAGCACTCGCCGGCTATTGCGATCGGGTCGTCGTCACGATCCATGCGGACGAATCCATAACGGTATCGGACAATGGTCGCGGTATACCGGTGGACATCCATCTCGAAGAAGGCCGCTCCGCGGCCGAAGTCATCATGACCGTCCTGCACTCCGGCGGCAAATTCGATGACATCTCCTACAAGGTCTCCGGCGGATTGCATGGCGTCGGAGTCTCGGTCGTCAATGCACTATCCGAATACCTTGAACTCAACATCCGCCGGGACGGCAAGCTGCATCGCCAGGAATACCGGCTCGGTGAGCCAGTCGCGCCGCTCGCCGCGATTTCCGATACGACCGAGCGCGGCACTACTCTGCGCTTCAAGCCGAGCTCGCAAATATTCACGAATATTTATTTCAATTACGACACCTTGGCGAAGCGCCTACGCGAATTGTCATTCCTCAATTCCGGCGTGCGCATCGAACTCGTCGACGAGCGCGACGAGAAATCCGAAGTGTTTCAATTCGAAGGCGGCCTCAAGGCATTCGTGAAGCATCTGAATCGCAGCAAGACACCGGTGCACGAAACGGTGCTGTGGTTTCAATCGCGCGACGGCAATACGCAGGTCGAAGTCGCGATGCAATGGAACGATTCGTACACCGAGAGCATGTTTTGCTACACCAACAACATTCCCCAAAAGGACGGAGGCACGCATCTCGCGGGGTATCGCGCGGCGTTGACGCGCACGCTCAATAACTACATCGAAAAAGAACTCGCGGCCAAGAAGGAGAAAATCGCGACGACCGGTGACGACTGTCGCGAAGGCTTGACCGCAATTCTTTCGGTCAAGCTGCCCGACCCGAAATTCTCCTCGCAAACCAAAGACAAACTGGTGTCGTCCGAGGTCAAGGCGGTCGTCGAATCCGCGGTCGCTCAGCGCCTCGAAGAATTTCTGCTCGAGCATCCCCAAGAAGCGCGCGCGATCGTCAACAAGACGCTCGAAGCGGCGCATGCGCGCGAAGCCGCGCGCAAGGCGCGTGAAATGACGCGCCGAAAGGGCGCCCTCGACATCGCGGGTTTGCCGGGAAAACTCGCCGATTGCCAGGAAAAAGATCCCGCGCTCTCCGAGATGTTCTTGGTCGAGGGCGATTCCGCCGGCGGCTCGGCCAAACAAGGGCGCGACCGGCGCACGCAAGCGATCCTGCCGCTCAAGGGCAAAATCCTCAATGTCGAAAAGGCGCGCTTCGATAAGATGTTGGCTTCAGCCGAAGTCGGCACGCTGATCACGGCGCTGGGCTGCGGCATCGGGCGCGACGACTTCGATGTCGAAAAGCTGCGCTATCACCGCATCATCATCATGACCGATGCGGACGTCGACGGTTCGCACATCCGTACTCTGCTGCTGACGTTTTTCTATCGGCAGATGCCGATCCTCATCGAGCGCGGCCACATTTACATCGCTCAGCCGCCGCTCTACAAGATCAAGAAGGGCAAGCAGGAGCACTACGTCAAGGACGATCTCGAACTCAACGCCTTGCTTCTGAGCACGGCCATCGATGGAGCCGCGCTGCATGTCAATGCAGACGCCCCGCCAATGTCGGGTTTGGGATTGGAATCGCTCGCGCGCAAGTACGTGGAGATTCAGAACATCGTGAAGCGCTGGGCACGGCGCTACGACGAACGCTTCCTCGAGCAATTGCTCTACCTGCCGGAACTCACGACGGAATCCTTCGACCGCGCCGATTCGCTCCGTGATTGGTGCCGCCAACTCGATCAACGACTCAATTCGCTCGACGACGTATCGCGTCGCTATCGGGTCGTCGTCGAGCCCCTCGCCGCGGGCGGGCAACGCATCGCCCTGCAGCGCACCGAGCACGGACTCACGTCCGAGAAGCATATTCCGCGGGAGTTTTTCCATTCCGCCGAATACCGGCGAATCGCCGAACTCGCGCAAACCTTGAACGATCTCATGGGACCCGGCGCGTACATCGTGCGCGGCGACGAGCGGCAAGAAATAGCGAGCTTCAAGGTCGCGATCAACTGGTTGTTCGATCAAGCCAAGAAGGGTCAGAGCATTCAGCGCTACAAGGGCTTGGGCGAGATGAACGCGAGCCAGCTCTGGGACACCACGATCAATCCGGAGAGCCGGCGTCTGATGCAAGTGCGCATCGAAGATGCCGTGGCGGCCGATGACATCTTTACGACGCTGATGGGCGATGCGGTCGAACCGCGGCGCGAATTCATCGAGAAGAACGCGTTGCATGTATCGAATCTGGACGTATAGCGTCAGGGGAACCTGCGCCGCCGAATCCCGTATCGCGCTCGATGGCGCCAATCCGAGCTAGCGCTCCTCCGAACGCATAAATAACGCTCCGCGTCGACGAGGCATTATAATTTGCATCGCAGCTTGGATTAAGGACCTAAGCCGTGATCCACGGAATCGCAATCGGTACCAACGCGAGGCCGGCGCTCATCCTTCTCGCGATTGCGCTCTTTATCTCGAATCGCCGCGGCCGACGACGCGCTCGATTTCTATGTGGGCGCCGGCATCGGCGAGGGCAACGTCAAGGTGGATCAGAACTTCGCCACCGACCAAGTGAACTTCAGCAAAAATAATGTCGGCTGGAAGTTGCTGGCGGGCCTACGTCCATTATCGGTTTTGGGCGCCGAGTTCGAGTACATCGAGTTCGGGCACGCTAGCGATGTGAATTCCGACGCTGGCGCGAAGGGATTCGCGATTTTCGGAGTCGGGTATTTGCCGCTGCCGTTGCCAACGCTGAACGTCTACGGCAAGGCCGGCGTCGCTCGTCTTCAGACGTCCGCGAATGGGAATTTTGGGGCAATCGTCACCGACTGTTTTCCCGACATATGCCGCCCATGGATCAACACTACGGACAATGATCTTGCGTGGGGTATCGGGGTGCAGGCGAAATTTGCGGCCGCGGCCGCGCGCCTGGAATATGAGCGAATAGACGCGGCCAACGGCGATCCGTCGTTGCTCTCGCTGATCCTCACCTGGCATTTCTAGATTCGCCGCGCGGGCGCCGGGACCTTGGCCGAACTGCCGCGGGCGATGCCGACTCAGAACTGCTGCGTAAGCCCGATGAACAAGCCGCGGCGCGGCCCGTATTGCGGAGCGAATTCCCCAATGCCGGTGCCGCTGCGCAGCAGGTAGCTGCGGTCGAGCAGATTGATGACGCTCAAACGCAGCGTGAGCGGCTTGTGGTTATTCCAAAGGTCGAACTCCCGTCCGAGGGCGGCGTTCCACTGCGTATATCCGGGCGTGTGCTGAAGGTTGGCAAAACCCGCGCGTAGCCCGCTGCCATAAATGCCATCGACGCTCATGAGCAGATCGCGCCAGCGGTATGAGGTACCGGCCGATGCGCTGATCGTCTGCGCATCGGACGCGTAGGTATAGCTGTTTGCGAGAAATGCGAGCTCCACGGGATCGCCGATGAGATATTGGTTCGAGACCACTTCCTTGGCCTTGGTGACTTCCGCCGAGAAGTTTGAATAGGCCCGAAACCCGGCGTGCTGATAGTTGAGTTTAAATTCCGCCCCGCGGCTGAAGCCCCGCGCGTAATTGAACTGCTCCAGCACCACGGCTTGGCCGAACTGCCCGTCGTCGAGAGTATCGCTCGAGCGCTTGTAGTAGGTGTCGACGCCCACGGCGAGACCGGGCGACAGCTCTTGATCGACGCCGACGTCGAAATACGTGGACCGCTCGGGTCGAACCGGGTCGTCGAGCGGGATCAGCGCTTGTTGCGTCGTGTTTTGGAACAGAGCCAGGTTGTTCGGTGTTGCTTGTGCCTGCATGGGCGGTGTGAAATAGCGCGAAACTCCGGCATGTAGGATCGTCTCCACGAAAGGCTTGTAAACGAGTGCAACGCGTGGGCTTACTTGGTTGGCGGAGACGAATTGCTCGAGCTCATCGAAGCGCAGACCCGTACTCAGCGTCAGATCCGGGCGTATCTTCCAGTCATCTTGCAGGTATGTTCCAAAATTCCAGCCGAGCTTCGACATGTAGTCATTCAACGTTTCCGGAAACGGCAAGGGATTGCCGCCAACGCCTAAGGGTAAGACGGTGGACAGGTCCTCAACCTGCGTGCGTTCGATGCTGAACCCGAGCCCGGCCCGTAGCGTGTGCGCATCGCTCAGTCGGTCTGCGGCGTCGAATTGAAGTCCGCTGAGCAGGCTCTTGCGCATGACGTTCGACGCGACGCCATTGAACGCCAGGTCGTCGTACACGTCGGGTGTGAATTCGGTCGATGCGTAGCGCGTGAAGGCCGAAAGCTGCGTATCAATGCTCTCGTGGTGCGTCTGCAGCGCGACGATACCGAAGAAAAAATGATCGGTTTCGTTTTCATTGAGGCGGGTCGAGGATAGAGTGAGGGGCCCGAAATCCCCCAGAGGCTGCTGCCCGGCGACGTCCGGAATCTGGAAATGACCAACGAAGGCGCCAGCCATGGTGGTTAGGCGGTTTGAATCCCCTAAAATCGTCGATCCGTATGCGAACAACTTCTCCTGAGCCGTCCGGTCGTGGATCGGGTCCGCCGTCGGCATGGCATTCTCCAGACCTTCATTGCTTTGCAAATAACGGCCGGTCAAGAAATATTGCGTACGGCCCTCGCTGCCGCCGACCTCGATGCTTGGGCTTACCAACCCTAAGCTGCCCGCATAAAGATCCAGGTTGCCGCCCGGTTCGAACCTGGCCTTGGTCGTGATATCGACGACGCCCGCGGTCCGCAACCCGTATTGCGCCGGCAGCGCGCCGTCGAGCAGATTCAGGTTGCCGATGAACCCCGTTTCGAGCACGGGACCCAAGGCCGAGACTCCATCCGGGAGCTGGATGCCGTTGATCCGGTACTGCACGTTCGCGTATTCATTGCGTACGTGAAAATCAGGGTTGCTGATCGCCGAATCATAGGAGACGCCGGGAGCCTGCAGCAGCACCTTGTCGAGGGGTGTGTTCTTGCCCTGCGGCAGGCTTTGGATATCCTGCTCATCGATGTTGAAGATGCTGGCGCCGAATTTCGGCAGCAGGTCGCGGTCGCGTGATGCGTCGAGCTCTTTGCTCTTGTCGGGCAGCCAGCGGCCGGGCCTATCGGCAGTGACCGTGATCGGCGGCAGCGGGTCATCCGACGCTGCATCATCAGGCGTCGGGATGTCGGCCGCGCGCGCTGCGAGCACCGTCGTGATGCAGCACAGCAGAACTGCAGCACGTGCGTGAATCCCCATGGCCTGAATCTCGGTGAACTAGCTTAGTAATATAAATGAGAATAATTCGCATTTCTATTTGATGTCAATCCGTAGTTCCCACAACACTCGAGTGATTTCCAGTACGGTCGAATTTATTTAAATATCTCTCGTTGATATATGCATTACTTCGATATATCTTTAATATGCTTAGAGGACATTTGATGTTTGGACATCCCAAAGGACATCGGGGGCGCGCCCACGAACGCTTTTTCGAGCAAGGGGATTTGCGCCTCGTCATGCTCGACCTTTTGCAGTCCCGGCCGCGCCATGGCTACGAAATCATCAAGGCGATCGAAGACCTGTCTGGCGGCGACTACGTGCCGAGCCCGGGTGTCGTCTATCCAACGCTAACGCTGCTCGAAGAGATCGGCCATGCGACCGTGACCCAGGATAGCGGCGGCAAGAAACACTATGGCATCACCGCCCAAGGAACCGCGTTTCTCGACAGCCAGCGGGATGCGCTACGGCGGATCCGCGCGCGGGTCGAATCGGCTGGTTCGATCGCCGACGCGCGCCGCGCACCGCAGCTGCAGCGCTCAATGCAGAACTTCAAAACCGCTCTGCACTTCCGCTTGAGCCGCGGTCCGCTGGCGGCCGAAGACCTGCGCAAGCTCGCCGAAGCGATTGATCGCGCGGCGATCGAGATCGAGCGCAGCTAATCAGGCTACAGCGCCGCTTCGCCTGCGGCGCGCCTACGCTTGAGCGGTCATCGAGACCCCGTGCCGCTCGGGACCGAATGCCACCATGCAGACAATCACGACCGCGACCGTGCCGACGACGATCGCCATTGCCAAGCCGTAATTGTTGCCGTTCGCCTCGGCGATCGCGACTTGCAGATTCAAGTTGCTGGCCGCCAGCAGATTCCCTAGCTGGTAGATGAAGCCGGGAAATGTTGCGCGAATCGCGGGCGGAGAGAGTTCATTCAAGTGCACGGGAATCACGCCCCAGGCACCCTGAACGGCGATCTGCATCATGAACGCGCCTGCCGCGAGTACCACGGGCGTCGATCCGAATGCCCAGAACGGCAGCGCGGGTAGCGCGAGCAGCGCAGCGAACATGATGGCCTTGCGCCGCCCGATCTTCTGCGAGAGGAATCCAAACGACAAACCCCCGCAAATTGCACCGACGTTGGCGATCGCCGTCATCCGCGAACTCAAGTGCGTATCGAAGTGATGCTCGACCTTCAAGAACAAATTCGGATAGGCGTCCTGGGATCCGTGGCTGAAGAAATTGAACGCGGTCATCAACAAGATCCCGTAAATCGCGAGTTTCCAATTGCGTTGGAGCACACTCAGCATGCCTTCGCGCGCCGCGTCGTGCGTCTCCTTCCACGCAGGGGATTCGTCGACCCCGCGCCGGATGAAGAACACGAGAACGGCCGGCAGCACGCCGAGCACGAACATGTAGCGCCAGCCCAGACGGTCATAGAACAAGTACACGGCCAGCGATGCGAGGAAATAACCCGTAGGGTATCCGGACTGCAGCAGGCCGGAGACGAAGCCGCGAGCGGATACCGGGATGGTCTCCATCGTGAGCGCCGATCCGACGCCCCACTCTCCGCCCATCGCGATGCCGAATAGGGCGCGCACGATCAGCAGCGTGGTCATCGTCGGCGCAAACCCGGACGCCATCTCGAGCAACGAATAGGCAAGGATGTTCCACACGAGCGTGGGTTTGCGCCCAAAGCGGTCGGCGAGCCGGCCGAACAGCAAGGCGCCGATGGGACGCATCCCTAAGGTCAGAAGCACGGCGGTCGCAACGATCTGCATGCTGGAGTGCAGTTCCGCGGCGATGTCCTTGAACATGAAAACCATCAGAAAGAAATCGAATGCATCGAGCGTCCAGCCCAAATAGGCGGCAATCACGACGTTGCGCTGGCTCTTGGTCCAGCCCGGGTTACCGGTCGAGCTCATGGCGTGGGCCGCTCATCCTTGAGATAAGCCGCAAGCCACTTGTGCACTTCCGAATAAAAATGGCGGCTGTCTTCCGGCTTGGTGATCCAGTGCCAGGCGTCCGGCCATACCAGCAGGCGGCTCGGCACATGCATGCGTTGCAAAGTGGCCCAGTTCTCGAGCGTGTTGTTGATCGGTACCCGGAAATCGCGCTCGCCGATGGAAAGCAGCATCGGCGTTTTCCAATGGGCGGCGTAGGTAATCGGGCTCTGATCGTGCCAGATCGGGCTGCCCTCCCATGGCGGGCCGCCATTCGTCAGTTCGCGGCCGTAAATACCGTCGCTGGTGCCCCACTGCGACGTCAAATCGACCTCGCCGGCATGGCTCACGATGCATTTGTAGCGCGTCGTCGTGGCCTCGATCCAGTTGGCGAGGTGCCCGCCATAGCTCGCGCCCGCGGCGCAGAGCTTCGCTCCGTCGATGAAGGAATAGCGCTTGAGCGCCTCGTCAACGGCCTCATTGATTTCATCGCCGGGCGTTTTCAAAGGGTCGAGCTTGATTGCCTGCGCAAACTTTTCGCCGAAGCCCGTCGACCCCGTGTAGTCGGTCATCAGTATCACGTAGCCGGGTGCCGCCAGCAGGTGATAATTCCAACGCAGACCGATCTGATCGGGGTTGTTGCTGGCCGCGCCGCCGTGGATCAAGACCACCATGGGGTACTTTTTGGTCGGATCGAATGCCGGCGGCCGCACGATCATGTTGTGCAGGCTTCGACCCTTGCCGCTCGTGAAATAAAAATGCTCGGGCGGCTGCCAATCGATTGCCGCAGCAGCGGCGGTGTCGATCTGCGTGAGGTTGACGTGGGAGCGCTCAGCGAGATCGATGCGCACGATTTCCTCCGGGCTCACGGAACTGCCGTAGGAGGCGATCAGCGCCGGCGTGGCGGTCTTTTGCGCAATCTCGAGAGACGTATAACCTCCCGTCGGAGGCGCGACCATCAGGACCGGCTTTCCGCCCGCGGTCGCTACCCGGTAGAGATTTTCCTTGCCGGCTTCCGGCACGAGCAGATACGCAAATTTGCCGTCCGGCGTCAGCGCGTAGCGCGCGGTTTCGCGATCGAAATCGCGGGTCACGAGATTGGCATTGCCGCCCAAAGGCCATGGCACTTTGTCGAGCTGAGCGAGGTGATAGACCTCGGCATCTTGTGGCGCGTATCTGAAGAAAAGCGCTTTGCCGTCGGCGCTGAAGGCGGCGCTTTCATAATCGCCGGAAGCAGGGCTTACGATCCTCGGTTCTGCGCCGCCCTCCGCACTCATGCGATAGAGATGATGGCCCACCTGCGCGAACGCGGCGTTCCACTGTTCGGTCGTGGCGGTGAACACGATCTCGGTGCCGTCCGGGCTCCAGATCGGCGCGAGCGTCACGCTGGTCGGCGTTTCCGTGCCCGAAAATCCCGGCGTGTGCGCGAACGCGGTCGCCGAGAGAATGTCCCTCGGTTTCGACCCGGGCTCGATCGCCTGCACCATGATCGTCGGCTGGCGCTCGTCCAGCCATTGATTCCAGTAGCGCACGGGAAAGTGCTCATAGAGTCGCACGTTGTACTTGCGCTCCTTATGTTCCGTTGCGATCTTTTTGTTGGCCTCGTCGTCAAGCGCGCCGGCGTAGACACGCGACTCGAACACGATGGCCTTACCGTCCGGCCGCCACTTCGGGCCTTTGGCGCCGGTCGATACATTGGTGAGCCGCCGCGCTTCGCCGCCTTGCGCGAGATCGAGAATATAGATCTGCTCGATGTCGTCGCCCTCGCGCTTGGTGGTAAACGCAATGCTGCCGCTATCAGGCGACCACGCGACGTCGTCCTCCGGCGCCTTGGTATTGGTGATTCGGCGCGGTGGCTTGGCTCCGTCCGCGGCTACGACCCAAAGATCGCTGACGGCTTGGTCCGGATCGTAGGACGGCTCCAACACCGAGAAGACGACCCATTTCCCGTTCGGGCTCACGACCGGGGATCCCACGCGCTTCATCATCCACAGCGATTCATGAGTGATCGGCGTCTTCACTGCCGCAGGCGCCGGCGCCGGCGCCTGCTGGGCTGCCCGCGCTTTGGCCATGCAGGCGAGCGGCGCCACGAGACAAGCGCCGATCAGGATTGCGCAACGCTTGATCCGATGGTTCATCGCGTCTTTCTCCCCGGATTATTATTTGCCGCAGTCTAGCTCGTAACGCGCGTGCCGGTGAACTGCGCCGCGAGCTTATTGTCTGCCGCGACGGCCCTGCGCGAACTCCACTGAATACCCGTCCGGATCGAACGCGGTCATCGATCTCTCCCAGGGCTCGTCATGCGGCGGAACATCGATTCTGACGCCCTTTGCGAGGAGCTCGGCATAGAGTGCATCCAGATCGTCGGTGCTGAGCTCGACGTGAATGGCGCGCGCCTGCATGGCGTTCATCTCCAGCGCGCCTTCTTTTCTGGCGACACCCCAGTGCAGTAGTCCCAGGGTGCCGCCGTCCGGCCCGCCGATGCGCAGCAGCGCGAATTGAGGCGCCGCATCCCATTCAAGCAGGAATCCGAGCTGATTCGTGTAGTAGTCGATCGAGCGCTTGACGTCGGCTACCGTGAGCGTGAGACCTTCCATGCGAACCTTGACGCCCATAATGACCTCGATGGATGACCCGCAGGTTTGGCCCTATGATGACATGATGAATACCGATCGCTCATTCCGATTGGTGCAACGGGGCGTGGCGATTTCGATGCTGGCCGCGGTACTGCTGACGGCGGGCGCATTTGTCGTCGTCGACCGCCACTGGCCGCCCTCGGCGAACATGCCGATCGGCGAGCGCTTGCTGATCGCTGCGAAGACCGATCTGATCGTCGTGCTTTGGCTCGCGATCGCGATAGCGGATGTGGCGAGACGCAGATTCATTTCACCGCTCGACATCATGGGCAGCAGCGAGGGAGAGGGCAGCCGGCAGATTCGCAATGCGAATGCATTTCTGCAAAACACGCTGGAACAGGTCGCCGTAGCGGTTCCCGCTCATTTCGCGCTGGCAGCGTTCTACCCCGGCAGCCCGGCGATCGTGCCGGCGCTGGGCGCACTATTTAGCCTCGGCAGGCTGCTGTTCTGGATCGGATATCCGCGCGGACCGGTCGCCCGGGCCTTCGGTTTCGCAATCAGTTTCTATCCCAGCATCGGCGCACTCATCGCATGCGGATTTGCACTGCTGGCGCGCTAGCGCACTGAAGCCGAGGACTATTGCCCGGGCCAGCGCCTAGCGCAGCGTTCTTTCGAACAAATCGAGCAGGCGGTCCCAATGCCGCTCGCAGGCCGCCTGGTCATAGACCGGCAAATCCGACATCGTGAACCCATGGCGAGCGCCGATATAGAGCTCGGACCGATAACGGATCCGCGCGGCTTGCAGCGCTTCCTCGAGCTGTGCGATATGCGCCGCGGGCATGCCTTGATCCTGATCGGCATGGCCGAAATACAGTTCGGCCGTGATTCGTTCGACGAGACGATGCGGACTGTCTGGAGCATCGGTAACGAGTCTGCTGCCGTGGAAACTCGCTGCCGCCGCAACACGCGCCGCGTACTGGGCCGCTGCGCGCACCGTCATGCTGCCACCCATACAATAGCCGGCCAGGCCTACGCGGCCGCCGGCCTTTACCTGCCGCTGTGCGTCGAGGAAATCGAGAAACACGCCGGCATCGCGCAGCACGAGTTCGGGCGTCAGCGATTGCACGAGCTGCATGAGTCTGGGGCGGTTCTCTGGCTTCAGGATTTCGGCGACCTCGAACAGCGGCGCACGGCCGTGGCGATGGAACAGATTGGGTAGAAGTACGTAGTAGCCGCTGGCGGCGATCCGGTCGGCCATGCGCTGCAGAACCGGCCGTATGCCGATGCCGTCCATAAAGAACAGCACCGCCGAAAACGGCCCGCCGGTGTCGGGGTACGCGATATAACTGTCGCAAGCACCGTCCGGCGTTTCGATATCGATGTTCTTGTTGGCCATCGCGCTCTTCAGTCTGCAATCTCACGCCAGAGGCAGGTCGTGTCGCAGAGCCCGCCGCGCTGCAGGACACGTCAGCTCAGTGATCTCGAATGCCCAAGCGGACGCGCCGTCCCGTCAGGTCGCCGGTCGCGCGCTGTCGGTCTTCGGCGGCGAACTCTCGCGCGTATAGATGATTTTCTTGCTGCCGGCCTCGCAACTGCCGACGACCTTCTGGTCCTTGACGGCATCGGTGGCGACGATCTCCAGCGTATAGTTCTTGACCCCTTTAGCCTGCAGTTTCGCGTCGATCTCGCCCTTCAGCTCGTCGCACGGCTTTTGCGCCCATGCGGTTGCCGACAACATTGCCAGCGCCGCCACACCGCCCGCCATCAATTTCATCCTACGCATGATCGCTCCTAAAAAGTTTCTTATGCAGTCCCGACTCTAATTATGTACCGCGCGTCACAAGGTCGCCAGATCGGCCGATTCGCGCCGTAACTCGATCAGAAATTCCTGCAGCTCGGCGCTGCGCGGGGCGACCATGGCACGTCCCGCCGGGGACAAGACGCGCGACGGAACCTTCGCGAGATTCTCCTCGAGCATTTTGACGGCGTCGGGGCCCGTGGGTTCGCCGCCCTTCGGATCGACGAGCGCCATGACGCGCGCGACGCCGATGGCGCCCAGCCAATCGAGCGCATCCGCGTCGTGAAGGTACAAAGACTCGGGGCCCACCGGATCACGATAATACATGTGCGTGCGGATCGCCGCGCGCACCGCATCGATTTTCGCCATCGGAAAACCCGTGTCCCGCAACACGCCGGCCACGATCCGCGCGGCCTCATCCGAATGATCGACTTTTTTCTTCTCCCAGGGCGCAAATGCGGCCATGTCGTGCAGGTAGGCCGCGGCGAACAATACATCGTCATCGAGCTTGACGTCATCGGCGGCCGCGAGTTCGCGAGCGAGCGCGTAGTCGCGCTCGCAATGCGAGTAGCCCCAGGCGGGATTCTTGAAGTGCTTGGCAGCGAATTCGCGCACGGTCACATGCCAATCGTTCGCCTGCGCCTCAACCACGGGCGGCACCGCCAGCGCCGGCAGGGCCGCGGCCAGCAGTCCGAGCAGCAGCAGAGTTTTCATGTCCTATCCCCCGATTGAACGGCTGCGATGCGCGCGAGGCCCGCCTCGATCGCGTCGCGTGTGGCATCGGTCAGCTGACGCGCGTCCTTGCCATGCGGATCGATGGGTTTTCCGATGACGACGCGAATCGTGCCGGCCTTCTTCAGGAAGCCGCGTCTCGCCCAGAAGGCGCCCGCGTTGTGTGAAATCGGCACGATGAGCTTGCCGGTTTCGATCGCCAGCAAGGCGCCGCCGAAGCCGTATTTCTTGGGCTGGCCCGCGCGCACGCGCGTGCCCTCCGGGAAGATGATGACCCAAAGTCCCTGCGCGAGGCGGTCCTTGCCCTGCTCGACGACCTGGTTGACGGCGCGATGTCCGGCGCCGCGATTGATCGCGATGGGCTTGAGCAACTTCAGCCCCCAGCCCACGAATGGTATCCACAGCAGCTCCCGCTTGAGCACCCAGACCTGCGCGGGAAACAACAGAAAATGCGCCATGGTTTCCCAGGCGGACGTGTGATTGCACATGATGATGTGATTGCCGGCGGGAATGTTTTCGCGGCCTTCGACCGTGTAGTCGAGATTGCAGAGCAAGGAGAGCACACGAATCGTCATGCGCGACCAGGTGCGTGCGATGGCGAACTGGGCACGGTACGGCAACCAGAATCCCAGTCCCATGACCAGGCCGAACACGCAGGCCGTGACCATCATGAAGCCCGTAAACACCAGAGACCGGAAGTATTGCACGGCTGCGCCTCAGCCCGGCAAACGCGACAAATCGGCGACGCCGCCGAACAGCGTTTGCACGTCGCGCAGCAGCGCGAGGCGGTTATCGCGTAGAACTTTATTGTCGTCCATGACTAAGACCTTCTCGAAGAAAGCATCGATGCGGGGCCGTAGGCCGGTCAGCAATCGCAGACTCTGCTCATATTCGCCGAGGCGCATGGCCTCGGCGACCGGCCGGCGCAGTTCGGTGAGGGCGAGATGCAATTCACGCTCCGCAGGCTCGGTGAAACGCCCGGAGTCGACCGAGATGCCGGTATCGAACGGCGTTTTCTTCAGGATATTGGCGATGCGCTTGTTTGCGGCCGCCAACACGCCGGCTTCGGGCAATTGCAAAAACGCGCGGAGCGCTTGTAGGCGAGCCTCGACATCGAGCGGCGAGCGCGGGCCCGTCGCCATGACCGCATCGATCATCTCGGTGCTCGTGCCGTCGGCGCGCTCGAGAAGAAGGCCCCGCAGGCGCTCGGCGATGAACGCGTAAACCTCGGCTGCGGTGGCCGCGCGCTGCACCGGCTGGGCGGCCGCCGAGACCTCGAGCAACTCGAGCAAGTTCAAATCGAGCCGTCCCTCGAGCAGGATGCGCAGCACGCCCAATGCGGCACGGCGCAAACCAAACGGATCCTTGGTCCCGGTCGGCTTCTGGTCGATTGCAAAAATGCCGACGAGCGTATCGATCTTGTCGGCGAGCGCGAGTGCTTGACCGGTCTTGGTGAGCGGCAAGGAATCGCCGGCATAGCGCGGCAGGTATTGTTCTTCGAGCGCGAGACACAATTCCTCGGGCTCGCCTTGCGCGGCCGCATAATGGCGGCCCATCGTGCCCTGCAGCTCGGGAAATTCCCCGACGATCGCGCTCATCAAGTCGGCCTTTGCCAGTTGCGCCGCCCGCCCGACCCAGGGTCCCGCGCCGATGGCCTCGCCAATCGCAATACTCAGCGCCTGTACGCGCCGCGTTTTGTCGGCATAGCTGCCGAGTTTTGTTTGGAACGTGACCCCGGCGAGCTTGGCCGCATGGTCCTCGAGCCTCAATTTACGGTCTTGCTGCCAGAAAAATGCGGCATCGCTCAAACGCGGCCGCACGACGCGCTCATTGCCTTCGCGAATCTTTGCCGGGTCGCGGCTCTCGATATTGCTGATCGTGATGAACCGGCGCGTCAGCGTGCCGTCCGTGGCCTCGACCGGGAAGTAGCGTTGATGGCCCTGTACGGTCGCAATGACCACCTCGCGCGGCAGCGCCAAGAAGCGCTCTTCGAATTGCCCGGCAATCGGTACCGGCCATTCGACCAGCGCCGTGACTTCATCGAGCAGGTCGGCCTCGATCAAGGCGCGTCCGCCCAACTCGGCGGCGAGTGCGACGACCCCGGCGCGTATCAACTCGCGCCGCCGCCCAAAATCGGCGATGACCTTGGCGCGGCGCAAGACCGCCTCGTAGCCGTTCGCCGACTTCAAGCTCTTCGGTCCCGGTGCATGAAAGCGGTGGCCGTAGGTGATGCGTCCCGTGTCGAGGCCAAGCACTTCGCACGCAACGACTTCCTCGCCGAGCAACAGCACGATCCAGTGGACCGGCCGCACGAATTCCGCGCTTCGCTCCCCCCAGCGCATGCGTTTCGCGATCGGCAGCGCCGCGATCGACTGCGTGACGATGCCGCAGAGGCTCGCGCTGGTCGACGCGCCCGCTTCCATGCCGCGAAACGCGAGCCAAGCGCCTTTGTCGGTCGTGAGGCGCTCGAGTTCGGTGACCTGGACGCCGCAGCTCTTCGCAAATGCGCGTGCCGCAGGCAAAGGTTCGCCATTCGCGTCGTAGGAATTCGCGAGCGGCGGCCCGCGGCGTTCGACCGCGCGATCCGGAGCCTGCAGCGCGCAGCGCTCCACGAGGACGCTCAAGCGGCGCGGCGTCGCAAAGCCGCGCACCTTTCCGTGGGCGATGCCGGCCGCATCGAGGCCCTTGACGAGGTTATCGGTCAAGGCCGTCGATAAACCCAGCAGGCCGGCCGGCGGCAGCTCCTCGGTACCGAGCTCGAGCAGTAAACTGCGAGTGCTCATTTGCCCGCTCGCTCGGCGCGCCGCGTGCTCAGCAGCGGAAACCCGAGTGCCTCGCGGCTCTCGCGATAGCCTTCGGCGACGGCGCGCGCCAGCGTGCGCACGCGCAGGATGAAACGCTGCCGCTCGGTGACCGACACGGCATGCCGCGCATCGAGCAGATTGAACGCATGCGAGGCTTTGACCAATTGCTCATAGGCCGGTAGCGCCAGTTTGTCCCGGACCAGGTTTTGGCACGCCGCTTCAGCGGCGTCGAATTGCTGCAACAAGGCGCGGGTGTCGGCTTTCTCAAAATTGTAGGTCGACTGCTCGACCTCGTTCTGATGAAAGATGTCGCCATAGGTCACGGTGCCGAACGCGCCGTCGGCCCATACGATGTCGAAAATGCTTTCCTTGCCTTGAATGTACATCGCCAGGCGCTCCAGACCGTAGGCGATCTCGCCCATGATCGGACGGCAATCCAAACCCCCGACCTGTTGAAAATAGGTGAATTGCGTGATTTCCATGCCGTTGAGCCAGACTTCCCAGCCGAGTCCCCAGGCGCCGAGTGTCGGCGATTCCCAGTTGTCTTCGACGAAGCGGATGTCGTGAGTCAGCAGATCGAAGCCGAGAGAACGCAGCGAACCCAAATACAATTCCTGGAAATCGTCGGGTGACGGCTTGATGCAAACCTGAAATTGATAGTAGTGCTGAAGGCGGAACGGGTTGTCGCCGTAGCGTCCGTCCGTGGGACGACGCGAGGCCTGAACATAGGCCGCGCTCCAGGGCTCCGGGCCGACCGCCCGCAAAAAAGTCGCCGCATGGAAAGTCCCGGCGCCCATCTCCATGTCGTAGGGCTGCAGGATGACACAACCCTGATCGGACCAATACTTCTGCAACGCGAAGATCAGGCCTTGGAATGTGCGAGGCGGCGAAGCGGCTTTTGCCATCGGGGGCTCGCTGTTTGGACAAAGCTTGCGAGTATAACGACGTATGGCGCACCCTGTCCCGCAGGGGGTCACCTCGGTGATGCACTCAATTTGGTCAGTCGGCGCGCATGCAGCCAGAATTTGCGGCGAAACTTGTCATCGAGCGCCGAGTCGCCCCATAATCGTGCATATAAGCAGCAATTTGCACCAATTCGGTGCAAAAAAGCCCGACCATTGAGGGAATTGTCGGTGCAAGTGCTTGATAATTCATGCCCCGAAATGTGGCACGTTAGCTGCATTGACTAGGCATGCCGGCGCGAACCGGCCGTTCAATTACCTATAACGACGCTTTTGGAGGACAACCGTGACGCCCGCCGATGTTCTAAAATTAATCAAAGAAAAAGATGCGAAGTTCGCCGATCTACGCTTTACGGACACGATCGGCAAGGAACAGCATGTCACCATCCCGGCGCGACTCGTGGATGAGGGATTTTTTGCGGATGGCAAAATGTTCGACGGCTCATCGATCGCCGGTTGGAAGGGCATCAACGAATCCGACATGATCCTGATGCCCGATGCGGCCACCGCGGTCATCGATCCGTTCTACGAAGAGACCACCGTCGATATTCGCTGCGATGTCATCGAGCCGGCGACGATGCAGGGCTATGGGCGCGACCCGCGTTCGCTCGCGAAGCGCGCCGAGGCATACCTAAAATCGACGGGTATCGCCGATTCCGCGTTGTTCGGGCCGGAAAATGAATTCTTCATCTTCGACAGCGCCACCTGGGGCGCCGAGATGCGCGGCTGCGCTTACGAGATCGATTCCGTACAAGGCGCTTGGAATAGCAACAAAGACTATGAAGACGGCAACAAAGGCCACCGGCCCGGCGTCAAGGGCGGCTATTTCCCCGTGCCGCCGGTCGACGCGTTTCAGGACATCCGCAGCTCCATGTGCCTCGCGCTCGAGGAAATGGGCCTGAAAACCGAAGTCCATCATCACGAGGTCGCGACCGGCGGCCAGGCCGAGATCGGCGTGAATGCGAATACCTTGACCAAGAAGGCGGACGAGGTACAGATCCTCAAATACGCGATTCAAAACGTCGCGCACGGCTACGGCAAGACCGTGACGTTCATGCCGAAGCCTTTGGTCGGCGACAACGGCAACGGTATGCACGTGCATCAGTCGCTGCAGAAAGACGGCAAGGCGCTGTTCGCCGGCGATAAATACGGCGGCCTCTCGGACACCGCGCTCTATCTACATCGGCGGCGTCATCAAGCATGCGCGCGCGATCAACGCGTTCACGAATGCGAGCACGAACAGCTACAAGCGCCTGGTTCCGGGCTTCGAGGCGCCGGTCATGCTCGCCTATTCGGCGCGCAATCGCTCGGCCTCGATCCGCATTCCCTGGGTGTCGAATCCCAAGGCGCGGCGCATCGAGGTGCGCTTCCCGGATTCGACCGCGAATCCTTATTTCGCATTCGCGGCAATGATGCTGGCGGGCCTCGACGGCATTCAGCACAAGATCCACCCCGGCGATCCGGCCGACAAGGATCTCTACGATCTGGAGCCGGAGGAGGCCAAGCACATCCCGACCGTCTGTCACTCGCTGGATATGGCGCTCGAGCATCTCGACAAGGATCGGGCCTTCTTGAAGGCCGGCGGTGTCTTCACAGACGACGTCATCGACGCCTACATCGCTTTGAAGATGAAGGACGTCACGCGTTTGCGCATGACGACTCATCCGATAGAGCTGGAGATGTATTACAGCTTGTGACGGAATCCAAGGGTGCAAGGGCCTTAAGGTGACGGCGGTCACGCTGCCGCAACCTCGTTTTGTGGCCTGGAGACGATAGGTCTATGCTTGTTACTTATGCACCTTTTGCGACGCTCGCTGGCTTTAGGACTCTTTGCCGCAGTCGTGGCGCAGGCCGCCGTCGTCTACAAATGGACGGATGCGGACGGCGTCGTGCATTTCTCCGACCAACCCGAGCCGGGCGCGGAGAAAATCTACACGAGTGCCGAAGCGCTCAATCGCGCTTCGGCACCCACGAAATCGACTACGATGGCGGGAGCCAAGCCGGCTCAGAAGGTCATCAAGCCGGGAATGACCTACACGGTATTCTCGATCTCCTCTCCGACGGCGGAGCAGTCGTTCTTCGACGAAGCGGTGCCGGTCCATCTCGAGCTGACCCCGGAGCTGCAAAAGGGGCACACGCTGACTTGGCAATTGAACGGCAAACCGCTCGACGATCAACAAGACAGCGTGCAGTTCATGCTGCCGAATTTGGACCGCGGTGCCTATACCCTGTCGGCATCGATCAACGACCCCGATACCCAGGAATCTGCGAGCGCGGCGTCGATCACTTTCTACGTCAAACAACCGAGGGCTCAGGCCCCGCGAGCGCAGCCCCACAACCCGTAGCGCTCGCGCCCGCGCGGGAAGTTTGCCGTGGCCGCTGAATTGCAGCTCGGGCCGCTGCACATACTCGGCACCGATCTGCTCGACGCGCTGGTTACCAGCGTGTTCGTGCTCGATCAGGATTTGCGCGTCGATTACTTGAACGCCGCGGCGCAGACTTTGGTCGCCTTGAGTCCGAATCAGGCGCTGGGCAAGCCGGTCAGCGAACTGAGGCGCGGCGCGGAAACGCTGCTGCCCTTGTTCGAGCGCGCCCGTGCGGGCATCGAAGGCGTTGTCCAGCGCGAAGTGGCTTGGCCCGGGCCGGGCGGCGTTGATCGCATTCTCGATTGTGCGGTCACTCAAATCGGGATAGGTCCGGGGCCGCCGCGCATCTTGCTCGAAATCGAGGACATCACGCAGCACCGCCGGCTCTCGCGCGAAAATGCGCTGATCGCCCAACTGGGCGGCAGCCGCTTGATGGTCCGGCAGCTCGCGCACGAAATCAAGAATCCGCTGGGCGGCCTGCGCGGCGCGGCGCAGTTGCTGGAGCGCGAGCTGCTGGATCCGGCGCTGCGCGAATACACGCGCGTCATCATCAGCGAGGCCGATCGCCTCACTAATCTGCTCGACTCGATGCTGGGTCCGGGCCGCCCGCCGGCCAAGCAACTCATCAACCTGCATGAACTCCTGGAGCGTGTTTACCATCTGCTGCGCAGCGAGGCGCCTGAGGGGGTCAGCGTGGTCCGGGATTACGATCCGAGCCTGCCGCCGCTGACCATCGATCCGAACCACATCATTCAGGCCATGTTAAATCTTGGCCGCAATGCATTGCAGGCGTTATCGGGGGGCGGCGTGCAAGCGCCGCGGCTCGTGCTGAAGACGCGCGCGGCCATCAATCAGACCGTGGGATCGACGCGTCACCGCCTGGTCGCTTCGATCCAGTTCGAGGACAACGGACCCGGCGTGCCGCCGGCAATTCGCGACACGATTTTTTATCCTCTCGTCTCCGGGCGTGCGGATGGCTCCGGGCTCGGTTTAGGGATCGCACAGGACCTCGTCAGCCGGCACGGTGGACTCATCGAATTCGACAGCGCGCCCGGACGAACCGTATTCACGATTTCTCTGCCCATGGACTCCGTATGAACGCAAAGCCGCTGCAAGTCTGGTTGGTTGACGACGACGCATCGATTCGGTGGGTGCTCGAAAAAGCCCTGAAGGGCAGTGGAATGGTCGCAAAAACCTTCGATCAGGCGGATAACGCCTTGTCGGCGCTGCGCACCGACACGCCCGACGTGTTGATGACCGATATCCGCATGCCGGGCCGCAGCGGTTTGGATCTGCTCAAGGAGATCCAGAGCTCCTGGCCGGGCTTGCCGGTCATCGTCATGACCGCGCATTCCGATCTCGATGCGGCCGTCGCGGCTTATCAGGGTGGTGCTTTCGAGTATTTGCCCAAGCCGTTCGACATCGACAAGGCGGTGGATCTCGTGCGCCGGGCCGCGCAGCAGGCGACCGTATCGACCGATGTCGAAGCCGCCCGCCGCCGCATCCCGGAATTGCTGGGACAGGCCGCGTCGATGCAACAGGTGTTTCGCGCCGTCGGCAGATTGTCGCGCTCGAGCATGACGGTGCTGATCACCGGCGAATCCGGGACCGGCAAGGAACTCGTGGCGCACGCCTTGCATCGCCACAGCCCGCGCGCCAACCGCGCGTTCGTCGCGCTCAATACGGCCGCGTTCACCGCGGATCTGCTCGAGTCCGAACTGTTCGGCCATGAAAAGGGCGCCTTCACGGGTGCCGACGCGCTGCGCCGCGGCCGCTTCGAGCAGGCCGACGGCGGCAGTCTGTTTCTCGACGAAATCGGCGACATGTCGCCGGCATTGCAGACGCGGCTGCTGCGCGTCTTGGCCGAAGGAGAATTTTACCGTGTCGGCGGCCAGACGCCCGTCAAAGTCGATGTGCGCGTGATCGCCGCGACTCACCAGGATCTGGAAGCGCGCGTCAGCTCCGGCCACTTTCGTGAAGACTTGCTGCATCGACTCAACGTCATTCGCATCGAGATTCCGCCGCTGCGCGAGCGGCGCGAAGACATACCGGAACTGCTGCGCCACTATCTTAGCGTAGCGGGACAGGAACTCGGGGTCGAGCCCAAATTGCTGACCTTGCCGGCCGAGAACGCGCTGGTGACCTTCGATTGGCCCGGCAACGTGCGCCAGCTCGTCAATGCCTGCCGGCGTTTGACCGTGACCGCACCGGGACGCGAAATACGCAGCGAGGATGTGCCGCCCGATCTGGGCGGTGCCGCGGTCGGCCACGCGGCGAACCACGATTGGATGGCGAAGCTCTCGCACTGGGCGGAGCAGGAATTGGATTCCGGCACGCAGCGGCTCTTGGATCAGGCGGTACCGGAGGTCGAGCGCATTTTGATCCGCGTTGCCTTGCGCAAAGCCGATGGCCTCAAGCAGGAAGCGGCCAAACTCCTAGGCTGGGGCCGCAACACGCTGACGCGTAAAATGAAGGAGCTCGGCATGGAGGATGCCGCATAGGCCGACGCGCGCGCCCTGCCGCGGTTTATCATCGGGTCTCGTATGGGCAATTTCATCAAACACACCTTCGAGACCCCCGAGCGGCTGCTGTACGGCAATTCCGTCGCCGAGTGGATCGGGGCCGCGGTCCTTGCGCTCGCCATCTGGGCCGGGCTGTGGTTCGTGCGCGGCGTCGTCACCTCGAGGTACAAGCGCTATTCGAACGCCGAGCACCCGACCGCGCTGCGGCTCATCGCCTACCTGATCGGCAATACCAAACAACTCCTGTTCGCGGCCGCGGCGCTGTACGCGGTCGAGCAGAGTCTGGTCTTTCCGCCGCGTGTGGAGCGCCTGCTATCCAACGTGGTGTTGATGCTGATCCTGCTGCAGGTCGGTCTCTGGGCCGGGCGGCTCTTGAGTTTTTATCTGGAACTGAAGGAGCGCGAGCGCGGCGCGGACCGCTCCTTTGCAGGATCGCTGGACATCATCCGGTTCATCGCCAGTATCCTGATCTGGTCGCTGCTGATCCTGGTCGCGCTCGAGAATCTCGGCGTCAACATCACCGCGTTGCTGGCCGGCCTCGGCGTCGGCGGCGTTGCCGTTGCCCTGGCTCTGCAGAACGTATTGGGGGATTTGTTCGCGTCGTTGTCGATTGCGCTCGACAAGCCGTTCGTCGTCGGAGATAGCCTCACGATTGACGCATTCACGGGCACGGTCGAACGCATCGGCATCAAGACGACGCGCCTGCGCAGCGAGGCCGGCGAGCAGATCGTGATGTCGAATGCGGACATCTTGAAGAGCCGCGTGCGAAACTACGGCCGCGCGCAGGAGCTGCGCAACGTCACGACGCTGCGCGTCGCCTACGATACGCCGACCGACAAACTGCTCGCGATACCGCAACTGCTCGAGAGGATCGTCGGTGAGCAAGCGAACGCCCGATTCGAGCGCTGCCACCTGAAGAATTTCGGCGAATGGGCGCTGCAATTCGAATTGTCCTACTTTCGGCGCAGTCCCGATCTGTACCCGCTGCCCGACCTGCAGCAGGCGGTCAATTTCCGCATCATCGAGGAATTCCGGCGGCTAAATATCGAGTTCGCATATCCGACCCAGCGCGTCGTCGCCACGGCCGATGTTCCACATAGTCCTGTTTGAACCCGAGATCCCGCCGAATACCGGAAACGCGATTCGACTCAGCGCCAATACCGGCGCGACGCTGCATTTGATCAAACCTCTGGGATTCAGGCTCGACGACAAGAGCTTGCAGCGCTCGGGGCTCGACTATCACGATCTCGCGGCCGTCAAGATTCATGCGGACTTCGGCAGTTGCCTCGCGGCTCTCGCGGGTGCGCGCCTCTTTGCGATCGAAACGGGCGGCCGCCATCTCTACAGCGCAGTCCAATACCGGGCCGGCGATGCGTTTCTGTTCGGGCCGGAAACGCGTGGTTTGCCGGCGGCCTTGATGGAGCGCGTCGGGGACGAGCATTCGCTCACCATTCCGATGGTGCCGAAGAGCCGCAGCCTCAATCTATCGAATGCCGTGGCGCTGGTCGTTTACGAGGCGTGGCGCCAACAGGAGTTCGGCGGGGCGCAGCAGGACACCTTCGGATTCTAAGATTCGATCTCGGAACGGACTTCCCGGCCCATCAAGGCTTGCACGGCGGCGCGAATCGATTTGCCCTCGTAGATGATTCGAAAGACTTCGAGGCAAATCGGCATTTCTATGCCGAGCCTAGCCGCGACGTCATTGACGGCACGCGCCGCGGGTACGCCCTCGATGACCTGATCGATGCTGTTTGCGGCGGCGATCGGGCTCTGACCCTGGCTGAGCGCGATTCCGAAGCGCCGGTTGCGCGATTGATCGTCGGTGCAGGTCAGCACGAGGTCGCCCAAACCCGCGAGTCCCATGAAGGTCTCGCGCTGGCCGCCGAGGCCGACGCCGAGGCGCATCATTTCCGCAAGTCCGCGCGTTATTAGCGCGACGCGCGTATTGGCGCCGAATCCCAATCCATCGGCGATCCCGGAGCCGATCGCGATGACGTTCTTGACGGCGCCGCCGACCTCGACGCCGACGATATCCGTTTGCGTGTAGGCGCGAAAGTTCGGTCCTGAAATCGTGTGCGCCAACTCGGTGCCGAAATTCTCGTCGCGCGAGGCAATCGTCATCGCGGTCGGGAGTCCCGCGCCGACCTCCTTCGCGAATGTCGGGCCCGACAGCACCGCCGCGGGCCGCGGGCCGAGAACCTCGAGGGCGACCTGATGCGGCAACAGCCCGCTCGACAGCTCGAAGCCCTTCGTCGCCCAGGCGACACGCGTCTCAGGCTGCAGCTGCGGCGCCAGAAGCGATAGCGTCGCGCGGAATGCATGCGAAGGAACCGCGACGAGCACGTCGCGCGAGCAACGCAGCGCCAAACTCAAATCCGATTCGACGATCAGCGCGGGCGGAAAGTCCGCGCCCGGCAAGTAGCGCGCGTTGCGCCCAGCCCGGCGCATGGCGTCGAGGTGATCCGGATCGCGTCCCCACAAATAGGTCGCATGCCCTTCCCGGGCCATCTGAATCGCAAGCGCCGTGCCCCAGGAGCCCGCGCCGATCACCGCCATCGGTTCTGGGCGCGGCGCCACCGCAAGAGGCCTAATTCACCAAGCCGGGTTGCTGCGCGGCTTGTTGTTCCGACGCCTGCTGGAACAGGGCGTCGAAATTGACGAGCGGCAGCAGGAAATTGGGAAAACCGCCCTTGGTGATCAAGTCCGAAATCACTTCGCGCGCGTACGGGAACAGCACGCCGGGGCAAAAACTGCCGATCAGGCGCTTCAGGTCATCGAGCGAGGCGCCGACGATGGAAAATACGCCGCCCTGCTTGACCTCCACGAGGTATAGCGTCGTCTCGCCCTGTTTGGCTTCGAGCGTGATCGTCAGCAAAACCTCGCGCACGTCCGGCGCCAATTCATCCGCCGAGGTATTCATATTGAGCTGAAACTTCGGCTCCCATGTTTGATTGGTCGGCAGCCTGGGTCCGTTCGGCGATTCATACGAACAGTCCTTCAAATAGACGGTCTGCAGTGTCACCTGTACTCCACCGACGTTGGTCGGCGGCTCGGTCGTTCTTACTTCGTTCATCAAGCCCCCTGAATTAACCGATCGAGCTCGCCGCTGCGATCAAGTGCAAAAAGATCATCGCAGCCGCCGATATGTCTCTCGCCGATGAAGATTTGAGGAATCGAGCGGCGGCCGCTTCTTTTCACCATCTCGTCGCGAAACTTCGGATCGTCTTCCACGTTGATTTCGATAAACCCGAGATTCTTTTGAACCAATAAATTTTTCGCACGCTGGCAGTACGGGCACCACCCGGCCGCATAAATTGTAATGCCCGGCGAGCTCATTTTGCGTGTTGTTTGTTACCGCCCGTCGACTTGGCAACGGGCATATTTTCCTTGAGCCAGGCGTTCAGGCCGCCTTGCAAATTGAAAACTTTGGTGAAACCGAGCCTCGTGAGCGTTCGCGCCGCGCTCGCGCCGCTGCGACCGTCGCTGCAATAGGTAATGACGGTTTTGTCGCGCCATTTATGGAGCGCATCGATTTCCTTTTCCAGCTCGGCCTGCGGCACGTTGCGCGCGTCGCCGATATGGCCGCCCTCGAACAGCTCCTTGCCGCGCAGGTCGATGACCAGGGCGCCCTGATTCATGAGGCGCACGGCCTGCATGGCGGTCACGGCGGCAAAAGATTGCATGTTCTCGCGCAACTCGTAGACCAATACCGCGAGGATCGCCAGCACGGCCCCGGCGGCGAGATAGGGATGATGGCCGATAAACTCGATCAAGCGCTGCATGCGTCTTTAAAACTTCCGAAATTTTAGGGGGCGCAAGTATAGCAGTGGGTACAAGGCTTGTATGCTTAGGCGCCAGAACATGAAGAGATCACTCATTCAATTATGGAAGCTCGCGGCGCTGCTCCTGGTGCTGGGCCCGGCGCCGGACCTCGGCGCCGCCGCCGCGCATGCCGAGCCCACCGATCCGGCGCAGGCGCAAGCCAAACTCAAGGCATTGCGGGCTCGTATAGAGAGCCTGACCAGCCATCGTGCCGCAGACCTCGCTGAGCGCGACGCGCTGAGTGCGCGTCTGCGCGATGCCGAACTCGCGGTTACCGCGAAGCGCCGAGCCCTGGGAGAACTGCAGGCCGCCGCGCAAGCCGTCGAACGACGCCGCGCGGCGTTGCGAGCCGAGCAAACTCGCACCCAGGGGGCGCTCGACACCGAGCGCGCCGCGCTGGCCGGACAGATCCTCGCAGCCTATATGAGCGGCCGCCGGGAGCAGCTGAAAATGCTGTTGGGCCAAGCCGATCCCGCGAGTCTGGGCCGCATGCTGACTTATTACGGCTATTTCGGTCGCGCACGCGCCGCACAAATCGATGCGATTCGCGCGCGCCAGCAGCAGCTGCAAGCCCTTGGATTGGAGATCGATCAAGAGTCGGCGAGGCTCGAGGTTCTGCAAGACGACGACCAGCATGCGCTCGCCGATCTGTCGCGCGCACGCGCCGAGCGCGCACTGGCGCTCACCGCGATTTCCCGCGAGGTCAAGAGCCGCGATCAGGAGTTGGCCGCGCTCAAGCACCAGGAGCAGGCCCTCGAGGCGCTGCTCGCGGACCTCGCGCGCGTATTGCAGGATTTCCCGACCGGCGGCGCGCAAAATTTCAGCCAGTTGCGCGGCTTGCTGCCCTGGCCCGTCACCGGTCATCTGGTGGCGCGCACTCACGATGCACAAAACGGTGTTCTCATCGACGCCGCAAAGGGCGCTGTGGTGCGTGCGCCGTATTCTGGGCGCGTCGTCTATGCCGATTGGCTGCAGGGACTGGGGCTGCTGCTGATCATCGGGCACAGCGGCGGCTACATGAGCCTCTACGGACACGCCGAGGTCTTGTACAAATCGGTCGGCGATTGGGTCGCGCCCGGGGATGTCATTGCCTCCTTGGGCGATGCAGAGGGCAAGCCGGCGCAACTCTATTTCGAAATACGACAAGGCCGTAAGCCCCTGGATCCGAGGTTGTGGCTGAAGGCGGCGCATTGAGCCGAATCTTATGTCGCATCGTCGATGATGAGTTCGGCCGCGCAAATTTCCTGAACGTTGCGGCGTGAACTGCCGAACGCGTCCTAGTATCTGCGGGAGCTTTGTCGGATGGTAGCGTCTTCGTTCAATGCGCAGTGGAGCGATCCATGACAGCCTCAGTCGAAACCTGGCAGTCGTACGGGGCGTTACTCGAGAGACTATTCCCGAAAATCCAGCATTCTCTGCTCGCCGGCGCCGATGGGGCGATACTGTGGACGAGCGACGGCCAGGCCGCGGCGCAACTGCAGCAGACGATGGCGATACTCGCGGCGTCCGGCACCAATCGGCAGAGCGACATCGACGGGTTGATGGACCTGCATAGCGAGCCGATGCCGCATTACGGCTTTCGAATCCGCGGCGCACTCGGCGAGGTCTTGGGGCTGGTGCTCATCGCAACCCGTCCCGATGCGCTTGCGCTCGTCGATTTGGCGACCGTACACGCCTCGATCAAGCCGGCACTCGATTGCCTACAAAGCGAATTCGGCGCGCGCGCCGCGATCGGCGAACTGCATGCGGATCTTGCCGACAACAGCCGCAATCTCGAGCTGTTTCAGCGCTTGTCCGAAGCAGGCCTGTCAGGCGGCAGCGTGGCGCTCGGCGAAGTCCCCGAGTTGGCGCTGCAGTATCTGCCCGGAATGCTCGCAGCCATCCTCGTGCCCGACCGCAATCTGACCTTGTGCCGCACGCAGTCGGCCCAGCCGCGCGAGATCGAGGCGGGCGTGCTGACCCAGCTGCACCGCCATTTGATGACACGCGCGCAGTTGCACGGCTGCACGCTGGTTGCCAACCGATTGTCGCTCGACGGCTCGAAAGCGCCGCTGCCCTATAAGGCGATCTCCACACCGATTCGGGATGATTTGCGGCGGGTGATCGGCGTCCTCGCGGTTTTTCGCCTAGACACCGATCATGATTTCCAATTGCGCGACGCCGAAGTTTTGGAGCTGCTCGCACGCAAGGCGGCGCAAATCGTGCGCACGAGTTTCGATTCCGATACCGGTCTCTTGACGCAAGCGGCGTTCGTCGCACAAACCCAGGACAAATTGGCGGCCCATACCGGCCGCGTGAGCGCCTTCGGCCTGCTCTATATCGACATCGATCAATTGAACGTCGTCAACGAGAATCATGGGATGCCCGTCGGCGACGAAGTGATCCGCAGCGTCGCATCATTGCTGAGCCGGCGCAGCCTGGAGGGCAGCTTGATCGCGCGCATCGCCGGGGATCGCTTCGCGGTGTTGGTGCCCGCCTTCGGCATCGAGCCGGTAGCGAGGATCGCCGAAGAATTGCGTGGCGCGGCAGTGAAGCTCAGCGGCGCGCGCGGCGACAAACCGCTGCTCGTGAGCTTGAGCATCGGAGTCGCCCGCATCGCGGAGTGCGACCGGCTGCTGGAGCACGCGATGGCGGGCGCAGAGTTCGCCTGCCGTACCGCGAAAGAACGCGGCCGCAACCGGGTCGAGGTGTTCCACGGCGGCGCGCAGAGCTCGCCAAGCGGCCGCGCCGCGGCAAACTTCCATTCCCAGGTCGCCGCCGCCCTCGCCTGCGACTCCTTGGAGCTCCTGGCTCAGCCGATTTTACCGCTCGGTGCGACCCCGTCCGATCCGCGCTTCGAAATCATGCTGCGCATGCGGGCGAGCGACGGCACACGCTTGAGCTTCGAGAAGCTCATGAACGCTGCGGCATCGCCCGAGTTGGCCCGCAATATCGATAAATGGATCGTCGAGCAGTCATTCGCGCGGCTCGCGGCCTGCCGTGAATTGCTGCGCGAGCATCCCGCCAAATTCTCGCTGAATCTGTCGGCGGCATCGCTCGTCGATGACGAATTTTGGCGCATGTCGGAGCACCTGGTCCGCACTTCCCGCATCGATCCGGGAATCGTCAGCTTTGAGTTCCCCGAAGAGGCGGCGCTCGGCCAAATCGCACGTGTCGTGCCCCATATGTTGCGCCTCAGCGAGCAAGGTGTCTGTTTTACGGTCGATCATTTTGGACGCGGCATCGGTTCGCTGTCGAACTTGAATTCTCTGCCGGTCTCTTGCATCAAGATCGATGGCGCGTTCAGTCTCGATCTGGTCGAGAACCCGCGCTCGCAGTCGATGGTCGTAGCGATCACGAAGCTCGCGCAGGCCTTCGGCATGGAAACCATCGCCTCGCAGATCGAGACCGATGCGATCCGGGCGAAAGCGGCGCAGCTCGGTGTCGATTTCGGCCAGGGCTTTTTCATCGGCAAGCCGCTGAGCCTGGACGATGCAATCGGCGATCTGCCGCTGTATTCGTGCTTCGCGACTTCGACGGGCTTGTTCGATCCCGCGCCTGCCAAAGCGCTCGCGCTGAATAACTAGCCGACGCGGCGGGTCGCGGCGTATGCTTCGGTGCTACATGCAGCCGCGAAACCGCAACCTCTTATTTCTTGCCGTCGGCATCGCACTCGGGCTATCTCTCGGTCTCGCGCGCGGAGTATGGGCCGACAAGCCGCCGGCGCTCGGCAAGGATCTGCCCTGGGCCGACGCGCGCCTGCTCGCCGACGTGCTCGAGCGGGTCAAACACGATTACGTGAATCCGGTCAACGATCACCAACTGCTGCAGGCGGCGATTCGCGGCATGGTTTCATCGCTCGATCCATACTCCGAATTCGTGGACGGCGACGAGTACGACGACATCAAAATCAGCAGCTCCGGCGAATACTCCGGCGTGGGCATCGAGGTGTCGATGCAGGACGATCAAGTCGTCGTGATCGCACCGATCGAGGGGTCGCCCGCGGCGCTCGCGGGAATCCGCTCCGGTGACGTCATCGTGACGATCGACGGGATCGCGGTCAACACGACGAGTCTCGCCGACACGATCGGGCGAATGCGCGGCAAAGAGGGCACGACCGTCAACATCGGCGTCGAGCGCGACGGCAGCCCGGAGCCGCTGCTATTTCCGGTCAAGCGACAGCGCGTGGAACTGCATAGCGTGCGTTCGGATTTGCCGGAACCGGGATTCGGCTACGTGCGTATCGCCCAATTCAGCGAAACCACGGGCGACGAGGTGGACGCGGCGGTAAAGGCATTACGCAAAAATAACGGCGCGCCGCTCAAAGGCCTCGTTCTCGATTTGCGCGACAATCCCGGCGGCGTACTCGAGGCGGCGGTCGCGGTCGCCGACGCGTTCCTCGATTCGGGCGTGATCGTGACCGCGAAGGGCCGTACGGCGGAATCGAAGTTCGAGATGGATGCGACGCCCGGCGACATCATAGCCGGCGCGCCGATCGTGATCCTGGTCAACGGCGGCTCCGCCTCGGCGGCCGAAATCGTCGCCGGAGCGCTCAAGGACAACCACCGCGCGACACTCATGGGGCGCACGACGTTCGGTAAAGGCTCGGTGCAGACCGTCATCCCGTTATCGGACCAATCCGCGCTCAAGCTCACGACCTCGCTGTACTACACGCCATCCGGCGCCTCCATCAACCACAAGGGTATAGCGCCGGACATCGAGCTGCCGCGCGATTCGGGTGTGAAGCCGGCGCCGGGCTCCGCCGGTCAACCTGCTCTGCGTCAAGACGCGGAAGTGCAGCGCGCACTGCAGGAATTGAAAACCAGCACTGCCGCGGGGCGGAAATCCTTGTCCGCCGCCGTCCGGATTCGATAGCCAGCGCGTGCGTAGCACCAGATCGATCGAAATTCTGTGTTTGGTGCTCGTGGCGCTGGTGCTGGTCTGGAGCCGCGCGCTTGCCGCGCAGTTTTGGCCCGGCCTCGCTCTGTTGTGCGCATTCGCCGCCGCGATCGCCGTGTTCCGCGCACGCCGATTTTTCCGCGGCCGTGCGCGCCTGCGCTTGGAGATCGAATCCTGGTCCATGGTCGTGTTCGTCACCGCCGCGATGTGGTTGAGCGGCAAGAGCGCGAGCCCGCTGCTGAATCTTTATCTGCTGCCGATCATCCTGAGTGCGTTGACCCTGGGGCGATTGACGACGTTGCTGCAAGTCGCGGCGGTCTGCGTCTGCCATCTGTTGCTGGCTGCGGCTACGCCGGGATTCGATCCGCTTTCGCTGACTTATGCGAGCCGCGCGGTCGGCGAGCTGGCGCCCCTGTTGTTGATCGGCTATTTGACGTCGACCCTGTCGGCCGACATCACCGAAGCGCGCGAGCGCATCGAGAATTTGGCCCAGACCGATCCGCTCACGGGTCTATACAACCAGCGCATGTTCAACGAAGTGTGGTCGCGGGCGCACGCGGCGAGCGAGAGCCGCGGGGCGCCCTACTCGCTGCTGATGGTCGATATCAATCAACTGAAGACCGTCAACGACAGCTTCGGCCACGAAGCGGGCAATCAAGCGCTGAGTTTGGTCGCCCAGTGCCTGCAGAGGAGCATCCGCAGCACCGACTACGCGGCCCGCTTCGGCGGCGATGAGTTCGCCGTGCTGCTGCCGTCGGCGCCGGCCGAAATCGCCGATGTCGTCGTCAAGCGGATCCGCAACAACGTCTACAAGACGACGCTCGACCTCGGCTCGCGCATGATCCGTTGCACGGTCAGCGTCGGTGTAGCGGTTTATCCGCGCGACGCCCGCGAAATGCGCGAACTCCTGAGCGTTGCCGACCGCGACATGTACCGCGACAAGGAACTGCGGCGCGCGCCCGGAGCTTCGGCGAACGCATAGCTTCGCGCAGAAAAACCTTGCGCCGGAGCCTGCAATCTGTAAAGTTAACAGTGGATCACGGTATTGTCCGATCGACATGTGCTTTGCTGATCCTTACTTTAAGTTTAATGTCGAGAGAACGATGGATTTCAGCAATCGCATTCCAGCCGCGTCGGTTTGGGCGTCAATCTGCCTGAGTTTGACGCTCGTATCCCTGCCCGCCGGCGCCAACGTGCGCCACGCCGGGCCGAAGCCCGCGCGCGACCTCCCTAAGACGCTGCGTGACCCGAGTCTCAAATCCACGTCCGTGCTGGTCGTCGATCCGACCAATTCTTCGGTGTTATTGTCGAAGAACGCCGATGTGGCTTCGCCGATCGCCTCGATCACCAAGCTCATGACGGCCTTGGTCGTGCTCGAGGCCGGGCAATCGCTGGACGAGCCCATAGAAGTCACGGCGGCCGATCAAAATTTCGGCAAGGGATCCTCTTCCCGCCTCAGCGTCGGTACCATGCTGAGCCGCGGCGATATGATGCACCTCGCTCTGATGGCCTCCGAGAATCGGGCTGCGCATGCGCTGGGCAGTAACTACCCCGGCGGCATCCCGGCCATCGTCGAGGCCATGAACGCGAAAGCCGCCTCGCTGGGCATGACCAGCGCGCACTTCGTCGAGCCGACGGGCTTGTCGAGTGAAAACGTCGCGAGCCCCGAGGACCTGGCCAAGCTCGTGGTCGCGGCATCGCAAAATCCGACGATTCGCAGCTTCTCCACCGACCCCAGATATGCCGTGCGTGTGCACCGGCATATCGTCGAGTTTCGGAATACCGACAAACTGGTCTCGAATCCGACCTGGAACATCATCGTCCAGAAAACGGGCTACATCACCGAGGCAGGCCGCTGCTTGGTCATGGAGGCCGTCATCGAGGGCCGGTCTGTCGTCATCGTGCTGCTCGATTCGCTCGGTAAGTACACGCGTCTCGCCGATGCGACGCGCGTCAAGAACTGGCTGAAGACGATTGGCGTCGGCGCACGGCTCACCCAGGTATCGATGCGCTAACGGCCGGGGCTTAAGAGATTGCCTGCCGAATTGCGCCGGCCAAACTGCCCACCAGGAGGATGATCACCGGCATGCTGCTCAGCCCGAAGCCGGCGCCCCGTTTTGCCGGATCCTTCACATAGCCCCAGGCATAGAGTTCCCGACCAATCAGATAGACGACGCCCAGCGCGGCGGCCCAGAGCGGGTTCCAATAATGGCCAAAGAGATATAAACCCGGCAAAAATGCGACGAGCTGTTCCAGGGTATTTTGTTGAACTCGGAAGTAGCGCTCAAAAATTTCATTGCCGGTGGTGGCCGGTGCCTTGACGCCGTAACGGCCGCGGGCCCCGCCCACCTTGATGCCGAAAACAAGGAATTGCAGAATTGCGAGTATTGTCACGATATTGAGATAAGCCATGGATGTTCCCCCGGTAATGATGGATTCTAGCACTCCCTAACGGTCGACCTAATCTATGAGCGTCCCCAGTTCACGTAAGCGTTCCGGCACCCGTGGCTATGCCCATCTGATCGAGTTGGAGGCGCCGGTCGCGCGCGTCTGGCGCGCATTGACCGATCCTGCCTTGATGCGGATCTGGTACGGGGGCGAGGCCGAAATCGATGCACGCAAGGGCGGCCTCTACCGTCTCGGCCGCGCGGGCTTCGGCGGTCGTGAAGCCCATATCGACATTTTCGATGTCAACCGCAGATTGCGGCTGATCTACATGAACGGTCCGAACTTCCCGCACAGTGACAGCGCCATCGTCGACGATTTTCTGTTGGACATGCGTGCCGGCGAAGGCCTGACCTCGCTGCGGCTCTTGGGCTCCGGCTTCCCGGAGGACGAGGCCTGGAACCAGTCCTATGCACGCATACGCCTGGGTTGGGAACGATTCTTGGCGCGCATCAAGGTGACGCTCGAGAATCCCCCGCAGCCCAAGAAGGCCGAACCGGCAGCGCCGCCCGTTGACCCGCCGCTGCGAGGCTTGGATTATTGATTTGGCATAGAATTGATTCGGCTCGAAGGAGTCGAGGAGAATCTATGCTGGGCTTTTTAATGCGCGCGGCGATTGCCGCTCTCGGCCTCTGGCTCGCAACGGCTTGGGTACACGGCGTATCGATCGACGGGCCATCCACCTTGATACTGGCCGGCATCTTGCTGGGCCTCGTCAATGCGATCGTGCGACCGATCGCAATACTGCTGACGCTGCCGATGACCATTTTCACGCTGGGTCTGTTTTTATTGGTCATCAACGCGGGCATGGTCGGCCTGGTTGCCTGGATGCTGCCGGGTATGCAGGTCGCGGGATTTTGGCCCGCATTTTGGGCCGGGCTGATCGTCAGCCTCGTCAGCATCGTGGGATCTTGGTTCATCGGACCCAAGGGCAGGGTGGAGGTCATCGTCAAGCGCCGCTGAGTCGTGAGGCCCGACGCCGGCCGCTCACTGCGCTTTGGGTTCCTCGAGATTTTTCGCATCGAGCAGGCTGCTGCCGGGCAGCGTCAACAAAACGACGCCGACGATGATGATCACCATCCCGACGAGCTGCACCCGCGAGAGGCGCTCGTCGAGAAATTCCCAGCCGAGAAACGCCGCGATCGCGGGATTCACGTAACTGTAGGTGCCGATCAGCGGAGGGGCCGCGTTCAGGGCGAGCCAGCCGTACGCGGTGAACGCGAGACATGAACTGAACAGCGTCAAATAGGTCAGCGCGACGATACCCGGCACATTCGGTGTCCAAACCGCAAGATCCCCGTGCATGAGGGCGACCGCTGAGAACATGCAGCCGCCGAGCAGCAGCTGCAGCGCCGAGAACATCAGCGGGCTCAACTCGGTATCGATGCTGCGGTAATAGACGGTGCCCAGCGACCAGGCGAGACAGGCGCCCAATGCCCCAATCTGTGCCGTCACGGCGGCGCTGCCGACCTCGCCCTTCGGCACCAGCATCAACGCGGTTCCCAGGAATCCCACGACGAGGCCGATCACCGCGCGACGCGTCAACGGGTGCCCGCGGCGGCCGAAGACACCCAATCCGGCGATCCAAAACGCTGCGGTACCGTTGAGCAACGCCGAGACGTTGGTCGGGATCGTGCGGATAGCCCAGGCGTTCAAGCCGTTGCTCGCGAACACCATCATGAATCCCATGACGAGCACATGACGCCACTCGCGCAAGCCGCGTGGCCACGCAAGGCCCATCCAGAACCTCGCAAACAGGCTGAGCAGCGTACCCGCGATCAGGAAGCGTATCGCGCAAAAGAGCGCAGGCGGCAGGTGGGTCACCGCGATCTTCGAGAACAAGAAACTCGATCCCCAGACGAGATAAACCGTCCCTAAGCACAAGACGAGTTTGAAGGAGTGCCGTGGATCGATGCGCATACTTTCAGCAGCGCAAGTCGTCAGTGCACCTCGCCCATGAGCTTCTTGACCGGCCGGCTGAGTATCAAGAGTACCGCGCCCAAGCCGACCGCGAAATACACGATGTGCATATATTGCGACGGCATTGCGGCCACATGCTCGGCGTCGAATTCACCGGCAATGAGTCCGGCGAAGAGATTGCCGAGCGAAATCGACAGGAAAAATATCCCCATCATTTGACCGGCGAAACGCTTGGGCGAAAGTTTGGTGAAGAAACTCAAACCGACCGGGCTCAGGCAAAGCTCGCCGAAGGTATGCAGCAGATAGGTGGAGATCAGCCAAAACGGCAAGACTTTGGAGCCCGAGGCCACGATCGCCGCCGCAGCCGCCATCACCAAGAACCCGGAGCCCATCAAAATCACGCCGAGCGCGAATTTGGCCGGCACCGACGGATCCAGCTGGCGCCGCGCGAGTGCGACCCAGGCCCATGCGAAGGCCGGTGCGAACAACACGATGAATATCGGATTGAGCGACTGAAACCACTCGGTCGGAATCACGAAATGCACGGAGCTCATGACGCGGTCCGTATAGCGCTCGGCAAACAGATTCAACGAGGAACCGGCTTGTTCATAGCCGGACCAGAACAGCGCGCTGCCGAGAAACAGCACAACCAGCACGATGCCGCGCCGGCGCTCCTCCGGATCGAGGCCGCCCGCGATGAAAAAATACGCGAAATACAGCACCGCCATGCCGATGATCAAGACCGCCGTGTAGTGCGCCAGAGTCACGGGATCCAAGCTGATCCAACCGAGCGCGCAGACGAGCACCGCGGCGCCCAAAATCGCGCCGCCCACGGCCACGCGCGACCACAAGCGCCTGCGTTCGTGCGGAGGCTGCGTCGCGCCCGTGGTCTTGCCGGCTTCACCGAGAGCCGCGCGCGTGAGGTAGAACTGCAGCACGCCGCAGCCCATGAACAGGGAGGCGGCGGCGAAACCCGCTCGCGGCCCGAAGTGTTGCTGCGCCAGGCCCGTGACGAGCGGTCCCAAGGCCGAACCGATGTTGATGCCGATGTAGAACAGCGTGAAGCCGGCGTCGCGCCGCGCGCCGCCTTCCGGGTAGAGTTCCCCGACCATGACGCTGACGTTCGGTTTGAGCATTCCGACGCCCAGGACGATGATGAGCAAGCCGACGTAAAATGCGCCGGGACTCGTCGAGATCGCCAACATGGCATTGCCGGCCATGATGATCAGTCCGCCGACGAGCACGGCGCGGCGCGCGCCGATCAGGCGATCAGCGATCCAGCCGCCGGGCAAGGCCACCAAATACACCGCCGACGTGTACAGACCGTAGATCGCGGTGGCAGTCTTGTCGTCGATGCCGAAGCCGCCCGTGGAGACCGCGCCGACCAGGAACAGCACGAGCAGCGCGCGCATCCCGTAATACGTGAAGCGCTCCCACATCTCCGTGAAGAACAGCGTGGCAAGGCCGCGCGGATGGCCGAAAAACGTAGCGCGCACTAAACCTGCGCCTCGCGCTCTGCGTCTTCCTTCGCACGTGCGGCGAGTTTGTCTTTGAGCAAGAGTTTGGCCATGAGGATGCCTATTTCATACAGTATATACATGGGCACCGCCATGAAGCTCTGCGAAACCGCGTCGGGAGGTGTCACAAAGGCTGCAACGATGAAAATGCCGAGCAGCACGAAACCCCGATTCTTGGTCAACGTCGTGATTTTCACGAAGCCGGTCCAAACCAACAACACCGTCGCGATCGGCACTTCAAAAGCCAAGCCGAACGCGAGCAGCAAAATCATCACGAAATCCAAATAGCTTCCCATATCGGTCATCATTTGCACGCCGGCCGGCGTCGTGCCGACGAAGAAGCCGAGCATGGCGGGGAACACCAGGAAGTAGGCGAACGCGGCGCCGACGTAAAACAGCACGACGCTCGATAGCAGCAGCGGGATCGCCAATTTACGTTCGTGCCGATAGAGGCCCGGCGCCACGAATGCCCAGGCTTGGTACAGTACGACGGGAATCGCCAGCCCGAAAGCGACCACGAAGGCGAGTTTGAACGGCACCATGAACGGGGACACGACACTCGTCGCGATGAGGCTAGCGCCCGCCGGCAGTTTCTTGATCAGCGGCTGTGCGACGAACGTGAACAGCTGGTTCATGTAGATCGCGCACGGTATGAAACAAATGAACACCGCGATCATCGCTTTCATGATGCGATCGCGCAGCTCCAGCAAATGAGAGATCAGGGTGCCCTCGGCGAGTTCGCCGGGCTCCTCAGCCGGTTGATTCATTGGGCGGCTTGATGCTGTTCGCGGTCGGCTGGTTTTCGCTAACCGAGGTCGCCGGTTCGGTGTGCGTCTCGGATTGGCTCGCGACCGCGGCTGCGGTCGGCGCTAGGGGAACGGGGTGGATGACGGCCGCCGCCGCGGCGTCGATCGGAGCGCCGCCTTCGCCCGCTGTAGCGGCCGCGCCCGCAGCGGCGGCCGCGCCGGTGGCACTCGCAACGCCGGTGGCGGCCGCGGTGCGCGGTACGGCGCGAGTCGTCGTTTTCTGCTGTTGTTTTAGAAATTCCTCGGCACTGATCTCTCGGTCCAGCTGTTCTGTGAGCTGTCTCGCCATGAGGCGTGCGCGCCCCAACCAGTTGCCGACCTGACGCGCAACTTTGGGCAGCTTCTCCGGGCCCAACACGACGAGCGCGATGGCCGAAGTGAGCAGGATCTCAGAGAACCCAAAATCCAGCATCGCCCTTACGCGTTCGTCTTGGGCGGCGTCTTGACTTCGGCATCATGCTTGGCCGCGTTGGCATCGAAGTCCGCGTCTTTGTCGTGCTTCAGCTGTTTGGCCTGCTCTTCCGACTCGCCCTCGTTCATGGCTTGCTTGAAGCCCTTGACCGCGGAGCCCAGATCCGAGCCGATCGTGCGTAGGCGCTTGGTGCCGAATACCACCAAAGCGATCGCCAGAATGACCAATAACATTTTCGAATCGAACATTTCGCTTCTCCGATTCCGGGTTAACTCTAACGAGGGCGGTAATGATACGCCATCGGCATTATGACGTATGACCGCGGCGCCCCGATGCGCGTTCGGTCGCATTTGCCCTTTTTTCGCGTAGTTACCCTTATTTTTCCTCGGTTTAGCTCTCCAACCAAATCGTGACCGGCCCGTCGTTGATCAGTGACACTTGCATATCCGCGCCGAAAACGCCGCGCGCGACGGCCGGGTGGCAGGATTGCGCTTCATCAACGGCGAGATCGAATAGCCGGCGCGCCAAATCTGGCGGTGCAGCAGTCGAAAAACCTGGCCTCGTGCCCTTGCGGGTATCCGCGGCCAGCGTGAATTGCGGCACCAGCAACAGGCCGCCATGAACGTCGGCCAAGCTCAGGTTCATGCGACCGCTGCTATCGTCGAATACGCGGTATTGAAGCACCCGTTCGATGAGGCGCCGAGCGTCCTTTTCTGTGTCGGCGGGCCGGACGCCTATCAGCGCCAATAGACCGCCTTGAATCGAGGCAGTCGTCTCGCCGGCAATGCGCACATCGGCCTTCAAGACGCGTTGTATTAATGCAATCAATGGCTTAGCGCCGCCCTGTGGGCTTGCGATGCGTCGAGCGGAGCCGCGTCTTGGCCCGGGCGCTCCGCGCCACTGGCGCCGCCGCCGCCTTTCGCCGATCGGCTCGAGGAGTGCTTGCCGCTGTTCTTACGCCGCACTACGCCCATCACCTGATTCTCCCGTCTTGACGCTTTCGCCGCAACGTCTCGAGGCGGCGCGCTTGACGCTCAATCGGTGATCGCCGAGTATTTACTCAACACATGTTGAAAACGCTTCCTCGCACGATGAGAAGCTCGGGGAGAACGCTCATGCGCACGCCTGTTCGAGCATCGTGCCGCGGATGACGGAGCCGAAACAGAACACCGCGACCGCCGCGACACTGGCCTATCGCTCCTACGTGCTGACGGTGCTCGTGATCGTTTACGCGTTCAATTTCATCGACCGCCAGATCGTCGGCATACTCGCGGTGCCGATCAAAGCCGATCTGAAGCTCACCGATACGCAGCTCGGCATGATGGGCGGGCTCGCCTTTGCGCTGTTTTATACGCTGCTCGGCATTCCGATCGCGCGGCTCGCCGATCGCGTCAGCCGCATCCGCATCATGAGCATTGCGCTCGCGGTTTGGAGCCTGATGACGTCCTTGTGCGGTATCACGACGAGCTTTGGCCAGCTGTTCCTGGCGCGCTTGGGCGTGGGCGTCGGCGAGGCCGGCGGCGTCGCGCCCGCGTATTCCTTGATCTGTGATTATTTCCCGCCAAAAGAGCGCGCCCGCGCGCTCAGCGTCTACTCGTTTGGAATACCGATCGGCAGCGCGGTCGGTATCGTCGCCGGCGCGTACCTGACACGCCTCGTCAGCTGGCGCGTTGCCTTCATCGTCGTCGGGATCGCCGGAATCGCGCTGACGCCGCTGCTTAGGTTCGGGGTCCGCGAGCCGCCGCGTGGCGGCTTCGATGCGTCCTCTTCGGCGACGGCGCAGCCCACGCCGCTCCGGCAGGTCTGCCTCACGCTCGGCCGCAAACGCAGCTTCTGGGGACTCTCGCTCGGCGCCTCGTTCTCCTCGATGATGGGTTACGGGCTGTTCTTTTGGATACCGACGCTGCTTTATCGCAGCTTGGGCTTGAGCCTCGTCGAGGCGGGGCTCGCATTCGGCAGCTTGCTGCTGGCCGGCGGACTCACCGGAATTTGGCTCGGCGGCTTCGCGGCTGACCGCTTTGGCCAGCTTCACCGCAGCCGCTATGCGCTCTATCCGGCGATCGCATTCATCGCGACCGTACCGTTCTACTTCGTCGGCGTCCTATCGACGAGCGTGTGGATGTTTATGGCGGTATCGCTCGTGCCGACGGCGCTCGGGCTCGCGTGGCTCGGGCCCGTGCTTGCGGCGGTTCAACAACTCGTGCCCTCGAACATGCGGGCAACCGCATCGGCGCTGTTCTTGTTCATCAACAATTTGATCGGCATCGGGCTAGGCGGGCTGCTGATCGGAGTGCTGTCCGACGCGCTGCGGGCGCGCTTCGGCGCGGAATCGCTGCGTTATGCGATACTCGCCGGCACCGGTTTTTACTTCGTCGCGGCAGCGCTATTACTCTACGCGTCGAAGCATCTGGATGCGGAGTGGCAGGACTAAACGGCCGTCCGGCCGTTTGAACGCCCGAAGGGCGGCCCGTAAGGGCGAGGCGCGCAGCGCCGAGTACCAGCACTATTTGCGCCACAGGCTCGGCTTGAATAACACCAGAATCGTAAACACCTCGAGACGGCCCAGCAGCATCGCGGCCGCGCAGACCCAGGTCTGAAAACCGGTCAGCACGCCGTACGTACCGCCTGGACCTACGAGCCCCAGGCCTGGTCCGGCATTGTTTATGCATGCGAGGATCGCCGACATCGACGTCATGAAATCCAGGCCGCTCGCCAACTGTATGAAGACCAGCGATACGACGCTCATGAAGTAGAGGAACACGAATGCCAGCACCGCGAATACGACCTTGTTCGCGATCACGGCACCGCCGACCTTCAAGGGGCGCACCAGATTCGGATGCACGAGCTGGTCCAATTCCCGGTTTGCCTGCTTGGCGAGGATCAGCGTGCGGATCATTTTGACGCCGCCGCCGGTGGAGCCGGAACTCGCGACGATGCAGCTCAGGAAAATCATCCACATCGGCGCGAATATCGGCCATTTGGAATAATCCTGGTTGTGCAGTCCGCTGGTCGTCGCGATCGAGACTACGTTGAAGGTTGCGTAGCGCAGCGCGGTGCCGAAGTCCGGATAGGTGCCATTGAAGAACAGGAACAACGCGAGCCCCGCGCAGCTCGCGATCAGCACGCCGAAGATCGCCTTCGCCTCCGAGTCGCGAAAATAGGCGAGCACGCCGCGCTGGCTCCAGGCGAGATAATGCGTCGCGAAATTCAAGGCAGCGAGGATTTCAAACGCAGTCAACACCAGTTCGATGGGCACCGAATCGAAGTGGCCGATGTTGGCGTCATAATTGGAAAACCCGCCGAGCGAGAGCGCCGAAAACCCGGCGCACACCGCATCGAACCAAGCCATACCCGCGAATCTCAGGCTGACGATGCAGGCGACCGTTAGTCCCGCGTAGACGGCCCATAGCAACTTGGCGGTCTGGCCAATGCGCGGCGTGAGCTTGCTGTCCTTCATCGCGCCGGGCAGTTCGGCGCGGTAAATCTGCATGCCGCCGACGCCGAGCAGCGGCAGAATCCCGACCGCCAGCACGATGATGCCCAAGCCTCCGATCCAGCTCAGCAGATGCCGCCACAAATTGATCGAGCGCGGTAAATTCTCGAGACCGGACAGCACCGTAGCGCCGGTGGTCGTGAGTCCCGAGGCCGCCTCGAAATAGGCGTCCGTGAAACTGATCGGCAGGTAGCTGAGCAGCGGCAAACTCGCTACCGCCGGCAGCAGGGTCCACGTCAGCGCGACCAACATCAATCCATCGCGCGTCTTGAGTTCGTGTTTGAATCGGCGCGTTGCAAGCCACAGCACGGCGCCGATGAGGAAGGCCGCTAAGGCCGAAATCGCGAACGAGCCCAGCGCCGGGTCCATGCCCCAGATGGCCAACACCAGGGGCGCCAGCATGATCGCCGCGAACACCATGATGACCATGGCGAACACGTGCGCGACCGGCAGCAGGATGTCCTTCACAGAAACGAGGCGGAGCCTTGGAAGAGCTTTTCCACCGCTTCCAAATGCCGCCGATCCGTCAAGAACAGAATCAAATGGTCATCCGGCTGCACCGTGATGTCGTGGTGGGCGATGATCACGTCCTCGCCGCGCACGACGGCGCCCAGGGTCGTGCCCTCCGGAAGCGCGATTTCCTCGATGCGACGACCGATGACCTTGGAGTTGTCGGCGTCGCCGTGCACGACGACCTCGAGCGCCTCGGCCGCGCCGCGGCGCAAGGAATGCACGCGCACCACGTCGCCATGGCGCACATGCGCCAGCAACGAGCTGATCGTGACCGTCTGCGGCGCGATCGCGATGTCGATCGAGCCGCTCTCGATGAGCTCGGCGTAAGCGGGTTTGTTGATCAGCGCCATGACCTTGTGGGCGCCCAGACGCTTCGCGAGCATTGCCGAGAGGATATTGGCCTCCTCGGAATTCGTCAGAGCCGCGAATACGTCCGCGCTGTCGATATTTTCCTCGAGCAATAGATCCTCGTCCGCCGCGTCGCCATGCAGCACCGTCGTATTCTTCAGTTGCTCGGAGACGCGTCGCGCGCGCTTGTGATCGCGCTCGATGAGCTTGACCTGATTCTTGTCCTCGAGCTCGCTCGCGAGCCGAAATCCGATGTTGCCGCCGCCGGCGATCACCACGCGGCGTGCCGGCGCTTCTTCGCGCCGCATCTCGCGCATCACGGCGCGAATGTCGCGGCGCGCTGCGAGGAAAAACACCTCGTCGCCATCCTCGATGACCGTCGTGCCCTCCGGCTTGACGCTCTTGCCCGCGCGGTATATCGCGGCCACGCGCGCATCGATGTTCGGAATGTGTTCGCGCAGCGTGCGCAGCGCCTGGCCTACCAGAGGACTGCCCTGACGCGCGCGAACCCCGACCAGGCGCACGCGGCCGTCGGCAAAATCGAGCACCTGCAGCGCGCCGGGGTAGCGAATCAGCCGCGCAACATATTCCGTGACGAGCTGTTCGGGGCTGATCCAGACATCCACGGCGACGCCGTTCTCGCCGAACAGCCGCTCCCGCTCGGTATAGTCCGCGGAGCGGATGCGCGCGATTTTCTTCGGAGTGCGATACAGCGTCCAGGCGATGTGGCAGGCCATCATGTTCACCTCGTCGCTATTGGTCAGCGCGACGAGAATGTCGGTATTGGTGATTCCGGCGGCCTCGAGCACGCGCGGGCTGGAGGCATTGCCGCTGACCGTGCGTATGTCCAGGCGATCCTGCAAATCGCGCAACGTGTCTTCGTTGACGTCGATGACCGTAACGTCGTTCGCTTCCTCGCGTGATAGATGATAAGCGGCGGTGCGCCCGACTTGGCCGGCCCCAAGTATGATGATTTTCACGGTTTGTTTACTCTACACGACCTCGAGATTGGCGTAGGAAAGCATCAACCATTTGGTCCCCTGCCGCTCGAAATTCACTTGAATTCGAGCATGCGCGCCATTCCCCTCGAAACTCAAGACCACCCCGTCGCCGAACTTCGAATGGCGCACCCTGCTGCCCATGCGCATCGCCGGCTGCGGTGAGTCCTCGATGAGTTTGCGGCCGGCGAAGGCCGGCCGCGAGACCTGCAGCCGCGGCCGGACTTCCTCGATCAATTCGGGGGGCAGCTCGCTGATGAAACGCGATGGCTGACCATAGGTGTCGATTCCGTAAAGGCGGCGCTGTTCCGCATAGGTAATGTACAGGTGGCGCATCGCGCGCGTGGCGCCGACATAACAGAGGCGCCGCTCCTCTTCGAGAGAACTCAAATCCGCAACCGAGCGCTGGTGCGGAAACAGCCCATCCTCCATTCCCGCCAAAAATACGACCGGAAACTCCAGACCCTTGGCCGAATGCAGAGTCATCATCTGGACGCAATCGTCCCAGGCATCGGCCTGTCCCTCACCGGACTCCAGCACGGCATGGGCGAGAAACGATTCGAGCGGGCCGAGCTCCATGTCGCCTTCGCCGGCGCGCTCCGGCGAAAAGCCGCGCGCAGCGCTCACGAGTTCCAACAGATTATCGATGCGGCCTTCGCCGCGTTCGCCCTTTTCCTTCTTGAAGTGCTCGATGAGCCCGCTCATCTGGATGACGTGATCGACCTGGTCGTGCAGCTCCAACCCGGCCATTTCGCGACTCAGTTTGTCGATCAGCGCAAGAAACGCCTGCAGCGCCTGCGCGGCTCGCTGCGGCAGAATTCCCTGAGGCGGCGCAACCCGCGCCGGCGCGCCCATCGGCGGCGCCGCGCCGATGCAGGCGAGCGCGGCGTCCCACAGCGATGTCGAGTTCGCGCGTGCGTAATCGCGCAGCGCATCGAGCGTCTTCGCGCCGATGCCGCGCGTGGGCAGATTCACGACCCGTTCGAACGACGTGTCGTCGGCGCGACTCGACGTCAAACGCAAGTAAGCGAGCGCATCCTTGATTTCGGCGCGCTCGAAGAACCGCAGGCCGCCGTACACTTTGTATGGAATCCGGGCATTCAAAAAAGCTTCTTCGAACACGCGCGACTGCGCGTTCGAGCGGTAAAGTATCGCGATGTCGCGCCGTGCGCCGCCTTGGTTCACCCACTCGCGAATCCGATTGACGACGAAATCGGCCTCGTCGCGCTCGTTGAACGCCGCATAGAGACGGATGAGTTCGCCTTCAGCGCCGCTCGTCCAGAGAGTTTTTCCGACACGGCCCGCATTGTTCGCGATCAGCGCGTTCGCCGCCTTGAGGATCGTGCCGCTGGAGCGGTAGTTCTGTTCGAGTTTATAAAGCGTGGCGGCGGGGAAGTCGCGGCGGAATTGGTTCAAGTTCTCGACGCGGGCTCCGCGCCACCGATAAATCGATTGATCGTCGTCGCCGACCGCGAAGGGCTGCCCGGCGGGCCCCGCGAGCAAGGTCAGCCATTTGTACTGGATCGCGTTCGTATCCTGGAATTCGTCGACGAGAATGTGCCGAAATCGCTCCCGGTAGTGCTGCAGCAGCGCCGGGTTGTCCCGCCAGATCTCGTATGCGCGCAGCAACAGTTCGGCGAAATCGACGACGCCCGCTCTCTGGCAAGCCTCCTCGTAGGCTTGATAGATCCGAATCAATTGGCGGCGCGTCGCGTCGCCGTCGTCCTTCAGGTGCTTGGGTCGCAAGCCCTCATCCTTCTGCGCATTGATGAACCATTGAATCTCGCGCGGCACCCAGCGCGTCTCGTCCAGATCGAGCGCCTTCAAGACTTTGCGCAAAACGCGCGCTTGATCCTCCGAGTCGAGGATCTGAAAGTTCTGTGCCAAACCCGCTTCACGCCAATGCATGCGCAGCAGCCGATGCGCGAGACCATGGAACGTGCCGATCCACATCGAGACGCCCGATATGCTGAGCAGCGACTCGATGCGCGCGCGCATTTCACCGGCCGCTTTGTTGGTGAATGTGACCGCGAGTATGCCGTTCGGGGACGCGCCTTCGACCTGGACCAGCCATGCAACGCGGTGCACGAGAACGCGCGTCTTGCCGCTGCCGGCGCCCGCAAGCACGAGCGCAGGCCCGAGCGGCGCGGCAACGGCCTGCCGCTGCGCGTCGTTGAGCGTATCGAGAAGGTGGGAAACGTCCATCAGGGCGCGGATTGTACTTGCGCGCGTCCTTCCTCGGCGAACTCAATGAGGGCAAGCACCAGCGATAGGATGACCGGACCCGCGACGATCCCGATCGCGCCGAATGCGGCGATGCCGCCGAGCACGCCGATGAAGACGACCAGAGCGGAAATCGACGCCCGCCCCGAAATCAGCAAAGGTTTCAGGACACTGTCGAGCAGCGACAACATCGCGCCCCAAGCCACCATGAAGATCCCATAGCCCCAGCGGCCGTCGAAAAACAGCCAGAGCGCGGCAGGCACCCACACCAAGGCGGTGCCGCCGACGGGCAGCATGGCGACCAAGGCGCCGAGCACGCCGAAGACCACCGGCGACGGCAGGCCGGCGATGCTGAACCCGATCCCGAGCACCAGTCCCTGCATCAGCGCCGTCATGCTCATGCCGAACACGATCGCGCGGGTAATGCCGCTCAGGTGCTCGACGAGCCGCTCCTTGTAGGCTTCCTCCAAGGGGATGAATTTGCGCGCTCGGCGCAGCATCGCGTCGCCGTCGCTCAAGAAGAAGAACAACAAGAACAGCGTGAGGGCCATCCCCAGCAGGGAGCTCAAGGCGCCGAGAAAAAACGAACCGCTGAACGATGCTGCATGCTCCAGGATCTCGCGCGTACCCTGGAGTATCCAGCCTTGCACCTGCTCGGCCGAAAACGACGAGTGCGCCTGCAGCCACAGATTGAGGTGCGCGATCAGCGGAAATTGCTGCAAATCCGCGTACGTCTTGATGTCGAGGCCGGCGGTGGCCGACTGCAGCTTGTGCAACATTGCCGTAATTTGCGAAACGAACTCGATCGACAGCGCGGTCAGGGGCAATAGGACGACGATCGGCGCCAGTATCGTCAACAACCCGGCCGCAAGCCCAACGCGGCCTCGAAAACGGCGCCGTAGCCGCACATTCAAGGGAAACAGCAAGAACGCCAGAAACGCAGCCCAGGCGATCGGACCCGCGAACGGCATGAAGATCAGCAACAAGGCATAGCCGAGCAGCGCCGCCACGGCAAGCGCGAATACCCGCGGATAAAATGTCGACTGGACCGGCATTGCTTGATCCTAACATTCTTGACCGCTCCCCCGCGCTGCGGCCTTTCCTGCATAATCCGGCGACATCATCGCGCTTAGGTCCGCTGGAGCATTCCGTCATGACGACCGCCGTCAACAATCAAACGCTTACCGTCAACCAGCAGGTGCATGAGGTCGACGCCGCGCCCGACACGCCGCTGCTCTGGGTACTGCGCGACCATCTGGGGATGACCGGCACCAAGTTCGCCTGTGGCAAGGCCCTGTGCGGCGCCTGCACGGTGCACGTGGACGGGATGCCGATTCGCTCTTGCTCGGTGCCGCTGTCCGCGGTGCTCGGCAAGTCCATCACGACGATCGAGGGGCTCTCGGCGAATCGCAGCCACCCCGTGCAGAAGGCATGGATCGAGATCGACGTGCCACAGTGTGGCTATTGCCAGTCCGGTCAGATCATGTCGGCGGTCGCCTTGCTCGGCAGCAAACCCGATCCGACCGATGCCGATATCGACGCCGCGATGGCCGGCAACCTTTGTCGCTGCGGCACCTATTCGAGGATACGCACGGCGATCCATCGCGCCGCGGAAATAATGAAGTCGGGGAGTTGAAAGCATGAGTGCCGACATCGGTGAATTCAACCGCCGCGATTTTTTGGGCAAGGCGGCGGCCCTCGGCGGCGGATTGCTGATCGCGTTGAGCCTGCCCGCGTGTGCACCGAAGCGCGCGGCGAGCGCCGCGGGGGCCGGCGGCGAGCTCACGGCGTGGCTCAAGATCGCCGGCGACAACACCATCACCGTGCTCGTCGATCGCTCGGAAATGGGGCAAGGCGTCTATACCGCGCTGCCCATGCTGTTGGCCGAAGAGCTCGAGGTGTCGGTCGAGGCGATCAAGGTCATTGCGGCCCCGGTCGGCGATGCCTATATCAACGCGCTCAACGGCGGGCAGATCACCGGCACGAGCAACAGCGTGCTGGACGCCTGGGATAAGTTGCGCACGGCCGGCGCACAGGCGCGCAGCGTATTGATCGCCGCGGCGGCGGCACAGTGGGAAGTGAGCCCAGCCGAGTGTCAGGCCAGAAACGGTCTCGTCGTCAATGCGCACGGCAAGACGTTGAGCTTCGGCGAACTCGCCGCGGCCGCTGCCAAGTTGCCGCTGCCGAAGGACGTGAAGCTCAAGGCCGCGAGCAGCTTCAAACTCATCGGCCAGGGAATCGCGCGCGTCGACACGCCGGGCAAGGTCGACGGCAGCGCTGAATTCGGCATCGACGTCAAGCTTCCCGGCATGCTCTATGCGGCCATCGCCCAATCCGCGGTGCTCGGAGGCAAGGCGCGCAGCGTCGATTCCGCCGCCGCCGAGAAGCTGCCCGGCGTACGCCTGGTCGTCTCGACGCCGAGCGGCGTGGTCGTCGTCGCAGAGCATTATTGGCAGGCGCTGCAAGCGCGCGAAGCGCTGAAGATTTCGTGGGATCCCGGCGCCAACGCGCGGCTCGACAATGCCGCGATGCGCACTTCCTTGAAGAAGGCACTGGCCGCCGGCCCGGGCGCATCGGCGCGCGCCGATGGCGATGCCGCGGCCGCACTGAAGACCGCGCACAAAATCTTGAGCGCGGTCTACGAACTGCCTCTGCTCGCGCACGCGACCATGGAGCCGATGAATTGCACCGCCGACGTCAAAGACGGTCGCTGCGATCTGTATGTGGGCACGCAAGTGCAAAAAATCGCGCAGACGGCGGCGGCGGCCGCCGCGGGTTTGCAGCCGGAACAAGTGCGGGTGTACACGACGCTGCTCGGTGGAGGCTTCGGCCGGCGTCTCGAAGTCGATTTCATTCCGGCCGCGGTCGCCGCGTCGAAAGCCGCGCACGCGCCTGTGAAGCTGATTTGGACGCGCGAAGACGACATGACGCACGACTATTATCGACCGCCCGCGATGCTGCAAATTCGCGGCGCATTGGATGCGGGCGGCAGCCTGCAGGCCTTGCAATTTCATAGTGCGAGCCCGTCGATCACGGCCCGCTTCGCGCCCGATGCCACGGATCCGTTCGACTCGGTCGTCGAGGGCGTCCAGAACTACCCCTACGGCGTGCCCAATGTCTCGGTGACTTATACGCGGCAAGAAGTCGGTATCGACGTCGGCTATCTGCGCTCGGTGAGCCATGCGGTCAACTGTTTCGCGGTCGAGAGCTTCATGGACGAATTGGCCGCGGCCGCCGGCAAGGGCCCGTACGAATTTCGCCACGGATTGCTGGAGAACAAAGCGCGCCACCGGCGCGTGCTGGAAGCCGCCGCCACCAAGGCAGGCTGGGGACGGGCACCCGAAGGCCGCTACCAGGGCATCGCGCTCATGGAGGGCTACACCTCGCAATTGGCGCAAGTCGCGGAAATCTCGATCGACGGCGGCGAGCTCAAGGTCCACAAGATCGTCTGCGTCGTCGATTGCGGTCAAGTCGTCAATCCGAAGATCGTCGAATCGCAAATCGAGAGCGGCATCATCTTCGGCCTTTCCGCGGCGCTCTGGGGCGAGGTCACGATCGAGGCCGGTAAGGTGCAGCAGACGAATTTCAACAATTATCGGGTCTTGCGCGCCAACGAAATTCCGCAGGTCGAAGTGGTTTTGATGCAAAGCGACGCGCTGCCCGGCGGCATCGGCGAGCCGTCGGTCGCCTTGGTCGCGCCGGCGGTTTGCAATGCCATTTTCGCCGCCACGGGCAAGCGTGTGCGTGCGCTGCCGATCGCCGCGCAGAAAATTCTCAAGGTTTGACGTCGGAGGGCAGCCCCGCGACGAGCGTGCGTGCCACGGCCTCGGCATCGGCCTCAGGTGCGAAGTCGAGCACGGCGAGGCACGGCGCCGCGATTCGACGCGTCAAACTCGCAATGTTGTCCGCCGCGCGTTCGAAGCCGGGATCGATGTAATTGGCAACCCAGCCGTAGACTCTCAAGCCGCGGCGCTCGACGGCCTCGATCGTCAGAAGCGCATGATTCAAGCAACCGAGACGCAGGCCGACGACGACGACGACCTGCATATCCCAATGCGCGGCCAGTTGCGCAAAACTGCGCTCGGCGTCGAGAGGCACGAGCCAGCCACCCGCGCCTTCGACGATCAGAACCTCGCTCTGTATGCAAAGCCGCTCATAGGCGCGGTCCAGCACGTCGAAATCGATGCGCATGCCGGCGTCGTTGGCCGCCAGGTGCGGCGCGATCGGCGCCGCGAACGCATACGGGTTAATTTGGGCATAGCTCGCGCGCACCGTCATGGCGGCTTGCAATGCAAGCGCATCGCCGTTGCGCAATCCCGCCGGCGTCGGCGTGCAGCCGCACGCGACGGGTTTCATCGCCGCGACGCGTTTTCCCTGCGCGGCGAACGCACGGCATAAGCCGACGGTGACGCGCGTCTTTCCCACCCCCGTGTCGGTGCCCGTGACGAAGAGCCGCAGAGGCTTCACGGTGTGCGCCGGCCCGGCAGTTGCCGCCGGAGGTCCGCGACCGAAATCGATGCAGCGCCACCGCGGCGCCGTGCAGAGGACTCTGCCGGGACCCAGGCTTGGCCGAACACCACTTCGTAGGTCGCGGGCAAACGGCCGCCCTCGCGAAACGCTTCATAGGCGTCTTGCATCCCGAGAAACTTGCTGCGCGAGGTCAAGCCGCGCGACCGCGCGGCCGTAAAATTGCGTGCGCCGATCGCCTTGAGATCGGCCGCAAGTCCGCGTACATCCTTGTACTTCAAGGTGTAGCGTTCGACGTCGAGTACCGGCGCCGCGAACCCGGCGCGCACCAGGGCATCGCCCAGGTCGTGCATGTCGATGAATTGATTGACATGGCTATGGGCATCCACGCGCGCCCAAGCGATGCGCAGCTCGCGCAGCGTATCGGGGCCCAAACTGCTGCAGGTCAGCAGCCCGTGCGGCGCGAGCACGCGCCGAAATTCCGCGAACACGCGCTCCGGATCGCACCAGGGCAACAATAGATTGCTGAAAATCAGGTCGACGCTCGCATCCGGCAACGGCAAGCGCTCGGCGTCGGCTTGAATGCGATCAAAGCGCCGCCGCCACGATTGCTGGCGCTCGGCCGCGCGCAACATGCCGAGCGCAGAATCCACGGCAAGTACCCGTGCCCTCGGGTAGCGGCGCTTGAGCGCGCCGCTCGCGTGACCGGTGGCGGCGCCCGCATCGAGCACGATGCGCGGCGTCAACGCCGTCAGTTGCAGTCGCTCAAGCAACTGTTCGCGAACCGCCGTTTGCAGCACGGCCGCCGCGTCGAAGCCGGCGGCGGCTCGGTCGAAGGATCGGCGCACCCAAGCGGTGTCGAGCGCAAACCGCGCGGACTCATCGTCCATGAGGGTGCAGGCTCTGCTGTAAGGTCTCGATAAGGATGTGCGTAATCTCGGTGCTCGTGCGTGGTAGCGGCCATTTTATGCCGACTCGTCCCTGAATTACGCAATTGGTAGCCGGTCCCGGGACGAGGCGTCAGCGCGGCGGGTCGCGGGTCTGCGTACCGACCTGCGGTGCTGCGATCGCGAGCGCGTCGATAGCTCGCACCTTCATAGGTGATTAATCCTTTCCGTCCGCATGCTCCGCGCGGCTTTGCCACATGACATTTTTGTAATTTGCGCGATCTAATTTGCGATCGCTGAGCAATCGTCGCGCAACGACGACAGAATTCCATCGTTTACTCCTCCTATTGCCCGCTCCGGCTCGTTTGCAGCCTTGCCGAACGTGAAATGCATTGCAAATGTTCTTCACGAACGATGAAAAGAATTGAACAGGGCGAGAAAGTTTATCGACTGACATGCATCGCTGATTGCTCGATCATGCCCCGGCGCTTTCATCATTAGCGCGGCAAGGAGATTGATATGAGTACGTTCAGCAAACATCACAGTGACTTCTTTTACCAAGCGCTCGCAGCCATCACGATGGCCGGGTCGATTCTTTTGGTCCTTGTGGCCGGCACATTGCCAGAAGGCCTGGAGCGAGGCGAATTGATCGTCGACGGTACTGGAGTCGTGATTGCGGCCCTTGCGGGCGCACTGGGCCTGCGCACTGCGTATGCCGTGGGTTTCCGCAAAGCATTGAAAATTGCGAGCGCGGAGTCGAATTACGCTGTGACAGCATAAGTCGGGCGAACGTCGAGAGACGGATGTCATGGGGGCCCCCGCGGGCCCCTTTTTTATGGAGCCGGCGGAACCCTTCTATCCGCGACCTGGTGCTCGAGGCGTTTCGCGACAAGAAATCGGTGCTCCACGAGCTGCTCGAGCAGTTGAATCGTCGCGCGCTGTCCCTTTTTGAACGCCAAGTACGATTATCGCTATGCGGAGCATGTAAACGCATCGTTTGCACGTGACGAGTATTGAAAAACACCAGGAAAGGAGGTGCGTCGTGAGTAAGCCAGCCAACTATCCAAAACCCGACATGTCGCTGCTCCGCAGCCGTCAGATGCAAATCACGTCGAATCGGGCATCCGTGGAGGGGGACCTTTACATGTGGATGTGCGACATCGTCCGGCATACCAGGCAACCGCCGACGGACGATGGGATCAAGCCGGAGTTATATTTGATGAGCACTGCCAAAGAGAGCATCGACGTGCTGATGCAAGCGGCGCCGCTCGCGAAAAGCATGAATATGTCGTTTGGTGGATCCGGAGGCGGCAAACAAACGGTTCACGCCGATTTTCACTGGCTGCGGACACCCGATGGGCACTGGATCATTGACCAGGTGTGTTTCGCACTGGTTGCCCACGCGGCAGTAACCCAATTGGCCCGACAAAGGGCGGAAAAGCAGATGCTGCTGGATAAGGCGGAGCTGCGCAGCGAGAGTCACGTCAACGTCCGCAAAGCCGCCTTCCCCGTGGAAGACATGCCGCTGCAGGATTTCTCGCAAAACCTGGATTTCGGCACCTTTCTCATCGAAACCGCGATCGAGCGCGTGTACGAGCACGCGAAAGAAGACGGCAAGGTGATCGAGAATCCGGTCGAGGGTCCGGACATGATGGTGGACTTGCTCGGAATGGGTGCCGGGCATCTTGGAGGCGGAGAGCTGGCCGGCGGGAAAAAGTTGGAAAAGACGGTCGAAGGGCTCAGTCATGACGAGAAGTTTGCTTACGAGCTGGCCAATTCGCAGCAGATATTGCAAATGGAAAGGAAGGCCGGGGCGAAACAGCTGGCGGAGTTTGCCGAAAATGAGTCGCACGCCATCGATTTTGCGAAGCTGGGCAAGTCGATGCAGAACAAGGAAAAGAGCGCGGGAGACAAGCTGATCGACGCCGGATTGACGCTGGCTGCTTTCGCCCCGGCGGGCCCCTGGATCAAGATGATCGCCGGCATGATGTTCGACATCGCGATCGCCAGCGACGCCGCCCGGGTCACCAAGATACGCAGCCGTTGCTACATCTTTTTCGTCGCCGGATATATAAAGCAGCTGACATTGAGCGATACCGGCGGCCCCGTGAAGAAGATTGACAAAAAGTATTTCGATCTCGGCATGGCCGCAGCGCCAAGGCCCGGTGCTCCCGGCTGCCTGCGTGTGCAGCTTGCGCTGCTGCACTACGCTTCTGACCACTACACCGCGGGTGGCTGGCACGGCCTCGGCTTCCGGAAACAGAATTGGCACTTTCCCGATCAATATATTTCAAAGTGGAACCCGGTCCTGCTCGGACAGGCCATGGCAACGCAGCTACATAAGCGGCAGTACCTGATCGAGTAAGCTGCGGATCCAATGCCCGGCACGGTTGCGCTCGAACGGGCGCCGCAGCCGGCGGCGCAGCCCGCAAGCGGGCGCTCCGAGCCGGCAAACGACCTCAGAAGCTCAGAACTTCTGTCCGAATTTCAGGCCGATCGTGCGCGGCTGATTGGGCACGTTGTAGATCGCAATCGCGCCGCAGCTCGTGACGTCGCACTCGGCAAACCGGTCGAGCACTGCGCGCTTGTCGAACGCATTGTTGACGTAAATCTCGGCGGTCAGGCCGTCCTTGTCGATGCCGCCGGAGAAATCTCCGACCACATACGAGGGCATTGGGCCTAGCAGTTCGCTGGCCGCCTGGCGCAGATCCCCGGTGCGCGATCCCACGTAGACCGCCGCTGCCTGCACGTGGCCTTGGTATCCGCCGCCGGCCTCGAAGCTATAGCGGGCGGTGATGTCGCCCTTGACTTTCGGGGTTATGGGCAGCTGGGTTCCCGAAGGCGCATATTGCTCGTATCCCGGCGTCGCGCATTGCGCCGTCGTCCCGCCGCAATAGGTCTGCGTGAGTTTCGGATCGAGCAGCGAGAGGCCACCCGATATCGTCAGCCCCTGGGTGACTGCGAATTCCAAATCCGTCTCGAAGCCCTTGATTTCCGCTTCGCCGGCATTCGCGATGATCGTGAGCGCATTGGGTCCGAGATAGGCGAACTGGAAGTCCTTCCATTTCTCGACGAAGAACGCGCCGTTGAATCGAATCCGATTGTCGTCCCAGGCGGTCTTCCAGCCGAATTCGTAGTTGTCCAAGTAATCCGGCTTGTACGGCGGCAGGGTGCCGCCGCCGTTGCGATTGACGCCGCCCGGACGGAAGCCCTTCGAATAGGTCCAATAAATCAGGTGATCCTTGTCGATCTTGTAGGTGAGGTTCAATTTCGGCGAGGTTCCCGAATCCGCGGTCCGGCCATTCAAGTCCTGGCACGGCGCGCCGTGAAACGGCACGAACGGCGTAAAGCAGGTTGCGGTTCCCTGAGAGGTGCTGAAGTTCTCGTTGAAGCCGTAGAAGCCCTGCAGCGTGTTGTCGTAGCGGTAGTAGCGTAATCCCGCGTTCGCGGTCCAGCTCGACGTGATGTCGTAGGAGAACTCACCGAAAACCGCGGAGTCCCGATCGACGCGCTCTTGGTCCGTGAGCCATAGCGTCCCCGGCCATCCGGGGATCGACAGATCGGTTGCGAGCGGGTCGCCGTTGTTGTCCACGGAGTAGTCCTGCAGGATCTCGTGCACCTGCCGCTGGGCGAACAAGCCGCCGACGAATCGGAACGGATCCTCCTTCGGCGTCGAGAAGCGCAGTTCGTTGCTGATCTTGGTGTAATGATCCCGGCCGATGATTTCTTGCGCGGGATTGATCAAATTGCCGGCGTTGTCGACGAAGAATTGGCCCGATCCATAGGCGCGATCGTAGAACAAGGAGTAGTCGGTGTAATCCGACACTTCGTGGGTGTTGCGCGTCAGATAGGCACCCGCGTAGACGATATCGAAATTGCTGATCTTGCCTTCGATCGCGAGCGCGGATTGAACCCAGGAATCGTGCGTGGTCTCGGGAAAGTAATTCGAAATCTCCAGATCGCCCACGGCCGGGTTGTAGGCGAAGTTGCCGTTGACCTGCTGCGATTGGCCCATGACGGTTGGCGTGATCGTCCAGTTATCGCCGACCTCGACTTTGAGCGCGGCACGGCCGCCCGTCGTTTCGACGTCGTTGAAATGATTCTTGACGTAGGGGGCATTCGTGAACACGTCGCCGGAGGTCGGAAAGGTCACCGATCCGGGCACGTTGTTGATGTAGCCCGCCTTTTTTTCGTCCCAGCCGACGAGCCGTATCGCGGCATAGCTCGTCAGCGGGAGGTTGATGAAGCCCTCGACGGTATAGCCGTCGCCGCCGTGGTCGACCGAATTGCCCTCGATGTCGTAGCCGGCTTTGAAGCCGCCCGGATCCGGCTTGTTCGTGATCACGCGGATCGTTCCTGATTCGGAACTCGCGCCATAGAGCGTGCCCTGGGGTCCGTTCAGGACTTCGACGCGCTCGATATCGTAGATATGCACGTCCAAGTTGCCGTCGATCGTGGTCACCGGCTGTTCGTCGAGATACATGCCGACGCTCGGCAACGAGCCGGAATGGTTGCCGTCGCCGCCGCTGACGACCCCGCGGATATAGGTGTGTTCGAACCCGGGGCCGGAGGTCTGAAACGAGACGCTCGGCAGGTACTTGACGTAATCGTCGAAGTCGGTCACGTGCAACTCTTCGAGTTTGGCGGTTCCGAGCGCCTGGATGCTGATCGGCACGTCCTGCAGGTTCTCGACGCGCTTTTGGGCCGTGACGGTGATCTCCTCGAGTGTGGCCGTTTCGGGGGTGTCCGCGCCATAGGCGGCTTGCATGCAGGCAAGCAGCACCGGCACCACGGGTACCGCCCGCCGCACAGCACGCGAGCGCCCGGATGCTTCGCAACGCGTAAGTTTTCGAAGTCGGCTTCTCGTCATTATCCATCCCCTGGTAGCTTTATCGACCTGATGGCAGGATAGACGGCGCGTGACGGATTGCAAGAAACATTCGCCAGGCGCGGAAGACGCCGCATCTGGCACGCACTCCCGCCTCTGGCCCAAGGAGACGAAGCCGGCGCAGCGCGCTAATTCGCGGTAATTGAAGCCTTGCCGATAAACGTGGTTGCCGCCGGATCCGGATGCTTGCTGTTCAGTTTGATGTTCAGGCGCAGCTCGTTCTGCGAGTCGGCGTTGAGGATCGCCTCCTCATAGGTGATGACCTCATTGTCATACAGCTCGAACAGTGACCAATCGAAGGTGCGCATGCCGAGTTCCCGCGACTTGCCCATAACCTCCTTCAACCCGTGGAATTCCCCCTTCAGAAGTTTGTCCGCGACGATCGGCGTATTGAGCAGAATTTCGATGGCGGCTATGCGGCCCTTTCCGTCCGCCGTGCGCACCAGGCGCTGCGAAATGATTGCCTTCAGATTGCTGGACAAATCCATGAGCAACTGAGCGCGGCGTGAGTCCGGGAAGAAATTGACGATGCGGTCGAGCGTCTGGCTGGCGCTGTTGGCATGCAAAGTACTCAGGCAGAGGTGCCCGGTCTCCGCGAATGTGATCGCAAGCTCCATCGTTTCGGCGTCGCGGATCTCCCCGATCAAGATGACATCAGGAGCTTGGCGAAACGTGTTCTTGAGCGCGCCGCGCCAGCTATGCGTGTCGATGCCGACGTCGCGATGCGTGACCAGCGACATCTGCGATTGATGCACGAATTCGACCGGATCTTCGACGGTGATGATGTGCCCAGCCGAAGAGCGGTTGCGGTGATTGATCATGGCCGCAAGCGATGTTGACTTTCCGCACCCGGTGGCGCCGACCATGAGCACCATGCCGCGTTTGGTCATCACAACGTCTTTGAATGTCTCGGGAAGTCCGAACTGTTCGATGGTCGGAATCTCGGTAGGAATAGTCCTGATGACCATGCCGACGTTGTTCTGCTGAACGAATACATTGACGCGATAGCGCGCTACACCGGGTATCTCGATGGCGAAATTGCATTCGAGTTCTTTGGCGAACTCCTCGCGTTGACTCTCGTTCATGATCGAGTACGCCAATTCCCGGGTAATTTCCGCGCTGAGCTTTTGCGTGGAGAGCGGCTGCATATTGCCCTGGGATTTCATGCTTGGCGGAAAATCTTTCGAAACGAACAGATCCGAGCCGCCCGCGCGAGTCATTGCGGCGAGCAGCTTGGTCATATAGGTCTTGGCTTGTTCTTCAGTCAGCGTCGCCATTTCGCATCCTTAACATAAGCTGCCCGCAGGTCAATATAACCGCACAGCTCTCGGTTTTCCGCGACGGAGTTAACAAGTCTCGGTGCGGCTGCAGGGCCCCATTCGGTGCCCGAGAACGGACTTCGAGCGTTGCCGCAGGTACCGGCAGCCCGCAATGGACGGCGGAAGCTGCCGCGCGCGGCTGTTAGGGCAACTCGTCCGTGCGCGGCGGGATCGGGGTTCCGATCTTGAACTCGCAGGTAGCCGATTACAAGCGGCGCCGGTGCAGCAATAGGCAGCCGTTCCGCCCGGCGGTCGCAGCGCGGGCCGACTACCGCATGGCACCGCACTCTACCGGCAATTTGAATGCATTTGGGCCTACGCGACGACACGGACGCTGTGTACGACAGCGCACTGATCGCGGTTGGTAAGTCATGGTGGAATGCCTCTATACAGGGGTGAATCCAACTGGAGAACGTTATGAAAGTGATTGCCGCAGTGCTTGTATCCACGTTTATGTTTGGTGCTGCATTTGCACAGACGTCGGCGCCATCGGCCAGTCCGCATTCCGCGACCGATGCTTCGGGCCCGGCATTGGCGAACGCGGATGCAAAACGCGATAGCGCAGTGGAGAAACACATCAAATCGCTGCACATCGCGCTAAAGATCACTCCCGCCGAGGAGTCTCAGTGGAAGCTGGTCGCCGACACGATGCGCGAGAACGCAAAGGAACTTGATCGAGCGATCGACAAGCGTGATGCAAACCGCGCGAGCGCGACGGCAATCGACGATTTGAATGCCTATGCGGACATCGCGCAGGCCCATGCGAATGGCGTCAAGAAGCTCGCGAGCACATTTTCCGAGTTGTATTCCGCGATGTCCGACGACCAGAAAAAGGCGGCTGACGAGGCATTCAGTCATCGCGGCCATGGCGCAAGTAAAGTCGCGAAACAATAATCGAAGCTTGTCGCGTCCGACCGGCGCGACGACACCCATGCGCAGCGGCTCATCGAGGATCCATTATGAAAATTCGAATTTGTTCATTTGGCACGGTCGCGCTTGCGCTGATCGCAAGTTCGAGCGCCTACGCCGACGCACACGTCAGCGTCGATATCAACCCGTTTGGTTGGGGCGTCCCACCTCCGCTGGTCTATGTGTCACCCCGGTATTATGGTCCACCTCCGGTGGTCTACTACGGGCGCGGCCATTGGGGCGATCATCGCGGCGGGCGCGGGCACGATCGTGATCACGGTGGTTCGGAACACCATCACTAAGGCGATGGTCCACGCTGACAGGGAGTCGCAAAACGTGGCTTGGGTAGAAAAGCGGACCCCGTCCTTTGGCATTGCACGGTAATTCGTCCTCGCGGATGCAGCGGATCCGCACTGTGCATGAGATTCCTGTTATCTGGAAACCGGTCGTTTAAAGAATGGAAAACCCAATGAAACTCGTAAAATCAGCAGCTCTTATTCTTATGGTGATTGCGACTGTCGGATCCAGCGGTTGCGACCGTGGGCATGATCGTGATCACGGCGATGAGCATCGGGATGAGCATCGGGATGACCAGCATAGCGACCGCGATCGCGACCCGCATAGCGACGAACGGCCTCGATAGAGGGATCGATGCAAGCGTCTTCGCGAGCCCGTCATGAATTTTGTGCGGACGGGAAATATGTCTGAATACGCCGACAATTGCCGTGACTTATCGGGGCGCACTACACTCTCCGTCATGAATCAGCCGCTCGACAGCACTCTGCAGCATTTGCACCTCGGCGAAGCTCTGATCACGAGCGGCGTAGAGGGGCTGTTCCATACCTGGCAAGCCTCGACCGAAGTCATCGGCAAGCTATGCGCCGGCGGCGCGGAGCGTTGGCAGGCCGCGATTCGTCAATTTCAGGCGCCCGTCAACCTCGCCGACATCCTGCGCGCCCGGACTTTCTTCGGACGCTGAGCTCTCCCGGACCCCAGGGCCGGACCTTAGGAAATTCGCCAAAGCCTCCCCGCTGACGCCGTTGGCCTTTTGCTGCTCGATCACAGCTTCGCAGAGCGGTTGCCGCGAGCACAGCGAAGGACTTTCGCAGCGAAGGACTTTGTGAGTTTGATTTCCATTCTCAGCAAGCTCGCGTATCAGGGAAAGCCGAGGCTCTGGCCCCGATGAGAACAGCAGTTCTGCATATGCTCCCCCCCGGCGGTAGTAGTTAGTACACGACGGTCCGCGTGAAATTTGCGGGTGCGTAACTGATACACGTGGCGGGCTTCGAAAATTGAGATAAGTACTCGATCGTCCCGGAAAATAGGCCGAGTACCCAACTCACATGAAGGTACGGCATGCAGCCCGAATCTCATGCGCCGAACGATGACGCCGATCATTGTGTGCATCGCGCACCTGCGTTTTGCTTCGGTAATTACCTATTTTTTCCCGCATGGCGGACGGCGTAGATTCGTCGGCGAAGCGCTCGATTGACATGCGCGCCGGTTATTACGAGTCGGTGCAGTGGTCTTCGATATTGACACTCAGCGCTTGCGTTGTGAACTGGGGCTCGATGGGCGGTCGGCATGTCATCCGCCACAACTAATCGTCGGTGATTGTGAAATGGAAGCGAAGGATCTACTGAATATGTATTCACGGAAAACTCTTGGCGAAATGCAACCGGCGGTGGAGTTGCTCGTCGTCGCTCATGCAAGAGCGGAATGTGGTTCCCCCAATAGGTGCGTTGCTCGACAACCGGACATTGACGCCGATCGGCCGCGCAATCCGCGTCGTTGATTGCGTCCGGGGGAGCTATCCGTGCCTAAACATATTCGACGTCTGATTGCGATACTCGCGGTTTTTGCGCTGCTGTTCGTCGGCGGGAGACTGTACTTTCCTCCGAAGTCCTTCGGCGTGTATGGCCACTATCGGGCCGCGTCGGTCGAGGATATCGCGGCGCCTCAGCCCGCATATCGCAGTCCCGACTCATTTTCGACCGATTACCCGAAGGAATATGCGACCTGGTCCAGCGGAATACACAATGTCCTCAAGTGCCAAATTTGTCATACGAATGTCGGAAACGCGCCGATGATGGCGTCGCTCGCAGGCGCGACTTCGCCGTCTGCGTCGGCGGCGCTACCCGCTTCCGCCGATTATCGAAGGCTGTGCGTCAAATGCCACGAGAAGATCGCGGGGCGGCCGGACTTCATGCCTCAGATCGAGCTCGATAGCCACTCGCCAGGGCAGGCGTGCACGGCATGCCACGATCCGCATTCGCCGCTGTTCTCGAATACGGGAGTTCCCATCTCGGCGGCTGGCGGCGCGGGCATCGCCGACATCGCAGCCGGGAAGAAGCTGTCGGCGACCTGTGCGGCCTGCCACGGCCCCGATGGCGTCAGTGCGATTGCGATGTTCCCGAATCTGGCCTGCCAGAAGCAGCCGTATCTAATTGGCGCGCTGACGGAATACCAGAGCGGAAAGCGTGCGAATCCCATCATGGACGGGGTCGCGAAGAGTTTGACCACGGCCGATATCCAGAATGTTGCGGCGTATTTCGCCGGCATGTCCTGCAAATAGGAAATCCGGCGCGTGAATGGTGTCACGAGACGATAGAAGGCGAAACGATGAGCGATACTAAATTAATCAAGGATCACGCCGGCCGGCGCGGTTTCATTTCCCTTCTCGGGAAGGTCTGTGCGACCACGGCAGTGTGCTCGGGCGTCGGCACCGTCGCGCTCGAGAGCCTCAAGGCTGCTGCATCGTCAGCATCGACACCGGCGCCCACGCCCGCGAAGGCCGAGTTCCCCGCGGCAGGTCCCGTTCCCGAATACGACTGGACCAAGCACCGTTGGGCATTCGGGGTCGATGTGACGCGCTGCATCGGCTGCCTGCGCTGTGTCGAGGCCTGTAAAGTCGAGAACAAGGTCCCGCTCAATCCACAAGATTTTCGTACCTGGGTCGAGCGTTACGTCTATCTCGAAGGCGAAGATAGGCCGCGCGTCGACACCCAATCGGATCCGGTGAACATTGCCGCGGCGGATTCGCCGCAGGATTACCGCTTCAGCAATCGATACCGGAACGAGAAGGTGACGAAGGCGTTCTTCGTACCGAAGCTCTGCAATCACTGTGAAAATCCGGCCTGCGTGCAGGTTTGCCCGGTCGGGGCTACCTACAAGACGCCGGACGGCGTCGTACTCATCGACGAGAAATATTGCATCGGCTGCCGCTACTGCGTCCAAGCCTGCCCCTACGGTGCGCGGTATTTCAACGAGGAGACGCAGACCACCGACAAATGCACCTGGTGCTATCACCGGATTACGAAAGGACTGAAGCCGGCCTGCGTGGATGTTTGCCCGACGCAAGCCAGAATTTTCGGCGATCTCAATGATCCATCGAGCGACATCAGCGTTTTCATCAAGTCTCATCGCATCAGCGTGCTCAAGGCGTGGACCGGCAATGGGCCGCATGTGTTCTACAACGGACTCGACGGCGAGGTGTCGTGATGGGCGCCTTGATGCAAATCTCCGACTTCATCGTGTCTCCCTTCAGCGGGTATGTTTATCCGAACGAAACCGTGGTGCCTTGGGGTGTGCTGATCGTCGTTTACCCCTACATCACCGGACTCGTCGCCGGCGCCTTCATCGTGTCGAGCCTCTACCATACGTTCCACATGGAGAGCTTCAAGCCCGTCGCGCGCATCGCGTTGCTGTCGGCGCTGGCGTTTCTCAGTTTCGCACCCGCTGCCCTGCTGTCCCACCTGGGGCATCCGGAACGGTCGGTCGAGGCAATTTGGACGGCCCATTGGACGTCGGCGTTTGCGGCCTTCGCGTATGTAGCGGGCTTCTACGCAATCTTGCTGATTCTCGAGATCTGGTTTGCGTTTCGCGTCGATATCGTCGCGATGTCCCAGACCGCCAAGGGAGTCCTCGGACGCTTCTATCGGTTGCTCACGCTGGGCTCAACCGACGTTTCCGAACGTGCGCTTGCCTACGACCGAACATGGACCAAGGTACTCGCGGCCGTCGGCATCGCGGCGGCGGCCGGTTTGCATGGATATGTCGGATTCGTCTTCGGATCGTTGAAATCGCGCGAATGGTGGTCATCGGACCTCATGCCGATCATTTTCATTCTTTCGGCCGTCGTCTCCGGCGTTGCCGTGCTCGTCCTCATCTATGTAGTGTCCTCGAAGGTGCGCAAAACGACGATCGATGAGCGCTGCATGACAGGATTGGCTCGAGTCCTTTGGGCTTTTCTGATCGTGACGCTCGTCATCGAAGCGCTCGAGTATATCGAGATGCTCTACCGCAGCATCGAGGGCATCGAGATGGTCAAGCAACTGATCGTCGGCCCGATCAGCGTTGGGATCATCATCCAGGCTACGTTTACAGTGATTCCGCTTCTCATCGTGACAGTGCTGCTCGCGCGCAATGTTCGCGGCAAGGCGCTGATCGGCTGGATGAGTTTCTCTTCGGTGCTGCTCGTGATCGCGGTGTTCGCGATGCGCTGGAATGTCGTGATCGGCGGTCAAGAGCTCTCCAAGACCACAAGGGGATTATTGACCTTTACCCCGCCCCTATGGGGCCGCGAGGGTGTCGTTTGGGCCGCAACTTTGCTTTGCGGGAGTTTCGTTTTTTTGTGGGCGCTATCGCGTCTGCTGCCGCCGTGGGAGCCAGTCGAAATGTCTGAATGAGGTCGAAACCATGCGCAAACTAACCATTCTGGAATCGGGTTTGATCGCGCTCTTAGCAATCAGCGCCGGCTGTACCCGGCAAGTCAGCTTCAAGAATGACGTTTTCCCCATTTTTCAGGAACGCTGCATGACCTGCCATGCGCCCGGCAGCCCGGGCTGCGTCGTGAGTGGATTCAGCGTGGCGACTTATGAGAGCCTGATGAAGGGAACCAAGTATGGCGCCATGATCGTCCCCGGCAGCAGCCTCGACAGCAATTTATTGAGGCTCGTCAAGCACGAGGCCGATCCTTCGATAGCGATGCCAAGGAGTCTGGTACCGGGCAAGCCCTCGGAATGGCTGAAGCCCGAGCAGATCAATCTGATCGAGACGTGGATCAATCAGGGCGCAAAAAACAACTGAGCCCACAACGGCATCGCACGCGGCGACGGTAGCGACCTCGGCCGCGTCAAGTCCCGTTTTGGCGGCATCACTGCGCGAGCCTGCGCGCATCGATGCCTCGGCCCATCGCGGATGATGAACACTCCGCCGGTCGCGAGATATTGGGCCTTGATGAGCCGCGGCTCGAAGATGCCGGCTCCCACGTGTACACGGCTCATGGCGCGCGGGTTGGCTTTGGCGAACTCGCGTCGCAGGCTCATGAGGCCGCCGACATGGTCCCAATGGTTGTGCGACAGCACCACGTCCTCGACATCCGCGAGCTCGACTGCCAGTTCCAAGGGTAAGAAACAGGGTCAGTTGAAGGCTGAAACTTTGAAGGCCAACAGAAGCGACAAGTGGATCGAGCTCGAGTCTATCGACATGGGCTCCGTGGTTCCGGTGGACCCGAAGACCGGCAGACCAAAGAGCCCCTCACCAGAGTTCTCCGGCCATGATCACCAAGAAGATCGGAGTCGCCTCTCCTTTGCTCCTCAACGCGCACCAGAATTCCGAGCTGTTCGACGAGATCGTTATCGAAATAGTCGGGCATCCCCCGTCCGGCGCCCGCGAGACCGTCGTGGAGAGGATCATGCTGACCAACGCCTACATCAAAAGCGTCCGGCAACGCATCGGCGATGGGACGGAATCCGGCTGCAATAAATTGCTCGAGGTATACGGGCTTTCATTCCAGAAAATCGCGTTGGAAGCCCCGCGCTGGAGGTCGCCGCGCCGATCTTTATCATGCGCCGCGCCAACGGGTCCGCGCAGCGCGGACCCGTTGCGTATTTTGCCTATCCTCCCTTCCAATCCGGTCCCCCGGTTCGCGTCGCCGTCAAAACTTGTAGCTGCACGAGAGGCCGAGTACCCGCGGTCGAAGCGGCGTCTGTGCGACGATGAATTGATCGGTGCTGACGAACGTGCTGGCGTTGGAATTGCCGAGGTTCTCCCCGAATGCGGTCACGATCCAAGCATCCTTTGCGACACCGATTGACGCATCGAAGGTCGAGTAAGCGGGATTCTCGAACCGCAACCTACCGGTGCTGACGCTTCCGGCTTCTGCGATCGTTGGATTCGAGCCCGCCTGCGTGAATGAAATACCGTTGTGGACGGCGCCGAATTGAACGAAAGGGTTGTACCCGGCCATGGTCCACTCGTAGCGGGCGCGCAGACTGAACTGAATCGGCGGTGCATCGGCGCTCGGTGCGCCAATCGGGCCGAAGGGGCTGGTGACCGCCGCGCAACCGACCCCGTAGGCGGTTCGGCAGGCGAACGTGATTTGCTGGCCGTAGTTCGGGCTTCCCGGAACGTTGTTGGTCAATATCGGCGAGTTGGTCTGTCGGCTCTGGTTCCAGGATGCCGCTCCCTGCAGCGTCAGCCCGTTCAGTACCCGGGCGACCAACGAGGTTTCGAGGCCCTTGATGAGGAAGTCCTGACCATTGGCGTTGTAGAAAATGTTGCCGACCACACCGGGATCGAAGAAGGCGACCTGGACGTCATTCCAGTTCTCCCGGTATACGGCGCCGTTCCACTGCAGACTATGGTCGAAGAATTCCGTCTTCCAGCCGATTTCGTTGTTCGTCAACTTGTCGGATGAGTATGCGGAGGGGATCAAGTACTGCGCCACGCCGGCGGGGGTGAATGCATGCTGCGACCCGCCGTTCTGGTTGAAGCCGCCGGGGCGAAAGCCCTGCGAGAACGTGTAATACAGCATGACGTCCGACGTGATGTGCCAGGTCAGATTCCCGCGGCTCTTGAATCCGGTTTCGGTATCGGAGAGATTCTCGGCGTTGAGGTTGTAACTGTAAGCGGTACTGTGGCAGCCACCGGCCGGCAGACCCGCCTCGAAGCAACCGAAACTCGCGATGACGCTGCCGTCCGAGGAATTGTCGAAGCGGAAATATCGCGTACCCAGCGTGGCCGTCAGCACCTTCGGAATCAAGTCGTAGTCGACGGACAAAAAGAACGCTGTCTGCTTGGTTTCGCGGACCGTGTCCTGGTAGAAGGAGCTGTTGGGGCTCTGAATACCGGGATTCACGACAGTCGTGCCGGGGAACGTGCCGATGTTCGAGAGGCAGCCGGTATTGCCTGGCGTGCCCGCGGCCCCGTTGGAGGTGCACGCAGGAATGGTCTTGTACATCCAGTCGGTCTGGTCGTAGAGTTTGTTGGACTCCCAAAACGCGCCGGCAATCGCGCGGAACTGCCAATCGTCCGGCGTGCTCAGGCGCAATTCGTGTTGCTGGTGCTGGTTTTTCTCGACCGAATGCCAGGTGGCGCTCGGCGAGAAGCACGTTGACGTGGTGACTCCCGCACCCGATCCCGGGCCATAGCACTGATAGTAATCGGCATAGACACCGCGCGCGTAATTCGTGTAGTCGCCGACCTGATCGACATTGCGTACCAGGTAGCCGCCGGTGTAGACGGCCTTCAAATCGCCAAACTTGCCGTTCAGTGTCCACGCAGTGCTCTCGAACTGGTCCTTGTCGTAGGCGGGGTTGAACAGTGTGACTTCGAGCGGCTGCAGCGGCGCGCCATCCGAGGCATTGGGCTGTTGGTAGAACACGCCCTGCGAGTTCATGTCCTGATACGACTGCGTGATCAGCGCGTTCCAGTCATCATTGAAGTTGTAGAGTGCCTCCACGCGTATGCCCTGGTAGGTAACGGGGTTGATGGCGTTTCCAACCACACTGGTGTTGTTGATGGCCGGACTGCCGGGCGGCACGCAATACCCAGGGGTCGGCGGGCCACTGGGCGGCTGGCCATTCGGGCACAGCGGGCCGGTCGCCGTATAGTTCGCGTAATGGATGCCGATGTCGGTGTTGCTGCGCGTGAACGTCGCCGGCACGTTGTTGATGTAGCCGCCGCGGTTGTCGTCGTAGACCACCGCGCGCACCGCCATGGTGCCGGGGATCAGCGGTACGTTCAACACCGCCGTCACGTCGGCATTCGGATCGCCGTGAGCGGTCACGCCGTAGCCGGCCTTGACACTCCCCTCGGTCACGTCGAGCTTCGGTTCGTTGGTGATATAGCGGATTGCGCCCGCTTCGGCGCCAGCACCGAACAGCGTTCCCTGCGGACCCTCCATGACCTCGATGCGATTTAGATCGACGGCATAGATGTCGAGGTTGCGATTCGGGAGCTGTCCGGATTGATTATCCAGGTAGATCGCGACGTTCGGCCACAAGCCCGTCGAACCGCTGCCTTGGCTGGGCTGAGAACCGGCGCTGAGGCCGCGCATGTAAATCTCGTTCTGGCCGGGCCCGTTGCTCGCCGTCGTCACGTTCGGCAAATACTTGATGTAGTCGTCGAGGGTTTGCACGTTCAACTGGGTCAGCATGTCTCCGGTCAGCGCCCGAATCGAGATCGGCACGTCCTGGATGTTCTCACTGCGCCGCTGCGCGGTGACCGTGATCTCTTGAATGATATCGGTGCTGGCTTCGGTGTCGGGTGCGTTCGCGGCATTGGCGAATCCGGCGGAGGATCCGCTCAGGATGGCCGCGATCGTATACGAGAGCTTTCGATTGAAGTTCATGCTACATCCCCCTTTTTTCGAATATCCAGAATCGTCGAAGCCATCGAAGGCGAGGACTTCGCATTGTGGTTCAGCCAACTATAACTCGTCCGCGGTGTTTGGTGCAGCGCTTCGAGCCACTGGGCCCAGCGCGGCCTTCGATGGCCTCCGCCGGAGATCGAGAATTCGCCATTGGTCGAGGCCGTATCCGAAAAGCGGGGCGGCGCGCGCCGCGTTCGACCTTGCCCACGTTGGAGGGGCTCTCGCCACGCTCTAGAGGCCGTGCCTTGCGCGCATACGCTAGATCCCTGCGGCGGCGACAATGTCCTTCACTTCCAGAATTTTCTTGGGATAGCCGTTGCGAACGACCTCGATCATGGCCAGCCCCACTTCCTGCAAGGTGCAAAACCCCGCCGGGTAAATCGACCTGCCGATCGGATATAGCCAGGCAAGAAACCGGTAATACCTTTTCGCATTTCTCTGGCCCGGCGTGGGTCTCATGAAGCCGGGGCGAAACATATAGGCCTGATCGAACAGGCGGATCAAGGCATTTTCGGTGGCGCCCTTGACGCGCGCCCAGGCTATGCGTCCTTGTTCGCTACTGTCGGTACCTGCGCCCGTTACGTAGCAAAAGCGCATCGCGGGATTCAATTTCCGTAGAAGCTGCGCCACGTTCAGCGTGAGATCGTAGCTAATGCGCTTGTATTGTTCTCTGCTGATGCCCACGGACGATACGCCCAGGCAAAAAAAGCACGCGTCGAATCCGGTCAGTTGTTGCTCGATGGGCGCTAGATTGAAGAAATCCAAATGAATAATCTCACGCAGCTTGGGGTGCGAAATCCCACCCGGCTTTCGATTGATGACCAAGACCTCTTCTACACCGGGGTGCTTCAGGCACTCGAGAAGGACCCCTTCTCCGACCATGCCTGTTGCGCCGGTTATGATCGCCTTGATTTTCATGGACCTACGGCGCGACGCTCCAATCATCGGAGCTACCTCATCATATTACTCATCTCGCGGGCCGCGATGTACCCCGTCTTGGGTGCCTGCCTTGGGCGGGAGCTTACCTTTCGCCGTCAATCGCAATTCATCGCCCCGCAGCCATCCGACCTTTCCGCTGCCGGCGTTTGACGGACTTAGCTGTAAGTGTTTAATTGCACTCGAGAGGGAGCGACGCTTGCGCGGATTCCATGGGACCTGCTCGTCGCGTCTTATAGGGGCGCTTGTGTCGTCTCGCAGGTTTTTTGAATTACCTTGGATCGCGCTGTGACAAACCAAAACATGACACATGACGATCGGCGCAAAGGACAGCCCTCGTGGGGCTACCTGATCGTACTCGCGCTGATCGCAATTTTTTTGCTGAATCTCTTGGCCGCAACAGTTTTGCTTCTTATCGAGCCCACGCCAGAGCGGTATTGGTTCCTTGGTGTTGTTTGGATCATTTCGCTCATCGGATTGACCCGGCTCCCACGACTCCGGCGCATGATGGAGTCACGGCGGACGTCGCCTCGAGGCGGAGCGCCCCCATCGAGCGTATAAATCGACACTTCGTTATCCGCTGGCGTGCCGATGGATTTCAACACGCACCTCACGCCTTCTCTATCGTTCGCGAGGCGGTGTCGAGGCATTTCGCACCATCGATCGTGCGGATGCCCGCAAAAACGAACTTCTGACCGTTCCATTCATGTTTCTCCCGCAAAGCGAACACGCACTGGTGATCCACGATGATGATCGAGGTATGTCATCGATCTATGAATACGATCTCGCAACTCAGGCTGAGGTGCGCGCGGTATACGTGCCGGATTCCGGGGGAGTCGATGCGACGATAGTTTCGCGCGACGGCGCGAGCTTGCTGGGAGTTTCCACCTCGGCGCTCAAGGGTCGCGTTCATTGGTTTGACCCCAAACTCGCGGAGCTCCAATCGCAGCTCGATAAGGCGGTGCCAAATGCCACGGTCAGCATCGAGAGCATGAGCGAAGATCGCACGCGAATGCTCATTCGCACCAGCTCACCCGACACGCCGGGTTCCATCTACTTCTACAGCACGGACTCCGGCAAAATGCAGCGGATTGCGTATGCAAACGACTTGATCGGCGCGCGGCATCTAGCGCCCGTGACCGTTGTCGCTTACAAGGCGCGCGATGATCTCGATGTCGAGGCCTTGCTGACGCTGCCGGTGGGACGGGATCCGCACAACCTGCCGCTGGTAGTCATGCCGCATGGCGGGCCGTGGGCGCAGGATACCCTCGAGTACGACTATTGGCAGCAGTTCCTCGCCAATCGCGGTTACGCCGTATTACAGCCCAATTTTCGCGGCTCTACCGGATACGGCACCGAGTTCTTGCGCAAAGGCGATGGTCAGCTCGGAATCGCAATGCAGGACGACATTACCGACGGCGTGAAGTGGACGATCGCCCGAGGCATCGTCGATCCGGCGCGCGTGTGCATTATTGGCGCCTCATATGGCGGTTATGCGGCGATGTGGGGCATCGCGAAGGACCCGGATCTTTACCGTTGCGCAATTTCCATCGCCGGTGTCTCCAGTTTGAAGCGTGAGGTCAACGATTTCGCTTACGACATGCAGGCAGGCAAGTTTAGCGACGCCTGGAAGCGCATGACCCCGGACTTTGATGCTGTCTCGCCCATCAATGCCGTGGAGCGCATCAAGACGCCGCTTCTGCTCATTCACGGCAAGAAGGACGTCACGGTCCCGTCTGTGCATTCATCCAATATGTACGATCGCTTGAATAAGGCGCGCAAGAACGTCGATCTGCTGCTGTTGCCTCTTGCCGATCACTACTTCACGCGCCAGGATGATCGCGTTGCCTTGCTCGACGCGATGGAAAAGTTCCTCACGAAGTACAATGCCGCAGAATAGGCGGACGCCAATTGATGGCTGCCCCGGAGCGAGTTTCAACACGAGATCTTCGTGATTAGCGCTCTTATTTGAATCTCGATTTCTACGAATTCAATATCCGATTTGCTGCCGTTCGTGATCGTCAAACTCTCGGACGCGTCGCTCCAACGGAAATCACCGCGGGCGCCGGCCCGCTCGCCGATCGGTGCCATCGGCTGGCTCAAGTGCCTAGCGGCTGGCCGACGGGGTGGCGCGAACCGGCAACGGGACGTTGCAGATGTCGATGTGCCCAGGACTGAACTTGAACCAGTCCTCGTGCCGATTGCGCCGCTGCTCGAGAATTGCACGGAATACGGCGCTTTCGGTGCGAAGCACCTCGATCGGCGTGCGCTCGGCCTCAGGCAAGTCCGACGCGACGCGCATCGAGACGATCGGAATCGGCGACTGCGGCGCTACGTAGAACCCCATGTCGCCGGTCCCACGCGGTAGGCTGGAGAGCAGCTCCATGCCCTTGAGAACTCGTCCGACCAGCGCAACGTTGCGGTCGAGCTGCCGCGGCGCATGGCCGATCACCGCATACATCTCGGTGCCGTCGCTCTCCGGCGGATCGTCGCGTCCGACGCCGACCGTGCCGTAGCAATGCGCCAACCAGACGGTGCGTGAGCGCCGATCGCGCGCAGCGGGGAAGCCGTCGAGAAATCCCACCTCCGGTGCATAGGCATCACGATCCGGCAAGGGCTCGAAGCGTTGGTTGGCACTCGCTTCCGCGGTGAACTCGGGTGCCACCATGGTCACACCGGCCGGAACGAGGCGACGATGGTCCGGATCCGCCCACTGCACGACGTAATTGTCTTGCACGCGCACGATCGCCAGGCCGTCAAAATAGTGCGCCCGCGCGAGCGCCTTGATATTCGCGACATGCTTAGGCGCAACCCGCGGCGCGAGCTCGATGACGACTCGTCCGCCCGGCAGCTCCAGATAGAGCGTGTTGTCGGGATCGGGCGAGCGCCAGTCTTGCGGGCGGGAATCCGTCAAGAGCTCCGGCACGGTCACCGGCTTCGCGACGGCGCTCGATGCGAGCAGCAGTAAAACCACGATGGATGTTTTCATAATGGACGTATCAAAGAATAGCATTCCCGAATCCACTGTAGGATTTTCTGTCGCGCCGACCTTCACCGCGCGCCTCGCCGGCGGTCTCGCCGCGCGGATACGTCTGGAGTGATCGCATTGCACAGCAACCCCCGGCGATCGGTGCCGATTCTCTTGAAAATCTCAAGCCTTGCGCTAGACTTTGTATTGGGGTCGAAGGTTTTTGCGTCGACTCGATGGACGGAGTCGAGCAAGGAGGCTGGACAATGATTAGATTTGCTGACGCAAGAAACATCGTAGTCACCGGCACTATCATTAGCTATACGCCAAAGCCAAAGGGACAGAGCGGCCCGCCGGATTCCAACGAAATGCAGGTCGACGGTTATGAAACGGATGTCATGCTGCTGCTGTCGCGGCTACGCTGGAGTTGGACGGGCTGGGCCCTGATCAAGGACATTTGGCGCACACACAAGACCATGCTGGTCATTCCGTGGAACGAGTTGCCCTACCTTGATTCCCGAGGATGGCAGGGCTTCAACGCAACGTCTGGTTCCGTGTTCGTGCCGAAGATCGACGACAGCCCGGGCCCGGTCAATATGGACCAGGTCGTGGCCAAGTCCGTAGGCAACAACGCGTTGGTGCGGTTCAATCCCAGCATGTGGAATGCCGCAACCGTGGCGGGCGTGGGTTTCATCGCGAAACCGGCGGACTTCAAACAAGCGCCTGGCGTCGGCAAGGACGAGATCCTGCTGCACGAAATGGTGCACGGCCTGAGGCAGATTCGCGGGACGACGGACCAACACAAACCCGCCGATTCGCCCCTCATGGACACGGTCGAGGAATTCATGGCCATCGTGGTGTCAAACGTCTATCGGTCGGAATTGAAGCGGCCCGGATTGCGCGCCGACCACCACGGATTCACGCCGCTTCCGTCCAACCAGGAAGATGCTCGGGTGTTCCTGAATCAGCCGGCTAAGGGCGGCGAGAGTAATCTGTCGCGCATGCAGCAATTCAAGCGAGATAATCCGGAACTTTTTGAGGATTTGAAAAAAGCTCCGGCCAGTTTCAATCCTTTCTACCTGGTCTGAGTGAGTGGCCACGCGCGTCCATGACGCGATTTCCGAGAGCGGGGAATGCCCGCGCCGGCCTGAACCGGGGGGTTACTTGCATACGGGCGAGGCTCCGGGTGCAGTTCCCGGAACATAGGGAAAGCACAAAGCCTCGTAGTACTGCAGCGCGTGTTCCGGAGCCTCGTATCCCGCGGGAAGCGGCCGCTGCGAAAGTGTCAGGTAGTACGCGATGCTCGCATCGCGCCACCATTTTGCTTCGTGCTCCTGAATAGCCAGGAATGCGCTGACCTGTGCAAAGCGTTCGGAGTCCACCCATCTCGCAAGCCCCGACCAAGTGTGGCGCATGTTGGCGACTGTTCGAACGCCGCGGGTGTAGTCGATGATGAGTTCGTCCCACACCGTTCGGCCCGACCTCATTTGGTGGTCCCATGGAACATGATGGAACCAGAGCAGCAAGCGTTCGGGAATCTGACCGAGGTCGGCAAATCGGGCCGCCACCGCCGGTGCGTATTGAGCGAGCGCGTTGCTGCCGGCGGCCGTCCGGTCGAATCCTATACCCTGCGCGTCCGCACGATTGAAATACGTCGACGTCGAATCATCCTGCGGTCTGCCCGTAAGCCAGGGGGCCGGTCCGTAATGCGATGCAGACATCTGATGAGCCAATCCAAGCGGGGTCATGTAATCAACCGCCGCTTCACGCGATCCCATCATCATCTCCACCGCCGACGCAACGAAGCCGGGATCGTTCGAGAACGTGACCCTGACCCATTCTTCAGCAATGTCGCGAGACCTCAACGTCGGATCCCAAGCGAGCCTGCCAAAGGCAAACCAATTGGCCTGGTCGAAGTGGGAGCCGGTCCAATTCCGGTCCGAGCCGATATTGGCAACGCCCGCGATGCCGGTATTCGAATTCCCGAACAACGAGCCGTCGATCACCCTTGCCACCGTCGAACCCTCGCCTCGTGCGTAGGTATCTGAACGCAGTACCTCTTCGAACAATGGCCCGAGATAGACCAAGTGAGTCGCGAAGCCGAGATATTCCTTCGTGATCTGCACTTCCAGCATCATCGGAGTCTTCGGCATTGCACCGAACAGCGGATGAAACGGCTCACGGGGCTGGAAGTCGATGGGGCCGTTCTTGACCTGTAGCATGACGTTGGGCCGGAATTTCCCATCCAACGGCGCGAATTCCCTGAACGCTTTTTTCGCGCGATCGTCGGCTAGATCTTGAGAGTAGACGAATGCACGCCACATCACGATCCCGCCATGCGACGCCAATGCGTCTGCAAGCATATTGGCGCCGTCCGCATGCGTGCGGGAGTAATCCTGAGGACCAGGTTGCCCCTCGGAATGGGCCTTCACGAGGAAGCCCCCGAAGTCCGGAATGAGCGCGTAAATCTCATCGGCCTTGGCGCGCCACCAGCTGCGGACGGCGGGGTCAAGAGGATCTGCGGTGTTGAGCGCGCCGATTTCGATGGGTGCAGTAAAGCGGGCCGTCAGATACACACGCAGTCCGTAAGGGCGAAACAAATCGGCGAGAGCCGCGAGCTTGTGCAGATACGGTGGCGTGAGACTGACCGCGCTGCCATTGACGTTCGTGAGTACGGTGCCGTTGATCCCGAGCGAGGCGCATGCGCGGGCGTAGTCGGTATAGCGAGGATCCAGGTAGTCGGGAAGCTTGTGCCAGTCCCAGATTGACTCGCCGGAGTAACCGCGCTCGACCGTTCGATCTAGATTGTCCCAGTGATCGAGAACGCGACGCCCGATGCGCGGAGTGGACGACAACCGTAGATTCTGTAGAGTGTGGCGAGTCTGCAGCAATCTCAGAAAGTTAAACGTACCGTACAGCACGCCAATATCCTGGTCTGCGGCGATGACGATAACCCGATGCCCTCCGTAGATGAGGCTGCGAATGACGTAACCTTCCGCGCCCAATTGTTCCAAATCCAGATGCAGCCGACCAATCAGCTGCGACGATCTTGGTGTTCCGATGATGACGCTACCGTCTTTCGTTGGAATTGATGCAATTGCGGGTGCAGTTCCCAAGAGTCCGCCGAGGCCGCGGACCAACTCGGACTTTGCGAGTTCGAGCGTCGCGGACGGCGTGGCAGCGATAATTTCGACGGCTGATTTCCGGTATGCCTCGAGCCACCGCGTCTCCACCGCTCGGTAGCGTAGCCAGAGGTCATAACCGTCTTCCGCTCGTATCGCTGTACACGCGAGAAGCGCGCCGACCACGCATAGTGCACGCACGACGCCAGACAACATCACGGTTTCCCTCTGCCAATTCAGTCGCCGCAGGGCAACGCGAATCATGGCACTTATCGTCGCCGCGCAACATAGATGCCGACCGTGATCATGAGCCTACCGGCCGCCGGCTGCGCAGGGCCTAACCGGCGGCGGTTGTTTGCGCCCGCGGACCCGGTTACGCTCTCGCTTGTTTCAGCAGCTTGGATTGGCGCGCCTCCTGCTTCATGTATGGATCTACCTCATCAAGGAATCTCACCATGGGAACGACAGCCACCTTCAATCGTCCAGACGGGAAAACGGTTCAGGGTTATCTCGCCGAACCGGCGCACGCTGCCGATGCACCTGCAATCGTCGTCATCCAGGAGTGGTGGGGAGTCAACGACCAAATCCGTGGTGTCGCCGAGCGCCTGGCGAGCGCGGGTTATGTCGCCCTCGTGCCCGATCTCTACCGCGGCAAATCCACCGTCGAGGCCGAGGAAGCGCATCATCTGATGACGGGCCTGAATTTCGGCGATGCAGCCTCCCAGGACATACGTGGGGCCGTGCAGTTTCTGAAGACGCGCAGCCGCAAGGTCGGCATCACCGGCTTTTGCATGGGAGGTGCGTTGACGATGCTGACTTTGTGCATGGCCCCCGAGGTGGACGCCGGCGTCGTCTGGTACGGCTGCCCGCCGCTGGAATACATCAACGCGACCAAGATCAAAGCGGCGCTGCAGGCTCATTGGGCCACGCAAGACGAATTCTTCCCGATTGCGACCGTCGATCAGCTGCAGGACAAGCTGCGCGCCGCCGACGTGAATTTCGACTTCCACCGCTACCTCGCCCACCATGCGTTCGCCAACGAGACCGCCGTCGGGCCGGGCCGCATCCCCGCGACCCAGTACGACCCCGTCTGGTCGCAACAAGCCTGGGACCGCAGCTTCCGCTTTTTTGGCCGCTGGCTGGGGTGACGCGCCGGCACCGAGCCGCGCAGGCGCTCGCCATTGAGAAAGCCCTGAGTTGGCAGTGAACCCGTTCCCGCCCGATGCGCTCGAGGCAAACCGCCGCGGCGAGCTGACAGACATGCAGCTAAGCGGCTTCCGCGGCCTGTCCCGGTATCGGCGAAAGAGTGCGCTGAGCACCGCTGGATTGCTGGCAGCGGGAGCGCTGCTGATCGACTTCTATGCCGCACCGACGTTGTCTGCGGTCTCGGGAGTGCTCATCAACGTCATATGCTTCGCGATCGCCGCGTTCCTCGTCGTGCGCTCCATCAGCGGCGGCGACGCACTCACTCGCGACTTGAGGCGCATGCGCGTCGATTCCAAAGAAGGGGCCATCGGCAAGAGTCGCGTCTCCATTCCGGGGGAAGGAAACCTCGACTTATATTACCTCGAGGTGGGCGACAGCAGCTTCAATGTCATGCCGATGACGTTCGACGCGGCGCCGGATGCCGGCTACGTTCGATTGTATTTCCTGCCGTACAGCCGGAAAGTGGTGAACCTGGAGCGCTTGCCGGACCGCCCGACGCAGCAAAGCGCGACAGTACAGGACATCGCCCGATGCCTCGGTACGGCAGTCATGTCCCACGACCGGCGCATGCGCAACGAAGCTCGCGCGAATATGGTTGGAATCGGCAATGCCACGAAGGCCGCCTTCGCGCAACCGACAGTCCCGACTCCAGAGGCTCGCGATCCGCGTCCGCTGCGCGAAGCGATCGTCGGAACGTGGAGCAACGGAGTCGTGACCGCTAAGTTTTCGGCTGACGGCACAGTAACGATGAGGGTCCTTGGACGTGAGAAGCTCGGCCGGTGGTCGGTCGATGTCAACGGACGTCTACGATCCGATATTACCGGCCAGCAGCAGGTCGTGGAGGCATGGGTGGCGAGCCAGCAGCTCATCATTTCCGCGGAGGGCGAGGGACTCACCCTCATTCGCGAACCGTAGCGGCGCTCTTGCCGAGGACCAAGCGTCGCCTACTCGACGTCGAACGCTGCGCCTTGTAATGCTAGTATGTGCACGGACTCGCGGCCGATCTCAAGGCGATCGGCGCGCTCGATTTCACTGCCCGGCGGTTGCGCGGTTCGACATATTGGACGAACCAGAGGTGCTCATGAGTTCACTTGACGATTGGCGTATTACGGATGAGCCGTACTACGCGCCGCAGGGTGATGAGATCGCGCTGTTCGAGGCTGCGTATGCCGCGCGCCTGCCGGTGATGGTGAAGGGACCCACCGGTTGCGGCAAGTCGCGCTTTATCGAGCACGCGGCCTGGAAGCTCGGTCGACCGCTGGTTACGGTCGCCTGCAATGAGGACATGACGGCGGCGGATCTGGTCGGCCGTTTCCTGCTCGAGCCCGGCGGCACGCGCTGGCAGGATGGCCCGCTCACGATGGCGGCGCGTCACGGCGCGATCTGCTACCTGGACGAGATCGTGGAGGCGCGGCAGGACACTACGGTGGTCATCCATCCGCTCACGGACTATCGCCGTACGCTCCCCCTCGACAAGAAGGGCGAGCTGGTGCGCGCGCACCCGGACTTCCAACTGGTCATCTCGTACAACCCCGGCTACCAAAGTCTCATGAAGGATCTGAAAACCTCGACACGGCAGCGCTTTGTCGCGCTGGATTTTGACTACCCGGCGGCCGCGCTGGAAGCGGAGATCGTCGTGCGCGAGACCGGCATCACGAGCGATCATGCTGGCGCACTGGTGCAGGTGGCCGCAGCCGCGCGCCGGCTCAAGGGTCACGGTCTCGACGAAGGCGTCTCGACGCGTCTCATTGTTTACGCCGGCAACCTCGTGCGCCAAGGCGTTGCGTTGCGCGACGCCTGCCGGATGGCCATGGTGCGTCCTATTACCGACGACGCAGAGATCCGCGAGACTCTGGAGCACACCATCGACGCCGTTCTCGTCTGACCTCAGGTGCCTGTGACGTGAGTGCGCCGACCACGCCCTTCGCAACCTACGGCACGAGGTCGGGAGCGGTGCCGGCAGAACGTCCGCCGCTGCGCCACCAGAAGTTGCGCGACCGGCTCGATTGCCGCTTCGATGCCGTCGACGGCGTCTTCGATGAGTGCATTGACGAAGCTCAGCGCAAGCTGAGCGCGACCGGCCTCGATGCGTATCTTGCGCAGGCAAGTCGGCTCGGCAAACTTGGTCGTGGCGTCGAGCCATTGCTGGTGTTCCTCGAGATCTGGCCCAGCGTCGCGGCCTCGGCCGGCGAGGCTTCGCTCGCGCCCCTGGATCGGGCGATACAGGCCTTTCAGAAGTCGCCCAACGGCCCGGCCATCGTGCCCCTGCTGCAAAGCCTCAGTGCCGTGGCGCGGCGCCTGCCTTCGCCCGAACTGCTGGCGCAGTACTTCGCGATTGCGGTCCAGCTCATGGAACGCACCAGTATCTCGATTCACGGGCACCACGCCACGGAGCCCAGCCCCAGCTTGCCGACGTTCCTGAGACAGGCACCGACTCTGGTCGGACTGGTTCCGCTGGACGGCCTGCGGCGTTGGGTGTCCGAGGGCATTCGCTTGCACGGCAAGCATCCAGAGCGCCAGATCGATTTCTTCGCGCTGACCACGCCCGACAGTCGTGCGTTGTTGCAGCGTGAGCGCCACGGCACACTGCTGGTCGATGTCGAGCGGCGGCTGGAACTTACGCTGCGCTGCCTGTGGAATGAGCAGGTCGCACTGATCCCATATCCTGTGAGCACGGAGCAGGGCGATGCAGCTTCTGCGATCACGCTGCCTTACGCGCAGCCGGACGGTTTTCGACTTCCCGAGGTGCTTGACGATTGGCAAGGATCCGCGCCGACGGTGACTCGGCTCAGCGGCCTCGAGCGCTATCGCGCGGTACTTGCTCACCTCGCGGCGCATCGACGCTGGAGCCTCACTCTGGTGGCCGACAACCTTAGTCCGCTGCAGCGCCTGGCCGTCGAATGTTTCGAGGATTGTCGCGTCGACCTGCTCGCGCTGCGCTGCTATCCGGGATTGTGCCGTGCCCTTCTTGCGATGCACCCGGCGCCGGCCGAGGATGCCTGCGACCCGCAGCGCGAATCCTGCCTGAGGCACCGGCTGGTTTGCCTATCACGTGCACTGCTCGATGCGGCGCACCCCTACCGCGATCCGGTCTTGCTGGAATTTCGCGCGCGCTTTCTCGAGCTGCTGCACGAGCGCGAATCGTCCAGCCGTGAAATGGCGACGTTGGCGCTGCAGTGGGCAGCGCGTACGCGGCGTCAAGATGACCAGCAGGCCAGAATGCGCTTTGAGGACACGGTGGTGCACTATCGCGACGACAATCGCCACCTATGGATATACATCGAGGCGGGCGACGAGGAGGAGCAATTCGAGCAAAGAAGCTCGAATTCCGCGATGGACGATTCAGCGATGCCGCCGCGCCATTACCCCGAATGGGATGAAGCCATGCGCGGTTACCGGCCCGACTGGGTCAGCGTGTACGACACGTTGCAGCCGGCCGGAGATCCGGCCGACATCGACGCACTGCTCGGCAGGCATGCGCCCGTGGCCAAACATTTGAAGCGCGTGCTCGACCTCATCAAGCCGCAGGACCGCACGCGGTTGCGCTACCAGGAAGAGGGCACGGAACTCGACCTTGACGTGGCCGTGCGCGCGATTGCCGACTGGCGCGCAGGCGCCCAGCCGGACGCGCGCATCCACATGAGCACGCGCACCGACGGCCGTGACATCGCCGTATTGCTGCTGGTGGATCTTTCGGCCTCGGTCAACGATGCCGTGGCCGGCACCGACGAGACCGTGCTCAGTATCAGTCGTGCCGCGGTGGCGTTGCTGGCCTGGGCGATTAGCCAAATGGGCGACGAACTGGCGATCGCGGGCTTTCACTCCAACACGCGGCACGAGGTGCGCTACCTCCATATCAAGGGCTTTTCCGAATCCTGGGACGCCACGCCGAAGGCTCGGCTGGCGGCAACGCTCGGCGCATACTCCACGCGCATGGGCGCGGCGCTGCGTCATGCGGGCCATCTGTTGAGCGGCCGCCGGGCCGATAAGAAGCTGCTGCTGCTGCTCACCGACGGCCAGCCGGCCGACGTCGACGTCGACGATCCACTGCACCTGCAAGCCGATGCCGCCTGCGCCGTCCGCGAACTCGATACCATGGGCCTGCACACGCACTGCATCAGTCTCGACACGAAGGCCGACGACTATGTCGGGCGCATCTTCGGTACGCGCTGGACCGTGATCGACCATGTGGAACAATTGCCACGCCGACTCCCGGAGCTGTTCCTCTCGCTGACGCGATGACGGGCGAAGATGGCCTTTACGCCGCACGCTAAGCCACGTTCATTGAAGAAGGCTGGGCAGAGCGTTAGGTCCTTTCCCTTAGCTACGAGCGCCGAACCGCAGATGACGCCCCATAACGAAACCGGAGGGCCAATGCCTGAAGTCAATCGTGGAATCACCGATGTTCGCAGTTCTCGATCCGTACCGCAGACGATCGATCGATTGGAATCCCTTGCCAGCGCACGCGGATTGACCGTATTCGCTCGCATCGACTTCAGCGGCGATGCCGAGCGAGCGGGCCTCACCATGCGCCCAATGCAAATGTTGATCTTCGGAAATCCCAAGGCCGGAACACCGCTGCTGGTCACCGCGCCGCGCGTCGGACTCGACCTGCCACTCAAAGCGCTTGCATGGCAAGATGATCACGGCGCCGTTTGGCTCTCATGTAACGACCCGCAATACTTGGAAGCGAGACACGGAATACCCCACGCGTTGATCGCCAATATCTCCGGTGCCATAGGGCTCATCAAGAAAGCTGCGGAAGCCGATGGATAGTCTGTATGGCTTTGCGTGCGGCCTAGCGCAGGTGGTTGCAGACAGTCGCAAAAAGCCCCATCAACACTCCTTAAAGTAGCTAAAGACAAATGAAAAGAAAATCCAAGACCAGAAAGGCGTCGAGTCCCGCATCGAACGCCATCGGAGGCGAGTTGCGCCGCGATGCCGAGGAGCAGGCGCTGCTGGAAGGACGCTGGAAGATACTTGGCGATGCCAAGCCGCCGAAGATTCCGCCGAACAAATACCAGTACGTCGACGAGCTCGTGCGCCTGCAGTTCGAGCTCCTAAAGATGCAGGAGTGGGTGCGCCTGCGGGGCCTGAAAGTCTGCGTGCTGTTCGAAGGCCGGGACGCCGCCGGTAAAGGCGGAGTCATCAAGCGCATTACCGAGTGCCTCAATCCCCGCGTCTGCCGTGTGGTGGCGCTGGGTACCCCCACGGAGCGGGAGCGATCGCAGTGGTATTTCCAGCGCTATGTCGCCCACCTTCCCGCCGCCGGAGAAATCGTGCTCTTTGACCGCAGCTGGTACAACCGCGCCGGTGTCGATCATGTCATGGACTTCTGCAACGACGACGAATACCGCGAATTCTTGCGCTCCTGTCCCTTATTCGAAAACATGCTCGTGCGATCGGACATCTATCTCGTCAAGTACTGGTTCTCGGTCAGCGATGAAGAGCAGGAGCGTCGCTTCGCCGAGCGCATGCGCAACCCGATCAAGCGGTGGAAGCTCAGCCCCATGGATCTCGAGGCGCGCAAACGCTGGGTCGAATACTCGAAAGCGAAAGACGTCATGCTCGAGTACACCGACCGCAAGAAGGCGCCGTGGTTCATCATCGACGCCGACAACAAGAAACGAGCGCGATTGAATTGCATAGCACACCTGCTGACACGGGTGCCGTATAAGGACCTGCACCCGATCGAACTCGAGCTGCCACCGCGTCAGGAGGATACGGGCTACAAGCGACCGAAGAAGTCGAGCCAGCGCTGGATAACCCAGATCTATTAGCGTTGCCGCGGCCGCCTTATCTCGAGCGCCCGCGCGAGCAGGACGCGCGGGGGGATCTAGGGCAGCACGGTCGGGTACTGGGCCACGACGGCACTGCAATTGTTCGAATCGTGCCTGACCGCAAGGATCGGATTTTCATCGAGAGCGGCTTCATCGACGGGCTTGCCGGGCATCGGACGCGGCGGGACCTTCGAACTCGAGTCGCTGAGCGCCATCACCCCGGAGGCGCCCCAGACGTGGCGAAAGCCACGATTGAGATCGCGGATGATCGCTGGATTTCCCAATTGCATGCCGATTTGCGCCATGAGCGCGAGCTTCGGGCCCTGCAGCGGCTGATCGGAGCGCTCGTTGCGCCATTGGTAGCTTTGTTCGACGAAGAACGGCCAGCGGCCGTTGTAGGTATTGAGCAGCGTCGGCGCGACGCCGTCCATTTTGATGAATCGCCAGTGGTCGTCACTGACCGACTCGACGCTCTCGGTCGTAAGGATCCCGACCGCCCAAACGTTTCTCTGATCGAGTTGAGTCAGACAGCTCTTGACGTCGCCGGTCACCGACCCCTGGAAGATATTGTCGCCGGAATCGAGGAACGGCCGCACGCCCGGTACGCAGCGCTGGTTGAGGAAGAACATTTCATAGGCGGCCTGAGTGCCCGAGGTGCTCACGCGCCGGCAGATGAATACCCGCTCGTCGCTCGGTGCGCGCACGCCGGGCGGCGAGCTGATTTGCCCGCTGTGCGCATTTTTCGCGGCGAGCGCGTAGCCCTGCGGATTCACGATCTGCGCCCAGTCGGCAACAACACCGGCGAATATTCCGGCCAATTGCGCGCGCGACAAACTGGGCACGCAGGGTTCCGATTCCCCGCGCTTGACGCGCCCCCCATACTTGACGTCGATGAGATCCGCATAATGCGGATTGGCCGGATTGCAGGCATCGGTTTTTGGAAAGCGTGCGCCTTGCAGCGCGTCTCGCAATTTGAGGCTGACGGGGATGCCGAAAATGAACGCGTTCGCATTGTGTACCGAAAGTACGTCGATCGCGTCGGGCGCCAGATGATATGCGTTCAGGAAGAAGCGCGGCTCCACGTCCGAAACGCCCGCATCCGGGACCTGGTGATCGGGCGTCGGGTTGAGGCATTCGTATTCAGTGTAGGCCGTTAGGTCGCCCTCGGCCGGATGCTCGGTGCGCTTGTCGGCCGGACAGCGCTTGTCGAACTGCGTGCGGATCTCCGTGACGTTGAGAAAGTCGACCGGTGTTCGCTGGATCAGCGGCCCGACGCCGCTGCCGGAACCGGTCGTCGAGGATTTGTGAAACGCGACTTTTTGTCCTTCCTGCATTCCCGGCCAGGCGCCGGGCCCGCTCTTTATGCGGCAAAAGAACGTTCGGACGTTGCCGCCGTTCGAACGGTAGACATCGAGCGAATTCGGCGCGCAGATCAATCGGAACAGTCGCTGCAGTCCATTGTCCTGCGCCGATGAGCCCGCGACGTACAGATCGAGCGTGTCGCCGGGCTGCGCACGATATTCGCTCAAGGCCAGCGCCCACGCGAGCGCCGGTACGCAGGTACACAAGACGGCCACGAGCCGCATTGCGTGGAGTTTCACATCCCCCCCAATCGTTTCTTCTCGGTCGGTCCTCAGCGGGCATAGGGTAGCTCCTTTTCAAAGCGGTTTGAATTCCATTTGGTCCCCAGCCCAATGCAGGCGCCGCGGAGGCGGCCCGATGACAAAACGATGACGATCCAATGACATGGCATGCGAATTTGCGAAGCTGGCCATCAGCGATGTCGCGATGCTCATGAGCCGCGCGGCACCCGAAGCGAATTGATCGGCCGCCCTTAAGCGGCCGCCAGTTTTACCGGCGGCTGTTCGAGCGCCCGCGCGAGCACGTCCTCGATCTTGTCGGCCCAGACGAATTCGAGTTTTGCGCGCACGCTCTCCGGTATGTCGTCGAGATCGCGGCGGTTGCGTGCCGGCAGAATCACGGTGCGGATTCCCGAGCGCGCCGCAGCCACGCACTTCTCCTTGATGCCGCCGACCGGCAGCACCGCGCCGCGCAGGCTGATCTCGCCCGTCATCGCGACGTCCGCGCGCACGGTACGCTGCGACAGCAGTGATGCGAGCGACGCCACGAGCGCGACGCCCGCGCTCGGACCGTCTTTCGGGATCGCGCCCGCAGGAACGTGAATGTGCAGATCGCAGTCATCGAAAAGCTTCGGATCGATGCCGAGACGCTCTGCCTGCGATTTCACGAGCGTCACCGCGGCTTGCGCGCTTTCCTTCATGACCTCGCCGAGCTGCCCCGTCAATATCAGCTTGCCGTTACCTTTCACACGGCTCGACTCGACGAAGAGAATGTCGCCGCCGGCAGGCGTCCAGGCAAGCCCGGTCGCGACACCCGGTGTGCTGGTGCGCAGCGCGACGTCACTCTCGTAGCGCGGCCCTCCGAGGATGCGCTCGACGTCGCCGGCATCGAAAGCGACGCTCGCGCTGGTGCCGGCGGCGATCGTGACCGCGGCGCTGCGCAGCAGCGCGCCGATCTGGCGCTCCAAGTTGCGTACGCCGGCTTCGCGCGTATACGACCCGGCCAGCAGCCGCAGGGCCTCGTCGGAGATCTGTATACGATCGGCCGACAGGCCGTTCGCCTGCAGCTGGCGCTTCAACAAGAAGCGCTTCGCGATTTGCAATTTCTCCTCTTCGGTATAGCCCGTGAGTTCGATGACTTCCATGCGGTCACGCAACGGCGCCGGAATCGCATCGAGCACGTTGGCCGTGCCGATGAATAGCACCTTCGACAAATCGAACGGCACGCCGAGATAATTGTCGCGGAACGTGTTGTTCTGTTCCGGATCGAGAACCTCGAGCAGCGCCGAGAACGGATCGCCCTGATAGCTCGCCGAGAGCTTGTCGACTTCGTCGAGCATGAGCACGGGGTTGCGCCGTCCGGCCTTGCGCAGCGCCTGCGCGATGTTGCCGGGCAACGCGCCGACGTACGTGCGGCGGTGGCCGCGAATCTCCGCCTCATCGTGCACGCCGCCGAGACTCACACGCACGAATTTCAGCCCCAAGGCCTTGGCGATGCTCTGGCCGAGCGAAGTCTTGCCGACACCCGGCGGGCCCACGAAGCATAGGATCGGGCTGCGCCCCTCAGGGTTTAATTTTCGCACCGCGAGGAATTCCAGGATCCGGCGCTTGACCTTCTCGAGCCCATAATGGTCCTCGTCGAGGATCGCGCGGGCCCGCTCGATGTCGAGCTGCTCCGGGTCGACTTTCGACCAGGGCATCGCGAGCAGCCAGTCGAGGTAGCCGCGCGTCATCGAATATTCCGCGGCCGCCTCCGGCATGCGCTGCAGGCGCGCCAGCTCCCGCTGCGCGTGCTCCGCGACTTCCGGGGGCATGGCCGCATCCTCGATCGCCTTTTTCAATTCGTCGATCTCGGCCGACGTGGTATCGGTTTCGCCAAGCTCCTTTTGAATCTGGCGCAACCGCTCGCGCAGTACCGCCTCCTTCTGTCGCTCGTCGAACGCCTCGCGCGTGCGCTCGTCGATTTGGCGGGATACCTTCAGCACCTCGATGCGCTGCGCGAGCAGCGCGATGACGCGGTCAAGCCGCGCGCGCAAATCGAAGGTCGCGAGTATCTCCTGCTTGTCTGCGGCCTTCAGATCCATGAAGTTCGCGACCATGTCCGCGAGCGCCGCAGGAGATTCGATGCCGCGAATCGCGGCCGTGAGCTCGCCCGGCGCCTGCGGCAGCAGCTGCAGCGCTTCCAGGGCCTGCTCGCGCAGCCGCAGGCCGCGCGCCTCGATTTCTCGATCCGTCGCCGCGCTTTCCCGAAGCGTCTCGATGCGCGCGACCAGAAACGGATCGCGGCTGACATAGTCGAGCACCTTGAAGCGTTCTTCACCTTGGGCTATCAAATGGTGTGTGCCGTCCGGCGCCGTGATGAATCGAACGATGGAGGCCGCCGTGCCGATGCCGTGCAGCTGCTCGGGACCCGGGTCGTCGACCGATGCATCGGTCTGCAGCAGCACTCCGACACGCCGTTGCGTGCGCACCGCCTCCTGGGCCGCGGCCAGCGAGCGGCTGCGGCCGATCGCGATCGGCTGCACGATGCCCGGGAACAGGACCATATTACGAACCGGCAGAATGATCAGCACATCCTCGGCGTGATCGGCATGGTTGGCGGGACTTAGGTTCATCTCGCTCGCGTTCATGGCGTTGCCTCCGTGAGGCGCAAATGCAGACAGCCCAGTTCGAGCCGCCGCTCCATGAGCGCGTAGCGGCCCGGCGGCAGATCGACGCGCCTGCGCATGCGGCCGTACGGAATCTCCAGACGCAGGATGTTCATGCCGGCAGCCAGCGCCTGCGGCGCAACCACGGCGTCGATCTGCAGTCCCGTTGCCGTGATTTGCACCTGGACTTCCTCGGCCCGTACCCCCGGCAACGCGACGATGACGTGCACCTCAGGCCCAGCGGTAAAGATGTTCGCGGGCGCCTCCCAGACGGCGCGCGTTGCGGGCGTGGCGAGCAAATCGAAGAAATGCCGATGCCTGCGCTCGGCCTCGTCGAGTCGCGCACACGCCTCAGCCCACATCCAGGATTGTCTGCGGAAGATGTTCACTCAGACACGTATGAGGCAAGTTCGCGATACTTCAAGGGCCTTGCAGCGCTGCCGGACGGCGCGAATTGCCGCGGTGCCGCAACGGTCAAGCACCATCGTCCGCAGCGTGCCAAGCTCCGATGCTAGGTAGCCGCCTGCCGTCGCGAAAACGGCGGAATCCGCGGCATCGCATGCTCCGCCGGGAGGCTGCCGGTGAGCGACAACTGATCCCACTGCGCCGCCTCGTCACAAATCCGATGCTCGGCCGGCGGCAGCGGCTGATCCGTGAGAAGCGCCAGCAGGCTGGCGTTGGTCGCCGTGACGGAATCGAACGGCGTACCGTGCCGCGAACCGCGCACCATCACGAACTGCGCACCGAGCCGCGCAGCGAGCGCGCGCTTTTCGTCCAACGGCGTGAAATCATTCTCGGCAGCGATCACCAGCGTCTTGCTGCTGAGCCGATCGAGCCGGTCAATCGCGGTCCAACCGATCAATGCGCGCGCGGTGGCGAGGTAGGTGCGCGCCGGCACGGCGCTCACAGCGGCGGCCGCGCGTTCGCGCAGGTACCTCTGCCAGGGCATTGGGAACAGGCGCTTCGCTGCAAGTCGTGCGGCGCGGCGCATGCCAAGCAGTGGAACCAGAATCATCGTCAAGCTCGCCTCCCACCATTTGCGCCAGTGGTCCAAGCGGTAGCTCGCGAGGCTATTGATCAGCGCGAGCCGCCGCACGCCGGCGGGGCGCTGCAGCGCCATCTCCAGCCCCACTGCGCCCCCGAGCGAAAAGCCGACGATGTTCACGCGCGATTCGCACAAGTGATCGAGCAGCGCCCACAGTGAGGCGGCAAACTCCGCGATGCTGCAGCCATTACGCAGCGGCGCACTATGGCCGCTGCCCGGCAAATCGGGAACGATGACGCGGAAGCGCGCTTCGAGCGCGGCTACATGCAGGGCCCAATCGGCACCACTCGATCCCAGGCCATGAATCAACAGCAGCGGCTCGCCGCGCCCGCGCTCCAGGTAGCTGATCGATCGGTCGTATTTACAGAATATCGGCATCTGCTTTGGGCTCTGTATTGCGCGCCATAGGTTTCTAACGCGCGAAGAGCCAAAGCGTTGAGTCACCGCCGTCGGGTTGATAACCGCGCGATCCGTCGCTATGTACAGTATCGAACACACAGGACGTGACCAAATCCACAATTTACGAAAGCAAGGGAAACAGCCGGGTCACATGGGCGCAACCTAGCCATAGCCGGCTCAAAGAGGCTCATGGCGGAATGCTTGGAATAAGTCACCTTAGGAGTGTCCGCAATCCCCTCTGGGCGAGAATACGGGCGGCTTTGGTCCGACCACATTCCTTCGGAATTACCACGACCCTGGCTCTGACCTTCGCCGCGGTCGCAGTGCTCGCAGTCGCAGCGAATCTGATCGTCCAAGAAGGCATCCTGGTCATTCAAACCACGCGCATACAAACCGTGGTTGCGCCCGCCCCGGCGACAGTTCCCGCATCGAATCGATCGACATCCGCCTCGCGCAGCACGCCCGCGGGTCCGGCGCCGCGAGTCACGACAACCGGCGTCCTGCTCGCCATCGAGCGATTCGAGCACGCGACGCAAGACCGCGGATCCATCGATTCGCCCGAGACCGAAGCGCGCTTCGGTCTCGCGCGGAGTGACTTGGATAAGTTCTGGTCGAAAGCCCAGGCAAAGAACCCATCGGCTTCCGGTCATCCGCTGAACAATCTCTCGGCAAACGTCGCCGCATTCATCGATGCGGCAACTGTGGCGGTGCGTTCCCAGGACATGCGCCGCGCGTTGCTCGCGGAATACACCGCTCATCTCGACGCGATGACCCTGCGCCTGCAGACCTCCCAGAATCGCGAATGGAAAATATTTGGCCATGTGCTCGCACGTCAGTCGCTGCGGCGACTGCAAGACGACCTCGACGCGATACGCCGATCGTTCGCCGGTCTCAATGCCGCCGACGCCGGTGCCGGCGCCAAGCTCGGCGCAAGCGAGCTCAATTTCGCGAAGACATTGAATGACAACGAATCGAGCTTTTCCCGTAGCGACGGGCGGTCCTGGGTTCGCGACATGCGCAACGATCTCGAACGGATCGTAGAACTGCGGCGCTCACTCGTCGACAGCGGCTCGCAAGGTGAGGCAAGCATGTTCGAGTTCCTTGAACTCGGTACCGCGCTGGGCCATGCGATCGAAAAGGCCTTTACTATGGACGCCGCGCCGGCGCAGGCCGATCAAATCGCGCAGCGCGACCAGGAAGCGCCGGTCCCGCCGTCGGCGGCAAACTCGCTGCCGGCGCCGAACCCGACCGGAGGCGCAATTACGACCACCACCACTCGCGCCCAGGATTCCGGGGGCGTCGTGGTCGCCTGGATCACCGGGGTCGTGCTCGCCCTGCTGCTCGCAATATCGATCATTACGGTACGCAGCATCGTGCTTCCGGTCAGGCGCATGCTGCAAGCGGCCGATAGGCTCGCCGTGGGCGACGTCGATGCGCGCGTACCGCGCGGCGGAATCAAGGAACTAGATACCTTGGCGATCGGATTCAATCGCATGGCCGCGCAACTTGCCGCGGCGGGGACCGCGGCACAGGAATACCAACGAAAGCTGGAGACAACCGTCGAGCAGCGAACGCGCGAACTACAACACCTCGCCGAACACGACCCGCTGACTCTGCTGCCCAATCGCCGGCAATTGTTGACGCTGCTGAGCAATGCCACCGAACGGGCGGCTCGAACGCAGCGCAGCGTGGGTGTGCTGTTCATCGACGTCGACAATTTCAAGTATCTCAATGACAGTTTGGGCCACACGTTCGGCGACCACGTGCTGGTCGCAATCGGACGGCGATTGCAGGCAGCGGCCCTCGACGTCGGGTTCGCCGCGCGTTGGGGTGGCGACGAATTTGCGCTCGTCTATGAAGACGCGCATTCGCAAGAGGCCGTCGAGCGAGCGGGATGGGCGCTCGTCGACGCGTTTCGCGAGCCGATCCTCGTGCGTGGACGCGAGGTGAGCGTGAGCGTCAGCGTCGGAGCGAGCCTGTTTCCGGATCATGAGATCCGAGCCGAAGACCTCCTGAGCGCTGCCGACGCGGCGCTATTCAACGCGAAAGCGCTTGGGCGCAGCCAACTCGCGATGTTTACGCCGGCGCTGCTCGCGGCGGCGACCAGCAAATTCACGACCGAACAAGGCTTGCGCCGCGCGATTGAACGCGCGGAGTTCGAATTGGTGTACCAGCCGGAAGTGAGCCTCGAATCCATGGAGATCAACGTCGTCGAGGCGTTGATACGTTGGCGGCTTCCCGACGGCAGGCAAGCCCCGCCCGCCGAGTTTCTGTCGATTGCCGAGGAATCCGGACTCATCCACGAGATCGGCAACTGGGTGCTTCGCGACGCAATCCGCACCGCATCCGGCTGGCACTATGGCGCGTGGCCCGATGTCCGGGTCGCGATCAACGTCTCGCCGCGGCAACTGATGGACAATCGCTTCGTCGATCAATTGCGCGGCATGCTCGAGGAGTTTCGGCTGCCTCCGCAGTGCATCGAATTGGAACTGACCGAATCCGTGCTGCAAACGGGTTCCGGCACCATCGATTCCTTGCGGCGCCTTCGCGACTGCCGGATTGCGATCGCACTCGACGATTTCGGCACCGGCTATTCCTCGCTCGCTTCGCTCGAGAAATTGCCGCTCTCCCGCATCAAGCTCGACCGCAGCTTGATCGCCGGCATCGACACGAGTACGCGTGCCGCCGCGATCGCCAGCGCCATCATCGATCTATGCTCGAACTTGAACTTGGCGGTAACCGCAGAAGGCGTCGAGCGGCGCGAGCAATTCGCGCTTCTCTCCGGCGGACGTCCGATCTCCGTGCAGGGTTACTTGCTCTCGCGTCCCGTATCCTCAACTCAAGTCTTGGGGCTCAGAGCCAATATGAATGCGATCGTACAGGACATCATCGTCTCCCTTCGATCCTCGCCGCCTCAGGATGCGGCGGTGAGTCTATTCGACGCTCAGCGCAAACGCCGCTCGACACCGTGGCCTCACCGATAGCCGGACCGCTACGCGGGCGCTTTGAAATACGACATGCCCGCACTCAATAGTCGGCTCCCAGGCACGCCGGCAGCGCGCACCGGGGCGGAATCGAGCGGGGCCCCGACGACAAGTACGGCCATTCGCCTTCGAACGGTGCCGCAAGTGGTCTAACCGCGTATTTGCCGATGGAACATGCGCGTCCGCGCGGACACAAGAGGGGCCCGGCGTCGCCTGCTTGCCGCGCAAGGCCAAGTATCAGCGCGTTGATCTCCGTTTGCGCGCGACCGAAGGTGTCGCTCAAATCAGCCGATAACGTAAGCGATCTTGCATCGTCCAGCTGACGCGACAATTGCCGCATGAGCACGAAGCACTCGCGCAACACCTGGGATCGTTCTCCGCCCTTGAGCAGTTGCAATGCGGCGAGAATTCCATGATGCCAGCGGCGGGCAAAACCGAGGTCTGCTTGGCGGCGCACATTCGGATGGGATTTCAATTTCCCCGACACCGCACGGGCAATGCGCCAGCTCGCGCCAACGCCGCCAATCAGCAACGGGTCATTTTTCGTCTGGGGGTTTGTCGCCATCGCGCGCGCAATCGCACGAGAGCGCAGGGCGCACTCACGCAGGCGCCGCAAGCGCACCACTTCTGCGTCATTCATGATTTTCCCATTTTCTCGGCGATTGGTTTTCTCAGATTTCGAAAGATTGTCAAGCATTGATGCCGCAATGGATGTAGGACTGGCACGCTTAATGCCGTGGGCCACCGTCGCAAAGGCGCCTGTCGGGAAGAATCACGGTCGGGACGCCCGCAATTGCCTGAGTGCGGTAGTGCACTTAGTGCGGTGGTGCACTTAGTGCGGTGGTGCACTTAGTGCGGTGGTGCACTGAAACAATCGGCGATGCGCACCTACCATCTTCCCTGGATTGGAATTGCCGTCCACCGGGGAAAGTCTCCCCGGACCGAGACAGAACTGTTGCGCCGGATCTTGGCGCCCTCGTGATCCGGGAACGGAGACTCATTGAAGCGAGAAAATCAAAGGTCAGTCATGCAAAATCAAACACAAGCGTCAAGCTACCGATCTCGAGCGATTGCGCCCATCGAAGGGAATGCCACGGTTAACTATGTGCTTCCGCCGCTACCCTACGGATTCGCGGCGCTGTTGCCGGTCATTTCAGAAAATGCGTTGCGTATCCATTACGGCAGGCACAACAAGGCCTACGTGGATGAACTGAACAAGCTCGTCGCCGGCTCGCAGTTCGCGGGCATGTCGCTGGACCAAATCATGCTTGCGACCGCAGGTAAGATCGAGCATGAAAAGATATTCAATAACGCGGCGCAAGCGTGGAACGATGCCTTTTATTGGCGGAGTCTCAAGTCTCATGGCGGCGGAAATGTCACCCGCGCAATGCAGCCGCTGGTCAATTCGTCATTTGGAGATACCGCGGCGCTCAAACACGAATTGGCAACAGCGGCAGCGACGCAATTTGGCTCCGGCTGGGCATGGCTCATGCTCGATGGCGATCGGCTCAAAGTGGTCTGGGAGTTCGCAGCGGAGAATCTGCAGCGGGCATGATTCGCCCTGCCCGCGAGTTTAGTCGACGCAGCAAATCGATTGGGACGCTTCCCCGCCCCCGGTTCCTTTGCGCTGAATTGAGAGGCCGGGTGTTCGGTCGCGGACCGACGAGCCGCGGTCGTTGGGGCAGGCTGCAACCGTACCCACGAAATTCTGGCGTGATGGGCACCGTCCCGCGCATCACGGGGTCCGCTTCTTGCGGCGCACGGGCTTGCGGACTGGACCCACGTTCCCACTCCAAGGCGCCAGTTGACCGAGCGCCCGCTGCTCGTCGAGCTTGGACGCTTCGGCGGCAACTTCATGAGAAACCCAATCGGGAAATTTGATTTCTTCTGCAGCGTGCTTTCCGGAAGCGGTGTGCACTTCATGAATCTGCGCCAGGCGGGCGATTGGAAACCGCTGAGCCAGCCGCACCACCGCAGGCCATAGGCGCCGGTGCACGTAGGTTATTTTCCCATCTACGAGTCGGCACACCAGCACATCGGGGCTGTCCCTGACCGCGCGGGTCACCGCGAATATCTCTCGGCCTTGCGCGTGCGACCACCAGCTACCGCGGATCGGTCCGCCCGCAACGGTCTCTGCGAGCGCGGGAACCGGTCCCGTACCGGACTCCAGCACCAATCCATTCGAATACACAAAGGCCAAGGCCTCAGCGGGCGACACGATGAACTTTCCTTCGGTATCGCTTGCAAGCCCAAGGCGAAACGAAAGTACCAATCATCGCGTCAATGACATCCGATGACCGTTGCCCCGGCGCGCGATCGGCCGGTCAGTGTGCTTTCAGCGTTTCGCGGAATCCAGAGTTTGCCAGCAGGTTATAGGACGCGCGCAACACCATGTCGGAGATCGTCTCGTAATAGTTTTCGTCTTTGTAGGAACGGCCGAAACGCTCGGCATCGCCGCCAACCGCTCCGGTCCACAGCTCCTTTCCGGCGCCGTTCTTGACACGGATCAATATCGATATCTCGCCCTTATAAGTCGACATTTCGGTAACGAAGAACTGGCGGATTTCGCCGCTGACCGTGATGTCCGCGGGGCCGTCGACGATGTTCAACCCAGCGCTGTGCAGGCTCTCCTTGAGATGGTCGGTGACGAAAGCGGCGACATTGGTCGACGTCGTCACTTGCCGGAACTTGCCGACTTTCTCGCGGTTCTCCGCGACCAGCGCCGGATTTTCGCGCGTATCGACTAAAGTGTCGACGTGAATGGGTGTCGCAACGATGTTGCCGCTCAAATCAACCGTTCCCATGCTGGCGACAGTGGATGTCGGTGTCCATTTCAATGGAATGTTTTGCAGATCGGCGCCGGCGAACACCGGCCCGTTGACGAGTAAAAAGGCGAAACACATGAAAACACGATGAGGATGGCGCATGATTTATTCCCTTTGCGTTTGAGTATCCCTGGGCCGCGAGGCGGATCCCTTGCTGGGGCATTAGTTTAGCTACCACAGCGCTGCAGGGCCAGCGCTTCGTGCAGCGCGGATTGGTGGCGCGGATAGGCCGGTTGTTCATCTTCAACACGCTGCGTCCAACACTCGGACCGTGCGCTCGTAATATTCCTCGGCGGCCTCGGGCGAACCGGCGATGCTGACGATGCCGAGCTTGCCAAACTGCGATACCGCGCCGATCAGATTGAAGGTCACGCCTTGTTGGGCGGCCGCGTCGAAGTGCAGATCGTGCTCGATCGCGAGGTCGATGAGATCGGGAGGCGTCAAGCGCCGATACTGCGGCTTCACGAGGTTGTCGGTTGCATAGTAATACCGAAGCTGGCCCTGCGGTGTCCGAAATAGCCCGGTCGCGGCTTCGTAGTGTCCGTCGGTCAGATATTGCAGCGTTTGAAAGGTGTGCGTCGTGCCGCCTTTGCGCAGGTTGATCTCGATCGCGAAGTGGCGCCAACCGGCAGCCTCGCGCACACATACGAAGTCAACGCCGAAACGTCCGAGCGCGCCCTTGTCCCGCAATACCGCGCCGACGCGTACCGCAGCGGCCTGAATGACGATTCGATACCCATCGTGAGCGGGAAAGCGAGCGCCGAGATAGTGCTGCCCGGTGGGGCCGCCCAACACCTGCTCGTGGGTCGATATCGTTTCAATGCCGGCGAGCGGATTGATGCGCAGCTGCGCGGAGGGCGAGCATTTGTCCTCACCCTCGATCCAAGCCTCGGCGATTCCGCCGATGGCGGCGAACTTTTCGACGTATTGGTCGTAGCCGAGCCATGCGGCTTCCATCCTCAGGCGCCGCGGCAACTCGGCCGCAATCCAAGATTCGAGCGGCGGACCCTCGGGCGCGCCCGCAAAATCAAAGCTTGCATTGCCCTCGCCCGATGCGCCCTCTTCGAGCTTGACGACGGCTCGGCTCAGTGCCGGGAGCCGCCGCTTCAGCACAGCGAGCGCGGCAATCGCATCGCCGATGTCCCGCAATTTCTCGGCGCCGTCCGCCATCTCGATGCCCGCTTCGCGAAACACTGCGCGGCTGCCGCTCTTGGTGCCGAGCCACGCGAGCGCGGGATCGCATCCGTAGAGCGGCACTCCGAGCTGAACCGCGAGGGTCCGCTCGGTCGGCGTCGCATTGAAGCACGACAGATGTGCAAGCCGCGGATCCCCGATTACGCTGCGCACGCGCTCGAGCAAACGCGGTCGATCGAGAATCTTGCGCGTGAGGCTCACCGGCGATGCGTCATGTGCCGCGAGCAGCGTTAGGCGCCGCCGAGCATTGTCGTGCGGAATGCCCGGCAGCAGCTGCAGATAGTAGTCGACGATCGACGCATCGACGGGCGCGCTCGTGAGGAACACCATGCGGGTGTTCGGCATGCGCAGCAACATGAGCATCGTGAGCTGCCGTTCCTCATAGTGCGGCAGGCCTTCGATGCGCGCGAGGAGTTCCTGGTCGACGCTGAGCCCCGGCACGACCACGATCGTGCGGGGGGCGAGGCGATCCGCGAAGACCTCGCGGAAGAGCGCCGGCAGCCGCTGCTGCAGCTCTGCAAATCGCGCTAGCTCAGCGGATGACCCTGGCTCCGGCCGCAACTCCGATGTCAAAGCGTTCGACGGCATCGACCAAGATTACTCCGGTTTCGGCCGCGCAGTTGCGCGGCCAGCGCCGCCGCCATTCACCCCATGGCGGCGCCGTGCTTCGCGATCGAGAGCACCGCCGCCGCCGCGAGCGGCTGAGCTGCCGCGGGGGGTTGAGCTGCCGCGGGGGGTTGAGCTGCCGCGGAGGAATGCGCTGACGCGCCGGACTGCGCTGACGCGCCGGACTGCGCTGACGCGGGCGGCTCGGCGACGATCCGCAATCGGTCGAACAATGCGCGATCGCTTGCGGTGTCCGGGTTGCCGGTCGTCAGCAGTTTCTCGCCGTAAAAAATCGAGTTCGCGCCGGCGAGGAAGCACAAGGCTTGCAATTCGTCGCTCATTTCGCCGCGGCCCGCGGACAGGCGAACATGCGCGCGCGGCATCAGAATACGTGCGACCGCGATCGTGCGCACGAAGTCAAAGGGATCGAGCGGCGGCGCATTGTTGAGCGGCGTGCCCGGCACGCGCACGAGCTGGTTGATCGGCACGCTCTCGGGATGGACCGGCAACGTGGCGAGCGTGTGCAGGAGTTCGGCGCGATCCTCGGCCTGTTCGCCCATGCCGATGATGCCGCCGCAACAGACGCTCATGCCGGCCTCGCGCACGGCTTGCAGCGTATCGAGCCGGTCCTGATAAGTGCGTGTGGTAATGATCTTTTTATAATAATCCGCCGACGTGTCCAGGTTGTGGTTGTAATAATCGAGGCCTGCGGCCGCCAGCTCGCGCGCTTGCTCGCCGCTGACCATGCCTAACGTTGCGCAAGTCTCCAAACCCAGCTGCTTGACGGCGCGAATCATCGCGATGACCTTGCGCAGGTCCTTGGGCTTGGGCGAGCGGTATGCGGCACCCATGCAAAAACGCGTCGCACCCGCTCGCTTCGCGGCGCTCGCGCGCTCGACGACCGCATCGAGTTCGAGCAGCTCCTCGGACTCCAAGCCGGTCTCGTAGCGAATGCTTTGCGGGCAGTACGCACAATCTTCGGGGCATGCGCCGGTTTTGATGCTCAGCAGCGTGCTGACCTGCACGGTATTTGGCGTGTGAAAGCGCCGGTGCACTTGTTGTGCGGTGAACAGCAGATCCATGAACGGCTGCGCGAACAGCTGCTGCACCTCGGCCAAAGTCCAATCGCTGCGCACCTGCATAAATAGCTCCATTTGCGCAGTATTCAGTCGCGGGCTTGGCTAGTCAACCAAAAATGATCCTGAGGGTTGACGACACCGCGCGCCGCTTGAGCCCGCGGCCATCGTCCGCTCACCGCCGATACCGGTCACTTGAAGGTGTAATTGAGCAGAATGCCGATGAAAACGGCCGTTCCGAAGTGGCGGTTGTCGAGAAACGCATGAAAACAGGCCGCCCGGTCGCGGTGACGAATCCACCAGAGCTGACGCGCGAAGAAACATCCACCGACGAACAAGCCGAACCAATACCAACCGCCCATGCGCGTGATGTGCCCGACCAGCACCAGAGAGATCAAGGTCAGTGCCTGCAAGAGCGCAATGATGTGCCGATCCGAGTCGCCGAATAGTATTGCCGTGGAGCGCACGCCGATGCGCAGGTCGTCGTCGCGATCGACCATTGCATACATCGTGTCGTAAACGGTGACCCACAATACGTTCGCCACGAACAGCAGCCACGCGACGCGCGGAACGTGCTCGAGCTGCGCGGCAAATGCCATTGGTATGCCCCAGCCGAACGCGAGGCCCAAATACAATTGGGGTATTGACCACATGCGCTTGATGAATGGATAGCTGATCGCCAGAAACGCGCCCACCACCGCATACAGCAAGGTCAGCTTGTTGAGCTGCAATGCCAGGGCCAGACCCGTAAATGCCAGTACGGCGAAGAGCACCAAGGCTTCTTGCGGCGAGATGCGCCCTGCGGCGATTGGGCGGTCCTTGGTGCGCTCGACGTGCGGGTCGAACGCGCGATCCGCATAATCGTTGATGACGCAACCCGCGGATCGCATCAGCACGACACCGACGACGAAAATGATGAATATATGCGGATCCGGTTTACCGCGGCCGGAGATCCACAGCGCCCAGAGCGTCGGCCACATCAGCAGCCAGGTGCCGATGGGGCGATCCAAGCGCATCAGGCGCGCGAATTCCCCGAGCGTGTCGAGTAACTGCGGCAACGCGTGGGTTGTCCACGGATGGAAACGCACGCGATAGGCGAACCATCGCCAGCGTTCGAGTATGATCTCGGCCAACTCGTCTGCGGTGCGGGGCAGCGGCACGCTGGGGCGGCTCTTAGACTCGAACCACGGCTAAATGCGACCCATGGCGGGCAAGAACAGCTCCTGGACCAGCACTGGTGCGCCGCGCAGGGACAATTTCGAACGCCGCGCCCAAAGCCCTGGAGGCTTCACATCCGCCGCGCGCAGTGCGCGCGCGCATAGCGCGTCGGCGGCCGGCAGCCATGCGTACTCGTATGAGCTGCGCTGCAAACCCGACAAATCGCTGAGCGTCTCGCCAAGCGCAGAATCGCCAAGTTCGGCGAGCCATGGATGGGCGCTCAAGGTCGAGTCCGGCATGATCGTTTCCGCAAACACCCAGACGTGCTCGTCGCAACACATTTCGACTTCGCGAAATAGCCCGGCGCCGTCTTGCACACCGAGCCCGCGCTGATGCGCCTCGTCCAGCAAATCGGTTCTTTGCTCGACGAGCCGCAACGAGAAGCGCGCGCCGCACAACGCTTTCAGACGCTGGGTCAGCAGCCCCTTGCCGATCAGCCAGGGGCGCAGCAGCGCGTCGACCGACATTTGGCCGAGGCGTTCGGCGGGCAGCCATTCGAGCGCGCCAGGCTTGGATATCTTTCCGGGAATCATGGGCGCCATTCTACCCGACGCGGCCATATTGCTCAGCCCGACCGACCCAGCGCCGCACGAGCGGCGTCACGTTCTGCGGCCAATCGCGCAGCAAGGCCTCTGCCGCGATCTGCACGCGCGGCAATAGATCCGCATCGCGCAGCAGATCGGCAACCCGCATTTGGGCGAGGCCCGTTTGGCGCGTACCCAATAATTCACCGGGGCCGCGCAGCTCCAAATCGCGGCGCGCGACCTCGAAACCGTCGTTGGTCGCGCGCATCACTGCCAAGCGCTCGCGCGCGATGCTCGACAACGGCGCCCGATATAACAGCAGGCAGGAACTCGCGTGATCGCCGCGCCCGACGCGGCCGCGCAGCTGATGCAATTGCGCGAGTCCCATTCTCTCCGCGTTCTCGATGACCATCAGTGTCGCATTCGGCACGTCGACGCCCACCTCGATCACGGTCGTCGCGACCAGCAGCTGTATTTTTGCGGCCTTGAACCGCTGCATCACGCCCTGCTTCGCCGCCGCGGGCATGCGACCATGCACCAGACCGACGTTCAGGTCCGGCAATGCCTCGGCCAGTGCCGCGGCCGTCTCCTCTGCGGCTTGATAGGGGACCTCGTCGGATTCGTCGATGAGGGGGCATACCCAATAGGCCTGCCTGCCTTGCAGGCAGGCGGTACGAATGCGCAGCACGACCTCCTCGCGACGCTGTTCGGCGAGCACGACCGTTTGCACCGGCGTACGCCCGGGCGGCAATTCATCGATCACCGAGACATCGAGGTCGGCATAGGCCGTCATCGCCAGCGTGCGCGGAATCGGCGTCGCCGTCATGATGAGCTGATGCGGCCGATAGCCTGCGCCGGACCCTTTTTCACTCAAGCTGAGGCGTTGATGTACGCCGAATCGATGTTGTTCGTCGACGATCACGAGCGCCAGCGCCGCAAAATCGACGCTCTCTTGAAACAAGGCATGAGTGCCGACGACGATCGGCGCCCGACCGCTCGCGATTGCGGCGAGCGTCGCGCTGCGCGCCTTGCCGCTTTGTCGACCCGCGAGCAGCGCGACCTCGACGCCCAATGGCTTGAACCACGCCTGAAAATTCTGCGCATGCTGTTCCGCGAGCAATTCGGTCGGCGCCATGAGCGCCACTTGGCGGCCGGCATGCAGTGCACGCGTAGCGGCTAGCGCTGCGACCAGGGTCTTGCCGCAGCCCACGTCGCCCTGCACGAGCCGCAGCATCGGCTTCGCGAGCGCGAGATCCGCCTCAACTTCACTGAGCGCTCTGGCTTGCGCATGCGTGAGGCGAAACGGCAGTGCCGCGAGCAGCTGCTTTTTCAGCGCGTCGTTCGCAGGCAGCGCCCAGCCCGGCTCGCTTTGAATGCGTTTGCGCAGCAGTTTCAGCGACAAATGGTGCGCCAACAGTTCTTCGAACGCGAGCCGCCGCTGCGCGGGGTGGCGCCACTCCAGCAGCGCTTCGACCGGCGCGTCGGACGGCGGCCGATGCACGTATTCCAAGGCGGCGCGCAGAGAAGGCATATTCGCATGCGCCAACAGCGGCGGGGGCAGCCAATCCTGCAGATCTTGGGTGGAGGACTGCTCGAGCGCGGCCAGCACCAATTGACGCAATCGTCCCTGCGTGATTCCTTCCGTGGCCGGGTAAATCGGAGTCAGGTGATCCTCGGCGGCGCGCGCCGCCGCCGTCGCGGCGTTTCGATATTCGGGGTGAACGAATTCCAGCCCCTGTGCCGAGCGGCGCGCCTCGCCGAAACAGCGTATCCGCAGACCCCGAACCAGCGCATGCTGTTGCTGCGCCGTGAAATGAAAGAATCTCAAGGTCAGAAAGCCGGAGCCGTCGGAGACACGGCATAGCAGCTGCCGCCGACCGCGAAAGCTGACTTCGGTGAGCTGCACTTCCGCCTCGATTGCGGCGCGCTGACCTGGGCGCAGCTCGCCCAAGGGAACGATATGCGTGCGGTCCTCGTAGCGCAGCGGCAAGAGAAACAAGAGATCTTGCGTGTTCTCGACGCCGAGCGCGCGCAGGCGCTCCGCCAACGCATCGCCGACGCCGCGCAGCGCGGTCACCGGAAGTGGATCATTCACAATGCGACGATGCACTCCACTTCGACTTGTGCGCCGCGCGGCAGCGCTGCGACGCCGACCGCCGCACGGGCGGGATATGGCTCGCGAAAATATTCGGCCATGACTTTATTCACGAGCGCGAAGTGCGCGAGATCGATCAAAAAAATCGTCACCTTGACGACGTCGTCCAAGCTTGCGCCGCTCGCAAGCACGATTGCCTTGAGGTTCTCGAACACGCGGCGCACCTGGGCTTCGATGTCTCCGGGCACCAGCTCTTTGGTAGCGGGGTCGATCGGGATCTGGCCCGAAACCCAGATCGTGTTGCCGGCGCGCACGGCCTGCGAATAGGTGCCGATGGCGCCGGGCGCATTCGCCGTCGAGATGATTTGTTTGGTCATGTGGTTGCGAGCTTACTGGAGTTGGGTCGACGTGATTCAAGCCAAGGTGCGGGTAACCCGCTGGACGTCCGGCATGCGTCTGACGGTCTTGATGATGCGAGCCAGATGCTTTCGATCGCGTACCTGTAATTCGAGAATGAGCGCGGAGGTATCGCTGTCGCGCTCTTCGAGAACCACATGATCGATGTTCGTTTCCGTTTCCGCGACGCTTGCGGCGACCGCGGCCAACACGCCGACACGATTGCCGACTTCGAGCTGTATTTCCGAACTGAACAGGCGATCGTGGGTCGCTTCCCATGCGACCGAAATCCACTTCTCCGGTTGTTTGCGATACTCGGCAAGATTCCCGCAATTCTGCCGATGGATCATCACGCCGCGGCCGGTACTCAAATAGGCCATGATCGGATCGTTCGGGATCGGGAAACAGCAGCGCGCGTAGGTGACGAGCAAGCCTTCCGTGCCTGCGATCATGAGCGGGCCGCCGCCCAGGGTCTTTTGCTCTGCGCCTTCCGGCAGCGGCTGCAGCCGCCTGGCGACCAGCGGCGCCAGCCGTTCGCCCAGGCCGATTTTTTCGAACAGCTCTTGCGCATCCCGCAGATTCAGTTCCTTGACCGCCGAATCGATTTCCCGCTGCGGAATCTTCTTCAAATTGAGGGAGAATTCCTCGAGAGCTTGGTTGAGCAGGCGTCGGCCGAGTTCCGCGGCTTCGCCGCGCTTCATATTCTTCAGATACTGCCGAATCGCCGCGCGGGCCTTGGCCGTGACCAGGAAGCCGGACCAGGAGGGATTGGGCGTCGCGCCCTTGGCGGTGATGATCTCCACCGTCTGGCCGTTGCGCAGCGGCGTGCGCAACGGAACCAAGCGCCGGTCCACTTTGGCCGCGACGCAGCGATTGCCGACGTCGGTATGGATCGCATAGGCAAAATCAACCGCCGTGGCTCCCGTCGGCAGGCGCAAAATCTTGCCCTTCGGCGTGAACACGTAGACCTTGTCCGGAAACAAGTCGACCTTGACGCTCTCGAGAAACTCCTCGGAGCTGCCGCCTTCCTGGATTTGCACGAGGTTGGCGAGCCACTCACGCGCCCGGTCATGTTCGATGCCGCCGGAGGCTTCATCGCCGGATTTATATTTCCAGTGCGCGGCAATACCGGATTCGGCGACGCGGTGCATCTGCTCGGAGCGGATCTGGACTTCGATCGGTATCCCGTTCGGCCCGAACAACGTGGTATGCAGCGACTGGTAGCCGTTGACGCGTGGAATCGCGATGTAGTCCTTGAAGCGGCCCGGCATCGGCTTGTAGAGGCCGTGGACGAGGCCGAGGACGCGGTAGCACGTATCTGCCGTGTCGACGATGATCCGAAAGCCGTAGACATCGACCATTTCGTTGAGCGAGATGCCCTTGGACTGCATTTTCTTGTAAATGCTGTACAAGTGCTTCTCGCGTCCCTCGACTCGACCGCCGATCGTCGCTTTCTTCAGCGCGCTCTTGAAGGTTTCGGCGATTTTGCCGATGAATTCCTTTTGGTTGCCGCGTGCGCGTTTGAGTTCGCGCTCGAGCACCTTGTAGCGGTACGGATACAGCGCCCGAAAGCCCAAATCCTCGAGCTCGAGCTTGACCGCGTACAAACCAAGGCGCTCGGCGATTGGCGCATAGATTTCCAGCGTCTCGCGCGCGCTGCGCCGGCGCTTGACCGGCGGCATGACGCCGAGCGTGCGCATGTTGTGCGTGCGATCGGCGAGCTTGACCATGATGACGCGGATGTCGCGCACCATCGCGAGCAGCATCTTGCGAAAGCTTTCGGCCTGCGCTTCCTGGCGGTTCTTGAATTGGATCTGGTCGAGTTTGCTGACGCCGTCGACGAGATCCGCGATGACTTCGCCGAAAATCGAGACGATCTCGGCTTTCGCGGTCGGCGTGTCCTCGATGACGTCGTGCAAGATCGCGGCGACCAGCGTGTCGCCGTCCAATCGCAAGTCGGCGAGGATGTCGGCGACCGCGACCGGATGAGTGATGTACGGCTCGCCGGAAACGCGCTTTTGTCCGTGATGCCGCTCGGCGCTGAATTCGTAGGCTTCGCGCACCCGTTCGATTTGCGCGGGCGGCAGGTAGGCCTCGAGCTTATCTAAAAGCTGACTGATCCCAGTGGAGCGTCTTCCACCGGGTAGAAAACCGAGTATGGAAGACGCATAGTCCATCGTTCCTCTGCTAAGCCTGGGGTCTTAGTCCCCTAGCCCAAGTTGCGGCGCACGAAAATCCGAGGGCATATCCAGCTCGTTGACGACCTGTTGTACGGGTTCCTCGGGCTCTTCCAACATTTCCAGCGTGATGTTGCCCGCGGCGATCTCGCGCAGCGCGACGACAGTCGGCTTGTCGTTTTCCCACTCAACGGTCGCTTCGGCACCGTTCGCCAGGCGCCGGGCGCGCTTCGCGGCCAACAGCACCAAGTTGAACAGATTCGGTTCATTTTGTAAGCAATCTTCGACCGTAATACGAGCCATGCCGTGCATTCCTTAATAAGGCGGTCAGATAGAATAGCAGAAACCGCGCGCAGCCGCCTAGCAGTCGTCAGGCGAGCAATTCGGCCGCAAGCTGCTGAATTTCCGGCCGATTGGTGCGTAGTTTCGCGCCTCGACCCCGCACGATTTGCTGCAGATCGTGGAGCGCGGCATCGAACCGGTCATTGACGACCACGAATTCAAAATCGCGCCAATGCGTCAGGTCGTGCACGGAGTCGCGCAAACGCCGCCGGATCACCTCATCGCTGTCGGTGCTGCGCTGCCGAAGACGCAGTTCGAGCGAATTGCGCGACGGCGGCAGGATGAAGATGCTGCGCGCCTCGGGCAGCCGCGCACGGACCTGCTCCGCGCCTTGCCAATCGATCTCGAGCAGCAGTTGCTGCCCGGTCGCGAGCGCCTTCTGCACCGTGGCCAGCGCCGTTCCGTAGTAGTTGTCGAATACGCGCGCGTGCTCGAGAAATTCGTTGTTTGCGACCATTGCATCGAAACGTTCCGCGGAGACGAAATGGTAGTCCTCGCCGTCGCGTTCATTCGGCCGCGGCTTGCGCGTCGTGTACGAGACCGAAAACTGCAAGCCAGGTTCGCGCTCCATCAAGGCCTTGACGAGGCTGGTCTTGCCGGCGCCCGACGGCGCGGCAATCACAAACAGATGCCCGCGCTTGCGGGCGCCCCCGACAGGGTCATTCACTGCGGCTTTTCGTGGCACGGCTAATCGTCATGGCATGGCTACTCGGTGCTCCGGCTTGCTCGCGCGAAACACTTCACTGGTTTTTGAAGTGAGCGCAGGATAGCGGGCCGACGGTCAATGGGCCACATCGTGGTTCACGATTGCGGCACGGACTCTGGCGCGTCGCCTGCCGGCCCAGGCCGAGCGCAGCAACAGGCTTGCGGTGTACACCACGATGCTTGCGACGAGCAGCGCGTGACCGACATCGAGCGTCCCGGGTATCAGCCCATCGGGCACCATGCACCGCAACCGGAAGACGCTCGGCGTGAGCGCCCACGGAACGAGCGGAGGGATGGTGCACCGCAACGCCGAGCCTGCCGGCACGGGTAGCGAGAACGCAGCTGCGAGCCGAGCAATAATCGCGGCTATTGACCCAACGGCGGCGCGCCGCCTTATCATGTCGACCAGTGTGAACGGCTGACATCGCGTGTGAAGCGCGGGCCCATCGGGCCCGTGAACCGGGAGAAACGTCATGCAGAAGGCTGTGCGCAAGTATCTCAAGGCACTGGAGGCGGGCAACGCCGCAGCGGCAGGCGAGCTGTTCACCAAGGATGGCTGGGTGCAGTCCCCGTTCCTGGGCCGGCTCCCTGTACGTGACTTCGTGACCACGGTCGCGAGCGCATCCGGCGACTCGACACTGACGGTCCACGATGTGCTCGTCAGCGCCGAAGGCCATACGCGGGCGGTCGCCTATTATCTTTACGACTGGCGCCTCAAGGACGGCAGCCGCGTGGCGTTCGACTGCGCCGATGTGTTCAATTTTGATCCCGAGACCGGCCACATCGCCTCGATCGTGCTGGTCTATGACACGCATCTGGTGCGCGATGTCGTGCGCAATAAGTACCCCGGAGGCGCACGGTAGCGCTGCCCCGCACAGCGCCACGGCTGCGTACGCTACTCGATGTTCGGCACTTGCTCGCGCGAAGTGCACCTAACCCATTGATTCATCATGACATCTAAACTGCGCATAGGCCACCAGCTACGAACTTAGCTACAAGTTATCGGGAGCCAGCGCCTCGAGAGAGCGGCCTTGCATCCGCGAATCTTCGCAGCATTTCAGAGTCTTTGCAGGATAGCCTCCCGCTTACTCTTAGGGCCACATTGTGCCCCAAAGAATGCGGTTCGAAACTAGCGTGGCGTGCACATCGACGGCGCGAGTGCTGTTGAGAATCGTCGCGGACATGATTGCGCCATGTTCTGTGAAGACGTACGGCAAGTACCTGCGACGCTGGCCGCGGCCGGTCTTTAAAGTCGCAATTTGCGACCTTAAAGAACTGGTCTCCTCGGCGTTTACAGTTGCGGTGCACCTGCTGCTTGAAGCGCTTGGTGCTCACCCGTCACTGAGGACTGAGTTGGGACTCCACGATGTGATTGGGCGCTTGTTGATTCTGCGACTGTCGCTGACCGGCCAGAAGGGGTCATCCGGCTCGACGGCTTGGATTTCCGCTAAGCGGGCACTGCCAGATCGTCTCACTGCAGAAACTTCAACTCCTGCATCACAGCCTGAAAGCGCGGCTCGTTGCGCGCTGACAGAGGACCAGATACCCGGCGTTAGTCGACCAGCATGGGCCGCCATTCCTTGAACGGCTCGAACCGCACTGGCGGTATTGGCACCACAGCGCCGTCCCGTGCGATACCGCCGAGGGTCAGCTGGTAGTGTGCGAATGGATCGCAGGGCTGCGGAAAACGAAAAGTCAGCTTCTTGCGCGGCAGCGAGTACATGCGCCACCGCGGCGCGGCCTGCGGATTCACCAACACCGCGCCCGGCATGTCGGCGGAACCTCCGATCGGACTGTTTTCGACTTCCGCCGCCACACTGGATGCGCCACCGCCGACTTCGAGCGTGGCGCTCGCATTGGAGAGATCGAGATTGCTGCCGAGCATGAACACGTGGAAGATCAAGCCAGCGCGTGACGCAACATGATCGAAGGCCGTGGCAATGCAGCTGAACTCACCGCGGTGACCGGCGACCATCGGGCTCATAAAGCACAGCTGCAGCCCATCACTGTCGAATGCCACCGCGCTGCGTGTCGGTCCCGATGCAGCTGGAGTCCAGCGTTCCCCGCACAGCTGGTCAAAGTCGCTGAGGCCGGCTCCACGGGGATCTACGGGCGGGTAGACGATTCGCTCCCCCTGCGTCGGCGCCGGCGATGGATAGGTCAACGGCCGATTGCCGTAATAGCACCCGGCCAGCGCCACAGCCGCCAGCGATACAACGAGCACCAGCGGCACAACGAGCGCACGAAGATAGCCGTGCCGAGCCGCCGCGGCGTTCTTTGGGGCGTGGCTCGGGAACACCGCTCCCGACGGTGTCGTCTTGAAATTTGGCGACTCCTCCCCCATCCGCCCCTCTTCATTTTCTGTGGACTGAAGGAGAATGCCCCGAAGGGCTTTGGCAAGCAATTCAGGCCCGGGAATGTCCGCTTTTACCCTCCGCAATGGCCACTCTTGGGAGGTTCATCAGTCGCCTTCGGGTCGACATGAGTCGATGGGCAGCCATCGTATCGGCGTCGGTGCCTGTGCAACAGCTGCCAAAGGTATCGATACTTGATCCCTTGGGTCGTGTTTGGAGCCACTAGACCGGATTTGCTGGTCCTCGATCCTGCTTGCTGTCAGGCTGCGTCTGTATGACGGCGTGCGTGATCGGGGGTATTTCGACATGAGACTGAGACTGTCGCGCCGATTGGCGCTGCTCATTGTAATTTCCGCTTCCAGTCTATGTGCTAGCTGTTATTTCCCGTTGACCCAACGTTACTATGTCCCCTCAGCAGAGGGAGCCACAGTAGCAAACACAAATTGTGCTGGTTACCCACCCTACGCGGCCTTGTTTTTCTTCGGCGAGAATGCGCAGCGGCACCATTTATATGTTTACTTGGATCGATCTTCACTAGTTGCGATCATTGCTCCCCTTCCAAGTGCAAAAATTATTTTTGATCCCACGCTCATCCAGGTAGTGGCCGACGGCGATCTGATCCCCATCAAGTCCATCAGATACAGAGTGGGAAAATCTGGAGGGGCGCCTGCTATTGCGGCGCAGGGCCCGATCGACATAGACACTAATAATCTCATCATCGAGGTGCCACTCGGGATCAGCAATCCGCTAAATGTGGTCGCGCATATCCCACCAATCACAGTGAATGGAGTGGTCAACAGTGTTCCGGATGTATCGTTCGATTTCAAAAAGCGAACCCACATGGCTCCAGTGATTGTCAATTGCTGATCACTGCCGCACGACTCCCCATCTGAGGATTGACTGCTACGCGTAAACAGTTTCTGCTACCCGATAGCCGACTGTCGCCAACGGCGGCAGAGGGGTCGATCAGAGACGCACAATTGAGTGCGACAACGCTGCGAATCGGAATGAAGGCAGGATAGGCATTCGGCCGCTGTTGTCACACAAATGCCGCCGTCCATGCATAGTCGTTACACTTTCCTGCGAAGATCCGCGGTGAAACCGATTGGCCGGCGCTTCGGGACGGGCGGGTGCATGAGCTGGCGGATGGCAGCGAGGATGGCAGCGATTGCTTCATCGTGGATGGTGAGTTTTTTGTCGAGCCGGGTTTCCAGCTGTGCGAATCGGCGCGCTAGTTCCCTGTTAGAAGCAAGCATCTCGCGCAGCTGCACGAAGGCGCGCACCACGTAGACGCTCATTTCGACCGCGCGCGGACTGTTTAAGATCGTGGCGGCCATGATGGCGCCATGCTCGGTGAAAGCATAGGGCGCAAAGCGCGGATCGCGATGCTTCTGGGAACCCGTCGCATTTTGCGACCGGTTCAGAGCCACTGTCTCGGTCGGGGTCAGCCGGAATATGAAATCCTCGGGGAACCGCGCGGCATTGCGCTTGACCTGCTCGTTTAGGCGCTTGGTAGTCACGCCATAGAGGGCGGCGAGCTCGGCATCGAGCAGCACCCGATGGCCGCGTAGCACGAGGATGGCGCGGGCGATCTCACCGGGGGCGACTGATTTGCGCATGGTTACTACTTCCCTGACGTTACGAGTTGGAGCGACGTGATCGCATGGGCGCTACCTTTCGCTCGCCGCGCTCGATTTCCAGCAGGAGCGCCGTCCAGGTTTCGAGCGCGGCTTTGCGCTCGGCAAAATAATCGTGCGTGTTGTAGACGCCCTGGACGCCTGGCAACTTGTGGTTCAGGCAACGCTCCGCCACCTCGTTGCGAATGCCCAAGGAGGACAAATGCGTGCGCATGGTGCGTCGTAAGTCATGGATCGTAAAATCGTCGAGGCCGTGATCGACTCCGGCGAGAGCGGCGTTCAGGGTGTCGATGCCGACATGCAGTGCACGTTGCCGGCGGTCTCTGCGCCGCTTTGGAAGTACGAACTCGCTGCCGCAGGCGACTTCGCGCAGCGCCTTGAGCCATCCGACCACCGCCGGCACCAACGGGATCGACAGCGGTGCTGCGGTCTTGGTGCGCATGGCCGGCAGTCGCCACACCGGTCCTAAATTGGTTGCGCCATCGAGATCGAACTCGCTCCACTTGGCACCCAGCAATTCGCCCTTGCGCACGCCAAGGGCCAGGAGCAGTTTGACGGTGAGCAGATTGGTGCCGCCGAAACTCGGCGAGTCTCGCAGCGCCTTGAACAGCCGCTCGAGCTCGTCGCGGCTTAAAGTGCGTTGCCGCGCGGACTCTTGGCCGCCGGCGTCGCTCAAATTGAAATCGGCGACCGGACTGGACGCCATCAGATGTCTGCGGACGGCGAACCTAAAAACACGCCGCATGTAGCGCAGCAAATCATTCGCTGCCGTCGGAGCTTTCTTCCCCACACGGGCGAGCAAGCGCGCCGCCACGGCCGGCGTGATGTCGGCGGGCACCGCACTGCCGAATTCGGGAAGCATGTATTTGTCGAGATACCGGCGCGGCACTGCGGGGTGCTTGAGGTGTCCGCCCTCAATCTCGGTTTCGTACCAGTCCTCGGCCAGCTCCTTGAACTTGCCGCGCGCCTTCTTTGCCGCTGCGGCTTTGAGCTGTGCGTCGATCTCGCTCTGCTTCTCGAGCAGCGGGTCACGGCCTGCGTCGACCAGCGTGCGTTTGGCGCGCGCGGCCTTGCGGGCATCCGCCAGCTCCATGTCCGGATAACTGCCGAGCGCCATCCACCGGTCGCGGCCGCCAAAGCGGTAGCGCAGCGTCCAGGCCGTGCCCGAAGCGGATTGCTTGCGAAGATAAAGTCCCGCGCCGTCGGGCAGCAGGACCGGTTCGCCCTTCTCATGTGCTCGCTTGACCTGCAGCGCCGTCAGTCTGTCCCGCGCCATGGGCACACCTATGTAGCTAGACCAGGAACACGCAGTTCCTCCCGGTTGTAGCTAGCATTGTAGCTACGCACTCAGCTACAAACATTAACGCGGCAGGGCCTGGAAGTCCATGGACGCTGGTTGTCAATAATTGCTTGATTTATAGAGAAATGCGAGCGAGAGCGCGGCGGGCCCAAACAGCTCCGGAAGCTATTCGATGTTCTGCACCTGCTCGCGCATTTGCTCGATCAGTACTTTCATATCGACGGCGGTGCGCGTGGTTTCGATGTCCTGCGACTTCGATGAGAGCGTGTTGGCCTCGCGATTGAGTTCTTGCATGAGAAAATCCAGCCGCCGACCCGCGGCCTCCTTGCCGTCGAAGGCCTTGCGAATTTCGGCGACGTGGCCGCGCAGGCGATCGATCTCCTCGTCCACGTCCAGCCGTTGCGCCAGGATCGCGATCTCTTGTTCGAGGCGGTCGTGATCCACATCGCCGACCAGTTGCGCGACGCGCTCGCGCAATTTCGAGAGCAGGCGCAGACGCACATCGGGCAGGCGCTCGGCGACCCGATCCGAGAACTCGAGCAGTCCGCCACAGCGCTGCTCGAGCGCTTCCTGGAGCCGGCCGCCTTCGCTGTCGCGGAACCGCGCGAGTTCGAGCAGCGCTTCGCCGAGCAAGCTTTGCGCCGCCTCGAGCATCGGCGCCATATCGCGCGAGGCGTCGCGCACGATGCCAGGCCAGCGCAGGATGTCCATGACGTCGATGCGCGCAGCCGGACCCGCTTGCACCGCGATTTGTCCGGCGCGCTGTGTCAGTGAGGCCAGCAGCGATGCATCGACCTCGAGTGAACTCGAGGCAATCGCCGCACGAAAAAGCAGCGAACAATCGACTTTGCCGCGGCGCACGGAAGCGCTGACGGCGGCGCGAAAATCCGCCTCCGCGGAGCGAAACTCTTCCGGCAGGCGGCAGCCGATTTCGAGAAACCGGTGATTGACCGTCTTTAACTCCCAGGCGAGCATGCCCCATGGGAACTGGCGTTCACGCCGCGCGAAGCCGGTCATGCTACGGATCATGGGGGGTTTGCGGCATAATCGGCCAAGTTGGAGAAAAAATCGTATTTAAGTCTAGCAGAAGGCTCAGGAGCAGCAATTGCAGTTCGAAACCGCGGATGTGAGCCTGATTGGTCACCGCGAAGAAAATCAAGATCGCGTCGGGATTGCGGCCGACGAACATGCGGTGCTGCTCGCCGTCATCGACGGCATGGGCGGCCACGCCGAAGGTGCGCGCGCCGCGGAAACGGCGCTGGCGACGTTGCTCGAAGCGTTTTGGCAAACGCCGCATCCAATTTTCGATCCGCTTGGCTTTTTGCATCTGTCGCTGGGGCGCGCTCACGAAGAGGTCGTCAAGCTGGGTGCGGGGCTCGGCATGGAGGCGCGGCCGCGGGCGACTTGCGCCGTCTGCCTGGTCCAGGATTCCGCCGCCTATTGGGCGCACGTCGGCGATAGCCGCATTTATCAACTGCGGCAGCAGCAGGTGCTGGAGCGGACGCGGGACCACAGCCACGTCGAGGTGTTGCTGCGCGAAGGCCTGATCACAGAATCCGAGGTCCACGGTCATCCGATGCGCAACTACGTCGAATGCTGTCTCGGCGGCGATTCCGTGCTGCCGGAGATGACCATCTCGGCGCGCCGACGGCTCAAGGCCGGCGACATGCTGGTGTTATGCACCGATGGTATGTGGGCGAGCCTCAAGGATCAGGATTTCGTGCGCTTCGCGCAGGCGTCGGGCAAGACCTTGCGCGATTCGCTGACGGATCTCGGTACCCAGGCAGTAGAGGCTTCCGCACCGTACAGCGACAATACGACAGCGGCCGTGCTGCGCTGGCGCGCGGCATGAGCATCAGACCGAGCGGCCGCGCGCACGATGAGCTGCGCGCCTTGAGCTTCCAGCGCGCTTTCACCAAACACGCGGAAGGCTCGGTGCTCGTGGGCTTCGGCGATACCCAGGTGCTCTGTACGGCGAGCGTCGAGGACAGCGTGCCGTCATTCCTGCGCGGACAGCAGCAAGGTTGGGTTACCGCCGAGTACGGAATGCTGCCGCGTGCGACCCACACGCGCTCCGCGCGTGAAGCGGCGCGCGGCAAACAGACCGGTCGAACTCAAGAAATCCAGCGGCTGATAGGCCGGGCGCTGCGCGCGGTCGTCGACCTCAAGGCGCTCGGCGAGCGCACCGTGACGATCGACTGCGACGTGTTGCAGGCCGATGGCGGCACGCGAACGGCTGCAATCACCGGCGGCTTCGTCGCGCTCGCGGACGCGGTCGACTCGCTGATCGCGCGCCGTGTCATTCACTCGAACCCGCTGCACGGGCAAGTGGCCGCCGTCTCGGTGGGCATCTACCGGGGAACGGCGGTCATCGATCTGGACTACGCTGAGGACTCGAACGCCGAAACCGACATGAACGTCGTCATGAATAGCGGCGGCGGGTTCATCGAACTTCAGGGCACGGCCGAAGGCCACGCATTCCGGCGCAATGAACTCGACCAATTATTGGATCTCGCGACGCAGGGCATCGCGCGCCTTCATGCCGCACAACTCAGCGCCCGCGGCGGGTAGCGTTGCGATGCGGCCGCGCGGGTCTGCGGAGCCAGGTGGGTCTGCGGGGCCGGGTCGGCGGAGCACACTCGTCGTCGCTACGGCGAACGCCGGCAAACTGCGCGAATTCCAGGCATTGCTCGCGGACTTGCCGTTCGATGTCGTGAGCCAGGCAGCGTTCGGCGTAACTTCCCCTGAGGAAACCGGCGCGAGCTTCCTCGATAATGCCTTATTAAAGGCCCGTCATGCCGCGGCAGCCACCGGCGCCGCGGTGATTGCCGACGATTCGGGGCTCGAAGTCGACGCGCTCGGCGGCGCGCCCGGGATCTACTCCGCGCGCTACGCGGGCCCCGACGCGGACGATGCGGCGAACAACGCCAAACTGCTTGCGCAATTGCAAGGGACACCGCCGGCGCTACGCGGGGCACGATATCGGTGTGTTCTGGTATTTCTGCCCGCTGCGCCTGCGGCGACGCCGACGGTCGCCGAAGGCGTCTGGGAGGGCCAGATTGCATTGGAGCCGCGCGGTCGCGGGGGTTTTGGCTATGATTGCTGTTTTTGGCTGCCGGATCTCGGCTTGACCGCCGCCGAGTTGGACGCCCGCGACAAGAACCGGATCAGTCATCGCGGCCAGGCGATGCGCCTGCTGCAGCAGGCGCTGGCGGCGCGCTGCGGTGTAGCCAAGAGCTGCGGGGCGCAGCCGTGAAGATCCTTCCGCCGCCGCTCGCGCTGTATCTGCACATGCCATGGTGCGTCAGGAAATGCCCCTATTGCGACTTCAACTCGCACCAATTGAAGTCGAAGCATCCCGATCGCGCGTATATCGATGCGTTAATCGACGATTTCGAGCGCGAGTTGCCCTTGGTCGAAGGGCGCAGCATCGAGACGGTATTTTTCGGCGGCGGCACCCCGAGCTTGTTTGCACCGGAGGAAATCGCGCGATTGCTGCGATCGCTGCGGCAGCGCATCGAATTTGCGGCGGACGCGGAGATCACCTTGGAGGCCAATCCGGGCACGATCGAGCGCGGCCGGTTCGCAGGCTACCGCGATGCCGGGATCAACCGCGTCTCCTTGGGCGCGCAAACCTTTTCGCCGCGGGCTCTCGAGCGCTTGGGCCGGATCCATTCACCGGATGACACCTTGCGTGCAGTCGATGAATTGCGCACGGCCGAGATCGATAACTTCAACCTGGATTTGATGTATGCCCTGCCGCTGCAGACGCTCGAGGAGGCTGTGGCCGACGTCGCGGCGGCCTGTGCGCTCGGCCCGCGACATATTTCCCATTACCAACTGACGCTCGAGCCCGGCACGGTTTTTCATGCGCGACCGCCCCCATTGCCGGACGAGGATTTGGCGTGGAATATGCTGAACGAGTGCCAACGGGTCCTGGGGAGCGCGGGTTTCGAACACTATGAGGTTTCCGCGTATGCGCAGCGCGGCGCACGTTGCCGGCACAACCTGAATTATTGGCTGTTCGGCGATTACCTTGGACTGGGCGCCGGTGCGCACGGCAAGCTCAGCATCGATTTGCCGCTCCACATCGTGCGCACTGCCAAGCCCAAGCAGCCGCGCGAGTACCAAGATCGTCTACGCGCAGCGGACGATGCAATCGGGGAACGCGCGGTGATCCACAGCAGCGAACTGCCCTTCGAATTCATGCTCAATGCCCTGAGGCTCAACGAGGGCTTCCGGATCAGCGATTTCGAATCCAGGACGGGGCTGAACCCGGAGCGCATCGCGATTCCGCTGGCAAATGCGAGCGAGCGGGGACTGCTTGAAGCCTATGGCGATGGCTGGCGCCCAACCGACCTGGGTAGGCGCTTTCTAAACGATCTTCAGGCCGGTTTTCTCGCTTAAGCTTATGCACATTGGCACTCGGACCTCGCACAAAGGGGTACCTACAGCATATTGCAACTACAATAGGTAAAGTGGCAGATGTAATTATTTGAATAATAAGGAAAAAATGACTTGTCTATTTTTTGACCAAGTTAACATTTATATGAATTTCTGCCGAAAGGGCACTCACCGGCTGCCGACATCCACAGACTTATCCACAATTATTGTGGACAATTCGGCAGCTGCATGGCGCCCGAGATTTCGATACGAAAATGCTTGTTAGCGAAGCCGCCGCCCGCTAGACTCCACGCCCCGTTTTGCGGTCACGCGTTGAACGCGTTGGTATTTTAAATCCGAGGCATGGCGGTCGCAGGCTCCCACGATGAGGCGCGCGGTCGATTCTGCCGTAACACTATTTCGAGGTTATCCTGATGAAAGCCGGCATTCACCCTGACTACAAAGAAATCACGGTCACCTGCACCTGCGGGAACAAGTTCCAAACGCGCTCGACGATCGGTCAGGATCTGCAAGTGGAAGTCTGTTCCAATTGCCATCCGTTCTACACCGGCAAACAGAAGATTGTGGATACCGGCGGTCGCGTCGACAAGTTCCGCAAGAAGTACGCCGCAGCCACACCGCGCGCTTGAGCGCGCGGCCGTGACGCACGCCGCAAGCGTGCGCAAAGCTTAGCTCCATACCCCGGCTTCAGCTTGATTCCGCTTTGCGCTCGTGCAAGGCTGACGGGCCGCAACGCATTTTATTTACCCCCGGCCGGACGAGCGCATGAGCATCAAATACGAAGTCAAGAACACGGTTACCGGTAAGACCACCGAGCTCGAAGCAACATCGGGAACGATTGGCCCGGACGTGATCCACATCGCGCCTCTGTTGAAGGAGCAGGGTGTGTTCACCTTCGATCCCGGCTTCATGGCCACGGCCAGCACGGAAAGCAAGATCACCTACATCGACGGCGATGCCGGCGTGCTGTTGTACCGCGGCTACCCGGTCGAACAGCTCGCCGAAAAATCGTGTTTTCTGGAAGTCGCCAATCTGTTGATCTATGGCAATTTACCGACGAAAGAGCAGCTCGATGCGTTCACCCACTCGATCACGCGCCACACGATGGTCAACGAGCAGCTGTTGCGCTTCTTCGACCGGTTTCACCACGATGCGCACCCCATGGCCATGGTTTCGGCGATGGTCGCCTCGATGGCGGCTTTCTACCACGACACCACCGATATTCACAATCCGCGCCACCGCGAGATTTTTGCGCATCGGATCATCGCGAAACTGCCGACGATTGCCGCCGCGGCCTATAAGCACTCGCTCGGCCAACCGTTCATCTATCCGCACAACGATTTGCGCTACTGTTCGAACATGTTGAACATGTTCTTCGCCGTTCCGTGCGAACCGTACTCGATCGATCCGGTCGCCGCCGAAGCGCTCGACCTGCTGTTCATTCTGCACGCCGATCACGAACAAAACGCGAGCACCTCGACCGTGCGCCTCGCGGGAAGCACCGGCACCAATCCGTATGCGGCCATTTCGGCCGGCGTTTCGGCTTTGTGGGGCCCCGCGCACGGCGGCGCGAACGAGGCCGTGCTCGACATGCTGCTCGACATCGGCTCGGTAGCCAACATCGACAAGTTTCTCGCGCGCGTCAAAGACAAGCACGACAGCGTGCGGCTCATGGGTTTCGGCCATCGCATCTATAAGAATTTCGATCCGCGTGCCAAGATCATTCGCGAAATGTGCTACCGCGTACTCGATAAACTCGGCAAGAGCAACAACCCGCTCTTCGAGTTGTCGCTGCGGCTCGAGGAAATTGCGCTCAAGGACGATTACTTCGTCTCCCGCAAGCTATATCCGAACGTCGATTTCTATTCGGGGATCATCTACAGCGCCTTGGGTATTCCGCGCTCGATGTTCACGGTGATGTTCGCGATCGCACGCACGGCCGGTTGGGTCGCGCACTGGCAAGAGATGGTCTCCGATCCCCACATGCGCATCGGCCGGCCCCGGCAGCTCTACACCGGCCCGACGCAAAGAGACTACTTGGCTATCGAACAGCGCTGAAGCGTGCCAATGCTTCGAACAAAGGCGCCGAGCGCGGGGGCGGCAGGGTTTTTACTCTGGCTTGCGATGGCCTGCCCCACGCTTATTTTCGCTGCCGTCGTGCCGGATATGGCGCTGTGCCCGAAATCGGCGGGTCCGGTGGCTGTGGGAGCCGCGCAGTGGAATGGTTGGGGCGGCGACATTGATAATTCTCGCTACCAACCGGAACCGGCGATACGCGCCTCGGATGCTTCCAGGCTGCGGTTCAAATGGGCCTACGGCTACGCCGGCGGCGAGGCCAACGCAGTGCCGCGCACTACGCCCAACGGCACGGTGGCGGACGCCGGTCAACCGACGGTCGTGGACGGCCGATTGTTCGTGGCGAGCGCCGCGGGCCACGTCTACGCGCTCGATGCGATGACTGGGTGCACTTATTGGAGCTTCGATGCCGCTGCCGGCACGCACACGGCGCTCGTCGTCGGCGAATTGGCGCCGATCAAAGGTATTTTTGGCCAAAAAAAGAAGGTCAAATCCAAGAAAAAAGACACGCATATCGATGTCCAGAAGCCGCCGAGCGCGCTGTTCTTCGGCGACGATAGCGGCGCCGTGTATGCATTGGATGCGCAGAATGGACGCCTGCTTTGGAAAACCCAGGCCGACGAGCATCCGTTGGCACGCATCGCCGGCTCCCCGACACTACACAAGAATCGCCTCTACGTGCCGGTCTCCGCGACCGAAGCGCGCGTTGCCGCAGATCCCAAGTACGCTTGCTGCACGTTTCGCGGCAGCGTCGTGGCGCTCGACATTTCCACCGGGCACGTGATCTGGAAGACATACATGTCCGCCGAGGAGCCGAAGCCGTACAAAATCAACGAGGCCGGCACGCAACTCTATCAACCTGCGGGAATGGCGATCGGATCCGCGCCCACGATTGATGGCGAGCGCGAGCTGCTCTACGTGGCCACCGGTAAGGCTTATTCAAATGTGCCGCAAGCCGCCGCCAACGCGATCGTCGCGTTGAACCTCGAGGACGGCAAGATTGCTTGGATCAAATCACTGCCGTCGCTCAATCCGGGCGCTGATTTCGACAGTGCACCGGTGTTGCGCAATCTTTCCTTGACCAGAAAAATCATCGTGACGGCGCAAAAATCCGCGGAGGTTTATGGTCTGGATCCGAGCCGCGCGGGTGAAATCGTCTGGCGCAGCAAACTCGAAATCGCCGGTGCTGCCGGCGCGACACAATGGGGGCCCGCGGCAGACCATCGCAGCGTCTACCTTGCATTTGCGGCAGCGCAAGACACTGCGGCAGCGCAAGAGACTACGGTGGCGCAAGAGACTACGATGGCGCAAGAGACTACGGTGGCGCAAGCAACGCCGCCGACGCCCGCAGGCGGACTCGTTGCGCTCGACATCGCGACCGGCCAGCTGCGCTGGGACGCCGTGTCGCCCCAGCCGCCATGCGCTTGGGGCCCGCAAGACTGCTCTCACGCGCAATCGCAAGCCGTCACGGTCATTCCGGGCATCGCATTCTTGGGCTCGATGGACGGACATCTGCGAGGCTTTTCCACGATCGACGGCAAGATCGTCTGGGATGTCGACACCGCGAAGCCATATCCAACAGCCAATCGCGTCCAAGCCAGCGGCGGCTCTTTGGATCGCGGTGGACCCGTCGTCGTTGGCGGCATGCTTTACGTGAATTCTGGCGACCTGTTGCTCGCGTTTTCATTGGACGGCAAGTAGCATCGCGGTGCTTTCAAACCAACTGGAACTCAAGCCTGTTATGACCGGCCGCTCGCCTTCCCGCATCGCGTGTTTCACGCTGCTATTCGTGCTCTGTACTCCCCTGGCCGCCGCCGCGCCGGACCTTGCAAATTCGGTCGTCAAGGTCTTCTCGACGATGCGCTATCCGGACCCCTTCAAGCCATGGACCAAGCAGGCGCCGACCGAAGCAACCGGCTCCGGGGTGATCATCGAAGGCAGACGAATCCTCACCAACGCACACGTGGTGCTCTATGCCAGTCAGGTCCAGGTGCAAGCCAACGAGGCCGGCGATAAAGTGGCCGCGAAGGTCATCGCCATCGCGCCGAGCATCGATTTGGCCGTCCTCGAGCTCGAGGACCAGTCTTTCTTCGACTCGCGCGCGCCGATATCGCGCGCCAGCAAGCTCCCCGAGATCAAAGACACGGTTCTCGCATACGGTTATCCCACCGGCGGCTCGTCGCTGTCGATCACCAAGGGCATCGTCTCGCGGATCGAATTCGTCGCCTATAAGTACCCTGTCTCCGGACTGCGCATTCAGATCGATGCGGCGATCAATCCCGGCAATAGCGGCGGTCCGGCGATCGCCGGCGACAAGATGATCGGCTTGGCGTTCCGCAAGCTGACCGGCGATGAAAGCATCGGCTACATCATCCCCAATGAAGAGATCGAGCTGTTCTTGAAGGACATTGCCGACGGCCACTATGACGGCAAGCCCGCCATGTACGACGAGCTGCAGACGCTCGAGAATCCGGCGATGCGCGAATTTCTGAAACTCCAGAAATCCGTCGAGGGCGTGGTCGTGCACCTGCCGTACAAGGCCGACGATGGCTACCCGCTCAAACAATGGGACGTGATCACTCACATCGGCGACACGCCGATCGACAATCAGGGCATGGTGAAGCTCGGGCACGATCTACGTGTGGATTTCCATTATCAGATCCAAAAGATCGCCGCGAACGGCGCGCTGCCGCTCACCGTCGTGCGCGCGGGCAAGCCGCTCCAGGTAACGCTGCCCGTCTCGCCGACCCGGCCCACGCTGCTGCCCGATTTGGAGGGCGGCTACCCGCGCTATTTCATCTATGGGCCGTTGGTGTTTTCGACGGGCACCTGGGAATTCGTCGGCGGCATGGAGAAGGCGGGCGCAATCCGGGCGCTCAGCATCATCAAGAGTCCGCTGCTGACGCGCGCACTCGATCCGCCGGACGCCGAATTGCAGGAACTCGTCGTCGTTGCGTCGCCGTTTTTCCCGCACAGGCTCGCGAAGGGCTATTCCAACGCCGCTGGATCGGTGCTGTATTCGGTCAACGGCAAACGCGTGCGCAGCCTGAATCACCTCGTCGCACTGCTGCGCGATCTGAGAGACGAATTCGTGACCTTGGAATTCGACCAACGCTCCGGGGAATCCTTGGTGTTTCCGCGCGCCGCGATGCTGGCCGCCACCGAGGAGATTCTCACCGACAACGGCGTGCGCGCGCAGGGATCGCCGGATACGCTCGCGGTCTGGCAGGGCAAGTCCGAGCCGTGACTTGAATGCTCAATTGGTGTCGACTAACTCCGATACTTCGCGGGCGTCGGCGCGGCGCATCGGCCGGCCATCGACCGGGGAATACGGCGACTGGCGGATGCCGTCGATCGGGAACACCGTGGCATCGACGGTGCGCCCGTTGGCCTCGAATCGCAATGCCGGGTAGTTCAAGCTGCGTTCCGCGTCCATCTTGACGCGGCGTTCGTAGAATTCGTGTGGAACGCCGATCTCCATCAAACGAATTGCGACGCTCTCGGAGCGGTCCGCGAACAGATGCAAATTAATGTCGCTGTAGTCGGTCGCCGTACCGGTGAGTACCGAGCCGACGAGCCGCGGCTGAAACTCATCCAGCATGCGCATGGTGTCGAGTGCGATGCGCCGCTGCTCGCGCAAGCTGTGGTCGTGCGTGTCCCGCCCGAAGAGCCGCTGGTGCTCGCGCAGCGCGGCTTCGATTTCGACGTTCTTGGGCAGCACCGCCACGTCGATGACGCCGAGGCGATCGGCGGCCTTGCGCTTCGCCTGCAAATAATCCCCGATACCGTGTTCGGCCATGATTCGGGCGGCCTCTTGGGCGAGCGCACGGCGCAAGTCCTCGGCACGTTGCGAAAATTTCTTGGGCATAGTTTTTAGAAAAGTGGTTTGTCGCCGTCGTTCATCGGGTTTTTCGTATTGGGGCCCTCGTATAGTTCCGGCTTTGGTAGGTTCCCCTCGACGAATTTTTCCATGATTCCATTCGGATTGTCGGCGCTCGCGAGCAAGCCGGTCTCCGGATTGATGCGCACCGTCACCAATCCGTCGGGCACCGGAACCGGATGCCGCGGCGTTCCGGCGAGCGCCTCGCGCATGAAATACGTCCAGATCGGTACTGCGGTACGGCCGCCTTCCTCGCCGGGGCCGAGCGATCGATCCTGGTCGAAGCCGACCCAGACGGTCGTGACGAGATCACCGTTGAATCCGGAGAACCAAGCATCGTGCGCCTCGTTGGTCGTACCCGTCTTGCCGGCGATGTCGTCGCGCCCGACGGCACGGGCGCGCACGCCGGTGCCGCGCAGTATGACGTCTCCCATGATGTTGGCCAACAAATAGGAAATCTGCGGGCGCAACACCTGCGGCGCAAGATCCTTCGGCGCAATCAGCGATTTGCCGTCGCGATCGCTGGCATCGAGCAGCGCTCCGTGTGCGGGTGCCGGCGTCGGCATCGCCCGGCTGCAGTCAAAACAGGCGATTGCGGGCTCCGCTTGGAACAGCGCATTGCCGGCTGCGTCCTCGATGCGGCCGATGTAATACGAGTTCACCTTGAAGCCGCCATTGGCGAAGGTGGCATAAGCGGTCACCATTTGCAGCGGACTCGCCTCGGCGGTGCCTATCGCGAGCGTGAGGTCGTCGGGCAGCTGCGATTTGTCGAAGCCGAAGCGCGTTACGTAATTCCTCGTGTATTCCAGCCCGATATCCTGCAGCAGACGCACCGAGACGAGATTTCGGGAATACACCAATGCCTCGCGCAAGCGCATCGGCCCGAAGAATTTCTCGCCGCTGTTGTCCTTGGGTCGCCACGACTGATCCGGGTCGGGTGAGTCGAGCACGACCGGCGCGTCGAGGATCACGCTTGCCGCCGTGTAGCCCTTGTCGAAGGCCGCGGCATAGAGGAACGGCTTGAACGAGGAGCCCGGTTGGCGCTTCGCCTGGATTGCGCGGTTGTACTTACTTTGGAAGAAATCGAAGCCGCCGACGAGCGCGACGACCGCGCCGTCTTTCGGGTCGAGCGAGACGACGGCGCTTTGGACTTCGGGCACTTGCACGAATTGCAGGTTCTGCGCCGTGCTGCCGACCGTGTAGATCACGTCGCCGCGCGCCAAAATCTCGCTCGCCTGGATCGGCCAGCGGTCGGTTTTCTCTTCCGGCAATTCGCGTCGGGCCCAGGATAGCTTGTCCCAGGGCAGCGTCACCGCGCCCAAGGATTTGACGTAAATTTGCGCGCTCTTGGCGTCGACCTTTTGGACGATCGCGGGCCGCAATCCGCCGATCAGCGGGAACTGGTCGAGTTCGGTATCCCAAACGTCCTGGCGTGGATCCTTGCCCAACTCCACTTTGGCCGTCGCGCCGCGGTAGCCGTGACGACGATCGTATTCCAGCAGACCGGCGCGCAGCGCGATCGCGGCCGTGCCCTGCAAACGGGAGTCGATGGTCGTATAAACCTTGTACCCGGCGGTATAAACGCCCTCGCCGTACTTCGCGAGCATTTCGGAGCGCACCATTTCGGCGACATAGGGCGCGTCCACCTCAATCGAAGGTCCGTGCAGCCGGGATTCGACCGGGCTGTTGTTTGCCGTATCGTGCTCGGCTTGAGTGATGTAGCCGAGTTCGAGCATGCGCCGCAGAACATACGAACGGCGGTTCTTGGCCGCTTCGGCATTGGCGACGGGATTGACCTGGGAAGGCGCCTTTGGAATACCGGCCAGCGTCGCGATCTCGGCGATGCTCAGTTGATCGAGCGCCTTGCCGAAATACACTTCGGCCGCGGCGCCGACCCCATAGGCGCGTTCGCCCAGAAACGTCTTATTGGCGTATAGCGAGAAGATCTCCTCTTTGGAGAACTCGGCCTCCATGAGCAAGGATATGTAGATTTCGCTCATTTTCCGCTTCATGTCACGCCGCGGCGTCAGAAATACGTCACGCGCCACCTGCATCGTGATCGTGCTGCCGCCCTGGCGCACGCCGCCGGCGCGCATATTTGCGAGCGCCGCGCGCAAAATCCCTTGCCAATCAACGCCATGGTGCTGAAAGAAGCGGTCGTCTTCGGCAGCCAGGAAGGCTTCGATCAGCAGTTTCGGGATCTGTTCGTAGCGTACCGGGATGCGCCGTTGCTCGCCGATCGAGGCTATCAGGCGTCCGTCGCGGGTATAAACCCGAAGAGGCACCTCTAATTGCACGTCGCGCAGCGTATCCACGTCGGGCAGCGCCGGCTTCAGATAGGCATAGGCGCAGACATTGGCAAAGCCGAACAGCGCGATCGCCCCTATCAGGACAATCGAAATGCGGGATATGAGAACTACGTAACGTTTGGCCACAGAAAACCGTTCTAACTTATTGCAAGGGCGGAAGTAGACATGCATATTACCGCTGGTTACAGGGGCATACTCATCGAAAGATGAGGACGCAAAGCTACCGGTCTAAGGGTTTGTTGCCTAGGACAGCGGGGTTGCCAGACTTTGGCGCGCATCATCGGCGGGTTCCCCGCGCGACGAGCGCAGTCTGAATCTACCGGCAATCCGCGCCCGCCTCCTTAGTCGCAGCTCGACGCTGAGTTTTGCCGCCCACTGCGTTGCGACATCGTCCGGACATTATGGTGCATTGATGAATTTTCGCGAGCTGATGGATTTTGGCGACGATTATCGTGAGTGCGGTCACGGTCTATTTAACAGTTCCTTGCTAAGTTTGGTTCCCGTAGTTAATCTCGTGTAATAGTTTCGACCTCCAAGGTACTGAGCTAAAAAGGAAAACTCTGTGTGGTCGCTCGTCAAAAGATATCGTCCGCTGCTGGGACTTGACATAACCACCTCGTCCGTGAAGCTAATAGAGCTCACGATGTCGGGGGGGCAGTATCGAGTGGAATCGTATGCAGCGGAGCCGACGCCGCACAATGCCATCAACGAAAAGGCCATTGTCGACGCCGAAGCCGTGGGCGAAGCGATTCGCCGCGCGGTCAAACGCTCGGGCGCGAAGAGCCGCCTTGCCGCGATCGCGATCAGCGGCGACGCTGCGATTACCAAGGTAATCCAAATGCCGCGCAGCCTCGGGGAGAACGAACTCGAAGGTCAGGTCGAGATGCAGGCCGACCAGTACATTCCGTTCCCGATGGAGGAGGTCAGCTACGATTATCAGGTCGTGGGTCCATCCGAAAAGGATCCCGAAATGATGGACGTTCTGCTGGTTGCGACCCGCACCGAGAATGTCGAGCAGCGCCGGGCAGCCGTGCAAGCCTCGGGCCTTACTGCGCACCTCGTCGACGTCGAAGCATTCGCGCTGGAAAACGCCTGCGCTCTGATGCGTCATCAGATGCCGGACGGCGGCTTGGACCGCACGGTCGCGGTCGTGGATTTCGGCGCCAGCAGCACGACATTCAGCGTGCTCGGCAACATGAGGGTCATCTACACGCGCGATTTCGCCTTCGGCGGCCAGCAGCTCACCGAAGAAATCATGCGCACCTATGGCCTCAGCATGGAAGAAGCCGGCCGTGCCAAGAAAGAGGGCGGCCTGCCCAGCAATTATCAGCCCGAGGTGCTCGATCCGTTCATCGACGACATGACCCAGCAGGTCAGTCGCTCGCTGCAGTTCTACCTCGCCTCCGGCAGCGGCCGTTCGCAGCCCGATCAGCTGCTGATCTGCGGCGGTTGCGCCAACATCCCGGGCGTCGCCGACGTGATCTCGAGCCGCGTGGGCGTGGCGGCTGAGAAGGGCGACCCGCTCGGCAACATGAAGGTCTCATCGAAAGCAAAAGCACAAGCTGTGGCGCGCGACGCCACGGCCCTACTGACTGCCTGCGGCCTTGCGCTGCGCAGCTTCGACTGAAAGAGCCACTATGCCCCGTATAAATCTACTACCTTGGCGAGAACAGCAACGCAAGATACGGCGCCGGGAATTCATGGTCGCGGCGCTCGCCGCGGTCTTCGCGGGCGGTATGGTCGCCGTCGGCGGCAAAGTGCTGTACTCGAGCTGGATCGCCTTGCAGACGCAGAAAAACGAGATCCTAAAGAAGGAGATCGGCAAGCTCGATTCGCAGATCGCCGATATCATGGATCTCGAAGGGCGCAAGCAGCGCCTGATTGCGCGCATGACGATCATCGAGACGTTGCAGCGCAGCCGTCCCGAAGTCGTGCACCTGTTCGACGAGCTCGTGCGCACGGTCCCGGAGGGCGTCTATTTGACGTCGATCAAGGAAACCGACGGCAAGCCGCAGCGAAAACTCGAGATCCACGGCGTCGCCCAGTCGAGCACTCGCGTCTCGTCATTCATGCGCAACATCGACGGGTCTGCGTGGATGGATAATCCGCAGCTGCAGGTCGTCGAGTCCGCCAAGGATTCGCCATTCGGCGGCTCTAGCTTCACGTTGTTCGCCAACGTCGTCGGCGTGGATATCGACAGCGGCGGCGCAATCACACCCAAAAAGGTTGCCGGGAAATGAACCTGCTCGACCAACTGAAATCTCTCGATCCGCGCGATCCGGGCCGCTGGCCATGGCCGGTCCGCGGCTTCTTCGTGTTGCTGACATTCGTCGTTTGCGCCGGTTTGTCGTGGTACCTGTTCGTCTGGAGCGACGATCGCCCGCAGCTCGAGAAAGCCGAAGCCGACGAGCAAGACCTGCGCGCGCAATTCGAAACGAAGCAGCAGCGTGCGGCCAACCTGGACGCCTACAAGGCGCAGCTCGCCGAAATGGAGCGCAGTTTCGGCGCGATGCTGCGGCAATTGCCGGGCAAGACCGAGGTCCCGAATCTTCTGGTCGATATCTCGCAGACCGGTCTTTCCGCGGGATTGCAGGAAAAACTATTTCAGCCGGCGAAAGAGGAAACCAAGGGCTTCTATGCCGAGTTGCCGATCAAGATCAGACTCGTCGGCAGCTATCACCAGTTCGGCAGCTTCGTGAGCGGCATCGCGGCGTTGCCGCGCATCGTGACGCTGCACGATATCGAGATCAAGCCGGTGGGAACGGGCAAGGACGCGGGTTACGACAACTTGACGATGGATATCACGGCGAAGACGTATCGGTACATCGAAGATACGGAAACGGCCAACAAGACGGCGAAAAAGAAGGTCGGAGGTGCAACGTGAAGCGAGGCGCCGGTCCAATCGCGGTATTGCTCGCAGTTTTCGGAACGATTCTCGTGGCCGGCTGTTCCGGCGGCCAATCCGATCTGGAAAAATGGATCGCCGAGAGCAAGAAGAAGCCGGGCGGACACATCGAAGCGCTGCCCGAGGTCAAGCCCTACGAAACGTTCACCTATAACGCCAACGGCATGCGCTCGCCGTTTCAGCCGGTGGGTCCGACCACGGGACAGTCGAACCTGCGGCCGAGCTCGCGGCGCAATCGAGAGTTTCTCGAGGGATTTTCCCTCGACACGCTCAAGATGGTCGGTACCTTCAAAGTCGGATCGAGCTTTTATGGGCTCGTTCAATCTAAAGACGGACTGGTCCATAAAGTGCAGCCGGGCAACTATATCGGGCAAAACGACGGAAAGATCACCGACATTACGGGCGGCAAAATTAGTATCACCGAGATCATCCCGGATGGCCTCGGCGGCTACATCGAGCGACCGGCCTCGTTGGCATTGGCCGACTGAGGCCACAGGGAGACTTAAAGCATGAATAGATCCATAAAGCGGATGGTGACGATGGCGGCGGTGAGTTTGGCCGCGCTTTCATCCATCACATTCCAGGCGCGAGCCGCCGACCCGATCAGCCTGCAAGCGATCGACGTGCAGACCTTGTCGGGCCAGCAGGTTCAGCTCAAATTGACATTGAGCGGTCCCGCGCCGGAGCCCTTGCCGTTTACGATCGACAAGCCGGCGCGCATCGCGTTCGACTTGATGAACACGACGCTCGACGTCAGTTCACGTCGCATCGACGTGCGCTCCGGCGGCGTCGACACGGTGGTTGCGGCGGAGGCCAACGGACGCACGCGCCTCGTCGTGAACGTCGACAATCTGATGCCCTATACGACCAAGGTCGACGGCAACATCATTCTCATCACGCTCGGCGCGCAACCCGGCGATACGGTCGCGAAATCCGCCGTGGCGCGCAGTGGCTCCGGCCAGGCCGCGGCAGCCGCGGAACGCACGATCAAGACGATCGACTTTCGGCGGGGCTCGGACGGCACCGGTCGCGTGATCGTCCAACTCAGCGATCCGCGCACGCCGGTCAATGTCCGCCAGGAAGGCAATCAGATCGTCGTCGACTTCGCCAACACCTTGATGCCGAAGAATCTGTTGCGACGCTACGACGTCATGGATTTCGCGACGCCCGTGCAAACGGTCGATGCCTTGCGAATCGAGAACAGCTCGCGTTTGGTGATCACGGCGCAGGGCGACTTCGAACAGCTCGCCTATCAATCCGACACCCAATATACGGTGGAGATCAAGCCGTCGACGAAGCGAGCCCAGGCAGAGGAGAAAAAAGAATACACGGGCGAGCGCTTGACGCTGAATTTCCAGGATATCGACGTGCGCTCGGTGCTGCAATTGTTGGCCGATACCAGCGGCCAGAACATCGTCGTCAGCGATTCGGTGAACGGCAACCTGACGCTGCGCCTGCAAAACGTGCCGTGGGATCAGGCGCTCGACATCGTGTTGCGCACCAAGGGCTTGGATAAGAGACGCCAGGACAACGTCATCATCATCGGTCCGACCGAAGAGCTTGCGGCGCGCGAGAAGTCCGAACTGACGGCCCGCAGGGACGTCCAGGAACTCGAACCCGTGCACACGGAGTTCTTGCAAGTCAATTATGCGAAGGTCACGGATCTGCTCAAGCTCATCAAACCGACCGGGGCCGCTTCCGGCGGCGGCAAATCATCGATGCTGTCGGAGCGCGGCAGCGTGTCGGTCGACGAGCGCACGAATACCTTGATGGTGCACGATACGGCCGAACGCTTGGCGGACATCCGCCGCATGGTCCAGCTGCTCGATATTCCGATCCGGCAGGTGCTCATCGAAGCGCGAATCGTCGTCGTCAGCGATACGTTCGAGCGCGATCTGGGCGCACGACTGGGCGTTACGACGGCCACTGCGGCGGGTAACAATCTGCTGTCGGTGTCGGGCACCTCTGCAGCCTCCGATACGGTCGTCGGCTCGTCGACCGGCACCACGCCGCTGACGGGCAGCTCGCTGCTGACCTCGGCGCCGCTCGCCAGTCGCTATCAAGTCAATCTGCCCGCCTCGAACACGAACGGCAGCATCGGCATCTCGCTGCTCTCCGGCAGCCACTTGCTCGACCTGGAGCTGTCGGCGGCGCAAAACGACGGCAAGAGCGAAACGGTGTCGTCGCCGCGCGTCATCACGGCAAACCAGAAGCAGGCGACGATCATGCAGGGCGTCGAGATTCCGTACCAGGAATCGGCATCCAGCGGCGCGACGACGACGCAATTCAAGAATGCGGTGCTCTCGCTCAAGGTCACGCCGTTGATCACGCCTGACAACCGCGTCGTATTGGACATCGACGTCAGCGACGACACGGTGGGCGCGAACGTGACGAGCGCCACCGGCGGCTCGGTGCCCTCGATCGATACTCGCCAGATCGTAACGCAAGTGCTGGTCAACGACGGGCAGACCGTGGTTCTCGGCGGCATTTTGGAGACGACCAAATCCAAGTCGGCCAACAAGGTACCGTTCCTCGCCGATATTCCGGTGTTGGGCAATCTGTTCAAGAGCACCATCGACATCAACGACAAGACCGAACTGCTGATCTTCATCACGCCGAAGATCTTGCGCGAGGGTTCGACCCTTTATTGAGCAGCGGCGACGGCTAAGGAGCGGCGCCCGGCGCCGCTCCCGCTTCGAACCGAGGACGAATTTTTAGGCCACGTGGGTCGACTAGACTATGATCTGCGCCCACCATGATCTCGAAGCGCAATATTTTTCTGATCGGGCCGATGGGCTCCGGAAAAACGGCGGTCGGCCGTCAGCTCGCCCGCCTGTTCCGGCTCAGCTTTTACGATAGCGACGCGGAGATCGAGACGAAAACCGGCGTCGATATCGCCTTCATCTTCGAGAAGGAAGGCGAGGCGGGTTTCCGGCAGCGCGAGAAAGAGGCGATCGATCGCCTGACGCAGATGGAAGGCATCGTGCTGGCGACCGGCGGCGGCGCCGTGATCGAGGCCGACAACCGCCGGGTGCTCAGCGAGCGCGGCGTCGTCGTCTATCTGGAGACCTCGGTGGGCCAACAAATCGAGCGTACGCGACATGCGCGTCATCGGCCGCTGCTCAATGATACCGATGCGCAGCTCACGCTCGAGACGCTGATGCAGCGCCGCGCACAGTTGTACGCCGAAATCGCCGACATCACGGTGTCGACCGACGCCAGGCGCGTGCAGCTAGTCGCCGAAGAAATCTACTCCGAGTTGCACCGTCTGCAGAGCCAGCCCGGGCAATGAACACCGTACTGCCCGGCATAAGATTCGTATAATCGTCCCCGTGCAAACCATTACCGTCGACGTCGGCCATGCGCGCTACCCGATATCCATCGGGCCCGCGTTATTGGCGCGCCGCGACTTGCTCGACGCCGAAGTCCCGGGCCAGGCGGTGCTGATCGTCAGCAATTCGATCGTCGCGCCGCTGTATTCCGCGCGATTGCGTTTGGGCCTCGCCGGCCGGCGCATCGCCGAGTGCATCCTCGCGGACGGCGAGCAACATAAGACGCTGCAGACCGCGAGCCAGGTATTCGATGCGCTGGTCGCGCATCGGCTCAATCGCGATGCGACCGTGCTCGCTCTGGGAGGCGGGGTCGTCGGCGACATCGCCGGATTCGTCGCCGCCTGCTACCAACGCGGCGTCGCCTATGCACAATTCCCGACGACCTTGCTCGCCCAAGTCGACTCGTCGGTCGGCGGCAAAACCGGAGTAAATCACCCGGGCGGCAAAAATTTGATCGGCGCGTTTTATCAACCGGTCGCCGTGATCGCCGATACCGATACGCTCGCGACCCTGCCCGATCGGGAACTGCGCGCCGGTCTCGCCGAAGTCATCAAATACGGCCTCATATGCGATCCGGACTTATTTGCATGGTTGGAATCGCAGATTCGGAAGCTCTTGGCGCGGGATCCCGAGGCGCTGACCTGGGCGATTGCCAAGTCCTGCGCGATCAAGGCATCGGTCGTCGCGCGCGATGAACGAGAACACGACATCCGCGCGATTTTGAATTTCGGCCACACCTTCGGGCATGCGATCGAGGCGGCCACTGCGTACCGCGAGTATTTGCACGGCGAAGCGGTCGCCCTCGGGATGCTGATCGCGACGGATTTATCGAACCGGCTCGGCCTGATCGAGGCAGCGGCCCTCGAGCGCGTGCGCGCGCTCTTGAGGCTGGCGGGACTGCCGACTGTGAGCCCAAGAATCGGCAAGGCTCGGGCCCTGGAGCTCATGCAAATGGACAAGAAAGTAATGGCCGGCACGGTTCGCCTGGTCCTGCTCGAACGGCTCGGCGGGGCGATCGTCAGCGGCGATTACGCGCGCAACGCTCTCGAGGCGACGTTGACCGAGCATTTCGGATGAGCAATCTCGCGCCCTATGCCGCCCACGATGCGCAATCACGCGGGCGCCGCTATGCGGAGCCGCCGCCCGCTTATCGGTCGGAATATCAGCGCGATCGCGATCGCATCGTGCACTCGGCGGCATTTCGCCGCCTGGTCTATAAGACTCAGGTGTTCGTCAATCACGAGGGCGACCTGTATCGAACCCGCCTCACGCATTCATTGGAGGTTGCGCAGATCGCGCGGACCATCGCCGGCGCCCTGCGACTCAACGAAGCATTGTCAGAGGCAATTTGTCTCGCTCACGATCTCGGTCACACGCCTTTCGGCCATGCCGGACAGGATGCGCTGAACGAATGCATGCTGGATTTCGGCGGTTTCGAGCACAATCTGCAATCGCTGCGCATCGTCGACGAGCTCGAGGAGCGCTACGCCGATTTCGACGGGCTGAACTTGACCTTCGAGTGCCGCGAGGGGATTCTAAAGCATTGCTCGCAAAAGAACGCGCTCAAGCTCGGCGACGTCGGCGAACGGTTCATCAATCGCCAGCAGCCCGGTCTCGAGGCGCAACTCGCCAATTTCGCCGATGAGATCGCCTACAACAATCACGACGTGGAAGATGGGATTCGTGCCGGCCTCGTATCGGTCGACGAACTGCTGGCGGTGCCTTTATTTGCCCAATTCCATGCCGAGGTTCGCGCGCTGCACCCGAAGCTCGCGGGCCGGCGTCTCGTCTACGAGATCTTGCGCCGTATGATCAATCACCTCGTCACGGACCTCATCGATTCGTCCGCCGAGCGCCTGCGCACCGCCGGTGTCGCGTCGATCCAGGCAGTCAGGGCGCATCCTGCGCCGTTGATCGGATTCAGCGCGACGACCCGCGAATTGAATCTAAGTCTGAAGACATTTTTGCGGGAACACGTCTACAAGCACTATAAGGTGCAGCGAATGACCTCCAAGGCGCGGCGCGTCGTGCGGGAATTGTTCGATGCGCTGTTCGCGGATCCCGGCCTGATGCCCGATGAGCATCGGGCAACGGGTTCGCGTCGCGAGGCGGTCCAGGGACCGGCCGGCCGGGCGCGAGCGGTCGCCGACTACATCGCCGGCATGACCGACCGTTACGCCATTTTGGAACACGGCCGGCTGTTTGATCCCAACGAAAAAACCTGATTTCCATGATCAAAAACGAAAAACTGAAGAATGACCTACTGCTGCGCGCGCTGCTGCGCGAGCCGACGCCGCGCCGGCCGATTTGGCTCATGCGCCAGGCCGGGCGTTATCTGCCGGAGTATCGGGCGACGCGCAAGCGAGCCGGTAATTTCTTGGCGATGTGCACGAATCCCGAGATCGCCTGTGAAGTGACCCTGCAGCCCATCGATCGCTATCCGCTCGACGCGGCGATTTTGTTCTCGGATATTCTGACGATCCCGCACGCGATGAATTTGGGGCTGGAATTCGAAGCGGGCGAGGGTCCGACTTTCCAGCGGCCCGTGCGCACGGCGGCCGATATCGACAAGCTGCCGATTCCGGATCCAGGCCATGAATTGAAGTACGTCGTCGATGCCGTCTCGCTGATTCGCCGCGAATTGGCCGGACGCGTGCCGTTGATCGGATTCGCCGGTAGTCCTTGGACCGTGGCGACCTATATGGTGGAAGGCGGCGGCAGCAAAACATTCGGGCGGATCAAGCGGATGATGTACGAGGCGCCGCATCTCCTGCATCGCCTGCTCGATGTGCTCGCGCGCGCTACGATACTGTACCTGAATGCGCAGATAGCCGCCGGGGCCCAGGCGGTCATGGTATTCGACACCTGGGGCGGTGTCCTGACTCCCAAGCAATACGAGGAGTTCTCGCTGCACTACATGGCGCAGATCGTCGACCAACTTACGCGCAAGGCCGAAGAGCGCATCGTGCCTTCCATCGTATTCACGAAGGGCGGCGGCGCCTGGCTGCCCAAAATCGCACGTATAGGCTGCGACGCGGTCGGCGTGGACTGGACCACCGACCTCGCGACCGCGCGCGAACTCGTCAGCGGACGGGTTGCCCTGCAAGGCAATCTCGATCCTTCAGCGCTGTTCGCATCGCCCGAAACGCTGCGCAGCGAGACCTTGCGCGTGCTCGACAACTTCGGACCCGGCGTCGGACACGTGTTCAATCTGGGCCACGGCATCACGCCCGATGTGGACCCCGAAAGCGTTGCGGTGCTCGTGGAAACGGTGCGCGACTATATCTTGAGCTGAGATTCCCAGGAGCGACCGGGTCGTCGGCGCCTATGGCGCCTATGGCGTTGGTGGCGTTGGTGGCGTCGGTGGCGTCGGTGGCGTCGGTGGCGTCGGTGGCGCCGCGGCGTCCCTCAATTCGTCGCGCAGCGAACGGCGCAAGATCTTGCCGACGTTTGTCTTGGGAAGTTCGGCGCGAAAATAGATGCGTTTCGGGACTTTGTAGCCGGTGAGCTCGGTCCGACAGTGCGCGATCAGCTCTTCTGCCGTGAGCTCAGGGTCTCTCTTGACGACGAACAGTGCGACGGCTTCGCCCGAGTTCGCATCGGGCTCCGCGACCGCCGCGGCTTCTAGCACGCCGGGGTGTTCCACGGCGACGCCTTCGACTTCGTTGGGATAGACGTTGAAGCCGGACACCAGAATCATGTCCTTCTTGCGGTCCTCGATATAGACGAAGCCGCCGTCATCGATGCGCCCGATGTCGCCCGTGCGCAGCCAATCGTTGAAGAACACCTTCTCCGTTTCGTCGGGCCGGTTCCAATAGCCGCCGGTTACCTGCGGCCCGCGCACGCAGATTTCGCCGACCGCGCCGACCCCGAGTTCAGTGCCGTCGTCGGAGCGAATCGAAATTTCAGTCGAAGAAATCGGCAGTCCGATCGAGCCGTTGAAATCCGTGCCGATCGGATTGATGCAAGCGGCGGGAGACGTTTCCGTCAATCCCCAGGCTTGCGTCAGAATGCATCCGGTCACCGCCTTCCATCGCGCCGCGACCACTGCCTGCACCGCCATGCCACCGCCTAGGCTGATTTTCAATGCGCTGAAATCGAGGGTCTCGAAGCCTGCGGTGTTCAGCAGCGCGTTGTAAAGCGTATTGACGCCGCTGAAGAAGAAGAACCGGTGTTTCCTGAGTTCGGCGACGAAGCCCTTGAAATCGCGCGGATTGGTTATCAAGACATTTTGCGCCCCGAGGTGCGTGAACAAGAAGCAATTCGCCGTCAACGAGAAGATATGGTAAAGCGGCAGCGCCGTGATGACGACCGGTGAGACCGCCTTGGGAACCGCGGGCTTGATCCAGGCGGACGCCTGCAGCAGATTCGACACCATGTTTCGATGCGTGAGCACCGCAGCCTTCGCAACCCCGGTCGTGCCGCCGGTGTATTGCAGGAAAGCGGCGTCTTGCGGAGTCACGTTCGCCGGGCCTAGTTTGAGCCCCAAGCCCGACGACAGCGCGCTCTTGAAGCGCAGCGAGCCCGGAATATTCCATGGCGGCACTTGTTTGCGCACGTGCCGCAGCACGAAGTTCACGATCGGTCCGCGCGGAAATCCCAACAAGTCGCCGACCCCCGTCACGATGACCTTCTTGACGTGCGTGCATGGCAATACGGCTTGCAGCACGTGCACGAAGTTCTCGAGAATGACGATGGCCTTTGCGCCGGAATCCGCCAATTGATGTTCGAGTTCGCGCTGCGTGTACAGCGGATTGGTATTGACGACGACCATGCCGGCCCGCAGGGCGCCGAACAGCGCGATCGGATACTGCAGAATGTTCGGCATCATGAGCGCGACGCGATCACCGCCGACGAGTCCGGACTTCTGCTGCAGCCACGCCGCGAATGCGCGGCTCAATTCATCGAGTTGCGCATAGGTCAAGGTCGCGCCCATGTTGGTGTAAGCCGGCGCGTGCCGATATTTCGCGCAGGCTTCCTCGATCAGCGCCTTGAGGGATGAATACTCGCCCGGATCGATGTCCGCGGGCACGCCAGCCGGATAATTCTTCAGCCAAATTCGATCCAAGAGGGATTACTCCTCGTATTATTGCGCGTGTATAGCACCGCCGCGTGCCGCCAGCAATGTTCGGGTCGGCGCCTTGCCGGACGAAGGATCGGTTCAATTAACGGAGCGCCTCACATGAGAACATCGGCATTGATCGCCATAGGCAGTTGCATCGCGCTCTCCGGGTGTGTGTTCGGCAGCGGGGCGTGTCTGTTCCAGCAGCCGTTCAAACACACCTTGGTCGGCACGATACACTTTCGCAGCTATCCGGCCGGCGATGGGATCGACCATGTCCCCATTTTGAGTTTGGATGAGACCGCCTACATTTACGCGCCGGCCAACAGCCACCTCTGCTTGGCCGCCAATGATTTGCAGTTGGTCGGCTGGTCGGAGTTTCCGCCGGACATCGCCGAAAATACCCGCATTGAGGTCGAAGGATCCATATTTCAGGCCGCGTCCATGCATCAGCACACGCCGTTCCTGTTGACGGTGCGTAACATATTACCGATCGGCGCAGCGCCGCCGGCGGCCGCAGCGCCGCCTGAAGCGCCGGAGGCCGGCGCCGCGCGCTAGCGGCGCCCGCGCCGTTGGAATTCTCTGCATTCGGATTACAATCCTCGGCTGAGGAGTTGCAACAACGGAGTAACGGTCGATGAACAAATATTTATTGAGCGCTGCCGCGTCGTGCCTGTTGGCGCTGGCGGCGTTGCCCGCCGCGGCCGACACGACGCCCGCCGCAACGACTTGCAAGGACGGCACAACCTCGACGGCGACCGGGCGGGGGGCCTGCAGCCATCATGGCGGCGTCCAAGCTGCCGCTGCGACCCCGGCTGCGCCACCTGCAGCGCCAGCGGCTGCGACCCCAGCTGCGCCACCTGCGGCGGCCAAGACGGCTGCGCCGGCCCCAGCTACTGGAGCGAATCCGGCTCCTCCGGCGGGCGCAACGGCAAAGTGCAATGACGGCACTTACTCGACATCCAAGAATCACAGCGGCGCATGCTCGAAGCACGGTGGCGTCGCGAGTTGGTTGACGGCGTCTTGAGGCTACGGGCCCGGCTAGCCGCACGCGCGGCGGCGCCGGGCGCTTCATTTGCGCAATAGCGGCTTCAAGACCGGCCACACATTGGCGAGAAGGCGCGCCTGTCCGAGTTCGTTCGGGTGGATGCCGTCGGCCTGCATCAGACCGGCATTGAGCGCGATGTCGTTCAACAGGAACGGCACTACCGGTACGGTAAGTTCTCTGCCAAGCACGCTGTAAGTCGAGCGAAACTCTTCGGTGTATTCGGGCCCGTAATTCGGCGGCATTCGCATCCCCAGCAGCAGCACGGAGGCGCCGGCCTCACGGGACAACTCCACCATCTTCGCGAGATTGGCGCGCATGGGCGCTATGGGGAGCGCGCGCAAGCCGTCATTACCGCCGAGCTCGAGGATCACCAACCGGGGATGGTGCAACGCAAGTGCGCGCGGCAGTCTCGCCAACCCTCCAGCGGTCGTTTCGCCGCTCACACTGGCATTGATGACGCGGTAACCGTACCCTTCGTCCTTTAGTTTACTCTGCAACAAGGCGACCCAGCCGGCCTCGACGTCGGCCAATCCGAAGCCTGCGCTGATACTGTCGCCGAATACCAGAATCGCGGCGGAATCGGCCTTGGCCGAGAATGCCGCAATGCTGAATACCAATAGGATGAAAAGCCGACTCACAGGCGCTCCAGATGTCAGATTCCACAGTGCAAGACAACATCGTGCTCGAGGCGAGGCACGTCTCTAAGACCGTTGCGAGTCCCGAGGGTTCGTTGACCATTCTCTCCGATGTCAGCCTCTCGGTGCGAGCCGGGGAATCACTGGCGATCGTCGGCGCTTCGGGCGCCGGGAAATCTACACTGCTCGCGCTGCTCGCCGGCCTCGACACGCCGTCCGCGGGCGAGGTGTTCATCGCCGGCGTCAACTTGACCGAGCTCGATGAGGATGGCCGTGCGGCGATACGCGGCAAGCATGTCGGATTCGTGTTCCAGTCGTTTCATCTGATACCGTCCTTGACGGCGATCGAGAACGTCATGCTGCCGCTCGAACTCGCCGGCCGGGCCGGCGCACGCGGCGTTGCGGCCGCAGCGCTCGAACAGGTCGGTCTCGGGGCTCGCATGCCGCACTATCCGAAGCAACTATCGGGCGGCGAGCAGCAGCGCGTCGCGATTGCGCGCGCGTTCGTGACGCGCCCCGAGCTGCTCTTCGCCGACGAGCCGACCGGCAATCTCGACAGCGTCACCGGAACTCGCGTCACCGATCTGCTGTTCGAGATGAACCGCAGCACCGGCAGCACGCTCGTGCTCGTGACGCATGACCGGACCTTGGCGCGCCGCTGCGGCCGGGAGTTGGAGCTCGACGCCGGCCATCGGGTCGATTGAGCCGATGCAATCCGTGGCGATTCAATCCGTGACATTCGCACTGCGCAATCTATGGCGCGACCTGAAGTCGGGCGAACTCTCCGTGCTGCTGCTCGCGCTCACCGTCGCGGTGCTGTCCTTGACGGCGGTTGGATTCTTCACGAGCCGCATTTCCCAAGGCGTGCGGGCGCAGGCCTCGGAGGTACTCGCCGCGGATCTGCGCATCGAATCGGATCATCGGCTGCCCACTACATACCTCGACGAGGCCCTGCGTCAGGGACTGAAAACCGCCGATGTGGAGTCCTTCGCGACCGCGATCTTCAACGGCGATCTTTCGCAATTGGCTTCGGTACACGCGGTCAGCGCAAACTATCCGCTGCGCGGCTCGGTGCGCATCGCCGATTCCCCGTTCGGCGTCGCGCGCAGGACCAATCGCATACCGAATCGGGGCGAAGCTTGGGTCGATGCGCGCATCATCGCACAGTTGAATCTGCCGCCCGGTTCCCGCATGCGGCTCGGGGCCGGCTCCTTCCTCGTCACGCAGGTGCTCGACTACCGGCCGGACCAAGGAACCGGCTTCGTCAATCTGGCGCCCGCGGTGCTCATCAATGCCGACGACGTCGCATCGACTCAGTTGATCCAGCCGGGCAGCCGCGTAACCTACGCGGGACTGTTCGCCGGTCCGCCGGCCGCGATCGAGGTTCTGCGCGAGTATTTGCGGGCGCACAAGTCGCCGGGCGAGCGGATTCGCGATGTGGATGACTCGAGCCGGCAACTGAACTCCGCCATCGATCGCGCGAGCCGGTTCTTGAATTTGGCGAGCCTCGCGTCCGTGCTGCTCGCCGCCGTGGCGGTGGCGATGGGCGCACGGCGCTACGTCGCGCGGCACATCGATACGGTCGCGTTGCTGAAGTGCATGGGTGCTGCGCAAGCCCTGGTGTTGGCGATATCCGTCATCGAGCTCTGCTTGCTGGCGCTCATGGCGGTTAGCGCAGGCACGCTGCTCGGATTCGTGGCGCAATCCGGCCTCGCTTGGTTGCTGCGAGATCTGATCCGGGGCGCACTGCCGGCAGCCTCGCTCGCACCGGTGCCGGTCGCACTCGTGACGGTCGTGGCGATGCTGGTCGGCTTCGCGCTGCCGCCGCTGCTGCAACTAAAAAACACGCCGCCCGCGCGCGTGCTGCGCAAGACGGTCGAGGCGCCGCCGCTGCGCTACGGCGCGAGCTATCTGCTCGCGCTCGCCGCGCTCTTCGCGATTCTTTGGACCTTGGTGCGTGATACCGAACTCGTCGCGAGCGTGCTCGCGGGCGTGCTCGTCGCCGGTCTGGTGCTCGCGCTCGCCGGATTCGGACTCGTGCGACTGACCGGTCGACTGCGCGGCGGGGTCGGTGTCGCCTGGCGCTACGGTCTCGCCAACGTGTCGCGCCGCGGCGGGGGCAGCGTCGTGCAAATCGTCGCCTTTGGATTGGGGATCATGGTGCTATTGCTGCTCGCCGTCGTGCGCGGCGATCTGCTCGCCGATTGGCGCCGCAGCCTGGCCGTCGACGTGCCCAATAATTTTCTGATCAATATTCGTCCCGAGGAGCTCGGCCCGCTCGACGATTTCTTGAAATCCCGCGGCCTCGGCTCGCCCACGATGTATCCGATGGTACGTGCCCGGATTACGGGCATCGACGATCAACCGAGCGAGGCATTGAAACTACGCACCGACACCGCGCGTTCGTTCGTCGAGCGCGAACAGAATCTGACCTGGGCCGCGGACCTGATGCCGGACAATCAGCTCATCGCGGGCCGCTGGTGGTCCAAGGCCGACTACGGTAAGCCCCTGGTCTCGATTGCCTCGGAATATCAAGAATCGCTGCACTTGAAGCTGGGCGACACACTGCAGTTCGATGTCGCAGGTGAACCCCTGAAAGTCGAAGTGGCGAGCATCCGCAAGATTCGCTGGGACAGCTTTCGGCCGAATTTCTTCCTGGTGCTTCCACCGGGTCTGCTCGATGGTGCGGCGGGCACCTACATGACCAGCGTTTATCTGACTTCGGCGCAACGCCCCGCGCTCGTCGACCTCGTGCGCCAATTCCCGACCGTCTCGGTATTCGACGTCGACGCGATACTTGCGCAAATCCGCGAGATCATGGACCGGGCGTCGCTCGCCGTGCAGTACGTGTTTTTATTCACCCTGGCGGCCGGCGTCGTGGTCTTGCTGGCTGCGGTCCAATCGACGCGCGACGAGCGGCGTTATGAGAGCGCGATGCTGCGCACGCTTGGCGCCAGTCGTATGACGGTGCTGCAGGGAGTTGCGGCCGAGTTCTGCGCTTTGGGGTTTCTCTCCGGCACATTGGCGGCGATCGGCGCGACCGGTATCGGCTGGGTGTTGGCGCGGCGCCTGTTCTCGCTCGACTACACGCTCGATCCTTGGGTGTGGGCCGTGGGCCTCGTTTGCGGTACTTTGCTCGTCGGCGTCAGCGGAACGCTGGCCACGCGACGGGTCGTCGATACGCCGCCGATCGTGAGTTTGCGCGAAGATTGATTGCGCCGCGCGCGCCACCGCGGATGCGCCTAATGCGCGTCGAGAATCAGCCAACCCGCCGGCGCGGAAATGCCGCGGATCGGCAGCGTGTCGATGTGCACGTCATAGAGACCGGCCGCCAGTCCGGAGGTATTGAACGCAAGTTTGAGATTGCCGTTCGAATCCTTGAGCAAATTCTCCACCACCATGACCCGGCCCTGATCGCGTTTGTCGACGACCATGCGGAACAGGTTCTCGCGCGAGTAGCCCATGTCGATCTGCAGATCGATGAGTTCGGGCGAGGCGGTATTGACGGTAACGCGCGCGCTATCGATGCCCGCGGCATGATCCGGGGCCACGCGAAAACTGTGCTGCGCCTTCGGCGCGGCCAGCGAGCCGTGGGTCGCCAGTGCGCGTGCGCTTTCGAGCTTGCTGCCCAGCAAGATATATTTACTATAGATCGTGCCGAACGCCAAAAGACTGACCGCGGCAAGAGCGCCGAGGCCGATCGGCAGGTACGGTGTTTTCCACCATTGCGGTTTTGGTTCGCCCAGGTCTTGCGGACTGCCGCTCGCCTCGAGCAGCTTCAGACTCGCATGGGTGCGCTCGGATAGGCGCAGATCATTGAGGAATTCGGGATTCGCGCGACACCAATTTTCCAGTTCGCGCGCGCCCTTGAGCGGTAGCTTGTTTTCCAAGTAGCGCTCGACGAGGCGGTGTTCTTCGATGAATTTTCGATCGAAGCGCGGCGCAACTGCGGCAGGCTGCGTGGGTGGAACGACGTGTTCCGACCGGGCGTTCATGGCGGCATTTCCATAGACGCTTTAGTCTGCAGCGATCGGCGAAATCCATATGTGAAATAACCCGCAAAAGCCGGATTTTATTGATTTAAATTCGCCAGGGTCGCCGCCCGTTCGATGTCATCGAGGCGCCGCCAGTCGATTTTCGGGCCGTCATTGGCGCTCAAACCTGCATCGTCGATACGCTCCGGCGGGGAGCGCGGCATGCGTGGGCGCCCCGGCAGCGCTCCAGTCCGGCCGCGCCCAACGAGTTCGATGATTGCGCGTATCACGGCCGGATTGTTGGCCAGATTGCCGTGCAACTCGTCTACGTAGAAGGTCTTGAGCCTAGGCAGCAAGGCCAAGGCGAGCGGCACGGTCCCATCCCCCGCTAAGCCGTATTCATATTCGAACCCCGCCGCTTTGCGTCTTACGGCGACGACGGTTTTGCGATTGACGCCGACGATCTGCAGCATGCGCGAATCGGCGGGCGCGAGCGCGGCGCGCACGGCCGCGACGCGCGCGAGCATCTTGAAGTCCGGTTGCGGTCCTCGGGCCGGCCAGCCGTTGCGTGCATAGAGATTGGCGCCGCGCAGCCGCTGTCGGGGCGGCAGCAGCTGATAAAGTCCCGGAAATGTATGAAACACGTGCTCGGCAAGATATTCGGGCGTATGCACCATATCGAGCAGCGCCATATTGCGCACGAACGGATAGGTGCCGCGCAGGGCCTGTACGGGCGCATAGGAGCCGAAATTCGGCGTTCCCAGCATGATCAATTTTCGGACGCAGCGCTTCGGCAATAGGCGCATCGCGATGCGGGCGACCAGGCCGCCCATGCTATGGCCGATCAAGACGACCGGTTCGCCGACACCGAGGATGCGCTCGGCCAGCGCGGCTCCCAGGTCCTCCAGGTCCAGACGCCAATCGTAGGGGTAGAGAGTCCCCTGGAGGCCCTGCAGCCGCATTTCCAGCTGCAGCCTCGCGTAGGCGAACAGAAACACCCCCATCGGCTGTAGGGATCCGCCCGCCGGCAGCACGAGTCTCTTGAGGCCGCCCGCGGCGATCGCCTCGGGGTCGATCCAGAGTATTTCGGGCAAGATTTTGCCGGCGACCCTGGAGCCGAGCCTCGAGCCCATGATTCCCGGCAGCACGAAGACCGGTGGTCCACAGCGCGTTTTAGCAGCCTCTGCCAAGCGTGCGAGGCGCGCGAGTTCGGGGTAGGCCTCTTCGCCGAAGTACTGGCGCAAGCCGGTCGCATGCGTGCCGCTCGCCAAGGCCTCGAATACGGCACTCTCATCGGCACGATAGACCCATTCGGACAAGGGAACCGCCTCAGCTCTTCGCGGTCATGGTCAATTGCACGACCTTGCAAAGCTCCGAGATCGCAGCGGTGCGCGTGCTCGATTTGCGCCAGATTGCGCCGACGGTGCGCGTCGGAGCCGGCCTCGCGAAATGGCGCACGGACATACCGCGCTGCGAGCCGAACGGAGCATCGACGGCATTTTCGGGCAACAGCGTGATGCCTAGTCCGGCGATCACCATTTGCCGCAGCGTCTCCAGGCTCGTCGCGCGAAAATCCTCGGCCTCGTGTACATCGACGCGGCTGCAAACCTCCAAGGCCTGCTCGCGCAAGCAATGACCGTCTTCCAGCAGCAGCAGGGTTTGCCCCTTGAGATCCTGAACTTTGATCGTGGATTTTTCAGCAAGCGGATGATTATTGGGAATCGCGACGGTGAACGCCTCGTCGTAGAGCTTCTGAGATTCCAGGCCGTCTTGCGATATCGGCAGCGCCATGATTCCAATGTCGATTTCACCGTCGCGCAGGTGCTTGAGCAATGGTTCGGTTTGATATTCGTAGAGCATCAGACTCAGGTGCGGCAGCGCTTTACGGATTTTCGGCATGATGCGCGGCAGCAAGTACGGTCCGATCGTCGGAATCAGCGCCAGCTTGAGTTTACCCGCCAAGGGATCGGTATTGCTGCGCGCGAGCGCGACGATCTCATCGCCTTCCTCCAACATGCGCCGCGCGCGCATCACGACCTGCTTGCCCACGTCGGTTAGCTGCACGTTCTTCGGCTGGCGCTCGACGAGCTTGACGCCCAGATACTCCTCGAGCTTCTTGAGCTGCGCCGACAGCGTCGGCTGGCTGACGAAAGTGCGTGCGGCCGCCTTGCCGAAATGCCCCGTGTCGGCGAGCGCCACCAAATATTTCAAATCTTTGAGATTCATGCCCGCGTCTCGATAGAAAAGCTCTATCAATCATTTTATTATAATCGTTTCGGACAATTGCCGGTAATGTACGCGTGGCGCGCGATAGAATGCGCTCGGCGCATCAGCCTCGAGAGGACCTTAGATGGTTTCACCCGCACGACCAACGCGATTATCCTCCGGGGTCGTGGTCGTCAGCTTGGTAGAGCGAAAGTTGAAGTTCTTGTTGCTGCGCGCATACCGCAATTGGGATTTCCCCAAGGGTATCGTCGAGCCCGGCGAAGCGCCGATCGATGCGGCGCTGCGCGAGGTGCGCGAGGAAACCGCGCTCGACGACATCTCCTTCGACTGGGGCTTGGTCTACATGGAAACGGGTCCGTACAACAAGGGCAAGATTTCGCGCTACTACATCGCGCGCAGCAAAGAACAAATGATAACGCTGCCCGTCAATCCCGAGCTGGGCGTACCGGAGCATCAAGAAGCGCGTTGGGTCAGCGTCCATACGGCGCTCGAGATGGTCACCGCGCGGCTGCAGCCGGTGGTGCGATGGGCTTACGGCATCATCACGCACGGGCCGCCGGCCCAGCCGCACTAGCTTCGAGTCCTGGAGCGACGCGCTCAGTCGAGGTGAATCGTGCCGCTGCCGAGGTCGACGACTTCACCGCCGACGAAGATGCGCCGCTCAGAATCGACCTGCAGATACAGCGTCGATGGCCGGCCGGTGAGTTCCCCTTGAGAGACTTTCAACGCCGCCGGCAACGGGCGCTTCATCGCGAGCCACCAGCCACCCAAGTTGGCGGTCGCCGATCCGGTCGCCGGGTCCTCGAGAATCGCGGGCCCCTGCGGAAAAAAGAATCGTGACAGCAGCCGATCCGTGGCGGTCGATGCGAACACGTAGACCATCGCTTGGCCGCCCCCGCTGAGCAAACCGGCGAACGCCTCCGCGCGCGGCGCCGCGCGCAATACGGCCTCGGGCGATGCGACCGGTACGATCAGTTGTTCCGTACCGGCCCTGACCCATAGCGGGTGTTCGCCGATATCGGGCACTCGGAGTCCGAGCGCCGCGGCGAGATCGGCACTCGATCGGTCGAATTCGCGCCAGGTCGGAGTCGGCGCCGTCAGGGTCCACCGGTCGCCGTCGGCCTTGACTGCGATGTGGCCGGCGGACATCTCCAGCCGCAGCGATTCCGTGCCGAGACCCAACGCCCGGCATACGTGCGCGGACCCTAGCGTCGGATGACCCGCGAATGCCATTTCATAGCGCGGAGTGAAGATCCGCACGCGCGCCGCGGCCGTCGCCGACGGTAGAATGAAGGTCGTCTCCGACAAGTTAAATTGCAGCGCGAGCGCCTGCATCGTCGCGGTATCGAATTTCGAGCCGTCCTCGAAGACGCAGAGCGGGTTGCCGGTCAGGGCGCCCCGCTCGCGAGTGAACACGTTGACGATGCGAAATCGATATTCAGCCATCTGGGGCGCAGTTTAACCTACGGACGCACGACCACTACGGGTGCGGGCGCGTAGACCGCAGGGCCGTAATAGGGGTGATAAGGCCGTCCGGGCACGACCACGCAGGCGGCCAGACTCAGCAATCCCAGCGGTATCATGATTTTCAGTAGAGTCTTCATTTTGCGTTCTCCAGCAATTTTGAGTGAACCACAGGAAAAGGAACGCGGCAGCCGGTGCCGCGGATGACAGCATGAATGATCCGTAACCTTACGCCGCGACTGTCATAATCCATTCAGCAAGCAATGAGCACCAGTGAGATATTTCTGATCGCGATGGGGATCATTTTCCTGATCCCTTATCTGATTTGGCGCATCGGCAAAACGGAGTATTTCGCGCCGCTGGTGGTGGTCCAGATCATCACGGGAATCCTGCTCGGACCGGGCATACTCGGAGCCGTCTTCCCGCGTTACTACGCCTTCGTATTCAATCCGGCCGTGGTCCAATCACTCAATGGCATCGCGTGGTGGGCGGTCATGAGCTTTGTGTGGATTGCCGGAACCGAACTCGATCTGGAGGGCGTCTGGAGGCACCGGCGGGAGAGCGGCATTACCGCGGGCCTCGCGCTGGGGACGCCATTGCTGTTCGGCTGCGCGGCGGCTATCGGGCTGGTCCGATTCAGCGGCTGGATTGGCCAAAACGCCGCCACCTGGCAATTCGTGCTGGGCATCGGCATGGCCTGCGCCGTGACGGCGCTGCCGATATTGATCTTGTTCATGGAAAAGCTCGAGATCCTGCGTCAGCCCATCGGTCAGCGCATTTTGCGCTACGCGAGCATGGACGATGTGGCCATCTGGGGCGTGCTCGCGTTGATCCTCATGGACTGGAACCGCATTGGTAAGCAGATGGCCTTCCTAGCCGGCTTCGCGATTGCGTCGTGGGGCTTTCGCCGGCTCATGAGCCGGTTGCCGGAGCGGGATCGGTGGTATGTCGGCCTGATATGGCTGGCGCTGTGCGGCCTAGGTGCGGATTGGTCGGGCCTGCATTTCATGGTCGGTGCGTTCCTGTCCGGCGCCGTCATGGACAGGTGTTGGTTCGACCAGGCGCAGATGGACGCGCTGAGGCAGAATGTATTGCTGATCATCATGCCGGTATTTTTTCTGAGCACGGGGTTGCGGACCAACTGGACGATGGGCGGGCCGGCGGTGTTTCTGGCAGCCGGTGTGCTGCTGATCGCCTCCGTCAGCGGCAAGTTGCTGGGCACACGTATGGCCGGAGCCATCCTTCAATGGCAACCGGGCGAGAGCGCCTTGATCGGCTGGCTGCTGCAAACCAAAGCGCTGATCATGATCATTTTCGTCAACGTGCTGCTCGACAAGGGCATCATCACGAGTACGACGTTCACGGCATTGTTGCTGATGGCCGTAGGCAGCACGATGCTCACGATTCCATTGGCGACGCCCAAACTGCAGCGCATGCGGGCGATTGTTTTCAAATCGGCCTAGCGCGCCGTCGCGGACGCTCGGTCGTGCGCTAGGCCAGCGTGTGAAACACTTTCTGCACGTCGTCGTCCTGTTCGAGCCTGTCGATCAGGGCCAAGACCTCGGCTGCCTGATCCTCCGGCAGCTCGACGGGCACGGCGCAGATGTATTCGTGCTCCGCAGACAGGGGCGTGATGCCGCGCGCTTCGAGCGCCAGCTGAAGCTTGCCGAAATCGTTGAAGGCGCAACGGATCACGAGCTGCGGCTCGCCCTTCTCGCCGGTGCTCTCGCCCATTTCCTCGAGTCCATGATCAATGAGATCCAATTCGAGTTCGTCTTGATCCTTGACCGTGGCCGGATCCAAGCGAAACACGCCCATTTTTTTGAACAAAAAGCTCACGCTGCCGGTCGTACCTAGATTGCCCGAACCTTTCGTGAATATGTTGCGCAGGCTGCCGACGGTGCGTGTCGGGTTGTCGGTCGCCGTTTCGACCAGCAAAGCGACTCCATGCGGTGCATAAGCTTCGTAGAGAATTTCCTGGTAATTGGCCGCTTCTTTGCCCGAGGCGCGGCGAATTGCCGCGTCGGTTTTGTCCTTGGGCATGTTGACGGCACGCGCATTCTGCAGAACCCGTCGCAAGGTGTGGTTCGAGGCGGGGTCCGGGCCGCCGGCATGCACGGCGATCGCAATGTCCTTCGCCACGCGCGTGAACTGTTTTGCCATGCGGTTCCAGCGCGCGAACATGGCATGCTTTCTGACTTCGAATATGCGTCCCATACCGTACATGGTAGCAATACCCGCTCAAACAGCTAGACTTGCAATTACTCCCTCAAGGTATTAATTATGAGCGAAACTCCACCCGCGGCGAGCCCGAGCACGCCCAGTTTCCGCGAACTCGCGCTGTCCGAACCCGTTTTGAAGGCGCTCGCCGACGTCGGCTACGAATCGCCGTCCCCGATCCAGGCCGCCACGATCCCCGTGCTGCTCTCGGGCGTCGACATGCTCGGGCAAGCCCAGACCGGAACCGGCAAGACGGCGGCGTTCGCATTGCCGGCGCTCACCAAAATCGATTTGACCCGCCACGAACCGCAAGTCCTCGTGCTGGTGCCGACGCGCGAGCTCGCGCTGCAGGTGGCCGAGGCCTTTCAGCGCTATGCGGCGCACATAAAGGGTTTTCACGTGCTGCCGATTTACGGCGGCCAGAGCTATCAGCCGCAGCTCAATGCGCTGCGCCGCGGCGTCCATGTGGTCGTCGGCACTCCGGGCCGTGTCATCGATCACATGGACCGCGGCACGCTCAAGCTGTCGGGCTTGACGCTCCTCGTGCTCGACGAAGCCGACGAAATGCTGCAGATGGGCTTCCTCGATGCGGTCGAAAGCATTCTGGAGAAGACGCCGCCGCAGCGCCAGGTTGCGCTGTTTTCGGCGACGCTCGCCGCGCCCATTCGGCGCATCGCGCAGAAGCACCTGCACTCCCCGGTCGAAGTCACGATCAAGAGCAAGACCAGCACGGCAACCAACATCCGCCAGCGTTATTGGGTCGTTAGCGGCGTGCACAAGCTCGACGCGCTGACCCGCATACTCGAGGCCGAGACCTTCGACGGCATGCTGGTGTTCACGCGTACCAAGCAGTCGACCGTGGAACTCGCCGAGAAGCTCGAGGCGCGCGGGTTCGCGGCGGCGGCCTTGAACGGCGATATTCCGCAGCCGCTGCGCGAACGCACGGTGGCGCGGCTCAAATCCGGCCAGATCGACATCCTGGTCGCCACCGACGTGGCCGCGCGCGGACTCGACGTCGAGCGCATCGGGCACGTCGTCAACTATGACGTCCCGTACGACACGGAGTCCTATGTGCATCGGATCGGGCGCACGGGGCGCGCGGGACGCAAGGGCGAGGCGATCCTATTCATCGCTCCCCGGGAGCGCAACATGCTGCGCGCGATCGAACGTGCGACGCGGCAGACCATAGAACAGATGAATCTGCCGAGCGTGGATGCCGTGAACGCGCAGCGCATTGCCAAATTCAAGCAGCGGGTTACCGACATCATCGCCAAGGGCGAGGCCGGTGCTTTCAGGCCCGTGCTCGAGCAACTCGAAGCCGAAACCGGCATCCCGCTGATCGATATCGCGGCGGCGCTCGCGAGTCTTGCGCAGGGCACGGCGCCACTACTGTTGGCGGGCAAGGCGGAGAAGCCCCTGGAGACCGTGGCGGAACGGCGCGACGCGCCGGTGGTGCCCGAAGCGGCGGCGCAGCGTGCGTTGTCCGACGCAACGCTCGAGCGGGAGGCCGCGCCGTCGCGCGCCGCTCGTCCCAAAGCCAAATCAGTGGCCGGCGAGATGGAAACCTTTCGCCTCGAGGTGGGTTCAATACACGGCATCAAGCCGGGTAATATCGTCGGCGCAATCGCCAATGAAGCCGGCATCGAAGGTGTGCACATCGGACGCGTCGACATTCGTGAGGACCACAGCTTCGTCGACTTGCCGGAAGGCATGCCAAAGCCTATCTTCAAGGGCCTGCAGAAAGTGCGGGTCGCGGGCAGGGAACTGCGGATTAGCCGAGTGACCGAAAAGCCGCCGAAGCCGCCGCGCAATCCGGCAGGTAGGCACACGGAACGCAAACTGCTGACGCGCCGCTAAAGGCTCGAGAGTCTAGGTCTTAACAGAGCAAAGGAGCGAGTTATGGGTAAGGGTATGGAGCGAAAAAAAGAGGACAAGAAAAAGCCCGCCAAGACGCTGGAAGAGAAGCGCGCCGCCAAGCGTGCGAAGAGAGAGGGCAAAGGCTGAGCGCCGACGTTCCGGGGCTGAGCGCCGACGTTTAGCGGGCAGCTGCCGCTAAACCACGCGCCCGCGGCGGCCGCCGCTCAGGAAATCCTGAATGTTGGCGGCCATCTCGTCGAGGCAGCGCTGCCGCGATTCGCGTGCCGCCCAGGCGATGTGCGGCGTGACCAGCAAATTCGGCACGGCGGCATCCAGCAGCGGATCCCCGTCGACCGGCGGCTCTTGCGCCAGGACGTCGATGCCGGCGCCGCCGAGCCGGCCCGCCTTCAGCGCTTCGGCGAGTGCGCGGCTGTCGACGAGCGCACCGCGAGCCGTATTGATCAGCAGCGCATCGGGCTTCATGAGCGCAAGTTCGGCCGCGCCGATCATTCCGCGAGTTTGGTCGGTCAGCGGGCAATGCAGCGACACGACGTCCGCGATCGCCAACAATTCGCGCAGATCCAGCCGTTGCTCCTGTGCATGGCCGGCCCGCGGGTCGCCGCCGGGTCGATTCGCGGCCAGCACGCGCATACCGAAGCATTCCCCGATCTTCGCCACGGCGCGACCGAGCTCGCCCCAGCCGACGATGCCCAGGTTCAGGCCCTGGAGTTCGCGAATGCGGTGCTCGGCGGCGGCAAATGCAGCGCTCCCGGCCCAGGATCCATCGATCGCCAGCCGGTGATAGGCGGAAAGATGCTGCGTCAGATGCAAAATCATGCTCCAAACATGCTGCGCAACCGATGACGTGCAATAGCCGCGTACGTTGCATACACCGATGCCGCGCTCTGCAGCGCGCTGCAAATCGATATTGTCGGTTCCGGTGCCGGCCACAGCGATCAAGCGCAGTCGCGGCGCCGCGTCGAGCGCCGCACGATTTAATTTGATTTTATTCAGCAGCACGATTTCGGCGTTCTCGATGTGCTCGGTGAGTTCGGCATTCGCGGTATTGTCGTAGAGGCGTATTGCAGGCAGTACGCGCGTGAGGTTCGCCGTGCGGAGGTCGGAATAGGAGAGGGTTTCGTAATCTAGGAATACGGCTTGCATGGCGCGCTAGAATACGCGTCCCGCACCAAATTCCAAGGCATACGCCGCGACATGAATGTTTCAGCCGTACGAGCATTGATTGCCGCGAACGTCATCGTCTTCGTCATGCAAAGCATGGCGAAACAGACCTTGGAATTGTGGTTCGCGTTATGGCCGCTGCAGCCCATCGACGGTCACGTGTATTTCCAATTTTGGCAAATCCTAACCTATGCGTTTCTGCACGACACGAACCACATTACGCACCTGTTGTTCAACATGATCGGCCTGTGGATGTTCGGCGCCGAAGTCGAGCGCGCCGTGGGTTCATCGAGACTGCTGTCCTGCTATTTCGCATCGGTGGTGACCGCGGCGCTGAGCCAGCTGATAATCCCGACTTTGCTGGGCGGCGAACCGAGCCCCACGATAGGCGCTTCCGGCGGCGTTTTCGGTCTGCTGCTGGCCTACGCTTTTTTGTTTCCGCGGCGCAAGGTGATACCGCTGTTCCCGCCGATCCCGATGCCGGCGTGGTTGTTCGCCGCGCTCTACGCCGGCCTCGAACTGGTGCTGGGCGTGACCGGATCGCAGGCGAGCGTCGCGCATTTTGCCCACCTCGGCGGCATGATCGGCAGCGCGATCGTGATCGTGCAATGGCGGCGGCGTCGCGTCTGAGGGTGCGGATATCGCGGGCGCCCGGAACCGGCTACGCTAGCGCTCCATGAAACCGCAGGTATTCGCAATAAACCGGGCTCCGCGGCGCTACCTTCACGGTCTGTGCGCGTGCGTCGCGCTCATGCATCCGGTGCACGCGGAATGGGTCACGCGCATCACCGACGGCATCATGGGCACGCGCATCACCGTGGAAGTCTGGGCCGACGAGGGCGTCAACGCGGATCCGGCCATCGACGCCGTGCTCGACGAGATGCGTCACATCGATGAATCGATGAGCACGTACAAGCCGACGAGCGAGGTCTCGCAAGTCAACGCCAAGGCGGCCGACGCACCCGTGCGCATCAGCAAGGAACTGTTCGACTTGCTGGTCACGGCCAAGGAGTATTCGGTGCTGACCGACGGCGCGTTCGACATTACCTACGCGAGCGTCGGCTACATGTACGACTTCCGCAAACGAATCCGGCCGAGCGAGGCGCAGATCGGCAAGGCATTGCCGGCCGTGAATTACGAGCATGTGCTGCTCGATCCCAAGGCGCAGACCGTGCAATTCTCGCAAAAGGGCGTGCGCATCGATCTCGGCGGCATCGCCAAAGGCTACTCCGTGGACCGCGGTATCGACGTGTTGAAGTCCTTCGGATTCACGCGGGCCTATGTTTCCGCGGGCGGCGACAGCCGCATCATCGGCGACCGTTTCGGCAAGCCCTGGGTCGTCGGCATACGCGATCCGAGGAAGGGGCCGGACTCGGTGCTCCTGCGCGTGCCGCTCGTCAATGCGGCGATCTCGACCTCCGGCGATTACGAGCGCTATTTCGACGAAGACGGCGTGCGCTATCACCACATCATCGACCCGCATACCGGCCACTCCGCGAGCAAAGTGCGCAGCGCGACCGTCATTGGACCCTATGCCACGCGCACCGACGGTCTGTCGAAGACGGCTTTCGTGCTGGGGCCTGAAAAGGCCATGGAAATCTACAATCGCATCGACGACATCGATGCAATCATCGTCAAACTCGACGGCACCGTGGTCTACTCCAAGGGCATGCAGCGCGCGCCACCGCAACAGCCCTAGCGGCAGCCCGCCCGCCCCGGTGGGACCGCCCTTCGGGTGTTCTGACTCGGCCGGTGGGCCGAGTCAGTACTCGGCGCTAACGCGCCTCGCCCCGGTGGGGCCGCCCTTCGGGTGTTCTGACTCGGCAGGTGGGCCGAGTCAGTCGCGGAAATTGTTGAATTGCAGCGGCACGCCGAGTTGCGCTTTGCGCAGGAAGGCGATCGCTTCCTGCAGATCGTCGCGCTTCTTGCCGACGATCCGCACCTTGTCGCCCTGGATCTGCGCCTGGACCTTGAGCTTCGAATCCTTGATCAGGCGGGACACTTGCTTGCCGGTGTCCGCATCGATGCCGTGCTTGAGCACGACGAGCTGGGTCGCCCGCGCCAGATTGACGGTCGGATCTTGTACGTCGAGACACATGACGTCGATGCCGCGCTTGGCGATCTTGAGCTTGAGGATTTCGAGCATTTGCTTGAGCTGAAACTCGGCCGGCGCGATCATCGTCACGGTCGTCTCCAACAGTTCGAATCTTGCATCCGTCCCCTTGAAATCAAACCGTTGCGCGAGCTCGCGGCTCGCCTGATCGACCGCGTTGGTCAATTCGTGCGTGTCGATTTCCGATACGACGTCGAAAGAAGGCATGGACGGTCTCCCCTGATCAATGTAACCCTCAACGATACCCGCGCGCCTGCAGCGTGAATAGCTTCGCATAGCGGCCGCCTTCGGCCATCAGCGCCTCGTGGCTGCCGCGCTCGACGATTCGGCCGTCATCGAGCACCAGGATCTGATCCGCCATGCGCACCGTGGAGAAGCGGTGGGAAATGACGATGGCGATGCGGTTGCGCGTCAACTCGCGGAAGTGCTCGAAGACCTCGGCTTCGGCGCCGGCATCGATGGCGGCTGTCGGTTCGTCGAGAACCAGGATATCGGCATCGCCGCGCATGAACGCGCGCGCCAAAGCTATTTTCTGCCACTGTCCACCCGACAGTTCACGTCCATCCTTGAACCACTTCCCGAGCTGCGTCCGGTAGCCTTCAGGAAGCTGCTCGACGAATTCCGCAGCCAAGCCTTGCGCCGCGGCGCTGCGCCAGCGCTGCTCGTCGTCGAAGGCGCGCGCATCGCCCGCGCCGATGTTCTCGCCGACCAGCATTTGATATCGCGCGAAATCCTGGAATATGACGCCGATGCGCTGGCGCAGTGTCGTCTCGTCCCACTCCTGCAGATCGACGCCGTCGAGCAGGATCCGGCCCCGCGTCGGCCGGTACAGCCGCGTCAGCAGCTTGATCAGCGTGGTTTTACCGGAGCCGTTCTGTCCGACCAGCGCCAGACTCTCGCCGGGCCTCACATGCAAATTGATGTCCGAGAGCGCCGCGCTGCTCGCACCCGGGTAAATGAATTCGACTCCTTCGAAGCGGACGCCGTCGCCGGGGGCGGAACCTCGCTGCACGCTGCCGCCGCGGCGAGGCGCAGGCTGCTCCAGGTACTCGTAGAGGTTCGAAAGATACAAATTGTCTTCGTACATGCCTCCGACCGCCGACAGCGCCGCGCCGACGGCGGTCTGGCCCTGGCGAAACAGCATCATGTACATGGTCATCTGACCGAGCGTGATGGCGCCAACGACGGTTTCCATCGTGATCCAGCCGTAACCGCCGTAAAGCGCGCCTGTGCCGAGCAGTCCCAGCCCCAAACCCCAGGCGTCGCGGCGCAAGGAGAGATCGCGGTCTTCGCGATAGAGGCGCGTGAAAATGTCGCGGTACCGGTCGAGCAGCCGCGGCCCCAGATTGAACAGCTGCACTTCCTTGGCGTAGTCCTCGCGCGCCAATACCGACTCCAGATAAATTTGCATGCGCGACTCCGGCGCACGCCATCGAAACAGCCGAAACGCTTCGCCCGAAAATTTCGTTTCTGCGTAGAAGGAGGGCAAGCCCGCGACCGCCAACAGCACGACCGCCCACGGCGAGAATTTGATCAACAGGCCGCCGAAGGAAATCAGCGAAATCGCGTTTTGCAGCAGACCGAATGTGCGCATCACGAGAGACAGCGGCCTGCTGGATGCCTCGCGCCGGGCGCGAGTCAGTTTGTCGTAGAACTCCGAGTCTTCGAATTGCGTCAAGTCCAGCGTGAGCGCCTTCTCGAGTATCATGACGTTGACGCGCTGGCCGAGCTGCGCCCGCAACAGGGATTGCGCCAGGGAAATGCCTCGCTGCGCCATCGAGGAGCCGGCGACCAACAGCGCCTCCATGCCGACAAAAATAAATACCTCGCGCGGCGCAATGACGCCCGTGCGCCGGTGCAGATCGGCGGCGTGCACGACCGCGTCGACGATCAGGGCGCCGACGTAGGCCACGCCGGCCGGCAGCACGCCGGCGAGCACGGTCAATAGGGCCAATGTGACCGACAGCCCCTTGTTGGTCGTCCAGACGAGGTCCAGCGCGCGCTTGCTGTACGCGAATACGCTGAGTACGCCGCTGGCGGGGCTCGTATTCAAAGTAGGTTGCGGCGGCAAGGTGGGTTGGGAGTGTCTATAATGAGACTGATGTAAAGCCCCGTATGGCGGAGTTCGCAGTGAAATTCAAGTCTTTACTCGATCGCTGGAAGAAAGATACCGGACCGCCGCTCACCGTGCAGGAATATTCCGTGCGCCTGCCCTTGGACGACGCGTCTCGGCTGCATGCGCTGGTTGCGCTGTTTCCGGAGCGCACCCCCGAGGAAATCGTGACCGATCTGTTGCACGCTGCACTCGATGAGCTCGCCGCTTCCATGCCCTATGAACCCGGACCCAAGATCATTGCCCGAGACGATCACGGCGACCCCATGTACGAGGATGTGGGCCTGACGCCGCGCTTCGTGGAACTCACGCGGCAGTACCGGAAAGATCTGCAAGCCGCATCGAAGAAATAGCGGGCTTGACGCTGCTCGCTGAAGACGGCGATACTCTCACCCATGTTCAAGGGCGTATCAAACCGCAGTGCTCGTTGGTGGTGGCGAAAATCCCCGTAAGGAGATGGGCGCTGGCCGCTGTCGATTTTAATTAATTACCCGAAAATCCAGAACCCATTTCCGACGCCAGGCCGGGAATGGGTTTTTTTATTATGAAGTCATTGTTCGACATCGCAGCCGACCTCGACACGCCGGTCTCGGCGTATCTTAAGCTCGCGCCGTTTCGCCCGCGCTTCTTGCTGGAAAGCGTGGAAGGCGGCGAGCGGCTCGCACGCTATTCGTTCATCGGTTTCGGGGATTGTCTCGAGGTGCGGTTGGACTCCGCCGGCTTGAATATCGACGGCGTCACTTCGCCGCGGCCCGCAACCCAAATCCAATTCCTGGATGCGCTGCGCGCCGCTTTGGCGCAAGCGCCGCGGCCGCTGCCGACGATACCGGGCGTGCCGCTGCTCGGCGGCCTCGTCGGCTACACCTCCTACGACGCCGTGCGCTACTTCGAACACTTGCCGGGCCGCAGCCTCACCGAGACGCAAGCGCCGCATGCGCATTACGTGGCGCCGCGCTCGCTGCTGGTGTTCGACCATTTGACGCGCGGCGTTGCCTTGCTCCACGACGGCAGCGAGACCGAGCGCCAGAACCTTCGCCGCGAAGTCATACGCGCGCTGCGCGGACCGGTGCCCATGATCCTCGCACCGGGCGGCTTCTCGATCGCAACTCCCTCGCTATCGGCGGCGAACCATTCCGCCGGCGTACACCGGGCGCAGGAGTACATCGCCTCGGGGGATGTCTACCAGCTGGTGCTCGCCGCGCGCTTCGAGGGCCGTCATAGCTTGTCGCCGTTCGAGGTGTACCGCGCGCTGCGGCTGCTGAATCCCTCGCCGTACATGTATTTTTGCGAGCTCGGCGACATCACGGTCGTGGGCTCCTCGCCCGAAGCGCTCGTCAAACTGCACGACGGGTATGCGCAATTGCGGCCGATTGCGGGTTCGCGGCCACGCGGCACCGACACCCAGAGCGACCTCGCGCTCGAGGCGGAGCTGCTCGCCGATCCGAAAGAAAATGCCGAGCACGTCATGCTCGTCGATCTGGCGCGCAACGACTTGGGCCGGGTCGCGATCGCAGGTTCCGTGCGCGTCGACCCGTTTCGCGTCATCGAACGCTATAGCCATATCATGCACATCGTCAGCGGCGTCAACGGCCGATTGGCGCCGGGCCGGGACGCGTTCGATTTGTTTGCCGCGACGTTTCCGGCGGGCACGCTGGTCGGCGCACCGAAGGTTCGTGCCATGCAAATCATCGACGAGCTCGAGCCGGTGGGTCGGCAACTCTATGGGGGTACCGTCGGCTATTTCGGTCGCGAAGGCGACATGGATCAAGCGATTACGATTCGCACCTTGGTGTTCCGCGGCGATGCCTACAGCTATCAGGCAGGCGGCGGCATCGTCGCGGACAGCTCCGCACCGGCCGAATACGCCGAACTTCTGGCAAAGAGCGCCGTGCTGCGGCGCGCGCTCGAACTTGCCGCGGAGGGCATTTGATCATGGCCGTGCCGAGGCTGCTGCTGATCGATAACTACGATTCCTTTACCTACAATCTCGTGCAGGCGTTTCTGATGCTCGGCGCGGAGGTCGACGTCTATCGCAATGATGCGCTCAGCATCGAGGAGGCGAGGGCGATGCGGCACACGCATCTGGTCATATCGCCCGGTCCGGGCACGCCGCGCGACGCCGGCATTTCGATGCAAATGATCCAAGCCTTTGCCGGACGCGTACCCATCTTCGGCGTGTGTCTCGGGCATCAGGCCGTGGTTGAGGCATTCGGCGGCAAAATCGTGCGCGCGGGGCGCTTGATGCACGGCAAAGTCTCGCCGGTACACCACGACGGCAAGGGGTTGTTCGAGGGCATGGATCAGGAATTTCCCGCGGGCCGGTATCATTCCTTGATCGCCGAAATGTCGAGTTTTCCGGCCGTGCTCGAGGTCAGCGCGAGCACCGCGGAGGGCGAGATCATGGGTGTGCGCCATAAGACCTTGCCGATCGAAGGCGTGCAATTTCATCCCGAGAGCGTGTTGACACCGCAGGGGCCGATCTTGATGGGCAATTTTCTAAAGCTTTGAGCCGGCCTGATGCAAACCCTGCGGCAATTTCTCGAGCAATTGTTGGATCGCCAAGATCTCGCGGAGGCGCAGGCCCAGGCATTGCTCGGAATGCTGACCGACCCGGGCCTCGAACCCGCGCTCGCCGGCGCGGTGCTCGCGGCTCTGCGCGTCAAGGGAGTCACGGCTGCGGAAGTGCGCGGATTTGCCACTGCGATGCGCGCGCTGTCGCGCAAGCCGGCGCTGCCGCACGCGCCGGACGCCATTGATATCGTCGGAACCGGCGGCGACGCCTCCGGCAGCCTCAATTTGTCGACGGGCGCGGCGTTGTTGACGGCGGCTTGCGGCATGCCCGTCGTCAAGCACGGCAACCGGTCGATCTCGAGCCGCAGCGGCAGCGCGGATTTGATCGAGCAATTGGGGCTGAAATTGCCGCTCGACGAGCTCCGCGCGGCGCAGTGCTTCGCCGCCACCGACTTCACGTTCTTATTTGCGCCGTATTATCATCCAGCGATGCGGGTGCTCGCGCCCATACGTTCGGCCCTGGGCGTGCGCACGATCTTCAACCTGTTGGGACCTCTGACAAACCCTGCCGCGCCGCGCTTTCGCTTGATTGGCGCCTATGATGCGCAAGCGGCTGAACTCATGGCCGAGACTCTCGCGGGCATGGAACTCGAAAGGGCATGGGTCGTTCATGGTGCCGGCGGATGGGACGAGGTCACGCCGATCGGCCCGTTCCTCGCGTTCGACGTCACACCCGGCCGCGTGCGGCGCTTGGCTGTCGATCCGCAATCCCTGGGCCTGGCGCCATGCGGAGCGGCGGCGCTCGCAGGCGGTGACGCCGCCGTCAACGCGGCGGCGCTTTGTGCGGTATTCGAAGGGCGCGATCGCGGTCCCCACCTCGCGGCGCTCGCACTGCAGAGCGGACTTGCGCTTCATATCGCGGGGCGTGCGCCCAGTATCGAGGCCGGGATAGCGACCGCCATGAACACGATCGAGACGGGCCGGGCGCAAGCCTGGCTCGAGCGGCTGCGCCAATTCGCGCGGGACGCCTAGCATGCGCGAAATCGCAACCAGCCGCTTTTTGGACGAAATGGCGCGCAGCAGCGCGCAGCGGGTGGCGAGCGCTGCGCGCCTCGAACCGATCGGCGCGTTGGAGCGGCGTGCGCGCGCACACGCGCCGGCGCCCCGCTTGCGTTTGTCCGCGCAGGGCTTCGATGTCATCGCCGAAATCAAGCTGCGTTCGCCGGCAGCCGGCGTCCTTGGATCTGCGAGCGACGATTGGCTGAGCCGCGCGGCCGATTACGCGCGCGCGGGCGCGGCGGCCGTGTCGGTGCTGACCGAGCCGTCCCGCTTCGACGGCTCGCTCGAGCATCTGGGCTTGGCGGCAGCGAAGCTCGCGCCTCTCGGCGTGCCGGTCATGCGCAAGGATTTTCTCGTCGATCCCTATCAAATCTTGGAAGCCCGGGCCGAGGGTGCGGGCGGCGTGCTCGTGATTTTGCGCATGCTGCCGCGATCCCAAATCGTCGCACTGCTGGATGTTGCCGCTGAGCATCAGCTGTTCGTGCTGTTGGAGGCGTTCGACGGCGCCGACCTCGCGCTCGCCGGCGAGCTTTCGAGCGAGCGCGAGGGGCGCGCGGATGTCATTTTGATCGGCGTAAACAGCCGTGATCTGCAGACATTGGAGGTGGTTCCGGAGCGCTTCGCCGCGCTTGCGCCGCAGTTGCCGCGCGCTTGGCCGGCAGTCGCCGAAAGCGGCGTCAGCGGCGCCGAGCAGGCCGCCGCGATGCGGGCGCTCGGCTACCGCCTCGCGCTGATCGGTACGGCCTTGATGGTCCATGACGACCCGGCCGCATTGCTCGCGCACATTTTCGCGGTGACCCGGACAGTGTCGTCGTAAATGGCTACACTCGGACGCATGTGGATCAAGATTTGCGGCATTACAAGTGCGGATGCAGTGGCCGCAGCGGCGGAAGCCCGGGTCGATGCGGTCGGGTTCGTTTTTGCGCCCAGTCCCAGGCAAGTCACGCCCGGACAGGCCGCACAGCTCGCCGCGCTCGTGCCGCCCGGAATTTTGCGAATCGCGGTCGCCCAGCATCCGCTGCAGATGAAGGTCGATGAGATTTGCCGGACCCTCAAACCCGATTATTTTCAGACCGACGTCGAGGATTTGCGCGAGCTGAAGATCCCGGCCCACGTCAAACTGCTTCCCGTCGTGCGCTTCGGCCGCAAGACCCCGCACCCCTTGCCGGGGCGCATGCTGTTCGAGGGGCCGACGAGCGGCATCGGCGAGCTCGCCGATTGGGGCCGGGCCGCCGAGCTTGCGCGCCAGACGCAATTGATACTTGCGGGCGGTTTGTCGGCCGAGAACGTCGCCGAGGCGATCGAAGCGGTCCGGCCATTCGGCGTGGACGTCAGCAGCGGTGTGGAAGAGACGCCGGGAATTAAAGACCCGGACAAGATATTCGAGTTCGTCCGCGCGGTGCGCGCCGCCGCTGCAAGCTTGGAGCACGATTCATGAATACCCGACTGGCGAGCGGCGTCCCCGCTTCTACGGTTTATCCCGATGCGAAGGGACGATTCGGAAAATTCGGCGGCCGCTACGTTCCCGAAACGCTCGTGCCCGCGCTCGATCGTCTGCAGGCCGGCGTAAACCGCTATTTGGGCAGCGAGGAGTTCTTGGCGGAATTCCATCACGAGCTGCGTACCTGGGTCGGCCGGCCGACGGCGCTGTCGTTCGCGCCAACGCTCAGCAAACGGTGGGGCGCCGAGGTGTGGCTCAAGCGCGAGGATCTTGCCCATACGGGCGCGCATAAGATCAATAACGCCGTGGGCCAAACCTTGCTGGCCAAACGGCTGGGCGCCAAGCGCATCATCGCCGAAACCGGCGCCGGCCAACACGGTGTTGCCAGTGCGGCCGCCGCGGCGCGGCTGGGATTGCCGTGCGTGGTCTACATGGGCGCCGTGGACGTCGAACGCCAGGCCCCGAACGTCGGCCGCATGCAGCTCATGGGTGCCACCGTCGTGCCGGTGACGAGCGGCGACAAGACGTTACGAGCGGCGATCGACGAGGCGCTGCGCGATTGGGTCTCCGATCCCGACGGTACCTATTATTCTCTCGGATCCGCCGTGGGGCCCCATCCCTACCCGTATTTGGTGCGCGAATTGCAGGCAGTCATCGGCCGCGAAGCCCGTGCGCAAATGCTCGAATACGCGGGAAGCCTGCCCGATCTGGCGATCGCCTGCGTCGGCGGCGGCTCGAATGCGATCGGCCTGTTTCATGCGTTTCTCGCCGATGCGCAGGTACGCCTCATCGGCGTCGAAGCGGGCGGCCGCGGCCCCGGGCTCGGCGACAACGCCGCTTCCTTGACGTTCGGCACGCCGGGGGTCCTGCAAGGCAGCTATTCGCTGCTGCTCCAGGATGCGTTTGGCCAGATTCAAGAGACTCATTCCGTGTCGGCGGGTCTCGACTATCCGGGCGTCGGGCCCGAACACGCGTACTTGATGCAAACCGGCCGCGTCACCTATGAATCGGCGACCGACGCCGACACCTTGGATGCGCTGACCGAATGCGCGAGGGCGGAAGGCATACTGCCTGCAATCGAGACGGCCCATGCGTTCGTCGGCGCGCGCCGCTACGCCGCAGAGCATCCCGGCGCGCGTGTCCTCATCGGCTGTTCGGGGCGCGGGGATAAGGACATGCCGATCCTGCAGCGCACCGTGTTGAAGGATCTGCAGGGTTCATGAAGCCGAGTGAGACGATATCGGCGGCGATCAACGACGCCAAGCGCCGTGGGCGTCCTGCGCTGATCGGATTTCTGACGGGCGGGTTTCCGACGCGCGCGCGCTTCAAGGCGAGCTTGGCGGCGGTGGCCGGCGCCTGCGACGTCGTCGAAATCGGCGTACCGTTCACCGACCCCATGGCCGATGGGACGACGATCCAGCGCGCGAGTTTCGTCGCGCTCAAGGATGGCGTCACGCTGCCGTGGATCTTGGGTGAATTGAAGTCGCTGGAGGCCCGTTACACCGCGCCGATCCTGTTGATGAGCTATCTGAATCCCTTGCTCGCCTACGGACTCGAGCGCCTGCCGCAGGATGCTGCGGCCGCCGGGATCGCCGGGTTCATCGTCCCGGACTTGCCTTTCGAAGAAAGCGCCGAACTCAAAACGGCGCTCGATCGCGAGGGCCTCGCGTTGATCCAGATGGTGACGCCGGTGACGCCTGCGGATCGTCTTGCGATGCTGTGCGGCGGCGCGCAAGGCTTCGTATACGCCGTGACGATGACCGGCACGACCGGCAAGTCCGTCGCGGTGCCGGACGAAGTACTCGAGTACATGGATCGCGTCAAGCGTGTCTCCAAGATTCCGGTCTGCGCCGGCTTCGGCATCCGCTCGCGCGACCAGGTCACACGATTCGGCGCGCACGTTGACGGCGTCGTCATCGGTTCCGCGTTGGTCGAGGCCCTGGAGCGCGGCGACGACGTCGGCGCTTTTTTGTCGGCATTGCGCTAGGCAAGGCATGCCGTGAAGCGTGTGTTTCGCGCCGCATCGCTGATACAAGTCGCTCATGCGCGCAACCTGCTGCTGGCCGCGGGCATCGATAGCGAAGTGCGCAATCAATACCTCGCGGGCGCCGTGGGCGAGTTGCCGATGTTGGAGACCTGGCCGCAACTCTATGTCGACGATACGGACGAATCTCGCGCGATCCGCGTCTTGGGCGAAGCGGCCAAGCCACCGACCGGCTCGCCCTGGGTCTGCGCGTCCTGCGGCGAGCGCCTCGAACCGCAATTCACGAGCTGCTGGCGCTGCGGCGCCGAGTTCGCGGCCAATGCCCCTTGAGCCACGCGATCGGGGGCTTCGTCCCGGCACGCGCATGTCAGACAAACACCGACATGCAACCGCGCAAATTCCGAGTCCAGGTTCAGCGCTCGCCGATGGCGGTGCGGCACGGTAAAGCATAAAAGTCAGCGCTGGCGCAATGTAAACACACCAACAGCGCCGAACGCAGGAGCTTAACGATGTCCATGCCGATGCCGGCTTATGATTCCATTGATTTGCCCGCGCCCATCTGCTTGCTGGGCGAATCGGCCGCGATGCAAGATGTGTCTCGACTCATCGGCCGCGTCGCGCCGACTGATGCGAGCGTACTGCTGACTGGCGAAAGTGGCACCGGCAAGGAGCTCGCGGCACAGGCGATTCACGCCCGCAGCATGCGCAAGTCCCTCCCCTTCGTCGTCATCAATTGCGGCGCCGTACCGGCCGGCCTGCTCGAGGCTGAATTGTTCGGCCGCGAACCCGACAAGGGCGGCTTGACCGCGATTCGTGCGCGCGCCGGCGCGTTTGAACGCGCCCGAGGCGGCACGCTGCTGCTCGACGAGATCACGGAAATGCCGCGGGAGCTGCAAACGCGTCTGTTGCGCGTGCTGGAAACGCGCAGGTTCTACCGCGTCGGCGCGAGCGCCGACTCGAACGCGGACGTACGCGTCATCGCCGCGACCAACCGCTGCCCGTTGCAGGCCGTCGAATCCGGCCAGCTGCGCGAAGACTTGCTGTACCGGCTCGCCGTATTCCCGATTGCGTTGCCGCCGCTGCGCGATCGCGGCGCCGACGTGTTTCTGCTCGCCGAGCATTTTCTCCGGAATTTGAATGCCCTCGCCGGCACGGGTAAGCGCTTGTCGGCGGGTGCCCGCACCCGGCTGCAACAACATTCCTGGCCCGGCAACGTGCGCGAACTCGAGAATTGCATCGAGCGCGCCTTCATTCTCGGCGAAGAGGTGCTCGAGCTCGCGCCGCTCGCGCAAAACCTCATGCCCGCGAAAGCCGCGGAGGCGACGGATCTGCGCGGGCGCGTCGCCATTCGCGTGGGCTCACGCATCGAGGATATGGAACGCACGCTGATCGAAGCGACACTCGATCATTTCCAGGGCAATAAGCGACGGTCCGCCGACGCGCTGGGTTGTAGTCTCAAGACGCTGTATAACAAGCTCAATGGGTACTCGCAAAATCAACAATTCGCCAATTCGTAGAACGGCGAGAAGAGGACGCCAGTCGTGTCACGAGTTCTAATCGCCGACGATCATGCGGTGGTTCGTGCGGGCTTCCGCCAGTTCCTCGAGGCCGACCCCAGCATTACCGTCATTGGTGAAGCCGCCACCGGCAGCGAAACGCTCGATCAACTGCGCAAACAGGTCTGGGATATGGTCTTGTTGGATATCCATATGCCGGACCGCAGCGGGCTCGATATTCTTCGCCACATCCAAACCGGACATCCCAGCGTCAAGGTTCTGGTGATGAGTGGTCTTCCCGAACAGCAGTACGCGGTCAACGTCTTGCGTGCGGGGGCCAGCGGCTACCTGTCGAAGGACAGCGCGCCGGAAGAACTCATGAAGGCCGTGAGGACGGTACTGGCCGGCCGGCGCTATGTCAGCGCCGCATTGGCCGAGATGCTCGTCGCGGACCTGGGAGGAGATCCGGACAAGCCGATGCATGCGCGGCTCTCCACGCGCGAATTCCAGATATTTTGCAAGTTGGCCGCCGGCCGCGGCGTGTCGGACATCGCGCTGGAATTATCCTTGAGCGTGAAGACCGTCAGCACCTATCGAAGTCGGATTCTGGAAAAGATGAATTTTCATGCGAATGCCGATATCACTTCCTATGCGCTGCGCAATGGATTGATTCAATAATCGACGCCTGTGAGATTTTTCCTACAACATAACCTGTGCGGGGCACGTGGCGAGCCGGAATTCGGTGGACGTAGACTCCCCCGGGCGTGAACATCAAATCCATGGACAGCATGACGAGGACCGATTGCTTGCGGGTCTTGCTAGTCGAAGACTCGAAAGTGTTGACGGAGCGTCTGACCGAAGCCATCCGGCAGATTCCGGAAGTCGAGCTCGTTGGTATCGCCGATACGGAAGTCGCTGCCATAGCGGCGGCAACCTGCGAGACCGTCGATGTGATCATCCTCGACTTGCACTTGAAGCAGGGCACCGGGTTCGGCGTGATGCGCGCATTGGTCGGCCGTCCGTGCAAGCCGCGCATCGTCGTGCTCACTAACTACGATTTGCCCGAATACAAGAATGCCGCGATCGCCTTGGGCGCAACGCATTTTCTCGACAAGGCGCGCGACTACGGGCGTCTCGGCGACGTCTTGCAGGAAATTCACAAACAACATTTCGCGGCGCGCTAGACCGCGGATCCCGCGCGCGGTGGGCCGGCAAGCGTCCGCGCCAGCGGAATTACGGCGGTCACCGTGGTCCCCCCCGATGGCGGGCTGCTCAGTTGCCACACTCCGCCGAGCGCGGTCACACGGTGCCGCATGGACGCTAGTCCATGCGCGGCGATCGCCTTCAGCCGTTCGGCAGGTATGCCTTTGCCGTCATCGCTGATGCGCAAGGTGAACGAGCTTTCGTCCAGTTCCACCGTCAATTGCGCCTTGCTCGCGCCGGCGTGCTTGAGAATGTTCGTAAGGGCCTCCTGGCAAATCCGGAAGATGCCGATAGCGGCGTGGGGGTCGAATGACGGTTCTTCGTCCGGGAACGTTTCCGTGCACTGCAGGCCGCTGCGGCGGCAGGTTTCCTTGAATTGCCACCGCAGCGCGGAAAATAAGCCCATGTTGTCGAGCAGCGTCGGCCGCAGTTCCTCGACGACGCGGCGTTTCAAATCGACACCCGCGCTCAGGCATTCATGAATTCGCTTGAACCGCTGCGCGATCGCCGGATCGCTCGTGGGCAGCCGCTGCTCGAGCCAGGAAAGATCCATGCGCGCGGCAACCAGCAAACCGCCGAGCTCGTCGTGCAGCTCGCGCGACAATGCGGCCTTCTCCTGCTCCGAGACTTCCTGTAGGTGCGTCGAGAGTGCCGTCAGTTCGCGCGTGCGTTCCGCAACTAGCCGTTCGAGGTCATGCTTTTGGTCGCGTAAATCGGTCGCCTGGCGCGCCCGTCTGCGCATGTCGCCGTAGACGAGCCGCATGGCCAGCAGCACGAGGCCGATATTGAGCGCGGCGCCCGCGGCCGTGAACCAGCGCGACAAGAACAAGTCCTCTCGCCAGCCTAGAGTGGCGGCCGTGAGCTCGGCCGTTTCCTCGGAACGCATGGTCGCGACGAGCTTCTGAATCTCGTCCATCGCGCGCTTGCCGGCGTCGATGCTTCTTGCATCGAACGATTCGCTGCCGCGCCTGTTGAACGCCAGCAGAGTGGCGTCGAGTTCGTCGAGCTTGCTGTTCGTCAAGGCGCGAAGCTCGGTGGTGTGGCGCGCGTTGGCTTCGCCTTCCCCATAGGTCGCTTGCAATCGATCCAACGCCGGCATCGTCGCCGCAGCCGCTTTCGTGTACGGCTCGAGGTAGGTATTTGCGCCGGTCAGCAAATAGCCTCGCTGCGCGGTTTCGGCGCCGGTGATGTCCGCCAGATACTCGCTCAAGGCTTGCTCGCGACTCTGCGAGCGGTGTACCCGCTCATTGGCCGCCTCGAGCCGTGATTGGCCCGCGCTCGCCAGGAAAAACAGCCCGACGAGAAATCCGACCAGCAAGATCGGCGGCAACGCGATATACCAGCGACCCAAGTCGCCCAATTCTTCGCCGAATATCCTCATCCATAAAGTCTCCGTGCTAAGTCGCACAAAGTCCAGCGTGTGGGTAAATTCCTACAACAAGCTTCGACAGCGACCGATGGTGAATTGCGCGCATCGGCGCGAGCATGCTTGTCTGATCAAATCACATCATCGGTCGGCGCCAAGCCGCAGGAGTCGCCATGCTTTATTACGCCGTCGTATTTTTCGTCATCGCCTTGGTCGCCGCCGTGTTTGGATTCGGCGGCATCGCCGCGGGCGCCGTGGGCATCGCGAAAATCCTGTTCTTCGTGTTCATGGTCGTCGCGGTACTGAGCGTCGTGCTGGGCCTCGCACGCAGAACCTGATCGATTAACCGCAACCTCATCAAGATCATCAAGCTAGGATCAAGATCATCAAGCTAGGAGTAACGATATGGAAAGTACACACGATGGATCGCCCACGGGAATACAGAGTGCCGTGGACCGGGTCAACAATGATATGAAGAGCGGCGTGAAAAACGTTCACGCTGTCGGTTCGAGCGAGCTTCAGCGCTTGATCGCCGACGTTGAGGAGCTGGTCGGAAGAATCGCGAATCTCAAGGACGCAGATGTCGTGCGCGTCCGCGGCCGGGTTGAACAGGCCCTCGCATCGGCCAAACAAAGCTTCGCGTCGGCCAAACAAAGCTTCGTGAACGGCACCGAATCCGTCCGATCCCAGGTCCGTGAGGTCGCGAGTTCCACCGACGGCTACGTGCGCGAAAGCCCGTGGCAAGCACTGGGCATCGCGGCATTGGTGGGCGTCGCAGTCGGCTTCCTGATATCGCGCCGCTCATAAATTCGCGCGGGGTGGCAGCGAATTCCGCGCGGCGGCGCAGGTTGCTACGCGGATAGCTCAGGTCGACGCGCGATTGACGCGCGGCACGACTCGTTTGCGGCGCGCAGCAATGAACACGATGAGCGCCGCCGCCAACTGCAGCCATCCCAGCCAGCGCTGCTGCACGGCGAGCGCAAGCCACAACAAGCCCGACAGCCAAAGCACGGCGGCGGCGACGGCGCTGTCGCGCCGGACCATCGAATGCTCGATTTCGCTTCGCAGCTGCTCGATGCCCGCGCTTTCGACTTGCAGTCGGAATTCGCCGTCGGCAGCCTCGCGTACGGTCGACCTCAGTATCTTGGGGACCAATTTCATGGACTCGAGCGCGTCCGGGAGGTGCATGCGCAGGCGCCGCAGCAGTACGCGCGGGCTTGCCCTTTCGCGCATCCACTGCCGCAGCACCGGCTGCGCGGTCTTCCACAGATCGAGCTCCGGATATAGCTGACGGCCCAGTCCTTCGACGTTCAGCAAGGTCTTCTGCAGCAGAATCAGCTGCGGCTGAATCTTCATGTCGAAGCGACGCGCGGTCTCGAACAGCCGCAGCAACACCTGCCCGAACGAAATATCCTTGAGGGGTTTGTTGAATATCGGTTCGCAAACCGTGCGCACCGCCGACTCCAATTCATCGAGGCGCGTATGGCTCGGCACCCAGCCCGACTCGACGTGCAAGGTCGCAATGCGGCGGTAATCGCGATCGAAAAATGCCATGAAGTTTTCGGCGAGATAATGCTGATCGCGGGATTCGAGCGTGCCGATGATGCCGAAATCGACCGCCGCGTAGCGCGGATTTTCAGGATCGTCTATTTGCACGAAAATGTTGCCGGGGTGCATGTCGGCATGGAAAAAATTGTGCCGGAACACTTGCGTGAAGAATATCTCGACGCCGTGCTCGGCGAGTTTCGCGATGTTGGTGCCGCGCGCGCGCAATTCGTCGATCTGGCTGACGATGATGCCGTGAATGCGCTCCATGACCATGACATTGACGCGGCAATAATCCCAATAGACTTCGGGGACATAGAGCAGCGTCGAGCCGGCGAAATTGCGTTTCAGCTGCGACGCGTTGCCGGCCTCGCGCAACAGATCGAGTTCGTCGAGTATCGTCTTGCGGTATTCACGGACCACTTCTATGGGACGCAGCCGACGGCCTTCCTCCCAATATTCGTCGGCGAGATAGGCCAGCGTTTCGAGCACTTCCAGGTCGCGCTCGATGACCTCGTGCATGCCCGGCCGCAAGACCTTGACGACGACCTCCCGCCCGTTCATGAGCGTTGCGGCGTGCACCTGCGCGACGGAAGCGGCAGCGAGCGGCGCCTCATCGAAGCTCGCAAAAATTTCGGCAAGCGGCCGGTCGAAGGCCGCCTCGACCGTCGCAGCGGCGATCGCGCCGTCGAAAGGCGGCACACGGTCCTGCAGTTTTGCCAATTCATCGGCGATGTCGACGGGCAGCAAGTCGCGGCGCGTCGACAGGGCCTGGCCGAACTTGACGAAAATGGGACCGAGCTCTTCCAAGGCGAGCCGTAGCCGCTCGCCGCGCGTGGCGCCGGCGCTGCGCTGAAACCAGGTCCACGGCGACAAATAAACCAAAAATCGGAACGGCCGGTACAAGTGCGTGGCGCGGACGTATTCGTCGAGACCATGCCGGACGAGCGCGCGCTGGATTTCGAGAAGCCGGACGACGACGCGCAGGCGCATCAGGCGACGCCCGGCCGTTGCTGCTCGAGGCGCAGTTCGATGCGCTTGAGGCGCGCTTCGAGGCGGTCGCCGGCCTCGCGCAATTCATCGACGCCGCGCAAGAATTCCTCGAGTTCCGGTTTGCTGACGAGATCGCGGCTCTCTTCCTGCAAATATTCGGCGATATTTTCGCCGAAGCTGCGCGCGACTTGACGCGTCCAGGAGAGCGTTTCTCGAGCGAAGAGTGCGATGCGCCGCGCCGGCAAATCGCCGATCGTGCGCGACAGCTCCTCCTCGAAATCCGGACGCGCAAGGCTCAGCAATTCGCGGAAGGCCGCGGCCACTTCCGCGTCGCCGCGCACTTGCGCCGGGCTACCCCCGGCGGGGCGTCGCGCGCCGCTGCCGAGCATGCGCAGCAGTGCCGCCGGCGAACCCGAAATTACCGCGTCCGCGGGCGTATCGTCGCCTCGCAACAGAACCAGCCGGCCGCCGCAGGCCGTTGCGCGCAGCCGCGTCAGACCCTCGATGTCGATTTGCAGCGACTTGCCCTCGACGCGCCCTGCCAAGGCGCTCGCGTGTGACTGCGCGTGGATGTTGCGGTTGAGCATGGCTTCCACCGAGGCGAGCCACGCGGGGGTTGCAGACATGTCAGATCTTGTAGCCGCGGTGCAGGGCGACGATTCCGCCGGACAAATTGTGGTAGCGCGCTTGCGCGAAGCCGGCATCGCGCAGCATTCCGAGCAAGGTCTCTTGGTCCGGGTGCATGCGTATCGACTCGGCTAAATAGCGATAGCTGTGCTCGTCGCGGGCGACGAGGCGGCCGAGCAAAGGCAGGACCTTGAAGGAATAGGCGTCGTAGATCGGACCGAGACCGGGTGCCGTCGGTTTCGAGAACTCGAGCACGAGCAGTTGGCCGCCGGGCTTGAGCACCCGGTACATCGAACGCAGCGCCGCGGCCTTATCGGTCACATTGCGCAGCCCGAAGCCGATCGTCACGCAATCGAAAGAGTTGTCCTCGAACGGCAGCCGTTCGGCGTCGGCGACGATGCACTGCACATTGCCGACGAACCCTGCGTCGAGCAGGCGATCTCGCCCCCGCTCGAGCATCACCGGATTGACGTCCGATAAGATCACGCGGCCCTGTTTCCCGACCTGGCGCAGCATTCCGAGGGCGAGGTCGCCCGTGCCGCCCGCGACATCGAGGGCATGCTGACCAGGTCGTAACCCCGTCAGCGAGAGCGCGAATTGCTTCCATAGGCGGTGCGCGCCGAAGGACATCAAGTCGTTCATGAGGTCGTACTTGCCCGCCACGGAGGCGAATACCGAGCGTACCCGGTCGGCCTTTTCGGCCCAATCGACTGTTTCGAAGCCAAAATCGACCGTTCGTTTGGTGTCGTTCATAGCATGCGTTGCCTCGTTTGGCACATTGTAGCCGACTCCCGCATGCTATTTATTTCGAGCGCTATACTTGGCCTGACGCCGCGGCGCGTGCCTCCGCGCAGCGTTCCAGGTAGCGTGCCCAATTTTTATCGCGCTCGAGGCCCAGCGCATAGAGCAGGGTCCAGGAGTACAGGCCCGTGTTGTGCCCGTCGTCGAACAGCAGACGCAGCGCGTAGTTGCCCATCGGTTCGACGCCGCTGATGCCGACGTTCTGCTTGCCCTGCTGCAGAATTCCCTCGCCGAGCTCATGGCCTTTGACTTCGGCCGAGGGGGAGAAGACCCGCAGGTACTCGAAGGGCAGCTCGAAATGCGAACCGTCATCGAAGCTGATCTCGAGAATTCGCGATTGCGTGCGGACTTTGATATCGGTCGGTTTTGGCATTGGTTGCTCAGCGCATCGCGATTAGAGCAAAGGTGCGGTCAGAGGATGTAGCGCGACAAATCTTGATCGCGCGCCAATTCGCCGAGGTGCGATTCGACGTAGTCTCGGTCGACCACCACCCGCGTCCCGCCCCGGTCGGCGGCGTCGAAGGAAACGCCTTCGAGGAGCCGCTCCATGACCGTGTGCAGCCGCCGCGCACCGATGTTCTCGGTGCGTTCGTTGACTTCGAACGCGACTTCGGCGAGACGTTGCACGCCTGAGGCCTCGAACGCCAGATCGACTCCCTCGGTGCCGAGCAGCGCCGAATATTGCCGGCACAGCGACGCGTCCGGCTCGGTCAAAATGCGCACGAAATCCTGCACGCCGAGCGGTTCGAGTTCGACGCGAATCGGCAATCGGCCCTGCAATTCAGGGATCAGGTCCGACGGCTTCGACATATGAAAAGCGCCCGAGGCGATGAACAGGATATGGTCGGTCTTGACCGTGCCGTACTTGGTATTGACGGTGCAGCCCTCGACCAAGGGCAGTAAGTCGCGCTGTACGCCCTCGCGCGACACGTCGGCGCCGACCGTTTCCTGGCGGCGTGCGATCTTATCGATCTCGTCGATGAACACGATGCCGTTTTGTTCGGCGTTCTCGACCGCCAGTACTTTGAGTTCCTCCTCGTTGATCATCTTGGCCGCTTCATCGTCGAGCAGCAGCTTCAGCGCCTCCTTGATTTTGAGCTTGCGCTGGCGAGTGCGTCCGCCGCCTAGGTTTTGGAACATGCCCTGCAGCTGCTGCGTCATTTCCTCCATTCCCGGGGGAGCCATGATTTCGACGCCGGCGCTCATGGACCGCACCTCGATCTCGATCTCGCGATCGTCGAGTTCATGTTCGCGCAGCATTTTCCGAAAGCGCTGCCGCGTCTCGTTGTCGCGCGGCGCGCCATCGCCGACGAAGCCTGCCTGGGCTCGCGGCAGCAACACGTCGAGCACCCGATCCTCGGCCGCGTCGGCGGCCCGATGCCGAACCTTGATCATGGCTTCTTCGCGCGTCATTTTGACGGAGATGTCGACAAGATCGCGGACGATCGAATCAACTTCACGGCCGACATAGCCGACCTCAGTGAATTTGGTGGCTTCCACCTTGATGAACGGCGCCTTGGCGAGTCGCGCAAGCCGGCGCGCGATCTCGGTTTTGCCGACACCCGTCGGCCCGATCATCAAAATGTTCTTCGGCGTGATTTCCTGGCGCAGCGCCGCGGCGACCTGCTGGCGGCGCCAGCGATTACGCAGCGCGATCGCGACCGCACGCTTGGCGGCGGATTGGCCGACGATGTGTTTGTCCAGTTCCTCGACGATTTCACGCGGGGTCATTTGCGACATGGGGCTCTAAAGCTCCTCGATGGTCAAATGCCGGTTCGTATAGATGCAAATGTCCGCCGCGATCTGCAATGAGCGCTCGACGATCTCGCGCGCGGTCAACTGCGTCGCCTGCATCAAGGCCATCGCGGCGGACTGCGCGTAGGGGCCGCCTGAGCCGATGGCGATCAAGTCATGCTCGGGTTCGATGACGTCGCCGTTGCCGGATATGACATACGATTTCTCGGTATCGGCGACGCACAGCAAGGCTTCGAGCCTGCGCAAACTGCGATCGGTACGCCAGTCCTTGGCGAGCTCGATCGCCGCGCGCGTCAGATTGCCGAATTTCTCGAGCTTTCCCTCAAACCGTTCGAACAGCGTGAAAGCATCGGCCGTGCCGCCGGCGAAACCCGCAAGCACTTTGTCGCCATAGAGGCGGCGCACCTTGCGCGCGTTGCCTTTCATGACGGTCTGGCCGATCGTGACTTGCCCGTCGCCGCCGACCGCTACATGGCCATTGCGCCGTACCGCAAGTATCGTCGTGCCGTAGATGGTTTTGGGATCGTGATTCATCGGAATCTGTCGTTCTGGGGGCGCGAATGGCCGTTTCAAGCGCTCTTTACGAACGACGCCGCGCGCGCGGATGGGCGGCGTCATAAACGCTCGCCAAATGTTGGAAATCCAAATGCGTGTAAATCTGCGTCGTGCCGATGTCGGCATGGCCGAGCAGCTCCTGGACTCCACGCAGATTGCCGCTCGATTCGAGCAGATGCGTCGCAAAGGAATGGCGAAACATGTGCGGGTGCAGCTTCATGCCGATGCCTTGCCGGCGCGCCCACAGCGCCACGCGCAGCTGAACCGCGCGTGCTGCCAGACGGCGGCCCCGCGGCCCAAGAAACAACGCACTTTCTTGCGCTTCGAGCTTCGAGCGCTTCAGCAACTGCGCGCGCTCCGCGAGCCATTGGCGCAGCGCCTCGACCGCGTACCGTCCTACCGGGACGATCCGGGTCTTGCCGCCCTTGCCGAGCACGCGCACGGTGCGATCGGCGAGATCGAGTTCGCGGACATTGAGGCCCACGAGTTCGCTGAGCCGCAGCCCCGACGAGTAAAAGAGTTCCATGATGGCTTTGTCGCGCATCGAGATCGAGTCCTCGACGCGAAACGCCAGCAGCCGGCCCATTTGGTCGGCATCCAGCGTCATCGGCAGGCGCTTCTTCGGCTTTGGCGCACGCACCTCCAGCGCAGGATTCCGATCGCAGTTGGATTCCCGCGCAAGGTAATTGAAAAATGTGCGCGCCGCGGAGAGCCGGCGCTGCACGCTGCGGGGGGCGAGACCCGCGGCATGTTCGGCGGCTGCAAACGCACGCACGAGATGATGGTCGAGCTGAGCCCACGCGGAAACGCCGCGGCGTTTGCAAAAGCTTGCGAGCGAAGCGAGGTCGTGCCGATAGGCGGCCACCGTATGGCGACTCATGCGCCGCTCATTGACGAGATGCGATAGGAACGCCTCAACCCAATTGGCATCGTCGGCGTCCACGCGTGTCAGCGGCGCAGCGGAACCGTCTAGCGCGTCAGCGCGTAGGCGACGAGTTCGCCTATGCGCGACAAGAACTCGGTGCTCATGGTCGGGTGAAAGCGACCCACGTCGCTCGCTCCGATGGCGAGTAACCCCAGACTGCCTTTCGGCCCCACCGGGGTCAGCGCCACCGAGCCGATTTCAATCGTGTCTTTGCCGAACAGATAGTCGCGCTGCGTATCGCGTATCTGGCCGCAACGCGGTTTGCCGGACTGGAGCAGCGACTCGAAGGACTTCAATTCGGCGCTGCCCGCATCCGCGAAGCGCAGAAAATTCGCCGCCTGCGGCTCGAGCGTGCGCGCCTCTTCGAGGAACAATACCAGCACCGAATGCATGGCCTCGAAGTCCTCGCGCAGCGAGGTCTCGATCGCATTGACCGTCGCCAGCAGGCCGTGGGTGCGAATCAGCCGCTGGCTCAGGCGATGAATACGGTCGGCGAGCAAGTCGTTCGCGCGGGCGACATCGACCAATTCCTTGAGCTTGCGCTCGAGCGCCTGGTTGCGCTCACGCAGCACCTCGACTTGGCGCTCGACCAGGCTGACCGTGGCTCCCGGCTCCCGCAAGTGCGGCAAGCGCAGTTTGGTCAGCAACAGGCCATTGCGCTCGAAGAAATCGGGATAGGTCTGCAAATATTGCGCGACCTCGGCATCGCCGAGGCTGCCCGGCTTGATCTCGCGCGCTTGGTTCGTCGTCATTTCTTGAGTTCTCCCGACGTGATTAATTATATCTCGATCGATCCCGTGAATACCGTCGTTGCCGGACCTGTCAACCAAAGATGCTGGTCCGGACCCGCCCAGGATACGCTTGCTCTGCCGCCCTTGAGATCTACGGCGACATCGCCGTCCAGCAGGTCTTGCCGCCTCCCGACCGCCACCGCCGCGCAGGCTCCGGTACCGCAGGCTTGCGTCTCTCCGGCGCCGCGCTCGAAGACGCGCAGGCGGATGTGGCCGCGATCGACGATCTGCATGAAGCCGACGTTGGTACGTTTCGGAAATCGTAAATGGCGTTCAATCGCCGGTCCCAAGCGCGCGACGGGCGCGGTATCGACATCCGCGACGCGCAGCACGACATGCGGATTGCCCATGGACACGGCCCCGAACTCGATCGGGCCGGTATCGAGATTCAAGGAATACGTCAGCGACTCGCCGCTCGCCTCCATCGGCAAGGCGCTCGGCTCGAAATTCGGCACTCCCATGTCCACCGAGACCAGGCCGTCTTCGCGAACGTGGGCGCGCACGGAGCCGCCCGGGCTGTCCAAAGTCAATTCGCGGCCGAGCGCGGGCATGCGGGAGTACAACAGCGCGGCGATGCAGCGCGCGCCATTGCCGCATTGTTCGACCTCGCTGCCGTCGGAATTGAAGATTCGGTAATAGGCGCGTGCTCGCGCATTGCGTGGCGCTTCCAGCATCAGCGCCTGATCGAATCCGATGCCCGTGTGCCGATCGGCGAGCGCGCGAAATTTATCCGAATCCAGGCGTGCGCTCGCGGACGCCGGCGGGGCATCGAAGACCAAAAAATCGTTGCCCAGGCCCTGCATCTTTGAAAACTCGATGCGCATAGGCGCGAGCATAGCCCAAGCACCGCGTTGTCGCGAGCGCGGGATGCACCGGGGCTTGCGTAAAGGGTCGCCGGGTCTTACCTTTAGGAAAAATAACAACGACGGATCCTATGCGCCACATCATGGTCTTGAATTCGAAGGGTGGGTGTGGAAAGAGCACGCTCGCCACCAATCTCGCGGTATTTTTCGCGCGTGAAGGCCGCGAGGTCTGTATCGCCGATTACGACTCGCAGCGCTCCAGTCTCGATTGGCTCGCGCTCAGGCCCGCCGATCTGCCTGCGATCGGCGGCGTGCCGGCCTTTGCGGAGGGCATCCGCGGCGTGGCACGCAGCACCGAGGTATTGATCATCGACGCGCCCGCGCGCGTGCACGGTGCGGAACTCATCGAACTCGTGCGCCGGGCCGAAACCATCATCGTACCCGTGCTGCCCTCGAGCGTCGACATGAAGGCCTGCAGTCATTTCATGGCGGATTTGCTCGAAGTCGGCAAGGTGTCGCGCAAGCAGGCGCGGCTCGCGGTCATCGCGAATCGTGTGCGTGAACACACCTTGATATTCGAGGAACTCGAACTCTACCTCACCCAGCTCAAAGTGCCGTATCTCGGCAGTTTGCGCGAAGCACAGAACTACGTGCGCGCCTATGCGCGCGGCATGGGCGTCATGGAACTGCCCGAATATCTTGCGTGGCCCGACTGGAAGCAATGGGAGCCGATCACCGAGTGGCTCGAGAGCAAGCGTAGCCAGCCGCAGGCGTAGGCGACCGCGGGCGCAGCCAACCAAGGACGGCGGCCAGAGGATCACGATGCGCATCAGTCTGACCAACTCGCAACGCACATTCAGCGCGACGGCCGATCAATCGCTGCTCGACGCGGCACTCGCCGCAGGCCTGAATTTGCCGCACAGCTGTAAGAGCGGCAATTGCGGTTCATGTCGCGCGCGCTTGTCGCGGGGTACGATCCGCTACCCACACGGCTGCCCACTCGGGCTTTCGGAGGCGGAAGTCGCCGACGGGCATATCTTGATGTGCCAGGCGCGGGCAGCGAGCGATCTGGAGCTGGCGCCGACCGAGATCAGCGCGGCGAGCGAGGCGACGATCAAGCGACTGCCTTGCCGCATCGAGCGTGCGCTGCCGCTGTCGCATGACGTCATGGCGTTGTACTTGCGCCTGCCGGCGGTCGAGGCCTTCCATTTCGAGGCGGGTCAATACATTGACATAATGCTGTCCGGCGGCCGCCGGCGCAGTTTTTCAATCGCCTCGCCGCCGCACGACTCGAAGTTGCTCGAATTGCATGTCCGGCGTGTCGCCGGCGGCGAATTAACCGAGCGCTTGTTCAATGAACAGACGCGCAATGCGCTCCTGAACATCGAGGGACCGCTCGGACAATTCGTCTACCGGCCAACCGCGCCGCGGTTGAACGGCGCCTCCGCAGCGCCGATCTTGATGATCGGCGGCGGCACCGGCCTCGCGCCGCTCAAGAGCATCTTGCGACATGTCATCGAGACCGGCATCGATCGACCCATGACGCTGTACTGGGGCGTGCGCAGCGAGCGCGATTTGTATGCGCATGCGGAGCTCGAGCGGGTCGCGTTGCAAGCCCCGCGATTTCGCTACGTGCCGGTCCTCTCGGAGCCGCAATCCACGTGGGCCGGCCGGCGCGGGTGGGTGCACGCGGCGCCGTTGCACGATATCGGGGCGCTGGATCCCTATGACATCTACGCGAGCGGGCCGCCGGCCATGATCGCCGCGGTGCGCAGCGAGTTCGCCGCGCATGGCGCGGATGCGTCGCGGCTGTTTTTCGATTCGTTCGATTACGCGCCCGATACGCTCGAGCGCCAGCGAATGAGCGCCGTCACCAAATCATGATCTTCAGCGGAAGCCGCCTGGACGAGCGGGGCGCGTAAGCCGGACTTGCCGAGACTCTCGGCCACGCGGGCGCTCGGTACGAGCCAGTGCGCGCGCTCGAAATAGGCTCGCAACCCAGGCGTCGCCATGCGCAACAAGCTGGCGCCGAGTTCCGCGCTGGTCGCCGTGATCACCTGGATCCTGTCCGCGGCGAAGTGCCGCTCCAGCTCCGCGAGCTGCGCATCGCTTCTGGTCGCGGGCACGCGCTGGTACACGTCCGCAAGTTCGACGATCGCACCGCGCTCGGCGAGCGCCGTTGCGAGCAGGTCGCGACCGCCGGCGCCCTTGATGATGAGGACGCGCCGGCCGACGAGATGCTGTAGGCGCGGGTGCGCGAGCAGCGCCTCGGAGTCGACCCCGTCGGCAGGCACGACGGGGACGCGATAACCGGCGTGGTTTAGTGCGCGCGCGGTCGCGGGGCCGACCGCCGCCAAGGGTAGATCGTGCTTCTGGTCGAGCAAGTGCGCACCGAAGCGCACGGCATTGGCGCTGACGAACACGATCAAATCGAAATGTTCCAACGGTCCGAGGCGAGCGACCAAATCGCGCTCGGCGAGCGGCTTGATGTCGATCGCCGGAAAGGGGAAGCTCACGGCTCCCTCCACTGCGAGCAGTCGGCACAGCGGCATCGCTTGTTGCTCGGGACGCGTCACGAGAACCCCGATGCCGAGCAATGCCGCCATCCATCAATCCGTGCGCAGCCGTGCGAGCAGTGCTTCGGCTCCGGCCTCAAGAATGCGTTCCGCGAGCTCCTTGCCGAGAGACAGCGAATCGCCAGGGTGCCCCGAAATCTGTTCGCGCAGCAGGCGCGACCCATCGGGCTCCGCGACGAGGCCGTCGAGAGTCAGGCGACCCGCATCGAGCCGCGCGTAGGCGGCGATCGGCGACTGGCAGCTACCTCCCAGACGGTACGCAAATGCCCGTTCGGCATCCATCGCGATGCGCGTCGCGGGGTGCTCGAGCGAACTCAGGCGCGTGAGCGTGCGCTCATCATCGGCGCGGCACTCGACACCGATGATGCCTTGACTCACGGCGGGCAGCGAGACGCACGGGTCGAGCCGGACCGTGATCCGCGATTCCCACCCCAAGCGAACGAGACCCGCGCACGCCAGCACGATCGCATCCAACTCGCCGTCATCGAGCCGCCGCAAACGGGTATTGACGTTGCCGCGCAGCGCGTGGATCCGAAGATCGGGACGCGCCGCCAATAACTGCGCCTGGCGCCTGAGGCTGGACGTGCCGACGCGCGCTGCAATCGGCAAGTCCTGGAGGCGCGTGTAGGCACCCGCAATCAACGCATCGAGCGGATCGGCACGCTGCAATACCGCGCCGATGACGAAGCCCGCCGGCAATTCGGCCGGAACGTCTTTCATGGAGTGCACGGCGATTTCGGCGCGACCCTCCTCGAGGGCCACCTCGAGTTCCTTGATGAACAGACCCTTGCCGCCGATCGCCGCGAGGCTCCGGTCTTGAATCAGATCGCCCTTCGTCGACATCGGCATGAGTTCTACGCTGAGGTCCGGATGCACGGCGCGCAGCAGTTCCGCCACATGTTGCGCCTGCCAAATCGCAAGCTGACTTTTTCGGGTCGCAATACGCAGCGAGGATGTCGCGTTCGGTGGAATCATCGGGCTGTCGATCGTAATGTCGCGCGGGCTTGCGGCTCGCCGCTAGTGCACGGGATCGGTGAACAGCGCCGCCTTCAGGCGATAAATCGATGAGATATCCTCGTCGCCGTATCCTTCGGCGATCAGGCGCGCATACTCCTCGAGTGTCGATTCGACCACGGGCAGCTTGGCGCCGTGGACGGCCGCCATTTGACGGCAAATGCGCAGATCCTTGTCATGCAAGCGCACGCGAAAACCCGCAGGATAGTTCTCTCTGGCCATGAATGGCGCACGATTGACGAAGTACCAGCTCGAGCCGGCGCCCTTGCCGAGCGTCTCGATGAGTCGGTCGAGCGGCAGGCCCTCAGCCTTGGCAAACGCCATCGCCTCCGCGACCGCCTGGATGATCCCGGCGCACATGATCTGATTCGTCGCCTTCGCGGCTTGACCGGCGCCGCTGGCGCCCATGTAGGTGATCGTGCGGCCGAGCTTTTCCAAAATCGGACGCGCGCGCTCGAAGACGGCTTCGTCGCCGCCGATCATGATCGCGAGCGTGGCCGTGCGTGCGCCTTCGACGCCGCCGCTGACCGGACAATCGAGAAAACCGATGCCGGCGGCGCCGAGCTCGCGGTGCATATCGCGGGCGGTTCCCGCGCCCACGGTCGAGCAATCGATGACGATCGCGCCGGTCTGCAAACCCGGTCGAAGGGCCGCGATCACGGCCCGCACGTCGGCATCGGCCGACACGCAGACAACGACGGCATCGCAAGCCGCCGCGAGCGCAGGCAGGCTTTGGAACGCCGGGACCTGCAGCTGCGCGGCGAGTGCCGCAGCCTTGTCATGCGTGCGGTTCCAGACACCCGCAAGCAGTCCGGCGGAATGAAGATTTCGTGCCATCGAGGCTCCCATGGCGCCCAATCCGACAAAGCCAACGCGCATATGTTCGTGATCTCCCCGGAAAGCCGTTGCAGATTAACGGGTAGGGTAAGGCTTTGCGGCTGACGCGGCAAAGCGCAAAAAACCGGCGAGGCGAGGGCTCTTAAGGCGAATCTTTGCTGCAGGCGTTGTCGGCATCTTGCTTCGCGTTGAGGCGCTGCGTATCGATTTCCTCGGACGTCAAGAACACGCGTTCGCCGCTGTCGCCGAGCTTGTACAAGTGCCGCCCTTCGATGAGTTGCTTATAATGGTCTTGCGCTTCGGCGCACTGCTTCGCCTTCGTCGCAGCGACGTCTTGATCGACCGCCTGCTTGACCTTTGGCGATGGAGCGCTGGGGGTCTCCGATTGGCTGGGGCGAGGGCTACTCGAGGGCTGCTGCGCATTCGGATGCGTACCGAGCAGCGGAACGATTTCCGCATGCACTCCGATGGGCGGGTTGTCGCCGTATTGAACTTTCCCGTCCGAATCGACCCACTTGTACACCACAGCCGACGCCAGCCCCGACCAGGCGAGCAGCGCTGCGCATAACAAAACCCGTTTCATGGTTCGACCCTCGATTCGATAACACACTCTCACGCGAACAAGTCTACAACGCGGCCGAGCCTGATTCCGCAGTGCGAATACGCAAAGCTTGGCCAAGTTCAGCGACGAAGATCTTGCCGTCGCCGATTTTACCCGTTCGCGCCGTCTCGATGATCGCCTCGATCACCCGATCGACTTGCTCGTCATCCACCGCTAACTCGAGCTTCACTTTAGGCAGAAAGTCTACGACGTACTCTGCGCCTCGATATAACTCAGTGTGGCCTTTTTGCCGCCCAAATCCTTTGACTTCGGTCACGGTAATGCCCTGAACCCCAACATCAGCCAAGGCGGCACGCACATCGTCCAACTTGAATGGCTTGATGATGGCAATGACCATTTTCATTCGGGCAACTCCTTGATTTTAGTCATTAGTTTATATTTAGTTAACAAAGCAATGTAACAGCGCCTAAACTCTTAATTGTGCCGCAACGCAGCATAGAATATTGCGTTTCTGTGATGTATAAACCCGGCAGCATCTTGCGCCGGTGCGCGAATTAAAAAACGGCGTGGGCTCTATGTTCTAGGACCCACGCCGCCGGAATATCGCACCGACGGGGGAGTTGGCTGGCTTGCCGGCGCGAGATGCTCCTAAAAAATCAGCGGTCTTACCTCGCTCGTGGATCGCCGGGGCTGCCGATTTCGCGTCATTGCGTCAGACCGCGTCGGGACCGGTTTCGCCGGTCCGAACTCGGATGGCCTGTTCGAGTTCAGCGACCCAAATCTTGCCGTCACCCGGCTTTCCCGTTCTCGCCACATTGCAAACGGCCTCAATGACTTGCTCCGCTATCGAATCATCGACCGCGAGCTCAATTTTCGCGGTCGGCAAAAAATCCAAACGTGCATCGGAACTGTGGTGGAAGTCCCCGTGTTCGCTTTGCCTGCCGTAGCCCTGCACTTCAGTGACCGTGAGGCCCTGGATGCCGAGATCGGCTACCGCTTGCCGGACCTCATCGACCTTGAACGGCTTGATGACCGCGGTAATCAGCTTCATGCATTGCTCCCCCTCGCACCGCTTCATCGCGTCGTCGTCGAGACCGGTTCCGATCGTTGCTGGGCTGAATACTGCAGCTTCCATGCCAGCCACATCGTTATTTTAAATCAAGGGCTTACACTTGATCAACGATTCGCGGCGCACCATTCTGGCGCATGCTTCGCGAAGCAGTGCGTTACCGAAGTGCGATAAGCTTGGGCCGCTGGCGGAGTCCCGAGGAGAATGCGATGAGCTTTATCAATTCTACGGCTCTCGACGATTTGGCGCGCCGCCTCGCCGAAGCAGTGCCGGAATCGGTGCGCGCCTTTGGGCGTGATCTGGAAGGCAATTTCAAGGCCGTGTTGCAGGCGCAACTCAGTAAACTCGATTTGGTCAGCCGCCAGGAGTTCGACGTCCAAGCGGAATTATTGGCGCGCACCCAAACGCAACTCGCGACGCTGGAAGCTCGCCTCAAAGATATCGAAGCGAAACTCTCGCCGCCGTAGCGCCGCTGCAGATCGAATAAAGGGGGAATTCGCTGTGCGTGCCACCGTACCCGCGGGAGCTGTTTGGGGCGCCATCGTCGGCTATTCGCGCGCCGTGCGGGTCGGGTCGGTGATTACGGTCGCGGGCACCACCGCGAGCGGTGCCGACGGCAAAGTTTTGCATCCCGGCGACGCGGGGCCGCAGACGCGCGTGATTTTGGACCGCATCGCGGCGGCTCTGCAGAGTCTCGGCGCGTCGCTCAACGACGTCGTCGAAACGCGGGTGTACGTGACCGACATCACCCAATGGGAAGCCGTCGGACGCGTGCATGGCGAGATCTTTGGCGCGATCAAACCGGCCACGACCCTGGTCGAAGTCTCACGCTTGATCGACCCCGCAATCGTCGTCGAGATTTCTGCGATGGCGATTGTCGAAGCGGCGGCTCCCGCCGGGTGACGATCCGGCACGCTGGGCACGGCCTCGCAGCCGATCGGTGGCGCTATGATGCTCGCCGGCGTTGCGATCGGTTAACGCCCAAGCGCGGCGCCGGCGGCAAAGTTCAGCGCACCGCAGTCCTGCCGACCCGGGGTTTGACGGTGTCGCCCCTCCAGACCTGCGTACAGATTGCGCGGCGCAGGCTCGCGGAACTTGCCGCGACCAAGGAGCCGCGCTCAACGATTCGCGCGCGCTCGCCGGTGAGGTCGCTGACAGAACCACCTGCCTCGAGCACGCATGGCGTGAGGGCGCCGATGTCCCATGGTTTCATCAGCGGATCGACTGCGGCGTCGAGCGCTCCGCGGCACACCAGAGCGTATTGAACACAGTCGCCGACCAGGCGAATTCGACCCGCAGTGCGCGCAAGTTCCGAGAGGCGCCAAGGACCGCCGGTGCGCGATAGATCGCTCTGCTTGACGCTGGTGAGCCCAATCTGCGCAGCGGATAGCGCGCGGCGTGCGGCGACGTGCACCCGCCGCGGCCGGGCGCCATCGCGCATGAGCCAACAACCGAAGCCGCGCGCCGCATACGTGGTCTCTTTGAGCGCCGACAGATGGATGCAACCGAAAACCGGCTCGCCATCGATGAGCAGTGACACGAGCGTCCCGAACATCGGCAGGCCGAGCACGTAGGAAGCCGTGCCGTCGATCGGATCGAGCAGCCAACAGCGGCCGACTCGTTCCAGCTGGCCGCCGTACTCTTCGCCGAGCACCGCGTCGCCCGGCCAGGCTGCGCGCAAGTGGCCGCGCAACAGCCGCTCCGCGGCGCGGTCGGCGACCGTCACTTCGCTGCCATCCGCCTTGTGGCGGATCTTGACCTTGTGCAGGTGGCCGAGCGTGATCGCGTCGGCCTCCGCGAGCGCCGCGAATACGCGCGGCAGGATTGCACGCACTTCCCGGGCAGAGAGTCTAGGCTTCGAGTTCGTCACGCTGGCTATGGTTCCCATCCTCGATCACTGGGCTCAGGGCTTGCCTCCGTAGATTCGGCGCAGCTCGCTCTTCAAGATCTTGCCGGTCGCCCCATGGGGTAGCTCTGAGGCGATCACGACTTGATCGGGAATCATCCAGCTCGGGACTTTCCCTTCGAAAAACGCACGCAACCGCGCCGGTTGCGGTGTACAACCGGCGCGGGCTACGACGATCAGTATCGGCCTCTCCCCCCACTTTTGATCGGGGATTGCGATCGCCGCGGCCTCGCCGACTTCCGGATGGGATATCGCGATGTTTTCAAGTGCAATCGAACTGATCCACTCGCCTCCGGATTTGATGAGGTCCTTGGTTCGGTCGGTCAGCGAAATGAATCCTTCGGCGTCGATGACGCCGACATCACCCGTCGGAAACCAGCCCTCGGCATCCGCTGGAGTTCCTGCGGATCTGTAATAGCCGCTCGCGACCCAATGCCCTCGAAACACGAGATTGCCTTGCTTTCTTCCGTCCCACGGAACCAACTTCCCGAACTCGTCATGCGCTTGCACTTCGATTCCGAATACCGCACGTCCCTGGGTCGCCATCTGGTCCAGGCGAGCCTCGGCATCGAGAGTCGCTGTCGCCGGCTTGGGCGCATTCCCGCTGGCGATAGGGCTGCTCTCGGTCATGCCCCAGGCATGCACGATTCGAACGCCGAGCGCCGCATACTCCACCATCAGTGCGCGGGGGAATGCAGCGCCGCCGGACAAAATTCTCTGCAGCGTTGCAAACCTTGCGCCGGTTGCGCGCAGATGCGCCATCAAGCCGATCCATACGGTTGGAACGCCCGCCGAAACGGTCGCATGCTCCTCGTTGAGAAGATTCAAGACCGAGACCGCGTCGAGATGACGACCCGCAAAAATCATCGCCGACCCCGCCATCGGCGCCGCGAACGGCAGACCCCAAGCATTCACATGGAACATGGGCACCGCGGGCATGACTCGGTCCATGGCCCTCAGGCCCGCCACGTCGGGAAAATTCATCATCATCGCGCAGAGCACCGTCGAGCGATGCGAATACAACACCCCCTTCGGTCGGCCCGTGGTGCCGGAGGTGTAGCACAATCCCGAAGCGCAATTTTCATCCATTCGAGGCCACGCGAAATCATCGGAGACCTCGGCCACCAAGGTCTCGTAATCATGCAACCGCATGCCGGGCGGCAGATTCACCGCGGCGAAGTTCGGTTCGTCGCCGAGGATCACGACGTCGCGCAGCAGCCCGGCCAACCGCGGGGCGACGGCTTCGACGATCGGCACAAAGCCCGGATCGACGAAAATCAATCCGTCCTCGGCATGCGTGGCGATGAATGCGATGTCATCGTGCGAGAGCCGCGGGTTGATGGTGTTGCAAATAGCGCCAATGCCCGATATCGCGTAATACAGCTCCAGATGCCGGTCGCTGTTCATGGCCAGCGTTGCGACGCGATCGCCGGCGCAGACTCCCAGTCCGAGCAGCACGCGGGCCAGTCGTCGGGCACGACTTGCGAGATTCGCATACGTCGTTCGAGACAACGAACCGTCATCGCGGCGCGAGACGATTTCCGTCGAACCGTGCTGGCGTTCTGCGTGCTCCAGAATCGAAGAAATCAGCAGACTGTGGCTTTGCATCAGTCCATGCATCGTGTCTCCCCCTTGAACGCAGGATGCACCGCGATATTCGCATTCGCAACTCGCGCAAGTTGCTGCCGGTCGATGGGCGAGCGCCCGGCCTATGAGCATCATCGGCAGTTTGAGCACCCTGTGCGGCGCTGCCGAGGTTCTCTGTTACGGCACCGCGGTTCTGGTCGAGCAAGCCTAGCGGAGTGACCGCCGTTTAGCGCTCCAGGCGCGCAGCAGACTCTTGCGCCGCCTACGGAACTCGCTCATGTGCTGCGTTTGCTCGATCGCAAGCCCAAAAGACAACTCGCGCGCCGCTTCGGAAAAGCGCGTTTCGCCGAGGAAAGTTTCCTGCAATTGCCAGCCGTCATGCAATTCCCCAAGACAGCTCTGGAGTCCACGTAATTGCTTGATCTGTAGCTGCGGCAATTCGCGACTCGGCCATGGCCATTCTTCGCACAAGTAGCGTAGGAATTTAATTTTGAGCCGAAGCCTATGCAGCTTCAGTGGCGTCTTGCACTCGCGCCGCAATGCTCTCTGCACCCGACGACGACGCTTTTCGAGCTGCCGTATCGCCGGCCGATCGGCGGGGTCTTGCGATTCGGCCATGAGAGAAGAACTGCCCGCCAATCCTCGAAGTTTCTTGATCCGCCGGGACCAGATACCTGCATTCAGCCAAACCGTCAATTTTCGAACGGCACGGGTCCGCTCATGGGCCGTTCTCGCAAAAATCCCGGCTATGGGTGTTGCGGCAGGACTGTTGCGCTTGGCCGCGAGCCGCAATATTGCCTCCTGAGCAACGTCCGCCTCCCTGACCGCGTCGAGGTAGTGGCCGAATTGTCGCAGCGCCTCGATGTGCCGATCGACGGTCGCCGGCGCCGGCGCATGCACAAATACGCGCAAGAACACTCGCAATCGCCGTGCCGACACACGGGCCCTATGGACTGCAGCCGGTGTCACGGCACGATTAAGTGCCGACAGATTTCGATCCAGGGAATCGACGAGCGCGCGCAGGCGGCGGCGTACTGCAATCCTCGCCGCGCGTTCCGACGGCACTGCGGCACCGCCTCGGGAATGATTGTTTGGCATCGATCCGGTTGAGCCTACCCCACTATGGTGTCAACAACCAATCAGCGGCCGCGTTCCAGTCGGCGATCGAAGAACCGTGCCATCACCGCATACGCGGCTTTCGATTCGGGTAATTCAGGGTCGGAGAAAAACGAATGCCACATGCCCTCCCAGACATGCAGTTCGGTGGTCACGCCGGCCTGCGTCAACAATTCGTCGCTACGCAGCACCGAACTGAGCGCCATATCGCGCGTGCCGGAAATCAGCAGCGTGGGAGGAAACTTGGCCAGCACCGCGGGAGAATTACCCGGCAGCACCAAGGGGCTTCTGAAATCGGCGCCTTTGAAATAGGGAAGCGCCGCGAGGCCTGCCGGATTCGATGATGGCGCTATTTGGCCCATGAGCATCGGCCCAACAAAAGCCGAATCTCCGCCCATGTTGACCACTCCAGCGCAGAAAATACCAATAGCGCCGGGCGCCGGCAGACGCTTGTCTTGAAACCATGCCATCGATTGCGCCGTCAGCACACCGCCTGCGGAACAGCCGTAGATGCCGATATTCTTGGATTTGTAATGCCGCAGCAGCGCGCGGTACACCTTTTCTACATCCTCGTTCGCCGCCGGGTAGGTATCCTCGGGTCCCTCGCGATAATCGACGGAGATCACCTTGATCTTTGATAGGCTGGCGACTGGTATCGATTCGACGAGCCCACCGCTACCCGCGCCCCATAAGAACGCACCGCCGTGCAGGTTGATCAGCACGCGATGCTCGTCGTTCTTGCCGACGGCAGACGAGACAATATCGACCGGAACGCCGCCGATCTTCGATGGCGTGATCTGGACCGGATAAAGGCTCTTCAGGCGCTGGGCGCGATCGGAATTGATTTTGTCGTAGAACTTGCGGCTGGCCAATGGATCGGCGATACCCGGCGCAGCCTTGTCCTCGAGAAGAATTTGCTGAAACCGCACGAGCGCCTGCGGCGACGCCGAGGCCGAAAACGGAATTTGCGCGCCGACCGTCGTGATGGTGCCATCTCGATCGACTTGGGGCTTGGCATCTTGTGCAGACGCAGTCGCACCGAGAAGGCAGACCAGCAAAATCGGCTTCACGGGATGTATCGCGACCATGGTATTTCCTCGTACGGGATGATCCGGTGGTTGAATAGTCACTGCGCGCGTGATTCGATTCGATCAGCGCAGCCCCGGGGAGCCGCCCATGCAAAGCTAGCGCTCATGAGGATCAAGTTCAACACCCGCTCAATGTACGACTCGTTAGCGCCGGGATCGAAAAGTTCGTCGAGGAGGTAAGATCTGGCCTTCAGGATCACATGCCGAGGAGATTGCGTTTTGGAGCCGGCACGACGCGTATGATTCGAAAAGCCATGGTCGTAACGACGCTCGTCGGAGCGGGATTGTCGTTTACTGCGCGGCCGCAGTCCGGGCAGACGCTCGATTGCTCGGGCGATCCTTGGTTTCGTCCGGAGGGCCACGTGCAATTGCGCACGGTCATTCGCGTGACCGATGCAAACAAAGCGCATGTGACCAAGTTCGGGGTTGAAGAGAGTTATGCCGGCAAATTCATCGGTACGAAGACGATGGGCCATGCGGCCGAGGTCGTCCCACTGCGCAGCGCAATGATGCCGTGGGCGCCTCCGGTTACGGTCATTTTCCCACCTGAAATCGCCTCGCCATCGGCAGTGTCTTGAATATATCCGCGCTCGCAGCGGTTATTCACACTGCCTCCAATGCCGGTCTCGAGTACCGTTGGGCAACTTTGGATTTGGGCGCTGGGAACGCTTTAGGGGACAAGTCGAAGGTGGCAAGGGATTCCGCCGTCAGCACGGTGCTGAGCCGTGCGCCTCTCGGGCTCGCGGCTCCTTTGGTGCGCGTCGAGGTGCATTTGGGCAACGGACTGCCCGGCTTCGTGATCGTCGGGCTGCCGGAGGCCGTCGTTCGCGAAAGCAAGGAACGCGTGCGTGCGGCGCTCATCACCGCCGGGTTCACGTTTCCGGTTGCGCGGATCACGGTTAATTTGTCGCCGGCCGATCTGCCGAAGGAGGGCGGCCGTTTCGATCTGCCGATCGCAATCGGCATCCTGACCGCAAGCGCTCAACTGCCGCGCCATGCGCTGCATCGGCGCGAGTTCTATGGCGAGCTCTCGCTGAGCGGCGAGTTGCGCGAAACACCGAAGCTATTGCCCGCACTCGTAGCGGGTGCACGGTTTGGCAATGAATTGATCGTACCTGCGGCCAATGCGCTAGAGGCGGGTTTGGTCGCCGTCCCGCAGATCCGCTTGGCGGACCATTTGCTCGCCATTTGCAACGCGCTGCGGGATGGAACGCCGCTGCCGATCGCGGCGCGCAGTGCGCCACCGGAGGCTGCGCCGTCGCCGGACCTCGCGGATATACGCGGTCAATTCGCCGCAAAGCGCGGTCTCGAGATCGCGGCCGCCGGCGAACACGGCGTGCTTCTCATGGGGCCGCCCGGAGCCGGGAAAACGCTGCTCGCGCAGCGCCTGCCGGGCTTGCTGCCGCCGCTATGCAATACGGAAGCACTCGAAGTCGCGAGTCTCGAATCGGCCGCCGGCCGACGGCCCGCAGCCGACGGCAGACGACCGTTTCGCAATCCGCATCACACGGCATCCATGGCCGCGTTGATCGGCGGCGCCGGCTTTCGCCCGGGCGAACTTTCGCTCGCGCATTTGGGCGTTCTGTTCCTCGACGAGTTGCCGGAGTTTGCGCGAAATGCGCTCGAAGCACTGCGTGAGCCTTTGGAGAGCGGCACCGTGGTGCTCGCTCGCGTCAAGCGATCCTGCGAATTCCCCGCACGATTTCAACTGATCGCGGCGATGAACCCTTGTCCCTGCGGTTATGCCGGCGATCCGCGCGGTCGCTGCCGCTGTACCGCGGCCCAAGTCGCACGCTATCGGAGTCGAGTATCAGGACCGTTGATCGACCGCATCGACATTCATCTGGAGGTGGCCGCGTTGCCGCCCGAACAATTGGTCGCAATGAATTCGGTACCGTCGGAAAATTCGGCGACGGTCGCGCGACGCGTCGACGCGGCTCGCCGGATCCAAATGGATCGCCAGGGAAAACCAAATGGACGTCTGCTCGCGAACGAGACGATGCGCCTGTGCCGCCTGGACCAGGCTTGCCGTACGCTGGTCGGTGCCGCGATCACGCGCTTAGGGCTGTCGGCCCGCGCCTATCAGCGAATATTGAAACTGGCGCGCACTTGCGCAGATCTGGCCGGTGAGCCCGAGATCGCCGTCGCGCATGTGGCAGAAGCCGTGCGCTTGCGAGCGTTCGACCGGTTCGCCTGTGGCGGCGAGACGCTGTCATCCACGGCCTAAGGGATCGTGCGCGCGCGCTCCGCGCCCGGACTTCAATCGGACATCGATACCGGCGAGTTATCACAGCGCGCAAGCGCGACTGGATCTATGATTGCGCAAGCGCGCCGCGGATCAAAGGTGCTTGCACAGCCAAAGCGGTTGGCCGACACGGGAGGTTTGTGTAATGACCCCCAGAATTGTGGTGGCCGGTGGAATCGCCGGAGTGCTTTCGACCGTCACGGGGTATTTGATTACCGGACGCCTGTTTCACCCCTACCAGGCGCGTACGCCGAACACCTGGCGTTCAACCGAATCCTGGTCGAGTTACCTGGTTTCGACGGGCCTGCGACTCTTTGCCGGCGTCGCCATCGCGTGCCTCTATGCCGGCATCGATTTCGGCATTTCCTTTGTTGACCGCGGTACGATACTCAGCGGTGCGAGCTTCGGCCTCGGTCTGTGGGCGATGACGGTCGCGCCCATGACGCTCGAAGCAGCGCTGTTCGTCAATTGGCATCGCGGCTTCGTCGTCGGATTGCTGCTCGACTGGATGGTCGTTTTCATTTTGGCCGGTATTGCCGGTTCGGTGGCTGCGCGTGTCGGTTGAATCCTTGCAAGGTCAAATCTTCGAAGGTGGCTGTCTCTGCGGGGCCGTCCGCTATCGAGTGTCGGGATCGCCGCTGTCCTCCGTGATCTGTCACTGCGTTTCGTGCCGCCGCGCGAGCGGCGCGCCGACCGTCGCCTGGTTGACCTACGAACGCACACGATTCGAGTGGCTGTCGGGTCGTCCGCAACCCCACGCCTCCTCGCCGGGTGTGCTGCGATGTTTTTGCGCCCGCTGCGGCAGCGCGTTGAGCTACGAAAACGATGCGAACCCGAACACCATAGACGTCACGACCGCATCGCTCGACGACGCGAACCTGTTTGCACCGACGCGTGAGGTTTGGTTGGAGCATAAGCTGTCGTGGCAACCCGCCAATGCGGCGCCCGCGCAGTTCCAGCAAGACAGCGGCCCCTTGCCATCATGATCTCGCAGCGCAATCGAAAGGGATTCCGGCAAGGACCCGCACGCATACGAGGCCAATGAATGCGTGCGCAACGGCGGCGCGCGGCCCATTCGCCTGCCGCGTCGATCGGCTTTGCACCCGTCGCCGGTGAATCCGCGCGCATCCTAATTTTGGGCTCGCTGCCGGGACAAACGTCCTTGCAACGCGGCGAGTATTATGCCCAGCCGCAAAACGTGTTCTGGCGCGTCATGGGCGCGCTATTTGGCGCCGGCCCAAACCTCAGCTATGCCGAACGCACGCGACGCCTGGTCGAGCGTGATGTCGCGGTCTGGGACGTCTGCGCCTCGGCGCAGCGCGTCGGAAGCATGGATGCCTCGATCGAATCAAATAGCGTCGTGGAGAACGACTTCGCCGCCTTCTACGCCGCGCACCCGCACATTGAATTGATCGGCCTCAATGGCGCGGCCGCCGCAACGCTCTATGAGCGCCGCGTATTCGGCCGCCTCATTGCGCCGTACGCCGGCATCCGCCGTGAGCGCTTGCCCTCGACGAGTCCGGCGCATGCATCGATGTCCTACGAGGCGAAACTCGCGGCTTGGAAAGCGTTCGTTCAGCTGGCGAAATCCGCCTAACGGGTGCAGCATGATCGGCATCCACGCACCGATGCTCGGCAGCTCGAGGGATGTTCATGTTCGACGCTAATGCGAGCGGTTTCGTTTATGTGGCGAATTCCGGCGGCCAAGACATTTCGGTCTTCGAACTCGGCGCCGACGGCGGCTTGCGTGCGCGCGACAGCGTTGCGATTCAACGACCCATCGAAACCGGCAGATCGATCGTGCTCGCGTTGAGCCCCGACAACGCATTGCTCTATGCGGGCTATGTGAGCGCCGAGTCCCGAGCTTTGGTCGCCACGCTGGCGATCGATCCGCAATCCGGAACGCCGCTCCTATTGGCGAGCACGCCCATGGCCGATAGCGTCGCGTATATCGCGACCGACCGGTCCGGCCGTTTCCTGCTCGGCGCTTCCTACGCAGGCGACAAGGTCATGGTGAGTTCGATTGCCTCGAACGGCATCGTCGGTGAGACCGTGCAGATCGTTGGCACCGCATCCAAGGCGCATTGCATCCTGACCGATCCGCTCAATCGGCACGTGTTGCACACGAGCCTCGGCGGCGATCTCATCTATCAGCAGACATTCGACGCGCGCACGGGCTTGTTGTCGCCCAATGATCCGCCGAACTTTGCGGTGCGCGCCGGCGCAGGACCGCGCTTCATGAGCTTTTCGCGGGATTCAAAATTCGTCTACGTCATCAATGAGCTCGACGCGTCGATCGACGTGTTTCCCTATGATGCGGCGCGCGGCCTTTTGGGGCCGCCCGTCCAAACCGTCAGCGTGCTGCCGGCGGGGTTTTCGGGTAAGCCTTGGGCCGCAGATATTCATCTGACACCGGATGGCGAGTTTCTCTGCGCATCGGAGCGCACGAGCAGCACCTTGGCGATGTTTCGCGTGGATGCCGCTCGCGGCAGATTGACGTTCCTGAGGTCCTGCTCGACGGTCAAACAGCCGCGAGCCTGTCGGATTGATGCTGCGGGACGCTTTCTTGTGTGCTGCGGACAGTTGTCGAATAGCCTGATGATCTATTCGATCGACCGAGGCGGCGGCGCGCTCACGCCGCTCGCCGAATACCCGGTCGGCCGGAACCCCACGTGGGTCGAAATCGTCCTCTCAGCATGATTTGCAGCGAGGCAGTGGACTAGCCCGCCGGACGCCGAGTACTATCGCCACCCCCAACGATGCGCCTGTAGCTCAGCTGGATAGAGTGTCGGCCTCCGAAGCCGAAGGTCGCGAGTTCGAATCTCGCCGGGCGCACCAAAACACGAATGCGGCATCGAGCGGTTAGCGGGAGCAATCCTGCCGGCCGGCCGAGTATCTACGGACGCTTGAACTGCCCCTTCATATTGATTTCGATGTCGGCTCTGGAAAGCGATGGCAAGCTGGAGTCGCGATACTACCAATGCACTGGACGTAGGCTTCCCGGGCGACTTCCTTCGCCTCATGCTTGGACCGCAGACGAGCCGTGAGGTGGCGGACCGGCGCGCGATTGTGCTCGTGATACAAATACGTGACGGCATCGGCGTGCGATACAAACGGCGCGGCGATCTCGTCGAAATGCGCCGCTGCGGCTAGGTGCCGCCGGCAACGCCCCCGTTGGGATTCGTTAGCATTAGCTCTACCCATTGATTTCGGGCAACCCACTGCGCATGATGAAATAAGCAAGCTCATTCCTTGACCTGACAAGAGATCTCTATGATCCCGCGTAACACATTCCTGATTCTGGTGACCCTGCTTGCCTGCAGCACGTCGATCAGTTACGGAGCGACGATCGTCGGGACCGTCAAAGACCGGGAGGGCGCCCCTATTAAGGGCGTCTTTGTTCAAGCACGGAACGACAAGACCAACATGACCTTTATGGTGCTGTCGGACAATCAAGGGCATTACCGCATGGAGAATCTGCGGGCTGGGGAATATAAGATATCGACCAAAATCACGGGCTACCGGGGTGACCCGTCCACCGAGTTGAGGCTTACGGGCGACCAGATCGCCTCTTTGGATTTATCGCTGCGGAAAAGCCGGGTGGGATGGAATGAAATTTCCATTTACCAGGCCGGCAAGCTGTGGCCCGCGTCACCGGCGAAGGACAAGATTTTTTCGACTTGTTTTACTTGCCACGGATTTCAGACGCGAATGGCATCGGTGCTGCGGGATGCCGAGGGCTGGCGAAGTCGTGTCCAGTATATGCAGGCCGCAATGAAGTTTGGCCTGGCGGATCGCCTCAATGACCCGCAAGCAGATGAAGTTGCCGCTTATTTGACCGGCCTGTTCAGCGAGGCATCCGTGCTCCCGAGATTCGCCGATGAATCGCCGGGATACAGCGACACCGTGCGGCCGATCAGCAGCGAGGCTCTAAATATTACTTATGTGGAATACGACATGCCGTCGTCGAGCCGCATGCCCTTCAGCGCCGCTCCGGACAAGGACGGCCACTTCTGGATCCCCAATTTCGGCGTCGCCAATCAGATTACCCGGCTCGATCCAAAAACCGGCGAAATGCGGGACTTCCAGGTTCCGAACGCCGGCACCGCCGCCGTTCACTCAGCGGTGCCCGCAGCGGATGGATCGGTGTGGCTCACCGAGCAGGGCGCAAACAAAATTGGCAGATGGGACCCGCGTACGAAGAAAATAATCGAGTTCCAGGATGCGTATCTTCCCGGCAAACTCGGCTACGGTGCGGGCTCCAAGCACACCCTGCGCTTCGATCCCGATGGAAACGTCTGGGCCTCCGGCAATCCGTTGACCAGGTTCGATCGCAAAACCAAGAAATTTGCTCGTTTCGACGCCATCGAATCCACCTATGACGTGAAGGAAGATAACAGCGGCAATATTTGGTTTACGAAGCCCAACACCAGCCAGATCGGCATGGTGGACTGGAAGACACTGCAAGTCTCCTTATGGACGGTACCGACACCAAAATCGTTCCCGCGGCGCATGCAGATTGATGCCGACGGAATCGTTTGGTTTGGCGAATTCAACGCGGGGAAAATTGGACGATTCGACCCAAAGACACAGACGTTCACGGAATATTCGTTGCCGGGCCCGGAGCCGACTCCTTACGGTCTCGGCATCGACTCGGATAATCACATTTGGTATTCCTCATACAACATGGATGTCCTTGGTCGCTTTGATCCAAGCACAGGCAAGACCGTGGAGTATCCATTTCCGCATTCTGAAAATACCATTCGCGAATTTTTTCGCGATGCAGAAGGGCGGATGTGGTACGGATCTCCGTCGAATGACAAGGTCGGCTACGTCACGCTGAGCCGTGATGCTGAACGAACCGGCAATTGAGTTCAACCGGTCATCAATCCAATATCGGACCTCTGTGACGATCCGGTGAGAGCCCACGGCTGCGGCCCCTGAGCTGTATCAATCGTATCCGCATCATTGTCCCATGCGCCGGCTGCTGACGATCATGGCCGGCAACTATGTGGCAGGTCTACAAAAGCTACGGACGTGGAGTCGTTGACGCGCGTTATGTGATGTAGCTGCATGTGACGCAGTTTCCAGTTCCCGCGGGCCGTTGGCCCGCGAGCCGCAGCCGCCTTCAGGACGACGGTCTCGTGCCGCTGCTTGGGTAACGCCGAAGACTGATCCTCGGTCGCCCTCAGGTTCTCCGAAGGAGAGGTTCATGACGTCACGTTTCGCGCCGTACGCCCGGTCTGCGGCCCTAATTTCCAGCTTGATCCTGAGCGCTGCGCTATGCGGCTGCTCCGGCAGTACATCGAGCGCCGTCCCGCCCGTGGTCCCGCCCACGGCCGTTACCGGCCTCGCAACGCCGACGTCGATGGCGGTCGTGACCGCCACCAACGTCCAGAATGCCCCGTAGCCTAAGCCCCGCTCACTGGAGACAACTCATGACGACACTCGCCACGGCTACACGGTGCGCTCTGATCGCGCTCGCCGCCACCTTGCCCGCTACCGTACTCGCCGCCCCGCCGACGAATTCGCCGTACTACACGGACCCGCAGTACAGCTACGTCCAGGACGCCACATCGCAGGGGATTCAGCAGGTCAACATGATTACCTGCATCATCTCGGCGATGAACCCCGGCGCGCTCGTCAACCAGGGGCCCTACATCGCGCTCGTCGATCAGAACGTCTGCAGCTCGCAGCCCGCCGTGGCGAGTTCAGCGAGCGGCGCGGCCGCGGCGCAGGCGCCGAGCTACTCCTCAACCGTCGTCAACTCGCTGCGCACCAGCAACAATGATCCGATGCGCGTCGAGGCTTGGGTGCCCGGCGGAGGTGATGGCGGGAGTGAGATCATCAACGTCAACCTGTCCGTGGTTACCGCGCCGAGTTCGACGAGTCCCTACGGCAACTTTCGCCTCGACTTTTGCGGCGCGGCGCCGGGCACCACGAATTGTCTCGACCAGGGTTTTCTGAGCGCCGCTGCGAGCGGCGTGAGCTTTTACCAGACGAGCAGCCGCGGCGGTGCCTCGAGCACGGCGCTGACTCTCAATGCCTCGAGCGCCTCGGCCGGTAGCGGCGAGGAGCTGCTGTCCGACAGCAATGGTTCCGAACAGTTTACTTATGCATACAACGCCAGCCTGTTCCGCCGCTCGGACGGTACCAACGACATGTGCTTCAGTCGTGATGCCACGACTCCGGGCACCGGCTTCTCGGTCAATTCCTACGGCCTTTATGACGCCACGACCGGCGCAGAGATCAATCTCAACTCCGGCTTTCCGATCAACTTCACGAGCGGCGGTCAGACCTATAATCTCTATGTGAGCTACTGGGGCCTGTCGGCTCCCGCGAACGTGGCGGCGCTGCTGACGAACGGCGCGACGGTGCAGAAGATCGACTATTCGACCAGCACCCCGACGACGATCAATTACACTCTGGCACTCTCGGCGGGCAAGCTCACCGCGTATACGAAGCAGACGACGACGCTGCAGGCTCTCGACCAGATCCCCATCGATGTCTTCGTCAACGATGCGACCAACTTCTACGCGGGCGCCGCCAGCAACACTCAATACGAGATGTACTGGGATAACGCCAGCGCGATGTTCCACGTCACGGGCGTCATGAACTGCAGCAACAGCGGCTGCAACTTGCAGCCGCTGCCGACCGTGCAGCTGGTCGACGGGACCTTCTGGACACCGCTCGGTGGCTTCAGCGGTTTTGCACCGTCCTTCGGCGGACAGTTGTTCGTGAACCTCGCGGGCGTTACGGATCCCGTCGTCGCGGCCGCTGTCCCGGTACTTTACTACAACCAGAATCTCGTCTATCCGAACCAATTTCCCGCGAGCTTGTACTGCCTCAGCGACTGTCCGACGGCCGCCGCCATGGCGAGCTACTTCGCCTCGGGCTCGCAAGACCTCTCGCCGTTCGGCGGCAGCTACAACAATGAGGCGGACACGCCGCTCTCCGGGGTCGTGACCTACACGACCTCGGCAACCAACGCGACGCTCGTCGATTCCGCGGGTCAGCCCGTGATCTTTGCCAACGCGAGTCTGCTTGCGAACCAGCCGCAGTACCAAACCGGCATCAACTCGGGCCGGCTCTTTACGAGCCTCGCGGCCGCGCAGTGCGCCGACAATCCGCAGATGTATTGCGATGGGCAGACCGCGAACCTGGACGTTTACTACGTCTGGCAGACCGGTTCAAACTCCTGGAACCAGTTCGCGGCGGTCGAGGATGGGACCGGCGCCTTCGTACAGTTCGATGCCCCGCTGCTCGTGAAGTACACAGTGCCGGCGGGCGCGCAGTACGGCAGCTATGCGGGGACCACGCTCGTTCTGCAGTACGGTGGCTTCGGCCAGCTGTGGGGCATTCCGGGCACTTGCGTCGACCCGGTCACCAACGCCACCGTCTCCTGCTCAGGCCAGAACGTCGAGAACGTCTCGGCCTTCGAGATTCCCGATGATCCGACCGTCGGCGTCGTCAGCAGCGGGCAGACTACATATCTCGTGAAGTGGCTACAGCGCGAGATCCTGTTCGCTCAGCAGAACCTGTCGGTATGCACCGCGGCAGCGCTCAATCTGCCCGTGGGCGTGAGTCTCCCGGACACCTCGAGCCTGCAGAACACGACCGATCCGAATTCGCCGATTTACATCGGCGCGAAGCCGACCGTGACGGGCCAGCCGAGGGTCATCCAGGGGGTCGTCGAATATTGATTGGAACGCGGGCAACGGCGCCGCCTGCGACATGCTTGCCGCAGTGCAACGCTCATCGTTTGTGGATCGGCTTACTTATTCCAGTTTTTCCGATCCAAAATGATGACCAACGCTGCAAACCCCCAAAGCACAATCAATTCAGTCCAGGCGAGCTTACCCATTCCATTGTCCTTTGCTTGTTGTGATTCTTGAACGGAAATCATAACAAGATATATCAGATATTTACAAGGTCGAGGAGTCGGGGATAAAGGATCCCAAAACGGTAGCGGGATACGAGGCGTGCGACTTCGCCGCCCCCATGATGGGCAGCGCTCAGGATTTTTTCGGCAACGTGAGATACCGCTTGTAGTACACGACCTGCGGCGATCGTGCCGCGCGTCACTTTTCGCCCAGTTCTTTCAACGCCTCCTTTGCGTCATCGTCGCCGTTCTGAGCAGCCTTGCGAAACCAACGGATCGCCTCGGCGCGGTCCGGCGCCACACCCCAACCTTGGAAGTACATGTATCCGACACTTTTCTGCGCGGTCTCGTTGCCTTGATCGGCCGCTTTGCGCAGCCAGCTCATCGCTTGCTCGTAGTCTTGCGCGACGCCCCAGCCGTTCATGAGGAAAAAGCCGACGTCGTTCTGCGCTTCGCTATTCCCTTGGGCGGCGGCCAAGCGATACCAGCGCAGTGTCTCGCCATAGTCCTGAGGAACGCCGAGTGCCAACCCGTAAAGATTGCCGATCGCAGTTTGCGCCAGGGCATTCCCCTGCGCGGCAGCGACACGATACGAGCGCATCGCCTCGGCATAGTTTTGCTTTTTCTCGAAGTCTTGTCCCTTGCGATACGCCTCGTCCGCTGATTGAGCCGTTGCGGGCGTGGACGGCTGCTCGGCTGACTGCGCCGCCACGAGATTCGCCGCCAACATTACGAGGATCGCCGTCATACTCAAGCCCGGTGCCCATCCGAGACGCGGAAGCGCACTTCGTACCATGGTCATTCCTCCTCCGTTTACGGCGTAACTCGATCCGTCGCGCTGCACGCAATGAATTACTCGAGAGAATTGCGCATATCGAGGCCGGCCAAGCGAGCGAGACGCTCTGCGCAGCACTTCGATACGCGCAATTTCTTGTCGTAATGCCAGTGCTCTCTTCGACTAGAATTTTTTGCCACTCAAATGCAAAGGCAGCCATACCGCAGCATCCGCGGATCCCACAGCATGCATTTGGATTCTTCGCCGGATACTGCTGGTGATAGTACGCCCGAAGCCTGGAAAAGCCACAGAAACTCAGCTGTTACCTTCCCTGCACGCGCCGCCCGGTCGGCCTTCGCTAGACCTCAGCGTCATTCCGCCGGTAGACCAGCATGCTGGCACTATCAAGATGGCGGCTCGCTAGCCGCTTTAGTAAGCTCTCGCCCGCCGATACCAAAGTGAGGAGGAGCTAGCGTAGCGCTGGCGCGACCATGGAAATTTTCGCCCGGGACGAATGCATTTTCTATGCAAAGGAACTGATCCCTCAGGAACTATGCCGCACGATCATTGAATTTTACGAGGATGACCCGCGCAAACACCCAGGCTATACGGCCAGCACCGGTGGAGAGAGGCAGTTAGAAGTTGAGGTGAAAGTCAGTACGGACTTAGATGTCGGAACCGACGGTATTTGGACAGCGGCGTTCGCCGAGCTGCATTCGGCTGTCACCACGGTCATGCTGAGTATCGCCGCGAAGTTTCCATCACTGCAGGTCGCGCCGCTGCGGTGTACGGGCTACAAGATCCAGCACTATAAGAAGAACGAGGGGCATTTCAAATGGCATTTTGATGCTCTCGGGGCCGGCTGTTGGGATCGACAGTTGGCCGTGATTATTTATCTAAATTCCGTCGCGGACGGCGGGGAAACCTGCTTCCATCGGCAGAATCTCAAAATAAAACCTGTGGCCGGAGATGCATTGTTTTTCCCGACGTTCTGGACCCATCTGCACTGCGGAGAGATTCCCAGGTCTGAGGACAAATACGTCATTTCATCGTTCATCCGGTTCGCGATCCCGGGGACCGACAACAAGTCGGCGTAGAGGAGATTCGTCCCAGCCGCATCCAGGGGCGCCCCATGCGGCACTTGGAAGATAAAGACACGTTCGCATAAGACCGGCTAGGCCACAACGAATCCATCGGAGTAACTACCGGGCTCCCTGCGGCTAATTTCCGATAGGCGCTCCCTCCCGTCCAATCTCCACATTTTCCCGCAGCCAAACGCTCCGGCCACGCGGATAGTTTCTGAATTGCGCATGGATTTTGATAGACACGGGAGGAGCGTCGACAAAGCACAGATTCACGGTCATCAATGGTCGGTCGACGATCCATGCGGCAGCCTATGCGCTGGCGCTCTTCATGAATTTCTCGGCGCGGCGGCGCATCTCATCAGGGGAAATATCCTCGATGTGCGTTGCGAGGGTCCATGTGTGTCCGAACGGATCTTGTAACGCCCCCGATCGATCTCCGTAAAACTGGTCCTTGAGGGGCTGCAGCTCCTTTGCTCCGCTTGCGACGGCTCGTTTGAAGACCTCGTCCACGCGCTCGAAGTACACCAATAGGCTCACACCGGCTCCGCCCAACGATTGTGGGCTGCGGTGGCCCATCGCCAGATGTTCGTCCGCGAGCATGATGGCCGAATCGCCAATCCGGATCTCAGCGTGGCCAATCTTGCCATCGGGGCCTGGCATGCGCATCAGCTCCGTGGCGCCGAATGCACGCTTATAGAAATCGATAGCGTCGGCAGCTCCTCTGACAATGAGATAAGGAGTGACCGAGTGATAACCGTCTGGAATTGACTTGGTCGCCATGATTTTCTCTCCAAATATAATGGCTGATTGGGTAAATGCATGGCCATTCTAGAACCTGCACATGTCAATGCAAACCGACCTGAGTCCGCGTCCAATGAGCCGTTGCAGCAACAAAACTTGCTCAAACGAGGCAACAGCGAGCAGCAGGTAAGTTCGCGACATTTGGCGGCGATCATCGCCCGGCGCTGACGGCACCGCCGCAAGAGCACGATCTACCGATCGATCGAGCGTGTCGGCTTCGCGCCTGCAAGCGACGCTAAAGTCCGCCGCGACCGTGCCGACACTTCCCTATGCAAACTCATCGTGTCCCTTGGAGTCTCATGGGCGATCGCGCGGCGAATCGGGCGGTGCCCGTCCATCCCCGGTCGGCGCGCGGCGCGCCGATTCTCGCCGCATGCTTCATTGTCGCGGCATGCGGCGGGGGGGGTGGTCCGGGCGAGACCGATCCAGGCGCGCCGCCGCCGACCAACACGTTCTCGGGTAACGTCATACTCAACGGTGCGCCGCTATCCGGCGTGACGATCGTTGCCTTCGACACGAACAACAACCGCCTCTTCGGTACGACCACCACGGACGCGCAGGGCAACTACTCATTCTCGGGCCTGAACACCGGGTGCACGGACAACTGCATCCAGGATTACCAGTTCCTTGCATTCAAGAGCGGCTATGCCTTTTCGCCCGTGCTCGCCAATGTACCCGCGCAATATACGTCGAACGTTCAATGGTACGTGCCGCCGCCGGGCTTCAATTCCCCGGACAACTGGTACAACCCGACGGGTGTCGCAATCACCCGTGCCGGATATAACGGCCAGTATGTAGACGGCAGCAACGGCATCGCCGTGCCCATCGTCTACACGGTGTTCAACTACTCGTCCATCACCGCAGGGGCAACGGGACCTACGGACTCCATCACGGGCGCGACTTTTCTGGCCTTCAACGGCAGCAATCCGCTGGTGCGCCTGGCCGCCAGCGGACAGGCAGTGTCTTACCAAAGCGGTGACGACGCATCGGTTCACGCCGGGGTCGCCTGGCCCGCAACGCGCTTTGTCGACAACGGCGACGGCACGGTCAAGGACGCGCTCACAGGACTCGTGTGGCTCAAGACCGCCGGCTGCCTGGCGTCCACCGAATGGACGACGGCCATGGCCGAGGCGCAACAGCTCGCCAGTGGCGCCTGTGGATTGAGCGATGGTTCGAAGGCGGGCGAGTGGCGCGTGCCGAATGTCTGGGAAATGGAAAGCATCGTCGACGAATCGGCGTCCGCACCAGCCCTGACGGCGGGAAGTCCGTTCGTCAACGTGGCCGGCGGCGGGTATTGGACATCGACGAGCATCTTCGGCGATCCCGCATCTGCGCCCGATGCCTGGGCGGTCGAGCTGACAAGTGGGCAATACATCGACGACGGAGCGACCAATCTGAAGACCAACACGCTGGCCGTGTGGGCCGTCAAGGGCATGAGCGGCGCCGCCGTCACGCTCCAGGCGACCGGCTATTACATCCCGTACACGCCCGGCGACGACGGCACGATAGCCGCCGGGGTTGCGCTGCCGACGACGCGCATGATCGACAATGGCAACGGCACCGTGACGGACAGCGTGACCGGCCTCGTTTGGATAAAGCAGGCGAGTTGCGCGCAGCTGCAAGGCACGTGGAACGTTTCCGTCACCGCCGTCAATGCGCTGCAAAGCGGGCAATGTGGACTGACCGACGGGTCAGCGGCGGGTCAATGGCGCATGCCGAACCGCAAGGAAATGGAGAGCCTCGCCGACCGGATCCAGACCAATGAGGCCGACTTCTTCAATGCCGCCTTGATCAGCGCCGACACTGGCCTGAATCCGGTCAGCGCCGTGTTCTCGAATTTCGTCAGCCTCCAGTACTACTGGACGTCCACGACGCAGGCGGGCAACACCACGAATGCGTGGACGGTCTTCAGTTGCGACTGGGGCGTATACGCGACGGCCAAGAGCCAGACCGGCTATACACTCGCCGTGCGCTGACGCGCCGGGATCGCGGCTTTGCGTACGGGGAGCCGCGTCAACATCCACATCGGAATCCTCATGATTCGTGACTTGCCGTATTGCTGACAGGATGCCGACGATCGATTGATCGTGAAGCGCAAGCTGTCATTCGATTCAGCTGCATGGTGATGTCAATCGCAACCAATGCATTCAGCCTCGATTTTCGCTACCCTTTGCAGCATGCGTATCCATGTGTTTCCGACTCCCGAAATCGCGGCTGAGAGGGCTGCCGACTGGCTGCGCACCGAGATCGGACGGGCGTGCGCGCAGCGTGGCCGCTGCCTGATTGGCTTGAGCGGCGGGCGTACGCCTTGGCGGATGCTGCGCGACTTGCGCCGGCTGCGCGTTCATTGGCACGACCTGCAGGTGTTCCAGGTCGATGAGCGAGTCGTGCCGGAAAATGATGAACGACGCAACGCGCGCCAGATTGCCGACTTGCTCGTCGCACCCGCAATGCTGAGCGCTGCCCACTTCCACGCGATGCCGGTCGAGCGTAGCGATCTCGACGCGGGAGCCGAGGAGTACGCCCGGCTGCTCCACGAACACGGCGGAACGCCGCCGGTACTCGACGTCGTTCAACTCGGGATTGGCACCGACGGCCACGTCGCCTCGCTGGTGCCCGGCGACCCGCTGCTGCAGGAGGCCGACCGCGAAGTCGGAATCAGCATTCCCTATCAGGGAGTGGCCCGGATGACCTTGACCTTCAGCGTGCTCGATGCGGCGCGACACCGGTTGTGGCTCGTCACCGGCGGCGACAAGGCGGCGGCCTTGCGGAAATTGTGGGCCGGCGATGCCTCGGTGCCCGCAGGGCGCGTCGTGCGCGAATCGGCGTTCTTATTCACCGATTCGGCGGCCGCAGCCGAATTGCCGGCGGAGATCCGTTCACCCCACTGACCTGGAGAGCAGCTCACGGCTACTCGTACGCGTCATCGCTTGCGCAAGGACCTGCGGATTTATTGTGTGGCGTATGGTGGTTTGGGTTTGTGAGTAAAGAGGGGGCGGAAAACATGGCAAATGACCCTGAACCGATTTCGCTGCCGCTCGCCGAGAGCAAACGTCGGGGCAGGGGGATCCTGTTCCAAATCGCCGCGCTCGTCTTGGCCTTTCCCGCAATAACCTGGGGCGTTTTCGTCGTGTGGTCCACCGCCTTTCCCCCAGTCTGCGGTGATGCATCGGGCGTTGTCGGTCTGGGGGTGGCGGCCTGCTGGTTAGTCGATTTGCCGATCGGTCTGTTGGTCCTCGCATCCGGTTTGTTCGTAAAGAGCGGGCCTGCCCGCCTGCGTAAAATCTGCATCGGAATTTCACTCGTGACGCTGGCCCTACCAATAATCGCCAGCAGCATTTTCCAGACATTGCATTGCCCCTAAAATCCTGGGAACGGCAAATCACCCGGGATGCGGGCAAGGATGGCGCGGAGGCTCCGCCGGAGAAGCAGCGTACGTCCTAACGGCGGGCTGAGGGGTGCGCCGGACGCCGGTACCGCAGGAGCATTGCTGTTGTTTGAGCATTCCCGTGCGTAATATGAGCGCGTCATTCTCGTAGGTCGATGGAGAGCGCGGGCAGTGGGATATCGCGGGTCGAGTATTGCGGCAGCGTTCGTGTTGGCCTCCATCGCCGTGATTGGTCACGCGCAAACCTATACGAAGCCCAATGTCCGGGCGATTACCGCATTTGTGCGTCTCGACCCCGTCACTCTCGACCGACAGATCGCCGACGCGCTGACAGTCTTGCGCGCCGCGCAGGGGGATTTTGCCCAACGAGGATACGAGACCGAAACCATTCGCATCGTGACTCAGCCGCTCGCGGAACTCATCGCTGGGCTCTCCGATGACGATGCCCTTCGGCTCTTGAAGACCATTGACGATCTGTCGGCGAAGGAAGGGTTCATTCCAAGTGTTGGGCCGGCGATGATGCGCGATTCGGACGACCCGCGCGTCATGCATCTGCTCGCAAGGGCTCTGTCAACTCTTTCCAATCTTCAAGCGAACAGCATCATTGCCGCTGATGATGGGATTCATTGGAAGGTTATTCAAGAAAGCGCGGCTTTGGTGCGTTATCTGACGGATCATGCCTCACCGAGTCACGGCAATTTCAATTTCACGGCGACCGCAATGGTGAAGCCCTACGGACCGTTCTACCCGGGCGCTTATCACACCGGCGCGGGCAAGCAGTTCTCCGTCGGTTTCGAAAGCGCGAACGTCGTTCAAGAGGTTTTCTCGCGCACGCACGGGGACTTCGACGGCTCAGTTGCCGCGCTCACCAAGCAACTGACGATACACGCCGAAGTCGCCGAATCGGTCGGTACTCAGGTGGAAGCATCGACGGGATGGACTTTCATGGGCGTCGATCCCACGCCTGCTCCGCTCGGTGATGTATCCATCGGCGCGGCGATCGAAACCTACACGGGCTCGAAGTTTGGATCGAGCGGGACCATGACGGCGGCGTTGATCATCACTACGGCGGTCAAGGCCGTTCCCGTCAAGCAGATCGGATATTCCGGCCTCATGGTTCCGGTCTTGGAAGACAAGGTCTTGGCGCGGCGTTGGGCCGAGGGGACCATCACCACGGATTCAATGCTTGCCTATTCTGCGGTTTGCGGTACGGGTCTCGATACGATCCCCTATCCTGGCGACATCGGCGTCGATCAGCTGGCGCGCATTTTTGGCGATGTCGCGTCGCTTGCATGGAAATGGAACAAGCCCTTGTCGGCACGTTTGCAGCCTATTGCGGGGAAAAAGGCGGGCGACCTCACAGAGTTCGGCGGCCGCTTCTTGTTCAATACGACGCTTCATGAAGTGCCGTAGAGATCAAAGGCCGCGCTAATCCCGCGGTTGCGCTCCCGATTCGTCCGGCCTGTCGATGAGGTGCGCCGGCCGGGTCGCGGCGGCTGACTTGACCGCGCGCGGCATGGGCTGCATGTCCCCGATGCTCGTCGAAAACAGGTGATCAAGGAGACTGTGCGTGCCTTCGCCGTGGCCGAAAGTGCGGCTCGTCCATTGCAGCAAGGCTCCGCCACCGTGCCCGGCTTGCAAAGAGAGCGTGCTGCCCCTCGACTCCCATAGCGTGAGCAGCCGTACGCCGCGACTGGATTTGAAGTCGGCCATGCGCTCCCAGATGTTCGTGTCGCGAAGCATCGGTACGGATTGATCATGCGTCGCAGTCGCCGCCGTCGACAGGGAAGTGCCACGAGGGCGAAATTCAGTCGTCGAATACATGGAACTCGGCGTTACATCAAAATTTGGGTATAGATCGGGAGTTCGCAGCGTACCGAACTCGGACATCGATTTGAGCGATTCGGGCGTGGTGTTAGCCGGCGCAATCGAGCGCAACGGCGTCGCGTGCACAGCGACATTGGCTTCCTCGGCGTCGGCGCAGTTCGCGCGGACCAGTAGGCAGAGCAGCAGCGCGAACACACAGTGATCGCCAGGACAGGACAAACCGTCGACGCGTCTCGACGCTCCGGTATTCAACATAACCATTAGTAGCTTCTACGCGACCAAGGTGAGTGCAGCGTGCGCGCTCGCATGCAGAGCTCATGTGCGGAGGGTCACAGATTTCGCCAACGGTTTCGCCCGCACCGCGTCAATGCTTGTGCGGGGCCTCGATACGCCTATCCGGAATGACCCAGATGCAAGCCACGACGACATAAAGCGTCAACGCGATCGCGGGTTTGACGAACGAGAGAGCGATTCCTGCTGCGTAGATACCGATGGAGCCCAAGGCCTTGCGATCCTTGCCGAAGGCGGTAGCCAGCGCGGAGTTCTCGCCATTGACCGATGCCAGGCACCGCGCCAGGCCATAGTATGCGACCGCCGCCATCAACAATATCGCCCCATAGAGCGCGACCGGCGCCGCTGCGAATTCATTTTCGTTCATCCACGCGGTCGCAAACGGGATGAGAGACAGCCAAAACAGCAGGTGAAGATTGGCCCATAAGACCGCGCCGCTGACCTTGTCAGCCGCATGCAACATGTGATGGTGGTTGTTCCAATAAATTCCCACATAGACGAAGCTCAGCACATAGCTCAGGAATATGGGGATCAAAGGCGCGAGGGACTCGAATCCGACGCCACGCGGCGCTCTCAGCTCCAGCACCATGATCGTAATGATGATGGCGATGACGCCATCGGAGAATGCTTCGAGCCGCCCCTTACCCATGCTCCCGGCACGCGACGCTCAATGCTTGTGCTCCATCGCCGCGAGATCCGAGACCAGCGCCATCAATCGATCCTCGCCTTGCGCCGTGCCGACATCCGCAACGTATTTGCCGTTGATTACGAACGCAGGCACGCCGCTGATGCGGTAGCGCTGCACCAACTGATCCGCCCGCTGCAAGGAGTTTTCAACCGAAAACGAGTGGTAGGCGTTCTTGAATGCTTCGGCGGATACACCCTGAGTTTGCACGAATGCGGTCTGGATTCTTTCGGATTGGGCGTCGTCGTTGCTCAAGTCGACCAAGGGGTCATTCTTGACATGGATTTCCTTGAAGATCGCGGCGTGCAAATCGTTGAGCTTGCCGATGCTGTCGAGCGTGTAAAACAGCCGCGCCAAGGATCGGTGTCCCTCGTTCCACATGACCGGAACGCGCGAGAAGCTGACATAGGCCGGCTTGGTCTTCTTCCACGCCTCCACCAATGGATCGAGCGCATAACAGTGCGGACAGGCGTACCAGAAGAACTCCAAGACCTCGACCTGGCCGGCCGCAACGGCCGTCGGCTGCGCCGGTACGAGGCGCGTGTAGTTCACGCCTTCTTGCCAGGGAGTCGGCGCGCTCAGCGTAGCCGCCGCAGCGGTCGAGGCGACGGCCGCGAGCAAGGCGTTATGCAGGCCACTGTCGCCGCTCGCGTCCTCCACGGTTTCCGAACCGTCCTCGTTGACGCGCGTGATCGTCGCGGGTTCCGCCGCCGGAGCCGCCGGGATCTGCTGTGCCGCTGCCGCCGGTGCCTTGGCCGATCCTTGCGCAGCCGCGGCAGGCGCATTCTCTGCGGTAAGGTTCTGTTCAGCCGACTGAGGCTTGCCGCAGGCCGCGACCATCAGGCAAAACCCGAGCAGCAATGCACCGCGCATGAAACGAGTCATTATCGAATCCCCTTGATATAAGCGGCCAGATCGCGCATGTCGTCATCGGTGAGGCGCACGCTGATCGTTTGCATGATGTTGTTGGGGCCCGTCGCGCGCGCGCCCGACGCGTAGTCATGGAGTTGCTTGACGAAGTACCCGGGTTGCTGACCGCGCAGCGCCGGGAATTTCGCCGCTTCGTTGCCGGCCGCGTCCGGACCATGGCAGGCCATGCATGCGGGTATGTTGCGCGTTGCGTCGCCGCCGCGATAGAGCTTCAGGCCGGCCTTCATGAAGGCGGGGTCGGGCTCCAATCCGGTGTTTTTCAGGCTGCCGAAAAAGGCGCCGAGGTTCGCCATATCATCCGCGCTCAGGGTCGACGCCATCGGTATCATGATCGGATTGTTGCGCTTGCCTTCCTTGAAGTTCAGCAGTTGCTGCGCAATGTAGTCGGCACCAATGCCGGCCAGACTCGGCCAATCCGGATTGACGCTGTTGCCGTTCGCGCCATGACAAGCCTGGCACATGACGGCTTTGGCGGCACCGGCTTCCACGTTGCCGGCCGACCATGCGGCGCTGCCGGCGATCGCACCGGTAACTACTGTTGCGACTATCCAAAACCGCTTCATGATCGTCTCTGATCCCGTTCTTAAGTGAATCGCTGCCAGCAGCAAATTGTACACTACGGTCCCTTATCTGCGACCAACCGGCGGCCATGTCGATTTATCCCCATGTGAAGTTCCTGACGAGCGCCGCGCAAGCGCACCAGTTGGCCCCCGATACCGGCCGAGAGGTCGCGTTTGCGGGGCGATCGAATTCGGGCAAATCCACGGCGATCAATGCAATCACCCAGCGCACAGGTCTCGCGCGCGTCAGTCGCACGCCGGGACGCACGCAACTGATCAATTTTTTCGAACTTGGCGCGGAGCGGCGCCTCGTCGACCTTCCGGGATACGGCTACGCCAAGGTTCCGGAACGCGTGAGGGCCGAATGGCTGCAGTTGATGCAGCATTATTTCAACGTGCGCGAGTCGCTCGTGGGCCTGATGCTCATCGTCGATAGTCGGCGCGGTCTCGGCGAGCAGGACGTGGCGATGCTCGAATGGCTGTTGGCACGCGACCGCGAAGCGCATGTGTTGTTGACGAAATCGGACAAGATCAATCGCCGCGACGCGACGCGCGTTCTAAAAGCAACGGTCGACGCATGCGCGGATACCGCGGTCACGGCGCAGCTGTTTTCGGCGCATTCGAAACAGGGAGTTGACGCGGCGCGCGCGGTCATGGATCGCTGGCTGTCATAGGGGGGGCAAAAAAAAGCCCCGAAGGCGCTTTGCAGCAGCCATCGGGGCAGACCAACCCGGCATGGGGATGACAAACCGGGTCTGCCCGCTCAGGGAGAAGAGCGGGGAGCGATTTTCACGCTCAAGGGATTAGATGGGGATGCTCGGGATAAGTTCCAGTCCCATTATGCAAATTTTCCGGAATCGCTTTAGGAGTTGAAAACATTGGAATTTCTGCGCGAACCGTAGGTTTCCCGACCCGATCTTAAAAAATCTTAATGCGCTTCGTCCCAATTGTTCCCGACCCCGATATCGACCTTGAGCGGTACCTTGAGATCCCCGCCGCGCGCCATTCGTTCCCGCAATTCGCGCACCACGCGCTCGACCTCGCCCTCGGCCACTTCGAGCACGAGTTCATCGTGCACTTGCATGATCAGGCGCGCCGGCACGCGCGAACTCTGTAGCCAGGCATCCACGTCGATCATCGCGCGCTTGATGATGTCGGCTGCCGTGCCTTGCATCGGCGCATTGATCGCGCTGCGCTCGGCGTATTGGCGCAGCGCTTGATTGCGCGATTGAATTTCCGGCAAGTACAGCCGTCGCCCGAATACCGTCTCGACGTAGCCCATTTCGCGCGCCTGCCGGCGGGTCTCATCCATATAGCGCTTCACGCCGGGGTAGCGCTCGAAGTACAGATCGACATACTTCTGCGCGTCGCCACGACCGATGCCCAATTGCCGTGCAAGGCCGAATGCGGACATTCCGTAGATCAAGCCGAAATTGATTGCCTTGGCCGATCGGCGCTGGTCCGCGCCGACGGCGCCGAGCGGCACGTCGAAAACTTCCGCTGCGGTCGCTTGGTGGATATCGCGATCCTCGGCGAAGGCGCGCAGCAAAGCCGCGTCGCCCGATAGATGCGCCATGATCCGTAATTCGATTTGCGAATAGTCAGCCGCGACCAGGCGAAAGCCCGGCGGCGCGATGAACGCCTGACGTATGCGGCGCCCCTCCGGTGTTCGGATCGGTATGTTCTGCAGATTGGGATCGGACGAAGACAATCTGCCGGTGGCGGCCACCGCCTGATGATAGGAAGTATGAATGCGCCCCGTGCTCGGCTCGATTTGCTCGGGCAGCTTGTCCGTGTAGGTCGATTTGAGTTTCGCGACGCCGCGATACTCCAAGATCAATTTCGGCAATGCATGGCTCTCGGCCAATTCCTCGAGGACGTCTTCGGCCGTCGACGGTTGTCCGGTCGGTGTCTTGCGCATGACCGGGATGCCGAGTTTGCCGAATAATATCTCCTGCAGTTGCTTGGGCGAATCGAGGTTGAAGGAACCCCCGGCCTCGGCGTGTGCTTGTTGCTCGAGTTCGAGCATGCGTGCTGAGAGTTGTGCGCTTTGCACCTTCAGCAGCGCCGGGTCTATGAGTACGCCGGTGCGCTCCATTCGAAACAAGACGAGGACCAGCGGCTGCTCGATCGTCTCGTAGAGCGTCGCCAGTTTCGGCAGTGCCTCGATTTGCGGCCATAGCGCGCGGTGCAGCTGCAGCGTCACGTCCGCATCCTCGGCCGAGTACTCGGTCGCGCGGTCGACATCCACTTGGTTGAATGTGATTTGTTTCGCGCCCTTGCCGGCGACGTCTTCATAGTGAATGGTCTTGATGCCGAGATAGCGTGCGGCGGCCGAGTCCATGTCGTGGCGATTCGCGACGCTGTTCAGTACGTAGGATTCGAGCATCGAGTCGTAGCGCTGACCGGCGATCGAAATGCCGTAATTCGCGAGTACGTGGGTGTCGTACTTGAGGTGATGACCGAGCTTGAATTTGCCGGGATTCTCGAGCCAGGGCTTGAGAGCCGCCAGCACTTGGTCGCGATCGAGCTGTGCCGGCGCGCCGGGGTAGTCATGCGCCAACGGCACGTAGGCTGCTTCTCCCGGGGTCACCGCGAACGATAGGCCGACGATGCGCGCTTGCATGTAGTTCAAGCTGTCCGTCTCGGTATCGAACGACACCAGCGGCGCAGCCTCGAGCTTGGCTAACCATGCGTCGAACACGCCGAATTCGGTAACTTTTTCATAATGCCGCGTTTGCGGGGCGGCGGGAGTGCCCAAGCCCAAATGCTCTCCCGGCAGCAATATGCCGACGCCCGCCGGTGCGCTCGGCGCCGCGCTCGGCGTCGCAGCGGCCTCGGGCTCCAGTGACTTGAGCAGCAGACGCAATTCCAAGCGCGTGTACAGTTCGCGCAGACGCGCCACGTCCGGCTGGCCCGCCGTCAGGCCCTCGGGACTCGCCCCGACGTCCAATTCGGTATCAATGGTCGCGAGTTTGCGCGAGAGCTCGAGTCCGGCGAGGTCGCTGCGCAAGTTCTCGCCCACCTTGCCGGGAATTTCGGCCGCGTGCTCGAGCAGCGCATCCAAGGTTCGATATTGATCGAGCCACTTGGCCGCGGTCTTGGGACCCACTCCCTTGATGCCGGGGATGTTGTCCGAGCTGTCGCCGATCAGCGCCAGATAGTCGACGATCTGCTCCGGAAAGACATCGAACTTCGCTTTGACGCCGACGCGATCGAGCCGAGTATTGCTCATGGTATTGATGAGTTGGATTTGCGGTCCGACGAGCTGCGCCATGTCCTTGTCGCCGGTGGAGATCAGCACCGTAAAGCCGGATTCCGCGCCGCGCTTCGCGAGCGTGCCAATCACGTCGTCCGCCTCGACGCCACCGATCCGCAGCACCGGCAAGCCCATTGCCGTGACCGCATCGAGCAGCGGTTGCACCTGCGCGCGTAAATCATCCGGCATCGGCGGCCGATGCGCTTTGTACTGCTCGAACAGATCGTCGCGGAATGTGCGTCCGGGCGCGTCGAACACGACTGCGACTCGATCCGGCATTTCCTCCTTAAGCAATTTGTTGAGCATGTTGAGCACGCCGAGCACGGCGCCGGTCGGTTCACCTTTCGAATTGGTCAATGGTGGCAACGCATGGAAGGCTCTATACAAGTAGGACGAGCCATCGACGAGCACGAGCTTGCGGGCGTTCACGGCGTCGATGCCGCATTAAGAGACTTGTCGTCCTTTGTTTGGCTCGAGGCATCCGGCGCGGCAGCCGGCGGCGCCGGCGTCGGCGTGGGGCTTGGTGTCGGCGTTGCGGCCGGTGCAGGTGCCGGTGTGGCCGCGGGCGCCGGTGTGGCCGCGGGCGGCGGTGTCGCAGCCGGGTGCGCGCCGGTCTGCGGCAGCGCGGGGTTGGTAAGTACCGGCTTGTGCTTCTGCGCATCGGGCAACATGAGCGGGCCTTTTTGGCCGCATCCCGCGAGCAGTCCCAACACAGAAAGTACGCCTAACGCCGCAATATTACGCATTTTTTAATTATACCTCTTACGGCGCCAGCCCGGCCCGCACGGAACTTCTGCCCGTGCAATTCGGTCGAACCAGACGGAACAAATGTAGGAGCAATCGCATGAACAGGATTTCGGCAGGTATTCTTGCAATCGTCGGCCTCGGGGCCTGCGGCGCCTCGACGGTGGCTCTCGCGGATGATCCCGCGGGTTTTTATCTGGGCGCAGGCGTCGGTGAATCAAACTTGAGAAACGACGGATACGGCTATAACGACTACTATGGATACAATAATCACCAAACCGCCTGGAAATTGATTGCCGGCATTCGACCGATCCCGCCGGTGGGCGCGGAGTTCGAATACATCGATTTCGGTTCTTCGAACGGCAACGCGAATTACTACTACGGCGGCAATTACTTCAACGGTAACAACAGCGACGCGAAGGCAAGCGCGCTATTCGGCGTCGGCTATTTGCCGTTGGGCGTGCCGTTCCTCGACGTATTCGGCAAAGCGGGCGTCGCGCGTTTGCAGGCGAACACCTCGACTTATTACAGTCCTTGCCAAGCGCCGGCGGTCTGCGCAGCTACCGTCGTCAACTACAATAACTGGAGCACGAATTTTGCCTACGGCTTCGGCGTGCAGACGAAATGGCTTGGTCTTGCGGTGCGCGCCGAATACGAGCGTATCAGCGCCTCCGGCGGCGACCCGGATGCATTGATGGTGAGCGCCACCTGGACATTCTGAGCCGCGCTTAGCGGTTCGGCGACGGCGACGCGGGCTTACTTGGAAGCCGGTGTCGCCGGTGCGGCGGGAGTGGGCGATGCGGCGGGAGCCTTCTTCGGCGCAGCCGGCGGTGTCGCGGCGGCCGCGGGCTTGATGCTCTGCAATTCCACCTCGAATACCAGCACCGATCCGGCGGGAATACCGGGTCGCGGTTGCGTGTCGTATCCGAGTTCCGGCGGAACGACGACCTTCCATTTCGCGCCCGGCTTCATGAGGACCAGGGCTTCTTGCCAGCCTTTGATGACGCCATTGACCGGAAACGTCGCCGCTTGGCCGCGCGAAAATGAACTATCGAACTCGGTGCCGTCGATCAAGGATCCGCGATATTGCACCGTGACGGTGTCGGTCGGCTGCGGCGAGGCGGCTTTGGTATCTCCGGGCACGAGAACCTGGTACTCGAGTCCGGTGGCAGTCGTCTTGACGCCTTTTTCTTGGCCGTTATGAGCGAGGAAGGCCTTACCCGCGGCCTTGTTGCGCGCGGTCATTGCATCGATCGTCGATTTGACGAACAACTGCAGCTGTTGCTGATCGGCTGGCAGCATTTTCCTGCCGCCCAGGGCGTCCTTCAGGCCGCGCGTGATGTCGTCGGCGGAGACCTCGTTGGTGATGCCGATCCGATGGATCTGCTCGCCGAAACTCAGGCCGATTAAATATCCGCCGTCCGCGGCAGAAGGCACTGCAGGGGCCGCAGGCGCGGCCGCTGCAGGCGCCGCTGCAGGCGCCGCTGCAGGCGCCGGGGCCGGCGCGGGCGGCGTCTGTGCAAACGCGAAGAAGGGTATGGACAGCAGCGCAACCGCGCCGCTGGTTTGCAATACGAATGGCATGCTGAGTTTTTTCATGGCGCCGAAGATACGCCAAACCTCATTGCGATTGCTAGCCTCATCGCAATAATCGCGGGTTCAGACGCGTGGCCTTTACTTAAGCTTGAGTTGTGCCGCGATGCGCCGGTACGCCTCTCGAAACGGAATGCCCTCCTCGGTCACGAGTGCGTTCGCCGCCGCCGCGGCATGAATGCTGGGATCGAGCCGGATCTCGTCCGGCTTGAAGTGAATGCCGCGCAGTGCGCTCGGCAGGATGCCCAAGGTGTCGGCGCAGGAGTCGATGCCGCGAAACAGCGGCGCCTTGATGAGCTGCAGATCGCGGTGATAGCCCGAACTCAATTTTTGCGTGACGCCCAACACTTCATTGAGCGCCGCCTGGGCGACGGCGCTGCGGCCGCGCATGAGTTCGAAAACATCGGGATTGCGCTTCTGCGGCATGATCGAGGAGCCCGTCGTCATTTCGGCGGGCAGGCTCACGTAGCCGAATTCCTGCGTATAGAACAATAATAGATCGGCGGCGAGCCGCCCGAGATCTTGCGTCAGCAGCGTGATTTCGAATAACAGCTGCGCCTCGGCTTTACCGCGCGACAGCTGCACGGCCGTCACCGGTTCGTGCGTGACCGCAAACCCGAGCCGCTGCCGCGTCACCTCGCGATCGATCCTCAAATTCGGCGTCCCATAACCGGCCGCCGAACCGAGCGGGTTCTTGTCGATGCGCCGTGTCGTGAGCCGCAAGCCTTCGGCGTCGTCGCGAATCTCGGATGCGAATCCCGAGGCCCACAGCGCTACTGTGCTCGGCATCGCCTGCTGCATATGCGTGTAGCCCGGCAGCGCGATCTCGCCCTCGGCTTCCTCGAGCGCTTCGAGCGCCTCGGCTACCGCGATCGCGCCATCGTGCAGGCTGAGCGCGACATCGCGCAGATACAGCCGCAATGCGGCGAGCACTTGATCGTTGCGCGAGCGTCCCGCATGCAGCCGCCCGCCCGCGGCGCCGACGCGCGCCGTCAGCAGATTTTCGATCGCCGTCTGGCAATCCTCCTGCTCGAGCGTGATGCGCCAGCGGCCTTCCGCATGTTCGGCACCGATCGCGCTCAGCGCCGCACGAATCGTTCCCAAGTCCTCGGCCGAGAGCAATCCTTGGGCCGCGAGCATTTCGGCGTGCGCGATCGACGCAAGGATGTCGTAGCGAACGAGGCGATTGTCGAGCGCGTGATCCTCTCCCGCCGTATAGGCGAGCACACGGGCATCGAGCAGCGTTCCTTTGTCCCAGAGGCGCGTCATGGGTGTCGTGGCACGCCGATCTGTTCGGCCGGCGTCAAGACATTCAAATCCGCGACCACGAGAGTGCCGGTTCCCTCGTTGGTAAAAATTTCCGCGAGCAGGCTGTCGCGAGATTTGTAGGTGATCACGTGGACGCGACGCACGCCGCCGCGGATCGCCGCCTCGATCGCGGTAGCCTTGGGCAGCATCCCATCGAGCAGGCTGCCCTGATCGCGCAGTCGCTTCAAACCCTTGACGTCGGTGTAGGAGATCACGGAGCTCGGCTCTTGCGCGCGCTCGAGTATGCCCGGTGCACCGGTGCACAAGATCAATTTCTCGGCCGCCAGGGCGCCGCCGATGGCGGCAGCCACGGTGTCGGCGTTGATGTTGAGCAAGGTGCCGTGCGCATCCGCCGAGAGTGGGCTGACCACCGGCATCAAGCCGTTGTCGAGCAGCTTCTCGAGCACCGCGGTGTTGACCGAATCGATATCACCGACGAAGCCGTAGTCCACTGTTTCGTCCGAACCATTCGCCGCCGCGACCGGCGGCCGCTTGTGCGCGCGAATCAGGCCCGCATCGACGCCGCTGATGCCGATCGCCTCGATGTCGAGCTCCCTGCAAATCGCCAATATGCGCGTGTTGATCGAGCCGTTCAGCACCATGGCGGTCACGTCGATCGTTTGAGTGTCGGTGACGCGCCGGCCGGCGATCATGCGGGTTTCGATGCCGAGCGCGCTCTGCACGATGTCGAGCTGCGGGCCGCCGCCGTGCACCAGCACGACCTTGATGCCGACTTGGTTGAGGATCGCGACTTGTTCGATGAGCCCGCGAGTCGAGGCTTCGTCGGCGAACACGGCGCCGCCGGCCTTGATGACGAAGACCTTGCCTTTGTACATGCGTATGTACGGAGCCGCGCTCTTCAATGCGCGCACGGCGATGGACGGGTCCGGTCGATTCATGATCATAATGTTCAATTCTCCGCGACGATGGGCCGTTCAAGCCAGCATGCGGTGCAAGACGGCCATCTGCACCACCAAGCGATTCAGGGCCTCGCGTTTGACTACTGCGCGCGGACCGTCGAGCACTTCGTCCGCCACCGCCACGTTGCGTCGTACCGGCAGGCAATGCATGAGCTTGGCGCCGGGCGCGCAAGTCTCGAACCAGCTCTCGCGCACGCACCAATCCGACAAATCCGCACGCAAGCGGGCGTCCGCTTCCGAATCTCCGTAATGGGCGGTCGAGCCCCATTCTTTCGCATAGAGGACCTGCGCGCCGGCGAGCGCCGCCGTTTGATCGCTCGTCTCACTGACGCCGCCGCCCGCACCGCGCGCGAGAGCCTCGGCTTTTGCCATGATCTGGCGCGGCAGCGCATAGCCATCGGGCCGCAACACGACGACTTCCATGCCGCGCATCGCCGCCATTTGCAAAGTCGCGGCCGGCACAGCGAGCGGCAGCGGCCGCGGATGGTTGACCCAGCTCAGCACGAACTTCGCGTGTGTCGGGACGGCGAGCTCATCCAGCGTGCGCCAATCGGCGAGCGCCTGGCAGGGGTGGTTGATTGCGGATTCGAGATTGATGAGCGGCTTGTCGCACAATTCGTCGATCATGCGGAACAGGTTCTCGCGCAAATCGCTCTCGAGGTTCTTGCCCTCGGCAAACGCGCGCACGCCGAGCGCGTCGCAGTAGGACGCGAGCACGGGAATGCCTTCGCGAATGTGCTCCGCGGCCGCGCCATTCATGATCGCGTGCATGCGGGTTTCCAATTGCCAGGTGCCCTGTCCCGGCGTGATCACGAAGGAGCTGCCGCCGAGACGCGCCATACCGGCTTGGAACGAGGCCAGCGTGCGCAAACTCGGATTGAAAAACACGAGACCCAAAATCTTGCCGGCGAGCGCGCGCGGTTGCGGCCGGTCTTGCAACGCCTGGGCGAACGCGAGCAGGTCCAGGACCTCCTCGCGCTTGAAATCGGCGAGATCGAGAAAGCGCCTCATGCCGGAATCTGCGCGAGTGCATCGGCCAGCTGGTCGACATGGCTCTCGTTCAAGATATAGGCCGGCAGCAAGCGCAGCACGTGGGGATCGCCGCTGGTGCCGGTCAATATGTTCCTCTCGAGCAGCGCCGCCTGGACCTCCTTGGCGGGGCGGGTCGTCTTGAGTCCCAACAGAAATCCCGCACCCTGGGTGCCGGTCACCGGGCCGGTGACGCAACTCGCGCGGATATAGGTCGATACCTGGCGCACGTTCGCGAGCAGCCTCTCGGTCTCGATCGTATCGATGACCGCTTCGGCGATCGCGCAGGCCATCGGTCCGCCGCCGAAGGTCGTCCCCATGTCGTCCACTTTGAGCTGCTTCGCGATGCGCTGCGAGAGCAGCAGAGCCGAGACCGGAAAACCGTTGCCGAGAGCTTTGGCCATCGTGATGATGTCGGGGGTAACGCCATAATAATTCGCGCCGAACGGCGCGCCGGTGCGCCCGATCCCGCATTGCACTTCATCGAAGATCAGCACGGCGCCGACTTCGTCACAGCGCCGGCGCAGCGCTTGGAGCATCGGCTTGCCGACGTCGTATGCTCCGCCGACGCCCTGGATGGGCTCGACGATCACGGCCGCCGTGTTCCGATCAATGGTTCGATCCACGGCGCCGGGGTCATTGCGCGGCGTAAAGGTCACGTCGAACGGCGTGCGCGGAAAGCCATACCATTTTTCGAGCGCGCCCCAGGTCACGGCGCCGGCCGCGGCCGTGCGTCCGTGCCAGCCCTGTTCGAGCGCGACGGCCCGCAGGCGACCCGTCGTCTTGAAGGCCAGTTTCAGCGCGTTCTCGTTGGCCTCGGCGCCGCTATTGAGCCAAAATACCGTATCCAGGCTCAAGTCTGCGAATTTCACCAGGCGCGCCGCGGCGCGTTCGCGGATCGCCATCGGCAGCGCGTTGGTTTGGAACGCCATTTGGCGCGCTTGACGCTCGAGCGCGGCGAGCCAGCGCGGGTGGCCGTAGCCGAGGCCCGCGACCGCGTGGCCGCCGTAAAAGTCCAGCAGCTTGCGTCCGTCGCGCGCCGTGAGCCATACGCCTTCGCCGTGCGCGATCTCGATCGGATATTGTGCGAACACCTGCGCGAGATGACTCGCATGTGCGCTCTGTACGGCGTTAGAGGCGGTAGCCATCGGCGCGTCCTTCAGGTCCAGCCCGGCGCGCAGGCCGTCAGGCCGGCGGTTTCTTCGAAGCCCAGCAATCGATTCATCCATTGCATCGCGCCGCCCGCGGCGCCCTTGTTGAGATTGTCGATGGCCGCCATGACGGCAATCGTCCGGCCATTCGTCACCGCGCTCAAGTTTGCGTAATTGCTGGCCGCGACGTCCTTGATGCGCGGCGCGCTCGCAAGCACGCGCACGAATGGCGAGGACTCATAGTAGGACGCAAACACTGCGAGCGCCTGCGCCGCGTCCATCGGTCGCTTGAGCGTGGCCTGAACGGTGATGTGAATGCCGCGCGCGTAGGGGCCGGAGTGTGGCACGAAATTGAATTCGGTCTCGACGCCGGTCGCGAGCTTGGCACAGGCGGCGATCTCGGGCACATGGCGATGACTGAGCGCGCTATAAGAATAGAGATCGCTGTGCCGCTGCGGATGATGCGTGCCCTCGGACGGCTTGCGCCCGGAGCCGGTGCTGCCGGTGATGCCGGTCACGAATAGACGCGGTTCGGTCAAACCGGCGGCGATCAACGGCACGCTTGCGAGCAGGGTCGCGGTCGCAAAGCATCCGGGATGCGCGATGTGCGGCGTCGGCGCCTTGAGCAAGTGCTCGGGCAGCGCGCAGGTGAAGTCCGTGATGCGCGCCGGCGCGCCGTGCGCATGCTTGTATACCGCTTCGTAGGCTGCGGCGCTCGAGAAGCGAAAATCGGCGGAGATGTCGACACAATGCATCCGAGTTCTCGCAGATTCGCCGACTTTAAGGAGGCGATCGATGCTCGCGGCCGCGACCCCGTGAGGCGCGCCTGAGAACAGCGCGCAGATCGGGGTGCGACGAATCAGCGCCTCGATTTCATTGAGGCCCGTGAACTGCAGATGCGGATAGGCGCTCTGCAAATGAGGGAACGCTGCGGACAGGGGCGTGCCGGGTTGGCTGTCGGACAACACCGCCGCAACGCTCAAATGCGGATGTCCCGCGATCAGCCGCAGCAGTTCGCCGGCCACATAGCCGGTACCGCCGAGCACGATCGTCGGGGTACGCGCGCTCACGGGCGGAGCCAACTCGCCCACGGGCGTGAGTTGGCTCGCCGGTGCGTGCCGCGTCATTCCGCGGCTACCTTGGATGCGCGCACGTTCTCGATGCCGAGACGCGCGATGATGTGATCGCCGAGGTCCGCCGGATGGCTGATCGCGTTGAAGGCCTCGACATTCATCTGTTCGCGGATGATTTGGACACCGACTTGATTGTCCGTTGCGGGACCCGTGACGGCCGCGGGCTCGATGCCGAAGCGCTCGCGCAGCAGTTTGACGCCGCCCCAGGCGGCCACGGGATCGTTGGCGGACAGTACGACCGCGGTCATCGCGGCCTTGATGTCCGGGTCGCGCAAGATGGCCTCGACGCCGTACGTGCCGAGCAGACCGTCGCCCAATTCGAACACGATGACGTCGGGCTGGCCGCCCGCCATCTCGGTCAACATGGTGCGGGTCAAGGCCGGCCCGCATTTGGCCGTGGTCGTCACGATGCCTAAGTCCGTGAATATCATCGTGCGGCGCGCGCCGGAGTCTTCGAACGCGAGAATATCGCGGCGCAACGATACGCCGGTGGCCTTGAATGCGTCGACGATGAGTCCGCGATGGCGCATGCGCGCGATGATCGCCGAAGCCGCCGCCGTCTTGCCGGCCTCCATGCAGGTGCCGGCGAGCGCGACGATCGGCACGCCGCGCGCATTCAGCGCGGCGTGATAATCGAGCGCCTTATAGCCCGCCTTGGCCGGCACGCCGATGCGCTCGCCGAGGTACGGGAACGTCAATACCGCGCCGAGGACCTTGCAGTCGAACGGTTTGCCCTTGTCGGGCGTCGCCGAATCGCAGATGCCGAGCACGCCGCCGATATTGAGCATCTGCACGATGTCGCCGGGCTTCAGGGTCTCGGGGATGTGGCCGGAGTAGCCGAATAAGGCCTTGCGGTGGCCGAGCGCGCCGACGACCACGTCGCCGCGCGTGATCTTCGCCATGCGGCCGCTGGTCAGTTCCAGCGTGTTGTAGCTCGATTTGTTATTGAGGATCTCGACGACCACGATGATGCCTTCTTCGCAGGCGATGTCGGCCGAGATCCGAATCTCGTGCGATAGCCCGCATGCTTGCGTCACCGAGGCGATCTTGTCGACGACTACCGTTCGCATGCCGCTCATGGTTTATTCGCTCCGGCTCGTTGATAGAAAATTCCGGTCAGCGCAAGCATCTTCGAATAGCCCAAGGCGTCGGCCGGCGTCCATTCGCCCGCGGCTTCGCCGTAGACACCTTTCGAGGCCGCCATCAAGGAGTAGGCTGAGGTGACGCCCTCGATGAATGCCGAGCCGGGACGCAGCAGCACCTGGACTTCGCCGCTGACGCGCGCTTGGCTCGAGAGCAGCAGCGCTTCGATGTCGCGGCAGACCGGATCGAGGTGCTGACCCTCGTGCACGAGGTCCCCATAAGGCTGCGCCACGGATTCTTTGATGCGCGCCTGCTTGCCGGTGAGCACGAGCTTCTCGAGTTCGCGGTGCGCGGTCAGCAGCACTTCCGCGGCCGGCGCCTCGAAAGCAACGCGTCCCTTGGTGCCGATGACGGTGTCGCCCAAATGAATGCCGCGTCCGATGCCGAACGGCCCCGCGAGCGCCTCGAGTGCCTCGATGATTGCGACCGGCGCGAGAGTCACGCCGTCGAGGCGCGACGGCACGCCTCGTTCGAAGCCGATGCTGTGACGCTGCGGCGCCCGTGGCTGCGTGAATGCGTCCTTCGACAACACCCAGGCGTTCTCGGGAATGCTCGCGGCCGACGTCAGCGTTTCCTTGCCCCCGATCGTGACGCCCCAGAGCCCGCGATTCACGGAGTAGGCCGCGCCGTAGGGGGGAATCGGCAGCCCGCGGTCTTGCAAATACTGCAGTTGTTCGGAGCGTTTGAACGCGCGGTCGCGTACCGGCGCGATGATCTCGAGCTGCGGCGCGAGGTTGCGCAATGCGACCTCGAAGCGCACTTGATCGTTGCCGGCCGCCGTGCAGCCGTGCGCGACCATTTTGGTGCCCATTTTGAGCGCAATTTGCGCAATGGTTTGCGCCTGCAGCACACGCTCGGCGCCGACGCATAGCGGGTAGAGTTGGCCGCGGCGCACGTTGCCCATGATCAAGAACCTGAGTACTTGTTCGAAATAAATCGCGCGCGCATCGATGAGGTGATGCTCGATCGCGCCCAGTGCGCGCGAGCGTTCGCCGAGCGCTCGCGCAGCCTCCGCGTCGATGCCGCCGGTGTCGACCGTGACCGTGATGACCGGCCGCTGGTAGGTATCGGTGAGCCAAGGCACACAGAACGAGGTGTCCAAGCCGCCGGAAAAAGCCAAGAGAATGGGCTCAGCGCCCGTGCCGTGATTCGAGCTCATGGGTGTCAGATTCCGAAGATCGCGTGAAGCCGCTCGCCGAGCCGACGCTGCTCGCGCGCACCGGCGGTTGCTATGAATATCGTATCGTCGCCGGAAATCGTGCCGATGACCTCGGGCCATAGCGCGCCGTCGATCGCGACGGCCACACTCTGCGCCGATCCGATGCGTGTCTTGAGCACGGTCAGATTGGCGCCCGCCGTTACCCGGCCGTTGACGAATTGCCGCAGCGTCGAGAAGTCGCTCTTGGGCGCGAGCGCCGTGTCGGACAGCACGTAGCGATCGCCGCGCTTGGCTACGCCGAGTTCGCGCAAATCGCGGCTGACGCTCGATTGGGTGGCTTCGAAGCCCAGCTTGCGCAGCAGCTCGACGAGTTCGGCCTGGCGCCCGACGGCCTGTTCGCGAATGATCTTGGCGAGTACGTCGCGGCGCGCCGGCGCGTGGCTATTGTCAGTCGTCATACGCAACATGATTCGGCTCGATGCATAAAGTTGCGCGCATCTTGCATAAAGATGCAATGATTGTCAATACGTAAAGTCCTTCACTTACATATGACTAAGGGGAAATTCTAATGAGATTATGAATTTTCCATTGCAAATAGCGAATTGCACCGCAACCGGCGTATTGTTGAACCATGCCGCGAGAAGCGTCCAATCTGGAGCGAGCGTTGGGGCGATTGTTGACCGCAATCCAAAGCGAGGAGACGCGCGCGATCGATACACCGGAATGGCGCCGCACGCACGCGGCCCTGCGGCGCGCCGAAGTCCTTTACTGGGCGGCGAAGAAGTCGATGCTCGGGGATGCGCTGGGCGAACAGTCGGCGCGCGCCTACCTCGGCGTGGAGTGGTTGGCACGGCATCCGCGAGTGCTGCCCGCGATCCAGGATCTGGAATCGCAAATGCAAGACTTCGCGCGCCAGGCCTAGTACCCTTTCGCGATCTTGCTCGACACCCTCGATATCGAAACTGCTGCTGCGCCTGACGCGGCGATCATTTGGCTGCACGGATTGGGCGCGGATGCGCATGACTTTGAATCCGTCGTGCCGCAGATCGTGCGGCCGGGCGAGCGCGCCTGGCGGTTCGTGTTTCCGAACGCGCCGATACGACCGGTGACTCTCAACGGCGGCATGCAGATGCGCGCCTGGTACGACCTCAAGAGCTTGGATCGTAGCGCCGCGGAAGATTTGCCCGGGTTTTGGGATACGGATGCGCGTATTCGCGAACTGATCGGGCGGGAGTCTACGCGCGGCGTCGCCGCGAATCGCGTGGTGCTGGGCGGATTCTCGCAAGGCGGCGCGGCTTCGCTCTATACGGCGCTGCGCTACCCTGAGCGCATTGCCGGTGTGCTCGCATTGTCCTGTTACCTGCCGCTGCAGGATCGCCTGCCGACGGAACGCTCGGTTCAGAATGGCGCCACGCCAATCTTCATGGCGCACGGCCGGGCCGATGCGGTCCTCAGCATGTCGCTGGGCGTCGAGTCGCGCGACACCTTGCGCAAGCTCGCGTATCCAGTCGAATGGCACGATTATGCGATGGCGCATGCGGTTTGCGCCGCCGAGATCGCCGATATTCGGGCGTTTTTGCTGCGCGTTTTGGCCTGAACTCCGGCCTGTCTGCATCGGGCTGCGCCGCTAGGTCGACCGCGCCCCGGTTTATGACGATCAGGTGACATGGGGGCATCGCGGCGCTAAGCTTCAAGGCCATTCAATTAGCGGATCCAGGTGACCACCATGGCGACAGCGAACTCCTCGACGAGTGCCAAGAAGACAGCCGAGGTGCAGCGGCTCGTCGGTGAAGCCGACAAGGCGAGCACGCGCGCGGAGGCGGCCAAACAGCAGCTACGGCTCGCAAAGACGCAACTCAAGCAGGCTCGCAAGAGCTCGAAACAAGCCAAGAAGGCCGCCAAACTGGCGCGCAAAAAGGCTGAGGCTGCCAAGACGGCGCAGAGCGCGGCCGCTGCCGCGCGCGTGAAATCCAAATCATCGAAGAAAAAGTCAGCTCCGGCCGGTGCATCGAAGGCCGCCGCGAAGGCGGCTCCAAAGGCGGCCGCGAAACCCGCTCCAAGGGCCGCGAGGGCTGCGGCGAAGGCCGCAAAGCCTGCGCCGAAGTCGGCGCGCCGGCCAGCCAGGAAAACAGCGAGCCGCGCGAAAACGCCGCTGCGTTCGGCTGCCGCCGTGGCACGTCTGGTCATCAAGCGTCTCGGCAACGCCGCATCGACTGCGGCGCCTCGCAATACGCAGGCGCCTCGCAAGCCGCAGGCGCCGCTCAATGCACCGGCGGCGCCGGATGCATCCGTGGCATCCAATCCACAGACGCCAAACCCGGCCGCCGTCTCGGAATCCGCGGTCGGCACTGCGCCCTGAGCGGTCGGTTAGGGTCCCGCGGAGTTCGCGACGAAACCGAGCATGTTCAGCACGACCAATAGCAGGAACGCGCCGATCCAGGTCACGAGCTGACCGAGCAGCCAGAGGCCGAACGCCCGGCGCACCGTAACGGCTTCCATTTCGCTCAATCCCATGACCTGGAGCAGGGAACTCCAGATCACGAGCGCGCCATGCGCAATGATTTGCGCGTGCAGCAGCAAACCGAGGAAGGCGGCCAGATCCTTGGCCGGCGCCTCGAGGAACGTCGATTGCCCCGCCAGCACCGCGGCGATCAACCAGATTCCGAGGGAGGCGACCACCGGAACTCCGCCATAGGCAAATACATGGAAGATTTGCGCGGCGCTCGCGGCACCGCCCGCGCGGCGGCCCAAACGCGAATAGATCTCCGCCATCAGCCAAACCCCCATGACCCCGGCGAACGGCCCGATAAGCACGGCGTCGCCCAGGATCGCGGTAACGCTGCTGGTGAGGCCCGAGGACTGCGCCCGGCTCAGCACGAGCATGCTGACGACGCCCTGTGCCGCCGCCAAAACATAGTCGAGTCTGCCGATCGGCTTCGCCCCCAAGGCACGAAACACGCGCCGTGGTTTTAACCAGACGTCATGCAGCGGACGGACGGGTAGAATCGGGAGTTCGTCTTCGGGCATTCTGTGCGCATCGGTAGGAGATCGGCAGGGTACGCTAATGTCTGCGCGCAACTCCAGTACGCAACGCAGATGACAGCAGACTTTTTCGGGGCTACTCTCACCACGAGGATTGGATCGACCCGCGAGGAGATGACTGACCATGGCAAAGAAGAGCAAAGCGAAGAAGCGCCCAGTGGCAAAAGCGAAGAAAGCGGCCGCGAAGAAGCCCGCAGCGAAGAAAAAGGTCTTGGCGGCCAAGACTGCTAAGAAGACAGCGAAGTCGGCGCCGAAGAAGACGAAGGTTTCGAAGAAGCCGGCAGTGAAAGCCAAGGCGAAACCTGCGCCCAAGAAGACGGCAAGCAAGAAAAAGAGCGTCGCAGTCGTCGCGCCCGCGCCCGTGGTGGCGCCGCCGATTGCGCCGGTTGTGCAGAGCGAGTCCCCGCCGGCACCGTCGCCCGGCTGGGAACCGTCCACCCCTTAAAGAGGATGGGCAGCGTCTGAGCGGTTGCCGGAGAGGCGCCGCTCGGATGCATCGGATCCTAACGAGGGCTTACGCTCGGAGCCGCGCCGTCGGTCGACGCGGCTCATTTCCGGCCGTGGTCAACGGGGGTCGCCGCGAAGCGTTGTTCGGTAGCGTCTATCGCAGAAGTGTGTCGAGCCCATGAAAAGCGCAAATCGGAATAGGACGAGTTTGGCGGCGGCTGTGGTGGCGGCGACGATGGCGACGACGCTGCTCACCGGCTGCATCGTGCCAGACCAGCGTCATTACGTCGGCGGCGTCGTGCTCGTGGCGCCGCCTGCGCCGCGCGAAGAAATCATCGGCGCGCCGCCCCAGCCGGGCTACGTCTGGCTTGCCGGCTATTGGGATTGGGTCGGCACGCGCCATGAATGGGTCGCCGGCCATTGGGAAGCGCCGCGACCCGGCCGCGAGTGGGTGCCGCATCAATGGGTGCGGCAGGGCGACGGCTGGACGCTAAAACCGGGGCATTGGCAGCGCATTCACCACTAGCGCGGCTGTCGCCCGGACTGCGCGCGATCGATTTCGCGTAAGCGGCCATGGGCTCCGGCATCGAACCAGTGCTCTATCAGAGAAAATGAAATCGACTGGCGCGGTGGAAGGATGATCCCGCCCGTGGCCAGTTCGGCGCGCGTGAACCAACGCGCATCCTCGAGTTCCTCGTCGTGCAGCTTCACCTCGGTCGTTAGCGCCTGCGCCGTGAATCCCAGCATCAGGGATGACGGAAACGGCCATGGCTGCGAGGAGTGATACTCGATCCGATCGGCGCGTACCCCGGTTTCCTCGAACACCTCGCGGACCACGGCATCCTCGAGCGACTCGCCGGGTTCGACGAAGCCGGCAATCGTGGAATAGCGACCCGGCGCCCAGGCCGCCTGTCGACCCAGCAAAGCCCGCTCGCCATCGCTGACCAGTACGATGATCGCCGGATCGATGCGAGGAAATTGCTCCGCGCGGCACGAGGCGCTGCTGCAGACGAGCGCATGTCCGCTGCGCGCGGGCAACGTGGGGGCGCCGCAGCTGCCGCAATAGCGATGCCGCCTGCGCCAGGTCAGCATCGCTCTGGCGTAGGCGAGCAGGCCTGCCTCGTCGGCGGGCAGCCGCGACGCCAGCAGGCGCAAATCCTCGAAGCGCGCGCCCGCGAGCAATTCCGGGGCCTCGATCGCATCGATTTCATACGCGAAGCAATAGGTTTCGCCGAGGCGGCCCAACAAAACCAAGTGGTCGGTATCGCGCAGCTCCGCCGGGACGGCCGCAAGCTCGAGAAATACCGCGCGAGGCGCATCGCCTTCCAGAACGAGGTTGCGCGAATTCCAGACCGGCAGCGCGCGGCTGCGCGCGTCGGCGAGCGCGGCGTCGAACCAGGCCGGATCCTGACGCATGTGGGCGGCGCGGTCCAAGTACGGGCCCGCGAATACATTTCTGCGCTGCATCGGCCCGATTCTAACAGGGCTCGGCCTCGCCGATTGGGGGCTTCGTCACCGATACGGCAGCGAGCGGCGCGATGCGGCAAGCGACGGACGGCGGCGCCGGCGGCGCGCAGTTCGGGCAGGCGATGCGCCGCCGCGCGAGCAGATCGCAGAGCGTGACCCCGCCACAGAGCTCGCAGCGCGCGACCCCCAATTCATCGTGTTTTCCCAGGGCGAGCAACAAGAACCACGCGTGTTCGAAGGAAATGCGGGCCGGAACATGCAGTTCGAGGTAGGCCTCGTAGGCGACGCACAGCATCGCGCCGGACTCCAGCGAGCCCAGCCGATAGCGCGACTCGATGCCGAGGAAGGTGCCGCACAGCAGGCCGTAGACGAGAAACAGGCTCGCGAGCTGCGCGGCCTGAAAATGCAGATCGGGGTTTCGAAAAAAATACGCGGCCTGGCGCGGCGATTTACCGCGGTGCCTCGGTACGCGGCGCGTGCCTTCGGTCCCGACGTAGTCGCGATAGAGCTTGCGGATGCGATCGTCGCTGAGACCGGTCCATTGCCGTATCGTGAACGTGCGCGCTTCGTGGTGAATCAGCCGCCAGGCCAAATCCAGACGCAATTGATCGCGTGTGTAACGGTCGTCGGAAACTCTCATGTTCGGCTCCCTGTGTGTCGTAAATTCCGCGATTTCGGCTCAAAAAAGAATTTGACAGAAATTAATCACAAAGTTAGCGTGCTTGCCAAGGGGTGGCGCGGTGTTTTTCGCAACGTATTCGCATCGATATGCGCGGTGCCGGCACCCGAACTCCGAGACGGCGGCAACATCTTCGGCGGCAAGCGCCGCGCGAGTACGAGGAGATCATCATGCGAAACCCGGCATCGAGCGGCGCCCACGCGCCTCAACGGTCGGTGGAGATGCCGGGAGCGCCGCGCGATCTTGGTGCGGCGCGCGACCTCGGCTCATTACGCGAATTGAATCAGCGCTTTCTCGAGTTGGACTGGACGCACGCCGCGTTCGGTGGCCGCATCGCCGCGCTCACGACGGCGCAAAGAGCAGCCGCGGCGAACTGCCCCTACGCGCTGTTCGATCTGCGGCTTGAAGACGGCGACTATTGGCAGCTGCGGCTGCGCGACGAGCATGCCTGGCGTGTCGCCGATCAGGCCCCGATCGGCGCGGATCTGGCGGAGTTCATGCGACTGGCGCTGTTCTACGCGTGGTATGCGGCCATGACCGCAAAGCTGTCCGCCAAACTCGTCTTAAGCATGCACGAGCGCACCGCAGCCGCTCTCGCCCGCATCACGGTGAACCGCATCCCCGAACTGGTCGTCACGGAATCGGCAGCCCTGAGCGCGCGATGGAGTCATTGTGCGCAGTTCTGGAGCGCGCTCGCGCTCGCGGCGGCACGCGAGGACGCGCAGCGGCTCAAGCGAGTGCAATTATCCGGCATCCAGCTCGCGGCCGCGGCGCAATTGCCATTGCGGCGGGAGCCTCGCGCGGTTTAGGCTAAGCGGCTCCTATGCACGCCCTAGTCCTACGCCAGCTCACCAAGACCTACAAGAACGGTATCCAGGCGCTCAAGGGAATCGATCTTACCGTTGAACAGGGCGACTTCTTCGCGCTGCTCGGCCCCAACGGCGCCGGCAAGACGACCATCATCGGCATCGTGACGTCGCTCGTCAACAAGACCAGCGGTCTCGTCGAGGTGTTCGGGCACGACATCGACCGTGATCTCGAAGGCGCAAAGTCCTGCATCGGCATCGTGCCGCAAGAAATCAATTTCAATCAATTCGAAACGGCATTCACGATCGTCGTGAACCAAGCCGGCTTCTACGGCATCGAACGATCGCTCGCCAAACAGCGCGCGGAAATTTATCTCAAACAGCTGCAGCTATGGGACCGCCGCAACTCGATTGCACGCTCTCTCTCGGGCGGCATGAAGCGCCGACTCATGATCGCGCGCGCGCTCATGCACGAGCCGAAACTGTTGATATTGGACGAACCCACGGCCGGCGTGGACATCGAGGTGCGACGCTCCATGTGGGAATTCCTGCGCAACATCAATGAGCAGGGCACGACGATCATATTGACGACGCATTATTTGGAGGAGGCCGAAAATCTGTGCCGCAACATCGCGATCATCGACCGCGGAACGATCGTCGAGCGCGACAAGATGGCAAACGTGCTGCGGAAATTGCAGACCGAAGTTTTCGTATTCAATTTGCGCGAGCCGCGTGACGCCCCGCCGCTGCTGTCCGGATTCAAGGCCGCGCTGACCGACCGCGGTACGCTGGAAGTCGAGGTTTCGCTCGGCCAGAGTCTCAACGACATCTTCGCGCAACTATCCGCGCAGGGTGTCGAGGTCGCCAGCATGCGCAATAAAGTGAATCGACTCGAGGAATTGTTCATCCGCCTGGTCGATACCGATAAACCCGTCAGCGCCGCCGCGGCCAACTCATGAGCGCGGTCGCGAGTCGCGTCGCGAGCCGCGCGCACACCGAATGGATCGGATTCCAGACGATCGTGATCCGCGAATACGGACGCATCGTGCGCATCTGGGGCCAGACGATCCTTCCCCCGGCCGTCACGGCGACGCTCTATTTCATCATATTCGGCAGCTTGATCGGCAAACGCGTCGGGCAAATCGGCGGCTACGACTACATGCAGTTCATCGCACCCGGCCTCATCATGATGAACGTGATCACGAACTCGTATGGCAACGTGGTGTCCTCGTTCTTCGGCGCGAAATTCGGCAAGCACATCGAGGAGCTGCTGGTCTCGCCGCTGCCGAATTGGCTCATCGTCAGCGGCTACGTCGCCGGTGGAATAATGCGCGGCGTGCTCGTGGGCGCGGTCGTGACCGTCGTCGCTCTGTTCTTCACGCGCCTCGCTCTCGCCCACGTCTTTGCGACGCTCGCCGCGGTGCTGCTGACCAGCATCGTATTTTCGCTCGGCGGCTTCATCAATGCGATGTTCGCGAAGAACTTCGACCAGATCTCCTGGTTCCCGACCTTCATCCTGCAGCCGCTAACCTATCTCGGCGGCGTATTCTATTCGATCAAGATGTTGCCCGATTGGGCGCAGGTGATGTCGCATTTGAACCCGATTCTGTATATGGTCAACGCTTTCCGGTATGGTTTTTTGGATGCGTCCGATGTCGACCTGCGCTTGAGCTTCGGGATCATGACATCGGCCGCCGTTTTCATGTTCGCACTCGCGGTGCTGCTCATGAATCGGGGCACCGGTATAAGGGAATGAGCATGTCCATCTGCGCCTGGCGGCACCGCAAAGCGTCGAGCTTGGGGCTGTTCGCGAGCTTCTGCGCCGCCGCCGCGCAAGGTCTGGGCGCCGATCCCACGATGCTGGGATTCTCTCCTGCCGGCGCCGATGCCGAGGCGCAACTCGAGCAGCGCTTCGACGCGGATCTGTCGGCGGACGAGGAGCGCGAGTGGCTGCAGAGATTGAGCGCCGCGCCGAATCACGTGGGTAGCGCCCACGACAAAGCCAACGCGGAATTCATTCTGGCGAAATTCAGCGAATGGGGTTGGGATGCCTCGCTGGAAACTTTTTCGGTGCTCTACCCGACGCCGCGCGAAGTGCGGCTCGAACTCACGGCGCCGACGCGATACGTCGCCAAGCTGCGCGAACCGCCCGTGCCGGGCGACGCCACCTCGAGCCAAACCCGCGACGAATTGCCGCCCTACAACATCTACGGCGCCGACGGCGACATCAGCGGCGAGCTCGTCTATGTCAATCAAGGCATACCGGAGGACTACACGGAACTCGACAGGCGAGGCATCAGCGTCAAAGGGCGCGTCGTTCTGGCGCGTTACGGCGGCGGTTGGCGCGGCCTCAAGCCGAAGCTCGCGTATCAACACGGCGCGATCGGCTGTCTGATTTATTCGGACCCGCTCGACGACGGCTATGGCCGGGGCGACGTCTATCCGAAGGGCGGTTTCCGGCCCGCGGATGCGGTGCAGCGCGGCTCGGTGCAGGACATTCTGCTGTACACCGGCGATCCGCTGACGCCCGGCATCGGATCGACGCAGGATGCGAAGCGTCTCGCGCTCGCGGATGCGAAAACCATCCTGAAGATTCCGGTATTGCCAATTTCCTACGCCGATGCCGAGCCGCTGCTCGCGGCACTCGGCGGACCGGTCGCGCCGGCGGCTTGGCGCGGCGGCCTGCCGCTCGCGTATCACATCGGTCCCGGCGCGGCGCGCGTTCATCTGAAAATCGCGTCGGACTGGGGCCAAAAGACGCTCTATGACGTGATTGCGAAATTGCCGGGCGCCGTGGAACCGGATCGCTGGATCATCCGCGGCAATCATCACGATGCCTGGGTGTTCGGCGCCAGCGATCCGCTGTCCGGCACGGTGGCCTTGATGTCCGAAGCGAAGGCCATCGGCCGGCTCGTCCAAGCGGGCTGGCGGCCGCGCCGCACGCTGATTTACGCGAGCTGGGATGGCGAAGAACCGGGCTTGATCGGCTCGACCGAATGGGCGGAGACCCACGCGGTGGAATTGCAGGAGAAGGCCGCGCTTTACGTCAATTCGGACAACAATGGGCGCGGCGTGCTGCACGTCGGCGGTACGCACGCGCTCCAGCGCTTCGTCAGCGAAGTTGCGCGTGACGTCAAGGATCCCGAGACGGACGCGAGCGTGCTCACCCGAGCGATCGCCGCGCGTCGCGTGCACGCGTACGAGGCCGGACCTACCGCCGATGGGGCACACGCCGATGCCGGCGGCGGCGATCTGCGCCTGGGCGCTTTGGGTTCCGGATCCGATTACACGCCGTTCCTACAGCACCTCGGCATCAGTTCCTTGGACTTCGGATTCAGCGGTGAATCCGACTACGGCGTCTATCACTCGGCGTACGACTCCTTCGATCATTTTCGCCGATTCGTCGACCCCGCATTTGCCTATGAAGTCGCGCTCGCCAAGGTCGCGGGCCGCACGGTGCTGCGCGCCGCACAGGCCGATTTGCTGCCGACGCGCGCGGCGGACTTCGCACGTTCGATCGCGGGCTATGACGAGGAATTGCATCGGGCGGCGGATCGCATGCGCACCAAGACGCGAGATCTCGACGCGCTGCTCGACGCCGGCGCGTTCGCGCTGGCCGCCGACGCGCGCGAGGCGCGCGCGGCACCGCAGCGCGAAACGGATGTTCCTTACCTGAACTTTGCGCAGTTGGACAATGCGGTCGAGCAATTGAAAGCCAGCGCCGATGCCTTCGATCAAGTCTATGCGCGCGCGAGCATGTCGCAAGATGCCGCCGCGCCGGCACGGCGCGAGCGTCTCAACGCGATGCTGACGATACTCGAGGAAACCTTGACCGATGCGCGTGGTCTACCGGCCAGACCTTGGTATAAGCATATGATTTATGCGCCCGGAATCCATACGGGCTACGAAGCGAAAACCCTGCCCGCCATACGCGAAGCGATCGAGGATCGGCGTTGGGAGGAGGCCAACCAGTACATCGCGGTGGTTGCGGACAGTCTCAATGCGTACCGGGCACAGCTCGCTCGCATTATCGCAAGCCCTTGAGGAGTCGTGTATCGTGCCGGACAACAGAGCGATTTTATGAAGGAGTCGACGAAATGACCGAAGAGAAACAGCAAAAATTCACGGCCAAAGTGCGCCGCGGCCTTGTATGGGTGCACGGTGTTGCCAGTGCCGAACTCGCGAGGAAGAAGGCAGCCGCCACCGGCGTCAGAATCGAAGGGTTTACCGCGGCGGAACTCGCCGACGTGGAATCCGCGCTGACATGGATCGAGCAGAACAAGGAAGCCGGATCCAAAGAATCGACGTAATAGTCAGGCGAGGATGCGAAATTTAGGCGTCGATGAGAATCGCTGCGCGTGCGCGCGCGGCGTTAAACTATCGCGATGGCCCGCAAGCGCGCATTAATCGTCGACGATTCCAAATCGGCCCGTGTCATCTTGAGCCGCATGCTCGAGAAATACGACATCGAGGTCGATCTGGCGGAGTCCGCGGAACAGTCGATCGAGTACTTGAAGGGCAATCGCCCCGACGCGATCTTCATGGACCATCTGATGCCGGGCATGGATGGCCTGCAGGCCGTGCAGGTCATCAAGAGCAATCCGCGCACCGCGATGATTCCGATCATGATGTACACCTCTCAAGAGGGTGAGCTGTATGTCGGTCAGGCGCGTGCGCTCGGCGCGATGGGCGTATTGCCGAAACAGGTGCGCCCCGTCGACGTCTCGAAAGTTCTGTACGAATTGCACTTGCTGCCCGATCGCCGCGACTCCGACGAACCCGCGCTCGCGCCGGTCGAACTCGTGACGACCGCCACTTCGGTCCAGATCGCCCCCGCACCGTCCGCGGCGGTGCCCGCCTTGCGGGGCGCCGACTGGGGCCGCCGCGTGGAAGCGGCCATCAAAGACCAGGGCGCCGATCTGCGCCGTTTCATCGTCGCGAGCCTCGACAGTTTTGCATCTCGCATCGTCATCGACGTGCGCGACTCGCCGCCGGCGATAAAGCCGACTGCTGAGCCGCTGCCGCAGCCGGTAGCGACTCCCCCGCCGGCGCCGAAGTCGGCCGCACCTTGGATCGCCGGCATCGCCGCGGCCGGCCTCGCGGCGCTGCTGTTCGCGGTCCTGTGGTTCCAGGCGCGCGACGAGTTGGCCAAATCGCAGACCGAGCTCGCGGGTCTCACCGCGACGAATACGGAACTCGCGCGCACGCGCGACGACCTCACCGAAACGGTCAAGGACCTCACGAGCGCTCTGGCTGCGGCTCCTGCGAGCGCCGGCTCGCCGCTCGGAGGCACGCCGATCGCGACACCGCCGTGGTCGCGCACGGAGTTGGTGCCCTACGGCGAAGCGCCCTTGGATCGCGGTCGCGTCGATGTGTTGCGCGAGGTCTTGGGCAAGCTGGAGGCGCAAGGTTTTCACGGCGTCGTCAAGGTCACGAGCTACGCCGGTGCCTATTGCCTGTCCGGCAACGCGACCGACGGCTATCAGCCGGCGAATGCGTCGGTGCCGATCGTCAAATGCGATGTGATCGGGAATCCGGCGGAGGAGGCTTCAACCGGTCTGCAGCGACAATCCTTGGCGTTTGCCAATTTGATCGGGAGCATACGCCAGCGCAGCTCCGGCGCGATTTCGGTCGTGACCGATAATGCCGGTAATGCGCGCCCCGCAGTGCCCTATCCGGCGCGCAGCGAATCCGTGACCGCAGGCGAATGGAATAAAGCCGCCGCCGCCAATAACCGGGTCGAATACCTCGCCCAGCCGGGCGCCGGCGCGCCTTAGAAAGCCACGCGCACGAACAACTCGGGGCCCTTGGCGTCGAAGATGAAGGCGCCGGAGTCCTTGGATTGCCGCGACAGCAAGTTCGCGCGGGTTCCGTTGTAGCCCAAGGCAAATGCCACGTTGGGGCTCAGACGATAGAAGGCATCGAAATCGTAGAGACTCAAGGAGCCTTCGAGGTGGTCGATGGAAACCTTCAGATACTTGGCGGTCGCATCGACATAGAAGTGCTTGCTGACGGCCCAGGTCGCCGCAAGCCCCGGAGTCGGGAAGGGTCCGGCCAGGGACTGTGCATCGTAGATGTGGCGCGTTGGGGATTGCACGCGCACGCTCGAGCTGATCTCGGTATCGTTGATGCCGACGAGGCCGGAAACTTCGAACTTCTCGTTGTGCAAAAAAGAATATCCATAGGTCACGCCGAGGATGCGCAGGCTCAAAATCGTTTGCACGGGATCGCCGTCAAGCAGCACGACGTCACCGAAAGCGGCGCCTTGCGGGAGCGCGAGCACCTTCGTGTCGTCGCGATCCAGCGTGAAATAATCGAAGAACAGCCGGCTGCGCTGGCCCGCGCGCACCGAGGCTTCGAATTTCGGTTCGATGACCGAGCTGTCCAGACCGAGATCGTCTTCGCCGTTGAGCGTCGTGCCGGCGACGCCGGCGCCGCTGTCCACACGCAAGGACGTCGACGGCGAGACCTTGATGATGCCGAGCGAGATTGCGACCCGCTCATCGGTCGGGCTGAAATAATCGCCGTCGGCCGCCGCGCTCGACGCCGACAGCGCCAGCGCCAAACTCAACAATAGCTTGCTGTTCCTGCTCACGGGCTACTCCTCAATATCAAGTCTTTGGTCGCCGCGACTCTGTGCGGCTGCGGCAAGGAAGGGCCGATCCGTTCGAGAACCTGGGCCGCCGCGGCTCGCCATCCGGTCAGCTTGCCGCCGAAGATGCCGAGCACGCGCGGTTTCGATTCGCGATCGGTGCTGAAGATGGTTTCGCGCGAGCGCCCGAATGCCGCCTCGCTCGCGGCAGGCAGTACGCGCAGACCCGCAAACCGTTCGACGATGTGTTCGCGCGTGACGTCGCGAAATGCCGGAAAGTAACGGCGCGCCACGTCGAGCAGGTATTGCTCTTCCGAGGGCAATGGGCGCACCTCATCGGGTTCGCCGTGGTAGGGCGTTTCGGTCGTGCCGATCATGGTCGCGCCGTGCCACGGGATGAGAAACACCGCGCGGCCGTCCGCGGGGCTTTCGACGTAGTAGATGCCCGCCGTGACCTTGAGCGGCACGACGATATGCGTACCCTGTACCAAGTCGACTGCCGGTATCGGTATCGTGGGCTGCACGGCGCGGCTCACCGCGGTCGCCCAAGGCCCGGCGGCATTCACGAGCACGCGCGCCCTGCACTCGATGCGCGTTGCGCCTTGCTCGTAGACGACCGTGACGCCTTCGTCGTCGAGTCTCGCCTCTACGAATTTCGCGGGCATCGCGACTTCGCCGCCGAGCGACAACGCCGATTGCACGACGGCGCGCGTCAAGCTCGCATCGTCGGTCTGGGCGTCATAGTAGCGAATGACCGCATCGAGATTCTGCGTATCGAGGCCGTCGAGCGACGGCCATTCACTCTTGGGGACGGTGCCGAAGCGGGTGCTCGCGTCGAATCCGCCGAGCAAGGCATAGACCAGAAGCCCGAGCTTCAATTGCCATGGCCGCCGCCGCGTGTCTTTGTAGACGGGGATGAAAAAAGGCTTGAGCTCGACGAGGCTCGGGGCGATGCGCAGATGGATCGCGCGTTCCCGCAGGCTCTCGCGGACCAACGCGAATTGCGCGGATTCGAGGTAGCGCAAGCCGCCATGGATCAATTTGCTGGAGCGACTCGAGGTGCCGCTCGCTATCCCCTGCCGTTCGATCAGCAGCGCGCGGTGGCCGGCCGCCACGGCCGCCTGCAGCACGCCCGCCCCGTGAATTCCGCCGCCGACCACGATGACGTCAAATTCTCTCATTGCGCCTTAGAATGCGGGAACGCGAACCGGCCCGCTACGTGTCGCGTTTTTCTTCAAATTGCAGCACGGGGTCGCCCGATGTGACATCGATGTCGCCCTCGACGATCGCACCCCTGGCGATCGCCACGGTGCGTGCGGTGACCCGGCCGCGGATGATGGCGGTATGGCCGATTTCGAGTTTGTCCGCGACCTCGAGGCTGCCGACGATGTGACCCGCCACGATCGCGCGCTCGGTGCGGATATTGCCGAGCCAGGTCGCGCCGACCGCGAGGTTCAAGTCCCCCAGCAGCTCGCCGTCGCCCTGGACCGCACCGGAAATGACGAACGGGCCGAAGCCGCGCAGGTCGCCGACGAACACGGTGCCGGCGCCGATCACGGTCGGCGTCGACGCCGCGCGATCCAGGAAGCGCCTCTTGACCGGCGGCGCGGAAGTGGCCGGCGCCGCGGAAGCGGCCGGCGGATTTGGACTTTCCTCATTCATCGGGGATTTTTTACCTTATTCGGGACCGCGCATGATGTGACGAGCTTGGCGGCACCGACAGACAATGCGAATCGAAGTAGAATAAGCGATTCAACGACATCTCGCGGGAATCACCATGGACATCAAGATACGGGTCGCGGCGCTGGCGCTGGCGCTGGCCTTAGGCATAGGCGTCGCGGGCTGCAGCCGCGAACAGAGCGACTGGGAGAAGGCGCGCGCGGCGAACAATGCCGATTCCTACGAGCTGTTCGTCAAGAAATATCCGACCGGTTCGTTCACCGGACAGGCGCAAGCCCGGCTCAAGGAGCTCTATGAGGACCGCGACTGGCAAAAGGCCCGCGATACCGACACGCCCGAGGCCTACCAGGTGTTCTTGAAGCAATATCCGGAAGGCAAATGGACCGAGGAAGCGCGGATCCGGGTCGAGAATTTTTCGCTCGCCCAGCAGGCGCCGTCCGGCACTCCACCGGCCACTGAGGCCGCCCCGGGTGCGCCTGGCTCCGGCGCCGCTGCGGCCGCGGGCGCTGCCGCTGCGCCAGCGAAGCCGAAGCCGTCGGCTCCGGCACCGCGTCCAAATGCGCGAGCGGCCGCAAAATCGGCGCCTCTGCCTAAGCCGGCCGTGACGCCGGTCACGAACGCAGGCGGCGGCGACACCGTCATTCAGCTCGGCGCGTTCAAGAGCGGCACGGCCGCGGCCAATCATCATTGGGAGCGGCTCGAGAAGAGATTTCCGACCGTGCTCAAGGGACTGACGCCGACCGTGAAATCGAGCAGCGCTCCCGCGGCTCCTTTGTATCGCCTGCAAGTCACCGGGCTGACTCAGGCCGCCGCGCATGCAATCTGCAAGACGCTCAAAGCAAAAAAACAGGCTTGCGTGGTGCTGCCCAAAGTGCACCATCAATGACAAATATTGTCACTGCCGAGACCGCCGTCTAAACTTAAGCGCCTGAATTAAAAGGATTTAATGACCTGGCATGGGCCTTGCTCCCTCTTCGGTCATGCAATCCAAGATCGTCACGATGTGGGTGCCTCGTGGGGCCGACCGAGCAGCGCTGCTGGTGCGCCGAGGCGACGGCCGGCTGGCGCTGCAAGGCATCGATGCGCGCGTCGCGCGGGCCGCGCGCCTGGCCGCGGATTTCTTGCGCGCCCACCCCGCCTCAAGTTTGGGCGGCCAATTGGCTCAAGATGAAGGCGTATTCGGTCGCGATCTCTCGGTAGCGCTGGAATCGGCCTGATTTGCCGCCGTGGCCCGAAACCAAATCGGTATGCAATAACAGCGCATTGCGGTCGGTTTTGAGCGCCCGCAGTCTGGCGACCCATTTTGCCGGTTCGTAATATTGCACCTGGCTGTCCCAGAGGCCCGTCGTGACGAGAATCGCCGGATAGGCCTGCGGCCGCACGTTGTCGTACGGCGAGTACGACAGTATGTAGTCATAGAGCGCTTTGTCGCGAGGATTGCCCCACTCGTCGTATTCATTCGTCGTCAGCGGGATGCTGTCGTCCAACATCGTCGTGACGACATCGACGAACGGTACCTGTGCGACGATGCCGCGATAATCTTGCGGCGCGAGATTCGCAACCGCCGCGACGACCAAGCCGCCGGCGCTGCCGCCCATCGCGAATACGCGATCGCGCGCCGCGTACCCATGCGCCACCAGATGGCGGGTGACGTCGATGAAGTCCGTAAAGGAGTTCATCTTGTGCATGAGCCGTCCGGCGTCGTACCACGCGCGGCCCATCTCCTGCCCGCCGCGCACGTGCGCGATCGCGTAGAGAAAACCGCGATCGAGCAGGCAGAGTCTCGAGGAGGAAAAGACGGGGTCCATCGACAGGCCGTAGGCGCCGTAGGCGTACTGTAATAGCGGCGCGCTGCCGTCGAGCGCGGTGCCCACGCGATACACCAAGGATACCGGGACCTGCGCGCCGTCGCGCGCGGCCACGAACAAGAACTCGGTGCGGTAGTTCGACGGATCGAAGTTGCCCAGCACGGGATCGCGCTTCATGAGGATCTGTTCTCGCGTGCGCATGTTGTAGTCGTAGACCGTCGCCGGCGTGGTCAGCGAGGAATAGGTGTAGCGGACGATCTCGGTTGCGAGTTCCGGATTCGTCGAAATCGACATCGAATACGCCGGCTCGTCGCTCGCGATGAAGAACTCCGGCGCTTCAGGCGGCGCGCCCAGCGCCGCGGCGGGCGTTGCCCCTGCCGCTGCGCCCCGGACTCCGGGCGCGGGCAGCGGCTTTATGCAGATCTTGCGCAAGCCTTGGGTGCGCACCGAGACCGCGATGTAGGAGTCGAAGACCTCGAAATCCTCGATGAAGACGTCGTCGCGATGCGCGACGACGTCCAGCCATCGACTGCGGTCGGAGTTCGCGCCGATCGCTGCGCGCATCAGGCGGAAATTGCTCGCGCGCCAATTACTGCGCACGATGAATCGATCGTGCAGGTGCTCGAGTTGATACTCATGATCGCGCTCGTGCGCCAAAAACACCTTGAATTCCAGCTTCGGGTCGTCGGCATCCGCATAATGCCACTCCGAGGCAACGGTGCTTTCCATCTGAATGAAGATGTAGCGATCGGATTTCGATTTCGAGACGTTGGTGTAGAAGCTCATGTCGGTTTGGCGGAACACGAGCACGTCCGCGGCCGCGTCCGAGCCGAGTACATGTTTCTTCACGTACATCCCGAGCAAGGTCTCCGGGTCCTTCTCGACATACAGCAATGTCGCGTTGTCGTTGGCCCAGGCGAGATCCGCTTCGACCCCTTCGATCGCGGCGGCGTCGATGAGGCCGGTGCTCAAGTCCTTGAAGCGCAGGCGATAATCGCGCCGACCGACGAGATCTTCGCAAAATGCCAGCATCATGGAATTCGGCGAGATCGCGAGCGCGCCGATCTGGTAGTAATCGTGGCCGGCAGCGAGAGCGTTCGCGTCGAGCAGAATCTCCTCGGCGCCGCCCAGTATGCGGCGGCGCGCGAAGATCGGATGCTCCTTGCCGACCTCGAAGCGGGTGTAATACCAGTAGCCGTGTTTGCGGTAGGGCACCGAGGCATCGTCTTGCTTGAGGCGCGCGACGATTTCGTCGAACAAGGCGTTCTCGAGCGGCTTCGCGGCCGCGAATTCTTGCTCCATATACGCGTTTTCGGCCTTTAGATAGGCGAGCACCTCGGGATCGCGGCGCTCGTCGTCACGCAGCCAATAGTAGGGGTCGACGCGGTCCCCATAAGGGGAATGCAGGGTCCGAGGCTTCTGGTCGGCGATGGGTGGTGTTAAATGCGAATCAGTCACTTTATCGAGTATAGGTTGATGCCGACTCGCCCGACTTTGCGATTGACGGTGTTCACCGGCTAGGTATTATGACGAACATGAATTGGCGCGCGTAGCTGCGCTTGCCCCGCCGGGCGCGCACCCTTAGAAGGTGCCCGCGTCGAACCGCGCGCCCAGAACCGATTTAAGTACTTGTTTTGAAACATCTTTATAGCTTCGGCTGTAAGGCTCGGGGCGTTATGGGCATGACGATAGGTGGGCAGAACGGGGCTGGCCAGGCCGGCGATGCGGATCCGCGCGCCCACGATTGGGGCCTTTATCGCACCGACTACGAGAAGGATTCCTGTGGTTTTGGCTTGATCGCGAATCTCGATGATCAACCGAGCCATTGGCTGCTGCAAACCGCGATGAGTTCGCTGAATCGCCTGACGCATCGCGGCGCAATCGCGGCCGACGGCAAAACCGGCGACGGCTGCGGCCTGCTGATCAAAATGCCGGTGAGATTTTTGAGGGCCGCCGCCGCGGAGGCGGGATTTTCTTTGACGACGCTGTTCGGCGCCGGACTCGTGTTCCTGAACCGCGATCCGCTCAAGGCCGATACCGCGCGTCGCGCGCTCGCGCAGCAGCTCGAGCGCGAGAATCTCAAGGTAGCGGGCTTTCGAGTCGTGCCGATCGACCCGGACGCCTGCGGCGAGGAAGCCCTGAAGAGCTTGCCGACGATCGCGCAGGTGTTCGTCAATTCGCCCGCCGAGATCGACGAGGCGACCTTCAATCGCAAGCTGTACCTCGCGCGCCGGCGCGCCGAAAAGCAATTGGAGCACGCGGACGCGGCCTTCTATGTACCGTCCCTGTCGGCGAGCACGATCGTCTACAAGGGCATGGTCATGCCGCAGTATCTGTCGCAGTTCTATCCGGACCTCAAGGATCCGCGCATGGAAGCCTCGGTCGTCGTGTTCCATCAGCGCTTCTCGACCAATACGCTGCCGCAGTGGCGGCTTGCGCACCCCTATCGGTATCTCGCGCACAACGGCGAAATCAATACCATCCAGGGTAATCGCAGCTGGGCCGTGGCGCGCGGGCCCTTGTTTCGTTCGCCGGTATTGCCCGATCTCAGCGATATCCTGCCCGTCGTGTCGTTGACCGGGTCGGACTCGTCGTCGCTCGACAACATGCTCGAGCTCCTGCTCGTGGGCGGTCTCGATCCGATGCATGCAATGCGCATGCTGGTGCCGCCGGCATGGCAATCGGTCGACATGATCGATCCGGACCTCAAGGCGTTTTACGAATATTACGCGACGCACATGGAACCGTGGGACGGGCCGGCCGGCATCGTGCTGACCGACGGCCGCTATGCGTGCTGCACCTTGGATCGCAACGGCTTGCGTCCGGCGCGCTGGGTGATCACCAAGGATCGGCACATCACGGTCGCCTCCGAAGCCGGCGTCTGGGATTATCTCGACGAGGACGTCGTCAAGAAGGGCAAGCTCGGGCCCGGCGAATTGATCGCGCTCGATCTGCACACCGGCGAACTCATGGATACGAAGCGCGTCGATGATCTCTTGAAGAGCCGTCACCCCTACAAGACCTGGCTCAAGAAGGGCGTGCGTTATCTACAGACGGATCTGATCGATCCGCGGCTCGCCGCTGAGCCGTTCGATCGCGACACTTTGGCGCTTTATCAGAAGATGTTCAACGTCTCGGCCGAGGAGCGCGACGAGATCATCCGCGTACTCGCCGAGGACGAAAGCGAGGCGGTAGGCTCGATGGGGGATGACACACCGATGCCGGTGCTGTCGAAGAAAGTGCGCTCGCTCTACGATTATTTCCGCCAGCAGTTTGCGCAGGTTACGAATCCTCCGATCGACAGCTTGCGCGAAAGCATCGTGATGTCGCTGCAGACGCAGATCGGGCCGGAGTGCAACATCTTCGTGCCGGCCCCGCAGCATGCGGAACAGATCGTGCTCAGCTCGCCGATTCTCTCGCAGCGCAAGCTGCGGCAAATCGTGAGCCTCGCCGACTCCGGCGTGCCGCACGAGTTCATCAGTCTTCAATACGACGAAGCGACGGATCTGAAGGCGGCGATCGTGTCGGTGTGCGATCAAGCCGAGGCCGCCGTGCGCGCCGGCAAGCTGGTGCTGCTGCTCTCAGACCGGTATCTGGTCAAGGGAAAAATTCCGATGCATGCGCTGCTCGCGACGGGCGCCGTGCACCGGCGCCTCGTCATCACGGGCCTGCGCTGCAAATGCAACATCCTGGTCGAAACCGGCACGGCGCGCGATGCACATCACTTCGCCTGCTTGATCGGCTACGGCGCGACCGCCGTGTATCCGTATCTCGCCTACCAGACCTTGTTCGACTTGATGCGCAAGGGCGCGCTCAACATGGAGTCGGACACGCGGCTCGAACTCGGCCGCAGCTACCGGCGCGGCATACGCAAAGGCTTGTTCAAGATCATGTCCAAGATGGGCATCTCGACGATCGCGAGCTACCGCAGCGCGCAGCTGTTCGAAATCGTGGGCCTCGCCGACGAGGTGGTCGAACTATGCTTCGAGGGATCCGACAGCCGCATCGCGGGCGCTGATTTCGACGATCTGCAGCGCGACCTCCAGTATCTCGCCGCGCGCGCCTGGAATCCGATGGAAGGCGTGGAGCAGGGCGGACTGCTCAAGTACATGCACAACGGCGAGTACCACATGTACAACCCGGACGTGATCGCGACGCTGCAGGCCGCCGTCATGAGCGGCGATTACGAGATGTATCAAAGTTACGCGAAGTTGGTCAACGAACGCCCGGTCTCATGCATCCGCGACTTGCTCAAATTGAAGCGCACCCGTGCGCCGGTCCCACTCGAGGAAGTCGAGCCGGTGGCCGCGATTCTCAAGCGCTTCGACAGCGCCGGCATGTCCCTGGGCGCGCTGTCGCCGGAGGCGCACGAGTCCCTCGCGATCGCGATGAATCGCCTCGGCGCGCGCTCGAATTCCGGCGAGGGCGGCGAAGATCCGATCCGCTACAAGACCGAGAAAAATTCCAAGATCAAGCAAGTCGCCTCGGGGCGCTTCGGCGTCACGCCCGAATATCTGATCAACGCCGAGGTGCTGCAGATCAAGATCGCGCAGGGCGCGAAGCCCGGCGAGGGTGGCCAGCTGCCGGGCCACAAGGTCAACGAAATGATCGCGCGCTTGCGCTTCGCGCGGGCCGGCGTCGGCTTGATCTCGCCGCCCCCGCATCACGACATCTACTCGATCGAGGATCTTGCGCAGCTGATCTTCGATCTCAAGCAGGTCAATCCGCGGGCGCTGGTGTCGGTCAAACTCGTGGCCGAGCCCGGCGTCGGCACGGTCGCGGCCGGTGTCGCCAAGGCCTATGCGGATCTCATCACGATCAGCGGCTACGACGGCGGCACGGGCGCGAGCCCGCTGTCCTCGATCAAATACGCCGGCACACCGTGGGAGCTGGGGCTCGCCGAGACGCATCAGACGCTGCGCGCCAACGAACTGCGGCATCGCGTGCGTCTGCAAACCGACGGCGGCTTGAAGACCGGTCTCGACGTCATCAAGGCCGCGATCATCGGCGCCGAAAGCTTCGGCTTCGGCACGGCGCCCATGGTCGCGCTGGGATGCAAATACCTCAGAATCTGCCATCTGAACAACTGCGCGACCGGAGTGGCGACGCAGCACAACGTGTTGCGCACGAAATACTTTATCGGTCTGCCCGAGATGGTCATGAATTATTTCAAGTTCGTCGCGGCGGAGTGCCGCGAGATCATGGCGGCGATCGGCGTGCGCAGCATCGAAGAACTCATCGGCCACACCGAATGCTTCGAGGTGTTGCCGGGCGAAACCTCGAAGCAGCGCAAGCTCAACCTGCAGCCGCTGCTTGCCAACAGCGGCCTGGTCTCGGACCAGCCGCAATTTTGCGTCGCGCCGCACAATGCGCCGTTCGACAAAGGCGCACTTGCCGAGAAAATGTTCATGGACATGCAGGAGGCGATCGCGACCAAGTCGGGCGGCAAGTTCAGCTACTTGGTCAGCAATTTCCATCGCTCGATCGGCGCGCGCATATCCGGCGAGATCGCCAAGCGCTGGGGTAACCATGGAATGCGTGAGGCGCCCATCGTCGTCAACTTGAAGGGCTCGATCGGCCAAAGCTTCGGCGTCTGGAACGCCGGCGGCCTGCACCTGCATCTCGAAGGCGAGGCCAACGATTACGTCGGCAAGGGAATGGCGGGCGGCATGATCGTCGTCAAGCCGCCGACGCGCTCGACGTTCATCGCGCGCGAGACCGTGATCATGGGCAATACCTGCCTATATGGCGCCACCGGCGGCGAGCTGTATGCGGCTGGCATCGCCGGGGAGCGTTTTGCGGTGCGCAATTCCGGCGCGCTCGCGGTGCTCGAGGGCGCCGGCGATCATTGCTGCGAATACATGACCGGCGGCGTCGTCTGCGTGCTCGGGCGCACGGGCGTGAACTTCGGCGCGGGATTTACCGGCGGATTCGCCTATGTACTCGACATGGAGCGCGATTTCGTCGATCGGTACAACCATGAACTCATCGACATCCACCGCGTGTCGCCCGAGGGCATGGGCACGCACGTGCAACATCTGCGCGGCTTGATCGAGCAACACGTCGAAGCCACGCGCAGCGTCTGGGGCGCGGCGCTGCTCAATGACTTCAGGACCTATATCGGCAAATTTTGGGTCGTGAAGCCGAAGGCCGCCGCGATCGGCTCGCTGCTGGAAAATCTGCGCCGCGCGGCCTGAAGCACGCCGCCCGCGCGTCCCTCCTCAAAACGAATATGGCCATGGCCGACAAGAACCTACAGTTTCTCGACTTCCCGCGCAAAGACCCCGACAAGCTCAGCCTCGAGGTGCGGGTTCGCGAGTTTCGCGAGATTTATGAGCCGTACAGCCCCGATGACGCCAAACAACAGGCGGGCCGCTGTTTGTCCTGCGGCAATCCGTTCTGCGAATGGAAGTGCCCGGTACACAACTACATCCCGAATTGGCTCGCGCTCGTGGGTGCGGGCAAATTGTTCGAGGCCGCGGAATTATCGCACCGGACCAATTCCCTGCCGGAGATGTGCGGGCGCATCTGTCCGCAGGACCGGCTCTGCGAGGGCGCATGTACGCTCAACGACGGGCTCGGCGCGGTCAGTATTGGGTCGATCGAAAAATACATCACGGATGAGGCGTTCAAATTGGGCTGGAAGCCCGACATGTCGCTGGTCCGGCCGACGGGCAAGCGCGTCGCCATCGTCGGCGCGGGACCCGCGGGCTTGGGCTGCGCCGACGTTCTCGCGCGCAACGGCGTTACACCGGTGGTCTTCGATCGCTATTCGAAGATCGGCGGACTGCTGACCTTCGGCATTCCGCCGTTCAAGCTGGAAAAGGAGATCGTCGAGAAGCGCCGTGAAATCATGGAAGGCATGGGCGTCGAATTTCGATTGAACGTCGAGGTCGGCCGCGATCTCGCGTTCGAGCATCTCATCGAGGAGTTCGATGCGGTGTTCCTCGGCATGGGCACTTACACCTATGTGAAAGGCGGATTCGCGGGCGAAGATCTGCCCGGCGTGTACGAGGCGCTGCCCTATTTGATTTCGAACATCGATCGGGAACTCAGGTTAGAGAGGGATCCGGCGCACTTCATCGATATGCGCGACCAACGCGTCGTCGTCTTGGGCGGCGGCGATACCGGCATGGATTGCAATCGCACGGCGATACGCCAGGGCGCGACGAGCGTGACCTGCACCTATCGGCGCGACGAGCAGAACATGCCGGGATCACGCCGCGATTACAAGAACAGCAAGGAAGAGGGCGTTAGTTTCCTGTTCAATCGCCAGCCCATCGAGATCGTCGGTGCCGATCGCGTGCAGGGCGTGAAGCTCGTCGAGACGCGCCTGGGAGCTCCCGATGCACGCGGCCGGCGCGTGCCGGAAGCGGTGCGGGGCACCGAGGAGACCATCCCGGCCGATGCGGTCATCATTGCGTTCGGCTTCCTGCCGAGTCCGCCCGATTGGTTCGCGCAACAACAAATCGGGTTGCACCGCAACGGGCGCGTGCGCGTGTCGGCGGCGCCCGCGCATCGCTTTCAGACGACCAACCCGAAGGTATTCGCCGGCGGCGATATGGTGCGCGGGTCCGATCTCGTCGTCACTGCGGTGTTCGAGGGACGCGAGGCCGCGGAGGGAATACTCGATTATCTCGAATTGCGCACAGCGGCATCAAGGGGCGCGCCGGCGTCCGGCGTGAAGCGCTGAATCACTTGTCCTTGTTCTTGTTCTCCTCCTTGGTAGCGGAATCGGAATCCTTCTTATTCTCGTCGGAGCGCTTCGGCGACATTAGAGCCACGAAAAGAATCGCGAGCAAAAAGACTATAAAGCCAATGGTCTCTATCATTACGCATCCTTCGCGGCAGGGCGCAGGCGAATCCCGCAGCGTCCGGAGATTAGCACCGCGAAAGCCCCGCTGCGAATGAGTCCTAATGCGGCTGGATGGACTCTAGATATGAGCGTGCATCCGTAGTAGAGTTCTTGAAAATTCTGTTGCGGGATCCGATGGCGCCGCTCGAAGAGCGCATGAGCTGGCAACGATGGATTCCAGCCGCGTTGCCTTAATGATAATGAGGGGGGTATTTTAATGCGTGCATTCCTCGGTCGGCCTGTGGTCAATTCGTTGATGGCAGGTGTGGTGGTTGTATTGTTCTTCAGTGCACTGGCTCACGCCGAAGATGCGGGCCTTCCCGGAGGCGTCGTCGCCAACGGCATGAAGATATTCAATGAGGGTAAAGGCGACGCGGTGCCGGCCTGCATGACGTGTCATGGCGCTGGCGCCTGGGGACTGGATGCCATGGGCGCTCCCCGCCTCGCGAGTATCGGCTTTCCCTACGTCGTCAAGCAGCTCGATGACCTGGCGGGTGGCAAGCGCACGCCGAGCGGTGCCGGCGCTGTCATGCCGGTGTTTGCGGCCGCCTTGAGCGAGCAGGAGCGGCGCGATGTCGCCGCCTATGTCAACACACTCGCCGGCCCGCCGGATTTGTCGGATCTCAAGGCGCTCAAGGAGGCTGGAACCGCGATCGGTGAAAAATACCTGGGTCAGTCGATCGTAAAATACGGCGTGATCGGCAAAGTGTCGGCCTGTCAATCGTGTCACGGCTACAACGGCCGCGGTGCGGCGCCCTTATTCCCCGTCATCGGGCAACAAAAGTACACCTATCTCGTTGCGCAGCTGACCTCCTGGCGTGACGGCAGCCGTGCCAATGACCCCTATGCGATGATGCGCAAAATGGCCGCAAACCTCACCGATGACGACATCAACAATGTCGCCGCATTTCTGGCTTCGGCGCCGCCCACGACTGGAGGGAATACCATCGTTCCCGTAACCAACCAGTGAATGATCGCCCCCTTGCAAAACACGACGGCAACCGCCACGGAGCGCATAATCACCGGATAGCGACCCGGGGCGGTTGTGTTCGCGGAGGTCGGGCGTTGCCACGATGAAGACCGGTGGCTTGCGGTTGGGCGAAAAAATCCTGTTCGGCATTGCGGCGGCTTTCGTGCTGTTCGCGGTGTTGAGCTTCATTGGCATGGAGATCTACCGCGTGCACTCTGGTAAAAAGATGTATGCGCAGACCTCGTTTTACGACTTTTCGCCGGAGGGGAAGGCCGGTTCGGAACGCTTTCGCGAACTCGGCTGCACGGATTGTCATCGCGCAGTGCGCAACGGCACCAATAACGGAGTGAGCTTGGACGGCGTCGGATCCAAGTACACGTTGGAGTACTTGAGCGCGTTCTTGCATGAACCCGAGGCCACCTACGGGACTCAAACGATGGATCATGGCGCGGACAAGGGGGCGGCCTATGTGGCGCGCTTGCCCGAGAAGGACCTGCATGCGCTCGCGGTATTTCTGTCGGAGCTCAAGGCCACGCAAGGATCGCCCGATGCGCGGCAGCCGTCGGAAGAGCGCTCCGGCTTTATCGATGAAATGGTAAAAATTTGGGCGCCGTCGGCATGGAAGTCGCAATATAAAGATGTGCGAGAGGAAGGTGCACCCAAGCACACCGAGGACCGATAGCATGAGCGAGACAGCTGCAGCGCGACCTGGCATCAACGACAGCGAATACACGCGCTTTACGCTGTTGTTCGTCTATGCGTGCATCGTCTACGCGATCATCGGTTTTACCTGGGGGGCCGTTATGGGAGGCGTCCCGTTGCTGCGCATGTACGTCGATACGGCTCCGCACGGCCACTTGATATTGCTCGCACATGGACACATCAATCTCTTGGGCTGGGTTGAAATGGCCATTTTCGGCGCGATTTATTATTTCATTCCGCGTCTCGTGAATCGTCCGATTTATAGTCTGCGCTTGGTCAAGGTGCATTTCTGGATGCATAACATCGGACTCGTCGGCATGGTTGTGCTGTTCACGCTCGCGGGAGTCATCGGCGGCTATGACCCGGGCCAGGAGGTCGAGCGGACGGTTTCACACCTGATGGCGGCGGTCGGCTCGTTCGGCATGCTGGTATTGCTCGCGAACATCATTTGGGGATACAACATTTATAAGACCGGCCAGGGCTATTCGTGATGAGCGCATTCAGCGCGCGCTTGGCAGCGGCGGCCTTGGGCGTGGTGATGCTCTCGGCCTGCGACATTCACGCCCAGCAATCCTTCAATTCTTCGCTGACGCTGAAGCTCGGCGAGATCGCGCCGCGCGTGCACACCAAGACTCTGGCCGATGTCGGCGGTGATGTTTCCCGCATCACGACCTATCGCCAGCCCGACGAGCGCATGTATCAGCACTCGGTCGATCAGGCGCTCGCGAGCGGCAAACCGGTATTGCTGGAATTCGCGACGCCCGCGCACTGCACTCCTTGCGATCGGCAGCTGCAGATGATCAAGTCGCTGTTGGAAAAGTACCAGGCACAGATGATTTTCATTCACCTGGATCAATACGACAATCCGGAAGCCTACAAGGAATATGGAGTGCCCGGCGATCCATGGACTTTCGTCATCGATGGCCGCGGCGTCGTTCGCTTTCAACAGGCGGGTTCGATGCTTTACAACGAGATCGAAAGTGCCATTCAGAGTTCGCTCTGACGCTCGAATGGCCGACGGGTGGAACCTCGAGGCCAATGGCCGTTCATGAGCGACGGCACGCGCTATACGCTGCGCCGTGACTATCACGGCATGTTCTGGGATGCGTTGCTGTACGTGCCCACGGTCACGGCACTGTCGATTTTTGCGGTCAGCAACTTCTACGGCGACAATGTCGCGGTCGCGTATTTGCTCGGCTTCCTCGCCTGTTTCTTTTTCATCGCGGGTGCCAATCGCATCCTGACGACGCGCTTGATGTGGCTGCCCTCGGCGCCGGTCGCGATCGAGACGCGCGCCAGTGCAGCCGACTTGATACTCAAGAATGGTGAAGTCATCCGATTGCAGCGCGACTTGAAGCTGTACCGCGATCGATCGGGCCGATCATTCGGCTTGACCGGCGTCACCGCGCAAGGAAACCGCCGCCAGTTCATTTTCCATCGGGGGCAATTCGCGCAGGACAGCGATTTTCAAACGGTGATGAATTGTTACGACCCCGTGCCTAGCGGCAAGGCGTAGATCATGAACCTGCGCGCGCTGCTGTCGAGCTCCCGGACGGGCCTATTGTTGCTGCCCTGGGGCATATTGGTCGCAATCACCATGCACACCGATCCCTATGGACTCACCGAGGAAGGCGCTAAGGCCTTGCTGCTCGCGTGGTCGATCGGCGATGCGGTCGCGAGCGCGGCTTTCACGCTGGGTGCGCCGGATATCCGCGTCATACTTTTTTTGCCGCTGGGCTTCTTGTGTCCCGGTCAGGTCATCGCCGCCAAGGTGCTGACCTTGCTGATCATGGCAGGGGCCGCAATCGCTCTGTATCGCTGGCGCCGCCGCGACGATCAGGCCGAAGCCGCGCTGCTCGCGACCGGTTTGCTGATGATCGCTCCTTTGACCGTCGATGCCGTCAACTCGCTGTCCGCGGCTCCCTGTCTGCTCGCGATTCTTGGAGCGGCCGCCTGGCTCAACCGCATGCAGGCCGTTGAACGCGGAACATTCGGCGGCGCGTACTTCGTGCAATTATTGGCTTGCGCGGCTGCGGTCAGCTTGCATCCGGCCGGTGTCGCCTATCCGGCGATGCTGATGTTTACCTGGTGGCGCGATCCACCGGACCAGCGACACCGTGAATTTTTTCTGATCGGCATTCCGCTGGTCGTGGTGCTCGTGCTGGCGATGCGCCTCGGTTGGCCCGGCACGATCTGGTGGCAAAACCCGCTGCCCGCGGCCGCCGCAGTTTTCAACGGCAGCGGCATTCTCGGCCAGCTCTCGAACGCGGAGTTGCTCGGCGGCTTAAGTTTGATCGCGTTGACCGCCGCGATTGCGTTGCACGAAGGCAAGCGCCTGCTCGCGGATCTGACCGGCGGCACGCTGCTGCTCTCCGTACTCATCGGCGCGGTCGCAGCCGATCGCGCCTGGGCACTGCTGATGCTCGCGCTGCTGCTCTATGGAGGCTTGCCGTGGTTGCTGCGCGCCTGCGCGCCGCTCGCCGGCCGTGGGCTGCTCGTGCAACGCGGATGGCTTTGGGTGCTTCTCCTGCTGATCTGCACGGCGTTCATGCGCACGAATAGGAACGATTTCGAATTGGGACGCGACAAGCTGCTGTCCGCCGAGGATCAGGTGATCAGCGACTTTGCGCAAGGCGTCAACAGTCTGCGCGCCACCGAGGGCACGACCAGCGAACACCCGGCCGCTCCGGTGCTCGTCGCGAGCTCGTGGCCGGCGCGGACCTCGATCGCGTGTAAATGCGACGGCCTGCCGTTGCCTCCCGCGGCGAAAGATCCGAGCGGCCAGCTGGCGATGATGCGCGGCGTTTCGTACGTGATACTCGGCGATAAGTTTCAGGATCACGCTCTGGCGATCAATTTCGCGCAGCTGGGGCCACAGATCGAAGTACTCTCCAGAGAGCCGGGCGGCGTCATTTTGCACCTGAAGCCTTCCGGAGCGGCGCTCTGAGCGCTCGGATCTTTGCCATGCATAAGGGCCCGTGATAGTCTTAAAAACCAGCACTGAATTGAGATGAGGAGCAGCAGATGAACGTGGGCTACATGTGGATTCCGGTGATTCTTTTTGTCGGCGGCATTTTGGTGTCGGCTGGTCTGTTTAGCATCGGTATGAAGCGCGTCGTGGAGAAATGAAGCGAGTCGTGGAATAGGCGAGTCCGCTCGCAGCGGTTCAAGTAGATCGCCGCGGTTTCCGAGGTGCTGAACCGCGGCTAGCTTTTCGGTTCCGGGGACCCGGCCGTAGGCTGGCGGAACCGGTGATCGTCAAATCTATGTCTAAAGTATCTCCTGCCGATGGCGTCTTCCATCGTAGCCTCGTCAAGTTCTTAGTGGTCTCTGCATTCTCGCTGTTCATCGGCACGATGCACGGCATGTTGCAAGTCGTGCCGCCGATCAGGGCCTGGCTCGACTCGATCGGCAGCCCGTTCGGCGGTCCCGGGCACATGATCGATCCGTTGGCTCATGCGCACATCAATCTGGTCGGCGGTGTCGTCATGTTGGTCATGTGCGTGACCTACTATCTGCTGCCGATCTTGAGCGGTCGCACGATTTACTCGCTGCGGCTCATCAAGTATTCATTCTGGCTCATGACGTTCGGGGTTTTCAGCTTTTACGCCGTACAAATGGTGTTCGGCATCTGGGAGGGGAACTTGATGTTCCATGATCAAGTTGCCTGGCACGCGCTGCATCGCTGGTATGGCAGGCTTGTCGCCGTCGGCGGTACGGTCATGGCAGCCGGATTCGCGGCCTACTTCGCCAATGTCGCGCTCACGCTGTTGTCCCGGGCCCCAGTCGCCGAGCCCGGTTGAACCTCGAGCGGAAAGCGCAGCACGGTTTCTTCACCTTCGGCGTGGATCCAGATCTGCAGCACCGAATGTTCGTTCGCGTCCACCTTGGCCGCGCGTCGATAGACGCCGACATGGCCGTCTTCTATCGCCTGCTTCCAGGGATCCGCATCCGAGGTGCGCAGGTCGACGCGGCAATCCCAGGCCGGCAGCACGCGATTTCTGTTGACGAACACCAGCAGCTCTTTCATTTCGGGGATCGGACCGTAGCTGCGTGATTCCACGTGCACCTGCAGGTCGCGCCAACTCAAGGTTGCCGAATCCTCGGTGCCGCCACCGCAGCCGGACAAAGCCAGCACCGCCGCGGGCAGCGCGGCGCGCAGCCGTTCAGCGATCATCCCCGGGCTTTTTCTTCTCGGCGCTCGGACCGAACATGCGAACCATGTACCAGACGAACGAGCCCGCCACTGCAACATAGACGAGCGCAACCACGTAGCCCCAGTCGAGCCAAGAGCGGTTGTCGCCGGGGCGCAGACCCCAAAACGGAAAGCTCAGTCCGATGCCCACGAGCAGCACGACGACGACGACCGCGAAAAACCAGTACGGCACGGGCTTTTGCGATTCCGGTATTTTCTCGACGATTTCCCAATCTTCGAGACCGCGCTTGGTCTTGCGATCTTCTTCGGATTCATAACCGAAGTGCCCGGCGTCCACCTTGCCCCACTGCGATTCGACCGAGCCCAGAGAAGCGGTGGGTTTGTCCTCATCGTTCATTGCGGCGTCCCCTATTCTGCAAGATGTTCTATCGGAAACCGGACATGCCAGCCGGGCGCGGTCACGTCCACTGCGAAGGCGTGCAGCCCGCGCGGCAGCTTGTCCGACACCGACAGCATCACCGATTCATGTCCCGCCGAAGGCAAGTCGACTTCGGTTGCCCCCAAGCTGTAATCCGCCGCAGCGAGTCCGGTCACGCGCACCAGCACTTGCCGCGCATGGTAAAGCTTGTTCGATATCGCGATGCGGTAGTCGCGATTACCCGTTTGATGCTGCACATCGGCGCGATAGACGACGACATGCAGCGGTTCCCAGGTATTCAAACCCCAGATGAACAGACCGGCGCCGAACACGCCGAGCGCCGCGACCCATTTGCTGCGCGCCGCGAGCGCGGTCGCATTGTCACGGAATCGCGAGCGTGCTTTTGTCTGCTCGGTGGGTTCGCCGAACTCGAAGCTGAGCAATCCCGGCTTGCTTGATTTTTGGTGCATGCGATTGCAGGCATCGACGCATTCGCCGCAATTGATGCAGCTATCGTAGACGAGCGTCTTGCGTGGATCGATCTCGATGAAGCAGGAGCTCACGCAATAGCTGCATTTCTCGCAGCTCGACGCGCGACTCGAGTCGTAGCGGACGTGCAGCGTCTCGCGCGTGCGGAAACTATGCTGCCATACTCGGTAGACACAGGCGAAGCGGCACCAGAAGTGGCGGATGAACGCGACATCCAGCAAGATGATGACGACGAAAACAAAATAGATATAGTGCAGCGACGACGCCAAGCGCGGATCGGCGCGCCAGGTCACGAACGACCAAACGGTTGCGGGAGCGTAGAAGTAGAACAGCGGCACGATCGCGACGACGAGCGAGGCCGCGAGCAGCGACAGCCCGAGCAGCACCCAATTGAGCAATTTGTTCTTGGTTGCGGCGACGATCGGAGCGCTGCCGTCCATGTTGACCTTGGCGCGCCGGCCAAGGAGTTTGCGAGTCATGAAATTGGCCCATTCCGAGACGATGTTTTGCGGGCAGACCCAGCCGCAAAATACCGTTCCGGCAACCGAGTACAGCATGATCAAGCCGCTGGCGAGCATGATCCACAGTCCGGCAATCAAAAAGAAATCCGCAAACCAAACTTGGCGATCGAGCACGACCAGCGCGCCGGCGCTCGGATCGATGCGCAGCAGCCCCGACGCCGGCACGAGGATTGCAAGCGCGAATGACATCGCCTGCACGAGCCGCCGCCGACCGTGATAGCGCGTAGAATTCGCCCGCGCCGGATTGGCGCTCGACGGAAATCCCGCGGGCACAGCCGCGCCGGGCGCTGTTGCCGAGCTTCTAATGAGATTGACTATCTGTTGCATTTGAGGGCAGCCCTCTTTCGCTCAAATCCGGCTAAAGCGGGTCAGCATCTCGCTTCGGGGCAGCGAGCATATATCACATTGTATCTCGATGTTCGGATTAGCGGCCGCAGCATTTTGCTATGTACTCGCAGCACTTCGATACGTAGTCGCAGCATTGACAGTTGCGCATTGCCGCTCCGATAATGCTTCGAGGTCCGCAGCGCGCAGCTCGGGCCGGTTTTTTCTGGGCAATGAGGTCATAACGATCAAGGGGGTTGGTGCAAATGGACAATCAAGCGAAACATTCGCGTCGGAAAGTGATCAAGATCGGTGTGACGGCACTTGCCATCGCTCCACTTGCCGGATTATCCGGGCGTGCCTTTGCAACGCAAAACGCCGCGGTTCGCACCGCGCTGAAGTTTCAGGACCATCCGAACGGTGATAAGAACTGCAAGGTATGTGTCAATTTCATACCGAACAAGGATAAGGTCAACAACGACGAAGCCGTCAATGGCTGCAAGCTGTATCCGGGCGACACCGAGATCTGCACCCATTGCTATTGCGTGGGCTTTGTACAGAACGCGGCCGCGACTGCGGCTGGGGCGTCCTTTTCACCCTGGGGTGCACCTGCGAAGAAGTGATCATACCCTCAGGTTTCGGAATGGGAATTCCGAAATCTGGGGTTTTCCGTCACGGCGCCGGGTAGCCGCTGCCTTTTGAGATGATGGCGGGCAAGGTCTCGATCTCGATTACATCTTGGTCTTTGAACCGCTGCGGGCGCGGCACGCCTGGCAGCGCGGGAGTTCTGATGGGGGGAGTGATCCTGTTGAAGGTCTACGGCGCTCTGCGCGCACTCGCGCGCGCTATGCGAATTGCGCCGATCCTTGCACTCCTTGTTGCAGCCCCGGTGCTTGCCGCCGATCCCGTTCCGCAGGCCGCAGCCGCTGCGCAAAGCACGTCGTCTCAGCAAGAGCCACTCGATCAGCATCCCTATCTGCCGGGCGGCATCTTTCAGCCGCACGAGCCGTTTCCGCAGGGTGGACCCATCGGCAGCCAAACAGAGGACGGTTATAACGCCTTGGGGCCCGTCGTTACACAGCCGATCGAGTTTCCGCATTACATTCATGTCGAGAAGATGGGCATCGATTGTATGTACTGTCATACCTATGCGAGGCGCAGCGCGGTTTCCGGAATTCCTCGCTTGAGCAAATGCATCGGTTGCCACCAGAATATCGAATCGGTCAAAGATAAGCCGCGCATCAAGTTACTGCTGGATTACTGGGACAAGCAGCAAGCCATTCCCTGGAAGAAGGTCCACGATCTGCCGGATTTCGTGCGCTTCAATCACGAGCGGCATGTCCAGCGCTTCATCTTCGAACAGGGCCGTCCGACGCGCGAAGCTTGCGGCTATTGCCACGGCGATGTCGGCTCGATGACCACCGCGCGCCGCGTCAAAGCGATTTCGATGGGGTGGTGCGTCAGTTGTCATGAAATGGACCACAAGGTCGACGCAGTCAGCGATAAGACCAGCCATGGGCCCAGTGATTGCTGGCAATGCCACAAATAGGCCATGAAATGCTCGCGACGACAAGGGGAATTCGATGAGCGGTAGTGGCGTCAGCCGCCGGGATTTCTTGCAGATCGTCGGTCTCGGCGGGACTACGATCGCGCTCGCCGGCTGCGGCAATACCTCGATCGAATCCGGTGCTGAACTCGTCGAGTCGTATGTCGCGCCTGAAAATTTCGTCGTGCCCGGTGTCGGCGTTTACTACGCCTCGACCTGTACGCAATGCGCTTCGGGCTGCGGGATCATGGGCAGGGTCCGGGAGGGGCGCATACTCAAGCTCGAAGGCAACCCGGAATCGGCGATCAGCGGCGGAAAAATTTGCGGCCTGGGTCAGTCTGCGGTGCAGCAGCATTATAGTCCGGACCGATTGAAGACACCGATGATCCGGGAAAACGGCGTGTTGGTGGCCTCCACCTGGGACAAGGCGATGAGCTTGCTCGACGCCACACTGGCACCGGCCGATCGGAAGGGCCGGCGCGTTTGCTTGACGGGACCGACGAGCGGCCACCAGCAGATCCTGCTGCGCAACCTCGTCGAGGCCGGCGGCGCGACCGATCACGTCGTTTACGATGCGCTCTCCACCGCGGTCGAGGCGTCCGTCAATCGCAAACTATTCGGTGTCGATCAGCCGGTCGGCTTGATCGAAAAAGCGGGGCTCGTGCTGTCATTCGGCAATGATTTTCTCGGCGCCGGCGACTCGCCGGTTGCCGCCGCGCGGCAGTACGCGCGGTTTCGCCGGGCAACACCGCGCGGTGTGCTCGTCCAAATAGAGCCCAAGATGACCTTGACGGGCGCCAACGCGGATCGTTGGATCGTCATCGCGCCGGGCACCGAAGGCGTATTCGCGTTGGGTCTTGCGCGCGAACTGCTGCAGCGCAAGGATTACACGGGGAATTTGTCGGCGGCGCTGATCGCGGCGGTTGAGCCCTATGATCACGCCGAAGTCAGCCGGATCACCGGAGTTCCCGGCGGCCTCATACCTCGCCTCGCCGGCATGCTGTGGGAGCGTGCGCCGAGCCTCGTGCTGACCGGGCGCTACCCGCAGGGTCATGCGCACGGCTCGCGCAATGCGGCGGCCATTGGGCTGCTCAACGTCATTTTGCAGAACCAGGGCAAGACGCTGCTGCGTGCGGCGGAATTGCCGTTCCCGCAGATGGCACCGACCGGTGGGAGTTTCAAATCGCTCGCGGATCTGAATACGGCGATGGCGGCCGGCGAGTGCCGCTCCTTGCTGATACACGGCACGAATCCGGTCTACAGCGCACCCGATTTTCTGCAGTTTGGCGCGAACTTGGAAAAAGTGCCGTTCAAGGCCGCCTGGGTCACGGAGTTGGATGAGACCGCGATGCAGTGCGATCTCGTGCTGCCGCTGCTCTCGCCTCTCGAAGATTTTGGCACCCACGTCGCGGGCAACCAATTTGACGGCACCGAGATATCGATCCAGCAGCCGCTCATGGAAAAACTCTACCCGGAGACTCGCTCCTTCGGCGATGTCGTGCTCGAATTGCTCAAGAAGGCCAAGCCGGAGGGCTACAAGGCGTTTCCGGATTACTATGCCTACCTGAAGACCGCCGTCATCGCCGCCAAACCGGCGTTCGCCTCCGCGGCTCCCGATGAAGAGTTTTGGGAAAATACCTTGAGCGCGGGAGTTCTGCACCGGGCGGCCCCGCTGCTGCCCTTGCCCGCGGTCGAACTCAATGCGCAGCTATTCCAGCAGCCTGCACCGAATAGCGGCGATCCCAAATACCCATTCACGCTGATTCCGGCCGTGAGCCCGAGCATGCGCGATGGCCGGCCGGCCAATCTCGCTTGGCTGCAGGAGTCCCCGGATGCTTTGACGACCGTGGTCTGGGACAGTTGGGCCGAGCTGCATCCGAGCACCGCCAAGGCGCTGCAAATCAGTGAAGGCGATGCGCTGATCATCGAGTCCGCTCACGGCTTCATTCGCGTCAAAGCCTATCTGATGCCCGGCATACACCCGGGTTCAGTCGCGGTTCCGATCGGTCAGGGGCACACCGCTTACGGGCGCTATGCGACCAACGTCGGCGCAAATCCGCTGAAGATCCTCGATCCGATCTTCGATCAGGAGACCGGCGAGCTTGCGATCTACGCGACCCGAGTCGCCATCCGGAAGACCGGTCAGAACGAGCGGGTGGTCAAGGACGAAGGACCGACCAATCTTCAGCAGGGCGTGAAGCTGGTCGCGACGCTCGCGGCAGATCGCGTAGATCTCTCCAAGGAGACCAAATTTGTCATTCGATAACCTGACGTCCAACTGGTCGAAACTTCGGACCAAGCGTCCGCAGCCCGATCAGTACAAGGAGGCCCCTTACAAGTGGGCCATGGTCATCGATCTCGATGCCTGCACCGGCTGCAACGCGTGTACGACGGCCTGCTATGCGGAAAACAATCTGCCCGTGGTCGGCAAGCAAAAATTCCTTGCGGGCCAGGTCATGCATTGGCTCAGAATCGAGCGCTACTGGGGCGCGGGCACGGAATCCACGCAGGAATTCCCCGAGCAAGGCGCGCAGTTCCTGCCGATGATGTGTCAGCAATGCGAGGCGGCGCCCTGCGAAATCGTCTGCCCCGTGGGCGCGACCCACCACACGCCGGATGGATTGAACTCCCAGGTCTACAACCGCTGCGTCGGCTCACGCTATTGCTCGGCGAATTGTCCCTACAAGGTGCGATATTTCAACTGGTACAACTACCCGGAGAGCGCCTGGCCGAGTCCGCTCGAGCAGCAGTTGAATCCGGATGTGACCGTGCGCAGCAAGGGCGTCATGGAGAAATGCACGTTCTGCGTGCAGCGGCTCAATGAGGCCAAGAGCAAGGCGCGCACCGAACACCGGCTCGTGCGCGACGGCGAAGTGCTCACGGCCTGCGCGCAGGCCTGCCCGTCATCGGCGATCCACTTCGGCAATCTCGCCGATGAGTCTTCGGAGGTCGCCAGAATGTGGAAGGCGCAGCAAGTGGAGCCTGCACTGGATAAGCAGAAAAAAGACGAGCAGCGCGAAGAGGACGAAAAGCTCGACAAGTATGACGAGACTCTGCGCGGCTACCGGATTTTCGAGGATTTGCGCACCTATCCGTCCGTCGTGTATCTCGAACGAATCCGCTCTACGGAAGTATGAATGTTTAGGTTCAATCAACGCCTCGCATCGCAAGGTCTCGCTAAATGACCCCTACTCACGACGAGCATGAAGTCGCCAGTGAACCGCGCTTCGTCATCAAGCCCAAAGATATCAATGACGAGATCACCTGGGCGCAGATCAACGAGGATGTGCTCAGCAGCATGGAGCGCCCGCGCGCGCTGTATTGGGTCATTTTCTTCGGCTCATTGGGCTTGTTCGGCTGGGGCGCCTATTGCGAGGTCTACCAATACGAAACCGGCCTCGGCGTCGCCGCTTTGGAAAACCCGCAGGTCTGGGGTCTATACATTGCAACGTTCATTTTCTGGATCGGCATGAGCCATTCGGGAACGCTGCTCTCCGCGATCTTGCTGCTCATGCATGCGGACTGGCGCAAGCCGATCTACCGTTTCGCCGAGGCCATGACGACATTCTCGCTGATGACCGCGGGACTGTTCGTGCTCGTGCATCTCGGCAGAGTCTGGCAATTCTATTATGTGGTGGCCTATCCGAGCGAGCGCTGGACTTGGCCGAATTTCAGCTCGCCTTTGGTCTGGGATGCCACGGCCATCGGCACCTATCTGACGACATCGGTGATCTTTTTGTACTTCGGGATGATTCCCGATCTGGCTATTTGCCGCGATAAGGCGACCGGGTTCCGCAGGACTTTCTATCGCGTGATGTCAGTCGGCTGGAAGGGCACCGATTGGCAATGGTCCAATTTTCGCGTCACGTATCTGACGCTCGCGTGTTTGCTGATTCCGCTCGCAGTCTCGGTGCACTCGATCGTCGCGACCGATTTCGCCGTATCGCAGCAGCCGGGTTGGCACACGACGTCGTTCCCGCCCTATTTTGTCGCGGGTGCGCTGTATTCGGGCTGCGCCGCGATCATCACGCTGTTCATCATCCTGCGCTATACGTTCCGCTTCGAGCAGTACATGACGATTCCGATTCTCGAGAAGCTCTGCAAGCTGACGTTCGCGATTTCCATGGTATGGACCTATCTGAATTTCATCGAGTACGCCTCGGTCTGGTACGGCACCGATCCTTACGCGAAGCAGGCGCTGATCTACCGCGCGACGGGCACGTACGCCGGATGGTGGTGGTCGATGAACATTCTCGGCTCGATCGTGCCGTTCGCGCTGACATTCAAGGTATTGCGCATGAGCGTGCCGACGATGATGGTCGTATCGTTGTTGCTGAACTTGGGAATGTGGATCGAGCGTTTCATGATCGTCACGCCGACCTTCGCGCATGGCTACTATCCCTGGACCTGGGTCGACACCTGGTGGCCAAACTGGGTCCAGGTCGGCATCATCCTCGGCAGCTTTGGCTGGTTCACGATGCTGTTCATGCTGTTCTGCAAGATCTTCCCATCGGTATCGATGTACGAGGTCAAGGAAATGGTTTTCCACCGTAAACAGGCCCGCAACGTGGCTGTATCAAAGCCGGCACCCGCGGCGCAGCCGGCACAGAGTTGAGCGATGAGCAAGAAATCCCACATCCTCGCGTTGTTCAACGATTTCGAAGCGGCCGCCAAAGCCATCGCAGCCCTTCGGGAGTCCGGGCTCGCGGGATTCAAAATGCGCGACGTGACGTTGAAGTCCCCGATCGATCACCCCGAGTGTGCGGCTGAACTCGGGGACCGGCCGGTCTACATACAGCTGTTCTCGGTGCTCGGTGCGGTGCTCGGCAGCAGTCTCGGGTTTTATGCGATGTCGGCGGCGCAGGCAAATTTTCTGCGCCAGCCGCGCGGCGGATTCCCGATCGTTCCGATCCCGCCCAATATGGTCATTACCTACGAGCTGTTCATCCTCACGGCGGTGTTCTTCACGATCATCGCTTGCTATGTCGTCTTCGCGCTGCATGCCCAAAAAAACGTTCTCTACAACGCCGCGATCTCGGTCGACAAGATCGGGATTTTGATCTCGACCGACCCGGTCGCGCTGCCCGGCATCAGGGACATTTTTACGCGCTACCACGCGCTCGAAATATCGGAAAGCTCTTAAGATGTTGCGCATATCAAGTCTGCTGTCGGGGAGAAAATCGGGCTGGCTCGCGTTCGTCTGCGTCTCGCTCCTTCCCGCGGTCGCGGGCGCATGGCCCTGGAGCATGGACATGGCCAATCAGATCAGCGTCAAGCCCCAGCACGGCCCCGATGCGATCCGGCCATTTCCGCAGCGTTCGGTGCCGATGGCGGGCACCAAGACGCTGATCCATGTCCATGACCGCGACGGCGCGATGAACTTACCCAACCCAAATCCGGCGTCGGCGGAGTCGGTCGGCCACGGGCGAAAATTCTTTCAAATATTCTGCACGCCGTGTCACGGCAAATCGGGCACCGGCGACGGCCCGGTCGGGGAGAAATTCCTGATACGCCCCTTCGACCTGACTGCCGACAGGGAACAGAAGGAATTGCCGGAGGGGTATATATTCGGCACGGTCTCATTCGGCGGTGCCTTGATGCCGGCATACGGCAATGATCTTTCACCGAGCGAGATCTGGGATCTCGTCAATTATGTACGTCATGGTCTGATCAGCGATGGCATGGCGAGCGATGGCGCGGCCGGGAAAACAAAATGAGAAAACCTACGCGTTTGTATCGGTTCACCGAATCGCCGTCACAGGAATAGATCGAGATGCCCTTCGCCAGCTGGTCCGTGCTCACCGTCGATTTTCTCGTCGTGCTGCATCTCGCCCTAGGCGGCGTCGCGCTGGCGGCGATCTTGCACCTCGTCAACGGGAAGTGGCGCTTTGAAATTCGTTACCTCAGTGTTTCATTCTTCGCGCTGTTTCCGCTGGCCTTCGTACTGTTGATCATCCTGCTGCTCAACGGCGCCAAGACATTCCCGTGGGTCGGCTCACAGGCTGCGATGCCGGGCTGGAACAATCTGCGGTTTCTTGCATCGCGGGAGATTCTGGGTTTCCTCATCATCGGTGTCTTGTACGGCCTGTTCATCAAGTTTCAGGCCGTCTCGACGCATAGTGCGGCGCAGGCGCGGACTTTCCGCAATATTGCACTGCTCATTCCGTTCGCCCACGTGCTGTTTTGCTCGATGATCGCCTGGGACTTCGAAATGACGCTGCAGCCGGGCTGGTCGAGCTCCATTTACGCGATGTACCACTTCGTGAGCTCATTCGGCATGTTTCTGTCGGTACTGATGCTGACCGTGATTCTGCTGGTCGGCAGGCAGGCGCTGACGGCGCCACCGGGGGAGTACATCTTCAATTTTCTGGCGCAGCTCATGCTGGCCTTCACGATACTGTGGATATATACATTCTTTGCGCAATACCTGATCACCTGGTATGCGAATCTGCCCGATGAAACCGGGCGTTTGTTTCGGATTCAAAATGGCCCGTTTTCGACGCTGTTCTGGCTGTTTTTGATCTTGAAATTCGTCGTTCCGTTTCCGATACTGATCATTCCGTATTCGCGTCACACGCGCTGGGTCATGGCGCTCGTCGCGGTCTCGATCATTGTGGGCTACTGGATCGAACGTTACACCTGGATCGCCGGCACCACGGCGGACTCGCCATGGCCGATGTTCTCCCCGTTTGCGATTCTCACTTCCGTGGTCGTATTTGGCGCTGCTTTTTTCCTGGTGAGGGGCGCCATGAAAAAATACGGACTGCTCAAACTTGCTGATTGAGATTCATTAGTGTTTGAGCCTTGTTTTATTGATGAATTGTGATGTTCCTAAGCGTTGCATTGAGGCGCGAGATCGATTAGCTTTCGCTACGGTGCTGACGCGATTGCATCGCGGATAATTCGGGGACTTAAGATAAGCCGGTTTGAAACCGGAGGGGAACGCAGATGTTCAAATACCTGTTAGCCAAGAACGATGATATTCCGCAAGGCTCCGCGGCGGTCTATTTCGGCTTCTCAGCCATCGTCTGGTTCGTCATCGGAACCGGCCTCGGGGCGTTCAACGCCGCCAAATTGGCGTTTCCGGACTTCGTCCACGGCCTCGAGTTCGTCTCGTTCGGTCATATGCGCCAAGTGCATGTGCACGCGGTCATTTTCGGCTGGATCTCGATGGCATTCGCGATGGCCTTCATGTACATCACGCCGGTCTTGGGTAACACCAAGCTGTGGTCGGAGAAGCTCGGGCTCTGGAACTGCTTCCTGTGGAACGTCGGCCTCTCGCTCGGCCTCACGGTGCTGTGGGCCGGCATGACCTCGGGGCGCGAATACTCCGATTTTCCGTGGTGGATCGACCTCTACATTTCCGTGTTTATGGCGATCCCGCTGGGCCTCAATGTCTGGATGACGATCCTCAATCGCCGTACGCAGGGAATCTACACGACCAACTGGTTCTTCGCGGCCGCGAGCTTCATGTTGATCGTCGTTTTCATCGTCGGCAATCTGCCGGAATACTTTCACCTCACGGGACTGACCGAGGCCTATCTGACCTGGTGGTTCGCTCATAACGTCTTGGGACTGTGGATTACGCCGGTGGCCGCGGCCATCGCGTACTACACGATCCCCAAGGTCACGGGCAATCCGCTGTATTCGCACCGCATCGGGCATCTGCATTTCTGGTCGATCGTCGTGTTCTACTCGACGCCGGCGGCGCATCACCTGATGTCCGCGCCTCTACCCGAGTGGCTGAAGTCTTTCGCATCGGTCGAGGGTGTGCTGATCCTGGTTCCGGCCATTGCCTTCGTTTCGAACATCCTGCTGACGATGGAAGGCAAATGGAACATGTTCGTCGAGAACCTGGAAGTGCGGTTCACGGTCACCGGTGCGCTGCTCGCGATTCCGCTGAACATGCAGGGCGGATTCCAGCAGACGCGTGCCATCAACTGGTATATCCACGGCACCGGATGGATCGTCGCTCATGCGCATCTCGCGCTGCTGGGTTTTTCGACGTTCATGGAGGTCGCCGCGGTCTACCTCGGCCTGCAAGTGATCCTCAAGCGCAAGCTCTACTCGCTGAGCCTCGGCAATGTGCACTACTGGACCTTGCTGATCGGCTTCACGATCTATTGGGTCTCGATGACGATCGCCGGGCTCATCCAGGGCGCGGGCAAGATCTACGAAGTTCCCTATATCGACGTGGTCATCGCCGAGCACCCGTACATGATTGCGCGCTGGCTAGGAGGCTCGCTGGTGTTCTTGGGCAATATCGTCTGGCTGTACAACATGTGGATGACGACGCGCGTCGGCACGGTCGTGCCCAAAGGCCGCATGCCCCATGAACTGGCCTACGAGCGCTAGACCGCACTGCTGCAAGGGAGACCTAAGATGAATTTTAGAGAATATAAAATCGGCAGTCGGATGTTCGGAGTGGCGCTCGGCGGCTCGATGTGCATCACGCTGTTGTTGCCCAGCCTGGATATTGCGCGCGTCGATGCGACCAGTATCTCGATGGACAAACAGCTGACCGGGGGCTACGAGACCGGCTTCAATCTCTACGATCCGCTGCTGCTTGGCTGGCACAAGCCCCTCAAGGTGCTGCTGAAGGCGGATCCCAAGAGCGGACAGCCGATGGAGCCCATGTACGCGTATGTTTACGAAAAGGGCACGCCGTTCCCGGGCGGCATCATGCACCCGGATAACCTCGGCGCACAGGCCAAAGAGCTCAGTCTCGCGGTGGGCAAAATCGGCGAAGCACACACCGGCGAGGGTGCGGTGTTCGTGATCCGGACCGACGAGCAAAAGCATTCTTTCATCGAGGACGCGACGATCACGAAAGGCTGGGAGCCCGATGCCGTCATCAAGGCGGCCGGCGATGAAAATATCTCGCACGCCGGCGCCGGCAAGACGCTGTTCGTGCGTGAGGGATGCTGGTGGTGCCACACGCTGCTGCCCGAACAGACCCAGGACTGGCAGGTCTTCGGAGCGCCGCCGATGCTCGGCGACTTCAACGGTGAATCACCGACCGCGTTCGGCTCCGACCGTAAGGCACCCGACTTGCTGCACGTGGGCTCGCGCAATTCCTCGCGCGAATGGATGATGCTGCACTTCTTCAACCCGAGACTCGTCCAGCCGCATTCGATCATGCCGCGCTACGACTACCTCTGGGGAGCGGTCGACGCCGACGGCAAGACGATCGACTTGGCCAAATGGGACGAGGAATTCGATGCCTACCGCGACGGCAAGCGGGATCAGCCGCCGGACGTGCCGATGTACGCCGCCAATAGCGAGGCGCGCTGGCTCATCGATTTCGTCCTGAACATGAAATGATCGGCGTAGAACACCGGAGATACAGCAATGGCATGGATTTTTAACGAACCATTATCGACGCTCAGCGACACGGCCACCGTCGGCAAGGCGGAGGAACTGTGGGAACGGGAAAGCTTGGGCGGAATCACCGAAGATAACAATCCGGTCCCGAGACTCGTCGTGTGGCTCGTTGCTTTGACGGTCTGTACGGCCTTTGCCGTGACTTTCCCGCTCTGGGGCCAGCGGCCGACCGCGGCACTCTACGCGCCTTACGTCGCTTCCATGGACAAACCCGAGGTCCTGGCGGCCAAGGACGACGTCGAGGCGATGCAATTGATCGTCGCGATGAACAAGGGGGTCGGCAATAACGATGCGCAGCTCGCGCGCCACCCGTTGACCATGGACGATCTGCGGCTCATCAAGCCGCAAATCCTGGCGCTGCAAGCGCGCCCGGATGTCGATTTGAAGGATTACACCGTGGTTGGAGCGAATATCGTGATCGCGAACTTCGAGGGTAATTACCGCCCCGACGGAACGCGGATACGCCAGCAACCCTGGTGGGACAAGGGGTATACTATCGACGTGTTCTACCTCACGGCGTTTTTTCTCGGGGTGATTCTCGTCGTCAAGCGGTTGCCGCCCACCAAATGGCAACCCACGCACAGCGCCGACCACTAAGGGGAGTAGCGAAATGATTGATTTTGATTATGGCCCGGTGGCACTGCTTATACCGATCGGCCTCGCGTTTTTAGCGCCGTTCATCTACAGTTTTTTTGTCGACAAGTTCGACAAGAAGAACCCGCAGATCAAAGGGTACTGAATTCGATGATGGTTCTCGCGCTGAGCGAGCCGAATTCGCGGCTCGATCTCAGCATCGAGGGCATGCACAGCCAGCGATTCGGCGTCGGCGTCTTCTTTCTATTGATGCTGGGCATCGTGTTGTTTGCCGGGATTACGTTTGCGATCATGCGCGGTACGAAGGGCCAGAAGGTCACGCGTACCGGCGAAAAGTGGATGTTCGGCGCCATCATTTTGGGCGTGGTGGCTGCCGTCGTGTTTGCGTCCTTGCAAATGTTATCCGGTGTCCTGTTCTAGACTGTCTTGGGGCTCCGGACGGAGGTCGGCGACTATGCATTTTATGGAATCTCTCGGTGACGGCTGGAGCATCTACCTCTGGCTGATCGTTGGGGCCTCGATCATTCTTGTCAGCATCTACGGTATCTGGTGGGCGTGGCGCAACGATCAGTTCGATGAGGACATCAAGTATCTCGTGTTTACCGAATCCGACGAGGACAAGATGACTCCCGCCGATTTCAAGCACAGCCGCGAAGTGCTCAAGGCGCAGACGGAGAGCCGCATCAAGCACCTCCAGATGAAAGCGGAGTCGCACCGACCCGCACCATGAGGCGCGGCGAAATTCTGATACTGGCAACCATCGGTGTGGTCGTTGCCGGCCTCATGATACGCAATGTCATCCGCCTGCGCTCCGGGGCGGAGCCCGATCGCGGCATTCCTTTTTACAGCACCGCGACTCCCGGATTGATGCGTGAGGCGGGGGAATTATACCGCAGCAACAACTGTCGCGGATGCCACTCGCTGTGGACCGTCAAGAGTGCGTTAGAGTCGGTGCCGGCGCCGGCGCTCGATGGCATCGGATCGTTGCGCACCGAGCAGTGGTTTTACGACTATTTCTCGGCGGCCGATCCGCAACGTATTTTGCCGAGCCGCCTGAAGCTCGAGTACCGGATGCCGTCGTTCGCGAATCTTTCGGACGACGACCGGCACACGCTCGCGCGGTACATGGCGAGCCTCAAGGTTCAAGATTGGTACCTCGAGGGCACGCGGGCCGCCGAATATGAAAAGCTGACCGGGAAAGCGTATCCTGGCGCCCATGCGGAAAACTAACTCCGAGCGTCTCTACCGCGGTGCGGCAGCACTATTGTTGGGGTCGGCATTCAATCATTTTGCCGACCGGATTCTGGGCGTCCAAATCGAAGCCTTCACCGGAGGCATCGGGTATTTCAGCCCGTTCTGGGTCATCGACCTGTTTCTCGTGCCGTTCCTGACGGGTGTACTGGTATCGCTGATCTACGGTTTCGGCGGCAAGTGGCTGTCCTACATCCCGGCGCTGATCGTGCGGTCGATCAGCTACGCCGGAATCGCGATTCATATGACGCCGATGGCACCGGGATCGACATTGATGCCGATGGGGTGGTGGGGCTTTTACGTCATCCTGGCGATTGAAGCCGCGGCGATCGGCGGCGTCATTGGTGAGGTTATCATCAAACGAACCTATGGCCGATCAGCGCCGCCGCGGAAGCTTGCCGAACCGGTCCGGCCGATCCAGCGCTAGCGGGCGTCACGATGGCTCTCGCGTCATATCGCCAGGCGCCGCTGTCGGCCAAGGAAAGGCAGCAGCGCCGGCGCTTGCTGTCGATGACCTTCATTACCTGTCTGGTGCTGGTCCTGATCGGCAGCACGATCCATGTCGTCATGCTCGGCAAGCTGCGCCTCGCCGACATGCGCAAGCTCGCGACCTACGATCTTGCGGAAGAAAGCGCGCACGAACGCGCGGCCGGCGAAGACATCACGCTGCAATCGAATCACGAGGCGGGACGCGCGCCCAACACCGGTTATACGGTCGTCGAGGCCCAGAGATTGGTGAGCCGCGAGCAATGGGAGGAACTCGATTCGATGGTGCGCATCGAGGCGGGGACATTCGTCATGGGCACGAACTCGGAGCGTGCCGATACGCAGGACAAGCCGCAGCACAAAGTCACGCTGCCGACGTTCTACCTCGATAAATATCTGGTGACCAACGCTCAATATGCGCGATTCGTCGCTGCCACCAAACGGCGACCCCCGATCAGCTGGAAAGACGGGCACATTCCGCAGGGCGAGCTCATGAATCCGGTCACGATGGTGAGCTGGAATGACGCGGCCGATTACGCCGCCTGGGCGGGCAAGCGTCTGCCGCATGAAACTGAATATGAAAAAGCGGGCCGCGGTAGCGACGCGCGCCGCTGGCCATGGGGCGATAAGATGGACCCGAGTCGCTTGAATACCTACTACAACGTCGGATCCCCGAGCAACGTGACGGCCTATCCGAAGGGCGCCAGTGTTTACGGCGTTTACGATCTGTCCGGCAATGTCGCTGAATGGACCGCGGACGACCTGCGGCCCTACGAGGGCGCCGATGCGTCGTGGGAGGTGTTCGGAGGGAACGCAGCGCCGACCGCCACCAAAGCGGCGCCGATCAAGCTCTATAAAGTTCTGCGCGGCGGCTCGTGGAAAGGCGATCCCTTTTCGACATCGCTCTATCATCGCGACTACGCGTTGCCCGATCACGCGACCGATTTCTATGGCTTCCGTTGCGCGAGCGATCTCGAGCGACCGGTCAGGGCGCAGCCATGAAACGCATTACTAGCGCAACGATGCTCGCGTTGATGCTGTTGCACGCGAATGCCGGCTTTGCGATCGATAGTTATCGCTATCTGCACGTCAGCATCGAAACGCCGTGGATGATTTTTCTATTTTTGCTGGTTGCGGTTTTCGTTCCGTTCATCCTCATGGTCGTATTGATGTGGCGGCGCCGATGAGTGGCTGGCTGCGCGCGTTTCTCGCGCTGAGTTTGCTGCTGCCGGTGCATATGCCGTTGTGCGCCGCGGATACCGCGGCGCCCGCGACACCCGCGGCGCCCACGACCTCGAACGGCGCGCAGATTCTGGAGCAATTCGGCCGGCAGCAGCCGCAGCATCTCGCGCGCGCGACCAGCATCGCCGAGCATGAACGACAAGTCATCATGTTCACGATCGGCAGCGTGCTGCTGCTGCTGCTGATCAGTACCGCATCGGTCGGTATCGCAGTCGCGGTGTTCGGCAAACCGCTGTTCCTCGTGCACATGATACTGGCCGGACTGACCGTCACCGTCGCGCTCGTGCACGTGATCGTCGGGGTCGTCTGGTTCTTCCCGTTCTGACCGGCCGCGCCTCGCGCTTAGGGATACCGTGGCTCGCGCTGCTGGGCGCGCTATCCGGCGCCTCGGGTCTTGCTTACGAAGTTCTCTGGGTCCGCATGCTGGGGCTGCAATTCGGCGTCAGCACGTTTGCAGCGGTCATCACGGTCGCGGCGTTCATGCTGGGGCTCGCCGGCGGCAGCGCCCTCATGGCGGCGCGCGCGGTGCAGCGTCTCAAACCTCTGCGGCTGCTTGCGCTGCTGGAGGCCGGGATCGCGGTGTTCGCGTTGCTGCTGCCGTGGGGCGTCGAACTCACGACGCCGCTCATCGATAAGGGCGCGGCATTTCTCTCGCCGCCGCAGTGGCATGCGCTGATGGCGCTCGCCGCGCTGCTGCTGCTCGCGCTGCCGGCCGCGGCGATGGGCGCGGGATTTCCGTTGTTGCTCGAGGCCTGGAGGCGATTCGGGCGCAATGTCGGCATGGCCTACGGCAGCAACACGCTCGGGGCGGCCGCGGGCGCACTGTTGCCGCTGCTGCTGCTGCCTGTCATGGGTTGGAGCAACGCGATACGCGTCGTCGCCGTGCTGGGCCTCGGCGTCGCCGCGGGACTCTTCATGCTCGAGCGCCAAGGTCCGGGCGTCTATGACGGCCGTGCTCCGGGCGCGCTCGACGTTCCCGGCCAGCGCGGGCCCGAGCCCGAAAGCCCGGCGGGCGTCGCCGCGCCTTCCGCGCTGCCGCTGCTGAACTACGGCATCATTGGTGCCGCGAGTTTGTTGCTGGAAATGGCATGGATGCGGCTGTTCAGCCTCGTCATGCTGCGCACCGAATATGTGCTCGCGCTGATTCTTGCGGTGATGCTGCTGGGCATGGGACTCGGCAGTCTGCTCGCGTCGAGACGCTTAGGTTGGCGCATCATGCAAGCGTTGCCCTGGTCTGCATCCTTGAGCGCGATCGCGGGCCTCTGGTTGTTGCCGTCGGTCTCGGGCTGGATCGAGCGCAGCAACTTCAATTCACTGGCAGCGGCGATGTTCGTCGAGGGTTTGGCGCTCGCGGCGCTGACTTTGCCCGTGACGCTCTCATTGGGCGCCTGGTTGCCCGCGCTGTCGTCGCGCTTCCATCTGAGCGGCAGCTGGCTCTACGCCTGCAACTGCCTCGGCGCCGCGCTCGGAGCGCTGCTCTACGTCGTATTGATTCCACATATCGGCAGTGCCGGCGCATTGGCGCTCGCCGCGATGCTATTGCTGCTGCCGGGGCTGATCCTAGGGCGCTCGCGCCGCGCCTGGTTCGGTGTGCCGCTGGTGCTCGTTGCCGCGGGGTCCGTGGCGGCACTGCCGCAGGCCAAGGATTTGCTGCCGCAGGCGATGGCGGGCAGCCGCGATCTGTATCGCTATGAAGATGCCATTGCGATCACCGAGGTCGTCGAGCAGAACGACGGCCAACGCGTACTGCTGACGGATCTGCGCCGCCGCGATGCATCGACCGAGCCTACTGCGGTGTTCGTGCAAACCAATCAGGCGCGCCTGCCGCTGCTGCTGCATGGCAAGCCGCGCACGGTGCTGTTCATCGGAATCGGCACCGGCATATCGCTCGCCGGTTCGCTGCCATTCCCCGGTCTGCGGCGCAGCGCCGTGGAGTTGTCGGCGGGTAGTATCGAAGCGGCGGGCCGCTGGTTCACAGCCAGCAATCAAGGCGTGATGCAGCAGACGCTCGTGACCCAGGATGACGCCCGTCACTTCCTGAGTGCGGCTCCCGAAGCATATGACGTCATCATCGGCGACTTGTTTCACCCGGATCTCGCGGGTGTCAGTTCGATGTTGTCGGTCGAACAATTTCAGCGCGTGCGAGCGCGGCTCGCCGCAGATGGGCTGTTCGTACAATGGCTAGCGCTCAATCAGTTCGACCAAGACACGCTGGCCATCGTCTTGCGCAGCTTCCGCGAAGTGTTTCCGGAGTCGCAACTATTCCTCGACGGCATGCATCTCGCGCTCGTGGGGCCTAAAGATCATTGGCAGGGTGCGCTCGCGCTGACCGACAACATCAACGGCTTGACTGCCGAGCAGCACACGCAAATAAGCGCACCGGAAAATGAAACCATATGGCTCGGACGCTATTGGGGACCCATCGAATTCAGTACCGGCGCGACCCAGCATGAATGGGCGCCGGTCATCGAATTTTTGCTGCCGCGGTTGCACTATGGCGCGGGTGCCGATGTGGCCCCGCTGTTGCAATCCTTATTGGCGCAGCGACCCACTATTGAACGAGCGATCGATTTATTGCATGTTTCAGCGCCGCAACAAGAGAATTTCAGGCGCGCCTACATCGGCACTGAATTGCGAGTGCGCGGCGAACTCGCGATTCTGCGCGGCTCCGACCTCGAGGCCGATCGTTTGCTGGGCCTCGCCTATGAAGCCGACCCGCAGGACCGCTGGGTAGACTATGCGGTCTCCGACCGGCTGCTCGCGAACATCGACGCAGCCGGCGAGCACGGCTTGAGCCGAGAACAGCTGCTGCAAAAGATATTGATTATCAATCCGTGGTCCGTCGACGCGTGGCGCGCTCTGTGGGCACTGCAAATTGCGAATGGCGACGCCGCTGCGGCCTCGAGCCGTGCGCGCATACTCGAATTGAGTCCGCTCGATCGCGCCGCGGGAACAGCGGTAAATTAAGCGCATTTGTTACATTGCATCGATGCACGCCTTCGAGTAAAGTTCATCCGGAAGGGGATTGAGAGTTAAATTCACGTAGCGCTCGAACTTCACGCGGTGCTCAGTTTCAAGCGTATCAGGGGCTAATCAAATGCAAAGAAAATCGATACAGTCTCGCGCATTTTGGTTGATCATCATCGGCGGCATGGTGACCGGCATGGGCAACGGCAGCGTGTTTGGCGCCGCGATGATGTGTTTTTTGGGTCGCGGCGGCTTCGCCGACTGGGGCGGCTGGTGGCCGCTGAGCTACGATCCGCACACTTTCGATGGCTTCATGAATTGGTGCATGCTCGTCTTCGGCTTCGCGTATATCGCGATCCTGGCGGTTGCGCTCAAGCGCCACGATGAAGAGGAAAACGTTCCGGAACTCAAGAAGGCCTGAGCGGCTTCAAGCAACATCGTTCAACGACATCAACTGCGGAATACTCGAATATGATTACCATCATCGCAACCGTCTTTTGCCTCGGCCTCGCTTTCTCGAGCATGGTGTTGTCGTGGTACATCCTCATGCCGACCAAAAAGAAGTAAGCGCGCAGATCTGATCGATCGCGTGCGATGCGCACGCGGCATGTTGGAAAAATACAACAACATTTTGCATCGTTGGAAACCTGTGATAGGGTGACTTCGTAGCGTCGCTCCAACGCCGCGTGAGAGGCGGCGAAGATCGATGCGGAAACGATGAAGAATGGTTAGCACGCGGACTACGTGTTTCCCACATCAAGCGAACCATAACTACGAATTGCAGACGGTCCTCAAAGGTCTAGCCTGCAAATGGGATCAACGCGCCGTTTATGGCGCATGTAAGTAAAAGGGGAGTCCAAATTCATGGGACAATTCACCGGGTTTCAACACAAGGCTTGGGTGCAGCGCTGCGGCGCTTTGGCGTTAGTGCTGTTGGGCATCATCGTTGCCCAGCCTTCGCAAGCGCTGCCATTATTTGCGCGACAGACCGGCATGGCGTGCATGACCTGCCACACGGTTTATCCCGAGCTCACGCACTTTGGGCGCATGTTCAAGCTCAATGGCTACCAGCTGGATAACGGCAAGGATATCCAGGTGACGACGGATGAGGGCAAGCAACAGCTGGCGCTGCCGGCGATTCCGAACCTGGCGCTCTTCGTCATGGTCGGCGATGTGCAATTGGCGAAACCGCTCCCCGACAGCCAAATCGCCGGAGCACATTCGCTGGCGAATGGAGGCATCGAACTCCCGCAACAGCTGTCGCTGCTGTACGGCGGCAAGATCGCGCCTCATTTCGGCGCGTTCGCCCAGGTGACTTACGACTTTTCGGCTGACACCTTCAACATCGACAATACGGACTTCCGCTTTGCCAACACCATCGTGCTGCCGAACAAGCAGCCGTTCGCCTACGGCGTGTCGATCAACAACAACCCGACGATCGAGGACCCGTGGAATACGACTCCGGCTTTCGGCTTCCCGTATGTTCCGCCGGAAGTCGCTGTGGGATCCGTTGCGAGCCCCCTCATCAACGCGGGCACAGCCTATGAAGTGGCCGGCCCCGTAGGGTACATCCTGTGGAACGAGCAGTTTTACGCGGCGCTTGGCTTCTACCGGCACGCGCAGAATGGATCGAATGCGCCCAACGGCAACCCGATCTTAGGAGAAGGGGGGCCGCTGGATTCGGCGAGCTCTGGCGTGGTTAAAGGCTGGAACCCGTATTGGCGGGTGGCCTACGAGTACGACTTCGATCGCTTTGCCTTAGAAGTGGGCACGTACGGATCCTATTTCCAAATCTACCCAGGCGGTGGGAATGCGCTGGCAGGGGCTACGAATAATTACACCGACATCGCCGAGGATTTCCAGTTTCAGTTCATCGGCGAGAAAAACGCTGCGACCATCAAGGGGACCTACGTCAGGGAAAACCAGTCCCTGAATGCGACCGGCCCTGCGGGCTTGGGCACCTCGAATGCGTCCGATTGGGTGAGTTATCTCTCGACGGACTTCACGTACTGGTATAAGAGGAAATACGGCTTCACCGCAGGGTACCTCTCGACCAAGGGATCGACGGACATGCTGGCGTACAATCCATCGGGACCCTATACGAGTCCAAACAATGCCGCGCTGCCGGTCGGCGTGGTTAACAGTGCCAACGGTGACCCCGCCACCAATGCGTGGGTCGGTGAGCTGATGTATGCGCCCTGGCTGAACGTGAAGTTCGTGTTGCAGTACACGCATTACACGATGTTCAATGGTGCGCAGAACAACTATGACGGGGTGGGTCGCAATGCATCGGACAACGACACGACCTACCTCTTGATGTGGTTTGCACTGTGAGCCGGGGGAATCATATGAACTCAACAAAGATCAAGATGACGGTTCTTTCCGTGATCGGCGCGGCGGCAATTTCCATGCTGTCGACTGCGGCACTGGCCCAAGACGCTCCGGCGCCCGTAGCCCCCGCCGACGCGGCGGCTGCCGAATACGTGGCCGTCACCCGATGCAGCTGGTGTCATGGTCCGCAGGGCAACAGCATTTCGCCGATCTATCCGGCGCTTGCCGGCCAGAAAGCCTGGTACATCCTGGAACAGCTGCAGTTCTTCAAGGCGCAGACGCGTGCCGATCCTTACGCGCGCGGCTATATGTGGGGCATGGCTGCACAGCTCGACGACACGCAGATGAACGCGCTCGCCGACTACTTCAGCAAGCAAGCGCCGTTTGGGGGTCAGGCGGTGCCGTTCTCGAACGGCGACGTCGCACGCGGCAAGAGCGTGTATACCGAAGGCGTCGCTGCCAATGGGGTTGCGCCCTGCTCGGCATGCCATCAGGACGATGCGAGCGGTAATGATCAGTTTCCGCGGCTCGCGGGCCAGCATGCTTCGTATCTGCTCAAGCAGTTGCGCGCCTTCAATACCGGTTCACGCAACCAGGCCGTCATGAACGGCATCGTCGCGACGCTGCAACCGGATGATATGAAGGCCGTGGCTGCCTATTTGGAATCGCTGCACTAGACTAGGCTACTGTTAAGAATCGGTGGTTCGCCGCCTATGTGGATGTCACGGCGCTCGGATTGAATCGGAGCGCGTGACATCCATTATGGCGGCAGGGATTGTCGCCAGGCCGCCTCTGCCTACCGAATCATCTCCCGATACGCATGCCAGGTCGCATGCCCCAATATCGGGCTGACGATCAGCAAACCCAGCAGCAGCGGCGCATAGCCGATCACGGTCAGCAGCAGAATCAGCGCGCTCCAGACGATCATTGCTGGAATGTTGGAAAACACTGCTCTCAAACTTGCGAGCATTGCTTGTCCCGCAGTCACGTGCTGAGCAATGATCAGCGGCACCGAAACGACGGACACGACGAACACGAACAAGGCGAGAATTCCGCCGACTGCGAAATAGGCCTCGACTTGCGAGCGATTCAGCGTATCGATGAATCCCCGATATATGGTCTCTTCCATATTGGGAGCCGGAATGTGAAACACGCTATCCAGCATGACAGCCGAAATCGCAAACCAGGCGATCGCACATATTGCGAGTATCGCTCCGAACCACAGCAACGGTCCGTAATTGCGCGCAAATCCGTCCATCGATTCGTCGAAAGTTGCCGATAGTCCCAACGAATAGCGCCGGGACATTTCGGCAAAACCCGCTGATGCCACCGGCGCAACGAGCAGAAATCCCGAGATCGCAGCTGCAACGTAATACGGATGCGTTCCGCAAAATATCAGCAGCGTCCAGCCGAATCCGACAATCAGAAGTCCGTATCCCAAACTGACAAGCCAATTGCGGCGCATATCCTGCCAGCCCAGTCGCAACCAAGCCAACGGGCGGCCGGCCGAAATCCGCGCGATCTCGATATGCAGATTTCGAGCTTCCCCGGTTGCTAGCGTAGCCGTCATGTCAAACCTCTGTTTATTGTCATTCACCGATATTCCTTACCCAAAGTCTACTCTGGACTCGTTATGAGATGAATAGACCTTGAATGACCCCGCAATCTATACGGCAAGCCATTGGTTTTGCAAAGATTCACCCAAAAGTCGTGAAAAAAGCACGCCGCGAATCCCAATATAGACGTCCGAAAACGGCGAGTATTTGCCGCGCATATTGGCTAGTCTCTCGGTATGGCTCTTGATCCGGACATTTGTTATCGCGCATTGCGCGCCCGAGATCGGCGCTTCGACGGAAGATTTTTCGCCGCAGTCGTCACGACCGGCATCTATTGCCGGCCGATTTGCCCGGCGCGAGCCGCAAGGCGTGAAAATTTGCGCTTTTTCCAGAGTGCCGCAGGCGCCGAGCGGCAAGGCTATCGACCGTGCTTGCGTTGCAGACCCGAGCGTGCGCCGGGACTCGCGTCGGTCGACGCGGCATCGAGACTCGTCGGTGCGGCAATAGCGGGAATCGAAGAGCATGCGCTCTCGAGTAGCGGGGTCGCAGATCTCGCGGCATCGCTCGGAGTCAGCGATCGGCATCTGCGCCGCGTCACCGAAGCTGAACTCGGAGTCTCGCCGATCGAACTTGCGCAGACTCAGCGATTGCTGCTCGCAAAACGATTGCTGCGCGATACCGCCCTCTCCCAGACGCATATTGCATTCGCCAGCGGTTTCGGCAGCGTGCGTCGATTCAACGCCTTATTCAAAGCCCGATACGGACTCAGTCCGCGCGCAATTCGCGGCAAAAGCGAGATCACTGAAACTCTGTACTGCAGACTGGAATATAGACCGCCGCTTGCGTGGAATGCGCTGCTCGATTACTTGCGCGCGCGCGCGATCCCCGGAATCGAGGCAGTCGATTCGACTCATTATCGGCGCACCGTGGCCCTCGATGCGCATCACGGGTGGCTCGCGGTCTCTCAAGCGCGCAGCGGCGACGCGCTCGATCTCGAGCTGTCGCAATCTTTGGCTCCGGTCATCGGCACGCTGATCGCGCGCGTCAAGCGGCTTTTCGATTTGGGCGCGGTGCCGGACGCGGTCAGCGCGCTGTTATCCAAGGATCCGGTGCTCGCGAAGACCGTGCGCCGCCTACCGGGCTTGCGCGTTCCCGGAGCTTTCGATGGTTTCGAGATCGCGGTGCGCGCGATCCTCGGACAGCAAGTCTCGGTGCGCGCCGCGACGACGATGGCCGGGCGTTGGGCGCAAGAATTCGGCGCCGAAATCGCAACGCCATTCCCCATCTTGAATCGCTTGAGCCCAAGCGCAGGGCACATGGCGGATCTCGACTCCGCACAAGTCGCAGCGCTGGGAATCGTGGGAACGCGTGCGGCTTCGATCGTCCAACTTGCACGAGCCCTCGCGGCAGGTGCAATCCATTTATCGGCGGCAGCAGACACGGATGCTGAAATCGAGGCCTTGCTGCGACTGCCCGGAATTGGTCCGTGGACAGCGCAATACATCGCGATGCGCGCACTGCATTGGCCGGATGCCTTTCCCAGTGGCGATCTCGTATTGCGGCGTGCGGCGAAATCCAACGAGAAGCAATTGCTCGCGCGCGCCGAGAGCTGGCGCCCGTGGCGAGCCTACGCGGCTCATTATCTGTGGCAATCGATGGGGGTCATCGTATGAATTATTTTGCCTTTGTGAACAGCCCAATCGGGCGGCTGCTGCTGACTTCGAACGGCGAAGCCTTGACCGGCCTTTACATGGACGTGCCGGGGCGAGATGCCGAACGCCACGTCGAGCGCGCCGTCGAGGACGGGCGCGAGGATCCGAATGCCGCACCATTGCCGGAGGCTGCGCGGCAACTCGAGGAATATTTTGCGGGCACACGGCGCGAATTCGAATTGCCGCTCGCGCCGCGCGGTACTCCCTTTCAAGAACGCGTTTGGCAGGCATTGACCGAGATCCCGTACGGCGTGACTTGGAGCTACGGGCAGCTCGCCAAGCGCATCGGCAATCCCAAGGCCTCGCGCGCCGTGGGGCTCGCCAACGGCAGCAATCCAATTTCGATCCTCGTGCCCTGTCATCGGGTCATCGGTGCGGATGGCTCATTGACGGGCTATGGCGGGGGAATGGAGCGCAAGCAGTGGCTACTCGCGCATGAGGGGTTCGCAGGTGGCGTGCAGCAACGCCTATACTCGAGCCTCGGAGGACCGTATGACTGCAAGCCACAATCATGACCCCGACCATCAAGATGTTCCATCGGACCCGGCGCTGCGAGTCAAGGCGCTCGAATCTCTTCTAGTTGCAAAGGGCCTCGTTGACCCCGCCGCGCTCGATGCGCTCGTCGACACCTACGAAAATAAAGTGGGTCCGCGCAACGGCGCGCGTGTCGTCGCGCGGGCGTGGGTCGATCCGGACTATAAGAAGCGCCTGCTCGCGAGCGGTACTGCGGCAATCGCCGAACTCGGCTACTCCAGCAATCAAGGCGCGGATATCCGCGTCGTCGAAAACACGCACCAAGTGCACAATCTGATCGTTTGCACGTTGTGCTCGTGTTATCCCTGGCCGGTCCTCGGTCTGCCGCCGGTTTGGTATAAGTCCGCGCCCTATCGGTCGCGTGCGGTCATCGACCCGCGCGGCGTCTTGCGTGAGATGGGCACCGAGCTGCCTGCGGACGTCGAGTTACGTGTCTGGGACAGTACGGCCGAACAGCGCTACTTCGTTCTTCCGGAACGGCCGGCCGGGACCGAGCAGCTCGGCGAGGAGCAGCTGGCCGCGCTCGTGACTCGAGACGCGATGATAGGAGTCAAGAAAGTCATGCCGCAGCTCGAGGTCGGCCGCCGATGAACGGGATACATGACATGGGCGGTATGCACGGCATGGGCCCGATCGAGTATCTGGAGACCGAGCCCGTATTTCACGAGGCCTGGGAAGGACGGACCTACGCGATATCGTGCGCCGTGCAGTCGACGGGGAAATTGCGGCTCGGTCTGCGTCCTCCGATCGAGAATATTCCAGCGGGCGAGTACCTGCGCATGAGCTACTACGAACGATGGCTGATATCGATCATAGAACGCATGGTCGCCAGTGATTTGCTGACGCGAGACGAAATCGAGACCGGCCGGCCTGCAACGACAAGCGCCAACGCGCCATTGGCGCTCTCGCCGGCGGATGCGCTCGCGGCGCAATTCAAGATCCCAGCGACTCGGCTCAGCGTGCAGATCGGCGCGCGATTCCGACTGGGCCAGGCCGTGCGTGCGCGCAACATCAATCCCGTGACGCATACCCGCTTGCCGCGTTACGCACGCGGCAAGTCGGGCACGATCGAACGCGATCACGGCGTGTTCGCGTTTATGGACACCAGTGCCTATTCCGCCGGCGAAAACCCACAGCACGTATACTCGGTACGCTTCGCCGCGCGCGAACTCTGGGGTCACGAGGCTGCGCCGCATGATGCCGTCTACCTCGATCTGTTTGAAGACTACCTTGAGCCCGCTTGACGCCGGCGTTCTCGATGCGCTGCCGCGTCTGCCGCGCGACGCCGGCGGCCCGGTGTTCGCCGAGCCGTGGCAAGCGCAAGCATTTGCACTCGCCGTGCGCCTCTCCGCGCAAGGACATTTTGAGTGGAAAGAATGGGCCGCGGCGCTCGCCGATGAACTCAAGGCGAGCGCAGCACGCGGTGAGCCGGATGACGGGTCGCATTACTACCACTGCTGGCTCGCGGCTCTGGAGCGTCTCGTGGTGGCGAAGCGATTATCGGATCCGGCCGCATTATTGGCGCGCAAGGAAGCTTGGGCAGAAGCCTATCGACATACGCCGCACGGCAAGCCCGTTGAACTGGAGAACGCAACCGAGACTTGACGGCTCGACCTCGAGCGAGACGTATCCCTCGAAACTCGGGCGATGGCGTCGTCAAATGACCGGCAGGTTCACCGTGAATATCGCGCCCCCGCCGTCCGCGCGATTCGCGGCCGCGACGCTACCCGCGTGAAATTCCGCGATCAGTCGCACGATATAGAGCCCCAAGCCGAAATGCGGCTTGTCGTCTTGGCTCAGGCGCTGCTCGAACAAGGATTCAAACAGGCGCCCGAGCATCTCTTCCGGGATCGGCGGTCCCTCATTGCTGACACTCAGTTCATAAGACCCGCTGCCGCGCGTCAGAGTCACCGTGATGAGGCCCCCCTCGGGACAAAAATCGACGGCATTCTCGACGAGTTTATCGAGCAGCTGGGCGATCAGATCGGGTGCGCCGCGCATGAAGCAGGCATCGGGCGGCGCCACGAGCGCCATTCGAACCCTCGGAAAGCTGCTCTGATACGCGCCGACCGCGGAGATCAGCAATTCGCGCAGATCGAAACCCACGCGCTCCGACTGCTTGATGCTTTCCTCGACGCGCGCGGCGGCACCGAGCGCGCTCAAAATGGAACTCAAACGCAGACTCCCCTCGCGTGCACGGCGCACGAAGGCGCGCTGCTCATCATTCAATCCCTCGGATTCGAGATTGTCCAAAGACGAGCGCACGATGGTCAGCGGCGTGCGCAGCTCGTGTGAGAGCTTGCCGCCTAGGGTCCGCAGGTATTGCGTATGCTCGTTGAGCCGCGCGAGCAGAAATTCGAAACTGCGTGCGAGCGCGCCGATCTCGTCGCCGCGCAGGGACTCGGGCATGCCGAGGTGGATATGACCATCATTGCCGATCGCGGACTCTGCGGCGGTGCGCAGCCGGTCGATGCGTATTCCAATCCAGGTCGCGAATCCGAACACGAAGGCAACCGCGACCGCGGTCGCGAGCAGCGTGAGATTGAATAATCGCGTCAGCGCGCGATCTCGCAAGCCGACGAGTTCATCGCCGGCCTGTTCGAGCACGACGGCGCCACGCGTCGCCCCGTCGACCGTGATCGGGGCCGCCGCCGACAGCAGCGGCAGATCGCGGCGACCCGTGCGCAGCCAGACGGCGTCCGGATGTCCGGCGAGCGCCTGGCTTGCCGGCGGGCCCTCGAGGCGGTCGGGCGCCGTTGATCGCTGCGGCAGCGTCGAGCTGTCGACCGCCATGAGGCGCCTGAACCAGGCCTCGCGGAACAGCGCGGCCTGTGAATCGTCGGTGGTCGCGTCCAAATGTCCCGCAACCCCGAATTTCAGGCCGTTCGAATCAATGACGGTCGCGCGCGTGCCCTCGCGCACGAAAGTCGTCAGCAAATCGTCGAGTCCGCGCGGCGCGAAGAACAAACGGCCGCCCTGCAATTGTTCGATTGCACGCAATTCCTGTGGCGGCGGATTGTCGGCGCCGCTGCGCGTCTCGATCCAGAGCCGATCGCCGATCAGGCTCAACGGCAGCCGGGCTTCGACGCGATAGCCCGACTTGGTCTGTAGCCAATAGGCTTGGATGCGTGGCTCCGCGGCCGCGTGATCGGTGCCATCTTCGCCGGTCACGAGGCTTTGCGCCGCGATGAGGCCGGGCGCGTTGGTGGCGAAGAAATAGGAAGCGAGTGCGCCGTCGGGCCGCTGCAGCAGCAGATCGACGCGATCGAAGCGGTCACGCGCCGGGTGCACGTCGCTGGGCTCGGCTTTGAAATGCGCTTCGTCGATCTCTAGATACAAGAAGAGGTAGCGTTCGGTGACGCCCGCCTGCACGCGGGCGCTGCGCGAGGATTTCCCCGGCAGGGCCACGGGATCCTGCGCGATACCCCAGTCCTCGCGATAGCCGTCGAGCAGCGGTTGACGGTCGAGCGGAAACACATAGATATCGCCGGCGGCCGGGTCGAACGGCGGCGAATCCGCGCCATCGCGAAACACGCGCTGCGGCGCCGCCGACAATGCGTTGGCGATCGTGCCGGCGCTCGCGAGCAAGGCCTGTTCCTGGGACGCGCGCAACGCGATCTCCAATTCGCGCGCATATTGGCAGCCGGCCCATGGCAGCACGAGCGTGCTCAAGCCCACGATCAGCAATTGAGAGCGGATGCTCACTCGACCCAGCGATAACCCATGCCGTAAACGGTCTGAATCGCGTCGAATGCGGCATCAATGGCCTGAAACTTGCGGCGCACGCGTTTGATGTGCGAGGTGATCGTGTCGTCGTCCAATACGACGTTCGCGGCATCCATGAGTTGCTGCCGGTTCTTGACGTGCCCGGGATTGCGCGCCAAGGCGTGCACGATCCAAAATTCGGTCAAGGACAGCACGACCGCGGTGCCGTTCCAACTCGTCTGCAATTTCTGCGTATCGATCGCGAGCGCTCCACGACGCAGGATTTGCGCCGCATCGGCGGGCTGGCGCAGCGCATCGATGCGTCGGAACAGGGCCGCGACGCGCGCCGCCAAATGCGGCAGGCTCACGTCCTTGGTCAGGAAATCATCGGCGCCCAGTCGCAATCCGGAGACTGCGTCGAGCTCGCTGTCTCTCGCGGTCAAGAACACGATGGGCAGCTCCGCCGAGAGCGCGCGTAAGTCGCGGCACAGGTCGAAACCGCCCTCGGCCTCGTCCTCGAGCGAAATATCGATGATCGCGAGGTCTGGCAAGCGGATATTGAAGGCTTGCATCGCGAGTTTGCGGTTGCCGTAGGTCTTGATTTGGTATCCGTGGCGCGCGAGCGCGGCGGCGTAGTTGTCGCGCAAGGCGGGCTCGTCCTCGACGATCGCGATCTGCTTCTTCATCGCTCGATCATAGCCGATGACGGGCCCGGGAATCGGGCATTCCGGGCATACTCAAGCGCCATGATTTGCCCGAATTCGCCTTAAATTTGCCCAGATCCACGCCTACCCGGGTCGGCAATCGTCGCGCACAGTACTAGTTGCGAAAATGCCCACCAGGAGTCCGTTATGACGCATCTAGATCGATCCCAAGCCTGCTTCACGCCGCGGCAGTTTTGGTCCAAGCACCGCGAGGCGACGCTCAACTGGCTCGCGCTCGGCCTGCTGCTCGCGGCATGGAATGCATCCGATAACGACGCCGCCAAAAATGTCGAGCCTGAGTCGAATTTCTCGAAGGGTCACAAAAGCGTCAACGTACTGTAAAGCTTCGACCCTCTAATACGGTGGCTGATATGATCGCCACCGAAACCAATAAACAGATACTGATCGTCGATCGGGATATCGCCGCCGTCGAACCTCTGCGCCAGAAGTTGGCCGAAGCGGGGTTCGTCGTGCGTGCGATCACCGACGGCGCCGCCGGCGTGGCGGCGCTCGCCGAGCGGCCGCCGCATCTCATCATCATTGATTGGAACATGCCGGGCCTTGCCGCGTTAGAGCTCATTCAGGGCGTGCGCCGCGCACGCGTGCCGCAGGCCGTGCGTCTCATCATCTTGTCGGCGCTCGCGGACGAACAGGACGTCGTTTCGGGCTTGGACCTCGGCGCGGACGACTATATTGCCAAGCCGTTCTCGTTGCGCGAGGTCGTCGCACGCGTATGCGCGATCTTGCGAACCCGGCGCGTCGAAGAGCAGCGCGCGGCCTTGAGCTGCGATGAGCTGATTCTCGATGCATCCACGAATCGGGTCACCGCACGCGGGCGTTTGCTGAACCTGCGCGGTGTCGAATATCGCTTGCTCGAGTTCCTGATGTTGCATCACGGCCGCACGTTCAACCGCGGCCAGCTGCTCGCGCAGGTCTGGGGCAATGATAGGGACGTCGATGAGCGCACAGTCGACGTCAACGTGCAGCGCCTGCGCAAGATTCTCATGAAACAAGGCTACGAAGCGTATATCCAGACGGTGCGCGGCTTCGGTTACCGGTTTGCAACGCCGACCGCGAGTGCCGCGGCGCCGCTCGGCTCGGCACGGGTAAGCGCCCCGATTGCTTGAGGTCGCTGTCGACTCCTAGTTGCGCTGCGCGTCACATAACTCGTGTTCCACACGATGTTCCACGCCTAAGTTCCTTTTTTGTAAACAAATCTTCTTCCCTGAGTAACCCCCACGTAACACAGAATTGAGATTGTGCCATGCGGTGGGAAAGGTTTTAGGGAGGTGAAACATGGGTCAAGCGCCTTCGATCAGAGTCCGCGCGGTCTTCATCTCGGATATCCATCTGGGATTCAAAGGTTGCAGCGCCGAGCTGCTGCTGGATTTCTTGCACCAGGTCGAGATGGATTACCTGTTCCTGGTCGGCGACATCATCGACGTCTGGAGCATGAAAAAGACCATGTATTGGCCGCAGTCCCACAACAACGTGCTGCGCACGATCCTCGGCAAAGCCAAACGCGGTACGAAAGTCATCTTCGTGCCCGGCAATCATGACGAGGTATTTCGCGATTTCGACGGCGCGGTGTTCGGCAACCTGGAGATTCACCGCGAGTACATCCATGAAGCCGCCGACGGCCGGCGCATGCTGGTCTTGCACGGCGACGAATTCGACAGCGTCGTGAAGTGCAGCCCCTGGCTCGCGAAGCTCGGCAGCAATATCTACGACATCCTGCTGGCCGCCAACCCCTATATCAACTGGGTCCGCCGCAAGTTCAATTATCCGCACTGGTCCTTGTCCTCGTACCTCAAACAAAAGGCCAAGAAGGCCGTGCAATATATCGGCAGCTTCGAGGAGGCGGTCGCGCAGGCGGCGCGCAAGCGCGGCGTCGGCACCGTGGTCTGCGGACATATCCACCATGCCGAGGTGCGCGAGATCAACGGCATCCTCTATTGCAACGACGGCGACTGGGTCGAGAGCTGCACCTCGTTGGTCGAGGACATGAACGGGCAGCTGCGCCTCATCGATTGGCCGAAATTGCGGGAACAAATCCGGGATATACCGGTCGCAGTCCCTGTGGGGCAGGCTGCGTGATCCAAACGTCACGTAGTCTTTAACTGCCTGTAACCTCGGTGCGGTTTAATGAGTACGTGATGATGAATGGCGAGAATGGAGCTGAGCCATGAACGAGATTTACGAATTGTGGAGCCCGCGGTGGCATGAGCTGCAGCACAGTCTCGCGGACAGCGTCACGGCGCAAGCGGCGCCGATCGTCGCGGGCATTCTGTTAGACCAACAAGCGCAGAATCTCGCTGCGGCATCACCTTCGTGGCTCGCGCGCGCACGCACCCGGGTTCAACAAGTGGCCGGGCGGGGCCTGTAACGCCGCCATCTTTTCTGCCTTTCGTCCCTCCCCGGACGCACCCGTTGGCCTCCTCGCGAGGCCTTTTCTTTATTTGGGCTCGGCGGCCACATTCCGGACGCCGCGGCAAGTTTCAAATAACTGCCGCATAACTGTCCGCTAACCGTCATGTTCGCATTGCAGGATCGGAGCCAGCATTGAACAGAATACTGGAGTGGTTGGACCCATGAGCAGTCTCGACTTCGACATCGACGCACAAATGGTGCAGCTGGAAATGGAATGGCGCCAGGCTTACGAGGCAAGCATTTCAACCCGTGCCGAATACCAGGCGCTCGCCGCGGATCGCAAGTCGAACGCCGATCTGCTCGACCGCGCGCGTGAACGTCTCGATCGCGCCGAGGCGCTCAAGGCCCGGATCATGATCAAGATCGAGCGGCTCGAAGATGCCTTGTTGGGTCAAGATTGAAGCTTCATCAGCAGCGGAGGGACTCATGATCAACGGCAATCCGGAGGGTGATGGCGCGGCGGAACGCCTGGAGCGGCGCTGGTTCGCGGCCTTCAAGGCAGCTTCCAATGCACGCGCCGAGTGCGAGGAATTGCTCGACGCAATGGAGCAAACCGAAGCGGCATGGAATCGCAGCCGCGCGCGCCTATCGGAACTCGAGGCATTGCGCGACTCCTTGGGCGAGGAACTCGCGGAGCTCGATGCGGCGCGGCCGGAAGAGGCTCGCGAAGAGCGCAACCGGCCGGTGATGTCGGCGGCTTGATCCGCGACCGGGAGACTTGGGGGCATCAGAAGAGCCGCCTGTTCGCGCAGGTGACATCGGAGCCTAAGATCGGCGCGCCAGTCCTCGACCCGCCCGCTACGCTATAACCCAACAATTAATAATCCAACTTCCTTAGGCCCCGGAGCGGTTCAACGTATGCTTGGTAGTTGCGGCTGCGCCCGATCGAGGACTTGCTGATCTTCTGGCGCACCTGCCAATTGCTCGCCGTATTGACAACACGATTGGTCAGGTGAAAGTCCATGCATCTCGGCTCCCAAGGCAGACCGATGAACTCGAGCATCGTCCGACTCCATGTCTCCTGGTCCTCAACCAGTTTTTCGTACGGTACGTCCAGAATGCCGTCCGCGTGCGGGGCCGATCGCCAATGCTTCATGATGCGGAGGTACTCCGCATAATAGTGGGCCAGGTCCTCGAGATCGTTCGCGTACGGCACGGTTAGGCCGATATCCTGAAAATAGATGGACAGGCACGTATCGACGGGATCGCGCCGCATATGGATGATCCGGGCGTTCGGTAGTGCCGCACGGATCAATCCAATGGCGAGAAAGTTCGACGGCAATTTGTCCACTACGCGCGCCGCTCCGGCGGACATTTGCTCCAGCAGATGCAGGTAGTTCTCGGCCAGCGACGCAATTGCCTCCTTCTCAGTGCGCGCGGCAACGAGTGCCGGAAATCGGGTCAAGGCGCTACCCCAGTATCTCAGCTCGCCTGCGCCGAAGACGTCCGGATGCGAAGCCAGGATCTGCTCCGCAAGCGTAGTGCCGGAGCGGGGCATTCCGACGACAAACACCGGCCGACGTGATGGGTTCGCATCAGGACGCGCCCGTGCCAACAAGGACTGGTCGAAGGTGCCCATGATTTCGTCGACGAACTCGACAAGTTTTGCCCGGTCGTATCTGGGATTGAGCCGCTTGGCCAGTTGATTAGCGCGGCGGAAGCTGCCGAACGCCGAAGCAAAGTCGTTCGTATCGTCGAAATACTTGCCAACCGCATAGCGCAATCTCATCTCCTCGTCGGGTCGCAAGCGCTGGTCTAAGATCTGCTGCGCTTCGGTCAGCCAATGCACATCCTCGAGACGCATCTTTCGCAGGCCTGGGATGGCGGCCCACGCATCAGGAGATTTCGGTTGAAGCGAGGTTGCTTGCCATAGCAGGCGCTCGGCTTCCTCAAATAGTCCCTTGGCACCCTGCAACTTGGCCAGAACCACGATCGCCAGAACTAGTTGCGGATCAATTTCGAGCGCCCTACGGCAACTGTCTTCGGCTTCTGAATTCCGTTCTTGCAAAAATAGAATCATGGCAAGATTCACGTGCAAATTGGCTTCATCGGGGTTGAGTGCCAGTGCTCGCCGATAGCTGGTCTCGGCGGCATCAATCTGCCCAAGTTCCCGCAGCGCCGTGCCAATGTTGCCGAGGGCCACTACAGAATCAGGCCGGATTTGCAAGGCTGTCTGGAAGTGCGCTAAGGCCTCGCGTGGCTGTCCAAGCTCCAACGAGGCGATGCCCATGCTGGCGTGCACCTCGGCAGAGTTTGGCTGCAGTGCGACTGCTTTTCGGTAACTTACAATCGCCTCCTCGTGTTTGCCGAGGCTGCGCAGCACACTTCCCAAGTTGGAGTGCGCCATAGCGAAATCGGCCTTGAGGTTGATCGCCCGACGGTAACTCGCCGCGGCCTCGTCGAGGTGGCCAATGTCCACAAGCGCGCTTCCCATTTCGTTGTACGCACGGGCGCAATCGGGGGCTAAGTCGATTGCGCGACGGAAACTATTCAATGCCTCCGCCGATTGACCCAGCGCCTGCAGGGCGTTACCCAAGTTGCGATGCACCTCGGGGTCATTGGGCAAGAGGGTCGCGGCGTTCCTCGATGCCTCCAGACAATCCTTTCCTTGTTGCGCCAGTGCAAAGCCCAGCATCTTCCACGCGATCCCTGAATGCATCGTACGGGCTACAAGCAGGCGCGCAAATTCCTCCAACTCAGGAAACCTTTGGCTCTTAACCATCGTAGCTGCGCGCGCCTTGTCCGAATCCGTGAGCGTTGCGGATTGCGGCACTTCGGTGTGCGGCCGGTGCTTGCTCTGATGGTTCGCAGCGCTTGCCTCGAGTCGCTTCGACTCGCAGCATTTCTTGAATTTCTTGCCGCTGCCGCAGGGGCACGGATCGTTTCGTCCTGGCTTCACGGTCCCGGTCCCTCTACGCTGAAGGCGCATCGTCGATGATAATGCGAGTCGACCCGTGTGGTCCCTGAGGCCAACGGCTCGCGCACTGGAAGGTCCGGTAAGCCCTCCCACAATATCGTGATAAAGGGTGAATTATGCAGACGTTTTGGGTGGCCCCGACGGCTCGGGCCGCCGAGCCACTCAAGAGATCAACCCGAGATGGCGAAATACCCGCAGCTTCTGCTCGCAGTTCTTGGGCGTAAGAAAATGCTTGACGATTGCGCGGTCCGAGACCTCGGGCAGCCGCTGGAACTCGCTATGAGGCAGCAGCGCGACGGTCAACGGCGCTTGGGCCAGCGTGGCTCGAACGGGTTCCCGCCAGCATTGAAGCGCTCTATCCTGGAACGGCATTTGATAGTCGCCGATCTTGCCGCGGCTCCAGCGGGCCCCGGCGGCCGCCAGCAGTCTATTGACCGACATCTGGTCGTCGCCGCTCGCGCGCACATCTGTCTCCAGGGCTTGGAAAAATGCGATCACGCCGGCTGACGGCCGCGCCAAGAACCAGCCACAGCACAGCACGAAACCCCAACGATCATGCACATCCGGGGGCCACACCGTCCCCTGGCTGAAGACCAGGTCCTCGGTGCATCCGGGGACGGAGCCCTCGCGAAGCGGATTGCGCAGCCAGATGGCGTCGGTGTCGGAATGGATGAGTTCTTCCCCCGCCCGCAGTAGCCCACTGAAGACTTGAATGCGACGCACCCACAGGTCTCGCAGATCGCCAGTCCAGCCTATCTCGACGGCGTCGGCGCCTTGTTCGCGGCACCAGGCGGTGGTTTGAGCATCCAGGCTGTAAACCCGGATGCGCTCGAGTCCGAGCCGGCGCAGATTGCCCAGCCAAATCGCGAGCAGTGGTAAATACCGCGCATCGGCAAATGCGATGATCAGGGGATCAGAACGCATAGCCGAACATGCTCGCATCCCGGGAATACAACTTACCGACCACGGCGCGGGTCTCGGCGCCGCAGTTGCGAATGAACTCCTCGAAGGTCGCCGCATTGCTGGTGACGTAGCGCTGAAATCCGTTCATTGGCCTGCCTTCGGCGACATTGCGGCGAATCATCTCCCACCAGGACACGAGCCGGTCCCACGAATTTCTGACGAAGCCGAACTTGAAGTAATGCTGCCACACCTCGGGTCCGTAGAGGGTCCGCACTTCCGACGCGAATCGGTGCTGGTGCGGATCCCATAGCTGCATGTTGAGCGCCCGGCGGATCGACAGGCCGCCGGTCTTCTGAATGTGCACGAGAATGCAGCGCAGGTCGTGCGATATCACGGCTCAGGTCGCCGCGGCCTGATGAGCGCCCGACAGCAGCTGCTCGAGGTCGCGCGTATAGCCATCGGTGTCGAACAGAGGAGCCGATGCCCGGTTCTCATCGAGCCGCTCGCGCAAGTCCCGCAAGGCCACCGGCGAATGCGCGAGTTCAAGCGCGAGCTTCAGGTAGCCATCGACGTCCCGGGCAATCAATTCGGGAACGCCCACCGCTGTCAGCAGACTCGCGCCGACACGTCCCGCGAACGTGGACCCAAGACAGGTGATGACCGGGACGCCGGCCCACAGTGCCTCGGACGCACTGGTGTGAGCGTTGTACGCGAAGCTGTCGAGGAACACGTCGGCGAGTCGTAAGCGCGCCACGTGTGCGTCGAGGTTCTCGACATAGGCAGCGAATATCAGCCGATCCGCGGCAACGCCGCCGGCGACGGCGGCCGCGCGCAGATTCGCCTCGACGCAATCGCCCAAGCTGCGCATCCATAGAACGCTGCCCGGCACCTCTCGAAGGAGGCTGAGCCACGCGTCGAACGTGCGGCGCGTAATCTTGTAGGCATTGTTGAAGGCGCAGAACACGAACGCATTGGAAGGCAACCCGACATCGCTGCGCCTCAGGGCCGAGGAGGGCTTATCCCGGCCGGAATCGAACGGCAAGTAGCACTGCGGCATTCGCAACACGCGCTCGGTGTAGTAGACCTCGTCCGATTCGGGGACGATGACACCATCCGCGATGAGGTAGTCCATGAATCGAAGGCCGCTCGATGCGGGAAATCCCAAATAGTTGACCTGCACGGCACTGATTCGCTGCGCGAAGATTCCCGGCCGCGCGCCGACCGTGTGTCCGGCGAGATCGATCGCGACATCGATTTGCGCCTCTCGCAGCAGGGTTGCGAGTTCGATATCGTTCATCGAGGATGCGTCGATGAACTGATCGAACGCCGATCGCAGCCGGGCGCCGATGCCGCTCGATGCGGGGGCCGTGAGGGATACCGCCATCGGCGTGAACCGGCGCCGGTCATGCCGGTCGATGACGCCGGCCAGCGCCACTGCCACCGGGTGATTGCGGAAATCGGGGGATAGGTACGCGAGCTTGAGGCGATCGAAGCCGCGCCGCACGGTGGGGGCCGGGCGCTTCGCCTCGCCCGCGAGCTGTCCGCGCCTTTGGAGCGACTGCGCCTGCTCGGCGGGCGACAGCCCGGTGGCGAGCAGCAGGAACGGATTCATGAGATCGATTCCGTCGGGGATTTCGCGCAGGCGCGCCATGGCCGCATCGAGCCGATCCCAATCACAGACGCGCACCGCGCAGCTCGCGAGCGAGGCGATCGTCTCGCCGTGTCCGGGCCTAAGCGTGAGCGCCCGTTCCATGCTGGCGATGGCCTCGGAATATCGGCCCAATAGTTCCAACGCGCTGCCGCGGCCGAGGACCGAGTCTGCCCGGTCCGGATCCAGCGAAAGCGCCAGATCGAAACTGCCGAGCGCAGCTTCGTAATGACCAATTCCGAGCACCAGCTGGCCCTTGGCGTCCAGAACGTTCGCGTCCGGCGGATACGCACTGGTGAAGTCGTTGAGAAGCCGAAGGGCGTCGTTGCGGAAGCCGATCTGTTCGAGTGTCAGCGCGGCCGCCAGCACGATGCGCACGTCATCCGGCTTCGTTCGCGCCGCCTGCAGCAATCGGGGGCCCGCGTCCGCTGGGTTGCCCTTCGACGCAAGGACTCTGCCGAGGCCCAGGTGGGCTTCCGCGCACTCCGGATTGATGGCGATCGCGCGCTCGTAGGCCGCCGCCGCCGCGTCCAGCCGGTTCAAGTGCCGCAGTGCTTCTCCCAGATTGGTCTCGGGCGCCACCAGCCTCCCATTCAAGGCGAGTGAGCGCTCGAGCGCCTGCACCGCCCCGTCAAAATCGGCGGCGGCGAGCCGCGCCGCCCCGAGATCCGCATGCACCGTCGGATCGCTCGGACGAAGCGCCGCGGCATCGCAAAGCGCCGCGGCCGCAGCGGACGCTTGCCCAAGGCGCATCAACGCGTCTGCGAGGTTCAGCATGGCCCCCACGAATTGCGGCCGAATCGCCAGTGCCTGCTGGAAATGGTCCACCGCCTGTGGCAACTGACTGAGGCGATCGAGAACCACACCGAGATTGTTGTATGCATCGGCGAACCGTGGATTGCGCCCGATCGCCTCGCGATACGCGCCCGCCGCACCCGCGAAATCGCCCGACCCGGTCAGGCACAGGCCGATTCCAAAATGCAGCTCGGCGGGGCGGGCATCGACGGCGCGCGCCCGTTGCAGCAATGAGTAGGCCGCCGGATAGTCTCCCGCCAAGGCTTGCGCGAGCCCTAAGTCCACGATGGCCGGCATGAATTGCGGCTGCAGTGCCACGGCGCGCCGAAAATCCGCGGCCGCCTCGGCCCAGTTGCCGAGAATGGCCTTGGACCGCCCGCTCAAGTGACACGCTTCGAAGTCGCGGGGATCGGCTTTCAATAGCGCCGCGCTGTGGCGTGCAGCCTCGGCAGCGTCGCCCTTTGAAAGCGCCGTTCTTGCCCGTTCCAGAATCTGTTGACGGCTCACGTTGATAAACCTAAGGCCTCTATGAACAAGTTTCGAGCCGACCTTTCTAGCATCGACAGATGACAAGAATACGGCAGCCGCCCGAAGGGTCGCCGACGCAGCCCGGCGCGGGCGGACGCATGCTAGAGTCGCGCCGGAAAATTCAACAGGGCGTGCAACAGCGCGATTTCGCCGAATGTCCATGGTTCCCAGGAACATCGTGTGGTTGGCCTCATACCCCAAGAGCGGCAATACTTGGGTGCGATTCATGGCCTGCAATCTCTTGTACGGCCGGCAGGAATCGGCATCCAGCGTCGGCGCGCTGATTCCCGACATCCATGAATTGGGTCCGCAGGCTCGCAATTTTTCGCGCGCAGGCTTGATGAAGACCCATTTCGTGTATTCGTCGCACCTGCCGTTGATGGAGCGGACGGCGGGTGCCATCTACGTGCTGCGGCGGCCCGAGGATGTGTTGGTCTCGAACTTTCACTACGCGCAGCGCAGCGCTGCGGTTGGCGTGTCGGACGAGTCGTTCGATCAATACGTCGATGCCTTCATCGCACACCGCGGCGATCCGCGCTGGCGCGGGCTCGGCATGGGCAGCTGGGAGGAGAACGTGCGCAGCTGGCTGCAAAGTCAACATGGATTTCCGGTCATGGTCATCAAGTACGAGGACCTATCGCGTGATCCGCAGGGCATCTGCCGCACGCTCGCGCAGCTGCTTCGGCCGAATTCCACTGCCGCGGAAATACGCGCGGCGGCGGACAATTCCTCGTTTCAGCGCATGCGGGAAATCGAGGATTCGGACATCGATAATCGGCGCGTGGGAATTTTCTACAAGCCGTACCTGCAGGACTCGATCGACGCCGGCCGGCGTTTCATGCGCCAAGGGTCGGTCGGGGGCGGCACGGCCGAGCTCACCGCGGATCAGCGAGCTCGCCTGACGGCGGCCTTTGCACCGCTGCTCGCGGAGCTTGGGTACGGCCCATAATTCGCTGCGCCCGCCTTGACGTCATATGACGGTCACATTGGCTCCCTACCGTGGCGCCACGAACACTTCCAATTCCGCAACCGCAACCAGGGATTTTGGGCGGCACGTTCGTGCCGTCTTCTGGCCGCGCTGATACTTCGAGGCGATGAATGATTCGGTATGAACGCGCACCGACGTGGGTGAAAGCCGGTTGGCTTGCGTGCATCGGTTTGGCCTATCTGGCGTGCGGACACGCTTGGGGTGCCGATACGCCGGGCTCGGGTGGCGACAAGACGGCCGAGGCGCGTTTCGACGTGCACGAGTACCGCGTGCTTGGCAACTCGGTGCTCAGCGATCGCGACATCGAACGCACGCTCTACCCGATGCTCGGCGACAACAAGACTCTGGCCGATGTCGAGGCGGCGCGCGCGGCGCTCGAGAAGGCCTATCACGATCGCGGATACCAGACCGTGTTCGTCGACATTCCCGAGCAGGACGTCGCCGATGCCATCGTCCGCTTGCGCGTCACCGAAGGAAAATTTCGCAATGTCAGCATCAGTGGTGCCCGATATTATTCCGAGCGCAAGATTCTGGCGGCCCTGCCCGAGGCCAAACCCGGCACGGTGCCCTCGCTTCCCGCGCTCCAGGAACAGCTCGCCGCGGTCAATTCCCAAACCGCCGACCGGACCGTCATACCGGTATTGAAGGCCGGAGCCGATCCGGGCACCGTCGACCTCGCGCTGAAGGTGGACGATCATTCGCCGCTCCATGGGAGCGTGGATCTCAACAACCAATATTCCCCGGATACCAAGCCGCTGCGCGCCACGGTGGCGCTCAACTACAACAATTTGTTCGATCGCTTGGACAGCATCTCGGCGCAATATCAGGACTCTCCGCAGCAACCGGGCGAGGTGGATGTGGCGGCCGCCAATTACGCGCTGGGCCCGCTCGCGAGCGGGCTGCGTCCCTCGGTGTATTACATTCATTCGAACAGCAATGCGGCAACCATCGGCACTATCGGCGTTCTCGGCAAGGGTGATATCTATGGCCTACGGGTGAGCTATCCGATCTTCGAGTCCCCCGGGGTCACGCAATCCCTGGTCTTCGGCGGCGACTACAAGCATTTTCGAAATACGATCGGGCTGGCCTCACAGCCAGCCCTCGTGACTCCCGTCTCGTACACCAATCTCTCACTCGGATATTCCGGCAGCTGGAGCTCCGCGCGGCTGCAGGATCTGTTCAGCGCGTCCGCGAATTTCGGTCCGCGCGGCGCACCGAACAATCCGGAATCCTTCGAGAACAATCGGTTCATGGCCCATCCGAATTACTTCTATGTCCGTGCGGACGAAAATCTGCTGTTGAGTCTGCCGGCGGGCCTACACCTGAAGGTCAGGGTCGCGGGGCAGTATGCCGACGAAGCCTTGATCAGCAACGAGAACTACTCGATCGCCGGCGCCGACGGGGTGCGGGGCTACCTGGAAGCCGAGAGTCTCGGCGACTCGGCCATCAAGGGTACGCTGCAGCTCGAGTCGCCCACGTGGATTTTGCGCGCCCGCACAATCGCCTCCGGATTCGTGTATTTCGACGCGGGCCGCGACAACCTCATCGACGCCCTTTCCAATGTGCCGTCGGTCGCAAGGTTGCGCAGCACCGGATTGGGATTGGACCTCTGGCCGGGCCGGCCCGTGACGGGCGCGTTTACCTGGGCCTACCCACTCGTTGACGGGCCCAGAACCCGTCGAGACGAATCACGCCTGTTGTTCGATATTAAGGGATCCTTCTGACGGCCGCGTCGTCGCGCTCGAGCTGAAGCCGGTCTCGCGCCGCTGCATCCACACGCACGCGTTTGTATGACAATGCGCTGACAAGAAGTACTCACAACGATGGACGTTGTGGTGACGTTCGATCACACCTTAAGCACGCGCGCGCGATCCCATTGAAGGGCCGGCAGAACACCGTGATCGACGCTAAGTTCAGTGAAGTCATGCCGCAAAACTTTCATGAAAGGTTCAACTGTCTGTTTTTTTTGCGACGTGCTTCTCGGATAAATTACCCGCCGCTGAACACGACCGCGCTGAGAGTGCTCGCGCGATGATGCAGTTGCTTTCGCCATCCCACGAAAATGGATGGGAGATTTAGGTCGGACTACGGGGTCCTTCGGATTTGGAATTTTTTACTCATTAGGGGATTTTCAATGCAAATTTCACAACGTACTCTGAGGACGGCGGTGATGGCCGCGCTTGCGGTGGGAGGAGCGGTTGCGGCTGCCGGCGCTCAAGCGACGACGATCTCGATGACCTCACCAACCCTCGGTGGCGCCAGCCAATTGATTTTCTGGGTGAGCGATGTCACCACTAGCACCACCTATGCGGACGTGTTGACACAATCCGTCGCGAGCATGTTCACTCCCCCCGGCACCGGTGTCGGCGGTGTGGTCAACACCTACACGGGTTCCTCGAGCTTTAATCTGGGCATCGGCGGCGACTCGAGCCTGGTCTCCTTCATCAACACTGCCACCGGGGCGGGCAACACCTTGGAATGGGGTATCACTGCCGGCGCAACCACCAACAGCGGCCCCGGCACCAACACGATAATCGTCACTGGGGCCGGCGCGAGCGCGGGCACTGACACCACCACCATCGCCAAGTCCGCTATGGTAGGGGTCATCGGCAACACCGGCTTGGCTGGCGATGTGAGCAATCTCGTGTTGTCGAACACAGACGGCTCCGGATTTAACGCCACTCTGAATGGCGTCATCGGCATGCCCGCCAGCAAGTCCGGCACCAACATCACTTACTACGGCGCTTACCCGGATCAATCCGGTCTGGCCCTGAACCAGTCGTCCGCTCTGTATGCGATCACGAATCAGCCAAACAGCGCCACCAATGCCGTCTCGTATAGTCTCGGCACGGTTGCCCTCACGGGCAGCGGTACGACCCTCGCGTTGAGCTTCACCGGCAACGGCTCATCGGTTCCGCTCCCGGCCGCCGTATGGCTGCTCGGCAGCGGACTGTTGGGGCTCGCGGGCGTTGCGCGCCGCCGCGATTCGAAGACTCAGGCGGCCTGAGCTTCGAGATCGCTCGTTCTGCAACCGAATTGCTTTCATTAGGAGTTTCTTAATATGCGTAATCCCACAATCGCTGCGGCGGTCTCCGGCATTCTTGCCGCCGCCGCGGCTCAAGCAACTTTTGCCGCCTATGTAGGCGAATCTGCGGCTCAGACGGCCGCGGCCGCGGCTCCGGCCGCCAATTTCTTCTGGCTGGGTGGCTCGTCCGCCGCGGTGGCGGGCTTCGGCACTGGCGTGGGCGCCGATCTTTGTGCAGCAGGCACACTCGCTACGTTCGTGACCATTCCTGGAAACGTGCCGGCCGCCGAGAACGCGGGCACGCCGATTCCGGCCGTCGGAACTCCCGATTTCCGCATGTTCAGCTGCACGGCCGGCGCCTCCTTGGGCGCACTCGCGGGCCAGACCATCAACATGGCCTATCGAGCCGACGGCGGCTCGGTGGTGGGCGCCTATGCACCCTTGAACAATGAGGCCGTCAATGAGCTCGACATCGCCACGGCCTGGTGCGTTGTGGACGCGGGGGGTGGCCTTAATTATGACTGCGCGACCGCACTCAACACCACGGCCGCCGTCCCGGCGGGCGCGGCGACCATCACCGGTACGACGACTGCCAACGGTCCGCACGACACGTACGGCGGCGCGTTGGTTAAGCATACGCTTTATTACGGTATCAGCGATCTCGAGCCGGGCGTATTCGGTAACGCGCACGGTGAGCACTGGGCCGGCGGCGGTAACGAGGATCCTTTGGCGGCGGGCCTGCCCGCTCCGTATCCGTACACCTTCTTGGGTGGCGATGCGACCCCGAATGTACTGCAGACAATGAATCACACGCTCATTTTCCAGCAGACTTTTGGCTGGGTGGCGAACACGAATCTCGGCATCACCGACATTTCCAGCGCGGATCTGGCGGCCATTCTCAACCAAACAACGACCGACTGGGGAAAAATTCCGAGGACCGCAGCCGACGGTGCGGCCGGCCCCGTGGCCGCTGCAGGCACGAAGATTGTGGTTTGCCAGCGCGATCTCGGCTCGGGCACGCGCTCGAGCGCGGATATCGTGTTCACCGGTGACGGATGCAATCCCTACGGCATAGCAATCGGGAACGTTGACGCGAATGCGCTCATCGACAACTTCTCAACGCCGGATGAGCTCGCCTGCGTGAACGCAACGCCGAACTCCATCGGTTACGTTTCCGTCGACAACTTCAGCAAGGTAAAACCCGCTGGCGCGACGTATCCGAACGTCCACTCGTTGACCCTGGACGGCCGCACGGCTTCCAATGCGCAGACGGCGACGGGCTCTTACCAGTACGCCGTGGAAGCGTCCCTCAATAAGAACGCGGCCTACGTACCGAATGCCAACGAAAATATCTTCTACCCGGTGCTGATCAACGATCTGCAGGTGCTGGCCCATGCGCCGCAGTCGGCGCAGATCAACGCGCTGCCTGGCCATGCGGGCAACGCGTCCAATAATGGTACGGTTCAGGTCAATGGCAAGATCAATGTCACGAGCTTCGCTCGCGACATTGCAACTGGCAACAGCTGCTCGTTCTTGAATCTCCATTAAGATCGGCTCATTGCTAAGGAAGATAGACGGGAGATAGATCCATCCCGGAATCGAGTCAGATGAGTTATGCGGCCCGCCATGCGCGGGCCGCTTTTTTTAGGCGCATTGAATTCCCATGCCAACACACTGTCATAATTCCATGCGTAAACTATTAACGATGAGTCGTGCATGCATATCGTGGGGAGGCTTGCGCGGGGCTCTGCTGGTGGTTGCCATAGCAAGCTTCGGCGGTCGAGCTGCTGCGGCTCAGTTGCCCATTCCCTGCGTCGCCGGCGCTTGCGGCACGACCACGACATTTCTCACGCCGGTTCTCGGCAACACCGCCGCCCCCAAGGTAACGGCGGTGCAGAGCGGCAACACGCTGACGATCAACCAGTTGGACAACCAGGCGATTCTCAATTGGGCGTCCTTCAACATAAGCGCCGATGGCAAGGTGATCTTCAATCAGCCGAGCGCGACGGCGGTCGCGCTCAATCGAATTTTTCAGGCAAATCCGAGCACGATTTTCGGGCAAGTTAGTGCGAATGGGCAGATTTACCTCATCAATCCCAACGGTTTTCTATTCGGTCCAACGGCACAGATCAATGCGGCGGGCCTGATCGCCTCCACGCTCGGCATCACGGACAACGTCTTCAGTGCGGGCTTGCTCGCGCCGCAAATCCTCTCCGGTTCCTTCGGCAGCAAGGCGGCCTTGTCGGGAAATGTCGGTGCCGACGGCAATCCGCTGCCCGGAGGCGACCCGTCCACGGCTGCGGTGGTCGTCGAGAACGGCGCTCAGATTTCAACGCCCGGCGGGCGTTTGTTGCTGGCAGCGCCCACGGTGGAAAATGCCGGCTCCTTGAGCGCGCCGGATGGACAAGTGGTTCTCGCTGCCGGTCAAAATGTCTATTTGCTGGCGAGCACCAATCCGGATCTGCGGGGCTTGATCGTCGAGGTCGACGGCAACAACGCCAGTGCAATGAATCAGATGACGACCGCGACCAATGAACCGACGGGAGTCATCAGCACTCCACGCGGCAACATCTGGATGGTCGGGCTCGCCGTGAATCAGGACGGACGGCTGTCGGCGACCACCTCCGTATCCCTAAATGGCTCTGTGCATCTCGAGGCGGGCAGCAACGCCCTGGTGGAGGGAGGCGGGGGTAACAATGCATTCACGGTGACGTCGCAAACCGGCGGCACGCTGACGCTAGGGCCGCAAAGTAGCATCGAGATCCTGCCTGAACTTTCGAGCTCGGCCACCGCCGTGCCCGATCAGGTGCAGGCGCCGTCGCAGATCACTTTGCTGGGACAAGCCATCGACCTGCGCGACGCCAGCATCACCGCGCCAGGCGGCACGCTTCAAGTGACAGCCGCGGCCGCTCCCGGCCTCGGCGTGCAAACCGATGGCAATCCACTCGCGCAGATCCGCGTCGATCCCGGCACGAGCATCGATCTCGCGGGCAGCAGCGTGGAGCTGCCGGTGACGGCGAATCTGCTCGCGATTCAATTGCGCGCGAACGAATTGGCCGACGACCCCGACCAGCGCAACGGACCGCTGCATGGTCTAACCGTATATGTCGATGCGCGCGTCGGCTCGCCGCTCATCAACCAGGCCGCCTTCACTTCCGCACTGGACGCGGTGCCTGAGTCCGTGGGGCAGCGAACCGAGGCGGGCGGCAGCGCCACATTCGAGTCCGAGGGCGACGTTGTCATTGCGACTGGCGCCTCCATCAACGTATCCGGCGGCCACACCACTTACGATGGTGGCGTATTCCAGACCAGCCTGCTGGTCGGGGCGGATGGCCAGCTTTACGACGTGGGCACCGCGAATCCGTCGCGCTCCTACACGGGCGTTCTGAATCCGACCTTCACCGAAACTTTCAACAAGTGGGGTGTGCAGGACATCGTCCCCACCCCAGGACTCAGTCACTATGATCCCGGCTACGTCGAGGGTGCTGCCGCCGGCACGGTCTCCATTGCGGCACCCAGCGTCGCACTCGAGGGCACGCTCGTCGGCACGGCAAGCAACGGCGCCCTGCAGCGCGCCAACCCCGTCTCCGGCGGCAAGCTCATCATTGGATTGCCGGGCGGGCTCAGTACGTCCCCGGGTCTCGATTTCCTCGCGCCCAGCGTCGAGTTCGTGGCCCAGCAGACGCCGCTGGTCGTCAGCGACAACACCCCGCTGCCTGCGCAAACCCTGCAGCTGTCGACCGATTACCTGACGGCCGGCGGCTTTACGTCGACGAAGATTTACAGCAATGGTCCCGTGACGCTGCCGGCCGGTCTCCCGCTCAACTTGAACCCCGGTGGCTCGCTGCTCATCGACGCCCCGCGCATCACCATCGATTCGAGCATCACGGCCATCGGCGGCGGCATTCAGCTCGAAAATATCTCGACGGTGAGTGTTGGCCCCGCTATTCCGCGTCTCGGGATCGACATCGGCAACGGCGTGACGCTCGATGTGAGCGGCCAGTGGACCAATGATTATTCATTGGGTCTCACGGGAGCGATCGGATCGGGGCAGTTATGGGAAAATGGTGGCACCATCATTCTCTCGCCAGGCCGCGGGGCTGGGATTGGCAATGCGCCCACCGGCGTCCCCGGCAGCGAACTCATATTGGGCGACGATGTGGTGCTGCGCGCTAACGGCGGCGCCTGGCTGCAAGGCAACGGCCAAGTCAGCGGCGGAAGGGGAGGGTCGATATCGCTGATCAATGCGCCGCTCCAGGCGGCATTTCAGGTTGGAACCGGCGATCAGATCGAGGCATTTGGGGTCGATGGAGCCGCGGGCGGGAGCTTGTCGCTGACGGTGCCGCGAGTGCTCATCGGCGCGGGAAGTGCGGCATGGACGGCCGAGCAGCGCGTGGACGATCTGGCTCCCGCGGGCGGCACTGCGCCCGGGGGCGTCTTCGCAATCGGTTCGTCGTTGTTCGACCGCTTTGGTTTCTCGTCGGTGACCCTGAACGCCAATGGCCCGGTGCCTGCGGTGGCGCCGAACACCGATATTCTTGCGGTCGCGCAAGGCACCGCGATCACGCCACTGACCGAAACCCTGCAATTGCTGTCCTCGTATCTGCACCAGGCGACCGGCGCGCCGCTCGGCGGCTTCACCCAGGTGGCGATGCTGCCGGTGGGAATCCGACCCGCGGCAAGTATCAGTTTGAACGTTGCGCCGACCGCCGATGATCCCAGCTTGACCGACGTTGGACTACTCGAGGTGCAAACGGGCGCGTCGATCATCGCCGATCCGGGCGCCTCCATTGCGCTCGCCGGCGTGGGCGGAATCCTCGACAACGGGACGCTGCGCGCGCCGGGGGGCATGATCACGCTGACCACCGAAGCGCCGCTCGGAACTCCCGACCCTGGGTATCTGCCGAAATTAGCGCTCGAATTGGGCCCACAGGCTGTCATCGATGCCAGCGGCGCATTCGTTCCCACCGTCAATACCGAGAACCTGGTGCTTGGCTCGGTGTTGGGCGGGGGTACGGTCGACCTGGTGGCCAACCGCGGCAGCGTGATCACCGAGCCGGGCTCGGAAATCGACGTCGACGGGGCCAGCCATCGGCTCGACGTCGCGACCAGCCTATCGGGCAAATCGTATTCCTTATACGAATATCCAAGCGCCGCCGGATCGCTTCTGGTGCGTGCCCCGGAGTCGATTTCCCTGCTTGGAAATTTCGATGCCCACGCGGGCGCGGGCAACTACGGCGATCCCGCGGGCGGTTCGCTGGAGGTCGACCTGACCCGATCCGAATACTTCTCCTACCCCGCGGATCCCACGCTGGCGGCTACCTTCCCGACGACGCCGCGGGTCATCGAGCTGGTATCGGCGCTGCCGTCCAATGCCATCCCATCAGTCCCGGGCAGCGGGCAGGCGCTGCTCGCCATTCCCGAACTGGCGGCATCCGGCATCGATTCCCTGCGGCTCGAGGCGGGCGATGAGATTCTGTTCTCATCGAGCCTGCCGCTGGCGCTGATCCGGCAAGTAATTTTAGATGCGCCGGCCATCGCCGTCAGCCCCGGTCTCGATGCCTCCGTCACAACGAACTACGCGGCCCTCGGCAATACCTTGCCGCTGCAGAGCACCGCGCTGCCCATCCCCGGCGGCGGCAACCTCGACATCAACGCTCAGCAGATCGACCTCATCGGCTCGATCGTGCTGCAAACGGCCAACGCTCATTTGAACAGCGCGGGCGACATCACGCTGCGCGATGTCTACGCCGAGTCATCCGTGTTTGGGAACCTGAATCTGGACGGTAATCTCGAGCTGAGCGCCGAGCGCGTGTATCCGGCGACGGACTCCTCGTTTGTCATCGCGACGGTTCACAGTCCCATCGACCCGCTGTCGATGGTCGACACCGTGAGCCTCACGCAAACCGGACATTCCCTCGGCTTCCCGCTGTCCGCCGGCGGATCGGTCTCGATCAGTGCCGATCAGATCACGAGCTCAGGCACCCTGCTCGCCCCCTACGGCAACATCAGCCTCACCGCCGTGGGATCGTTGAACTTGGAGAGTGGCAGCGTCACGTCGGTGAGCGGCAGCGGCTTGTTGATTCCATATGGCACTACCGAACTCGGCGGCCAGGAATGGTTTTATTCGCCGCAGGGCGGCACCCCGATCTCGATCACCGGCACGCCACCTCGCACCGTGTCGGTCAATGCATCGACCATCAACGTAGCTTCCGGCGCGACAGTGAATCTGCAGGGCGGGGGTGACGTGTATGCGTACGAGTGGGTGCCGGGAACCGGCGGCACGCTCGATGCCCTCGGACAAAACGCAGCCACCGGTCTCGCATCGATCCCGGGTCTATACGCCATACTGCCATCGACCCGCGGGCAGTTCGCCCCCTACGATCCGCAGGAGACTCCGCTGTCGGGGCTTTCGGCGGGAGCCAGCATTTACTTGAGCGGTGGCGGGGGCTTGGCAGCCGGCATCTACCCACTGTTGCCGGCCCGGGATGCCTTGGTGCCGGGCGCTTTCCTGGTTCAGGTGCAGGGCGCAGCCTATAACACCATCGTTCCCGGCCAACCGGCGGCGCTGCTGGACGGGACGCCGGTGGTTGCCGGTTACCTGACCTTCGGCACGACGGGATTGCATACGGGTGGCTATGAGGGCGTTGCCGTGTGGCCGGGCAGCTATGGCCAGTCGCTGGCGCAGTATCAGGTGACCGACGGGTCGACGTTCTTTGGCGGCCTGGCCACGACGGCGGCATCGAATGCCCAGCCCGGCGTCACGCTCCCGCACATGCCCATGCCGGCCGACGCCGGAACCTTGTCGATCGACGTATCGACGGCATTGAATTTCCTGGGTCAGGTCGTTGGCAATGCACCGGGATCCACCGGCGTGGGCTCGACGATCAACATCAGCGCACCGGCGCTTGTTGTCACCGCCGCCGCTTCGGGCGGACAGTCCCCGGGGGTGGTAACCATTGCCGGCTCGGTCATACAGGGCTGGAAGGCGGGGGAGGTCGTGCTCGGCGGCGAGGCCTCGGCCGACGGCACGAGCATTGCCGTGACCGCGAACTCGGTCACCATTGAGGACGGCGCGCAGACGTCCGCGAACGAGGTGATTCTCGTTGCGAATCAATCGATCGACGTACAAGGCGGCGCTTCGATGTTATCCACGTCCGCCACGGCGGGTGGTGCCGCGCCGACCGCGCTGCCGGCGACGACGACGCTGAGCTTGACCGGCACGAACGCTGCGGGCGCAGCGATGCTCGCGGTGTCCGATCTCGAACTGCCCATCCTGCAGCGCGCGGGTGGAGCCGCGGCCGGTGCGACGATTACCCTCGAGCATGGCTCCACGGTGGGTTCATTGGGCGCGCTGTCGCTGGACGCTCCCGGGGGCGTGACGGCGTCGGGCACGCTGAACGGCACCGGCGCGTCTTGGTCGCTGGCCTCATCCAGCATTGGTTTCGTGGGCTCGGGTACATCGGCCGATGCGCTGCAAATCGACTCCTCGCTCCAATCAGCCTTAGGGCAGGCCGCCGCGATTCGCCTTGCGAGTGGCGGCGCAATCGATCTGTACACTCCGGTGTTGCTGGGCGTCGCCTCCAGCACCGCATCGCCGAGCTTGACCTCGCTGACGTTGGCGGCCGGCAGCCTCGTCAATCAAGGCGCCGCCTCCGGATCGGTCTTCGGCGCGAAGACCGTGACGCTCGAGGGTGCGGCCGGCGCCACCGCGCCGGTCGCGCCGGTGGCCGCAACCGGCGGCGGATCCTTGAGTTTCGTAGCGGGCGAACTCGATGTGGGGACGGGCTCGTTGACGATCAACGGTTTTCAGGATACCTCGCTGCGCGCGAGTTCCGGCGTGGTCGGTCAGGGAGTGGGAGCCGTCGTCACCGGCGGGAACTTGTCGGTCACGACCCCGACGCTCACCGCCGTGAGTCTTGCCCAGGCGGGACTCGCGGCCCCTTTCGGCACACTCGCGATCGGCTCGGCAGGGACCTCGGGCGCGGCACCGGCGATCGCCAACGATCTCGGCGGCGAAGTCGATCTCAGTGCAAACTCCATTCAGCTCTCGAGCGCCATCGTCGTACCCGCCGGCGTCTTCACGGCGCAGGCGACTCAGGATATCAACGTCGCCGGCGCCGCTGCCATCGACACCGGCGGCAGAAGCGTCGTCATTGGCGGACATTCCTACGGTGCCGAGGGCGGAGCGGTAACGCTAGCCGCCGGCGGTAACCTGACTATGGCGGCAGGCTCGAGCATCAACGTGTCGGGCGCGGGCGACTCGCCGGCGGGCAGCATCACCCTGGATGCCGGCGGCGCGGCCAACGTTCTCGCGACCCTATTCGGCCACGCAAGCCCGGGCGCCGAAGGCGGAAGCTTTCAGCTCGAGGCGGGATCGCTGGGCCAAGGGTTGACGCCGCTCGCCGACACGCTGCAGACCGGCGGATTCACGGCCGCGGACAGCGTCATCGCGCATACCGGCAATTTGATGCTGTCCCCGGGCGCCGGTCTGACGGCGAATCAGATCCTGCTGGTAGCGGATGCGGGCAGCATCGAGATCGATGCGCCGCTGACGGCTCCGAACGCCGGCCTGCGCGGTACCATCGGCCTCTATGGCGGCGCGGGAGTCACGCTCGATTCGAATGCCACGCTCAGCGTCAATACCACGGGCGGCGCGGGCATCGGCGGGGAGATCGATCTGGGATCGAATGCCGGCGGGACGATCGTTCTGGGCGTCGGCAGCAGTTTGAGCGCTGCTGGGGCAAACGCCGGCGGCACCTTGCTCGTGCGGGCGCCGGTCACGGGAACCGATGTGGCGTTGACGAATGCTGGCGCAAGCTTGAGCGGTTTCGGCCAGATCCTCGTGGAGCCGATCATCAGCATGCCGATCGGCACGACGCTCGGACCCACGGATCTCTCGAACATCGAAGCCGCAGCCGCCGCCACCATCGGCGCGGTCGCCCCGAACATCGAAGCCCGATTGAATCCCACCGGGGCTCTGCCGTTGTCCGTGCGGGGGGCTGTGGATCTCACCCAAATCGGCTCGCTGACGCTGGCCAATTCACTCGATCTGTATCCGTACAGCAGCGCGGGCATGCCGCTGGATCTGTCGTTTCGGATTGGCGGGTCGATCATCGTGGGCTCGGTCGTGGACGGGACGCCGGCACCGGCCACCATTTCCGATGGGTTCAACGCGTCGGGCCCGACGTTGGCCTTAAGTCAGAGCCCCTCGTCCTCGTTGAGGTTCGTCGCGGGAGCCGATGCATCGAGTCCGGATCCGCTGGCGCTGGTCGCTGGGAGCGCGGCGAATCTCACGCTCGAGCCCGGCAGCATCATCCGCACCGGCACCGGCGAGATCGATCTTGCCGCCTCCGCGAACATCGAGTTCACCTCGCCAGGCGCGTCGGGGAGCAATACGCCGCTGGTCTATACCGCCGGCATCGAGCCGTTGAATTCCGCCGGGCAACCGATTGCCGGAATTGCGGTGGGGACTTCAGGGTATGTCTTCAATTTCCCGACGCAGGGCGGTGCAATCCGGGTCAATGCGGGCGGGGATATTCAGGGTGCTGCTGTGCAGGAGAGCGTGACCGCGTGGCAGATACGCGAGGGTTACCTCGGCAAGCCGGCGCAGTGGGGCGTGGATCTCGACCAGCTGGGCTGGAACATCACGTCGGTGGGCGGCGGCGATGTCTCCGTGCAGGCGGCGGGTTCCATCAGCGAGCTGTCGGTCGCCGCCGCCGACAGCCTATATCACCCGAGGAATATCACTCCGATCTACCTTCCCAGCGGCGGCCTGCAGGTCAGTGCCGGCGGTGACATTGGCAGCAGCCAATTCTTTCTGGCTGATGGATCGAGCCTGCTGCGGGCCGGCGGCGCGTTCAGCGCGGTCGAGCCGGTGCAGGGCAGCTCGAGCAATGTGGGTTCGTCGCTATCGCTCGACAACTCACAATTCGTCCTGGAGGCCCGCACGGGCATCACCATCGATGCCATTCTCAACCCATCGGCGAACACCGAAACCTTGGTTGATGCGGGCGAGAAGCTACTGAGTTATTTCTTCACCTATGGCGGCCAGTCCGCGGTTACGTTGCAGAGCACGGGCGGCGTTGTCGCGCTCAACGAGAATTCGCTGAATGAAGAAGCCTTGCTGGGCGCCGGCGCCGGCACCGTTGAAAATAACGTCATCTATCCCGCAACGATCATCGCGCGCTCCCTGCTGCTGGATGTATCAGTTCCCACGGCCGTCCTATTTCCGTCGGCCACCGGCCAGCTGGAGCTCGTGGCCGGTCGCGACGTGCTCGGCAATGGAACCCTGAGCATGGCCGACGCCGCGCTCGATAGCGTCCCCAGCCCGACGTTGACGGCGGAAGACCCGAGCACGCTCGTGGCCGCGGTACAGGTCCCGTTCTCGGCTGACTTGCACGTCAATGATCCGCTGCCGGCACTGGTGCTGGCCGGCCGGGACATTGTCAACGCCGCCTTGCAGGTGCCGAAGCCCGCCGAGATCATCGCAGGGCGCGACATCAGCGACCTGCAGTACCAGGGACAGAACCTGAATGCCGGGGATTTGACGCTGGTGTCGGCGGGCCGCGATGTCATCGACGGCATAAACGGCGGTTCCGAGGGCATCATCCAAGTGGGCGGTCCGGGTCGCCTCGATGTGCTCGCGGGACGCGACGTCGACCTCGGCTTTTCAAGCGGCATCACGACCGTCGGCAATACCGTGAATCCCAACCTGCCCAGCGCCACGGGCGCTGACTTGACCGTCATTGCCGGCCTCGGCGAGGCGCCGGACAATTATTCGAGTTTTGTGAATACAATCATAACCCCCAACACGGCCAATGAGGGACTACTGGTAGCCTACGTCGAGCCCCTGACCGGTCAGACCGGATTGAGCTACACAACCGCCGCCACCGAGTTCGCGGCCTTGAGCGCGGATCAGCAGCGTCCCTTGATCGATGAGGTGTTCTTCGAGACGTTGTCGGCGTCCGGCTTGCAGGCCAACACCGATCCGCAGGCGGGATATTCGTTCGGTTACGCCGCCATTGATGCCTTGTTTCCGGGCAGCCGCACTGCGGCGGCCACCGGGCCCTCGCCCTATCAGGGCGATATTTCCTTGACGTTCAGTCGCATTTACACGTTAAGCGGGGGCACTCTATCGCTGCTGGCACCCGGCGGAGAACTCGACGTCGGTCTGGCGAATCCGCCGGCCAATCTCGGCGAGGTCAAAACCCCGGCGCAGCTGGGCATCGTGACCCAAGGCCCCGGGGACGTCGATATCTACACCAAGGGCGATGTCAACGTGAACTCATCGCGTATTTTCACGCTGGGCGGCGGCAACATTCTGATCTGGTCGGACGAAGGAAGTATCGATGCAGGCCGCGGCTCCAAATCGTCGGTCTCCGCACCGCCGCCGCAGGTGCTCGTGGATTCGTCGGGCAATATCACCTTGAGTTTCTCAGGCGCGGTGGCGGGCAGCGGCATTCGCACGATCCAGATCGATCCGAGCGTGAATCCGGGCGACGTGAACCTCGTTGCGCCCGAGGGCACGGTCAATGCGGGTGATGCGGGCATCGGTGCGGCCGGCAATATCAACATTTCCGCGTTGCACGTAGTGGGTCTCGACAACATCAGCTTCGGCGGCAATGCCACCGGCGTACCGGCGCAGGTCAGCAACATCGGCGTCTCGCTGGCCGGCGCATCGAGTACGGCCAGCGCTGCGAGCAACTCCTCCGCCAGCACGGCCACGCCGAACAGCGAGAAGGAAGCTGCGGCGCCGCTGTCGCAGGCGGCGCTGTCATGGTTGGATGTCTTCGTCACGGGCCTCGGCGAGGAGAACTGCAAACCGGACGACATCGAGTGCTTGAAGCGTCAAAAGACTGCGACGCATTGAAAACGGGGCACCTCGCCGCCGTTTGTCATAAAACGATCATGCGCAATGGCGATACTACTCGGTCGCGGTCTAGTTGCTCGAGGACAAGTGGGATGAAGGGATCGATGAAATTGCTGGTCATTGCGACGCTGCTCGTACCTGCGCTGGCGCTGGCGGCGTCGTGGTGGAACAACGACTGGAAATATCGCAAGGAAATCGGCTTCGACCTGTCTGCGACCGGCGCCGACATCGCCGCCACTCCTCAGGACGTTCCGGTATTAGTGCGCCTATCGCTCGCGAACTTCAGCTATTTCAACGATACCAAGCCCGACGGCTCGGATTTTCGCGTGGTCGCGGGCGACGACAAGACGCCGCTCAAGTCGCACTTCGAGAAGTACGACTCGCAAAACCAGATAGCGCTGCTCTGGGTGCGCGTGCCGCAAATCACCGGCGGTTCGAAGAGCGACAAGATCTATGCGTATTACGGCAATCCCGATGCGCCGGGCGCTGCCGACGTTGCCGAAACCTACGATGCGCAACAGGTGCTGGTGCTGTCCTTCTCTGAGACCAGCGGACTTCCGCTCGACTCGACCGCCTATAAGAACAATCCCTCGGCGTCCACCGCGATTTTGACGCCGGCCTCGCTGATTGCCGGCGGCGCAACGTTCTCGGGCAAGGAAAGCATCACGGTACCTGCCACTGCGTCGCTGCGTCTGTTGCCGACCCAGGGTTTTACTGCCTCGACGTGGCTGCGGATACAACAACCGCAACAAGCCGCCGTGCTGGCGCTCACCGAGGGACCCAAGTCCCTCGAACTCGATGTCGACGGCGCCAAACTCGTGGTGCACGCCGCCTTCGGCGGAGCACCCGTAACCGTTGCCAGCGCTGCCGATCTGACGATGAGCCAATGGCATCACGTGGCCATCACCGCGGCGAGCGGAAAGCTCACCTTGTACGTCGACGGGCTGCCGACCGGCAGTGCGCCGGCAACTCTGGACGAAATCGGCGGCACCTTCACGATCGGCGCGGCCGGCGGCACGAAGTTCTTGTCCGGCGACATCGACGAAGTGGAAGTCTCGAAGGTTGCGCGTCCCGCCGAATGGATCAAGGCCTCGACAATGAGTCAGGGCATGGATGCCAATCTGGTCCTGTACGGCGCCGACGGGCAGCGCGAGAGCAGCGGCCAAACTACCTATTTCATCACGATTGCCAAGAACCTCACGCTCGACGGCTGGGTGGTGATCGGCATATGCATGGCCATGCTGGTCGTTGCGCTGCTCATCATGGTCCTCAAAGCGGTCGCGCTGACGCGCGTCGAGCGGGCCAACGGCAAATTCCTCAAGGAATTCCGCCGCCTCAGCGCCAAGAATGCGACGGCCCTCGACGAAGCCACCGCGGACGCGGATGACGACCTCATTGATGCCCCCTCGATGGCGTCGCTCGCGAACGACCAGAATAGATTCGGCGCCTCGACGCTGTATCGGCTCTATCACCATGGCGTGCGCGAGGTGAACAAGCGCATCGCGGCCCAATCGGTCAGCGCCGCCCGCGCGAACATCCTCTCGCCCCAATCGATCGATGCCATCCGCGCGGCGATGGATGGAACCATGACACGGCTGCAGCAGACCCTGTCCAGCCAGATGGTGTTGTTGACGATCGCCATTTCCGGCGGACCCTTCCTCGGGCTGCTGGGCACGGTGATCGGCGTCATGATCACGTTCGCCGCGATCGCGCTCTCGGGCGATGTCAACGTCAACGCGATCGCGCCGGGCGTCGCGGCGGCGCTCGCCGCCACGGTCGCCGGACTGGCGGTCGCCATCCCGGCGCTGTTCGGCTACAACTGGCTGAACACGCGCATCAAGTCGATCAGCGCCGATAATCGCGTGTTCGTGGATGAGTTCGTCACGCTGCTCGCCGAACAATACAGCTGAGGCGCGCACCATGTCGGGCTCCAATGACAGCGGCGATAAGGATGTCTACGACGACATCAACATCACGCCCATGCTGGACCTCGCATATGTATTGATGGTGATCTTCATCATCATGACGACCGCATCCGTTCAAGGTCTCAAGGTCAATTTACCCAAGGCGAGCGACACGCCCTCTTTGGCGAAACCGCAGACCAAGGCGATTACGATCACCGCCGATGGGACGATGTATCTCGACACCTACCCCGTCAGCCTGCCGGAGCTCGAAACCCTGCTGCGCCAATTCAAAGCCGCCAATCCCAATCTGCCGGTCGTGGTCAAGGCGGATTCGACGATTCCGTACCAAAAGGTCGTCGACGTGCTCGATGTCGTCGGACGGCTCGACATCACGCAACTTGGGCTAGTTACCCAACGCATCGTCAAGTAGCCATCAGCCGTGGCGGACCAGCGCACCGTGCGTCGCAATGTTTCACGGCTCCTGGGGGCTCTCGCCGGAATTTTGCTGCTGCTGGGGTTCATCCAGTTGGTGCACGTGATGATGGGAGCCAAAAAGGGCAAGACCATGCGGCAGGTGCAGATCGTGCAGATCATACGGCCCCCGCCTCCGCCGCCGGATCAACCGCCGCCTCCGCCGCCGGAGAAGACCGATGTGCAGTTGCCGAAGGACGAGCCGGAACCGGTGCCCGACAATACACCGGCTCCGGCGGATCAGCCGCTCGGGATCGACGCGGAAGGCTCGGCCGGCGGGGATGCTTTCGGACTCGCCGCGCGCCGCGGCGGCAGTGATTTGGTGGGCGGCACCGGCAGCGCGCCGTTCGCGTGGTACACGAACCGCATCACGGAAGCCATTCGCGATAAGTTGGCGTCCGTGCCCTGCGCCAAGGCGGCGAAAGGATCACTGACCATCCACTTGTTGATGGATCCGGATGGGCACTTCAAGCAAGTGCAGCTGGCGAGCACCACGGGCAATCGGCAAGTCGATCAATGCATTGATGATGCGTTGGTGTCTATGCCGCGCATGAACGATCCCCTGCCGCCCGGAATGCCCGAGCAGGTCAACATCAAGATCATTGCGCGAATTTAAGTCGATATCAGGGAGACAGAAGAAAATGCTTACGGCGAAAATCCACCGGGCCGCGGCGATCATGCTGTTCACGCTTGCGCCGGCCATGTCCTGCCTCGCGGCCGATGAGCGCCAATCCCTCGAGGAGCTGCGCAATACGGTCATCAATTTGCTGCAGGCCCTGGTCGATCAAGGCGTGCTGACCAAGGAGAAGGCGGAGCAGATGGTCAAGTCGGCGCAGGAGAAGGCCGCCGCCAACGCCGCCAACGCCGCCTCGGCAGCCAAGGCTGACGAAGGCGCGGTCCGAGTCCCTTACGTGCCGCAAATCGTCAAAGACGAGATCGCAAAGCAAGTGGCCGATCAGGTCAAACCGGGCGTGGTCGCCGATGTGGTCAAAGAAGCCAAAACCGAGAAATGGGGGGTTCCGGGGGCCTTGGCAGATTGGCTGACGCGCACCCGCATTTCGGGCAGCGTCACCCTTCGAGGGGAGGACGTCCTGTTCGCCAAGGACAATGTCCAAGATGTGTACCTCAACTACTACGGAATCAACACTGCGGGCGGCATCGCGAAGGCCGGCCTCAACGCCTTCGAGAACGTCGACGTGGACCGCGCGCGCCTGCGTGCGAGGGTAAGATTGGCCGTGGACTCGGACATCTCGGACTCCATCACGGCGGGCATGCGCGTGGTGACCGGCAATACGTCGGACTTGGTTTCCGAATCGCAGACGCTCGATGGAACGGCGCCGTACGCGTTCGGATTGGACGAGCTCTATATCCGTTTGGACGAGCGCAACGCGCAGCAATTTCCCTGGCTCTCCGTGGTGGGAGGCCGGTTCTTGAACCCGTATGAAACCCCCACCGATTTGATTTTCCACAAAGATTTGACCTTCGAGGGCGTGTCCGCCACCGGCCGCTTTGGGCTCGGCGACGGCAGCGCGGAGCAATCGCACCTGTTCTTTACCGCCGGAGCTCACCCGCTGCAGGAGATCGCGCTATCCGGCCAGGATAAATGGCTGCTGGGCGCCCAATTCGGCACCAATTTGCGATGGGGCGAGGGACAGCGGCTGCGCCTGGCGGGCGCGTTCTTTGATTACTTCAACGTCACCGGCCGCCTCAATCCGACCGACAGCACAATTTACAATTACACCGCACCGGTATTCGAGCGCCAGGGCAACACGTACTTCGACATCGCGAACAGCACGGATCCCACCGTGAACCTCTTCGCATTGGCAGCGAAGTACCGCCTCGTCAACGTCAATGCGATCTACGAGTTGCCGGTCGGGCGCTACCTCTTCGGCGTGAGAATGGATGCGGTGCGGAATTTTGGCTACAACACGGCGGAGGTTTCTTCGAATTTCGGAAGTTATGTGGCCCCGCGCACCAAGGGCTATCAGACTGAATTGAGCTTCGGGTATCCGACCGTCCTGTCGGCGGGCGCCTGGCGCGCGGTCCTGGGCTATCGATACCTGCAGCGTGACGCCGTCATCGACGCCTATACGGACTCGGACTTTCATTGGGGCGGCACCGATGCCACCGGGTACTACTTCGTCGGCGATCTGGGTGTTGCGAACAAGGTTTGGGTACGGCTGCGGTATCTGAGCTCGAATGCTATCGACGGGCCGACGCTGGGCATCGACACCCTTCAGCTCGATTTGAATACTCGTTTCTAGGGACGGGCCATATGAAACGTCACGACTTTGCCTCAGCGGTGCTTACCGCATCACTCCTCGGCCTTCTAGGACCCGCTTACGCGCAAGTGCAGCGCAGCGGGGGAGGGGAGACGCAGAAGATCATGCAGCAGTACCAACAATTGGCGGGGGAGAAGACGGCGCTGCAAGCCCAGCTCGAGCAAATGAAAAAGGATCTCGACAAAGCCAAAGCGGACCTTGCGGCAATGACAAAGGAACGCGATACGTTGAAAGCGCGCCCTGCCGGCGTGCCCGCCGCGACGGTCGAGCAGTTGACATCGGCCAAGGAATCCGCGGAGAAAAATTTAGAACAATCCAAACAGCGGATGACCGAGCTGGTGGCGCGATTCCGCGAGACGGCCACCAATCTCAAGGATACGGAAGCCGACCGCGCCAAGTTGCACGCCGAATTGGATGCGCGCAACACGGCGTTCGACAAGTGCGCCGAAGATAATCTGCAGCTCTATGAAATCAACCGCGACATTCTGAACCGCTACGATCACGTCGGCCTATTCACGAGGATCAGTGCCGACGAACCGTTCACCCGAATAACGCGCAACCGGCTCGACAACCTGGTCGTTGAAACCCGTGCGCGTGCCGAAGAGTTGCGGGTCCAGAAGCGCAACCCCTGATCCCGTGGGGCTCAAGGTAGACCTCGTTGATCTCCCACCAACATCAGTGCATTTTCATTCACGTACCGAAGACCGCAGGGAAGAGCGTGCTGGCGCTATTTGGGCTACCCGAACTGGGACGGGATTACACAAACCCGCTGCCCCATATCGAAGATCCCTATGACCATCATCCCATTCTCAAGTACGCGGGGACGCCGTTTTTCAAAACCTATTTCAAATTTGGGATCGTGCGCAGCCCGTGGGACCGGCTTGTTTCGGCGTTCTCATATCTCGCGGAGGGCGGATGTAACCGCTTCGACGCAGACTATCGAGATCGGTATCTGGCGAGATACGGCGGCAGCTTTTCTGCATTCGTTCTTGATCTGCACAATTTCATCGCACATAAACACTTCGCCCCTCAATATTTATTTCTCTGTGATCACAGGGGTTCAGTCCTCGTTGACGAAGTCATCCGCTACGAACAGCTCGATGCGTCTATCGAGTGCCTGCAGCGCCGCCTTGCACTTGATGGCTCGCCATTGCCGCATCGGAATGCATCGAATCATCGCCCGTATGCCCAGTACTATACCGCCAGCACCTGGAAGCTCGTGGCTGATCTTTATGCGGGCGACATCAAGACTTTCGGCTATCAGCGTGATTTCGGAAAGCAGCCGGACCACTGACATCCGTCATCAGGGAGTCGGAGCGATCGCCTGCAATCGCGATTCGAGGTATGGCCCGAGACGATGTTTGTCCCTATCCGCGAATCGCTGCCCGAAATAGTAGGCGACGATTCGCTCCATCAGCCCACCAATGCCGTGACGCATCTGGTCGACTTTGCGTTCGTCTTCAGACTTGCCGGCATACTTGCTCGCTGTGAACGGGGAATTGCCGCCTGCGCCGATCCGCCAGTCGACGTGTTCCATCAGATATCTGCAGACTTTGGGAAACCAATTGGAGAAGTCCGCGTATGTTTCGCTGGATACAACGAAAGAACCCTTGTACGGACCCAACGCCGAGATCCGATCCGACCCTACCTGGAACTTGGAATGAACTGTGGCGATCTGTGGAGCAAAACGTGTCTGCGGATGTCCGAATTCCGGTGCATAAATCTGGCTGGGGTCAAATTCTGCGGCCGCAATCTTCGCGAACGTTATTTCCGGAAGGAATATCTCGGGAATACGGGTGCGTTCCGCCCAGGCGCGACAGAACTTAAGCGGCACCGAATAGGTGAACATGCCGACAACTTTGGTGTGTGGCTGCACGGATAACATGCCCAGATATTCGGAAAAGAGCGCACGATTCAGGCGCTCGTCGAGACCGCTCACGATCAGGTAGTCCGGAATAGGAAGCGTATTTAGATCCACAAAATGAAACCGTTGATCGTCCGACACACCCGCGGTCACGCCATGGAGGCGTATCGCGTCATGGTAGAAAACGAAATGGCTGGTTTCTGCGTGACCTGTCATAGTGGACTTACTGCAAGCGTCGCCGGTACTGGGATTCCGATGGCTCGCGACTTGTCGAGATACATCGCTACCCGTTCCCGGCAATAGTTGAGATCTGCGGGGCTGGAAAAACGCGCCTTGTTGTCACGCCTTTCATTCCTATGATGTACGTCAGGCTTCCAGGTCTCCGTAGTGGTCTCGATTCTCAAAGACTCGAACAGCGCGCGGATACCATCGGCGTGATTGAGGGACTCCAGGCGCACCTCATGGAGCCGCACATGGGGATGCTCTGCGGCAAACCTAATCGCTCTGGCCTCTATATCGACGAGATAGGCGATGACCCGGTCATACTGATCCATGCGCTCAAAGGGGGCTATTGGAGTCACGGCTGAATTCGCGCCACCCGGGATCGACATCCATTTGTTCCACGCAGGATTTCGGGGTGTAAAGTAACAAAGCTCAATAAAGCTTTTTACGACACGGGCGAGCTCGCGCCGCAAGACAATCACGTCAATGTCACGAAATTCATCTACCGCGACGTCGTAGAAGGTCTTGATGAACATGTGATTGGTCTCGACAAATATGCCGGACTTACCTCGCATCAATTCGCGAACTGCCGCGCACTTGAACCGTCTCGCGTCCCGTGAATGTGCGATCGGTTTCCTATTCACTTCGTCAAGCACCGCGCCAATCATCTCAGGCGGAGCCTCGTGATAGCTGTGCACACCTTCGCCTGTGCCCAGAAGCTGCGCCAGAAACTCGGAACCGGATCGTCCGGAGTTGATCGAGAAAACGCAGCGAAACGATCCGTCAGTAGTTGACATTGCATTCAGACTCAATCGCAGAATCCTTATCCGCCCAGTCCAGCGTCGAGTACAGGTACCCTCTCCCCGCAAACAGCATCTTACTCATGGACTGTGGGTCTCCAAAATCGTTGCGCCGCGCTCGGAGCAGATCGATCTCAAGCCTGGCCTTATCGATTGCTCAACCGGGCGGCGGCGCCTTGGCGCGCGGCACCGCTGTCTGCTTTCCGACGGCTCCAAGGGGAGCCCGGCGCAATTCATCCTCGATGACGGACGACAGGCGTTCCTCGGTCATCACACCGCGGAATATACGACCGTTCACGAAGCTCGTCGGCGTCGTACTGAGCGCGAGTTGCTCCGCGGCCTGCTCGTCATATTTCAAGGCCTCGAGCGCCCTGCCGGAGTCCAGGCATTCGTCAAAGACCGGCACGTCCAGGGAGAGCGTCTTCGCCTTGTCCTTGAGTGCGTCCGCGCCTAGGAAACCCTGGTCCTGAAACATCAGGTCATGAAGCTCCCAGAAGCGTCCCTGGTTCCCCGCGCAGATCGCGGCCTCCGCGGCCTTCTCGGCATCCGGGTGAATCTGGCTCAGGGGAAGATGCCGGTAGACGAGTCGAACCTTTCCCGGGTATTTCGCCATGACGGTCTTCAGCACGAGCTCGAAGCGGGCGCAGTAGGGACATTGGAAATCCGAGAATTCGACGATCGTAACTGGAGCCGTGGCGGGCCCGCGTTCGGGTCCGTTCGCATCTACGGCCTCGCGCTCGGGCTCCAGCGTGACGACGGCTTGGAACTTGGAGCGCAGTGAGTCCAGGTATTTGCGCGTAGCAGCGTCCTTTGCCTGCGTATCCAGGTGGTTCTTGATCCTTGCCTCGAGGTTCTCGTAAGGCTGGCCCAATTGGGCCTTTTGGGCATCGTAAAAAGCGCGCGCGTCCGAGTCGGTCGTCGCTGGCACCTTGATCGCATCGAGCAGCGCCTGGCTCGTGGTCTTGCGCCGCGAGGCCTCCAATTCCAGCGCCCGTTCGTCGAGGAGGGCGTTGAGTTCGCTTTCGCGGTATGCCGCGCGCGCGCGCTTGTGGTTGAGCTCGAGCTGGCGCAGCTGAAGATCGTACGCGGCCTGCTGCGCCTCGAGCTTGGCGGAAATGCGCGCATCGAGCTCGGGCATCAGAACCGGGCGCTGGCCAATGGTGGCCACCGTGTCGGCTTGGGCCAAGAGCGGGATGGGAGAGCAACTCAACGAGAGAAACACAGCGGCCGATGAGATGCGCAAGAAGCGTTTGCAATTTGACATAATCGACCTCGCGTACGACAGGAAACGCGCGGGAGCATAGCGGCGCACCGTGAACAATTGATTTCATGACGCGCGGACCAGCGGCGGCCGGCCGGGATCCCCCGCCGTTGAAATGCCGGTGCGAGTCGGCGATTGTGCCGCCTACCCCGGGTCAGTAGATCGGCGGCGTGTTCCCGCTCTGCGCGGTCACGATTAGATGAGCGCGGCCCTCGGCGTGATCGGCGTCCCGGGTTTTCGCGATCACCCAAAGGTTGTCGACAGTGTCGCCCGAGAGTTTGCGCGCCGGTTTCCTGGCGGCGCCGGCCGGCAGGAAGCGGCCGCGCTGATCCAATTGTCCTGCGAATTTATCATCTTCGCTGCGCGTCGCTTCCGCGTCGAACGGTGCGGTGCTCCAGTCGGCAGCTACGGGACCCAATGACAGGAGCGCGCCGTTCGGAAGCCGCGTGGAGCCGATGGCTTCAAACTGGGCCGACACCGGCGCCGCATTGCCCCCGCCCAGTCGCCCAATGGCGAAGTTCGGCTCAACCTCAATTTGATCGATCTGTCGGTAAATGGCGAGCAAACCAAACCCCCCCACGTTGCCCACCGACACGTTCCGCGATCCCGGCTGGGCATCGTCCGCGACCTTCACCTGGGCGCGAATTGAGTACGAATCGCGCCGCTCGTTGGATACCACCGTGCCCTCGCCGAGCGACAACGATCCCGGCTGCTTATCAAGGCCCAAACCGACGATGACCACGTCCGTGGTCGTGCCCGTGCGCAGGGCGTGCGGCTGCATAGCGACAATCCGCACCTTGCCGTTATTCCGATACGCTGCCCATTCGCCGCCATCTTCGGTATGGTCTGCGTCGAACCAGCGTCCCGCGATCCTGTTGCCGCTGGGTCCCACTGTGTAGACCTCCCGCAGCGCCCGGCCGCCGATCTCTGCGCTTCCCCGCCATTCATAGCCGGTATATACGACGGCCTTCGACTCGCCCTGCTGGGCCATGCCATCGGAGTCGGTCAGTTGGTAGGTGGCCCGGTAGTCGCCGACGCCTACGCGCTCGATGTTTGCCGTGCCATGGAAATCATGGCCACCGGGCACGTGGCCGACCACCGCCCAAGAGCCATTGAGATCCCCCACCGGCCGCCTTTGCCATTGTGTCCAGGGAGCGGTTGCAAAGGGATACCGCGCGGCGAGCTGTGCGGCTACCGCACCCGCGGCGATTTGTAACCAGGGCCGGTCGCGCGCCGACGTCTGGTATTCGGGCGAGGGCCAATAGCGGACGTGCATACGGGCGAGCTTGCGCCATTCTTCCTCGTCGCGGCGCTGCAGCGAGACCCGTGCCAGCGAATGACAGTGTCCGCATGTCGCGTTGATATCCGTTCCGAGGTCGAGATCCTTGGCGTTGGGGCGCTGCTCCAATGCGAAGCGACCGGCATCGGTCTCGCTGGGCGCGAGTCCCTGCGCGTCGGACAAATAGCGCATGAGCGCATCGCGTACGTCGTCGCCGAGGACCAGCCGGTGTACCTGGCGCATGCGGAGCAACGTCATCAGCCAGCCCTCCGGTGTTTTGCGAATGGTGCTGATGCCATCGAATTGCCCCGCATTCTCGTGATGGCAGCGACTGCAGTGGGTCCGCAACAGTTCCTGGCCCTCGGCGGAGCCTGCAGCAGCCGGTCCAATCAATCCCAGCACCAATGCAGCTGCATAGATGCACGCTGCAGAGCACGTCCTGACCATTCTCAAGATACCGATCATCACGAACTAAACTCTCCAATGAAATAGGGTAACCCCGTTGCACGCGGGTTGATTTGCGCCGGGCATTATGCAACACGCGATCATCTGCGGGATGACAGTTCAATGGCATGGTTTCCGCTGCCGACTACCCACAATGACCTATCAATACCAATCACTTGATTGGCAATCCTGGGTAATATGACGGCGCTGCCGGTGCCGATCAGGGACCTCAACCGTTGCCGAGCCGTGCCGCGCAACGCACCCTGAACTCGAGTATCCGCATGAGCAAACCCCAGCCCACGATCCAAGTCCTGCTGGAGGCAGCCATGGCGCTTTACCGGGCCGGACGCTTTGGTGAGGCCCAGCAAGCGTACGAGGACGTATTGCGCCAGAGGCCCGCCAACTTCGATGCAACCCATATGCTGGGCATCATGGCAATGCGGGCGGGCGACGCGCCCCGGGCGGTCGCCATGCTAAGCCGCGCCGTTCGGCTGAATCCCAAGCATGCGCAGGCCTACGCCAATTTGGGCACCGCTTACTCGTGCATCAATCGGCCCGAGGAAGCTCTTCACGCCTATGATCATGCGCTGAAGCTCGATCGTCGTTTCACGGGAGTGTTGCACAACCGCGGTACTGTGCTGCAGCGGCTGGGCCGTTACGAAGAAGCGGCGGAATCCTTCGCACGGCTCTGGGAATCCGCGCCAGCCACCGACTTCGCGCTCGGCAGTTTTTTTGAAAATCGGCGTTACGCCTGCGACTGGCGCGACTTTGAGCGACACGCGGCCGGCATCCTTGCCGGCGTCGATGCCGGGCGCAATATCGACCGACCGTTTTCCTTCCTATCCGTCTCCGGTTCTGCGGCCCACCAGCACATCAATGCGAAACTCTACACGGCTCATCTGTGTCCGAGCATTGGACCCGCGCTCTGGCGCGGTGAGCGCTACGACCATCCAAAGATCCGCGTGGCCTACGTATCGGCCGACTTCCGCGATCACGTGGTGATGCGTCTGGTGGCACCCATACTGGAGCTGCACGACCGGCAGCGCTTTTACACGATCGGGGTTTCACTCGTGCCGGACGATGGCAGCGACATCCTTCGCCGTGCGACGCGGGCGCTCGATCAGTTCGTCAATGTCTCGCGGCTGACCGATGACGCCGCTGCCGGGACGATTCGCGAATTGGAAGTGGACATCGCGGTCGATCTCACCGGGTACACGGATGGCTGCCGCCCGCGGATATTTGCGCGCCGACCTGCGCCTGTGAGCGTGAATCTATTTGGCTTTCCCGGCACCATGGGGGCGCCCTTCATCGATTACCTCATTGCCGATGAATTCGTTGCTCCGGAATCGAACCGCGCTTTCTTTTCCGAGCGCGTCGTACGACTGCCCGATACGTTTCAAGTCAACGGACAACGCAGCAACGTGCTGACGGAGCCGCCGACGCCCAGCCGCGCCGAAGCGGGGCTGCCGGAACAGGGTCTGGTGCTGTGCGCGTTCAACAATACTTACAAACTGAATCCGCAATGCTTCGATATTTGGGCGCGGATCATGCAGGCAGTTGCGGGGAGCGTATTGTGGCTGCTCGGGGAGGGCGCCGGTCAGCAACGCAGATTGCGGGATGAGGCCGTCAGCCGCGGCGTTCGCGCCGAGCGCTTGGTATTTGCGAAGCGCATTCCATACGGCGAGCACTTGGTGCGGCTGCGTCTGGCGGATTTGTTCCTCGACACGCTGCCGTTCAATGCGGGCGCCACCGCGGGAGACGTTCTGTGGGCGGGCGTGCCGCTGTTGACTTGCGCGGGGGAAGCGTTTGCCTCACGGATGGCGGGCAGCGTGCTCAGGGCCGTCGGGATGCCGGAGCTCATCACTGACAGTCCCGCTGAGTACGAGGCGCGCGCCATTGAACTCGCCCGCGACGCCGATCAACTCGCGGCGCTCAGGGCCCGGCTCGCGGCGAACCGACACACACACCCGCTCTTCGATATGAACCGATATTGCAAATACCTCGAGGCCGCGTATGTCGCCATGTGGGAGCGATCTCAGCGAGGCGAACCACCGGAAGGTATCAACGTCCCGGCCGGGTGACGCACAATTCAATCGCATTCAATTGTCGTGACGGACCCTACCCCTGATTGAATGGCCATTAGCGGAGGAGAAACCAGTGCATTATTAGTTATTCACGCCGCCCGCAATTAGTATTGCCGCCTGCGGATTTCTGTTGCGCGAGCGATTGCGCAGCTAAAAAAACTCCGCATCTTCTCGCGATGTCGCGACGTTCGTGCCGATTCCGCGCTCGAACCATCCCGCCATCTCACCTTCTTGATGTTTCAGGGCGCTTTGCGTGCTTAAAAACGCAATGTGTCATGTGAATGACAGTCCGGCGCAAACGGCGTTCGATCGCAAGCGCCGAAAAATCTTCGAATTCGTTATAAGAACTGATACCAAGTGGCTGTTTTGCATCATCCATTTGTCATCAGTTTTCTTAACATAATGCATTTCGAATCAGTGACCATTAATGTGAAATTCGTCACAGAAGCGCCATTCGCATGACACACTCTTAACCTACGATTGGCCGCACTCGGTCCTACAACAAGCATTGAGAAGGAGTGAAGGTGGTCGATCAACGAAAACAAGCGGTCTCGATACGGCTCGGCGCGAGCGACATTCGACATATCAAGCGCATCGCCAAGCGATTGGGCGTGCGCGACTCCGACATCATCCGATTTGCGCTCAAGGCGACCTTGAGCCGCATCGCACCGCTCTGCGATCCGGCGATCCGCGGCCGCAACTTGGTGCCCGTGCTCGTTGAATCCGGCGATGAGTTGATTCGTTACTTCGAGCTCGATGCGTTTCGTCTGGAAAGCATCATCAATGAAGGCGTCGATGAGGGTCGGCAGGTGGAGCGCGACGATATCGCGCTGCTGGCAATGAGCGGTTTGCGCGAAGAGTACTTGGTCATGCGCCTCAAAGACGGCAATGGCGCTTCCTCGGATGCGGCTAGCCCGGCGCGCTCGCTGCGCGGCTATCTCTACGACAAATATGTCTACCGAAGCGCGGATCACGCGCCGGTGAACTCAAACCATAGCAGCACCGACAGCGCTCCGCTGCCGGAATCCAGCATCCGTGTCTTGCTGCGCCAGCCAATGGCTTAGCGCTATGCCATCAATTTACAAGCGAATCAAAATCATTAAGGGGAATTCCATGCCGTTCCGATACTTCTCCGCAGGGTTCGCTTTATGCCTCGCGGCGATGCTTGCCCCGGTTGGATCTGCCCACGCCGGTACCGTGCTTTACGACAATGCCGGATTCATCGAAGGGGAACAGTCCTTCGTTCAGTCGTTCAACATAACGACACCCGGGACGCTGACCGTGACGCTCTCGAATATTCCATGGATGGACACGATTGCCGACCTCAATTGCTTTCTGACGACCTCGAAGGGTCTCATGGGTCCCGCAACGATGAGTTCAGGTAGCGAATCGATCAACGTCCGGCCGGGCATGATTTATGCGCATTGGTATGGCGATGCCGATGGGCGGTTCGGAATCGGCGTCTACGGCCTTAAAATCACATTTGAGCCCAACGGCACGGTGCCTGTCGGGCTGCCGAAGTCTTTGATTCTCTTGCTTTCCGGATTAGGGCTGCTGTTCGGCTGGCAACGGCGTGGAGACCGGATGATCCCAGCCATGGCATAGCCAAGCAAGCGGCCGCGGTTGGATCGATGGCTTGGTGTGTGTCGCGGTGTCGGTGTGTGTTCAAGTGTGTGTTGATATGTAAGCCGCTGGCACGCGGGACCCCCGGGGTCCCGCGTGCCTTCTTGACCAGCGAACACGATTTGCTGACATTTCGATGACATCGGCACGCGAAATGTATTTGGTTGCAATGAAACTCTCACATGCGGTCTCTATACTTCGCGATCCCTGAGGCTCCGAAGGCGTTGGACAGCCGTGGTGTCGTTCATGAAGCAGATATATTTCCTGGTTATCCTGCTGTCGGCCTGCTGGGCCCCGGCCCCGGCCGCGGAACCTGGCGGAGCGCCCGCGGTGCCGGAAGGCTATAGGCTGCATCCCGGCGATGTATTGTTAATATCGGTTTGGAACGAAAAGGATTTGCAGTCGGAGGTCGTTATCCGCCCGGACGGCGGCATCACATTCCCGTTGGCCGGCGAGTTGCAGGCTGCCGACAAAACGATCGCCGATCTGACCGCCGAACTGCAAACCAAGATTCGCAAGTACATTCCGGACGCCGTCGCCACGGTCATCGTCAAGGCCGTACTCGGCAACCGCGTCTACGTCATCGGCAAGGTCAATCGACCGGGAGATTTCCCGCTGAACGGGCCGCTCGATGTGATGCAGGCGCTCGCTCTCGCGGGCGGGGCAACGCCATTCGCCGACCTCAACGGCATTCGAGTGCTGCGGCGGGACGGCGCGCGCCAGACGTCGATTTCGTTTCGCTATGGCGACATCCAACACGGCAGGAAATTGGATCGCAACATCCTGTTGCAGAGCGGTGATACCGTTGTCGTCCCATGATCCGGCGCTGGTCGGCGCGCGTCTGCTTGTTGGGGGCAGCCATGTTCTGGCTTAGCCCATCGCGAGCGGGGGTTTGGGGCGTCACGCCGACGGTCGGCATCACCGGCAATTACAATACGAACCCGGCGCTCCTCAATATTCCCGATACCGCGGAAACCAACGGCGCACTGCTGCTGGATGCGCCCTTCGCTTACAACGCTGATGCATTCAGCTTTACGCTGGTTCCAAGCTTTCGCGTCGGCGGACAGCAGGGCTATAACTCGCTGGATTCGGATTACGAACACCTAACCGCCAAGGCGGAGTTCGACGACGAGCGCGGATCGTTCACGATGACGGCCGCCATACTGCAGGATTCGACCTTGTATCACGACTATCTGTTCAATGGCGCAGCGGGTGTGAGGCGCGACGCGGGAATCGCGGATCTGAATTGGGACCGGCAGCTCACCGAGCGCATCGAGCTCGGCGTCGATCTCGATGGGCAGCAGGTGCGCTATGGCGAGGCGGTCGGTGCGCCGACCTTGAGCAACTATAAGTATGTGAGCCTGTCACCGACGCTCTCCTGGATCAACTCCGAGCGCGACAAGCTCACCGCCTCGATGAGCGCCGGGCACTATGAATCGCTCGACGGCACGACGCAGAGCAACAACATCAATCTGCAAGTCGGCTACATTCATCAGCTGAAGGAAATGTGGTCCTGGTCGGCCGCGGCAGGCTACTCACGCGCGATCAATAGCGAAGACACCTACCAGGAAGAAATCGCACAGGGGCCCAACGGACTTGAACTCGTACTCGTTCCAGTCCGATTCCGGTCCGCACAAAACGGCACCGTCTTTTCCGCTGCGATTACTCGCCAATCGGCGCGCCTGATGCTGTCGGCAACCGCATCGCGCCAGCTCGTGCCCACCGGATTTGCCTATCTAAGCGGTGTGGATCTCGCGGCCTTGAATGCGACTTACGCGCTCAGCACACGTTGGAGCTTGGGAGCAAGCGCATCACTGACCAAATACCAGAATCCCGCGGTACCGCCCGGCAAACCTTACGGGGCGACGGTCGGTGTCGCCACATTGCAGGCCACCTGGCAATGGACCGAGCACTGGACCGTGACTACGGCGGCGACGTATGTACACGATAACGTGACCTCGCAAAACTACGACGTACAGGCCAGCGGAATCAGCGTCACGTTGTCACGGCAGTTCTATCGAATTGGGCTATAGAATCACCATGAACGCCACCGCCACCAGCATTCCGGACGATACTCGCGAAAAGCTGCTGGCGTATTGGCGACGCCGGAAGACTTTTTGGGTGGTGACCGGTCTCGCGACGGTGGCGACGATCTTGCTGGCGCTGCTGTGGCCCCCGACCTATCAGTCGATGGCGACGATCCTCATCGAGCAGCAGGAGATTCCGCAGGAGCTGGTACGGTCGGTGATCAGCTCCTTCGCCGACCAACGCATCCAGGTCATCAGCCAGCGGGTCATGACGACGCAAAACCTGCTGTCGCTGATCGAACGCTACAATTTGTACCCGGACATTCGGCAAAGAGAGCCGCGCGAAGTGCTGCTGAAGAAAATGCGCGACGACATCGGCATGAAGCTGATCAGCGCCGACGTCATCGATCCGCGCAGCGGCCGGCCGACACAAGCCACGATTGCTTTTTCGGTCTCCTACCAAAACCGCGCGGCCGATCTTGCGCTGAAAGTCGCCAATGAGCTCGCGAGTCTCTATCTAAATGAGAATTTGACGTCGCGCACGCAGCTCTCGGAGCAGACCGCGGCGTTTTTCAAGGAGGAATCGGAGCGCGAGGCGGCGCACATCGCCGAATTGGACAAGACGCTCTCCGCCTTCAAGGAAAAGCATCATGAGGAGCTTCCGGAATTAGCGCAGCTGAATGTCCAAACGCTGGAACGTACCGAAATGGATCTGCGCGATGCCGAGACCCGCCTCGCCGGCTTGGATTCCCAGCGGGTGCTGCTAGAAGCCCAGCTCGCCCAAATCCCGCCCAACTCCCAGGTGTTCTCCGATACCGGGCAGCGCGTCTTCGGAACAGAGGATCGGCTGAAAGCGCTGAAATCGCTGCTCGCGAGCTATAAGGCGAAATACGGACCGGACCACCCGGACGTGCTCAGTACGCAACGGGAAGTCGATGGCTTGGAGAAGCAGGTCAGTTCGGACGACGGTACCCCCGACCGGTTGCGACAGCTCGCCGAAGCCAGGGCAAAATTGGCCGAGGCGCAAAAGAAATATGCCGCCGAACACCCGGACGTGATTCGGCTGAAGCACGAAGTCGAGAGCCTGGAGCAAGCCGTTGCCGCGGACGATGCCTCAGGTACGCCGAAGCTGAAGGCCGCGCATGCGGACAACCCAGTCTACATCCAAGTCAAGGGGCAGCTCGACGCCGTCGGAGTCGAGCGCGAAAATGAGATCAAGAAGCGCGATGAGCTGCGCGCCAAGTTGGACGATTATGAAAAGCGCATGGCGCACTCGCCGGAAGTGGAGCGCGAGTACCGCGAAATGGCGCGTGCACTGGAATCCGCGCAGCTCAAGTACCAGGAAATTCTCTCCAAGCAGACCGAGGTCCAGGTCTCCGAGAATCTGGAGAGCGAGCGCAAGGGCGAGAAGTTCACGATGATCGAGCCGCCGCAGCCGCCGGAAAAGCCGATTCGCCCTAACCGAATCCTGATCCTCGCCGTCGGCCTCGTGTTGAGCGCCGCGCTCGGCGTCGGCGCCGTCGTCATGCGGGAAACTCTGGACGCCTCGGTGCGCGGACCCAACGATATTCGTCAAATGCTGCAAGTGCCGGCGCTGGCCTCGATACCGATCATCGTAACCAGCGCGGACAAGCGGCGGCGCAAGCGCATGTCCTGGTATTCCTGGGGCGGCGGCCTCAGCGCGTTGGCCCTGGCGGTTGTCGGCGTGCACCTATTCTATAAGCCGCTCGATGTACTCTGGTCGATCCTGCTGCGGCGCATGGGAATATAGGCCATGGAGCGGATTCGCAAGGCCCTGGATCTCGCCCGGCTGGAGCGCTCGAAGGCGGCCGCAATCGAGGGACTCGAGCCCGGCGCGCCGGAAGACGTGTCGGAGACCGTCGCGAAGCCCGCGCCGCCGCAACAAGAGCCGGCGACCCCGAAGCCGCCGCCGCCGGGGTCCGCGCTGCCGGCGTTGATCGCGTATACCAAGACCAAGGTCTTTGCGCCGACTGCCGAGGTGCTCGAAGCCAATCGAATCATGGACCCGGCCTCGCATGATCCGGCCGCCGCGGCCTTTCGGATGCTGCGCACCCAGGTGCTGCAGCGCATGGCGGCGAACAGCTGGCGCTCGCTCGCGATATTCAGTCCAGGCGCCCACGACGGCAAGACGACGACGGCGATCAACCTCGCGGTCAGCATCGCGAACGATCACCGGCATACCGTGCTGCTCGTCGATTTCGACTTCAAGCGGCCGACGCTGGCGGCGCGCTTAGGGTTGGTACCGGAGCTTGGATCGGATGACGTGCTCCGGGGAACCGCGCGCATTGAAGAGTCCCTGTACCACCCGGACGCGTTCGATCGGCTCGTGGTGATGCCGGCGCGCGCGGCGATGAGCCATTCGTCGGAGATCCTCGCGGGCCCGCGATGCCGCGAACTCGTCAAGGAGCTTCGCGCCCGATATCCTGAGCGAATGATCATTTATGATTTGCCGCCGGTCTTGAGCGCCGATGACGCGCTGGCGTTTGCGCCGCTCGTCGAATGCGGCCTCGTCGTGGCTTCGGAAGGCCGTACGCGGCGCAACGATTTACTGCGCACGATCGAGTTGTTGCAGAAGACGCCGATCGTCGGAACCGTCCTGAATCGTGCGGCCGACGCCGTGACGGGCTACTGAGAGCGCCGCCGTGTACGAGCGCCATTTCGGCTTCACAGCCAAGCCGTTTGCACTGACGCCGGACCCTGCGTTCCTATACCCGTCGCGCCAGCACGCAATGGCACTGACGATGCTGGAATACGGCTTTGAATCCCAGGCGGGATTCGCTTTACTCACTGGCGACATCGGATCCGGCAAGACGACGCTCGTGCGCCGGCTAATTCGCCAGCTGGGCGAGCAAGTCGCGGTGGGCCTGATCAGCAACACCCATGTGCGCTTCAAGTCCGTTCACGGTTGGGCGCTCTCGGCCCTAGGAATCGCCCCGGTCGATGATTCCGAAATCGCGAAGTACGAGGCCTTGGTCGACTCCTTCGTGCGCGAGTATGCGCGTGGCCGGCGCACGCTGCTGATCTTCGACGAAGCGCAGAACCTCTCGATCGACGCGCTCGAGGAGCTTCGGCTGCTGTCGAATGTCAACTCGGAGAAGGATCTGGTGCTGCAGATCCTGCTGGTGGGTCAGCCCGAGCTGCGTGAGAAATTGTCGCGGCCCGAGCTCAAGCAATTTGCGCAGCGAATTTCGGTCGATTTTCATTTGCGTCCATTGGGCCGTGCCGAAACGCACGCCTATATTCACCATCGACTCGAAGTGGCCGGCGGCAATCCGGAGCTCTTCGAATCGGAAGCGATCGAATTCATGTTCGGCCATACGAACGGCGTGCCGCGCCTGTTGAATCAACTCGCCGACTACGCGCTGGTGTATGCATTTGCGGACCAGCGCGAGACGATCGGCGTCGAGCTGGTCACCCAGGTTCTGCGCGACCGCAGCGAGGGGCAGGCGTTGCGGACGTTCTCGACTCCCGCTCCCGCAGTCCCCGGCAGAGCGACGAATGGCGGCGGCGCGTAGCCTTCTCGTGTGCTGCGGCTCGCTCTCTTGCTGGGGTTGGCGTTATGCGCCGTCGGCGCCCGCGCCGAATCCTTGAATGCGGATCGGCTCGGTGTCGTTTACAACCGCGATGACAAGTCCAGCACACTGATTGCTCAATACTACGCGGAGCGGCGGCACGTGCCACCCGCCAATGTCATTGGACTCTCGGTTCCAAAGCAGGCCTTTATCAGCCGCGAGGAGCTCAAACAGCTGCGTGCGGCCATGCTCGACCGACTACCGACCAGCGTCGAATCCTTGCTGCTCGTCTGGTCGAGGCCGTTCGCCGTCGAATGCATGTCGATTACGACCGCATTCGCCGCCGGCTACCAACCGGGCTTCTGCGAAGCGGGCTGCGCGGCAACGATCCGCAGTCCGCTCTACGATAGCCCCGGTTGGCTGCCCGCAGACACGGTGGGGTGGCTGCCCGCCATGCTGCTGCCGAGCGATGACGAGGCGCTCGCACGAGCAGTGATCGACCATGGAATAAGCGCGGACGGTTCGAGCCCGAAAGGGACCGTCTATTTGGTTCGTTCCCAAGACAAGCTCCGAAACGTTCGAGCACCCGGCTATTTGAGCGCCGAAGCGTTGCTCGCGGGGCGAGTGTCGGTGGAGGAATTGAGGACGCCCGTGGAGCGGCCCGCTAGCGGTGCAATCGCTTACTTTACCGGCGTTGTGCAGGTTGAGGAATTGCCGCTGATCGGGTTTCTCCCCGGGGCTGCGGCCGATCATTTGACGTCCTATGGCGGGGTTTTGGACAAGTCGACGCAAATGTCGGCCGTGCAGTGGCTAAAGAAAGGCGCGACCGCCAGTTACGGCACCGTCACGGAACCCTGCAATCAAGTCGACAAGTTCCCGAATCCGGAAGTGTTCATGGATTGGTATTTGCGGGGCGATACGCTGCTCGAAGCCTATTGGAAGAGCGTCGCAATGCCCGGGCAGGGGCTGTTCATCGGCGAGCCGCTGGCGCGCCCTTTCGGTCCGCAACTTCCTTGAGACAGGCATGCGAAAGGCGCCGCCCGCGCCGTTGGCAAGCGATCCTGATCGCCGGATCTTGCGCCCTCACGCTCGGCGCCGACACCGCAGTGGCCGGCAATTTGCTGCTGAATTCCTCGTTCACACTCGCGAGCAACGGGGTTACCCCGGATTATTGGGATCTGCATCATGCGGCCGCGCTTCGATTCCGAAATCTCTACGAACAGTACAATCTGGTCGATACGCCCGCTGCACCCGTCGCCGGCGCGCGCGTGCTTAAGATCGTCAACAGCGAAGCCGAATTCCCGTATGTTTATTTACTTTCGAAGATTCGTGAATCGAAATGGCCAGCCGGGGATTATGTGTTCTCGGTTTATATCAAAGCGGACCGGGCGGGCAGTCAAGTCAACCTAGTCCCGTCGCTCGATCGCTTGGGCGAAGGTGCTAGCCGGTCCGTCACGGTCGGTTGGCAGCGGTACTCAGCCCGCTTTCGCATCGACGACTCCGACAAGGCGCAGATCAGCCCGCTGGTCGCCTTTCCTCGCCGCGGCACGTTTTGGATCGCCGCTCCGCAGCTGCAGGCCGGCGAAACTCCGACCGCTTACGCGCCGTCCCCCGATGACGCAGACCTTGGTGTCAAGAGCGAGGTTCAACGCCGTGCCGCGGCCGAAGCTGCTGCCGCAATCAGCGACGCCACCGCGGGCGCATCGCGCGCGGGCCTGTCCGCGATGATCGAATTTGATCGCTATTCCGGGGAACCGGCGGCCCGGCTGAGAATCACCGATGATCTCAATCCCGCATGGCAAGGGACGATCGAGTGCCGCAATCCCGCGGCACCGCACGATCTCACACCTTTCTTTTCCTCGGCGGTCGCTTTGAGCCGCGGTCAGGCGCGCATGGTCGACATTCCGATCAGCGGACTGGCTAACGGCGAGTACGGGTGCAATGCCGTCGGTATGAATGAATCCGCATCCGCAGGTCTGATCATCTTGGCGCCGAATTCAGTCATCGTGCGCGTGAATCGATGGAGGCGGACGATCAATATCAATGGTGCCGGATTTCATCTGCGCGGCATCATGGTAGGCGGCTATGTGCCGCCGGAGTGGTATTTTGCCGACATTACCGCGCATGGAATCAATACGCTGTTCTTCTTTCCCGGCGAGGACGCCGCCGGCGCCTTGAAGTACGGCGATCTCGATCAGGTGGTTCGATTGTCGGCCCAAAGCGGCCTCAAGCTGGTCATCGGTCCGCCCGTGATGGGGCAGAAGAGCGCCGGCTGGGGGCCGCTGCTGGAGCGCTACACGCGCTTGATCAAGCGCTATCGCGATAGCCCGACCATCATCGGCTGGTTCGTCGTGGATGAGCCGCAAGCGTGGACGCTGCAAAAGGACGACTTGCGCGAGATCTACCGGTCCGTCAAGTCGCTCGATCCCTATCGGATCGCGTTCATCAACTGGGGTTCCGACGACGTTCCCGCAGGCGTCGGCGCGGAACCCCACGGTACGCTCGCTGCCACCGATTTGTACTCAATCGATTATTACCCGTTCACGAACCGTAACACGAACCTGGAAAACTACACGCTACGGACCGTTCGGGCCTTCGAAACCGGCAGCATGAAAGGGACGCCGGGACACTCGTGGTTGCAGCTTTTCGGCGATCTGGACGTCATTCGCGAACCGACCGGTGAGGAGCTGAATTTCATGGCTTATGTGAACTTGCTGTTCGGCGCCGACTACAGCTACTGGCAGACAAAATCGAATGCCGAACCGACCTGGAACCGCCTGGGAAAGACCAACAAGGAAATCGATGTCTTGGAGAATCTATTGATGCTGAACCCAAGCGCTTCGGAGCTGGCAGTGCCGAAGTTCGAGCGACATTACCTCTATTCAGCGTGGAGAACCCCGGAACACGATTACTTGATCGTCGTGCATGTCGGTGATCAGCGTGAATCCTTTACGATCGACCTTGCGTCTGTTGTCGGCGCGAGGGCCCTGCGGGCACATACCATGTTCGGCGGGGACGCGGCTGACTTGCAGAACTCGCGGCTCAGCGACTCCTTCGATGCCTATGCGACGCGTGTCTATGAACTCAATTGATCGATCATGACGACTCCCAGGATCTCGGTGGTCATACCCGTTTACAATCGGCAGTCCGAGTTGAGGCGGGCATTGTCAAGTCTCGGCGAGCAAACTTTCACCGATTTCGAGTGCCTCGTGGTCGACGATGGCTCCACGGTACCGATCGAGCCCGTGGTCGCGGAATTCGGCGATCCGCGCTTCGTTTACTTGCGCAATGCCCAGAACGGCGGCCCTTACAATGCCCGCACCGTCGGCTATCGAAGAATGCGCGGCGAGTATTTGTTCCAATTGGACAGCGACTGGGAGGCCTACCCGTGGACCTTATCGCAGTCGGTGCGCTACCTCGACGCCTACCCGGAGGTCGATGCGGTCGCCGGAATGCACGTGCGCGAGCACGATTCGGCGATGTTCGTTCGAGTCGGCGGAGGAAAGAAAATCATCAGTCCGCGGGACTACCTCAAGGGCCGACAGGCGCCCGACTGCGTCGGCGCCGTGCGCCGATCGATAGTCCAAGAGTGGTTGGCGAAGCGATGCGATTATTTCGCGATGGAATTTCATCAGTGGTTCACATTCAGCCTGCAGCATAGCCAGCTCTACGTCGACGAGCCGTGGACCCGCTATCACGTGGACGGGCGCGACCGCGTATCGATCGGACATCAAAGCCGCAGACTCGACGACTACATGAAGTTCATCGAAGAGCATGACCCGCTTCTGCGTTCGCTCGACGCGCCGTTTCTGTCCGATCTCTTGTTCAATATGTGGCTGCAGTTGCGGCGCGCCGGTCGCACGGCCGAGAGCAAGCGGGTCGAAGAATATCTGAAGCTGCGCAAAGTGCCCATCGCTCGGAAGATGACCGAGAAACTCACGCGGAAGATCTCGGCGGCCGCCGGTATAAAATCAGGCGCAACAAATGAACCGTTTATCATTTGATCGGCGCCCTGCGGCAAGGCATCAAGCGCTGCCGCAATGCTGCGCGCGCGGTGCGCTTGTGAGTTCACGATGAACGCGGCGATTCCGATGATCAGCGTGATCACGCCTTCCTACAACCAGGGTGCCTATATCGAGCAGACCATTCGGTCGGTTCTCGATCAGAATTACGGCCACGTCGAACACATCGTGATCGACGGGGGCTCGACCGACGATACCGTGGAGATCTTGAAGCGCTATCCGCATCTGATCTGGATCTCCGAAAAAGATCGCGGGCAGGCCGATGCGCTCAACAAAGGGCTGCGATTGGCGCGAGGAGAAATCGTCGGCTGGATCAATTCTGACGATTACTATCAACCCAGCATCTTCGGCTCGGTTGCGCGCCATTTTCGGTCGAGCGGCGCGCAGTGGGTCATCGGCAACGTCGCAAACCTCTACGAGGGCGATCCGAAAGTAATCTTTCGCCGGAGCCTCTCGATCTCGCTCGAGGCGTTGCTGCGCGAGCCCGATATCGTCAAGCAGCAGGCGGCCTTCTTCTTGCGGCAAGCTCTGATTGCGGCGGGCGGCTGGAATGCCGATTGCTACATGGTCATGGACTACGATCTATGGGTTAGGCTCGCAAGAATCTCCGCGCCGGCGATGGTCGACGAAAACTGGGCATATTTCCGCAATCATGGTGCGCAGAAGAGCATGCACGGCAACATTTTGCGCCAGTCCGCGGAAATCGCCGCGATCTTGCGCCGAGAACGCGTTCCGGTGCACAGGATCGCATCGCTTCGCGCGAAAAAGCGCTGGTACTGGATCAAAGGTCTCGCCAAGGAACGGCTGCTCCGTCTGGGTGTGGTCCCGCAGCGCTATCGCACGCGGTCGATCCGCGAGAAATAGGCGCCAGTCGACGTGAAAATCGTGCACCTGACCTGGGGGCTTGCCGTCGGCGGCGCCGAGACCATGCTCGTGGACATCGCCAATGAGCAGGCTGCCGCGCACGAAATCTGGGTTATCGTCGGCAACCAGGGTGTCGATCCGGCGATCACTGCAGGTCTTCGTCAATCCGTGCGGCTTCGCGGCTTGGGCCGCCCGCCCGGGAGCACGAATCCCTGGTATCTGATGAAGCTGGTTGCTTGGCTGCGGCGGATCAATGCCGACGTCGTTCACGCCCACCAGGAGAGCTTTGGGCGCCTCAAGAGGCTGATTCCGGCACCGATGCTGCTCACGGTGCACAACACGCGCTTGCCGCTCAGCGACAAGATCTATTCTTTTGATTCGGTCTGTTGCATCAGCGAGGCGGTTCGGGAGGACGTGATCACTCGTTTTCCGCAGTGCCGGCCGCGGGTCATTCATAACGGCATCGATTTTCGCGCGGTACGGGTCAAGGCTCGCTACGGCGGCAAACCGTTTCGCATCATTCAGGTCAGCCGTCTTGCCCATCAACAAAAAGGCCAGGACCTGCTGATTCGATCGCTGCGTACCTTGGTCGACGGTTTGGGCGCGGACGCGGTCGCTGTCGACTTCGTCGGCGAAGGAGAATCGCTCGAGTATCTCGAGCGCCTCGTCGCCGAGTGCGGCGTCGCGCAGCAATGCCGCTTTCTGGGGCTCAAGTCCCGACCATGGATTTACGACGAGCTGCACTTCTACGATGTGCTCGTGCAACCCTCGCGCTATGAGGGCTTCGGCCTCACGGTTGTCGAGGGGATCGCGGCCGGATTGCCGGTCCTGGTTTCCGACATCGAGGGGCCGAGGGAGATCATCGCGGGCGGCCAGCTCGGTTGGAGCTTCCGCAGCGAGGATGTGGAGGATCTGTCTCGAAAGCTGCTCGACATCATCGCGTTGTCCGGGCTATCCGATTTCGCAGCGACCATGCGCTCGAGGATCGAGCAGGCCCGGAGCCGCTTCGACGTTCGCCTGACCGCACAGCGTTATCTCGAGGAATACGCAAGGCTATCGGCAGCATGAGTAACGGCGATCGGACGGGGGTAAAACCCAAAGTGATGCTGATCGAGGCCTGCGATTTTCGAGGCTTCCCGGTCGGCGGCCAGTTGACGACTGCGCAGCAATTCGTCACGGTCTTCGGCGAGTCGCTCGCGCTGGTTGGCGTGTCGATCGACGACACGCCCGTCGGCCGTTGGACGAGGAAGGCATTCAACGGCGTAGAACTCGATTTCTTCAGCTTTGGCCGGGTCGACCCCGACAACAAGAAACCCCTGATACCCCGGCGCCTCGACGCCTATTGGCGGCTGAGATTCTATAAGAGAGAAATTCTCTCTCTCGGCGTGAAGGCCGCGTATGTCGTCGCGCCCGAGGTGATGCTCGCGATCCAGCACTGGGGATTGCGAATCGCCTACAAATTCTCGGGAGTGGAGAATCCTCTGACGATGCCGCGCTACGCGATCGGCAAGTGGATCGCGGAACCCTTCGAGCGACGATTATTTTCCGCATTGGCGCAGCACAGCGAGCTGATCACCGCGGCCGCCGACCAAGAGGCAATTCAGGCGCTCAAAGCGCGCAGCGGCGGGATCCTTGCCGACAAGACGGTCATATCCACACCGACGCTCGTCGACACCGGCGTGTTTAGAGTCAACCGGGCGGCGATCTCCGGCGCGGCGCCGCTGCTGGTGAGCTGCGGGCGCCTCAATCTCGTCAAGGGCTGGAACCTGATTCTCGAGTCCTTCGTGCTCGTCAAGAAAGAGATTCCCGCCGCGAGATTGTGTTTCGTCGGCGACGGCGAGGATCGCGCGAAGCTAGAGGCGGCGATCGCCGCGGCCGACCTCACAGACTCGGTGTCGATCACTGGATTTCTGCCGCCCGCGGAAGTCGCTCGCATGCTCAATAGCGCGGATCTTTTCTTGCTCGGCTCTCACCGGGAAGGATGGCCGACCGCGCTCGTGGAGGCCGAGGCCTGCGGCCTGCCCGCGGTCGCGACCCATGTCAGCGGCGTATCGAGTCTGATTGAGGAAGGCACCAACGGCTACATTGTGCGCAGCCGCGATCCGGCGGAATTTGCACGAGCGATCGTCGCCGCACTGAAGCTCGACGTGCCAAATCCGAAATCCCTCGAGATCGGCGCGCAGCACTCGTTGCGCCGTTGGAGGAGAAATTTCGGCGAGCTGTGGGAGCCCTTGCGGTAAGTCGCGCCAACCCTAACCCACGAGACGATCGCGCACGACATACCACAGGAACAGCGGCGCCGAGACGAAGGTCCTGCGCCACAGACGCTTCGGCTCCCGCGGCAATCGATACAACCATTCGAGGCCGAGATCGCAGAGCCACTGCGGCGCCCGGGTCGTGACGCCGGCGTAATAGTCGAACACGGCGCCCACCGAGCCGATGACCGGAACATGGAGCTTCGCCGAATTGGCTGCGACCCATTTTTCCTGCTTTGGAGCGGTCATCCCGACCCACAGCACATCGGGTGCGAATTCCCGTATCTGGCCGATCATTTGCGCGTTCTCCTCATCGGACCACGGCCGGAAGGGCGGCGATAGGCTGGCAACGGTGACGCGCGGGAAATCACGATTCACTCGCTCGATGAGCTTTACCAGCACCTCGTCACGCGAACCGAAGAAGAACGCGCGTCCGCCGCTGCGATTCAGCGCACCCATGATGGCGAGAAAGAAGTCGGACCCCGTGATCCGCGGCCCCACGGACGCACCCGTGAGGGCCGCGGCCCACATGCAACCCACGCCGTCGGCAACCACCGCGCTCGCTTGATCGAGCGCCGCGCGAAAGTCCGCATCGCCGCGGGCGACCACCAGCGAGTGAGGATTGGCGCAGGCGAAGGTGAACGGTTCGCCGTGATCGCGGATCGCCTGCTGCGCGGCCGCGACGAGCTCCGGCAAGGAGCACGTACCGATCCGCACGCCCAGAATTCGATCCGCTACCACGTCTATCGTCCTCTGCAATGGTTCTGCAATGCCGATCCTGTAAAGAGCCCGAAGTCCGTGCCCCCATGAGAGCCCAAACTGCTGCATTATATCGGCCGGATTCAAGATGCGCTGCCGCGCGCCGAGATGATCGATCCATGAAGGTGCTGCTGGTCCACAACAAATACCGCACTTCCGCTCCGAGCGGTGAAGACATCGCGGTTGCCAATGAGCGGCGCATGCTGGAGAGCCGGGGAGTCGAGGTCATCGCCTTCGAGCGCTGCAACGACGATCTCGACGATTCCTCGCTGATGGCGAAAGCGGCGGTTGCGCTCAACACGGTGTGGTCGCGGCGTTCGCGCGCCGAATTGACCATGGTATTGCGCGAAGTTCGTCCGGATATCGCGCACGTCCACAATACGTTTTCGGTAATTTCGCCGAGCGTCTACGGCGCGTGTCGCGCGGCGGGCGTACCGGTCGTGCAGACCCTGCACAATTTCCGCTTCTTCTGCCCCGGAGCGCTATTCTTGCGCGACGGCAAGCCATGCGAGGCGTGCGTCGAGAAGAACCTGCTGCAGTCGATTCGCTATCGCTGCTACCGCAACTCGGTTGCCGCGACAGCGACGTTGGCGACGATGCTGAGTGTGCATCGGGCGATCGGAACTTATGACCGGGACATCGACCGCTACATCGCCCTGACGCAGTTCGCGCGGGGCAAATTTGTAAATGCGGGAATCGCCGAACACAAGCTCGCGGTAAAGCCGAACTTCCTGCCTGATCCTCCGCGACCGGGACGCGGAGGCGGCGGTTACGTCGTTTTCGTCGGCCGGCTGCTCGAAGGCAAGGGTACGGAAACGCTCGTGAACGCGTGGCGAAGACTGCCTGAGGTCAGATTGAAAATCGTCGGTGACGGGGCGCTTCGGCCGCGACTCGAGGAAATTGCGCGGCGAGAACGACTCAATATTGAGTTCACAGGCATGCAGCCGCGCGCGCAAGTGCTCGACGCGGTCGCCAATGCAGAATTATTGATTATTCCGTCGGAATGGTACGAGGGATTCCCGATGGTCATTGCGGAATCCTTCGCGTGCGGTACGCCGGTTCTGGCGTCCCGGATCGGTAGTCTCGAAGAACTCGTGCAGGAAGATATTACGGGCCGCAAATTTACCGCGAAGAACGCGGAAGAACTGGCGCAGGCCGTCAATTCTATGATTCGCGATCAGCCGCTGCTGTGCCAAATGCGCGCGAATGCACGCTCGTACTTCGAGGCGCACTTGACCGAGGAGCAGAATTTCGCCGAGCTCATGCGGATCTACGCCGAGGTGCTCTCGGCATCCGCCCGCTAGCTGTAACCGTAATAATCTTTGAACCAGTCGGCGAAATTGCGTACCCCGACCTCGATGGGTGTGTCCGGCTTATAATGTACGTCTGCGATCAGCTCGTCGACGTTCGCAAAGCTGTGCGGCACGTCGCCCAATTGCAGCGGCAGGAAGCGCTTTTGCGCCTTGCGCCCTAGGCATTCCTCGAGGATCTCGACGTACCGGAGCAGCTCGACTTGCCGATTGCTGCCAATATTGTAGAGCCGATAGGGAAAGCGGCTCGAGGCGGGGTCCGGATTGGCGCTGTCCCAATCGGGATTCGGCGCGGCTATCCGGTCGGTCACGCGCAAAACGGCCTCGACGATATCTTCGACATAGGTAAAGTCGCGCCGGTGATCCCCCTGGTTGAACAGGTCGATCGGCCTGCCTTCCAGAATCGCGTGCGCGAACAAGAATAGGGCCATATCCGGCCGTCCCCAAGGACCGTAGACGCTGAAGAATCTGAGTCCGGTCGTAGGCAGACCGAACAACGCGGAGTAATTGTGCGCCATCAACTCGGTTGCGCGCTTGCTGGTCGCATAGAGCGACAACGGGTGCGATGCGGGCTCGTGCACCGAGAAAGGCATCCTGGTGCTGGCGCCGTACACCGAACTCGTGGACGCATAGACGAGATGCTCAATCGCATTGTGCCTGCAGCCCTCGAGCACGTTGAGCGTGCCGACGACGTTGCTCTTGATATAGCTGTGCGGATGCTGCAGCGAATGCCGCACGCCCGCTTGCGCACCCAGATGAACGACGCGGCTGAAGCGCTCCTGCGCAAACAGCGCCGCCATGCCCTCGCAATTCTCGAGGTCCAGGCGTACAAATCGGAAGTTCGGCGCGTTCTCGAGGAGCGCGAGCCGCGCTCGTTTGAGCTGTACGTCGTAATAGTCGTTGAGGTTGTCGAGACCGATGACCTCATCGCCGCGCGCGAGAAAGCGCCGTGCAGCGAAGAAGCCGATAAATCCGGCGGCACCGGTGACGAGTATTTTCATGCGTGCGTCAGCCGGTCTATAGCCGGCCGTCCACGTCTTTGGCGGAAAACATGTATTTGATGTCGTACACCACATGTCGCGGTTTGCACAGAGCGCGCACACCGTCTGCGCCGAGCGCCTTGAATTCGCGGTGCGCGACCGCCACGATTGCGGCATCACTGCGCGCGCTGGTTAATTTCGGCAGCAATTTGATCCCGTATTCGTGCTCCGCATGCGCGGGATCAACCCAGGGGTCGTACACATCGACCTTTGCGCCATATTTGTCGAGTTCTCGGATCACGTCGACTACCCTGGAGTTGCGGATATCGGGACAGTTCTCTTTGAATGTCAATCCGAGAACCAATACCCGCGCACCCTTGACGTGGATGCGCTTGCCGCTCATCAGTCGGACCACTTCGGTGGCAACATAATGGCCCATGCTGTCATTGAGCCGCCGGCCGGCAAGGATCATTTCCGGGTGGTAGCCAATCTCTTGTGCCTTGTGCGTCAGGTAATAGGGATCGACGCCAATGCAATGGCCGCCGACCAAACCGGGGTGGAACGGAAGGAAATTCCACTTCGTGCCGGCCGCTTTCAAAACTTCTTCCGTATCGATATTGAGCCGCTTGAAGATCAGCGCGAGCTCGTTGATCAACGCGATGTTAACGTCGCGCTGCGTATTTTCGATGACCTTGGCCGCCTCGGCGACGCGAATGCTGCTGACTTTGTGGGTGCCTGCGCGCACGATCTTGGCATACAAGCGGTCGACGATTTCAGCCACTTCCGGCGTCGACCCCGAGGTCACCTTGAGGATCGTCGTCAGACGGTGTTCCTTGTCGCCAGGATTGATTCGCTCCGGACTGTAGCCGACAAAGAAATCGCGATTGTATTTCAGACCGGAGCTGCGTTCGAGAAGCGGCACGCAGATCTCCTCGGTGCAGCCCGGGTAGACCGTCGATTCATAAATGACGATGTCGCCCTTCTTTAGGACCTTGCCGACTTCGCTGCTGGCGCGCTCGAGGGCGAGAAGGTCTGGCCGCTTATATTCGTCGATCGGCGTGGGTACCGTGATGATGTAAATGCCACAAGTCTGCAGATCCTTAAGCCGTGCCGAGAATACTAGGCGCGTCGCCGCCTTTAGATCCTCGGGCGTCGCTTCGAGCGTCGAATCGCGGCCGGCTTTCAGCTCCCGAATCCGCTGCGGATTGATGTCGAAACCGACCGTATCGAAATGCCTGCCGAATTCCGTGGCCAGCGGGAGTCCGACGTAGCCGAGGCCGACGATGCCAATCCGACAGTCGGGAAAGTTGTAGCCATCCGGAGCCATTTAGATGACTAGCCTGGTATCGCGCCCACCGGCGAGTGCTCGGGCCAGAGATTGCCGCAAGCCAGTGAAGTAATTATTGCAAGCATATAGGTACTATTCGACGATAATCTCTGACCGGGCATTGAGCCTACCCGCCGCATATTGCAGGAGTGAGTACGCGTGGCGGAAATAGCCAGGGGTTAACAGATCTTTACATTGGGAGCGATTTTCGAGTGATTGGTCGAACGCACAGGCCGAATGAATCGAGGTCGGCGACCGTCACATTGCGTTCATATTTGGCGCGCATTTTAGGGTGTCATTTTAGGTACCCGCGGGAAACATGGGGGCTTGATCCACTAGTCCTCGCGCTTTGAGGTTGGCGCCGACCAGATATTGCGCATTCACTTACGGCAGCTGATCGCAATACGAGTAACCCAATGACGGACGTAATCAAAGCCAACCCAAGCGTGCTTGGACCCCAAGCCTTGTCAAATTCGAATGAAATCGAGATCTATTTTTCCGGTCATCGACTCTACGGGGAAGATTTGTCCGATAGCGAATTGACGGAGTGGCTTAAGAACGAAGAAGAGGGGTTTGCCGAGCTTGGGGCGAAGGATCGCGGCACCTACACCTATGGTTATCACGCGGTGAACAGCGAACATGGATTTCGCCATCTCAACGGTCGCGAGTTCAAACACGTTCTTGGCTTCGGCAGCGCCTACGGTCATGAGTTGATGCCTCTGATATCGCGGGTCGGATCCGTGTCTCTGCTTGATGCCTCCTCGTCCTTTGTGGTGTCAGAAATCGATGGGACGCCAGTCAATTACATCAAGTCTGTGCCGTCGGGCGACATCAATCTCGTCAACGAAAGCGTAGACCTTATTACTTGCTTTGGCGTGCTTCACCACATTCCGAGGGTTAGCCACACTCTGGCAGAAATGCATCGTGTGCTCCGTCCGGGAGGCGTAGCGCTTATCAGGGAACCCATTACGACGATGGGCGATTGGCGTGCCCCGCGACCCGGTTTGACGAAGGACGAGCGCGGCATTCCGTTCGACTTATTCAACGCCTTCCTTACGAAAACCGGCTTCAAGATTCGTCGCGCGGCGCCGTGCATTTTTCCGTTGACGGACAGAATGGGCAGGCTATTCGGGCGACCGCTTTGGAATAACGCAGCAGCGGTGAAGTTCGACGCGCTCGTATCGCGTTTATTCGCCTGGAACCTCAAGTATCATCGAACGAAACTTCTGGAAAAAATTGCCCCCGGACACGCATTCTGGATCGTTGAAAAATGAAACACCTCTGGCGACCGCACGACTCTCCATCCGGCGCAAGATTGGAACTCATTACGTAATCGATAGATCGGACTAAACTTAACCATTTTGGCCGGGTGTCCAGCAGCTCCCGTCGATTTAGGCTTGGAACCCGTCAGTGCGGCAGTGAGGATGTAAGAAAATGGTGCGCGCGCTAGTAAAACGAGCATTGAGGAGTGCGGGAATCGTGGCATCCCGCTACGATCCGCGGCGCGACCCCGATGCCGTACGGAAAGGTCTCCTATCGATGTACTCCATTGATACAATCCTAGATGTAGGGGCGAACATCGGGCAGTACGGGCAGCGAATTCGGCAACTGGGGTATGAAGGAAAAATAGTCTCGTTCGAGCCTTTGTCTAGCGCCTTTGAACTGCTAAAAACGCGCGCCGCCAGCGACGGCAATTGGATTGCTAAGCAATGTGCTCTTGGTGGGTCCGATGGACCAGCTTCCATTAACATTGCAGGTAATTCCTTTAGCAGTTCGCTTCTGGGCATGCTGCCTCGTCATGTGCAGGTGGCGCCACAGTCGGCTTATGTCGGCAAGGAGGAGATTACCGTTCACCAGCTTGATACGTTGTACGATGAATGCGTGTCGTCTAACGCAAATGTCTTTTTGAAAATTGACACGCAAGGGTTTACGTCCAAAGTTTTGGCTGGGGCTCGACGCAGTCTCGGCAAGATCAGGGGGCTCGAGGTGGAGCTATCAACGATTCCCTTGTATGCGGATGAACCATTGATTCACGATGTTCTGACTGTTCTTTTTGATCAGGGCTTTCTCGTCTATTACCTGGAACCTGAGATTCTCGACCAGAACTCTGGTCAGCAATTGCAGCTAAATGGTCTGTTTCATCGCCCCAAATCAATTTAGCCGGGTTCGACGCGGCGAATTATGAACTCATTGACACTCCGCCCATGGATTTCCCCGTGGCGATGGAAGTACTTGGATCATTCGATGCGGGAACTTCATTCTTTCCTCTCGCTATTCAGATCCCCATGATGTCGGGAACATCGAAGCCGGCACCAGCAAGCACGCGACGCAACGCGGGATCTTCAATAGCGCAATTGATGATATCGACGCTCTCATTATTCGTGCTTTATCGTGCGGTTCTCGACATCATCGGCCCTAGGGAATTCGGGATTTGGTCATTGGTGGTGGCCGCGACTTCCGTCGTCGGCTTATCGAATATGGGGCTAACGGGAAGCGTGGTGAAACATGTTGCCGACAGTCATGCGGCTGGCGATATGCGCCGCCTTTCAGGACTGATCGATACCACTGTGCTTTCCGTCGGTCTTTTGTCCGTTCTACTGGCTGTTGCGGGCTATCCGCTGATGAAACTCTATTTCAGCGCAACCCTAACGGGGGATGCATATCGCTCGGCAACAGCAATACTACCGGTGGCACTCGTTGCATTTTGTCTGTCCATGATTACGGGAATCTATCAGTCGGCACTATATGGATGCCAACTAATTTATCAGCGAAACGGAATCCTAATCTTCGAATCATTGTCATTTCTTGGCCTCTCGATTTCGCTCGCTCCGAGGTACGGGTTGTTCGGACTGGTTTACGCTCGGGCAGTGCAGAACATTTTGACGTTGATGGTCTCTATCGTGGTTCTAAGGCGCAATATTCCTCAACTGTCGCTGATTCCTCGAAATTGGACCAAGGAGTTATTCAAGGGTCTGATTGGATACGCTCTGAATTTTCAGTTCATCAGTCTAATGAGTATGCTTATGGATCCATTGACGAAAGGCATGCTCAGCCGGTTTGGGTCGCTGGAAATGGTTACCTATTTTGAGATGGGTACGCGGCTGATCGGACAGGCGCGCGGCATAGTCGTAAACGCCAACCAAGTATTGGTGCCGACCTTCGCAATGGCAAATCGCGGTGCTGTATCCGAGGTTCAGGCGCTATTCTTAAGGTCGTATTCGGCAATTTTCTTCGTCACGGTTTGCCTGTTTGGGCTGTTGGCGGCCTCTCTGCCGCTGATATCTCTATTATGGTTGGGCAATGCGCAGCCCATCTTTATAAATTTTGCGACGATGCTTGCCATTGGTTGGATGCTCAACACGCTGTCTGTTCCCGCCTACTTTGCGTGCCTCGGGACGGGGACCCTGCGGATCGTCGTATCGTCCCATTTGCTCATGTCCGTTTTGAACGCGTTGCTCGGATGCGGTCTTGGCATATTGTTGGGAGGATACGGTGTAGTTACGGGGTGGGTAATCGCTTTAGGCGCGGGAGGAGTGGCGATGCAAATTGCATATTGTTGGCGTGGCGGCCTCGGCCTGCGCAATTTGGTGCCTTCACAGGGGTATAGCCTGATTGCATTCTGCTGCGCAGGATTGTTGGTCGGGCGTTTGGCGATGAAGGAATATGACATGCTTCATCCTGCGGTCTTTTCTTCTTATTCGTTCGGACGAATAGGATTGGAAAGTCTACTGTCATCCGGAATTGCATTACTCGGCTTTGGGGCCATATTTCTGTTGCCTGCAATCTATCATCCCGCGAGACGTGAACTCTTTCAATGGCTATTACGGAGAAGAAACGCTTAAGCTAACCGATGTCGGCCGCATCCAGCGGTCCCCTCGATGCAAAGTCGTCGATATAGGTTCTCGCGAAAAAAGCCGATGCCCAAATGATTTACATAGTCGCCGCCGTCGCCATTCCACTCTTTGTTCTCTTCTTGTTTCTGCAGCCGAAATATAAAGCGATGATAGCTTTTTTCATGATGATGCAATGTTTCGATGTTGTTCCAACAATTGCCTTCGGCATGTATGTGTGGGATTACGGCACGATCCTCATGTTGATTACTGCGGTCGAATTATATGCGCGGAAGCCCATCGTGAAACCTCCCGAGCACGCTTACCTTCTTGTTTTGAAAATATTCCTCGCCTGGCTCTTGATTTGCTTTGCGTGGTCGCTGCTGGTCTATCAGTATCCTTTGGTGCATACGATCAAAAATGCGAGATACATGGTTTTGGGTTACTTCATGACGTTTGTTTTCATAAGGCTTTTCTCGGTGCAACCGGAAAGCTTTGAACTCATGCTGAAATGGATTTACCGCCTCACGTTCGTTCTGATGCCGTTCGTTTTGTTGCAATATTTATTGAAAAAACAGATTTTTTTCGGTCTGGTTACGGATTATCAAGGCTCCATTAGGGCTCTCCCGGTATTTCTACCGTTCTGCTTACTCAATTTCTGGATTATTGCATCGAAATTTCTTTCCTCACAAAAGCTGGCTGTTCACGAGTATTGCTACGCATTATTTGCTCTTATAACAATGGCGTTGACGTACACGCGCGGAATTTACGCGGCGTTCATCCTCACCTGCGGTGTGCTGATATGGACAATGTCCCGAGAGCGGACATTGAGATTCTCCGCCCTGGTCGGATCGATTGCGCTAGGCACACTCGTGCTCGCGATCCTGTTGGCATCGGGCTTGGCGCAAAAGGTGGGCGGGCGAGCAGTCAGCGGCATCGATTTGCTCGCGTCACGCGAATCGTCGACTGCCGGTAAGGAGAACTACGATACCTTCAACGGGCGCCTCGGGTTGGCGGCAGAGCGATTCGCGCTAGTGGGCTCGCGCAATCCTCTGATCGGATATGGATTCCTCCATGAGGACGATGTTCCCGTTGAGGTCCGGCACCGCCTGCGATTCGGGACAGGATTGGGGGGAACTGCCGACGATCCGACAGCGTACGCAAAATACGGGGCGTTTAGTAATTACAACGTGCTTGGTTTGTATTCGTCCGACATAGCATGGGCCGACATTGTAATTTCGACGGGCTGGGTGGGGGTCCTATTGCTACTTGCTTTCATCATGACCTATATCTTTGAACATTACCGCAAAGTTGATTCGGTTCATCCGATGGGTTTCGCGATGAAGACGGGCCTGTACTTGCAGACCGTAATGATTTTTATTTTGACAGTTGACGGCAACAGCCTTTATGGTTCAGTGCATATTCCCGCGTTTCTGCTCGCAGGATACTCCTTGACGCGCGAGCCGCGAATTCTTGCGAACACGCTGACATTGCGAGCTCGCATCAGCAATTTGATGACCTAACGGCAGAAAACACGAAACTAAAACGAAGACGATCCGGTATCGGATCGCGTGGCAATCTGCAAAACCTCAACGAGAAGCCCAATTTCGGTCATGACCCATGCGATCTCGCGCATCTGAAATGCAACCGCCGCCACGGGACCGCTCAACAACATGGAGCCCTGTTCGATCAGATGCCCGATCGCTGAATTGATGTCCGCCACTTCGTAGCAAACATGGTAAGTGCCCCCGCCTTTTTTCAGCGTGAGATCGATTGGGGAATTCGGGCCTAGCGGCGCGACGAGTTCGATGACCGTATCGCCGTCGCCACGACGCAGAAAACAAACGGAAACTCTTTGGACCGGATCGTCAAAGGGCCCCGATTGGAGTTCATAGTCGAATAGGGTCTGGCATACCGGAATGGCTTTCGACAAATCCCGGACTGCTATCCCGATGTGGTGAAAGGCGAAATTCATGGCTCGTGGTCTTTCCATTGTTGTAGGGATCGCTCTCTTGCACAGCCGTTCTGCGCCCGAAGACTAGCGCAATTGGTCTTCAAAATGCCTTATAGACGATAGGCGGCACAGGTTGATTCAATAGGGCAATAGTCACAAAGGAAATCAGACCGAACGCCGTCGCAAAGGCAACCCGTGCATATTCGCTCATGATCAGCGGCTCCCTACCCCACCGAATCGATAGGAGCCACCTTCTCAGCCACTCCCAAGCCGCCAGCACCGCGGACGCAATGAACCACACGGAACTCCAAACGGCCACCCAATCGAGCGCGCCAAGCGCGCGGAAAGCGGTCGAAAGCTGCGCCCAAGACGCCCAAAACCAAAACAAGGTAAACGAGAACCAAGCAAAATTGAGCCCGCGTCCCAGACTGACATATGTCGGGCTTTTCGCCAGCGCCTGGTAGCCCTTGCGGCCCATCGCGTTCGTCAAACCGATTTGCCAGAGTTTATTGACCGACATTCCCGCGCCGGTCAGGAATCCGAACATGACGAATTCCGAGGTTCGGCCATGCCAAATCCCGACAAGAAAAAACGTCACAAAAAAACAGAAAACCCCGAGGTAGGGCTGCGCTTCGATCGATGGGATGCGCCGCATGAGCGCCACCAGCAACGGGTTATAGACGTAGGTCTTGAGCCACTTGGAAAGCGTCATGTGCCATTGGTTCCAGAAATCGAGAACGCAAGAGGCTGAAAAAGGCCGATCGAAGTTCTCTGGTAACCGAACACGCATCAATCTCGCCAAGGCAATGACGATGTCGATGTATCCGGAGAAATTGCAGTACAGAAATAACGGGTACGACACCCCGAGTTTGAAGGCCGCCAGCAGCTTGACGGCGATCGGTACGGGTTGCGCGAGCTCCGCGAGCGCATCGACGTGAATCGTATCGAATATCATCGCCAGGACGTTGACCTTGAAGAATCCGCGAACTATCCGCTCGAACTGTAGGCCGCGCGTCTGTGCCCCCAGCTCGATCGGCTCGACCGCGAATTGGTCTGCGGCGAACTCGTCATAGCGCTGAATGGGACCGGAGACCAGCGTGGTGAAATTCAGGTTGTAGAGCAGATAAGCGCCGAGCCCGATATACCGCTTGCCACCCTGATCTCCTGCCTCGATCAGCAAATGCAGCACGCGAAAGAAAATGTACGAGAGACCGAGCGTGAAATAAGGACGGCTCAGCAGAATGCCGTCGGGAATGAACGTGTATTTCTTGAGCCATGCATAGGCAAGTATTACCAAGACGAGGCCGCAGACCAGCACTCGGTGGACGCCGCGCTCAAGCAGAACAAGACCGACGTAACCTAAGAGCAAGAACCCAGCGAGCGGTATGAGCGCCGACACACCTCCTGCCGATATTCCAATAAACAGCAGGCTCGATACGAAAAGTACCGCCGCACGCCAGGTGGATGAAGGGCTGAAATTCGATAAAAGGACCGCTGCCAAGCCGAACCCGACAAACTGAATGGAGGCCGTATCCAAGCTCATCGCGGGCCACCGATCGAAGTGCGCAAGCCGGCCCCGGCGCTGAGCGCGGGTATCGCGCCGCCGGTGAGCTGATCGGCGATCAGCGTCGAAAAAATCCGGTGACCGAGTTCATTGGGATGGCCATTGACGCGGAAGAACCCCGTCTCAGGGTTGGGGATGCGCCGGTAATAGGGCAGGATGTCGACGTACAGGCCGCCGAGCTTGGCAACAATTGGCTGAATCCGGCGCCCTAGCGCGTATGGATCGATGCCCGCGGGCCACTCGCCGGTCGAAACCATCGCCGCTTGGGGTCCGTCGGGGAGAATGACAACTGCCCAAGGTACCTTGGCTGCCTCGGCCTGCGCAGCAATGGCGGCAGCGTCTCTATCGAGATGGTCCAGGTGTTCTTCCATTTCGGGACCCAGCGGTGCTTGGAGGAAATCTGCGGCGTCGTCTTGCATCAAGTAATGCTTCACGAATTGGCTTTGACTTTGATAGAGAAAGTACTGAAACATTGACCGGGTCTCTCGAACCCAGGCCGTCACGAAATTTGGGACCATCTTCCGCATTGCCGCCAAAGTGGTGGGCGGCGGTGCCGGCGAGCTTGAGCTGGGTTGGGCGCCCGCTGGCGGCCCCTCGAGCGATTCCTGTATATCTCCACGCGTCAAAAGCCAAAGCACCAAATCCGGATCCGCATTCAGGGCCTCGTCAAAATGTGTGGCAAAGACGTGCGGCGATCGACGCGGCAACGATTCGTTGTAGAGCTCGACCGGGCGTCCAGTTCGCGTCGAAAGTTCCTTCGGCAGAAATCCGCCGACGGAGCTTTCATATGGGACGAAAAGCCCCATGGCCGTCGAGGAGCCGATCATGACGATCCGGTAAGTGCCCGCGCCTTTGGGGCCGCACTCCATCCCCGCTCTGTGTCCACAACTGTTGAAGCGATAATCGATAAGCTCGCCTTCGGGAATCTTCTTTGAACAGGTGGAGTTCGGAATCGCCCGCGCGCCTGTCGATTGATCGTTGAGTACCATGCATTCGTCGTGATCGAGGTTCACGCTGGAAAATTTCACCCTTCTTAGCGCTTCGGCGGCAACCACGATTACGCAAATCGTCAGCAGACCGACTATGGGCAATATGAGCCAGTTTCGGCGCGCCGCCTCACCGCCTTTGACGTGCAGGGTGTCCTTCTCCATCGACGGCCTCAAGCGATGGCGGGCTTGGTAGCGCCGAATCCCGAACTCACTACTTTCATCGGTGAACTCGCCGGATTCGCCCGTTCGACCGATAGTTCCCAGCGTGTGAGTCCCGACGGCTCCTCGTGGAGCTTGGCGAATCCGAGCTTCGAATAATGGTCCTCGACCAGCTTATTCCGGCCGGTCGGGCGGTAGACGCCGGTTAATGTGTGGACGCCTGCCGAGCGGGCGTGCTCGAGAATCTCGCGCAGCACCATGTGTTCGACTTTGCGTCCGAGCACCCGACAGCTCATGAGCCAAGTGTCGATGTCCCAAATGCCGGCCTCGGCCGGTCTACAGATCACGACGCTAATCATCCCGTTGTCGCCGAATATATCCGCCAAGCGAACTTGCAGCGTGAACACCTCGGGGTCGTGCTCCGCGGCGGTGACCTCGGGATCCGTATAGCGCCGCGTCGTGAGGTTGTATTGGTTCGATTTATTGATCAATTGGACGATGCGTGTCCGGCCCGGTGCGTCAAACGGCTGAAAGCTGATCGTCATGTCGAGAGACGCCAAATAGGCACCGACCCCGCCGATTTGCTTTTGCAGTTCGGCCCTTTTTGCGTTGTCTTGGTAATAGCCCGCGCGCTTGAGGTCCTCGCCGGCGAAGGTTACCGCCTCGAAGTATCCGCCGGCAGCGATCATTCTCGCGTAGTAGGCGGGATCCTGCGGCAGTTCGGGTACGGCGACTTGGGGAAGCAGGCTGCGCACGAGACCCCGTTCCACGGGGTTATCATCGATAAACACCATCGCATCCAACCCGAGGGACAACGCGTCTGCGATGGCTTTGATGTTCGTGGCCTTGTCGTTCCAATTCGCCTGAAACACCGCAATATGCTCGAGCTTCAGCAGCATTTCGGGATGCCGCTCGAAAGGCATTCGCGCCACCTCGTCGGTGTTCTTCGAGGAGACGGCGAGCACGATTCCTCGCTGGCGCAATTCCAGAGCATATCGCTGCAGTGCAAGGTGCGCCTCGCCCGTGGCATCCCCCTGCGCGACATTGATGCCTTCCAGTCCGTCGTCGCCGATCACGCCACCCCAAACGGTGTTATCCAGGTCGAGTATCAGCGCCTTGCGGCTTTTGCCGCGCATGGCTGCAATCGTTCGGGCAACATGATCCGCGTAGAGCGGGATTAGCTCCTCGTTGAAGGGAAACTTGGCGATGTTCCATTGGCGAGGTTCGTGCCAGTCCGCAAGGCCGACCGCGTCCGCGATACCGGCAACATCCAGGATGACATCGCCCGCGGCTAAAGCACAATCTGCCAGCGCGACGTTAATTTCGGTGATGAGGCTACGCAGAGTTCCTGGGAGCGATCGATCCAAGCTTCCGAAAAGCGTCTCGACGGGCGGAGCGAAGCTTTGGAAAATACAAACAGCATTGGAATTTGCCTTGATGCCCTCGCGAACCGCCTGCAAATATCCGATGGCTCCGTGCACCGTCGCGCCCGCGGCATCGGCATCTCCCGGGGAGATCTTCAAGGGCAGAGCCCGGAAATCCAAGGCAAGCAGCACCGCGTCCGGCTTCGAGCGGTTGACCTTCGAGTCCGGCGTCAGCGCTTCTTGGGCCACCTGATCATAGGAGGGTTGTATGACTTCGAGCGCCACGCCATGACGCGCGGCGCTCGCCACCAAGGCAGGCACGATCAAATCGATCGTCGAATTGCTGAGCACCGCAAGCCGGAACGGGGACAGTGGCTCCAGGGAATTATTGACTTCCTTCAATTTGCCAATGGCCCTCGCGAGTTTCGTCAATTGGTTCAGATTCAGGGCGTGCAGCGCCAGAGATTGTATTTGGCCTCCTGCGGGTTCACCCGGATTCGAAAGAGCCTTCAGTCGCTCGGCGAAGTCTTGCGGCGGACGTGGCAGCCATTGCAGATCTACGTACAGTGCGTTCATTGAGTAGGACGCGGCAGCTTATCGTTTGCCGTGTGGCGAGTTCTTGAGCCTTCGCTCGTATTCTCCAGTTGCCTCGTAGTGCGAGTTCATTGCTTGTCCAATCCAATAGTTCTGATTCACGCACGCGACTTGATCAAAGCGACCAGATCCCCGACCTTTCCCAGCTTGCCAATTTCCGGTGTCGAGAATTTCACCTTGAATGCTTTCTCGACCGTGAGTAGCAGACGAATGTGGGCAAGACTATCCCAGCCGTCTACATCTTTGGCGGACAGCTCGGGCGTAACGGCAATCGAATCCTCATCGAATACGTCTCTGAATATTTCCGAAAGCCGTGCATATATTTGCGCTTCGTCCATCGTAATTAATCTCCAAACGCACTCGAGAGGACAGACGCGCCAATATGCGCTTATCCATACAATTATATCCCCGGATCTACGGTCGCGTATCACTGGAGTAGCAAGGAATGCGCGAGCAGGAAAGAATTCGACGCCTTCCGGTGCTACAAGTCCGATTAATTCATCACTCTGTTATCGAGTTGCAATCACGGCGAAATCAAAATTCGCTAGATGCAGCAGAGCTAGGATTTGTGCGATGTGTTTGCCAAGAAGCAACGCGCGCTTCTCTGCGGCGGCGCGATCCGCTGCCTCAAAGAAGACCAATGGCGAGTTCCCCCAGAGTGTTTCGGCAAGTTGGATATGTGCAAAGGCGCGATTTCGATTGCTTGTGTGCAAGCGAAGAAGTTTCCGTAGTGGGGCCGGCTATCCCTCGCCGATCTAAAACGCGCGAAAGTTTGTCTTGGCCAGCGTCACCGATACAATGTCTAGCGGTATCGCGATTGCGGTTTCCGCTGTGCGTGCGTTTATTTCGCACGGAATTACCCTCACACCCACCGGGTATTCAACCATGCACGAACCGGATTTTCGAGGAGGTAGAAAGACATAAGGCCGACCAATGTGGCGGCAATGAGCGCGACGGCGGAACCACCAGGAATCCTTTCTTGGTAGTCGCTAAACGGTTGCTGCCATAGATACAAAGAGTAAGACCAAATGCCAAATATTTTTATGGGGCGAAATGAAAGCATGCTGCGGAAGAACATAGGCGTTTCTTTAAGGTGATTTACCGTGAATGCAAGCAACAATGGGGAGATTAAACTCAACGTCCATGTGGGAACGGGGTGCACATAACACCCGACCGCAAGCATTAGAGAAGCCAATGGCATCCATGGCCGCACCCACTCCACCACGCGGTTGCGAAGCAGCCGGTATCCGGCAGATAGGAGGATATGTGAAGCCACAATCTCAGTATGGATGCCGTAGTTTGGCGGCGCAATTTGAGGAAAGGCTACGTATGCGGCATGGATCGGCATTGTGAGCAACGCAATCCCAATTAAGGCCAGTCCTTCATGGCCTCGAATAACTAAAAACAACGCGAGAATACTCATGACGACATAGCAGTGTTCCTCCACGTTCAGTGACCACAAGTGAGCAATTGGGATGTTAAGATTCCAAAGACCCGGTACTGAAGGAAAATAGGTTCGCAGAAAGGTCAACGTATAAAAGAACTCTGACCAGCTATGAGGAATGCCGGCCAGATAGGCCCAACTGTAGATGACAGTGACGAAGACAAAGAATGCTGGAAATATTCTGCTGATGCGGCGTCGATAAAACAAAGCTAGGGGAACACGTCTAACGTAAAGCAACTCGCTCATTAACAATCCGGACAGGCAAAAGAAAATGTCTACGCCGAGAGGGCCACTCTCAAATCTTGGAATTGGAAAGAAATGGTTCTGCAACACCAATAGAATCGCCAGGCCACGCCATCCGTCGAGAAAGTCGACGTGAGGCAGTATTTCGCGCGCGGGTTTCTCGTTTGAGCGCAGCTCCTCACTATTTGCAGCGCTACTCATTTCGACCTAGATGTCTTGCGTCGTAGGTTCGCATATTGACCGGCCCGCTTATTATTGGTCCAGGTGTGATGCCCAGTTTACGTTGCCTGTGGGGGGGCCGACGTCGAGCGCGATGAGCTTGCGATGTTCGGGCAGTGCCATCGGCACGATGGTGTTCGTGATGGCGCTCAGAAGATCCGCTTCATATCGACCCAAGAGGATAATGTAATCGCCGATCGTGTCGTGCGCGATGATCGCCATGGTCGGCATACCTTGCGCGGCGGCCTTTTTTCCAAGTCGCCGCAACATGAAGCGGCCAATATATGACCGAATACGGGATGTCCTGCTTACCCTAACGATTTGAGTATTTTTCATGCACTTTGAGCAACGCGAAGTCTTTCCGGTCAGCAGCTGGGGCGGCGTATTGTAGGCGTACTTGCGTATCGGGTGCGCAAGCGTTGTTCCCGCCTGGCCCTGGTGGTGTATTTCAATCAACGTTTCCTCACGCGTCGATAGCGTGGTCGAACGCCACGGCGGGCTTCAGTACGCCGATGTCACGTCCCTGCAACACACGAGCGGTATGTAGGTGGGCCCTGTCTTAAGGAACGACATCTGATGGCCGTGGAGTCGATTGACCCGACCGCTAGCTCGGCGCCCATCTGGCGATGGCCCTGGGGCCTGCTGCTGATCGCCGCGATCGTCGGCGTGCTGAGCATCTGGCCGTTTTGGGACGGCCTCAGCCGCATGTGGGATTGGTGGATCGACGTACCCGAGTACAGCCACGGCCTGCTGATACCGCCGGTCGCGGCGTTTCTGATTTGGCAGCAGAAGGACCGGTTGGAGCGCATTCCCTTCGCGGGAAGCTGGCTAGGCGTCGCGCTCGTGCTCTTCGGCGGTGCGCTGCTGATGCTGGGGCAGTTGGGTACCATCTACACCGCAGTGCAATATGCCTATGTCGTTACGCTCTACGGATTAATTTTGTCGTTCATGGGCTGGCCGGCGTTTCGACTGATCGCAGTTCCCATGTTGATCCTGCTGTTCATGATTCCGCTGCCGGAATTCATTCTCAATAATCTATCGCTCAATCTGCAGCTATTGTCTTCGCAAATCGGTGTGTATTTCATGCGGCTCTGCGGCGTCAGCGTGTTCCAAGAGGGCAATGTGATCGACCTCGGCGGCTACAAGCTGCAGGTTGCCGAGGCCTGCAGCGGGTTGCGCTACCTCTTTCCGCTGATGACGCTTGGGTTTTTGATGGCGTACTTTTACAAGGGTGCGCTTTGGAAGCGGATCGTTCTGTTCTTGTCCAGCATTCCGATCACCGTCTTGATGAATAGCTTTCGCGTCGGCGTGATTGGCATCACCGTCGAGCATTGGGGCATCGGCATGGCCGAGGGCTTCCTGCATGAATTCCAGGGTTGGATGGTCTTCATGGTCAGCGCCGCGCTGATGCTTGGCGAGATCGCGCTGCTCAACCGCATGGGTCACGAAAGCGGTACGTGGCGACAGCTTTTTGGGGTCGAGTTTCCGTCGCCGTCGCCGCGCGGACTTCCGATCCGGCAGCGCAAGCTGCCGGCGAGCTTCATGGCGGCGGCCGCTCTGCTCGCGGCGTTCGTCGTGATTAGCGCCGTGGTGCCGCGGCCCGTGGAGACGGTTCCTGCGCGAGCGTCGTTCGTTGAATTTCCGATGCAAATCGGCGAGTGGCGCGGACACCGGGACTCGCTCGAGGCGGTATTCACCGACCAATTGAAGCTCGATGACTACCTGCTGGCGGATTATGTCAACGACGCCGGCGATGTCGTGAACTTCTACTCCGCCTATTACAACTCGCAGCGCAAGGGAGAGGCGGTGCATTCCCCGCGCTCCTGCCTGCCGGGCGGCGGTTGGGAAATGACGGATTTCGGCCAGCGCGAATTGCCCGGGGCGATCGTCAATGGCCAACCATTGCGCGTCAATCGAACGATCATCGGACTGGGGAATCAGCGCCAGCTCGTCTATTACTGGTTTCAGCAGCGCGGCCGCGTCATCACGAACGAATACGCGGTGAAGTGGTATCTCTTTTGGGATGCGTTGACGCGCCACCGCACCGACGGCGCGCTGGTACGCATGATTACGCCGCTGGCGGCGACGAGCGGCGTTGCGGACGCTGACCGCCGGCTCGGGGAATTGGCGTCGAAGATCGCGCCCGACCTGCCTCGGTTCATCCCTAACTAGTCATGCAGTATCTGTTGCCATTCATTCTGGCGATGGTCGTGACCATGGCCTGGCTGCCGGTCTTGGTGCGGCTCGGGAACAAATGGCTGTTCGTGGATCAGCCCGGTGAGCGCAAAGTCCATTCGATTCCGATCCCGAGGGTCGGCGGAATCGCGATGGCCTGCGGTGTGCTGGTGGCGGCGCTGGTGACCATCAATTTGCAGCCGCAGGATTACTGGTTCTTGCTCGCCGCCATGGTCGTGATCATTTTCGGAGCGATCGATGACCGCTTCGACCTCGACTACCGGATCAAGCTCCTGGGCCAGCTGATCGCGGTGAACATCGTGGTGCTGCTCGGCAGCGTGCAAATACACACGCTGAGTTTCGACGATCAGGTCGCCTTGCCCGGATGGGTGTCGATGCCCCTGACGGTATTCTTTTTGGTCGGCGTCACCAATGCGATCAATCTGGCCGACGGCCTCGATGGCCTTGCCGGCGGTACGACTTTTTTGTGCTTGTGCGCGGTGGCCTTGCTGTCGAGCGTCGGAGATCCGGGAAATTCGACCGCTTTGACGTTGGCGTTCGCCGGCGCGGTTCTCGGATTCCTGCGCTTTAATACCTATCCCGCCAGCGTATTCATGGGCGACGCCGGCAGCCAGCTGCTGGGTTTTACGATCGGCGTGCTCAGCGTGCGGGCAACCCAAGGCGCCTCGAGCATGGTCAGCGCCGCTTTGCCGGTATTGCTGCTGGCGTTGCCGATACTCGATACCCTGAGCGTGATGGCGCAGCGGATCGGTGAAGGCAGGTCGCCGTTCAGCGCGGACAAGAATCATATTCACCACAAGCTGCTGGCACTAGGCTTTGATCATCACGAGGCGGTGATGGTCATCTACGCGGTTCAGGCGGCGCTTTTTGTCATGGCTTATTTTCTGCGGTACGAGTCCGATTTGGTCATTCTGGGCGTCGTATCCCTATTTTTTGCGATGGCGATTAGCGCATTCCAGATCGCAACCCGCACCGGCTGGCGCCTGCGAAACGGGCGGAAGGATGCCGTCAGTGCCCCTCTGCCGCGTTTGTTCGCATTCCTCGAACGACCGAAAACTCTCCAGCGCTGGTCGTATGTCGCGCTGGCGGTGGCGCTGGCGCTGTATGCTGCGCTGATCATTTTTGAAACGGCTGCGCTGAATCGCGACATCCGGATTCTGATCCTGGCGCTGTTGGCCGTGGCGTGTGGATTTCTGTTGGTCCTGCGGTCTGCGCCGCTTAATATTGTCGAGAAAGCGGCGCTATTCGTCAGCGCGACGATGCTCGTGTACCTCGATGCACTGGTTCTACCGCCCAACCCGATGCTCGCAGCGCTCGGGTGGGTCGCGGTGATTGTCGTCGCGATTGCCTCGGCGGTCCGGCTGCGTCTCTTCAACGACCGGCGTTTTGAGCTGACGCCGCTCGATCTGATCGTGCTCTTCATGGCGCTCGTGGTCCCGAGCATGCTGGGCAGTTTTCGATTGCCACATGGCGGAGCGCTCGCGATCGCCAAGTTAGTGATTTTGCTCTATGGAATCGAAATGCTGGTCACCCGGGCCGAAAGCCGCGCGGTTTGGGTGCGAATCGGTGCGGCGGCGATGCTCGCGGGATTGATGATGCGCTCCACGCTTTCTTTATAGATATGTCACGCGAACGTCACTTGCGCTTCATACACTGACTCTCCTCTTGCTTGGCCGTGGTATTCCATCGATGACTAGTGCTCCCCGAAAACACCTTGTTTGGATGCCGCTCGCGCTGCTATCGGTGCTGCTCGTGGCCGGTTGCGGCGGTGCGGAATCTCGCAAAGCAAGGCACATGGAGAAGGGTCAGGAGTTTCTCGCGGCGGGGAATTTCGAGAAGGCCCGCGTCGAATTCCGCAATGCGCTGCAGATACTGCCGACGGACAGCGACGCCCGCTTCGAAAATGGCGTCGTTGACGAGAAACTCGGCAACCTGCGCGAAGCGGCGCAATTTTTTCAAGGCGCGATCGATTCGAATAAGGACAATGCCCGCGCTCGCGCGAGCCTGGGGCGGCTCTATGCGATGAGCGGGGCCCCCGACAAAGCGATCGAAACCGTGGATCCGGGTCTTGCTAATCACCCTGACGATGCGGATCTTCTGACCGTGCGCGCTGCGGCGCGCATTCAACTCAAGGATGTGAGCGGTGCGTTGACGGATGCCGAGCGCGCCGTGCAACTGGCGCCTGCAAATGAAAACGCGGTATCGGTTCTCGCCGGCATTTATAAGTCGCAAGGGCAGGCCGATAAAGCGCAAGCGTTGCTCGAAGATGCGATCAAGAAGAGCCCCAATACGGTCGACTTGCGCCTAGTGCTCGCGCAATTGGATTCGAGTCTCGGTAAGAAGACCGAAGTGGAATCACTGTTGCTCGATCTGGTTCGACTCAAGCCTGATGAGAAAGCGCATCGCCTGCGTCTAGCACAATTCTATGTACGGACCGATCAGGCCGATGCGGCCGAGAAAGTGCTGCGCGATGGCGTTAAAGCGTTGCCGGAACAGCGTGAGCTCAAGACCGCGCTCGTCGATTTCCTGGCCGCCCGCCGTAGTCGCGAAATTGCGGAAAGTGAACTCACGACGTTGATCGCCGCGAGTCCGAACGACTATGAGCTCAAGTTCCTGCAGGCGAGCTTTTATGAACAAGGCAAGGAGTTTGCGAAGGCGGAGGCGGTCTACAAGGACGTCATCGCGTCCGCAAAGCTCGAGGGTCCGGGAATTACCGCGCGCGATCGCTTTGCGGCGCTGCTCGTTCAGCTGAACGATATTCCCGCGGCGGAGAAACTCATCGCAGAGGTATTGGCGCAGAGTCCGCGGGACAACGACGCACTGATTCTACGAGGAAATTTGGCGCTTGCTCACAGTGATCCGAAGACCGCGATTTCCGACTTGCGAGCGGTTCTACGCGATCAGCCCAATGCGATCGGAGTCATGCGCACCTTGGCGCGCGCCCACCTCGCCAACGGCGAGCCCGCGCTCGCCGAGGAGACCATGCGGCGCGCCGTCGAGGCGAACCCAAACGACGCGGCCGCGAGTTTGGATTTTGCGCAGTTGCTTGCACAGCTCGGCAAGCCGGATCAAGCGAAGCCCGTCATTGAAGAACTCGTCAAACGGCAGCCGAACAACATGCAGGCGCTCGATGTCGAGTTCAAAGTGGCGGCCGCGACCAAGGACTTCGTGACCGCGAAGGCCGCCGCGGATGCGATGGTCGCGCTGCAGCCAAAATTGGGACTCGGATTCTACTACCAAGGTCAGCTCGCGGAGTCGGACAAACGACTCGACGAGGCGCTGCGCCTCTATTCGACGGCGCTCGAGCTGCAGCCCGAAGCGAGTGAACCGCTGCAGGCAGTTACCCGCGTTCTGGTGAATCTCAAGCGCTCTCCCGACGCACTCAGGCGCTTGGACGACTACAGCGCACGTTATCCGAAGGCGGCTTTTGCGGTGAATTTGAAAGGAGAGGTGTTGGTGTCAAATGGGCGCGCCGCGGAGTCGATTCCGGTGTTCAAGATGGCGATCGAGCGCGAGCCGAAATGGTGGCTCCCCTACCGCAACCTCTCGATCGCCCAGTCGATCGCGGATAAGAACAACGACGCGGCAATCGCGACCTTGCAGGCGGGCATCGGCAAGGCCGCTGCTCCGGAGACTCTGGAGACCCAGCTCGCGTCGCTCTATGAACGCACCGCCAAAGTGGACAACGCGCTACAGGTCTATGAAACGGCGATGCAACAAAATCCGGCGTCCGATGTGGTTGCGAACAATCTCGCGATGCTGTTGGTGACTTACAAGAAGGACGCACGTAGTTTGGATCGCGCCAAAGAACTTTCGCGGCGCTTCGCGACCTCCACGAACGCGAATTTTCTCGATACCTATGGCTGGGTGCTATACAAGCGCGGCGAGGCGGCGGCCGCGATTACGGCATTACAGAATTCACTGACCAAGGCGCCGGATCAGCCGGTCCTTCTGTATCACCTCGGCATGGCCCAAGCACTCGCGGGCCAGGCCGCTGCCGCGCGCGACAGCCTGACGCGCTCCTTGCAGTCGGGCAAGAATTTCAATGGCATGGACGAAGCGAAGGCCACGTTGGATAAGCTCGCGAAAGACGCTCCGGACAATACCGTTCCGTCGAAATCGTAATATCCGCAAAGTAAAGGGAATTGCCATGCATCATGGGTTGGCGACGCTTGGATTGACGGCCGTATGCGTCGGCTGTGGATTCGCCGGTTTCGCGCGAGCCAACGTGCTGCTCGACGAAACCAGCATCGTTGCCGCGCCGGGCGTCGCCCAGGCCTCCGAGTTCTCGTTCACGGCAACCACTGCGCAGGCGCTGACCGTTACGCTGATGGACGATAAGGCGCCGGCCGTGTTTCAGTCGCTGCAAATTGCCGTGACGCTCGGTGATACGCTGGTCGGCACGGCGATCGTCGACGGCACGACCGGTGTAACGAGCGCGACTGTCAGCTTGCCCGCGGCCACCGGCAACTACGAATTCCATGTCATCGGGACGCCGACCAACCTCGGCTTCGGGAGTTTCGGTAGTTTCAGCGTCTGCACAGCGCCGCAAGCGACGCCGACCGCGTGCATCGCCGCTGACTCGTATTCGGGCAATATTCAAACGCCGTCTGCGGCCGCGACAGACAATCAGTCGACGCTCAATACGTATTTCACCTCGACGGTCGCGGGCTCTTACAACATCTCGTTCATCGACGACCAATTTCCGGTGGCATTACAGACGCAGTTGACCGTTGCTGGTATCACGCAGGGCAGCACACCGATTGCCGGGCCGATCAACCCGAGTGCGACACCGACTCCAGTCACCTTGGCCGCCGGGACTCAGTATTCCCTGTTGGTCGCGGCGACCGCCGATGCAACGGTACAGGCGGGTCTCTACAGCATCCAAATTACCGATCCGAACGGCACGATCGTATTCGCGCGCACTCTGCCGGTCGGGGAACTCGCGGGTTCGACGATCGTCAGCAACCCTTCGCCTCAGTCCTTGAGCCTGAAGCTCAGCGATCTGGATTATCCGACGGCGCTGAGCAGTCTCGGCGTCGCAGTGAGCTCGGGCGCGGCTTTTCTCGGGGATTTGACCGCATCGGGGACGACCACGATCCCGGCGGCACCGAGTGGCATTCTCGAAGTCTGGCAATATGCGGTTGCCGGCACCCAGCCGGGCGCCTATAGCCTCGCATTAACCAGTAGTTCTGCGAGCCTGTTGTCGACGACTCGGGTCGTCAACCCCGGCAATGCGTCGGCGGCCACGAGTTTTGCGTTCGTCGCGACGCTGCCAGCGGCCGGCAGCTACAAACTCGCGGTCACTGATTTCCAGTTCCCGGCCCAGCTCGGATCGCTGAGCTACACGGTTGCACAAAATGGCACCGTGATTCCGGTCAATTCCAGCGACGACTTCACCGCCTCGGCCGCAGGTACGGTGATCGTGGTCGTCGATGCGACGCCTGTGCAAACCAGCATCGGTATTTTCGGAGTGACTCTTTGGACGACGGCCGCGACGCCGACCGTGCTCCTCGATCAAACGCAAGCAGTGGGTGGCACGTTCAATTCACGCACGATCAACTTAGGCGCATCCGGCGACTACAACGTGACGCTCGCCGACCTCGGGTTTCCGGCGAACTTCACGGACCTGGCCGTCATCGTGACTCAGAACGGCCAAATTTTTGGAAAGATTTACGGCGGGGGCACGTTCGCGGTCGGCGCGACGCCCGGCCAGTACGTGGTGACGTTCGTGGCGACGCCGGGTACACAGAATTACGGGCTGTATTCGCTCAACATGAGTTCGGCGCCGCCGTCCGTCACGCTTACCGCGAGCCCGACATCGGTGCCGGCAGGGCAATCGGTGCAAGTCAGCTGGAGCTCGACGGATGCAACGAGCTGCACCGCGAGTGGAACCAGTGCGTTTAGCGGCAATGAGCCGCTGAGCAGCACGGGCATCCCCGTGGCGATCCCCGCGACCGCGACCTTGACGTTGACCTGTATTGGCCCGGGCGGTTCGACGACGTCGACACCCGTGACGGTGACCGCGACGGCGGCTCTCTCGACTTCAGGCGGCGGCGGCGCCCTGGACCTCGGTTGGCTATTGGTGCTCGCGATGTTCGCAGGCGGAAAAACGGCGTACTCGCTGCATCGGCGAATGGCACCGATTACCCGCGGGTCACGCTGAGCGCGGCGAAAAATCGATTCGGGCGCTGCGCGCCGCCAGCGAAATCACGACAGCCGCGAATGCAAACGCGATTGCGGCGGTGCCGCCGCCTTCCAGAAATTTGCCCCATTTGAACAGGAATGGCGTGATGTCGGGATCGACGCTATGCATCACGACGCGCTCGAAATTGCCGAGCAGGTCGAGCGGCGCGTCAACGGCATACAGGATCGCGAGGAACGGCAAGCCGATCAGCATCCGTAGCATGAGTTCCTGGAAACCCTGCTGCGGCCAACTCATGATGGCAATAAGAAAAATCACGGATGAGAGCAGCGCTCCGCGCAGGTTGACGTCAACTTGATACCAGCCACTGGTATGCGGGCGCACGCCGAGCGGGTATACGATGAATTTCTTGAAGTAAATCGGCCGCACGGTATTGGCCTGCAAGCGCACGGTTTCGGTCTGGTTCTCGCGGCTGATTTGCAGGCTTTGGATCGAGACATTGTCGTAGAGCGCCAGCATTTCGGCGCGCATGAGGGGCAGCAGCATGCCGACAACGTCGTCGGAATACTGTTTCGCGAGCCACAGCACCGCCATGCTCACGAGCGCAAGACGAATCAAGAAACGACTGGGATTAACGGGCAGCGGGCCCATCGGAGCGGCGCAGCCAGACGTAATAGAACGCCGCGATTGCCAGCACCATGATTGCCGGCGTGACGATGCCGTGCAACAGGTCGAACAGTTCCATGTCGCTACCGCGTGCGTAAAACAGCGCCAGAATGCGCACCAAATTGAGTCCATAGACGACCGCGATGCCGATCAAAATGCCGCCCAGGCGCGAGCGCCACGATAGCGGGGCGACCGCAAATCCGGCGAATAGCAAGAACAGCGTCTCCATGCCGTCGCAGCCGTTGACGATGTTGAGTCCGCCGCTGTTTTCCCGCAGGTGATTGCCGACCGCATGGACGCCCATTTCCGGCGTAAGAGCCCGCCCGAGTGCTGCGGCCGGCGCGACGACACCCTGGTCGATCACCGCATGATATAGCGGGCTGCCATCGAGCAGTTGCCAGCCCAACTGCAAAGCGCCAAATACGGCGAGAAAGATTAGTGCTCGAGCGATCAAGAGGACGAACTCCGGCGGTTAAGGCCAACTTATGATCATAAATCATTCTCCGGAGCGCCGATTGCGCGGCGCGTGAGGTCTGCATGGCCGAGCGCAAATGCAATACAATTGAATTGGCGAAAGACGCGGCACGAAAGGACTGAGTTCCCGCCCAAACCGATGAAATGCAGCTATCACCAAGGTTTTGGGGTGCCGCTCCCGCCGGATCACCCGTTCCCGATGAGTAAATATCCCTTGCTCAAGGATCAGCTCGTCGGCGAAGGCCTGCTCACGAGCGCTGAGATTCTGGTTCCGGAGCCGCTCGCGATCGACACCTTGAGCCTCGTGCACACGCCAGAATACCTGGACAAATTGACGAACGCCGGCCTGTCCGCTGCCGAGCAGCGGCGCCTCGGTTTGCCATGGTCCGAGGCGCTATGGCTGCGCTCGCGCCTCGCCTCGGCCGGCACACTGCTCGCCGCGCGTGCGGCGCTCGAAGATGGGCTCGCCGGCAATCTCGCCGGCGGCACGCATCACGCGTTCGCCGATCACGGCGAGGGCTTCTGCGTCTTGAACGACGTCGCGATTGCGATCATGCGCTTGCGCGCCGAACGCGCGATCGAGCGAGCCGTCGTCATCGACCTCGATGTGCATCAGGGCAACGGTACGGCGGCAATCTTCGAGAACACGAGCGAGGTGTTCACGTTCTCGATTCATGGCGCAAAGAATTACCCGACCGCGAAGATGCGCTCGTCGCTGGATGTCGGCTTGGCAGACGGCATCGGCGATACCGAGTATCTGCAAACACTTGCGCGGCATTTGCCCGCGGTGCTGCAAGCGGCTAGAGCAGATATTGCGTTTTATGTCGCCGGCGTCGACGTCATCGCCGGCGATCGCTACGGGAAATTGGCGCTATCCGAAAATGGGCTGCGGGCGCGCGAGCAATTCGTGATCCAAGCAGTGCGTGGCTGCGGCGTGCCACTGGTTATCGTGCTGGCGGGCGGATACGCGCCGACTCGGGCCCGAACCGCGCAATTGCACGCGCATGTGTTTCGGGAAGCGGTGGCCCATGAGCGGGGTGCCGTTTAAGACCGCCGCTAAAACGTGTAGCTCAATCCGACGCAGGCCATGTCGATGTCGTACTTGACGACATTGCTGTCATTACCCGCCTGATTGACGCGAAGATAATCAAGATGCGCCGACCAATGCCCGCCGAACGTATACGCGGCGCCCAGTGCGGCGAGCAGGCTCGAGCTATTTGCGGTCTCCCTAGTCGACGTATGCTTCGTTGCGTCCAGCGTGTTGATCAAGGTCGTCCGTCCGTAATAATCCGCGAGTCGCAGGTTCACGGCGAAGGAATCCGTCAACGGCAGCCGGAATACGAGCCCAAGCGCCGGTCCGTCAGAGCCAAGCGAAGTCGCCAAAGTCACCGCTTCCGGCGTTCCGCCGGTCTGCGTGAACTTGCCGGAGACACGATTGGAAAGCGCGCCGAAGTGTAGGTAGGCCGCCTCAATTCCGACGTATGGCGAAGCCATATAACCGGCATCGACCCACCATGCGGTATTACGCTTGTGCAGATAGGCACTCGTTAAGTCCAAGTTCCCGAGACCGGCGACTTGACTCTCGAGTTGGTCTTGGTAGAGCGCGTTGTCATAATCTATGCGCGCGAGGCCGAGATTGCCCCCGACATAGAGGCCGCTGATGTCGTTGGCGCGGCCGGTTTGTCCGAGCGCCGCGAATCCAAACATGATGACGACAATCTGCAGACATGCACTGCGCTGGAATTTCATTGGAGCCTCTCGATTTTTTTGCCGGCTCGGACTATACCTGCGCGAGATAGCGGGCGCATGACGACGGGGCGCCTCACCTAAGGCTGACACATGATTGTCATCTGGATCGATCATCTTACTCGGCAATCAATTGACGGGACGACTCGATTCCAATGATAAATAAGCCGCTTGCGCGACTCTTGATCGCATTGATGGTCCTGACCGCGGGAGCCTGCAGCACCCCAAAGGCAACTTATGCGCCGGACGGGCGCAGGGGCTACGTCGTTACCTGCGATGGCTTTCTGGACAATTACTCCTCCTGTCTCGTCGCCGCCGGTCGTGCTTGCGGCAGCCGTGGCTATGACACCGTGCGTGGCGGTCCGGATGATCGAGAATTGCTGATCGCCTGTAAGACACCGCAGTAGGCCAGCGCAAGCCCATACCGGTTCCCCGAGAGCGGGGCGCGTTTTTCTGGGGTAAGCTCCAGCGCCAAGCCGATGAAATGCGTCTACCACCCGGGCTATCAAGCACCGCTATCGCCGGATCACCCGTTCCCGATGAGCAAGTACCCCTTGCTCAAGGATCAACTCGTCGCCGAGGGGCTTGCCGGTAATCTCGCGGGCGGCACGCATCATGCATTCGCCGATCATGGCGAAGGTTTTTGCGTCCTGAACGACGTCGCGATCGCGATCATGCAGCTGCGTGCCGAGGGCGTGATCGAGCGGGCCGTCGTCATCGACCTCGACGTGCATCAAGGCAATGGCACGGCCGCGATCTTCGAGGCCATTCACGACGTATTTACATTTTCGATGCACGGCGAAAGGAATTACCCAACGGCGAAGATGCGCTCGTCGCTCGACGTCGGCCTGCGGGACGGCGTCGGCGATGCCGAGTATCTGGCGATACTCGCGCGGCATATGCCCGCGGTGCTCGAGGCGGCCAAAGCCGATATCGCGTTTTATGTCGCCGCCTGTCTGCGCATCCGGCGGCCACACCGTCCCCGGGGCTGAAGACCAGGTCACCGGTGCATCCTGGGGCGGAGCGCTCGCGATCGCCAAGTTAGTGATTTTGCCCTATGGAATCGATATGCTGGTCACCCGGGCCGAAAGCCGCGCGGTTTGGGTGCGAATCGACGCGGCGGCGATGCTCGCGGGACTGGTGATGCGCTTCTTGATTGACCGTGGTATTCCGTCGATGACTATTGCACCCCGAAAACACCTTGTTTGGATACCGCTCGCGCTGCTATCGCTGCTGCTCGTGGCCGGTTGCGGAAGTGCGGAATCTCGCAAAGCAAGGCACATGGAGAAGGGTCAGGAGTTTCTCGCGGCGGGGAATTTCGAGAAGGCCCGCCTCGAATTCCGCGATGCGCTGGAGATTTTTCCCAAGGATAGCGGTGCCCGCAACGAAAACGGCGTCGTCGAAGAGAAACTCGGCAACCTGCGCGAAGCGGCACATTTTTATCAAGGCGCGATCGATTCCGATAAGGACAATGTACGCGCCCGTGCGAACTTGGGGCGCCTCTATGCCATGAGCGGCGCCGCCGACAAAGCGATCGAAACCGTGGATCCGGGTTTTGATAAACACCCTGACGATGTTGATCTTCTGACCGTGCGCGCTGCGGCGCGCCTTCAACTCAACGATGTGAGCGGTGCCTTGACGGATGCCGAGCGCGCCGTGCAACTGGCGCCTGCAAATGAAAACGCGATATCGGTTCTCGCCGGCATTTATAAATCGCAAGGCCAGGCCGATAAAGCGCAAGCGTTGCTCGAAGATGCGATCAAGAAGAGCCCGAATACGATCGACTTGCGCCTAGTGCTCGCGCAATTGGATTCGAGTCTCGGTAAGAAGGCCGAAGTGGAATCACTGTTGCTCGATCTGGTTCGACTCAAGCCGGATGAGAAAGCGCATCGCCTGCGTCTAGCACAATTCTATTCGCGTACCGATCAAGCCGATGCGGCCGAGAAAGTGCTGCGTGATGGCGTTAAAGCATTGCCGGAACAGCGTGAGCTCAAGACCGCGCTCGTCGATTTCCTGGCCGCCCGACGTAGTCGCGAAATTGCGGAAAGTGAACTCACGACTTTGATCGCTGCGAGTCCGAACGACTATGAGCTCAAGCTCTTGCAGGCGAGCTTCTATGAACAAGGCAAGGAGATTGCGAAGGCGGAGACGGTCTACAAGGACGTCATCGCGGCCGCAAAGCTCGAGGGTCCGGGAATTACCGCGCGCGATCGCCTTGCGGCGCTGCTCGTTCAGCTGAATGATATTCCCGCAGCGGAGAAACTCATCGCAGAAGTATTGGCGCGGAGTCCGCGGGACAACGACGCACTGATTCTACGAGGAAATTTGGCGCTTGCTCACAGTGATCCGAAGTCGGCGATTTCCGACTTGCGAGCGGTTCTACAAGATCAGCCCAATGCGATTGGTGTCATGCGCAGCTTGGCGCGTGCCCACCTTGCCAACGGCGAGCCCGCGCTCGCCGAGGAGACCATGCGTCACGCCGTCGAGGCGAGCCCAAACGACGCGGCCACGCGTTTGGATTTTGCGCAGTTGCTTGCACAGCTCGGCAAGCCGGATCGAGCGAAGCCCGTTGTTGAAGAACTCGTCAAACTGCAGCCGAACAACATGCAGGTGCTCGATCTCGAGTTCAAAGTGGCGGCCGCGACCAAGGACTTCGTGACCGCGAAGGCCGCCGCGGATGCGATGGTCGCGCTGCAGCCAAAATTGGGACTCGGGTTCTACTACCAAGGTCAGCTCGCGGAGTCGGACAAACGACTCGACGAGGCGCTGCGCCTCTATTCGACGGCGCTCGAGCTGCAGCCCGAAGCGGCAGAACCCCTGCAGGCAGTCACCCGCGTTCTGGTGAATCTCAAGCGCGCGCCCGACGCGCTCAAGCGCTTGGACGACTACAGCACGCGTTATCCGAAGGCGGCGTTTGCATTGAATTTGAAAGGTGAGGTGTTGGTGTCGAATGGGCGCGCCGCGGAATCGATTCCGGTGTTCAAGATGGCGATCGAGCGCGATCCGAATTGGTGGATGCCCTACCGCAATCTCGCGATCGCTCAGTCGCGCGCAGACAAGAATAACGAAGAGACCATCGCGACTTTGCAATCGGGGATCTCGAAGGCGTCCATTCCAGAACCTCTCGAGTCGGAACTCGCGACGCTCTATGAACGTGACGGCAAAGTCGATGACGCGGTCCAGGTCTATGAGGCCGCATTGCGTCAAAACCCGAAATCGGACGTCACGGCCAATAATCTGGCAATGCTCTTGGCGAGCTATAAAAAGGATGCACGTAGCTTGGATCGCGCCAAAGAACTTTCGCGGCGTTTCGCGACCTCCACGAATGCAAATTTTCTCGATACCTATGGCTGGGTGCTCTACAAGCGCGGCGAGGCGCAGGCCGCGATTACGGCATTACAGAATTCACTGACCAAGGCGCCGGATCAGCCGATCTTTCTGTATCACCTCGGCATGGCCCAAGCACTTGCGGGCCAGGCCGCTGCCGCGCGCGAAAGCCTGACGCGCTCCTTGCAGTCGGGCAAGGATTTCAATGGCATGGACGAGGCCAAGGCCACGTTGGATAAACTCCCGAAAGACGCTCCGGACGATACCGTTCCGTCGAAATCGTAATATCCGCAAAGTAAAGGGAATTGTCATGCGTCATGGGTTGGGGACGCTTGGACTGACGCGCGCATGCATCGGCTGGTGCATTACGCGCGATTGAGCGATTCGTCGCCCGCGGGATCGCGGCTTACGCCGCGGCGCTCACCATCATTCCCTTGAGCTTGCTGATCGCATTGACTTCGACCTGACGCACGCGCTCGGCGGAGATACCGTACTCGTCGGCGAGCTCATGCAAGGTCGCTTTGTCATCGGTCATCCAGCGGCGCTTGAGGATATTGCGGCTGCGCTCGTCGAGGCGCGAGAGCGCTGCACTCAAGCGGTCGGTCGAGTCCTCTTCCCACTCTTCGCGTTCGACTTCGAGCGCGGGATCGGCATTGCTGGCCGGCAAATACATGGCCGGCGAATAGGTCTCTTCCTCGTCGGCATCGGGCGCCGGATCGAACGACATGTCGCGCGCGGACATGCGCTGCTCCATCTCGCGTACGTCGCTGATCTCGACGCCGAGATCGCGCGCAACGGCTTCGGTCTCCGACTCGGACAGCCAGGTCAGATTCTTCTTCATTTTGCGCAGATTGAAGAACAGTTTGCGCTGCGACTTCGTGGTCGCGACCTTCACGAGGCGCCAGTTACGCAGTACATACTCGTGAATTTCGGCACGGATCCAATGCACGGCGAACGACACCAAGCGCACGCCGACGTTGGGGTCGAAGCGCTTGACGGCCTTCATGAGGCCGACGTTGCCTTCCTGAACCAAATCGCCCATCGGCAGGCCGTAGCCCAAGTAGCCGCGCGCGATGTGCACGACGAAGCGCAGGTGCGAGAGCACCAATTCCCGGGCAGCCTCCAAATCGCCATCCGAGCGGAATCGGATCGCGAGCGCAACTTCCTCTTCCCGAGAGAGAACCGGAATCTGCGAGACGCGGTCAATATACGAGTCCAAGCTGCCGAGCGGACCGGCAAATACCAGACTATTCGGCTTGGCAACCAACGCAGTCGTCATAGACACAAAACCTCCTAAACATCCCGAGCACGATAATAGCACTCGCTAAGTTTGAGTGCTAAATCGACCGCAAGTTCCCAAACTTTAGGGCTTCGGAATGAGCTAAATAACTCAATGAAATCAATCTTTAAGAGGGGTTGATCGCGCGGATATGCCGCGTCGCAGCAACCCAAGAACCCAGCCAGCCGAGCAGGGCCGCCGCAAGCACCGCGCCGCCGGCCGTCTGCCAATCGAGCCCCGCGAGTCGAAACGCGCTGCCGTATAGCGAGGCGAGCCGCGCGACCGGACCCGCGAGCGTGGCCGCGCCGAGTTCGACGAGGCCGACTGCGAGCAAGCCGCCGCCCAGCCCGTACCAAGTCCCGGTCCACAAGAATGGCCTGCGCGCGAAGCGGTTGGTGGCGCCAACCAATTTCATGACTTCGATTTCGGCGCGCCGGTTGAGGATCTCCAACCGGATCGTGTTGCCGACGATCAAGAGCACGCCGATGCAGAGCAAGCCGCCGGCAAGCCGCACGACGCTGCGCAGCAGATCCAGCAGCGCGACGAGGCGTTTGACCCATTCGGTGTCGAGCTGCACGCTGCTGACGTTGGCAATCGCGCCGATCGCCGTCTTCAGCGCGCCCATGCGCTCGGGCGTGCTCGCGCCGATACTGGGTGTCACGACGAGTGTATTCGGCAGCGGATTTTCGGTCAGCGCATCGAGTGCCTCGCCGAAGCCGGAATACTCGCGAAACTCGGCGAGCGCCTGTGCCGCCGTCACCAAGCGCACCGCCGCGACGTCGTTGCGCTGCTGCAATTCCTTGGCAATGGCCTCGGCGCGTGCGGAACTTGCGGATCTTTCCAAATAAACCGACAGCTCGAATGCATCGTGCCACGCGCTCGTGGCGCCCAGCGCATTCTGTAAAATGAGATCCAGGCTCAACGGCAGCGCCAGCGCGATCGCGATGACCGCCATGGTCATGAAGCTCGCGAACGGCTCGCGCGCGAGTCGCCCCAGCGAGCCGACGAGGGTTTGCGCGTGGCGCATGAAATACGCTTGCACGTTCAGCGCCATCGCGACGCACCCGTCGTGGAAAGCCGGCCCATTCGCCCCCTGGCGCGAACTCTCACGCAGCTCACGGCGCGCTCTCGGCGGCCACGTGACCGCCCCCCAGCACGATGCGCCGCGATTTGAAATGGTCGATGAGGTGCACATCGTGAGTCGCGATCAGGACGGTTACGCCGACGTCGTTGAGTCGCTTGAACAGGCGCACGATCTCGAGCGCGAGTTCGGGGTCGAGATTGCCGGTCGGTTCATCGGCGATCAACAGCGGCGGTTTCGCGACGATCGCGCGCGCGATGCCCACGCGCTGTTGTTCGCCGGTCGAGAGTTCGAGTGGCCGGCTTTTTTCCTTGCCGAGCAAGCCGACTTGGTCCAGGGCGGCGCGCATTCGCTTGTCGATTTCGCGCCGCGGCACGCCGGCGATGATCAAGGGCAGCGCGACGTTGTCGGCCACGGGACGGTCATGCAGCAACTTGTGATCTTGGAACACGACGCCGACTTGTCGCCGAAATTGCGGGATCGCGCGCGCTTTGATGCCTGCCGTGTTCTGACTGCCGATGAACACCTGGCCGCGCGACGGGCGTTCGATGAGCGCGATCAATTTCAAGACGCTGCTCTTGCCGGCACCCGAGGGACCGGTCAAGAACACGAATTCGCCGCGTTGCACGTGAAACGACACCCCGGCGAGCGCCTCGCATCCCGTCGCATAGCGCTTGTAGACGGCGTCGAATCGAATCATGCGCTGCCGCCCTCGGGCGGCGCCTTCAACAAGGCCGACACGAACTCTTCGGCATTGAAGACCCCGAAGTCCTCGATCTGTTCGCCGACACCGATGAAGCGAATCGGGATGCCCAATTTCTGGGCGATCGCGAGCACCACGCCGCCCTTGGCCGTGCCGTCGAGTTTGGTGATCACGAGTCCGGTCACGCCGAGACTCTTGTTGAATTCGTCGGCTTGTGCGACGGCATTCTGACCGATCGTGCCGTCGAGCACGAGTAGCACCTCATGCGGCGCACCCGGATCCAATCGGCCGAGCACGCGTTTGACCTTGCGCAGCTCGTCCATGAGATGCGTCTGCGTATGCAAACGGCCCGCGGTATCGGCGATCAATACATCGATGTTGCGCGCGCGCGCGGCTTGCAGGCCGTCGAAAATCACGGCTGCGGGCTCCGCACCCTGTTGCTGGGCGACGATCGCGACCTTGTTTCGCTGCGCCCAGGTCTCGAGCTGCTCGCGCGCCGCCGCCCGAAACGTGTCGCCCGAGGCGAGCATGACGCTATGACCTTGCCCCATCAGCCGATGCGCCAATTTGCCGATGGTCGTAGTCTTGCCGGCGCCGTTGATGCCGACGACGAGAATCACGTAGGGCTTTTGCCGCGTATCGACGACGAGTTGCTGTTCGACGGGACGCAAGATTGCGAGCATCGCGTTGTGCAGGGCTTTGAGCAGCGCGTCGACGTCGGCGAGTTCTTTGCGCGCGACTTGCTTGCGCAGATCCTCGAGAATGCGCGCCGACGCGTCGACTCCGACGTCCGCGGTGATCAGCCGCGTTTCGAGTTCGTCGAGAATCTCGGCGTCGATCTTGCGGCCGGGCAGCAGCTCCGCGAGGCCTTGCGTGAGCCACGAGGAGCCTGCGCGCAGCGTACTGCGCAGGCGTTTGAACAGGCCGCCCGCGGCGGATTTGTCGGCGTCGTTTGTCATCGGCTGCGAAGCTTAGCAGAGAGCCTGTCTTTACGAGGTTTCCGCGTATGATGACGGCGGTGAAACCGGCCAAAACGCCCTACTGTAAGCCCGCCAAGACGCCATCTTCGAAGCCCGCGGGCCGTAATTCCGTGCGCATCATCGGCGGGAGTTGGCGCGGCCGGCGCATCCAGTTCCCTGACCTGCCGGGACTGCGGCCGACACCGGATCGAGTCCGGGAAACATTGTTCAATTGGCTGCAGGCCACTGTGGCCAATGCGCGCTGCCTCGACTTATTTGCCGGCTCCGGCGCGCTCGGGCTCGAGGCGCTCTCTCGCGGCGCGCGCGAAGTCGTGTTCGTCGAACAGGCGGTCGCCGCGGCGCATTGTCTGCGCGAGCAGTTGACGCGCCTCGGGGGCACGGCACGGGCGAAGATAGTCGAGATGGGCGCGAAGCGTTACCTCGGGCTGCCCGCCGAGCCTTTCGATCTGGTGTTCGTCGATCCGCCGTTCGGGCAAGATGCGCTGCCGAGCTACCTGCCGTTGCTCGCGGCCGGCAACTGGGTCGCCCCGGGCGGCTTGGTTTATTTGGAATGCGAGCGCGCCGCGGGCGAGCCCGTGCTGCCGCCGGATTGGGAACTGCTGAAATCGAAGTCGGCGGGCGAGGTGGGTTATCATCTCGCGCGGGGCAAGGCTTGAAACTTAGGCGATGAACAAAACAACAGCGGTCTACCCGGGCACCTTCGACCCGATCACTAACGGCCATCAAGACTTGGTGCGCCGTGCAGCCAGCATCTTCACGCGTTTGGTCGTCGCGATCGCGGCCAATCCGAACAAGGCGCCGATGTTCTCGCTGGATCAGCGCGTCGACATGGCTAGACGCGTGCTCGCCGATGTGCCGAACGTCGAGGTCCTCGGCTACCGGGGACTCACCGTGGATTTCGCGCGGCAGAATGGCCTAACGGTGATCGTGCGCGGCCTGCGTGCCGTTTCGGACTTTGAATTCGAGTTTCAGCTCGCGAACATGAGCCGACACTTATCGCCCGAGATCGAGTCGGTATTCATGACGCCGCAGGAGCAATACACGTTCATCTCCTCGACGCTGGTGCGCGAGATCGCGGTGCTGGGCGGCGACGTCTCGGAATTCGTGCATCCGTTGGTCGCGATCGAATTGGCGAAGCACCGGCAAGTCTGAACCTCAGGCACGCTGGCAGTTCGGACACCAGTAGGTGGAGCGCTGGCCTTGGGTGAATTGCCGGACCTTCGTCCCACAGAGCCGGCAGGCTTCGCCGGCGCGTTCGTAGACGAATAGTTGCTGACTGAAGTAGCCGGGCGCGCCGTCGGCATTGACGTAGTCGCGCAGGGTCGTGCCGCCGATCTGAATCGCGTCCGTGAGCACTTCGCGGATCGCCTCGACGAGCGCCGCGGCTTGTGCCCGGGTGATGCGCCCCGCCGCGCGGCGCGGCGAGAGGCGCGCGCGAAACAGCGCTTCGCTCGCATAGATGTTGCCGACGCCGACGACGAGCTGCGAATTCATGATCAGCTGTTTGATCGCGACCGCGCGTTTGCGCGTCTTCTCGTAGAGGTATTCGGCGTCGAACGCGGCGCTCAAGGGCTCGGGTGCGAGTTTGGCGAGCAGCGGATGGAGCGCCGGATCCTCGACGGTCCAGAGCAGGCTGCCGAAACGCCGCGGATCGTGAAATCGCAGCAGCGCACCGCCCTCTACGCGTAGGTCCCAATGATCGTGCAACCGCGGCGGCACATCGCCGCCGAGCACACGCAGACTGCCGGACATGCCGAGATGCACGATGACCGTGCCGGTATCGAAGCCCAGCAGGATGTATTTTGCACGGCGCTCGACGCGCCGCACGATTTCACCTTGGATTTTGGCTTCGAAGCCGCGCGGAATCGGCCAGCGCAGGCGTCGATCGCGCACGATGACAGCGGCGACGCGCCGACCCAAGAGGGCGGGAGCGATGCCCTGACGCGTCGTTTCGACTTCGGGCAGTTCGGGCAGCCGACGCCTACTTGATCTTGGATTCTTTGTAAGAGACGTGCTTGCGCACGACCGGATCGTATTTCTTCGTCTCCATCTTGTCGGGATGCAGACGCTTGTTCTTCGTCGTCGTGTAATAGTGCCCGGTGCCGGCCGAAGAGATCAGTTTGATTTTGTCGCGCATGAGAGGGGTATCCCCGTGGAGCCTTAAGCCCGTTAAACCTTGACGCCCTGGGTGCGCAGATCCGCAACGACCACGTCGACGCCGCGCTTCTCGATCGTACGCAGGCCGCGCGTCGTGACACGCAGGCTCACGAAACGCTTCTCGGACTCCAGCCAAAAGCGATGCGTGTGCAAATTCGGCAAGAAGCGGCGCCGCTTGCGATTGTTTGCGTGCGAAACCGTATTTCCCGATTTCGGGCGCTTACCCGTGACTTGGCAGACTCGCGACATGGCGTAACCCTTTGAACTCGAAGAACTTATTGGCATCGGACCCGAGACAGAGCCGCACACGATACCAGAGCCCGGCGGGCGGATCAACGCGGCGTGCGCGGGCCCGTCACGGAGTGCAGCAGCGCCGCGATCATGCCGCCGCCGGGCCGGCGCGGCAGCACGCGGTGGCGAATCGCATGGTCCAGCGCGAACAGCAGCCCCATGAGGCCAAAGGTGCCGAAGTTCACGAATAGCGACCAGACGTGCGCGGATGCCGCGAAGAACACGATGACGATGGCTGCGGCAAGCAGCGTATAGAAGCCGAACCAGACGACGGTCGCGCGGCGCGTATACGCGATTTCCTTCGCGTCGAGCGGGCCGTGCAGTTGATCCGCCAATGCGGTGCAGGTCGGCGCACGGCCCAATCGCAGCGAGCGACCAAAGCCAAGGGCCACCATGGCGTAGGCGCCGGCTTGCTGCACCAGATCGGACCATTCGTAGTGCGTCTCGAGAAACGGCCAGTAGAAATAGAGCAATGCAGCGGTCATCGCCGTGATCAACGCCGCGACGAGCCGGTGGGTCCAGCGCCACGCGAGCGCGATGCCGATCAGCACAATCGGCCCCACCGACAGGCCGGCGCCCAAGCCTTTAGCATCCGGTGAGGAGTAGCTGTATTGGGAGACCAAAGCATAGGCGCCGATCAATACCGCAACGATCGCCAACTGACGGATCGGTGGGCGGCGCGCGGTTGCCGCCACGGGCGGCGACTGCGGTGATTTTTCGGATTCCGGCGGCACGGCGCGAAGTCTAACGGTCCGATCGGGACCGGTCCAACCGGGTGGGCCGCACACGGTCAATGTGCCTCCCTCAATAGCCGAGCGCGACGCCCTCGCGGCGCGGGTCCGCGGCTCCGTTGAGCGAGCCGTCGGCAGCGACCCGCACGCCCTGCAGGCCGGATTCCTCGTACTGGCCGAGATGCACGTTGAGGCCGCGCGCATTGAGCGCATCGACGAATCCCGGCGGGAACTTGGCGACCTCGGCGGAGAAATTGGCGTCGCGCGCGACGAGGTTGGGCAGTGCGATCGCCGCCTCCATCGGCAGGTGCCAATCGAGGGTCGCTATCAGCGTCTTGAGCACGTAGGAAATGATCGCGGGTCCGCCCGCCGAGCCCACGGCTTCGACGAATCGGCCTTGGGCGTCGACGACGATCGTCGGCGCCATCGCCGAGCGCGGCCGCTTGCCGGCCGCGACCGCATTCGCGGCCGGACGCCCGTCGGCATCGGTCGGCGAGAAACTGAAATCGGTGAGCTGGTTATTCAAAAAAAACCCATCGACCATGCGGCCCGAGCCGAAGAGGCTCTCGACCGTCGTCGTCATCGAGACGACGTTGCCGGCGGCGTCGACGATCACGAAATGTGTCGTGCCGCCGGGTTCGGCGGTGTGATCGGGCCCGACCGCCGTCGCACCGGGCGGCACGCCCGCTTGCGGCGGCGTGCTCGCGATGCGCTCGCCGATCAGAGCCGCGCGGCTTTGCAGGTAAGCGGCGTCGAGCAGGCCGGCGAGCGGCACCGGCACGAACGCGGGATCGGCGACGTAGCGATTGCGATCCGCATAGAGCAGCCGTTCGGCCTCGCCGAGCTCCACCCAGGCGATCGGGTCCGAGGCATTGCGTCTATCGATGTCGGTGTGGGCCAGCAGCAGCAGCCCTTGCAGCAGGTCGACGCCGCCGGCGGGTGGCGGCGGCGTGCATACGCGCAGCGTTCGCCAGGGTCGGCACAGCGCCTCGGATTCGATCGGCCGGTAGCGCGCGAGATCCTCGAGCGTCAGTGAACCCGGGATGGGCTCCTCGTGCACGCGCCTCACGATGTCCTGCGCGATCGTGCCGTGGTAGAGCGCGCTCGGTCCCTCGATCGCGAGACGGTGTACGGTCGCGGCGAAGGCCGGATTCTTGAGGACATCGCCGGCGACGAGCCGCGTACCGTCCGGTTTGCTGAAATACGCGACTGCGTCCCGGGCGCTTGCTTGCGGCGCGCGGCTCACGATGAATGATGCGAGCCGTGGGCTCACGATAAACCCTTGCGTCGCGAGGCGTTCGGCCTGGCCGAACAATTCGCGCCAATGCAGCTTGCCGTGCTCGTGCTGCAGCAAGCCTAAGGCCGCGATTGCGCCCGGAACGCCCGTCGATCGCCCGCTCAAGACCCCGGTGAAATGCGCCAGCGGCTGACGGTCGTCGCCGAGGAACATGTCGACGGTCGCGCCGGCCGGCGCCGTCTCGCGCCCGTTGTAGGCGCGCACGCGGTGCGTGTTCGCATCGTAGTACGTGATGAACGCGCCGCCGCCGAGTCCCGAGCTTTGCGGCTCGACGAGTCCCAACACCGCCTGTACTGCGACCGCCGCATCGGCGGCCGAGCCGCCGGCGCGCAATACCTCGAGGCCCGCTTGGGCGGCCAGCGGATTGGCCGCGACGACCATGCCGTGGCGTGGCGCAGCGGCGGGAGCGGCGGTCGGTGCGGGTGTCGGTGCGGGTGTCGGTGCGGGTGTCGGTGCGGTGATCGGTGCGGCGGGCGCGGCTGTCGGTGCGGCAGCCGATGCGGCAGTCGATGCGATAGCAGGTGCGGCGGTCGGTGGCGGCGGCGCCGAAGCGCAAGATTGCAGCAGCGCAAGCAGCGGCAGCACCGCGGCAGTGACGGCAAGCGCACGGGCTCGAACGCGCAGCCCGGAATACAGCGCCAGGAGCGCGTGGCCGATTGAATTTCCAGTCGTGCTGTTTCTCATCGCCACGGTGCTTCTTCCTAATCGATGGTTTCTTGGTCGCAGGGAGCGCCGCGTCACTCTAGACCCAGCGCTCGAATGCGTCGCTTTCGAAGACGTACGAGCCGCGCGCGGATTTGCTCACAATAGCCTTCTCTGCGAGCCGGCGCAGCGAATATTGAATCGTAACGCTTCCCAGCGTTTCAAGACCCAAGGACTTCGCGCGCTGCTTGCGTGCCACATGGCTGAACGGCTTGGTCGCCGTTTTTTCCGCAAATAAACGCAACCCCGCAGTAGCAAGATCGTGCGCGGGAACATGCTTGCGCCGTCGGTCGCAGGTATCCGTCGCGATTGGCCACAGCGGGTCGACAGCGTACTAAGCCACGCAGCAAACGCTCTAGCGCAATCGCTGAACGTCATCCAATTTGGCGAAATTGCGGTCAAACGTGCCAACCGGCAAATGCCCGGCCTTGCTCGCAATCTCAAGTACCAGGCAGTCTGAAAAGTCTACGGCCGGCCGCGAACGATAATTGAGCAGCGCCGAGGGACAACTTCGGCGTCCTGCAACGTCAAATCATGATGGTTGAGCACCATTTCGACAGCGGTCGCGATCTGCGCACGCGAAAGATCGTAGACGGAATCGAGGACCCAAAGAGTTTCGGCCAGAACCAAGTGGGATATCCAGGCCCCTTTGCCAACAAACTGTTCTGCTGCGTTGGCTTGATCGTCATCGTCTCGTGCGACGAGTCGATTCAGGGCGTTCGTGTCAATCGCGAGCATGCCGTTGTCGAATATGCTTTCGGATGGCCCCCTTCACGTCCGAGACGGGCTTGGCGTTCGGCGTGCCTTTCGGAAAGAGCGCCCGGTGCATGTCGGACGAACTGAAACGGCCCGCCCGCCGTACGACCACACTGCCATCCTGCTCGTGCCACTCGAGCACGGAGCCCGGACCTATACCGAGTTTCTTCCGCACTTCGACCGGGACTGAGATCTGGCCCGGCGCCGTAACTTTAGATTGCGCTATCGTCATCAAGTCGCATTACCCCGGTAATGCGCGTTTGTCAACTTGGCTCAACGCGCTTGTTCGGGCTTCTGATTGCGGTCGTTGAAGCATCTCGCCGCCGTGCTCGCCTTATTCAAAGCACGCCGCGCTCCGCCAGCGACACACTGGCGCCGTCGCCGACGATGATGTGATCCAACAAGCGAATGTCGACGAGCGCGAGCGCGTGTTTGATGCGCTGGGTGATCAGCTCATCGGCCTGGCTGGGTTCCGCGACGCCGGACGGGTGGTTGTGCGCGACGATCACGGCCGCCGAGTTCCATTGCAGCGCCTGCTTGACGATTTCGCGCGGGAACACGCTCGCGCCGTCGATCGTGCCGCGAAACAACTGCTCAAAATGGATCAGCCGGTGGCGATTGTCCAAATAGAGGCAACAAAAAACCTCGTGTTCGAGGTCGCGCAGGCGCGCGATCAGGAAATCGCGCGTGGCGCGCGGACTCGCTAGCGACGGGCCGTTGCGCAGCGTCTCGGCTAGTTGCCGGCGTGCAATCTCCACCGCGGCGCGCAGCTCCGCGAAGCGTGCGGGACCGAGTCCGGGCTCGGCGCAAAAGCGCACTCGATCGGCGGCGATCAATTTACGCAGCGAACTGAAGTTCTCGAGAATCTCGCGCGCGAGCTGCACGGCGGATCGGCCGCGCCGGCCGTTGCGCAGTAGGATCGCGAGCAATTCGGCGTCGGACAGCGCCTCGGCGCCGCGCGCGAGTAATTTCTCGCGCGGCCGCTCGTCGATCGGCCAGTCCCGAATTGCCATGGCGGGCAGCATGACGAGGCGGCGGGCGAGCGGCCAGCCGCATTTCGCGGCTGAGCACCGAGATTCGCGGGCCGTCCATTCGCGGGACGGCCGGATATTTCCATGTAATGCTGTCGGATCACCGGCGCAGATTGAGCGCGGCCATGAATGCGTCCGCGGTGACGATCGCACACGAAAATACTCCCCGGATCTCGAGCAGCTCCTCGCAATCGGCAGTTGTCAGCTTGAACTTGAGGTAGCTCAACACGCGGACGAGTTTTTCCGCGGTGGCAGTAGATATAAGTGGAATGAATGCCTCGCTTTGCCAGGCAAGCCGGAGAGGCTCGAGTCGACCGTGAGCGAACAGCAGCGCCGAGACGACTACTTTGCGATATCCTTGTATTGAGAGCAACCGCGCCCGTCGAAACGCGGGGCGACCCCCTTCAGCGATGCCCCGAACTGCCGAAGCCTTGCGCGCCGCGCAGCGTCGAGTCGAAATCCTCGACGACGTCGAATTCGACCTGGACCACCGGCACGATCACGAGTTGCGCGATTCGATCGCCGGGGTTGATGGTGTACGGCGCATCGCCGCGATTCCAGCAGGAGACCATCAGCGGCCCCTGGTAATCCGAGTCGATGAGTCCGACGAGATTGCCGAGCACGATGCCGCTCTTATGGCCTAATCCGGAGCGCGGCAGCAGCATCGCGGCGAGTCCCGGATCCTCGACGTAGATCGACAAGCCGGTCGATATCAATTCCGCTTTGCCCGCGGCGAGAACCAGCGGCCCTTGCAGGCAGGCGCGCAAATCCATGCCGGCCGACCCCGGCGTCGCGTGCGCCGGCAGCGGAAACTCCGTGCCGAGACGCGGATCCAGGATTCGCAGCTTGATGCGACGCTTCACGGCGTGTGGGGAACCCGTGCTCAGCGCCGCACGCGGCGGCTGCGCACGCGATTGCGCGGCGGCGCGGCGGAGGCCGCACGACGATTCCGCGCCGCACGCCGTGGGCCGCCGGCCGTCGGCGGCGGCAGGCGCTTCGCGATGAGTGCGATCAGTTCGCGCGCCACGTCGAGTTTGGGACCGCGCGCCACTTCGACCTTGCCGCCGGGCCAAATGACGGTCAGCGCATTGTCATCGCAATCGAACGCAATGCCGTCGCCGACTTTGTTGGCGGCGATCATGTCGAGTTTCTTGCGCTTCAGTTTGCTGCGCGCGTTGGCCTCGACGTCGTTGGTTTCGGCCGCGAAACCGACCACGAACGGCCGCTTGGCCATATCCGCGACCGATTTGATGATGTCCGGCGCGGGTTCGAGCTCGAGACTGACGGCGACGCCCTTCTTCTTGATCTTCTCCCGCGACACGCTCGCCGGCTGAAAATCGGCGACGGCTGCCGCCGCAATGAACACGTCGGCTTTGGCTACATGGCGGTGAACTGCCGCGTGCATGTCGCGCGCGCTCTCGACGTCGAGGCGCGTGACTCCGGCCGGCGTCGGCAAATTCACGGGTCCCGCGACCAGCGTCACGTGCGCGCCGGCCTCGCGCGCCGCGGCCGCCACGGCGAAGCCCATTTTGCCCGAACTGCGATTGGTCAAATAGCGCACAGGATCGAGCCGCTCGCGCGTCGGGCCCGCAGTGATCAAGACGTTGAGTCCGGCGAGGATACCCTCGTTCGGCGGCGGCTCGAGCAGACTCTCGGCGAGTTTGACCGGCTCCCACATGCGCCCCGGTCCGGTTTCGCCGCAAGCCTGATCGCCTTCGCCGGGCCCCAAGATGCGTACGCCGCGGCCTAGCAGCGTGCGGATATTGGCCTGCGTCGCCTTATTCGCCCACATGACGCGATTCATCGCCGGCGCGATCGTTATCGGCGCTTCGGTCGCAACGCACAGTGTCGCGAGCAAGTCGTCGGCGCGGCCGCCCGCAAGCCGCGCAATGAAGTCGGCGCTCGCGGGCGCGATCAGCACGATCTCGGCCCAGCGCGCCAATTCGATGTGACCCATCGCCGCTTCGGCCGCGCTGTCCCAAAGATCGCTGCGCGTCGGCCTGCCGGACACGGCTTGGAAGCTCATCGCCGAGACGAATTTTTGCGCCGCCGCCGTCATGACGACCTGCACGTCCGCGCCACGTTCGATGAGGCGCCGGACGAGGTCTGGACTCTTGTAAGCGGCAATCCCGCCCGTGACGCCCAGCAAAATGCGCTTCCTCGGCGTCAATGGCTGACCTTCAATTCCTTGAAGCGAGTGATGTCGCTTTCGAACTGGGCGCGCATCATGGCGTCTTCGCGTTGCTTTTCCAATAAATTCTCTTCTTGCGTGTGGATGTCGTTGGCCATGTGCACCAGGTCCTCGGCGACCTGATCGGGCATTTGAGCGGCCTGCGGATCGCCGTTATACGGCTTGTAGAGCATCGTGGTTTTCTCGAGCTTGTGCATCTTGCCGGTCAGCTGGTCCAGGAATTGGCTCGTGACCCGCATTTGATCCGTGAGCAGCGCCAGACGCTGGTCGCGCAAGCGCTCGATCTCCTGCACAGAGACGTAGGTATTCAGCAGATTTTTATCGCGATTCTTGAGGTCTTGGGCTGCCGCCTTCTGCAGATCGTCGGCGGCGGCTTGCTCGGGCGTTTTTTGAGCATCAAGGTGATCGACCTTGACTCCCTTCGAATTGAACACCTCGTGTTCCTGAGCCGCGTATTCCGGCGGGATCTGATCGCCGTAATGAGCGACCCCCTGTTCATCGACCCATTTATAGAGGCGCCGACTCGAAGGGATATTGTCCGCAATCGCCCAACCCGCACCCGCGAGCAGCACGACGACGGCAACGATCCAGGCAGTATTTCTCAACAGCATGCCTCCCCCTGAGGTAAGCCCCATTGTGAAGGGCGGCGCGTCGGTTTTCCAGGGCGCAGTCTTCAGTCTGCCAAACCGTACCGGTCCCGATATGTCAGCATGCCGGAAAGTTCTAAGGTTGCCCCTCGCGCCCGCATATGCCCGATCAGATCGGCCAACGTGAGGATCGCAACAACCGGAATGCCGAATTGTGCGCCGACCTCCTGAACGGCCGACCGGGCGCTTGCCGCGCCGCGCTCCTGCCGATCCAGCGCCAGCAGCACGCCCGCAGGCGTTGCGTGCGCGGCCCGAATGATTTCGATCGACTCGCGTATTGCGGTGCCCGCGGTGATGACGTCGTCGACGATCAGGACGCGCCCCGTGAGCGGGCCGCCGACGATCAGTCCGCCTTCGCCGTGGTCCTTGGCTTCCTTGCGATTGAACGCGAAGGGGACGCTGCGGCCGTAGTGATCGGCCAGCGCCGCGGCGGTTGCGGTTGCGAGCGGGATGCCTTTATAGGCGGGGCCGAACAGCGTATCGAAGGCCAAGCCCGATTCGGCCACGGCGGCCGCATAGGCACGGCCGACGGCCGCGATCGCCTCGCCGGTATTGAACAATCCCGCATTGAAGAAATACGGACTCTCCCGGCCCGATTTGAGCTTGAAGCTGCCGAACTTCAAGACGCCGAGACGTATGCACAACTCGATGAACTCGTTTTTATAGGCGCTGGTCATAGACGTCGAAGTCTCGCAAGGGAAGCGCGCCTCCGCAAGCACACGCGTACTGATATCATCGCGCGCCATGCGAATCGTGACCTTGAATGCGAACGGAATCCGCTCCGCCGCGAGCAAAGGGCTGTTCAAGTGGCTTGCCTCCCAAAATGCCGATGTGGTCTGCGTCCAGGAGACCAAGGCGCAAATCGCGCAGCTCACCGATCCCGTCTTCTGGCCCGAGGGCTACCATTGCCACTATTTCGATGCCGAGAAGAAGGGCTATGCCGGCACCGCGCTGTATGCGCGCAAACAGCCCACGCAAGTCAGCCGCGGCTTCGGCGTGCCCGAATTCGATCGGGAAGGCCGCTATCTGGAGGCGCGCTTCGGGGGTTTGAGCGTCGTGTCGCTGTATCTGCCGTCCGGATCCTCCGGACCCGAGCGTCAAGCCTCGAAATTTCGATTCCTCGAAGCCTTCATGCCGCATTTGCGCAAGCTGCAAAGGCGCAAGACGCCGTGCATTCTCTGCGGGGATTGGAACATCGCGCACAAGCCCATCGATCTCAAGAATTGGAAATCCAATCAGAAGAATTCCGGCTTCTTGCCCGAGGAGCGTTTGTGGCTCGACGAGCTGTTCGGTCCCGGCCGATTCGTCGATGCGTTTCGCGAAACCAACACCGCGGCGGACCAATACACCTGGTGGTCGAACCGTGGCCAGGCTTATGCCAAGAACGTCGGCTGGCGCATCGATTACCACATCGCAACGGCGGCGATGCGCGGCAGGGTCAAGAGCGCCCAGATCTTCAAGGACCAGCGCTTCTCGGATCACGCGCCGCTGATCATCGACTACGAGTTCGAGTTCTAGCGCGTGGACCTGGAACCCAAGGAAACGCTGCTGCAGGCGCTCAAGCAGCGGCGCATGGCCGCGATCCTGCTGCTCGGCGTTGCATCGGGTTTACCGTTCAATCTGACGCTCTCGACCTTGCAGGCCTGGCTCGCGGACGCCGGCGTCGATATCAAGACCATCGGCATCTTTGGGTTGGTCGGGCTGCCGTATTTGCTGAAATTCTTGTGGGCGCCGCTGCTCGACCGCTATTTGCCGCCGCTGCTGGGACGGCGCCGCGGCTGGATCGTGCTGTTTCAGCTGGCATTGGCGTTCGCGATCGGCGTCATGAGTTTGAGCGAACCGGCGAAGATGCCGGCTGCCTTGGGAATCATTGCGCTCATCGTCGTGTTCTTGTCCGCATCTCAAGACATCGTCATCGACGCTTATCGCGTCGACGTGATCCCGCCGCCGGAGCGCGCGCTCGCCTCCGCGGTCACGGGCTTCGGCTACCGCAGCGCCGCGATGTTCGCCGGCACGGTCATCGTGTTCATCGCCTCGTACGTCGGCTGGCACATCGCCTATGGGATTGTCGCCATTCTGATGTCGCTGATGATTTTCGCGACGCTCTGGGCACCGGAGCCCACGACGCCGGGCCGCCCGCCGCTCACTCTCAGGGACGCCGTCGTCGAGCCGGTGCGCCATTTGCTGGCACAGCCGGGCGCCTGGGGTTTTCTGCTGCTCGTGCTGCTGTACAAAGTCGGCGATGCGTTCGCATTGAGTCTCTATAGCGCGTTCATGATCAAGGGCGTCGGCTTCTCGCTCAAGGAGTTGAGCGTCGCCGGCAAACTCAACATGACCATTTCGACGATGATCGGCACGGCGCTCGGCGGCTGGATTTACATGCGCTGGGGCCTCTACCGATCGCTGCTGACTTTCGGCATCGCGCAGGCACTGACGCTTCTGCTGTTCATGTGGCTCGCGCTCGCCGGCAAGCACCTCTGGCTGCTGATCGTGACGACCAGCATCGATACCTTGGCGGGCGGCATGGGGCAGGCGGCGTTCGTCGCGTTCCTGATGGCCCAATGCGAGGCGAGCTTCAGCGCGACCCAATACGCATTGCTGTCCGCGCTGGCGGCGGTGCCGCGCGTGCTCATGGGCGCGGTCGCGGGGCAGGTCGTCGCCGCGGTCGGCTGGGCGAATTTCTTCATCGTGACGTTTTTGACGTCGATACCGGGCCTCGTCTTGCTGCTGCTACTGCACAGGCCGGTGCGCGAATTGGATGCCCGCGAGAAATCGAGCGCGGCTTCGGGCTGAGGGGGACAAAATGCCGGGATCAGCGCTCGCGCCTCCGGTAGGCAAGATCCCAAACGCCATGGCCGAGACGCTCGCCGCGCCGTTCGAAGCGCGTCGCGGGGCGAAAATCCGGTCGCGCCACGTAAGTCCCGTCCTCGCTCAGCGAGGCAAGATCCCGGTTCGCATTGCAGACCTCGAGCATTTGCTCGGCATAGGGCTGCCAATCGGTGGCGAGGCGCAGGACGCCGCCGTTCTGCAGCGTTCGGGCAATCGTCGCGACGAACTCGGGATCGATGAGGCGGCGCTTGTGGTGGCGCTTCTTGTGCCAAGGATCCGGAAAGAACACCAACACTTCGGCCAGCGCGCCGTCGCGTATTCCCGCCGCCAACACCTCGACCGCGTCGTGGCAGATCACCCGCAGGTTCCTGAGCCCGGCGTGTTGCGCTTGCAGCAATAGGCGCCCGACTCCCGAGCGGTGCACCTCGATGCCGAGATAGTCCACCTGCGGATTCGCGATTGCCAACGATCCGAGGACTTCGCCGGTGCCGAAGCCGATCTCCAGGCAGCGAGGCGCGGCGCGACCGAAAATCACATCCAAATCGAGCGGCGCCACGCCCAACTCGAATTCGAGCCCGAAGCTCGGCCATAGCTCGCGCAATGCCCGGTCTTGCGCGGCCGTGATGCGTCCGGCGCGTAGCACGTAACTGCGTATGGGTCGGTGCGATAACATGGCTGCAAAGTGTGCCTGATATCATCGGCGAATGCGTAAATCCCGGTCCGGTGTCGCGCCCGCGCCCGCGCTGGCGGCGGCGATGCTCTGCTTCGCCGCGGCCGGTTGCGCCAGCCTGCCGCACCACGTGCATAAGGAGCGCAGCGAGGCGATACGCGATGCCGGCAGCACGACGCTCGGCCGCCTCGTCGCCGGCGATGCCGAGCCGGCCAAGCTCTCGGGTATCCGACTGCTGGCCTCGGGCGATGAGGCACTGGCAAGCCTCATCGCGCTCGCCGATCGCGCCGAACGCACGCTCGACATCCAGTACTACATCATCACTCAGGACGAATCGGCGCGGATTTTGCTGCAGCACGTTCGCCGCGCGGCGGAGCGCGGCGTCAGGGTCCGTATCCTCGTCGATGATTTCAATACTGCCGGACAAGATCGGCGCTACATGCATTTGGGGCAGAACGCCAATATCGAGGTGCGCGTCTTCAATCCGTTCGCCGGCGGAAGGTCCGCGTTATGGACGCGAGTGCTCGCCTCATTCTCCGAGTTGCCGCGCATCAACCATCGCATGCACAACAAGCTGTTCGTCGCCGACAATGCGCTCGCGATCACCGGCGGAAGGAACATCGGCGACCAGTATTTTACGCGCGACAAGGACAGCAATTTCATCGACCTCGATGTCGTCGCGGCCGGCACCATCGTGCCGCAACTATCGGCTTCCTTCGACGCCTTCTGGAACAGCAAATATTCGTATCCGATCGCCTCGATCGCCGCACCGGTCCCGGTCGAACCGGAACCGCCGTGGCTCGAGGAGGCCGCGGCCGTCGATGAGGCATCCTCGGGCGACCCGGATTTCCTCGCGCGCGAGATCGATGCCGGGCAGCTGCAACTGACGTGGGTGCCGGCCACGGTGCTCGCCGACCGGCCGGTGAAGATTGCGAGCGAGAGTTCTCCGGACCAAGAGGTAACCATCGCCAACGACCTCTCCGCGCTGATCGGCTCGGCAAGCCAGGAAGTCATCATTATTTCGCCGTATTTCGTTCCCGGCAAAGACGGCATCGCGCTGCTGCGCGGACTCGTGCGGCGCGGCGTGCACATCCGCATCCTGACCAACTCGCTCGCCGCCACCGATTCACCGCTGGTCCACATTGGCTATTCGCACTACCGCGTCGAGCTGCTGCATTTGGGAGTTGAATTGAGCGAGGTGCGGCCGAAGCTCGGCACCGCAAGGCCGCGATTTCACCCGTTTCGCTCGGGCGCCGCGAGTCTGCACGCAAAGGCGGTCGTCATCGACGAGAAGACCGTATTCATCGGTTCGCTCAACATGGACGCCCGCTCAGCGCGCACCAACAGCGAATTGGGTCTCGTGATCCGCAGCAGTGAGCTCGCCCGCCAGGTGACGAGCCTGCTCGACGACATCAGCGAAGACGGCAGCTACAAGCTCGAATTTCAGGATCACAGCAATCACATCGAATGGCACAGCGGTCCACCGGGCGCGGAACACATCTGGCACCGCGACCCGGAGGCCACGCACCTGCAGCGCTTCGTGCTCAAGCTGTTGACGCCGTTCGCGCCGGAAGAGCTGCTATGACTCCCCGAATTTCAGGCCGCGTAGGTATTCTTTGACCTTGGCGCGGAATCCCTCGCTGCTCGTCACCGTGGCGCCGCCCACGAGAACGAGAATGAAGTCGCCGCGCAAGGTGCGGTTCACCTCCTGCACGAAGTTCATGTTCACGATGCACGAGCGGCTGATGCGCAGCATCGGCTGCGAGCGCAGAGACTGTTCGGCTTGCTGCAGCGTGCCGCGAGCGTGGAAGCTGTCGCGTCCCACGCGGATCGAAATATAGTTGCGGTCCGACTCGATCATTTCGACCTTGGCGGCGTCGAGGACGTGCAAATGTCCGGCGAATTCCGCCAAGATCCGTGGCCGCTCGTCATCGCGGGCCAAGTGTTTGCGCTCGAGCTGCGCCAATAATTCAACGAGCGCCGCCTGCGGGTCGCCCGCGGTCGCGGCGCGGGTTTTTGGCCGTACGCGCGTCAGGGTTTTGCGGAAGCGGTCCTGGTCGAACGGTTTGAGCAGGTAATCGACCGCATTGAGTTCAAACGCCTCGACGGCGTAAACGTCATGGGCCGTGACGAATACGATCGACGGCAGCGCGGCAGGATCCAGTGCGCGCGCCAATTCGATGCCGTTGAGCGGTTCCATCTGCACATCGAGGAATAACAGCCGCGGCCGTTGCGCCCGGATCGCCGCGATCGCGCTTGCGCTATCGCCGTATTCGCCGACGACGCGCAGATCCGACTCCTGCGCGCAGTACTCGCGCAGCGTGCGCCGCCCCGCGGGCTCGTCATCGACGATGATCACCTCGATCATGCATCCTCTATCGCATAGATCAGCGGCATGCGGATCTCGACCGACCATTGGTCTCGCTCCCGGCCGTAGTTCAGCGCGCCGGCGCCGCCGAATTGGACGGCGAGCCGCTCGCGGACGTTACTGAGGCCGATCCCATCCTGCCCCTTGGTCGATTGGGGTGCAACGGTGTTGGTCACACGCAGCATCAGCGCCTCGCCGGCGATCTCGGCGCCGAGGTGGATCGTGATCGTGCCCTGATGACCCGCCAGCCCGTGCACGATCGCATTTTCGACGATCGGCTGCAGGATCAAACTCGGTACCCAGACCGGTGGGACCGTGGCCGGGTCGGGCAGCACGACGCTGATGCGATCCGCGAAGCGCCGCTGATGCAGCCCCAGATAGAGCCCCGCGAATTGCAGTTCGTCGGCGAGGCGCGAGTAATCGCGCTCGCCGGCTTTCAGAAGTCGCCGCAGCAGATCCGCGAGCTGCACGACCATTGCCTGGGCGCCGCGCGGGTCCCACTCGATGTTGCCGCGGATCGTGTGCAGCAAATTGAACAGCGTATGCGGCGACAACTGCATGCGCAGCGCCGCGAGGCGCGCGGCGTGCGATTCGCGCTCCAGCGCCGCGACTTGCAATTCGGCGTCGCGAAAGCGTTTGTAGATGATCGCCCCTCGGACCAGCGCGAGACCGAAACCGTAGGACACGAGAAACGTCATGAAACTTGCAAACCACAACGAGGGCATCGCCTCGTCGCTCCACATACTCGGCATGCCTGCCGTTTGAGCCATCTCGTGCATGCTGTGGCTGAACAGCAGCTCCGACAGCATCATCGCCGGGTAAGCCATCGCCGCAAACGCGGCGCCGAGCGCCACCTGAAACGCGATCCACACCGAGAGCGCGCGCCAATTGACGATCAGCGAAGCCCAATACGACGCCAGCAAGGCAGGCAGCAGCAATATGTGCTGCAGAACGCGCACGTTCCAGGGCGCGAACAACAGCACGTTGGTGAACTTCGACATCCCGATGCGCAGCCCGTAGGTATACAGCACGTTGGAAGCCGTGACGTAGAACCAATAGGTGCAAACGATGCCGAGGAATTGGCGCCACTTCATGCCGCGCGCGATCCCGTCGTCATCGAAAATTCGTTGTTCTTTCCACGTCATCGCCGATAAGCGTAGCGCAAACAGGGCGCTTTCGAGCGACCACGGACGAAATGCGGGACGAAGCCGTTGCTGCGCGGGACGAGTTCGATGAGCGCCCGCAGACCGGGGGGTGTGCTCGGGTGTTTCATAGCCTCTGCCGCAACACCTCACCGTAGCCTGAAGGAGACCCCCAATGAATTCACCTCGCAAGATCCTCTTGACTCTGCTCGCCGGTTCTCTGATCGGCTCGATTTTCGCCGCGACCGCCGGCGCAATGACTGCCGACGAGGACGTGCCGTCGGTCACCGTCCGCTTCGCCGATTTGAACGTCTCCAGCGAAGCCGGCGCACGTGCGCTCTATCACCGCTTGGTGGAAGCCTCCAAGCAGGTCTGTCCGGATTTGTATACCGGCCAACTGGCCATCCCGCATGCGGTGAAAGTCTGCCGCGAACAAGCGATCATCAACGCCGCGCGGCAAATACCCAGTCCGCAGCTCGCCGCGTTGGTTGCAAGCGCCTTCAAGGCCGGTTGACGCGAGAGTTTGCCTGGGACCCCTGGGCGGCGGGTGCTCCCGCCGTCTAGGCATTATCCTCAATCGTTCTTGATCGGATCCGCATTCATCGGGATCTCGATGATCACGTCGAATTCATACGGTGGGCGCTTACCGGCCGTCACGTCAGTGATGCTCATGAAAGTACCGCCCCAGAATCGGTTTGATCCAAAGTATACCGTTGCAATGCCAAACCGTTACACTTCACGCTGTGAAATCGCTGCAACATTTGATCGACAGCAATCGGGATTGGGCGACGAAAATCCTGCGCAAAGACCCGGAGTTTTTCTCCCGGCTGGCGCGCCAACAATCACCGCGTTATTTGTGGATCGGCTGTTCCGATAGCCGCGTCCCGGCCAATGAGATCGTGGGATTGCCCCCGGGCGAATTGTTCGTTCATCGCAACATTGCGAACATCGTCGTGCACACCGACCTGAACTGTCTATCGGTGTTGCAGTTCGCGGTGGACGTGCTGAAGGTCGAACATATCATCGTCTGCGGTCACTACGGTTGCAGCGGAGTGCGCTCGGCGCTGGCGAACACGCGCTTGGGGCTCAGCGACAACTGGCTGCGGCATGTCCAGGACGTTCGCGAGCGGCACGAGGCGCAGTTGATCGGAGTCACGGCTCGGGCGGACCGCGAGAATCGCCTCTGCGAGCTGAACGTCATCGAACAGGTCACGCACGTCTGTCAAACCTCGATCATCCGAGACGCTTGGGAACGCAACCAGTATCTGCAGGTGCACGGCTGGATTTATGGCTTGCACAACGGGCTCGTGCACGACCTCGAGTACACCGTTTCAAACTCCGATGTGCTGCGCTCCGCATATGCGCGGGCACTGTCTTTGCTGCTTCCTCCCGGATGAGTGCGCCGCGGCTCGAGCACGGTTATGTGCCGCTAGGCCAGCTCGCCGCGCGCTCCGCGTCATGGTGGGATCAGGTGCTTGGTATCGTTTATTTCGAGAGGCGGCCGGTCATCGAGCCGCGGTGCGTGCCGCTCGCCGCGAGCATGACTCCGCCACTGGGAGGTGCCGAGACGCTGTGCGAAGTCTGGCGACTGTCCGAGGTGCCCCCGGCGGCCTACATGCTCGCGACGGCGAGGCATGGCCGCGTGCAGTACCGGTGCGCGGGACCGTTGCTGTTCGGGTCTCTGGCCGTCAACGAGAGGGATTTCGCGGTGCTCGATCGCGCCGACCGCGGAAACGGCGGCTCGACCGCGCTGATGCGCGCGACCGACGCCGGCTATCGGGAAATTTTCGAATTGTTGGCCGCGAGCGGCTACCCGTTTCTGGTTCGAGTTTGGAATCATCTGGCCGACATCAACGGGCTCGCCGATGGTGAAGAACGCTACCGTCAATTCAATTCGGCGCGAAGAACCGTATTCGAAGGCTGTGGACGGGCGATCGCGGGCAGCGTGCCGGCGGCCAGCGCGGTAGGTTCCAAGACCGGCAGCCCCTTGTCGATGTTCTTTCTCGCGGCCCGCGAGCCGCCGCTCGCGATCGAGAATCCGCGCCAGATCAGCGCCTACCGCTATCCGCCGCAATATGGCGAGCATAGCCCGATATTTTCGCGTGCCAGCGTGCTGCCCGGCATTGCCGGCACCAATCTGTTCGTCTCGGGCACCTCGAGCATCGTCGGTCACGAAACGCGGCACAGCGGGGATGCGGCGGCCCAAACGCGCGAGTCGATCGTGAATATTGCTGCGGTCTTGAGTGAAGCCAACCGGCTATTGGGATCTCGCCGCTACTCGTTCGATACGCTGACGCTCAAAGTCTATGTTCGCAGGCCCAGTGACCTCGCGGCGGTCGCGGCACAAATCGAGGCGAGCGAGGCGCGCCTAGCGCCGATCGTTTATCTACAGGCTGACATTTGCCGCGAAGACTTGATGGTGGAGATCGAGGCCTGCGGCACGGCTGTTCCGGACTAGCGGTGATAGCGCCGCGGTCCGTGCGCCAACATTCAGAACGCGAAGTAGGGGCCGGTGCCGACCGAGCTCGATTTGCCCTCGAATACCTCGTAGACGCTGCGCCCGTAAAAGAACGGCAGGCCAAAATCAAAGGTATCGGCGGTGCCCGTTCCATCAAAGATCCCGCCGAGGTTGACGAACGCGGTCCCCGTTTGGTCATCGGACAGCAAGGTATCCGCATTGGCAATGCTGAAATTCACGGTGGCTTGGGTACCGCCGGTGCCCGAGGCGGTGTATGCGATCAAAGTCGCCGAAAGGTTTTCCGTGTTCGCCGGGCAGTAAAAGCTTTGATCGCTTCCGGTGCATTGCGTCAAAGAAGAGTCGTTGAAAAATAGGCCATTAGAGCCGGTGTCCAAGAAACTCGCGGCGTAGTTCTGCGCGTCGAACTGCGCCGACAGGTAACTGGTTCCGGTCTCGACCGCGAGCACGGTCGCCTTACCCGATGCATTATTGGATGCCGTGTCGATACCGAACACGATGGCTCCGGTGACCGACTCAGCGCCCGCGGCCGACACGTTCGGTAACTCGATGATCAATCCATTGTTATCGGTCGCAAAAAGGGTCGCGGGGTTTTGCATCTGATCGGCGATATCGATGAGCGTCCCGACGCAATTCCCCGCACTCGTACAGGTGTAATAAAATCCGAATCGGTGGACCCGGCGCAGGACGCGCCGCAATCCTGTGCCGGCGTGCCCACTCCCAATATCCCGTTGGCGCCGAAGGTCGCCACCGTGTCTTCTTCGTTGCCTGCGCCGGCGCACGCGGGCGGAATCGTCGCGAAATTCGCATCTCCGATGAGTTGGACCGTTAGCGACGGCGCGCTCTCCCCGGCGATCGTCAGGTCGGCGCGCGCGAGCGGTCCCCAGCTGACGCTATCGGCAAATTGTGCGCATTCGGCGAACGTGTTGGCGTTGTTGTTGCTGTCGAGAATCAGCGGCAGGGTGATCGTCAGCACGGGGGCGAGTATGCGCAAGCCGCTGGATTGCGTATCGATCTCGATGTTGTCGATGGTCTGGCAACTCGTCGTGCTGCCGGGCACACAAAGCGTTACCGAGGTGTACAAAGTATTGACGGCATTGACGCCGGCGGGGCCCGCATTGACGAGCACCGCGGCCACGTTCGTGGTCGGCGCCGGGATCGGATTGGGGTTGCCGGGGGTAGCCGCAGGCGGTCCTTTGCTGCTGCAAGCGGCCGATGCCATCGTCGCGGCCAATCCGATCATCAGCAGGCGAAAGAAGTTCATGCGCCCGTCCTATCGCAATTCATTGCTGGAAACGCCCGCAGGCACGGCTTGCACCAATACCGCCCAACCGAAGAAAGCGCGCATGTGACCGCCCGCCTCAATGCTCAGGTCGCTGCGCTCGAGGCTCAGGTGATTGCGTCCGCCGCGCCTCGATTGCGCCGCACTCCTATAGTCCGCGAAGTAGGTGCCCAGCGTCTGCTGCAGATTGGGCAGCGACGGACCGGTCCAGGCGACCGCAAACACGATTCCTGAGGCCGCGACGTATTCGCGCACGGTCATGCCCGACCGAGCGTCAACTCATGCACCTCGTAAGCGGAATGA
>CAVZFF010000004.1:0-495326 GCA_963774475.1 uncultured Gammaproteobacteria bacterium
CCAAACCGGGTCTTAATGGAGGATCGCATCGGCCAGTGCATCGCACTTTCCGACCGTCAGGGCCAGACCTTCGCCATCATTGTGTTGGATCTCGATCGCTTCAAAGGGGTGAACGATTCCTTTGGACACCGAGTCAGCAACAAACTCCTCAAGGAGGTCGCACAGCGGCTCAAAAGCGTCGTGCGCGAAATCGATACCGTCGCTCGCCTGGGAGGAGACGAATTCGTGCTGATCATCACGCAAGGCCCCGAACGCGAAGCTGTTCAAGCAGTTGCGCGCCGGATCATCGAGGTGATGAAGGCGCCGGTGCGCATTGCGGGCGTCGAAATACACACTGCCCCGAGCATCGGCATCGCATTTTATCCGCAGGATGCCTCGACGATGGAGACTCTGCTGGCCAACGCGGATGCGGCAATGTATTACGCAAACAACTCGGCCGTAACAATTTCCAATGCTTCATGCCCCGTATGAACGCGGCCACGCAAGAAAAGGTCAAGCTCGAAAGCGATATGCATGCGCACTCGAACAAAATCAGTTTCGAGCTCCACTACCAGCCCAAATCAACACCGCGACGGGCGTCATGCACGGCGCCGAGGCCTTGTTGCGCTGGACGCACCCGGTGCATGGAGCGATTCCGCCTGCTACGTTCATCCCCATTGCCGAAGAATGCGGGTTGATTGGCCCGCTCGGCGCCTGGGTCGTGCGTGAAGCCTGCCGGCAAGCGCGCGCCTGGCAACTCGATGGTCTGCCGTCATTGCGGGTTGCCGTCAACCTATCCGCTTCGCAGTTCCGGCAAGGCGACATAGTCACGATCATTCGTGATGCACTGGATGACGCCGGCCTCGAAGCGCGCTTTCTCGAAGTCGAGCTGACTGAAAGCGTGGTGATGAGCGATCCGGAGGAGTCGATCGCCATTCTTGAACAATTGAGCACGATGGGAGTGCTCGTGTCGATCGACGACTTCGGCACCGGCTATTCGAGCATGAGTTATTTGCGGCGATTTCCCATCGACAAAATAAAGATCGATCGGGTGTTCATCAGTGATGCCATGTCGCGGCCCGACGATGCGTCCATCGTGCGCGCGATTGTCTCGCTCGCTCATAACTTGAGATTGAAAGTGGTGGCGGAAGGGGTCGAATCGACCGAGCAACTCGAGTTCCTGAAGTCGCTCGGCTGCGATCAATATCAGGGCTTTCACTTTAGTCCCGCGCTGCCTGCGTCTCAGTTCGCGGCACTCGTGCGTTCCGAGAATGACGCCGGGATGGAGCTATCCGAGTCCGACGCGGATCGCACGCATAGCAAGCTGGCGGTGTATAAACCGCGGTAGCGTCGCAGCCTTCGAGTCGGCGGCGTTTCTCGCTAACCCCGATTTGACCCCGCCGAAATGCCGTGTTCTAGTACTCCGAAACATGGAAGTTGCACATGAAAAAACTCGTCGCTCTCGCAGCATTGCTGGGCTTCATGGTTGCCCCGGTATTGATGGCTGAACCAGCGCAATCCAACGATGAAACCGGTGTGCGGTCCGTCGTGCATGGGTTCGAGGACGCGTGGAATCACCACGACATGAACGCCCTGGCCTCACTGTTCGCTCCCGACGCAGATTTCGTCAATGTCATAGGCATGCGTTGGATTGGCCGCGAAGCGATCAAGCAAGCGCATGCGGCGACTCACGCGACCATCTTCAAGAATAGTACGCTCAGCATCGGGGAGACGACGGTTCGCTTTCTGACCTCCGATATAGCGATCACCCGTTCCGTCTGGAGCCTTTCCGGACAGACCGACAGAGGCGGAAAGATGGAACCCGCTCGCACCGGCATACTGACTCATGTCTTGACGCGTACCGCGGGTCACTGGATGATCGTTACGAGCCAGAACACAGATATCGTCAACCCCAACGGCTAGGGAACCCGTACGACCAAAGAGACCAGCCCGTTCGCTTGAGCTCAACGCCGGAGACATTCGGCCGGCCCCATGCCTTTTCCAACTTGCCGGAGTACCGGCCGTTGCTGGCGATTTGCATCGGGCGTAGTCTTCAGCTCTAGCCGTCAAAGGGGTCGCACCATGTTTCCTCACGTCCGCACTTGGGGCATCTGGCTTTCCAGCATTTTGTTATTCGCTGCCGCCGCATGGGCGGCGCCTAGCGCGTCCACTGAAGATACCGCGGCGCTGCTGCAGAGGGCGGTCGACGGCGATTGGCGCTCGGCAGAGCACCGGGAGCGCGACCGCTACCGTCACCCGGTCGCTACGCTGCAGTTCTTCGGGATCCAGCCGGACATGACGGTCATCGAGCTGGCGCCCGGCGGCGGCTGGTATACCGAAATCCTGGCTCCTTTCCTGGCCGCAAATGGTCACCTGATCGAGGCTGCATCGCCGAAGTTCGAGCAGAAGATCAAGGACAATCCGACAGTCTTCGGCCGTATCGTCAAGGTCGTCCCCTTCGCGCCGCCGCTCAACGTGGCGCTGGGCGCACCGAATTCCGCCGACATGGTGCTCACGTTCCGCAGTACCCATGATTGGCTCAACGACAGCCCGGCGACGCTGGACGCCGTGTTCAGAGCGGTGTTCGACGTGCTCAAAGCCGGCGGCACATTCGGCGTCGTTGAACATCGAGCCAAGCCGTTCGCCGATGGCGTAGAAAGTTCGAAGCAACTGCACCGCATTTCCGAGGATTACCTAATCGCTTTGGGTTTGCAGACCGGCTTCCGGCTGCAGGGGGTGTCGGAAATCAACGCGAATCCGCAGGACTCAGAAAGCGTTAACGTGCACCGCCTGCTGCCGGATTTGGACGGGCCAAAGAGCGAGCGCGCCAGGATGAAGGCGATCGGCGAGTCCGATCGGATGACGCTGCGGTTTGAGAAGCCTTGAGAGGCCTATTCTTGTTGATCGCTGCTTAAATCCCGGCTGTCGATTAATCGCAAGTAATAAGCCAGGCTTGCCCTGTTGCCTTTTTAGGTTACCACGCGTTCTCGCGATCAAGGCCGTCCGTTGCTGTTCTTCCATGCGCCGGCCAGTTCACGCGTCCATGTCAATGTATAAGCAGAAGGAACTCGCACGGGCGGTCGATACCATTTTTTTCTGGTGCAAGCGAACATGCGCTGAGCGCGGTACGGCGCTGGTGCCGCGGCACCCAGTACGACGATCGCGCGCCGGCAATGTCCGCCCGGCGAGCGTAGCGCGCGGCTCCACCTCGAGTACCCGCGCACTGCCGTTGACCTCGAGCGTGATGCCGATGAGGCCGTGCGCAGATCGCTCGGCATCTGCGACAAAGCCGTCGCCGCTTGCGGCTCCGATACCTTGCGCGGCGACCACGAGCGGTAATGAACCCAAGGTCGTGCCCGCCGTAGTCAGCATGGATTGCTGTAGGAACCTTCGTCTCGACAACTTGCGATCCACGATAAGTCCTTCGATCGCCGGTTAGCTCGCCGCATATCCGACCGTCTGAGCAAACGTCACGAATTGCTGATCCGGCAGCTTCATGGCCTCGGCGAGTTTCGCGTAGTCGACCGCGCCTCGGAACACCGTCGCGAGACCCTCCGATGCGCAGAATAGATAGACGTTCTGCCCGATGAAACCGGTGTCCACGGAACTATAGAGCCGCCGCTCCTCGGCCTTGAGATCCTGCATGCGCTCGCCGTGCGCGACGTAGACGAGATTGAGTGGTGCGGAGGCGACGAAATCCTGCGTTCCCGTCAGCGCGCGCAGGTCGCCCGGCAGATGCAGCTGCAACTCATGCGCCTTGGGCTCATAGAGCCAATCGCCGCCCACAATAGATCGGAGAGTGTTTGCATCGGCAGCGCGCGATTCGAATAGGCACGCGTCGAGTGGCGCAGGTTCAGCGCCGACAGCAACGGCTGCCCCCCCTCACGCCGCGGCGCCGGGAGCGCCATCGTCTTTGTCTGCACAGCCAAAGTTGGAATCGCCGCCACGGCAGCGGCCCCCGCGAGAATCCCCGCAACCGTTTCGCGCCGTGTCATCATTGCGACTCCTTCGCCGGATGTGCCGCTTGCAGTGCAAGCTCAAAGTCGCATGCGGCGATGCGATTCACCATGCGCGATTTCCACGATCATATGCGGGCACTTACCGATCAGCGTTGCCCTACGGGCCACGAGCGAGGCGCGATCGCGAGGGGGATCACCCGCAAACTCATTCGCCGGTCAGACTTTGAATTTCCATGGTCCATTCGACGCTGTCGCCGTTCGATTGCTGCACCTTGACCGGTACGTAGCCGTGGCTTGCCGGGCACCAGAATCGAGTCGTCCGCCGCGAGCCCTCGTGATGAGTCGCATAGATGACGGTATCGACGGGACCGATGCCCGTCGTGATGCGCTCCTCACCAAGGCGCTCATATGCATAGTCGCGGATCGTGTTCTTATCGATCATCGACAAATGATCAGGCGTCCGGCCGGCGCGCAGCGTCAACAGCATCGCAATCTGTGCTGATAAATCGTCTTGTTCGTCCCCTCGCAGCGCCATATCCACGGTGACACCGGAATACACGCCGCGCGCACGGCCCGCGGACCAGTCGAACACGACGTCCGAATGTCGAGCCGGAGTCGAAAGGCCGTCATCAGCGACGAAGTGCAGCGGCCGCACACCGGCGGCGTCGATGCTCATGGTGCTTTCCAAGGTCGGACGCATGGGGTAGAGCCGCCCGATGCCGCGCGGCTCGCTCCTGGAGCGATAGCTCCAGGTCGATCCGTCCTTGTGCGCAAACTCCAGCGTCGAGACCGCGACCGTGATGCCACTCCATTTCCATTGATAGGAGGCGCTGAAGGGCTTGGGTTCGAGTGCGCTGCCGCTAACTGCGCCTTGCACGTCCATGCCGCTGGCACGATAGGCAATTAGCGCGCATAGGCCGGCGATGCAAAATAGCTGCCGCGCTGCCCGTTGGGCGCGGCAATGGTCTGCGACCTGCGGCCGGTCGCATTGAACTTTCTGAATGCTCTTCATGATCCCGAAGCATAACCGTTCTCGCGAGGTATTCGGGCGAAGATATTCGGCGGCCGTGGAGCAGCAACTGGGGTTGATGCCAATGTGCCTGTACAGTAGCCCGAGATTGAGCCGACCCGGGACGGCCGTTCCCCCTCGGCGATCGCTCAGACGACAAGGCCTGGGCCGCGGCGGGGCTTTGGCCACGTGTCGACGATGGCACGGGCCGGAAAAGGCGTAAGATATCCCGCAGGTGCTGATCGATCGTCATCCGGGCGACGGAGTTGTGTCGCCTCATTCGACGGAGTCCCGTTGCTCATGGCCATTTTCCCGGTACCACGCTGGATCGATACCTACAGCTATGAAGTCTCGCCGCGATCGTTCGGCTCAGCCAGAGCCGGCGGCCGTAAGCATGCGGGCTGCGATCTTTACGCGCCTCTCGGCAGTGAAATCAAGGCGGTCGCAGCAGGGAAGGTAACCCGCGTCGCGACTTTCTACTGGGGTACCTTTGCGATCGAGGTTGAGCACCCGGGCATCGGCGTGATTCGATATGGTGAAGTAACCGTCGCGCCCGGTATCGCAGGAAACATGCTGGTTGCGGAGGGCCAAACCATCGCATTCATCGCCCAGCTCGTGAATCCCAACCCGAGCGGTACCAATCCGCATCCGATGCTTCATTTTGAGATGTACAGCGGCAGCGGCAGCGGGCTGCTAACGACGGCGGCGGTCCCCTACAAACGCCGCAGCGATCTCGTCAACCCGACCGATTTCTTGAACTCGGTAATCGGCGCATGCACGCCCTAGCGGCCGAGCCCCGCACCATCGGCGCCAATCCGCCGATTACCGCCTGCCGGCCCCATCGAACTGGCGCTGATCACGGGCCGCTGTTCTCTGCGCTGACGGCGTGCGGATTCGCGATCCTCGTCACGGCGCCAATCGATAAAGTCCGCGCGGCGGATGTGGATGCTTCGGCGCCACCGGCCGCGGCCACCGCGCGTCCGGTTCCGGACGGTGTGGCGGTGATCTTCGAGCTGACACGGCTCACTGGGAAGATTTCACTGACATCTGAAAAGGGCGAGGATTTGGTCGCCGTGGTGACCGGAACCGCCGATCACCTCGATGGGTTGCGGAAGAATGCATTTGGATACGGAGAATCGCAGGACCTCAAAGCGCGTTGCCTGCTGGTGTCTACGCATCCAGACCCGACGAAACCGGGCAGCGAATGGCGCCACTGGCTGCTTTGCGGACAATCGCCGGTACTCGTTTTGGCGCCAGAAACCCCGCCAGACGGGATGAACGGTCTGGTCAAGCGCTTGCGGCACGAGACCGCCGGCAGAACGATGCCGGCGTACTTCAGGCACGCTATATTGGGCGACGCGCTGATCCTTCAGACCGAGGGAGGTGATAGCGCCTTGTACTTCAGCAAGAACGGACCCATTTGGACCGAGCTGCCCGGTGGGGACTGATTCTCCGCGAGCGCCTCATGTCCTCGGGGGAGCCCGCATGACCTATGACGAAATCAAGAAGCTCGTGCAAGAGAACAATCAGTCGAAGGAATACTCGGCCGAGTTCGTGATATGCCTGATATGGAAGGAGACGAACTTCGACTCATCGGCAAAGAACTCCGTCTCGTCGGCTACCGGCCTCATGCAGATGACCGAAGGGGCCGTTAAACAGGTCAACCGCTGCAGTCCGAAGGGCGTTCATTTCCAGTTTTCCGACATGACGGACGCCGCCAAGAATATCCAGTGCGGTACGCTGTATCTCGATATTGCGAAGAATAAGTTGGGAGGCATCGACAAGAGTTACGGAACCGGCCCCGGGTATTCGACTTCGATCGTCGCGTGCGAAACCTGCCTAAAGGCCGGCCAACCGGCCGCGGTTGCCCTCGAAAAGATTCATAAGTGATGAATGTTGTGAGGACGGCGCTCGCCGCGGCACTCTTTCTATCGTCGGCTCTGTTCGTCGGCGCAATCGCAGGCGCCGATGACTGGGGCCAGGCGTTGCAGTGGGTCGACAAATATCCTTCGGACAAGCTCGGCACGAACGGCACCGGGCTGCTCGACCAGCCGCTCTTCAAACGCGTTCTGCATAGGGTTCTTCCGAAGGCCGAGGCCGCCACGCTCACGAAACTCACCGTCGAGTCGGTCGTTCAACAGATGGGCGACTACATGGTCGTACACAAATGCTTGGCACACAATTGTCCCAGCGAGATGGCCGTGGTGATCGTCGACGTCAAGAAACAGCAACTATGGGTCGGCCTTTTCTCTCGCGAGGCACAGCGAACATCGACGCGCTGGTATGGAACGGCGGGCGATTACTTCGCGCTGCCGGAAGAAATCAAGAAGGATTTCCTGCAGCGGCAACAAACGGGAAATCCGCAATGAGCCGATCGGACCCATCGTCGGCCTGCGCCGGACCGCGTCAAGTTTATTGCCGCGGGCCGCAAACGGCTCGGCGCAAGTCATGGCACGCGGCGGCACTTTGGATCTCAACGTCGGGACACCATCACCCCCAGGATCCGGTTACGCCCCGTCCAGCGCGGCCCGTCTAGATCAATCGGCCGCTTATTGAGTCAGCGGCTGCAACTTCGCCTTGTCACTGTCAGATGCCATGTGGTGCAGATTGAGAATGACACCTGCCAGCGTCTTGACCGAACCGGCTGCCTTGTCATTGTTGACGATGGCCTCGAGCTTCGGCTTATCGGCGGCTGCCACCGTGTGCTGAACGTCTATCAACGCCTGGGCGACGGTTCGCTCATCCGCGGTCGCGGATTTGTCTTGTGTAATCTGCACCAGCGCCTGCTTGTCGGAGTCGCTGGGGTAATGATGCAGGTTCATCAGTATGCCGGCCATGGTCTGCACCGCCTTCGTCTCCGCGGCATGTGCGATGCTCGCGGTAAGGACGAGGAACAGAGCGGCCGCCAAGATGGCTTTCGAATTACGCATGGTAAACCTCCTAGGCAATCAACCCAAAAACAGAACCTACACCGCTCCGGCACTCTGGGGCAATCCCCGGAGAGGCAAAAATCTGTTGGGAGCCAAGTTCGCGATCAAGGCCGTGTTGGAGGCGTGAGTATGAATTCATCTCTTGATGGGACCCAAGCCGTCGACCCGGGCGGCCGGCTGGCCCCGCTGCCCGTGCGGTGAGCGGCTCGCGGAGTCTGCACGGCACTATGCGAAGATGCGCTGCAATGTTTTCGATCACAGGCCCCGCACTATTCGCGGCCGTTTTCGGGGCGTCGGCCGCCGCATCGGCCGCGGCGCCGGCGAGCTTCGACATCGAGCCCGAGCGACAGGTGCTCTCACGCCTGTTGGGCGGGCGGGCCTCGCAATTCGAGTTGGGCAGGATCGAAAGCAGCGATGGTCACGAGCGGTTTCGCCTTTCAGCTGCCCATGGCCGTATCAGAGTCGACGGCAGCACGCCGAGCGCCGTGCTGTTCGGCGTCAACTGGTACCTCAAGTACGTCGCGCACGTACAGATCTCAACTAACGGAATTCGACTAGGGGTTGCGCGCACTTGGCCGCTGCCGGCCGCGATCATCGAGAAGGAAACGCGGTATGCCTACCGCTACGCGCTGAATCAAAACGCCGACGGCTACACGGCCCCCTATTGGCGCTGGGCGCGCTGGGAACATGAGATCGATGTGCTGGCGTTGTCGGGGATCAACGCGATGATCGTCGAGCGCGGCATGGACACCGTGCTCTATCGCACCTTCCGGGATGTCGGGTACTCGGACGAGGAGATCCGCCGCTGGATCACTCAACCTGCGCATCAGAATTGGCAGCTGATGGGGAATCTGTGCTGCTTCAACGGACCGATCAGCAGCGCGCTGCTGCGCAAGCGCGTGGCATCGGCACAGCGAATCGTCGCGCGCCTGCGCGAGCTCGGCATCACGCCGGTGCTTCCCGGCTTCTACGGCATCGTGCCGGCCGATTTTCAGCGGAAATTCCCGCAGGCCCATGTGATACCGCAGGGCGAGTGGGCCGGCTTCACGCGGCCCGGCTGGCTCGATCCGCGCGATCCGATGTTTGCAAAACTCGCGGCCGGCTTCTACCGCCACCAGCGCGAGCTATTCGGCGATAGCAGCATCTATGACATGGAGGTGTTCCAGGAGGGCGGTGCCTCCGGCGACGTTCCCGTGCCCGAAGCCGCGCGCGATGTGCAAGATGCGCTCTGGGCGGCGCACCCCGGTGCCAGTTGGATGATGCTCGCGTGGCAGGGGAACCCACGCCAAGACCTTCTCGAAGGCGTCGACCGGCGGCACCTGCTCATCATCGACATCGATCACGACCGCGAGCCGCGCGACGATCGCAACACGGATTTTAAAGGCGCGCCGTTTTTGATCGGCGGCATCTGGGAATTCGGCGGCCGCACGACCCTGGGCGCGAACATCGTCAATATCACCGAGCGACTGCAGCGCCTGGGCCGCACCAACGGCAACATGACCGGCACCGCGGTCTTTACCGAAGGCTTGGACACCAATCCATTTGTGTTCGATCTGTTTACCGAGATGGCCTGGCGCGGCGAGCCGGTCGATACCGCGCAGTGGACGGGCGACTATGTGCGGCGCCGGTATGGCGGCGCCGATTCGCACGCGCTGGCGGCGTGGAGAATTCTCTTGAACACCGCATACGATATCCGCGTGGATCGGGTGAATTTCAACAGCGAACGCGATGCCGCACACGAATCTCTGTTCGATGCGCAACCCGGCCTTGACGCGCACAGCGCGTCGCATTGGTCGCCGCAAGCCATGCGCTACGATCCCGAAGACTTCAAGCGCGTGCTTCCTGAATTCTTGCAGGTCGCGCCGGCGCTGCGTGCAAGCGAGACTTATCAATACGATTTAGTGGATGTCGCTCGCCAGACGTTGGCCAACGAGAGTCGCCTGTTGCTGCCGCAAATCAACACGGCGTATGAAACCAAGGACCGGCTGCGCTTCGAGATGCTGACGCGTCGCTGGCTGCAATTGATGGACTTGCAGGATCAATTGCTCGCCGCCAACCGTTTCTTTCTGGTCGGCACCTGGCTTGCGGATGTTGGGGCATGGGCGTCCAGCCGCGAGGAAGACGCGATCCTCAAGAATGATGCGCGCTCCATCCTGACGACCTGGGGCGACCGAAAAGCCAGCGAGGGAGCCGACCTGCATGACTACGGCAACAAGGATTGGGCCGGCTTGACGCGCGATTACTACCGAGCGCGATGGCAGGCCTATTTCGAATCGCTCGATGCCGAACTGCGCTCGGGGCCCCATGGCGGCTCGATCGACTGGTTCGCGCTGGGCGACGCATGGAGTCACGGTACCGAGGCCTATTCCGATCGGCCGCACGGTGACGCGTACGCGATCGCGAGGCGCATCGCCAGCGCGCTGAAACTGGAGACGCGGCACTAACGGGCCTTGGCGTCCAGTACACCCAAGGCGCCAAGCCGGCCGTGCCTCGCGGCGCGGAAAACACGGGTCTACGAACGCGCGCTCGGACCACGGAAATCCACGATAGTTGGCTGGGCGCCGATTGTTTACCATCGGACCGTTGCCACAGGAAGTATCTATATCATGACCTCGGAGCTAGAACCGACGATCGCGACGGAAGGCGGCCGCACGACGCGACGGCCGGCAGGAGCGCCGAGCACGCCATCCGATGTGCCCTGCTGCGCGCTTGCGGGCGCCCCCGCTCCGCTCGGCGCCCACTGGGACGGCCTCGGCACCAGCTTTGCCGTGTTCTCCGAGCATGCCGAAGAAGTGCAGCTGTGCCTGTTCGATGACAATGGACGCAAGGAGCTGCGCAAAGTCGTGCTGCCCGAGTGCATCGATGGCGTCTGGCGCGGCTATTTGCCGGAGGTCGCGCCGGGGCAGGTCTACGGCTATCGCGTGCAGGGCCCCTATCAGCCCCAACACGGTCACCGCTTCAATCCGAACAAACTGTTGCTTGATCCCTATGCGCGCCGCCTCGTGGGCTCGTTGCGCTGGAGCGATGCGCTCTACGGCTATCGCATCGGCTCACCGCGCGCGGATCTGTCCTATGACCGGCGCGACAGTGCACCGGCCGTGCCGAAGGGGGTGGTCACCGGGGAGCGCTTCGATTGGGGCGAGGACCGGCCGCCGCAGATCCCCTGGTCCGAGAGCGTCATCTACGAGGCGCACCTGCGCGGCCTGACGATGCGCCTGGAGGACGTTCCCGAGCGGCTGCGCGGCACCGCGGCGGCACTCGGGCACGAGCGCACGATCGCCCACCTTCGCAATCTTGGCGTCACGGCGCTGGAATTGCTGCCGATATTCGCCTGCGTGCACGACCGCACACTGGTCGAGCGCGGGCTTGTCAATTATTGGGGCTACAACACCCTCAGCTATTTCGCGCCCGAGCCGCGTTATCTGTCGGATGGGAACCCGGCGGAGCTCAAGGGCGCCATCAAGGCGCTGCACGCCGCGGGCATCGAAGTGCTGCTCGATGTAGTCTACAACCACACCTGCGAAGGCAGCGAACTCGGTCCTACCTTGAGCCTGCGTGGTCTGGACAATGCAGCCTATTATCGCCTGCAGGCTGGCAGCGCGCGCTACTGCGTCAATGACACCGGCTGCGGCAACACCGTCAACTTCTCGCACCGTCGCGTCATTCAGCTGACACTCGACTCGCTGCGCTATTGGGTCGAGGAATATCATGTCGACGGTTTTCGCTTCGATCTCGGCGTGACTCTCGGCCGCGAACAGAATGGCTTCGATCAGGGCGCGGGCTTCTTCGACGCCCTGCTGCAGGATCCGACGCTGGCGCGCGTCAAGCTGATCTCGGAGCCCTGGGACTTGGGACCGGGCGGCTATCAGCTCGGCAATCACCCGCCCGGCATGGCCGAGTGGAACGCCAAGTTTCGCGACGAAGTGCGAAAGTTCTGGCGCGGGGACTCGGGGCTGCGCGGGGCACTCGCGGCGCGCCTGCAAGGATCAGCCGACCTGTTCGACCATCAGCGTCGAAAGCCGTGGGCCTCGGTCAATTTCGTCACCGCTCACGATGGCTTCACATTGCAGGACCTGGTGAGCTACAGCCAGAAACACAATGAAGCGAACGGAGAGGACAACCAGGACGGCACCAATGACAATGAGAGTGCAAACTGGGGCGTCGAGGGGTTCACGGAGGATGCGCAGGTGCTCGAAATGCGAAAGCGCGCGACGCGGGCCATGCTCGCGACACTGCTGTTCTCGCACGGCACCCCGATGCTGCTCGGCGGAGATGAATTCGGCCGTACTCAACAGGGCAACAACAACGCCTACTGTCTGGATTCCGAGCTTTCCTGGTACGACTGGACGCTCGCGCAATCGCCGGCCGGCAAGGCGCACCAGGCCTTTGTCGCGCGGCTGATCTGCCTGCGCCGGGAGCTCACCACGCTGCGCTCCGTCTATTTTCAGCATGGTCTACTCGAACCGCTGCCGCAGGTGCGCGACATCGAGTGGTTCGACGAGAACGGCGACACAATGCGGCCCGAGGACTGGCAGAATTGGGCAGGACGGCTGCTATGCGTGCGGCGCGCAAGACGCCTGGATGACGGGCGCGCCGAATTGTGCCTGCTGCTCGCCAACAACACGATCGACGATCAGGTGTTTCAATTGCCGCAGCCTCTGTTCGAATGGTCGGTGCGCATCAACACCGCGGACCTGCAGGTCATCGATCAGCCGGTCGATCAGCCCGCCCTCCGAGTCGCGGCGCAAAGCATGCAGCTTCTTTCGGCCATCATCGAAGCACGCGCCCCCGAAGCGATGCTACACACGCCCGCCGACACTGCGATCCAGCCCGAACATGCCGTGCAGCCGACGCCGCCGAAAGCTACTGCGGACGCATAGCGGCTAAGGATTCGGTCCGTGCCCGTCGTGTTCATGCGGCCCGCGATTGGATCGCCGGTCAACCAGTTGTGCCCGCTGTTCCGCAGTCAGGAGTGAATAGATCTCGTGCTCGGCCCGAATGTGTAACAGCGCAAGCTGGCTCTCCGCCTTTCCCGCCGCATCGGTCAACGCCTTCGCCCGCGCATCGTCATACTGGGCAGACGTGCCGAGTTCACGAAGTCCGTCCTGTGCCTTACGGGCAGCCTTCGCTTGTTCACGCAATGCCGGTGCGGCCGCGTGAAGGACCGCAAACACCTTGTCCTCCTGCTCATCCGTCAGCTTGAGTCCCTCGAGGAACGCAGGATGCGGACTCCAGCCCCAGCCATGCTCATGAAAATCGAAATCCCCGAATCCGCGGCCATCCGGTCCGGAACGGCCATCATGCGCCCTCTCGGCGCAGCCCTCGCCGCCCTGTTCCGGGCCCATCGGTGGCCCTGCGAACGCAAGAAACGGAACGATTCCCAACAGGCTTCCAATAAGCAGCCGGTAGCGATGCATTGTGGAGTGAGCTTTCATCATGAACTCCTTAAGTACGGCAAATTCAGCGCCGGCCGAGGCGCTTCGTCCAAGCCAGGCGCTAACAATACTCCTTATGGCTGCCAGTGTTGCATCTGTGATCGCACACCATCGGCGCGATGGCGGCGGCGGCTTTAGTGCGCGCCATTCGGGTTAGAGTAAGATGTGGATGCTGAATTTGCGGAACTGAATCGCCGGGCGCACGGTCTTAAAAATCAAAGGTCGCGACATTCCCCGCATTCAAATTCCGTAGGGTTTAATGTCGACCGAGGCGCGGATATAAATGGTGGTGATGTCATGCACAACGTAACGACAATTCGCAGATTTCGAATGGCCGCGATAGCGGTGGTCGCAGGGCTGTTCTTGAGCGCGACGGCAATGGCGCAGAGTCACGGCGGCGGTCATGCAAGCGGCGGCGGTCACGGTGGCGGTTATGGCGGTCACGGTGGCGGTTATGGCGGAGGCCACGGCTATGGCGGCTGGCATGGCGGTTATGGTGGATGGCGTGGCGGCTACGGCTGGCGCGGATATGGTGGTTGGTATGGAGGCTGGGGTTGGGGTTGGGGTCTCGGGTATGGACTGTTTTTCGGCGCGCTACCCTTGTATTACTCCACCTATTGGTGGGACGGAGTGCCCTACTACTACGCGAACGACACCTATTACATCTGGAACGGCGCCGTGGGCCAATATGAGACCGTCATGCCGCCGCCGGAAGTCGCCAATCAGGTGGGATCGACCGCAGCACCGTCGAGTTTCAAGCTATTTGCGTACCCCAAGAATGGGCAGACGGCTGAGCAGCAATCGAAGGATGCGTATGAGTGTCAAAAGTGGGCCGCAGCTCAAACCGGCTTCGACCCGACATTGACGGGCGGCGTAGCAGCATCGACCCCTGGTGCGACTGCCCCGCCTGCCGCGATTCCGTCGCCGGCCGTACGGCAGGACTATCTGCGAGCCCAATCAGCATGTTTAGGCGGTCGCGGCTACAGCGTGCAATAGCGCTCAATTGATTCGAGGCATCGTAGCGACGTCGAGGAATACCAGCGATTGGCGTAGCTGGTGATTCGCGCCGAAGGCGCCCGTCTCGGCTGCGAACCGCGTCGTCAGGCCAAGGACAGTTCGGCCCGGTCGATCGGCAGCTTGCGGATGCGCTTGCCGGTGGCTGCAAAAATGGCGTTGCATAAGGCCGGAATCACCGGCGGCAGCGCCGGCTCGCCGAGACCGGTCGGTGGATTGTCGGAAATCACGAAATGCACATCCACGGGCGGAGCACGGTCGATGCGCAACAGCCGATAGTCATCGAAATTGCTCTGGACCGCGCGCCCGCGCTCGATCGAGATGGCCTGTCCGAGCGCCGCGCTGATGCCGTCGATTGCGGCCCCTTGGACTTGATTCTCGGCGCCCATCGGATTGATGACGTGGCTGCCGATGTCGGCTGCCACCCAGACTTTGTCGACGCGAATGTCGCCGCGCGCATCGACGGTCGCCTGCACGACCTCGGCGAAGTAGCCCAAATGGCTGAAATAGAACGCCGCGCCGAGGCCGGATCGAGTTCCAAGCGCGCGCTTTCCCCAGCCTGACCGATCTGCAACCCGTTCGAGGACGGCGCGCATGCGCCCGGAATCGAAGTCCGGTGTCGCCCCATTCGGACCCTGGGTGCCGGCATAGATGCGCGGCGGACCCAGGAGATCCAAGCGAAATTGCACCGCATCGCGGCGCGCGGCGAACGCGAGTTCATCGATGAACGACTGAAAGGCAAAGGCCAGCGCGTTGCTGCCCGGAGCGCGCATCGGACCGGTCGGAACGCCGAGCGCCATGAGCGTGGCGCCCAGTTCGAAGTTCGGCACGAATCGTGCGGGAAATTCGACCGGCTGCAGTCCGGCGCTGTTGGCAAATTTTCCGCCCGTACCGAACGATATGAAGTGGTCACGAAATGCCACGAGTTTGCCTGCGCCGTCGAGGCCCGCCTTGAAAAAGTGGAATCCCGCAGGACGATAAAAATCATGGCGCAGGTCGTCCTCCCGGTCCCACAGCAGCTTCACGGGCGCGCCGATTTCTCTGGATATCCATGCGGCCTCGACCATGTAATCGTTCATCAGGCGCCGGCCGAATCCGCCGCCACAGCGCATCATGTGTATCGTGATGTCCGCTTCGGCGAGGCCCAGCGTATTCGCGACGATCTTGCAGCCGGAGTCCGGATTCTGCGTCGGCGCCCAAATCTCCGCCTTGCCGTCCTGAACATGCGCCGTGCAGTTCTGCGGCTCGAGCGCCGCATGCGCGAGAAACGGATAGCTGTAGGCCGCTTCGATGACATGCGCGGCGCCAGCGAGCGCGGCATCCACATCGCCTTCGCGCGCGATCGATAATTCGGGCGGCTGCGGACCCAACACGGCGGCTCGAGCCGCGAAGCCGGCGCTGTCCTGCGCGGCGGTCGGGCCCTCGTTCCAGTCGACCTCAAGTTTGCGGCGCGCCCTGGCGGCCGCCCACCAGCTATCGGCGACGATCGCGACGCCGCTCACGAGGCCATCGAACGTCTGGCCGCCGTTGACGACGAACGCGTGACTCACGCCCGGCGCCGCAAGAATGGCTTCGAGATTCGCGTGATTGACGGCACCGCCGAACACCGGACATTTCACGAATACGGCATGCCGCATGCCGGGCAAATCGACGTCGATACCGAACAGCGGCTTGCCGGTGACGACCGCCGGGCTGTCGACGCCGCGCTGCGGCGTGCCGATGATGCGGAAGTCCTTGGGATCCTTGAGCGTCACCGCCTTTAGATCCGGCGCGGCAATCGTGGCCGCCTTCGACGCAAGCGCACCGTAGTCGAGCGTTTGGCCGCTCGGTGCGTGGCGCACGACGCCCGAACTGGTTTGACATTCCGATGCAGGAACTGCCCAGATTTGCGATGCCGCAAGAACCAGCATCTGACGCGCGGCGGCGCCGACGCGACGCATCGGCTCCCAGTTCAACGGAGTCGCGCGGCTGCCGCCGGCAACCTGCCGCCCGAAGACTGCCGGATCGCTCAGCGCTTGGTCGATTCGGACCTTGCTCCAATCAGCATCGAGTTCTTCTGCAATCAACATCGGCAGCATCGTCTTGATGCCCTGACCGATTTCCGGATTCTTGGAGGTGATCGTAACCAGGCCGTCGGGGGAGATGCGCACGTAGGCGCCGAGCACCCCGCCTTCGGCCGGGGATTGCGGATTCGCGCGTGCAAATCCGCGTACCGGCAGCGCGAACTCGAGCAGTAAGCCGCCGCCGAGCGCAGCGCTTGCCCGCAGAAAAGCGCGCCGCGCATGGACAACTCCGTCGCCGGCCGGCTCTGCCGCCGTGATCTCGAGGCGCTTCATGCGTCTGCTTCCCGGGCATCGATCATCGGAAGACCGGCCGCCAGCTTGATTGCGGCGCGAATCCGCGGGTAGGTCGCGCAGCGACAGATGTTGCCGGCCATGGCGTGGTCGATATCGGCATCCGAAGGCTTCGTGTTGGTGGCGAGCAACGCGGCCGCCGACATGATCTGGCCCGCTTGGCAGTACCCGCATTGCACGACATCGATATCCAGCCATGCCTGCTGGACCTTCTTGCCGACCGGCGTGTCACCGATGCCCTCAATCGTCGTAACGACGCCCGACCCGACATTCGCGATCGAAATCAGGCACGAACGCCTCGCCGCACCGTTCAAATGGACGGTACAAGCTCCGCACATGCCCGTCCCGCAGGCGAATTTGGTGCCCTTGAGGTTCAGCGTATCGCGGAGCACCCAAAGCAGCGGCGTATCCGCATCGGCCTCAACGCGCTTAATAGCGCCGTTGACATGGATGGAGTACTTCACTGCGTCCTCCAGTGTTCACGGACCAGAGCGAATTCTACGCGCGATCGAGTTTCGAAGCAGCAATTGCCTAGCTCGCCCCACAGGCTTCCATCACGACCTGGCGGGGTGCAAGCTGCGCGATATGCCAGTCCGCATCCGCAACCGCAATCGCAATCGCAATCGCAATCGCAATCGCAACCGCGCGTTCGACGATATTTCTTTCCGAGTCGACGGCAACGATCGTGCGCAACGTCTGTCGCCGACGCAGGCCCGCGTCGCTCGACGGTATCGTTAGATGTCCGGCGAGCGTATGCGCAGTATCGGCTCCGCGCTTCGATCCATAAGTCCATCGTTCCTTGTCGGGATCTGGCTGGTATGCGTCGTCGCACACGCCGCCTATTACATGTCCTCAATCCTGGCGCACGCCGCGGGTACTCCGGATCCGACCGTTCGGACCCGTGGATACCTATTGCTCATGTTCGCATTTGTCAGGTTTCCCATTTGGCTTGGCGTTTTGTTGGCGGTACTGTTGCTGCGTGGGTCACGCCAAAAGGACGTCTAAAAGCACTGGAGCGCCTTTCATCGTCATGGGCGACGGTTAGCTGCGCTACCTGCGGATAGGGATGTCGATGTAGCTATCGTTGTGCCACCGGATTTTGAGTGGAACTTTGCCATCGGCAATGGATTCCTCACTCACGTCGCCGCCGGTACCGTAGTTGATTTCGCGATCCGGCCGCTTGTTGATGCCAAGGACCATCACCAGTCGGCTGCCGGGCTGGAGCTGCCGGCTCGTCATGCGCTCGCTCTTGAACGTCAGCTCCTGGCGCTCACCCGCCTTGAGCAGGTGGCGGTGCACTCGGTCCCCTGCGTAGCTGGCACGAAACTCGTAGGTTGGACTGAACAAGCGAATGTAAGCCCCGCTCGCCAGGCGTTCGAACAGAATGATGTTCAGGTCCGTGTCCATTTTATTCACCGTAAAATCCAGCCGGCCTGAAAACAGACCATTGAACTCGAGCGGCTTGGTCAGCGGATCACTGACGAACATCACGTCGTGGTGAGTTGCCAAGCTGGTGTTGATCAGGATCGGGGAAGGCATCCATGCCGCATCCTTGCGATCGATAAAGTTCACAGTCTGGCGGACGAAGGCGGCGTTGGAGTTCTTATGCTGCGTCAACCGGTGGCCGTCACCGGATGCCGATGGGTCCAGATAAAATCTCAACGAACCCTTGGAAGTGGCCTCGAGTGACGGCGCGTGATGCCACTCGTTTGCACCCATGACTTCGTAATTGATCCGATCCTTCAATAAAGACGGCGTCGTGCCGCCCTTGAGGACGTGATCAAACCATTGATAGCGCAGCTCGTGGAGATCAACGAGAGCGGCCGAATCCACTTGATAACCCTGCAACACGGCCAACGGTCCACGCTGCATCACGGCGTCGTCGTAGGGTCCAATGACCAGAGTATGATCGGCGTGCGGATTGTATCGATGGTGCTGCGTGAAATAGTACAGAGCGCCCATTTCACTTCCTGCGTAGTAGCCGGTGGTCGTCAGCACCGGGATGTTGATGTGTGCGAATTGTTCTCCGTAGGGGATCATTTCTTGCCAGTAACGGTCGTAGCTCGGGTGATTCAGCCAGCGGATGAAGATCGGGTTGGGCTTTCCATATAAGCGGCCCATATCGCGATATCGCCTTCCACTGATGTACCACTTCTGATCGAGCGCGTGCCACAGGGCATCGTCGTAGTAGTCCCCTTGATCCGAAGACTGGGAATTGGTCACGTAAGAAGACCATCGGTACGCGGAGTTTTGAAAGACGTTGCCCCCCATCGGCATATCGATCCCCGGAGCGCTGGCCGCCGACGTGGCAATGGCTTTGAGTGCGGGCGGCAAATGTTTCGCCGCCGCCCAAGAGGCAAAGCCGCTATAGCCGTCGCCGTACATGCCCACGCGGCCATCGCTCCAGGATTGCTTGGCAATCCAGCCGATGACGGTGCGCGCATCATCGCCGTCGTACTGATAGGGAACCACTTGACGCGGAGTCGTATGCGTTCCTCGGGCGTAGGCCACTACCCCGACGTAGCCGTGCGCGGCGCATTCCTTGGCGTAGTTTCGTGAATCATAAATCGTGAACTCGAGCAGCGTCGGAAGCGGTTTCGAGGGGCTCTTCGGGCGAACCAACACGGCGGCAAGGGTCACCCCGTCGCGAGTCTCGATCTGAACTTCGTTGTCGAAGGTGTAGCGGCGGCGATCCTCCTCGCCATTGAGCGAATCCACCAATGGGCCGAAAGCCCGGTAAGCGTCGAAGGAGAGGTAGGCCCGAATCAGCTCCACGGCATCTGATTGCCCAATGCTGTCTTCAGCCCGCTGCCGGTCGAAGAGATTTTGTAAAGCGTCCCGAAACACCGCCGGAGAAGTCCCCAGCCATTCGGCGACGGAGTACGCGTCCTGGTCATTGAGACGAGGAATCACCTCTGCGTACGACTTCGTAAATCCTTCCGCGAATGAAACCCGATTTTCCGCTTCGATGGCCCTCGCGTGCGCATACATGTCGTATATCAAGTCACGGCCCACCGGGCGGCCGGCATCCAAGAGCCGCCGCCGGTCGCGCAGTGATTGCCGCGAAATGTATGCGGCCACGTAGTTGCCAGCGACCATTTGAAGTGCGGAAAGATTCGCAAGATAACGGTCAGGATCTGATTCCTGATAGATGGGAAGGAGGCGATCGGCCAAATCTCGCATGATTGCCGGTGTCGTGGCATCCCCCGTCGATGAGGGAGGGTGAAATTCGAAGCTCGACGCGGCGGCCCGCGAGCATGAAATCGCCGCAAACAAGAGGAAGAACAGACGGCTCGCCATCCGCTTCGCAGCACTTCTTCCGGTCGATATCGGCGTTTTCCTCATTGTCGATTTCCGCGATCGGTCGAGACCGTCGCATTCTTCTGGACGCGGGGGGCCTTGACGAGATGCAAGACGCGTGTGAACAGAGTATGCGCCTGAGCAGGGCCGCCGATGTGGATGACTCCGATCCGCTGAAGTTCGTTGGTGAAGACATCCATGACCAGCTCGAGGACATCGTCGTCGAGGGAGCCGAACGTGCCGTCAATGAGCACCCAAGGAGGATTCTGCAGCAAGATGCGGGCAATCGCGAGGCAAAGTTGCTCGTCTTGACTCAATTCCCGGTCCCAACGGCGAGTCGTATCGAGCAACGGCGCGAGACGTTCGAGACCCAGCCGGTAGAGCGCACGTGTGAAAGCGCTCTCGCCGAAGCTCTCGGCCTTCAATGGATAGGCAAGGACTTCGCGTAACGTTCCGCGCGGCAGATAGGGCGTGCCGCGCGGCAGGTAAAATATCTGTTCGCCCATCGGACGCGTGATGCGCCCGGCGCCCCAGGGCCACAGGCCTGCCATTGCCCGAAAAAGCTGCGTTTTACCGGTTCCCGGCGCACACAGAACGAGGACGCGCTCGCCGCTGTTCACGACCACTTTCGTTTCCTTGAGCATATCGGCGTTAGCGGCGGAAATGATCTCGAGGTTATCGAATGAAATCGAACCCGGATCGCCCTCGGTGTAGACAATACGGCTTTCAAACCCGCGCGGTTCATGGGTGGCGATCAACGCCTGGCGGAAATTCGCGACTCGAAGCAAGCTCGCGCGCCAATCGGCGATGGCGCTGAAATTGTCGATGAACCAGCGCAGCGACGACTGCGCCTGGGTGAAAGCGCCGGCCGCCATCATGAGACCGCCGAAAGAGACTTTCCCACTGAAGTACAAGGGCGCCGCGACGAGTATGGGAGCGACTATCGTCACCCAACCAAAGCCGGCCGTGATCCACGTGAGATTGGCGTGACCCATGACGATGCGGCGAGTCGCGGCAAGCACATCGCCGAGATGAAGGGCAATGCGGCGTTTCTCGTCCGCCTCGCCGGCGGCCAAGGAAATGTCATCAACGTGCTCGTTGACGCGCACCAGCGAGAAGCGCAGATCGGCCTCGCGCGCGTAGCGCTCCGCGTTGCGGCCGATGAGGCTTCGCCCGATCCAGTAGCTTAGAAGAGAGCCCGCGCTGGCGTAGATGATTGCCGCCCAGACCATGAAGCCCGGTACTGTATAATCCCGGTCGCCGACGCGGAAAATGAAGTCGTTGGACAGAACCCAGAGCACGCCCGCGAAAGTAAGGAACAAGATCGAAGCTTGGAGCAGTCCGACGCCGAGATCGGCGGAGAGCTCGCAGAGCTTGCGTGTGTCTTCGTGTATGCGTTGATCCGGATTGACGCCCATCTGCCCCGCATTGGCGAGCCAAAACGCTCGGCGCGGCAGCATCCAGTCTTGGAGCAGACTGAGCACGAGCCCCTCGCGTAGCCTGAGCTCCAAGGTTTCCACCAGCCACCGCTGCGCCACGTTGAGAGCGAGGAGAAATCCGGCGATCAGGAAGAAGACACCGAGCTGGTAAAGAAAGTCGCGCAAGTCGCGGCGCGACAACGCATCAAAAAAAGGCTTGTTCCAGCCGTTGAGGCGAATCTGCCCATAGGCCGTGGCAGCGACGACAAGAACGGTAACGGCCACCAACACCACGACTCTCTTGCCCACCGGTGAGCCGAAGATGGTGCGGATGATCAGTCCCATTTGGCGCGCGACACCCATATGGGCGGCCTCACCCTCGCTAAAGGTGCCGGAGATTTCTCGTGAGGGTTGTTTTTCCGTGCTCATTTCTCTGTGGTGCAGGTGACTGCGGCCGCAGGACCATCTGACCCATGATCCCGCCGTCGATCTCAAATCGCAACGTGTTTGCATCCACGCTGCGCAATGAATGATTGAGGTCGCCGTAAATAGTCGGCATTCTGTACACTTTCACGCTGGCCCCTTCGAGCCATTCGTGTGCGAGACCCGCCGCCAATATCAGCCTCTGATCGGCTTTTCGCTCATGAGCGATGAGCTTGCGCACGCAGGATCACGCATAACGTCATTTGGCATATAGGGAACAATGGGTTAGCTCCCCGGCGTCCTTCCGGCATCGCTTTGCCGCAGCCTGTCAGCGATACCTTGGGGCTTTACGTAATGGAGTCCTACGGCATGTGGGGCGGGTGGCCCTCTGCCGCGAAGACAACCTAACGAGCATGCTTCCTACTTATCGAAATGCCTCCCATGCAGCAGATACTGCTCGGGAGCATGGAATACCTCAAGGCAGGAATAATCATGAATACCCCAATGACCGGCGAGCCGCGACAGTTGACCACTCCAAATATCGCGCTTTCCGCGGACACTCCACCGCCGTCGGCGCGCGACGCTGATATGCCTGTTTTCGCGGTAAACACCGACGGCGTGATTCGAACGACATCGGAAAAAACCCTCGCCCCGCTATTTACGCAGCACGCGGCGACGGATTTTCGCTCGCGTTGGGACGTTGTACAAAAAGGCTTCGTTGATGATCCAGAGGAAGCCGTCCGCGCGGGCGATGAACTCGTCACCCAGGTCATCAAGAGTTTGTCGGATTCGTTTTCCGAGCAACGCTCTGTGCTCGAAGGCGATATGAAGACAGAAAAGGCATCAACCGAGAATCGGCGACTGGCTTTTCGACGCTACCGGTCCTTCTTTGAGCGCTTGCTGTCGATTTGATGCATCCCTGCCATGCGAGGTTCGCGATGGACATCGAAACGCGACTGCGCAAGTTGGAATCCCGCTATCGCTCGGCGCTGAGCGCGACGGTCGGCGCCAAAGCGAATTATCTGGCACTCGCAGGCGAACCCTGCGCCACACCCGCTGCCATCGAACGAGCCAAATCGATCTGGCAGCAGCTCGATTCACGGAAGCGAACAATCGCTGCGCAAATGGGTGAACTCGAAGCACTCGAGGATGCAACCGGTTGGCGCCCGCCAACGGCGGAAAAATCCTTGTCCCGACGCAAGCATAAAGCCGATCCGCCGCTTCCACGTGCGTTCCAGTACAGACTGACTCTCGGGCCCATCGTCGGATCGGGACCGTAACCCGGAATCGGTACTGCTATCAAGCGGGCCGAGCGAGGCAATAGAGCGTTCCGATCCCGCCAGACCCTCAGCACACCATCAACGGGTTCGCGATCGATGGAAGCTGGGACAGAATTCCCGCGCCGGGACACGCGCGGCCTCCGCCGAAGTCCAGCCAGCGATGGCACGAGAGGCCGTGCGAGCCGATGGTCTCGCCGCGGCTCTCCGAAACGAACGCGTTCGAAAAATTGCATACGGATCGCGTAATGCGATCCCATGATTCCACTTTGCAAATGTGGCCGGTCGCCAAGGACCGCGGGACGGCGAAGGACCTGCAGACCCACGCGAACAATTGTTTGACGGCGGATAGCTGCGGCAGCGTCATCGTCGCGATGCCATCGTTGTCGATCTCGACGCTGATCCAAAATGGATTGCCCGCGCCCTGTGCGAAGGCGACGTGACTGGTCGGTATGAACTGCACGACGGTTCCGTCGCCGGAGATTGCGAAATGCGCGCTTGCGCCGTTGTCGTTCCAGGTTGGAACGCAGCGATTCTGCGCCACGCCATACGCGCTCGGACCGACACCGCCCGCAGTACAATGAACCGCAAGACCGTGAACATTCGCGAGTTTACCGCCGTAACAGCCCACATCGAGCGACCGCATCGCGATCATGCCTTTCTGCTCCAACGCGAGATACGGAACGGCAGCCGGATACAGGAACCGATTATCGACGCTTTGATCCCCTTGCTTGTAGCGGGCCGTCCAACTTTCGATGGCGACCACGCCTTCGTGCCGAGTCAGGCCGCCCGCGGCGGTGGCCGCGAGAAACGTGTTTGCCGCCGTTACCTGATCCGCCGGCAACCCGGCGGGCGGAGCCGGCACCGTTCTCGTTTGCACGACGTCCATCGCAAAGTTCATACGCGCGATATTTGGACCGCCCCAATTACCGAACTGTGGCTGTCGCAAGCGCAACTCGCGCAACATCGGTGCATCGAGAGCATTCAGTGCCCGCAACATCCCGAACATGTCCATGCCGTTCAAGAGATTGAAGGCCTCTTGGAATCGGGTCCCGCTCGCAACCGCCTGAAAGAATTGCTGGGTGATGTCTGCCATGTTCAAACACCTCGCGCGCTAAGCCGCATAGCAACGGCGGCATCCCCAATCTTACTCCTCAGCAGCGCAGGAATTTGATCCCTGGATTCCCTTTTCGCTGCCATCGCGTCTCCGGGTGTTAGTAGCTGATGAGCGGCAGAATGCCGCTCACGAGGGCCAGCACGCCTTCGCTTGCGGAACCCAGACCGGGCATCTGCACTCCCCAACCGCCGGACATCGGTATGGTGCTCGGATGCGTGCCGATCAAACCAAAGAAATCGACGATTTCCTTGATCGTCAGCCGCATTGTGCCGCTGACGCTGTACGAGCCGAACGTGGCTCCCGCGTCCTGGTATAGAGACGCCGTCGAATTGAACATCCGCAGGTCCGCGCTGCGCGTCGTCGTGAACGGCGTCGGCGGCCCGATCGTAGCCGTCGTTCGGGTTCGGCATGACCGACTGATCGTCGCCCTCGGAAACTCGACGTTGAATCGCACACTCGAGCCGTAGCCCGCGATGCGCGCCTTCAAGGCCTCGCAGCGCTGAAACGATAATATGCGATTGAGCTGGTGGGAATTCATCCCGCCGGTATGCTTCCACTGCCGCGAGGCGTGGCCGAGCAAATCCACCCAGGCCGACGGGTTGCCGGATATCAGCGGCTTGACCTTGGAATCCAGCCACGCAGTGTGCGCGGGCAGCGGGACGGCGCCGCCGGTGGAAAAGTCACTGAGACGCGCTGCAGCGATCGCTGTGGTACCGGTGATCTCCTGCACATCGATAGCCATGCCGTGCCTTCGTTGCTTCCTTGCGGGCGAGTACGCACGGACAGAATACCATAAAGACCCGCCAGTGCCGGTGCTCGCGCCGCGCCGTTATTCAGTCGCATGACAAAGCTGAAATTGGCTTGTCCGCAATGGTCGTTCCGACGAGAAACAGCTGCGCAGAGGCGGCTCAGCGGATCCATGGCCCGCCAGCCTAGCCGGGCATGAACATGCGCACCGCTGTGGCGCCCATGACGAGCGCCGCGATCCAGCCGAGTATGACGATCTGCCGGCTCGCGACGTAGGCGCCCATTACCGATTTCTTCGACACCAGCAGGATGATCACCGCCATCAAAGGGACGGCCACCACGCCGTTGATAACCGCGCTCCAAAACAGCGCCTTCATGGGGCTGATGGGCAGGTACTGAATCCCGAGACCCGCGAGTAAACTGACCGCGATGATGCTGTAGAACCCGCGGGCGTTGGTCGCCTCGCGTTCGAGACCTGTATTCCAGCCCATGGTTTCAGCCAGCGCGTGCGCGCCCGAACCGGCAAGTACCGGCACGCCGATCAGCCCGACCCCGAGAATCCCCACGGCAAAGAGTATGTAAGCGAATTCTCCCGCCAACGGCCGAAGCGCGTTTGCCGCGTCTGCCGCGGTATTAATGTCAGTGATTCCCGCGACGTGCAACGTGACGGCAGTCGCCAAAATGATGAAATAGGCGGCAAGGTCGGAGTAGAACATGCCGCTTCAGGCATCCCAGCGAATGCGCGGCAATTCCGCTTCGGCCGCACGCGAATTCCGCAACAACGGCGAACTCTTGCCCGCATGCATATCCTCGACTTCTTCGGACGCCTGCCAGAAAAACAAATACGGACTGATGGTCGTGCCGAAGACGCCGACTACCACTGCGGCGGCCGTGGCATTGGGCCTGAAATCGGGCCAGATCGTGCGCAGCATTACCTCTCCCCAGGGCACATGAACCGTGAACAGCACGGCGGCGTACGCGAACAACGAAAGCGTCAACCACTTCAAGAAGCGAACATGGCGATGATAGGCAATGAAAATCTGCAGCAGCAGCGTTGCGATCACAAAAACCGCCGTCTTCAGATGGCGATTGTAGCCACTGATCAGTTCGGCCACTTCCCCCATGGCAGCAACGTCGGCGGCGATGTTGAGTGTGTTCGCAACGAGCAGCTATAACACGACGGACTTGATTATCAAGGGTGGAAACGCGTCCTTAATGTTGGCGGCGAGTCCCTTGCCGGTGACCCGGCCGATGGACGCGCATATGTATTGGATCGCGGACATCAGCGGGAAGGCGAGCGGCATGGTCCACAGCATGCTGAATCCGAATTGCGCACCCGCTTGAGAGTAGGTGGCGATACCGCTGGGAGCGTCGTCGGCGACGCCCGTGATGAGCCCCGGTCCAATCCTTCAGCGGGTGCTTCTTCAAGCGGGCCCATGCCCTGCGAAGTAGGCTGCCCTGCATCCCCTTCAGCATGAGAAAGCTTCGGTTGCGTAGCGGCGCATCATGCGATGGCTATTGATGTGCTTGTCATCAAATCATGTCCTAACAATCACCAATTAGCGTCGCTGGTCGCGCATGCGTAAGAAGCCGGAATAATAGGTTCGACAGCATTATTGCGAATCAGCATTGCGCAAATACGTCCGTGTCCAGAAAATATTGCGTTTTGTCTGATTTGTCAGCGAATGAAGTTCTGGATCGGATGCAGGGGATTAGGGCAATTGCGGCTATCGTGCCTTAATTCTCCGTGTCGTCAATTCTCCTCAATAGGCAATGCAATAAGGATCGCCTATCGCCGGTCTACCGGAGACAGATGCCACCGAGCCGCGCGCCCCCACGGTTGGCGGCCTTTTTTTGGGCGGCGCCTGTAACCGATCCGACACATCCAACGAAATAATCAGAAGGATTCGCGGCAGTTGAATGAAAAGCGCCTCAGAAGCCTCATTGCGCAAGGTCTTGCCGGTGACGAGCAGGCGTACCGTCAATTTTTGACCGAGCTGACGGCTCTTTTGCGGGCATTCTTACGTCGGCGCCTCGCGCGCTTGCCCGATCAGGCAGAGGACCTGGTGCAGGAAATTCTCGTGGCGATTCATAATCAGCGACACACTTACGCTCCCGAGCAGCCGCTGACGCCCTGGGTTCACGCGATCGCGCGCTACAAACTCATCGACCTGCTGCGGCGCCGCTCCCGCTCCGATCTGCTCCACGACCCGATCGACGACGAGACCGAACTGTTCGCCACGGCGGATGCGGAGGCCGCGGAGGCTCGATTCGACGTCGCGAAGCTGCTTCGGGCCTTGCCGGATCGTCAGCGGTTGCCAATCTGGTATGTGAAAATCGAAGGGGCCACGGTAGCCGACACTGCCTTGCGGACCGGAATGTCGGTATCGGCCGTTAAAATCGGCATTCACCGCGGCCTCAAGGCGCTCGCCGCCACGATACGGAGCACCGCGTGAAGACGGACGAGTTGGTGAAGATGCTCGCCGCAGGCGTCGAGCCGGTCGACCCTCGGCAAATAGCGCGCCGCTTTCGCCTCGCGCTCGCAACCGGCACGCTGATCGCCGTGGCCTTCACGGTCGGTATCCTGCGCCTGAACCCCGCGCTCTCGCGTTACCTCCCAGAACCGATGTTTTGGATCAGAGAGACGTATTGCCTCGCCCTGAGCGCAATCGCACTGCTTGGCGTGCACCGACTCGCACGGCCGGGACGGCGCCTCGGGCTCGTACCGGCGGCGCTCGCGCTGGTCGTGATCGCGATGTGGGTGCTCGCCATGGTCGCGCTCGCGCCGGCATCGCCGCAGACGCGTACGCGATTGGTATTTGGCGCGACGGCCGCCGTGTGTCCGTTTCTGATCGCGCTGATTGCCGCGCCCCTATTCATCGCGCATCTGTGGATCATGCGCGCTCTTGCGCCGACAAGACTTCGGCTGGCGGGAGCAGCCGCGGGATTCGCCGCCGGATCGATGGCTGCGCTCGCGTATTCCTTGCATTGTCCCGAGCTCGCGGCCCCGTTCATCGGGATCTGGTATCTCTGCGGCATGCTGATTCCGACGATGCTGGGCGCGTGGCTCGGACCGTGGCTGCTGCGCTGGTAGGCGCGAGCTTGGTAGCGCAAGAATAAGGGACACCGACTCTGTAACCTTCCGTGCCTCGAGAGCGAACTAAGGGAAGACCGACATCAAGTCGTCGCCCCACAACCTACTCGAGGAAGTTCAAATGAAAACGGTATCTCATGGAATCGGTGCACTGTCTTTGATGGCTGCGTATGCGACCGGCGCACAAGCGAGCGACTTTGCCGCAGACGCGCACGCGCTCATTGTCACAGCCTCCAACACGGCGAGCAACGAGTTATTGGTGTACGACGAGAGCGGTCACCTGCTCAAGCAAATTCCGACTGAGGGCCAAGGCGGCGTCAGCGGTAACGCGGGCGGGATCTCTCAAAACCACGATCGGCTTGCGGTCGTCAATTTCGGATCGGGCAATGTGTCGGTGTTTACCAAGGACTCCGATCACGCCGGCTTGCGCTTCGAGTCCCTCGTCCCCGCGATCACGAGCCCGGTGAGCGTCGCGTTCGGCCAGGATCACTTGTACATTTTGACGACGACCCACGTGGAATCGCACCGCATCGATCGCAACGGCGTCAACGCGACGGCGGACGGCGCGGCAGCGCTGCTCATCGGCGACGGTTCCGCCGCTCAAGTGGGAACGCTCACGGGCCAGCTGATCGTCAGCGAGAAGAGCAATGCGATCGAAACCGTGACTTTGGACCGCCGCGGCGCGATCGCCGGGACGGCTACGTTGGTTGCGAACATTCCCACGAACGTAAACGCACCGTTCGGTCTGGCGACGCGCGGCAACGATGCCTACGTCACGATTGCCCACGCGAACGAGATCAGTTTGGTGCGCGACGACACGGTGTTGACTGTCACGGGTTCCGGCACGCAACATGCGCCATGCTGGGTCACGCTTGATGGTCCGTTCTTGTTCTCGGCGAATTCACCGAGTCAGTCCGTGTCCCGATACGCCGTTTATGGCGAGAAGATCATCCAGGACGCAGCGATCGTCGCGACGTTCAACGGCGATCCGACCGATATTACCTACCGCCGCGGCCGGGCCGCCGTCGTCGACGGGGACGGCACGGTATCGCACGTGTCGGTTTTCGCGGTCGACGAGGACGGCAATTTCACACGGACGGGGCTCACCACGATCAACAATGTCGCGACGAACGGCATCGCGATTGTCGGTGCGGACGAGAGTGTCGATTATTGAGCTTAGATTCGATGCGGCAGCATCACGCCAAATGCCTCGGCCACGGCGGCAACCTAACGTGAGTCTCCTAGACCACCAAGGCGGCCCGCCGTCGCCGAGCAATTGCGTTGGACTTACTCGTGACAGTTGGTGTACTCCTCGCGGCTCGTGTGGCCATCGTGCTTCACATTGCACTTGGCAAAATTCTTGCTGACGTAATCGCCCGCCTTGACGTCCTTGGAAGTGAGATACCCGTGCCGGTGGCTATCGACTTTGTCAAAATCCCGATGCCCGGCGGATGCGTTTTGTGTATCCGCTCTGCCGACATCGTCTGAATATGCAGCCGTGAATGATAAAAGCATTGCGGCGCACGCCAACGGAGCCAGGTAGATGGGTTTCACAATATTCTCCTGAAGTGTCGAATGAGTAATGCCGGGTCTTTGCGCATCAACACGAACGGCTGCGCGCTATTTGGCACCCGGGCTGCCCCAAAAATGGGCACGCGATAAGTACTGAACGCGCGGTAGGTACTGAACGCGGCGACGATAAACAGATCCGCGGCGACAGTCTGTGCGCTCGCATCCGTAAGGCCATGAGTTGGCGACCCCGACGTTTGCGTCGCGCTCGGAGTGTGTGCGTGCCATCTTTCGCGGCCGTGGACGACAACGCACAGACCGGAAAGGCCGGCGGTCCTAGGCTGTCGGGCGGAATTTACCAAATTTTTCGATTTGGGCCTGCCGGCCGCTTGCCGGTCACTATTAATAGTAAAAATTCATGAGCATGAACAAGGATCAAGTGAAGGGCCGCGTCGAAGAGACGAAAGGTTCCATCGAGGAAGCTACCGGGAAAGTCGTAGGCGATAAAACGCTGGAAGCCAAGGGCAACATCCAAAAGAATCTCGGCAAGATTCGAGCTAAGTTTGGCGATGTCAAGAAAGACGCGATCGACGCGCAGAAATAGAACGCATTGCACCTCTGCCCGTCTTCAGCGGTTTCGCGAGTGAAATTATTCTCGAAACTGCCGATTGCATCGGTACGCCCGTGCGCCATGCAGCGGCGCACGGGTCTCAGGCTTTCTGAGCAGCGTATCCTAGGTGGAGACGGCCTTCATAGGCGGCCGCAATGCGATGCCGCGATGCTCGATAACTTGCTAGGGGACATTGTAAATGCCACGTCCATCGTCGAACAAAACGCTCCTTCTCATAGGCGCGTCCCGCGGCCTTGGCTTTGCCTTGGCTGAGGAATATCTCAAGCGCGGCTGGCACGTGGTTGCCACTGAACGGGCCAGAGGCACATCGAAACTGCACGATCTATTGCGGGCCGCCGAGGATCGTCTCGAAATCGAGAGCGTCGACGTGATCGATCCCGATCAAGTGGCCGCGCTGCGAGCGCGTCTGGCATCGAGAAAGTTCGACCTGCTGTTCGTCAATGCCGGCGTCAAGAACGACGATCGTGAAACGATCGCCGACGTTTCGACCGACGAATTCATACGTGTGATGGTCACCAACGCCCTAGGTCCCATGCGCGTCGTCGAGGCCTTGCAGGATCTCGTGCTTCCGAGTGGCACGATCGGGATCATGTCGTCCGGACAGGGCAGCATCACGAACAATGAGAACGGACATTACGAGGTCTATCGTGGAAGCAAGGCGGCGCTCAACATGTTCATGCGCAGTTTCGCCGCTCGCCACGCCGGTGATCCGCGAACTCTACTACTCATGGCTCCGGGCTGGGTGCAAACGGATATGGGCGGCCCCCAAGCGCGTCTAAGCATCGAGGAGAGCATACCGAACCTCGCGGATACCATGGACGCGCAGGCCGGAAAAGCGGGTCTTCAGTATCTGGATTACCTGGGCCGGAAGATTCCGTGGTGATTGGAACGTCGGGGAACCGCCCGCCCGACCGCACGATTCCGAACGGTTCCAAACGGCGACTTCGCCGGCCGTCAACACGCAGGCAGCGGCAGCGTACGTGTCACTTCCTCGATCGCGGCCTTCAGCGTATCGACGATGAAGTCGGCCTCAGACCTGGTGATCGTCAGGGGCGGCGACAGGATGTCCAGGTGCCCGAGCGGCCTGACGAGCAGGCCATTGGCCTCGCACAGATCGGAAATGCGCTTTGATATGTTCAGATGGTCCGGCAAGCTCGCTTTCGTCGTCTTGTCCGCAACATATTCGACGCACATCATCATCCGCCGGCCACGCACCTCGCCGACCAGCGGCAAGGCTTCAAGCTCCCGGAGCCGCCCTTCGAAGTAATCGCCGACCAGCCTGGCGTGCTGCAGGATGTCCTCCCGCTTGATGATCTCGATGTTGCGCAGCGCCACCGCGCAGCAGACCGGATGGCCGGAGTACGTGAACCCGTGCGCGAACCACGCGTCAGGATCCGGCGTGTTGATGACCTCGTGGATCGCGTCCGAATAGATCGTCGCCCCCAGCGGCAGGTACCCTGAAGTGAGCCCCTTGGCGCAGTTGATGATGTCAGGCTCGATCCCGAACTCGGACGATGAGGCGAACCAGTGCCCCACCCGGCCGAACGCCGTTACGACCTCATCGGCGATGAACAGGATGCCGTGCGAGCGAGCGACGCTCCACATGCGCTCGAGGTACGCCGGCGGCGGGACCACGACGCCGCCCGCACCCTGGATCGGCTCGGCAACGAACGCGGCAATGTTCTCCGCGCCCAGTTCGGCGATCTTGCCCTCGAACTCGGTCACGAGGAAATCCGTAAACTGGCTCACGCTCATACCGGCCGGCCGCCGGTAGGGATATGGCGCCGAGAGGTGGTGTATGAAGCCATCGGCATACTGGAAATGCGGTGTGCGATCACCGTCGCGATGGCCGACAGAGATGCCGAGGTAGGTCGATCCGTGGTAGGAATTCCTGCGCGAGATGATGTGCCGTCGCGAGCCCTCGCCGCGGCGCGAGTGATAGTAATGCCCGAGCCGGATCGCACTATCCATCGCGCACGACCCGGACGTCGAATAAAAGACATGATTGAGCCCGCCCGGCGCGATCGCAGCGAGCGCGCCGGCAAGTTCGGTTGCGGGCACGTTGCCCATGTCCACGAATGAATTGGAGTACGGCAGCCGTCTCGCCTGCTCGGCCATCGCATCGACGAGTTCATCGCGCCCGTAGCCGATGTTGACGCACCACATGCCGCCTATTCCATCGAGATAGCGCTTGCCGTTGATGTCCGTGATGTGCGCGCCCTTTGCGTCGGTGACGATCAGCGAACCGTCCCGTCGAAAGCTGTCGTGATGGGTCCATGGATGCAGAACGTGGTCCCGATCCATCTGCCAGATTTCGTTGCTGGTCCTGCTGCGTACGTTTGTGCTCATGCTGCTCATTCCTTCTGGTAGGCCCGTCAGCAAGATTCATGTAACCGGCCGCATGAGCACTTGTTACAGAAATGTTGCCTGGAGGCCAATCCACTTGGCCGCGCGTGCAGCCCGATCGGGGTCGCTATTTGTTCTCGTGAAATTTATACGAGAACCGCAAACCGAGAGTCCGGGGACGGATGATCGTGTTCATCTTGACGTATTCGGAGTAGCTCGAGAAGGGGACCCCCTGTGTGTTGCTGATGTTGACGCCGTATATCTGCATGGTCCACGCGCCCTTGGCGATGCCGATCGCCGCGTCATAGGTCGAAAAACCGGGATCGTAGAAATCGACGGACACGCCCTGTAGCGTCCTGCTCAGTGGGTCGGTATTGGCATAGGACCCGCTCTGATGCGTGCCCGCGACTTGCCAGAACGCCTGATACTCGTTAATCGGAAATTCGTAGCGAATACGAATATTGCCTTGGAACCACGGAGATACTGCAAGCGGCGAGCCTTCGGCCCCGAACGGATTGACGATATCGATGGGCTGGCCGGTCTTAGGATCCACCAAAGAGAGCGTCTTGACCACTTTGCTGCTGTTCACCGACGCCGAGGCGGTCACCGTCAGACCCGCGAGTACCCGCGCGAGGACGGAGGTCTCCGCCCCGCGCACCCGATAGTTCGGGCCGTTGGCGATGAACTCCAGATTGCCGGTTATGCCGGGGTCCAGGATTCCGATCTGCACGTCCTTCCAGTCTTCTTGGTAGATCGCTCCGTTCCATTGCAGTCGATGGTTGAACCACTCGGTCTTCCAGCCGAACTCATTGTTGATCAGCACGTCTGGTCCGTAGGTAAGAGGCGGTGTGTACAGTCCGTAGAGCGGCGAACTCGGCGAGATGATGGACTGCGCCCGGTTGAATCCACCCGGGCGAAAACCTTGCGACCAGGTGTAGTACAGCATATCGTCCGGCGTCATGTGCCAACTCAAATTGGCGCGGCTCTTGAAACCCGTGTAGGTCTCGGCCGGATTGTTCGCGTTCAGGTTGTAGCCGTTGGCTTCGGGCAGAGTGCACGGGCTCGTCGGGACACTTCCATCATACGGACCGTAGATCTCGCAGCCGAAGCTGCCGACGGTGGATCCCACCTCGAAGGTTTTCATGCTGTAGTAGCGAGTTCCCAGCGTAACCGTCAAAGTCTTGGGTATCAGATCGTAATCGACCGAGCCGAAGGCGGCTTTCTGCGTATAGCCGATGGTGGTGTCGTCGAAATATACGTCGCCCGCGGGACGCACGCTGGGATTGTTGGCAGTGGCGCCGGTCGGCGGCGCGACCGGCACGAAATTCGGGCTCGTTCCATAGTGCCAATCCGACTGGTCATGAATCGTGAAGTTCTCCCAGAATAGACCGCCGAGAGCGCGCAGGCGCCATTCGTCGGGCGTGCTCAGTCGCATCTCGTGACTCTGATGCGTGCTGTTCTCCTTTTCGGTAAAAAATGCGCTGGGAGAGTAGCAATACCCCGCGGAGCCCGATGTCGGATTTCCGCCGACGAACGGGTAACCTGGATAGTTGCACTGGTAGTAGCTCGCGTACTGGCCGCGCGAATAGTTCGTGTAGTCCGATTGCTGGCTGACGTTGCGATCCAAGTAACTGCCCGCGTAGACGAGCTTGAGCTGGCCGATACGGCCATTGACGGTCAATTGCGTGTCTTCGAAGCTGTCCTTGTCGTAGGACGGGTTGTAGAGCTGAACCGACAACGGGGGCAGCGGCCGGCCCAAGCCATCATACTGCTCCTCCCAAGAGACGCCGCCGGCGTCCATGTCTTGATAAGACTGCATGAGGAGCGCGTCCCAATCATCGCTTATCTTCCACAAACCGGAAACGCGCAGGCCTTTGTAGACCACCGGGTTGATCGCATTGGCGACGAGCGGACTATTGTTGATCGGGCCGCTGTTTTGCGGCACGACGCCGCCGAAATAATTGACGACCACATCGTCGGTGGGAGCCCTGGCGAAGGTTCCGGGGATGTTATTGATGTAACCACCCCGGGATTCGTCGTAGATCACCGCACGCAGCGCCAACGTGTCCGCGATGATCGGCAGATTGATCGTGGCGTCGAGATTGTTGCTGGGGTCGCCGCCGGCGGTAATCGCATAGCCCGCGTTGACGTTACCTTCGGTGACGTCGAGCTTCGGCTTGTTCGTGATGTAGCGCAACACGCCCGCCTGTGCGCCGGCGCCGAAGAGCGTGCCTTGCGGACCCTCGAGAACTTCGATGCGCTCCAGGTCCGCGGCATAGACGTCGAGGTTGCGGCCCGGCAGTTGCCCGGATTGCTCGTCGAGATAGATTGCGACGTTCGGAAAGATGGTAGGCGCCGCGCCCCCGCCGTTACCGCCCTGGGTAAAGGAAAGGCCGCGCATGTAAATATCGCCCTGGCCGGGACCATAGCCGTCGGACGTCACGTTGGGCAAGTATTTTAGGAAATCATCGAATGTGGCGACGTTGAGCTGAGAGATCGCTTCACCGGTCAGCACCTGCAGCGTGATAGGTACGTGCTGCGCGCTCTCGGTGCGGCGCTGCGCAGTGACCATGATTTCGTCGAGTTGGTTGCCGGCTGAATCCTCCGTAGATGCCGTGCTGCGCGCTTGCGGCGCGTCCGTGGATCGCAAGCTGATCGTATGTCCGTCGTCGGACGCAATTGCGAGGCCGGTCCCTTCCAACAATTGCTTGAGCGCCGCGCGGATGTCCATCACGCCGTGCACCGTGTGAGTACTGACCCCCACGAGTTTGTCGGCGGGAGCGATGATCTGCAGGTGCGCTTGGCGGGCGAACTCCGGGATCGCCGACGCCGCGGGCTGCTCCGGCACGTCGAACGAGGTCGTCTGCGCCAGAGCCGTACTCAGCCCTGCTGCCCCGAGCGCCAGCGCGATCGCCTGGGATAACTTGCGGTGCGGCCGCGGCTTCGCTGGTTCCATCGCTCGCCCCCTTCGTTATTCGTGGGGCGCCATGGTCGCAGGCACACCGTGGCTCCCTCTTGCCCATTAGAACGGATGAGAAAGACGCTTCCGCCATCATTGCCGAGATTATTTTTGGGCGGTCGGCCCGGATTCTAGAATCAGCCGGTCGCCGTCTGTTCGCACGCGAGCGTCCAACATGGCCGCGGCCGCGGTGACAAATGCCACCGGATCAGTGGTTTGGAATTGACCGACGACCGTCTGAGAGCCTAGAGCGGGATCGCGGATCACGATGGTGCGGGCGTTGTAGCGATTGAATTCCGCGGCCGCTTCCTGGATTGTGCGGCCGTTCAGATCGATGACGCCATTTTCCCACGCGACCGCGCCTGCCAGCTGAGCCGCAGTCAACTCCGCCGGTTGAGCCGCTTGCACCGGCGTCGTGACCAGCCTTTTGTGGGCGTCGACGCGCACCGCGGGTTCCGGGCTGCTCGCTTCGCGCCATACATCGACCGTGCCGTGAGTCACAATGACATCGACGGAGGCGTCTGAACGGCGATCGACTACGAACGCAGTGCCGACTGCGCGCACACGAACATTTCCTGCTTGGACGATGAACGGGCGCCCGGCATCCTTCGCCACTTCGAACAGTGCCTCGCCGGCCTCGAGAGAAACGAGCCGGGCGGCGGACCCGTAGCGCACGGAGAGTCGGCTAAGAGTATCCAGCGTGACGCGCGTTCCGTCCTCGAGGTTTAACTTTCGGATCTCGCCGCGCGCCGTGGCGAAATGGGTGCGGGAATACCCTTGCCAGGCCCACAGCGCCGTGGCAACGGCTACCAGAACGGCCGCCGCCGACGCCCACGGTATCGCCATGCGCCATCGCCGCGCGGTTCGCGATTCGCGCAGCTCGCCGGCTGCTCGATAGACTTGCGCACGATCCATATACACCCAGCCGGCCTGGGCGCGCGCGAGTGCTCCCACGCGCCGAGGGTCCGCACCGAGCCATTCCTCGAGCGCCGCCCGCTCGCTCTCAGTCAGACGCCGGTCGATCCGGATGACCCACTGCGCTGCCGCCGCATCGATCGTCTCGGCGTTCTCACGCATCGCGCTTGGCCCCGTCCGCAACCCGGTCCCTTCCGGCGCGAATGTCGAAATCCGTCTCGGTCGTCTTCAGGTCTTCCAGAATCATCCGTAGTGCACGAACCATCCATTTCTCGACGGTATTTTCGCTGACTCGCAATTGGGCGGCGATGGCTTTCTGGGGCATATCGTCGAACTTACGCATCAGAAATACCGACCGGCATTTCGTCGGCAAGCGAGCAATCGCCCGGTAAAGGCGCTCGAGTTGCTGACGGCCCGACAAGATTCGCTCCGGTGTAAGGCTTTCTTCTAAGACGGCCGGCTGTGCGACTTCCGCCATTGCTTCGATGGAAACCAGTTTGGATCGGCGGATATGGTCCAAAATGAGGCGCTTAACGGTCTGGTATAGATAAGCCTTCGGATGCGTAATATTCGATATCGTCGGCAAACCCGCGAGTTTCGCGTATGCCTCTTGGATCAAGTCATCTGCTTCAAGCGAATGGGGTGCGGCGCGTTTGAGCCACCGGCGTAATTGGGGTTCCAGCGGTATGATATGGATCGCTAGCCACTGCGCGCGCGCTGTCGAGATTGCCGGCATCTAAGTCTCCCCATCCGCGCGATACTACCAGTCTCACGAAGTCGTTCACAGAGATCTACTTTGTCGGTCATCTTCCGTCGACTGCGTTCAGCGGGAAAGTATAAGGCGGAGATGCGCCGGCGAATTCGCGCGCCGGCAGACGAGATGCAGGCGCGCCCCACTCGATGAGCAAGCTTGCCTCAATCTCAAAGCGCGATCAATCGGACCCCGACCATGGATAGGGTGACCGCCAACAGGGATCGCTGCGCGAGCTCTGGTAAGCGAGCGGAAAGTTGACTACCTAAATAGACGCCGGGCAGGGAGCCCACGAGCAGCGACCCCAGCAATGTCCAATTGATCGCGCCTAATAGCCAGTAGCCGAAACCCGCGACCAGGGCGAGCGGCACGGCGTGGGCGACGTCGGACCCCACGATCCGCGAGGCGGGCAACAGCGGGTACAGAATAAACAAGGCCGTAATTCCGAGGGCACCGGCGCCGACCGACGACAACGAGACGACAACGCCTAGAATGGCGCCGGTAAGGACCGTGAAGGCGGGATGGCGCGCAGGACCAACCCGATGATCGCCCGTGAGGCGACGCAGCTGGCTCCGGAAAATGAGCATCGTCGCAGTCAGCAATAACATGAATCCCAGCGTGGTCGTCATTATCTTCGAGCTGCCGGAGCCGTGGGCTACATCACGCAACGACAACAGCGTCACAACTGCGGCAGGGACGCTGCCTGCCGCCAGTCGGTACACGACACGCCAGTCGACATTGCCGTTCCTGGCGTGCACGACGGTGCCGCCCGCTTTGGTGATCGCCGCGTGCAGCAGGTCGGTACCCACCGCTGTAGCCGGATGAATGCCGAACAGCAATACCAAGATCGGGGTCATCAGCGATCCGCCGCCAACGCCCGTGACACCGACGATGGCGCCGACGACAAATCCGGATAGTGCCTGCGTGGGATCGATCATGCGGCCACTATAGGACCGACCGATCACGGACTACCGCGAAGAATTGGTTATGAGTTCATAACCCTTGAGACTAACGGGATGCCGGGGTGCGAGCTATGATCTTTTCTCGCGCAAGCATCGGACGAGCCGACGGCGCCCGGTTGCTGGTCGTGGATCAGGAGTTCGCGATTGAAATTCATTCGATGGTTGACGGGAGACAACAAGACCGCCGCGGACGATGCGCTGCAGGAAATCAATGAGGCCTTTGTGTCGCTCCCGGCCGAACAACGAGTGGAACGGGCACTCGAGATTCTCCCCGGGGTGCATGTGCTCAGCTCGAGTTTTGGTGCTCAGGCGGCGGTCATGCTGCATCTCGTCAATCAAGTCATGCCGAAAATACCGGTGGTCCTGATCGATACCGGCTACCTGTTTCCCGAGACCTACCGGTTCGTGGACGATCTCACGCAAAAGCTCAATCTGAATCTCAAGGTGTTCCGCTCCGATGCCTCACCGGCGTGGCAGGAATCCCGCTTTGGACGACTTTGGGATCAGGGGCTCTCGGGGATCGAGCAATACAACCGGATTAATAAGCAGGAGCCCATGGATCGGGCGTTGCGAGAGCTGGGTGCCGAGACGTGGTTTTCGGGGATCCGTCGGGTTCAGGCTTCGACTCGGGCGCAGATTGCGCCGATTGAATTTGTGCGCGGGCGCTATAAAGTGCATCCGCTATTTGATTGGACGGACCACGATGTGGGCCGGTACTTACAAAAGCACAGCCTCACCTATCACCCGTTATGGGACAAGGGATACCTCTCGATTGGCGATTGGCATACGACGCGTTCGCTGGCGCAAGTGAATAGCCTCGAGGATTTACGATTCTTCGGGCTCAAGCGCGAGTGTGGGTTGCACGAAGGCTGAGGCTCGCCAGCTGCGGAGAACAGCGTGGTCAACGCGGCGGTGCCTAGGTGACAAAAAGTCGCCCGCTCACGACCGCCAGCATGATCGCAATGAGCGTTCGCGTGAATTGAGGCGGAAGCCGGATTGCCGCCCGGGTGGCTAAGAGTACGCCGGGGACCGATCCCAAGAGCAAACAGGCGAGAACCCGCAGGTCGACGTGACCTAATCCCGCGTGGCCGACAGCCGCGATAGCGGTAATGGGCAGTGCATGGGCAATGTCGGTAGCCACTAGCCGATCCGCCGGTAGTCGAAGCGGGTAAAGAGCCGCCAGCGCAACAACCCCGAGAACACCGGCCCCGACGGAGGTCATCGCGACACCAAATCCCAGTAATAGCCCCGCCGCCACCGTGAGCGCGACTTGATAGCGTTCGGTACCGCGGAGCCATGAGACGGTGAATTTCAGCCCCAGGCGCCGCAACGGATCGTAGAACAGCAGCGCCGCGGCGGCGAGTGCGAGGATCACCGCGAGGCATCGAGTGATCAACTGGTCCACTGCTCCGGGTGACCCATGATGGAGCCAAAGCCAGAGAATGACCGCGCCGGCCGCAGGCGCGCTGCCGAGCAGGAGTCGCGCGACGATTCGCCAGTCGACGCGTCGGCTAAAGCCAAAAGCCGCGGTCGCCACGAGCTTCGTGCTGGCGGAGAACATCAGGTCCGTACCGACGGCCACGGCGGGCGATTGCCCAAAGGCGAGCACCAAAATGGGTGTCATCACGGATCCGCCGCCCACGCCCGTGAGGCCCACGAGAGCACCCACCATCAATCCCAAGAGCGTGTAAAGGAGCGGATTCCACATTCCGACGCGAGTGTACCCGCGTATGAGGAGCCATCTTGATGCTCATCGCGCATAAGCAAAGACCCATTTGTCATCGCACAGAGCTCGACCAGCTTTAGCAAGATAATTGGAATGTCATTGATGGCCGCGGGCTATTGTCGTTTCACTTTCATGGCGTCGAATCAACGAATCTCACTAAAGTGGCAATGAGACGCGGCACCGGCCATTGCGGAGTTCGTTGAGTTGCGGGACTGGCGGCAGATTCGGAACATCGACACTTTCGCGAGAATGGTGCGACACAGTAGTTCCGCCACTGTGTTCGCGAATTCAAATGCGGGATCGGACCAATCGGCGCACTACCGCAGCAGCACCTCGACATTCACGGACGTTGCCTTCTCATAGATTCCCGCCGGCGCTCGCGCCAACACCTGCTTGTCGACGAATTGCAGGCTCACGTTGCCGTACGAGATCATTGTACCCGACGAAGGTGGGGTGCCTGAGTACTGCGACCAGCCGGTGCGGTTCGCGGCGACCCAGTCTGCAATGCGCTGATAAGGCGCGTCCGCCGGCGCGAAATCGTGTACTGAGTGGATGCTGATGTCCGACACCGTCATCGGTTCGCCGGACGGCGGCTGGAGCGAGAAATCCTGGCTGCAGGCCGCCAATCCGGAGAGCCCGAGCAGGGCCACGCTCAGCGTCAAGCGACGCATCACTGGAACAGAGCGAACACGAGGCAGCCGACCCCACCGAGGGCGGGCAGTGCATGCAGCACCACGACCACCCAAGGATGAGGTTTGCCACGCAGATGAAAACTGAGAAGGAGGAACCCTCCCAGAGCCGTCAAAACCAGAACGGCGACACCGACCTTAATCGCAGCGACGTCGGTCGCAATCGCCACCAACAGCGCCAGCACGAGCGCCGTTGCAGCGAGAATTCCGTGCCCCACCGCAAGAGGTACCCAAGGCTTCGTACCTCTGAAAATGCCGACTACCATGATGAGCCCGCTGAGCGCAGCGTACAGAAATAGAATGATGGAAACATATAACATTTACCTACCCCCCGAATACGGGTGAGCTCAATGGACGGATTGTCTTGTACTCCAAGCACAGAGGCATTTGATTTCTCTATGATCACGGGCGGCGAGATCTAGGCATCGGATGTGCCATGTGTCGACATCCTTTGTTGGTGGAATACTGTACCTTCCAAGCGGTCATTGGTACCTTTCAATCTATCATCGGCTCTCAAATCTCGCTCATCGGCGGATCGGGGCATGGGGTCGGCCATTCCGGCGCCGCGTTTGATTGACCCGGTAACTGCCAATGTGAGGCCGTGCAACCGTGCCCGTCGATTCTGCAGAAGCGTGAATGGTCAGGCCGGAAGAAGAATTATCCTTGGGGGAGCGTCGCGGATTAACCGACGCCTACGTACTGCGCTACCAAGCTACGCAGCGACCCTGTAGCCTCCGCCGCTTCGAACGGCAATAGCGGCCGTACTGTTCGGATCCGGGCGGAGGAAGTGCTAATTTTACTGAACGCATATAAAGAGACCCGATCCGTTCCAGGCGACGTTGCTCGTGGGGTTCCAGGGACCATATCCGTATGGACACACGGCATAGGTAAACCCGTTCGGCGATTCGCTGTTGGAAAGCCCCGTCGAGGAGCTTTGACCGGGAGACAGATCCATCTGCGCGGCGCCATAGCCCGTCCCCACCGGCACAAAGGTCAGGCTGATGGCCTGCCCGCAGGTATTGTTGGTGAAAGAGACCCAATTGTAATTGGACGGATCGTTAAATTCCGTCACGCAACTGCTGGGTAAAGGCGTGGCGCAGCTGGTGAAATTGCAGGGGTAGGAGCCACCAGTTCCACCAGAACCCTGGCTGCCGCTACCGCCCCCGCCTCCTGTTCCTCCGCCAACCGATCCGCCGCTACCTGAAGTGGCGGCCGGGCACCCGGAGACGCAAGTGAAGGCCAACGCCGCTGGATTGGCATTGCTCACGGTCACCGTTGCCGACGCGGGACTAAAGCTGGTCTGCCCGCCTGCGGTAAAGGGTGTGACGGTATAGGTCCCGGGCGGCGCGACCAGTTGGAAATTGCCGCCGCCGTCCAAGTACACCGTTTGCGTGTTGGTGCTGGTGCCGGGAAAATCCGTTTGCCCGATGATTGTCACCGAACCGCTAGAGACGACCCCGCCGGAGGCAGTGATCTGGCCCGTAATCCAATATGCTGGGGTGCAGACGATGTTGAGTTGGGTGACGTCTTCAACCAGCACGTTCGAAGACGCCGACAAAACTCCTGCGCCATAGGCCCACGTGCAATTCTGATTGGCAGGTTGCACGAGGAATGCCACCGTGTAGGTGCCCGCCGCACTCGTCGTCCCGCCCAGGACCGGTGCGGGCAGCGTATACGAACCGTTGGCGGTGATGCTCACGTTAGGGTTCCCTTCAGCCAAGGGGGTTGTTTCGGACAGCCACAGCGTGCTGCCGGCCGCGAGCCCCGAGACAGTGCCGCCGACCGTGAAATAGCCGTTGGCGCAGGTGACGGCAATGCCATTCGTGGCGCCGGCACTCGCACTGACGGTTCCGCCACCTCCGCTGCACCCCTGCCCGCTAGGCGCGCTCGTCGCAAAGATATCGAATCCCGCGCCGACGGGTAAGCCCACAGGGAACGACACGGTGCCGTCCGCAGTGACCGTTGTAGTCTGCTGCATCGCGCCCGATTTCAAAGCGAGTGTGAGGGTGCCGTTGGCCGCGAGACCGGATACCTCGGCGGTGACCGTATAGAGATTCTCGCATGCGACTTCGATCGCCGTGCTGTTCGCCGCTTGCATCACGCCCGAGCCATTCGTGATCGTGCAACCTTGCCCGGTTGGTTGGTTGGCGACCGTGACCGACCATGGGGCGCCGCTCGCAAGTGAGCGTGGAAACGTGAAAGCGCCGTTCGCTGCTACCGTAACGGAATCGCCGTTCGTATTATTCAGCACGACGCTCATTCCACTGGCCAATCCAAAGACTGTGCCGCCGATGCTGTAGGCAATCGTGCACGTCACCACAATATCGCTGACGTTGGCAGTACCGACATTCTGCGGGGAGTTGACTACCGTACAGAGCTGACCCGACGGCTGAGCTTGCACACGGACCGTGTCGGCCGAATTGGTCGCCATCCCGTTGACGAACGTGAAGCTGCCATTGGCCGAAACAGGCAGGCTCTCGCCGACCGTGTCTTGCAGAACCAGGCCCGACCCGGTCAGCCCGGCAGTCGTTCCGCCGATGGTGTACGTAGTCGAGCCGCTCCCGGAAGTCGTCAACGTCGGTGCGGCGGAGGGGAGTGCCACGAGCGCCGCAGCGGAGGGTCCCGTCAGCGGCACACTGGTCCAAAGCACACTGATGTACGATTGCAAGAGTTGCACCAAGTTGGGACCGGGATTGCTCGCCGTCGCTGTGCTTGTCAGCTGCTTCAGCGCCTTCTCAACGCTCGAGGTGAGCGAGTTCGCCCCATCCATCGCAGGGATGCTATTCAATGCATTCGCCTGTGCCGAGACGGCCGTCAATAGGTAGGCGAGCCGTAAATCAGCCTGGTTGCCGCTCGCGATTGCTTGCGCCGGCGTCATCGGGGTCGCGTTGAACGTGGCTGCATCCCCATTCAATACGTTGTTGATGACCACGTTGGCTGCTGCGGTCACCGTCGAACTCGTCGGTGTCTGGCCGGCCTGGGCATCCACCATGGCTGCGACGATGTCGCTGAGCGGCGTAATGTGCTGCACGTTCGTGGCGACCGGCGCCGCAATGTAGGCGCTCAGAGTGAAGGTCGCGGGAATAGTGGTCCCCGACACCTCATCGAGCTCAGTCGCATCGCCACCGGTGGTGGCAACCAGCTCGATCGGCTGGTTGCAGGTGCTCGCGGAAGTGATGCTGTAGCTGCCTTGTGCATCCGTGGTCGCCACTGTCCCCAACGTCATGCCGGCAGTCATTCCGCCGCAGTAAGCGGTAACCGTCGCACCGCTGACGAACCCCTTGGCTACGACGCCGGTGATCGAGGTTCCTGAAGTGCCGGGGCCGGTAATCGATTGGTTGGCGCCGCTTCCGCCGCCCCCTCCACAACCCGCCAGGCCGAGGATCAGCGCGGTCGTATAGACCCCAAGCCTAAGTGTGAATTGCGGAACAATCCCGGATTGAATGAGCATTGCAATTGCCTTCGTAAACTACACAGTCACTGGTCCACCATCGGCGCCGGTGTCAACGTCTCAAGGGCAAAGACTCAACGTACACAAGCGACTGACCGGCGCGAAGCCGTTGAGGCGAAAAACTAATGGAAGGCAGTCAAGCCGGCCTGCCGACTGTGTCTCAATTGCGCGAACGGCAAGAATGCAAGAGCGCGTGTTGAGAAGTGAGCGGGAATTTCCAGCGATCATTGACCGAGGGGCTTGACTTCCGTTATCTGACTGATTACCTGGGGCAGCGATGCCCGACTCTGCCGCACGGACGATCAGCTAGAACGCGGGCGAAACTCCGCGCGTGTCATCGCGATGTGTGACTCCCCCGAGCGAGACCACAAAATCGATGCCAGTTTTTGGGAAATTCGCGCAGCCGCGAATGCGTCGCGTGGTGATTACAAGGCCGCGCTGAAATCAGAATCCGGACCGCAGGTCGCCCCCTCCCAGATAAAGTCGGATCCAGCCTGCAGCATCGCTGCGCAAAGTCATTTGGCTCTTGCGAATGAAGGTGCCGAATGCATATCCATAAAGACTCAAATGCAGATCGTGAAAGCTGTTTCCCGCTCCATTTCCGATCGGAATATCCTGCAGAAACCACTTGGTCCGAGAGAGATACATATCGACCGATGCGGGGTAGCGTGTATGTCCCGGAACCTGACCCACCGCGCGGTAGAACTTCTCGACGTCGTTCGTACTGGCTGCAAAATACTGTCGAATCTTGAACAGGTTCGCGTCATCAGGAACCTGCTCATGCCCAACGATCAGCGCGATGCAGAAGCTCTCGTGCACACCAGCAGCCTGCACATATGCGCCTGTTCCCCCGCCCACGCTCGGCACCCATTGGTACGTGAATTCCGGACGGTAGCCCATATCCACGGCCGTCATGAAATGGCCTACCTGATTGTCGCTGGCGGGCCAGAAATCTCTGAAGGGCTCTCGGAAGCCTTCGTTGTGCAGGCCAGAGAAGATTCCACCTTGATGCAAAATGCTGGCCATCCCGGAACTCGCGCCGTAACCTCCCGACTGACTCGCCTCGAACAGCGTCATAAGGCGCCTTTGCAGCTCGGTGCCTGGGCTACCATCGTCGATGGTGCTGTCATCCAACAATTGGGCGAGATACTCCACCGCATTGAGAGGCTGCAGTTTCGCTTTGATGCTGGATGCGACGCTATTGACGCTTGCCATACGGCACCTCGAGCTGACTATATCTGCGCGTGCGGTCTCCTGCCGTACCCGGCCCCTAAGCCCCGCCTCGGCTGAGGCGAAATCCGTCTCGGCCCATGTCATCGACGACGAACTCGGGCGCGATGGCATGGGCGGCGTCTGGCGGGCACGCCCACACTCACCGGATCATGCACCGCGACTTCAATCCTTTCAACGTCTTCGCGACCGCCGATGTCATCGTCAAGCTGCTCGATTTCGGCGTCGCCAAGCTCCTCGAGGTCGACGCCGGGTCCGGTGCGAGGCGCACCATGCAGCTGTCGGATCCTGCGGCTCACGCGCCTAAGGAGCGTAGCGTCGCGTTTGTACGGCTTCGATGTCGCCGGAGACTTGAGATGGGGCGAGCAGAGAGAGCGCCGACCCGCTTCCGCATCCGGCATCAGCACGCCTTCCGTGAGCTCGATCTCGAACAGCGACGGCGAGAGCTGAGCGCCGTTCACTGTGTCGCACAGGCGCAGCAGCGATTCCGGATGAATGAAATCGCGGCCCATCTGAAAGTTACTCTTGCAAGACCCTTTTTGACTTTGCACGGTGGCCGATAGTTACCGCAAGAAACGCCACGGTGAAGACTGCCGCGACGCCGGCGAGCATCAGGGTTCCAATCGCATTGATCTCCGGGTTGACGCCGACACGGAGACTCGAAAAAATGGCCATCGGCAGGGTCGTCGTCTCGGGCCCCGCTAGAAAGCTCGACGTGACGACGTCGTCGAATGACAGCGTCATCGCGAGCAGCCAACCCGACAAGATCGCCGGCATCGCGAGCGGCAGGGTTATCGTCACAAACACGCGCAACGGACGTGCCCCGAGATCTTGCGCGGCATTCTCCAACGAACGATCGCGACCCAGGACACGCGCGAAAACGACCGATGCGACGATGGGCGCACCGAGGGTGGCATGTGCTATCACCAGCGTCATCATGCCCTTGCCCTGCTCCCATCCAGTGATCGCTTGCAACGCGGCAAACAACATCAGAAACGAAAATCCCAATAGGATTTCGGGCGCGAAGATCGGTATCGCCAGCAGCGCAAGCAGTATGGCTCGCCCGGGGAATCGGTCCAGTCGACCGAGCGCGATCCCCGCGAGAGTGCCAATGATTACCGAGATTGGCGAGGATAATAAAGCAAGTCTCAGCGACCGATAGGCGGCGCCCACGAGTTCCTCGTCGGTACGGAGGGCCTGATACCAGTGCAGCGATGGGAAGCCTCCTCCCCCATCGGTGACATAGCCGCTGAACGAAAAAATAATGATCCATGCGATTGGCACATAAAGAAACCCAAATCCCAGCACGAGGGTCACGATCTGCAACGGGCGATGTTTTGCGGCGTTCATTGCTTTACGGTGCCCAGCGGACCGAGCCACCGCCTCAGCACATAAGACGGAATCATTAGCAATAGGAACGTCGCGATTGCGATTGCGGCGGCCAATGGCCAATCCCGGTTCTGGAAAAATTCCTCCCAAAGGATGCCACCGATCATGATCGTGCTGCTGTTGCCGACCAACTCGGGAATCACGTATTCACCAACGGCCGGAATGAACACCAATACCGCTCCGGAAATCAATCCGGGCAGCGCCAGCGGCAACGTGACCGTTCGAAACGCATAGGCGGGTCTTGCCCCCAAATCGGCTGCCGCTGCGAGTAATTCCGCGGGCAGACTTTCGAGCACGGCGTACATCGGCAGCACGAAAAACGGCAGATACGAATACACCATGACGAGCCAGACTGCGGCGGGACTGAATAGCATGGGAATCGGATCGTGGATCAGTCCCAGCGACAACAAAAGAGAATTGATCGGCCCCGAATCCCTGATCAACCCGATCCAGGCGTAGGCCCGCAGTAGAAACGAGGTCCAGAACGGAAGGACCGCGAGAAAAACGTAGAGATTGCGGCGCGCTACGGGCGCCTGCGCGATGGCGAGCGCAATCGGAAAGCCGATGACGACGCAACCGATCATCGTGCAGGCGGCGTTGACGAGCGCGCTCAAAAATGCCGAGCGATACAGAACGTCCGCCCCGAGCAGGTGATACGCGCGCATGCTCGCGTGCACGGCCCAATGTCCGCCGGCGCTGCTGACGAGCGGCTCGATCGGCGGAATGGCGTCGGCCACGACCCGCACGGACAATAGCGCGACCGCCATCAGCGGCACGGCCAGTAAGGCGAGCAGCCAGATGAGCGGTATCGCGATCGTCGATCGATCCACTGCGCTCAGGCGCCGGGTCGTCATTGCGTCATCACCACCACCCCGTCGGGCGGAAGTCCGACATGAACCGCATCACCCGCCAGCAGTTCGCTGCCGGCAGCGCCGCCGACATTCATCAGCGTGGCGTCGAGCAGACGGCCAGCCGGCGTACGGATGGTTGCGCGCGAAAATGTTCCGCTGTAAGAAACCTGCTCGATGACCCCGGGCCAATGATTGGGACAATCGATCGGGATCCGCGATACGAGCAGTCTCTCCGGACGGAATCCCACGGTGCATATGCTCTTTGGATCAGCGCAATTCTCCGGCGCTATGAAGATCTCGAGGCCGTCGTCGGTCGCGAATCGCAATCGCCCCGATTCACTGCCGCCCACCGACCCGTCAAATAAATTGATATTGCCGAGAAAAGAGGCCACGAATCGGCTGCGCGGGTTTTCGTAGAGTATCCGTGGCGGGTCAAACTGTGCGATGCGCCCTTTGTCCATGACCGCGATGTAGTCGGAAATCGCCATGGCCTCTTCCTGATCGTGCGTCACCACAATAAACGTAGTCCCGACCTTTCTTTGGATCGAGATCAATTCCTGTTGCACCTGGGCACGCAGCCCCCGGTCTAGCGCGGCCATCGGCTCATCGAGCAGCAGGATCGCCGGTTGCATCACGAGACACCGCGCGAGTGCCACACGCTGGCGCTGGCCGCCGGAGAGTTGATCCGGACGCCGGTCGCCGAATTCCGCGAGTCGCGTAAGTTCGAGTGCCCAGGCGAGCCGTCGCTGTCGTTCCGCGCGTTTCACGCCGCGCGCTTTGAGGCCGTACTCCACATTTCCGAGCACCGTGAGGTGAGGGAAAAGCGCATAGCTCTGGAACATCATGTTGACTGACCGCTCGAACGGCGGAACGGCGCGCATATCCTTGCCGTCGATTCTCAGCGTACCTGCGTCGGGATCCTGCAATCCCGCGATGATCTGCAGCAGTGTCGTTTTCCCCGATCCGGAGGCACCGAGCAGCGCAACGATCGTACCGCGCGGAACCTCGAGGTTGACGTCGCGCAGAACCGGCGTCCGGTCGAACGTTTTCGAAACGCCATCGATTTCCAGAATTGCGGATTCGTGATTTGACACGATCAATGTCCGGTTTTCATGCGAAGCCAGGTTCTCGACAGCAATCGGGTTTCCTCCATTGAGAACGCCCGGTCCAGGGACAATCGCTCGGAAGCTGACGATGACGGATAAATCATCGGATTATTGCGCAACTCCGGCGACAGTTGCGCCATGGCGGCGGTGTTCGCAATTGCAAAGCTGGTCGCTTGTGCCAGCTCGACGCCAATCTCCGGGCGCAACACGAAGTCGATGAACCTCAGTGCTGCATCTGCGTGGCGTGAATCCGCCGGGATCGCGAACGCATCGATATACATGGGGATTCCTTCGCGCGGCTGTCGATATTCAAGTTGTACGCCAGAGTGCAATTGCGCCGCGAGGCGCTGTGCGGACATCGCGTCAGCGGAATACCCCAAGGACAGGCAGAGTTCGCCGCGCGCGAGCTGATCGTAATATCCGGGCGTATTAATTCTTCTGATGAACGGCCTGACTCTCGCGAACGTTTCCGAAATATCAGCGAGGGACTGCGGCTCCGTGTCGAGTTGTTTTCGGCCCAAATACAGCGAAATCATCGGCAAGATATCAACCCAGGAATCGAGCACGCTGATGCCACAGGATTTGAATCGAGCGGCGAGATTCGGCTCAAACAGCATTGCCAGGCTGTCGACGGGCGCGTCCGCCATGATCGCGTGAATTTTCTGCGGGTTGAAGATGATTCCGGTTGTGCCCCACACATAGGGAATTGCGTACGCGTTCTGCGGGTCCACGCGCTGCATGATTTGCAGGAGTTTCGGGTCCACGTTGCCCCAGTTGGAGATACGCGCACGATCCAGCCGCAACCACAGACCCTTGGGAATCTGCCGGCCCAAGTGCGGCGATGCATTGACGGTCACGAGATCGAAGCCGGAGTGTCCAGCCGACAGCGTGGTTTCGGCTACATCGTTCGAGTCAAGAGACGCATAATTGACTTTAATGCCAGTTTCGGTCTTGAACTTTTCGAGCACAGCGCTTGGGAAATACTCGGCCCAAGCGTAGAGATTCAGGACCTTGTCGTCCTGGCTGTCCGCCATTGGCGCTTTGCTGCACCCCCACAGTGAACAGATGACGGCCAAAGCTGCGGCCCATCCGCCGATTTGGCGGCAGCGCGCACTTGGCGCTCTGAGTCTCACGTCACCCGATCCGAGGGCCGTGCTCCGGGATGTCCATCGAGGGTCGTCAGTGCGCCATACAGATCCGGCCGGCGATCCCGGAAGCAACCCCAGCTTTGCCGGTACGCACGACAGCCATTGAGATCGAAGCGATGGACGAGCACACACTCGGAATCCCGATCGGCTGCGACCGCGAGAGCTCCGAGGTGATCGGCGATGAATGATGATCCGTAGAACGTCATCGATACGCCGTCGGTCGTTTCCAGTCCGATGCGATTCGCGGCAACCACCGGCACCATGTTGGCGCCGGCGTGACCGCGCATGACGATCCGCCAGTGCTCCATGGAGTCGAGGCCTGGATCTTGGGGCTCCGTGCCAATCGCGGTCGGATACATCAGGAATTCTGCGCCTTGCAGCACGAGCGATCGAGCCGCTTCGGGGAACCACTGATCCCAGCAGACGGCCAGACCCAAGCAGCCGTAAGCCGTGTCAAACGGCCTCAAGCCGGTATCGCCGGGCGAAAAGTAGTATTTTTCTTGGTACCCCGGTGCCTGCGGAATATGGCTCTTGCGATAATGTCCGATCACCTTGCCATCCGCGTCAATGACCACGGCCGTGTTGAACAAAGCCATGCCTGAGCGCTCATAAACGGACACCGGGATCACGACGTCGAGCTCTGCGGCGAGACGACAGAAATGCGCCACCGTGGGATGCCCATCGAGTGGCTGGGCCAAATCGTAAAAGCTGCTGTTTTGAACGGCACAGAAATACGGCGTCTCGAACAATTCCGGCAGCAGCACGACCTGCGCTCCCTCGCGGGCCGCCTGCCGAACCAATCGATCGGCCTTCGCGATATTGGCTTCCCGATCCCAGCCACAGCTGAACTGAGCGGCTGCAAGCGACACGTTGCGCATCGATGATTCTCCGTCGGCGCTCGATTAACTCTTGACGTTCAGGCGGGCACTTGTTGTGTAATGCAGTGAATTCCGCCGCCACCGCGAAACAGATCCTTGAGCGCGACCGGTACGACCGATCGATCGGGGTAGGCTCGCCGCAGCGCTTCAAATGCAATGGCATCCTCGGCAATTCCATAGGCAGGTGCGATGACGGCGCCATTGGCGATGTAGAAATTGACGTAGGAGCGGCAGTAGCCGTCCGCGCCGTCCGGCACGCAGGAGCGCGGCGCTTCAACGATTGGCAACACCTCGAATCGGCGGCCCCGGGCATCGGTTTCCAGCTCCAACACCTTGCGGTTCTCGGCCATGATTGCATGGCGCGGGTCCTCGGTATCGGCGACCACCTCGCATAGAATGGTTGCGGCTTTCACGTAAGACACATAGCCATCGACGTGGCCGTCGGTTTCCGTGTCCGTGACGTCACCCGGCAGCCAGATGACCTTTTGGACGCCGAGCATTGCGCGAAGCTCGCCCTCGGCGTCGGCCTTCGTCCAGCCGGGATTGCGATTCGGATTGAGAATGCAGGTCTCGGCCGTAATCAGCGTGCCTTCGCCATCGGAGAGAAAACTGCCACCCTCGACCACGAGTTCCGAGCGGTACACGGGCAGGGCGGCAAGATCCGCCAAGCGTTCGCCGAGTGTTGCGTCCTGGTCGTGCGGTTGGTACTTGCCGCCCCAGGCGTTGAAGGTAAATGCCGCGGCCGCACGCCTGCCGTCCCGATGAATGACCACCGTCGGGGCCGAATCGCGCAGCCATGAATCATCGATCTGCATCGCGACGACCCGCACTGAGGGACCACACTGTATGCGCGCATCGGCCGCTTGCGCGGGGTCCGCGATCATCGTCAGGGGTTCAAATCTGGCGATGGCCCGGGCAATGCTCGCATACTCCCGCCGTGCCGCTTCCAGGTACTCCCGCCAGAGTTCAACGCGCTTCGGCCAGGCCATCCAGCAGCCGGCGTGCGGCGCCCACTCTGCCGGCATCATATATCCAAGATCGGCTGGCCTCATCTCTACTCCTGTTCGCTTTTTGGGAATCATATTCATCACCTTGCTAGACCTCCGCTACCACACCGCGAGCGATTCCTAAGTCGCGTACCACCGGGGTGATCTCCTTCAAAGCATCCTCCAGCCGGTTGAGCATCTCGTGCAGCAGACTCTTCGCAATACCCAACGGTGGCTCAATCCGGATAGTCCTTGCTCTCGAGTAAGTGCCGGCAACCAGCACGCCACGCCGGAATAGCGCACCGGCGCACTGATAGCCGATTGCATCCGACGGAAATTCGAGGCCGATGAGCAGGCCTTTGCCACGCACGCCGCTGAGAACGCCCGGATATTTCATCTGCAGGATCCCAAGTTCCCTGAGCAAGTATTCGCCTTTGGATGCCGCCTGGCCGGGAAGGTCCTCTTCGAGTGTCACGGTAATCGCAGCGATGCCGGCGGCGCAGGCGATCGGATTTCCGCCGAACGTCGTCGAATGCAGCGCAGGATTTGGTACGAGCACCTCCCAGATCGCGGGAGTCGAAATGAATGCCGATAGCGGCATGACGCCCCCGCCGATGGACTTGCCGAGGCACATGATGTCCGGCTCGACCTTCCAATGATCGACACCCCAAAGTTTTCCGGTCCGTCCCATCCCCGTCTGAATCTCGTCTGCAATCAGCAGCGCGCCGTAGCGCGTGCATAACTCGCGGGCCCGCGGCAAGTAATCGTCCGGCGGCACCACCGCGCCGGCTTCGCCCTGGACTGGCTCGACGACAAAGGCGGCGATCGGCGTGCCGACGGCCTGCGCCTTCGCAAATTCCTCCTCGAGCGCGCGAGCATCTCCGTAAGGCGCGAAGCGCACGTCCTGCAAACCAGTGAGAAACGGCGCCCGGAATGACGCCTTGCCCATCAGGGAAAGCGAGCCCAATGACTTGCCGTGAAATCCGCCGAGCGTCGACAGAAAGGTGTTTCGCTTGGTGTACAGGCGCGCCAGCTTGATGGCGCCTTCGACGGCATCGGTTCCGTTGTTGATGAAAAAACAGCAGCCCAAATCGCCCGGCGTCACCGCGGCAAGCAGCCGCGCGAGCGCTGCGCGCCAAGGCTCGAGCAGTTCCTGACTGTTGAGCGCCATGCGGCCCATCTGATCCTGAACCGCTTTGACGATCCGCGGGTGATTGATGCCCGCGCTGAAGATGCCGTAGCCGCCAAGGCAATCGATGTATTCCCGTCCGAGCAGATCCTGCAGCTGCGCGCCATGGCCGGACCACTCGAGTGCCGCGAATTGCCCTGCCTCCGTGACGGATTTACGATAGGAGATGAAGCCGCGGTTGACGTGTTTCTCATAGGCGTCGACCGTCTCTGCAATGAAGGCGTGCTTCTCGGCGAGCGACATCGGCCGCCCGCCGATGAGGTCCAGATATCGGCGGCTGAGTTGCAAGGCTTCCGTAGTTGACTGTCGCATGTGGTTCTCCCAGACACTGGCGATGCATGCTAGTGGCGATAGGTCGCGGTGATCCCGATGGTTCGGGGGCGAATCGTGTGATCGAAGAACAGGTCCGAGGTGGTGGTATCTCGCGTATGCGATTCAAGCGGATGTGAATCCGTCAGATTTTGCGCAAACAGCGACACATCGATGCCGCCCCAGCGCAGGCCGCCCCGCAGGGACAAGTTGCTGGTCTGCGGCAGGCCGGTGTAGGTCGGATCGGAGACCCCGTTGTTGGGATCCTGGATCGGCTGCAGCGCGGTTTGCGCGGTCGTGCGTTGATAGTCGACGCGCAGGTATGGGTTTCGATTATCGAGCGCCGAAAAGTCATATTCCGCCGAGGCGAAGAATGTCCACGGAGCCCCGGGCAGTCGATCGCCCTGCGTCACGACCGGCTGCGTCGTCGCACCGGCACCCGTGCAGGCGGCGGTGCCCGCGCAGACGGTGCCCGTGTATTTGGCGTCGACGTGAGCAACCGACAGATCGAATAGCAGGGGCTCGATGGGACGCGTCTGCACCTCGATCTCGCCGCCGACGCTGCGCACCTTGCCGAGGTTTTCGACGAAATTCTGGCCGCACGCCGGCAGGTACACGGCTTGCTGGATGTCGTTCCAGTCGATCACGAACGCACTTGCGTTGATTTGCATTCGTCCGCCCATCAATGAATTCTTGGCTCCCAACTCGTAGCTCCACAGCGAGTCGGCCGCATAGGTCTCGGGCCCTGCCATCAAGCCGATCGAAGCGAGATTGGCTCCGCAAACCGACGACAACGGTCCGTTGATACCGCCCGGGCGGTATCCCTTGGCCGCGCTCGCGTAGAAAAGATTTCCCGCATCCGGTTGATAGGCAACCACTGCTTTCGGTGTGATCGGGTTTTCACTGCTCGATCCGACGGCTGCGAGTGGAGTCGTCGGACCAGTGGTCTGCGAGAGGAAGGGGCCGTAGTAAACGAGGTCGCCGCTGTACTCGATGTGCGATGCGCGCAGCCCCGCCGTCAATTTCCACGAATCCGCAATCTTGAACGTCGCATCGCCAAACAATGCGTACTGCCTGTCGATGATCTGCGATATCGGTTGGGTCAGGATCTCGCCATTCGGACACGGTGCCTGGGGCGTACACAATGGAGTGCTGTAGGCGGCATTGTATTCGTTGTTGAGATTCGGATCGAAGACGCTCTCAGTCGTATTTTCATCCAGATGGGCGTAAAAGAAACCCGTTGTCCAAATAAGCATTGCCGCCGGATCCACCGACTGCAAGCGGAACTCCTGATAAAAATTGTTCTGGTTGTCCGCGTCATGCGAAGTGCCCACATCGCCCGGTGGCGGCGGCAGCGTCAGCCCGAACAGCGCCCGATCAAACTGTGTGTAATCCGAGATCGAGTGCTGGGCACGCGAAAAATACGAGGTGTTCGACGTCAGCTGCGCGAACCCTGCGTCCCAATCCACCTTGATCGCTGCCAGATAGAAAGGGTCGACGCTGGTGTTTCGCTGCGCGTTGCCGTTCTCGAATTCCGATGCGCCGGGGTCGGATAGCGACGGCCAATAGGCCGAGGTGTCCCCCAGGGTCAGCTGCTGATAATAGACAGATGAGGTTACCGACAGCTTATCGTTCAGTGCCCACTTCAATGCCCCACGCACGACTAGGGTTTGCTGATCGTTGGCATTGGCGTCGGTTACCGCGTTGGTGACGTAGTTGACGTGGTTGACCCAGCCGCCGTCTTCTCGGAACGAGGCGCTCACGCGAAAGCCGAGCGTGTCATCGATGATCGGGCCGCCAACGGCCCCTCCGAGTTCGTACGTTGCCGCGCCATTATGCGTCGTTGCGAGCTCCGAGCGCAGGTACACCGTGTCGGCATGCAGATCGGGCGAAGGCTGTATGAAGCGGACCGTGCCGCCTTCGGACCCAGCGCCAAAGAGCGTGCCCTGTGGGCCGCGCAAAACTTCGACGCGTTCGAGATCAAATAAGGCGGGAAATGCATTGAAGGACGTGAAAGTGATGTGACGCCCTTGTATCGGCGTATCGTCGATATAGATGCCGACGGTCGAGGTGCCCGCGGTCGAATCGACACCGCGGATATTGATGTCCGAATCCTCATCGTTGAAATTTCCCGAGGCGGTGGTGGCATCGCGCTGGAAGGTCACGCCCGGGGTCAGGCGCGTCAGATCATCGATATTGCGAAGACCCTGGACGTCCAATTTTTCTTGCGTAAATGCCGTTGCGCTGACGGCAATATCCTGCAGACGCTCCGCGCGGCGCGTTGCCGTGACCACAATTTCTTCCAGACCGCCGGTGCTCGCCGCCGTCTCGCCATCGGACCCGAGGGCATCTTTAAAAAAGGCTCCTTGCCCGAACACGACACCGATGACGATCGCAAGGACACGTACCCGAATCGGCCATCCCCATCTGGTAAATCTCGACGACATGATGTCCCCCATTTCCTTAGATTGACTCAGATCGTTGGCCCCATTTGGGGCCGGTCCGTCTGCAGCGACGGTTTCCGCGCATATGCGACCTCCAACGCGCCTTCAAAGACTCGCGTGTGGTCCGGATAGCAGAACACCGGATCAACGCGTACGCAAACGACGAATTCTTGACAATTCGGCTAAATTAATTCATCAATGAAGCGTGGCGAGACCTCCAGTAAGCCTGAGCACGCTGCGTGGATTCGAGGCTGCGGCGCGGCTCGCGAGCTTCGCGCTGGCAGCCAATGAGCTACATCTTTCCCATTCGGCGGTCAGTCATCAGATCAAGCTGTTGGAGGAGGAACTCGGTCAGCCCTTGTTCCGCCGAGTTGGTCGATCCGTCGTGCTCACCGATGCCGGCAAAGACTTTGCGCGGACGGTGCGCGAAATCCTCCACCGCTTGGAGGACGGAGTTGCGCGGCTTGCCCCCTATCAGAAGCCGAGCGGCGTCATTCTTTATACGACCTCGGCGTTCGCGCGTGGATTCGTCTTTCCGCGTATCGCGCAATTTCACGCCGATCTGCCGGACGTGGACCTGTGGCTCGACAGCAGCGAACGCAAGGTCGACTTCGCTACCGACGAGATCGATATTTTGATCACGCATGCCGGCGGCGTAGCCGCATATGGCACGATTGATGCTCACCTGATCGAGGACAAGCGAGTGCCGGTCGCGGCACCAAGCCTGGTCAGCAAAATGGGTGGTTCATCGGCGGACCCGGCCTGCATCGTGGGCTGGCCGTTGTTACACGATGAGGGGCAAGTCACCTGGCGCGAGTGGTTCGAGCAGATCGGTCGGCCCAAGATTGACGCAGTCGGCGGATCGAATTTCTCCGACCATGCACTGATGATCGACGCAGCGGCGGCAGGACATGGAGTGGCACTCGCGAGCGTGGTTGGATCTGATCCCTATTTGCGGTCCGGCGCGTTGGTGTTGCTGGCGGGGCCGACCTTTCCTCAACCGGCCTACCGCATTTATTGTGACTTGCGCACCTACGATGACGACCAAGTTCGGCGCGTCTACGAGTGGTTTATTCGCGAGGCTGAGGGCAACGCGGTGGCTGCGACGCCGCCCGGCGTCTAAATTCGCTCATCAATTTAGTGAAATATCGTCCTTTGTTTCATGCGCGACAGCCAACTATCCTGCGTGAGTCGATATCTCGCGGCCCAACCGAGGTGGCTTTCATGCTTGCTTCTGATGAGCAGTCTCAATTCGCGTCCTCCCGCCTGGGGTCATCGATGCTCGAAACGCCATTGGCATCCGGCTATTGGATGCCTGCCGAGTGGGTGCGCCATGAATGCTGTTGGATGGCATGGCCCAGTCGCGAGGACCAATGGGTCGACGGTCTCGCCGCGGCGCAGAAAGCTTACGCAGACGTCGCGCGGGCCATACGACGCTTTGAGCCCGTGCGCATGGTCGCGGAACCGCACTGCGCCGAAAGGGCACGTGAGGAGTGCGGTGCAAACATCGAGGTGATCCCCTTCCCGATCGACGATCCCTGGATGCGTGACTCTGGACCGACCTTCCTCGCGCACCGCGACGGCACGCGTGCCGGGACCGCTTGGCGTTTCAACGCCTGGGGCGGCAAGTCGCCTGAGTATGCCGACAATGCGCGCCTCGCCGGACGTGTGCTCAAGTTTGCCGGCGTCCCCGGGTATCAATCGAGTCTGTGCTTAGAGGGCGGCGCAATACATACCGATGGTGAAGGGACGGTCATCACGACGGAATCCGTCGTTCTGAATGCCAATCGCAATCCCGGTATCAGCAAACAGGCCGCGGAACGCGAGCTGTGTGATGCGCTGGGCGCAAGCAAGGTGATTTGGCTGCCGGGCGATCCCGACGGACTGCATGTCGACATCACGGACGGTCATGTCGATGGATTGATATCTTTTGCAAAACCTGGTGTGGTCATCTACGAAAGCGATCCACGAGCCTCAGGCGCCGCGCGACAACTGACCGCAGATAATCGATGTGCGCTCGAGGAAGCCGTCGATGCGCGCGGCCGAGCATTGCAGATTATTTCGATGGAAGATGCGTATGAGGTCCAGACGCCTCACCGCATGTTCTGTCGATCGTATGTGAATTTCTACATAGCCAACGGAGGCATCGTGATGCCTGCTTATGGCGTTGCTGGGGATGCTCGAGCGCGTGCAGTAATTAAAGCGGCTTTTCCGGACCGGGAAATTGTGCAAATCGACGTTACCCACCTTGCCAGCGGCGGCGGCGGGATTCACTGCATTACGCAACAGCAGCCGGCTTGAGCACGACGATTCATCGCCTCAGGCCCACGCTGCCTGATTGTCGGTCCGTATGGGGGCTGTTCGCGCTTCCAGAAATGGCCACCTTACGATGAACCTCCGCGGCGGCCTGACGGTCCGGCGCCTCATGGATCCTTCCCGTGGGCCACCGCCTCATTCGGGCAAGCTGAAAGTCGCTTCCCCGCGATATAGTCATCGATGAGCTCGATCATGCGGGCGCGGCCGAAGCTTGCACAATGACCGCCGTGGACGATGTTGACGGGAATTTCTCTCAGACGACGCATTGTTTCCACATACTCTTCAAGACCACCAGCGTATTCACCGTCGATCAGCTCGCCGTCGTAAATGGCGTCACCGGTAAAAAGAGCGCCCGTGGCCTCTTCCCAAATTCCAATTTGACCCGGCGAATGGCCGGGCAGATGAACCACGGAAAATACGCGATCTCCCAAATCGATCACGTCACCGTCCTGCAAGTTGCGAGTCAACGGGGCGGCTCTGACGGCATACCGAAGCGGTTCATAGCCGGCATGGGGTAAGCGCTTGAAGCTCTCTTGAGTTATGTACCTATCTGCGACCGTCGTTTGACCGGTCGGCGCAGCGTAGACTTCCGCCTCGAGCGCGTGACCGATCCGTTCATCAAATTCATGGAGACCTCCCCAGTGATCAAAATGACAGTGGGTGGCTAAGCACACAACCGGTCGATCGGAAAGTCGCGGAATTTCCGTTCGCAACGAACGTACGCCCGTCCCAGTATCGATGAGCAAATCGCGATCGCGACCCTGTATATGCCAGATATTGCAGCGGATGAACTCATCGACTTCCGGCTCGTAGATCAGGGAAATACCTTCACCCGACGGTTCTACTTGAAACCAACGATCAGCGACCTCGAGAGTTCTGCTCATCTGCGAGAATTCCTAGTGCAGTCCGAATCACTGCGCGCGTCGAGATAATCGGTTAATGCCTCTAATTTTTCCTCAAGGCTGTCCACACCGGGCAACACTGTGCGCTCGATGACATCCGAGGATAGACGCGCCCGCTCGCGCGTCAATACCTTTCTTGGGACGGCGACAAGATTCGGGGATTATTATGTACGCTAAGGCACGACAAGCGTTTGATCACTTTGCGATCGGAAGCGGCACCATTTCTCCAATCGATGTGCAGCGCAGGCGGAGTAGCAAGCGCCTGATTTATGTCATTGTGCAGCGCCGCTGTCGTAGTTGAAGTTCAGTTTCTGGAAGCCAGGCCAGAATGGACTAGACTCGTGCGATTAGTGTACGCGTGCTTGGAAAGGAGAAAGCTCATGGCAGATTTAGGCCGAATCCAGCAATTGCTCAACACGAATAACGATTACCGCAGCCGCTTTCTCCGAGATCAGGTCGCCGCGCCAGCGGAACAAGGCCTCACCTTGCCGTGGGAAATGCATATGAAACTACGGCAGATGGTGGCAGGCGCGCAAACGCCGCAGGCGATGGTTCCTGGCGCCGCAGTCGGGCAGATAGCTAGTGTCTGGAATACACGTAAGACGGGAGTGTTTGCGGAAACGCGCAAGTTAGTGCGGTTTACTGTGGATGAATTTCCGATGTGAAGTCAGGTCCGATCCGCTCTTGTGGGCCGCTCAGGCGGCTCGGCCATAAAACCCGATGCGCTCTTCGCGGCTGAACACTACGTCGGGCTTTTCGTAGTAGGAAAATACGGCAACCAGACGATTGCGGTTGCCGCGAACCGCCGAAACGCGATGCAGCGTGTTTTTTCCCGCGAACACGTTCAAGGTTCCGCCCGCGAGCGGATTCACGCGAATGTCCGGATCCTCGCCGCGCAGCAAGCGGCCAACACCCTCGTAGTTCGGGTCCGCGTCGCTGCGCAGGCCGCTGCGATACTCGAATTCGCCGCCCTGTTCCGCGGCTTGAATCAGCAGCGTCGTCGTGAATTGCGAGCGGTCGAAGTGCCAGTTCAGGGTCTCCCCGGGGCGATACTCCATGACGTTGACGCGCGCCAGCGGGTCGCTCATGCAAAACAGCGCGGGCTTGCGCATCACGCGGGCGAGGAACGCGGCCAGCGGCGGCCATTCGTAAATGGCGTGCACGATCGTACCGTTCAGTTGATCGTCGCAGAGCGTGTGATGAATCGTCTCAAACTGGCGCAGCGCCGGATGGTCCGCGGGCAACCCGGGCAACTGTTTCTCGAAATAGACGTTGTGGCTGCGTTGATGCGTGTAGGCATCCCGCGCGCTGCGCGGCAGAATCTCCGCCGCGGCGCGCTCGATTGCCGCACGGCGCACGAAGCCCTCCAAGTTGAACATGCCCCGCCCCGCCAAATCGGCCTGGCAGCGTTCGACGAGCGCGGAAATCTCGGGCGAGTCCGGGCGATCGATCGGGTAGCGGTCTAGATCCAGTATGTTTCGCATGGATGGACTCCCAGGGGCATAAGCAGCTCGATACTAGCATCCGGCAACCTGTTCGCATCAAGAGATATTTATCGAGTGCGCGCGGCCGCGCGCAAACTGCGCTGATCCGCGATCGCGACGAAGACGGTCAATTCCGACAGCACCGCTCGCGGCATAGATGCAATTTCCTCAACAGCGCGCTCAATTCTAGCTCGATTGTCGAAATTCGATCGACGCCCTAGACTGCCACGCAAGCGCTGCAGCAACCTGGAAGTCTCGGCGCTCGACGCCGCTCAGTTAGATTCGGGCCGGGCTGCTTTCGAATCGAAGCGATTCCCGAATCCACGCAAATGGAGTTACCAATGAAGGAAGTGACCCTGAACAACGGCGTTCACATGCCGATCGTCGGCTATGGAGTCTTCCAAATTCCGGACGCGAAGGAGTGCGAGCGCTGCGTCGTCGACGCCATTGAGGCCGGATACCGCCTCATCGACACCGCGGCGTCCTACCTCAACGAGGAGGCCGTCGGCCGGGGCGTCAGGAACAGCAAGCTGCCGCGCGAGCAGCTCTTCGTGACCACGAAGCTTTGGGTGCAGGACACGGGTTACGAGCGCACTAAGCTTGCCATCGACAAGTCGTTGCGCCGGCTGCAGCTCGACTACGTCGACCTTTACCTGATCCATCAGCCCTTCGGCGACGTCCACGGTTCCTGGCGCGCCATGCAAGAGGCTTTTCGCGCCGGAAAACTACGCGCCATCGGCGTCAGCAATTTTCAACCGGACCGCGTGATGGACATCAAAGCCTTCAACGAGGTGGCCCCCGCAGTGAACCAGGTGGAGGTCAATCCGTTCCAGCAGCAGACCGAGTCCGCGGCGTTCATGCGCGAGATCGGTGTGCAGGCCGAAGCCTGGGCGCCGTTCGCCGAAGGGCGCAACAACCTATTTCAGAACGACGTTCTCGTGGACCTGGCCCGCTTGCATCGCAAGTCGGTGGGCCAGGTCGTTCTGCGTTGGCTGGTGCAGCGCGAGATCGTGGCTCTCGCCAAGTCGGTGCGCAAGGAGCGGATGCTGGAAAACCTCGACATCTTCGACTTCGAGTTGTCGGAAGCGGACATGTCTCGAATCGCTGCACTGGATACAGGTACCAGCTCGTTCTTTTCGCACCGTGATCCCGCGATCGTCAAGTGGATGAGCGAACGCCGTCTGGACGTCTGACGATGAGACGCAGCAGGTCTGTAGCTACAAAGCGGGAGGACTGGAAGGTTGGATATCACCGGCGAGAACAAACGGAGTGCAAATCGATTTCAATGCCAGACTGGATGACCGGAATCTGGGAAGTAAACGGCATCGACATCCATTACTTGAGAACTGGGGGGTCCAAACCTCCATTGGTTCTGCTCCATGGACTGACCGGCAACGGTGCCTGCTGGAGTCCTTTGGCGCGCGCGCTCGAAGGTGAATACGATGTGGTGATGCCCGACGCCAGAGGGCACGGGAATTCGAGTGCGCCGCTCGATGGGTATCGATACGAGGATTACGCAAGCGATGTTGTTGGACTCATCCAAGGGCTCGGACTTGCCGCTCCGGTTCTGCTGGGCCATTCGATGGGAGGTATGACTGCGGCCATGGTCACGAGTCAGCGCGCCACGGCCATTCGCGGCATCATCTTGGCCGACCCCACTTTTTTGAGTCCTCAGCGCCAACGGGAGGTGCACGAGAGTGATGCAGTCGAGCAGCACCGCCGACTTCTCCGTTTAGATAGGCGAGACGTGCTGGCTCAGGCACGGCTCCGGCACACGCATCGGAGTCCAGAATTCATCGAACTCGTAACCGAAGCGAGGCTGAAGACCCGAATAGGTACGTTTGATGTTCTTACGCCGCCCAACCCTGAGTATCATCAGTTGGTAAGTACCATTCACGTCCCAATCCTGCTAGTCATCGCGGATAACGGCGTTGTTTCTCGTCGTTCGGCAAAGGAACTGCAGAATCTTAACCCGCGCGTCCGTTCGCGATGAGCCGGTTCCCGGTGACACGCCGCCAGTTCCGCAGCTTTCTTGAACAATCCGGCCGGACCGCCTCGGCGCGTTGCGTCGACGCGGATTCGCCCCATCGAACCGGCCTCAGTTTCAAGGATCCGGGATTTCCCCAGACCGACGATCATCCCGCGGTGTGCGTGAGTGCCGACGACGCGGTCGCCTATGCGGACTGGATCAATCGCACGGTCGGCAAGCCGGTCTATCGCTTGCCGACCGAAGCGGAATGGGAATACGCGGCGCGAGCCGGCGCTCGTACGGCCTACCCCTGGGGCGATACCGAGGAGAACGCGTGCCGCTATGGCGACTTCGGCGATCTCGCGTTCAATCGCGCGCAGCATTCCGCGGCGCGCGCTTCTTGTACGGACGGATATACCTATACGGCTCCGGTCGGCAGTTTTGCCGGCAATGCCTGGAATCTGGAGGATATGATGGGCAACGTACGGCAATGGACCTTGAGCTGCCTTCCAACCATGGCCCCTCACCTCAGCGATGAAGCGGACGCATGGAGCATCTGCGACAACGCATCTGCGGCGGTGCGCGGAGCCGGATTTGCAACGGCGCTCGGCAGCGGGGCGACGCGATTTTCCGCTCGCACCGAGATGCCGCGGACTTCGAACGCAACGTCGAACGACGTGGGTGTTCGCCTGGTCCGCGCCCTCTGAGGTCTTGCGCAGCAGTTAATCGTGAAACCGAGGACTCCATATGAGACGACACGCTATTTCGACCACGCTAATCTTGTGTCAGTTGATGGTTTGGTCAGCCTCTTCCCCGGCCGAGCCGTCTCAGACCTCGTTCGCCGACGGATATGACCTGCTGCAATCCGGCAAAGCCGCCGAGGCCGCGGCGAAGTTTGAGACCGGTCTCAAGGCCGATCCCGACAATGTGTTGGCGCACTATTACCTCGGCGAAGCCTATGCGGCCCTGCAGCGCAATGCGGATGCTCGGGATCAATTTCGGAAATCGCTGAAATTGGATCCCTCGAGTTCTGTGGCCGCGCAGGCTCGGGAACGTCTAGCCAAGCTGCCGGCGCCAGCGGCTGTCGCCACCGTCGAGACCGAAGATGTGAATTACGTACCCCCAATCGGCAAAGTCGTGCCCGCGATCAAGCCGTTGCCGAGCAACCCGTCGTTCGACGACGCTTGCCCTTATCCCGCCGAGGCGCGCCGCCATGGCGATACCGGCACCACGGTGTTGCTGGTGCTCGTTGGACAGGACGGATCCGCGCGCAAGGCCGTTATCGACGCCTCGAGCGGCTCGGAGATTCTTGACCAGGCGTCATCGATCTGCGTGACGGAAGCCGCGCATTTTCCGCCGCGCCGCAACGGTACCAAGGCCGTTTCCTATTGGGGACGCATGAAGGTGAGTTGGTCCTTCGGTGATTGAGGCGGCGCGCGGGCAGCAGCGGCACATCAAGGTTATGCCGCTAGTTCACGAGCCGATGGACTGTCGCGCAGATTTCAATTCCTTGCAAGGTTTGACGTTGGCGTCTGGATTTGTTCGAGCGCGCGCGCCAGCGTGTCGTGAACGCAGTCTACATAGGTCGCCCAATCCGCGACTTTGCGATCGTCTCGGAACTTGTCACACAAGCGCTGGGACATGATGGCCACACGCTTGCGGGCTTCCGCGATGCCGGCGGACGTCGATAAATCGAGACCCGTGAGCACGACCGTACCGGCCGCGGTTTCGGGTTTGCGAGGCGCAATCTCACCGGCGGGCGCGAAGCTCGGCGTCGCGGCCAGGAGCGCAGCAGACAAGAGCAATACACTTCGAGACATGTGGCCTCCTCAGCGGCTTATCAGCCAGGAATTGGTTTATCCATTCACTAGATCGCATTTCGGGGACGAGGGGTGACACATGCGCGTGCGGTTGCGAACCGATCGTCGATTCGATACCCTGAATCCGCCTGGTGGCAGGATGGAATCGGAGCTACTGGTGTCATCGGAACAGCATCCGGACGCGACTGAGTCCGTTACACATAGCCGGCTGTTTGCCTCGCTGTATGGCGAGCTGAGGCAGTTGGCGGAGCGTCAATTGCGGCGCAACGCCGGTGTGCCGGTCAGCCCAACCACTCTGCTGCATGAGGCATATCTCGGAATGCGCGGGCGAGATGCCGTCTTCCCCGACCGCGAACGATTCATCGGATACGCGGCGCGCGTCATGCGAGGCCTGATCATCGACTTCGTGCGCGAACGGCGTGCTCTGAAACGGGGCGGAGATTTCCACATCACTCAGCTCCCGACCGAGGTCCCTGAATTGGACAAGGACGAAACGGACCTGTCGCGACTATCGGAGGCGCTCGACGAGCTTGCCGTTCGCGATGCAAAACTGGCGGAGCTCGTCGATCTCAAGTATTTCTGCGGCTACACGTTCGATGAGATTGCCGCGCAGCGCGGCACGTCAGCACGCACGGTTAAACGCGACTGGGAGAAGGCGCGCACGTTGCTCTTGCATCAGCTGAAGGGCATATTCCATTCCGAGGGCGCGTTCCGGTCGAGTGACGATCAATAGCGCATCCCGAGGAATGAAGTCAGCCGCTGCCATGTCGTGGGCGGCGTGGCGTATTGTCTACGGACATCGCGATACGCGTCCGCGATCTCACGCATCATTCCCTCGCCCGCCATCAGCCGCGCCAGCGTCGCCCGCCGATAGCGCCAATTCCTCCAGGCCTCGTCCGGCCAATCTTCGATTCGAGCACGTTCCGTCGCACTGGCGTAATACTTGAAGGCTTCGAGCCGCATGGCGCTCTTCTTCGCACCATCCGCTTCGGAGGACGCAGCAGCGTCATCTCGGTCGGCGAAGCGAGCCAACGCATTCGGGTCGCCGGCGGCCGTAGCCTTCTGGTACCAGGACCAAGCTTGCGCGTGGTCGGGAGCCATCACATACTCCTGATTCTCGCCGGGCCGGCTCACGCCGTGTTCGTAGAGCTTGCCAAGCTCAAACGCCGCAATGGCCACGCCATCGTTCCAAGCCCGCTCGTAAAGCGAGATTGCCTTCGGCAGGTCGAGCATGCCGGCGGACGGTTGCGCTAGCAGTCCGGCCAGATCGATGCGCGCGCTGCGATAGCCACGTAGAATGGCCGTCTCGAGTTCCAACCGGGCCTCACGAAAATGCCCCGCCGCCACTTGTGCGCGGGCATGCTGATAGAGCAATCGGCCGTCGTTGGCACGGCGCTCGAGTTCATTGCCGCAGGCCGCCATCACGACGTCGACGACCAACCGATCGGCGGGGATCCCTGCGGCCAAGCGATCCGGGTCATAGACGGCAGCGGCGGACTGATCGCATTTCGACCGGTCGGCCGGCCATGAGCGCACCTCGTCGGAATTCGGCAGCCCAAGGCGAAAGCGCTCGACCGGGGACAACACTTCGATCATGGCCGCAGATGCCCATTCAATCTGTGAGTCGAGTGCAGGAACGCGCGCGTCCCAAATTCGCACTAAGGCGTCGTCGGACGCCGTCACGACGCGAGCCCCATCGGGCGCGTAGGCAGCCGCATTGACCGAATCGGGGTGCGGAAACACCATGAGCTGCTGCCCGGTATCGGCGTCCCAGATTCGGGCAGTCTTGTCGGGCGAGGCGGTCAGCACGCGCGTCCCGTCGGGGGAAAACATTGCGGTGGCCACCAATTGGGAATGACCGCTCAACATCGTGAGCTGGTTGCCCGTGCTGGCGTCCCATACCCGGGCGGTCCTATCGAGCGACGCGGTGACCAGCCGCCGACCGTCGGGCGAGTAAGCCGCCGTGAATACGGGTTCCGAATGACCGTCAATCATGAGCACCTGCCGACCCGACGCGGCGTCCCAAATTCGCACCGTCTTATCGAGGGATGCGGTCGCCACGCGCCGGCCATCCGGTGAAAATGCGACGCCGCTGACCCGATCGTTGTGACCGCGAAGCACGATGAGCTGCCGTCCCGACACGACATCCCAAGTGCGCGCGGTTTTGTCTGCCGACGCCGTGACGGCAAGTCGGCCGTCTCGCGAGAACTGCGCGCTCTCGACAGCATTTTCGTGCCCCGCGAGCAATGTCGTTTGCCTGCTACTCGCGGCATCCCAGATTCGGCCGGTCCCATCGGTCGAGGCCGTCACGACGCGCTCACCGTCGCTCGAGAATGAAGCGCTCCACACACCTTGCTCATGGCCCACCAGAGCCAGGACCTCGCGCCCCGTTGTGGCGTCCCAGATACGAGCGGTCTTGTCGTCCGATGCGGTGATGAGCCGGCGACCATCGGTTGAGAACTGCGCGCTTTCCACCGCACTTTGGTGCCCGCTCAAAACCACTGCGGGCGGCCCGGGTGCGACGTTCCAAATGCGCGCCGTGTTGTCGTCCGCTGCCGTCAAAACCTGCTGGCCATCGGACGAAAAGACGGCGCTGTTCACCGCCACCCGGTGGCCATTGATGACCATGAGTTCCTTGCCCGTCGCGGCGTCCCAGAGGTGTGCGCCGCCGTCGGCGCATGCGGTGACGACACGCAATCCGTCGGGTGAGAATTCGGCGCGACTCACCAGTTGCGGGTGCCTCAGCACCAGGAGTTCCCGAGCCGACGAAAGATCCCAGATGCGGGCGGTCTTATCGTCCGAGGCTGTGACGACCTGCTTGCCGTTGGGAGAGAACGCGGCATGGATTACCCGGTCGGCATGACCGCTCATTCTCGCGATCTCCCGGCCCGTGGCAGCGTCCCATAGGCGGGCGGTCTTGTCGCTGGACCCTGTGAGGATGCGCCGGCCGTCCGGCGAGAATGCGGCCGCGGTCACCAGGTCCGTGTGGCCGCTGATCACCAGAATCTGTCGACCGGTCGGCGCGTCCCAGATGCGTGCTGTCTTGTCATAGGACGCAGTGACGATGCGCCGGCCATCGGGCGAAAACGCCGCAGATCGCACCACAGCGGTATGTCCACGCAGCAGCAGGATCTGCCGACCCGTCTTTGCGTCCCAGACTCGCGCCGTTTTGTCCCACGAAGCCGTAATCACTCGTTCTCCGTCGGGTGAATACTCTGCATCCTGCAGCCGATCGGTGTGACCTACGAGCGCCAGCGTCTGGCGGCCGGAGTCCCTGTCCCAGACGCGCGCAGTCCCATCGAAGGAAGCCGTGATCAGGCGCTTTCCGTCGGGCGAAAATGCAGCCGATAGCACCTCGTCCGTGTGCCCGCCGAGCACCATGACAAGAGCGTCTTGCGCGCGCGCCTCCTGGAATACGCTGAGCGCCTCAGGACTGAGTGCGCGCTTCGCATCACTGTGCGCCACCACCTCGAGAATGATTCCCATGGCGCCTGGTACGTCGTCATTTTTCAGCCGCGCCGCCGCCGTTTGCGTCAGCGACCGCAACTGCGCTTGCAGTGCCGAGTCGCGCTGTTTCGAGGCGACCCGCGCTTCGTAGGTCGTCGCTGCAAGGCCGCCGGCAAGCGTCAGTATCAGAACGCCGGCCGCCGCAAGAGCGACCCGATATCGGCGCGCAAACTTGAGCGCGCGGTAGGCAACGCTGTCCGGTTGAGCGAGCACCACGTCGCCGCGCAGATAGCGCTCGATATCCTCGCCGAACGCGTTCGCCGTCGCATAGCGTTCGGCCGGGGATTTTTTCAACGCCTTGATGGCAATCGTGTCAAGATCGCCCCGCAAGCTGCTCGATAGCTTCTTCGCCGTCGTCGCGCGCGCCGCCGCGATCGCTTCGCTCAACGCGGCGCGGCTCGGCGCCACAGGATCTGCCTTGAGTATCGCCTCCTCGAGCGCACCGCGTGAATTGCGCTTGAGCTTGTAGGGCCGCTCGCCGGTCAGAAGCTCATAGAGCATCACCCCGAGCGCGTAGACATCGGCCGCCGTCGTGATCGGCGCACCGGCGATCTGCTCGGGCGCAGCGTAGTCGGGCGTCAAGGCGCGACCACCCATTTGCGTCAGCTCCGTCTCCTTCGCCTCTCCTTCCGAGAGGAGCTTCGCGATGCCAAAATCGAGCAGCTGAACTTGCCCCTCTGCGGTCACTAATATGTTCGCCGGTTTCAAATCACGGTGAATCACCAGATGCGCATGCGCGTACTGCACCGCGCTCAAGACTTGCCGAAACAGCTCCAGGCGCTGGCGAATCGTCAAGCAGCGCTCGTCGCAGTAAGTCGTCAGCGGCGTACCAGCCACATAATCGAGCGCGAGATAGGATTGACCGTCCTCGGCAAACCCCGCGTCCAGCAACCGCGCAATGTGGGCATGATTCAAGCTCGCGAGAATCTCGCGCTCGCGCGCAAAGCGCTCGCTCGTCACTCGACTCTTGAGCGCCGGATGGATGAGCTTCAAGGCCACCTGGCGCGTGAACAAGCCGTCGGCGCGCTCGGCGAGCCACACGCTGCCCATGCCGCCGTGCCCGAGCAGCGCGAGCACGCGGTAGGGGCCGAACTGCTTGCCGACGAGCCCCGGATCCGCCTCGAGCAGCGAGGCCACGTGACTGGCGATCAGATCACGCGTCTCGAGAAATCGCCGCCCCTGATCGCCGCTCTGAAGCGCGAACATCTCGCGCAGCACCGCCGCGAGTCGCGGCTCGCTCACCTCGAGCGCGGTGAGCCACGCATCCCGCTCGCCGGGCGCCATCTCGATCGATTCGTCCCAGAGCGCCGAAAGGCGCGAGAATTCCGGCGCGCTCAAATCCTTCAGCGACACGCCCGAAGCTGACAATTCATCGACGCCCATGTCTGCGCAGATGCCTCCCTTCGCCCGCATATACGCCCGTCGAGGCACTGCTGTCCATAGTCGATAGCGAAACGGCGTAATGTGCTGCCGCCGGTGATCACCGCCTAACTCTTCCCGTCACTTTTGTCGCGGTGTTTCCGATCTACTCCATGCAGGCGGCTGCGGCGGACGCCGGGAGCCGCGAGTAAACAACCAAATTTAAAGGAAATACCATGAACGTCAAAACCAATGTGAAGGTCGGTTGGGTTCTAGTGCCGGGCGGCCCCACACAGACGAAGCACTAGACCGGCCGGCGGTACCCGGCGAGAGCCGGGTACCTTCCACCTGGGGTCAGTTCGGCACTAGAGATCGACCACTGAGATGCCCGATTTCGCCTGCACATTCCAGCGGCTCCGCGCCGACCACAGCAACAGCACCTGGTGGATATCGATCGCGTCGGGGCTCGCGCTTGCCGCCTGGATTTTCTGGGCGTTGTTCGCGCAGGTCTCGCTGTATGAAGTGTCCACCGATGCGCGGGTGGAACTCGACGGTGCGACCTATCCGATCGATTCGCCGTTCGCAGGTCGCATCGTCGCGACTAGCTTGCACACCGGGCGGCCTGTGCGGCGCGGAGACTTGCTGATCGAAATCGATGCCGAGGCGGAGGAGCTGCAGCTGCACGAGGTGCAGGTACAGGCGCAAGGGCTCGCGCCGCAAATCGCCCAGCTCAACGCGCAGATCGATGCCGAACGCAGCATGCGCAGTGAAGAGGATCGGGCGGCGCGCCTCAGAGCCCAGGAGGCCGAGAGCCGAATACACGAAGCGCAAGTTCCGGCAGACTATGCTGAGAAGAATCTCGCACGCATTCGCGCACTGCGCGCAGAGAACTATGTATCGGCTCATGACCTCGAGAAGGCTGAGAGCGATGCGAGCCAGCTGCGCGCTGCGGCGAGCGCGCTGGAGATGGCGGCCAACCGTATTCCGCAGGATCAAGCGGCTCGCAATCGCGAACGCGAGGTGCGCATCGGCCGTCTGCAAGGCGAGATCGCCACGCTCGAGGCGCAGCGCGACACGCTGCAGGCAGAGACCGCGCGATTGAATTATGAGATCGAGCGCCGGCGCATCCGCGCGCCGGTCGACGGGTTGATCGGCGAGGCCGTCAACCTGCGAGTCGGCGCCGTGGTCGCCGCCACCGATCGGCTCGGATCGATCGTCCCCGCCGGGCGCCTCCTGGTCGTGGCGCACTATCCGGCGCAAGCGGCCTTTGGCCGCATCCGCGCGGGCCAGCGCGCAACCTTGCGCTTGGACGGCTTTCCGTGGGCGGAATTCGGTACCGTGTCCGCCACCGTGGCCGAGGTGGGCCGGGAGGTGCGCGACGGCAAGGTGCGGGTCGAATTGGCGCTGCTGTCGCGATCGAGTTTTCGCGGCTCGCTCGAGCATGGGATGCCGGGTACGCTCGAAGTGGCGGTAGAGCGTCTGTCGCCGCTGAATCTGATCCTGCGCACCGCCGGCCAATGGCTAACGCGCCCGCTATGACGCGTCGCTACTTCATTCCCGAGGTGATTCAGACCTCCGCCATGGATTGCGGACCAGCGGCGCTGAAGGCCATGTTCGGCGGATTCAATCGCTACCTTTCCTACGGCCGGCTGCGCGAAGCCTGCCAGACCGACGTCGACGGGACCTCGATCGACACCATCGAGGTCATCGCGCAACAACTGGGCCTAGGCGCCGTGCAGTCGATGCTGCCGGTGGATCTGCTGCTATTGAAAAGCTCGGCGTGTTTGCCCGCGATCGTCGTGGTCCAATTGCCCGACGGCGGCAATCACCTCGTCGTGCTGTGGCGGATTCACGGGCCGTGGTTGCAGGTCATGGATCCGGGCGCCGGGCGATTGTGGTTACCGCGCCGCCGGTTTCTCGAGTCGCTCTATATTCATGAACAGCCGGTGCCGGCCAGCGCATGCGAGAAATGGTGCGCATCGGCGGTGTTTACGGCGGGGCTCGAGCAGCGCATGCGCGCACTCCAAATGCCGCCGCAGGTATGGTCTGACCGCGCGCATCAGGACGCGGCGCTTCGGCTGGGCGGAGCATTGCGCGATGCCGGTCGGCTGCGCCCCGGAGCCAACGCTCGGGAGTTTCTCGCGCAGTGCGCCGCGCATCCCGATGAGATTCCGCCGCAGTTCTGGGCCATCCGCCGAATGCCGCGGGACCCGGAGCAGGTGATGCTGCGAGGCGCGGTGCTGCTGTCGGCGGCCGGCGCCGTGTCGGACGTGCCGGACGAATCGCTGCCGACGTCGCTCGCGCGGGCGCGCAGCGAACCAGCGCCGCGCGCGTGGGAGCCGGTGTGGGCCACATTGCGCGATAGCGGTTGGCGCCTGCCGGCAGCCACGACGGTCGCGCTCTGCGCAGTCGCCCTGGGCACGGTCATCGAAGCGATGCTGTTCCGTGGGCTGTTCGACATGGGCCGGCATTTGCAATCGACCGCGGAGCGCTTGGGTGCGATCGTCGCGCTCGTGCTGTTTCTCGGGGCGATCTTGGCGCTCGACTGGTCGGCCGCGATCGGCTCGTTCAGACTGGGCCGCCAGATCGAGATGCGCTTGCGAACGCGTTTCTTGCTCAAGGTGCCGCGATTGAGCGACCGCTACTTCCAATCCCGGCTGATCTCGGACATGGCGTTTCGCGCCCATTCGCTGCAGCTGTTGCGGCAGCTGCCTGAGATTGCGGGACACTGCCTGTATCTCATCGTCAGCATCGTGATCACGGGCACGGCGATCATCTGCGTATACCCCGGCTCGGCGCTGCTTGCGGGTCTCGCAGTCATCGCGGCGTGCGGCGTCCCCTCCCTGTTCATGCCCGCCATGGCGGAACGCGACTTGCGTCATCGCGAACTCAGCGCCTCGCTGGGTTCGCTTTACCTTGATTCCCTGCTGGGCTCGCGCGCCATTCAGGCACATTGCGCGCAGCGTACGATGCGATCGGTGCAGGCCGGACAACTCGAGCGTTGGGCGGCAGCAGGCTTGAGCCAGCAAGCGTTGTTTGTGCGGGTCGATGCAGTGCAGATGGCGGCGACCTTGGCGTGCATCGTGGCCTTGGTATACCGGCAGAGCATGATCGCGCAGAATCCCGCCGGCCTGTTGCTCCTGATTTATTGGGCGATCTCGATTCTGCTGCTCGGTCGTGAAGCGGCGGCCGTCGCCCGCAGCCTCCCGGCTATACGCAATACGCTGCTGCGATTCCTCGAGTTGATCGAATCGCCGGAGGAGTCCGCAGGAGAGCGCGCAGCCGCGGCAAGGCCCGGCGGGGTCAAGATCGACATTGAAGAAGCGTCCGTCGTCGTGGGAGGACATGCGGTGCTCGACCGCGTCACGCTGCACGTGCGGCCCGGCGAGCACATCGGCATCGTGGGTGTGTCGGGCGCGGGCAAATCTTCGCTCGTTGGATGTCTCATGGGGTGGTTTCAGCCCGCGAGCGGTAGGATTTGCGTGGACGATGCACCCCTCGACACCTCGCGGCTCGCGCAGCTGCGCAGCGAAATCGCTTGGATCGATCCACAGGTTCATCTGTTTCGATCCACGCTCTACGATAATCTGCGCTACGGCAATGGCGGCCATGGTGTCGGGCGCTTCGGGGCTACCCTGGAGGCAGCGGATCTCGGCCGCATACTGGAGCTTGCGCCGGAAGGCCTGCAGACGCCGATTGGCGAGGGCGGGACACTGGTCTCCGGCGGCGAGGGGCAACGCGTTCGCATCGGGCGCGCGCTCGGGCGCGCCGGCGTTCGCCTCGCCATTCTCGACGAACCCGCCCGCGGACTCGGGCGCGAAGAGCGCCGTCGCATGCTGTCGTCGCTGCGCGCGCACTTCAACGGGGCTACCATGCTTTGCGTCACACACGATGTCTCCGACACGCTGGATTTCGATCGGGTGTTGGTCATCGAGCAGGGTCGGATCCTCGAACAGGGAGCGCCGCGGACGCTGCATGCGCAGCCGAAATCGCGCTATCGCGCACTGCTCGACGAGGAACGCGCGGTCGGCCGCGATTTGTGGGCAAATGCGGCATGGCGCCGGCTGCGGCTGCAGACCGGAAAGATCAGGGAGCGCGGCGTTGCAGCGCAAGCCGAAGGGACGATCCAGCGATGAGCGCGGTGCTTGCGCCGTATCTCGATGGGTTGAGACCGCCCGCCGCCGACCGCAGCGACGGCGCCGTTGCCGTCGAGTCGACCTACGACAGCTTTCTCGGGGAGCTTCGAGCGGCCGGACTGCCTTGGCGCGCGTTCATGCTGCTCACGGTGCATCTCTCGGAGACCCTGCTGCTGCTCGGCAGTTGGGCCTGCGTCGGTTTGGGTGCGCTCACTGGCCGGCTCGACGCAGGCTGGCTGGCGGCGTGGGCTCTCGCGCTCGGCAGTACGGTGCCGCTGCACGCGGCCTCCACCTGGTTGCAGGGCGCGTTGGCGCTCGGATTCGGAGGATTGCTCAAGCAACGTCTGCTGGCGGGTGCGATGGCGACGGATCCGGATCTGATTCGTGGTAAAGGCGCGGGCGAAATCTTGAGCGATGTCCTGGAGACGGAGGCCATCGGCGACCTTGGCGCGAGCGGCGGCATCGCGACGGTGCTCGCACTGCTCGAGCTACTGATCGCGCCGACGCTATTTTACTGGGGAGTCGCATTCTTGCCGGAGGCGGCGATTCTGATCGTTTGGGTCGCGCTGTCCTTGGGCCTGATCGCGCACAACGCGCGCCAGCGCGCCGACTGGACCGTGCAGCGGATAACGTTGACCAACCGGCTGGTTGAAAACATGACGGCCCACCGCACTCGTGTTGCACAGCAGGCACCCGCAGATTGGCACGACGCTGAGGATGCCGGTCTCGATCGGTACCTGCAAGCTTCCCGCCGGCTCGATGCCGGCGCCGCGCGCATCACTGCGGGCCTGCCGCGCGCCTACGTCATTGCGGGAATACTCGCACTGGCGCCGGCCTTTTTGAACGGCACTGCGAGCTTGACCCAACTGGCCGTGAGTTTCGGCGCGATCTTGTTCGCCGCGGCAGCCCTGCAACGGTTGAGCTATGGATTTCTCGACGCTGCCGCAAGCTGGATCGCGTGGCAAATCGCGGCACCATTGTTCGCGGCCGCGCGCCAAGTGCGGCGGGACTGCGCGGGTCTCGACAGCGACACGACACCGAAAGGCATTCCCGTGCTGCACGCCCAGTCCTTGGGCTTCGCGCACCCGACCCGCCTCGAACCCGTGCTCGGCGGCTGTACATTGTCGATCCACCGCGGCGATCAGATTTTGCTCGAAGGCAATTCGGGCAGCGGTAAGTCGACGCTCGCGGCGGTCCTCGCCGGATCGCGCGCAGCGACGAGCGGCTTTGTCTTGGCCGGAGGTCTCGATCGGGCGACGCTGGGAGATGAGGCTTGGCGCAAGCGCATCGCCTTGGCGCCGCAATACCACGAGAACCACATCGTCGCAGCTCCGCTGATTTTCAATCTGCTGATGGCGCGTGCGTATCCGCACACCGCGCAGGATGTTGCAGAGGCGGCCGAGGTTTGCCGCGAGCTCGGGCTCGCGGATCTGATCGATCGAATGCCGGCCGGCCTCAATCAGTTCGTAGGCGATACCGGTTGGCGGCTTTCCCAGGGCGAGCGCAGTAGAATTTTCCTGGCACGCGCTCTGCTGCAGAAAGCCGAAATAGTGGTGCTGGATGAAAGCCTCGCCGCCCTGGATCCTGAGAACTGCCGCCAGTGCCTGGAGTGCGTTCTGCGGCGCGCGCCGACGCTGATCCTGATCGCACATTTGTGACTTGTTCATCGTGGCGGCGGCGCCGCCGCGCAAAGTCACACGCGATCAACGCATAGTCGATCCCCGGCGGGCTGCATCGCGAATATTCCCTCGCCGCCACATGTGCGTGAAGAATTTTTTTAAGGACCAAAGAAAGCACATGGGTCGTAACTTTCTCGCATCAAATGAAAGGGGCGCGATCTGCGTCCTATATTGCCTCCTTATACCCCCTGAATCAGATCGTCGTACACGAATGAGTTGGTTGTTCTTTGTGCTGTAACCGGCCGACGACAATGCACCGCTTGAGTGAAACCGACAACCACAATGTGGTGCGCAGATAGTCCCGCTTTGCAATCGCCAGCGCCCGGGCTTTCGCATCTCGCTTGCCCGGCGCGCGCCCGTCATGCGCATGAACCCGACCGGTAAGGCGAGCGCCGGGCGCAATTTCTGATTGCTGTCGACCCGTATTGCTCGAAGAGCCATGGCCGCTCTAAATGCCATGGGCGGCTACTTGCGCACGCTGAAGTCATTCCAGCTGACGCCCGTGACTACCAAGGATGACATTCTAGATGACGGTGAACTCATTCAGTTCGACACGCACGTCAACTTACTTTCGAGGATGCCCGACCGTTTGCGCGTCGAAATCACGAACGCACAGAAACATCAACTGTTTTTCTACGATGGAAAAACTCTGACGCTCTACGCTCAACGGGTGAATTACTACGCGACGGTGCCTGCACCTCCGACCATCGGAAGGCTTGCGGACGATCTCAACGAGAAATTCGGGATCGAGATGCCGCCCGTAGATCTCTTTTATTGGGGCGGACCTGAATCCAACGTTGCCGAAATCAAGGGCGCAATCGATGTGGGCCCTGCCGAGAGAACTCGTGATCTCCACATTAACCGACGAGGCGCGGCCTCAATACAGTTCCGATTACGAATGGAATCTTGCACCTTCGTTTAATGAAGCCGCCTTCCATTTCGATACGCCGAGCGATGCCCGGAAAATCGGGTTCGCCACTGCCGACGCGTCGGGAGATCCGGTGCGCCCGGGAGTGCGTCGACCTCCAGCGTGAATCAATGAGGCGGCGCCGCGATCAGGTAAGCGCGCGAAGATGTCTGGCATTACGTCGACTCCCAGGGATGTCAGCACTTCAGATTTCCCCAACGGGCCCGTCTCTATCTGTCAGAGCCGAAGACTACCAAGAGGGCTAGGTATATCTCCCGATAACTCCTCGCCCGCGCCGTCAACAGAATTTGTTCCCGCGTGACGCGGACATTTATTGGGAGCAACGTTATGAGAAAGATCTGGTGGGCGAACCTATTTCTTGCTTCGTTGGCGCAGCTCACGGCAAAGGGCACGTCTATCGACAGGGCAAGTACGTCGGCAACACTTCGATGACTCAGTTGAGCGTCGGATTTCAGGCGGGCGGGCAGACGTACAGCGAGATCATTTTCTTTCAGGATCAGCGCGCATTCGATGAATTCACGTCCGGCAACTTCAGCTTCAGCGGAAATGAGAGCGCCGTCGTCATTACCGCAGGCGCCTCGGCGAGCGCCGGCACCGGGGGTTCGACCGCGGGCGCGAGCGGCGGCAAGAAGGACGCAACCACCGCAGGCGAGTATCAGGAGGGCGTGGCCGTTTTTACCATTGCTAAAGGCGGCCTCATGTATGATGCATCCGTCAGCGGCCAGAAATTTGCCTATAAGGCTTCCCCGGCGAAATAGGAATTTACTCATGAATTGTCCAGCCGCACTTCTGCTACTGCTTGGAATGACCTCGACCGCAATGGCCGATACGTTCAAACTAGATTGCACCGAAGGATCTGACGGAAAGACACGCTTCGCACTGATCGAGATCAATACCGATGCGGAGACCATCCGGGTCTATTCAGAATGGATTCACGGCTGGAAGAGTGCCGTTAACGTGTCCATTGCCGACGCGACAATCTCCTATGTCGAACAAGGGTATAACGATGTGGCATCCGTGGAGACGTCAGTCGAAATTGACCGTGTGACCGGCAAGTACTTCGCATATCGGCGGCACACCCTTCGCATGGAGGGCCAGTGCAAGAAGGTCCAATCGGACCAGTCTTTTTAGCTGCCTTTTTTCCCGCGATCGACGGCCTCAAAGACGCTCTCGCGAGGCGGCGAGTTTGAGTCGCCGCACCAACATGACTACTGCATTGATCCGAAAGCAATGGTGAGGCTTGTTGAATGCCCGGAGGAATTAGGGAACGGCCAGATCGACATTCCCCGCCTCTCGTCGCCCGTCATGGCCGGTATTACGCGCAGATTCTCCGCTCTGCCTGCGCAGCGCTTGAGCCGAGTCCTCATAATTTCAGTCGGCCAGGCGTTTCAGCTCGGAACACGCCAAAAAGACCGCAACCAGGGCCTTCAGGCCGGCGGCATCTTCCGCATCGAAGCGCCCCAGGAACGGGCTGTCGAGGTCCAGGACGCCGAAGAGCCGGTCGTCCTGAAGCAGAGGCACGACGATTTCCGATTGGGACGCTGCGTCGCACGCAATATGCCCAGGAAACGCGTGAACGTCTGGAACGACGATCGTTTCCCTTCGTGCGGCCGCTGTGCCGCAAACCCCACGAGCAAGAGCGATTCGAACGCAAGCCACCTTCCCTTGAAAGGGTCCGAGCACGAGTTCATCCCCCTGGAGGAAGTAGAAGCCAACCCAATTCAGGTCCTGCAAGGCTGCGTAGATCATTGCGGTGAGGTTCGCGGCATTGGCCAGGCCGTCACGCTCCCCAGCGAACAATCCCAGCGCCTGATCGCACAACTCGCGGTAAAGGGCTTCCTTCGGGCCAACAGGAGACGGGCTCACAACACGCATGTCCGAATGTTGCCACATTGGAAATGGCGCCGCGACCAGCGAATTCTCTAATTTCTCAACTCAAATCGCACCCGCGAGATCCATTCGTGGCCACCCCACCTCACTGGTCGGCGGTCGCCATGGCCCGCTTCATGAACTGATCGAACAGCGGCACCGTAAAGGCGGCGTCGCCATGCTCCGGGCTGTAGACCATGCCCTTGCCGATGAGTGCGCTTCGCGTCGGCCCGAGCAAATTCACTTTGCGCCCGAGTCGCTCAGCGATGTCGCCGGATCGATGAGGCCCCGAACCGAGTGCTGCCGTCGCGCGTAAGTAATGTTTCTCCGCCGGCGTCAAACAATCAAAGCGCACGCGAAAGAAACTCGCGTCGAGTTCCGCCGCCGCTTGCATCGTTGCCTCCAGCACGTGCGCGGCCGGATCCTCGAGAGCCCCGACTTCCGGAAAATCGAACAGCCGCGCTGCATAGGACTTCGCCCTCCCGGTTTACCCCATGAGCTGCGATAAGCCCGCCCCGAACAACGTGATGGGCAGCTGCTGCTGGGCGCAGCGGTGAAGCGCAGCGATCAGCGAGGCGAGTTGATCCTCTTCGACATACTGGAGTTCGTCAATAAACAAGGCAAACGCCGTATAGCGCCCACGGGCGCATCGTCACCTGACGGTGCATTGCCGCCGGCCTCCGGGCCGGCGGTTCTTACTCTATTGACGCCCCAGGCGGTGATTCTCCGCGAAAACGCCCGCCCCGTTTGAAACTCATGCTATTTTCGCATCGTGATGACGATGCCAAACGCTAATGTCGCTTCCTTGAAGTGAGAAGATTCTGATGAGTTATCGCGTGAACATCATCTTTCACGACGAAACGACCGGGGATGCGTACTGCCTGCTGACGCCGCGCAATCTCGCAATCGACGCAAATAAGTCTGTATTGCAAGAAATGCTGTTGCTCTTGGTTAGGACAATTGATGAACAGGCGGCACTCGGGAATCCTAGGATGGCTAAATTGGCCGCTGATGCTGTTAGGGCGCTGGCGTCGGAATACGGCGCGGATCTTCTTCCGGCGGCGGCCGACTCGTTGGCCGACATCACTGTGAGAATCCGCCGCGTCAATGGCGAATTTCGTCTCTCCTGTAAGACAATGGATCCATCCCGCCGAAATCTGCCAGCTCCGGGCCCTGATCCCTTGGATCCAATCGATGGATTTGACGGCAACGCCGAACAACTACGAGATTTGATATTCGAGATCGATTGGCAAGGGTATTAGAGCGGCCTTCCCGTCGAGCGCGACCTGCACTTCGAAGCCGCGACGCCGCTCTCCGCCTACGCGGAAGAAGCCTGCGCCTGCGGGCGCATCGTCATCTGACGTTGTCGGGCGCGGCTCAAAGCGGCGGGTCAGAGGCGGATTCGACCCCTGGTTCGTGTACCGGTGGGGGTGCCGGCGTCGACGGAGCCGTCGCCCTGGGTGCGGGCGGCGTGAACGATATTGGCACTGCGCGCGTGAACGCAGCTTGTTTCAGTTTGACCTCGACCTCGGACCACAACGCCGTGTACACGCTTGCCCCATCGCTGCGCGGCGCATACGCCGGGAGCGGAGCGCGCCGCAAGGTCATACGCTCGATCTCGCTCCAGTAGGGAACTTCTGTTTTCAGCATGCCCGGGAACTGCAGGCGCGTACTCGCAATAACCTCATGGTGCAGCGCCTTGCGCCGATCGACCATCGAGAAGAAAGGCAGCAGGGTCATGTCCACCCAGGCGTTGGCGACCAGGAAATCTCGCAGCTGTATCAGCATGCGGACCGACAGGGGGCTCGGAAGCAACGGGACGACGACGGCGTCGGCGGCGCGCAGCACGTTCTCCGACAGCAGCGAGATGCCGGACGGGCAATCGAGGAATAGCACGTCGTAGACCTCGCGCAGACTTCGGCTCATGCGCAGCAGCCGCTCGGTTGGATTCTTCCGAGAGCTGAGATGCACGTCGAAATGGCGATAGGAAAAATCGGCCGGCAGAACGTCCAGCCTGTCGTACCCGCTGGCGACGACGAGCTCGTTGAGTTCGCGTTTGCCGGATACCAGTTTCTTGGCCGACGCGTTTTCCTGTGGCTCGCCGCGCAGGACGTAGGTGGCGGCGCCTTGCGGATCCAAGTCCCACAGCAAAGACCGCCGCCCGCTCGCCGCGCATAAGAAAGCCAAGTTCACGGCAGTCGTTGTCTTGCCGACTCCGCCCTTGATGTTGGTGACCGCGACAATCTTCATGCGTGCGAGCGATATTGACACAGAATGAGCAGTACCCGGAACCGCATTGCACGAATCCGCAGACCGCCCCGAATTCCAACCCTAAATGCGGATTGCCCTGATACCCAGTCACGTACATCCCTCGGGCGTTGTCGAACCGTCTGCTGCGGATGTGGCGATCACCCGGTGACCGCGCGATGCGCTCCGCCTCGTCGATATTCGAGTATTGGATCATCGTCGCCGGCGGCGATACCACCGGCTTCGCGCAACGGCGGCTCTTATGAGCCCCGTTATGGTTCGCCGAATCATGACGCCGCTTCCTCAAAGTGTTTGCAAATCACCAGGTCACGAAGACTCCATGCAATTGCCACGAGCGCGCAATTATTGTTCTCTATCCTCCGTACTGCCCGCCAAGAGCGCGGGATGTAACGGCAGCGGTATCGCCGCCATCGTTGAAGCTGTTGGGACGAACCGGTCTCTCGGGAAACGGAAGCTCTAGCGGCTGGTTCGTCCCGGCGCGGACAATTAGCGCCGTGCCGTGACACTTTCAGAGACCTTCCTCGCCAACCTTCTCGGAGGCGTTATCTGTTCTTTCTAATTCGTTCCGCTGCTTGGAATCGCCAATTGCTTGAGCGATCCGGATTATTCATGGCCCCCATGCTGGCTGAGCCACTTCGTGGACGGGCGTTCTACTGATCTTGTCTATCGCGTTGAAATCGGCCCCCTTCTCGATCAGCAACGATGCCATGTCCGCGTAATCATAGATCGCTGCCCGGTGCAGGGGCGAGCCAAACGTGTCGGCCACGGACTCCTGCAGCATGCCGGCGCACATACGTGCGGGCACGGCGATTCCGCCGGAGACATGCCAGAGGCTGGATTCACTTCGGTCTGCGCCCGGCCTTCTTGCGCGGTCCATAGAATCATTGCTGCCGCCAATGCGAACTCCATCGCCCGGAGGTAACTGACCCGTCACGGAAAATCGCCGATCATCTTTGGACACGCAGCCCGGCTGCCTTGCGCTCGCGCCACTTTGGATTCGACATGCCCGCCACTCATCGCCATACCGGAGGCTGAGATTGTCTGCATTGCCGGCCACCGGCGTTGCCATGTCTCGCAGAAAGGCCGTTTATCCTTCCTTTCCGCCGCCGTAAGTGCGATGATTTTAAGCTGCGCGATGAATGCGGGGATGCTTGCACTTCTGAAGGCTTGCTAGTCCCGCTGATGCGCAAGCAGCGCGTGACCCGAGATCGTGCAGCAAGAGGGCTAAATACTCCGACAACTCGCGTAGGACAGCGGTATGCATGACGCGAAGGCAGACGAACTGTGTCGCCAGGGCGATGCGGCGGGGCTATTTCGCTATCTAGGCCCCATGTGGATCGTCCCGATTATGCAGATCCTGGAGGACCTGCTGGCACGGGGACTGTTTTATCCCAATCCGGGTCGGTACCAGCAGGAACTAAAGGCCGCGGGTATTTTTGTTGAGCGCATGGAAGTCGCCATGGTCGCCGTGCTTCATAAGGCGGCACATAACGTCAGCGATGAGAAGTTTGCTGAGCTCTACCACGATAAGCTGGCACTGCTGGATGATCAACAGCGGCGTGAGATCCGCGACTTCTGGAGCGCCGCCCCCCAGCCGGGCCTGATTGCCGGCACTCAGCCCGTCGCGCCTTCAGTCGGAAACATGGCGTTTGATAAGTACGTAGACCTCTACTCGGAGTGTGTCTACGACATGAACTACAAGATCCCAGCGGATCAATCTTTCGCCTATTCCTCCATTCTTCAGCTCAAGTATCCGGACGGGCAGGCTCTCGAGATCGACTTCGAGAAGGAGATGGTCTTCAGCACGATGACGTCGGCGGCGGCGCGCGACGCCATGGCGCAGGGTCGAGTCGGTCGCAGTGGGCGCATCTTCCCGGCGATGCTGGCGCCCCGAACGGTGCCCCGGTTGTGGCGTGCCCGGGAGGAGGCGCTACGCATACAGAATGAGGACTTCAAGACATTCGCAACAGTAGCCATGACGGGCGTCGCCTTCGTTCTTACTGTGCCGACCATGCCCGCCGGCATCATTGAAGAAGGCACCGTGGCCAGAGCGGCAGTCCGGCGACGCCGTATCGATGGGGTTGCCAGCGCCGGTTCAGGGGGAATAAAGCCTTATATCAACCTGAATACGAAAATCAAAGCCGGGCACCCGGAGTACGAACTGGGAAAGTGGATGGACGAACTCGCGCAACGCGATCAGATGGGCGCAAATGTCGGACGCGTCCGCGGCATGCCCGAAACGGGCGCTCCAAGCCCGGACTATTTTTTTCTTCCCAAAGGAGCCGATCCGACGAACACCGGTGTGGCCGGGGTGCGCGCGGATGCAGTGATCGCGGAGAGTTCCAATCTCGAAAGCATCATAAAAAATGCCATGAGCAAGCCCGCGCGGCAAGCTGACATCATCGTCGTGGAGATCGGCACTCGGGGGACAAGCGGCGAAATCAGCGATGCGACCGCTCTGGCCTGGAAGGTCGAGGATGTGAAGCCGATGTCACCTTCGCTGCGGAGGCTGGTCATCGTTCGAAACAGCGGGGGCACACGGCGCATCGTGAACGATCTGGTGCTCCGATAGTCTTGCGTGTCGCGTCGCTTCGCTCCACGACTTGCGCACCTGGCTGCTTCCGGCCCTCTTACCCGAGGCCGCCCGATCCAACGTTCACGGAATGCACAGCATAAGAAAGCGACTTGCAACGCATGCACCAGCCGATTTCGCCGGCCGCTCCGACTCCACCGCCCTCGCTGTTGAGGCGAGTTCAGCATTGGCTCAGGGCCGCTGGATACTCACGCATGGTCGCCAAACTGAGGGCATTTATAGTCATGGTGGCAATCATTTCGCTGGTCGGCACCTGTGTGACGATCACAACAGCCCTCGAGTCGCATCGTCTCGATCAGGCGGGTGTTCGCGTTACCGGTATTGTTGAGGACGTCAAGTTCATCTATGGCGTGAGACATTCCTCTTGCAGTGTGGAAATCGCTGTATCCTTTAGCCCTCAGGGCTCCTCAGAAAGAGTCCGCGTCCGCGCCGACGACGCTAGTGGAACACGCGGCTATACCAATATCGGCACTTGCGATCCGTCCAATCAGATCAACAAGGGTGCTTCGGTTGCCGTCGATTACGCGGCCTCGGATCCACGCGTGAACAGAATCATCTGGCGCGATCAAGATGTTGCTCTCAAAACCTTTTTGATTCCGACTGTCATGTTCTGGTGCGTATTGATCGTATTACTGATCTGGAATCACCGGATTAGTCCAACACGAACATCACACGCGCCGGCTCGCCGAGCCTAAGAACTGAGAAGCCCGATGTGCCCCGCCTCACGTCGGTCCTACCGTCTGCGCCGAGCGCCTGTCTTGCGCCCCGACTCTGGACACGCTCTTCGACGCCGAATATGCCCGCCGCCCGCTCTAATAAAAATGATCCGCACCGAAACCCCGGGTGTAGCATCTCTGCATCGTCGACCTTTCGCGTTTACTCCCAGATTCTTCCGCACAAACCGCGCCGTCCCGTCTACCACCAATTTATAAGAGCATTTAGCGACCAGGCAAAGCCGGCACTTTTTTCTGTCGCCGATAAACCCATAAGAAAATTGCCATCAGCGAACCTCCCGGCACAGCAAATACGATCAGCGCATAGGGCGCGAGCTCTCTGAGCTTCGCAACGACGGCCCCCGCATAGGCACCCAGATTCCGCTCCATGGTTGAAAGCGTCGGCATTGCGATCTACACGACCAGTAACCCAAACGGAATAACGATGACAGAAACGGCAGTTGCAGTGACCGCAAGAATGGCCAGCACCAACCGCGCGATGAGATGGATGTCGTTCATGATGTGCTTCTCCATTGATGGAATTGATCGAATGGCGAACAGATTGCCCTGCCCGCCGATGCACAACAAACGGCATCCCTGATCGTCCGTTAAGTAAACCTTAACGCATAATCGCCCGGGCGCTCCGACCCGCCATGCAGGAACCCACGGATTACGATCCCTGAGCGACTCGACCCGATGCGCGAACGTCGCTGCTGTTGTGTCGGCGGCCCGGCAAATATCCTCTCCTTCCGGGCCTCTTACTCGCCAGTCGATTCAACGTTTACGAGATACCAAGCACCAAGATTCGACCCGATTGAAAGGCCCGGCCTCGCGTCGGCGCCCGCCACCAACACCGAGCACATATTTTCCGACCGTGTCGGCACTCTCCGCCTACATGAATAGCACCTTTTCCGTACAGCGGTCCGAAAGAGGAATTCAAGATCCCTCCGCCGGCAAATTCATCTTGCGTAGGAACACCGCCCATCGCGGATCACTATGCAGGGATTTCATCTCAGGATTTGCCGCTCGCACATATAGCAGATCTCCCGCATGCTCGTTGCGGGCGCGCTCGAGCCATGCAAACGCCGAATCGCGATCGCCGCTGTGAATCGTGTGCGCCATCACCGCAGGGATCGCGAAGATCATCGAGAAGCCGCCGACCCCGGTCGACATATACGCGGTGATAAGTAGCAGTCCGCGCAATCCCGGCCAATCCGGCGTCGAGCACCGCCCCAAAGCAAGCCAAAGGGCGGCCAGAAACACAATAGGGCCGGCGCACCTGGCATAGCCCATCCGGTCGCGGGGGTTGTTCAAATCAACGACGAGTAAACCTACCCCCCATAAATACCGCAACGCAAGGAATCAGGATTGCGATCAACGATACAAATAGATGTGGATGCCGAAAGAATGAGCTGCCGCGTTCTCAACTCTCCGCGAGCGATTTCCACGAGCGTCTACGTCGTGCGCGCCTTCGTATAACTGCGCGAACCGATGAACCCGCCAACATCAAAGGGCCGCGGCATCGCCTTCACCGCCAAATTGTAAAAGGCCGCAATCCGCGGCCTTATACGCCACCGGCCCGCTGTGCTAAGCCGCCTTCCTGCGAACCGATCGAAACCGCACTCCGAGCCTCATTGCCTTCTGCGAAACCGCTCCCGGCGATCGCTTCAACTTCTTCGCTATCTGCGTGCCCGACAGCTTTTCCTTCGCGAGTGCCCGTAAGTTCTTAATATCTTCCCGCGACCACGCCAACGCCAACTTCTTCTTCTTTGCTTTCACCATGATGACTCCAGTGTTAAGAGGGCACGCATCATAGCGCCAAATACGTCCTGTGCAACCGTCGTATCAGCTCGTTCGCGTCGGCACCTGGTCGTGAACATCGAGGACCAACTCATGACCGCCGCTGATCGCGTGCATTGCGCCGTTCCGGCGCTCTTGAACGATGTGTGTCGCTCGCGAATCTCGTCCTTGATGCCTCGCCGCCCGCTACGGATCGAACGATGACCACGCCGATTGCGCTTGTTGCATACAGCGAGATTCCGCCGACACACAGGCCGGCGCATACGGTGCCACCGCATACGGACTGACGCCAAAGGGCTTGGGCGCATAGAGACCGTTCATGAGTAGCCGCGAGTCCACATTTTCATCCGAATTCAACGGCCGCATACCGAAATTGGGTTTGTATAGCTCAGACGCCAAATTCTCGGAAACGCACGCGGACAGCGTCGAAGCGATGGCAACGGCGGGAATCAATCTGGCCAGGGCAAACAGCTTCATGATGGCTTCACCTTCCAAATGGGCGGCTCAAATGACTTGATACCATAAGGCTGCGGATAACTCAAAAGCGATATGGCTCGCCCTTGCCGAACCCCTCTTGGCGACTGCCGTCGTTGAGGAATCGCGACATTGCAGAACAACGCCAAGCCGTCCGATATTGAAGGCCGCGAATCATTTGGAGTACTGTCCCCTCATGGCAGCGGCAAATAACAAGTCAAAAGCGACCCGCACCCGCAAACCTGCAACCACCAAGCGTGCCCGCGGAAAGCTCGCTCCGGGCGCAAATGCCCGAGGGCTGGATGCCGCCGATATCGTCATCGCCGTGGACAGTGCCGAAATCGCCGACCTCGTCGCGTTGATACGAAACGCCGGCGGCGCGCTCATCGGCGCTTATCGCGATCCATTGGGCGGTCGGCCGCTCGTCTTGGCGTCGTTGCCTCTGAGCGCCGTTCAGCCCACGCCCTTTCAGCGGGATTTATCGCCCACTCATGCAAAGCGGCTCGCGGTAAAGATCGACGAGACCGCGGCCTTTTTAGACCCGCTGATCGTTGTGCGCGGGGAAGATGGCCGATTATGGACGCCTAATGGCCGTCACCGGTTGGCTGCCGGGAAGGTTCTCGGCTTAAAGCAGATTACTGCGCTGATCTCCCCTGATGAGGCGCTGGCTTATCGCATTCTCGCGCTCAACACGGAGAAAGCCCACAACTTGCGCGACCGGAGCCTCGAAGTCATTCGCATGGCCAGAAGTCTCGCGACGCGTCACCCCACTTCCAAGGAGATCCAATACGCGGCGGAATTCGAATCCGCCGAACTGCTGACACTCGGCATCGTATATGAAAAGTCGGGCCGCTTCGCCGGCGGCGCCTACAGCTCCTTTCTAAAGAAAGTAGATCGCTTCAGCGAGCGCACACTCGCCGCCAGTTTGCGCGAGCGAGAAGGTTTCGCATCGCGATTGATGGAAATTGAGGCGCAAACCAAGCGCATCATTCAGACGCTGCAAAAGCGGGGTTTCAAGTCGCCCTACCTGCGCAATTACGTCGTGGCGCGCATCAACCCGGTGCGATTTCACAAATTGAAGAAGGGCGATCATCAGCCGCCCATGCCTTTGGCCCAAGCGCTGACACGGATGGCGGCTGCTGCCAAGAAATTCAATCTCGAATCGGTGTCGAACGCAGATCTTGCATGGGTGGCGGTGGGCGCCGGAGCCCAAGACTAGCGCGCCAGCAAATGCTGCCTAAAAAACGTCACGACATGCGCCTCGTACCCAGTTGACTCATAGCGCAAGAAATCCTGATGTCGCGCACCTTCAACGATCCACAAGCACTTCGGCGACGCAACCGCATGATAATCCGGCTCGATGAGTTTCGACCCAATGCACCAGGCAAGTGCCCCAAGCGCCAAGACCGGGGCAACGAGACCGATCGCGACGCTCCTAACGATCCCTTTGCCTTTCACCTGCCAGATCGATTAGTTGTGATTCTTGTTACTTCCACGGTCTTTGCCATCGTCGTTCGTGGGTGACCGCTCCATCTCGAGCTCAATCAATCCATCGCGCTCGCGAATTTCACTGCGCCCGGTGGGGCGGAAGCCGTTTCGCTCATAGAACCGACGAGCACGATTGTTGGTCTTGATGACCTTGAGTCGCACGAGTTTTGCGCCATCAGACCTCGCCCACTCGAGAACCGCGCCCACGAGCCGATCCGCGGCTTCCGATCCACGGATCCCGGGATCTACCCACATCGCCATCAAGTGAACGATTGATGGATCGGCCTGATCGTGGAGTCCGGCAACGATGCCTTCGCCCCGCGCTTCGGATTCCAGAATGAAGGTCACGCCAGTCGACAGCCATCGCTGCCAGTCCGAAGTCGTCCGCGCCAGTTCCTGGTTATAGGTCGATCCAAAAGCCTCTGGCTGATCCGACAGCGCCCGAAGCCGCAAATCTCGAAGGATCGACTCGTCCCCTAGCACGGCACGACGCAAGGATCGCACGACGGCGTTTGTATTTCGCGTATCCGTGGTCATGAAGAAACGGACCGCATCGCTCTAGTTCTGCGCCACCGCGATGAGCAACGGCGATCTTTCCATTGCGAGCGGCGAAATATCGGCCCCTCTCTGATCTTCGCATGATCGAGCCAGAGTTTCAGCTAATTCACGGATTCGCGAGAGAGATAGGCGACGCTTCCCTGCCCCGCGCTTCCGATAAATTCCTTGATGTCCTTCCACCCCCAGGCGCGCTTGCGCCTGCCGCGCCGAGGTCTGCCGGCCTATCTTTTCTAAGCCCAAGCGCACCGCTTCTGCGGAACAGGGATTCAGTAGCCCCGCCCCCTCCTGCGCTCGCCCGAAAGTGGCAATAGTATTGAGTGGTTATTGACGCTCGTAGACGTAGTGGTATTTCCAGGCGCCTTGCGCATCCTTTCCGTGCGGCGGTCCGTGCAGGGTCTTGCCGCTCTTGGATAGAGTAAACCTACCGGTTTCGACCCACTTGCCGGCCTTCTTAAACACGAACTTGACGGTTCTCGGATCGGGTTGGGTGGCGATCACGGCATCGGCCTCACCACCTCCGGTCACAGGCACTTCCTTGCCGTCAAACGCGGTGGTAAGTTCCATATGAGTAGCGGATCCGTCGCCTTCAACGTAGTCGATCACCTCATGAACCGCACCGTTGCCGGCGTCGGTGATTGTGAGCGTGTTACTCTTGAGCGGGGGACCAGGATCGAAGGTCGATTTCGCGACGTTGAGCGCCCAGGTGCCTAGGAACGGGTTGGTGGTGTCGGCGGCTAGCGCAACACCGCTCATCGCAATCGCTGCCGCCAGCGCCAACGTTCCGACGATTCTCATCCGTATCATGGAATCCTCCTCGAGTTATTGTTGCTTGCAATTGTTTCGCGGGCTTCGCAAGATCCGCCATCCGCTTAATTCCATTCGGACATTCCAAACGTTCTTGAAAATGCCCGCGGGCAAGTTTGCGCCAGGTGCGATTTTAGGTCAAAAATCGTCGCACAGGTCAAACCCGGCCTGGCGAGTAGGTCTCGCCGCGTTGATCTTCTCGGCATACTGGAGCGGCATCCGCGTCGACTTCCATAGTACGCGCGCCCGCTGACCGAAAGCACTATAATTTGCCCAATCTTCCCTTAAAGGCCGACAACAATGATTCGTGCGATTCTGGCCACCTTGTCGCTGAGCATTGCATTGACCGCATCGTCGAAAACCAAGCTCCTCGAGCATATCCCGCTGCAATGGCGGCCCACATCGACGCTGCGGCTCGGCACCACCGAGATGACCGCCTCGACGGTCACGATAGCTCCCTTCACTGACGGCCGCGACAACAAGGAGGTCATCGGCGAGAATCGAGAGGGCGGCATCGCTAAGCCTGTCACCACCACTGATGATGTGGGCGCTTTCGTGAGTACGAACATCCGCCGGCTATTCGATCAGGCTGGCGTGAAGACGGTCGACAGCAACGGTGAGGTCATCATCAAGGGTGAAGTGAAGAAGTTTTTCGTGCGCGAAGCATCCACTTATAAGTCCACGGTGGAAATTCATCTCACCGTCATCGATCAAGATGGCAAGACCCGGTGGAATGGTCTTGCCTCCGGCGAGGCCACCCGCTTCGGCCGCTCATACGAGGCGGAGAACTACTACGAGGTACTGTCGGATGCCGTGGTCAACACCGTGAGCTCGATGCTGCAGGCCGACGATTTTCGCAAGGCGATGTCCGGGCACGGGATCGGACCATCTACCTAGCGCCGCGCCGCTCGGACCCTCGACATCAAATGCACGCGGCGACCGCCAACAGCTCGCTTGCTACGACAGGTCCCGCAGATCCGCAGAGGACAGAGTATCGACCGGCCGATGCAGATTGGAGGCCGTCTTCAGAATCGCCGCCACCGCTTGCGGATAACGCTGTACTCGCTCGCGCAAGACATACAGTTCGCGCTCTTCGGTGACACGAATTCCGCCTGCCTGGCGCATTCGGCTCTCGAGGACCGCCTGGCGTTTCAACAGCTCGAGCGCTTCAGAAATGGATTCCATGAGTTGACTGCCTCACAAGGTGCATCAATAGCCACATCCGAACATGTGGCGGGAATTTAAGGCCTAACGCCGGCCAATTCTATGCGCTGCCGTACATACACTTACTAATGGTTTTGAATCTTGCGGTCTCGACGCCGGGAAGGTCACAGCGGGCCGGCAGAACACCGTGTTAGCAACGCCTTCGCACGCGCATAGACGTTCTCGACGGTGAATCCATATTCGCGCAGGACGGTCTCGCCCGGCGCCGATGTGCCGAATCGCTCCACCGCAATCACATCACCCGAATCCCCGACATAGCGATGCCAGCCCTGTGGAGAGCCCGCCTCGACCGCGAGACGGGCACGCACCGACGGCGGAAGTACTGCGTCGCGATCGGTCTGCGGCAACGCATCAAATAGATCCCAACTTGGCATCGAAACGCAGCGCACCGCGACACCCTCGCGCTGTAGCCGTTCCGCGGCGGCCACGATCAAGCCGAGCTCGGAGCCGCTCGCAACCAGAATCAGTTGCGGCTTGCCGTCCGCTGCGTCGCTGAGTACGTAAGCACCGCGACGCACGCCTTGCGCCGACGCGTAGCGGCCGCGATCCAAGATCGACACCGCTTGCCGGGTCAACACCAGCAGCACCGGGCGGCTCTCCGTTGTGAGTGCTACCTGCCACGCCACCGCGGTTTCGTTGGCGTCGCCAGGGCGCAGTAAGGTCAGGTTCGGAATCGCGCGAAGATTCGCCAATTGCTCGACGGGCTGATGAGTTGGGCCGTCTTCGCCGACAGCAATGCTGTCATGGGTGAAGACGTGGATCACATGCAGGCGCGACAGCGCGGCGAGACGGATCGCCGGGCGCATATAATCGGAGAAGATCAGAAACGTCGAGCCGTACGGCATGATGCCGCCGTGCGCCGCGAGACCGTTCGCGATCGCGCCCATTGCATGCTCGCGTACGCCGAAATGAAGATTGCGTCCGGCGTAGCTCCAGCCCCCTCCATCGGAGCCTTGTGTATCCTGGTCTTTCCGGGAGGGAGGATTAAAGTCACCGAGGCCCTTCAGAGCCGTCTTCGTCGACGGATCAAGATCCGCGGACCCACCGGTCAACGCCGGTAGATTCTGCGCGATCGCATTCATGATCTTGCCCGATGCCTCGCGCGTGGAGAGTCCTTTCGCGTCCGGCGGAAACAAGGGGATATCTTTATCCCACCCCGCCGGCAGCGCCCCGCGCAGGCTGCGTTGCAATTCGGCGGCCAGTTCGGGAAAGGCGTCGATGTAAGTCCTGAGGCGATCGTTCCATGCCGTCTCGGCCTGCTTGCCGCGATCAATGGCCTCTCGAAAATGAACAAGCGCTGCATCCGGTACGAGGAATGGCGGGTCGGTCGGCCATTTCAGCCGCTCCTTGGTCTTGCGTACATCGTCCACGCCCAAAGGTGAGCCGTGCGCTTTATAACTGTCTTGCTCGGGGGAACCGTAGCCGATGTGCGTGCGAATCAGGATCAGGGACGGTCGCGCTTCTTCGGCGCGCGCTCGAGTCATTGCGGCTTCGATCGCGCCAAGATCATTGCCGTCCTGCACCCGCAACGTGTGCCACCCATAGGCGTCAAAATGCGCCGCGCGATCTTCCGTGAAGGTGATGTTGGTACCGGCCGACAGGGTGACATGATTGTCATCGTACAGGCAGATCAGCTTGCCGAGTCCGAGGTGCCCGGCGAGCGATGCCGCCTCTGCGCCCACACCCTCCATCAGATCGCCATCGCTGACGATGGCATAAGTGTGATGATCGATCAGAACATGCCCAGAACGGTTATAACGCGCGGCGAGTTGCGCCTCGGCAATCGCCATGCCGACCGCATTGGTCAGGCCCTGTCCCAGTGGCCCCGTCGTGACCTCAACGCCCGGCGTGTGCCCTCGTTCGGGATGGCCCGGCGTCTTACTGCCCCACTGGCGGAATTGCCGAATGTCATCGAGGGAGAGTGCGTATCCGGTCAGGTGCAAGAGACTATAGAGAAGCGCCGACCCGTGCCCCGCCGAGAGTACGAAGCGATCTCGATCGACCCAATCGGGATTGCGCGGGTTATGTTTGAGAAAGCGCGTCCACAGCACGTATGCCATCGGGGCCGCACCGAGCGGTAGTCCAGGATGGCCGCTGTCCGCCTTTTGTACCATATCGACTGCAAGGAAGCGGATGGTGTTGACGCATTGCTGATCGAGCTTTTCGTTCATGATCGGTTCCTGCATCGGTTGTCCTCGGCGTGCTGCATGCCGGCACGCGTTCGCCCTGCGTGCGTTTCCTACACGGAAAGGCTGCCCGCCGTCGCCTAGCAATTATGTTGGACTTACTCGTGACAGTTATCGTACTCCTCGCGGCTCATGCGACCATCGTGCTTGACATTGCAACTGGCGAAATTCTTGCTGATGTAATCGTCCCCCTTGACGTCCTTGGAGGTGAGATAGCCGTGCCGCTGGGTATCGACCTTGTCAAAATCCCGATGCGCGGCGGGTGCATGTTGCATATCCACCCTGCCGGCATCATCTGAATGGGCAGTGGTGAATGAAAAGAGCATTGCAGCGCACGCCAACGGAGCTAGGTAGATTGGTTTCACAATATTCTCCTGCAGTTTCGAATGAGGGATGCCGGGTCTTAGCGCGTCAAAACGATGCGCTGCGCGCTGTTTGGCACCCGGGTTTTCCCAACATGTTCACACGATAAGTACCGAACGCGGCGACGATAAGCACATCCACGTCGGCAGTCTGTGCGCTCGCGTCCGTAGCGGCCGAGGTTGGCGGCCCCGACGTTTCTAACGTGCTCGGGGGTATGAGTGCCGTCCAGCATGGCCCGCGGCTCCAGGTTGCGTGCATGGAATTGCCCGCCTTAGGGAAACATTCAGAAATATGGCTCTTTGCATCAGCGCCTCATCAGCGGAGGCTGCGCCTCAAGGTTTCGCAGCATGCCTGACGGGCCCTCCGCACGCCCCTCCTCCTTCGCCATTTTCGCCTTGGGCGGACGCTTACCGTTGATGCGATCCCGCGGCACCAAAAGGGCCGATTGCCCTCAAAAAAAACCGGGAGATCAACGCAGAAAATCTAAGGGGGGCACGATCCGCAATCAATGCACGCTCAGGCCAATCAACGGCGGGATGCGGAACCAGAGGATGAAAGTGAGTGCCAACACGATCGCAGTTTTAGGACGTCGTTGACACAGTTGACATAATTTTCCGAAACATCGGATTGTTTCGGCCCCAACTCATCGAGAATCCAATTCTGGCGACGTTCAAAAGTCAAAATGACGCTGCCTCGTGACATTCGCTGCCGTCACTGAGGCGGGAAACAGTCGTCGCGTAAGGTGTTCACACCTAGATGCGGCATCGGCCTCATCCGGGCGTGAAGACTCGTAACAAAGGGAGAGAACTGTGAAACGATTTACTTTGGTTTTGTGTACGGCCGCGATCGCAGCCTCCATCTCAGGATGTGCAACTGATCCGGCGCTGGCGGTCCATTATGATCCCATTCAGTCGCATCAGAAAAACGACATGAATCTGAGCTGCCCTGAGCTGTCCGCCAACATAGACTCGACCACGGCGGCAATTGCCACGTTGGACCGGCAGATCGCTGATCAACAGAGCAGCAGCAGCGGGTTTTCGTTGATGAGCGCAGTGGCAAGCGTATCCGGTATCTATGCCCAGACGGTGCCTGCCGCTCAACTCGCGAGCGCTGAAGGAACGCTAGCCAATACGGGAGCTGCGATTGAGGCAAACGGAGCTTTCAACACCCAGCAAATACGCGCAATGTACCAAGATCGCCACGACGTGCTGACGCAGCTTTATTACCAAAATAATTGCAGGCAGTAATCACTACGTTGGAGAGTTCTCGACAGCGTGTGACGCGCCAAAGAGCGAAATGACCCTCGCATGTACGCGAGGGCACCGCCGGCGGTCGCCACCGGCCATGTGTCGCTGATCGCTCCTAACGCGGCTTTCGCCACCGACAGTGATTGGGCGCCGCCTCGGGTTGCATCGGAACTTCTCATACAACCCACCACTTTAGTTTTCCGACATTGAAGCGCCGAAAGCGTCATGCCCGGTGTTCGATGCAGAAGCCCTACATCAAAGCACGGTGCGCCGGCATACTGACAACGCTGCGTTGCCCGGGCATATTTGGCTTATTTATGCTGGGACTCTTCCAACAGTATGACCCTGATTACTAAGGCTTCGCGCGATTACTGAATTGTGCGCGACGGCGTACCTCCTTGGCGTCAGGTTGATCGCATTGCTTAGGCGTGTTCTTTGTGGCGCTTGCTAATACTACCGATGAGGACCCCATGAATAAGTCTTGAACCGTGATTACATCCGCTCTATTGATTGTTGGACTCGCCGCTGCAGCGACGGCCGCCATTCACAAGCACAAGTAAAACATTGCGCCGGCGATCCCCGTCCAGCCGACCACCCAGTAATGCCATTGTCGATGCGCTCCGGCCACCGTCCTGCTGGCAGGAGCGATTTGATCCACGGTATAGCACCCAGTATCGGCAAAGATCCACGTTACCGACAATTCCGACATGACATTGCATCACTTCGAAAAGTACCGCGACGGTACGTTAACGAACGGATGATCCCAATCATCTATTGCTACAGTCATAAGAACTTCGGTGGCTGGGCTTTGCGTAGTCGGACGCATGCACGCCATTGGCACCGATGCTGGTGGTTCCCGGAAAATTGCTCGAGGCGGCAATCATTCCGGTGGTCCCCAACGCGCGGTGATTGTCTAATCAGGAGATTGATGTGCAAAAGTTTTTATTACCGATGATTGGAATACTAACCACGGCATTGGCGTGCGGTTGCAACAGTGCGAAGTCCCCGGCGGCAGTCGCCACCGATGTGGCTGCGGCGCGGCAGCAAGCCTCTACCGAAGTGACGGACGCCCGGAAGGATGCGGCGAAAAATGTCGACAGTGCTGCCGCGAACGCTGACGCCTCGTCCAAGGATCTCAACGATGTGGCCGCGAGAGCCGCATATGATGTGGCCGTAGCGCAGGCGGACGGCGATCATAACGTCGCGATCCAACAGTGTCTTGCCCTAACTGGGGCGCCGCAAAAGTCATGCAAGGATCGAGCGGATGCCGGCTACGACCAGGCGAAAATTCACGCCAATGTTGCTCGTCTTTCGAAACTTCAATAGTCATTTGGTGGTTTGTAGGCTCGCCGGTCATCAGGAGAAGGGGGGGGCGCGTACTTTCGGTGCAAAAAGTGGCGCTTTCTCTAAGGCAATGGCTTGGCATCCGGTTGGCTGATCCTAGATTCCTAGACCGACGCGATTTGGTAGGCACCGCAGTCCAGCCAATTAGGCACATCGACAAACGTGGAGCACGCGATGAAACTCAAAAATCTTGGAGTCTGGGCCGGGACCGATGCGCTATCGGCCGCTGATGCAGCCACGTTCGCGAAGCGCGTCGAAGCCTGGGGCTACGGCGCACTGTGGACTCCGGAAGCCGTCGGACGCGAGGTATTTTCAGCGTCGGCGTGGCTCTTGGCCAATACCGGCAATCTGATCGTCGCCAGCGGCATCGCCAACATTTACGCGCGCGATTCATTCTCGGCTGCGGCGGCACAGAAGGGTCTTAACGAACAGTCCGGCGGAAGATTCCTGCTCGGGCTGGGCGTCTCGCACAAACCGTTGGTGGAGGGTGTACGGCAGCATGAGTATGGAAAGCCCATCGCCACCATGCGCAGCTACTTGCAGGCCATGGCCAAGTCTCGGTATCAGTCGGTGCCGCCGGCGGCGGCGCCGAAGACCGTCCTCGCCGCGCTCGGCCCCAAGATGCTGGAGCTTTCCGCCGAATTGGCCGACGGCGCCCATCCGTACAACGTCACGCCGGAACACACTCGCCAGGCGCGTGCGCTCCTCGGCGCGGGCAAACTGCTGTGCGTCGAGCAGGGAGCGATCCTCGAGACGAACCCCACGACGGCGCGCGTAACCGCCCGTCGGTTTCTCTCTATTTATATGGGCCTGCCCAACTACGTCAACAACTGGCGGCGCATGGGTTTCGGCGACGACGACTTCGCCGGTGGTGGATCAGATCGACTGGTGGACGCCGTGATCGTCTGGGGCGATGAAAAGGCCATCCGCGCGCGCATCGAGGAGCATTGGCAGGCGGGTGCAGATCATGTCTGCATCCAGGCTATCGGCCAGACCGCGCTGCCCGATGAGCATCTGCTCGGTCTGCTGGCGCCGACCGCGACGCAGCCACCAGGCTAGCCGAAACGAACTCGCATGCGTATTCTGAGCGTCCGGTGCTAGGGATTGCCAGGAGGCCTGGATGAGCTTGACTATGCAAGGGCGTCTGACGCGCCGACTCGATCAGCGACGCGGAGCATGTGCCCTGATTGCGATCAAGGAGCGGTCGCGCTGCAAGACGCGGCTGTCGGAGGCGCTAGGCTCCGCGGCACGCCTCGAACTCGTGCGCTCGATGCTCACGGCGGTGCTGTCGGCCGCGCGTGGCGCAGACACGGTGCGCCAGATCATCGTCGTCAGCCCCGCGCGCGACTCCGTGCCGGCGGACATCCCCGTGCTGGCCGATAGCGGCGAGTGCCTCAACGGCGCCCTGACGCAGGCCCATCGCGTGCTGGGCGAATTCGGCTGCCGGGAAGTGCTGATCCTGCCGGCGGATCTGCCGACGATCAGCGCCGCCGACATCGACGCGTTGGTGCGCGCCGGCCGGCAAGGCGGCTTTGCGATTGCCTCCGACGCCGCAGGGGTGGGTACGAACGCACTGTGCCTCGCGTCCGCGCATGCCTTCCGTTTCCAGTTCGGTCCCGACAGCAGGCGACTGCATCTGCAGGAGGCGCAGCGCACCGGCTTGGGTGCCCAGTTAGTCCGCCTCCCCGGTCTAGAATTCGATGTGGACTCGCCGGCCGACCTCGACCGGCTGGATCAACAGCGATGGCTCGCGCGACTTCAAGCCTGAGCGCACTGCTGCGCGCGGCCGAGGCCGGCCGCCGGCCCGATGCGGCTGAGGCGCTGACGTGCCTGGTCGATGCGCCGACCGCTGAACTGCTGTCGGTCGCAGAATCGTTGACGCTGGCCGGATTCGGCGAGACGGTGACTTATTCGCGCAAAGTATTCATTCCGCTCACGCAACTGTGCCGGGACGTTTGCCACTACTGCACGTTCGCCAAGGCACCGCGACACCTCAAAGGAGCCTATCTCACCGCCGAGGAAGTACTCGCGATAGCGCTCGCGGGAAAGGCCGCCGACTGCAAGGAAGCCCTCTTCACGCTCGGCGACAAACCGGAGGTGCGCTATGCAGCGGCCCGCACCGCTCTGGATGCCGCGGGTGCGGCCAGCACGCTGGATTACTTGGAGCGCATGGCCAGACTCGTGCTGGAGGAGACCGGACTGCTGCCCCATCTGAACCCCGGCGTCATGGACTCCGCCGATCTGAGCCGGCTTCGGCCGGTGAGCGTGTCAATGGGATTGATGCTCGAGAGCGCTTCGATGCGCTTGTGCGAGCGCGGCGGTCCGCACTTCGGTTCCCCCGATAAGATACCGGCCAAGCGGCTCGCGACCCTCCACGCTGCCGGTGATCTGGGCGTTCCGATGACCACCGGCCTGCTGATCGGCATTGGCGAAACGCGTCGCGAGCGCATCGAGTCGCTGCTGGCGCTGCGCGCCGTCCAGGATACGCACGGTCATCTGCAGGAGCTCATCATCCAGAATTTCAGGGCCAAGCCCGGCACCAAAATGGCCGGCGCGCCCGAACCGGCTCTCGACGAGCAACTCTGGACGATTGCGGTGGCGCGCGTGCTGTTCGGACCAAGCATGTCGATTCAAGCGCCGCCCAACTTACGGCCCGAAGAACTCGACAGCCTGGTGCGCGCCGGCATCAACGACTGGGGCGGCGTGTCGCCGGTGACGCCCGACCACGTGAACCCCGAAGCGCCCTGGCCGCATCTCTCCAATCTCGCGCATGCCACCGACGCGGCGGGGCGGAATCTGATCGAGCGTCTGGCGCTGGTGCCCGCCTATGCAGCCCAGCCGGAGGCATGGACGGATCCGGCCATCACGCCGCGCGTGCGCCGCTTCAGCGACAGTCGTGGCTTCGCGCGACCCGACCGTTGGTACGCCGGCTTGGGGTGCGAATTACCGCCGATCGCGGCGCGCTGGTCATCGGGCGCCCGCGCGTGTACGGAGCCTGCGGCCACGCCTCGGCCGACCGATCTGTCGCACGCCGGCGCGCCGGCGGCCGATGCGACGTTGCCACGCGGCGATCGCGCTGTGGGAATCAAAGCGATCATCAAGGCGGCGAGCGCAGGGCATGCGCTGAGTGAAGCTCATATCGTACGCCTCTTCCGCGTCGAGGGTCGCGACCTCGATGAGGTCATCGCTGCGGCGGACCGCTTGCGTCGCGAGTCGGTGGGCGATACGGTCACCTACGTCGTCAATCGCAATATCAACTACACGAACATCTGTCTGTACCACTGCGGCTTCTGCGCATTCTCGAAGGGCCGCGGGTCCAAAAATCTGCGCGGCCCGGCTTACAATCTCGAACTCGACGAAGTGGCGCAGCGCACGCTCGAGGCGGCGGCTGCGGGTGCGACCGAGGTATGTCTGCAGGGCGGCATCCATCCGAGCTTCACGGGGCACACCTACTTGAATATCGTCCGTGCCGTCAAAGAGGCGGTGCCGTGGATGCACGTGCACGCCTTTTCACCGTTGGAGATTCAGCATGGCGCGAGCACTCTCGATCTGCCGCTCGCAACTTATCTGGAACAGCTGCGTGACGCGGGTCTCTCGACGCTGCCCGGCACGGCCGCCGAGATTCTGGACGACGAGATCCGCGCCGTCATCTGCCCGGACAAGCTGCGCACCGACGAATGGCTGGATGTGATCGGCACGGCACATGAAGTGGGTCTACGGACCACCGCCACCATCATGTATGGGCACATCGAGCAGCCGGTGCACTGGGCCCGACATCTACTGCGCCTGCGCGCGTTGCAGGAGCGTACCGGCGGCATCAGTGAGTTCGTGCCGCTGGGCTACGTGCACATGGAGGCGCCGCTGTGGCGTCAAGGGCGAACGCGCTCGGGCCCGACTCTTCGCGAGGCCGTGCTCATGCATGCCGTGCCGCGTCTGGTGTTGCATCCGCTGATCCGGAATATCCAGACGTCCTGGGTGAAGATGGGTGCCGACGGTGCGGCCCTGTGCTTGAATGCCGGGGCGAATGATCTCGGCGGCACGCTCATGAATGAGTCGATCACTCGCGCTGCCGGCGGCGTACACGGCCAGGAGCTCGACGCCGCGCAGCTTCAGGCACTGGCGCAGCGCATCGGCCGACCGGCACGTCAGCGAACCACGCTCTACGGCATTCCCGGCGAGACGCCCTCGCCGTGGGCGGCCCAGATAGCGTCCGCAACCAAATCGCCCGCATTGGCCGCGGCGGGCTGATTGCCAAAGGGGAGCGTCATGCTGCGATTGGGCTATAAGGCTTCGGCGGAGCAATTCGGGCCCAACGAGCTGCTCGACTTCTCGGTTCTCGCCGAACAGCGCGGCTTCGATTCGGTGTTCATCAGCGATCACTTTCAACCCTGGCGCCACACGGGCGGTCATGCGCCGTTTTCGATCGCGTGGATGGGCGCGCTCGGCGCGCGCACCTCGCGCATCATCATGGGCACCAGCGTGCTCGCGCCCACGTTCCGCTATCACCCGTCGGTCGTAGCGCAGGCCTTCGGCACGCTCGGCGTGATGTTCCCCGAGCGGGTAATCTTAGGCGTCGGCACGGGCGAATCGCTCAACGAAGTGCCGGCGCTGGGACTGGCTTGGCCCGAACCCAAAGAGCGTACCGCGCGGCTCAAAGAGGCGTTGGCGCTGATCAGAGAGCTCTGGAGCGATCAGCGGGTCACTTTCAAAGGACAATACTATCGGACTGACAGAGCGACGATTTATGACCGGCCGGCGATCCTACCGCCGATCTATGTCGCAGCTGCCGGCCCGGTATTCGCCAAGTACGCCGGACAATTCGCCGACGGATTCATTTGCACCAGCGGCAAAGCGCCGGAACTGTACCGCGATACCTTGCTGCCCAACGTGGCGGCGGGGATTCAGGCGTCCGGTCGCAAGCCAGAGAACGTGGACATGATGATCGAGATGAAGGTCTCGTTCGACAGCGATGCCGAACGCGCACTTGAAGACACCCGTCACTGGGCGGCTCTGGCGCTCTCACCCGAGGAGAAGATCTCGGTCGAGGATCCGCTCGAAATGGAGCGGCTCGCCGATCAGCTTCCCGCTGAGCGCGCTGCCAAGCGCTGGATCGTCTCGACGGATCCGGATGAGCATGTGGAAAAGATTCGACCGTACCTCGAGATCGGATTCCGCCACCTCGTGTTTCATGCTCCCGGCCCTGACCAGGCGCGCTTTTTGAATTTATACGCCGATCAGGTCTTACCCCGCCTGCGAGCGGCATTTGGCTGAGCGCGTACCGGTTCGTCGGCGATGAGCACGGCGGCGGAACTGCGCATCATCGCAGTGGCGGACTTTCCGCAGGTGGCGAGCGGCGATGATCTCGCGGCCTTGACCACGGCGGCGCTGGCGCGCAGCGAGCTCACGCTACGCAGCGACGATGTGCTCGTGTTCGCGCAGAAAGTGATCTCCAAGGCCGAGGGCCGGCGGATCGAGCTCGCCACCGTCGTGCCGAGTACGAGCGCGCTCGATCTCGCCGAAGTCGTGCAAAAGGATCCTCGGCTCGTAGAGCTGGTGCTGCGCGAATCGCGACGCGTGGTGCGCGCCGCCAAAGACGTGCTGATCGTCGAGCACCGACTAGGCCTCGTCATGGCAAACGCGGGTATCGATCAATCCAACGTCGCCGATCCCGCGAGCGGCGAGTTTGCCCTGCTGCTGCCCGAAGACCCGGATGCCAGCGCCGCGCGCTTGCGCGAGCGGCTGCATACGCTGACGGGCTGTGCGCCAGGCATCATTATCAGCGACAGTTTCGGCCGTCCGTGGCGCGTGGGCACGGTCGGCGTGGCGATCGGCTGCGCGGGTTTTCCTGCAACACTCGACCTGCGAGGTCACCCGGATTTGTTCGGGCGAGCTCTGCGCGTCACCGTTGTCGGGCACGCCGACGAGATCGCTTCGGCCGCCTCGGTGCTCATGGGTCAGGCGAGCGAGGCGCGCCCCGTCATTCTGGTTCGTGGCCTCAACCTGCGCGCGCCGCACCAGACTGCGGCCGCCCTGATTCGCCCGCATCAACAGGATTTATTCCGATGAGCGGCCACGTCGTTGCCCTGTGCGGCGGCGTAGGCGGTGCCAAGCTCGCACATGGATTGGCGATGGCCTTGTCGCCGCAGGATCTCTCCCTCATCGTCAACACCGGCGACGACTTCCGGCATCTGGGCCTGCACATTGCACCCGATCTGGATTCGGTGATGTACGCTTTGGCGGAGCTGTCCGATCCGGTCCGCGGCTGGGGACGGCGCGATGAGACCTGGACGTTCATGCAGGCGCTCAAGGCTCTGGGTGGGGAGAACTGGTTTCAGCTCGGCGACGGCGATCTAGCCACACACGTGGAGCGCAGTTGGCGGCTCGCCCGGGGCGCCACGTTGAGCGAAGTCACGGCGCACCTGTGCCGGGCGCTCGGCATCGCCGCACGGGTACTGCCGATGAGCGATGACGCGGTGCGCACGCGCGTGCGCACCGCGCAAGGATGGCTCGACTTCCAGGAATACTTCGTGCATCAGCAATGCCGGCCAGCGGTGCACGAGTTCGCATTTGCCGGCGCCGAGTCGGCGCGCGCGCAGCCCGAGGCGCTCGCCGCCCTCGAGCGCCGGGATTTGCGCGCCATCGTCATTTGTCCCTCGAACCCATTCGTCAGCGTCGAGCCTATTCTCGCGGTGCCGGGCATTCGCGCCTCGATACGACGATCCGATGCGCCGGTGGTTGCCGTCACGCCCATCATCGGCGGCAAGGCGATCAAAGGCCCGGCGGCGAAGATGCTGGTGGAGCTCGGCCTCGAGGTCAGCGGCGCGGCGGTCGCCCGGCGCTATGCGGGCATCATCGACGGGTTTGTCATCGACGAGACGGATCCGATTCCGGAATCGCAACCAGGCGTGACGTTTTTCAGCGCGGCGACGCTGATGAACAGCGCCGATGACCGATTGCGGCTGGCGCATGCCGTACTGCAGGCGGCGGATGCGCTCAGCGCCACGTCGGCGTGACACGGCAAGACACGCGCTCCGGTCGCATAATGCGAATCGCGGGCGTATCGTATCGGCATCTGGTCGCGACCCAAGCAACATCGACGCGGAGGACACCATGGCTGAATCGAACAAGTCTTCAGAGCTTCCCGCTTGGATCAAGGATCACCTCACGCGCTATCTCGCCACCGACGGCGCGGACGGCTACCTGTGGGACGCCAGCCTCGGCGGCGGCAAGGGGTTGGTGCCCACGTTGCTGTTGACGACCGTCGGTCGCAAGTCCGGCAAAATCCTGACCCTGCCTTTGATCTTCGGCCGATTCGGTACGAACTATTTGGTCGTCGCCTCCAAGGGCGGCGCGCCGACGCATCCGGCCTGGTACTTGAACCTGCAGGCCAACCCGGAGGTCCGGGTCCAGGTCAAGGCGGAAAAATTCACTGCCCACGCGCGCACCGCGAACGCCGAGGAGCGCGCAACGCTGTGGCCCAAGATGGTGGAAATCTACGGGCCGTATGCCCAGTACCAGACCAAGACCGACCGGCAGATCCCCATCGTCATATTGGAGCCCGTCAGAAGTTAAAGACCGGCGAGCGCAGGGATGATCTCGCGGCCGAAAACTTCCAGCGGCCGGATCTCATGCACGTTCGGCATGTTGAATATCGCATGCTGCACGCCGACCGCCGCGAGCGCTTCGCATTGCGCGATCACGTCTTTCGCCTGCATCTTGCCGGGTTCCAACTCCACGGTCCCCAAGGTGGTTTTCTCGATGCTGCCGTAATCGCGGCCGAGCGCGTCGCAATGCTGCTGCAAGACCGCCAATTTGGTGCGCACGGTTTGCGGGGGTCCAAAAATATTGCAGGCATCCGCATATTGCGCGACCAGCCGCAGCGTCTTTTTTTCGCCGCCGCCGCCGATGAGAATCGGCGGGCGGGGACGCGATAGCGGCTGCGGGCTGCACAGGGTTTCTTCGAGCTGATGATGTTTGCCGTGATAGGGGCCGTTATTGCCCGACCACATCTGCTTCGTGATCTGCAGCGCCTCTTCGAGCAATTCAAAGCGCACGCCGAGCGACGGAAAGGGCACACCCAGGCCTTTCGCTTCCTGCTCGTTCCACGCGGCGCCGATGCCAAAATAGGCACGGCCGCTCGAGAGCACATCCAGCGTGGTCACGGTCTTGACGAGAATTCCGGGATAGCGGTAGATCACGCCCGTCACCATCGTGCCGAGTTTCACTCGCTTAGTCAGCGCGGCTAAGTAGCCGAGGGTGGTATACGCCTCCAGCATGTCATTCTCATGCGGGCCAACCCCGCGGATCTGGAAGAAATGATCCATCACCCACACGCTGTAAAATCCAGCATCGTCGGCGACGCGGACGATTTGCGCCAATTTGGCGGCGATTTGTGCCGCTCCGCCCGGCCACGTGAAGCTGGGTATCTGCAGGCCGATCTTCATTGGGATGCTCCTTGGTGGAAAGTGGGCTCAATAGCCCTTGTGCTTGCTGCGCGCCGCCATCGGGCTATCCGCCGCGGCTTCGCCGTTGATGGCCATGCCGGGATTGCGGAACGTGCCGGACCGCTTGAGAAACGCGGCACGATGGTCAGCCGGTCATTCGTTATCAGCACCAGCTGACGCTCGACTGGACTAATCAGAACTGAGGTGCCGGTCTGAACAACCACTTTATTGAGCACTATACCGATTATCTTCCGGACGCTGCTGGTAACCTCATCACGGTGGGCAATTATTCTATATGGAATGGCTACGTGTCCTTCAAGCCCATTCCCGCCCTGAAATTGTTGGCGGGAATCAACAATCTTTTCGATACCGATCCGCCCTTTTCCAACCAAGAGCAGAATTGGCAGGCTGGCTACAACCCGATTTTTTCGAGTCCGTTCGGCCGGACCTTCTACGGCCGGATAACGTACGATTTCTGATACCTCGCATAGGACCCCCGTTGCTGCAGCGATCGTGGTAGTCACGCTTGTTTCGACGCGATGCCCATTGCATCATTGTTGAACCGTAGACAGTCGATCGCAAAGCGTTTCCAAGCAGGGCGGTCCTCCATGCGATCATTCGGAATCAGTCGGGGCTTCTTCGCGGTGGCAATTGCGAGCGTCGCGGTATTCGGCCTCGTCTTCGGCGACTTTGCGCCCAACGGAACGAAGTGGACGGACTGGTTTCCCGACAGCGAATCCTGGGTCTACGGTTCCTCCGGTATCCTACTCGCCGCAAGCGCAGGACTCTGTTTCGCACGTACGCTGGCGCCGAGTGCGTGGACGATCAGCGCTTATTTCTGCGCCTGGGCGGTGAGCGGCGCGTTCGACGCCGCATCCCGACCGCTCGCCGTATTGTCGTGGTATGACGCGTGCGAAGCCCTCGCGGGGCTCGTCGCTACCTGGATATTCTTCGGGTTATATCGAGGGCCGGCGCTCGGCTCGAAGACCAGTGCTGGCGCCAGCGAGCGTTATGAGCGCGCGGCGCGGATCCTATTCGGCCTCGCGTGCGTGGAGTTCGGCCTGGGTCACTTCGCCCTCGCAGATTACACGGCGAGCATGGTGCCGACGTGGTTGCCGGGCCGACTGGCGTTCGCTTATCTGACCGGATTTGGTCACCTCGCCGCCGGTATAGCATTGATCGCCGGCATCCTGCCACGACTGGCCGTCACTCTCGAAGCAATCATGATGAGTTTGTTTGGTCTCTTGGTGTGGCTGCCGAGCCTTTTTATGCAGACACCACCCGAATGGGCCACACCGCCGCACAAGCAATGGTCCGAGATCGTCGTAAATTTAGTGTTAGCCGCTTCCGCGTGGATCGTGGCTGCCTCGCTGCGCGATCGTCCTTGGGGTTTCGCATCGGCCTCACGCTGATGTGCCCGCAAAATTCCTCCCCCGATAGCCACAGGGCTGAATTGGAGCGTTGTCGAATCGACCTGGAGATTCTGCCGCTGAACGCGGCTCCTGGATTCCTGACTGACCCGATTTGGGGCCATGACTCAAGACTGATTGTCGGGGCGTTTTGGTTCCCAGATTCTGTCGGAGCAGCGTATTGCTCGCGCAGTCCCAGAAACGAGCGCCGGTTCAGTCTAGTTATGCTGGAAGCGGTCCAGTAATCAGGCACAGGCTAGTTCGCGCCACACGGTATCTCCGCGTATTTGCCTACTGTGGCCCGATCGACGCGTACTTCAAATCCGCTCGACCCATCGGATCCGAAACGCTTGGATCGAATTTCCTTCAATGCATCCTCCAGCCGTTGCAGCACCTCCAGGAGTTTTGGCGTCGGTATGTTCAGCGCGGGCTCCAGCCGAATGGTGCGTGCCTTCGAATAGGTTCCCGCGACCAAAACACCGCGGCGAAATAACGCCGCAGCACAATCGTAGCCGATGGAATCCGACGGAAACTCCAGCCCGATGAGCAGTCCTTTGCCACGAACGGCCGACAGTATTGTGGGATACCGGGCGCGCAGCACGGCAAGCTCCTTCATCAACATCTCGCCCTTGGCAGCAGCTTGACCGGCAAGGTCCTCTTCGAGTGTCACCGTGATTGCCGCAATCCCTGCCGCGCACGCGATCGGGTTGCCGCCGAAAGTTGTCGAATGAATGACGGGGTTCGGGATCAGTGCCTCCCAGATTTTGGGGGTTGACACGAACGCGGACAGCGGCATCACACCGCCACCAATCGCCTTGCCGAGGCACATGATATCTGGCACCACATCGGCATGATCGACACCCCAGAGACGACCGGTTCGCCCCATGCCGGTTTGGATTTCGTCCGCGATCAGCAAGGCGCCGTATTGGTCGCACAATTCCCGAGCTCGCGCCAAGTATCCCGGCGGCGGAACCACGGCACCCGCTTCGCCCTGAATGGGTTCCACGATGAATGCCGCGATCGGCGTACCGACCGCTTCCGCCTTGGCGAACTCCGCCTCTAACGCGCCGGCATCCCCGTACGGAGCGAATCTCACGTCCTGTAAGCCGCCTCGAAACGGTTCACGAAACGAGGCTTTGCCCATCAGCGACAAGGATCCCATCGACTTTCCGTGAAATCCGCCCAACGTGGATAGAAAAGTATTGCGGCCGGAATGCAGGCGCGCCAGTTTGATCGCACCCTCGACCGCGTCAGTACCGTTGTTGATGAAGAAACAACAGGCCAACTCGCCAGGAGTGATGTCTGCAATCAATTTCGCCAGCGCCGCACGCCAAGGCTCCAGTAGCTCCTGACTATTGAGGGCCATGCGACTCATCTGGTCGGTTACCGCTTTGACGATGCGCGGATGATTGATGCCCGCACTGAAAATTCCGTAGCCACCGAGGCAGTCGATGTATTCGCGCCCCATCAGGTCCATGACGATCGAGCCATGCCCGGTCCATTCCAGCGCCGCGAATTGCCCCGCCTCGGTCACTGATTTGCGATAGGTGATGAAGCCACGATTGACATGCTTCTCATAGGATTCGACGGTCTCGCTGATGAACGAGTGCATTTCGGGCCCGCTCATCGGCTTGCCGCCGATGAGGTCGAGATAACGTCTTGAGGAAGCGAGAACGGCTTGATTGGACAATCGCATAACTTGTGCTCCTGCTTTTCGATCCTTCCGGGGGAAGAACCCAGTTTCAGTCGACGGCTACGCAACGCGCCTATCAAATCGGATTTGGCGATTCGTTGAGCATTGGCCGCTCATGCGGCCTACCGCAATCCTTAACTCAGCAATTTGAGCAAGATTTGCCGCCCGGACAGGGAGATGTCGGGGCCTTCGAGACGAACGAGCGGAGCAGCACGTTCAGTTACCTGAGAGGAAATGAAGTCATCGATGTCCACCACACGGCGAAATCGGCGCGCCTCGAGAACAGTACTGTTGCGTGCGGTGGGAAAATTGGCCGACATGATTCTCTGGACTGTTTTCGTTATACGTATCCGTGATGAAACCAAACGCGCCCAACCCAATATAGGACTTAAATATCGGTGAGTCAACCGAGCCCTGATACGCAGGAATATAGATCCCGACTGATCACATGTCACTCGAGCAAAATGCAGGCCTCAACAGGGTCAAGAAATCATCGTTTCTCTCCGCTATCCATGTGAAGTGGCACTGAAACGAGGACTGGTGCGGTCAACTCATATAGGAACCAGTCTCGTAATTAGGAACCGCAGTCCCGCTAATTAGAAACAACGACAATTTTGGCAATGAGTTGCCGAAACGACACGGGCGATAAGCAACGTGTCATTAAATCCCGAGTGCAATGTGCCGCGTCAATCTCAAACTAGCGGACCGGGAATGTCGCTCTCACTTCCGTCCCGCGTCCGGGCGAAGACACAATGTCTAGCTCTCCCCCACTACGCGTTGCCCGCTCGCGCATGCTCAGCAGGCCAATGCTGGTGCCATGCATAGCTCGGTCTCCGGCAGCGGCAACGTCAAACCCAGTTCCATCATCGCCGATCGTGACGCATAGATCCGAGTCGACCAGACGCAAGCCGACCCAGAAATGTGTTGCGCCGGAGTACTTCACCGCATTGGTCAACGCTTCCTGAATGATGCGAAAGCACGTGATCTCCAAGTCCGGCGCAAGCCGACCAAGGTTCGCATCGACATCCAGGCGTATATCGTTCCCGGCGCTCGTCCGGACGCGAGCGATGTGAGCGGCCACCGCGGCGGCCAGTCCGACTTGATCTAGCGCCGGTGGCCGCAGATCCAGCGCCAAGCGGTGAAGTCGGTCAAGGGCCTCCTGGACCATCTGTCTCCATTGCTCGATCTGATGCGCGGACGCGGCCTCATGCGCTGATTCCGGCTTCGCCGCCATGCTAAGACTCAGGCCGAACAGAATTTGCCCGACGTCATCGTGTAGCTCGCGAGCGAAGTGAGTGCGCTCCGCCTCGTGCGCTGAAATCAGTTGCTGCGAGAGTCGATGGAGTTCGGCGTTCGCTTTTGACAGCAGCGCCTCGGCGTGCAATTGATCAGTCAGGTCGTTTGTCAGAACGACAAGCGCTCGCGCCGCCGGATCGTGGAGAAGATTCCGCCCGGTCACCTCAATCGTGCGCCAAGAACCGTCCTTCTGACGATACCGCAGTCTGATCGGCCCGGCACGTCCCTCCGCAAGAAGTTGTGCGAATGCACTGGCAACGCGCTCGCAGTCATCCGGGTGGACAAGATCCAGGTAGCCCAGTCCAACCACCTCGTCCTTAGCGTAACCGGCCAGCGAGGAAACCGCGCTCGAGATACCTTGAATCTTCCCATCCTTTCCAATCAATTCGATGACGTTGGGACTGTGATCCATCAGCAGGAGCAGCCGCGCTCCGGCGCGTGCCGCGTCGTTCACCTGCCCTATGTCCTTCGCCGGCCTGTTCAAGGGTTTCACCCATCTAAGTCTGGGACCACTCGCGAACCGCGGAACACGCAGGCGCGGATTCAAAGCAAGGCGGCGATCCGAGAGTCTATGCACCGATAATACGCTAGAACAGATGGCGCAGCGCAACACCACTCACTCTATATTGTGCATAGCTTGCACCGCAGCAACTCCATCACATAGATCGCGACACGCGAATTGAACTGGCGGGGTGGACCATACCGAATGCCGTGCCGAGTGCGGCGTCAGAAACTCTCGACAATTAGACCAGAGCGCGCCGAAGGCCACGTATGACAACAGTCCTTATCATGACTTGTGGTCTCAACGCGAGACAGCCCGATGTGCCTGTCTCGAGCGTCTCAAGAGCTCAAGAGATCCGATGAAGATGAGCGCCGAGTTGCTCGGTCGCATCGATGCTACCGGATAATTTTCCACGATATCGAGAGACGCCTGCGACGAGCCATTTCGGATTCGCGAGCACCTCCAATATCTCGCGCCAATCATCGCGTGGTACCGCGGCAGCTGGCCGTCATAAAGTGAACCGTCCCTCAAACCAGCCGAAGTTGACAGCGCAATATTTTCGAATGGATACTGAGATCTACCTGCAGGGAAGTATGGTAACGAGGGGCAGATGCAGTCTCCGGCCGTAAAAATCCGCGCCTCTGTTGGCACTGGGGGCGTCAATTCCAAATGCGATGTGTTTCGAGTCCAGTTGTTGGTCAATGTTTGGCGCAACACGGAAAAGAAACCTGAAGTAAAAGAAGATGGGATTTGCGGCCCGAAAACGATTGAAGCGATTACGGAGTTCCAACGCGCAAAGACCAAAATGGCCGATGGGCGGGTCGATTGCGACGGACCAACGCTTGCGGCGTTGAACGCTCACGCTGAGCCTTACATCAAACAGTCGATGGCAATTATCGTCGTTGGCATTGCTTCGAGTTTTTCTCCCCCAGAACAAGAACCGTACTCGAAACAATCCGGCGAATTACCAAGCTCGCCGCGTCCGTTATCGAACGCCAATCTGCTTGCGTACAATAGTTTTCGTCAATCCGGTGTCCGCAAATCATGAGATTCGCCGAACTGCTCGAGGTAATTTCCCGGATGCTGAATATATTCACGCGGGGCGCTTTCCTTCAGGGCACCTACGAAGCGGCGATCGTTGAAGCCCAGGGGGCCACTTGGGTCGGCGGGGGGGCTCGAGACCACCTGACCGAGCTCGTCGAAATCAGACAGGCATTACTCACGCTCGAGCAGCAAATAACAATGGTCGTCAACCAGTTAGGATTGAATGCGGCGTCCGGCGGACGACTCAATGAAATACTGGAGAATAATCTATTCAAGTTCTCGCGCAACTTTCGCGACATCATCACGCAAACGGAGAGCTTGTGCACGCAGTTGCGGACGACGGACGCAACCCGACTGCAAGGTGTCTCGTTCTTCGAAGGCGGAGCGGGCCCCAACGTCCAGAGAACCGTCGGTTCGCTGCCGTCGCAGCAGCTGCAGCAGGCCTTCATGCGAAGCCAACTCGCTCCGGGCGTCGAGCCCACGATCGTAAGATCCGGTCAACCAGCTTTTCAGCAAGTGTTGAATTCGATTCGAACGCTTCCGGTAACCTTTGAGGATCTCAAGCGCAATGTCTCCCAGATCACCGGCTCGCTGATCGCGGCCATCCGATTGTGGATGAGTCAGACCATGGCCGCCGCGAACGCTGCGCTTCGAGCGGGGATGCTGCTCATCGAAGAAGCGATAGTCGAAATGGGCTCCCGCTTAACGACTCCCATCATCATCATCGGTAATCCATTTGGTCAGCCGGGGCCCGTTGCATAGGTGCCGGGCAAGCGTAGCCACTTGGTGTTACTCGACCTTTGTTGAAATGGTGGCCAGGGAGAAAGATGGCGCCACTTAATATTGGACACTGGATAGTAGAGCAGTAGCTCGCAATCCTGCTCCAAGCTCACATCATCAAGACTGCAGCTAGAGAACGTTCGATATTCTTCAAAGGCCATCCGTGCAGCGCTGGAAATGGAAATCTGCTCCAAAACTATGCCGGGCGTGGATCGTGAATTCGCCGACCGCGAATTACGGCATTGCCAATTGCGCATGTCCCCAAGACTTGCGCTGTGCCCCAGACGACCAATCGCATTGATTTGAATCGAGGCTACGGCGGTACCGGCTGCAATTGATTCCAGCTTCCCGACAGCTGTGCGTTCGGATTGAAGTTCGGATCATCGCTCATGACATACTCGTTGGCACCGTTCAGCCAGGCGTGGTCGTATTGGTTGCTTAGCTCAACCCTGCGTCCCGTCGTGGGATCGCGGAACGTTTGCACGTCCCGAAGGTTCTGGTCGTTGGCGCGAAAGCCTTGATCCGACACCCGCTGGGCATTGGCGCTCATGTGCATATAGGTCTGGGTAATGAAGCTATCGAGGTCGGCCTGGATTTTGTCCATGGCCGCCTCTTTGTTGGCCTGAATTTGGTAGTAATTGGCGATCCATTTGTTGGAAAAAGCGGAATATTCAGGCGTAGGCTGAATCGAACTCATCACCACCTTGAACAACTTGTCGTTGGCGTCGAGCTTCCCTTTCGGCGCGCCCATTATCATTTGACCGGCGGCATGCATGTCGTAAAGAGATCCCCGCCCGACGCGATAGGTTTGAGTGACGAGCGCCACTGTGTACCAGAGTTCCATGGGTTTGCCGTCCGTTTGACACTCGAGCCGTACCCGAATCGCATCAATCCGGGCACCGCCATTTCCGTCGTCTGTTGGCGGCAGTCCGTTTCGCTGGCGCACGAGTTGTTCGAGGACGGGGAACGGCTCGACCGATACCACCGTCATCTGCGGTTTCAAGTCGTTCAACACGATTTGCCGGAAATACTGCTCGGCGCTCAAGGGTTTTGACACGGGGCAGATATCGTTACTCTGACTTCCCCTGTGCGTGCGCCGGTTGGGATCGGTGAGATTGTGCAGCTCCTGCGGATCGTCGGAGTATTGCCAGCTATAGTTGGGTATGCCTTGGATTTTGGTGATGCCATCGTCGCTCTTGGCCTCCCAGAACACTGAAAAGCTGTCGCTGAAACAGCCCTCTTTGCCGCCGTACATATGGATCCAGCCGTTGAAGTTCCAGGTCGCCGGAATCAACAATTCGATTCCGGGCTGCGGCTCGGGGAGTTGCGCAACGGTCGCATAACTGATCTGAGCTTTCTTCAAGCGCAGGTAGGAACCGGGGGCGGCGGCGAGCGCCGCGTGTTTGCTGGCAGCGGATGACGAGGCAGCTTGAGCCGCGGGCTTGGCCGGCGTACTCGAGGGTGTTGGTGGAGTCGCGGGTGTTGGTGAAGTCGCGGACTGGCTGGCTGCAGTGGTGGCGGGCGCGCTGGGCGGCGCGGTCGGTGCGGAACTGCCATTGCTCATGCCGATCGCCTGTTGCGCAGCCTGCTTGCACGTATCCGACAGACTGTCCTTGTGATCCTTCAAACATTGCAAAATTCGGCCGCCGCCGGGTTCAACATTGGCACAGAACTTTTTTGCGTCATCCGCGCAGCCGGCGCGCAGTACCGCAAGGGCCGCATTGTCCTGCGCCCATGCCAAAGGCGCGGCCTGTAAAATACCGAGGAAAAACAGCAACGACAGCCTGTTCATTTTTTTATCCCCATTCCTTGAGAATCACCGCTGAATTGCACCGCTCGTTAGCATAACCCAGGCGCCGCCAGAAAAAGGCGCGGGGTCTTTCCAACGCCGGCCGCTATAAGATTTCGCGTTTGAACGCCGGCTGCGGCGCGGAGAACACATGGCTTTCGATAGATTCAAATGGAACGCGAAACTTGCGGCATGTTGGATGCCAGTGGCAAGTTGGTACCGCAGCCGCCGTTGCCGCCACGCGCCCCCGATCCTGCAGCGCACGCTCAGCTCGGGGTCCGCGAGCGCGTCATCACTGCGCTGATCAAGCAAACGCAATTGAGCACGCGGTATCTACAACAACAGGTCGAACGCCTGCACCGGCAGCTGCGCGAGCCCAGGTCTATGGACGATCCTCGGAGAAGTTCTCGCGCGTTACCGATGCAGTCGGAACGGTGGACCATAGTGCAGGGAGGGATTTGAACCCCCACACGCGGATTTTCAGGCCGACCCTTCGCGAGCTGATCCGCTAGATTATTCCGTCAGGCACAACAGAAAGCCCGCCAGGCGTGCCTCTGCACGCCCCGGCAGGGACCCTCAAATCAGCTGAATGTGGCCTAGCGTTTGTCGTCGGTGTAGTACCCGCGGGAGCACAGTCATAAGGCACGACGTCGTAGTCACCGTAAAGACAATCGGGCGCCACCCCGATATTGACGCTCACCTGAGACTCTGCTTTGGGGAGCACCGCGGTGGAGCCAGTTCCCGCAATTGCCGCTAACACCAGAAATTTAAGTTCATGCATGAATTTACCTCGCTGTGAGCGATCTGAGCGAAAGCTGGGCAGCCCGCCGTTCTGAATATCGTGCAGTCAAAGTCCGAGCTCCGTGCTGCTTGGGCGCACACCGCGACAGCAATTGTTTGCGCCGTGCTGCCGGAGGAGAAGAACGACATCCCATCCGGGCGCGCGGAGCGCACCAATCGAGGCACGTCGTGCCCGCCTTGACACACCCGCGCGGCGATCCGGCCGAGAGTGGGCGGCGCTGGACATGCGCCGCTCGCCCGCTACGGGACGAGCACTATCTGACCGATGGTCGTTCGCGACTCCATTCGCTTGTGCGCATCCGCCGCCTGAGACAGCGGCAGGCTCAACCCGATCTGGGGTCGAATGACGCCCTTCTCGATGGCCCCGAAGCTCTCTTTGGCCACGGATTCCAGTGCGACTCGATCGCGAATGTAATGGAACAGCACCGGCCGCACGATCGTGTTTGATTTGGCCGCAAGCCGCGAGACGGCGAACGGAGGCACTGAGCCGGACGATTGGCCGAAGTTGACCAGCGTTCCAAGGTAACCGAGGCTATCGAGCGAGCCCGAAAACGTATCGGCGCCGACGGAATCGTAGGCAACATCAACCCCCTTACCCGACGTGATTTGCGCGACGCGCTCCACGAAGCTTTCCTGACGATACAGAATGACGTGGTCGGCACCGCATTCGCGCGCCGTTGCGGCTTTTTTCTCGGATCCAACCGTCGCGATCACTGTCGCTCCCAGATGCTTGGCCCACCGGACCAGCGGCTGGCCCACTCCGCCCGCCGCGGCGTGAATCAACAGTGTTTCGCCCGAGCGCACAGCGTGAACCTTTCGAAGCAGCATGCATGCGGTGAAGCCCTTGATGGTCAGGCTGGCGGCCGCCTCGTCCGTCACGTTGTTCGGGAGACGCAGCGCCAGGCCAGCCGACAGAAGGCGCCTTTGCGAATACGCGCCGTAAGAGGTGTCGATGTAGGCGATCCGATCGCCGACCGCGAACCCGCTCACTCCGGGTCCCACTTTCTCGATGACGGCTGCGCCTTCCAATCCCGGAATCCCCGGCAGCTTCAATGTGTTGTAGAGTCCGGAGCGCACATAGCAGTCGTGAAAATTTACTCCGATCACCGTGTGGCGAATGAGGATCTCACCCGGTCCGGGATCGGCGACCTCGACTGCCTCGTAGCGAAGCTTGTCCGGGCCACCGGTCTCTCGCAGTAATATCGCGTAGCTCATGTGCTCGACCGTAAAGTCGATGGATCAGCCCAGAGCCAGCTCTCGTGTCCAGCCGAACGGGTCCGGTGCGCGCCGCTCCTGGATGGCCAGAAGCGCCTCGCGCAGATGCTTCGCGACCACATCGGTTTGCCGCAGCTTGTATTCGCGACCGTCGCCTTCCGCCAGCACGGCAATCGGGCTGACGATGGCGGCCGTGCCGCAGGCAAACATCTCACCGCACCGGCCGCTGTCGATGCCCTGGAGCACTTCGTCGAGAGATATCCGGCGCTCGTGAGTTTTGTAGCCGAGGCTGCTCGCCAGAATGAGCAGCGAGTCGCGGGTGATCCCCGGCAGGATCGCGCCGTCGAGCTCCGGTGTATGCAGCTCTCCGTCCAGGACGACAAAGATGTTCATGCCCGAAAGCTCCTGCAAATAGCGATGCTCGTTAGCGTCGAGCCACAAGGCTACCGTACGGCCCGCCTCCACCGCTGCATTGGACGCACGCAATGAAGCCGCGTAGTTCGCCGCCGCTTTCGCCTCGCCAATGCCTCCAACGGCCGCGCGCACTTCGGCACGCTCGATGACGACCTGCATCGGGCCGGATGCATAGGATTCCACGGGATTACCGATGACCATGAAGCGGAAGGTGCGCGAATTTCGCAGCATGTAGCCGCTTTCGGTGCCGAACAGGAACGGCCGCAGGTACAAGGACCGTCCCGATTGCGTCGGCATGATGGAGCTGCACGCGTTTGCCACTGAACTGATGCCCTGGAAGAAAAGTGCGTCGGGCACTGCGGGCATGGACAGCCGGGACGCCGACCGTTGGAGGCGCCTGCAGTTCTCATCGGGCCGAAAAAGATTGGGCCGGCTGTGTCCTACACGATAGGCTTTCATGCCCTCGAAGACCAACTCGGCGTACTGTAGGGCACGCGCTCCCGGCCACAGCTCGATCGGGCCATAGGGCAGCAGGCGCCCCCTTCCCCACTGGCCCTCGCTCCACTGCGCCTCGAACATCACCGGTGCATTGACCAGGCCGAAGCCGAGGCTCTCGGGCAGCTTGAAGCGCTCGATCGCCTCGGGCACTCCCGGGTCGATGTCGTAATCGTTCATTCAACCTCGAAGATAGGCATCGGTACCCGAGAGCCAATCCTGGCGCGGGGGACAGAACACGTCGACGTCCAGAGTATCCTCGAGCGCAACGGCGCGATGAGGCAAGTTGGAAGGAATCACCACGACCTCGCCGGCGCGCACGATGATTTCCTGCGCAACGCCCTCAGTGTCGAACCAGAAGTGAAGCGCACCGCTCAGGATGTAGGTGAGCTGCTCGTTGTCGTGCCAGTGCCGGGGGACTTCTTCTCCCTTCTTGAAATACACGTGTGCAATCATCATGCGCTCGCCGGTTATCAGCTTGCGGCTCAGCCCCTTCTTGAGCTGCTCCGCGGGCATGGCGTCCCAGCGGTAATGAGGGACCAGTGAGTTGGTGCCGGATTTCACGAGGGTGTCCTGCATTGTACTCACCTCAGAAGCGGTAACTTGCCTGCGCTCCGATGGTCATTGGCGGCAGCGTCGAGATACGAGTCAACGGCCCGATGTTGAAGCTGAAGCTCGTATTGTTCGCGGTAACCCACGGTATCTTATTGGTGAGATTGTTCACGAACAGCGTACCGGTCCAGCGCTCCGCACTGAGTCCGATGCGGAAGTTCGCCATGCCATAGCCGGGAAGCTGGATGACCGAGTAGGCCTCGTCCCAAGACGAACCCGTGTACGAGCCGTCAAGCCGCGCCTTCATCGTCAGGTTGCCGATCGGTTGAGAGTACTCGATCGCGGCGCTGGCCGTCTCCTTCGGCACATTGAGGATGGGGACGCTGCTGCAGTGGCCGTCGGCGCCGCAGGTGGGAAAGCTGTACCCTGAGTTTGCAAGCGATCCGACGTAGCTGGGGTTCACACTGGTGATATTGGCCTTGGTCCATGTCCCCGCCAGGAAGAGCGTCCAGTGCTCGGCAATTTTCGCCGCGATCTCGAGCTCCGGTCCGTAGCTGCTGCCATCGCCTGCGTTGGTGGTGTACTGGGTACCGCACGAGAGCAAGGCGGTTTGTTGGACCTTGTCCCATTTGATGTAGTAGACATCGGCATTCAATCTGATCCGATTATCAGCGAGCAGCGCCTTCTCGCCGGCCTCGTAGTCCCATACGGTATCGGGGTCGAATGAGGCAGGGCCGCCTTCGGGGCAGGCGGTCAAGGGAATCGTCATGTTCGCCCCGCCGGGGCGGAAACCCTTGGAGGCCGAAACGTACGTCGTGAGATTTTGGTTGGGCATCCAGGCCACGTCGGCGCGCGGGATCACGCCGCTCGCAGATGCGAAGTTGCCCGGCGGATTCGCGAGCGGTTCCGCTTGCGGGGTAAAGAAGTAACCCCACTCATTGTTGAAGGCGGAGGTGTCGTAACGGAAATAACGCAGACCACCCTCGACCTTGAACGTCGGGGAAAACTGCCAGGAAGCGTCGGCAAAGACCGCTTTCTGGGTGATCTCATACTGATTGCTGATGCCGAAGGTCAACCCCGACGGATTGTTCATCGGCGGGGTAAGGAATTGCGACAGCTCTGCAATGTAGGGGGCGTTCTGCTGCTCGATGAAGGCGGAATTCAGCCTGCTGTAGAAAAGGCCCGTGACCCAGTGAAGCGTGTCGCTATTCGAGGAATTCAAGCGGAGCTCCTCGGTCCACTGATGCTCCGGCTCCGCTTCATAGATGGGCGTTTGGATGTACGTGGGCATGCCGACCGCGGCCATTTCCGCGGGGGTTACCAGAAACGACTCCAAGGTCCAGGAAGTCGCCTCCGAGGCGTCCTGGACCTGCTCCATGTGACGGTCGAAATAACCCGTCGCGTTCGTCAGCTTGGCGAAACCGAGATCCGCCTCCACGGTCGCGGAGAACAGGTCCACACGATCTTCTATCGATTCACCGAGCGGGTACGGCTGATAGTGTGTCATGTACGCGGGTCCGGGGGGCGAATCGAACTCGTCATAGCCGCCCTGTGATGTGTGCTGGCTGAGCGCGAGCAGGTTGATATGCAACGCATTGCTCGGCTGTATGAGCATTTCCAAGCGCCCGGAATACATCCTAGCGTTGTTTACGTCGGGGATGATCTCCTTTGCCGGCGTATCGGCCACATTGCCGCGTGTGTAAGGCGGCCCATCGGGCGCGAGCACGTCTGCCGGGAACGGGCTCACCACCGTCCGGCTTATCCAACCGCTCCGGTAGTTGTACGAGCCTACCGCGCGGACCGCCCAGTAGTCGCTGGTGGAGTAGTTGACCATGAAGTCGGCGCCGCCGTTGGCACGCCCACCATCGGTGTGCGAAAGCGTCGCATCCGTGGAGTCCGTGATGGTGTTGAGCTGTGGTGCATTGGGAATCAGCTTGATGGTACCGCCCATTGAGCTCGCCCCGTAGAGCGTACCTTGCGGTCCACGCAGCACTTCGACGCGGTCGAGATCGTACAGATTCGGGTCGATCACTACCTTGCCGATCTGCCCCATGGCGGGGGGAGAAAGCGGAATATCCCCCAGATAGAAACCCACGGTCGGCGCGTTGCCTCCGTTCGAGGCGATACCGCGAGCCTCGAACTCGGTCTGGTTCGGACCCGAGCTGCGCATGGAGAGTCCGGGGACGTCACGTGCGATCTGCTCGAGTGAGGTGATGCCGCTGCTCTCGATTTGGCTGCCGGAGAGGGCGGACATACTGATGGGGGTGCTCTGCGCCGTGGACTTATAAGTCTCGGCGGTAACCACGACCTCCTCGAGGGTGGTGCTTTCCGCCGGACCCTGCGCCGGACCCTGCTGCGGACCCTCACCAGCGGTGTCGCCGGCCGCCACCGAAACGGCACCGAGAGCGAGGCAGAGCACGGAAAGAGCGCACACCAGCGAGCCGCCGATTTGCTTGTTCTTCGACATTGGCATTGGATCTCCCCAGGGGCACGCACTGCATCCCGTCAGCAAAACGCGGCCCGACCCTCGAATAGTAGTGCGCTGCCGACCGACAAATCAAGGCATATGAACAGCTCTACCCTCCCTGCCACCGGTGCAGCGGTCCGGCTCGATGAGCTCGACCATCGGATCCTGGACGAGCTTTCCCGCGACGGGAGGCTCTCGAATACCGACCTGGCGCAGCGCATCGGACTCTCTCCGTCGGCGTGCTGGACACGCGTGCGCGCTCTGGAAGAGAACGGCGTGATCCAGGGGTATACGGCGATCATCGATCGCGCCGCGGTCGGCCTACCCGAGACGATCGTCGTCGAAATGACGCTTGCGAAACACAGACATACCGGCAATGTCCTGGATGCGTTCGAGAAGGCGATAGCCAACTTGCCCCAGGTTATCGAGGCCGCGCTGGCGGCGGGGGATGCGCGGACATCCGTATAAGATCTGAGCCTAACCGACGAATCCGACGATGACGACGGCGACGATCCCCAGTGGACAGACATAGCGCAGGGCAAATATTAAGAGCCGCCGCGATGCCGCGGATAACCCGCTCAACTCCTCATCCGGAATCAGGGTATTCATTCGCCAGCCCACAAACAGACTGACTAGAAGCGCGGAGATCGGCATCAGCAGATTCGCGCTCAGAAAATCCATGAGACCGAAAAAGTTGAGTGACGCGAGTCTCGGAACCGAAGTCAACGGATGCCAGTCGACCCACCGCCCAAACGACTGCACGGAGCCCTGGCCGAGCAGCCAACAGGAACCCATACAGAGGCATGCCGCGATGGGCCGCCGCATTCGACCGCGCTCGACAAGCCACGCTATCCACGGCTCCAGCAATCCAACCGACGGAGTGAATGCAGCGAGAATGAGGAGCGCGAAAAACAGGGTGCCGATGACCCGCCCTCCCGGCATTTCCGCAAACGCGACCGGTAGTACTTCAAAAACGAGTTGCGGTCCCCCGGCGGGATCGAGGCCGTAATGAAACACCAGCGGAAAAATGGCCACCGTCGCAAGCAATGAAACAGCGAAAATCGATCCGATAACGGCTAGCACGACACGCCCGAGCGACTCTCCGGCCGTCATGTACGACCCGTAGGCGATCATGATTCCGGCACTGATACCCAAGGCGTACAGCGACTGGCCCAGGGCACCGAGAACAACCGCTGGCGAGAGTCGACTGACGTCGGGTGCGAAGGCGAACCTGAGCCCGCGCGCCACATCTCCGGTCACCAGTGAGTACACCACGAGCACCAGCAGTATCGCGAGCAGCGCCGGCGCGCGCCATCGGTTTGCCCATTCGACGCCGCGATTCACGCCGCGTGCCGAAATGAGAGCCACCAGCGCGAAGAAGCCGAGCTGCCAAAGAGAGACAGCTCGCGAATCGGCAATGAATGCATGGAACTTCGCAACGGCCGCGGCGGCGCCCTGAACGTAGTTCCCGGACAGAAAATACCATGTATAGGCGAGCACCCATCCGGCAATCATCGTGTAGTAGGAGATGATCAGGAAACCGGCGATGGAGCCCGTCCACCCAACGACGTTCCAATATCTGGAGTAACCGAAGCGCGCGGCAATTTCTCCGGCCGCCTGCGGCGGGCTGCGACGAGACCAGCGGCCGATCACGATCTCGCCAACGAGCACGGGAGCGCCGAACACCAAGCACGCGATCACGAATACCAAAATGAACGCGAATCCGCCCCCGGCTCCCGCGAGGTAGGGGAAGCGCCAGATACTGCCGAGACCAACGGCGGCGCCGACCGCGCTGAGTGAGAATGCCAGACCCGATGACCAGCGCTGCGCGCTCACTGGCCGATCATGGAGCGATTGCTATGACGCGTGCCGGGAATCCGGTGCCCCCTTCCTGCTTCGGCCACGTGACGATGATGATCGCACCGGCTTCCGGAACCTGGTCCAGGTTCGCAAGCATTTCGATCTGGTAGTGATCGAGTCCAAGGAGGTAACTCTCGAGGGAATAATCATCCTTGGTGGTGGCGAGACCCGGATCCGTATCCGTGGTTTCATGCCCGGAGGCGGTGATGCCGCGGTCCTCATACAGGAGCTTCAGCACGGGCTTGCTCCAACCAGGGTAATGCGCCACGCCGGCTGCGTCGCGATTTTGCATTGCATCTTGATCAGGCCAGCGCTTGGACCAATCGGTGCGCATCGCGACGAACGCATGCGGCGGTATGCGGCCGTGCTTCGCCTCCCACGCCTGCACGTCCTCGACGGTCAGCGTGTAATCCGGGTTCTTGGCAACCTTGGCATGCACGTCGAGCACGACGAGCGGCAGCACCATTTCCGTCGGCGGGATCTGGTCGACGGTGCGTAGCCCTTCGTGGAAGTGGGCGGGCGCATCGATGTGCGTACCCCATTGTCCGACGTGAGTGAATTGCTGCACGTTGAAGCCGTCCTTCTTGATCGTATACAGCGAGGTGACGGTCTCCTCGCCGAACCCCTTCCAGTGCGGAGTGTTCGGGCCAAAGGTGTGGGTGAGGTCGACGAATCGCTTCGACGCCAGCATCGCGTAAGTTTCATTCACGCCGGGTGTCGTAGCCGGATCGGAAATGGCTGCCGTCGCAGAAAGCAGCGCGGACGATAAGATGATCGCAGCGGCTCGTATGGTCTTCACTTCACTCTCCCATCGCTCAGTTGGCGGCCGTTTCTCACCCGGTTATTCAATCGGCAGTACACGGCCAACTCTGCCTGCGGTTCGGTGGAGAATCAAATCGACTGTAGCAGGCCGCCGTCGCACGCGATGGCCTGACCGGTGACATACCCCGCCTGATCGGATGCGAGAAAGGCCGCAAGAGCGGCAAAGTCCCGTGAACGACCCAATCTGCGCGCCGGAATTTGCGCAGCCAGCTTGACCTCATCGAGATGAAGCTCCTCGAGTCGCTCGGTCAGCGTATAGCCGGGCATCAATGCGTTGACGGTGACCTGATCACCGGCCACTTCCTTGCTGAGCGTATTGATGAGACCATGAAGACCCGCGCGCAGTGAATTGGAAAGCATCAGATTCGCCACGGGCTCGCGAGCGGCGATCGAGGTGATCACGATCACCCGCCCCGAGCGTCGCGCCCGCATATCGGGAAGGGCTGCGCGAATGGCGCCTACGCTGCTCATCCATAGCTGTTCGAATGCCGTATGCCATGCGAGGTCGGACAAGTCGGCAAATTGGCCGGAGGGCGGGCCGCCGGTGTTGACGACGAGCACATCCAAGTGCCCCAAAAGGCTCTGCGCCTTGCGCACGAGAGTATCGGCGGCGCCCGGTATCGACAGGTCGCAGACCAGCCCCTCGACCCCGAGCTCCGCGGCGGTCGCGGCCACACGTCCCGCGTCGCGCGCGCAGATTGCGACTCGCGCGCCCTCCCCGGCAAGGACTTCGGCGACGGCCTTGCCGAGTCCGCGTGAACCGCCCATCACGAGCGCTCGACGCCCTTTCAATCCGAGATCCATACGCCGCGTTCCTCAGCGCCTGAGGTAAGCGTCGGTGCCGGTCAACCAGTCCTCGCGCGGCGGATCGAAAATGTCCACATCGAGCGTGTCCTCGAGGGCCAGGGCACGGTGCGGCACATGGGAGGGAATGACGACTACCTCGCCCGCTTTCACCGTAAACTCCCGCTCGCCGTTTTCGCCGAACCAAAAGTGCAGCGCACCCTCGAGTATGTAAGTGAGCTGCTCGTTGTGGTGCGAGTGCTTAGGGACGTCATCGCCTTTTTTCAGGTAAACATGTGCAATCATCATCCGATTACCGGTGATGAGGCGGCGGGTGATCGTGCCTTTCAGTGGCTCCGCGGGGATTTCGTCCCAGCGATGATGTGTAACGCTGTTGAAGTCCGAATCGCTCATTTTCCTAATACTTTCATCGTTCGAGAGAAATGGGCCGGGTCGTCACAGGATCAGAGAAACGCCGGATCTATTGCGACATCGAGCGCGGTCACGAGACGGTTGGTCTCGTTCGCAAGACCGACGATGGCCAGTAGCTCGGAGTACTGCGACTCTGTCATACCTTGCTTCCGGGCCGCAGCACCGTGGGAAGCAATGCAATAGTGGCAACCATTCGAAACGCTCACCGCCACGTACAGAAGTTCCTTGGTCAAGGGCGAGAGCGTCCCCGGTCCCATGACCTCTTTGATATTGGCCCAGATACGTCTGAGGGTCGGTGGATCATGGGCCAGCACTTTCCAAAAGTTGTTGACCCAGTCGGTCTTGCGCGTCGCCATGATGTCGTCGTAGACGGCGCGCACCTCGGAGCTTGCGTCCGCGTACTCGATGGGTTGCCGTTTTGCGGTCATATGGATCCGTCGAAAATACCGGGGTCTCGCTGGAAGCTAGCACCTATATAACAGGTTGTAAACTGCGGGAACTCGTGCATTACAGGCGCTCGAAGTTGGCGTGCCGCAACGATTCCGGGGGGCCGGCACGTTTGAATTCACTCTCTGGGCCGTACTAGGCGAGCGCTCGATCCCAGATTTGCTTCAATGACCGGAAGTTCCGGTATCGACCGCGCCCGAGGGTTCTGTTGCATTGGCTGGCAACGGTCCCAATTCGATCTCTGAATCACTTGGGCTCGCGTTCGTCGGGCCATGAAAGATGCATTGGAATGAGCCATTTGTGAATCGTGGCCCGAGGGGCTTCGGTGCTCCAGGGCGCCTAATCCACTCAAATTCCCACAATGCAACAGAACCTCCTCATTACTTGGGTTTGCGGAACTTCAGGATGAACTGGTCGGTGTGTCCGCGAATCGTCTTGTCGAACACTGGGGCCGTGCGGGGGTCCGCCGGATTGGCGAGAATCGAACTCTCGGAGTCGAACTTGAAGCCCGCGGCTTCGACCTCTCGGCGCACGGTCGAGGACTCGATGCGATGCAAGGTCTCGGTTACATCTGCGGGAGCGCCCAGAGCGGCGGAATGATCGAGAATTACATATACGCCACCGGGCTTCAGCGCACTGTAGACGGCCTTGTTGAATGCGGCGGTGTCGACCGGGCCCATGAACTCGTCGTGTAGGTCGTGGTAATTTTGGGAAATCCAGAACAGGTCGAGCTTCTCGGGGAACTTCACTCCTTCGAGCGCCGCGGCAGTCGTAACCGTTAGGTTTGGATGGCTGACGGCATAGCCCTGCAGCTCCGCGACTGCCTTAGGGAAACTTTGGAACTTGAAGAATGCGGTGGGCTCCACCGCGTAAACGTGACCCTCGGAGCCGACGACGCTGGCGAAGAGACGTGTGAAATAGCCTGCCGCGGCGACATAGTCAGCAACCTTGTCCCCCGATTTAATGCCTATGAACACTAAAGTTTGCGCCGGCTTTCGGTCAGCATCCCGTGTGGTGTCAGAGTCCGGGCGCGACGAATCGGCGACCGCCATTGTGGCGGCGGTTGAATTACTTGCGTTGTCCAAGGCAAACGCCCCGGAAGCAAGCGCGACGACTGCGATCAAGATGGCCATAATTTTCATATCGACTCCTCTCCTGGATTTTCTGGTTTAGCCCCGCGTCTCAGAAAAGTGATGATTCGCCGGACCGGTGGCACAGTCTGGCAACAATCTCCTCCGCAATGCTTAGCTATTGGCTGATTTCTCAACATAACCATTCCAGAATTCTTTGCAGTCAAATTGGTTTGCGGAATGTGGGGATGAACTGATCGGTGCGGAATGGATCGGTCTCATCGTCCTCGGCGGCTTACGACACAAGCGCAACCGGCGGCACATCGATCTCGCCGCTGGCGATGTAGGCCGTTGCGCCGCCAACGCTGACAGAGGTCACCACGCCGTCGCGCTTACGCGCTACCGCTTCGATTTCGCTTCGGCGACCCATCGAGACGCCTTGCTGGATCGAAAGCTGATAGGCCGTCCCGCCAAAATCGGGCTTCAAAGCCATTGCCCCGACGAGGGCGGCACAAGCGCTGCCTGTCGCGGGATCTTCTTCGACGCCCAGCGCGGGTGCCCACATGCGAGCATAGAGCTTGCCGCCATCCAGTAGATTTCCCGCGAAGAAGAAGACGTGGGGAGACCACGCTCGCGAGAGCGTTGCCGCCCAGGCAGCCCGATCGATCGTCGCCCGATCGACGACCTCGTTCGAGCTCACTCGCGCAAAACAGAATGGAACACCGACGCCCGCGAAAAAGACTTGGTTCACCTCGCCGGGCTCGACGGATAGGACGGCGGCGAGATCAGTCGGAGAAGGTGCGCCGGTCGGTGCCTCGATCTTCCCCGATAACGTCAACGTGCCGTGGAACCCCCCGTTTCGCTGAGCGACGTCGACCCTCACGGGACCGACGTTCTCCTCCAGAATGAGCCGGATTGGATCACTAAGCCGTACGTGCTGTTTGATCACAAGCGCACAGGCTGTGCCGACCGTGGGATGCCCCGCGAAGTCGAGCTCCGCCCGGGGTGTGAAGATGCGCACCCGACACGTGTTCGCAGGATCATTCTTCGGCAGGACGAAGGTCGTTTCGCCGAAATTGAATTCGCGAGCAATCTTCTGCATGCCCTCGGTCGAAATGCCGGCCGCGTCAGGCAGAACCGCAAGTTGATTACCGCCGAACGGTGTCGAACTGAAAACATCGACGATGTGAAATGTGTACCTCATGAGATCAACCTCCGTGCGTCGCCTCAAGCCTTGACGACGAGGTCGATCTCAACGCAAGCCCCAAGCGGCAGCGCGGCCACCGCGATCGTCGTGCGGGCGGGAAAGGGCTGACTGAAATACTTTGCGTACACGCCATTCATCGCGACGAAGTCACTCATGCTCGTGAGATACACGCCGGCGCGCGCAACGTGATCGAAACTCCTGCCGGCCGCCTTGAGCACCGCCGAGAGATTCCGGAAGACGCGCTCTGTCTCGGCCACAATACCCCCCTCGACCACCTTGCCAGTGGCCGGGTCTTGGCCGACCTGACCGCTGAAGTAGAAGAAACCACCGACTTCGATCGCCTGGGAAAACGGGCCGACCGGCGGCGCGAGTTCGGGCGAGGTAATTGCGGTCTTGCTCATGGCAAACTCCTGCGGATACCGAGCTAGATGGTCAGGATGGTGGAGCCCGAGGTTGCGCGCGCTTCCAGTGCCTTGTGGGCGTCTGCAGCATCCTCGAGCGCAAAGCGCTGATTGACGTTAATGCGCACCTTTCCCGAAGCCACCACCTCGAACAGCTCGTTCGCGGAAGCTTCGAGCGCATCGCGTCGCTCTATGTAGTGGAAGAGGATTGGCCGCGTCAGAAACAGCGAACCCTTCTGCGACAGCAGAGCGGGCGCGATGGGATCGATGGGACCGGAGGCTTGCCCGAACGTCACCATCAATCCGCGTGGTCGTAGACACTCGAGCGAGCGCAGGAATGTATCTTTGCCGACAGAATCGAAGACCACCGGCAGTTTCTCGCCGCCCGAGATACGAGAAACCTCCGCTACGAAATCCTGTTGCGTATAGAGGATCGTGTGGCTGCAGCCGTGGGCACGGGCCAATTCGGCCTTAGCCTCCGTCGAAACGGTACCAATGACCGTTGCGCCGAGGGCGGCCGCCCACTGACAGAGAATCAGACCCGTTCCGCCGGCCGCGGCATGCACGAGGATCAAGTCACCGACCTTGACGGAATAAACCTGCCGGATCAGCACCTGAGCAGTCATACCCTGCAGCATCATCGCGGCTGCTTGATCGAACGAGATCCCCTCCGGTAATCGCACCAGCCGATCGGCCTCTATGAGCCGCACCTCGGAATAGCCGCCGGTAGGACCGGCATAGGCCACCCGATCGCCGACTTTCAGACCGCGCACATCCGGGGCGACTGCCTCTACGGTCCCGGCGCCTTCGAGACCCGGGATAGAGGGAAGCGGCTGCGGGTAATATCCGGTGCGGTGATAAACGTCAATGTAGTTGAGGCCTGCCGCCGCCTGGCGCAGGCGCACCTGACCCGTCCCGGGCTCGCCGACATCGACCGCTGTCCAGTTCAGAACCTCGGGACCGCCCGTCTGCCGAATTTGGATCGCATGAGGCATACAGATTTCCGCAAAAACACGAATTCCCCGATATTCTGATGCGAGACAGAAAATTCCACCACTTCATTATTATCACGATTATAATTCCATTGGCGCACGATTCCGGTGTTCGTCGGAAGAACGTTTCAGGAGACCCGCTTGCTCGAAGATTTACGCGCCCTCGTAGAGTTCGCCCATGCCGGGTCCATCGCCGGTGCAGCCGATCGTCTATTCCGGACGCCCTCTGCTATTACCCGGCAAGTGCAAAGGCTGGAGGCTGCATTGAGTGCCGAGTTGCTAGACCGCTCGGTAAAGCCGCCGCGTCTGAACTCGCTTGGCTCCAGGGTGCTCGAACAAGCGCGAGATCTGCTGCAGCGGACCGAGGCGCTGAAATCTCTTACGTCGAGTGACGCCGAACCTCACGGCCTCTTGCGCATCGGGCTCGCGCATGCCCTGGCCGAGGGGACGCTTATCGAACCTATTCAGGCGCTGACTGAGAAATACCCCAAGGTCCGACTGCGGCTGTCGAGCGAACTTACCGGTGAATTAATTCACCGGCTGCTCGCGGGTGAACTCGACGTTGCTGCCGTGCTTTTGCCCGAAGGTAGAACCGCGCCTCCACCTCTTCTGACGAATATCATCGCTAGCGACCGCATGGAGATCGTTCAAGGCGCCGCAGGCAACGTTGACGGTGATTGGAAAAGTTTGGGCCGAGCACCCTGGGTGCTCAATCCGCCCGGGTGCTTTCTTCGGGCGAGCCTCATCGATCGGATGGAGCGTGCCGGCTTCACCCCAATGATTGCGGCTGAAGTCCACAACATGCATATGCAGCTGGCGTTCGTTCAGTCCGGTTATGGTCTCGGGCTGCTACCCGCTCGCTTTATTGCCAGGAATCGTTCCATCGATCCCGTGAAAGTATTGCATCCGCCATCGTTTGACCTGCACCGATCCGTCGCGATAGTCCGGGTTGGGCAACTCGGCGCATTGGGGAAGGCCGTCGAACTGTTGGCACACGGGTTTCGGCAATTGTTTGAGGCCGCCGACACCGCGAAGCCCGTGACGAGGCACCGCAGAGGTGTGCCCGCGAATCGGCGGGCGCCGCGACCGCCCAGGTAGTCACCGGACATCGCTTGTTGCAGCCGAGCCGTCTCGAGGACATTGTCCTCGGTTCTTGACCGCCGAGAGGATCGAGTCAGGCGACCCGCCACGCATGGTCGCGGGTCAATCAACTTCGCAGGCAGGCCACGAGATGAACTCGTTGTTCTCGTACCCTGAGTGGTACTCATCATGCTCGGGACCCGCATTGTGCATCCCCCGTCGCCGGATGCGAACGCGACCGCGTCCTGAGTGGTGCCCTGGCCGTCAGATTCTACCTTCGCGGTAGGCCGTTTGCCGGCAAGAAGCCCGGCGCCCGCTCACCTCACCACGGGAGTCCAATGCAGGGACCGTCGATCGGCTCGCTGTGGCGGGCTTTCGTCATCAAAGTGCACATCGGCGACCGAGGCCCAATTTAACGAGACGCCATCGAGTACGCGTGCATTGATGACTGCGCGCTTTCCTTGGGCAGTGTCGGTGATGGCCGCGACGAACACACCGCATTCACCGCAAATCAAGAAATCCGCGGTCCGATGTGCGAAACGATAGTACCGAGCCTTGGAAGGATCCTCGATGTCGATGGAGAGATTGCCCGCCGGGTCCGATGTCCCAACCACGCCATGGCGCCGACAAAACGAACAGCCGTCGTGCCGCAGGCGCCAGTACATGGGATCGATGTCGGTGCGGTAGATTATTCCGAGAGCGCCACAATGGCATCCGCCCTGATATTCCTTCATCTTACACTCCCCGCGATCGACCGCACATTCGCCCATCGGGTTTCCCCGCATGCCACTGCCGTGGAGACTCTCTGCGTAACTCGTCGGGGTCCCCTGACAGTGGACTATATACTTCCACCAACCTGTGTTGCCCTAAGTTCCGCGATCATGTCAATTTCGACGCATGCGCCGAATGGCACCTGCGCCACATTGACGGCACTGCGCGCGCGGCACTGCGCGCATGGATGCCCCGCTCGCCTAACACTTGGACAAGTAGCTCCGATACTCCAGCCACAACGCGGCGAGGTTCTGTGAAGTTCGGCGCGCCATTAACCATGACGAAAAGCTTTGCGATTCTTCGACTCATTATCAACGGTTCTGGTGCATCTAGGGATTTCGGGCTTGTGAAGACGCCTTGGCGGATAGAAGGCCCATAGGTCGAGGATCCAAAATCCCTTATTTCAAGCCGTTTCCCATCGCCGAGGAGAGTGACCCGAGGCGCTTCAGCAATCGAGTTGCGACTGTTATCCGCAAATGTACCAGAACCAATTCCGTTCCATTCGGCGGTGCAGAAACCGACGGCATAATCGCCGTACAGATCTCGACTAGTCATTCGCCGCTGATTGGTAAATCGGGTTCCACACGAGAAAGGAGACATTTAGTCGGGTAGTCGTTTGCACGCCGCACGTGAGTCAAGTTTGGATTGCTGCACGTTCCTTGCCAAAGCAATTGCGACCTCCGCGGCAACGCCGCAAACACATTCGCAACTCGTGGACTGAGCAGAGATTCCGGAACGCGCGCGCGAGTCAAGACATTGGGGTGACTTGCGCTTGCGTAACTCTCAGAAATCAAGTAACTCAATCGTTACAATCGATCCTACCGCGGAAAAGGGCTCGTTCCTGCCGCATGGACTCCGCCAAGGACGACATCGCCTTCGGCCTGTGTGATCTTGGCATGGATACACCTGAGTAAAACGGCACCGCCGTTTTGAACCGCCGCAGGCGGGGCCGTAGGGCGAGGGCCATGGGTGAGCAGCATGCCTTCGAACGCCGAGACATGGATGTCCCGGCCGAACAGCAGCGGAGCAGGGACAGCGGAACGTAAGCGGCCCGAGTAACCAGGCTTCGTTTGCATGCGCGAACTGCGCGAACCGCGCGGCCCGCTCGGCCTCCCCGTCGAGCGCGACCTGCACTTCGACGCCGACTACGGCGCGCAGCGCCGGAGAACGCCCGTTAGGGCGGCCCCGAGCGCTAGCGAGTGGGTGAGGCGCAGCGCCGGATATAAGACACTCTCGGCCTACGCCGCCGACGCTCGCGAGTACGGTCGCATCATCACCTAACGGTGACTTCGGCCGCCTGGACTTCCAGGCGGCAGATTCTCGTGACTAAAGTCAGACTGCGCCGCACCCCCACACCAGTGTGAGCAGTGCTTCACCGTACCGGAATCACAGGATTGCATAAACGGGAGTGATACTATAGTATCACTCCATGCGTACCGAACTCGTGACCACCCTGAAGCGAAAAGCGACCGAATTGCTGACTGCGCTCGAGGCCGATCGAACCCCGATTCTGATCACCCAGCACGGACTCCCCGCAGCCTATCTCGTTGACGTAGAAACTTACGAGCGCCAGCAGAAACTCCTGACGCTGCTCGAGGGTATCGCGCGCGGCGAAAAAGCAGTCGAGGACGGACGAGTACTCACCCATGCGAAAGCCAAGAAGCGCATGGCGCGATGGCTGAAGTAATCTGGACCGAGCCTGCTCTAAACGATCTCGACGCCATCGCCGATTACATTGCACTCGATGACCCCACCGCCGCACGGGAATTGGTTCAGCGCATATTCCAACACGCCGAACAACTGATCGCGCATCCGGACAGCGGATCGAAGCCGGATGAACTGCGCGGTTGGCGCTATCGCCAAATCGTTGAACCGCCGTGTCGGATCTTCTATCGACGCGAGCGCGAAACCGTCTATATCCTCTATGTGATGCGCGGCGAACGCCGCTTCACGCGTGACTCCCTGATGAAACGCGACCCGAGCAAATAGACCAAGTTCGACGCCGACAACGGGGACAACCGCCCTTGCTGGACAGCCACAAGCCACGCGCCGAATACTAATGCGCGCGTCTGTCTTCGACTGGCCGGGTCGTTCGGCCGGCGCCCTACTCACTATCAACCTCTCGCAAAACCCTCCGGGACACCGGCCGCTAGACGCACAACCAGGACCTCACAGGCAACCCAATTCCCCGTTGGCGAACAACTCTTCCACCTTCACGCGCGCGCAATGCTCCTGATAGCGCATCTCGATCAGCTCTTCTGCGACTGCTAGAGCGCTAAGGTCTTGGAACTCGGTTGGTACCGTACAATGCTCCAACCGTGGCGGTTCCCACGGCCTGCGCCGCGACAACACTTGAGCGGGCCAGACGCGTAATTCTTCATGAAACGGTTGCGTTGGCATCGTCGGACTCCTCGCGCGTAATGGCAATAACTAACTGCATTTCCTCCGGATCATCCCACCAGCATGGGGCAATATGTACAGAAGAATCATAAAAGATATTGGTACTGAACCTGGCAATTAAGTTCCATTCGATCACCTAGGAGCGGTCAACACTATTTATTGCATCGCACCGCATGTCGCCGAAGAAGAAGGCCCCGCTCGCGGGGCCTCCCAGTGCAATACAATGCTTCAGCGGTAGTAGATCGTCAGGCGGCAGCCGCCAACAATTGCCAGTTCTTGGGCATGATCACTGCATCAATCGCATAGACGACACCATTTGTTGCAGCATAATTCGCCCTCTTCACATGGGCCCCATTGACCTGTACGTCGGAGGACGATACCGCCACCGTCAGCGGGCTGCCCTGCAGCGTCATCATGTCGCCTGATTGCATATCTCGAGCGGACACATGTCCCGCGATCACGTGATAGTTGAGCACTGCTTTGAGCTTCGCCGAATCTTTGAGGAGCGCATCCAATGCGCCTTTGGGAAGCTTCTCGAAAGCCTCATTGGTCGGTGCGAACACGGTGAAAGGACCTTTCTTGGAAAACGTGTCCGTTAATCCCGCAGCCTTTAATCCGGCAGCTAGAGTGGTGAATTGATCTGCATCGGTCACCGTATCAACGATGTTCTTGACGGGTGCAGTGGAGTTGCGGCTGGTTTGTTCGCCGGCAAGCATGGTTTTGGATTGACTCATAAATAAATCCTCAACGTATAGCCAGCGAAAATTCACCGGCCAACTCAGCTCGTATACGGCTGAGGGCGCGGAGTATGCGCTATGTGCACCGCATTTCCGGATTGTGACAAAAAACGCTTTTATTTCGCTGTCGGCGCATTCCGCCTTGCAATCGATGAGCGACACGCGACGCGTTTTCTTTACATTGAGTCTTGTTGCAGTAGCACGACGTCCTGCAACACGGCGCCGGCACTGATCGCCTACCGCCCTTTACGTGTAAGTCCTACAAATTGGTAAGTCCTACCAATATCGATTCATCGCCGACACTCTTGGCGGCAACGGCGGGTCGCGTAGCGAAGCCTGCCCTCAACCAGCGCGCGTGCCGTCCGGCACCGGAGATTCAGGAACCGCAAGAACCGGCGTGACGCCGTCAGCGTATCCGATATCGAAAAGCATTCCCTCCGAAATGACGCCACGCATCTTCCGTGGCGGAAGATTAACTACGAAAAGCGCTTGCTTGCCCTCGATCTCCCGCGGATTCTCTCGCTCTAATTTGAGTCCCGCGACAATCGTGCGCACGTGATCCCCGAGATTGACACGGAGCTTGACCAGCTTCTCCGAGCCCTCGATCAGAGATACCGACTCTATCGTGCCAACACGCACGTCCAGTCGCTCTAGAATGGCCACGTCGATTATCGGTTTAGTTGGTGCTGGTAACATCGGTAAGCACTCTCCGAAAACATAATCTCAGACCAAACCAAAATATTAAAGCGGTCCTGGCCCTGTTCCTTTTCATCCTACCACCTGATCATTCGCCGGCGCCGACACAAGCAGCTTCGCGAAACGGGGGGCTGCGCTGAGCCCTCGACAAGGCTCGCTGAATCGCCTTGTCGCTAACGATGAAATCCTCTAGAGGAATGCGACTCCCACGGAACGCCGACGCGCGGCGGCGGCAAACGCCCTTGAGGGCGGTCCCGAACACCGCGAGGGGTGAGGCACGAAGTGTCGCGCACAACCTTCCCGGCGACCGCCGCCCGGCGGCCGTCCGCCTTTCTCCGCCGCATTGATTGCGACGAATGAATCTAGGAATACGGCGAGAGCCCGACGCGAGTGGGTTCTCCAGATTCAGACGACAATCATCATCTACGGAACGAACTCCCACAGGTCGTTTAAGTCGCCTTGGCCCGAGGATGCATATCCGTTCCCCCCGAACAGCCATAGATTGCCCGACGAGTCGGTCCAGGAAACGGGGAAATACCGTGCCCCCGGCGCATTGCTCGTCGAGCCAACACCTTGAGTCCCGTAGGACCCGTAGGCGGAGGAGGCGTTCGAGCCGCTGACCCACTCCCAGGTCCCCGCCGTGGGGTTGAATTCCCACAGGTCGTTCAGGTCGCCGCCGGGGCTGTCGCCCCCGAACAACCAAAGATTGCCGGACGGATCAGTCCAGGAATTCGCCAAGCCGCGCGCGCCCGGCGTGTTGCTGGTCGAGGCGACACCCCGGGTCCCGTAGACTCCGGAGGCACTAGCCGCATTCGAACCGCTGACCCACTCCCAGGTCCCCGCCGTCGGGTCGAACTTCCAGAGGTCATTCTCAATCCCGGTGTTCGAGAATCCCCCAAACAACCATAGTTTGCCCGATGAATCGATCCAGGAAATCGAGTAAAGGCGTGCCCCCGGCACGTTGCTTGTCGAGGCGACCCCTTTGGTCCCGTAGACTCCGGTGGCATTAACGGTGTTTGAACCGCTGACCCACACCCAAGTGCCGGCTGTCGGGTTGAACATCCACAGGTCATTGAGGTCGCCCTCAGTCGATGAAGCGTATCCAGCTCCCCCAAACAGCCACAAATTGTCCGATGAATCGATCCAGGAAATCGGTGCGTAGCGCGCGCCCGGTGTGTTGCTCGTCGAGCCAACACCTTGGGTCCCGTAGACTCCGGAGACAGCACCCCCAGTCGAGCCGCTCACCCACTCCCAAGTGCCGGCCGTCGGATTGAACTTCCATAGGTCATTGAGATAGCCCTGGTCATAGCCACTTCCACCAAACAGCCACAGATTGCCCGAAGAATCGATCCAGGTAACAGCGCCTGCGCGTGCGCTCGGCACGTTGCTCGTAGAGGCGACACCTAAGGTCCCGTAGGTGCCGGCGCCGTCGACCAATTTCGAGCCGCTGACCCACTCCCAGGTCCCCGCCGTCGGGTTGAACTTCCAAAGGTCATTGAGGAAGTCTAGGTTGCCTGTTGAATCATATCCGACCCCACCAAACAGCCACAGATTGCCCGAAGAGTCACTCCAGGATGCTGCCACTTGTCGTGCGCCCGGCACGTTGCTCGTCGAGGGAACGCCCTGTGTGCCGTAGACTCCACCGGCGTTCGCCGTGTTCGAGCCGCCGACCCACGTCCACTCGCCCGCGCAGCTCACGCTCACATTGGTGACATTCGCGGCCGCGACGGTTCCCGACCCGTTCGTTACCGAGCAAATCTGCCCATTTGGCTGAGTCTCGATCGTCACCGCATACGCGCCGCCCGCCGCGATCGCGGTCGCGAACGTGAAGCTGCCGTTCGAGTCGATCGTCAGATCATCGCCGCCGTTATCCTGCAGCACGAGGCTGCCTGAGCCTAAGCCTGAGACGCTGCCGCCGATCGTATACGTGTTGGTCACGCAGCTAACGGGTACACCTAAGACATTGCTGCTCGTGACCGTGCCGTTGCCGTTCGTGACGGTGCAAGTCTGCCCGGTCGGATTACTGAGCACCGTGACCGCATACGGCGAACCGCTCGGCACCGGCGTCGCGAAGTTGACGCTGCCGTTCGCGCTGATCGAAAGATTATCCCCGCTGTTATCCTGCAGCACCAAGCCGCTCGCGCTGAGCCCTGTGACCGTCACGCCGATGTTGTAGGTATTATCGGAGCAGCCAACCGTGACATTGCTGATGTTCGCGCCCGCGATCGTGCCGCCGCCGTTGCTGACCGAACAGGTCTGGCCCGGAGGTTGCGTCGACACCGTGACCGCGTAGGCGGAGCCGCTCGCAATCGATGTCGGGAAGCTGAAGCCGGTGTTGGCCGAGACGGTCGTGTTGTCGCCGCCGTTATCTTGTAGGATCACGCTGTTCCCGGGCAGCAGTCCCGAGACCGCGCCGCTGACCGTGTAGTTGTTCGGCGTGCAGCCGACCGTCACGTTGACATTGCTGCTCGTGACCGTGCCGCTGCCGTTCGTGATGAGGCAGCTCTCGCCTAAGGGTGGACTCAAGATCGTGACCGCGAAGCCTGAGCCGCTGCCAATAGGCGTCGCGAAATTGACGCTGCCATTCGCGCTGATCGTGAGGTTATCGCCACCGTTATCCTGCAGCACCAGGCTCTCAGTCGCCAGAAGGCCGGAGACCGTGACACCGATATTGTAGGTGTTGTCGTTGCAGGTCACTTGCATGGTGGTGATATTGCTACTGAACACCGTGCCGCTGCCGTTGCTGACCGTGCAGTTCTGTCCGGGCGGCTGCCTTGAGACCGTGACCGCATAGCCCGAACCGCTCGCAATCTGGCCGGAGAAACCAAAATTACCGTTCGCCGAGAGGGTCGTGTCATTACCGCCGTTATCCTCGAGCGTCACACTGTTATTGGTCAGCAGTCCGACGAGCAATCCGCCGATCGAATAGCTGATCGGCGTACAACCCACCGGATGCCGGTGACGTTCGCCGCGACCACGGTGCCGCTGCCGTTGCTGACCGAGCAGTTCTCGCCTGGGGGTTGAGTCAAGAGCGTCACCGCATAAGCCGACCCGCTTGACACCGGGGTGGCGAAATTGAAGCTGCCGTTCGAGGTGACGCTTAAGTTATCGCCGCCGTTGTCCTGCAGCACGAGGCCACTGCGAATGACGCCGGACACCGCGACGCCGATGTTATAGATATTGTCGGAACAGGCGACCCCCACGTTGCTGACCGCAGCGCCGGCAACCGTGCCGCTGCCGTTGGTCACCGTGCAGTTCTGACCCGCGGGTTGACTGAAGACCGTCACCGAATAGTTGGATCCGCTCGCGACAGGCGTCGAGAAGTTCACCGTGCCATTAGCGTTCACCGTCGTGCTGTTGCCGCCGTTGTCCTGCAGAATCAGGCTGCGGCCGCTGAGTAATCCAGTCAACGAACCGCTGACCGGGTAGAGGTTTGCCGCACAGCTCACCGTCACGCTGCCGACGTTGCTGCTCAAAATCGTGCCGCTGCCGTTCGTGACCGTGCAGCTCTCGCCGAGCGGTTGGCTCGACACACTCACCGCATACGCAGAGCCGCTAGCGACCGGCGTATTGAAATTGAACGTGCCATTGCTCGCAACGGTCAGGTTATCGGCGCCGTTGTTCTGCAGCACCAGGCCGCTCGCATTGACGCCCGTGACCGTCGCGGCGACGTTGTAAGTATTGTCGGAACAGCTAATGGATACATTCGTGATATTGGCCGCGCCAATCATGCCGCTGCCGTCGGTGACCGAGCAGCTTTGGCCGACCGGCTGCGTCATGATCGTGACCGCGTAGTTCGAGCCGCTCGCGATGGGGCCTGAGAAGCTGAAGCTGCCGCTGGACGAGACCGTCGTGCTGTTGCTGCCGTTATCCTGAACCACGAGGCTGCGGCCGCCGAGCAATCCGGACAGTGTGCCGCTGACCGTGAAGTTGGAGGGCGTGCAGGTGACGAGCACGTTGGCAACGTTGTTGCTCCCCATCGTGCCGCTGCCGTTCGTGACCACGCAGTTCGCGCCGGCCGGTTGCTCGGCAACCGTGACGTCGTAGCTCTCGCCGCTGAGGAACGTGCTCGTAAAGCTGTAGCTGCCGTTGGCGGTGATCGTCGCGGTATTGCCACCGTCGTTATTCAGCTTGACGCTCGCGCCGCTCGCAAGCCCGGTGACGCTGCCGCCAACGGTCAACGTCGCAGGAGTGACGTCGCCACCGCCGCCGCTACTGCTGCCGCAGGCCGTGAGCGCCGAGATCGCAGCTATATAAAAGAGTGAATCGTGCAGGCGCCGGATCACGGAATTCATCGTGCGAGCTCGGTAGTCCATCCCGAGTGCAACGCTAACTCGCGCGCTTTGAGCTAATCAGTGAACACGGTCACGGTATGCTGCACCGCAATGTTTCGTCACTGAAATTGTGATGGGTTACCAACCGGGTGACTCGTCGCGCTCGGCGACTTGAACAAGAGCGGTTTGCACTGTTGTCTTTGGACTTCGAGTGCCGCTCTCGAGATCGCAAGCCTCTAGTGCAATCGGATGTCGGGAGACCAGCCGTTTTTGACAAGAAAGAACCCGTCCGGAAATCCGCACGTTGCGCGCTCGAACGAGAGAAAAAGACCGGATTGCCCTGTTCCTTTTAGGCTACCACGTCGTTCTCGCGGGAAAGACCGAAAGCCGACTACTAAGACGACATTTACCGTTTCGCCTACACGTCTTCGCGCCAGTCCGCTCTAGAAGTCTCGTACAAGCCGATGTATCTCTAGACTGCGAGGAATCCTCATGTTGATTGAAGACATATTGTTCGTGCTCATATTGTCGGGACTTGGGCTCGGCGTTATCGCCATCGTGGCTGAGTTCATATCATGGCGCTCCCATAAAGTCGCAACGCTCAAAGCCACTGCCGCTCTGCGCTGGCTTTATCGGCGGACTTTTAGGAACACACGACGATTCGCGACGCGGTCGCAGCGAGACATCATTCCTGATACCAGTAACAGTGAAACATCGGTTTCCGCGGCCGTGGCAGTTCATGCCATGGGTTCCGGAGAAAATATCCCACGCCCACAATGATAGGTGAAGGACGCCGACGCTTTGTAGCGTCCGTTTGCGGGATGCCCACGAGCGGCTTGACCCTCAAACTACTCTTTTGGTCTCCAACTTAAGGACACACCCCTCCAGCCCGGGGACGAATGACCAGCGCGGGCGCCGATCCGCCATTGGTTATCAAGGGCTGGTCGATTTTTGCGCATCCGCAGTTCCTCGATAGCTTTGAATCGCTGGTTGCGCAGGTTGCGCTGCCGTGAAAACAGCTCCCCGAGCTGAAGCACGCCAAGAAAAGGGGCGCGCCCGGGCTAAGAACGCACTTCCCGGGCGCGCATGTCAGCCGATTATCCAATTACTTGCCATTACTCATGGCAATCAGCGTGTTTGGCCCACCCACTTTCCTCTGGTAAAAGGCCGACAACGCCGCGTTGTGCACCTTCTCAATGGCTTGGGTCTCTGTAGCCGCCACGCACTTGCGATCGTACGTCAGGATCGAGAGATTGCGGTCGGTGCCCGATTCGCAGACCTGGCTCGCGGCGCTATGGATTCTCTTATAGAGCGCCTCGACGCCTGCGGGTGACTGTAGATTAAGGTCGGCGAACTTTACGGTGATGGAGGCAGAATCGGACGACTCTCCTGCCAATACATGCGAACTTAGCACCGCTCCCCCGATGAGGGCGAGGCCGACGCAGCGGGCAACAAGCTGGATGCGGGTCGAGGTTTTCATGATCATTCTCCTGTCACTTAAATGGTAGTTTGGTTCCGTTTCCACCAAGGATCGCTTCGGATCTCGATCTTCAGGGTGCGGAGACAAAGTTAGTGGAGAACTCCTGGCCAATCCTTAGGAGGTTCTTAGGAAGTTGTGAATATTCGCCCGGCAAAAATTGTGTTCGCCTGGACACCTGCGTAGCCGGTTTGCCGCAATTGCGATAGCCTATCGTCGGATATTGCGTGCAATTGGATATTTGCAAACGAACACGAACGGGACCATGAAGCTCGAGTTTGAAGATTGTGTTTTCGACACGGCATCGCGAGAGCTTTTCCGCGGCGGGACGTTCGTGCCGATTGAACCCAAGATGTACATGCTTCTTGAGGTCCTCATCCAGCGTCGACCCGCGGTTGTCACGAACGTGGAACTGGACGAGATACTATGGCCCGACGTGTATGTGGAACGCAGCAGTTTGACCCGGCTGGTGTCGGAGCTGCGAAGTGTGCTCGGCGACTCGCCGCGCGAATCGCGCATCATCCGCACGGTCTACAAGACCGGCTATTCTTTCGCGGCCAATGTCGTGGAGCGCCGTGGCGCGACAAAGCGCGTTTCCAAGTTATTTTTGCTGTGGAACGATCGCATGATGCATCTCGACGAGGGCGAGAACATCCTGGGGCGAGGCGAGGAGTGCACATTGGTGATCGATGCGACCACGGTTTCACGGCGGCACGCGCGAATAACGGTTTCACGCGGCGCTGCGAGCATCGAAGATCTTGAAAGTACCAACGGTACTTTCGTCAACAAGAAACCGGCAAATGTGCCGATCGCGCTCAAAGACGGCGATGAAGTTTCTCTCGGCACGGCGGGCATGCGTTTCCGCAAGAGCGACCCGTCTGCACCAACGGAGCGGCGCGCGGATGTTTAGGGAAAGATGCGGGGATATGCTCCGAGACATGCCGCCGCGCTCTCCGGGACAACGAGCATCACCCATGTAGCGCCGGGCCACCTGCGCCGACGGACCAAAACGGCCGTGCTACGACGTAAAGCCAAAGGAGGACCGCAATAACACTTCCGCCTGGCCACTGCAGGACCTCCGGATCCAAGTTCGCCGTGGCGATTTGAATTCTGACGAGGCCCCAAGCCGCCCACGATTCGATTTGTGTTTTCATGCTCCGGCCTCGTTGACAATGGTTAGTGACGCTACGCGGCTTGGGACCTGGATTCATTGCTTGCGGTCTTCAAGCCTCGGAAACAACGTTAAATGCCGAGGGGCAGGAGATCCTTACGGAATTCTTAGGAAGTTGTGATAACTCGGGACGCCGCGGATCGAGTCAGGTGAATCAACTTCGAAAATCAACGTCACTTGGTCGGCCCTCATTGATGATGGGTCAGTGAACGGAAGCGAGCGCTAGTCGCGTGCTGACGTCGGCGAGCGGTGGGAATCGGTCAGCACGATTTGGCACTGTTAGTGACAACGGTCACTTCAATTCAGACGATGGTTTATTGTTTTTGGCCCAGGGGTCCGTACCTCGCGGCGGGTCGGACCCCCGGGCTACATCTTGACTAGCATCTCATCACTTCGCCAAGCTCGCGGTGAGGGCCAAGTCCTGGCGCCTTTTCATCTGGTAGTAAGCAGTCAGTTCGGCGACATTCAATCGACTCACCGTCCGAGATTCCGCTTCGTTCGCGCAGGCCTCGGCTCGCTGCACTTTTTCTGGGTTCTTATCCCATTCCGCGAAGCAAACGTGCCGCGCCGCTGCATGAAGGCGCTGGTAGAGAGCAGCCGCGCCGGCGGGGCTGTCGATATTTAAATCCTGGAATTTGACGGTCTCCTTTGGTATGAACGCAAGGGCTACAACGAATATGCACGTCAAGCTCATTACGGTCGCAGTGCAAGCGCTGATAATTTTGCCTTTGGTATTCGTGTCCGAGTACATGGTCGTCTCCTGAAAAAAAGTGGTTGGTTATCGCTTTGCGGCTTGGGGACCTAGCTTCATCGCTTGTGGTCTTCAAGCCTCGGAGGCGACGTTAACTTTCGAGCCACAGGAGATCCTTAGGGAGTTCTTAGGAAGTTGTGAATATCTCAGGCAACGTGACTTGATGCGGATCGAGTCACGTGAATCAACACCGCTTTTTCGAGAAGGTCAATCCGGAAGCGGCTCGATTCCGCGAGACGACCTTTGCCGACCGGATTTGCTGTTATTGGCCGAGTGGGCGCATGCTTTGTCAAACTGTCAGGGCGCGCATTGCAGACCCGATGACCTCAGAAGAAAATCGCCACCTGCCCCCCTCCACTGAGGTCTCGCCCCGTGAGACTGAAGTCGATCCGCAGCTGTCAGCCTGCGCCAATGACGGCACCGCGCGGTTGGTGATCGGTCAACTACTCGGCGGCCGTTACCGCATCGAGCGTGAGCTCGGAGAGGGAGGCATGGGGGTAGTGTACCTAGCAGCCGATGAGCAGGTGCCCGGCGAGAGGTTCGCCATCAAGGTACTGAAGGAGGAGCTGCACCCCGAAGCCCTCACGCTTCTGCGCGAGGAAGTCCGCAAGACGCGCAAGCTCAGCCATCCTCATATCGTAGATGTACATTCGGTAAACGTGGACGGCCGGAGGCTCTACGTGTTGATGGAGTTCCTCGAGGGCAAGTCGCTGGATGCGCTGCTGGCTGAGGAATTTGGCCGCGGCATGCCTTTCAGCCACGCATGGCCGATCATCGAGGATGTGGCTGCGGCGTTAGGCAATGCGCACGATCACAACGTGATCCACAGTGACATAAAGCCCGCGAACGTCTTCGTCACGACGGCGGGTAGAACCAAGCTGCTGGATTTTGGCATTGCGCGCGTTGCGCGCGGCCCGCTGCTACAGGGGCGCTCGGGGCCACGCGCGCTCACCCCGGCCTATGCAAGCTGTGAAATGCTCGAGGGTAAGGAGGCCGATCGGCGCGATGACATCTACTCCTTCGCCTGTGTGATCTACGAGATGCTTAGCGGGGACCGCCCCTTTGGAGACCTCACGGCGTTCGAGGCTCGGAAAGCAGGTACCCAAGTGCCGCCGCTTCCGGGACTGTCGAAGGAACAGAACAAGGCGCTCGCAAAAGCGCTGCTCTTTGAGCGTAAGGGCCGAACCGCGTCAGTGGAGGAACTCCTTGCGGGCCTTTTTGCTGACAGGAGACCCCGCAGTCGCCCGAGCGTTCGGCGCTGGGCTGTGTCCGTCGGCGCCGTAGCCCTGGTAGCGGCCGCTGCCTTCTTCTTTTCGCGCGGCCCAGTGAATCCCGTTACGCCGCCGCCCTCGATCGCCGTATTGCCGTTCGTCGATCTGAGCGCCGATAAGACAGAGCAGCCCTTCTGTGACGGCATCGCGGAGGAACTCTCCAACTGGCTTGCGCAGATCCCGATGTTGCGGGTCGTTGCGCGTAGCTCGGCGTTCGCCTTTCGCGACCGTCAGACTGACGTGCGCGAGATCGGCCGCCAGCTCGGCACGACGCACGTGCTCGAAGGCTCGCTGCGGCGCGCGGGGAATGTCACGCGTGTCAGCGTCCAACTCATCGCCACGCGCGACGGCTACAATGTGTGGTCCGGCTCCTACGATACCGCAGGGACCAACGTCATCCAGATGCAGGAAGAGGTGGCACGGGCGGTCGCCAGTAATCTCGAGCTGCGACTGACGGACGTGACAATCGCAAACTTGAGCGAACGGCGCAGCTCGAGTGCGCAGGCCTACGCGACTTACCTCGTTGCGCGCTCTCATCAGCAGCAGCGGACTAAGCAGGATAATGAGCGCGCCATTGAGCTGTACCGGGAAGCCATCGATCTCGATCCAGGCTTCGCGCTCGCACAGGTCGGGCTGGCCTACGCATACCTCAATCAACGGTATTTCAACGATCGCCCCATCGCGGATATCGCGCGTGACGCCACGCCGCTTCTGGAACGAGCCGCGCAGCAGGCACCGCGCCTCGCCGACCTGTATGTGGTGCGCGGCGCGCTCGAGACCGAGCTCCTGCTGCACGATGCGGCGCTCCGTGACCTGCATTACGCCGAGGCGCTCAATCCCAACTCGCGCGAGGCAGCCTCCGAGCTCGGGTTCTATTATCTCGTCAACGGTCAGCCGCGCGACGCGCTGCGCTACTACAGTCACGCAGCCGATCTCGATCCGCTGGACTACAACCTCGCAGCGCAACGGTGCACTGCGCTCGCAGACCTCGGCCAATATGATGGCGCAGCGGCGGCCTGTGCCCGCTCGCGCAGCCTCAATCCGCAGTCCGCTTGGCCCTATAGCGTGTCGAGCGATCTCGAAGAGGCGCGCGGCCGGCTCGTCGAGGCGCTGCGCTGGAATACCGCCGCTCTCGCGCGCTCACCCGACGCCGAGGACGTGTATGCGCAGCGCTGCAACTGGTTGCTGAGCCTCGGTCTTCCAGAGCGGGCACACGAGAGCTACGACACGGCGGTGGTCGCGACCGGGAACGAGAATGCTAGCCCCTGGCTTAGCTGGGTCGCGCTCGTCACGGCATACGCCGGCGGCGGCCTCGAGGCGATGCACCAGCGGATTGCTTCGCAGCGCCTGGCCGACGCGAGCGACCCGCGTGTGCTCTTCGAGCTGGCAAACGTGGAGCTGCTCGCGGGCGAGCCCCAGGCCGCGCGCGCGTTCGCGGACCGGGCACTTGCCTCACCCGAACTCAGGCCCGATGACCTGGCCAGCCCGTGGCGGGCGCGCACGGGGCGCGCTTACCTGCTGATCGCCGCGGCGGCGCACCAGGCGACCGGCGATGCGGCCGGAGCAGCGCAACAGTTGACCGCGCTTACGGCGCTGCTCGATCGATTGACTGCGGCGGGCATGCGCCGCCACGGTGTGTATGAGCTGCAGGCGCAGGTGGCGGCTTTGCGCGGGGACGCAGATGGGGCGTTGCGCGCGCTGCAACGCGCCGCAGACCAGGGCTGGCGCGACGTATGGCTCGCAGAACACGAGCCGTATTTCACCATCCTGCGTCCGCGGGCCGACTTCCGCGCGCTACTGGAACGCGTGCGCGCTGACAACAAAGCAAACATCAGAACGCTTGCGCCGGAGGCGGCGGCAACGCCAGCGCCGAAATCGTGAGAGATTATCAGGCGTCAGTGCGGAGGCCAGTTACTGCTGTTGCCACCCGCACCGTGCCCCGTAAAATCAAACGAGTTGATTGCCTGCAACAGACGGTCCTGAATCACCGCGATCTCCACCAGGTAGACGGTGGGCAGTTCGCTTTGGTATTCGGACGGGACCCCCGTCCCAGTCGGCCAATGGTAGGTGTTGAGGAACTGCACAATCTGATCGCCCAGTGAGCCGCTCGGGAAGGTAGGAGGCGACGCGCCGACAAACCCGACCGTCAGCAGTACGTTCACGAACGTTGCATAGTCGGTAATGGCGTCATTCTGTTTCTGTCCGAACTTCGGCCAAACGCGCGTTGATGGGGTAGGAGGGTTTGTCGGTTCCGGGTCCGGCCAAGGGTCCGTCGCGGGCGGGGGAGCCGGGTCCTTAATTGTTGTCGGGTCACCAATGAACGTCTTAGTGAAAGCCTTCATGAAGTCAGTGCGAAGCAGCTTCGAATTGGCGTTTCCACAATTCTGCTTGCCGTTTCCGCAACCACTAGCCCCCAAGAGAACCAACGCAGCGCCGGTCAACAAATCACGCCGAGGAATGGTCATGTTCGCAGCTCCCGGCTCTGCTCGTGGCGCGGCGACGTTTTGGATCCGCTCTTCTTGGATCGAGTCTCTTTTTTTCGTGGTCATTGCTACTCCTTTTTGTTGTTACTCCCTTTTTCGTGTTGGCTGCTTTTGCGATTGACTGTACCCGCAGTTGGTTCAGACTTCCACTGAGGGATCCACGATAAGAAAAGCGTATGCAAACCCAATCTGCTGCGCCGGTCGCGTGTTGCGCTGCGTTACTCATCATGAGCGTGCCTCTGATGGCGCGGGCTGCCGGCAAGAATCTGGTGCTGACGGATGCCGAGCCACAGTACGCGAACAAGCTGTGTTGGGCTGCGGCTGACGTGCTCGCCGTCAACAACTTCTACCCGCATTGCCCGCCACCCACCTCCACGCCGACAGCGAATCCCGCGCTCTTCCCCACGAGCCAGGCACTCGAAGCGGCTTATAGCTGGTGGGCCATGTCGGGGTCCGCCATGCCACTCAGTTCGTACCTGTCTAACTGCGAGACTACGATCGGGAACTGCAATTACTGGGGCATCCCATTGCTGCACGGACTCACCTTCAAATGGGGCACCGATCCCGTGGGTCTCGACTGGATTACCATGACGCAGGAGATCGACGCGGGTCGCCCGGTGCTGTTCGTCTGGGACTATCCGTCGGATGGCACCAGCGGGAGCTCTCCCGTGGGCCTGCACGAACTCGTTGTGATCGGTTACTCGGACGACAGCGGCACCCAGCAGCTGCAGATCTGGGATCCTTGGCCCGTACCCGATCCGCTGCCGTCTGCGGTTCCGGCGTGTGGCCCGGCGAGCGGCGTTCAGGTCACCCAGAACCACAGTCAGACGATCGATTTCAGCACCTACAGTAACCCGGTCAGCGACATGGGTGTCACGGCCGTTCATGCCCAGGACCAGTGGGACCTCGCCGTGATCGCGGTTCCGGATGCCCCCGTCCTCTCCGTTGACGGCGGCACGCCGCCGCATCCATTTCTGCCGCCGTTTCACAGACTTCCACAGCCGCCGCAGAGGGCGTTGCGCCAGGTGCGCTTTGCCGAGGCGCTGCATACGGCGCTGCCGCAGAGTCGGCAGCTCGATCTGCAGGTACCCGGCACCGCGCCACGCTCCCTCGGTGTTCCTTTTCCGATCGTGGGGCTTAGCTTCCAGCAACTCCTGAGCGCAGTCGACGATCCCACCGGACTCCTGGCCGGCAGCACCTCGGCAATCCTGTTTCCCGTGGAATCGCGGGGTGAGGTCGTCGATGCCTTCCTGCTGCTTTTCATGGAGCGCCGCTGGCAACGCGGAGGCTATGCCAACGTTGAGATCACCCGACGGCTCGTCGATGTGCGGGCACGCTACGCCGCACAGAAGCGCCTGCCGCTCCACAGTTTCTACATGGTCTCAGTGCCGGGCGAGGTCGCGTTCTTCGCGGCCTACGGCAAAGGCAAGAACGCGGTTCTCATCCCGGCTTCGACGGATCCTACGATCGATGCGGTCGCCGGCAACGCGGTGCCCGCAAACGAACAGCTCCGCAAACTGATAGACGCTATACAGCGCGACCTGCGACGCTAGCTAGCCGGGTCGCATCCCCGACATAGTCCGTCCCCCGGCGGCGACGTCGGTAGATGGGATCTCGGACAATGGGCCTGGTCATTTGGGCATCTCGTCGATGCCGGAATTGTACGACAATGCCCTTTGATGCAACGGAACCTTCCAGGCGCTCACTACGCCGATATGTATCGAGCAACTCAAGTACCCGCTGGGATCAGATCAAATTGCCCTGGAAAGTGTTCCGCGGATACTTGCCGTGCGGCGGCTTGCTCACCGATATGCAGAAGCCGTGCGCCGTTCTCAGGGCGATCCATGGCGCGGATTGACTCGAGGTCCGCCGGCTCGAGTTGAAGGCCGAGTTCTTGCACGAGCCAATCTTGCACTAGCGGCGCATCGTAACGCAGGTAGTGAAGCAGCGATTTCTCGCCGATCACGTCATCGGCAAGATTACCGACCTCGCCATCAACGAGCCAGGGGGTGGGTGAATTGCTCATCCATTGCGGCAGGGCCTGCCCGAGTTGGTCGCTATCATGCATCAGCGAGCGCAGGGCCGCGATCGCAAGCACAATGGCGGGCCGGCGCTTCAACAATTGCTGCGTCGACTTGAAGGGCGTGGCTCCGGTCCCGACCGACAGCAGCATCAAGCGATCGGCTCCGAGCGGCCAGTGAAAACCGTAGCCCTTCAAGGTAGCGAGCATTAGCAGCGATAGCGCGGGGTTGTTGTGGGGGCTGACCGGAGTTTTTTTCGTGGCCAGGGAGGGAAGGTGCCGGTGCTCGTTTGAGCCTCGATGCTTGGCGGAGAAGCGGTTGCATTCGCTCTGGCGAGACGCGCAGGTATCCGTACCCCGGAACATGAGTCGATTCGCGTCGCTGATAAACCAGTGATGCTGTTCAAGGCGAAATTCGCCGTATGGCGAGCGCATTTGGACATGATGATCTCGCCCGGGCGCTGGCGCTGTGAGTCACATTGCGCAGCTACGTGTGCACCGGTGCTGAGACGTTCGAGCCACCCCATGAGATCCTGGTACGTCTTCTCTGGGGAGCGAGGTGGCCCTCGGACATGATCCGGTCTACGGCGAAGCGAACGGCGCGCCTCCTTGTGCCGGGCTTCGAGCTCGCGGATCACAGCCTCGGTCTTGTCGTCGAGGGCGGCGACGGCTTCATGACCGTCCCACGCTCGCGCCCAGGGTGACGAGAAGCTCGTCCAGTTGCGCGAACGTCTCGAGCATCCCATCTTCCATCCCGGCGATAGCAGCGTCGAGAGCTTCCTTCGAGGGATAGAGTTCGTGCATGACCAGCAGCGTCTTGCCACCTTTTTCCTCGAAGGTCACCGTGGTGACGGCACCCGTCGTCACTTTCGTCATTAGTCCAGACGAGGCGCGAGTGCGGTGTCACTTCGATGTACCTACCGAAGAACGCCATAGGCTTTGAGGCCCCGTGGCCGAACTCGAAACGGTACCTGCCCCCGACACGAACATCCGCCTCGCAGGAAAGCAGGGACACGCCTATCGACTTCGGTGCCCACCACCGCTTGAGCAGCTCGGGCTTGGTCCACGCCTCGAACACGATGCGCGCCGGGCCGTTGAAGGTTCGCGTAACGACTAGCTCGCGCTCGGACTTCCGTTCCACCGTCGTGCGGTTCTTCATGGGGGTAGGCTCACTTTCTCTTCTTGCGTCCATCGACCTTCTCCTTCCGTTTCAGTTCCTCGACAACCTTGTCCAGCTCGTCGAAGCGTGCGTCCCAGAGCTGGCGATACCTCTCGATCCATGCCGCCTCTTCCTCCAGTCGGCGCAGGCCGAGCTTGCAGGTCCGCACGCGCCCGACCTTCTCCGTGCTGACGAGCCCCGCCTGCTCCAAGACGCCGACATGCTTCTTCATGCCCGTGAGGGTCATGTGGAACTTCTCGGCAAGGTCCGTGATCGAAGCGTCTGCACGCCCGAGCTGCTCCAGAACGCCGCGTCGGGTGGCGTCCGAGAGCGCGGCGAACGAGGCATCGAAGCGGGCCCGGGCATACTGAACCATGTGGTTCAGTATGTAACACACGGATTGACGGCATGCAAGGGGAGTCCGGGCGCGTGCTGCGTTGTCGGCCGCCTTCACTCCCAAATCGACCGCATTTCGATGCAGATTCGATCGACTCGGCGATCCCCAGGCCCTTAGGTCATTCGGCGAGCGGTGTGCTTTCGCTCAATGTCCGGTTCAGCGGCGCCATCGCGTCTTCTTGAGTGCACGGTACTTATTCATCATTTCCACAACCTTTTACTCAAGGAGTTTCACATGGACAGCAAATTCACAGATTCTGATTTCACAAATCCGGCCGCTCCGAAGGCTTTCTCGGTGCGCAGAACGATCCGCCGTATCTTCGGCATCGTCGTGTTGGGGCTTGCGCTTCCGGTCGTCGCGGGGACGCCTCAGACGGTCGCGATTCGAACCCCTGACTTGGTGCACTTCCTCACCGCCACGAACGGCGGCGGAATCAGCGATCCGACCATGGTGTTCCCGCTGGATACGAACCGCACGAGTGCGAGCACTTGGGAGACTTTCACGATGAGCCAATTGAATTCATCGCAGGTTGCCTTCCAGGCCTACGATGGATATTGGGTCACGGCCGTCGACTACGGCGGAATGGCGAGTCCCGCCGGTATGGTCTCGCCCATCCAAACGAACGCGACGCAGGTCAATACCGATTCGACTTTCGTGATTACGCCGATCGACGACCAGGGCCACGTGACGATTCAGACGTGCGATGGCTATTACCTGACGGCGAACAACGCCGGCGACCTCACGGACGATAGCGCTGGTTTCAACAGTCAGCCGATTCACACCAATGGTACCTATGTCGGGGCCTGGCAGATCTTCACCTTGGAACAGTCGACGTGTCCCCCCAAACCCGTTACCTATAACCAGGTGAACATCACGGTCGCGACGGCCGATCAGACCGGCGGCGCCAACCAGCAAGCCGAAGTGGTGGGCAAGCTGCAGCTGAACGGCATTTCATCGCCGATCTGGATGTGCTTGAAGCCGTCGAGCATCATGACGGACCCGTCACTCGTTTGTCCCATCACGCCGAACGCGCCGTCCTGGGCCGCATGGTCGGTACCGGTCAACAATCAGTCATTCGCCCTGAGCTCTTCCGTTACGCTGACGGCCGGCGCCAGTAACTTCGGCACGCTACAGCTGTGGGTATACGATTGGGGCGGCGGCGGCAACACGGCGATCCAGGGAATCAAACTGACGGCCAGCGGCCCTTCGGGAACGACCACCGCCTGGTTTGACGACGGATCCTTTCACGCCTTCCCGCCGGCTAACAATGGCATTTATTCGATCACCGGCTGCTACCTGGAAATATCGGGTTCCGGCGGCACCGCGGCGATCGAACTGCTCGATGGAGCACCGGCGTTGGACACCGGTCCGAACAGCTCCTGCTGATGGCCATCGGCGAGCCTGAGTAATGCCAGGCTAGCGACAAGCCCTCGCTGGTTTGCACCCGGTGAGGGCATTTACTTTTGTGATTCCGCCGGCAACAGCCATGCGGCATTGATTTCGAGCTGGAGGGCGGGAACCTGATGTGCCGCCGCGAATTTTGTCACGGTCTGATTCTTGGCCGCTGAAAAGAAGTTGTTCGAAATGGCGATCAAGCCATTGTCCGCGCTACGGTCTCCAGCTGATCCGCCCATAGGCGTGCCCAAATAGAGAAGCGCCATCCATTGCCACAAAGCGAAGCGACGTAAGCGGTGTCGAGCGTTGCCGGAGTGGCTAATCGGCCTTGAAGGTATGGCCCGAGATGCTGTAACCATCAGTCTCCGTTGAAGCGATGGATGCCTCGCCCTTGGGGTTATAAAGCACTTTGGGGAACATGCCGCTGCCCACGACATAAAAGCCCCCAAGCCCGGGCTTTTTGGGCGTCGTCTTCGCCTCCCAGTTCTTCTCCCCGGCGTTCAACGTGTAGGTGTAGTTGGGATCGGCGCTGCGCGGGTCGAACTTGAGGTGCCCGATCGGCCAATGATCCTTGCTCGGAATGCCGCCGCTCACCAACTCGTCCAACGTGAAGCCCCGCCCGGCGCCCCGGCCGTCGCGAGGCTCGGCAGGCAGATCGCCAGGGCGCACCCTACGAGCGTGCGATATTTTGAAATATTCACTGTTAGATACCTCCAATGCATGCCGACTCGTGACATGAGGGCCACCACTGGCCCATCATGATGCGGCGGCACGTGCATGACCAGGGGCCCGGATGGATCCACGACATTATCAAATCACGGCATTGGCCAGTTTATTGGCGTTCGGAGTCTTATTCCTTGATTTTGATATTTCGGTCGATTGCATCGCCCTTATCCTCGCATCGGCTTTAATAACGCAATTTGCCTGTACGCGCCTCTTCCAGCTGCCGCATTTCGATCCACGTAGCGCGCTGATTACGGCCCTGTCGCTCTGCCTACTATTGCGCAGCGATTCCTATGTCGTTCTCTTTGGTGCAGCCGTCATCGCGATCACATCGAAATTCGTGCTTCGTTGGAACGGGAAACACATCTTCAACCCGACGAATCTGGCGGTGGCACTTTGCATCGCACTGAATTGGGGTTGGATTTCGCCGGCGCAGTGGGGCAGCGCGACCTGGTTGGCGTTTCTTCTCGTGTGTATGGGCGGTTTGATCGTCACCCGGGCGCAACGCGCGGATATCGCGCTCGCGTTCCTGCTGCTTTATGCGGGACTGCTCTTTGCCCGGGCAATGTGGCTCGGCGATCCGCTGACGATACCCACCAAGCAACTGCAGTCCGGAACGTTATTGCTGTTCGCCTTTTTCATGATCTCCGATCCAAAGACCACCCCTTCCGAGGTTCGCGGGCGATTGCTGATGGCGTGTGCGCTGGCGGTTTCCGCCTTTGTTCTACAGTTCCAGCTTTACAACCCCAAAGCGCTTATCTACGCTCTGGTTCTCTTATCGCCGCTGACGATCATCTTGGATTATTTGTTTCCCGCCCGCGTCTACCAATGGCCGCCAACCATCACCAGGGGCAGTTCCCATGAGCACAAAACATCTCGCCGTCGCAGCGCTTAGCTTGATCGTCGTCTGCGTCTTTCCGGTCGCCAAATTGCTGGCCTTCTGCGGTTTTTACGTCGCCAAGGCGGACGCTCAGCTGTTCAACAAAGCTTCCAAAGTCGTCATCGCACACGACGGCGACAAGAACGTCGTAACGATGGCGAGCGATTATCAAGGCGATCCGCGCGAGTTTGCGGTCGTCATTCCCGTGCCGACCGTGATCACGAAGCCGCAGGTTCACGTCACCGAAAATGCCTTGATCGATCATCTCGATGCCTACACGGCGCCACGGCTGGTCGAGTATTTTGACGAGGATCCGTGCGCGCCTCGCAGGGCGTATGAAGGGCCGATGGCTCGTATGGCGTTGAGTGCAAATTCCGTCGGGGGCGGGAAAAGATCCGCCGATGCCCTGGGAGTGAAGATCGAAGCCCAATATACGGTCGGTGAATACGACATCTTGATTTTGTCGGCGACGCAGAGCACGGGCCTGCAAACCTGGCTGAGCCAGGAAGGCTATAAGATTCCGGCCGGCGCGGCGGACGTTTTGGGCAGCTATATCAAGCAGGGCATGAAATTTTTTGTCGCCAAAGTGAACTTACAGGAACAGGAAAGGCTGGGCTTTCATTTCCTGCGGCCGATTCAGGTGGCCTATGAATCACCGAAATTCATGCTGCCGATACGACTGGGTACTGTCAACGCGAATGGCCCGCAGGAACTTTTCGTGTTCACTTTGTCGCCGAAAGGACGCGCCGAGACCACCAACTACCGCACCGTGAAAATCCCGTCAGGCCTGGATGTGCCGCTTTACACCAAACGGGACTTCGGCCCTTTCTACAAGGCCATGTTCGACACGCAGGTCGGCAAAGAAGGCATGCGCACTGTCTTTCTGGAGTATTCGTGGAATTTGGGCTTCTGCGATCCGTGCTCGGCGGATCCGATTCCGAACGACAAGCTGATCGAGCTCGGGGCTTATTGGCTGGTGCCGGCGGCAGCCGCGACGCCGCCGAACAGCGGCATCGTCGGCCCACGCTACAATCCCAACGGACCTCAGGGTGCGACCTACGTCACGCGCCTGCACATTCGCTATGACCGCGAGCATTTTCCCGAGGATCTAATGCTGCAAGAAACCAGCAATCGGGAAAATTTTCAGGGCCGCTACGTGATGCATCATCCATGGACGGGCGAGGCAAGTTGCCCGGCGGGCGACACCTACAACAAATCCCTGCCGCAGCGCTTCAGTCGGGAAGCGGAAAATCTGGCGGCATTAACCGGCTGGGATTTGGCGGCGATCCACCGCGAGATGGAGGAGACGGGCCAATCCTTCGATCCCGCCAAAGTCATGCAAGCGCCCAAATGGTATGAGAAGTTGTGGCCGCAGGGTGAGTGAGGGCACGACCGAGCATCCCGCTGTGGTTTGTCAGTCACGTAGATCGTGGAGCGGTACTGCGTACCGACATCGTCCCCCTGCCGCATCCCCTGCGTGGGATCGTAAAGCACACGCGACTTACTGGATATTTTGCGCATCGTGCGGCGCAGCAATTTGACCGAAAAATGCGCGAATCCCGAGTTGGTGATCACGCCTTCAGCATTCAGGGCGATTCGCAATCGGGACGCAACCGCTGAACGGCAACATCCAATCAGCTTGATGCGGGCTCGTTGGCAAGGTTCTGTCCGTCGTTCTTAGTTTCATTGAGGATCGGATCTGCCTCTGGAGTTTGGATGCTTTTGTGTCCTCTGAGAGGAATATTGTACGTGATCGTCGCGCCGAACCTATCCGGTGACTGGCTGTCCACCCGCACTTTATCGAACACCAGCAACCGCGTGCCGAGGTAGAAGCTTTCTTTCAAATCGTGAGTGACCATGACGATGGTCATCCTATTCATATTCCACAGCTTGAGAATGAGCTCATGCATATCGGCGGTGACTCCAGGATCCAACGCCCCGAACGGTTCGTCGAGAAGCAAAATTTTCGGCTCGCCGATGACCGATTGTGCGATGGATAGGCGTTGCTGCATGCCGCCGGAGAGTTGGGCGGGATATTTATTGCGCGCGGCGTTCAAGCCGACCGAATCGAGTAGGCGATCGGCCTTGGCGATGGCTTCCCGGCGCCGCGCGCCGAGCAGCCTTCCGAGCACGCGAGACCCGCGCAATTCGAGGCCTAGCAGCAGATTGTCCAGAACCGTTAAATGAGGGAACAGGGAATACCGTTGAAACACGATGCCTCGATCCGGTCCGGGCTCTCGGGGCAGCGGTTGGCCATCAATCAGGAACTCGCCGCGGCTGGGTGTCTCAACTCCTAATAGCATCCGCAGAAACGTCGTCTTTCCACACCCGGAAGCGCCGACAATCGTCACGAACTCGTGATCTCCGATCTGCAGATTCACGTTCTCAAGTACAACCTGACTATCGTATTCTTTCCAGAGCCGCTTGACGGTAATTTGCGTCATCGACTATCGCCCGGGCTCCGCCCATGGGAATCCTTTGATGCGCACCACGCGCAGCAATGCATCCATCGTGAAAGCGAGCACCGTGATCCAAGCGACATAGGGAAGGATCACGTCCATCGCAAGATAGCGCCGCACCAGAAAGATTCGATAACCAAGGCCTTCCGTCGAAGCGATCGCTTCAGAGGCGATCAGAAACAGCCACGCGGATCCCAAACTCAAGCGCAGCGCATCGATGAGTCGCGGCCACATTTGCGGCATGACGACTCGAATGATCAAAAGCCAGGTGGAGGCACCCAGAGTTTGGGCCTTGATCATTTGTTCGGTCGGCAATTCCTCGGTTCGCAGCGCGAGATCCCGCACCATGATCGGTGCAACACCAATGATGATCAGCAACACTTTCGCGAGTTCGCCCAATCCGGCGACGATGAACAGAATCGGCAGAACCGCCAAGGGCGGAATCAGGGATACCGCCGCGATGAACGGCGCCAATGTTGCCTTGACGTAGGGGATGACACCTATCGCAAGCCCGAACGTTACCCCCAGCAGAGCGCTGACTCCGAGCGCAATGAGGATTCTTTTGAGGCTCGCGGATGTATCCACCCAAAACAGAACATCTCCGCTGCGTTCATCTTCCTCGAAAGCGTAGTGATGTATCGTGGCCGCGAGCGTCGCAGGCGAAGGCAAAAGCTTATCGCCGGGGTTGGCGGCGAGCCGTGCATTCGAATACACGAGGTACGCTGTGATGAGCAAAACGAATGGCATCATGCCCAGGATGAGCAATCCGCCTCTGCCAGGACGCTGATTGACAAGACGGCGCACCGGCGTGGCTGCTCTTACAACTGGCCGTCCAAGGCCATTTTCGTGTAACTCGGATCGAAGCGCATCTTCACGTTGTTGGAGGCACCCAACACTTTGCCGGCAGGGAATTGGATTCCGACCACGTCGGGCGAACTCGCGCCTTGGCCCAGGATGCCGTGTTCGAACGAGAAGTGACGCACCAAATCCATCGTCTTGATGACCGCCTCTCCGGTCATGAACGCATACGCATCGGCCGGCGTACCGAACAAGTGCGTCGTCGCCAGTTGCGCTTCGAAGCCCGCCGGATCCGTTCCCGAGGCTTTCGCCATTGCAGCGCGCGCCGATTTGGCGGGAGCGTCGCTGCGCAACATGAGCGCCATGGTTTCATACCAGGCGCCGACCAAGGCTTTGCCGAGCTTTGGATTGGCGACGAGGGTCGCGGTATTCACGACCATTAAATCGATGATTTCTCCCGGAATCCTACTGGAATCGAACACCAATTGTGCGTTTGGCGATGCCAACACCGCGCTCAGTTGGGGCTTCCATGTGACCAAGGCCGTGGTTGTTGGCGCGGCAAAGGCGCCGACGATGTCGGCGTCCGAGGTATTGACGACTTTGATATCGCGTTCGCGCAATCCGACGCTGTCGAGCGCGCGAACCAGCAGGTAATGCGAGACCGAAAGTTCCACCAAATTGACCTTCTGTCCCTTGATGTCGGCAAGATGCTTTCCTGAGCCTTTGAGAACGACCCCGTCATTGCCGTTCGAGAAATCGCCGACGATCAATGCCGTTGAATCGACGCCGCCGGCCGCCGGAATGGTCAGCATGTCCATGTTGGTCATGACGCAGGCATCGAATCCCCCGGCCGTATATTGGTTGATTGATTCCACGTAATCGTTGATTTGCGTCAGCTTGATCTTGATGCCGTATTTATCGGCCCACTTCCTCAATATCCCGCTTTGATCGGCGAAATCCCAGGGCATCCAACCCACGTAGATGCTCCATGCGACGTTGAACGACGTTTTCTCCGCAGCGAAACAGGGAGCGGCGCCGCTCGCTGCAATTAATGCGCACAGCAGCGCAACGATCTTGAAAAATGATTTACGAAGGGGATTCATTCATGCTCCTTGGAGTTCAGTCACATCAGGCAACCGCGCGCCTGTCCTTGAGCGACAGCACAACCAGCGTTTGCGCGAACAGCACCGCGCGTCCTTCCGCGCAGCGCAATTCGACGACGACACCGTCCGCCGGCGCCGTCACAGGCACTTCCATTTTCATGGATTCCACCAGCACCAGCGTGTCACCCGCCTTAACGCGTTGACCCTGTGCCGATCGGATGCGCCAGACGCTGCCGGCAACCGGACTTGAAACGGCCACGCAATCCGCCGGCAGGCCTTCAAAATCTAATTCATCGTGGGAATCGAGTGGTTCTGCCGAGTAGCCGGCTTGGCCCGTTGCTTGCCATCGACCACGTTCTGCTTCGAATGCCGCTTGCTGGCGCGCCTTGTACGCGAGCGTACTCGGCAGGTTATCGGCGAGGAATCGACGATAGTCGCGTAGCCGAAACATCTCGTCGCTGATTCGCACCTGCGTTCGGCCGTGCAAGAAATCCGCGCGAAATTCGAGCAACTCATCCGCAGAGACGGGATAGAAGCGGATTTGATCGAAGAACCGCAGCAACCACGGCCGGTCTCGCGTAAACGCATCGGTCACCTTGTACGTATTCCACATTTGGCAGGTTCGTCCGACGAACTGGTAGCCCCCCGGTCCTTCCATGCCGTACACACACAGATACGCCCCTCCGATGCCCACGGCATTCTCCGGTGTCCATGTACGCGCAGGATTGTATTTGGTCGTCACCAAGCGATGTCGCGGATCGAGCGGGGTGGCGACCGGGGCGCCCAGGTAAACATCGCCGAGTCCCAGGACCATGTAACTGGCCTCGAAGACGATTCGCTTGACCTCATCGATGCTGTCGAGTCCGTTGATGCGTCGTATGAACTCGATGTTGCTCGGACACCAAGGCGCATCCGCGCGCACGGACTGCATGTATTTCTCTATGGCGAGACGCGTAGCGACGTCGTCCCAGGAAAGCGGCAGCTCGACGATGCGGGAGGGTATCTCCATGTCGTCGATCGCAGCACTCGCTGTGTCCGCCGACATCAACGTCGATAGCAAGTGGTCCACCGACAGCACACGACTGTCGTAGTGCACTTGCAAGGAGCGGATGCCCGGCGTGAGGTCGACGATGCCGGCGAGATCCCTGTCTCGCAGCCAGCACATCAGCCGGTGCACATGCAACCGCAACTCCAGGTCGAGCACCATCGGGCCGTATTCGATCAGGAGATTGCAATCGCCGGCGCGCCGATAAATGACCGCGGGCCGCGTCGCCTGCGCCGGCAAACTCGCAATGATGGGAGTGATAGGTCGCCGCATGCTGCGCCAGGATGGGGCGCGCCGCGCCGGCTTACGCAGGGTCGCGATCATCGACTCCTGCCTGTCATCGAGTTCCCGCGCTCGCTCGATCGTCAGTCGATTGAATCGAACGCGATTGCCGGGACGGAGTTGCCCGAGCTTCCACAACTCAGCCTTCACGACCGTAACCGGACACACGAATCCTCCGAGCGAGGGTCCATCGGGCCCTAAAATCACGGGCATGTCGCCGGTGAAATTGACTGCACCGATGGCGTACGCGGTGTCGTGAATGTTCGAGGGATGCAGTCCCGCCTCACCACCGTCGGTGCGCGCCCACGTTGGTTTGGCGCCGATGAGCCGTACTCCCGTCCGGCTGGAGTTGTAGTGCACCGCCCAGCTGCCGGCAAAAAATGCCTCGATATCCTCTTCCGTAAAAAAGTCGGGCGCGCCGTGCGGTCCATCGAGAACGCCGAGTTCCCACTCGTCGGTGATCTCGGGAATCAGCTCTACGGGAACCGCGGTCGGCTCTTCCGCGTCGCCAACCGGATTCAGATGCAACACATCGCCGGCCATCAAGGCGCGGCCGCCGTGCCCCCCAAACCGTCCTAATGTGAACGTGGCGCGACTACCCAAATAGTGCGGCACGTCAATTCCGCCGCAGATCGCCAAATAGGCCCGGCATCCGAATTCTTTCGGAGCGCCGATTCGTAAAGTGGCCCCGGCCAGCAACTTCGTCGGTGTCCAGTATCGGATCGGCAGCCCGTCGATGTCGGCCGGCATCTCGGCACCAGTGAGACAGATCAGCGAATCGGTGTTGAATTTCAGCGTGGGACCAGACATAGTGATTTCGAGCGCCGCAGCATCGGGTCGATTGCCGACGGCCCGATTTCCCAAGCGAAACGACAAACTGTCCATGGGACCCGAGGGCGGCACGCCCACGTTCCAATAGTTCAGTCGCCCGGGATAGTCCTGAATGGTTGTCTGAGTACCCGCGCTCAAGACTTCAAGCGTTCGCGGCGCATAGGAAAACGAATCGAGCACGCGCGTGGTCAGCCCACCGATCGCAAATACTTCAGACGCAGCGAGTTGGCTTACGTAGTCCAGATTGGTCTCGAGACCGGCCATCCGAGTAGCGTTCAAGGCGCGCTGCAATTTGGCCACGGCCGCGTTGCGATCGACGTCAGCCACGATGATCTTCGCAAGCAGCGGGTCATAATAGGGTGTGATGTTTGTGCCATCCTCCACCCATGTCTCGATTCGCGCCTCGGCCGCGAATCGGACTTGCGTGAGCAGGCCCGACGAGGGGCGAAAGCCGCGCGCCGGGTCTTCCGCATAGATTCTCGCCTGAATCGACGCACCGAATGATTGCGGTGCCACGAGCTTCAAACCGTCACCCGCGGCCAGTCGTATCATCCATTCGACCAGGTCGACCCCCGTGACCTCCTCCGTGATGCAGTGCTCGACCTGTAAGCGGGTATTGACCTCGAGAAAGTAAAACTCGTCGCGGCGGACATCGTAGACAAATTCCACGGTGCCGGCGGATTTATAGTCGACCGCTCGTCCCAATCGAATGGCCGTCTCGTGCAGGCGCTCACGTACGGATTTCGACAATCCCGCCGCGGGCGTCTCTTCGATCACCTTTTGATTGCGGCGTTGCACCGAGCAATCGCGCTCGCCGAGCGCAATCACCTCGCCAGCACCGTCGCCGAATATCTGCACCTCGATGTGGCGCGCCTGCTCGACGTAACGCTCCAGGAACACGCCACCGCTACTAAAATTTCTTTGCGCAAGACGCTCGACACTTTCGAGCGCGGCCGCGAGCTCGGATTCGCGTCTGACGAGCTGCATGCCGATCCCGCCGCCGCCCGCCGAGCTCTTGAGCATGACGGGATAGCCAACACGCGCCGCCTCGTGCCTCGCCTGCCCGATATCGAGGAGCAACTCGCTGCCGGGCAGCAAAGGAACTCCCGCACGCGCAGCGATGTCTCGAGCCGTATGCTTCAAGCCAAAGTCTCTAATCTGCGCCGGCGTGGGGCCGATGAACACGATATCGGCAGCCTCGCAGGCTTGCGCAAAAGCGGGACTCTCGCTCAAGAAACCGTAGCCCGGGTGGATCGCTTCGACGCCCGAGTCGCGCGCCGCCGCAATCAGCTTGTCTTCACGCAGATAGCTATCGGACGGCGGGGCCGCCCCCAGGCAAATCGCTTCATCCGCCTGCAGCACGTGAAGTGCGTGCCGGTCTGCATCCGAATAAACCGCGACCGAATGCACGCCCAAGCGTCGCAAGGTTCGAATTATCCGGCAGGCGATCTCACCCCGATTGGCGATGAGGACCTTACGAAACATCGGGGTCCCAGATCAGGATCTCCAGCGGTGTCGGATTATAGGCATTACACGGATTGTTGAGCTGCGGGCAATTTGAGATCAGGACGATGATGTCCATCGCCGCGCGCAGCTCCACGTATTTTCCCGGCCCGCTCACGCCATCGGCAAAATTTAATCCGCCGTCCGCCGTGACCGGGACGTTCATGAAAAAATTGATGTTATGAGTCAGATCGCGCTTGTTCAGCCCAAAATGCTCATGCTCGGCCAGCGCCAAAAGGTAACTGTCGCGGCAAGCATGCATGGTTCTCTTATCCAGCGCATAACGCACCGTGTTCGACTCGGTAGCGCAAGCGCCTCCCAGCGTGTCGTGACGGCCTACGGTATCGGCTACGATCTCGGCCAGCGTATTTCCGGCAGTCGAGAGCAGCTTTGAACCGACGCTCAAATACACATTGCGCTGCTCGCGCATCGTGTCGACGATGCTGTAGCGTTCGGCCGGATCGGCCGCGGAATACAACAACGTGTCGGCGGCCTGGTTGCCCTCCACGTCCACAATCCTGAACCGTTGCCCACAGGCGACGACCCGGATCCAATACTCGCCCGCCGGTATGATTTGTCGGTAACGACAGGCATCGGCCTTTAAAACACTTTGTCGCAGCATGCGTCAAATTCCACGGGCGTTACAGGCGCATTGTCGATACAGTTCCGTATTCTCGAATCCGCGAGTATTTTCCGGACAAAGGTTGCGGCAGAAATCATCGTCCGGCACCGGTGCTGATTTGCGCAGCTGCATGCGGACCGGTGCCCTCGGGTACTGCGCGGCAGGATTCAACGGATGCGGACAGGTGTGAAAGAGCACGAGCGTATCCATCTCGAAGCGCAACTCCACGAACGCATCGGCTCGTGAATTGCGGGCATCAAAGCTCATGTCGCCGGCCTCGGCGATGGATACTTTGCTGAACCAATTGACATTGGCAGCGAGATCGCGGCGACCGAGACCGTACTTGCCCCCTTCGACGAGAAAAGAGTCGTGTCCATTTTGGGTCCAGTCGTTTCGGTAGTTTTGGTAGCTCTTAAGTCCCCAGCGCTGAGCCACGAGCGCCTTGGTGGAGTTGCCGCACACCGTATCGTGCCAGCCTACGGAATCCTCGATGATCGAGCAGAAAATGCGGCCCATATCCGAATACAGGCAATGCCCCTTCGTGAGTTTGAACGTATGCTGGCACTTCAGCGTATCGGGTACGTTATAGCGCTCGAGAAGGTTGTAAGGATTGTAGAAGAGCATTCCGGCGTTCGCGCCGCCGTTCACGTCGATCAATCGAAGCACGGTGCCGCCGCGCACTGTCAACGACCAATGTTTGCCACCTTCGATCAAGGACTCGTGAAATACAGCTTCCGTTTTCATGTGATTTCAAACTTTATTCGAAGCGCAGCTTGAGGGTCACGCCGATCGTTCGCGGCCGTACCGTATAAGCCTCGAATACGGTATTGACCTCCGGCTGCTGGATGATCTTGCGATCATTGGCCAAGTTCTTGGCGTACAGGCTAACATCGAAAGTCGCGCCGGTCAGCCCGAGGCTGGCATTGAGCACGCCGTAGCCGGGGTTGTGGTAGTTGGGATTCGGCGTTGGGGGCGAGTTCAGGTAATCAAGAGGCTGGTAGCTGCCATAGGAGCTGCCGCTGTACGTATAGTCGACGCGGCTGATCAGGGCGGCAGCGCTCGTGAGCTTGATGTTATAGGCCGCCGAGCCCGTGTAGTTGTAGTCCGGCACATCGATGAGCCAGGAGCCGACTGTCGCCTCGCTCGGATTGGCGGCGCTCGAGATGTAGGCGTGTTGGGCGCTGGCGGTGAGTCCGAGCGTCAGCTGGGTGATCGGCCGGTAGTTGATCTCCAGCTCGCCGCCATAGATTTTGGCGTCGCCCACATTGGCCGTGAAGTAATAGCCACAGGTGGGCAGGTACAGCGACTGCTGAATGTTCTTCCAGTTAGTCGTATAGGCGGCAGCGTTGATCGTCAATCGATCCTCATCGAGGCGATTCTTACTGCCGAGTTCATAGGTCCAGAGTGAATCCGAGTCGAATTTCGTCGGTCCCGAATTCAGGCCGTAGGTCTGAAGATTGGGGCCACAAACACCGCCATCGAAGCCGCCATAGGGAATCGGTCCCGTTGGGCCGCCGTTGCGAAAGCCTTTCGCGGCCGAGATGTAGACGCTCGACTGGACGTCGACGTTGTAGCTCAACGAGGCCTTGGGCGTAAACGCGCTGAATGTACCCTCCTGGTTGTAGGGGCTGATATTGGGCCACTGATAGAAGCCGATCTCCCTCGATACATAAGTCTCACGCGTGCTGGCATAGCGACCGCCGAGCGAGCCATGCAGGCTCGGAAGAAAATCGTAGTCGAGCTGCCCGAAAACCGCATACTGCTTCTCGTCGTAGAAGCGATTGTCGGACTCGTCGATGTCGTCGGGGAACAGCAGCGAATACCCCGGCCCGGGAGGGCCATAGAGCGTATTGACATAGCTATTTTCCATCGGCACGCCGAAGATCTTCGTGAACGCGGTACTGATGCCCGGAATCTGTTGGAAGTCGACGTCGTGGATCCACGAATTCTCATAGTAGAGCCCTGCGACCCATTTGAGTGCGCCGCCGGCGCCGGCGGGCGACGCGAGCCGGAATTCCTGTGAAAACTGTCCGTAATGGTTGCTCAGATGCACCGCCGAGGGTAGGTTGGCGATGATCGAGTTGACCAATGGCTCCTGCGCCGAATCGCAGTTGGGTGAACCGTTCGGGTAGGTAATCACGCCCGGACCCGGCGCCGGACACGGCGTATTGATCAGGCTCGCGAAGGCCGCGCTGTTGTAATAGGTGCCATCGATCTGCCGAGCATATTGACGTAGGAATAGCCCGGTGACCGCGGTCAGGTCGGCGAAGCCAACGTTGGCGTTGATCGTGAGGCTGGGTAGCACCAGCGCGTCCAGGCCCGGCTCGGCAGTTTCCTTGTCCTGTATCCACAGCCCCGGAATCGGGGGACCCACTGGATCAGTCGATGAGAGCTGCCCCGGCGGATAAAACGCATCGCTATCGCCGTACTTGTAACGTTGATAAAAGAAACTTGGGCTTATCGTGAAGGCATCGGAGACTTGGATCAAACCATTCAAGCGCGTTACGAATATGTTGTCATCGTTCACACCCTTCTCTTGCAGTTCGAAATAGGGCGTGACCTGGCTCAAGGTTGCAGCGCTGCTTTCTCCGGGATTGCTGTAATGATCGATGAAGCCGCTGTCGCTGGTGAAGCCGACGCTGCCGCGCACCGCGAACACGCCGGCGATCAGCGGTGCGTTGAACACCGCGCCTTCGAAATAGTTAGCGCCGCCGTGCTCGGTCTGCGAATAATCGCTGGTGAACTCGCCGCTCCATTGCGTCAGCTGCGGTCTCGGGGTGATGAAACGAATCGTGCCGCCCTCGGAGCTGTCGCCGTACAGCGTGCCCTGGGGCCCGCGCAGCACTTCCAAGCGATCGAGATCGAATAGCCGCGGCTGCGCCGCGCCGTCGTAGAAAAAATTCTTGGTCGTGATCGATACGTCATCAATGTAGAGCCCGGTCGTCGCGGAACCCGACGTCGAACTTACGCCGCGAATTTCGATGTTGCTCGTGCCTTCGGTGCCCGAAACGGAATTGAAATTCACGCCCGGAATCGCGCGCGTGATGTCATCGTAGCTCTGAATGTGCTTGTCTATCAGGTCTTCGCCGGTGACCGCGCTGATGCTGATCGGCACTTCCTCGATGTCTTCGCTGCGCTTATTGGCAGTTACCGTGATCTCCTGCAGCGTGTCCGGGTGTACGGAGCCCGGTATCGCCGCGGGTGACGCGTCCTGCGCGTCGGCGCCGGTCGAGGAGGGCGCGTCCGCCGCCCATGCGCAATTGGCGTTGTAAAACGCCGGAACCAGCAATGCGGCAGTTGCCATGCAGCCTGCAAGCAAGTGAGAATTCGGATAACCCATGGGGCAACACCTCCTCTGTCATCGTGCCAATGGCACTAATTCGGGAAGGCTTCGGTTTGCTTTCGGGTCATCCCCCCAAGGTGCGGGAGACAATCCCGAGGACGCTGAAGCCTCCTCGACATTGATCTCCCGGGCTTTTATCCCTCCGTGTATCCGCGGTCGCAGCAACATGGTATGTCGCCGACGACCAGGGACTGCCTCTCTCGGACCAGACACCTCAATCAGCAGGCCGGAACCCTAGACGCACATTTATTACAAGCAGAGCAAGTGTTGTGCCAAACCTAGTCCACTTCGCCCAATCGACACGCATTCGCTGCGAAACCAGGGCTTTTCATTCGCTTCTTAAACTCTTTGTTGCGGATGCTATCGCCGGTTCGTGCACCGGCAACGGGCTAGAGGAGCGATCAGTGCCCCAACTTCGCGCGCACAAATTTCGCGCATATCACGGTGCACACGCTATATTTCGCCCATGCCCTCATCCGACAGCCTTCTGATCAGCGATCTTTTGCACGCATATCGTGCCCATCGCCTCACGCCGACACAGATGACCGAGAGCGTGCTGGAGCGCGCGGATCGCGCTGCTCAACGGAATATTTGGATCACACGGTTCTCACGCAAGCGGTTGTTGGATCACGCACGCTCTCTAGAGCAACGCTCGATCGAGGAACTGCCTCTTTATGGCATTCCCTTTGTCATCAAAGACAATATTGATCTCGCCGGCGTGCCGACCACGGCGGGATGCGTCCAGTATTCCTACGTACCGGCGCAATCATCCCCAGTCGTACAAAGACTTCTCGATGCCGGGGCGATACCACTCGGCAAAGCCAATCTCGATCAGTTTGCGACGGGACTGGTCGGCACACGCTCTCCATACGGCGCCTGCCGAAATAGCTTCAATACGGATTATATTTCCGGCGGGTCGAGTTCGGGCTCCGCCGTGGCGGTGGCCACCGGGCTTGCGAGCTTTGCGCTCGGAACCGACACGGCCGGGTCCGGTCGCGTCCCGGCCGCCTTCAACAACATCATGGGATTGAAACCGAGCCTCGGTAGAATCAGTACTCGAGGCGTCGTGCCGGCTTGCCGATCATTGGACTGCGTGTCGATATTTGCACTGACGAGCGAGGATGCGGCGCAAGTTCTTTCGGTGGTCGAAGGATTTGACGCCGACGATCCTTATTCTCGCAGGGTCGGCGACGCCGCCGTCAACGATCGGCGATTCGGCATACCGCGGCGCGAGCAACTGCAATTCTTTGGCGACCGTGAATATGCTCGCTTGTTCGACCAAGCGACCGCGCGAATCGAATCTCTCGGCGGTGCGGTGGTCGAAATCGATTTTGCTCCCTTCTTGGACGCGGCGCGGCTTTTGTACGAAGGGCCCTGGCTCGCCGAGCGCTACGCCGGGCTCGAGGATTTCATCGAGCAGCATGCGAGCGCCATGCATTCAGTGACACGCCAGGTCATCGAGGCAGGAAAATCCCCGTCGGCCGTCGATGCCTTCAAGGCACAATACAAACTGATGTCGCTGAAACGCGCGAGCGAACGCGTTTGGGATAACGTCGATGTGCTCATGACACCGACAGCCGGCACCATTTACGAGATTGCGCGCGTGAATGCGGATCCCATTCGCCTCAATACGAATCTGGGGTACTACACCAATTTCATGAATCTCTTGGACCTCGCGGGCGTTGCAATTCCCGCCGGCTTTCGCAAAGACGGGCTGCCCTTCGGAGTGACGATCATCGGTCGAGCAGGAACGGATCATGGCTTGCTCGCGCTCGCCGGCAAGTTACACCGCGCCTTCGGCGATAGACTGGGGGCACTGGATTTGCCCATGCCCTCCCCCGCAGAAAGCGGGTCCGCGACTCCCAAGGGTTTCACCTCGATCGCCGTCTGCGGCGCGCACATGAATGGCCTGCCGCTCAACCAGCAGCTGCGGGATCGAGGCGGGTATTTGCTGCGATCCACACGAACCGCAGCCCAGTATCGATTCTATCTGCTGCCCGGGGGCCCACCACAGCGGCCCGGGCTGGTGCGCGTGCGCAGCGGCGGGGCCTCGATAGACATCGAAGTGTGGGCCCTGAGATCCGCGGATCTCGCTTCGTTCGTCGAGGGCATCTCCGCGCCCCTCGGAGTCGGAAAAATCGAACTTCAAGACGGGGAACAGGTTCTGGGATTCTTATGCGAAGCGTACGCCACCGGTGGCGCTACCGATATCACTGACCTTGGTGGGTGGCGCGCCTATCTCGAGCAATTCCAATCGATCGCCTAACTCACTCTATAATTATGCGAATCTTGCGCCGCCGCAGACCACTGATGCGATTGCGGACTAGACCGCCAAATCAGGCAATCGCGACCATAGGGCGTTAGAAGCCGGGTGTTAGAAACTTGCAGGAAACTCCGTTCGATTTCGAAAGAAGTTCGTCCAGAGTTGCGAGCGGGAGTTCGAGCGCCTCGGCAATGGCGACGTACCACGCGTCGTAACTTGTCACATTATGACGCAATTCCCAGATGCGGCCGGCAAAGGGCTCAAAAGGAAACAACTCGACATCGAGTTGCATGAGGTCGTCTTGCGCCGCGTTCGCCTCTGGCGTCGTAATTAGCTTTGCCCTCTCGAGGCGCCGAAATATGTTCGTCGCTTCCGCGAGTACCAGCTCTGGCGCTTGCAGCAAACCACCGGCAAGAACTTCTTCCGCCCAATCGCCGTAGGGGCCGCTGTCAACAAGAGCGGCAACTACGATTGACGAATCAATGACGATGCTCAACGCCTGTCAGCGTTTCTGTTCTCAAGAATCTGCTTCGAGGAGATGCGAGTCTGAGTCGCGCGCTTTCTCTTGCGCACCTGCTGAAGCCAAGCATCTATCGACGGGCGGGCAGCCAGTCGCTCCAGTTCGGCGCGCAGAAACTCCTGCATCGACTTACCCTGCAAAGCCGCGCGGGCGGCTAGTTCGTCGCGGACTTTCTCGGGAACATCGCGGATGTTGATTTGAATTGCCATGATTTTATAATGCCAGCAATGATTGCACCTTGCAAGCGTGTCTGGCGAAGACGAAACTCGATTTCATTCATTTCACATTATGCGGATCTTTCAGTGCAGCAATTTCGCTTGTTCGGAGCCAGGAAGGGAATTGAAGATCGTCCTTAGCTCGCTGAATCGTAAGCGCTCGATCTTCCGCACCCTGCCCCGGGCGAGGGTAGCCTGATAAAGATGCCGCCGGGTTACAACAAAGGGCGGCACGATGAGCGACGAGGATCGGGAATCCAAGGCGGCGGTCTGGCTGCAGAGGTTGCACGAGGCGGCGACGGAGAAACAATCACTGGTCGAGTATTGCCGGCGACACGGATTGAGGCCGGGGGAAGCATACCAGTGGAAGAGAAGCCTACGCGGCGCCGGGCGATGGCCTGCTGCCAAGGCCGGTGGATCGACAGAGGTAGCGAGGACAGCGCCGCCGGGATTCGCGCGTGTGCGCATTGTGCCGGAGCATCGTACGATGTCGGCGCCTCTGCGTCCGCAATTGCAATTGGCGAACGGCCGTCGAGCCGAACTGCTGTTGAGCGATGAGCGGCAACTACCGCGAGTGCTCGAACTACTGGAGCAGTCCACATGATGCGCCCCGATGCCAATGCCGCGGTGTTCGTGTGCGTGGCGCCGGTGGATATGCGCAAGCAAGCGGCAACATTAGCGCTGATCGTTGAGCAAACCCTGAAGCGCAACATCTTCGAGCCGGCGCTCTGGGTGTTCAGCAATGAGCGGCGCGACAGGATAAAAATTGTTTACTGGCAGCGCAACGGCTTGTGCCTGTGGAGCAAGCGGCTCGAAGGCCGTGATCGGTTTATCTTTCCGCGGCGTATCGAGGGCGATACGGTGACGATCCGCGGCGAGCAACTCGAGGAGTTACTCGCCGGATTTGATCTGTGGCGCGAGGCTCATCGAGAGCTTCTGATGCGCCGTGTGGGATGATTAAAAGCCTATAAATATAGGCATTTACTCGTGCGCCAAAGATAAGATCATGCGATAATCATTGCATGTTGGAAAGCAACTCTGGTGCACCCGCCGACGCCATGGATGGTGCGGCACGCATCGCGTTGCTGGAAAGCGAACTCGAAGTCCTAAGACGCCGGGATGCCGAGCGCACGGCCGAGTTGGCCGCCCGCGAGCGGCGGATCCGGCTCTTGGAAGAGGCGCTTCGAATCCTGCAAGCCGATCGGTATGGCGCGAGCCGCGAGAAGCTTCACGTCGCCCCCGGTCAGACGGAGCTGTTCAACGAAGCGGAGACGATCGCCGAGCTGAATGAGGCGCTCGGCGCCGAGGTGCCCCTCAAAGCGACGCCGCAGCGCACAGAGAAATCCAGCACGGGCGTCAAGGCGGGGCGCAAAGCCATCGCCGCTCATCTGCACCGCGTGCCCGTTGTGCACGATTTGCCCGAGAGCCAGCAACAGTGTGCGTGCGGCAGCCGGCTCGTCGAGATCGGGAGCGAGATCTCGGAGCAACTCGATTACGTGCCGCCGAAGATCCAGGTGCTGCAGCACGTGCGTAAAAAGTATGCCTGCCCGGGCTGCGATCAGTGCGTGAAGACGGCGCCGTTACCGGCGCAGATCTTACCCAAGACGAATGCGGTGCCCGGGCTCCTCGCCCATCTGGTCACCAGCAAATATGTCGATGCGCTGCCGCTGTATCGCCAGGAGGCGATCTTTGCGCGCTACGGGGTGAGCCTACCGCGGGCCACGCAGGCGGCCTGGATCATCGGACTTGCCGAGCGGGTCCAGCCACTGATTAACCTGATGGATGAGCGGTTGCGCGGCAGCGGCTACATCCGCATCGATGAAACGCCGGTGCAGGTCATCAACAGCGAGAAGCCGGCAACCGCCGAACACTGGATGTGGGTACGAGTTGCCGGTCCCCCACGGCAGCGGATCATCCTCTTCGACTACGATCCGAGCCGGGGCCACGAAGTGGCGGCACGGCTGCTCGAGGGTGCGCACGGGATCATCCAAAGCGATGGTCACCACGCCTACGATCAAGTAGCTGAGAAATACGGCCTTATCCACTGCGGATGCATCGCCCATGCGCGGCGCAAGTTCTTCGAGGCCATCAAGGCGTTGCCGAAACAAATACGTAATCAGCCGACCGCCGCCCACGAAGCGGTGCGCCGAATCGACGAACTCTACAAGATCGAGCGCGACATCGGCACGCTCGCCGACATCGAGCGCGCCGCGGTGCGCAAAGAAAAGGCCGCACCGTTACTCGAGTCGCTCCATGCCTGGGCGAGCAGCCTGGTGCACGACACGCTGCCGTCAGGAAAGCTCGGGGAAGCACTCGTATACCTTCGCAATCAATGGCCCAAGCTCATCCGCTATGTTGAAGACGGAAAAGTCGCCATCGACACCAACCTCGCCGAGAACGCGATCCGTCCCTTTGCCCTCGGGCGCCGCAACTGGCTCTTCGCCGATACCGTCAGCGGCGCTCGCGCCAGCGCTCACATCTACAGCCTGGTTCAGACCGCGCGCGCCAATGAGCTTGAACCGTATGCGTACCTGCGCCGCCTGTGCGCCGAACTCCCCGCCGCGCAGACCGTAGAGCAGATCGAAGCGTTGCTGCCCTGGAACATCAAAACCTAACACCTGGCAAGGGTGGGGAAGATCGAGCGCTTACGTTGTCTCTCACCCACCTCGTGTTCGGTAACTAGCTGCCGGGCAAATCGCCTTAATACTTCGGCGAGGCATGAGTGGCGGCATGGTCGCTTCCGTTACGCTGGCGATCCAAGCGCCCGCGCAGGAACTCCGGACTCGCGTAGTCCGGGGTGAGTGCACGGCCGTAAACGCTGGTGAGCTGCGTCCGATCGGCCTCCTCAGTTTGCAGAAGCTTGGCGATCCCGAAATCGAGCAACCGTGCCTGCCCTGATTCGGTCACCAGGATGGTCGAGGGCTTCAGGTCCCGATGAACAACCTGTCGCTCGTGCGCATACCGCACGCCATCCAGCACCTGGAGCACGAGCTGCAGCCGCTCCCGGATCCCCAACCGATGCGCATCGGAACAGTCGGTAATCGGCTGCCCGACGACGTACTCCATCGACAGGTACGGCAACCCGTTCGCATCCGTCCCGGCATCGTAGAGCCTCGCAATATTGGGATGCTCGAGACCCGCCAGGATGTCCCGCTCGCGCGCAAATCGCTGCTCGAGATCCTTGCGCAGCCGCGTGAGCATCGGCAGCTTCAGCGCCACTTCCCGCTTAAACCCCCCGTCCGCGCGCCGCGCCAACCACACCTCGGCCTTGCCGCCCGCACCGAGAAGTTTGATCAACTCGTACCGGCCGATGCGTGCGCCGGGCTTCAGACCGCTCGCAGCGGAATCAGAATTTTCATCGGATCCCAGCTTCGGCAGCGTCGCCGGCGCGTCCTCGACGCCTGTGCCGCTGCTCAACAGCGCCTTGCGCAATGCCAAGGCGATATCCTGATCCACGGGCGACAGCGCGTCGAGCCAACGCCGACGCCCGGCCTCATCGAGCGGCAGCGCCTCATCGAGCAGTCGGCTCATGCGGGCCATCTGAGCGCTCGTCAATCTCGTGCGACGACCTCCCCGATCACCGGCGACGGCACCACTCTCTTCAAGCGCAGTCACCGCAGTGCCTCCCCCAAAATCAAGCGGGCCTTCTCCCAGTCGCGTCGCACTGTGCGCTCGGTCACCTCGAGCGTCTCGGCGATCTCCTTCTCGCTGTACCCGCCGAAGTAACGCATCTCCGCCACTTGCGCCAATCGGGGGTCTGCGTCCTCTAATACCCCGAGCGCATCATGAATCCTTAAAATAGTGTCTTCCGCGTCAGGGATATCTGCGGCAATCTGGGTTGGTAACGTAATCGCCATCGATTCACCACCGCGCTTCTGTGCGATTCGATCTCGCACGCTGTTGAGAATGACGGACCGCATGACCTGCGCGGCAAAGGCAAAGAATTCCCGTCGATCTTCTGCGCGCAATTCTCCGGCGCTCACGAAGCGCAAGTAAGACTCGTGCACGAGCGACGTCGTGTCCATCATCGTGCTGCGCCCGCCATCACGCAGCCGTGCGCGCGCCATTCGATGCAGGTCCGCATAAGCGCTCGAAAATAAAGTATTGCGCGCTTCCGCATCTCCGGCCTTCGTCCTTCTGAGGAGCTCGGTGAGCTGATTCATCCGAATGGCTCCGGTGCGCTGCGCCAGGGTACGGAGAGTTACGGTAATCGTTCACGCAAGTGCTTTCCAGTATTAGCCTTTTGGCCGCAATTGTTGCTATGCACAAGCGCTGCCTGCGGGGATAACTAGATTCAGCTGAATCGCCGCGCCACTCGCGAAGCACACGTCAAATCCGCACTCACGTCGGCGATCTCCGGCTCGATCTCGAACGCCCGCATGTCCTGTTTCGTCCGGGAAGCGTGTCTATCTGAAGTGAGGCGGACAGAGCGAACACTGCGCACGGTGCCAGGTCGCTCTCGGACCGCCGGACCGCCGACAGTCGTCCAGTTCGCCGGCACTGTCAGGCGACTGCGATGCCTCGATCGACTGCAGTGAGCATCTTAAGGAGATAGCGATGTCGCGATCTACACTGAAATTGGTCACCACCCTGAATATTGCCGCATTTGTCGGGATGCTCCTCACCGCCTGCGGCGGCGGTGGCGGTGCCGATAACAACACCGGCGGTAGCAGCAGCGGCGGAACAACCCCTCCGCCAGCGACTTATACCATTGGCGGAACGGTTAACGGCATCAGTGGAACGCTAGTCCTGCAGGATAACGGCGCGGACAATCTATCCGTGTCGACCAACGGCAGCTTCGCGTTCACAACCGCGTTGGCGAGTGGCACTTCCTACGCGGTAACGATTGCCTCACAGCCAGCCGGCCAAATCTGTACCGTCGTCGGTGGCGCTGGTACGGTGTCGTCTGCCGATGTCAGCAGCATCGCCGTTACCTGTGCCAACGCAATCACCGGAATGGTGCTCACGGGCGGCGCTCAAGGCACCGGCCACGGCGTCGGCGGCGAGACCGTTACCCTCTATGATGCGACTAGTCCGACCAGCGGCATGGGCGCGGGCACAGCTCCCGTGGTGTTGGGTACAGCGACGACGGCGACAGACGGCAGCTTCGCGGCGTCTTTTTCGTCGTCTCTGTGCCCGGCGGCGAACAGCGGCACCCATGACGTCGTCTATGTAGTGGCGAGCCCTGGTTCAAACAACTCCTCGAATCCCATCCGACTCATGTCGGTCGTAGGTCCCTGTGCAACGTTGGCTGCCTCCACCTCCCAATCGGTCGGAGTCATCAACGAATTGACCACCGTCGGTGCAGCCTACACGCTGAATTGGTTTGTCGGCTATGACGGCAAGATCAGCGTTACCACTAATCAACCTGCAAACGGCTTGCAGGTGGCGATCGCCACGTACGGTGCTCTCGTCGATTATTCGACGGGTTCGGTGGCTACGAATTTGACAACCAACCAGCCTGCGGCTACCAACACACTCAACGCGCTCGCAAATTCTCTCGCCGCCTGCACGACGTCGGGCAATGCCAGTTCGAACGCGTGCAGCCAACTCCTTTCGGCGACCACTCTTCCTGGGTACAGTCCGTCCGATACGCTCGGCGCTGCGCTCAACGTCGCGCGCTATCCCGGCCAAATCGGCACAGGCCTCTTCATTTCCACCGCCACTCCCTATTCCCCTGCATTGACTGCGGCGCCCAATGATTGGACGCTTGTGGAGACCTTCTACAACGTTGGCGGCCTGTCTAATCCACTGGGTTTGGCCATCGATTCGGTCGGTGACATCTGGGTCGTCAACAATCCCGTCGGCGGTGGCGCCGCCGACGGCAGCAACGGCGGCCTCAGCATATTCAGCTCGACCGGCAATGCGCTCAACACCTTCGGTATAACAACTCCCGGCACTTTTTACGGTCCAGAGCGAATTGCCATCGGCCCCGACGATACCGGCGACGCCGACATCGGTTGGATCACCAACATGCCATATTCCTACCAGGGGTCTGCAGCGGGTTTTGGTAGGGTCATTCAGTTCCAGCTGAGTGGCACTTTATCGAACTGCCCGGTCAGCTCGACCGCCTGCTCTCTGGCTTCGGCAGGCTACGTCCAAGGTAGCTCCGCCCCTTCGCCCGGCTTCGCCCAGCCCCAAGGCATCGCGCTCGACAATCTCGGCAATGCGTGGGTCGCTAGCCTCTTTCAAGGCGGACCTCCCGGAGTTGCGCCAGGAGTCTTGACGGAAATCTCCAACGCGCTGACTCCGTCGACTCCGATCGCTGACGCCAACGATACGAACACTTCCAATGGCGGACCCCAGTACCAAGACGTGGGCGTCGACGGTCAAGGAAATATATGGGTGCTCGATGGCGCAAACGGACTGCTCCAAGAATACAACCCCGGCAGTAGCACATGGCTGAACGGCGCGGGCTTTGGTACCACGAACAACGCGGGTCTCGGCATTAATGCTGGCTACGCGCCCAACGTTGGCAACCAGCTCGCAATCGACTCCAGCGGTAATGTCTGGGTGGCTCAAAGTAGCAACACGACCCAAAAGTTGTTCGGATTCAACTCGAGCGGCGTCCTTCCGAATCTTCTCACAGAATCCGACCTGCAAGCCCCCAATGCGATCGCCATCGACGGCAACGGAGACGTCTTCGTTGTCAATGCGGGCAGTGGTACCTGCCTGGTCGAGATCGGCATGCAGGGCGGTACCTGGCAAGATCTGTCTTACAACCCCAGCACCCAAAGTGCTTGCGGGTTGGGCAATTACTCTTTCTACGACACCTATGGGATTGCGATCGACCAGGCCGGAAATTTGTGGGCGGTGAACTATGACGGACCGACCGCCAACGGCGCCCTAGTCGAGGTAGTGGGCGCGGGGTTCCCAACCGTGACACCGCTCTATCAGGCGCAGAAAGGGGGGGCAACGGCAGCGGCTCGTGGACAACGCAACGATCGGGCGCGGCGCTGAAAGCGCGGCGGCGGTTTCGAATTCATGGGGAAGGCAGAACACCATGCGTTGGAACGTGCCGAAAATTGTTCAAAGTAATCCGCTCACGTGCTGGGAATCGGCCGGTCACAGGATAGGGCTCTGTCGGTCTCGATGCGAGGATTGATTTAAAGGTGCGCGTGGCCTTAGAAACAGTAATCACTTCTCTAGCAGTCAAAACTAATGTGCCGAGGCACTAGGTGCAAATTAAAAGTTCGCAGGAAGATGTCCTGTTAGGCCGAAGAAGCGCATCTGAGTGAGTAAGACGGCGAAATTGTCGACCACTTAACTCAGACACGTTGGAGAAGGTCATGAAGACGCTCAAAAAAACAACCGATCGCAAGTGGATACCTCTCGTACTCGTCGCTCTCTGCAGTTTACCGCCGGCCGCCATGGCGCAGATTCGGCTCGCACTCAAAGAGGAAGCGTGGCGCCGCGAAGGCCCGCCATTTCATGTCTGGCAGGAGGGAGCCGACACGCAATGATTGCCCGGAGAAAAGAAACCACGAGTACTCGATACCCGGCCTCCCGTCGGCACTCACCGGTCGCGCGAATTGCAGCTCTTCCGCCCGTCGTCGCTCACCGCCTGCCCAAACTGCACCACCTCCGCACCAGCGCTCAAGATCCTCGACGTGACCCTCGCGATGAACCTCGGATGGGCCAAGATCCGCGATGCGTGCGCGCGACTGATCATCTACCAGACGCTCCATGATTCCCCCAAGGAGCCCATCTATCATCCGACTCTGGTCGGCGATGCACCCGCAGTGCAATGTAGCCCACGCAGGTACCGTTCGCCCAAGCTTCGTCAACGTCAGGAATTGGAGCCATGCGCAACATTGTCGTCGGATGGACTCTAGCCGCCTTCTCGCTCGGCGGTTGTGCGTCGACTGGCTTTAGCGAGGGGGCCGTCAACAACTACGCCAACTTCTACAAGGCTGAAACAGGGGCAACGCCGGATGCGATAGCCGCGATCCGAGCGGCCCCAGCGACGGGGTCACCGCGAGTTGTTCCTGTCGCGACGTGGGATGCAAACATCGCCAGCGCTTATGCTCGACAAGGATACGTGTTGATTGGTTTTTCCGAGTTTACTAGTGGGCGTCCGGAATCAGATCAAGACGCCATCAGCGTCGGAGTTCAAATCGGGGCCGACTTGGTTGTCATCCTTAGCCCTGAGTACAAAGGGACCGTGACTGCGAACGTGCCGATTAGCATGCCGACGACAACAACATCCCAGACAAACGGCACAGCAACCGCTTATGGCCCGAACGGCCCGGTGACGGCATTCGGCAATTCAACGATGACTACGTACGGCAGCAGTACCACCTACATGCCGATGACGGTTCAGCGATCTGCCTATGCTGCGGGCTACTTTATCAAGAAGCACTACATATTCGGTGCAATGTTTAGAGACCTAAACGACAACGAACGCCAGCAGTATCAAACGAACCGCGGCGCCTATGTCAGCACTGTCATAAATGACTCTCCGGCTTATAACGCCGACATTCTTCCTGGCGATGTGATCCTACGTATCAACGGGCAAACTATTAACGGACAGGCGGGACTCACGGAATCCTTCAAAGCGGTCCGCGGCCAAACTGTAGAGGTTACTGTTGTGCGACAGGGGCAAACGCTTGCAAAACGAGTGTCAGTGCTCGACTAGCTCGGCAGCAGCGGAAACCGTTACCTGCTGAATTGGATTTTGGGATTCCCGCCATGCGTAGCTTGGTTGAGGCTCCGCATGCGCGGGTAATCGATGTCGGCAAAAAAAGCGGCAGCACTGCGCTCGACTATCGGCGTCGCCGCGCCGAATCCGGGACTTTCGGCATGAATTGCACATGGAGACCTACGGGCGATCCACAGCGGTCACACTCTATCCCGCGCTTCCGAATATTTCTTGCAGCCTTCCAGGTCACGAAAACACCATGCTAATGCCACGAGCGCGCAATTATTGTTCTCTATTCTCCGTACTGCCCGCCAAGAGCGTGGGATGTAACGGCAGCGGTATCGCTGCCATCGTTGAAACTGTTGGGACGAACCGGTCTCTCGGGAAACGGAAGCTCTAGCGGCTGGTTCGTCCCGGTGCGGACGGAAGATGTGCGTATTGTGCAAACGGTGGGCGCCGACGAGAGGCTGGGCACGTCACGCATATCGGCTCTTAATACGGACGAGAGGCGTGGCATGGAGCGCAGGTGGTTTCTTCTCCTCCGGACACAACAAGCCTGTAACTTCTAACGAGCGGCGTCAGCCTTAATGAAATAACGACTCTACGGTTCCGCATCTAACACGCCTGCTAGCGGATTGTGGTTTGGCCATGAAATGCTCTGCCAGTGGACGCGAAATAACTTCCGCCGTAGAAGCCGTCTGCTTGGCGCTCGATAAATGCTCGCGCATTCTCCGCGCGAATAGAACCCGTCGCGACATCCGGCACGACCACTCTCCACCACCGCCCTGATTGACTGAAGTGCTCTTCCTCAATCAGGTAGTTGAGCCAATATTTGCCGCAATGTTTGCACCGATCGACGGACACTTCCGCGTGGTAACCATCGTCTCCCAAGACTTGTTTTTCGAAATCCTGATAGTTGAATGGTGGTTGTTCGCATCGACAAGCGGATGGATTATTTGTTGGCATCACTATCGCCCTCCGCGCAGGTCCCGTACCGCCGCAGCATCATCTGATGGCCGTCGAGCACGAAGCGGCGGCTATTTCGCTTCACAAAACATTCCTTGCGGAACGCGTGTCTTCAAGGTGATATTGTGGCTGCATCCGGTGCAAGAGGGAGCACGAAAGAAATGTTGCACCCAGTAAGCTCAGGGCCAGATGGCCCCTTGTGCACTTCCCCCTCGAAGTGCACTGTCAAACTCCCTTGGCCTGTCGTCTTGAGCTTGAGTAACGCATCATAGACGGCTCGTCGCTCAGCCACTGGGGCCTGCTTTGGAGTTTCCGGATAATATTCGGGCATTGTCAGGATGAGGTAATCCATTCGACATTTTGGTGCGAGAATAGGAATAGACGACTTTCGGATTGCTATATCAAATAATCCTTCGAAGTTGTTGGTGAACCGCCAAAGCCACTGATGCCGGGACTTAATGTTTTCTAACGGCTGTCCGATTACGATATCATCCGCATGGAGTCTTACTGTCCACTCTTTGCTTGCCGCGTCGGCTTTTGCGCGCCCGCACGCGGCCAGAATTAGAGCAGCAGTTACAAACATAGTTGTCAGTCTCATCGCCGCTCCCACCGTGTATTCGCTGGCGCCGATCGACCGTTGCACGCCTGGCGCCTTAGAATGGTCCTGGATTCTTTGAATCACAAACCGACACCCAATATGTGGCGGCTCGGCCGTGCACGGGTGTAGGCCTCGTCTTGCTTGCCGCCCGCCGCGGCCCCCCTCTCTTTGATTCTGCCTAATTGCTCATTGACGAGCGGGTCCCTTTCTTATACCCGCCGCGATTGCGTTGCAACCGCGGCGGTTAAGATCATGACGCTCCCTCGCCAAATCCTCTTCGCGGCTACGCCGCGGGCGCATCGCGGCGTCTGCTTTACCTTGTCGGCGCCGGCGTCGCTGTGGATTCGGTCATTATGCATTCATAAGCAATTCCTCAGGACAACATTAGCCATTCATCCGGCGTCAATTGAATGCCTGACGTAGGGTTCTAGGGACAGAGCAGAAGTGATCCCTCTAGCCACCGGAGTTGTTATGAATCGAATCTATGCGGAATTCATTGCATCGACGATGGGGTGCATCATTGCCAAGCCGGCGGCGCGCGGTCGGCTACGACGTCGACACTTCCAATTCACACACACGTGCTTGGGGAGCCATTGCGGTTCGGACATCAAGTCCTTTAAACAGGGACGTAACCCATGAGCGCGGCCGGCCGAGCAGAAGCGCGCGCCTCGACTCTGGGTCGGAGCGACGGCAAGCGCCTCGATTTTATGATCTTTATCGCCTGGCTGGGAGTCGGGTTCGCCTACGCACTCTATTCTTGGCTGACTTATACGGGACCTTTCCGGTGGATGGCCGATTTAGAACTGAGGATATTTGGCGCCTATCTGGGGAAGCTGACCCTCTATGCCATAACGCTAATGCTTTGGGGGCTACCCTTGGTGGTGCTATTCCCCGTCGATTGGGTACTCCGACGTCTGGGGCACCCATCCGCTGCGCTGACTGCACTGTTCTACAGCGCGCCTAGGGACGCGGCGCCCGTGACACGTGCTTCGCAGCACAGGCGAGGTCTTACAAAGACCGGCGCGAGAGTCTTGCTGTTCACGGGAGTAGTGGCAATGTTGGTCAGCGCCTCTGTCGCACTGGTTGGCTATAGAAAATCGCAGGAAGGCTTCCCATTCGAGCTGTTGAACCTAACGGACGGCGTTCCGTCACGGTCTTCCCATGTCGAGTTGACCGGCATAGCGTTGCCAGCGATCCAGATGCAAGTCAAGGAATCGACCTTGACGACGACCTACACTCCCCTGGTGCCGCGCCACTGGCATCAGGGAGACCCGATTGTGTATTTTCTGCGCTCGAGCGGCGAATTTTATGCGGAAGGACAGCAGCCTTTCGCGATTCAGCAACGTGGGGTGCTGAATCACGGCGATCTGCCGAGGCCAGTCGCTAACTTGTATGAGAAACGCAACATCAAGCTAGACGCGCAGCCGGTAGTCCTCGACCCCCATCATGATGCCGATCTGATGCCGTATTGGCTGACTGCAGGGACGATCGGCATCCTCGGGACATTTCTTCTCTTGATCCTGCTCTTCAGCCACGCAGTCAACATTGCGCGCAAGAGAATCCGTTCAATTGAGATCTAAGCTGAGTTTCGACTTATCAAACCAAGGAGTAATGAACATGGGCGACAATAACCAGTCGATCGGACCCGGGATGTATTTCAATACGGCACTCTATAATTTTGCACAGGCGGCCGGCTCGACTCCTCAATCGGGCGACACAGCTTACGGTCTGGCATCTGCTATGATTGGGGGGGCGCAAAATTTTTGTGCAGCAATGTGTGCTGCGTACGGATCGAAAGCCGGGCCCATTGGCCAAATGCATTTTCGCAATGCACTCTACAATTTCGATCGCGCTGGGCGTCTGTACGACCCGGTCAGGGATACAGTTGAATATCGCCTCTCGATCGTCGCAACAGCCATGCAACAATTTTGCGCCGGAACGCGGGAGGCGCTGACCCCGCGGCCTTGACATAGAACGACAGGTCTCGCCGATCTCGCGCGCGGCGTCCCGGGTTCAATTCACGTCGGGGATACCACGAGCGCCGATGCCGTTTGCATCGAAGTCGGAGTTTTCCCACTGCCGAGCGGCAATCGTCTGGTCCTCCCGCACAAGGTCTGGTGCAACCGCGTGCGCGGCAACCATCGCAGTATTGAACTCAGACCCGCGTTAACTGATCGGCCGCCAGGATTTGGCGCAACCCCGCCGTCGGCGAGTCAGGCGCGCGAGCCCGACTCGCCTACCGGACGCTCGGCCGATGGCTGTCGCGGTCGTTGCCCCCGCGACGCTTCGCTGTCCTGCTTCGCTGCGGACCGGCCCGCACCGTTTCGCTACGCCTCCTGCTTCGCTCGCGGACCTGCCGACACTTCCCGTGTCCGCGCTCGCCACAGTGTTGCTCGCCCATGTGCGGGCGTTCGCGACAGTGTCGCTCACCCATGTGGCAATCATCACGCCCCCAATGTGTAATTCATATGCGCCCCGTCGGGATGCGCTCGTGTTCACCGCCGCATCGGCGAGCACTCCGCGCCGGTCCGCGCAGCGCTCTGCGACAAGCTCACATGGCTCGGCCTGAAATTGGACGAGCGCGCCAATAAGTCGGTCGGGCCAAGCATTTCCGCCGCGGACAGCGGCGTATCGGTCTGGGTCATCCCCACGAACGAGGAACTGATGATCGCGCAACACAGACTCGCGCTCGTTCGCGGATAAAGGAACTGCGCGTTTAGGCTGCCGGCTCAGCGGGCGCGAGAAACCCAACCCGATCGCAAGTAATTTCTTGCAATTTTATCGCGGGGCAAGCAATGATCTGGACGACAAATACGCTAACGAACTGCGGCAATTCCGGATTGGCGACGGGTGGAGTGCGGGCATATTGTTCGGCTTGGCGATGGGAGGGTCGGCTCCATGACAACAGTAATCGATGCAGTACGGAAGAGTCCTCTCGCAATTGAACTTTCGCCCTCAGAAATGGTGGTGCTCGCCAACGTCATGAGCATCCGCGACCTCAAGACCGGCGAGGTGCTGTTGCCGGAGGGATCCCGCGACAGCCACCTGCACGTCGTTGTCGCAGGTCACGTCGACGTCGTACACGACTCGGATCAGGATCGCAGGCTGATCTATAGGCTCGAGCCCGGTGATCTCATTGGTGAATTATCGTTCATGGACAATGAGGCGCGCTACGCCGCGCTGATCGCTTTCGGTCCAACGGAGATTCTGGTGCTGGAACGAAGCGATTTTGAAACTCTTATTGAACGGTCTCCGCAGGTCGTTTACAAGGTCATGCGAGCCATCATGCGCGTCGCTCACAGAGTCCAACGCCGTCTTGGCTTGCAATTGCGAGACATGGAGCACTATGTCTATCGAACCGGAGCAAAGCAGGTGCGCGATTAATTGCGTGCGCAGCCGCTGGATCTCTTGCAACCTCAGCACGGCTGTTGCAAGGGATAAGCCCCGCTGACTCCGCTAGTCGCCCCACCGTATTAAACGGTTCCAAACGACACCAGACGTATCAGAACTGCGCCTTTCCGACATGGCATGTCCACGTAAGTCCCCAATCCACCATAACGCCGGTCAGGCGACTGAGCGTTACTGCTCGACCATCGATCTGGAACCCAATTGTGTCGGGACTGAAACTGGCTGTTAACGTTCTTGTATTGTTACCCACTTGCGCTCCCGTAGCCTTTGTGTGGGTTGGCGGATAATGAATCGTGACCGATTTCGCTGCCTCGTCGAGCACAATGCTACCGGGCCCGTCAACGACGCAGCAGAGGTTGGAATCTTCCTTCACGTCACAGATAAGTGTAGTCGGATCGGCGCAGGCCATTTGACTACCGAACGCTAGCGACGCACCGAAGATGCAGGACCCAGCCTGACCCCGCCATCGTAGGCGTATGCCCTTCGTTCCTAAATGCATTACAACTCTCCCTAAAAAGTTATTTGCCAGAGTATTTCCGCTTGATTCTTGACCTGTGGGCGTCCCACGGACAGTGACCGATATCATAGATTTGTTAGAAAGTGGCGGCGCTACTGGGCCTCGCTGTCTACTCAGCGTCAATAGTCCCGAATTGGCCGCTGCACTACAGCGCAAATCGCGACTTCGCGTGGTCGCAGCAACGTCATGGCCACCGCCGCCGCCTCACCTCTATAATTTGAGTTGACGCGTGACGATCGGAGGCCCTTTGTGATATTTGGTATTGAAATTGCGCTCGCAGGCGCATTGAACGCGGGGATCGTGGTGCAAACGGCAGATCTGCGAGCATCATCGGGTAAAATCATGCTGCGTCGCCGCGCGGAATCGGGGGACTTTCGGCATGAATTGCACGGGGAGGCCGTGACATGAGCGAAACCACGCCGACTTTCAGCGACCAGGATGACTTCCATGGAACTCATTCCGCGGAAGAGGGCTTTTTATTATGGTCGAGTGTGCCCCGAGTGCAGTTCTTCATCTCGGTAGCGCTTCTGCGTGAGTTCTTCGATTGCCCAACAGTATTCGCAAATTCTGAATCTCAACGTTGCTGCCGACGGAATCGCGAGCACATCGAGTCGGCTTGTCGGATTGCATTCACGGCACGCCCCGAACAAGCCAGCAGCTCGGAGAATCGCGTTCACCTCCAGAGCAAAGACTTGAGGGCAGTCGAAAACGACTGAACCGTCGATCGTGGCCGGGTGCTCGTGGGGCGGCCTTTTGACTTCTGGCAGACGCGATCGGCGAGAAATTCGCCAACCCTACGTCTCCACGTTATTCTTTCGCGGTTGAACTCTCGCTCGAAAATGGGGGATTGCGGATATGGATAAGGTCAAGATCTATCGCTTTCGGTCCTACGACATCCACAATGACACAATGAAGACATCAAGCCGTTGGGGAACTCGCGAGGCGATCAAGGACATTGCTCATGGTGAGATCCTCGAGAACACAGGAAAAGAGGTCGAAGCATCAGTGGTGCAATCGGACATTCTTGGCATGACCGAAAGAGATTTCGATCCCGAGCCGGGGCTCAGTTTCCAGATAAAGGTCCGATAGCCGCTGCAAACATCGCGGGATCGGAATTTCTGACATGCCATCGTAGCGGGTCGCGATGAGATCCACGACGCCGCGCCACTCCGATTTATTGGCCCCTCTGAAGGATATGAACTTCCATCGATAGGCAACACGAGAACTCAGCGCGCGAAATGTCGTCTCCGCCCAACGACCGGTCGCGTGCGCTTTGACATGAGCCGGCGTTTTTTGAACGCTCAAATCTACCGCCTCGCTATAATCACCGAATCTTCACACGCGAAAGCGCTCCAGTAATACCGAGGGTATAAAGAAACGGCTTGCGTTCACTTCGAACGATATTCAAGATCTTGGGTAATTTCGCTAGGATCACGGTCGCCGTCGCTTGCGCGGTCGCCTGCCCTGCAGTCAAAACAAACGCGCCGACGCCGGCACTATGAAGTGCTGAGATTTCGAGCGCGCGATACTTGACTCGCTGATCACGCATGAACACGATCTAACGCTTTGCGCCCGCCTCGGCAAGCCACACCGCATCCCGAGCCCCAAAGGGAAAATCGACCCCCGGTCGGTGAACCGACATACCTGCCGACTCTAGTGCCTCGCTTAAGATTCGCGAATAGATCGACTCATCGAGATAGAACGTCCCAGACTCAAGCCGCTTTGCGGTCGAGCTCGCAGCGGAGCGCTTCCTCGATGCTTTGCGGCGAGGTGTCATAGTCCTCCGCGAGCTGAATCAACGTGTCGCCGGCCTTAAAGCGGTCGGCCAACACGGCCGTGGGGACCGAACGGCCGGTAAGCACGGGCCGTCCGAATGCGATCGTCGGATCAACGACCACTGGAGATGGCTGGTTTCTGACAGTATCAGTTCGAGTAAATAAGTACAGCTTGACCGGAATCCCTTTGGCGTCCCGCTCGATGCGCTTCAGGTGATCACGGATGATCTCTGCCATCTCCGTCTGCCCCTCGCGGGTAACGTTGATCAGCGATCCCAGCTTTTCGACGAACAAATCGAGACCGTCCGTCTGAAAATCCGGTTTTGCCAGCGGTCGCTCCGTATCCATCTTCTTGCTGACGTAATAGAGCGCCTGCCGCACCTTAGGGAGCGGCACATGGTACTGGCGACGGATCGCGGCAAGAACATGTGCTTCCACTAGATTTAAAAACGACAGCGCGCGGCGGTCATTCTCGTCAAGCTGAATGAGCGGCAAAAACCTGCGCGTCCGCCCATCCGATCTGTACCCCTGGCCAAGGCACCATGCCCGCAGCGTACTCAGCGGCAAATTTAGATAATGAGCTGCCTCTACGAATGGGTACGCCGGAGTCGACAAGACCGATCTCGCACTACGTTTTGCCATGCCGCTCGCGACCCCCTAATGCAAATGCCGTGAGTCATGAGTTTACCAGCATAGCCGACGTTTCGGCGCGCCCGCCCAATATTCCCACGACGTACGCGATCCACCGCCGCTCGCTACCAGAACATCGATCGCGTGGAGTCGGGGACCGCCCACCAATCACAGATCGCGAGCGACCGTTGCGGGCATATTTTGTCGACGATGTCCGTTTTGCGGCGCGCACTTTGTCTTCATTAGTACCGGTGCGCTACCCTCGATTAGACCAACGAATTATTAACATCTTTTTATTTCAGGAGAAAATTATGTGAGCAACATGACGAAAATGGCCCTTGCCACTTATGCTGGCATTGGTCTCGCCTTCGCCGTGCAGGCGCTTGCCGGCCAGCCGACTTGGAACCTCGCGGTGGGAAATATCAAGACCTACAATGGGCATTACCTGACCGCTGTCGACGGCGGCGGACTCGGTGGCGGAATTGCGCCGATAGATACCAACTCCGTTCTAGGGCCTTTGTCGTTCACCGACAACAATTTTACGATCGTATGGCTGAATTCGACTTTCACGCAATTTGCCTTGCAGACACCCGACGGTCGCTACGTCACCGCGGTCAAGGGCGGCGGCATCGGCGGGCCGAATGACGACACCTCACCCATTCACACCGATGCGACGACTGCGGGTCCGTGGGAGGAGGTGGTTCTGCAACTGAACGGAAACACCGCCTATATCATCAGCCCAATGGGCCAATGGTATTGGTATGCTGTTGGTGGTGGCGATATGAATGGAGATCCGGAAAACATGCTACCGATACATACGGATGCGACGTCGGTTGGAGCCTGGGAAACCTTCACGCTTGCCAATGAGAGCGTAACCACGGTTACGGTCACTTCTGGCCCAGGATCACTCCAAATCCAAGCTGACTTCATGTACACCAGACAGGAGACCGTCGATGAAGAGGCTTACCCCTCGGGGATTTACGATAACTTGAATGTACCGGGGACGATAACGTTCTCGGGTGCACTTGTCTCACCGCAACCTAATGCATCTGGAGTCACTCAGTTTGGGCCGTTGGTGGCGGTGCCGACACTCACCTGCTTTCAACCCTCACCCGGGCAAAAGTACCAGTATCAATATGACAATTACTCCTATTGGGGCGCTACGGCCTCTCCGCAGAACCTGGAACCGGGAACCGGGTATCTGGAAGATCTCTGCAACGCTGAATGGCCAGCCGGCCTCGTGCATGGCGACGGTTGTTTCCGGGCAGTTAAATTTTGACATACTCGGAAACCAAGCCCCCGGCCAAGGCCCCGAAGTAAACAACTGCCACTGAGCGTGAAAGCATAGATGGGGAGCCAGGGCACCTGCCTGGCTCCCCTTTGAGGCCTCCCCTTAATTTATCTGCCAAAAGTAATGGTGCACAGAAATGCCCGCAATAATTGACATTATTATTACCGTCAACGAATGAGTGGCTGCCTCGAAATGCGCAATGAAACTGCCAATGCGCATGTGCCGACGCGCCCTAAGTGAAATAGACAGTGCGAGGCGGATCGGCGCGCGGTGTAACGTGTGTTTCCCGGACGGTTACCCTTTACCTTCTTACCGTGCACGTGACGCGCCGGGGCCAACGAAGTCGTCGACCCGGAGTTCACCGCCTTAGGTGAACGAGGAGAGTGCCGACGTGGGGCTTGGCATGTCGATCTGGTCGACTCGTTGTTCCCGGCATTTCCTCGACTCTCGAACAGCGCTTCGACGCCGAGTACGACCGCCGCCCGCGCTAATGAACCGATCTGCACAGCGTGCCCCTAGGAAGAGAAACCACCTGCACCAGAGGCACGGCCTCTCGTCGGTGCTGAGAACTGACTTGCCCCTGGTGCTCCGCCTCTCGCCGGCCCACAAAGGTATCAACCAGCAGCACTTTCGCGTCGGCACCCATCACCTGCATCAATTGCTCGTCTTCCGCGCCACCGGCAGACCAGCGTGCATAGGCGCCGGCAAGTTGTGCGGGCCATCAAGGCTGCCAGATGGAGTCGAGCGCGATGGCTCATTGCAGCGCGCTTGACACTTAGGCGCGACAATGCCCAACAAGACACGTCGCGAGTTCCGGCAGGCAGTGCCCGCCGGAGCTCGCTCGGCGCGGACCTACTTGTGGTTCGCCGCTTGCGCCGCCGCTTTCAGCTCGACGTTGACCTGGTCGAGCAGATCCTTGGCCTTTTGGGCGTGGCCGTCCATATCCCACTCGTTGGCGGCCTGCGCGGCAGTGATCCTCTCCCATGCGCGATGCGACAAGCGTTGGGCCGCGGCGAGATTGGGATGACGAGCGGGGTTGATATCTCGCACCGGCGGATCCCCAAGGACCGCGGTGCTTGCCAATAGTGCGACAGCAATCAACCCAGCGACAGCAAGATTTTTCATAGGGCCTCCCAGTTGAGTGGATGCGTCGGGCGGCAGCACGCCGTCCAACGGTATCCGAGCATAGACGCACCCGCTCGCACGTCAATACCTTCGTCGACTGTCGGGTGCTCGAAAGCGAAACCCGGCCTCCCGTCGGCACTCACCGACTGAATGAAGGGCACGTCTTCCGCTCGTCGACACTCCCATTCCGCCCGGAGTACAGGTCATCCGCGTGTTCGCGCGAGCGTTTAGGCGCTTGCTCTCTCCCTCCGCGGCCGATGTTAGAATGCAACGCCCTTCTCGAGGTACCCCTATGCTCCTCTACGTCGATGCCAATTTTGCAAGCCCGTACGCTCTCGCCGTCTACGTGAGCCTGCTCGAAAAGGGCGTCACCTTTGAAACGCAAGCCGTTGATTTGGTCGCACGCGCGCATCGCGGCCCCGCGTTCGCAGAGACTTCAATCACCCAACGGGTCCCAACCCTCGTTCACGACGGATTCGCATTATCAGAGTCGTCTGCGATCTGCGAATACATCGACGAAACTTTTTCGGGCACCCGCCTCTACCCCGCAGATCGCCGCGATCGCGCGAGGGCGCGCCAAGTTCAAGCTTGGTTGCGCAGCGACCTCATGCCGATCCGCGACGAGCGGCCCACGCTTGTCGTGTTCAATGGCGCCACGCGCCCTGCCCTATCTCCCGACGCCCGTGAGGCCGCCGAGAAACTATTCTCTGCCGCACTCACTTTGCTCGATGGGCGCACCGACAACCTATTTGGCGACTGGTCAATCGCCGATGTCGACCTCGCGATGATGCTGCAGCGCCTGGTCGTTCTTGGCGATCCGGTCCCTCAACGACTCATTGACTACGCAAATCTGCAATGGCGTCGCCCAACTGTCCAGCAGTGGGCCCACCACAAGCGGCCGCCGTTGATCGGATATTGACGATCGGCCAATCGCCCAATCCGATGCACCGGACATGCCCGACCCAACGCGGCGCCAAGAACTGACGGGCTCCTTGTGCTCCGCCTCACGTCGGCCCCTACCGCTGGAAACACATGCGCCTCTTCCGCTCACCGCCTCAACGTCGCTTCAACATCGTATCTCTGCAAAGGCTGCCCCGGAATCGGCACAGCGTACGCCTGAAGAACAAAATGCAGCGAATTCTCCGACGATGTCGCGGCCAACTCTCCCGTATACCGTCGATTAAGTCCCGCGTAATGGCATCCCTTGAGCGTCACGTCCAACGTAAATCGATGGGGTATCGGGCCCGGCACCCATAGACCCAGGAGCGTACAGCCATTATCAGAGCTCGCCCCCAAGACCTTGCCATCCGCGCTGAAAGTCAACACCAATGGAACCACGGTGTGCGCCTCTTCCATCTCGACCGCATTCTGCGCGCCTTGGAATTGCGTCTGGCCGCGCCAGTCACCGACCACCGATGCTGTAGCCGATACCGGAGTGCCAACCACTCCACTCGACGGAACCGCGGCCGTTCCTGAACCCGGCGCCGGGGTACTTGCATCACACGGCTTGTCCGTGAGGACCGTCTGCCCGTCCTTGGTGCAATGATAAACTTGAGACGCCGCCGAGGCCCGAGATGCCAGCACCGCCAAAACCACCACCGAGAATCCCAATTTCCAGCTGCTCACTTGGGCACGTCCTTTATTGCCACACGCCGTCGGGCGCGGAGCCTCATAGCTTGACAGAGACGGCGCCTTGACTACTGCGCTTGGGTTCACATACCGCCCCTCCCTGGCGTTATGCTTCTTCGCCGCGACACCAAAGGAGCGCCGCTATGTGGCCCACTTTCAACATCGTCATGCGCATCGTCAGCAGCCTGATCGGCATAGCCATGATTTTGATGAGCACAGTCTGGATGCTCCAAGGCCTCAACCTCGCCTTCCGCGTCGGCACAATCCAAGAATTGACCGACTGCACATCCTCGGCCTCTCGTCGGCGCTCGCCGGCTGCGCGAATTGCGGATCTTCCGTCCGCGCTTATGATTAATGACCACAACGGCATCCCCTTTGCGCCACCGATCGACGCCGCGGCGGTCGACATCTTCATCGCCTCTCGCGACAATCCACTGCTTAAATTTGCGAAGCCGGTGTTGCTGTTGGCTGCGCCGCTGCGCCACCTCGCGGCTGGCGCCGATGTCAAAGCCTTACGCCGGTACGCAATCCAGGAGATTCGCGCATTCGAGGAACATGCTCGTCAGTGCGCGCTGCTGCACGACGATATCTCGGAAGCGAGTTGGGCGCTTTGCGCGCTACTCGACGAGGCAGTCTTCAATTCGTCGTCGAGTGCGAATACCGACTGGTACTTTCAAAGCCTGCTCATCACTATTCATCTAGAACTTCGGAGCGAAATCAAATTCTTTGACGTCCTTGATCGTCTCTTAACTGACCCGCGGCACCACCTTCAATTGCTCGAGCATTGGTACCTGTGCATTGCGCTTGGCTACGTCGGCAAATATCGGTCCGATCCGGGTGGCGCCCCCGCATTGACCGCAATTCGCAGCGACTTATATCAGCGCATACAGTCGCTGCGCCAACTGACTTAAAGGAAATCAATTGCCCTTGACCTAGCCGTGTCTTCGAAATAACAGTGATTCTGTCCCCATGACGCCAATACTCTCATTCGTGACCAACCCCGCAAATGACTGAACCCCAGAAGCCCCTGATAGATCACTTTGCCGAGCGCGCCCGCGGCTAATGTTCCTGGTGCGAAGGCCCGTCGTGCTCGGCCTCTGGTCGGCGCAGAAGAGCCGATATGCGTAACGTGCCCGGCCTCACGTCGGCACCCACCGGCAGAAACAAACGGGCCTTTTCCGCTCGTCGGCACCACGATTTGCGCGATGTGCAGATCTTCCGGGGCGGCGATTGACGAGGGTGTCGGGTGCGAATAGTCTGGATCCGCAAAGCCACAAGAGCTAAGGGACACCGATGTCGGAGCGCTCCGGTCAGGTCAGCAAATTGTTGCGGCAGTGGATCACGGGGAACAGCAAGCCCTCGGTGCGGTTGCGTCGGGAAATCAGCCGAGCCGCATCGCCGTGAGCCTACCCAGTTGGGCGCACGTTAAGGAACTGCTGCACCAAGCACTTGCTTTGGGGCCGGAAGCGCGCGCGAGGTTCCTCGATGAGGTCTGCGCTTCGAATGCGGCGCTACGCACGGAGCTCGAGTCGCTGCTATCGGTCGGCGACGAGTTGAAGACCGGATTCCTGGAGTCGCCGTCGCCCGCCAATATCGGTGGGGAGGGCGAGGGGTTTGACGCTGCGGGTTTGGCGGAGGGACAGCTGTTCGCAGCGCGGTTTCAACTCGTCCGCAAACTCGGCGAAGGCGGTATGGGGCAGGTGTGGCTCGCTGAGCAAACCGCACCGGTGCGCCGGCCCGTGGCCTTGAAACTCATCAAGGCGGGTATGTACGACGAGACGGTCGTGCATCGGTTCCAAGCGGAGCGGCAATCGCTCGCTATCATGGATCACCCCTTCATCGCCAAGGTATTCGAGGCCGGCCTCACGCCGCAGGGTCAGCCGTACTTCGTCATGGAATATGTGCCAGGGCTGCCGATCACGGAGTATTGCGATCAGCACAAGCTCAACATCCGGCAGCGTCTCGACCTCTTCATCCAGGCCTGCGACGGCGTGCAGCACGCGCACCAGAAAGCGATCATTCATCGGGATCTGAAACCGGCCAACATTTTAGTCGTTGAGGTGGACGGCAAACCGGTACCGCGGATCATCGACTTCGGCCTCGCCAAGGCGACGACCGCGCCGCTGACGGACCAGACGCTCTATACGCGCTTCGGGCAGTTCATGGGCACCCCCGGCTACATGAGCCCGGAACAGGTCAATCCGAACATCCACGATATCGACACCCGCACCGACGTATATTCGCTCGGGGTCATTCTTTATGTGCTGTTGACTGGACTGCAGCCCTTCGAGACGAAGCTGCACCAGAGGCCGTCGCTCGATGAGTGGTTGCGCCAGCTGCGAGAACAAGAGCCGCCCACCCCGAGCGTCAAGCTCCGCACCGATCGGCAGATCTCCATCGAGACTTCCGCCGCCAGAAATACCGAGCCGCGCCAACTCGTGAGCCAGCTGCGCGGGGATCTCGATTGGATCACGATGAAGGCGCTCGAGCGCGATCGGGAACGCCGCTATGGCACGCCGGCGGAATTCGCCGCGGACCTGCGCCGGTATCTGCACGACGAGCCCGTCCTGGCGCGTCCCGCGAGCGCGGGTTACCAGATTCGCAAATACATCAGTCGCCACCGGGTCGCGGCCGCCGTGACAACGGGACTTCTGCTGCTCATGACCGCCTTTTCTGCATTGCAGACCATCCAGCTGCAAAAGATCACGCAGGAGCGCGACCGTGCGAACCGAGAACGAGACCGCGCCACCCGCATCACCGACTTCATGACCGGAATGTTCAAGCTATCGGACCCCAGCGAGGCGCGTGGCAACAGCGTCACGGCCCGCGAGATCCTCGATAAAGCGGCGACCGATATCGACAAGGGTCTCGCGCAGGACCCCGAAGTGCAATCGCAAATGCAGCAAGTCATGGCGAGCACGTACCTGAACCTGGGCCTATATCCTCGTGCGCACGAACTTGCCGAGCGTGCCCTCGACGCCCGCGTACGCCTCCACGGCCCAGATGACCTCAAGGCACTGGAGTCAATGACCCAGCTGGGCTGGATTCTCGATCGCGAAGGACGTCGTGCTGAAGCGGACCAGGTCGAGAGCCAGGCGCTTGCGATCGAGCGCCGCGTTCTCGGTCCCGAAGATCCGCTGACTCTGGAGTCGATGGCGGATATGGGCGTCATCCTGTCGCATCGGGGGCATTTCGAAGAGCAGGTCAAACTGCACCAAGAATTGATCAGGATTGCGACGCGCAAACTCGGTGCGGATGATCCTCTGACGCTGCGCGTAATGAACTATGTAGCCTCAGGGCTCCAGGACCTGGGTCGTAACCAAGAGGCTGCGCAAGCGTTTCGTGAGGTGCTCGAAGCCGACCAGCGGGTCCTGGGATCGGACCACCCCCAAACCCTGATCGCGATGACGAATCTGGCCCGATCCATATTCGTGCTCAGACGCCCCGAGGAAGCCGAGCCTCTTTTTCGCGAGTCCTTGGCCGGCGAACAGCGCGTGCTGGGGCCAGAGCACCCACTAACCGTCAATACGATGGGACAACTTTCAGACTTGCTGGCTTGGGAGGAGCGATTCGACGAAGGCGAATCGCTGTCCCGTGAGGCGCTGGCAATTCGCTCGCGAACCCTCGGACCCGAACACCCGAACACCTTGATGTTCAAATATAACTTGGCGCAGATGCTCATCAGGGAAGGAAAACTCCGCGAAGCGGAACAGTTGCAACAGGAAACACTGGATGCCCAGGTCAAAGTCCTCGGTGCCGAGCATCCAGATACATTGGCGTCTCAGTCTCAATTCGCCGCCATTCTGATCAAGGAAGGCCACTACGATTCGGCGGAAAAGATCGCGCGCGCCACTTTCGCGGCGCAGATGAAAAGTCTTGGTCCACAACATCCCGACACCCTGGATACCATACGTCAGCTCGGGATGGCGCTCGCATACAGCCATCGCTACCCAGAAGCCAGCCAACTCTTTCGGGACTTGATCGAAAAACAAAACCGTTCCGCGGAACAAGGGGACCCGTGGGCCGCGTGGTATAACTTCGCCTGCGTGGCCGCGGCGGCGCAACACCCCGAAGATGCGCTCGGATACTTGCAGGAGGCTGTCAACCGGGGGTATCGGGACGTCCGTGAATTAATGGCCGACGAGGATCTGAAGACGCTGCACGCCAGTCCTGTTTTCCAAAAAATGATGGCCGAACTCAAGCGCCTTCCCAGCAAGGGATGACCCTGCCGCCACGCACGTAATCGTTAACGCATGAGCGCAGTGCGCGATTTATACTGAATGCATACTGCTGGATTTGATTGCCGGAAATGCAGAGCGCCCCCCGCATCCACCCAATGCATCACGGACGTGGTCCACCTTTGCTCGCGACCCGCGGACGTCGATCGCGTGGAGGCCTCTTACTCGACGTCGCCCGATCCAATGTTTACGACTATCCCGGCCTCTCGTCGGCCCACACCCGCGGACTCAGGTGTTTAAATTCGATGTTAGAGCTGATCAGTCGTCATATACAGTGTAATGACGTACGTTGGGTTCCAATTCAATCAGGAACGATCGATCGAACTCATAATACTTAGCGCGCTGAAAGTCTTCGCCCGCGAACCGCTTGATCGCCTCGACGTCGTCCCAGAACGTGAGCATCTCGAAGTGCGCAACGTCGCCTTCCGTGCGGTACAAACAGAAGGCTCCGCGGTTCCCCGCTATTGATCGATAATCCGGCAGCGCGAAATTTCGCATCCGATTCAAGTACTCTTCACCTTTTGCAAATGGTACGGCTCCATGCCACATGCGTGCAATCATTTGAACCTCCAGCCCATAGCAGCTCTGCACCGTCGACCTTGCGCGTTTAATCCCAGATTCTTTCCCACAAAGCGCCGCATCCGGCCTACCACCAATTTATGGAAGAGCATTTAGCGACCAGGGAAAACCGGCACTTTCCACTGCCGCCGATGGAGCCATAAGAGAAGCGCCATCAGCGAGCCTCCCGGTACAACGAATACGATCACCGCATACGGCGCGAGCACTCTCAGCTTGGCAACAACAGTGCCCGCGTAGGCACCCAGTTTCCACACGATTGGCGTCCATCGCCCGAAGCGACGGCCGTTTCGTACCGGCCAATCCTTGAATTTCAAGAAGGATTCAAACCGCCCCATGCGTGAAAGCGTCAGCATTGCGATCTACACGACCAGCAGCCCAAACGGGATAACGATGACAGAAACAGCAGTTGCAGCGACTGCAAGAATGGCCAGCACCAAACGTGCGATGATAGGGATGTCGTTCATGATGTGCCTTCTCCATTGATTGAATTGATTCGACGCCGACTAGATTGCGCTGCCTGCCGATGCACAACAAACGGCATACCTGATCGTCGGTTAAGAAATGCTTAACTCTGTTCTCGGTCTGGTCGCATCGCTCACTTGTACATGCGGCAAGAGAGAGCGTGTACATCGGCAAGGGGGCAACATCGGCGAGAGCGACGACGGTGGTTACGTCCGTTAGTCTAAGAGGTATCGCAATCGCGCGGTCGTCCGATGGGCGCATCAAACCTGCGCGAGCAATCCTAATCGCCTGGTGAGGCCCAAGAACGAATCCATTCCAATGAGAAGAGGCACTATGGAATCGAGGCCGATTCTGCGCGAGAATAGGTATATGCAGACATGGTCTCGACTATTATCGAGCCCTACGAGGCGCAACCTGTTGCGAAGTGCCGCCGGGGCGGCACTCGCTGCCGCGTTCCACGGCGCCTGGGCCGATGTCCCTCCTTCACATTGTGACCCGAATCCGTGTCCGGCGCCGCCGCATCCGACACCCCCTCCACCAGCGCCCGCTCCGTCGGCAACGCTTGAGGCGGCAGGAGCGCGTCGCATTGCCATTACAACCATGAACGGGCATTTTCTCACTGCGGCGGACGGTGGCGGTTACGGAGGACCGAACACCGGCGCGGGCGCTGTCGCGCTGCACTCCGATAGCAGACGCGCCGATGCCTGGGAAAAGTTTGACTGGATTTGGCTCGACGAGAAGCATCGCAAGTTTGCGTTGAGGACCTTGGCCGGTACCTTTTTGACGGCGGTGAACGGGGGCGGGATCGGCGGACCAAATGATGGCCGCGGTCCGTTTCACACCGACGCAACTCAGCTCGGAGTCGACGAAGTCTTTGATGTCGAGTTTGACGACGCTGGCAAGGTCTCGTTGCGCACCCGCAATGGGTATTACATGACGGCCGTCAATGGCGGCGGGGTGGGTGGTCCGAATACAACACCCCTGCATACCGACGCGACATCCATTGGCCCCTGGGAGTCCTTCACTGCGGTCTCGCTGAGCCCTCAGATAGCCAGGTGACGCGCATGACTTCATCTACCGATGCAACCGAGGTCTGTAAATCGCGCCGGGCAGAGTCTGCCCGGCGCGCTCTTTGACGTAGCAGGATAGGCGCCATCGCCTACCTAAAAAAAGTAGTGCCGATCAGAAGCCCGGAAGATCTGCATTTTGTGCACGCTGGAACCTACCGGCGTACGATTACTCGGTTTCCGCCTTTTAATACCCATTTTAGGTATCTTACTACCCAAATTGGGTATTAGCCATGGAGGGAATTGAACAAGGTCCGGAAAGCCTATCAATCACGAGCTTTTTGAATACGCTAGAAAAGTTACCCTACCTATTACGCCCAGTTAATTTTGGGTATTTTGGCAACTGAACGCCGGACACTCTGAAGAATCCCTGCTACGTTTTGATGATGCAATTCGAATCGCCATTCGGCACATGATCGCCGCGCCCTACCTAAAGAACTTCACATAACTGTCGAACAAATATGTACGGCCCCGTTTTCCCCCCGTAATTTCTCGCAGAATCTTCAGCTTCTCTAAGTCGGCCACAAGCTTATATGCGGATGCCGCCGATATCTTAGCGATTTTACCCACGTCCGCGGCGTTGATCACGGGGTGTCGATAGAGCGCGTGGAGGACTTTCTGCGCGTTTCCAGCACGACTTCCGAGCGTGCCAATTTGCTCTTCGACCTTTTTTTGCAATTTCAAAATATTGTCAAATGTCACAATACCGCTTTTCGCGGTTTGAATTACCCCAACAAGAAAAAACTTGAACCATTGCTGCAAGTCGTTTTGCTCTCGCACTCTCATCAAGTTGTCGTAGTAGTGATTTCGGTTGCGTTCAAAGAAATCCGAAAGATACAGTATCGGCTGCTTAAGGATTCCCTTGCTTACCAGATATAGCGTGATCATCAAACGCCCGACTCGACCATTTCCGTCGAGGAAGGGATGGATCGTTTCAAACTGATAGTGCACCAACGCAGCTTTTAGCAATTCCGGAAAATAGTCCTTCTCGTTGTGCACGAATTCTTCCAGATCGGCTATTAGCTCAGGAATCTTAGTATAGACAGGCGGCACGAAAACCGCGTCGTTAACTGTCGCACCGCCAATCCAGTTTTGGCTCTGCCGAAATTCTCCCGGCAATTTGTCCCTTCCGCGTACGCCCTGCATTAGCGTTTGATGCGCCTCTCTTATTAAGCGCGATGAAAAGGGAATAGTTTTGAGACGCGAAATCGCCTTGTTCATGGCGGCCACGTAATTTTGTACCTCTTCCCAGTCGTCGCGCTTATTGAGCGCTACATCCTCCTTGGCACGCAGCGCTTCATCCACATTAGTTTGGGTGCCTTCAATGCGGCTCGACTGGGTCGCTTCCTTCAATACATGCATCTGAATGAAGAGGTCGATATTGGGAATGCAGTCCGAATACATGTCAATTCGGCCCAGTTCTCGGTCTGCCTGCCCTAGAAGTTGCAGAAGCTCCATGTTCTCTAGTTTCCAAGGTCGATTTATAGGCGTTGGGTGAAAGGACATGTATTGTGTCTCTTGCATTTTGCGGCCGGAATTGAAGGTTTTCATTTCAAGAGATTCTTTATTTAAAACAAGGCGATTTCTTGTTTTAGATTATACGTAAAAACTAAAATAAGACAATTGCTTATTATAGGTATTTGAGAACCTTACTAACGAGTTAGCGAAGCCGGCGCGGATGGACCTGTATCTAGGGCCTTTCGAGCGATCATCTTTGCTTAGGCTCCCGCGAAATGACGTTTGCCCATCAAGATCGTATCGAGAATTCGTTAATCCATCTCGGTTAGGTTGACGCGTTCGATTTCGAAATCGGGAATTGAGAAATTTGGCTAGACGCTAAGAATATCGGCACTTTAGGACGACTGGGGTCTGAGTTACCCTCACTGTTACCTCAAGACGTATGCTCTGATTGAAGGGAGTGAGCGCTCGGAGAGATTCGTGTCGCGCTCCCGGCCTTCTAGATCGTAGCTACTCGTACCTTTGAATTTCGATTATAGAAACCCGCTGATTCACATCTCGAAACCACGGGGCACTTATCATCTAACGTCTACGACAGTAACGTAACGCATTCGATCCTTGCCTGCGCTGATCAACTCACCGATTCCGCGATCGAAAGTGGCAAGCGCTCCCTTATGGTATTGCGCTAGTGCAACCACATACGCGTCAGTTATCTGGCGATAACCCACGAGAGCCAAACTTGCGGACGTCATTGCTGCGGAGGGCGCGAGATCGTCGGGCCAGAATTCATGTCCGGGAAAGGCTATGATTTTTTCCAGCATCGCAATTGCTTCGCGCGGACTGACGGCAGCAGGAATTATTTTTGCATTGGAGGAGATGCGTACAAATCCGAGTTGCGTAATCGGACACGTGGCCCAAGCTTGGTGACCGGTCTTGCCGAACCAGGCGTGCGCCTGCGCGTGATGAATATGCTGCGGCCACGCCAGCGCAATCAAAAGATTGGTGTCTAGCAGGTATCGCGTCACGCCTCGTCTTCGTCCTCTCGCACTTGCTCGGGCGTCAACGCCGGCGCATTGGGCGGAACTTCAAATACCGGAAAACCATGCCGGGAGCCTACCTTCGAACGCGCTTCCAACCCGCGCCGCGCGAGTTCCGAGATCACTTCTCCGAGGCTGCTCGAGCGCGCCGCCGCGATCTTCTTTGCGGCGCTTAAGACTTCGGGATCGATGCTGAGGGTTGTGCGCATTAGAGAATTCCCCAAGGTAGAGGTAGCATCATCGCATCATCGCATCATAGCATCAACGCATCAGCGCATCCAATACGGGCGCGGCATGTCCTACTAGAATATTATGCGCACCTCGCGATGCAGCATTTCCGCTCATCCGATCGCGGACAACACCGCCGGATTGGACTAAATTGGGAAGCCCCTAATTTGCCCGACGACTCCTGGTGAGAGTTGGCCTTGAAGTTGGAATTGTCACTGAAACCAGTACATTACCGCGGTGTACGCACTCGGTCGGCCGGCGTCCGAAAGACGCCTACGGCGCCCGTCCGGTACACCGGTGTACGTTGGCAGAATCCTACTTTGGTAGTATAAAGGTAGGATGAAAGCAAAGACCTCATTGACCCTCTCAGAGGACCTTGTTGCCAGCATCGACAAGCTGGCCGGCCCGAAGGTTTCCCGCTCTGCATACATTGAGCAGATCCTGCGCGAATTCGTCGACCGACGCGCTCAGACTCGGAAGGACGCCCGCGAAACCGCATCAATCAATCGCCACTCGGCACAGCTCAATGCTGAGATGACCGATGCGCTTTCCTTTCAGGCCAATCTGGCAGATGAATGAAACGCGGCGAGTTGTACCGGGTGCGCAGACCTCCCGGTGATCCCAAACCCGCCCGCGTCTTTGTCATCGTCAGCCGACAGCCACTGATCGACTCGACTTTCTCGACGGTAGTCTGCGCTCCTGTCTTCACTCAGTATGTTGGTCTGCCAACGCAAGTTTCCGTAGGCATAGCCGAAGGCCTCAAGCACGAAAGTGCGATCCAATGCGATGGACTGATGAGCCTTGAGAAATCCAGACTGACCGACTACGTCGGCGAGTTGACGTTTGACAAGTTGCGGGAACTCGACGACGCACTTAGTGTCGCCCTCGCCCTGCCGGCCCCGAAGCCGAGGGCGCTATAGTCATCGCGTGGTCGTAGTCCTTGGCGCGCAGGGAGCGCACCGGACGGCCGATTATGGAGAGCCGCCTTTCCATGGCACCTTCGGCACGCGGTAGAAGAGGACCATCCCAAGGCCACACCGATGAGCGAATTGCCAACGGCACCTGCTATCGAGGCGTCGTCAGTCTGGCGCGCAGCCGCGGCGCTGCGAAGTCGAGAAACGCGCGCAGTTTGAGCGGCAAGCGTCGCTGGCTCGGGTAGACGAGACTGATCGGGGCCGGCGCGGGTTCAAATCGCTTGAGTATCGTCGCGAGCGCGCCTGCCCTGATCGCGTGTTCGATCTGATAGGAAAGCACGCGTGTCAGTCCGACGCCCTCGATCGCCGCATCGATGGCTGCCTCGGCGGTGTTGACGATGAGCTTCGGCCGGATCGGGATGGGGATCTCGGCTGAATCGGCTTTGAAAACCCAGGTATCCGGCGACGTGAGACCTTCGAATGAAATCATCTGATGGGCGGGGAGTTCAGTCGGGTGCTTCGGTGTCCCGAACTCGGCGAGGTAGCTGGGACTTGCGCAGACGACGCGTCGCGTTGAACCCACGCGGGCCGCGATCAAATTACTGTCGACGAGTTCGCCGATCCGCACCGCCAGATCGACGTGCTCCTCGAGCAGGTTGATCAATCGATCGCTTTGCACGAATCGAACGCGCACATCAGGGTAGGCCTTGAGAAATGCGCCGATCGTGGGCAGCACGTGCAGGCGTCCGAACACGATGGGCGCTGATATCACGAGATCACCCCTCGGCGCATTGAATTCCCCGCTCGCGGATCGCTCGGCTTCGGTCACCTCTTCCAGAATGCGTTTGCAGGCCTGCAGATACGCCTGACCCGCGTCGGTCAATGAGAGTCTGCGCGTCGAGCGGTTGAACAAGCGGGTGTTTAGGTGCGCTTCGAGATCCGAGATCCTTCGACTCAGCGTCGGTAGCGGCATCCCGAGACGCCGCGCAGCGGCCGAGAAGCTTCCCGCCTCACCGACCGCGACAACGACGCTCATCGCATCAAGTCGGTCCATCGTGATTATTCCAGTTATTGAAATAGTCCATCTATATCCTAACGTCTAGTTGTGATTATTGAAATGACCTAGGCTACTCCCACACGGCCATATCGGCCGAACAACAAGCCAGGAGACGCCAATGTCACGCATCCCAACGCCCGCCACAATCGAAGCCTCCCCGAGCGCCGCCCAGCCGCTGCTGCAGGCCGTCAAGAAACAGCTCGGCGTCGTTCCGAATTTGTTCCGCCTGGTCGCGACCAGCCCCGCGGCGCTCGAGGGCTATCTCGGCATGTCCGGCGCTTTGGCCAAGGGTGAGCTGCCGGCCGCGACACGCGAGCGCATTGCACTCGCGGTCGCCGAGATCAACGGCTGCAGCTACTGCCTGTCGGCTCACAGCTATCTCGGCAAGCATGTCGCGAAGCTCGACGATGCCGAACTCGCGGCCAATCGCGCTGGAGGCTCCGGCGATCCGAAGGCCGATGCCGCCGTGCGTTTTGCGGTCAGGGTCACCGAACAGCGCGGTCACGTCAGCGAGGCGGACTTCAAGGCCGTCAAGGCCGCAGGCTACAGCGACGCCCAGCTCGTCGAGATCGTGCAGCATGTCGCGCTCAACACCTGGACCAATTACATCAACGTGGTTGCGCAGACGGACATCGACTTCCCGGTCGTCAACGCGCGCGCCGCTGCCTGAACGCCATGAACGCCACACCGGCCTATTCCAGCGATATCGCGTTCACGCCGACCGTGAAGGCCTTGCAGTCTCGCAAGGGCTCGCGAAAGGCGTACGCGCATATGGAAGAGGCCGGTTCCTGGAAAACGCGGATCACGCCGGAACTGAAAGCCTTCATCGAACAGCAGAACAGCGCATTCCTCGCGACCGCAAACGCCGCCGGCCAGCCGTACATTCAGCATCGCGGCGGTCCTGTGGGCTTTCTGCGAGTGCTCGATGAGAAGACTATCGGCTTCGTCGACTATGCCGGAAACCGTCAATACATCACGCTCGGCAACCTCGAAGAAAACCCGAAGGCGCATCTCTTCTTGATCGACTATGCGCGTCGACGCCGATTCAAACTCTGGGGCGAGCTGCGCGCCGTGGAAGGCGATCAGGCGCTGATCGCCCAGCTAATGCCCGCCGGGTATAAGGCCAGAGCCGAGCGCGTCATGCTCTTCTCAGTTTCGGCCTGGGATGCGAACTGTCCCCAGCATATCCCGACGCGCATCGACGCCGCCAATGTCACCGCGGCGCTGGCCGAGCGCGATCGGCGTATCGCGGCGCTCGAGGCGGAACTGCAAGCGCTGCGCTCGCAAGCGCATCCGGCGCCACCCTGATCGACAGCCGCGCGCCGCCCCGCGATCACCGCGTCGACGGTGCGTTCCGACTCGAAGCGGCGTTCAATGTTGGATCGCGCGCGAACACATCCGCGATGAAGTCCATAAAGACGCGCGCGCGGCGCGGCAACAGCCGATTTGCCGCATACACGAACTGAATGGGCAGCGGTGGTCCGAGGTGATCCACCAGCAACGACTGCAGCCGGCCATCGACGAGTCCGTCTTCAAACAGCCATCTCGGCGCATAGGCAATCCCTAATCCGTCGAGCGCGGCGCTGCGAACTCCGTCGGGCGTATTTACGCAGAAGCGTCCACGTACCGCCACGTCGACATCCCGAAATGACCAGATATTGCCGGCCGAGGAGAGGGTGTAGACGACGCACTGATGACTGCGCAAATCCTCAGGATGGAGCGGCCGCGGACGTTCAGCCAGGTAGTCCGTGCTGGCGACGCAGAATCGCTCGGCGGAGCCGATGCGCCTCGCGATGAGCGCGCTATCCTTGAGCGTACCGATGCGGATCGCGATGTCGATGCCCTCCTCGACGAGGTCGACATAGCGATCGCCGATCTGCAAATCGATTTCCATCGCGGGGAAACGCGCGAGAATCGCCTTGAGTTGCGGCAGAATGTGGGATCGACCGAGCAGCGTCGGGCAAGCCACTCGTAGTAGCCCCTTCGGCGCGTCGTCGCCGCGGGCGTTCGACTCCGCCTCCGCGATCGCATCGAGCGCGCGCCGCGCCTCGGCGTAGTAGCGCTCGCCTTCCGGGGTCAGTGTCAGCTTGCGTGTCGAACGATGCAGCAGCCGGACCCCGAGGTGCCGCTCCAACGCTGCGATGTGCCGGCTCACATTCGGTTGGCCGGTCGCGAGTTCGCGGGCGACCGCGGAAAAACTTCCGGTTTCGACCGCCCGGGCGAAACTGTGCATGAGCAGCAATCGGTCCACGCCTGACCTCTAAGATCGGCATTTATGCATTTTGGGCATCAATATTATGCCGGAAGGATGGACTATTCCCTATTTGCTCCAAGGTGGAAACTTTCGTCGCGAAAGAATTTGTCGCTGGCGGCGCGAGCGACTTGCCGCCAAAGGGAAAAGCCTGAGGTCTACAGTGTCCGCAACCATACTGCCGATGAACGAACGCGAGCGTCTGAACGAGCTCTATCGCCATGCAATTCTCGATACGCCTCCGGAGGAGTTTTTCGATCGGGTGGCGCAGGTTGCCGCGCAATTGTGCAACGCACCCATTGCGATGGTCAGCCTGCTCGATCACGATCGACAGTGGTTCAAATCCAAGATTGGGATTGCGCCCTCGCAGACGCCGCGCGAGAACTCCTTCTGCGCACAGACAATTCTCGGGACTGAACCGCTGCAGGTCGAAGACACGACGACCGATCCGCGCTTCGCCGACAATCCCCTCGTGCTCGGCGACCCGCATATTCGGTTCTACGCGGGCGCACCACTGATAAACCCGCGCGGTTTTGGGCTCGGCAGCCTCTGCGTGATTGATCGGCAGCCGCGGCAACTCTCACCGGAACAGCTCAGCTCGCTGAAGCTGCTTGCCGCGCAGGTCGTGCATCACCTTGAGTTGCGCTATCTCGCCGAAGCATTGCGTCGCCAGTCAATTCTACTCAATAAGACGCAGCGGGTCGCCCAGATTGGCGGGTGGGAGCTTGATCTGACCACAAGAGTACTGTCGTGGACCGATGAAACGTATCGCCTCCATGGTGTGGCACGGGGTGCATACGCGCCGACCATCGATTCGTCGGTTGAATTCTATGCGCCGGAAAGCATCCCGGTCATTCGACGAGCGATCGACTCCGCAATTGAGAACGGCACGCCGTTCGAAGTCGAAGGGCAGATTGTCCGTACCGACGGCGCGCGTCGTTGGGTACGCACGACGGGAGCGAATGACGACGACGCAGGCCCTGCGCCCGCGCTATTCGGTCTGTTTCAGGACGTCACGGAGCGGCGCGAGCTCGAGCGAGAGGTGGTGCGAATTTCCCAGAGAGAACAATCCCGTATCGGTTCGGACTTGCACGACGGGCTCTGCCAGGAACTGACCGGCGTTGCGCTGCTGCTTGGAGCGCTGGCATCCAAACTGCCGGCTGCCGAAGCGGTAATACGTGACGAAGTGCGCGCGATCGAGACTGTGCTTCGAGGCGCTCTGGGGACATGCCGAATGATCGCACAAGGATTATCCCCAACGGGCGCGGAGCAGGGTGGCCTGATTTCCGCACTCCGACGTCACGCATCGCGGCTCGAGAAGATCCACGGCATCCGGGTAAGCCTTCGAGCCACCGGCGAAGATGCCGGGCTCGACGGGTCTTCGGCCGATCATTTATATCGGATAGCACAGGAAGCAATGGCCAACTCGATCAAACACAGTCGTGCCAGCCAAATTTCCGTGTCATTTAGCGACGCTGCGGGACGAACGGAGCTGTCGATCAGCGACAACGGGAATGGAATGGCGGTGGCACCTCAGACCGATGGCATGGGCCTCAAAGTGATGCGCTATCGCGCGCAACTCATCGGCGGGACTTTGGAGATTGGGCCCACTGCGGAGGGCGGAACGCGCGTTCATTGCACCCTGCTGCATTCGAGCGACGCTGCCGGCACGCAGCGATGAGGCGTGCAGAGCGGCGCGACCGAAGAGAACACCAGAATTTTGTTTCGCCAAACAACCGACACTGTCCGCTAAAACCCAGAGGATTCGCACCATGATCAAGTTCTACTATCACCCCTCGCCGAACCCCGCCAAAGTGGCCCTGTTCCTCGAAGAATCCGGTCTGCCGTACGAAGTGGTTCCCGTCGATACCCGCAAAGGCGAACAATTCGCCGCCAGCTTTGTCGCGATAAATCCCAATAGCAAGACACCCGCCATCACGGACGGCGGCGTACGCGTCTTCGACAGCACGGCGATTCTGCTCTACCTCGCTGAGAAAACCGGGAAGTTTCTGCCCGAGCAGACAACCGCGGCACGCGCCGAGCTGCTTTCGTGGCTGATGTTCATCGCTAGCGGCATCGGGCCCTACTCGGGACAAGCCGTGCACTTCAAACACTTCGCCCCCAAGGGGCTTGGTTACGCCGTCGATCGCTACCAGTTCGAAGCTCATCGACACTACCGTATTCTCGATGCGCAGCTCGCGAGCGGACCTTACCTGCTCGGGGCGAACTACACAATTGCAGATATGTCGGCGTGGGGCTGGACTCGCGCCGTGCCGTTCATCCTGGGCGAGGATGCTTGGGGCATTCTGCCAAATCTGAAGCGGTGGTTCGACCTTGTCAGCGCGCGCCCGGCCGCGGTTCGTGCCAACGCCCTCAAGGATAAGTACACGTTCAAGACGGCCATGGACGCCGAAGCGTGGAGCCACATGTTCAGGCATCTCGCGCGTGCCTAGGCGTGTCTTTGCAGCTTCGCGCAGCTTTTACTCAAGCCCTTAAATCTCTCGGAGCATTGCCACGCGTGTCCCCCCTGGGATGATCGGTTGGTCGGGTCCTGGGTCCTTCCCGTCCTCGACGTTCAAAATGCATCTTCTCGCAAGAATTCCCGCCGATTAGCGGTCTACTTCAAGACTAGTGGAGGCGGGGAATGGCACCAGAGAACTCAACTGGAGGGACGGCGTTCGTGCTCGCTGGAGGCGGTAGTCTGGGAGCCGTTCAGGTGGGAATGCTCGCGGAACTCATCGGCGCCGGCGTGCGGCCGGATATGATCGTCGGCGTGTCCGCGGGTGCCATTAATGGCGCGTTCCTGGCGCACGATCCCAACGCCCACACCATCGAGAGGATGGCTGCTCTCTGGAGCCGGACCACCACAAAAGAAGTGCTGGGGCTTTCCTGGCGTTCGCTGCTGGGGCTGTTCGGATTGCGCGATCACATCGCAAACCCGCAGGGCTTGAGTTCGCTGCTGCGCCGTGAATTGCCGTATCAAACGTTCAATGAGACGGCAATTCCGCTGCATCTGGTGTGCGCTGACCTCGTGACCGGAGACGAGGTGGTCGTTTCACGGGGAAACGTGGCGCAAGCAGTAATCGCCAGCGCGGCCATCCCCGGGGTGTTCCCGCCTGTGCAAATCGACGGCCGCTATCTGGTCGATGGCGCGGTGGCCGCCTGCACGCCCATTTCCGTTGCGGCTGCTCTGGGTGCCTTGCGAGTGATCGTGCTGCCCTGCGGATTCGCATGCGCCCAAAACACCGTGTCGAAACGCGCGCTCGGGCGCGCCATGCACGCGATTACGCTCCTGGGGGCACGCCAGTTGCGGCGGGACTTCGAGCACTACTCCAAGTCGCTCCACATGCGAATCGCACCGCCGATTTGTCCGCTCGAACAATCCGCAATGGATTATTCGAATGGCGCCGATCTGATTGCGCGCGCCCGGGAGTCGACGCGCTCCTGGATCCGTGCCGGGGGACTCGACCGCGGTGATTTTCCCGATCAACTGGCCATCCACTCCCACCCGTAACGGACCCTTGTTCCGCGCGCGTAATATTCGAACCGCATCCACGGTCTACCATACACTCTCAAGTCTTCGGAGAACGCAATGAAACCCGCCGCTGCAGCAATTTATTTGTTCGCGTTGACCCTGTTATCGACCGTTGCCCTTGCGAACGAAATCCCCTTCAATCAGGCGCAATTCGACGCGGCCCGCGCCGCCGGGACGCCGGTCGCGGTGGTGTTCCACGCCGATTGGTGCCCCACCTGCCGCGCTCAGGCACCGGTACTGAAAGGCTTGACAGAGACGCCGGAATTTAAGTCCTTGACCCTGTACATTGCCAATTTCGACACCGAGAACGCGCTGAAGAAATCACTGGGAGTGACTAAGCAGAGCACGATCGTGGTGTTCAGGAACGGGCGCGAGGCTGCGCGATCGACCGGAGATACACAGCAGGATAATCTCGCCGCACTTCTACGCCACGCCATTTCCTGACGGCCGGAGATGCAGCGATGAATTTCGGACCCGCCACCTACGGACTCGGGCTGCTGGCGGGCGCCTTGTCGACCCTGTCGCCGTGCGTGTTGCCGCTGGTGCCGGTGCTGGTAGCCGCGGCGGTGAATGCGCACCGCTGGGGGGCGATGGCGCTCGGCGTTGGGCTGGCGCTGTCGTTTACGATTGTCGGGATCTTTCTCGCGACCCTTGGGCTAGCGCTCGGACTCGACCCGGAAACATTTCGCACCGCGGGTGCCGTGATACTCGCCGTGTTCGGCCTCATCTTGCTCGCGCCGAAGCTGCAGGATTTGTTTGCGCGCGCGACCAGCGCGCTCGGCAATTCGGGCAACCAATTGCTTGTGCACATGACGTTCGACGGCCTCCCGGGTCAATTTCTCGTCGGCATTTTGCTCGGTGTGGTGTGGAGTCCCTGTGTTGGACCGACGCTGGGGGCTGCGACGACTTTGGCGAGTCAGGGGCAGAACCTGGGTCAGATCGGATTTCTGATGTTGATCTTCGGGATAGGCGCCGCCGCACCGCTGGTGCTGCTCGGCTCCCTGTCGCGCGTCAGCATGATGAAGATTCGGGGACGCTTGTTGACGGCGGGCAAGTTCGGCAAACAAGTATTCGGACTGATTATGCTGGTCTTGGGAGTACTGATCGCGACGGGCGCCGACAAATCGCTGGAGGCGTGGATCCTCGATCGGACCCCAGATTGGCTGACCGCGGTCACCACTAAATTTTGACGGACCTGGAGATTTACCGTCATGCGACACACCGTGGGACGGATTGCCGCTTAAGCCGGCAAGCTGTCTCACACCATGGGGGGTGTTTGATCGCGCGCCTGCCGCGCGCGGAATGAGGCTACCTTTGCGCGATTGCCGCACAGAGCCATACTGCACCAACGCCGGTGGTGAGCTTTCGTCCGATCGTAAAACCACAGGGTGCAATCTGAGCTCTCACATGTTCGTATCAGTTGGAAATCCCCTTCGGTAAGTAATGCAGCAATAGCGTTTGCCACGGGCACCAACGCGGCGTCGGGGGTGAGGAGGTGCCGCTGAAGCCGCAGGGTGGGCGGCTTCCCGTGCCGCCATTCGAGTTGTTTATTGGAACGATCGAGCGCCAGGAACCTGTTCAGGACGCCGGGATTGCCAAGCTTATCTGCCTTGCGACACGCCACCAACTCGCGCGCAGACTCGCGCAATTCTATCGCGGCCTTGAGTAGTGCACCGCTGCGGCCCTTAGGCACCTCGCCGGTTCCTGCCGTGATGGATCCGGTGCGCTGCAGCCATTGCAGAACACTCACATCGCTGACGAAGCACTCGCGCAGGTTTTCGCCGACGCCAAACCTCGTGTTGATGAAATCCAGAGCCAGATCATCTGCAATGAACAACGGCTCCGGGGGGGGCGCGGAAGCTGCACTGGATGATTTCATGCGTGTTTAGTGTAACCAATAAAATAACACTTGACCAGTTACCACGGCGTTGGTAACCTCAATATCGCCACTTAACCGGTTACAAACCATCAGGAGTTTCCCCATGTCACTTTCACACATTGCGACAGGCATGCTGGCCGCCGTGGCGGCCGTTGGCGGGAGCGGCGCTGCCAGCGCCACTCCTTCCCAGCACACAGTTGAGGCGTCCTCCCCCCAAAATCGAGCGACCAGCTACCATCAGGTCGATGTTCAGGGCGTCAGGATTTTCTATCGGGAGGCCGGAGACCCTTCATCACCCACCGTTCTTCTCCTGCACGGTTTCCCCACCTCGTCGCATATGTACCGCAACCTCATTCCGATGCTCTCGGATCGCTACCATCTCATTGCGCCCGATCTGCCCGGCTTTGGCTTCTCCGATGCGCCCGATCGCTCCCAATACAGCTACACGTTCGATCATCTCACTGACACCATCGACGCCTTCACGCAGCTCATTGGACTTCACCGTTATGCCCTTGTCGTATTCGATTACGGTGCGCCGGTCGGATGGCGGCTCGCAGTCGCTCACCCGGATCGGATCACGGCGATCATTTCTCAGAACGGCAACGCGTATGAAGAAGGGCTTAGCAGCGGGTGGAACCCGATTCAGAAGTACTGGCAAGATCCGAGCGAGGCAAATCGAGCGGCCTTGCGGGAATTTCTGACACCGCAGAGCGTCAAGTGGCAATACGTCCATGGCGCCCCTGCGCAGAGTCGAATTGCTCCGGAATCCTATACGCTCGACTCGGCATCGCTTGCGAGACCCGGCAACGACGAGATTCAGCTCGATTTGTTTGGCGACTACGCCAACAACGTGAAACGCTATCCGGAGTTTCAAGCGTACTTCCGCGTCCAGCATCCGGCCCTGCTGGCTGTTTGGGGCAAGAATGATCCCTTCTTTACACCGCCCGGGGCGGAGGCTTTCAAGCGCGACAACCCGAATGCCGAGGTCCACTTCTACGACACGGGGCACTTCGCACTCGAGACAAACGGCCAGGAGATCGGGGTAGAAATTCATCGCTTCCTCGACAAAACGCTGAAGTCGGCGGGAGCAAAGCGTCTATGACCGGGGTGCGGGCGGCGAGGCGGCGCTTCCTCATGGCCGCGCAGCCGCCCGGCCACCCAATTGCTGGCGACCGCAAGACTCGGTGTGCTTCAAGTTCCAGGAACGGGAATCGATGTCCGTCGTTTCACCGAGGCGGAAAAAGCCGCGGTCGCATCGATGCTACGTCTCGTCTCGCTGTAGTAGCCGCTGTCCGTCCGGGGTCGAGGTGAGCATGCGCGCCGAGCGGCGCAGCCGCTTCCGGTCTCCGCCAATCGGACAACACGGTGCATCAGAAGAGTTCTAACCGTCGGTAAGCCTCAAATCGCCTGTTTTATGCAATTCTCGCATGAGTATTATGCCGAATTGATTGACTTATCTAAAACAGTACGGAGGAGGACACTGCCCAACAGGAATTCAGACGTCTGAGCCCGGCCATTGGGGCCGGGACGCCATCCGCCATACGGCACGTTCACAGGAGAAGCGATGAAGAAGCTCGACAACATGGTGGCTGTGATTACCGGCGGCACCTCCGGCATGGGACTGGCCACGGCAAAGCGATTTGTCGCCGAAGGCGCCTATGTATTCATCATGGGTCGTCGGCAGCACGAGCTCGATGCGGCAGTCGAGGACATCGGCACCCATGTCACGGGTGTCCAGGGCGATATCGCGAAATTGGCTGATCTCGATCGGCTGTATGAAATTGTCAAAGCGCAGCAAGGCCGCGTCGACATTGTTTTCGCCAATGCGGGGGTTGGCGAATTCTTGGCCACGGATGCCATGACGGAGGCTCATTTCGATAAGACGTTCGACGTGAATGTCAAAGGCACGCTGTTCACCGTGCAAAAGGCGCTGCCGCTCTTGAGTGAGGGCGGCTCCATCATCGTCACCGGATCAATCGCCTCCATCAAAGGCATTCCTGCGTTCGGCGTCTACTCTGCCAGCAAAGCAGCCATCCGTTCTTTTGTCCGCACCTGGACGCTGGAACTCAAGGATCGCAAGATCCGCGCCAACGTCATTAGTCCCGGCACCATCGATACGCCGATCTTGGCACCGCTTCCGAAGCAGGCCATCGCCCAAATCGTCGCTAGTATCCCGATGGGGCGCATGGGTAGCGCGGATGAAATTGCCAAGGTGGCGGTGTTTCTGGCCTCTGACGACTCGAGTTTTGTCACCGGCATCGAATTGTTCGTGGATGGCGGTACGGCGCAAGTCTGAGGGAAGTCGCGGTAAAGTACCGTCGAATCCGTCGTTGATCGGTCGCCTCGGTTTGGATCTACACGCAGTCTCGGAGGCATCTTGAAATTCTATCCGCGATTGATTGGACTGCTTGGCATGCTGGCGGCGGTACCGGTTCTCGCCGGCATCCCCGAGAGTCCTCAGCAGGTTCAGCCGCTGTCGGTGGGCGTTCGAGCGCCGATTTTTGCGGCCCGCACGACGCAGGGCGCGCTGCGGACCTTCGAGCCTGACAGGTACAAGAAGCCCACGGTCGTGCTGTTCTATCGAGGCGGTTGGTGTCCGTACTGCAATGCACAGCTGAGCGACCTGCACCTCGTCGAGCCGAAACTGCGCAAGAGCGGATTTGAGATCGTGTTCTTGAGTACCGATCGACCCGAGTTGTTGTACGCCAGTCTCAAGGCGACCCACATCCACTACACGTTGCTATCAGACAGTCACCTGGAAGCGGCGAGAGCCTTTCACATTGCCTACCACGTGGACGACGCAACGCTTGCCAAGATGCGCGAATATGGTGTGGATCTCGAGGCCACGACCGGCACCAAACAACACGAACTGCCGGTCCCCTCTGTATTTATTATCGACACGTCGGGCATCATTCGTTTCGTCTACTCGAATCCCGACTATAAGATTCGCTTGGGCGCCGATGCGCTTTGGGCAGCAGCGCAGCCCCTTGCCGCGGTCAAATGAGCGTTCCGCCACGACCGTTTGAGTTTGGAGCCGATGCCATGACTGACGATACCGCCTATACACCACCCAAGATCTGGACTTGGGCCAAGGCGAACGGAGGCCAGTTCGCCAACATCAACCGCCCGGTGGCCGGGCCGACGCACGACAAGGATCTGCCTGTGGGGCGCCACCCGCTGCAGCTCTATTCATTGGCCACGCCCAACGGCGTCAAGGTGACGGTGATGCTGGAGGAACTGCTGGCGCGCGGTCACGCGGGGGCGGAGTATGACGCCTGGCTGATTAACATCCGCGAGGGCGATCAGTTCGGTTCGGGCTTCGTGGGCGTGAATCCGAACTCGAAGATTCCGGCCCTGATGGACCGCAGCGGGCCGACCCCCATCCGCGTCTTCGAATCCGGAGCGATACTGATCCATTTGGCTGAGAAGTTCGGCGCGTTCCTGCCTGTGGAGCCCGCAGTGCGGGCGGAGTGCTTGTCGTGGCTGATGTGGCAAATGGGCTCGGCGCCATACCTTGGCGGCGGCTTCGGCCACTTCTATGCCTATGCCCCGATCAAAATCGAATACGCCATCGACCGCTTCGCCATGGAGGTGAAGCGGCAGATGGACGTGCTAAACCGGCGTCTGGCCGAGAGCGAGTACCTGGGCGGAATGCAGTACACCATCGCCGACATGGCGGTCTGGCCCTGGTACGGCGCGCTCGCCAAGGGCCTTCTCTACGAGGCCGGCGAGTTCCTACAGGTCGCCGACTACAAGAACGTCCAGCGCTGGGCCGATGCGATTGCCGAGCGACCCGCGGTACAGCGCGGGCGGATGGTCAACCGCATCTCTGGCGACCCGGCGAGCCAGCTGCGCGAGCGACATGAGGCGAGCGACTTCGACACCAAGACGCAGGACAAGATCGCTGCGGCGGGGTGAGAGTGACCAAGACACAGCGCAGGCAAACCGGCGGCCGAGATCTTCGAGTACCGCTCGAGTCCACTTAATTAGGAACCAGTCCAATTAAGGACCATGCGTGGAACTTGGCATCGATGCGGTCAATAAATTCGTCCGCTCGCGCCATGCTGTCCTCGGCGATGAATTCCCAGATCTCGCTCAAGTCCGCGCTAGCTCTCGCACCGGCGCACGATGATCGGCATTACGAGCCCGTCGATGCTTTCCGCGCGTCTCTACGCGCTCGGCCTTCGCGCTTGATCTCCTCCGGATCCCACGGTGTCGCAGGCCCACTCTCCAGACCCTCGCGAATATCCTGGCGCAACTGATCGAGCTTCGCGCCGAGTAGACGATCCTTTTCGTCCATTAATCGTAGCGCCTCTCGCACGACCTCACTCGCCGACGTATACATCCCCGAAGCCACCTTCTGACGCACCAAGTCCTCGACCTGAGGGGTAAGATTGATGTTCCGCAGAGATTACCTTGCTGTATCGGATCACGGATCGGGCGGGGTTTCCGTGAAGGCAGTGGGGTTCGATGAGGCGGATCCTGCTTAGAAATGTAAGCCTGGAATCAGGGGCATCGTCCGAGGTATGGTGAATGGAAAGGGGGCAGTGGGAGGCGGCTTAAATGGTCCCGTGGCGGGCGGAAGGAGGTTCAAGTCTTTCGAGCCCATCATGATGAGGCCGGCATTCTCAAACAACCTCTGATGGGCTTGATTTTTCTTTGGATCCCAACCGGGTCGCCCGTGTACCGGGCACAGTTCCGCAGCTTTAAAATAATCTTCGGCCGCTACCGCGTCGCACATTGCCGGGCGATTTATAAGTCGCATCCCGTAGTTCCAACTCATCAAGGCAACCTGCGCCTGCGCCTGAATTCGATCAAACTCGAGCAATAGCGCACCGCGCTGATTCCAGCACACGAGCATTTTTGCTTCCAGACTTTTGATCAGCAAGTCCGGTGGGATTAACATGGTGGCTTTGGCCCCAAACTCCGTGTAAAGGTTGTCATCGGTCCGCTTTGTGCCGTTAACTCTGTCAAATTCCGTCTTCATTTGCTCGGGGGTGGGAATCGAGTTAGTACCTTTCAAGCGGAACAGAAGGCGAATCTCGTCTTTGGCCGCCTCGTCACGGTCCGTGATGGCAATCCCGACGCCTGCGGTAACATCCTTGTTAGCGTTCTTAACCGGCCAATTATTATACAGAAATGGAATCGGCCCTTCATGAGCCTTGCTGAACTCGAGGAGGTAACGGTACGTAGGCAGAGGCACGCCAGCGATTGTCACGATTCCAGTATGGCCCCGCTGAGTTGGCATGTCCAGAAAGAGGCGCCAAGAGACGCGGTAGCGAAGCTTACCGAGCGCCGAGGGGATATCGTCCCCAGAGAATTCGGTAGTAATAGGAGGCCTCCCCGTACATTCACTGCTAAAAAAGGGTGTTTACCGAAACCTGCCGACGAGCCCCGGCGAGGAACGGAGCGGCGGAAATCGCGCTGTGTGACGGACCGCACGCAAGGTATGTCCCGACTGACCGATAAGAGACATAAGGATTAGCGGCATCAGGTAATAGTCGTAATGGAATACCAGCACAATGTGGCGAGCCCGTCATGAACGCGGTCGCTAGCGCAACTGCGGCGCAGGAGATGGAGCGCAGCCGCCTCCTCACACTGAAGTCATATGACATTCTCGATACCCCAGCCGAAGAGGTGTTCGACGAATTCGCTCGTCTTGCCGCCTCCATCGTGGGAGTTCCGATTGCACTTGTAAGCCTCGTGGACGGCAATCGTCAATGGTTCAAAGCCAAGGTGGGCTTGGCAGCTACCGAAACTCCGCGCGATGTCGCCTTTTGTGCTCACGCAATCGGAAGCGTCGATGTGTTCGTGATTCCCGATGCGCTCAAGGATGAGCGATTCGTTAATAACCCGCTGGTTACCGACGGACCGAAGATTCGCTTTTATGCAGGAGCACCGCTAATCACCCCGGGCGGGCAAGCGTTGGGGACGCTCTGCGTCATCGACTTTGTTCCCCGCGAGCTGACCGCGGAACAGAATGAGGCACTGCAGATCCTCAGTCGGCACGTGATGGCGCAGCTCGAGCTGCGTCGGCGACTCGCCACCTTTACCCGCGGTGATGCATTGCGCCAGCAGGGGCTCGGCGCCCTTCGCCGCGCGATCAGCGCATCCGAGTTTCAATTGTATTACCAGCCGAAAGTGGACATGCGCAGCGGCCGCATCGCGGGACTCGAGGCCCTCATCCGCTGGAACCGGCCTGGGGTTGGACTCATCAGTCCCATCGATTTTATTCCGCTACTGGAGGAGTCCGGTTTGATCGTGGAGGTTGGTGGGTGGGTATTGCGTCAGTCAGCGGCCGATTATCGCGAGTGGTTGCAAAAGGGACTCAGCGCACCGCGCATTGCCGTCAACGTCTCGCCTTTACAATTACGACGCTCCGACTTCATTGCGGTGCTTCAGAACGCCATGACCTCAACCCGCGCCGCTCTCGATATTGAGATTACCGAAGGGGTGTTGATGGAGAAGACCGAAGAGGTCATTGAAACATTAGTTGCAATCCGGCGGCTGGGCGTGCGAGTGGCCATCGACGATTTTGGCACGGGTTATTCGTCATTGCGCTATCTCGCACGCCTGCCCATCGATACCCTAAAAATAGATCGCTCGTTTGTCATCGCCATGACGGACAACGCGGACGATATGGCGATCGTATCGAGTATTATCACGCTTGCACATGGGCTGGATCTTGATGTTGTCGCCGAGGGGGTCGAGACTGAAGAACAGCGCAAACTGCTGCGGCTCCTGCGATGCGACCAAATGCAGGGCTATCTTTTCAGCAAACCAGTCGCGAAGGCTGAGCTGGAGAAGCTGCTGAGAAGCGAGATGGCCAGCAACGCGGGTGAGGCGATTGCCAACGCCACGGATTCGGAATTCACGGAGCGACGCCTCGCCGGACGCAAGAGCGGCGAGCCAAAGTGACCCGCTGGCCGAGAACGACTCGGCCTGGATATCAATTTCAATTTATCGCCGCATTTTCTTCAGTTAACCGCCGCCTGTCGGGGCCGCGTCGGTCAGCGTACAACTCGCGCGTACCCGACACCTAACGGCGTCCCCGCTCATCCGTGCGACTGCGCATCGCCGCCCGTGCTTTAGTTCTTCTTCGAGCGGCCGTTAACCGTCCTTGCGTCCGTCTCCTTTTCTTTCGGCTTGGCTTGGGAGCAATCGTGAAGCTTCGCGTCACTATCACCGCTCGACTCTTATTGGCGTTTGCAGTAGTCATTGTCGTTTTCGGCGGCGCCGTCGGCTTGAGCGTCGCGCGGCTCGCAGATTTCAAGACGACCGTGCATTCAATCACCGCTGGCGACCTGCCCAAGGAGCGGACCGCCAATGCGTGGATTATACGGCTCCTGCAGACTGCGCGACACACGAGCAACATGTTGATTCTCGAGGATCCCGATAAGATTAAAGAAGAACTTGCCGCCGTCCAGCAAGACACTGACATGGGCAAGCAATACATGGATGAATTGGCCGCGAGCGCTACGCTGCCCGAGGAACAGGCGGCGCTCAAAGAGGTCGTCGACGCACGCAACACTTACATGACGCTGGAGGGTGGATACCTTAGTTTAGTCGGGGCTGGCTTGATCCCATCGGCCAAGCGCATCCTGCTCGTTGAGGCAGGACCTGCGCAGGCTGAATATATTGAGAAGCTCGCCAAGTTCGTCGACCTGGAGCGTGGAAGGGTCAAAACCCGCGCCGACCAGATTGATCCGACCTACGAGCGCACCAAAGAGCTGCTGCTGATGCTCTCGATCGTGGCCGCAGGCCTCGGGTGTATCGTCGCACTTGTGTCGGTCTGGAAACTGCGAAATCAACTGGGCGGCGAACCCGCGGATGTCGCGGCGGTCGCGAACAAGGTGGCACTCGGTGATTTCTCGAGCAGCATCTCGCTGCGCTCGGGAGACGTGGCGAGCCTGTTTGCGAGCGTCGCCAAGATGCAGAGAAGTCTGCAGCAACGGATCGAACAGGACCGTCAGCGAGCCGAGGAAGAGCGCGCCGTCGCAGCCGAGAACGCTCGCATCCGCAATGCCTTAGACCAAGTATCGGTGGCCGCGATGCTCGCCGATACGGACGCCAAGATCATCTACATGAATGGCGCCATGCGATCGCTGCTGAGCCGCCAGGGTGACGAGATCCACAGAGAGCTGCCGCAGCTTGATCTGCAGCGCCTCCTAGGCGGCTCGCTCGATGTGTTCCGCCATCAGGTGCCGATTTTCCAATGCAATCTTTTGGCGGAGCTGACAGCCGCCCACCGCGCCGAATTCAAGTTGGGCGATGCGATCCTGCGGATCGTCGCCAACCCGGTGCTCGATGCCGCCGGCACGCGCATCGGCACGATCGTGCAGTGGTTCGACCGCACGCAGGAAGCGGCGATCGAACAAGAAGTGCAGAACACGGTTGCCGGCGTCATCGACGGCAACCTGACCGTGCGTATTTTGGAGGTCGGCAAGGAGGGATTTTTCAAGAACCTCGCTGTCGGTATGAACCAATTGGTCGGCAGCATGGCGGATATGCTGCGGGGTATGGTAGCAGCTGCCTCCGAGGTGAGCGCGGGCGCAAATGAGATATCGCGCGGCAACGCAGACTTGAGCCACCATATCGAGCAACAGGCCGCGAGCCTCGAAGAGACGAGCTCTTCGATGGAGCAAATGACCTCCTCCGTGAAGAACAGCGCGGACAACGCGGCACAGGCCAACCAGCTCGTATTCGCGGCACGCGATCACGCGGAAAAAGGCGGCGCGGTCGTCCAATCGGCGGTCGCTGCAATGAGCGAGATCAACACGTCTTCGAAAAAGATCGCCGACATCATCGGCGTCATCGACGAAATCGCGTTCCAGACAAACTTGCTCGCACTCAACGCTGCCGTCGAAGCGGCGCGCGCCGGCGAGCAAGGCCGCGGATTTGCGGTGGTCGCCTCCGAAGTTCGCAATCTCGCCTCGCGCTGCGCGGCGGCGGCCAAGGAGATCAAGGGCCTGATCAAGGAATCGGTGGTCAAGGTCGAGGACGGCACGAAGCTCGTGTCGGCGTCAGGTAAGGTTCTCATGGAAATCGTAACCGGCGTGAAAAAGGTCACCGATGTGGTCGCCGAGATTGCCTCCTCGAGCAAAGAGCAGGCGGCGGGCATCGAACAAGTCAACAAGGCGATCATGTCGATGGATGAAACGACGCAGCAAAATGCGGCGCTCGTGGAAGAAGCCGCGGCGGCTGCCGAGTCCCTGACCGAGCAGGCCGCGAACCTCGCTCAGCTCATGGCGCGGTTTCAGGTCGGCGAGCAATCCACGAAGGCGACGCCGGTTGAGCCTCCATCGACCGAGCGGCGAGGCGCCCAACGCCCGTGGCCGCGGTCGGATTCAATCCATCAATCGAATGGCGCCAGCTAATAGCTCGTCGGAATTCGCTCCGGCAATATTCTAATGTCGCCAGCGCCCCCGTACGTGCCACTCCCGAGATTAAATGACGCCCACAAGCGGGCCCTTTGATAAATTCAGTCTGAAAGTCCTATCTTGTGGCCTTCCTTACCGTGGGCATTAGGCGCCCCGCCCAAGCGGTGCACTAGTTGGGCCAGGGAAGCAGCACAATCTTGCCGCCGAGTCCGCCGCCATCGATTCGAGCGTGGACTTGGTTCGCGGCCGCGAGCGGCAACCGGTCGATCACGACTGGATGAATGACACCCGCTTTCAGAAGCTGGAATAACGCGGCCATATCGGATTTGAATTCCTCCGGATGAGTCGATCGGCGGGCCGTGATGCTGTAAAAGACGGCGCGCCGGCCGCCAAATAGGAAGCTCAATGCGTTCCACAGCTTGAGGCGGACCAATCCGAGTCCTGCGGCAATGAGGCTTTCGCCCCCGACTGCCATGGTTTGCGACCCGTAACCCACGAGCAATCCTCCCGCTGAAAGACAGGCGAACGAACGCGCAAAATGCGCGCCGCCGATCGCATCGAAGACCACATCAACGCCGGGGCCGCCCGGGCGACCTGCGGTCTGCCGCCGCACCGAAGTGACGAAGTCGCCAATGCGATAGTCAATCGCCGCCGCGCCAAAGCGCTCGAGTACAGGCAGGTTTGCAGCCGAACACGTGCCGATCGCCTTCAGTCCGAGATGCCGCGCCAGATCGAGCAGCGCGGTGCCGACCGTGCCGGAAGCCCCGATCACGAGAATCGTGGCGCCCGGCGGCAAGCTGCGGCAGCGAGTCAGCATCTGAAACGCAGTGAGATAGGCAAGCGGGATGCAGACCGCTTCTGCCGGATCGACACCATCGGGAACCGGTACGAGAAAACGCGCCGGCCGGATCGCATACTGCGCATAGCCGCCAACCGTGCACAAGTCAGCGACCGTCTGGCCCGCGAGCGATGCGGCCACACCGGGACCACACTTCTCGACGACCCCGACGATCTCGTAGCCGGGAGTAAACGGCAGCGGCCCCTTGAAGTCCGGATATCGCCCGCGCCGAATCATCGTGTCGGTAAAGCCCGTGCCGGCGACGAGCACCCTAACGCGAACCTCCTCGGCTCCGGGCTCAGGTCTTGTCGGCTCCTCGACCAGTTGAAGAACCTCGGGACCGCCATATCGCGAGATGCGAACGTGTTGCCAAGGCATTCGAGCAGCATAGACGCGTGGTCAATGCACGTCGAGTGCCATGCTGACCACCAAGGAGCAATGTTTTATCGGCTGCTTTGACGACCTCGTCGTCTGCCGGCGTGGCCTTTATTGGTGCCCGAGCCGCACGTCCGTGGCGGGATGCCGGGCGACGAGACCCTTCAGCATCAGCAGGCTCTTGAGGTTCGTTGGCTGATCGGCCGTGTAGCTGCCCGGTTCGACGCTGTGTTCCCAACCCCAACGGGTATGCGACGTGTCGCCGGTCAGCAAGACGGGACCCTTGGGCGTCCGAAGGAGATACGCCGTGCTCCCCGGCGTGTGGCCAGGCACACTGATCGCAAAGGCCGTAGCGTCGCCGAAGACATCCACGACATCGCCGATGACGATTCCTTTGTGATCGTCATTCCAGCGGAAAGGCCATTCCTGCAGTTCCGCCTTGCCCTCGAACAGCTTGTTCGTGCTGCCTCGAACAAATAAATTTTGAAATGACCTCGTCGTCGATTCACTGCGGCCCACATACAGTGGCACGCTTCCCGGAATATCCGGCATTCCCGAAATATGATCAACGTGCAGGTGGGTGAAGAAAACGCCCTGGATGCCACCCGGGACACGGGCGAGGACCTGGGCCGTGCCTTCTCTTATATGCATCTGACCGAGCGGCATGAACTGACGAAGCAGCCAAGAAATACCATGACTGCCGGGATCGGCCAACAATTGCTGAGACACGCCCGTATCGATCAGGTAGGTCCCGAATTGCGGGTGTCGCACGACGTGGACAAAGACATGGATCGGCTCCGGGCGGTCGGCCAACTGTGCCGCTTGCGCAGCGGCGCTCTTCAGATCCAACAGACCCGAGAGCGGAACCGTCCAATCGGCACTATTGACCGTCTCGACCTCGATCGGACCGGGTACGTCGATGACCGTTTCGAGCGCCTCGAGGCTCGAGGGCCTCCCCAACTTGGATTGAAGCACCGGATGATCACTGAGGCTGCAACCCTCGCATAGTGTGAACAGTGCAAGCAGGACGAGCACTCGAGTGAATGCCATTGCTGAAGTCCTTATTTTGGATCTACCAGCCGTAACACCGGCGCGAATCCACGTCGGTCAACACTGCATCAACATCATTGCACACTTAGTGCCCGGGGATGTCGTAGGTCCCCGTGCGCATCGGCCGCCGCATCCCGCGCGGCTGCTCGGTGCTGTGCGAGGCGCCGCAGACTCCCGGATGGTCGGCGCCCGAGCGCGCGACCGGCTGAACCTGCCGTCAGAAAGATTTCACCGGCCCATCACGTCTCACTAAATTTGGCACGCTGCCAATTATTCTGAGACCCGACGACGGCTTGGTCCTAAACCGCCTAAAACATTTTACATAATTGATATTATCAGCTCATCCGGAAACTGATTAATCTTGATCAGAGCTGCGATTCATCCTATTACTTACAGGTTAAATGAATCATGTATCGGCTGCGGCCACCGCGATCGATTACCCATAATCCGCATTATGTTAACTGTTGGAATGTGGAATATTATGCGCGCCTTGCAGCTGTCGCGTCTCATCTTTGCTGAGACAGTCTCAGTAATGTTGAGACTACTGATACCCGCCGAATCAAGCAGTATAGAAATCGAGTCTCACTAATTCTGAGACAAAAATCCGGATGGCGGTCCGATCTCACATCGTTTCCGCCATCCGTTTGTCGCCAAAGTCTCACCAATCCTGAGACAAATTTATGTCCGTGGGCGCGCGTGTCGGCAAAGTCTCATGAATGCTGAGACGACCGCGCACGTGCCGAAGATTCGCCCATGCATAGCGACCACGTGCAGCCCCACGCTGGTCCTGGCGACGTGGGTCGTACAGTTCTCCTTTTGGGGGGGTTCAAGAACCTCCGAAAGCGGGTTTCTTCGACAGGGTCACCTCGATAAGGTCATAGGCAGTAGGCATACGCAGCTTGGTGATCGCGGGCATGCACGATGCAGCGTCTTACGATCAATATGGAGTGAGGAGTGTTACTCAAATGTACACCTTTGTCATAGTGATTCTAGCATTGGGATACTTGCTCATTTTGATCGGTGGCGTCATGCACACGGTACAAGCACTTGCGACCAGAATCCCTCCCCGATTGCTGCGATATTCGGATGTCGACGAGAATCAAGACGAGGGAGAGTTGGGCCACGCTCTACCCTCGCCTATCGCGCGGCATGCCGATGCAGACCATGCGAGATAGGGCAGCTGCAATCGGCGGACGTTTGACCATCTCGATCAACGAGATGGGCGGCACGCTAATTCAGTGTGAGGGCCTCAACCGGTGATGCAGCACCATGTAATCGTCATGCCGTCGCTTAACCCGCAGTTCGTGGAATTAAAGGGGACATGCGACTCGTCGACGTGTTTTGCGAACCACTCTTCAACATTTAGGGGATAAATCAATGTCCACGAGAGACAACTCGAACAGCGAATTGAGGCGACGGCGTGAAGCGCCGTTGATCACACCGACGGATCTTGGGCAGGCGGCATCGGAAAACATCGCCGGCAGCATGAACGCCTTGCTTGCCGATGTTTTTGCGCTCTATTTAAAGACGAAGAACTTTCATTGGCACATGAGTGGGCCGCATTTTCGCGACTATCACCTGCTGCTGGATGAACAGGCGGACCAACTATACGCAATGACGGATCCGATCGCAGAACGGATTCGAAAAACTGGTGGCGCCACCTTGCGCTCGATCGGCCACATCGCGCGTATCCAAAGAATCAAGGATAACGACGCCGACTACGTTGAGCCACTGGACATGCTTGCGGAATTGCGGGAAGACAACATGACGCTAGCTGCGCGACTTCGCGAAGTCCATGAGGTGGTCGATGAGCTGCGAGATATCGCGACGGCTAGCCTCATTGAGAATTGGATTGATGAAACCGAGCGCCGTACCTGGTTCTTGTTTGAATCAAGTCGCCGGTCACTGTGACGCTGACGCGAGGGCCAGACTCGGGCCTAGCCCACTCGACAGACGTCCAAGACGGCTTCGGTGCGACTGGCGCGGAGTATGTCGCGGCAATTAGCCGAAGACACGGATATCGATGCCGACGATCCGGCCAATTCGATTGAGATGCCAGATCTCAGGGATGCATTCCATTCGGCCTCTCAATTCGCGGCGCTGATATTGACCGATATGGTGGCCCTTCACTGAAGCGGAATATAGAATTGCGCAGAGAGGTTCGCCCGGAATGGAGCGACCAGGGAAAATCCGATTCCATGGACTGGACTCGATTGGGGAGTTCGCGTTGCCTCAAGCCCGTCGGCCGATGGTTGTTGCTCGCGTGCGCGTTTTCTCAGTATTTGACGCGTTTTTCAGTACCTGTTTGATCGGGTTCCTTGGCGCAGCCCCCTGCGGGTTTGCTCTCGCAAGCGGTAGCCTGGTGCCGCAAGCGCACGAGGACACCCGTCCCATTCGATACACGGTCACCGAAGCTAATGACATCAGATTCACACGGCTCACTTCCAGCGAGAAGTTGTCTCAGACCCGGGTGGGCGCGATTGTCCAAGACGACCAAGGTTTTCTTTGGTTCGGCACGCAGTATGGACTGAACCGCTACGACGGCTACGAATATAAAGTCTTCACACCCGACCCGGCACGCCCCTCCAGCATTGGAGGCGCCTACATTCGCACCTTGTTTAAGGATCGCCGTGGAGCACTGTGGGTGGGCGGCGAGGGTTTCTTAGACCGTTTTGATTCGGCGACTGAGAGCTTCACGCATTATCGGATAGCGGCGGATAATCGCGGAGGCGACATCGATGTCGTGCACATTAGCGAGGACACGGCAGGGGTATTGTGGCTGGCCACCGGCCAAGGTCTGTTTCGCTTGGATCCGGCGACTGGGGTGGTGACCCGTTTTGTCCACGATCCTAACAATCCGTTCAGCCTGAGCAGCAACGACATCAAGAGTTCCGGAGAAGACCGTAAAGGAACCTTTTGGGTCTGCTCCGCCGCAGGCCTAGATGCCTTCGACCGTGGTACTGACAAAGTAACGCTTCACGTGCCAATGGTGGAACTTCGTGAATTGTTCTTCTTAGAGGATCGTACGGGCGTATTCTGGATTTACCACGCCTCCGGGAACGGATTGGAGATTCTGGATCGGGCGACGCACCTGCTCACGCACGTCGTGCTAACGGGGAATAACGTTCGTCACTCGCCGCCGGCCAGCATCTACACTGCGCTCGAGGATCACGATGGCACATTGTGGTTTGGTACGGGCGGCGGCGGCTTGCTCAAATTTGACCGTTCTGGCCACCGCTTCATCCGTTATCGAAGCTACCCGAGTGACTTGCAAAGCATTGCGGGAAACAACGTCGTTGCGCTCTTCGATGACCGGGAGGGGAACATTTGGATCGCGCTGCACGGCGCTCCACTGAGCCTATTTAGTAGTCGCGATCCGCCCTTTCAGAAGATCCCTCGCGATCCCGATCCGCGATACGCAGGGAGCGGACCGCTGGTGAATGCGATGTACGAAGACAGTCGCGGCACACTTTGGATGAGCTACCTCGGAGTGTTGACTGGACTAGACAGAAAAACCGCGCGCTATTCTTCGTATCCGGTGGGCATCACCGGGCTCAGTGCAGACGTTGTTTCGATTGCCGGAGACCCTGACGGAACGCTCTGGCTGGGTACCGTCGGGGCAGGACTCGCCCATTTTGATCCCCGGAGCGGGCGGTTCCGCTATTACCGTCACGATCCTGCCGATCCCGCTAGCTTGAGCGGCGACGTGGTTGCGCGCGTTCTGATTGATCACGCAGGTGTTTTGTGGGCCACCACTTGGAACGGCCTGGACCGGTTCGATCGGGCCACGGGCCGGTTCAGCGTGTATAGGGCGGATCCGGAAAACCGGACGCTGTATTTCGATCTTGCGGAGGACCACGACGGAACTTTATGGCTTGGCGGCCTATCCGGCGTACAGCATTTCGATCCGGCGACGAAGCAGTTCACGGCTTATTCACATGAGGCTTCACAGCCAAGCAGCTTGAGCAGCGATCACGTCAATAGCGTCATGATCGATCACGCCGATACGATTTGGGCTGGCACGCAATACGGGCTGAATAGATTAGATCGGCGCACTGGAAGCGTTACAACCTACCACACGCAGGACGGATTGCCGGGCGACGTCATCAGCTGCCTCCGTGAAGACAGAGCTGATGATTTGTGGATCAGCACCAACAAAGGCCTGTCTAGATTCAACCCCGCAGCAAAGACGTTCAAAAACTACTCAACCGCGGACGGACTACCGGGCGCCGACATGACAGGCTGGGGAGCCTGTTTCAAAAGTGCCAACGGCGAAATGTTCTTCGGTGGCTTCGGTGGCGGGACTGCCTTTCGTCCGGAGAACGTCACCGAAACCAGTGACAGTCCCCCGGTTGTGCTAACGAGCTTCGAGCTGTCTGGCATTCCCGTCCAAGTAGGCCCTGGCTCGCCGCTGACCACAGCAATCAACCACACCGACGTTGTCACGCTGCCGCACGACAACCGCAATTTCTCGGTCGAGTTTTCGGCGTTGAGTTTTGGCAGTCCATCGACTAACCGATACCGTCACAAGCTCGAGGGTCTGGATTCGCAATGGCGCGAAGCGGGAAGCGACCGCCGCCTCATCAGTTACGCCGCCCTCGCGCCTGGGACGTATCAGTTGCTAGTGCAGGGGGCTACGGTTCGCGGACCCTGGCACGAACCGAGCACATCGCTTCTGATCACGATTCTGCCCCCTTGGTGGAGTACGTGGTGGTTTCGGACGCTCGTTGCGGGCCTGGTAATCGCTATCGGTTTCGCTACCTATCGCCGGCGCGCGCGCCAGACGGCGCTTAATTTCGAAATTCGACTCAATGAACGGGTCGCGGAGCGTACTCGAATCGCGCAGGACCTACACGACTCATTGCTACAGGGATTCCAGGCGCTGATCATTCACTTACAGGCCATTCGCGACATGCTGCCTGGGCGCCCCACCGAGGCGGCGCAAGAACTTGAACTCGCACTTGACATAGGAGACCGGTGCATTGAGGAAGGGCGCGACGCGGTCCAGGGATTGCGTTCCGTCGCGCTCGTTGGTCCCGATCTTGTCGAATCGCTGGCCGCGTTGAGCCGCGAATTATCCACGCAAAGCCGCCGCGAAGCGCCGCCATCTTGTCGTATCATTGTGGAGGGGCAGGCTCGAACGCTGCACCCAGCGATTCGCGATGAGGTTTATCGAATTGCACGGGAAGCTTTGCGCAACGCCTACCAGCACGCCAAGGCGCAGAAATTAGAAGTAGAAATTGGCTACGACAATCGCGAATTCTCATTGCGCGTTCGCGATGACGGCGAAGGCGTCGACCCGCAAGTGTTGGCACAGGGGCGACGTCCCGGGCACTGGGGGATTCCGGGAATGATCGAGCGCGCTCGGGATTTGGGTGGGAACCTGAACTTCTGGAGCCAATCCGGAGCAGGAACCGAAATTGAATTGCGCATACCCGCCGGTGTCGCCTACCAGAGTGATCGCATTCGCGCATCGGACAGCCACTTATCGACCGAGTCTCCGCAATGAACATCAAGCAAGAACCAATCGGAATTCTAACCGTCGACGATCACCAACTTCTCAGAGCAGGAGTTGGCGCGCTCATTGCCAATCAGCCCGATATGAAGTTGATCGGCGAGGCGTCGAATGGTCGCGAGGCGATCGAACAATACCGTCAGCTTCGACCCGATGTTGTGCTCATGGACCTGCAGATGCCGGACATGAATGGAATCGACGCGATCATCGCAATTCGAAGCGAATTTCCCTCGGCCAAGGTTGTCGTGCTGACCACCTATGCCGGGGATGCTCTGGCGCAACGCGCCCTAAAGGCCGGCGCGCAAGCCTATATCTTGAAGAGTTTGGTGCGCCATGATCTGCTGGAAACGATTCGTGCGGTTCACGCCGGATCGAAACGAATCGCCCCAGATGTGGCGATAGAGATTGCCCAACACACAGCAGACGGCGCGTTAACTGCACGTGAGATTGAGGTCCTCACGCTGATCGCGGCAGGACACTCCAACAAGGGGATCGCGACCCGATTGTCGGTCACCGAAGAGACCATCAAGATGCACGTAGGTAATGTTCTGGCGAAGCTCGGGGCAAACGGCCGCGCGCATGCCGTCACGTTGGGACTGAAAAGAGGAATTATTCAGCTTTGACCCTCCCCAAAAGAGTAGTCAACGCGATCCCGGTTAGCGGGTATTGAACTGGCTGTTGTATGGCTATCCTCCGCAGTAACCTCTGCGGAATCCGACATGCAACGATTGTTTTCAACTTTCCCCAACGGGTGGCCAGGAACAGGCTTGTTGCTACTACGGCTCACCGCCGGGCTCTCTCTCGTGGTAGGAGAGCTGTCACGCTGGGCCGGACTCTCGGAATCCACAATTCTCACGTTGCGCGTTGCTCGTCTTTCTGCAGCGCTTCTGCTAGCGGTTGGGTTTTGGACTCCGGTCGCCGGTATGGCGCAAGCGATCGTTGAAGTCTGGATTGGTATTGGAGAAGGCTCGATGGCGCTGCACGTCATTGTTGCATCAATCGGCCTATCACTTGCCATGCTCGGACCCGGGGCCTGGTCGGTCGATGCGCGTCTCTTTGGCCGAAAGCGCATTGACGTTGAAGTTCAAAGAAACCGCGGCGACTCAGCGGACGGCGATTAATAGCAAGGTCACGTTGTGGCGCGACATTGCGCACTGCGCACAACGATGTCGCGTAGCAGTGCGGTTCGCGGTCCGGGTCTTACGATCCGGAGTAATAAGCAGGCGACCCTTTATCTGTGCCGGCGTCTATTCAACCTAGTGCAAATATTCCATCGTCAGAATATTGCATTGCTCCTCCGACCAGCGGCTCATACATCGGCCGCAGCGGTTGGGCTGTTTGGCATCCCCATAATGGGAGGTCGATGTATGCACTTCTCGGCGTTTCGCCCGCGCGCGTATCTCCTCATGATGTCGTCGTCCAGTTCGAAGTTCTATACATCAATGGGAGGTCAACACGTTATGCGTATTCAAAGCGTCTTAATGAAGGTTTTCATCGTCACAGCGGGAGTGTATTTCATGAATCAAGGTATTGCTTTGGCCGCGAATCAGGAGCCAGTCAAAAATGTTGTTCTGGTGCATGGCGCATGGGCAGATGGCAGCAGTTGGGCAAAAGTCATCCCCTTGCTTGAGGAGCGGGGACTGCACGTCGTAGCGGTGCAGAATCCACTGAGCAGCCTCGCGGACGACGTCGCCGCAACCAAGCGCATCATCGACGCGCAGGACGGGCCGGTCATACTCGTCGGGCACTCGTATGGCGGTGCCGTCATCAGCGACGCAGGCAATCACCCCAAGGTCGCCCGCCTGGTTTACGTCGCGGCGTTCGGTCCTGACACCGGAGAATCGTTGGGCACCACCGCGAAGGATTTTGCGCCGGCGCCAGTAGGCCCAGAAGTCACGCCGATCGAGGACGGATTTCTGGTTTTGACAAAAAAGGGTGTCGCGGAAGACTTCGCGCAGGATCTATCCGCCGGGGAGAAACAGGTGTTGTTCGCCACACAGGGGCCCACGTCGGGTTCTGTATTCGGGGTACCCATGAGCGACGCGGCCTGGCACCACAAGCCTTCCTATTATGTCGTGGCAGAGAATGATCGGATGATCAATCCGGACTACGAGCGCTTCGCCGCGAAGCGGATGGGGGCAAAGACTCTTGCGTTGCCCACGAGCCATGTGCCGATGCTGTCCAAGCCGAAGGAGGTGGCGGCATTTATCGCTGCAGCGGCAGCTGGCAGCAAGTCTTAATTGCCCGGGAAATGGCGTAAGAGGTTTCTGCGGTTTCAGGCAGCCGCAGAAACCTCGCTCTTCGTGCCCCAAATGTCGAATCTCATTAAATGTGTCAGTGACCGGATTCGTGCTGAGAATCACCGCCAAGTAATTGTTCTTGTGAAAGATCATGCGAGCAACCTGACAATCGCTCCGGTCCGAATTGCCAATTTCACTGCTTCACGACCGCGCTCTTGCGGGAAATTGCCACATTTCGTGAGATTGGCGCACATGCAGCGAAGTCTTCCGTGTCACTAAATCTGGCAATTTCCGAAAAACGACTCAAACAGCATGCTCGCCGTCTCACAGAATGTGGCAATCTCCGTCTGAAGACCCAAGAAAAATGAGGTCCGCAGTCTCACGAAATGTGTCAATTTGCCGCAGACCGCTTTCTCGCGCTCGACGGCGCAACCAATCTCACTAATTTGGCAGTGAGATGCGCGAGTCCGAGTCTATGTCGTTGAAAGTTTGTGCCGTTCGCGTCTCACGAAATTTGGCACGCTGCCATTTATTGTCAGACCCGACAGCAGCAAAATCGCAGTCGAAGTCATGGTCCTACTGAAGAATCAAATCAAATCGGTTATCAGGTCGCCCAGTTTCAATCACTAGTCGTCTGCTATCCTGCTTTTGCTGCCGCGCGTCACCGCGCTCGGCGGTCGAATCAATCCTGCTCGCGAATGGTTTGGGCGTATGTCTTGCCGTATGGGTAGAACAGTTCCTTGCGGCCCTCCTGCCACGCAAGTTTCATTTCGGGCGTCGTAATGTCCCAATCCGGTCTGCATTTCTTGGTCACAGCGCGCAAATCCTGACGCAAGTCCTCCATCGTTGGCCTGCCAAAGAACCAGTACCCGTTGTAGATCTTGTGGATGATGAGATCCGGCTCAAGAACAACAACGTGAGGGATCATTGGATTGTGCACAGGGTCCGTGTATTCGGCGATGTCGAGATCCTTTTGGACAACACGGCGCGCGTCCGATAGAAAGGGCCAGTGTGCGCCGACTCCGCTACGGCATTCGTTCGTCTCGGTGAGGCTATCCGTGCTGATGGTGACCAGTCGGCAATAACCCACTTCCATTTCACGGTGTAGCTCGATAAGTCCTTCAGCCTGACGTCGATCCTTTGGGCAGAAGCCTCCGCGACTCAACACGACGATCATGGGGTCCGTTCCTTGAAGTTCGGACAATTTCCGCCGTGTCGCCGTATGGTCGCTTAGCTCGTAATCAGGAAAACGAGCTCCGTGTACGATGTCGTTTCGCATGTTCTTCAGGACTCCCTTTCACTCGGTTGCGGACCACTAGGCAGCGTAACCCTGGTTTGGGTTATTCCACGACTTGGACTTGATCAAAATCCAAAAAATCATCACATGGGAAACGATTACCACGGGAGCGTAAAATGTATAGACATACCAAAGGGTGGCTAGGTTGAAGCTCGGCACGTTCAACTGCAGGACGCCCCGTACTCCGTCTAGCAGGTCCACGAATCCCCAGGTGTTGGCCACCCACACCAGAGGAACGGCAAAACGCCAGTTGACCCGCAGAGCAAAAATGGAAGCGAGGGCCAGCGCCGCTTCCAAGAGATCACCGTAAGCAGCACTGGAACGGAATTCTTCGGGCAGTTTCGGATCGACCATACCTGCAACTAATAGAGTCATTCCCACATAGCGCAGCACGTGCACGAAAAGCAGCGGAATTAGAGCAGAATTACGAGAAAGTTTGGTTAAGTACGGCCAAACGTACCAGACCGCGACGATGCCGAAGACGACAACGCTCGTAACAAGCTGCATCCAGAATATTTGGGTCGAGTCCATTTCCGTTTTCCTTTAACGCTAGGTTTTCGTAATCTCAGCGGCCCGCCGGCTCATGCCCGCGCCACCGTTGGTTCGGCCGTGCGGGTTGCGTAAACCTCATTCAGGTTCCGCTCTTGGCCCACTTCGGATAGTCGACATAGCCGCGGTCGTCGCCGCCGTAAAAGCTCTTGGTATCGGGCACGTTCAACGGTCCGCGGCGACTGAAGCGCGTCGGCAGATCCGGGTTCGCGAGGAAGAGCCGGCCGAAGGCTACGGCATCGACAGATCCGTCGGAGACCGCGCGCTCGCCCCGCTCAGCATCGTACCCTCCGTTGGCGACATAGATCCCCTTCCATGCCGAGCGCAAGCGTCGGAAAAAATCCGCCTTATGATCGACCGGGATCGTGTCTTCCACGACGTGCAGGTATCCAGGCCGATGCCCATTGAGCATATCCACAACGCACGCGAAGGTTTCCTCTGGATTGGCATCGCCCATGTCGTTGAAGGTACCGAGGGGAGAAATACGTACCCCAACGCGACCCGGATCCCAGACATTCAAGACGGCCTCGACGACCTCACCGAGAAAGCGCGCCCGGTTGGCAGCACCGCCACCGTAAGTGTCGGTGCGAACGTTCGAGTTCGATCGAAGGAACTGGTCAATCAGGTAGCCGTTGGCAGCGTGAATCTCCACGCCATCGAAGCCGGCGGCCTTGGCATTGGATGCAGCGCGACCATAGTCCTCGATCGTTTGCCGGATCTCCGTCACGCTGAGGGCTCGGGGCTCCGAAACATCGACGAACCCTGTCTCAACGACCGTCTGCGCGCGTGCCCTAATTGCTGAAGGCGCCACCGGGGAAGTGTTCTCCGGCAACAGGCTGCTGTGGGAGATTCGGCCCACGTGCCAGAGCTGGAGAAAGAGTCGGCCGCCCGAGCGGTGTACCGCCTCGACGACCGTCTTCCAGCCGGCGATCTGTTCTTCCGAATGAATGCCGGGGGTGTTGATATAGCCCTTTCCCACGGGTGAGATTTGCGTCGCCTCCGTGACAATCAGGCCGGCCGATGCACGCTGGCTGTAGTACGTCGATGCCCATGGGCCCGGCACCCCGCTGGGTGTAGCGCGATTGCGGGTCAATGGCGCCATGAAGACTCGATTGCTGAGTCTCATGTCGCCGAGAACGATGGGGTCGTAAAGACTCGTCATGCCGGGGTCCTGTAATTGTCCGTAACCGTGTTCAGCTGTGTTCGACGTGGAGAGTGACATCACGCCTCCGCTTTGAATGCGGAATCGATCTCCACCGGCGAGAGATGATGGGTATAGTTGCTAATGGTCTTGAGGGCGACTCCGATCAGTACTTCGCCGATCTGATCGTTACGGTACCCCGCGTCTAGGAACGACTGGACGGTCGCTGCGGCAACGTGACCTCGGTTCTGCACGAGTTCGCGCGTGAAATTGACCAAGGCATTGAGTTTCGCATCGGCCACCGGCTGCCCCGCTCGCACCGCTGCAACGACGGTTGCGGGAACCTTGAGCATGCCCTTGGCCGCCATGCTATGGGCGGCGACGCAGTAGGCGCATTCGTTGACGACGCTCGCGGTCAGGAGCACCAGCTGCCGTTCTGCGGGACTCAATGTGCCTTTGCTATAGGTGGCATCGAGGCCTATATATCCCTCGAGCAAAGTCGGGGAATTCGCGAAGGCGGCGAACAGATTCGGGATGAATCCGAAGCCTTTTTGCACCTTCTCTAGAATCGGGCGAGACCCGGCGGGAACTTGGTCGCCTTGAAGTCTTGGGAAAACCAGGGTGGCCGAAGTGCTCATGACAGTGCTCCTGAAGAAATGCGGGTACGGGGTAAGAATCAAATGGACTATATGGTCCACTCTGTCACGATAGAAATGGACTGTCAAGTCCAATCGTGCTAAAAAGCTGCTTTATGAAGAAGCAAGCCGCAAGCGCACAAAGGACGTACACGCCCCGGGGTGCCTCGACCCGACAGCGAATCGTGGATGCGATGGCAAGCCTCACCTACGCAAAGGGAGCGGAGGGAACGAGCCTCGACGATGTGCGCGGCGCGGCTGACGTGAGCAAATCCCAGCTATACCATTATTTCGCAGATAAGGACGCGCTCGTTCGCGAGGTGATTTCCGCGCAGGCGGCGCGCGTGCTGGCGGCGCAAGAGACCGCGCTTACGCAGCTCGACTCCCTGGCGGCATTGCGTCGCTGGTGCGATTGCATCCTGGCGTTGAACCGAAGGGTTGCAAATGGCGGATGCCCGATCGGATCCTTGGCAAGCGAACTGGCCAGTCAATCCGAGCCGGCTCGTGCGCTGCTCGTCGCCGGCTTTGATTCATGGGAGGACCGGCTAGCCGCAGGGTTTGCGAAAATGCAAGAGAACGGCGAACTGGGGAGCTCGGCCGTCCCCAGGGATCTGGCGATCGGCGTATTGTGCGCCGTCCAAGGAGGTCTGCTGCTCGCCAAGACCTCGCGCAGTGAAGCACCGCTCAAGGTTGCTCTCGATATGGTGTTCGATCATGTTGCCAGCCACAGCCGATCGCTCTCGAGATCATCCCCTTCCGGAGCATTGACTTACGCTAAGAGACGACGACGCTAACCAAACCCGGCTTCAGCGCGCCGCGCCTCGAGGCATCCCCGAAAGTTAAAAGGCGCCGCCGTGCCATTTGTTGTTTGGTGGAAACGATTAGTCCCGTAGGGAAGATTCGTGTAAAAAGTGCTCATAGCGATATCAGCGTTGCTTATGCTCCACCGGGACCACCGACGCCAGTTCCGCCCGCACGCCGTACCCATCCGCATCGATCAACGCTTTGACTCGCTCCTCGATTGCCGCGCGCGGCAAATTCCTCGCCGCCTCCGCCATCAATCCCGCCGCCCGCTTGTACGCGCAGGTCACTTCCCAGTCGTGCTCTCCACAATTTTCCATCGCCACTTGATCCGCCTCGAACACCGCTGCCAACAACTCGAACGCAGCGCGTGCGTCGATCGGCAACACCAACCGCTCGACCGAATCCACGATGAAATCGAGACTTACCCCCATCTCCCGGCCGAGAGAATGCCGGTGCTCATACTCCGACGGAATGGCAAGTCCTCTGATCCGGCCCCTCAGCGATTCCACCGTCTCGGCGAGGTCATCCGCCACGATGAACGTGCGCACCTGCTCACCAACGGGCCCTGAATCCATCGCCAGCGACATCAGAAACGCGGCTAACGAGTCGGAATCGCGTCGTCGCAACCGCTCGCGCGCACGCTCGAAGTCTTCCCTTGTCTCAATCCTCACGATGCGCCACCGCCATCTACGAGCGATTCAAAAACGCTCCATTGCGACTTCCGCCTCGCACTGTTCATTACGGTAGCGGCTCCACCAAATCATCCGGCCATTGTCCGCCGCGCTCGCAGAAGCGGTTCCATGTCTTGATGGCGTAATCCGACAGGATCACGCGCGTCTCGTCCTCCCCATACTCCAGAAGCCCCAACCGGAACAGCGTGGTAATGGTCCCGTCGCCGACGCGTTTCTCGTACGGCTGCCGCTCCGGCACCACGAGCTGCCACACCCACTTTCCACCTCGGGCGGGTACCTGTTCGAGATAACTCGGCGTCGCGGAGCGCCCGTCTCGACCCAGGGCAGCCAGACAAATGCTCCAGAACGTGCCGCGGGTGCGAGGCGGAATCATTGTCCAAAGCATGGCATCGTCGGGCGCTTCGCTGGCCGATGCGCTCGCACTATCCACTTTCGAGCCAGCGGATCCCTTCAGCGCGTCCTCGAAGCCAAACCGGTAGGCTCGCTCCATGGCGCTCGCGACCGCGCCGGCCGCATCCACGGCTTGTCCAAATTGGCGCTTCACTTTCGCCATATGCAGAATATCCCGTGCCGTTTCCCGAAACTGCCTTTTTCGATCGGCATTGCCGGCCGGTCCGCGTGCGCTCATCGGGGGTCTCGACTGGCTCATCCGGATTTGAGCTTTTCTTCAGCATAGAGCGACAGCTCGATCATGCGCTCCAGCAACTGATCGGCGGGAAGTCCGGCGAAGTTTTTGAGCACGAGCTCCTTGACGTAGAGGCGCACCAGGTAGCGCAATTGCAGCGCGCGATTGCGCGTCGCAAAGACGAAGTCCCGATGGCCGCTATTGACTACGATGATATTGCGGTCGACGTCGAAACGGCAGCGCCAGAGCTCGCCGGCCGCACGCTCGAACGTGTATCCCGGCAAACCACGCGTGTTGACGACGGCGGGCGTGATCGCGCTTTCCAGACTATCGGTCACCGTAATCAAGGCTTCGGCGGTGACCGTGACGTCTCGCTGGGTCACGGTGACTTTCAAGCGAGCAAGCCCAGGCACCCCCGGGGCTCGGTACTCCACTTCTTGATCCGAGACGCCTTGCAGAGAGCCTTCACCTTCGATCAATTCCCAGGTGAACGCCAAATCCTCGACGACTCGCCGACGCGAGCGGTCCCGCGGCAGCGCGCGGAACTTGCGCGTCTCATTGAGCGGCGCGGTGCTCGCGGCCGGCGACACGACGACGCTGAATAGAGGACCCGCGAAATCGAAAAACTGGCGCTGCGGAGAATCATCGGGCTTGGGCTCCGACACGCCCGGCAGCAATTCCTCTTGCCAGTCGGTACCTGCAGGAACGCCGCCGGCGTCGGCGCCTGCGATTCCTCCTTCCTGGCGCGCGCGACCCTGCACATCGAACCAATCGTATTCCTCGCGAGGAAGCGCCAGCATGGCCTCATGGAAAGCTCGCTGGATGGCTTTGAGTGATTGTTGGCTCGCCTGTTCTTCTTCGGCGCGCTGTTGCTCCTCGATCAGACCTTTGACGTGCGCTTCGAGCGGCTGCACACGCCTCGATTAGGGCGGCATACCGATCATCCTGGATGATGCCGGTGCGGGTGCCGGGAGTGAGAGTGAGGAATGGCACATCGATCAGGCCTTGGACGTAGCGCGAGACCCACGGCGCATGTTCTAAGCCGGGCAATGATGAAATATCTTCGATCACCCGGGTTCCGACCCGAGTCAGTGCGACACGCGCTGACTCATTGGGTTCGGCTAGATAAAGCTCCGCATACGCATCCCCGAAGGCGGTGCGGATTGGCGGTAGTTGGTGCAGCAAGCGCCCCTCAAACTGTCGCGGTTCCACCTCGTACTGCTTGCGCGCCAGCTTATCGATCACGGTGACCCGCGCCTTCGAGTCGCGGATCCGGTCCCGCAGCTCGGAGGCCAAATACCACTGGATCTTCTCGCCGCTCAAGGTCCGAATGCCCTCGAGCAAGGGACTGATTTTGAGTTCCGTACCCTTTTCCGCGAACATCACGCGCTTCGGGCTCACGTCATACCGGGAATCCCCTTTGCTCATCGTCATTTGATACGCCTTCTGATCGGTGCCCGTCGAGGTCATCGTCAACATGTCGCCCACCGTCCAGAAGCTTAGGAGTCCGATGCCGAACTCGCCCTGCAGACCGGTCCCATTGCCGTCGGCTTTCAGCCGACGTTTGATTGAATCGCAGATATGGGTTGCGACATACTTGAAATCGGGCAAGCCGTCATCACCGCGCGGCACGCCATCCCCGTCATCCTTGATCGAGAGGTAATGCGCGCCGTGTTCCTTGCCGCGCGTAATCGTGATGGTCTTGGCGTGCGCATCGATGCTGTTCTCGACGAATTCCGCAATCGCCTTCAAGGGATTGCTCTGGGAGAGCGCGATGATGCGGATCGCATTCCAATCATCGCCGATGCGCAGCTTGCCGCTGTCCTTATTCTTGGCTTTCATACTAAGGAGCGGGGATTCATGCCGGGCTGATTTCGGAATTGGGGTTTCGGGAGCAGTGGCAATATTTCGACGCGGGGAGTTGCGCATTGGCCCAATCTACTATCACAAATACCCGACACTTCGCATTTTCTTCCGGATCGGCCCTTCCGCGGCATTTCGCGAAACGCGCACTTATGATCGACAACATCATGATAACAATTGACGCACCAAGTTTTGACCGGCCAGGCTCAATTCTCGACGATTTCAAGTGGCGACCCTCAAGCCACTCGAAGTGATTGGCCGCTACTGCTCAGCGATCCCACGGATTCAGGATCTGCACGCCGATCGATTCGAAATCGGCGCGGTTGCGGGTGACGACGGTCATGCCATGCGTGAGAGCAGTCGCAGCGATGAGCGCGTCTCGGATCGGCCGAGGATCTGGAATATGCAGAGAGGCGCTGCGGCGCGCGACCGCCGTGTCAATGGGTAAGATGCGCCCCGAGAAACTCGGGAGCACGTGCTCATCGAGCCATGCACGGAGTATCGCTCCTTTAGCCGGGTCGCGGCGCTCGGCAAGCAACGCGCCGATCTCTAGCTCTTGGATGACGATCGCCGACAGGAAGAGACTGGCGGGCGACACGGTTCTGGCCCACGCCGTGACGTTAGGATCCGCCTTGCCGGCTCTTGCCTTGCGCAGTTCCGAAATCACATTGGTGTCGAGCAGGAACATCAATTGAAATCGGCTGCGCGTGCGTGATCAGGCATTGGCGGAATTTCGAGCTCGACGTCTTCAACGCCCGCCGGCAACCCCAACTGATCGATGAGGTTGCCCTGCCCTCCCGTGAGGCGCTGGTATTCCTCGATGCTCAGCAACACATGGGCCGGCGTGCCTCGATCGGTGATGAACACGGGGCCTTCCGTCGCGGCCTTCTTGGCGCGGCTGGTGTCCTGATTGAATTCGCGGCTCGTTAGCGTCGTGATGGGCATCGTGGGGATCTCCATAAACGAATGTAGCAACGTTACTACATTATCAGTTTGGATTCAATCGTAATCGCCGGATCTGCTTGAGGACGCAAGCATCTTCCGAATTTGCGGTTGTCGCGATATGGGTGATAATAGTCAGGATAATTACGTTAAAAATCAGCAATTTACACGCGAAAGAATGATGCGTCGCAACACGTCATACTTCATATTATGCGAAGTTGCGATGCAGCGATCGTCGAATCCCAGAGATCGTTAGACTGTCTCATCGTCTTCGAGCATATGCGCGTCTAGTCATTCGGATCTAGGTTATCGAGTAATACACTCACAGATTCTGATGATCTTTGGGATTGGTCGCTATATTGTCGCTCTCCTACATATTCGCGAGTCTGATTATCAAGCTGATCGCCTGGCGTCATACGGCTTCGAATCAATCGACGTCGGGCGGCCGTCGATCAGGTCCGCCAATAGGTCCGCCGATCCGGCGGCCATCGTCCAGCCCAGGTGTCCGTGCCCGGTATTGACCATTAAATTCGGTACGGGTGTCGGCCCGATGATGGCAACTCCATCTGCGGACATCGCCCGCAGGCCACACCAGGAACGCGCCGCGGCGGTGTTGAAGGGTTCATCGGGCAGGATCTCCCGCAACATCCCGAGCAAGTTGTGAATGCGCTTTGCGTTAGGGCTGGAATCGTAACCGGCGAACTCCGCGGTTCCTGCGACACGGATAGCGCCCGCGAAAGGTACGACGACGGCGTGCAGCTTATCGTCTACGATGGGCGTGCGGAGCGCTTGCGGACCGGATGGGTAATCCAGTGTGGCGGAGTAACCCTTGACCGGTTGCACGGGAAGGCGGATGCCAAGCAGTCTTATGAGAGGAGCGGTGAAGCACCCCGCAGCCACGATGTAGCAATCGGCTTCGAAACGGTCTTGACCGCTGACGACCGCCACGACTCGTCCTGAACGCATCTCCAGCGATTCGACTTCGGTTAGAAAGCGAAAATCCACGCCTTGTCGCTTGGCATGATCCGCGAGCGCGACGCAAAATCGATGTGCATCGCCGGTCTCGTCGGATTCATAGTGGATAGCTCCCGTCAAATGGCGGACGATCGGGGTCAGTGAGGGCTCGAATGCCATCAGAGCGGCGGGTGAGAGCCGTCGACAGCGCAGACCTGCGGATGAAAGCCGATCTGCCGCCGCAGATGCCTGCTCAAGGGCCCCCTGATCGCGAAAAATCCGCAAACTGCCTCGTGCCACGCGATCGTATTCAATTCCGGTTTGCCGGCGCAATCTCTGCATGACTTCGAGCGAATACAGCGCCAGACGCAGATTGCTCCGCACGTTGCGCTCGAATGCCGCTGTTCGGCTGTTGCACAAGAACGCGATTCCCCAATGCCATAGCGCGGGCAGCGCCCGTAAGTGAAGTTGCATGGCGCCGTCGGAGCGACCTAAAGATGCCAGCAGAAGACGCCAGCTTCCCGGGGCATTCCAGGGGTCGGCCATGCTGGGGGTGAGAAGCCCGCCATTCGCAAAACTCGCCTCCCGACCAGCCCCCGCCTGGCGGTCGATCACCATGACATCGTGCCCCCTGCGTCGCAGGGAATAGGCCGTGGTTACCCCGATCAGTCCGCTGCCAATGATCAGGATTCTCATTCGGCAAAGCTCATCGAGATCCCGGACCTAGAGCGCGGCTGCGCTGCCGCCGATAGTTGCAGCATGCTCAGGAGCGCTTCGTCCAGTGCCCGTCCAACATGATGTGCGTAAGATGCCGACCATTGGCCGCAAGAAGATTAACGTCCTGCAGCGGGTCGCCGTCCACCAACAGTAGATCGGCAAGAGCTCCAGCCTGGACCACACCCAGTTTACCGTTCATCTGCAGAATCTCGGCATTGACGGCGGTTGCCGCGTGCAAGATGTCGAAGGGCGTTAGCACCTCGCGGCGAATGCTGAATTCCGTGCCTTGACGTGTGTGCTGTTCGCCCAGCAGATCCGTTCCGAAGCCCATTTTCACCCCGGCCCGTTTCATGATCTCGAGCCCTTTCAGCGCATAGTCATGCACTTTGATGAGCTTGCGTCGCGACACCTCCGGCATCCCCATTTGCGAGCCGTCTTCAAACAGTGCAAATAAGACTGACAAGGTCGGCACCACAAAGGCCCCGCGTTTCGCGACAAATGCCGCGGTTTCCTCATTGATCAACGTCCCATGTTCGATGGAGCGCACCCCATACTCTACGCAGCGCCGAATGGCCTCACTGGGATGGCAATGGGCACAGACGTAGGCGCCATGACGGGTGCATTCTTCCACGACGGCGCGGATTTCGGCTTCGGAATACTGAGATCGATCCAGCGGATCGTTGGGCGACATGATTCCGCCTGAGCCCATGATCTTGATGTGGCTCGCGCCCTTGCGCAGCTCTTCGCGGGTGGCCTTGATACATTCATCGACGCCATCGGCATGGATCGCCAGCACGTTGCGCGATGCCCCGCAGGTAATGAAATCCGTTTCCTGGCTCATGGGTCGCATGTCCCCGTGGCCGCCCGTTTGTGTCAGGCACAATCCTCCATAATAGAAGCGGGGTCCCTCGAGAAAGCCGTCACGCAGCGCCATGGCCATGCCGTGATCGCCCCCGGCGACGTCGCGGACGGTGGTGAAGCCGCAGGAGAGAATATGGCGCAAGAACTTCTGCGCGTACTGGGCCCGATAGGTAATGGGCGGTTCGGGCGGCTGAAGATTCAACGATTCGAGATAGATATGGACATGGCAATCGATCAGGCCAGGCATCAGCGTCTTACCGCTGCAATCGACGCGCTCCGCCGCTTGCGACTTGATAGGTCGTTCGGAGACCTCTTTGATTTCGTTCCCCTCGACGAGCACACACATCGACTGCGCGACATCAGGATGGATGCCGTCGAAGAGACTTGCATTGTCAAAACTGATGAGAGGCATAAGGCACCTTATTCCGACTGAGGGGGATCAGTCGGCGTGTTTTGACTCTGAATGTTGCGCCCAATCGACGATATAGGCTTTTACGGCGCGGACGTCTGCGGAGTTGAGCGAAGCTGCAAAGCTTGCCATCCCGCCGCTCCGCAGCATTCCGCCGAGCACAATCTCGTCAAAATGGTCGTAGATGCCTTGAGACATGCGTCGTAAGTCAGGATAAACGGAGCCTTCGCCGTAGAGCGTGTGGCAGGCTGAACAATTGGCCTCGTAGACTGCTTTACCCGCGGTCACAAGATCCGGGGATTGGACGGCATCGACCGTGAGAAATGGTTGAGGCGCGACGCGCTCGGCAACTTTGACCGGACCCCCGCCCAATTTGAGCACAATGAGACGTCCCGCATTGTCAAACGGTGGGGGTGTGCCTGGCTTCGGAATCTCACTTCGCCAGCCATTCCAGCCCGCGCCAATCGCGATGTACTGCGTGCCATCAACGGAATAACTCATCGGAGGAGCGACGATCCCGGTGCCAATAAATAGCTGCTTGAGAATCCGGCCGGTCGTCGCGTCATAAAAGCGAATATCGCCATCACCAGTTCCCTGCACCACCAGGTTGCCGGCGGTCGCGAGTACGCCGCCGTTGGTAACGGTTTTTAAGGGAGCGCTCCATTTGGGCTGATGCTTACCCGGATCCCATGCAATCAGAACACCCTGTGCCTTTTTCGAGAGATCGCCATGGGTGAGCTTGGTCGCGTCATATCCCATATAGAAGTACGCCGTCGGATTCGCGCCCTCGATCCAACCTATATCTTGGGCCGGAATATACGCAAGCCCGGTGTCCGGACTGAACGCCATACCCATCCAATTGTGGCCGCCATACTCACCTGGAAATACGAGTTTGACACCGGTTCGCCAATCCGCGTTTTCTGGAAGTACGCGAGGCCGTCCCGTCTTTAAATCGACTCCGCGCGCCCAATTCACCGTGACGAAATTGTCGGCGGCGAGAAGCTCACCCGTGATGCGATCGAGCACGTAGTAGAAGCCGTTCTTGTTGGCCTGCATGAGAACGTGTCGCGGCCGACCGCCGACTGGGATGTTGGCGAGGACGAGATTTTCAACGGCGTCGAAATCCCACTGATCTCCAGGGGTCGTCTGGTAGTACCAGGCGAGCCGCCCCGTCTTCACATGGATCGCGAGGATCGAGCTCGTGAAAAGATTGTCGCCGCCCCCGACATTTTCCTTGGACTCTTCTTCGGAGGGACCATTCCCCGTTCCGACGTAGAGAAGCTCATTCTCGGCATCGTAGCTCAGCGCGTTCCAGGGATTGCCTTTCCCCGCGTGCGACCAGTCCCGATTCGCACCCCAAGTCTTCGCCGCCATGGCGAGCTCCGGCGTCTCGAATCCGTTCTTGGGGTTTCCGGGGACGACGTAGAACCGCCAGATCATTTTGCCAGTATCAGCATCGTACGCGGACAGATAGCCGCGGGTGTCGAAATCCGCGCCGGCATTGCCGATGATGACCTTGCCATCGGCCACCAAGGGAGCGCCCGAGATGGTGTAAAATGGCTTCCGATCCGTTGTGTCGGCTTCCCAGAGTCGCTTGCCGGTCGCGGCATTGAGCGCGATCAGCCTGCCATCATAGGCGCCGACGAACACCTTGCCTTTCCATAGAGCAACACCGCGATTCATCGGTTTGCAGCAACCATTCGGCAGCCAGTCCGGCGGTACTAGCGGATCGAAGGCCCAGCGGCGCTGACCCGTGCGCGCGTCGAACGCGAATACACGGCTGTAACTCGACGTGGTGAAGAGTAGGCCGCCGACCGCGAGCGGCGTCGCCTCGATGCCGAAGCGGGGACTCTCAAGGTCAGCTTCCCAGGCTAGACCGATCTCTGCGACATTCGCGCTATTGATCTCTTTCAACGGCGAGTAGCGTTGCTCACCATAGGTGCGGCCATTACTGAGCCAATTCGGCGATGCTTGCTGCAAAGTGCCGATGGCCCGCACATCGACATCTTGGGGCGCCAAATCACCGGCGTGTGCACGGGCGGCGAAAATTGCGAGCACCGCCGCCGCACACACGGTGGCTTCTCTGTTCATCCAGTAGCGCTCAACAGCTCTCAGAAGTGATACCCGACGGTGACGCCGTACCATCGCGGTGGCGCAAGCACCAGTGCGTCGTAGCCGAGCGAGGATGCATCATTGCTGTAGACCCGGTAGATTTTGTTGGTGACATTGTTGCACCACGCGGTGATCTCGAGTTTCGAATCGCTGCTCGTAAAGCCGACCCGAGCATTCGCGTAAGTTTTTCCGGGCTGATAGTCATCGGGCGCGTTGAATGCCTCATAGTACATGGACGTATCCGTCTTGCTATCCCCTTGAACCCACCAGGTCGAATTCAACGCCTGCCATTGATATCGTGCGAGCAGGTTCATACTCCATTTCGGAGCCTGCGGCATGATTCTATTCGTGACGAGTCCCGTCGGAAGAACGACATTCTTGATGATGGCGTCAAGACCAGAGACCCCCACTTGAAGGTTGAGCCCCTTCGTCGGCAACAACGACAGTTCTAGCTCGCCTCCCTTCACGGTCGCCGGGAAGTTGTTGACGAATTCGCTGACGCCGCTGTACAGGAAGGCTTGATAATCTTTGTAATCGTAATAAAAGACGCCGGCGTTCACCCGCGCTTTGCCGCCCCAGAACGTTGTTTTTTCACCAAACTCATAATCGGTGAGTTGCTCCGGCCGAAAGGGAATGTCGCTGGGAGAGTTGATGGGTAACGACAGTGGCGCGTTGAAACCGCCGCCCTTGGCCCCGCGGTTGACGCTGGCATAGAGCAAACTGTCGGGCGTCACTTTGTAATCGAGTTCCCCTTTCCACGAAGGAAGATTATAGGTTTGATCCGCGAGGCCGGGATTAGTCGTCGTATCGAATTCGTATATCGGCGGCAACGACCCAAACGGGGAGGTCAGCGAGTATTGGTAGATCTTCTCATCATGCGTATATCGAGCACCAATAATTGCCGTCCAACTATCGTTAATCGACCACTCTGCTTGAACGAAAGGCGCATACGTCAGGGTCTTGAGGCTGAAATAGGGCCCCGAAGTGCCATAGTCTGCCAAGGGTCCGCCGAATATCAGATTCGCCCAATCTTTGGTGTCCATATCGAGAAAGAAGAGGCCGGTGACCCACTTGACGCTCCCAGCTTGACCGCTGACCCTTAACTCTTCCGAGAACTGATGGAAACTCTGCCACGTGTTGTAATTCAACGTCGGGTTCGGTGAGACGTCTGAATCTTCTCCGTAGCCCTTATCCAAATGCAGGAAGTCAGTAACTGACGTGAGTGCCATCCCGTGACCGAGCTGCCAATCAAGGCGCACGGTGGAACCGTAGACTGTACGATCGAAATATTGAGGATAGTTAAATGCTTGATTGAATGGACCGCCTGTATTCTTGTATCCGCCGACATCGCATCCCGGACAGGTTCCCCAGAGATTGACGTTTGGCGGTACCGTCGCGCCGAGTCCAGTCTGCGGATTGGGGAACGCCGGTGACCATGTATATCCCGTGCCCGTCAGCGTTGGGTTTGTCACCCCATGGAGCTTCACGAGCAGCTGCGCATCATCGTTCAACTTGAACAAAAACTGTAGACGGGCAGCGTACTGCTTCAAATCTTCGGATCCTTCACCGATGCGGTTCTGCACGATATTCCCGTGATAATCCGTGGCAAATGAGAAACGCGCATCAACCGCGTTGCTCAACGGCCCGTTCACGTAGCCTTCGGTATCGAGCTCGCCAAAGCTACCTGCGGTTACCGACACAAACTGGGACGGCTCGTCGGTCGGCTTTTGACTGACGTACTGAATGAGACCGCCGGTTGCGTTGCGGCCAAATAGCGTGCCCTGCGGGCCGCGTAAGACTTCAACCCTCTCCAGATCGAACATCGAGCCCGCGATGGCGCCGAGTGACGATACGTAGGCTTCGTCGGAATACACGGCGACCGGCCCCTCTTCGTGGTCGCTGAAGTCGTTCTGGGCGACGCCGCGGATGTTGAATACGGTAAGGTCCGGGCTAAATTGATTGAACTGCATGCCAGGAACTTGCATGGCGATGTCCGTGACGCTGCTAAAACCCAGTTTGCTGAGTGCCTCCGCGTTAAATGCGGTGATCGACGTGCCGACGTCCTGCAGGTTCTGCTCGCGCTTCTGCGCGGTAACGATGATCTCCTGGAGCTGGCCGATGCCCTCCGAAGGCTGCTCGGCTGACACGGCGGAAGATGCGAACCACGGCAGACTCTGAATGCAGATTAGCGCCGAATAAATACTTGTCTGTCGTTTCATGGCGTAGCCTCAATGATGTGATGCAGGGCGCGTATTACGGTATTTGCGAAAGCATAAGTGCCGCGTTTTCGTCTGTTAGAGTTCACTGAATGCCTTGAGCGCCAATTGCGCGACGTGTGCGGCCGATGCCGGGTTTTGACCGGAGATCAGCCAGCCATCGGCGAATGCCGTGTCGCTCCAATCGGGGCCCGCTTGAAATCGCGCTCCGAGTTCGCAAAGGCGTGATTCAAGCAAGAAAGGCACGATACGGTCAGTCTGCAGCGCGCGTTCTTCTGAATTCGTAAAGGAAGTGAGCATTCGGCCAGCGACGAGCGGGGCACCGGATCGGTCTAATGCCGCCACGAGGCATGCCGCGCCATGGCAGAGAGTCGCGACGATTTGCTTTCCGGATCCCGCGCAAGATTCAACGAAGGCTTGCAGCGCCGGCGAATGGGGAAAGTCCCACATGGCACCGAGCCCTCCCGGCATATAGAGGATATCGATGCCGCTCGGGTCCACCGCACTCACCGGTCGGGTCTTAGCCAATGCGGCTACTGCCTGACCGTCGGCGTCCAAGCGTCTCGTAGCGTCGGTTTGCCACTCCGGCAGTCGACTCGCCGGATCGATGACAGCGGGTCCGCCCGCGACTGACGCCAATGTCACGCTGCAACCGGCGTCCTGGAACACGTAGTAAGGCGCGGCAATCTCCGAATACCACGCACCCGTCGGTTTTCCAGTGTCCCCGAGCGTCGCGTGAGATGTCACGACAAACACTACGGTTAAACGGCCTGACGGGCTATTCAAGGTAGTGCTTTGCCGGGTTCGCGCGCGGATAATTGCGCAGGTACTTCAAGAATCTCGCGAACTGCCGATCCTCCGGCAGCAGATGCCCCGGTCCAAAATGAATCGAATTCAGAACGTCTTGATCCTGGAGCACGAACCTCATTTCCATATCAGCGAGCGCCTCGGCGGTGTGTCGCGCTTGGCGCTCCGCCTCGGCAGATCCATCCCCTCTCGGCACCAATATCTGCAAAAATGTGCGAGAGACTCCTGGGCCGGGTAGCCCGGCCGGAATCACCATGGCATACCATCGGCCGTTGAGTGTGCCTTGCTGCAGATAAATGTTTGTTCCGTACACTTCGATCGTGTAGCGCATGGACTCGCCCTGCCAATGCGTCCCCGAAAAATCAAACCCGCATGAATATTGATTCCACCGGATGTCCTCCTCGCGCAACGGGCTCGCGGAGTGAAAATCATGCAGGATGGCGAAGTGTTGCCAATCAAAGGCGTTCGCCGTGAGCATGTAGGGGTCGCAGCTCGAAATGGCCACATCCCTCTCGACCAACACGAGGTTCGCTTCCGGCTGATCGAGATCGGGTAAGCTCCAGAGCGCCGCTTCCCCGTTGAATGCCCAAATAAGGCCGTAGCGTTCCATCGTTGGAAATTCGAAAATACGTGCCGCTTTGGGGGGCGGAGCGCCAACGCCGGTCTTAACGCAATAACCTCCCTCGCCATACTCGAAATGATGAAATGCACACCGCAGATGATTGCCGACGACTGCCCCGATCGAGAGGTCCGCTCCCATGTGCACGCAGTAACCGCTGACGACGCGCGCTCTTTGGTCGACTCCGCGGTAGATGGCAATTTTTCCGCCGAGAAAACTCTGCCCGATGACTTTGCCCGGCGCGATTTCTATGGAGCGACAAACGGGGTACCAGCTCTGACTAAACACGCCGTTCTCGCCCTCCCGGGCAATCATCGTGCGTGGACGTGGACGCGGTTCAACCGCACCCGTCTCTGGGGCCGTATTGACAGAAGCGTCTTGCGATGACATTGCCGCCCCCTTGAGAAAACCGCCGTCCGAGAGCTGATCTCGGGTGGGCGGCAGCTGAATTGCTTCCGGTTCAAAAGTATCCTACGCGTGGACAAGGTTGCTTGGCAAGAACAAAAGGCACAATATTGGAAACTAGTTGATAATACGTGGGCCCCGGCATGGATAGATCATCGTTAACGTCACATGCCGGGGTTATCGCTGCGGTCGCCTTCGGACTCATAGTCACCAACGTGGCCCCAGCCGTCATCGGCGGTCTCATCGCGGGCGCCCATGTGAGTGAGACAGTGGCAGCCAATCTCATCACTGCGGAATGGCTAGCAATAGCCATATCCTCCTTGATTCTAAGCACTCGCATTCAATTCGTGTCGCTTCGAACGCTCGGCGTCGCCGGCCTAGTGCTTGCCGGATCCGCGCAGTTGGCTTGCACGGCGTTCGAGCCCGTCGGCACGAATGCACTCCTGTGCTTTTACGGTTTGCGAATTCTGACGGGTCTCGGTGAAGGCATGTTGCTATGCGCTGCCAACGCAAGCCTTGCTCACGTGGCCGATCCGGCACGTGCCTATGCGATTGCCACAATCGTGGCCGGTTTGCTGGCAGCCGCTTTTTTAGCTGCCGTACCGACGCTGCAAGCTAGGGAAGCTCTGCACAGGTGTCACGGAATGACCGATACTGTGCGCAGTTAGCAGCAGCGGTGGAGCTGATAGAACGATGCAACAAACGACGTTTGCCTCGGTTGCTTGGGAGAAGAAGGGCAAGATCACGCGGCGCGAGCGCTTTCTGGCCGAAATGGATGCGGTGATTCCTTGGGCGAGGCTTCTGGCGCTGATCGAGCCGCATTACCCGAAGGCGGGTAACGGGACGCAGCCGAAGCCGATGGAGCAAATGCTGCGCATCTACTTCATGCAGAACTGGTTCAATTTGTCGGACCCGCAAGCCGAGGACTCTCTGTACGACATTGAGTCGATGCGCCGCTTCGCCGGCATCGAGCTTCTTGGTCATGATATTCCCGACGAGTCGACGATTCTGCGCTTTCGCCACCTGCTCGAGCAGCACCAGCTTACCGAGCGGATTTTCGCTGAGATTCGCTCTCTGCTCGAGGAGAAGCGGCTGTTGCTGAAGTCCGGGACGATTGTGGACGCGACCATCATTGCTGCGCCGCCCTCGACGAAGAATGAAGAGAAGGCGCGCGATCCAGAGATGCGCCAGACCAAGAAGGGAAAAGACTGGCATTTTGGGATGAAGGCGCACGTCGGCACCGACCGGCGCGGCATCGTGCACAGCTTGAGCACGACCGCGGCGAATGTGCACGACAGTACGCAAATGTCCAAGCTGCTGCACGGAGAAGAGCGCGAGGTGTTCGGCGACCAGGCCTACTGGAATGAATCGCATCGCCAGGCCGCCCTGGCCGCCGGCATCCGCTACCGGATCAATCGGCGTTCCCCCCGAAGGCCGTTGAGCAAGTATCAGAAGTTCATTAACCGTCGACGCTCCGCTGCTCGGGCGCGCGTCGAGCATGTCTTCCATGTGGTCAAGCGCCTGTGGGGCTTTAGCAAAGTTCGCTACCGTGGATTGGCGAAGAATACCGTGCGGCTGTATACCGCCTTCGCGCTGGCGAATCTGTATCTGCTGAGACGCCGCTTGCTGCCACCACAGTGGACGTGTGCCTGATGATCGCGATGCAGTGCAAAAGCAGCGAGAAACGCCGCATAAAGGCGCTGACTTATCCTCTGCCGCGAATTTTGCGATGACTTCCATCACTTCATTCATCTCAATTCTGCCTCGCGCGCCTGCCTGTGCAGAGCTTCCCTAGGTGGCCAGCGGCCGGGTTCGCGCTGCTTGCGGGCTTTGCCTTGCTGGCGCTCCCATTGCTCAATCGACTGGGGAAATCTGCCGCGCTTAATGAGCGCGGTGGCGGGGACTCGACCCGCAGTCTCGGTGCGCCTGCCAAACTCGGCCTTGGCGCAGTCTTCATGTTCAGTGTCGCACTCGGCGCTTTGTGGTCCTTTTCGGAAGTCATCGGAACACGCTTAGGGCTTGCTCGACCGCAGGCGGATCACGTGTTGGCATTGAACCTTCTTGCGGGACTCGTGGGCGGCGCGGGCGTAGCAGCACTCAATGATCGGTGGGGATATTTAGTTCCCGTGGTACTCAGTATGACCTGTCTTGCGGTGACAGCGGTGGTACTAGGGATGACATTGCGGATCCCCATTTACGTCGCGACACAATTGGGTTACGGGCTCGCATACCCTGTCGCTTTGTCATTTCTGATGGCCGCCATTGCGAAGATGGATCGTAGCGGCCGTTTGGTCGGTGCGAGCGGTGGTGTAATTCTCCTGGGTTTTGCGCTCGGACCATCTCTCGCCGGATATGTCGTCACCGCCGCGGGGGTACGCTTGTTGGGTGTCTGCGTCGGTACGGCGTTGATTCTATCCCTCGGCTGCATCATCGCCGCGCTGACATCGGAGCGCGCCGCGACTTTGAACGCATGACCATGGCGACACACCCAACGATCTTCGGTCAGCCGCGCGGACTCGGGACGCTCTTTTTCACCGAGATGTGGGAGCGGTTCACGTACTACGGCATGCGGGCCATCCTGATCCTTTTTCTCGTGACCGCCGCGCGGGAGGGTGGTCTCGGCCTCGACGATCGAACCGCAAGTTCCGTCTATGGGCTCTATATCGCCGCGACCTACCTCGTCGCGCTCCTCGGCGGCTGGATCGCGGACCGTCTCATTGGCGCACAGCGGGCGGTGATCGGCGGCGCGATCCTCATTGCAATGGGCAACGCCATGCTGATGGTGGGTGGCGCTGATGTCTTCTTCTTGGGCTTAGTCGTCAGCGTGCTCGGGGTGGGCCTGCTCAAACCCAACATCAGCGTCATGGTCGCGCACCTGTACCCGGAGGGTGGAGCGCGACGGGATGCGGGATTTTCCATTTTCTACATGGGCATCAATGTAGGGGCATTCATGGGCTCGGTGCTCGTACCTTTGTGCGCCGCGCGTTTTGGCTGGCGATGGGGATTCATGTTGCCGGCGGTGGGCATGCTCTTCGGCCTAGTGCAGTTCATGGTGACCCGCCGGTGGCTGGGTCAATCCGGTTTGGCCGCACACAGCACCCCGGCAGCCCGCTCCTGGATTCCCGTCATTGTATTCGTGGTCGCCGTCACGCTCGTCGCCGCATTGGCCATGACGGGACGCCTCACGATCAACGCCGCCGCGGTGTCCGACAACGCCTCGTGGGTGATCGCCATCATTGCTGGAGGGTACTTTCTGTATCTAGTCGCGTTCGCGGGACTCACAACGCAAGAGCGTCGGCGTGTCTACGTCATGATGGTGCTCTTCGCCGGGTATGCGATGTTCTTTGCAGGCTTCGAGCAGGGGGGCGCGTCTTTGAACTTATTCGCGGACCGTTACGTCGATCGCGTTCTCCTCGGCGGGCACATGCCGGCGGGCGTGCTGCAGGCCGTCACTCCGATGATCGCCATTCTGTGTGCTCCCCTGTTTGCGGCGCTGTGGCTCACCTTGAGCAAACGCGGCGGTGACTTGATGCCTTCCACAAAGTTCGCCGCCGGCCTTGCGCTACTCGGTGGCGGCTTTCTCGTCATGTACGTGGCGTCCCGCTATGTCCTCGCCGGAGCCCAGGTTCTGCCAACCTGGCTCATCGCCACGTATGTTCTGCAGGAATGGGGCGATCTGTGCTTGTCTCCGGTCGGGCTCTCCTCCATGACCCGGCTTGCGCCACCGCGCTTGACCGGCCAAATCATGGGGATCTGGTTTCTTGCCTTGGCGCTCGGAAACAACGTGGCCGGACAACTTTCGCGCCAGTATGATGCGAGTAAGGTCCACACACTGTCGGATCTCTTTCTGGAGATCTTTTGGTTTTCCTGCATCGGCGCGACAGCCATGCTTCTGGCTACCCCGATGCTCAGGCGTTGGATGGCAGGAGTTAAGTGAACGGGCCGGCTTATACTGAGGCGATAATATCGGGGAGTTCACGATTGACATCTAAGAACATCACTCGCGCCAGAACACAACTCGGACAACGCGTGCGGCAGCTACGCCAACGAGTTAACAAGACACTTCGCGACCTCAGTGCAATCACCGGACTGTCAAAATCAACCTTATCCAAGATTGAGAACGGCTCTTTGTCTGTCAGCTACGATACGCTCATCAAGCTGGCCGGCGCGCTATCGACTGACGTCGCCAATTTGATGTCCACGGCTTCGGCAGAGCCCACCACCGCGCCGAGCACGGCGCGCAAGAGCTTGACGCGCGCCGGTGATGGTGACGTATACGAAACGGAGCAATATCGGTATGAGCTGCTCTGTAACGATCTCAGCCAGAAGCAGATGATCCCGCTCATGGCGACACTGCGCGCTCACTCATTGTCCCCAACCAGCGAATTAAGAGCGCATCCCGGCGAAGAATTCGTCTACGTACTCCGTGGTGGCGTGACGGTGCACACGGAGTTCTACAAACCTATTCGACTCACCGTCGGCGACAGTCTGTATTTCGACAGCACGATGGCTCACTCGCTCATTTCCGTCGGCAATGAGGACGCGCAAATTTTGTGGATCGCGACGGGCCGAGTACCCGAGACGCCGGACGGCCTGCACGTGATCCCCACCGGAGAGGCACCTGCTCGCAAGGAGGCGGAACCGAAGTCGAGTCCGCTGAAACGATAGAGTATCCTATAAGTAGAAAAAAGTTCTTGTAAAGAAACCAAGTGCCGCGTACGTTAGCAGGTCTGGACCCTTACGCAGCCTTCATATGTCACCACTCCCTAGCGTCGTTCATCTGGACGCATCAACGCTTCGCGAGCTGACGCCCTTCCCGCTATTGATCGACGCTCTTGCCGCCGCATTCGCGTCGCCGCCCATTGCACCAGAACGCGAGCGGCATTGCCTGTCGGGTCACGAGGCGCTGCCGGATGCGCTGTTGGTAATGCCGGCGTGGCGGACTGGTGACCTCATGGGCGTCAAGCTCGTGACCGTCTTTCCAGGCAACGCTCAGCAGGGTCTCGCGACCATTAACGGCCTCTATGTCCTCTTCTCGGCGGTCACCGGAGAGTTGCTGGCGACGATCGACGCCGAGGAATTGACCGTGCGTCGGACCGTGGCCGCGTCCGCACTGGCGTCGAGATATCTGTCGCGTGCTGAGTCGAGCAGGCTTCTCATCGTGGGCACCGGGAGGATTGCGGCGCGAATTGCTGCCGGGCATATCGCGGTGAGGCCCATCACGGAGATACTCATATGGGGTCGCGATGCACTAAAATCAGATGTTCTGGCGCGAGAAGTGAGCAGAACGACCGGAATTCGCGCGCGGGCCGCTCTGGATCTTCATGAATCAGTCGGCGCGGTCGATATCGTATCGACTGCAACGCTGTCCCAGACGCCTCTCATCGAGGCCAAAGATGTGCGGCCCGGAACTCATATTGATCTGGTCGGGGGCTTTACTTCCCAGATGATCGAGGCTGAAGGCGAGCTCATTGCGTCCGCCAAGCTTTATGTGGACCAGCGCTCTTCCGTCTTGCGGGAAGCCGGCGACATTCAGGACCCCATCGCCAGAGGTTTAATAACGGCGGATCACATTCAAGCGGAACTGGGAGAGATGTGTCGCGGCGTCGAGCCGGGACGGCAAGATCCTGAGTCGATAACCGTCTTCAAATCCGTGGGTGTTGCACTCGAGGATCTTGCCTGCGCGTCACTCGCTTGGAACAAGCTGAGGGCGCTTAGGCAAGAACTGCCGGTAGTTACCGGGGCCCTCACTGCCGCCGGGCGGTAGCGTTCGTCTCAAGGTTCGTGTCACCGCCGATTGTAATGTGACACGACAGTTCGCGAGATTTTAAACAAGAAAGGCCTGTCACAGAGCGCTAAAAATGCGAGGCCTCTACTTTTCCGCCGAATTGCCCCCCCCAAGTTCTTCACGGCCGGCAAGCTTGATCCGCTCGACGGCGTCCGAATCGAATGGCGTTGAATTCCCCTCATCCAGCTCGCGTAGACCGGCCTCTATCTCGAATATGCGGTCACTTCGCGCATTCTATGGTTCCGGACGCCTTGCTTGGCTCGCTGTCGCCGATTTTGTTCTTCGCTACCATCTCAACCGAGTAGCTGTCCCCGGTAGTGCAATTTGGGATCGACACCGAAGTTTTCGTCGTATTGACGAGATCGGTGAGCGGCTTCTCCCCCTTTTTGCTATTCGTGTTAGTTGCCGTTGCACTGTAAGCGATAATTGGGCTGCCGCCATCTTGTTTCGATGGAGAAAACGCTACGAGAATGCTACTGCCGGCACTCGACACTTTAGTGATAGTCGGGGGTTGTGGCTTCGAAGGCGAGGCAACACATTTCACCGGATTCTTGGCCTTACCAGGTGCCGAGTTACCCGCCGCAGCGGCGACCTCAACTGCCACGGCATAAGTTACGCCGCCCGAGCACCCGTCAATTGTGATGGATTTGCTTGTGGCATCTCCTTTGCCAGTTAGTGGCTTGTCCGTCGTGCCCGCGGCCGTGTTGGTGGCCGTAGCTGAATAACCAGTGACTCCAGTGACCGTGACTGGCTCAAACGTCACTACGATATTGCCAGCATTGCTTGTTGCGGCAACGTTCTTCGGTGATGGAAGCGCGGGCTTCGGAGGTGGCACGGCAGCCGCAGAGCACTTTACTGGTGCGGCGACCTTAGCGGTGGCTGTGTTCGCCGACGCATCCTTTACCTGGACCTCGACACTATAGGTTTCGGAATCGGAACATCCAGAAATACTAATGCTCTTACTAGCCGCACCGCCCGTCCCGTCAAGCGGCTTTTCATCCTTGGCCGCATTAGTGTTAGTTGCAGTGGCGGTGTACCCAGTCGGAACTCCTGATTTTGGCGGGTCGAACTTCACGGTGATCTTACCGCTCGAACTGGTGGCAACGAGATTAGTTGGAGCACCAAGCGTGCTGGAGCCAGCCGCTGGTGGTTGCTGAGGCGCGGTACTGCCGCATTGAGCGGTAATTGTCTTCTGCTTAACCTCCGCCGTGTAACCCGCATCAATTGGCGTGTCCAAAGCCTTTGCGCATAGGTCGAGGCGTCTCGCGGATATTTCGTTAGTCGTCGGGTCTAGGATCCGCAAATCCTTCTTTTGGCTGAGACGCACCTGGACATATTTGGACTCTCCATTCAGAGCGCTCTCATAGCAAAATGCAGCGAACGGCGATCCCTTCGATAGGAACAAGTCTTGAAGCGGATCCCCCTTGTCCGCTAGCGCCTGTTGGGTCTGAGCGATGAGACTTGCTTGGCTCGCAGCATAAGCTTGCTGGGCCGAAACCTCCTGAGTAGCCTTCTCCAGATTCCTTTCGTCCTCATCGGACAGAATTCCTTTGAGCGATCTCTGTTTTTTGGCCAATAGAACATTAACCTCAGCGCTAGACTTCGCGACGTTGTACAACGCATCAGTCTGTTCGCGTTGCGCGGTTGTAAGCTGTAAAAGTAGGTCGCTTCGCTGTTTCCGGTATTGGTTCATCGCTTCCCGCGAGTTCTGCCTATCGTCAAAGCTTTGGTGTTCGTCAAGGGCCTCCATCCCAATGATACAGGCATCCGTAAGCGGATCGATTCCGTCATCGTCAATGTAGTTCCGATGTATTTCTGCAATGCTTTGAATATCTGGGGCGCGTGCGCCACCAGTTGCGCCCGGAACGCCAGTTGAGGAGGTACCAGCAGATGAATTGACGCTTTGGAGATCGAGTGCCATAAGCACGCCCAGCGCATCCATTAGAGCCTTATAGTCGGCGGTCGCATCCTTTTTGGCATCTAAATCCTGTTGCACAGCCGACGCTTTTTGCTTGACGTCCGCTTGTTGCGCCTTGAGTGCTGCCGGATCTGACGAACCGGATATGCTCGAACTAGCATTGATTGAGGCGAGAGAGCGACCGAAGGCAGCAGCGGCCAATTCGTTTGACAACAGTGACATCATGGTCTTGTCGTGTCGAGCCAATATCAGAGCGTACGCAGTAGACCCGATTGCTCCGTTACCGTAAGCCTCGCAGGCTCTGTACATCTTATCGCGCAACAACTGAATAGTAGCCAGCCGTTCGCCAAGCTCAGCGACGCTTTCCGAACTGGTTCTATTTAAATTTCCGCCAAGCGACCCACTCGATCCTTTGGCGTTCTGAAGGTCTACTTGAAGGCTCGCGGTTAACGCTTCCGAAACTGCTTGCGCGACATCCGGACTCGGTTCCGCGCATATGACCTTTTGGTCCCTTGACGCTAACTCAGTATTATTTCGATTAAGGGTCAGGATTGTTCGGACCTTGGCATCTGTCGCGACCGGTGCGCCGGTATTCTGATCCAGTTGAAGGAACCGGGTCGGCGTGCTCGGGCACCCGCTCAGCGCAGGAAGCAGCGCCAGGCCTACAGCAGCGAGCTTCTGTAAATTCATCGCGTGCCCGGCTGCGAAATCGCCGACAACCCTGGGGACACAGGCAGAACTGTAGCCTCTAGTGCAAAGGATCTTATCATTTCATCCCTGACCTGATTGGCGACCGTCTTCTTGTAGGGGGTAACATTAACGCCAGGAAATTGTAGGCGTCAATAGACTTAAGGGTGCTTGGTTTATTTATTTTTTGATTCCGCTTTACGTAGTCTCGGGATTGTTATCGAACAGTTGTTGATGGCGGTTGAGATCCGCGTCTTTCTGGCGGTGGACGCGTTTCCGCAAAACTCTGGCACGGTCCTTGCTTTCTCGTGGATGTTGTTTCTCTCACCCGCCAAACAAGTTCTTGATTCCAAATGCAAAGCTTTTGGAACCGAATTCTCCGACGCCAGCGCGATTCCATCGATAACAATCGCTCACGCCAAAAAAGCGCGCTTCCTGACAGCCATAATCGCGCGGATTCCGGTCGCCGCTAACAACAGTCATAACTCGGATGCGTGAAGCGCGCCTGCTGTTAATCTTCCGGTAATCACGGACCCGTACCGGCCCCTGTGGTGTTGTGGCTTCGATAACAACTGCGCGCAATACCACCGGATCGGTCCAATGCGGGTGTCAATTCGCCCCTCCATTTGGAAATGACGAGGGGACAAATTCTGGCGTTACCGAATGTCGCATTGCCTCAACCAAATGGTTACCGGGTTGAGATCGTTGCCTCACCTAGAATGCTACCTCTAAGGTCGCGTGCGACATGGCTCGTATGAGGGAAGCACAATGAAAAGCAAATGACTGACGGTTCGCGCGCAGAACTCGCCGATGCGATCCACGGCCGCTATCGGGCGGCAAGCGCAAAGAAGCTGGCGAAGCTTCCTAGTTACCGGATCAGCCCTGCAGAAAGTTCCGGCTTCATCGCGATGAATAATGTGATCATGGGGCCAAGGGCCAGACCTACAATCGTGCGCGCAGCCGCTCCGCGCCAAAGCACCTTTTGTTCGGCGTTTGTCATTTGACACCTCCAAGGGCTACCGCCACCCTACCGCTACCCTAGGGCAAACGACCAGGAGCTATAGGCCTCAAGTCAGTAACATCCTTTAAGAGGACATTGGGTAACAAAATTACGCGAGGCAACACGGTACTGTTCGCGTCTCACGATTTTTTGGCACGCTGCCAATTACTGTGAGACGCGACAGGTGAGCAGCGCTACGCAACACGACCTATTCGCATATTATGCGAAGTGGCGGCGCAGCAATTCAGCCGGTAAATCGCGGAATCGGACCAAATTGGAAGGAACCTTACTTACCCTAGGACTTCTGGTGATAGTACGCCCGATGCGTGGAAATCCTACGGAATCCCCGCGTTTACTGCCTCGACAGGTCTCGACCGGTCGACTTTCGGTAGACGTTGCAGTCGATCCATCGGTAGACCAATGCAGCCCTCGTCCAGAGTCCAAGCCAGCGCGAAACACGCGCCATAGTCGGCCAGGAAACCAGACATACGAACAGTCCAGTCTCAATCGGGAATCCCAAGCCGAAGGAGTTCTTTCACGCGCGAGCCCTCGACCCTCCTTGCGTCGTGAAGCTCTCGCACAAGTCTTTGCATCCCCGAGAAGTACTGTTTGAAGATCGGTACCACGCCGCCATTGCCATCTGACCCTATTGCGTGGGTAACAAACCCCCGGGTTTCGTCCTCTGTGAATCCGTCGTAGTTAGCGATCCCGCGTCCCCAAAAGTCGAGGCAATCGGTTGTAGCGTTATTAAGGACAATCTGATCAATAACTCGCTTGTCGTCGTGCGCGCGCTCGGCGTAGCCGTTATTCAACAGGTAGACCTCAGCCGCAAACCCTCCGCACGCGACGCTCCGCTCAATTCCCGATGAGACTACGCAGCGAGCGCGCGCGTAACCACGTGCATCGCCGTCAAGAAACTCGATGCATTCAACGTCGCCGCCTAGATGCAAGCACACTGTAGCGTGGCCGACCTCATGCCAGCACTTGTACTCGACGCTGTCGACAATAATCTTCATCAGGATCATGCCTTCGTAGTCTTCGCCATATACGCATCCGAAACACCGCTCGTCTTGGCGTATTCGAGGAAAAGACGCAAAGGTTCCCCTTGTGCAGGCATTTCAAAATACCGCACCTCGTCTCCGTAGCGTGCTGGCACCTCGGAAACGTCGTGTTCATAAACCGGGAACTGACCCCACTGTGATATCACCTGTCCTGCTCCAAAGACAACTCCTATGTGCCGCCAATTGCCGTCATTGAAGTACAGCGTCAGACAGCCCGCCTTCGGCTCATCGATCTCGACCAGGCGGCCTTAAATCAGCCACCGCACGAATGCTTTTCCTGCGAAGATCCTACGATTTGCCGGCGACAATTAGAACTGCCGGCGGAAGAAATAATTGACGCCGGCCGTACGATCAAATTCATCTGCGATTGCCCAATGGGCGCGCTCCGACCCGATTTGAAGTGCGCGCGTGACGCAGGTGCCCTCATCGATCAGGTCTCGATACTGAACCGTGTGTGGATATACGTTTCGCACGCGCTCGATGTAATCGCGATGGCGCGATATGAAAGTGCCGCTCGGGGCATCAAGCGCCTCACGGAGTTTTCCTATTGCTGATCTTGGCGAGGTCAGCGATTTCGGTTTTCCGACGCAGTGGAGTTGACCCGCTTTCGTGGACACCCCAATGTTAGCAACGGGGTTGTTCAGGCAAAGGTAGAGTGGAGAGCATGAGTAACAGTCCGCCCAAGCGGATGTAGGCCCAGAATCCCGTCATTAATGGGCGGGTATGATAACGTTCTTTATCATACGTGATCGATGAGCCATTAACTCGGTCAGGCAGGATCGGTTCTACGCCTCTTTTTCCGCTGCGCTTCTCACATATCGCGACAAATGGTAAGAAGCGAGCGCGACGTCGGCTGCCGCAATTGTCGATGGTTCCTTTTCGATGAACCCAGGCAGCATTTTCGGTTCCAGCACCCACACCGATCCCCTCGGCGAGCGTTGGTCGATATACCAGCCCGGGAACACTACGACGCCGCGTATGGTGAACCGTTTGCCAGTGGATTTTTCCAACTCGCATTCCAGCCACCGGGCCGCGCCCGTGACCTGTTCAATGGGGTTGCAATCCGGAATGCGGCCAGCGACGCGCAGCGTGTCGCCTTCGACATTGATCGTAGCCTTGGGCCAGGGCTTACTCCACGTCTTCGTCTCAATTGCGTACAGGCCATGGGGCGAGATGACGACGTGATCTAGATTGAATCCGTTGCCCGGAATGTCGTGGAAAACCTGGCTGCCGCCTTCACGCAGACGCTCAAGAAACTGGCCGACAGCTCGCTCGCCATCGCGCCCTAGTCGCAGTTTAGCCAATTTTCGACGCACGATCAGCAGACGCCAGACCGCGGCGACAACTGCCACTACCGCGAGTCCCGAGAACAGTATCGGGCGTCGCGGTGAGTTGGTCAGGTACCCGAACCACTCCATCCCCGCAAGTACACAAATGCATCCGGCGCCGAATAGGTAATCGAAAACATTATCGGTCTGCCACCTATCGATTTCCTCATCGAGAGATTCTCCAGGGACCCGGAGTGGCCTGGCTTTAAGAGGCGATTGGGCGGTCATTCGGTTGCTCCAGAACGAGTGCACCCAATTTGCCACCGTTTGCAATCCCGCTGCGGTGATCAAGATCTCGGTTAGATTCACTCGGGCCGGTCCTAGTACGATTATCGCGAACGCGGCCATAACGGACGCCGATCATAAGTACTACTATGAGTAATGACGGAGGAGTGACGCGAAGAAGCGGCTAGCGGGCGGGTGCTTATGTGCGGCGATTCGCTATTACAATCTCGGAGAAGACCGCCGGATCGGACTAAATTGGGTTTCAGGTCGATCGGCCGAAGATCGTGATTTTTCCTTTAGGACTTTTGGGTAGAAACGGCAGTCCTCTCCGAACACGCACCGTCTGGCTGCGCAATCTTGTTCATAGGAAGGCGTCAATTCCGGCCTGCCGGTTCATTTCCAACCACGCGGCGCTATACGACGAATATTCTGGCACCGCTATTCGAGGCATCCGTGCTAACCATCGATCTTCTGTATCATGAGCGTGTTTCCAGCACGCAGCGATGATTTGCGCGCGATCTGCCACACTGCCTCCGCCTCGCACTTCCTTTACGCGCTCTCGGAACTCTGCCTCCAGCGCATCGCGCTCCTCGCAAACATCATTCAGCAACTCAAGCAACGAGGCCCGCAGCGCCGTTCGATGCAGTCGCTCGTGCCGCCACCACAAAGTATTGGAATCGAAGCGATCGGTCGGACGAGGCCCGTGCAACGGCAGTGGCACGTTCAACAACACCGGCTTGAAAATTGAAATACACGGCGCGGCGGTACCCGTAACCCAGTGCACGGGAACGTCGCTATTCAGCTCGGAAACCAGTGAGCCCGTTGTTTGTCCGGGACGAGATTCCGATCCCGCATGCATACAAAGGGTGTATTCCGTCGCACTCACCGGATCCCAGTCAGCATCCGAATCACCGCTGGGGCCGTGGTCGCGCAATATTCTCATCATATCCGCCGTGACGAGCCTTCCGTCCGCGGAATGCAAGAGTGCGGTCGAACGCGCGCGGCGTGCGCACGCCTGTCCGATGTGTTCTCGTTCAGGATCCGCGATCGCAATCGCGTATTGGGGCGTGGCGTCTTGACTCCAGTCACGATCACGAATCAGCGTTGACAGACCCGCGCTTTGCCGATCGGGATGTTCGATGCTGTAAGCGTTTGACAAGCCGCGCACGGCGCGCACGCGTTCGCTTAGCCACTCATTCCCGATCGTCTCGAGCACAAACGCCTCGGTGCGATCTGCGACGAGGAAGCCGTTGTTGTAAAAGTTCGGCGTCAAGTGACCGCAGTTTCCTCCCTGGCCATGGCGCTCGAGGAGCGCAGTCATCACCGCTACCGCCTCTGCCGCCGTGGACGCGCGCTCGAGCGCTAGCCGAAGAAGATCCATGCCGGTCAGCGCTTCCGACTCCGGCGCCGGACTTCGTGCATGCAATCCCTCATTGCCGATCACTACGCCGTGCTCGTTGGCGCCCATTTCGGCGCCCCAGATCCAAAACGGCCGGCACAGGAGTACTGCGTATGTATGTCGCACTTGGGGAATGCTGATGTAGGTGCAACTGACTTGCGCGTTCGGGGAGTGATCAGCCGCTGGGTAGTAATCAACGGACTGAGCTTCATTGCGTTGCCGATCGCTATTCTTGCCAAACAGCATGATGTGATCGGCGGTACTGCTCTGGGGCGCGATGATCGTGTCACACATTTCCTAATCTCGACTTTGGGGCGCGCCTGCGAGCATGATCGCGTGCGATAAGCCGCACGGGCCCTTACAGGTGTTTACCTCGCCAAGCGCCTGTGGCAAAGACGGCTTGAATGCCGTGCATAAAGGCCATGGGCCATACGGTGGCGTGGGTCTCGCCGGCAAATACCTCGGTCATCAGATTGAGATCAGGAATTGCCGCCATTCTCAACAATGCCGTCATGCGGTAGAAGCTGCTGGTGAAGTGCCAATTGGCAATCAGAGGTTCGAGTTCCTCCTCAGTCCCCACCGACATATAAAGACGGATGCCGGTTAGCGACCTACCGGACGTGGTGAATTCTCGTGCTCGTTCCAACATAAAATCATTCGCGTCATAGTGCACCCCCGCTGCCGTTTCACCATGGTAGGCAAGCGCGGGCGAGCTCAAAATGTAATTGTTGAATAATTGCGCCTGCGTGAAGAGTGTGAAGAGACCAAACGCGCCGCCTACGGAATGCCCGAAGTAGGTGCGGTCACCCGGAACAGTCTCGTAGTGCTCATCGATGTATGGGATCAATTCCTCACCGATAAATCGCTGAAAGTCCTCGGCGCCACCGAAGCCATTTGTGTTGTTTTCGGGCGCTGCGACCCCCTCCCAAGGCATCTCGAAGCCGTCAAACCAGTTCGGACAACCGGGGAAAGTCAAATCCCGGCCTCGCAGGATTTCGCCCGTCACGGGGGAATCGCCGGGATAGCCGATCGCAACCAAAATGAACGCTGGTGCATCCTGCCGGTAGGCCTGCACGAGCCACGAAAGGCCCTTGAAGAGGTCGAATACGGCATTGCCGTCCGTCGCGTAAACGACGGGAAAGCGGCGAGTCTCCCCTCGCCTTTGCATCGGTCGCATGACTTGAATCTGATAAGTCTGCGCCACGTGGTTCGACCGAATGAGGTGTGTCTCGGTGGGAGGGAAATAGGATCGGCCCCCGGTGTTCGCAGACATCGATGTATTTTTCATAGCTCGAGCGCGCGCGGGAACTGCCTTCGTCCGCCGATCAGCGCCACGGCACCGAGGAGGCTCGCCGCCCCGCAGACGATGGTCAATGCAAGTCCGATCATGCCGGGGCCGCCGAGCGCGCCGGACAAAGAACTCACCAGGAGCGGGGCGACCCCGATGAAGAATAGCGCACCCACGGTGATCGTGACCCCGAGGTAAAGACCCCGAACCTCGCCTGGAATGACAATCATGGAGAGCGTCATCGCGCCCGTTCCGATGGTGTAGCCAATGGTCAGGAACCCGGCGAGCAGGAGGCCAGCCAACCCAGCACTCGGCATGATGGCAAAGAGTGCAGCGGGAGTGCTCAACAGCGCAAGGACCCCCAGCGCTACCGCCGTTCGACGGGGGCCACCGGTCCGCTGGCATAGATCAGCGAGCGGTCCGCCCAGAATCGGGCCCAATATTCCGCTCACGAGCAACGCCGTGGCCATGAGTGCGCCGAGGCGATCGGGCCGCAGGGCGAAGCGGCGCGCCAAGCTCGGTGCCGCCCAGATGAGCACTGCACCGTCGGCGATCCACACCATGATGCGCGCGAGCATCAGCGGGGCGATCACGGCGCGGTAATGCCACAGTTGCGGCCAAATGTCGCGCAGCGGCGGATTCTTGAGCACGATCTGACTCCGCGGTGGCTCGCGAAGCGTCACCATTAGGAGCAACACGGGCAGCAGCACTGCGCTCATCCATAGCAACGACCAACGCCAACCCGCAGGTCCGGTGTTGTGCAGGGTGAGGAGCACTCCACCCAGAGCAAAAGCCGCAGGCGCGCCACTGATTTCGCCGATCGCCACCACCATGGTGGCGCGGCCGCGCTGCGCCGGCGCGTAAAGATCGGCCACCATCGAATAGGCCGCGACTAAAATGGCTGCCAGCGCAAACCCTGCCAAACAGCGAGCGCAGAACAGCAGCGTAAGGTTCGGGGCGAGTGCCGTAGTGGTAGTGGCCGCGAGACTCAACGCCATGAATACGAGGAACAGATGCGCGCGTGAGAAGCGGTCGACTAACAAACCAAACGGAATCGCGCCTAAGGCCATGGGCACGGCGATCGCGGGACCCTGCAACCACGCCATTCCATCGTCAGTGAGCGACAGATTGACGCGAACAGCTTCTTGCAACGATCCGAGCGTAAAGCGTCCATACGTCACGCCCCAGGTTGCCAAGGCTAACAAGAGGAGCTGAAGAACCTTGCCGTACGTCGAATGCGATGTTGGGAAGGTTGGCAACTCGATGACGTTCTCTTCTGCGCTCAATGACGACCCCAAGCACTCTTCTCAGCACACCCCGGCCGATCCTTTCGCGTCAAAACGTCTTCGCAATGGATATTCCGACAACTCGCGGCTGCAGTACGGTATATCCATAAGGCGGGAAATTACCCGGGCCGCCGCCCAGGAGGGCGAACTTATTCGCGACATTGTTCGCATAGGCAGTAAAGGTCCACGAATCACACTTCACCCCCGCATGTAAATCGGCTTTTGTGTAGCCAGGGAAGATTTGCCGTTGCGGAGACGCCAAGAAAGTGCCGATCCGATCGCCGACGTAGCTCGCGGCGGCCCCGACAAATCCACTTGCACTCCCGACGATATGAAAGTCCTGATCGACTGAGAGATTGCCAGAGAAACGACTGCTGAACGGAAGTCGGTCGCCGGCAGCGCCATACAAGGTGCTGTTGGTAGGGAAATTTTGCGTCAGCACCGCATCGTCCCAGGCCACCCAACTGGCGATCTTCAAGCCTTTAAGGGGCCTAGCCACTAGGGAGACCTCCACGCCCTCACTCTTGGCGCCGCTGCCGTTGGTTCCGTACGTTAAGTCGTTGTTCTTGTCGAGCAAATTGAGCTGCAAGTCCTTCCAATTGATGTAGTAGAGCGACGCATCGAAGCTGAGTCGATGCTCGAGCACGTCGCCCTTGGCACCTATCTCGTAGTTTTGTGTCGTGTCCGGTTTATATTCGCGCGGCACGGTCGGATCTGGATTGAAAGAATTGGGTGCGCCAGCCCGATAGCCCGACGCGAGTCTCGCGTACAGCATGAGGTCCGGTGACACCTTGAACCTCGGGGTCAACAGATAGGTGAAGGCGTTCGCCTGCGAGGAAACAGCAGGGTTGATCGTTTCGCCCCCAAACAGGGGACCGGTTTCAATCGCCTGCGCATCGGCTTGATGAATCTCGCTGTCCCGAGCTCCAATTTGAATGTCGAATTGATCTGTGACGTGATAAGTCAGATCGGTGAATGCCGCGTATTCTTCGTATGTGGAAGGAACCGGAATGTTGCCGATATCGCCGGCGTTTGCGCCGGTAAGCGGGTTGATTGCCGGCAGGTCTTGGTTGAACGGAGAATCCTCATGCTCGTAAAATCCCCCCACCAGTAACTCGAATTGGCTCCCCAGCGGAACCAAGGCTCGGAGTTCCTGGGTGAACTTGTTGGTCTTAAAATCGGTGATGATCGCGGCGCCGGTGACACCAAAGTGGGATTGCGCGAAGCCACCGAGGGCGTACGTGAAGTCAAGGCTATCGAGGTCCTCCATAATGCTATAGCCGGTGACGGCTGTGATATCGACGATTCCCACCTTTGCTTTTAGAATCGCGCTATAGGCTTGTGCCCTTTTGTCGTAAGCACCGAGTCCGATGATGTAGTTTTGCTGCAGCTCGCCTAATCCAGCGACTTGATCGACGTCATTGGATCCGTTTCCCGAAGTATGCTGCAGCAGCGCGCTTAATTTGAATGAAAGATCATCCGATGGAGTCCACAGAACGGCCAGGTGTCCGCCGGAGGCATCTTCCTGATTGACGCCATTGATGTGGGTCACCGGGTTGTCGATATAGCCCGGGTCCCTACGCGCAAAGCCGCTCACGCGAATCGCCAACGTGCTACTGAGCGGGACATTGATCGCCCCACGCACGTTGTACCCGAGACCGTTGCCGTTGGAGACGTTGTTACCACCACCCTCGACGTAACCATTGAATCCGGTCGTTGACGGGTCGACGGTTACGTAGTTGACCAGGCCTCCCATGCTGCTCGCGCCGTAAAGCGTTCCCTGCGGTCCGCGCAGCACTTCAACTCGAGCGAGGCTACCGGGGTCGATGTCCGGTATGCTGTTTCCTGCGAGGAATGTAGAGGATCCGAAGGGCACACCATCGATCATCACACCGACGGTAGGGTTCGTATTGAACCCCGTCGAAATGCCTCGAATGGTGAGCGATTCCTCGTCACCGAGTCCCACAGGCGACATACTGAAGCTGGGTACTTCTGTGTAGTAGTCTCGCAGTCGGAGCTGATTGCTCTCAGCCAAGGTATTGGCATTGAGTGCCGTCACGGGAACCGGTACGTCTTGGAGGCGTTCGGATTTCTTTTGGGCAGTGACGATGATTTCCTCGAGCTGTCCGGCCATTGTTCCGGAAGTATTCTCACCTTGAGAGGTCGCGCCGATCGGCTGCGTGGATGTCATGGTAGCGCCGGCCGCGGCAGACGTATTGCCGGCATTTCCCGCTAGTGTGGCCACATTGTTAAGGCCACTGGCATCCGTGGAGTTTCTCAGAATAACTGAAATGCTATTGGCGCCAGACACGCGGAACTCAAACCCGCTCCCCGCGAGCAATGCGCGCAGCGCGCCCTCCAGCGTGTGCGCACCGGAGACACCGGGACTCGTCGCCGCCCCGACTTCCTTGCCGGGTGTCACAATCTGTACGTGCGCCTGATTGGAAAACGCCAGCAATGCGGCCGGCAGCGGGCCGGCCGGAATATCAAACTGCACAGTACGACTGAGATCAAGGGTGGGTGCATCCGCAGCCGGCGCACAATGTGGCGCGAGAACTGCGATCGTCGTGAATACACTCACTGCTATCAGTACAAAATATGTACGCAGATGTCGATGATTTGATCCCACGGTCCCCCCTTCAATCGTCGTGTGACACATACAGGCGTGATGCGCCTTTGGGGGATATGACGGACTGGTGACAACAATCGGAAATGGAATTCCTACTTTTCGTTCCGAGCCTCAAGCAAAACCGATCCGTCGGGGCCAACGGTCACCTTGACCGGAAACGCGTTGCTCAGTGTCATCGGCCACGCATCCACTTTGTCCCGGAACACCGTGCCCGTGAACACAAGCTCGCGTAAATGGGGATCGCGGATCTCGATGCGGTGTGTGGCGTAGCGATTGACATCATCAATGACGCTGCTTAGGGGCTCCATCACATACTCGAGCCGCCCGTCCCGCCAGGCCGTCGCCACCGCCGGATTGACATCCGAGACTGTGAGTCCCGGCTGAGACGTTGCGAGCACCGCTTGCTGGCCCGCACTCACGCGCACTGGAGTGACCAGCGCCGGCTGGCGCGTGTTAGGTATTGTCGACGTGCGCGCTGCGCCGTCACCGACGACGTCGACCGCCCCCTCTGTCACCGAAACGATTGTTCGTTCACTGGTGCGCCGCACGTCAAATTTCGTTCCGACCGCCGTCACTGTAACGCCGCCGGCCTTTACGACGAAGGGTCGCGCATGATCGGGTTGCACTTCAAAAAACGCCTCTCCCGCCCTAAGATCCACGGCACGCGCTTCGCGGGTAAAGTGCGACACTACTTCCGACGCGCTGCCAATTGTCACACGAGACCGATCGGCAAGAACAAGTGCCTGCTGCTCCCCCGGGGACACTCGATAATCGGCCGCATCGATCGCAGAGCGTTCCGGGTGCCACCACCGGGGCATTGCCGCGAACACTGCGACGGTGATCCCGACAATGCCGGCAGCAATACTCACCTGGGCGATCCATGAGAATGGGCGCGAGACACGCGGTACTCTCGCTCGGCTGGTCGGGCCGGTAGCGAGGGCGACGGGCGCCATCTGCATGAAACTCTCTCGCTCGATTGGTCCGATGTTCTGCAGCCCATCGTATAGACGCTGCACATCGTTGAACGCCTCGAGATGTGCAGGATCCTTCCGGCACCACTCAAGCCAGCCCGCGACGACCGCCTCCTCGACCTCTTCCCCCTGCAGTTTCATGAGCCAATCGGCAGCTTCCTGCAGGTGCTCTGGGGGAACTGGCAAGGCTCTGCTCACGACATTCATTGCGCCTTCCCGCCCGATTTCGGTTCATTCAATTCGATTCGACTCCGGCAAAGGGCTAAAGCCTGTGCAATATAGATTCGGATCATTCGCTCCGACAATTGCAGGCGCACCGCAATGTCGTGCGTCTTTTGCCCGCCGAATATGTGCCCCACGAACGCCTGGCGGCATTTTTCTGGCAGGTCTAACAGCACTTGGCGGACGAGTTCAAGCTCCTCTGCCGCAATCGCGACCCGGTCAGGTCCACGCTCGTCGGAAAGTGCGTCGAAGAATTCCGCCGGGTGATCGGTCTCGTGATATGCGCGACTCCGAATCCGGTCGACCGCGAGATTGGCCGCGATGCGAAAGAGGTAGGCACGTAAGAAGCCTATGGCATTGATATCATCGAGTTGCAGCAATTTGACGTACGCCTCTTGGGCCACGTCGCGGGCCTCGGCCTCATTACGCAGGCGCGCCCGCAGAAAGCTCACCAGCGCTCGGTTATGGTCGTCGAACAGCCGCTTGACCGCCCCCGCATGATCAGCGGAGACGCCATGCGCCTCGGACGATGCAGATTGCGGTTGGTCGGACGTCACGGTACGGTACTTTGACCTTCAACGGTCAGGTAAGGGTTACTATACCCGTACCGCCTAGACGGTCGACCGAACAGAAACGGCAATGGCCGAACCACATTTCTTGTGCTCCCGAATCACGCAGCCACCGCCCTTACCAGGCGTTTTCGACTGCACGATCCGTCGCTGAACATTCCGTGTTTTATAATTCATATTACGCGAAGTTGCAGTGCAGCATTTTTGCCGCTGCGATCGCAAAATAAACTGGTGGAGCGGGCCTCATGGACTCAACCTTTAGATCGGAGTTTCCGGCGATCGACCGTTTACCACCGTCGTCCTTTGCTGCGTCGCCTCTCGTCTTTAGTCGCATACCAGGGATTGACTGCCTGGACTTACGGCGGTTTCAGTAGACGCCGGGTCAACGGAACGGCCGTCGAAGTAAACGGCCACCTGCCTGGAAAAACCGTACAAGGGGTCGGCACGTCTTCGAGAGTTTATACGCTGAAATATATTCCACTCGTCATGCGAGCCGTAACTCATGGTGACGCTGCCACGAAACCCATAATAGGCAACGAAGTCGTTCTCGAGGCCCTTGTCAATAATCGACGCGCGAAAGGCCGGATCATCGGCGTGGTCCTTTACGTACTTATGCAAACTTTGCAGATCACCGTGGCCCGTTAACTTTAGGGCCTGTGCAACATCCGACGGCCCGACAAAATATACTAAATCAAACTCTTCACCCCGACCGGTCACTCCCGCAAGCACCTCGGTCCACATTCTCATGTATTCCGACCCTGAGGCAGACTTCGTTCCGCCGGCGGGCGTAGGAATACTGCCTAGAGTCGCCTCGGGCGTACCCGGCGATAATGCGAAGAAACTATCTGCGCCAAAACGATCCTCCAGAGCGCGCTTTGCCGAGGCGGCTACTGCGAGATTTAACGGGAAATACCCACCTCCCCGCCCGCTGATCGGCACGCTGATGTATGCAGTTAGCCTTCCTGCCTTCCGCGCTTCACCCAATAAGTGGCGCAGTTTCACAACGTTGGCCGCGATCTCCGAATTGAAGTCGGAATCTACGCAATAGCATATCTCAAGCGCCGGACACTGAAGCTCTCGACCCGCGGCAACGGTAAGCGAGGGGGGCACCAACAGAGATCCAAAAAGAAGGAGCCAAAGATGATATTGCGGCAACAATCCGAAGCCGAACCGCATTGCATGCATGGGCGGAGTCCTCATGACAATGTCGAAAAGTAGACGCGTTGAATCTGATATCTGCCACCATTCTCGTAGTGTTTTGGAACCCATTCATCCGGATTGTCTTTCAGAAAGTTCGGCTTCCAATCGTCTACCGAGCCATGCTCCTTTAGATGGATAGCAAGTGCCTCCCTAAACCGATGGTGCGCGAAGATTCTCATGAATTCGCCAAAGTAAATATCAGCCACACGCCGATCTCCTCGGATGATCAGCATGTTTTCATCATTGGCGTTGGTGCTTGGAAGGCTCCAATTGGCCGAACCACTGACAACTGTCGGCCGCTTGCTAAAAGGATCAACAAGCATGAACTTCGTATGGACCCAATGTACGTGAACTCCCAGAGGTCCCTTCTCTTTCCTCCAACCGTCAACTGAATCGACGGTGATACTCGAACCCAATGCCATCATGATATTGGGGAATTTTCGAATGCGAATCGTATCCGCAATAGCAGCTTTCCGGCTTTCTGGTGTTCCTCCATTTACATACTTGTCCAGAAGGGAATACCTAAGCACCCCATCTTTATGATCGTAAACATCTCGAAATTCCGTTGACATGCCAAACGGAAAGGTCATAAAGAGTCCCGCTTGCGCCCCCGCCGCCAATTGTGTGTAGTAGTCATATACCGCGGTACCCTTCATGGGTGAGAAAATAACTTGGACTGGTTCACTGTTTGCGACATCCAGTGGCACGAGATCCTCGAGTGTCGTTCTTAGATCTGCTGTCTCCGGATCAGCTGACAGCGCCTCCCAAAACGCGCGGTAGAGTTTTGCGACGTCGCTATTGTCGGCGACAATCCCAACGTTTAACTGCCCAAAAAGCGCGCTGGTACTGACATTCGTGGAACCGGTCCAAACAGATTTCGGTGTTTTGCCTTTCGAGAGGACCATGAATTTATTGTGTGGAATTTTTGCGTTTGTACGGGGCTTGAAATAATTGGTTGTGCCCTCCGTCGCTAGAGCCTCTTCATTCGCAGTTGTGGTTTCAGTATCCGGGGTCGCTCCATAGAGGACATGTACGTCGGCACCACGCTTTTTGGCGTCTTTGAGTGCTTGGATCACCGCCGGATACTGAAACTCGTAAAATGCACAGTGCAGGCTCCATCCGGCATTGGCCTTGCTAATAAATGCGAGCATGGCAGGCAACAAGTCGCGTGTGAGCCATTCAAACGCTGCGGGGCCTGCTTTCTCTGGACTAACCAATCCAAATCGCTTCACATATGCCTGAGAGGAGATCACGCCGCGATTGAAGTGAATTCCGTATGGAGAATCATCGACCGGGTCCTCGTCTTCTGTGCTGATCGAAACCGCGGTTGGATTGCCCTCCTTGAGGTTTCCTGGCGTGCCTGTCATCGGATAAACGGTATAGACATACTCATGTCCGGGCTTGGCGGTATAGTCCGCCCACTGGAAGCTCTGGAACGGCGCTTCGTGGCTACTCGCGTCTTCATTGCCGGCAAGTTGGTCGATGGATTCAAACGTCTTGATGCTGCGAAGCCAGTAGCCTTCTAGCTCCGTCTTATCTTTCCGATAAATGGCATATCCCATGAGCCTCTTTGCTGCAGACTTCGGCATGTCGAATCCAAGAAAGACAACGTGAGTTCCTGACATTGCCACTACATCAACATCGCCGAGAACCTTCTTGCGCATTACGTCCTCCCTATCGTCTGTGACACGGCTCGTGGCTACATTTCGCACGGACCCAGGAGCAGCAAACTACAGTCAAGTCCGCGACAACGACAAAGTGCCAACCGGCAGAGTCGGAATAATTGCGACTTGAGAAGGAAAACTTTGTCGGCAGCAGGAAAACCGCGATCCTGCGGAATTCGAGGTGATGGCTTCTGGATTGTCGTAGCTGCTTGCATACGTCCATGTCTCAAGGCCAAATCGAATATACACCGAGTTATGTGACATGCAACAGCGCCGTCGATGCATCACGATTCGGTCGGGGTCCGCGAAACGGCGTGAATCCGCACGCCCCTTCAGGTCAGCTGCTGGGCATGACTAACGTTGGCGCGCTATTTTATCGCCGGCGGCCAAACATTTGACGACGCCGAGGAAAGAGTGCCCGTCCATTTAACTGGGTAGGCTCTTTCCGCACTGCGCGTGAAAACCTGGAAATTTCCATGCCGCCCACCTATTCCGCTGAGATGATCCGCTATAGCCAGGTATATCCACAAAAGTGCGCGGCCTCGCACCATTTCATCCTGGATCACGGGAACACAAAGGCCGAGCTCGCCTGGTCCCTTGGACTCAGCAAATCCGAGTTCGTCACCATCAAATGTGAAGAGTGGCGACTTGCTGGCGATAATCACTCCCCTGTCTAAAAGAAGCGTGTAGGTAGGCAACTTCCTTTTCTCATCGCTCGCATACCATGCCGCGAAAGCTGCAAGGTCGCACTCGGCGGAGTCTCCGAAAAGCACTATGCTCAGTGGCTCATCCAACTCATTTCCTGAATTGGAATATTGACGAACTGCCCTACGCATCGACGCAATCGACGCAATCGACGTTAGAATATTGGACATCTGCTTGAGGCTCGCCGCAACGTTATACGTCGTGTTTTTCACTTCGCAAACCGCGAGTGCTCCGACAAATAGTGTATAACTCGCACCCTCCGCAGACGTCATCAACTCATGGCATTCAACACTACTAACCACCACAGCATCAATTTGTGGAGTGCACTCCGAGTTGATCCCGACCAGATAGCCCGCCAGAACGCGGTACACGTTAGGCAGTTTGGTGCCTAGCAATTGTCGGAAACTCGATTCCAGAGGCGACCCGGACTCCCTAATGTTCTTTGTCCCGTGCAAAATCTGGCCTCTCCTAACAGCGGCTAGTAATTCAATTGCCGCCGATTCGAATAGCCGCACCAAGTCAATTTTCCCCGGCTTCTTTGCCTTCTTTGGTCTATTACGTTGTTTGATCGAAGTCACGTTAGTGCCTTACAAATAGGGTGAGCGCGTTTGGACTTTGCCTAGAGTAGTAGTAGCTCTGATGTAAATCTATAGATTCGCTTGCGTTTGAACTCCATGAATTCGCTGCTCCGTAGCCTACTGCGAGTGTCGATTGGACATCGATTGCTGAAGGATTGGACACGAAATGCGGACATCGACACCGTCCTAGGCCAGCGCGCGCTGACAACAGAACTTTAGTTTTTCGCCGGATCCACAGGGGCAGAGGTCATAAGGACTCAGGCCTCGTCGGTTAATCTCCTCCAAGAACGTAGCGAAGCTTCTCTTTCGCCATCCTGCAATCCGAGCATCCGAATTGCGGAGATCGCCCCACACCGCCGGCGAAATAGTAGAGTCGCCGGAGCGCCTAATGAAGAGGCCCGACAATTGATCTCGTGCCCTTTCCAGTATTGAAATGGGAATCGCTTGCTGTAACCCGGCGTTTATCACTACGTTTATTTGCTGCCCGTCATTGGCTGCTAGTCTATCGATGACCTCCCGGCGTAATGCTTGTCCAGGCGGAGTTTCGCGAAAGCGCAGGATTTCCAGCAAAATGCTGGGTCGCTTCTGCACAATTTCTCCGAGATTCGAATTATACCTTCCGGAAAGCACATAACTCGCTGCATCCTCCGCCCATTCCGTGCTGTCCGATGCCGAGAAGGCGATGCTGGCGAGCTTCTCGCTGCCCCAAATCATGCGGGTGGACGCGGCCGCAATGCGTTGGCAAATTAGCCCGCTACGTATAACGCGAGCGAGCCGAATAACTGGAAACGCCAGCCATCTCGGAATCGAGCCCGTCGGAGTTCCACCGCTTAATCCAATCAACTGTCGAACGGACGGGTTCATTAGCGCCGCGATGGTCCTTTGAGGCAATGTTTCGGACACATTCGGGTCCGCTCCGTCCAGTGCGGTTGATTCCAAAAGCTCAAACAGATCCTCCGCCTCCTTTTCTTTCCCCGGAACGGGCCGAATTTGTCTGCGAATTCGTTCCGCAGTACTCATGATTGGGTCATTTCGCACCACCGAACCAACGTTAATTGCAGCGAGCGAACCAACGGCCGCCTGTTGGTCCTGAAAAATTACCACCGGATCAGAAGGTGGAATGACGATGCGAAGACAGCCATTTCGGATGAACAGCCAGAACGCCTCAGAACCCAGCAGGTTGTGAATTCGCTCGAGGTTCTCAAGCGACAGACATACTTTGTCAAAGCAAATTAGCCCGACGACTACATCATGAAGTGCAGAATAATCATGCAGCTCCACCTCGCCGACCACGTATCCCTCGCCGACTAACATTTCGTGTGCCGTGGCTTCCGAAGGCGCCCTTATCATGACACTTTGGGACGTATTCCAAGTGCCAGGCGGCATTATATCGGCAATGAAATAAATGCTTTCCTTCGTATTCTCCTGACGGTGATTTGGCTCCTCCACGTGGGTGGACGAACGAGCACGACCATCGACAAGCGCCTCCAATACCTGCAGCGAATCGCGATGATCTGCCACTTCCGGAACATAACGAATTCGATACACCAGAGACGGGAGATCAATGCGATCTTCCGCGGTAATTATGAAGTGCGGACCGATACCGAAGATCGGTCGATGCGTCGCACTCGCCTGAAGAAGTTGCAATATATAGTCGTCTCGCAGCCCGTATCCAATGAATAAGACCGTCGTGTTGGAGAATGCGTCTGTTAGAGCGTTCAAGTATTCAGGGCGTTGAATTGCCTTATAATCATTTTGTGTGAAGACCATCGTTTCGACAGCACTAACCGAACCATGCAGCTTGGCTATGAATGTCGTTCGAGCTTGAAGGAGCAGCGGTACGCGTTCGATATCCGAGTGCTGAACAGTTACACGATCGGGAAGATTGCGTTCCACAAACTCGTCTACATTTGTGGTGAGGATCGGAACGTTTGGCAATCGATTGAGTATTTTTATGAATCTTTGATAGACCCCGAACTCGGGCCGGGGACCGAAGCACCTAGCCAGAATACTGAAATAGCGGCCTTGATCTGCGCTACGGATATGCTCGAATACGCTTGGATAAGCCCCTGCCGCCAACAGTTGCGAACTCACCGCCTTGTCGTAAGCTGCAACTTCCCGCGAAAATATAGAATGCATCTCCGCAGCTAGCTGCTGCCAGAGCGGATAACCGGCCCAGGCACTTGCGCCAGCGCCAATCCAAAGAACTAGCGGGCGCTCATCGCTTTGCGCTGCCACCATCAACGCGTTTAATGCTCGCTTCGTCTCCTCGTCGGTGCAAAACAATGCAGCGCTCCCGTGCTGTTGGAAGATTGGACACACCCAAATGCAGCTCTGGCCGAACAACTACGTGCGCGATCATTGGATTGCGCTCGATGAATTCTTCGTTTGACGCGATGCCGCGGCACTGAAGGGAATAAGTGCACTCATTGAAGGAAAAAAAATGCCGTCATGTAAGAAATACGACAACCGATCCAATCGCCGCGAGTAAATGTCTTGTCCATTCGTCGTCCCTCACAATGCCGTGTCAACCAGGTGTCCCGAGGCGCCCAGAATATGCCTTACAAATCGGTATATGGCGTAGGCGGCTCCGCGACCATACGGACAGGAAGCAAATCCATTCGGCTGCGGACAAATCGCTCGGTGTCCTTGTCGAGAAAGCATACATAACATCCTTTCATTCCACGACTCAGCAATACCCGGTATGTATTTTTCACGAGCTGGAGAAAGTCCGCGGACGACTGTTTTACCGAGCGATCACGGGAATCTCTCTTGTTGCCGACCCATGCCCGCCCATCCAGGTCATAGGTAAGGTCTTTACCCCAAATAACGCCGATGTAGTCAACCTCAAAGCCTTGAGCCGTGTAAATGCAACCTACTTGCTCGATGCCGCCAGGATCCGTAGCCCACAAATCGGAGGGTGGAATCCCCTTCGCGAGTCGACCCGATTCGGGCTTTGCGTTCCACGGTTTACGCCAGGTGCCAATCACTACGTCGTCTACGAGCGTCCCGTCCGGGTTCGGTGCCGACCAATCCCAACAGTAGCCAGCCGCAAGTCGGGCTGTCACGCCGCCGCCAGCCTTTGCACGGATGGCCGCTTCCAGCGACTCTGGGGTGGCGAAGATGCGAAAATCGAAGGCCTCAGCGCCTGTCCACAGCTGATTCGCCGTACGCTCAATATGCAACGTATTGTTGATCCAATTGACGAAGCCGGCAGAGCCGGAGCAACGAAACTGAACTTCGAGCTCGAATTCCGAGACGTCGTATTTCAGGTCTGCCGAGTGCTGCTTGATGTAGTCAGTCGAGCCGATTTCCTTGGGGCGAACGCCTTGTCGGTCGTCGATAAAGAAAACGGCGACCTTGGCCGCACGCAGCAATTCCCGAATCTGTGGCTCAGTCGACTGCTTCGCCTTCGGTGTAAATCGATCGTTGCTTGTCTCCCGAATTCGATGCGCCTCGTCGCAAATGAGGGCATCGATTTCGCCGGGGGAAGCGTTGCGGTAGTTGTTGAAATATTTAAGTACCGGTCTTGCGCGGCTGCCGACGAGCTTCCAAAGCGTCTTAGTGAACGCGCGGGACCCGGTCGCGTAGTGGGCCGTTCGGCCTTCCCCGAGGAAACGAGCCAAGAGATTGATCGCAAGTACGGACTTCCCCGTCCCGGGGCCGCCGCGGATGATCACCGCATGCCGCTTGCCTTGGCTGACCGCTGATCCAACAGCAGCGCGAATCTTTTCGAATACCACAAGTTGCTCATCGAGCAGTACCCAGGGCCCTCTGCCGGCGATCGTCTCGGCCACATAGTCCATCAGCTTACGGCTCGGTCGATACTTGCTCTGTTCGATCCGAGCCAGCACCGATTCCCCCTTCCCTGCCGGGACGCGCCCGCGCAGATAACTCGTCAATCCATCGACGCTGTCGGCCCCGAACACGGGGTAGCGCGCGAGGGTGTCCGAGAACTTCGGCGCCATTAGGACGTCGTTCTCTCGGATCTCATAGTTGTGCAGATAGGAGCACGCGCCGAGTCGAATCGGATGATCCCCCTCATAGAAGGCAGAGTGCGTGTCAGCCAGATACTGCTGATACTGGCCGACTTGGACAGACGGATGGGCAACCTCTCGATTTTTCCCTCCGACCCAGGTACTGACCAGTCCATCCGCCTCGGCGGCTTCGCATTCCGACCACTGCTTCAGCTCCACAATGACTGCCTCGTCGCTGTGAGATGCGTCCCGGCCACAAATCATAAAATCTAGACGGCGGGAAGAACTCGGCAACTCGTACTCCACGATGACCCCATGGTCATCCAGCTTTGCGAATTGGACGACCTGTGCCATCGCGCGCAATGAATTTCCCCAAGCAGCCACTTCCGATTTCGCCGCGGGATAGCCGTAATATTGGAAAAACGCGTCCGAAAGCTTCCTCGCAATCTGATTGCGCACCGTATCTTCGATGAAGGCCACCGACATCCCTGCATACAGTCGCAACGTCAGAGCTCCGTATACTTCTTACTGCTACCGCGGGCCTTATCCACTGGATATTTCGCGGCATTTACCTGGATCTTGTCACTTGCCGCCGCCAGCAGATCGATGTTTAGCTTGTCAGCGAGACGAATAAGGTAGAGAAGCACATCGGCGATTTCTTCTCGCACCTTGGCTTGCTGGTCCGGCGATAGGACTTTAGATTCGGCTTCCGGCATCCATTGGAAATGCTCCAATAGCTCGGCGGCCTCGACACTGAGCGCTATCGCCAAGTTCTTGGGGGAATGGAACTGATCCCAGTCGCGCTCTGACGCAAATCGCTGAAGCGCACCGCGTAATTCTTTAAGGGACATTGGGCGATCGCCTGGAGTGGAAATGCTCATGCTCGGAACCTGTTTTCGTTATGCCACGTCAAGAATTCCCGGCCAGGCCGGCTTGCGAGATCGGCCGGCTGGACGCGCAATGGTTGACCATGATGTGCATAGTACTCGCGGCCGTTCTGCCATTCCGTTTTTAGCCTGGGACTCACCTCAACCCTCAATTCCGGAGTCACGGTCATGTATCCGATATCAAAGAGCTTGTGCAGGTCCGAGCGCAGCAGAATTCCGTTACTGACGCGGTGAGGACCCTGCGACGCGTACGGTTTGATGTGAGCCGCCTCGAGCACCGGAAGCGTCTTTTCCCCAGTGACGGCGCAGCGCCGCTCGTAGGCATCGGTCACGAGGACGCGGAACGCGCCTTGACCGAGCCGTCCGCGGGTCAGATATTCAGCACCGAACCGATCTTGCTCAAACGAGCCGTCCGACAATGATGGTTCCCCCACCTTCTGGTTGTCTGCGAGCGCTATTTGAACAGAATTCCACAGCGCGCGGCCGTCGGCCATGGCCGTATCGTAGGTCTTGCCCTGTACAATATTCGGCGCCCAGTTCTCGGGAACGGGGATCCAGGCCGAACGCGGCAAGAAGAAGGGTTCTGCAAGGACGTTGCACCCAATGACGGGATCGATGGACGTATCTTCCCGGCGATAACGTCGGACGCGAGCATTCAGCTCCTCCAGCGACCCGACCCCGTTCTTCGACCCGAATGCGTCCCAAGCCAGAGAGGTTGGTAGCGCCGAATAGCGCACGAAATGCCCCCCGCCCACTACAAAATTGTCGGGACTATGGAGTTTAAACAGAAATGGCTCGCCGGGCTGTAGCGCGCGAAATATTCGTGACCCGCTCGGTTGCCAGAAGTTGACCTCATCCGGATTGATTCGATTCAGAAATTCAAACCAGTCCTTGTCCGTTACTCCCACCCAGATTTTCATACGCCATCCATCAGGGCAATTCTAGGCTACGGCCACAGCAAATGCCGCAAAGAGATCCCCCGGCAGTGAATGCTGTAGGCGCCAGGTGATAGCCATCGGCAGTTCCGATTCATGCTTGACGTAGGTGGCGGGACCCAAGAAATAGAATGCACGCTCGTCGCTCCGACGGCGCGCAAACAGCATAACGCCGGATCCCGTCTCAGCGTGGTGCTGGTATCGGCGGCCCGTTTCGCTGTCCGCTCTCGTGACCGATTGACTCTCCCAATGGATGAGGTCCGGGCTGATCGCGTAATCGCGGTACCGCGTGGTCGGTGAGAATTGGCCCGTTGTTTTATCAAGAGTGAACGCAAAAAGGTCAGCTCGGGCATCGGGCGCCCAATAAACGCCGGTTTGCCATGGCGCAACCTTTGCACCCTCCCCCACACCGAAGGCGGCGAGAATTTCCACCCGGGTGTAACGCGCGTGAACCTCGAGCGGTACATCAATACGCTTGGACAGCGGAATTGGTACATGTTCAATCCGCGCTGCGAGCACCTCCAGGAGGTCGAGCAGTTCCGCACGTACATGCGAATGACTCCACAACAGCGCCGCGCCCTCACCGAGGGACGTGTCTTTGCTCACTGCACCCAGAACCAGCGAGCCGACGAGCATGCGAAGCATGCGTTGCTCTCGAGGAGAAAGAGTCGCGGGGTCTGGCACCTGCGGACTCTCGAGAAAACGTCGGTAGGCCTTGATCCTCAGCATGTCATCGACATGGAGCAAACGCCCACATGCCCGACGAAGCGCCACCTCTTGTGGACCGCTGGACTGGTCGGAAAGACTCGCGTCTGCACGAAGGTCGGACCAACTCTTATTGCCGGCATACACGTCATCGAGCTCCAGTCCCGTCTCCTCAAGGTAGCGAACGAGTGTGCAGCTGGACCCTTGCACCGTCAGCTGTCGGAGCGCCTCCACCCGCTCGGTCCAACGCGACGGTACTGCGTTCTTAATACTCTCAAGCACGATACTTGCCGCGACACGATCCAGTTCCATATGGCAGCCAGCGGGGAGGAATGGGAAACCCGCTTCAACCTGCGCAGTGAGCTCCTTGCGCGTCCCGCCTAGTAGGGCCCGGAAACGGCGATCGAACCGAAACTCCTTGCGATGGTGGCCGACAAAGTCAAGAACCGTGCATACCGTCTTGCCGACACTGCGTCGCAGGCCGCGGCCAAGTTGTTGCAGAAACAGAGTCGGGCTATCTGTGGGTCGTAGCATCAGAAGCGTATCGACCGCCGGGACGTCGACGCCTTCATTGAAGAGGTCAACCGAGAACACTACGTTCACGCGCCTGGATGCGAGATCCGCGAGGGCCGCGCGGCGTTCCGATTCTGGCGTGTCGGACCAGATCGCAGTAGCTGCGACGCCGGCGGCGCGAAACACTCGCGCCATAAAGCGGGCGTGCTCAACGCTGACGCAAAAGCCGAGAGCGCGCATGCGCGCGAGATCATCAATACGATGCTCCAGTTCCTTCAGAACAAATTTGGCCAGCGCATCATTAGTGGTCAGGAGGTTTGAGAGACCTTCAACGTCGTAGCCGCGCCCGCGTCGCCAGGGGATGTCGTGCAAATCAAGTCCATCGTGGATGCCGTAGTAAACAAAGGCCACCAGGCGCTGCTGGTCGATCGCATCCCACAGTCGCAGTTCTGCCGCAATGCGTCCGTCAAACCAATCGAGGATCGGCAGCCCATCGCTGCGCTCAGGTGTCGCGGTGAGCCCAAGCAACTCAACCGGCCGCACGTGGTCGAGCAGCATCTGGTATGACTGAGCCGCCGCATGATGAAACTCATCAACAATGACGACATCAAAGTGCGACGCACCCAGGTGCGCAAGTCCTGAGGCATTGAGGCTCTGGATGGAGGCGAACACGAATTCAAACTGCTCCGGCCTGTGGCCGCCTACCCACAACTCGCCGAACGAGGGGTCACGAAGCGCCTGTTGGAATGTGGCTCGGCTCTGCGTCAGGATCTCTTCGCGATGTGCGACAAATAGAAGGCGTGCCCGAGGCAATGCCTCACGCAGTCCCAGATAATCAATGGCGGCCATCACCGTCTTCCCGGTACCAGTTGCCGAGACGAGAAGATTCCGGTGGTGTCCTTGTTGTCGGGATAATGCGATCTGCTCGAGTAGTCGTTCCTGAAACGGCTCGGGTCGCAGATCAGTGGGGCTCATCAATATTGCCGCGCGCGAGTCGGCCGTGTCTTCCACGCGGAGACGGAATTCCTCGCGATCGTATGGCCTGAAGTCCGGATTGTGCCAATAGCTTTCAAAAACTGCGGCAACTTTGTCGATTACATCGGGATTGCGCGCACCCGAGACTCGAACGTTCCATTCGAGTCCACTGATCTGCGCAGAGTGCGTCAGATTGGAAGATCCGATATACGCGGTGGAAAACCCGGATTGCCGGTGCAGAAGCCAAGCCTTCGCATGGAGGCGTGTGCTGCTCGTGTCATAGGACACACGAATTTCAGCGCCAATCTCGTGTAGCTCATCAAGCGCGCGCGCTTCCGTTGACCGAGTATAGGTCGTCGTCAATACTCTAAGGCCGCGACCAGCCGCGGAATGGGCGCTCAGAGCTGGCATCAACGGAGCAATTCCACTTCGGCGGATAAAAGCCATGACAACGTCGATTCGATCTGCGGAATCTATCTCTGCAAGCAATTGGTGGCCGACGCGCGGCTCCCCTGGCGCGTTCGTCAATAGTGTGGTGTCCAGTAGCGGGATCAGCGGCTCAGCGATTATCTCTGGTCGGCCGTCCGGTAGGCGCCCGACAACACTGTGCAGCACTTCGCCCAATTCGATTGGGCGCTCCACTATGAGGCCGTCGGATGAGGGCGATTTCCGAATAATTTCGATAAGACGACGCGCAAGATCGATGCCAATCGCCGCTCTATCTCGCTCATCAATCGCGCCAATCGCCCGTTCCAAGACGCGAGACAGGTGAAGAGCAATCCGATCTGCGGCCTCCGGTGCGCGAAGCCCCTGCCGGATCGACTCAAGACCACCCCCGAGCCGGCTCAGTTCTTCCTCCAGTGCCTCTGTTATTAGGACTTCGTAGAGACCTCTACTGGGCACGGTCATTTCAGTCGGGTCAGCCAGAAACCGCTGCATTTATAGCCACCAACCACATCTCCAGAGAATGATTGCCCATCGTCATTTGATTTTCCACTGAGGCCCACCATCAGGTAGCCATCCGGCTGCGCAATCCACGCCACCGGGCTGAAATTCATCACGCCAGCGGTTAGATCGATTTCGCCTTGCATTCGGAATGACCCGGTCGGAACTTCGGGATTGCTCGCCAGGGGGCCGAAACTAAAGATTGCAGTGGCCAACGAGGCTCTTGCCGACCTAGAAATGTGAACTGCGAGACCGGTTGCTCCCTGACCACTGGCATATTGCCCGCGGTAGTCAGCGGTAAAGTCCGAAGCGGGAATTTGGGATATTGGCGACCGATTGGGGACGGCATTCGGCTCGCCCGTGTTCGGAATATCCGCAACGCTGCTCGGGTCCGCTGCCTCATTTATGATGAGCAGTTGGCGGTGATTATCAATTGACCACGATTGCAGGCGCGACAAAAAACTTTGCCCAAGCAGTAAGCTACCGGCAGAAGGCGCCACAGATCCGATTACGTTACGCACCTCAAGGTTACCGACTCTGAGTGATCTGATGCGGAACCGTTGAGAGCGCTGAGAAGACCCGTCGGCTAGTACGTATGCCTGTGTATCGATGAAGTCGCTTTCGGCGACCGTTCCAGTACGAACCAGTGTTGAGAAAACATCGGCGGGAATCGACACATCGGCCGCCCCGCTATCGAGTGTGAACCCGAGCGTAATTTTATCGTTTATCAAGACCGGCACTACAAACGTCCCACCCTCCTTCTTGAGCGGAATTGACATAGCATTTGCGTTCGCCGCGAATGCCACTAGTAGCGTCAGAGCGCAGAGTTTCAGCATTCCATGAGACCCCCCTCGCCAGCTTGCTGACCTAGCCTTCTGCGAAGCAACCGGACACCCGGCGGTCCATGTTGATTGGGTGGGATCAAGAAATTACGACAAATTATTGGCACTGTCGCAATTCTACGCGCAAAAGTTTCCCTCGATCCGATGGTGACTATTTGCTGCGGTAACGCTCGATGCGGCTCGCGATCTCGCCACGTGGTAGGCGGCATTGGGGATGGGCGGCGATTGCCTCTAGCCCCGCCGCCAGCAACTGGCTGGTAATTACTCCCGTCTCAAAAATCTGGTCACATACCCAAAGGACCCCGCAGAAAGATAAATGTGCCGCATGTGCCGCGGCCCTAAGTTGCCCGTCCCCCGTCAGTAGCGTCCAGTGTCGGCTCGCCGCTAAAGCGTAAGCATACGCGTCCGGCAGCGACAGCTGCGACCGTGTTGCCCGAATATTCTGCACGACCGTCAACTCGTCTTTGGTAAGCTCCTCTACTCGTAATCCGAGCGTCACGAGCTCAGGGCCACCGAAATCTTCAAGCTCGCGACGGTAGAGGAGATCCGGTACCGCGAACTCGTGCGAAAGCCTAAAACAGCATTCCAGAAAATGTCCTCGCTCCAAGTCGATGAGGACAGACGTGTCGGACACAAGAATTGTCACGCTCAGAGGCCACTTGGTTATGGCTGATCCATTAGCTGTGTCAACCGGCGAACCGACGTGCCGAGGATCTCCGCTGCCTTCGACTCGCTAATTGCCGCTTCCGTCAGGGCCCGAAAACACAGCCGCTCCATTCGTCGCGGCTCCTCCACGTCCGATGGAATAGCGCCTGGCTCCTTGTACGGCGGGCTTCGCCAACCGTGGTCATTGAAAACCTGGAAAAGTCGCCGAAACGCCGCACCCCCGATGATGCCGAGATCGAGACACCGATAAGTCATTGCTTGAAAGCTTGCCCCAAAGATTTTCTTGAGACGCAAAAGCTCGCCAAGGCTAATCGTCTTACGTCGCTTCCCGATCTCTCTCCACAATGCTTCGGCCGGCATCAGGAAGGCGCCCGCGAATCGATGCGCCGCTTTCTCTGGGTTAACGCCCGACCGCACGTCCATAACCATGTGCCCAAGCTCATGGGCTAGCGTAAACCGCTTTCGCTCCGACCACGTATTGCTCTTGATTGCGATCACTGGCATGGGCTCACCGCGTTTGCGGCTCACGCGTGCCGTCAAACCGTCGATGTCGGCCAGCTCTACGGACAGCACCTTGATTCCATGCTCTTCGAGCAACTCCGATAGATTCACAATCGGGTCGATGCCGAGACCCCAATGCGTACGAACCGCCCGAGCCGCATTCTCAGCATCGGCGACAGCCGTGATCGGATAGGGTGCCTCTCGCGGGCAATCCCATTGCACACTCGCGAGATTCAATGCATCTTCAACCGCAAGGTAGCGCTCCAATAAATGCAGAGCCTGCCCCTCCAGGAAAGCTTCTTCGCGCTTGGAAGCGAGTTCGTTCTTGCGAAATTCAACCCCATCGAGAACGAGTTCGTCGCTTGCCAAGAGGTACTCTTCGGAAACGTTCAGAGCCGAGGCAAGTGCATTGAGCACGCCCGAGCTGGGCATATCCTCATTGCGCTCATATTTGCCGATTGCTTGCGCCGTGACGCGCCTACCGACTGCCGCCTCCAGGTCCCTCAACGAAAAACCCGCCGCCGCCCGTGCAATCCTAAGTCTTTGTCCAATCACAATATTTTCTCCTGCATAGCGGTTTACAAGTTTAGTAGTTTATTGTATATTTGTAAACCGATAGATGCCGATCCTCCCTCCGCTCGCTGACGGATAGGAGCCCGGGACCCGGTAAACCCATGACTCGAAATCCTTGGAACTGAAGGCAATGACAAATCGCATTACAGCTTATGCTCCGATCGCGGCGTCGCATGCAAGACGCCGACAGTCCGACCAAAAGGGTATTCATCAAATCCGCAATCTCCCAGATTCGGAATTCGATGGCCTGTGGGACTCCATCGTACTGCCTTCCGGCCTCAAGGATCGTCTCTTGGCGCAAGCGGTACTGAACTTCACCGCACGCGCGAAACTTCAGCGAGTCCACCTTCCTGTCCACGGCATTATTCTTCTGGTCGGTCCACCCGGCACCGGCAAGACGTCCCTCGCCCGTGGCCTCGCCTCCCGCACTGCCGCGTCTCTAGGGGCGGAAATGACGTTTATTGAGGTCGACCCGCACGCGCTCGCGAGTGCCGCCCACGGCAAGACCCAGCAAGCCGTTTCACACCTCCTCGGCACCGTGCTCGCGGAGGAATCCTCCAGCGCTCCATGCATCGTCCTGCTAGACGAAGTCGAGACGCTGGCCGCATCTCGCAACAAAATGAGCATGGAGGCGAATCCTATCGACGTTCACCGCGCAACGGACGCGGTACTGACCCAACTAGACCAGCTCGCGGCACAGTATCCCCAGTTGCTATTCATAGCGACGAGCAATTTTGCTGGGGCCATCGACGAGGCATTTTTGTCGCGCGCTGACTTGATCGCCACGATTGACCTCCCAACACCCGAGGCGTGCCGCGTGATCCTTATCGACTCCCTCGACCGCCTTGCCGAGGTCTTTCCGAGGATCGCTGCCCTCCGCGACTCGCCGCAGATCGACCGCGCGGCGTCGGCCGCCGCCGGCCTCGACGCCCGGCGGATCCGCAAGGCCGTACTGACAGCGCTCGCAGACACCAAACAGACCGCTGCCAATCCGGACCTCCTGACTGCCGACGCGGTCCTCCAAGCGATCCTGCGGGCCAAAGCCGAGCATGCCAACTTGGTGAAGACAAAATGAGTACCGTGATCGCGCGGCGCGTTGCCTCTACCCCTGTTCGATCCGTATCCGAGACATGGGCGACCATCTGTCAGATACTAGCGCCCGATCTCGAAAGTGCAGCGCGCCGGGAATTACTAGCAGTCCAAGGGATCGCGAGTTCATCGATCGCCTCCGAAGCCACGAAAGATGCAGCGATTGTCGTGTGGGGCGGCGGGCCCCGGGCGCGTATCTACACAGTGTTCGATGACGATGCGATCACCAAAGATGGGATCAACGAAGATTCATTTCCCAGGTCACCGACGGCGGGCGACTGGCGGATGTCCATCCCATGTCCGCCCGAAGACTTAATTTGGATGCGCGCCGAATTGACTCAGGTTTCCCGCCGGGTATTCGCGCGGCCCCTAGACGAAGACGTCGCTGACGACGAGGGTAACCACGGCGCCTCAAGCCAGTCCATGATAATCAACGTCGGAGAGTTCATGAAGCCATGAGCACCTCGACATTCACCATCTCCTACACTCATACCGTCACGTATGTGACGGCAAAGATGTTGTTGCTGTTAAAGGAGATTATCCGGGAGATTGGACTGGATCCGTCGAAGTTGGCGCACGACTGGGGTTCCTACGAAGCTGCGATGTCGACCTGGTTGACGAGCCGGCATCTGCAGAAAGTCACGCTCGAAGTATACGACCCGACCAACGATAGACTCATCACCCGCTGGGATCTCGATATTGAGTACGGCCCGACGGGCGACGGCGCGCTTTGGGTCGACACCGCGGCAATCCACTACCAAATTCTAAAGGCTGGTCTGGTGCCCTCGTCGTGCCAGTACCAGATAAAACTCGTGAGTCCCGGCGGACGTGCGGTGCCGGGCTGGGGCACCGTGCCCTTCCGTTCTACGCTGGGCTTCAACCGCTACTGCATCGGCGCAACGATCGGCGGCAATGGTATCTCGACGCAGGCGTCTTACTGGGGACGATGATGTTGACACCCAATGATGCGTTCCGAAAATTCCGCAGCAACCTCGAGCTAACCCAGAAAGAACAGGACAACGCATCGTCGCGCCAAAAGGAGATCCGATCCCTGATGGATCAGTCCTTCCGGCTGACCGACGATTTTCTGACTGGATCGTATCGTCGTTGGACCAAGACCAAGCCGTTGAAGGATGTCGACATTTTCTGCGTCCTCCATGACGCGGAGCGACCTCAATACCGCAACGACAAGTCGCCATCCATTGTTCTAGCGGCCGTGGAAACAGCTCTCGGAAAGAAATACGGGGCGAAGTCTGTGCACCGGCAACGTCGTTCCGTTACCGTCGATTTCCCGGACAGCCAGGATGAAGAACGCATTATGAGTTTCGACGTCGTGCCCGCCTTCACGAAGACCTCGCACTACGAAATACCGGACACCGCAACGACGAAAGGGTGGACAGAGACCAACCCGAAGATTCACGCCGACAAGGCCACCGCCGCCAACGAGGCGTTTGGCGGCGAGTGGAAGGGAATGGTGCGGATGGCGAAGAGCTGGAATCGCACGAAGAACAAAGTGATCAAGCCATCATTCCTAATCGAGGTGATGGCCCTGCAAGTGCTGCGCCCGCCATTTAACGGCGACTTCCCGTACGAGTTCCAGGCGTTCTTTGCGACACTAGCCGCCCGCATCGAGGAAACCTGGCCGGACCCCGCGGGCCTTGGACCACCGGTCAATGACACCATGGACGCAACCGAGCGCGGTGCAGCCAAAGAGGCGCTGACCAGAGCGCATCAGATGATTGGAGAAGCCATTCGCCTCTCGCGCGCCGGCCAAAATGGTGATGCCCTTCGAAAATATCGCGAACTCTTCGGCGATCGGTTTCCGCTTTCTTGAGTAGCCAATGACGGATCCGACGGGGCGCTCCTTTTTGAGTTATCGGCGTACCCGCGCTGCGGAAGCCGCGCTCCTCATCGAGGCACAGCATGATCATGGTATCCCGACCTGGCAGGACGTCCATAACCTTGGACCCATCCCGACGGAAGATGAGATTCGGCGCGTCCTTTCAGATCCATCGACGGCAAACGCAGTGCTCTTCATCACACCGGAAGTCGAAGTGTCCTCAATTATCCGAAACGTAGAAGTGCCGAAGATCATCGGACGAGCCGAGGCCTCGGACTCGTTCTTCGTCGTCCCGGTGGCCGCCGGCGGATTGGATTATGCAACGGCTGCCGAGGTCACGAGTAATTGCTTGTCGGCTGCAAACCTCACTTACTGGAACGTCCACAGGGTTCCCGGCGCCGTTGTGACCTCAGCGGACGCCGCGACGGTCGCCTCTCGAGTGCTGGTCGAACGAGTGAAGGCCATTCACGCCGCGTTGCCACCAGGCGCGCCGTTGCGATTAGGACTATTCGCTCGTCGTCCACCGCCATTCGAACCGGGAACGGCCTTCTGCGCGGACTGGTCTGCTCACTTCCGAGATAAGCAGGCCTCCCCCGCCGCCTGGGAAGATAGACTGCTGCCGGCGCTTGCTAGAATTGCCGCCGCCGCGCGTCAGTACGCTCCCGGGCGAGCGGTCGAGGCGTTTGGTCTTCCGACTCTGCCCGCCGCAACCGCACTGGGATGCACCTTTTCGTCCACCAGTGGCATCTCCGTGTCCTGGCGCCAGTACTCGCTCGGGCAATCCGACCAAATTTGGACGTTGTCGGCACCGCGGACGACCTCAGGGTTTATGGCCAGGCTCGTCAGCTACGACGCCTCCGCGCGCGACATTGCCGTCCTGGTGTCGGTCACCGACGAAGTAGAGCCCCTCTTTGCGTCGTTTAAGAAAAACCTACCGAATCTGCGCGCCCTGGTGCATGTAGCGAAGCCGGGCCCGTATCCGCACCGACTTGCGGCGCCCGGTGAGGCGTCGGATGTTGCGATGGTCACGCACGAAGGCCTCAGACGTGCACGCCGCGAATACGGCGATGTCGGAACCATACACCTGTTCCAGGCGACGCCGGCCGGGGTTGCAATGCTTATCGGCCAACTGCTCAACACCTTTGGCCTTGTCCAGACCTACGAGCACGTCACGATCGACGGCAGCGGCGTCTATCGACCGGCTGCATTGCTGCGGCCGAATGATTGAAGAATTTCGGCCCTAATTTCCTCGGCCATTTGTGGGTCATCATCAGATCTGGCGCCTGATTGATCAAGGCGAAGCCAAGAGGACTCGACGGGTACGAATTTCGCCGAACATGGGAAAGTCCTTAGATCTATTCAATCGAGTCTTCGCGGTAGGCTCGATCTGAACCCGATTCGCCGTGCACTAAATACGACAGGAGGAATCGAACGTAGTGGGAGAAATGAAATAATTCGTCATTGAACATTACTGCGCAGTTCCGAAGGGTTTCATCCTGGATTTTGCTAGGTTTTGTTCGGTCAATCAAATCCAGCCCGAATCCTGCAACCAGTAAATACTGCATCCCCGTAGAATTCTTATCGTCGCCTAGCGACAAGGTGGACATCATGTCGATGCGATCAAGAATATCTGCAGTGACAGCGGGCCATGCCGCGCTGGGATTGGCGTCCTTAACCCGCTGGAAGAAAGCCGCCCCATACACGCCCGATAATGTTCGTTTCCAGATCCACAGGCGCAGGCAAAATATGTAGGTGAGAAAGTTCTTTCGCGATTCCAAATCGAGCGCGCCCAATTCCGGAATTAAAGTCTGTGCTTGAGTATCATCGACTTTGGTTGTCCGATCGGCGCAGCTTTGCAGAATCATTCCGTTCGCGGCCAACGTGTCAGGTTCGGAATCAAAAATGAGGGAGGCAGCTGTGCTAGCAACGCCCATTGACTTCAGAAGACCTCTAGCGGCTGCGTAGTTGTCAAGCCAGCGCCCGGCAATCTGTCGTTCGCCAGCGGAGAAGATCCATAAAGCTGTTGGATCACGCGTTAGAACCAACCACCCCGCAGCAATCACAGAGTTCGTTGCTTTCAGTGAGCCCCTTGCTCCATCCTGTCCGCGGCTCCATGGGAAATCAAAAGCTGTCGTTGCCCGGTCTCGAATCAAAGCTTGAATGAGATTTCCGCGCTGATCTTTTAGAGGTTCACGAGGAAAATCGTCGAGCAATCTGGCGTTGTCAATCCTGACAATTTCATCAATGACATTTTCGGGTTTGGCTTGTCTTATCTTGTGCATCAGGCTGAAGACTCCCGAGATCCGTCCGTGCTTGATGTGGAGGGAACGAGCTTCTTCGCGGGCTGCTAATTCAGAAGGATTCGATTGAAGTGCGCGCGCTATATCCGCCCATAGCGCCGCCTCCAATTTCTCCGCAGTGACGCGATCATCCGGCGCCACGCCATCAGCGAAATACGTGATGTCAACTAGACGTCGCGAAATATCTTGCGAGCTTTGAACCGTCGAAGACCCACTGCTCGCTAGTTCCTTGGCATACTTGATAATCTCCGCCAGTGACTTCCCGCCTAGCTGTTCGTACGTAAGCACAGGAATGCGGGGTGGTGCTTTCTTATTCCCACTGAAGAAACGTTTGAACATGGGCCCACCCCTTCGATGCGTTGTTACCTTCCATGATCGCCTAATCGTTCAGTTAACAAATATCACGAAGCGCCTCTGAGCATCCGTGTCGACATCAACAATTGCCGTCCACTGTTTTCAGCATCCGGACATTACCGGTACATCGACGTTGTGCGCGCAACTTACTAATCTTTAATCCGGTTTTGCCGAAATGGCGCAACTGCCCGTGCAATTGATCACTCTCGAATGTTGCGCGGAACATGTCAGTAGTTTGTGTCCAACAACCACAGGGGTGGTCCCGCTTGTTAAGACAGATTTCTCTTCAGGATAAGTGGATCTGCCTGGGCTGTGGATAGTGATCGTCTCTTCATCTTGGATCGTCGTCAATGGTCTTGAACTGGCGCGGTCTGCCGCGTTCAGCGACAGAAGCTCCGGGTTTTTTCTTCGGCCCGAAAAATCCGAACGCCGTAAACGCTCCAGGAGCCGAGATCTCGAGGCACCCGTTGCCTCAGCATCCCCGAAAATCGAGGTGGCGAAGGTTTTTTGGGTCATACCCCTCACGCGGCCGCCGGCATCGACGCGGCAAGGTGGCCGAAATACACTTCGTCCGGCGTCGCGTAATTGAGAGTCTCGTGCAGGCGCCGTTCATTGTAGAAGCGGAAATAGATTTTCAGCGACTCGCGCGCTTCCGTGCCGTTCGTATACGCCCGCAAGTAGACCTCCTCGTACTTCACGCTGCGCCACAGTCGCTCGATAAAGACATTGTCGATCCATCGTCCCTTGCCATCCATGCTGATCGCAACGCCGGCAGCTTTGAGCGGCGCGATCCAGTCCTCGCTCGTGAATTGCGATCCTTGGTCGGTATTGAAAATCTCCGGCCGCCCGAATTTTCTCATCGCCTCCTCGAGCGCTTCGACACAGAAGTGCGTCGTCAGCGTGTTCGACAACCGCCATGCCAACACTTTGCGGCTCGCCACATCCAAAATCGCCATCAAGTACAAAAAGCCGTGCGCCATCGGCAGATAGGTCAAATCCGAGGACCAAACCTGATTGGGCCGGTCGATCACAAGGTTCTCGAGCAAGTACGGGTAAATCGTCGCCCCACGCGCCGGGATGCTCGTGCGCGGCTTGCGGTACAACGCCTCGATCCCCATCCGGCGCATCAGCGTGCGAACGTGCCGGCGACCGACCTCCTGACCCTCGCGGTTAAGCTGCGCACCGATTTTGCGGGCCCCGTAGAACGGCGCTTCCAGGTGCAGCTCGTCAATCCGGCGCATCAACTTCAAATCGCGCGCCGATACCGGCCGCGGCCGGTAATACACGCTCGCTCGGGACACATCCAACAGCTCGGCCTGCCGCTTCACACTCAGCTCGCCGTCCCCGTCAATCATCGCTTGCCGCTCGGGCCGGGAAATTTCCCGAGCGCAGTTGACAAAAAATCCCTCTCCATCGTCAGCTCGCCGATCTTCTCGCGTAGCTGCCGGATCTGCTCCTTGCCATCCTCGGCAACTAAGGCGCCGCCAAATATCCCCGCCATATTCTCCAGCGCCTGGGTCTTCCAGGTCGTCACCTGGTTCGGGTGCACCTCGTGGTGCGCGGCAATCTCCGCCACCGTCTTCTCGCCCCGAATCGCTTCCAATGCCACCCGCGCCTTAAATGCCGCTGAGTGGTTCCGTCTTGGCTTTTTCATGGACTTCGTTCCTCCGGTTACGTTGTCGTCCGGGCCAAAATCCACTTATACCCGTGTCTTAAATACCGGAGCCACCTCTCACTGTTGTCAGCAATTGATGGCCAAATCCACAACTCTACTTTCGAGATATTTTGCGCAAGCCCATGAATTCGCTATTCTGCAACTCGTCGCAAAATTGGTTTGGACATCGATTGCTGGAGGATTGGACACGAATAGGTGACGGCGACACCGTTACTAGTCGCGGAGGTCACTAGCTTGCCACGCACGATTACTCGATATCTCGGATTCGACGTTTTTCACCAGCGCGGCGGTAGCGCGGCGACCGTCGTCAAGTTAATGATGGCTTGCAACGACATGTCGCTTGCGAATCAGACACTCGCTGATTGGAGGAAGGATCAGCCGGCCCGCCGTAAGACTCGAGCGTTTGGAGCGCGTATCTATTTTTTGCGCATGGAGTTTGGACACCTGTACGAAGGCCTCAAGGTGATCTATCAGATTCCGCGGGATCCTGTCCTAATGGCGCTTGTTACTGCCTGCGATCAACAAACTCAGCTTTCATTTGACGAACTCCTCACGTACCAGAAGGGCGGGGTGAACCACGTGGTGCTCAAGGACCTGGCAGGCAAGGTGCGTCACAATATCGCCTTCCACTACGATCAGGCCGGCACGCTCATTGAACGGGCGGTCGCAGAGCTCGCAAAGCGGGGCAGAAGCGCTTCTGTGACGCGAGCTGATACGGCTCCCGACTGGCACTTCGAGCTCGCGGATGTCATTGTCGATGAGGTTGTCTGCCGAGGGCTCTGGGGGATCACGCCGGGCCCAGGCGCCGCCGCGAGAGTCGACGAGGCCGCGATGGCAATTCATCAGCTCTTTCGTACATTTATGGATTTCTCAGGTGAATTTATCTGGCGATACTGTCAATTGTAATGGTCCAATCTGTCGCGCCCTCATCTGGGGGTCGCTTTAAGATTCGGATCATCAAGCACGATAGCGGCATTGCACCATCAAATAAATTTGGCGGTTGTCATGCCGTTCACTCTGCACATGGGTTGCAAATATGCTGTTCACTGCTGTAGCAGTGATATCATTCTCTTGCCGGCCCCTCGCGTACGCGATGGTCCGCATCTTGATGCCATCCCATTTAGCGCCCGAGTGCGCCTCTCATTATAACGCACTTGTGTGTCAAATCTGCAAACAAGGCTCAGTGCGATTTGCCGGCTTCGAGAGCTAGCCACTGGCTCAACTGTTCTTCAGATGCCACAATAAGTTCGCAAGCGTTCGCGATCATGGGATTAATGCCGTGTTCGAGAAGAACTCGACTGTCAGTCCGATAGCCTACGCAGCGCTTTCCGAGCGCCCATGCCAGACCGAGTTCAAGGGCAACGCCTTCGTCCACAGTACGCCCATCGAGGACGGCAAAAATAACTGAACTCGCCTTTATTGCATTGACGTCCATTTCAAATACGCGGCGTGACGACAATTGAAATTCGTATGAAGAAAGATCAGAGCCGGGGAGCAAAAGACCGTCGCGTTGCGGAAGGAAGACCGTATAGACTGCCTCCAGTTTTGAGACCAATCTTTCATTGAGAATTCTCTCCCACGGAGTAAAAAGTGGGGCCGCAAAATATAATGCCGCCGGCTTCATTGGTCTATCTGTATCCCGGAGCTTTCGACTGCGGCCAGTACCATACTCAGGTCCGCGATCACATATCCGTCCAAGTGAACGATGCGGGAAACTCTCTTGGCGACTTCATCGACAGTCAGGTCCTGCGTATCAACTGTTATAACTCCGGAGCTCGCGATCGCCCAAAGGGCCGCAAATGTTTCTTGAAGTCCTCGAATATATTCCACTGAACCGCCCTTATGTCGCTCAATCGTTCTTCCATACATTGTCGTAGGATTTCCAGTCAAAAGAATGATCATTCCCGAGCAAAGCCCCCGCGGCGGTTCAGAGCCATATATTTCGCGCAATTCCCTGGCTCGTTTCTGATAGTCGGGCGCGGAAAACGCGATCGGGTCGAGAGGGGACCGATCCACGATACAAAGTTGGCGCGCGCCACGTCGAATCGCAAAATTGCGTCGTCTCATTTGACGATTAATCCATTCGTCCACGAGGAGTTTCTCCCCGTTGTCGAGTGTGTCAGCGGCACGGTGAAGGAGCGCAGGCTTCTCCTCTAGCCACTCATCGAAAGAGCGCAGACTCTTGAAGTGTGCAAGCGCAGAGGTTTTTCCTACGCCCACCGCACCGCTCAGATAGTAGACATATCGCGGCGGCAAGCCGAGCTCTTCGGTTGTTGCTTCGAAATCCGTCGCCTGCGCCGATAGCAGGCGGCCGAGTGATGCGATCTCTTGAGCATTCAGGAAAAGTGTGACGAGATTGAACGTGCCGAAGTTAGATTCCCGAATTGCTCGCTGCTGTGCTTCGCCGGGATAGTCACCACCACAGTAGGCGACGTAGTAGTGCACGTGACCAGGGTTCGCTAGAGTGCTCTGGCGAAGTAAATGCCGCAGCGTCGCATCTTCCAATGACAGGCCAATCATCAGCGAAGTAAAACGAACGTAGTGAGATAGAAGCGTTGCGTAGTGGCCGCGCTGTGCGTCTATGAGCTGATCAGCAAAAGAGTCTTCCAGGAAAACGAGCCTCGGACTTGGACCCCGATACAGTTCGCGCGGGAGAAACCCATTTGGGTGATAGATGACTGCGGACTGGTGCCGAAACTGGACTGTCGGGTCCCAAACGGTCTCGAATCCCCGGGTAGGCTCGTCATTCCCAGAGACCGCAGGAGGGTGTAAATCAAGAAGCTCTTGGAGTGAGTCGTCGAAGTTATAATTTACGGTAAGAGGTGCCTCGCGAATTACGCCTACGTAATGAGAAAGGTATGGATGCTGGTCTACTGTCGTGGCGCTCCGGTATAGGTTCGCGTGAACGATTTGGCGCCATTCGCTGGCAATCTTGCGTTCAAAGAAGACGTCCTCAGAACTGCCGGGATCTGATGTTTCAGCTCGAATCGATGTGAGGCGTTTTCTTCGAAAATGGTGAAAGACCACCTGTACACGTGAGGCCTGTGAGCGAGACCTCTCGGCGAGACTCACTGCATCGACCCGCGAGTCGCCTGCAATTCGATCAATAAGGTCCGACCAATTTGGCAGACCAATTGATTGCGAAACGCCAGCTCCAATTACTGGCATAAGACGCCGCAGCGATAATTGATCTCGCATATGGTAGATCGCCTGCGGATACCGCAGAAGAAGCCCGTGATCTATGTCTTGTATTGGCAAAGTTTGATCCGTCGAATGATTAGACGATTAAGCACGAGTTTGGATCAAAGGCGCCCGGCACGTAAGTGCCGCGAGAAATCCGGCGAATCAATTGCAAATCTCAATTTACGTCTCGTCCTTGCACTACTGCGGCTCGTGCCATCCCGCCAAACGCCGCGAGAACTTCCTCACCGTATCGCATCGGCATGCGCGTAGATTTCCACCTTCCCGCCTGCATGATCGACGCCAAATCAATGTTCAGCGCGAGCAGGTCCTGGGTAGCACCTACGCGAATGGAGTGGCCACTGATTTGATCTACCTGTTTTGCCGCCTTCCCGATCCACCGCGCTACACGCTTAAAAATATCCGCAATGATATCAGCGTGCAATCTCACTCCCACTCGGTTGCGGCCGACGAGTCGCCGGAAAATCGGGCCCTCTTCGATACCGGAGTGCTCCAGCCAGATTTGCAACCACTTCACCGTCTGCTGTGAGAGGTATGTTTTGGCCCCCTCCCCCGCCGCATCCGTCTTCGATCGCCGAATCAACATCGTCCCCGATCCATTCGGCATGAACTCCACATCCTCGAGATCAAACGCCACGAGCTCGCTGCGTCGAGCCATCGTGTCGTACGCAACACAGAGAAGCGCCCGCTCGCGATCGGCGCGAAGGCCTTCGCCGGCGCTCTCGATAAATTCCTTGATCTCCTTCCATCCGAGCGCGAGCGCCTGCCGCTGGCGCGAGGTTGTGACCCGCCCCATTTCTTTGAGCGCGAGCCGCACTGGCTCACTCGCGCACGGGCTCGAAAGGCCAGCGGCAGTGTGCGCGCGCGCAATCGTCGCCACATACCGCCGAATCGTCGCCGGTTTCTTTTGCTGCTCAACGCAATGTCCGATGAACGCCCTGATCGTCGCCGGCCCCGCCGGAAAGAACGCCAACCCTTGTCCTTCGCAGAACGCCTGAAAGATCGCCCCATCCGCGCGCTGTGCCCGCTGCGTGTTCTTCGAATACGCGCCCTTCGCCATCTGATCCCACTCAACGAGCCGCCCGAGCGCTTCGGAAGGCCCCGGTTGCTCTATCTGTTCCAAATTCGATTCAGGCGTCGGGTTGGCGAGTTTCATCGGATTCCCAGAATACGCTCTTTTAGCGTTAGTGCCGATAACTGTCATTATCGGCACTTACTAACGAGTGGGACTACGCTTACGTGAGCACAAATCCCGCCGGACTCATATCTGTCAGCCCCCGCGCGAATTGGTGGATGCCAGGAGTGATCCGACATGCGCAAAGAATAAAGTGGCGAAATAGGAATGGGTCTTGCAAAAATATGCAATAAAATCAATTGGATATGGTGGCCAGGGAGGGAATTGAACCCCCGACACGCGGATTTTCAGTCCGCTGCTCTACCAACTGAGCTACCTGGCCTAAGTTCGAGAAGGCGCGTATTAAACAGGCGCGCATTGACATCGTCAAGGAACAATTGAAAAATCAGTCACTTACGGCGCGAGAAATGCGTCTTCGGCTATTTCGGCACGAACTCTGCGGGCTTTTCCGACCCGCCGCCGAAGAAGAACTTCTCCATTTCCTTGACGAGGAATGCGCGCGCCTTGGGCTCGATCGGCGTCAGCCGGTTTTCATTGATGAGCATCGTCTGATGCGCGACCCATTGGGCCCAAGCCTCCTTAGAGACGTTGGCGTAGATCCGTTTACCCAACTCGCCGGGATACGGCAGGTAATCGAGGCCATCGGCCTCCCTCTTCAGCAACACACATTTCACACGTCGCGCCATGGCGCTCATGTTACTCGAAGCTCACTGCGCAGGCGCTCGAATAAAGCGCGGATCGGCTGCGGCAAACCAACCTGCGGCGGACTCGACAACCGGTACCAGAGCCGCATCTGGCCCTCCTCGACGCGCATCGAGGCCGCGCAGCGCATACGCAGCGGGTGCAAGCGCAAGTCGAAATGCGTGAACGCGTGATCGATGGGCGGCAGCGCCGGTAGCGCGGCTTGCGGGTGGTGTAGCTCGCGCTCGCACCAGGCGCGCGCGGCGGGTTCATCGTCGAATTGCGGCGGCGACCACAGGCCGCCCCAGATGCCGGCGTTGGGCCGGCGCTCGAGCAAAATCGCGCGCGACGCGTGATCGCCGGTTTCGGCGATCACGAGCACGGACTCGCGTGCCGCGCGCACCCCTTTGCGCCTTTTTCCTGGCAATTCCTGTTGTTTTCCCTCGCGCGCGGCAACGCAGCCGGCACCCATCGGACAGGCGCCGCAGGCGGGCCGACTGCGTCTGCAAACGGTCGCGCCTAAATCCATGATCGCTTGGGTATAGGCCGCGACGCGCGCACTCGGTGTGCACTGCTCGGCGCGCCGCCAGAGCTCCGCAAGAACGGCTGCCGTACCGGGATCGCCGGCGATGCCGAACACGCGCGCGAGCACGCGCTTGGCGTTGCCGTCCAATATCGGATGGCGCTCGCCTCGGCTTAAGCTAAGTATCGCGCCCGCAGTCGAGCGTCCGATGCCGGGCAGCGCGACGACCTCATCCAATTGATCGGGAAACTCGCCGCCGTAGCAATCCATCAAGACTTTCGCGCAAGCCTGCAGATTGCGCGCTCGCGCGTAATAGCCGAGCCCGGTCCATTGGTGCAGCACCTCGTCGAGCGGCGCTTGCGCGAGCGCTTGCAGCGTCGGGAAGCGCTGCATGAACCGATTGAAATACGGCACGACGGCAGCGACCTGGGTCTGCTGCAGCATGACCTCGGAGACCCAGACGCGGTAGGCGCTTGGGTTCTGTTGCCACGGCAGGCCCTTGCGGCCTTCCGTCTCGAACCATGCGAGCAGGCGCGGCGCGAACTGCCGTTCATCGATATCAGGCGTTTGCCGTACGGGCCCCGTCACCGCCGGGATCATAGCTCAAGCGGCGGCTTCTCTGGCCGATATCGTGAATGGGGTCCTGCGCCCCTTCATTGGCTGGGACGTCTGATGCGACACGGGTCTTTTACAGGTAAATTGTGGGTCATCGCGGCCTGTGCGGGGGCGCTTTTCGTCAGCTTGCAAGGCTTGCGGCTGCCCGCCCTGGGCGTGGCTGCGGCCATTGCGCTGGTCCTTGTCCTCATGGTCGCCGCCTGGACGTTCGCGCCCCATTTTCTGCGCCGGCTGCGCGAGCCGCCGCCGGCACGCGGCCAATCGCAGCCGTGGACCGATCTTGCGAACCGGCATGGCGAGGAGGTCGTGCGTCCGGTCCGCAATTTGGACGCGGTCGTCAGCGCTACGAAGCGGCGCGAGGCCGAACTGGTCCGATCCAAGGATTTTCTGGAGTTTGCCCAAGCCGCGGGTGGTTTCGGCATCTTCGATTTGAACCTCGTGACGCGCAAATTGACCGGCAGCGTGCTGTTCTTCGAGCTCATCGGCATGCCGTGCAACGACATGACGCTGACGCAAGGCCAGTGGCTCTCGACGATTCATCCCGAGGATTTCGTGAACTTCATCGATCAGTTCGACGCGGCGGTGGCCGCCAACGGCGACTATCGCGCCGAGTATCGCTCGCTGCGCGCGGACGGCAGCGTGCGCTGGCTCGCGAGCCGCGGCCGCGTATTGACCGAACAAAACGGTCAGGCGCGGCGGCTGATCGGCACGATTACCGACATCAGCGAACGCAAGGGCCTCGAGGAAAGGCTGCGCGATGCGAGCAATTCCTTGCTGATTGCGCAAACGACCGCCGGCATTGCCACATTCGATCTGAATTTTGCCGACAACAAGTTCTTCGCGACCGACAACTACTACACCTTGTTGAGGGTGGCGCGCGCGACGCCGCTCAACGATCTCGAGGCGCTGCTGCTGCGCGTGCACCCGGATGATCGCGACAGAATCCGCCGCGCACCGTTCGCGACCTCGCCCGCGGACTCATTTTATCGCTGCGAGTATCGCGTGCTGTTGGACGACGGCACCGCGCGCTGGGTTGGCGAGAAGGCCACGGTAACCCACAATGCCGACGGCAACATCACGCGCATCTTCGGTGCGATCGTCGACATCACTGATCTGAAGCATACCGAGGCCGTGCTCGATTTGACCAAGGGGCGATTGGAACGCGCGGTGCGTGGTACCCAGGACGGCCTGTGGGAAGTCGACTGGAACAGCGACACCATCTGGTATGGACCGCGCTTCGAAGCGCTACTCGGCTACGAGCTCGGCGAATTGGGCTCGAAGCGCTCGATGTTCGAAACCTTGGTTCACCCCGAGGACTTGGAACTTCGGCGCACGGTCATGTCGAATCACGTGCGCAACAACACGCCCTACGACGTCGAATTTCGCTTTCGGCACAAGGCCGGCCATTACGAATGGGTGCGCTCGCGCGGACAGGCCGAACGCGACGCGGCCGGCAATCCGATTTGGGTCGCAGGATCGATCCACATCGTCACCGACCGCAAGCTCGCCGAGCAGGCGACCTTGGACGCGAAGCTCGCCGCCGAAGCAGCGAGCCGCGCCAAGAGCAGTTTTCTCGCCAACGTCAGCCACGAAATCCGAACGCCGATGAACGGCGTAATCGGCATGTCCGACATCCTCGCCGAGACACCGCTCGACGAGACGCAGCGCGAATACCTCACGATCATCCGCAGCAGCGCCGCGGCACTGCTGTCCTTGATCAACGACGTGCTCGATCTCTCGAAGATCGAGGCGGACCGGCTCGAGCTCGAAGAGGTTGAGTTCAATCTGCGCGATTTCATCTATCAAACCGTGGGCGCAACCGCGTTCCAAGCCGCCGCCAAGGGACTCGAACTCGTCGTCGATTGTGCTGCCGACGTCCCGTTCGTCATCAGCGGCGATCCGGGGCGGATCCGCCAGATCATCCTGAATCTGATCGGCAATGCGATCAAATTCACGCACGAAGGCCACGTCGCCCTGCACATCTCGAGCCACCCCGCCGACGACGGCCGCATGTTGATGCAGATCGAAGTCGTCGACACCGGCATCGGGATTCCCGCCGATCGGCTCGACCGCCTGTTCCAATCGTTCTCGCAGGTCGATTCCTCGACGACGCGCTACTACGGCGGCTCCGGCCTAGGCCTCTCGATCGTCAAGCGCCTCGTCGAGCTCATGGGCGGCACGGTCAGCGTCGAGAGCGAGGGCGGCCGCGGCTCGCGATTCATCGCGACGCTCAAGGTCAACGGCGTGCCCTGCGAGACGCTGACCGATCCTCTCGGCGTCGGCAAGCGAATACTGCTGGTCGATGACCTTGCGGCGAGCCGCGACAGCATTACGACCAAATTGAACATGTTCCGCTACACGATCGCTGCGGTCGCCAGTGTCGATGAAGCGCTCGCGATCCTCGCGCGAGACCCCGGTTTCGATCTGGTGCTCGCCGACGAATTGATGCCCGAGCGCGGCGGCCTCGATCTATTGGGCGCCATGCGCGCCGATGCACGTCTCGCCAAAATCCCGTTCATCCTCATGTCATTGTTTTCGATCGACGAATCCCACGACGAGGGCGCGCCAAAACCCGATGCGATCGCGATGAAGCCGATGCGCGGGATGCCGCTCGCGATGCTGTTGAGAAACGTCATTGCGGGCCTCGCGCCGCGGGCCGCCGACGCCGGAGCGCTAGCACAGCATGCGCACTCGAGCGCGACGTTTCCGGGCAAGAAAGTCCTGCTCGTCGAGGACAACCCCGTCAATCAGCGCGTGGCCAAGCGCATCCTCTCGAAGCTCGGCGTCGAGGTCACGATCGCGAGCAACGGCGCCGAGGCGCTCGAGCGCGTCGGCGCATCGAGCTTCGATGCCGTACTCATGGATTGCCAGATGCCCGTCATGGACGGATTCACCGCGAGCCGGCGCATCCGCGAAGCCGAAGCGCAGCGTGGCGATCGCAAGCGCTTGCCGATCATAGCTCTGACCGCGAACGTCATGAGCGAGGATCGCGAGAATTGCATTGCCGCCGGCATGGACGCACATCTCGGCAAGCCGATAGATCCAGTACTGCTCGCCGGATATTTGGAGCGATATCTGACCCCGGCGCTCATCGGGCCGCCGGTCGATTTGCCGGCGCTGCATGCCTTGACCGAAGGGGATGTGGAGTTTGAACGCGAATTGTTCGCGACGTTCATCAGCAGCGGCGATAAGAATCTCGCCGAGATTCTTGCTGCCTTGAGCCAGGGCGATTACGAGACGATTGGAAGGCGCGCGCATGCCTTGAAGAGCGCGAGTGCGAACATTCACGCGCTCCATTTGAGCAAGTCCGCCGCCAAGCTCGAAAGCGCGGTCCGCGAGAAGTCGGTTGCGGAGATCGATTCGCTCGTGCGCCAGCTGACCGACAATCTGCAGCGCGTCAACGAGCAGCTGCGCAAAGCCGGCTAGCGATTCAGATGAACGCGCTCAGGTTCATTTGCGCGACGCCATTGGCCTGCTCCGCGGGGTCGCGCACGCCGAGCTCGATGCTGGTCACGAGATTACGGCCTTTCTGTTTGCTGTCGTAGAGGCAGGCATCGGCCGCCGCGATCAAGGCCTCGACGCCGGTACCGAGATCGGGGCCCGATGCCGCCGTGGATGCGACGCCGAAGCTCGCAGTCACCGCCACCGGCCCGGCGGCGCTCGAAAAGGGGGTGTCCGCAATCATGACGCGGATTTTTTCGGCGACGTTCAAGCCGCCGTCGCGGCCCGTGTCAGGCAACAAGATCATGAATTCCTCGCCGCCGTAGCGCGAGACCCAATCGCTCGATGAGCGGATGCTGCGCTGTATGCGCTGCGCGAATTGCTGCAAGACCTCATCGCCGACCGCGTGTCCATGCACGTCGTTGACGGTCTTGAAATGGTCGATGTCGCACATGACCACCGATAAGGGGTAGGCATAGCGCCGGCAGCGTTCGAGTTCGCGCGGCAGCTGCTCCATGAGGTGGCGCCGGTTGAAGGTGCCGGTCAGCGCATCCGTGATCGACAACACCCGGTTTTGTTCATTGGCGAGGCGTAACGAGTGTTCGAGCGCGAGGATGCGCTTGGCGGAATTGAGCCGCGCGAACAGTTCGGGCTCGTAGATCGGCTTGATGAGGTAGTCGTCGGCGCCGGCCTCGAGACCCGCGACCATGTGCTCCTTCGCGTCGCGCGCGGTCAGCAGCAGCATATAGACGTAGCCATCGAGCCGCAGGTTGCGCACCGTCTTGCAGAGCTCGACCCCGTCCATTCCGGGCATTTCCCAGTCGGTAATGAGGATCGGGTAGTAACCATGGATCATCTTGTCGAGCGCGGCGGTCCCATCGGCGACGGCCTCGACCGCGAATCCGGCCTTTTTCAGCGAGCGCGACATCAGCATGCGCGTGACGGGATCGTCCTCCGCGAGCAGGATCGTCGGAGAGGCCTCAACTATGACGGAATTCACAGATTCCGAATCCACCACGTTCAAACTCCGTCCGCCGGGATGTACTTGTTATGGATATCGGCTAGGGATCGCCCAACTTGACCGATCTGCGGTGGGATCGTCAAAGCGCTCGATTTGTGGGCTGCGCACTCGGATTTTACCCTAGTGCGGGCATTATGCCGGTAAAGCTTCGCCCAAACAGGACCGATATAAGGGAACGATCAGCCGCCGATGGATTACTCAAGCGCAACATGGCAAAGGTTTACGCGAAAGACCGCCCGCCGGGCCAACGCGCCCTGGATGCGAGCGGCGATGGATTTTGGGAATTGAATCTGTTGGACGGCTCGGCTTGGTTCAGCGATTGGTTCTATACGCAGCTGCAGTGGACCGGCGAGCGCAAGAACGGAACTTGGGCCTCGTTGCGCCCCGCAATGCGCCCTGATGGCTGGGCGGCGGTGCTGCGGGAAATGCGCGTCCACCTCGAGGAACATGCGCCCTTCGACGTCGAGGTTCCGATCCGCATGCCGGGCGGTGATGAGCGCTGGTGGCGAATTCGCGGACGTGCCGAGCGCGACCTCGGGCGCCAGCCCCACTATCTATCGGGCATCGCGCACGACGTGAGTATCGAGCGCGCGGAGCGCGCCGCGCTCACGAACGAACTGACGTGGCTGCGCCGCGGCTTCGACGTGCTGCCGCTGGCGGCCGCGCTGATCGATGCGGCGGGCGTCGTCGTCTACCTCAACCGTCGCTGGCGCGAACTGGCCTCCGAGAATGCGCTGCTCGGCGAGCAACTCGACGTCGGCAACGACTATCTGCGCAGCTGGTCGCGCTGCCCCACGACGCATCCCGCGGGCACGCACATCGTCGCGGGCTTGCAGAGCCTGCTGCGCGGTGAGGACGTCGAATTCGTAGTGCCCTATGAAATACGCACGAACGCCGGGGTGCGCCGCATGCGCCTTCAGGCGCGGCTCTTCGAGACCGACGGCCTGCGGCAAATCGCGCTCGTGCATGCCGACTATTAAGACCAATCCATCCGAGTTGAAGGAACCGCCATGAGCAGCCACTTGCCGCCCCAAAACGCCAATCGCCTCATTGTCGCCGATGCCGATCTGGGCAGCACCCGGCTCGTCAGCGAAGTGGGAGCGCGGCTCGGATTCGCAGTCACGAGCGTCACCGATGCGGCCCAATTGGACGAAGAGTGCGCACGCGTCGCGCCCACGGTCATCGTGCTCGACCCGCAATCCCTCGGCGCGACCGAGACCGAACTGCTGCGCGGACTCGGGCGGCGCCACGGCAACTCGACGATCATTATCGCGAGCGTCGCGCATGCCAAGGACAATGCATCCGCCGAGGAACTCGGGCTCGCTTATGGCCTGCAGGTTTCGGTGTCGCTGAAGAAGCCGCTCACCGACGAGGCGCTCGAGGCCGCGCTCGCGCCGCAGATCGTCTCGGCTTACCGATTCACCGAACAGGACTTGCGCCGCGCGGTCGACCGCGCGCAGCTCTTGGTGCATTACCAGCCCAAGATGTGCGCGACCGTGCGTGGTTGGAAGGTCACCGGCATGGAGGCCTTGCTGCGCTGGGATCACCCGGACTACGGTCTCGTGCACCCCCAGGATTTCATCGGCCTCGCCGAACAATACGGTCTCATCGGTGCGCTCACCGACTTCGTGCTGCAGTCGGGCATCGACCAACTCGGCGAGTGGAACCGGCTCGGGCCGAGACTCGATCTATCGGTCAATTTGAGCCCGAAGCTCGTCAACGACCTGGATTTTCCCGATCGCATGAGCGATTTTCTCGCGGCGCGCGGCGTCTCGCCCGAGCAGCTGACGCTCGAAATCACCGAGACCGCCGCGCTCGAGGATCCGCGCTGCACGGTCGATATCCTCTCGCGCTTGCGCCTCAAAGGCATCGGTGTGTCGCTCGATGACTTCGGCATCGGCTATTCGTCGCTGACGCAGCTCTACAAACTGCCGTTCAGCGAAGTCAAAATCGACCGCACGATCGGCATGGATTTGCCGCACACCGACGCTGCACGCACGATCGTGCGCGCGATCGTCGATCTGGGACACAATCTCGGCATCGCGGTGTGTTGCGAAGGGGTCGAGAGCGCGGGAGCGCTCGATTTCGTGCACCAGAGCGGCTGCGACTTTGCGCAAGGCTATTATCTCGCGCGCCCGATGCCCGCGCAGGATCTCGCGCGCTGGATCATGAGCCCCAATCCGTGGACCGACGGTGCGGTGCGCCTGGCGTCCTAGAGACGCGGGCCGATCTTATTCGGGCGTCGCGGACGCCGCGGGCGCAGCCGGCGGTGCGTCGCCTTGCTGCAGCTTGCGGCTGCTGAACCAGTTGATCGCGTACTGAACCAGCTGAGTGCCTGTGCTCAGGTTGAGCTTGCGTTTGATGCGCTGGCGATGCGACTCGACGGTCTTGATGCTCAAATTGAGCGAATGCGCGGTCTCGCGCGTGCTCATGCCCTTCCCGATCATGTGCAAAATCTGCAGCTCGCGATTGCTGAGCCGGTCGATCGGATTCGCGGAAATATACGAGCCGCCCGCCGCAAATTTCTGAATCATGTTATTGCCGACGGCTTCCGAGACATAGATGCCGCCGTCGAGAACGCGCCTCAGCGCGATCAAGAACTGTTCGCTCGCGGCCTGCTTCATGATGTAGCCGTTGGCACCCGCCGCGAGCATACGCTCCGCATAAATCGTCTCGTCGTGCATCGAGAGCACGAGGATCGGCAACTGCGGGTAATGCGCGCGCACGTCGCGCACGAGTTCGATGCCATCGCCTTGTTTCAAGCTGATGTCGGCGATCATGACTTCGGGATTGAGGTCCTTGATGGCGACCCGCGCATCGCGCACCGTCTCGGCCTCACCGCAAACCGTCAGGTCCTCCTCGGCCTCCATGACGCGGCGCAATCCTTGGCGCACGATCGGGTGATCATCGACGATCAGCACACGCCGAGCGCGGCGCTTGCCGCCGATAATTCCCGACGCCACGACCCCGGACCGTGTCCAGGTGGGATTGCTGACCGGCATGCTCGTTTCCTCCATAAATCGCCCCTCTTTATCATACCTCAGTCGCAGCCTGGGTTTCGCCCCAGTCACATTGACGACAGTCCCGGACGGCGTATTGCCGAGAATTTCGATAACGGCACCGAGGATATTGACGCGATAGGCCATGAATTTCATGCCGAGACCCGTCGCCGAGCCGACTGAATCGGGCATCCCGGGCCTCTTATCGACCATTTTGAGCTGAAATCGTTCCCTATCCGTCAATAACAGGGCGATTTCGATATGCCAGGCCTGGCTGTGGCGCGCGGCGTTCGCTAGCGCCTCTTGCGCAATGCGGCACAACTGGCTGGCCTTGGTCTCAGCGAGCCGCGACTCGGGCCGGATTTCGCCGTGAAACCGCACATCCAGGCCGCACCGGCAGCGGGAGCGTCGCGATCGGCGCGCGGCGGCGCATGGCGGAAATGGCAGCGCGGCGAGAATCGCCGCGCGATACATCAAGCTCGAAGATCCAACGCAGCGTTGCGCGACTTGCGCAGCGCCGCGTCGATCGAAATCAGCAACCCGCGGTTGTCACCGGCAGCGTCACGGCTGCGGGTGTACCGAGCAAGGGCGAGGCCGTATAGGTGACCGCACAAGTGGCCGGCGTCGGCGCACCGTTCTTCGTGAACGTGACCGTGGTGCCCACAACGGTCGGCGTGAAGCCGCTGATGTCCTGCAGCGAATTCTGAATGCCGCTCGCCGTTTGATCGGGATAGCCGTTGGTCAGGGTAATGGACTGACCGTCCATAATGACGGCCGCCGGCGACGTGCCGCTCGCCAGGTACTGCGCATGCGCAAGCGCCGCAGCGCTCTGCAGGCTGCCGGCCAAGGCGCTGACCGCGGCGATACGCGCTTGACTATCGAGCTGCGTGAAACGTGGGATCGCGAATGCGGCCAAAATGCCTAAGATCGTGATCACAACGACCAATTCGATGAGCGTAAATCCCGTCTGCCGATTGCGCATATAACTTCCATCCATGTAGGGTAAACCGTTAAAGGGGTCATCGACGCCGCTATCAGGTTCTTGAGTTCCGTGCTTCCGCAGTGTGAAGCGGATCTCGAAATTCCGCGCATGCGCGGCCCCCGTCGGCCGCCCACCTCGCAAACTCATTCAGCAACCGGCAGTGACCACCGGCAGTGTCACGACCGCGGGCAATCCCAAGACCGCCGAGGCGGTGTAGGTGACCGCACAAGTCGCCGGCGTCGGCGCCCCGTTCTTCGTGAACGTAACCGCGGTGCCCGCGACCGTCGGCGTGAAGCCGCTGATGTCCTGTAGCGCGTTCTGAATGCCGGTCGCCGTTTGATCGGGATAGCCGCGGGAGAGCGTAATCGCCTGGCCGTCCATCGTGACGAATGCCGGCGAGGTGCCGCTCGCCAGGTACTGCGCATGCGCAAGCGCCGCAGCGCTCTGCAGGCTGCCGCCCAAGGCGCTGACCGCGGCGATACGCGCTTGACTATCGAGCTGCGTGAAGCGCGGGATCGCGAATGCCGCCAAGATGCCTAAGATCGTGATCACCACGACCAATTCGATCAACGTAAATCCTGCCTGCCGATTGCGCATGTCATTTCCATCCATGTGGGGTAACCCGTTAAAAGGGTCATCGACGTCACTCGTAAGTTCTTGACCTTCATGCTTGTGCATTGCGTAGTGGGACTCACAATGGCGCGACGCACCGCTCATTACTGGCCGCCGACCTTGGCGAACATATTCCACATGGGCAAGAACACGCCGAGCGCGAGCACGAGTACGACGCCGCCGACCGCGACGATCAGCGCCGGCTCGATGATGGCGCTCAAGTTTTTGAGCTGATAATCGACGTCGCGCCGGTAATGCTCGGCGACTTCGCCGAGTAGCTCCGACAACTCGCCGGTCTCCTCGCCGACCGCGATCATTTGCACGACCAAGGCCGGAAATAAGCCGGCGGTTGCAGCCGCGCGGCTGATCGATTCGCCGCGCTCGACCATGTCGCGCAGACGCAAGATCGCCTCACTGACGCAGTCGTTGCCGGTCGTGCGGGCGATGGTACCGAGGGCCTGCAGTGCCGGAATGCCCGCGGATAGACAAATCGCGAGCGAGCGCGTCACACGCGCGAGTATTGCCTCGTGCAGCAAGCTGCCGACGAGCGGCATCTTGAGCAGCGCGCGATGCCACTGGTAGCGGCCGGCGTCGGTGCTGGTATAGGCGCGCGCGCCGATAAAGGCCGCGCCGGCGAGCAGCAGTATGAGCCACCAATAATGCTGGGTGATCGACGAGGCGCCCATGATCAGGCGCGTCGGCAGCGGGATGTCGTTGCCGAGCACGCGGAACACCGGCGCAAACGCCGGGATGACCTTGACCGAGATGATGCCGATCGCGATGATCACCGCGCCGACGACGATCAGTGGGTAGCGCAGCGCGCTCTTCACGCGATCGTGCACGTCCTGTTCCATGCTCAAATAATCGCAGAGGCGCAGAAACGCGGTATCGAGCGTACCGGTCGCCTCGCCGACGCGCACCATGTTGACGTACAGCGGCGGAAAAATATTGCCGTGGCGCGCAAAGCTCGTACCGAGGTCGCGGCCGGATTCGAGACTCGAGACGATATCGGCGAGCGCATCACGCAGCACGTCGTTATGCATCGCCGCTTGCAATCCTCTCAAGCCCCGCAGCAAGGGCACGCCGGCCTTGGTGATCGTATACATCTGGCGCGAAAACATCATGAGGTCGGAGTTGGTCGGTTTGCCGCGGCCCAAGGAGATCCACAGCTGGCGCAGTGTCGCGCCTTGCTCGCTCTCGAGCCCGATGTCGATCGGCGTTATACCGGCGCCGAGCAGGCGCGTCGCGATCTGATCAGCGCTGTCCGCATCGAGCCGTCCCTCGACGACGTCGCCGCGCATCGAGCGGCCTTTATACGAGAACATGGTCATGCCGAGTCAGCTCAAGTCAGCAAGGACAGAACCTGCGCGGGCTCCATCTCGGCTTCATCGGGTCTTGCCGCGATGATGGGTTGGGGCTCATCGACGATGCCGCTGACCGAGCTGATGACCTCGGCGAGCGTCGTGAGGCCACGGGCCGCCAATTCGATTGCCGACTTGGTCAAGGGCGTATAGTCGGGACGCGCATACGCGAGCTGCGCGAATTGCGTGAGATCTTGGCGTCGAATCGCGTCCGCTTGGGTGCGATCGATTTCCAGCAGTTCGTAGACCGCGACGCGGCCGCGATAGCCGGTCATGTTGCAATAGCTGCAGCCGACGCCGTGCATCAGCGACAGCGCGGCCGCGCCCGCCTCGCCGAGTTGCGCCGACGCCCAGGCGTGTTCGTGTTCGTCCGGCGTATACGGTTCCGCGCAATCGACACAGATGCGCCGCACCAGGCGCTGGGCAAGCACGGCATGTACGGCTGCGGCCACCATATAACCCGCCGCGCCCATGTCGATGAGCCGATCGATGGTCGCCACGGCGTTCATGGTATGCAGCGTCGAGAACACGAGGTGACCCGTGATCGCGGCGCGCAGCCCGATATCCACGGTCTCCCGGTCGCGCATTTCGCCGATGAAGATGACATCCGGATCGTGTCGCAGCGCCGAGCGCAGGATGCGGCTGAAATCCAGGCCGATCTTGGTCTTGGTCTGCACCTGCGTGATGCGATCGAGGCGGTACTCCACGGGATCCTCGACCGTGATGATCTTGGCATCGGGCTTGTTCAAGATGTTGAGCGCCGAGTACAAGGTCGTGGTCTTGCCGCTGCCGGTAGGTCCGGTGACGAGCACCATGCCCGCATTGCGCTGAATCAGCTTGCGAAAGCGTCGCTCGAGGTCCTCGGGCATGCCGAGCAACTCGAGCGCCTGCAGGCCCACAGCCTGGTTGAGCAAGCGCAACACCACGGCCTCGCCGTGTTGCGAGGGCATCGTCGCGACGCGCACGTCGAGTTGCGCTTCGCCGACCTTGATCGAGAAGCGTCCGTCCTGCGGCAGGCGCTTTTCCGAGATATCCAAGCCCGACATGAGCTTGAGCCGCGTCACCAAGGCACCCGCGACGCGATTGCCTTCGAGCACCTGTTCCTGCAGCACGCCGTCGATGCGCTGCCGGATGCGCAGGCGCGCCTCGCCGGGCTCGATATGAATATCGGAGGCGCCAACCTGCACGGCGTCGGTGAACATGGATTGCAACAGCCGCAACACCGGCGCATCGGTGGAGCCGTCATCGGCGGTCAATTGCTCCAGATCGATATCGCTCTCGCGCAAATCTTCGCGCACCTCCTGAACCAGGGAGGCGATCTCGTCGGTGCGCCGATAGACGACATCGAGCATGCGCAGCAGCTCGCTTTCACTGACGACCGCAATGCGCAACGTCTGCTTCAGCCGCTTCGCGAGTTCGTCATAGGCAAGCAGATCGGAAGGATCCGCCATGCCGACCAGCAGGCCGCGTTTGTCCGCCTGCAACACCAGCGCCCGAAAGCGCCGCGCGAGCGCCTCCGGCAGCTGCCGCACGACTTGCGGATCGAGCGTCATTTGGCGCAGATCCACGTACGGCAATTGCAAATGGCGCGCGAGTGCTTGATGCAGTGCGTCCTCGCTGAGCATGCCGAGATCGGTGAACACGCGACCGAGCTTGCGCCCGGTGCGCTTCTGTTCCTTGAGTGCCTGCTCGAGCTGTTCCGGCGTGATCGCGCTCTGTTCGAGCAGCATCTCGCCGAGTCTGACGCGCTTTTTCGGGCGGTTATCCATCTCTAGGGGCCTATCGACATGTTGCCGTTGACCTTCGGATCCAATCTCTTGGCGTTATCGATGCTCGACTTGACGAGCGAACTCCAGTCCCCATCGCTGTCGCCGACGACGATGGGCTTGAGCAGAATCACGAGCTCCGTCTTGGTGTTGGTCGTCTGCTTGCTCTTGAACAGATTGCCGAGCACCGGGATCGAACCCAAAAACGGCGTCTGGTAATTGGTGTTCACGACCTGGGTCGTCATGAGACCGCCGATGACGATGACTTGACCGCTGTGCGCGCGCACGACGCTGTCCGATTCGCGAATCTGGCTCAGCGCGAGCGGCAGCGTGTCGGTCGTGCCCTGCACCGTGACGCTGAGGTTCTGTGCGGTCACTTGGCTGACCGTCGGATGAATGTGCAGAATCACCGCGCCGTCGTCGTCGATCTGCGGCGTGACGTCGAGCGCGACACCCGAGAAAAACGGCGTCAATTCGACCGAATTGGTATTCGAAGAGGCCGTCGAGGTGACCGTGTTGCTGGTCACGTTGGTGACGAAGAATTGATCGGATCCGGATTTGATGACGGCCTTTTGGTTGTTGAGCGTCGAGACGCGCGGACTCGAGAGCACACGCGTATTGCCCTGCACCTGCAGCAGGTTGACGTATGCGTTGAAGTCCTTGGCATCGAGCGCCAGCGTGAACGCACCTCCCAGGGTATTGCTGACGAGGCCGTTGATCGGATTGCCCGGCGAGACATTGACCGTGGGACCGCTAGGCGCCAGTAGATCGCCGGAGAACGTGCTCGGCGAACTCTGGCCCGCAAAATAGGATTGGCTGCCGTTCTTGAGCAAGCCCGACCAGTTGACGCCCGCCTGATAATCGTTGTTGAGGTCGACTTCGATGATTTTCGCCTCGATGATGACTTCGCGCGACGCCGTCGATTGAATCTTGGCGAGAAATTTCGCGACATCGTTGAGTTCATTCGGCATCCCGCGCACCGCGACGACGCCGGACTGTGCGTTGACGACGACCGAATGGGCATTGTCCTTGGGCAGCAGTTCGTGCAGCGAGATTTCGAGTTCCTGCCAGAAATTCACCTTGTACTTCGTGTCGACGGTGGTGCCGGTTTGCGCAGGGCTTCGATTGCTGCCCTGCGTATTCTGGCCGTTCATGCCGGTCTGGCCCGCCTGGTTGGCATAGGGGTCGACCGCGACGTTGCCCGTTTGGGTCTGACCGCTTTGGGTCAGCTGCCCGGAACTGACGCGCGTGCGCGAGGTGCCGCTGCGCTCGAGATCGACGTAATTGACGTAATACATCCGCGTTTGGATTGAGGCCGGCAGCACGAGGAAGCCCGCCGGCATTTTCTCGAAATCGTAGCCGTACAGCTCCCGCGTCATTTGCAGAACTTCGGGCACCGTGACCTGCTTGAGATCGAGCGTGATCGTACCGCTGACTTCGGGACTTACGACCAAGTTGTACGGGGTGTCGTGGACGAGGCCCAGGAAAAACGACTTCGCAGGCGAATTCACGACCGTGATGTTGAAACGAGGCTCTTCGTCGGCCGCCGGCGCAGCGAGCGGCGCCGCCAACAGCAACAGACTCAAGAGGGGAAAGCGCAAACGTTTCATCGGCTTAGTTCCTTATGAAGTCGGGCATTGACTCGCCCGCCGTAGCAAGCGCCGCAAACACGAGTAGTCCGGCCGAGCGGTAATGCACGCCGCTCGCCGTAATGGTTTCGATGTGGTACACGCCGACGCTGTCGCCTTCGTGTACGGGTTGTTCGTTGAAGATCGCGACGCGACGCGACCCGGAAATGAATATCGCGCTCACGACCGGCAGCGATAGGTGCTGTTCATGATGCTTCGCGGGCGCGGCCACCTCGGGGGGGCGGGTCGGATCCCGCAAATCCGCGGCCGTTGCGCACGCGGCAAAGAGCGCTGTAAGGACAAGAAGAGTAACGGCCTTCATACGCCCAACCAATTCGATTCCATGGAGAGCGTCATGAACTGAATGTGATACTCCGGGCCGTCCTCGCTCGAGCTCAGTTCGAAACGTCGCCATTGAAATCCCCAGTTCTCGGCTTCGAGTTCCTTCAAATAGGCGAGCACGTTGAGATAATCACCGCGCACGACCAATTCGACCGGGTGTAGATAAGGACCCACGTCGGCAACCGGCGCCGCATCCGTCTTGTCCTTGTCCGATTTGTCGGTCTTATCCAACGGCTTCAGCAGCGGCTGTACCGGCAAATTGCGCAGCAGCACCAAGTGGAGGTTCTTTTGGCGCTCCAAGACCGTGGTGAGTACCTTGACCATTTCTTTGGGTTCGATCATTCCGCGCTGCATGTCGCGCAATTGCGCGTCCGCCTCGGCGATGGCTTTGGTCAGCGCGAGATCCCGGGACTTGAGCTCGGCATAGCGCTGCGCGACCTGGTCCTCGGCGTTTCCCGCCGCATCGACCGTTGAGTGGCTGCGGATTGATTCGATGGTCTTGGCGATGACCGCGCGGCGCGACTCGAGCGGCACCATCACCAGCTGGTACCAGAGCATCGAAATCACCGCGACCGCCGCGCCGAACATCAGCGCGCGTTCGCGTAGCGAGGCGCGATTGATGCGCGCGAGCAGCAAGTGCAGCCGTTTCATAACCCGCTCCCCGCTGCCGCACCCATCGCGAGCCGCGGCTCTTTACCCGGCAGCTGCGCAGACGAAGAGACGACGAAGTCGATGTGCCCTTGGTCCGCTCCCTTCGGCTGACGAATTTCAAGCGATTCCAGCTTGGCACCCGCCAAGGAAGGTTCATGTGCGAGTCGAGCGAGGTAGATCGGCACCAGTTCAGCGTTCGAGGCGCTGCCGTTGAGCGCGAAGCGCCCGGACTCGGCGGTGAAGATCGCGCCCTTGAGCCACAAACCGTCCAACTGCTCGCGCGCTAGAGCCTCCATGCGCTCCGCGAATCCGCCGCGTGCAGCGGCATCGCCGCTGCCGAGGTAACGCAATGCCTGTTGACGCCGATCCAGCTCGACCGCAAGGCCGTTGACGCGGCTGTTGAGAGCCTGCTCGCTATCGCCGTGGTCGAACAGCGCATTCGATGCCGCAACGAGCTGGGCGTGCACCTGATCTTGGGTCTGAATGGCCCGCAGCGCACGATCGAGCGCGACGATTTGCCACCACGAATACAGCGCGATGACGACCAGGCCCGCGGCGATGAAGCCGAGACCGGTGCCTATCGTCGTCGCCGAGAAGAGCTTCTGCTCCTCTCGAAATATCGGTTGGTAGAGATTGACTTGTTGGAACATAGATTTAGAGCTTTATCTGATCGTCGCGCAGCGCCGCACCGATCGCGAGCAAGCTGCTGCGACTAGCAGCCTCGACCCCCGGCGCGACGGTCAGTGCGCGGCTCAGGTCGATCGTCTGAATGCGCATCGAGGTTTGGTTGACGAGCTCCGCAGCAAGCATGTCCGCGTGCTCGTTATGCGGCGCGATGATCAGATGGCTGATTGGCGTTTGTTCGTAGTGGCTTTCGAAATAATCGGTTGAGCGCTGCAGCTCGAGCGCGATCGCATCGACGTCCGGAACCTCGCTGCGCAGGCTCAGTCCTTTGTTCTGCGTGAACTGCACGGTTCGCGCGAGGTAGAGCGTGGATTGCTTGATGACCAGCAGCTGCGCCGATTGCGCGTTCAACCAGAGGAAGATCAGACCGTCGGCGGCCTCGGGTAGCTGCGCCGCCAAATTGCGCAGGGCGAGCTCCGGGATATCGATGACGTCGAACCGCGGGGTGACGGCCTTGACGATCGAGATGTGTTCCTCGATCGCTTGGCGCTTCGCCGCGATCGCATACATCATTTTTGCGCCGGTGCGACGCGCCGGTTCCGGGATGCCGAACACGTCGACGACTGCGTCTTCCAAGGGGAAATCGATGATGTCCTTGAGCCGCCAACGCACCGCGGCTTTGAGTTCCGCGGCCAAGACGTCCGGGGATTCGACCAGCATCAGCTGATAGTCGGCCACGTCCAGTACTGTACCGATTGCGCCGAGTTGGCTGCGGTCGGTCGCGAGCCATGATGCAATCGTCGCCTTCTGCTCCGAGGGCGGCGCCTCAACCGATACGCACGAGTCCAATCGGTAACGACCGTCGCGCAGGCGGCTGGTCGTCGCCATCGCGCAGCCGCTGGCGTTGCAGACCAAGGCACTCCGTCGAGTCGAGGGCTCGTTGTGTCGCCATAATTTCAACAAGTGATGCGCTCCGTGCCGGCGGTGTTGTTCTGATCACGCCCTGCTTAGCGGTCTCGTATATGGAAACTTTAGGGGTTGGCCTTTTGAGTGTAGGGAGTAGCCTGCGGCGCGCGAGAAATGAGGCGCGATCGGCGTTTGGCGTTTGGTCAACTGTGACGCAAGTCCCCAGGTTTCCATTAGACTTGCTACATGCATTCCCGCGCCGTCAATCACCTCCGCGCACAGGACCCTCGGCTCGCCGAATGGATCGATCGCATCGGCATGATCCAATTACCGACGCGGCGGCCGCGGGACCCATTTCCCGCCTTGCTCGAAGCCATCGCGCATCAGCAACTCGCGGGAGCCGCGGCCAAGGCGATTTGGAATCGCGTGCTGAACTTGTTTCCCGAGGGTCGCCCGGACCCCCATCATTTGGTCGCGCTCAGTGATGAGCATCTACGCGGTGCGGGCTTGTCGCGCAGCAAGGCGCTGTCGATGAAAGAGATCGCCTCACGAGCCCTCGCCGGCGAGGTGCCGGACGCAAAGCGCATTGCGCGGATGTCGGAAGCACAGATCGTCGATCAGCTGACGCAGATCCGCGGAGTAGGACCCTGGACGGTCGACATGCTATTGATATTTACGCTGCGTAGGCCGGACATCATGCCGCTCAACGACTACGGCGTACCCAAGGGATATCAGGTGCTCTATCGCAAGCGCAAACTGCCCACACCCAAACAGTTATTAATGAGCGCCGAGCGTTGGCGACCATACCGGACCACCGCGGCGCTTTATCTATGGCGAATCGCGGACGCGCCAAAGGCAAGCAAAATCACTTCTTGAACAGCTCCGCGAGCGAAGCTTTGACTCGATCCAGTTCCGCTTGATTCTTGCCGATATAGGCTCCCGGCCGCGGCTTGAAATGGTCGCAGAAGTTGGCCTCGGTCTTCTTCAACACTTCTTCGGCCGTCGGCTCACGACAGTGCTTGGCATATCCGGTGTGGTATTCCACGCAAAGCTTGCAGACATGCAGCTCAGCGTTACACGCCTTACACACATCGAGTCGAAGCAATGGAAGGCTGAGGGCCGCGAGGGAGGCGCCGCAGTTCCAACAAACCAAAGAACCGGTCGAAACATTGGACCACATCTGTTAACAACTCAAAGGCACAGTCTTGTTTGTAGAGACAAAATTCCTAAGCATCATTTAATAAGTAGATCAAGCCGATGTCTTGTGGCGAATGCGGCTGCCCTTTCCGCCGCTGACTTGCAATTAGAGCACCCGCATAAGCTGCATTGTAGGTGAATTAGTTAATAAAGTAGCGGTGCGAATTCCCATTTCGGCAGCATGCAGAAAGGTTGATGCATATGAATTCAGTTCCCTGGACCCTGGGAGGAACGAATTCATTGTGTAATATTGCTCAGGATATCAAGCGAGTTCTCGATACAACGCCAATAACAAGCAAGCACAACAACGAAGGCGCAGTGACGACGAGATTCAGAATTAGCGAATGTACTAAGGAAAACAATAGAAAGCGGATCGGGTTTGGCGCCTGACCGTCGAACACATCGTCTTGATGGCGCTGAATATGGGTGGAAAAAATACGGACACCCGTAGCTGGGCTACGCTGGTCGTAATTGCCCCCGCCGCCTGGACTTCATTCGCATCTATTCAAGGCAGGTCGGTGACCTTCTGTCGCTCCGACTCGGGAGCAATCATTAATTGGTCTTGCTGAATTTGCGGAATTGCACGCCACCCGGCAAACCCCGGCACCGGCGCCGCGGCTACAGGTCGCACGATTCCATCGCTGCCGGACTGCCCCGAAGTTACAGGTCGCACGATTCCATCGCTACCGGACTGCCCCGAGGTTACAGGTCGCACGATTCCATCGCTGCCGGATTGACCCGAAGTTACAGGTCGCACGATTCCATCGCTGCCGGACTGCCCCGAAGTTACAGGTCGCACGATTCCATCGCTACCGGACTGCCCCGAGGTTACAGGTCGCACGATTCCATCGCTGCCGGATTGACCCGAAGTTACAGGTCGCACGATTCCATCGCTGCCGGATTGACCCGAGGTTACAGGTCGCACGATTCCATCGCTGCCGGATTGACCCGAGGTTACAGGTCGCACGATTCCATCGCTGCCGGACTGCCCCGAAGTTACAGGTCGCACGATTCCATCGCTGCCGGATTGACCCGAGGTTACAGGTCGCACGATTCCATCGCTGCCGGACTGCCCCGAGGTTACAGGTCGCACGATTCCATCGCTGCCGGATTGACCCGAGGTTACAGGTCGCACGATTCCATCGCTGCCGGATTGACCCGAGGTTACAGGTCGCACGATTCCATCGCTGCCGGATTGACCCGAGGTTACAGGTCGCACGATTCCATCGCTGCCGGACTGGCCAAATACGCCCGGACGCGGTGCCAAATGCCCAGCGAAAGCAGAACCGCCATAGAGGCTAATCACTAAAATAGGCATGGACGCAGATATTAATCGGCGAGCGATTCTTGTAGATGTACTAACCATTGTCGTCTCCCTTCCCACCCACTGATCTTAAATATGCTTCCCGGTCATCATCGTTTTCCACATAGTGATAAAGACCGATTCCGGTTCTAATGGAGCCCCGGCGCTCCGCGTTTGAATGCTCTTGAAGCCACGTGTCTACCTCGTCAGCAAACGACTGTCCGCGATTACGAATGAACGCGTTGAACTTCTGCATATCTCCTGCATTCAGTCCAAAATCCGCCCAAACGGTTCTTTCCATGAGCCCGGTCCCCGGCACCTCTCGCTGCAAATTCACTGCAGTAGTTCCAATCAAGTTATGCACGACCGTTGCAAACCGTTGGATGTTCTCAGGACTAAGCCGCTCCGCGATGTACGTCCGCGTTGAACTACGCAAAATCCCGTCACCCACATTTTCAACATTCTTCGTCTTCAGTAACTCTTCCAGCACTACGCGCGCTGAAATTTCCGGACCGGCATACTTCCTGACCAACGCCTCAAAACTTCTATTCCCATGCCCAGCAATGTCCGACGAAAAAGGAATATCGAGCACCAAGCCGTACGGTCCTGAATAGTTGTGATCCGAATGCCATCCCGCCAAGACTTCTTGGGCGGCGAAAGAAAAATTCTTAACTCCAGTCTCGTCGCCAATGTTTCGCTTGGCCCCTCGCACTTGCGCGGGCGTCATTCCTGTCTTCTGCGCGACCTCCTCATCCGATGCGTCCTCGATTCCTGCGGCTTTAAATTCCGCATCCGCAGCCCTAACTAATGCGTCGTTTAACGCGGAACTAAGGTCACCTAGCCGAATCCCGTTTCTCACCGCGATGCGGCATAGCGGCCGCATAATATGCCGCAGTGCCGCAATCAAGTTTTCTTTAACAGATTGCATGAATGCGAAACATAATACAAGCAAAAATGTGGCTTCGTTCACAGTTCAAACCGCCTATTCAGTGCATGGGTCACACTTTTCGGCGTTTTGCTGCAATTGCGACGTCCGCCATAGCATTTAGTTAAATGATCATTTGCACTGTTGCTTTTATGGTACTAAAGATGGATCCATGACTCAGATTGCACGCGCTCCTACGTTCATCCTCACCACCTTCCTAGTTGCACTGGCCGGCTGCGGCCCAAGCAACGACCATCCCCTGACCGGAGGCGGGGGCGCGGTCTTGCGAAGAGGGTTATCGGGTGAACCGTCGTCCCTCGACCCCGCCGTAGGCTCTGATAATTTTTCGACCGAGGTGATGCAGGATCTCTACGAGGGATTGACTAGCGAATCGCCGACGGGTCAGACCATGCCTGCCGTCGCCTCATCCTGGACGGTCGATGCCAGCGGCAAGCAATACACGTTCCATCTTCGCGCCGACGCTCGCTGGTCAAATGGGAGGCCCGTACGTGCGGCCGAATTTGTTGCCGCATGGAGGCGAGTAGTAGATCCGAAACATGGCTCGCCGGTCGCTGATGATTTAAGGCTTATTGCCGGAGCCGCGTCGATTATCAAAGGAGAGGCGCCAATTAATTCCCTGGGTGTTGCCGCACCAAGCGACGACATTTTAATTGTGACGCTGGAGCAGCCAACTCCATATTTGCCTCAAGTCCTCACTCATTCTTCCACCTTTCCAATTTTTTCCGAGGAGAGTGCAAGCAGTCACGGCGGGAGTTCGTGGGTTTCCAATGGCCCCTACATTCTCACCAGTTGGAGGGCCGGTGCTAACCTCCAATTGTCCAGAAATACCGCCTACTGGGACCGCGCGAACGCCCGTATAAAACAAGTTGAATACGAGTTTACAAGTGATGACACGGCCCAATACGCGCGCTACCGCGCTGGCCAACTTGACCTTACCGATGACGTTCCTTCGAACGCCATTCCGTCCCTTCGTGAAGCGCGATCAACTGAGTTAGTAATTGCTCCATTTCTGGCAACCGCCTATTACGGCCTAAACCTTGCAGCGAACCCAATGGCAGGCAATCCAAAACTCCGTCAAGCCCTCACTCTCGCGATCGACCGTCAGAAATTAGTGACGAGTCTCGGTTTTGGACAAGCACCCGCGTTCGGATTTATACCACCGGGCGTTTGGAACTATGAACAACAATCATTTCCATGGAAAACTTATTCCGACGCGGACCGCAACGCGGAAGCCAGACGACTTTATGCAGAAGCCGGTTACACCGCGCAATCCCCCCTTCGTTTGCGGTTGCTTTACAACTCAAATGTTGTGATTAAGCAAACGGCAATCCTGATCGCGGCCATGTGGAAAGAAACGCTGGGTATCGATACTGATTTGAACGGTGAGGAGTACCGCGTTTTTCTGCAGTCCCGTCACGACACAACTCGATGGGACGTGGCCCGCTTGGGATGGACCGCAGATTACAACGATGCAAGTAATTTTTTAGATATATTTCGACAGAAATCCGTCAACAATGACGAGCATTACATTAATCCCAAGGTAGATGCCCTGCTGGACTCTGCAGCGGCCAATGCAGACCCCATGCAAAGGCGACACACCCTCGAGGCTGCGGAAAGGTTGGTCCTTGCCGATTACCCAGTCATACCTCTCTATCATTTCGTTTCAAAGAGACTTGTCAAACCCTACGTCTCTGGAGTCCATCCAAATCCTTTAAATGGCGTTCCTTCGAAGGCACTCTCCATTCAGCCCCACTAAGACGCCCAAGAAGTGAAGGAGCTCCCATACCGCGGGCGCGGGCTAGCCCGTCCGCCAATTTTCCGTCTTTTCGCACACAGTGTGGGACCCCCTCCGAGTTTTCCCCCTTCAGGCTATCGACCGTCGAACACTTCCAGCATACTTGCGCCGGTCACCCGGGAATAATACTGGGAACGCATCTACGCAAATTTGATTAGGCGGTGCGGCCGCCAAAAACTTCGCTCAAGATTAATCAACCGCGGAGGATGCCGAATGCGGCAGAAATACGCGAAATGAAGCCGACTCGAAGTGAGAATATGAAAAAGGCGGCGTTGACAAAGTCCAATGCCACATCCGCAAGAACCAAGGGAACTGGCAGCAGCAAACAGTCCATCTCAGCGTTGCGCTATGTAACGGTGGACGATGTAATTAAAGAACTTCTGGATTTATTTGAACGCCTCGGGCTAGATGCCGGCCATCTAATAAATAGAGTGAGGGCTATGGACATATCGGGTCGCCCGATGCGACGACCGCACCCTCAGGTATCGGCAATAAGTGATTTGCTTACACTATGGCATCAAGATCCATCCTTTTTGAATTCCGCCGGGAACCCAAAGCCTGTGAAAATGAGCGGTCGTCGCGGTTCCTTTCGCGAAATTGCCGAAAAATCGGTCCCTAATATGCCCCCAACTCAGCTTCTGCGTGAGCTACAGCGGTTACGTGCGGTCCGAGTAGACAAGAAAGGTCTTATTCATGTGCGTATGCGTTCGCTAAGCATATATGAGGACAAGCGGCTGGCGGCCCTACATACACTTAATCTGCTTCGTGGGTTCATAAATACACTTCGTCACAATCTTGAAAGTCCCCCGTCGAACGCAGATCAGTTATTTCATCGCATCGCGTGGAATGGGGAATTCGACATGGAGAAAATTCCTCGCCTTAAAATTTGGCTGAGAAGGCACGGTCAAAGCGTTCTAGAATCAGCAGACATGTGGATGATGAACCAATCCAATGTCGGGGGTCTGAGACGGCCCAAGAAACGTGTTCAGGCATCGGTCGGCCTTTATCTTGCCGTAGATGCGCCTTAAGCCTTGCTATTCGATTCGCCCCAACTTACCGCGCGCGCCGCAAGTTGCGCCTAATTGCGGCCGATTGCTTCTTCGTTGACTTCTTCTGCATTTTTTCGTGATAAAAAAGTGTAACGCTTACCCGTTGCTCAACAGGATCCGACATGCGCGCACCACGTTGCAGTAAATCTTCGTTAAGTAATCGCTCTCGCATTTCTGCCAGAAAATCCGAGCCTTTTTTTGAGACTTCTCGACGAAATAATGGCAGAGAATTTCGCGAATTGATCGCTCCTTCGATATTTGATACGAATTGAAACCCGTCCGGATCGCGCATGTTGGAAAGCATAGTGGATAGGAGTTCTGTTGCTCGATCACCGTATGCCTTTACGGCCTGCGGACTTATGCCTCTATCCAGTGCTAATAGTGTTTTGACCCGCACTCTTTCTGAACTGATCACATCGATTGAACCAATTCTCGCCAACTCGTCTAACATTGCTCTGGTTGGAATTCCTCGGCCGTGACGCCTTACCAGTGAATCAAATGTTGGTCCCGAGCCAAAGATTCTTAGGTCCGCTGGCTGACCATTTGAATTCGTGTACTTCGGATCGTAGTGCCAGACTGCGAGAATTCGATTCGTCGCTTGTTGGCGCGGATCCGTGACGACAGATCGCGAGGTGACAGGCAACTTCAGTATTCGAGAAATCTCACCCCGGGGGATGCCTGTCGAGGCGGCTATTCCTGAGATATTGATCCTGTGGCTAACTTCACGCTGGCGATTGGCGACACTTCTAATTGCAGCCACGCGAAACAAGGATTGAACATCACGTGCACTTAATCCTGCATCTACTACAAACCCAGCGAGAGGCTCAAGCAAGTCAGATAGCGCCTTAATAGCGGCGACGCGAACCGTAGCGTACCGACGCTGATCTTTATCTTCGGAATCTTTGGCTGACACAGATTAAGAAATTAAATTCAGTTGGAGTTTTCATGCACCATACCGGAACGTCAATATTTTGCACAGTTTGAAGACCCAATTGGGCGATTTCACGCTCGCGGCAATCGGCATGACCGATTTCGCCCACCGCAGTTCTCTGTTCGGAGTGTGTTCAGATGACGGCGTTGACCTTGAGCTGGAATAAAGTCCCTTCAGGATGGGGGCGCGACTCGATCTCAAAGTGATGACCTTCGAAATACAGGCGACGTAAATCTCGGTATTATCTAAACCTCATCGCTCGCGGTGTAGCCTGTTCCTATGAAGAGTTAGCACGATAGCTTCGGATATGGAATCCTGAGCATTGTGTTTGAATTCATTTGCGACCACTCGCGGATCCAGCGGTTATCATAGCCATAAATTTGGCTCGGATACGAGCGGGAACCAAATAGTCTCCTCCAATTACTCCAATTCTTTAGATTTCTCCTTGAAGGCTGGCTAATAAACAAGTCCAAGCGACATGACAAAGGGCGCCGCAAGCCCCCGCAAATTTCGCGGATTCTAATGTCCGGGTTTGGTCGCTACCGCGACGACCTCGAAGTGCGCGCCGCGGACCAATCCGCTGACGCCAATGAAAGCGCGAGCCGGAAAATGGCCGTGGAAGTAGGTTCGATAGACGGTGTTGAAGCCGTCGTATAACTCCAAATCGGTGCAGTAGATGGTGACCGAGACGAGATCGTCCATGTGTAGCCCGGCCGATTCGACCGTGTGCTTGACCGAATCCATGACGGCATGGGCTTCGGTGTCGATGTTATTGGGCGCTTTTTGTGTCTTCGGATCGAGGCCGATGTGTCCGGCGACATAAAGCGTGTCGCCGACCATGACCGCTTCGCTGAAGGGCAGCGCGGTTCCGGTGGGGGACGGGGCTTGTTCGAAATATTGCCGGCCCGAGTCGCTTGCGATCGCGCTCGAGGCGCAAATGACGCCGAACAGGGATGCGATGGCGATCTTGGTCCACATGGCGTGATTTCCTTCGGTGCTGCAAACCTGCAATCTACACCCGCGCCCCCCGAAATTGAAACGCGCGGATGCGCGGGATCGCCTCATCCGGCATGGTAGAAATTGAGCTTGTTGCCGTCCGGATCACGAAAGTAGCCGGCATAGAAGCCCTCGCCTCGCGGGCCGGGGGCGCCTTCATCCGTGCCGCCGAGTTGCAAGGCCAAGCGGTGCAGGGAGTCGACCTTCGCATTGCTGTTGACCACCAAACCCACCATGACGCCGTTGCCGACCGTGGCCGCCTTCTTGTCGAACGGCTTCGTTACGCTGAGCCCGGGCCGGCGGGGATCGACGGCCCACACGATGAATTGCTCGTCTTCCATGATTCGCTTGGCGCCCATTTCGCCGAGCAATGCATCGTAAAAGGCCGCGGCGCGCGGTAGATCGTTGGTTCCGATAGTGACGTATCCGATCATGATTCCCCCTTCATTGCGGATCGCTATTCACCATTGTTCGATGACGATTGTTTGGAACGTGAAGCTGAAATCGCTGAACACCCTGCCGAGCGCAGCCGCCTTGCCGGTATGCGCTCTGACGTCGGCGATGAGGGCGTCGGTCACCGTGATCCGCTGCTCGACGTATTCGAATCCATGTCGATCGACGCCCACGGTTTCGATGATGATCGTATTGAATAGCTCGCCGTCGCGCGCCGCTTTCTGTAACTGAGGCGAGGCGGGACCGAACTCCTTGGTGAGCACCAGCGGGTACTGCTTGCGAGAACCCAACAGATGAACCGTCTCGGTATCCTCGGGAGGCTCGGGATTGAGCTCGAAGGACTCGATCTCTATCCATTGGTCACTGCGTTGATTGCCGTGCGAGGCATTGTTCTTGGAACCGGCGGACAGGGCACCTTGTTTCTGGCCCTCGAAGCAGGCGTAGCTCACCGCGGTCATGTGGAGTCTCCTGCGCTGATCGGCACGCGTTGGGCGGCGCCGGCACGGCCTAATTGTCCGCGCTGCTGTCCCGACGATATAAGCCGGATCATAATATGTCACAAGGGCGCGGCGGGAGCCTAATGGCCGCCGCGTGCTGTTCGGTATGCCTTGTAAAGGCGCCGATGGCCTCCATTAATAGCTAATCGTTTCCGAGCCCGGAAGGGGCGTTTGGGTCGTTTTTTTAGCATTTCGGCCCCCCCGCGAAGCGGAACAGCGCTGCTAGGGCCCTGTTCGCGGCGGATGAGAAAAATTGCACGGAACGAGAGCCTTTATCATCTGACAGGCCCGCCTCATTGCTTGATCATGGCGCCCGTCGATGGAAGATGAATCACCAAAAGGAGAATCTCTGTCGTGAACGAAACACCGATAAAGACATTCCTGTTGGCCTCCGACTTTGACCAGACCTTGAGCTTCAATGATTCGGGTCTGGTGTTGAGTGAGTTGCTGGGCATATCAGGATTTGAAGAACGTGTGGCGGGGCTTGCCCGCAGCAACCTCGTGAACCAGGGCGGCGAGCTCGCCTATTTGATCCGCCACGATCCGGAGTTTCGCGGCGTGCGCCGCGAGCATCTTGTGGAGGCTGGGCGTCTCGTGCGCCTCAAAAGCGCGATTCCGGCGCTCATGGATTTCTTGGCGCGCGGTACGGACGGGTATCGGTTTCAGTTTTTCGTGGTTTCCGCCGCACCGCGCGAGATCGTGATCTCGGCGCTCGACGGCGTTGTGCCTGCAGATCACATTTACGGCACCGAACTGGAGTTCGACGCCCGTTCAGGTGAGGTACGTGCCGTGAAGCGCGTGCCCGCCGGATACGGCAAAGTCGCGGTGATCGAGGAACTCGAACAGCGCTTGGGGATTACGCCCGACCGCATGATCTACGTCGGCGACGGCAGCTCCGACGTTCACGTGATGTTGCACGTCAATAACCGTGACGGCTTTACGATCGCCGTTTCCGAGAACAAGCAGCTCGCGCGCATTGCCAAGAGCACGGTGCTCAGCGATAACGCGTTCAGCATCGTCGTGCCGATTCTCGATCAGCTGCTGCACTGGCAGACCGGAGACATTCGGGGATTGTTCGAATCCTACGGCTTGACGCTGAACGAATGGGAAAAGGAGCGAACCGATCGTGTGACGATCAGCGCAATCCCGCCGAGCGAAGCGACCATGGCGGCGGCCGCGGTATGAGTCATTCCGGGATCGAGTTGTTGGGCTGGGCCGCGACCGCGGTATTCGTCGGATCGTATTTCTTTGCACGCCCGGCGGTGCTGCGCGCGGTACAAATGGCCGGAGCGCTGCTGTGGGTGACCTACGGCGTACTGATCAGCGCCTCCCCGGTCGTGGTCGCCAATCTGCTGGTGTTTTCCGCGGCCGCGTGGACCGCGTTGCGCAAGCGCGCGGCTGCCTGAATCGGCCGACGGGCCCGCGTCGGCGCGCTGCGCCGCCGGTGATCTCACGGCGCCTCGACCGCATAGCCGTCGGCGCGCAGCGCGTCGAGCAGGCCGCCGGGTCCCAACAGTAAGTCCACATCGAGCACGGCGACCGACGTCGCGGCGCTGCGCAGCCGCGCTTCGAGCGCCTCGAGCCAGCGCCGGTGAATCTGCGCGAGCACGCCGGCCGCGCGCACATCGGCGCTCAACGACGCGCCGCAGCTCGCCTCGGTCGATTCGGGCAGCGACTGCATGCGCTCGAGGTCGCCGCTCGACCAGGCATCCGCACGCTGCGCGAGCAGCGGTAATCCGCTCTCGACGGTGCCGACGATCGAGGCCACGCAGCGGCTCTCGGCTTCCGGGCCCACGCTCCTGAGCGCATCGAGCAGGTCCGGCGCGCCCGGTATCTTGACCTCATCGATGGGCACGTGATGTTTACGCGCGAGCCGGCGCACGGCGAGCGAGACGTCGAGGCGCGCCGATAGCCCATTTTTCCGCAGCGCCGCGTCCTCGAGCAGGGCGGCGGCGACGATTGGACGATAGCGCTCCCACTGGTCGCTGCGGCCCGTGTATTTGGCGCGTTGTACGGCAAAGCGCGCATATAGATCGGGCGGCAAGGCGTCCCGGAGCTTGCCTCCTCCCTTGATCATGACGAGCCCGCGCTGCGCGATCAGAATCCACAGCACGCGCGGCAGACTGATCTCGAGCGGCTTCGCGGCGAGCACCACGCTCGCGCCGTCGAGCAGCCGTTCGACTTCACCGGCGCGCCACGTCGCGCCGATCGGCAGCGGCGATACGGTTCCCAAAATCCATAACTGCGCGCCGTCGCGTTGCACGTGCCATAAGCGCGGCCCCATGCGAGTGCCACTGACGATGATCTCATCGGCGGGCGGATCCGCGCCGGCGCGGCCGCCCATGAGCGAAAAGGCCATCAGCAGGGCGAGCCATGCGCGCGGTCGAGTCATTCGCATAGTGTACTGCGCGCTCGGGAGCGCTATTTCGGCAAGGATGAGTGGCCGCGCGGCTTATGCGGCGGAATCGCGCGGATCGAACAGGCCTTCTTGCCGCACTTTGAACAGCGCAAGCGGCTCGCAACATCGGCGAGCCGCGCATCCCAGCCGCACAACCGGCCGAGTAGCTGCGGATCGGCTTTACGTTCGTGGCGGCACTCGCCGCAAGTCAGAATGAGAGTGTACTGGCCAAACTCATCGCTGAGGCGTTCGACGTGAAATGCGGGCGGCATACCGCGAATTGTTACGATCCTCGCCGCACGCGTCCATCCAGTACTGGCGCCGCACCGAGGCTGTATGGATCAGCGTCATCGAACCCGCGCCGGCCCGAGCGGCGAATCGGACGGATCCTGCGCCTCCACGCTGCGCATGGCGTGAATCGCGGCGATGACGCCGGCCGTCGGCGCCGGCAGCCGCTCGAGCGCGGGCCGCGCGAACAGATACCCTTGACAGAGGCGCACCCCGAGCTCGCGCAGCGTAACGGCCTCGGCCAGCGTCTCGACGCCCTCGGCGATGACCGTGATGTCGAGTTCGCGGCACAGTCCGACGACATAGCGCGTGATCGCGCGCCGCACCCGATCGGACTCTATGCCCCGCGTCAGGCCCATGTCGATCTTGACGATGTCGGGCTGGAAATCCGCGGCGAGGTTGAGCCCGGAGCTTGCGGTGCCGAAGTCGTCGATCGCGCTCATCATGCCGTGGCAGCGATATTCACGAAGGATCGCGCGCAGGTGCTGTGAATCGCGCGCCCGCTCTCGTTCGGTGACTTCGAAAACCAGGTTGTCCAACGGAAATCCCGCGCGCTCGGCCGCATACAAGGTCTCCTGCACGCTGTCCTCGGGTTGGTAGACCGCATTGGGGAGGAAATTGATGTGCAGAAAGCTGCGCATGCCGAGACTCGCCGCGAGCGTAAGGGCCTTGAGCCGGCATTGCTGATCGAACGCGTGCAGGCTGCGCGTGCCGATCTGGCCGAGAATGTCGGCCGCCGACCCGCCGCCGGACGGGCGCACCAAGGCCTCTTGCGCATAGGTGGTTCCGGTCTCGATGTCGACGATGGGTTGAAACGCCATCGTGAATTCCGGCAGCGCGACATCGTCGCGGTACGCGCGCCAACGCGACCGGCCGGCGCTCTTCACCGGTCTCATTTAGGCGCTTTGCATCGCGAGGCGCGGAGACTTCGCGGCGGATTCGATCGCGCCGGTGAATTGCGCCAAGGCATCGCCGTCGATCAGCGTGATCGCGCAGGCCTCGGCGAATTTGCGTGCCTCGCGCGTGAACTCACCTGCGGTGAGCACGAACCCGCCGCTTGCGCCCTGCGCGGCCACCGCGGCATTCAAATCCCAGATGACGGCGATGCCGACCTGCTGCTTCTGCCAGTGTCGGAACTGGACGAGGAAGCGCTCGCCGTCCTTCGTCAATCCCAAATCCACGCTCGCGTTGGCGGCGCTGCCACCGAACCCGCTGACCTTGTATCCGCGTCGCCGGAAGGATTCACCGACCAATCGTTCAAAATCGCGCCAACCCAGCGATTGGAATGCGCGACGCGCCGGGCCGCGGACGCCGCCCGCCCGCTCGGAGCGCGATTTCAGGACCGATGCGATCGTCACGCCGAGGCTGCCGAATTCAACTTTCGGCCGCGGCCTGCGCCGGAGGCCGCCGGTTTGGTTCCCGTAGCGAGTGACGCGGTCTTAAGCGCAGAGGCATGGATACCGAGGACGCCGATCTGCGTCTCGAGAACAGCCACTCGCCACGGAAGCTCGTGGCCGATGTTGATCCTATCGTTGTTCAAACCTTGGCGCGTCGCCATCGGTACGATCTCGTTTACCCGGCAATAGTGCATCTTGCGATGTAGCGCGGGCGCGGTGCTGCGACTTTCATCACGAACACGGTGAATGGCATGCACGCCCGATGCGTTATGTCCCCGATGCGCCGGCGCGATCGAGTCCCGCCAACAAACGGCGCCAGTCGAGATCCACGAGCGTCGCGAGTCGACGCAGGAACTCGAGCGTGTAGACCGTGGGCCACTCGGCGCTCGCCTCCAAGAACGGGCCGATATCCCAATCGATCACATCCTCCAGTGCTTCGCGAGAGTCGGGCGAGCGCTCCAGCTGCGCGAGGAGCGCCGTGCGGACCATGGCAATCGGCACGGGCGCGGCCTCTGCGCTTTCCCCGAGGAGTCCCGCGATATCGGTCTCGAGCAGCCGCGCGAGCTGCAGCGCTTGACGGATGCTGATGACCGAATCGACTTCCGAGTCGAACCGCTCCAGATCCGCATAGGCTTGTCGCGTCACGCCGAGCGCATCGGCCAGCTCGCTCTCGCTGCGGCCCGATTTGAGCCGCAGCGCTCGAATGCGCTGCGCGTAGTCCGGCATCGTGCAAGCGCTTCGCTTCAGTTCGCGCCGTGCAGCTCGATGAGCTTGCGGCGCTCGAGCTCGAGGCGCAGCGTCATGGGCTTGCTGGGGCAGCAAGGCGCATCGGTGCTGCGGTAGGTATTGCCGCGGAGTATGACGCGGTCCGGCTCCAGGCTCAGTTCGTTGAACAATTGCAAGCCCATGCCGCCGACCCGATGCACGCAGCAAAACAGGTAATTTCCACCGCGAAACCAGAATGTGGCGACATATTGCAGCCAATCGTCGCCGCCGCGCACGCCTTCGACCGTGAACAGCATGACCGCGACCGGTTTGTCGGCGAGCCGGCCGAGCATGAACTGGGTCGCATCGGGCGAGTACAGCGCGCGCTGATGGTTGAAGGTGTGTTGTGAGGCGACGAACTTGGCGCGCCACTCATCGACCTCGTGAGGCACGCCGATCGACACCGGCGCCGCCGCCGCTTGCCATGTCGCGAGCAGCGCGCCGAGACTCGCGAGCGCGGCGTGTCTCCAACGCATGCCGGCGCTCGGCTCGCGCCGCAATCGAGTTACCGCGAATTGAATGTTCATGATGCGCGCCTCATGACGGGCGCTTGCTCCCGATGACGATTGACGATGGGGCACACACCACGACCTGCGCGCAGGCCCGCGCCCCGCTCGATAGTGTAAGCCCTGGAGGATTTGCGGCGCCAATCGATCGATCGCCGCGCGCGCAGCGCCGCTTCAGGCCGACAGCCCGCTGATCAGCGCAACGCCGAGCGCCGGGCTCTCGAGAATGTGCCGCATGCCGAGCGCCCAGGAAATCGCCGGAGCGACATGTGCCGCAAATCGGTGCAACTGGCGCTTTAAGTTCATCGACGACTCCTCTCGGGGGCGGCGCGCGGGCGGTCGTGCGTACGCCTATCCTGTAAAGTAAGCAACGGCGCGGCCGGCCGGCGGTTGACGGATTGCGCGAGTCATGGCGCATAATCTCGCGGCGTTACATTTGCTTAATCCCAATAAACGCGAAGCAGGCACGGGCGTTATGGCGGGGAGGAGAACGGCAACGTTGCGTGGGGACTTGCGCCACCGGGCGTTGCACGGCCAGCAATTTCAATAAACCTTAACTGGAGTCGGGAGAACGCTATGTTGAATACCTTGAGATCGAAATTCGCACCGCTGCTGATCGCCGCCGGATTTGCCCTGGCCGCGGGCTGCGCCACTGCGCCGCCGCCGGCACATCACCCGGCCTATTTACATGCGCTGTCGGATCTGCGCTCCGCGCGCTGGCTCATCGAACATCGCCCCGGAGATGCCGCACAAATGGCCGATGAAGCCGAAGCGGTGCGCCAGATTGACGCGGCGATCAATGACATCAAGCAAGCGGCGATCGATGATGGCAAGAACCTCGCCGATCATCCGCCGGTCGATGCGCGCCTGGATCAACGCGGTCGCATCCACGAGGCCTTGAGAATCCTGCGCAAGAGCCGCGCCGATCTCGCGCGCGAGGAGGACAACGCCTATGCCCACGGCTTGCGTGATCGCGCGATCGGGCATATCGACGGTGCGATTCAGGCGGCGCGCCGGATTTTCAACGAGTAAATCGGACCCTTCGCCCTGCGGCACGGCGCCGGCTGACACTAGCGGCGGTGCGCCGCGGGGCGAGCCCCGTGGGGACGAACTCCCCGCTCCGGCGCCGCGGTTCGCGTCGAATCGCCGGTGGTGCTAGTCTCGCCGGGTTGCTGAGCCCATCCCTCATCATAAGGAGCGAGATCATGCGCCAGTACCCATTGAAGCCCTTGACCGCTGCGCTTTGCGCGCTCGCACTCTACGCGATCAGCGCATCCAGCCTGCCCGCCCAGGACCGGCCCGAGGATCACCACGATCAAAATGCTCAAGAGCACCGCGATGCGGCGCGCGCCGACCACCCCGATGCCGGACGGTCGGATCCCGTAGCCCAATACCGTCACGATCACCCGCACTCCTCGGCGCGCTGTCATGATGGATTCTTCACCAGGACGACCGATCGTAATCGCGCCTGCAGCAAGCACGGCGGAATCGACGTCTGGCTCTCCATGTAAAGACCGCGGCCTAGATTGAAGCCGGCGTATTCGCCGGCTTCGGTCCGGAACGCCAACGCCATCGGTCTGCCGCCGCCTGCGCCGCCGCGCGGCGGCGCCGAGCCGTTCGCGCGGTGTGCCGAGCGACGTCGGTGCACGCGTTGGAGCACGGATGCACCAAAATGGGGGCGGCGCCTGCATCCACTTGGTGCAGCGCCATAACGATTTTCGGCTTAAGTCCATGATTAAATGTGCGCTGCACCGCTTGGCATGGATTTCGCTTGCAGCCAAACGAACGGGGGACATTTGACCAGTATTCCGTACAACGAAATGTATCTCCCGAGCGGCGAGGCGCGATCGCATTACCGGCGTTATGCGCAGTGGCTGACGAGCCAACCGGCCGAGCGGCTCGCGCAAAAACGCGCGGAGGCCGACGTGTTGTTCCATCGGGTCGGCATTACGTTTGCGGTCTACGGCCAGGAGGAAGGCTCCGAGCGGCTGATCCCCTTCGATATCGTGCCGCGCGTCTTGCCGCTCGACGAGTGGATCCGGCTGGAGGCCGGACTCAAACAGCGCGTGCGCGCGCTGAACGCGTTCATTCATGACATCTATCACGATCAACAAATTTTGAAAGCCGGTGTGATCGCCGCCGAACAGGTGCTCTGCAACTCGCAATACCGCCCGGAGATGCAGGGCGTCGATGTGCCCGGCGGCATCTACGCGCATATCGCCGGCATCGACATCGTGCGCGACGACGCCGGCGAGTTCCGCGTGCTCGAGGACAATCTGCGCGTCCCGTCCGGCGTCTCGTACATGCTCGAAAACCGCAAGATGATGATGCGGCTGTTCCCGGAGCTGTTCTCCGAGCACCGCATCGCGCCGGTCGACCACTATCCGGACGTGCTGCTCGACAATCTGCGCAGCGTCGCGCCGACCGGCGTTGCCGACCCCACGGTCGTGCTGCTGACGGCCGGCGCCCACAACAGCGCCTACTTCGAGCACGCATTCCTCGCTCAACAGATGGGCATCGAGCTCGTCGAGGGCCAGGATCTATTCGTGCGCGACGAGGCCGTTTTCATGCGCACGACGCAGGGCCCGCAGCACGTCGACGTGATCTATCGGCGTATCGATGACGATTTCCTCGACCCGCTGGTGTTTCGGCCCGATTCCCTGCTGGGCGTGCCGGGACTGCTGACCGCCTATCGCGCGGGGCGCATCACGATCGCGAATGCGATCGGCACGGGCATCGCCGACGATAAATCGATCTACCCGTATGTGCCGGACATGATCCGCTTCTATCTCGGCCAAGCCCCGATCATCGCCAACGTGCATACTTGGCTACTGCGCCGCAAGGAAGACCAGGACTACGTGCTCGCTCATTTGCCCGATCTGGTCGTCAAGGAGGTCCACGGCGCGGGCGGCTATGGCATGTTGATTGGGCCTGCGGCCACCAAAGAGGAGATCGAGATTTTCCGGGCGCTGATTTTGGCGACGCCGGAGCGCTACATCGCGCAGCCGACCTTGGCCTTGTCGACTTGCCCGACGTTTGCGGAATCAGGCTTGGCGCCGCGGCACATCGACTTGCGCCCGTTCGTCTTGTCGGGCCGCGAAGTCAGCATCGTCCCCGGTGGCTTGACGCGCGTCGCGCTGCGCGAGGGTTCGCTGGTCGTCAATTCCTCGCAGGGCGGAGGCACCAAGGACACCTGGGTGCTGGAAACTTAGATGCTGAGCCGTACCGCCGATCATCTGTATTGGATGTCGCGCTATATCGAACGCGCGGAAAGTCTCGCGCGCCTCGTCGATGCCCATTACCGCATGTCGCTATTGCCGCATTCCGGCGATACCTTGACCGAGTCCTTGAAATCGGCGATGACCGCGTTGCACATGGCGGAGGCCTATGGCGAGAAGCACGCCAAAATCGAACCGCGCGCGGTATTCGAGTTCGTGAGTCTCGATCGCGACTACAGCGGCAGCATCTTCAGCTGCCTGCGCGCGGCGCGCGAGAACGCCCGCGCCGTGCGCGGCTCGTTGACCTCGGAGCTCTGGGTCACGCTGAACTCCACGTGGCTCGACGCGCGCGCGTTCACGGCGCGCGGCGAAGCGCACGCCGACATCGGCCAGTTCGTCGAGTGGGTCAAGGAGCGCTCGCATCTGACGCGCGGCGTGACGATCGGCACGATGCTGCGCGACGAGGCGTTTCATTTCACGCGCATCGGCGCATTTCTCGAGCGCGCCGACAGCACGGCGCGCATCCTGACCGCGCATCAGAACGACTTGCAACCGGGCGCCGACGCGATCGCCGTGCCCGACCCCTACCAATGGAGCGTGTTGTTGCGCGCGCTGTCGGCCTTCGAGGTCTATCGGCGCGTCTACCGCGACGTCATCACGCCGTTCAAGGTCGCCCAGTTGCTGATCCTGCGCGACGACATGCCGCGCTCCTTGCTGCGCTGCTGTAAAGAGGTCTATCAAAACTTGCGCGCGGTCTCGAATCAACAATCGGCCGAGACCCTGCGCCGCGCGGGTGAAATGCATGCCACGCTGCATTTCTCGCGCATGGAGGAGCTCATGGCACTCGGCGTGCCGCTGTTTCTGGAGCAATTCCTCGCGCGACTGCGCGATCTCGGCGATCGGATTGCATCGGACTTCCTGGTCCCCCCGGCAGAGGCGTAAAGCGATGCAATTGCACATTCGTCACGAAACGATTTATCGCTACGACCGCCCCGTCAAGTACAGCGTGCAGAGCCTGCATTTGACGCCGCGGCGCGACCCCAGCCAGCGCGCGCTCGCGTGGACGATCCACGCGCCGGGCAGGCGCCTCGAGCAGATCGACGCCTACGGCAACGTCGCGCACTTGCTGACCATCGAGGAGCCGCACCGCGAGATTCGCATCGTCGTGCAGGGCGTCGTCGAGACGGCCGACAGCGAGGTGCGCCAGGACGACGGCCCCCTGTCGCCGCTCGCCTTTCTCGCGCCGACCGCGCTGACGATGCCGAGCGACGAGCTGCGCCGCTTCGCGCAAGCGGCCGTGCGGGAGTATGCCGACCCGCGCATGCGTAGCCAGGTCTTGGCCGACGCCGTCTGCGGCGCGGTCCGCTACAAGTCCGGAACGAGCGACGTGCAGGACAGCGCCGCCGCGGCCTTCCAGAGCGGCGAAGGCGTTTGCCAGGATCACGCCCACGTCTATCTGGCCGCCGCGCGCACACTGGGGATCCCGGCGCGCTACGTCAGCGGTTACCTGTTCACCGGCGATTCCAAGGACGTCGCGAGCCACGCCTGGGTGGATGTCTGGCTCGGCGCCGATATCGGTTGGCAAAGCGTCGACGTGACGCACCAATGCGCGGCCGTGCGCACCTATTGCCGGCTCGCCGTCGGCCGCGACTATCTCGACGCGGCACCCGTGCGCGGCATGCGCCATGGCGGCGGCGGCGAGAAAATGGAGGCCAACGTATTGGTCGCCGACTCGGCCCAACGGCAGCAATAGTTAAGGGTAGAATTCGCGCGTATGACCTACTGCGTCGGCATACTCGTTGACACCGGCCTCGTGATGCTGTCGGACTCGCGCACCAATGCCGGCGTCGACCAGATCAACACCTTTCGCAAGATGGTGACATTTCAGCGGCCGGCCGACCGGATCCTGGTGCTGCTGTCGGCGGGCAATCTCGCGATTACCCAGGCCGTGGTTCATGCGCTGCAGGAGGGTCCCGGCGAGCTCGAGCGGCCGGGCGGTATTTTCGGCGCCCTCGATATGTTCGACGCGGCGCGCGTGGTCGGCGACGCCTTGCGCGAAGTGCACGGCCGCGACGCGCGCATGCTCAAGGATCAGGGCCACGAATTCAATGCCACGTTCATCCTCGGCGGCCAGATCGCGGGCGAGCCGCCGCGCCTCTTCAACGTTTACGCCGCCGGCAATTTCATCGAGTCCTCGATGGATACTCCGTATTTCCAAATCGGCGAGTCCAAATACGGCAAGCCCATCATCGATCGGGTGATTTCGCGCAGCAGCAGCCTCGCGCAAGCCGCCAAATGCGCGCTGATCTCCATGGACTCGACGATCCGCTCGAATCTGTCGGTGGGCCCGCCGCTCGATCTCGCAGTCATCCGCCGCGACGAATTCAAGCTCCACACGCATATCAGCATCGATTTGGACAACGAGTACTTCAACAAAATCCGCACGCGCTGGGGCTACGCGCTGCGCGAGGTGTTCAGCGAGCTGCCCGATCCGAATTGGTGAACGCGCTCAGCGGCTCGCGCGGATCCCGCGCCGTCATGCGCTCCGTATCATCGCGCGAGCCAGCTGAGCAGCGCCGCGGCCACGGCGGCCGGCTGCTCGACGGGCGCCATGTGACCGGCATCCGGGATCGCGACGAGCATCGATCCCGGAATCAGCCGGTGCATTTCGGCGTGCTGCGCCAAGGGCGACCAGTTGTCCTGGGCGCCGCTGAGCAGCAGCGTCGGAACGCGGATCGCCGGCAGCAGGTCGAGCGCGTCGGGGCGTTCCAGCAGCGCCGTGACCTGCGCCGCGAAACTCTCGGGCGTGGAGCGTTCGACCATGCGCGTGAGGCGCGGGGTCACCGCATCGATGCGTGCCTGCGATGCGCCCATCATCGGCGGCAGCCACTGCGGCGCGAGCGCCGTCATGCCCTGCTCGCGCGCGATCGCGACGAGGCGCCTGCGCGTCTGCGCCTCGGAATCCGCCGCGGCGCGCGCGCCGGTGTTGAGCAACGCGAGGCGCAGCACGCGCGCGGGTGCGACCCGCATGATTTCGAGCGCGACGCGCCCGCCCATCGAATGACCGGCCACCGCAAAATACTTGGGCGCCGTCTGCAGCACGTGTTTCGCCATCGCGCTGATCGAATCGAATCCCGGGAACGAGTGCATGCGCACATCCGCGACTCCCGCCAGACGCGGGGCAATGTCCTGCCAAATCGTTTCGTCGCAAATCAGGCCGGACAACAACAACAGCGATTGCGGCTTGCTCGTCGGTGCGCGCGCGCCGCTTCGCGCCGGGCGTATTGCCGTTTCCATGGTGCTGAGCTTATCAGCATTGCGAGGAATTACGATCGGCGTCGGCGGCGCGGCCGCCGCGGACCCGCCTACTCGAAATGCATGAGCGCCTGCGGCCGGCCCAACAAGTAGCCTTGCGCGTAGTCGACGCCCAGCAAGCGCAGCGTATCGAGTTCCGTGTCGAGTTCGACCGATCCTGCGACCGTTTGCACGCCGAGCGAGCCGGCCATTTTTACGATCGCTGAAATCATCGCGTTCGCGACCCGGTCGCGCGGCGCGGCGGTCACGAGCGAGCCGTCGATCTTGAAATAATCGGCCGGCACGTCGCGCAGGTATCCATAGCTCGGCGCACTCGCGCCGAACTGATCGAGAGCGACCTCGCAGCCCAGTGCCTCGAGCCGATTCATCGCCTCCGCGATACCGGTGTTGCCGGAAGCCGCCGAGCGCTCGGCGATCTCGAAGCACAGCGCCTGCGGCGGTATTGCGCTCTTCTCCAGGCAGGACGCGACGTAACCGACGAAATGCGGGTCGACGAGCGCCTGTACCGAGACGTTGACGGCGAACACGGTCGGCGTGCGTATCCAGTAGGCGCGGTGATTGAGCAGCCACACGAGCAGCGTACGTACGACCCAGCGGTCAATCGACGACATCAGATTGAGCTGCGCGGCCAGGGGCAGGAATGCGGCGGGCTCGATGAGGCTGTCGTCCGGCATGCGCAAACGCAGCAGCACCTCGTATCGCGCGGCGCTTTCGGCGAGGCGCAATTGATGCATGGGCTGCAGAAACAGCTCGAAATGCTCGTCGCGCAGCGCCTGCTCGATCTGGGCGCGCTGGCGTGCATTGCGTACCGGCCAGCGCGGAGTCTGGTTCGAGCGTTCGAATTCGGCCGCCAGACACAAGAATAGCGGAGCGAGGCGCAGCTCGAGCGGCTCGAGACCCTCCCGCCCGGTGCTGTCGGGATCCACGCCCAAGCGCACCGCGCCGCAAATCTCGCCGCTCGCGATGCGCACCGGAATGACGACGACGTAGCGCCGATCGTCCTTGTCCTCGGACTCGATTGCCGCGACGCCGCCGCGGCCGTTGGCGAGCGCGTCCTCGACGAGCTCATGATCTTCGGGCAGCAGAAAATCTTCACTGAGCCAGAGCGTTTCGCCGGCGGCATCGTGAAAGGAAACGCTCAAGACCTCGGGCGCGAGCGCGCGCACGATCTGCGCAAAGGCCTCGAGCGTACGGCTCGGCGTCTCGGCCACATTCAGCACGGGCGAATTACTCATGGCTCGCAGCATAGGGCAAGCCGAGGCAAGCACCGGCTGTCGGCACGACGCGACGTGAAGCATCGGCGACAGGGCGATGCGGGGGCCCGCGGCGCATTAGGTCAAACGAAATTGGAGAATTGGGGGCGACGGCCGATGAAATGCCTAAGGGCATGCGCGCGTTGCTTCGGACACCCGGCGGAAAACCTCGAATGGATCACAGTTTTATCGGCCGCCAGCCCATCGTCGACGGCGAGGGCAGGCTCTACGGCTACGAGCTCTTGCACCGCCGGGCCGGCCAGGATCGGGCGGTCGTTCGCGACGGCGACCGCATCTCCTCCGACATGCTGCTCAATGCGGTGCTGGAAATCGGCATTCAGCAGATCGCGGGTTCGCACCGCGCATTCATCAACGTGACCCAGAATCTGCTGATGAATGCGGGCCTCGATGCGCTGCCGTCGCAAGGCATCGTGCTGGAAATACTCGAGGATGTGCCGGTCGATGCGCCCCTGCTCGAGCGGCTCGCACGGCTGCGCAGCCTGCAATTTGAAATTGCGTTGGACGATTTCGTCTGCCTGCCCGAACGCACCGCGCTCATCGAGCACGCCGACATCGTCAAGCTCGACGTACTCGCGCAGGACTTCGATGGGCTCGCGCGCGCCGTTGCGTTCCTCAAGCGGCGCGGCGTGCGCCTGCTCGCCGAAAAAGTCGAGACGCCGGCGATGTACGAACAATTGAAGCCGCTGGCATTCGATCTGTATCAAGGCTATTTCTTCGCGCGCCCCGAGCTCTACCGCAGCCGGCGGATCCTGCCCAACAAGCTCGTGCTGCTCGAATTGCTCGCGCGCGTCAACCAGCCGGAAATCACGCCCGATGAACTCGGCGACATCATTCGCGGCGACGTCTCGATGTCGGTGACCGTGCTGCGCTGGGCGAACTCGTCGGTGTTCGGCTTGAAATTCGCGGTCGAATCCGTTCAGCGCGCGATCATCGTGCTCGGGCTGCAGACCATCCGCAATTGGGTCGCGCTGCTCGCGCTCGCGCGCATGGGCTCGAGCCCCGGCGAATTACTCAAGATGCTGCTGGTGCGGGCCCGCTGCTGCGAGCTGCTGGCGAACACGGCGAATCTGCCGAACGCGCCGAGCTATTTCACCGTGGGGCTGCTCTCGGCGCTCGACGTCATTCTGAAGGTGGACATGGCCGAGGCGCTCGCGCGCGTGCCGCTCGGCGCCGCGCAAAAAGCCGCGATCTTGCGCCAAGAGGGGGATTTCGGTGCGGCGCTGAATGCGGTCATCGCGCTGGAGCGCGGCGAACTCGCCCACGCCTTGTTTCATGAACTCTCGTTCGACGACATCGGCGATTGCTATCTCGCCGCCATCGCCTGGGCGGACAATCTCGCGACGACCGGACTGCTGCGCCGCTAGCGCGCGCTCTTGGGCGCTGCGCGCCCGCCCCCGTGCGCGCGCGGCGTCAAGTCGCGCTCGTGAAGGTCGCCCGCACGACGCGTTGCACGAAGTCGGCCGTTCCATAGGTACCCGAGGTCGCGGTTGCGGCGATCGAATACGATTGGTATGAGGCATTGCCCTCGCTGAACGCGGTCGCCGAACAGGTCACGGCGACGGTGTAGCCGTTGAGCGAGGCCTCGGTCAGATTCAAGGTGCCGCCCGTGCAAGTTCCGTTCAGCGCCAAATACGCGGCCCAATCGATGCCGGCGCGCGCTGCGGCGAGCGCGCGCGCTTGCTGCAGAGCGACCGTCACGGTTTGCTGCTGGCCGATCGAAACCCGCAGCGCGATGGTTGCGAGCAGCGCAACGACGACGATCAGGAACACGACGGGCACGAGCGCGAAGCCCCGCGAGCGCCGCGGCGGGCGCGAACGCGCGTGCACGGCGCAGCCGCGCTCGTGGCGCGCGCGCCCGCGTGGGGTGTTGGTTCTCATGGCGCGTTGACCAAATGCACTTGATGTACGAGCTGCACGGTTTGCGCGGTCGTGGACGGCAGGCTGCTCGTGAGCGTCAGCGACAGCGTCGCCATGGCGCCGCGCGCGGGAGTACCGGGCGCATAGGTGAATGCGCAAGCCGAGACATTGGCCGAGACGCGGCCCGAAGTCGCGCCGGCCGCGAGCAGCGCGGCGTCGCTCGTCAGTTGGCTCGCGCCGATCGAGTAGCCGGTGTATCGGGTCAGCATGCCGATCGACATGTCGCATAGATACGTGATCGGCCCCGACACGAGATAGACGCGCTTGCCCGGCGAACCCCAGCTGAATTGAAATCCGGGGTTCATCGTCACGAGCTGCGCATTGGGCGTCGCCCCCGCCTTGATCGTGATCGCAGTCCCGGGCGGCGTGATGACGTTGGCGAGCGCATAGGCGTTCGCGCCCGGCACACCGACGTTGTAAATCGCCAGATAATTGCTCGTGGAGCTGAACGGCAGCGTCACTTCGGAAAACGGCACCGTCGTCGCGAATGCGGCATCGGCGGTCGTGAAATCCAGCCACTGGGCGGGATCGGTCAGCGGTCCGTTGTCGCGGTAACGCGCGCCGTCGATCGTCTCGATGAGTTCCAAGGCGGCGACGTTGCCGCTGGTCGAGATGCGCACGCTGTTCGGCAAGGCCGCGCGTAGATCACGCGACAGCAGCCGCAGCGCGCTGTCCGCGGCATCGACCAATTGCGCGCGCTGCGTCTGCGCGTTGTAGGCATTGATCGGCGTGACGATGAACATCGTCATGAAGGTCACGCAGATCGCGCTCAAGGTGATGACGATCACGAGCTCGATCAAGGTCATGCCGGCGGCTGTGTTGCGCTTCATCGTCAGAAATTCGCTCGGTAGCCGGACAGGGTCACGAGCACGCCGGTGGGATCGGTCACGGAGACATCGATGCGCCGCGCATTGGCCGCCGCAATCCCGGACAGCGCCGATGTCTGCACGACGGCGACGCTGACCGTGTAGCCGGAAAGCCCCGGCAGGGGATTGCCGAACTGATCGCAGGCACCGACGTCGACGAGGCCGTTGTATTCGTCGACGTCGTTGAAGTTGGCGCGCGCCGTCGGCGTCGGGACGCCGACCGGCGCGGCGACCGGCTGCAGCAGAATTTCCTCCAAGTAGGCTTCGGCAATTGCGACCGCCTGCTGCCGGACCATGGTATTGGCGCCGCGTGTCGTGATCGTCGAGAGCGCCCCGAGCACGGCGGTCGCCGCGATCGCGACGATCGTGATCGCAACGACGAGTTCGATCAACGTGAGGCCGCGGGCGGCGCGGGCGCCGATGTGGCGTGGCATGGCTAGTGCACCTGCACGAAGCCGGTCTGGGCATCGATCGTGATCGTCGCGGTGCCGACGCTGACACTGGTCGCGGGAGCGGCGCTCAGGGCGCCTGAGCCGCTGAAGATGTACGCGCCGACCGGGCTCGCCGATACGTTGGCGGGCGCACTGCCCTGCACGGCGGCGCCGTCGAGACCGACGACCGGCGTGCTCCAGGTCGCGTCGGTCGGATTGCACGTATTGCCCGCGGCGGCCTGCTGTTGCACCGCATAGGCGCCGATCGAGATATTGACCTCGGCGGGGCAATCGCTGGCGACCGCGGCCTTCTGCGCCATGCGCAGCGCCGCGGCGATCGCGTCCGCATAGCCGCGTTGCGCGAACGCGCTCTGGTCAAAAAAATGCGGGCCCACGATCGCGGCCAATATCCCGGCGATCACGATGACCAGCACGAGCTCGATGAGCGTGTAGCCGCGCGCTCGGGCGCCGATCCCTTGCTGAATGACAGTCATCAACGCGCTTCCTTTGCTGCTGCCATGGTGTCGGCCGGCGACCGCCAATCTGGAGAATCGGCCATGCAAGCGTGATCGGAATCACATCGCAACCGGGTCTTGCCTGAGGCTATACTCCGGGGCCATGAGCGCCAGTCCCCGGTCCTTCGCCAAGCCCTCCGAGGCGCAGCGGCAAGCGAAAATCGATCTTGCGGCCTGCCACCGGCTGGGGTTTCGCTTCGGCTTGAACGAAGGTATCGACAATCACCTGACGCTGCTCGTGCCGGGCCGTCGCGACCGGTTCTATCTCGCGCCGTTCGGGCTGCATTGGTCCGAGGTCAAGGCGAGTGCGTTCATGGAGATCGATTTCGACGGGCGGCTGGTCGCCGGATTGGGCCCGATCGAGGATACGGCGCTGCATATCCATTTGCCGTTGCATCGCTTGGCGCCGCATGCGGCCTGCGTGTTTCATACCCATATGCCGTATGCGACCGCGCTCTCGATGCTCGAGAATCCGCGCCTGGAGATGGCGGTGCAGAGCGCGCTGGGTTTCTATGACGACATCGCCTACGACACGCACTACAACGGCCTCGCGCTCGACGACGCCGAGGGCGAGCGCATGGCGCGCGCGCTCGGCCAAAAATCGGTGCTGATGCTCGGCAACCACGGCGCACTGGTGATCGGCGCATCGGTGCCCGAGGCGTTCGAGCGCCTGTATTTTCTCGAACGTGCGGCGCAAGCGCAGGTGCTCGCGCTCTCGACGGGCCGCAAGCTGCGCCTGATTCCGGACGCCGTGGCGCAGGCCACGGTCGCGCAATTCAAGGCGAGCGCCGCGATCGGCGGCCGCGCGCGCCCGGAGCTGCATTTCGCGGCCTTGAAGCGCCTGCTCGATCGCAGCGAACCGGACTACGCGACCTGAAGGGCGCCGAGACTCCCGAGCCCGCCGAAACCGCCGCCCCGGGCATGGCGCGCTCCGCGCACAGCCTGTTCGTTTATCTGCTCGCGGCCGTGCTGTTCATCAACTACGTCGACCGCGGCGCGATGCCGACCGCGGGTCCGATGATGCTCAGCGACCTTCACTTGAGCAATACGCAGTTCGGCTTCCTGATCTCGGCGTTCTCCTGGACCTATGTCTTGTTCCAAATTCCGGTCGGCTGGCTCGCGGAGCGCTACGGCGCGCACCGGATTCTCGCGGCCGGCCTGATCGTCTGGGCCTCGGCGACGCTCTTGATCGGCTTATCCTCGACATTCACGGTGCTGTTCGCGCTGCGCCTGCTGCTCGGCATCGGCGAGAGCACCGGCTTCCCGAGCGTCTCGAAACTGCTCGCGGCGGCCGTGCCTACCCAGAGTCTCGGCACCGCCAACGGCATCGTCGGCTTCGCGTATCTATTCGGGCCCGCGGTCGGCACGTTTGTCGGCGGCCTGCTGATGGCGAACTTCGGCTGGCGCAGCGCGTTCTTCGTGTTCGGCGGCCTCTCGCTGCTGTGGCTGCTGCCCTGGTCGCGCGTCGTGCGGGCGCAGCGCAGCGTCGTGCGCACCGAGGTCAGTACGCCGACGCTCTGGACGCTGCTCAAGAGCCGCGCGCTCTGGGGCACGGCCTTGGGGCTGTTCTCGAGCAATTACACGTTTTACTTCATCTTGGCGTGGCTGCCGGTCTATCTCGTGCGCGAGCGCGGCTTCTCGACGGTCGAGATGGCGCAGCTCGCGAGCGCCTCCTATTTGGTGATGGCCTTGTGCGCCTTGGGTGCCGGCTGGGCGGTCGATCGCTACATCAAGAGCGGCGGATCCGCAAACATCGGCTACAAGTCGATCATGGCCGCGGCGCACGGCGGCGCCGTGCTCTGCATGCTGGCGATGGCCTTCGGTCCGCGGCCGCTCGCGCTCGGGGGCATCTTCGTATTCCAGGCGCTGTGCGGCGCCTCCTCACCCGGCGTCTACGCGATCCCGCAAATTCTCGGCGGCGCGAAGGCGGCCGGCCGCTGGGTCAGCATCCAAAATTCGGTCGGCAACCTCGCCGGCATCTTCGCGCCGGCGCTCACGGGCTTGATCATCGATCTGACAGGGCAATTCACGCTCGCGTGCGTGCTCGCGGCCGCAATGAGTCTCTTGGGTCTCGTCGGCTGGCTCGGCATGCTGCCGGAGCTGCGTCAAATCGATTGGGATACGCGCGCGCCTTGAGTCGCCGTAGCGATGCGTCGTGGCATTGTCCGCCGGGACACGTCAGACTCAAGCCCCAATCAGTCAGACCACCAGGAAGCCGCAGCATGCATCGACTCGCCCCTTGGAGAATTTTGAATTCGCGTATTGCCGCTGTAGGCGGCGTCGGCCTGTTGTCGCTGTGGTCGCTTGCCGCGATGTCGGAGGATGCACCGATGCCGAAGTCGCTCGGCGACGCGATACGCATGGAACGCGCCGATGCCCTGCCCCGCACCGCGTTCTACGCGACACCCGCACTGACTTCGAGCAAGCCCGGCGATCTCTTGCGCCAGGAGGCGGGCGGCGGCTACGCCGTGCCGAGCGGCGCCACCGCGGTACGGATCCTCTATCATTCGCTCAGTGCCGACGGCACGGATGTCGCGACATCCGGCGTCGTACTGATCCCGGCCGGCAAGGCACCCCAGGGCGGCTGGCCCATCATCGCGTGGGCGCATGGCACGAGCGGCGTTGCCAGGCAGTGCGCGCCTTCGCTGCAGAAGGATATGGAATACGGCGAGGAAGGACTCATGCCCATGGTCAGGGCGGGATTCGCCGTCGTCGCCACCGACTATCACGGGCTGGGCACGCAAGGTCCCCATGAGTACGTCAACAAGACCGCCCAGGGTCGTGACGTGATTTATTCGATTCCCGCGGCGCGCGCCGCCGTTCCGGCACTCGGGACACGCTGGGTCGTCATCGGCCACTCGCAAGGCGGACTCGCGGCGTGGAGCGTCGCGGAGATGCAGGCGACACTGCACGACCCCAATTATCTTGGCGCGATCTCCGTCGCCGGGGCCGCCGATCTCAAATCGATTCTAGCCGCGATGGGCCAGCCTGGCAGCACCGCCTCCTACTACCTCGGCTACATGGCGTATGCGTTGCGCGCCCGCACGCCCTCGTTCCAGCCGTCCGACATGCTGACCGGGGAAGCGCTGAAACAGTATGCGGCAGTGACGACCAAAGGCTGTTGGAACTACGCCTTCGCCGCCTTCATCCACGCCCCGGTCGGGCCGGTGCTCAAGCCCGGCTGGGATCAGACGGCCGCTGCGCAGCGTTTCTTCCAGGAGAACGAGTTGGGCCGAGCCCCGGTCGCGGGTCCGCTGCTCGTGATCGGCGGCGAGGCGGATGAAACGGTGCCGTTCGGGCCGCTGCGGGCGATGGCCAAGTACGCCTGCGGCAACGGCACGGCGCTCACCTTTCGCTCCTATCCGGGCCTCGATCACGATCCGACCATGGATCGGTCGACCCCGGACCAACTCGCCTGGGTTGGCGATCGGTTCGCCGGTAAACCGAGTGTCAGCAACTGCGCGAGCCTAACGCACTAAGCACAACAGCCGGCAACGGAGTTTCAGGCGCGGTGAGGCCTTTTGGCTGTCCATATGACCCTACTTCGCTGCGGCCACGCGCTCTGCTGCGTCTCTCGATGGGTAATTTCCTTGAACGGCGGTGAATAAAGGTATTAAGCTGCATGCGGGGCCAGCTTCATTGCGCAACGGATAGCCTGAAGAACTTTAAAAATACCTGGTCTCGATTGTGGGGAAAAGGCAACGTCTAAAGGGGTGCGCAATGCGTTCGGATTCGATCAAGCAGTGCCTATGGGCAATGACAGCGGCTGGCCAACTGGTTTGGCCGGCCATGTCGATGGCGGCGACAGGCGCCGCCGACACCGCGTCGGGGGGCGCCCTCGAGGAAATCGTCGTCACCGCACAGCGTCGCGAGCAGCGGCTCGAAGATGTACCGATGAGCATCACGGCGTTCAGTCAGGAAAAAATAGATCAGCTGGGCCTGCGCAGCATCGATGACCTGACCCGGCTCAGCCCGGGCGTCACCTTCATGCGCAACGGCATGAGCGCGAGCGGCAATTATAACGACGAGGATTCCGACGTCTCGATCCGCGGCATCGATTCGACTGCCGGCGCCTCGACCACCGGCATTTACATCGATGACACGCCGATCCAGACCCGACACCTGCAGTTCGGCACGGTGAATCCGTACCCCGCGCTGTTCGATCTGGAGCGCGTCGAGGTGCTCAAGGGTCCACAAGGCACGCTGTTCGGCGCCGGCTCCGAGGGCGGCACGATCCGTTTCATCACGCCCGAGCCGAGCCTCACGACCTTCCAGGTCTACGCGCGATCCGAAGTCGGCCAAATCGAGGGAGGCGGCCAAAGCTATGGTGCGGGGCTCGCGGTCGGTGGCCCGATCATCGACAACGTACTCGGCTTCCGCTTCAGCGTTTCCTACCAAGAGGACGGCGGCTGGGTCAACCGGGTCAACTACACGCGGCCTCCGTCGGTCCTTGCCGCGAACGGTTATGCGCTCATCTATACCGCCCTGCCGGAGGTCGACGGCACCACCGAAAAGAACTCCAACTGGCATGACACGCAGACCGCACGCCTCGCGCTCAAGTGGCAGCCGACGGACAGCCTGACCGTTTCGCCGTCGATCTATGTGCAGACCTTGCACTATAACGACACGGGCGCCTATTGGCTCTCGCTGTCGAACCCGTCCGACAACAGCTACAACAACGGCAATGCGCAGCGTGATCCGACGACCGACCCGTGGTATTTGGCCGCAATCAAGATCGCTTGGAGTGCGCCGTTCGCCAACGTGACATCGAACACGTCGTACCTCTCGCGCAACCAGCATTCCATCTCGGACTACACACAGTGGATCGATACGGTGTTCGTCGGCAACCAGTACCCGCCGATCGGCGACTACGCGTCGGCCTATTTTACCGATCACCAGAACAATTTCACGCAAGAAATTCGGCTGAGTTCACTCGATCCGGCCGACCGGCTGACCTGGAACGGCGGCCTGTTCTATTCGCACGTGGATGAGAACACGACCGAAACCATCATTGATCCGCAGCTTGCACCGGACCTCGGTCTTCCGCCGCTGCCCGGCGGACTGGTCTACTCGCAGCCGGTATTCAGCATGCTCGACAAGCAGATCGCCGCATTCGGCGAAGTCAATTTTAAATTCACGGACACCGTGAACTTCACGGCCGGCGTGCGCGCCTCGAAGATCGACTACACGGGCATTGCCCAGGAAAGCGGCTTGTTACTCGGCGGTCTGGTCGTCAATGGCACGCATTCGGGCTCCGATAAGCCGGTCACCCCGCGTTTCGTGTTGAATTATCAACCGTCGCGCGACAGTCTCTACTACGCGAGTGCCGCGAAGGGTTTCCGGCCCGGCGGCGTCAACACGGAATTACCGACCGCATGCACCTCGAGCTTGCCGGCCCCGATTCCGACGACGTTTAATTCCGATTCGCTCTGGCAGTACGAGATCGGTACCAAGCAGACGCTGGCCGATCACCGCCTCCAGGTCAACGCCTCGATCTACTATCTGAAGTGGAGCAACATCCAGCAGTTCGTTTATCTGACCTGCGGCTTAGGGTTTGTACCGAATTTGGGTGAAGTCACCGGCAAGGGCGGCGACATCGAGATCTCCTGGCGCGCAACGGATGACCTGACGTTCGGCCTCAACGGCGCCTACACCGATTCGTACTACGATGGTACGATCGCGTTGACGGGCGCGACGAACACAGGCGTGCCACCCGTTAACCTGGTTTCCCAGGGCGATCACCTGCCCGCCTCGCCGTTGAACATCTCGGCGAATCTGGAATACGTCTTCAACGGCGTCGACAAGAAACCGTATCTGCGTCTCGACTATCAATACGCCACGGCGCAGAACAGCCTGGTACCGTACCTCAACGAGAATAACCATCCGAACAGCGACACGACGCTGCCCGGCTTGCCGGAGATACGGATCCTCGGCGTGCGCGCCGGAATGCGATTCAGCGGGCTCGACCTGTCGCTGTACGTGCAGAACGCGCTCGACTATCACGTGCCGCTGTTCGTCTCGCGCGATCTGGCAACCTCGCCGGCGAACGGATATCCGGGACCGTCGCCCGGCTCTGCGGGCGACAATTTCGACACCAATTACTTCGGACGCGGCTATGCCCCGCGCACCTACGGGCTGACGGCCACGTACCGATATTGAGGCGTACAAGCGGCGAGGCAGGCTCTTAAGGGCCTGCCTCGCCGTCCTTTTCAAGGGGTGCGCGATGCGTCCGGATACGATGACAGAGGCGACGGACGCGGCTCCGACCGCACTCAAGCGCACGCTCAAATACTGGGACCTCGTCGTCTACGGCCTTGCCTACATCGCGCCGTTCGCGCCGCTAACCACGCTCGGCTTCGTCTGGGAGGCGTCGAACGGGCTGATCGTGCTGGCCTACGGATTAGGCGCGATTTGCATGTACTTCACGGCCAAGAGCTACGCCGTCATGACCGAAGCGATACCGACCGCGGGCTCGGTCTACGGCTTCGCGCGCCACGCCCTCGGGCGCTTTCCGGGGTTTATGGCGGGCTGGATGATCCTGCTCGACTACCTGCTGATCCCGGCCTTTGTTTACGTGTTGATCGCCGTCGCCATGGGCGAGCTCGTGCCCGGCATCGGCCGCGGCACTTGGATCGTGCTGTTGAGCGCGTTTACGCTCGGCGTGAACTGGTTCGGCGTCATGGTGACGACGCGCGCGAATTTCGTCGCCGTCGGCCTGCAGGTCGCGGCGCTCATCGCCTTCCTGGTCATCGCTGTCGTCGTCCTCTTCCGTGGATTCGGCACCGGCGGGCTGACGCTCATTCCCGTCTACACGGCGAGCGCATTCTCGGCCGGCAAGATCTTCAGCGCGACCTCGATCTGCATCATGTCCTTCCTCGGCTTCGATGCCATCTCGACCTTGAGCGAGGAAGTTGAGGGGCACGATCGGCGCGTCGTCGGCCGGGCCATCATCGCCGTGCTGGTAATTTCAGCGGCATTCTTCATGGTCGTCACGTTCGTGCTCGGTAACCTGCTGCCCGGCATCACGATCAAGGACCCGGCGGCTGCGGTCTACGAACTCGCCGGAGCCGCGATCGGAACCTGGGCGGCACTCGGCCTGGCCTGGGTCTATGTCGTCGTCGTCGGGCTTTCGAACGCCCTGCCCATGCAAGTGGGCGTCGCGCGCGTGCTGTACGCGATGGGCCGCGACCACCAGCTGCCCCACGTACTTGCCCGCGTACACCCGAAGTACGGCACGCCGTATGTCGGAATGTTGGTAACGACCGCGATCTCGACGGCCGTTGCGCTCGTGATGCGCTACCTCATGGACGAGCTCGCGAACATCGTCAACTTCGGCGCGCTGTGCGGCTTCCTGCTGCTGCACGTCTCCGTGCTGGTGAAGTTCGGCATCAAAGGACGGTCGAGCCAATGGTTCGTCCACTGGGCGGTGCCGATACTCGGCATCGTCGTGGTACTCGCCGTTCTGCAGGGCATGAGCACTCTGGCCCGCAACGTCGGCCTGCTGTGGCTCATCGCCGGCCTGTTATTTGGATTCGCGCTGTATCTCATGCGTCGCGACGAACTGCATACCGGGCTGTGAGTGCCGCGTTAAGCTCTATACTCGGCAGGGGGCGCCCTTCGCCGCCATCGGAGAACAATTGATGAAGCCTTGGCCCGCGTTACTGTTGATCGCAATGCTGCCCGCCGCGGCGGCACCTCCGAGCTCGCCGACGCAGGGCTGGCCACAGGCCGCGCCCGAAGACGTCGGCCTTGCCGCCGAGCCGCTGCTCGCCATGGACGCCGATTTCGCCGCCGGCAAGGTGCCGCTCGTCGACAACTTCCTGGTCATTCGCTGTGGCAGCGTGGCCTTCGAACGCAATTACCGCCATGACTACGCGGCGATCTACGACAAGCAGGCGCACGAGCGCGGTCCGCTGAATGCGCGCCTGACCGGACGCTACAACTATTTCGATCCGGCCTGGCATCCGTTTTATCAGGGCACCGACGAGCATACGATGCAATCGGTCTCGAAGTCGGTGAGCTCCGCGACGATCGGCGTCGCGATGGCGCGCGGCGATTTCAAGGCCTCGCTCGACACGCCGGTGCTGAGGTACTTCGACGTCAAGTCGGTGCGCAACGTCGACGACCGGAAGCGGCGCATGACGCTGCGTCACGTGCTGACGATGACGACGGGCCTCGACTGGGACGAGGACATCCCGTACGACGATCCGCGCAACGGCTCGAGCCTCATGGAGGCGACGCGCGATTGGGTCCGCTTCGTCATCGATCGGCCGATGGCGCACGAACCGGGCTCGACCTTCGCCTACAGCAGCGGGGCGAGCGAGCTGCTCGCGCATATTTTCAAGCGCGAGACCGGCCAGGACATCGAGCAGTACGCGCATCGCCACCTGTTCACGCCGCTCGGCATTGAGCACTACTACTGGAAGCGCACCCCGCTCGGCGTCGTCGACACCGAGGGCGGCCTGTACTTGAGCGCCAGGGACCTGGCGAAGATCGGCTATCTCTATCTGCACGACGGCGTCTGGGATGGGCAGCGGCTGCTCTCGACGCAGTGGATTTCGGAATCGATGGCTCCCCATGTGAAATTGGACGCCAACTGGGAGTACGGCTATCAGTGGTGGCTCGCGCCATACGGCGAGGGTCCGCGCCATGCTTGGGCTGCGCGCGGCATCGGCGGCCAGATGCTGCTGGTCTTTCCAGAGGACGAACTCATCGCCGTCGTGACGGCGTGGCACATCCTCGACGGCACGCCCTATACCCCCGCCGTGATCGGCGGGCTGCGTGCGGCCGTGCGCGACTTCCACTGCGCCTCCGCGGTCAACTGATGCGGCAACGACACGGCGCGAAATCCTTCTCGGGCGCCGCAGCGTCGATGCTGGCCTTGCTCGCGTTCGGGCCGGCGCGCGGAATCGCCGATGCGCCGGCGGGACCTGCCGACTGGGTGATCACGGACGCGCGCATCTATACCTCGGCGACGCCGGAGCTCGCCGAGACGCTGGCGGCGCGCGGCGATCGGATCGTCTATGTCGGCAGCGCCGACGGCGTGAAGCCTTACATCGGCCCGAAGACCCGGATCGAGGATGCGCATGGCCGGCTCGTGATTCCGGGACTCGTGGATTCGCACTTGCATCCTGCCGATATCGTTGATCTCGACGTCTGCGACATCGACAGCAAGCCGCTGACGCTGAAGGAGCTCTCGGCGTTCGTGCGCGAGTGCCTGGCCCGCTACCATCCGGCGCCGGGCAAGCGCTTGCTGGTGCATCAGTGGAACCCCACCGACGGCAATCAGCCGGATGCCGAATACCCGACGCTGCGCGTGGCGCTCGACAAAGCGTCGACGCATAACCCGGTCCAGCTGCTGGGCAATGACGGGCACCATGGCGCGTTCAATAGCCTTGGGCTCGCGAGCGCCAGGAACGCGCGCGGCGAGATCGTCGGCATCTCGAAGGCGAGTCTTGCGGCCGATTTCGCGCCGTACGCGACGCTCATCGGCGTCGATACGCGAGGCGAGCCGAGCGGCGCGGTCAACGAGGACGCGCGCTACCTCATCAATCCGCGCAGCATGATGTACATCGAGTATGAGGCGATACTCGAGAATCCGCGGCGGATCCCCGGACGCCTCAACAGCGTGGGGATCACCGCGATCATGGACGCGATGGCCGATCCGACGGGCCTTCCGATCTGGGATAAGCTGCTCAGCAGCGGCAAGCTCACGGTTCGCACGACGCTCGCGCAGTTCTACGATCCGAGCCGCACGCGCACGCCGGATGGAAAGATCGACTACGACGGCATGGTTGCCAAGGCGAAAGCGATCCGCGCGAAATATGCGACGAACCCCTTGCTGCGCGCCGACTTCATCAAGTTGTTCGCGGACGGCGTCATGGAAGCGAATCCGTTTGCCGTGCCGCCGACCCTCGGCAACGCGGCGATGCTCGACGCGTATCTGCAGCCGATTTTTGCGACCGACGCCGCCGGTCATGCGACCGTCACGGGGTATGTGGACACCGCGTCGCCGGTCTGCATCGACGCTCGCGCCCACGCGGACCGTTACCGGGTTGCGGAGCAAGCCGCGAAGTTCAAGCAGGAGAACGGCTTTCATCCGGGCCAATGCCTGATTTCGAACGGCCAGCTGCAGCATGATCGTGCGGTCGAGCTCGAGTACGTGAAGCGCATGCACCTCGCCGGCTTCAATCTGCATATTCACGTCATCGGAGATCGCGCGCTGAGAACGGCGCTCGACGCAATCGAGGCGGCGCGCGCTGCGGACGGCATCACGACGACGCATGACAGTCTCGCGCACGTGCAACTCGCCCACCCCGACGACATCGTGCGCACAGGCCGGGATCATCTGTACATCGCCTACACCTATTCCTGGGCGGTCGTCGAGCTGGACTACGACATGACGGTCATTCCGTTCCTGCAAAAGGTGATCGGCAACAGCTACGAAAGCCGACATGTCCCCGGCAGCTACTACGAGAAAAACACCTACCCGGTCCGCAGCACCAAGGATGCGGGCGCGATCCTCGTGGCGGGCTCGGATGCGCCGGTGAACACGCGCGATCCCCAGCCCTTTGTCAATATGGCGATCGCCGTGACACGCCGAATTCCGGGACAGCCGGCGTTAAACCCAAGCGAGGCGATTACCATTCGTGAGGTGCTCGAGGCGTATACGATCAACGGCGCGCGCTTCCTCGGCCGCGATACCGAAATCGGCTCGCTCGTGCCGGGCAAATCGGCCGACTTCGTCATTCTCGATCGCGATATCCTCGCGCTTGCCGATGGCGGCAACGCCGACGACATCGCGAATACGCGCGTGCTCGAGACCTGGTTCCGTGGCAAGCGGGTCTATCGGGCAAAGGCTGCGCAATAGCTCGGCTGCGCGCGCTCAGGCCAGTTCCGGCAGCAAATAGCTGCGCCAGAGCGAGTCCTCGAATCGGGCGTTGAAAAAGCCGAAATGTCCGATGCGTGCCGCGCCGATGTCCTGCGGCGCAATTCGCGTCATCTTGCGCGCCGCGCTCCGGTAGTAGCCATGCAATAATTCCGTATTCCGGGCCGACATGAATTCATCGTCGTCGAACGACAGCGAGGTGATCGGCGAATTCATGGCCGCATACTGTGCTTGAAATTCCGATCCTTCGGCGCCATAGGCGTAATCGGGATCGAGACACCAGCGGCGCCATTGCTCGATGACCCCGCGCGGCAGATCGCCGATTTTACGCAAGCGCTTGCCCGGGAAATATCCCATCAATCGCGTCGAGACCGGTACGGCGACATACCATAGCCACCAGACCTTCCATTTCAAGCCGGGCGGGTTGTCGAGCCAATACCCGCTGCCACAGGCGATCGTCACGACCTTGCTGATGCGCGGCCAGCTGGGCGCCAGGCCGACGATCTGTCCGCCGAGGCTGTGCCCGAGCCAATACAGTTGCTTCCCCGGCGCTTCGGCGCCGATGTTCTGAATCATGGCCTCGCAATCGATGCGAGCCCAGTCGGTGATGTTGACCTCGATCGATCGCAGCGTGCTGCGGCGTGAGAGTCCCATACCAAAATAATCGAAGGTCGCCACCAGATAACCCTGGGACGCCAACCACGAGGCGAACGCTGCGTAAAATTTTTGAGCGACTCCCATGGCCGGCACGATCAAGACGGCTGCCGTCGCTTCGCGCGCAGGATGAAAGAAATGGGCGGCAATCGTCCTGCCCGCGTGCGTATTGATCGTTCGCAACTCGGTACGGATCACGAGCCCGCCTGCATGTCATGCCTCATTCGCGCAACGCTAGCAATAATTCACCGCCAACGGAACCGCCTCGGGGGTGTCGATTCGATGCAGCTTATGGATTAGCATGGCGACGGACGCCGTGCGCAAGCAACATGATGCGGGGCAACAACAGCGCACTTCGAGAGCGTCGCGTCCCCTCGGTTCGACACACAACCCTAAGGATTCACCCCATGACTACACTCTTCAAAATACTCGGCGTTCGCGCGTTGATCGCGGCGGCGGCGATCTTGGCGAGCAGCGGATCGGCGTTCGCCGGCGACGTGAAAGTGCACCTGACCGGCACCGAGGAGACGCCGCCGGTGACGACGACGGCATCCGGGACCGGAACCTTCAAGATCGCGGCGGATAAATCCATCAGTGGCATGATCAAGACGACCGGCATCGAAGGCACGATGGCGCACGTTCATCTCGGCGCGGTCGGCGAGAATGGGCCGGTCATCATCAAGCTGACCCAGGGTGCCGACGGCGTCTGGTCGGTTCCGGCCGATTCGAAGCTCAGCGACGATCAGTACGCGGCTTTTATGGCCGGAAAACTCTACGTGAACGTGCACAGCGCCGCCAACAAGTCCGGTGAAATTCGCGGTCAGCTCAAACCCTGATCTCGATCGAAAAGAACTCAGCGGGGCCTGCGCGCTGCGGCCTCGCTGAATTTCGGGAATGGGACGCCTCGCGCAAGGGTCGCGCTATACTCACCGACTGAATTTCTATCCGAGAGAGGCATGATGCTTCCCGCTGCCGCAAGACCCGACCTGTTGGTGGGATCGCTATTCGCGATCATCGGCTTCGTGCTGCTCGCCGCCGCCATTTACATCGGGGTGGCAACGCGCAACTTCATTCAGGGCGCGTCCGTCGCCGAAGGATCCGTAGTCGAGGTGCTCGCGGGGGGCTCTCACCCGAAGGTCCAATTCGTAACCCCGTCCGGCCAAAGCATTCGCTTTCCACAGGGCGGTTGGACCTTTGCCTACCATCCTGGCGAGCGTGTCCGCGTCCTCTACGATGCCGGCGATCCTGCCGGTGATGCCCGCGTCGACTCGTTCGGCGCGTTGTGGTTTGCACCGTTGTTGTTGGGTGCGCTCGGCGTCGCCTTTTTGATTGCCGCGGTCGCAAACACCTCTGCAGCCGTGGCCTCTACCGTCCACTAGAACCGTCGAAGGAGCAGCTCTCATGGTCAACATCTTGAGAAACAGTAAATGGAAGTACAACACGTCCGGTAGCGGCGGAGTCGGCGTCGAGTTCGTGCTCGCGGAAGCGGGCAAAATCATCTTGACGGACCCTTCGGGCACGGATGTCACGTTTAAATATGGCGCGGCCGGCGGCGGCATCGCGTTCGGTTATAAATTGCCGAAGATCGGCAAACTCAGCGTCGGCGCGGGGATCGCCCCCACTGCGCTGCCGAGCACCGGGAAGGTCTGCATTCTCGATACGTTCAAAGGCCGCGAGTTGACGCGCGATGATATCACCGGCGTCTGCATGTTCGTTCAGGTGGGCGGGGGGCTTGCCGTCGGCGGTTCCGCTTACGCGATGCTGCTCGGCATGGATCCGATGCATTTGGCGGCCGTCGTTGCGTCCACGGGTGCCGGCGTCATGGTTCCGGGCGCAGGTACGCTGCTGATGGGTTATGCCGAAACCAAACTGCTGGAAACCGCAACATCGATGTTGTTCATGGCCGGAATGAATGTCTCCTATCAAGCCGGCGTCGGCGCAGGCGCATTGATCGGCGGATTGTTCTGACACGGAACGGTGTCTTGATTTTTCGCAGCGCGGTTTGTGATCCGCGACGAGATTACCGCGCCATCTTTGCTACAGTGGCGGCTGTTTCGCGGAGATGGTGTGCATGTTGGGTTTTCTGCGTCGTTGGCTCAAGAACAAAGCTCCTGCCGAATTGCCGGGCACGCCGGCCGTGCCGCGGCCGCCCGGCCGCAGTCGATTTCTCGCGGCGAGATTCAGGAACCCGCTCGCGCTCGCGCTGCTGAGGCGAAGTCCGCACCTCGAACTCGGCTATCGGCTCTATCTACCGAGCGGCTCCTCGCGCCGCGACGGCTTGCCGCTGATCGTCATGCTGCACGGATGCACGCAAGATGCGGTGAGTTTCGCCGCGGGAACGCGCATGAACAGCCTCGCCGAAGAAGGCCGCTTCGCGGTGCTCTATCCGGAACAAAACGAGCGCGCAAACCCGCAGCGCTGCTGGAATTGGTTCGAACCGGCCTCGATCGCGGGTCACGGAGAGGCCGCGCTGCTCGCGCGCCTGATCGAGCAGGTCACGCAGCGCCGGCCCATTGATCCGCGACGCGTCTATCTCGTCGGGATGTCGGCCGGCGGTGCGATGGCCTGCGTGCTGGCGGTCCGCCACAGCCGGCTATTTGCCGCCTGTGCGATTCACTCCGGCCTGATGTACGGCGTGGCGAGCTCGCCGATACAAGCGCTCGCCGCGATGCGCTCCGGGGCGTCGCCGGCTTCCATCGACAAGGCGCGGCGACTCGTGCGCGAGGCGGGAAGAACCGAGGTCGCGGTGCCGACGCTCGTGATACACGGGGAGCGCGATACGACCGTGAATCCAGTGAACGCGGATCAAATCATCGAGCAGCTCAAGGAACGCGCCGAATTTCTCGATCCGGACGCCGGTGCACTCGTGGCCTCCGGCGAGCGGCATATCGACGGCGCCGGCCACCGCTACCGGCAACAGGACTATATGCGGCAGGGGCGGACCGTGCTGCGCAAGGTGATGGTCGAGGGATTAGGCCATGCGTGGAGCGGCGGCGATGGCCGGTATGAGTTCAACGAGGCCGCCGGGCCCCACGCGAGTCGGCTCATCTTGGAGTTTGCGATGCAGTGTCGGCGCGAAATCCCTGAGATCGGCGCCGCGCGCGCAGGATAATCAGCGCATCCTTCAGACCGAGGAGACGTTTATCGTGAGAATCTCCATGCCGAGCCCGCCCCGTATCGCCATAGTCGGCAGCCTCGTGACCGATCTGACGACGTTCACCGACGTGTTCCCACGAGCCGGCGAGACCTTGTTCGGCAAGAGTTTTGACCTGGGATTCGGCGGCAAAGGCGCCAATCAGGCCGTGGCTGCGAGGCTCTGCGGCGCCGATGTCATGATCGTCGGTAAAGTCGGCCGCGACCTGTTCGGCGATGCCACGATCAAAAACCTGGCGTCGTTCGGCATCGATACGGCGCACGTGCATTTCGCCGACGGGGTATCCACGGGCGTCGCACCGATCTTCGTCGAGCCCGGCGGACAGAATCGCATCATCGTCGTCAAGGGCGCGAACGACACGCTGAGCCCGGCCGACGTCGACGCCGCGGCCGCCGATCTCGCCCGAGCGCAGACCATCATCCTGCAGTTCGAAATTCCGCTCGAGACGATTTACCATACGATTCGCTTCGCCAAGGCGCGCGGCATCCGCTGCATCGTGAACCCCGCGCCGGCGCTGCCGGCTTCGATCGCCGAACTCGTTGCCGCCGACTATTTCATCCCCAACGAAACCGAGGCCGAACTGATCAGCCAATTACCGGTGCGTACGATCGACGAGGCGCAGGCCTGCGCCGCGGCGCTACTCGCGCAGGGCTTTCGCCGCGTGCTGATCACGCTTGGCGCACGCGGCTCACTGCTCGCCGATGCCGCCGGGGCCACGGTCGTGCCTGCCTGCTCCGTCACCGCCGTCGATACGAGCGGTGCGGGCGATGCCTTCATCGGCAGTCTGTCGGTGTTCCTCGGCGAGGGCACGCCCGAACTCGAGGCGGTCGCGCGCGCGAATCTGTATGCGGCGCTCTCCACGACCGGCAAGGGCACGCAGAAGTCCTTTGCCGAGCGCTCCGTTTTCGAAGCGCAATGGGCGCGGCGCGGCGCCTGACGGACCCGTCCTATAAAAACAAGGGGATCAAAAAATGTTCGTTGTGCACAGCTACGCTCTGGCGGTCATATTCTGCGTAATCACGATGCTCTGCTGGGGTTCGTGGGCAAACACCAAGAAACTCACGCACAAGGACTGGCGGTTTGAACTCTTCTATTGGGACTATTCGATCGGCGTGCTGCTGCTGACGCTGGGCCTGGGCCTGACGCTCGGCAGCAGCGGTGGCGAGGGCCGGTCGTTTGTCGCGGACCTCGCGCAGGCCTCGGGTGCGAGCATCCACTCGGCCCTGGTCGGTGGAGTGATCTTCAATCTTGCCAACATCTTGCTCGTCGCCGCGATCGAGATCGCCGGCATGGCGGTCGCGTTTCCGGTCGGCATAGGGCTGGCGCTCGTGATCGGCGTGATCACCAACTACGTCGCGGCTCCGGTCGGCAACCTCACCTTGCTCGCGGCGGGCGTATTGCTGGTGACGCTCGCGATCGTCATCGACGCGATTGCGTACCGGCGCCTCACGGGCGGCAACACCGGCGTCAGCACCAAGGGCCTCGTGCTCTCGATCGCCTGCGGCGTGCTCATGGGTACTTTCTACCGCTTCGTGGCCGCAGCGATGAATGCCGATCCCACGGTCGCGGAACCCGGCAAGATGGGTCCTTACGCCGCCGTATTCATACTGGCGGTCGGAATCTTCCTCAGCAACTTCGTCTGGAACACGTTTGCGATGAAAAAGCCGTTCGTCGGCGCGCCGGTCGGCGTCCCCGACTATCTCAAGGGCGGCCTGGGCACGCACCTCAGCGGCATTTTCGGCGGCATCATCTGGGGCGTGGGCATGTCGTTCAATCTGATTGCCTCGGGCCGTGCCGGCTTTGCAATCTCCTACAGCCTGGGACAGGGTGCGACGATGGTCGCAGCGGTCTGGGGTGTGTTCATCTGGAAGGAATTTCGCGCCGCGCCGAAGGGCACGTCCTGGCTCATCACCGCGATGTTTGCGTGCTTCCTTCTGGGCCTGGGGCTTATCGTACTGGCGCGAACTGCTTAAGCTAGCGCAGCGCGGCGCGGAAGCGCGTAAAATCGCAGGCGGTCAACTGATATGGTGGGCACCTTTACCAAATTGGCCGTGAGTGATGTCGCGACCTTGATGAGCCGTGCAGTGCTGCCGCCCGAGGCGCAGACGACGCTGCAGGGCTGCACCGACGTCGGCGATGCGCTCGACCGCCTGCAGGCCGCGGGATTCGCATTCGAGGCGGTGCGGATGCTCGCGCATGCTCTGCCCAAGCGCGAAGGCGTTTGGTGGGCGTGCATGTGCGCGAGCAATACGGCACCCCGGGACTTAAGCGACGACGATGAGCTCGCGCTTGAAAACGCCGAACAGTGGGTGCGGCAGCAGAAAGACGCGCTGCGCCGCGAGGCAATGGTGCATGCCGAACACGGCGGCTTCACGACCGCCGAAGCGTGGACCGGCGTCGCGGCATTCTGGAGCGGCGATACGTTGGCGCCTCCCGGAGAGCGCGAGATACCGCCCTTGCCCGAACAAACCGGCACCGCGGTCGCCGCCGCCGTGACGCTCGCCTCGGTACGCGGTGACGGCAAGCAATACGCAGAGCGCCTGCAGCGGTTTCTCGACAGCGGCCGCAATATCCTCTCGGGCGGCACCGGACGCATGCCGGCCGAGACCAACTGACGCCCCGGCGCGCAACGGCTAGCCGCTGGCGGCGCGGGCGCGGATTCCAGCCTCCACCGAAGCGGGATCGCCGACCGGTACGCGATGCAGCGCCGAGGCTACCCGGATCTTGGTCCACTGCTCGTAGACCTCGGCGATGTCCGCCTGCGTGACGTCCGGTAGATTCAGAATCGATTGGCGATGATTCGCGGGCCGCGTGAGGTAATCGGCGGGCAGATACCCGTTCGCGAGACACATCTGGTAGAGCTCGGTACCGGGATAGGGGTAAAACACGAACACGCCGAAGTCGACCGGCTCGAGTTCCTCGTGCAGCGCGATGGTTTCCGCCATTTCGGCGCGGCTCTCGCCCGGCGTGCCGACGATGTAGTTGGCCGTGGCCATGATGCCGGCCTCACGCGTCCAGCGGAATACGTCGCGGAAGCGCTGATTGCTCGCATGGCGTTTCATGATGTCGCGCCGCACGCGTTCGCTGCCGCTTTCCACGCCATAGATGATGTGTTTGCAACCCGCCGCGGCCAGTTCGCGCAGCATGCTTTCGCTGACCGTCTCGACGCGCGCATTCAAGGAAAATGGCACGGCGAACTCAGCGCCGTAGACCTTGCAGAATTCGCGTACCCAGGCGTGCTGGATCGTGAAGGTGTCGTCGAGGAAGATGACGTAGTTGAGCGGGCCTTGGCTGCGCAGCTCGGCGAGTTCGGCGAGCACATTCGCTTGACCACGCCGGCGGCCATAGCGCGTGGTGTCGCCCGATGCGTAGAGCTTGTCGTACATGCGCGCGGCGCAGAACGTGCAGGGAAACGGACAGCCACGCTGCGTCGTGATATGCCGAACTCCCCAGCGTTCATCGAGCAGATCGCGCGCCATGAACGGCAATGCATCGAGCGGCTCGATCGGATTGCGCAACGCCGGCCGCCTTCCGCCCTTGGCCCAAATGTTCGCGATCGTGCCATCCACGCAGCTGCGCCCGGACTCGAGCGCGCCGACCAAATCGAGCAGCGCCGCCTCGCCCTCGCCGAGACACAGGTAATCGATTCCCTCGTGGCGCAGCACCTCCTCGGGCGAGAAGGTCGGGTGCAAGCCGCCGACGATGACCGGAACATCGCTGATACGCCGCAATCCGCCGAGCACATCGCGCGCGCGCAGCCATTGGCGCGTGGTCAGCGACACCCCGATGAGGCCAGGCGTTTCCCGTCGGACCGCATCGGCGATCGCGACGACCGGCTGATCCTGCGGCACGCGCACAAATGCGACCTCATGCCCGTGCTGGCGCAGCCAGGCAGCGAGGAAGGCCGGGCCCAGAGAGGCTACGGCCCATTCGTTTTCCGTATCCAGTTCCAAGAACAAGACGCGCATGGCGAGAGACTACGAGCGAGCCCGGCCGGACGCAATGCTCATTCGGGCCTTCTGAGCACGAGCAGTTCCGCGCGATAATGCATGGTCGCGCGCGCATGCACGCGCACATCCCAGCCGAGGTCGGCGCTGCGCGCGACCACGGCGAGACCGGTTAACTTCTGCGCCCAGAGGCCGACGTCGGGCGCCGCCGCCTCGGTCGCGCGCGCGCCCAACCAGGCCCCGACCGGCGTCGCCGCGGTGCTCCAATCGAACGGCGTACAGAGCAGCATCTGCCCGCCGGGCCGCAATAGCGCGGCGGCCGATCGCATCAGAGCCGCGGGGTCGGCGACACAGTCGAGCAGATTGAGCGCGACGACGAGCCCGGCAGACCCCGCCGCAAGCGGTGGGACCAGCGCATCGGCTATCCAGAAACTGGCGTTGCCATTGAGCGGCGGCGGCACGACGATCTCACGCTCCGCGTAAGCGGTGCCGGCCAGGCGCAGTGGATAGCGAAACCGGCCGCCGCGCAGCGCGCGTGCGGCGAAGCGTGCGAGCGGCGCCGACAAGTCGAGCCCCAGGACCGGCGTGTCGAACCGGTCGGCCAAGGCGCGCGTCACGCCGCCCGCGGCGGCACCTAGCTCCACGATCGGGCCCGAGACTTCGCCCGCCAACGCGAGTCCCGCCTGAGCCAACGCCCAGGCTTGTCCGGGTGGCGGCGTGACCTGATCCACGGCGTCGACGCTGCCCCAATGGTCACGCACATAGCCCGACAAATGTTGCCGGGTCGCATCGAACCAGCTGCCGGGCGGTAGAACCGATCCCAACAGATCGGCGATCGGCGCCCACAGATCCTCGCGCGACAGCAGATAAACGCTCGCGTCGTTCAGAAACCGCGGCAGGTCGGCGACCAGCACCGGCAAGCCGTCGATGACCGGGAACCGCCCGCCGCAGTCTGCCGCGGGGCAAATCAGGATGCCCTGACCCCCCTGCGTGTCCTGCCAGACGGATACTCGCAATGGGGAATCAATGCCGCGCGTACGGCAGATCGGACAATGGGGCGAGAAGCCGCGAGGCGGCCCGAGATCCACCCGCTAGCCGCCGATAATGACGGTGACGCAGCCGGGCGGCATGATTTGCCCCATCGGACTCGGGATCGGCGCGACACAGGATGAATGCAGCGTTTGATCGCCGACCCGCGCGGCCGGCAAGCTGCTGATCAATACCGTCGTCGAGCCCATCATGATCATGCCGGGTCCCGCGGGTATGCAACCCGGCAGCAAACACGGCATCGTCATGGACGTCACGGTCGCCGCCGGCATGCTGCCGATCAATACGGTCGGAGCACCCGGCGGCATGATCGCGAGCGGCAATCCCGGGTGCGGCAGCGGCGTCGGCGCCGGCGCCGGCGGGTGGATGGGCGCATGGCAGTGCGGAATGGTTTGCAGCACCATGTCGCCGACGCGCGCGGCCGGGGGACTCAACGCGGGCCTCGCCGCGGGGGCACAATTGCGCGATCTCGCGTCATCAGTTACTCCATGGACTTCGCGTCAGGTGCGCCGAGAAATTATCGGCCCCGGGGTACCGGCCTGTCCAGCGCCTTGATGCGACAGACGCCTCGGACCGAAAAACCGCATTCAGGATTCGTAAACCCATTGGCCGCCGAGCAGCGTCCTTTCGACGCCGATGGCCTGCCATTCCTCGACGGGGCGCACGAACGGGTCGGCGTCGAGCACGACCAGATCGGCGAGTTTGCCGACCTCGATCGACCCCTTGTCGTGTTCTTCGAAGCTGGCATAGGCGCCGTTGAGCGTCGCGCAGCGCAGCGCCTCCGGCAGCGTGATGCGTTGATTCGCGCCCCACACGTGGCCCGTCGGATCCATGCGCGTCGTCTCCGAATAGAGCCAGAGCATCGGCGCCGGCGGGCTCGCCGTGTAGTCCGAAGAAGCGGGCGGCCGCAGCCCCGCGTCGATCAAGGAGCGGTGCGCGAACATGCGCCGCGCGCGCTCCTCGCCGTAGAAATGCAGCACGTCGCCATGAAAATTCACGTAGCCGGAAAACGGCACGGGGATCACGCCGAGCGCTTGCATGCGCGCGATGAGTTCGGGCGTCACGACGGTGCAGTGTTCGAGACGGAAGCGCGGATCGCGGCGCGGCGATTCACGCTGCAATTGCTCATAGATTCCGAGCATCCGATCGATGGCGCGTTCACCGTTCGCGTGCGTCGCGAGCTGGAAGCCGGCGAGCCAGGCCTTGCGGGAATCCGCATAGAGGCTCTCGCGCGTGCCGCGCTCGACACCGAAGTAATTCGGTAGGTCGAGGTAGGGCTGCGCAAGCCATGCCGTGCGCTCGGAGATGGAGCCGTCGGCGAACTGTTTGATTGCGCCGATCCGCACCATGGAATCGCCGAAGCCCGTATGCACGCCGGCCGCGATGTAGCGGTCCAGAAAACTTGCGTCCATGAGGCAATAGGCCCGGTAGCGCAGTGTGCCGGCATCGCGCGCATCTTGATACGCCTGGAGATCGTCGGGGCTGGTATCGGCTTCGCAAGCCGAAGTGATGCCGCGGCTTGCGTACAGCTTGGAGATCAACTCCACGCCGCGCCGATGATCGTCGCGCGTATTCTCGTCCGGGATCTTGGCCTGCATCGTCTCGAGCGCCTTGTCGGCGATGCGCCCGTTGAGCTCACCGGCGGCGTCGCGATCGAAGCGGCCGCCGGGCGGATCGGCGGTGTCGCGCGTCGCACCGGCCGCGGCGAGCGCCAGCGAATTCGCATAGCCGGTATGGCCGCCCCGATGCGTGACGACGACCGGGTGATCGGGCACGGCGGCATCGAGATCGGCGCGCGTCAGCATGCGCGGCGTCTTGCCGTCGTCGTAGAGAAAACCCTGCACCCAGTGGCCCGGCGCGGTGGCCGCGGCGCGCTCTCGCAGCGCCGCGAGGATCGCATCGATCGAGGTCTTGTCGCAGGCGACCATCGTGAGTTGCTGCAGCCCCCCGACCGCGGGGTGGGCGTGCGCATCGTTGAATCCGGGCAGCACCCGCCGGCCCGCAAGATCGACACGGCGCGTACGGCGGGTCGCGAGCGCGAGGATGTCCTTCGAGGCGCCGACGCTCAGAATGCGCCCATCGCGAATGGCGACCGCGCCGGCCCCGGGCAGTCCCGGATTCATCGTATACAAGCGTCCGTTATGGAGGATCAGATCGGGCTCGGCACGCTGCAGCGGCACGAGCGGCAATACCGCCAAACTCTTGATCAGATCGCGACGCTGCCGATTGATCATGCGTGAACCTCAATAACCCGCGCTGTGCAAGCCATACACGGCCGTCGCGGCCACGAGGCAATAGATGCCGAACAAATACCAGCGTCCGCGCTCGAGCCAGCCGCTGAGCCATTTCAGCGCGACGAGGCCTGCGCCGAATGCGACGAACGCGCCGAGTATGCTCAGCAGAGCGACCGGGCCCAAGTCGGCGGCACCCGCGAGACGCTCGGCGCGCACCAAACGCCAGCCTTCGCGCAGCACCGCGGGCGGCGTCAACACCACGGCCAATGCGAAGCTGAACGTCTCGGCGCCGGCCTTGGCCAGCCCCAGCAGCAAGCCGACGGAGATCGTCGCGCCGGAGCGCGAGAATCCGCGAAACGGCAGGCACAGGCCTTGTACGGCGCCGATCAAACCGGCCTGTCTGAGGTCCGGATCGCTCTCGCGCTCGGCGTGCGCACCGTGCAGCGCGTTGTTTCGCTCGAGCAAGCCGGCGATCAAAATCAACACGCCCGCGACCGCGAGCGCCGGCGCGATGAATTCGAGATGGCTGAACAGGTCCTCGATCTCGGCATGCGGCAGATTGGCAAATGCGGTCTTTTCGATCAGCGTGATGAGCGCTCCGCCGACCACGGCCGTGGCCGCCGTCGCCGCGATGACGCGCACGGCGATGCGGCGAAACGCGGCCAGGCTTTGGAAATAGGTACTGCGCCACGTGCGCCAGAAGTACACAATGACGGCGAACATCGTGCCCGTATGCAACATCACCAACAGCAAGGTCATCGGCGGCGAGGATGGATCGAGGCCGAGCAGCTTCTCCGCGACGACCACGTGCGCGGAACTCGAGACCGGCAACAGCTCGGCCAGACCTTGCACGATGGCCAGAATGACGATGTTCACTAAATTCATTCGAGCGGAATTCCTCTATGCCGGCCGCACTGGCGCCGCGATCGGCCCATTGTACCTAGGCGCCCGATGAGCGCGCGCAAGGATTTCGCGTGAGCGCGCAGAGGGATTACTCGACGCGCAAAGTCGTGCTCGTCGCCGTGGGATCGCTCGGCGACCTGCATCCGTTCATGGCGCTCGCCTTGAGCTTGCGTGCCCGCGGGCTGAGCCCGATACTCGCGACGGCCGCCGAGTACCGCTCCAAGGTGGAGGCCGCGGGCATCGCATTTGCGCCGCTGCGGCCGAGCTTCGATGAGATCGAGCGGCATCTCGCGATGAGCCGAGCCGAGCTCGCGCAAAGAATCATCGCGAGCAACCAGTTTCTGCTCGCCAAGGCCGTGCTGCCCTTCGTGCGCGAAGCCTACGAGGACATGCTTGCTCTGTCGGCCGATGCCGACCTTCTCGTCACGAGCGGCCTCGCCTTCGGCGCGCGCCTCGCCGCGGAAAAGCGCGGCATCGACTGGATCGCGATCGTCTTGCAGCCGATGATGTTCTTATCCGCCTATGACCCGCCCGTGATACCGAAGGCCGAGTGGCTGAGCGCATTGCTGCGCCGCCTGGGTCCCGGGCCCACGCGAATTCTCTACGAGGCCGCCAAGCGCGCGACCGCGCGCCTGTTCGAGCCGATCGCAGGCATACGCGCCGCCGAAGGTCTTGCGCCGGATCGGCGCAATGCCCTCATCGACGCGCAATTCTCGCCGCGCGGCACGGCAATCGGCCTGTACTCGAGCTTGCTCGGCGATGTGCAACCCGATTATCCCGCGCGCTCGACGGTCGCCGGTTTCGCGCGCTACGACAGCGCCGACGGCCGCGGCGCCGCGCTCGATCCGCGGCTAGAGGCCTTCATGAACGCAGGTCCGCCGCCGCTCGTGTTCACGCTCGGCAGCTTCATCGTCTACAGTCCCGGTGTGTTTTATCGCGAGAGCCTGATCGCGGCGCGGCGTCTGCGCCGGCGCGCCGTACTGCTGGTCGGCGAGGCTCAGCTGAGCGCGTTCGCGAGCGCGCGAGCCGACGATGTCTACATCGGCGACTACGCGCCGCATTCCTTGCTGTTTGCGCGCGCCGCGGCGCTGATCCATCACGGCGGCACCGGCACGCTCGCGCAAGGCTTGAGCGCCGGGCGCCCGCAATTGATCGTGCCGCACTTCGCCGACCAGCTCGACAATGCGGCGCGCGCGGTGCGCATCGGCGTCGCGCGCACCGTGGCTCCCGCGCGCTTCACGGCCGCGCGTGCGACGCGCGCGCTCGCAGAGCTGCTCGGCAACGATGCCTATCGCGAGCGCAGCGCGCTGGTGCGCGATCGGTTGATGGCCGAAGACGGCGCCGGCCGCGCGGCCGCGATCATCATCGACTCGCTGCGTTGAGGGGTCTCTAGCCCGCCTTACGCGCTTCGATCCAAGCGCAATCCGTCGCAAATCCGAACTCCGCGTCGATTCGAAAATATTCGCGCGCTTCGGCGGGCAAGGCCTTGATGACGCTCTTGAGCGCAAGCACGCGCTCGGGCGGCGTCGCGATGCGCCGCACCCAGCTGTTGAATTCCAGCGGCAGCTTCCAGCCGTGGACGCTCGGCGCGCCGAAGCCCGCTTTGGTGAGCATCTGCCGCCATTCCGAGATGCGGTAATTGCGCACGTGCGACGCGTCGCGCAGGATCTCGAGCGTCTGCAGCACCGTGTCGAGCAGCGGTGCTTCCGGCGCGACGACGTCGATGGCGATGAGCCGGCCACCCGGCACCAAGACACGCGCCGCCGCGGCGAGCGCGCGCGGTAGGTCGAGCCAATGATGTGCCGAATAACGGCTCACGATCCAATCGAAACTCGAGGCCGCGAAGGGCAGGCTCTCGGCGGACCCGGTGCGCGTCTCGACGTTCGCATGGCCGCGCGCGAGCGCCTCTGCCGCCACGACGCCGAGCATTTCTGCCGACAAATCATAGGCGACGACACGGCCCGCGCCGCCGCGCGCGAGCGCAAAACTCACATGTCCCGCGCCGCAACCGAGATCCAGCACTTGCGGCGGCCGCTCTGCGGCCGCGAGAGCGGCCAGGTCGTCGAGATCGGCGCCCGTGGCATGCACGCTGCTCGTCAAGTACGCGGCAGCCGTCGCGCCGAATTGGCGATCGACGAGCTGACGGTGATCGGGCGGCAGCGGATCCGACGCGCGCGCGTCCGACGCGGCGCCGATCGGCGCAGCACCGCGCTCGGGCGTGCCCGGCTGCTCCGCGGCGGTTTTTTTATGCATGACATCGCTCGGGTACTTCGGTTGTTGCAATGTAACTCATCGGGGCCAATGCCGTCCGCCCGCACGGCTCGCATTCGCGCGACGGGTTAGGTAGTCTCTTCTCCATGAATGCCTATCACCCGTATTCGCACCGTGAGGAGATTGCGCACTCCGTGACGGCGGCGATCGGTGTCGCGTCCATGGCCATCGGCATTCCGTGGATGATCGTCGTCGCCGCGGTGCATGGCGGGGCTTGGCGCGTCGTAGGCGCGGTCGCGTTCGGCTTTGGCGCCCTCTTGATGTTCGGTACATCGACTCTGTATCACCTCGTGAAGCGTCCCGGCCTCAAAGCGATCTTGCGCAAGCTGGATCACTCGGCGATATACATCCTGATCGCCGGCACCTACACGCCGTTTACGCTCGGCGTCGTGCGCGGCTCCCTGGGCTGGACCTTGTTCGGCATCGTCTGGGCGCTCGCGGTGTTCGGCGTCGCGACCAAGATGGCGGGCGGCCTGAAGATTCCGCTGCTCTCGACGGTGTTGTACGTCGTGATCGGCTGGATCGGCGTCGTCGCCTTCAAACAGCTCAGCGCCAATCTGACGAGCGCGCAGTTCGCGTGGGTCGTCGCCGGCGGCCTGTGTTATACGGGCGGTGTACCGTTCTATTTATGGAAGCGGCGGCCGTACACGCACGCGCTTTGGCACTTGTTCGTGCTCGGCGGCGTCGCCTGTCATTTCGTGGCGATCATGAGCGTCATCAGCGCGCGTACGGAGGGAATGTGATGCATCAATCCTGGCTAGCATCGAGCGCTCTTTTGCTGCTGGTCGCCTCCACGCTCGCCGGGGCCGCGACATCGATCGATGCGATCACGATCAATCGCATTACCGATGCGGCGTTCAACCACGGGGAGGTTCTCGATACGGCGGAATATCTCGCGGATCAGATCGGCGGACGCCTGACCAACTCCCCGTCGATGCGCGCCGCCGAGCGCTGGACCCAGGAGAAATTCAAGGCGTGGGGACTCAAGGACGTGCGCGCCGAGGGCTACGACTTCGGCCGCGGCTGGTGGATCGAATCCTCGCAGGCGCGCATGCTCGCGCCGCGCCCGCTGATGCTGCGCGCCATTCCGATCGCCTGGACGCCGTCCACCGAGGGCCCCTTGAGCGCAGCCGTGATCGTCGCCCCGATGACCGGTGAAAAAGACTTCGCCGACTGGAAGGGAAAATTGTCGGGCAAGATCGTGCTCGTGACCTGGCCGGCGCCGATCAAGGACGACGAAGACGCACCGTTCCACCGCCTCAGCGATACCGAGATCGCCAAACTCGATCATTACGCGGAGCCGGTATTCGATCCTGAAGCACGGCAGAAATTGATCGACCGCGTCGCCTTCAGAGACAAGCGCGACGCGTTCTTGGCCGCCGAGGGCGCCCTCGCTTGGATACAGATGTCGCGCACCGAGGGCCGGCTGCTGCATGGCGAAGGCTACAATTTTCAGGTCGGTAGAACGCCCAAGCTGCCGGCGCTGGAGATCGGGGCCGAGGATTATCGGCGCCTCGCGCGGCTCGCCAAGCTCGGCGAGGTCCGCGTCGAAATCGACAGTCGCGTGCACTACGAGGACGCCGACCACAATGCCTACAATATTCTCACGGACATCCCCGGCACCGACGGCAAGGCCGGCTACGTGATGGCCGGCGCTCATCTGGACAGCTGGGTCGCGGGCGACGGCGCCGCGGACAATGGCGCCGGCGTCGCCGTGGTCATGGAGGCGGCGCGCATACTCGCGAGCCTGCACGTCCAACCCAAGCGCACGATCCGTTTTGCGCTGTGGTCGGGCGAGGAACAGGGCTTATGGGGCTCGGCCGCGTATGTCGAGAAGCACTTGGCGCATCGCCCACCGAACGCCGATCCGGCGGTCGCCGCGCTGGGGCCGTACTACGGCGGCGACACCTATCCGGTGCAGACGTTGCCGGGATTCGCCGAACTCTCTGCGTATTTCAACATCGACAACGGCTCCGGCAGGATTCGCGGCATTTTTACCGAGGGTAATTTCGCCGTCGTACCGATATTTCGCCAATGGCTGGCACCGTTCGCGAGCATGGGCGCCGCCGCCGTGGTCGCGGCACCGACCGGTTCGACGGATCACGTGTTCTTGAGCCAGCTCGGCCTGCCCGCTTTCCAATTCATCCAGGATCCGCTCGACTACATGTCGCGTGTCCACCATACGGATCTCGACACCTTCGACCACGTGCGGCCGGAGGATCTGCGCCAAGCCGCAGCGGTGCTCGCCACCGTGCTGCTCGACGCCGCCGACAGCGACGCGCCTCTGCCGCGCAAGCCCGTTCCAAGTCAGCCGCGGCTCACCGATCCGTTCCATTACCCGGACCCGGCCAAACGATAGCGAGCGGGCTCAGGCAGACGAACTTGCCGTTGTCATAGGCGGCGTCCATCGACGATGCTCGCTGTCCATCCGGCGCGCTGCCCGGCGCGGCGCGGATGTGTCACGATCGCGTCCATGAGTAAGGCGCCCGCTGCGGGATTGTTGCTCGTCGTGGCATCGTGCCTCGCGGCTTGCGCGAGCCCCGCTCGTCATGCCGATGAGCTCGCGCGCGGTTTCGGTTTTGAACGTGAAATCGTCGGCGGCGAGGGCTTCCGCCATCTCATTTACCGTAATACGGCGACCACGACCGCGACCGCGGGCGCCGCCATGCTGCACGTCTACATCGAGGGCGACGGCACGCCCTACCGCCGGCCCGACACCGTTGCGGCCGATCCGACGCCTCGAAACCCTTTGATGTTGCGACTGATGGCGCTGGATCCTAACCCTAGCATTTACCTGGGACGGCCGTGTTACTTCGAGCCGCGTCGCGACCCCGCCTGCGATTCGATTTATTGGACGCTGCGGCGCTTCGGTCCCGAAGTGCTCGCCAGCATGGAGGCAGTATTGCGCGCCGAACGCATGCGTGCCGGCGCGAGCCGCGTGGAGCTATTCGGCCACAGCGGCGGCGGCACGCTCGCCGTGCTGCTCGCGCAGCGAATCGACGAGGTTTCGAAGGTCGTGACGATCGGCGCCAATCTGGATCTGGCCGCCTGGTGCCGCCTGCACGGCTATTCGCCGCTGAGCGGCTCGCTGAGTCCCGTCGATCTGCCGCCGCCGCGCGCCGCGCTCGAGATATTGCACTTGGTCGGCGCGGACGATACCAACACCCCGCCCTCGCTCGTGATCGGCGCGGCGCGCGCCCGCGGCGGCGAGCCGGTGCGCGTGCTTGCGCATCAGAACCACAGTTGCTGCTGGGAAGCGCCATGGCCTAGCGTCTTGTCCGGCGCGCTCTAATTCGGTTGACAGCCGTTGTGGACAGCGCTAGCGTCCGTATCAAGCGATAGGAATCATCGCGGGAACTACAGCGGCCAATCCGGCGCCCGCGGCGGCGATCGATCCGGATGCCGATAGGTTGACGGCTTAGCTAGGGAAACGGCGAGGCACAGGCCAGGGATTCATGGCGACAATAGGGAATTGTTCACGCAGCACTCCGGCGCTGGCATTGATGCTGTGCGCGAGCGGCTTGCTTACCGCGTGTTCGGGCGGCGGTGTCAGCAACACCGATACGTCGAATCTCGTATCCGCTTACCTGTTCACGGTTGGCGGCAGCGCAACCGGACTCAGCGGCTCAGGTCTGGTGCTGCAAAATAATGGCAGCGACAACTTGACCGTAACCGCGAGCGGCGCGTTCACGTTCGCGACGCCGCTGACCACGGGAGATTCATACAACATCTCGGTGCTGACGCAGCCGAGCACGCCGAACCAAACGTGCGTCGTCACCAACGCGAGCGGCACCGTCGCACTGGGAAATATTACCGGCATCTCGGTGACTTGCGCCGACAAAACGGCGCTCACCGACACGATCGGTGGGTCCGTCGTCGGCCTGTTGGGCTCGGGCCTCGTGCTTCAGAATGACGGCGGCGACAATCTCGCGCTATCGGCGAATGGGAACTTCGCGTTTGCGACGAGCCTCGCGGCCGGCATGCCCTATTACGTCACGGTCCTGAGTCCGCCGATCAATCCGTATCAGAACTGTGCGATCACGAATGGATCGGGCACGACCGCGGCCGGCGATGTCAACAACGTCGTCGTCTCCTGCAAGACGAACACCAATCCCGCCTTTCAGATCGGCGGAACGATCACCGGAGTCAGCAGCGCGTACGCGGTCGTGCTGCAGGACAATGCGCGCGACAACCTCACCGTATCGGCCAACGGCCCATTCACGTTCGCGACGCCGATCCCGACCGGCAGCAGCTATAACGTCACGGCATCGAGCGTCGCCGGGCCGCAGAGTCAGACCTGCACGTTCACCAACGCGAGCGGTACCGTCGGCACCAGCGGCATCACCAATATCGCGATTGCCTGCAAAGCGAACCTCATCGTCACCTTGAGCGTATCGGGCTTGGTGGGCAGCGGTCTCGTTTTGCAAGACAACGGTGCGGACGCGCTCGCGATTACCTCAAACGGCGCCGCGAGATTCGCGACCGCACTGCCGAGCGGCAGTACCTACAACGTGACCGTACTCCAGCAGCCGCAACTTCCCGCGCAGAATTGTGTCGTCAACAACGGCACCGGCACGATCACGCCGGGAGCGAACCCCAACATCTCGGTCGTCTGTTCGACGAGCGCGTTCACGATCGGCGGCAACGCCTCGGGCCTCGCGGGCATCGGCCTCGTGCTCAAGGACAACGGCGGCAATAATCTTCCCGTGACTGCGAACGGCGCGTTCGTGTTCTCGGCACCGGTCGCGAGCGGCGCCGCTTATGCGGTGACCGTTGCCGCGCAGCCGTCCGCACCGACGCAGACTTGCGCCGTGACGGCCGGCACCGGCAGCGGCACCGTGACCACGGCCAATATCACGACGGTCGCCGTGACCTGCACAACCAATACCTATACGGTCGGCGGCAGCACCTCGGGCCTCGCGGGCACGGGCCTCGTCTTGCAGGACAACGGCGGCGATAATTTGCCGATCACCGGGAATGGCACGTTCGTCTTTGCGACGCCGGTCGCGAGCGGCGCCGCCTATGCGGTGACGGTGCTGACGCAGCCGTCGGCGCCGACCCAGACTTGCAGCGTGGCGGCCGGCACCGGCACCGTCGCTGCGGCCAATATCACGACGGTCACCGTCACCTGCTCGACCAACGCCTATGCGATCGGCGGCAGCACCTCGGGCCTCGTGGGCGCCGGCCTCGTCTTGCAGGACAACGGCGGCAACAATCTTCCCGTGACTGCGAACGGCGCGTTCGTGTTCTCGACACCGATCGCGAGCGGCAGCGCTTATGCGGTCACGATCTTGACGCAGCCGACCGGCCAGACTTGCACGGTCACGAACGGCACGGGCACGGTCGCCGCGGCGAATGTGACGACGGTCGCCGTGGCTTGCGTCGTCAGCTATACCGTTGGCGGTACGGTCGCGGGATTGCTGTCGGGCAACAGCGGCGTCACGCTCCAGGAGAACGGTGGATCGAATCAAACCATTACCGCCAGCGGCACCTTCACGTTTTTACCGGGCCTGCCCAGCGGGAGCGCCTATAGCGTCACGGTGCTGAGCCCACCCACGGGTTATTACTGTGTCGTCGCGAACGGCAGCGGCACGATCACCAACGCCAGCATCACGAACGTCGCGGTGACCTGCGGCGTCATCGGCGCCTTTATGTTCGTGCCCAACTCGACCGACGACACGATTTCGAGCTTCTACGTCGATCAAAATAGCGGCGCGTTGGTGCCGCTGCCGGGAGCCCCGGTCGGCACCGGCACGACGCCGGTCTCGATCGTCGCCGGATGCACGATCGCCGGCACGCTCGGCAGCCTCTATGTCGCCAACTCGGGATCGAGCGACATTTCGCAGTACGGCGTCAATTTGACGACGGGCGTAATCGCGTCCGTGGGCGCCGCGGTCTCGGTCGCGCCGAATACGACTCCGGCCTACATCGACTCCGTCAACTCAACGACACCGTGTTTCCCGATTGCGCTCGACACCAACGGGACGACCGGTTATGCCTCCTCGTTCATCGAGGCGGCGGGTAACGGTACCTTGTCGGCCGGCGCCGGCAGCCCGTTCGAGGTCGGTGTCCCCACCACCATCACCAACCCGATCGCCGCCACGAATCTGCAGAGCGGCGGGACACCGTTCGAGCTGATCGCCGATGAAAATACCGGCAGCGTGTATATGTACGAGGTCGGCCTCATCAGCCCCGATGTCGGGTTCCTGAACAGCGCGGGCCCGCCATCGACCGGCAACGCCAATGCGCTACCCAACGCGATCGTCGTGCTGCCGTCGGCGTACATATCCGGCGATCCCAGCAACGGCTCGAGTGCTCCGTTCGTCTACCTCGCGAACCGGGGCCAGGGCAATATTTCCGCGTACAATTTTCAGTACGTCACGTTTGCGGCGCTCAACTCAGTCGCTGCGGCAGTCGGCACGTTGAGCGCTCCGGACGCCTTGGCGACCGCGCAATTCGTCTCCGCGTCGAACGTCTACACGTATTACTTGTACGTGGCCGACGGCGGCGACAGCACCCTATCGGCGTTCGCGATCAATACCATCCCGATCGCCGCATGCCCGACATGCCTGTTGGGCGGATTGACCCAGATCAACGCCGATGCGGCGACCAGTGCGCAGACGATCGCGACCGGGGGAACGACGCCGGTGGCGCTGAGCGTCGTAGTGCTTCCGCTGGGAAGCTTTCTGTACGCAGTGAACCAGGGGTCGAATAATGTCTCGGTATTCAGCATCAGTGCGACGACCGGGGCGCTGACGCCGGTCACGGGAAGCCCATTTCCGACCGGAGCGGCGCCGAGCTCGGTCGCAGTTTGGCCCGTGCCTTGATGAGCAAGAGGACCATAGCAATGACTAGCAGGTCGCGTCGCGGTGCGCATCCGATTCGACGCCTGCGCGTGCTGCGTCTTCTGTTCGCGATCCTCATGCTCGCCGGCCCCTGGCTCGCGTCCGCCCAAACGGTTTCTTCAATCACATTTGCGCCGGCGAGCATTCCGAGCGGCGGCAAGAGTCAGCTGACGATCGCGCTCGGCAACGCCATTGTGGGCGCGGGCCCCGCGATCCTCACGCAGACTCTGACCGATACCTTGCCTGCGGGGCTCACGGTCGCCAATCCGGCGGCGATCGGCGGCACCTGCACGGTCGGCGCCGTCGGCGCTGCCGCGGGCGGCGGCGCGATCACCTATGCCGCCGACGCGTCGATCCCGACCGGCGGCTGCACGATCAAGGTCAGCGTCACGGCCACGAGCGCGGCGCGCGCCACTTATTACACCGATTCGATCGCCGCCGGCGCGCTCGTGACGACGCTCGGCAGCAACCCGGCGTCCGCGAGCGGTACGTTGAGCGTATTGGCGGCCGTCACCGTTCCGAATCTCGTGGGCCTCTCGCAGACCGCGGCCGCGACCGCGCTGCAGGCCGCCGGCCTCGCGCTCGGCACGGTGACCAAGGCGCCGGGCCCGGCTGCGATTCCTTATAACGCGGTATTCACGCAGGCGCCGGCCGCGGGGGCGACCGTTCCCGGCGGCAGCCCCGTGCTCGTCACGATTTCGACCGGCAAAGGCCTCGCCACGAACCCCAATCAGCCGCTGACCTCGGTCACCGGTTTCGTCGAGCCGTATCAGCTCAGCGAGGCCGGCGCGCTCGAGCGCGTTTGCGCGGCGCTGCAGAGCGCCGATCCGTCGACCTTGTCGGTATCGCAGCGCAATTTGCTCGCCAATTGCCTCGCGATCATCGGCACCTACGGCGGCGGCGTCAATGCCGCCGGCCTGAAGAACACTCTGGATGCGCTCTCCGGGCAACAAACGACCGCGCAGCAGCGCACCGGAATTCAATTCGCCGGCGCTCAATTCACCAACATCGGCACGCGGCTCGCGCAACTGCGCCAGGGCGTCAACGGCGCGAGCTTCGCGGGACTCGATCCCGGGCTGCCCGCGGGCAACGGCGTCGCGCAGATGCTGTCGTCGCTCGCGCGCGATCTGGGTCTGAAGAGCGACGTGCCGCTCATCGGCAATGCCGGATCGATCGGCGGCGATGCCGGATCGATCGGCGGCGGTGCCGGCGATGCCGACTCCTCGATCAGCGCATCCAGCCGCTGGGGATTCTTCATCAACGGCAATCTGCGCAGAGGCAGCCAAGAGACGACGACCTACGAGACGCCGTTCGATTTCAAGGCGAACACGATCACCGCGGGCGTCGATTACCGGCTCAGCGATCGGTTCGTCATGGGCGTGGCGCTCAACCATTCGAGCGGCTCGACCGACTTCACCGATGGAACCGGGCGACTCGACTCGCGCAACAACTCGGCGTCGCTGTACGGCACGTTCTACAACAACGAGTTCTACCTCGATCTCATCGGCAACTACGGCCATACCGCCTACGACGCGACCCGCACGACCTCGTTCTCGATCAACCCGAATACCGTCGACATTCCGACCAATTGCACCGGCGGCACCTGTTCGATCGATACGACGGGCTCGACGGGCGCGCAGCAGCTCGCCTTCAGCATGAATATCGGCTACAGCTTGAGCGCGGGCGCCCTCGTCTGGGGTCCCGACATCGCGGTCGATTACACGCACATCAACGTCAACGCATTCAGCGAAAATGACCCGAGCGAGTCGGGTCTCGGCCTCAGCTTCGGAAATGACATCGGCGAGTCGCTGCTCGCCAAGGCGGGCGGACACCTGTCCTACGCGATCAAGACGTCTTTCGGCGTGATCCTGCCCGAAGCGCGCGCTCACTACATTCATGAATTCAAGGACCAGCAGCGCGCGCTCACGGTGCACTTCACCGACGACCCGGATGCCGGCACGCCCATGGGTCCGGTCAGCAACTTCCTGGTCTTCACGGATCCGCCCGATCGCAATTATTTCGACTGGGCCGCGGGCTTCAGCGCGCAGTTCGCATTCGGCATTTCCGCATTCGCCGACTACAACGCGATCCAAAGTTCGGTGCAGCGCATTCACGATATCGCGTTCGGCGTGCGCATCGAGCATCAGATGCGATGAGACCGAGCGCGCTCACGCTCAAACTCCTATTGCGTTACTATACCAGGGTAGGGTATCGTTGAACCCTATGGACCCCCAACCTAGCACCCCGACCATCGACACCGGCAGTCGCCGCTTGGCGCGCCTGTGCTGCCGATCGCTTGGCCGGAACAGGGCTCGGAAGAGACTCAGTGGCGGGAACGCAGCGCTAATCTGCTGATTCCACCGCAGCCATCCCTCCCGGGCTCGGGCAGTAACGCTTGAGCATCTCGAGGAGTAGCGATCATGGCTGCATTTTCTCTTTCCAGGCCGCGCGTCACGCAGCGCGCGGCAAGCAATCTCGCCGAGATCGCAAAGCGGTCGGTAGTCGCAGCCGGCGAGATCGCACTCCTGCTTTGGATGGCGCTCGCGCTCGCGTTCTCGCTATTGCTGATGGCCGGCTTTTGGTTTTGATGGGACCAACGCCGGGGCATGAGGCCACAAGAAGAGGCTATCGGCGAATAATTGTGCCAGGATCTCGACCGACAATTTATAGCCGCGGCACGCATTATCCGGGCAAGGCGATTGGGATGTAAGGCAAGGGTGAAGAAGTGAATTTTTTCGCGAAACTCTATTATCCGCTGCGCAAGGCGTGGAAAGCGGTTGGACTTTATCTGGTCATCGCCGGGCCCGGAATGGTCGTCATGGTCGCGGACAACGACGCGGGGGGCATCACCACCTACGCGGCGACGGGCGCGAAGTACGGCTACCACCTGATCTGGTTCCTGCTGCTGCTGATCCCCGTCGCCTACTATGTGCAAGAGATGACCGTGCGCCTCGGCGCCGTCACCAAGCGCGGGCATGCCGAAGCGATCTTCGACGGCTTCGGAGCGTTCTGGGGCTGGTTTTCGCTGCTCGATCTCATGATCGTCGATTGGCTGACGCTGGTCACCGAGTTCATCGGCATGACTGCGGCCTTCGGGGTCTTCGGCGTGCCTCCGTGGATCACCGTGGTGGCGGTCATCGTGCTGATGGCAGTCATCGTGCTCAACGGCAGATACTGGACGTTCGAAAAGCTCGCGCTGCTGTTCTGCGCATTGAACCTGATCTACATCCCGGGTGCCTTCATGGTGCATCCGTCGGTGCGCGACGTGCTGCACCAAGGCTTGATTCCGAATTTCGCGGGGGGTTTCAACGGCGTGCTGTTCTTCTTCCTGATGGCCAACATCGGGACGACGATCGCTCCCTGGATGCTGTTCTTCCAGCAAAGCGCGGTCGTCGACAAGGGCATGCTGGAGAAAGACATCCCGTGGGGCCGATTCGACACCTTGCTCGGGTCGATCGTCACGGTCGTGGTCGCCGTATTCATCGTCATCGTGACCGGGACCGTGCTTCCGGGCATCGACATCGACAGTGCGGCTCAAGCGGCTCAGGAACTCATGAAAACCGACCGTTATGTCGGAACCTTTCTCGCGATCGGATTGTTCGATGCCGGTCTGCTGGGCGCCATCTGCATTTCGCTCGCGAGTTCCTGGGCCTTCGGAGAAATCTTCGGCTGGGCGCACTCGCTCAATACGAAGATCCGCCAGGCTCCATGGTTCTACTCGACTTACTTTCTGATGCTCGTCACTTCCGGCCTCGTCGTGCTGATTCCGCGGGCGCCGCTGGTGTTGATCACCTTGTTCGTCCAAGTCATCGCCGTGACGCTGCTCCCGGCGGCTCTGGTGTTCTTGATCCTGCTGCTCAACGACCGGACGACCATGGGTGAGCGCCGCAATACCATGAGCCAGAATCTGATCGGCGGCTTTATCGTCGCATCGATCATCATCCTCTCGACCCTGTACGGCTTCTCCGTGCTGTTTCCCAACCTGTTCCTATAGATGAGTACGCCGATATGAGCGCATTCCACAATCTCATCGAGAAGATCACGGCGATCAACGCCCGCTACCGCGAGCCGCGCATCGAGATGTCCGGCGCCGTGCGGATCTCCCTGATGGTGCTGCGGGTGTACCTGCTCGCGCTGGTCGCGTTGATGATTTATAAATTCGTTCTGATCGTCAGGCAGGGATAGGTCGTGGTAACGGTACTCGAGCACGAGTTTTACTTGAGCGAGATCCTCGGCCGGCGGGTGTTCGTGAAGAGGCAACGGATCGGCCGCCTCAGCGATCTTGCGATCGTGGAAACCGGCAAACTTCCCGAAGTCACGCAAGTCATCGTCTCGCGGCCGTTTGGCTACCCGCCGCTGACGGTTCCGTGGGACAAAGTGCTGTTGATCTCGAATAACGAGGTCGTGCTCGACATCGACATCGAGGCCGACCACACGACGCAGTATGAGCGCGCTCCGCAGGAGAATCTGATCCTGCTCAACGACCACATACTGGATAAGAAGATTCTGGACATGGACGACCACGAGGTCGAGATCGTCTACGATGTAAAACTCGCGTTTCAAAACGGCAAGCTGTACGCGGCCGAAGTCGATTTCAGCCACTATCGGGCGCTGCGCCGTCTGGGTCTTCGCAAGCTCGCCAAACTTCTCACGAGTCGCAATGAAGAAAACCGGGTGTCCTGGCTTTATGTTCAACCGCTGCCGCAGCAGCTCGGGAGCTTTGCCGGAAACATCAAGCTCAAGGTCCCCAAGGCCGGCCTCAGCGAGATTCATCCGGTCGATCTTGCCGACATTCTCGAGGAGCTCGAGGGCGGCCAGCGCGTCGCGTTGTTCAACGCGCTCGATGCCGAACAGGCCTCCGATACCCTCGAAGAGGTGGAGCCGCGAGTGCAAAGGGAGCTGATCAGCGCCATCGAGAAGGAGCGCGCGGCGCTCTTGATCAACGAAATGACTCCGGCCCAGGCCGCCGACATCCTCGCGATTCTGCCGCGCGACCAGGCCAGTGGGATTTTAAAGCTGCTCGATCAGGAAAAATCGTCCAAAGTCGAGCACATCATCGGCAAGCACGACGAGCAAATTCTGCTCTATGCATCGCCCGAGCTCATCAGGCTGCCGGCCACGACGCCGGCCGCCGAGGTGCTCGACCGCTATCGCGAGCTCGCGACCGGCAAGGACGTCGTGATGTACGTCTATGTCACCGATGCCGCGGGGATCCTCAAGGGGGTCGTGGACTTGCGGGAGATGGTTGCGGCGGAACCCGGACGCACCCTCGGCGACATCATGACGGAACATGTCATCGCGTTGCCGAAGGACGCGACGCTGCGGGACGCGGCGATGCTCTTCGAGCGCTATGATTTCCGGGCGCTGCCGATCACGGACGAGAACGATCACCTGCTGGGCGCCGTGTCCTCACGCGACGTCCGAAGTCTGCGGCCGAGACTCGCCTGAGGCCCTGTCGGTGAACACCCTGCGCCGCCACAGCCCGCGGCGCGGGGCGCGGGGCGCGCGGCGCGGGGCGCGGGAATCAGTAGGCATCGAGTGCGAGGTTCACGGCGAGAACGTTGACTCGGCGCTCGCCGAGAAAGCCAAGCGCGGGCGCCTCGATGTGCCGCTCAATGAGCGCACGCACGGCGGATGGATTCATACCCCGCGCGGCGGCGACGCGGTCCACTTGATATAGCATCGCGGCGACGGTCACGTGTGGATCAAGCCCGCTTCCCGACGCGGTCACGAGATCCAGCGGGATCGGGGCATTGGAGTTGCCGTGCGCCTTGACGAGAGCAGCAATGCGCGTTGCCACGTCTTGGGCCAGCTTGGGGTTCGAGGCGGCATAATTCGTTCCCGAGGACGCGGACGCATTGTAGGGATTAGGCGCCGTCGCAGACGGCCGTCCCCAAAAATAGCGCGCGTCATCGAATTGCTGTCCGATCAGCGTCGAACCGATGACCGCTCCTTCGCGCCGCACGAGACTGCCGTCGGCTTGCTCCGGAAAGAACGCTCGAGCGAGTCCGAGAATGACCGCAGGGTACGCCAACCCCGTTATTGCGGTCAGTAGAACCATGCTGACGAGTACGGCGCGAACTTGCGAGAGCACCGGCGTTCTCCTTTAATGCCAAAGCATGACGTGTTCGGCGACCGGGCCGAGGCACAGCAGGGGCAAGAAGTTGAGGCCGGCGACGAGCAAGACCGTCGTCGTGAGCAGCATTGCAAACAGCGCGGAATCGGTCGGAAGCGAGCCCGACGTGATTGCGCGTCGTCGCTGCTCGGCGAATGTGCCCGCCAAGGCCAATGCCGGTAAGGTCAACAGGAAGCGCCCCGCCAGCATCGCGACAGAAGTCGTGGTGTTATAGAACACGGAATTGGCGCCGAGGCCCCCGAAGCTCTGGCCATTGTTGGCAAAACTCGACGCGTACGCAAAGGCGATCGAGGTCAGCCCATGGGGTCCACCGTTCGTCGTCAACCCGGCGCGACCGGCCGCGGTCATCACGGCCACCGCCGTGAGCGGCAAAATCACGATGCCCGCGACGGTGGCATAGATTGCGATGAGCTTCATCTGCGCGACGCCAATCCGGTTACCGAGATACGCGGGCGATCGACCGATGATCAGCGCGCCGACGAAGACGGCGAGTAGCGCGGCAAGTATCATGCTGATCAGACCCGTACCCAGGCCGCCGTAGCTGACTTCCCCGAGCAGCATATTGAACAATGCAATGCCGCCACCGAGCGGCGAAAGACTGTCGGGCGTTGCGGCGGTCGAGCCGGTGGCGCCGTTCGAAGTGACAATGATCGCGAGCGTGGATCCCACCGTGCCGAATCGCACTTCCTTGCCCTCCGTGTTGCCCGACCAAGCGGCCTCGCCCGCGGCGAAGACGTGAGGCGCGGCCGCATGCACGAGAGCCGGATTACCGGCACTCTCTGCCCAGTGCACGCCCGCGAGTCCCAGCGCAAACAGCAGGGTCATGACCCCATAGAGCAGCCAGCCGTGGCGACGCTGTCCGGTCATCACACCGAATGTGTAACAGAGAGCGGCCGGAAGCATCACGATCGCGAGCATTTCGACGAAATTGCTGAGCGCCGTGGGATTTTCATAGGGATGCGCGCCGTTGGCGTTGAAAAACCCGCCGCCGTTCGTGCCTAAATTCTTGATGAACTCGAGCGCCGCCACTGGGCCTTGCGCAATGAGTTGCGGCGCGCCCTGCAAAGTCGTGGCCGTCGTATAGCCCAGGAGGTTCATCGGCACACCTTGCCACACGAGTATCAATGCACCCGGGATGCTCAGCGGCAACAGCACCCACAAAATCGCACGCGTGACGTCGCGCCAAAAATTGCCGAGCACGCCGCCGCCGTCGCAGGCAATGCCGCGAATGAACGCGATTCCGACGGCGAGACCCGCGGCTCCCGCGAGAAAGTTCTGCGACGCGAGCGCGACGATCTGGCTGAAATAGCTCATCGTCGTCTCACCGCCGTAGGCTTGCCAGGTCGTCGTCGTGGCGAAACTAATCGCCGTATTAGCCGCAAGATCATCGGTCATGGGAGTCGACAGCACGTCCTTGCCGACGAGAGAATAGAACGGCAGCAACTGCTGTAGTTTCAGAACAAGGAAGACAAACGCCGCCCCGGCGAGCGCAAACCAAACGAATGCGAAGAAATACTCGCGCCATTTCATCGGCCGCTCGGCAGCCGGTCCGACGAGCCGGATGATGACGCGTTCGACGGGAGCGAGCAGCGGATCCAAGAAAGTCGGCTCGTAGGCGAAGACTCGGGCGAGATACGACCCGAGCGGCCAGATCGCGGCCGTCACAACCGCGATGAACGCCAGATATTCCGACAGGCTGATCCAATCCATGCCGCCTCTTCGCGCCGATTTACGCTTGGCTGCGAGCCGCTCTTCAGCGATCGCGTGGCAGTCGATTGCGGCGGGCGTCGCGCAGAAGTTCGTACCCGAGACGCAGCAGTCGTGACGAGGACGGGCAACAGCTATCGGAACGCCCGGGGGCTTGCCCGTGTTCCACCACGGCCGTCACGAGCAACGCCAAGCTGACTTCTCGACTGCGAAGATACGTAATATTCATATCGTTGATTGCAATCATAGGGCGGGGATGCGTAAAAGTTCCGTAACAAGCCGTTGCGCGCGGCGTAAAGAATCTGCAAAGCACTGGCCACCGAAGGCGCTGTGCGGGGCGCCCGCCGCACCGGCTAGGGCTTCATATCCTTGGGCACGAAAAAGAAATCGCCGACCTCGTGACCCGCGCCTTTGATCGATTTGAATTCCGGCTTCTGGTTGATTTTATTTTGCGCGGCGCCCGCCTCGACGCGCTTGGTGATGCGGCTGAACAGTTCCGGTGCCGCGAGTATGCCCTGATTCGTTTCGAGCTCGCTCGCGAACGCGAGCGCGAACACCGAGTTCGCGCCGCCGCCGCTGTCGAGCACCGGCTGATCGCCGCCCGACGAGATCAACAGGCGCGCACGCTTCGGCAGCTTGTAGGCGATGTATTCCTTGGTATAGCCGCCGCTGCCGGCCGCGAACAAATAGCTCGGATCGGTCGACAGCAGCCCCGCATAGCAGGAATCGGCGACCACGAGTATTCGCCTGGCGGCAAGCCGCGCCAGATGCGCAGTGATCTGTTCATTCGGGACCCAAAACGTGTCCTTCGGCGGCGCCTCCGAATTGACCGGCAGCCAATAACCCGCGACGTCGAACGGTGTCTGCAATCGTGCGCCGTGGCCGGCGTAGTAGATCAGCAGATTATCGTCGGGTTTGAGCACGTCGTTGAGGTCGTTGAGCGCCTTGAGCATGCCGACGTCGCTCGAGTCCTCGAGTACTTGCACGGTGAATCCGTACTTGTCGTGCAGCACGCGTGCGGTGCGTTCGGCATCGTTGACCGGAGTCGCCAGGCTCTCGATGATTTGATAATGCTGATTGCCGATGATCAGCGCGTAATAGCGGCCGAAATTGAGATTGCCGACCGAGCGCACGTCGGCCTGGGCACTGATCGTCGGCATCGACGCGATCGCCTTGGGCGTGCGCAGCTGCGGCAGCGAGGCCAAGCGGCTGTTGCTCGCGGCGCGTTCGCTTTCGAGCTGTCCGATCCATTTCTTGAGCGCCTCGATCTCGGCCTTGGCATCCGCCGTCGTGGCATCGGGCTTCGTCGTGGCATCGGGCTTCGGTGCCGGGTTGGGATTCCCGGTGGTCTGCGGTGGACGGCTCGTGAGCTGCTTCTCCAAGCCTTCGAGCTGGTGCTGCAGCAGCTGCAACTGGACGTCCTTTTCCGCGAGCTGCTTCTCGAGTTCCGAGCGCAGCGCCTCCTGCTCATCGCGCGCCGCGGACTGGTACATGACGCTGTCTTCGGGCAAGCCCCACGCTTGCCGATACAGATTCAGCGCCTTGAGCTTGTCCTGCTCCACGCCGATTCCTTGCTCGTAGAGCGTTCCCAAATTAAACAGTGCGCGCGCATATTTTTGGTCGGCGGCCTTCTGGTACCAGAGTACCGCGGACTCGTAATTCGGCGGCCCGCCTTGACCCCGCTCGTAGATTTCGGCGACGTTGGTTTGGGCCTCGGGATCTCCGCCTTGCGCGGCTTGCAGCCAGACGCCGAGCGCCGATTTGAGGTCGGCGCGGTCGTACGCGACATATTCGCCGCCGCGAATGCGGCAATCGCTGGCGGTGGTATGCGTCGGGCGGCGCGCCGTGAGGTAAGTCATGCTGCCCAGCTGGCGGACCTGACCGGGCAATAGGCAATCGACGATTTCGAGGTCCTCGCGACGCACGATGCCCTGGGTCGCGGCCGCATCCGGTTTCGAAGCCGCGGAAGCGAGCATGCTCACGGTCAGCAAATAGGCCGCCACCAGGACTCTCATCGCATCACCTCGCAGTCGATTGATCGAAGCTGAGCACCGCGGTGTTCGAAAGTCAAGACGCGTGGATCAGCGGCCCAGCGCATCGACGACCGGAGGATAGGTCTTGAAGAATTCGCTGCTGTCGGCCAGCGTTTGCGCCGTCGTGCGCAGAGCCTCGGGGTCAGCGCGCACACGCTTGAGAAATTCGTCGGCGGCGCGCTCGAGCCCGCGAACCGCGTCGCGATCGCGAGGATGCAGCGCGTAAGCCTTTGCGAAATAGTCGAGCGAATCGGTCAGCGCATTGCCGACGTGTTCCTGCGTGTAGAACGCCCATGCCTTGTCGCCCTCCGCGAAGTCCGATTTGATCTGCTGCTGGGTGTCGGCCGGCAAATCCTCGAACGCAACCGCAGGGCCCGATTGCCGATAATTGCGATACCACAGCACAGAGGCGACCAACGCGAGCAGCACGACGGCGGCGATCAGGGCATTGCGCGCGCGCGTCGCGCCGAAAAACTGGCGCATGAACTCGGCGGCGTCGCGCGGCCGCTCGGCGCGATCGAACGACAGCGCGCGCGCAAGCGTACGCCACTCGCGCCGCCGCAGGCCGCGAATCGGCGGCGCGGTCAGTCCGGCCGCACGCGCGGCTCCCGCGGCTTTGTCTTGAAACGGATGTTTGCCGCTCAGCAGTTCGTAGCAGATGATGCCGAGCGCGTAAATATCGTCCGCGGGCGCCGGATCCGCGCCCTGCACCATCTCGTCGGTGGCGTAGGCTTCCGTATACGCACCGAGCGAGCCGGCGTCGAATTCATCCTTGGGTCCCGCGCTCGCCGCCGAGGGCACGGCGCGCGCGATGCCGAAGTCCAAGATTTTCGGGGTTCCATCGGAGAGCAGAAAAATATTGGCGGGCTTCAAATCCGAATGCACGATGCCCTTGCGATGCGCGTAGGCGAGCCCCTCGGCGATGCCTCGAATCACCGGCAACGCGGCGGTGCGGCCGAGGCCGTGATTTCGAACCGCGCGGATCGCCGCATCGAGCGGCTGACCGCGCAGCAATTCCATCGTGATGAAGACATTGGCGCCGTCGCGGTCGAAATCGAACACGGTCGCGATGTTCGGATGCGCCAAGGTTTGGGCCTTGCTCGCCTCGCGCTGCAACGCGACGAAGGCCTGCGGGTGCTGCGACGCGCTGCGGTTGAGAATCTTGACCGCGACTTCTGGATTGGGGTCGCGCGCCTCGAGCTTGCGCCGATCCACGGCACTCCAAACGATGCCCATGCCGCCGCGTCCGACCAAGGTCTTGAGCTCGAACCGGCCCTTGAGCAACGTGCCGGCTTCGAATTCGGCGGCTTCGGCCGCTTGGAGCGTATCGGCTGCGCGCACGCGCGTCCGCGAATCACGGCTCACCGTCTCGCCGCCGGCATCTCGCGAGCGCGTAAGCCCGGCGCCCGGCGGATCGGAGTTCATGCCGCGCGCCGGCGCATCACGAGCCGCCGCCGTTGGTCGCGGGCGTCTCGTCCGCTGCCGCCGCCGTGCAATCGACGATGACCGCGGTCAAATTATCGGTGCCCCCCTGCGCGACGGATTGCGCGACGAGTTCCCGGCAGCAGGCATCCGCCGCGAGGGAACCGAGGATCTCGCGCAATTGGGCCGCATCGAGAACTCGGCCGATGCCGTCGCTGCACAGCAGGTAGCGGTCGTCGGCGCGCACATCGCTGCGCACGATATCGACCATCAACTCATCCTCGGCGCCGACCGCGCGCGTGATCGCCTGGTCGTCCGGGCCGCCGGTGAGCTTGCCGCCCTGCGCAATCCAACTGTGATCGGTCGATAGTTGCTCGAGCACACCGTTGCGCAGCCGGTAGGCGCGACTGTCGCCGGCCCACAAGATCGCGCACGCGTACTGCCGGATCACGAGCACGACGACGGTGCTGCCGCTCTGCACCGGCTTGACCGGCCTTGTCGCCGCGCGGCGCAGATAATCGTTGACCTGCCGCAACTGCGCGATGATTGCATCGCTTTGCTCATCCAAGCTCGCGAGCAGCGGCGCATCGGCGAGCGAATCGCAGACCATGCGGCTCGCGAGTTCACCGTCGCTCAAGCCGCCCATGCCGTCGGCGACCCCCCACAAGCCTCTATCGGACCGATCGATGAACGCGTCTTGATTGTTCGAGCGCACCGGGCCGCGATCGGTGATGGACGCCGAGCTGATCTGGATCGCCGCTCCCTCGTGAGCCGGGCGATACACGGTGGGACTTCGCTCCGGTTCCGTTGCGGGGACACTCCATCCCGCCTCCGTCCAGGCACCGTCGAGCATCGCACTGTATTGCGAAGGATCGGGCAGGCCCGCGGTCATGAGGCAGCACGGTTCAACGACCGAAGAGCCGTCGGTCCACCATAGGCCGAGCCCGCGCGGGCTCGAGTCCAGGTGGCTGCCGAGCAGCTGAAACACGGGAACCTCGAGCGCGGAGACTTCCCGCAGCGATAGGCAGCACGGCTTGTCCGCGACAGTCAGTACGGCTTGCGCGGCCGCTCGCGTCAAACGCCGCGCGCCCGCGGGCGCCAACTCCTCGAGGTGCGTCGCGAGTTCCATGACGCGCCGATCGAAATCCGCGAACTCGAAGCGCTCCAGCGCCAGCGTATCCAACAACAATTTCTCGGCGCGCTCGAAGCCGCGCCGAAAGCGCACCGCGACCTCCAGCGTGCAGAGCTCGAGCGGAGTGGGCCAGACGAGCGTCAGCGGGAAATAGCGGCCGACGCGATCGACGCTCGGCAGCAGCAGGCCCGCGACCGGCGCCGCGCCGCAGACGTTGGGTCCCAGCGCGAAACGCCAAATCGGACTCGTCAAGTAGATCGAGAGCCATTGTTCGCCGAGCGCCGAACGGCTGTCGGCAATCGCATGCTGTAGCCACTGATCCCACGGCGAGACGAATTCATCGGCGACTCGCCGGCGTAGAAAATCGCCGTGTGTCGGCAGCTTACCGTAGAGCCCAACGTCCATAGCTTCCCTCCATGGGCAAAAACGTCTGCCGAATCAGCTTGCGCAGCGAAATTGATGCACGGGCGACTTCTGGTACGGATTGCGGATGCTCGAGGCCTCGATGATCACGGTCGCCTGGTGTCCGCCGCTCTGAAACGCCGCGTCGAATCGAACATCCGTCTCGGCGCGCAATGTCCCCGCTTCGAGCAGCCGGAACCAGGCCCACGGACCCTGGAACGCGAGGTTGGGCCGCGCGCCGGTGCGATCCTCGAAGCTCGCGGCGGCGGCGCCGGGCGAGGGTCCCGGCCATTTGACCGGCATGCTGCGCACGGGTCCATGGCGATAGTCGAGCGTCTGACCGTCCATTTCCAGCGTGAAACGGGTCGCGGCCGCGTCCAGCTCGCCGGGCGTCAACGTGAATTGTTGTTCCGGCGATTGGCCGCCCGGCCCGAAATAGAGTTCGCGGATCTGCTGTGCGGCCTCGAATTGTTTGAGCATGCCGGTCGACGCTCCCGCAGGTCCGCTGCCGCCGGCGCGCCAGACCCAGGGGCTGCGCGTGGTGTCGACGAGCGCCGCGAGATTTTCCTTGAAGAACTGATCGAAGATGCCGCCGACGCCGAACAGTCTTCCGAAATCGGCAAGCGGTACGTCGACGCCGCTATTGGCCGTGAACGGATAGCGGCCGCCGATGATCTCCTGGCAGGCCTTGACGATATCTTGCCGGTAGCGCTGATCGAGTTCGCCGCGCGCCTGGCCGACGGCCAGCGTTTCGCTGCTTCCGCCGACTTGCGCGACCAAGGCACCGATCGGCGCCGGCAGCGTCGATGCGGCGAGCCGCAACGACTTGAGCGCATCGCCCTGGCCGGATTTCTCGAGCGCGCCGAGCGGGTCGGTCTCGCCGACGCCCGTGCCCAGGGCGCTCATCTTCTGCTGGATCTGCGCGACCTGCGTGATCACCCGATCGATCGGCGCGGCACCGGGCGGCCCTTGGACCAGTTGATTGACGGCCAAGAAATGCTGGGTGATTCTCTCCGCGGGCGTAGGCTGGCCGGCCGCGGGCTTGTTGCCGCTGTTGAACAGCTTGTTCAAAGGATTCATGACCGCCTTCGCAGCGGCGGCCGCAATACTGGTCGCGGCCTGCTGGCCGCCTTCGGGCGGCTTGGCCATGTTGGTATTCGCCTCCACGGTCGCCAGCAGTCCGCGTAGCGGCGACGTTGGCCCGCCGAGGATGCCGAGCACGTCGGCGGCCTGCGCGGGGTTTTGCAGCGGCACGACTTGCACGTCGCTGAGGATGGTGTCCCAGGCTTTGATGTAATCGTCGGCGTAGACGTCCATGAGTTGGCTCGCCATGCGCTCGGAGCCTTGCATGTCGAACGCGCTGTCGCCCATGACCCAACTGTCTTGCGTGAACTGTTTGACGAGTTCCAAGGTGCCGAGCGCCGAAATCTGATCGAACACCGCGCGCGTGTAGAGGCCGGGCACGGGATCGGAGAGGCGTTTGCGGCTCTTGCGCACCAATACGCGATCGGCGCCGATGCCGGCCGCGACGTCGAGGCGCAAATCATGGCTCGTGTCGTCGACGTGCATCAACTTCAATTGATCGTACATGATGCGCGCGAGCGAGGCCTGGCGCACCGTGTTGCGGCTTTGCTGGATCAGCGCCGCGTCGATCGGCAACGGACGCAAGCGCTTCTGATCGTCGATGAGGCTGTGCAGATGCGCATTCAGCGACTGCAGGACATCCGGATATCCCGCGTAGGTCTCCTGCCAGCCGAGATCGATAAGGAACGCCAGCTGCGCCTTGTCGAGATGCTCGGGCTCGCCGAGCATCAAATAGGCCTTGAGGTACTGATAGAGCTTGTCGGGCTGCGCGGCCGAGCTCAGCAGGTGCTGTTTGAAGTCATCGCCGATCTTCGGCAACAGGCTGCCGTTCAACTCGCGCTGGTAGGCGTCGCGCGCCTCATCACCGACGGCCTCTCCTTGATACAGTCCCCAATGCATGCTGAGCGCCCATTGGTCGCGATAACGATTCGCGGTATCGGCGACATTGCGCAAGGCATCGAGTCCGGGCAGCATTTGCGGCAGCGTCTGTTGCGGCGCCGGCAAGGCGACGGAATTCAACTGATCGAGCGCCGCGCCGACGTCGGCGAGATACGCCTTGTTGCGGCCGTAGCTCACGGCCATGCCGACGACGCCGACGACCGCGATCAAGATCAACAGCGCATAGATGCCGAGCTGCAGCGCGGCTTTCTGCAGCTCGCGGCGCCGGTTGACGCCGGCGAGGCCGGCTTCTGCGAACAGCACCTCGCGCAGCAGCTTTTCGATGAAATACGCCTTGCCGCGTCCCGCGGCGCCCGCGGACACCGCGTCGGGCGCGACCGCGAAGCCGCGGCCGATGACCGACATGAGCCGGTCGATGGGCGTGCCCTCCTGCGTGCCGCTCGTGAAATACACGCCGCGCAACAGCAGCCGGCCGTCGAATCGCGTCGCCGAAAATACCTCGCTGACGAATGCGCCGATCAAGTTGCGCAGGCCCGCGGTCTGCTGGGGAAACGAGAATTCGGCCGTGCGCCGCCGCACGTCGCGCTCCTCCTCGATGCGTGCGAACAGGCGCTGATTGAGCCGTTCGACGAGCAAGTCGAATTCCCGCGCGAAATCCTCGGCCGCGTTGCCTGCGAGGCTGCGCTCGGGCGCGAAGGTCATGCCCCAGACTTGCGCGCGTCCCGCGGCATCGAGATCATCGAAATATTCGCTGAAGCCCGAGATCAGGTCGCTCTTCGTGACGAGCACGTAAATCGGCAGACGCACCTTGAGATTGCGGTTCAACTCGTCGAGACGGCGCCGAACCGCGGCGACGTTGGCCTCGCGCTCCGGCGGCGTCTGCGTCATCAGATCCGAAGCGCTCAAGGTCACGATGACGCCGTTCAAGGGCCGGCGCTTGCGATACTTGGTCAGCAAATTCAGGAATTCCGCCCACCCGGCGCTGTCGGCCGACTCGTCGGAATCTTGCGTCGTGTAGCGCCCCGCCGTATCGAGCAAAACGGCCTCGTCCGTGAACCACCAATCGCAATTGCGCGTGCCGCCGACGCCGCGCAGCGCCTCCTTGCCGAAGCGCTGCTCGAGCGGAAACTTCAAGCCCGAATTGAGCAACACCGTCGTCTTGCCCGAACCCGGCGGGCCGATGATGACGTACCACGGCAGGTCGTACAAACTGCGGCCGTCTTTCTGGGTTTTCTTCAGTGTGGCCACCGCTTCCTCGAAGCGTTCGCGCAGTTGCACGGCATCGCGGCCGGTCGCGCTGGCCGCCGGCGCGGCGTTCTCGACGACGGCCTGCGAGAGCTTCGCGCCGGCGAGGCGTGCAATCAGCCACTTCACGAGCGCCCAGATCGCAAAGACGAGCAGCAGCAGCCCGATCGCGATGAGCCGCGCCAGCGCGGATTCCAGCGGCTTGTAGTCGGCGAACGCGAAATAGGGACCCGCAAACCAGATGAACAGGGACAGCAGCAGCAGTCCGAGGAACACCAAAAAGCCGCGCTTCTTGAAGAATTTCATGGCGAACCCGTTCAACCCTCGGCGACGTGGATGATTTCGACGCGCCGGTTGCGCGCGCGATTCTCGGGCAAGGATTCGGGCTTGTAGCGCGGCTCGGTGGAACCCACACCGCTGGGCTCGAGGCGCGCCGCATTGTCGATCGCGAGCGACAGCAGCTTGACGACCTCGGCGGCGCGCGCGCGCGACAGATCGAAATTATCGCGGTAGCGCAGCGAACGCAGCGGTTGATCGTCGGTGTGACCGACGACGAATACGCGTCCAGGCACTTCGCTGAGCGCGTGCGCAATGCGCTGCAAGGTCATGTAGTAGTTGGGGTTGACGGTCGCGCTGCCGGAATTGAACAAGTCCGGCGCAATCAGCGTCACGACCGTTTGATTGTTGCGCTCCTCGACGCTGAGCACGCCTTTGACTGCATCGTCGTGCAGCAGCTGCTTCAAACGCGGCGCCGCGGATGGCGCGGCCGTCGTCGCGGCGGTCGGCGCCTCGACGAGTCCGATATGCGCGAGCCGGTCATCGACGGGCGCCGACAGCGCGGTGAGCCCCAGATGAAAGTAAATGAACGCGCCGGTGAGCGCCACCAGCGTGAAGGCGCCGATCACCCACCACGGAACGTAGCGGATCAGCGGATTGCGCCGGTCCTGCATGCCGCGCCAGTGCAGCGACAAGTCCGCTGCGGGCATGCCGCGGAACGTGCGAATTTTTCGGTAGAGATCGGTTTGAACTTCGGCCAAGCGCACGTGGCCGCGCTCAAGAACCTCGTACTTGCCGGCGAAGCCGAGCGCGAGGCACACGTACTGCAATTCCATGAGGTCGATGTGGCGCGACGGATCGCGGCTGATGCGCTCCAACATATCGAAGAATTTCTCGCCGCCCCAGGTCTCGCGATGCAGCGTCACGAGCAGCGTTTGCTCGCCCCACACGCTTTGATTGCCCCAAGGCGTAGAGAGCACGGCCTCGTCGAGCGCCGAGCAGAGCACGTAGCGCGCGGCGAGCGCCGTTTCGGGCGAGACGCCGCCGGCGCGCGCACGCTCTTCGAACTCGCGCACCTGATCGAGCGTCTGGCGGCGCAAGTTCCCGATATCCGGATTGCTCAAACTCGTCCGCAGCCGTCCCATGAGTATCAACAGCGGACTCGCCGCTTGCAGCAGCGGATTGAGGCCCTTGCCCGAGAAATCGCCGAGCGCACCGAGCTGCGGTGCCCGCCCCGGCGGCGGAGGCGGCGGGGCCTGGGGCGGCGGCTGATCCATGCCTGAGCGCGGCGGCTCAGGACTCGCGGGGCGATCCGGCCCGCGCTTGCCGGCACCCGGACGCGGCCGAAAGATCGTCGCGTCGCGAGGCGGCGCAAACGGATCGTCGTTGTTATCCTGGCTCATGGTGTTTGGCTCTTGGTGCTCGAATGTCAGCCGCGGATGGCCCAGAACTCCATTTTTAAATTGGGGAACTCGCCGCCGGCATGCAACGCGATGCCGCCGGAGGCTTTCAGCTGGCCCCACAACTCGTTCGCCTGATCCAATTCGAAATAGACGAAGCCGGCGTGGTAGGGAATCTGGCGCGGCGCGACCGGAATCGGCTGCAGCGCGATGCCGGGAATTTGCAGATTCACGAGATCGCGAATCTTTTCCACGGGCCCGATCTTCAACTGCGCCGGAAAGCGTCGGCGCAGCTCCTCGGCGGGCGTATCGGCGCGCACGGCGAGCACGAACACCGCGGTTCCGAACAGCGTGCGATCCGCGACCATCGCGACGCTCAAGCCGAATTTCTTCGCCTCGATCGGAATCGCGATCGCCGACTGTTCGAGCACCGCGCTCAAGCTCGCTCGCAATGCCGCGATCACCGGATCGAAGCTCTCGCGCAGCCGGTCGTGCGCGTACGCGGGCCAGGTTCCCGGGCGCTTCGAGACGCTCGTGAACGTGGCGAGCTCACCGGCGGCCGCGACGCAGAACCGGTACAAATCCTCGGGGTGCACGAGGCCGCCCGTGACCAGATGGGTGATCACGGGCTCGCAGCGGTTGATCGCTTGCAGCATGAGAAAATCCGCGATTTCCGCGGCTCCGCCGCGCCCGGTTGCCGAAACGCGGCCCGCGAGCGCCTCGCCGCGCTGATGCAGCAAGCCCTGCAGCTCCGTCATGAAGGTCGCGAGCACGGGAGCCGCACGGACATCGAGCACGGTCGGCATGAAATGATCGTCGAGTACGACGCGCTGGTCGGAGCGGCGCTCGATGATCTGCGCGATCGGTATGCGCGCATAATCGTCGAGCGTTTGGTGCGAGAGCATCAAGCGCGTGCGCAGCGGCCCGACCTCGAGCTGCGCGGTGATGCCGGCGTCGGAAGTCGCATCGCGCGCCTCGATCTCGCGGATCGCGTGCCGCACGATCCCCTCCTGCGATGCGCTGCGATCCACGTCCGCGCCGTTCGGCTGGCGCACGGGCAGCGTGAGGTAGACGGTTTCATCGCGCACCTGCGCGCCGACATCGAGCGGCGCGGGCGCCGCATCGTCTTCCGGGACGCGAAACGGCGTGCCGTCGGGAAAAACACCGACCGCGCGGCGCAACGCGAACTTGCCTATGCTGAGCATGTCGCGCTCGAGCTCCAGTTCCGCACAGCCCCAGGGGTGGCTGCGCAACGCAAAGCAGCGCGTTTCCAGCAGGCGCTCGAAGTAGCGGCTCTGCTGCTGAAAGTGTTGCGGCCGCAGAAACAGGCCTTCCGACCAGAGAATCTTGTTGTACGCGGACATTCAGCGGCGTCCTAACGCATGTTAATCATGGGGTTTCACTTCGCGGCGCCGAAATGGACGCGCGCCCGGTCTACGCTGAGCGTCATCTTGTTGTCCTTGATGACGTCGATCGCACCCTTGTCCGCAGGGCCGCTGAGTGCGCGCCAGGCGGCGCCGCGGATGTCGCGGTAAGCGGCGATGACGCCGATGAAGCGGGCATCGAGCGACATCGAGAAATCAACATTGCGCCGCTCGCCCGGCGCCAGCTCGAATTCCACGCGCGATACCAGCGCCGCGGCCAAGGTCGCTTCCTCCTTGTCGTACAAGCCAAAAAAATCGGCGTCCTTGAAGGCCGCATCGTCTTTGAGCTGGTAGATGCGTATGACGATCGGCGAGGGCCGATTCTGCGCATCGGGATTCACATCCGCGCTGACGACGATGCTCAATTTGGCGGTGATCGGTTGTGGTTTCGGCGGCGGCGAAGCGCAGGCGGCGAGCGCCGCACAAGCGGCCAACAGGAACGCGATAGGAAACGCTCGAAACGTCCGCATTGTTTCACTCCGCCGGTGTTTGATCATTCCGCTCGTCCGTCATCTGCGCTCGGCCCGGCTCAAGGTCTTGAGCCGAACGAGCTGTTCTTCGTAAGCCTTGGCAAATTCGTCGCCGAATAAATTGCGAAAGCTCGAATCGGCATCCTTGACCATATCATGAAATCTATTGCGATAAAGTTCCCAGTACTTGAGTTTGGACGGTCCGCTCAGGAACGACCCCGCCTTGAGTTGGCGGTCGAATTCCTCCTGGAGCCGGCCCGGTTCGAACTCGCCGAGCATCGCATCGTAGGCGACGCGCATGCCGGCGAGCATCGCCATTTGGTGATTGCGCATATCCTGAAACGCATCCTCGAATGCCTCGACCGGCCCGAGGAAAGCGGCGTTGCGCTTGACGAGCAGGTTATGCAAGGCGTCCTCGACGTTCGCGGAGAACTTCAGCGGATTGTTGTCGACCGCCTTGAAGGTCGTCATGCGCATGCGAAATTCGTCTTTGATGCGCTCGCGCGCACGCAGCACGTCCATGACGCCCGTGACCACGACTCGCAGGATCTGGCCGAACTGCTCCGCGAGCTCCGGCGTCACCTGCGAGGAGTCGACCCCGGCGGCCGCCAGCAGCGCGCCAAAATCCAAATCCCCGCCGCCCGGCAAGCCGCGCCGCTCGCCGGTGCCGGCGATCGATTGCGGGTCGGACGCGACCGGCGCGATGGGGGCGCTGCGCGGCGCGGCCCGCGGCGGTGGCGGCGAAGGCGCGGCACTGCGTGCGCCGGGCATGGGTATCGCTGGGCGCAGCGGGGCCGTCTCGGGTCGCGGCGGGGCAGCGGCGCGCGGCGGTTCCGGCGGCGGCGGGCGCACCGCGGCTCGCGGCGGCATGCGCGGCGGATCGGCTTCGTAGGGTGGCGGCACCCGCGGCGGCGCGGCCTGTGGCGGCGGCGCGGGCGGCATGGGCGGCGGCCTTCGCACCGGTGGCGGCGCGGGCGCATCATCCGACGCGAGCGGATCGTAATCGTCGGGAATCAGAGCGCTCGCAGCGGCGGGTGGCGGGGGCGGCGGCGGCGCCTGCGGACGCATGGCTTGCGGCGGGGGTGGCGGTGGCGGTGGCGGTGGCGGCCGATAGTGCTGGGCCAGCGGCGAGGCGTTCGCGAGGCTCGCCGCGCTCGGACCCGCCGGCACGGCCCGCGCATCCTGTATCCCGAGCAGTTTCAAGGGATCGGTGTCATCAGGCGCCCCGATCGACCCGGAAGCACCCTGGGAAAACGGATCCTCCGGAATATAAGCAGGCCGGCGCGCACCGGGCGGCGCGGCGGCGGCATCCGCGCTGATGCTGACGCGCACCTCGTAATCGTCGATGTAGACCGTATCGCCATGGCGTAGCGTGTAAGGCTGACCTTTGGTCAGCCGGTTTTGAGGCGAATTGATGAACACGCCGTTGGTGCTGGTATCTTCGATCAGGTAGTTGCCGTTCGCAAAGCTGATCTTGGCGTGGTGGCCGGAGATGTAGTCGTCGGGCAGCACCCAGTCGTTGTCGCGCAGCCGGCCGATGGTCCCGCCGGACTGAAATACCTTGCGCGTCGTACCGCCCATTTGGGAGGCTTTCTGACCGACCACTTCAAGTGTTAGAGGCATTGAGCGGACTTCCGTAGCCAAGCGCCGACCGCGTCGCCAATTATGCCTGTAAACGAGCGCGTTCTCGACATTCTGGACGCGGTAAAACCGCTATGCAGCGGCTAGCCGGCCTCGGCCCGAAGAATCGCATCGTTCGCATCGCCGCGCGGCTGCGACGACGGCAGCCAAGTATTCCAGCCGAGCCGCGCGCCGCTCTCTTTATTGGAAGACAGCGCGAGCGCGGGGATTTCGCCGGCCTTCAACGTCAATTGCACGTCAAAATCCAACACGGGTCCCACATAGCTGCGCGTCAATGCCGCGAGCTGTGCCATCTGCGCGGCTTCCGGCATGAATGTCTGAAACTGCGCGTAGTCGAGCGGCCCCAATTGGATGCGAAACGAACCCTGCACGTCCCAAACCCGCGCGCCGAGCACGGCGCTCGATCCCAAGGTCGCGTAGCCGCCGGTATCGGCGCCGCGGCCGCCGAGGCGCGTCTGTTCGGCCCGCGTCAGATCCGCCCAATGGCCTTGGAATTGCTTGATGCCCACCGGCTGATCGAAATATTCCGATAGCATTTGGCGCAGCGCGCCGGCGGTGCGCAAGCGATGCGAAAAGTGGCCGGCATAGAATACGAGCGCGCCGTCGGGGAGCGCCTGGCGATGTTCCAATGCCGGGCCGCGCAGGCCGATCAGCGCGAGCAGCAACCCGCTGATCGCGTCGCCGCCGCGCGCGCGCGCGCGCTCGTAGATCAGCGGCAGCCGATATTTTTCAGCCGCGCGTACGAACAAGGACAGCGCACGATGATTGAACATGTCGAGGAAGTCGCGTGGCGCGGTGTTTTTGTCGCGCAAGGACTCGAGCAGCAGCCGCGAATAATGGCCGGGCAGCACACCGCTGACGCCGCTCAAGCCCAGCATCGACACGGTCAAAGCCGGCTTGTTGCCGCTGTCATCGAATCCGACGACCTCGGTCGCGGGAAACGCCAGCTCCATGACGGCACGCAAGCGCAGGGTTTCGGCGCGCGGATCATTGTCCGATCCGATGCGTCCCGGCGTCGCAAAGCGTGGATCGCGTGCCGCGGCGGCGGCCGCGCGCTCGAGCAAGCGCACGGCCTGAATGAAATCGAAGCGTTGCGGAGATGCGCGCAGCGCGTCGATCAAAGAAGTGTCAGATCGCCCGCTCGAGGCAGCCATGTTCGCAAAACCCCAGCGCGACCCTTGACGGTCGCAGTCAATCGGGTAAAGGCGTTGATCGAGGCATAATGCGCAAGGAAGCGCTCCAAGACCGCAGCCAACAGAAATATGCTTGCGCTCGAGCCGCGCTGCTCGAATTCGATCGTGATGTCCAAACCGCGGCACAATGCGCCCATCGCCGAATCCGGCGCCCTTGCGGTGCTGCGCCGCGCCTTGATGCTGAGCACGCTGTCGATCATCACCTGGGTCTCGGCCGCGTCGCGAAAATCGTAGAGCCTGAGGATCTCGCGCAATGCTTCGGCGCCGCCTTCGTCGTCGATGAGCGAGAGATGATTGAGTGTCAAATGCGAAACCAGGCGCCAGGCGTTGTCCTTGCGCGTCGATAGACGCAGCGTCGGCGTGGGCGCCGTCATTGCGGTCACGCTGGCGATTCCCGGCACCGCTTTGACCATCCGCAATTGCGGCCGCCCGCCGCCGAACGGCAATTTGGCCGCCAAATCGCGATTGAGGCAGGTCGTTTCGATCGACGCGAGCGCCTCGGCCGGCTGCGACGGCTCGTCGTCCAAATCGACGAACGAGAGAAAGATCTCGCTGCCCGGATCGCGGCCGCCGGTGGGGCGGCGGGCCATGTGGTAATAGCCCGCGCTCGATGCGCCGGCACCGCCGTGCGTCAGTCCGAAAAAAGGAACATAGGATTTGGCCTCGCCCGCCTGGGTCGTGACCGTTACGCCGTCGACCGAGTAGATCTCGAGCGCGCCCTGCCTGCGGCTGTCGGGAACGACTTGATACTCGACCGATGTCTGGCTGAGTTGAACCGGCTCGGCGCGCTGGCGGAACAGGTTCACGACCGGCGTGCAGCCCAGCGCAAAGGATTCGAGCGAAATGCTGCTCTCCAGATCGTCCGCCGCGCGATTGAAGTACAGAAACACATCGCACTTGCGCGAGGCGCATGTGCGCAACTTGGCGGCGAGGCCCGTCAGCTCGAAGAACAGGAACTTTTGCGGGAATGTGAAATATTCGGTCAGCAGGCGGTAGCCGAGCGGGGAATTCGCGCGATACGGCAGCACGCCCTCGGCGGCGCTGAAGCCCACGGGGCGAATCGATTCCTGCCCATAGAGCAAGGGCTTCGCATCCCCGCCGCTTTCGGCGATCGCGACGACCGCGGTATTGTTGTAAATGAGTTCGTAGAGGCGCAGCGCGTCGCTCAGTCCGCCACGCAGAAAAAAGCGCATCGAGTCCGGCGCCAAGCGCGCGAACGTGGCGTCGGGCGCCATACAGCGCAGCGACAGGCGCAAGACGCTGACGCAACCGCGCGGACTGACCGGCCCGCGCAGCGGCCGACCGGTGAGCGCGGCGCTCTCGATTTCGATCGGCCAGATATCCAAATCCTGCGTCGTGCGGAAATTGCAGGTCTCGCCGCCGACCGCCTCGGTCTCGATTTCGGAACCGGCCGGCAACACCCGCTTCTCCGACAAGTCGCGCTCGGCGGCAAAGGAAACGATGGCCATCGGCGGTATCGGCGCCAGATAATGCGGATAGAGTTGCCCGAGCAGCCCATTGGTCAATTCGGGGAATTCGTCGTCGAGCTTGTTGCGAATGCGGGCATTGAGAAACGCTACGCCCTGCAGCAGCCGCGATACGTGCGGGTCCTCGACCGTGTCGGCGCTCATGCGCAAGCGCCCGGCAGAGGCCGGATGCTGCTCGGCAAACTCGGCGCCGAGACGCGTCAGATACACGAGTTCTTGGTTGTAATAGGGCAGCAGTTCGTCGGCCATTACACGCCCGCTGTCACGGAAAAGACCTGACTGGAGGGATCCAGGGTGGAATCGTAACTCACGCGCTCGGGCGCGGGCTCGGCATACATGAGTGCCTCGATGCGAAAGCGCAGAGTCCGGTCCGCGGAGCCCTCGTCCAGCAGCGTCACCTTGACCGTTTTGAACCGCGGCTCGAAGCGCCGGATCGCATCCTCGACGTCACGCCGGAATTGCTCGCGGGCGCCGCTCGCGCCGGAGTTCAAGGTCAGGTAATCCGGCACGCCGTATTCGAGCAGCGATCGCGGCAATTCCGCCAACTCGACGGGCGGAGTACGGCAGAAATTGTGCGCGTTCAACAGCGCCTCGAGATCGCGCCGCACGGCGCCGCGCAGTTCCGTGAGCTGCTGCATGCGGCTGCGCGGGCGCGTCTGCACCGTGTTCGGCGTGTCGTCGAGCAGGCGGTCGAGCACCGACGGAAGGAACACGACGTCCGGATTCGCCATGATGCGTAACCGCGGCTCAGCCGCGAGCCGCCGACCCCGCGAAGATGATCTTGCCGATCTCGAGGATCGTTTTGCTCGATTCGCCGATCAAGAATGAACGCAGCCCTTTGCCGACCGAGACGCGCTCCGCCACGTCGTCGAATTCCGTGACGTGTCCGAGCCGGTGCGCGGCGCTCATTTCATTTGCTGCATATGTCGTCGGCAGAAACACTTCGCCGTCCGGACCGTCCGCGACGGACAATTGCGCGCGCCGCCAGAGCCGGTCGCGCAGCGATTCCATCTTGCGCAGTTCGAGCGATTCGATGCCCGCGACCGGGATCCAGAAATACTTGCCGGTCGAGGTGAACACCTCCAAATGCGCCGCAGCCAAATCGTCGAGGTCGCGGAAATCGTCGAATGCCTCGCCGTCGGCGGTGCCCGCGATCGGCGCCCGCGCACCGTCGCGCTCGGCGATGAGCTTGGCTAAGTCGCCGAAAGAGCGCTCGCGCAGCGCAATCGCCGCGCGCAATTCGAGCTCGATCAGCGCGTCGGGTTTGGCGACGAACTCCGGCAAGCGGCCTTCCCGGTAGAATTGCTGGCGCGCCTGCTCGGCGCGCACCAGCTGCCGGAACAGCGCGACGCCGACCATCGCACCCGAATCAATGTCGGTGATGGCGTTGAGAACCGTGTCCGCGCGCTCCAAATTGCCCGCAATGCACAGCAGTTCGGCGAGGCGGGCGCGCAGGTCGATCAACGTCGGATTGCTCCTGACCGCGGCGTTCATTTGCTCGATGGCCTCATCGAGCTTGTCGGCACGCAGCAGCGCGGGTAGATCGGCGAGGGTAGTCATGATGTTATGGGCTCCCGTAGAGTTTTAAGCCGCGTGTTCCACCGGCGCCAACTGCGTCAGCAGGCGAAATCCGGTGGCGATGTCGTCAAGCTGGAAATGCGGCCGTAAATACAGCACGCACGAATAGGATCCCGCTTTGCCGGGCACTTCTTTGATCTCCACGCTCGCGTCTCGCAGCGGGTATTGGGATTTCGACTCCATGCTCGCGTCGTCGCTGCTCGTGACGTAATTCAGCAGCCAACCACTGAGTGCCGCCTGAACCTCGTCGCTGGTCTTCATCGTGCCGATGAAGCGCCTGCCCTGCAGCTTGACGTAGTGCGCGAAACGCGAGACGCACAGCATGTATTGCAGCATCGCCGACAGATGCGCATTGATGTTCGCGGCAGGCCGGTCATAGCGCGGCGGCGAGTGGATCGACTGATTGGAATAGAACACCGAATAATCCGCGAAGGGAACCTTGCGGATCGCGATGAAACCCATGTCCGCGAGATCCTTCTCCTGCGTATCGGACACCAGAGCCTCGATCGAGGGCTTGACGGCGATGCCGGGCCGGTCGGTCGCAAATGAAACCAGCGGCAAATTCGCGACCATTCCGCCGCGCATGTCGTTGCGCGCGACCCCACGAATATCCGCAAACCACCCGTAGCTCGCAAAGGCGCGCAGCACCACGGACGCAAAGGCGAGCGCCCCATTTCCCCAGAGGTAATCCCCGGCGTTCGCGCCGTCGACGGTCTCCATGAAGCGAAAGCCGTCGCGGCGCGCGCCGTCGATCGAATACGGCGCGCGCATCAGCACACGCGGCAGAACCAGGCCGACGAAGCGCGTCTCCTCGGCCTCGCGCATCGTCTGCCATCGCTGGTATTCGACCTGGCGAAACACGCTGCGCAAGTCGAGCGGCCGGCCCAGCGCGCTGAAGCTGTCGAGCTGGAACATCTGCGGGGAGACGCCCATGACGAGCGGCGCAAAGGAAGCGGCGGCGATCATCGCGAGCCCCTTCAAGGCCGCAATGTCATCGGTCGGATGATCGGCGCTCGGCCGATGCTGAACCTCGTAATCGCCGACCAGGAGTCCGAAAGGCTCGCCTCCCAGCATGCCGATCTCTTCGGTGTAAATCTTTTGGAATAGTTGGCTGCGGTCGAAATCGGCGGCGCGATCGAGGTCCCTGACCACTTCGCCCCAGGATACCGACAGAACGCGCAACCTCGACAGCGGCGATAGCTCGGCGCCGTCGGCCAGAAAATCGAGGCCGCGCCATCGCGCCTCGAGGCGCTGGAACAGCGGCGTATGCAGGATCGCGTTGACCTGCATCGAGAGCGCTGCATCGATGTCCGCGATGTCGCGATCGAGCGCGAGCAGCAGCCAGCGCTTCTCGGCCACCAGACCGGCGCCGAACCAGCGGCTCAAGGACTCCCCCGGGTCCTGCACGGCGAGCCACGCGTCCAGCTCGCGCGGCTCTTTGGCACGCATGATGCCGCCCGCCTCGCCGAGTGCGGATGCTCTGACGCCGGCGTCGGCACCGCTCCCGGGTATCGGACCTCGATCGGCGATCCTGCGCGGGAGCGGCGCCGCAGCCCCGCCCCCGCCCCAGGACTTTTCCGCTGCAATCACGATTGTTTGGGCGGAATATTCGCTACCAAACGCAGTGACGCGGTGAGTTCCTCCATCTGCAGCCACGGGCGCAAGTACGCGACCGCGTTATAGCAGCCGGCCTTGCCCGGGATCGCCTTGACTTCGACGCGCGCCTCACGCAGCGGGTATCGCGCCTTCGATTCGGCCGACGCAGTTGGGCTGGAATTGACGTAGTTCTGGATCCAGTTATTGAGCCATTGCCCACAGTCATCCACTTCCATGAAGGAACCGATCTTGTCGCGGCCCATGACCTTCAGAAAATGCGCGAAGCGCGCGGTCGCCATGACATACGGCAGCCTCGATGCGATCTGCGCATTTTCGGTCGCGTCGGGCGTGCTGTATTTCGCCGGCTTCTTGGTCGTCTGGCTGCCGATGAACACCGCGAAATCGGAATTCTTCGAATGCACGAGCGAGAGAAATCCGCACTCGGACAGCTCATACTCGCGCCGCTCGTCGATGCCGATTTCGGTCGGGCACTTCTGATCCGTGTCGCCGTCGTCGCTCTTGAAGACGTGCGAGGGCAGGCCTTCGACCTTGCCGCCGTTCTCGGCGCCGCGGATCGCCGTGCACCAGCCGTTCTTCGCGAACGCATCGGTCAGTCGCGCGCCGAGCACGTAGGCGGCATTCATCCAGCAGTATTCCTCGTGCTCGAGCGGCTTCTCGTTGCCCTTGGCATCCTTGGGCGCCTCCTCGAACGCGAATTCCTCGATGGCGTTCGTCGCCTTGCCATACGGCACGCGCGCGAGTACCCGCGGCATCGTCAGCGTCACGAATGCCGCCTCGTCGCGGTCGCGGAAACTGCGCCAGCGCGCGTATTCCTGGGATTCGAAGTTGCGCTTCAAATCCTGCGGCTTCGCGAGGTCGCGGAAGTCCGAGAGTCCGAACATCTTCGAGTTCGTCGAGGAGATGAACGGCGTGAAGGCCCCCGCCGCAATGCTCGACATGCTCGTCAGGAACTCCACATCGGACGACTGGTTGGTGAATTCATAGTCCCCGATCAGCGCGCCGAACGGTTCGCCGCCCAAGGTCCCGAATTCGCTCGTGTAGATGCGCTTGAAGGTGTCGCTCTGATCGAAGTCGGTGGCCTTGGCCAAATCCTTGCCGATTTCGGTCTTCGAGGCATTGAGCAGCTTGATCTTCAGCATCGAGTCGGTGAGCGTGTTCTTGACGAAATATTGCAGCCCGCGCCAGGAGCCCTCGAGCTTGAGGAAGTCCGGGTGATGCATGATCGCGCTCGTTTGCTCGGACAATTTCTTGTCGAGCAGCGCGATCGCCTTGTTGAACGTCACGGTGAGATTCTTCGAGAATGTCAACGTGCCCGCCAGGGCTTCTTCGGTCAGCGTCTTCAGCAGGAGCTGCGCCTGTTCCGGTTCGGTCTGCTTGGTGGCGCTGATCGCCTGATCCAGCAGGCTGGTCTCGGTAGTCGTCGCTTGCGCGGCTGCTGTTTCGGTCTTCGTAGCCATCTCGCTTACTCCTTAGGTTTGTCGGTGCCGAGCTGGCTGGAGAGCGCCTTCAGCTCATTCTCATTTTGCAGTACGCGCTCCAACAGATTCTCGAGGTCGGCCGAGCGATCGACCTTGGTCATCAGGTCGCGCAAATGATTGCGCGTATCCATGAGCTTCTTCAGGGCCGGTACCTGCTCGACGATCTGAGCCGGCTCGAAATCATTCATCGTCTTGAATTTCAACTGAACGGGAATCATCGAATCGTCGCCCGCGAGCGTATTGTTGACTTTGATGTTGAGCTCTGGGGAGATCCGTTCCATGACGTCGTTGAAATTCTCCTTGTCGATCTGGATGAATTTTCGCTCCTTCAGAGGCCGCAGCGCCTGCGTCGGGTTGCCCGAAAAATCGCCCATCACGCCGACCACGAACGGCAGCTCTCTCTCGACCGTCGCTCCACCGGTCTCTATCTCGTATTTGATATGCACTCGAGGCCGTCGTTGCCCCTGGAGCTTGTCGTAAATATTAGCCATGGTGTGCCCTCTCGATTGTTTTTCCCTGGAACTAAAAACTACCTAATCCACTAAGGTCCGATTTTCCAGACTCTACTGCACCGGCGGCGGCTTGATGCCCGCGCTCGTCAGCGCGCTGCGCCACGCCGTATCGTCCGGCAGCAACTCGGCGAGCAATTCCGCGAACGGCATTTTCGCGCGCCGCACGATTTCGTCGAGACTCGTCGAAATCGGCGAGTGCGGCTCGTTCTTGCGAAAATATTCGGCAACTTGCTGCAGGGTCCGCAACGCCTCCTCCCGGCCGCGCACCGATCCACCCGAGGCTCCCGCAGCGGTGGCGCCTGCGGCGCCCTCGGCGCCGGCCGAACCTTGCGCCGCGGCGGCTCGCGCACGCTCGACCAATTCCAAGCTGAACGCCGCGACCGTATCGCGGACCGCCGTCAGCACCCTCGCGATGTCGGAGGTGGACGGCGCGTCGCGCCCGGCGCGCTCGTTGAGCGATTGACCCAATTGGCCCAGCACCTCGATGGCGCCGTCGATGTCCTCGAGCAGCCCGATATAAAATACCCCGCCGCTCTGGTTCACCGCGGCGTTAAAGGTATCCATGCTGATTTCGCCGGCCGCTTCGCGCCGTGCCTTTATTTCCGGATCCGCGACGTTCGCGAGCGCGCGCGCCTGGTCATAGTGATAAATCGCGAATGCGCCGTCGCCGAGCGTCGCGGTCACCGGCACTTTGCGCAGCGGTTGAATCAGCGTACCTTCGTTGCCTTGGCCGTTGAGGCCCGCGAGCGGCGCGAGCCGCGTCGCCAAACCGTCCTCGTCCTCGAGCGAGAAGAAGTTTTCCCAGTACTGGTCGATGAGGCCGCGCGCCAATTTCAGCCCATCACGCAGCCCCGCGTAGCCTTCCGCGCGCACCAAGCCCTCGATGAACCAGACGATGACCTCGAGGTCCTTCGAGGTCTCGGCGAGCGCCTTCGGCGCGAGATTCAGGATGGTTTGCCATTCGGGCAGCAGGCCCGCGGCCGCGCCTTCGGAATCGGCGCGCCGCTCGGCGGCGCGCGCGCCGCTGCGTGCGTCCTTCAACTTGTAATAAATCGAGGTGGGCGAAGCGTCGGCGCGCAAATTAATGCCGGTCGGCGCAGCTTCCGAAATCGGCGCAAGCAGTGAGTCGATATCGATTGTTGGAGCTGTAGCCATCGGACCGCCTAAATCCCTTCAGACTTCCACACCGCTGTAACGCGGCTTAGGACTACGATAGCATAGCCGCTGCCCGGATAACGAGCCTCACGATAATTGGCCGGCGGGCGCCCAATGACAGCGAAGCGCGGGCTTTATAACGTAATGCTGGATGCGGCGCACCCAGGCGTCTATGGAGGGATGAAAAATGGTTGCAGTCGATCTCAAATCGCTGATTGCCAAGCTCAATAACCCCTGCCGGCAGGCGCTCGAGGCCGCAGCCGGGCTAACGCTGTCCCGCAGCCATTACAATATCGAGATCGAGCATTGGCTGCTCAAGCTGCTCGACATCCGGGACAGCGACATTGCCGCCTGCCTGAAGACTTACGGCATCGACCCGGGCGCGCTGGCGGCGGACCTCAATAAGGTGCTCGACCGGCTCAAGACCGGCAACAACCGCGCGCCCACCTTGAGCCCCCAAGTCGTGCAGTTGGCGCGAGAGGCCTGGTTGCTCTGCTCCTTGACCGGCAGCGCGCAGGTCATCCGCTCGGGTCACCTGCTGGCGGCCCTGGTCGGCGACGACTCGCTCGCACTGGTGGCGCGCGACGCGAGCCGGCAGCTCGCCGCGATCCCCGCCGAAGCGCTGCGCCATGAACTCGCGAAGATCACGGCCAATAGCGCCGAAGCGGGGCTCGCCGCCTCCGCAGGCGCGCCGCAAGCGGCCGCCGGCAGTGGGCAGCCCGCGGGTGGTGCCGCCGGGCCGGTCGCCGGCGGCGCGCTCGATCAATACACGATCGATCTGACGGCGCGCGCGAAGGCGGGAAAAATCGATCCGGTGCTGGGTCGCGACAGCGAAATCCGCCAAGTCATCGACATTTTGACGCGCCGCCGCCAGAACAATCCGATCATGACCGGCGAGGCCGGCGTCGGCAAGACGGCCGTCGTCGAGGGCTTCGCCTTGCGCATTGCACAAGGCGACGTGCCGCCGGCGATGAAAAACATCGCGGTGCGCACGCTCGATCTCGGCCTATTGCAAGCCGGTGCCGGCGTCAAAGGTGAATTCGAAAATCGCTTGAAGTCGGTCATCGAGGAAGTCAAGTCGTCGGCGACGCCGATCATTCTGTTCATCGATGAAGCCCACACGATGATCGGTGCCGGCGGCGCCGCCGGCCAAGGCGATGCGGCCAATTTGTTGAAGCCCGCGCTCGCACGCGGCGATCTGCGCACGATCGCGGCCACCACGTGGGCGGAATACAAGAAATACTTCGAGCGCGATGCGGCGCTCGCGCGCCGCTTTCAGGTCGTCAAGGTCGAGGAGCCCGACGAGGCGGGCGCGTTCGCGATGCTGCGCGGCATCGTCGAAACGCTCGAGAAGCACCATCACGTGCGGATTCTCGATCAAGCCGTCATCGAAGCGGTGCGCCTCTCCAAGCGCTATATTCCGGGCCGGCAATTGCCCGACAAGGGCGTCAGCGTGCTCGATACGGCCTGCGCGCGCGTCGCAATGAGCCAAAACGCGGTGCCCCCGGAAATCGAGGACTGCCGCCGCCGCATCGAACTGGGGACCACCGAAATCCAGATCCTCGAGCGCGAAAGCGCTTCGGGCTCGGATCACGCGGCAGATCTCGCGCGTCTATGCGCCGATAGAGCCGCTGCGGAGCTGCAGCTCAAGGAGCTCGAGGAGCGCTGGGAGAGCGAGAAGGAAATCGTCGGCCGCATGCGCGAACTGCGCGACCGGCTCGAGGCCGATCATGCCGGCGTGAAGCCGCCGCTGGAAGCCGCCGAACGCGAAACCCTGAAGAGCGACCTGCTCGGGGACCGCAACCGGCTGACGGCGCTGCAGGGCGAGCGGCCGCTGCTGCAGGTCAGCGTCGACGGACAAGCGGTTGCCCAGGTCATCGCGAATTGGACCGGCATTCCCTTGGGCCGCATGGTCTCCAACGAGATCCAAACGGTGCTCAATCTCAAGAATCTCATGGAGGAGCGCATCATCGGTCAACCCGATGCGCTCGAAGCCATCGCCGAGGCAATGCGCACGTCGCGCGCCAAATTGACCGATCCGCGCAAACCGACCGGCGTCTTTTTGATGGTCGGAACGAGCGGCGTTGGGAAGACCGAAACGGCGCTGACCCTCGCCGAGCTGCTCTATGGCGGCGGCCAAAACCTGAGCGTAATCAATATGTCGGAGTTCAAGGAGGAGCATAAGGTCTCGACCCTGGTCGGCTCGCCCCCGGGTTATGTCGGCTATGGCGAGGGCGGCGTGCTGACCGAGGCGGTGCGGCGGCGCCCCTACAGCGTCGTGCTGCTCGATGAAATGGAGAAGGCGCACCCCGGCGTGCAGGACGTTTTCTACCAGGTGTTCGACAAGGGGCAGTTGCGCGACGGCGAAGGCAGGGACATCGATTTCAAGAACACGACGATCATCATGACCTCGAACGCCGGTACGGAAACCATCGCGAAGCTTGCGGCCGATCCGGACACGATGCCCGACTCGAAGGGGCTGGCCGCCGCGCTGCGTCCGGAACTGCTCAAGTATTTCAAGCCGGCGTTCTTGGGGCGCGTCACGGTCGTGCCGTATTTTCCGTTATCCGACGCCACCTTGCGCACGATCATTAAACTGCAGCTCGGACGTATCCAACGCCGCATCTTGGATACCTACCGGACCGGGTTCGATTATTCGCCGGACGTCATCGACGCGATCGCGGCACGCTGCACCGAGTCCGAGAGCGGCGCGCGCAATATCGAGAATGTGCTCACGCACGGAATTCTGCCCGAGGTTTCAACGCGATTTCTCGAGCGCCTCGCGAACGGTCAACCGATTGGCGACGTCCGCGTTTCGCTGGACAATAATGGCGCGTTTTCATATAGTTTGGGTTAAAGAGTCGAAGGGAATTCGTTCTGCGAAGAATTGTAGGGAGCCCGCATTCGAGCTAATCCAGTGGCAAGGGAACGATCATTCGATTGGATCGGCGGCGGGCGAGCGCGCATGGTGGCGATCAAAGTTAAATCTTTATGGCATCTGTTAATTAAGGAGAATGGACAATGTCAGTATACGTGCAAATACCAGCTGTTACCGGCGGCGCGACCGAGACCAACCACGTCGGGTGGATCCAGGTCGACTCGCTGCAGTTCGGAATCGGTCGCGCTCTGAACAATCCGCTCGGTCACGCGACGTCGCGCGAAGCCGGGCAACCGAACGTCAGTGAAATTCACGTCACGAAGTCGATGGACAGCGCATCGATCGAATTGTTCGGCTGGTCGGTGTCGAAGTTCGACGCCAAGAAAGTTCAGATCGACGTGACGTCCACCGGAAAGACCGACAAACCCTTCGCGAGCTACACGCTCGAGAACTCGGTGATCTCGGGATATTCGGTATCCGCGCCCCGCGACGGGCAGCCGACGGAATCGATCTCGTTCAATTTCACGAAAATCACGGAAAAGTTCGTGAGCTATGGCGCGGACAATAAGACCGTCCTCGCCACAGTCGTGAAAGGCTACGATCTGGCGTTGGGCAAGGAGATATGACACTTCGCTCAACGGCGCCGGGACGGGATCGCGTCCGGGCGCCGTTGAGCACCTCGCGCGTACCGGTCGCCGCGCGATCACGCGATCCTATGGCCAATCGGTTGCACGGTGCTCCGCCCGCACCAAGGTGTGGGTATTCTCTTGGCTGACCTCGAAGAAATCGAGCTGGACCAGAACGAGCGGCTCATCAAAGTCGTACAGAGCCCCGTCGGCGAGACCAAAATCCTCGTCGCGGCTTTCGACGGCGTCGAAGAATTATCGGTCCTGACGCGCTTCTCACTGGAAATAATGACGCTGGGGCGCGCGCTGAAGCCGAGTGAGATGCTCGGCCAAAAACTCGCCGTCGCGATCGCGACCGACAACGACTCGCGCCAATTCAGCGGGATCGTCAGCAGCATGCAGGTCGCGCGCAGCACGGTGCGCGATCATTTTTTGCATCTGGTCGAACTGGTCCCGCCAATTTGGAAGCTCACACTCAACCAACGCTGTCAGCTGTTCCACAACATGAAAGCGACCGACATCGTCGCCAAGGTCCTGCAGGACGGCGGGTTTACCGGGCAATTGAAATCCTCAGGAGCGGAGCGCATATACACGGTCCAATACTGCGAAAGCGATTTCAATTTCATCAGCCGCTTGCTCGAGGAAGAAGGACTGTTCTTTCGATTCGCCTACGAGGACCCCGATTGCCCGATCGTGACCGGCGATGCGGCGACGGATTTCATCAAAATGGATCCCTATACGCTGGATTTCTCGGCGGACATCAATCGATGGCAGCCGCAGTATCAAGTCGTTGCCTCGACCTACAAGCATGGCGCATGGGACTACACCGCGGTTGACGTCATCGAAGGCAGCGCCAACAGCCTGCCCAAGGCTTCCGCGCCCGCCTTTGCCGCGCGCGCGTTCTACGATTACTCGGGACGTTTCGCGACCGCAGATGTGGGCAAACAGCTCGCCGTAGCGCGCATGGAAGAACAGGAATCCAAGGTCGTCTCGATCTCCGGCACCTGCAACGACGCGTCCGCGCGCGCCGGCGCCAAGTTCAAGATCAAGAATCACACGGTCGACTTGCCGGCCGCGAATCAGACGTCGGATACCTTCGTGATGATTCGGGTAGAGCACCGGTTGCGGGATTTCAACGGCATTCCGTTTGACGGCACGACCGAATATTCGAACGATTTCGTCTGCATGCCTGCCGATTTCGTATTCCGCCCGCCGCGCGTGACGCCGAAGCCGCAGATTCGCGGTCCGCAAACCGCGATGGTCACGGACGGCCCGGACGAGCAAGGACGCGCGCGAGTCCAATTTCCATGGTTCGCCGACGATCAATCGTGCTGGATGCGCGTCGCGCAAAGTTGGGCTTTCAACAAAATGGGAACCCAGTATCTGCCGCGCATCAACAGCGAGGTCGTCGTCGAATACGAAGATGCCGACCCCGACCGGCCCATCATCGTCGGCATGGTCTACAACGGCAAGAATGCGCTGCTCTATACCTTGCCGGACAACAAGACCCAGAGCGGCATACGCGGCGCCAATTGGGGCGATCCGGGAACCCCCGATACGAGCAACGAAATGCGCTTCGAGGACAAGGCCGGGTCCGAGGAAATCTACGTCAATGCACAAAAGGATTATCGTCGCGTCGTACAGAACGACGATAATTTGACGGTCACGCAGGGCAACCGCACGATCGATGTCAAGCAGGGCGATCTGAAGGAAACGGTCGATACCGGCAACTACTCGCAGACGATCAGCCAGGGCAACCACTCGACGACGATCAGCCAAGGCAATCACTCGACGACGATCAGCCAGGGCAACGACTCGACGACGATCAGCCAGGGCAACCAATCGACCGAGCTGTCGATGGGAAACCACTCCTTGAAGTGCGACGCGGGAACGAGCGCCATCGACGCGATGCAGTCGATCACGCTGACCGTCGGCAGCAACAGCATCACGATCGACCAGACGGGCGTCACGATCAAAGGCATCATGGTCAGCGTTCAGGGCCAGGCGACCGCGGAGCTCAAGAGTGCGATGACGACGGTCAATGGAGATGGGATGCTGACGCTCAAGGGCGGCATCACGATGATCAACTGAACCAGTCGGCATGGAAATGGCGCATGCAGATCGACAACTTAAAAAAAATCACGGTCACGAACGCCCAAGAGATCTGCGCGCTCGCGACAGCGGGCGGATTCGCGCTCAACTCCCCTGAAGGCACCTCCCCGGCCAAATTTTTGAACGGGCTGCTCGCCGCCGAGGACTTGAATCAAGCCGTGCAATTCTTGAGCTTTGCGCTGCCGCCGCGCGAAGCGGTTTGGTGGGCCTGTCTATGCGCCCGCGAGGGTTTGCGCGAGCCCGTTCCGCCGCCTCTACAGGCCGCGATCGCGGCGGCCGAGGCCTGGGTGCGCAAGCCGACCGAAGAGAACCGGCGAGCCGCGGGCTCGAGCGCGCAAGCGACCGATCTGAAGTCGCCGGCCGCGTGGGCGGCCATGGCCGCGTTTTGGAGCGGCGGCAGCCTCGCGCCCGAGAATCTGCCCGAGGTTGCGGCGCCGCCGCAGTTGCTGGGCAGCGCCGTCGCCAGCGCGGTCATGCTCGCGGCGGTGAAACCTGAACCGAAATTCGCGGGTCAAAAGCGCGCGCGCTATGTGCAGGCGGCGGTCGATATCGCCAACGGCGGCAACGGCCGTATCAGCGCGGCCGGAGCCTGATCCCCATCATGTCGACCTGGGGCAAGGGCTATGTGACCGACGTCGAGTATTCCGACGGCTTCTACCCGAATCAAGCCGCGGCGCATTTGAGCATCGCCGCCACGATCGACGGTGTGGCGGCCCCGGTACTCGAGGATCGGTTCACCTACTGCGAGCTCGGCTGCGGCCGCGGCAAGACCAGTCTCGTGCTCGCGGCGACCCACCCGGAAGCGGAGTTTCACGCGATCGATTTCAATCCCGCGCATGTCGCGCACGCACGCGAGCAAGCGCGGCTCGCCGGTCTCGACAACATTCAATTTCACGAATGCAGCTTCGATGAACTGACGGGTCGGCGCGGCGAGGCGCTGCCGATGTTCGACGTGGTCACGATGCACGGCGTTTGGACTTGGGTCGCGCCGGCCTTGCAGACCGCGATCGTGGCCTTTTTGAACGCGCGCTTGCAGGCGGGCGGCTTGCTCTATGTCAGCTACAACGTGCTGCCCACGTGGTACCAGGCATCTCCGCTGCAACGCCTCGTCAAGGAGCTCTCGGCCGCCGTTCCGCAGCGTAGCGATCTCGCGGTGTCGCGCGCTATCGAACAACTCGACCGCTTCGTCGCGGCGAAGATCATCCCGGAGCGCTTCATGTATGCCGCGAAGCGCTTCAAGGATGTCGGCAACATGCTGCCCTACCTTGTCCACGAGTATCTCAATGAGCATTGGCAGCCGGCCTATTTCGCCGACGTCGCGCGCAGTCTCGCGGAGGCGAAATTGAACTACGCGGCCTGCGCGGAGCTGCTCAAGAATTTTTACAATCTCGCACTGACCGAGGAGCAGCGAGCGGCGATCGCGGAGATCTCCTCGCCCGAGCTGCGCGAAACATTGAAGGACTTTTGCACCGACAACTGGTTTCGCCAGGACGTGTTCGTGCGCGGCCTGCGGCGCATCTCCGTGCAGCATCGGGATCAGCTGCTGTCGTCGAAAACGCTGACGCTGCTGCGGCAGGCGCCCGATGTGTTCGAGGTCGCCAAGCCCGACGGATCGCGATGGCGGCCGGATCCCGTCGTCTACGGCATGATCCTCGATGCGCTCAAGCAAGGTCCACGCACGGTCGGCGAGCTGTTGCGCTTGGAGGGCTTGCCGAGCGCTCACCTCGTCGCGCCGGTCGAATTGGTCGGCACGCTGATTGGTACCGGCCTCGCCGGACTTGCTCACACAGCATCCCCGGCCGAGCTCGCACGCGCCGATAGACTCAATGCCTTGTATGAATCCGAGGCCGATGTTGCGCTCGCGCATGGAGCGGCGATCGCCGTAGCCGCCGCGCGTTCGGGCATTTCGCTGACATCGGCAAGTTACGCGCTGTACCGCAGTTTGAAGCGCGGCGAGTCGCTCGCTGCCGACGTATTGGCGGCCCAGTTCATCCGGCGATGCCGCGATCGCGGCGCACACCCGGTCATCGACGAGAAAGTCATCGAGGATCCCGCCGAAGCGCAGACCGCCATGACCCGCGACTATGAGTTCAAGATTGAAAAGGTCGTGCCCGTTTGGCGAATGCTCGGCGTGGTCTAAAGCGGCCGCGCCAAGACGCCGCGAATGGCGGCTAGTAGCCGAGCGATGCGACGCCCATGACGACCGGGAAATCTTGACGGCCGTGCCCGAACATCACCCAGACCTCTTGTCCCGTCTGATAGCTCGCACGGCAATCCGGCGGCAAGCAGGTCGTCGCCCAGAGCGTCAGTTCAAGCGATGGGACCGTGACCTGTACCCGGCCGCCCGGGCCGCCCGGGCCGCCGCCGGCGACCAGCGCTCGATAAATTCCGCCGTACTGCTGCATGTGATGCCCTCCTGGCTGAATTCTGCGGATTATAACCGCCGATGCGCAGCACGCGCGAGCGCGCCGGGACTGGCACATCCGGGCTAAGCCACATAGAATCGGCGCACGTGGCAAGGGATATGGACTTCTGGCTGGACCGCGCATGGATCATCGCACTCTATTGACACCTGCTCGCTTGTTGACGCCTGTTCGCTTGCGGCTGCTGTTGGCCGCCACGCTGTGCATCGCCATGCCCGGCTCATCCTTCGCCGCCGATCAGTTCAGCTTCTCGGCGAGCACCGATGCGGATCAGGCCAAGGCACAGCAAGACGCGGCACAGCAGACCGAGGCGATCCAGGCCCTGGTATCCGTTCCGTGCCGCCAGCGGCTCAAGAATCACAAAATCGTGCTGCTGATCGGCGAGCAGCATCTGGATCAGTGGATGACGAACCAGGACCGGTATGGGCAGCTGTTTCGCGTCGTCGACGCGCGGTTGCGCGGCTTGGGATTGAAGACCTACACCCAGCAACAGATCAAGGCGAGCATCGCGCAAGCGGAACTCGACGCGTATTTCAAGAACGATCCCGATGCGGCGCTCGCGGCTTCGAGAAAACTCGGCGCCAATTACGTTCTGCGCGGCAGCATCACGAGCCAGGCGGGCGTGAACCCAATCGTCCAGGTCAATGAAGTCTCGGTCAATATCGATTTGACATTGTCGACCGTCAACGGACGGATGCTCTCGACGGTCGACGCGCACTCCGAATCTTACTCGGGCAGCGATACGCTCCACACCGCATTGGCGATGATGCAGGAACGGGCCGACCCGCTGGTTGCGCAGCTCTATAATGATTTTTGTCGTGGGGGCGCGGGTCAAGCGCTGAATTAGCCGGCTGGAGGGGAACCATGTCTCGTCAACAATTCTTATCGATCGGAATCATCGTTCTTGGTCTTGGCGCCGCGCAGGCGCTCTGGGCGCAGTCGGCGCCGACCTGGGGATCGGGCGCGAGCGGCTCGCCGACCGCGGGCAGCAGCACGTCGAACAAGGCCAATGCTGCGGCCGATTCGACGATGTATCAGGACATTCAATACGTCAACGCCGCAAAACAGGGTCCGAGGCTCGTCGTGATCCCGGGCGAGATCAAGAGCAATAACGCCTCGTTCGTGGCGCGATACGGCACCAACAACATCGCCGACTTCGCCGAGTTGGAGCTATCCAAGGCGAATTTTCAGGTCCTCGAGCGCGCCGATCTGGGACCGCTGCTCAACGAAATTCAACTCGCGTACGGCGCCGGCGATCCCGACGAGGCACGCAAGGTCATGCAGAAGGGCAAGCTGAAGACGACCAAATGGATCGTGAAGTTCGACATCCTCAAGGCCGAACCGGTCGCCAAGGCCAAATCCGGGTTCAACGGCGGCGTTGCGAGCAGTTTGATCGGCATCTTCGGCCGCAACAACGCGCCGACCGCGGCGGCCGGCACGGTGACCGGCTCGGTCGACACCTCGCAGGCATCCGGAGTCTGGGTCATCGGCATGCGCTACAAGATTCTCGATGCGACGACCACGGACCAAGTGGCGCAGAATTACACCGAGGAGAAGATGGAGATCGGCGCCAAATCGACGTCGGTCGCCGGCATTTCGAATTCGGCCGAGGGCGGCATCACGCTGGACACGATGGTGCAGCGTCTGGTGCAAAAGAGCGTCTGGGATATCGACAGCAAGTACAAATAGCCGGGCCCTCCCGAACAATGCCCGATTGCCAGCATAGGTTCAGCGTATGAATGCCTCCTCGAGAATCCTGCCGCAAAAACTCGGTAAGTACGAGGTGCGCCGCGAGGTGGGCCGCGGCGGCATGGGCATCGTCTACGAGGGCTTCGATCCTTTGATCGATCGGCGCGTCGCGCTCAAGACTTTCATCAACGAATTCTTCGACGGCACCCAGTCCGACAATCTGCTGACGCGGCTGCGGCGCGAGGCCCAGGCCGCCGGTCGGCTCAGCCACCCGAATATCATCGCGGTCTACGAATACGGCGAGGATGTCGTGCCGAATGCGGAAGGCGGCGAGACCAAAACCGCGTTCATCGCGATGGAGTTCATCGAGGGCCGCTCGCTCGAAAGTTATTTCGAGGCCAATGAGCGATTCCCGATGCGCGAGGTCGAACGCATCATGTCGGAGCTGCTCGACGCGCTCGAATATTCCCATGCGCACGGCGTAGTACATCGCGACATCAAGCCGGCCAACATCATCTTGCTCAAGGACGGCAGCGTGAAGGTCGCGGATTTCGGGGTCGCGCGCATCGAGTCCTCGACGCTGACCCAAGTCGGCACGGTCTTGGGCTCGCCGAGCTACATGTCGCCCGAACAGTTCATGGCGCAAACCGTCGACGGGCGCTCCGATTTGTACTCGGCCGGCGTCGTGCTGTATCAGCTGCTGACCGCCGAGGTGCCGTTCACGGGCGCCTTTACGACGATCATGCACAAGGTGCTCAACGATTCGCCGCCACCGCCGTCGGCGCTGAACTTTCAGGTGCCGAAGGGATTCGACGAGATCCTGCGCCGCGCGATGGCCAAGCGGCCCGATGAGCGCTATCAGACGGCCGCCGAATTCAAACAGGCGATAGCGGCCGCGAATTCGCTGACCCCGCTTGCGCAGACGGCGGCCGCCGGCGCGCCCGGCGGTCAGACGATGATGAGGCCGCAGACGGCCGGGGCGCCGGGCGCTCCCCCGGCGAACGCGGCGAGGACGACTCCGCCGCGCTCGCGCGGGCTGAGCCCCGCGGTTCTATTTACGCTGCTCGCGCTGCTGGCGGCGGGCGCGGCGGCGGCCTATTTCGTATTGGGGCCGCGCTTTGGCCTGCCGCTGAGCGCCAAGTTGAACGGCGGCCAGTCCTTGTCCCTGCCGACACCGCCGCCGTCCGACGCGCTCACCGTAGGATCGAATGCATCCCCGGTGCGATCCGCCGCGGACGCGCAAGGGGACGGCGATTCGGCGGTCATCAGCGCCGTGGGGCTTGCGGATCCATCCGACCCGCGCTATGCGAACGATCCGGCGGGACTCGAGCGCACCGTGTGGAACGATGCGCGTCGCGAAGTGGTCGCAAAGGCGGCCGCGTTATACGTCGAGCCGAGTTCGATCAATGCGAATTACCCGATCGTGCGCGAAAAATTGCTGGCTCACAGCGACGAATTCATCAAGACCGTGCTGGATCAGTCGACGCCGGAAATGAGTCAATACGGTCTCATGGTCGGCACGATGCGCGCCAGCGTCAACGTGCGCGAAGTCCAGAAGATGCTCAATCAAATTTCGCATGACGAGCGCGTCGACTTCATACGCAACAATGGCGATCCGCGCATCTCGGTCAGCATACGCGCCGCGAATCCTACCGGTGACCCGAATGCCGATGCGAACGCCGCGGCGCAGCCCTCGCCGGTTGCCGAGAACCTATTGAAGGATCACATCCGCTCGTTTGGGTTCGCGGTCGTCGACGATGCTTCCGCGAAGCCGCCGGCGGATTTTCACGTCGACGGCGAGGTGCGCTTCAAACGGCTATCCGCCAAGCTCGCCGCTTCCGGGCTGACGATCGAAAAGTTCGTGATCACCTCCTGGACCGTCAAAGCGGTCAACACCAAAACCGGCGAGGAGATCTATCACAACACGGCGATTCCGGAAAAGCAGAGCTGGGCATCGCAGGAGCTCGCGATGCAGGACGTCGGGCGCCTCATCGGCGCGGAATTTTCGAAGACGTTCTTCCTGCAGTATTTCGACTTCAAGCCGAAGAAAGCGCGGCTCAGGTTTTCCGGGCTGCCGGCCACGGCCGCGATTCCGGTGCTGGCCGAAATCAATTCGAGTTTGGTGATTCTGAATGCCACGCCGGTACCGCAGCAGGGCACGGACCTCGTCATCGATACGCAGATCTCGGGGGGAAGTGCGACGGGGGCGAGTCTCATCGAACAAGGACTCTTGGGTCCGCTCAATCGCAAACTCGGGGCCACCTGTTTCACGCTCGCTGGCGGCGATGCTCCCGAACTGCACATCCTGTTCGCCAATTCGTGCCTTTCGGACACGACGCTCAAACGGCTGCAAAATGTGCCGCCTGCGTCACTGACGGGAGCGCCGCCCTCGCGTATCCAGGATGTCGTCAAGGATCCGAACCTTTTGCACCGGGTCCAGACATGATTGAGTCGCCTTCTCCATACAGACAGGAGCAAGCATCGTGAGTCTATTTGGTATTGGAAACGACCTGAATCGACAGTTCATCGCGCGACCCGACGAGGCCAAGGATTTCATCCTGTATAAATGGCCCGACCAGACGATACGCAAACTCACGCAGATCACGGTGCAGCCCGACGAGACGGCCGTGTTCGTCCGGGAAGGCAAGATCGCCGGCACGATTCCTCAGGGGCGCTCGACGCTCGACGGCGCGCTGATTCCGTTCCTCGGCGACATCGTCGACTGGGCGAGCGGCGGCAATATGTATCGAGCCGAATTGTATTTCATCGGCACGCGCGAATTCGTCGGCCTGCCCTTCGGCGGCCCGATCGACGACATCGAGGATCCGGAGACGGGTCTGGCGGTGGGCCTGCGCGTATTCGGCGAATATGCGGTCATCGTGAAAGACCCTTCGACGCTGATCTTGAAACTCGTCGGTACGCGCCAAGCCTCCAACGACCTCATCACGGACTGGGCCCGTGAACAAATACTCAAGACCTTGCGCACCGGCGTCGTCCGCAAATTGACCTCCGAGAAATGGCCGGTGCTCGGAATCGCCGGCCGCTCGGTCGAGATCGAGGCCACGTTGCTCGGCGACGTCCAAGCGGCTTTGACGCCGTATGGATTGTTCGTCACGCGCCTCGGAAACTTCACGATCAGCCTGAAGCCCGACGACGAACAGACGCTGAAGGGACTGCGCAAGGATGCCGCGTATTCACGCCTCGCGGGCGGCTTCCGCGAATACGGGATCGGCGCCGCCTTGAAAGGCATCGGCGAAGGCGCTGCTGCCGGCGGCGGCGGCGGCAACGCGGCGGTGCTCGGCGTCGGCATGGGCTTGGGAGGAATGGTCGGCGGCATGGGAAGTGCCGCGCCTCCGCCGCCGGGCGGCGGTCTCGGCGCGCAGCCCGGACCGGGGCCGGCGCCCAGGCCGGCGGGCGGCGCGGCGCCGGCGGGTGCCACCGTCGCTTGCGCCAACTGTCAGGCGCCCAATAGTCCCAGCGCCAAGTTTTGTTCGAGCTGCGGCACGGCGATGCCGCCACCGGCAGCAGCCGCTGCGGCGCATTGCACGCAGTGTGGTGCGGCGATCGCTCCAAACGCGAAATTCTGCGGCGGGTGCGGGACGGCGCTGACTTGAAGCCGAGCGTGCCGCGGCATGCGGGCCGCGCGCTTGCCGCGCTCACCCTCGGCGCGGCAGATTCCGCGCTCGGGCGTGCCGGCGGCGGCGCGCATTCGGGCGCCGCGACCTCGAGCTCATCGAGCGGCCACGGCGTCTCGATCAACGGCGGCGGCTCCGGCAACAGCTCCCCCGGCGAATTCATCGGGCTGCTGATTTTCGCCATTGTCGCGTGGTACCTCTATCGCCGCTTCTTCAAGTCGACGCCCGACGGCAGCAGCATCTCGCGGCCCACGCCGATCTCGCCGACTTCGCCCAATTCCCCGCTCAACGCCCAAGCGCTGGGCGCGATGCTCGGCGCGGCCACGGCGGGCCGGTACACGAACTCCCAAGGCTCCGGGCAACTGATGCCGGCGCGTCCCGGATTGCCGGCCGCGCTCGAGACGATACGCGGTCAGGATGCCGGCTTCGAGATCGAAACGTTTCTGCAGCGCGCCGAGATGACGTTCTTTCTCGTCAAGCGCGGCATGCAAAACAACGACGCCGCAGCAGTGCGCCCGTATTTGAATGACGCGGTGTTCGGTACGGTCTCGCGCAGCATCGCGGACAGCGCCTCGCACCATCGGCGCGTCCTCATGGAAAGTCTCAACGTGCGCTCGGTCCACCTCGTCGATGCGACCTCGAGCGATCAAGGGCAAACTTTGCTCGTGCATTTCGATCTGGTTTATCGCAGCAAGATGCTCGATGACGCCAATCGCGTGGTGTCCGACGAAGGGCAGGACAACCGCCACGGCGAGCGCTGGACCTTCGTGCGCGCGGCCGGCGCTCGCACGCCGCAGGACGGCGGCGTCATCGCGTCGAAATGCCCGGTCTGCGGCGCGGAGCTACGCCTGAGCCTCGACGGCACTTGCACGCACTGCCGGGCAAGCGTCACCAACGGCTCCGTCGACTGGGTCGTTGCCGACGTGCAGCCCGCGCCCTTCGTGGGTTTCGGCGCCGATCCCTTGCTCGGGGTTGCCGCGCCGACTCCGGCCGAAGGCATCGCCAGCTTGCGTGCCGCGGATGCCGCTTTCGATTTGAACGCGTTTCTGAAGCGCGTGCAAGCGGGCTTCATGGCGCTGCAGGATGCCTGGTGCCGGCAGAACCTCGAGGCGGGCCGCGCATTCTTGAGCCCCGGAGCTTACTTCGCGTGGCGCGCGCAGCTCGAAACCATGGCGGCCGAGGGCCGCCGCGACGTCATGGAGAATCTCGCGATCAGCGGCATCGAACCCGTGCGTGTCATTCACGGTCGGGTGTTCGACGATTTGACGGTGCGCATCAGCGCGGCAGCGGCCGACTACGAAGTGGACGGCACGGGCCGCGTCGTATTCGGCGATCGCAGCGTGCGGCCCTTTACCGAAGAATGGACCTTCCAGCGCTCGGTCGGCGTCGCAACGACCAACAAAGCCGGCACGCTCGAGAACACTTGCCCCAATTGCGGTGCGCCTTTGGCGCTGACGCAGATCGGCGAATGCCGATACTGCAAGGCGGCAGTGACCAGCGGACGCTTCGATTGGGTGGTATCGCGCATCGAACAGGAAGACGACATCGCGCGAGCCGACGGCTTCGGCGCCGATATCGGTACCGACGTCGCGAAACTCATCGGCGGCGCGGTCGTTGGTGGATTACTGGGCAGCCTGTTCTCGGGCGACAGGAACGACTGAGCGCCGGTGTGCCTTGAGCGACCGCGGCGCCCAGTCGCCTCTGCGCGCGATTCCTGCGCCAGCTTTTCGCCGCGGCGGCCTCTCACTGGGCCTGCAGCCCAACGTCCTTCATCGCTTCGAGTCGCGAGAAATCGATCGCGCCCGCGTATTGTTCGAGCGTGCTCATATCGACGGAATCGCCGGTTACGTTCACGGCAAAACGTTTGGCGACGATGGCGGTGAGCTCGCCGTGTTTGGATCGGTTGTCGAACTTCTCGTGCACGGGCTGGCCGCCGATCGTCGTGTTTCTTTCATAGCCCGTGTCGCTCTCCGAGTTGATGCTCTGCGCAATGCCGCTGGCCGCATCCATCAAACCGGCGACCGCGGAGACGTCGGCGATCTTGATTTCGGCGCGCGCTCCGGTGGTCCCCTGGTACGTCGCCGTAGCTTCCGAACTCTTCATGCCCATGGCCGCCTGGCTGCTGCCTTCGGCGTTGACGCGCTGCATACCGGGCAAGGCACCCGGCAGCAAGTCCTTGAGCGCATGAAAATCCACGGGGTCGACTTTACGATTGCCGGCCATCGCGCCTCCCAACGCGGCGAGCGCATTGGCCGCCGCGGCGGCGCCGTCCTGGGCATTTCCGGACGCATCGGCGGCGCCGCTGCCGGCGTTTTGCGCCGCATTGGAGTTTCCGGCGGCGGCTTGCTGCTGCGCCATCTTGCGGCCAATCTCGGCAAACCCGTTGATTGCGGTGCTCAAGCTCTGCTTGCTCTTGTCATCGGAGCCAATTGCGCCACCGAGCGCATTGGCGACGGCTTGAGTCGCCTGCTGTTGGCGCTGCTCCTGGGTCATTCCCGACATGTTGAAGCCGCCGTAGCCGCCGAATCCGCGGAGTCCGACCAATGCACTGAGCGCGCCAAGCACGAGGCCCATCAGCAGCCCGCAAATGAGCACGGCGACCGTATAGCCGCCCGCGCGGGGACTCTGCATGAGTTGCGGCAAGCCGAGAACCAGTAAATATATCGCGTAGATCGCCGCCGCGAGCTGTACCAGGCTCACGATCCCCGTCGTCGGCAATAAGCCCACGACCGAGGCGATCCACACGGGCGTGGCGGTATAGGCCGCGACCTTGATCGCCTGACGCAGGTCACGTTGGCCGCCGAACGTCGGCGCGAGCGCATTGACGATCAGGCCAAACAAATACAGTGTCAATAGGCCGAAACCGAAGCCCACCACCATCGCGACGAGGCCGCTGACGATCGGCGTACGAATCGTGCCGCCGAATGGCATGCTGATTCCGACGACCGACATCCGCAGGAAACTCATCAGAGCCGAAAACGCCGCGAGCGGTATGACGTAGCCGGTATACAGATTGGCAATCGAGGTCGGTTCCGCCGCGATCGCCTGCCATTCCGTCTTCGGTGCGAGCAGTATGTTCTTGATGCGGTCGAACAGGCCGGGGAAGCGCGCGTTCAATGCGCCCGCCCATGCCGGCGATGCGCCGCCCGGCGACCCCGCGCCGCCGCCAAATCCGCCGCCACCGCTTGCGCCGCCGCCCGCGCCACCACCAAATCCGCTGGCACCGCTCGCACCGCTGCTAAAGGCAGCGCCACCGCCCGCGCTCCCGGCGGGGCTCCCGCCCGCGCCCGTCGGTCGACGAATCGTGGTGGCGGCTGGAGCGGCCGGAGCAGCGGTATTGCCGCCCGCCGTCATCGTCAGGCCACAGGAGTCGCAAAATTGCGCGTTATCGGCGACCACTTGTTTGCACCTTGGACATAACATGATTTTTTCTCCCCTCGAGTAATGGAATTTAAAACGGCTTGAAACCCGATACCACTACGCTGACGAACTTTTTGGTCCGCCCCGCGCGTCCCTGTCGCTTACCTGTTGGCCGTAGGTCTTAGGAGCCGAAATTGTGACCCGTTCCCGCCATAGCGCGATAGGATACGGGGGCACATACCCGTATCACAAGTAGCACAAAACGGGTCGGTGTCCGCGGCGGAATTTCCAATCGCATTGACGAGATTGATTTGGCGAACCAGCAATATTTGGACATGAACTTTCAGCAAGTGCGCGAACCTCGACCCCGGCGGTGCGCGTCGCAATGACGGCCACGCCGCTCGAGCTTGGACCGCGATTAGCCGCGCTCGTCGCAGCCGCGCTGGTTGCGGCGACGGGCTGCGCGGTTGACATATTCGCCGCGGATGCGCCCGCCGCCGTCGCGACGGCGCCGCGCCGAGCGCTGAGTGCCGATGATTTCTACCGCACCCAGTCGCTTTCCGAGCTGCAATGCGCGCCGGACGGCGCATGGGTCGCCTACGTCGTCAAGAGCAACGATCGCGACGCCGACGAGGCACGCAGCGCGATCTGGATGGTCAGTTGGGACGGCAAGCAGCGCTTGGCACTGACGAATCCCGCGCATGGGACGCATGCGCCGCGCTTCAGTCCCGACGGGCAGTATCTCGCATTCCTCGCGACGCCCGGCGGTGCCGATCACGAGCACCTCATGCTGCTCGATCGCCGCGGCGGCGAGGCGCGCTCCGTGTTCGACTCCAAGGACGACATCAGCGAGATTCAATGGTCTCCCGACAGCACCCATCTGGTGCTCGCGATGCGGCGCGGCACGGAGGATGCCAAGGCGCCGAAGCCGATCGTCATCGACTCGCTGCATTTCAAGGAAGACGAAGAGGGCTATCTCGCGACCGGCGAGCGGCGCCACTTGTTCCTCTTCGATCTGGCCTCCGGCACGATCGAGGCGCTGACGAGCGACGCGGGATTCAACGATGACCAGCCGGTATGGTCACCCGACGGCAAGCGCATCGCATTCGTGCGGACCCAGGGTTACGGAACCGATCCGGACGGCGCGGAAGACATTGAGGTCATCGAGCCGCGCGCGGGCGCAACACCGGCGAAACTCGCTCGCCCCTATGCACCCAACGTGCAGGCGCTCGCGTGGAGCCCGGACGGCAGTCTGCTCGGCTTTCTGCAGGGCTTGGAGCCGAAATACAACGCCTACATTCAGGACCGCCTGGCCGTCGTGCCCGCCGGCGGCGGTACACCGCGCGCCTTGACCGACTCGCTCGACCGGGCCGTCGCGTCCTACGCGTTTTCTTCCGACTCCAAGTCCCTGACGGTCGCCGTCGAGGACGACGGCTCGGTGTATCCCGCGAGCATCGACCTGCGCAGCGGCGCGATCACGAGACTCGCGACGAAGCCGTCCGTGGTCGGCTCCCTTTCGACGGCCGCCGGCCACACGGCGGCGCTGTATTCCGACGACGGCGCACCCGCCGAGATCTACGCATTGCAAGACGGCGGCTTGCGCAAACTCACGGGCCACAACGATGCCTGGCTCGGCGAATTGCAGCTCGGGCAAACTGAGGATCTGCGCTTCAAGAGCAAGGACGGCACCGAGATACACGGGCTCCTGGTAAAGCCGCCCGGCTTCGTGCCGGGCAAGACCTATCCGACGCTGCTCTGGATCCATGGCGGCCCCAATGGGCAGGACGCGCATTCATTCTCGTTCGATGAGTACCAATTCAGGCGCCAGCTGCTCGCGGCGCACGGCTATGTCGTGATCGGCATCAACTACCGCGGCAGCAGCGGACGCGGCATCCGCTTCGCAACGGCGATCTACGCCGACTGGGGGCACAAGGAGGTCGAGGACTTGCTCGCCGGCGTCGATGCGCTCGTCGCGCAGGGAATTGCGGATCCGGCAAAACTCGGAATCGGCGGCTGGAGCTATGGCGGCATTCTCACCGACTATGCGATCGCGACCGACCGGCGATTCAAGGCCGCGGTCAGCGGTGCCGGCAGCGGCAATCAACTGACGATGTTCGGCAGCGATCAGTACATCATGCAATACAACGGCGAACTTGGTCCGCCGTGGCGCAACACCGCGCTGTGGCTCAAGGTCTCGTATCCGTTCTTCCATGCCGATCGCATCCGTACGCCGACGCTATTCATGGGCGGCGACAGGGATTTCAACGTGCCGATCGTCGGCGGCGAACAGATGTATGAGGCCTTGCGCACGCTCGGGGTCGATACGCAGCTGATCGTCTATCCGGGCGAGTACCACGATATGCGCCGGCCGAGTTTTCTCAAGGATCGCGTAAATCGAATCATCGCGTGGTTCGACCGCTATTTGCGCACGCCCTCGACGAGCGCGCCGTAATCGCGCAGCGCCTCGCGGCGATACGGTTCGCGCTCATGCCACGTGCTCCCCGGTCGCCAGCGCTCTGCGGCCGAGCGCGTAGAGCCAGCCGGCGCCGGCCGCCGCGAGCGCGCTGACGATCGCCAAGACCACGAACACGCCCTGCCAGCCAAAAGATACCGATATTTTTCCGACGCTGACGCCGGCCGCGACGGCGCCGAGGTAGCCGACGCCGTCGATGAGCCCTGAGGACACCGCTCCGGCCTGTTTGCCGCCGAAATCGAGCGCGAACGCGCCGGCGAGATACGAATACGGACCGAGCAGGCAGAAGGCGATCGTGCCGATCGCGATCAGCGGCAGGTTCGATCCCGAGTTGCTCGCCGGCACGAGCATCAAGAGCAGCAGCGATACGGCCGTGAGCGCGAGTCCGGTCAGCATGATGAACGGGCGTCCGTTGACGCCGAGCCGGTCGCTGAGCCAGCCGGTGAACAGCACGGAGGCGGCGCCGACGCCCGGGAATATCGCGCTCAATTTGGCGGCATGGGCCGCGCTATAGCCCAGATAGTCGTGCAGATAAGTCGGGGTCCAGCCATTGAAGGTCTCGCGAATGACGGTGCATCCGAGCGACAGGAAACAGACCAATAGAAACGCGCGGCTGCGCAGCAGCGGCCCCAGCAGCGCGCGCAGGTTCTGCGGCCGCACTTCGCTTTCGGCAAATAAATTCAGCGGGTTCGCGTGCGCCTCCGGGAATCCCAGCTGTCTGCGCGATTCACGCAGGAAAATCAGGTTTGCGAACAGCAGGAACGCCGCCACGCCCCCGGCGTAATAGAACAGCGTGCGCCAGCCGAAGCCGTGTTGGATCAGCATGCCCATGGATTGGCGAGCGGCCGCGTCGCCGATCAGATAGCTGATGCTGAGCACGCCGATGATCGCGCCGTACGAGGAGTAGTCGAACCATTTCGAGGACACCTTGACGAGTCCCGCCCAGGCGAGCGACTGCGTCAGGCGGTTGCCTATCCACGCGAGCGTGAACAACGGTATCGAGGCGCCGGTGGCGAACAACAGCGTAAAGAGTGCCGCGCCCACGAGACCGATCAAAAAATTGATTCGACCGCCCCAGAAATCGCCGAGTCCGGTCAGGAACAGCTTGCCGAGCGCGTACGCGAACACGCCCACCGAGGTGATCGCGCCGATGCGAACGATGGCATCGTCGTGGCTCATGCCCTTCCCGCGCAACTCATCGATGATCATCGGCGTCGCGACCGACAAGTCGGCGCGGCAGAAATACAACGCCGCGTAGCCGCCGAACAGCAGCAGCACCGTCGTGATCTGCAGCAGACGCAGCCTTTGCGCGCGCGGCGGTGCGGCACGCGGCAACTCAGCGGTTTCGATCACCGCGACAACAAGCGCCGGGTCTTGGCTGCGGACAACAATCCGCGGAGGCGGAAATTTCCCGAATCGGTCTCCTCCATGACCGCGATGTGCGTGAGTCCGCTTTTGTCGAACAAGCGGATCAAGGAACCGACCGTGGCGCGTTCGAGGTCGCCCACCGTGACGACGCGCCAATCCGCGATCCTCTGCATGAGGTCGCGCACCAATACGTCGCGGCGCGGCGTGTGTACGGTTTGCAGCGGCTTTTCGCTCAGGATGTCGTACGCGGTGATCATGCCGACGACGCTGCGCCGCTCATCGTCGATCGCGAATGCGCAGCGGACGCCGTTGTGCTTCATGTGCTCGAGCGCCGCATCGATCGTCGCCGAATCGCTGACGGTCACCGAAGCGCGTTCGCGGAAATCCGTCATGACCGTCAGAGCGGGATCCTGCGGATCCGCGTACCATGGATCGGCTCCGGGAACCTGGAGCGCGGTGTCGGCGATCTTGCGTAAAGAAAGCGTGGCCATGGGCGTCTCGTGCACTAAATTGACTTCGGATAGCACGCTACACCACGCAGGCGGCCGACGCCAGAGCGGCCGTCTCGCGCACCCTGCGGCGCGGCCTCGGCGTAAGCGCTATAATTATGAGTGTTTTTCCGGTTTGCGGCGCGCCCCAGCGCGGAGATTTCATGGCGATAGATACCCTGGCGGTCGGCGTCCCGGCGTGGCGGCGGCTCATGCCGGTATTGTTCATCGGCGTATTCATGTCCGCGCTGGACACGGCCGTGATCGGCCCTGCGATCCCCGCACTGCGTGTCGCATTCGGCGTCGACAATCGCGCAGTCGGCCTCGTCATGAGCGTCTACGTATTATTCTCGCTCTGCAGTACCGCGCTGATGGCGAACCTCAGCGATCGCTACGGGCGCAGGCCCATTTATCTGGCGAGCGTCGCGTGTTTCGCGCTCGGATCGCTGCTGATCGCGCTCTCGCCGCGTTTTTGGATGCTCATCGTGAGTCGCGCCGTCCAGGGGATCGGCGCCGGCGGCATCACGCCGACCGCGAGCGCCGTGGTCGGCGATAGCTTCCCGGCAGCGGAGCGCGGCAAGGCGCTCGGGCTGATCGGCGCGACTTACGGCATGGCCTTCGTGCTCGGTCCGCCGCTCGCGGCTTTGCTGCTCGTGACCCTGAGCTGGCACTGGATTTTCTTGATCAACTTGCCGATCGCGGGCGTCGTCATCATCCTTGGCCATCGCGTACTGCCGACGCTGCGCAGTGCCGAGCCCCTCGCGCCCTTGGACGGCCGAGGCATCGTCGCGACGTTCGCGCTGCTCGCCGCCATCGTGCTCGGAATCACGCGCGTCGCCGATGAGTTCACGGGCGCCCTGCTGTGGCCCTGGATGTTGGGCGCCGCCGCGCTGCTGCTCGCGGTCCTCATCGCGGTCGAGCGGCGGGCCGCGAGTGCGCTGATTCCCTTGAGTTTGTTCGCCAATCGGCAGCTGGCGACGGATTACGGGCTCGCCTTGGGCGCGGGCTTCGGTATGGGCAGCGTCATCTTCGTCGCTTCTGTCGCAACGGTCGGATACGGCGTGACACCGAATCGCGTCGGCTTCGTGCTGCTGCCGCTCGTCGTCGCCTCGATGCTGGGATCGGCGGGCGCCGGGCGACTGCTCAACCGCATGGGCGCACGCGCCTTGCTGCTGTGCGGGTTCGCTCTTCTTGCCGCCGGCTACGCCGCCGTGTCGGTCACGGACTACGGCCTGTGGGCGTTTCTGACCGCCACTGTGCCCGTGGGCCTCGGCATCGGCGTGGTCGTCGGCGGCGCGCTGCGCTCGATCGCGATCGACGAGGCGCCCGCGAGCATGCGCACGTCCGCACAGGGACTCATCAATATCTTCAATGCGATCGGCACGTTGTTGGCGGCGGCCGCGGTCGGTGCGATCGCCGACTTCAAAGGCGGCGGCATCGCCGGATTCGGCATTGCCTACCTGTTGGTGGCCGTGGTCATGGTGCTGATGCTGCTGCTCACGCTCGGGTTGCGGCGCGACCATTCGCTGCCGGGCCACTCACTCGATTGAGCCAGCGGTACAGCGCGACGGCGGCGGCCACGAAGACACCGCCTCCGAGCCAGACCGCGGTGTCGGTAAAGCCCGCTCCGACCAGCGCGAACGGGGTCGCCTTGTCCGTGACGACGACGAGGCCGGCGATCAGAACGCCGAGCAAGCTTTCGCCGACGATCATGCCGGACGCGAGCAGCACGCCGAGCTGTTTGCTGCGCCCCGGATTCGCGGTGCGCTCCGCGCGCTTGTCGTAGGCCCACCCGGCGACGGCGCCGACCGTGATCATGAGCGTCGTGGCGGTCGGCAAATAGATTCCCATGCCGATCGCGAGCGGCGGCAAGCTCGCCGCCGTCGTGCGCTTCAGGATCTCGTCGAGCCCGATGACGCCGAGGCCGATGAGAACGCCGACGCCGATGAGGTTCCAGTCGAGGTTGCCTTGAATGACGCCTTGCGCCAGTGCCGAGATCAGCGCGGCTTGCGGCGCGGACAACGCGCGTAGCGGATCCGCGCCCGGCGAGCCCGCGAAGCCATAGGCATTTTTCAGCAGGCCCAGCACCGGCGGGATGACGGCCGCGCCCGCAACGACCCCAACGAGCAGCGCGACTTGCTGTCGCCAGGGCGTCGCGTCGACGAGTTGCCCGGTCTTGAGATCTTGCAGATTGTCGTTGGAGATCGTCGCGGCCGCGAATACGACGGCCGTGATGAAAAGCGCGAAGGCCACGAGCGCCGGCGCCGCGGCGGCCGGCAGCAGCGGTTTGACGATCAACGAGAGCAGCAGCGCGGCGCCGATCACGACCAGGATGCCGACGCCCGATAAGGGACTGTTCGAGGCGCCGATGAGTCCCGCCATGTAGCCGCAGACGGCGGCCACGAAGAAACTCATGAGCGCGATATAGGCGATGCCGCCGATGATCAGCAGCGGCAATTGGCTGGAGAGTCCGCTCGCCACGCCGAAGTTGCCGAGCAGCCAGCCGATCGGCAGCATGCAAATCGCGGTGACCGCCGCGACGATGCCGATCGGAATGTCCTGTTCGGTGCGGGGCAGCGATGCGCCGAGTCCCGCGCGCCGAACACGCGAAGCGGCCATGGCCGACCTCAAGCCGCCGACGACCGGCCCTGCGAGCTTGATGAGGCTCCAAATCGCGGCAATGCCGATGACGCCGGCGCCGATGAAGCGCACTTGCTGGCTCCATACCGAGTGAGCGACGTCGGCGACCGTTCCTGAGAGCGGGTGCAGGCCGCTCAAGTAGGGAACGGCCGCGGCCCAGGCGATCGCAGCGCCGACCAGCATCGCGATGCCGGTCCAGAACCCGACGAGGTGGCCGACGGCGAATAACGCAAACGACAAGCTGAAATCGAATCCGGATACCGCATTTCTGGCACCGACGCGAAAATACCTCTCGACGTCGCTCGCGAACAGCTGCGTCGCGACGATCACCGCGAACAGCGCCGAGGAGACGCTGCCGATGATGATCGCGAGCAGGCCTTCTCGGCTCGCGGCGGCCGATTCGGCGCTGCCGCCGCCGCCGTGGCCGCCGACCTTGAGGACCTCGGCGCAGGCCACTCCTTCGGGGTACGGCAGATCCGAATTGGTGACGAGCGCGCGGCGCAGCGGGATGGAATACATCACGCCGAGCACGCCGCCCAAGGCGCAAATCGTGAACGAGGTCCAATAGGGAAATCCCGTCCACCAGCCGATCATCACGAGTCCCGGCAACACGAAGATGATTGCCGATAGCGTGCCGGCGGCCGAAGCGACCGTCTGCACGATGTTGTTCTCCTGGATCGTCGATCCGGCAAAGCCGCGCAGGATTGCCATGGAAATCACGGCGGCCGGGATCGAGGTCGCGAACGTCAACCCCGCCTTGAGTCCCAAAAACACGTTGGCCGCGGTGAATATCAGCGTGATCGAGACACCCAGCAGCAGACCGCGCAGGCTGAGTTCTTTGCGGATTGCGGTTCCCCGGCCCTCGATCATGGCAGCGGCTATCCTCATGCGATTTTCTCGGGCGCGAGCTTACCGGACAAACAACGGCCGCGCCGTACTGCCGCGCCGTGCTGGCGCGCCAGCACCGCGATTTTGTACCGCGCAGGCTTGTGTCGGCACCGCCGTATATCCTATACTCCCCTACCCTATATAGCCTGCGTTGCACCGTACTCGCGGCCATGAGCGAGCGAGCCCTAATGCAAGCCGTAACGATCAACGACAGGAACGATCAGCGATGGCGATGACACCGAATGGGCTGCATGCACTGCAGGGACAGCGCTCTTGGGCGTCATTCGCTGTCGTGATCATTGCGTTCGCCGCGGGCGCGGCGGCGGCCGATGCGGCGGCGGCGGACGCGATCGCGGATGTTCCGGATCAACAATTCGCGATTCACGGCCAGGCGACGTACGTCGAACAGGAGACCGGTTCATTCAGAGCGCCCTACGCCGGTCCCAACAGTCTCTCGCCCGACCAAGGACGCGAGACCACGGATGCGACACTGTATCTCGGCGCGCGCCCATGGTCGGGCGCGGAATTCTGGATCGCGCCCGAGGTTGATGAGGGCTTCGGTCTCGACGGTACGCTCGGCCTCGCCGGGTTCCCGAGCGCCGAGGACTACAAAGTCGGCAAGGACGCGCCTTACCTGCGCTTGCCACGCGTGTTCCTGCGCCAGACCGTGAACTTAGGTCCGGCGACCGAGGCCGTGGATGCGGATCTATTGCAGCTCGGCGGCTCGCGCAGCGCCGACCGCTGGGTGTTTACGGTCGGCAAGTTCGGCGTCACCGACGTCTTCGACACCAATCAGTATGCGCATGACGGGCGCAACGACTTCCTCAACTGGACCGCGGTCGACGCCGGTACGTTCGATTACGCGGCGGATGCCTGGGGCTTCACGGTCGGTGCCGCCGCCGAGCGCTACCAAGGCCCCTGGACCTTGCGCGCGGGCCTGTTCGATCTATCGAACATACCGAACAGCGAGCATCTGGATCCGGGCTTACACGAGTTTCAAATGATCGCGGAGCTCGAACACCGGCACGAGTGGGGCGGTCAGCCGGGACGGGTGCTGATTACGAGCTACGACAGCCGCGGTCGCATGGGTCTGCTCGACGCGGCGGTAGCGCTCGGCGAGCAAACCGGCACCAGGCCGAACACCGCCGACGTGCGCGCCTACCGCAGCCGTCTCGGCGCGAGCCTCGATCTCGAGCAGCAGGTGTCCGCCGATCTCGGCGTGTTCGCACGCATCGGCAAGGCGGCCGGCAATGTCGAGGCCTACGAGTTCACCGACGTCGATCGCAGCGTCTCGACGGGACTATCGATCAAAGGATCCGGCTGGCACCGCGGCGCCGATACGATAGGCATCGCCGGCATCGTCAACGGGATTTCCGCCGCGCGCGAACAGTATTTGAATGCCGGGGGTCTCGGTATTCTGGTCGGCGACGGCCGCCTGCCGCATCCGGGCGCCGAGCAGATCTTCGAAACCTATTACAGCATCGCGGCACTTGCCTGGGCGCACGTGAGCTTGGATTATCAGTGGGTGAAGAATCCCGCCTACAACAGCGATCGCGGTCCGGTATCGATCGTCGCGGTACGCGTGCATGCGCAGTTTTAAATAGTGGCGCTGCTGCCGACCGCGCTTACGCTGCTCGCGTGTGCGGCCGTCATTTATTTGGCCTGCGAATACTTCGTCAACGGCATCGAGTGGGTCGGGCTGCGGCTCGGCGTAACCAAGAATGCGGTGGGTACGGTGCTCGCGGCCTTCGGCACCGCGCTGCCGGAAAGCGTCGTGACCTTCGTCGCGGTCACCACGGGAAATTCCGCCGCACAGAAGCAGATCGGCGTCGGCGCGGCGATCGGCGGACCGCTCGTGCTCGCGACGATCGCCTACGCGGTCGTCGGGCTGTCGTTTCTGGCGTTCCAAAGCAAGACGCGCGCGCCGCTGCTGAATCCGGGCGAACAACAGCGCCTCGCGAGCGACCAAGCATGGTTTCTGCTGGTTTTCGCGGCGAAGGTCGGCTTGGGGTTCGTCGCGTTCCGCTACAAGCCGTGGCTGGGCTGGGTGTTCCTGCTCGCCTATTCGGCCTATACCTGGCGGGAAATCACGGCGGGCGCGAAAGGCGGCAAGCCCGAAGTCGAGCTCGAGCCTCTCAAAATCCGCCCCAAAGATGCGGATCCGCCGACCCATTGGGCGCTGTTGCAAACCTTGCTCGCCTTGTCGCTGATCTTCTTGAGTTCGCAGCTGTTCGTGCATCAGCTGGGCGCGATGAGCCTGGCGCTTGGAATCTCGCCGCAATTGACGGCTTTGTTGCTGAGCCCGATCGCGACCGAGCTGCCCGAGACGCTCAACGCGATCATCTGGCTGCGCCAGGGCAAGACGACGCTCGCACTCGGCAACATCAGCGGCGCGATGATGATACAAACGACCGTCCCCAGCGCACTCGGCATTTTCTTCACGCCCTGGCTGTTCGATCGCGTATTGGCGATCGCTGCGGCCGTGACCTTTGTTTCGATTGCGTTCATGTGGATGCTGCTGCGCAGACGCTCACTCACTGCGCGCAAGCTCGCTCTGTTCGGAATCCTCTACTTCGTGTTTGCCGGGTTGGCGGCGCTGTTCTAAAGATCCTTGGATAAGATCAGTTTGAGCACGCGATGATCCGAGGCGCCGGTGAGTCCCGCGCCAAAGCCCAGCTCGACATCCACCCACTTCGTGCTCTTGTCGACGACCGCAAATAGTTGATGGGATTGCCTGGATGACGGCAGAAAATGGCTGATGCGCCCGAAATCATCGTACTCCTCGAGCGCGAGCTTCGCGGCGTCACTGATCCGCATCGCGACCCGCGTCTCCGGCACGAATTCGAGATTCGCGACTCCGTCCCAGGAGTTATCGACGATCGGATTGAAGATGAAATCGAACTTGCCCACGTGGGTACCGATTATGGGGCGGATCTCGGACGTATAGCGACGCTCGTCCCAATGCGCGGTATTGACGCTGAATTCGAAATTCATGCCGCAAAACACCTCGCGATTCGCGGCATCCGGAGATACGATGAGTGTCCGCACCTTGAGGCCGTCGTAGAGCAGGCTGTCGTTACGCGTAATGGAATACAGCGGAAAATACAGCCCCGCCTCGAACCATGGCGTCACGCCGTAGGCCCATTCGGCGACGCCGTTGAGTGTGTGATCCGGCACGATGCCGCCGGGAAACTCGGGCGCATCCCTGCCGCTCGGGGTGTAATTGTTGTGCCACGTCAAGTTGACGACGCCGGGCGCGGCGATCACGGCATCGTACACCTCGATTTCATCGGTCTGCGCGCAGGTGTGCCGGGACAGCAGGCATATGCACGCGGCAAATGAGAGATGAATCGCCGCATGACACGATCGCATATTCGCCTCCGGCCGGTCCTGGGCCCCGCGGCGACCCCTGCCGCTACGCCGCGATGCCTTGCATCGTCAGATACTCGTCGTAGCTGCCCTTGAAGTCCACGGGGCGCATGCCGGGACGCAGCTCGATGATGCGGGTCGCGAGACCGCCGACGAATTCCCGATCGTGCGAAACGAAGATCATCGTGCCGGGATAGTGCTCGAGCCCGATCTGCAGCGACTCGATGGTTTCCATGTCCATGTGGTTGGTCGGCTCGTCGAGCAGCAGCACATTGGGCTTCGTCAGCATGAGCTTGCCGTAGATCATGCGGCCCTTCTCGCCGCCGGAGAGGACTTTGACCGATTTCTTGGTCTCGTCGCCGGAAAACAGCAGCCGGCCGAGCGTCGCCCGAATCAGCTGATCGTCGTCCGCCTTGCCCGTGAATTGCGACATCCAGGCGAACAGATCCAATTTATCCTCGAATTCCGCTTGTGGATCCTGCGGCATGTAGCCGGGCTGTGCATTTTCCACCCACTCGATTCGGCCCGCCGTCGGCCGCAATTCGCCGGCGAGACAGCGCATCAAGGTCGTTTTGCCGATGCCGTTCGGGCCGATGATTGCGATGCGTTCGCCGGCTTCGACGTCGAAGCTCAAGTTGCTGAACACGTCGGTGTCCGTGCCTGGATAGCGGAAGCTCAGCTTGTCGACCGATACGGCCGACCGGTAGAGCTTCTTGCCTTGCTCGAAGCGGATATAGGGATTCTGCCGCGATGACGGACGAATCTCCTCGATCTTGATCTTCTCGAGCTGTTTCTTGCGCGAGGTCGCCTGACGTGCCTTGGAGGCGTTCGCCGAAAAGCGGCGCACGAACTCCTGCAGATCCGAAATCCGGTCCCTGGCCTTCGCGTTCGCGGCCTCGACGCGCGCGCGCGCCTGCACCGAGGCCAGCATGAAGTCGTCGTAGTTGCCGGGATAGATCTTGAGCTGTTGAAAATCGAGATCGGCGACGTGCGTGCAGACTTGATTCAGGAAGTGCCGGTCGTGGCTGATGATGACCATCGTGGCGTCGTAATTGTTGAGTGCGCCCTCGAGCCAGCGGATCGAATTGATGTCGAGATTGTTGGTCGGTTCGTCGAGCAACAGGACGTCGGGCCGCGAGAATAGCGCCTGCGCGAGCAATACGCGCAATTTCAATCCGGGCGGCACCTCGCGCATCGGCCCGAAATGCCGCGACTCGTCGATTCCGGCATCGGTGAGGATGCTGCCGGCGCGCGCCTCGGCATCGTAGCCGCCGTACTCGGCGAAAGTGCCCTCGAGTTCCGCCGCGCGCATGTAGTCCTGATCCGTGGCGTTTGCATCGGCATAGATGAGATCGCGCTGCTTCATCGCGTTCCAGAGTTCGACGTGCCCGCTCATCACGACGTCGATCACGCGCTCGTCCTCGTAAGCGAATTGATTCTGATTGAGTTTTCCGAGCCGCATGCCCGCTTGCAGCATGACGTCACCGGCGCTCGCCTCCAAGTCGCCGCCGAGGATCTTCATGAGCGTCGATTTGCCGCTGCCGTTCGCCCCGATCAGGCCATAGCGGTTGCCGTCGGCAAATTTGACGGTGACGTTCTCGAACAGCGGCTTCGCGCCGAATTGGATAGCAACATTCGAAGTAGCAAGCATTTTCGTCCAATCAAAGGGGGTTCACATGCAATGGAGCTGCGCGTTCTCTGGGTGAAGATCGCATGCTCGAGTGCGCTTGATGTCGGGGTTTGCCTAGGGGCGCGCAGGACCGACCCGCTTCCGACGGCGCGATTCTAGCTGAAATGGGTAGCTTTGGGCTCAGCCGGCTCGGATCGGCCGATTTGAGGCCCCTGCGGCGGGAAATCGCCGATCGACGGGTTGCGATATGATGCGGCCGGGAGGATCGCCATGTTTGCACCCGTTGTTCGCTTCCGAGTGGATTTCGCGAAAGGCGCCTACGTTGGACCGGGGAAAATCGATCTGCTCGAGGCGATTCGAGATTCCGGTTCCTTGTCGCAGGCGGCACGCGATCTTGGCATGAGCTATCGGCGCGCATGGCTGCTCGTCGACAGCCTCAAGCAATCCTTTCGAGAGCCCGTGACGGTCGCCACTACCGGAGGCAAGCGCGGAGGCGGAGTGCGGCTGACCGAATTTGGGCGGACATTGATCGACAGCTACCGCGATCTCGAACGGGATATCGCGAAGTTGGCGGCCCGGCGCCTGCACGCGATCATCCCGGCCGTCATTCGGCGCGCGACAACCGATGCCAAATCGGCGCGCCGGCCGATCGTGCATAAGCGCGACGAGGCATGATAGCGCGACGCTGCAATCACTCCGCGCGCCGGACCGGGCTGCGCTTTTCGATCAATGCGTCGATACCTTCCTGCGCGTCCCGCTTTGAAAGGTTGCTCGCCATGACTTCGGCGGCGTACCGGTGCGCATCCGCGAGCGGCAGTTCCGCCTGGCGATAGAATGCCTGCTTGCCGATCGCCGTCTGCGCATCGATGAGCTCACCCGTCAGCAGCATGCGCATCGCGGCCAATCGGCAGCCGGCCGCCGTCGCGACGCCGTGTACCTGGGCGATGACGGGCTTGGACAGATTGACGATCGCGAGCATGAGCTTCGCGCATTCGGCCAACGAGGCCTGCAACATGCCGAGCGACAATGCGTTTCGCGCCACCGGACGGTTCGGGGTCAAGGTCGTAACGCCGCCCTTGTCAGCCCGCAATACGTAGGGAGTCTCCGTCATCGTCGTGAGCAGTCGCAATGCGTTAACATTTCTCGCGGCGCAAGCGCTCGCGGCCAAAGAATCAGGGTCAAACTGCTGCACCGATGACGAAAAAGCCTCCGTCCCGCAAGCCCACGCCGCCGCGCCACGGCGTCGCGCGCATGATTTCCAAGTTGGGAGTCGCGTCGCGCACGCAAGCCGCACGTTGGGTGCGCGAACGGCGCGTGCGGGTCAACGGCCGCGTCGTCTGCGATGCGGAATTTCCGGTCCGACGAGGCCTCGACCGCATCGAGATCGATGGCGAGGAGCCGGCGGCGGCGGCGCGGCTCGTGCTGATGTTGAACAAGCCGCGCGGCCTCGTGACGACGGCGAGCGACGAGCAGGGCCGCGACACGGTTTATCGCTGTCTGCAGGATGCGGCGCTACCGTGGCTCGCGCCGATCGGACGGCTCGACAAGGCGAGCGAGGGTCTGCTGTTATTCAGCAACGACCCCGTCTGGGCCGCGGCGATCACCGACCCCGAGACCGGACCGGAGAAAACCTACCATGTGCAGGTTGCCGGTCTACCGGATGCATCCGTGCTGGCGGCACTCGCGCGCGGTGTGGTGCTCGGCGCCGAACGCTTGACCGTCGAATCGGTGCGTCGCCTGCGCACCGCGGACAAGAATACTTGGCTCGAGATCGTGCTCGCTGAGGGCCGCAATCGGCAGATACGCCGATTGCTCGAGGCCTTCGATCTGCGCGTGCTGCGCCTGATTCGCGTGGCATTGGGCGCGCTGCCGCTCGGTGATTTGCCGAAGGGCCGCTGGCGCATGCTCACCGAGCAGGAAATCGAATCCTTGTCGCCGAAACTCAGGAGCCGCTCTGCTCGATGTTCGGCGCAGTCGCAAACGGGCGGATCCCGAACTTCGGATAAACCTCGCTCGGAAAATAAAACGCGCCGTCCTTGACCACCATGCGAATGCTCTTGATCGCCTTCAAATCCTTGGTCGGATCGCCCGGGATCAGGAAGAAGTCGGCGAGCTTGCCCTTTTCGATCGAACCCATGCGTTGATCCTGACCCACATATCGCGCGCAATCGTAGCTCGCGCGTTTGAGGATTTCGGCGGCCGTCATGCCGGCGCGCTCGTAGAGTTCGAGCTCGCGATGATAGGTGAAGGAGCCGCCGGTGTCGGTGCCGAACACGATGAAAACGCCCCGGTCATGCAGCAGACGCGTCGTCGCGACGAGCTTGTCGAACGCATCGCGATACGCCTTGTCGTCGCCTTTGGCCGACGTATCGATGAGCGCCTTCATCGCATCGCGGCGCCAGCCTATCGGCATGTGGTCGAAATAATCGACGGCGCCCGGCGGAATCTGGCCGTCTCGATTCTGCGTCAGCATCTCGTGGATGCCGAGCGTCGGATCGATCGCAATGTGCCGCGTCACCATCATGTTGATCGTGTGCCGTACCTTGTCGCTCTGCAGGTCCAAGCCGCCGAGCCGCTTCAGTGCCGTGAGCCGAAACAGCGTGCGCGTGTCTTCATCGGGCTTGATGACCCATCCGAGCGCGAATTGATTGATATGCGTGATCTCGTCATAACCCGCCTCGATCATCTGGTCGGTATTCGAGAATGCCGGGATGTCGCCCGCCACGCGCATGCCGAGCAGATGCGCCTCCTTGGTCATAGACGGAACCCAGGCCGGATTCATGCTGTTGTAGATCTTGATCTGCCAATAGCCGCGCGCACCGTACCAGCGCACCGCATCGATCGCGCTCTCCTGACTATCGACGAGAATGCCGTTGGTGGCGTTGAACGAACTCTTGCCCTCGATGAATCCGCTGCGCACGACGTGCGGCCCGCTGATGACGCCGCGATCGATTTCCCCGATCAAGCGGCTCAATACCTCGTTGTCGTTGCCCATGTCCCGGACCGACGTGACGCCCGCCAGCAGATCGAGCAGAGCCTCGTCCTGCTGCAAATGGGCGTGCATATCGTAGAGTCCGGCGACGAGCGTGCCGCCGTCGCCGTCGATCGCTACTTCGCCGGGCGTCGGCGGGCTGCCGAGCGGCTCGATCGCGCCGATCTCCGTGCCGCTGACGAGCACCGAAACCGGCGCGGTCAGCGACGAGGTGCGCGGATCGAACAGCCGGACATTCTTGATGCGGACCGGACCTGCGTAGTGATGCGCCGAATCGTGTTCCATCCTGACGTAGCGCATCGTCGACCACTCGGCCGCGAGCTTGCGTAGGCGCGCCTCTTCACCCTCGTAACCCGCGCGCACCAGGATGAGGCTCGGATCGACCGACGCAAACAAGGCGCCGCTCGCGTCGAGCAAAATGGTGTCCGGCGTGAGATTGATGCCGCTTAGATCGTAGCGCGTGACCTGGATCGGCCCGGCGTCGCCCTGCACGGTGAGCGTCTCGCCGGCCTCGATGATGAGCGTCCCGCTCGGCAGCGCCGCAAGTTTCCGATCGGCGTTCCTGAGCAGCGCGCGCGCATAGATGCCGTCCGACCACGGGCTGCCGCTCTGGGCAACGTAAAGACTCGGGGTCTCGATCGCCGCGCCGCCTTTGCCCGTCGAGTCGACCCATGCGGCCTGTGGACCCTTGCGCGTGAAATGCTCCGACACCTTGCTGCCGAAAGTCGTCGTCCCCGTGATCGTCCATAGGATCGGCAATCCGTCCGCATCCAGCCGTATCGTTTCGGTCATGGTCGGACCGCGTCCATTGTCCTTGACGTCGTAGTCGATGCGGGTTTCATCGCCCCTGGTCGCCGCTGTCAGCGACCCGATGCGCTTACCGCCCGTGATGACGGTGAATCGTGCGGTGTCGGCGGCAGAGTTCGGGTCCGCGAGCAGGGGCGCCGGCGTGGCCGCGGCGACAAACAACGCGATGACGAGACTTTTGAACATGACGAATCCTTTTATCTTAAACCTTGCCCCACCACGGTCCACCCTTCACGCTCCACGCTCAGTGCGCCAGGGTGCGCGCGCGCGCGATATGCGCAAGTCTGCCGGGCTGCAATCCGCTCGAATGCGCCGGGTCGAGCCGATCGAGTAACTCACGCTCACCGAGATCCTCGATGAGTTCGAAGCCAGTGTCGCGCAACAGCTCCGCGAGCGTCGCGGGGTCGAAGCCCGATTTGAACGGCTCGCCGACCGCGGCGACGCGCCGGCGCAACTCCTCGAAGACAGCCGAGTCGGACGCAAAGGCGCGTTCGTCCAAATAGGTGAAGACCAATTCGCTACCCAACGCGGCCGAGCCCGCAACCGCGCGCAAGCTTGCCATATTCGCTGCGCGCGTGAGGTACATCGTCACGCCGAGCCAGGAAAAGAACGCGCGCAGATCCGAGCGAAACTTGGTGCGCGCCAGTGCGGACGCGAGCGACTCGGTCGTGAGGTCCGCGGCAATGAAGTGGACCGAACGGGGCAGCGATATTCCGCATCCCCGCAGCTGGTGCAGCTTCAGCTCCTGTGTCGCCGGATGATCGATCTCGTAGATCTCCAGGTCCACCGCGAATTCGGGCCGGCGCAACGCAAAACTATCGAAGCCCGCACCGATCAGCACGTATTGACGTACGCCATCGGCGACCGCGGCCCGCAGCGCATCCTCCGCATAGCGCGAGCGCATGATGACGCCGGCATACGCCGGACTCGCGCGCAAACTGGTGTCGACGACCGAGTCCGGCGCGGCGCGCGCCTTGGCTTGCGATGCCGGGTCCATGCGGAACAGTGCTGCATCTCGAAACATCCGCAGCGCGGACTCCGGCACGATGCGGTCGCCCCAAGAATCGTCGATCAGCGGATTGCGATCCAAGCGCGTGTGAATCGCGCGCATCAGCGAGGTCGCAAGAGCCGTCTTGCTGGCTTTGAAATCGCGTTTGAGATCCATCGTTGGGCGCCAGTTTGCGGACCGATGCCGAGGCTATCGCCGCTGACCGCTCAGGGGCATGGTATCGAAAAACGCCCGTTCGGTCTCGCGCAGCGCCGCGGCGAGGCGCCGCGCCCACTCGGCCTGCCCGGCCGCGTTGGTCACGAGATCCTGGCGGATCTCGAATTCGACGTACGGCAAGCCGCGCGCCTCGGCATGACGCGGAACCGTATAGTCGGTCGCGTCGCTGACGAAATACGGCTGATTGTCCGCGACGATCAGATCCGCATCGAGGCGCAGCGCTTCGAGCAGCAGGTCGGCGACGCGCCGGTCGCGGTTATAGAGGACGGCTGCGTGCATCTCGCGCTGCACACCCTTGTAGATGTCGGTCATCGTGTGCTGAGCGATCAATATCGTCGAGCGCCCCGCCGCTTCTCGTGCATCCAACAGCGCGCGCAAATGATTGTGATAAGGATCGAAGATTTCGGCGCGGCGTGCGGCGATTTCTGCGTCGCTCAAATCGGCGTTGCCCGGGATATCGGCCCATTCACTGACTGTCGGGATCGAATCGGCGACCTTCGGGTCGCGATTGCAGTCGATCACCAAGCGTGAATAATTTTGCGCGACGAGCGGCGCATCGAGTGCCGCCGCCGTCTGCCGGGCCACCGCCAGAGCGCCGATGTCCCACGCGATATGCCGCCTGAGCTCCGATTGAGGCACGCCGAGATCGTCGAGGCGCCGCGGTATTCGCCAGCTCGCGTGGTCGACGACGAAGACGAAATTCGATTGCCCCTCGCGCCCTTGCTCGAGCACGGGTGGCGGTTCGTCCGGATCCAGCAGCCGGTAGCCGGACGCCGGCGATCGCTCCGGGTGGGGATCAGGCAATTTCGACATGGCGATGATGGAGTCCGCAGTGGGCTTAGGAGTTATTACGGCTTGCGGTCGACGACTTTCTTGGCAAGCTCAGCGAGTTGCGCGAGGTCCATGTCCTCGGCGGGAACCTCGATGACGTCGTCGAGCGGCGCCTGCTTCGCGAGCGTCGATCTCTGCGCCTGCGATTTCGCGGCCGACTGCCCCGCGGCCGCCAGCCCCGCCGCCGACTGCCCCGCGGCCGGTTGCCGCGACGCCGGCTGCGCCGCCGCGGCGCGCATCGACAGCCTCGAATCGCCGGAATTGTATGCGGCGGCATCGGGCGCGGGCCTGACCCATTCGGTCATTTGGTCCATCCAACGCTGATAGCGTTCGAACGTCCACATGCCCTCCTCGCCGCCCGATTGCAGCACATTGGTGATCTGGCTGAAGTTTCCGGCACGAATCGTTCCGCGCGCGCCGGTGCTCGGCATCAGGATCTCGCAACGCGGCACGCGCAGGCGATACGTGCTCAGGAACTCGAGGCGTTGACAGCTCAAGCCGACGAGGCAGTCGGCGAGCTGAGCGCGCACGCTAGCCTGCAGATCCGACGGAAACGACATGCAGAGCCGGCTCAGCGCTTCCGCGCAGTTGGCCGAATGCATCGTCGCGAGCACGAGATGGCCGGTTTCCGCGGCATTGAGCGTGAGCCGCATGACCTCCGGCGTGCGCATCTCGCTGATGACCAGCACATCGGGATTTTCGCGCAGCGCATCGGTGATGCCCTGCTCGAAACTCGGTGCGTGCGTCGGAATTTCCCGTTGCCGGATATAGGAGAGCCGGTTGGAGAATAGGTATTCGAGCGGACTCTCGAGTGTCACGATATGGCGCGCGCGCGTCGCATTGATCTCTTCGATGAGCGCGGCGAGCGTCGTCGACTTGCCCGATCCGGTCGGACCGGAAACGATGACGAGCCCGGTCAAGGCTTCAGTGAGTTTGCGAAAATCGGGGTGCAGGTTGCACGCGCGAATATCCTTGATCGACGGCGCCAGCAGCCGGATCGCGACCGCGATCCCGCGTACCGTTTGAAAGAAGCTCGCGCGGCACCGGATGCCGCGTATCGAGACGGCAACGTCGGCCGAGCCGCGCTCTTTGAACAGCGCCCAACCCTCGGCGCCCAACAGCTCCTGGCCCGCCTGGACGACGCGCTCCGCGGGAACGACGGCGCCCGCGCTCTGCAGCTCGCCGCGAACCCGCGCCACCAGCGGGGTATTGGACTCCAGATGCAGGTCGCTGGCTCCGAGGACGCGGGCCTTTTCGATCCATTCCTCGACAATCATGGGGCAGCTCCCGATCGGCGGCACATGCCTCGACGAACAGTTTAGCAAGCGCGCGGCGCGGCCGCGCGTTCCGCAAAAAAACCGGCCGCCGGCCGAGCGATCCGTGCCGCGCGCCGGCGCCGATCTCGTACAATTGCGGCATCGACCCCTCTAGAGACGCACTTGGACTTGAGGATTCAATGAAACAATCGCCCGTCGAACAAGAAATCGAAATCCGGAACTATCTGACCCAGCGCGAAATCGAACACGTCAAGATCGGCGTTTTCGATGGCGACGCGATTTTGCGCGGCAAATATCTGAGCCGCGAGAAATTCCTGGCGGCGCTATCGAAGAATCTCGGATTTTGCGACGTGATACTCGGTTGGGATTCGAACGACCAGCTGTTCGACAACACGAAGTTCACGGGCTGGCATACGGCCTATCCGGACGCGACCGTGCGCGTACTGCCGGCGACGCGCCGCGAAATCCCGTTCGAGCCGAAGACGGCGCTGTTTCTTGGCGAGTTCGCAGGACCCGCCGAATCGGTGTGTCCGCGCGGCACGCTGCGGCGCGTGCTCGAGCGCGCGGCCGGTATGGGGTACGAAGTCAACGCCGCCGCGGAATTCGAATTCTTCATGTTCGAGGAGACTCCGCAATCGGTGCGCGACAAGGGCTATCGGCAGATGAAGCCCATGACGCCCGGTGCGTTCGGCTATTCGGTGCTGCGCAGCTCGGTACATTCCGAGCTCTACCACGAGCTGCTCGAACTCGGTCAGACGATGCGATTTCCGATCGAGGGACTGCACACGGAGACCGGCCCCGGCGTGCTCGAAGCCGCGCTGAGCTATTGCGAGGCGCTCGAGGCGGCCGATCGCGCGGCGCTTTTCAAGACCTTCGCCAAGGTGCTCGCGCAGCGCCGCGGCCTCATGGCCACTTTCATGGCAAAATGGTCCGCGAGCGTTCCCGGCCAGAGCGGCCACCTGCATATCTCGCTGCGCACGCCGGCGGGCGGCAGCGTTTTCCACGACCCCAAGCAGCCGCACGAGATGTCGGACACGATGCGCTGGTTCCTCGGCGGACAACAGGCGCTGATGCCCGAATTTCTCGCGCTGGTCGCCTCAACGGTCAACAGCTACTCGCGGCTCGTGCCGGGATACTGGGCGCCAACCTCGGCGACCTGGGGTGTCGAGAACCGCACGACCGCGCTGCGCGTCATCCGCGGCGGTGCGTCCAGCCAACGCGTCGAGTACCGGATTGCGGCCGCCGACATCAACCCCTATTTGGCGCTCGCCGCCGCAATCGGTTCCGGCCTCTGGGGCATCGAGCAGCGCATCGAACCCGACGCGCCGATCGAGGGCAACGCTTATGATCGAGTGCACGCGCCGCAGCGGCGCCTGCCCGCAACCTTGTACGAGGCCGCCGAGCGCCTGGCCGCTTCCATGCCGGCGCGCGCGCTGTTCGGCGACGCCTTCGTCGAACACCATGCCGCGACCCGGCAGTGGGAGGAGCGCGAGTTCCGCAGGGCCGTCACCGACTGGGAATTGGCGCGCTACTTCGAGATCATTTGAGAGCAGCCCATGAACGATACCCTCAAGACGATCAGCCCCATTGACGGCCGCATCTACGTCGAGCGAGCGCTCGAGACGGGCGCCGGCATCGATCGCGCGCTCGACGCCGCCGCGCGCGCGCAACGCGCTTGGGGCGCGGAGCCGCTCGCGGCGCGTTGCGCCGTGCTTTGGGAAGCGGTCGACGCCTTCGTCTCCAAAGCGAGCGACATTGCGCTCGAGCTCACCTGGCAGATGGGGCGGCCGATTCGGCACTCGCCGGGCGAGGTACGCGGCTTCGAGGAACGCGCCCGCTATATGCTGGAGGTCGCGCCCGAGGCGCTCGCGCCGATTCGGCCCGGCGAGAAACCTGGTTTCCGACGCCAGATCAAGCGCGTACCGCTCGGCGTGGTCGCAGTCGTGGCGCCATGGAATTATCCGTACCTGACGGCGGTCAATGCCGTATTGCCGGCGCTGATCGCCGGCAATGCGGTGATCCTCAAACATTCGCACCAGACGCCGCTGTGCGCCGAGCGCTTCCTCGAGGCGTTCGCCGGCGCCGGCGTTCCGGCCGGCGTGTTCCAGTACCTGCATCTGTCGCATGCCGATACCGCGCGCCTCATGGGCGATCGGCGCGTCGCGAGTGTCGCATTCACGGGCTCGGTGTCCGGCGGCAAAGCCGTCGTGGCCGCAACCGCGGCCGGGTTCGCGACCTCCGGCCTCGAACTCGGCGGCAAGGATCCCGCCTATGTGCGCGCCGATGCCGCGCTTGCGCATGCGATCGAATCCCTGACCGACGGCGCGTTCTTCAACGCCGGCCAGTCCTGCTGCGGCATCAAACGCATCTACGTCGCCGCCTCGCGCTACGAGGAGTTCGTCGCGGGCGTCGTCGCGCTCGCGCGGCAATATCGGCTAGGCTCACCGCTCGATCCGGAAACGACGCTCGGCCCCGTCGTGCGCACGTCCGCCGCCGAATCCGTTCGTGCGCAGGTACGCGACGCCGTCGCGCGTGGCGCCAGCCAATTGATCGACGCAGCCTCGTTCCCGGCATCGGTAGCCGGGACGCCGTATCTCGCGCCGCAGGTGCTCGTCGGAGTCGACCACTCGATGCCCATCATGCGCGAGGAGACCTTCGGGCCGGCGGTCGGCATCATGAAGGTGGATTCCGACGAAGAGGCGCTGCGGCTCATGAACGACAGCGAGTTCGGACTCACGGCGGCCATCTATTCGGCCGACGCCGCGCGCGCCGAGGCACTCGGCGATGCGCTCGAGACCGGCACGGTGTTCCTGAACCGTTGCGACTACCTCGATCCGGCGCTTGCGTGGACGGGCGTCAAGAATTCGGGGCGCGGCTGCACCCTGTCGCGTGTCGGCTTCGAGACACTGACCAGGCCGAAGTCCTTTCACTTCAAGGAAACGACATGAGCTCGAATTTGCGCGGCAACTGGAATTATCCGACGACCATCTGGGCGGGCCCGGGCCGCATCGCCGAGCTTCCTGCCGCCTGTGCGCGCGCCGGCATCCGCCGGCCGTTGCTGGTCACGGATGAAGGACTCACCGGCGCGCCGATGATCCTGAGCGCGCTCGCCGCGCTCGAGGGCGCGGCACTATTCAGCGCGGTGCGCGGCAATCCCGCGAGCAGCCACGTCGAAGCGGGCCTGCGCGCGTTCCGCGGCGGCGGCCACGACGGCGTCGTCGCATTCGGCGGCGGCTCGGCGCTGGACGCCGGCAAGGTCGTCGCGTTCATGTCGGGACAGACACGCACCCTCTGGGACTTCGAGGACATCGGCGACTGGTGGACGCGCGCCGACCCGCTCGGAATTGCGCCGGTCGTTGCGGTGCCGACCACTGCCGGTACGGGCTCGGAGGTCGGTCGCGCCGGCGTGATCCTCAATGAGGAGACGCACCAGAAAAAGATCATCTTTCATCCGCAGATGATGCCGCGCATCGTCATTTTGGATGCGGAACTGACCGTCGGGCTGCCGCGCGCGGTGACCGCGGCCACTGGCATCGACGCATTCGTGCACTGCTTCGAGGCGTTCTGCGCTCCGGGTTTCCATCCGCTCGCCGACGGCGTCGCACTCGAAGGCATGCGGCTGATCCATCGCTACCTGCCGCGCGCCTGTGCGAACGGCAAGGATATCGAGGCGCGCGCGCAGATGCTCGCCGCCGCGTCGATGGGCGCCACGGCTTTCCAGAAGGGCCTGGGCGGCGTACATGCGATTGCGCATCCGGTCGGCTCGTGGTTCAACACGCATCATGGCCTGACGAATGCGGTGCTCCTGCCCTACGTCATGGCACACAACCGCAACGCAATCGCGGGCAAGGTCGACGTGATCGCGCGCGTGCTCGACTTGCCGGTGCGCGGCTATGAAGGCCTGCTCGCGTGGGTGCTCGATATGCGCCGCGATCTCGGTATACCCCACGCATTGAGCGCCATCGGCGTCAGCGCCGACAAGGCTGAGATCATCGGCCGCGAAGCGGCGATCGACCCATCGGCCGGCGGCAACCCGACCCCCGTCGATGCGGCGGCGCTCGAGCGGATATTCCGGGCCGCGGTCGCGGGCAATCTCGACGCAGTCGTGAGCGCCGCGTGAGCGCCGCGCGCATTCTGGTCATCGACGGCAACGTCGTCGAGATCCGCGCACGCCTCATCGCCGCGCTCGGCTACGACTCGGGCAACGGTTACGCACGAGTGCTGCGCCGAATCGACGCTGCGCTGCAAGTCGACATCGTGACCGCAGCGGACGCCGACCCGCATTTGCCGCCGGGAGTCGGCCTCGAACATTACGACGGCGTGACGATGACCGGATCGGCGCTCAATATCTACAACGGCGGCGCGCCGGTGACACGCCAGATCGAACTCGTTCGAGCCGTATTTGCGGCGGGCGTGCCATTCTTCGGCAGCTGCTGGGGACTGCAGGTCGCGGTGACCGCGGCCGGCGGTGAGGTGCGCGCCAACCCGCGCGGCCGCGAGTTCGGCTTCGCGCGGCGCATCTTGCAGACCGTCGCGGGCCGCGAACACGCGATGTTCGCCGGCAAGCCGACCGTGTTCGAAGCGCCGGCGGTTCATCGCGACGAGATTGCCGCGCTCCCGGCAGGCGCCCAAGTGCTCGCCGTCAATGAATTCGGTCTGCAGGCGGCGTCGTTCAAGCACGGATGCGGTACGTTCTGGGGCGTGCAATACCACCCGGAATACGACTATGCCGATATCGCCGCGACCGCCGAGCGTTACGGCGAAACGCTGGTCGTCGAAGGCATGTTCCGCGACTCCGCGGCGCTTGCCGCATTCGCGGCCGAACTGCGCGCCCTGCATACGCAGCCCCACGATGCACCGCTGCTGTGGAAGCACGGGCTCGGTCCCGCGATGCGCAGCGAAGCGCTGCGCCTGCTCGAGATCCGCAACTGGCTGGAAGGCGAAGTACGCCCCCGCGCGCAGCTACGCATCTGAGCGGCGCGTCTGACTAGGCCGTCTCGGGTTCGACGCCGGCCCGCACCGGGCACTCGCAGCGAACGACCGTTCCGCCCGACGGCGGGCTATGGATTTCGAGATGCCCGCCGAGCGCGCGGGCCCGATAGCGCATGATGGAAAGGCCCATGCCGTCTGTGCGCTTCGCGCCTGACAAGCCGCAACCGTTATCGCTGACCGTGACCACGATTTGGCTCCCGCTGAGCTCAGCCGCGATCGTTGCCTGGGTCGCGTTACCGTGCCTCGACGCATTCGCAAGCGCTTCCTGGACGATTCGATAAACCGAGTCGCCGGTGGCGGGATCGATGGTCATTCCCGCGAGGCCCCGTAGCGCCAACGTGACCCCCATGCGGCCGAGTCGCGTCGTTGACTCCGCCAAGCGGTGCAGCGCCCGCTCGAATGCGCCCGGACCGGATGCGACCGGGGACAGCCCGTGCGCGATCGAGCGCGTCATGGCCACGCATTCGCCCGCATGGCGCGCAAGATCGGCGAGCGACGCCTGGGTCTCGGCCAATGGCTGCCGGCCCACACTACGCGACAGCGCGGAGAGCATCAAAGAAAGTCCCGTCAATTGTTGGCCGAGACCATCGTGCAAATCCATGCCCAGCCGGTGCTGCTCTCGACTCGTCGCCTCGAGCAGTCCGGTTTCAAGACGGCGCTGTTCCGTGACATCGAACAACACCACGAGGAACAGGGGTGCTTTACCGCGCGCAAGCGGAACGGCGTGTGCGACGATGATGCGGTCGGCGCCGTTTTTGCCACGCATGATCGCCTCGAACGGCGCCGACGGCTCGCCCGTGCGCAGACATAATTCGGCCTGCTCGGCCCACTTGCGAGTCGCCAATCGCCGGTACTCCGGGTCGGGATAGAAGTGCGTCCACCAGTCCTCGATCTTGGCAACCTCCGCGAGCCGGTAGCCAAACGTCGCTTCGAACGCGGGATTCGCGAAGATCGTGGTTCCATGGACGTCCTCGAGAATGAAGGGCACCGGCGAGGCATCAATAACCGCATGCAGGCGTTGCTCAGCCTCCCGCAATTCGGTCTCCGCTGCCTTGCGCGCCGTGATATCCAGATGGGTACCGACGATATGCACCGAACTCCGGCCAGGCTCGCGTGCAACGACCGTGCCCTTGGTCAAAATCCAGATGTTGCGAGCGTCGCTGCGGCGCGCACGGATTTCAAATTCGAATTGCCGAGCGGCCGGGTTGCCGCTCGCTTCGTCGATGAGCCGCCGCAAGCTCGGCCGATCCTCAGCATGGACCAAGGAAAGCCACAGCTCGAGCGTCGGCTCGGGACCCTGGGGATCGAGCCCCAACATCGTCAGCCAGCGGTCGTTGACGATCAGGCGGCCGCTCGCCGCATTCCAATCCCATAGGCCGAGATCGGCGCCCTCCAACGCAAGGCGTAGCTGTTGCTCGCTGTCACGCAGAATGTTATCGGCTCGCCGACGCGCGGTAAGATCACGGATGGCCGCAACTGCATAGCGCGTCGAGCCATCGTAAAAATGGCCGAGCCCGACTTCGACGGGCAAGATTTCGCCGTCCTTACGCAATGCGACGAGTTCACGGCCGGCCATTGCGCGCGTCTGTTCGCTGACGAGGAACGCCCGGCGGTGGCGCAGATGCTGCTCGCGTTTATCCGTCGGCAGCAGCGTCTCGACCGGCCGGCCGTCGATCTCGCCCGGCGCGTAACCAAACAACGCCGAGCCTACGCGGTTGACGTAGGCGATCGAACCCAGCGCATCGACGAGAACGATCGGCTCGAGTATCGCGTCAAACACGCCGGCAAGCGCGTTGGAGAGCAACGTACGTTCCTGTGACTCTAACTGGCATTGAGCTAATCACCCTGCGCCAGCAGATGCAAGCCCCATGCGCGTGTCAAGTCGGGCACCCACACGGCATCCTGCCTATAATTGCCGACCTGATTCACGTGGGCTGAGTCTTATGAGTGATCTTTCCGATCGGCAGCGGACGATCGTGGTCATCGGTGCGGGCTACAGCGGCGCGCTGACCGCCGTCAACCTGCTGCGCACGGCCACTGCAACGGCCGTATCGGTCGTGTTGATCGAGCGCCGTTCGCGCTTCGGACGCGGCCTGGCCTATCAGACCTGGGACGATAATCTGCTGTTGAACGTTCCCGCGGGCAACATGAGCGCGCTGCCGGATGAGCCCGCACATTTCGTCGACTACTTGCACGGCATCGATCCGGCATTCAACGCAGCCTCATTCGTCTCGCGGCGCATCTACGGGGACTATCTCGAACACTGTTTGGCGAGCGCAGAGCAGCGCAGCAATTCCCGGTTGCGGCGAATGTCGGGAGAGGTGTCGAGCGTGCGTCGCGGCGCGCTCGGCGATGGATTCGTGGTGTCGCTCGCGAGCGGCGCAAGCGTCCGAGCGCATCGGGTCGTGCTGGCACCGGGCCATTTCCCACCGAGCAATCCGTTGCCGGAATCGGATTTCTTCGACTCGCGGGCCTACATCGCCAATCCTTGGGACTTCGACGCACTCGACCGCACCGATGCGAGCCGGCCGGTCGCCATATTGGGAGCCGGCCATACCGCCGTCGATGTGTTGTTTCGACTCACGAGCCACAGCGATGCGCGCAAGATATATCTGATTTCGCGCCGCGGCCTGGTCACGCACGGCCACCGCTTTACGCCCAAACCACCGGCCGCCAGCTTGGGCTTTCCCGACTACCTGCGCGGCGTACCGGCAACGGTTCGCGCGCATGTGCGCGCGATACGCAAGCAAGCCGAGAGCAAACAGGCCGCCGGCGAGGATTGGCGCGACGTCATCAACGCATTGCGCCCGCACACCGCGGCGATTTGGCAGCGCTTGTCCGTGACCCAGAGACGCAAGTTCCTCACGCGCATCGTTCCGTTTTGGGACATCCATCGGCACCGGTTGGCGCCTGCGGCATTTTTGCGCTTGCAGCAAATGATGAAATCGGGCCAAGTGCAAAGCGTATCGGGCCACCTTCAGTCCTTTGAGCAACACGGCGCCGATATCGTCATCGCGATTCGCGAGCGCGGCGCTTCGGGGTCGAGAACGCTGACCGTCGGGTCGGTCGTGAATTGCACCGGCCCGAACTATGATATCGCCGCGATCGAGCTGCCGTTGATCGTGCAGCTGCGCGAGGAAGGGCTCATCAAACAAGACCCGCTGAAATTGGGTCTGGAGATCGATGCGGACTATCAGGTCATCGACCGCGGCGGTACGCCCGTCAGCGGGCTTTTTTATATCGGACCGATGCTCAAGGCCAACTTTTGGGAAGCGATCGCGATACCCGAATTGCGCGTGCACGCCGCGAGGATCGCCAAGTCGGTATTGACCGGCGCATCGGGTTGACCGGCGTATCGGAATCTTAGGGGCGCATGTGACTCAGCAACCGCCGCAAGGTAACCGCGATACCTATTCGCCGCGCGTAGTGCTGATCGCGCTCGGTGTCGTTCTATTGCTGGTATTCGGCAGCTTGTACCTGTTTTATGCGCTGCGCGAAAGTTCCAACTTGCAGGACTGCGTAATGCAGGGCCGCACGAATTGTACGGATCCCGTGACCGCGCAATGAGGCGGGGCTCGGCTCATCGCCCCCAACTCCAGCCGATGCCGAGGTTCACGATATCGCGGTCCTCATCGTCGCTAGTGACGGCACGATGCCACTCGAGTCGCGCGCTGATTCGGCTCGTAAAGCGAAAACACGCCGTCATTGCGATCAGCCCATCGACCGATCCCGCGCGCCGCCGATCGTCGGTCTCGTACGACTGTAACGCGACATAGGGTCCCGCTCCCAGCCCGATCGTGAAACGCGGATCCAACGCCGTGGTCGCGAGCCAGACCTCGCCGATGATTCCCGAATGCCGTCCGCTCAACCCATTCCCCTCGTCGAGCCAGGACGCGGAGAGCTGCACCAAGCCCGCGATGTCGCGCCGATACTCGACGCCGAAATTCGACGACTTGGCGGAGCTGCGGGCATTGACGACGGTTTGACCCGCAAATAGGTCGATTTCGTTCAAGGCGCGGCCGCCGTCCGCAGCCTCGTAGTCGGCGATCGCTTTGTCGAACCCGGCCAGCAGCGTATCGACGCGATAGCCGACGCCGAACGTCAATGTTTGAGTACCGATATCGTCGGATACACAAATCTTGGTCCAATTGACGCGCGCCAACCAATGAGTCCCCGCGTAATAGGTCAGCGACGCCGTGTAGATCTCCCCGATGCCATGAACGTTGCGATACCACGGCGACGAATTCGCGACTTGCGTATCGAACAGCAGGTACGGACCCACGCCGAGCGCGGCATCGAAGCGCTCGAGCCATCTCGGTGTGATGGCCCACACCTGCACCGCCCCGCCGTCGCGATGATGGTCGACGAAATGGCCTTCATTCACGTACGCCAAGGATGCCGCGAGGTTCGGCAGCAACCGCTGCCGATAATCGAATTGATAGGCGTAAGAATCCGGCGAATCGACTTCGCCGTGCGTAAAGCCCGCGAGCGCAGTCAGCTCCTCGGCCGGCGCTCGCGAACTGCAGATCGCAAGCGCAAACAAACCCGATACGCGCGTTGCGCGTGCGTTGAACGGCCCGCTCCCCACTCAATGGTCTCCGACGGTGAGCTTGATTGTGTTCTTGATTCTTCTTGGCGCAGTATCGGGCTTTTGCGAAGATTCGACAATTTATTTGAAGGCCGCGTGCCGCGTGCCGCAATAAGTTCAACCGCTGCGCCTGACCAGCATCCTTCTCGCGGCCTCGAGCACAGCGTCGATTGCGCGACGCCGATAATCCCAGATCGGATCGGGGCCGGGCGGAAACACCACCATGGTCGCGTTGGCTTCGAACAGCAGCACCGAGCCACCCCTAGCGAGCGCGAAATCGATACCCGCGTAATCGAGATCGAGCGTCGCCTGGATCCGTGCCAAGGCTGCGACCGCCGGCTCGCCCAGCACCGCCGGCATATTCTCGAGAAAGCGCCGCTCCTCATCGCGAAACGCGGCGTTGCGTGCCATGTCGGCCGAAAAATAATGGACTTTCCAATCGGCGGACACCGCCAGATGCAGCGGATACGCGACCCCATCGACGAACATCACGCGGTATTTTCGCGCCATTCCATCGGCCCCAAACGCATCGAGATACTCGATCGCGAGCAATTCCTCGGCGCCCAACGAAGCCGCCGCTACGGGGAGCTCCGCGCGATTCATGACGCGCAAGAAATGACGGCCGGTATGGAAGCCGGGCCGGCGCAGCAGCAGCGGAAAGCGCAAGTCGTTCCTCATCAGCAAGTTCGCGCGCGACAGTGCCTCGATCTTGGGCGCGATGACGCCGGGGATGCCCGCCAGCCGGCGCGCATTCTCGACGCGCCCCGTCGCGCGCACCCGTGCCGGCCGGTTGATGACCGGCGCGGTGCCGTGCGCGAGCAATTGCTCGGCGCGAGCCAATGCCTCGTCGCACAGATCGGCATCGCCGATCGCATTGACGACGAGTTCATGCGGCGGCAAAGGCGTCGCGGGATCGAAGAACTCGGTATAAATCGCATGTACGGTGTAGCGCCGATCATCGATCCAGAGCTGTGTCGGCAGATTGCCGGCGCGCGCCGAGACGAGAAGCAGCAGGGGCACTCCGGCCCCCGTGCCGCGATACGGCTTGGTGACGATGCTGGATCCGGAGAATCCGCGTCGCAGGTGCTCCTCGGCACCCTCCTGATTCAATTCCGTGAGCACGCCGGCCATACCCCGATGCGCTTCCGCGAGATCCGCATCGATTTCGAGCGCCGACTGGTAATGTTTCTGCGCTCCTGCCAGATCGCCCTCCTCGCGCAGCACATTGGCGAGATTGACGTGTCCGATCGGATTGATCGGATGATGCTGCACCGCCTGTAGATACGCGGTGCGCGCGGCGGAGCGAAACCCGCCGGCCAAGGCGAGCGTGCCGAGTTCATTGAGCGCCGAAAAATTCTTGGGATCGAGAGCCAAGATCTCGAGATATGCCTGTTTCGCCGCCTCGTCTTGCGCGCCGCGCACCATCGCGCGCGCGCGCGCGAGCAATTCAGCGATCTCCATGCCGTATCCCCGCAGCCGCGGAAGGCTTCTTCATCAGTTCAGCCGCCGCTTGAACAGCCAGGCCGCGCCCGAGAGCGTGACCAATCCGATGATGAGCAGCGGCAGAAAATCGGCAAACAGGTTGGCGAACCCGGCACCCTCCAAATAGACCCGTTTGGTCAGATCGAGCGCGTAGCGCAGCGGATTGATGATCATGACGGTTTGCAGAATGTCCGGCATGCTGCTGAATGGCGTCGTCAAACCAGAGAGCAACGCGAACGGCATCACCAAAATGAATGCGTAGAGCATCGCCTGCTGCATGGTCTTGGCGATCGAGGAGACAAACAGGCCGAGACCGACCGCAGCCATCAGAAACAAGGTGAGCCCGGCATAGAGAACGACAAAGGATCCGGCGAACGGGATGCGAAACCAAAATTGCGCGATCAGCAATACGGTCGTCGATTGGCCCAAGCCGATGACCATGTTCGGCACTGCCTTTCCCACCATGATTTCAAATGGTCGAAACGGCGTGACCAGCAATTGGTCGAATGTTCCCTGCTCGCGCTCGCGGGCGACCGACAAGGCCGTCAGCATCATCGTGCCCATCATCGTCAGCGTGCCGATCAGGCTCGGGATCATGGTCCAGCGCGAGTCGAGATTCGGGTTGTACCAAGAGCGCGTGACGATCTGGATGCTGGCGCCTTGCTGACCGTGGCTGGACCTCCAGTCGCCGTTGAAGCTCTCAACGACGCTGTTCAAATACCCCAGCGCCGTGCCGGCGGTATTGGAATTGCGGCCGTCGGCGATCACCTCGAGCGGCGCGGCCGAACCTGCGAGCAGGTTACGTTCGAAATTCTGATCGATTTGAATCACGAGCAGCGCGCGACCGCTGTCGATCCAGGTGTCGATGTCCTTGGCGCGGCCGAGATCGGCCTGGCGCTCAAACACGCCGGATCCGTCCAGGCGCGACAGCAAAGCCGTGGACGCGGCGCTGTGGTCCTGATCATAAACCGCGTAGGCGACGGAGTTGAGGTCGAAGCTGGCCGCATAGCCGAAGATCAGAGACTGCAACATGGGTGGCAGAAAGATGATGAAACGGCTGCGAGGATCCTTCAGTACGGCGAGAAATTCTTTGCGAATCAGCGCGAGGATACGAAGCAGCGAGGAGAGCATGCCAACACCTCAGGTGATTTGTTTGACGGTCGCGCGTCGGGTTGCCAGTATCAACGCCGCGGCCATCGCCGTCAGAACCGCGAGATTGAACCAGACCACGCTGCCGACGTTGCCTGCGAGATACAAGGTCTGCAGCAATGCGACCGCGTAGCGCGCCGGCAGAACGTGGGTGATGCCCCGAATGACCACCGGCATGCTGCGCAGATCGTACAGAAAGCCCGACAGCATCATCGCCGGCAGAAACGTCAGCAACATTGCCAACTGGCTCGCCAGGAATTGGCTCTTGACGAGCGTGGATACGAGCAACCCTATTCCCAAGGCCACCAGCAGATAGATCATCGAGGCTAGGCAGAGCAAGGAAAGTGAGCCGCGCAAGGGAACATGGAACAGAAATTTTCCTGCAAGCAAGCACAGCACGAAACCGATCATGCCCAACCCAAAATAGGGAATGAACTTGCTGACGAGGAACTCTCCCGGCTGCATCGGCGTCACGAACAGCGCCTCGAGCGTACCGCGCTCCCACTCCCTTGCAACGACCATCGCGGTGAGGAATGCTCCGATGATCGTCATGACCAGAACGATGAGGCCCGGGACCAGGAAATAATGGCTGTCATTGGCCGCGTTGAACCACAGCCGGCTCTCGACGATGACCGGGCCCGCCGCGATCGAGGTGCCGGCCTGGGCCTGCGCCGCAGTCCAGATCGCGACCGGTCCCGCGGAATAGGCTTGCATGATGCGGGCTTGGTTCGAGTCCGTGCCGTCGACGAGAATCTGAACATCGGCAGCACCGGCGTGCCAGCGCCGGCTGAAGTCGGACGGGATTTGCAGGATGCCGTCGACGTTCCGATTCAACATCAATACGGTCGCTTCTGCCATCGAGCGCGTCGCGGTCAACTTGAAGTAAGGCGACAGACGGAACGCGCCGATCAGCGCTGCGCTGTCGGTGGAAACGTCTTCGTCGACGACGGCGACCGAAACCGTGGTGATGTCGAGCGAGAGCCCGAAGCCGAACAGCAGTATCATCATGACCGGAAAGACGATGCCGATCGCGATGCTGCTCGGATCGCGAACGATTTGCCGCGTTTCCTTGCGCGTCAGCGCCCAAATCCGGCGCCATTTTGCCTGCCAATCCTTCATGCCGGCCTCACGCGGACTTGCGCGCAGGGATGGCGCGCGCCTTCTCGACGATCGCGATGAAGGCATCCTCCATCGTCGCGACCCGGCCGGCCACCACGGGCGCGAGCGCACGCAGCTCGGCGGGTGTGCCCTGGGCGAGCACCTTGCCGTCATCGAGGATCAGGGCCCGATCGCAATATTCGGCCTCCGCCATGAAATGAGTCGTCACGATGACCGTCACGCCGTTGCGGGCAAGCGCGATGATGCGTTGCCAAAACTCGCGGCGCGCGAACGGGTCGGCGCCGCTCGTGGGTTCGTCGAGGAACAGAATTTCCGGCCGGTGCAGCAAGGCGGCCGCCATGGCCAGGCGCTGCTTGAACCCTCCCGGCAGTTGCGCGCTCGGCAGTCGCACGAAGGGCGCGAGTTCGAACTGGCTCAAGGCCCAGGCAATGCGCTCGCGGCTCTTATCGCCCGCGAGGCCGTAGGCACGAGCGAAGAAGTCGAGGTTCTCGCCGACCGTCAATTGTCCATAGAGGGAAAACTTCTGTGCGACATAGCCGAGATGCTGTCGCGCGGAGGCCCGATTTTGAAGCACATCGACTCCCGCGACCCTCAAGCTGCCGGCGGAAACCGGCAGCAGTCCGCAGAGCATGCGAAATGTCGTCGTCTTGCCGGCGCCATTCGGACCGAGCAAACCGAAAATCTCACCGCGCTTGACGACGAAACTCACGCGATCCACGGCGACGAATTTTCCAAAGCGCCGCACGAGATCGTGAACCTCGACGACGGTGTCTCCCGGCACGCCGCCGATCGCGGGTTCCTGGAGCGCCGGCGCCTGCTTGTCGGCGGCCTTACCGCCGGCGGCTTGGTGCAGCAGCACCATGAATCCATCCTCGAAGCGAGGCGACGCCGCCTCGGCCGCGACGCCGGCGTAACGCTCGATCTCGGAAGCCGCGGAACTCGCCTCGGCGATGAGCCGGACCTGACCGCACTCGGGAACGGCATCGATGACATTGGGCAATGCCAATAGTCGCGCCTGTAAATCCCGCGCCTTGGTGCCATCGGGCGGCGACGTCACGAAGACGCGATGCAGCGCCAAGCCGCAGACTTCGGCCGGCGGCGCGTCGATGAGCTTCTTGCCCTCGCTGAGCACGAGCACGCTATCGCAATTCTCGGCCTCGTCCGGATCGCTGCTGCTGAGCAGAACCGTCAGACGGTCCTTGATCAGTTGGCGAATGATCTCCCATAGCTCACGGCGTGAGAGCGGATCGACCCCGACCGTCGGTTCATCGAGCAGCAGCAAATCGGGAGATCGGACCAGCGCGCACGCGAGGCCCAGTTTCTGCTTCATTCCTCCCGAAAGCTGTCCGGCGAGGCGCGTTTGAAACGAATCGAGGCCGGTCATGCTCATGAGTCGCGCATATTGGGTTCGCCGGCTCTCCGCCGAAACCCCGTGCATATCCGCATAAAGATCCAGGTTTTCACGGACCGTCAGATCCTCATAGAGGCCGAATTGCTGCGGCATATAGGAGATCCGCGATTGAATCGACTGCGGATCCTTGGCCGCGTCGATGCCGAGCACACTGACGGTCCCGCGGTCGGCCTTCATGAGCCCCGCGAGCAGGCGCATCAGCGTCGTCTTGCCCGCGCCGTCCGGCCCGATCACGGCCGCGAGTCCGCCCGGCTCGACGGAGAACGAGATGTCGTCGAGCGCCAGCACCGATTCGCCGGTCTCGCGGCGAAAGGATTTTCGAACCCGGTCCACGCGCAGCGCCGGTGTCGCAGCGGGCGTCGTCACGGCGATGCAGCGGTAGCGGACGCCGGCGCCTGCGGCGGCGCCTCCCACCCTCCTCCCATCGCCTTGTAGAGCGCGATGAGATCGAGCGCAACGGTTTGGTCGCTGACGGCCAATTGATCGTCCGCTTCGTAGAGCGCGCGCCGGGCGTCGAGGACGTCGAGAAAGTTCACGCGCCCGTGTGCGTAGAGGCCATCGGCCAACTCCAGCGAGCGGCGGTTTTCGGCGAGCGTCTCGGCGAGCGCCCGGCGGCGGTTTTGTTCCTGCGCATACGTGACGACCGCATTCTCGGCCTCCTCCAAGGAAACCAAGACGGCCTTCTGATAGCTCGCGAGCGCCGCCTCCTGCACGGCGGTTTGTGCGCGCACCTGCGCACGAACCCGGCCGAAATCGAACACGTTCCATTGCACAACCGGACCGATCGACCAGAACCGGCTGCCGGCGTCGAACCAATTGTTGGTCTTGGTGCTTTCATTCCCGATGTCGCCGGTCAGGGAGATTTTGGGGAACCAATCGGATTTTGCGACGCCGATGCGCGCCGTCTCCGCGGCGAGTTGCCGCTCGGCGCGACGCACATCCGGGCGACGGCGCAGCAGCTCGGAGGGCAGCCCGATCGGAACCACGGGCGGCGCGATCGGCAGCGCGACGGGCGGCGAGAGTTCTGCAACGAGTCCACCGGGTTGCTCCGCGAGCAGCACCGCCAACGCATACATCGCCACGCGCTGCTCGGTTTCGAGCGGTGGAATCGCGGCCTGCACTCCATCGAGCAAGGCCGCCGACCTCGTGACGTCCAGCTCGGTCGCGACGCCCCCCTGCAGGCGCGCGCGCGTCAGTTCGAGTTCCTCCTCCTGCAATTTCAGGTTGCGATGCGCGATCGCCAACCGTTGCTGAGTACCCCGTAACTCGAGATAGTTCCGGGCGACTTCCGCGAGCAGGCTGACCAGCGCATCGTTGCGGGCCTCGATTGCGCCTTGCCAATCAGCGGTGGCCGCTTCATGCGCACGGCGCTTGCCGCCAAACAAATCGATTTCCCATGAGGCGTCGAACCCGGCTTGATAAACGCTGTACTCGAACGGGAAGTTGGGCGGAAGCGGCAGCGATCCGATCAAGGGCTGGTGTTCGCTCTGCTTGGCGCGGTCGGCCGATCCGCTCGCGCTGAGCATGGGCCAAAAATCGGCCGCACTCCCGCCGCGAACCGCCCGCGCCTGGCGCAGCCGGGCTTCCGCGACGCGCAGGTCGAGATTCGATTTCGCGGCGCGCTCAATCAGGGAATCCAGTTCGACATCGTTGAACGAAGCCCACCAGGATGAGGGCGCGGACGCCTTGTCCGTGAGCCCATTGTCCAACGGCGAATCCCACGCGGCAGGGGCGCTCGGGGCCGACGGGTGATAGTCCGGGCCGACGACGCAGGCGGCGAGGCCAACGAAGCCTACCAGTGCGAGCCCTCGGTGGATTGTCGTCCGTACCATGGGTGCGACACCCGGCCTAGGGCTTGTCCGGCGCAGCCGGAATCAATTCCAGAAGCACGGTCGCCGGCATGCCGAGACGCAGCTGGTCCTGCGGGTCTTCAACAAACACACGAATTTCATAGACGAGGCTCGAGCGCAGTTCCACGGTCTCAACCGCTTTCGGCGTAAATTCCGCAACCGACGCAATGAACCCGACCCAACCGGAGAACGGCCGGTCGGGAAAGCCATCCGTGCTGATCGACGCTTTCATCCCGGGGTGAATCTTTCCGAGATCGGGCTCGGAAACATAGGCGCGGACCCACTTCGGATCGGTAAGCGCGAGATTCAATACCGGCCTTTGCGGAGAAACCATTTCGCCGGGCTCCAAGAGTCTCGTGCGCACGACGGCATCACTCGGGGCAACGAGTTCGGCGTCTGCGAGCTGCCGCAGCAGCAGCTCGAGCTGGGCCTGATCGGCGTGCAGTTGCGCTTCGCCCTGAGCGACGTCCTCCTTGCGGGGGCCGATGACGGCGAGTTCGAGCGCCTTCTCGGCAACGGCCAAGTGGGCCTGCGCCGAATCCAGCGCGGCTTTCGCAGCCTCCAGGTCCTGCTCGCTGACCGCCCGACCGGTCGTGAGCGTCGTCAGCGCCGCGAGCCGCGTCCATTGCTGCAAGGCATTGACTTGGTCCGCCCTTGCGGAGGCGACATTGGCTTCGGCCTGCGCAATCTCCTGCGGGCGGCTGCCGTGATGGAGCCTGTCGACGACCGCCTGTTGCGCCGCCAAAACTGCCGCGGCGGTTGCGGTTTGCGGTTTGAGCCGGCTCGTGTCGAGGCGCGCCAGAATCTCGCCTCGCGCGACTTTGGCTCCTTCCTGGACCAAAACTTCGGCAAGCCGTTCGCTGTCGTTGAATGCAAGATCGACTTGCCGCAAATCGACGTTCCCGTAAAGCACCAATCGGTTGCGGTTCTTGCCGGAGTTCGTGCCGAGCCAGCCGAATTCAAACGCGGCCGCGAGCGCGACCACGATCAAAATTCCCACGATGATGAAACCCTTGAACCGATCGAAAAAAGACCGGACTGGCGCAGGCTCGGTGGGCGGCGTTGCCGGTGGGACCGCTGTCGTCGCGGGGTTCGCTACGTTCTGATCACCCTCGCCCGACACCGCCCTCTCCTTGCCGCTTGCGCTCGACTGGAATGCAGACCACGCGCCTCTTGAGGCCGACAGCCCCTGATTTTCCAGATTATGCACCAACCGATTTGGCGTCGGTACGCTGCCGCACGGAGTCTATGGGCTCACTGCATGGACCAGCCATGGCTGATCGTCAGCGACTGTCCGGTCAGCGCGTTGGACTCGAACGAGGCGAAAAAAAGCGCGGCCGCGGCGACGTCTTCGACCGTCGTGAATTCGCCGTCGACGGTGTCCTTGAGCATGACATCGCGAACGACGGCCTGCGCCGATATTCCCAGAGTCTTTGCCTGCTCCGGAATCTGCTTGTCGACCAGCGGCGTACGCACGAATCCCGGGCAAATGACGTTAGCGCGCACACCGTACTTCGCGCCCTCCTTGGCGACGACTTTCGCAAGACCCATGAGGCCGTGCTTGGCGGCGACATACGGCGCCTTGAGTACCGACGCTTCCTTCGAATGCACCGAGCCCATGAAGATGATGCTGCCGCTGCGCTGCTTGTACATCTGCTTGAGGGCCGCACGCGTGCACAGGAAGGCGCCGTCCAGGTGGATCGCCAGCACGCGTCGCCAGTCGGCGAACGCGAAATCCTCGAGCGGCGCGATGACCTGCACGCCGGCGTTGCTGACGAGCACATCGATTCTTCCGAACGTCTCGACCACGCGCGCCATTCCCGCATCGACCTGCACTTCGCTGCTCACGTCCATACTTAAGCCGATGGCCTCTCCACCCTCGCGATTGATTTGCGCAGCGGCCGAATCGGCGCCCGCGCGATCGAGATCGGCGATGACGAGCTTGGCGCCGGCGCGCGCGAACGAGCGCGCGATCTCCTTGCCGATACCGCTGGCCGCGCCGGTGACGACCGCGACCTGGTCTTTGAGGCCCATCGGCTTGATCTCCATGCCCGTTAACCTCCCTGCGCAGCCGTCTTCGCGCATCGCGCGAGGAAGGCATCGATCGCCGCCAGGCACTCCGGCTCATTGAGCATGGGCGTGTGCCCGCGGTTGGCGACCGTGATGTGCTCGAGATCCGGCTTCTCGCGCGCCATGCGCGCGACCGTTGCGGCACTGAGCAAATCCGAGAGAGCGCCGCGGATTACCAGCATCGGCACGCCCTTGATCTGCGCATAGACCGGCCACAGGTTGGCCACGGCCGCGGTCGGATTCTTGAAGGCCTCGCTGATTTTCGGATCCATGTCCGGAACCGGGATACCGGCCGCATTCTCGCGGTAGCCGAGGTGCGCATAGTCGAGCCAGTCTGCATCGCTCAAGTCCGGCAGTGCGAGGCCATAAACGCTCTTGGCCTGCGCGGCCGCTTCGCTCCACGACGATACCGGCGGCAACTTGCCCGCGTAGCCGGCGATGCGCCGAATTCCGGCCGGATCGAATTCGGGGCCTGCATCATTGAGTACGACGCCGGCGATTCGATCCGGCTTCATTGCCGCCATGACCATCCCCATGAGCGCGCCGAGCGAGGTGCCCACGACCACGACGCGGCTCAAGGCGCGCGATTCCATGAGCGACCACACGTCCTGGACGTAGGTGGGCAGTTGATAATGCGACGGATCCTTATCCCAGGCCGAATGGCCGCGGCCGCGCAGGTCCGCGGTCAGCACCTCGCGCTGCGAGCAGAGGCGCGTCGCGAGCGCCGTGAAATCGCGGCTGTTGCGCGTCAGGCCCGGCAGGCACAGCACCGGCAACCCACCCGGTTGCCGCGCGGGGTAAATGCGGCAATACAGGCGCAGGCCATCGGCGCTGTTGTAGAAGTAATCGCTCGAGTCGGCGGGGTTCGGGTTCATCCGGGGTTTTCCGTGTTGGCGGCGTTGGAGGAATATTCTCGTCGAAGTTCGCGCTTGAGCACCTTGCCATTGGGGTTACGCGGCAGGCTTTCACGCAATACCACGGCACTGAGGCGCTGCTGCTTGCCGACCGCGGCATTGGTCCATTCCAGCAATTCGGCGACCGGCATGCTCTGGCCCGCCTGCAGCACGACCACGGCGAGCGGGGTCTCACCCCAGCGCGCGCTCGCGATCCCGATCACGGCCACCTCGGCGACCATCGGGTGAGCACGCACGACGCTCTCGATGTCGGTCGGATAGATGTTCTGCCCGCCCGAGATGATCATATCTTTCTTACGATCGACGATATAGAGGAAGCCTTCCGCATCGAACCTGCCGAGATCGCCGGTGCGTAGCCATTGGACGCCGGCCGAGTCGATCCAGGTCGCTTCCTCGTTCGCATCGTCGCGCGCATGATAGCCCGCCATCACCAACCGGCCGCGGCCGACGATTTCGCCGATCTCGCCCGGCGCAGCCTCCTGGTCGTCTTCGCCGATGAGGCGAATCTCGGCGCCCAGCACCGGCTTTCCGACCGAGTGGACTTTGCGCTCGAGTTCCTCGGGCTCGAGGATCGTGAACACTCCCTCGGTGAGCCCGTACAACTCGATGAGCTCGCAATCGAATTCGCGCGCAAAACCGAGCTTGACGTCCGCCGCGAGCGTCGAGCCGCAACACATCAGCGTCTCGAGACTAGTCGTGCGAAACGTCGCGCGCTCGGGGTATGCGAGCAAACGCTCGAGCTGCACCGGGACGAAGGCGCCGTGCGTGATGCGCTCGAGTTCGATGACGTCGAGCGCCGCTCGTGCGCTGAACGCGCGCAGCAAGACGAGCGTGCCGCCGACCAGGATCGTCGTGATCATCGTGACCCAGCTGATGTTCGAGAACAGCCCGAGCGTCAGCAGCGTGCGGCAGCCGCCGCGATAGCGCAGTGCGAGTGCGCAGTCGTAGGCCCAATGCATGCGGCATGCATGGGTGTGGATGATGCCCTTTGGCAAGGACGTGGTTCCGGAGCTGTAGATCAAATTGCATTCGTCGCCGGGCGCAATGGCGACCGCCGGTGGGCTCGCACTCTGCGCCGCGATGAAGTCCTCGAAGTCGCGCCAGCCCTCGGCCGGCGAATCGCAGCCGATGAAGTGCCGTGCGGCGAGCGCGCCCGAGGCGCGCAGCGCATCGACTCGCATGCAATGCTGTCCGGAGGCGAACATGGCGACACAGCCGGCGTCGGCGCACATCGTCGCGACCGCCGTATCGGTGATCGAGATATTGAGCGGCACGGCGACCGCGCCCGCGCGCACGATGCCGAACAGCGTGAGCACGGTCTCGAGGCGGCTGTCCATGAGCACTGCGACGCGCTCGCGGGGCCTCACGCCGAGCGCGGCGAGACCGTTGGCGACGCGGGCCGTGGCATCCGCAAATTCCCGCCAGGTCAGCGTGACCACTCCGTCAATGAGCGCGGCCCGCTCGGCGAGCCAGCGGCTGTTGTGCTGAATCAAATCCGGCAGCAGCGGCGCGGGGGCTTCGAACCACGACATGTTCTGCTCACAGAGCACTGCGCCGGATCGTGCGGGACCTCAAAGGATCCGTCGCCCAATCCGGCGCTGATTTAGTTTAGAAGTGGTAAGCCACTGTCGCCGTAACCGTGCGCGGCGGACCGTAGAAGCCGATCTGACTGAGGCCGCCCAAGGCGTTCGCAGCCGAGATCGGGGGATTGCCGAAATCATAGCCGGCGACGCGGTAGTACTTGTTGGTCAGGTTCTTGCCGTCAACCGAAAAGCGCCAGCTCTTGCCCAGGGTCGTGAACGCGACCCCGGCGTTGAGCAGGCCGTACGCCGGCTGATCCGTGACGCTCGCGGTCGTATTGGCGACCTTGGTGAAGCTGCGCCAGTCGTAGCCGGCCCGTGCCAGCAACGAACCCGCGGCCATGTCCCAGGTATAGGTCGCGTTTCCGGAGGCAGTCCATGTCGGCGCGTTGATCGGCCGATTCTGGTCGGCAACGTTCAACGGAGGTGAATTGGGTGCGCAACCCGGCGTGAGCGCGGTACAGCCGACCAGGAAGTCCTCATAGTAGGAATCGAGGTAGCCGAGGTTCACTCCGAAGGTCAGCGGCTTGATCGGCCGCCATACGGACTCGAGTTCGACGCCCTGATTGATCTGCTTGCCGGCATTGAGCACCGCGGTGACGTTCTGCGGGACGCCGCCGGCGACGACGAACTGCTGCACGCCGACTTGCGCGTTGGTGTACGGGTCATAGAAAACCGTCAGGTTGAGAAGCAGGGTGTCGTCGAACAGCGTGGACTTGACGCCCATTTCATAGTTATCGGCAGTCTCCGAGTTGTAGCCGTTCTCGGTTTGCGGGTAAAGCGCCGCATTGCCGCGCATGTCGAACCCGCCGCTCTTGAAACCCTTGCTGTACGAGACGTAGGTCATGACTTTCGGCGTCCAGTGGTAGTCCAGCCCCAAGCGCGGCGAGACATTCACGAACGAACGGCTGTTGGTGTAGTCGGTCAGGATGCCGGCGGCCGCGCTCGGAAACAGAAAGAAGCCGGGCGGCGGATATCCGGGAGTAAGAAAATTCTGGTTCCCCTGCAATTGGGTCGGCGCGACGCTCGCATACTGGGCCTGGTAGACCTGCGCGGTCTTGTCATCGTCGTTCCAGCGCAAGCCGGCGTCGAGGTTCAGACTATCGGTCAGCTTCCAGGCGGTGTCGGCGTAGACGGCCGTGCTCTTGGTCACCACGCAGCCTTGGACGATTGAGGTCAGGTAGAGCCCGTAGCCGTCCGGCGGCGGTGCCGCCAGGACTCCGAGCGAGGCGTTGTAGGCGCCGCAGGCCGTGCTGTCCATGAAGAACACGCCACCAGTCGCCTGGACCAGGTCGTTGCGAAAGGTCAGTTGACCCTCACCCGAAGCCTGCTGATCGTGGAATGCGCCGGGCACCTGGAACAGGTTCTCGGCGAGTTCGTCGAAGTTGATGAATTGCTGGCTGTGGCCTTCGATATAGGCGCCGACGATCTTCAAGCCGAGCTGATCGGTCAAGCTTTGGGTGTAGGTGGCCGATTCGCCGCTGCGGTGGGAATAGTCCTTATTGACCGGCATATCGGTGCGTATGTCGAACGGGTCGCTCAATTGCGGGACCAGGTAGTTGTTGAGCCGCTGGCCGCCCGAGGCGTTGGAATTATCCAGCGTGTCGTCGGCGACGATCCTGAGCTTCGAACTCTCGCCCCACTTGATCGTGAGGTTGGCACGCGCCGAGAACACGTCCTTATTCGAAACGTCCTCGCCGATCGCAGCCCAAGTAGGCTGCGGGACGCCCGTCTGGGCCACGACCTGGCCGTAACCGTCGTGCTGCAGTTCCGCGAGTGCAAGTCCGAAATAGACGTGGTCAGCGACCAGCGGCGTCGAGAAATTGAGTTTTTCGTCGTGCTCGCCGTAATTGCCGCCGGTCACCGACGCGGTCAGGCTCGCGGGTCCATCGACGTCGCGGGTCACGTACTTGATCGCGCCCGCGATCGTGTTCTTCCCGTAGAGCGTGCCCTGGGGACCGCGCAGAATTTCGAGGTCCTGGACGTCGATGACGTCGAGCAGCGCCGCCTGCGGACGCGCCAGATATACATCGTCGATGTACACGCCGACACCTGGTTCGAATCCCCACAATGGGTCGCTCTGGCCCACACCACGAATATAGACATTGATGGTGCTGCTGGTCGCACGATCGGCGGCGATCTTCATGTTCGGAACGAAACTGTTCAGATCCTGAAGGTTCGTCACGTCCTGCGTCTGGATGATGGCGGCGTTGAGTGCGGTGACCGCGATGGGCGCGCTCTGCAAATCCTCGGAGAATCGCCGTGCGGTAACCACGACCTCTTGAATGGTGCCGGTGTCTTCGGGCGCCGTGTCGGATTCCGCCGCGACGGCCACGCCGGTGCCGATCAAGGACACCCATGTCAATGCGGTGCAGATGTTGCGATTCATTGCCGATCTCCCCAAGGAATATTTATCTATCTTCGATCACCGCCGCTATCGTTTGAACGGCCGTTGAATACTATTTCAACGTGCGTTGAATATCAAGCCTCGCCCCGACAGGCGGGCGCGGTTGTTGCGCCGAGCCCACACGATTGCGCTCGGAAGTCCCGGACGCAGCGCGCCTCGGGCGCCGGTGTCCCCGTCCGGCGCGCAATACCGCCAAAGCCAAGCTAGAATCGGAGTTTTCCGAATGGCAAACCATGACCCGCCCAAAGCGCACGACCAAAGACAAGCTCATGGACGCAGCGGAAAAGCTGTTCGCCCGCAAGGGCTTTCATGGGGCATCGCTGCGCGACATAACGGCCGAGGCGGGCGTCGACCTTGCGCTCGTGAACTACCATTTTGGCAGCAAGAAGAAGTTGCTCACCGCGGTCGTCGAGCGCCGTGGCACGATTTTGAACGAGGAGCGGCTGCTGCGCCTGGCGGAGGTGCGCCGGGGCGCGGCGCCCCGAGCCCCCAGCACGGAAGCCGTGGTCGACGCGTTCTTCGATCCGATTCTGGAACGCCTCGCGCAAGACAGCCCCGGCTGGCACAACTACTTTTCACTGCTCGCGTTCGTCAACAACTCCCCCGAGTGGGGCCGTACGCTGATGGGAAAAACCTTCGACCGCACGGTGCGCGAGTTCATCCAAGCGGTAATGGCGTCGCTCCCGGGAGCCGCGCCCGAGGATATTTTCTGGGGCTATAACTTTCTGACCGGCGCGCTGACGCTCTCTCTCGCGGAGACCGGCCGTCTCGACGCGCTGTCGGATGGTCTATGCCGTTCGAATGACGTCGCCGCGCTCAAGGCCAGGCTCGGCCCCTACGTCGTCGCGGGTTTGCGCGGTCTCGCGCGCGGCTCCACGTAGGACGGTCCTCATCGATCGATCATCGCGTGCCGATCGCCGCGCGCAGCGCGGTCGGAGTCTCCAACTCGGCGCCTTCGACTCTGCGCACGATGCGCCCATGGCGATCGACGATCAGTGCGGCCGGCAGCTGGTTGACCGTGAAGGCGCGAAACAGGGCGCCGGACTCGTCGAGCGCGAGCGGTATGCCGACGGCGTATTGGGTCCGATATTCACGCAAGTCCTCGGCCGTCGCCCAAAGACCCGAGGCAATCCCGAGCCAGCGCGTGTCGTGTTCGCCCGCCAATGCCGCAACCTGTTCGCGCATGCGGCGGCAGTTGGTCGAAACTTCGGGCCGGGTCGTCGCGAGGTAGGACTCGCACCAGGGTGAGAGGAACACGAGCACGGTTTGGTGTGCGGCGCCGCGCTCACGGAAATCAAACGGCGTTCCCTCGATCGTCAACGGCGTCAGTTCCGGGAGAGCGTCACCGACGGCATAGCGGACGATGGCCGCCGGATTCTTTGATGCCGCGCCGGCATCCGACGCATCCGCCGCCGGCTCGGTGCGCGCCGCACTGAGCGCCGCATCGAGGCTTGCATCGGCGAGATGACCCACGTATTCGATACGGCCATCGCGGCCGATCACGATATGCTGGGGCGTGACGCGCAGATGAAACGCAGCGCCTAACCGTCCGTCATCGAGGACGATCGGCATCGTGATGCCGAGCTTTTCGCGGTAGGCGCGAATATCATCGACCGCATCGTTGAACCCGACGTTGACGGCGATGACCGCGAGATCCGGCCCGGCGCTCTCGTAGACATGTTCGAAGTGCGGCATCTGCTGCCGGCACGGCACGCACCAAGTGGCCCAGAACTTCAGATACACGGCCTGCTTACCATACAGTTGACCGAGATCGATCGTTCGCCCATCGATCGTCTTGACCTCGAGCCGCGGAGCCGGCGTGCCGAGCAGCGCACGACCCGCCCCCTCTGCGAGCTGCTGCCCGCTGGTGTCGGCCTGCGCGCCGGCCGAAATCAACGTCAGGCAAACAATCGACGCAAAGCTCGATGCGAGTCGCGATTTCACGGTCGCTCCTTCGGCGTGGCGGCCGTCGAAACGGGCGCGCCTTTGTCTTTGACGATGAAGACGAGAATCCGTGCGGGTTTCGTTCGACTCGCATTGGCGGATACCATGTGGATGTCCTCGGGTCCCTCGTAGAACGTCTCGCCCGGCCCGAGTGTCACGGCGGCGGCGCCTTCGACTTGCATTCTAACGAGGCCTTCGAGCACGTAGACGAACACTTGCGCGTTGTGCCGGTGCGGCAGCGACGCAGCGCCCGGGAGATAGTCGACGGTCAGCATCCGAACCTCCTTGCCGGCCGCTCCGACGAGATCCCGCATCATGAGTTCCCTGACCGCGCTTCCGTGCGGCGCGGGCGCGTCAGCGCTTGGCGCGTGCGTACGAACTGCTCCGCTGCCGGCGACAGCTCCTGCCCGTACCCCGAAGGTGCGCGACCCGCAATCGCTCGAACCAGTTGCTGCGGGACCAATCGCTGCGGGACCAATCGCTGCGGGCTCATTTGCGCTTTGAATCTGCAAGCGCCACCACGTGAAGCATGATCACTACAAATCCCATTATGCTTACCGCGAGACCGGTGTCCAACCCGACCAACAGCACGATGGCGCCGACAATCGCGAGATTTGCGCCAAGCGATATGCGCCAGAGGCGTCTCGGGTCTTTGGATGTCGATCGCCCAAGCCGCGTCAGGGCAATGCCGGAAATGGAAAATGCGGCGATCAGCACGGCGCAGATCAGAACCATGGCAAGTCGATTGCTGACGGCGAAAATAGATGAGCCACTCATTAGACCCAGAGCGGCGAGGCCAAGCGGGATAAGAGCGGAACTGCCCAAGCATGCGCCCGCCCAGCGCGCGAGAGAGCGGTCTCTTGATGTCGTGCGCGACCGCGCGTTCACGACCCCTGACGAGCTGGTAACGCGACGCGGCGACGCGCCTACGCGAAGCGAACGCGGTTTATTCACGTCGTCCGTTCCCTCCCCTGGCCCCATGAAGTCGCAACCGCGCGATCGCTCGAACGGTTAGGCGAAATTAACCATCATAGGTCCGAATCTCGCCGCCAACGCGTAGCGCTCAGTGCACGCCGAGTACGCGGAGCACGAACAGCAGCGCCGCACCGAACAGCGCCGCGCCGAGCAGCACGCAGACCGGCAAGGTCAGCACCCAGGCGAGCACGATGTTGCGCACGGTCTCTTTCTGAATGCCCGAACCGTTGGCCACCATCGTACCGGCGATGCCGGAAGAGAGGATGTGCGTCGTGCTCACGGGTAGGCCGAGCAGATCGGCAGCCTCGATGGTGCCGAAGGCGACCAATTCTGCCGCTGCTCCCTGCGCATAGGTCAGATGCGCCTTGCCGATCTTCTCGCCGACCGTCACGACGATGCGTTTCCACCCGATCATCGTACCGAGTCCGAGCGCGAGCGATACGGCGATCTTGACCCATAGGGGAATGAAATTGGTCAGCTGCTTCAGCGATTTCTGATAGTGAGCCGCCAAATTCGCATCGAGCCCCGCAGGTAACTGATGCGCTTTTTGCATCCGATTCAGGGTCTCTGCGACGAGATAGACGTCCAGGCGCAGCGCCACTCGGTCGGCTGCCGCCAGCGCTGTCAGCTCATCGACGTGCGCCAGACGGGCGGCCGCCTTGGCATTCGCGATGCCGAGCGCCGGTAGCGTCTCGGGTTCGATGCGCCCCGAGCGCAGGTATTGAGTCAGCGCTTTGTGCGCCATGTCGGCATCGGCGGTCGGCGCATGGGCACCGGGGATCTGCTCGAGCGACTGCGAGAACGCCGTGGATTCCGCCGCCAAACGATGCAAATCGGCACTCGAGGTCGCGAGGTTCAGTGCGAACGCGGTCGGCACGATGCCGACCAGAATCAATACGATCAGCCCCATGCCTTTCTGACCATCATTCGAGCCATGCGCGAAGCTGACGCCGGTACAGGTCAGCACCAGCAATCCACGAATCCAAGTCGGCGGCGGCTTCTCGCCTTCGGGCGCCTTGTACAGCGCGGGATTGCGCAGCAGTGCCTTGGCCGCCAGCAGCAGCAGCCCGGCCGCGACGAATCCGAGCAACGGCGAAAACACCAGTGCCTTCACCGTGTCCTCCACCTTGGCCCAATTGACTCCATCGCCGAACGCGCTACCCGGGCTCATCAGGGAGTTCATCAAACCGACGCCCACGATGGAACCGATCAAGGTATGTGAACTCGAGGCCGGAAGGCCCAAGTACCAAGTGCCCAGGTTCCAGAGGATCGATGACAGCAGCAGCGCGAATACCATCGCGAAACCGGCGCCTGATCCAACATTGATGACCAATTCGACGGGCAGCAGTGCGACGATCCCGAACGCCACTGCGCCGCTGGATGTCAGCACACCGATCAGATTCCACAGTCCCGACCAGACGACCGCCTGGCTTGGCTTCAACGTGTGGGTGTAGATCACCGTTGCGACGGCGTTCGCCGTGTCGTGAAAGCCGTTGACGAATTCGAAACTCAGTGCGAGCAAAATAGCTAAACACAATAGAATCGCGGTCGGCAGATCGATGCCAAGACTGGATAACACAGGGACGCTCCATCTTGTTCGCCAAGCGTTGTATTCCTTTCACACTAGGATGCTGAGATGACAATTGTGTGACGCAGCACGCGATCTGCTCGCGTCGCTGCCGCTGGTGGCTGTCGCGCTGCAGAATCGAAGAGTAAATTGTCGTGATGAACGCGGAACGCATGCAGCTCACCGGTGTGGATCGCTTACGTTACTTCGCACCGACTGCGATCTGCATATACTTGGCAGCACTTTGCGCCGTACTCATCGTCACATCGGCGTTTATCGTCAGACTGCAGAACGCCGTCGCGGTCAGCGTCGCCGGCCTGTTTGGACTCTTGCTGTCGAGCGGGCTCGGCCTGCTTTTCTGGCGCGCACAGCGGCGGGAATTGCAATTCTTGCGGGTTGCCACGACGTCCGACGCACAATCGAATTTTGAGTCGGTCCGCGCTGCGGTGGACCGCGCTGGTTGGCGCATTTTGGTCCAAGATCCCGCGCGCAGACTCGACGCTCAAACGTCCGGCGCGTTACTCGACATCGGCGAGCGCGTCGCCGTGCAATTTCGCGATAACGAGGTGTTAATCGCCAGCATCTGCGACCCGAGCATCGGCTTCTCGCTCGCTGGCCGTCGCCACTGCGCGGATCACCGTGAATTCGTGCGCCGGGTCGTGCAGCCAGGACCACTGGTAGGAAAGTTAGCCCGCCACTGAGCGGCTGGATTGACCGCGGATATCGCCCAACGGCAGCGGTGACGCGCTTATTTCAGCCAGCCGGCAATCGCCGCGGCGTCCCACTCTTGGATGATGGGCGGGTTGACGCTGAAGTTGCTGTAACGGATCCAAATGGGCCGCACGCGCCAGTACACGAGGCCCGGCCAAGTCTCGCGGGTGGGGCCGTCGGGGAAACGGTCGAAATAGTGGGCCTGCACGTCGGGCAACTCCGCTTCCGTGGGAATCCCGGCGATGCCTTCGTATTGCACGGTGCGCTCGTGCTCCCAGCCGATAACGAACGCGACGCGGGGATTCTTTACAAGGTTTTGATGCTTGCGCGACTGGGTCACGGTATCGAACAGAAGTTCCCAGCGGTCCGTGACGGCGACGCCGATAACAGCCGCCTGGGGGGTACCTTGAGGCGTGACAGTTGCCTCAATCGCCCAGGGCTGGGCACGCATGTAGGACAGCAGCTCGGCGGGCGTAAGGGGCTGATGATGTTCGCTCATGGCGGGCATTGTGCCTGATGGCTGGGCCGTCAACAGTTGTGGAAAACCGTGGGCCGATGGCGGCCGGTCCGGACAGCTTGTCTCGACTCGGCTAGCGATCCGGGCTCAGCATGAATCCATGTTCGTGATACGGCGTCGCGGCGCCGCCAGGAACATAGTATTTCGCGTCGCCCGCGCCGTACCAGCCCACGATCTGACCGGCATCATTGATGTCGCAGGGTACCGTGACGACGCTAACGCCAGGGACGACATGAGTGAAATCGATGACGGTCGCGCGGCCCTCACTCCATAGGAATCCGGGACCGTAACCTGCCGTATAGCTGAAGTGACCGACCACTTGACCCGTCATGTTGATCCCCGTGGCGAAGGTTTCCCGAGAACCGGGGACATCCAAGTTGATGAAATTCCCCTTCGTCATCATGAATCCATGCGTCACATAATTGCGGTCAAGGTAGGTTCCAACAACCTGACCCGCAGCGTTGATTGCGCTGGCCAAGGTCTGCTCGCCACGAGCGGCGAGGGGAAAGTCAACGTCGGTGAAGCGGCCGTTGGCATAGACAAAGCCGTGCCCGTACTCATATGCATATGGGTATGGGTGGCCTAAAAGGCGGAAAAGGAGACCACCGGATTCGGATCCGGGAATCGCAGACGGCGCTCTCACCGTGTAGACCCCGACGATTTGGCCGCCATCGTTGATCCCAAGGGCTCGGGTAACAACGGCGTGGGGGTCGTCGATGCGCGTGAAACGACCGCCGCTCAACAGGAATCCGTGACGCCCGATAGCCGCACCTTGATTGTCCCAATACACTCCCACGATCTCTCCCGCGGCGTTGATGCCGTAGGCCTCGGTACCGAATCCACCCGGGAAATCGATGGTCGTAAAACGGCCCTTCGTCAGCAAGAACCCGTAACTGTTGACGCCGACCGGCCTCGATACGACGTACGTGCCCACGATATCGCCGGCTTTATTGATCCCATAGGCTCGTGTGCCCGATGAACCGGGAACATCGATGGTCGTCGGCTCAATAGTTGCAGCCGGTATCTCAGGAGATTCGGCGAGTCCGCCACCCAACAACACGCAACCCGCGAATCTGACGGATAAACACGCGAATCGCCGCATCATCGAGCGCGGACGAAGATCCAAGGCAGTCTTGCCACCAAGTCGCGTCTGATAGACCGTGAACATTGATAAACCCTGTACGCGGGCCCCCGGGCAAATTGAGAAACCTGATCGCACGACGGATTACTCGTCATTGTCGCGAACTTACGCCGGAGCGTGTGAACAATCGGCCGTTGCCAAATCGAAGGCCTGTTTCGCGTATTCTGCCGGTGAATACCCAACCGGCGCGCTCCGATGTAAGCTTCCCAGCGCGGATGGCTTTCCGCAAATAAAGTGAACATCGCCGTGGCCCCAATGACCGCGCTGCTCGCGAAACTCAGCCGACCTCGGCTTTTCCGGGTGCTCAATCGCGAACGATTGTTCGCGGCACTCGATGCGGCGCAAGACCGGTCGGCGGTGTGGATCTCGGGGCCTCCCGGTGCCGGCAAGACATCGCTCGCCGCGAGTTACCTGAAGGCCAGGAAAGTGCCAGGCATCTGGTACGAAGTCGATGCCGGCGACTCCGATCCCGCATCGTTATTTCATTTTCTGGCGCAGGCTGCGCCCAGGCCGCGCGGCAAGCGCGCCGAATCCCTGCTGGCGCTGTCGCCGGAGTACCTCGCAGATCTGCCGGGATTCACGCGCCGTTTCTTCCGCACCCTCTACGGTCGCCTGCCCCCGTACGCCGTGCTGGTGTTCGACAACTGCAACGCCGTTCACGCCGACGCGCCATTCAATGAAATCCTGCGCGACGCCCTGAGCGAGGTGCGCAAGGACATGCGCCTCATCATGATCAGCCGCAGTGACCCGCCGGCGACGCTGGCGCGGGCTCAAGCGAATGGACTCATCGCCTGCCTCGGGTGGGATGAGCTTCGCCTCACGCCCGAAGAACTGCGTTCGATTGTCCTGTCGATCCAAAACGTCGACGACAAGACCCTGGCACTGCTGCAAAGCCAATCGGGAGGATGGGCGGTGGGCCTTGTCCTTTTGCTCGAACAGATAAAGACGAGTGGAGTTCTGCGGACGAGGCTGCCGAGCGAGACGCCGGAAGGTACGTTCAATTACTTCGCGGAACAGGTCTTCGATCAGCTGCCTGCAAGCACTCGCGAACTGCTGGTGCGTACCGCTTTCCTGCCGCGCGTAACGGCGGCTGCGGCAAGCGCCTTGACGGACAACACCGACGCGGGCGCCGCACTCGATGGGCTGTTCCGTCAGCGCCTGTTCACGGATCGGCACGCGGGCATCGAGGTCAGCTATCAATATCACGCATTGTTCGGCGAGTTCCTGCGAAGTCGGGCCAGATCTGAACTGCGGCCGCAAGCGCTGCAGGAATTGCGTTCCGCCTGCGCGACACTGCTCGAGAAAAGCGGTGATTGCTCGGCCGCACTCGGACTCTGCGTCGAGAATCAGGACTGGGAGGCCGCGACGCGGCTGGTCCTTCGGCAGGCTCGCGGGCTGGTCGCGGACGGTCGCTGGCTCACACTCCAGGCGTCGATCGCGCGTCTGCCGAAGCCCCACGTCGCGAAGTCACCGTGGTTGACGTTGTGGCTCGGCAGCGCGCTCGTGCTCGTCGACCCCCCCAAGGCCCGGCAGGCACTGGCGCGAGCATTCGATGCGCTTGTTGGAGCGGGCGACGTGCGCGGACAACTCTTCGCCGCAACCGGTATTGCTGAGGCTCTCAACATCGAGCAGGCCGGTTTCGCAGACCTCGATCGTTGGATACCGGTGCTCGAGCGCGGTCTTGCGGGCGGCATCACATCCATATCCGCCGCGGAGGGCTTGCGTTTACACACCGCGTTTCTGATCGCGGCGATGCTGCGACAGCCGGGTCATGCGGCACTACCGGGTTGTCTGCGCGAGATCATCGATGTCCTCAATCACGACATTCCACTGACGGCGCGGGCGGATACGGTGACGCAGTTGCTCGAGTATTTCTCGTTTACCGGTGATCTCGGCAATGCGAGGGAGCTTGTCGCACGCGTTGGCGCGCTGTTCGATCAGGAAGATCTGCCACCGTTCAGGCGCGCGGGCTGGTTGGTCTTTTTCAGCTATTACGCGGCGCTCGCCGGAGCATACGAGGAGGGCTTCAAGGCGCTCGACCGGCTGCGAGTGATCGTCCACGACTTCGGCATGAAATGGTTTCGGTTCTTCGATCTCTTCTTCCGTGCGCTGCTGCACCTGTTGGGCCCGGCTCCGCAGGATGCCGCGGAGTTAGTTCGGCAGCTCGGTGCACAAGTCGATTCGTCGCGCGCGACCGAGGCGGCCCAATACCATCTAGCGCGTGTTCTCCTCTATCAGGCCTTGGGAGAACCGTCGCTTGCGATCTATCACGGCGATATATGCCTCGAATATGTCCGGCAAACCAACTGCCCGTTCTACAACATCCTGTTCCCCACCGTCGTCGCCAGCGCTTTCGTGGAGGCCGGCCGGCAGCAGCGGGCGCTCGAACTAATTCAGCGGGCGCGGAGGGAAGCTGCGGACACCGTCTACACGCACCATGAACCTCTCATGCTGATGGTCGAGGCGTACGCCCACTCGTCGCACGGCGCGGCCGAGGAGGCCCGAGTGCTGTTGTCGCGGGCGCTGCTGCGCGGCAAAGCGGAACATTCGGCCGGGTCGTTCCGCTGGCTTGTCGTGGGATTCCGTCGAATGCTGGCGCTTGCCCTGAGCGCCGAGATCGAAGCGGATTGCGCACGCGGGTTCATCGCGGAGTTCGGCATCATCCCGGAATCACCGGAGGTAGAACACTGGCCGTGGCCGATCCGGATCCAGACGCTCGGCGGTTTCGCACTCAAACTCGACGGTGTACCGGTGCGATCGGCACGCAAGGCGCAAAAGAAACCGCTTGAACTGCTGAAAGTGCTCGTATCACGGGGCGGGCACGAGGTTAACGCGGCGGCAATCGCCGAGATGCTCTGGCCGGAGGCCGAGGGCGATGCAGCGTTGGATGCCCTCGAAGTGACGTTGCGCCGGCTGAGAAAACTGCTCGGCCGCGACGAGGCAATCAAGCTGCAAGAAGGCAGGCTCGCCCTTAACGAGGGCCTATGCTGGGTTGACACGCGGGCATTTGAATGCGCGCATCAGCGTACCGATGCCGTGCTGATCGACGGCGGAGCGAAGGTCACCGATGCCGAACTCGAGAGCCTTGCTCAGCGGCTGCTCTCGCTGTATCCGGGGCACTTTCTGGCCGGCGACGACGAAAATTCCTGGCTCCTTGCCTGCCGTCAGCGCCTCGCCAGCCTGATCTTCCGCGACCTTTCCGCCATTGGACGACTCTGGGAGGACCGGGGCGCCCCGGAAAAAGCCGAGCTGATTTACCGGCGGGGTGTGGAACTCGATGCCGTCTCCGAAATGCTGTACCGGCGGCTGATGTCCGTTCAGACGCGGCGGGGCGATCGGGCCGGAGCACTCGCGACCTACCTTCGCTGCCGACGGATGCTGCGGATGACGCTCGGCGTCGAACCGTCCACTGAAACCGAAGCGGCGCATCGCGCCGCTCTGGACCGGCCCTAGATCCTGCGAATCCGTCGGCCATCTGTCGGATCCGCGCCCGCATGCTGGCGGCAGGCGCAGTCGGACGTGCTGCGCCGACCTTCATGAACTCAAGGAGATAAGGCAATGGCAATCGATGAAAACAAACTCAACGAATTCATGGGCAAGTTCGTCGGCGATTTGGGTGCCGTGATGCACGCGGCCACGGTCGTAGTCGGCGACACGCTCGGGCTATACAAGGCACTGGCGGAAAAGCCGGCGTCCGCCGTTGAGCTGGCGAAGCGCACCGGTACCGATCCGCGGTACTTGCGCGAGTGGCTGTCCGCCCAGACAGCGAGCGGTTATGCGCAGTACGACGCGAAGAGCGAGACCTTCAGTTTGACGGAGGAGCAGGCGTTTGCACTCGCCGTCGAGAACAGCCCGGCGTTCATCCCCGGAGCCTTCCAAATAGCCGTCGCACAGTTCAAAGCGATCCCGAAGATGACCCAGGCGCTTCGCACCGGAGCCGGGCTTGGATGGCACGAGCACGATGCCTCTCTCTTCCACGGAACCGAGCGTTTTTTCCGCCCGGGCTACGCCGCCAACCTCGTCAGCCAGTGGTTACCAGCGCTCGAAGGGGTGGAGGCGAAATTGAAGAAAGGTGCGCGCGTCGCCGATGTCGGTTGCGGGCACGGCGCCTCCACGATCATCATGGGGCAGGCTTATCCTGCGTCGGAATTCATCGGTTTCGACTACCACGAACCCTCCGTCGTGCAGGCGCGCGCAAGTGCAAATAAAGCGGGTCTCGGTGACCGAGTGCGTTTCGAGGTCGCAAGCGCGAAGTCCTTCCCGGGCGGTAATTACGATCTCGTCACCATGTTCGACTGTTTGCACGACATGGGCGATCCGGTCGGCGCCTCGGCTCACATCCGGCAAACCCTCAAAGAGGACGGGACCTGGATGATCGTCGAGCCATTCGCGAACGACCGGCTGGAGGAAAACATCAACCCAGTGGGCCGGATTTTCTACTCGGCCTCGACCTTCATTTGCACCCCGGCATCGCGCTCGCAGGAAGTCGGTCTGTGCCTGGGCGCACAGGCTGGCGAAGGTCGCCTACGCTCCGTGGTCAAAGATGGCGGCTTCTCCAAGTTCCGGCGCGCCGCGGAGACTCCATTCAATCTCATATTCGAAGCGCGCGCCTGACACAGGCTGAAGGTAGTGGGGTGAGGCTTCCGGGCCGCGGCCGGCGGCCTCGCCCCACGCTTGATGTTGGTCAGTGCCGGCATCATGGCTGAAGGTGGGTGTGCCACGTGTGACTTACGTATGAGTGCCCATGCGGGTATCGAGCGGCGCGCGGTAGACTGAACGGATGTAGGCCCAAGCGCAGATGCCGGAATTTCCCGAAGCATGATGGAAATGGGCGTGAACGCGGTACGTTTGGCGTTCGACGCCGCGAGGAACGAGTATGAATCTAAACCAGGTCACATTGCCGGCAAGGGACGTTGAACGGTCGGCGGAGTTTTATCGCCGGCTCGGATTCACGCAGATTGTCAGCAGTCTGCCGCACTATGCGCGATTCGAATGCCGGGATGGGGAGGCGACGTTTTCGCTGCATCAAGTAGAGTCGCCACCGCCGTCTGAAACGATTATCTATTTTGAATGCGATGACCTCGACGCCGTGTACGAGGAACTCCGGACACAGGGCATTGTGTTCGACCAGGCGCCGGCGGACCAGCCATGGTTTTGGCGCGAAGCATATCTAAGCGACCCGGACGGGAACGTCCTTTGTCTTTACTATGCAGGTTCTAATCGCCGGTTTCCTCCGTGGAGAATAACTAGCCGTTGAGCGCGCCCTCGTCAATGATGGCCGCCGCTCACGACCGCCAGCTTGGGGTCGCACCGTGGCACATTGCCGGTCGGCCGCTAAATCAGCTTGTTCATAGCGCGCACGCCAACAATTAAACAAACCTAGGCATCGCAGAGTTGGCGTAAAGTTGGAATCGCAGAGCCTCGACTTATGCTGGATACGCGCTGCTCGCCTCGATCCGCGCCTTCCTACGGCTCAACCCGTGGGCAAGCGGGTAGCGATACCGCTCGGCTTGCACCAGTCTAAGCCTCGAAAATCGTACCGCTATTCTCATGGGAGAACGACAATGGCCGGCAAGAACACGATTTGTCTGTGGTATGACGGTACCGCCATGGATGCGGCTCGCTTTTATGCGGAGACCTTCCCCGACAGCTCCGTGGGCGCGGTCCACCGCGCGCCGGGCGACTATCCGAACGGCAAGGGCGGCGACGTCCTGACGGTCGAGTTCACTGTGATTGGTATCCCCTGCGTCGGGCTCAATGGCGGCCCGGAGTTCAAGCACAACGAGGCGTTCTCGTTTCAGATCGCGACCGACGACCAGGCCGAAACCGACCGTTTCTGGAACGCGATCGTGCGAAATGGCGGCCAGGAAAGCCGGTGCGGCTGGTGTAAGGACAAGTGGGGCGTATCTTGGCAGATCACCCCGCGCGCCCTTGTTGCCGCGCTCTCCGACCGCGATCCCGCAGCGGCCAAGCGCGCGTTCGAAGCGATGATGCCAATGAAAAAGATAGACATCGCCGCAATCGAGGCGGCGCGGCGGGGCCGCTGAGGGCACTGTAATTGTGCATACCTGACCCAAGCAGTTGTGGGTCATGACCGGCGTGTTCTCTGCATTTTTTTTGTCCGCGATCCACCGGAGGGCAGTATCAAGATGATCGCGAATAGCGTATTTCCGCTCGACGGGGGCTGCGACTGCGGCTTTGTCCGGTACCGCATGCAAACGCGGCCACTGTTCGTCCACTGTTGCCATTGTCGATGGTGTCAGCGTGAGAGCGGCGCATCATTTGCACTGAACGCAATGATTGAGTCGGATCGTGTCGTGATTTTAGGTGCGGAACCGGAAATCATCGACACTCCATCTAACAGCGGAAGAGGCCAGAAGATCGCCCGCTGCCCGAAGTGTCGCATCGCCGTTTGGAGCAATTACTGGGGTGCGGGTCCCGTCATTCGGTTCGTTCGTGTCGGCACCCTCGACGCGCCGGACCACCTGCCGCCCGACATACACATCTTTACGGCATCGAAGCAGCCTTGGCTCCAACTTCCGGCCGACGTTCCGTCAGTGTCGGAATACTATGACCGCGAGTCCCTGTGGCCGGCAGAAAGTCTGGCCCGCCGTCAGGCACTGCTGCCGCAGATCGAGGCCTACCAACAGGCCCGCGACGCCGTCTAGAGTCGCGCCCGCGAGGGCTGCTTCGATCATTCGTTCGTGGATCTCACCGGGATCTCGGATCTCACGGAGCCTCGCCGGGGCCGGCGGACGGCCCTCACCTTGCCGCTGCCTCCTCCTCCGCAGAAGAATCGATCGCCGCCATCGGACTCAAGTCCCGACACTCCTACTCCGGGCGGCATTTCGAGCGTCTCCAGGACCTTTCCCGTTTCAAGATCGACTCTCCTCAGATCGCTCTCGTCACCTTCCCAGGTGCCGTGCCAGAGCTCGCCGTCGATCCACGTGACCCCGGTGACGACTCGGTTGGACTCGATGGTGCGAAGAACCGCCCCTGTTTGAGGATCGATTTGATGGATCTTCCGCCCCCGATGTTGCCCCACCCAGAGCGTCCCTTCGGCCCACGCGAGCCCCGAGTCACCGCCGCCGCCGGGTGCCGGGATCGTCGCGAGCACCTGGCCAGTCTTCGGGTCGATTTTCTGGATGCGATCCTCTGCGATTTGAAACAGATGCTCGCCATCAAAGGCCGTACCTGCATGTGAGGCGACATCGATCGAGCGCACCGTTTTCCCGCTTTGTGGATCGAAGGCGTGCAGTTTGTCTCCGGAGGCAAACCAGACGTGCTGACCGTCAAATGTAACCCCATTGACCCGGTCAGCACCCGGAAAGGGTCCATATTCACGGAGTATTTCGGCTTCAGATCGTTTCATGGTTCCATCCTAATCGCTCGGTAGCGGACCGGGGAGTAACAAGATTGTCGGGATTCCCAACACGGGCGCCGTCATCCAACGACGCGCTCGCCCGCGACCGAACGACCGCACCTTGCCTGCGGCCGCAAGCGGATCGAGCGCCCGCTGCACGGTTCGCGCGCTGGTTCCAAGCGCGATTGCGAGGGCGGAGCTCGACCACGACTCGCCGTCGGCGAGAAACGCCAGCACCGCCGCATGCTCCTCGTCGACGAGCGGCGCCAGCACGACGACGTCGCATGCGTGGCGCGGCGCCAGCGCAAAGCCCCGCTTCGTCGCGCTCAGGTTTGCCAGCGCCCGAAGCACCATGCGAAGCCGCGCCATTTCGACGCGCAAGCGAGCACGATGCGATTCATCGGCGTGCCTCGTCCGGAAGGCGCGTGCGATCAGCGTGCTCCTCGGGACATCTCCCGGCCATGCTTCGCCGAGCGCGCGGACAAGCGTGAACAATACCGGGCGAGTCGCCAGTGAGACCACCTTGCTCTCGTCACGCACGACATAACGACACGCGTCCACGACCAGCGACTTCGACGCCAGTAGCGCTTCAACTTCGTCGAGGAGGAGGAGCCGCTCCTCACCGCGCGCAATCCGCCGCGCCGCCGGCGTGGTCAGCACGAGGGATGCGCTTTCGACTTCCGCACTCAGCGCAGGAATATTTGCGTCGTGCGCGGCACGCTCGGCGCGAGCGAGCGCAGCGCGCGCCGATTTCACGCGGAGGCGTCGCATCGCGATTCCTGCAATCACCAGTTCGTGGGCAGCCCGCGACGCGGGCGGGAAAGGCGCGGGGTCGAGCTCGGCGAGCATACGCTCCGCCTCGTCGAGGCGCCCGATCAGAAGGAGGCGCCGAACCTCGAGATTGCGCGCATGCGCGGCATTCACGCGGTCGCCGTGCGCTTCCAGCGTCGCCCGCGCCGTTTCGAGCGTCTTCGTGGGCCGGCCCAAGTCGCGCGAGACGAGTGCGATCTCCGCCTCGGCAACGACACATCTCGCGCGGGCAACGGCCTCTTTCGGCCCGAAGGCACGCGCAGCACTTCGCAAGAGTGCTTTCGCTCGAACGAGATCGCCGAGTTGCGCCATCGCGATGCCTCGCAGCGCGAGCGCCGGCGCGTCATCGCGCAGAGCGACCCGCTTCAACGCGCCGAGCAGATCACCGGCGGCAAGCGCGCGCGCTGCCGCCGTGATCAGCGAGTCCATCGGAATCCCGTCACACTTGTCACTCCCACCGTTTCGAGATCCAGGGCTAAGTTTATCTCGTGATCAGCAATAAGCACTCATCTGGAGATCACGATGAAAGCACTATTCAAGCTCTGGTTTGCCCGCCTGCCCGCATTGCTGCGCGGCCTGGGACCATATGCCGCGATCGAGCTGCTGCTGCCGGGCGGCAGCATCATCGCACTGCTCATCTGGCTATTCCGGCAGCGGGCAAACGTCGGAGCGCAGGCGTGGGATGCCCGCGCGCTCGCACGCACCGCGGCGGTGATCAGCGAGCCTATCGGAATCCCGTCACGCTTGTAACTCCCATCTTTGGATTCCTAGAGCTTAGATTATTTCCCAGCCGGCAACCGGCAAAGGAGACGACAATGAAGATCGCAGATTCAATTGTTCTGGTGACTGGAGCCAATCGCGGCCTCGGAAAGGCGCTGGTCGAGGAGGCTTTGAGCAGAGGCGCGAAACGGGTCTATGCCGGCGCGCGCCAGCCCTTGGCGCACGCCAACCGGCGCGTTACGCCGCTGATGCTGGACATCACCAATGCAGCACAGATTCGGGCCGCCGTCGAGAAAGTCGGCGCTCTCGATGTCCTCGTCAACAATGCCGGCATATCGTTCCAAGCCGACCTCAGCGATCACGCCGCGCTCGAACGGCTCCTCGCGGTCAACTTCTTTGGCACCTATCACATGACCCAGGCGTTCCTGCCGGTACTGGCTCGTTCCCCGAGCGCCATTGTCAACGTCCTATCGTTGGCGTCGCTTGCGTCCGTGCCGTTCGATCCCCTCTACTCGATCTCGAAGGCCGCCGCGTTCTCCCTCTCGCAATCGTTGCGCGCTCTTTTGGCCGGACGGGATGTCAGTGTCCATGCAGTCTTGCCCGGCCCCATGGACACGGACATGACACGGGGCCTGGATATTCCAAAGGCGTCTCCGGAGTCCGCGGCGCGCGCAATCCTTGGCGGAGTGGAGAGAGGGGACGAGGAGATTTTCCCCGATCCGATGTCGCAGTCGATCGCGGACGGCTGGCGCAGCAGCGCCAGCAAAGCGCTCGAGCGCCGGTTTGCTGCATACGTCGCGGAAACGCCTGTCAAATCACAGGCAGCGCACGCATCGATGCGCCGCTAGCGCGCGTGGCAGTCAGACCGCCGCAGTGAACCAAGTTCAACCACGACGAGCCACCTCGTCTAATTCGGAGACCACCATGACCAAGACCAAGACCAAGACACCAGAGAAGGAACGGAACCGTGAACAAGCCGCCATGCGCACCCCGCCGATCGTGTCGCCGGAGGCCTGGGAGGCTGCGCGCCGGCAGATGCTCGTGAAAGAGAAGGCCTTCACCCGCTCCCGTGACGCGCTGGCCGCCGAACGCCGGCGGATGCCGTGGATGGCCGTCGAGAAGGCGTACCAATTCGAGGGGCCCCAGGGGAAGCTTAGCCTGCTCGATTTATTCGAAGGCCGCCGTCAGCTGATCGTCTATCGCGCCTTCTTCGAGCCCGGGGTGTTCGGCTGGCCCGAGAATGCCTGCCGCGGTTGTTCTCTGGGCGCCGATCAGGTCGCCCATCTGGCCCATCTGAACGCCCGCGACACCACGCTTGCCTACGCCTCGCGCGCGCCACAGAAGGACATCGAGCGCCTGACGGCACGAATGGGTTGGAAGATGCCGTGGTACACCATCACCGACAGCTTCGACACCGATTTCGGTGTGAACGAGTGGCACGGCCACAACGCGTTCATTCGCAACGGCGACCAGGTGTTCCGCACATACTTCATCAACGAGCGCGGTGACGAAGCGATGGGGACCACCTGGAGCTACCTCGATATCACGGCGCTCGGCCGTCAGGAGACTTGGGAGGATTCGCCGGTGGGTTACCCCCAGACTCCGCCGTACAAGTGGTGGAACTGGCACGACAACTATGACGCCGAGACCTCGCCAAATCGTAACTGGGTCGAGGTGTCCAGTGCCAAAGAAGTCACCTTCCGAAAGCGCGAGACGCGGGCGAAAGCATGACCGAGGCCATTGGAGGAGCAACCGAGATGATTCCCACGACATTCCCCTCTAACCACTCCGTGCGCGCTTCCGAGCAAGCCTTCTTCGGCGTCTTAGCGCTGCTCTTCGCCGTCAGCGCAGCGCTGACAATTGCGTGGTGCGCATCCATGTCGGCAATGGGCGAGATGTTGATGCCCGGCGGCTGGACGATGTCGATGGCGTGGATGCGGATGCCCGGAGAAACGTGGCTCAGCACCGCGACGTCGTTCCTTGGCATGTGGATCGTGATGATGATGGCAATGATGCTGCCGTCATTGGTTCCAATGCTGCGGCGCTATCGCCTGGCCGTTGACAGGACGAGTGAGACGCGCCTCGGTCGGCTGACCGCGCTCGTCGGCGTCGGTTACTTCTTCGTCTGGACCGTGTTCGGAATGGCCGCTTTTCCGCTGGGCGTTGCGCTGGCGGCGGTCGCGATGCAGCTGCCTGCGCTGGCGCGCGCCGTACCGATCGCGGTCGGTGTGGTCGTTCTGATCGCCGGAGCACTCCAGTTCACCGCATGGAAGGCACATCAGCTTGCCTGCTGCCGGGCGGCACCACGGTGCGGCCTCACGTTGCCGGCGAGCGCCGGTACGGCCTGGCGTCACGGCGTGCGCCTCGGCCTCCACTGCAGCTACTGCTGTGCCGGCCCGACGGCGATCCTCCTCGTCATTGGGGTCATGGACGTGCGAGCGATGGCTATCGTGACGGTGGCCATCACCGTGGAACGGCTCGCACCGGCGGGTGAGCGCGTCGCGCGAGCCATCGGGGCCGTCGTGGTCGTCACAGGATTAATTCTGATCGCGCGAGCGGCTGGGCTCTGAGGATCAAGACGGCATTGCTTATATGACTTCCCCATCCCGGGCTGTCGCGAATGACGCCTTCGAGTCGAGGGCGCGCGATCATTGATTTGGTCGAATGCCGAGTCGATCGACAAGAAATGCATAGATGTCCGCGTTCTGCTCAATCACCTGCGAGACGGTCGCACCACCGCCATGCCCGGACGACTTCTCGATGTAGAGCAGGATGGGCTCGGGCCCCGACTGCGCAGCCTGCATCGCCGCCGCAAATTTGAAGGAATGCATCGGCATCACCCGTGTGTCGTGGTCGCCCGTGACGATCAGGGTGGCCGGATAAACCGTGCCCGGGCGCACATGGTGCAACGGCGAATAGGCGTAAAGGGCCGGGAAGTCGGCCGGATCTTCGGGTGAACCGAACTCGCCGGTCCAGCCGGCGCCCTGGCCGAAACGATCGAAGCGCAGCATGTCCATGACGCCGACACCGGCAATCGCCGCACCATATAGGTCCGGTCGCTGCGTGACACACGCGCCGATGAGGAGGCCGCCGTTGGATTCACCTCTGATTGCAAGCCGATCAGCGGCGGTATAGTGCTCCGAGATCAGCCACTCGGCGGCCGCGATGAAATCATCGAATACAACCTGCTTGTGACTGCGATTCGCCTGACGATGCCAGGCCTCTCCGTACTCGCCGCCGCCGCGGATGTTGGCGATCGCGTACACTCCGCCCAACTCGAGCCAGGCGATGCGAGCCGGGCTGAATTCAGCTAGGACCGGAATCCCGAAACCGCCGTATCCATAAAGCAGGACGGGGTTCCGACCATCGAGCTTGAGCCCTTTACGGTAGGCCAGCAGCATGGGAATGCGCGTCCCGTCCTTTCCCGGGTAGAACACCTGTCGTTCCGCAAAGGCGCGCGGATCGAAATTCGTCTTTGGTGTTCGAAATACGCGACTCTGCCCTGTCTCGAGATCGTAGCGATATACAGTGCGGGGCCTAATGAGATCGGTGAATGAATAGAATGTCTCGCGATCTCCCGGTCGGCCTACGAAGCCGCCGGCGGTGCCTGTTCCGGGTAGTTCGATCTCGCGACGCGGCTCACCATCGAGCCCGTAGGTCATGACCCGGCTATGCGCGTCGCGTATTGTGCGCACGATTAGCTGATGGTCGACGAGCGTCACGCTGGTTTCAGTCAGGTCAATGGCCTCTGTTCCTTCTGCGATGATCGTCCGTGGCGGGTTGGCGCTCGGATGCACCGGGTCGATGGCAATCACCTTGCCGTTCGGGGCACCGAGCGTCGTCAAGAAATATAGGCGCCCGGCGTCCGAGCCCACATAGACGTATGCTGCCCTGAACCCTTCGACAATCGGTGTCACGGACGGCAATGGCGCGCTAAGGTCGATGAGGTAGACGTTCTCTACCCCTTTGTCGCCGACCTCACCCTCCCCGGCGGTCACGACAAGCCAGCGGCCATCGTCGGACAGGTGAGGCTCGTACTGCCAGTCCGGATGGCCGGCAAGCTCGAGCAATCTCCGGTCGGCGGCGACTGGAGTTCCAAGCGCGTGGTAGAACACGGCGTCGCCGACGTCCTGGGCGCTCAGTTCGGCGCCCGCCGGAGGCGCGGGAAACGCAGAGTAGTAGATGCTCTGATCGTCGTACGAGAACACCGGCGCATAATACTTCGTGAAGCGCATTACGTCCGGGAGGTCCCTTCCAGACGAAATATCGCGGACGTGCCAATCGGTCCAATCGGATCCCGACACGGACACTCCGTATGCCAGCAGGCGACCGTCATGGCTCGCGACATAGCCCGCTACCGCGAGGCTGCCATCGGTCGACAACGAGTTCGGATCGAGTACGACTCGAGGCTGCGCGTCGAGCGCATTGGCCACATAGAGTACGCTCTGATTCTGTAGGCCCGAGTTATGCGAGTAGAAATAGCGTCCAGGCGCGTGAAATGGAAGGCCGAAGCGCTCATGGTTGAAGAGGGCCGCGAGGCGCGATCGCAGCCGATCACGTTCGGGGAGCACGGCAAGATAGCCGTCGGTAAGCCGTGCCTCCGCTGCTACCCAGGCGCGAGTGGCGGCTGAATCAAGGTCCTCGAGTCCACGATACGGGTCCGGGACCCGTGTACCGTGATAATCATCGACAGTGGTGCCGCGCACTGGGGCCGGATAATCGGGACTCTTTGAGTAACTCTGCTGCGCCAGAGCGAGCAGTGGCACCCCAATCATGAGAAAAGTTCTCGTGAGAATTCTTGTCATGGACGAACTCCCAAAGCAGCCGATGGCCGGACCATTTCCATTTGAGGCGACTGCTAAGTGTGCCATGACCGAGCTCATTAGAACCAAATTGCGGATGCGCAAGAGCCGACGGTACTATCCGGCTTCCAATAGATCCAAGAGCTATTTGTACTCATCCGCGCCGGCAAGTCGCTCGATTCGACGCTTGAATGCCGAGTACGCGAAGCAATTTGGTATCGAAGCTCCATGCTGGCCCCCTGGGGTCCCGCGGACCTGAGGACCGAATTACGCCGCAGAGTAGATGGGCTCGTGCGCACACTTGATCATTTACCGGGTCACCACGGCCGTGCTTGCGCTTTCCATGTTCGGCCGCGCTGCGAACCGACCCTTATGGCCGATTCCAGCAGCTTGCTGAGTTGATTTGCCTGGCGACAGGCAGGCGTCCAATATGCCCGTAGGTCAGAGAATCGAGGGTTGCTGTATGAGGGCATCCGTCTTCGTAGGTACAAGCGTTGATGGCTTTATCGCTCGCTGCAACGGCGATTTTGACTTCCTTCCCGAAGGCGGCGGTGAGCCCCACGGCTATGATGAGTTCATATCGAGCGTAGACGTTCTGGTAATCGGACGAAATACTTTTGAAAAGGTGCTGACTTTCGAGAAATGGCCGTATGCTGAAAAGCGCGTCGTTGTTCTAAGTACCCGCACCATCGACGTCTCGAATGCTCGTGGTGCGACGATCGAGCATATGTCCGGCTCTCCGGCCGAAATCACGGATCGCCTTGCGGCCAGCGGAGCCAGCCATGCCTACATCGATGGCGGCATTACCGTGCAACGCTTCCTACAGGCACGGTTGATCCAGCGCCTTATCATTACGCGCGTTCCGGTGCTTATTGGCGAAGGCATTCCGCTGTTTGGTTCGCTGCCTCACGATGTGCAGCTTCGTCACATTCTTACGAAGACCTATCCAAGCGGAATGGTGAAGAGTGAATATGAGGTTTTGAACTGACGTTGGTGTTGGCGGATCAGCCGCCGCTGCAGCGGGCACGGCGACCCGTCAGTCAGCATGCGGTTACAATAGGCATGCGAGTGGTGTTGGTAAGCATAAAACAATGGCACTTGTGGTTCTTTTGAGAGGGGTCAATGTCGGGGGCCACAGGACCTTCCGACCCAGCGCGCTGGCGCAACAACTGAAGCATCTCGGTGCCATCAACATTGGCGCAGCGGGCACGTTCGTGGTCCGGCATCCGATGACCCCGGCGCAATTGCGCGCCGAAGTGGCACGCAGACTTCCGTTTGACGCCGTGACCGTTGTTTGCCAGGGCCGCGACATCAGCAAGTTAGTGTCGAACAATTATTTTGCGGACCAGCCGCTGCGCCCCGATGTTGTCCGCTTCGTCAGTATGCTGTCCCAGCGCCCTCGTATTGCGCCGCCGACGCCTATGAGGTTCCCTTCCAGCGGCAAATGGTTACTGAAGATCGTCGCGAGACAAGACCGCTTCGTCCTCGGGATGTACCGGCGACACATGAAGGTCATTAGCTACCTCGGTGAGTTGGATCGGCTCTACGGTGTCCCAGTGACCACGCGCAACTGGAATACGATCACGGCGGTTGCCAGGGTACTTCGCAACGATGCCGCGGAGCGGGCCGTTCCCCGCCGTCCGCTTCGGGGTCAGTCGCGGACGTAGGAGCCCACGCGAGCGCAAGCATGCAGGCCCAAGGCGATTGCGACCAGGGCTGTCCCGAAAATGCAGACGGCCGCCCAGCCAGCGAATTGCCAAGCGAGGCTCGCGCCCGCTGAGCCGGCCGCCCCGCCCACAAACATTCCGCCCATGAAGATCGTGTTCAGCCGGTTACGCGCTTCGGGGCGAAGCGCATAAATGACGTGCTGGTTCGAGACCAGCGCACCTTGCTCGCCGAAGTCCAGCAAAATGACGCCGACGATCAGGCCGGCGATCATGCCCCACACTTCAAATATCACCCAGGCCGCGAGCATGATGGCGCTGCCGAGTCCGATGACGGCATCAGGACCTCTCCGATCGGCGATCTTCCCGGCGATAGGCGCAAAGAGCACGCCGACCGCGCCGATGATGCCGAACAGCCCGGCGATTTCGGCGCTGAGGTGGTATCGGGCGTCGAGTTGCAGCGCCAGGATTGTCCAGAGGGCGCTGAACGAGCCGAACAGACAGCCTTGGATGATGGTCGCCCGTCGCAATTTCGGTTCTTCCCGCCAGAGGATGGCCAGAGATTTGAGGAGGGCGCCGTAGCCTTCCTGCGTTTTGGGCCGACTTCTAGGTAAGACGGCCGCCAACAACGAACCCACCGCAACCGCCAGGAGCAAGCCGAGCCAGAACGTCGCGCGCCAGCCATAGTGGTCGCCAACAGCGCCCGCGAGGGCGCGGCCAAATAGGATGCCGCAGAGGAGGCCGCTCATCACGATACCGATGGTCGCGCCGCGACGGCTCGGCTCGGCCAACTCGGCCGCGAACGGCACGATCTGCTGCGCCACGCTTGATGTCCCTCCGACAAGCGCCGATGCAACCACGAGTGACCAAGCGTCCGGAGCGAGAGCAGCGGCGGCCAACGACAGCGTCAGTGCTGCGAATTGAATCAGGACGAGGCGCCGCCGATCGAAGCGGTCTCCTAACGGCACCAGCAACAACAGGCCAGTGGCGAAACCGAGCTGGGTTGCCGTTGGCACGAGCCCGATCACGGTGACCTGACCCGGGAAGGCGGCTTCCATGATGCCGAGCATGGGTTGGTTATAGTAAATGTTGGCAGCCGCCACGCCGCACGCAATTGCCATCGCCAGCGTCATGGCGAAGCTGATCGTCGAGGGCGGCAGAGGGCTGCCTGCCACCAGCCTCGAAAGCCCAGGTTTAGCGCTGGGCATCATTGCCGTAGAGTCCAGCCTGCCGGCCACGTTCCTGTACCAACGCGAGCACCGTGTCGATCGTCGGCGTTGCGACCTTGACGAGTCGGCCTATTTCCTGGACGGCGGTGACGAGTGCATCGATCTCTAGGGATCGGCCTCGTTCGAGATCTTGCAGCATTGAAATTTTGTGACCGATGACGGAACCAGCTGCGTTCAGTCGCCTCTCCATCATTTGTTCTGGAATCGTGAGACCGAGCGATGTAGTTATCGCTTGGGCTTCGGCCATCATGGATTTGCATAGGGCGCGGAGGCCGGGCTCGGTGGTTACGCGATCCAGGGTCGCGAGGGTAAGGGCGCTGATCGGGTTGAAACAAACGTTGCCCCACAGCTTGAGCCAGATGTTCCAGCGGATTGTGTCGCGGATCGGCGCATCGAATCCGGCAGAAACCAGCGCATCGCGCAGGGCCACGATGCGGTCCGAAGTGGATCCGTCGGGTTCGCCTATCGTGAAACGATTGAACAGGCGATGTTCGATCACCCCGGGCGCCACGACCTCGCAGGCGGGATCGACGACGCAGCCGATGGCGCGCTCCGGTCCAATCGCATTCCATTGCACGGCGCCGGGATCGACACTTTCCAAATGATGGCCGTCTAGCGGGCCGCGCTCCTTGTAGAAATACCACCAGGGAATGCCATTCATCGCCGTCAGAACGGCAGTGCGCGGACCGAGTAGCGGAGCGAACGCGCCCGCGCTGGCCTGGGCCTGCTGCGCCTTTAGCGCGCAGATCACGACGTCCTGCGGACCGAACGTGGCGGGGTCGTCGCTTGCGGGCACGGCTACCGTGCGCGTCTGTCCCTTCACGATTAGCTTGAGCCCGTGGCTTCGAATAGCCGCCAGGTGTGCACCGCGGGCAATCGCAGACACTTCATGGCCCGCCAATGCGAGTTCCCCCGCCATGTAACCGCCGATCGCCCCGGCGCCGAATACGCAGATCTTCATCGCTCGCTCCTCTGTCCTGTCATCCGATGACCGACATCATAGAGCCTCCCGTTTTTGGTGAGTATCTGGAGATTTAGCGATACATCTTCCCGTTTTTCGCAATAATGCGGGCATGGATAAGTTCGCGGCAATGCGGGTGTTCGTTAGGATTGCGGATGCGGGGAACCTGTCGGCCGCAGCCCGTCAGTTGGGTCTTTCTCTGACCTCCATCAGCCGCCAACTCATGGCGCTCGAAGAGCTCCTCGGTACCACGCTTGTCGAGAGGACGACGCGCCATCTCTCGCTGACCGAGTCCGGTCGACTCTACTATGAACGGGCGAAGCAGATTTTGGAGGAGGTCGCCGAGATGGAACGCGGCCTGACGATGCAGACGGGAGTCGCGTCGGGCCGGTTACATGTCAGCGCTCCGTCGCTGCTCGGTCGGTTGCGGTTGGCGCCATTGCTGCCCGGCTTTCTGGTCGAGCAGGCTCGGGTCTCGGTCGATCTGATGCTCGTGGATCGACCGGTACGTCTTGCCGAGGAAGGTATCGATGTTGCACTTCGCGTTGGGCCGCTGGAAGACTCAGGCCTAATTGCCCGCAAGCTCGACGACATCCAGCTTGTTGTCTGCGCCGCGCCGGATTATCTGCGCCGGCGCGGCGAGCCGGCGACGCCGGACGATCTGGTCGAGCAGGACTGCCTGGCCTTCGGCGATGTACCCGGCGTGGCGGAATGGAGCTTCCAAGACGGCGCAGTGCGAAGATCTCTGCGCATTCCAACCCGGCTTTGCGCCAATGACTTCGATACCTTGGTCAGTGCGGCTGTGGCAGGGGCCGGGCTCGTCCGAGTGCCATCCTGGCAGGTTGCGCATTGTCTCCCTGACGGCCGCCTTAGGATTGTGCTCGAGACCTATCAGCGGCCGCCCACGCCATTGAGCATCCTGACCCTGCGCACCCGCCTGCTTCTGCCGAAGGTGCGCGCCTTCGTAGATTTTCTGCAGCAGTACTGGATGCGTCCGCGACCGCCTCTCTGATCTGATCAAAGGGCCATAACCACGCGCCGGTGACCGCTCCCCGGGTCGATCCGACCTTCTCGACACCCCCGCGACGACTACGCCATAATCCCGGCGAGGCGGCAGACTCGCACAGGGATGAATCGGGCAACGACAATGAGGTCGACCAGGATGGGATTGCGGCGCGGTGCACTTCGGGGATTGTGGATCGCGGCAGCGAGCCTGTGCGCCATCGTGGCGGCCCATGCCGACGACTGGTTGCCGATTACTGCTGAAGACCTCCAGCTCACGGACGAGCCGGCCGCGCCCAAGGCTCCGGCGATCTATCTGTACCGACAAGTCGACCGCAGTGACCGCAGTCACTGGGAACGGGTTTACGTGCGCGTCAAGGTTCTCACCGACGAGGGCCGGTCGCAGGGCAACGTCGCGATCAGGTTCGACAAGGAACGTGAGATCGTTCATGACATCGAGGCGCGTACCATCCGGCCGGACGGCAGTGTCATCAAATTCGACGGCACCGTTTATGAGAAGCCGCTGCTCGAGGGCCGCGGCATGCACGTGATGACCAAGACATTCAGCCTCCCCGAGGTTCAGCCGGGCTGCATCATCGAATATCGCTACGAGCGCCTGTTCAACATGAATCTCGTGTTCGGCTCGGAATGGATCGTGAGTGCCGATCTGTACACCAAGCTGGCAAAATTCTCGCTGGACCCGTATCTCGGCTACACACTTCGCACGACGACGCCGGCGGGCGTGCCGCCGGCGACCGTCGGTCCAAGCTTCCAACATGGAATTTTCACGATGGTGACGCGGGACGTGCCGGCATTCATCACTGAAGAATTCATGCCCCCGGAGGACGAATTGAAGATGCGGGTCGATTTCGTCTACATGCGGGACTCCACGATCGACAAGGATGCGGCCACGTTCTGGGCCCGGTGGGGCAAGCAGGCGAACGCCCTCGTGAAGCGATTCATGGACCAAAGCCGCGCCATGCAAGGGGCGGTCGCCCAGATCGTATCGCCGAGTGACTCGCCTGAACAGAAGCTGCGCAAACTTTATGCGCGCGTGCTGCAGATCCGCAACTTGTCGTTCGAGCGCATAAAATCCACCCAGGAGGCGGAGCGCGAAAGCGCCAAGGAAAACGAGGACGTCGCAGATGTGTGGAAGCACGGATACGGCAATGCACATCAGATTACCGAGCTGTTCGTTGCATTGGCACGCGCGGCCGGATTCGACGCAGATATCGTTGCCTTGTCGACGCGCAACCGCTTTCTATTCAACGAGGAATTGCGCAATCCGTCTCAGCTGAACGCCGTCGTCGCGCTCGTGCGACTCGGCGGCCAGGACGTCTTCCTCGCACCCGGCACGCCGTACGCGCCGTTTGGAATGCTGCCCTGGAGCGAGACCGTCGTGATGGGACTGCGCCTCAATGAATCGGGAGGCGTGTGGGTGAGGACGCCCCTCCCCCCGGCATCGGCGTCACGGTTGGAGCGCACGGCGTCTCTGCGTCTCATGCCCGATGCCAGTGTTGAAGGCACGATGACGTTCACCTTCACCGGCTTGAATGCGCTCGCGCATCGCCTCGAGGAGCGCAACGAGGACGATACCGAGCGGCGGCGGCGGCTCGAGAATGAGGCCAAGGCGGACCTGGCCGACGGCGGCGAGGTAACGCTCACGAATACACCCGACTGGTCCGACGGCGATGCGCCGCTCGTCGCGAATTTCGACATCAAGATGCCTGGGTGGGCGCGTACGGTGGGTGCGCGCGCGCTGGTCCCCGTCGGCATTTTCGCCGGCGCCAATCGGCATGTTTTCGAGCATGCGACCCGCACTCATGCCGTGTACTTTCACTTTCCGCATCAGCTCGCGGACGATGTCACGATCGATCTGCCGCCGGGTTGGAAGGTGAGCTCGGTGCCGCAGGCGGGCGGCGCCGACATCAAGATTGCCGATTGCAAGTGGACGGCGGATGGCTCGTCGAGCGCGCTGCATCTAAAGCGCGATTGCTCCATCGATACCCTGCTGGTGAACGTCAAGTACTACTCCCAGCTGCAGGATTTCTACCAGGCCTTGCGGCGCAGCGCGGACGAGGAGGCGGTCCTGAGCCTTCCCGACGGCGCCAACGCGCATGCCGCGTCGACCGGCCTATAGCGTGCGGTCCTCGGGAGTCTTATCTCGGCGGCCGGCCGCAGGCGCACTCTTCGGTCTGATCGCGGTCTCTTCGCTCGCCGTCGGCCCGGCGCTCGGAGCGGACGCGCCCAAATGGATGCACGTGCTGACCGGTATCTCGCTACCCGCCTACAACGAGAAAACCGAGGCGGTGCAGCTCTACTCCGAGACCTCGATCACCGTCGAGCCGAACGGAAAAATCAAGCGCCTCGAGCGCAAGGCCTACAAGATACTGCGGCCGGACGGCGCGAAGCGAGGCCTGCTGGCTTTCTGGTCGGCCGAGGGACGCAGACGGGTCACGGATCTGCATGCGTGGTGCATTCCGGCGAGCGGCAAGGACTATGCCGTGAATCAACGGGACGCGCTCGTGGCCGGCATGTCGGGCGTGCCAAACGGCGAGCTCGCGAGCGATATACGCGCGGTTGCGCTGCAGGTTCCGGCCGCGGATCCGGGGAACATCATCGGGTACGAACTCGAGACAGACGAGACTCCCGAGGCGCCGCTCGATGTATGGACCTTTCAAGACACCATCCCGGTGCACGAAGCGCACTACACCCTGCAACTGCCGGCCGGCTGGAGCTACAAAGCGACCTGGCTGAATCACGCGGAGGAAAGTCCGCTGAGTGCCGGGGCGAACCAGTGGCGCTGGACGCTCGAGGATCTGGCGGCCGTGCGCGTGGAGCCGCGCATGCCGCCACTCTCCGGAGTCGCGGGCAGCATGTACGTGACGCTGATCGCGCCTGCGATCCAGAGGCGCAACATGGAGACCTGGAACGACATCGGCGCCTGGTACACGGTCCTCGCACGCGGCCGGCGCGATCCTTCGCCGCAATTGAAACAAAAAGTGGCGGAATTGACCGCCGCTGCGCCCAACTTGCTCGCGAAGATGCAGGCACTAGCCGCGTTCGTCCAGAATGACATCCGCTACGTTGCCATCGAGCTCGGGATTGGTGCCTACCAACCGCACGCGGCGGTCGACGTGCTCCGGCACGAATACGGCGATTGCAAGGACAAGGCGACGCTGCTCGGCGCAATGCTCGACCAGATCGGCGTCCAGTCCTTCCCGGTCATCATCAACGCCGCGCGCGGCGTTGTTACCAGGGAGACGCCGCCGACGCTTTATGGTTTCAACCACGCGATCCTCGCCGTGGCGCTTCCCGCCGATCTCGACGACCCCGTTATCGAGGCGACGTACCCGCATGCAAAGCTCGGGAAGCTTCTATTCTTCGATCCGACCAATCCGATCACCCCCTTCGGCAGCCTGATGGGGTCCCTACAGGGAAACTACGGCTTGCTGATCACCCCGGACGGCGGGGAACTGATCCAATTACCCGCCATGCCTCCCAGCGCGAACGGCATCACCCGGACTGCGACACTGACGCTCGACGAAACAGGAACGCTGCGGGGCGATGTACGCGAGATGCGGCTGGGTGACCGCGCGGCGGAACAGCGATTCGCGGTGCGTACGGCGAAAGCAGAGACCGATCGGATCCGGCCGATCGAAACGTTGCTATCGGCGTCGTTATCTTCTTACCAGATCACCAAGGCCAGCATCGTCAATTTGCCCACCTCTTCCAGGGCGTTCGAGTGGCGCTATTCGCTCGAGGCAAGTCACTATGGCAGGACGGCCGGCGATGTCCTGTTGATCCGACCGCGCGTCGTGGGCCGCAAATCGAGTGCCATGCTGGAAACCAAGGAGCCGCGCGAGCATGCGATCGAATTCGAGGAGCCGGAGCGCGACTTGGATGTGTTCGAGATCACGCTGCCACCGGGCTACCAGATCGACTCGCTTCCCCAAGCCGTCGACGTCGACGACGGCTTCGCCGCATATCACAGCAAGACCGAGCTCGTCGGCCACACCCTCCGATACACGCGCTCGTATGAGATCGACCAGTTGAGCGTTCCCGTCGACCGCGCTCGGGATCTGCGCGCGCTTTATCGCATCATCGAAGCCGATGAGCGCAATGAGGCGATCCTGAAGCGCGCGCCCTGACGGCAGGTTCCGCCTGCGATCCCACGTGTCATGGGCGTGTGAATTTTCGGTTTATGTGGGGCCGGGTGGCGACACGCGAGCCAACTATCGTGACGTCTGATGTGTTAGGCGGCATTGCGGCCGTCGCGCGGTTTACAGTTCAAGAGCTTGCACAGATTCCCTCGGCGAGTTGGTGCTGTCGACCCTGACCGGTCGCAGGCGCCGTCGCATCACCCGCCCGATAGCCGCCATTCATCGTCACCGCAGCCCTTGGGCAGCAATCGTCATTCAACCCCGTGCTGCGCCTACTCCGGCAGCGTTATACCGGAGCCGCCCATCTCCTTCGGGAAATCTTGCATCTTCGGCAACCCGTCCTTAATGCTCAGCACCTTCTCTCCATAGGACACATGCACGGCAGGCTTGAAGGCGAGGGTCGGCAGCATCGCCGCGTATACGTCAACGAGGTTCATCGGCGGATGATCCGTGAACAGGTGGCCGCCGCAGGTCTTGCACCACTTGCGGAAACTCTTCGCCGTCTTGTTATACGTGCCGATGTTGCCTGCGCCCTTCGTGACCTTCAGCGCGCCCGGCTTCCATAGCGTGAAGGCGTTCACCGGACCGGCTGACCAGTGTCGGCAGGATTCGCAATGACAGAAGCCCATCGCGACCGGTTCGCCGCTGACCGAGAATTCTACCGTACCGCAGAAGCACTTCCCCTTGTGCTCGCTCATCGGAACCTCCTTCTTGTTCGTGACCTTCAAATTATCTCGCCCGCCGATGGACCAGGCAAGACGATCTCGCCCGAATTCTCCGAAACCACTGATCGCGACGTCCAGCTTCTAGTAGTCGCTCCAAGGCTCGGAATCCGGCGGTGCTTACGGCCGCTTCCGGGGCATGCATTGCACGGTACTCGGATTTGGCGTCGCGGCTCCATGCAAGGTGGCGCCGACCATCACAGCATCGTCGCCTCACGCTGAACTGGCGACACGGTTTGTGCGGCACCACATAACTCAGGACGCCGTGGGACCGGGTGAATTCCGGCACGCGGTCCCATTTTGGAACGGGGCCCAAGTGGGAGACCGCGGTACGTCCTAGGGGACGCGAGAGCTGGAAGTTTCAATGACGAACACGAACAAGAGTGGGGACGTCGGGCGAGTACCGAAAACGGCGGATCTTCGCTAAGCTTCCGCTGACTGGTTACCATGGAGACCCGCATGAGCACGTCCGCAATTCCGGAAAAGTTTCTCGATCTGTTCACGAAGAAGGCGTTCGCGCATCTCGCGACGCTGATGCCCAATGGAGAACCGCAGGTGACGCCAGTGTGGATCGACTACGATGGCAAACAGGTGGTCTTCAACACCGCGGCGGGGCGACAGAAAGACAAGAATCTGCAGCGCGATGGTCGTGTGTCCATGTCCATCATCGATCCTGACAATCCATATCGATACCTCGAAGTCCGTGGCCGCGTGAGCGAACGTACAATGAGCGGTGCGGACTTGCACATTGATAAAATGGCCAAGAAGTATCTGGATCAGGATAAATATCCGTTTCGGCAGCCGGGCGAAGTACGAGTGATCTTCAAGGTCACGCCGGAGCACATCACCTCGATGGGCTGAAGAGCTGCCTGCCGGTAATCCCGGACCGCACGGAGCCGCAGGCCGCAGAGCCTCGGTCGGTCCGGCCAACTGCAATCGCCATCGCCGCGGCACAGGGGCTGCGCGAGACCGCCGCCGAATCGATGTCCATTCCCAACGCTTTCCGACTGGATCAACGCGTTGACCCCAATCCTAAGAGTGGAGCGGGCGATGGGAATCGAAACCACACGGAAGGCGCTTGCGGGCCTTAAAAACAAGCTGTTTGACCGGATGGCGGATCCCAAGGGTCATGGGCGTGTGAATTTTCGCGGTACGTGGGGCCACGTAGGACGTTTGAGCCGACTGTCGTGACTTCTGATGTGCTAGGCGGCATTGCCGGCCGCCGCACGGTTTACATGTCAATCAGACAGCTCTCGACAATGCTTCGGCCATCCGTGTTTGCCAGCCAGGACCGGTCGCCTTCCAACGCGCCAATGTTTCCGGTGGCAATCGGAGAGAGATCGATGTACGCGCCCTGCCCGACTTCGGTCGTCCACGTGGTTTCAACATCTTGGCAGCAGACGCGGCGCCGAAGATTTCTGGCAACACGTCACGCGCCTTCCGGGCACGCGCAAAGGTTTCCTTCGTCCACGCCGGGTTCTCACGATCCGCCTTCTGCGGATTAGGCTTGCGCTTCATATCGTTTCACCTCGCGTTTATTGGCCTTGCGCAGACTGATCACATGCGCCTTATTGGCGCGCGGCGTGAAAACCATCATATGCAATCGATCTCCGATCAGACCTAACGCCTGAAATCGCCGCTCACCGTAGTCCTTTCGAAGATCCTTGACTATGAGCGCGCTGTCCCAAGCAAATTCCGCCGCCAATTCAAACGGGATGCCCCGCGCGAGTACATTCTTCTCGCTCTTGGCTGAGTCAAAGCTGATATTCACCATTTATTGTATATACGTATATACTGTAATGCAAATGCATTTCTAGCTCCCTGCATACAGCGGTTAATCAGAGCCTAGAGGTTGCACAGACTCGCCCAGCGAACTGGTGCTTTCGGCCGCTCGCGACCGGGGCAGTCTGCTTACTAGCAGAGTACCGCAGGGACAATCGCATCCTTTTTATCGTCGAGCATTTCATGCGTAATTGGCTTTCGTTGGGATTGCTCAAGCGCCGAAACGCGATCCGCTTCTTTGCTTTGAGGCGCCGTCGAGGCTAGCGTGGATTACCAGGGAGGCCATGAAATGCAGAAAGCAATAATGCTAGGGCTGCCGTTGTCGTGTGTTGCGGCTGCTAAAGGAGCCGATGACCCACGGTCACGATTTCTGGCAGCACCAAGCCTTTAGTCAGCGTGCCTATTACTTGGATCTCCGGTCCGGAAGCTCAACCAGACAAGTATCGAAGCATGCCCCCGCTACCAACAACCCCACCTGGCGACTACTCGCAGACGCAAGGCGCCCGCTTCGAGGTTCATATCGAAAAGGCGCGGAGTCTCTGCGGACCGGGTTGATGACGCCTATGCCATTTGCGTCGTTCTACTGTCTGTCAAAGACCACCACGTCGTCGTACGGGGTGCCGTTGACGCTCGTTCCTTTGCTCAATAATGTCATGACCTTGTCGTCCTTGGAGACCGTGCGGGTTATCGTACCCACGGCCTTGCCCGCCTTCTTCTGCGTGCTCTTGACAGTATTGCTGTCGATCCGCGTAAATGCCAGAACGTCGTAGTCGGGGGAACCCGTGATCGGGTAGTCCTTGCCGTCATACTTGAAAGTCGACTCCCTGGATATCGGCGCGCTGTCCGCAGCGACCCCGGTGAACCTGAGCGCAGTGCCCTGTGGCGTCTCAGTGTACGTCCGCGTAAGAGACTTAGGTGCCGGGCCGGGGCTGAATTTGGACTTCGCTAAATTCACTTTCCAAGTGCCAACGATCGGATCTGCTAATTTTTGCATGGGCCCTCCGTCTGCTAACGATTTGTACTTCTCATGAGTGACATTGGCATTTACGCTGCGCCTAAGAGTTCGATCTGGCAATACGTAGAATATGCAGAAACGCCGCGCATGTGCGTCCCCACCGAAACCTGTTCGTCAGAGAGATTACTGATCGCAATGGACGCCTAAGGAACCGATCGGCTATGTTTGACGGACGTAGCCGGCCGGGACGGCCGCTTATAGTTTGCCAAATAACATTGCCAAGCGCCCTGAGGCTGCGGAATTAGGCGTGTCCGCCCCCGTGCTCTTTAACGGGAGCGCCCGATAGCGGTCGCTGGTGTCCGGCTGGTTGAGGCACATTGCGGACCTAAGAAACGAGCGTCAGCGCTCACGAGCTTGGGGTCACACAAATTATTCTTGGGAATTGCTGCGCGTGACAGTGGGTGTGAATGCTGGGAGCAACGTAGGGATACCTCAAGATATGAGGCAGGCCGCAAATCGACGCGCATTCCCAACGCTTTCCCGTAGGATCAATGTCTTGACGCCAATCTCGCGTCCCTACATGTCCTGAGGCTAGCCAGAGAGTGGAGCGGGCGATGGGAATCGAACCCACGGCTCAAGCTTGGGAAGCTTGGGTATTACCATTATACGACGCCCGCTGCGCGATCGATTCTAGTCGCGTTCCATGGGGTCGGCAAATCATCGACAAAATCGACGGGGACAGTTCTGGGAATGGTCGCAAACCAATAGCCCCGCGCGTGCGAGGCTGGGGGCTATTGCAACGTCTCACATAACCAGAATCAGGCGAAAGATAAGTTGCGCCGACGGGCCATTACGCCAACTCCGGCGACGCCGGATAACATGAGCCACACACTAGCCGGAAGCGGCACCGGCGTGAAGGTTGCCAGATTCTGGATGCTGCCGCCATTGGTGCCATCATCCTGCAGGTAGGTCAGCTGCTCGGTGATCGGACCGGACAGGTTGCCCAAATACGTGGCGACCTGTGCATTGACCGCGGCGGCGTTAGCTCCGTTCGCGGTGACGGCACTTGCGCCCGAGAAGTCGAACATGATGTCCCACATGGCGATCTGGAATGCCGCCGACTGATCGACCGTGGTGACGCTACCCAGCCAGTTAGAGGCGAGGTGCTCGAGATTCGCGACCGTGGTGGCGCCGTTCGCACCGGTGTAGAGGCTGGAGAAATAAGCGGTCGTAGTCGGATTGCCGCCGCTCAGCAAGCTAAAATTGTTGGTACTGCCGATATTGATGGTGTGGGACAGGTCGACGCACCACGCCAGTATATCCGGACCGGTCGGTGCACTCTGCGTGCCGGGCGTGAGCCGATCGCCGCCCGTCAAGACAGTGCCCGTCACCGCAGTCGTATTGCCGACCGGCATAGTGGGAATATTAGAGTTGTCGTAGCCCGTGTATCCGTCGCCGCTCGGATCAACGCTGCCGCCAGTCGTATAATAGCCGCCGGGAAAGTAATATGAACCAGCTCGCGCGGTCGACGCGCCCGCCAGCGCGGCAACACAAGCCAAGGCTACGGACAGGCTCCGCACCCCGGTGGACGTCCCTTTGAACCGGGTAATGTTCTTTAGGTCAAGCAACGAAGACATAGCCATTTAATAATCCCTTTGATGACCTAAGTCGATATACACGATTCTGAAGAAACGCCAGGGCAGCGGTAGAACCTACCGACAAGCAATCGCAGGGCAATGTCAATCGTGTGAACTTTCCATAACAACGGCGCAATCAGTCACGGGATTGCCTGCATGCTAGGGGCGCCCTCGCCGATGGGCTAATCCAGCCGCATCTTCGGTCACGTGCCGGCGCATGCACGGACCTCGCGTGCACCGGCATCCCCGCGGAAAAATCCGCAGTCCGAGAATTCCTGAGATTTCCTGACGCTTGAACTTAGCCCAGTGACGCCCGGCGGCAGCGAGTCATGACGCCGAGTCCGGCAATGCCGGAAAGCAGCAGCGGCAACGCCGGGGGAAGCGGTACCGCCGCCGGAGCAACGTCCACATTGAATGTGAGGTAGGCGTTGTAGGCATTGTTGCTGCCGTCAACGAGCAGCAGCGAATTGCTGGATCCGTTGACCGAGCCCAGCGACACGCCGCATGTACCGCCGGTCGCCGTCAATGAGCAGGTCAGCGCGGACAACAACGGGTTGTTCTCGGTCACGCCCAGCGTCGGACTGATGAAGTTCACGTTCGTGGTGCTGCCGTCTACCGAGGGCGTGTTGAGAGAAATACTTTCTGTCCCATGGGTGCCGGGCGTCACCGTGACGTTTATGCCGCTCGCCGAAAATATCGCCCCCGACTGGAGTTCCTCACCCCCGAAGTAGGTGTTGGCGGTCAGCGTAAACGTGAAATCCGCCTTGTCGGTGCCACTGTTGTAGTCCAAGCTGCCCGATACCGCACCGCCGCTGCTGTACGTGTAGCCGTCGATCGGAGTCGCGGGACAAATCGCTCCGATGGCGCACAGTCCGCCGGCATCGAGCCCGCCTCCCGTAATGTTAACCGTGCTGGCGAGCGCGGTTTGGGGAACGAGCGCGAACCCAAGAGCCAACGCGAGAGCAGTGCCGAAAGCGGCGTACGCGGCACTCCTGCCGCGGTTGGCTCCCACTGCGGTCGATGTTCCCATAAGCGGCCCCTTCCGAAATTCTTGATGACCCAATCGCGGTTCGTGATTCACGCGGCGGTCCGCCTGTGCCGGCGCAGAAACGGAACACCGAAGAGGCCGAGGCCCGAGATCAAGAGCCAGGCAGTGGCCGGCAGCGGCACGGCCATGCCATTAAACGCGATGTCCGCCGTCAAAGCGATCGTTTTACCGCCAACGCTGATGTCCCCCAGCGTGATTGCATCGAGGCCGAGAGTGCCCGAGGTGCCACCGATCCCGATCGTGCCGCTCAAGCCCGTCGTCGGCGCGCCCGGCACGTTCTGGACGGTGCCACCATTGACCGTATACGACCCGGATGCCGTCGCCGCGGCGCTCGTGATTTCATAGTCGCCACCGCCGAGGTTCGTGACCGTGCTTGTGCCCGAGTTCTGCAGACTCAGCGCGCTGAACGCGATTTGGGTTCCGTTGAAAGCCGAGGGAGAGGTGACGGTTACGATCTGCGGCGCCGCCGAAAAAACGAACGAGTCGAGAGTCAATCCGAGCGCATCGAAGCCCACACTGGATGCAGAGCCCGTCTCGAGCGTGAACACATTATTCGAAAGCGTGATCGTGACGAGGGGGTTGCTGAGGTCGGATGCCACGATGGTCACGGTGCCGCCGGGGATCTCATCGTAGAGGACCTCGGACGCCTGGGCTCCGCCCACGAGACCCGCCAGCCCCAGTGCCCCGACCGCCAGGAAAGTCGACTTCGAAGCTCTCGTCATGGTGTTTACCCCTAATCCATTAGTGCTGGCGTCACCCTGGACGCCACCAAACCAATCACTACCGCAGCACGGGTCCGGCAACTCTCCCTGATTCACTCGGCAAGACCATGTACGGCGCGTGAATCTTTGATAACACGGCCGCCAATGCCAACTGCGACTTCTGCTTGAACCCATGCTATCGGCCGGGATGCGGTTTATTGTGTCCGGCAAATGAATTTTCCATAACATGCGCGCTGCGCTACTATTTCGCTGCGGTTGGCACCTAGGAACATGATTACAATCAATGCGCTAGCGGGCATCCCCAACGGCGAAAGCCGCGGTAACGCTAGGGGCTTGCTAGCGCCCGAAAGCCTAAATCCCGCCCAAGGTCATGGGCTGGGGCGCAACGATCGGCAGCCGCGTCGGTCGAATCTCCTGTGGGAACTGCCTTGGCGTGCGAAAGTCTACCGAATCGCAATCGCTGAGACGCAAGTCCATGATTGTGAAGTTTTATCAAGATCAACGTCTCGGGGAATCGACTTGAAGATCATCATCTGGACCGGTCTCGCGCTCTCATTGCTCTGCCTCGGCGGCTGCAACAATCTCAAGTACCAAGTCGGCGGCACCGTCACAGGCTTGTCCGGATCGGGGCTGGTTTTGGAGGACAACGACGGCAATAACCTCGGCGTCACCGGCAATGGCACGTTCACCTTCGGGACCGGCGTCAAGAACGGCGATGTCTACTCGGTGACCGTCGCAACCGAGCCGTCCAATCCGACACAAACCTGCACGGTCTACAACGGCTCGGGCACGATCGACAAGGCAGCGGTCACCCATATCATCGTGACCTGCACCCAGGCCGGACAATTCGCCTGGGTCGCGAATCAAACCTCGAACGGCATCTCCGCCTATGCGATCGATTCGACGACCGGGTTTTTGACGCAAGTTGCGGGTTCCCCATTCGCGGCGAACGGCTCGACGCCAACCGGGATCGCGGTCGATCCCAACGGCCAGTATGTTTACACTGCGAATAACGGCTCCAACACGGTTGGCGTTTACTCGATTGACCCCACGACGGGAGCGCTCTCGCAAATCGGTGCGCCGGTCGCGACGCAAAGCGGACCCGTCGCCTTGACGGTCGATCCCTCCGATAGCTATTTGTACGTCGCCAACCAGGCATCGAACGATGTCTCGGCGTATTCGATCGCATCGGGCGCTCTGACCGAGATCAGCGGTTCGCCGTTTGCGGTCGGCGCAGGCCCGATTGCGTTGCGCACCGATCCCGGCAGCAATTATCTGTACGTAGCTAATTATTCGGACGGCACGGTAACCGTGCTGGCGATCGATCCTTCGACGGGGGCTTTGACGAGCATTTCCGGATCGCCGTTCGGCGCGGGGGCCGGCGCCGCTTCGATCGCGATCGATCCGACCGGCACCTACGCCTATGTCGCGAATAACGGCGCTGCGACGATTTCGGCGTTCACGATTACGTTGGATTCCGGTGCGCTGGCGCCAATTTCCGGCTCACCGTTTTCGACCGGATCGGACGCCGAGTCCATCGCCGTGGATCCCGCCGGCGCACATATCTATGCGGCGGATGCGACCGCCGCGAACGAAATCGCCGCATATACGATTTATCCGAGCAGCGGCGCATTGACCTCGACCGGCCCCAGCGTCGGTGCGGGCGCGCTGCCGATCTTCGTGACCATCGACCCGGCGGGCACTTTTGCCTATGTGGCCAACGGCAATTCCAACGACGTGTCGGTGTATTCGATCAGCACGGGTACCGGTTTATTGACCGCCATAGCCGGCTCGCCGTTTGCGGCGGCCAGCGGGCCTCGGTCGATTGCGATCCACTGATGCGACGATCCGAGGCGCTTGCCGCAGCGAACCCAGGCGCCGAGGCTGCGGATGAGCGGGGCATATGCTAACAATTGCGACTTGGCGCACTGCAATTTGACAATTCCTTGGCAGACTGAGCATCAAATGACAGCGGTTTGTTCAGCAAAGTTACGGCACTCGCGCTTTCGCGCTGCGGCATTTGCTGCCCTCGCCGGCTGTTGCGCGTTCGCGGCATCCGGAGCGGCGCAGGCGGCGCTAGGGGGCCGCTATGCATCGATCGCCGCCGATCAAGCGCAATTGCACGCTTCGATCAAAATGACCGCTCATTCCGCTTACGAGGTGCATGAGTTGACGCTCGCGTCGGGCACGACCGTGCGCGAATACGTCGCGGCCTCAGGAATCGTGTTTGCGGTCGCCTGGACCGGTCCGTCGCTGCCCAATCTGCAGCAGACGCTGGGCACCTACTTCGCGGACTATAGGAGTGCGGCGCAATCGAGGCGCGGCGGACGCAATCACCTGAGCCTCGAGCGCAGCGACCTGAGCATTGAGGCGGGCGGTCACATGCGCGCTTTCTTCGGTCGGGCGGTATTGGTGCAAGCCGTGCCTGCGGGCGTTTCCAGCAATGAATTGCGATAGGACGGGCGCATGAACTTCTTTCGCCTGCTGATGATCGGATTGGCCGCGACGATGGCATCGGCCGCTTGCAGCAGCAAAGGACCGCCTGCGGCTACCCCCGGCAACCCCAATCCGATCCCGGCGCCGACCACGAACGTGGCCGCGGTGCTCGTCAATGCGGGCCCCGCCGGCGTCAATGCCGTCAATACTTTGTACACCTCGGTAACGCTTTGTGTGCCCGGCAGCACGACGAGTTGCCAGACCATCGACAACATCGAGATCGATACGCAATCCAGCGGCTTGCGCATACTCGCCCCCGTGCTGACGATCACCCTGCCGCTGATTCTCGACAGCAACAACAACGCCAACACGTTCGCCGAATGCGCACAATTTGCCGATAGCGTCAGCTGGGGACCGCTCGCGCGCGCCGACCTGACGATCGCCGGGGAGAGCGCGCCGTCGCTAACGGTCCAACTCATCGGAGATGCGAATTTCGCGACGATTCCGCCCGCGTGCGCCGGCGCAGGCAACGAAGAAGACACGGTGGCGACCTTCGGCGCCAACGGGATATTGGGAGTGGGCACGCCGGCACAGGATTGCGGCGCGTCCTGCGCCGGGTCCACCGAATTCGGATTTTATTACACCTGTACGAGTGCGGGGAATTGCGTCGGGACGCTCATCGATATCGCCGATCAGATGCAAAACCCCGCGACCCTTTTTGCGACCGATAACAATGGATTGATCATCGAGTTACCGAACGTGTCGGCCGCGGGCGCTGAGTCGGTCACCGGAGCCATCGTGTTCGGTATCGACACGGCATCCAATAATGCATCGGGTAAGGCGACCGTGCTCGCGGTCGAGACCGGAACCAGTTACCTGTCGGCGCAGTTCGACGCGCAGAACTACGCCGCGAGTTTCTTGGACACCGGCTCTAATGGCCTATTTTTCAACGACTCTTCTTTGACGCAATGCACCGGAAGCGATCAAAGCTTTTACTGCCCGGCGAACACGGAAAACCTTTCGGCGACTTTGATCGCATACACCGCCTCGGGCACCGGCGGTACCCAAGCCACCGTGAATTTCAGCATTGCCAATGCGGATACCTTGCTGTCCGATGACCAAACGGGGACCGCGTTCGTCAACCTCGGCGGGATCTTTGATGGAACGGGCACCGCCGATACCTTTGATTTTGGCCTGCCGTTCTTTTACGGGCGCAGCGTCTACGAGGTATTCGAGGGCAAATCGAGCTCGGTCGGCACCGGCCCCTACTTCGCGTTCTAATGTTGGCGCACGGATCGCGGCGCTATCACCGCTAGTCCGGAACAGCCGTGCCGCAGGCCTCGATCTCCACCATCAAGTCTTCGCGGCAAATGTCAGCCTGTAGATAAACGATCGGCGCTAGGCGCGCCTCGCTCGCCTCGATTTGTGCCGCGACCGCCGCGAGGTCACTGGGCCTGCGAACATAGACTTTGAGCGTCAGCGTATCGAACGAGTAGCGGCGAGATCCCAATAGCCGGTTGGCTTCACTCAAGACCGCAGCAATACCACGATCGACTCGCGCGTTACGGCCGCCGCATCCCCGCTGTGCCGCGTTTCGTGACCGACGATGCTCGAGGTGCCCGAGACGAACAGATTGG
>CAVZFF010000005.1:0-842560 GCA_963774475.1 uncultured Gammaproteobacteria bacterium
CAGCGAGAAGTAATATGGAGAGCGGGCGCTCGAAATCAACATCGCTAACGCATCGCCCCAATGATTCCCGATCGCTCGGCCGGTCGGGTAATTGTGGAAGTTGGCCATTGCGGCGAGGTTTCTCGAGGTGATCGGCGCCTTTCGGGACCGGTACCCGAAGTTGCCAGGAAGCTGCGCCCAAAAGGCGGCCTCCAAAGCGAGATCCTCGCGGGCAACGGTCATGCCGCAGTCAGCGAGCAGCGTCCTCGCCTGAGCAACAGAGTCGTTGAGGTACTTGAGCGCACATTCGAGACCGGCACGATCGCCAACACCAGCGTCGGCGATCACCTGGAGCGTGAAATGATGGTCTCCCATGACGAAATCGTTGCCTGTCAGGGCGTCGAGCGCATCCACCAGCTCTTCCGCTTGCGTGACCGCGAAATCTCCCGCGTTTGCCATCCGGGCCTGTTGCCGCTGGAGCAGTCCCTGCCCCGCGGCTTTCGTCAAGAATGTGAAGGACTGCGTGAGCACGAACGGAAACGATGCGGACAGAAGGCCGTCGAACATCCCGACCACGGTCGGTGATGGATATTCCTTGATACCCAACACCGCTCCGAGACGCGTGCCGCTTGCCGCCCGGCATTCAATGACCTCGGATCCAAACAACGGCCTCGCGGTCGCGAGAACATCACGCAGGGGCGCGCGAGGCAGCGGCATTGGCTGCCTTTCTCCGTTGATCAAGAGGCCGAAGAACTCCAACATCTGAGAATGGGGGCGCCCATTTCGCGACTGGATCCCCAAGCGCTCGGGTTCGTACCTGGCGAGGGACGCGATAAGAACATCCGCCAGCTTGTCGCAGGCGGTCAGTGCGTCTCGGTCTGCTCCTGCGGCGACCTTGTTCTCCGCATGCCCCAGAAGGCGCGCCACGATGCTCGGAGCAACACCGACCACCGGGCGATAGACCACTGTGAGATAGATCTCGTTGACCATGAGCAGCTCATGTCCGAGGTGCTCGCGATATTTCTGAGCCAGCTCACCGGCAAAACCTCGCTCGTGCACGGCCAAAGCTGGAAGCGTCTCCCTTCGGCGGATGACGTGGACCCACAGGGCAAGGTTCGGACTCGCGATGTTGCGCAAGGTGACGTTGAGCCGCTCGTGCCAGTTGTTAAGATCTTCATCGTCTGCGCTCTCGAAGCTGACTCCGCCAAAACGGATGGCTTGGACGTAGTCGCCGGCATCGGTGCGGATGACGTACTCGCCAACCTGGGCCGTGTATGGGATATGCCTCGCAGCTGACATCTCACGACGGACGGCAGCCGCTCGAGCTACCGCGGACATACACGACGCTCCAAAGGTGAATGCCGAAGATGAACCACGGGGAGCCCGCGGCGCCGGCCCTTGCGATCCGGAAGATCCAGATCCAGTGCGCTGCAGCTGCTCGCTTTCCAGATCCCATAGTTCGTGGCGTACGCCGGCAGTCGCGTTTTACCCCACAGGAGCAGGAGGTCGAAGAACCGTGGGTCCCGCAGGCAAAGCAGCGCGCAGACGCCGTGAATCGGCACGGCGATCAGCAATGTGAGGAGATTCTTGCTGAGGAGGAACGCCTCCATCGTGAACACGATGTTCATCAGTAGGGCGGAGAACGTGACGCCCCAGCGCATTGGGGGGCGCGTCACCGCCACGAAAAGGGGATCCGCCACCAGACCGGATGCACGACTGACCATGGCCGGCGCTCAAACGCCGAACATGCCGCGAATCCAGGTCACCATTTGCGGCGCACCAAACACGACCGCAATGCCAACCATCGCGGCCATCGGCCAGCCCCACGAAATTCGGTTCGCCATGGCCATGATTCCGAGCGCCATCACGAGGATGACGGCAATCGGCGTCGCCCACGCCAGGATGTTGCTCTGGAGAGATGTGGCGCCGGTCAGAAACGGCGAGGCTTGGGCGAGCGCGAGGTCAGGCGTCGCCACGACCAACAGGATCAGCAGCCCGAAAGTCCAATTCCTTCGAATATCGGATCCCAGTGTTCTCATGATCTATCCCCATTCTTCTGGTTCGTTGTCACTTCTCCGCGGCGAGCAGGCGTCGAACCTGTCGGCGGAGTCCCGCGCTTTCATGGGAGCACAGGCGCAATTCGAGGGGGGAGAGCCTAAATGGGGGCAAAACTGGCCAAAACCCCCGGCCTGCGGAGCATGTGTTTCGACGGAATCACCGACAAACTCCCGCGGATGCCTGGCCGCGCGACCCAATTTCCGCCTGCCAGACTTGACCGGCGAGGACACCGTGCAACTCGTCGGTGGCGGGTGTACGCTATTTCGGAGTATTGGTCTCTTCCGGGGGGCTTATGAACTCGATCTTCAGTCAGCACGACGGCGCGGACGCTCGGCGCCGGCTAACGGATGTCGGCCGAGGGCTACTTCGGTTCTCGTGGACGGCCGTCCGGGTACCCTTGCTTGCTTTGCTGGTGACTCTGGAACCCATCATCTGCTGGGTTCTAAGCGCGATTGCCTTGCTCGGCGTGCTTGTCAGTCTGATGTTTGAGTTCGTCGTCCGGCTGCCGAACTATCCATTCTGGTTGATGATGGGGATTTCGGCCGGCATTGCGGCTCTGCAGATCCCTTACTATCTCCTGATCCGACTTTTCTCGTCGCGCTGACTCGGCACTCGAAACATGTCTGGTTGCAGCGCTTCCGGCTGGTAGCGATATTCGCTGGCGCCATTCGTTAGCTCACGTTCCGGCGCCACGTGGTCGCCACAGTGAGTACAGCTCCAGCGCCGCATGCTGCTGCGGTCAATCACGATCACACCGCCGCAAGACACGCAGTGTCCGGCCCGGAATTCGTGCCCCTTCGCTACGGTCATGATGAGCAGCACGACGTGCTCGAGTGTCATCACTGTACGGGGCACGAGTTCCAGGTACATCTCGTACGCGACACATAGACGCTGACCACGAGGAACATCCGGCAAATCACGGCGTGGGTTTGCAACGGTTTCCGTTGGCAGAACATCAAGCAAATAGCAAAGCCCGACGACGGCTGCGGATTCACTCCGACTTCGCGCGGAACCAAAGAAGAACGAAAGACTCTGCGGCGATGGTCCTCGTCTCCGACCGCTAAGGTTCCCACCGTGCTCCAAATAGTAGGACCGATAGAGAGTTCGGATCCGGTCTTCGTGAAGGCCCGTCCATTCGCTGATGGTGCTGGTTCTGACTTCGTGCGCAATCATGCGCAACGCCAGGTTGAAGCGTTGGAGATCGCGGCTGTAGCGATGACCCCATATCCTCATACGCACATATTGCGCTTCGAAATAAAATTCGCTAGCCGTAACTAGACATAAGTTCACCCCGAGTAATTGGGCAAAACAGGGAGAAACTCTGTATGTGATTTTTCAGGGATTTGGATCAGAATGCTCAAAAAGGAGAAGAACTAAAGGGGTAACCAAGGATAGGTATGAAAGTCTTGCCCGATGACGTCGGGCGACTCAGCACGCCGCATAAGTCAAATGGCAAAGACGCGCTGGCGCCCATCTGCGAAATCAACGAGCAGTGCCTCAAGATGCTCGTGGACGTGTCGCGGCAGCCTAAACTTTCCTCCGATTCCTTTTTGTACCACCTCATCTCTTTAATCAGTCCGCTCGATGATGTCGCCATCTCGACGGCAGCCCGCTTTCCGTTCTTGCTCGTTGATTTTGGGTTTCGCGACGTGCAGTGGTGGCGGCGAGTCGCTTCAAAATCATTGCGTGCTGATTCGGCGCCGTCCTGGCTAGTCCCCTTTCCTCGCTCACCTGCGACCAAACTCGCTCGGACCACTCTGATGCTGGCGTGGCATACAGCACGAACCGATGCGGACTCCACTCTCGTCCTGCTGGGCATCAGCCCGCTGGTCGCAGAGGCCATTTCGACGCTCCGCCTCCAAGACATCGACAAAATCGCCGATCGTCATTACCGTCGCCTCCGCCCACGATGGGAAGACCGCCCGGCAGTCTGGCGACAGCTGCTGACGTGCTCGCGGGAAACAGACGTAGACGCTGCGCATGAGTTTGTACTCCATGCGTTACAGCTGACCGCCGCTGGGGCCATACCCTCTCTTCCAGTCAAAACTGCCGGCTCTCGATAATCACAGCCATCTCGCGCGTTTGATGGCCTTGGTCTTTAGTCTGCGCGCGATCGTACCCTTGAGTTTTTGCCAGTTTTGCCCACGAACTCGGCTGGACAGCTTTGCCTTGCATCGGCATATTTGTCATTGAGTGACAACTCGTCCCGAAGCGACCGGAACCGCACATGAGCATGACAAAACATGAGCACGGCCAAAACCACTTCAGGGGTTGTCGCGACCTCGTCTTTCCACGCAGCAAATGTTCGAGTTTCTCCGCGGGTCAATGAGAAGCTCCCCGCTCTTGATCAGATTCTGAGCGCCCATGACGTCGCTCGACTCACCCGGCGCAATCGATGGGTGCTGTACGCCCTGAGCTTCCTCGGTCGTTTCCCCAGGAAGCAGCGCTTTCGGGGTCATGCGATCGGCTGGGATCGCGTCGAGATTCTAGAGTGGCTGACGCCGCCCAAGCCGACCCAACCGAAGGCCTCGACGAGCGGAACCACAAACCGGCATCCACGACCCAACCACGCATGCCTGTGGCGCGGGCCTTCTTCGTCATGCCGGATTCGCCGTCGCCGTAGGCGCCACCGCTCAATGGGCGGGGCACGTCCATGACTTCCGAAGCTGCAATTGAAGCTGCAGACGTTGGTCAGAAATGCCAGCGTGCAGTGCGCCGCCGCGAACTGAGAAAGATTGTTCCACTCGCGGACACGACGATCTACGAGATGGAGCGCCGGGGAGAATTTCCGCAGCGCTTCTATCTGACTTCAAAGTGCGCGGTATGGGACCTCGACGAAGTTGAACAGTGGCTGACCGCTCGGCGCGCGGCCAGTTGCGCAGGCCGCATTCGCCGCGGTCCGGATCCAAATGTCCGGCAGCGCAGATCCAGGCCGGCCGGAATTTCCCATCGATGAGCGCAGACCGAATGTTCCGACCGCCCTGATAAACCAACAGCCTATGTGAGTGCCTGCGCTGCAGTCAGCTTCATCGACCGTGGCAGAAGGACTGGCTTATGCGTCTTGCCGGCCACCCACGCGTCCACCATGTTCGCCCACTGCTGGAGCATGTGGCGCCGCTGCTCAGCGTACTGGGCGCGATTGTACGTCCCGCGCGAGGACTCGCTCCGTTCATGCGCCAGCGATTTTTCGATCCAGTCTCGGTTGAATCCGACTTCGTTGAGAATTGTCGAACCCGTTCGCCGCAGGTCATGAACGGTGAAGGCCTCCAGCGGCAATTTCTCGGCCTTGGCCATTTCGGCGATCTGCGTCGTGACACGGTTCAGCGTGCTCGCGGAAATATGAACGTCAGCGTCGTAGCGGGATGGAAATACGTACGGGGAGCTGCCAGCCATAAGCTTCAGGGCCGTGAAGATCTCCAGCGCCTGACGGGAGAGGTAGACGTTGTGCGGGCGCCGCGCCTTCATGCGCTCCTTCGGAATTGTCCAGATGCCTTTGTCGAAATCGACTTCGGTCCATGTCGCCTTGGCGAGCTCACTTTTACGTACGAGCGTCAGCAGGATTACCCGCAGGGCCAGACGGTGGATATGGGCGAAAGACACCTTGTCGATCAAGGTGAAAGCAACGCGGATTTCTTCCGGCATGAGCGCGCGCTCGCGTGGCTTGAACACGGCGATGGAAGTGGGCGCAACCTCGTCGGCGGGATTCTCGACTTTGTGCCCGTGAAGGTTCGCGAAGTTGTAGATGCCCTTGATGATGTCTCGGACGTGGATCGCCGTCGCGGGTGACCCTCGATTCTTGACCTTGAGGCACAAAGTGCGAACGTCGTCCGATGACACTTCCGGCAGCAGCCGGTTGGCATACTCCGGCTCCACCTCGCGCCGGTAGATTCCCCGGCGCATCGCGCGAGTGCTCTCAGCCATCGGCCCTTCGTCGAGCCACTTTTCAGCGAACTGCCCCAGGGTCTTGGCGGTCGCCAACTGACGCTTCTCTCGCTGCTTGATGCGTGCGGGCGAATGGCCTTGGGCGAGCGCATTCCTTGCGGCGATGCACTTCTCACGGGCAGTCGACAGGGTTAGCCCGTCCGGGCCGTAGCGCCCCAGGGTCAAGGTCTCGCGTCGGTTGCTGATGCGATAGTCGAACCGGAAGGTGATCGTGCCGGCTGGAAAGACCGTCACGTACATCCCATCCCGGTCCGTCACTTTGTACGGTTTTTCCCGGGGTTTGAGCTTCTTGAGAGCGATGTCGGTAAGCATTGCGGCCCCCTCATTCCAGCGCAGGCCCAATTTTACCGTCAAAAACCTTTTTTACTCAATCTGAACTGCGGATTGAGTGATATTTCTCTATATTTCCCGAGAAATACTGCGATTTTTGACCCCCGCTTACCGTCAGCGACTTGACGGTAAATTCATCGGTGACGGACTCACGCCAATGTCCATACCGTCAGATTTACCGTCAAAAACTTCCGCTTGGCACCGATAGAGGGCGATAGATGGCGAAAGGGTTAATCTTTTAATTCAATGAGTTAAGTATCTATTTCGCAGGCTGCCGATAGATGGCGAAAGCCCCCGAATTATTCCCACTCGATGGTCGCCGGCGGCTTGCCCGTAATGTCGTAGACGACGCGTGAAATGCCGGGCACTTCATTGACGATGCGCAGCGCGACCCGGTCGAGGAAATCGTACGGCAGATGCGCCCATCGCGCGGTCATGAAGTCGATCGTTTCGACGGCCCTGAGCGCAATGACATAATCGTAGCGTCGCGCATCCCCCATGACGCCGACCGAACGTACCGGTAAGAACACCGCAAACGCCTGGCTGACCTTGTCGTAGAGATCGGATCCGCGCAGCTCATCAATGAACACGGCGTCGGCGCGCCGCAGTAAATCGACATGGGATTTCTGAATCGCGCCGAGGATGCGCACGCCGAGGCCCGGGCCGGGAAACGGGTGGCGATAGACCATGGCGGCCGGCAAGCCGAGCTCAACGCCGAGCTTTCGCACCTCATCCTTGAACAACTCACGCAGCGGTTCCAGCAGCTTGAGCTTCATGCGCTGCGGCAGGCCACCGACGTTGTGGTGAGACTTGATGACGTGGGCCTTGCCGGTCTTGGCGCCCGCCGATTCGATGACGTCGGGATAGATCGTGCCCTGCGCCAGCCATTTGACGCCCGCGAGCTTGCCCGCCTCTTCATCGAACACCTCGACGAACTGCGCTCCGATGATCTTGCGTTTCCGTTCGGGATCCGTCTCGCCGGCGAGCGCCTCGAGGAAGCGCGCCTCGGCATCGATGCGTATCACGCGCACGCCCATGTGCTCCGCAAAGGTCGCCATGACTTGGTCGCCCTCGCCCAAACGCAGCAGTCCGTGGTCGACGAAAACGCAAAGGAGTTGCGCGCCGATGGCTTGATGCAGAAGCGCCGCGAGCACCGAGGAATCGACGCCTCCCGACAAGCCGAGCAACACCAGGTCGGAACCGACCTGGGCACGGATGCGCGCGAGGCTATCCGCGATGATGTTGCGCGTCTGCCAGTCTCCGGCGCAACCGACGATTTCGCGGACGAAGCGCCGCAGGATTTCGCCTCCCTGCGCGGTATGCGTCACCTCCGGATGGAACTGCACCGCATACAATCGCCGCGACTCGTCGGCCATCGCCGCCAACGGCGCGTTCGCGCTGCTTGCGATCGCCGTGAATCCCGGCGGCACGGCGACGACGCGATCGCCGTGGCTCATCCAGACGTCGAGTAAACGTCCGCCGTCCGCGCCGCGATGATCTGCAAGCCCATCGAGCAGCCGGGATTTGGCCGTCGGCGTGATTTGCGCTTTGCCAAATTCGCGATGACTCGAGGATTCCACCTGACCGCCGAGTTGTGCCGCCATGGTCTGCATGCCATAGCAGATGCCGAGCACGGGCACTTCCAGGTCGAACACCACTCGCGGCGCCGCCGGCCCTGCGGAGTCGTAGACCGATTCTGGACTGCCGGAGAGAATCACGCCCTTTGGAGCATACGCACGGATGTCGTCGGGATTCGCGTCCCAGGCGTAGATCTCGCAGTACACGCCCAACTCACGCACGCGGCGCGCAATCAGTTGGGTGTATTGGGAACCGAAATCGAGAATCAATATACGGTCGGCATGAATATCGAGCATCAACCGATCCGGTAATTTGGCGCTTCTTTGGTGATCGTCACATCGTGCACGTGGCTTTCCCGGACTCCGGCGTTGGTGATGCGCACGAACTGGGGTCGAGTGCGCATCTCTTCGATGTTGCTGCTGCCGGTATAGCCCATCGCGGCCCGCAATCCGCCGGATAGCTGGTGCAGAATTGCGACGAGGCTGCCTTTGTACGCGACGCGGCCCTCGATACCCTCGGGCACGAGCTTCTCGAGCTCGGTCGTCGTGTCCTGAAAATAGCGGTCGCTCGAGCCGTGAGACTGCGCCATCGCACCGATCGATCCCATGCCGCGATACGCCTTATATGAGCCGCCCTGATAGAGTTCGACCTCACCGGGCGACTCCTCGGTGCCGGCGAACAAGCCTCCGATCATCACGGTGTGGGCGCCGGCAGCCAGAGCCTTGGCGATATCTCCGGAATAACGGATGCCGCCGTCGCCGATGATGGGCACGCCCGTTCCCTCCAAGGCCTTCGCGACACGCGAAATTGCGCTGATTTGCGGTACGCCGACGCCCGCGACGATGCGGGTCGTGCAGATCGACCCGGGTCCGATGCCGACCTTGACCGCGTCCGCGCCATGCCTGACCAGATCGAGCGCCGCCTCGGCCGTCACGATATTGCCGCCGATGATCTGCAGATCGGAATACTTGGCTTTGATCCTTGCAACGGTCTCCAACACGCCGCGCGAATGTCCGTGCGAGGTATCGACGACGATCACGTCGACGCCCGCCTCGCGCAGCGCGGCGACGCGGTCCAACGTATCCGGCGCCGTGCCGACGGCGGCGCCGACGCGCAGGCTACCGACGCTGTCTTTGCAGGCATTGGGAAATTCGGTGGCTTTTTGGAAATCCTTGACGGTGATCATGCCTTTCAATTCATGACCGTCGGCGACCACCAATACCTTCTCGATGCGGTATTTGTGCAGCAGCGCAAGCACTTCTTCCTTCGGCGCATTCTCGCGTACCGTGATCAAGCGCTCCTTCGGCGTCATGACCGAGGAGACCGGCGCATCGAGCTTGGTCTCAAACCGCAGGTCTCGATGCGTGACGATGCCGACCACTTTCGTGCCAAGAACCACGGGAACGCCGGAAATGTTCTTCGCCCGCGTGAGCTCAATGACCTGCCGGATCGTCATATCGGGATTGACCGAGATCGGATCGGTAATGACGCCGCTCTCGAACTTCTTGACGCGATCCACCTGGCGCGCTTGGTGCTCGATCGTCATGTTCTTATGAATGATCCCGATGCCGCCCTCTTGGGCGATCGTGATCGCGAGGCGCGCCTCGGTCACGGTGTCCATGGCGGCGGACATCACGGGTAAATTGACGCGAATTTCCCGCGTCAGCTGTGAACTCAAGGAGACTTCGCGCGGCAAGACCTCCGAATAGGCGGGGACCAACAGCACATCGTCGAATGTAAGGGCCTCTTCAAGAATACGCATAAGGGTAGCGTTCACGCAGGTTCATCTAAGAGGCGGCGCATTCTACCTTGCAGCTGCCGTGCGGTAAACCGCAGTATCATGGGTCCGATGCAAATACCCCCGAACGACAGCCCCCTGGCGAGCGATGCCGCCTCCCGACCGGCCCGGGATATCTACAGTGTTTCGCGCCTCAATCGCGAGGTCAGGGTCCTGCTGGAGCGCGGTTTTGGCAGTCTCTGGTTGGAGGCGGAAATCTCGAATTTCGCCAGGCCCGGCTCGGGACACTGGTATTTCTCGCTCAAAGATGCGACCGCTCAGGTTCGTTGCGCCATGTTCAGACAGCGCAATATGCTCGTGGCATTCACGCCCCGTGATGGGCAAAAGGTGCTCGTGCGAGCCAGGATCGGGCTCTATGAGCCGCGGGGCGAATACCAGCTGCTCGTCGAGCACATGGAGGACGCGGGCCTCGGCGCGTTGAAACGGCAATTCGAGGAACTCACGGCCAAGCTGGCGGCCGAAGGACTGTTCGCAGCCGAACGCAAGCGGCCCCTGCCGCGCCTGCCGAAGCGCATCGGCGTGATTACCTCGCCGACCGGAGCGGCGATCCGCGACATCGTGCATGTGCTCGCGCGCCGCTTTCCGGCCGCCGTTGTGCTGATTTATCCCGTTCCCGTACAGGGCGCGCATGCAGCCGCGGAAATCGCGGCGGCCGTGGCGCTTGCCGGCCGGCGCGGCGATTGCGACGTCTTGATCTTGGCGCGCGGCGGCGGTTCCCTCGAGGACCTTTGGGCGTTCAACGATGAGGCGTTGGCGCGCGCCATCGTCGCCTCGCCGATACCCATCGTCAGCGGCGTGGGCCATGAAGTCGATTTCACGATCGCCGATTTCGCGGCAGACGTGCGCGCGCCGACGCCGTCTGCCGCGGCCGAAATCGTGGTCCCGGATGCCCAGGAATGGCTCAAGACGGTCCGCACCTTAGGCGCACGCTTGCAGCAAGGTATGCGCCGTCGACTCAATGACAGCCAAGAGCGATTGCGCTGGCTGACCGGCCGGGCCGCGCTCGTGAGTCCCGCGGCGCGCCTGGCGCAGCAGATGCAGCGTTTGGATGACCTAGAGGATCGTTTGACGCGCGGCATGCGCCAGAGACTGACCGAGCTGCGCGCGGGATTAGTCGACCGCCGCAGCCTGCTATGGCAGTTGAGTCCCATCGCGCGCGTTCGCGATGCTGCGCAACGCCATCAGATGCTCGCTGCGCGCCTGAGTGGCGCACAGCAACTGCTGCTGCGCCATGCGCGCGAACGGCTGATGCCGCTCGTGCGCACGCTCCAAGCGGTCAGCCCGCTCGCCACCTTGGATCGCGGCTACGCGATCGTCAGTCGCGAAGGCGGCGCGATACTGCGCGACGCCGCGCAAGCGCCGCCGGGCACGATCATCGAAGCGCGGCTCGCCGCAGGCAGGTTACGCGCCAAGGTCGAGGATCCACCGTCGTGATCCGGCGGCTGCTGGCGCTGCTATGCGTGATGCCGGCGCTCGCCTCGGCGCTATCGTTGCCGAACGAGGAACCCGTGCCCGGCGGAATCAAGATCATCCGGCTCCCCGCAAGCGCCAATTCTGCGGCGCAGAACCCGGCAACGCCCCCCGATGTCGATGCGGACGGACACCGCGCTCTGGTGATTAGGGACGGCGCCGGTTGGATCGCGGTCGTCGGCATACCGCTCTCGGCGCCCGTCGGCACACGCGCCGTCACCATCAAGGGCGCCGGCGGCGATTCCACGATCGAGTTCTCGGTCGGCCCGAAGGACTACCCGACGCAGTCCTTATCGGTTCCCCCCGCGCAGGTGAATCTTTCGAAGCAAGATCTCGCTCGCTTCGAGCGCGAGAAAGCGCGGATCGATCGCATACTCAATCGTTGGACCGACAGCCAACCGGATGACCTGCAGCTCGATGCCCCGGTGCCCGGCGTGCGCAGCAGCTCCTACGGTTCACGCAGGGTATTCAACGGCGAGGCGCGCAATCCCCACACCGGCATGGACATCGCCGCTCCCAGCGGCACTGCGGTGCTCGCGCCGGCCGGCGGCGTCGTCGTCGACATCGGTGATTATTTCTTCAACGGCAACAGCGTATTCATCGATCACGGGCGCGGCTTCGTCAGCATGTATTGCCATTTGAGCGCCGTTGACGTGAAGCCGGGCCAGCGGATTGCCGCCGGCACACGGATCGGCGCAGTCGGCATGACGGGACGCGCGACCGGTCCGCATCTACATTGGGGTTTGAGCTTGAATCACGCCTGGGTCGACCCGGCGCTCTTCGTGCGCTCTCGCAAATAATCGTCGAGGCTGTGTGCCAGCGACACAAAGTCAGACGGTATCATGATGACCGTCGTGCTGTTGTTCTCGGCGCCGACCTCGGAAATCATTTGCATACGCCGCAGTTCCAGTGCGGCTGGATTCGCGGCGATTTGCGCCGCAGCCGCCGAGAGCTTCACGGATGCCTCCAATTCCGCCTCGGCCTTGATGATCCGCGCGCGCTTTTCGCGAATCGCCTCGGCCTGCATCGCCATGACCTGCTGCATCGCCACGGGTAGCTCGACGTCCTTCATTTCAAAGCGCTGCACTTCCAGACCCCACTGGGCGGTTGAACCCGCGATGAATTCGCGTAGCAGATCGTTGATCTTGTTTCGTTCCTGCAAGACTTCGTCGAGATCGTGCTGGCCGATGATGTTACGCAGGCCGGTGAGTGCCAGCTGATAGACGGCCGCGGGTGCATCGGCGACCGCGATGACCGATTTTGCCGCATCGACGATTCGATACCACAACACGGCATTGACCTTGATCGTGACGCTGTCGCGCGTGATCGTTTCCTGCTGTTCGGCCGACACGGTCCGCGTTCGCCCATCGACCCGCACGGATCGCTCGATATTGAGCGGGATGATCCAATAGAGCCCGGGGCCACGCAGGCCCTTGTAGCGTCCGAGCCTAAAAATCACTCCGCGCTCGTACTCTTGGGCGACGCGCAGACCCGTGATTGCGATCACGATCAGAACAGTCAGCAAAGGGATAAACATCAACTTACTCCAGCCGGGCCCAATGCCCGGGCACGCTGTTTATATTATCCCAACTTCGAGCAATCTCGTTGTTTACGCGCGGCGCCTAGAAATCCGTCCATTCTTGATCGGCATGTGCCGCGGCGGCCTTGCGCGGCGCGCTTGCTGCGGCCATTGCGCCCCGCGCGCCGGCCGCGCTTGGCTTGGCGTTGGCGCTCCAGGGCCGGTTGGGCGTGCGCCGTTCGAGCACGGAGCCCTTGGGCCTTGTTGCGGGCGCAATCGACTGCGCTGCCGGCGCACCCGACTCGCTGCCGATCTGATACCGGTCGATGAGTTGCATGAGGTTCGAGGCCTGCTCCGTCAGTGCCTGTGCGGCCGCGGTCGCCTGCTCGACCAGCGCCGCATTCTGCTGCGTCGCCCCGTCCATCGAGGTCACGGCCTGATTGACCTGCTCGATGCCCGCAGCCTGTTCGCGGCTCGATGCCGCGATCTCCGCGACCACGTCGGTGACTTTCTTGACTCCGGTGACGATCTCCGCGAGCACTCGGCCCGATTCGTCGACGAGCTTCGTGCCCTCCGTGACCTTGCCCACCGAGTCTTGGATCAAAGCCTTGATCTCCTTGGCCGCCGCCGCGCTGCGCGAGGCCAGATTCCTCACCTCCGAGGCCACGACCGCAAAGCCGCGGCCCTGCTCCCCGGCGCGCGCCGCCTCGACCGCCGCGTTGAGCGCCAGCAGATTGGTCTGAAACGCAATCTCGTCGATCACCCCGATGATGTCGGCTATCTTCTTGCTCGCCGCGTTGATTCCGCCCATCGCCGTCACCGCCGAGCCGACGACCTTGCCGCCGCGCTCGGCCTGCTCGCGCGCCGCCGCCGCCAACTGATTCGCCTGCGCCGCGTTGTCCGCATTGTTCTTGACCGTCGAGGTCATTTGCTCCATCGAGGAGGCCGTCTCCTCCAAACTCGAGGCCTGCTCCTCGGTGCGCTGGCTCAGATCCAAATTCCCCTTCGATATCTCGTCCGCTCCGGTGCGCACTTCGGCGGCCGCTCGCGACATGCTGCGTACGACCTCCGCCATGTTCGCGGTCAGCCGGTTCATGCCTTCCGCCAGTTCCTTTAAGAACCCCTGCTTGCCGTCCTCCGCGATGCGCGCCGTGAGGTCTCCCTCGAGCGCCTTGGTAACCATGACCTGGACCTCTTGCTCGGCCAGAACCTCTTGCGTGCGGTCGAGCCACTGCACGACCGTGCCTATGCGCTTGCCTTCCGCCGTGGTCACCGGATTCGCCACGATCCGCAGCGTCACATCGCCCATTTTGATGTCGGTCGTGTGACTGCCGGTGAGGCTCGCCAGTATGTTGCGTTGATGCATCGGACTGCGATGGAACAAATCGAACGATTGCCCCACGATATTGTCCGGATCGAATTCCGGCAGCGGCTTGCGTATCTCGGCTTCGCGCTCGCGAAAAATTGTGTTCGTATAGTCGTTCGTATAGATGATCTTGCCCTCGAGATCCGCCACCATGGCGCCCGCCCCGATGCGATCCAGCGCCGTGCGGATCCGCAGGTTCTCCTCGGCCGTCGCGCGATCCGTCTCGATGCGCCGTTTGAGACTGCGCTGCATCGCGTCGAGCGCAGTCAGCACGCGGCCGGTTTCGTCGATCGGCCTCGCGGCAATCGGCGTGTCGAGATTGCCATGCTCGATCGCATCCAACACGCCAACGGCCCGCGCCAAGGGGTCGCGAATACCGCGCGCAATCAGCCACGCCAGAGCGCCCGCGACCAGAACCGCCACGAGCGCGATCGAAAAGACGATTTTCCGCGCTTGCGCGTGGGAAGCGGCAACCGCTTCGACGTGTTGCCGGAGTTGCGCCTTGAACAGGTCGCTGACCTGCGTGAGTTCTGCCACATAGGCGAGTTCTGCTCCGCTGGCCCGAGTCATCAAGGTTTCGCGCGCGTCTGCCAATTTTCCGGCGGCGACTTCCTGCAAGAACTGGTCCTGCAGGGCCATATAATTGCCGCGGGCCTGTATGACTGCCTGAATCAGCGTTACCTCATCGTCGCCGCGCGCAACCGTGCGCAGGATGTCCATGTACTCCGAGGCATTTTGCGAATTCTGCTTGATCGCGGCGATCTCCGCAGCGACCTTATCCGGATCATTGACGACCAAGAGGTTGCGCATGTGAATCGCGGATTGCATCGCGTATGCGGCCCAGCCGTTGGCGCTCTCGAATTTGGGCAAACTCTGGTCAGCGACTGAGCTGACGGCCTTATGGAACTCGGACAGCCGCAATAGGCTAACGGCGAGTGCCGCCCCAAAAACGGCGATCACTACCGCGAATGCCAGAAAAATTCGCGCCGAGACAGATTTTCTGAAGAACATTCGAGTCAGCCTCTCACATCCGGTGTTTATTGTTCGTTGATCGTCTTGCCGCTGCTGTCGCTCAGTCGGCACGAATGAACTCGATACGCTTGATAGCGACCGAGGCCGTATGCGCTTGAGGATGACGAATGACGACCGGGTCACACTTCATCCGATCGCAATTGCGGAAAAGCGCCCCAAAAGCCGGGCAATGGGGGCGGCGTTGACGGGCCGGGTCGACAGTGAGTCGGTCGAAACACGGATAGCTTGAGTGCGCCGAACGGCGCACACCTCGACTCGACGACGATCATCGGGGCCGCAGGCGCCCCCCGGCAAGTCACCGCAGTGACAGTTCGAGCCTCACGAGTCCGTCTTGTGACTTGATCTTGTCGCTGGCCACGAGAAAAACCCGCCCCGGGTCGAGCGCCGTATCGGTCAATAGCGCTTGCTGCAACACCAACGCGCGCTGCTGCGCCAAGCCTTGCAAATCGGCATCATCGACGACGATTTGTGCTTTCAATTCCGCCTCGAGGAACGCGATCTTGGCCACGACCTCCTCCGCTTGCGCTGGCTTGCCCCCGGGCGAGTCGGGAAATTTCGGCGCGTGCGCGAATTTCTTGCCGAACAGCGTCGTCAACAGACGCAGCCGCGCTGCCGGCTCCAATTGGCTGAATCGCAGTTGCGAGTTGGCTTGCAGGGCTTGCTCAGCCTGGGCGTCGGCGATGAATCGGGCCTCGATCAGCGCCGGACGATCGACCTCGGGCAATGCGGCGATCGGCACTTCGAGCTTGAGCTGCGGACGCTCCTGCAGCGCGTGGATGACGACCTTGAGCTTCTCGGCGCCGGCGCCGTCCAGCGCGGCCACACCGGGACGAAAATCGACGAATTGCATATCCGGGCCGCCGCCGAAAAGCGAGCCCAACAGCGCGAAAGGCGCCGTGACCGCTTTGACGAGCAAATTGCCGAGAAACTTCCAAATCGCCGGAGCGAGGTGGAAGTTCGGATCGTCGAGCGATCCGCTGACCGGGAGGTCGAGATCGATGACGCCGTTTCGATCCTTGAGCAGCGCTACCGCGAGCTTCACCGGCAGCGTAACCGCGTCCTTACTCGCGGTTTTCTCGCCGAACTCGAGCTGATCGATGATGACGTGATGTTTGGCATCGAGCTTGCGGCCATCGACCTTGTAATTGAACTCGGTCGTAAGCTTGCCTTTGCTGATCGAATAGCCCGCAAACTTGCCCGAATAGGGATTGAAGATGCTCAGCTCGATGTTGCGGAAGCTCAAGGTCATATCGGAGTAAAGAGCGGGGCTCAAAACGTTGACCTCCCCGGAGATCGCGACCGGAGCGAAAGGATCGACCTGACCGTGCAAATCAACCTGCGCGCGCGAATTCGGCTGCGATGACAGGCCGCGCACCGTACCGTGCAGTTCTTGAATACCGGCCGCGAAGTTGGGCGTAACGGACAGATCCGAAAAATTCGCCTGGCCCGATGCAAGCTCGATGCTGCGTATCGATATGGCATAAGGGGCGGAAGGGTGCACCCCCGGCGGCGCCTCCACCTGCGCCGGCGGGGCGGCCGGGGATGGCGCCTGCGGCGGGCGAGCCGGCGCCGGGCCCGCCAGAATATGCGCGACGTTGAGGCTGCTGTCCGATTCGATGATGACTCGGGCATAGGGCTTGAGCGCGACGATTCGATCGATCGTCAAGCGGTTGGGCTCTTGCTGGAACGAGACGCCGAGTATGTCCAGACGCTGCCAATTGATGAAATCCTCGCGCAGCTGATTGTCGACCGTGTGCAAATTCTCCACGCTGAGGTCCGCCGATACCTGCGCACGCGGTTTGAGCTGGCCGTAGCGAATCTTGGCGCTCGCGCTCAGGCGCCCGTCGGTCAAGTTCATAGCGGTCCGCTGCGCGATATAAGGCTGCAGCGCCTTGAGCTCGAATCCTTTGAGTTTCATTCCCAGATCGGCGGACAAGGGCTGCGGCGTCAGCTCGCCGCTCATGGCGAATTCGCCTGAATCGTTGATCTTCGTTTCCAGATTGATCGCAACCGCGCGTGCAAGATCGAGACTCGCACCCGTTACCCGCAGCGACAGAGGCGCGAGTACGATTCTTGCCGCAGGGCTCATGGATCGATCCTCAAAGGATATATTCGCCTCGCTTATGCCGAAGTTGCGCAATTCCACGCTCCACGGCGGCGCGCTCGCTGCCGCAGCGGGGGCGGCTGCCGCAGCGGGCGCGGCTCCTGCGCCGGGGGCGGCTCCTAAGCCGGGGGCGGCTGCCGTAGCTTGGGGGGCAACCGTAGCGGGTGCGGTCGCGGGCGCAGCGAGCCGCGTCAAATTGATGGACCCGTCTTTGTCCATCCACGCCAGCAGCTTGAGTCCGGTCAATGCCACCGTATCGATCTGCGCCTTGCGGGCCTCGAGGTCGAAGGAGCCGCTCGTGGCCTCTAGTTCCGGTACCACGACCCAGTCGGGCTCCGTTGCCGGCTCCGCGTTCTTGGGTTTGATCGCGAGATCCTTGAGCACCACCTTGACCCCGTCGACTTGCAGACCGACGGCGTCGCGCAATGCAAATCGGTAATGCGCATCGACGTCGATGCTGCCGGAATCGATCGCGAAACCCAGCCTGTCCCCGGCGTATTCGCCAATGGTTTGCGCGCGTAGACCTTGGATGCGCAGCTGTCCGTCGGATTCAACCGGCTGGACCGACAGGTGTCCGCGCCAGTCGAAGCGTTCGCCGCGTTTCGAGGCACCGTTGAATGTGAACATTCCGCCTTGTGCATCGGTGCTGAAATCCCTGAGATCGAAGGTGATCGGCTCGAGCCGCGTCGCGAAATGCGCGGGACGGCTGCGATCCTCATAACTGACGACGCCTCGCGTCACGCTGAATGCAGCTACCTGAATCCGCGGCAACGACTGCGGCTCGGTGCGCGGCGGCGGCGGTGGCGGCGGTGGCGGCGGGGATGTTGATTTCAGCTGCGCGAGGTTCAGCGACCCGTCGTCGGCGACGACCGCGTTCACGAAGGGCGCGTCTATTTCGATGTCCTTGAAAACGAACGCACGGCGCCATAACGAAGCGAGCCCAAAATCGACGAACAGGCGCTCGAAGCCCAGCAAGCGCTCGCCGGAGTTCGCCGTCAGCGAAAAATCTTTGACTTCGAGCTGCAGCAGAAACGGATTGATCCGGATCGGGCCGACGGCAGCGATTGCGCCGGTCTGCTTCGGAATGTCCTCGAGCAGCGCCGAGCGCAACAATCGCGGAGCCAGTGCGAATCCCGCCGCGCCATATAGCGCCATTAGTCCTGAGACGGCGGCGATAACGCGAAAAGCTTTGGTTCCAATGAACTTAGGCATAGACCTGCCCTGCGACCTCCCTGCGCGAATAGTCTAATGCAAACGCCGGAACCGTACGTCAGCGCTTATTGCGCTGAATCAACCGCTTGCGTTTGCGTACCTGTCTCGGCGTGAGCGGATTGCGCTTGCCGGCAAACGGATTTTCCTCGCCGCGGAACGTGACGCGCACCGGAGTTCCCTCGAGCGCGAACGCCTTGCGATAGACGTTGACCAAGTAGCGCCGGTAGGCCTCGGGCACATGATCGGTCTGGTTGCCGTGGATCACGACGATCGGCGGGTTGCGGCCGCCCTGATGCGCATAACGCAACTTGATGCGCCGTCCCCTCACCACGGGCGGCGGATGGGTTTCGATCGCCGCTTCGAGCACGCGCGTCAATTCGGGAGTCGTCATTTCCCGCATGGCCGCCGCGTAGACCTTGCGGACCGACGCGAACAACTCGCCGACGCCGCTGCCATGGCGCGCCGATATAAAATGCAGCGGCGCGAAATCGGCAAACGGAATGCGCTGCTCGATCTGCTGGCGAATCAGATCGCGCTGCTCGATGGGAATGTTGTCCCACTTGTTGATCGCGATCACGAGTGCCCGCCCCTGTTCGATGACCGTGCCGAGGAGGCTCGCGTCCTGCTCGGCCACTGTATCTTGCGCGTCCATGACGACGACCACGACGTGAGCGGTTTCGATCGCCTGCAACGTTTTGATGACGCTGAATTTCTCGACCGCATCCTCGACGCGCGCGCGGCGGCGGACACCGGCCGTGTCGATGAGCGTATAGCGCTCGCCGTCGCGCTCGAACGGCACGAGTACGGCGTCCCGCGTCGTTCCCGGCTGATCGAAGGCGACCATGCGATTCTCGCCCAGCAGACGATTGATCAATGTGCTCTTGCCGACGTTGGGGCGACCGATTACCGCAACCTTGATGCCGGTCATCTCGGGCCCGTCTTGCGGATCCGGAACGAGTCCGACGAGAGCCGCTTCGAGCAAAGAGATCACGCCTTGATCGTGCGCCGCGGCGATCGGGTGCGGCTCGCCCAAACCCAGCCCGTGAAAATCGGCGACCGCAATATCGGGGTCGAAGCCCTCGGTTTTGTTGACCGCGAGGAATACCGGCTTGCCGCTGCGGTGTGCCAGGCGCGCGACGAATTGATCCTGCGGCGTCACTCCGGCGCGGCCGTCGACCAAGACGATGATACGGTCGGCTTCGCTGATCGCGCGATCGGTCTGCGCGATCATCAGACTCTCGATTTCATTGGCGTTTTCGACGAGGCCGCCCGTATCGACGACGATGCACGGCACATCGGTACGACGCGCGAACCCGTACTGGCGGTCGCGCGTCAGCCCCGGCAGGTCGGCGACCAGCGCATCGCGCGTCCCCGTCATCGCATTGAACAGCGTCGATTTCCCGACGTTTGGTCGACCGATCAGCGCGACTACCGGCAGCAAGAGATCTCGCTTACGGGCTCTTAGCCGGCGCCGACGGCGCCGCCGGCGGCGTTGCGCGAAACGCCGCCAGATTGCCGCCGTCCGTGAGCACGACCACCGTGTTATCAACAGCAACCGGCGAGTTCGAGACCCTGTATTTCGAAACTTGCTTGCGGGCGACCAGGACTCCTGTGGCTTTATCGAGCCAATGGACGTAGCCCTGATAATCCGCGACCACGACCGCGCTGCTGAGGATCACGGGTGTCGAGAGGCCGCGCCGCTTCAATTTGTCGTTATGCCAAACCTCCGAACCGTCGCGATCGCGCAAAGCAACGATGACACCGTCGGACTGCGTGACGAACGCGCGATCGGCATCGACCGACATGCCGCGATAGCTCGACATGTCGTGCGCCCACCAGATCTGGCCCGAATCGAGCGCCAGCATGGCGGTGCGCCCCTGGAAACCCGTCGCGTAGACGTCGTTGCCGATCACGCGTACGGCCGAATCGACGTCGACTAAGCGGTCGAGTTCCGTGCGGCCATGCGGCGCCGCAAGCGCAGTATCCCAAACCGTGTCCCCGGTACTCAATGAAACGGCCATTACCTTGCCATTATCGAACCCGCAAATCGCCAAATCCTTGGCGATGACCGGAGTCCCCGTGCCGCGCAGGCTCAGTCTGGGCACCTGTTGTTCGACGGACCACAATTCCTTGCCCGATTGGGCATCGAGACCCCGCAGCCTCCCGTCCACCGAGCGCACGACGACGACGTGCTCGCCGATCGCCGCCGGCGACAGCAATTCCGAGTTGACGCGCACAGCCCATAGCAGGCGCCCCGTGGCGCCGTCCAAGGCGACCACGTCGCCCTTGCTGGAGCCAACCACGACCATGCCGAGAGCGGCTGCCGGGCCGGCCGACAAAGGCAGCTTGAGATTCTTCACCCAGAGCTGCCGGCCGGTATCCACGGCAACGGCGAGCACCTCGCCCTTGTGGGAGGCCGCAAACACGGTCTTGTTATCGAGCGCGGGACCCAGGCCAAGCCTCAGCACCATTTGCTTCTTGCCGCCGCCTAGTCCCTGACTCCAGATCTCCTTGACCGGCAGTGTTTGCGGAAAGTCGACCAATTTCGCCGGCGGTTCGACATCTTTGTCCTTACTGCAGCCCGCGACGATAATGAAGGCCGCTAGGCCAAGGGGAAGCAAACAGCGCATCAGGGTTTCGCCTTGTTGACGACGGGTTCAGGGGGTGCAGAGGCCGCGGGGGGTGCAGAGGCCGCGGGGGGTGCAGAGGCCGCGGGGGCTGCGGGGGCTGCGGGGGGCACGCCGAGATCGGCGATTTTCAATTCCAGCAGCGCCGCGTCGGCGTTCTGTGGATCGCTCGCCCCGAGCGCGGCGCGATATTCGGCGGCCGCGCCGCTCGTGTCTTTCTTCGCCAATAGCGCATCGCCGCGAACGTCGTGGTAGCGCGACGCGAAGGATGCGGAGTCGCCGCCCGCGAGGGTTTGAATCGCATCATCGGGCTTGCCTTGATCGATCTGAATGCGCGCAATGCGCAGACGCGCGATATTTTTCAGTTCCGTATCCTTGGAACCCGTCATGACCTCCATGAGCGGTCCAATCGCATCGGCGCTCTTGCCTTCATCGACGAGCAGACGCGCGAGCGTCAACTCCGCTTGATCGGCATATGGGCTGCCGGAATAGGATTGTACGATCCCCTCCGCAATTCGCCGCGCGGAGGCTCGATCGTTTCTGTCGATCGCCGAGGTCATCGCACCGAACTCGTCGGCCGCCTTCATGGCACGCTCGTTGCGCGAGTTGTCGTAATAACGATAGCCAAACAGCAGTGCCGCACCGAGCGCCACGCCTGCGATCAGCCAAGCGCCGTTCTCGCTCATGAAGCGCTTGGCGGCCTCGATTTGCTCTTCCTCGGTCAATAAATCGTCTGCCATGATTACTCCGCCGCCTTAAGGCTCGAGACCCAACAAGCCGCCCAACAATTCGCCGATACGATCGATCGCACATTCTTCCTGGGGCCGCTCGCCGCGCAAATCCTTGAGGGCAACGACGCCGCGCGCGGCTTCGTCTTCCCCCACGATGATCGCGTAGCGTGCGCCGCTCTTGTCCGCGCGCTTGAATTGCGCCTTGAAATTGCCACCACCGAGATTGGACTGCAATCGCAGCCCAGGCCAGCTGTCGCGCAGCCGCTCGGCTACTTGGAGCCCCAGAATGTCAGACCGTTCCCCGACCATCACCAAATAAACCTGCGGCCGGTCGCCGGCCGGTACCGCACCCGCTTTTTCGAGCAGCATGACGATGCGCTCCTGTCCCATGGCCCAACCGATACCCGGCGTGGCCGTGCCGCCCAACTGCGCGATCAGGCCGTCATAGCGGCCTCCGGCACATACCGTGCTTTGTGAACCCAGAGAGTCGGTGATCCATTCGAAGACGGTGCGCGTGTAGTAATCGAGGCCGCGCACCAGGCGCGGGTTCACATGATACTCGATGCCGGCGCTTTGCAGGTGGGCGCAAAGGGACGCGAAATGAGCTTTCGATTCGGCATCGAGGGACTCCACGAGCAGCGGTGCCCCGGCGACGATGCGCTGAGTCTCCGGATTCTTGCTGTCCAGGATTCTGAGCGGATTGCCGTGCAGCCGCCGCCTGCTGTCTTCGTCGAGCGCAGCGGCGTGCGCGCTGAAATACGCAATCAGTTGCTCGCGATAAATTGCACGAGATTCCGGGGTCCCTAGCGAGTTCAGCTGCAATTTCACGCCCGATAGGCCCAGTCGGCGCAGCAGACGCGCCGCCAGCAGGATGATCTCCGCGTCGACATCGGGTCCCACGAAGCCAAACGCCTCGGCGTCGATTTGGTGAAATTGGCGATAGCGCCCCGCCTGCGGACGCTCGCGGCGAAACATCGGACCCATACACCAGACGCGCAATCGGTTCTCACGCAGCAAGCCGTTGGAAATCATCGCGCGCGCGATCCCCGCGGTGGCTTCGGGACGCAGGGTGATGTGGTCCTCGCCCTGATCGACGAAGCTGAACATCTCTTTCTCGACGATGTCGGTAAAATCGCCTATCGAGCGCTTGAATAGCTGCGTCTGCTCGATGATGGGTACGCGAAATTCCTCGTAACCATAGGACGCGAAGACCTCTCGCGTCGCCGATTCGAGAAACTGCCACGCGGCCGCCTGGGCCGGCAACATATCGTGCACGCCGCGCAGAGGCTCGATGATTTTGCTCAACCTAGCACCGTCAGCCGCGCGGTTGCGCGTTGTTCGGATAGCTGCGCAGGACGCCGTCGGCACCGGCCTCGAAGCGCGCGACGTCGCCGCGCACGAACGGCCGCCCAATCGCCACCGCGTGTTCATTGATCTCGAGCTGCACGCCGTTCGCGTAGCCGAGATATACCCGCAGCGGTGCCTCTCCCGCGATGGTCTTGACGCTATTGGCGCGGCCATAGCCGCTGAAGATGCGTTTGCCGGCCGCATCGTGAACGTCGACCCAGGAGTCCGTCGAGAAACTCAGGCGCAGGCGCGCTCGACCGGCGCCCGCTTCGGCGGCTACAGCGCCGGTGCCGGCGGCGCCCGCCGCGGTTACGACGTTCGCCGATGGCCCGGCCGATTCGGAAGTGCCCCCATTGATCGCTGTCGGCTGATCGGCCCCGGCGGCCTCACCGACGGCAACCGCCTCTCCGGCCCGGGCCTGATCGCCCGCGCGCGCATCCCCCGCGCGCGCATCCCCCGTGCGCGCGTCCCCCGTGCGCGCATCGCTCGTCGAAGCTTGATGGGCTGACGCGGATTGCGCACCGGCCGGTGCCGCCCGCCCCGGCGATTGCGCGCTAGCTTGCGCGCCGCCCGGAACAACGGCGGCGCGCTGTTGCCACGGTCTCCACCACAGCACGCCCGCGACGATCAACACGAAAGCCGCGGCTGCGGCGATTTGCCCCGAGGGCAGATTATTGACGAGCTGAGGCGTCGAGCGCAGACGAACCGCAGGTGGTTGCGCAGCTGTATCCGCTACATTCGGATGCAGCGAATCATAGGCCGCGACGACCTCTTCCCAGGGAATCGCCAACATGCCGGCGTATTTCTTCAAGTGACCCTTGGCGTAGACCGCCGGTCCGACACGCTCGTATTGATCCCCTTCGAGCGCCTCGATGACCCATGCATCGAGCCGCATTTCCTCGGCCGCCTTTTGCACGCTGAGTCCCCGGCGTTCACGCTCGCTACGCAAGCGTGCGCCCGGTGCTCTCGTCGGCTCGCTCATCGCGCCAGGCCGGACTGGAGCATGCGCGCCTGCTCGGACGCGGGGAATTCCTGTTGCAGCCGTTGTGCGTATGAAGCGGCCGCCGTCGCATCGCCCGCTTTGCGTTCGGTACGCAAACCTAACCAGAGGATATCGGGGGATGATTCATTGACCGCCAGGTAAAGCAGCACGGTGTGCCTGGCTTCGGTCGTGTCGCCGCGCTCGAGCAGCAACTCGCCTAGCTGCAGCATCGCCTCCGGCATCTTGGGGCGAATGGTGAGCGCCTGCCGAAAATAGTGCTCCGCGGCGATGTTGTTGCCTGCGGCACGCACACAGACGCCGGCATTGACGTAGGCGACCTCGGGCGTTTGATAGAGCGGATCCCGAACGATCTTCATGAACAACTTCTCGCCTTCGGCCGCCTTGTGCGTGCGACACAGAAAACCCGCATAGCTGTTGAGAATGTTCGGATCCTTCTTGCCGATGCGCGCCGAAGCGGCGAACGCGCGCTCGGCCTTCGGCATTTCACCCAACCGCTCGTAGACGATGCCGGCGGCGGCCTGAACGTTGGCGTCGCCCGGATCCTGCGACAGCGCGCGTTCGATGAATTCCCGCGCGGTGGCGAGCTTGTCGAGCCGCATGTATTCAATCGCGATTTGCGCGTTGGTCAAGGCCGCCGCCGTCGGCGTCTGAGTGGGCGCGGACTTGTTGCTGACGCATGCCGCCAAAGCGACGCTGAGCAATAGAACGGCTGTTACAATTTTCATCTCACCGCCGCGGGACGTTCGGAAGGGTTCATGACCCGGCTGCCGAGCCGCACCAAAGTGCGATCGGTGACTCGGCCGGCAAGCTGGCCGCACGCGGCATCGATATCGTCGCCGCGGGTCTTGCGTATCGTCGCGATGACGCCCAGATCATTGAGAATGTCGCGGAAGCGAACGATCGCCGCAGCCGGCGAGCGGCGGTAGCCGGTTCCCGGAAATGTGTTGAAGGGAATCAGGTTGAGTTTCGCCGGCCTACCGCGCAGCAGGCGGCCGAGCTGTTTGGCATGTTCGGGCTTGTCATTGACGCCGTCGAGCATCACGTATTCGAACGTGACGCTGCGGCCGTTTTGTTTCTCCAGATAATGCCAGCATGCGTTCAACAGCTCCTCGATCGGATGTTTCCGATTGATCGGCACGAGTTCGTTGCGTAGCTCATCGTTCGGCGCATGCAAGGATACCGCGAGCGCCACGTTGCATTCCTCCGCCAACTTGTAAATCTGCGGCACGAGGCCCGAGGTGCTCAAGGTTACGCGGCGCCGCGATAAATCGTATCCCAGGTCATCGAGCAGAATTCGCATGGCCGGCACCACGTTGCGATAATTCGCGAGTGGCTCGCCCATGCCCATGAACACGACATTGGTGATCTTGCGCTCATCAACGCGTGTGTCGTTGAGCTCGCGTTGCGCGAGCCACACCTGCCCGACGATTTCTGCGACGCTCAGATTGCGATTGAATCCCTGCTGGGCGGTCGCGCAGAACGAACAATCCATGGCGCAGCCGACCTGGCTGGAGATGCATAGCGTGCCGCGACCGGGCTCCGGGATGTAAACGGTTTCGATGCCTTGGACCTCGTCCATCCGCAGCATCCACTTGCGGGTGCCGTCGGCCGAGATCTGTTCGGTCACGATCTCCGGGACCGAGATTTTCGCGACCGTCTCCAGCGCGACACGGAAATCCTTGGCGAGATCGCTCATCGCCGAAAAATCCGCCGCGCCGCGACGGTAGATCCATTTCATGAGCTGCCGCGCGCGAAACGGCTTCGCGCCGAGTCGCTGCGCGACGAACGCCTCGAGCTCGAGGCGCGGCAAGCCGAGCAAATTTACGCGATCACCCGCCACCGGTTGCATTCCTCAAGAGAATTCTGCGGCGTACGCTAGCGCGTACGCGGGCAGACCTCAATCTCGCGAAAGAAAAAACCTATCTCGCGAGCCGCAGTATCGGCCGCGTCGGAGCCGTGCACGATGTTTTCGTCGATGCTCGTCGCCAGGTCGGCGCGAATGGTGCCGGGGGCGGCCTTCTTGGGATCGGTGGCGCCCATGACATCGCGATTCTTGGCAATTGCGCCCTCGCCCTCGAGCACCTGAACGATCACGGGGCCCGAGGTCATGAAGCGCACCAGGTCCTTGAAGAATGGCCGTTCCCGGTGCACGCCGTAAAACGCCTCGGCTTGCGCCTGCGAGAGCTGCAGCATGCGGGCGGCGACGACGCGCAATCCTGCCTTTTCGAATCGCGAGTAAACCTCGCCGATCAAATTCCTGGCGACGCCGTCGGGCTTGACGATGGAAAGAGTGCGCTCAACTGCCATGATGACCTCGAAGACTAAAAATAACGCGGCCCGCCCGGCGGGGGGGCCGACAAAGACCGCGAAGTTTAACCGAGGGAGCGCTGCCAAGCAATCGCAATGGCGGCCGAAGTGCCTGTATTACTTGGAAAAATGGCGCTCTTGTCGGGCGCCCATCGCGGGCTTCAGACGCTGAAGCTCTCGCCGCAGCCGCATTCGCCCTTGGCCTTTGGATTCTGAAACTTGAACGCCTCGTTGAGGCCCTGTTTGACGAAATCGACGAGGGTACCGTCGATCAAGGGCAAACTCGTCGAATCCACGATGACTTTGACGCCACGGACTTCGAACACGGCATCTTCCGCACGAATTTCATCGGCATAGTTCACGACATAGGCGAAGCCCGAGCAGCCGGTTTTTTTGATGCCGAGCCGCAACCCCAGCCCGGCACCGCGTTTGGCCAGATGCGTTCGAACCCGGTCCGCAGCCGATTCGGTCAACAATATCGCCATAAACACCGCCCTACCGAATTAATCCCACCCTTGAAAGATATACATAACACGGCACCCAGGAGAACGCACGGGATGCAAGTCGTATTTCACGAGATCGTAACCCGCGCGGTCGCCTGGGCCGCTGCGGCGGCGGCGGCCCAGGCATCTTCGATCACCAGCAGGCGCCCGAGTTTCTCGGCCGGGACCTCGAAGCGCCGGCAGAGCGCTTGTGCCGTTTCGGGCAAGGCCGCAGCGCAGAACGTTCCAGCCGCCCGTTCGCAGACCCAGGCGGCCACCGCGATCGTATGCGGACAGCCGAAAGCCAAGAACCGAGCCGCCAGGATGCGCCGCTGCGGCTCGCCGCCGGGCTCGAGCTGAATATCGAATTGCACCCAGGTCCCCGCGCGGCGCGTGCCGGCGGCGCCGCGCCCGACGCATCCGCCGCTCAAGACACCCGCGGCGCCCGCGGTCTCAAAATAACGGCGCGTCAGTTCGCTGTAGTTCATTTGCCGCCGATTCGTCGTAGCCGTGTCACGGCGTCGGCGACCGCTTGGATCGCCCGGTCGATGTCCGCCTCGGTCGTATAGCGGCCAAGGCTGAATCTCAGACTGCTCTCGGCGAGTCGTTCGTCGCGGCCCAATGCGCGCAGGACGTAGGAGGCTTCGTTGGTCGCCGACGCGCACGCCGAGCCGGTCGATACGGCCAGGTGCGGGCGCACGGCCGCCAGCAAGCTCTCGCCTTCGACATCCTCGAACGACAGATTCAGCAACTGCGGCACGCAGTGAGCTGCGGCACCATTGCGCAATACACCGCCAAGCGCCTCGATACCCCGCCACAGCCGGCTTTGCAGCGCGGCAATGCGGCACCGCTCGCCCTCGATGTCTGTTGCATCGGCCGTGGCGAGCGCGAACGCCGCGCCCATTCCCGCCACCTGATGCGTCGCGAGCGTACCGGAACGCAAATTGCGCTCCTGGCCGCCTCCGTATTGCAGCGCCTCGAGTTGCACGCCGCGCCGCGCGGATACCAGCAAGGCACCAACACCCTTGGGGCCATACGCCTTGTGAGCCGACAACGACATCAGGTCGGCTCCGGACGACGCAAAATCGATGTGGCACTTGCCGAAGCTTTGCGCCGCATCAACGTGCAGACGCACGCCCCCGTGGCGTGCACAGAGCGCAGCGACCGCCTCGATATCCTGGACGACGCCGATTTCATTGTTCACGTGCATCAGCGAGACGAGCACGGTCTCTCGTTCCAGCGCCCGCATGATTTGCGCCGGATCCACGATGCCGCTGCTGTCCGGCACGAGATACGTTACGCGCCAGCCGCGCCGCTCGAGTTCACGGCAGGGGTCGAGTACGGCCTTGTGCTCGGTCCGGGCCGTGACGATGTGCCGTCCATGGTCGCGGTAATAATTGGCGACACCGAAAATCGCCAGATTATTCGCTTCGGTCGCCCCCGAGGTCCAGACCACCTCGCTGGTCTCGGCGCCGACCGCGGCGGCAACCTGGCTGCGCGCCGCCTCCACGACCGCTCGCGCACGATCGCCGTATTCATGGCTGCTCGAACCCGGATTGCCGAATGTTCCCTCGATGGTGAGGCACTGCGCCATCTGTGCAGCCACGCCGGCGTCGACGGGCGTCGTCGCCGCGTAGTCCAAGTAGACCGGGGCACTCATGAGGCGCGGCGCGCGTTCATCGGCCGGAGCGCATGCTCATGCGCCGCTCTTGGCCCGCGACTGGCCGCGTCTGCCCTGCACGTGGCTCAATATTCCGCGCAGGATATTCAATTCGTTGCGATCGAGCTGCGCACGATTGAACAAACGCCGCAGCCGCTCCATCAAATGGCCGGTGCGATCCGCAAAATCGATCTCGTTCAAGACTTCGAGCAAATGCGCGTAAAAATGTTCGACATCCGCCGATGGCGCGAGCGGCAATTCGAGCTGCGTATGAGAGCGCGGCTGGTGCCGGGCGAGAAAAATCTCATAGCTCAGCAATTGCACCGACATCGCCAGATTCAAGGAACAATATTCCGGGTTTGCCGGAATGCGCACGAGCACGTTGCAGTACCGCAGGTCGTCGTTGCCGAGGCCGTAGCGCTCGGAGCCGAACAACAGCGCCGAGCGATTTTCCGCCGGCAAATCGACGATTCGCGAAGCCACGTCCCGGGGAGTCGTGAATTCCCAATAGTACGAGCGCGGCCTCGAGGTCGTTCCGGCTATGAACGAGCAGTCGGCGATCGCCTCGGTCACGGTCGAGGCGATGCGCGCGCCCGCGAGAATATCGTCGGCCCCCGCCGCGAGCGCATTGGCCTCGGCGTGCGGAAAGGATCGGGGCCGCACCAGCACCAGATCAGAGAGATCCATATTCTTCATCGCGCGCGCGACCGAGCCGATATTGCCCGGGTGGCTGGGATCAATGAGGACGATGCGAACGTGACCACTCATGCTCTGTTATTCTAGCGCCACGTTATGCATCCACTGCTCAATATCGGTATGCGCGCCGCCAGGCGCGCCGGGGATTCGATCGTGCGGAGCCTCTCGAGGCTCGATTCGCTGAAAATCGACACGAAGGGCCGCAACGATTTCGTCACCGACGTGGATCGCAAGGCGGAAGCCGAAATCATCGCGACGGTGCGCAAGAGCTACCCGGAACACGCTTTTTTCGGCGAAGAAAGCGGCCGCAGCGGCCAAGGCGAATTCGTCTGGATCATCGATCCGCTCGATGGTACGACGAACTTCCTGCATGGTTTCCCCACGTTTTCAGTCTCAATCGCGGTCGAACAGAAAAATCGCCTGCAACACGCAATCGTCTACGATCCGATGCGCCAGGAATTCTTCACGGCCTCGCGCGGCGAGGGCGCGCAGCTCGAAGGCAAGAAGATCCGGGTCAGCACGCAGCGCACGCTCGAGGGCGCCCTGATCAGCACGGGTTTTCCGTTTCGCGCGGGCGACATCCATGTCGATGATTATTTGGCGATGCTCAAAGCCGTCATGGCCGTGGCAGCCGGGGTGCGCCGGCCCGGCTCGGCCGCACTGGATCTGGCCTATGTCGCGGCCGGGCGAACCGACGGGTTCTGGGAATTCGGCTTGTCGCCCTGGGATACGGCGGCGGGCACGCTGTTGATTCAAGAAGCCGGCGGGCGTATCGGCACGCCGGCCGGCGCGGAATACGCGCTCGGCAAGAACGTCGTCGCGGGAAACCCGAAGGTCTACGAGGCGCTGCTCGCGACCATCGGCCCGATGGTGCCGGCCGCGCTGCGCGACTAGCGGGACGGCGCCGCGAGCGACCAATCAATCCCCTACTCTAAGTCGCCTTTGTGCGGCAGCTCCAGTGGGCTCGCCTCGTGGCCCGTAACGATGACGCCGCGTCCCAAGTTGGAACTGCGAATGCCATAGACGAAATAGATCACGATTCCAGCCGCCAGGTAGATCAGGAAGAAATTCCGCGTCGCCGGCGTCGACATCAAGCTCATCAGCAGGACGAGGCACATCAATGCGCCAAGAACCGGAGTCAGCGGATAGAACGGTGTCCTGAACGGCCGAATGAGCTCGGGGTTGGTCGCCCGCAGATAAACCACCGTGACGCAAACCAGCATGAACGCCGCGAGCGAGCCGACGTTCGTGAGATCCGACAAAGCGTCGAGAGACAGAAAACCGGCCGCCCCCATCGCTGCGATTCCCACGATGATGGTGTTGATCCACGGCGTCTTGAAGGTCTTATGCACCACCGCCAGCGACTTCGGCAGCAGGCCGTCCCGGCTCATCGTGTAAAAGATCCGCGTCTGGCCGTAGAGCAGCACGAGCATCACGCTCGAGAGGCCCGCGAGAGCACCGATTTTCACGAGCAGCGCAAACCATGGCAAGCCGATCCGATTCGCCGCGACCGCGAGCGGCGCGGCGTTGTCGAGCGAGGCGTAGGGTACGATTCCAACCAGCACCGCAGAGGTCGCGATATAGAGCAGCGTGCAGATGACCAAAGAGCCCAGGATGCCAATCGGCATGTCCTTGCCCGGGTTGCGCGCTTCGGCGCCGGCGGTCGAGACCGCCTCGAAGCCGAGATACGCAAAGAAGATCACCGCCGCGCCATGGATGACCCCGCCCATACCATAGCGGTAGGTGTTGTCTCCGGTGACCACCGCAACCAGCGCGCGGCCAATCTGGTGCCAGATGTCCGTGTTCGTGCCAGGCGGTCGAACGGGAATCTCGGCCGGCACGAACGGCGCCCAGTTGGCCGGATGAACGTAGCGCGAACCGATGGCGATGAAGGCAATGACGACCGCCAGCTTGATCGCAACGATGATGTTGTTGGCCGTCGCTGACTCGGTAACGCCGCGAATCAACAGTAGGGTCACCAGACCGATGACGATGATGGCCGGCAGATTCATGACGCCGGTGGCGATTACCGCGCCGGAAGCGTCCACGACAGGCACGCCGGGCGCAGCCGTCAGCACGGCCGGTATCGTCAGGTGCATGTCCGCAAGCAGGCTCACGAAATAACCCGACCAGCTGACCGCGACCGTGGACGCCGCCAGACCGTATTCGAGCAGCAGCAGCAGCCCCATGACCCAGGCCGCGCCCTCCCCCATGGAGGCATAGGTGTAGGAATAGGCCGAGCCGGACACCGGCAGCGCGGACGCAAGCTCGGCGTAACAGAGCGCCACGAACGCGCAAAGCAGCCCGGTGATGATGAACGAGAGCATGATCGCGGGGCCGGCAAACTGGGCCGCGGCGCGTCCGGTCAGTACGAAGATGCCCGCCCCGATGATGCATCCGATGCCCAGAAGCACGAGGTTCAACGCGCCCAATGACCGTTTGAGCTCACCGCGTGCATGCTCTGCCTGAATCTGCGCCACCGACTTGCGCTGAAATATGCGCCCTAGGCCTCGAGTCGTCGCCATGGATTGGTTCCCCGCAACGTGATGTTTTTGTGCGTTGCCGACTCTAGCGGCTTTCCCTGTGCGCTTCCATTCAATTCGTGCTGCTGCGGGCCCGCTGCAGCGCGCGCCCACGCGATCGCGGCGCCGGGCAGCCTGATCCGGCGATGCTTAAAACCCTCAGGGCAAGCCGTCGATTTCTTCGGGTTTGACCATCTTGCGCTCCAACAAATCGTCGGTCCGCAGGCCGAAGTCGAGGGCGAGCGCCGCGGAGATGTAGATCGACGAGTAGGTTCCGGCGATGATGCCGATTACGAGCGCGGCGGAAAATCCATGCAGGGTCTCGCCGCCGAATATCAGCAGCGCCAACACGACCAACAAGGTCACGAGCTTGGTCATGATGGTACGCGACAGCGTCTGGTTGATCGATTCATCGATGACGTGGGCGATCGTGAGTTTGCGGGCGTTGCGCGCACGTTCGCGTACGCGATCGAACACGATGACGGTGTCGTTCAACGAATAACCGATCACGGCCAAAATCGCCGACACCGCGGTCAAATCGAACGTCATCTGGCTGACCGCGAAGAAACCGAGCACGCAGATCGGGTCATGCAAGACCGCAAGTATCGCGCCGTAGGCGAGCTTCGAGGTGAATCGCAGCAGTACGTACATCGCGATCAGCACGAGCGTCGCAAACAGCGCCTCGGCGCCCTTGATGAACAGTTCCTGGCCAACCTGCGGGCCGACGACTTCGGTGCTCTGCAGCTTGACGCCGGGATCGATGCTGCTGAATACCTCGAGTATCCGCGCGCCGATCTGCTCGCCTTTCACATTCGGGTCGGGCGGCAGGCGCACCAGGATGTCTCGGGAGCTGCCGAACGCTTTGACCTGCGCGCCGGCAACTGCTGCGCGGTCGAGAGCCGAGCGCAGCTGTTCAATATTGGGAGCCTGCGGAAAATTGGTTTCAACATCGACGCCGCCGGTGAAGTCGATGCCCAGATTCAACCCGCGCACGGCCACCATCGCGAGCGATCCCACGATCACAGCCGCCGACAGCCCGTACCAGATCTTACGGGTGTTCATGAACGGGAAGCGGGTTACTTTATGAAAAAATTCCATGCGCTTCTTGCCTCAGGCTCGCAAGCCGTTAGATCGCCAGGCGTTCGAGCTTGCGCCGACCGCCGTAGATCACTTGTACCAAGGCACGGCTGCCCATCAGGGACGTGAACATCGAAGTTGCGATTCCGAGCACCAGCACGACGGCGAAACCGCGCACCGCCCCGGCGCCGAACCCCCACAGCACCACGCCGGCGATCAGCGCCGTGATATTGGAGTCGAAGATCGCCGAAAACGCGCGCTCGAAGCCGGCCGTGATCGCGGCGCGCGGCGAGACGCCGTTGCGCAGCTCTTCGCGGATGCGTTCGTAGATCAGGATGTTCGCGTCGACCGCCATGCCGACGGTCAAGACGACGGCCGCGATGCCGGGCAAGGTCAGCGCCACGCCGACCATCGACAACAGCGCCGTGAGCAGCACGACGTTTGCGGAGAGCACGACATCGGCAATGAGGCCGAAGACCTTATAGTAAATCGCCATGAACACGAACGCGGCCAGCATGCCGAACACCATCGCATCGACGCCCTTCGTAATGTTCTCTTTGCCGAGCGTCGGACCGATGGCGCGTTCCTGGATCGGGGTCAACGGCGCCGCCAGGCCGCCGGCGCGCAGCAGCAGCGCCAGTTCGCGCCCCTCGATCGGATTGACGCCGGTGATCTGGAAATTGTTGCTGAACACGCCGCGTATCGTCGCGCGATTGATGACCTCTTCGGTCGTGCGGTCGACATCGACGCCCTCGGCGTTCCTCTCGCGCGAGCGGTCGATGAACACGACTGCCATCAAATGTCCGAGATTCTCCTGCGTATTCTTGAGCATCTTGTTCGCGCCGCGGCTGTCGAGACCGACCGACACGGCGGCCCCGTCCTGGGTGTTCGGCTGGAACGAGGCGTCGGTCAATTCATCGCCGGTCACGACGACTTCGCGCTTGAGCAGCACGGGCTGCTTCTCGCGCGTGTAATACAGCTTGGCGCCCAAGGGCACGCGACCCGTCGCCGCGGCCTCGAGCGGGTTGTCGGTCTCATCGACCATGCGAAATTCGAGCGTCGCGGTCTTGCCGAGGATCTTCTTGACCTCGGCGGAATTCTGCAGGCCCGGCAGCTGAATCTCGATGCGATCGACGCCCTGGCGAGACACCTGCGGCTCGGAGACCGCGAGTTCGGGGCTGTTGAGGCGGTTGCGCAAGATCACGATGTTCTGTTGAACCGCGTAAGTTTGGCGCTCCTTGATCTCCTGCGGCGTCATCAGCAGTTGCAGCGCCGGCGCTCCATCCACGGTCGTGTCGGTCAAGATCTGGTTGCGGTTGTCGGCCAGGATCGCCGCTTTGCCCTTGGCAAAGCTGTCGGCGTCGCGAAACAGCACCTGCACGCGCCGCTGCGGATAGTCGACGAGCACGTCCTGATAGGGCACGCGGGCATTGCGCAAGGACGCGCGAAAATCCTGCTCGTGGTGATCGAGCTGCTGCTTGACCGCCCCTTCGACGTCGACTTGATAGACGAGGTTGACGCCGCCGCGCAGATCGAGTCCGAGTTTGAGCGGGTTCAAGCCGAGATTGCGCATCCATTCCGGTACGCGCGAAGCCTGCGACAAGGCGATCGTGTACTGATTCGGCCGCGCTTCCGCAACGAGATCGCGCGCCTTCAGTTGATCTTGAGTGCTGCCGAATCTTAAGGTCAGGCGACCCTGGTCGAGGAATGCGCCGGTCGGAACGACGCCCTTGTCCTTGAGAATTTGCTCGATCTCCTTGCGGTCGCCGTCGAGCACGGGCGCGCGATCCCGCGCAAATTGAAGGGCGCTTTCCTCGCCGAACAAATTCGGCAAAGCAAGTAGGAACCCGACAATGACGACGATCGCAACGAGTGCGATCTTCCAGCGCGAGTAGGAAATCATGCGCTCTTGACCGTCCCCTTGGGGAGGACCAGGGCAACCTGGAATCGCTGCAGCTTGACGTTCACGCCGGCTGCAATTTCGAGGGTCAGAAATTGCTCACCGACCTCGGTGATCTTCCCGAGTATGCCGCCCGTCGTTGCAACCTCGTCGCCTACGGCGAGCCTCGCGACCATCTCGCGTTGCTCTTTGGCGCGCTTGTTCTGGGGCCGTATCAGCAAGAAATAGAATGCCGCGAACAGCGGTATGAAGAACAGCATGTTGAACATGCCGCCCTGCGCGCCCGCGCCTCCGGCAGCCTGCGCCTGCGCAACATTGATAAAGAAATCCATAGGGTTACATCCGTATTCGCGGCGTTACGCCGCAGCACAAGGCCGGGGATTATACCGAAACGCGGCCCTAAAACTTCCCCTTAGCGCTCTGCGCCTCGGGCTGCCTGCGCCTTATGTCGCCGGCGCGGGCTCCAGGCGGGCGTAGAACTCGGCCGCATAGGCCTCAAAACTGCCCGCCTCGATGGCGGCGCGAATTTCGCGCATGAGGCGTTGATAGAAATACAGGTTATGGATCGTGTTGAGGCGGGCACCGAGGATTTCGTTGCATTTATCGAGGTGGCGCAAGTAGCTGCGACTGTAGTGCCGGCAGGTATAACAGCCGCACTCGAGCTCGACCGGACCGGTGTCCTCTCGGTGCACCGCATTGCGTATGTTGACGACGCCGGTGCGCGTGAACAAGTGCGCATTGCGCGCATGCCGCGTCGGCATCACGCAATCGAACATATCGATGCCGCGCCGCACCGCCTCGAGGATGTCTTGCGGACGCCCAACGCCCATCAAGTAACGCGGTTTGAGCGCCGGCATATGCGGCAGCAAGCCCTCGAGCACGTCATTGCGTTCGGCCTCGGTCTCGCCGACCGCGAGTCCGCCGACCGACAGGCCGGCGAATCCGATCTGCTCGAGCGCCGCGAGCGATGCCAGGCGCAGGCTTGTGTGCACGCCGCCCTGCACGATGCCGAACAGCGTCCCGGGCGCGCTGTCCGGTCCAAGATCCTCGCGATAGTATTCGCGAAAACCGCGCGCAGCCCAGCGCATCGACAATTCCATCGAGGTGCGCGCCTCGGCCTCGGTGGCGGGGTAAGGCGTGCATTCGTCGAAGCTCATCGCAATATCTGAACCCAACACACGCTGAATGCGCATCGACTCCTCCGGCGAGAGAAACACGGCTGCGCCGTCCACCGGCGAACGGAAGCTCACGCCCTGCTCGGTGAGTTTACGCATCGCCGCAAGACTCCAGACCTGAAAACCGCCGGAATCCGTGAGTATGGGCCGCCGCCAATGCATGAATCGATGCAGCCCGGCGTGGGCGCCGATCACGTCGAGCCCCGGGCGCAAATACAAGTGAAAGGTATTGCCGAGCACGATCTCGACTCCCATCGCCTCGAGTTCCTCGGGTGTCATCGCCTTCACGGTACCGTAGGTACCGACCGGCATGAACGCCGGCGTTTCCACGGATCCGCGCGCGAACCGCAGCCGGCCGCGCCGCGCCGCGCCGTCCTGGCGCAACAATTCGAATCGCATCGCAGGCGAATCCGGCGGCATCCCGGCACTCACGGGCGACTCAGCACTTGGGCGGCGGGCGTCAAGAACATCGCGTCACCGTAGCTGAAAAATCGATACTGCGCCGCAATTGCATGGCCGTAGGCCGCGAGCAAGTGTTCGCGCCCGACGAACGCCGCGCAAAGCATCAGCAACGTCGATTCCGGCAGATGAAAATTGGTGACGATCGCGTCGACCGCGGTAAATCGATGCCCGGGCTTGATGAAGATTTGCGTCTCCCCATGGAAGGGCTCGAGGCGCCCGCCGGCGGCCGCGGTCTCGAGGCTGCGCACCACCGTGGTTCCGACCGCCACGACACGGCCGCCGGCTGCGCGCGCCGCCGCGATCGCCGCGCAGGCGCTCGCCGGCACGCTGACGGTTTCGGCATGCATGACGTGCGCATCGATATCCTCGTCGCGCAGCGGCTGAAACGTGCCCGCGCCGACGTGCAGAGTCACGAATGCATGCGCGATGCCGCGGGCCGCGAGTGCTGCGAACTCGACGTCATCGAAGTGCAGCCCTGCGGTCGGAGCCGCCACGGCGCCGGGCGCGCGCGCATAAATCGTCTGATAGCGGTCGCGATCGGCGGCCTCCGGTGCCCGCGTGATGTACGGGGGCAGCGGCATCTGCCCGAAAGTTTCGAAAAACGCCAAGACATCACTGGAGAATTCGAGGCGCAGCAGCGCCCCTTCGCGGCCCAGCAGGCAGGCCGTAACGCCGCCCGGCAGCGCGACCGAGGCTTCTCGGCGCAGCGGCTTGCTGGAGCGCGCGTGCACCAGCGCGGTTCGCGGGCTCAAGACCCGCTCGAGCAACAACTCGATCCGGCCGCCGCTGCTTTTCCGCCCGAAAACGCGCGCCGGAATCACGCGCGTATCATTGAATACGAGCAAATCTCCGGGCATGAGCAGCTGCGGCAGATCGCGAAACGCGAGGTCGCGATATGCTCCGCTGATCCCGTCGAGCGCGAGCAGGCGGCTCGCCGAGCGCACCGGGGCCGGCCGCTGCGCAATGAGTTCCGGGGGAAGATCGAAGTGAAAATCCTCGCGACGCATGATCGTGCGCATACTACCAAGCGCGCCGATCGCATATACTGTGGGCTCTGGCTCGCCCGGATGGCGGAACTGGTAGACGCGCCGGACTCAAAATCCGGTGGTGGTGACACCGTGTGGGTTCGATTCCCTCTCCGGGCACCAGGGTACGTAAATGACTGATTTTCAAGCGAATTCTGAGGGGATAAAAGGATAAAAAGGCGATAAAATGGGGATAATTATCCCCCATCGGCCCAACCGGGCCGGAAGGTCGCCAGATGGAAATCGCACCGTGCCGCCGCGGTCACACCGAGCCGCGCAATAGTTTCGGTCAATGCGTTGTGTGCTTGCGAGAGTCGCGCCGCGCGTACAAAAAATCACACGCGACGAAGCCGCGCACACGCATCGCGCCGCCGGTCGTTACGACACCGACAACGCGAGACACCCCGCCGATCCCGCGCTCTTTCCTCGCCGTCGCGCGCGAGTATCTCTCTTCGCAAGATGATGCCGCCCCGGCGACCGTCAAAAAGCGGAACTTCATCCTGGAGCAGCTGCACGCGCTCCACGACGCGCCGATTGCCGAGCTGACAACGCCGCGGATCGTCGCCGCGCTCAAGGTCATCGAGGCCGAAAAGGATCGCCGCGAGACCGCGCACCGTTGCGCGATGCTCGCCGGCCAGGTCACTCGCTATGCGCTCAATCATGGATACGTCACGCACAACGTACTGCCTGCCGGCCAGCTGCGCGGGACGCTTCGGCCCGTGAAGGTCGACAGCCACGCTGCCATCGTCGAGCCGAAGCGATTCGGAACGCTGCTCAAGTACATCGATCTCTATTGCGAGTTTGCCGGCAGCCGCTCGCAGCCTGGCGTGCGGTGGGCGATGCGCCTGGCGCCGCTCGTGTTCGTCCGGCCCGGCGAGCTGCGCAAGATGGAGTGGGCGGAGGTGAATTTCGACAAAGCGGAGTGGGTGATCCCGGTCGAGAAGATGAAAATGCGCCGACCGCACGTCGTGCCGCTGGCAAAGCAGGCGCTCGCGATTCTGAAGTCGGCGCACAAGGTCACAGGCAAAGATAGATTCGTCTTTCGAACCCGGCGGCTTGACGAGCCTCTGAGCGAGAACGGCTTCCGCGAAGCGCTGCACACGATTCTAGGCGCGATGGGAGAGCCGAAAGACGTGCACACAATGCACGGCTTCCGCAGTTCCGCCTCGACGCTGCTTAACGGTGAGCTGGGCATCGACTCCGCGCTGATCGAGCTGCAGCTCGCGCACGTCAAGGGCGACAGGGTCCAAGGAATTTACGACCGCTCGCAACGCCTGCCGGAGCGTCGCCAAATGATGCAGCGCTGGGCGGCCTATCTGGACAAACTCAAAAAGGGGGAATGAAGGTATTGCGGCCGAAGGTTTTCGGTCAGACGGTTCGACTTCGGAGCGAAACAAATGGACGAACAAGACATTCGCCGCGCTGTCTCAGCCGGCATCGACGACTTCATCAACGGCGCCGTTCGGGCTCTCGTCAGCACGGCGCTGCTAATTGCCTTTCTGCTCGCGGTCCCGACGGCGATCGTTGTCGGCGGAGTTGCCGGCTATAACTACTTCGCGGACGGTGTCGCCCGCTGCCAAGCGTCGCCGGAGTGCAAGCACCGCGTAGAACAAAAGTGGGCGCGCGAGCATCCCTGACGCGCGCCCTTTTCTTTTTCAGGTGCTTGCCTTCGGCGCAATCGTAACCCCGAGCAACTCGTCTACGCTCATCCCCAGCTCCTCGCATAGCGGCCCAGCGAACGCCTTGAACGCCGCCAGCTCCTCGGCCGACTGGCTTAGCGCCCACTGCGCACGGTGCAGCCGCCGCTCGGCCCTGCGCACGGCGTCTGCCGCCTCCTTGACGGCAGCCAAGCGCTCTAGCTCATCCATATATAAATCTTCTGGCGACCGAGTCAGTATCTCTTCCGCCAGCTCCGTCAGTTTGGCGCGAATTTTCGCTACTGTGGCTTGAGAGATGCCGCGAACCGACCGCATGCTGACTCTGGCTGCGATCGTTGAGTTGCTCGCGGTCGGATCCTCGCAGATTAAGAACAGCGCTCTGCGGTGGCGTATGTTCGATAGCTCTTCGGCGTAGGCGTTGCGCGCCACTCGCAGCCTTTCGTTCTCTTCTGCTTCGATCTTCTCGCGCGCGACAGACGCCGCGGTCTTTCCTGCTTCTACTTCTGCTTCGAAATCCTCGCGCTCGATTACGTCGGTTACGGAGTTGGCGGGCAGTAGGATTGATCCCGGCTCGACGGGAAGGCCGGCCTCCGCGTACCGCGCTATATTCTCCCACGCCGCGCGATCTGGCAGTTCGCCTGCGGGTGTGCCGCCGCTTGCTTTCGATGCACGGATGTATGCTTGGCGCTCGGCATCCAAAGCGCGATCAATGAGAGCATCGCGCTGCGCATCCTTTTCTGCGTACCAGAACCCCCCCTCGATGAAGTCGCAGAGGTTGCCGAACCTTTGCCGATTTCGGATCAGTCGCCACGCCGCGGCATTGATCACACTGTCCCGCGCGCTCGTGTCCCGCAGCTTTTTGACTCTGCAGCCTCTTTGCTTCGCGCGGGTCTTGCAGAGTTTCAATATGTGTTCGGCCACCTCATCGCGCCCGCTCTTGAGTTGGGCGTTCATGGCTCGACCCTCGCGTCGAGCCTAGCCAACGCCTCGTTAAATGCTGCGCGTGCCGCTGGGATGTCTTCCGGCTTGATCTCTGGCGCGGTCAGCGCATCGTATTTCGCCAGGATAGCAACTGCTTCGGGTCGACTTTTAGCTGCCAATCGCTTGATTACAGCGTTGAGTTCGACGCGGTCGCGCGTTATTTTTTGCCTGGTCATGACACCGCCCCGCCGACCAGATCAAGATTCGCATAGACGGTATCAAACCTCGCGTGCGACTCTTCGGCCGTGCGTATGTTCGCAGCATCGAAGTCCAAGATACCTGGCACCGCCGGCAGCAGACCGACGATCTCTCGCCACAGGAACGCGCTGTATGATATGGCACCGCCGTGTGGGGGTTTTTTAAGCCCTGTCGCCGTCCGCATCATGGCGTGACGATCCGCTGGCGTGTCCCGCATCGGCTGCGGGTACACATTGCAAGGGGGCCATATCACGACACGCCAGCGACCTCGATGCGGCTGGCGCCGATAATGCGCAGCGCGCATCGCGGCGGAGATCTGTACTAGCTCCGCCGCTGAGACCAGAACAACTTCGGTTCTATCGTTAGATGTCATGACATCAGCTCGCCGATCAGATCGCTGTTCGCGGCGTTGTCGTTTGCCGCCGGGGAGATGACCGGCGAGAATCGCTCATGTACTGGAGTAGCCGAATCGACAATCTCGGGGCGGCGAATCTGGTACAGCCCGTCGGGCGAACGTGTTAGCAGCCCCTCCTGCGCCATGCCTTCAACCGCCCGGCGAACGTGTTCGCGTCGCCGGTCCCGCTTACCTGACGCAGGGTCGTGCACCAGGGACGCCGCCGCGCTGGTGATCAGCTCCTCGACCCCCATCGGCCGCATGGCGCTATCGAGCGCCGACCACACGGCGCGCCGGATGGGGTGCTTCGGCGCCTCGACAGTGGTCTCGATCTCCGACGGCGGCTCGACTTCTCGCACGACGGTGCTCGTGATCGGATCGCCGTCTTCGTCCTGCCCGAGCGTGACGGGCACCAGCTCGTAGCGGAACAGTTCGACATAGTCCGGCGCGTCGCGTTGCTTGCCCAACTTGGCGATGCGGACGTTGTCGGCCTCGCTCGGTCGCTCAAGTTCGATCTCCGTATCCGCGCTTGCCGGCAAGTTGGAAGAGCCGCGCATGCCGCGCGATTCGTCCTTGCCCGTATGGTGAACGAGCATCACGCAGGCGCCGGTCTTCTCGCTGATCGTCTGGCAGTTACCGACCAGAATCGAGGAGTCCTTCGCGCTGTTCTCTTCCGTGCCCGCCATCGCGCGCGCCAACGTGTCGACCACGACCAGCTCTATCGGGCCGATAGCCTGTAGCTCTGCGATCAGCGCCTGAACGTCTTCAGCTTTGCCCAGGTGCGGACGGGCGGCGATCTCCAAGAAGTTGCCGTGCAGATCGTCGAGCGTGATGCCCTGATTCTTAAGCTCCGCACTCAAGCGCAAGCGCACGCCGTGCGGACTCTCACACGATATGTACACGACCTTGCCGCCGCGAACTTTGCGCGTGTGCCACGGCAGCGCTCGCGCAATCGCTACGCCAAGCTCGATGGCGAAGGTGCTCTTGCCCGTTCCCCACCGGCCGAACAAGATCGCAAGTGACCCCTCAAGCAATAGATTCTTAACGAGCCACTTCGGGCGCGGTGCCTCTAAATCGGGGATGACGGGCCTGAATCGTGGTGCAGGGGGGTAGTCGGTCCGCAGGGCCGTAGCCACCGCTGCCGGCAGGGACGTCATGACCGCTGCCGGCGGGTTGTATCCGTTCGACATCGCGAGCCCGAGCAGATACGCCAGCCCGTAGCCCGAAAGATCTCGGGTATCGAGCAGGTTCGGTCTCTCTTCGACCTCAGCGTTGCGCGGAAATTTTCCCGATTGCGCGCGCCACCCATTCAGCAAAGCGAACCATTCGACCGGCGCAGAGCCATCCTGCGCGCCCTTCGCCGTCCGGCGAACCGCCGCGACGGTGCTGTCCCAGGTATCGTAATCGCAGCCTGCGTCTAGGTACTTCAGCATCTCGCTGAAGTCGGCGAGTCTCAGGTTGTGCTTTTCTGCGGCCGCGACGACATCCACCGAGTCAACGGCGGTCTCTTGCTTGATGTTGCTCATGACTGCGCACCATTCCGGCGCGCTGCCTTGCGATGCACTCCAAGCCCGTAGGATCGGGCGACACCGCGGAGCGGGTCACCGTCCGGCAGCTTTTGCCAATCGACGATCTCGCCGTCGCACGGCAGCGCGACGCCGCCTCGCACCGTCCAGCGCTGGAACATCACGGCCTGCACCGCGTCCTCCAACGCGAGGCGCACGTCCTTCACGCTCACGTCGGGACTGGTGCGGCAGAAGAAATCTACCTTGCCGCGCTCCTGGCGCACGGCGACGATACGCTCCAGCATGTCGCGGTTGCGCAGGTACATCGCGGACAGGATGGCGACCATGCACAGGTCGCGGTCGATACCCCACAGCACCGCGATGCGCACCTCGTCGATCTCGTGAAGGGGCGGCACGCCTTGCGGCATGGTGCGGGGCGGCAGTAGAAATTTGATCACGCTGCGGTCCCTTTGGTCGCTCAGCGTCTCGGGTGAGTTAAACAATTGCATGGCAAATCCTCGATTGAGTCGAAGCATTCGCGACAGGGCATATCTGCTCGCGAGGGGTGGCCAAGCAAGGGCCTGCCTGTTCAGCTTCGGATATCGGGGATTTAGGTTTGCCGCTCGGGTGAGCGTAGTTTCAAGTTTCTGGCGGACCGATTGCTCGTCCGTTATTCATCACTCTGACCGCGCAGTGCGGCAGATTTTCCGCCGGCCGCCTTGGCCATAGGGCTCGCATTTTTCGAGCCTACAATTCAAGTATGGCACGCTCTTCTGGTTATGTCAACCAGCACGTCGCCCCTCTGTTATCATACCAGGGTTCTCCGCGGCGGTCAATACCCTGGCGGCGAATTCCCGCCCTGCAAGGTCGCAGCGCTAAAGCGCGGCATCGTTGAAAAGTGCGCTGCTAGTGCTGCCTCCTGCTGCCGCGCCGCTTCCCAATGCATCACCATCGAGTTGTTCACGTATGCCGGCATCGGCATCGCTGCCCGCTGAATCGGTGGCTGGTTCGCCATCACGATGGCAGAAGGTGTACCGACAGGAAGCGGCTCGGGCCGTCGAATCAGTTGCGCGACGCGCCGGCAGAGTTCGAGGCATGCGCGATAGAAGCGCAGATGGGTACGGCGGCAGAATTCAAAGCCGGCAATAAAGGGGGCGTAGAAGACTGCCCGATACGGCCACAGGATTTTGCACGCGACCCAGATCGCCAGGGGCTTAAGAAAGTCGTGAACGATGTTCGCAGCCATGTTCACACAGAAATCGCGCAATGTGCTCATGGGCGGCTAGTTTACTCCAAGCATAGTCGTGCGCTCCAGGTGCGGGGACTGGCCGCCGGGCTATGACGATGGTGACGATGGTTCCCGGCCGGCGAGCCTGCTTTTCAAATCGTGCCGCTGGCCGCTGTACCTGGTCGTAAAGTCGTGCCGCCGGGGCCTCGGACCCGTCATCACGCCCGTCATCACGCCCGTGCCTCACGCCTCACGGCGCCTCATGGGGCATTTTGTGGCGTGAGGCATGAGTCGCCATAACCCTGCCTCATGCCTCACGTGCCCCACCACCCTATAGGGTGGGGGGGCGTGAGGCGTGGGGATGGACGTTTAGGTGGTAGAGGAGACCTAAACGACCTTTGCATCAATTCTCGATCTCTATACGCCGCCTCTCCTCGCGCGCTCGGAACCATCGTCACCATCGTCATCGATACCTACTCGGACCACGGGAGGCGGTCAAGTCGCGGGGTGGTCGGTCAGCGGCCACTTCGAAAGTCTCCGGCGTAAAGTCCGTAAAGTGATTCCGTACCGCGATGCGGCAACTCCTGAAACTGTGACCGCCGTCCGTTGCCTGGCACCCCGCTCCTCTGTATGATTTGCCTCAACGTCCCTTGAGGTGAATCGAACATGAGCCCAGCCAAGCCGAAATTCATTTCTTATCACCGGGTTTCGACCGACAAGCAGGGCCGGAGCGGCTTGGGTCTCGAAGCACAGCAAGCGACCGTTAAGCAGTACCTAGCCTCGCACGGCGGCGTCGAGCTGGCGGCCTACGTCGAGGTGGAGTCCGGCAAGGTCGACGCCCGCCCGCAGCTGGAGGCTGCCCTGCTCCACTGCCGGCAGACGCGCTCGACGCTGCTGATCTCGAAGCTGGACCGGCTCAGCCGGAACGTCGCCTTTCTGTTCAGGCTCCGCGATGAGGGCGTGAAGTTCCAGGCCATCGACATCCCGGATTGCAACTCGCTCACGCTGTGCGTGTTCGCCGGAATGGCTCAGCACGAGCGGGAGATCATCTCTCAGCGCACGAAGGCAGCACTGATGGCGCGACGGGCTCGGGGTCTGCCGCTGGGCACTCCTCGCGATCTCTCAGCGTACGCGGCCAGCGCAGGCGCCAAGGGCCGCGCGGCGCTGCTGGGTAAGGTGCAGAAGCATGCGCTCGACATGGCGCCGCAGATCGAGCGGGCGCGCGGTGAAGGCGCCTGCACCACGCTGCGCTGTATCGCTCGGTGGCTGAACGATCAAGGGTTCGTCACGCTGCGCGGCAAGCAGTGGACGCCGGCTGCGGTGCTCAACGTCGAGCACCGACTGCGCGCCGCGTAGTCCCTGACGTCCAGCTCCGCGCGCCTGCTCTTCGCCGCCGGCCGGCGCCAGGGTAAACGGCCCGCACCCCGCAATAGAACCTCAAAACCCATTTCGCCTGCCCGTAGGAGCTGTCACCACGCGTCTGCCAGCCCCCGGCCTAAAATCACTTTACCGCCTCCCGCCCCAGCGGCCACTCGCCCGACCCTAGAACCCTCTCACCTACGGGCCGGCCGTCGAAAACACTTTACCCGCTAGATCAATCACCTACATGCAAACGAGCGGTTTCCGCAGACCCGGTCTGTCCTAGATGGGTGAAGGGGGAGAGCTTTTTGTGGTGAGGATTTTTTGCCGCCCCCGCAGCACGACACAGCCCAACGGAGGACAGATGACGCTCGATGCACACGAATATTCGGCGGTAGTCAAAAGTCGCAAGGGGGTCCTGCAGCCCGATCTGGTCAACAGCATCGCGCTTAAGACCTTGACGCGCGAGCAGGCCGAAGCTGAAGGCTGGCCCACGTACTACGTGCCGAGCGCTTGCGTCAACGGACATGTCGCCGCGCGCTTCTGCAAAAACGATCTCTGTGTATCGTGCTGGCTCATTCGCCAGGGGCGCGACCCGCTGTACCCCACCGCGAAGAACCGGACCTATCGCAAAGAGAAACCGCGCGATCCGTCCGCGCCGGTCGCCGCCACGGGTGCCCCCGTCACGGCACCCGCTGCGCCGTCGCAGCCGGAACTGAAGCCGGTCCGGCAGCGCTTCCTGGCAGAGCTTGCGGAGTCTCGCTCCATCGACGCCGCGTGCGCCGCGGTGCCGGGATTCACGAAAGGCATCTTGCAGTCGGCGCTGAGCACCGACCCGGCTTTTAAAACTGCGTTCCAAGACCTGACGGACCGGCTCGGCATCGCGACCCGTGCGCCCGATGACGAGACCCGCAAGTGGAACCCTGAGCTAGAGAAAGCGTTCACGCGTCTGTACGTGGATTGCGGTTTGATCGAGCAGACCCGGACCGAGCTGGGGATAAGCGCATCAGATTTCCATGCGCACTTAGCTGCCAGTCCTGCGTTTGCCGCGCTGGTGGCGGCCGCTGAGCCTCTGGCCAGGACCACTCTCAGGGACCGAGCGACCAAAGAGGCATCGGCGGGCAACGACCGGCTCCTGAAAATTTTGGAGGTCGACGAGCCGACTGACTTGTCTCAGATGAGTACAGATGAATTGAATAGTGAATTGCGTCGGCTGATCGAAGAGCTTGACCGGACGGGTGTGATTCCACACACGGTTTCGTATCGACGCCTCTCGACCGGAGAAATTCTCAGCGCTAACGACTTGCAAGCGTATGAGACGACGCACTCTCGGTCAGCGCCCGCGAGCGATGCAAACCTCGATCTGGTTGGCGCGTGATCCAGTCCGCTGCCGCCGTGATTGATGTCGATGCCTTGCAGCGGGCGCCAGACGCTGATCGCGCGGTGATCGATCTCGCGTGGCAGGAGATGTTGAAGCCAAGCAACAAGCAATCAAAGCGCGACATGTGGGCGCGGGTCTTCGGAATCCGCGTAATGCCGTTTTTATCCACGGACCGAACCGCGGTCTGGCCGATGTAACCCAGGAGATTCCCCGATGACTTCGATTGAGATTCAAAATCCGTCTGCGTGGCACAACTTGCGCATAGCGTCGCAAGATCGCGTGCGGAACACGTTCGAGAGAACCGCTGCGCCCACCGCTGCACCAAAGCGCGTGCATTCGCGCGTCGAGCTGGAGGCTATTGGCTCTGAAATCACAACGCAGTCGATGCGCATATCTACCAAGTTCGGCTCAGAGATGCGCAACATCCCCACGCCGTTCTACCGCATTGCTGGGTTCGAAACCCTAAATGAGTTCATCACGGAATCCGCCGAACGTGAGCTTCGCGAATCGCAGAAGGCCGCAGCCCACGTACCGCCGGTACAACACGTTGTCGACGAATGGAGCGCGCCGAAGCCGTTCGCCAGCATCGCACCTGGAGAGAAATTAAATTTGCCGCTAGACGAAGCCAAACGATTTTTGATTGAGTCGGACGATGAGGTCGCGCTGCAATTGAGCAACGTCAGCTCAGTGCGGACGATCCGTCTCCGCAACCGTGACATGAACACAGGTGAGGTCTCAAATTGTGCGTTCCTTCCTCCGGCCCGCGAATTCGCGCAGGCGGCGCTGGTGATCGCCAATAAAAAATCGGCAGCTTGCATCGAGCTGATGCCGAGCTGATTCAACCAACACACATAAGGACAAACTCACATGATCATTTCCAACCCCGTGACCGGCCCCGTTTTGGGCCAGCCGATCCACCCAAATTTTGGGCAGCAATTCGCCGGCACACCGCCCGCTAATACGCTTGTGGCGCCGGTGCCTCTCGCAGGCGGAATCCAGAAGTCGATTCTTGAGGCTGCCGCGCGTGGCGAGCTGCCGCGTAACGCGATGGTCACCGCCGTCGGTGGCGTCTCGACCGGCGCGCAGAACCCGACACCGGTCGACGACCTGATGTGCAACGGCGCGGGCGCGCAGCTGAATCTCGGGGTCGCGGTGGCACCGAACGGTGGCAACCCAAGCTCGATCACGACCGTGGGCATCAACAACCAGGTCTTTGTCTCTGGCGTAGCGAACGCGAACGACGGGCTCTCGATCGGCCCCACCTCGATCAACATCGAGACCCTCACCTCGTGCCCCACCGCTTGCTCAACGACGGTCGGCAACGTCACGCTGAACGGCAGCTACCAAGGATAAAACATCATGACTATATTCAACACGGCGTATAGCACGCCGCTCAACGCCGGGGGCGGTTTCCAAGGCACCGCGCCTGGATACAATGTACCGCTGCAGACCTCCATCCCAGGGCCCGGTCTCTTCCCGCCGGGCTCTATCAGCATGAGCCTCGACACAATCCAGGCGGCTGTGTCGAGCGCTCGCGCCCCGGCGAACCTACTGCTCACGAACACGCTCGCAGGCGTCGGGGCGGCGGCCAGCGTCGGGGGCCGCCAAAACTCTTTGCTTGAGCGCATGTCAGAGAGCGGGACCAACGGCACACAGAACACTATCGGCGGTAACTCAACCGGCGCATTCCACCCGATGTGCAACTCAGCGAACGGCGGGAGCGGACCCGGAGCTGGAGGCGCGAACGACGACCTCGGCATGAACAGCGGCCGCTCCGATACGCTGTGCGGCTCGATGCCCGCCGCCCTTATCAGTGTGTCGTCCCCTAACCCAAATTTTTCAGGCTAAAAAGCCGTGACGCTCGCAAAAACAATCGAGCATGCGATGTGGAGTGCCCTTCAGAGGCACGCTCAAAGCGCCCTTGGAACGATTGCACAGATCGTATCAGCCAGCGGTCCGGGCCAGCCGGTCAAGATCGCTGGATATTTTTTCATTGAGAATTTGTGCAAGGACATTGCGACCGCCGTCGAGGCGACTCACGGCGCACAGACCAAAAAGGAGAATGCAAAATGAACAAGTGGCGAATGAAACATCCCGACCATCCCGACTACGTCAAGAAAGCGCCCGACAGCACATATGGCGAGTTGACTGACGACGCCGAAGCTGCCGCCGCCGCAGATGATATCTACAGCGTTGCAGCGGGGCATCGCGAGACCGTGATCGCGAAAGACAAAGCGGCGAAGGCGCGCAGGAAGAAAGGCCGTGGTTAAGACAGCGCTCAGCGACCACGCGCTCGCTCGCGCCGTCGACGGTGTCGACCCAGTCGCCGAGCAGCTCGCCCAACAGCTCGCCGAAGAGTTCGGGCTGCCGCAGCTCCCCGCGTACTTTTTCTCCCACGATTTCAACGTGTTCACCGACACGTGGCCGACGATTCAATAAGGAATTTTCAAAATGTCAGACATACCCGACAACGGTGCATTCGAAGCGGCGCTACTTAAAAACACGTCCGACAACTTCGGCCCGAACGCGGTAGCCAACCAGCAGCTCGCTGCCGCGAACACTGCGCAAATGCAGGCGGCTACGCAAGGTCAGCAGATCCAGAACGCGCAGCAGGCGCTAGTCCTGCGCGGGCGCCAGATCGGACTGTCGATGCTGTATAACCTGCCTGGTGCGAACGCGGATCAGAGCGGCACTGTGTCGAGCGGCGGCACATCGAGCGGCGCGGCTCCGTCGCGTGGTGCGAACGCGGATCAGAGCGGCACTGTGTCGAGCGATCAGTCTGCGCCCGCCGATCAGGAAGACGAAGATCTCGGCGAGTCGGTGAGCCATCCCGAATTGTTGGACCAAGCCCTGCGCAGCCAATTCCAGGTGAATCACCTCGGAACGCCTCAAGAACAAATGCAGATTTTGAAGGCCGGCCAGATTAGTGCGATGACCGGCGACCCCATGTATGTGCAGCTGGCGAGTCAGCGCCGAGACATGGCCGTTGCGCAGCGTGTCTACGTCGCCCAACAGAGCGCCGCTCAGCATTACGACGATCTGGCCGCCGTCGTGGACGCGGGCGACAAAGGGTTAGCCTGGCAGACCTTGCAGGCGGTGGCTCCAAATTCAGCGAAGCAGATGGCGCGGCTGCACCCACAGGAAGCCGGCGAGAGTGACGCCGATTACGCGAACCGGATGAACGAAGTAACGGCCGACACCGCGGCGCACTACGCGGCCCACGTACACAAATACAGCGGGTACGAGACCGAGACCCGCAGCGACGGTGTGCTGGTCGACAAAGCGACCGGGTTCCCTGTGGCCGGCGTGCGCGGCTCGGGTCTGTCGCCGGAGCAATACGGCAAAGCCATCGATGCCGCGACCGCGCCCGTGACCATCAAAAATTCCGACGGCACTGAATCGCAGATCCCGACATGGAAGTACGCCCAGTCTCAGGGCATGCCGGTAAAGAGCGCGAACGATTACGTGCAGCAGAAGGCGCAGCAACAGCAGGACATCGCACAGCATAGGCAGATGGTGCAGAACCATCTAACCGCAATCCAGTCGCAGCAACAGATCGCGCGGGGTCAGGTACCGAGCACCGTGCAGTCGGGTGCAGGTCAGCCTGCTGGCGTTGCTCCTCAGCCCGGCGGCCCTCCTCAGCCTGGCGGCCCTCCTCAGCCCGGCAGCCCTCCTCAGCCCGGCGGCCCTCCTCAGCCTGGCGCTGCCGGCCAGCAGCCGCAGCCGAAAGATAACGGCCTGCTGCCCGGCATTAATCCCGATGCGCTTCCGAAAATTCAGATGCCGGCAGTGCGCCCTGGTGTGTCGCAGTCTCCGGCCGACGCCGAGACCGCGAAGGGTGTCGCGACGTCTCGCCTTGAGCAAATGAAGGCGTCAAATGACGCGTACGTGAACGATCAGAAAGAAGGCGCGCTATTGAAGGCCGCGCAGCGTGAGGCGGCAGCCCTTGCGAACAATCCGCGCATGGCCGGCCCCGGCTCCGAAGCGGCGCAGGCGTTGGCGAAAATACGCACGGCGGTGACGGGCCAGGCGCCGGACTCGCTGGTCGATCTCGGCGGCTTGGACAAGATCCTGCTGCAACTCGGCGCGCAGAACGTGCGCGCAGCGTTGTCGGGCCAGAAGATCACTCAGCAGGAATTCCTGTTGATGCTCGGCAAAGGCAACCCCAACACCGAGCAGCCGTTGGGGACGATCAATAAGCTGCTGGGGTATCTCGGGGCCCAGAACGATTACGACCTGCGATTCAATCGCACGAAGCAGGCAGCCCTGCAGCGCGGTGCCAACCCGCTGACCGTCGACTCCGACATCGGCGCTCAAGCGGACCGGGGCGACTACGTGGAGTCGCGCGTCGGCGTGCGGCCGCCGCTCGCTGGCGGGAAGCAGAGCAGCGGCGCGACAGCAGATAGCGGCGGGTTCATTCCCGGCAAGCGGTACACCGACAAGAGCGGGAATTCTGCAACGTATGCCGGCAACGGGAAATGGCAGTAATGGGCGCCTTCGATCCGTCCACGGCGACGCTGGCCGATTCAGCACCCGCGTCATTTGACCCGTCAACCGCGCAACTCGCGGACGATACTCCCCCTGCGCCGGACGAGACTATCGGCCGCGTGGCCGGCCTCGCCGCTCGTGCGGTGGGGCGCGGTGCCGCGGAGCTGCCGAGCGCGGTTTTGAATCTGACGCCGACCGGCATCCTGGCAAGCGCCGACGCCGTCGCGCGGCCGTTAGCGCACAAACTTCGCCAGTCGCTCGGCTGGGATCCGGCGGCAGCGCCAGCGGCGCCGGCAGCGCCAGCTGCACTGCCCAAGATGTCAGACTTCATCGACCCGAACCGCTGGGCCGACGCGGTCGACTTCCTAGCAGACAAAGCCGGCCTCGCGCGCCCTGCGACACCGACCGAACGCGTATTGAGTAAAGCGGCTGAAGCGGTACCGACGGCGGCACTCGCGCCGGAGGCGCCGGTAATGGGTGGGCTCTCCGCTGCCGCTGGCGGTGCCGCGAGCCAGACCGTCGCAGAGAATGGCGGCAGCCCACTACAGCAAACGCTTGCGGGTCTCGCGGTTGGTAGCGTGCCGGCCCTCGCTTCTGCCGGCGCTCAAGGCGCGCGTGCACTGATTCGCAACCAGGCCGACACGGCCGGAAGGCTCGCTGATGCGGCCGCGAACGACACGCAGCTAACTGCGGGACAGGCGACGGGCTCCAAGTTTCTGCAACGTGTAGAGGGCGCAAGCTCCAAGGTGTGGGGCGGCGCGCCGATCAATCGCGTTGCCGACAATCAGACCGAGAACTTAGGCGGACATATCGACAACGTCGTCAAGAATCTCGCGAGTGGTGGTGACGTGTCACCGACCGGCGCCGGCAGCGCGATCAACGCGGGCGCGGCGGCTGCGAAAACAAACATGAGGGCGGCGGAGAAAGCGGCGTACGACAAGGTTGACCAACTCGTACCGCCGCAGTCCCCTGTCGACGTCTCCGACACACTCGCGAAGCTCGACACGCTTGCAACACCAACGCCCGGAGCGGAAGCAACCACGGGCGCGCTGATATCGCCGAAGATAAAGGCTATGCGGGACAACCTGCAGGCCGACATCGCGAAGAACGGCGGCACGACCGTGCCCTACAGCGCAGCAACTGACTTACGCACTCAGCTCGGCAACTCGATTGACTGGGGGTTCGCTCCAACCAACCCAGTAGAAAACGCCGCACTCAAGCAAGTACACGGCGCGCTCAAGGGTGACATTGACGCGGGCGCCTCTGCGATCAGCCCGGACGCGAAGCAGGCAGTAACCGACGCACGCACCCTGTATGCACAGAACCAGGACCGCCGAGACCTCTTGAACGGCATCATCGACAAGGCGGGCGGACCCGAGGCTGTCTATGCAGCTGCGACGAACGGCACGAAGCAGGGCGCGACAAAAATTGGCGGCGTGATGTCTGCGCTCGATCCCGGTCAACAGAATTTGGTGCGGGCGACGGTGATCAACCGGCTGGGCAAGGCGTTGCCAGGTATGCAGAACGCCGAGGGTGACGCGTTCAACCCGTCGACCTTCCTGACCAATTGGAACAAGCTTGACCCGTCCGCTAAGGACGCGCTCTTCGGCTCCAAGGGGCCGACGAACCAGCTGCGGCGCGGCCTCGATTCGTTCGCGAACACCGCGAGCACGATCCGTACCTCGACGCTCTACAAGAACCCGTCAGGCACAGCGTCAGCGGCCGGCCACGGCTACGGGCTCCTCGCACTCTTAGGTGAAGGGGGTGCGGCGCTTGCGGGGCACCCGCACGCGCTCGTGGGAACGGCGGGCGCGATTGTCGGGAACAATGTGCTCGCACGCGCGCTGACGAATCCTAGGGTGGTTTCTTGGCTCGCATCGTCGGCGAAGCTGCCCACCAGCGCGCTGCCGAACGCGATCAACCAGCTTGCGAAGATGGGCAAGGTCGATCCTGATGCGCGCGACTTGGCGGCAGCGCTGCTTGGGCAGCAAGGGGGCACACCATGACATTCGCCAAGATGGTAAATGGTGAACGACGGGCTGACGGGGCGCCCGCATTGGGAATCTAAAACGCTGTAATTTCCCGCGCGCTGCGCAGGGCCTGCGAACTGCTACCGGTGGCCGTACCCCAAATCAGGCCGCCACTGCGACGAAAGTCATAGCGGCCCGCTCTTATCGCGGCCACCGAGCAGGGCTCCGATCCCGGCGGCGATAATCGTCAGAAGTGCGGGGATATCTTTCCCGTTGTAGACACCGACGAAGTATCCAATTATTAACCCCGCCAGCAATATCGCGCCGGTAATGGTTCGCCACAACGCGAGTTGCGCCTGACTCCTAGCATGGATTTCTTTTACAGAAGCGGCCGGCGCCGGTCCGCCTTTGCCGATGTGAATGTTTTGGTCAGCCATCATTTGACTCCGACCAGCACGTACCAATTTACGAGGTTGACCGCTCCGATTCGCTGTTGAGCTATCTGAACGAAAAGCCCGGCTCCGTCAACATCTCCGATTATAAATGGCTCGCCGAAAGCCGCCGATGTAGCGTTCCATCCCCGAAAAGTGAACCGCACCACGCCATCGGTGTTTACCCAGTCTGAGGAGCCCGGCTTCGCGTCCCCAGCTTCTACGAATCTAAGCACAAACTTTATTGTGGTGGCGGCTACCCCCGTGCCGAAGGGGACCACCACTTCAGCATCTACGTTGTCGGCGATGCAAAAGTTAGTAGCGGATATAAGCTCTTTTCCGTAAAGGCGAACACTGCCACTCATTGGTTACTCCCTCGCGATATTCGCGACAGCAGCATGTTGACACGCATGGCTGACTCGCTGCCAGTCATGTCAGCCTTTAATCGCGCCAGCATTGGGAATCGGATACGCTGCTAACCTTCAGTGATTCCAGCCGCTGAGCCGCGTAGAATCCAAAGCATGGACACGCCAAAGCGTTTGATATTCGGCGCCGCTACGGTTCTCGTGGTTAGTCACTCAATCGAGGAGACAGAGCGGATGTTCGAGTCGATGGCGACCGCGTCGACTGTGACGGCGCCCCACGAGTACATGCCCGTGCTTCCGCATCTTGAGCCGGGCCACGTTGGACCGCACCCTAACAACGCTATCCCTGGCCTCGCGATTCCTGGTCGGGCTATTCCTGGCGTCGGGTACTACGGGGAACCAGCCGCCGGCTGAGCGCGTAAAATATGAGTATGCGATCCCCCATTGTCTGGTCGATTCTCAGTATCGTATTCGCGCTTGCCGCCGCGGGCCTGTGGGCTTGGTCGACCAGCGTGAATGTGCCCCTACTCCGGTCGGGCTTTGGCGGTATGTTCACCGTCATGCAGGACGGTTCTAAAATCCTAAGTGAAGCGCCGTTCTATGCAGCTCTGACGACGATAGCGCGTCTGAACACGGGCGCCGCGGCGTGCGCCGCTCTGTCAGCCTTCGCCCAACTCGGCAGGTTGCTCACGGAGGATAGGGGGCGCCCCGCGTGAGTCACTGAAAAAGGGCGGCCACGGGCGCCGCCCCTTTCGCGGTCAGACCGCGGCCGGATACGTCATCGAAGCCTGCGCCTGCATCATGATGCAGAGCGCGAACCGGATGCGCAAACGACCGAAGTCGTCCCGGCTGGCTTCGAGACAGAACAGAGCGATTTTCATCACTCGGCACTCCTCAGTGGCGCGCGACGTGTGCCGAGATCGCGCCAACACCAGCGGAAAGGGTTCCTGCTCAGGTTATGGCCTTTGGTTGTCACCCTTAAACCACTGCGGCCGTATTTCGCAGACTGAGGGCGGACCTCCAGAAAATCAAGGGGTGTTAGCGAGCATATGGTTGGGTGCCGGCCGGCAGACACTCCAGCCTCATGCGATAACCTTTCATTTGCCAGATGTTCGGATCTTCAGATACCTGCTTGCCTCCGGGGTAGCTCCACTGGCCGGCAGCGGAAACGCATTCGCGTTTTGACCCATAAGCACTTAACGCTTGGGGATAACCGGCGTTGAGCGCTTCCGACACCTGCCACAGGCTCCAGTTGCCCGGCGGAGATTGCTGCATTGTTTGCACCGACTGTTCCAGCGCAGACGTGTTCACCTCTAAGGCACCCACGCGCTGCTTGAGCGCCGCCAGTTCGTTTGATTGAGCTGAAACCTTGGAGGGCAGCTCAGGATCGCAGCCTGCCGCGAGAGCTGCGACCGCCAGCGCCAGCGCCAGGAATTTCATTGCGGCTTTCATGCGGGCCGGTAGTTATTGAGCCAGGAGTTTAGCTTTCTGCGCCTGAAATTCTTCGTCCGTGATAATCCCCTTCTTGCGCAAATCGTCGAGCTTTAATAATTCCGTATAGACGTCAGGCTTAGGCGGCACCGTTGTCGAGTGCACTTCTACAGATTTGTTCTCGTTTTGTTGCACCACGACGTCCGGCCGCTGAATCATCGGAGTCGATTTAGCATCAGGACTATTCGGGTCGACCAAACGAAATTGGTAATCAAAGGTTGCGAAATGCCCCGGCCCCATCGCGGTTTCGTGGGTCGTTATCGGAATCGCCACTTTCCCTTTGCTGGCGGCAAATTTATTCGCTTCGTCGATAACCGCAGCATGCATCGCTGAGGCGTTGCCGAAGATGCCGCCCTTGTCTTCCCGCGACAGGAGGTAAGTGTCAGGGGACATCTGAACGATGCCAGGGTTTGCCGCGCAACCGGCGATTGCGAAAAATAGCAGGAGCACCCCTATTCGCATCTGCCCTACCGACGGTGAGCCATTACGGGCGAAACTCGGCTGCGAGCGTCGGTGCTGCGGGCGGCGCAACCGGCGGGGATTGCGTGACTGTTACACTAACCGGCAACAGCAGCGTCACCGTCACCATGGGCAGCTGCCCGTCGTCTGCGTGGGCAGGCTCGACTAGGCTACACGCGCCGCCGTCGTGAATCTGGCACTGCGAGCGATACAGCGCGCCGTTCAACAGGATCAACGGCACGGCCGCGATCCCGATGTAGGTGAAAACCGTCTTTGCGCCCATGCGCGTATCATACGCCGCGGCGCCCGCAGCCCGAGAAGCGGTAAAAAACGGACCCGTAACCCGTGGCGATCAGACGGATTTAAGGGTACGATTCCGCGGTTTAGGTGGCCCTCTCCGGGCACCAGTACTTAACACTCTCGTATGGACGACTATTGAATTTCTGCAGTCAATGCGGCGCCGCCGTTGTCTTGAAGACCCCGGACGGCGATCATCGGCCGCGATTCGTGTGTACGAACTGCGGCATGATCCACTACCAGAATCCCAGGCTCGTGCTCGGCTGCGTGCCCGAATGGGAAGGCCGGATCTTGCTCTGCCGGCGCGCGATCGAGCCGCGCCTCGGATTCTGGACCGTGCCCGCGGGCTTCATGGAGAACGGCGAGACGCTGCAGCACGCGGCGGCCAGAGAGTGTTACGAGGAAGCGCTGGCCACGGTCGAAATCGGCTCGCTGCTGGCGCTGGTCAGCGTCACGCATGCCGCCCAGGTGCACGTCATGTTTCGGTCCAAATTGCTGCGACCCGAGTATGCGCCGGGTCCCGAGAGCCTCGAGGTCGCGCTCTACGACGAAGCGGACATACCCTGGGATCATCTGGCGTTCCCGAGCGGCGAATTCACGCTGAGGCGCTATTTCGCCGACCGCGCGCTGGGTCGCGAGGACCATCATTTTGCGGAACTGAACCGGCCCTTGAAATCCTGAGCGCTCGTGTATGGCACAATATTCATTGATCGGGTCAACAAGTAAAGGGTGAGTCATGGCCTTTGTGGTCACCGAAAGCTGCATCAAGTGCAAATACATGGACTGCGTCGAGGTCTGTCCCGTCGATTGCTTCCACGAAGGGCCGAATTTTCTCGTGATCGACCCCGAGGAGTGCATCGATTGCACGCTCTGTGAACCCGAGTGCCCGGTCGAGGCGATCTATTCCGAAGAAGAGATCCCGGACGGCCAGCAAGGATTCAAGCAGCTGAACGCGGAACTGGCCAAGAAATGGCCGGTCATCAGCGAAAAGAAGGATGCCCCGGCGGACGCCAAGAATTGGGAAGGCGTGCTGGACAAAATCAAGCTGCTCGAACGCTGATCGCGCTGCCGCGGCAAGCCTTCAGCGCTGCGCAACCTGCAGCGTCTTGAGCTGCTGCACGAGTTCTTGCGGCGGCATATAGCCTTCGATGAGGTCGCCGGTCTCGGTGACGATCGCCGGGGTGCCGCGTACGCCGATCGATTGGCCCAGTTCGTATTCTCGAGCCACGGGCGTGGCGCCGCAGGTCTTGGTCAGATCCATGACCGCGCCGGCCTTTGCCCGGGTCAAGGCTTCATTGCGATTTGCCGAACACCAGACCGCCTCGGCTTTGTGCCAGCTCTCGGTATCGGGACCGGTGCGCGGATAAAACACATAGCGCACGCGTACGCCGAGTTTATTCAGCTCGGCCATTTCGCTATGCAATTTGCGGCAGTACGCGCAGTCGACATCGGTGAACACCGTGATCGTGTAGCGCGGCTTGTCGGGGGAAAAGATCACCATTTGAGATTCGGGCACGGCACCGATCAAGGCGACGCGCGCACGGCTGCGCACCGCCTCGGTCAGGTTCGTGCGGGTATCCATGTCATAGACATTGCCGTCGATGAAATACTTGCCGTCCGCGGTCAAGTAGCTGACATCCGCACCCTGCGCGAATTCGTAGATGCCGGGGATCGGGGACGGCCGCAGCTCATCGAGCTTCGATCCGGCCGGCAGGCGCTTGAGCAGCGCGATGCGCGGATCCGTCGCCGGGGCGGTCGCGGCGGCCTCTGCGGATGGGGCGGACTGCGCGGCCGCGGGCTGCAGCCCGAGCGCCCAAGCGAGCGCGGCCAGCGCGGCGAGTATTTGTCGGGTCATGCTCAAGGCTCCAAGGTCCAAACGGGGCTGCGTAGTCTCACTAGAGCGATTAGACACCGCCCGGTCGCAGAGGTTTCCCAAATTGTATCAGACGCTTGTTAGCCGCGCGGGTGGTGCTGGGAATGCAGATCTTTGAGCCGCTCGCGCGCGACATGGGTGTAGATTTGCGTCGTCGACAAATCGCTGTGGCCCAGCAGCATTTGCACGACCCGCAGATCCGCGCCGTGGTTCAACAAATGCGTCGCGAACGCGTGGCGCAGCGTGTGCGGCGACAATTCCTTCTCCACGCCCGCTTTCTTCGAATATCGCTTGATGATGTGCCAAAAGGCCTGCCGCGTCATTCGATCGCCGCGTCGCGTCGGAAACAGGTAGTCGGTTTGCCGTTCCAGCAGGATTTCGACGCGGGGCCCCTGCATGAACTGTTGCAGCCAGCCGACCGCTTCATCGCCGAGCGGGATCAGGCGTTCGCGATTGCCCTTACCGACGACGCGCATGACGCCTTGATTCAAATTGACTTGATTGTGCTTGAGGCTCACGAGCTCCGAAACCCGCAGGCCCGTCGCATACAGCACTTCGAGCATCGTTCGATCGCGATGACCCAGGGGATCGGCGACGGTCGGGGCTTCGAGCAATGCGTCTACTTCCGCTTCGGTCAGCGATTTGGGCAGCGAGCGGCCGATTTTCGGCATTGCAATCTGCGCGGTCGGATCCACGCTGATCTGCGTTTCGCGCATCATGAAGCGGTAAAAGCGCCGAAAACTCGACAATTGCCGCGCGGTGGAGCGCGGCCGCGATCCACCCTCGACTCGCGCTGCGATGAAGCCGAGCAAATCGATGCGCGAGGCGTTCAATAAATTGCCGCCGCGTCCCTCGAGCCAGCGCGCGAGAGAAGTCAAATCCGCGCGGTAAGCCGCCAAGGTATTTGCGGACAGGCCGCGCTCCATCCAAACCGCATCCAAGAACCGTTGCAAGGAAGGATCCACGGGATCGCCGGACAGCGGTACTGTTGCGTCCGAGGTCCGTGCAATAACCGTGCGTTTAAGAGCCGTCGCCATAATTTCCCGCGTGCGTAAAATCGCGCCAATATCCGTCGTATGCGCTATCTAGGACGAAGTATGCGAGTGGCATATGCGGGTCGGAGTGACCCGAATCACAGTAACGCCAAGTATTAACATAAGGAGAACCAGATCACAGAACTCCATCACTCCAGCAGCTCTCGCGCGCCGTTCACCGAGGCCGTAGGCCTGCGCGCGCTCTATACCGGATATTGTCTGCTCGCGTTCACACTCACCGCCATCTCGGCATTGGCCGTTAACCTGGTCGTACCGGGGCTGCGCGCGCGGCGCATGCTCACCGCCAAGTTCGCGAGGGCTTTTTTTCGCGTCTCCGGTATCGCCTTATCGGTCCATGGTGCGGAACGTCTGCCATCAGTACCTTGCGTCATCGTCGCGAATCACGCGAGCTATCTGGACGGCGTGGTCGCCTGCGCGGCGCTACCGCCGCATTTTGCGTTCGTCATCAAGAAAGAGATGGTGCGCATGCCGCTCGCGGGGCTGTTGCTGCGCCGATTGGGATCGGAATTCGTCGAGCGGTTCGACCGCCAACAGAGCGCCACCGACGCGCGCCGAGTCCTCAAGACCGCGGCAAGCGGCCAATCGCTGGTATTCTTTCCCGAAGGAACGATTGACGCAACGCCGCAAATTGGCAAATTCCAACGCGGTGCATTTGCAACCGCAGCGCGCTCCGGGCTGCCGATCGTGGCCGTGGCGATTCACGGCACGCGCGCCGTTCTGGCGCCCGACTCGAGAATGATGCGGCGCAAACCGATTCGGTTCGAGGTTCTGGCGATATTGCACGGCAGCGAGGCGCGTACCGAGAGTCGGGCATTGATCGCAGAAGCCGTGGGCGAGCCGCTCGCCTGAAGTACCGCCAGTCCGGTCGAGTCGGGGAAGCGGGCGTCCCTGCCCTAGCCATGTCCCTATCCCTTGGCGATCCTTCGTCGGCGGCATCCCTGCCTATCAACATGGTGTTCCCCACTAGGTAAAGCGAAATTCGTCGGCAAAATCACTCATCGAAAATCAGTTTTTCTCCACATGGTGGATATTTTTTTACTTCAATGGGATTTTTTCTTCGCTGGAACTCTTTATGTTCTACTACCCGACTGACTTTTTGGGGCGCACCAGTCGGGGCAAATATGACCGAAGATCAACGCGATGTAATGGAATATGAGGTTGCGATCGTGGGCGGGGGGCCGGCGGGCCTCGCCGCGGCAATCCGCCTCAAGCAGCTGAAACCCGACATCAGCGTCTGCCTGATCGAGAAAGGCGCGGCTTTCGGCGCACATTCGCTCTCCGGCGCGGTCATGGATCCCGCGCCGCTCGATGGTCTGTGGCCAGAATGGCGTCAACATCAGCCGGCCATTTGCATGCCGGCCGGCCGCGACGAATTTCACTATCTGACGCGCCGCCGTCGTATCAAGCTGCCGACGCCGCCGCAGATGAAGAATCACGGTAACTTCATCATTTCGCTCGGACAATTGACGCCGCTGCTCGGGCAACAGGCGGAGCAACTCGGGGTCGATGTGTTCGCGGGGTTTGCAGCCGCTGAGGCGCTCTTTGACGAGCAAGGATCGGTAAAAGGAATACGCATCGGCGACATGGGTGTCGAGAAAAGCGGCGCGCGCGGCGCCAACTTTGCGTTAGGTCCCGAGATTCACGCCAAACTGACGATTTTCGCCGAAGGCTGTCGTGGCAGCGTCTCGAAACAGCTGATTCGCCGCTTCGAGTTGGACTCCGGCAAATCGCCGCAAACCTATGGACTGGGCTTAAAGGAGTTGTGGCAGCTTCCGCCGGGCAGGGCCGAGTCCGCGCTGATCCAGCATACGGTCGGCTGGCCGCTCGACTCGCGCACCTATGGGGGCAGCTTTTTGTATCACCTGAGCAACGATCGAGTTTACGTCGGCTTCGTCGTCGGCCTGGACTACGAGGATCCTCGCTTCAAACCGTTCGAGGCATTCCAACAATTCAAGCACCACCCGTCCGTCAAGGCGCTGCTGCAGGGCGGCGAGATCCTCGCAGGCGGCGCGCGCACCATCATCGAGGGCGGCTACCAATCCATGCCGACGCTGGAAATGCCCGGCGCGCTCTTGGCAGGGGATGCCGGAGGTACGCTGAATACGCCAAAAATCAAGGGGATACATCAGGCGATCCGCTCCGGAGTCTGCGCCGCCGAGCATTATGCCGAGACCGGCACGAGCGCCGGCTTCGATCGGCGGTGGCGCGAATCGGCCGGCGGCCGCGAATTGTACAAAGTGCGCAATATTCGTCCCGGGTTTCGCGGCGGTATCTGGGTGGGGCTCGCCAACGCCGCGCTCGAGACGCTCACCATGGGCAAGCTGCCGTGGACGCTCGCCAATCACGCCGACTATTCGGCGCTGAAGACGCTCGATGCGTATGCTTCGCCGGACCGTGGCTGGGGTGAGCGCGAATTGCCACCGCGTGATCGACTCGCCTCGGTGTTCTTCGCCGCCACGGTGCACGATGAGAATCAGCCGGTGCATCTGCATGTCGCGGACACATCGATATGCGCGTCGCGCTGCGCGACCGAGTTCGGCAATCCCTGCACCAACTTTTGCCCCGCCAACGTCTATGAAATGGTGGCCGACGGCAAAGGCGGCCAGAAACTGCAAATCAACGCCTCGAACTGCGTGCACTGCAAGGCTTGCGACATCAAAGAGCCCTATGCGGGTCAAATCACGTGGGTAACGCCCGAGGGCGGTTCGGGCCCTAATTATCAAAGCCTCTGAAAATTCGAGGCACGCGTGACGGGCGGGTCGCAGTCGATCAGCGCGCATCTCGCGCACGAAGTCGCCGCTGGGCGGCTCGAGTACGATGCCGCCCAGCAAAACGCGGCATTGCGATTGGATGCGCTCGCGCTGGCGCTCAATGAGGGCGCCGGGCGGCGGCGGTTTTGGCGGCGAAAAGCACCCACACGGTCGCGCGGATTGTACTTGTGGGGGAGCGTCGGCCGGGGCAAGACGTATCTGATGGATCTATTCTACGAGTCGCTGCGCTCCGTCGCGCGCGAGCGCATTCACTTTTACCGCTTCATGCAGAACGTGCACCGCGAACTGCGCGCCGCCCCGCATCGCGCAGCGCCGCTCGAGGACGTCGCCAAGGCATTCGCGCAGCGCGCACGCGTGATTTGCCTCGATGAGTTCCTGGTACTCGACATCGCCGATGCGATGATACTCGGCGGCCTGCTCGAGAGTCTCATTCGGCGCGGCGTCGTGCTGGTCGCGACGACCAATCTGCCGCCGCAGGACCTCTATAAGAACGGTCTGCAGCGCGAGCGATTTCTGCCCGCGATCGGCTTGCTGCAGCGGCAGCTCGACGTCGTCGAATTGGGCGGCGGAACGGATTATCGCCTGCGGTTCCTCGAAAGAGCGCTCACCTATTGGGACTCCAATGAACCGGGCAGCGATTCCGAGCTGCGCGCGCTGTTTCGAGCGTACGCGCGCGAGCTCGGCACGGGCCCCACGACGCTCAACATCGAGGGCAGAGGGATCGCCGCCATCGACTCGAGCAGCACTGCCGCCTGGTTCGAGTTTCGTGCGCTGTGCGAGACCGCGCGCGGCGCGAACGATTACCTGGAACTCGCACAGCGTTACCGCGCAGTCCTGATCTCCGACGTACCGGTATTCACTGGGGCAAGCGATGATGCCGCGCGCCGCTTTCTTATGCTCGTCGATGCACTCTACGATCGCGGCGCGGTCCTCATCCTGTCCGCGGCCGCGGAACCCGCGGACCTCTATCGAGGGGAGCGGCTGGGGTTGGAATTTCAGCGCGCGGCAAGCCGACTGGCCGAGATGCGCTCACATCGCTACCTCGCCGAGCATTCTCAAGGGGCCGAGCATTCTCAAGGGGCCGAGCATTCTCAAGGGGCCGAGCATTCTTAGGGATTGAAGCATCGCCGCCGAAGCCCTGGCATAATTCCGCGGATGAGGACGGTCGCCAGATTCCACATAGAATACGAACAACTGCTCGACCCCGGCGGAATTGTAACGGGAGAGCTGCCCGAGTTCGCACGCGATTCGGAGCAACTGCTGCGCATGTACCGCTCCATGACGCTGGTGCGTGTGTTCGACGCGAAGGCCGTGAACTTGCAACGGACCGGACAACTCGGCACCTATGCCTCGTGCATCGGCCACGAGGCGACTCACATCGGGGTCGGCGCCGCGATGCACGCGGAGGACGTGCTGGCTCCCGTCTACCGCGAATACGGCACGCAGCTGTGGCGCGGCGTGACGATGCAGGAAATCCTCATGTATTGGGGCGGCGACGAGCGCGGCAGCGACTTCGCGGGTCCCCGCCACGATTTTGCCTGGTGTGTGCCGATCGCAACCCAGACCTTGCATGCGGTCGGCGCGGCGATGGCTTTCAAAATCCGCGCCGAGCGGCGCTGCGCACTCGCCTATATCGGCGACGGCGGGACCTCTGAAGGCGCATTCTACGAGGCGCTCAACATGGCGGGCGCGCGTGCCTTGCCGGTCGTCTTCGTCATCGTCAACAACGGCTGGGCCATCTCGGTACCGACGGCCGCACAAACGGCTGCGCAAACACTGGCCCAGAAGGCCGTGGCGGCGGGAATTCGCGGCGTTCAAGTCGACGGCAACGACGTGATCGCCGTCAGACATGTCGTCGGCACCGCGTTGGAGGCCGCGCGGGCCGGCGGCGGTCCTTGCGTCGTCGAAGCGCTGACTTACCGTTTGAGCGATCACACGACCGCAGACGACGCCAGCCGCTACCGGTCCGAGACGGACGTCAAACACGCCTGGGGCTTGGAACCGTTGTTGCGTATGCGCGCATTTCTCGGCAAAGCGGGAATCTGGAATGCGGATAAGGAACAGGCTTTGCTGCGGGATTGCGCTGCCCAAGTCGAAGCGGCCGTCGGCGAGTATCTCGGCACGTCCAAGCAATCGACGGATGCCATGTTCGATTTCCTGTTCGCCGCCGTTCCGAAGCATTTGCAGGAACAGCGCGCCACCGCGCGCCGTTACGGCGCCAAGCCCGGCAGCCACTGAATTGGCAAAGGTAACCATGGTCGAGGCGATCGCGACGGCGCATGCATGGGAAATGCAGCACGATCCCAGCGTCGTCGTGATCGGACAGGATGTGGGCGCGAACGGCGGCGTGTTTCGCGCCACCGCCGGATTGCAAGAGCGCTTCGGCAAGGTCCGCGTCCAAGATACGCCGCTCGCCGAGGCAACGATTGCGGGCATTTCAGTCGGAATGGCGGCGCACGGATTGAAGCCGGTCGCGGAAATTCAATTCATGGGCTTCATGTATCCGGCGTTGGATCAGATCGTGAACCACATGTCGCGCATGCGCCATCGCACTCGCGGCCGCCTCTGTTGTCCGGTCGTCATTCGCACGCCGCATGGCGGCGGGATACATGCGCCCGAGCACCACTCCGAAAGCACCGAGAGCATGCTGTGCCACATTCCGGGCATACGCGTCGTCTGCCCCTCGTCGCCGGCGCGTGCCTACGGCTTGTTGCTCGCGGCGATCAGGGATCCCGATCCGGTCATGTTCCTCGAGCCCGTACGGCTCTATCGGGCGGTGCGCCAAGAAGTGACCGACGACGGCCGCGCGCTGCCCCTCGACACCTGTTTCATCCTGCGCGAAGGTACCGACGTGACGATCGTGACCTGGGGCGCAATGACGGTCGAGACAGTGCGCGCCGTCGAGGAACTCGACAAGGAGGGCGTCAGCGCCGAGCTCATCGATCTTGCCACGTTGAGCCCCATCGACAGCGCCACGATTTTGGCTTCGGTCGCGAAAACCGGCCGCCTCGTCATCGTCCACGAGGCGGTGCGCAATCTCGGCGTCGGCGCGGAAATCGCCGCAATCGTCGCCGAGCACGGTCTCTACGATCTGCAGGCGCCCATACAGCGTGTCACCGGCTTCGACACGATCATGCCCTTATTCCGGCTCGAACACGATTACATACCGAGTGTGCAGCGGATCGTCGATGCCGTACAACTCACCCTGGCCAACTAGCGCTTAAGCCTATGACGACATTCAAGCTTCCCGATTTGGGCGAGGGTCTGGCGGAGGCCGAGATCATCGAATGGCATGTCCAGGTCGGCGAGCGCGTCCTCGTCGATCAGCGCATGGTATCGGTGGAAACGGCGAAAGCCGTCGTGGAACTGCCCATGCCGTTCGGCGGCGTGGTGACCGCGCTGCACGCGGCGGCCGGCGATATCGTTCCCACCGGCGCGGCGCTCATCGACGTCGATATGGGCGCAGGCAGCGTCGTCGGCAGCATGCCGGCGACCAGCGACGAGGAGTTCGTCGAGGCGGTCCAGATGGACGGCGCGCGCAAACCGGCGCCGGCGCGCGGCCGCGCGGTGCCGGTTGCGCGCGCGCTCGCCAAGCGTCTGGGCGTGGATCTGGCGACCGTCGACGGCACGGGCCAGGGCGGCTTGATCACGCTCGACGACGTCTTGCAGCGTGCACACGTGCCGGCATCGGCTCCGGCGATCGCGAAAATGGCGGCCCACGCAGGCACGGTGCTCGCGCCGCTGCGCGGTTCGCGCCGGGCGATGGCGAGTACCATGTCTCTCGCGCGCGACCAGGTCGCCCTGTCGACCGTCTGCGACGACGCCGACATTCATTATTGGCGCGAGAGCGGCAACTACATGGTGCGGCTGATGCGCGCCATGACGCAGGCGTGTCGTGCCGAGCCGGCCTTGAATGCCTGGTACGATGCAGCCGACAATTCGCGGCTACTGCTCAAGCACATCGATTTGGGGGTCGCTGTAGACACGCCGGGAGGTCTCATCGTGCCGGTGCTGCGCAATATCGAAAATAAGTCGCCCGAAGAACTGCGCGCGGCGCTAGTGGTTCAGAAGGAGGCGGCGCGCCAGCGCAGCGTGACCGGCGAGGACTTGCGCGATTTCACGCTGATGCTGTCGAACTTCGGAACCTTGGCGGGACGCTACGGCATTCCCCAAGTGGTGCCGCCGGCAGTGGCGATTCTGGGAGCCGGAAAGGTGCGGCGCGATGCCGTCGTCATCGGGTCTGCGATCGAGGCACACTCGCGTATGCCGCTGTCCTTGAGCTTCGATCACCGCTGCGTCACGGGCGCCGAAGCCTGTCGTTTTTTGGCCGCCGTGATTGCGGATTTGGAAAAAACTGAATAACACCGCGCTAATGAGATCGGGGCCCGCCCTCCGCGGGCTCGAATGCGCAGCGAGGGGGTAGGTGCAAATGTCATTCGGTCCGCCCAAGTCGATGTCGCCCGCAGCAAGGTCGAGCTTTCTGCGGAGTTTCTATGCAACCGTGGATAAGGAGGATCTCGCGAGTCACGACTCGCGCGCCCTGGCGGCGATCGCCTGGTCGCACCTGGCCTTCGCGGGCAAGCGCCGCCGCGGCCACGCCCTGGTGCGTGTCTATAACCCGACATTGCGCGAAAACGGCTTCGCCTCGCCCCATACGATCGTCGAGATGGTCAACGACGACATGCCGTTTCTCGTCGATTCGATCAGTCTCGCGCTCTCGAGGCGCGGTCTCGCGCTGCATTTCTTGGCGCATCCGATTTATTCGGTGCTGCGCGACCGCGCCGGAGTTTTGCAGGGAATACGCCCGCGCGAGGAGGGCGGCACCGACAAGCATTGGGGATTGGAGTCGTTTCAGCATCTTGAAATCGACCGCATCATCGATGCGGCCAGCATGCGATCCTTGTGTCTCGAGATCGAGCACAATCTGCACGACGTGCGCGCCGCATGCACCGACTGGCAGGCGATGCAGGCCGCGGCGCGCGAGACGGCCGACTCGCTGGCGACCGACCATGCGAAATTCGACGCGAGCGACGTCAACGAAACCCGCGCGCTGCTCGCCTGGATGGTGAATCAGCATTTCACGTTTCTGGGTTATTGCGAATACCGGCTACGCGGCGCAGCCGGCCAGGAATCGCTGGTACGCCTCGATGTGAGCGGCCTCGGAATCCTGCGCCCGGGGCACCGCAAGCCGGAGAGCACGAGCAAGGTTCTGGCGAGCGACATCCGGCGCCAAAGCAGATCGCGCGATCTGACTCTCGTCACCAAGGCGAATTCCACCGCGACCGTGCACCGGCCCGGATATCTCGATTACGTCGGGGTCAAGCAATTCGGATCGACGGGACGACTCAAGGGAAAACTCATCGGCGAGCGCCGATTCCTGGGGCTGTGGACGTCGTCGGCCTACGCCAGCAATCCGCGCGACATCCCCTTGCTCGGACACAAAGTCGCCCAGGTCGCCGAACATTTTGCGTTCGCACCGGACAGTCACGACGGCAAAGCGCTGCAGCACATCTTCGGGTCGCTGCCTCGCGATGAGCTGTTCCAGGCGAGCGTGCCGGAATTGATCCGTATCGTGACCGGAATCTTCGGCTTGCAGGAGCGGCCGCGTGTGCGTTTCCTGTGGCGCCGCGACCCGTTCCACCGGTTCTACTCCTGCCTGGTCTTCGTGCCTCGCGAAAAGTACAACACGCAGGTGCGTGAGCGCATCGAGCACGTCATCCGCGAAGCATTCTCGGCATTCAGCCTCGAATCCCAGGTACAGATCGCGCAATCGAATCTCGCACACCTGCACATCGTCGCGCGCACGCTGCCGACCGACGAGCGGCGCGTCGACGTCGCGGGCATCGAACGGCAGATCGCCGCTGCGGTGCGCTCTTGGACGGACGCGTTCAAAGCCTCGTTGTTGGCGCGTTTCGACGAGGCGTATGCGCTGCAGCTCTACGACAAGTACGGACCGGCCATTCCGGCCGCGTACCAGGAGGATTTCTCGGCCGATACGGCCGCATTCGACGTGTCGTTTCTCGAGGCGGTGGAGAAGGAGCCGAACCGGCTGCACCTGGACATCTACCGGCCCGATCCGCGACGGCGCGATAAATTTTTTCTCAAGATCTATCGCAGCGGCACCGCGATCACGATCTCGGACCTGCTGCCGATGCTCGAGAACATGGGGCTGCGGGTCATCGCGGAACGGCCCTATCAAATCAATTTTTCGATTGCGTCCAGCGCCTGGATTCAGGATCTCGAACTCGAACTGGGCTCGACCTCTACCGCCAAGTTCGAGTCCTTGGCCGCCGAGATCAAGGCTTCGCTCACGGCCGTGTGGACCGGCCGCATGGATAGCGACAGCCTGAACCGGCTGACCCTATGCGCGGGCGTGCCATGGCAGCTCGTGGTCGTGATCCGCGCCTATTGCCGCTATTTGCTGCAGACCGGCCTGCCGTTCAGCCAGGGCTACATCGCGGAGGTGCTGACCCATCACCCCACGGTCGCGCGCCTGCTCGCCGATTTGTTCGTCGCGCGTTTCGACCCCGCGATCGCACCGGCGCAGCGAACTCGGCTGCTCGCACGGCTCGATACGCGGATGATCGCCGCGCTCGAGGCGGTCGAGGGCTCGGACGAAGATCGCATCCTGCGCGCGTTTTGGAACGCATTGGCGGCCTCATTGCGCACCAACGCCTTTCAAACGAATTCGGCGGGTCAGACGAAGGAGTACCTGTCCTTCAAGATCGAGAGCCAAAAACTGCGTGAATTGCCGTTGCCGAAGCCTCTGTACGAGGTTTTCGTATTTTCATCGCGCATGGAAGGCGTGCACTTGCGCATGGGCCTCGTCGCCCGCGGCGGCATACGCTGGTCCGAGCGGCGCGAGGATTTCCGCACCGAAATCCTTGGTTTGATGAAGGCGCAGAACGTCAAGAACACCGTCATCGTGCCGGTCGGCGCGAAGGGCGGTTTCGTGCTGAAGCGCGCCGCGCTCGAAGGCCGCGAGGCCCAGCACGCCGAAGTCGTCGCGTGTTATCAGACGCTGATCAGGGGATTGCTCGACCTCACCGACAATATCGTCGAGGACAAGGTCGTCGCGCCCGCGCAGCTCGTCCGGCATGACGGCGACGATCCCTACCTCGTGGTCGCCGCCGACAAGGGTACCGCGACGTTCTCGGACATCGCGAACGCGCTCTCCGCCGAATATGGCTTTTGGCTCGGCGACGCATTCGCGTCCGGAGGCTCGGTCGGCTACGACCACAAGAAAATGGCGATTACCGCACGCGGCGCCTGGGAATGCGTGAAACGACATTTTCGGGAAGCCGGCATCGACATTCAGCGTCAAGAATTCAAGGTCACGGGTATCGGCGACATGGCGGGCGACGTGTTCGGCAACGGCATGCTGCAGTCGCCGCAAATCCGTCTCGTCGCCGCGTTCAATCATCAACATATTTTCATCGACCCGGAGCCCGACCCGGCGGTCTCGCAACGCGAACGCCAGCGCCTATTCGCACTGCCCCGCTCCTCGTGGGCGGATTACTCGCGCAAACTCATCTCGAAGGGCGGCGGCATCTTTACGCGCAGCTCGAAGAGCCTGAGCTTGCCGCGCGAAGCTCAAACACTGCTGGATTTACCCGCGACTTCCACGCCGAACGAGGTCATCAAGGCAATCCTCAGATTGCCCGTGGATTTGTTGTGGAACGGCGGGATCGGCACCTACGTGAAGGCGAGCGACGAAAGCCATAGCGACGTCGGCGACCGCAGCAACGATGCGGTGCGAATCGATGCGCGAGAATTGAACTGCAAGGTCGTCGGTGAAGGCGGCAACCTGGGATTCTCGCAACGCGGGCGCATCGAATACGCGCGGCGCGGCGGCCGGCTCAACACGGATTTCATCGATAACTCCGCCGGCGTGAACTGCTCCGACGTCGAAGTGAATATCAAAATACTCTTGAACGGCGCGGTCAGAGCCAAGCAACTGACGCGCGCGGCGCGCGATCGGCTGCTCGCCAAAATGACGGATGAAGTAGCCGCGCTGGTACTGCGCAACAACTATTTGCAGAGCCAGGCGATCAGTGGCCTCGAATGGCAGGCCAAACAGCGCCTCGGCGAGGACGCGGAGATGATCCGCACGCTCGAACGCTCGGGCGACTTGAATCGCTCGCTCGAATACTTGCCGAGCGAGGAGGAAATCGCCGAACGTCGCAAGGCCGGCGCCGGACTTTCGCGTCCCGAACTCGCGATCGTGCTCAGTTACGGCAAGATTTGGGCCTACAAAGCGCTGATCCATTCGAATGTGCCGGAAGACGTCTATCTTTCGACCGAGCTGACGCGATATTTTCCGGTGCCGGTGCAGCGACGCTTCGCCGATCGCCTGAAGCGCCACCGGCTGCGGCGCGAGATCATCGCGACGGCGATCACCAACAGCATGATCAACCGCATGGGCCCCGTGTTCCCGGTGCGCGCGCAAGCCGAGACCGGCGCGGATCTTGCCGCCATCGCCCGGGCCTACACGATCGCGCGCGAAGTGCTCGAATGCAGAAGTATTTGGACCGCGATCGAGGCGCTCGACAATCGCATCCCGTCGTCCGTGCAATATGCCGCGATCGATCAAACGACGCGCATATTGCGGCACTTGAGCTACTGGCTGCTGACGAACCAGCGTGACGATCTGGATATCGAGCGCGCAGTCCGGCGTTTTCAGCCCGGTACCAGCGAACTGATGCGTGAACTGGCGGGCATACTCGGCAGCGACGAACAGTCGCGCTTCGCAGCGCACCGATCGAAACTGGTTGCCGAACGCGTGCCGGAATCGCTCGCGACGCGCATCGCATCGCTCGACGCGCTGCACGGTGCGCTCGACTTGGTCGAGGTCTCGATGGCGACGCGCCTGCCGATCTCTTTTGCGGGACGAGCGTATTTCGATCTTGGCGAGCGCATCGGCCTCGCCTGGATCAAACAGCAGATCGAATCGCTGCCCGCGGAGGGTCAATGGCACTCGGTCGCGCGCAGCGCGCTCAAAGACAATCTCTATGCACTGCAGCGCATGATCACTGCCGCTGCGCTCGCGCACGCCGGTTCCGAGCCGAAGGCGCGCGTCGATCGCTGGATCGGCGCGCATGCGACCGAGATTGGATTCCTCAAGGGCTTGATAGGCGATTTCGGCGCGGGGTCAAGCCCGGATTTCGCGACGCTGTCGGTCGCGCTGCAATCGGTCCGGCGTCTCGCCGGCCAGTGACGAGGGTAGCGATGCCGGGCCGCGATGCGTTTGGAAAGGGCTATCTGCAGGCGCGCTTGAGCGGCGAGTTCGCGCTCGCGGCGCATATCGGTATTGCGGTCGAGTCGGTGGACGACGCCGGACTGGTATTGCGCGCGCCGCTGCTCCCCAACGCCAATCACAAGGGCACGGCCTTCGGCGGCAGCCTGTTCTCGATTGCGGTCCTCGCCGGCTGGGCGTGGCTCACGCGTTATCTTGCGCAGCATGCGCTCGACGCCGACGCCGTCATACAAGAATCCAACATGCGCTACCTGGCGCCGGTTACCGGCGAATTTCGTGCGATGCTCGTCGCGCCGAAGCCCGCGGAGATCGAGAAGTTCCGCAAGATGCTGCGGCGTGCGGCACGCGGCCGGATCCGGCTGCGTGTCGACTTGCACGACGGCGCAACCTTGGCGGCTCGATTCGAGGGCTTGTATGCGGCGGCTGCCAGGGCGGCCTGATCTGCTGTAAGGTTACGGCGCTCACTTCAAGAGGACACACGCTTGCCCGGAAAATTAATTTTGGTTCGACATGGACAAAGCACCTGGAACATGGACAACCTGTTCACCGGCTGGGTCGATGTCGACCTCAGCGAGCTAGGACGACAGGAGGCGCTGCAGGCGGGCCAGGAACTCTTGAAGCAAAACATGCTCGCCGACATCGCGTTCACGTCGGTGCTGAAACGGGCCATTCGCACGCTCTGGTCGATACTCGACACGACGGACCGCATGTGGGTGCCGGTCGAACGCAGCTGGCGGCTCAACGAGCGTCACTACGGCGCACTGCAAGGCCTCAATAAAGCGCAAACCGCCGCGCAACACGGCGAAGCGCAGGTCAAACTCTGGCGCCGCAGCTACGACATACCGCCTCCGCCTTTGAGCGAGGACGATCCCCGGCATCCGCGCTTCGACTGCCGCTATGCAAGCGTCGATCCGTGCCTGCTGCCGGCCTCGGAATCGCTCAAGGACACGCTCACGCGGGTGCTGCCGTATTGGGAATCACGCATCGAGCCGGAACTGCGCGCCGATAAGACCGTACTGGTCGTCGCACACGGCAATTCCCTGCGGGCGCTGGTCAAGATGCTCGACGGGATGTCCGAATCCGACATCGTCGAGTTCAATATTCCCACGGGCGTGCCCATACTCTACGAATTTGACGCCCCGCTCGTGCCGAGACCGCGCCGCTTCCTCGGCGACGCGGCCGCGATCGCAACCGCACAAGAGGCCGTGCGCAAACAGGCCGAGAAGAAATGACTCGTATTCGTCGGCCTCAGGAATCCGGCGCGATCGTGACCTTGATGCCGCTCAGGGCCTCGGTGAACTCGACCTGGCAAGACAAACGGGATGTGGCAGGCTGATAATCCGACAGCTCGGTCAACAATTCCTGCTCGTCGCTCTGCTTCTTCGGCAGCTTCGGAATCCAACTCTCGTCGACATAGATGTGGCACGTGGCGCACGAGCATAGGCCACCGCAAATCGCGGCGACGCCGTAGTCGAGTTCGCGCAAAATCTCCATCAATTTCAGGCCCGGCTTTGCCTCGATCTCATGTGCCTTGCCGTCGCGATCCACTACCGTCATCCGCGCCATTGAGTTCTCCATTACGCCCGCGAGCCGCGCGAGTGTAGCCGGATGATCAAAGGCATGCAAAACTCCGAAATGCCCATGGCTCCAGTAGCCGATCCGGAGAAGTCATAGTGCGCATTTTTCACGTCGATGCCTTCACGCGGACGCGCTACACGGGCAACCCGGCTACCGTGGTTCTGGATGCCGACGGGCAAAGCGACGCGACGCTCACGTGCATCGCGCGGGAGTTCGCGAACGCCGAAACGGCATTCGTGCTCGCGGCAACGGATTCGGATCACGATCTCATCTTGCGCTTCTTCAATGCCCGCAAGGAGGCGCCCTTCGTCGGACACGCGACCGTGGCGGCGCATGCCGTTTTGCTCGCCTTGGGTCGCCGCGGTTTCCAATCATGCCGTCAGAAGTCGGGAACGGGAATCATTGATGTGAACGCGTACGCGGAGCCGACCGGGCAAAGCGAAAACGCGACGATCGAATTTCGACAATCCGTGCCGGAGCTGGAGAACCCACTGCCGCTGAAGACGACGTTGCGTGTCGCGGAGGCCCTGCGCCTGCCGGGATCGGACCTACACGAGCTGCTCCCGGCTCGCGTAGCGCGCAAGGGCAGCAGCCGATTGTTGGTACCGGTCGCGCACCCCGGCGCGCTCGATGTGCTCGCGCCGAACTTCGACACCCTGCTCGCGATCGGCAGGGAAATCGGCGCCGAGGGCTTTTTCGTGTTCGCGCACACACAGGGGCCGCATGGCCTGTCGACGGATTCTCGAATGTTCTGTCCGGCGCTCGGAATTCCAGAAGATCCGGTCAGCGGCAATGCCCACGCGATGCTCGCGGCCTATCTGCTGGAGCACGGGATCGTCAATCGGAGCATGCCGCAGTTCGTCGGCCGCCAAGGCCGGCAAATGCAGCGGCCCGGTGAGGTTGCGGTGAAATTGGAGCTCGACGACGGCAGGCTCGCGGCGGTGCGCATCGGCGGCAACGCGGTCATCGTCAGCGAAGGCAGACTATCGGCCTGAAGATGCCGGGGCCTCCTCCAGCGCATCGATTTTGGTTTTGACCTCCTCGGCGGTCTGCACGGCTTCATCGAGATTGCGCGACGCGAATGCGGATCGCGCCTTGGACCAGAGCGAGTACACGTCCCGCACCGCCGCCTGCCGAGCTTCCGTGTCCTTGTCGGCGGCGCCCTTGCCTTTCGATCGCGTGGGCTTCAAATCGATGCGCGTCGTGAGTGCGCTCATTCGATCGGGCAGCGTCTCGGCAAGCGTCGACCACTCGCCTTCGAGCGCTCGATTCCTGTCACCCTTGGCTGCCGTGGCCGCACCGAACAAATCCCCCGCTGCGGCCAGAACGGCCGGTCCGCGGGATACGACGGCCGCATAATCTCCGCGGTCGAACGAGCGCTGCAGCGCGTCGATCTCGTCTTGAAGCGCGCGCAGCTGATCGGGCACATATTTTGCGGCATCCGCCGCGGTGCCCGCCAGAGTCAGCCGTATTTCGTCGAGCAGCGCCTGCGCGGGTTCTTTCTGGCTCGCGCACGCGGCCACGATCAAGCAAACCAGCAGCACGGCATTTCGGATCATCGCGTCGGCATCCTCAAAATCGAATGGCGCTAGGCGATTTCGCGGCGCGCGAGTTGCAGCCACTCGGCCTGCGCCTTGCGGTAATGGTTGGGACCGATCTCGGCGCTTTCCAACAGATCCTTGAGTACCCGGCGCGACTCGTCGATTTTGCCGCGCCGCTTCAGCAGCAGTCCATACCGCAACCGCGCCTCGGCGCCCGGGAACACCGGCGCGACCGCAGCGTATTCGCGCTCCGACTCTTCGAGCGCTCCGACCGCCTCCAGGGTGCGCGCGTACAGCAGTCGGCAATCCGCGGATTTGAATTCGCGATTGTGTTCGGCCAGGCGCTGCAACGTCGTGCGCGCCGCCGCGTAGTCCTGTTTGGCGAACTGCGCGCGTGCAATTCCCAACAGCAGCGTCGGATCATGCTCAAAAATTCCGGTGAGGCCGCCGCCGTACACCTCGATCGCCCGGTCGTATTGCCCACGGTCGATGAGCTCGTCGGCAAGCCGCCGGCGCGCGTCGACATTTCCGGAAATCTCGACTTCGGCGCTGGCGCGGCGCAGATCGCGATCCGGATCGATGATGCGCTGGACGCCGACTTTCGCGCGCCGCGCCGTACGGCCGCCGAGCAGTTCCGGCAGCAACTCCACCGCAATGTAGGCGAGCGTCCCGACGCCCGGCAGGAAGCCGATCGCCGCGACCCAGAGCCAACTGCGCCCGGTCTTGACGGCATGCACGATCAGGCCGACTTGGATCAGCAGCGAAACAATCGAAAAACCATACAGCGGCACGAAAGCCTCCGGGTGCGCACGGCGAACGGGCACGAGCCGCGTATTGTAGCGAAAAAAGCCGGCGACTCGGCCCCGGGAGCTGCTCAGCCGGCGGCGATGCGCACGCGGCGCTGGATCTCGCCGCACTTCGCCCAACCGATATTCGACAGCGAATACCCGAGCACGTGCTGCGAATTCGGCTCGACCGTGACTTCGAGTTCACAGCCATGAAAGCCGACGGGGGCCCCCGCGGGGGCTTGTGCGATGAACCACACGTAGATCAACTTGGTCGGCGTCGTGTCCACCTTGCGGGGCTCGCCGAACGCCTCTTGCAGACGGCCGACGGGCCGCCCGACGTTTTCGGCGGCAATGCGCGGCACCGGGCGCACCGCATAGCCCGAACCGCTGCAGGCGGCGAGCAAACAGAGACTCGAGGCAAGGATCGCAACAACGGCACGCGAGGTCATCGAGACTCTCCAGATAGAGGGTATTGAGGCCTCGATTTAGCCGCCATCGCCGGGATGCGCCGCAGACTCAGGTCGCAAAATCGGAATCTAATTGCTGCGCGCGCCGCTTATGTAAATGCAATCCGTGTGTCATGCCCCGCGGCAGGTCCTCCGGGTGGTGCACGGCAATGATCAGCGTCACACCGCGCGCCATGAGCTGCTCCAGAAATTGCTTGATCGCGGCGCGCCCCGCGGGGTCGAGGCCGGTCAGCGGTTCATCCAACAATAGAATGCGCGGGTTCCCGCAGAGCGCGCGCGCGATCAGCGCGCGACGCAATTGTCCGTACGATAATTCTCGCGCCGAGCGTGCGGCTTGCGGCCATAATTCGAAGAATTTGAGCCAGCGCACGGCCGCGCGCCGATCCTGCGGCGTCGGCGCATCGACGAGACCGATACTCGCGTAGCGTCCGCTCGCCACCAACTCAAACACGCTCAACCCCACCGAATAATCGCTCTGCAGCTCCGCCGACACGTAACCGACCCGGCGTTTCCACGCCGCGATCGGTGTGCCCGGCGCAACGCCGCGCCGTTCGATGCGCCCACCCAGCGCCGGCGACAGGTCGCCATAGATCAATTTCAAGAAGCTCGACTTGCCCGCGCCGTTCGCTCCCACGATCGCCCAATGTTCACCGAGCCGCAGCTCCCAATTCACATCTCGGAGCACCAGCCGATAATCGACGTATAGGTCCGCGTGCTCGAGTCGCAGCAACGTGCTCCGGGCTCCGCGCCTGCGCGCACTGAAGCGCGCAACAGGCCGCTCTTCGGCCCCCCGCGCGAGGCGCGCGATCAACTTGCCGTCGAATGGCTTGACGGTTGTGAGGCGGCCCTCGTGGAGTTCCATGATGTTTGTCGTGCCGCGCGGCACATCGACCGACCGATGCGCCGCCACGACCCATGATTGGCCGCGTTTACGCGCCGCCTCGAGGACCGCGTCGATGCGCGCCCGGAACCGCCGATCGAGGCCATTGTAGAACTCATCTAGGAGCAGCCAGTGCGGCCGCGCGACCAAGGCGCGCGCGAGCAGTGCCAGGCGTTTCTGGCCGTATGACAAGGACAAGAATCGGCGGTCCGCGAGCGGCGTCAGGCCGCAGCTTCGCAGCATCGACGTCACCCGGCGCCGCTGCGCGGGCGTGACCGAGCTCAGCAGCAGATCAGTGCCGTGGATGCCGCTCGCGATCAGATCGCTGACGGTCAGATTCCAAGTGTAGCGCGCGTATTTGTCTTGACGTTCCGCGCCGAGATACGCGAAGTGGCGCTTGGCCCGCCGCCGATCGATGCGCCGTCCGCCCAGTCGATAAATCAGCTGTTCGCGGCCCGTGGGGGTCGGCCACACATCAGTCGCCAGCACCTTGAGCAGCTGCGTCTTGCCGGCGCCGTTGCCCCCCAGAAGCGCCCAGCGCTCGCCGCTGCGCAAGCGCAAGCTTATGTCTTGCAGAGCCCATTGATCGGCGCGCCGAACCGACACCTCGTGCAGTGCGATTTCGAGTTTCGCGCTCATCCGGCGCACTGTAGCCGGGCACGCCGATTTGCGCGAGCCCGCGCTCGCGCGGGCGCAGCAGCCGCTGCCTTGTGGATGTCGCATACGTGAAGGTTGCGGACGCCGATGGAGCAGCTACACTGGAGGCATGTCAAAACCGCCTGCACGAAGATTCGGTGAGCCGCCGTCCTGGGAGCATTTCGCTCGTCCCGACGCGGAACAGTGTCAGCGGTTCCTGGCGGAGTCGCTGTCGCTGCTGCTCGCGGATCTGCTGCGCTCGGTGTTGTCCGATGCGAGTCCGGCGCTGCCCGCAGATGAGTCTGCGGTCGAGCGCTACCGCAATCTGACCGATTCGCTCGCCGATGGAGAGGCGGGCCGCCGTACGAGTTTGGGGATTACGCGCGCCGGCCTCGCAAAACGCTGCGTGACATGGCTCAAGCTGTTGCTGAGCGCGCCGCCGAATGTCGCTTCCAGTGCGGCGCTGCGTGAATTCGTCGATGCACTAGGCCTGTTTCCGGCACTGTTCGACAGCGAACCGTCCGCCCGTTCGCGCCGTGCGCGGCTGACGTGGCTGCTGACACATGATCGGCGCCTGGATGCCAGCACCCGTGAAGCCGCGGCTGCCCTGATTGAAGCCTGCGAGCATTTAGGGGTTTTACTCTGGCCCGACGCCGAGACGGCCTGACCGAAGTCCGCTGAGATCTACCCTGCCGATCGCTGCAATACGCGAATCCCGACATACAACATTGTCGGGCCGGAGCGTATAATACCAGGTCGATTTTGAAAAAAATGCTGGTTGGAGTGTTTCATGGAACCAAGCCCTGAAGTAGAAAAGGCCGGTGCGGTGCCGGCTGCCGACGCGACGGCGGCGCCCGTCAGTCGCCGCCGGAAATTCACGAAGTTGCTGCAACCGTTCGCCGTAGAGCCCGGCATCGTGACTCCGGTCGTCTGGTTTTTTCTCGACTGGCTGGTGTTGGGCGTTGCGATCGCGAGCCTGCTGATCGTGGACGCCTGGTGGATCAAGGTTTTGACTTCGATGGTCGCCGGCCTCTGGATTGCGCGTCTGTTCGTGATCGGTCACGACGCCTGTCATGGCTCCTACACGCCGAATAAGACTCTGAATAAATGGATCGGCAGGATTGCGTTCCTGCCGTCGCTGACGCCGTATAGCCTTTGGGAGATCGGCCATAATCTGGCGCACCACGGATTTACCAATCTCAAAGGTCGCGATTACGTTTGGACGCCTTATTCGCCCAGTGAATTCGCGCGTCTGTCGTGGATCCGGCGCCAACTGGAGCGCGTTTACCGCAGCGGCGTCGGCCAGGGCGTCTATTACATGATCGAAATGTGGTGGAAAAAGCTGTTTTTCCCGGGTCGCAAGCACGTCGCCACGCGGCGCACGAGCTACACGATCGATAGCTTCATGGTCGCGGCGTTCGCCGCGATCTGGATCGGCGGGCTCGTCGTCTGGGGAATCCACAGCCATCGCTCGATCGCATCGCTGCTGATCTTCGCGTTCGCCGTGCCGTTCTTCCTGTGGAATTGTCTGATGGGTTTCGTCGTCTATGTACAGCACACGCACCCGCGCGTCGCGTGGTACGAGCGCCGCGACGAATGGAGTGCCAATGCGGGCTACGCGACCACGACGGTCTCCGTGACGCTCATGCGCCCGCTCGACGGGCTGATTCATTACATTCTCGAACACGGCGCTCATCACGTGAACATGGGCATTCCGCTCTACCGCCTCAAGGAAGCCCAGGCGCGGCTCGCGGCGACGCTGGATGAGCGCCTGAATTCGGAAGTGTTCACGTGGCGCTACTACTGGAATACGGTCAGGCGCTGCAAGCTCTACGACTTTGCCAAGCACGTCTGGACCGACTTCGACGGCCACATCACTTCGGAGCCCATGATCAACTCGCGTTGATCGGCTCGCGCGCGTCAAGCCGCGCCGGTCAACCGTGCGGCGTGATGGCGCAGATGATCGGCCATGAAACTCTGAATGAAGTAATAGCCGTGATCGTATCCCGGCTGCATCCGCAATTCGATCGGCTGACCCGATCCCGCGGCGGCCGCGGAAAACCGCTCCGGCATCAATTGCTCGGCGAGATACTTATCCGCGGTGCCTTGATCGATGAGGATGGTCCCGGGGAAGCGATTGTTCGCGACGAGCTCGCTGGCATCGTACCGCCGCCAGGTTTCCACGTCGGCGCCGAGATAGCGCGCGAAGGCGCCCCTGCCCCAAGGACAGCGCATGGGTGCCGCAATCGGCGCGAACGCCGAGACCGATTTATATTGCCGTGGGTTGCGCAATGCGCAGGTCAGCGCGCCGTGCCCCCCCATGGAATGGCCGAATATGCCGCTGGCAGCCGGCGCGGCCGGCAGATTCGCCGTGACGAGCGCAGGCAATTCACCGCTCACGTAGCTGTACATTCGGTAATGCTCTTTCCAAGGCGCGACGGTCGCATCGACGTAAAACCCGGCGGAGTATCCAAAGTCCCAGCTGTCGGCATCGCCGGGCAGGCGCGGATGGCGCGGACTCGTATCGGGCGAAATCAGCATGAGTCCCAATTGCGACGCGACGAATTGCGCATGCGATTTGATCGGAAAGGTCTCTTCGGTGCAGGTCAATCCGGAGAGAAAGTACAGCACCGGTACCTTGCGTTCCTGCGCTTGCGGCGGAAGATATGCGCCAAACTTCATCGGCCCGCGCGTCTCGCTCGATTCGTGCTCATAGAATCGCTGAACGCCGCCGTAGCAAGCGTGCTCGGAAATCAACTGCAAAATGCTCATCAGTAACGCACGACGCTGCGGATCGACTCGCCGGAGTGCATCAGGCTGAACGCATCGTTGATCTTTTCGAGCGGCATCTGATGGGTAATCAGATCGTCGATGTTGATTTTGCCGTCCATATACCAATCGACGATCTTGGGCACATCCGTGCGGCCGCGTGCACCGCCGAAGGCCGTGCCCTTCCAGACGCGCCCCGTCACGAGCTGGAACGGCCGCGTGCTGATCTCCTTACCCGCTCCGGCGACGCCGATGATGACCGATACGCCCCAGCCGCGATGGCAACATTCCAAGGCTTGGCGCATCAAGTCGACGTTGCCGACGCATTCGAAGCTGTAATCGGCCCCGCCATCGGTCAGCGCCACCAAATGCGCGACCAGATCGCCGCCGACCTCCTTGGGATTGACGAAATGCGTCAAGCCGAATTTCTCGGCCAGCGGCTTGCGGGCGGGATTCAAATCAACGCCGATGATTTTGTTCGCGCCGACGAGGCGCGCGCCCTGAACCACATTCAGTCCGATGCCGCCCAAACCGAACACCACGACATTGGCGCCGGCCTCCACCTTGGCGGTATTGATTACCGCGCCGATGCCCGTGGTTACGCCGCAACCGATATAGCAAACCTTGTCGAATGGAGCATCCTCGCGAATTTTCGCAACCGCGATTTCCGGCAAGACGGTAAAATTCGAGAACGTGGAGCAGCCCATATAATGGTGCACCAAATCGTTGCCGATCGAAAAACGACTCGTCCCATCGGGCATGAGTCCCTTGCCTTGGGTCGCCCTGATCGCCGTGCACAAATTGGTTTTGCGCGACGTGCAGGATTTGCACTGGCGGCACTCGGGTGTGTAGAGGGGAATGACGTGGTCGCCCTTGCGCACCGAGGTGACGCCGGAACCCACTTCGACGACGATGCCCGCTCCCTCGTGCCCCAGTATTGCCGGGAACAATCCCTCGGGGTCCGCTCCCGAACGCGTAAACTCATCGGTGTGGCAAACTCCGGTCGCCTTGATTTCGATCAATACCTCGCCGGCTTTCGGGCCGGCCAGGTCCACGGTGACGATCTCCAAGGGCTTGCCGGCAGCATAGGCGACGGCGGCTTTGGTTTTCATTTGCGAACATCCTAAGGAAAGTGAAGGCGCTACCCTAAAACAACCGGCGGCGACTTGGAAGGTGGACATGAATATCGAATTTTCTGCAATTGAGGCGCGCGTAATCGGCTGCTTGATCGAAAAGGAGATCACGACGCCGGATCAATACCCGCTGTCGCTCAATGCGCTCACCAATGCCTGCAATCAGAAGACCAACCGCGACCCGGTGCTCGAGCTGACCGAGGCGGCCGTCCAGCATGCCGTCGATACGCTGATGAAGAAATACATGGTCAGCGACAAATCGGCGGGTTATGGCGGCCGCGTGACGAAATACAAACACCGTTTCTGCAACACCGAGTTCGGATCGCTGAAGTTCTCCAAGCAGGAATTGGGCATCATCTGCGTGCTGCTGCTGCGCGGACCGCAAACCCCCGGCGAATTGCGCTCGCGCACGAATCGCTTGTGCGAATTTGCCGATGCTCAGGAGGTCGAGGCGACATTAAAGGGCTTGATGACGCGCGAGGACGGACCCTTCATTGCGCGGCTCGAGCGCGCCGCGGGTACGCGCGAGTCGCGCTATGCGCACCTGTTCAGCGGCATGATCGAATCCGTGGACGAAGCCGAAGCGACCGTCGATCTGTCGCTCGACGGACCCGCGGCGAGCGCCGGGACCCTGAGCGGGCGCATCGCCCGCTTGGAGGATCTCGTCGAGCAATTACGGCGGGATCTCGACGCGCTCAAATCCGCTCCGCGCCAGGCGTAGAGCCTTCGCGTCGGCACCTCAAGAGGCAGCCGGATTCGCCAATTTGTCGCGTTCCTTGAGCCATTGATCGAAGGCCTCTATTTGCGCCGGGCGCACCCCCTTCGGATCTTGGCGATGCTCCTCGAGCCAGCGCTGCATCGCCGGCATCAGTTGATCGGCCAGCGGGCGCGCGTGATTGAATAGATCCATATAGGCGCTTTCGGCCTCATCGAGCCGATCGAGCCGCAAATATGCCTCGGCACGATGCGCGATCGCTTCCTGCAAATCCGGATTGAATTTGAGCGCATGATCGTAATCGTCGATCGATTCGCCGTACGCGCCGAGGCGTAAGTGCACGTAGCCCGCCGAATTCCAAGCCTCCGACATTTCCGCGTTGTTGCTCAAGGCTTCGGTGAAGTAATCGAGTGCCCGGTAATACGAATCGCGGGCCTTGTCCAATTCGTCGGCCCTCTTGTCCGGATTCGACGCCTTGAGAGCCAGCTGATCGTGCTCCATGGCCTTATTGAGGGCCTTCGCGGCCTCCTTGTAGGCCTTGCGCGCGGCAGCGTCCGGCTTGTCCGGACGCGGAGTGGTGTCGATTTGCTCGCCGGGCGGAGCGCTGCCCGGTCTGCCGCCGGACATCGGTCCGCCGCCCGGCATCTGCGCCCAAGCCCAGCCGGAACTCAGCGTCGCGGCCGCTACCGCAAACGCCGTCATGAGAAGAATTCGCCGCATTCCGCCCTCCCGAAGCACGATTTCGAACCTATGCGATACGTTTCCGATGCATTCTAACTCGAAGGCCTCATTTGTTTTTGTCCTTGGACTATTGCCGGCCGCCTCTCAATCCTCGCGTTGATGCGACGCGGCGTCGATGCCGATGCGCAAGCTGCGGGTTGCGATGCGTACCTCGATCAGAAATGCCGAGAGCGCTGCAGCGAGCGACAACATCGAGAGGATGAACAATATCGCGATCAGTTCCGGCAGATCCCAGCGCAGGAATGCGTTGACGAACAGCATCACGACGACCAGGGAGATCAATAGCGCGGATACCGTGATCAGCGTGATGGCCGCGTTGATATAGCGCGCGCGGCGCGCCAAGACCCGCAGCTTTCGATGCACCGCATGACCGTCGCCGCCGTCGGTTTCGCGGTTCAGGCGATCTTCCATCGCGCGTGCCCGATCGACGATCCGCGATAGGCGGTTCGTAAGGACGTTCAGCGTGACACCGATCGCCGAGATCAGGAATATCGGCGTGAGCGCGACCTGGATCAGGTGCGCGATATTCGCTGACTGGATCTGATCGGGGCTCATCGACTGCTAAAGAGAAAAGCCCCGGCCGCTTTGCACGGCCGGGGCTTCATACCACTGATTACTTCGTGGTGGGGGTCGTCGTCGCAGGAGCGGTCGCAGCGGGAGTCGTCGCAGCCGGCGTGGTCGCCGCAGGAGTCGTCTTACCGGTCGACTTCGTCGTCATCTTGCCGGTCGACTTGGCAGTCGTTGTCTTGCCGCTCGACTTGGCGGTAGTCGACTTGCCGGTCGACTTGCCGGTCGACTTGCCGGCCGACTTGCCGGTCTTCATGCCGCTCTTGGCGGGCGTCGAGGTCTTGGCTGCAGGTGCCGCAGCAGCGGGGGCGGCAGCGGCGGGCGCGGCAGCGGCGGGCGCGGCAGCGGCGGGCGCGGCAGCGGGGGCAGCGGTTTGCTGCGCATCCGCAGTCATTACGCCGGCGGCGAGGCCGAAGGTCAATAAAGCGGCGGTCAGCATCGTTCCAGACTTGTTCATAATGTCTCCAGCGGGTGTATGTAAAACCAGAGCCAAGAATACGCGGTGTTCGGGAAATTCCGCCGAGATGACGATCATTTCACATACGATTCAGACGTGCCGTGTGATGCCCTTGCGGGAGGACCGCAGTTGAATGATTAGATACCAAACGATCGCCACATTGATTAATAGAACCAACGACTTGCCGATCGTCGGGCGGATCGAGACTTCCCAAATCTCCAACGGGATCAGGGAGCCGGTAATGATGATCGTCAACCATTCCGCCCAGCGCTTGCGCAACCACAAACCGATGCCCTCGGTCGCAAAGATCGCCGCATACGCGAGCGTCACGGCGCCCAGCGTTTCGACGCGTGCGGGACTCAGGCCGCTGAACCAAACCAGACCACGCTTGACGACATCTCGTTCGAGACCGGACTGCAGCGTCGACGCCCACGAGTAGACTTGGGCGATGAACGAGGCATCGCGTAGCCGCAAAACCCCGTAAGCCGCCGCCAACAGCATCAATACTTTGCCGAGCTTGTAGACCGCGATGACGCGTAACATCCCGAAGCGCTGCGGCGCCGTTCCCGCCGAAGTTTCCATGGAGCCTAGGCCCGGCCCGCGGGCGGCGCGATATCGACGTGCGAAGCACGCATAAGATCCCGGATCATGGCGCTCATCTTATTATAGTTCTAGGTCGGATTCTCGAGACTGAAGACTGCATTGTCGTCCTTATAGGCAAACGCCTCCGCGTAACGTCCCCACTGTATGACCGCGCGCAGCGTTTGTTCCGCGGCGTCCTCGTTCATGAAATCTTCCAATTCGTCGATGAAGCGGCTCTTGCGCGCAAGATGCGAGGCGCGCTCATCCAATACCCGCCGAATGTGCGCAGCCAGCGGCACGTAGTTCAGCAAATGGCGCAGAAAAATCCGTTTGCGCTCGTCGGGATCGGCTTGCGCGAAATCGAGTCCCTCCTCGGTGAGCTTCAAGTCGCCGCCTTCGAGTTCCGCGAAGCGCAACATCTGCAGAGTTTCGGCGACCGGAAACAACACGTCGATCTCCATTTGCAAGTCCGACGCGATTTCCGGCAAATCCGCGGTTCCATTGAACGGCGCCGCCGCCACCGCCTCGATCAAGCCGGCCAACAGGTTCGAGGATACCGCCGGCAACACGCTGCCGATGCCGAGTCCCGGGAATCGTTCTTGCCGGCCGACGGCGGCCGGCCCTTTCGGGCGCGCGGTCATTTCCACATAAATGCGTTCGACCAATTCGCGAAAGCTCGGATCGAGGCGGTTGCGCGGCTGCGGCAACGTGACCTTGATTTCGGAAAGAATTCGGCCGGGATTGGTGCCGAACACCAGGATGCGGTCGCACATGAGCACGGCTTCCTCGATGTTATGGGTCACCAGAATGACGCCCTTGATCGGCATTCGGCCTTCGGACCACAAATCGAGGAAGTCGGTTCGAAGCGTCTCGGCGGTCAGCACGTCGAGCGCCGAAAACGGTTCGTCCATGAGCAGAATGTTCGGATGCACGACCAGCGCGCGCGCGAAGCCCACGCGCTGGCGCATTCCGCCCGACAGCTCACGCGGATAGGCCGACTCGAATCCGTCGAGACCGATCAGATCGATCGCCGCGAGCGATCGCATGCGGATTTCCGCCTTCGGCAATCGTTGGGCTTCGAGTCCGAGCGCGACGTTTTCGAACACGTTAAGCCACGGAAACAACGCGAAGCTCTGAAAGACCATCGCGATCCCGGCGGCCGGGCCGTAAATCGGTTGGCCGAGGTAACTGAGGCGACCGGCACTCGGTTCCGAGAGACCCGCGATCAGGCGCAACAGCGTCGATTTCCCGGACCCGGAGCGACCCAACAAGCCGACGATCTGGCCCGCATTGAGCTCGATATTCATTCCCTCGAGCACGAGTAATTCGCCCCCATCCGGTTTCGGGAACGCCTTGCGGACATCGGTGCATTGAAGCAGTGGAGTGGTATTCATTAGCGGAACCCTTCAAGTCAGTCGATATTTACGCTCGGCGTGGTAATACAAGGGGCGCCAAAAAATTCTATTGACGATCACGACGAACAAACTCATGGTGCCTATCCCCAAGACGATCCGATGAAAGTCGCCCGCAGTCGTTGCCTCGGCGATATACGAGCCCAAGCCGCGCGCCTCGACCGTCGTATTGCCCCAGGTCGCGATTTCGGCGACGATCGCGGCATTCCAAGAACCGCCCGATGCCGTGATCGCGCCGGTTACGAAGAACGGCAGCACGCCGGGCAGCGCCACCTTGCGCCACCACAACCAGCCTTTGACGCCGAAATTCTCCGACGCATAGCGCAGCTCCGCCGGAAATGACGATGCACCCGCAATGACGTTGAACAAGATGTACCACTGAGTACCGAGGATCATCAGCGGACTGAGCCAGATATCGGGGTTGAGCTTCCATGTGACGATGCCGTAGATCGCGATCGGAAACAGCAAATTGGCCGGAAACGCCGCCATGAATTGCGCAATTGGCTGCACGATTTGCGTGGCCCTTGGCCGCAGCCCCACCCACACGCCGATCGGCACCCAAATGAAGCTCGCGAGTGCGATCAAGAAAAACACCCGGAACATCGTGATAAACGCCAAACCGCAGACGTGCAGCGCCTCGCGCAACGGCGTGTTTGCGATCACCACGGCCGCGATGTGCCACACTCCGAACGAGACCGCGGCGGCGACGAGCAAAACCCACAGCAAATCGAGACTGCGCTTCGGCCCCGGCGCCGCATCGATTCTTTGCGGATCGACGCGCGGCACGGCGCGGCTGGTACGCATTACGATCGCGTGGAACGCCAATTTCCCGGCCTGAATCAAGCGCGAGCGGCGCATCATCGTGAGCGCCCAGGACTGCGGCACGCGCACGCCCGGTTCTTGCTCGACGCGGAACCGATCGACCCAGGCGACCAGGGGGCGAAACAGCAACTGGTCGTAGAGCAGGATGACGAGCAGCATTGCGCCGATCGCCCAGCCGATCGCGACCAGATTTTTCTGCTCGATCGCCAGCGCGATGTAGGAGCCCACCCCCGGCAGCGCAACCGTGGTATGTCCGACGCTGATCGACTCCGAGGCGACCACGAAGAACCAGCCGCCGGACATCGACATCATCATGTTCCAGACCAGCGCGGGCAGTCCGAACGGAACCTCGAGCTGCCAAAATCGCATCCATGGCGAAAGCCGGAACGACTCCGCGGCCTCGGACAGTTCGTGCGGAACCGTGCGCAGCGACTGGTAGAAGCTGAACGCCATGTTCCACGCCTGGCTCGTGAAAATGGCGAATATCGAGGCGAATTCAGCGCCGAGTACGCGCCCCGGCGCCAGCGACATGAAAAACACCACCGTGATCGAGATGAAGCCCAGGATCGGCACCGATTGCAAAATGTCCAAAATCGGCACAAGGAGCTTGCCTGCGCGCTCGCTCTTCGCGGCCCATGTCGCGTAAGTCAAGGTGAACAGCAAGGACAGCACCAGCGCCGCGAGCATTCGCAAGGTCGTGCGGGCCGCATATTCGGGCAGGTGAATCGGGTCGAGCGACAAAGGCGTGGCGTCCAACTGCGCCAGCGGGATGAACACACCGCGCGCCGCTCCCCCAAGGAACGCGATCAAGCCGATCACGACGACGAACGCTACCACGTCCCAGCGGGTCGCAAGATCCCGCAGAAAACCGAAGGGTTCGAATCGTCGTGCCAATGAATCGGGCAAAGATATCCTCCCTATACGGTTCGTCGGGAATCCTGGTCGGGCAGATCCGCCATTTTCGCAGGAGCGGCGGCGTACTAGCCAGCGCTGTTTGCAAGTTTCATGACGACTCGTCGCATGGGTTCGCGCTTACCGCATCAAGGAACCCGCGGCGCGGCCACCGTAATGGCCGTGAGAATCGCGCTCAAGATCCGCGTCGGGCTCGGCGGGCAGCCGGAAACCGCGACGTCGACGGGTATCACGTTCGCGACGCGGCCGAGGCTCGCGCCGGACTCCCCGAAGATTCCGCCGGTGCAGCCGCAATCGCCGATCGCGACGACGAGCTTCGGATCGGGGGTCGCCTGGTACGTGCGCCGCAAGGCGGCTTGCATGTGTGCGCTGACCGGCCCGGTCACGAGCAGCAAATCGGCGTGGCGCGGACTCGCGACGAATCGAATACCCAAGCCTTCGATGTTGTAGATCGGATTGTTGAGAGCGTGAATTTCGAGTTCGCAGCCATTACAGGATCCCGCGTCGACCGCGCGGATGCACAGCGCGCGCCCCATGATTTCCAGGATATTGGCCTGCAACTCCGCGCGCAGCCGCAAGCTGTCGTCGCAGGGTGGCGGCGCTTCGGTCACGATCCCGACGCGCCCGATTTGGCGCAGGGTCTTCAGCATGCTGGTCTCGCTTGCGGCATCTTAAAGGTCGTGGCCGCTATACGAAAGATTGAACGATTTATTGATCAACGGAAAATCCGGCACGATGTTGTCGATGATCGCGTGCTCGAGCACCGGCCAGTTCTGCCACGACGGATCGTGCGGATGACAGCGGCGTATGCTGCCGGCGGGACCCGCGACGAGCGCGACCAGCACGGGACCGCGCCATGCCTCGACGAGGCCCAGCCCGAGCTCGTGCGCTGGCGGCGGCGGCACGGCAACGCGGTGAGCGCCCGCCGGCAATCCCTCGATGATCCGGAGCACGAGCCGGCAGGACTCCAATAGTTCATCGAAGCGGATCGCCACGCGCGCCGCGACGTCGCCGGCCGTGCCGCCGAATTTCCTCGGTTCGAGCTCGCCGTAGGGAACGCCGGGCATGTCGATGCGCAGATCGTAGGCCTGGCCGCTCGCGCGGCCCGCTAGTCCAATCAGTCCGAGACGCGCCGCGAGAGCGGGCGTGACGACGCCGGCGCCGACGAATCGCCCGCGCAGACCCGAGTGTTCATCGTAGATGTCACGCAGCAGCGCGGTCTCGGCGCCGATCATTTGCGCGCATTGCGCCAGCGCCGCGGCGCCCGCCGCCGGCAAATCGGCGTTCATGCCGCCCGGCACGATCGCATCGAGCAAGTAACGCTGTCCGAAAGCCGTTTCGCAGGCGCGCAGCAGCAGTTCCTTGAGACGCGAGAACTGCGCGAGTCCGAATGCGAATCCCGCGTCGTTGCCGAGCGCGCCAAGATCGCCGAGATGGTTCTGGGCGCGCTCGAGTTCGAGGCAAAGCGCGCGCAACCATGCGCCGCGCATGGGCACCTCGGTCTGCGAAAGGCCCTCGAGCGCTTGCGCATAGGCCCATGAAAACCCAACGGCCGTATCGCCCGAGACGCGCGCCGCGAGCCGGTGCGCATCGTAAACCGACAATTCGGTGAAGCGACGCTCGATGCCCTTGTGCACGTATCCCAGACGCTCCTCGAGCCTCAGGACTTTTTCGCCGACGACGGAAAATCGAAAATGACCCGGCTCGATGATGCCGGCGTGCACCGGGCCGACCGGGATCTCATGCACGCCATCGCCCTCGACGCGCACGAACGGGTAGCCGCCGGACCCCTCCGCGTGCTTGAGCCAAGGGCGCCGATCGGCGTCCGTGGAATAGACGCCGAATTGGTCGGCGACGGCACGCTGCATGCGGCTCGCCGCGGGAAACAAGTCTTGCAATCCGGAATATTGGGCAACGGCGTCGGCGGCCGCATCGCCGGCAACGGCACTCTCGCCCGCCCGCAAGTCGAGCACGAGCACGCCCGGACTCGCGGAAAACGCCGCATGCAGCTCGAGGTCCGCCGCCGCCGCCGTCTGGTCGGCCCACAAGGCGAGCAGCCGGCCGCCCGCCGACGCGAAAGCTTGCGCGGCCTCGCGCCATTGATCGCCGGACACCGAGAGCTTGCGCACGCCCGGCGCGCCGGCCAGCGCCGAGCTCGCTTCGAACCAGGGCGCGACGAGCATCTCAGCCTCCTCCGATCAAGCGCGCCGCTGCACGGTACCAATCGGCGAGATACGGCGGAATGAACAGACCCAACAGCAGCACCAAGGCCAGATGGAAGAATATCGGCATCAACGCGGGCGGATGCGGCAAACGTTTCGCGGTCGTCTCGCCGAACACCATCGGTTGAACGCGTCCGAAAATCGCTGCGAATGCGACGCCGAGCGCAACCAGCAACAGCGGGGTCGCCCAGGGTTGTTCGCGCATCGCGGTCGTCAAAATCAGGAACTCGCTCGCGAATACGCCGAACGGCGGCATGCCGAGGATGACCAGGGAACCGATCATGAGGCCCCAACCGACCGCCGGGCTGACGGTCACGAGCCCGCGAATGCCGTCCATGAGCTGCGAGCCGGATTTTTGCGTCGCGTGTCCGACCGTGAAGAAAATCGCGGATTTGGTCAACGAGTGCACGGTCATATGCAGCAACGCCGCGAAATTCGCGACCGGCCCGCCCATGCCGAATGCAAACGTAATGATGCCCATGTGTTCGATCGACGAATACGCGAATAGCCGCTTGATGTCTCGCTGGCGCCAGAGACAAAACGCGGCGACCACCACCGAGACGATCCCGAATCCCATTAGCATTTGGGCCGGCCAGGGCTGATGCAGCGATCCCTCGACCAGCACTTTGCAGCGCACGACCGCGTAAATCGCCACATTCAGCAACAGCCCCGACAGCACCGCGGAAATCGGTGTAGGGCCCTCTGCATGCGCGTCCGGCAACCAATTGTGCAAGGGCGCCAATCCGACTTTGGTCCCGTAACCGACCAGAAGGAAGACGAACGCGAGACTGAGCACGCGCGGTTCGAGTTGCCCTTTGACGGCATTGAGGTGCGTCCACAACAGCGCATTGACGCCCTGCGAGCCCAGGACTTTCTCCGCGGCGATATAGACGAGGATCGTGCCGAACAACGCCTGCGCGATACCGACGCCGCAGAGAATGAAATATTTCCACCCCGCCTCGATGCTCGCCCGCGTTTGGTAAAACGTCACGAGCAGCACCGTCGAGAGCGTCGCGGCCTCCATCGCGACCCACAACAGGCCGAGATTGTTGGTCGTCAGCGCAACCAGCATCGTCGTCAGGAACATCTGGTACATGCTGTGGTAGAGCCGCAGCCTGCGTTTCTTGATGTGCCGCCGCGCGATTTCAATGCGCATATAAGGCCGTGAGAACAGCGCCGTCGTCAGCCCGACGAAGGCGGTCAGGGTCGCCAGAAAGATATTGAACGGGTCGATGAAAAACTGATCGTGCAGAAACGTCAAATTTCCCTCGACGACGACGCGCGCGCTCAGCGCACAAGCGCCGAGCAGCGTGATTGCGCTGAACACGACATTGGCCTCGGGCGCCCAGCGTCGGGCTCCGAACCACATCATGACGAGCGCGCCCAGCAGCGGTGTGCCGATCAATACGTAAAACACCACTCTACGGTTCCTCCTCGTGGGACTCCAGGCGTTCGAGATCCAGGCTGTCGAACTGATCCCGAATTTGGAAGAAGAACACGCCGAGCACCAGCATCGCGACGAGCACATCGAGCGCGACGCCCATCTCCACGACCATCGGCATGCCGTAGGTCGCGCTCATCGCGCCGAAGAATAGGCCGTTTTCCATCGACAGGAAGCCGATCACCTGAGACATCGCTTTGCGGCGCGTGATCATCGTCAGGAACGCGAGCAGAATCACGGCGACCGCGATGCCGATGGCGCTGCGCGTTGCGGTGCTTGCGAGCGCCGTGATCGGCTGCGCCAAGCCGAAGGAGAACACGACGACGACCAAGCCGATGAGCATCGTGCCCGGAATATTCAGCAGCGTGTCGGTATCCCAATACACGCCCAGACGCCGGATCAGCCGATGCAGCAGCCAGGGCAGAAAGATGACTTTGAGGCCGAGAGTCAATGCCGCGGAAATGTAGAGATTGGTTTCACCCGTGCGCCAAGCGAGCAGCAGGGTGGCCGCGCAGAGCACGGCCCCCTGCATCGCGAGCAGGTCGACGAGCGTCACCACGCGCCGCTGCGCGAGCATCGCGAACGACAGCAGCAGCAACAATGCCGCCAAGCTGTTGAGCAATTGCAGAACGAATGTTGCGGCGCTCATCGCCTAGTCTCCCAGCAAAATGTGCACGAGCAGGCCCAGCACCGCGAACAAGAACGCGGTTGCCAGGAATTCGGGTGCGCGGAACACGCGCAGCTTCGCCGACACCGTCTCGACCAGCGCGAGCGCGACGCCCGCGACGACGAGCTTGAGCGCCAATACCGGAATTGCGCCGAGCAGCTCCACGGGTCCCGCCTCGCCCATGGCCGCGCCCCACGGAATGAAAAGCGCGAAACCGATGCAGGTGTAGTTGAACAGCTTGAGCGCGGCGGCCCATTCCATCAGAGCGAGGTGTCGCGCCGAGTACTCGAGCAGCATCGCCTCGTGAATCATCGTCAGTTCGAGGTGCGTCTGCGGATTGTCGATCGGGATGCGCGCATTCTCGGCGAGCAGCACCATCGTGAAGGCTATGCCGGTAAACGCCAGGCTCGGCGACAAGGACAGAGCCTGGGTCGCCAGGCGCTCGGATATCAGCGGCAGCGCGGTCGTCATCGAAATCAGCGAAGCCACGAAAATCACCATGAGCAGCGCGGGCTCCGCGAGAAACCCGACCATCATCTCGCGCCGTGCGCCGAGCGTGCCGAACGGCGTGCCGATATCCATCGCCGCCAACGCCATAAAGACGCGGGCGGTGGCGAACAAACCGACCAGCGCGATCGCATCCGCGGCCGTCGCGAACGGCAATCGCGTGCCCATCGACGGAATGATCGCCGCAGCCGCCACCATGGTTCCGAACACAATATAGGGTGCCAGACGGAATAGCGGCGATGCGCCCGCGGCGATCGCCGCATCCTTGTGAAACAATTTGTGAATGCCGCGATAGACCTGCAGCACGTTCGGCGCCCGCCGATTCTGCAGCCATGCTCGGCATTGGTTGACCCAGCCGAGAAACAGCGGCGCCGCCACAAGCGCCGCGGCGACCTCGAGTACCTGCGTGAACAATTCGATGGGCTTCACAGCACGAGCGCCAACAACACGACGAGGGTCACGAAGGCGTAGGCGAGATACTGCGAGATGCGGCCATGCTGCAACCACACGACGCCGCCGGCGATGCGCAGCACCAGCGGCTTGAGCGGCGCATACAGCAGATTCCAGATGGGGTCGCCGATCGCAACGTGATAGCGCGGCGCGGCGTCGAACGGCGTAGGCAGATGCCGCCGCATCGCGAAGAATGGCTCGAACAGCTGGCGAATCGGCTGACCGAAACCCTCGGCCGTGTCCTGCATGCGTGCGTTGAGCGGCCCAAAGCCGCAATCCCAGGCCGGCACCGTGCTCACGCGCCGGTGATACAAGCGCCGAACGAAAACAATCGTCAGCAGCACCGTGGTCGCGATCAGCAGCAGGAACCCGAGCGGCGCATAGGAGGCCTGGCGGTCGCTGATCGGCACGAGCAGCCACCACGGCGTGCCGCTCTGCGCGAGCGCACCGATCTGCAACTGCTCGCCGACGCGCGCGAGCGCGGCGATGACTTGCACGGGAGCCAAGCCGAGCGCAAGGCAAACGAGCGCGAGCCATGCGAGGCCCGCGCGCTCCAAAAGCCCCGGATCCCGCGCCTGCGCGAGACCGGTTTCGCGCGCTTGCCCGAGAAAGATGATCCCGAAGAATTTCACCATGACGTAGCCCGCGAGCGCGGCGACCAGCGCAATCAGTCCTGCGCCCAAGGGCAGCAGCATATTGACGAAGGAATGCGGAACTTCATGCGAAAACAGGAACGCCTGCAGCAACAGCCACTCCGAGACGAAACCGTTGAGCGGCGGCAGGCCCGCAATGGCGAGGGCCCCGATAAGCGTGAGCCATGCAACCCAGGGCATGCGGTGGATGAGGCCCCCGAGGCGTCCCAGATTGCGCTCGCCGGTCGCGTGATGCACCGAGCCCGTGCCGAGAAACAACAGACTCTTCATGAATGCGTGATTGACCGCGTGGTAGAGCACGGCGAGCAACGCGAGTGCAGCGAGCGTCGGCATGCCGACGCCGTGAAACACGAGCGCGAGGCCTATTGCGGTGAACAGGATACCGAGGTTCTCGATCGATGAATATGCGAGCAGGCGTTTCATGTCGGTCTGCGCAGCCGCGAACACTATCCCATACAAGGCTGAGAACATGCCCAGGGTTATCGGCACGAGACCCCACCACCAAGCGAGTCCGCCGAGCAAATCGAAACTCACGCGCAGCATGCCGTAGACGGCCATCTTGAGCATGACGCCGCTCATGAGCGCCGAGACCGGCGAGGGCGCGGCCGGGTGCGCTTCCGGCAGCCAGACATGAAACGGCACGAGCCCCGCCTTGGCGCCGAACCCGAACAAGGCGAGCAGAAAAGCAATGCCCGCACCCGCCGGCGTCAGATGCGCCTCGCGCATGGCATCGAACGTGAAATGCCAGCTGCCGCCCTGCAGAACGCCGAAACAGAGCAGGATGCCGATCGCGCCGACGTGGGCGATGACCAGATACAGAAAGCCCGCCTTGCGGATCTCCTCGACGCGGTGATCGGTGACGACGAGGAAATACGATGAGAGCGCCATCGTTTCCCACGCAACCATGAAACTGTAGGCGTCATCGGCGAGCAACAAGAAGCCCATGCTCGCGAGAAACACATGGTACTCCAGGCATAGGAGCCCCGCGGGCGTCCCCTGCGGACCGCGAAAGTAGCCGGCTCCGAATATGGATATGCCCGCCGCGGCGCCGCCCAACAGAATCAAAAAGACACTGCTGAGGGCATCGCAGCGCAGATGCATCGGAAGATCCGGCAATCCGATCGGCAAGGTCAGCTGCTGCATGGCGGACAGCGCGGGCGTCAATTGCGCCGGCGCCGTCAGCAGGCCCCACAGACCGCAGCCGGCGAGCGCGAGCCCCAGCAGCGCTCCGAGCGGAAACAGGCCGCGCGACGCGAACGCCGCGCTATTCGGGCGCAGCAGCCCCGCAAACCCGACCAGCATCCAGGCGCAAAGCACGAGAAGGATCGCGGACAGCGGGGAAACTAGGATCGCGGACACGGCGAACGGATCATCCTATTCAACTTCAATGCATGTTCCATTATAATCCAATTAACACGTGACTAGCGAAAACCGCACTGCCCGCCTGACCATACTCATCGACCCACGCAAGAAAGCGGTGTTCGAGCGCCTCTGCGCGGAGGAAGACGCCATCCCCTCGCAGGTCGTGCGCCGGCTCTTGCGCCGCTATATCGAGGAGCGCCTCGGCAAACCCTGGAGCCCGGATGAGAGCTCGATTTCCGCGCCGGCCTCGATCGCTGCACCAAATCGCAGCGTGCCATCGAGCCGGCGCCGCGGCCGCCCCGCTACGCGCAGCCGTTGAGGCCGCCGCCAGCCAAACAGCAAGGCCTGCATGTTGCCGCAACGATACCGCAGAGTCCGCGCGGAATTGCGGTGTCGCGGGCATTCCGCTATAACTATTGCGGCAACATTTATTTTTTTGATCGGCCTACGCCCGCAGTTCTTGTCTGATTACGCAGGGCGAAAAAAAAGAGCCCCGCATTACGCGAGGAGGAGGCGCTGCAAGAATGAACGAGCTTGCATGCCGGGCGCGGCTCTATGAGCCGAGGACCGCGGTCTCGCTGGCCAAGCTCATGGTCTGTTTGGCGGTATGCCTACCGTCGGCACCCGCGCGTGCCGGCGATGCAACCGCCGGTCGAAGCGTATTTTTGCAGCAATGTTCGATTTGTCATACGGCAGCCCCCGGCGATCAGGGCGGAGCGCAGGGACCGTCCCTGATCGGCGTTTTCGGACGCCGCGCGGCCGGCGACTCGACGTTCACCTACACACAAGCTCTGCGCGACGCGCGACTGACTTGGGATGCGGCGACGCTCGATCGCTTCCTCGCATCGCCGAGCACGAACGTGCCGGGAACCGCGATGCCCGTCGCCGTGCCCGACGACGCACAGCGCGGCGATTTGATCGCGTATTTTGCGAGCCTCGCGGCAGGCGCGGCGCCATCGACCCCGCGCGAAGCGGCGGCAGCGCTCGGCGCGGCCTCGGCGATGGAAGCGGCCGACTGGCGCAAGGACTATCCGGGCCGCCTGCATCACATCGATATCGCGACGCTGCCGCCGCCGCATGCGTCGGCTTCGGCAAGCAATCACCCGAAGTTGGTCGAGCGGCCCGCCGATGCCCAGTTGTCGCTGCCCGCCGGATTTCACATCGCGGTATTCGCGGCGAAATTCGCCGGACCGCGCAAGATGTTGGTCGCGGCAAACGGCGACATCATCCTCAGCGAGATCGACGGCGGCCGCGTCACGGTGCTGCGGCCCAACCCCGACAATGGCGGGGCCGCGAGCCGCACGGTTTTCGCGCAGGGACTCAAGCGTCCCTTCGGGCTCGCGTTCTATCCGGATGCCGACCATCCGCAATGGGTCTATGTCGCGCAAACCAATTGCGTCGTGCGCTATGCGTACGCGACCGGCGACTCGAGCGCGCGAAGCGAGCCCGAGATCGTCGCCACTCTGCCGGATACGGGCGGCCATTCCACGCGGGATATCGTCTTCTCGCCCGATGGCCGACGCCTATTCGTTTCGGTTGGATCGGGCTCCAATATCGCCGAGTCGATGCCGAAGAAAACACCGAGCGAGATCCGGCGTTGGGAGGCGCAGCATGGCCTGGGCGCCGCGTGGGGCAGCGAGACCGACCGCGCGGCTGTTCTGGTGTTCGAGGTCGGATCGAAGCGACCGGGGCGCCTGTTCGCGACCGGCCTGCGAAATTGCGTCAGCTTGACGCGCCAGCCCGTGACCGGTGATCTCTGGTGCACGACCAACGAACGCGACAATCTCGGCGATGATCTGGTGCCGGATTACTCGACGCGCGTCAAACGAGGCGCATTCTACGGCTGGCCGTGGTACTACCTCGGAGCCAACGAGGATCCGCGCTTACGCGGCGATCGGCCCGACCTGCGGACGCACGTCACGGTTCCGGACGTGTTGTACCAATCGCATTCCGCGCCGCTGGACCTGACTTTCTATACGGCGACCGGCGGTGCATCCGCATTCCCGGCCGAGTACGTCGGCGACGGCTTCGTGACCTTTCACGGCTCCTGGAATCGCGCCTTCAGAACCGGCCACAAGATCGTGCGCATGCGCATGCACGGCGGCGTGCCGACCGGCGATTACGAGGATTTCCTGACCGGCTTCATCGTCGATGACGGCAACGCCTGGGGCCGCCCGGTCTGCACGACCGAGCTCGCGGACGGCTCGCTGCTGATGAGCGACGACGGCGCGGGCCTCATTTACCGAATTTCCTACGCAGTCGGCAATCCGCCCTAACGCCGGGTCGAGGAACCGACGATCATCTGAGAGGCCTCGTGTAGGCGCATTTCCGACATAAATAAGGGAATATGGCGGCTACTCTGCATGGACGCAACACGTTAGGCTCGAGCCTGAATCGCGCGATTGCACGGCCTTAGAGGTGCGAGACATGAATTTACGCAAGCTGCGAGGTTTCAACGTCGGTGCGCTGGCGCTCGTGTTCGCCGGCGCCGCAGCGCTCGCCGACGACGGCGTTCAGATCAAGATCATCAACGACAATACCAGCGATATCATCGTGACCGTTTACGACATGAACAGCGTACCGCCGCGCGTCGTCGTCACCGGCCAGCGCATCAACGGCTTCAGTTCCGTGCCGATCACGGTCACGCTGGGCGCGGACGGCAAGGCGCATGTCTCGTGGACCGCGGTCAGCGTCGATGCGAGTTCGCGCCTATGCGGTAATGCCGACAGGCCCGCGCTCGATAGTGACACGGCCGTGCACGCGTATGCGAAGACGACCTGTTCGAGCAACTGAGCGGCACGCTGAGCGCAACGCGGCTCGCTGAGCACAGCGACTGCGGTCAATTCAGATCGAGATTCCTGAGCTACGCGCAGCCTCGCCGAGCGCACGCCGGCGCAGCGCGAACCCGAGCGCGCCCAAGCCGATCAGCGTGAGTTCATCGAGAGCGCCGCCACCGCCGCCGGAACTCGGCGCCGCCGTCACCGTCAGCGTGGCGGAGCTCGAAGGCGACGCCCCCGTGACATTAGAGCAGAACAGCGAGTAGGTGTAGGCGCCCGTGGCTGCCGGCGTCACCACCAGGCTGCCGCTCGTCGCCTGCGCGCCGCTCCAACTACCCGAGGCCGTGCAACCAGTAGCATCGCTCGAAGACCAGCTGAGCGTCGCGGAGCTACCCACGACGATCGAATTCGCGGATAGCGACAGCGTCGGGGCCGCCGGAACCGCCGGCGCCGCGACGCTAAGCGTGACAGTGGCCGCCGTCGATGTGCCAACCAAATTGGTACAGGTCAAGGAATACGGATAGCTGCCCACCGCCGTCGGCGTGATTTTCAGCGTGCCGCTGGTGTTTTGCATGCCCGTCCAACTACCGGTCGCCGTGCAGGTCGTCGCATTTGTCGATGACCAGGTGAGTGTCGAGGCAACCCCGACCGTCACGGACGACGCCGACAACGACAGTATCGGCGCGCCCGGCGGCACCGACGCTAGCGCCGCATCCGCCTGAATGAATCCGTAGCCCGCATTGAAATTGTAGATGGGGCCGGCGCCGCCGCTCGTCGGCACCGTCCCGATTGGCAGCGCGCTGGTTTCCAAGGCCGCATAGATCTGCGTCGGCGTCAGCGTGCGGTTCGCCTGCAGCATCAGCGCCGCGATGCCGGCCGCGTGCGGCGTCGCCGCCGAAGTGCCGAAGAAATTCGGATAGCTCGGATCGTTCTGGCATTGCGTGATCGTCGTGTTCAGCAATCCGTTGGTGCCGGTAATGCCGCCGCTCGCGAGCGTGAAACCCAGGAACGTATTATTGACGCCGTCGGGACCGACGAAATTCGGCTTCTGGCGCGTGACCGGCGTTGCGAGCTGCGTACCTGTGCTATCGAACAAAATCGGCGCGCCGCCGAGCGATGAGAACGGTTCCACTGCGGCCGGCGACGTCAGGCATCGCGGCGTATCGAAATAAAACGCGGCCCCAACCGCTGCGGCGCCGGCGGCGCCGGGATGTCCTTGGAGACTCGCGCTATTGGTCACGAACGGACCGCCGATCGGTGGGGGAGTCGTTTGCCCGTCGGTCTCGACCGAGACGATGATGCGGCCCGGCGCGGCAGTCAGGTTGGCGAGTCCGACTTGAATGTTCAGCGTTTCTTGCACGGTGTCGTCGTCGGGGGGGCTGATATTGGAATTCGCCGGATTGCCGATGATCAGAATTTGAACCGGATCGAGGCCTAGCGTGCTCAGACCCGTGCAGGTCATGGGCGTGCCGTCGTAATTTTCGATCAGATACTGGCTCGTCGTGCCGGTCACACAGACATCGATTTGACTCGTCGCCCCACCGCTGCTCGGCGCGCCCGTCACATAGGGCTGATCCCACTCAACGACGACCGCGAGAAACTGGCCCGGCGCTTGCGGCGCGATCGTGATCGGCAGCGTCGTCGTCGGCATATTTCCCGTGGGATCGAAATCGAGCAGATACTCGCCCGCATTCGGTAAGCCCGCGCCTACGGGGGTAGGGCCAAAGATCGGTGTTGTGTTCTCGTAAGACGCGTTGCCGTCATTACCGGCGGCCGAGAAATACGCGACGCCGTTGCCTACGACCGCATCGATGGCCTGAGCGACGATGCCGTCTTGATAATACGGCTCATCGAAGTAGCTGAGGTCGTCGGCGAGGATGTTCGCGCCGGCGCCGCCGGCCGACACCGCGGACGCGAGCGTCGTTACCCCGAGCGCGAAGTCCGCTTCGCTGTTATCGCCGGTACGGAACGCGAGCGCCGCATTCGGTGCGACGACGTGCACGATCTGCAGCATCGCGCGGCCCTCGTCGGTGAATGGCGTTTGCGTGGGCGCACCGTAGTCTAGGCAGTTGCCGTTGAACGGCTCCCCGAGCACATTGACCCCTGCAGGCAAGGCGCCGCTCGTCACGTCATCGGCGTAGGTCGCGAGAAAGCCGTTGGGCGCATAGCCTTGATTGCCGGAAGCCGGCACCCCGTTGGCCGCGTAAACAGAATAACAATCAAAACTATCGGACAGTACACCGACCGTGATGCCGCTGCCGTCCAAGGACGGATAGGTCGAGCGCACGACATCGCTGCGCTGTACAAAATCGCCCTGGAGAGCGACGGGACCGACGGGACTGCGTCGATGCGGCATCGCGGCGCGCAACGCCAGCACCTCGGGGCGCGCGGCGGCCGCGTCGAGTTGATTGACCGGCAACCAGCCGCCGACGTCATTGGAATAGAGCGCGGCATGCTCTAGGCCGAGAGCGACGAGAGCCGCTTTGAGTGCTTGCGGATCGTCGCGCGTCACGGCATCGATGAGGATCTCGGGGGCGCCGCCGGGGGCCTGCCGGAACCGCGCGGCCGGGTTCATCGCCTGCAAATCCGCGAGTGCGTGATCGGGCCGTGCCTGCGGCGCATGGCGCGAGAGTTCCGCGAGCGCTGCGTCGAATTTGCGCGCCGTCGGGCTCGCGACTTGCGATGCGCTGCGGCTGCCGAACGCATATAAATGCCGACTGCCCGCGACAGGCGGCGCGCCGCGATGCAAATCGAAGGACCGCAGGATAAAAGTCGCCGAGAGCGCCGCGACACCCGTCAGCAGCCCGATGCCGGCAATTAAGAAATGACGTGGTTGCATCGCACAAGCTCCCGTTAATCGAATCAGTATGACCGATATGACTGAAGCGATGTGATGAAGTTCACGACATAGAATCCGGTTTACATATGACGCTCGAGGGCATCATTATTTTTGACGTTGGTCGTGATGCGTGCCGAGCGAAGCGATCGCCGCGAGTAAGGCTTGAGTGTCGACCGGTTTGCTCAAAAAGCGGCAACGAGGAATCGGCGTCTTGATCGCGCGCAGCATCGACTCGAGGTCCCCGCTCAGCAGTACCGCAGGAACATCCCAACCCTTGTCGGTGCGTAGTTTACGCAGCACCTCGAGGCCCGTGAGCCGGCCGTCGAGGCGAAAATCCGAAATCAACACATCGCCGGGCTTGAGATCGACGAACAGCTTCTCGCCGTCGGCAGCGCTTGCGCAGCTGCGGATATCGTAGCCTTCGAGACTCAGGAACAATTCGGTGGCGGCACGTACCGACTGATTGTCCTCGAGAAGTACCAAGCGGCCGCGCCGCGGGTTGGCCGCATCCGGCAATTTTGTGCTCGCAGCGGCGGGCATGCGCGGATTGGCCAGCAAATTCGAGCGCGGAATGCGCACTCGCACGCGCGTGCCCTCGCCCAGCTTCGAGCTCACCGCAACCATGATCCCGAGCAGGCGCGACACTTCCCGCACGATCGCAAGTCCGAGGCCGACGCCCACGCGCGGCGCGCCGACGACGGGGTCGACTTGATAGTACTCGTCGAAGATGCGATCGAGTTTGTCGTCCGGAATGCCGATGCCGGAATCCTCGACGAGAATCGAAATCGTATCGGCATCGAGCGTCTGCACGATGCGCACAAACCCGCGCGCGGTATATTTGACGGCATTGCCGATCAGATTTTGCAGCAGCTGGGTGAATAGCGTGCGGTCCGTCATCAACACGATGTCGGTATCGGCGAACTTGAGCTCGAGGCTCTTCGCCGATGCCGTCGATTCGTATTCTCGCTGCAAATCCGCGAACACCGATGCCAGGCTGACCGCCGTGAGCTGCGGATCGACCGCGCCCGATTCGAGCCGGCTGATATCGAGCAATGCATGCAGCAGCCGCGTTGCGCTATCGATCGCCAGTTCCTGGCGGCGCACGAGCTCGTGCACATGATGCGTCTCGTGCGTGAGCTTGAGCAGCGACGCATTGAGCAGCCGAATCGCCTGCATCGGCTGGCGCAAATCGTGGCTCGCCGTGGCCAGAAAGCGGCTCTTGGCTTGATTCGCCCGATCGGCCTCCTGGCGCGCTGCAACCAAGGCGGCGCTGATTGCGCGGCGCTCGGTCATGTCGCGGATCGCAACCGACACGTAACTCCGGTCGCCGCTGCGTATCGGCGCCAAGCGTATACCGGCGGGGAACTCCGTGCCATCCGCTCGGCGCGCGAACAGATCGACGAGCCGCGCGCCCATTTCCCGATTCGAGGGTCCGAGCAGATAGTTGGAGACATGCACCTGATGGCGGCTGCGAAGTCGCTCGGGAATCAGGACCTCCATCGGCCGGCCGGCCAATTCGCCGCTCGGATAGCCGAACATCTCGCGGGCGGTATCATTGGAGAATTGGATAATGCCGTGCTCGTCCACGACAACGAGGGCGTCGGGGGAGAATTGCACGAGCTGTTGTACGATCGAGCCGATTTCGTCCATTACAAACTCTTATTTGAGGTTAACACGATTGCCCGGACATGCGCTGCAGCGCGGAGCTTTGGGGGTGCGCCGCCCAGTCGATAAGGGACTGGCGCAGGTTCATCGTGGTAATTCGCGGCTGCGGTTCCGCTCCCAATCCGTCAAGCTCACCCTAGGATTCAACTATGACCGGATCGAGGCGACATTGAGCCATTCCAACGCGAGCTGGGGCGGGTCCAAGCTCATACTTAATCAATTGATGGAAATCGCGCGGATCTCCGCTCTGGCGGAAATGGCCAGCGGGATCGCACATGAATTGAATCAACCGCTCGGCGCGATCGCGACCTTTGCCCAGGCCGGAGAGCGCATGCTCAACCGGCCGGAGCCGCTCGTGAATGGCGCCTCGGATGTATTTCGTCAAATCAACAAGGAGGCGCTGAGCGCCGGCGAGGGAATACGGAGAATCCGGCGTCTTTTCGACCAAGAGGAATCGACGCGCTCGCGCTGCCAAATGCGGGACATCGTGGAGGAGCTCATTCCGGTGCTCGACATGCTGGCCGCCGGAGTCCATGGGCAGTTGGAATATGACGCGGCGGACGGTCTTCCACCGGTGCTCGTCGACCGATTGAGGATACAACACGTCTTGTTTGCGCTCGTGCAGAATGCGTTCGATGCGAGCGCCGCCTGCGCAGACACCCCGTCCGTGAAGCTCACGATCGGCGGGGACCGCTATGCGGTCGAAACCAGCGTCACCGATTCGGGGCAAGGTATATCGCCGGAGGTCCAAAATCAGCTGTTTCGACCATTTTTTACCACAAAGGCTCAGGGCACAGGTCTCGGTCTGGCTTCTAGTCGTGCGATCATAGAGGCGCACGAGGGGAAGATCGCATTCGAAAGTTTGCCCTCGGGAGGCAGCCGATTCTCGTTCCGGTTGCCGGCCGCGGGCATTTAGCCGGAGTTTTTCATGGCAAAACCGATCGTTTATGTCATCGACGACGATGACGGCATGCGCCGTGCGCTGACCCTGTTGTTGAGCACGGTGGGCTATGCGACCGAAGCGTATTCAAAGCCGAGCGATTTCTTGGCCCATTTCAAGCCGGATGAACCCGGTTGCCTGGTGCTCGACATCCGCATGCCGGGCATGAGCGGCCTGGAGTTGCAGGAACAGCTCAATCGGACCGGCTGCATGTTGCCGATCATCTTCATCACGGGCCATGGCGATGTACCCATGGCGGTCCAGGCGATGAAGGCCGGGGCGTTTGAGTTCATACAAAAGCCGTTTCGGGACCAGGATTTACTGGATCAGATAAATCATGCATTGCAGCATGACGCCGAAAACCGTCAGGGCGTCGCGCGCCGCGCCGAGGTCTTGCGCCGGCTCGAATCCCTGACGCCGCGTGAACGCCAGGTCATGGATTTGGTCGTCGACGGCGGCGCCAACAAGGTCATCGCGATCGACTTGGGATTGAGCGAACGCACGGTCGAGATTCACCGCGCCAAAGTCATGGAAAAGATGGGCGCACGATCGGTCGCGCATCTCGTGAAATTGCATATGACGCTCTCGGACCCCACCTGAGGGCATAGGGAAATCACGATGAGCATGGCCGTCCAATTCGATCCAGACTTGATGCAGCGCTACGACCGCGAAGGCCCGCGCTACACCTCGTACCCGACCGCGACGCAGTTCCACGAAATGAACCCGAGTTGCTATGAGGCGGCCGCGGTCACGAGCCGCGGCGCGATCGAAAAGAGCCCGCTGTCGGTCTATGTTCATATCCCGTTTTGCTACAGCCCGTGCTTTTATTGCGGCTGCAACAAGATCGTCACGCGACAAGTGGAGCGCTCGGATCCCTATATCGCGCGGCTGTTCACTGAAATATCGATGCGCAGCGCCTACTTCGACCCTGGCCGCGAGGTCGAACAGCTGCACCTGGGCGGCGGCACGCCGACCTTCTTGACGCCCGAGCGCCTCAGCGCGCTCATCGATACGCTCGATCGCTTCTTTCGGCTCATCGACAGCGAGTCGCGCGATTACTCGATCGAGATCGACCCGCGCACGGTCGACGCGAGCTACATACGGACGCTCGCCGAGCTCGGCTTCAATCGCATCAGCATCGGCGTGCAAGACTTCGACGCCGACGTACAAAACGCGATCAATCGCATTCAGCCGATCGAACTCGTGCAGCGAACCTTGGACAGCGCGCGGGAGAACGGCTTCGGGTCGATCAATTTCGACCTCATCTACGGACTACCGCTGCAGACTTTGACGAGCTTCGGTGCAACGCTCGATCGGGTCATCGAGATGCGCCCCGACCGGCTCGCCGTATACGGCTACGCCCACATGCCGCAGGTATTCAAAGCCCAACGGCAACTACAGCCGAACGAATTGCCCAATGCGACGACGCGGCTCGCGCTGCTGCAGCTTGCGGTCAATAAACTGACCGAGGCCGGCTATCTCTATATCGGCATGGATCACTTCGCGCTGCCGACCGACTCACTGGCGCGCGCGCGAGAGAGCGGCACGCTGCACCGCAGCTTTCAAGGCTACACGACCCATGCGAGCCGAGACCTCGTGAGTCTCGGCGTCAGTGCGATCGGCCAGATCGGCAATCTCTATATCCAGAACCACAAATCCCTCGCGAGCTATCACGAAGCCATCGACCGCGGCGTGCTGCCCTCGTATCGCGGCGCGACCATGAGCGCGGACGATACCCTGCGCAAAGACGTCATCCAACAGATCATGTGCCACGGCACGATCGATATTCCGGCGACCGAGAAGCGCTTCGGAATCGAATTCGAGAACTATTTCCACGTCGAATCAGCGCGACTCGCGGCGCTCGAGGCCGACGGCCTCATCGAACGCAGTCATCGAACGATCGACCTGACGCCGCGCGGGCGCCTGCTGATGCGCAACGTCGCCATGGCCTTCGACGCATACAGCGCCGCCGGCGCTCAGAAGACGCCCCAATCGCGCGTCATCTGAGGCCGGCGGCGCAATTCGCGCAACCGCTGGTTGCGGCCGCCGGTTAGCGCTCCCAGTGCCCTCGCGTATGGTGCCAGCGGGCACCGGCTTGGTCCCAATGATCCGGAACCCAGTGATAGCCGCGGCGCTCGCCGATCCAGCGGCCGCCGACCCAAACGTGCGCGCCGTCGCGCCACTCCCAGAAGCCCGGCGCCCAGACGTAGCCAACGCGCGGCGGCGGCACGACTTCGACGCGCGCAACCGGCGGCGCGATATCGACGTCGATGAGCACGCCCGCCATCGATACGGCGGGCAGCGCGATCGCGCTGGCGGCGACCAGGAGCGTCGCCATTAAAGCCTTAACCTTGATTCTCATCGCAATCTCCTCGGCGGATTGATAAACAGTCACTAGTATAAACGCTGTTCCCCCGGTCGCGGTTGACGCCTCACGGACTCGCGGTTGACGCCTCACCGACTCGCGCTTGACGCCTCATCGGCTCCAATCCAGGGAACGGCTGATCGCCTTCTGCCAGGAGGCGTAGAGCTGCATGCGCCGCGCCTCCGCCATCGACGGCTCCCAGCGCTTATCGATGCTCCAGTGCGAGGCGAGTTCCTCGGGACCGGCCCAGTAATTGACGGCAAGGCCCGCGGCATAGGCCGCCCCCAAGGCGGTCGTTTCGACGACCTGCGGGCGTACGACGGGGACATTCAGAAGGTCGGCTTGAAATTGCATGAGCAATTCATTGCCGACCATGCCGCCATCGACGCGCAATTCCTTCATGGCGATTCCGGAATCGCGCTCCATCGCCGCAAGCACGTCGCGCGTCTGATAGGCGGTCGCCTCCAACGCGGCGCGCGCGATATGTCCGCGATTGGCGTAGCGCGTGAGGCCGGCAATGATGCCACGCGCATTCTCCTGCCAGTGCGGCGCATAGAGTCCGGAAAATGCCGGCACGAAATAGACATCGCCGTTGTCCTCGACCTCGCGCGCCAGCGCTTCGATTTCGCCGCTGTGCGCGATCAGCCGCAAATTGTCGCGCAGCCATTGCACGAGCGCGCCTGCGATCGCGATCGATCCCTCCAACGCGTAACAGGGCGCGGCCGAGCCGAGTTGATACGCGACCGTCGTGATGAGCCCGGCTTTCGACTGGACCGGCGCGGCGCCGGTATTCATCAATAGGAAGCAGCCGGTGCCGTAGGTGTTTTTCGCTTCCCCCGGCGCGAAGCAAGTCTGGCCGACGAGCGCCGCCTGCTGATCGCCGAGTATGCCGGCGACCGGTACACCGGCGAGCGATTCGAGACGCGCCTCGCCGTAGACTTGCGCGGACGCGACGATGCGCGGCAACACGGCGCGCGGGATATCGAAATCCCGCAATAACTGCGGATCCCAGGCGAGCTTGGCTAAGTCCATGAGCTGCGTGCGGCTCGCATTGGTGACGTCGGTGACGTGCAGGCCATCATGCACGCCGCCGGTCAAGTTCCAGACGAGCCAGGTGTCGATCGTGCCGAACAGCGCGTCGCCCGCCTCGGCGAGCGCGCGCGCGCCGGGTACTTCGTTCAACAGCCACTGCAATTTCAGCGCACTGAAATAGCTCGCGAGCGGCAGCCCGGTTTTATCGCGGAAGCGGTCGCGCCCGCCTCGGCTCGCGTACTGCGCGACCAGCGCATTGACGCGCGTATCCTGCCAGACCAGCGCGTTATGCAAGGGAACGCCCGTACGCCGGTTCCACAACACCGTCGTTTCGCGCTGATTGGTGACGCCCAATGCGGCCAAATCGAATCTTTCGATGCCGGCATGCGCTTTGGCCTTTGCCACGACCTCGACCGTGTTGCGCCAAATCTCGAGCGCGTCGTGTTCGACCCAACCGGGTTTGGGCAGCAGCTGCGCGTGCTCGCGCTGCGCGCTTCCGACGATGCGCCCGTCGCGATTGAACACGATGCAACGCGTACTCGTGGTGCCCTGATCGATTGCAGCGAGGTACTTGGCCATGGATGTTTTCCAATATAATCCCATCTGCGGCACAAATTACCGCAGACTTCATCGATCTTCACGAGCGAGCGAACCATGCACAGCAGATCGAGGCGCGGGGCCGTAATGGCCATGGCCGCCGGCGTGATTGGGGCGATCGGCCTGGCCGCGGCGCACCCTGCCTCGGCGGACGATCTCGGTGCGAGCTGCCAGGCGCCCGGATGGGACATGGGCAGCGAAATTTCTGCATTCAAGAGTACCGCCGAAAACGTTCCGGCGGGCGGCTCGGTGGCGAGTCTGCCGCCGCTGGAAATCGGCGTGCTCTACGTGCTGAAGCTGCGGCCGCAAACCGAAGTCAGCTATCTGCAGGTTTCGAACAAGAAATCCCTGGTTCAAGCGCCGCTCGGCGGTTTGACGAGCTTTACGGTCGTCGGAGCGGGTGCTTACCGAATCACGGTCGACTCGCCGCTCTGGATCGACCTCATTGGCCCGGACGGAACCATCGCACCGAGCGCTTATACGGGATGGCACGACTGCCGATTATTTCGCAAGAGCGTCGAATACACGCTACAAGCCGGCCAGTCCTACGTGTTGCAAATGAGCGAAGCCACTCCGGAACTCGTGCGTGTCGTCATCGAGGTCGCGAAACATTAAATGATCACGGTTTTTTCGGATCAGCATCGGCTGAGAAACGTGCGCACCGAGCTGTACGGCGGCGAACTCGTCGCGCCGCATGAATGCCCCGAGCGCGCCCAGATCGTGCTCGACCGCGTGCGCAGCATCGGGCTCGGCGAGGTGCTCAGCCCCCAAGATTTCGGTTTGGCGCCGGTGCTGCGCGTGCACGACGAGGACTACGTCGAATTCCTGGCAACGGCCTGGAGGGAATGGGTCGCGGCCGGCAATCGCGGCGAAGCGATTCCCGATTGCTGGCCCGCACGCCGCATGGCGCAACGCCGGCCCGAGAGCATCAGCGGCAAATTGGGATATTACGCATTCGCCGGCGAGACCTCGATCGGCGAGGGATCTTGGGAGGCGGCGCGCGCCGCCGCCGACGTCGCCTTGACCGGCGCTCAGCGCCTCAGTGCGGGGGCGCCGGGTGCGTTTGCGCTGTGCCGGCCGCCGGGGCATCACGCCGCGCGCGACTTGTACGGCGGCTATTGTTTCTTGAACAACGCGGCCGTCGCGGCCCAACACTTGCGCGATCTGGGCGCCGCGCGCGTGGCCGTCTTGGATGTCGATTTCCACCACGGCAACGGCACACAGGACATTTTTTACGATCGCGCGGATGTGCTGTACGCGTCGCTGCACGGCGATCCTGCCGAGGCGTTTCCGTATTTCTCGGGCTATGCCGATGAAGCGGGCTGCGGCGCGGGCGAGGGATTCAACCTGAACCTGCCGCTGCCACGCGGCACGGCGTTCGCGGCGTGGCGCGCGGCGCTCGCGATCGCGATCGGCCGGATTCGCGATTTCGGCGCCGAGGCCCTCGTCGTTTCGCTCGGCGTCGACACCTTCGTCGCCGATCCGATCAGCTTCTTTCGACTCGAATCCCCGGACTTCGTCGCGTATGGCCGAATGATCGGCGACTGCCGAATCCCGACGCTGTTCGTTCTCGAGGGCGGGTACGCGGTCGCCGAAATCGGCATCAACGCCGTCAATGTGCTGTCGGGGTTCGAGGACGCTCGTTGAGTTCGGTCACAACGGCGGCGCTGCCCGCACGACGTGGTCTGTATCACGGCGTCAAAGTCGTCGTCGCGCTGTTTTTCGCGGGCTTCATGGTCTACGGTGGCGGCCTCTATTGCTTCGTATTGTTCGTGCCGCCGCTGACCCATGAGTTTCATTGGGACCGCGCCTCGACCACCGGTATCGTCACGGCATTCTGGCTCAGCGCGCCGATGATCCTATGGGGGGGCTACGCGATACGGCGCATCGGCGCGATCCGTTTGTTGATCGCCGGCATCATCATCGAAGCGATCTGCGTGGCGTTGATCTCCGCGATTTCAAGCTTCGGCGAGATGTACTTGCTGCGCGCGCTGATGGGCTTTGGCAAGGTCATGTTCGCGGTCACCCTGCCTTACATGGTATCGCGCTGGTTCTCGCGGCATTACTCCTTGGCCCTCGGGGTCGTTTGGTCGGGCTGGCAATTCGGTGGTCTCGTACTCGCACCGATCGCCGGAGAGATCATCCATCATTACGGTTGGCGCGCCGCCTGTCTTGCGATCGCCGCAGGGCTGCTGACCTTGGGATTGTTTCCGGTATTGGCAACTCAGCGCATTCGCTCGCCGCGCGAACTTGGGCTGGGACTCGACGGCGATGCGCTGAGCGGCGCCGCTAGGCACGCGGATCCGAATGAGGCCGCACGCACCGGCGCAGACGGCGCTCCGTCCGGATCCGTGGGACAACTGCTGGCCGCGCCGATGTTCTGGCTGATCGCCCTATCCACTCTGTTCTTCTTCACGACCTACGGCGGCCTCCTGACACACGAAGCCTCGGTCGTCGAGGGCGCCGGCTTCTCACCACGGCTCGCCTCGATCGTGCTGGGATCGACGGCCGGCTTCGCCGGCGTCGGCTCGTTGACGGTCGGCTGGCTGCTCGATCGCTATTCGGTGCGCGCGATCGGCGCAGGTCTGCATGTTCTGTTGCTCGCGGGCGCTCTGTCGTTGATGCTCGTCGACCGCATGCATTCGGCCACCGCGCTCGTGACTTATGCCGCCTTCTTCGGCGTCACGATCGGCGGCGGCGATGTGTACTTCGTCGCGGTCTTGCGGCGGCGGTTCGCCGATGTCAGCGTCGCCTTCAGCTACAGCGCCTGGTATTTCTGCCAGATACTGACGCTGCTGCTCGCGGGTCCCGCGGCGGGGAGAATCTTCGATCTGACCGGCAATTACACGGTCACGCTCGCGTTGCTGGCCGGCAGCGCCATCGTTGCCTGCTGCATTTCGTTCTTCGTCTGGCGACCTCCGGGGCTCGGGCGCGGCGAGCCTGCGCGCTCCGGATGAGCGGCACGCGCGGCGCCGAGCCGGCGGAGAATAGCCCGCTATTGGAGTTGAGCGCGGCCCAAGCGGTCGCGCAGATGAGACGCGGAGAGCTGAAGGCCGAGCGCTATGCCGAGGCGCTGCTCGCGCGCTGCCGGGCGGCCGCGGCGCTCGGCGCATTCATCACGCTCGAACCGCAGCGCGTGCTCGAACAGGCGCGCGATCTCGACCGCGCGCGCCAGGCCGGAGAGGCGCCGGGCCCGCTGTTCGGCTTGCCGATTCCGGTCAAGGACAGCGTCAACACCAAGGACTATCGGACCACGGGCGGCACACCGGCGCTGCGCGATTTCCAGCCAAAGGACGATGCGCCGGTGGTGGAGGCGCTACGCGCGGCGGGCGCTTTGGTGCTCGGCAAAACCAATCTGCACGAACTCTCCTATGGGTGGACCAGCAACAACCAGGCCTTCGGCGCCGTCCACAATCCCTATGATCCCGCGCGCATTCCCGGCGGCAGCAGCGGCGGCACGGCGGCGGCCGTCGCCGCGCGGCTTGCACCCTTGGGTCTGGCCGAGGATACGGAAGGTTCGATTCGCGTGCCGGCGGCATTTTGCGGTATTACCGGATTTCGGCCGACGACCGGGCGCTACCCGACGCAAGCGTGCATACCGATCTCGCCGCTGTTCGATCAAGTCGGACCGCTGGCACGGGTCGTGGAGGACCTGGCCTTGTTCGATTCGGTCGTCGCGAAGGATCAGCAGCCCATCGCAACTCATGGTTTGCGCGGCGTGCGCCTCGGCATCGTGCGCGACTACTGGTACCGCGGGCTCGATCCCGAGGTGGAACGTCTGACCGATCTTGCACTCGAAAAACTCACCGAAGCCGGTGCGCTGCTCATCGAATCCGAAATGCCCGGCCTCGCCGAACTCATCAAGCGGACGACCGCGCAAGTGCAAAATCATGACGTGCGCATCGCGCTCGCGCGCTTCCTCACCGACTACGGCGCGGCACAAAGTTTCGAGGCGGTCGTCGCACAAGCGAGTCCCGACATTCAGTCGATCTTTCGCAGCGAGATTTTGCCCGACGGCGCCCATTTCGTGTCCGAGGCCGTCTACGCAGCCGCGCGCGACCGGCATCTGCCGGCGCTGCGGCGACTGTACGAGGACTACTTCGAGCGCAACCGCGTTGCGGCGATCGTGTTCCCGACGACGATGATCGCGGCCCCGCTGATCGGCGAGGACCGCGTCGTGACGATACGCGGGCAAGCCGTGCGCTTCGAGACCGCGGTAGCGCGCAACATCGCACCCGCCAGCACCGCCGGTTTGCCGGGCCTCGTGCTGCCCATCGGGCTTACCTCGCGCGCACTGCCGGTGTCCTTGGAATTCGATGGGCCGGCGGCGACCGACCGGGCGCTGCTCGCGCTCGGCGGGAGTCTGGAGCGCGTGTTCGGACCGCTGCCGCCGCCCCGGCTATAGTCGTTCGCCGCCCCGTCTCTAAACGCTCGCCGGAGCTCTAGTACTCGATCGTGTAGGACAGGCCGACGCTGCTGCCGGGATCGTTGTCCGGCGTCGTGCCCTGGGTAATTGCGGTGCCATTGCCGAGTCGTGTTTGCAGCTTCAGATGTTTGCTGAGGTCGACATCGACCTGGACCTGCGTCGAGCCCGTCGTGCTCTGCTTGGCCTCGACATAGATGCGCTTGGCGATGTAGCGCCCCGCGGCAACGTTGTAGCCCGAATTGGTCGTGCCGGTCGCCGTGGTCACGGTATTCGAGCCGACCGACAAGCGATCGAGACCTAGGGTTTTCTGAATCTTGACGAGCGGATTGAAGCTGCCGTCGCCGCCGGCACCGCTCATGATTGCGAGTGCGGCGCCGATCTCGGCCATCTGCAGTGTGGAAAGCTGCGAGAGAGGCATTCCGAACAGCAACAGTGCGATGACTTCGTCCTGCGACATCGACGGGATGCTGCTGAACTCGAACCGCGGCGCGTCGGCAAGACCCGAGATATGCAAAGTCGCGGTCGCCTCGGGCAGGATCGCTTGGGCCGTGAAGTCCAGCGTCGGGTCGAGTTTGCTCCTGAGTCCGGCGCCGTCGAAGCTCACGCGTCCGGCGTTGAACGTGAGTTTGTTGCCGCCGATCGAAAAGCTGCCGCGCTGCAGGTCGAATCCGCCGCTCACGAGCGGCGCATCGACGGTGCCGCCGACCTTTAGATCCCCGCCGAGCTCCGCATCCAGTCCGCGCCCCTGCACGAGTATCTCATTGGGCGCTTGTACGGCGAAGTTCAAGCCGATCACGAGCTGCGAGTCCAGCGGCGGCGGCGCCTTTTGGCCGCGGCGCCGCACGTCGAGCACGGCGACGCTCGGCGGCAGCGTGCTCGGAATGCCGATCGTCGCGCGATTCACATGGACCATGCCCGTGACGTCGAGTCGCGCGAGCGCGGTTCCCTTGATCTGCAGCGCGGCGTCGAGATTGGCCGTGACGAGACTGTTCGCGACGGGCTGGGCATGATCGGCGGATATCTTCAAATCCACGGGAATCTGCGGTTCGAGCAAGCCGACGGTCCCGCTGATCGACACGGTCCCGGAAGCGGCCCGCGCGGTGAAGTCGACAATTCTCAATGCGCCCTGGCTGCCCTCGAATCGCGCCGAGATTCCGCTCAAGTTGATGCCGCGCACGTAGTCGCGCAGACTGCCCTTGCTCAAGCGAACCGTACCGCCGATGTCGGGTGCCGCGGCCGTTCCGGCAACACGGATGTCGACATCCAGATCGCCGGCCGTCTGCAGACCCCGGGCCTCGAGCAACGGGCTCACCAAACCAACATCCAGTTTACCGAGGATCTTCAGCGCGAGCTGTCCGTCCAGATCGAGCGGCGCGCTGCCGCTAACCGTCAACTGTGAATTCTTGCCGGCGTTCAAGGCGGCGTCCACCTTCGCGGTATCGGCCTCGAGCTGCAGGTCCGCGCGCATGTTCACTGCGGGCAAGCCACTCGCCGCATCGCTCGCAAAGCGAACGCCGGCCGCTTCGACATGAATGTTGCCGATCGGCTTCCCTGCGGTGCCCGTGAGGTCGGCCCGCGCACTCAAGTTGCCGTCCGACAACAGATCGGGCATGAAGGCATTGACGAGCGCCGGCCGCACCTCCTGCAGCGAGGCATGCAAATCGAGCGATGGCAGCAGACGACCGGCGAATTCTAGAGTCGCCTTTTGCATGCCCATTTGCAGTCGATCGACGCTCAGCCCGTTCGCAAAGCTGAACGCGGCGGGGGTGAGAAGATGCAGCGTCTGTTGCCGGTAATCCGCCTGCAAGCTCGTCAATCGCAGCGTGTGGGTATCGAGGTATAGCATCGCGGCCGCAGACAGGCTCGCGGGCGTGCCGTGCAACTCCGGCAGCTGCACCTGCAATTGCATATTGAGGGCGTCCGTAGCGCCCTCGCCGGTCCAGTCGGCGCTGCCCTGGAGCTTCATCCCGAGTAGGTGTTCGAGATCGCCCAGTTCGCCAAGATGCAGTTGCAAGCGACCGCGCGTCTGCGCGGTCGCCGTACCAATCGTCACGGCGCCCTGCAGGTGCGCACTCTTCCAATCGCCCTCGCGAATCGAGGCGCGCAGGCTGCCGGCGCGGTCGCGATCCAACTCAACCTCCAGCTTCATCGGCGCCTCATCGAACATGCCGTCCAGCTGGATTCTGGCGGCAAGGGAGTCGGGCAAGCCGTGCGCCTGCGCGGTGCCCGTGAGCGTACCGAGCGGCGAGCCGCGCACCGACAGCGTCGAGCTCATTTTCGCATCCAAGGCGAGCGCCGACGGCGGGCCGCTGAGCCGTCCGGATGCGTGCAGCGTGCCGGCGAGCGCCGTTGACCACGCGCCGAGATTCGCGAAATCGAGCTCCGACGCGAAGTCCACGGCATCGACGGCGCCCGACGCGGCGCGCGACGCAGCGCCATGCAGAGACAGCGCGATGGCGCGGCCGTTCAGTTGCGCAATCTCGATCGCGACGCTGCGATCGCTCCAGGTGCCGTTTAATCGCAGCGTCGGATGATTGCCCAAGGCATTGCGCCATCCGACCGGACTCATGTCGGGCGCAGCGCCAGCGCCGGGTGTAGCACGAGCGCTGGGTGTAGCGCGAGCGCCGGCCGCAGCGCTGGCGCCGGGCCCCGCCTCGGCATCAAGCGCCGCGCTCGCATCGAGCGCAACACGCAGACCGGCAGGCGTCGCCGTGAGCTGCGCCTGGATCTGCGCCGTACCGCGCAGGTCCTCGGCGGCCAACGCTGCGAATGGCCGCAGATCCTTGAGTTGCACGGTAAGCGCCGCGCTCATTCGTCCCGCGGTCACGGCCTGAGCATTCAGTGAAAAAAGACGCGTCGCTGCCATCAAATGCAGGGGCCGTGACGGCTCTTTCAAGCCGAGCGTCGCGTCGATCTGCAGGGGATCGTTCTGCAGAAAGTGCGGGTTCGCTCCCGGGATCTGCAACTGCACCACGGTCGCCTTGACGGCGAGCGCGCCGGCACTCGCCGTCAGGCTTGCGCTCAGATCGGCGACCGCCCAACCGCCGGGAGTCTGCAACTGCTCGATCCTTAGCTCGCCATCGGCCTGCGGCGCCGTCCATGTGCCGCGCCAGCGTCCTTGCAGAGTCATGCGTTGCCAGCCGAGATCACGGCGCGGCTGCATTTGCGCCGCCTCCAGCGAGTAGCCGAGATCGGCCGATCCTTCGACGAGGTTGACTTCGCCCTGCGCTCGACCGTGCATTTGCCCGGCATCAATCACGAGGTCGACACGTTCCAAATTACGCGGCCCGCTCAACGTGAGGCTCGCCGACAGCGCGCCGAGACCCGGCAGCCGCAAGAAGTTCTCCAGCGGTCCGCTTGCCGGCTCATGAACTCGCAGGCTGCCGTCCATGCGCTTGCGATCGAAGCGGAAATTCAAATCATAGCTGCCGTCGCCGCCGATGCGGCGCGCGGCGAACTCGCCGCTGGCATCTTCGAGCGAGCGCAACTCGACCTTGCCGCGCACCTGCAGCGATGCGGGGACGCCCGCGAACTGAGGCCCCAGCTGCAGCTCATCGATCGACGCCCGTGCGACATTGATGATCGGTATCGTTCGTGCCTGCGGTTCGGTCGCCGAGACGGGCAGGCGCTCGAAGGCTACGCTCGCGACCTCGAGATTCTCCACTTCAACGCGATTAGCCAGCAGCGCCCAGGGCCTCCAGCGCACGGAAAGGCGTTCAGCGGTGAGCCAGACGCCGCGCTCATCGCTGAGCCGCAGTTCGGCGAGACTCAGCTGCGCGGGAAACGCTCCTTGCAAGCCCGACAGCTGCACGTGGCCCGCGCTCAGTCGATAGGTCAGCCGCTCGATTAGCTCGCGGCCGGTATCGGTATTGCCGCCGATCAGCACTGCGCCGGCGAGCACCGCGATCAGTGCCAGCAGCGCGCTCGCCGCCCACGCAAACCTGATCAAGGGCCGGCGCATCAAAACGCCTGCCCGAGTCCGATATAGAGTTCGAAGGATTCGTCATCGGTGCTATAGCGTTTGGTCGGAAACGCGACATCCAATCGAATCGGTCCAATCGGCGTGTAATATCGAATGCCGCCGCCCACGCCGATTCGAAAGACGTCCGGCAGGGGTTTCAGCGTCGAACTGACTTGGCCGCCGTCGACGAACAGCGCGGCGCCCCAATTCGCAGCGATGCGCTGGCGAAATTCGACGCTGCCCGCGATGATCGCGGTGCCCCCGATCGGGGTGCTGGTCGGGAATTGCGGGGTGATCGGGAACTGCGGGCCGACGGCCTGATAGGGATATCCGCGTATCGTGCCGCTGCCGCCGCCATAGAAGCGTTGGTCGGGAGGCAGGCTGAATTCGCCGGCGCCTTGCGCGAATCCGGCGAGCGCACGCAGCGCGAGCACGCTGCGCCCGGGAGCGGTAGCGATCAGCGGATGCAGATCGAGGTAGTCCGCCAACTTGAGTTGGTCGATGATGAACGTCGCGTCGGGATGGCCGATCGACCGCGTCGGCGTGACGCTCAGCGAGTCGCGCATGCCGTGGCGCGGATCATCGAGCGGCGACGCGAGATCGGTCGAGTCGTAGCTCACACTCAGCGGCAATCCGATCATGGTGTAGTATTTGGTCGCGTCCTGCTTCAAGATCGTCGCTTGCGGCTGATAAATACGCTCGTCCGACGCCGAAACGCCGGCGCTCACACTCCAGTGAGTGGACAGCTTGCGGGTCAGCGTCGCGCCGCTCGTGAACGCGGTCTGATCATAGGCCTGCAAGGACTGCTGGACCGCACCGACCGCGAGCTGCAGCGATTGATCGCGATGCCCGAAATCCGGCATGAGGTACTTGATGTTCGTGTTGTAGCCGAGCGCGGTCGTCGCACTGCCGCCGAGATTGATGACCGATCCGGACACGGTCAACTGCTGCGCGCCGCCGAAGACGTCGCGGTCGGTCCAGCTAGTGCCGACGGTGCCGCCGAGATCGCTGGAATACGCCGAGTTGAAGCTCACGGCATGGCGCGCACGTTCCCGGCAGTCGAAGGTGATCGGTACCCCGCCGGTCGCGTCGACCGCGGTGCCGACTTGCACCGTGATCGCGGCGAACACCCCGAGAGTCGACAAGTCCTTGCGCGCACGCTCGATTGCGGCAGGACTGTATTTATCGCCGCTGTGCACCAGCAAGCGCTTAGCCAAGAATTTTTCATGCATGCGCCGCAAACCGACGAAGTGAATTTCGCCGATCACGGCGCGAGGACCCGTCGTCACGCGAAAACTGACGTCGAGCACAGGATCGGTCGCATCTTCATAGCCAACCGGCGCGTCGACTTGGGCGAATGCGAACCCTTGTTCTTGTAGCCGCGTCTGCAGCCGCGCGCCGGCGTCGATCAGCGTGGCAGCCACCGCGGGGTCGCCTTCCGCGAGTCCGAATGCCGAGCGGTCCGCGGCTGAAAGTGTGCCCTCGATGGCGATGTGCCGCACATGGTACAGCGGTCCGAGATCGAAACCGACGGCGACGCGCGCGGTAGCGCCCGGCGCCGAGGCGCCCAGCAGATCGCCGAGACGCGGATCGTCGAGCGCCATGCCGTCGATCGTGACCACCGCGCGCGATTGGTAATAGCCGAAGCTCTCGAGTACCGTCTTCAGGCGGCTCTGATCGCTGCGCGCGCGCGCGATCAGGCCAAAGGGACTCACCGGGGCCGAGCGACGCAGCGACAAGAGTTCGGAGCTCGCCGCGAGCGTCGCGTCCGACTTTTCATTACCGACCGAGGCCATCTCGACGCGATAGGGCTGGGGATCGGCCGCCGCGGCCATTCGAGCACCACCGGCCGCCAATGCTGAGAACAACCAGACTCTGAGGAAAAATAAGCGCAAAACGTTTGCTTCCTGCCTTCACAAGCGCTTGGACAAGTCGGATTTTCGATAATTCAACGGTTTGACATGCCGGTGACCAGGCGGCGACGATACCCTAAAATGAAGACTCTGCTGATCGTCTACCACTCGATGACCGGAGGCACGCTGCAAATGGCCCGGTCCGCGGCCGCCGGAGCGCGCACCGAATCGTCCCTGCACGTGAAACTAATGCCGGCAGCCGAGACGAGCGCGGAGCATGTGCTCGAGGCGCATGGCTATATCTTCGCGACACCGGAGAATCTCGCGGCCATGTCCGGCCAGCTCAAGGATTTCTTCGATCGCACCTATTACGCGGCGCTCGATCGGATCGGCGGCAGACCCTATGCGATTCTCATCTGTGCCGGCAGCGACGGCCGCAACGCCGTCCAGCAGATCGAGCGCATCGCAACCGGATGGCGCTTGAAATCCATTGCGGATCCGCTGATTGTCTGCACGCATGCCCAGAGCCCGCACGAGATCCTGCGGCAGAAAATCATCGGTGCGCCGCAGCTGCAACGCTGCGAGGAACTCGGCGCCATGATCGCGGCCGGCTTGGCGCTGGGTATTTTCTGATAATCCGCGCCGCGGCTCAGGCGAGATCGGAACCGTCGCCTAACCGCAGCCCATTGCCCGGGTGAAGATCCCATGGTGCCGAATCCTCGTCCTCCCGCGGTGGCGCCGATTGAAACTCCTCGACGAACGCACGCTCAATGACGTAGTCACCGGGCACTCCGATTCGCGGCGATATCGCGAATCCATACGAATCGAGCAACCGGCTCGTGTCCGCGAGCATGCGCATGTTGCCGCAAATCATGACGCGGTCGCCCGCGGTATCCAGCGGCGCAAGCGACAGATCTTCAAACAGACGTCCGGTCTCGATCAGCGTCGTGATGCGGCCGTGATGCCGGAACGGCTCACGCGTGGTACTCGGATAGTCGATCAATTGCTCGCCCGCCAGCTCGCGCAAGATCGCATCGTCGCGTAGTCGCGCAATCACCGAATCGCCATAAGCGAGATCGGCCACGGCGCGGGCGCCGCGCACCAGAATGACCTGCTCGAATCGTTGGTAAATCTCGGGATCCTTGATCAGCGCCAAAAACGGCGCCACGCCGGTCCCGGTCGCGAGCATGAACAGCCGCTTGCCGGGCCGGACATCGCGCAGCACCAGCGTCCCGGTCGGCTTCGAACTGACCAGCACCTCTTCGCCGGGCTCGATGTGCTGGAGTCGCGAGGTCAGGGGACCTTGCGGTACTTTGATGCTGTAGAACTCCAAATATTCTTCATGATTGGCGCTCGCGAAGCTGTAGGCGCGCACGATCTTGCGGCCGCCGCCCTCGAGCCCGACCATGATGAACTGGCCGTTGTCGAACCGCAGCGCCGCACCACGCGTCGTTCTGAAACTAAAGAGCTTGTCGCTCCAATGTTGGACCTCAATCACGCGCTCGGTCGTATAACTTGCCATGCCTCTTCCGTTGAAGTGCGCCCAATCTGGGCGGTGCAGCATTCTACGAATCTTTGCAAGGCTGGGAACTAGGTACAAGCACGTAGGGCCGTGTCCCCGGGGGCACGGCGTGTCCCGGCGCGCGGATTGGGGCCTCAATCGGCATCCACGGCTTGGAAGCGCTGCGCCAGAAACTCGAGCAGCGCGCGCACCGACGGCAGCTGGCCGCGGCGCGAGGCAAACACCATTTGCACGAGCGCAGGCCGCGGTGCCCAGCCCGGCAGCAAGCGCACCAACTCGCCGCGCGCGAGTTCGTCGCGCACCATCATATTCGGCAGTTGCACGATGCCGACGCCGGCGAGCGCAGCAAGCCGCAGGGCAATCATGCCGCGAGTGATGAAGCGCGGATGATGATGAATCAAGGCTTGCGCACCGTCGGGCCCCAGCAGTTGCCAACTGTGCTCGGGTTGCGCACCGCCGTGCGCCATGCTCGGCAACATCGCAAGATCGGCCGGCGTGACCGGCATGCCGAAGCGTTGCAGCAATGCGGGACTCGCGACCAAGCATTGGCCGCTGTCGCCCAAGGACCGTTGCACCAAATCGCTGTCCTGCAGCGGCGGGGTCCTGACACGTATCGCGACATCGACGGCCTCGCTGATGACATCGACTCGACGATCGGTGGCTTCCAGGTGCACATCCACGCTCGGGTACTGCAGCATGAATGCGGCCAGCATTGCGCCGACACGCGCATCGAGCAGCGCGACGGGACAGGTCATGCGTACGTTGCCGCGGGGCTCCGATCGGGTCCGTTCGATCGCCTCCTGGGCGGCGTCTGCCTCGACGAGCATCGCCTTGCAATGGGCGTAGTAGCTCTGTCCGATCTCCGTTACTGCAAAGCGCCGCGTTGAGCGCTGAATCAAGCGCACGCCGAGGCGCCGCTCGAGCAACGCAACACGCCGACTCAGCTTCGACTTCGGTACCCCGAGCACGCGACCTGCGGCCGCGAAGCCACGGTTGTCGACGACTTGGACGTAATAATAGAGATCATTGAGATCTTGCATCGTGGCGCCCCATTGTTCATTAAATAGAACACTGAGGCCGAATAATACCGACTTGCGCCAAGATCGTCCTAGAATTAGCTTATAGCCCATTCTCTCTCTAGGAGGTTTCAGATGAAGCGGATACTCGGTGTCTACAGCGCGCCCAAGCCCCATTGGGTCGGTGACGGTTTTCCGGTTCGATCGATGTTTTCCTATAACGGCCAGACCCAAGCGCTGAGCCCATTCTTGTTGCTCGACTATGCGGGACCCACGAGATTCGCACCCGCTGCGAAGCGCCGCGGCGTCGGCGAGCACCCGCATCGCGGCTTCGAAACCGTCACGATCGTCTACGAGGGTGAAGTCGAGCACCGCGATTCCAGCGGCGGCGGCGGCAAGATCGGTCCGGGCGACGTGCAATGGATGACGGCTGCATCCGGAATTCTTCACGACGAATTCCACTCGGCCGAGTTCACGCGCAGCGGTGGCCTGCTCGAAATGGTTCAGCTCTGGGTGAATCTGCCGGCCGAGCACAAGATGTCCAAGCCACGGTACCAGACGCTATTGAATGCGAATATCCCCTCGGTAGACCTGCCGAAGGACGCGGGTCGGGTGCGCGTGATCGCGGGCGAGTACCTCGGATCGCGGGGCCCCGCACAGACCTTCACCGCGCTCGACGTCTGGGATGTGCGCATGCACCAGGGTCACGCCGCCGAGTTCGCGGTTGCCGCGGGCCGCACGCTCGCATTGATCGTGCTGCATGGAACCGTACTCGTGAACGACAGCGAGATCGCGCGCGAAGCGCAGATGGTGCTGCTCGAACGTGCCGGCCATGATGTGTCGGTCGAAGCCAACAGCGATGCGGCTTTTCTCGTACTCAGCGGCGAGCCGATCGATGAACCCGTCGTGGGTTACGGGCCCTTCGTGATGAACAGCGAATCAGAAATCCGCGAAGCCATCGACGACTTCAATAGCGGGCGCTTCGGCCACATTGCCGCGTAAATCACCGTGTAAGCGCTTACGCGGCTTTCTCCGGACGGCGAACCATGAGCACCGGAACGGGTGAGCTGCGCAAGACTTGCTCGGCATCGCTGCCCACCGCAAGCCGGCGTAGGCCGCGCCTTCCGTGGGTCCCGATGACGATGAGATCCGCGGGCCACGCTTTGGCCTGAGCGACGATCAAATCCGCGGCCGGTCCACCGATCGTCTCTTGTAAGACGCTCTCGACCTGCACACCGCTCTCGCGAACACGAGCCTCGGCCTTGTCGAGCACCGATTGTCCGGTCGCTCGCATCGTTTCGATGACATTGGTCGCGTATAGACCGGGGCTGTAGGCGTAATCCAGCACATATTCATCGACGATATGCACGAGGCGGATCGTGGAGCCTTGATTCTTTGCAATCTTGATTGCTTCGTCCAAGCCCAGCACGGAGGTATCGCTGCCGTCGATCGGAACCAGGATCTTGTTGTACATGACTTATCCTCTGACGTATTTTTTTTCGCTGGCCTATTTTTACCACCCGAAGAAAAAACCTTCCCTTCGGAATTACCGCCGCCGCTTGCGGCTAGCCCGTAGCCGAGGGCGCCCATTGTAGGGGCTTGCCCCTCGTGCCGCCGCCGGCCGTGTTAGGGCGGATCCTTAAACAACTTCCCGGCAACGGCAAGTGGATCACAAATCCCCGCAAATTCAAGGCCCACGTATCAATTGAATTCAAGCGGGGAATGGCTTTGCCGACAAGGTCACCCAGCAGCAGGGCGACGCCAACTCGACGAAGGGGCCCTTCAAGAGTTTCACCCGGTCGCGACGGCGGCCCGGCGTCACTGGGATCGCGCCCACTGCATACGAATGAACGGCAATTGGAGAGCAAGAATGCAAATGATCAAACCGCGAACCGTCGCAACCGGTATCGCGTTGGCCTGGATCGCACTGGGCGCAGCGCCGGCGCTTGCGGATCCCGCCAAAGACGTCCAAGTCGCCGCGCGCGCGCTCGGATTTCTCGAAAACGCCCCGCATGGCGCCGTCGTCCTCGGCATCGTCTACGACCCAGGCAAGCCCGCAACCGTCGCCGAGCGCGACGCCTTGATGGCGGCGATCGGCAGCGGTCTTACCGCCGGTGATCTGACCATCACCGGCAAGCCGATCGAGGCCTCGGCGGTCGGCGGCGCCGGCGGCATGGCCGCGCTCTACGTGACGACCGGCTCGCCCTATTCGGAGATCGGCGCGGCCGCAAGCGGCAAAAAACTGCTGACGATCTCGAGCGACAAGGCCTGCGCCCAGAGCGGCGCATGCGTGATGTCGGTCGTGACGACGCCGGCCGTGGAAATCACGGTCAATCACAACGCGGCGACGGCGGTGGGCGCAACTTTCAAGGCCGCCTTTCGCATGATGATCAAAGAGATTTGAGCGATGACCCTGGACCATAGGAATTTTGCCATGACGAATAAAATCTTCCGCCGTACCGTTGTGCTCTGCACGCCGCTCGCCTTCGGCGCGATCAGCATCGCCGGCGCACAGACCATCGATTACGGCTCGCTCGAGCAGCTGTTCAGTGAAGCAGTCACGACCAGCGCGACGGGCTCGCCGCAGCGAGCCACCGATGCACCGGTCGCGATGGAAATCATCTCGGCTGCCGACATCCGCCGCAGCGGCGCGACCGACCTGCCGACGATCCTGAGCCGCGTCGCGGGCGTCGATGTGTTGACCTGGGGCGCCGGCGGCGCGGCCGACGTCAGCATCCGCGGCTATGACTCGCCCTATTCCCCGCGCCTATTGGTGCTCGTCAACGGCCGCCAGGTATACCTCGACCACTATGGCTATACGGCCTGGTCGACTTTGCCCGTTGCGCTGTCGGAGATTCGACAAATCGAGGTCGTCAAGGGCCCCAACAGTGCGCTGTTCGGCTTCAATGCCGTCGGCGGCGTCGTCAACATCATCACCTACAATCCGAAATACGATCAAGACGTGTCGAACGCAACTGCGGTCGGTGGCACCCAAAGCTACGGCGAAGTGAACGCCGTCGAATCCTTCAAATTGGGCTCCGAGTTTTTCGGCCGCATCTCCGGCGGCACCTCGCAATCGAACCAGTGGACCAACGCAACGACGACCGGCCCGATAGACCCAATGTTTTATGTCAATCCCTATCGGGTCGCGGCGAATCTCGACACGATCGCGCAGCTTGCGCCCTCGACGCAGCTGCGCATCGAGGCGTCGTACTCGCTCGTGCGTCAAAGCGACGTCGAGCCTTTGTATACCTACACGGACGTGCTCTACCGCACCGAATCGATCAAGGCGACGCTCACGAGCGAGACGCAATTCGGGCTCGCCGAGCTGTCGGCGTACACGAACCAGCTCAACGTGGATTACTTGTTCGGCTCGGGACCCACCGATTGGACCAACACGATCGACGTGCTCCACGCACAGGACTTGTTCAAGATCGGCGCCTCGAACACGGTGCGCATCGCGCTCGAATATCGCCATAACGAGCTGCCCGACGCACCGATCGGGCCCGGCGTGATCAGTTATCAAGTGATTTCACCCTCGGCGATGTGGAATTGGGCGGCCACCGACAAGCTCTCGCTGACGAGCGCGGTGCGCATCGACCATTTGACGGCCACGCGCACGGGCGGCTTCCCGGCAGCCACGCCGTTCGTTCCGGGACTGCCGAGTGTCGCCTGGCCGTTGCAGGATAACGCAGACTTCGACCGCACGATGACGCCGGTCAGCGAGAACTTCGGTCTCGTGTACAAAGCGACGGCGAGCGATACGCTGCGCGTCAGCTACGCACGCGGCGTCCAGGTACCGACACTGATCGAACTCGGCGGCATCCAATACCTCTATGCCACCGGCTCGCTGCCCGCGGCGCTCATGGGTAACCCGCAAATCGAACCGTCGATCATCAAGAACTACGAGATCGGCTACGACCACAGCATTGCAGCGATCGATGGGACCGCGGGCGTCAAGCTGTTCTCGCAGAGCACCGACAACATGACCGGCAATCCGAGCGGCAGCAATCTGATCGCTCAGCCGAATTTCACGGTGATCCCGGGTGTCGGCCCGTTCCCAACGAGCCTTCCCGGCATCGGCTGGGCGAACGTCGGCTCGAGCACATTGAAGGGTGCCGAGTTCGAGATTCGCGGAAAAGCCGCCGATCACTGGCGCTGGGGCTTCAATTACACCTACACGAAGGTCGAAGACGAAGCATTTGCGGGGCAAAACCTGCTGGCCGACGGCATCGCCTACGATCAGACCACGCCGCAGAGCCGCGCCAACGTCAATCTGGGCTGGGTCCAGGGGCCGTGGACTGCCGATGGATACCTGCGCTATGTGTCGTCGTTCCAGATGTTCTCTCCGAACTCCGGCAACCTGACGCCCGTCGACGCTTACTTCACGCTGGCCGGCCGAGTCGCCTACCAGTTCTCGAAGAGCTTCAAAATAGCGTTCAGCGGCGAGAATTTGCTCAAGAGCGAACAGAATCAGACAGCGGGCCTGCTCACGCAACGTCGCTTGCTGCTGTCGCTGGAAGCGACTTGGTAGAGCTTCGGTGATGTTGCATCGTGCCTGACTCTTCACAAAGGGACATAGAGCGCTCATGAGCAAATTTCGGCTGGCGGATTTACCGCTCGTATTCAAGATGGGCTTCGCGCCGGTCGTCGCACTCGTGATGTTGGCCGTTCTCGCCTCGGGGATGATCGTCAACCAGCGCCGGCAAGATGCCGCGCTCGAGCGCGTCGTCAAGAGCGACATGGCTTCGAGCCTCGCGCTCGCGCGCATCGCGCGCCGGATCAGCGCCGCCAACGGCGCGCTGTTCGCGACCATGACCCACCAAGCCGGGGGAATTTCCGCGGACACGGCGCCCGCGCAGATCAAGTCGCTGCTCGCCGAAATCGATGCCGTACGTGAATCGCTGGCCGCCGCCGCGGCAGCAGCGCCCGAGGCGAATAAGAGCGAATACGCGCAGCTGACCAAGGACCTCAAGGACTACCGCGACGGTGTCGAAGTGGTCGGCTCCATGCTCAGCCTCGACTTCAAGACGGCGGTCAGCTTCGTGCAGCCCTTCGAGCAGCTCTATACCCACATGACCGCAACGCTCGATCAGCTCGTCGAAGGCGTGCGCAAGGATACCGACGAGCGCGCCGCAGAGAGCTATCGAGCAGCCCAACGAGCCGGTTTCGCGGCCATGGTTGCGACGCTCATTACACTCGTTACAGTCGCGGCGCTCGCGGCATTCGGCGTGCAAACGGTGCGCGGCGCGGTCGCCGCGATCGCCGGCGCGACCGAGCGGCTAGCGCGCGGCGACAACAGCATCGACATTGACCGCCTGCAGCGCCGCGACGAACTCGGAGCGATCGTGCGCTCGCTCAAAGTCTTCCGCGACGCCGCGTACGAAAAGGCCCGGCTGCAGGAAGAGTCCGAGGCGACGCGGCGGCAAGCGCGCGAAGAGCGCGAACGCGCCGACGCCGCGCAGGCCGAGATCGCACGCCAGCAAGCCCATGTCGTGACCTCGCTCGCAGACGCGCTCGAGCGCCTGTCCCAAGGCGATCTGACCGCGCAAATCGATCGCGCGTTTGCGCCGGAATATGAACGTCTTCGCGCTGATTTCAACAAGGCGGTCGCGCAACTGCAGGCCGCGATGGCGGCCGTCGTCAAGAACGCCAGCTCCATTCAACGCGGCACCAGCGACATCAAGGCCGCCTCCGACGATCTCGCGACGCGCACCGAGCATCAGGCGGAGGCAATCGCCGAGACGACCACGTCGATTCAGCATGTCACGACCACGGTCACCAAGACCGCGGATGCCGCCGGGCACGCCAAGGCCGTGGTGCTGACCGCGCGCAGCGACGCCGAGCGGTCGGGCGGCATCATGCGCGATGCGGTGAGCGCGATGGGACAGATCGAGAAATCGGCGGGTCAAATCAGCCAAATCGTCGGCGTCATCGATGAAATCGCGTTTCAAACCAACCTGCTCGCGCTAAACGCCGCCGTCGAAGCGGCCCGCTCCGGCGAAGCCGGCCGGGGCTTTGCGGTGGTTGCGAGCGAGGTGCGCGCGCTCGCGCAGCGCTCCGCCGAAGCCGCACGCCAAATCAAGGCTCTGATCTCGACCTCGGCGGAACAGGTCGGAAAAGGCGTCGCGCTCGTCGGTCAATCCGGCGTTGCGCTCGAGAGCATCGTCGCGCGAGTTGCCGAAATCGCCGACCTCGTCGGCGAGATCTCGACGTCCGCCAGCGAACAGGCGACCGCGCTCGGGCAGATCAACGCCACGGTGAGGACGATGGATGAGGTGACTCAGCAAAATTCGGCGATGGTCGAGGAGTCGACATCGGCGACCCATATACTCGCCGAGGACGCGATCGAGCTCGGTCGCCTCGTGGCGCAGTTCAAAGTCGAACGCTCGACGCGCAGCGGGAGCGCTCGGCGCGGCTCTCAGGCCGCTTAAGCGTGCCGCACCGCGCATGGGTCCAAACTGCGACGGACGGGCCTGGTTCGATTTCCAATATACATAGAACTCAACTACTTGCGGCGCTTGCGCCCAAACATTTGCCGACTGGACCCTTGGAGGCATAATGTTTGGATGTGCATCATCTGAATCGCATCCATATCGATCCGGAAATTCGCTTCGGCAAGCCCTGCGTGCGCGGCACCCGCGTTACCGTCGGCGAAGTACTCGGATTCCTCGCGGCGGGCGCCAGCGAGATCGACCTGCTCGCTGACTTCCCGCAATTGAATCACGAAGACGTGCTCGCCTGCCTGGGCTTCGCCGCCGAGCGCGAGCGGCGATTGCTCGCGCTTCCGGCGGCGTAGTGGCGATTCGGCTGCTCTTGGATGAGAGCCTTTCGGAGCGGCTTCTGCAGCCGCTCGCCGAGCTGTTTCCCGGATCGCAGCACGTGCGCTCGCTACGGGGCGGCGCTGTGACCGATGCGCTGCTGTGGGATCTGACGCGTTCCGGCGAACTGCTTCTCGTGACCCGAGATGAAGACTTCATCGGGATGAGCGTGTTGCGCGGATTTCCTCCGAAAGTCGTATGGCTCAATGTGGGAAACTCGCGCACCGCGGTGATCGCCGCTCTGCTGCAATCGCACGCCGGGGATATGGAGCGGTTCCTGGCGCACGACGAATACTCGTTTCTCGCAATCGGGTTTTATAAGGCCTCATCGGCTCGCTGAGAGGTGCCTATGAGTCGCGAAAATGTTCGCCCGCGGGCGCGATGACCGCTGCGCTGAGCATCGCGGTCTCCGGCTATGGCATCTTTTATCTCCATCGGTCTCTGCACACGGTTTATTCGCAATCCTTTGATTCAGGCCCCCGGACGGTCGCCGCGCGGCCCGCAATCGCCGTTTGGGTACGCCAGCACACAGACGTATCGGGACGATTAAGCGATTCTTCACCCTCCCGGTCTCGAATCAACCGCACGGTTGGCGAGCTTCCACGAATCATAAAAGGGCGTGCGTCCTTCGCCCGATAAGCGTCGCCCTTGCACGGAGATCCGCCTTGCCCACAACACCGATTCTTGCACTCGTTGTCGACGATACCCGCAAGACGCACGGCATCACCGAAGTGCGGCGGCAGAACTCGTTGCTCAAGACGGGAGCGCTGCAGGATGCGATCTTCAACAGCGCCAATTTTTCGAGCATTGCGACGGATGAGAAAGGCGTCATTCAGATATTCAACGTAGGCGCCGAGCGCATGCTCGGATATGCGGCCACCGACGTCATGAACAAGATCACACCCGCCGATATTTCGGATCCGCAAGAGGTGATCGCGCGCGCCAAGGTCTTGAGTGCTGAACTCGCGACTTCGATAACGCCGGGGTTCGAGGCACTGGTGTTCAAGGCGTCCCGCGGCATCGAGGACATCTACGAACTGACCTACATTCGCAAGGACGGTAGCCGATTTCCCGCGGTCGTGTCGGTCACGGCGCTCCGGGATGCGGACAATACCATCATCGGCTATCTGCTGATCGGTACCGACAACACCGCGCGAAAACAGGTCGAAGCCGAGCAGAAGAAGCTCGACCAGCGTTTGCGCGACCAACAGTTCTACACGCGCTCACTCATCGAATCCAACGTCGATGCACTGATCGCAACCGATCCGTCCGGCATCATTACCGACGTCAATAAGCAGATGGAGGCGCTCACCGGCTGTACACGCGACGAATTGATCGGAGCGCCGTTCAAAAATTACTTCACCGATCCGGACCGCGCCGAGGCGGGCATCAAACTCGTATTGCGCGAAAAGAAAATCACCGATTATGAGCTCACCGCGCGTGCCCGAGACGGCAAGATCACGATCGTCTCGTACAACGCCACGACGTTCTACGACCGAGACAGAAATCTTCAGGGAGTGATCGCCGCGGCGCGCGACGTCACGGAGCGCAATCGTCTAGCTCAGGCGTTGGAGGAAACGAACGTGCAGCTGGAGCGCGCCAAGATCGCCGCCGACAAGGCCAACCTCGCCAAATCGGAGTTTCTGTCCAGCATGAGCCATGAGTTGCGCTCGCCGATGAACGCCATCCTCGGCTTCGCCCAGTTGATGGAGTCGGCATCGCCGCCGCCGGCCCCGAGCCAGAAGTCCAGCATCGACCAGATTCTACAGGCCGGATGGTATTTGCTCGAGTTGATCAACGAGATCCTCGATCTTGCGTTGATCGAATCCGGCAAATTGTCCTTGTCATTGGAACCCATATCGCTGACGGACGTGCTGAGCGACTGTCAAGCGATGATCGAACCGCAGGCACTGCGCGGCGACATCCACCTGAGTTTTCCTCCGGCAGGTGCCAAGCATCTATGCGTGCGCGCCGACCGGACGCGACTCAAGCAGGTTCTCGTCAACCTGCTGTCGAATGCGATCAAATACAACCGAACCGGCGGGACCGTGGAGGTGACCAGCGGTATCACTAACGCCGGACGTACGCGAATTAGCTGCCGCGACACCGGCGGCGGCTTGTCACCGGAACAAGTGGCTCAGTTGTTTCAGCCGTTCAATCGCCTTGGACAAGAAGGCGGCGCGACGGAAGGTACGGGCATAGGCCTGGTCGTGAGCAAGCGCTTGGTGGAACTCATGGGTGGCGAAATCGGCGCCGAGAGCGCGGTCGGAATCGGAAGCGTATTCTGGATCGAACTGACTACGACGACATCGGTGGAGCTTGCGGTGGGTTCGTCAGCGATGAAGGCCGTCGGCGGTACTCAACCTCAAGGCGGCCTGCGAACACGCACGGTACTCTGTGTCGAGGACAACCCGGCCAACCTCATGTTGGTCGAGAACGTCATTGCGCGCCGACCCGATATCCGCTTGCTGACCGCACGCGACGGCAGCAGTGGTGTCGCGATTGCGCGCATCGCGCGGCCGGATGTGATCCTCATGGATCTCAACCTCCCGGGCATCAGCGGAATCGACGCGCTGCATCTCCTTGCCGAGGATCCGTTGACGGCGTCCATCCCCGTGATCGCGCTCAGCGCCAATGCGATGCCCCGAGATATCGAGAGGGGGCTGCAAGCCGGTTTCTTCCGTTACCTGACCAAACCGATCAAGGTGCCGGAGTTCTTGGAAACGCTGGACATCGCGCTGAGACTCGCGGGATCGGCCGACGCCCGGGCCGATCAGACGGAACCCGCATGATCGCCTAGCCCATCGAAATGTCGCTGGGCCGCAGTTCTTCCACAGCGATTATTACTTCTCTATCGCAGTGTACTGGCTGGCGGCACACTGCCATTTGCCGTTGGCATCTTCACCCAAGTATCGGTCCCACGCGCGTGCTCCGCGAACGGCCTACCCGCATCGGTACGCTTGCCCCGGTACTTGCCAGTCGCAATCGCCGTATCGCCGAATACCGCGACCTTCAGATCGTCCACTTCGGCGCTCGTGTATTTGCGCTCTCTCGCATCTGACAGCGTCTGCGCCCCGTCTTCGACTGACCCGTCCATTCCCGTACCGACGTATCTCTCAGCCAGCAGCGATTCGACCAGCTCAAGACTATTCGTCCTATTCGCTTCAAACCACTGGTTTTCCGGCGCAGCAAAGGCTTTCTCGGCCTCGCCGTTGGTCTGCTGAGCTTGTGACCCGCTTGCACGCGCCAGCAATCCGAGACCAGCCGAGATGCGCTCGTATTTCATAGCCACCTCTTCTTTCGTACATTTTGTGGCGCAGCGCCGCCGTCCTTGATGCGGAGCGCCTATTCTCGGCTTGGATTGAAGCTCAGATTGCCTATCGAGGTCTCCCGGGAGTCGCCATTGGAGTCGACAGCGAGGGGGCCCTGATCTGGGTCCAAGGGCTTCGGCTTCGCGGACCTCAACACGAAGCTGCGCGAGGCGGGGCAGTAGTGAATCGAGCCTCGATGCGATAACGCCTGGGGCAATCAACCGCCAGCCAGCGCAAGACCCACTACATTCAGATAATGCATCCACGCCGGTGCCCCCGACTCCGTCATCGTGACGGCGCCCGTGCTTTTACTTGAGGCCTCAGCTGACAGATTGTGGTCGCGCGAATCAACCGGCGCGTCCTGGATTATCCAGTCCGCGGTGCTCACGATCGTCTGCAGGTAGAGCTCCGCATTGCCGCTCCGCGCCGCGAGTCCGCTCGCTCCCGCGATCAACAAGGTAACCCCGATTGCCGTTACGGATGAAACTTGCATGATTTCCCCCTCGTCGACTCGAATTGTTTGAGAACACGCAACCCGGCTGAATTGCATGTGCTCATAGGGAAATGTGAAATGCGCCGGCAAATCCCCTCATCGAGCGAAAAAATAATCCGGCGACCGGTTTGGCCCGCTTTTACCGCCTTCGCGCTGCGTCGCGTGCCTTGGGTGCTCGTCGGCCGTGGCGATGCTCGTGTTCAGGGCACGAGATCGACGCTGAGTTCGCGCGTATCGGCGGCCCCTCGATCGTCGACCGCGCGCAGTTGGTAGCGCCCCGGCTCGGGAGGCAACCAGGCCAAACCCTCGCCGAACGGCGCTCGGCCCAAGTAGGCATTGCCGGCAAACCAGTAAACCGATTGCGTACCCGCGGTTGTATCGGCACGCAGCGACAGCGGCTCCAAATGGCCCATGCGCAGCGTGTAGACCAATCCGCGCACCGGCGAGACGATCCGCGGACCTTCGCGATTCTCGCTTGCATCGGCGGATCCGGCAGCGCAGTCCGGCGCAGGCGGCGCGACGCGGCGCGGCATACCCGCCTCGCGAAACAGCTGCAGCATATCGGAACTCCAGAATTCATAGACTTCTTCCCGAACGCCGGCGCCGGGACCGCAAACGCGCCGGCCCGCGGCATCGAAATACACGATGCGGTGCAAATTCGAGACGCGGATCGGAGACTTTCCCGGGATGTACCACGTGCTGACGGTTTGCGGGCATGCGGCATTCGGTAATTCACCGCTCGCTGCACAGACCTCCACGCGCGCGACATTGGCGGGCGCGGCACGCACGATCTCGCTGCCACCCTGCCCCTGATTGCGCAGCGCATCGACGACGCGAAACAACAGCGGCGCGGCCATTTGCACGCCGACGAATGCCGGATTGCCAGAGTTATCGAAATTGCCGATCCACACGACCAATACGTACCGGCCGAAAACTGCAACCGACCAAGCATCGCGAAAGCCCCAGGACGTTCCGGTCTTCCAGGCAACGGGCGGAGATGCGGGGCTGCCGGTGTCGGGTCGCGGGTTCTTTTTCAGCATGTCGAGCACGATGAAACTCGACTCCTCCGACAGCAGCCGTTCGGCCGAATTCGGGACCGTGCCGGCGATCGCCTGCAACGCGGGCAGTCTTCCGCCGTTCAGCAACAGGGCATACAGGCGGCCCAGTTCCTCCATCGACACCTCGCCGCCGCCCAATGCCAATGCAAGACCGTAGTGCTGTTCACTCTGCAGATGCGATACCCCGGCCTCCTTGAGAAAGTCATAGAGGTTGGGCCGCGACAACTGACTCGCAACGCTGACCGCAGGCACGTTGCGGCTGCGCACCAGCGCGTCCTCGGCGGCAATCGGACCGGCAAATCGGCCGTCGAAATTCTCCGGGCTGAACGGACCGAATGCGGTCCGCACGTCCTTGAGGATCGTGCGTGGGTGCAGCAGCCCCTGGTCGAGTGCCAGGCCGTAGACGAACGGCTTCAGCGTCGATCCCGGGGAGCGCTTGGCGGTCACGGCATTGACCTGTCCATCGATCTCGGAATCGCGGTAATCGGCCGAGCCTATGTACGCGCGCACGAGCGCTCGTCCGCCGTTCAGCTCCAGCAACAATGCGCCCGCGTTGCGAATGCCGAGCGCGGATTCGCCGGCAAGATACTCGTGCATGATCCGCTCGACGGTGCGCTGCTGCCGAAGATCCAGCGTCGTGTGCACGTCGCCGTCGACCTGGCGCAGCAGCGCGTCGGTCAAATGCGGCGCGAGAAACGGCAATTGCTCGGGGCTACGCGCAGGCGCCGCCGCCGCCACATCGGCGGAGAATCGCGCATCGGCCGGCTCGCGCGCGAGCCAGAGCGCCCACAGTCGGCGACGCGCCTCATCGAGCGCGGCGTTGGAACTGAAGGTCGGTGTCGGATGGCGCTCGCGTGGATTCTGTGGGATCACCGCCAGTGTCATGAGCTGAGGCACCGACAGGCGCGCGACCGACGACCCGAAATAGACGAGGCTCGCGGCTCCGACACCTTCGACGTTGCGTCCATAGGGCGCCAGATTCAAATAGGCTTCGAGAATGTCATGTTTGCTGTAGCGCATCTCGAGCCACAGCGCGAGCACCACTTGGCGCAATTTTCCGAGCGGGCCGCGGGTATCGAGTCGATAGACGCGGCGCGCGAGCTGCATCGTGATCGTCGATGCACCCAAGCGTCGGGCGCCGAAACAGTCGTGCGTGGCGGCCCGCATGAGCGCGAACGGGTTGACGCCGGGATGCAGGTAAAACCATCGGTCCTCGTAGAGGATGACGGCCGCGGGCAGGCGTTTCGGCATCTGCTCGAGGCCGACCCAAAGCCGGTATTGACCGTCGGCGGCCAGCGTCAGGCGCAGCAGTTCACCGGCTTGCGTACTGATCGCAGTCGATTCGGGTGCCAGTGCCCGCAGCGGCGCCTTCGGCCACACGCGCGCGATCGTGACTACCGCAAGACCGGCCGCACAGACGCCGAGGGCTGCGTACCACGCCGCTCGAGCGATTTTGCGGATGAGCGGCGCCTGCACCGGCCGTCACTCGGTTCCCGGCCGATCCGGCCATCGTATGGTGACGCGGCTTGGGCTCGTGCGTGCGCGCAAGGTCCGGTCGTACATGGATTCAGCGTAGCTCGGCGGCACCTGGTAAGTGCCGGCATTGGTCGCGCGAATTCGATAACGATACTCCGCCATATCCTTCGACAAGCCGCCGTATAGCACGACGCGATCCTCCCGCACGTCGATGAATTGCGGGCGCCAGGAGCCTCCTCTTCCCAATCGATCGAACGAGGATCCCGCGCTCGGTGCCTCGGCATCCGCGGGATCCGCAGCCGACTGCAGCACCGGCTCGAATCCGCCCGGCAAAAGATCGGTCACGGCCACGTTCGCAATGGTGTCTGGATCGATCGCGCGCATCCTGAGGCGCACGGTGATTTCCTCTCCGCTGCGCACGGTCGTGATCGGCTGTCCCTGCGCGTCGACGTATTCCCGCAGAATTTCGATACCTTGACGCAGCTCGCCGGTCGGCGGATTTCGATCAAAGCCGGCATTGGTCACGGCATAGAATCCGGCTAGTCCGGTACCGTTGACCAACTGCAGCTGTGCGCTGTCGGCATCGTAGGGACCTCGGAGCATCAGGTGACCTGCGAAGTCCAACGGACTCTTCTTGCCGTTTGCCGTCACCTGCTTCCCTGTGAATTTGTCGATTCCGTTGAGGGGAGCATTGGCCGCGTAGGCGTCGAAGGCCAGGACCAGCATCGCCGCGGACAAGGTGTTGTATTGACCGCGACCGAGCGGCGTGACCAGCGCCTGCAGGACTTGCGGCTCGAGCGCGCGGGCACGCTCTGGAAAATGACGCGACAAGAGATAAAGCACCTCGGCGTCGCGCACGCTGTCATCGTAGTAAAATGCGAAGCGCTTGCCGCTCTGCGCGCCGATCTGCGCGGCTACACGCTCAATCAGCGAGTCGGCTTCGCGATCCTGGCGCTGCAGTCGATACACTGCCGCGAGGTAGGCCGCCGTGACGTCGGCTTTCCAACTTTCTCGGTAGCGGGCGTCCAAAGTCTCGCGCAAGCTCGCGACGATCGGTGTCGTCACCATACCTTGCCGAGTCAGCAGATAGGTTGCGTAGGCGCGATTGCGCAGATCCTGCAGACCCGCGGATCCCTCGTCCGGCACCGGACTCGCGGCATATCGCTGCAACCAGACCGACGCCTTTTGCAACAAGTCGATCGGAATCGCTTCGCCACGCTCGTTCGCATCGATGAGCCAATGCAACGCATAGACGGAAGCGAACTCGTCGGCGCCGACCGAGGCCGCCCACAGCCCGAAGCCGCCTTCGGCGTTTTGCCGGCTGCGCAGCACTGCAAGCAAGGCAGCCGTAGCCTCACCCGCCGAGTGGCCTTTGAGATCGTCGGAACGCGCGACCTCCGGCCGCCGCGCGATCACGAGCGCCGCGAATCCGCGGCTGACGAGCTGTTCCGTACACAAGTGCGGATAGTCGTCGAGATAAACCGCGAGACCGCCCGCAAGTACCAACGGCAACGTGGAGACACCGACATCGAGCTTGCGATAATTCGGGTACAAGGAACGCCCTATCGGTACGTCGACCGCGGATGTGAAATAACCCGCCCAAATCTCCGTCAGGTATGGCGAAGCGGGCCGCACGCTGACTTCGGCGAGGAGCTGGGAGGCGTGACCCTGCCAGGAGGCCGAGAATTTCACCGGAGCGCTGCCCAGTTGCGCGCGCGCGCGCAAGCGAAACAGCGCAACGGCCTCGTGCCGCTCGCCGATCCTCAAGACTTGCTGCAGCGAATTCACGGACTCGAGCTGCGGCGGCAACTCCGCGTTCACGGCGACGCCGGCGTCGGCATCCGATCCCGCGACGTTGTTCGCCACGCCGACGCTCACCTCGAACTCGTCTCCCGGCGCGACCGCGACCGGCATGTTTGGGCTCAACACGAAGTCGCCGCGCACCAGCGTCTGCGTTTGTGCAGCGCCGATCGAGGAATCGTTGACCGCCAGCGCAAACACCTTGAGGGAGCCATTGAAACTGTCGGGCACGGTCCATGTGAATTCGCGATCGGTATCCACATCGACGATGCCCGACCAATAAATCGCCGGCTTGTCGTGCTTTCTCTTGAACGGGTTGAGATTGCGTCGCAGCGCGGCCTCGCCGTCGCCGCCCGGCGCCGCTGCGGCGAGAATGCGTTTGAACTCCGGGAGGATCAGATCGAGGATCTGCGAAGTCTTGACCTCGAGCGCGCGTTTTTTGAAAAACTCGCCGAGTGGGTCCGGTGCCTGATAATGGGCCACCTGCAGAATTCCTTCGTCGACCGCAAACACGACGGCGCGAGCCGCATGCGCGCTGCTGAGCTTGATGTGCATTGCCTCGCCGGGTTTGACCAAATCGGGGACCTGCAGCTCAAGTATGTTGGTGCGCGCCGAAAGGCTCGTCGCGAACGGTGCGACGCCGTAGCTCAAAGGGCTCGTGAAAATCTCCTCGGAGGCCGGATCCCGAATGAATTGCACACTGACGTAGCCGTTGCCTTCGAAATCCGCAGGCACGCGGATCTTGTGCACCGACGCGGTCGTCTCGCTCTTGAACCACTCTGCGGCATACACATGGTCGCGTTCGATCGTGATCAGCCCCGCACCGATATAGGGCGCTTTGATGCTGAGCTCGATTTCCTCACCGGGCGCATAATCCTTCTTATTCAGTGTAATCTGCAGCTCCGCGTTGCGCTCCAAGGAGCGCGTGACGTTGGCTTGACCGACGACCGTGTACTCGACTCGATTCAGCTCCAGACCGTCGGCGTCGCGGACCAACAAGGCATAGCTGCCCGGCGCATCCGTGGCCACCGGCATTTCAAGACCGGCCGCGGGGATTGCGAACGGCACCTCGGACAGTGTGACGTCCTTTTTCCGCGATTCGTATTGATAAGTGCCATTGTTCTGCTTGGTCAGCACCGAGATGTATTTGGTCTCGACGCGACTCAGCGTGAGGCCCGCAGCCGCCGTTTTCTTCGCATTCGGATCGATCGCCACCCAAGATACGGTGTGCTTGCTGTCGCGCGACAGGAAGCCGAAGTCCGCGTCGGCTTTGAAGCCGACGAGAAACGGCAGCTCCGAGACCAAGGTCGCGGCATCGGCGGTCACCGAACGCCCGCCTTCGGGCTCGAACGCGCGCGCCAACAAATTCACGCGATACGTGGCCTTCGCGTACTTCTGCAGGCCCAGATCGAACGTGACATTGCCTTGCGTGTCGGTCTCGACTGCGCGCAGCGTATCGTTGTACCCCTCTTTGGCACGCTGCGGATCGCAAAACCGATAATCGGGCAAGCTGCGAAACGCCGGGAACGCGGGGGTCAACGTCAGCGTCGCTTCGACTCGCCGATGCTCCGCCGGCGTACCGAATAAATTTTGAACGTTGACGGCCGCCTTGAGGTCCCCGGGCGACACCCAGCCTTCGGCGCTCTCGGCGCTCAAGCGCGCCGCTATTTTCATGCGGTCCGGCTCGAACTCCTGAACCCGCACCGTCGTCGTGCCGATTTCGGCATCGGGCCGATTATCCTTGATGATGTGCAGATTCACCGTATAGGTACCGGTCGGCGCGCTATCGGCGGTCGCATAGGCCAACTCCGCAAAACCGCTCGTCGGCAACTTGAACCGCTCGCGCGCCACCGTCAAACCGCGCGCATCGAGGACTTCCGACTCGAGGGGGATCCCGCCCAGGTCCTTGGACCACGCGGCCGTCTTGACGATCATGCCGATGTGAAACGTATCGCCGGGCCGGTAGATGCCGCGATCGGAAAAGAGAAACGCCGTCAGCTGATTCGCGCTGCGGGCGCTGCGAATGCCGCCGATATCGAAGCGCGACATATCGAGATTTCGGTCGCCGGATTTGAGCGGCAGGAAGGACAGATCGCCGGCCTTCCTGACCTGCACTAGCAATGGCGCGCGCTCGCGCGTCATGCCGTCGAGCTTCAAAAAATGCGCCCGGCCGAGCGCATCGGTCGGCTGTGTCGTCAATGTCGTGCCGTTGAGCGCGACGATCTCGACGCTCGCACCGGCAACGGGCATTCCCGTCGCGATCGATTGTACGAACACGTCCTGCGCGCCGTCCGTGGATCTCTTCACGAGGATTCCCAAGTCGGTCACCAGCAACAGACGCTTGTCGGTCAGGCCGCCCGGATTGAAATCCGCCTGCTCGTCGCCGCCGACGGCTTCGATGCGCGGGTCATAGCCTTGCACCGTCAACAGAAAAATTCCGCGCTTTTCGGCCGCGTCGCTCTTGAGATATTCGCCGAGATCGATCGTCTCGTAATGCGCCTGCCCGCGCGGCAGGTTGCCGAGCGGTATCTTGCGCACGAAGCGTTCGGTCAGGTTGTCGGGACCGAGGCCGCCGTAGAAATTCGGATTGGCAAAATCGCCGCTGGACTGCGAGGCCAGATGTTGAAGCTGCGCCGGCAGCAAACGAGCGACGTCGATGCGCACACCCGGCAGATCGCGCACGAGTGCAACGACCTTATGATCTCCCGACAAGGCGAGCAAGCTGCCTTGCGAAAGAATTTTCAATTGCGGAGGAAACGGCGGTACGCGCACGATGAAGGGCTCGGTGCGCGGCGATAAATAGCCGCCGGACGAGCGCAGGTTTTTCTCGATCTGAACGAACATGAACCGTCCGACATCGGCGTGATAGCGGAAACTATGGCTCTCGACGAATTCCCGCTCCGCCGGAATCTGCTCGAGGCTCAGCGACTGCGCGTCCCGGAGCACGGCGTCGGTGACCTCGGCGGTGTTATACCAAGGGTACGGCGCGTCCTCCCGACCCGCCGCCGGCACCACGTCGTGCGCGGGACGCACCTGCGGCAGGATCCAGGCCTTGACCGCCTGGGCGACATCCCGCTCCGCTGCAGCCGCCGACAGATTCACCGATAGCACCTGCTCCGGTTCATTGCGCTCGTTGCTGACGACCACGGGTTCTATGCCGATGACCGACAGACTATAGAGCCCGGGTACGGGTGCCTCGGCCGTCAGCGCCGCATCGGTCTGGTTGCCGCCGTGCGCGGCGCGCAGGCCGGCTGAAATCTGAACCTTCAGCGCGGTCGGATCTTTCGGGATCGGCAGACTCGCCGAATGGATCGACGCGTTGAGCTTCAACTTGTCGTAGACGACGGTGAAAGGCGTGGTTTCCCGTCCCAGACCGAGCACGCCTTGCTGTTGACCCGCAAGACGGACCTCAATTCGCCGCTCGAAATCGACTGGATCGACCGGATGCGTGAATTGCACGTCGAAGACGCCCATCCTCACGCCGGGATTGACGGGGTCCTGGTAGAACTGTGCGGCGGCGATGCGCGCCGTGAAGCTCGCGGTCGAGAATCCGAAGTGGTAATCCTCGAGGCGAATTTGCGGCGCGAAAATCGCCGTATCGAGTGTGACGGTGTACTGCTGCCCGATTGGCCAGTCGTCCTTCGGACGAAACTCCAGCACTCGATCGTCCAACCAGCGCCACGTACCGGCGAGTTGCGGCTTCATGCGCACGCCGTTCGGCAACGGTTTACCCGCCATTGCGAGCGCTGCTGCGGAGCGATCGAACCGCACGCTCAGTGGTTCCGGCTTCGCGTTCTCCTCTTCGATGCGTGTGCGCGTCGGCGCGCTGAGCGAAAAATGCGCGAATTCCGGCTTTGGCAACATTTGGTACCAGCGCCACGCCGCTTCACCGCCGAAACCGAGCACGAGCATGCCCATGAAAACGGCGCCGGCACGGCGCGGGTGGAGCCGCACCAAGCTCGCGCCGCGCCGAGCAAGTCCGGCGGCGTGGGCGCGGAGGCGACTCAGCCATCGCGGAGCCTGCCACGCCCATGCGCCGAACACCGACTGTGCGAGCCACGCCCAAGCTGCCCACGCTCGCGCGAGCGCACGCCCGATCGCCAGCCAACGCGAATTTGCCACTGATGCTCCGAAGGTCCTAAAGGTTAATCCTTGCACACCGCACCTAGGATCCTAGCAGCGGCGGCGCGCGATTTATGGGAACAAAAATGGCAAACTGGCGCGCAATTATGGCAGCTCGCTTCGGTGCGATCGAACCTCGAGGAGTAGCGCAATGACCAGCAGCTTTATCTGGTATGAACTGTTGACGAGCGACCCCGGCGCGGCAGCGAGCTTCTACGGCGCGGTGCTCGGCTGGACCGCAAGGGATTCCGGACAAGCAGGCATGGACTACCGGATCCTATCCATGCAAGGCGTGCGTGTCGGTGGCCTGATGGGGCTGCCGCCCGGCGCCGCCAAGTCAGGTATGCGGCCGGGCTGGTTCGGATACGTCAGCGTCGCGGACGTCGATGCGAGCGTCGCAAGCATCGTTGCCGCCGGCGGGCTCGTACCGATGCCCGCCACGAGCCTGCCCGGCGTGGGCCGCATGGCGATGGTCGCCGATCCGCAAGGCGCGAGCCTCTACGTGATGACGCCGATCGGCAGCGGCTCTGCCACCTCGTTCGCGCCCGGCAAGCCTGGATTCGGTGGCTGGCACGAGTTGCATACCAAAGATTGGGAGGCGGCGCTTGCTTTCTACGGCGCACAATTTGGCTGGGCAAAGGCCCATGCGATGGATATGGGACCCATGGGCACCTATCTGCTGTTCAATTTCGGCAGCGGCGCGACAGCCGGCGGGATGCTCAATGACTCCAACGCTGCTCGGCCCTACTGGCTTTATTATTTCAACGTCGAGGATATTGCAGCCGCCCATGGGCGCATAAAGGCGAATGGCGGCGAGGCGCTGATGGACCCCCAGCAGGTGCCAACGGGTGATTGGATCATCCAGGCGCGCGACCCGCAAGGCGCGAGGTTCGCATTGGTCGGCCGCAAGCAATAAGGAGCACGCAAATCCAAGATTGCAAAGCTCGATCTTTGCGCGATGCAGCCGCGGCGCAAGCAGACGGAATGCCGAGAAGGCCCCGGGACCGATGTGTGTTTTCGAGCATTCCGGAGTATGCTTAAAGCTGAGTCGTGGAGACGCGTACTTGGCGGCGAGGGCCGGTTTTGTGCGCATTTTTTTCAGGTTCCATGGATTAGGGTAAAGCATGAGCACAGTCATTCCCGACGTCGCCCTCATCGACAACAGCGACGAGCGCGCACCGCTCGTTTTGGTGCTGGATTGTTCCGGCAGCATGCAGGAGGAAAACAAGATCCAGCTGCTGAACGAGGGCCTCAAAGCACTGGCAGTGGATCTGAAGGCCGACTCGATCGCTGCACGCTGCGGCCGCGTGCTGGTCATATCCTTCGGCGGCGACGCGAACGTGGAAGTCATCGGCGATTGGACCGATGCCATGGATTTCACGCCTCCGGAACTGCTGGCCGGCGGACTCACGCCGCTCGGCGCCGCCATGCGTTGCGCGCTCGACGAAGTGGAGTCGCAAAAGACCCAAATGCGCACGGCGGGCGTCTCCTACAAGCGCCCCATCATCATGTTGCTGTCGGATGGAGAACCCACCGACGAGTGGCGCCAGGTCGCCGCCGAGTGCAAGACCGCGGAGACCGCGCACAAGGTCAATATCATGGCCATCGGGATTGGCGACAAGGCCAACAAGGAAACCCTCGGGCAATTCAGCAACAAGGGTGCGCTGAGCCTGAGCGGGCTCAAGTTCAAGGAACTGTTCATCTGGCTAAGCCGCAGCATTCGCGCGGTCTCGCGCGCGCCTGCGGGCGGAACGGTGCAATTGAACCCGGTCGACAGCTGGGCACAATTGTCCACCTGAAAATCTTGCGCGCCCACCCGCGCGGCGCTCGGCGACGGGCTCAAAACCTATGTGGAGAGTGTTCTCTGCCTCGACTACCGGCAAACGCAACTTCGACGAAGGCGCGGCCGGACAGGATGCCAGCGATTGCGTCGTGACGGAGGATGGTCTGGTGGCCATCGTCTGCGATGGCGCCGGGTCGGTTAGCGAAGGCCGGATCGGAGCGGAATTCGTGGCGCGCGCGCTCGCCGAACAGCTATCGAATACTCAGGATGACGATACCGAACGCCTCGAGGCGAGCATCCATTGCGCGATCGAGGACGTCCGCAACCGGCTCGCAGACCTTGCTGCCTCGCGCGAGCTTTCGCTCGAGGAGTTTTCGTGCACGCTCATCGGATGCGTAGCCTCACGCGGCGGAGGCTGCTTCTTCCATATCGGCGATGGCTTTGCGATTCAGCAGAGCGCGGCCGGCGACGCCGTGCTGTCCCTTCCCGAGAACGGCGAATATTCCGATGAAACGTATTTCGTAACCGACGAGAAATGGAAGGATCACCTGCGATTCACATCGCTACCCGCACCCGAGCGAGGATGCGTGATCGGTCTGATGTCGGACGGGACCGCGCCCTTCGCCGTCAACCGCGCGCGCAGCGGCTTCTTCCGCCCGTTCATCGATCCGATCGGCGCGTTTCTGCGCGAAACCACGGCGCCGATCGGCAACGAAGCGCTGCGGAATTTGCTCGAGAGTCCCCGGGCCTGTGAAATTTCGCGCGACGACAAGACCCTGTTGCTCGCCTTCTATCTCTGAGCGGTGATCCAGCGTGCGGAACGATCGCGTGCCCTCCATCGAACACAAACCTGAGCACATCGTCGAACTCAACTGGCCCGGACGCGCCTCGGAGCGAGTAACGCTCAATGCCACCGGCAAGTCGGGCGGCGCCGGCGAAATCTTCTCGATCGACAGCCAGCCGGGATTGGTTGCCAAGATCTATCACGCGACGACCTCGCAGGCCAACCTGGCGCATTACCGGTGCAAGATCCAATGGATGGTCGACAACAGGCCCGCGCTGCCGCAAGTCCCGGCCGAGTATCAAGACATCGTGCAACTTGCGTGGCCCGTGGCGTTGATATTGCGCGAGTCGCGCTTCGCCGGATTCGCGATGCAGAAGATCGCCTTCGATCGCACGCTCGAACTCGACTATCTGCTGAACCGCCGCCAGGCCGCCGAGGAAGGATTCGTGGCCGACTACGGCAAGCTGCTGACGATCTCGTTCAATCTCGCCTCGATCATCCATTGTCTGCATGAAAAACGCATCGCGATCGTCGACCTCAAACCCGTGAATGTGAAGGTCTTCAAGGCGGAGCTCTACGTATCGATCCTCGACTGCGACGGTTTCCACATCGCCGCCGACGAGTTCCGCTCCGACGCCCCGCAGGTCACGCCCGAATACTTGGCGCCGGAATTCCATGGCAAGGCCGTTGCGCACCCCGAGGTGCAGGACCGCTTCGCACTCGCGACGATCATCTTCCGCTTGTTGAACTACGGCATCCACCCGTTCACGGGCGTGGCCTCCGACCATAAGCATTATCCGCCCGAATTGGCGGGCCGCATTCAGCAGGGGCTCTACCCCTACGGCAAACTCGTGCACAAGCGCGTCCGCAAGGTGCCGGCCAGTGTGCACGAGACCCTACCGGACAGCCTGCGCGAACTATTCGATCGCGCCTTTGCATCCGTCGGTTACAACAGGCCGAGTGCACACGAATGGGTCAGCGCGCTGGCGATCTACGCGAGCAAAGACAGCGAACAGATTTCACCGTGCAGCAAAGGGCATCTGCGATTCACCGGCATGCCCTGCCCAACCTGCATGCGCGACGCGCTGATCCAAGGCGCCGAAGTGCGCCGCCGCAGTTTCCTCGCGCGCGTGCAGACCGCACCCGGCAGAACCCTGCAGTACTTGAAGAAGACGCTGCGGCAAACGCACAGCTCGCCGTTCCAGGCCGCGCTGGCGCAGGCGCAGTACACCTTCGTGCAACTGGCACCGGCCGCCCCAATCTCCACGCGCAACCGGATCGCACTGGAAATCCTCTGGATCGGCGGCCTGCTGATCACCTATTGGTGGACGAGTTGAGCTCGATTACCGCCACTGCGCTGTGGCTCCTGCCGCTGTTGATTGCCTGGCTCTGGCGACCGCGTCAGGCGGCAAGTCCCAGCGCCGGGATTTTGATGATCGCCTTCGCCGCACTCGGCGCCTGGGCAATCTGGTACGGCCTCTACGCCCATCCCGGCGAACCTGCGAGTTTCATGATCTGGAAACCGACGGTTCTCTATTGGACGCTTGCCGCAATCATGATCATCGCCCCGCTGCTCGGCTGGGGCTACCCCGCAAAGATCATCCTCGGCACTTACTTCGCGCTATCGACACGGGAATGGCGCTGGATCAACCGCGGCTTCGCCGCCGTTTACTCGGTCATGGGCGGCGTCAATCTGTTGGTGGCCTCCGAGGCCTCCTACAAGGACTGGGTCGGCTTCAAGTACAGCTGCATGATGAATCTGCTGATCATCGTCTTGTTCCGATTGAACTTCGTCTGGCTACCCATCCTCGCCGATGTGTCGATCTACCTGTATCGCCGCGCGACCGCGGCCTACCGCTATCTGTCGAACGTGTTCTAGGCGACGGCCGGCACATTTCCATCGCTGGTCGCCGCGTTACGTGCGGTAACGCCCCGACCGGCCGCCTCGGGTGATGTTCCAATGCGTGCGTGGACATCACTAACGGAGAAATTTATGTACATCGGTCTCGGAACGATTCTGGTCATCTGTCTGATCGTCTATTTTGTGCGCCGCGTGTAACAAAGCGTCCAATGACTCGGCTGTTGACTTCGATTGCCATGAGCGCCGCGATATTCATGGCCGCGCAAGCGCTCGCCGTCGATGCCGGCGATAAGTCGGCGACGGCCAAACGTCAGCTGATCGCACGGGTCAGCAGTTGCATGACGCGGCGAATGTCCGTCAACAGAGCCATCTCGTACAATGAAGCGATGAGAGTCTGCAAGGATAAGCTGCTCAAGCCGATCGACGGTTCTGCGTCCGGCGCCTTACTGGCGTCGGCTACTCCTTCATATCCGTGAGGGATGTTCCGCGGTCGGCCGCGCTGCGTGCGCCCGTAGGCGGCAAGCCGTTCGTGACTTATACTGACGCGCACCAAAGCGTTGCAGCAGGCATCGATGTCAGCCACGCAGGTGATACATTCACGCGAACGTGACCTCGGCGGCTTTGTGGTACGCCGCGTATTGCCATCGAGCGGCCTGCAAATGGTCGGGCCGTTCATATTTTTCGATCACTTGGGTCCGGCGCAATTCGCGCGGGGCACGGGGATCGACGTCAGACCGCATCCGCATACAGCGCTAGCGACCGTTACTTACCTGTTTTCCGGCTCGCTTGTGCATCGCGACAGCTTGGGTTCCGTGCGCGAGATCAGGCCGGGCGACGTCAACTGGATGACGGCCGGACGCGGTATCGTGCACTCGGAAAGGACGCCGCCGGAAGCGCGCACCACGGGTGCGAAGATCCACGGTATCCAAAGCTGGGTCGCGTTGCCGGACGGCGATGAGGACATCGATCCGAGCTTTGCCCACACTGCGGCCGCCGCGCTGCCGCGCGCGAAGTCCGGTGAGGTCGATCTTGCGGTGATCGCCGGGAGCGCCTTCGGACTCACATCTCCGGTGCCCACGCTATGGCCGACGTTCTATGTGGACGCCCAGATGCCGCGAGAGGCAACGCTCGACATGCCGGCCGAGCATACCGAACGGGCCGTATACGTGGCGCAAGGCGGATTGAGCGTTGGCGAGACCAGCTTGAGCGAAGGTCAACTCGGGGTTCTCACGACCTCCGCAAAGGTCTCCTTGCGCGCGACCGCCGACGCGCGTGTCATGTTGTTGGGTGGTGAACGCTTCCCAACGCCGCGTTATATTGATTGGAATTTCGTCGCATCCACGCGCGAGCGCATCGAGCGAGCCAAGCAGCGCTGGGCCGCTCAAGAATTTCCGCGGGTGCCCGGCGAAACGGAATTCATTCCATTGCCAAGCGTCTGAGAGAACTTCGTCTAAATCAGGAGGCACCATGGCCGATAAAACAGCGAGCGTACATTGGGAAGGCCGAGGCAAAGCAGGGGTGGGCAAGATCAGCACTCAAACCGCGGCATTGCAATCTTATCCCTACGGATTCCGTAGCCGTTTCGAGGACGATCGTCGCGGGACGAATCCCGAGGAACTACTGGCAGCGGCACACGCGGCGTGTTTCACGATGGCATTTTCGTTCGCATGCGATGCGGCTGGTTACACGACGAACGCCATCGACACGACGGCCAGCGTGCGTTTGGTGATGAAGGGCAACGGATTCTTGATCGACCACATCGCCTTGCGCCTGGAAGCCAACGTCGCCGAAATCGATGAAGGCACGTTCCAGAAGATTGCGGCGGCCGCGAAGCAGGATTGTCCGTTGTCCAAGGCGTTGGCGAGCGTGCCCGAGATCTCGCTTACGGCGGTATTGCGGAAATAGCGCTCGGCTTGCATTGGAAGTCGAACGCCCCCTTTCCAGGCGTTGCATGATCCGGCGCGCGAAACACCGGACGGTTCCGGTATGTTCAAGCTGACTAGCCCTAATCGTGAGGTCTTCTCGGTGGAATTTTTCCGCGCCTGAATGGGCGACTCCAACGCAAAATCAATGGTTGGAGAGCTTCGTGACTTTTTTAATTGGCGGCGTCGGCATGGCTCGTCGCCGCATCGCTGCGAAGCGCGCCGTGGGGCTTCGCGCGCATATCGAAGCGAGGCCGGTCAATCGTCAAACTCTGCTCTAGTCGATCGGCCAAGACATTGCCTTGGGTATGGTGATCGGCGCCGCGGTGTCGGGCTCCGGCGCGCGCAGGGTCTTATCGACCGCGCGCCACCACGGCACGACGTCGTCAGCATGCGCCGGCTCGACCGCCTCGCCGAGGCGCGGCATCAGGAGCTGCGCACCCGCCTTTGGGGCTAATTCCAGCAAAGTCTCCGCGGGCTGATCCCAGGCGTGCATCGCAAGGCTGAATGTGCCCCAGTGCACCGGCAACAAGGGGCCGCCGCCCAAAAGGGCCAACGCCTTTAGCGCGTTCTCCGGTCCGAGATGGATGTCGCCCCATGCCGGATGGAACGCGCCGACCTCTAACATGACGAGGTCGAACGGCCCGAGTCGTTCACCGATCGTCTGATATTCCGTCGTCAGACCCGTGTCGCCGCTGAAGAATATGCCGTGCCGTTGGGAACGGATCACGAGCGCGGACCACAAGGTTGCATTACGATCTTTCAAGCCGCGCCCGGAAAAGTGCTGCGAAGGCGCGGCGGTCACGGTGAGTGCACTATTCGGCAGCCGGTGCGATTCCCACCAGTCGAGTTCAATGATACGTTCGGCTCGTACGCCCCACGCCTCCAAGTGCGCGCCGACACCGAGCGACGTCACGAACGGCACGTCGCGCTTGGCAAGTTCACGGATCGTTGAGTAGTCCAGATGGTCGTAGTGATCGTGCGAGACGAGCACGAGGTCCACCGGCGGCATCGCGTGCAGCGCAACGGGAACGGGCTGAAAGCGCTTCGGGCCGGCGAGCCGTGATGGCGACGCGCGCGGTCCCCAGACCGGATCGGTCAGCACGCGAAGGCCGTCGATCTCGATGAGCATCGTCGAATGGCCGAGCCATGTGACACGCAGCCCGCTGGCAGGCGGCTTGATCCAGGATTCAAGCGGGTTAATCGAAGGCAGCGGTCCCCGCGGCACGCGCCGCTCGCCGCCACAGAGGAAATCGCTGAGCGTCGGCATCGGCACGTTCCCGTCGCGCAGGCCCGCGATGATCGGATGCCGGTTGCGGAACCGGTCGCCGGCCCAGAGCGGCGAAGCCTTGATCCGCTCGAGCCGTGCGCCTTGCGGTTTCTTGCCGAACGATTTCATGTTTGATGCTCCAAGGAAATGCAGGCGACAACGCCCGCGTTTGATGCCCGATTTTAAATCATCGAAGCTTACCAAGTCCCTTCAGACACGGCGCTGCCCATCCGATTTCGGATCGGCGCGGCTTCGCTTGGCGGCCGGCACCCCAATTGCCCAAGGGGCGATCACCCCGCCATGTTCCGGCCCGGGGTGTAGGATCGCCGATCATCTAGTCCTTTACGAGGCAGGTTGCGTTCGATTAACGACCGATGGCCGCCGCCTGCAACCGAGCATGCTGCACTGATAGGTTCAGTACGCCTGCCGTCGGATTACGCGCGTCATCCGGGGAATCGCCGGGTTGCGGCAGAGTCAGCAGCGTTGCCGCGAGCCGCCTCGGCGTCCCTAAGTCGCTCCATCCGCATCGTGGCACCTGCAGTACCCGAAGCACCGACTCGGCGCCTTGCAAGATGTTCCGGGAAAAATCCACTTCGGGCAAATCACGATAAAAATCCATCGCGGCTGCCGTCAGGCGGGCGGTGAATGGGCCGCGCGCGACTGCGGCCTGCATGCCGATGACGAGTTGTGGAAATCGCCGAATGAATAGTTGTACGAGCGCTCGAGCTCTGGCAGCCAAAATGAAGGCATTCCACAATGCACCGGCGTCGACGAGAACGCGCGCAAGCGTTACAGGCGGCTTCTCGACAAATCGATCGATCGTCGCGACAGCTCCGTCGCAGGAGCCCGGCACAATATAGCCGAGGTCGGGATCCTCTGCATCGGGGATCATTCCCATGAGTAGAATCTGTTCGCACCGCGTAGACAACTCCCGTACGGCTCTTTGCAGTGCGGCCGCAAGTACCTGCTCGTCACGAACATGATGGTCCGACGGCAGCACGACGATGCGCGCGCCTGGATCGCGGGCCACGATGTGCAGCAGCGGCAGCAGGATCCCGTTCGCCGTGCCGCAGTTCCTCGGCTGAATAATGATGTTGGCGGTCGGCAGCGCCGATAATGGAGGGCCCCACCAATGCCGGTGTTGTTGCGAAACGACCGTACAAATATACGCGGGGGATGCCACCGACTCTGCTCGCTTGAGTGCATCGAGCAGCAAACAGTTCCCGCCCCGTAACGAACAGAACTGTTTCGGTACCGCCACGCCCAAGGCGGTTGTCGTGAGGCTATGCAAACGAGTGCCCTCCCCTCCGGCCAGCACAATCGCCCAGGTATTCTCATCGGTACGCATGGGTCCGCCGCTCCGTCGGTATAGGTGCATGATCATGTGGCGCAAACGCCGAATACACATCAGTGGCATATACGTACGCGGCTGCGTGGCTTACGGGAATCTTGGATGCGTCGCTCATTACGAGGACTTGACCTATTCCTGTATTATCGATGCCGAATAGGGCAATGTCTGCCCGGCGGGGCTATGGTTGCCGCGGGCATGCACTGCAATCAAGTTCTGCGATGCGGGCCGTTGCGCTTCGAGCCGTGGTTTCTGTGCGACTCTTCTACACGAAGGTCCGATGCATGCGACCGCTGCCGTCGGCCGATCAGTGGCGCAAGCTTTGCCCGGCATGATCGCGCTTTGCGATGCGCCACTTTGATCGCATCCAGGGCTCCCTAGGTAAACCAAGTAATCGCCTGCGGCAACCGCGACTGGCGCGCCGGTCACCCCTGCGCAAATATGGATTCAGGAGGCACTAAGTTCGTTACCGGGAAAGCATTTAATCCGACGGGCGTTTCACCCCGAGCAACGGCTTCCATGGAGACAAACGCTCTATCGCGCGAGACCGATGCATTGCAATGGGCCTGAACGACCTTATAAGGAGATATGTATATGAAAACTGATGCAGATATTCGGCGTGATGTGGAATTAGAGTTGCAATGGGATCCCAGCGTCGATAGCAAAAGGATCGGTGTTATCGTCCACAATGGAGTCGCGACCCTGACGGGTGAGGTACCCCACTACTCCGCTCGCTGGGCTGCCGAGGACGTCGCTAAGCGGGTGCATGGCGTGCGGGCGATCGCCAATGACCTTAAGGTGTCGATGCCTATATCGGGGATCCGCACGGATGCGGATATTGCGGAGGCAGCTGCAAATGCAATGCTTTGGAATGTGACAATGAGCGGTACTCAGATCAAGCCCGTCGTGAAGGATGGTTGGATCACGCTCAGTGGCAAAGTAAGCTTCGGGTTTCAAAGAACTGCCGCGGAAAACGCCATGCGACACCTGCTAGGCGTCAAGGGGGTCACCAATGCCATCACGGTGACTTCAACCATCAAGGCGAACGATGTGAAGCAAAAAATCGAGGACGCATTCAAGCGCCACGCGATCCTTGATGCAAAGGACATAGAAGTTGGAGTGGAGGATTCGACGATCACGCTCAGCGGACATGTCCATACATGGCGAGAACGTGACGATGCCGCGCGAGCCGCATGGGCGGCCCCTGGTGTCGCGAATGTCGAGAATAGACTGACAATTCAATAACGCAAGAATGACTCTGCCGCCGGGCGAGAATTCTCTTGCCTGCTCTAGTTGTCACGATCGCAGGTCTCGGAATTCACGTTCGGCGGATTGTCTGCGCGATGAAATCGCACTCGTGTGCCGACAAATCGGCAGCACTATTTAATGCGATTCGCGTCTTCATTTCGTTGCTACTTCCCTGCCAAGGGAAAAATTCTTCCGTGCGCAATCTCGAACACGCGCCATACACTGCTCGGCCACAACATTCGAAATATTCGGCACGATCTCATCGAAATGCAGATGCTCGAGCAGCTCGAATCCGGTCGAGCGCAGGACGTGTGTATCTTGCAGCACTTGCACGGCATTCCAGCCGCCGCTTTTTACCAGCTGTGGAAGCGGCGCTCCGGAGATCGTGATTAGCACCGCTTGCTTTCCTGAAAGCAGCCCGCGCACGATGCCGTCGTGAGCTTCATAGGCAAAGCCTCGCGCGAAAACTCGATCGACAAATCCTTTCATCATCGCCGGCATCGACATCCACCAGAGCGGATAGATGACGGTAAGAGCGTCGGCAGCACGGATATCGTCCTGTGCAATCAGCACATCGGGGCTCGCGGAATGATCGACGGTGACCGGCAATAGTTCCTGCGCAGTCAGCACGGGATTGAACTCCATGCGGTACAAATCGTAGGTCCGTTGGCTGTGCCCGAGCCGTTCCAATTCGGCGGCGTAGGTGCGCGCCAGCGCCAGTGTAAAGCTATGAGCGGCGGGATGAGCGACAACAACAAGGTGTTTCAATGGAATTCCCCTATTTTTTCCGTGAGTTCCATGCGTCGTGGCGCGAGTCGTCCGTGCCCCCGGTCTTCTTGCCTGCTCCGTCTCATAGTCTCGTTGGTGCGGTCGTGCGATGCTGTTTACGACTCGGACGACTTCCACGTCGTCAAGAGGCGGTCGGCAGCGCGCACCAGCGAGCGCCAATGGGCGACCGGATGGCCCTTGCTCATGACATCGAAAGCGCTCAGCAGCCAGTGCGGCAGCGACGCCGGAGAAACCTCGTCGGGCGACCGGTGTGCGGCCCGCGTGTAACACCGACCGGTCGGATGCATTGAGGGCGGCGCAACAACGCAGCCACCATCGCCGCGCAGGTCGAGTCCCGGCCGCAAGCCGACTCGATTCATCACTGGCCGATCCGGATGTCGAAAATAAAGGTGGCGTCCATTGATGCGGTGCGGGTCTGAAATTGGCGCCAAGGGATCAATGGCCGCTTGCCGCGCGGCTCGATTGGCAGAACGGACCACCCGCGGCGATGGTAGTCGAGCGCTGCGGCAAGCCGTTCGCTTTCCCGAATATCCGCCACGCCGCGACCTCCTCTGGGAATCGAACTGAAATTGGCAGACGCATCGTGCCTTGCTAGGAAAATCTCTCCGCCGCTCAGAGCAGATGAACTCTGGTACTCGGATTATCGAGCGCATACTCTTCCTCGGGCACGCCCTCACCTTCCGCGTCGCGCTCCGTCTCGTCCGTTGTGTCCTCCCAAGCTTCAGCCGCCGGCGCCAGCGGCTGCAACGGCGCAGACCAGTCCGCCTCAGTCATCTCGGTGTCCGTATAACCAAGATCATCGACCTCCACGTCGTCGATCGGACCCGTACAGTCTTCCGGTGGTTCCGCGAAATCGAGCGGCAGGCTACTCCACGCTTCCGCGTCGATCTCGTCAACGTCACCGTCAAACGTCTGGATTTCGATCGTCCGCGACTTGTCGTCATATGCGGTAACAAGGAACGCCTCGCCCTTGTCCTGCCGCAGATACCATTGATCGATCCGCGGGCGTCCTACAGTGCTCATGTTCCCCTCCTTTTTTCGGAAGCTCCAGAAACAAGCGTGCGCCCTGCTGCCGGGCGATGAAATACGCAAAAGTGCGTAGCGCTACTGCGACAACGCATCGGCAGAAGGCGTTATTGGAGGTGCGCCGGTCGCCGTCGAAATATTGCATCGCACGCGGAGCTGCTGCGTGACTACAACCGCAGCGAGTAGATCGTCTGATGCGTATCATTCGGGTCAATGCTAGCACTCATGCCCAAGTCCTTGGCGAGCGCGCGCATCGCTTCGTTATCCGAGAGGCTGATCGAGTACAGATGCTTGACGCCGTTGCACTGAGCGGACCGTATTAACTGCTTCATCAGCATCGTACCCAGCCCCTTGTGCTGCCATTCATCGGCAACCGTGACCGCAATCTCTCTTGCGTCCGACCGCGAATTCGGGGCATAACGACTGACGCCGATCTCCGTTTCCACGCCATCGCGGCGGACCGTTGCAACGAATGCCATCGAATGCCTGCCGTCAACCTGACATAGCCGCGATAGTTCGATGGGAGACAACTCCTTCACGCCGCCCAAGAAACGATAGTGTTTGGTTTCCGCGGATAAACGCCGAATGAAATCGGCCTCCATCTGCGCATCGGCAATTCGGATGGGGCGAATGCTCACCACCTCTCCAGCGATCACGCGATCCGGTTCCATAAATAATCCTAGAGGCGTAGCACCTGCTTGACCATCGTGGCGAACCGCAGGGTGAACGCTCCTCCGCCCGCATAGGCGGGCATCCGGTTCGACGTCTGGCCTTGCGCCGTTTGTTCAAGCATCTTTAGCGGTTGCGCTTGCGCGCTGGCTCTCCTCGGCATGCCCCGCACTTCTGACGCCTTGATAATGCGCCACGCATTCCTCTTCGCGCCCACGAACGATGCGCGCGCCGGCCAATGGCCCATACATCGCCGTAATTACCGTGCATTGGCGTTCCCCGTCGGAACCATCCAAATACAGCACGACCCAATCGTCCGTGCGATGCGCTTCATGCGCTCGCGCTGTATTGGAAAACAGCGCGGTATAATGCCGGTCGCCGCGCTGAGTGTGCAGCACGGGCAGCCACGCCTCACCTTCGGGATTGAAGCGGCGCGGCGCAATGAGCGTAAGCCTTCCCTGCTTTGCGTCACATCGGTATTGCGCGTCCACATCGAGTATCTCGGCAATGCTCGGCGGCTCCCGACGTGAATTGTTCGCGGTATGCCGAACGCGTCCGAGCCGACCGGCCAAAGAATCCCGGATTCCGGCCAGGCGCTTGGCACCGAAACCCACCGCGTGAGCGAGCCGTCCGTCATGGGCGGCGATTTCCAGCTCCTCGAGCGTATTGATGCCAAGAGTTTCATGGATCCGCCTCGCCGTGCCCTCGCCAATGCCGGGAACGGATGCAATCACCTCGACGGGATCAATATCGCCGCGCAACCGGTCCAGGATCGGCAATCGCCCGGTCGTTGCCAGCTGATACAGCGCCCGCGACAGGTGCTCCCCCAGACCGGGCAACTCCGCCAGCGCGGCGGCACCTCCAGCGGCGATCAATTCTGATATCGGCTTTGCAAGCGCGCGCACCGTCGCCGCGGCGTGTTGATAGGCGCGCACGCGGTAAATATTCGCGTCCTGATCCCGGAGTAGTTGCGCGGCCTCCTCCAATCGAGTAGCGATGTCATCATTTTCAGCCGCTATCGTCATCGACCCAGTCCCTGCGTTCAAGTCTGTTAGGCCATGAACGGATAGTCCGTATATCCGTGTGCTCCACCGCCGAAAAACGTCGCACGATCCGGTACGCTCAAGGACGCGCCCGCGCGAAATCGTTCCACTAAATCGGGATTCGCGATATAGAGCCTGCCGAATGCAATCAAGTCCGCGCGCTGGTGCCGCCGAGCGTCGAGGGCGAGAGGCAAATCATAACCGTTGTTGGCCATGTACAGGCCCTTGAACGCGCGGCGCAATGCTTGCATGCCAAACCCCGCGGGTATATCGCGGGAACCTTGAGTGACGCCTTCGATGACATGCAGGTAGGCCAAACGGAAGGAATTGAGTTGCTCGATAACATAGCGATAGGTGCCCATCGGATCGCTGTCCAGAGCGGCGTCGTTGACCGGACTTACGGGCGAGAGCCGGATACCCACGCGTCGGGCAGCGCACGCACCTACCACTGCCTGCACGACCTCGATTAGAAAACGCGCACGCTTCTCCCTTGATCCGCCATAGGCGTCGGTTCGGTGATTGGTGCTATCGCGCAGAAATTGCTCGATCAAGTATCCGTTGGCTGCATGAATTTCGACACCGTCGAAGCCGGCGGCAAGAGCGTTGCGGGCGGCGGATTCATACTCGGCGACGATCTGGGGAATCTCTTGCGTCTCGAGCGCGCGTGGCGTAACGCATGGCTGGAATCCGCGCGCGGTGAACGCAGTGGCATTCGGACAGATTGGCGACGGCGCAACCGGCAGTGTACCGGCCGGCTGCAACAGGGGATGGGAGATGCGCCCAACATGCCACAGTTGGACGAAAACACGGCTTCCTTCGGCGTGAATCCCCCCGGTAACCTTTTTCCATGCCTCGACCTGCGAGGGATCATAGATCCCCGGCGTGAACGCATAGCCTCGTCCTCGAGGGGATATATTGGTCCCTTCGGCGATGATCAAGCCGGCCGAGGCGCGCTGACGGTAATACTCCGCCATCAGCGGCGTAGGGACGCCGTCCGCATTCGCGCGGCTACGAGTTAGCGGCGCCATCACGATACGATTCGCAAGGCGATAATCACCTAATTGGACCGGATCAAATAGGTCGGTGGCGGTTAGCGGCGAATTTGCGCGATCCGCAATGGCAACATCGGATGTATCCATCGAGCGAACTCCGAAGAATTGACTGAACAGCCACAAGCCTAGTAGATGCTCGCAGGATTGCGATCCGTGAATGTACCTAGCGCAGGGGCGGGCTCGCTCACCGGCATCGAAAGCCGAACTTCTTGCGGCGGCCAAGCGCCCCGAAACGGCGCCCAATCGCACGACAGCACGAATTCCGCGGCAAATACGGCTTGCAAGCACGGCGCTGGTTACGAAGCGAGCCGGCGCTTCGCCGCAGTCACACCTTTTCCTATGGGTTGGCGGCACAGTCATGAACATCTGCCGGTCGATGAAATATTGCGGACCGGCGTACGATTCGGCGAGGAGAAGCGGTTCGAAATCGCAGTGGGGGCAGCACTTCTCGAGCGCCGGCCTCAGGCCGCCGAACGACGGAATCACCTGCGTGGTATCTACCGCCCTGGCTTTAGCTTGGATCTCGCAATGATGTCGTATACCGGTTTGTTGTCGGCATAGACCCTCCATTGCTTGACGAGGCCACCGTCCAGTATTGCGAGCCATGCCGCAGATGTCCGCCACTTGTTCTCAGGCGGAAGCTTTCCGTCGGCGGCGATCGTGCCGCCTGCAGCCCCGAAAACCGCCACCAGGTTTCCGCTTGACAGCGCTTCCTCATGCGATACCCAGTAGTCCGGACAAAATGCAAAGTAGCCTTGCCAACCCAAGCGCATTTGCTCGCGACCACTGACGGACTGTCCCAGCGAATCGATGAATACGTGATCTTCAGTCATCAACTCGGCCAGCTTGTCCGCGCTGTGGTGATTGATGAGTTCGATGAATTTCAAAACAGTATCGACTGCGGGTCCTTTAGTGTTTTCCATGTTGGGATCCAGCGACTCGGATTCGCAGAGCTCCGAAGCGCCAACAATTGCGAGAGTTGAGACGCCAAGCAATAGCATTCTGCGATCTATAGACATGGCAGGACTCCGACCAAATATTATCGGCAAGTCAAGAAATCGACAATTCTGCGCTCACCGCTCGATCCCACCGGACCTGCCGTGCTCTGATTGGTGCGAGCCGCGAAATGCCGGCATCGGTGTGGGCTTATCGGGCGGCGGATACTCGGCAATCGCGGCCAAGGAACGCGCGCACGCTGCCGGTAGTGTGAACGCGGTTCTGCGCGCGACGCCGCGCGGGGCGTTCCATTGCCGATGGCCGGCAATGGAACCCGCCTCAGCGCCCGGTCTGCCGGCGCGCCAGCCTTACCCCCGCCGCTATTTCGTTACAGCCGTCGTCCCCGCTGCCGGCGGTGGCAGCTTGATGGTGTCGGCTACCGCGCCAAGCTTGGCTTTGACGTCCTTTGCACCACTTACCGCATCCTCCAGGTTGCCGGCCGCAAAGGCCGCCTGCGCATTCGTCCAGAGTGTTGTCGCCTCGCCAAAGGCCGTCTTTGCCGCCGGCACGTCGATGCCTCGCGCCATTTGCTTGTTGCCCCGCTTACTCAACTCGTCGATGCGCTGTTGAATTGCCGTCACTTGACCCGCCAGTGGGGCGGTAATTCTCGCCCATTCGCCGTTCAGCGTTTGCGTCACGTCGGATTTCTTTGCGGCGGCGGCGGTCGAGAGATCCTTGACGTCCGCGAGCATGGCGGGGCCAGCCGTGACCACCGTCGAGTAATCCTTGTTGTCAAACGCGGATTGCAGACGCGCGACCTTGCCCTGTACATCCTTTAACTTATCTGGCACGTACTTCTGGGCATCCGGTTGTGCCGCGCTCAAGGCGGATTGCACTTGAACGATTATTTTCTGCGCCGGCTCCAGATCGTTCGCACAGCCAGCAAGCATGATTGCAGCGAATAAAATAATTGCATTGCGAGTGACACCAAGCAAATTGGTCATAGCCTTCCCCCTCTTATTTTTCGGCAGACCGTACGCTACGCCGCATGAACGCCTTTCGCCAGTGCAATTCGTAACGCGCGCCCGGACACATCACTATCGGGCCGTTGGCCCCTTGCCCAGCGGGTCGCCCCGCAAGCACCTGCTTTGTTGGCAAGCCGTATTGTCAAAATAGTGGTTTAGGCGATTGTATCTAATTGATTTCTAACAGGCTCGCTCGCGAGACGCCCGTATTACTCAGCAAGGAGCCGGCAGTCCGCAAACGGTGGGTAGCCCCGTCTACAACGTACCGGAGATCACCGTCGCGAGCAACGTCGAGTACGAGCGGCACCTGACTGCGAGCTGGACCGGATTTACGCGCCTCGACTACAGCCACGTCGGCGGAAGCTATTCCGTAAATACCCAGGTGACCCCGCTTTATCGGCCGGCTTACAACATCGGGGATGTCCGGCTCGGCGGGCGCAACGAGCGCTACGAGGTCGCCCTGTTCGTCAAGAATCTCACCAACGAGCACGCAAACCTGGCAGACGCCGTCATGATCGGGGCAGAAATTCCCGGCCAGCCGCATTTCGTCATCAATCAGCCACTAACAGCCGGTGTCGAGGCTCGCGTAAGGTTCAAGTGAGGAACGGGATTCGAGCGAATCCCATCCTCTCTACTCCGCAACTGGCGCGCGTCTCGACAAACCAGCCACGCATTACCGCTGGTTATGACGATGCGGTCGGTCTGCTCGATGAGGTCGAGGTCGGTAAGTACCATGACAACGTCGACACCTACCGGTGAGGTGCCGGCCGGCGTGACATTGACGCAGCCGGCGGTCCGGGCGTTGCCGGATGCGGCGACGCTGGCGCGTTGGGCGAACGAACCGTTTGCCGCTGTCCCCGCGAGCGCGCCGCTAGGCGCACCGTCCGCGCCGCTGCCGCTAGGCACACCGTCTGCGCCGGTTGGCGCACCGTCCGCACCGGCGGCCGCGACTGGCATTTTGCCTTTACCGCCCGGCTATCAGTCGTTGCGGAGCCTCCATCGGCGAATAGACCGTTGCAATTCTCGAAGCGACCCATATGCGTCTTTGATTGCCAGGTCGCGCCAACGCTGACGTAGTCACGCAAGCGTCCCAACCATCCGAGGCGCAGACTCCGGCTCCGGCAACTCAAGAGCCTGGTCGAGGTTATCGCTTGGTTCGAATCGGAATCTCGGCTCAATACGCGCCACTGGCTACGCGGCCGCGCTAACCCTCGTTCAATCCACTGAAGAGGATAAGGCGAGCCTTCTCCCAGTCGCGCTTAACCGTGCGCGCCGAATCCCCGCGCTGCGCCGCGATTTCCTCGAATGTATATCCGCAGAAGTACCTCAGATCCACAACCTCGGCGAGCCGCGGGTCATGCACGGCCAATTCATCCAGTGCCTCAGACAGCCTCGATAATTCGCCCTCATCGCCGCAGGTTTCTCCGATCTCCGTCGGCAGTTGCGTGATGTGGAACTCGGACCCGCGCTTCAGGGCACGCCGCGCGCGCACCATGTCGATGATGAGACCGCGCATGACGCGGGCGGCATATCCAATGAATTGCGATCGATCCGGGAACACTGCTTCCTTTCCCGACATCCCGAGATAGGCTTCATGTAGTAACGTCGTTGGACTGATCGACCCACCGGGGTTGCGCCTCAGTTGGCGTTCCGCCAGGTTGTGAAGATCCACGTACAGCGCCGCGAAAAGGCGCTCGTTCGCCGTTGCATTGGCTGACTCGCCGCGCTCGATAGATGGTTCGCGCGTTCCTAGCTTTGGCTTTTCCATGGATACCAGCCCGGTAGTTTCTTCCCGCGATGGCGCAAATCCACCAAAAAATCTCATCCGTCCGGCGCTTGACCCTTTCGGTCACCTCGTCGCGAAGACTGTTCTTTGCGCTGCACAACGAGATACTTGCGTTCAAGCTGCCGGAATTCTAAGGCCGATTTCGCGTTGCTGTCGACCGTCCAATCCGTGGATCCAACGGCGCCGTACGGGCCGCGCCGAATGGGTCGGGGCTGCGAGATTGAGAAGGTAGCACTAATAATTATCTTGCGGGTCAGCCGCTGCGACCAGATGTCGTCGGCTTCGTAAGCATGCTGTCCCAGCACCCGCGCGTGGCGCCACCAACACCACCAACGCCCGTGAGCTTCCCCGCCGTCGGGCTTGTGTCAGTCGATGCGCTAGGAAAAACGTCCGTAAGGGGTCGGGGGTTGCCTTGCACCGATGCCGGCGTATGCTTTCGTTCGGCCGGTACGTTTTAACCTCGCGCCGTGCCTACAGGCGAAGGGAGAGACCATGAACAAGAAATTCATCATCGCTTGGATCGCGCTTTTCGTCGCATGGTTCCTGGGCAGCTTCGTCGTACACGGCGTATTGTTGCGTCCCGACTATATGCAGCTGACCAACCTATTCCGAGTAGAGGGTGACCAGCAGAAATATTTTCCTCTGATGATAGTGGCGCATGTGATCCTTGCAGGCGCGCTCGTGTGGATCTATGCGCGCGGCGCCGAGGCAAAGCCGTGGTTGCTACAGGGCGTGCGCTTTGGCCTCGCTGTCGCACTGCTGACCGTCGTGCCAACCGACATGATTTACTTCGTGGTGCAGCCGATGCCGGGGGACGTGGTTATTAAGCAGATCGTCTACGACGGCGTCCTGACCGTAATACTTGGGACGATCGTTGCGTGGTTTTATCGAGACGCGGCGACACCGCTGCGCGCAGGGTAATGGCCGGGATGCTCGCCCGATAGCCTCCCGATGATGTCGCTGGTATCCCGTATCCGATGGCTGGTGCCCGGAAAAACGCAAGTCCGTCGCGCTCGTGCGCGATCAGTTCGAAGCCACAGAATCTCCAGACTGCCAATGGTCCTTTTGGTCACGACCGCTCATTGGCTTGCGAGGACGCTTGGCAACTGCTAAACACGCGAAGACGCCGGATAGCAGTGCAAATCCGCCATTCAGCAAAAACGAGATTTCCCCGAATTCATTATTGACGCCGAGATCTTCGAGGGAAACGCCGAGCGACCCCCGCACCGCAGACGCGTAATCATCGATCCCAACTGCGGGCACTTTGATTTCTACGAAGAGCAGCGCAACGGCGGCAAGTACACCGGCGCACGTCACCAGCGTTTGCAAGTGAATACGCATGGCATTAACTCCTGATTAGTGACAGTTGCGGCGCAAGCCGGTCGGGACGCCTCTACAGCACCCTTTCTCCCCTTTTCCCGCGTCGCTAATTGGTATATCGAGAAATTCCGACGAAAAGCGACATTCACCGTCGAGTGCTTCGCCGGGGTGTCCTCGCCTCCGTTGCTCATGGACGTGGATTATCAATGCAGATGTTGACTTGCCGAGAGCCTATGTGCTGCCAATTCAGGCACTTCCGGCACAAAGTTCTCGTGAGGTCAAATAGCAATGACATTTTAAATTGCACTCAGCCGCCACGAATTTACTACGCTTGGGGGCCGAAACTGCGAATGTCGACGTCCAATTACAATATCGGGCGTCCTCACATGGTGCTTCGGTCCGCGTGTTCCAGATCCACCAATTGATCATTTCGAATTCGGAAAACCCGTTCACGCGATTGCCGCGCAGAGTCGTGCGCGTGATTGATTTTCTTGCGGACCACACTCGGCAAATCGTTTCCGTCTATTGCGGATAGCGTTCCGCGCTTTGCACACCGGTTCAAATTCCGAGCATCGACCTGAGTTGATTGAAATTGAGCACGCGTATGAATGTCACTAGATCGTGTTCAAAATGGCACAGATCATGCGATCATCCGCTGCCGCGCCCGGCGCCGCCAAGTGCCACGGCCTCCTTGGGCAAACCGTTTACGACGCAACTCGCCTCGCCTTGCGCGACCGTTGCCGCGCCCTTCTCGGTCAAGGTCGAACAAATCACGACGGGGTCTGCCTCTCCTCTACGATCTTACGCAGAAACGTCACGCCGCCCATGCGCGGCATCAAGTTTGTAAACCGGCGACTCGACTGGACGCCCGCCGGCGGCAATATCACGGAGAAAACTGTGACGAATATTCGCGTCGCAACGAAAGACGATCGGCGTGAAAGCGCCCCCGAAATGCCGTAACAATTGACCTCTGGTGGAATGCAACGCGGCGCCTAAGCCAATGCGGGTTGCAGACTCATCAAGCGCCATTGACCAAGGCCTGCGGTGCGCCGCTGGAAACCGTTGAAGCGCAAAGTTCCGTCAACGAATCTGCGCCGGGGCCACATATACCTCCCGCCCGTCGAGGTAAGTCGCCGTCACCTGGGTATCGTGCAAATCGAACGGGTCCATCGAGAAAATATCGCGATCGATCACGATGAAATCGCCTCGCTTACCGACCTCGATACTGCCCGTGGTGCGGTCTTGCTTCAACGCAAAGGCAGCGTTGATCGTGTAGGCGTCGACCATATCCTGCAGAGTTAGGCTCTGTTCCGGCAGCAGCGGTGGCTTGCCGCGAGCTTCGGAGCGGGTGATAGCATGCTCCATCGCGGCGAACGCATCGAAACTGCTGACACCCCAATCGCTGCCGCCGGCGATCTTGGCGCCGGCATCGCGCAATGAACGCGCTGGATAGAGGTACCGGGAACGCTCTGGGCCGAGGTATTTTACCGTTGCATTGTCGACATAATCGTCATGTTGCGCCCACAGCAATTGAAAATTGGCGATTACTCCCAATTCCTTGAAACGCGGAAAGTCCCCCGGGTTGACGAGCTCTAGATGCGCGATTTGATCGCGGTTATCCAAATCACCATTTTGCCGTCGAGCATCCGCAATCGCGTCCAGCGCCGAGCGGACTGCTCGGTCACCGATTGCATGAATGTGCACCGTCAACCCGGCGGCATCCGCCGCGGTCACGATTTGATTCAGATTGTCCTGCGTATAATAAGAAGGCCCGCGATTTTTGGTTGGGCGACCCTTGGCGTCGAGATAAGGTTCCAGCAGGGACGCCGTTTGCGACGGATACTCGATGACGCCGTCGGCAAATATTTTCACGGCATCGGCGCGCAGAAACTCGGGATCGATCGCCCATTTCGCGCGAAACTTGGTCGCCTTGTCGATCAATACCGTTGCGGGCTCGTGAAGGTTTTTTAGGTGAAACGAGCCGCGCACCCGCATGTTCAATCGGTGCTGGTCATACAGACGCTTGTAAATCTGCATCGTGTGATCATCGACGGCGGCGTCCTGTACCGACGTAATGCCAATCGCACGCATGGAGTCCAAGGCCTTGTTGAGCTGCGAGGCTTCATATTCCAGGCTGGCTGCCGGCTTGGCAGCAAGCGGAAGATCGGCGGCATTGTCACGCAGCGTGCCTGTCGGCCGGCCTGCGGCATCACGTTCGATATGCCCGCCGACCGGATCCTTGGTTGCGGCCGTAATGTGCGAGAGACTCAATGCGCGCGAGTTGGCCCAGACGGTATGTCCGTCCGACCCGCTGAGCAGCATAGGCCGGTCGGGCAGCATCGAGTCGAGGTCCGCCAAGGTAAGCGTCAGTGCGGACGGATTGACCATGACCACTTCGAACCACTGGGTGCGCTCTCCGGGTTGCTGCTTGAGGCACGCCGCGACCCGGCTCTTGATGTCCGATGGCGTGAGCGCCCTGTCATCGAGGCTGCATTTGCCGAGGTCCTGCGAGCTTTCAGCGGGATGGGTATGCGCATCGATAATGCCGGGCAACACGACGCGGCCGCCAAGATCGATCTTGCGGGTGCTCGGACCCACCAGCGCACTCATCGCTTGATCCGTGCCGATGGCCACGATGGTGTTGCCGCGGAGCGCCATGGCCTGTACAACATCATGGCTGGCATCCTCGGTATGAATCTTGCCGTGAAGCAGAACCATGTCCGCTCGAGGATCCGCAGCTAAGGCCACCGAAGTAGCGCCGAGCGACAACGCGGTTACGACAACGGCCAGGCGTCCCTTCATGATCCCCCCTTGTTTGGGTAGCAGCTTACCTAGAAGCGCACGAATTACTGATACAGCGGACGCTGTGGTTGCGTATCGGCATTATCGTCGTGTTTGCGCGCCATGTTACCAAAAAGGCCGGTTCGCGCCTGCCTGTGCATGACTGAATTCTTGCGGACCACAGGCGATTCAGGCGGCGACGACCGGCGCTGCCGCGATGATGCGCCTCGACAAGGACCTGGGAACGCTCGAGTCAGGGAAGCTTGCCGATATCATCGCCACCCGGGACAATCCCCTCGACGACGTAAAGGCCCTGCGCAGCATGTGTTTCGTCATGAAGGACGGACGAGTCGCCAAGCATGTCCACTGAGCACCGCAGACCAGGCTCCAATCGCCTGCGCATTCGCGCCGCCCATCCGGCGGCCGCGACTTTCATCACGCGTGTCATTCCGCCGTACGAGATGCTCGACGAAGAGCAGCTCGTCAACATCGAAACGCACGCGGACCGGATCTTGCACGAAATCGGCATGGAAATACGCGGCGATGCCGACGCCATCCGGCTGTGGAAGGAGGCCGGCGCGGATATCGAGGGCGAATCACGGGTGCGCGTTCCGATGGGCCTCGCGCGCCAGATTGTCAGGCGCTCCGCGCCGAAGGAATTCACGCAATACTCGCGTAATCCCGCCCGCTCGGTGACGATCGGCGGCCGCTCGACGGTATTCGCGCCCGCCTACGGCCCGCCGTTCGTCTCTTGCGCCGATCACGGCAGGCGCTACGGCACGCTCGTGGATTTCCATAATTTCGTCAAGCTCGCCTACATGATTCCCTGGCTGCATCACTCGGGCGGCACCGTCTGCGAGCCGACCGACATTCCGGTCAACAAGCGACACCTCGATATGCTGTATGCGCACATGACACTCTCCGACAAACCGTTCATGGGGTCGGTGACGACGGCACCGCGGGCAGCCGACTCGATCGAGATGTGCCGGATCCTGTTCGGCGCGGAATTCGTTGACCGCCATTGCGTGATTCTGGGTAACGTCAATGTCAACTCGCCGCTCGTCCTCGATGGCGAAGCGAGCCGCGTGATTCGTACCTACGCTGCCGCCAACCAGGCGCCGGTCTGCGTGCCCTTTATCCTGGGCGGCGCGATGGGTCCCGTCACGACTGCTGGCGGTCTCGCGCAGTGTTTTGCCGAAGCAATCTTCTGCGTAGCCTTAGGCCAGCTCGAGCGGCGGGGGTCGCCGGTCATCCTGGGGAATTTCCTCTCATCGATGTCCCTGAAGAGCGGCGCTCCCACTTTCGGTACTCCCGAGCCATCGCTGGCGTACTTCGCGATCGGACAGCTCGCGCGCCGCCTCGGTGTGCCGCTGCGCTGTGGCGGCAACCTGTGTGCCTCCAAGACGATGGACGCGCAGGCTGCCTATGAGAGCGCGAGCTCCCTGTGGCCCGCCTTTCTCGCCGGCGCGAATTTTGTGTTGCACTCGGCCGGCTGGCTCGAGGCGGGTCTGGTCATGAGTTATGAGAAATTCGTCATTGATGCGGAGCAGTGTGGCGCGTTCCACGTGGTCGGCCGCGGCATGGCACTCGATGACAATGGATTTGCGATGGATGCCTTTGCCGAGGTCGGTCCCGGCAGCCATTTCCTCGGCTCGGCTCATACCATGCGAAATTTCGAGACTGCGTTTTTCGACTTTGAGCTGTCCGACAACAATTCCTTCGAGCAGTGGGCACAAGAGGGCTCACACGACATCGTGTGGCGTGCTAACCGCAAATGGAAGGGACTGCTCGACGCGTACCGGCCACCGGCGGTTGATGCGGCACGCGACGAAGCCCTGCAGGTGTTTATTGCCGCCCGCAAAGCCTCGATGCCGGATATGAATTATTAATCGGGAGTTCTTCCCCAAAGTTTCTGAGATACGATTGCGCAGAACCTGCAATTACCGGGCTTTGTGTCATTCTTGCGCCTGCTGCCGGCACATCATGTGGCCATGCAAGTATGATTTGATGGTTGTCTTCGGGCGAGAACGATGGCATCACCATCGAGGAAAGCGGCCTTCAGTTCAAGCGGCTCGAGCAACAGATCGCCGCCGAAGCGGTGCCCAGCTGCAACGCCCTCGCCGAAATGGCGCATGCGTTCCGCTCGATGAAGACCATCGATCTACGTCCCCACCCTCTTAGAATTGAAAAAGATCCGATGCGCGGTATCGGAACTCAATTGAACTGGTTGCCTCATCAAGCTTGCAGCAATCTTGTACGCTCGGCGATGGAAGAGTAATAGAATGCCGATACGACTTGCAGAGCAATGTACTGCTTACTGTGAAACCAACTAGGAGGATTGGCACATGCGGAGGCTCGGATTTTCTGTAACGCTTGCTATCTCAATCGGCGCTGCTACGAGCGTATTTTCACAATCCGCCGCACCGACGGTCGATCCGGCTTGGAAGGCGTCGGAAGTCGTCGAATTCATCGGCCTTAAAAAGGGTGACAAAGTGGCTGATATCGTGGCGGGTCGCCTTACCGCATCGCTCGCGCAGGCTGTCGGACCTTCCGGAAAAGTATACGCGGTTGAAACGGCCGAAGTCGTCAAGGCCCACCCCGACGCGTTGGAGCACATGAAGGCACTGGCGAGTCGGTCGCCCAATGTCATCGTCAGTGAGGATCCGGTCGCCTCGCCATTGCCGTCTGGCCTCGATGCCGTATTGATTCGACAGAATTACCACGATCTCTACGACAAGTTTATGGGACCGGCGGACGTACCCGGATTCAATAAGGCGGTCTTTGCCGCCCTGAAGCCAGGCGGTGTTTATGTCGTATTGGATCATGCAGCGGCAGCCGGATCAGGGGTCGGGGCAACCGAAACGCTGCACCGTATCGATCCGGCAAGAGTCAAGTCGGACGTGCTTGCAGCCGGCTTCAAGCTGGATGGCGAGAGTTCCATTCTGGCGAACAAGGCCGACGATCACACCAAGAATGTGTTCGATCCGTCTATCCGCGGTCACACCGACCAGTTTCTATTTCGCTTTAAGAAGCCGGATTGATGCCAAGTCAGAACTCGCTGGGCGTCACGCATTACGAGCGCGGAGGCTTCGAGAGGGTCTGCAAAGAGCCGCAATAGACTACCGATCAATTCACTTTCCCGTAGCTGCCGCCCGCCAGTGTCAAGAACGGGTCGTGATTTGCAGAATGCGGAATGCTCGGCGCATAGCGGACATTGATAACGCGCTTGAGCGACCAGATAATCCGCACTACGGCCATAGGCTTCCGACAACGATCAGAGGCTGGCGGAGAACCACCGGATGAAACCCGTTACTCCTGAGCAGTGGCAGTCAATCAGCGCATACCTTGACCAAGCGCTTGAACTGGAGGAGCCGGAACGGGCACAGTGGCTTGCCGCATTGGCGCAGAACGATCCGGCGATGGCGGCGCTGTTATCCAAAGTGCTTGCCGACCGCGAACAAGAGGGGTTCTCGCAGTTCCTGGCAGGCCCCACACCGATCCCTCTCGATGATATCCAACACGCAACCCTGATCGGCCGACAGGTCGGACCCTATGTCATCGAAGCGGAGGTCGGCCGAGGCGGCATGGGCAGCGTGTGGCGGGCGCGGCGTGGGGACGGCCGATTCGAAGGCACGGTCGCCATCAAGTTCGTCCATGCCGCATGGATCGGGCGCATCGGGGAGCAACGATTTCTTACCGAGGGTAAGCTTCTTGGGCATTTGAATCATCCGAACATTGCGCGACTCATTGACGCCGGCGTTTTAGATGCTACGCAACCGTACCTCGTGATTGAGTACGTGGAGGGGGAGCCGATCGATGCGTATTGCGACCGCCATAGGCTCGGTGTCGAGGATCGCATCAAGCTGTTTCTCAGCGTTCTCGCCGCGGTAGCTCACGCGCACAGTCATTTGATCGTGCATCGGGACCTAAAGCCCGCCAACATCTATGTCACTCGCGACGGTGTCGTCAAGCTTCTCGACTTCGGCATCGCGAAGCTCCTCGATGACCAGGCGGGATCGGCTGCACTCACCAAGTCAAGCGCGACCGCCTTGACGCCACAGTACGCGGCGCCGGAGCAGCTGCTCGGGCAGGCGGTTTCCACTGCAACCGATGTCTATTCGCTCGGTCTGGTGTTGTATATGCTGCTGACCGGCACGCATCCGTTCTCAGCCGATTCGCGTTCGACTGCTGAGCTGTTACGCGCGGTGATGACAGACTCTCCGCCCCGCGCGTCGTCGGTTGCAAGAATGGCAACCATTCGACGGGCGTCGTTGGAAGGCGACCTAGACACCATTCTCGGCAAGGCCCTCAAAAAAGACCCCGCGGAGCGCTACGCCTCCGTCGGCGCCTTCAGCGACGATCTGCAGCGTTTCCTGACGCATCAGCCGGTGCAGGCGCGGCCCGATTCCGTCGCTTACCGTATGAGTAAGTTCGTCAGGCGTCATCGCGGCGGTGTCGCCGCAGCCATCGTGACCACGATCGCCATCATCTCCGGATTGGTAGGCACCGTGATGCAAGCTGAGCGAGCGTCCGCGCAGGCGCAGCTTGCGAGACAGCAGACCATGAAGGCGCAGCAGGAACGTGACCGCGCGTTGCGCGAATTGACCTATGCGGAGGCGGGCAATGAATTCGTGAATTTTCTGCTGGGTGAGGGCGCAGCAAAGCCTTTTACCACTCAGGAACTGCTGGAGCGCGCCGACCGCTTGGTGACCAAGCAGTTTGCGAGCGATGCCGCGCCGCGCGCTGGGTTGCAATTGATGATTGGCGATACCTATGGGCTCGCCGGCGATTCCAAGCGGGCGCTCGAGATCTTACAGCGCGCGCACGAGTCGGCCAGCCTGGCCGACGATGTCTCATTGAGCGCCATCATCGATTGCACAATGGCAGATGTGGACGCGGATGACGGAGAAATTGAGGCAGCCAAAGGGCTGTTCAACGGCGCCATCGCACGCCTTCGTGCCCAGCCCGAGCCGGACGCTGCGGCGCTGGCGTCATGCCTGACAAAACGCGGCGACGTCGAGGCCGTCTTAGGGGAAGGCGCGGCGGCGTTAGCCAGTGGGAAGGAAGCGCTGCAATTGCTCGGAACACCGCGTCCGGGCCAGCGGGCGCTGGCCGTGGATGCACACACGACACTTGCAGAGGCTTATGGGCGCCTCGGCCAGCTGCCGCTAGCCCTAGGCGAATATACCGCGGCGTTGGACGAGCTGCAGTCCATGGGCCGGGAGCACACGGCGCAAGCGGCCGTGACCATGAGCAATATGGCCGAGAAACTCTCGCGTGCGGGCCGGCTCGCACAAGCCATGAACGCCCACGGTCAGGCCCTGGCTATCGCGCAGCAAATCGAGGGCGAAGCAACGGCGAACCCCATGACCGAAGCCAACTACGCCTCATCACTCTTCGACAACGGCCGCCTTTCCGAATCACGAGCGCATTTCGAGCATGCCTTGCGCATCGCGCGCCGTCGCGGCCAGAAGCTTTGGGTTGCGTATATTCAACTGATGGGAGCGCCGGCGCTGTGCGCGAGCCAGCGGATATCGAGCTGCGCTAGCCAGTTGAGCGAGGCCCGCACCAGTCTGCGGTCGCTCCTGCCGGCAGGAAACGGTACCTTTGGCGTGGTCGAGGTCGTTGCCGCGCGGCTAGCCATCGCGCAGGGCGCACCGGCGCTGGCGCGCACCCATTTGCAACGGGCCTTGGATATTTTCAACGCTGCCTCGGAGCTGCGGCCGAGCCAAGTGATCGCCTATTCGCTGCTTGCGGATTGTGATCAGCAACTCGGCGACTATGCGGCTGCGGAACAAGCCGCAACGCTGGCCCTCGAGAAAGCACGGGCCATGCGAAGCGGATTTGAGCACACCGCGTGGATGGGCAAGGCTCTGCTGGCGAAAGCCGTGGTACTCAGTGGCCGCGGCGACAATGCCGGGGCGCTGCCGCTCCTGTTTCAAGCTCGCGCCGAATTGGAAGATGCGGTGGGCCCGGAAACGGCGGACCTGCGCAAGGTGAGGACACTTATAGAGCACTTGGGCACGCCGTCCCGGCACGCGGATTATTGAGGTCGGAGTGGCAGTCGGGTGTCCGTCGCCGCTTGGCGGCGTGAGCGGGGCCAGGGTCGAGAAGTGCTTGGAGCGGATCCTGGATGGAATGGGATTGGATGATTGGATTGGAAGCCGCGATTTTTCCCGTCAACGCCAGGTAGGGTTGAAACTTCGGTGGCAGTTCCGGCCGCCAGTCACCGCTCATTCCGCGACGCAACCGGCCAACTCCGGTCATTCAGGGGGCGAAAGTGATCGCGCGATACCGGACGTTCACTTATAGGGTCACCGGTTCCAAGTCCCCGAGATTTGAGATGGTTATGTCAGTATGATAACCTCGAAGGGTGACAGGGCCGCATGACCCGAGCCTGGATACACTGCTTGACCTCGATGGCCAAATACTCGTGGTCGATCCGGAGGGTGGCCATTGGGTGAGGTTCGTGGTGACGCGCGTAGCGGTGTCCCCTGAGAAGCCACACGGATTAGATTACTCGCTGACCCTGCACGGCCCAGACGGCGAGCGGTTAGTCGGTTTTGACAATGCTCATCCGGTCGCCAATCAGGACCTCGGTGAGCCGCAGGATCACCGACACAGGTTGAGGACGATCAAGGCCTACGATTATCGCGATGCAGCTAGCCTATTGATGGATTTTTGGATTACGGTCGACTCGGTGCTCCGCGAACGAGGAATCATCACGTGACGACACTCAAGGTTGGAATCTCGACGTATGCAGAAATGAAAGCCCGCACCCTTGCGATCGCACGCGGGGGACATCGGGTGGCCGACGAACCACGGGTCTGGTTTACCTCGACTGAATCCTTCGCGAAGATCCTGTCCGCTGGGAATCGGGAATTGTTGCGCATCATTAGCGAAGCCGCGCCCGGTTCGATCGAGGAACTGGCTCAGCTGACTGGCCGAGCAAAGTCGAATCTGTCGCGCACGCTAAAGACAATGGCCGGCTATGGCCTTGTTCGACTGGAGCCCGGTGAGCGCGGCCGGATCGCACCGAAAGTTAACTATGACCGGGTAGAGTTGGATCTGCAGATTACAAGAACTCATAAACACGGGTGATGTCGGTCCGAGTTCGGCCTGCGGTCATCAGCCCTAAATGAATGCCTGCCGGATAGCCGACATTGTTGCCGGCAGCTACAGCGTTACAGACGACAACAATTTTTCACAAGGTAATGACAGTTCGATTCGCCGGGGGCGCGTACAATTGGGTCAAGCTTGAGAGGCAGCGGGGCCCCGTAGGGGCTACCGTCAAAAATGAATGGCGAATTCCGCCGGCCAGCGTCAACGAAGATGGGACTCAGGCGCTAAGCTTTGGTTGCGCGGTGCGCATTTGCATAAAGGAGGTGCTTCCATGCATCCAAAATCTTGGAGTAGGATTCGTACCGATATTCCGCTGCTAATACTTGCCACCCTCGTTCTTCTAACACAGCCCAGCGGCAACGCGGTTGCCGAGGACTTGCTCGGCCTCTACGTTGGCGGCACGGTCGGGCAGTCGCGTGGTGTAGAAGCCATCGATTCAACTGGATTTGTTGTGTACAACGGCGTGGTGACAGAAACGCAAAGCTTTGAAGGACGCCATGCAGCGTTTTCAGTAATGCTAGGCGTGCGTCCAATTTCTCTGCTGGGTGCCGAAATCGACTACATCGATCTTGGTAAACCAGGAGGAAGCCTCTGGGGAAACCCAGCCGATATCTCGATGAAGGGCGCAGCCGCATTCGGTGTCCTGTACCTGCCGGTGCCTATCGTGGACGTTTATCTAAAGGCGGGTGCCGCGCGCCTCGAAAGTACCGTGAACGGCAGCGTCTGCTCCCCGTGTGCCTGTGACTTTTGTCGATTCTCCTTCCAATTGAATAGCACGAACACGAGCGGCGCTGGCGGTGTAGGCGCGCAGTACAAGTTCGGTTCTTGGGCAGTGCGCGCCGAATATGAACGATTCAATGCAGCCGGTGGAAATCCGAGCTTGTTGTCGGCCGGAATCACTTGGACTTTCTTCTAATTAGTGCGGGATCGGCGTTTGTCGCGGACTGAGTTTCGTTGCCTCGTTGCGGACAGTCGTCAGAGACCGCTAAGGGTCTATACCGTTGAAAAACTCGCCACCTGGACGCGCTCATAAGGCCCAGGACCGAGCGAGATCGTCGGCATTTTTCAGTTGTTTGACGGCGTGACCGTGGTTTCTCGGGATTCGACTCCGATTTATCTATGTAAGTGCACCAACCGGCTCGAATGACCTCGATTTGAACGTGATGGCGAGTCGCCTGAGGTTCTGGGCGATGGCAGTCAGCAAAAATTCATCCTGTGCTCCGCTTCGTCCTCGCAATCGTAGTCGGTCGACCCGAAGGATGCGCTTCATATGAGCGAACAGAACCTCGACTTTCTTTCGGTCATTGCGTGATTGGCGGTAGCGGCGAGTTTTGCTGAGCTTGCGAGCGACCTCGCGAGCGGGTTCGAAGGGATTGCGCTCGATCCTGCGATGCGGTGTGTTCGGACAACACTTCGATTTCAACGGGCAGCTCTGACAGTCGAGCTGGCTGGCGCGGTACATGTTCGGATTTCTCTTCTTCATGCGCCAGGTCGGTTTGAGGAACTTGCCGGCAGGACAGGTATATCGATTGGCCGCCGCGTCGAACGCAAACTCCGATCGGCTAAATGCGCCGTCGTCCCGCTCGGTTCTATCCCACACCGGGATGTGCGGCTCGATCTGCTTCACGTCCACCAACCAGCCTAGCATCGGTCCAGTGCCGTAGGCCGTATCACCGATCAACCGCTTGGGCTTGAGCTCGAAGCGATCTTCCACCCGATCGATCATCGTCTTGGTGGCATCGTTCTCTTCGATGCGATGCGCGCCCGTCGCTTCAACGTCAACGATCACCCCATAGTGCACGTCGACCAGATAATTGGTGGAGTAGGCGAAAAACGCCGGGCACCCAGGAGCCGCGGTCCAACGCGCCGCCGGATCGGTCAGCGAAATGTCCTTCGGCGTAGCGCCTATCTGACCCTCTTGCTCCAGCGCTTGCAGATACTCGCGCACAGCACGCGTCCCGAGTTCCGGCTTGCTCCAGTCAATCGACTCATCACTCGGAACACCGCGGCGGCGGTTGGCATCCGCCTTCACAATGCTCGCGTCAACCGCGAACCCTTCGCCGCGCACCAGCCCTTCGGTCATGCATCGCTGGACAACTCCCTCGAATACGGGCCGGAACACTTCACTTTCGCGGAAGCGGCCATGCCGATTTTTCGAAAAACTCGAGTGGTCAGGAACCTTCTCTTCGAGGCCAAGACGGCAGAACCAGCGGTACGCTAAGTTCAGGTGCACCTCCTCGCACAACCGTCGCTCCGATCGGATGCCGAAACAGTACCCGACCAGCAGCATCCGGATCATCAGCTCTGGATCCACCGAAGGGCGACCCGTGTGGCTGTAGTAATCTGCAAGGTGGTGGCGTAAATCCGTCAGGTCGAGATATCGGTCAATACCGCGCAGCATATGATCCGCGGGCATGTGCTCGTCGAGGTTGAAGGCGTAAAACAGTCGGTCCTGATTGCCGCTGTGTTGTCCCATCATGCAGGTGCGCTCCCTTTGCTGCTCCCGCAATTAGGACCTCGAATGCGAAAAACTGTTCAATAGTTTTTCAACACAATAGGTCGTCATTGCTCATTCGACGGTCGGTCCTGATGGTGTCCGCCTAACGGCAGGTCTGAAGCGGGACGTCCGGCGGCGGACGGCCGGAGCGGGCATACACGGAGTTTAAATGACCGCGTAAAAGCCAACGTTCGAAGGCTAACAATTTTTTTTCCAATCATAACGGCCATTCAGCGCTTGGCGGAGATCAGAGGCGGTGTGGTAGGCGGAGGGCGGCGATGCCTAGTCGCCTGTTCGTATCCGAACGCAATTTCAATTAGCACGCTCTCGGACCAAGGTCTTCCGAGGAATTCGATGCCCACCGGGACGCCGAGGGTGGCCGTAGCCGTTGACGAGGAAAATCCGCCAGGGACGACTATGGAAGGAAATCCGCTCACTGATCCGAGAGCGCCGTTGCGCTCCACCTGTGTCTCCCCAATGGGCACCACAAGCCGCTTTTGATGCGGGAAGACGATGGCATCGAGTCGATCGTCAGCCATGATCTTCATGACACGCTGCTGCAACTCCGAGCGCTTCAGTAGACGCAGGCGATAGCCGTCGTCCATCTCGAGGCTTTGTGCTTTCCTGATGCTGTCCCCTATGTTCGGATGAAACTTGCCGGAGGAAATGATCTCCTCCAGCGATCTCACGGGCGCGTTGCCCGAGACAAGATAAGTGTTGATTGCCGGCTTGAATTCGTAGAGATGAACGCTAATGTCGGAGGAAATCTTCCCGCTATCGAGGTCGGGAGTGTTCAACTCGATAATCGTCGCGCCTAACCTCCGTAGGTCCTGCACCGCCTTGTTCGCTATCGTATTGACTTCCTCATTGATGGAGGCATTGCCGAAGAAGCTGCGCAAGACGCCGATGCGCTTGCCGTTCACGCCGTCAGCCTTCAGGAATTTCGTGTAGTCCTTCTCGATATTCCCGACACTCCATGCAGTGGCCGGATCGTTAGGGTCATAGCCGACTAGCACGTTGAGGACCTTCGCCGCGTCCGTCACCGTTCGAGCCAGCGGGTCAGCTGCATCCTGCGTGAACGAATACGGGATAACACCGGCTCGGCTCACTAATCCAAGCGTTGGGCGGATGCCCGCAATGCTATTCGCCGAAGCGGGTGAGCGGATGGAGTTAACGGTGTCGGTGCCAATACCAGCAATCGCGAAGTTGGCAGCCAGGCCCGCGCCCGTACCCCCGCTCGAACCGCCGGGCGTGCGGGTCAGGTCATAGGGATTGAGGGTCTGCCCGCGGATCGAGCTGACTGTCTCACCCCATATCGCGAACTCGTGCAGATTGACCTTCGCAAGAATGATAGCTCCAGCGCTGCGCAATTTCTGCACAATCGCGGCGTCGGTCGCTGGTGTGTATCCAGCCAAGCTAAGCGAGCCACCCGTGGTCGGCATGTCCTTGGTGTTGACGTTGTCTTTCAGCAGCACCGGGATACCATGCAGCGGGCCGACGAATTTTCCGGTAGTCCGGAGACGCTCATCGAGCGCGGCTGCCTCTTCCTGCGCCTTTGGATTGAGGAAGATCACCACATTGAGCTTCGGCCCCGCCTCGTCATAGGCCTGGATCCGCTCCAGATACGCCTGTACCAATTTTGCGGCAGTGAGCGTGCCCGACGTGTACGCTGCGTGCACATCGCTGATCGTTGCTTCTTCGAGATGAAAAGCTTTGACCGCACTCTCCGCACCAGCGCCGGTCGCCAGCAGCATGACCGTCCCTGCCGTGAACAGGTGTACCAGTTTCATAAGGATCCCCATCGCCGGCAATTTTTTTGTCCAACCGTGCTTAATACCCGTTTCCACTTCGATTTGCACGCAACTTCTGAACTGCCCTCCGTGTGGGCACATCCAACAGGATTGTCGATACTTGCGAGCCTCGAGCGTTAAATTCGACGGTAGAGTCCAGATGTGCGCGGTCACTTGTTGAATCGGTCTAATTCTCGATCGAGCGATCGCGGGTCGCGCCCTCGTTTAGTCAAATTAATTTCCCCGAAGCTGCCGCTCGTGACCGGCAGCAAGGGGTCGGATCCGGCACGCAGCGCACGAAGCGAACTCGGACTGAGCGTAGAACAGTCGTTCGACGAAAATGGTCGCATCGAGTAAGTTTCTGAACTCAAATGTCCAAGTACTTCATTCGTCGAGCGACCGTAAGCGATGCCGCCACCATCGCAGGGCATAGAGTCGCCATGTTTAGCGACATGGGGCAAGTCCCCACGAAAGCATTGGCGGACAGGTTGCTGGCGGCGTCCACTTCTACGCTCTCCGATCTATTGCGGGACGGATCCTACGTGGGCTGGCTTGCAATCGATGCGAACGATCGGGTAATCGCCGGTGCCGGCGCGCACATCAAGCCGCAGCTTCCGCGCATTTCTCAAGACGGTCGCCACGTTGCGGTCGGATCAGTTCCGCTGGTGGTGAACGTGTACACCGATCCGAATTGGCGGCGTCAGGGCATCGCGCGAGCGTTGATGAAAGAACTCATGGAGTGGGCGCTGGCTAGCGGCTACGACCGCATCTTGCTGCATGCATCGGACGATGGCCGACCTCTCTATGTGTCCTTGGGCTTCTTACCGACAACTGAAATGCGCTGGACACCGACGAACTGCGGCCAAGGCGATCACACGGAACAATAGGCCCGGCTGCGACACGCCGACGGGCTGCCCATGACTGCGGTGGCGCGTCCAAAAGACGAATTGCCGCCGCCGGCGATAGCCGGCCAGTAGCGGTAGTCCATTACGTGGAACTCATCGCCACTAAGCGTTCGTTCGAATGAGGTTTGACGAACCATGCGGCAGGTGATTTATTACGCCCAAGCGCATGCAAGGGAATGGGACATACCCGAAAGGAGCGTCCACATGAAGACAAGATACCTGGCTCGATGGGCCGGAGCCTGCACGCGGGCAGTGGTGCTATCGGCGCTGGCGGGCTTCGCGGCGGCCGACGCGACCGCGTACGAGCGGATGGCGCCTCTCGAGCAATACCTGATGCCTCCCGGTTCCGAGATCGCACTCGCGCGCAGTGCCGCGCCGGCCGCGATCTCCGACAAGGCCACGGTCCTGACTCTCGATTCACAGGGTTACCAGACCGCCGTCCACGGCACCAACGGATTCACCTGCCTCGTGGAGAGGTCGTGGATGTCGCCGTTCGAGAGCACCGATTTCTGGAATCCGAAGATCAGAGGACCGGTTTGCTACAACCCGGCAGCGTCCGGGTCCATCCTCGCGTACACCCTGCGGAGGACGAAGCTCGCACTCGCCGGAGACTCGAAGGAAAGGATTCTCGACGAGGTTCGCGCTGCGCTCGCGCGCAACGAGGTCCCCTCACCCGAGCCGGGCGCGATGTCCTTCATGATGGCGAAGGGTGGGTACCTGAGCGATGCCGACGACCATTGGCACCCGCACCTCATGTTCCACGTGCCAAAAGTCGCAGGCGCAAGCTGGGGAGCAAACCTGCCAGGGTCTCCGGTGGTCCTCGACGACCGCGAGGTTCCGGAGCCCCAGACGATTTTCATGGTGCCGGTGTCCCGCTGGTCGGACGGAACGGCGGCGGCGGCTCACTAGTTGCCACCTCACGCCCGGGAATGGCTGCGTAGGCGCTCAAGTGCGCCCCGAACTGGAAGCAGCTCAAAGAAGCCCGCGAGGTCGTAGGTAAGGAAAATTGCTGATTGAGCGTCCCGGAAGCAGCCAGTCACGACAGACAGCTCGGGTTTCCTCAATAGGGCGGCGCCCGTCTTGCGCGCTGGGCCTTCGCGGCTTCAGTCCACCATGCAAGATCGTCGGCAAACCGCGGGAACGCATGCTCGAGCGCGGCACCGCGTTCACCGATCGGCGCGCCCGCCTCGTCCAACGTCTCTGCGATCGGTCCGACGGTTAGAGTGCTTGAGATGACTACCATCCCCATCTCGGAGAGTGTGTTGTGCCAGGCATAGCTTGATCGAGTGCCAGACAGTCGGCCTGCCGAATAGCTCGCAATCGCCGCAGGGCGCCAGAACCACTCTTCGAGGAAGTGGTCGGCTAGATTCTTCAGCCCAGGCTGCATACCCCAGTTGTACTCGCCGGTCACGAACAGGAAGGCATCCGACTCGCGGATCTTGGCGCCGAGTTTCTCCATCGCCGCAGGCGCAGTGCCGGGAGCATATTCCTTCAGCATGCGATCCAGCATGGGCAGACCGATCGCTTTGGCATCGATCAGCTCCGCGTCCTCGCCGCGATCGCGAAGCTTGCGCACAGTGAATTCCGCCAATCGGATGCCCTTGCGATCGGTCCGATAGGAGCCGTAGAGGACGAGAATTCGATTGCCCATGAGCGCTACCTCAAAGAAGTCGATCTGTCCGTCGGCGGTGGTGTGACGGGCAGCAGTGCCAAACCCAATCAGGACGCGATCGCCGGGATCACGGCCACCACCAAACCTCCGAGGACACCGATCTCGCAGACGCGCCCCGAGTCGTAATATTGGCCCAATACAGGGCCTAGATGAACTCAGTTCCAGCCGGCCTCACCAGCGTACCGACTTGCCAACAGCAAAATCAGACTCCCAGAATGTGCAAGGGCAGCGGTCCCGCTGCTTCTTCGAAAGCGCCAAGCATACTCGCCGCATTGCTTGCGGTCGCTGTGGTCTCGTGGGCAGTTGCTACGAAGGCGCCGAACACTGACCACCTTTGTGAGACGTCGCGCGCAAAGATTCAACAGCGTGGGACGCCGACCGGCGTCTAAATCAGACGCCTGTTAACAGACGCGGTCTTGAATATAAGCCAAGTGCCGGGTGCTCAGTTGCGGTTAATTCCGAGCACATGGGTATGTGACCGGAATGGACCTTGATTGATATGCGCGCCCGGACGGATTACTCGCGGCCGCGCCGCTCGCCTCGCGGGCGATCAACTCGGGCATGCGCCTCAGCAACCAAGCTTCGATATACAAATGCTTCCTCGCGCGAGTGTGCTGCGGTTCTCAAATCTCTGCAACAGCCCCGGTTCCGCGACGCAGTTCGCGTCGCTATGTACTCCGTACGCTAGAGTTATGCGTTGAACCCTACCAGGACGGCGGCATTCGTGCCCGCGGCATCTGGAGTGACAATATATGTCGAGATTTAACCATAAGACCTACGCGACTCTCGCTCTGATGGCCCTCGCCACCCTAGTCGGTATGGCCCCGGTCGATGCGCAGAGCGAAGCCGTGCAGGATAGGCATGAGCACCCGTCTTCCGAGGGCGCGCGGCAGGCCGCGCATCGCGAGGCTGTGAGGCGACAGAGCGGTGCTTATCCCGCACGCGCGCGGGCTGCACATGTCGCCGCGCGCGGGGAGGCGTCCTATGTTCGCCAGCGCCAGGTCGCGAACGATCACCGGGAACTGGTCGGTCGCAACACCGAGGTGCCGCGCCCGGCGACTGTTGGTGTCATGGGCGGAGCCCATTTCGCCGGTGGCGGCCGAGTGCACGAGGTCTCCCGCGACCTCGCCGGGGGCCAGATCCACGTCGTTCGTTACGACAACACCCTCAGCGGCACGGTCGAGCGCACTATTCGACCGGGTCTAACGAGCCGCACCTTCGTCAGCGGCGGACACGTCCTGTATGCGCACGTCTACCAGCGGCATGTCTGGCACCAATTCGGCAGAGCGTTCGCGTACGAGACGTTCGTGCCGGCGGTGCGGTATCCCGGGGTCTACTACGCCTGGACGCTCGCGGCATGGCCGCGTCCGATCAACTATACCTGGGGTTGGCAGGTGCAACCCTGGTATCCGATTTACGGGTCGCAGTTCACGCCGTATCCGGTGTACACGAGCCCAGATCTATGGATGACCGACTACATCATTGCCGAGAGCATGCGAACGGCCTATCAAGCGCAGACCGTCGCGCCGGCATCGCAACCGGCACAACAGCCAGCTCCCGCGGCGCCGGCGCCAGCGCCGGATTCGAGCGTTGCGGCGCCCGCTGCACAACTGAGCGACGCGGCGCCCGCCCCCCAACCGAGCGCTGCACCGCCGGTGTCGCAATCGAGCGCTATGCCATCCGCGCCGGTATCGCTCCCGCCGGCCATCACGCCGCAAGTCAAGGCGCAGCTCAACGCCCAAATCAAAGTTCAGCTACATGAACAACAAGCCGCTGCAGCGATGCCGGCGAGTCTAACGACTCAAAGCACTCCGCCTGCGCTTAGGGCCAATCACGTATTCTTTCAAGTCGTACAGCCGATCGACGTTCCGTCAGGCACCGCCAACGGCCACTGCACGCTAAGCGCCAATGATTACATCAAGCGTACCGGGGCAATGAGCAATGACGATTGGATGATTCCGGTGGTGGTCGAGCTGAGCCGACCATCAGACTGCCCTGAGGGCTTGTCGACACGTATTGGGCTCAATGATCTCAACGCGATGGAGAACGAGCAGGAGGCCCAAGTCATGTCAGCGATGCAAGCGGCCTCCAAGAGCATGGGAGCGAATGGACCGCCGAGCGGCTCCGGGGTGCACCCGACCTTGATTGCCGACGGCAACGCGGCTCCGGATCCGATGGCACTAGATGCAATCCGACAGACGGAGTGAGCGAGCGCCTGCTGCTGCCGCACAGGCGAGTCCTCGGTATCGATCATGATCGGTGAACTCATCGACCACTATCGCGTTCTGGAACTCGTCGGTCGCGGTGCAATGGGCGTCGTTTACAAGGCGCTCGACCTGAATCTCGACCGGCATGTCGCGATTAAAGTCATGAGCGCAGAAGCCCGCAACGATCCTGCCTTCGTCGAGCGCTTCCGTCAGGAAGCGCGCATGCAGGGCGCGCTCAATCATCCGAACGTTGCGCAGCTCTTCGACTACTTCGTCCACGACGGCGCACCGGTCGCAGTGATGGAGTTCGTCGACGGCGAGAGCTTTGAGCAGTTGATCCAGCGGCGCGGGCCAATCCCGGCACACGAGGCCATACCGATCTTCAAGCAAGCGTTGCGCGGGGTCGCTGCCGCGCATCGCGCCGGCATCATCCATCGCGATCTCAAGACGGCCAATCTGATGATCACCTGGGGCGACATCGTCAAGGTGATGGATTTCGGCATTGCCAAGCGCCAGAGCGCGACGGGCGCAACCAAGGCCAGCACCAGCATCGGCAGTCCGCTGTACATGGCGCCCGAGCAGATCCTCGGTCGCGTTGTCGATTGCCGCACCGACGTGTACGCCCTCGGGATTACGCTCTACCAGCTCTTGAGCGGACAGCCGCCGTTCAATCCTCGCGGTAAGACCGAGTACAGTGTCTTGAACGCCCATGTGAACGATCTGCCGGAGCCGCCGACAGTCCACTGTCGCGATATTCCGCAGCCTCTCGTGGACGTCGTGATGCGCTCGCTTGCTAAGGAGCCCGAGGCGCGCTTCCAGAGTGCGGATGACTTCATGCGTGCGCTGCCGGATGTAACGCCACCCAATGCGGCCGCAGCGCGGGTGGATCCGATCGGCACCGTGGCAATACCAGGGGTGGGTCCGACCGGCACGATGGCGATACCACGCGTGGGTCCGACCGGCACCATGGCGATACCGCGCGTGGGTCCGACCGGCACCATGGCGATACCACGCGTGGGTCCGACCGGCACGATGGCGATACCGCGCGTGGGTCCGACCGGCACGATGGCGATACCGCGCGTGGCTCCGACCGGTACGATGGCGATACCACGCGTCGGTCCGACCGGCACGATGGCGATCAAGGCCTCGCCGCCGATGAGCGAGGATCCGGTCGGCCCTGGCGAGCCCGCGAACACGACGGTGTTCGAGTACGCGTCGTCGACGCACCGCGACCCACTCGGCCCGATAGAGTCCGACAACTCCGCTGCGACGGTATGGCTACAGTCGCCGCTCCCGTCCGCGCCGTCACCAGCCACTGCCTCGCCGGCGGTAGCCGCGAATGTCGCGCCGCCGGGAACGCCGGCCGCCGCAAGGCTGAGCGACAACTCCACACCACTGTCTCCGGCACGGTCTCCTGCGCCCCAAGGGTTGAGTGTGGCGCTTCCGGGTCTCATGCAACGCCTGCGACCTCGCCGCCCGGCCTTCGTGGCGGTGCTCGTCGCGACACTCGTGTTCGGTGCGCTGATCCGCTACGCGGAGCGGCTGCATGCGACGTCGCGGGGTGCCTCCCTCGCCTCCAGCGGCCCTCGGTTTACGATCCCGCAGGCATCGACGACGCAGGCACCGGCCTCCACGGAACCTGCTGCGGCGCCGCCCGCAGTTCCGGGTTCTGCGGCAGACCCACCGCTGGCGCCGTCGGCAGACGCGAGCTCCGCGACAGCCGTGGCCGGAACTGCCCCACCGCCTGCCACGACAACCGCGCCGGCACGGCCGGATCTAGCGGGCACCTGGCGCGGCGCATATGTCGATGCCTCGGGCAAGCAGCTGCTGCGCGTCATCAGTCTGAGCATCGGCCGGGTGCACAACGACGGCGGCATCGAAGGCACATTGCAGTACGAAGCGGCATCGGGAAACGGCGAATGTAAGCTCCACCCGAATGGCAGCACCTATTCGGCCGGCGAGCAGCGGCTGCAGCTGAGTCCCCAGGGCTGCAGTCCGCACTATCCCAAGGAGCTTGGTGTACCGCTTGATTTCGACGGCGTGAATCCGCAGACGGACACACTCAAGAACGGCCATATCGAAGCGCCCACCGGCGAAGTGATCCGGGTCAATCTGAAGCGAGTAAGCGGGGTCGATAAGCGGAGTCCAGAGTCTACCCACCCCCCTGAGCACCACCCTAATTTCGTTGTTCGTCCCAGCTTCGGGAAAAGTTACCAGGCCTCGGTGAGCGACTCGCCAATCGGACGCGTCACTACTGCTCGTCCGATTTAAGACTGTAATTCGAGGAAAAACGGAGGCGACGCGCCGTCTCCGCAGCCGTGAAGCCTTTTGAATTAGAGGGCGAGTACGAGTTCGTCCGTCCAATCCACGAGGAGATCGAGGCAGGGCTCGCCGATGCGAAGGCTGGGCGCGTCACTGGCGCCGAGGATCTGAAACGGCAATACGGCCTACGCCGATGAAGGTCACGTGGACCGCCCATGCGCGTACACGGCTCGCGGGACTCCACGATTACATCGCACAGGATTCCAGGCCGCGCGCGCTCGCCATGGTCGAGCAAATTCTCGATCGGGCAGAAACGATTTCAGTCGCGCCGCGCAGTGGGGCGCGGCTGCAGGCCTTCCTAGAAGACGACGTGTGCCGATTGCGACCATTCCTGCGACGTCATTTGCAGCACGTCGGGCCCTCGACATGAAACTCATTCGCTTAGCGAAACCGCCGGGGCGCCCGCGAAACGTTGAGCAATGTGTAGACCGACCAGGTCGGCAAAACTACCGCTCGCGCCAACGGTCGTGTTCATCAGTACGACAGCGGCATAGTCTCCCTTCGGATTGAAGAACGCAAAACTGCTGTATCCGCCGGTCGCCCCATTGTGCCAATAACTTCCTGTTGCGGTGTTGTAGAGCCATGCAAAAGCAATCTGCGTGCCGGTTCCGGCGTCGGCTCTAAGCTCGTGCGATAGCGTGATCGCTGCGGCTAAGGTTAGTGCCTTCGACGAGGATTCTGGGCCCGTTGGCCCAATCTTTTCTGGATGTAACTGTGCTTCGAGATACGTGAGCATGTCATCGGCAGTCGAGCGGATCGCGCCGGCGCCGGCGAGCGCATCGAGGTCCCAAGCATGGGCTACCCGATGGTCCGCCGTATGTCCCTCGATAAATCGATGAACTTGTTCTGCAGATAGACTGATGACGGTGTCCTTCATTGCGAGCGGCCCAGTAACTTCATCGAAGAGGAGAGTCGGGTAGGCTACTTCGGCCCGATATGCGAGTGCTTGTCCCAGCAATCCGACACCGAGATTGCTGTACAGAAAAGGCGGGTCTCCTACCTTCTCGAGCCCATGCCCGGAGAGAAACGCATAGAGGTTTGCCGCATGGTAGTCAGCATACGGATTATCGGGATCGGACGGCTTTAGATTATCCGGCAGACGAGGCAAGCCAGAGTGCTGGATTATCAGGTCGAGTAGCGATATATCGAGGCCCCGCGGTGTAGGCACAGCCCCAACAGGCAACAACAGTCGGACGGGATCGTCAATCTTGACGATGCCATGTTCAATCATTTGCGCCAGTATGAGACCGGTGAAGGTTTTGGTAATGGACCCGATTTCAAAGATCGAATCGGGCGTTGCGGTTCCGTACGCAAAAACACGCCGCACGCCTTTGCGCACGATTCCAATCGTGAGGCCGGCTGAAGTCCCGGGGGCAAGAGCGCCGCTGTTGAAAGCTTGTTCCAAATCACTGCTGAGTACCGATTGCATATCGTCAACATCAACCGGAGGGATTGCTGCACTGTGAGTAACGGGCGGCGGCGCCCAGGGCTGCGACTGTCTTACAAGATTGAGAGGCAATGGAACGCCTTGATTCCAAGTGCCGTCCAACCGGTTGTGATTACGAGAGATGTTTCCGGTCCAGTGGCCATGAACGGCGGGTATATCAAATGACAACTTCCCTTTGGCGTACTCGACATTTGCGCAGGCCAGATTGAATGCGCCTTGATCGATGCTGTCCATGGCGCAGAACTCTTGGCCGATATTATCCCTTGTTAGAACCAGCTGGATTCGGAGCGGCCGCGCGCCTGCCCGCAATGTTCCTAGCCAGATGCCGTCGACCATCGAAGGTTTGGCGGCCGCGACAAAGCGATCCTTAGTGAACTTGAGAGGCATGGGACTGCCTTGAGTCCATGTTCCGGTCAAGGTCGCGCCGTCGTCGTCCATAGATCCCTTCCAACTGCCGTGCACGACCGGGACGCTGAAGCTGAGTATCCGGCCCTCACGATGAAAGTCGGTACAGGGAAGTCCAATCGCGCCCTGGTCCGGGCTGTCCAGCGTGCCGGTGAGGCCGCCGTCCGGCGCCGCGGTAATGTGAAGCTTCAAATGCAGCGGCCCGAGTGTGCCGACGAAATCACCATGCACAGTGGCCGTTTCCTGCGCTGATGTCGATGTCGGTACGGCGCCAACTGCTGCTGTGGCGAACAGCAGGGCAATGTGCAGGCTGTGTGAGCGCCAGACGTGCAGGAACGGTTCGATATCAAACAACATCGGAATTGATCAACTGGCACCGATCGTTAGGTTGGGCCACTCAGCACGTGCACAGAGAAAATGCTACGAGTTCGGTTCAGGGTACTTGACTCGACAAAAGGCGGTCAATCGGCAGTGCTTTCGAGCAAGGAAATCGCGTACTTTCCCATTAATAAACGAGCGTTGGCGCCGGTGCATCAAAGAAGATTCAAGCTCTTGCGACGCAATCAGGCTCTTCCCGGCCATCAACTGCGCTCGTGCGGCGCATTGTGCAAACCACCCTGGGACTGGCCGTCTCACCGGGGAGACCGAAACGCTCCACGGGTTCACCCACGCGGCCCGCCGCTGAATGACAGCTATGTTAGCTCCAGATCGGTCGCGCAATTTCACTCCCGGCCAAGACCGCCCCTGGACGCCACGAAATCGTCGCCTTTAAGCAGCCATCCGCGGCGTGCGGTAAGATTAAGCAGAGGTTTATGGAGTCCAGCCGGATTGCAAGAAGCGCACAAGAGCCAATGGAAATATTCGTTGCGCATATATACGACGTTTTCGTCACCTAATTAATAGTTAGGCGCCCCCGAATGGTTCGCGCTCTCTGGCGTCTCTATAAATTGGTTTAAGCGCAGGCTTCGTCGGTGGGTGCGTAGAACTCCCGGGCATCCATTATAACGTGTTGTTTGATGAGCGGCTGTCCGAGAGCGATTGCGTCAACCTAACGGACGCGCTGACGACAAAGCTGGATCTATAGTTACAGCCGAGTCCGTATCAATGCGCTGTGACGCTCGACAGTGACGCGCGCAACCCTCCACGAAATGTGGTTATTTTCGCGTACATTCATCATCGACGCATTCTGGTGGAGATTAACGAATTGCGTTTCGGGAGCCCGACTGTGCCGTCACCGAGCACCCAACAGTTCGCGCAGCAAGTCATGCAGACAGTTCACGAGCAGTTTCCTTCGGCTCAACTTGTGCGCTTCAGGGCAATGCGGGGACCAATCGCACCATAGCGACCTGGCATGGCTGCGGGTGCGCCTGACAATCGTTGGAGAGGTCCGTGGACCGCCTGCGTGTCCGCGCCGCGGGCGCCGGGAGACCGTATGCGCCCGCGGCGCTTGGGTGGCACTTCTAGGCGGCCCCTCAACTTCACTCCAAGGACTTCCCGGTTGTGTCAACAATTTTGTTTGCTTGTGTTTCTTTCGTCTGCGGATATTCGATCGGGCGAAGAAGGACAGACTGCGTAACTCTAATCGGCCACTGGTGAATGCTGTGCACTCGGGCCCGCGTGTAAGCCGTGCGCTCAAGCGGCGATGGCGATGCAGGCTCGGTGATAGCCGCGCCTCTGCTGAACGGCAATTGCCCATCGGAAGAACGGGTCATTCAGTCGAGCAGCGCTCTGCAAGACAGCCCGCGCGTCCATGATCAGCAGCGAGCGCAGGTATGCATCGCCGCGTTTGGTGATGTGTCCGAGCCGAGTTTTGCCGCCCATTGAATATTGTCGAGGCACCGGCCCGAGCCAGGCGGCAAATTGACGGCCGCGCTTGAAGTCGTGTGCATTGCCGGCGGTGACAACCAGGGCCGAAGCGGTGATCGGACCGATGCCCTGACGGGTCTGGGCTCATTGAGCGAGAGCGTCGGTACGAGCGTGTGCCCGGATCTCTCGCTCATACTCGACTCAGAGCACGGACATTCAACTGACCTTGGCATAGCGGCTACCCCGCCCGGATTCGAACTCGGGTGGGGAGAGATCTTTGGTTGGCGGAAATCTATCGCATTCGACGATAAGCTACAGCACCCCGACTTGGCAGAGGACAACCATGCCCACCCTAGCACTTCGCGCTATCCTGGCCGCCCTGGCAGCCGCCCTGCTGCCATCCATCAGTGACATCGTCCTTGCCGAGTCCACGCCGGCGCCCGCCATCGCGGAAGACCAGAGGATGCTGCCTTACGTCGAGCCGGGTCAGCTGGTCGATATCGGCGGTCGGCGTATTAACCTGCACTGCACGGGCGCCGGCAGCCCGACGGTCATTCTGATGGCTGGCTTATTTAGCTGGTCGGTGGTCTGGTACAAAACCGAGCCCGTGATCGCGCAAAAAATGCGCGTCTGCGCCTTCGACCGAGCCGGCTATGGCTTCAGTGATCCGGGGCCACGGCCGCAGATCCTCTCCGACGTGGTGGACGACCTGCACACGGCGCTCAAGGCCGGGTCCATACCGGGACCGTATGTGCTGGTGGGGCACTCGTTGGGCGGCATTGAGGCGCGGCTCTACGCGCAACGCTGGCCCAAGGAGGTCGTGGGCATGGTCCTCGTCGATACCAGTCCGGCCGGAGAGGGGCTCATCAACGAGGATCAGCCGGGTTTCGATGAGGTGATCGGGCGAGAGAGCTACGCGGCCGATATGCTGCATTGTGCCTTCTTGGCCGCGAAGGGACCCCTCGACCCGGCCAGGCCGGAATACAAGGACTGTTCGGCTGCGGCCGCCTTGCCGAGCGACACGCCCGCCGCGTTTAGAACGATCTGGCCTCAGTTCTTCACCGCCTACTATTTCGCCGACAAAGTCTCTCTCATGTCGTCGCTCTATACACACCGTTACGACAGCGTCGACCACCGTCGCCTTGGCGCAATGCCGCTCGTCGTGCTCTCGACGCAGCACTCATGGGGGAAAGCGGCTCGCCCGCCGACGTCTGGGCCCACCGATCCTACACGAAGGTCTGGATTGCTCTGCACCAGGCCCTCGCGAACCTCTCCTCGCATGGCGTACACCGAATCATCGAGGGATCAGGTCACGAGATTCAGTTGGATAAGCCGCAGGCTGTCATCGACGCCGTGAACGAAGTGCTCCGCCAGCTCCACACCGGGGCGAAGTCTTGAGACGATCTGCGCTGGCCGTCCTCGAAGCTGCCATTGCTGATTGACGGGTAGGGGTCGGGACATTGCATGCCAGATCGAGTCTGAGCTAATACATATGAGGCCTGACTTCAGGAATCGGACCTTTGGGTACGACAGCGACAGTGCACGATTTGATGAAGCAGGCGTTGGCGTCGCCCGGTTTCCGCTTACGGTGCGAGCCCTATCTCCTTGTATCGATCTGCGATCGCGCCGTCCAAGACCGCGGCAGCCTGAAGATCGGCCTCGCCCTTGGCCTGATTGCCTTGCCGCAGTTCCGTCAATCCGAGCCCGTACATTGCGGAAGCGCTTTTGGGCTGCAGTTTGAGGGCCTTCGTGTAATCCGCCAGCGCTCCGGCGAACTCACCGCGGCGTAAGTGAACGAGACCGCGGCTGTTATAGGCGTCCGAGTCGTCGTTACCCTGCGATATCGACTTGTCGCAGTCGGCGAGCGCGAGGTCCAGATCCATACCGATTGCCGCACGACACCAGCAGCGCGAATTGAGCGCTACCGCGACCCGGGCGTCGCGAGGATTTTCACCGATCCACCGGTCATATTCGGCAATCGCTGTGGGATAGTCATGGACGCTGGCGTAGGACTGTGCAATCCGCAGGCTCAAGCTCGAATCAGCGGCCGCCAACCGCCTCGCCGCTCGGAAGTCGGCTGTCGCGCCCTCCTTGTCCTTGTTGCCGAGGCGAAGCTGGCCCCGCAGCATTAGGGACGGAACGTCGTCGGGTTTCAGCTGCAGCGCGTGGCCGAGATCGTCCATCGCGAGCACGGGCTGGTGGTTCTCGAGGCGGGCGGCGGCGCGATCGTAATAGTTACTAGGATCATCAGGCCCCAACGCGATGGCGCGGTCGTAATCGGCGAATGCCAAGTCGAACTGCCGGCGTGCCGCGTACGCTGCACCTCGAATCTTGAAGCCCTGCGCGTCGCGCGGTTCACCGTTCTGCGGCGCCTCGCCGCCCGCCTCTGCCGCAGGTGCAGGTGCAGGGGCAGGGGCATCGTGCAAGACGCTCAAGTCGAACACCTGGCCGCCGTTGTACGTGAAGTAGACAGTATTCTGGCTCTTCGAGACGTAGATGCGGTGCGAGCGAAAGAAATCCATGCCCAAGAGCAAATCCGTATCGTCAGGCAAGCTAAAATCAGCGAAACGCAGACCGATATTGCGGATCTCCTCACCGCCCAGGTTCAGGCTACCGAACCGCCCGATCCAGGTCTCCGCCGGCCGCTCGCCGATGCCGCGACTGGTCCCGCCGGACTTCACCCCGTCGCTGGTCGGAGTGACGCCCGCTTTCTTGGCCGCCTTTGCGGTCAAGGTCGATTGCGGAAAGCCCGAATCGAACATCACTCGGATCGTCTTGCCGTTCAAGGTGGCCGAACCCACGATGTGCGGTTCGAGTGCCGTGCGCTGGTCCACGTGCACGCCACCGACGGGAAGGGTTGGATCCCAGTAGGTGAGCACCTTTTTGCCGCAATCCTTGGCCCGCATCAAGCGGATGACGCCCTTACCGAGATCGTATTCCGTGTCGGCGAAGCCGAGGATGTTCTCGCCGAGCAAGCCGTCGGCTTCGCCAGCGATTCGGTTGTCGAGCACGATGAAGTCTGCGTTCTTGATGGCGCCGCCGTTAAATCCGGTGAGCGCGAATTCCTTGACGGTCGCGAGGGACGCATCCGCAATGCCGCCGACCCCGCGTATGACCATGCGGCTCGGCAGGGGACCAAGGCGGAGATTGAATTTCGCGGCGCTTTCCCGCGTCAAACTGCTGAAAAAGGCGCCGCTGTCGACCATCAATTTCGCGGGCTGCCCGTTGATGGACGCGTCCACAATCGCCCGACTGCCCCGAACCGTAGCTTGAAGTTCGCCGTATTTCATCAGCTTGCAGTCGTCGGCGCTGTGGACGGCAGCGGCCCAAACCAGCAGCGTGGACAGCGCGGCTCTTGAACAGAATTTGGTTTGCATCGCCGTCTGCCCCTCGAGTTAACCCAGTCTAGCTTGCCCGATAGCCGCCGGTGACGATAGTCTCGTTTGGGTCGGCGGCTCGACGTAATGCGGTGTAGTCCTCGTGCCACAGCCGCTTGGTGCTGGCATAAAATCCGCCGCCACTGAGCGATCATTAGCAATTGGGTCCTCGGTCTCGTTATGCTTTCGAGTTACTGTAGTTGCCTGCGGTACTCTGGGCTGGAGGCGCCATATGTATAGGATAAGATTATTCGCGGCTGTCTTGTTGTTGATCGCTGCGGCGCATGGGTGGGCGCAAGAACATGAGCATTCGAACGGCGAGAAATTGGGAGAGGTTCATTTCGCCACATCCTGCAGCGAAGTGGCGCAGGGGCAATTTAATCGCGCGGTCGCCCTACTGCACTCTTTCCAGTTCAGCCGCGCCATCGAAGGGTTCAATGCGGTCCTGGCGGACGACCCGACGTGCGCAATCGCGTACTGGGGAATCGCGTTAAGCGATTGGAGCAATCCCTTTGCGCCAGGAATTAAGAATGCGGGCCAGTTACAGCTAGGACGGGAGAACGCCGAACGCGGCAAGAGCGAGGGTGCAAAGACGGATCGAGAACGCGCTTATCTCGCGGCGGTCGGCAAACTGTACAGCGACTTCGAAAATACGCCTCAGCAGGCGCGCTTGCTTGCTTATCGCGATGCCATGGCTGAGGTCGCGGCAAAGTTCCCTGAAGATCACGAAGCGCAGATTTTCTACGCGTTGGCGCTCGCCGTGGCGGAGGACCCCGCCGATAAGACCTACGCAGACCGGCTCAAGGCGGGAACCATTCTCGAGAAATTGTTCGAGGAGGAGCCGACCCATCCGGGTCTCGCGCATTACATTATCCACGCATACGACGTGCCGGCGCTGGCGGAGCGAGCGCTCAGCGCGGCGCGACGTTATGCCTCAATTGCCCCCGATGCGCCGCACGCACTGCACATGCCATCGCATACATTTACCCGTTTGGGATATTGGCAAGATTCGATTGACAGCAACTTGATCGCGGCAGCGGCGGCACGGCGCCAGGCTCAGACTGCTGAAGAGTTGCATGCCAGTGACTACGAGGCATACGCCTACCTGCAAACCGGGCAGGACGAGGCGGCAGCAGCGATTGCGAATTCGCTGCCGGAAATCGCATCACGCTTCGATCCGAAAGCGGTGCTGCTCGGGGCCGGTCCGCCTGCGGCCGGATATTTTGCACTCGCAGCGATTCCTGCGCGATACGCCTTGGAGCGCCAGGATTGGCAGCAAGCGGAAGGACTTGTGCTGCGGGAGACCCCGTTTCCCTACACAGATGCAATGACCTGGTTCGCCCGAGGACTCGGCGCAGCACGGCTCGGGCACGATGCGGCAGCAAACGAGGCAGCGACCGCGCTGACGCGAATTCAAGAGCGACTCTTGAAGGCCAACGAGCCTTACTGGGCGCGGCAGGTCGAAATCCAGGCGCTTGCGGTCGCAGCATGGTCTGCACTGGCAGTTGGCAAGAAACAGGAGGCACTGCGGCAGATGGAATCGGCGGCGGCATTGGAAGACGGGACGGAGAAAAGTGCGGTGACACCGGGACCGCTGTCTCCAGCGCGTGAGCTGCTCGGGGAGATGTTGCTGAAATTTAACGAGCCTTCAAAGGCTTTGGAACAATTCGAAGCAACGCTGCAGAAGGAGCCTCGGCGTTTCCGCTCTCTGTACGGTGCGGCCCACGCTGCGCGGCTAGTCGGCAATCGCGATATCAGTCAATTGTATTTTCGCGAACTGTTGAAGGTTTGTGCCAGGGCCGACATGCCTGGAAGACCCGAACTCAAGGAAGCACGCGAGGCGCTGGCGAAGCAAAAGAGCTGACTAGACTGCTCCGAAGCGGCCGGTCGCATCTGACCGTTTGGGGTCGCGAGGACCCGTTCACGTGGGCGCCGCACCATGGTCTCTGTTCGAGATTCCACGATAGCGCATGCAAAGGCCGAACCTAGGGATCGAAAATATCCTCGATGCGCTGTTTAAAGAGTTTCGCGATCAGGAAGGCGAGCGGGAGGCTCGGATCATATCGGCCCGTCTCGATTGCATTTACCGTCTGACGCGAAACACGTAAGTGCTTTGCGAGATCGCCCTGCGTCCAGCCCCGCCCAGCGCGCAGGGCCGCGACGGAATTCTTCATTTGTCTGTGGCCATTAACCTGACCAACTGCGCCATAAAGATCGCCCAAAGAATATTGGAAATCCATGCGACGCTCAAATGCGGAAGTCCTAGAAGCCCAAGGAAAAAATAGATCAAAGTAAATGCAGCCACTACTAGTGCTGCAAGTGCAGCGGCTTGCAAGATACGTAGCTGTATAAATTCGTCGCACCGTATGTACGCCCGTATCGTAAGCCCAATTAGAGCAAGTCCGGGCAAAATAGGCGCCAAAACGAGAGCCGTCCTAATCGGGCGTGTATTTACCGCAACGAGTGCGCAGGTTGCGATCACGAGCATGGCGATGTAAACCGCGATCGCTAACCCGAACTGACGCATCCAACTGCTTAGCGCCTGTCGAGTTCCGGCTTGCATTGCATCTCCAGCGCAACTAATGCTGTAAAGGACGCTTTACCATCTCTGATTGCCGGCGGCGTGTCAAGCATCCTTTACAGTCGATTAGGTACTCGTATCTACCTCGATTCGCCACTGATCGCAAGCAATGTCAATTTTGCTGCTTGTGCTTTATTGGGTGCCCGATGCCTGAAGGTTACCGAGGTCCGCTATATAGGGTCGATGATTGACAAATCGCTGCATCGGCGAGTGCCGGTCAACTGCGGAAATTCGACTCGCCGAAGTACCCGGCCGAAAGCCGGGGGAACTCCTGCATGCGCGCACTTCAGTGATCCTATTGCACTCCGAGCCAACCGTTTCTCGACTCCTTTGGGCCTCAAATAATAATCCACTGGTTGATGAGGGGTTTCCGATGCAAATTACACATATCCATCGTGAGCACTGGAAATTCGGTTGATGACGGTCATGCGAGAATGAGCGTAATACGCGGACTAAAACAGTTATAGGAGTAACTGATTAGGTCGAGGGAAATCCGCCGGCTTTTTGATCTGAATATGTTCCTGACCAGGCATCTACCGGAAGCGCCCCGGATGCATAGGTTCAATAAGGTTACTTCTAGCGGATTTTCTAGCTGCTTAACTCCATTGCCGCTCCGACCGAGAGGCATCAGGCTGAAGGATAAGCTGCGCTTGAGAACATAGGAGGAGTGATGGCTATTTTACACATTCACGGTCGGCTCGTGGTCGAGAGCGCCGGGCCCATGTGGCACTTGTCCGGTATCGTAAAACGCGACAGGAAAATGCCGAACCGATTGGTGCTGACCAGAACGGCCGACTTGCTTTCGCCCAATATCAAGGCGGCGATTGGGCAGTTACTGCCCGCCGTGCAGTTTACGGATCCCGCCGGGCGCTCTGGAAAAATAATCAATGCACGCATTATTGGCGCGAGTCCTTTTAGACATGGCAACGGCGGTCCGCGGCACAGCGCAGCAAGCACGAGCAACGAGGATGAGGAAGTTCTCTTAACGTTCGATAAAATCGACTCGGCTAATATCTACGGCAATACGTCGTCAAGTGACGACTGGACGTAAACGCGGCGCGATTTGGACTACCCGTTAGCTGCCGGTCGCCTCAATCCGCTTGGGGTCGTAATGCGTCTCTTGGTGAGAATCGACGACGGTTCATCCCGAAATGACCTCCAGGAAGCGCATAATTATCTGTTGCCGTATCATCCGTGAAATTGGGTCACGGGGATCAACGGTCATGAAATCAAAGCTTTTATACTGCCTTTTCGCGCTGATCACTTGTGTTTCCGGCGCATTTGCCGCCGACATTCCCGATTACCCTTTTGTGTTCGTAGTTGGAAAAGCCGACATCGACATACCTCCCAATGTCGCGGATTGCTCGCTCTCGATTCGTTCCATCGATTCAGATGCCGGTAAAGCGCAGTCCGCGGTCGAAGGTCGCCTTAAAACCGTATTGTCAAGCCTAAGCGCGAAACACGTATCGCCAAACGACATCGAATCCTCCCATATGAATCAACAGATCGTGTTGGATGACAGTCGCAGCAGAGAGTCGGCCAGTATCCGAGGATATGACGTATCGCGACAAGTGAAATTCACCGCGCGACAGCTCGACGTGTTGCCGTCGATTGAACCGTCGTTGGTGGGATCTTTGAACATCGAGAATGTACGCTGCGACTTTGATCGATCGGACCGAACCGCGATAGAGGCGGAGTTGCTGACAAAGGCGATCCACTCCGCGAGAGACCAAGCAGATAAGCTTGCCGAACCTCTTGGCCGCCATGCGACAGTCCCAGTGGCCGTATCCAAAGTACCGTTTGATTCGATTGCGATGTTGCTTGGATTCGGTGGTAGATCGCTGCCCCCGGGATTTGACAGGATGTTTAAGAGGTCCGTGGCCGGTGATGAATTGCTGGTCCCAACAACGATTTCCCTGTCCACTACGGTGAATGTGTTGTTCAAAATGGAGTAACACGCGCCCATAGGGTTCAATGATTGGATGCCTGAGAGCAGACGGTCGCGACCGTCAACAACGCGTCGAAATTTGCCGGATGAGAGCGGTTCCCGCTTCCTCACACCGAGTGGCGGGTTCGGAGAGGTCAATCGGTCGCTGATCGGCCAGTGGTCCTAGGCCAGTGCAGAATCCATCCCGAATGGCGGGCATTGCGTGTCATCGACGCCAAGTCAGTTCAAGCGCAACGCTTGGCGCCGCGGGCAACGGCCAGCGATCCGCGCACCGATGCGCAGTATTGACCGGCTGCTCGATGCTCACTCCAAGATCCTTGCCCGCTGATCACCGCCTTTAAACCATCCTTGGCTGTTGACGTTATGACAAATCCCCTTACCCGCGATCACCGCTTAACCCGGTGCAAATTGTACGTATTGATCGATATTGCGTTGCGGCGCTCAATCTTCCCCAAACGTAGCTCGGTCAGCGACGCAACTTGAATCAAAAGACGGGGCAACAAATGAACGGAATCGCAAAATTCATGACGGCACTGGCGCTGCAGGCAAAAGCCGTCCTCCATCACCAAATGGGGGGCAATCTCGCGAGGCGAACAAGAATATTACGCATTGTGATGCTGGGCATCGCCTTCGTTAGTACCCCCGTTGTTGTTCATGCCCAGCAGATTGTGGATCCGACGTGCACTGTTTACCCAGATCAGCTCCCAACGTGCCTGTCTGGTAATAGTTCAACCATCATTGTGGGTACACCAGGCGCGTATAACTCATGGATCCCCTATTCCTACACAGATTCGAGCGGAGTTACCTATACCGGCTCGTTCGACACGTTTGATAACGTTGGCACAATAGAAATCACAGGCGGCGGCACACTGAACAACAGCGGCGCCACGCTGACAAACACTAGCACTGGCACATTGACCAGCTACGGCACTCTGACAAACGACAGCTACGTCGATATCTCCGGCAACGTAAGGTTGGCCACGCTCACCAACGCCGGCACCCTGACCAACTACGTCGGCGGTACACTGTTCAACAGCGGCGCCACGCTGACAAACACGAGCACTGGCACATTGACCAACAACGGCAAGCTAGTCAACGCAAGCTACACCGACGAGTACGGCACGCTGTGGTTGGCGACGCTAACCAACGAAGGAACGCTCATCAACGCCGGCACGCTGACCAACAAACCGGGCGGCACGCTCACCAATGCCGGTACGCTGAACAATTCCGCCGCGCTTAACAACGGCGGTACGATCACCAACACCACCTACACCGATGGCTCCGGCAACGTCTACTACGGCACGCTGACCAACAGCTCGGGCGGCACCCTCACCAATGCCGGCACGCTGAACAATTCCGCCACGTTCATCAACATTGGCACGCTCATCAACACTAACTACACCGACAGTGCCGGGAACGTGTACTCCGGCACGCTCAACAACACCGGCACGCTCAACAACTATGCCAGCGGCACGCTGAACAACGTTAATGGCGGCATGCTGAACAACTACGCGGGCGGCACGCTCACCAACGCCGGCACGATGACCAACGACGCCACGAGCACGCTGACCAACAACGGCTGGTTCGCCAATAACGCCGGCGGCACATTCACCAACTCCGGCACACTAAACAACGTCAGCGGTGTGGCGGGCGCCTACAGCACCCCGATCGGCGAATTGGACAACGCCGGCACGCTCAACAACACGGGCACGCTCACCAACTATGCCAGCGATACGCTAACCAGCTCCGGTACGCTCACCAACTCCGGTACGCTCACCAACTCCGGTGCGCTCACCAACTCCGGTACATTGACCATTGCCGGTCCCGTGGGGAACGCCAACTTTGGTGGCGCGGTGAACAATACGTCCGGCGCCACGCTGACCAACTCCGGTATGCTGTACAACAATTCGTATGGCAGGCTAACGGTCGAAGCCGGACTGTATAACTCCGGTACATTCACCAATACCGGCACGGTCAGTAACAACTCGGGCGCCACGCTGACGAACTGGGGCAATCTGAGCAATAACGCCAGTCTGTACAATAACGTCAATGGCGTGCTGACCAACGAGGGCGTGCTGACCAACAACGGCACGCTGACCAACTACTCCAGTGGCTCTAATGTCGCCGACGCCGGGCTCGACAACTTCGGCACGCTAAACAACTACGGCACGCTGAACAACTATGGGCTCGGCCCCACTAGCGAGTTTACTGGACTGTTCATTGATTCTGACGGCACGCTGAACAACTACGGCACGCTCAATAACGCCGGCATGCTAGTTAATCAGAACAATCTGAACAACAAGCTCGGCGGCACACTCACCAACTCCGGCATGTTGATAAATGCTGCAACGCTGAGCAATGACTCCAGTGGCACGGCTACCAACTCTGTCGGGCTGACCAACAATGGCACGTTGACCAATGAGAACTATCTGTACAACAACGGCACCTTGGCCAACAACAACACCCTGACCAACTCGTATCTGCTGGAAAACTACGGCACACTGACCAACAATAGAGGTGGCACGCTGACGAACGAGGAAAATTTCTACAACGAGTTGGGAGCGACGCTGAACAACAACGGCAATCTGAACAACGAGTTCGGCGCCATGCTGGAGAACAACGCACAGTTCAACAACGCGGGTACCGTGACCATTGCGGCGGGCTCGTCGGTCGAAGGTACGGGTATCTACACGCAGACCGCCGGCAGTACGACCATTCAGGGGCTCATGAGCCAGGGGTCCATCACCATCCAAGGCGGGCAATTTGTTATTGCGTCTGGCGCCACGGCGGAGGCGAATTTCTACACGCAAACAGCCGGTTCCACTACCATCGACAACGGCACGCTCGACCCGACCGCCGTGAAAATTACCGGCGGTAGCTTCGGGGGCACCGGGACGGTGATCGTAAATGTGACGGTGAACGCCGCAACCCTTCAAGTCGGCCTGGGTACCGGTTCGGCGGGTTCGGCCGGTGCGCTGCACATCGCGGGAAATTACCTGCAATCGGGCGGATCAGTCGTATTCGAGATCGACCCGAACGGCACCGGCGGATTTGCGGAAAGCACGCTGCTCCTGGATCCGGGCCATACGACCACCATCAGCAACGCGAACGTCGTATTCGACTTCCTCGGTGGAGCCAATCCGCTCGCCTTCTACAAATCAGGGGACTTCAACAGCAACACCTTCTTCACGGAGAGCGCTGGCAGCCCATTATCCGCAGCCGCTTTGACCGCGATGCTCACGGAGGATACCTACAGCATTGAATCGAGCAGCTACGACGTCACAAGCTTTGCTTATAATCCCGCCACTGGGGCCACTGGTCTCACTGAAGGATCCAGTACGGTCGCTGTGCCCGAGATCGATCCGGCTTCCGCGATGAGCGCACTCGGCCTATTGTTGGGTAGCCTCGCCGTCATGCGCGGACGACGGATCGTAAAACCGGACAACGCCGCCACATGAGTTCATTGCCATCCTTGTTTGGCAAGCCCGGCCAGATGCGCCGGGCTTTTGATTTCTGCGTGAGTGCATCAGTTCAAATTGACGCAAATTAGGTTGGATCGTCCGATATCGGCCGTTCACAACCGACGGATTTCGATCGAGATGGCAGAACTCTATTCGGGCAGAGTCGGCACCGGCGCATCGGGCTGAGATGCCCGGGCGGAGCGGAGCATGGCGATAGCCGCATACGCGATGACACCCGTGACGGCCCACCGCATTAGCGTGAGGTGATCACCGAGCATCTTAACGAGCGGAAAAGCGGCGATCGTGCCGACGATTCCCCCGAGCGTGAGCCCGACCGCGACCGCGGGTGCAAAGCGGCCGGTGCGCAGGAAGCCGAGACTCGCCACCGGAATCAACACGCCGTCGCTCGCGATCATGATCGGGTAGGCGGCGATCGGGTGCATTCCGAGGAATGCCAGCAGCGCCATCGAGGGCGCATAGTTGCCGACTCCGACGCACATGAGCGCGCCGAGGACGAAATTTGCCACGACCGCCAAGGCGAACCGCCAGCCCGCGAGCCCCATCGCCGAACCGGTCGGCGGGATGACTCCGAGGTTGGTCATCGTGAAGAACCCGGCGGCGAGCAGCAGGGCCACGCCCATGAACACCTGAATCACGCGGCGAGGCATTCGGCTAACGATGCCGGCGCCGATCCAGGCGCCCGCCCCGGCACTGATAACCATCGCCATCAGGAGCATGGGCTCGACCTGGACCGTCGTGATGAAGAGCGCCGCGCTGAAGAAGATCCCCACCGCATTGCCGACGTTCAGAGTCCCCGGGATCAGCTCGTCCGGCGGGTGCCCGCGCAGCTTGAACAACGCCGTGATCTGCGCGTAGTTCCCGATGCCGAGCGTGTCGAGGAAGCTGGTGACGCCGCCGATCACGACGTCGCCACCGGACGGGCGGATTGGCCAGCGGTGCCTGCGCGTTGCGATTACCCAGGCGACCACGACGGCTACCTCGACGGCCGCGAGGCAGGCATAGACGATCATCAGCGCCGCCGACATGGTTCCCCCCTCGCCGCCGATAGCCCACCTTGCCAAAACACTGCCGGCGTCTCGTTAGCTTAGCCGATTTCTGCAGGTCGCTCTCGGGAGCCTTGTCCGGCGGCTCATCACGACCCGTTGGAAGGTTGCCCGTACAATTGCGCCCGCATGACCGGACATACGCGAGCAATTAGGCGCGCCTCGAAGCGCGGGTAATTCTGGCGGTTCGAGCGAATGGCGGCCCGCAGCTTCGGTGGGCCACGGAGGGGTAGATGATTTGCTTGATCTTCATTTGAAATGCCAAGGTATTTCATGTCCACTCGCATAGCCCGCGTTTCGCATTGCGTATCATGTGCGCTCATTGTGATTGCATATCCAGCGCACGCCCAAACAGACGATATCCCGCAGCCTCTAAAACTGGGCTTCCCGCGATTTCCCGGACACCTCCTTTAGGTGCGTGGCTACCCGAGCCGGCTACAGTCCGGCCGTACAACACAGAGACCTCACTGCAGCCCAAATGACCCCAATACAGCTGAGCCGCGTCCAAGACAGGGCGCAGCGTTGTATCAACTCGAACTACAAGGACTTTGATTGAGCCGCCCTGAAACAGCATGAAGAAATGCGGAGGCCGCTTGCGGGATTGCGAACTCGTGGCACCGCGCTGAGAACATCGGCCCGCAAAAACCGCCTTCGGACGGGGCGGCGGCTAAACAACTTCATTGAATTGAGCTTCCGCAAAGCCGGCGGCTACGACAGACCGGTTGGGGTCGTCGTGGCCCATTCCGATCGTCCCCCCGCCCTGTGCGGCCAGATCCGTGACCGGAGGCTTACGGCGCATCGATGCGAAACAGTACCTGCAGCGGATAACCCACGGCACTTTCGAAAAACGCACGGTCCAGAGCCAGATGCTCCTCGGTTACCTTCAGTTCAATGATTTTGGGGACTGTTTGGAACCCGGCAGCGGCCAAGGCGTTGAAATAGTCGGCAAAAGTCTTGTGCATGTAACTCACGGGAACGGCCTTGCCGTCTCGTCGCCAGATATACCCTTCATAGGACTCATCGACACCGGCAAAGTAGTCTCGTCCCTTTGAGTCGAAGTAAACGGGCTTCTCCAAAGGGCGGATATAGGGCAGAAACGGGTGCGGTACCGTGAAAATGAAACGACCGCCCGGAGCGAGGCGTGAACGCACGCTCCGAAATACCGCGGTCATTTCAGCGCAGCTCAAATAGCTGACCATAAACACGGCGATCACCCGGTCGAATCGCTCCCGCGGAAAATCCTGAAAATTCGTGGCATTGCCGGTCTCGAATTTCATCGGGCACGGCGCACCGCTCGCGGCAACCTGTTGCGCACGCCCGACCATCTCACTGGAAATATCGATGCCGAATACCGACTGAGCGCCCGCCTGCGCCACCAGACGGGCAACGTATCCTTCTCCGCACCCGAGATCCAGCACATGCTTGCCTGCCATGGGTGCGAGTTCCCGCAGTACGAGCGGTCTGGCCGTGAAATCCGAGAGGATCATGGGCTCCTGCCGAGACCACTGGTCTGCGTTCTGATCGAACATTCCAGCGAAAGAATCAGTCCGCATGACAATGGCTCCTGACAACGATGCAAACGGAGATGTTGCCTTTCGCGGTGCGCTCGTTAATCGCATCGACTGCCACGCTCGGCGTTAAGGCTCTGCATCGCGCCAACGCCCGTCATTTGCCGCCGGTCGGATAATTGTACACACAGGCGCTGCGCCGAGTTTTAATTTGTCCGTGAGCGCAGGAAAAATTTACGGTTCCTGATACCAGTCGCTCGTCAACGGCCGTTAAGAGTCGATCAGGACCATTGGAACGGCGCAGCCGGCATTTCGGCTTCCAACGGGTAAGATCGGTCACCGGTCACTCGATAAGTTGAACGCTCTTGCTCATTCCAGCAGACGTTGAAGGATTCGGTGATATTGCACGCAGCGTCGGGGCTGCTGGATCGGAAGGATGTGCCGGAGGCTTCCAAGCATTTTGTTATCATCCGGAAATTGAGATTTGCACGTCCGGATAAGGGCGGAGGCGCCACGCGCGCCTCCGCACCCTTTAGCTAACTCTCTCAATCCTCCGTCCCGCTCAATCTTGGTTCACGGCTGATTGAATGTCGTAACCGGTCAGCACACACCCAGAATATAGAGGATTAATACTTTTGGCGTTGTTTGCTATTAGCGTAGGGAAGGCCCCAGTAGCGGACAAGAAAGAAAAACGTTGTTGTTCGAATTAGCGACCTGGCCCGCCGCCAGGTTGATATCCGACAGATTCATAGGAGCAGTTGCCTCCCACGGAAAATCCTAGACTTGAGTGCCTGTTGGCCCGGCAACTGTGAGTCCCACGAAGAACTTGGTCCCCTGATCCGATACCGTCGTGCAATTGACCATTTCAATTACTCGCGGTGTGATCGCGGGCACGGTCGAAAAAACCATTGTATTGATTGATCCTTATCGGACCGCGACTTCGATGGCCCCAATCGAACCGCTTGTAGTTACCGCAACCAGCCAAACGGACGATCCGCGATTCTGCTCGACGTCGTATACCTCCCAGTGGTACCTCTCAAACTGGGTCAAGTCTCGTATGTCCAACGACTCTGACTTGTCTCGGTCTATTCCATAGTCGACGAAGCCCAGAAACTTCACCGATTGGACCGGCCCTAAGCGACCCAGCTCCGCTTCAAGCGAATCCCCGGAGGATTCTCGGTCCGTTCCGGGATCGTGGCCGCGCTCGCTTGGAAACGCGGCTATCAGTTTCTGGAGCAAGGTGCGCACGGACGTCTCGGTCGAAGCGGCGTGCAGCTGACGTTTGTGATTCATCGCAATCTCGGCATCGATCTCGCGTGCGACTACATCGTACGGCACCACGATGAGTGGAACGCCCAGGAGGCGCTGCGGCGGCTCAAAATCTAGATTCACCATCCCCCACACACGGTCGCCGCGTGCTCCGCTCTTATCGGGAACGAACTTCCACTGCCGTACGGCGCTGACGGCAGCCTTATCCAATAGCGACGAGCCAGTGCTGCGTAAAATCTTAACCGCGTCGACATTCCCCTCAGCGTTCACCTGCAGCGCCATGGCAATGCGGCCGTGTTCCCTGGCGAAAGCCGCTTTAGACGGGTAGATCGGAGCGACGTAATGGATAACGTTGAGTGTCAACGGACCGCCCACCTGACCGATTGGGCCACCAAGGGGTCCGGGCGCTCCGGCAACCGCCAGATACGGCATCACGCTCGGTGCCGGTTCTGCCGGCACGTCGATCTGGATATCAGGGATCTGCTGCGGCGAGCTGATTTGAATCTTCATAAGCTTTGGTTTGAACGTGACTCCTAGGATCGCGCTGGGCGGCCGCGGCGGCCGATCGATGAGGCTGACGAGCATCGGCTCTGCGGATGGCGCCTCGGTTTTATCGCGCGTGGAGCCGAGCGACATCAGCAAGTAAATGAGCAACAAGTGAGCTGCCGACACGAGAGCAGCCGTACTTGCCCGTGAGAATTTCCAATAGGTACCCACGGGTCGCCTCGGGTGAGTCGCGCTACCTACCTACAGCATCCACCTTAGCCCAGTCTAGACGCTGAAACATGAACTAAACGTGGGCGATTTATTAACTAAGTAGGAAAGACAGCAAAAACAACATTACTTTCGTCCGACTTAGCGCGGTGCCAGATCGCCGCCATTGGCCGTTTGACCTGCGGGTCCAGCGTGAGTAAACAGGGAATCGGGTGTATCACAGGAGTGGGCGCCATGCTCAGCAAATTTGTGATTCGTAGCGGAGGAACCAGTCGGTATGGATGACCATCCAATCAACCGTGTGAGCGGATCCGCTCCGATCATGATGTCGCCGGTCGCGCTGATGGCTATGGCGAAGGCGTTTGTGAATTTTAATCAGCACGGTCCGCCCTTGGATGAAGACGGCCCTTGGCATGTATTCATGCTGTCGATGTTTGGGCAGCTACCAATCATTTTGTATCTCATTTTTGAATGTCGGCGTACTTTCCGTGGGGCGCTTCCGATATTGGCAACACTGTTGTCCCTATGGGCAGTCAGCATGGGTGCCGCCTACTATTTTCCAGGAATTTACTGACACAACCGGCGTATGGACCGTTGTAGATGAGATACCTTAAGGATTCCGAACGATAAACGCTGATTGCTAGCTCACTCCCGCGAAACCCAAATTTTGGATGCGTAAATCCGACCTTCGCCACAGGCTGAAACGGGTCGTGACCGTCAGTTGCCGGATGCATCCAAAACTAGCGAGGGTAAAATTCACAGTTCTGGGCGGCACGCCCGGTTACCTCGTCCGTCAGAAGTCGTGCGGAACCGCGCTCCCATAGGGGTCAAAGTCAGCTAGTTGCTGTAAAAAAAACGCGACGATCGTCCCCATCAAAAAAGTCCATGGTGCAAGATCAATCTGCTCGCGACGCCATATTTTGGACGCAATTTTACATGTGCGTAGGCTGAAGGCACATGTCATCACAAATGGAACGCGGTGCCATCCTGTGACGATCGAGATCACGCCGAGCAGCCCCACACAAAGGCCTTCGATTTTTGAAGGTTACGTTGTCAATCCGGAGCGCAATTCCGGCTGAGACATACTCAAAGTGCTACCCCATCCAACACCTCGGCACAGTCCATTCGGAGCGTGCCGTTGTCGTTGAATACCAGTCCGTTAAAACGTAGCAGGCTGCCCACGGCAAGTGGTGTCGTGTTAAGAGTCCGCACATTGCCATCCACATAAACCACGACGCTGTCGGGATTCGCGAGGATAGTGGTCTGACCTGGCTGCTGGGCAAGGGCGGTGAAGGTAGCATAGCTCGCCAACTCAACGGTATAGGTAGTGAAGCCGCCGGCGCTGGATACATCGGTGACCGTGCCGTTGATGGTTTGCGGCACCAGCGTAACGGTCGTCACCGCAACAAGATCTGGAGCATCGGGAAATTCGGCAGCATGCGTGCTAACGTATATGCTTTGTCCGGCGACAATGTTGCTGGCGTTGAATCTGGGCGAAAATGGCAGTTTCGACAGATTGCTCAGTTGTGCGGACACCTGGAACAACGTGTCGTCGCCGAAGCCGAATGACCAGGCACCCTCCGGCGTAGCCCCTGCAAACAAAGGGCCCGCGGATTCGGTGATTAAAATATCCAGTATAGGTTCCGCTTCAGACAGAAAAATCGAAGGCCCGCGCACTATCGTAAGATTGGCCGTGTTCGTGTCGGTCACCTCGACGCGCGATGCGAGCAGCGAGCCATCCGATTGCAGCTCGGCGTCAAAGTTCACCGGCATGCCCGCCACGAGCTGGGCAAAGCCAGTCACTCCCTGAAAAACGGTAGTGTCGTTCGTCGTCACGGACCATGCGGGGCCGTCGGTCGCGGCGACGCTGAAACCGCTTCCATTCGTGGTGTTTGCGGTGACCGTACCGATGAGGTTGGTTTCCCTCCCGTCGTAGCCATTCGTTGGCTGGCCCGCCGCAGCGTAGCCGGCAAGACTAAAGGTCGGCGTGATCGTCTCGACCGGACTCGGGGATTGATCGGCAGAGAGGCCATCACAGGCGGCAGCGCCCTGCGATGGCGAAACTATAAGGCTCAATACCAATGCCATCGGCGCATCGCTGACCACAATCGGCTCTGGCAAGGTTACTTGCGGCGTGGCGGCCACCAATGAATAAGAGCCGGAGACAATGCCGCCCGTCGAACTGAGGACGACACACTCGAAACCGGAGTCCCCCAACGTGGCGCTGGCCGATGTATAGCTGCCTTGGGGCACCGTGACCGTCACCAACGACTCCATGGCACCATTCAGATGCACGAATTCCGCGCGTTGGGGCACGCTCAGCACGGTTACCGCAGTGCCCGCAGCGTTGATCAGCGTAAGGTTATTCAGGGTGAGGCCAGCGCGGACCACTCGATCGTTGGCGGTGCTCGACACGACGAGCGTGACTGCAGTGTTCGCGACGGCCGGTGGGTTGGGTATCATGGAAGCCGGCGATGAGCCTCCCCCACAACCCAGCAGAAGGCTAGTCATGACAGTCGGCGCAAGAAAGACCCGGTATAAAAAATATCGAGGCGTTGACTGCGACATACCACCCTCCGTGGCAAATGACTCGCTCGAATGCGCAAGGTCATCGCGCCTATCGAACACACACACGGCCGAACTTCAATTGAAGATCACTCGCTGTGCGTCGATTATAGCCGTGTCGCTAGAGGATTGGCGAGGGACTGCGCATCACCACGGCTCTTAGGACAGCAGAGTCCAAGGGTGGGCGCTCCGACGTCAATGGTAAATGGCGGGAAAGTTCGTTATGGCGCTGCCCGGAACCGGCCGGTCACAGCGGCCAAATTGGGATCGGTATCTCCCCGCGCCGGATGGCCGGTTTGGAGACGGAAATCGGACAGCTTACTGCCGACTGCGGTTACGGATCTTTCGGCTTCGTTCGCGATCGGGCCGCGATAGTTCCCCGCTGGTGCAAGGACCCGAGGCCTGTTTGCTATAGTTATTTACTTGCGTCGATCGACGTTCGACCCGGCTCCGCAACGTCGGGTGTTGCGAGGGGAGTTCCTCATCTTGAATCACTTTTCTGTTGTCATTCGGATCTGGTCTGTGTCCTTGGTGGCCTGCGCAGCAATTGTGGCTCTTTCATTTCTGCGCATGGATGTGCCGACCGCGCTGTACTTCTGGAACGTTGGTCATCTTCGCAGCCCTTTGAACATGGCATTCGGAAGTGCCGTCATTTTGTCTGCGGAGTCGGCGGTGATCTTGTTCACGGTTCTTGCACGCTTGGTGAAAGGCCATATGTCGGTATTCGGAGAGACTTTGGCGGTAGCCTGCCTAGTCTCGATGTGTGCCTACGTCGTTAACGATCACGTGCTAAAAGTATTTTTCGGAGTTCCAAATCCTGCGGATATAGTGCACGGCGCCGGACATAGCTTCAATTTCTGGATGGGCTCCGACAATAGCAGTTTTCCGTCCGGCCACATGGTCTTGGCAGGAGCGTTTGCGGGCGTTTTCATGAGACTCTATAAAGCCAGCATCCGGCTTTTTTCCGCGCTGCTCCTGATCGCCGCTGGTTTATTGCTCGTTGGGGACTGGCACTTTCTCAGCGATATAATCGCGGGAGCTTTTCTCGGCACGTCGGCAGGAATTCTGGCAGGGGAAGGTTGGGCCGCCCATTCAGCGCGCTAGCTGCTTCACGAGAACCAGAAGCCGTGGAATCGCATATCAGCTGTCGTTCCATTACGGAGGGTCTTCGGGGAATGACGCCTGCTTCAGCCGTGTCAGCCCTGACGCTGCTGGCTGGCGGCCTGATGGTCCTTCGCGGACGCAAGCAAGCCGCTTAACTTCACTTATGTCTTGCACTGAGAAGCCCGGCCATTCGCCCGGTTTTTCGTTTCTGCGTGTGCATAAAGATTTGCACTGCCCGAAACCGGACGCTCACGACTGGCGGCTCCGGGTCGAGCAGGCCGAGCATTCAGGGTCGACTGAAGGACGATTTCGAATTGCGACCGACCGCGCTGCGGCGCAAACTTCATCGGCGAATGCCGTGCGGCGGGTTGCAAGCGCCACGTTAGGGCTACTTGAGCGCGGGCCTTTGAAAAGACCAATCTCGCGTCCGGGATCCTCGGTCGATTGTTCGCAAGAGGTAGGCAACTGAAGGGGTGATCAGTAAGCGCGAGGAAAATATGGACCGCAGTCAAGCACACTCTCAAGTGCGGCATGTAATCCAATGTTATGGATGAGCGATGCGACGCTTGGTCGATGCCGCAAGGCTGCCGCTCACTAAGGTCCGCAGAGCCTCGATGTCCGGCAGTTCACGCCAATCGGGCAGCGGGCGGCCCGGGGGCATTGAGCTATGCGAATTGGCTTCCGGGAAGCATATACCCGCGGGGACAGCTGAGCTGCCACCGCGACCGGAGTGGCGTCCAGCGGCTGCTCTAGAGTCCGCCAGTCGCCCGCACGGCCACCCAAGCGTCGACTCGGCTAACGATCCGGACTCAGCATGAAACCATGGTCGCGAGAAGGCGCCGTGCGGTAGTAGCCAACGATCTGACCACCATCGCTGATTCCGCACGGCATCGTGACGGTAGCGCCGGGGACGACCTGCGCGAAATCAAGCACGGTCACACGACCCTGATCCCGTAGGAATCCGGTTGTGTAGCTGAGGTGACCGACAATTTGGCCCGTCATGTTGACCCCCGTCGGGTAGGTCTGCCGGGGACCGGGGACATCCAAATTGATGTAATTTCCCTCAGTCAGGATGAATCCATGCGTCACATAGTTGCGGTCGAGGTAGTTTCCGACAACCTGACCCACAGCGTTAATTGCGCTGACCATGGTCTGCTCGCCGCGAGCGGCACGGGGAAAGTCAACGTTGGTGAAGCGGCCGTTGGCATAGACAAAGCCGTGCCCGTAATCGTATGCATATGGGTATGGATGGCCCAAAAGGCGGAACAGGAGGCTAGGCGCTTCGGATCCCGGAATCCCGGACTGCTCCCTCACCGTGTAGACCCCGGCGATTTGGCCTCTGTCGTTGATCCCAAGAGCTCGGGTAACAACGGCGTGCGGGCCATCGACGCGCACGAACCGGCCGCCGCTCAACAGGATTCCATGACGCCCGCGATCTGCGCCTTGATTGTCCCAGTAGACTCCCACGATCTCTCCCGCGGCGTTGATGCCGTAGGCTTCGGTACCGAACCCACCCGGGAAATCGATGGTTGTAGGCACAGCGGTTGCCGCCAATGTCGCAAGGGGTTTCGCGAGTCCGGCAACCAACACAAAGCCCATGAACCCGAGCGAAAAACGTAGCACTCGCCGCATTATTGTTGGCCAGCAGGTGGTTCTCGGCGGTGTTGTTAGCAAACTCCGTTGATGCGTCATGTACCTCGATCGGCCTCTTTCGCCCGTCCCCATCACATTGGGAAAACTACTTGCACGTCGGATTACTGGTCGATGCCTGGCGGCGACTCAGGATGCGGGAGGCAGCGTCTTTGCGCAATATGCGACTGGCCGGTCACTCGATGTCGCTGACCAACCCGCCAGCCGCCGTTCGCAAACGGCGGCTCGGGGTCGACATTGCCCCTCCGCGCTCACCCACTAAATCAACACTATTAAATTCGCCCGCTTCGAGCGAAACGATCGAGGCGTCGGTCGCAGGCAAAACCGTCAATCTGAGCGAGATACTGTCGAAGCGACACGGCTACATCACTTTCGACGGCCCACTCGCGACGGGGCTTGGAATTCCGGGCGGCCTGACTATTTGATTTAGCGCGAACGCGACTCGGTCGAGCTGTGAATGCGAGCGGGAGCGCACTGCGCACGGGTTTGCGGTAATCTCCGGTGCCTATTTCGATTTCCGGAGTACAACGTGCTGACCAGACACCTCTTCAATGTGCAGAAAAAAATGCGACTGTCGGATTGCTGCTTTTAGTCCTCTCGGGGCAACACAGCTTCCGGGGTGCGCAAATGTCTCCGTGGAGAGCGCGTGGCAGGATAAAGTGTCCCACAGTCAGTCTTTCACGAAGATTCTCGTCGTTGGTGTCGGCCCTGAATTCAACCGGCGATGCGCGTTCGAGTGGGCATTGGCATCTCGGATCCGGAGCCCGGCCACGCAGGCTTTCGTCAGCTGCGACTCAATGACTGCGGAGGACCAGCTGAACCGCGAGAACATCGAGCGCGTCGCGGCCTCTGTCCACGCCGATGCCGGTCACATATGTCGAATTTTAGAAGTCACCCCCGATCATGACGATCAACGGCGAAGCTCACGTCCTGACGAAGTTCTATGCAACTCGCGACGCATCCCTGGTCTACACGCTGGATACCAGGGCAACATCCGACGACCTCGAGTCGACCGCCTCCAGCATCCAGACGATTGCGGCACCGATAGGGAATCGCTTGCGGCGGGATAAGCTGATCCGCCAAGGATTCAGGTGCTGGCGTAAGGACACCGTGACTCGTCGCATCAACCAAGCTGGGCAAGTGGATCGCGCGCGCGGCGGCAGCCATTGCTGTTGCAAAAAAGCGCGTTGAGTGCAAGGTGGGCGCGTTACACTGTGCGAGAAGCTGCGCGCGTAATATTTCGGGGGCATTATGTCGTTGCTGATCGTTCTGGCGTCGCTGTGTTTTTTGATGTCTTTCGCTTATCGAGCGCACAGCGTCATCTCATTCGCGCCGATCGTCGCATTCGGCGCCGTGTTCGGCAAGGTCATCGAACTGTCCAGCTTCTCCAAGTCAATTGTTTCATCGATCATCAGCCCGACCGGGCGGAAGCGCGCGATGCTGTCCATTGTCGCCGTTTGCGGACTGCTGACCTACGGCGGCGTCTCGCTGTTCGTGATCCAGAACATCATCCCCCCCATGTTCTTCGAGACGAATATCTATTACCAGGACCTCTTCGCTATCACGCTGATGAAAACCACTGCGGTCTTCTTCGTGATAGCGGCTTTCTACTTGACCGGCATCGTCTAAACAGCTGCGCCTTGCGGCTCGGCATCGAGGTGTAAACATGGTCGTGTCCCAACATCCAGTCGCGGCTTCTCTGCGCGGCTCCGATACCGGCAAGATCGTGTCGGCGCGTCAGGCAGTTCGCTTGATCCGAAACCACGATACCGTTGCCACCAGCGGCTTCGTGGGCATCGGTTTCGCGGAGAACATCGCCGTGGCGCTCGAGGAACTGTTTCTGGAAAACCAAGCCTCTGACCCTCAAGGCATGGGAACTCCGCGCGACCTGACGCTGGTCTATGCGGCCGGCCAGGGCGACGGCCACGACCGCGGCCTCAATCACCTGGGCCACGAGGGATTGGTCGCACGCGTCATCGGCGGCCACTGGGGCCTGGTGCCTAAGCTGCAGGAGCTCGCGGTCGCAAACCGGATCGAGGCCTACAACCTACCGCAGGGCGTCATCACGCATTTGTTTCGCGACATCGCCGCAGGAAAGCCCGGGACGCTGACGCGCGTAGGTCTCGGAACCTTCGTCGACCCGCGCTACGGCGGCGGCAAGCTCAACGAGCGGACGCAGGATGAACTAGTGCGGCTAATGGAGATCGATGGCGAAGAGTTCCTCTTTTATAAAGCCTTCCCGATCCACGTCGGCATTATTCGCGGCACGACCGCCGACCCGGATGGAAACATCACGATGGAAAAGGAAGCCCTCACACTCGAAGCGCAGGCGATGGCAATGGCCGCGCATAATTCCGGGGGTATCGTCATCGCCCAGGTCGAGCGAATTGCCGAACGCGGCACCCTCCATTCGCGACAGGTGAAAATTCCCGGGCTTCTGGTGAGCTGCGTGGTCGTGGCCGAGAAGCCCGAATACCACATGCAGACGTTCATCGAGGCGTACAACCCGGCGTTCTCGGGAGAGCTGCGGGTGCCGATGTCTTCGATTACGCCGCTGCCGATGAGCGAACGCAAGATCATCGCGCGCCGCGCGGCGTTGGAACTCAGTGCCAACGCGGTGGTGAACCTCGGCATCGGCATGCCTGAGGGCATCGCCGCGGTAGCCGCCGAAGAGAAGGTCATCGACTTGCTGACGATGACCACCGAACCGGGAGTGATCGGCGGCATCCCCGCCGGCGGACTCAACTTCGGTGCGGCCGTCAATACGCAAGCCATCATCGACCAACCCAGCCAGTTCGATTTCTACGATGGTGGTGGGCTTGATATCGCCTTTCTAGGGCTGGCTCAGGCCGACCGGGAAGGCAATCTCAACGTATCGAAGTTCGGTCGACGGTTGGCAGGCGCGGGTGGTTTCATCAATATCAGCCAGAATGCGAAGAAGGTCGTGTTCGTCGGAACCTTCAGCGCCGGAAAGACCGAGGTCGGGATTCATAAAGGCATGTTGACGATCCGCCAAGATGGCCACGGGCACAAATTCGTGGAACGCGTCGAACATCGCACCTTCAGCGGCGCCGAAGCGGTGCGCCGCGGCACCTTGGTGCTGTACATCACAGAGCGCTGCGTGTTCCGCCTCTGCGCCGAAGGTCTCGAACTCATCGAGGTCGCCCCGGGCATTGACGTCGAGCGAGATATCCTGGCCCGCATGGGGTTTCGGCCGGTGCTCAAAACCGAGCCGACCTTGATGGACGAGCGGATCTTCGCCGATGCTCCGATGAACCTGCGTGCGGCCCTGCTCGACTTGCCGTTCGAGGAGCGCTTCAGCTATGACGCGATGGGGAATCTGTTCTTCGTCAATTTCGAAGGACTATCGGTGCGCACGCATGCGGATATCGAGCGCATCCGCACCGCTGTCGATCATCGGCTGGGCGCCATCGGTCACAAGGTCTATGGCGTGGTGAACTATGACCGCTTTACCTTGGCGCCGGAACTGACCGACGAATACATCCGAATGGTCAAGGGACTAATGGAACGGCACTATCTCGACGTAACCCGGTACACATCGAGCACCTTCCTGCGCCTGAAGCTGGGCGAAGCGATGGCATGCCGCAACCTGGCACCACACCTATTTGCCACCGCCGTGGAAGCCCAGGTCAATCTCGAGGCCAGCCGTCATACCCCCCGCTAACGGCGATAGAGAATCGTGGTGTCTTCATTTTGCCGGCTCCCGCGATTCTCACGAGATGCCAGGGCAACATGATTGCCCGCACCGCCTGCCCATACTCGACGTCCATCCATGCCAAAGCTGTCAATTGCCGCGATGCTCACCGTGCTCTATCTGTTTGCCACGGTCCCCTTCGCGACAATCACCCAGCGCGACCCACGTCGCCCGGCCGCAGCTTGCTGAGGCGTCATCGCCGATGAGAGTCGGAGTAACTCGCAGGCCCAGGTGTCCCGGCACTCAAACGGCCCCCTGGAGCCGCAGGATCCGCTCGAGCGCGGGTGGATGCGAGTAGTAGAACGCCACGTAGAGCCGATCAGGCGTGAGGGTGCTGGCATTGTCGCGATAGAGTTTCACGAGAGCCGCGGCGAGCTCCTGCGCGCTCGCATGGTCTGAGGCGAAGCGGTCGGCCTGGAACTCCTGGCGGCGCGACCAGAGCGCGCCGATCGGTGTTGCAAAGAAGGTCAGCACCGGCGCCGCGAGGATAAAGAGCAGAAGAGCGGCGTGCGATGAGGGGACCGGGACACCGAGTGCGGTATAGAACGCTGGTCTGGCCGCGAGCCAGCCGAGCAGCGCAAAGCCGACGAGGGTAGTGACGGCCGAAATGAGGAGCCGCTGGCGGATGTGCCTCAGGCGGAAGTGGCCGAGTTCGTGGGCGAGCACGGCTTCGACCTCCGAAGGTCCGAGCTGCTGCAGGAGTGTATCGAAGAAAACGATGCGCTTGTGCTGACCGATGCCGGTGAAGTACGCGTTACCGTGCCTCGAGCGGCGTGAGCCGTCCACGACGAACACGCCGTTGGAGCTGAAGCCGCAGCGCTCTAGCAGCGCCTCGATCCGGGCCTTGAGCGGGGGATCCTCGAGCGGAAAGAATCGATTGAACAGCGGCGCGATGAAGACCGGCCACGCCCACGTCATGAGAAGCGTCACCACAAGCCAGACACACCAGACCCACGCCCACCACCAGCGACCAGCGCCCTCCATCAGGGTGAGCGTCGCGAACAGCAGCGGGCCACCGAGCAGCACTGCGAGCAGCAGCCCTCTGCCGAGATCGGCCAGAAAGAGCTTCGGGGTGGTGCGGTTGAATCCGAAGCGCGCTTCGAGCCGGAAGGTCCGCCATAGGGACAGTGGCAGATTGGCTGCGCCCGCCGCGCAGGCGACGGTCGCGATCACCGCCGCGCCAAGAAAGGGCTGGCCCCACCCCGTGCCACGCAAAAGACTATCGAGGCTCGCAATGCCACCCCCCACGGTCAGGGCTAGCGTGAGCCCCGCGTTGAGCACGGTGCCAATGCGGCCGACCCGGACTTTGGCGATCGTATAGTCTGCGGCGTTGCGGTGATCTTCCACGGAGATCCGGTCCGCAAAAGGCTCGGGCACGCGATCGCGGTGGGCGCCGACCGCCTCGACCTGGCGGTGCGCAAGCCATAGCTCCAAGGTCGTACTCGCGATGACCGCGGCAATGAAGAGAATGGTGAGCCAATGCATCGCCGTTCAGTATGAGCTAACCAGGCCGGTCGGCGCGATTGGTTGTGATCAGGCGCCGAACATTGACCACCTTTGTGAGACGCCGCACGCAAGGATTCAACTTGCGACGCCGACCACCTGGTTCGAAGTAGGGTCTCCCGAGGCCAGGATTATCTTTTATAATCAATTCTTTATGCACATCGAATTGTGCTACGTTTCCCCGAGATACGGGCACGTAAGCCTTTGAATGGTCAAATACGCCGGGTTTGAATAGCGCACCACGGCGGCGCTGCTATCGGCCGTGAATCAAGGCCTCAATCAAGGCATATTTTCGTCGCAGTCAACCCTGCGAATCGAAGGCGGAGGGTAATCAGAATGCAACAAATTATGCCCTGCTTTTGTCCGCCAATCATTTGCTAGGTGACATGGCCAGTGGCTGCACCCAAGTCTTCCTCGTATGACCCGGAGTTCCTCACCGACTGTTGGATAGCCAACTCCAACTCGCACGAGAAAGCCCATTTGATCGATAGCTATGCACGCTATACGCCGGAAATCGGATGGCGTGCCATATTGTCAGTCCTCCAACATCCTCGAGCGCTACAGAATTCGAACCTACCGTCCAATGCGCTTGAGATGCTTATTTCGCGGTATGGTGACTTCTTTATTGATCGAATTGAACGCGAAGCAGCCACTAGCCCAGCCTTCAAGGCTTGTTTGGCGGAAATTCATCCGAGCCCGGTCTTTCCACTTCCAGAACACTTATGGCTGAGGCTTTCAGCTGCCGCAGGCCGCCCAGTTGGCCCGATGAGGAAAGGGATGGCGTCGTTGTACTCCAAGATTCCAGATCTGGCGGAAGTTGCCACAAAGGATATGAATCCCCTGGACCCGAGCAAGGTGCCGGACTTGTCTGATGCCGAGTTGTTAGAGCATGCCGCGGCCTACCGCGAATATCACGAGTCGTTCTGGGCGTGGGAGGAGTTGAATCGCATCATCGAGGAAGTCGGACCGGACACCGCGTGGCCCCTGATCCTAAGGCTCGTCGAGAAGGGTTCGGATGCTGTCCTTGGCGCTGTAGGTGCCGGCGTTCTAGAGGAACTTCTTGATCGATACAGTGTGGACGTAATCGAGCGTATTGAGGCCCAGGCTAGGCGAGATAGCCGGTTCCGGCTGTGCTTGAGTCACGTATGGCCTTCGGCCATGCCCGCAGAAATCTGGCAGCGTGTTGTCGTCGCGCGCGGCGATGAACCCCAGCGCGGGTAGCTATGTGACTTGGAAATTGCGTTGAGCAATGTATTTCAGCTTCGGTGATCTGATCTTGCCTCCGAAAAAGCTGACGGTCACCACCGGCCGGTCTGCGTCGAGACCGCCAGTTGCCCGACGCTTCACAATCCCGGCACTGTCAAATACGACGGTTCTCGGCGGAACGGCCGGTTACCTCGTCCATCATGAGTCCTTCGGAATCACTCCCCGCCAAAAGACGACGGCCGATGCCGCTCTCGATTTGCCTGTGCCCCGCCGGTCGAATGACCACTATCGACGAGAAGAAAACAGCATGCGACCATTTCCCAACGTCCGCCGAGATTGCGGGCATAAATCCTCTGCGTGGGATACGTTCAACGATCCGCATCGCAGTCGAATATTGGACGGGGGAGCGGCGTAATGAATCCTTGGTTTGGAAAGGTGTTGATATTGGTCAGTCTCGTTTCGACGGTAATCATTCGGGCGCCGCACGGTGGCCGCAGCCGTAAAGTGGCAGTGGTGGAAAGTCGGAAAGGCCCGCTCGATATTGCGTTGCTTGCGCTGGTGTCGATTACCGGGATGATTCTTCCCTTGCTTGCAATCTTCACCCCGCTACTGTCGTTTGCAGATTACCCACTTCATCCCGTCGCATTCGCAATCGGGGTCGTCGTCCTTTGTCTCGGAATTTGGCTCTCTTATCGGTCGCACGCAGATCTCGGTACGAACTGGTCGATCAGTTTGGAGATACGAGAGGGTCACCAGTTGGTCACATCGGGCGTCTATCGACTTATTCGGCATCCGATGTACACGGCGATATTCTTACAAGCCTGCGCTCAAGCCCTGTTGCTTTCCAATTGGCTTGCCGGACCTTCCTGTTTGTTCGCGTTCCTTCTGATGCTCACATTCCGAATTGGTGGGGAGGAACAGATGATGCTGGAAAAATTCGGAGAAGCCTACTCCGATTACATGAACCGGACTAACCGCCTCATTCCGCATCTCTGGTGATGGTTGTTGGAGCAACTACGACATGCGGATTGACGCACTCTTGAACCTGGCGGCGGGCGAGTGCCAATTCAAATTCTGTGAGACGGCTGAGCACAATTTCAGATCCGGATATCTGCCGTTCGCATTCGGCGGCTGTGGGTCGGGGAGCTACCTTGTGCGAAATACGATTGCCGAGCAGGCTCCAACTACGACTCATTTCGCGGACAGCACTGATGTCGACTAGCCCATGGGAGATCCGCGAAGACGATCTATCGAGCAGTACGACGCGTGCGCTTGTTCGCCTGCCGCGCAACACGGTGCGCGAGCTTTGGGTGTGCAGAGCGTGCGCACCGGCGGATACCGCCATGGACATTCGTCGTGTAACAGGCTCTTGTAAGTGCGATTCACCTCAACCGATCGCCTTTGCCGGGCAGATTGGTTCAGATGAATTTGCCGTCAACCATGATTAATTTCAGCGTCCCCTTGCTTGTCGATAGTACGTTGATGATAACGTTCAGGCCATCGAGCTCGATATCCGCCTGCTTGCCGCCGACAATCGTGTGGCACTCTTTCATCATGAAACTATGACTCTGAATCGCCAGCAGAGCTGACCCGAGCGATACGGACAACACACCCGGTGGTTGCATCAAACTGGCGTCACCGACAAAATCCTTTAGCAAGACGGGGTCCGTCGTATTGAAGTCAAACGGCTTCCCGAGCCCCCCGCCCGATATCGGACCGAGTTTACCGGGATCAACCTTGCCGATTTTCGGAATGGAAACGCCCACTCCAATACCTGAATATGAGAACAGCCCGACTCTTCCTCCTATCGCCGGCCCCGATGAGGTGTCTTCGATTTGGACCAACACTTCGTCGCCTTGTGGCCCAACCGGGATCTTCGGAATCGGAATTTGAATGCTGGCATTGGCGACCAGAGTCGCGCGCCACTGGGTAGACCCCGCTGGAACAATGCTTATGGGCGGCGGCGGTGCCGGTGCACGCGTGATCGTCAGGCGAACCGCACGATATTTCGGATTCTCGCCGGGCGGGCTTTCCCTGAAACCCACCCAGTCGTGGCTGAAGTCGACCATGCCTACCAAATCAGAATTACCCGGAAGCCTCAAGGCGTCCTCTAGCGTCGTTTGCACGGCACCTTGGCGGATGACCGACAATTGATAGTTGTGTGCATCCCCGCCCGTGCGACTCGCCTTTCCTTTACTCCACACTTTGAACGAACGTCCGCTACCGAAATTACGCACTCTGAACATGAAGCGCATCGCCTCATCGAGGTAAGCCAGGTGGGCACTCTTGAGTTCGTCGCTGTCGATATCGAAATCCCAAAGAAGGGCATCTTTGAATTCCACTGTCTCGGGGCCGCCGGGGTTTCTATCCACCCTGCCCTCTTTCGTGTCACCCGGACGCGGATTGAACAACGGCATGGTTTGCTCCTCGAAAGTCGAGTCTTCCTCCGCCAAAATCACCCAATTGCTGCGCGTTTCGAGCGGGTCGCTATCCCTGCCCATTCACAATAGGGCTCGCGAAATGACATTGTCAAGCCGCTGCGGGGCCGGCCGGGCGAGATCGATGTGGCCGGGCCGGGTGATGGCGAGGATAGCAAAATGGTAGGGCCGGCTGCGGTGACCGGCGCGGAGACCGTGGAGGACCGCTTTGCCGCAGCATCGCTTGGCTTGACCGGGAGATAAGAACACAGGCGCTACTTCGACTTCGACGAGATTCGAGAATACTGTGCGCTTTTCGATCACGAAGCGCCCTTGACGGAGATACTCTGTGATGAAATAGGAGTCTCCGACAACATGGTTTCCCGACCTTAAGGAGGCGCCCACATCGCGTGCTGCCGGACCGTCAGCGAGCCGTTTTGGACGCGGGTGTATGATGGCTCCCCGATTGGCGATCTCTGATATGCCCGACCGACCCGACGGATTCGACTGTGCGCCGGGCCGTGTTGCAGCCAAGGCGATTTCGCGCTTGAGCATCTTGTTGATGCGTCAGGAGCAACGAGACTATTTGTTCGGATTGGGCTATAAGGAGCGCTGATTACGATGCAGGCTCGTTGCGAAGGCCACGAAGCGGCCGAGGTATTATCTCGGGGACGGCCTCCCACTACGGAACATTGAGATTTCTTTTCGTCGTCGTCGGCAGTGCCTGAACATTGGCGGTCCTAATGCACAATTGGCTTGGCGTGACTCTCGCATGCGTGGTTCTGAGCGCTGCAGTAGAAATCCATGCCGCTCAGATTCCGCCCATTCCAGATAATCCGTTACGGGCGCAAACGTTCTTGGGATTCAATCCCAAGAAACGGTGTCCGGATCTGCGGATCGCTGATGAAGGAACCAGGGCAGTGGTTGTTTTCTGGCTCCCGCGCAGCGGCGGCATCCCGTCAAGGATCTTCATCAAGTCGCCTTCAGGTTCGAATGCTCTTGATTCCGCAGCGGTCGGCTGCGCCTCCAAACTTCGATTCGCACCCGCAACCATGCTCGGCGACGGCGATTCGATCGACTCGTGGCAGCAGATTGCCTTCACGTGGGCCAATCAAGGCAATGCGGATGAAACGCAAGCGATGACATCCAGAAACCCGTTATCGGGCTCAAGTCGAGCATCCGAATCCATCGCGGCAGCGCCGGCGCCGACTGCGGCCAATGCGAGACAGGATGACTCCAGCGGCCAGGCCAACAGCGTGACTGTGCATGTCTGCGTCGATGAAACGGGAAGGCTCGAACAGGAGCCGACCATCGTCCATTCTTCGGGCATGGCGTTTCTGGATCAGGCCGCGGTGAGAATCGCAGCATCCGGCTCTGCCTACTACCGGCCAGACACCTCGTCATACGGGCCGCCGCTGTCCGGCTGCGCGCAACTGGCGATCAAGTTTGATATCAAGTAACGCGGGATTCCGGTGGGGTTATGCCGTGGGCCAACTCGCCAGCAGCGTTCATGCGATGCGGGCATTGCCGACCCTCAGATCGCCGATGACGTCTTTCATCGTAATGCCCTCCGATGAAGAACGCCACGATCGGTGCGTTGTGAGCGCGAGCAAACGCCGGCAGCGAACTGCGAATGCGCGAACTCAACGGACGCGTTGGGGTCTCAATGCGCGGAAGCTGCCGGTCGCAAGAGACTGATTAGGGTCGAAAGCGCTGGATCGCCGTGGGGTTGCGTCAAGAGGAATAAATATTGACTGACTGGATGCCGTTTGTCTTGCGGTGGGCTCCACTGATCGCGCAGGCCGTCTTGCTGGTCATTCAGATTTACGCCTACCGGCGGACGGGTCAATACAGCCTTGCGTTACTGGTGGCGGCGAGCGCCATCGGCCTCCTCACGGCCACTTTAGGCCGGGTTTTTTATTCAGAAGCGCTCTATCCCAGCCTGCGCACCGGACTTTACGTTGCCGTGGTCATTCGATATGCCGCGTATATCGTGTTAGGAATCTGGGGGGCCGCAGCGCTTTTCCGCTCCTGCATTCGATTAACCGACGCCAACAAGGTTGTGAGAGGTCTCTGATTTCACCGCCTGTTGGTTACCGTTCGCGGTATGCGGTAGGCCAACGGCCATGGGTCGCATTTCAGCACGGCAGTTCTGTCGCCTATCTAATAGTTAGGGCACTACAATGGGTGCCGTTCGGCGGCTTGGTTGGAGTCTTGCTGGTCTCCCGGTCATTCGTGGCGCTGGCTAGGCGATATGCATTGCCAACCGTAATCGCGTCAATTGCATCTGCCTTTGCTTTCATCATTCCACTCAAGCCTGCGCCAGGCTTCTATTGGAACTCGTTCATCGCCTGCTTGTCCGTTAGCGCCATCGTTTTTGGATTGCACGCGCGTACGATTCGGTGGCTCGTTGATCGCCGCGCTCCTCCCGACGCACCACCCTAGCTAACGGTTCGAGGGATCGCGAGTCTGATTCCGCAAAGCTTCCGGTAACGACTGGCCGTAGGGAGTCGTCATTGCTCATTGGACGGTCGACTCTTGCAATGAGCCCCCACCGGCCGTCAGAAAAAAATATAGCGAACGAAGCCCTTGGTCCAAGCTATTCGACCCTTCGAGTCAGCCTGCCAATAGACCTCTGCGACCACGTTGGGAATCGCGTCTTTGTCGTCGAATGCCAGGATCTTTGTGTTCGGATCAGATTTGCAGGCACCTGCCGACTTGAATCCCGCCGCGGTCAACTCACTTACAAGAACAGTATCGGCGGACTCCGGTGGGTACCTACTTTCAAGGCGCGCGTTGAATTCAGGTGACAATGCCGACGGGGATGATTTGAAATCAAGGTTTCGTGGACAAGCATCCCAATAGCCGCCTCCCGCTGATACTCCTCGCAGAATTGCTGGAATATTGTCCGATCCACAACCGGACAGCCCTACGACGGATTCGGCGCATATAAGCAGAATAAATAGACTGGGTGTTTTGCGTCTCCGGGTCATGGCAGTCAAAGCCGTCCGGTGGCCGGCCACTCGGCGCCGAAACGACGCGACCGGCCAACCGGCGACATTGGGTCAGGCGGATAGGCTTCCATATAGGGGACATCCACACCGCGACACCGACCTCCTCCTTCCACCGGCGAACGTCTTCATTGCCTGCCTCCGAAGTCTACGTCCTTTGTCTCGATCGTCCCTGCTTTCCGCCCTGGAGCCGTCTGATAGGTCCAGTACAGATTCGTGTGCGCGATAACTTTGTCCGGCGGCGGCGCTCCCCGGGTCGTTTGGTCTTCTGTCGTGTGGGCGTCACTTACAAGAGTGGCGTCGTAACCGCGGACGAGCGCTCCATGCAAGGTTGAGCGGATGCAGAAATCGGTCTGCGCACCGACGACAAAAAGTCGCCCGACTCGGAGTGCCGATAGTACGTTCTCTAGATTGGTGCCTTCGAAGGAGTCACCATAGTTCTTCTCGACCAACGGCTCGGCATCGCGTGGAGCCAGCTCTGGGACGATCCGCCATTCATCGCTCCCCCTCGCCAGCCGCTTATCGAAATGCTGAACCCAGATGACCGGAATTCGGTCCCGCCGTGCCTTCTCAACCAGGACGTCAATGTTCGCTACAACCGCAGCCCGCGCATGAGCAGTCGCCACGACACCGTTCTGCATGTCGACGACGAGGAGTGCGGCGTTTGGCCGGTTGTCGAACGTGGTCATAAGGTCGCTTACCTTCAACGGCGCTGATTGGCGCGCATCACCACTTTACCGTAGGCCGTCCGCCAGCCCAATCCCTGAAGCCCGACTGCGGTCATTTGCGAAGGTCAGCTGTAGGTCGACATTGCCCATTCCCAATCACCCGATAGAACAGCATTGTTATATTTGGCGGTTTCGGGAGCTCCGACACGCACAAAGTCTCGCGAGCGCACTTGGCCGCCCCCCATCAGGCTCCGGTCTTACTTTTGCGGTGGATCGATCTTCAGCTTCGTCGCGGGCGTGTTATTACCGCTGTTGAGCCCGTGAGCGGCTTGTTGTTGAGGTTGATCACACCGGAGATCTGCTCAACGGTACAGGTAAATCGTGGGGCGCTGGTATGGGAGCCCGCCTGCCGACGATGGCCCTGACACAGTTACTGGTCGACGGTTGGGACCGCCAGATATGTCAGCGTGCACACCCGCCCCGACTTCGTCGGTAGCCCGATTTCCGCGCAGCTGCCGTTCGTGACGGGCGGATTCGGGTCGTCGGACCATTGCGCGATTTGATTACCCTCCCCATCTGTACTCGAATCTAGTGCAGTTCGACGTCTGAACGTTCCCGCTACCTGCGTTCCGACCGGCAATCCAGCGCCAAATCCCTCCGCAGGCCCCGTATGATAAAGTCAGCATCGGCGAACAACCGCGGCAATCGATCGCACTACGGCGAAGGAATGCACATGAAATACGGACCCTTGTTGGTTATCGCAGTTCTATCTGCTTCGATTGGAATTGTCGGTGCGGATGAATTCAAACCCCCACCAACGAAAGACGGTCTCTGGGAGACCCATAGTAAGCAGACCCAGCAAGGCAAGACTGTGTTTGATATGTCGGTCAAGATGTGCCAATCGAAAGAGTTCACGAAGTCGGTGCAGTCGAACGGAGAGGAGTTGAGGAAGAAGAATGCATGTACCTCCGCCGTCACCCAACCGTCACCTAACACGTATGTGGAGGAGAGCCGTTGCGCCAAGGGGCCGAACGCCGGCTCGGTCACCAAGATCACCTACACTTATCAAGGCGATACGGCGTCTCATACGGAGATGCATACTAACGACGGCAAATCCGAAACAGTCATGATCATCGACGCCAAGTATCTGGGTAGCTGCCCGGCGGGCATGAAGCCTGGCGACGTAGTAACGGCCGACGGCAAATAAATCTCCGGCGGAGGTTAAAAGGAGCTTCGCAACATCTGACGGCCCACCGCTGCCGAATCCTGACACCAGTCGTCAAATCCGACGATGAATGTCTCCTCCATAGCGGTCACTGGTGAGCGGCTGCTAGGGGTGAATTCGACGGTGATTCAAATCACATCGGTCGCCACCCGGCCATCAGTCGAAGGTGGCTGTACACGACTGGTTGCCACTTAGCTGCCATTCGCAGCCTGCGGTAAGCTAGTGCCGATATTTTATGCTCCATCACGACGCTTCTGTCGCCCAATTTATAGTCAGACCGCAGAAGAAACACGCCTCTCACCACCACCGCGTATCGGAGGTCACATGAAACGAGTCACTGGTATCGGCGGCATTTTCTTCAAGGCCAAAGACGCTCCATCATTGCAGGCTTGGTACAAGCGGCACTTGGGAATCGATGTAAAGCCTTGGGGCGGGGCTGCCTTCGACTGGACCGACACCGCGGGAAAGCCGGTTGCAGGCACAACTGCCTGGTTGATCGATCCGCAAGAAACTGATCACTTTGCTCCGAGCTCTGCTCCCTTCATGGTCAACTACCGAGTAGAAGACCTTCACGCCTTGGTCAAGGCCTTGAAGGAAGAAGGCTGCAATGTGCTCCAAAAGATTGACGAATCCGAGTACGGGAAGTTTGCCTGGGTTATTGATCCGGAGGGAAACAAGATCGAGCTATGGCAGCCGCCTGAAGGCCAATGAGCATGCTCCGTACTCACAGCTGCGAACTGCGGCCAAACATCATTGAACCAATCGCGGTTCGAATGCCACAGAGCCGCCGCTCGTCACCGGTAGAAACGGGTCGATTTTTTGCCGGATGCCGGCATGTGCTGAATACTTGACCGCGAATTGGCGCACGCCAAAAGCGGTCGTACTGGGCGTTGGAATACTCGTGCTAAAACGGCCCTTCGCTTCTTACGCTACGGTCCATGTTTCGCCGCGCTGGGCTCATAGAACGCAATGATGTCCGCAGCGAGGCGTTGAGGCTACACACCCTGCAAATTGGTCAGCACAATCACCGTCAAGCGCTTCTCAGGAATGGAGAAGCACCACGTCGCCGCACCGCCCCCGTAGGCCACTACTGCATTCGGGCCTAGCGAGCCCGTCAGATAGCCTAGCCCGAAATCGCCATCTTTGCCGTTATTGAGTTTGAAGGGCGTTGTCATTTCTTTCACGCTGGGTGCTGTCAAAAGGCTCCCCTCCGACAGTGTATTCTCCCAGCTCACGAGATCGCTTAGGCTGCCGTTAAGAGTGGCGGCCGGCGCCAAATAATCCGGGGTCGCGTTCGACCCGTAACGCAATATCTTGTCCTTCAGCATCATCGGACGGCCATCGCGCTCCAGTATTTTGGTGTGATCTTTCGTGATGTCTACCGCCGTATAAAGATCACTGCACCCTGGAATGATAGACCAAGCGTCGCCAAAACCGGCGTGAGAAAGATGAGCCGGTTTTAGAATACGACTTTGTACGAACTCTTCGTAACCCATCCCGGAGATCTTCTCGATTATCATTCCGAGAATGACGTATTCGGTCTGATTGTATACGACGTTCTCGCCCACAGGGTTAACGGGCGCTTTCGCCAGCATTTCAAACAACTCGTCCCGATCGCCGGTGATGGTGTAGATGTTCACATCGTCCACCATCGCGTCTGGAAGACCGGAGGCATGCGCCAGGCAATGTCGAATCGTGACATCGGCCCATTTTGCCGGCAATTGCGGAAGAATCTTGACCACCGGTTCGTCCAGCGTAATTTTCCCCTCCTGGACCAGAAGCATGATGGCCGATGCAGTAAATATCTTGGTCATAGAAGCCAGCACAAAAGGCGTGTCCACAGTAACCGGCACGCCTAGTTCGATGCTAGCGAGGCCGTAAGCCTGTTCCTTGATCACCCTATTGTCACGAATCACAGCCAGGGCCAGCCCGGGAATCTTATCTTTGTCCATAGACGTACGAACATAGTCGTCGGTTGCGTCGGCGTGCGCGATGATGGCAGTGGTGAAGAGAAAAGTGAATAAACTCCCGATTGCAATTGCGCTACGGGTGAACATCTGCCTGCGACTGAATCGCCAAGGTTTGGCCGAACCGCTTGGGTCCGGGAATGCGAAAGTTCCTCGGCCAGTGTTTTGCATTGCCATTTAAAGGACTCCATCAGTAAAGGTAAGTAAATCCCGGTTTTGCCGACCTGGTGGGGCGGGTCACGCGCTGAGAGAACACCAGAAATCGGGAAAAGTTGCAGGAGGAGGCGACCGTTACCAGCCGTGGTAAGAACATTCTCACTACAGTCACCACGCCGCATGTTGCGGCACCAATGCTCGCTTATCAGAAAGTCCGAATTTTCGCTGCTCTGGAACGGTCAGTTACGGTAGGCGGCTTCGGGTCGAGGCTGTGTAAAAACTCCTTGGAGATTCTTCAGATTGAGCGAAACGAGCCAAAAAAATTCCAAGTGTGATTCAAATCTGTGAAATTTCGAAGTTTGAATTTTGCAGAATTGATTTGCAGCGAGGTTGGCTTTTGTTATTTAACAGCCACGGTCGCGATCGGACATTGCCTTTAATGAGACGTTTCGGCTACTGTCTTCCGCAGTAACCAGCAGGTGGCCATATGGAATACGCATCTGGTCTCATTAAGCTCAGGCCGGGTTCTGAAGGCAAAGTTGAAGAGTGGCGCAGCACAATAGCGTCACGACGCGATGAAGCCGCTGCAACACACATGGACGAAGACGTCCACATTGAATCGTGGTTCACGACGGAGATCAATGGCGAAAAATATCTGCTTTGGTATTTGCGCGCCAAGTCGATTAAGCGGGTGTTTGAGATTTCTCAGCAACTGAAGCACCCGATCGATAAATTTCACTACGAACTCATGGCGGAAATTACCGCGGCGAATATCTTTGCCGTGCCGCTCCTCGATATAACAAAGGGTTAGCCATTTCGCGAAATGAGTTCCCGAAAGCGATCATCCGCGAGCGTCGACTAGGGGTCTATTCCATTGAAAAACTCATCTCCTGCGCGCTGACGATTTTGCCAATAAATCATTCTATGGCTGACAATCAGGCATAAACGCGCACTCTGGCATACATGGGGCAATTGAGAGCGGAGATCATGGGGAGCCGCTGGTTCTTTGATTCGTTCAAATTGCGCCCTTTTCAAAGCCTTTTATTTTTCCGGTCGGATCACCGCATGGAGTTGTCGAGTCGCCCCGGGGATCACTCCGCTGGGGCTCCCACAGATCAGGACGTGCAGGAGGCCGAGAACCGAGCCCACGGCAGCTTGGCGTTGGGTCGGCGGCGCAACCAGTTGCGCCAGATACGTTCGACATGGTGCCGGAAGCTCACCATCGAGCGCCCGTTGCCAGTCATCCCGTAATAGGCATAGTGGCCACGCAGCTTGCTGGCCAGTTGCTCGTGCTGCCAGCGTACCGGCGTGCGGCGATGTCGCCGACACGATTACTCAAGTTCGACGGGCTGGTCCATTTATCTGCACGCTCCGGCCAGATATTCCTCGAGCCGCACTCGCGGTGACATAACGTTTTTTAACCTGCGACAGGCAGCGTAATTTTGCAGCGGTCGCGTTGCGACGAATTGAAGATCGCAGGAGCATCGTTCAAGGATTATTCCTTTAGGGTGGTCCAGCTAGGGGTGCCGTATGCAACGCAACGGTAACTGTCCATTGGTTCGATGGACAATGGCGTCCATTCCATTTCATCCAGCGCCAGGCCTCGGATGGCGGCTGCATATGTCAAAAATTGCCGCAGAGATTGGCACTATGGTTGCCAGTTCGCCCACCGCTAAGAGCCGTCAACGCATCGACAACTCGATCGACGAGCTAGTCTGGACTCGGCCGATGCGGGTAACGCCTCGCGACCACGAAGTCAAGCTGGTGGAGGTGACCGTATGAAGTCCATGCTGTTCATTTTGGTGGCTCAGCTTCACACGGGCGGCACGCAGATCGTGGCCGCGTATCCGAGCCTGGAGCAATGCCGGGATGCACTCAAGATAGCAGCTACGAATGTCGCGGCGGATTACACGTGCGAGGCGACGCCAGTGGAGGGGACTTGGTCGCAAAAGGATTCGCGCTCCTTCGTGGTGCGGGAATGAGCCGCGTCAACAAGGCGGCGTATGGCTGCACGGTCGATTCGACGATCGAGCAGTATGCGACGACGTGCGATATGCACGATGCGCACCGGCGCAATACTTGCTAATGTGACGAAGATTCTTACCCCTGCGATGTTCACTATATTTGACCGAGAGTCCGTCACCGGTTTGCCCGATAGGCGGAGTTCGCGAGCGTCAACCCCGGATCGAGATTGGCCGGATGCGGCGGTCCCGATTTAGCCTCACTGAACGGCCAAGAGCGGACCTCGGATTATTGGTTACACTGACAATGCGGCGAGCAGATCATGCCCAAGCTCCTTTCGCCTAGCGGCAGCTCAAGCTATTCTGAAGACCCTTGGGTGGAGATTTTGCAGCATGGCGAAACTCATCTTCGGATTGTCGCAGTCCCTGGACGGCTACGTCGACCACCTGGAAATGCGGCCAGGCCCCGCGCTCTTTCGTCACTTCGTAGCGCACGTGCGCGACCTCGCCGGCAGTGTGTATGGTCGCCGCACGTACGAGATCATGCGTTATTGGGACGAAGATCTGCCCGAGTGGGATGCGGAGGAACTCGAATTCGCGGCGGCATGGCGAAGCCAACCGAAGTGGGTCATATCGCGCTCGTTGAAGTCGGTCGGCCCCAACGCCACGCTGGTCCAGAATGACGTCGGGATCGTGCTGCGCGAGCTTAAGGCTCGGCTCGTTGGCGAGATTGACGTCGCCGGACCAGACCTGGCGCGAAGCCTGACCGACCTTGGTCTTGTTGATGAGTATCGACTCTACTTCCGTCCCTTCGTACTCGGTCGCGGCACGCCATTCTTCGCCGGCCCCCGGCCGCCGCTCCGCCTTGTGGCCAACGATCTAATTGGCGAGGACACGATCAGGTTGACGTACGTTCCAGCTTAATCACGCAACTCGCCCGACGGACTGCGCCGACGCGTCAGGTCCGTTTTGGTCGTTTTTCCTTGTTCGGCTGCGATCCTAAGTTGTCCTACCAATGATCGCGCCGAACTGCCGCGTTCGAAAAGGGCGATCGGCGCATACAGTCACGCTATCGACAGTGCAGGGTTGTTTGCCCGTGTCTCGCGATCGTGAAGCTCAACGACTCCGCCGATCTCCGGGTGTACCTTGCCCGAACCAACAGACTCGATGAAGTGGCATGCTGCGTAAGCAGCCGCAGCGTGCTCGTATTTGGAAACCCACTCTGTTCGAGCTTGGAGCCTTTCGGGGCGGACCGGCCAGATACCGGGGCGGGGGCGCATATGCCCTTCGACGCCGATTCGCCATGGCTTGGCTGTGAGCCTCGCACGGAAGCATTGTTGGTTGCGGCACATGCGCATGTACAGTGGATCAGTCCCGACTGCCAAGAAGAACTGCAGAACTGGTGGTGAAGAGGCTTCGAATGGCTGATGTGTCGCCAACAAGCGGATGCCCCCTGGAGTTCGGTAGAGTCGCACGTTCCACGATGGATTCTGGGCCAGGAAGGCCTGAAGTCTCTTCTTCGTGACGCGTTCGTGACCCCCTTGAATCAAGATAATTACGCGGCGCAAGATGAATACGAAGGGAGCCACGAGGAAGGCCGAGGCTAGCAGCATACCGAAAGCAACGCTTCTGCTTTGGAGGAAGACGCCCACGAGCGCCGAGAGCACAACGAAAATAGCAAAGACGGCGAGAGTTACTCGAGTTCGCGGCCTGGGGGAGAAATCAACGTCGGCAAAGAGAGCGCGAGGCGTGTTGAGGCAATGCGCGCCGTACGAATTTCGTGTGATCACTTCCTGCCCGTGACGTAAAAGGACTTCTTCTCGAATCGGAATACCAACGGCGCCGTTGTACGCGGCCTTACGTTCCCGCCGGTCCAGCTTCTCCCCCGAGAGAATGCGCCCAAGCGCTTCATCCGCGCGCTTTTCCGCCATCGCTAGAGCATCGGCTTCACTCGATGTTGACCAACCGAAGCGACGAACCGTGATTTGCCCGCCGGACGAGCGATGCTGCTTGCGGGCCTCCGCCCAGTAGTCAGGAACGATCATTAAGCCGGCGATGATGTGGTCGTCAAGGGCAGACTTCGGTGTGAATAATCGCGTCGACGCTGTCAAATAACATGATTGCTCCACAGATTGACTATGGACAACTTCAGCACTTGTCGTGTGGCGCGTCAAATAGGGTTGTAGAGTCGGGATGTGAGTGCGACGAGAGTCGCTAAGGAGGTATTCCTAGTGGCGCAAAGCCACGACGATGATTGTCGGCTTCTTGACTGCAAATGATGGGGAGCCGACCTGATGTTCAGCCATCGGTAGCCTATGGGCTATGGCGGCCTCCGCAAGGAACCGTCTAAAGCGCCCGGACAATGTGCCCCCTGCATATGCGGCGGACTCGATCCGCGAGGAACGATTCCGGACTCTGCCAGCTACAGGCGGATAGGGAGCTAGGCTTGGTGGTCGGGTGAACTTAGGTGAACTGCCGCAACTACCGTCACGACTGACAGGCGAAAATAGCTTTACGCGCCTGAGCCAAAATGGCACGCGGTCGGATGTCCTGCTTCACATGCGGGACACGCTGACACACGACCGCCGGTTGAGAGGCAGCACCCACCCCACCGTGTCATCGCCGTGGAACTCGGTAAACCCGTTGTCTTCCCGCCCGGATGGGCCGGTCAGGTAAGTACGCTGCAAAGCGTGTGAATAGGCAGCGGGCAAAGGACCGCGAAGCAAGCGAACGCCGGACTGTAATGGTCTGGATAGGAGACAACGTGCTCTACCCGAAAGGGGCGCTGACTTTCGCGTGGTGTGGAATGGTGAGAGCGTATGCCGAATCCCTTCGGCAGGAGGCAAGCAAGTATGAGATCCGCTAACACGGATTCTGCGGCCTTCCCTGGCGGTCGCGCATGGGACCACGTCGATTGGCCCATCGTACACCGTCGGGTGAGGGGACTGCAGATTCGTATCGCCAAGGCAACTCGTGATCAGGACTGGCGTCGGGTGAAAGCTCTGCAACGGTTCCTGGTCAACTCGTACTCGGCCAAGGCACTGGCTGTGAAACGAGTGTCGGAAAACGATGGCAAGCGAACACCGGGTGTGGACGGCGAGACTTGGTCCACTCCGGAAGCCAAGGGGCGCGCCATCCAGCGGTTGGACAGTCGCGGTCTTCGACCGCAGCCGTTGCGCCGGGTGTACATCCCCAAGCGCGGCAGCACCACGAAGAAGCGCCCACTGGGAATCCCCGTCATGATTGACCGCGCACAGCAGGCTCTGCATTTGCAGGGCTTGGAGCCGGTGGCGGAAACACAAGCCGATCCCCACTCCTACGGCTTCCGTCGGGGCCGGGGTGTACAGGACGCTATCGCGCGAGTGTTTAATTTGCTGGCGCGGAGAGTTTCCGCGTCATGGATTCTTGAAGGCGACATCAGAGGCTGTTTCGACAATTTTCGACATGGATGGTTGGAAGGCCATATCCCGATGGAGACGAAGGTTCTATCCTGCCAGATGCTTTGTCTTGTGAATGCGAATTTGGCCGAGTGTTTAGACGGAGGAGCGTCATGAAACTGCGGTCCATTGCCCTGTGTCTGCTCGCAGCATGCGGCAGTGCGAACGCGGAGACGATGGTTTGGCAGCCGTCTGTCGGGCACGCGCAAATACCGATATGGCCCGGAGCGTCGCCCGGCACGCAACCCGTTCCGGGACCGGAAACCGTAACCGTGAGCAAGGAGCTGTTGGCAGGCAAGCCGGCGACCGCAGTGACCAACGTGACTCGGCCAACAATGACCGTATATGCGCCTGAAGGGAAGAACACCGGAGCCGCGGTCGTCGTGATCCCAGGGGGTGGGTTTCAGGAACTGGCGATCGATCTCGAAGGCACCGAGCTCTGCGACTGGCTGACATCCAAGGGGATCACCTGTGTCTTGTTGAAGTATCGCGTGCCGAGTAAACCCTATGTCTGGCAGTGCGATTGCCGTCCGCACAATCTGTCGACGTCGGTGCTGTCCTTGCAGGACGTCCAGAGAGCGATGAGGCTGGTTCGCTTTCATGCGGCGGAGTGGCGCATCGATCCGCACAAAATTGGCGTGCTGGGGTTCTCGGCTGGCGGATACCTGGTGGCGGAAATCAGCACGAACTTCGAGCGCCGCCTGTATCCACCCGTGGATGCTGCCGACAAGGAAAGCAGCCGTCCGGATTTTGCCATGCCCATCTATCCGGGACATCTCGCCACCGCGGATGGCAAGTTGAATCCCAATGTGCCGGTCTCCAGCAAGACGCCACCCACGTTTCTAGTGCAGGCAGAAGACGACTACGTGGACGGTGTCAGCCAGTCGCTGGTTTACTACGCCGCGCTGGCGAGGGCGCGCGTGCCGGTGGAAATGCATCTGTATGCACACGGCGGGCATGCGTTCGGCTTGCGGCGAACTAATTTCCCAATTACCGAGTGGCCTCGACTGGCCGAAGTGTGGTTGCGGACGATCGACATCATCCAGGACTGAGAGACTCATTCGTTTCCCAAAAGCGGCCGGTGCCGAGGAGCAGCTCAGGGTCGATCGCCAGATACCGCACGCTCGCGGATTCTGGTGCCCAGTGCCGCCGTGGCGGGGCATTCTGATGCCCGGCGGCCTGCCCGGGGGCGTCGAGTATCTTTTCGAAAAGCACGGGGTGAAACTGGGCAACGCGCGGATTCTGCTCGATCAAGGTGAAAATGCCGACCTGTACTCGTATTTAGTCGCCGCCGCAGTTGGTATTGTGATGGGGCTCGTTTTGTTTGCCCCGATCACCGTTGCCTCGGTTACTTCACTGTTCCGCCATCGATGAACGTTTCGCGCGGGGTCAAAGCGCTGGCTTTCCACATCATCAAGACCAAAGGCATTTGCCACCAATGCAAATCTCGCCCCAGCGGCGCGAATTCTGTTTCTGCAACTTGCCACTCCGCCAAATTATAGGCCGGTAGCCGCTTGCCGACGTCATCTGTCCGCCAAAATGAGGTAAATCCATGGAACTCAGGACATTGTCTTCACGGCTAACGTTTACAGCAAGGTTTATCGTTCCCGTGTTTTGGATTTCCATTTTTGGCTTGCTAAGCATGTGGTTGCAGATAACGCGTACGAATATCGGTGTTGATTTCGACGATCCAAAACTCCTGATCCTGGTTGCATGGGGCATTGGAACTTTATTTGTCCTGTTGGTTACTGCGCGTTTGAAGCGGGTGCGCACCGACGCTCAGAATATTTACGTCTCGAACTACTTTCGTGAAGTCGTAACTCCCCTCGCCAATATTCGTGACGTAACCGAAAGTCCGCTGCTGAATTCTGTCCGAGTGCGCTTCCGCGACCCAACCCGCTTTGGTGCCCACATTGTATTTTTGCCGACGATTCGATTGTTTGGTCTGGGGCGTTCTCACCCGGTCGTCGCGGAACTCAAGGAGTTATCCCGCTTATCTGCAGGTAAAAAAGTGAGCGGCTTAATTGGGTAGCCGACAGACAGGAGGATCATTCGATATAGCTTTCCATTCGGAAAGCCGCCACTCACGACCGGCGGGTCGATCTCAGTCAGTTGGCACACGCTCGTCACAGGAGAGTCGTGTTCCGTTTCGGCAACGCAAGACGATCGGCATCTCGTCTCGGCGAGAGACAACCTCAAGCGAGCGAAAGATCAAATAGCGCATTCAGCGGCCGGTCGCGGCGCAGTCGGCCGACGCCTAAATGAGGCCCGCGGTGCTGGAATTTCAGGCAGTTCCGGCGCAAAGCTCTCATGAGATCAAATAGCAATAACACTTTGAATGGCACAAGCGATTGAGATTTCAGCATCGCAAGCATTGGATGCGCGCCCGGACGGATTACTCGCGGCTGCGCCGCTCGCCCGTCCGGCCTCGCCCTGCAGGCGATCGCCGCCGCTCACGCGGCGGCGTCGAACGCCGACCACCTGGTTCGAAGGCCGTCACTCGATCACCCGTGAGTTGATGCTTTGCCGGACAATTCAGTATGTGGTTCGTCTAATATTTCTGCGGGATACGTCGCGTTATCGCGGTAGGGACGCTCATTGCTGAGCGCCCCCCGCACAGATCCCGGCGGGCGCGATTCGCGCACCGGGCTCCCACCTAGGGTGTTTGACGGCAAAGCGGACGTTCGGCCAGGGGTGGAGGATGCGGACCGGGGGAAGATAGGTCGCTACCAGCCGCGAGATCCGCTCCCAGCTCGTCCAGTCCTTCTGGCTACGTCGCCGAAGCGACCGATCGATGGATAATCTGGTACATGTTATAGCAAGTGCAGAGGTAGACGCAGCGTGGCGCACCCAAATTCGGCCGGGTGAGTCCGTGTAAGAGCCGGTTCGAGCGATCCCGGCTCTGATGCGCGAAAGCCGCCGTTGGCCACCGGCCGTAGTTCGTCATCAACGTAGAAAAAGTCCCTGCGGCGCAGCATTCGACCAAAACTGACGCTGCCCGTCAGATCGAATGCCTGCCAGGACAGCTCCTTCCCCTACTTTTACCTTTTCGAGGGGTTGGCCATTAATAGCCAAAACTCCGGGTGGACACCTGCTCGAATTGAGGGCTTACCTCAGTGGTCCGGTGCACAGCGCGGTTTTGTGATCTGCCCCTCACCTGCCCGCTTGTAGAACTCGCGCGTTTTGCCGATATCCACAGATAACCGGCGAGTTTTGCCGATATCCACAGATAACCGGCGAGATTATTGCGAAATATGGAAAGCAGATTACGCTTTCGCCGGCAAAAGCACCTTTGCGCTAAAGCTTACGCATTGATGGTCTTCAGTGCCCTGGTCGCCTGTTCAGGCAATGGCGGTGGAGGTTTCACGCCAGAGTTTTCCTTAGGCGGTACGATCAGCGGCCTAGATGGTGCGACTGGGTTGGTCCTCATCAATGGCAATGACCCCACCGCAGCGCAGATCTCAGCCTCGGGCACCAGTTTTGCCTTCGGATCATTCGCATCGGGCAGTTCCTATGCGGTGATGGTCGAAAGCTCGCCGCAAGGGTTGACGTGTTCCGTATCCGGCGGCAGTGGGACGCTCGCAGCCGATGTCGCCAACGTAGTCGTCACGTGCTCGGATTTGGCCTATTCGATCGGCGGCACGATCGACTTAGCGCCGGGTTCGAGTAGCGCGAGAATCACGGGCCTGGTGCTGGCGAACGGGAGTGATACCTTGAGTGTGCCGACCGGCGCTACCGCTTTTACGATGCCAGCACCGGTGGCCTATACGAGCAGCTATCAGGTGACGATAAAGACCCAGCCTACGGGCATGAGTTGCCTGGCGGCTCCCTCGACGCCCAGCACGATGCCGGCCGCCGATGTGACCAACGTGACGATCACCTGTACCGACCAGCCGTATACCATCGGCGGCACTGTGAGCATTTCGACGCCCGTCGGCGTGTCGGCGGGTACTCTGAGCGTTCAAGGGATGGTACTGAAGAACACCGCCAACAGTGATAGCTTTTCGTTCAATAGCAACGCCGCCTCGTTTGCCTTGCCCACAGGCATCCCCTACGGGGACGCATACGCGCTGACAGTCGCCACGCAGCCGGTCGGATTGTCCTGCGCTGTCAACCACCCGACAGGTACCATGCCCGCCATGAACGTGTCGGTAGCGGTGAGCTGTTCGGACCAGTCATTCCTGCTGAGCGGAACGGTCAGCATCAATTCGCCCAGTGGGGTCGCGCCAGGAACTTTGAGCGATCAGGGGCTCGTTCTCAATAACTCGGGCAATGGCGACACTTTTACGTTTAGTACCAATGCCAGCGCCTTCACAATGCCTTTGACCGTGCCCTATGGTAGTGCTTATTCGCTGGCTGTGAATACGCAGCCTGCCGGGCTCACGTGCACGGCAAACGATCCATCGACCACGATGCCGGCGCAGAACGTCAGCACGATTGTCGTGAACTGTTCGGACCAGAGCTTCACTCTCGGCGGCACGATCACCGGGCTCGGCTCCGCGAGCGGCCTCGTGCTGACCAATGAGGCTGCAGACGCGACCACGATTCTGGCAAATGCGACTGTGTTCACGATGAACACCGCGGTGCCGTACGGAGCCGCGTATGACGTGGCGGTGAGCTTCCATCCCAGCGGGCTGGGGTGCACAGTAACGCGCGCCACCGGCGCGATGCCTGCGAACCCGGTCAGCTCGGTGGGCATTAACTGCGTGCTGCAGCCGGGCCTGCAAATTCCCTTCGGCGTCGCGGTAGACGCGTTCGCCAATATCTACGTGGCCGACCCCGGTCAACCGGACGTCGTGCAGATCGCGGCCGGCACCGGCGTGTACACGACGCTGGGCTCCGGGTTCATGGTCCCAGTCGGCGTCGCGGTTGACACTCTCGGCAACGTGTATGTGGCGGACATCGGTACAAACACGATTACCGAGATCGCGACCGGAACCGGCACCATGAGCACTATCGGCTCTGGATTCTCGAGTCCGTGGGGCGTCGCCGTGGACGCGAGTGGCAACCTTTACGTAGCCGATGCGGGCAACAGCGCCATCAAGAAGATTGCGGCCGGCACCGGAGTAATCACGACACTCGGCTCGGGCTTCAGTGGCCCGGAGGGTGTCGCGGTGGACGCGAGCGGCAACGTGTATGTGGCCGACACCGGCAACAACGCGGTTAAGGAGATTGCGGCCGGCAACGGCGCCGTAACGACACTGGCCTCCGGATTCAACGGCCCCGTGGGCGTCGCGGTGGACGCGAGCGGCAACGTCTACGTGGGCGACTACTACAACAATACGGTCAAGGAGATCTTGGTCGGCACGGGCGCGATCATCACAATGAGCTCGGATTTCGACCTACCAGCCGGCGTCGCGATGGATATGGGCGGTAACCTGTACGTGGCGGACTCATACGACAGCGTCATCAGAGAATTCGTGAAGGCGAACGGCACGCTAATTGCCCTGTGACCGCGGAAAATTGGCGACACCCAACCTGATGGGATTCTTCAGCGTTGAAGGCAGATTCCAGCCAGCCTGAAGTCTGTGCTGGTCCGCCGGCAGCACCACGGCGAGGTCTACCGGATTCGACCGAGTGTTTGCGCACGAGCATTTAACTTGGAGGTTGCTAGGGGCTTTCCAGCCTCGGCGCCGACTATCAGTAGTAGCCCCCGGTCAAGAACGGAATGTCCGCTCGTATACCGTCGAATGTCGGCTAACCGGAAGTCTCGACCGGCCGCAACGGGTCTATTGTGTTGAAAAACTATTGAACAGTTTTTCGCATTCGAGGTCCTAATTGCGGGAGCAGCAAAGGGAGCGCACCTGCATGATGGGACAACACAGCGGCAATCAGGACCGACTGTTTTACGCCTTCAACCTCGACGAGCACATGCCCGCGGATCATATGCTGCGCGGTATTGACCGATATCTCGACCTGACGGATTTACGCCACCACCTTGCAGATTACTACAGCCACACGGGTCGCCCTTCGGTGGATCCAGAGCTGATGATCCGGATGCTGCTGGTCGGGTACTGTTTCGGCATCCGATCGGAGCGACGGTTGTGCGAGGAGGTGCACCTGAACTTAGCGTACCGCTGGTTCTGCCGTCTTGGCCTCGAAGAGAAGGTTCCTGACCACTCGAGTTTTTCGAAAAATCGGCATGGCCGCTTCCGCGAAAGTGAAGTGTTCCGGCCCGTATTCGAGGGAGTTGTCCAGCGATGCATGACCGAAGGGCTGGTGCGCGGCGAAGGGTTCGCGGTTGACGCGAGCATTGTGAAGGCGGATGCCAACCGCCGCCGCGGTGTTCCGAGTGATGAGTCGATTGACTGGAGCAAGCCGGAACTCGGGACGCGTGCTGTGCGCGAGTATCTGCAAGCGCTGGAGCAAGAGGGTCAGATAGGCGCTACGCCGAAGGACATTTCGCTGACCGATCCGGCGGCGCGTTGGACCGCGGCTCCTGGGTGCCCGGCGTTTTTCGCCTACTCCACCAATTATCTGGTCGACGTGCACTATGGGGTGATCGTTGACGTTGAAGCGACGGGCGCGCATCGCATCGAAGAGAACGATGCCACCAAGACGATGATCGATCGGGTGGAAGATCGCTTCGAGCTCAAGCCCAAGCGGTTGATCGGTGATACGGCCTACGGCACTGGACCGATGCTAGGCTGGTTGGTGGACGTGAAGCAGATCGAGCCGCACATCCCGGTGTGGGATAGAACCGAGCGGGACGACGGCGCATTTAGCCGATCGGAGTTTGCGTTCGACGCGGCGGCCAATCGATATACCTGTCCTGCCGGCAAGTTCCTCAAACCGACCTGGCGCATGAAGAAGAGAAATCCGAACATGTACCGCGCCAGCCAGCTCGACTGTCAGAGCTGCCCGTTGAAATCGAAGTGTTGTCCGAACACACCGCATCGCAGGATCGAGCGCAATCCCTTCGAACCCGCTCGCGAGGTCGCTCGCAAGCTCAGCAAAACTCGCCGCTACCGCCAATCACGCAATGACCGAAAGAAAGTCGAGGTTCTGTTCGCTCATATGAAGCGCATCCTTCGGGTCGACCGACTACGATTGCGAGGACGAAGCGGAGCACAGGATGAATTTTTGCTGACTGCCATCGCCCAGAACCTCAGGCGACTCGCCATCACGTTCAAATCGAGGTCATTCGAGCCGGTTGGTGCACTTACATAGATAAATCGGAGTCGAATCCCGAGAAACCACGGTCACGCCGTCAAACAACTGAAAAATGCCGACGATCTCGCTCGGTCCTGGGCCTTATGAGCGCGTCCAGGTGGCGAGTTTTTCAACGGTATAGGTCGATGCCGGACCGTCGCCGTTGGTTTACCGATTCACTCGCATTACTGTTTCGTAACCCATTGGCAGCTATGAAAAGCTGGCGCTACATCGTGTGCTTAGTTTCAGTGCCCGCGCTAATCAGCTGCGGTTCCGCATGCACATCGAAATCTCTTGCATAGATTCATGAACCAACCGGCAACACATTCAATGTGACACGCACCGACTGCGACAGGCTCGCAAAGGACAGCGTCGTAACCGTAACTGCGAGCCGCGACGGCGCGGAGCGATCGGGGCTGCTACTTAAGTACGATCCATGGGGAGAAGAGGTGACGCAGGCACGTGTCACAGCGGACGGCACAATTCTGTTTCACCTTGCGAGAGCGCCTTATTTTAGTTTAAATGAAACATATCGGCCAAAATGACGCCGTAGGTACTGCATGGTCCAAATACAATCCAGGCCGGAGCTTCCGCTGTATCGCCTCTACGTGCTCAGGGCTTCGTATCTTCTGGTTGGTTTGGCGCAGGGCTCGCGCACGTGGCCGGCGATCCTGCATCACACGCGGCCGTGGGATTTCTGGCATGGCGTCGGGACGAGCTTCTTTGGCGCGCTTACGCTGCTCTGTCTCCTCGGCGTGCGGTATCCGGTCAGGATGATGCCGCTGCTGATCTTCGAATTCACGTGGAAGCTCATCTGGGTGCTCGCAGCGTGGCTTCCCCCGTACCTGGGCCACACACTGGATCCCGACATCGCCGATTCGTTCTCAGGCATCTTCGCGGGCGTCGTGATCGTGCCGCTCGTGCTTCCGTGGGGATACCTCTGAAAGACGTACGTGACCACGCCGAGCGACCGGTGGCGGTAGCTATTTGCGAATTCGCTGTATTTTCCATCGAGGAGTTTCCCACAGACATGTGGGCGCTTGTACCATGTCAGCGACATGCGCGTCTGTTTTCCGACCTTCCGGCGCTACGGAAAACGTGGTCCCCATGAGAACGCGCGGCTCCCTTCAGAACCTCCGGGCCTCTGCTTGAACGAGAAGATGTCGGTGCCAAGGCGCGCCCGAACATCTGGGACAGAGGCGAACGGCTATCGATTACGGCGTCAGCGCCGCGCATCCGCGTTTAGAGCAACCTCCTACATGGGGCGCGTTTAGGGTAAAGGTCTCAATTAATCAGATTGCTTATCTCAATAGCCGTTAGGGCACCAGACACTCGATGGCATGATTCGAGATGGAACGATACCCGTCTGCTTCAACTCACCGCTGGATAGCAGACGGCGACGGCTGGCAGCAGCGGGTCACGACTGCTCGGTCGAGTCAGGTGACAATTGCGTCGTATCGGTTGCCGGGCAAGCTTGGAACTCGGACAGACCATACTATTTCGGTGACAAGAACGCCGGTATGGGTTTATGTTGGAAATCAATGGGGAAGAATTGATGGGTCGTGGATTTGGGGGCGGTGGGGGATTCGGGCCGGAGGGCGGTTTTTTTGAGTGGCTGCGGGCGCGCCGGCAGGTTCTTGAAGCTACGGAGGCAGATTTGCGCGAACGAGGATTGCCTATTCCGCCGGTGCCGACGTCACCGGCTGCAGAGGGTCGTGACCGTCGATTCGCGGATACGGCCAGGCACCGCACTGTCAAATTGCTCGATTCGAGCCGCGGGTTTCTTCGCCACCAAGGAGTCGCTCAATTACAGTCCCGCCACTTTGAGACATTCAGCGCCTGCAATTGCCGGCTCCAGAGCCGACGATCTTGATAATGAATTTTAGACAGTGCCAGGTACTCGATCGCCTTTGAATGGTCAGATACGCCGAGTTCGAATAGCACACCGTCGCGAGGCTGCTTGCCGATCGCCACACCATCTTTCCATGCGCCCGAATAGATCGCAGCGATTGCCTATCAAAACGCATCGGCGGTCTATTACCTGCTCTTTCAGGTCACGCAATGGGCGCGCGCAGGGTAATTTCCAACACGCGCAGACCGCCCGCGATCAAAGCGCGCAGCGCGCGCCAGCGGACACCCCTTGTACGGGTTTGGTAACTCTCAATACCGGCATCACCGGAGCCCGGCCACCAATTTCTCGGAAGTTCACTAAAAGACGCTGTTGATCAAATGAGCCGCGACGTGACATCACTCATCTCGAGGTTCTACAGCCCCACTACGCAACTGTCAGATCCCCTGATAGCCGATGTACACGTCGAGACCCGTGAAATGCAGCTGCCCCTCGGATTCACGTGCAGACTTTAAGCCGTGCCCCTCAGCCATTTGCCATCGACCGCGCAATTTCCAGACCGCATGATCATTGCTAAGGTTAAACACGAACAACATCTTCTGATGTTCAAGGGTCCTTAGGAAGGCAAGGCATGGAGGCTGGACGTCCAACACTTTCATCGCACCGTATAAAATGGATGGATAACGTTTCCGCCAATCAAGGAATTTGCGATAAGCATTGAGCACGGAGTCTGGGTCCACGTCCTGCACATTAACTGCCATCTTCAAATGGTCCTGCCCCAGTGGTAGCCAAGGGGTGCCGACGGTAAACCCGGCGTTAGCCGCGCTATCGGTCCACGGCATTGGGGTTCGGCAGCTATCTCGCCCCTTGTAGTCGGGATAAAGCGTCAGACCCCAGGGGTCTCTGATAGCTTCGTAGGCTAAGTCCACATCCGTGAGTCCCAACTCTTCTCCCTGATAAATGCATGCACAACCCCTCATGCTGAGCAGTAATGCCATCAACAGTTTTGCAATCTGTTTACGATCTCCAATTTCACCGCCAATCGCACCCCAGCGCGAGACTTGCCGTGCAATGTCATGACTGCCAAATGCATTGAAAGTCCAAGCTTCCCCCATGACTTGCGAAACGCGTGACAATATCTTGGCCGCACGCGCAGCGGATAGTTCGGACAAGATAAGATCCTGAATAAATGCTGCGTGCACGTGCTTCGGCTGCGCGTATTTGGCCCCGACAACCGCGCCATCCACATCACCAATCTCGGCAAATAAAAATCGCGGTGGGTCGTAACTATCCGCTAGATCGCCAAAGGCCCTGAGGATGGGCAGCACCCCAGGCGTGTCACGGTCGAAAAGATGAACCTGTTTAAGAAACGGATTGCCGCCGCCGCCGTCTATATAGGCGGGCGGCTCATTTTTCGGAATCGGCGGATTGTTACGTAAATCCTGATCGGGAGCCAACGCCGTAATTGCATCCAAGCGAAAGCCGTCGACACCCTTGTCATACCAGTACTGCATGACGGCAAGCAGCGCAGCCAATACCTCGCGGTTACATACATTTAAAGCTGGTTGACTCGAGAGGAAGGAATGGAAGTAGTACTGGCGCCGTCGAGGCTCCCACGTCCAGGCAACACCGCCAAATATGGATAGCCAATTGTTGGGCGGTGATCCATCTGGTTTCGCATCTGCCCAGATGTACCAATCGTGCTTGGCGTTGTTGGTTGAGACGCGGCCTTCTCGGAACCAAGGATGCTCGTTCGACGTATGGCAGGGCACCATATCAAAAATGACCTTCAAACCTAGACCGTGCGCTAAATCGATCAGACGCGTGACGTCGGCCGCGCAGCCAAATAACGGATCGACCGCGCAATAGTCAGACACGTCGTACCCAAAGTCTCGCATCGGTGATTTAAAAAAAGGACACACCCATATGGCGTCAACTCCCAGTGAGGCCACGTAGGACAATTTTTCAATTATTCCGGGGAGATCTCCGTAGCCATCGCCATCGGTGTCCTTGAAACTTAACGGGTAGATTTCGTAAATGACGGCGCCCTTCCACCAATCCCGTGTGTGCATTGCCGTGTCAGTCAATGTCTTCACCGTGTGGATCACTTTCGATCTTCCCCGAGTTAACGCCAATTACTCTTGGCAAATTAATTAACATTCTATTGAGCTCGCACATGTGTCGAACGCTACGCCCCGACAACGCGTAAACCGGGCTCGTTATCGATAGATTTTTTGAATACCCACAGTACTACACACAAAAGAATGATCGGAGCCAAAAGAAAGTAAAACGCGTCCGCGCCCCGCGCTTGGAACAGGCTGCCGGTGACTAAAGCGCCGGTTGTCCCACCAATTGACGAAAATACAATGATGAGGCCCGACATCGCCGATTGGTGATCGGTGGGTAGCGCTGACAGAACCGCCGAGTTGATGGCGGGATTGATCGGTCCCATAAACAAGCCTGCAGCGGGAAACAGAAACGCGATTGCGGGCACGTCCCGCAGAGTATGAATGTTTCTTACCAGACTATGGGCAGCCATTGGCAGCGCCGCCAGAACCACACACGCAACACCCGCGAGGCACAGCAAGAGGACAGGAAACCACGTAAACCGCCTCAGCACGACACCGCCCAACAAACCACCAGCCGCCAGGCACAGGCTGAAACCACCGGCGACCTCGATGCTTATCGACGTCGGGAGATGCAAGATTTCCGAGTTAAAGGTCGGCAACCAGGCCCCGATACCCTGTTCCAGGAGCACGTAAAGACAATCGGAAATTGCATACGCCAAAATCAAGGGTTTCAAGGCCATCTTACCGACATACAAGAGTTCGTTGATGGGCTTCGCTTTCACGTCATGAGCCGGCTGCTGTTCCGGTATGGGATTTAGTGAGAATACGACAAGCGAAAGAATCAAAAGGATGGCGAACACCCAATAGGCACCGAGCCAGCCTCGCGCGGACGTTTCAGTTTCTGAAAAGCTGCCAAACAACCAGTAGCCGCTCAATATTCCTACCATGAAAAGCCCTTCCACAATGCTCATCAGGCTGGCATGCATTTTCTTACCGGTCGTCATTGTCCCTATCGCGGTGTACACCGTTACTTTCGCTGCGGCGAAACACAATCCGATAATGACAAGATGAAGCTTGGAAACCCAAAATTGCCCAAACAGTGGCATTAGCGCGCATGCGACGACTGAAAGCCCCAGCGCAGTCATCATTGCTCGCCTCAGCCCCAACGTCGGCAGCATCGCGCCGATTATCAACGAGCTAAACGCCATCGGCATGTCGACAAACGGCTGAAGCGCTCCTGCCTGTTGCTTACTGATCCCAAGCGTCCTTATTGACTGCAGGACGATCACCCCAACGCTGTTGATGAGCGATGCGAAGACCATGAACGCAGTGACGAGGGAAGCAAAATTCAGGATATAGCGGCGGCCGCGTCGAATACTTTCAGAGCCTCCGGTGGACTCAAAGGAGTGCCCGCGGCACCGCCCTCGCATGGACTCACCTTCCTGTGCTAGCCCGGAAGGACTCCGTGGAGTCAGCATAATGCTACCGCTTGTCCGTGACGGTATTATTTATCGATGATTTAAGTATCAATTCTGTCTACTGTTTGCCCAGCGCGTGCATTGGCCAGATACGGAGCGTACGGCACCCGAGGACGGGTTTGGCAAGCCCGGCGAACTGAATACTTCTCAAAGTGCGTAGTTCGCTCCTATTCCTATTGTGAACGGGCGGAACGTGCTGTTCTGGATTCGGTAAATCGACGAGACGGGAAAGTAAGATAAAGTTCCAATCAGCGGATGACTGTTGAAGACGTTGTTTGCGAACAGAGACATGTTCAGTCTACCCATCGTGTAACCGATCCGCGCATTGACTAAGTTGGTCGCCGGGTCGGGCTTATCCAACGGCACATAATTCGCGCCGTTGACAATTCCATTCTCGAACGGGCCCGGATTTTGGCTGTTGTACTGATCCTGAACTCGCAACTGAACCGTATCGCTGTTCGGCAGAGGAATCGTGTATTCCGCCGAGACGACCACATTCCACGGCGCAATAACCTGCGGCAAAAAGCCAACCTTGTCGCCCTCTTCGACCGTCACCACCCCTCCGCTAATGGTAGTTTCAGTGAAATATGCATTGGTATAGGCGACTTTCGCATCGATTCGCAGCTGCTGCGTGATCAGTGCACGCACGCTCAGGTCGAAGCCGTTGACTGCCGCGTGACCCGTGTTGCCGACATAGCTTATTCCGCACGGAGACGCTATGACCAACTGCTGGATATTTGACCAGAGGGCATGGTAGACGCTGGAGTCGATCTCCACGCGGTTGTTGAACAGCTTGTCTTTTGCGCCAATCTCATAGCTCCAAACCCAGTCCGGGTTATATCCAGCAGGGTTAAAACCGGCGCCTGTGCAGCCGACCGGGAGCGGGGAATTACCACCACCAATGCGGTAACCCTTACTGGCCGATGCATAGAGCAGATTATCGGGATCGGCCTGGTAAGACAGCGCCACCCGAGGCGTGGTCGGGTTTGCGGTAGGATTTGCACTCAGCGGAGCTGAGCCCACCAATGAGGCGTTGAAATCCGTATTGATGTGAGATATGCGATACCCCAGGGTTGCAGTCCACTGCTTGCTCAGGTGGAAATCGCCCTGTGCAAACACTGCGGTCTGGACATCTTTGTAGTGCTGATCCACGACAAAGCCACCGGGATTACCCGCGGTCGGCGTGGTGTTCTGATAATCCTCTTGACTGCGATTGTCATAGAAGATGCCACCGACCCAGGTCACGAAAGCGTCCGGGAGATTGGAAGCCAGTCGTAGCTCTTCGGTATAAGCCTTGTCTCTCTGGCCGGTTACGGTCGGCGCCGCATCGACCGGAGATGTCGGTACGTCGGGTCCAAGCGGACTGCCATAGCCAGAGCCACCAAAGCAGACGAAGCAGTCGCCAAAATCATTCGTAACCGTGACATCACGATGCAAATAAGATGAAACAAAGGTCACGTCGGCGAAGGATAGCTGGGCCTCGACCTTGAGTGTCGGCAGCGACCAGCGATCGATCGCGTGCTCCGGAAGGAACGCCGTATCGTTGAACTCTTCAGCCGACACATCGGAATAGGCGGGGTAGAACCGCCCGCTATCGTCTTTATCCACGGATTGATAATAGATGGCCGGTGTGATCCGGACGTCATCGACTTTATACGCAAACGCCAGCCGAAACGCTTCCTCGTAGCTCCTGTTAATGTTTGACTCCACAACGGCATTATCCGCCGACGGGTCGGGTAAAGGACTGACGAGATTTACATAGCCCCCATCGCGCCGGTACCAGGCACTGGCGCGAAAGCCGAGCGCATCTTGCTGGATTGGTCCGCCCCCCGATCCACCGTATTCATAGCTTGGTTGCCCGTCGCGTGTGGAACTGAACTCCCCTTCCACACTGCCGCTATAGTCGTGCACGTTCGGATCGTTGGTGATAAAACGCACCGCTCCCGCTTCCGAGCCCGCGCCGAACAAGGTCCCCTGGGGACCGCGCTCCACCTCCACACGATTCAAGTCGGCAATAAGCGGCAAAGCACCACCGATATTGCCAAAGCTCGAGAGCCGTCCAATCAGCGGTGTGTCATCGAGATAGATACCGACCGTAGCAGGGCCGGTATTGGCATTGATACCGCGAATGTTGACGGTGGTGATCGTGGATGGCGCAACCGGCGTGCTGAACAGGAGCCCAGGGGTCGCCGCAGCCACTTCGGCGATATTCTTGATGCCGCCGGCGACCATATCTGCCTGGGTGAGAGTACTGACGCTGATCGGTACTTTCTGGATGTCCTCCTGGCGTCGGGTCGCTGTCACCACGATCTCGGATAGCTGCCCCTGGTCTGAGGCAGATTCGGCCAACACTTGTGCCGTGCATGACACCAATGCGATTAGCCACATCGCGCGGTAGGAGCGGCTTCTGCTGTTAATTCGTGTGAAAGCCATTACACCTTCTCCCTTCAGCTTATTTGTTGGACATGCAGCCGGTATCCAAGATTGTCGACAATCCTACATTGCGACACTACGTGTGTCCAGCGGAACTATATCAAGCCCTCAGGCCACTCATGCGGCGCCGATTTTTGGCCTTCAATGACCGTCCAGCGTCTGGCAGACCAGATAGGTTCAATAGAAACGCGAGCGTATCGATTATTTGACCCGCTACCGCCCCAGCGAGTTCACGTCAATCGACCGATGGCGTCATCGCGGCGCGGGGCAGCTTCACACTCCTGGGGATACGCTAGGGAGAGCGGGAACATTCACTGCTGCGCGCTTTTCTAACGCATTCAAGAGAAGCAAGCTGCCGGCGAGCAACGCGATCGGGATTAGGGACCAATAGAATGCTCTGGTACCTCCATACGCCTGAAATATACTTCCAGTAATCAACGATCCGGCGGTTGCCCCGAGGGCTGAGGCCAGCATGATCAACCCGGACATTGCCCCTTGCTGCCGCAAGGGCAGTCCGCTGAGGACACGCGAATTTATAACAGGATAGATGGGCGCCGTGACCATACCGATTAGCGGAAAAATAAACGCGGCGATTGGGGCGGATCGCCAGCTCGTTACGGGCGGCATTCCGCCTTTTTCTGCCAGTGGCAAGGTTACCAATACCAAAACGGCTGATAGAGCAAGACAAGTGAGGAGCACAGTGAGCCATGAGGCGAACCGGAGTGCGAGACCGCCCAACACCCTGCCTAGCACTGCAGAGGCCGCCATGATGCTCGCTAACTGGATGCTTAGCGCCACCGGTACGTGGAGCACCTCGCTATTGAACGTGGGCAGCCATTTGTTGATGCCCTCGGCGAGCAGATCGTAAGTGAACACGCAGGCGACAAATGCCCCCGCGACCGCGGTCGTCGCCAGCTTGAACATCGCTGTAAGATCGCCCAGCAAGGGCTGCGGCTGCACATCTTGAATTTCAGACTCATCAAGTGGCGCCCACCATAGAGCTGCAATTGCCAAGACCGACACCCCTGCCATGACGTAATAGACCAAAAGCCAATCCGTGGAATTCCGTCCAGCGTCCGAGTAGGCGCTAAAAACAAAATAGCCGGCAAACGTACCGGCGGCATATGTGGCCTCCAAGTAGCTCATGAAGGCTGCGTGAGATCTGATGTCGTGCGCGAGCAATCCAATAGCCGAGAATATCGAACTTTTCATCAGCGCGAATCCGACACCCGTCACGAGAAAGAACATCTCGATTGTCGTAAAGCTATTGCCAAGGGGTACGAGCAGACAAATCAGAGCTACCATCAGCAGCGATATCAACATGGACCGCTTGTAACCCATGCGTGCAACATAGGCAGCCAAGAAGACCGCCGCCACAGCGACGCTCATATCTCTGAAACCGCCTAGGAGCCCTGCTACGCTCGCCGCAACCGCGTAGTGTTTCTGGACTTGTAGGATCAAAATCCCGTCACTGCTCATCAAAATTGCGAACAAAAGGAAGTTTAGGTACAGCGATAACTTGATTCGCCAATTCTTCATGCGGTTCCTCATAACCTTGGATCGATGAATTTATCTGGATGGTATTGTAGTATTGTCACTATGTCGACAATCGACTCTTCATGGGGATACGCGAAGCATATAGTCGCTCTCGGAGAGCCATTGATTGAATTGCAGCCGGATGGTGCCGATGGCTTTAGGGTATCGATCGGCGGTGACGTCGCAAACGTCATGATGTGTTTGGCACGCATTCTCGATATCACTCAGTTCGACTTAGCGCTTGTGACCTCCCTAGGCACCAGTCTGTATGCGGAGTGGCTTCGACAACGGTTAACGATGGCGGGTATCAGGCTCGTCGAGACAATGATGCCGGGCGAGCCAGGCATTTACGGTATATCACCGGACCCTTCTCGCCAGCCCGCGTCTTCGTATTGGCGCGACCGCTCAAGTGCGCGAGCGATGTTCAGCAGAATCACAGAGTCACGCTTAGTCGATCTGGTCCCGAACGTCGACTTACTCGTCGTGACAGGAGTCACCCTGGCGCTATGTTCGGCGAACAGCTTCGAGAGACTCTGTCATTGGATCGAGCAACGCAAACCAGCATGTAGAGTGATATTCGACACCAATTTTCGGCCGGCGCTGTGGGGCCAAGCGAACGAGGCGCGGCGCAGAGTGGTAAAAATGGAATTGCTAGCTTCGGTCGTGGCCACGAGCTCGGAAGACGAAAGGCTCTTGTGGAATGCAAAAGACACAGCTGAGGCGTTGGAGCGGAGCCGATGCAGCGGGCGTGAGGTCATTGTAAGAGCGGGGAAGGATGGATGTTGGACCGGTGGATGTGACAATTGGCAACACATACCCGCGCAGTCCGGACCTGCCGTGAACACGGTGGGGGCGGGAGATAGTCATTTGGCCGGGTATATAGCGGCCCGCCTCGCCGGCCGGTCTTGCTTTCAGGCTGCCCAATACGCCAACCGCGTCGCCAGTGTGATCATTCGCCAACCGGGATCCGCCCCCGATTCTCGCACCGTGATGCCAAGGCTTGACCCGTCGTGATCCCTGAGCAGGTCTCGCGAGAAGGGGGCTCACTGCTCGAATGTCCGATATGGGACGCTCAGCATAGGCGCGTCCTTTATTTGGATCTTGCGGATCCGCATGTGTTTGCAGTCGATGCGGCGACGGGCGCTACCATAAAAAAGCGACTGCCGCTTCAGCCGCCGCTCGGCGGCCTGTGCACTCGCGCTGGGGGTGGCTATCTGATATTTAATTCCGATGGGGCCCACCATTTGAATTCCGCGCTTGAGATAACCGCACTGGCGCTGCCCCCGCACGAGGATTTCTCCTTAGCGCCCCCAAATGATGTCAGCGTTGCCCCCGATGGACAGGTGCTCGTCATGACTGCCGACCGTCTTGAAATAAAGCCGACCGGCGGTCTTTTCGCTGTTGAGCGGAGTCTTGGCTGGCGCCGACTCTGTGGAGAAATCACGGTCGGCAACGGCCCAGCGATTGCACCCGATGGCCGGAGCTTGTACTTGGCTGATAGCCCGAACGGTGTCATCTATGCCTATCGACTTCAGGTCGACCCGCTGATGATTTTTGACAAGCGGGTTTTTGCTCTGGTTCATAAAAATGAAGGCTATCCAGATGGATTGACCGTTGATGCAGAGGGGTGCGTCTGGAACGCGCGTTGGGGCGGCTCAGCAATAGTGCGTTATTCCACCGCCGGTAAGGTACTGGATCGCATCTCAATGCCAGCCCGATATGTTACGAGCTGCGCCTTCGGCGACAGCGATCTCGGCACGCTTTTTATCACCACAGCGAGCCAATCGGTCACCGGAAGCAACCCATCTTGCGATGAAGGCGGGCAGCTATTCCGACTAACGGTTTCGGTCCCAGGCACTATCTTGCCTGACGCGCAGGTTTAGGTTTCGCTGGTATGTCCGTCTTACTTGCACCGGATTTCACGATGCTTTCGAAATCAATACCCGTGTTGTCCGCGAGGATATGCTCTGAAAGCGTTTCCTCGATCACCTTCCACTTGTGCGTTGCAAACGCATTCAATATCCGACGATGCTCGTCAACGATTTTGCGCAGCGGCTTGGTTAATGCGCCTAATCCAAACATGATGATCAATTGTGGCTTTAACATTTGCCAAAACGTGAGCAGCACAGGATTCTCGGAAGCGCTTACGATTGCCTGATGGAAGTCCGCGTCCAGAGTTGCAAGGCCTAATCGGTCATCTTTGCGCGCTGCTGCTTTCATGTCTTCAATAATATGTTCAAATGCTAACAGCAATGCAGTGTTGTCTCCTGCCGCTGAGAGTTTGCGAAGCGATAACTTTTCCAGTTCGAATCGCACTTCATTGATTTGTTGCACTCGTTCCGCTGTCATCGGTGCTAGCCGCACCCCGTGGTAGGCAATGCTTTGTACGACTCCTTGAACCACCAGAGTGCGAAACGCTTCTCGGATGGGCGCGCGCGAAATACCAAGCTCGCGCGCTAGGTCTACCTCATTAATACGATCTCCAGGGAGTATCCGTCCCATCGCCGCTTTCCCGACGATCACATCGATGACCAGATCCACATAGGTTCGTGGCTGCAGGCGGCCTGTCGATGTGGTGCTACGTGAGTGTTGTAATGCAGTGGTACGTGACGCCATAAACATTAGTGCCTTAATAGAATGATCCCGTTTACGAGCTCGACGAAGCTACTGGCCTCGCCGCCAAAATGCAAACCTGCGCATTGGTGTGCGGGCCATCCGGCGCTACTCCTGCGCACGTCAACAATCACCGGAAGGCTCATATAGTCACTCCGTCCACCAACAGTCGTAGGTCCCCGATGACAAAGGAGGCCCCCGCACCCTTGAGTTCAGTCGACGTAAAGAGACTTTCCGGCGGCCTATATCCTATGACGGTCATGCCCGCGATGCACGCTGCCGCTACGCCAGCGGGTGAATCCTCGATGGCCACGCAATCGGCAGGCGAAGCATTACTCAGCTTTGCGGCAAGAATAAACACGTCCGGAGCGGGCTTTGGAGCCGCCACTCTGTCCCTTGTTGCAATCCGACTTTCGAAGAATTCGATCAAGCCCGCTTGTTTTAACATCATTTCCACATTTCGATAGCTTGAGTTCGACGCTACCGTCAATACGGTGCCAGCTTCTGCGAGTGCCGCTACGACCTGATTCGCCCATGGCATCGGCTTGGCTAAGCTTGCGCTGATTTCGTACGTAGCGCTCTCTATCTGCATTTCAAAGTCCAAAGAAAGACGAACCCCGCTCTCATCGTTCAATTGTCGCAAAATGGATTTGTTGTCGATCCCGGTGAAGCGCTGCTGCAGAGTTTCTATGGGAATGTGGAGCCCCTGAGGCTCTAGGACTGATTGCAGGGCCTTAGCATTTATCAATTCGCTATCGATCAATGTTCCGTCACAGTCAAATATCACCGCTCCGACGCGCCGAGGTATTAACAGCGGGCTGACCAGTTCGTGATTCATATAGCAAAGGAATTTTAGGCGGCTCCGAGTTAACTGAGCTGCTACACGCACGACGTCGTGCCACCGTCGACGACCAGCACGTGACCAGTAATGTAGCGGGCATCGTCCGAACAGAGAAACGCCACGGGACCTGCTATGTCGGCGGCAGAAGCCGGCCGGCCCGCCGGTAACCGACGATGCTTGATATAAACTTCTTTGAACCAATCAGTCTCGTATTCAGAGCTGCCATCCGGCAGCTTCGACATGCGTGTGTCGACAAACCCAGGCGCGACGGCGTTGACCGTGATATGGCGAGCAGATAACTCGGTTGCCAGCGATTGAGTCAAGCTGATTAGCGCGGCCTTAGATGCATTATAGGCGACCGAACTCGGTGTGCCCCTCAAACCATTAATCGAAGAAATATTGACAATACGGGGATAGGCGCTTCGCGAAAGCGCCGGCAGAAACGCCTTAATGCAGGCGATCGCCCCAAAAAGATTTGTGTGCAGCACCCGCTGCAGCGTGGCGGGAGTGAGATTCTCAATTGGGGTCCAGTCAAGTATCGCAGCATTGTTGACCAGGATATCGACTGCCTTAAATTGTTCCTGAACTTGCTCATGAAGCAGCCGTGCGCCATTTTCGTCACTGATGTCGCAGCAGTGCACGGCCACTCGCTCGCGCCCAAACTCGCTGAGATCCGCTTCGGCCGATTTAAGCGCGAGTCGATCGAGGTCCGCGATCGTCACCGAAGCCCCCTGCTCCAACAACCGCCGTGCGATAGCGAGCCCAATACCCCGCGCGCCGCCCGTAACGACCGCCGATCGCTCGCTCAAAACCCCGGCTTGTGCCGATTCAATGCTACTCATTGGGTAACTATAAGCTGCAATTCCTCAATCGGGGCAATATTGGAACTTCTTCCGCCAGGCTGACGTCGAGGCATCTAAGATAAACAGTTGTCTTCTGCTTCGTCGCGGAGCGCAAGCCCGTTAACGCCTTTGCGGTTGCCGCGGTTGGGGTCCCTGCAGGTGGGTTCATGCACGTACGAGGTAACGTTCGATGACATCTTGATTCGGCTCAACGCCAAGACCCGGCTCTTGCGGAACTGCTACGTGCCCGTCCAGTACGCGAATTGGGTTACGCGCGAGGGAGCGCGCAATTTCTCCAGGCTCAACGCCATATTCCAGTATCAAGGCATTTGGGATTGACGCCAGCAGGTGCAGGGCGGCCGCGACGTTGATATCTGTCGTAAAGCAGTGGTTGGCCACCTTAATTCCATTACGCGCGGCGATCGCGGCGATCTTCATCGATTGGGTAAATCCGCAGCGCGTCAAATCGATCTGCGCTATATTGATGCGGCCTCGCTCGATGAGCGTCTCAAACCCCGCCACCGTGCATTCTTGCTCGCCGGCGGCGATATGTTGGACCGCGGTCGTCGACAACGCCGCATAACCCACATAGTCGTCGGGGTGTAAGGGCTCCTCAATCCAAGCTAGATCGTATGGTTCGTAGGCGCGGCATCGCTGAATAGCGGTTTTGGCGTCCCAAACGTGTCCAACATCGAGCATGAAATCCACGCTTGAACCGGTCACCGCCTTGATAGCCTCGATGTATCGCAGGTCAAGGGCAATGTCCGATCGTCCAAAAGGTTCCCAGCCGAATTTTATCCCGGTAAACCCCGCGTCGATCGCCTGCTTGGCTCTTACAACGGTAGCCTCGGTGGTCATCTGGAACATATTTGACGAGTACGCACGCAGTTTCGACGGACGGCCGCCGAGTAGTGCCCAAATAGGTTGCTTGAGCGCCTTACCTTTTAGATCCCACAATGCAAGATCGACGCCCGCCATTGCTTGGATGACAGCTCCAGCGCGTCCATAATAGCTGGTTGATTCATACATTTTTTTCCACAGATACTCGGTCTGCATTGGGTCCTCACCCAGCAGAATATGCCGAAGGCCCTTTACTTGCGTATGAGATGCGGGCGCTTCTATGATGGCCTTCGCAACTGTTGGACATCCATCTACTTCGCCCCATCCAATAAGCCCTGAGTCCGTGCTTATTTTGACAATCAGAGCATCTTGGGAACTGTCGGTACGCGTCTCATCGATCACCGGCAAGCGCAGATATAAAGCCTCGACATCAACGATCTTCATATAACACCATTTCGATAGGGCGCCGGCGGGATTGTACTGTATTATTGTCGACAATCCTACCATCGACAACCACGAGAAGGAAAACCGGCGTGCATATGGTCAGCCAAGGCAAACGCGAACCGATACTGCTGCGTTCGGGAAGATCGGAGGTCGGGGTGGTTCCGTTGCATGGTTGTGCGCTGACTCATTGGAAGGTGCGGGGCCTGCATTTGTTGCGGCCTTGTCAGACGGATGGATCCGATCCACTCGAATCGGCCTGTTTCGTTATGGCACCGTTCTCCAATGTCATCGAAAATGGTGAACTGAGATATGGAGAGAAGACATTTTGGCTCGCCCCCAATCATCCAGCGGAGTCGCTGCCTATACACGGGGATGCATGGCTTGGCTCATGGAACGTGGATCGTATTTCCAACCAATCTATTGAGTGCAATTATGCTCACGATGGGAGGACGGGCTATCCGTTCAGCTATCGCGTGCGTCAAAGGATTGAGTTGACCGACATGGATTTGACGATTTCGCTCAAATTATTCAATACCGACGTCAGGGTCATGCCAGCGGGTTTGGGGGTTCATCCCTACTTCCGAAGACCTCCGGGGACGCGCTTGGGTATGTTGCATAGTGGGCGTTGGACGGGTTCAGCAGTCGTCGCTGATCAACGATTCTTAAGTGCAGAAGAACTTCCAAAGGAAACCATCGACGACTGCTTTGTGGGTTGGACCAATTTTGCTCATCTTCAATGGCCGCACACGCAGGTTCAACTTTCAATTCGCGCTTCACCTACCGCAGCGGCACTCGTTGTATTTTCACCGGCTGATTCGGATTTTGTATGTATTGAGCCGGTATCAAATGTCAATGACGGAATAAATGCCCATGCACGTGGAATCCAAGGTACCGGTGTCGAGATGCTTGATCCTGGAGGCTGCCTTGCATTGGAGACCACCATGCAGGTCGATATCGATGGCTCATCGCCGATGACTTTCTAGCCTGTCTGTCTGCTCGAACCAATTAGGACGGCTTTTCGACGGCTTGCCAAACACCACCGCCAGCGCTCGAAAGCAAGGCGGCTTGTATAAAGTTCAAGCCGGCTATGCCGTCGATCGCCATCGCGAAACTGGATTCGTCATTCCGATCGGTCGCATTTTGGGACGCTCGGATCGCGGCCGCGACTTCCTTGTAAATGAAGGCAAATGCCTCTAGATAACCTTCAGGATGCCCTGCTGGAAGCCTTGTAGCTTGCCCGGCAGCGACGCTTATGCCGGGACCGCCTCGCGTCAGTTTCTGTGTCGGTGACCCGAGCTGCGAATACCATAATTCGTTTGGTTCCGATTGATGCCATTCCAGGCCGCCTCGATCGCCATAGACTCGGATTGCCAGTCCGTTTTCGTTACCGATTGCGACCTGGCTGGCCCACAGTAGTCCCTTTGCCCCGTCTTCAAACCGTAGCAAGACGCGTGCGTCGTCATCGACTCGTCGTCCCGGAACGAAGCTCGTGAGCTCCGCACTTAGCGCGTCGAGCCGCAGCCCCGTGACGTATCGCGCCAAATCGAATGCGTGGACGCCAATATCGCCGATTGCACCGGCGCCGCCGGTCCGCTCAGGGTCGGTCCGCCATTGCGCGCCCTTGGAGCCACCGATTTCGATTCTTTCAGCGAGCCAGTCCTGCAGATATTCAACCTCAACGATGCGTATCTTGCCGATTTCGCGCGATACACACATCGCTCGCGCCTGACGAATCAAGGGATAGCCGCGGTAATTGTAGGTAACAGCTAGAATCTTTCCAGATTTTGCCGCAGCCGCGCCAAGCATTCGCGCCTGCTCCACGGAAACTGCCAGAGGTTTATCACAAATAACATGGATGCCATGATTCAAAAATATCGTGGCAATGTCGGCATGCGAATCGTTTGGCGTCACGATCGCGACGGCTTCAATGCCGTCCGACCGTTTTGCCTCCGTCTCGGCCATCCGCTGATAGGAGGTATACGCTCGCGCCTCAACAATCCCTATGCTTTTGGCGGAATCCAGCGCTCGTATGGGATCCGATGACAAAGCACCCGCAACTAGCTCAAACTCATCATCGAGCCGCGCCGCTATGCGATGAACGGCACCAATGAATCCGCCCTGGCCGCCGCCCACCATTCCCAGCCGAATTTTGGCCATTTAATTGTCCCGATGACTCTCTTTAATAATGGCGCATGAGATCCGCTGCCGCTCGCAATGCGGTCAATCGCATCAGCGCAGCCCAGACTCACCTTTCTTGTGAATCTTTGGACCCCGCTCACGGATGGGTTCAGGTGCAAGTTCTGCGGGTATATTGGGTGCATCGCAGATGCCGCCCCATCGCTGCGATGGCGCGGCCCAGCGCACCGCGTTTTGTAAAACCAGTTGAACGTTTGTGTCGTGATACGTTGGGTAGGTTTCATGCCCCGGTCTGAAGTAGAAGATCTTTCCGGCGCCCCGCTGATACGTAAGGCCTGACCTAAACACTTCGCCGCCCTGGAACCAGGAAATAAAAACTGTTTCGAGCGGTTCCGGTACTGAGAACGGCTCGCCGTACATCTCCTCCATGTCGAGCACGAAGCAATCAGGAAGCCCTCGCGCAATCGGGTGATTCCTGCCTACCACCCAAACCCGTTCGCGCTCGCCCGCTTCTCGCCATTTGAGCGCACATGGCGTGCCCATTAGCCGTGTAAACAATTTGGAAAAATGGCCAGAATGCAACACCACCAATCCCATGCCTGTCCAAATACGCCGCAGGATGCGATCTACAACATCGTCTGCTACGGCGTCATGCGCCGCATGACCCCACCATACGAGAACGTCCGTCTCCTCAAGTTTGGTTTCTGAGCAGCCGTGTTCGGGCTGTTGCAACGTGACGGTGGTTGCCGCAATAGCCGGATCGGTGTTCAGTGACGCTGCGATCGTCTCATGCATACCATTCGGGTAGATCGACGCGACGACCTCATTCTCGCGCTCATGGACATTCTCTCCCCAGACGGTGCACCGTACTTTCATCGCTAAACCTCAGGTAGCCCGCGAGATTGCGTCGGTAAGACATTTGCTGTGAGCGGCGTGATTTTCGCCATGTGCTCCTTGTACGCGTCGTAGACGATTGCAACCTTTATAACCGCCGCCGGGTTCGACATGACTAGGTCGTAGCCTCGTTGAGCATCGCGGAATTCGACGCGCTGCGTTAAGAGCGGCTTCGTTTTCAGTTTTCCACTATAAAGCAGATCTCGTACCTCATCGGTCAGGCGTTGCCGTGTCCAGAGGGGATAATCGCGATGCGGGCAGCTCCATACTCCCATGCTTGAAATCAAATCGGGCCGATTATGGTGCCACTCTTCCCCGAGTCTCAATCCAATCGCATCGCCCTGATAGAAACCGACGCTCACTACGCGCCCTCCGACTCCCACCGCGGCAATCGACGCATGAAGTGCCGGATATACTCCCGAAGTTTCTATCGCCACATCCACACCGCCGTGCCCATGCCGTCGCTTGATCTCGAGGCCCAACCCACCCCGGTTGGCAGCGTCTGTCGGGTCAATAACTTCCGATGCCCCAAGCGAGCGTGCGAGCTCGCAACGTGCTACGAGCGGATCTGCCGCTATGACCGCCGAAGCACCGCTCAATGTGGCAAGTTGTGTAGCCAGCAAGCCAATTGCACCCAGGCCGGAAATCAACACGCGATCTCCAACCTTTATTCTGGCATCGTGAACCGCCTGCAGAGCCACGGTTCCCAGGCTAATTAACAGTGCCGGTTCCAGCGGCGCGTTGATAGGTAGTACGGTTACTGGATAGCCGAAATCCCGCTGAGCATCGATATCAACAATCGTTTTGTCCTGATGCGGAGTCCCCGAGTGCACGATATCTCCGACGCGAAAACCATTGACGCCGCGCCCTACTTCTGTGACCTCGCTTACCATTTCATAGCCGAGCACATCCGGGTCATGTTCCGAATTGTCAACGCCTTCCACAAATGCGCGTAGCGTCGAGTCAAAGTACTTTCCCGCAAAGGGTGAAGTTCTGCGGACGAAATGAAGTTCCGTGCCGTGGCTAATTGCGCTGATCAGGCTCTTGAGTCGAACTTCCCCGTCGCCCAGTTCACGCTCGGCATCGATCTCGCCGATTACGACTTTGCCCGGCAATTCAGCCCTTAGAACATGCGCCATGAGGTACCTGTGAAGTCTCCGTAGCGGTTAGCGGCCATGCACTTGCGTAGCGGTGCCCCGAAGGCAGATTGCATAGTCTCGTGAATGCGAAGTCTCAGCGTACCGCAGAATTGTATGATTGTCGACATTTTAGGCCGGAAACGGAAGTTCGGCGCATCGAAAAGGCCGCCGAAGTGCCGACACTCAGCTTTCCATCTAGAATCCCGTTGCATCGTCGACGGGTACAAATAGATGGCCTCGCATCAACTCCAAGACGTTTCATTCCGACCGATGGCGGATCGACCGGAGTGTAGACATGAGGCGAGCGGACCGCCGTGACATAACGTTTTTTGGCCTGCGACAGACGGCGGGATTTTACAGCGGCGGCGTTGCTACGAATCAGAGATCGCAGGAGCATCTTTTCTTGGTTGTGCCAAGCTAAGGGTGCGTTATGCAACGTAGCGGAACCAGTCCATCGACCGGATCGTGGCAGGCATCCATTCAGTTTCATACACAGCCCAGCACCGCGTGGCGCCGGCATATCGCCGCGATTGCGGCAAATATCCCAATCCCAGTCGCATCTCCATCTCCGTACGCGCGATGCTTTCGTCATGGCGAAGAAGCATCATCAACGCAATGACGATTTAATTGACGCGCTTGTGTGGATGCGCAGGCACGAATCGAGCCCTATTTGTGCCACTAAGAACAATGTGCATGTGGACACGGATGCCATCTCGCGCCTGGCGGTTCTGGTAATTAAACGACTGCATCAGTCCGTCATTCTGCGCCGCAAGGTTGTTCACATTGGAGGGTGGACCCCGACGATAAATCGCTGCCACGACAATGTGGCAATTTGGGTAGCCAAAAATCCACAGCACAAACACGTGCATGGGTTCATTTTCGTGGACTTAAGGCCAAACGCAACTTGTATACGGCTGATGGCGCACAGCGCGGTAGAGACCGAAGATGGAACGTTGTGCGATATCACACCTCATGAGGCCTCGAGCGACTATCCGTTCATCCGGCATTTTGGAACTGAGGAGGAATTCGAGCTTTTCGGCAGAGTTGAGTACTTCGATCTGCCAGGGTGAGGTGATGTCCGCGTGGCTGCACCGACAGCCGATTCATATACCGTGAGGGCGCTGGAAGGTCTCCCGACATGTTCGAGGACGCACAGCGCGTGACACTCACTATACCTAAGGAAGCTCTGCACAGGTGTCACGGAATGACCGATACTGTGTGCAGTGAGCAGTAGCGGTGGAGCTGATAGAACGATGCAACAAACGACGTTTGCCTCGGTTGCTTGGGAGAAGAAGGGCAAGATCACGCGGCGCGAGCGCTTTCTGGCCGAGATGGACGCGGTGATCCCTTGGAGCAGACTCCTGGCGCTGATCGAGCCGCATTACCCGAAGGCGGGTAACGGGACGCAGCCGAAGCCGATGGAGCAAATGCTGCGCATCTACTTCATGCAGAACTGGTTCAATTTGTCGGACCCGCAAGCCGAGGACTCTCTGTACGACATTGAGTCGATGCGCCGCTTCGCCGGCATCGAGCTTCTTGGTCATGATATTCCCGACGAGTCGACGATTCTGCGCTTTCGCCACCTGCTCGAGCAGCACCAGCTTACTGAGCGGATTTTCGCTGAGATTCGCTCTCTGCTCGAGGAGAAGCGGCTGCTGCTGAAGTCCGGGACGATTGTGGACGCGACCATCATTGCTGCGCCGCCCTCGACGAAGAATGAAGAGAAGGCGCGCGATCCAGAGATGCGCCAGACCAAGAAGGGAAAAGACTGGCATTTTGGGATGAAGGCGCACGTCGGCACCGACCGGCGCGGCATCGTGCACAGCTTGAGCACGACCGCGGCGAATGTGCACGACAGTACGCAAATGTCCAAGCTGCTGCACGGAGAAGAGCGCGAGGTGTTCGGCGACCAGGCCTACTGGAATGAATCGCATCGCCAGGCCGCCCTGGCTGCCGGCATCCGCTACCGGATCAATCGGCGTTCCCCCCGAAGGCCGTTGAGCAAGTATCAGAGGTTCATTAACCGTCGACGCTCCGCTGCTCGGGCGCGCGTCGAGCATGTCTTCCATGTGGTCAAGCGCCTGTGGGGCTTTAGCAAAGTTCGCTACCGTGGATTGGCGAAGAATACCGTGCGGCTGTATACCGCCTTCGCGCCGGCGAATCTGTATCTGCTGAGACGCCGCTTGCTGCCACCACAGTGGACGTGTGCCTGATGATCGCGATGCAGTGCAAAAGCAGCGAGAAACGCCGCATAAAGGCGCTGACTTATCCTCTGCCGCGAATTTTGCGATGACTTCCATCACTTCATTCATCTCAATCCTGCCTCGCGCGCCTGCCTGTGCAGAGCTTCCCTAGCCGAAAGCTGACGCTCATGACCGTCAACATCTATAAGAAGCTGGAGATGCACGACATCCCCCGGCCCAAAGGAGATCTCCGGCCACTTCACCGACACGGTCTCAGTGGCAGAATTCGTGTCGAAGCCTTCGACACGCAGAACACTACTGGTCCTGCTCTCCTTCGGTCTATCGGAGAGATTGAGATGCGCGCTCAGAAAGCCAAAACCGGAAATCTGTGCGACGTATTTCGTCGTTCCATTGGGTTTCGCTTCGAGTCGCACTTGCTGCTCCTTCGCTTGCCGAGATTGGGAATGATTTCGCCGTTGACACGAGCCTACCTAATGGCGCGACATTGGGCGGCCGGCTTCGACCCGATAAACCGGTCCGCTGAACATGCCCAAGATGGGCCGGAATAGTGAGAGATCGAATCCTGCGAGTGCTTACGCGGCACACGCGCGCTAATCGACAAGCTATGGCATTTGAATAGTACAATACTTATTCAATCGCACCGCTCGAAAAAAAATCACGCCTAAGTCGATGATTTTGGCGCGCCCGGACGGATTACTGCGGGGCCTTCGGCCCCTTGCCCTGCGGGTCGCCCTGCGGGCGATCAACCCGGCGCCCGCGCCGGTTGTCGAACCGCCGACCACCTGGTTCGAAGTATGGTATACGGAAGCCCGGATTCTCTTGCAAAATCAGAACCTTGTACACATCGAATTGTGCCACGATTTCCCCAGATAGCGGCTCTTAAGCCTTTTAATGGTCAGATACGCCGAGTTTGAATGGCACAGCAACGCCAGGCACCGAAGCGCCTGAAACGGTGTCAAGCGCTGCGTTTTTGCCGTGATGCTGACCTTCCGATTTGGCGACGCGCGCGCCTCGTATACTGACGGGACAATGCCAACCACTGCTGTAAAGCTACCGGCCGCCCTCGAAAAATTCGTGGACTCGCAGGTACGCGAGGGTACCTATCGCAACAGGGAAGCCGCCATTATCGCAGCGGTCTCGCAGCAAAAGCGTCGCAGCGAGCAGCTCGATTGGCTACAGACGGAAATCCAGAAGGGCCTCGCCTCCGGGCCGACCGGTGAACTCGACATTGAAAACGTCATCCGGCGCGGTCGTCGTCGGGTTGTCGCTCGCGCCGGCGGGGCTCGGAGCTAATGCCGCGTCGACTCGAACCCTCTCGCGCAGCGCTTGCCGATTTCGACGCCATTTACGACTACATCTCACGTGACAATCCACGTGCGGCGGCTCAGGTGCTTCGCTCACTCGATCGGTCGATCCAATTACTCTCCGATCAGCCAAAAATGGGAAAGGTCTTCCGTCACCGACGACTTTGGCTAAGGTTGCTCACCCATGGTGACTACCTCGTCTTCTACCGCGAACGTCCCCGACATCCTTGACGAGCTGTGACAACCCGCGCCCGCGTGCCAATTGGAAACCGTGATATGGCGCGGTCGCGTGCATCAACTCGGCGTCGATGAGTCTCAGCGGGCGGCATTCGGCATTGAGTGACCGGTCTGTTCGCCCGTAAGGAGTCATTCAATTTCACTGTCGGCCACAACTCCGGCCATTGACCGCCCCGAAATGACTGCCATAAAGCCGCCTTTCAGCCAGCCCCAACACGCACTAATGAACATGGGATTATGTAAAGCGGTGCCTCCATTCAGGTCACGGCGCAAGAATTGCGTTGCAATCACCTGAGAGTAGACTCGGTTTTGTTTAAGGCTTTCAGTCGTCCAGCAGGCTTCGGCGGATGTAACTTGAGCTTAAATCCTCCGGACCTGTCGGGCTGGTAAGAACCAACCAAAACCGACGAAAGGGGGTAGTTATGAAACGCATCGTTGTTCCGATGTTGTGTGTCTGCTTCTGCATTGCCTCGACTGCTTGGCCACAGGCACCAGCAGATTCTCACCCGAAGATCATTACGTTCGATGCCCCCGGCGCAGGAAATGGCCCGGGCCAAGGCACTTTCGCTTACGTTATCCAAGGAGAATGGATTGCGGGGAACTACATTGACGCCCAAGGCGTCTATCACGGCTTCGTGCGGGCTCCTGACGGGGCAATTTCAAAGTTCGATGTGCCCGGCCAGGGTACTGGCGCCGGTCAAGGTACCGGCGAGGTCAAAGGCATAACGCCGTATGGAGAGATCGTGGGGACTATGTGGGACTCGAACAACGTGTTCCACGGGTTTTTGCGATCTCCTTTTGGCAAGTACACGATCTTCGACGCTCCCGGCACGCAGAATGGAACAGTTTTGGGTACAGGCGGTCTTGGCGTGAACCCGGTCGGTGTGATTTTGGGAACCTATGTAGACATCAACAATGCGTCGCATGGTCTTCTGCGCTTTCCCGATGGCACGCTCGCCTCGTTCGATCCTGCAGATGCCGGCACAGGAGCCTACCAGGGCACCTACCCCGCGAACCTATCAGGCATTAATTTTTTTGGAGCGAGCGTCGGCTCATCCTCTGACGCGAACTATGTGTGGCATGGCTATTTGCGTGCTCCCGACGGCACCTTCACGATATTTGACGATTCCAACGCGGGCGTGGGCGCGGACACCGGTCAAGGAACACTGAGTCTCGGAATTAACTCGGCAGGAGAAATCTCGGGGGTGTACATCGACGAGAACTATGTCTTTCATGGTTACGTGCGCACCCCCCACGGCACCATGATTGAGTATGACGTTCCGGGCGCGGGCACTGACACATTTCAGGGCACCGGCGCTTGTTGGTTTATTGCCTGTTGGGGAGGAATCAATGCGGCTGGCGCGATCACAGGGTTCTACGTAGATAATAACAATGTGTATCACGGCTTCATACGTAGTCGCGACGGCAAATTCACTACCTTCGACGCTCCGGGTGCTGGCACGATTGGCAGTCTAGGTGGCGGCCAGGGCACACAACCCATGACCATCAACGACGAGGGGGCGGTAACCGGCTTCTACACCGATGCCAACAATGTAGTTCATGGGTTCTTGCGACCCGCAGAACCGAGGTCGGATCAATAGCGTGCCCCAGCATTGGTTTCCTTGATGCTGTCAACAGAGTGATTGGGAAGATACCGTCGCTGATTTGGCTGCTCCGAAGCGGCCGGTCGTCACCGGCCGCTTCGGGTCGTGACCGGGAATCGGACTACCGCCGGCGTCAACCGGCCAGAAACTGGTCACTGGTGCACAGAAATTGATTGCTAAAAAGCATTCAGGCGCGGTCCCCGGTAAGCTGCGTAAATCGGCGCGGAATATTTCCTGCAGCGCGACTGACCGCCGTTGAAAACCCACCAAAGTAGACAGCCATTCTCAGCGGATACAGGACACGGTTACGATGACTGCACTGGGCGTAATTCAGATCTCGTTATGTGTCTTTTCTCTTGCGGCGGCCGCAATTCTCATACCAATTGTCCAATACCAGATATATCGTCATTTGCGCCGGCATCATCGCAAGGCTTTTGAACGATTAGCAATCTCTAGCCCTTCATTTCTGTGGCGGGAGGATCGCGATTCAGAGAGTACGGCATTCGAGCAGTTTTTCTCCTCGGGGAAACACGAGACACTACAGGATCCGCAACTGAGTGCATTACGCCGACGCGAGAACCTAATATGGCGGGCGTGTGGCGTAAGTTTTGCACTCCTGCTTCTTACTTTCTTGGTGTTCCGGACCGACCCCAACGGTGTATGGGCCTTCCTCGTCGATCTTGCCCGCTATTGAACCTTCCCGAAAGCGGTCGCCGATCGGCCATCAAAAAGCGTTGGCGGGATCAATGCATATTTCTCGTAACCGGACCCTCAAGTCAGTGGCTAACCGTTTGCGGTCGACCGCATAGCGCCGAATCGCAGCACTAGTGTCATCGGGCCTCGGGAAGGGCTAGGCAGCTACTATCAGCTTGCGGCAGCAATGCCAATGCTGGCTCGCTATAAGGGCTTGAGGTCTGCCGACTGTAGGAGTCTGGACCGATACCAGAATGTCCAGACGATCGCAGCAATCGTCACAAGGCCCATCATGATCGGAGAGACTGCCAAGACAACCGGCGCGGGTACGCTAAAGACAAGGATCGTACGAATTGCGAACTCCCCGATGTACGCGAGGCCCCAGACCGCCGTTATGAGCCGGTGTCCTCGGAGAAATCTCCGCTCCTGCGAACGAGCATCAAACTCCGCTCGCCTGCGCGGATCCTTCCCCGCTATGAGATGCCGCGCGAAATAGAACATCACCGGCCGCGGAAGCGCAAGAGAAATCAGACAGAAGATGCCGAACACCCCAGTGAATAAGGATTCTCTGATGAGCAATACCCGCGGATCACCACCCAGAAAAAACGCGAACAAACTCGTGACGATTCCCAACAGAACCGTCACTGTCACCGGGTTAAGCTCGCGCTGCCTCAGCAAATCGTAAATGCTCTTTAGGATCGGAAATATAGTGGCGGCGATAAGAGCAGTTACCTCGGACGACGATACGAACCGCTTCGAAAGAAAGTAACAAGCAGTGGGAATCGAAGCGTTAAGCGCAACGTCCCAGGCTAGGGAGACGATGATCGGCCTTGAAACGGTCGATGCGGTCTGCTCGAGAGTCGGCTGCTGGCCGTGTCGCATTCAGGGGTTGCTCTTCAATACTAAAGACAGATAGCCAATCGGCGCAGTTTGTCGCGCGCAGTGCGTTGATGCAATTCGATCGGTCCTCTTTTGCTTGCCCATTTCGAATTTTTGCTAACGGAAGATCGGGTAAATATGCGACTTCCAGGCCCGCTCCTTGATGCCGCCAAGCTTGTAACCGGGCGTCGAGGCGCGTCGATAGCTTCATTCGTCAGACCATTGAGCTGGCGTTGAACGCCGTGAAATAAGGTCGGGCGGCCTGCGCGAACGGCAGCTAGCGTGATTGCGAATGACGGCTCCTGAGGCCACGATGCGACGGCACCGCGTCGATCCGAATCATCGCGGGTTGATCGCCGGTAATGCGGATGGAAACCGCGGCTCCCGGCCAAAGGACTAAACCGCTCGCGCGGTAGGGGTGGCTTCGATCTGGCGTTAGGGGTTGGCTGACCGCTGCGGTTCTGTTTCGTAAGTTGCGAGGTGAGGCATTCCGCCTCGTATCGCAACCGGAGCAGAGCCATGAACGATTCCACCCAAGAGATTTCCCCGCTGCGGCAACGGATGCTGGAGGACATGCGGCTGCGCAAGCTCGCACCCCACACTCAAGCTTCTTACGTACGTGCAGTTCGCAAGCTGGCAGGCTACCTTCGCCGACCGCCCGATACGGCCACGGCTCAGCGAACCACGCTTACCCGTCAATGCGACTGATACAGAAGATTCGTGTGGTAATATTTCTCATCGTTCCGAGCGTTCCTGCTCACGCGGCATATTCAAATGACCAATGACTCGCCAAATCAATCGGACGAAATTGCGAAAGACGAATATAAGGGTGCAGCCCCGGCATCGGCGCAGCTCCCCGGGAGGGCGAAACGCATGACAAAGACTCCGCCGCGTGTCGCGCATGTGGTCCTGGCCAGCGCAGATAGCGACAGTTACCGTTCTCTGCGTCGCCGACCCATGCCACGCGCTGAACGATTCAAGCTGGGCCGTAGTTTGCGCCAGCAAGTTCCCCGCAGTTTGCTGGGCGACTGGAAGGCGCCATCGAACCGACAGGATCCGGTCAAACAGATTATCCAATCGCATGAAGGCAGGTTACCGTGGTTGATCCCGATCAGGGTCGGGCGAATGGTTGCCACCCCCTACGGGTTCCTGCGCGGCAGCGCTGGCGTGATGGCTCAGGACGTCGCGCGTTTGCCGGCGACCGGCATCTGCCCCGTTATCTGCGGCGATGCGCACCTGGGCAACTTCGGGTTCTACGCCTCTCCTGAGCGGGACCTGGTGATCGATTTGAACGACTTCGACGAGGCGCATCCTGGGGCCTGGGAGTGGGATCTGCGGCGGCTGGTTGCCAGCATCTGGGTCGCTGGGCGACACAATAGCTTCAGCGAGGCGCAATGTCATGACTCGGTGGCATCGTGCGTTGGCGCCTACCGGCAGGAAGTGCGTTTCCTGGCCAACGAGCCACTGCTTTCGCGGTCATACCAACGGCTCGATGTTGACCGCCTGCATAAAACGGCTCGGGAAGAATCATTGCGGGGCGTCATCATGCGCGCCGCAAAGCGTGCGCGATCCAGAACCAGCGACCGTGCACTTCCGCGGTTCACCAAAAGGCACGGCAAGCGGCACCAGATCGTGGACAAACCGCCGCTGATCACGAGAGTCCCAAGGACCGAGGCAGGACGCATCGCGGTCGCCCTGGACGAATATCTGACAACCCTGGCGCCACATTGGGGCCGGGCGTTGGGGGGCTACACGTTGGTCGACATCGCGCACAAGGTCGTCGGGGTCGGCAGCGTCGGTCTACGCGCCTATATCGCGCTGCTCGAAGGGAGCAGTGCGGACGACGTCGTTTTTCTCCAGTTAAAGCAAGCCCGTCGGTCAGTGTTGGCGCGCTTCGTGCACGGCGATTCGGCCTGGCATGCTCATCAAGGACAACGTGTCGTGGAGTACCAGCAGGCCTTGCAGACGGTCAGCGATCCGTTACTGGGATGGGCCACCGTAGATGGTCTGCAGTACTACGTCCGGCAGTTTCGTAACATGAAGGGCACCATCCCATTGGATGCAATCAAGGCGGCAGCACTGACCGATTACGCTGGGATTGTCGGCCGCCTGCTCGGCAAGGGGCATGCACGCACGAGCGGAGCCTCCATGATCGCAGGATACGTAGGCGGATCAGACCAGCTGGAGAAATCCCTCTGCCGCTTCGCCCGTGCGTATGCGGACCAAACTGAAGCTGACCATCAGGCCCTGATCAAGGCCGTGGCTCGCGGCATCCTGCCGGTTGAGTACGGGAAGTAAGTGCGCCACAGATTATTTCCGCGGGCAGTTTTCCGCTCAATGCTACGGCCGGATTCTTCTCGGCAGGCGAAACAGAACTCCTAACTGGCCGGGTAGAGTCGGGATGTGAGTTAGGGATGGACCATCTTTGGAGTCCTTCTATGCCACCGCCATTTCTCTTACCCAGATTTGCGCCAATATACTCCTGTCCAATCGATCACCTCAATTGGATCCTTGATCCCATGTTGTACACGGAATTCCAGCACTGCTCGGCGGCACGGTTCAAAATCGTTAAAGTCGTCAACTATGATGAACCCACCAGGCAAGACTTTGTCATACAAGGCATTTAGCGCGTCCATCGTAGATTCGTAGAGATCCCCATCCAAACGCAGAAGGGATAGTTCCTTAATCGGTGCGACGTGCAAAGTGTCGCGAAACCACCCTCTAAGGAACTTCACTTTGTCGTCCAAAAGATCGTAACGACGAAAGTTTTCCTGAACCTCCTCCAAGCTGACAGCTAGGATTGGTACCTTTGTCGCGCTAAAATCGTAGCCCGCGTCTTCTGGTCGCGAAGGGATCGGCAATCCTTCAAAACTGTCGGCTACCCAAACGTTTCGATTCTCCATGCTCCAAGCGGTAAGACAACCCTTCATAAAAATAGCCGCTCCACCTCGCCATACTCCGGTTTCTGCAACATCACCCGCTACGTTGTCTCTTTTTATCATTGCTAAACAATTTGCAATGTTGTCCAGACGCTTGCGCCCGATCATCGTATGTGAGAACTCGCAGACGTCGCGCAAATTAATTTCCCCATCGGTACCATCAGCGTTCTTCATGGGGATGTTCCACCAAATCTTGCCCTCTTGCCTTGCGGTCTTTACCCTGTCAAACAAACGTGGAATTTGAGTACGCACATCTCGAAATATCTCCAAATTGATCGGCTGGCCGGTATGTAGATTTCCAAACACGTAAAGCCAACGAACATCATTTTCTAGGTATATCTCGTTAAGGAGAGCGTTCTTGAGCAACTCCAAATAGCGATCAGTAATTTGCATGCTGGCGTAAACCTTCTGTGATTGACCTGCGCGCCGTTCCTTCAACATACCGAAATGACCGCCGAATCACAATTTGAGTGCCCTCAATCGGGCAATCACTTTTGGATGGTGAACTCGTGCTGTTGGCCGGTAACGGGCTGATGCGTTTCCTGATACCGGACGTTCCGCCCGACTCTGCGTGTTTTACCCGTCGTTGACCGTGGCCGCTTGATCAGCGGGAAGGGCTGTAGCGTGCCAGTTGCGATTGCGTGAAACCCGATAGATCCGCTCCTTTGGGGAAGTACTGGCGTAGCAACCCGTTAGTGTTCTCGTTGGTACCGCGCTGCCAGGGACTGCTGGAGTCACAGAAGTACACCTTCACGTCCGTGGCCACCGAGAAGCTCGCGTGCTGGGACATGTCCTTGCCGTGATCCCAGGTCAGGGATCGGCGCAACGACTTGGGCAGGCTATGTACATGGCGCGTCAGAGCGGTCAGAACGTTCTCGGTCTTGTGGTCGGCGACTTTGATCAAGGCGGTCTAGCGCGAGTGACGCTCTACCAGCGTGATGATCTGGCTGCTCTTCGTACCGCACAGCAAATCCCCCTCCCAGTGACCAGGAATGGCTCTGTCTTCGGCCTCGGCGGGACGCTCTCGCATCGAGATCGCCTCGGGGATCTTGCCGCGCAGATCCTCGCTGGCACTCTTGCGCGCATAGCGGAAGCGTCTCCCAGTACGCAAATGCTTGATGAGCTCTTTTTTCAGCACCCCGCGAGCCTGAATGAACAGGCTCTTGTAGATCGTTTCATGCGATATCTGCATGCTCTCATCGCCGGGGTATCGGATCTTCAGCCATCCCGAGACCTGCTCGGGCGACCACTCGAGGGCCAGTTTACTCGTCACGATGTTGCGCAGCCTGTCGTTCAGAGCAAGCCGGCAGGGCTTGGGCCGAAGGGCCGACAATGAGGCCTCATAGTCAGCGTGACTGGCCCGATAGCGTGCGCGGCCGCCGTGCCGGGCGACCTCCCGGCTCACCGTCGAGGGCGCGCGAGCTAAGCGTCTGGCAATCGAGCGAACCGACTCGCCTGAGCCCAAACCGCGGGAGATCTCCTCTCGCTCCGCCATCTTCAGCACAACTGCCCGGATGCGACCGGGCGGAGCGATGCCTCCGCGTATCGCCAGCTGCTGATACACCGGCGAGGAGTTACGGTTCAACGCTTGGCAAATCTCGCGAATGGAATATCCGGCCTTCCATCTGCGCCACATGTCGGCCTTCTGCTCCTCAGTGAGGCCGGGACGTCCTTCTTTTAGCATGAGCACCACCTTCTTTTGCCATGCTAGATCAGATGGTGTTGCGCTCAGCGATTGAATCCGCCCTTAAAAATCCGCGAAACTCAAACACATGCGCGAGCGAATTTAGTGTATAGAGCAAGAAAGCTAGCCATATTGAATAGGGAACGGGCTGGCCCTGAGCCGGACTCGATCGTCCGAGTTGCCGTGAGAACCCCACACCTGCCCGTAGTCCGGGTTCGTTCCTACCTCTCGCCATTGCCCGCTTGCCCATCGAGAATCCAGGGGGCAATTCGATCACCTGAAGCATAACCACAATTCTTATCATTATTGGCTGGGATCGCCGATACGCTCGTGGGGGTCCGACCTGTCAACGACTGGCCAATACGATCGCCAGGTACAGGACGGCTGCGCCGGCCAGCGTCATGAATGTGGTCAGGAATTTCGGGTGGGCATGAAAACTCTCCGGTATTAGATCGCTCGCCCCAATGTACAGGAAGAAGCCCGAGAACAGCGCCAGCACCAAGCCGAGTTCGCTCGGCGACACGGCAAAGAACCAGGTCGAAGCAATGCCAAACCCCGGCGCCAAGGCGTCGGCCCATAGCCAGCGCATGGCCTGGCTACGATCGCGTTGATTCTTCAGGACCACGCTCGACGTGTTGATCCCATCAGAAAAATCATGAATCAGCACGGCAATGGTCACGACCATGCCGGCCGGACGAGAGGCCTGGAACGCAAGCCCAATGGCGACGCCGTCGAAAAAGCTGTGGGCCGACAGGCTGCCGGCACCCGCGCCCAACTTTGTGCGCAGCCATTGGATTCGATCGAGCACCAGGTAGCCAAAGAAACCCAGGGCACTGCACCCCAGCAGACTCACGACGCGGTACCGCGGCGTACCCAGGGCAATCGCTTCCGGCAGCAGGTCGAAAAACGCAACGGCGATGACCGCTCCTGCGCTGAAGCCAAGCACCAGGTGCAGTTTGTCCTGCAGCCTGAGCGCAAACAGACCGCCGGCAAACGTTGCGCAAAATGCCGCAACGGCAATGGTCAGCAGCAGCATAAATCGGCACAGGAGCGAGCATGGAATCCAGCGTATCTTTTTCTCACACTGTCTCCCGGGCGGTGTGCACTTCAACCGTGATATGCGACAGGCCTTTGATTCGCCTCAACGCCGCATGATAAAAATCCGGTCCCCGTTGCAACCCATCGCCGACCACGGAAACGATCGCGCCGAAGTGTCCGGGCCCAAGACGCCAGATATGCAAATCAATGAGCCGGTCGCCCGCGGCATCAACGGTCGCGCGCACTTTGCCCGCCATCGTGTCACTCGGGTTCATGTCGAGCAGTATGGCTCCCGTATCGCGCACCAGACCATACGACCAGTTGGCGATGACGAAGGCTCCCAAAATACCGGCGAGCGGATCCATCCACAGCCAGCCGAAGATTCTGGCTAGGCTCAGTCCGATGATCGCGAGCACGGAAACGGCAGCATCCGCCATGACATGGATGTAGGCTGCGCGAATGTTGTGATCTCGCGCGTCCACGCCGTGCCCGAAATCCTCGTGGCCGTGCTCGGCGTATTCGACGTCGTGCGCGCCGCTCGGCAGTGTGAGCAATGCCTTGAACGCATGAGGCTCGGGGATCGAATCGGTTGACTCGAGGTACCCCGCCTTCCTTGAAAATCGAAATGTTTGTCGCGCACCACCCGGCCGGATCGTCGTCACCGTCACACACTCGGCCGGCAGCTCCCGATCCCGGCCCATAGATTGCAAGCGAAAAACTGGCGGCACGCCGTCTTCAAAGATCGATAACGCAAACAGCCCGTCCGGCGTCTCGATCGACTTCGACTCCTCGTCGTGACCGGCTCCCGCGTGCGCATCGTGACTGTGACTGTGCCCATGATGATGATCCCCGCCACCGAGTAGCCAGGCGCTCGCGATATTGACCAGCAAACCGAGCACCGCGATCGGAATGGCCTCGGTAAAATGGATCGGTACCGGCGACATGACGCGCATGATCGCCTCATATCCGATCAGCAACGCAATCATCGCGAGAATGACAGCGCTCGTAAATCCGGCCAAGTCCCCCAACTTGCCGGTGCCGAACACGAAGCGCCGGTCCTTGGCGTGCTTTCGCGCATAGGAGTACGCGAGCGCGGCGATCAACATGGCGCTCGCATGGGTTGACATATGCAAGCCATCGGCGACGAGAGCCAGGGACCCGAACAGGCTGCCACCGACGATTTCCACGACCATCATCACGCCGCAGAGCACGATGACCGCCCAGGTCTTACGCTCGTTCTTCTCATGACCCGCGCCCAAAAAAATGTGCTCGTGACCCATGGACGCGGAGGTTTCAACGTTTGTCATTGCGGCCTCCCAAAAAATATCAGAACTTCCACGCCAGTCCGCCGAAGAACCCACGTCGCGGTCCGTACTGCGGCGCAAAAACACCGACGCCCGATCCGCTCCGAATTTGATAGACCTTGTCGGCCACGTTGATGACATCGAAGCGCACCGTCAGCGGACCGGAGCCGGCGATTTGAAAGCCATGACTCAAGCCAACATTGATCTGCGTGTAGCTCGGCGTGTGATCCCCATTCGGGATGATGTAGCCGTCGGGAAGCGTGAGATCTTGCCGCAGGCCGGTACCCATTAGCGCATCGACACTGAAGCGAGTTCCCCACCACAAATAGGAGACACCGCTCGAAGCGGACAGTCGTCCCTCGTGATCGAGGTGGATGTAATTGCTGGCAATGTAGTCAAGCTGCTGCTGGGCAAAGTTGAACTGCGCCGACTCCACGCCCTTGCCGTGAGCGGCCTGCACGGCGGAGTTGAAGTAGGCAGCAAAGTTTCTGATTGAGTAGTTGGCGGTGAACTCCACACCTCCGATTAGGCCATAACGGTAATTGAATGGCGTGAGAATGATCGGCGCGCCGAACTGTCCCTCGTCGATCAAGTGTTGCGACTGCTCGTAAAAGCTGTCGACGCCGAGTGTAAGGGTCTTGTCGAATAGCTGCTGTTGCAGGCCGAGGTCATAGTAATTGGCGCGTTCGGCTATCGGCGCGGTGTCCTTCGTAACCGCGCCCGGCGGTACGGCGCTCGTACCGGCGAATTCCGTGAAGGTCTCAGAGCCGATCAGCTCGAACGGCGGCGGGGTGAAATATCGCGAGTAGCCGCCATGCAACGTCGTACCGGGTGCGAGTTCCCACACAGCATTCAGGCGCGGGCTGAGCTGGCTGCCGCTGGAATACGCGCTGTAATGATCGAAGCGTAGGCCGTAATTGATCGTGAGCGGCGCGAGTGCCTGCCACTCGTCCTGCAAATAGACACTCTCAATTTGCTGCACCTGAGTGCCATTGTCGATGACACTGAGGGGCACATCGCTAGTCTGCACGCCGGCTACATTGATGGGCAGCACCTGCGAGCTCGTATCGCTCGCGGAGCTATCGTGCTGAAAATAGAACCCGGTGCGCACCGTATGCGCATCGCTGAGCTTGTAGGCCGCATCTGTTTGCCACCCGATGGCGGTGTCATCCTTGAACGCGTCCTGGGCGATACCATTATAGAGCAGATCTCCGGTCCAGTCCGGCGCGAAATGCAAACTGGTATAGCGAGCGGAAAGCGAGGTTTGCCAGTTGAGCGCGCCCTCGGAGCGCTGCCAGCTGGCGACCGCGTACTCCGCGAGCTCATGCTGCGTTTCGTTGAGGGTGTTGCTCAGAAACTCGGTTTGACCGAGAACGCCGAGGCCCAGTGAGGGCTGCAGACCTGCCTGATTCGGAATTTGGAACTCATCGTCCGAAGCGCCCAATATCAGCGACAGGCGGTCGTTGGAATCGATAATGTCCTCGAAATAGCCGAAGCCGTGAATTTGAGTCGTGTGATCATGAAGTGGATTGGTACTGCCGTCGGGCGATTCGATACCGAGATTGTCCTGTTTGTAGTCGGCGGTTACATAGTAGGTGTATTTGCCGTCGCTGCCCCCGTATTCCGCAGAAGTCTGAGCGGTCGAATGGCTACCGCCGTAAACCGACACCTCACCGCCGGGCTGGAGTAGCCCGCTGTTGGTGCTCAAGTCGATGATCCCTGCGGTTCGCAGGCCGTACTCCGCCGGCAGCGCACCTGTGATCAATTTCAAGGAAGAAATCAGCCATGGACTCAAGGTCTGACTGAAGACGCTGATGCCCTCGGGCAGGATGATGCCGTTCAATCGGTATTGCAGGTCGTTGTGGTCGGCACGAACATGGATCTGTCCGAAGGAGTCCTGGACTACGTCCGGGGCCTGTAGAAGGACCTGATTGAGCTGCGCGTTCTCACCGCCGGGCATCGCGGCAATCGCTTGGCTATCGATCGTATAAGTCGACGCACCGGTCTGGGTCTCAATGGTACTGCGCGCTTCGTTCAAGCGCTCTGCAACGACCTGAATCTCCTTGATTTGGACCGGAGCCGCGGCGTTTGATGAAGCTGATGCATCAGTAGTGCTTGCTGCCGTTGAATCGGCCGTGTCGGCGAATACGGCAGGACTTATCGCGATGAAAACGAGCGCCGCAGCAGCGCAAGACGCTGCAGGTGAAATCGATAATTTAGACATCTGAATTACTCCGCAATAGCTGAATGAATGCGAACCGCTGCCGATTGCTCGGGCAGTTCAATTCGCGAGGCAAAGATTCAGCTTAGAGAGGGAGGTCCGCGGCTACGCGGTCGAGGGACTGCGGCGTCGATCGCCAGATATCGCGGCTCTGAAATGAGTTCCAGGGCGAAGCGAACGAGCAGAGGAATATGAAACGAATGAGTAAAAGCCGGGGTGACTACTTGCGCAAACGCGGGGCATAGTGAGCAGCTACGGTCCGCGACACCGCCAGCCTCGACTTGTGAGCTGACACCGTCGGCGCCAAAGACATGGCTGAGTTCGTGAACGACCGCGCCTTGCTGTGCCGTAATCAGTAACAGCCAAAGGCCTAGCGTTCTTAACACGTGTTTCATTCGAATTGGTGTCGTCAATCACCTATCGGGCACTGTGGCACGCTAACAGAATCTCTAGGTGTTTGCAGCACTTGTGGCAGTGGCGCGACAGGCCGGGGCCATTTCCGGAGGGATCGTCGAGGAGAAGTAATAGCTCTTCTTGTGACCGCGATTCTTGGTATGGCAATTTGGCGAAAGCGGCAAAACCAAAGTCGAGTCGCTCGATAACCTTGTGGATTGCACCTTCGCTTCGTTTTGGAGGCCGCTTGTTCTTGCCAAATTCGTCCCACTGACCGCGGCCTGTCGCTCCTTTTGACGCGATTACCTGACGTATCACCGAGCTAGCGTACCGGAGACTGCGTATGTCCACTTCAAGGCAGCCACTTCGGCACCGCACCGGCACATCGAGCGCGGCCGACGTTCAGTCGGTTGCGGGGGCATGTGATGTCGCCGCCGCTTGCGGCTCGATCCACCAGCTGCGCAGCAGCCACTCGGCAGAAAACAAGGCCAACGCGGCCCAGATGATCACGAAGCCCCACATGCGCGCGCCGCCGAACGGCTCGTGGAACATCCAGATGCCAAGCAGCAGCTGCAGCGTCGGGGCAATGAACTGCAACAGTCCGAGCGTCGACAGCCTGATGCGCCGGGCGCCCGCAGCAAACAGCAACAGCGGTATCGCGGTTATCGGCCCGGCCGCCATCATCACGAGTCGCATTGCGAAATCGGCCTGAATGAAAGCGTTGTTTCCGATGATTGCGGTCCAGGCCAGATACGCCGCCGCCAACGGGAATAAAAGCAGGGTCTCGAGCGACAGGCCCTCGAGCGGGCCGAGCGCAGCAAGCTTGCGCATCAGGCCATAGAATCCGAACGTCAAGGCCAGAACGATAGCGATCCACGGGAAGTGGTGCCCTTGCCACGTCAACCACAAGACTCCGAGCGCCGCGATGAGGACCGCGAACCATTGCGCGGGGCGCAGCCGTTCGTGGAGCAGTACAAAGCCCAACACGATGTTCACGAGCGGATTGATGAAGTAGCCCAGGCTCGCGTCGATCACATGACCTCTGGTGACCGCTCATATGTAGAGAAGCCAGTTACCCGACAGCAGGACCGCGCTCACCTCCGATCCGATTGACTCTATATTTGATTATTTGGCCGGCGGAGACTGGCCGTTGTGGCGTTGGCGATAAATCTGCTTGCTGCCTTTGTTCAGGCGCTTGTTCAAATTGTTCTGCTCGCCCTTGGTAATGTGCCCGCCATTCTTGGCCTCATCCTGGTTAAGGCTGTTCTGCTCACGACCGAGCTTAGCGTCGTCGTGGGCCGCCTGCTTGGCGTTAATCTGACCGTCAGAAATACCTTTATCGACGCGGCTTTGCTGATTGTCGATACGTTGCTGAACCTCGTTGACGCGCGGATGGCCGGGGTCTGGAACGCCAGGAGCGCTCTGAGCGAAAGCAGTACCGCCTGATCCGATCAGCACTGTTAGCGCGAGGGACGTCAGCGTAAATTTCGGCTTGATCATGATATCTCCCAGTGCAATAAAAATAATGCCGACGGCTTACACAGGACAATCTGAACAAAGGATCCTAAGCAAGCCCCAGTTATCCCAATTAACGTGCGCGTTCGCGGGCGGTTGACAAAACGACCGCCGGCGAATGTCATGGACGACGGGATATTCAAAAACACCACAAGGCGATCGCTCCGGGATTTGACAAACAGCGGTCCATCTCCCGGTTCTCGACTCCATTGCTGCCGGAACCCCATTTTCGAGGTTTCGAGCCATGTTATTTAATATTGCCTGGGGATTGTGTGACGTATGGCAAATTAATCAAATCCAGAGAACAGGCAGCTCCGAGACTCCGCACAGGGTAAGGACCGCGCCAGGAGACGGCCGATTCGACATGCAATGTTAATTATGAATGCGAACAGATCGACTGGAACACGCGCAGCCGGCAATGCCATCCTCAGGCAAGGCACTGGCGCGAGCATTCCACAGTGGCGCTCGTGGAATCCCCGAGACGGCTAAGGCTTCCATGCTTGCGAAGCGCGATGATTGTTGAATCGAGAGAGGTGACCTGAAGATTCACCTTGGAGTCGAGTCCGCGTTCCCCCCCTGCGCGCAACGCGCTCCCCCACGTTGCTGGTCGTGGACCTACACACGCTTATCGGTCGGTTGAATGTAGCGGGCCATCCTGTGCGTGAAGATGAGCCGGCTGTGCATCGCAAATACCGGTGGCGGGATTCGGGTCCGACCCATGGGCAACGCTCGCTGTTTATCAAGCTCGCATCGCGAGCGGCGTCAATATCTTGCTTGGAGTTTGGCTGCTTGTCTCCCCTTGGGTGTTTGGCTACCAGGCGGCAGGGTCGGCAGCCATCTGGAACAGCGTGATTATTGGGGTCTTAATCGCAATCCTCGCGGCCGGCAACTGTCTCTCGTATCACGTTAGAACGGGCCTCAATTGGATCATCGTACTGCTGGCTCTATGGACCATGATCTCCCCGTTGGTATATGGGTACACTGCGAACACCGGCAGCGTCGGCAATAATATCGTTCTTGGAGTATTGGTCGCCTGGTTCGCGATCTGCAGCGATGACGCCATGATAGCCGCAAAGACGCACCCGCCGCCGAGCGCGCCCGCGCATTAGATTGGTACAAGGACTTCGCGCAGCGGGGTAAGTTACAAACAGAATACGGGCTCTTGTGAGTCCGGCGATGCAGAGCGCACGTTCCGGGCACCACGGACTTTTGGTCAGAATTGAGGGCAACGCTTGCCGCTTATAGCTCGCCGATAGCACGTTGTAGTCGGTATTGTGCGACGAGCAAATCAAAGCCTGCGTCGTCACGATTGGTCAGCGAGATGACGCGTAAGCTTTCTGCGTCGAGTACCTGATTGTTCGTTCCTAGCCCGCTGCTGTACAACTCCCGCGCAATTCTGACGTTCTCCTCGGCCTGCACGACGGCTGCGGCGGCAGCATGAATACGCGCCGCGGCTTCGTCGCGATTGTAAAAGGCCGTCTCGACTTCCAGGCTTACCGAAGAGCGAACGTCCGCGAGGCGTTGCTGTGCAGCTCGGGCGCGGCTGTGCAAGGCGCTGGTTCTGGCCTGGAGTTGTCCGCTGTCGAAGAGGCGCCACTGAAACCCGATCCCAACCGTTGCGAAGTTCTCGCGATCGAGGATCTCATTGTCGAGATGGTTGTAGCCCGCATGCAGCATCACTTGGGGCAATCCCTGCGCGCGCTCGGACTGCGCCGCTTGCTCCAAACCTTCCTGCTGTGCGCTGATCGCCGCGAGCTCAGGCCGGCGATCCAGTGCGTGGGCAATCAACTGATCGAGCGGCACGGCGGTCTCCGCCGACGGCGCCGTAGAGGGCTCCTCGAGGTCGGCAGGGCGATCGAGCGGCTGACCGACCCAACGGTTATAGGCTGCCATGGCGAGGTGCAGCGCATTGGCGGCGCGTAGGCGCTGCTGCGCCGCATTGGCGAGTGCGACTTGGGCGCCGAGCAGGTCCGATTGCGCCACCGCTTGCTTGTCGTACAGTACCTGCACGTCGTCGTTGTGGGCGTTGAGGCTCGCCACGTTTGACTCGGCCACTTGCAGCGCTTGACGGGCGCGAAACACTGCAATGTAGGACTCGGCGACTGCAAGCTTGAGATCCGCGGTACTGCGCATCTCCTGCGCGCTCGCCCCGCGTGCTCCGGCGGCAGCCGCCCCAATGGAGCCGCTGATCTTGCCGGATGTCCAGACGGGTACCGAGAGGTCGGCGCCTGCCATCGTGTAGCCGTTATGTCCCCAGATCGGCGCCTGCAGCTGCCCCGCGGGCGTTGCGATGTCGAGGTTCGGTGCATGCTCGAACTGGGTGTAGCCACCATTCACGTCGATCGCGGGCCAGCGTTGGCGCAAGGCAGCCGTGTGATCCGCCTGCGCCGCCTCCCAGTCACTATGTGCCGCCGCCACGGCGCCGTTCGATTGTTGCGCCATCGCCCATGCGTCGCTGAGTGACTCCGCACGCACGGCCCACGGGAACGCCGCAATCACGAGAATCGTACCCAGCGCTCGAATGGGTACTCGACTGGTTGCGGGCACGTTGCGAATGTTCACATGTCCCCCGTCACGACGCGCGTGACTTGAGCGAGACGATGCCGAGCGCCTTGAGCACGTAGGTTTCGTAGATCGGCGTGAGCGATCCCGTGCGCACTTTGCGCATGAAATATTTCTCGAACGCGATCTTCGCGAGATGTACCCATTTGCCCTTTCTCGACCAGGTGACATTGCGTGGCGGGATCTGCGGAAGCGCGACAAACGCCGCACCCGTATCGCCAAAGTCTGCGAGGCATACGGCATTCCACGTGGCTTCGGCGATCGCGGGTTTCCCGGCGATTTCCGCGCTGATATTGGCCGCCGTCGCGGATACCATCGATTCGATCATGTAACCGGTCTTGGGCGCGCCCGTCGCGACCGGCGTGGCCTCCACCGGCGGGATCGCGACACAGACACCGACGGAGAAAATGTTCTTGTACTTCGGATTTCTCTGATGTTTGTCGATCAGCACGAAGCCGCGCGCGTTGCAGAGGCCCGCGACTGCGGCGACCGCGTCGACGCCTTTGAACGCGGGAATCACGGCGCTGAAGGCAAAGGGCAGTTTGTGCTCCTTCTTGAGCGTTCCGCTTTCATCGAGTTCCTGAACCGTCATCTCGTTCGCGCTCACGGATGTCATCTTGGCGTTGGTGATCCATTTGATATGCCGCTCGCGAAGCTCGGATTCCATCAGACCTTTGCTATCGCCGACCCCGCCCAACCCCATGTGGCCGATGTACGGTTCGCTCGTCACATAGGTCATCGGCACGCGGTCCCGGATCTTACGTTTGCGCAGATCCGCGTCCAGGATCATTGCGGTTTCGTAGGCCGGTCCGAAGCAGCTTGCGCCGGGCGCGGCGCCGACGACGATCGGACCAGGGTTTTTCAAGAACTCCTGGTATCGCGTCCACGCTTGTGCTGAATGATCTTGGCTGCATACCGATTGTGTGAAGCCGTCTGGACCTAAGCCCGGGACTTCCTCAAACGCGAGGCGCGGACCGGTCGCGATGACGAGGTAGTCATAGCTCAATTCTTTTCCGTCATCGAGCGTGAGCTTGGAATTGTCCGCATCGATTCGGGTCACGGTGTTGACGAGCCATTGAACACCCTTGCGCTCGAGAGGCGCTTGCATCTGCACCTGGGTCTCCTTCGGGGTGCGCCAGCCCACGGCGATCCACGGGTTTGACGGCGTGAATTCGAAATACGGTCTCGCGCCGATCAAGGTCACGCGGTGACTTGTCGGAAGATGCTTGCGCAGATCGAACGCGGAGGGAATGCCCCCTAGACCTGCACCAATGACGATAACGTGTGCCATGAAATACCCCCAGTTAATGAATGGTGCTCTCGCGGGAGCGCCTGATGTAGCCGTAGTAGAGCAGTGGAATCAGCAGCAGCGTCAGCGCGGTCGACACCAAGATGCCGAAGATCAGCGAGATGGCGAGACCGTTGAAGATGGGATCATCGAGAATGAAAAACGCCCCAATCATCGCGGCGAGCCCGGTGAGGACGATGGGCCTCGCCCGAATGGAAGCGGCGCCGATCACCGCTTGAGCGAGCGGCTGGCCAGCCGCGATTTGCTGGTTGATGAAATCGACCAGCAGAATGGAGTTTCGGACGATGATGCCGGCAAGCGCGATCATCCCGATCATCGAAGTCGCCGTGAATTGCGCGCCGAGCAACGCGTGCCCGGGCATGACGCCGATAATCGTCAGTGGAATCGGCGCCATGATGATGAGCGGCACGGCATAGGAGCGAAACTGGGCGACGACCAGCAAGTAGATGAACACGAGACCCACCGCGTAGGCGAGTCCCATGTCGCGAAACGTCTCGTAGGTGATCGTCCACTCCCCGTCCCATTTCACGCTGAACTCACTGAGGCGATCTGGTGGGCTCACGAAGCGTTGCACGAGCGGCTGGCCCGCGGGTGCAGCCTTCCCGATCTGCGAGACCAGACTGAACATGCCGTACAACGGACTATCGAGCCGCCCTGCCATGTCGCCCGTGACAAAGACCACGGGCAGCAAATCCTTGTGATAAATCGCCGCATCCCAGGGCTTCTCGGAGACGGTGACAAGTTCGGACAGTGGCACTAACGCGCCGCTCGTGGCGCGCACCGAGAGAGCGAGGGCTTGCTGTAGCCCGTGTTTGTCGGCCGATCCCAGTTCGAGGCGCACGGCGATCGGGTCACGCTCCCGCCCGGAATGGACAAAGGTTGCATCCGACCCTGCGAGCGCCGTGGTGAGCGATTCCATGACTGCCGCCTGGCTGACCCCAAGCAGCGCGGCCTTGGCCCGATCAAGTGCGACAACGTATCGAAGCGCGGGCGCGGACAGGGTATCGTCGGTATCGACGATGTCGCGGGTCGAATCGAACATCGCGCGCAGCGCGAGGCCGATTTTTTGCTGCGCGGCATAAACGGGGCCGTAAATCTCCGCCACGAGTGGCGCCTGCACCGGCGGGCCCGGCGGGACTTCAACGACTTGCACGGATGCAGCGCCGAGACGTTTGCCTTCGGCGGCGAGCGCCGGGCGAATGGCGCGGGCAATGTCGTGACTCTTGCGGCTACGCTCGCTTTTATCGACGAGGTTGACCTGCAGATCCCCCTGGCTGCTGTCGGCGCGCAGATAATATTGCCGGACCAGGCCATTGAAATTGATCGGCGCGGCCGTGCCTGCATACGCTTGATAATCCGTGACCTCCGGCACCTGCCGCACGATGCTCGCTAATCCCGCCAGCACGCGGGCGGTTCCCTCAACCGGTGTGCCCTCCGGCATGTTGACGACGACCTGAAATTCGGACTTGTTGTCAAACGGGAGCATCTTCAGGACGACGAGTTGTACGACCGCCAGAAGAACCGCGACGAGGATCGCTCCTAGGGTTCCGAGATACAGACGATGACGGTGCCGCCGCGCGCGATCGCCAGTGAGGAACGGCGTCATCAGACGTTCGAAAAAACGATGCAACCTGCCTTCCGTCTGCGACTCAGCGGTCTCGTCGTGCGAAGCGCTCGAGAACAGCTTTCGGCATAGCCACGGTGTGAAAATCAACGCGACGGCGAGCGAGATCAGCATCCCCATACTGGCATTGATCGGAATCGGACTCATATAGGGACCCATGAGGCCCGAGACAAACGCCATGGGCAGCAACGCCGCAATCACGGTAAAGGTGGCGAGAATGGTGGGCCCGCCCACCTCATTGACCGCAAGCGGGATGATCTCGGAAATGTCGCCCTTGTCGATCGACAGATGCCGGTGGACGTTCTCGACGATCACGATCGCATCATCGACCAGAATGCCGATCGCAAAAATCAAGGCGAACAGCGATACCCGATTGATCGTAAAGCCCCAAGCCCACGAAGCGAACAGCGTGGCGGCGAGCGTCACGATGACCGCGGCGCCTACGACCGCGGCCTCGCGTTTTCCAACGGCGAACAAGACGAGAAGCACGACCGACGCCGTGGCGAACAGGAGCTTCTCGATCAGCTTTTTCGCCTTGTCGTTCGCGGTGACACCGTAGTTGCGAGTCACGGTGACCTCGACGCCGGCCGGAATCGTGATGCCTTTTAGCTGTTCGACACGGCTGATGACGGCGGTTGCGACATCGATGGCGTTGCTGCCGGGCTTCTTGGCGATCGCCAAGGTCACCGCGGGCGCCTGAGCGACTGGCGCCCCCCTCATTGCGGATGCGGGACCCGTGCCGAACCAGGCATAACGCGACGGTGTTTGCGGTGCATCCGTGACCGTTGCGACATCGTCGAGATAAATCGGCTTACCGTCGCGTGCGGAGACGATTAAGCCGCCCACGTCGTCGCGATTGGCGAGGAACCGACCGGCCTGCACCGGCGAGAGCCGATCGTCGCCGACGACTGCATCGGCCTGGCGCACGAGGTTCGCGGCCTGCAACGCTGCGGCAAGTTCGCTCGCGGTGAGGCCGGCCGCCGTTAGACGCCCCGGATCGAGTTCGACGCGAATCAAGGGATCCGTGTCCCCGACCGAATACACGTTGCGGGTGTTTGGAACCCGCTTGATCTCGCTTTCGATCGCGCGAGCTACTTGCCCGAGTTCATTGGCGCCTAGCGCGGGATCGCGGCTCCACAAGGTGAGCGTGACGATCGGCACGTCATCGATCCCCTTCGGCTTGATCAGCGGCTGCCCGATTCCAACGCCCGCAGGGCGCCAATCCTGATTCGAATAGACGGCGTTGTAGAGCCGTACGATGGCATCGTTACGATGGACGCCGACCTCGTACTGCACCGTTAAGACTGCAAGCCCTGGTCGCGAAACCGAATAGATGTGTTTGACTCCGGAGATCTCCCCGAGAACTTTCTCCATCGGCGTCGCGACCAGATTCTCGACCTGCTCGGAGCTCGCGCCGGGGAAAGGAATCAGGATATTGGCGAAGGTGACCTCGATCTGCGGCTCCTCCTCACGCGGGGTCACGAGAACGGCGAACGCCCCCATGAGGACCGCCGTCAAGGCGAGCAAGGGCGTGAGTTGGTTCTGCAGAAAGAACCGTGCAATCCGCCCGCTCAAGCCGAGCGGTTCGCTCACGAGCGAGGTCCTGGTGCGGTGACTTGCGCGCTGGCAGCAATCGGGTCGAGCGCGACTCGGTCGCCCTTGGTGAGTCCCGCGAGGATCTCGAGTTGATCTCCGAACCGATGACCGGGACGCACATATCGAAGTGTCACCAATCCGTTGGCGTCGATTACGTAGACGCCGGTAACTTCACTGCGTTCGACCACGGCAGAGGCCGGGATCAGCAGCCGATCGGCTTCGCCGATGACGAGTCCGACTTTGACGTACATGCCGGGCGCAAGGTCGAGTGCGCCGGGTGGTAGATCGAGCCGCGCCCGAAAAGTGCTCGACGGAGTCGCTTCCTCCGGAAAGATCGTGATTTTCGTGGCCTCGACGCGTTGATCACCGACGTAAATCGCCGCCTGTTTGAGCTTGCGGACTTGCATGACGATGCTCTGCGGGACGTAAATATTGACGCGCAGGTCCCGCAGCGAAAGTCCAGTCATCAAGGGTGTGCCCGGATTCACCGTCTCGCCGACCTCGACGAGTCGCTTGGTGACGACGCCGCCATAGGGAGCGCGAATCTCGGTGTAGCCGACCCCTTCGCGCGCCGTGGTAAGCCCCGCCTGCGCGGCGGCCAAGTGTGCGGCGGCCGCATCCCGATTGGCGGTCGCTTGATCGAACTGCGCCTTCGAGACGACGCGACGCTGATACAGCTCGGCGATCCGCTGGTAATTGGTCGCGGCCTCGACATTGCGAGCGGTCGCTTCGGTGAGCGCGGCTTCGGCGCCTTGAAGCCCGGCCCGCTGTTCGACTCCTTTGAGCCGTATGATGACGGCACCGGCGGGCACGACGTCATTGACATCGTACAGAATCTCCGCGACCCGGCCGCTCGTCTGGGCGGAAACGGTTGCTTGATTGACCGCCTCGATCGTGCCGTCGACAGTGCGCTCGAGCGGCGTATGTGTCGGCTGAATGGTGATGCTAGCGAGCGACGGCGCGGCCGGACCCGCGGGCGGACTCGTTTTGTTGCCGCAACCCGCAACGATGAGAAGAAGCGCGGGGCCAATCAACCCACATACCGATCGGAACAGCCGCATGGGTAGCGCCCCGCCTTTAGGAGAACGCGTGGCCGGGCCGCACGCCCAGGCGCTTCAGCACGATCGCCAGCGGGCAGAAGCCCGTGAACGAGGATTGCAGCAGGTTGGCGCCGACAAATGCCGTGAGCCAAAGCCAATTGGGGCTCACAAAATGCGCGAGAAGCAGACTCACGAGCACGACTGTGCCCGCAAATCTCATGACCCAGCGATCAATGCTCATAATTGGTTTCCTCGAACTGAATGGACGTGTCTTACCGATCTGTTTGACGGAAGATATCATAATATGCTAAATTAGCAACTACCGATGAATGTTCCTGTGCATTCAGATAGATGGAGATTCGCGCATGGCAATGGAAGTGACGAGTCGTCAAGCAAAGGACCGGCCGCTGCCGGCGATGGCGGACATCGAGGAACACGCGACCGAAGCGGCGGCCTTCTTGAAGGCGCTCGCAAACGACCAACGGCTGCTGATACTTTGTTGTTTGCTCGAGGGCCCCTTGTCGGTCGGCGAGATCAATGAGCGTGTGCCCCTGAGCCAGTCGGCGCTATCGCAGCATTTGGGAGTTCTGCGCGATGCCGGCTTGGTTGCAACTACTCGCCAATCGCAGACGATCTACTACGCGGTCACCAAGGGACCCGCCCTCAAGATCATGGAGGTCCTGTATACGGCTTTCTGCAGGCCCGCGGCAGCGAAACGACAGGCCAAAAAGGCGAAGGACTGCTTGCCCAAGAAAGACTGATAAAAGGCGCTTAAACATAGTTTCTTGCCGCGGACAGGCCGCGGCTGACGGTGAATACTACTAATGGAGAACATGTCATGAACATCAATGTCGGATCGATCGATCGTGTAGTTCGAGTCGTGCTGGGACTCGCCCTGTTGAGTGCCTTTTTCCTCCTGGAGGGTTCGCTTCGCTGGGTGGGGCTGGCGGGCGTCGTGCTGCTGTTGACGGCAGCATTTAGTTTCTGTCCGCTCTACCGGATGCTGGGTATCAACACTTCTCGTACTGTCCCCAAACACGTGTGAGGCGGTGTGGTGAGCGAAGACTGAAGTGAGGATCGGCGTCCGCGGTCGCGGCGCTGGGCCGTATCGCCCAACCAATCAGCGAGCAGCGCTTCAGTACGCTGCTCGCTGATTGAGCTCTTCTTTCGACCGCGGCAACCCGATTCATGGTTCAACGATCATTTTGACGACCATGCAATTAGGGCGATTGCGATGCCGGCGGCGATACAGATCATTGCAATCGGTAGCCGCCAAGCCTCCTTGATGAGAGCTTTGGGAATAACTCCACCCAAAAAGTAATCCTGCCAATAGCTCGGCCACAAATACCGCGATCTGAACCTTTTGGGACATCCTATAATTTCGTCCACCTGAGTGAGAACCAATCGAGTCGATAAAGGGGGAACTCGTTCGATCGCAATCAAGGCAGGTTACGCCAAGAGCCGCCATTGAGCACATGGTGGAATCCGTGACTGAGCAGCCAACGACGGGCCATGCCACTGCGGGTGCCCGATGCGCAGCAGACGATAATCCATCGGTTCGGGTCCAAGTTCCGTGTGCCCTGCTCAAGATCGCCAAGTGGGATGTTGAGACTCCCGGCGGCGTTTCCGGCAGAGAACTCGTCGGGCGATCGGACATCGACGATCACCGCGCCGGCCTTCAGAAGCTCTGGGATTTTGCGCTGTGCGATGATCTTGGTGATCACGCGCGGGAGGATTAACGCCGCTACCAAGGCCATCAAACCGTATTGAACGAAATCCGTCGATGACGGCATCATGCGGGGCGTCTCGCTTTGCCGAGACACAGGACGGCACCGATTGGCGGAATCGGGCTGGTGTGATTGCGAAGAGAATCCTCGAACTCAGTACAATAGTACTGGGTCGCCGCCGCAGTGCGTCCATCCCGGGAATTATCGGTCACCGCTCGCAAGAATTCGCACCTTGGTTGTTACGGATCGCGAACATTGACGGTGGCTTCCAGGGTGCGCTCGCCCTTCAAGGAGTTGGCGACCAGGCAGAGTTTCTCGGCGCGTTCGAGCAGCTCCTTGGCTTTCTGCTTATCAACTGTGGATTTGACCGTGAGTGCGGCGCGCGTGACGTAATGCGTGAATTGTGTGACGCCGTCGGTTCGCTCGAGGATTCCCTCGACCTGGGCCTCGAGACTCTCCCACTCCAGGCGCGCCGCGCGCGACACACCGCGAAAAGTGAGGATGAAGCAGTCTGCAATCGAGGCAACAAGCAACGTTTCCGGCGACCACACTCCGCCGGGTCCATCAAACTCAGGCGGTGCGGCGGTCTGCAGGTCAGGTAGGTCGGCGGAGCTGACCAAAACGGTCCCGGTGGCTGATCCGCGGGCGCCGGCATGATAGCTATGGGGATACGGCTTCACGGCGAAATCACCGGTAAGCCCGCCGCTTTCCACGCTGCAATGCCGCCACCCAGGTGGGTGGCATGCTTCTGCCCCGCACTGAGAAGCCGCTCCGCAGCAGTGAGGGACCGCTTTCCGCTCCCGCAGTGAAACACAACTTGTCTCACCACCTCGTCGGGCAACATGGCCGCATCGAAGGTCGAGAGCGGATACAGCAAGGCGCCGGCGATGCGTTCAGACGCGTACTCGGAAGGCTCCCGCACGTCGATCAGCAGGATCTTACCGGCATGCAGCAACCGGGACACTTCGGCAGCTTCGAGAGTCTCAATGGGAGAGTGAGTCTTGGTCATGGTGTCCTCTTTTTGGTGACCCGCCGGTGCGACCGCGCGGGCGGTATTTTACAGAAAAGTCGATAGAGCAAATTAGCCAGTGCCTTCGCCTCTGGGGCCAACAATCGGTACAACACGGAACGACCCACGCGGCGTCGCCCGATCAATCCTTTGCTTTCGAGAATCGCGGCTTGCTGTGAAAGCGCAGGCGCGCGCAGATGTGCCTGGTGCGCCAGCTCGCTCGCGGACAACTCCCGTTCCATCAATGCACAAATGATTCGCAGACGTCCTGCATGCGCGACGCCCCTTAAAAACTCGGCCGCTCGTTCGGCGGCTTCTTCATTGGCATCGAGATGCATCATGGGCTGAACCCGCTGCCTGTGGCCGGAGACGATCAAGAAATGTTGCTGGTGTCGGCCGGCCGGTCTCCGGCGTGTTGGTCGGCGTCCAATTCAAACCACAGGGCGTTGAGGATCGAAAATGCGCAAGCAAGCCCGAGACCTAAGACCCAGCTAAAATACCACATGATTGCTCCTCAGTAAGTCGTCTCGCGATTGGCGTCGATGTAGGCGCTGGTCACTGGTCCGCGCATGACGCGATAAACCCAGCCCGTGTAGGCGAGCACGATCGGCAGAAAAATGATCACGGCCAGCAGCATGATGCCGAGCGTCCGGTGGCTGCTCGAGGCATCCCAGACCGTGAGACTGCTTTGCGGATGCGACGAGGACGGCAGCAAGAAGGGAAACAGGCTGACCCCCATCGTACCGATGACGCCGGCGATGCCGAGAGCACTCACGATGAACACCGCGAGCCGCTGCCGGGCGCCCGCGAGCGCAGCCACGAGCAGCGGCGCCCCCAATCCGATCACCGGCACGAGCACGGTGGCCGGCCATCGGCCGTAGTTCGCGAGCCATGCGCCGCCGCGCGCAATCGCGGATTTAGCGAGAGGATCGGGTTCGCCGCCGGGCAGCGCCCCCGCCGTGATCGCATAGCCGAAATGGCTCTGCCAGAGCCAGAGGCCGGCGATAGTAAACAGCAGCACCCAGGCAACGGCCGCAAAGCGCGACACCGTTCGCGCCCGTTGCGCCACCGCACCCTCGGTCTTGATCGACAAATAGACCGCGCCATGCGTCGCCAGCATCGCGACGCTGACGAGACCACAGAGTATCGCGAACGGATTCAAGAGATCAAAGAGGTTGAACCCATAGCTTGCACGCAGTTCGGCATCGAAGCTGAACGGGACGCCCTCGAGCAGGTTTCCCATCGCGACGCCAAACACCAGCGAGGGCACGGCGCCGCCAACCCACAATGCCCAATCCCAGCTCGAACGCCAGCGTGCACCGGGCATCTTGCTGCGGAATTTGAATCCCACGGGCCGCAAGATCAGCCCCACGAGCACGAGCATCATCGCCAAGTAGAATCCCGAGAAGCTTGCGGCGTAGAGTGCCGGCCACGCGGCAAAAATCGCACCGCCTCCGAGGATCAACCAGACTTGGTTGCCCTCCCACACGGGCCCGACGGTATTGATCACGACGCGCCGTTCCGTGTCGCTGCGCGCGACGAACGGCAGCAACATCGCGGCGCCCAGGTCAAAGCCGTCCATGATTGCAAAGCCAATTAATAGAATGCCGAGCAGCAGCCACCAGATCACTTTCAAGGTTTCGAAGTCGAACACGATTACTCCTAGTGCCGTAGATCGGCAGGGATGAAGCCGCCGGCACTGTCATTGGCGGCATCGCGGGGAGCCGAGGCCGCACCGGGTCCGAGCTTTACGTATTTCTTGAGCAGAAACACGTCAAAGCCTGCGAGCACCGAATAAAAAATTACGAAGCCTGCGAGACTCAAGGCGACGCTCGAGGCCGGAATCGGCGAGACCGCAAGAAACGTCGGCAATACCCCCTCGATTGCCCAGGGCTGCCGGCCGTGCTCGGCGACGAACCAGCCCATCTCGGCCGCGATCCACGGCAGCGGCAGCGTCCAGAATGCAATTTTGAGGAACCGCGGGCTTTGCGCGAGAGCTCGGCGCGCAGCGAGGTAGAAGCCGACCGCGAACAGCGCGATGAAAAAGAAACCGAGCGCCACCATGACGCGAAACGTCCAGAAAATCGGCGCGACCGAGGGGACGGTGTCCCACGCCGCTTGGTCGATCTGAGCGGCCGTTGCCTGCGCCGGGTCATCGACGTACCTGCGCAACAGCAAAGCGTAGCCGAGATCCTCGGCATGCTCCTTAAGCGCCGCTCGGGCCGCAAGATCGTTGGGGTCCTGCCGCAGCGTGCGCAGCGCCGTGCTCGCGGGGATTCCATGAGTGATGCGCTGCTTGGCATGCTCGACGAGTTCAAAGATCCCCGGCACTTCTTTGTCGGCCGATCGCGTTGCGATCAGGCCCAGCATCCACGGAACCTGGACGCGCGCATGCGTCTCGCGACTCGCCATGTCCGGTAGGCCGAAAATCGTGAACGACGCCGGCGCAGGCTCCGTGTGCCACTCGCTCTCGATCGCCGCGAGCTTCATTTTCTGATGCTCGGTGACGCTGTAGCCGCTCTCATCGCCAAGCACGACGACCGAGAGGGCCGCGGCCAGTCCGAAGCCGATCGCGACGGTAGCCGAGCGCTTCGCGAGCTCGATATGCCGCCCCTTAAGCAAGTACCACGCGCTGACCGCGAGCACAAACACGGCACCGGTCACGTAGCCCGCACTGACGGTGTGCACGAACTTGGATTGCGCGACCGGATTGAAAATGACGTCACGGATCGAATCGAGTTCCATTCGCATCGTGCTTGAGTTGAAGTGGGCGCCGACCGGATTCTGCATCCAGGCATTCGCGATAAGGATCCAGAGCGCGGAGAGGTTGCTGCCGATTGCGACTAGCCAAGTGACAATGAGATGCTGGCCGCGGCTTAAGCGGTCCCACCCGAAGAAAAACAGTCCGATGAACGTGCCTTCGAGGAAGAACGCCATCAGGCCCTCGATCGCGAGCGGCACGCCGAAGATGTCGCCGACATAATGGGAGTAGTAGGCCCAATTGGTACCGAATTGAAACTCCATCGTGATACCGGTGGCGACGCCCATCGCGAAATTGATCCCGAACAGGATGCCCCAAAAGCGCGTCATCTCGCGCCATATCGGGCGTCCTGTCATCACGAAGATGCTCTCCATGATTGCGAGCAGAATCGAGAGACCCAGTGTCAGCGGAACGAATAAAAAGTGGTACATCGCCGTTGCTGCGAACTGCAGCCGCGAAAGATCGATCAGATTCAATGAACTCATGGAGCGTCCTTTGACGTGCTCGTTCCAATCAGGGCATTGGCGGTAGCCGCGGCATCCGACGGCGAACGATGTGCTGGGCCGAAAAATAATAGGTAGATTGCGAAAAGCAGAACCGCCTTCAGTGCGAGCGCCGCGGATACATCGCGGCCCGGATGCGCGATATTCACCGGCCTCCCGAGGCGCGTCCTTCGAAACGGAACATGAGACTTCAGGATATTCACAGCGGCGAACACTACGGTCTCTTTCTTGATTGCGCAATTATGCAAATATACTCATTCGTAAGGATATGTCCTTATTGATTCTTTGAGTCCGCCGGCCGATGCCTGCGGACGGGTGCGGTAGCACAAAATAGTTTGTGCGATAGATCCTGCGCAAACTAACACGTGGAGCGCCGGGTGCTCATTGGCGGGCAAAGTTCGAATGATGCCAATCCGGCGCAATTCGCGATGACGCCATCGACGAAGGGTTTTTGTGCCATGAGGGCGTCTGCGACCAAGCTCCTCGCCTCGCTCGAGGGAGAAATTTGGTCGAGGCAGGTCCGGACGCCTGCATTAACAACATCGCCGAACGAGTGGTGAAAGGAGCGCCGTTACCGGCCCGCGCAGGCGCTTGCCGTCAAGAATGCAAGCCGCAGTGCTGGCAATTCCGGAAGTTCCGGCGGAGAAGCGGCCGCTGGCACAGCTCGGCCAGTACGCCAATTCGGTACGGGATATTGCGTATACGACGTTAGTCGATAGGTATTTCACCGAATAGTGGTCTACCGGGGTTCTCTATACAGTCTAGTTTAGGATCGCGGCAACGGATCTCGGTGTCGCGATTCATGCTTCCGTCCCAGTTAGCTTCAAGTCATTTGCGGATCGCCGTCATTTCCATGAGCGCCTACAGGCCCTATCGATTCTCGCGCCGAATTCTCCAGAGCCTGGTGATGCTCGTCTTTGCGCTTGTTCCAGCCACCGGACTACTGCGGATCGATCTGTTTCGGGCGAGCTTTATCGTGGCAGGGCATGAGGCACCTTGGTCTAGATTCAGCCTGATGATGGGCATCGTCATAATCGTGGTGACTGGGATCATTCTGACGTATTTTGTCGTCGGGGGAGCCTGGTGCGGATGGGCCTGTCCCCAGAATACCCTCTCCGAACTGGCCGATGGTCTCACGGCGAGACTTCTGGGTCGTAAGGCCAGCGTGGACATTCATGAGGACTTCATCGTCGCCCCTACTAAGAACAAGGCGGTGAACTGGATACTGCTGGGAGGAACCGTTCTGGCGGTTTCCTTGGTTGTGGCGGTAATCCCGTTCATGTTCTTCTTTTCTCCAGGTGAAATTCTGACATTCACGAACTTTCACGCCAGCACGGTTTTAGCGACGCCACTGAGAACGCTGTATTTTTTGCTGGCAGGGTTAGTTTTCCTGGATCTGACGCTGGTCCGTCACTTTTGGTGTACGTATTGCTGCGCCTTTCGTTTTGGGCAGAAATTGTTCGCCAATCCCGCAGCGCTCCATATCCGCTACGACGCCTCCCGACGCGAAGAGTGCGCAGAGTGCGGGTACTGCGATCGGTGGTGCATTACCCACATCAAACCTACGCAGGCGGGGGCATTTGATCCCTGTATCGGCTGTGGGGAGTGCATCGACGCCTGTCACCGTATACACCCGAAGAACTCCGAAGGGGTTCTGCTCTCGTACGAGATTGCAAATACGGGCAACGCCAAGCGCTGGTCGATTCCGGTTTTGTCTCTTTTCAAGGGGTATCGCTTGGCGGTAACGGTTCTGTTCTGTTCGGGGGTCGCATTGACGGCGTACAGCATTGCCACCCTGCCCAGACCCCTGCTGCCAGAAGATCCAGTGGTGACTTCCCATCGACAGCACGTCCACGCGGTCTGTGAGAACCGGTGTGGCGCACTGATGGCTCGATGTGCAAAGGAGAATGTGGCGAATCTTGCGGCCTGTTCAGAGGCCGCTGCCTGCAAATGCTCGTGCTACATCGAAGAGGATCCGGCAAGCCCGTCGCGTTCGGACTGGGAGGTATGCGCCAAGAGAAATGGAGAGGCGCTGGAGAGATCGGCGGCACCTCTGAGAATTCCGTAAAGTTGGACGAGCGCAGGCCGCCGCCCGACGCAGTGGAGGGGCGATCACCGTTCAGCGGCGCGGTTGTCTCCGCCGAAACTCGTATCTGTCTTGCACTGAGAAGCCCGGCCACTCGCGTCCGGTCTTTCATTTGTGCACGAACGTTGTAAGAATTTCACTGCCAGATAGCAGTCGCTCGCGACCGGCAAGTCAGGGCTGATCTCGGTCAGATGACACAGCCTCGACACGCAAGATTTCTGGAATCTCACATCGACGAGAGACAACCTTCAGACGATGCATGGCACACTCAATTACCGAGCCCGGCGCAGTCGCTGGACGTCAAAATCACAAGCCACCGTGCTGGAAATTAAGGCAGTTCCGGCGCAAAGTTCTTATGAAGTCCAACAGCAATGACACTTTGAATGGCGCAGGCGATTCGGATTTCCGCATCGCAAGTGCTTGATAAACAAGCGCGCCCGGACGGATTCGGACCGCCGACCACTGGTTCGAAGTAGGGTATACGGAAGCCAGGATTATCTAGCAGAATCATCGGCTTGCGCACATCGAACTGTGCCACGATTTCTCCATATATCGGCACATAAGCCTTTGAACGGTCAGATACGCCGAGTTTGAATGGCACACGGCCGCGAGGCTCTTTGCCGATCCCCACACCACCTGTCCGCGCGTTTTGGCGCTCGAGCAGTCTCGAGGCACGCCCAGATCAATGCCAAACTCCGGCGCCGCTCGGCGAGGACGAGACACACGCGAGCGCCGCTTTTCAGTAGCACCATAAAGTCGAAATCGGCTTATCCGCGATAGTCACGTCCACCGACCCTGTGGCTCCTTTCGGCACAGGGGGATCATCGCCGCAGCCCAGCCCACTCCTGACGCTGTAGACCGCTGTCCCACTCTTGAACGTAAAAACTTGGACGGCGCATACGGTGGTGCCTTCCCAGTTGGCCTTGCCATTCGCGATCACCAAATCGGGCGCGTCAGTTGTGGGCCGCGGCCTGTTCCAGGCCCGGTAGCGCAGCGCGTCGCCCGCCACTGTATCGACGGCGATGCGATGCGACCGCGCGCGGCATACATAGGCAATCTTCGGAAAGATCACCGGATAAGGGGGAACCGCCTCTCGGTTCACCGCCGCGATTGCATACCCCTGGTTATCTGCCTCCACCCAGAGAAGGCCATTGCCATAAGAGATCCCCTGGTCATTGCACCCTGGATCGTTCTGCGCCCGTGCCAGAATCTCCTTGCGCACCGCTGGAGTGAAGACCTCTTGAAAGTGGGTCTCGAGCGCCGCCACATCAATCAACGAGATGCTGCCGCCCGCATCGTTGACGCGCAGCGGAAACCTGACCAAAAATGCCAGTGCCACGGCGTCTTCATTCGTGATCGCGACACGCAGCTCCCTGTCGAATCGATCGAATGTCAGAAAGTTTTTTGCATCGGCCGCTCCCGCGTCTGGCATGGAACCGCACGGATCGCCGCGCCGCGAATCCTGTGCATAGATCGCCGTCGCACTGATGAACGCCACCAATGCAAAGAACAAAATGGAATTTCTCATATAGGTACCAACGTCGAATAATTTCTAATCCAGCCATGTTCGATTCAGCGATGCACCTATTTAGCAGCGACCTGTGAAACCGGCCACGCGCGGCTCTGCCCTCGCGTTCAATGTTTGGGGCACATGCTATTCAATTCCGCCATTCGCTCGCGATAGAGGGGCTCGACGCACTCCGCACTTTGGCAGTGCGCTAGCTTGTCACTCCACCACTGGGTCTGTGATTGTCGAATCTCCGCCTCGGTCCGCGGCGGTTTGACAGTCTCGCGGGCACAGGTCACCACTCGCCCAAACGTGACGCGCAGTTGCTGATCAAGAAAGGAGAGGCTCGGGCTCGCACAGATGGCCACCTCCCGCGGTTGCCGCGCCTTGGCGCACGGGAAACTAGGCCGAACATTGTCCGCCGATCGCTCCCAAACCAGAGGATCTTCGTTAGGGCCTTCTCCTCCCTCCGGCACAACATCGCCGTCGCGCTTGGTGAATAGAAGTTGCGGCGGACTGCCCTCCGCGAAATCGACGATGTGTTGCGGTCCGTCAAATTCAACTCCGCCGACGATTACGTTGAGCTGTTCTGGCCCGTCTGCGACGCGCGTGTTGCCGTAGCCAGCACCACACCAATTTTTGCTTTTGATGCAAGTGCCCTCCGACCAGGCGAATGCGCGGGTTTGCAGATCTCCAGGTTTACGCGCTTGAGTTAGCATCAGCACACATGCTGAAAAATACCCGTCTTGATTCACGCTGTCGAACCTGGCACACCATATCCCAGAGGGCTGCACGACGTCGCCTTCCTGTTCTGCGACGGCCGAACCGACTGCGGTTACCAAGAGCGCAATCAGCACAGATCGCATGACCGGCGCGCAACCAATCAAGACAGCCGTCCTCGATCGTCCGGCATAGACCGCGCGGCGAGGCGGATCTTAGCGACCGCGATCAACACACTAAAGCCGTAAAGGCCGGAAAAGAGCGCGATGAGAAAATATATTCCTTCAACCCGAGTAAAGTAGACGATCGCTCCGGCAACTACGGCAACCACGATCGCGATGACGCCGCTGACCAAGAGAAAACGAAGAAGTGCCCTGATCCCTTTGTTGCCGGTTGCGCTCGCCGCAGCGGCGTCTGCAAGGCGGCCGCCGTCAGTAGCAAACAAATAGCCATCCTTGATATCTTTTTTGGCAGCCTCGGTTGCCGCAGTGGCGGCCGCGTCGGCCGTGCGCGTCAGCCCCGCCACAGCTGCCGCTGCGATGTCGACGAGGGGCTTGTTCAGCTCGGCGGCCGATGCCGCAGTGAGACCCAGCGCTTCGACGCGCGCTTGGATGACCCGCTCGCGCTCCCGGTCGGTCAAATTGATCAATGTGAGCCCCGCGTCGAGCAAAACCGACTCGCCGTTGGGTCCCGAGAGGGCGAGCATCTTGGTTCTCGCCGTATCCAACCAGAAAGGCGGCTTGTCACGTTCAATTTTGAATAATCCGTTCAGCGCATGGCCCCTGGAATCCTTCCAGGTGTAAGCAATGTCTGCAAAGTTCGTAGTGCCATCAACACTTGTGAGGTTTGCCTCCACCGCAGTGGGTTGGGCAGCGATGGCGGTGAGTTTAAGTCGTGCTGCCCGGTCGTCGCGGACGCCCCTCAAACAGATAAAAGGACAAAGGCAAATCCACACCGCGGGAATAGCGGACCAAAACCCCACGTGAATCGTGCGGCCGATCAGATAGTCCGCTCCATAGCTCGTACTGATATGTTCCGGGGAGGCCGGATCGTATCGAACGACCGGGGAGGAGGGAATGCTCTCGCTCAAATACGACAAATTATCGAAATTGACGTGCTTGCTGTGCGAAATTCCGTCTTCTGTGACGTAGCGGAGATCGAAGTCCGCATAATTATTGAATCTACTGTTATATACGTGGGCCTTGCGCACCTCGGTCGCTTTTGCGACCGTGCCCGCGTTATGCAGCCGATACTCATCCAGCAACGGATGTATCTCATAGATGAACAGCCATGAGAGCCATATAACGCCAGGGGCGAGAAATATTCCGAATACCGCCCACTCGAGCGCTTTGTCTTCACTAGGAACTTTCAGGGAGCGCCTCGGAAATGCGTCGATGACGGATATGGGTTCATTACCTGTCGACGGCATTGCTAGAGGCGTGCCGAAACTCGTGGGCGTCGCTGCGGGGACGGTCGTCGCGACGTTGCTGGTGAGAGGCTTGTTCAGCTCGGCGACCGATGCCTCTGTGAGGCCCAGCGCTTCCATGCGTGCTTGGACAACCCTCTCGCGCTCCTGGTCGGTCAAGTTGAACAATGTGAGCCCCGCGTCGAGCAAAACCGACTCGCCGTTGGGCCCCGAGACGGCGAGTATCTTAGTTCTCGCCGTATCCAACCAGAAAGGTGCCTGGTCGCGCTTAAACGCGAATGATCCGTTCAGCGCGTGGCCCCTGGAATCCTTCCAGGAGTAAGCCACCTCGGCGGAATATTTCCAAGCTTTAGCACCTGTGAGGTCTGCTTCCTCCGCAGTGGGTTTGGCAGCGATGGCCGCGAGTTTAAGACGTGCCGCCCTGTCGGCGCGGACGCCCCACAACCAGATAAAAGGCAAAAGGGAAATCCACCCCGCAGGGAGAGCGGACCAAATCCCCACGTGAATCGTGCGGCCGGTCAGATAGTCCGCTCCATAGCTCGTACTTATATGTTCCGGGGAGGCCGGATCGTATCGAACAATCAGGGAAGAGGGAAAGCTCTCGTTCAAATGCGAGAAATTATCGAAATGGACATGCTTATTATGCGAAATTCCGTCTTCGGTCACGTAGCGCAGATCGAAGTCCGCGTAATGATTATAGCTAGTGTTAAATACCCAAACGTTGCTCACTTGACTCGCTCTCGCGAGAGTGCCCGTGTTATGCAGCCGATACTCGTCCAGCAACGGATGTATCTCAAGGATGAACAGCCATAAGAGCCATATGACGCCAGGGGCGAGAAAAATTGGTAATCCCACCCACTCGGCCTTTTTGGCTTTACCAGGAACCTGCAGGGATCGCTTTGGGAATGCGTCGATGATGGACACGGGATTACTACCCCCCAGCGGCATTGCCGACACGAACTACATTTTCACGCCAGCACAGCGGCCGTGCGGCGCCAACCTTGTGGGATTTCCAAAACCGCTGCCGCAACGCACGGTCAATTTCCTCCGATGCGTTGGGTCACTCGAAATCCACTTGCCTACGGGGAAATGTGCAAAACGGGAATGAATCCCCTCATCGGTTAGAAAATAACTCGGCTATCGAGGCTACTCTCTGGGATCACCTTGTGTTATGGCTGTTGTTCCTTGCCAAAAGCACAAACGCCGCGCCGGTTTCTGAATGCCGACCTCACGAACTGCGCAGGGACGGCCATTTTCGATTCCACAAAGCTGCCGGCCGCAGCACTGGGTCGCGACACGCCTGTCGTTTGCAGTAATGTCCGCTACAGGCTACGGTCGGCGAAAACCGGAGGTTCAGTACTATCAACTGGCGACCGGGAAGCTGCCGATCAATACCTGCAGTAAATTGGCCTCGGACTTAAATGATGCGAAATTCCAAGACAGCCGTGCGCCTCATGGCGCCGAAAGGTCGGCCGCATATCGAGTGCCCCAAATGTCGCACACGCGTTGTACGGCCATCGCTGCTCGTGCCGGAAGAGGCGGCGGCATTTGCAGATGCGTCGCGGCGCGCAACTTTGGAAGGGGCGCGCTATGCTCACGAGAAATTGGCCCTCGACTTGCGCGCGGCCAAAGCGCTGCCCTTCCACATCACCAGGACCAAAAGCATTTGCCAGCGATGCAAATCTCGCCCCAGCGGCGCGAATTCTGTTTCTGCAACTTGCCACTCCGCCAAATTATAGGCCGGTAGCCGCTTGCCGACGTCATCTGTCCGCCAAAATGAGGTAAATCCATGGAACTCAGGACATTGTCTTCACGGCTGACGTTTACAGCAAGGTTTATCGTTCCCGTGTTTTGGATTTCCATTTTTGGCTTGCTAAGCATGTGGTTGCAGATAACGCGTACGAATATCGGTGTTGATTTCGACGATCCAAAACTCCTGATCCTGGTTGCATGGGGCATTGGAACTTTATTTGTCCTGTTGGTTACTGCGCGTTTGAAGCGGGTGCGCACCGACGCTCAGAATATTTACGTCTCGAACTACTTTCGTGAAGTCGTAACTCCCCTCGCCAATATTCGTGACGTAACCGAAAGTCCGCTGCTGAATTCTGTCCGAGTGCGCTTCCGCGACCCAACCCGCTTTGGTGCCCACATTGTATTTTTGCCGACGATTCGATTGTTTGGTCTGGGGCGTTCTCACCCGGTCGTCGCGGAACTCAAGGAGTTATCCCGCTTATCTGCAGGTTGTGATCGGGCGCCGAACTCTGACCACCTTTGTTAGACGTCGCGCGCGAAGACTCAACAGCTTGCGACGCCGACCGGCGTCCAAACCAGACGCCTGTTAAAAGGGTACGAGATTGAAGTACAGCAAGGGGCCTCTCACTGGCGTACAGACGCCGTACCGTCGAGACTTTTCGCACTCACCCCAACCCGAGTCCCCGAGAGCGGACACGATACGTCCGGTGCTCTGCGGGACGTAGAAACCCTGCGCGTCATCTCGCTGACCAATCGGGACGACGCAGGTTTTGATTTGCTCGTCGCACAATACCGCCTACAACGCGCCATCGGCGAGCTATAAGCGGCTAGCGTAGCCCTGTATTCGGACCCGAATCCCGCCGCCGGTATGTGCGCTCTGCACAGCCGGACTCATAAGAGCCCACATTCGGCCTGTGACTTTCTGCCTTTGCGAAGTCCCCGTACCAAACTAATGCGCATGCGCGCTGGGCGGCGGGTGCTTCTTTGCAGCTATCATGGCGTCGTCGCTGCAGATCGCGAACCAGGCGATCAATATCGCAAGCGCGATGTTATCGCCGACGCCGCTGGTGTTCGCAGTGTACCCATACACCAACGGCGAGATCATGGTCCATAGACCGAGCAGTACGTTGATCCAATTGAGACCCGTTCTGGTGTGATGAGAGAAACAATTCCCGGCCGCGAGGATTGCGATTAGCGCCCCGACAATCACGCTGTTCCAGATGGCTGCCGACCCTGCCGTCTGGTAACCGAATACCCAGGGGGAGACAAGCAGCCAGATTCCAAGCAAGATATTGATGCCGCTCGCGATGCGAGCTTGAGCATCGTAATTACGAGTTAACATCATGCACCCCTCTCCAAATACCGGAGATTGACCGGCGTTCAACGCAGCCTATACGGTTCTCCTCTACAAAATTGACCGCATAGAGTGACTCGTCAAGGCTGGCTGAATTACACATGCATCGAAGCATTGTGTCGCGCTTTGACATGTGGCACGCCGTCAACGACTCTGTGCTCAATGTGCATGATGAATATTAAAGGCCAGCGAATGCAGCATTAAGAGACTCCCGGACGTCGCATATTTTTCCACCTGCAGGCAATCCGGCTGCGGCGATCATCGGCGTATTTGTCGCCTTCCGTTTCGTCCGATCCGCCGTACTGCCAACGCCGGATCGCATCGACATCATGGAGCCGCAGGACGCGAGCCCACGTGAATCGACCTACCTCTATCGCTCCGCGTGATGTGCTCCCGGACGAATTCGCGCTCGCCGATGAGCATGGAGGTAAACAAATGATCCAAAACAGGCAACATGCGGGGCACACATTAGGATCCGGCGAACGCTGCATTAGACCTTTCTAACGAACGCGCTCAATCGCCACATGCCACTACCCGTTCCGGCGCTCTTCGGGTTGGACAACGCTCCAGCTATTGAGCTGCTTGTGGTGCCTACACACGAGGGCCTTTGCAAACGACCATCTACCTATAGAATGGCAGAGTTCAGACATTCAGTAGGTCGCTGAACTGCAACCATTGAGAACCCGTAATGCTCAATATTCAAAGATGCCGAAGATGAAGCGCCCAGCTCTCATATCGGCATGCCAATCGTGCCGCGTGGTACCGAGGATGGGTTTACGTGCGAGCGAAGCATGGAGCGAGTATGCGCGACGAGCAGCATTGGTCGTCATCGCGCTCGCCGGTCTATTGGCCGGCGCTGGAAGCCGTGCCGCGCCATCGGGTTACGCAGCGCTCGTCCGACGGGTCGCGCCTAGTGTAGTAACCGTTCTTGTGGTGGAGGAACATATCAGCGCGGCGGACCGCGCAGCAGAGCGTGCTGCAAGACGAGCAGTGGCCGACGCCGATCCCAATGCAATTAGTGCAATCATTCGACGCCTGCTCTCCGCGCCGGGTGGTGACTCAGGGCGCGATGAAGGCGTGTCCGCCGCTCTTGGCTCTGGATTCGTGATTCGAGAAGATGGTCTCATCGTCGCAAATCGGCATGTCATCGTCGGCGCTCGCACGGTCCGAGTACGCCTGTCAGATGGGCGGGAGGTCGTCGCGAAGATCGTCGGTGCCGATGCCGTCACCGATATTGCGCTCCTCAGCGCCAATGCAGGCCGTCTGCCAGCGCTTCGCCCGGGTTCGTCCGAGGTGGTGTCCGTTGGCGGTGCGGTGATAGCGATCGGTAATCCTTTCGGGCTGGGCCAATCGGTAAGCGCCGGTATCGTCTCAGCCCGAGCTCGAATGCTCGAGGACGATCCGTACATCGATTTACTGCAAACTGATGCGTCGATTAACCGCGGCAACTCTGGCGGCCCATTGCTGACCGTCGATGGCACAGTAGTTGGCGTAACGTCTGCCATTCTTTCGCCCAGTGGTGGATCCGTCGGGCTCGGATTCGCAATTCCGGCGGAAACGGTTGCAGGAATCGTCCGCGAACTCGAAGCACACGGTCGAGTAGATCGGGGTTATCTCGGAATCTCCGCTCAGTTGATGACGCCCGTGCTGGCAACGGCCCTGCATATGTAGGCTCCAGTGGGCGCTCTGGTTACCGCGGTGGATGCGCAAGGAACCTCAGTCGGCACGCTTCTCATCGGAGACGTTTTGCTGAACGTAGGTTCCGAGCGAGTGACCTTTAAAGACCTCAGCAAGATTACGGCGCGGCTCGTCCCGAACGCGCTCGTCACGCTCACAATCCTGCGCTCGGGCGCGCGGGAGTCGGTTGCGTTGAAGGTCGGGCGGCTCCCTGAACCGCCTGTCGATCCGACACTAACGGGCGGCGAGGATACCTGGGTGCCTGCTCTTGGCATCGGAGTGGCTGATACGACGACGGAGATTCGCAAGGCGATCAAGGGCAACGATGAACCGACGGGGCTGATCGTCACGCAATTGCGACCGACAGGACCCGGAGCGTTGGGGGGCCTCAGAATTGGCGACCTCATCGCTCACGTCGGCACAAAGCAACTGATCCAAGCCGCAGATCTTGCATCGGTCGGCAAACCGACCCTCCAAGATCCAGTGCTTCTTCGGATCGTGCGCGACGGCGCTGGGACGTTCATCGCGCTAACGGGTGAAGCGGTGCCCTGATGGGCTCCAGATTTGCGCGTCAACCCTAAGAAGATCGGAAAATTTACGCAGATGCTTGGTCAGATAATCCTTGGGGTAAGCTGAAACCCACAATCCTACGGTCGCTTGGCGTCGTGCGGATCTGGGGCGGTAGATATTTGGTAGCCATCGGTCCGCGGCCGGGATTCCCGTCTGGCGGCCGGGGGCAGTTTGCGCAGATTTAACGGCAATGTACCTGCGGACCTCCTTGATTTCTTCGGTTCCTGAACTACCTCGTCTCAACCGGTCTCTAAACGCGGCAGTAGCCAGAGCAGGTCCCGATGCAAACGACCCTCAACAAATCTCTAGCCGAATCGGTGACCCCGAATTCAGCCAACGTCACACCGGCTGACATCGCCACCGCGTCGATTGCCGACACACTAGCGGCGCTGAGTGTCAACCCCAACACCGGGTTGACGCTGGCTGAAGTCGCCAGTCGCCGCAAGGAACATGGTTACAACGAAGTAGCCGAACACAAAGGATACCCGGTTCTTAAGTTCCTGCGGAAGTTTTGGGGAATCTCTGCGTGGATGCTCGAACTGATCATGGCTCTGTCAGCCGTGCTCCGAAAATACTCGGACCTCGTCGTGGTCAGCGCTCTGCTGATAGTCAACGCCGTCTTGAGTTTTTTGCAGGAACGGCGAGCCGCCGGCGTCGTTGAGGCGCTGCGGCGACAGTTACAGGTCAATTCGCGCGTCCTGCGCGAGTCGACCTGGCAGGTCAGTCCAGCCCGCGAGCTAGTCCCCGGAGACATTGTGCGCGTACGACCGGGCGACATTATCCCGGCGGACCTGAAACTTCTCAGCGGATCATTGACGGTGGACCAGTCTGCGCTCACGGGCGAATCGAAAGATGCGGATAAGAGATCCGGCGACGTGCTTTCCTCCGGATCAATCGTGCGCCATGGCGAAGGCAACGGCGTCGTCATGCTGACCGGGGCGAAGACCTACTTTGGCCGTACCACCGAACTCGTACAGGAGGCGCGTCCGAAGCTTCATATCGAAGCCGTGGTGGCCAAGGTCGTCCGCTGGCTATTTGTCATCGTCGGCACGCTGCTTGGCGTCGTCGTTGTGCTATCGCTGATGCATGGCGCGCCGCTCATCGAAATGATTTCACTCGTGCTGGTGTTGCTGATGAGCGCGGTGCCGGTGGCTCTTCCGGTCATGTTCACGGTCAGCATGGCCGTCGGCTCGAAAGAGCTGGCTAAGCGCGGCGTGCTGGTCACCCGCCTTAGCGCCTCGGAGGATGCCGCAACAATGGACGTGCTCTGTGTCGACAAGACGGGCACCATCACAATGAACCAGCTTGCCGTCACGAACGTGATTCCGCTGGAGCATGCGACGGAGACCGACGTGCTGTTCGCAGGCGCATTAGCGTCTCGGGAGGCCAATCAGGATCCCATTGACCTCGCATTTTTAGCCGCGGCCAAAGAGCGGCATATTTTCGAGAACGTTTCTAAGATCACACCCGTCTCCTTCACGCCGTTCGATGCAACAAACCGGCGTACTGAAGCCGTGGTGGAACAGGACGGGCTGCGGCTGCGGGTCATGAAAGGGGCCTTACGCACGATTGCCGGGGCCTGTGGCCTCCCGCTTCCCGCAATCGAGGCACTAGAGGAGCGCGTCAGTGAAGCGGCGGCGAAGGGCTATCGAACTCTAGCGGTGGCGCGCGGCCCCGAGGCCGGCACTCCGGTCCTGGTCGGATTGGTATCCCTCTATGATCCACCCAGGGCGGACGCCAAACAGCTGATCGCCGAACTGCGGGATTTGGGCGTTCCCGTAAAAATGCTCACCGGCGATGCACTGGCGGTGGCGGTTGAGATCGGTCGAGGCGTCGGGTTGTCCAACATCCGACGTGTGGCGGACTTGAAGACTGCCGCCGCTCAGGCCGGCAACGAGGCGGTCGATCTCTTGGCAGGAGCCGATGGGTTCGCAGAGGTTTATCCCGAAGACAAATACATCGTGGTGCAACATCTGCAGGCCGCGGGGCACGTCACGGGCATGACGGGGGACGGTGTCAACGATGCGCCTGCGCTCCGGCAGGCCGAAGTGGGAATCGCGGTCAGCACGGCGACCGATGTGGCGAAGGGTGCGGCGAGCGTTGTCTTGACGGAACCCGGTCTGACAAACATCGTGGCGCTGGTGGAGCAGGGGCGGACGATCTACCAGCGCATCCTAACTTGGATCATCAACAAGATCAGCCGCACGATCCTGAAGGCGGCCTTTGTGGCCGTCGCGTTCGTCGTCACCGGCAAGTTCGTCGTGTCCGCCTTTGCGATGCTGCTGCTCGTCTTCATGACGGACTTCGCGAAGATCGCACTGGCCACCGATCACGTGCGACCATCTAGGAAGCCAGAAACGTGGAACATCGGAGGCTTCATCGCCGTGTCCGTGGTGCTGGGCGTCGCCATGGTCGGGGAGACGCTCGCCCTATTGTGGATCGGCTGGTCGCGATTCGGTTTGGCGACCAGCAACAATGCCCTCTACACCTTTAGCTTCCTCGCGCTGCTTTACTTTGCTGTGTTCTCCGTGGTATCTGCGCGCGAACGTCGCGCTTTCTGGTCGACGATGCCCAGTAAGGCGCTAATTGCCGCCCTAACGGCGGATGCGCTCGTGGGCACGATGCTGACACGCGTGGGTCTTTCGGGGCTCATGCCGCTGCCTTGGTGGCAGACGCTCGGGATATTCACCTATGCGATGGTCTCATGCCTGGTGGTAAACGATGCGATTAAGGTCCTGATGATCAAATGGCGCGTTCCCGCGGCGGTGGCGTAAAGATGGCGGTCGCCGCAGCGACATGGCCGCTTCGTCCATTGAATCTACGCGCGAAGTCGCTCGGTTCGGTGGGCTCTTAGCACGCTTTAAAACGCGAATCGTGTCTTCTGCTCATATAGATCGCGAGCCACACGCCGCCGGAGCACACAAGCGTGATGCGCAGTTCTTTTTCTTTCGTGCGCTTGCCCGGCGGCGGGCCGGGATCGAGGGTTCACGCGAGTGTTTGTCGCGGCCCCCGATTACCCGCTGCCCGCACGTCAATAATGGTTCATCTACTGGCCATTTGCGCGGAGCTCCCGGCTGGCGCGGTGCTCGCGACCGGTGCCTCGGAGGATGTCGCAGTATTCAAGATGACCGGCAATCCGTTTTTCCCGGAACCCACTATGATCACCTTCGCATTTGGCGATTCCGCGAGCTTCTCCGTCGCCTCGATTCCCTTCCATTCGATGACCTGACTATTCAGTCCTTTGCTGATGATAGCTTGATAGTCCGCTATACCTAACGCCTCGATGTGCTTGCGCACAGCTTCCTGCTTGGTCCGTTCGAGAACGAACTGCATTTCGAGCGCCTTTTGTTCCTCTTCCAGCTTCGTCTGGATCGCCGATTGCACCGCCGGCGGCAGATGCACTTCGCGAATCAGCACCGCATTGACCTGCACATGCTTGCCCTCGAGCTTCTGCGTGACCTCCTCGCGTATTTCCCGCTCGATCTGCTCGCGCTTGGTGGAATAAATTTCCTCCGGCGCGTAACGGCCGACAACCTTTCGCGCGCTCGAAGTGACGTACGGCGCGATCAGCGTCGTGTAGTAGTTGGCGCCGGTCTGCGTGATGAGCGCGTAGGCCTCCGACGCAACGGGCTGATATAGAATCGAACTCCGTAATTTGATGTCGAGTCCGTTGTTTGCGAGTACATCCAAGGAGTCCTCGGACTGTTGTTCACGCAAATCGACGTCGTAAACACGCGCAAACGGCGAAATAACATGATATCCCTCGGTCAAAGGTCTCTGTACCGTGCCTCGCATGGGAGTCCACTCCACACCGACGCGGCCCGTCGGTACCGAAGCGCAACCAATCAGCGATGCGCCTAAGCACAATATCGATAGGGGAACATAGATTGAACGAATTGACATGACCCACCTCCGAAACATGATCGACCGTTTATTTCAAACTATGGTCGGCGGCAGCCGATGCTGCAGCCGTCCGCGACTCGCGACCTGAGGAGTCTCAAAGACGAAGATTAAACGTCGAGAAGGGTTGCATTAAACGCTGGCATTTCCGTCGGCGGAATCGTCGGGACACTTGTCAATCGCGGCCAGGGGAAATCCAATGTATTTTTAATCTTGCCTTGGACGCGTTTTAATCTGTCGCTGGCAGCATAGATCCTGATGAAGGGAACGCTATGTTCAGTCAAATTCGCATTGTTCGCGCCTTCGCTTGCCTTCTTTTAGCCGGGGTGACTGCCGGCTGCGCGCACCTGCAGGCGCTGCTTCATCCGGCAAATCCCTGCTATACGGAATCGGGCTGGTTGGATTCCTCGAACGGATGCTCCGCTTACGATGCCTATCCGGACTGCTATTTGGTCTGTCCGAAGACCGGCTTCCGGGCTCGGGTCGAGGATGCCGCCACACTGACTAGGACTCAGTAGCATGAGCATCAATCAGCGGACGCTCTTGCGCGCAGGGGTGCTCGAATTGTCTTTTATTGTCCTGAATGGCTGCACGATGATGCACGCCGATGAGGGCCAATTACGCGTCGGCGACGCGCTCAATATCTATGCGCCGTTCGATAACTCGCGCGACTGGGGACCGAGCTACCTGGTCGGAGCGCCCGGTCATCATTTGGGCATGGGCGCCCGCATCGACGACAATCGAACGGACCCCGCAATCATTAGCGGGAAAATCGAGGACCTCAAGACTCCCGCCACGCCGTCGCCTGATGCCATCCCGCTACGAATCATTCCCGACGATCGCCCAGCAGACAATATCCTCGACGAGACCTTCCTTATGGATCCGCTTTCGGACCAGGCCTTCGGGCTGCATTCCGATGGCTGCCAACACATGACCGGCGAGCGGGTGCCGTTGGAGCTGCAATGCGTAGATCCGCCTTAGATTAAGCTCGGTCAACGCAAAATAGAGAATCGCCTCGGACCATTCGACGGCATCGCTCTTGCGTTCCACGCCGCAGCCGACCCAGAATCGCAATTGGGCGTGTCCGCGATGCGTATCAATTGGATCCAATCCCGCGTAGCCAGCGATCCGTTGATCGCCAATTTTGAGGGCCGCCCAGTGCAGCGCCCGACGATCTTCCCATGCAGTGGCGTGAGAGGAAATCCACATTCGCGCAAACTCCGCCGTATAGGGATGCGGAACGCCGATCGTGGTGTCGGCGATGCGGTGTTCACTCGCGAGCGCGGCGAGCGGCTCGATATCCGAAAAGCGGAACTGACGAAAGGAGAATCGCTGCGTTTTGAGCGTGGGATAGAATCCATCGGCAGCCGGCGCAGCCGCCGAATGATGCGTGCCGCGATGTCGCTGCAGGAGCTCGGATAGGTTGTTCGACTGCTCGGTTGACATCGTGGCTCGCCTCGCTAATTCACGCTGTAATTGCGCCCCTGCAGACACGCCCCTTCGGCTCGATAGTAGTCCGCACGTCGGTAGTTATCTGCTCGCTTTGCCGCCGCTGACTGTGCGGCGGCCGGATTGCTTGCCGTGGCAGTATCGGCTGCCTCGGCCGGGACGCGCGGATCGAAGCCTGTTTGGCTGACCGCCCAGCGATGACAATCCTCGCGGTCCCGCGCCATCTGTTCGTTCGTCTGGCCCGCTTTCGGATAAACGAATAATTGATGCGCCGGCGGCCCTTGGGTATTGATTTGATCGGCGAGCCCCGCCGGCGGCGCGACCGTTTGATACGCGCCGGCATCGGCGTCCCACTGATAATAGGTGTCGTCCGCGTAGTAATAAGGCACACCGTTCCACATGTAGGTGTCGTAATACCAGGGCAGATCCGCGTAATACAGTCCAATTCCCCAGCCCCAACCCCAACCGCCATAGAATCCACCTCGGCCCCATCCGCGGCCGTATCCACCACGCCCGTAGCCGCCGTAGCCGCCCCGATACCCCCCGCCATGAAAGCCCCCGCCTCCGTGAAATCCGCCGCCGTGAAATCCACCACCGCCATGGCCCCCGCCGCCATGACCACCACCACCGCCGCCGCCGCCATGGGCGGCAGCGATGCTCGAAGATCCGATTGCGATCGCGATCGCGGCTAGACCTGCCGCGACGCTCAAGAATGACTTTCTGAGCATGATGACACCTCGAGACTTGAATACGATCCGAACTCCCCTGAACCATCGACCACTCGTTTTTTTATGACTCCGCGGGTTCGCATCGAGTTCCCGGTTTGCCTCGCGCGATCGCTATCCGTAATCTAGGCATGCAATTGTCACTCGGAGGCACGCTCGCAACGTACGCGACGCGCGGCGCGCAATGGGCAAAGCTACTTGAATGAGAGTTTTTTAATGGTGCGCTAACGACAATCTAATGGGAGTGTCGACTAAGTGCCGCACACAAGGAGATTGCTGTGCGAATACTCATTGTTGAAGATGATCGCAAGCTCGCTGAATTCGTCGCTCGCGGATTGCGCGCCGAACGATTCGCGGTCGACCTCGCGGCCAATGGCCGCGAAGGCGAAAGTTACCTCGGCTCGTACGACTACGATCTTCTCGTCCTCGATTTGATGCTCCCGTATTTGAGCGGGACCGAACTGTTGCGTCGCCTGCGGCAATCGCACGCCGCGCTGCCGGTATTGGTGCTCACCGCGCGCGATGCGATCGATGACAAAGTCATGCACTTCGAAGCCGGAGCCGACGATTATTTGACGAAGCCCTTCGATTTCGCCGAACTGCTGGTGCGGATCAAAGCGCTGCTCCGGCGCACACCGGTCGAGCGGGCGGACATCCTGCGCATCGCGGACCTCGAGCTCAATCGTCTGACCCAGCAGGTCAAGCGCAGCGGCCACCGAATCGATCTGACGGCGAAGGAATACGCGCTTTTCGAATATCTCTTGTGTTCGCCTGGCCGGGTATTCTCGCGGACCATGATACTCAACCACGTTTGGGACCAGAGCTTCGAGGGCGTGACCAACATCGTGGATGTATACGTCCGCTACTTGCGCCGAAAGATCGACGAACCGTTCGCGGTCAAGCTCATCCACACGGTTCGCGGCGTCGGCTACTGTGTGCGCGAGGCAGAAACCGAGCGAGACGCAGTGCGCGAATGAATCATCGCTCGCTCGCCTTTCGACTGGGACTCTGGTACACGCTGCTCTTGAGCGCGACATTCGCCCTGGTCGGCGCGGCTACCTTTTTCGGGCTGCAGCAATACCTTCGATCGAATTTGCGCGACACTTTGGGTCGACGCTCGGAGCAGGTTGAACAGATTCTGCTCGAGGCGCCCGCCGACGCCACGAGCGGCTCGATTGCGCGGGAAATCGAGACGCGGGTGACTCCAGAATTCAACAATCGCTTCGTGCGGGTGACCCGCATGCCGGGCATCCCGGCTTATCTTTCGGGTCCGCCCTCCGATCGCAGCTTCGACCCGTCGGCGGTGAGCCCGCGTCCACGGTCGATGAGCGATTCAGCGACGGTCCCGGTCACCGAATTCGATCTCACGCAGCATCTGATGGTCCGTGCTACGCCCGTCGGCACGGCTTCCGGCAAATACCTCGTCGAATTCGGAGCCTCCATCGCGCCGATCGAAGCGGCATTGGATCGCTTGCTGGATATGTTGGCACTACTGCTCCCCGTACTCATCGTCTGCGCCGTTGTCGGTGGCTATTGGCTCGTGAATCGGGCGCTGCGTCCGGTCGATCGCTTGTCGCGGACCGCCGAACAAATGAGCCTGCAGAACCTGAGCCAGCGGCTCCCCGTCGTGCAAAGCGGCGATGCACTCGAGCGGCTTTCGATTTCCTTCAATACGATGCTAGGGCGCCTGCGTGACTCGTTGCAGACGTCGCGTCGATTTCTGGCCGATGCATCCCACGAGCTTCGCACACCGCTCACCGTGATCAAGGGCGAGCTGGAAGAATTGACCCGCGAATCCGGATTGACCGAAGCGGAGCTGCGCGAACGCGTGGGCAGCGTGCTCGAGGAAGTGGCACGATTGGAACACCTGGTATCCGGGCTGCTCGTCCTTTCCCGCCTCGACGCCGGGGAGACACAGGGCGTATGGGTCGATGTCGACCTCGCCGAGCTCGCATCGAACACCGCCGAGCACATGCGCCTGATGGCAGAGGATCGAGGCATTGAAATCGATATGTCAGGGCTAAAGAAGGCCGTCATTCAGGGCGATCAGTCGCGGCTCAAGCAAATCGTCGTCAATCTTCTCGACAACGCGATCCGCTTCACACCCCGCGGGGGCACCGTGTCGCTACGGACCGCGTCGGACGATGCGGGCAGCGTCCTCGAGGTATCTGATACCGGGATCGGCATTCCCCAATCCTCGATTGCGCATGTGTTCGATCGATTCTTTCGCGTCGACGAGGCGCGCTCGCGCGAGGATGGCGGCGCGGGACTCGGACTGTCAATCGTCAAATCCATTTGTTCGGCACACGGCGCAGAAATAGACGTCACGAGCCAACTTGGCGCCGGCAGCCGCTTTCGCGTCAAATTTCCCCGCCGCACGATCGCCACTCCGTCGAACACACCCGGCAAATCACCATCATGCGGAACCGCCGTCAGCGAGCCCAAATGAAGCGTGCCGCCATTTTCTAATGCACGCTTAGGCGGTCCTTAATCTGCGCGCCGTAGGCTCTTGGACAAGAGCAATGAGTCCGGCTTCCGCCTAGATCCAAAGCGCGACGGACGCCAGCCGTACCCAGCCGATTGGAGTCGACGATGAGTGTGGATTGTTGCGATCGAGCCCTCGTCCTTCGCGCTCAGTCCGGCGAGCGCGGTGCTTTCAACGCACTCGTGCACCGGTATCGGCGCCGAGTGATGAAACTCTCAATGCGCTATGTCCGAAATCGCGCCGATGCGGAAGACGCCGTGCAGAACACATTCCTCCGGGCCTATTGGGGGTTGAAGCACTTTCGAGGCGAGGCCGCCTTCTATTCCTGGCTGCATCGCATTGCCATCAATTCGGCTAAAACGATGCGGTCGGCTCGCGCGCGCGACGCAAAGGTGTTCGGCGTCGAAGCCCGCGACTACGATGATAAGGGCGAAAGCGCCAACACCCTCAAAGAGTTGGACACGCCGGAAGGGCTTGCACTCACAGCCGAGATCTGCGACACCGTCGATGCGGCCATCAAGGCGCTCAGTGACGAGCAGCGGACCGCAATTCTCTTGTGCGATTTTGATGGGCTCAGCTATTCGCAAGTCGCCAGCGAAATGTGCTGTCCTGTCGGTACCGTGCGCTCACGCATTTCCCGCGCACGAGAAGCCATCGACCTTCAATTGCGCGCAGATTTTGACGGCGGCCTGGGACGCGCGCCGCAGAACCTGTCGCCAAATGAGATTACTGAAATCCATCTAAGCGGGAGGGCAAATTCATGCGTAGATCCAAACGATTAGAGGCTCTGACCGCCGCGCTAATTCTATTGAGTGGCCTTGTAGGTTGCGCCGCAACGAGGAACTGCGTGTCCGACGCGTGCGCTGGCGACGCGAAAATCATCGCCGCGGTAGAGGCAAGGTTCGACCGGCATCCGGAGCTGGAACCACCCAATACCATTGATGTGCAGACCATCAATCACGTCGTTTATCTTCATGGTCTGGTCGATACATCCTTGGAGATCTCGATAGCCGAGTCGGTCGCAAGGGATACGCCGGGCGTCGCTCGGGTCGTCGACATGCTCGCGATCAATAACCGCTAGCGGCTCGAGTGCAGCATTTCGGCGGGCTGCGAGTTCGGCGCGCCGCTTGCGCAACCAATGCGAAAACTGGTTGCGGTGCGGCGCCAGTCCAGGAGTGCCGATCCGCCATCGAATACCGATAGGGGTCCCTCATCATGCTTTAATGTTGCGTTCGGCACGGTCTAATTATGAGGGAATAGGACGGAATGTGAGGTGATCCCGAGTCTGCACACCCAGTACGGATTCGGGAAATGACGAAATAGGAGGAAGGAAACATGAAAACCAACCCACTGCTTCTACTCGTGCCATTTATATGGCCTTCATTCAGCTTCGCGGCGTCGGCGCTACAATAGCCCCCATCGGAGCCCATGTGGCAGCAATCGCAGAGAACCAATGTTGCGGACGCTTACACCTACTCGCGCTTCACCTTGGTCGGAACATTTCTCGCGCCGCCAGCAGATGCGATCACCAAGCGGCCCGCTGTCGTCGTCGACTGCGTGCCAGCTGAGAAGTCTCCTCGTGGCAGGGGTACATTCCTTGACGGCAAGCTGCTCGTCGGAACCCCTCTAAAAGTCATTTACGTCGAGCCAGAAGAGATTCTTACCGGAATATCCTATTTTCCCAAGGTTGCGGTCCAATTTCGCACCGACAATTCCAAGGACACTGAGGAGAAGCAATGGTCGCCCGGATCGGACAACACCTCTGCCATTATCTCCGAACACCCGCTGAAGGAAATCCTGCGTACGCGCACCGTAGCCATAACGGCGCTTGACGAGCACGGCGGAAAAATTGCCATGCAGTTCGAAATGCCAGACCCATCGATTGTCGACCAAGGTTGCCATCTTAATGGGCACTAGATTTCCCGATTAGCTGCGCAATGCTCTTGCGAGTGACATGGTGACGATTCACTCCATCGACGCATGTTCAACGGTGATTGCGCGCGCCGCAGGCGATCCGGCGCCTGCCATTGCCGCGGCCGATGGCCCACTCATGCGCCGGTTGTTCGCGGCACCGCTATTGCAAATGGAATCACCGATCGGTACTCGCAAACGCATAAGGTATGACGACATTGATGGTGGCGTCTGCACCGCCCTCCTCACCGGACCATAGGACGAGATTGTCAAGATTCTGCCGTGCAATCAGGCTGAACCGAAAGCGCGGCGATGCGGCGATCGGAACGTTCGGCGACACAGGTGCCGAGGCAATTCCATTCAGCTAGTCAACGCGATCTTGGGTCGGTTCCGGCATCTCATTACACCCCTGTGCCGCAATGGCGTCGCCACACGCCAGGGCGTACCTGTTTATGTCGACGGGGCTCGTCTGAGGCGCTTGGCAATGGACGCACGCGAAATCAGCCCGCGAGCGGACCCACTATCACCGTCTTCTGACTCGACGACCAGGAAGTGGGTCAAACCGGTGCCCTCCAACCGCTCTTGCAGCTCGCCGACGGTCAGATCGAGCAGAGATTCGTAATGTATCAACGGCAGATCATTCCACGGGGTCATGACCTCTCTCACGCACACAGCCTTAGGCGGTAGCCGTAAGCCTTGCACCATCTGATGCATCCGCTCTTGGCGATGCTGGATATCGTAAGACGTGATCAAACCGAGGACCTGCCGCCGTTCACCGTCATTCTGTCGATCGGTAACGAGCAAGGCATGCACACCCAGGCCGATCATGCGCTCCCGAGCATCTTCAATCGGGCAATCGGGGAACACCGTGATGGGACAAATGCGCGTGAAATCGGTAACGGCCTGGTAAGCCCAATTGTCCGGATCAAGATCCACGTCGGATGGCGTACGACTCGCCTCGATCAATGGGGAGTTGGGCCCCATTGCGGATAAGGTTGAATTGGCCATGACGGACTACTCGTAGGAATATGGTGAAATCAATTGTGGGTGGCGGAGATTAAGCGACGAGAAGCTCAACATTAGAAATGTCCCGTTAATGAGGCGGCGCGTGCTTTTCTTGCAATTTCATACGGCTGTTTGCAGCGAGGAACTGCTAAGAATGGTGGGGTCAGGTGGACAGTTTTCCGACGTTCACAATCCGAAACTGTGGCGTTGCGGTGCCATGACGGCTGTTTCAAGATGCAAGTGCCGCGGACTCCGGTTGTTGCCCCATGTTTTCTAACGGTTCCTTGATCACGTCGCCTTGTGTCAGGGAATGGAGGCGCGAACGCAAAGATTCCGAGCGAGCCGTCCCATCGGCCGGCCGGCGATCCGGGAGGGTCCCTTAAGTGCGTGCTATATACGCCGCGGGCGCCGCACCGCGACCTTCCCGGACGTCCAGCGCTGCTTTGAGTGGCTGCTGGTACCCAAATCCGCGAGCATGCAGGCCGCTGACACCTGGAAACGACGAGGATTGCGGTACGATCGCGCCACCAGCAGGGCACCCTCGAGCGCCCCGAGAAGCACCCGCGCCCGCTCGTTCGCTGGTTCCTCAAATTGAAACGCTCTGGCTCGAAGGCCATCCTCAAGGACTGCGGTGAGCCATCGCTCGTTGGCGTCGAAGAACAACATCACCTCCTGCTGTATGGGCGCCGGAAGCGTCGCGTACCCCGCCGCAAGCATTCCGCACAAACACATCCGTTCATTGCTCAAGACGGAATAGTAGAGTCGGACATACCGCTTCAGTTTTCCGTGCGCCTCCTCCGCCTGTTTGGCAATTGCGTCGAGCGCCGCTCCAAAGAGACCACGGTAGCGCTCGACGAGTGCGCGACCAAGCTCCGCCTTGGAGGGAAAATGATAATGGAGACTTGCCCTGGTGACGCCCAACTGGGCTGCGATATCGGCATAGCTGAAACCGTTATACCCGCGTGTCTGTGCGAGCCGCTCGGCCACGTCGAGAATAGCCGTTGCTGCCGCCGTGGGTGATGCGGCGCGGGCCAGAAGCGAATTCTTTCTCAACGACATTGGCATGGCAGCTTAAGATTAATCTACTAGTAAGTAAACTTCGACTTGGAGCGCGCAGGCTGGTCGATACTGCCATGCAGACCACTCAGGGCGTCGTCTTGGCCCACGCCGTCGTCGACGAGAGGGGTGTTTAGCGAAACCCGCTAAAAGTAACGGTTCCCGGTGGATAACGTTTCGAAAGCAAAGCTCAATTAACAACTTCCCCTATCGAAAAAATGGCTCGTTTGGAGTGAAGTTCATGGATTTTGCAACCCCATAAATCAGGCAGTTGGCGATCGATACCGCGCCATTCGGCACGTTCGGGTAAACATCCCTTGTTGACAGGGCGATTGCGCTGATCGACTTGCCATCCTCGACGATGCGATCAAAGACCTTGCGGCGACTCACCACGACCGATCTTGGCGCTTCGATTCCGATTCGAACTTGACCCCCACGGATTCCGACCACCGTGACGAATACGTCGTCGCCGGTGAACAGTCTCTCGCCGATGCGCGCCCGGCAGCGCGCGGCGGCCTACTTCTGGACCGAGCGTTTGAACATGCGGTCGATCTTCTCGTTAATCGCCTCGATGGCCTGCTGGTTCCGGTTCGCCATTGCGCTCGCAGAATCGGCGGTGCCCTGCGCGCGTTGAGCCGCAGCGGTGGCCGCCTGTGCGGTGCTCGCGGCGCTGTCTGTGCGGCTCTTGGTGCTCGCCTCTTCCGCGGCGAGCTTATTCACCTGGGATTTGAGATCGTCGAGTTGCGCTTGAATCGGCTTCAGGTCGGTGCAGCCCGATGCGAAGAGGACGCACAGCGCGGCAGCACCTGTCATGAGAATCGGGGTTCGATACTTAGTCATTGACTACTCCTAGGTTTCTGTTTCATGGTCTCCAGCGCATGCTCGTGCACTGAAGTCATCGCAAACGCCCAATGGCAGCGACTTGAGTCGCTCGTCCGTAACTGGGTGGGCGTTGAGTCCCGCATCACAGATCGGAGAGCGGCCGATCTGCGGCCTGCTCGTCCTGCAAGTGAAGTCCGTCGATCAGCTTGCCGAGATTTAGCGTCAGCGATTGCAGCGTTGCATCCGAAAGCCCCATCAATGCCTCCGGAATCAAGCCCTCGGCAGGGCCGGGCGCATCCTTGAGAACCTTGGCGGCGCTCCTCGTGATCGTTAGTCCGACGCGGCGCTGGTCCTGATCCGATCGGGTCTTCAAGACGAATCCGCGAGCGACGAGCTTCTCGACGAGCTGGCTGCAGGTCGTTTGGTGGATTGAAAGTCGATGCGCAAGATCGGATACGCCGATTCCCGGTGCCGCTTGTAGCTCATGAAGCATCCAGACCTGAGATCCGGAGACCCCGCAAGTCTCCTCGATCTGCCGAAAATGGTGCCGGACCGATCCGTAGATCAACCTGAATTGCTTCAACACGTCGAGCGTCAGCCGTTTATGTCGCTGGTGGTCGCGCGGACCGGTTGGCAATTCCCTGCGCGCGATGGCGGTTCGCAAGTGTCACTTTCCCGCTATATGCAATTATGACAATATAATGGATACCAATGTATCTGTACATGAAATTGTCGTCAAGAAACGGCTAAAGGTTGGTCGGCTGATGTGAGAGCGACGGCTATCACGACGCATCTTCCGGATTTTCCGCATACTGGAAGCAGCAAGCGGCTTGAACTCGCGAGCCGGCCGGAACTCCAAGGCGGGAGGGAGCGGCCCAGAGCCTCATTACAGGATCTTTATGAAATCACCGTTTCTACTCTTGGTTTTGGCAACTGCCCTGGCTGCGGCGGCCCATGCGGGGTCCGCTCCGTTCGATCTCGCGGGCCCGGTGCTCGAGGTCAAGATCATCCGCGGCGCAATATCCCTGCCGATTTCCGAAGTGCCGAACCTTGCTGCGGGCGACAAAATCTCGATTAGGGCTGATTTACCACCGACCCAATCGAGTCATTACCTCTTGGTGACCGCGTTCTTAAGCGGCCCGACTAATCCGCCCCCGGCGACTTGGTTTTTCCCATGCAAGACTTGGACAAGCCCGTGCGCGCGCGATGGGCTCACGGTGACGGTGCCGCAGGGTGCTCAACAGGTGCTTGTATTTCTCGCACCGGAAACCGGCGGCGACTTCCGGACGCTCACCGGTGCGGTGCGCGGTAGTCCAGGTACCTTTGTACGCACCTCGCAGGATTTGAATCAGGCCGCTCTCGACCGCTCGCGCTTGGAGCGCTACCTATCTACGATTCGAGCCCTCAACGACACGGATCCATCCAAGCTGAAGTCGGCGGCTCCGCTTCTGGCGCGTAGCCTCGCAATTAAGGTCGACGATAAGTGCCTCGACCGAATTCCCGCACTACAGGCGCCATGCCTCATGCAGGGCGAGGCCTCGCTCATTCTGAACGACGGGCACAGTACGTCGATTGTCGAGGCATTAACCTCGGGTCCCGGCGCCGATTTGGCGATGGAGGCTAGTTATACGCCGCAGCTGAGCTATGGCTACTACAGTTCGTACATCGCATCGGTTCTCGATATCGCACGGCTCCTGGACTCATTTCATATTGCGCAGTATCAGTACATTCCGGCGCTTGGTTCACGACATGGCGATACAATTGCGTTGACGCTGAACGCGGCGCCGTCGTTTCATAACCCCAAGTCGGTGCTCGTCGCTGCACTACCGGCTGTCGAGCAGCTGCAACTGCCCCCGTTGCATGCGGTGGACCCCAAGGAGATCTACTGCGCGAGGCGCACGACTCTCGTCCTGCCGGTCGAAGGTGCGCCACTGGTATTTTCGACCGATTATGCACACGACGTGATGCTGAGGTTGACCGGCGCAGACGGCAAGACCATCGAATTGCCGGCCATGGCCGATGCGCTGCAGGGCGGCTACGTCGTCGATACGACTGGCTTAGGGTCCGCCATTCTCGGAGACAATATTCAGGCTTCGCTGCGCGGCCGCTGGGGTTTCGATTCCTACGACGGTCCGAGCTTTCGCTTGATGAACGCGCATGCGGTCGCATTGGAACTTGCCGCAGGAGACGAGGGGACATTGATCGTCGGGCGCCAGGATACGGTTCACTTTCGCGCCGACAGCGTCAGCTGTATCGACGGCATCATGCTCAGGGATCCGGCCGGCAAGGAGTTGAAGGTCGAGTGGAAGACCGTCAAACCCAATGAGGTCGAGGTCAAGCTGCCGCTGCAGGACGCCGAGCCCGGCGCCATGACGCTCATGGTCACACAATTCGGCGTCAAGGACCCGCAGCCAATCGCGATCAAAGCCTTTTCTGACGCGGGACGCTTCGAGGGTTTCAGCATTCACGCCGGAGACACCCAAGGCTTGCTCAAAGGCAGCCGCCTCGACGAGGTCGCGAGCCTCTCGATCGGAGGCGTCGTGTTCGTGCCCGGCGACCTGTCGAGCCGCGTCGGCGCCGACGAACTACCGATGGTGATTCAGGACCCGCAGGCGGCAGCGGCTCTGAAGCCCGATCGTGCCGCCGCGGCGAAACTCAGGCTCAAAGACGGCAGGGTCATCTCGGTCTCGGCCGCAATTGACGCGCCGCGTCCCCGCGTCGTACTGATCAGCAAATTTGTGCAGCCGTCGCCATCGATCGAGAGCAGCAACATCCAGCTCGCCGACCCCGGTGAGCTTCCGCTGGATGCGACGTTGTTGTTCTCGCTACGCACCCTATCGCCGGCCGCCTTTTCAAATGAGGAGAGCATCGAAGTCGCCACGACCGATGAAGTATCCGCAACGATTTTGACCTTGCACAACGGCGGAATCACGCTCGAGAATTCTCAAGTAGCCTTGGCCGCGCTCAATCCGGTGAAAGTATTCGGCTCATCGGCATTCGGGCCGTTGCAGTATCGAGTCAATGCCAAGGGCGTCACGGGCGACTGGCAGCCGCTCGCGACCTTGGTGCGCCTGCCCGTGCTCAAGGACATCAAATGCCCTGCCGCGGCGGAACTTGCGTGTAAGCTCTCGGGAGCCAACCTATTCCTGATCGACTCGCTATCGAGCGATGCACAATTCACGCATCCGGTCCAAGTTCCCGACGGATTTCTAGGCGCCGCGCTGCCAGTTCCGCACCCTGGGGATGGTCCCTTCTACGTGAAGCTTAGAGACAATCCGAGCGTCATCAACCCGATGACCCTGACGGCAGAGCAATTGCCGGCGACGCCCGCCGAAGTGGCGCGCTCCGCGGCGCGGCAGCCGGCGCTCGCCACGAACACGAACGCTGACAACACGGTCGTCTCTGCCGGTACGAACCCCGCCTCGGCGACCGGCGCAACGCCCACGACACTGACGCTTGAAACCACGCCTGCATCGCGGGCGACACCGGTGCTGCCGTCCACGCCAATCCCGCAAGCCGCATCGAGCGCGCAGCCTGCGATACAGGCCACGCCTACCTCGCAAACCGCACCGGTGCCGCAGACGGCAGCTGCGCCGCAGACACCACCCACGCTGCAGCCGCCGCCTCCTCAGCACACGCAACTGCAATCGAATTGAGGGCCACAGTAGAATCCGCTCGGATGGCTGAGCGTAAGTGCGTCAACGTCAAACAGTTTGGCAACACGCCTCGGCAGTTTAGCTCTTGATCTCTCGGCGATGGTTGTTAGTAGGCAGTACGCAGACAGAATGCGTAACCGCAAGCATTGGCGCGGCGGCGATGATCGCCGCGACAATCTCGCTCAAGAGATGAAGCGATACGCGTAAAATCCCATCGATGTTATCTCTGAGGCCGCGCCGTTTACGCTGGTAGCGTCCGCGATCACTTTCAAGGCCGTCCGTAAGAACATTATTGTTCCTGCCGCTAGGTCAGGCAGCGTGTTGCAGAACGTTGAGGAAGATCGTATGGCACTAGCGATCTCGGAACTTGGCATCCTCCTATTCGTTTCCGCGCTTGTAGCAATTATTGCTCGCCGTCTGCGGATGCCATACTCCGTAGGCTTGGTCCTGGCGGGTATGGGTTTGTATTTCTCGCATGTTCGACTAGAACTGCACCTGACAAAGGACCTGATTTTTGTTGTGTTGTTGCCGCCCCTGGTATTTGAGGCGGCACTTTGCATCAGTTGGCGAGAGTTCAAAAAGGATCTACCGGTCGTGACGCTCTTGGCAACCGTCGGCGTGTTATTGGCCGGTAGCGTCACCGCGGCTGGAATGCACTACGCGCTGAACTGGGGCTGGGGTAGCGCAATTGTTTTCGGCGTGTTGATCGCGGCCACCGACCCTGTTTCCGTGATTGCCGCCCTCAATGAAGCAGGAGTACAGGGTCGCCTTCGCTTGTTGATAGAGGCGGAGAGCCTGCTTAACGACGGCACAGCGGCAGTCGCTTTCGTTGCGGTGTTAAGTGTGCTCGCGGGCGAACGTCACGATATGCTCTCCATTACCGGCACGCTGCTCCTGACCATCGGCGGCGGCGTATTCGTCGGCGCCATCGTCGGGTGGGGCTTCATGCTGTTAGCGGGACGTACACCCGATCGATTAGTCGAGATCACACTGACGACTCTCGCGGCATACGGCTCCTTCTTCGTGGCTGAGCATTATCGCCTCTCGGGGGTACTCGCGGCATTGACGGCTGGCCTGGTCGTTGGCAACTACGGCAGGCACAGCGCAACTTCGGATGCCGACCGCCGCGATTTAGAGAGTTTTTGGGAATTCGTCGCGTTTATTGCAAGTTCGCTGATTTTCATTCTAATGGGAGCGCAAGAGGCGCAGCAGCACATCAGCGAATTGTGGGGGTCCGCACTCATAGCGATTGGTCTGGTGACATGCGGACGCGCAATTTCAATTTATCCTCTTTGCGGGATATTCGCTCGCACCAGGTTTAGGATGGAAACCCGGGACCAGCACGTCCTATTTTGGGGCGGCTTGCGAGGAGCGCTGGCGTTGGCACTGGCACTGACGCTGCCTCAGGACCTGCCCGAGCGCGATGCCATCATCAGAATCACCTTTGCCGTAGTGGCCTTTTCCGTTTTCGCGCAAGGACTGACCATCACCCCTCTGCTGCGACGCCTGGGCCAACTCAAGCCGGACGCATGATGATGTGAGCCGTCGAAACAGCGGCTGTGCGCTTGATGTTGGGGTCTCATCGAGCTCGGTCGCCGCCGGGCTTTTAGGGCTGCAGCGAGAACGCGCCAACCGCACGCGGGCGAACAACTGTTAGTACGTAGTCAACGATGGTATTCACCATGGCCGGAGTCGCCGGAAGATGGCCGAACAACGCCCGAAAATAGAAGGGCCCGGTAAGCATGTCGATCAAAATCTCGATGTCGAACCCCCGACCGCTCTCGCCACGTGCCACGCCGCGCTCGAAAGCCGCGCGGATTGATCGGCGGCGCGCCACCAACACCTTTTCCCGAATCATTCGCGCCAGCACAGGATCGTGCGCCATGTCCGCGACAAGTCCCGGAAGCGCCTTGCCTAGGGGCCCGGCAAAGCCATTGAGCAGCGTCCCAACCGCAGCCTTCAGATCCTTGCGCAAGGAGCCCGTGTCGGGCGCGGGCTGAGCTCCCAACTCCGCAACCACTGCATCTGCCACCAGGTGGCGCTTGCTTGGCCAACGGCGATACAAGCTGGTGCGGGCACGCTTCACCTGCCGCGCCACACCCTCCATCGTGACTCCCCGATAGCCGCGCAGCCGCAGCCCCTTGAGCACCGCGGCGACGACCTCCACATCGATGCGCTCGTTCTTCGGCCGTCCGCGGCTTCGGGAACCCATCGAGGCAGACTTAAAATTCGGTCGCATGCCTGAACGCACCGCGGGCGTTCGCCTCGCTTCACGGGACATCGGTTGGTATCGAGAATGGATGCATGATGGAGCGCGTTTTATGCAGCGTGCATCGTATAGACGAACCCACCACTTGCGCAAGCCAGGCGGCCACGTTCAGTCAACCAAGAATTGGGTTTGGCAACGATTGCGCGAAAGGAAATGGACTGCGGATCTCGTGTGGCGAGTCGGTGCAACTACGAACAGCCTTTGGGGCTCTGCAATGCGTTAGCAGTGGCCGCACGCAGCTCCGCGAATGAGCATCGGGCGATCGCGCGAACGCCGCGCAGTAGCGCCGATACGGCCGGGCACTCGAAGAGGTCGAGATCGCGTGGCCCAACTCGCCAGACACTCCGGATCGGGTTATTACCAGCTCACGAATCTACTTGTCTCCGCGTTTGCCTGCGTCTTGCTCCAATGCAATCGCCGGACCTGCACAATCGTCAAGGCCGATCAGCGACTAAGCTGACCGAGAACTACCGCAAGCTGAAGCGCGACCCGCGAAATTTAAGCAGGCGAGCCTCTCTTATTTATCAGGCGAGTCAGGGGCTTTGGGTGTTGGCGCGCTAGAGGCACCATCATCCTTTTGCTTCTTGTCGGAAGATTTCGGCCCAGTCGCAACGAGCACAATACCGAGCAGGAATAGAATGGCGACAATGGTTTCAATCATGAATTTCCTTGACGATGCGTCTCTGAAGAAATGGAGAGTATTAAATTCCAGTGAATCGAGCTTCAGTGGCGATTCCATGCTCATCGCGATGATTGGTCATTTAAACTTCCGTAGAGCGGATTCGTTCGAGATACACGACGGACGGATAGGTGCGCAAATCCTCGAAAATCCGGTAGCCGCGCAGAGTCTCGTCGTACTTGTCGAGCTTTTCGTCCTCTTCGCGCTGCTCGTCTTTTTTCTGCTTATCCAGTGCAGGCTCCACTTGCTGCGCCTTCCACATTCTGGCGACCTCCGAAGACTCATCGGCGAGATTGCCGAAGTGGATCGCCGATGACGGGCAGGCCTGCGCGCAGGCCGTGAGCACTTCGCCGTCGCGCACGAGCCGGTGTTCGGTGCGCGCCTTGCTCTTGGCCTCATTGAGCCGCTGCACGCAGAACGTGCATTTCTCCATGACGCCCTTGCTGCGCACGGTCACATCCGGATTCAACTGCTGCTCGAGCGGACTCGGCCAGGCGCTCTCCGGGTAGTTGTACCAGTTGAAATATCGCACCTTGTAGGGACAATTCGCCGAGCAATAGCGTGAGCCGACGCAGCGGTTGTAGACCTGGGAGTTCAATCCATCCGGCGTGTGGTGGGTCGCGCCCACGGGGCAGACGATTTCGCAGGGCGCCGCCTCGCATTGCTGACACATCATCGGCAGGAACTGCGCGCCTTGCTCGGGGAATTCCTGCGTGGATTCCGTGCCCGCGCCCCAGTAGCGCTCGATTCTGAGCCAATGCATGACCTGGCCCGCAAGGAATTTTTGCTTGCCGACCACGGGCAGATTGTTTTCCGCATAGCAGGCCGTCGTACACGCGTTGCAGCCGGTGCAGGCATCGAGATCGATGACCATGGCCCACTTGTAAGGGGCCTCCTTGTACTGATCGGGCTGCGGACGCTTGGTCCGAAGTTTCGACCAGTTGGACGTCAGGTTATCGAATGACAAATTTGGTCTCCTTGGAGAGATCTACGCGATCTGCCGCGAGCGTCGCGACCAGCTTCACGCCCTGCTGAAGATTGGTCGGTCCTTCGTCCTTGACCACCCGCTCGTTCTGACCGGTCTTCCGGATGGCGACTCGGGTCGCGTAGATCGCAAGCTCGCCGGTCTCCTGATCGAAGATCGGATCGAGGATCTTCAGCGGATTTGCGCCGACGTTGGTCGCATAGCGCCCGTAAGCGGTGTGCCCCTGACCGATCGGAACCGCGACTGAACCCGGGTGTATGCCGGGCATCAGATAGGCTTTGACGCGAATGAAGCCGTGAGCGGACTCGATGATCAGCACATCGCCTTCACTGATTTGCAGCGCCTTGGCGGTGCTCGGATGCAGCTCGGCCCAGCTATCCCAGACGATTGTCGTCAGCGGATCCGGAGATTCCTGGAGCCACGAAAGATTGGCCGGCCGGCCATCGCGCATGCTCGGGCTCACGGCCGGGATCAGGTGGAACGGATACTCGGCATCCTCGCTGTTGGTCGCAGGCTGCTGGATCATCTCGGCGGTGAGGTCGGTCGCCGGCAATGGCAGCAGGGGCGCGGGCCGGTGTAGAACGCCCGCGCTCAAGGTATTTTCCCAAAACTCCTCGCCGCTCGCCTCCGACGGAAACGCGGGCTTGGCATTGATGACGGCGCTCTTGAGATACGCGTAGTAGTCCGGAAACAGCTTGTAGCTGTCGGGCTTCGCCTGGCGCAGCAGATCGAGCAAGACGTCGCCGAAGGATCGAGTCTCCGGGTAGAGCTTCTCCATGAGCGGCTGCTGGATCGATATCTCGGTGCCGTCGAATTGGTTGGTCGCGACGTGCGTGCCGAAATCCTCCAAGGGCGAGAGCAGGGGCAGCACGAGATCGCACTCCATTGCGGTCTCGTCCATTTCCGTGACCCAAGCGGCCTTGAACGGCACCTTCCGCAAATTCGCGGTGAACTGCAGAAAATCCGGCGCGCTGTAGACCGGATTCGTGCCGTGCATCAGCAGCGAGCGGCAATTCCCGTCGGCCATCGACTTGTTGAGATCCGCGAGCGACTTGAAATCCCCATTGGTGGGCGCGAGCTGAGGGAATGGCAAGTCGGCAGAGCGCATCAGCGTCTTACCGTTGTTCTGCAGCACGACATTGAGCAGCGCGATCGCGGCCGTGTTGTGCGATCCGTGCGAATGCCCTTGCGGATAGCGCCCCGCGAGCACCAAGCTCGGCGCGCGCTCCCAGAGCATCGCGGCCAGACGCGGGATCAACTCGCCGTAGACGCCCGTGATCCGGCTGACCTCGGCTTGCGTGTACGGGTCGACCGCCGCAACCAGTGCGGGCGACAAGCTACCGGCAAAATCTTTGCGCTGCAGCAGTTCACGTGCGAGACCGAGCGCGAACACGCCTTCGGTGCCCGGTGCAATGACGATCCAACGATCCGCGTTGGCGCCCGTCAAGGTCATCTTGGGCTCTATTTGGACGAGCACACCGCGCGGCGTTGCCCGGCGAAACCGCGCGTATTGCCGTGCCGCCGCAACCGGCGAGGCGCCGGCGCCGAGAAAATCGTCTCCGAATGAGAGCACGAGACCGGCTTTTTCGATGAGGCCTACTGGCGAATCGACGCCGAACAGTTTGCGATTGACCGAGGATTCGACCGCGGTCGAGAGCGGATCGTAGACGATATAATCCGTGGCGGCGCCCGCCCCGACGAGGTTGTGCAGCAGGATTTGTTGGTGGCCGCTCGTCGGGCCCGTGAGCCAAACCCGCCGGCCGGTGCGCTCCGCCGGCGCCAGGCTTGCGTTGAGCAGCGCCATCGCTTTATCCCAGCTCGTCGGTCTCAATGAACCGCCATCCCGGATCATCGGGGTCGTCAGGCGATCGGGACTGTAATGCTGCTGCACGGCGGCCTGGCCGAGGCCGCATATTTTCCCGCCGCTAATTGCGGACTCTGGATTGCCCTCGAGCTTGAGGATGCGCCCTTCGCGTACGCGCCCCATGATGGCGCAGGCGGATGCGCATTGTGTGCAGGTCGATGCATAAGAAACGCCGACGCCCGGGACGACGAAATTTTCCGGCTGGACATAGGATTCGACGAGCTCCACACCGGATTCGATCGACGTATGGCCGCAGCCGGCGAGCGCGATCGTGGTCCCGCCGAGGCCGACGGCTTGCAAGAAATCCCGGCGGCTGACGCCGTCGCCGCTCATCGAATTCCCGTTGTCTTGGCACGCATTTCACCGCCTGCTTGTGGCGTTGCCACAGACGCCCCAAATCCCGAACGATCAGCAACGCCTCTCGTGGGGCGCGCTTGAACGCCCGCACATACTGCCGGTCTCACGAGGATCACTCGCATCAAACTTCGTCACCGCTTAGCAAGCATCACCGGCAGTCAATGACGCTTCAGCTCTCGCCGCACCGATCCAAGGCCCCAGCGTCCGAAGTTCGCGCTCCGAACCCCAGTCGCATGCTCACTTGGCAGCGGGTGGGTTCCAGGGCGACCAGGACGCCCCGGCCTTCGTCGCAGCCGCATTCTGCACAAACCCAGTACAATAGCAGTGCGGGCAGATCTCGGTATCGCCCGGATAGAGCTTGCACCCGTTCACGTCGACGTCATTGTTCGGCTTATCCTTGTTGGGGACGAAATTGACGCAGACCTTGCAATTCTTCTCGCCGTTCGGCATGAGCTGGTACTTCAGTGCCTTCCGAACCGCGGCGTTTTGCGCGGCGGAGGCTCGCTCAGATAATCCGACGAGCGGCGCAATCGCAAGCGCCGTCATGCCGACCTTAATGACCTTGCGACGCGTATGTTTGGTTGTTTCACTGTCCATTTGAATTAACCCCCCGTGATTGTCTCAGCCCTCTGAATTGCACGACATTTCGGTCCGAAACGCGTGCTCGATCGTATTGATACAGGGCTCCTCGATATACGATACGCAATGTACAATAAAGTTCCACCTGATGCACGCATGGTGCGACGCGATTGATTGCGTCGACATTCTCTGTTAGGCGGGCGGGAGAGCAGCGCATAGGGCATCAAGCGTCCACGATCAATCACGTACGCAAGCACCGCTTGTCCAATTAGCAGCCGATACTCAATCGCAAATCACCAATATCGACGAGCCTCAGGATTCGTCCACGCGGGCGCCAGTACCACGTTGCGCCGCACACACGTCTCAGTCTTAAAGCAAAGAGGATTTGACGCGGTGCCGACGATTCACGAGCATCAGCCCTCAAACACTGAGCCCGTGTTCGTGAAGCGTAGGGACACTACGTCCCCCCACCTCGCACCGTCGGCCGTCTTTGCGATTCCCGAGGCGAACGCGCCGATGCGAGCGGTAGCGCTCGCTTCTAAGACGACGATTCGTCTGCGGCGTAGGGGCCGATGCTTTCGGCGACCGAATCCGCGATATGTTCCTTTGTGATTAGCCCAGACACGTCGGAGGCGTGCGAGAGTCCCGCGGCGCGGGAGACGATGACCATGGTGGCGTTCTCGCGCGACATGCGACCAATGACATTGAACATGATGTCTTCTTCGCGAGCGATCGTGAAATTGCGCATCGCCACCTCACCCAGTGTCACGCCAGTGTACGCCCCTTCAAGCCCGTGGCGCAGCCCGGTATTGACGCGCAGGACCCCGAGGATGTTGTCTCCTCGCATAATTACTACGTGCCGCATTCTGCCGCCGTGATCCGGCAGTCTTAAAAACGCGTCAAAGCTCATATGATCCGGAAGAATCAAAATATCCTTGTCCATCACCTCTCCGGCACGGCGCACCAGAAACATATTGGCGTGCATCGCCTTGGGAATGAAATGCTTTCGCGCGAGGAGCTTGATCGTGTAAATATTCTCGTGCGAGAGCAAGCGGCGGATACCAATGCTGACGGCAACGGCGATGATCAGTGGCATCACCATATCGTAGTCGCGGGTCATTTCGAATATCATGGTAACCGCCGTCATGGCAGCCCCCGTGCCGCCGCCAACCATGGCGGCCATGCCTACGATCGCAAAGGCAGCAACATTAATGTCGGGCGATGGGTAAACCCAATGAGCAAGCGCGCCGAAAGCGCCGCCGAGCGTAGCGCCCATGAACAACGATGGTGAAAAAATGCCGCCCGAAGAACCCGACCCCAGACTCAAGGTTGTCGCAAGAAGTTTGGCGAAAAATAGCGTTGCGAGCAGGGGCGCCGCGACGAGAGCGCCGAGCAACACATCCTGGATCGTCGCGTAACCGACCCCTTCCACATAATAGTGTCCCGCAAAGCGCAGGAACCCGTAGCCTAGCGATCCGACCAGCAGCATGCCGATCGCATGACGAAGATAGGGATTGCGGATATGCAGGAATCTTCCCTCCATAAAATGGAGACCACGAATGAAACCCGTTGCAGCCAAGCCGGTGGCCGCACCGAGCGCTGCGTAAAGAAGAAGTGCATAGAGCGGCGCGGGATGTACCGACATCGCGGATATCGGCGGCATGTCGAATGCGGGCCTGAGACCAAGAAATAATCGCGCAATGAAGGTCGCGGTGCCGGTCGCGAGTGCGACTGGCAAGAAGGTACGCACACTGACTTCCGGCAACATCAGTTCAATTGCGAACATCACGCCGCCGATGGGCGTGTTGAATGTCGCCGCGATGCCGGCGCCTGCGCCTGCCGCGACGAGCGTGATCCGCTGCCAAGTCTCCATGCGAATCAACTGCCCGAACGTCGAACCGAGAGATGCACCGATCTGAATGATTGGCCCCTCGCGGCCCACTGCCGCGCCGCTGCCGATGGATAAGGCCGAGGCCAGTGACTTGACGGCCGCAACCACTGGTCGGATGCGGCCCTCTTTATAATAGATGGCATCCATGACCTCGGGCACCCCGTGTCCGCGTGCTTCGGGTGCAAATTTCTCGACCAGAAACACGACGCCCATTCCGCCGATCACGGGAACCAAAATAACGAATGCGCCCCACGGGCTCGGCGGCGTATGAACATTCGCGTCATAGAAAACGGTCAAACGGCCGAGAAAGAACAGGTTGTGAATGAGGCCAATCAGTCCGCGAAACAGAATGGACCCGAATCCGGTAATCACGCCGACAACGATGGCGATCAGCGAAAGGCTCAGCAGGCCACGGCTTGTTGGCACAAATTTCATGCAAGATGGCCTCGATGAATATCCGGGGAGTGGAACGTAACGCAATTCTCTTCTTTGAGCATGTCCCAGTCCATTTTAGACCGTCTCACATCTCAACGGTGTCCTGAGGCGGGTTAAAGCGTCTCGAGGAAGTGCGGTCGGAGCGCGCTAATCCTCGCGTTTTCGGTCCAGAAAATCGTTCTACGACTCGATGAGGTACCGAGAACAAACTGGAACGGTAATCGTTGCCCAACACTGGCGCTTCGGGAAACCGGTCACTCACCCCCCGGCTCGTCGATCGAGAGTGCACGGACACGTTGATTTGGTTCCCCGGGAAGGCGAATTCGACGGTAGCCGTAGTGAACGCGCGACCAGTTCGAGGAAAGCGGTGCGACACTTATTTTTTGTCTTTATCGGCTGTAGGTTCGGTACTGATCGCCGAGCGGTCCACTTCGACGCTGACGGTGGCAATGATTCCATCCGCCTTTTGTAGCACCTCGCGTGCGTAATCCCAATCGGTAGCGACCGTGCTGTCACCGACCATTGCCTGCAGCAGCTGCGAGAACTCGTCGAGGTTTGGCTCGATGCTCTGGCCTTGCGCATCCACCGGCGGGTGCGTTTCGAGCAGCAGTTCCCCATCGACCCAGGCAACCTTTATCGGCTCGTTGACCAGTCGTACCGGCGTGCCGACCGGAATCAGTGGGAACAGCGCGGCCACGTCATCGGGATACATGCGTATGCAACCGTGGGTGACCGGCATCCCGACCGCGATCGGATTGTTCGTGCCATGAATCAAATAGGTGCCGTCTCCCACGGCGAGTCGCAGCGCATAGAGGCCCAAGGGATTATTAGGGCCCGATGGCACGCGCGCAGGCAGCGGATCGCCCGCTAGCGCATGTTCTTTGCGAATTGATTCCGGCGGCGTCCAGGTCGGGTTCTTTTCCTTCTGACTCACATGGGTAAGTCCAAGTGGTGTGCGCCAATCCATCTTGCCGATGCCAACAGGATAGGTGATCACTTCAATCGGCGCGCCGCGCTTTGGTTTCGGGTAGTAATACAGGCGATGTTCTGGGAGGTTGACGACGATGCCCTCCCGTGGCCCGGGCGGAAGGATATGACGGCCGGGAATGATGATTTGCTTGCCTGCGCCAGGTAACCAAGGATCCAATCCTGGATTGACTCGAATCAATTCTTCAGTACCGATGCCGTATTTTCGCGCGAGATCGTAAAGCGTATCTTCATACACCGTCACGATCTTTTGGTTCTCACCGACCACCGGATCGTCAGGGCTGGTAAGGGGATATTCCGTGGCCTGCGCGCGCGCAGCCGCAGCCACCGCCATGAACGCAACCGAAGCCGCTGCCACAGTCCGCAACCAATCATGGCGCTGCAAATTCGGGACATTTTGAGAATCTCCCACGAGCTTAGCCTAGCACGGGTGCCGATGTAGTGAGTAAACGGGGCGGAAGGCCGAATCGGCAATGGCACTGACATAGAATGGGGGGCGATTGAAGCCGAGAAAGCCGCAGAATCACCAAAAGATCCCTAGATACAGCAGAACCGTCTTCTGCCGGGTCACACGCAGCCCGAGGAATTAGAATTTCCACGGATTGGCCGAGCTGGCTGAGTCGACGACGATATTTTCGGGAGTGGGTCGTACGCTTGCCGGAATATTGGCAGGAATTTGGAGGCATAGAGCAGTGGCTACCAATGACTTTGGTGCGCAAGCCAAATTGGCAAGCGGTGTAAATGCGCTGCTGGGACTCATGCTGATTGTTTCACCGTGGCTGTGCGGAGATGCTTGGCTGTATCATGGCATTACACTCAATAACATCGTGACCGGAGCTGTCATTGCGATATGCGGTGCAGTGCGGATGTTTTGGCCGCATAGAGCCGTTGGGTTGAGCGTCGTCGATATCGGCTGCGGACTCTGGACCCTGATTGCACTTGCGGCGTTCGGCTATGACGTCCATCCATGGCACCTTTGGTTGAATATCATTGTGAGCGTGGCGCTCATAGTATTTGGAACGTGGAGCGTCAGTGCGAAGCTCAATGAGTCGCGTAATCCATGAATCACCGCGGCGTCGCGCGCCATCGCCCGCAGCGGATACGCAGACGCCCAGTGTGGTAATTACAGCTGGATTTCGCATCTAGATCAATGATCACGGCAACCTTCGCATCGCGGCGAGTCGACCCAACGCCGCGCCGTCAAGAGTCCAGTTGGCGCGCGCGTTGAAGGGCTCCTCCACGTCGACAAACTACGTGACGGTGTAGCCACGTGCACCGACAAGCTCATATAGTCTGAAATATACCGAGAAGTGCGAAAGTATGGCGCGATCCCTGGATCGGCTGTCTCGATGGCGCTGGCCGATGGCGGGCTGTGCTTGTCAAGAATGCGCTGCGCAAGGTGCATCCAATTTGGAGGAATCGAGGCGCTCACGTGAAAACGAATGGAACCCGTGGAAGCCAATTTGCGTAGATAAACACTAAAGCGAGCATCCCCCAGGCGAAGAGCCCGAGCAACCAGATCAAATGCTGTTTAGTCATGATGCCCCCTGCGCGTCAAATACATCCGGTAATGATTGTCACAAACGCAACAGCAATCGAAGTCGGACACCCACACGACCAGTACCGATGCCCCACGCAATGTGCGCACCCCCCGCAAGCCGCGCTCGCGCCTATCGTCTGCCGGTTATAGACCCATTTGCGCATCCATGGCAAACCCTCTCCCATTATAAGTTCGCGGGCCCCTATCGCACACCGCTCGACAACGCCTCGAATCCGGGGCGAGCTACGGAAACGCGCGTATTGGTGCGCTCGATTCCATAATCTATGGATTTGGCTAGCATGCATGCCCATCGGGAAAATCGAGTAAACACTAATCTTCGCAATTTCGTAAACCTTGGATTTCACCAAGCATTCCGACAATTATCCAGAGCGAACCACATTAATCTGCAGATTTCCGTAAACATCCCCTTCTTGCACGGAAAGTACGCGAACCCCTCACCGCGACACATTCTTCGCAAAGGAATCTGATCGCACGCGGCGCGATCGGCCGACGTCAAAATGAGAACTGAGGTGCTGGGGATCCAGGCATTTCCGGCGCAAAGCTTTCATAAGATCCAATAGCAATAACACTTTGAATAGCACAAGCGATTGAGATTTCAGTATCGCAAGTGCTTGATAAACAAGCGCCCGGACCGATTACTGCGGGGCCTTCGGCCCCTTGCCCTGAGGGCGATCAACCCGGCGCCCGCGCCGGGTTGTCGAAGCGCCGACAACCTGGCTCGAAGAAGGGCGTACCAATTCTCGTATTACCAAATACAATGAATCACTTACCGCCCTCGAATTGTGGTGCACAATTCCGATCTATGCGCCCGTGAGCCGTTGAAGCGATGGATATGCTACGTTTCCAATAGCACAGCAAAGCGAGGCCCGATTACAAGCGAATCAATCGCCGGCTTAGTCATAGCGTGACGCTCTGCGCTCATGGCCGGCATGTTTTGCATAAATACGATTAAAGTGCCCTCCCCTTGATTGACGGCATTGATCGATCGGAGCGGATGCGAGCGTGCCAGAATTCACCCCCTTTGAGCGAAGGGTGTTGAAGTGGCGCGCGCCAGCATTTTAATGCAGCGGCTTGGCCATCAAAACGCAATCTTGGAGACGCGATGTTCGATTGGATTGAGATCTGCCTCGCCTTAGCAACGACCGCACTCCTGGTGTGCGCATTCACGCCCCAACTGCGGCCCTATCGCTCCCTGTTTTTGGGTGGTAGTGCGCTCATGGCAATCACGGTGGTCTTGCCGCGCCCCGGAAACTCGCTTGGTCAATTTCTCTTCGCTCAAACAACGGGTTCGATGCACCTGCCATCGGAACTGTTCGGAATAGCGTGGTGGATTCTTGGCGCCTGGCTTATCAGGAGCATACTTACACTGGTTCTCCGTCGAACAATTTTTCCAAACGACTTTCAACCTCACGCCCGACGCCTTTTTGCCGATCTGGCATCTGGACTCGTCTATATCGTCGCGTTTGTCGGCATCATGGACACCGTTCTCAAACAACCCATCTCGGCATTGCTGGCAACATCCGGGGTGCTTGCAATCGTATTGGGACTGGCACTTCAGAACACGCTGGCCGACGTGTTTTCTGGCCTCGCGATCAACATCGAACGCTCATTCGGGGCCGGCGATTGGATCACTATGAACGATAACGTAGAGGGCCAGATCATGGAAATCGATTGGCGGGCGACTCGAATCCGGACGTTCTCCAATGACATGATCGTGATCCCCAACAGCGTCATTTCAAAGGCCATCGTCACTAATCACCGTAAGTTGAACGAACCATATTTGTGTAGTTTGTCGCTCAAGATCGATTCGACGGTGTCGCCTGCGCGCGTGATCAAGGTTCTTCAATCGGCAGCGAGCGAAAGCCCCGGCGTCGTGCCCGGAAACACGCCGGCCGCCTATGCGTGCGGATTTGCTGACTCGCTGGTCACCTACAAGCTTTTCTTCGCCGTTGAGAGCTTCGCACAAACGGCTGAAGTACAGTCGGAGGTAATAATACGGGTGAGTGACGCCTTTCGAATCGGCGGCATTCAGGTCGGCACTCTGCCGACGGACATTAGGATCATTCAGAATGAAGCAGTGGCTGGTGCACCGAAGGTTGCGCCCAGCGCTGTTTCGCAGCCATCAGGCCCCTGACTTAGCAACGATTGCAAACCGCTTATAACGCTCCTCGGACGCCACCGTCGTGGGCCGCTAGTGCAGATTGATCGGGTCTCCCTCCCGGACGCGAAAATCCTTAGAGTTGATTTTTATCTTCTTCCTTGCGGCCGGCCGACTGCTCTTTCCGAATCTCCCCCTCCGCCTTCTCCCAGTCCTGAACTGCTTGACCCTTCGATTGGCCCCGCTGCTGGTAGATTTCATAGGCTCGCTTGGCAATCTGCGGCGTCAAATCCGAGGCCGGCTCGGCTTCGGCTTCAGGATTCGCCTTGGCCTTGGGCGGATCGAAAATTCGATACGCGAGGAGTTTAACGCGGTCATTCAGCAGGAACCAAGCGAGCGCGTAGCCCCATACGAACCCGGCCCAACGCCAGCCGAGAGGCGTCATAAACAGCCCGAACACCGCGATCAACGTCGCCACGATTTGCGTGCCGAGCACCGCCATCCATAGAACTTGCGCCGGGCGTATAGACCAGAACGGGCCGCGCGTACGCGTGAGGAAGATCGTCAGATGTCCCGCCACGGAGAGCTTCAAATACATCAGCGTCTGGATGTGTGCACGGTCGAGGTGAAACACGCGCTCGCCAAGATAAAACAAGCCAAACGCCGACACTACCCCGATCAAACCAAGCACCGTGGAGATGCCGAGCACCATGCGCATATTCCACGCCTCGGGCTGATCCTTGTAGTGGACGTTGTCGTAGGCAATGGACAGGATGGCACCGTCGTTGAGCAACGCCAGCATCACAATCATCACCGCCGTCAATGGATAGAAGTTGAAGATCAGAATCGCCAGCGTCATGAAAAACAGCACGCGCAGCGTCTCAGCGATGCGGTAGATCGCGTAGCTATTCATCCGCTGGAAAATTCTGCGGCTTTCCTTGATTGCATCGATGATGACCGTCAGGCCGGGCGTCAGCAGCACCATGGCCGCCGCCGCGCGCGCCGCGTCGGTCGCACCGGAAACGGCGATACCGCAATCGGCCTTCTTCAGCGCGGGAGCGTCGTTCACCCCGTCGCCCGTCATGCCGACGATATGGCCGAGTTTCTGCAAGACATCCACGATGTGGAACTTGTGTTCGGGGAATACCTGCGCGAAGCCGTCGGCTTTCTCGATGGCCTCGGCCACCGCCGCCGACTCTTGCTTCTTGACGTCGCCCAAGCCGCCAGCATCGAGGATATTGGTGCCCATCCCCAATTGCTTGGCCGTTTCCCGGGCGATCGCGAGTTGGTCGCCCGTAACCATCTTGACCTTGACGCCCATCCGGCCCGCAGTCGCAATGGTTGCTTTAGCATCTCCCCGCGGCGGATCAAACAAAGGCAGCACACCGAGGAACTGCCACGGCCCGCCTCCATCGGCTCGTGCGACCCCTAGTGAACGATAACCGCGCGCCGCGAACTCGTTGATCGCCTTCTCAACGGCGGACTTCACCTGACCTGCATTGGCCGACAACGCTAAGATCACCTGCGGCGCGCCCTTCGCTACCTTGAACTCCTTTCCGTCCGCGCCCTTGACGGTGGCCTCGGTTCGTTTATGCACCGGGTCGAACGGCTGGAAATGAACCACCTGATAGCTTTTCAAGGCCTGATCATTTTTCAGGCCGCCCAGAACGGCCACATCAATCGTGTCGTTATTGGCCGCGCGCGAGGCCAGCGCGCCATTGAGGATCACTTGTTCGGCGGAGACATTGTCCACACTGAAGGGGGGGCCTAGCGTCAGCTTGTTCTGGGTCAGGGTGCCGGTTTTGTCCGAGCAAAGGACGTCCACGCCCGCCAATTCCTCGATGGCCACCAAGCGGCTTACAATTGCTTGCTTCTTGGCTAGCAGGCGCGCGCCGACCGCCATGGTCACCGACAACACCGTGGGCATCGCCACGGGAATTGCGGCCACGGTCAATACCAGGGCGAATTGCAAGGTGGCGAGGACTGGATCGCCACGGTAAATCGCGAACGCTATGATTAGCGCCACCAGAGCCACCGCGAGGATGATCAGGTAATTGCCAATCTTCAGCACCGCGCGCTGGAAGTGGCTGACGGTATGCGCCGTCTGCACCAGCTCCGCCGTCTTTCCGAAGTAGGTGTTCGCACCTGTGGCATAGACTAGTGCATCGATTTCACCCCGGCGGATAATAGACCCGGAAAACACCGCCTCGTCGGATTTGCGCGTGGCGGGCAACGACTCGCCCGTCAGCGCGGACTGGTCCACCTCCACCGCATCGCCCGCGAGCAAACGCGCATCCGCCGGCACAATGTCGCCCAAGCGTAGGCGGATGACGTCGCCCGGTACCAACTCACGCGCCGCCGGGTTGACCCACTTCTCATCCCGTTTCACGCGGGCCTTGATCGCGAGCTTCGCCTTGAGGGCGGCGATGGCGTCGCCCGCCTGGCGTTCTTCCCAAAAGCCGACCACGGCATTGGCACAAAGCAAGAGGAGGATGATGAAGAAATCGGGCCAGTGCTGTACGACGCCCGAGAGAATCACCGCCACCTCGATCATCCATGGGATGGGACCCCAGAAATAAGAGAGGAATTTCAGCAGCGCATTGGTCTTCTTTTCGATGATCTCATTGGGCCCGTATTGGGTCAGCCGTTTCGTCGCCTCGGCTTGCGTGAGTCCATTCGGCGACGACGCCAATCTCTTTTCCAGTTCTGGCATGGGCAGCGTTTTCAGCTCCTCCTTCGGATCGGGCTTTGAAGGGGGCGCTGCTTTGGACTCACCGGCTGTCGGTTTCATAATGCGTGACCTGCCATGTTATGTAGCAGGTTTTATGAATTGTGGCATAAGCATCTTCGTGTAACGGTTGCATTTGCATCGTTATACCTCTCACCCACAAGGGTGGCCAAGGACATATTTCGATCCGTGCACCGGCGATGCGTTCGTGCATCACCTGTCCTCCGCAATAATTGAATTCACCCGGGGCGGTTGACCGGCACGTATAGCGGATGTGAGGTTATCGACGCGCGATCGCGCTGCTTAACATTGTCCTACAGGTATTGGAATACGTCCTCGCGTCTGCCCAGGCCTGACTAAATTTTTGCGGACTACAACCATTCGAGACCGCGGCGCGGACTCGCCGCCGGTGGCGGTAAGCGAACGGGGCGCACAGAGCACCCGCCGTAAACAGTTCAATTACCCTTCGGTAGCGTATGCGCTATGCCCTTGTGGCAGTCGATGCAGGTATAGCTGGGTGCCAGTGACTGGTGCATGGTTGCTGGAGATATGGCGGCTGTGGAGGGCGAGCTGGCGAGTGCCATTGCGGCCGGCGAATGACAGCCTCGGCACTCGGCGGAATCATTCGCTTCCAGCTCCTTCCAGACTTTCTGTGCGAGTGCCAGGCGTCGACTTTCGTATTTCGCCGGTGTGTCGAGTTCTCCAGTCACGTGTCCCCATATCTCCACGGAGGCTGCCATGTGCCGCATCAGCCCGGGCAGGAAGGCCGGCGGCACGTGGCAGTCGGCGCAACTGGCGCGAACACCGAACTCATTCGAGGCATGCACGCTATGTGCGAGTTCATGGAATGGCGCATTCATTTCGTGGCAGGAAATGCAAGACGCCTCGGTTGAGGCGAACTGCAGGGCGCCGATAAAGCCTCCGGTGAACCCAATGCCGACGATGAATGCGAGCAGCGCACCGGCCGGTATTCCGAGTAAGAACGAACGTTGCGGACGCCGCCATAACTTCGCGGCAAAACCGGGGCGTGCCGGCTCAGGCAAATTCATGCCGCTCACCGGTGGCACTGGTCACACGTGTTGAAGGCGATTACGCCGTTGTGGCAGGCGAAACACTTTCTATCGCTGCTGTGGTCCGCAACGGAAATCAGCCCTTGCTTCTGAGTCTCAAATAGCTGTGTGCCGGTCGACGGCAACTTGGTGTGGCAATCCATGCACACATAACCTTTGGAGGCATGCGTGCCGTGGTCGAACGTGACAGTTCCTTGGCCGCCACCTCGGTAGTTGAACGTCCTCACGTGCTGGCCAATCGCAGTAATGCAGCAGAGGGAAAACAACAGGCAACCGAGCATCAGTCGAAGACGCATTGAAAATCGAGCCATAGAGCACCTCCCGCGGAGTGCCTCCTAGGCCAGAATGTCGCGGTTGATGGCCGCGACGTTGGGAACTGCAGTGAGTACCATCGCGGCGGTCAGTTCGTCGTGCATTGTCTGCATGAATAGCTTCACGCCTTCCCGGCCACCTCCGTGAGCGGCACGCCAGAGGTGCCGCCCCACCAGCACTGCGTCTGCGCCCGAGGCCAGATACTTGAGCACATCGGTGCCGTAGTGGACGCAGCCATCGACCAAGATCACCATCTTGCCCTTCACTTTGTCGGCGATTGCAGGCAGCGCGTCGGCCGTCGCGAGCGAATGGTCGAGCACTCGGCCGCCGTGGTTGGAGACACAGATTCCCGCCGCACCGGCTTCGCCCGCCAACAGCGCATCTTCCGGGGTCATGATGCCTTTGACCACAACAGGGATTTTAGTCGCGCGAACCAGTTCGCGCAGCTGAGCAACCGTCTTGGGCTCGACCGCAGTATCCTTCGAAGCATCCATCCAACCGCGGCCGGCCGAGTCGATATCAATGGTGATCATGAATGCCTTAGCAGCCTCGGCCAGGCGGATGACCCGAATCAGATTCTCATTCGGGCGCGGCTTAATCCCGGCAACCACTTTGCCGGGGTAGCGTGCGACCACGTCATATCGAGCCTTCGTCACGTCCCACGGGTCCGATTGAATGTCGCCGACCGATCCCATCGTGCCTGCATCAACACACCCACCGATTATGGCGTCGAAGTATTGAGCCTCCGACATGTCATGGAGATTCGGGAAGTTCACGGCCAGTCCTCCAATCGGCGCCGCCATCGCGGGAAACGAAATCTTCTGCCCAAAAATCACCGTGGAACTGTCAGGTTTCTTGTTCCCGCTCAATGGCCGCAATTTGAGCCGCACACGCTGCAGACTATTGAAGTTATTTTGGAACGACATGCCAGAATCCAGTCCGCCTATGCCCGGAAATTCCCCAGCGCACGCAACTCCATCGCATTGCGGGCAGACACGGCATATGGGATAGAGAACCTCACGAGCCCTTTGATAGACTTCCGCAACGCCTCCCGTTGCGCTGGCTGGCCCATAATGCGTGGCCGGCGCCGCTGATGGCGTATCGACGGCCGCCGCCGCCGCTGCAGGCATCAAGGTTCGACTCGCGAACGCCCCGGCGCCGATTAAGGCCGAAACCTTCAAGGCTGTTCTTCTGTTTATGGTATCCACATCCCACCTCCGTCTAAGGTTTCCCTGCCGCAAGCTCACATAGCGGAACCGTCACGCTGGTTCGCCTTGGCAACGCATCTTGTCCTCATGCGAATTTATCGTTCTTGCGGAATTACCATCTGTACGGCACCGCACAAAGCGACGCCTGCCACAGCTTTGTAGCTCCCATCACAAGCGGGGCGAGCGGCTATCGCAAAGGCCCCGGCAGGGCGGTGCGGCGCGCGGCGCCGGCCGGAGAAAGGCCCTTCATGAGCCGCGCAAATTCGCTGAGTCGTTTATACGAGTCCGTCTCGTTCCAAAATCGATGCAGAAAAAAGGTGCGGGGAAAATGATGCCGAACAAAAGAAGCCTACTGAGGCCTCCGCGTGCATATGTCAAGAATGATCCGGTTTGGATGTGGCGCTGCAGCAGAGCGTAACGCCCTGAGGCGTTGCATGATCGCGCTCTGTTCGTTGACGGCAGCAAATCATGCTGGCGTGGCGCGCCCCTTTTTTCTTTTTTTTTGGTGGCGACGATTGCCGGCGGAGTTATTAAAGCGATCTTGAATATGAATATTAGACAGTGCCAGGTACTCGATCGCCGCTAAGTTATTTGTCCTTCCTGATTAGAGGTAACACTTTATTCGGTATAAAACATTACCGATGCGCCCGGAACGGACCATTGATTAAATGCGCGGCCGGACGGATTCGAACCGCCGACCACCTGGTTCGAAGTAGGGTCTTCCGAAGGCCGAATTACCGAGCAAAATCAGAGTCTTGTGCACTTCGAACTGTGCTACATTTCCTCGAGATACCGGCAGATAAGCCTTTGAATGGTCAGATACGCCGAGTTCGAATAGCACACCGTCGCGAGGCTGCTTGCCGATCGCCATACAACCGATCCAGGTGTATTTGCGCGAGAACAGTCTCGCGAAAACCCAATATCAAGATAGCTGCGCGCCTTGAGGCGCGAGGAGGATTGAATCATCGGATCAGTGCCGCTTGGTCGAGGCGAACGTGAAACGTTCCCCGCAAGATCGGCCAGGCCGGCAATGGTAACGCCCCTGAAAGCACCGCAGCGAAGGGGAAACGCCCGACTCTAAGCCCATGAATCCTTGAGACTATCCTGACCAACAATTTTCTTAGTTGTCCGTACATTGTACGGATGCTACAATAAGCAGGTGACGAGACCGTGTTTAGGAGATCTAAGGATGCGTGGTTCAGTAAAGCGCCGGGAAGACCGGCTCGAAGTTCGTTTGACGCCCAAGGCGAAATCGATGTTGAAGCGTGCCGCCTCGGTCGAGCGCAAAACCGTGAGCGCCTTCGTTCTCGACAAGGGTCTTGAGGCGGCGGCGGAAACGCTTGCCGATAGGCGCGAGTTTCGTTTGACCGCAAAACAGTATGACAGCTTTATCGCAGCGCTCGACGCGCCGACCAAGCCACGGCCGCGCCTTGAACAACTTATCGCGTTACCCAGCGTCCTTGAGTGAGCAACTTCGGAGCCATTGAGAAGCTGCGACGCGAGCACATCCTTGATGGCTTCGATTGCGGCAAAGAGGACCTTAATCGATTCCTCAAGCGCCAAGCATGGAACAACCAACAGGCTCACAGCGCACAGACCTATGTGCTGGCCAAGGATCTTGTCGTTCTTGCATATTACAGTCTGGCGGCCGGCTCGGTTAGCCATGAGGAGGCAACTGAACGCACAAGAAAGGGCCTGGCACGTTATCCGATCCCGGTCATTCTTCTCGCGCGTCTGGCCGTCGACGCTTCGCTACAAGGCAAAGGCATAGGGCCGGCACTGCTCAAGGACGCCCTACTCCGCGCAGCAGAGGCAGCCGATACCATTGGTGCCAGGGCGGTGCTCGTTCACGCGAAGGACGATCAGGCCAAGGGGTTTTACGAGCATTTTAATTTCGAGCCGAGCCCGAGCGATCCTTATCATCTGCTGCTGATCACGAAAGACTTGATGCGGATCGTGGGGAAATGATGCCCGCGGCGCTCACCGGCGCGCACGCGCTGTGTTCTCCCGGGGCCGGTGCTCCGCAACCATTCAGTTCACCAATCGATACGGCTACCTGGACCATACCGCTGCGCATTGCGGCGTGATTAAGCGGTGCCCTCAATCCCCGAAATCCTGATTCGGCTGGTCGGCGAGGCGCTGCGCTGGTGCTGTCTCTCGTTCCGCTCAACACGGTCAATTAGCGCCGAGAACCTGTTTCTGCGGCGGCAGCTCGCCCTGTACGTCGAACGGGGCATCAAGCCGCGGCGAATCGATTACGTCACGAGAATCTCACTGGCGACACTCTCGAGATTCTTCAACTGGCGCGAAACCTTAGTTGTCGTGCAACCCAACACGATCATCCGCTGGCATCGAGCGGGATGGAAGCTATTCTGGCGATGGAAGTCCCGGCCCGGCCGGCCACCGATTCCTAAAGCATTGCAGGCTCTAATCCGCCGCATGGCGAACGAGAATCCTTCCTGGGGCGAGGAGCGTATCGCCAACGAGCTTCTGCTGAACCTGGGAATTCAGGTCTCTTCGCGAACGGTTCGAAAGTATCTGCCCATGCGTCCACCAGGCCGGCCGCGAGGTGACTTGCGCTGGTCGGCTTTCTTGCGTCTGCACGCCCGCGGAATCATAGCCTGCGATTTCTTGGTCGTCGTTACCGCCACATTCCGTTTGCTGTATGTGTTCGTGGTGATCGAGCACTGCAGCCGCCGTCTGGTTCATTGCAACGTCACCGCCTATCCGACTTCCGCCTGGACGCTGCAACAGTTACGCGAGGCCGCCGAGTCCGAAGGGCATTACGAATATCTGCTCCACGATCGCGACAGCATATTCGCCGAGCACCTCGATGAATCGGTACAAAGACTCGGCATGACCGTGCTGAAATCTCGACCGCACTGTCCGAAGGCCAATGCCATCTGCGAGCGCGTCATCGGCACGATTCGCCGCGAGTGCCTTGATTGGTTGATTCCGCTATCCGAATCGCATCTGCGGTCCATTCTGAAATCTTGGATTCCGCATTACAATGCCGGGCGCCCGCACATGGCCTTAGGTCCAGGCGTTCCTGATCCGCCGCCCGCGCTCCGCGACCAACAATATGCGAGTTCGCGCCATCGTCGCGAAGTATCGTACGCTGTTCATGCCAAATCTATCCTTGCCGGACTACACCACGAATATTCTCTCGCACCTGCCTATGCTTGACTGAATTTTTGCGGACCACAGGTAACTGCAATCAAGGAATTGTCCTTACTCCAAGAACAATCAACCATTTGAAATTGCCACGATAACGAGTAAGCCGTTATTGTTGAGGAGCCGTTCGGCAATAGGCGTTGGGGGCTCCTGATAAACTCGATGGCGCGATGCCGCTACTGCAAATTCTCATCGGAAAATCGAGGTTACCCCTTGAAGCCTGGTATGCCCATCGCAAGTGGACTACGGGCGAGCGGTATGGCCAACTGGACAGCGGCAGCAAAGTCGGAGCGAACGAGTTCCACGGGAACGGAGCGCCGGAAATAATCGGCCCAAATGAATTCAGCGAAGGCGGTCGGCGTCTTTTCAAAACCGCCCGCGTTGCGCGCATAGCCAGCCAATGACCGGTAAACGTCGTCGGCTAGGTCCTGCAAGCGATGGGGAACAGCGGCGTAATAGTGGCGGACTCCGTTCTCGTCCAGGGGATGGACCCACAGGTTCTTGTCCATTTCCTTCCAGAAATCGTCGGGCTCGTAGCGCGACATATCCGCCTCGATCTCGAAAAATCCGGTCTCGACTCCCGCCTCCAAGGCGGCCCGGGCAACGTGATGGTGGTCCGTGATGTAAACCGCGCATTGCGACCCAGTCACCGCAGGTGCTGCGTGAGCGCGCATGAACTCGACAACTTCACCAGGCTTGAGCGCACGGATTTCCTTGACCTTGTCCGCAACTTCGATCAAGCCAACCGTAATCTGGGTCGGCATGAGCTTCGCGATGGACGACTCCTGGATCTTCGGCATTCCGCTCTCCTCTGGTCGTCGCTTCGAGGGGGCTACTTCGGGTGCATGGGCGGAGCGGCTTAATCGCATTTCGCGCAGTCATTGGCCGCTTTCCGGAATCAGCAAATTGCATACACAACAAACTCGGGATTGGCATGACACCAATCCCGAGCGGTGCCTCGGATCACCGGTCACGGCATTTACCCGCCGGAACGCCCTACTTCCAGTAACTTGGTGCCTTATAGTAGCTGTCCACTTTGCGGCCGTATTCTGGCGTCCATTGGAAATCCGAGTCCGTGTCGTAGTTCGGCGAGTCTTGCAACTGCTTCTTATCCATGGCGAGCACGAAGCCGCTCTTCGTATCGTCGTACTTCAGTGTCCCCCATGGCAGCGGGTGGTGTTTCTTTCCCATGCCGAGAAAACCCCCGAAGGACATAACTGCGTAGATTGCTTGACCACTAACCTTATCCATCATGATGTCATCGACCGTGCCGAGATTCTCGCCCGCCAGATTATAGACACTCGTTCCGTCAACCTTTGTGGCTGCAATGAGGTGCCCGGATGTAATTGAGGTGACTTCAGTCATAGAAGAACTCCTAACTCTTGATGATTGCATCGCGGTCTTGAGCCGGTGTGCAGATCCTGGGTAAAGATGAAGCTGCTAATTCAAATGCAAAGGACCTAATTGTTAGCATCGATCGAAAATTACGCGACGAGCACTGCTTCGTCTGTTCGATGGGAGACGGAACGGCGGAAGGTCCGGTGAATCGTGCGTGAGGGCCAGCTCGGCACGGGCGGGATGACCCAGACCTCAAACCAGAGACTGCTGCCTATTCCACGAGCAATTCGGGAGATTTGACCTGCCCGGGGATTGCCGGACCACTTGAAACTTAGGTGCAGCTCAAACCCCGTAGGTGACCAGTCGAGAGCGGGCTTAGGTTCCCAACACCGTTAGGCCATGCGCTTGCGCCGCCAATCCCAGCGCGCCGTCGTGAGTTGCCATGACCGGGTCGATACCCATCGCATCCTTCCAGAGCAGTGCTGACGCAAGATGAATCGCATCTAGGGTTCCTAGTTCCGTCGGCATCGGCTGCGCGGCGCGGTCCAGCACGATTGAGTCAATTTCGATCAACTCCAGCGAATTGATGAGGTTAAGAATCGTAGCGCGGCGCCTGGCGATTTCCGCATCCGATAGCTCTGCGCGGATTCGCAATCGATCCAAAGTGCGCAGACTCTCGGTCGCAATCAGCGCGCTAGAAACCCCGCGATCGATCTGTCGCCACTCCGGCAAAGAATTCGGCTGTCCAAACGCTAGACGCAGCAAAACTGACGAGTCAACGTAGGCGATCATCTGTGACTCTGTCGCTCCTCCAACAATAATTGGACGACGTCGATCTTTTTGGTGATCGCCTTTGGCAGTGAGACTTTGTTCGGCTTCGGTGAATCGATAGCCGGCTTACGTATCCGCAAGCCGGCCCGTTCGTGCGTCGGAATGATCTGCGCAACTGTTCGATTGCGGTCCAGGACTGCGATCGACTCCCCACCCTGTACGATACGAAGAAATTCGCTAAGCCGGGACTTGAGTTCTGCAATGCCCACTTGTTTCATGACTATATATGACTATAACTGGTCATCAAAAGCAAGAATTTGCGGTTCCCTTCCTTGGAAAATCCCGCTTGAGCATGCGGGACACCGGTTTCGAACAAGGCTTTTGTCTTAACAAACTCTGCGTCGTGACGAAATCGACGCCTGGAATCGATCGCTCACGAACGGCAGAAAGGGGTCAGCGGCGTTACGGGTCATTCGGCGGCAACACGTGATCAGGCCCCTAACACTGAACACCTTCGTGAGACTTCACGTACGAAGATGCAATCGCTTGCGACGCCGATCGGCGTCCAAACCAAACGCCTATCAAAAGACGCGATCTTGGATATTAGACAGTGCCAGGTACTCGATCGCCGCTAAGTTATTGATTTAATGCGCGCCCGGACGGATTCGAACCGCCGACCACCTGGTTCGAAGCCAGGTGCTCTATCCAGCTGAGCTACGGGCGCAAGCCGCCAAGTTTAACGGAAACGCGGTCCTGATTTCGGGCAGAGATCGGGTCATGCATGTCCCGGCGGATCGCCAGTCGCCGCGAACACCTAAGGACTCTCTATATAGGGATGCTGCGCCAATCCAACCCGGCCGGGCTAGGCCGCGGGCATCGCCCGCCATGGGCCACAAATGACGTTTTTGGGTCGACGCATCGTCCACCAGTAGAACTAAACGCCGGGGCAGTCCCCAACCTGAGCCTAGAAATCATATACTTACGTGCTCGGAGTGGAACGCTGGCCGTCCGAGGCATTATGGCCGTAATATCCCACGGACACCGATAACTAGAGGATTCCCGATGAAGGCTTGGATACCACTGACTTTGGCTTTTGCTCTTAGCACTGCGGTTCACGCGCAGTCGTGCACTTACCCGGCCGCCCCGGTCACACCACCCGATGGTGCCACTGCGACGAAGGACCAGATGGTCGCCGCGAATAAGGACTATGGCCGTTACAACACCGAGATGAACGGTTACCTCGATTGTTTGAAGGCCGAGATGGACGCCCTGACTCCGAAGGACCCCTCGAAGCTAAGTGCCGATGCGAAGAAGAAGCTGGACGATCAGCAGAAAATTCTCGTGCAGAAGAGCAATGCCGCGGTGGATGAACTGCAAGCCGCGGTGGGTCGCTTCAATGAACAGTTGAAGATCTACAAAGCCAAGCAGCAAAAGTCCTAGGATGGATGTGCGGCGGAGTTGCTCTCCGCCGCCGAATCCCGCATATGCAGGCCGGTACGCTCATTACGCCCCGTCTGGCCGAAGAGGCGATCAACTCTCGGTTGACGTGTCTGCCGATCGAATCGCTGCCATTGACGCAGTGTGTCGGCGGCACGTTGCGCGAAAACATTTACGCAGAACGGGACCAACCCCCGTTTGATCGCGTCTCGATGGACGGCATCGCGATCGATAGCGAGGCGGCGCGCCGAGGTTTGCGCCATTATCGCATTCAGGCAACACAGGCGGCGGGTTCGCCCGCGCTGACGCTCGAGTCGAGCGGCAACGCAATCGAAGTGATGACCGGCGCAATATTGCCGACGGGTTCCGATTGCGTGGTGCCCGTCGAACAAATCGATGTGGCGGATGGCATCGCAAATTTGAAGTCTACTGCCCATATCACCGCGTTTCGCAACGTTCACCGGCGCGGTGCCGACGGGCGCCAGGGTGCGCTGCTGTTGGAATCCGGAACGCTGCTTCGCGCACCGGAGATCGCCGTCGCCGCCTCCGCCGGTATGGCGCGCGTGCGCGTATCCAGTCAACCGGCCGTTATGGTGATCTCGACGGGCGACGAGTTGGTCGAACCCGGCGACCCGATAGCCGATTACCAGGTGCGCCGCTCCAATGCGTACGCGGTCGCGGCAACCTTGCGCAAGCGCGGGTTTGCGCGAATCGGCGACGATCATGTCAGCGACGACGCCGATATGTTGCGCGAGCGCCTGACCTTGCATCTGACGACGCATGAGGTCTTGGTGCTGAGCGGCGGCGTATCGATGGGCAAATTCGATCTCGTCCCGAAGGTGCTGCTGCAACTCGGCGTCCAAGAGGTTTTTCATAAGATCGCGCAACGCCCCGGCAAACCCATGTGGTTTGGAATCGGACCTCAGGGCCAGGCAGTATTTGGGCTACCCGGAAATCCGGTCTCGACGCTCGTCTGTCTGATTCGATATGTGATTCCTGCGATCGCTGCAGCGATGGGCACGAAGCGCGAGGTGCCGGAGCGCTTCGCGCTCGCCTCGCCGGTGAACTACGAGACGCCGCTGACGTACTTTCTGCCGGTTACGATCGAACACGACGACTGGGGCCGGCCTTGGGCGCATCCGCATCCCACGAACGGCTCCGGCGATTTCCTGAGCCTCGCCAATACCAACGGCTTCGTGGAGCTGCCGCCCGGCCCTAATACCTATCCGAAGGGATTTGTGACCAGCGTTTACCGCTGGTGACCGGGATCGCGATGACTAAGGGCATACACGACATTCGCGGCACCGCCAATCCGCTCGATCGCTTGGGCAGACCGCTGCATGATTTGCGCATCTCGGTCATGGATCGCTGCAACTTTCGTTGCCCGTATTGCATGCCGAAGGATCGGTTCGACGATGCCTACAAGTTCCTGAACTCGCTTGAACGCCTGTCGTTTCAAGAAATCACGCGCCTCGCGCGATTGTTCGCGGGACTCGGCGTGCGCAAGCTGCGACTGACGGGCGGCGAGCCGCTGCTGCGTGCCAACCTCGCGGACTTGGTCGGCGACCTCACGGGTATACCGGGCATCGACGACATCGCACTGACTACGAACGGCGTGCTGCTGGCGCAGCATGCAGTCGATCTGTACGCGAACGGCCTGAAGCGAGTGACGGTGAGTCTCGACACGCTCGACCCGGAGATATTCAAGCGCATGAGCGGCGGATTCGGTGCGCTCGAGCAAGTGCTGCGGGGCATCGACGCCGCGATCGAGGCCGGACTCGCGCCGATCAAAATCAACGCTGTCGTCGAACGGGGAGTCAACGATCAGGGCGTGTTCGATCTCGTGGAGCGATTTCGCGGCCAACCGGTGATCGTGCGTTTCATCGAATTCATGGACGTCGGCAATCGCAATGATTGGCGCCCGGAGATGGTCGTGCCGTCGCGCGAACTCGTGGCGCGCATACATGCTCGTTGGCCGATGCACGCGATCAGCGAGAATTACCGAGGCGAGGTCGCGGAGCGATGGCGCTTCGACGATGGCATCGGAGAGATCGGTTTCATCTCTTCGGTCTCGCAGCCTTTTTGCTCCGCCTGCAGCCGTGCGCGACTCTCGTCCGAGGGGAAATTCTATACCTGCCTGTTCGCCACCGAAGGGCTGGACCTGCGCACCGCACTGCGCAGCGGCATCGACGATGCCGATTTGCTGCAACTGATACGCGCCGCATGGCTGCGGCGCGCCGACCGCTACAGCGAACAGCGCGACGAGTTGCGCCGCGGCGAGCACGCGGCCAAGAAAATCGAAATGTATTATATCGGCGGCTGAAGCCATGACATTTTCGCATTTGGATTCTGATCGCCGACCGACGATGGTCGATGTCAGCGACAAGGCCGCCGGGAAGCGCACTGCGGTTGCGGAAGCTACCGTGCGTTTTCCATCGCAGGTCGCCGAGGCGCTGCGTGAGAACGGACTGCGCTCCGCCAAAGGACCGGTTTTCGATACCGCGATCGTCGCGGGTGTCATGGGCGCCAAGCGTACACATGAGCTCATACCTTTCTGCCATCCGCTCGGGATCGAAAGCTGCAAGATCGTCATCGAACTGGTCGGCGATTCGGCCATAATCCGATGCGCCGTGACCGTACACAACAAGACCGGCGTGGAAATGGAAGCACTCACGGGCGCGAGCGTCGCCGCCCTCACGGTATACGACATGTGCAAGGCGCTGTCGCACGACATCGTGATCAGCGAGACACGTTTGATCTCGAAGGAAGGCGGGAAAAGCGATCTCGACTTGCGCGCGGCGCCATGAACGGGCGAGCGGCACGATGAGCGGCGTCGCCCCCGTGTATGGTCTGGTTCTGGCCGGCGGCCGCAGTTCGCGCATGCACCGCGACAAGGCCGGCCTCGAGTATCTCGGTCAGAGCCAGTTGGATCGAGCGTTCGATCTCGCGAGCCGCCATGTCTCGCCGGTGTTCGTCTCGATACGTGCCGATCAGGCGAGCGATCCGACGCGTGCGGACAAACCGTTGATCATCGATACGCTCGAAACCGGGGGCCCGATCGTCGGCATCCGTTCGGCGTTCGCGCGCTTTCCCGAGGCCGCGTGGCTGGTGCTGGCGTGCGACCTGCCGTTTCTCTCGGATGCCGCGCTCACGCAACTATTGAGGGAGCGCGATCCGACCGGCATCGCGACCGCCTACCGCAGTGCGCATGACGGGCTGCCGGAACCGCTCTGTGCCATTTGGGAGCCCGCGGCGGCGGCAGCGCTCGAATCCGCCCATTCGGCCGGTCAGACCTGTCCGCGCAAGTTTCTGATCCGCAGTGGCGCCAAGCTCCTCGATCCGATCGATCAGCGCGCGCTCGACAATATCAATACGCCGGAGGAATATACGGAAGCGCTGGCAGCGCTCGGATCCACGCCGCGGCCCCACCCCATGCAGCTCAAAATTCAGTATTACGCGTTGATGCGCGAACAAGCCGGTCGCTCCGATGAGACGATCGAAACCTCGGCGGCGACGCCGACGGCCGTCTACCTCGAATTGCGCGCGCGCCATGGCTTCACGCTGGCGCGCGAACAATTGAAGGTCGCTGTCAACAACGAATTCAGCGACTGGGCGCGGCCTCTACACGCTGGCGATGCGATCGTCTTCATCCCACCGGTGGCGGGCGGCTGATGCGATTTCGATTCACCCACTCGAGGATCGACACCCAGACTGCGCGCCAGGAGCTGCTCGATGCCGGCGCCGGGGGCTATGCGAGTTTCGAGGGATGGGTACGCGATCACAACGAGGGACAGGCGGTGAGCCGCCTCGAATACGAAGCATTCGAATCGCTGGCCGTCAAAGAGGGCGATCGCATCGTGACCGAGGCGATGCGGCGCTTTCCGGTCAAGCATGCGCTCTGCGTGCACCGCATCGGTGAACTTTCGATCGGCGACCTGGCGGTCTGGGTCGGCGTGAGCTCCGAGCATCGCGGCGAGGCGTTCGATGCCTGCCGGTACATCATCGACGAAGTCAAACATCGTCTGCCGATCTGGAAAAAAGAACACTACCGCAACGGCGACTCGGGCTGGGTCAACTGCGAGCGCTGCGCGACGGCGCCGTCGCATTCCCACGATCACGTCGCATAAGCCAGGGCTGTCGATGCGGCCAGACTACTCACGACAGCAGTCGCTCAAGGAAATTGGCGCTGCGGGGCAGTCGCGGCTCGCACAGAGCCGCGTGCTTATTATCGGCGCAGGCGGGCTCGGCAGCCCGGTGCTGCAATACCTCGCCGGTGCCGGCGTCGGCTGCATCGGCATCGTCGACGCGGATGCGCTGGATGCGAGTAATCTGCATCGTCAGCCGCTCTACGCGCTTGCCGATGTCGGTCAATCGAAGGTCGCGCTCGCACAGGCCGCGATTGCCAGACTCAATCCTGAGGTGCGCGTCGAAACCTACGCCGTCCGCCTCGACAACGACAACGCAGTCGAGCTCGTGGGCCGCTACGACATCGTCGTCGATTGCAGCGATAATTTTCGCACCAAGTTCCTCGTCAACGATGCCGCGGTGCTGGCGCGCAAACCCGCGGTATTCGCGAGCGTCTATCAATACGAAGGGCAACTGCAGGTCTACAAGCCCGATTCGACCCATGCCTGCCTGCGCTGCCTATGGCCGCAGGCGACAGCCGACGGGATCGTCGGAAATTGCGCCGAGGCCGGCGTGCTCGGCCCGGTGCCGGGTGCTTTCGGCGCCATGCAAGCCTTGCTGAGCCTGAAAATTCTGCTGGGCCTGCCGGGCCAGCTCGAAGGCGAACTGCTGCTGCTGAACTTCATGAATTTCACGCAATTGACGCTGAAAGCCCCGCGACGCGCGCAGTGCAGCGCGCCGGCTTGCAGCCTGGTGCGCACGCCGCCCCGCGAAGAGTCGGACCTCGAGGTCACATTCAGCTCCTTGCGCGGCGCAGTCGCGCAAGGCATGGAGATCATCGACATCCGCAACGACGACGAAGTCGCGGCCCGGCCGCTGCAAGCGCGGCACATTGCGATGTCCGTCTTGCTCGCCGACCCAAAGCTGCTGTCGGCGACGACCAACTACCTGTTGATCTGCGCCTCCGGCAAACGCAGCCTCGCGACCGCACGTGAGCTGCGCGCGCGCGGATTCTCCGTAAAATCGCTGGCTGGCGGCTTGAAGGCTCTGGAGTCCTAGAACGCATGCTGTTTCGGAGTAAATTACCGGATGTCGGCACGACGATCTTTTCGGTCATGTCGCGCCGCGCACTCGACGAGGGCGCGCTCAACATTGGCCAGGGATTTCCTGATTATCCGATCGATCCGCGCTTGGCGGTGTTCGTACAGGAAGCGATCGCCGAGGGCCGCAACCAATATGCGCCGATGGAGGGGGTCGTCGAGCTGCGCGCGCAAATCGCCGGGAAACTCAAGGCAAGCTACGGCGCCGAGTTCGACCCGACCCAGGAAATCACGATCACCTGCGGCGGCACCGAGGCGCTATTCGACGCCATTCAGGCCGTGATCGGCGCCGGCGACGAAGCAATCATTTTCGATCCCTCGTACGATGTCTACGATCCTGCGGTGCGCCTTGCCGGGGGTCGCTGTATCCGAATTCCGTTGCAGCCTCCGACCTTTGCCTACGACTGGGACCAGGTCAAGCAATCGCTCAGCGAACGCACACGGCTGATCATCATCAATAACCCTCAAAACCCCTGCTGCACGGTCGCGAGCGGCGCGGATCTGAACGCACTGGCCGAGCTGGTACGCGATCGCCCGATCACGATACTCTCGGACGAGGTATACGAGCACGTGATCTTTGACGGCCGTCACCATGCCTCGGTGCTGGCGCACGCGGAGCTGCGCCGGCGCAGCTTCGTCGTGTTCTCGTTCGGCAAGACGCTGCATGCCACGGGCTGGCGTACCGGTTATTGCGTTGCCCCGCCGGATATGACGCGCGAATTGCGCAAGGTCCACCAATTCAACACCTTCAGCATCGTCGCTCCACTGCAATATGCGATCGCGCGCTACGTCGCGAGCTGCCCGGAGAGCTGGCTAGGACTGGCGGCGTTCTTCGAGGCGAAACGCAATTTGCTGATCGAATTGCTGCAGGGGTCGGGTTTTCGACCGATCAAGGCCGCCGGCACATATTTTCAATTGGTCGATTACGGCGCGATCAGCCAAAAACTCGACGTCGATTTCGCCGATCAACTGATACGCGAAGCGAAAATCGCGACGATTCCGCTATCGCCTTTTTATGCCCAAGCCCCGCGCATGACCTTGCTGCGTGTATGCCTCGCGAAGCGCAACGAGACCATCCGCGCCGCCGCGGAGCGGCTCACGGCATTTAGCACGAATTCCCTCGACTCGGCTTCCTAAAGCGTGATGATGGCGCCGCCGACGCGCCCGAGTACCAGCCCCGCCCGTCCGTCAAGCGCGAGTCTGCCCGCTACCGCGTACGACGTATTTGTAGCTGGTCAGCTGCTCGACGCCGACCGGTCCGCGCGCATGAAATTTATCGGTACTGATGCCGATTTCCGCGCCCATTCCGAATTCGCCGCCGTCGGCGAACTGTGTGGAGGCGTTATGCAGCACGATCGCGCTGTCGACCCGGTCGAGGAAGCGTTCGGCGGTTGCGGCATTGGCGGTCACGATCGAATCCGTGTGGCGCGAGCCGTAATGCTCGATGTGCGCGATTGCCGCGTCGACGCCGTCGACGACGCGTACGGCAATGATGGCGTCGAGATATTCGGTGTACCAATCCTGTTCGGTCGCCGGCTTGACGCGCGCATCGGTCTGCCGCGTCGCCTCGTCGCCGCGGACTTCACAGCCGGCATCGAGCAAGGCCGCGACCAAGGCTGCGAGCTGAGCGACGGCGCCGCGATCGACCAATAGCGTTTCGGCGGCGCCGCAGACACCGGTGCGCCGCATTTTCGCATTCAAGACGATGCGTTTCGCCATTTCAGGATCCGCATCGCGGTCGACGTAGACATGGCAGACGCCGTCGAGATGCCCGATGACCGGCACGCGCGCCTCCTTTTTGACGCGCTCGATGAGCCCTCGGCCGCCGCGCGGCACGATCACGTCGATGCTGTCCGTCATCTCGGCGAGCATGAAACCCACGGCTGCGCGATCCGTCGTGGGCACGAGTTGAATGCAGCTCTTCGGCAGACCCGCGACCTCCAATCCATGCTCCATGCAGCCGTGAATTGCCAGGTTCGAGCGCATGCTCTCCGATCCGCCGCGCAAGATAACGGCATTGCTGGATTTCAAGCACAAGGCCCCGGCGTCGGCGGTCACGTTCGGGCGACTCTCGTAAATGATGCCGACGACGCCCAGCGGGACGCGGCGGCGCTGAATGACGAGCCCGTTCGGACGCGTCCACTCGGCCAGCAGCGTGCCGATCGGATCGGCGAGGCGGACGATCTCCTCGAGGCTATCGGCCATCGCCAGCACACGCTTTTCATCGAGCCGCAAGCGCTCGAGCAGCGGTCCGGACACGGCGCCCATACCCACACCCGCACCCGCGCCCGCGCCCGCGCCCCCGCCCCCGCCCGCGCTCGGAGATGCGCCGGCGGCGGCCTCGTTCAGATCGCGTTCGTTGGCGGCCAGAATCCGATGGCGATGCGCGCGCAAGGCCGCGGCGGCCGCAAGCAGCGCGCGATTCTTGAGCTCGGACGGCGCTACGCTGAGCCGCTGCGCCGCGGCTCGCGCGGCCTTGCCGATTTCGCGCATGAGATCCGCAATGGGCCGCTCGGCGCTTGCAAGCCGGCCCTGCGTCGTTGGTTCATCGGTGCTCATAGGCTCTTGACCAACACCAAGTCATCTCGGTGCACGATTTCATCTCGACCGCGAAACCCGAGCACCTTTTCGATGTCTGCCGATTTGCGCCCCATGATCCGCGCGGCGTCGGCATCCGAGTAGGCACAAATGCCGCGCGCCACCTCGAAGCCGTCGGGGCCGATGATCCTCACCGCATCGCCGCGTTCGAAACGCCCTGCGGCGCGCACCACGCCGGCGGGCAGCAGACTCTTGCCGCGCATCAGCGCGCGCACCGCGCCCTCATCGATCCCGATCTCGCCGGCCGGTTTGAGCGCCCCGGCGATCCATTGCTTGCGTGTAGCCACCGGCGTCGAGGAAGGCACGAACCAGGTGCAGCGAGCGCCCTCTTCGATGCGCCTCAGCGGGTGCTGATGAGCCCCTTTGGAAATGCACAAATGGCAGCCCGCGCCGACGGCGATTTTGGCGGCCGCGATTTTGGTTTGCATGCCGCCCGAGCCCATCGGACTGCCGGCGCCGCCCGCCATGGCCTCGATTTCCGGCGTGATCTCCAGTACTTGCGCGATGAATTCGGCATCCGGATGGTCGTTCGGATTGGCGCTGTAGAGCCCGTCGATATCCGACAACAGCACCAAACAGTCGGCGCCGGCCATCTGTGCGACTCGCGCAGCCAGACGGTCGTTGTCTCCATAACGAATCTCGGCGGTTGCAACCGTGTCGTTCTCGTTGATGACCGGGACCGCTCCCAGCGACAACAAGGTATTCAGGGTCCCGCGGGCATTCAAATAGCGGCGGCGCTGTTCCGTGTCGCCGAGCGTCAATAAAATTTGCGCGACGGTGATTGAATGCGCGTCTAGGAGTTCTTTGTAGGCATGGGCCAGGCGAATTTGGCCGACTGCGGCCGCGGCTTGACTTTCCTCCAGTTTCAACTTGCCGGCGTGCAGGCCCAGGTGGCGCCGACCGAGAGCGATCGCCCCGGAAGACACCAAAATCACCTCTTGGCCGCGTTTGTGCAGCCGCGCAACGTCCGCGGCGAAGCTTTCCAGCCAGGCGCGATTCATGCGACCCTTGTCCGCATCGACCAATAGGGCCGATCCCACCTTTACGACCACGCGTTTCGCGAGAGTCAAGGGCTTTGCGGTAGCTTTGCGGTCGACGAGGTTCATACCCGGACAATATTAGCGCCTGCGCAATACATTGGTCGCGGGCATTTACTTGGCTTGGCAGCCTCCCCTAATATTCGCGTCTCGATACTGCGAAGCATATTTAAAGAAGGACGAACGCCGTGGGCAGAGAGTACGAACCGACCGTCGGACAGTGGTACGAGGACCTGGAGAACGAGGAAACTTTCCAGGTGCTCAAAGTGGACGAAGATCGCGAAATCGTCGAAATACAGCACCTGGACGGCGACGTCGAAGAATTGGATGTCGACGGCTGGGCCGAACTCGACCTCGAGTTGAGCGAAGAGCCGGAAGGCTGGTCGGGCTCCAAAGCGGAAAAAGACGCTGAAGACGACGAGGACGACGATTGGGATGACGAGGATGAGGATGAGGACGACGAGGACGATGACGACCTGGACGATGCCGAAGAGGATCGCGAAGAATATTGACTCGTAGCTCGGGCTAAACCCGGCGCGGGATCCTCAGACGCGCTCCAGCCACCCGTGCCGGTCCTTGCTCTCGCCCTGCTGAATCGCCACCAGCTGTGCGCGCAGCGCTTGGGTCAAAGGGCCCACCTGGCCGTTGCCGACCGGGAATTCCTGGCCCCGGTGGATCAAGGTACCCACGCCGGCGAGCACTGCCGCGGTACCCGAGAGCGCTGCTTCGCCCACTTTGACCCATTCGAGCATCTCGCCGATATTGAAGACGCGTTCGGTGACCGCATAACCCACGTCGCGGGCCAGCGTCAGCAACGAATCGCGGGTCACCCCGTGCAGGAACGTCGTATCCAGACCGCGTGTCAGCAATTGCCCGTCCCGAATCAACAAGAAATTGGCCGCGCCGGTCTCCTGCACTTGACCGCCCGGACAGAACAAGACCTGATCGGCCTGGTACTTCGCCCGGGCCGCGAGTGTGGGTCCCATGGCGGCGGCGTAATTGCCGCCGGTTTTGACCATGCCCAGATGCGCCGCGCAGCGCGTGTTTTCATCATCGACGAGAATGCGCAGCGGCTTCATACCGCCGGCAAAGTAATCCCAGACCGGGCTTGCCAGCACGAGCAACGACGCCTCGGCAGGCGGCGTCGCCGCGGCGCCGATATTGGCGGTCGTGCCGAATAGAATCGGCCGCAGATACAGCGCTCCCGGCGCCTCGGGAACCGCCTCCCGACATCGCGCGATGACGGCCTTGACCATCGTGGCGAGCTGCTCGGCATCGGGCTCGGGCAGCACGAGCTGACGCGCGCTGTTGCGCATTCTCGCGATGTGCCGATCCATGCGAAACACGTGCACCGAGCCGTCTTTCCAGCGGAACGCCTTGAAGCCTTCGAAACACGTGCTCGCGTAATGCAGAACGTGCGCAGCAGGGCTGATTTCGATCGGGCCGACCGGCTTGATCTGGTGCTCACTCCATCGCCCGTCCTGGTACTGCGCCACGGCCATGTGCGAAGCAAGGACGGTACCGAAGGCCGGTCGTTGCGGTGATACGGACATGATATTTCTACCCTTCGATGAAGATGAGCGGTCCTGACAGTTTAGGGCAACCGGGCCGGCGCGCCAATCGTGCGCCGCCATGATGATCATGCCGGTGATTCTTGCACTGCGCGCAGGGACGCGACAAACCGGTGTATGCGCGCGCAAGCGTCATCGAGGGTCGCCGGATCGACGCCGAAAAAGACGCGCACGAAGCCTTGGGTCTCGGAGCCGAACGCGCCGCCGTCGAGCACGGAGACTCGCTCGGATTGGTAGAGTCCGCGCATGAAATCATAGCCAGAGAGGCCCGTGCGCCGCACGTCGAGCAGCATGAACATGCCGGCATCCGGCACGAAGCATTCGATCGCGGGTATGCCCTGCAATCCCGCGAGCAGCAAATCGCGGCGAGCCGCGCAATAGTCGCGCATCGCCGCTTCCGCATCCGCCGCCATGCCGAGCGCGGTCACCGCCGCCTCCTGGATGAAGCCGGGCAACCCGAACAGCATGCACATGATCAAGGACTCCACGTGGGTGACGAGTGCGCGCGGACCCACGAGCCAGCCGCAGCGCCATCCGGTCATCGCATGCGTTTTCGAGAGACTGCTGATCGTGACGACCTGCTCGGGTAAGCGCGCAGCGAGTCCGGGCACGCGTCCGCCGGGCGCAATACCGGCGTAGACCTCGTCGGCGACGATCCACAGCGAATGGCGTCGCGCAAGCGCAGCGATCGCATCCAGATCTGCCTCGCTCAGAATCACACCGCTGGGATTATTGGGTGTCGCAAAGAAGATCGCGCGGGTACGCGCGGTGACCGCGGATTCGAGCGCCGCGACATCGAGACGAAAATGCTTCGATGCCGGCATCGGCACACGCACCAAGCGCGCGCCGGAGACCTCGATCGTCGCCGGATAGGTAGGATATAACGGCTCGAGCGCGATGACCTCGTCGCCGGGTCCCGCCAGACACATCGATGCGCCGAACAAGGCATTCTGCGCACCCGACATGAACAAGATATTGTCTACGCTCACGGACTGCCCCGTGCGCGCGGAATGCAGCGCGGCGATCGCCTCACGCAAGGCGTTGCGACCCGGCAGCGCCGTGTAGTGGGTATCACCGGCGCGCATGCATTCGATCGCCCGCGCAACGACGGGTGCCGGCGTGTCCAGATCGGGATCGCCGACGCTCAACAAAATCACGTCTTCGCCGCGCTCGAGTGCGAGTCGCGCCTCGTAATGTGTCTGCCAAGCATCGGAGCCCTCGCCTGCGATGCGCTTGACCAAAGCCGAATATTCCATGCCCCGCAACTCCTCGTGAAATGCCCGCATGCCTTGTATCATGCAAGACAGGCTCGCATATTTTTTCGATACTAGCCCAGGTTTGCGTTGCACGGCTCTTCGATAAAGGCCCTCATGGCGATTACAGTCGGAAACTATCTCGTCGATTTGCTGGCAGCGAACGATATCGACACCGTATTTGGAATTCCCGGCGTCCATACCTTGGAACTGTATCGGGGCCTCGCGGCCAACAAGCTGCGCCATGTGCTCGTACGCCATGAACAAGGCGCCGGTTTCGCCGCGGACGGATATGCACGCATCAGCGGCCGCGCGGCCGCGGCGTTCGTGATTTCCGGGCCCGGGTTCACCAATATTTTGACCGCCGTCGGCCAGGCTTATTCGGACTCCGTTCCACTGCTCGTGATCGCGAGCACACCGGTGCGCGCTTCCTTGGACAAGCAGTGGGGCGTCTTGCACGAAATGAAAGCGCAGGAGGCGGTCGCTGCGGGCGTCTTCGGCATCGTGCGCACGGCCGGATCGGCGGCGGACGTACCCGATCATCTGCGCGCCTGCCTCGCAAGCTTGCGCGTCGGCAGGCCGCGCCCGGCGTACCTCGGGATACCGCTCGATCTGCTCGCGGAGCCCACGGATCTGCGCGCGCAGCGCTTCGCGAGCGTGGCATCCCGCCCCGAAGCCCCACCCGCGCAAATCGAAGCCGCGGTTCGCTTGCTGGGCGGCGCGCAACGACCCTTGATCGTCGCCGGCGGCGGCGCGCGCGGCGCCGCTGCGGAGCTGCGGCTGCTCGTCGAGACGCTCGATGCGCTGATCGTGACGACCGCGGCCGGCAAGGGCGTGCTGCCCGAGGATCACGCGGCAAATCTAGGTGCGTCGCTGCCCTACCCGCAAACGCAGGCGCTGGCGGCCAGCGCCGATGTGATTCTCGCCGTGGGCACGGAACTCGGCGAAACTGACGTGTATTCCGCATTGAAACTGCCCCTGAGCGGGCGCCTGACTCGCATCGACATCGATGCGGGCAAACTTTCCGACCACTACCGCGCCGAGGTGCCCCTGTGGGGCGACGCGCGCAGCGCTTTGGCGGCGATCACGCGCGGCCTGGCGAAGCGCTCGGGCTGGCGCACTGAGATCGGCGGCGCCGGGAGCACTCGCGCAGCGATTCACGGCGCGTTCGGTGCGCCGGCGCGCGCGCAGTGGGCGGCGCTGCGGGCGATACGCGCGGCGCTCGGCGCCGATGGCGTCGTATTCAGCGACATGACGCAGATCGCCTATCTCGGCAACTACGCTTATCCGACCGATGCGCCGGACCGCTGGATGCACCCTTCCGGGTACGGGACCTTGGGCTTCGCGTTACCGGCCGCACTCGGCGCAAAGATCGCCGCCCCGGCCCGCCCCGTGCTCGCGCTGGCCGGCGATTTCGGCCTGCAATTCACGATCAATGAACTAATCACCGCGGTCGAACAGGGCGTAGCCCTGCCGATCGTCGTCTGGAACAATTCGGCGCTGGGCCAGATCCGCGATGACATGATCGCCGCCGGCATTCCGCCGCTCGGCGTGGTTGGGCGTAACCCGGATTTCCAGGCACTCTTCAATGCCTACGGCGCCCGCGCCGTGCGCGCACAGGACGCGAAGGCGCTGGAAAATGCGATCCGCGGCGCGCTCAACTTTGCCGGCCCCACGCTCATCGAAATTATCGATAAAGACTTTCTCGCCGCATCAACCCCTGGGAGCTCACCATGAATAAAATTACAATTCTCGTCGCGACGGCCGCGCTCTGCGTATCGACGGCGCCTGCGTGGGCCGGCGAGCAAGTCAAAGTCGTCGAACACCCGATCAACGAAACCACGGTGGATATCGGCGCGAAAGGCGATTCGGTCGGCGACCTACTGACATTCGCCAATCCGGTCTTCAACGCCGCCAACACGACTCAGATCGGCAGCGATCAGGGATATTGCGTGCGGGTCATCGTCGGCAAGAGCTGGGAATGCATTTGGACGATACTGTTGAAGAGCGGCCATATCACGGTCGAGGGGCCGTTCTTCGACGAAGGCGACTCCGTGTTCGCGATCACGGGCGGCACCGGTAAGTATGCGGGCGCCAAAGGCTCGATGAAGCTGCATCCGCGCGACGCGACGCCGACTGGCTACGATTTCACTTACACATTGAAGTGAGCGCAACGCATGGACTACACCGCCGCTGACTGTCTGCGCGCCCGCAAGGATTTCCCAGCGCTAGACCGCGGGGGCGATGGCCCCGTGCTCGCGTTCTTGGACGGCCCCGGCGGGAGCCAGGTCCCGCTGCCCGTCATTGCGGCGATTCAAGACGTCTACGCGACCTGCAACGTCAATACGCGCGGCAATTTCCCGCCGTCGCGCGAGCTCGACCGGCGCCTGGACGAAGCCCGGCGGACCGTCGCCAAGTTCCTCGGCGCCGCGGATCCGGCGTGCATTTCCTTCGGTCAAAATATGACGACGCTGAATTTTTCGCTGAGCACCGCGATTGGCCGCACGCTGCAAGCCGGCGACGAAATTCTGATCACGCAGCTCGATCACGAAGCGAACCGCGATCCGTGGCTGCGCCTTCGGGCTCAAGGCATCGCAATCCAAGAGGTGCGCTTGCTGACGTCCGGGGAGTTGGATCTCGCCGACATGGCCGCGAAAATCACGGCGCGCACCAAGGTGTTCGCGTTGGGTGCTTCGTCGAATGCGCTCGGAACCGTCAACGATATCGCATTGGCGCGCCGTTTGACGCGCCAAGTCGGCGCGCTATTGGTGCTCGACGCGGTACATTACGCGCCGCACTTTCTCGTCGACGTCGAGGCGCTCGGCGCCGATTTTCTGCTGTGTTCTGCGTATAAATTTTACGGCCCGCATGTCGGAATTCTGTACTCGGCCCCGGGCGCGCTCGAGCGCTTGCCGACCGATCGGTTGAGCACGCAGGACCCGGCGGCACCGTTTCGGATCGAGACCGGCACTTTGAACCATGCGGCGATCCATGGCGTGCGCGCGGCTATCGAATATCTTGCGAGCTGGGGACGCGGCGCAAGTTTGCGCGAACGCCTCGTCGAGGCGAACAATGGAATTTCCGCGTACGAACACGACTTGGCGCGTTATTATCATGATGCGGTGGGACGCATACCCGGCGTACGTGTTTGGGGACCCGGGTTTGCGTCCCGCGCACGCGCACCGACGGTATCGATCACGATGGCCGGCCGATGCGCCGGCGAGATCGCCGCCGCGCTCGGCGAACGCGGAATTTGCGTCTGGGACGGAAACTTCTACGCGGCGCGCGCGGTGGAGATATTAGGTCTTGCCGATCAGGGCGGCCTGCTGCGCACGGGGATTTCCATGTACAGCACGCGCGAGGAGATCGAGCGCCTGCTCACGGGCCTTGAGGAACTCGCCGCAGATCGTGTAAATATTGCAATGCGTGGGTAGAGCCTCGCTTGCGTTTATACTATTAAGGCCGGCGGACGCCTCATTGAGAGCGAATCCGTTGGTGCAACCGGCTCTGTTGAGCTCGCGGGAAGACTTCGATGCAACTCAGTAAAGTCAGTTATTACGCGGATTTCGTCGTTTATCCCCCCGTGATCGTCGCTTTGGCGGTGACCGGTCTCGTTGGCGCCCAATGGCCTGTGGCCGCAGTTTGGTTCAGCGCCGCGCTCGCCGGGTTTGTGTTCTGGACCTTCATGGAATATTTGCTGCACCGCGTTGCACTACACCGCATGCGCTACTTTTCACCGATGCACGGGCTGCATCATTCGGCGCCGCTCGCCTACGTCGGGACCCCGTTCTGGGTGAGTCTCGCCGTCTGGGCGGCGTTCGTATTTGCGCCCGCGTGGTGGCTCGGCGGCCTCGTGATCGCCTGCGGCCTTACTTGCGGCGTGGTGTTTGGCTACTTCTGGTATGGACTCCTGCATCACTTGATCCATCACCGGCGTCCGAGCCCCTCCGGCGCCTATATCAACGGTCTGCGCGCTTGGCATATGCGCCACCATTATTCGCCGAATAAGGGTAATTTCGGCGTCACCACCTCATTTTGGGACCATGTCTTCGGGACGGTCATCCGCCCGGCGCGCGCCAAACCCGGTTGACGCCGGCAGCGTTGAATTGGCGATTAATGCCCATACCTAGATTGAGTCGAGAACATCGGCTTACTGGGAGTATCTTTGTGATTAAACAGCTTTTTGCCTTGACACTATTGTCGGCTGCGGTCGGCTTTTCGGCGCCCGTGTTCGCCCAAAATGATCCGACCATGCAGCAGATCTACGACACGGCGAAGGCCGGTCATGTGGCTCAGGCGCAGCAAATGATCGATCAGGTGTTGCGCGATCATCCACGCAGCGCGAAGGCGCACTATGTGGCTGCCGAGCTCGACGCCAAGCAGGGCAACTTCGCTGCGGCGCGCACCGAGTTGAACCAGGCCGAACAGCTCGAACCGGGCTTGGGGTTCGCCAAGCCGGAATCGGTTGAGGCGCTCAAGGCCGAGCTCGGCCTTAAGCCTGCTCGCGGCACGGTCTTGACACCGGTTGGCGAGACGCATTCATTCCCGTGGGCGGCTGTTTTGCTGCTGGTTGGCGTGATCGCTATCGTTTGGATGGTGCTGCGCCGTCGTAGCGCCCCGATGCTGTATTCGGGTCAATATCCCGGCGGCATGCCGGTCGGCGCGCCCCCAGGACCCTATGGTTATGGCGGGCCCGGCGCCATGCCGACGGGCGGCGGCGGCATCGGCTCGGGTATCGCCGGCGGACTCGCCTCGGGCCTCGCGGTAGGCGCCGGTGTCGTCGCCGGAGAAGAATTGGCGCATCACTTTTTGGATGGCGAGCGCCATGAGGGAGTCGCGGCGGCGCCGCCGGCCCCCGCGGAGAAGCCGTCGAATGAAGACATGGGCGGGTCCGATTTCGGCGTCAATGAGCCGGACTCCTGGGATGATTCGAGTTCAGGATCCGGCGGCGGCGGCGACGACTGGAGCTGAGCCTGGCGCGCCGCCGGCGGGGCGGCAGGCCGGATCCGCATAATGATTCATCGCAGTTTCCTGCCGCGGTGCGCACGCTAGACTGACTAGTGCGAATTCTTGCGGGTGGGACGCGATGGCAATGTTGGGCAGACTAGAGATACCGGAGCACTGTCCGCTCGCAACGCCGTCCCCGGCCTCGGCGCCCCCAACGTCGAGGCCGGATTTATCGGTCGGCGCCTTGCGCAATGCCATGGAGCCGTTTTGCCGCAAGCGCAATACGTATGCGCTGACGCTGTTGGTGTTCGATTTGAGTCTGTTCGCACTCGGTCAATGGCTCGCAGTGACCGCGACGAGCGCCTGGGCGATGGCGCTCGGCGTTTTGCTGACCTGGTCCGCGATCGTTCGCCTGTTCGTCATCGGACACGATGCCTGCCACCAGGCGCTGACCAGCAATCGGAATTTGAATGACGTCGTCGGACGCATCGCGTTCGTAGTTTCCTTGACTCCGTATTCCCTTTGGCGCGTGGGGCACAACATCGTGCATCACGGCTTCAATAATCTGCGCGGACGGGATTTCATCTGGGAACCGAAACAAGCGCAGGAATATCTCGCGCTGCCGCGATGGCGGCGCGCGGTCGAACGCGTCTATCGCGGAGCGTTTGGGCCCGCGCTGTATTATTTTGTCGAGATCTGGTGGAAACGGCTGTTTTTTCCGAATCGCCGCAACATGCCCGCGTCGCGCCTGGAATTCACCTGGGATTCCAGTCTGGCGGCGGCGGCAGCCGTTGCCTGGGTCGGCGGCATCTATTGGTACGCGCATGCGCACGAGCAGTCTTTCTGGATCTCGCTCATCGTCGCCTGCCTGCTGCCGTTCGTACTCTGGAATTGGACCGTGGGCTTGGTCGTGTACCTGCATCACACGCATCCGGAGCTGCGATGGTATGCGCAGCGCCGCGAGTGGCAGCAGGATGCGGCGCAAGTATCGGCAACCGCGCATATGCTGGTCCCCGCCGCCCTCGGCATCTGGATGCATCACATCATGGAGCATCCGGCGCACCACCTGAATTCGACGATACCCCTCTACAATCTAAAAGCGGCGCAGCGCCGCCTCTATGAGTTGGGCGCCGCTTGCAAGCGCATGCCGTTCACACTCGCGCATTACGTGGACTGTCTGCGGACCTGCAAATTATACGATTACACGACCAACTCTTGGATTCCGTTCCCCAACCGCTGAGGCTCAGGCGGCCGGCGAGAACAGTGCGCGTTCGCCGTCGATTTGCCGATTGCGCTGCGAGAAGTCGCTGCGCCAATGGGCTCCACGGCTCTCTTCACGCCGCAACGCCGCGCCGATCATTGCCGCGGCGAGCGTCAAGCGCTGCCGCAAGATCAACTGTTGCGGCGGCAGATCGGCCGTGAGGCGGTTGAGCTCCGATAGCGCGCGCCTAAGTTCCAACGCACCCCGCACCGGACCCATGGCGTGCCACATCAAGCGGCGCAACTGCCGCCATTCGGACTGCCGCGCATCGAAGGGCACCGCCGAGATGCCTGCTTCGAGTCGAGACGGGCGTTCGCGGTAAGCTTCGGCGGCGATGGCCCTGCCGGCGGCGTTGCCGATGACGACCGCCTCCAGCAGGGAATTGCTGGCCAAGCGGTTTGCGCCATGCAGGCCGGTGTATGCGACCTCGCCGGCCGCCCATAAGCCCGGGATACTGGTCCGACCCTGTTCATCGACGACGATGCCGCCCATATGGAAGTGGGCCGCACAGGTCACGGGAATCGGCGTCACTGCGGGATCGATGCCCTGTGCGAGGCAGGCCGCGAGCGCCGCCGGAAATGCCTCGCCTTGCCGGGACGCGTAAATCGCCCTGGCGTCGAGCACGACTTGCGTACCGTGCTGCTGGCGCTCCCAGACGGCTCGCGCCACGATGTCGCGCGGCGCAAGGTCGCCGCGCGCATCGATCTCGGGCATGAATCGATGCCCCATTGCCATCAGCGCCGCACCCGCTCCGCGCAGCGCCTCGGTCAGCAGGGGCAGCGGGTCGAGGTCGCAGCGCAATGCCGTGGGATGAAATTGCACGAATTCCAATCCTGCGACGCGTGCGCCGCGCGCGATCGCCATCGCGAGACCATCGCCGGCGGCGCCGCTTGCGTTGGTCGTCGCGGCGAACAACTGACCGATGCCGCCGGTGGCCAAGAGGGTTTCGGCAGCGCTTACCCTGAGCAATGCGCCGTTCGCGCGCAGCGCAAGCACACCGCCGATTCCCCGATCCCCGTGCAGCAGCGATACGGCGGTCGCATCCTCTCGAAATTCGATATGCTGGCTCGCGCGTGCGCGCGCGAGCAATGCGCGGTGAATCGCCGCCCCGGTGCGATCGCCGTCGGCGTGCAGGATGCGCGCCAGGCCATGGCCGGCCTCCCGGTGCAGATCCCGGCCGCCGTGCAACGCATCGAAGCGCACGCCGGTGCGTTCGAGAAACTCGATCGCCTCGGCTGCCGTGCCGATGATGACGCCGGCGATGCGCTCGCTGCCCGAATGATCTGCGGCGCGGATCGTGTCGGCGACATGCAATGCGACGGAATCTTCGGCCGCGACCGGCGCGGCGATACCGCCTTTGGCCAGTTCCGTGCACGACGCTTGCGCCTCGCCCGGAGCGAGCAGCAACACGCGGCGCGGCGCCGCGCTGAGCGCGGCGCACAGCCCGGCCGCGCCGGCACCGACGATGACGATGTCCGTTGAACAGCGGTCCATGAGCAATCGGCGCGTTTTGATGCTACAGCGCCAGCATGCGCGTCACCGCAACGCGCGCGCGCCGCGCGATCTCGGCGTCGATCTCGATTTCGTTGCACCCGTCCTCGAGCACGCGCGCCACGCCACCGAGCGTAATGGACTTCATGAAGATGCACAGATTGCAAGGCTTCAAGAATTCGATATCGGGATGCTCGAGAAAAATGTTGTCGGCCATCGAACATTCGGTCAGCAGCAGCACCTTGCGCGGCCGCTTCTCGCGCAAATATCGCGCCATTGCCGCGGTCGAACCGACGAAATCGGCGGCGATTTGGACATCGACGGGACACTCCGGGTGCGCAAGCACCACGGCATCATGATCTTCGCGATACGCGGCGATGTCTGTGCCCGAATACCTCGCATGCACGTCGCATTGTCCATCCGAACTCAAGACTTCGATGCCGGTCGAACGCGCGACATAGCCTGCCAGATGCTGGTCGGGCAGCATGATCAGCCGAGACACCCCAAAGGAGCGGGCGACGGCGATCGCATTCGCCGAGGTACAGCAGATGTCGGCTTCCGCCTTGACTTCCGCCGATGTATTTACGTAGGCGACTATGGGTAAACCCGGATACGACCGGCGCATCATCCGCACATATTCTGCATCTATCGAATCGGCCAACGAACATCGTGCGTTCATGTTGGGCAGGAGCACATGTTTGTCGGGGCAGAGCAGTTTGACCGTTTCGGCCATGAAATGGACTCCGCAGACGACGATCGTGCGCGCCGCGCACTGAGTCGCGTAGCGCGCCATGGCGAGCGAATCGCCGACGAAATCGGCAATGCCGGCGGTGATCAGCGGCACCTGATAATTGTGGGCCACGACCACGGCGTCGTGCTCCGCTTTGAGGTCGATGATGGATTCGAGTACGGGCAAGTTGAGCATGATCTCGGCCTCGGGCATCAGCCGAGCGAGACGCGCAATGACGACATCCGCGAGGATCGGCCGCTTCGCCCGGCGTGCTTCGGGGGCATATGACAGCGAGACGCGCATCGGGGGGTTCATGATTTCAGCCTACTACGGTGACTCGTTTGATATCTGATCTAGATCAGATTTCGGTGTTCCTAGAGGCTCGCCCAGGACCCACAATGGATATCTCTATGCTTGAGCGCACCGCACATGCATGAAGCCAAGCGTATGGGATGCGAGTTGTGCGGTTTATGGAGGATCTGCTTTCCGGGCCGGGTTGCGAACTCGATCGAGCGGCGCCTCAACGGGCTGCATATACGGCGCGTGCGCGTGCCTCGCGGCAAGGCACTGTATCGATCGGGAGACAAGGTCGAATCTTTTTACATGATCCGCAGCGGCTGCATAAAAGAGCTCGATGATTCGACGGGCCGCCAGGCAGCGCTGATCAATTTCGCATTGCCCGGAGAAATGTTGAGTCTGCAGAGCTTGGGATGCGCCTTCAGCAATACGACCAGCATCGCGGTCGAGCCGTCCTTCATCTGCATCGTTCCATGGAGCGCTTTCAATCAGCTGTGCTCCGAATCGCCGCGAGTGGCCGCCGAGTTCATTCGATTGATCGCCAAAGCCGGATCCGCTGCGCGCGATTTGCTGACCCTGATTCGCGACAAGGAGGCGCTCGAGCGCGTCTCCGGATTCCTGTTGAATGTTTCGGGACGTCTGCAGGCGAGCGGTTCACGCGGCCGCGAGTTTCGGCTCGCGATGAATCGCGACGACATCGCCAATTATCTCGGCTTGAGGAGCGAGACGGTCAGCCGCTGCTTCACGGAGCTCGCGCGGCGCCAGTTGATCAAGGTGCAGGCTAAACGCGTCAACATTCTGCATACGAATGAGCTGCGCAGGGTGTTTTTAAATGCTTGAGACCGCGCCCGCGGCCGACACGATGACCGACCACAGTTTCGACGTCATCGTCATCGGCGCCGGTCCCGCCGGTTTGTGTTGTTCGCTCGGTCTCGCCCAACAGGGCTATCGGGTCGGCCTCGTCGAACGGCAGAGCGCGCAGGCGATTGCCGAACCGAACTTCGACGGCCGCGAGATCGCCTTGACGATGCGGTCGATCGGGATTCTGCAGAACCTCGGCGTGTGGCAGCGAATTGCACCCGATCAGATCGCGCCGCTTAAGTCTGCCGTCGTGATGACGAGCGCCGACACGCATCGCCTGCTCATCGATCACCGCGAGACTCGGCAGCCCGCGCTCGGCTTCTTGGTCCCGAATCATGGAATCCGCAGCGCTGCGTACGGATGTGTCGCGGACGCGCCGCGTGTCCGCTTGCTGTGCTCGCGTCAAATGACCGGTTTGACCATCGATGACTCCACGGTGAAAGTACGCTGCGGGCAGGGCGAGACCCTGCACGGCCGGCTGCTGGTCGTGGCGGACAGCCGCTTTTCCGATACGCGCCGTGCGGTCGGCATTGCCGCGGACATGCTCGACTTTGGCAAGACCATGTTGGTTTGCCGCATGCGTCACGAGGTAGCGCACCGCGAAACCGCTTGGGAGTGGTTCAAGGATCAATACACGGTCGCGTTGTTGCCGTTGAACGACCGTGAATCATCGGTCGTCGTCACGGTCTCGGCGGCGGAGGCGCTGCGCCTGCAGCAGCTCGACGCGAGCGAGTTCGATCGCGACATCGAGGCGCGGTTCGAGCACCGCCTGGGCGCGATGCGGCTCGCGAGCACGCGTCACGCCTATCCGCTGGTCGCGAGCTACGCGAGGCGTTTCGTGGCGGCGCGTTGCGCATTGATAGGCGATGCGGCGGTGGGCATGCACCCGGTCACCGCACACGGTTTCAATTTGGGCCTCAAGAGCCAAGATGCGTTGTTGCACGAGCTGCAACGTGCGTCGGGCTCCGGAATCGACATCGGCTCAGCGCAGGTGCTGCATCGCTACGAAGCCGCGCACCGGAAGAACTCGCGCAGCCTGTTCTTCGCGACCAACGCGATCGTGCGGCTCTACACCGATGCGCGCCCACTCCATCGGCTCTGCCGCTCGGTGGGACTGCGGCTCGCGGGCCGTGTTCGGCCCGTCAAACAGCTGATGCTCTCCGCGTTGACGGAAGTCGCCCCGGGCTATGGCGTCCCGTTCTTGTAGACCACGCCCGATTTCATGACGAAGGCGACGTGCTGCAATAGCTTGACGTCCTTGAGCGGATCGCCGCTGACTGCAATGACATCGGCCCACTTACCGGGCTCCAGCGCTCCCACCCTATCCGACCAGCCCATCAAATCGGCGGCATTCAGCGTGCCGGCTTGAATGGCCTCCAGCGGCGACATGCCGAATTGATCGACGTAGACCTCGAGTTCATGGGCATTCAAGCCGTGCGGGTAAACCGCGGCATCGGTGCCGAGCGCGACTTTGACGTGGGCCTTGATCGCCTTCTTCGCATTGGCCTTCTCCACGGCGCTGACGTCGTGCATCTTCTGCGCGTAGAAAGGCGGCATTTTGCCGTATTGCTGTATCCAATCGATCAGGTAGGCCGTGGGCACGAAATAGGTGCCGTGCGCCTTCATCGCGGTGATGTCCTCGTCGGTCATGTACGAGCCGTGTTCGATCGAGTCCACGCCGGCTTGGGTCGCCCACAGTATGCCCTGAGCCCCGTGCGCGTGGGCGGCGACCTTGCGGCCGAGCCGGTGCGCGTCGGCGACGATCGCCTTCAATTCCTCCAGCGTATATTGCGAGGCCTGCGGATCATCGCCCTTCGACAGCACGCCGCCGGTGGCGCAAATCTTGATGAGGTCCGCGCCGTATTTGATGGTCTCGCGCACCTTGTGCTGAACGGCGTCGATGCCGTCCGCGACGCCGCTCGCCTGAACATGGTACTGAAAGGGCAGCAGATTCTCGTCGCAGTGACCGCCGGTGATGCCTAGCGGCGGGCCGCTGACCTGCATATGCGGACCCTCGATCAACTCCGCATTGATCGCATCGCGCAGATCCACGTCCGCATAGCCTTCGGCGCCGACATTGCGCACCGTCGTGAAGCCCGCCTGCAGCGTAAGTTTGGCATTATGGGCGCCGATCAGCGCGCTCTGTGCAATGCTCGTCGACAGCTCGTGATAGGGATCGAAGTTGGTATCCATCGTCAGGTGCGTATGCACGTCGATGAGTCCCGGCAGCACCGTCATGCCTCGCAAATCGATCTCGCGGTCGGTTGCTTGCCGCGGCGTATCGGCGGTCGCGGCGATGGCGCTGATCAGCCCGCCGGTGACGATGACCGTCTGATCGGCCGTCTCCTTGCCGCTGTGCGTATCGAGGACAGCCCCTGCGCGTATCAGGATCCGTGCGGCGGGCGCGGCTTCATCGGCAGCGGCGCGCGCGGCGGACCATTGGAATAACAACAATAGCGGCAATGCCAGAAACCCTGGCCGCGTGACGACGTGCATGGAAGAATCCCCCGATCAATTATTGTTTCGGGCGATTCTACCAGGCATTGGCCCAGCAGACTCAGCGCGCGCGATGAACCGCGACGGCGACCGCTTCATGCAATGCTTCCATGCCGAAGGAGACGTCGTGTAAGACGCCGTTGACGAAAAAACTGGGGGTCGCGCGCAGATGACTGCGCCGGCCGCCGGCCTCGCTCTCACGGACCTTCTGCAGATAAATGTGATCGCCCATTTCCGCCGTGTAGCGGATCGGATCCAGGCCTAACTCTGCGGCGTAATGCGTCAGGTCCTTTTCTTTCAAATGCGCTTGATGTTGAAACAGCAAATCATGCATCGGCCAAAACTTCCCTTGCGCGGCGGCAGCCTCCGCGGCCTCGGCGGCGAGCAGCGCCTGCGGATGCGCATCTTCGAGCGGGAAATGCCGATAAATAAACCGAATCCTGTTGGGGTAGCGCTCGAGCAGAAGCGCCGGCGTCGGCGCTGCGAGCTTGCAGCCGGGGCAGGCGTAATCCCCATATTCGACGATCGTGACCTGCGCATGCTCGGAGCCTAGCGAATGGTCCGTCGGGCGAGGAGGCACGGCCAAGGTGATCGGCGGCTCGGCATGCTTGATCATGAAATGGCACTCCTTCAGCTTAGGATGATTTTCGGCTGGGCCGACAGTCCCTCTACGATAAGCTTATTGACCCGGCGCACATAGCTCGCCGGATCGTCCAATTCGGCGCCTTCAGCGAGCAAGGCTTGGTCATACAGCACCGCCGCAAGTTCGGCAAACGCGGTTTCGTCGTCGGTAGCCTTGAGGCGCTCGATCAAGGGATGCTTCGGATTGATCTCCAAGACCGGCAAGGTCGCGAACGGATTGTTCTGGCCCGCCTGCTTGAGTATCCGCCCCATGCGCAGCGATAGGCCGAACTCGCCCGCGACCAAAACCGCCGGCGATTCGGTGAGCCGGGTGGAAAGGCGCGCGCTCTCGATCTTGCCGGCGAGCGCCTTATCGAGACGCGACAGGCTGTTCTTGTATTCGGACTGCGCGGCTTCTTGTTCCGGCGTGCGTATCGGCGATGCGGCGTCTGCCGCCGCGCTCGAGGCGCTCGCCAGCGGCTTGCCCTCGAATTCATGCAAATGATTCGCGACCCACTCGTCGATGCGATCGGTCAGCAGCAGCACCTCGATGCCCTTGGCGCGCAAGCCCTCCAAATGCGGACTATTGCGGGCGGCACCGAGCGTATCGGCGGTCAGAAAATAAATCGATTTTTGATCCGGTTTCATGCGCGACAGGTAATCGGCAAGCCTTACCGAGGGCGCATCGCCCTCGACTGCGGTCGAATGGAAGCGCAGCAACGCCGCAATGCGCGCCTTTTGACCCGCATCGTCGATGACGCCTTCCTTGAGCACGACGCCGAACGTTTTCCAGAACTCGGCGTACCCCTCAGGCTTGCTCGTTGCGAGCTCCTCGAGTAGATCCAGGGTGCGCTTGACCAGGGCGGACTTGATCTTCTCGACGGTCCGGTTGTTCTGCAGCAGCTCGCGCGAGACGTTCAGCGGCAGGTCGGCCGAGTCGACGAGGCCGCGCATAAAGCGCAGGTACGGCGGCAGCAGCTCCGCAGCCTTGTCCATGATGAAGACGCGCTTGACATAGAGCTGAATGCCGCCCCGCTGCTCGCGCTCATACAAATCGAACGGCGCGCGTTTGGGCAGATACAGCAGCGAGGTATATTCGATATTGCCCTCGACTTTGTTGTGCGCCCAGGCGCGCGCGTCCTCGATGTCGTGGGTCAGATGCTTGTAAAAGGCTTGATAATCCTCGTCCTTGAGTTCCGCTTTCGAGCGCGTCCAAAATGCCTGCGCTTGATTGAGCCGCTCCTCCTTGTCGCCTATTTTCAGCACGATCGGCAGGCTCAAGTGATCCGAATAACGCCGCACGAGCTGCCGCAAGCGCGCCTCTTCGAGAAATTCCTTATCGTCCGCGCGCAGGTGCAGGATCACTTCCGTGCCTCGATCGGCCTTGTCGCTCAATTGAATCTCGTAGGCGCCCTCGCCATCCGATTCCCAGCGCACACCCTGCTCGCCGAGGTCGCCCAAGCGCTTGCTGAGCACGGTGACCCGGTCGGCAACGATGAATGACGAGTAGAAGCCGACACCAAACTGACCGATCAGCTGCGAATCCTTCGCGGAATCGCCGCTCAAGGTTTCGAGGAATTTCTTGGTGCCGGAGCGCGCGATCGTACCGAGATTGTCGATGATTTCGGAGCGGCTCATGCCGATGCCGTTGTCTCGAATCGTCAGCGTGCCGGCGGCCGCGTCGCAAATCAGCGTGATGACGAGATTGTCGCCCCCCAATAACTCGGGCTTTGCGAGCGCCTCGAAGCGCAGCTTTTCACAGGCGTCCGATGCATTCGAAATCAACTCGCGCAGGAAAATTTCCTTGTGCGAATAAAGGGAATGGATCACCAACCGCAGGACCTGCTTGGTCTCGGATTGGAACTCCTTGATTTCTGGCTGTATTTCCGCGCTCATATCGATTACCCCGAGCCCTGGGCTCTTTTTTAGGACCCTTTATACAATGCTGGGGCCGGATCGGGCGAGTTCAAGGCGCCTCAACCCTGCGGCCAGTTCGCCCTCGCGTCGAAATTCAATTCGCGCTTCATGCGCTCATAGGCGGCCTTCGCGGCCGCCGAGTCGGCGGCCGGCGTCACGAGCTTGATGCTGACGATTTGGTCGCCGGCTGGGCTGCCGGGCAGCCCGCGGCCGCGCAACCGGAGTTTTTGCCCGGACTGCGCGCCCGCGGGTATCGTCAATTCCACGGTGCCGCCCAGTGTCGGCACCGCGACCTTGGTGCCGAGTGCGGCCTCCCAGGGCGCCAACGGCAGTTCGACGAGCACGTCCTTACCCTGCAGCGCGTAGAGCGCATGGGTCCTGACTCGGATCCGAAACACGAGCGACTGCCGGCCGGCGCCGCCACCGATGCGCAACGCCTGGCCGTCCGCAACACCGGCCGGGATCTGGACGTCGACGACACGCGGCCGTCCGTGCTCGTGGACGGTCACACGGCGGCGCGCGCCCGCGAAGGCCTCTTCGAGTGTGATGTCCAAATGGCCGGCGTCGGCATCCGTCTGGGGCGCAGGGCCGGCGCCGCCAAACAGACTCGAGAAGAAGTCGCTGAAGCCGTTGAGGTCCGAAAACTCGTGCTCACCGCCGGCGCTGAACCGCTGTTCCCAGTTGGGCGGCCTGCGAAATTGCTGCCCCGGGCGCCAGTCGCGGCCCAGCTGGTCGTATGCCGCGCGTTTCTCAGGATCCTTGAGCACCTCATAGGCTTCTTGCAGCTCCTTGAACTTATCTTCGGCGTTTCGTTCCTTGCTGACGTCCGGATGATATTTGCGGGCAAGCTTTCGATAGGCGCGTTTGACGTCCTCCGCGCTGGAGCTGCGGGCGAGGCCCAGGATCGAGTAATAGTCCTTATATTGCATGCAAACCCTTCTCAGGTCCCCCTTGATCTAATCCCAAGAATGCCCAAATTAGCCGTCACGGACCGATCGAACTACGCGGGCCGGACGTACCGAACAACATATTGAGTTATGGCTTGCCAAATTAAAGGCTTATGAAACGAATTTTCTTATTTCTAATGACTAACTTAGCCGTCTTGGCGCTGCTCTATCTCGTGATCTTTGTCATCGAGCAGCTCTTCGGGATTCGCTTGGGCGGCCCCGGAGTGGCCAACTTGCTGGCCTTCTCGGCCATCTTCGGCTTCGGCGGAGCATTGATTTCATTGGCTTTATCCAAATGGATCGCCAAGCGCACGATGGGCGTGCGTCTGATCGTGCAGCCGCAATCGGAGCTCGAATCCTGGCTGCTGGCGACCGTCCAACGACTCGCGGGCAATGCCAAGATCGGTATGCCGGAAGTCGGCATATTCGACGCCGAGGAGATGAATGCGTTCGCGACGGGAGCGCGGCGCGATGCCGCGCTGGTCGCCGTCAGCAGCGCCTTGCTGCGCAATATGTCACGTCCGCAGATCGAGGCCGTTTTGGGGCACGAAATCAGTCACGTCGCCAATGGCGACATGGTCACATTGACGCTGCTGCAGGGCGTGCTCAACACCTTCGTCATTTTCCTCGCGCGCATCATCGGGAGCTTCGTGGACCGGGTCGTGTTCAAGAACGACCGCGATGAGTCGGGCATCGGCTTCTTCGTCGTCACGATGATCGCGCAGATTCTGCTGGGCCTCATTGCGAGCATGATCGTCAGCGCGTTTTCCAGGTTTCGGGAGTTTCGCGCCGATCGCGGCGGCGCGAATCTCGCCGGCACCGCCAATATGGTCGGGGCGCTCGAGGCGCTGAAGCGCAGCCACGGCGAACCGATGCCGCAGCAGCTGCAAGCGTTCGGCATCAATACCGGTGCTGCGAGCGGCTTCGTGCGCCTATTCATGAGCCACCCGCCTCTCGACGAACGCATCGCGGCGCTGCAAGCCCGATGAGCGCCACGTCCCCGGAAACTGAAACCCGCTAGCGGCCGGGGATTTTTTGGGCGGTCATTCGACATAAGCTTGAATAACCGCATCCACGCAGCATGGCTTAGGCATAATTCATGCCCATGAGACGCAACATCGTCCCCGCGGATTTCGCCTCAGAGCAGCCCGAGCACGTTTCTGCGCTCGACAGGCTCGCCAAGACGCTGGTGTTGGCGCAGCTGAAGAAAATCAAGCACGGCCGCCTGCGATTGATCGACGGCGATTTGGACCTGAGCTTCGGCGAGCGCACGGCCTCCGGGCCCTTCGATCTGACCGTGCGAGTACACGGCCCGCGGTTTTATTCCGATGTTGCGTTCGCCGGCACGGTCGGTGCGGGCGAGGCGTACATCAACGGCCTGTGGCAATGCGACCACTTGACCGATCTCGTGCGCCTGTTCGTCGTCAATCGGGAGATGATGAATGCCATGGATGCCGGCTGGTCGCGCATCAGCGCGCCTTTGCTGAAATTGGCGCATTGGCTCAACCGCAACGACAAGAGCGGCAGCCGCCGCAACATCGCCGCGCATTACGATCTGGGCAATCGGTTTTTCGAGCTGTTCCTCGATGAAACCATGGCCTATTCCTGCGGCATCTTTGAACATCCTGACTCGACGCTCGCAGAGGCGTCGCGCGCGAAATTCGATGCGGTTTGCAGCAAACTGGCGTTGGCGCCCGGGCAGCATTTGCTCGAAATTGGCACCGGCTGGGGCGGCCTCGCGATCCACGCGGCGCAGCACTACGGCTGCCGGGTTACCACCACAACGATCTCGCGCGAACAATTCGAACTCTCGCAAGAACGCATCGCGCGCGCCGGGTTGGCCGATCGGATTACGCTGCTGCACGAGGATTATCGGGACCTGCACGGCCAATACGATGCCTTGGCATCGATCGAGATGGTCGAGGCCGTCGGCCACCAGTACTTGGACAGCTACTTTCGCAAATGCGGCAGTCTGCTCCACTGCGCAGGTGCGATGCTGCTGCAGGCCATTACGATTCGCGATCAATTTTACGAGAGCCAGATTCGCTCAGTAGACTTCATCCAGCGCTTCATTTTCCCCGGCGGCTCAATTCCCTCGGTGCGGGTCATGGTCGACGCAGTGGCGCGCGTCACCGATATGAAAGTGTCCCATCTCGAAGACATCGGACCGCATTACGCGCGTACCCTGAGGTTGTGGCGCGAGCGATTTCTCTCGAGCGTCGCGGAGGTGCGCGCGCTGGGCTATCCGGAGAGCTTCGTGCGCATGTGGGAATATTATTTGTGCTACTGCGAGGGCGGATTCGAGGAACGGCAGCTCGGTGACGTGCAAATGCTGTTGACGAAGCCGCATTCTCGGCGCGCTAGTCTAACAACCGTCCATGCCCCATAAACCCGGCCCCGCGACCCTGGCCGATCTGCGCGCCGTCGTCGGCACCGGGGGATGGCTGGATTCGGCGCGGGACGTCGATCCCTACACGCACGATTTTCGGCGTCTTTATCAGGGGTCCACGCCGTTGGTGCTGCTGCCGCGCAATGTTGCCGAGGTCGCCCAAATCTTGAGGATTTGCCATCGCGACGAGGCCGCGCTCGTGCCGCAGGGCGGCAATACCAGCTACTGCGGCGCGGCGACGCCGGACGAAAGCGGCTCCCAGATCGTGCTGTCGATGCGCCGTTTGAACCGTATCCGGCACATCGATGCGGACAATTTCTCGATGGTCGTCGAAGCCGGCAGTACGCTCGCCGAGGCGCAAGCCGCGGCGCAGACGGCAAACCGTCTATTCCCGTTGAGCTTGGGCTCGGAAGGGTCCGCACAAATCGGCGGGAATTTGGCGACGAACGCCGGCGGTACCGCGGTTCTGCGCTACGGCATGATGCGCGACCTGGTGCTGGGCCTGGAGGTCGTGCTCGCGGACGGCCGGATCCTTTCGGCGCTCAAGGCCTTGCGCAAAGACAACACCGGTTACGACGTCAAGTCCTTGTTCATCGGTGCCGAAGGAACGCTCGGCGTCATTACGGCGGCGTGTTTGAAACTGTTCCCACAGCCAACCGACGTCGCGACCGCGCTCATCGCAGTTGAATCGCCGCAGCGCGCACTCGAGCTGCTCGTGCGCCTGCGCGGCAGCGCCGGCGACCAGGTCACGAGCTTCGAGCTGCTGCCGCGCCGCGCGGTCGAACTCACGGTGCAGTACGTCGACGGGGTCGCCAATCCACTCGCGCTCGAGGCCGCTTGGTATGTGTTGGTCGAGCTCGGCTCGCCGAATCCGCATCAGGATTTGGGCGCGCTCTTGGCCGAGCAATTGGCGCAGGCGGCGGCGGCGGGCACCATTCGCGACGCACTGGTCGCGACGTCCGGGATGCAGGCGGAGGCGATGTGGAAGCTGCGCGAATCGGTGCCGGAGGCGCAGCGCCGACAGGGCGCGAGCCTCAAGCATGACGTGTCGGTACCGATTTCCGCACTACCGCGCCTCGTCGCGGCCGGCAGCCGCTTGGTCGAGCGGCTCGCGCCCGAGGGCGAGGTGATCGCTTACGGACATGTCGGCGACGGCAATCTGCATTTCAACGTGAGCCAGCGCAGCGGCAGCGACGCAGCGGCCTTGATGGAACGCCAAGCCGTGTTGGAGGAGGCGATGTTCGATCTGGTCGAAAGCCTCGGCGGCAGTTTCAGCGCAGAACACGGTATCGGCCGCCTGCGCGCCGCGCAGCTCGCGCGCCGCGCGGACCCGGTGGAACTGGCCGTCATGCACGATTTGAAGCGCGTACTCGATCCGAAAGGAATTCTGAATCCCGGCAAGGTGCTGCAATAATGCGCACTTTGCGATTGCCGATCAATACGGAACGCTTGAGCCTGCGGGAGTTCGTCAAAGATGACTTCGAGGCCATGCATGCGTTCTCGTCCGATCCGCGCGTGACGCGATACTTGTTCTTTGGTCCCCGCGACGAGGAAAGCACGGCGCAGTATCTCGAAGACTTGCTCGCCTCCCAGCGGGAGGTGCCGCGCACCCGGTTCGAGCTGGCCGTCGAGGAGGGCGAAACCGGGCGCTTGATCGGCGCCTGCGATTTGAGCTTGATCGAGCGCGACGTCGTCGATTTGGGCTATATGCTGGGCCACCCGGATTGGGGCAAGGGCTACGCCACGGAGATCGCGCTGGCGCTCGCGGACGCGGCTTTTTTCGATCTGCGTGCGGATCGCATCATCTCCACGGTCGACGTCAATAACCAGGCGTCGATGCGCGTGCTCGAGAAAGTCGGCATGCGATGGGAGGCGGTCTATCGCAAACATCGCCGCGCCAAGAATCGCTGGTGGGACTGCCACCTCTACACCCTGCCCCGATCGGTGTGGGAGGCCTCGCACGGGCGCCAGGTCTACTAGCGATCGTCCTTTCCGGCCTCGGCCCTCTCGGCTTCGGCGAGTTCGCGCGCACGCTTCTTGGCTCGCTCGAGCACCGCGGCACTCGGCGTTCCTGCGGAGCGGCTGGTTAGCAGCGTCAGCACGCCGCCCACGAGTATCGCGATGACCAGCCCAACGATGAGGATCGTCTTCCACATGGCGGTATCGGCGCGCCCCTACCCTGAGATCAGGCGCATCAAGCCCTCCTGGGCGGTGCTCGCGACGAGCCGGCCGTCGCGCGAAAAAATGCTGCCACGGGTATAGCCGCGCGCGCCGGAACTGCTCGGGCTATCGGTCGAATACAACAGCCAATCGTCGACGCGCACGCCGCGATGGAACCACATCGCATGATCGATGCTCGCCACGACGAGTTTGCCGCTCGCGAACGAGACGCCGTGGGGCAGCATCGCGGTGTCGAGCAGATTGAAATCGGAAACATAGGCCAATAGGCAACGGTGCAAGGCCTCGTCGTCGGGCAGCGCGGCGACCGCACGAAACCAAATGTTCTTGAGCGGCGGCAGCTTTTGCGGTTGCAGCAAATTGGGCGGTTGCACCGGCCGAAACTCGAACGGCCGCCGGTGCTCGAGCATGCGGCGCAGGCGCGCGGACAGTTCGGCCGGCGGATTGCGATAGTACGTATCGAGATCGGCCAGCGTTTCCGGCGCCGGGACCTGCGGCATCTCGACCTGGTGATCGAGTCCGGACTCGGGGGACTGGAACGATGCCGACATATCGAAGATCGGCTCGCCATGCTGAATCGCGCGGATGCGCCGCGTCGAGAAATGGTTGCCGTCGCGCGCTCGATCGACTTCGTAGACGATCGGCGCCGTGCAATCGCCGCGACGCAGAAAATACGCGTGCAAGGAATGTACGACGCGATCATCGACCGTTGCGGTTGCCGCGACCAGGGCTTGGCCCAATACCTGCCCGCCGAACACCTGCGGACTGCCGATATCGCGGCTCTCGCCGCGAAACAAGTTCAGCTCCAGCCGTTCGAGCGTCATCACCTTGAGTAGGTCTTCGAGCAATTGCTTCATGGTATGCAAAATCAGTGCTCGTCGGCGCCCACCAGTCCCAAGCGCTTTTGCATGATCGGGCTGGTCGTCGTGTACTGCAGGAATTGCCGTTTGCCCGGAAACAAATGCGCCTGGATCGCAAAAGCCGCGAGCGCGGCCTCGTGAAAGCCGCTCAAAATCAGCTTCTTTTTGCCCGGGTAGGTGTTGATGTCGCCGATCGCAAAAATGCCCGGAACGCTCGTCTGGAATTTTTCGGTGTCGACCTTGAGCGCCTTTTTTTCCAGCTCCAGGCCCCATTCGGCGATCGGGCCGAGCTTCGGATGCAAGCCGAAAAAGGCGAGAACTTGCTGCGCCGGCAAGCGCACGCGCTCGCCGCCGGGGGACAGGATCTCGACACGCACGAGATTTCGATTGTCGGCCTCGTGAGCGACCAGGTTGCCCTCGATGAACTGCATCTTGCCCGCGGCGACCAGTTCACGCATGCGCGCAACCGTCGCCGGTGCCGCGCGAAATTCCGCGCGCCGGTGTACCAAGGTCAGGGAGCGCGCCTTGTCGTGGAGCGCCACGGTCCAATCGAGCGCCGAGTCGCCGCCGCCGCAAATGACCAGATCCTTGCCGTGAAAATCCTCGGACGCCTTGACCCGATAGTGCACGTGTTGGCCTTCCAATTCCTCGATTCCCGGAACCGCGAGACGCCGCGGCTGGAATGAGCCGACGCCGCCGGCGATGACGACCGCGCCCGCGATCAGCTGCGTTCCGGCGGCCGTGCCGACGCGAAATTTGCCGTCCGCCTGGCGTTGCACCTCGGTCACTTCTTGACCGAGATGAAACGTCGCATTGAAGGGTTTGGCCTGTTGCAGCAGCCGATCGACGAGTTCCTGGGCACCGCAAACGGGCAGCGCCGGAATATCGTAAATCGGCTTCTCCGGATAAAGCTCCGTGCATTGGCCGCCGGCTTGCGGCAGCGAATCGATGATGTGCGCCTTGATGCCCAGCAGCCCCAGCTCGAAAATTTGAAACAGGCCCACGGGCCCCGCCCCGATGATGACCGCTTCCGTTTCGGCGGGCGGCGGCGATGCCAAGACTTGATCGGTCATAGAGCCTAGGATTCCTCTTGTTTTGCCTGCAATATTTTGCGGTTATAATGTTGCCGGATTGTATCCGAACGAGTCATGGCACAGGGCGCGCAAAGCCGCGGCGCTGGGTGGTGCGCGTCGTCGTGCCGTACCCTAAACGCCTAGGATATTGACACTTCTTGTCAATGATTTGTACAAGTTCCTTGTGTACACTTGGTTCTCAGTGGCTGCAACCGTAGAGGGCACGTCATCATGGATGTCGAAGTACGCTTTCCTCCCGATACGAGCGGCACTGCTTTGCGGGATTCGACTCGACCGATTCGGGCACTGAATCGAGGCCTCGAGGTGCTCACCGAACTGAATCGACTCGAGCGCGCGGCGATCAACACGATCGCGCAGGCGGTCGAACTGCCTCGCACGACGACTTACCGCATATTGGAAACGCTGCGGCTCGCGGGCTACGTCGAGCGCGATCCGCACGACGATTGTTATCGGCCGACCATCATGGTGCGCGCCCTGTCGGATGGCTTCGACGATGAGGCGATGTTGGCCCATCTTGCGCGGCCGCATCTCTCCGCCCTGTGCGAACAAATCGTCTGGCCGGTCGCGATCGCGACTCCCTCGGGATCCGCGATGATGATCCGCGAAGCCACCGACCACCAGAGTCCCCTGGCGCTGGAGCATTACGGCGCCGGCGTGCGCGTCCCGATGCTCGCGTCGGCGGCAGGGCGCGCCTACCTCGCGTTCTGCGCGGCGCCACAGCGCGAAGCGCTGCTCGAAATGCTGTCGCGTTCTTCGCTGCCGGAGGATCGGCTTGCGCGCAACCGCCAAGAAGTCGAGCGGCTGCTCAATGAAACGCGGACTCAAGGCTACGGCATTTCACAGCGTGCGCGGCGCGTCTCCGAGGAGACGAGCCTCGCGATTCCGGTACGTGCCAAGGACCGAGTTCTCGCGTCCGTGACGGTTCGATACTCCGCGTCGGCCGTGCCTTTGCGGACCGCCCTCGATCAGTTTTTACCGAAAATGCGCGACGTGGCGACGAAGGTCGAACGCGAGATTCCTTAGGGTTTCGGCAAGCGCCGCAGGATTTCGCCGGCGATCTCGGCGTAACTGCCGCCGAAGTGGTGGCCACCGGCCATCTTGACGGCCGCGCCGCCCTCGCCGGTCAGATGCGGACACGCCGAATCCTCGTCCTCCTCGCCATAAATGCAGACGTAGGGACTGCCCGTCCAGTGCGCGAGTTCCGGGGCGGTTGGTAGGCCGCCGCTCGGATCGCCGAGCCAATTGGCGACGTGAAATTCGAACAGAGCGCTGTCGCTGATACCGAGCAATGCCGTCAGATCGACCATGGCGCGCGTCGATCGCGGCAAGCGATTGACCATGAAGGGCATGGTGTCGGCTCCTTGCGAATAGCCGATGAGGAGCACACGGGACTTGCCCCACGCGCCCGTGTAATGACGCAATATGCGATCCAGATCGGCGGCCGCACTCGACGGCGTGCGGGGCGTCCAGAAATACTTCAGGGAATCCCAGCCGACGACCGGTATGCCGTGCTCCGCGAGTTCGTCCGAGACACCGCGGTCGAGACCGGCCCAACCGCCGTCCCCGGAGAGAAAGACCGCGAGCCATGGGCTGCTCGCGCCGGTAATGGCGGGCACCTCGGTCAAAGGCAAATCGGCGACCGGCGCCGGCAAGGCCACGGGCTTTTGCGCCGCGCGGCCCTTGGTGATGCGCTCGTAGGCCGACTCATATTGCGGCAGCCAATTCTTCTCGACAGCGTAGCCGTGGCCGACCTTCGGCAGCATGACGATTTCGCCACCCGGCACGGACGCAATGAATTTTTGCGTCAGCGGCGCCGGGCACACCTGGTCGGTCTCACCCTGCAGTGAAATCCAAAGTCCGGGCGATTTCTTGGCCGGCAGGAAATCAACGCCCTTGAGAACACCCTTGGGATCGCGGCGCGGCGTCGCTTCGATGCCCGATCCTTTGCAGACGGGCTTCTTCAGGTCGAGATCCGGACAGAAACCGATGCTGAGCGCACCTTTGAACAAGCCGTCGGGCGACTCGGCGAGCGCAGCGTAGACGAGCGTGGCGCCGGAGGAATATCCGACCAGGGTCGGCTGCAAATAATTCTTGATGCCCAATTTCGCTTGCAGGTAATGGCTCAAATTTTCAAAATCCACGGCCGGCGAAACGCACTTTTCATGCGACTTCTCCAGCGCCGCCAGATAGCCGCGAATGTCGATGCCGGCGACGAGTGCGCCCTTGCCTGCCAGGCGCTCGGCCATCGAGACGACGCCGAGATTCCAGCCGCCGTCGCCGGAGAGAAACAGAACGACATCACGGGCATCGCCGCTACCGCGGTAGACGCTGACTCGTCCGAATCGTCCGTAGTCGAACGACTCGGCGGGCGCCGCCGCGCGGGCCGCGCTCACCACCAGAATCGCCGCGAGCATCACCGATATCGCCTGTTTCACGCCATGCTCCCAATGTGGACCGGTTCCGGCCCAGATCCCGAGTCGCATCCGCTATTTCGTCAACATTTTGCCGACGCCGCGGGAAATCAGATTCGTGACATCGAGCAGCGCACCGGCCAGCGCGACGCCGCCGGGCGCCGCGAGGTAGCGCGGGCGCCACACCGGCTGATACTTCTCTTTGTATTTTCGCAGGCCTTCGAAGTGATAGAAATTCTCCCCGTAACGTGACACCAGGCGCCCCAGCTTATGCCACGCCGGTGCGAGCGGGTGCTCCTCCAATCCCGACAATGGCGCCATGCCCAAGTTGAACCAGCGGTAGCCCTGCGCCTTGCCCCACAGCATGCACTCGATCAGCAGGAAATCGATGACATTCTTCGGTGCGCCATCCGCGTAGCGCATCAAATCGACCGACAGTTCCGTACCTCGCGCGGTCCAGATGTTCGCAAATGCGACGATACGCGTGCCGCTGCGCACGATGGCGCAGTCAAATCGCGCCAGATAGCGCGCATCGAAGCAACCCATGGAGAATCCTTTTTCGCCGCCGCGCATCGACGCGAGCCAAGCGTCCGAGACTACCCGCAGCTCGCCGATCAAGCCGGCGACCTCATCGCGCGGCACGATCGCGAACTCGGCGCCTTCGCGCATCGCTCGCCGACGGTCCTGACGCAGATCGGCGCGCGCCGACCCCTCCAGAGAGAACGTCTCGAGCGCGACGCGCGCCTCCTCGCCGAGCTTCGTGAGATTAAGTCCAAGATCGACGTAAATCGGCAAATTTTCCGGAGTCACTTGGTAAAACACCGGCGCCGCCGCCATGGTGTCGCAATTCTCGAGAAAAGCCCAAGCGAGCGGTTCGCGCGCGCTTGCCGGTCCGACCGGATCCCCCATCGCGATCCAGCTGTTGCCCGATACTTGGTACATGATGAACGCGCTGCGCTGCGCGTCGAACAGCAGATTTTTATCCCCGAGCAGCGCAAGATTCGCCGTCGTGTCATCGGATTCGCGGATCAATGCTTCAGCCTGCGCCAGATCTGCATCACTGGGAACCAATAGAGCGGGCCGCGCGGGACGCAGCAAACGCCACAAGCCGTAGGCGGACGACAAGACCACCGCGAGCAACAAGGCGCGCAAACTGCGCGGCGCGGGCGCCTCGAATGCGAATTGCCACCAGAGCTCGTTGGCGTAGGGCACGTGTCGATAGGCAAAACTCACCAACCACGCCGACGCGCCCAGCACCAGCACCAGCGCGGCGATCCAAGGCACTGAAAAACGCTGCTCGATCAAGGAAGCGCGGCGCGGAAAGCGCGCGTGCGCCACGGCGAGAATGGTCGCGACCACACTCAAGGCGATGGCCTCCTCGTAATCGAAGCCCTTGAGCAGCGACACCACTACGCCGGCACACAGCAGCCACATCGTCAGCCACCAGGCTGCGTCCAGGCGTCGATACAATCCGTTGGCGAGCACCAGCAGACCGACACCGACGGCGCTGCCGAGGAGATGCGATAATTCGAGCACGGGCAGCGGCACGAAGTCGCGCAATAGGCTCATCCGCGCTCCGAGCCCGGGCGTAGCGCCCGAGAAAAGCAATACCGCGCCCGCAGCGAATACGGCGATCGCGACCGCCTGTGGCGTCACGGCGATCAGCCAGGTCTTGCCGAGGCCGAGCATCCGGCCGATGTTGGCGCGATGTACCCACAATTCGTGCGCGCCCAACAGGGCGAGCGCCAACGCGAACGGGACCAGGTAATAAATGGCGCGATAGGCCAACAAGGCGCCGAGCAAGCGGTCTCGCGGCACCGCCGCCAATAAGAGTAGCAGCACCGATTCGAAGACGCCGACGCCGCCCGGCACCGTACTGATGACGCCGGCCGCGATCGCGATGATGTAGAGACCGACAAATCCAATGAAGCCGATGCCCGCATGCGCCGGCAGCAACACGAAGACGATGCCCGCCGACAGCGTCAAATCCGTGCAGGCCAGCGCGACTTGCGCGAAGGCGATGCGTGGCTCCGGGACGGGCAGCGCGTGTCCCCGAAAACACAGCGGGGTTCGCCGCGTGCATGCCCAGACCAGATACCCAATGACCGACGCGAGCAGCGATACGCCGGCCGCGACGACCACGACCGATGGAATGTGCAGGACCGATATCGAGAGTCCGGCTTGGCTCAGCAGCGACACGCCGAGCAGCGTGGCGGCGCCCAAACAGAATGTTCCGCTCCCGAATGCGACGATCGTGGCGATTTGCTTGGCGTTCAAGCCGAGCGCCGAATAGGCGCGAAATCGAATCGCACCGCCGCTCAAGGTGTTCATTCCGACGTTGTGGCCGATGCCATAGGCCATGAAGGAAATCATCGCCAGCCTGCGATAGGGGACCTTCCCGCCGACGAAATGCACGGCCAACAAGTCGTAGAGCGTCAGGCACGAATAGCCGGCGAATGTCAGCAGGCCGGCGCTCAGCAACGCGGGCGGCGGTATCGCATGCATCTTTGCCACGATGTCGTGCCAGCGATATTGGGCGAGCGAGTGGTGCAGCCACCAGACCGCGAATCCAAACAGGGCTAGCCCGAGTAACGTGGTCCACGCAGGGATCACGCGGGCGATGCCGGCGGGTCTCGGGAGGTCTTTGGGCAAACCGACGTCAATCCACTAAAATGCAGGGCGCCTATCGTAACAGCACCGGAAACTGCTAGGGTTGGCGTCGTTCGACCTATGTACCGCTCAAGAGGAAGACCTACGCAATGAGCTCCGCCACCGAGGGCCGCCAGGCAACCATGGATTCGACCCAAATCTATCGCGAAGAGATTTTTACGGACCGCAAAGTCGGCACGATACGGCGCCTGACACCGGTCACCGCCAATGGAGCAAACGACCCGGCACGGCCCGTGCTGTTCGTCGGGCAGGCACAAGTCATGACGCCGATGGGCGCGTTGCCCATCAGCTTCGAGCTGGAGGCCGATTCGCTGGATCTCGCGATATCCAAATTTGGCGACGCGGCGGAGTCGGCCGTGCAGCATACGATGCGCGAATTGCAGGAGTTGCGTCGAGAGCAGGCCTCCTCGCTGGTGATCCCGGACGCCGCAGGCGCCTCACTGCCCAATCCGAGCGATTTGCTCGGGCGCGGCCGCACGCGCCGCTGAGCCCGTCGCGCCTCTGAGCCCGTCGCGCCGCTGAGCCCGTCGCGCCGCTGAGCCCATCGCGCGGCTGAGCCCAATCGCAGCGCTAGGCCTGTCGCGCCGACTCGAGCGCCTCCCAGCGCGCGTAGGCCGCCTCGAGTTCCTTCGCGAGGCCATCCAAGCGCTGCACCGTGGCGGCCGCGCGCGCGGGCGCCTGGCGAAATAGATCCGGATCACCGATCGCGAGTTGCAGTACGGTCCGCTCTTCCTCGAGCAGCTGAATCTTGCTCGGCAAAGTCTCGAGTTCGCGCTGATCCTTGTACGAAAGCCGCCGCGGCTTCGCGGTGCTCGAAGTGCCCTTTTCGGTGCTCGGCGCCGGCGAGCGAGCCGGCGCGATGCGGCCCGGCGCCTTGCGCTGACGCAGCCAATCGGTGTAGCCGCCGACATACTCATTGACGCGGCCGCCGCCCTCGAAAACGAGCGTGCTGGTTACGACGTTGTCGAGAAATGCGCGATCGTGGCTGACCAGGAGCAAGGTGCCTTCGTAGTTCGCCACCAATTCCTCGAGCAACTCCAGCGTCTCGACGTCGAGATCGTTGGTGGGCTCATCCATGACGAGCAGATTGCTGGGCTTCGCGAACAGCCGCGCGAGCAACAGGCGGTTGCGCTCGCCGCCCGACAGCATGCTCACCGGCGCCAGCAGGCGCTCCGGCGGAAACAAAAAATCGCGCAAATATCCCGACACGTGGCGTGCGCGCCCGTCGATCATGATGCTGTCGCCGCTGCCGCCGGTCACATTGTCCATGATCGAGGCGGATGGATCGAGCTGCTCGCGCTGTTGATCGAAGTAGGCAACTTCAAGGCTCGTGCCGCGCCGTATCAGGCCCTCGGTGGGCTCCAATTCGCCGACCAGCAATTTGATCAACGTCGATTTGCCGCAGCCGTTCGGCCCGACGATGCCAATCCGATCACCGCGCATGATGCGAGCCGAGAAATCCGCAATCACGGTATTTTCGCCGAAACGCTCGGTGACCTTCAGCGCTTCGAAGACCAGTTTGCCGGATGGCGTGGCATCTTGCAGACGAACTTCCATCTGACCGATTCGCTCGCGACGTTCGCTGCGCTCGATACGCAATTGCTTCAACGCGCGAACGCGACCCTCGTTGCGTGTGCGGCGCGCCTCGACGCCCCGGCGAATCCAGACTTCCTCCTGGGCGAGCTTCTTGTCGAACAATGCGGCGTGTTTCGCTTCCGTCTCGAGCGCGGCCTGCTTTTGAACGACGTAATCGTCATAATTTCCCGGCCAGACGCGCAATTGGCCGCGGTCGAGTTCCACGATACGCGTGGCGAGTCGGCGCACGAACGCACGGTCGTGGCTGATGAACAGAAGCGCTCCGGCGAAATTGAGCATCATCTCCTCGAGCCAGGTAATCGCCTCGATATCGAGATGATTCGTGGGCTCGTCGAGCAACAGCAGATCCGGTGCGCTGACGAGGGCGCGGCCGAGCATCGTGCGCCGGCGCCACCCGCCGGACAGCGCGCTCATCGCGGCATCGCGATCCAGGCCCAGACGCGCGATGACCTGGTCGACATCCAATGCGGCTTGCCAGTCCTCCGCATGGTCGGCGCCGCCGCGCACGACGTCGACGACGGACTCATCGCTCGCCAAGGCGACCTCCTGCGCGAGACTCGCGATCCGCGCACCCGGGCGTATCCACACCTCGCCGCTGTCGGGCATGATCTCGCGGTTGACCAGCCGCAGCAGGGAGGATTTGCCTTCGCCGTTGCGTCCGAGCACGCAGACGCGCTCGCCGCGCCGGACTTGCAAGTCGACGTTGTCGAGCAGGGGCTTGAGACCATAGCTCAAGGAGACTTTGTCGAGGCGAACGATGGGCATAAGGGCGCGTAGCTTAAGCGCCTTCGCGCCGACACTCAAAGCCCTGATGCCCGGGTTCGTAAAAAAACGCGGCCGGCGTCGGGCTTTCTGTGGGCCCGGCGGCTAAGGAACCAAGCGCGCGCGGCCGCGATTGCGAGCCGTGGGGATTTGAGCGTCGATGCCGTCACCAGCCCGGCTGTCGGCATCCTCCAGACGCCGGCGCAAGAGCATGAGCGCGGCGCAGTCGGCGGCGCTGAGCGGATGTGAGAGCAAAAACCCCTGCAATTCATCGCAGCCCATCGTGGAGAGCAGCGCTCGCTGCTGTTCGGTCTCGATCCCTTCGGCGATGGTATTCATGTCGAGCGACCGCGCCAACGACAAGATCGTTTCGACAATCGCTATGGAGCGCGGCTCGTCCAACACGCCATGCACGAACGAGCGGTCGATCTTGAGCGTGTTGATCGGCAGGCTCGCGAGGCGGCTCAAGGAGGAATAGCCGGTGCCAAAATCGTCGATCGCGAATTGCACGCCGTGAGTGCGCAGCTGATTGAGCTTTTGCATGCTCGCTTCGACATCGTGCATCAGCATGCTTTCGGTGACCTCCAAATCGAGCCATACTTGCTGAGGCCGGAGCTTGCCGACGGCGCTCATGACGATTTCGACGAAATTCGAGCGGCGCAATTGCGCCGCCGAGACGTTGACGGCCACTCGTATGTTCGGCAAGCCTTGTTCGATCCAGGCGGCCCGATCGCGTGCGGCGCGGCGCAATGCCCAGGCGCCGACCTCCTCGATCAGACCCAGCGATTCGAGCACTGGTACGATTTGCCCGGCCGAGACGATGCCTTGCTGCGGGTGTCGCCAGCGAAGCAAGGCTTCGACCGCCGAGATGCGCCCCGTGCGTGCCGAGAAGATCGGCTGATAATAGAGTTCAAATGCCTCGTCTCTGACGCTCTGACGCAACTGGCCCTCCAAGACGAGACGCTGGGCCGCTTCGGTCGTCATATGCGTTGAATACCGCACGTAGGCTTCGCCGTGATGCTTGGCGCGACGCAACGCGACCTCGGCATTTTCGAGCAAGGAATGCGCGTCATCGCCGTGACCCGGGAAGCACGATGCGCCGAGGCGCACCGCGACCTTGATATCCTGTCCGCCGATCGTCAGCGGTTCATCGAGCAGCGACTCGATGCGCGCGCGCGCAAATCCCGGCACGCCGCCGCCTCGCGCGGGACCCTCGAAAAAGGCCGCGAACACGGCCGCGCCGAGGTAGGTCACGCTTTCCGGCCCTCCCTCGATCGCGCGCAGCCGTTCGGCAATGCGTTGCAGCAGTTGATCGCCCGTGTGGCGCCCGCAAGCGTCATTGATCGCGCTGAGGCCGTCAATATCGAATACGACGACGTTGATTTCGTGATGCGCGAGCTCATAGGAGCGCATTCTGCGCGCGAGGCGTTCACACCATAACTGGCGATTCGCGAGTCCGGTCAACGCATCGAAGTACGACAGATGCTGCAGCAAATCCTCGTGGCGCAGGTATTGCAACGCGAACGAGACCTCGCCGCTGACTCTCTCGAGGCTGCGGATTTCTTCCGCGTTGAATGCGGCCGGATCCTGGGAATGAAGCGTCAACACGCCGACCGACGTACCGTCGATGAATAACGGCAGGACCGCGACCGCCTGGATGCCGTAACGTGTCCACTCCTGCGGCAGTGCCGTTATCGACGCCGGGCCGCCGAGGTTATTGCAGACCACGGGCTTGCCGGCGCGCATTGCCTTCGCGATGAATTCGTCGTCACCCGTTTCTTCTCCGTTGCCGAACGATACTTGGCGGGTGACGATCTGATCATCGTCGACGCCCCACCAGGCGGATGGGGACACCGACACCGATCCGGGCTCGATCATGAAAACGACCGCGAATTGATAACCGCCTTGCTCGACCGCAAGGCGACAAGCCTCGTGCAGTACGCCGGGACGATCATCGACGCGCAAGATCACCGAATTGATTCGGCTCAAGAGTTCGTTGACGCGGGTCAGTCGCGCGATCTGCTCATCCTGCCGGCGGCGAACCGTAATGTCGCGGTCCGCACCGCGGTAACAGACCCCTTGGCCCGCGGCGTCCCGAGTCATCACCACATTGCAATCGAGCCAGCGAAAGCTGCCGTCGCGGTGCACCCATCGCGCGACCAATCCGGTGGTCGGCGCGCCTTGCGCGTCGATTTGGGCCCATTGTGCGCGGACAGCGGCTTCGTCGTCCGGATGCACGAAATCGAAGCGCTTGCGGCCGAGGATCGCATCCAGCGGGTACCCCAGCAAATCTTCCACGCAACGGTTACTGAATGTGAATGCGCCCTGCGCGTCGAGTTCCCAAATCCACTCTTGCGTGGCATCCATGATGTCGCGCAGCCGTTGGCGGCTTTCGTTCAATCGCGATTCGGCAGCACGGTTGCCCCCGGCAACCGTTTTTTCGCGCAGCGCGCGCTCGAGCGCAGGCATCAGATGCGCAATATTCGCTTTGCGCACCAAATCCGTCGCCCCGCACCCCAGCATTTGCGCCGCCCGTGCGTCATCGGAGACGAAAATGAACGGCACGGCGGGCGCCAGTTGGCGGGCGATTCGCAGGGCGGCACAGCCGTCGAAACCACTTAACGTGAATTCGGACAGAATCAGGTGCGGATGAAACTCCTCGACGCAGCGGCGAAAAGCAAATTCCGAGTGCATGCAGCGCAGGTCGATGCGCAGCCCCGACACGCCCAGATGCGCCTCGATGTGCGCTGCGGCGGCCGCATCGTCCTCGAGCAGTAGTACGCGCAGGACATCCAATCCGCCGTACCCAACTGTTGCGCCAGACTCCATCGATTGATCATTCCTTGCAAGCTATACGCCGGCTATTCAGGCTGGCACTGGAATTATTGTCGGCACCTCGATCAATAGCTTGACGAATGCCGGCGGAGCTTTGCAATTGTTGACCAAGGCCTTAGGCAAAAGCCTTAACGCGAGCCCGGTTTGCTGCGGATACGCCGGATCGTCGCGTCACCGCTCGTGTAATGTCGCGATCCGCTCCATGCTGCAAGAAAGCGTCTTCGTTCCGATCGAGAGGTACAAGTGCTGCGCCGCGACCGTCAGCGAGAATTTCATGCGGCGCTCGAGCAGGCGCTCCACTTCGGCCAGCCAGGCGCGGTCCATCGCATATAGCTCGAGTTCCTCGATCCGGTGAATGCGCTCACCGCTGAGGCGCGCCAGGAATTGCGCCGAATCCTTGTGCGTGTAGACGACCACTCGCGACGCGGCTTTGCCGGCGCGGTGTAGACGCGCAGCTTCCGGCGTACCCACGTCGATCCACGTGCGCAGATTGCCGGTCAGATCGCGGACCGCAATCGCCGGCGCGTCCGAGTCGAAGAGGCCATTCGAAAAGCTGATGCCTTCGGTGTATTCGAGGCAATACGCGAGCACCCGCGTCAATAAATAGTCGGCGGCTTCCGACGGATGCCGCGCCACACGCAATTCCAACTTTTCATAAACTTCGCGGTCGGAATTCGCCAACTCTATCTCGAAGACGTAGATCGTCGCGCCCAGAGCCATGCGAGCCCTTCCGGTTAATGTTCGTATGCGAAATCGCGCGCGGCGTCACGCCGCGGCTGTCGGCAGCCGCCAGTGCTTCGGCAGAATCACCGCGTCGATGACGTGAATCACGCCGTTGGTGGCCGCAATATCCGATCTCTCGACGTTCGCATCATTGACTTTCACTCCGGCCGGGGACACCACCGATGTCAGAGGACTGCCCTGCAGCGTGGCCACCTCGCCGGACTTCAAATATTTCGCAGCGATGTATCCTTGAACGATGTGGTAGCTCAGGATTGCCTTGAGCTTCGCGGTATCCTTGAGCAACGCATTCAATGCTCCGATGGCGAGCTTCCTGAACGCGGCGTCGGTCGGCGCGAACACCGTAAAAGGACCATTGCGCGACAGCGTGTCGGCCAGACCGGCCGCCTTGATGCTGGTGACGAGCGTCGTGAAATCGCCGTCGGCGATCGCCGTGTCCACGATGTTCTTCATCGGCGCCGTGCGGTGAACGCCCGCATGCGCCGGAGTGGACGCGAGTTCGTTGTTGGATGTCGACATGGATGAGGCCTCGAGGTGTGAGCGGCGAAGATTCACCGATCAACTCAGCTCGTATACGGCCGAGATAAATTACACTGCGTAGTATGCGCCCTATGGGCCCGCGCGTGCGGCCGCCGGCGAAACGAGGCAAACAGAACCCACAATGAAAGACGAAGCAGAGATTACCATCAACGGCGTCAAGCTCACGGATTCGGAATCGATGACGGTACGCGTGGCTATCGATACTTTGGCGAACGTCCTGACCGACAGCCTGGCCACAGAGAGCGACGGGGCGGCGCTTGCCGAGCGCTACATGGCTTCTTTGAACCGCATACAGGCGCTGCTGGAGATCCGGGAAACCCGTAAGCAATGACGATGGAGCCTTGTAGGGGCCCCTCGCTCGGTACTCGGGGCGACCGTCGTCGCACACAGCAACATGCGCGCCACCCTGCGGTCAATGAGCACCGGGGCCCAGTAGGCTTTGCTCGGACCATGAAAGCATTGATGCGCCCGGAGAGATTACTCGCGGCTGCGCCGCTCGCCCCTCCGGGGTCGCCCTGCGGGCGATCAACTCGGCCTTCGGCCGAGTTGTGCTTCGGGGCCTGCGGCCCCTAGTCCCTTCGGGACCGCCGTCGCTGTGCGCCGGCGTCCAAATCGCGTGCGGCGATTTGTCGAACTCGTCTTGTTTGTCTGTCGGGAGTTCGAATTTCGGCCTATGAGCTTGCTGGCCCAGCAGGCTTTGCTCGGACTTTAAAAGCATTGGTGCGCCCGGAGAGATTCGAACTCCCGGCCTCCTGGTTCGTAGCCAGGCGCTCTATCCAACTGAGCTACGGGCGCAACGGGGCGCGAATATTAACACACTGGGCAGCGCCCGCTATCCTCCCCCAATCGCGCGAATAAGCCCTTGAATAGGGAATTAAATCACCTAGAACGAGGGCCTTTTCGGGATTGGCGGAGAGGGAGGGATTGTTCGCGGCTACGCCGCTCATCCCTCGCCGATGCTCGGGACCGCCGTCGCGGCGCGACGGCGTCTCCCACCATTCGTGCCGAAAAATGGGCTTGAATCATATGGCGGAGAGGGAGGGATTCGAACCCTCGATGGGCTTTTGACCCATACGCCCTTAGCAGGGGCGCGCCTTCGACCACTCGGCCACCTCTCCGGCAGGGCGCAAGTACAGCGTCTGCGGAGCGCGGGATGATACCCGTGGCGGCATCGCAAGGCAAAGCTGAATACGGGCTCGCCGACGGATCAGGCGGTTCGGTCGGGCACCTTGATCGTCGGTCTAGCGACGTGCAAATCGCCTTCCTCTTCGCGCTTGATGCGCTCGTAAATCTCTTCTCGGTGCACGGCCACGTCCTTCGGGGCATTGACCCCGATACGGACTTGGTTGCCCTTCACGCCTAACACCGTAACCGTGACTTCGTTCCCAATCATCACGGTCTCACCGACCCTTCTGGTCAATATCAACATACCTAAGCTCCTGGCTTCCTCGGCGGTGCTGCGACTTAAAACGCTCGTTACGTACGGCAACGCGACTAATGATTCGTTCGATTTACGAAAGGGTTATCGAAGCGCCCGGGAAATTCTTTAACTGGTAGTCCAAGAATACAAGAATAGCGCACGCATTTGTGGCATTTGTATTGAGGACAATAAAAAGCCTAGAACGCTAGGCGGCTACTTACCAATGTCTCGACGCCTGCTAATGCCAGACTCAAATTCTCGGGCTGAGTTCCACCCGCCTGCGCAAAATCCGCCCGCCCGCCGCCACGGCCGCCCACCTGGGCCGCCACTACGCCGACAATATCGCCGGCCTTGAGCCGCCCCAGCAAGTCGTTGGAAACACCGGCGACCAAGACGACTTTGCCGTCATGCACAGTTGCGAGCACGATCACCGATGAGCCCAATTTGGTCTTCAGTTGGTCGACCGCATTTCGCAAGGACTTGGCGTCGGCACCGTCGATCTGCGCCGCCAACACCTTGATTCCGCCGACCTCTTTCGCCTGAGCGGTTAAATCGCCGCCCTGGCCGCTCGCAAGCTTCGATTTGAGCTGCTGAACTTCCTTCTCGAGCTTGCGCGACCGCTCGAGCACCTCACGCACCTTGTCCTCGACATCTTCTCGGCCGCCGCGCACCATTGCCGCGACATCGCGCAATACCTCATCTGTCCGGACGACCCATTCGTATGCCGCCGCTCCGGTCAATGCTTCGATACGCCGAACACCCGCCGCGACACCGGATTCACTGATGATTTTGAACAAACCGATATCCCCGGCGCGCGTAACATGAGTTCCGCCGCAGAGTTCCTTGGAAAAATCGCCGAACGACAGGACGCGCACGTCGCTCGCATATTTCTCGCCAAATAGCGCCATCGCGCCTGCAGCCACGGCCTCATCGAACGGCATCACACGCGTCTCGGCCTTGGCGTTGCCGCGGATCGCATCGTTGACGAGCCGTTCGACGCGCCGCAACTCATCCGGCGCCAGCGCTTGCGTATGCGAAAAATCGAATCGCAATTTGTCCGGGGCGACCAGCGAGCCTTTCTGCTGCACGTGCTTGCCCAAAACTTCACGCAGTGCGGCATGCAAAAGGTGCGTGGCCGAATGATTGAGCGCAAGGGCTCGGCGCCGAGCCGCATCTACTTGCGCCTCGAGCCGATCCCCGATTCGCAATTCGCCGGAATCCAAGCGGCCCAAGTGCGAGTGCACCGCACCGACCTTTTGCGTGTCTCTGACGGTGAAGCGAGATGCAGCGCCGACCAGCAGACCCGCATCGCCCATCTGGCCGCCACTCTCGGCATAGAACGGCGAATGATCGAGCACCACTTGTCCATCTTGTCCGGATCGCAAGACCTCGACGCGCACACCTTCGGCGATCAAGGCCGTGACGATGCCGGTATCGACGAGCCGATCGTAGCCCGAAAAATCCGTTTTGCCGTCCAATTTTACGGAGTCGCGCGATTCCGCACCGAACTTACTCGCGGCCTGGGCGCGGACGCGCTGCGCTTCCATGGCCGCATCGAAACCCGCGTTGTCGATCGTGAGACCACGTTCACGCGCGACGTCGGCGGTCAGGTCGGCGGGGAACCCATAGGTGTCATACAGCTTGAAGACCGTTTCGCCCGGAATGATCGAGGAGGTCAATTTCGCGGTCTCCGCATCGAGCAAGGCCATGCCGCGCGTGAGCGTCTCCGCGAATCGCTCCTCTTCCAGCGCGAGGATTTGCATGGCACGGAGCTCGCCGCTCACGAGTTCCGTGAAATAGCCGCCCATTTCGCGGACCAAACTCGGCACGAGTTTATGAAAAAACGGCTGCGTCTGGCCCAGCTTGTAGCCGTGACGAATCGCGCGCCGAATAATGCGCCGCAAGACATAGCCGCGCCCCTCGTTCGACGGCACGACGCCATCGATGATCAGGAACGTGCTCGCGCGGATGTGGTCCGCGATAACCCGTAAGCTCGAGGAGTCGAGCTCAGCGGTTCCCGTCAGCACTGCGGCCGCCTGTATCAATGTTTTGAATAGATCGATCTCGTAATTGCTGTGGACGCCTTGCATCACGGCGGCCACGCGCTCCAGACCCATGCCGGTGTCGACCGAGGGCTTCGGCAAGGGCGTCAGCACGCCCTCCGCGCTGCGATCGTATTGCATGAATACGAGATTCCAAATCTCGACGTAACGATCGCCGTCTTCGTCGGGGGATCCGGGCGGTCCGCCAGGAATCTCGGCGCCATGATCGTAGAAGATCTCCGTGCACGGGCCGCAAGGACCGGTGTCGCCCATCTGCCAGAAATTGGATTGTTCACCCATGCGCGTGCAGCGCGTCGGATCGATGCCGATTTCCTCTGTCCAAATGCGCTCAGCCTCGTCGTCTTCGCGGAATACGCTCACCCAGAGGCGATCCTTCGGAATCCCCAGGGTTCCCGTCACGAAATTCCATGCGAAATGGATCGCTTCGCGCTTGAAGTAATCCCCAAAGCTGAAGTTGCCGAGCATCTCGAAGAACGTGTGATGCCGCGCCGTATATCCGACGTTCTCGAGGTCGTTGTGTTTACCGCCGGCGCGCACGCAACGCTGCGAACTTGCGGCGCGCGAATAATCGCGGATGTCTTTGCCGAGAAAAACATCCTTGAACTGCACCATGCCGGCGTTGGTGAACAGCAAGGTCGGATCATTGCCGGGGACCAGCGAACTCGACGGCACGACGGTATGGCCGTTCTTGCGGAAGAATTCCAAGAAGCTGGCCCGGATTTCCGAACTCGTCATCATTCTCATTCTGGCGTCGCGTTTCATATCTCTTCGCTGTCAGCATCTAGATCGGTGTCGAAGCCTAATGCAGTTCTGATCTGGGCGCCCGTGAAACCTCGGTAATTCAAGAATCGCGCCTGGCGCTGTATGTCGGCGAAATTGGTCGGCGGGGCCGCCCCGAACCTTTTTTTGCGCGCGCCATGCACCTGCCCAATCCAATCCGGGTATGCCGCAAGGCACTCCTCGATCATTTCGCCCTGAAGCCCAAGTTTGCGCAACTCTGCGCGCACGCGCAAAGGTCCCTGCCCCCGTGCAGCATGAAAGCTCACGAAATTATCCACATAGCGGCGATCATCGAGCAAGCGTTCGTCGACGAGCCGATCGATGACGTCGACGACGACGCCCGTGTCGTAGCCCTTTTCCAATAATTTCTGGCGCAATTCCCCCGATGCGCGATCGCGGCGCGCAAGCGCATCGAGTGCCGCCACCCGCGCTGCGCGGGCATCATGAGGCTCTACGGGCTTGCGTCGCAGGGCTTACGCCTCTTTGGCCTCACCGCCGCGATTCATCGTCGCCTTCTCGGGAATCAGCTTGGCGCGGATTTGCAGTTCGATATCCTTGGCGATCTCCGGATGCTGCTGCAAGAACGTTCGCGCGTTGTCCTTGCCCTGTCCGATTCGCTCGCCCTTGTAGCTGTACCAGGAGCCGGATTTTTCGATCATGTTGTGCAGCACTCCGATTTCGATGAGTTCACCCTCTTTCGAAATGCCGGTGCCGTACATGATCTCGAATTCGGTTTCGCGAAACGGCGGCGCCACTTTGTTCTTGACGACCTTGACGCGGGTTAGCGATCCGACGACTTCCTCGCCATTTTTGATCGCGCCGATGCGGCGGATGTCCATGCGAACCGAGGAGTAGAACTTGAGCGCATTGCCTCCGGTCGTGGTTTCCGGATTGCCGAACATCACGCCGATTTTCATGCGGATCTGGTTGATGAAAATGACGATCGTGTTGGATCGCTTGATGTTGCCCGTCAATTTGCGCAGCGCTTGCGACATCAAGCGGGCTTGCAGGCCCATATGTTGATCGCCCATCTCGCCCTCGATTTCGGCCTTCGGCGTCAGCGCCGCGACCGAGTCGACGACGACGACGTCGACCGCTCCAGAACGCACGAGCATATCGGTGATTTCGAGCGCTTGCTCACCCGTATCCGGTTGCGACACCAGCAAGTCATTGACCTTTACGCCGAGTTTTTCCGCGTACACCGGGTCGAGCGCGTGCTCCGCATCGACGAATGCCGCGGTTCCGCCGTGGCTTTGCGCCGACGCGATGATCGCGAGCGTGAGCGTCGTCTTGCCCGACGACTCCGGTCCGAATATCTCGATGACCCGTCCGCGTGGAATTCCGCCCACGCCTAGCGCGATATCGAGTCCCAAGGAACCTGTGGGAATGGTATCGACTTCGTAGGTGGCGCCCGCGTCGCCCAAGCGCATCACGGAGCCCTTTCCGAATTGCTTTTCGATTTGGCTCAGCGCGGCAGCGAGTGCTTTCTTGCGATTCTCTTCCATGGGCATTCCTCAACGATGTGTGGCGGTATTATTTCATATCCAGCGCCGCGCGCTCGTCTGATATGCAATGGAATGACAGAGTTTTTGATGAGTTTCAGGCTTCATCCAGTAGTGGCCAGGTGTCGACTACTGTATAAACCGCCCGCGTGCCGTCGCTCGAGGAGCGCACGAGGCACAAATCCGACGCACGCCAGGTAAACGGCGACATTGGAGTCGGCACAGGCGCTTGCGTGACTTTCCTCGCGAGCGTCACATGAGGCCGCAAGCGCTTCGGGTCGAGCGCGAACCCGCGGCTCGCCAGATTCTGATGCAATGCGCGCCAACAATTTTCCAGAGACGCCGGAATTTCGCGCGCCGCGGCAACCAGGACCTCGGGCTTCGGCCAGTACTCATAAGCGTCGAACCGCAGGGTGCAGCTCGCGGCACCCAAGCTCGCCCCGATCTGCCGCAAGATCGGCAGTTGCTGCTCCGGGACCTCGCCGACGAACGCGATCGTCAGGTGATAATTCTCCGCGGGTACGAGGCGCGCCGAGGCGCCGCAAGCAATCGCTTGCGCGGCGGCGGCGATCAGCGTGCGCGTCTCGCTGCCGGGCCACAAAGCATAGAACATCCGCAGGCGAGCGGCGTCCGGCGCCTCGCTCATCGGGCCAGCAATCCTTGCAGCGCCACGCGCACCGTTTTGCGGCGAACCGCCTCGCGATCGCCGCGGAAATGGCGCAGTTCGGTCGCCATGTGCAAGCTGCGCCCGCGCCGAGCCGCCCAGCAAAGCCAGACCGTGCCGGCCGGCTTGCCGGGCACCGCTCCACCCGGACCAGCGATTCCGCTGACCGCGACCGCGATACGAGCGTCGGTGCGGTTCAAAGCGCCCCTGGCCATGGCCCGCACGCACGCCTTGCTGACCGCACCGTCGGCCTCGAGCAGCGAGCGCGGCACGCCGAGGCGCCGGATCTTGGCCTCATTGCCGTAGGTGACAAAGCCCTCGCCGAACCACTGCGAACTGCCGGGAATGTCAGTCAATGTCTTGGCAATCCAACCGCCGGTGCAAGACTCGGCAGTCACCACGCTGCTTCCGGCCGCCAGCAACTTGCGCCCAACGCGAGCCGCGAGGCGTCGCAGTTCCATGTCGTTATTTTTCATGAATCTCGCTAATTTACTCTATTCATCGACCCCTACAACACGAACTCGACCCCCTACGACGCGAGCTCGAGCGCTACGACGCGAGCTCGGCCACGATCGGCATTGCGTCACAATTGGTCTAGTGCCCGGCGGGCCCGGCACCTACCTGCATGTCGCCGTGTGGATGCTGCTCGCGACCTGGACCGGCCTGCCAAAGATGGCGCCGCTCTTTTTCTGGATCAATACCGGCCTGTTCCTCGGTATGGCGGCGGTACGATTTCACTTTTATCGACATATCGAGCCGGCGCTCGACCGCGATTTCGCGACTTGCAAGCTCAAGAGCCGGTGGTTCGTCATGATCCCTGCGCTGCATTGGAGCGTGCTCGCCTGCTGGTCCATGCATGGCGGTCCATTGCACCCCATCTGGATTCCGATGTTGTACACCGTCGCAGGCCTGGCGACCGCAGGAACGATCGTGCTGTCGATCGACCGCGTCGTCAGCAGATGGTATCCCGCCGTGGTGTTGTTACCGACGATCCTCGCGATGCCGGCCGAACCGGTCGAAAACAAGGGACTGCTCGCGATCATGAGCACGCTCCTGCTGTTGTACACCTTCAGCATCACCAAGATCGTCCATCACGATTATTGGGCGGCCGTCAAGGCGCGCGCGCTACTCGAGCAACGTACCGTCAGCATGGAATCGCTGTGCATTACCGACGCGCTCACGCAGATCCCCAATCGCATCCACTTCGATCAACGTCTCGAGCAAGCCTGGGAGAGCGCGGCTCAATCGGGCCTGCCGTTGTCCATCTTGCTGATCGATTTGGATCATTTCAAACGCATCAACGATAGCTACGGGCACGCCTATGGCGACGAGTGCCTGAAGGCCGTGGCGCAGATCTTATGCCGCGGCATGCACCGGAACACCGACTTGGTCGCGCGTTGGGGCGGCGAGGAGTTCGTCGTGCTGCTTCCGGGCGCCGATGCGACGGCCGCCGCAGCGATCGCCGAGCGTCTGCTGCGCAACGTTTCCGGCGCGATCGTCTCCCACCGCGGCGACTCCATGCGCTTGGCCTGCAGCATCGGCGTCGCAACGATGCAGCCGACCCAATCCTCGACGCGCGGCGAATTCCTGCAAGAGGCGGACGAGGCGCTGTATGCAGCCAAGCAGCAGGGGCGCAATCGGGTCGTGGTCGCCGCGGCCGCCTGATCCGCAGCACTCGCTTCAGCGTTGTGCCGCACCGTTTTCTCGTGCGATCCGCAGTCGAGACGTGGACAATATGGCGGCGTGACCACCAACCCGACATCCAAAGACCCCGCCGCTCCCGGCTCCGGCGTCGACCACACGCCCATGATGCAGCAATACTTGCGCATCAAGGCGCAGCATCCCGATGTCTTGCTGTTCTATCGCATGGGCGACTTCTACGAGATGTTCTACGAGGACGCGCGTCGCGCCTCGCAACTGCTCGACATCGCGCTCACACAGCGCGGCAGCTCCGCCGGTGCGCCGATTCCGATGGCCGGCGTACCGGCCGCCACGCTCGACACCTACCTCGTGCGACTCGTCAAGCGCGGCGAATCGGTGGCCATCTGTGAGCAGCGCGGCGATCCCGGCAAGGCCAAGGGCCCGATGGAGCGTGAGGTCGTGCGCATCGTCACGCCGGGTACGGTCACCGACGAAGCGCTGCTCGAGGAGCGTCGCGATACCCTGCTCGCCAGCGTTTGCGGCGCGGAAGGCCGCTTTGGGCTCGCATGGCTCGACCTGTCGGCTGGACGGTTCAGCGTCATGGAAGTCGCCGGTCGCGCCGCACTCGAGGCAGAGATCGAACGGCTGCGTCCGGCGGAAGTCTTGACGCCGGAGGGAGCGGCATTCACGCCGAACATGACCGACGCGCTCGGCGCATCGAATCGATCGTGGCGTACGCGCCCGCCGTGGCATTTCGACACCGAATCGGCCACGCGCGCACTCTGCGAGCAATTTCAAACGCGCGATCTCGGCGGGTTCGGGTGCACGGCGCTGCCGCTCGCCGTCGCAGCCGCCGGCGCCTTGCTCTCCTACGTGCGAGAAACCCAGAAGGCGGCACTGCCGCACCTGCGCAGCATCACGGTCGAGGAGCTCGACACGGCACTGTTGATGGATCCTGCGACCCGGCGCAATCTCGAACTCGACGAAAGCCTCGCCGGCAAGCCCGAATTAACGCTCGCGGGCGTATTCGATCATACGGCCACCGCGATGGGCGGCAGGCTCCTGCGGCGCTGGCTGCATCGACCTTTGCGCGATCACGCTCAATTGAACGCGCGCTACGACGCGGTTACCGACCTCATCACCGATGCCCGCCACACGGCATTCGCATCGCGGCTGCGCGCGATCGGCGATCTCGAGCGCATTCTCGCGCGCGTCGCGCTGCGCTCGGCGCGGCCACGGGATCTCGTGCATTTGCGCGGCGCGCTTGCGGCGCTGCCCGACCTGCACGCAGCGCTCGGTGCGACGAAATCGCCCGTGCTGCGCCGGCTGACCGCCGAACTCGGCCTGCATACAAGGGAACACGCCCTGCTCGCCCGAGCAATCGTCGAGTCTCCGCCGCATTACCTGCGCGATGGCGGTGTACTCGCGCCTGGATACGACGCGGAGCTCGATGAACTGCGGCTGCTCGGCAGCGACACCGAGAAATTTCTATTGGACCTCGAGCGACAAGAGCGCGAACGCAGCGGCTTGTCGAGCCTGAAGCTCGGCTTCAACCGGGTCCAGGGCTTTTTCATCGAGGTTAGCCGCAGCCAAGCCGACAGGGTTCCGCCCGACTACCTGCGCCGCCAGACCGTGAAGTCCGCCGAACGATTCATCACACCGCAGCTCAAGGCCTTCGAGGACAAGGTGCTCGGCGCGCGCGACCGGGCGCTCGCACGCGAGAAGGAGCTTTACGAGTCGCTGCTCGAGGTGCTGAGCGAGGAGTTAGCGGCGCTCCAACAGACCAGCGCCGCGCTCGCTCTGCTCGATGTGCTGAGCTGTTTCGCTGAACGCGCGGTGACGCTCGATTGCGTGCGCCCCGAACTCGTCGCCCATCCCACAGTCCTGATCGAGGCCGGCCGCCATCCGGTTGTCGAGCGCGCGAGCCGCGATGCTTTCGTGCCCAACGACCTGCGGTTCGACGACGAGCGCCGTATGCTGATCATCACGGGGCCGAACATGGGCGGTAAGAGCACCTACATGCGGCAAGCGGCGCTCATCGCGATACTCGCGCACATCGGTTGCTTCGTGCCGGCGAGGCTTGCGGTGTTGGGACCGCTGGATCGCATATTCACTCGCATCGGCGCGTCCGACGATCTTGCCGGCGGCCGATCGACCTTCATGCTCGAGATGACCGAGACCGCCAATATTCTGCATAACGCGACCGACCGCAGTCTCGTGCTCATGGACGAGGTCGGACGCGGCACGAGCACCTTCGACGGGCTGTCGTTGGCCTGGGCCTGTGCGGCGTTCATCGCCGCCGAGATCCGCGCGTTCACGTTGTTCGCGACGCATTATTTCGAGCTCACGAGCCTCGCCTCCGAATCCCCCGGTGTCGCCAACGTGCATGTCGAGGCGGTCGAGCATGGCGAACGACTCGTGTTCTTGCACAGTGTCAAAGAGGGCCCCGCCAACCAGAGTTATGGTTTGCAGGTGGCGGCGCTCGCCGGCATCCCGAAGGCGGTGACGACCGAAGCGCGCCGTTACTTGATTGAGTTGGAGCGTGAGCGGGACGCCTTGCGCAAGCACAACTCGCAGCAGACCGAGCTGCCGTTGTTCGTGGCGCCCATGCGCGCGCCTGCCCCTACGCCTGCGCGCGAACGCGACTCGGCGGCCCTTCAAGCATTGCGCGCGATCGACCCCAATACCTTGAGTCCGCGCGACGCGCTCGATTTGGTATTCAAGCTACAGGCCTTGGATGCGCAGAAGTAACCGTGCGGTCAACGCACAAATCTGCCGTCGCGCAGAAACGCCGCGGCCTGCCGCGCCACGAGCGCGGAGAACAGCATGCCCGAATGGCTGACCGGCAGCACAATCTGATCCGTAGCGCCCGCAAGATTCGTTTCCGCGACCAAGATCGTGCCGTCGCTGGGTTCGTGGAGCGGACCCACGAGGCGCCCGAGCCCGAGCGCCGCGTTGCCGGCGATCACACCGATTTCGCGCGCGCCCTGCCAGTGTCGCGGTCGGCCCGGCAGCACTTCTTCTCGTATGGTATGCCCGAGTATCGTGCTGCCCCAGGGAAGCCGCGCAAGATTTTGCGCCGCGCGGCTGCCGTTCAGCGGCGAACCGAGTAGCACGATGCGTCCAGGCGGCATCGGCGGCGGATTATCGAACAGCTTCAACACCAATACGCCGCCCATGCTATGGGCCACGATGTGCAACGCATCGCAGCGCAGCCCGGAAACGAATTCGCCGAGCGCCGCCACGTTGTCGGCGCTCATCGCGGTGACCGAAGCGTACGAAAATACGCGATCCTCGGCGCCGAGCTCGCGCGCGATCCGTCGCCTCAGAAGGAAACTCTCGCGCCCGGTGAACCAGAGCCCGTGCACGTAAACCACGATCGTGGTGTTCAACGGCGCAACTGTTCGATGACGGCCCTATTCGTGTGCGAGGAAACCGTCTCGATCGCGTCTTGGGCACTCAACCAGCGATATTGCAGATGCTCCGCGGGATTCAAGGTCACCGGCGCGCGCTGCGGCAGCTTCAAAGCGTACGCATGCTCGAGGTTGTGCGTCACGCCCGGAGGGTAGATGCGGTCACGGCCGAATGCCGGCGAAATTTCGTAAACTTGCGTCCATTGCAGATTCTTCAGCACACCGTCGGAGATGCCGGTTTCTTCGATGACCTCGCGGCGCGCCGCCTGGTCGGGTGCCTCACCCCATTCCAAACTGCCGGTTACCGACTGCCAGTATCCGGCCGGCTTGCTGCGCTCAATCAGCAAGAATTCTCCGGTCTCCGTGTAGATGACGATCAGCACGGATTCCGGGCGCCGCACGCGCGCGGCTCCGCTCAACTCATTGGTCGCCAGCGCGATCGGTTTGTGGACTTCGACCAGTGACATGGGCTTAGGCTTACCGGCGTCACTCGACTTTGACCGGAACGCGCACGCGGATGTGCAGCTCCCGGAGCTGCGCCTCGCTGACTTCCGTCGGCGCATCCATCATGAGGCAAGCCGCGGTCTGCGTCTTCGGGAAGGCAATGACGTCGCGAATGCTGTCCGCACCCGCCATCAGCATCGCCAGACGATCCAAGCCGAACGCGATGCCGCCGTGAGGCGGCGCACCCATCTTCAGCGCATCCAACAGGAATCCGAATTTGAGACGTGCCTCCTCCGGCGTGATACCGAGCAAGTCGAATACGGTCGACTGCAGCTCTTGCGAGTGAATACGCACCGAGCCGCCGCCGATCTCGGAACCATTGAGCACCATGTCATACGCCTTGGCGATTGCCTCGCCGGGACTCGCCGCCAGCGCCGCGTAATCCAAGTCCACGGGGCTCGTGAACGGGTGGTGCATCGCTGCCCAACGCTTGGCATCTCGGTCCCATTCGAACATCGGAAAATCGACGACCCACAACGGCCGCCAACCGCGCGCGACGAGTCCAAGATCGGCGCCGAGCTTCAGACGCAACGCGCCTAACGCATCGCTGACGATTTTGGCGCTGTCGGCGCCGAAGAAGATCAAGTCGCCGTCCTTTGCCGCGGTGCGCTGCAAAATGCCGGCAAGTGCCGCGTCGCTCAAGAATTTCAAAATTGGCGATTGCAGACCCTCGCGACCTTTGGCGCTGTCATTGACTTTGATGTAGGCAAGACCTCTGGCGCCGTGGCGCGCCACATGCGCGGTGTAGTCGTCGATCTCCTTGCGAGTGAGCTTGCCGCCCTGCGGCACGCACAGCGCTGCCACGCGACCATCGGGATCCGCAGCCGGTCCCGCAAACACCTTGAAATCGCATCCCTTGACGAGGTCGGCGACATCAACGAGCTCCAAGGGTATGCGTAAATCCGGCTTGTCCGATCCATAGCGGCGCATCGCCTCCGCATAGCTCATGCGCGGCAGCGGCTGCGGCAGGTCGACGTTCAAGACCCGCTTGAACAGGGCAACGATCAGCCCTTCCATGAGATCCTGAATCTGCTGTTGATCGAGAAACGAGGTCTCGATGTCGAGCTGCGTAAACTCGGGCTGCCGATCGGCGCGCAAATCCTCATCGCGAAAACAGCGCACGATCTGATAATAGCGATCGAAGCCCGCAATCATCAGCAACTGCTTGTAGATCTGCGGCGACTGCGGCAGCGCGAAGAACTGGCCGGGATGCGTGCGACTGGGCACCAAATAATCGCGAGCGCCCTCCGGTGTCGCCTTCGAGAGCATCGGCGTCTCGATGTCGATGAAACCGGCGTCGTCCAGATACGATCGCATCGCACGCGTGATCCGGTGACGCAGCAACAAGCGCTCACGCATCTCCTCGCGGCGCAAGTCGAGGTAGCGGTAGCGCAGGCGGACTTCCTCGCTGACGTGCTCATCGAGCTGGAACGGCAGCGGCTCGCAGCGGTTCAAGATCTCGAGCTGACGGCACAGCAGTTCCACCTGGCCGGATTTCAAGTTCGCGTTCGCGGTTCCCGCCGGGCGCGCCCGGACCAGTCCCGTGACCTCGAGTACGTATTCGTTGCGTACGCGCTCGGCCTGCGCGAACACATCGGCGGGCTGCGGATCGAAGACGATCTGCAGTAAGCCCTCGCGATCGCGCAGATCGACGAATATGACGCCGCCATGATCGCGGCGGCGCTGCGCCCAGCCGGCGACCGTGATGACCTGGCCGATCAATGACTCGCCGACTTGGCCGCAATAATGAGTACGCATAAGGTTATGAACGATACGAAGGAAAGCGCGCGATGCTAAGGCCTGGGGCGCACATGGGCAAGCCCAAGCGAAAAACCGGGCCCGCTTTCAGCGTTTCAGCCGCCTAGCGCCCGCAGGTCCCGCCTAGCGCCTGCCGTTCCGTATTCCCGGCTTCTTCAATTTGTTCTTTGCCAATGCGCCCGAGCCGCCGCGTTTGACGGTTCGCGTCGTGCTCGACGGCTTCGATGATGCGGCGTTCGCCGCCTGCTTGCCCGCCGACTTGTCGCCGGCGGCGTCCGCGGGCTTTGGCGCGGCCTTCGGGTTCTCTTTCGCGGCGGGCGCGTCCTTTCCAGATCCTTCCTTGCCCGGCGCTTCCTTGCCCGGCGCTTCCTTGCTCGAGGTTTCCTTGCCCGACGCCTCTTTGGCTTCCTTGGAGTCCTTACCGTCGGTCTTCTCGTCCTTGACGGGCTCGGCCTCCGCTTTGTCGACCAGATTGCGCTTGCCCTCCTGGTCCGATTTGAAATCGGTCTCGTACCAGCCCGCCCCCTTGAGCCGGAAGACCGGCGCGGACATCAAGCGCTGCAGCGCGGGTTTGCCGCAATCCGGGCATCTCTTGAGAGGCGCATCGTTGACCTTCTGCATGGCCTCCAATTGATGGCCGCATTGCTTGCATTGATACTCGTAGAAAGGCATGAATTCCCTCTGCTGTCGCGTCGCTCGACCGATTCAAATATCCCAGTATAGCGAAGGCTGCGGCCGCGCCGGGATTGGCGTGCAGGGTTACCGCAGCCTTTGCCGGGCAACTCAGTGCAAGCGCTCCTTCTCGAAGACGAGTTCGCCGCGATGCAGCTTGGCGATGATGCGATCTCCCGGCACGAAATCCCCGCGCAGTATCTGCTGCGCCAAGGGATTTTCGATCTGTGCCTGGATCGCGCGCTTCAGCGGGCGTGCGCCGTATACCGTATCGAACCCGGCCTCGCCGATCTTGTCGCGGGCGGCGTCGTCGAGCCGCAGTTGAATATCGCGCTCCGCCAGACGTTGCCGCAGCCGGCCCAACTGGATGTCGACGATCGCGCGGATTTGCGCGCGGCCGAGCGGATGAAACACGACGATCTCATCGACGCGGTTGATGAATTCCGGCCGAAAATGCTGGGTCACGACCTCCATGACGGCCGCCTTCATCTTGGCGTAGTTGGCTTCGCCGGCGAGTTCTTGTATGACCTGGCTGCCCAAGTTCGAAGTCATGATCACGACCGTGTTGCGGAAATCCACGGTGCGTCCCTGGCCATCGGTCAGACGCCCGTCATCGAGGACCTGCAGCAAGACGTTGAACACGTCGGGGTGCGCTTTTTCGATCTCGTCGAGCAGGATGACGCTATAGGGGCGCCGACGCACGGCTTCGGTGAGATATCCGCCTTCCTCGTAGCCCACATAGCCCGGGGGCGCGCCGATGAGGCGCGCGACCGAGTGCTTTTCCATGAACTCCGACATATCGATGCGGATCAGCGCATCCTGGCTGTCGAACAGAAAATCGGCGAGCGCTTTGCAGAGCTCGGTCTTGCCGACGCCCGTGGGCCCTAAAAACATGAACGAGCCGCTCGGGCGATGCGGGTCCGACAACCCCGCGCGCGTGCGGCGAATGGCGTCGGCGACGGCCTTGACGGCCTCGGTTTGCCCGACGACCCGGGCGCCGATGACCTGCTCCATGCGCAGCAGTTTTTCGCGTTCGCCTTCGAGCATGCGAGAGACGGGAATTCCGGTCCATTTGGAGACGATCTCCGCGATCTCCGCTTCCGTGACCTCGTTGCGCAGCAGCTGCGTCGGCTTCTGCTCGACTTCGAGAGCCTTGGCGAGACGCCGCTCCAGATCGGGAATGCGTCCGTATTGAAGTTCGGACATGCGCGCCAAATCCTGCGCGCGCCGCGCGGTATCGAGATCGAGTCGCGCGCGCTCGAGCGCCTCTTTGATCGTTGCCGCGCCCTGCACCGAGGCCTTTTCCGCCTTCCAGATCTCCTCGAGATCGGAGTATTCCTTCTCGAGCGCCTGCAAAGCCTCCTCGAGCACGCTCAAGCGCTTGCGCGATGCCTCGTCGGTTTCCTTTTTGAGCGCTTCGCGCTCGATTTTCAGCTGGATGATGCGCCGATCCAATTTGTCGAGCGCTTCCGGCTTGGAATCGATTTCCATGCGGATCAGCGAGCCCGCCTCGTCGATCAAATCGATGGCTTTGTCCGGCAACTGCCGATCGGAAATGTACCGATGCGAAAGCGTGGCCGCGGCAACGATCGCCGGATCGGTGATCTCGACGCCATGGTGTACCTCGTAACGCTCCTTGAGACCGCGCAATATCGCGATCGTGTCCTCGACGCTCGGCTCGTTGACCATGACTTTCTGAAAGCGCCGCTCGAGCGCCGCGTCTTTCTCGATGTATTTGCGGTATTCATCGAGCGTCGTCGCGCCGACGCAATGCAACTCGCCGCGCGCGAGCGCCGGCTTCAGCATATTGCCGGCGTCCATGGCGCCCTCGGCTTTGCCGGCGCCGACCATGGTGTGCAGCTCATCGATGAAGAGAATCACCTGGCCCTCTTGTTTGGCCAGATCCGTGAGCACGGCCTTGAGCCGCTCCTCGAACTCGCCGCGAAATTTCGCTCCGGCAATCAGGGAGCCCATGTCGAGCGCCAGAATGCGCTTATTGCGCAGACCCTCGGGTACCTCGCCATTGACGATGCGCTGGGCGAGCCCCTCGACGATCGCCGTCTTGCCGACGCCGGGCTCGCCGATCAGTACCGGGTTGTTTTTCGTGCGTCGCTGCAGGACCTGGATCGTGCGCCGGATTTCATCGTCGCGCCCGATGACCGGATCGAGCTTGCCCTGGCTGGCGCGCTCGGTGAGATCGATGCTGTATTTCTCCAAGGCCTGACGATTTTCCTCCGAATTCGCATCGTCGACCTTGGCGCCGCCGCGCACTTCGTCGATGGCCGTCTCCAAGGCCGGGCGCGCGACGCCGCAGGCCTTGAGCACGCGCCCCAATTCGCCGCGATCGTCGCAAGCCGCGAGCACGAACAGCTCGCTCGAAATGAATTGATCGCCGCGCTGCTGGGCGAGCTTATCGGTCAAATTCATGAGTTTATTCAGATCGTTGCCGAGCAAGACCTCGCCGCCGGCGCCCTCGACTTTGGGCAGGCGATCGAGTGCGCCGGCAAGTTCCGAGCGCAACTTCGCGACGTTGGCTCCGGCCTTTTCCAGTAAGGGACGCGCCGTACCGCCCTGCTGGTCGAGCAGCGCGGCCATCAAATGAACGGGCTCGATATATTGGTTGTCGCGGCCGACCGCGAGCGACTGCGCATCCGCGAGCGCGGTCTGGAATTTGGTCGTCAGCTTGTCCATTCGCATAGAAACACCCCTCCGGAACTCAGTCCCTGCATATGCTCTTACCTGGGGGTGGGCTGCCGCAATTCAACGGTGTTGCGGCGCCTCCAACCAAATCAGTGTCGCTTGGCGACCGGTTTGGCCGTCGCGACGGTACGAAAAATAGCGTTCCCGATCGGCATAGGTACACGCCATAGCTCCGCCGATGCGCCGTATACCTAAGCCTTGCAGCTGTTGGCGTGCCAGCAGCGCCAAATCCGCCATGAATCGACCGCGCTCATTGAGTCGAAACGCCGCCGCCGCGGTCGCATCTAGCCTAAGCATCGCCGCGCGCACCTCGGCCCCGACCTCATAGTGCGCAGCGCCAATCGACGGACCTATCCACGCCATGAGCCGCTCCGGTCCCACGTCGAGCGCCCGAACGGTCGCAGCCAATACGCCGCAGCGGAGTCCCCGCCATCCGGCGTGGGCCGCGCCGACGACGCTGCCGTCGTCGGCGGCCAATAAGATGGGCACACAATCGGCCGTCAATATCGCGCAAACGCGCCCCGCGCAGCGCGAGATCGCAGCATCCCTACCCTCCTCGGCAACGCGGTTCGCAGACTGCGCCTGGTCCAAATCCGCAACCTCGGCACCGTGCACCTGGCGCAGCCAGACCGGCTCCGCCGGCAAGCGCGCCGCCGAGGCTAAGCGCCGGCGATTCTCCTGCACCGCCTCGGGCACATCACCGACGTGCGTGCCGAGATTCAGCGATTGATAGGGCCCCGTACTGACTCCGCCCATGCGGTGCGTCGAGAGGGCCCGCACGTTCGCGGGCGCCGGCCAATCGGGTACCAGCCACGAAGGACTCACGCCGCATCACCCAGCGGGTGCAAGTCGCGCCGCAAGGCCGCGATGAGTGCCGCGAAGTCCGGCGGCAGGGGGCTTTCGAACGTCATGCGTTTGCCGCTCCGCGGGTGCTCGAACGCGAGGCTCGCAGCGTGCAGGGCCTGGCGTTTGAAGCCGCGCAGCGTGACCATGAGCTCGTCGGTGGCACCCTTGGGCTGCTTGATGCGGCCGCCGTAGACCGGATCGCCGACGATCGGATAGCGCAGGTGCGAGAAATGCAGACGAATCTGATGCGTGCGCCCGGTCTCCAATTTGACCCCGACATGCGTATGCGCGCGGAATCGTTCCAACACCCGATAATGCGTTACGGCCGGGCGCCCGTCCTCACGAACGGTCATCCGCAGCCGGTCGCTGCGATGTCGCCCGATCGGTTCGGATATCGTTCCGCCGCCGGTCATGACGCCCGTACAGACGGCCTGGTACTCCCGTGCGACCGTGCGCGCCATCAATTGGCGCGTCAGGGACGTATGTGCCTCCAAGTTGCGCGCCACGACCAAGAGTCCGCTCGTATCCTTGTCGAGGCGGTGGATCAGTCCCGCACGAGGTAGCACTGCGAGCCCAGGATCGAGTCCCAGCAAGGCATTCTGCAGCGTATGTTCACGGTTGCCCGCGCCCGGATGCACGACGAGCCCGACCGGCTTGTTGATGACGAAGCAATCGCGATCTTGATGCACGAGATCGAGGGCGATGGCTTCCGGCAACACGCCGTCCGGCACCGGCGTGGCCGCGATTCGCACCGCTACACGGGCCCCCGCATCGACCAGTTCGCTGGGTCTACAGGCGCGGCGGCCCACGGTCACCTCACCCGCTTCAATCCACGCCTTGATCCGGGTGCGCGAGTGCTGCGGCAGCAGCCTTGCGAGGGCGCTATCCAGGCGCTCGCCCCCCAATTCCGGCGGAATTTCAAGCTCGATCAATTGGAACTCTGGGCTCATCGGGGTACTCGAAATGTGCTGCGCGGCATCGGGTATACTGCCGCGCTTCGTAAGAATCGGACTATTGTAAGGAATCGCTTGTGAGACCGCGTGATCTTGAACACCCGAGCCGGGTGCTGCTGGCCGTCTTGCTGATTGCCGTGATGGGCGTGGGCTGCCGCACGCACCGCGTCGACGACGCGAAGTCCGGACCCGAAGTCATCTACCAGCGGGCTCAAAAGAGCATGAAAAACGGCGATTTCGGCGCTGCGATCAAGCAGCTCGAAGCGCTTCAGTCGCGCTTTCCGTTCAGCGAATCGGCGCGCCAATCGCAGTTGGATCTGATTTACGCCTATTACAAGAATCGAGAAACCGAGCCGGCCATCGATGCCGCGGACACCTTCATTCGCGAAAATCCGACCAACCTGCGCGTCGATTACGCCTACTACATGAAAGGTCTGATCAATTTCGAACGTCAGGCGAATTTCGTCGAGCGCTGGTTCCACGCCGATTTGACCAAACGGCCGCCGACCGACGCCCGCAAGTCCTTCGATGCGTTCGCCGCATTGCTGCAAAAGTATCCGCACAGCCAATACGTTGCCGATGCGCGGCAGCGCATGATCTTCCTGCGCAACCGGCTCGCCGATTTTGAATATCACGTGGCCGAGTACTACATGCGCCGCGGCGCGTACGTCGGGGCCATCAATCGAGCCAAGTACTGCATCGAAAACTATGACGGCGCGCCGGCCGTGCAGTCATCGCTGAAAATCCTCATCGAAGCTTATCGCAAGCTCAACCTGCCGGATCTCGCCGCCAATGCGATCAAGGTCTACGATGAGAACTATCCGAAAGACGCCAGGCTCGTTCGGGCGCCGTAGAGGCCCTGGTGGAAGCCGGTTTAGCGGGATTTATATCCGCTCGTAATCGGGTAGCGCCAATCGCGCCCAAATGCACGGCCGCTGACGCGTACGCCGGGCGGTGCCTGCCGCCGTTTGTATTCATTGCGCTTGACGAGATCCAGGATGCGCCCGACCGTCGCCCGATCGAATCCGCGCGCGGCAATCTGGTCGACCGATAAATCGTCCTCGATGAAGGCTTCCAAAATCGGATCCAGCACGTCATAGGGAGGCAGGCTGTCGGTGTCCTTTTGCCCGTGGCGCAACTCGGCCGTCGGCGGCCGCTCGATGACGCGCTCCGGGATCGCGCGCGATCGCGCGTTACGCCAACGCGCAAGCCGATAGACGAGCAACTTGCTGCAATCCTTGATCGGCGCGAAACCGCCGGCCATATCGCCGTAGAGCGTCGCATACCCCACCGACATTTCGCTCTTGTTGCCGGTCGTGAGCAGAATCTTGCCGGTCTTGTTGGAAATGCCCATGAGCAGCACGCCGCGGCAGCGCGACTGGATATTTTCCTCGGCCGTATCGGGCGGCCTGCCGGCGAATTCGTCCTTTAGAGCCGCGAGCGTCGCCTCGAACATGCCTTCGATGGAGATTTCGCTGTGTTTGACGTGCAGCCACGCGGCTTGCAGCGCCGCATCGTCCTTGCTCATCTGCGAGGTATAGCGAGACGGCATCGCCACCGAGTGCACGCGCTCGGCGCCGAGCGCGTCGACCGCTATGCACAGCGTCAGCGCCGAATCGATGCCGCCGGACAAGCCGATGACCGCGCCGGGGAAGCGGTGCTTGTCGACGTAGTCGCGGGTGCCCTGCACCAGCGCGCCATAAACACTTTCTTCCTGGGACTGACGCGGTACCACCTCGGCGCGCACCGGGTTGACGCTTCCGGCCGGCTCGACCTCGAGATCAACGGTGTAGAGCCCTTCTTGAAAGGCCGGCGCGCGCAAGGTCACCTCGCAGGCCGCATTCATGACGAAGGAGTTGCCATCGAACACCAATTCGTCTTGGCCGCCGATCAAATTGAGGAACACGATCGGCAGTCCGGTCTCGCTGATACGCGCGCGCGCGATGAGATCCTCGCGTTGCAGCTGCTTGTCGACCTCGTAGGGTGAGGCGTTGATGACGAGCAGCACTTGCGCACCGGCGTTTTTTGCTTGGCGCGCAGGCTCCGGCTCCCAGATGTCTTCGCACACCAGCACGCCCGCCTTGGTGCCGGCGAGATCGATGATGGTTGGCGCCACGCCGGGCGTGAAATAGCGCTTTTCATCGAATACCCGGTAATTGGGCAGACAGGCCTTGCGATGGTTGGCGATCACGCGCCCGTCCCGTATGACGATCGCCGAATTGAAAATTCTCGCGCCGTCGTATTCGGGGTACCCCGCGATCAAGGTGATGCCGCGCGCCTCGTTTTTGAGGCGTTCGAGCGAGCGCGCCACCTGTGCACGCATGCCGGCGTGAAACAATAAGTCCTCGGGCGGATAGCCGGAGACCGCAAGTTCCGGCAACAAGACGACATCGGCTTGGGACGCGTCGCGCGCGTCATTTGCCGCCGCCACGATGCGCGACGTATTGCCGTCAACGTCACCGACGACCAAGTTGAGCTGCGCCATCACGCACCGCAGCCGCCGCGTTTGAGTCAATGGGGTCCCCTACTTCGGGCGCCGTGCAGCACGCCCCGCGACGCCTATGCGCAATTTCGCGGAGGACTGCTTCGACGCCGATTTCACGCTTTTCTTCGCCACCTTCGCCACCTTCGCCACCTTTACCACCTTCGCCACCTTTACCACCTTTGCCACCTTTGCCGCCTTCGTCCGAACCTTCGGCGCGGCCTTTTTGCCGCTCTTCTTGGCCGCCATCTTGAGCCGCATCGCGATCGCCCCGCCGAGTTCCGCGGGGGAGCTTACCGTCGTGACACCGGCGGCCTCGAGCGCGACGAATTTCGCGGCCGCTGTGCCCTTCCCGCCCGCCACGATCGCGCCCGCATGCCCCATGCGTTTGCCCGGAGGTGCCGCTACACCGGCGATATACGCAACCACCGGCTTGCTGACGTGCTTGGCGATATAGGACGCTGCCGCCTCTTCATCGCTGCCGCCGATCTCGCCGACCATGACGATGCCTTCAGTTTGGCTGTCCCGCTCGAACAATGCCAAGACATCGATAAAACCCATGCCGCGCACCGGGTCGCCGCCGATGCCGACACAGGTGCTTTGACCAAGACCGTTGTTGGTCGTCTGAAAAACGGCCTCATAGGTCAAGGTGCCGGAACGCGAGACGATGCCGACTCGCCCCTTCTTATGGATGAATCCCGGCATGATGCCGATCTTGCACTCGCCGGGTGTAATGATTCCCGGGCAATTAGGACCGATGAGGCGCGCACTGGTGCTCGCCAGCGTGGCCTTCACGCGCACCATGTCATTGACCGGAATCCCCTCGGTGATGCACACGATCAATTCGACGCCCGCATCCGCGGCCTCGAGAATCGCATCGGCGGCAAACGGCGCGGGCACATAAATCATACTGACCGTGGCGCCGGTCTTTGCGACCGCCTCGGCGGCGGTATCAAAGACCGGAAGTCCGAGGTGCTGCTGGCCGCCGCGGCCGGGCGTGACGCCGCCGACCATCTTCGTGCCGTAGGCGATGCACTGCTCGGAATGGAACGTACCCTGCTTTCCGGTGAAGCCCTGACAGATGACCTTCGTCGTCTTGTTGACCAGAATACTCATGAATGTGCTCCCGCCAAGCGCACCGCCTTCGTCGCGGCATCGGTCAGATCGCCCGCCGCCGTGATATCGAGCCCACTGTGGGCGAGCAGCTCGCGTGCACGCGGCGCATTCGTGCCCTCGAGGCGCACGATGACCGGAATGACGACGCCGACCTCTTTGACTGCGCCAATGATGCCCTCGGCAATCATGTCGCAGCGGACGATGCCGCCGAAGATATTGATCAAAATCGCGCTGACCTTGGGATTGGACAAGATCAATTTGAACGCGATGCTGACCCGTTCCTTGGTCGCGCCGCCCCCGACATCCAAGAAGTTCGCGGGGAACCCGCCGTGCAGCTGAATGAGATCCATCGTCGCCATCGCGAGCCCCGCGCCGTTGACCATGCAGGCGATATTCCCGTCGAGCGAGACATAGTTGAGCTCGTGCTCCGCGGCATTGCGCTCCATCGCATCCTCTTGAGTCGCATCGCGCATCGCGGCAAGATCCGCTTGGCGGAACAGGGCGTTGTCCTCGATGTTGATCTTCGCGTCCAGCGCCACCAGGTCGCCGTCGCCATTGACGATCAAGGGGTTGACCTCCACGAGGCTCGCATCGCGGTCCAAGTAGAGCCGGTATAGCGCATGGGCTATTCGGCCGAATTGCGCGACTTGCGCGCCCTCGAGCCCCAGCCCAAAGGCCAATTGCCGGCATTGATAATCCTGCAACCCGGCGGTCGGGTGCACGTTGATGCGAATGATCTTCTCGGGGGTATGCTCCGCTACCTCCTCGATGTCCATTCCGCCGGCCGCGGAGGCGACGAATGCGATTCTGCCCGCCTCGCGATTGAGCACCAGACTGAGATAAATCTCGCGGACGATTTTCGACCCGAGTTCGACATAGACCTGATGGACCGGCAAGCCTTGAGGTCCGGTCTGATGGGTCACCAAGCGCGTGCCGAGCATCGCCCGGGTCGCCGCCGCGACCGTGTTCAGGTCTTTGGCGACCTTGACGCCGCCGGCCTTGCCCCGGCCGCCGGCGTGAACTTGGGCCTTGACGACCCATGGCGAGGGGCCAAGCCGGCGAGCCGCCGCGACGGCTTCCTCCGGCGAGGCGGCCACCTCACCTTTCGGCACCGGAATGGCGTATTCCGCAAATAGCTGTTTGGATTGATACTCGTGCAAATTCATTGGGGGGTCCTTGCGTGCTACGGAACCGCGTCAGGCGCGGTATTCTGAATTAAGCTCAACGTCAGCGCAAAGCAATCACGAGAAATATCGGTTTGAACATGGATTTCAACGGCAATTCGGTATCCGGACCCGCCTTCAATTGGCGCGTGCTCGGCTTGCTCAACCTATACCGAGTGCTGGTGCCCCTCGTGTTGCTGAGCCTGTATTACGTCGGCGGCCCGCGCGGGATCATGGTCGTCGACCCCCGCAGCTTTTTTGGCGCTCTTGCGGCCTACTTCAGCTTCGGGGTAGCCAGCGTCGTCATGGTGCGACGCCGCCTCGCGCCGATCCGGGTCCAAACGATCCTTCAGGCCGCCGTCGACATCGGCGCCCTGATGCTGATTCTTCACACTTGCGGCGGCGTCGCCAGCGGCTTGGGGCTGCTGCTGCTGGTGCCGGTCGGCGGCCTCGCCTTCCTGCTGCCGATGCGCAGCGCGCTGTTTCTCGCGGCCGTTGCCGTGCTCGCGGTGCTCGCCGACACCATTTGGCTGCAATATAGCGAGCGCGGCGACATCGGCTCGTATGCGACCGCCGGTCTGCTGGGCGCGGTCCTATTCGTGATCGCCGCGGCCGCGAGCTTCGTCGCGAGTCGCATGCGTGCGAGCGAAGATCTGGTGCGCCAAAAGGACCTCGATCTCGCCAACCTCGCGGATTTGTCCCAATACATCGTCCAGCATCTGCGCGAGAGCCTCTTGGTCGTCGACGGGGCGGATAAAATTCGCCTGATCAACGAATCGGCGGCCGAGATTCTCGGCGACGTCAAGGCCGTGCCCGGCGCTCTACTCGGCGAAGTCTCACCGCGCCTACTGTATTCCTTGAGCACCTGGCGGCAAACCGAGCGCGACGAGCGTGCGCCATCGACATTCGTCGCCGCCGACGGCGCACGCATCATACAACCCCATTTTGCACCCCTCGGGAGTTCCTCGCCGGGCCCGACGCTGATATTTCTCGAAGACACCAGCCTCATGGCGGAACGCGTGCAGCAGAGCAAGCTCGCTGCGCTCGGGCGCCTTTCCGCGAGCATCGCGCATGAAGTCCGCAACCCTGTAGGCGCCATGAGCCACGCGGGCCAGTTATTGGCCGAAAGCCCGACGATCGGACCCGAGGAGCGGCGCCTGACCGACATCATTCGTAACAATTCCGAGCGCGTCAGCACGATCATCAACAACGTCTTGCGGCTTTCGCGCCGTGAGGTCACGCGCCCCGAACGCTTGGATCTCGCGGAGTGGCTCGAGGACTTCGTGCTCGAATTCTCGGAGACGATGCAGGTGCCGACCGCGCAGATCGGATTACAAGAAGAAACTGTGGGGCTCGAGGTGCGATTCGACCCCAGTCAACTACACCAGGTGGTCTGGAATCTGTGCGATAACGGCATCAAGTATGGGGAGGCTCGCGACGGCGTCAGCGTCGAAATCAAGATCGGGCGGCTCAAATCCAACGAGAGACCGTTCCTCGAGGTTGCGGATCGCGGCGAAGGGATCGAGGCGGAATCGGTGGATCGGATTTTCGAGCCCTTCTTTACCGGGCGCAAGGGCGGCACGGGATTGGGCCTGTTCATCGCGCGCGAGCTCTGTCAATTGAATCGCGCGATTCTTCTATACGAACCGCGCGCGGGCGGAGGCAGCGTGTTTCGGATCGTATTCGCCGATCCGCAGCGTTGGGAGGAGTAGCGCTCCCCGACGCGCTACAATAGGACAATGGCTAAACCTGCTGTATTAATCGTCGATGACGAGCCCGATCTGTGCGAGTTGTTGACCATTACGCTTCAGCGCATGAACTTGAGTCCGCGCAGCGCCGACGGGGTCGGCGTCGCACAACGCTTGCTCAAGACCGAACATTTCGATTTGTGTTTGACCGATATGCAATTGCCGGACGGCAACGGCTTGGAGTTGGTCGAGTGGATGCAGCAGTACACGCCCAACGTGCCGGTCGCGGTCATTACCGCGCACGGCAACATGGAGACGGCGGTGCGTGCGCTCAAGTTGGGTGCCTATGATTTCGTCTCCAAGCCGCTCGACTTAATCGGTCTGCGCAAACTGGTCTCGACGGCCCTCAAGCTCTCCGAAACCAGTGAGAGCGATACCGTCGTCTTTGGACCGCGCCTGTTGGGTAATTCCCCGGCTATGCAGCATTTGCGCGAGATGATTATGCGTGTCGCGCGCAGCCAAGCACCGGTACATATTTCCGGCGAATCCGGCACGGGCAAGGAATTGGTCGCGAAGCTGATCCATCAGTCGGGCCCGCGGCGCGATCAGCCCTTCGTTCCGGTCAACTGCGGCGCGATTCCGACTGAACTCATGGAAAGCGAACTGTTCGGGCATAAGCGCGGCAGCTTCACGGGTGCGGTCAGCGACAAGAAGGGTCTGATTCAATCGGCCGAGGGTGGCAGCCTGTTTCTCGACGAAATCGCCGATTTGCCTTTGCACATGCAGGTGAAACTGCTGCGCGTCATCCAGGAAAAATCCGTTCGCCCGATCGGCGAACAGCAGGAAACCGGCATCGACGTGCGCATTCTGTCGGCGACCCACAAGAATCTCGCGAAGCTGGTTGCCGAGGGCAAGTTTCGCGAGGACCTTTACTATCGCGTGAATGTCATCGAGCTGCGCGTGCCTGCATTGCGGGAACGCCCCGAAGACGTCCCGGAACTGGCTGAGGCTGTGCTTCGCCGTCTTGGGCGGCGCATGAAGATACCGGTGCCGGTGCTCGGCAAGGAGGCGCTCGCCGCGCTCGTGAGTTACTCGTTTCCTGGGAACGTGCGCGAGCTCGAGAACATATTGGAGCGTGCGATCACGTTGAGCACCGGCGGCGAGGTGGGTGTCGGCGACATACAGCTGCGGCCAACGCCCGCAGTGGCGAGCAGCGCGAGCCCCGTGAGCGGCACAGCGGCAGACGCCGTCTCGGGTCTCGGCGATCAGCTCGAGGACATCGAGCGCGAGGCGATCGTCAAGGCCCTGGAACAAACCCGCTACAACAAGACGGCAGCCGCCAAGCGGCTCGGCATGTCGTTTCGCGCGCTTCGATATCGGATCAAGAAGTTAGGCATTGAATGATACGCGAGCGATCGGAATCGGCTGGGCAGCGTCACGATCCACGATGCGCCGTCGCCGCAGTGGAGCTCACGATCCTGATGCCATGCCTCGACGAGGCAATGACCGTCCAGGCCTGCGTCACCAAGGCGCACAGCTACCTGCGAGAGCGCGGCATCGCGGGCGAAGTCTTGGTGGCCGACAATGGATCGAGCGACGGCTCGCAACACCTGGCCCAGTCCGCGGGCGCGCGTGTCGTCGAGATACGGGACATCGGCTATGGCGCGGCACTGATCGGCGGCATCAAGGCGGCGCAGGGGCGCTTCGTGATCATGGCCGATGCCGACGACTCCTATGACTTTGCGAACCTCGACGGCTTCGTCGATCGTTTGCGCCGAGGCTGCAAACTCGTCGTGGGAAATCGCTTCCAAGGCGGCATCCGGCCCGGCGCGATGCCGCTGCTCAACCGCTATCTCGGCAATCCCTTGCTCTCGTTCATCGGCCGAAGGCTGTTTTCTTCGCCAATCGGCGACTTTCATTGCGGCATTCGCGGCTTCGACCGCCAGGCGATGCTCGAGCTCGACCTGCGCGCGGCCGGAATGGAATTCGCGAGCGAAATGGTCGTCAAAGCCTCATTGGCGGGGCTCAGCATTTCGGAAGTGCCGACGACCTTGAGTCCCGACGGCCGACGGCGCGCGCCGCACTTGCGGCCTTGGCGCGACGGCTGGCGCCATCTGCGGTTCATGCTGCTGCGCAGCCCGCGCTGGCTGTTTCTCTATCCGGGTCTGGCGCTGACCGCGTTGGGCCTCGCCGGGACCGTGCTGTTGACCGTCAAGCCACTGGCGGTTCCAGGCGTGTTTACGCTCGACATCAATGCACTGCTGTATTTCTCGATCGCCGCCGTCGTCGGCGTGCAAATTACGTTTTTCGGCCTGTTCGCGCTTGCGCTCGGCCGCAAGCTGAAACTGCGGGTCGATCATGGATTTCCGGAGCGACTGCTGCGCATCGCATCGCTCGAAGCCGCGCTCGGCTTAGGGTTCGTGCTCGTTGTGGCCGGCATCAGCGGTGCGTTTTACGCGGTATTGCAATGGCGGCACGCCTCGTTCGGTGCGCTCGTGCCCAGCGAGATGATGCGCATCACGATCCCGTCGGTCACGATGCTCGCGATCGGAACTCAAGTCGTTTTTGGCGCGTTTTTGCTCGGGTTCATCGAGATCGAATAGCGGCGTCCGTCTTGAACACGAAATGCTTCGCCTCCGATGCACCCGGAATCGATACTCGCTGTTCGCCGGAACCGAGGACCCATTGATCGGCGGCGGCTGACCCGGCGAGCTTGGTCGCATCGGGCCAGTTCTGCCGAATCAATTGACCGTCCAACTCGCCGCCGTGACTCACGAGGTACAGATCCTGATCTCGCAGCAAGGGGTCGAATTGGACCATGTCCGCGACATAAAATCCGCGGCCTGGGTGAATGAAGTAAACGTTGTTGCCCGGTCTCTGCGGCGGCGGAATCTGCGCCAAATGCTCGGATATGACTTGATCGATCTGACGCATCTGAAAAGGCACGAGTACAGCCAAACTCAAGATTGCCGCGGCGCCGGCATATGCCGTGACCCGCTCGCTCGCACCGGCCTTTTCGTTCATCGCAACGGCCTTTTCGTTCATCGCAACGGCTGCCAAGATCGGAATGACGCCCCACGCGGAATGAAAGTACCGGTAACCCCAACCGTGCCCCTGATCGAGCTTGACGAAGCAATAGCCCAGGAAGGTCAGCACCGCAGATTGCATCAGCAGCCGAACGCGCCGATCACCGGCGTAACGCAGACGCCCAATCACCGCCAGCACGAATAAGGCGGGCATGGCCCACACCCACATTTTCGCGAGGGATGCGATCCGCATATCGATCAGCGCGGCATCCGGCCACACGAAAACCTGCGTCAGGGAATGGATCTGCGGGGAGTAGCCGTCACCGATCGGCGCGATGGACGCTCTGAGCATCGGCCAGCCCACGCCCAAGACCAGACTCAAGGGCAGATATCCTAATGCGAGCGGGACGAGCATGCGTCGCTGCGCCTTGTCGATCGCCATCGCAAGCAGCCATGGCGTGGCGAACAACACGTGAGGGAATGGGTTATGCAATGCGAGCGCGACGGAACCCACGATTCCCGCCGACAGCGCCCGCATCGGCGTGGGCCGCAATAGCAGCCAGGCGAACAGCAGGTTTGCGGTCAGGTGGGCTTGCATCGAATAAAACGAAATGGCATTCGCCCAGAAAACGCCGGAAGCCAGAGTAAACAGCATGGCCCAGCCCGCGGTCCGCGGATCCGCGGTGATCTCCAGAGTCACGCGGTAGATCAAATAAACGGCCCCGCCGGCGAGCAGCGCGTTGCAAAGCCCCGGCACGCCGAGCCATTGAAACGGCGACAGCAACAACGCAAATCCGGGCCAGTATCCCTCCATGACGCCGCCCGTCTCCCGCGAAGCAAAGAGAAACGAGCCGTTGAACCCGGACACCACGAACCAATCGACGAGCGAGGCCGGCAGCTGCGCATGAATCCGCCCGGAAGCGAACAGTTTCGACTGAAAAACCGCAGCATATTCGTCCATGCTCAAGGCATAGCCGTGGTAGACGACGATCGAGCCGAGCGTAGTCAGCAAAACGCAGGTGAGCGCGACCCAACCGCGGTGCGCGGCCAGAACATCGACGAGCTTGAGCACCGGAGCCGAATGCTTCCACGACAAGGCGAGCAGGCACACGGCGCCACCGATCCAGGCCGTATCGGCGTCGTAGGACCGCAGCAGCAAACGAAACATCGGGGTGAAACTTGCGCTCGAAAGCAGCCCGCAGTCGAGTGCGGAGAAATAGGCAATGCATAGGATGCACAGCGCCATCCCGAGGTAAACGCTCCAAGGGCGATCGCTATGCGTCAATGGAAGCTCGACTTCAGCGGGCCGTTGCCGCTCCAAATTCCGGTCTCAGGCTTTCAGCTGTAGCAAGGGCCCGATGAACTTCTCATAGTGCCGCCATCGCGCAACGGAAGTTTTATAAACCCTCTGGCGCACCTGCCAGTAGCTCGCGGTCGCGACCAAACGCTGGGTCTTGTTGAAGTCCAAGCAGCGATCATTCCACTCGAGACCCAGGAACTCGAGGATCTTGTGTATCCACAGGTTCGGGTCGGCAACGAGTTCTTCGTACGGCACATCGAGTATCGTTCCCGCGGGCAGCACGGCACGCCAGTGTGCCATGAGACGCTGATGTTCGCGGTAGTAGTGCGCAATGTTCGCGAGGTCCCTATTGAAATTGATTGCAGCCGAAAATGGCTGGAAATAACAAGACAGACAGGTGTCGATGGGGTCGCGCTGCATATAGATGATGCGAGCCTTCGGAAACACCGTGTGGATCACGCCCAGAAAATCGCTGTTGAAAGGCGCCTTATCGATGACGCGCTCGGCTCCCGGCGCTCGGTCCGCGAGGACATGCAGGTAGTCTTCCGCCAGTTTTTTCCGCGTCGCCTCATCGAGGACGCCTCGTTCGATCGCCTCTTCATGCTCGCGCGCCGCGTCGGTCCAGAACAACAACTCGCCCGCGCCGCGCACCGCAGGGTGTGAAGCGACGATTTGCTCGGTGAGCGAAGTGCCCGAGCGCGCCATGCCGACGACAAAAACCGGCTTCACCGAAGCCGAACCGCCGACCGCCTGCGCGATCGCCTCGCGTGTGTTGCCGCGAATTATCGAATCGATGAAGCCCGTGCGCACATCTGGCAAATAGGCCGGGGCGGCGGCCTTCTGTAAGTCATTGGCTCGTTTGAAGTTCTCGAAGGCGCGCGAGTATTCCTTGACGTCATCGAGATACTTACCCATGGCAAAGCGCAATGTGGACTCTTCATCTGGCGGGATACCACCGGCCACAATCTCCTCCGCGGTCTTCAGCCAGTCGCTGTCCGCCGCGGTCATCTTCGATAGGCCGACCAGCGCCGCCCAGGCCTGAGGCAATTTGGGGTGGATCGCAAGCACGCGGCCATAAATCGCCGCGGCCTCCTCGAATCGTCCCTCCATCTGCGCGACTTGCGCCGTTCCGAGCAAAGCCTGGACGTGACGCGGCGCGCTCTTGAGAACCTTCTCGAAGCGGGCCTTGGCATCGCGCACGCGGCCAAGCTGCAGCAGCGTCTCGCCGAGACTCGCGCGTGCGTCCGCATACTTCGGATTCAATTTGAGCGCGCGGCGCAGCATCGCTTCGGATTCCGCGGTTCGTCCGATCAATCGCAACAACGTCCCGAGCGTACCGTAGGATTCATAATTGTTCGGATCCAATTCGACGGCTTTGCGCAGCGACGCCTCGGACTCGGTATAGCGACCCAGTTTGAACATCGCTGCGCCAAGATTGCGGTAGCCCATGGCATGTCGCGGATGGCGGCCCACCAATTCGCGGTAGATGGCCGCGGCTTGGGCATAGGCACCCTGTTCGAAGCACTCGTTGCCTCGGGCCAGCAACTCCTTGGGGCTCGCAGGCGCGGCCGGCGTCGCCGGTACGGCGATTGCGCCGGTATTCTGCGCGTTGTCAGAACCGCGCAGCGATAGATGCAGCACCAGCTTGTGCGTGACCTCGTCGGCAATATTCTTTTCAATGCCTTTTTCGAGCAATCGCCACTTGAAGGCGTTCGCAAGTTTGGCTCGCTTGAACATGTTCAGTCGTGAGGTGCGGGTGTCCCCGTCGGCGTGTCGCAAAAGCTCCTGCACGGGCTTGTCGGGGTCCGTCGATGAGCCCGCGGTTTGCGCCACAAATTGGTCGGCCAGCGAATTGCCAATTTCGCTCGCTTCGTGCGCCTTAAACCATTGGAACATCATCCGCCTCCTCGGACGAAGAGCCCTCTTCGCCCCGATCGCACCCAGCATGTCACTACGGCGCCGTTCGCCGTGCCCGAACCACCGCGAAGAACTATACCTAAACGCAGGGCCGCCGACGTTATGAAAAATTACTTGTTGCGATTCGGTGAAAGTGATCACAATATTTATGCGACTTGCGTCAAGCTTACGGGGCAGCGGCGGGCCTCCGTTCCTTAGAAAAGGCACCGCTGGTGGATGCCGGCGATCAAGGGGTTCGCTGCGCGCACGCAACCGGATACCTGCACCGCAGAAACCGGCATGCTATTGTCATCGCTGCTGAAGACTACCGCGTCTGGATCGGCCGGGCGCGAGGCCGCAACGGACGAGACGATCCCCGACAGGCAAAACATGGCAAATCTCGGAACCGCTGGCGTGAGCCCGGCAATCGCGGCGATCGATGAGGGCAATGCGCTCGAGGAACAGGGGCGATTTCCTGAGGCCCTGGCGCGCTATGAGGCTGCGGTTCGGGCTGACCCGCAATGCGCGCGAGCACACCTGAATCGCGGCAACATTCTGCTCGCGCGCGGCGAGATCGACGCGGCGCGCAGTGCCTACGAACTCGCCATCGCCTGCGACCCCCGGCATGCCGGAGCCCACTTCAACTTGGGCAACCTCCTTACCCGCGCCGGTGAGTTCGAGCGTGCTGTGCCCCACTACCAGACAGCCATCGGCATCAGGCCTGATTTTGCAGATGCATTCGTGGCCTTGGGAAACACACTCGACAGCCTGGGTCGCGCCGCCGAAGCCGCGCAGAGCTACGAGCGTGCGCTGGCGATTAATCCAGGTTACACCGAAGTCCATCTGAATCTGGGACTGCTTGCGATGACCCAGGGCCGGCATGACGAGGCCGTCATTTGCATGCGCCGGGCAATCGGTATTCGGCCTGACTACGCCGTCGCGCACTACCATCTCGGCGTAGCGCTGCTTAGCCTTGGTCGAATCGACGAATCGATCGAGTCGTTCAGACAGGCAGCCCGAATTGAGCCAACGATGCATCAGGCTCATTGCGACCTCGCCACCGCATTGCTGCGCGTGCGCCCAAACCCGCGGCTCAACGATGCCGCTTCCAGCCTGCGCCAGGCCATTGATATCAATCCGGATTTTGCTCAAACTCACCATACCCTAGGCGTCGTGTTGAGCAATTTGCAGCAGTTCGACGCAGCGGAAGCAAGTTTTCGCCGCGCTTTCTCGCTTGAGCCGGAATCACAAGCAATTCTCTACGACTTGGCGATGACTCTGTTGGCGCTCGGCAAATCCGCGGAAGCGTTGCAGCTCATGGTACCCCTGCTCGATCATGCGCCAGCATGGACGACCAAAGTGGCCTTTGCCGGCTGCATCACTAGAGTAAGAATTACCAAGGACGACCCCCGGCTGCGCGCCGCTCTAACGACGGCCATCGCCGATGCTTGGGCACTCCCGCATCAGCTGTGCCCGCCGGCATTCCAACTGGTCATGCTCAACCCGAGGATAGCCAGTTGCGTGCGCCTCGCCAACGGGTCATGGCCCGCACGCTTACCGAAGGCGATGCTGTTCGGTGCGAACGGCCTTGCCGCGCTTGCGGCGGACGCCTTGCTCCAGGGATCGCTCGAAACGGCGCCTGTGACCACGATCGAACTCGAGCGGTTTCTGACTTGCGCACGCCATGCCTTGCTTGAAACCGCGTCGAGCAATCGAGTGGCGGATTCTGCAGACTTCGCGGCGCTGCCGTTCTATGCCGCACTCGCCAGGCAGTGCTTCGTCAACGAGTATATCTTCGATTGCGACGAGCGGGAAAAGCTCGCGGCTGCGGCCTGCCGCACGAAATTACTGGCGCTGCTCGACGCCAACGCGGCGGTGCCGCCGTTGCTCTTGCTGGCCGTTGCCGCCTATTTCCCGCTTTATACGTTGCCCGATGCAAGCCGGCTTCTGGTTGCCGAGGAGTCCGGGCCGCTCGATGCGGTGTTGCGCCAACAGATTCGCGAACCGCTCGAAGAGCAGGCGCTGCGCGCAGGCATTGAACGCCTGACACCGATCACGAGCGGCGTCTCCGAGGAGGTGCGCGATCTGTATGAGCAAAATCCTTACCCGCGCTGGGTGAAAGTGCCGATACTAGAGCAGACACTGCGCTTCAATGACGAATTGCGGGGCTCGCTGCCGTTCGGGCGGTTTACACCGATGCGGGATGACAGCGCGCCGGAGGCGCTGATCGCCGGGTGCGGCACCGGCAGGCATTCGCTGATCACCGGCCAGCGATTCCGCGGCATTCGTGTTCTGGCGATAGACCTGAGCCTGAGCAGCATCAGTTATGCCAAACGAAAGACGCGGGAGCTGGGCATGACGAACATCGAGTACGGCCAAGCCGACATTCTCAAGCTCGGCGACCTTGAACGCACGTTCGACCTCGTCGAGTCCATTGGGGTGCTGCATCATCTGGCCGACCCCTTTGCCGGGTGGCGAACCCTGCTGACTCGATTGCGGCCCGGCGGTTTCATGCGCTTGGGTTTCTACAGCGAAACTGCGCGCAGGAGCGTGGTCAAGGGACGTGCCTTCATCGCCGCCCGCGGGTTTGCAAGCACAGCCGACGACATTCGCCGATTCCGCCAGGACTCCGCCGTCAGCAACCCGGGCGCCGAATTGCACAATCTGACCCAACTCCCCGACTTCTATTCGACGAGTGAATGTCGCGACTTGCTATTTCACGTCCAGGAGCATCGCCTCACGCTGGCTCAGATCGCCTCGTTTCTTGTCGAAGCCGGGCTCCACTTCATTGGCTTCGAGTTGGAACCTGAGGTGTTCAATCGATACGCCGTACGCTTCGCCGATGATCCGTCCGGCACCAATTTGCACAATTGGGCGCTCTACGAGCAGGACAACCCGGACACGTTCATCGGAATGTACACATTCTGGATTCAGAAACCGACCAATCACCGTTGCTGATGCCTGCCGCGCGGATCGGTCTGCTGTTCTGATGTGCCGTCGCGATAATGCATATCCTCGTAAAACTGTTGCGCACTTTCTGGATACCCGCGTATCGCAGAACTTTTCTGCGCACGCGCGTCGCGGCATCGACCGAACACGATCACGTGCTGGGTGGGTTGACTGTGGAGACCATCGTCGATATCGGAGCGAATCGCGGCCAATTCGCATTGTGTGCCCGAAGGCTGTTCCCGAAGGCGCGGATCTTTTCGTTTGAGCCGCAGCAAATTCCTGCAGCGGTTTACCGCCGGGTCTTCAACAAGGACGCAGACGCGCGCCTCTTCAATGTCGCCATAGCGAGCGAGTCGGGGACCGCCTCGATGCACGTTTCGCGCTGGGATGGATCGTCGTCGCTGCTGCCGATCGCTGCCGCACAGAACGAACATTTTCCGTTCACGGAAGAATCGGGTCGGGAGACCGTCGCGACCGCGCGACTCGCCGACTGCCTCGGCGAGGCGGAAATCACCGGTACGGCGCTGCTGAAGATCGATGTTCAGGGATTCGAATTCGTCGCGCTCAAAGCATGCGAACCCCTGCTGTCCCGCTTCAAGTATGTCTATGTGGAGGCCTCCTTCATCGAACTCTATGTCGGGCAGGCGCTGGCTGGCGAAGTCGTCGCCTACTTGCTGTCCAAGGGCTTCGAATTGATCGGCGTCGCGAATCTCTCGACGGGCGCATCAAAACGGCCGATCCAGGCCGATTTCCTCTTTATGCGGCGAGACCCCGTGGAGCATCCCGGGGAATGAAATAATCGGCTCAATCACCGGATTGATTGAGCCGCAGATTCGCGCGTTACTCGTCGAGTCCGAGTAACGCGCGCGCTGCTGAGTTATGAGAGCTCGGCGCAAGCACAGGAATTACTTCACGATAACGAAAAAATACGTGCGGGGCGCCGGACGATCACGCCCAGCATCGCGCAAGAGTTGGTCAGTTGCCAAAAAATGCGGATATGCGTTCTCGAGAACGTCATCCAACACATACGCGCGCAAAATCCATTGTTACAAATGTATCGGCTCCGATAGTTGGTGCAAGCTTGGCGCCGCTCGCTCTTCTTCGCCGAATGGCGCAGTTGTCGAACCCGGCTTGTTGTGTGCTGGGAGGGAGCGCGGTATCCTGACCCCCGCAAATGTTGACCTGGATTAAAAGGAAAATCGCCGCTAAGGCACCTGGCGCGGCGACCCCCATTGCGGATCCTGTTGCACGAGAAGTCCGCCGGCCCCAGACCGTCAAGGAGCAGGGCGATGAGCACCTAAAGGCAGGCCGATACGCCGAGGCCGAGCGCATCTATCGGCAAGTGATGGAATCCGACGCGCACTATCCTGCCGCCCTCGTTTTGTTGGGTTTTGTACTCAGAGAGCAAGGCCGTACTGATGAAGCGCGTGAAGTTCTCGAACGTGCCGTACGTGTTGCCGCCGAAGACGCTGACAGTCACTACCTACTAGGCAGCATCCTCGAGACCACCGGGCCGAGAGACGCGGAGATTTCGCACCTGCAACAGGCGATCGACTTGCGCCCCGACTTCGAAATTGCGCGCCGCCAGTTGATCACCGCATTATTCAGGGCGGGCCGGTTTCCCGAGGCCACGACGCTCTGCGAAAAAAGCCTGGCGATCTTGCCCAATTCGGCCGAGCTGCACTTTTATCGTAGCAACCTACATCTGCACGCGAACGAGAAAGGCTTGGCGATCGCAAGCTGCATGCGGGCGTTGACTCTAAACCCCGCATTGATCACAGCTCAGCGGAGCCTGTCGCGGCTCTTGCTCGACACTGAGCAATTCGATCAGGCTGAGGCCTCGTACCGAAGGGAGATTGAACTTACCCCGGATAATTTTGCTCCTTACCACGAGCTCGGTGTGCTGCTCAATCGAAGGGCGAGGTATGCCGAGGCGCTCGAGCTATTCAAGCGCGCGATATCGCTGAATCCCAACTCGGGCGCATCGTACTACCGCCTTGGGGAAGCCTATTACGGTGTCGACGGCAACTCTGATGAAAGCCTTGCGCTTGCCCAGGCGAATCTCGAAAAGGCAGTGGCACTCGAGCCGAAAGTCTCCGACTATCATTGCAGCCTAGGGTTCAGTTATTGGCACAGGGCTCAGCTCGATCGCGCCATGGCGAGCTTCGACAGGGCTATCGAGCTCGATCCCGGCAATGTAAGGGCGCGCTGGGCGCGCGTAATGGTGTGGGCGCCCGCCTTTTCCGCGAAGGGCGCCGACGATACTCCGGACCGCTCCGGATTCGGAGTTGAGCTTGCCAGGTTCGAAGACTGGTGGGTCAAGAGCGAAGCGGACGGCGAGTTCTTTGTCGGTGAGCTGCAGCCTTTTTTTCTGGCCTATCAGGAGGAAAACAACCTGGCACTCCTGAAGCAGTATGGACGGGTGTGTGCTTTGGCGATGCAGCGCTGGCTCGACCGCCAGAAATCGCCTGCGTCCAGGAGACCGATGGAAAAGCGGGTCCGGCTGGGTGTCGTCTCTGCAGATATTTGGCTGCATTCGGTTTGGATGGCTCTGATCAAGGGCTGGTTCCAGTCGTTCGATCCCGAACGGTTTGAACTCGTCGTGTTCTCGTTGGCAGATCGGGCCGATGCAGAGACAGCTTGCGCGCGTGCGAAGTCGGATGTCTTTGTGGGCGGCCCGAGGACGCTCTCACAGTGGGTCACCGCGATGCGCGAGCAGAATTGTGAAATTCTGCTATATCCGGCAGTCGGGCTCGATCCGATGGCTCTCAAGCTGGCCAGCCTGCGGTTGGCGCCGGTTCAGATCAATACGTGGGGTCATCCAGATACTTCCGGCTTGCCGACACTTGACTACTACGTGTCCGCAGACTGTTTCGAACCTGCGCATGCGCAGGATCACTATTCCGAGCAGCTCGTACTCCTGCCCCATCTTGGCAACCGCATACAGCCGTTGGCGCGCACAAGCGTCGATCCTGGTTTTGCCGCGATGAATATTGATTTCGAAAGGCCCGTCCTGATCTGTCCGGGCTCTCCGTTCAAGTACCAACCCGCGAACGACCACCTAATTGTCGACATCGCGCGAAAGGCCCCGGACGCGCAGCTGGTATTCTTCCGCCCCTCCGGGGCGGCCCTCGCGAACCTTCTACAAGTCAGGATCAGCAAGGAATTTGAGGCGGCCGGCCTCAACGTGATGGACCACGTGCGGTTCGTTCGGTGGCTGAACCTCAACGAGTTCCACTGCCTGCTCAGGCGCGCCGATGTGTTGCTCGATACCATTGGCTTTTCCGGCTACAACACGGCAGTGCAAGCGATCGAATGCGGCCTGCCAGTGGTTACGCGGGAAGGGCGGTTCTTGCGCGGGCGTCTGGCAAGCGGAGTTTTGCGGCGCATGGATTTGCAAGAGTTGATTGTTCAAACAGAGGCTGAGTATGTGGATCTCGTCGTCAGGTTAGTAACCGATCGCCACTACCAGGCGCACATTCGGCACGAGATTCAGCAGCGCAGTTCGGTATTATTCGACGATCAGTCCGCGATGGGTCCGTTCCAGGACTTCCTCGAATCGGTCGCGCGCCCTGCCGGTTCGCCTAAGGGTTGACTTGGTTTGCCCGGGGGGCACGGCATGGGTCGCGGGTTTGGGGGCGAGCGACTCAGCCGCGCCGATTGCATCGTCAACGCGATGGTATCGCCATGCAGACGACACCGAGCACGATCAGCCCGATTCCGACGCACTGCAATGCCGACAGCGTTTCGTCGTAGAAATACCAGGCGGACAGCGCCATCAAAACGTAAAAGCTTGCGCCGGTGAATGCCACGGCGACGCCCAATTTTTCCCGTGTGACCACCACGAACCAAGCCAGATATCCCACGATTTGCAGGCAAACCGACAGCAGAATCCACGGCGACGTAGCCGCCAGAATCGCAAACCGCGGCAGATCGGCGAAAGCGCGAATTCCGCCCAATTGCGTTACGCCCTTCTTGACGAGGAGCTGACTTGCGATCGTATTGATCGATACGAGAATGAGCAGGAGTTTGACGAACATGTGTCCTATCCGATGAACCAACGTTTGTGGGGGCAGCAGCCGTAGCGAATCTCGCCCACCGATTGCATCGTCTTGATCGAGAGCATCGCGCATGCACGCAAGAACCCGCGCTTCGCAGAGAGATGCCGGAAAATCTCGGCGCTGCCGCGAATGATCGCCATGGGGCCGGCATTAGCTGCACCGCCGGACTGCATGAACGCGACATCGGCGCCGAGACGGCGAATCGAGGGCCGACAATTCATTTCCATCTCGTAATAGTGAATGAGATCCGACGCCAAGCGTCGGCGCGCATCAAATGCACCGACCGCCTCGAGCAGCCGGCGCTTCGCGAACTGTCCCTGGTGCACTGGATATAGTCCGATGCCTCGGATTCGCCCAAGGTGCCTTGGGACGCGGCGATGTCTCCAAAAGCCGCGCTTTTCCAAACTGCCCATGACGGCATCGCCGACGACCAGGTCGGGATTGCCGGGGGCGCCAGGGACTATGCCCTGCATCGCCGCGGCAAGCGTCCGTGGCGAAACCAAAAAATCATCGGCATTGAGGAACAGGACGTACTCCCCGCTCGCCGCGCGTAGGCCCTTGTTCATCGCGTCAAATATCCCATCGTCAAGCTCGTAAATTCTTTTGATTCGCCGCGAACGGCCCGCCCAGCGATCGATGATCTCCCGCGTCGCGTCGCTCGAGCCGCCGTCGATGCAGAGATGTTCGACGACAAAATCGGCATCTTGCATCGAGACCGAGGCCAGCGTGTCCCCGATGGTCGCGGCGGCATTCAGGCAGACCGTGATGATCGACAATAGCGGGCTCGATGCGTTTCCCTGCGGCGGCATCTGCTCGAGAAGATCAGTAGTCAATCTTTGGTCCCTACGTCAACGATAATGCAATATGCTGCTCCGCTCTCGATCCCCGAGCGCAAAGGTATGTGGCAAGCCGATCACCGAGTAGCGGCGCTATACGCGACCAGACGACTTTCGCAAACGGTCCTGGCCACCGTTACAAACCAACAGCGCAGTGAGCTTCCAAATCGAGGCGCGACCGCCACCGCTATCGGTCTGATATTGGCGGCAATCTGGCTCTTGACGCACCGCTATGGCGGAATCACCAACGACGCGCAACTCTACGCTATTCAGGCACTTGCGAGAATCCACCCCAGTCTCGGCAAGGATCTTTATCTACAGAATGTCTCTCAGGATCACTATACCGTCCTGACGCCGCTCTACGCCGCGGTGATCCGATCGATGGGTCTGGCGCCTGCAGCGCTGTTGCTGATGATTCTGTGTCGGGTATGTGGGCTTGCGGCCGCGTGGCTGCTCGTGCGGCGATTTGCAAACCCCGCAGCGGCGGCGCTCGCGCTCGCACTGCTGATCATCGTGCCGGGAAGCTACGGCGGCAGCGGTGTGTTTCACACCGCAGAGGACTTCTTGTCGGCGCGCTCATTTGCCGAAGCCTTAGTTGTCAGCGCGCTCGCCTGTCATTTCGGCGGCTACCGGCGGCTTGGGCTTGCGATTGCGAGCGCGACTCTGCTCGTGCATCCCTTGATGGCCTTGCCTGGCGTGCTGCTGCTGATCTGCATTGGGTTGCCGACCCGGGTCACCGTGATTCTGGCCATTGGCGCCATTGCCGCAATCGCGTGCATTGCCGCCACCGCGACCGTTGTACCGGCGCTCGGCAGCGCGCTGCCGATACTCGACCTTCAATGGCTGGCGATCGTGCGCGAGCGTTCACAGTTTCTATTCTTGGACCTCTGGACAAAGCACGATTGGGAACTCAATACCCGCCCGTTGCTCTGTTTGACGTTGACCGCGGTGGTTTTTCGAGACGCGCTATCGCAGGACTCGCAACTACCCAAGCTCTGCCTCAGCGCGCTACTGGTTGCCGGCGCCGGCATCGCGGTGGCAGTGATCGCGAGTGCGATCGGACCGCTCGCCATCTTGATTCAAGGCCAAGCGTGGCGGTGGATCTGGATTGCGGAAATTCTCGCCATCCTATTGCTCGCTCCGACCGCCGTTCGCATGTGCAGTCAGCATGAATGTGGAGCTGCCTGCAGCCTGTTGCTCGTGGCGGCTTGGGATTTCTCCGGCGCAGCCGCGCTGCTGTCGGTCTGCTTGGCGCTGCTCATCTGGCTCTCGAGAGACTCGATCGGCGAGAGGCTGCGCCCCCTTTGGCCAGTCGTTTTCGTTGCGGCACTGATCGGTATTCTCACATGGCTGCTCGTGCAGCAATGGCCGCTCGTGCTGGCCACAAAAACGGCTGCCGGTAGTGAGCCGTGGACTCTGCAGTTCGTCAAACGCCTCATGGAGAACAGAACCGTCGGTTTCCTCGTCGCGTGCGTTGCGGTATGCTGGGTTTGCAATTTAAAATCCTTGCTCGCATTGGTAATCGCCGCCTCCGCCCTGCTCGTTGCGTGCGCCGCGATATTCCCCCATTCCGTCCCGCCGTCGAGCTACCAAGGATCCAGCATAGAAAGCGCCGACTTCACCGACTGGGTCCAGGCAATTCCGCCGGGCAGCACCGTACTCGTCGCGGATGCGCGCAATTCCGGGTCGTTCGTCTGGTTTACTTTGGAAAGGCCGAACTATCTGACGCTGAGCCAATCTGCGGGCGTCGTTTTCTCGCGGGCGACCGCAGTCGAGGTGCGGCGTCGCTCGGAGGTTCTGCTGCCCATCATGAAGCCGAGCTGGCAAGTCTTGACCAACAATGCGGAGATTCGCGCGGCCAAGGATCCGGCGAGCGTTTCGACGTTCCGCGTTCTGACTTCGCAAAACCTCGTCCGCGTTTGCACAGATCCCCAATTGGGCTTTGTGATTTCGCGCGAGGAACTGGGATTCGACCCCGTCCGACACCAACAGGCCGGCGAGTGGCAAGGCTCGAACCTTTACGATTGCCGCAAGGTGCGTGCCGCATCGGGCACTTCATGACACTGCCGCGCGCAGATCACTGCCGTGAATGATCACCGGAAAATTGCGGTGATTGCCGGAGCTGGGCCCGCGGGATTGACGGCTGCGCTCGAGTTGCTGCGTCGTTCCAACATCATGCCCATGGTATTCGAAGCGGACGGACAAGTCGGCGGAATATCCAAGACGATCAATTATCGCGGCAACCGCATGGATCTTGGCGGCCACCGATTCTTCTCGAAGTCCGACTGGGTCATGCGATGGTGGCAAGAGATACTGCCGGTGGCTGCGTGCACGCCGACCGGATCGAGGGACGACGATCGGCTGCAGCTGCGCTACCAAGGACAATCGCGAGATTTCGAGCCGAACAAAATCGCGGCGGCGTCGTCCGACGAAGTGATGTTGCTTCGCCAACGGCTCTCGCGCATTTATCATCGGCGCCGCTTTTTCGATTATCCCCTCAAATTGAACGCAAACACGCTTCTGAATATGGGGCTCGCAGAGACACTGCGCGTGGGCGCAAGCTACGGCCGGGCACAACTGCGACGCCGCTATCCCGAGAAAACGCTCGAAGATTTTCTCGTCAATCGATTTGGCCTCCGGCTCTACCAGACGTTTTTCGAGGCCTACACCGAAAAGGTCTGGGGTGTGCCCTGCGCCGAGATCTCCGCCGAATGGGGCGCTCAGCGCATCAAAGGCTTGTCGGTACGCAAGGCGATTGCGCACGCACTCGCGGTGCCGTTTCGTTCGCGGGCGGATACCGCGCAGAGACGCACCGAAACGAGCCTCATCGAGCGATTCCTGTATCCGAAGCACGGACCCGGCCAATTGTGGGAGGCAGTCGCTCGCCGGGTCGCGCAGCACGGCGGCCAGATCCACCTGCGACATCGAGTCGTCGGCACCGAACGCGACGGCTTTCGCGTCACCGCGGTCCATGCCCGCGACGAGGTCACGGGCGAGGTGCGGCGAGTCCCCTGCGATTTTCTGCTATCGACGGTGCCCGTGAGCGAGTTGACCGCCATGCTCGATCCGGCCGATGACGAGGTGAACCGCATTGCGGCGCGGCTTCCCTACCGGGACTTCATGACGGTCGGATTGCTGGTACGCAAGATGCTTGGGGTAGGCGCTGCACGCAGCCGGGTTCAAGGTAACGGGATGCCGCCGGATAACTGGATTTATATCCAAGAGCCCGACGTAAAAATCGGACGGCTTCAAGTATTCAATAACTGGAGTCCGGCGATGGTCGCGGATCCGGCAATGATTTGGTTGGGGCTCGAGTACTTTTGCCGCGAGGGCGACGAACTGTGGTCGATGGATGACGGACAATTCGTCGACCGCGCGGCCGGCGAACTCGAGAAAATAGGCATGATCGATCGAAACGACGTTCTGGACGGCACTTTGGTGCGTGTACCGAAGGCGTATCCGGCTTACTTTGGCGAATACAGCCGATTCGGCAAGGTGCGGGCCTACTTGGACCGGTTTTCAAATTTATATCCGGTCGGCCGCAACGGCATGCACCGGTACAACAATCAGGATCACTCGATGTTGGCTGCGAACAGCGCGGTCACCGCCATGCTCGATGGCGGTCGCGGCAAGGCGCAGATCTGGAAGATCAACGCCGACGACGGCTACCATGAAGAAGTCGACGAAGTCGCCTAAATTCCTCGAGCGCCGCGCCGACCTCGGTACTGACAATATTTGTCAGTCTGTGACGCGGATTGCCGGCGATGGCGCCAGAACCCGACGGACCTATGTTAAGCCGGACAACGGAATTCTCGAAGTAATTCATTTTATTCAACAAGTTGCAAACTCGCTGCACGGGCTGGCACAGCGCTTGCTTATTTACCCATACCGGCCCGAGCCGTTGTTCGACACTCGAGTTGCGGTTGTTCTTAATTTTCAGGAGTTCATATGCTTAAGCAAGTTCAAAAGGGCTTCACTCTCATCGAATTGATGATTGTGGTTGCCATCATCGGCATCTTGGCCGCGATCGCGATCCCGGCCTATCAGGACTACACCATCCGCTCAAAAGTCACGGAAGGTTTGAATCTTGGGTCAGCGGCGGAGACCCTGGTAGCGGAAGGATTCCAGTCCGGTGATATGTTGGGAGTCACTGCGGCTTCGGTTGCTAATAACGCCGCGTGTAATGCCGGTGGTTTTTGTGCTACGAAGTACGTGGGCACTCTGACGATTGCCGCCGGTACCGGAGTAATCACCATAGGCTACAACGTGAACCCGTTGACTGGTGGCATACAGCCGCTCGCCGGCGCGAATTTTATCACGCTAAGCCCCTACATCAATAAGGTTGCGCTCGCAGGAGGCCTGTCGGGCAGCATCGACTGGGCTTGCGCATCGGCCGCCCAGACGACGGCAGCGGCTGATATGGGTGCGCCGATCCCGGCCGCAGGGACTGTCCTGGCGAAGTACGTTCCGACGCAGTGCAAGTAAAGAGCTAGATTCCTTCTTTAGCTCGCTGAAAGCCCCTCTTTGGAGGGGCTTTCTTTTTCTGCAATTCCATTCCTTGGCCTCCATGTCGCCTACATTCCTCGAGCGCCGCGCCGACCTCGGTACTGACAATATTTGTCAGTCCGTGACGCGGATTGCCGGCCATGGCGCCAGAACCCGACGGACCTATGTTAAGCCGGACAACGGAATTCTCGAAGTAATTCATTTTATTCAACAAGTTGCAAACTCGCTGCACGGGCTGGCATAGCGCTTGCTTATTTACCCATACCGGCCCGAGCCGTTGTTCGACACTCGAGTTGCGGCGTGTTCTTAATTTTCAGGAGTTCATATGCTTAAGCAAGTTCAAAAGGGCTTCACTCTCATCGAATTGATGATTGTGGTTGCCATCATCGGCATCTTGGCCGCAATCGCGATCCCGGCTTATCAGGACTACACCATCCGCTCAAAAGTCACGGAAGGTTTGAATCTTGGATCAGCGGCGGAGACCCTGGTAGCGGAAGGATTCCAGTCCGGCGATATGTTGGGAGTCACCGCGGCTTCGGTTGCTAATAACGCCGCGTGTAATGCCGGTGGTTTTTGTGCTACGAAGTACGTGGGCACTCTGACGATTGCCGCCGGTACCGGAGTAATCACCATAGGCTACAACGTGAACCCGTTGACTGGTGGCATACAGCCGCTCGCCGGCGCGAATTTTATCAAGCTAAGCCCCTACATCAATAAGGCTCCGCTCGCAGGTGGCCTGTCGGGCAGTATCGACTGGGCTTGCGCATCGGCCGCCCAAACGACGGCAGCGGCTGATATGGGTGCAGCGGTGCCTGCCGGGACTGTCCTGGCGAAGTACGTTCCGACGCAGTGCAAGTAAAGAGCTAGATTCCTTCTTTAGCTCGCTGAAAGCCCCTCTTTGGAGGGGCTTTCTTTTTCTGCAATTCCATTCCTTGGCCTCCATGTCGCCTACATTCCTCGAGCGCCGCGCCGACCTCGGTACTGACAATATTTGTCAGTCCGTGACGCGGATTGCCGGCGATGGCGCCAGAACCCGACGGACCTATGTTAAGCCGGCCACCGGAGTGATTGAATTAATTCATTTTAGACAATAGGTTACAAACTCTCGGAGCGGGCTGGCACAGCGCTTGCTCCATATCAGGTACCGGCAAGGATCGTCGTTTGATCCTCGAGATGATTTGCGTTTTTAATTTTTGGGAGTGACTGTGCTTACGCAAGTTCAAAAGGGCTTCACTCTCATCGAATTGATGATCGTGGTTGCCATCATCGGCATCTTGGCCGCGATCGCGATCCCGGCCTATCAGGACTACGCCATCCGCTCAAGAATCACGGAAGGTTTGACTCTTGGGTCGGCGGCGGAGACCCTGATAGCGGAAGGATTCCAGTCCGGCGATATGTTGGGAGTCACTGCGGCTTCGGTTGCTAATAACGCGGCGTGTAATGCCGGTGGTTTTTGTGCTTCGAAGTACGTGGGCACTCTGACGATTGCCGCCGGTACCGGAGTAATCACCATAGGCTACAACGTGAACCCGTTGACTGGTGGCATACCGCAGCTCGCCGGCGCGAATCTGATCACGCTAAGCCCCTACATCAATAAGACTCCGCTCGCAGGTGGCCTGTCGGGCAGTATCGACTGGGCTTGCGCATCGATCGCCCAAACGACGGCAGCGGCTGAGATGGGTGCGGCGATCCCGACCCCAGGGTCTGTCCTGGCGAAATTCGTTCCGACGCAGTGCAAGTAAAGGGCTAGATTGCTTCTTTAGCACGCTGAACGCGCTTCTTTGGAGGGGCTTTCTTTTTTTTGAAATTCCATTTCTTGGCCTCCAAGGCGTCAAATACGATAATGGGAACCGAATCACGCTGTATCGCAGTTGGGATGTGCGAACATAATGTTTGCGTCCCCTCGTCGATTGTCGGCGCAGGGCGACGCTTGCATGCTGTCGCATCCTTGGGGTATCTCATAAGTCCATGAATGACAATGCTTTAGCATCGACGGGAGGCACCAGTCGAGTTTCCTTGGGCGGCCTCGCCCAGAGGCTTGTCCAGGATGGCTTGCTTGACGATGTGGCGATGCACGACGCCATAGGCAAAGCCAAGGAAAAGCGCCTGAGCCTCGTGACCCACTTGGTTTCGAGCAAGGTTGCAACCGCGCGCGATATCGCGATTTCGGCCTCGAATGAATTCGGCGTGCCGCTGCTCGACATGGATTCGATCGTGCCGGACATGGAAGTATTCAGGGTCGTAAGCGACAAGCTGTTGGCAAAACACCGCGTGATGCCGCTGATGAAGCGCGGCAAACGACTGTTCCTCGCGGTATCGGATCCGACCAATCTGCATGCGCTCGATGAGATTCGCTTCCAGACTTCGATGAGCATCGAATTCGTCGTCGTCGAAGACGACAAGCTGCAAAAGGCCGTCGATAAGGCGATGGATCAGGCCGAAGCGGTGATGCCGAAGTTCTCCGATGACGATATCGATCTCGAAAATCTCGAAGTCACCGGCGGTGACGAAGAAGCCGAAGCCGCGGCACTCGGTCGTGATGACGTCGAAGACGCGCCGATCGTGCGCTTCGTCAACAAGATACTGCTCGATGCGATCAAGAAGGGCGCATCGGATATCCACTTCGAACCCTACGAGAAGATATTCCGCATCCGCACGCGCTTGGACGGCGTACTCAAAGAAGTCGCGCTGCCGCCCGTACAGCTTGCCGTGAAGATCGTCGCGCGTCTCAAGGTCATGGCGCGGCTCGATATCGCCGAGCGCCGCGTGCCGCAGGACGGGCGCATCAAGATGCGCTTGTCGAAGAACCGGGCCATCGATTTTCGCGTCAGCACTTGCCCGACGCTGTTCGGCGAAAAGGTCGTTACGCGTATCTTGGATCCCTCGAGCGCGATGCTGGGCATCGATGCCCTGGGATATGAGCCGTTCCAGCGGGAAACGTACCTCAAGTATCTCGCCAAACCGCAGGGCATGATCTTGGTGACCGGCCCCACGGGTAGCGGTAAGACCGTGTCGCTTTACACCGGCCTCAATATTCTCAATACCGAGGATTGCAATATCTCGACGGCCGAGGATCCCGCGGAAATCAATCTTCCCGGCATCAATCAGGTCAACGTCAATCCGAAGGTGGGCCTGACATTTGCGGCCGCGCTGCGCGCATTCTTGCGTCAAGATCCGGACGTAATCATGGTCGGCGAAATCCGCGATCTCGAGACCGCGGAAATTGCGATCAAGGCGGCGCAAACCGGACACTTGGTGCTCTCCACGCTGCATACCAACGATGCGCCGCAAACGCTGACCCGCTTGATCGATATGGGCGTCAAACCCTACGCCATTGCGACCTCGGTCAGCTTGATCATTGCGCAGCGGCTCGCGCGCAAGCTATGCACCAATTGCAAACAATCGATCGATATTCCTCCCGAAGCGCTGCGCAAGGAGGGCTTCCAGGATGCGGACATCGCAAGCGGCATTAGAATTTATCGCGCGGTCGGCTGCAGTCAGTGCACCGATGGCTACAAGGGCCGCATGGGTATCTACCAAGTCATGCCGGTCACCGAAACGATCGGCCGCATCATCATGGAAGGCGGCGGTGCGATCAATATCAGTGACCAGGCTACGAAAGACGGTATTTGGAATTTGCGCCGGGCGGGCTTGGAAAAAGTGCGCTCGGGCTTGACGAGTTTGGAAGAAGTCAACAACGTCACGATCGACTAGGCAGTGACGCAGAGGATTGAATCATGGCTGTAACGGCAACCGCAGGTAAGAAGGACACCCAGTTCATCTGGGAGGGCAAAGACAAGCGCGGCAACAAGGTGCGCGGCAAGTCCGTCGCGGCGAACGAAGCCGCAGTGCGCGCCGATTTGCGGCGTCAGGGCGTCGCGGCCACCAAGGTGCGCGCCCAAACGAGCGCGTTCAGATCGGGCGGAAAAATTACCGGAGTGGATATCTCCGTGTTCAGCCGCCAGCTCGCGACTATGATGGCCGCCGGCATCCCGATGGTCCAATCCTTCGAGATTGTCGGCAATGGTCACGAGAAGCCGGCGATGCAGAAGCTCATTCTCGACATCAAGGCGAGCGTCGAGGGCGGCAGCACGCTCAAGGAATCGCTCGCCAAACATCCGTTGTATTTCAATGATCTGTTCGTGAACTTGGTCGAGGCCGGCGAACAAGCCGGCGCGCTGGAAACGCTGCTCGACAAAATCGCGACCTACACGGAAAAAACCGAGGCACTGAAGAAAAAAATCAAAAAGGCTTTGTTTTACCCGGCCGCGGTGCTCATCGTCGCCGTCATCGTGACGATCATCCTGCTGATTTTCGTGATTCCGCAATTCGAATCCTTGTTCAAAGGCTTCGGCGCCGACCTTCCGGCGTTCACGCAAATGGTCGTGGACCTCTCGCGCTTCGTCCAAAAGCAGGGTTGGTGGTTGGCCATCGTGACGTTCGCGGGCTTCTACGCGTTCTTCTATTTCAAGAAGCGCTCCAGAACCCTGCAGCGCAATCTCGACCGAGTGTTGATGAGATTTCCGATCATCGGACCCATACTCGTCAAATCGGCGATTGCCCGTTTCGCCCGAACGCTCTCCACGATGTTCGCGGCCGGCGTGCCGCTTGTCGAGGCCATGGCATCGGTCGCGGGCGCGACCGGCAACATCGTTTACGAGGAGGCGACGCTGCGCATGCGAGACGAAGTCGCAACCGGCCAACGTCTGCAGCGTGCGATGGAAAATACCGGCTTGTTCCCCAACATGGTCGTGCAAATGATCGCCGTCGGCGAGGAAGCCGGTTCGCTCGATGCCATGTCAGGCAAGGTCGCGGAGTTCTACGAGGCCGAAGTCGACAATGCGGTGGACAGCATGTCGAGCTTGCTCGAACCCTTGATCATGGCGATACTCGGTGTGCTCGTCGGCGGCATGGTCATCGCGATGTATCTGCCCATCTTCAAATTGGGTGCGGTCGTTTAATTCGTCGTCGGCGAAACAGCGCCTTTTGTTTCGCCCGTGCTGACCGAACTGATCGCAGTCTACGCGGACGACCCCGTGCTGTTCGCCTGCGCGGTATTCGTCTTCGGGCTGCTCGTCGGCAGCTTTCTCAACGTCGTCATCTACCGTCTGCCGATCATGCTGGATCGCGAATGGCGCTCGCAGGCGGCTGAAATACTGGGCACAGCCGATAGCGCCCAAACGACCGTGGTTGTTGAACGCTTCAATTTGGTGACGCCGCGTTCCGCTTGTCCTGCGTGCAAGGCGCCGATCAAGGCCTGGCAAAACATCCCCGTGATCAGTTGGCTGGTGCTGCGCGGTAAGTGCGCAGCCTGCCGGGCGCCGATTTCCGCACGCTACCCGCTCGTCGAACTCGCGACGGGGCTGATGTCCGCGGCCGTTGCATGGCATTTTGGATTTGGATCGACCGCTGCCTGCGCGCTGATCGTCACCTGGGCCTTGATCGCGCTGACCGGCATCGACCTCGACCATCAGCTGCTGCCCGACGGTATCACGCTGCCGCTCCTATGGGCCGGTCTGCTTGCCGCCGTCGTCGTCGGTCCGGTGCGCGGCAGCGCGCTGCCGGTGTCGCCGCGGGATGCCATCATCGGTGCGGCCGCGGCTTATGTCAGCTTGTGGCTCGTTTACCATGCGTTCCGCCTGGTCACGGGCAAAGAGGGTATGGGCTATGGGGATTTCAAGCTCTATGCGGCGCTTGGCGCCTGGCTCGGCTGGAAATTATTGCCGCTCGTGATCTTGCTGTCCGCGGCCACGGGCGCGATCATCGGTATAGGCCTGATTCTGTTTCGCGGACGCAACCGCAGTACTCCGATGCCCTTTGGACCCTATCTGGCCGCAGCCGGTTGGCTGGCGATGCTATATGGCGACAGCCTCATGCACGGCTACCTGCGCGTGTCGGGTCTCGAGCGATAGAGCGCATGGCGCGGCAGTTGCGCATCGGCCTCACGGGAGGCATTGCCAGTGGGAAAAGTACGGTCGCCCGGCGCTTTCGAGAATTGGGCGTTCCCGTCATCGATGCCGATGAAGTCGCGCGCACCGTCGTGGCGCTCGGACAACCGGGGCTCAACCAGGTCGTCGAGCGCTTCGGGCCCGGCATTTTGAGCCCTAGCGGCGAGATCAACCGCCGTGCGCTGCGCGATCGGGTATTCGCCGATGCGGATTCCCGCAAGGATCTGGAGGCCATTCTGCACCCGCGAATCAGAGCCGAAATGGCGCGCCTGGCCGAGGCGGCGTCCGGGCCCTATCTCGTCATGGCGATCCCGCTGCTCGTCGAGGGTGGCTCGCATGCCGATTTGGACCGGATATTGGTCGTCGATCTCGACGAGGCGACGCAGCTTGCGCGGCTCATGGAGCGCGACGGCAGTTCGGAATCGCAAGCCCGCGCCATGCTTGCCGCCCAAGCCTCGCGCGCCGAGCGCCTCGCAAGAGCCGACGACATCCTCGATAACTCGGGGAGCGTGGAACAGTTGCGCGACAGCGTGGATCGTCTGCATGTGCGCTATCGGGGCATTGCGGCCGGCCTGCCGTCCTGAGATTCCGTCCAATCGGTGCGATTTAGTCTCGCTGCCGGGTTTACCCTGGCCCTCGCTCTGCCTCAGAATAGGACAATGAGTTCATCCCCGGATCCCCATCCCGAGTCGGTGCCGGAATCGGCGCCGGTCGTGTACGAACAGCCGCTCAACGAGCGCATGCGCACGTTCCTGCGCCTCGAATTTCTCTATACGCAAGCGATCTACCATAGCGAGATGCCGAGTGCCTGGAGTGCGCGCGCCGCGGTCGCGAGTCTGCTCGAGATTCTGGCCATAACGGCGCGCGGTGACTCGCGCACCGAAGTGCTCAAGGAACTCGAGCGGCATGTCAACATACTCAAGGAATATCAAAGCAAGACCGGCGTCGATCCGAGTCGATTGAAATCCCTGATGTCGAACCTCGTCAATCTACGTAATGACTTGTCGACGGTCGGCGGCAATTTCATGGGACCGTTGCGCGATTCGGAATTCCTGAGTGCGATCAAGCATCGCAGCGCGATCCCCGGCGGGACCTGCGATTTCGATCTACCGGACTATTCCTACTGGTTGAATCGTCCGCCGGAAGTCCGCAGCGCTGAATTCGCGGGATGGCTCGCGCTGATCAGGCCGCTCTGCGACAGCATCGCCGAGCTGCTCTGGCTGACGCGCCAGAATACGCGCCGCAAATCCGAGATCGCGGCCGGCGGCGTATTCCAACTGCAGTTCGAGCGCGAATCGCCGTGCCAATTGGTCCGCATCACACTGCCGGCCGACACCGACTTGTTTCCCGAAATCAGCGGCAACCAGCATCGATGCACGGTGCGCTTCTTGAATTGGACCGATGCGACGCGCCGTCCGATGCACGTGGAAGTCGACGTGCCGTTCATCTTGACTTGCTGCGCCTGAGTCCGGCACCTTCCACCCGATGGTCGCAGTCGTCAAATGTCCCACCTGCAAGCGCCCCGTGGAATGGGTACCGGAATCCGTATTTCGGCCTTTCTGCAGCGACCGCTGCCGGCTCATCGATCTCGGTGCCTGGCTCACCGAGAAACACACCATTCCGGACGCGGCTGCCGAAACCGATGAAGATCCGCCGCCCGACGGCCCGCACGCCTATTGACCCTGCGCAATGCCGTTCATGCGCCGCTGTTTCTGGCCATTCATGGTGATCGCCTGCGCGAGCAGTAGCGGCACCTCCGCGGCCGAGCTGACGATCGATCGCTTGTTCGACGCGCCGGGGCTCGCGGGACCCGCGATTACGGGAATCAAAATCTGGCGGGACGGCTCCCGCGTAAGCTTTCTCCAAGGCAAGCAAGAGGACAAGGATCGCCTCGACTTATGGGAATATGACCTGCGCACCGGACGATCGCGCCTCATTGTCGATTCCAATCTGCTTGCGCGCGATGCCGCGAGCCTTTCCGACGAAGAACGCGCACGCCGCGAGCGCCAGCGCACGGCCGCCTTGTCGGGGATCTTGGAATATGCGGTCGCTCCGTCCGCACAAGCCCTGCTGTTTCCGATGGGCGGCAAGCTCTATTACTTCGATCTCACGCGACCGCCTGCGGATGCCGCCGCGATCGTTGCGCCGTCGAACGGCTTTGCGACGGATGCCGCGTTTTCACCGCGAGGTGCCTATTTATCGTACATCCGCGATCAGAACTTGTACGTCTACGACATCTCCCTAAAGGCGGAAACGCAACTCACGAGCGACGGCGGCGGCGCGATCAAGAACGGCATGGCCGAATTCGTCGCCCAAGAAGAGATGGGCCGCAATACCGGTTATTGGTGGGCGCCCGACGATCTGCAGATCGCGTTCGCGCGCACCGACGAGAACCCGGTCAAACTCACGCAGCGTTTTGAAATATCCGGCGACAACATCACGGCCTTCACTCAGCGCTATCCAGCCGCGGGCGAACCGAACGCGCTCGTGCGGCTCGGCGTCGCGAATCTGCGCACCGGCGTCACGCAATGGATGGACTTGGGGACCGAGCCCGATTTTTATCTCGCGCGAGTCAACTGGCTGCCCGACGGAAAAACGCTTGCGATCCAGCGCGAAAGCCGCGATCAGCGCCGGCTCGATTTGTTGTTCGCGAATAGCGAGACCGGCCATACCCGCCTCGTGCTCACCGAAACCAGCGACAGCTGGATCGAACTCAACGACGAAATCTCGTTCTTGAAGAAATCGAAGGAATTCATCTGGGCCTCGAACCGCGATGGTTTCGAGCATCTCTATCTTTACGATTACGATGGCCGGCTGCGCCGCCGCTTGACGGCAGGGCCCTGGAACGTCGATGATTTCCGAGCGCGTGCGATCAAGGCCGTCGATGAAACCCACCGCCTGGTTTACTTCACCGGCACCGAGAAGAGTCCGGTGCAGCGCCAGCTCTACGCCGCTTCACTCGACACGGAGGATCCGAGCAAGGTCATGCGCATTTCGCGCGAGGACGGCGTGCATGGCATTACGATGTCGACGGATTCGCACGTCTATGTCGATCAATTCACGAGCGTCACGCAACCGCTGCAGGTCAGTCTGCATCGGTTGGACGGCAGCCTGATCGCCTACCTGCAGGAAAATCGTCTCGATCCATCGCACCCGGACGCGCCCTATCTACAGGACAACTCGACGCCCGAATTCGGCACGCTCGCGGCCGCCGACGGACAAACGCTCCATTACCGGCTGTTCAAGCCGCGCGGCTTCGATCCCGCCAAGCGCTACCCGGCCATCATCGACGTCTATGGCGGCCCGAGCGTGCAGCGAGTGCTCGATAATTGGAGCGGTAATTCGTTCACGCAGATTCTGACGCGTGCAGGCTACGTCGTCTTCCAACTCGATAATCGCGGCAGCGGCTTTCGCGGGACGGCGTTTCAAGCGCCGATTCATGGCCGTTTGGGCGAGATCGAGGTCGCCGACCAAGTTCAAGGCGGGCGCTGGCTCGCCGCGCAAGGCTACGTCGACGCGTCGCGCATCGGCGTATGGGGCTGGAGCTACGGCGGCTACATGAGCTTGATGCTGATGTTCAAGGCGCCGGAGGTGTTTCGCGCGGGCGTCGCAGGCGCGCCGGTCACGGATTGGACGCTCTACGATACGCATTACACCGAGCGCTACTTAGGAAAGCCGCAGGACAATGCGGCGGGCTATGAGCAGAGTTCGGTTCTGCCTTATGCCGATAAACTGCGGGGCAAGCTGCTGATCCTGCACGGCATGGCCGACGACAACGTGCTGTTTCTCAACAGCACCAAGATCTTCCGCAGACTCCAAGATCTCGGCAAGCCGTTCGAGGTCATGGTCTACCCGGGCGCCAAGCACGGTCTGATGCGGCAACACGACGGTCGCCACGCGTACGCGACGATTCTGCGGTTCTTTGACGAACAGCTGCGAGCGCACTAAGGCACTGCATGGGTCTCGAACCGAGGCCCAACGCTGCTAGCTAGCGAGCTCGCTGACCCCGATGGCCCCCGCGCTCCACGCCTCTTCCAGTGCGAGTCCACGCGCAAACACCGGCACTTGTACCGAGGCGCACAAGGCCGCGAGTTCGGCCGCATCGAGGGATTTGCGCAACACCAGAAAATCTGCACCCGCGGCCGCGGCGATCAGCGCTTCTTGAGGTCCGTCGATGAGCACGCCATGCAGCCTGGCGCCGTGGGCAGCGCCGGGCTCGGCGATGGAAGCGACCAATATGGCGAGATCGCCGATCGCGTAATCCGCGGTCGCACTCTGTGAAATCCGCTCCGGCAGCCGCAGCGCCGTGACGATCGGCTGGTCCGCCGGCAGCAATTTCGCGACGGCGAGTTCCGCGCGCGGACACCACCGCAAGGCCTGCCCGTCGAGACCCGCCGGCTCGCCGCGATACTCGGTGACCACCCACACATCGAGCAGAATCTCGCGCACCGTGTATTGGTGACGCACGCAGATCAAGGGCCGCGCCGCGGTGACCTCGATGCCGAGTTCCTCGTCGAGCTCGCGCGCCAGGGTCTCGAAGCGCGTCTCGCCCGGCTCGGTTTTCCCGCCCGGAAACTCCCAACCGCCGGCAAGATGCTTACCCTCGGGCCGCTGCGCGAGCAGCACGCGATTCTTCGCGTCGGCGAGCACCCCGGCGACGACGTGCACGACGCGCCGGCGCCGCCGTACTGTTGTCGCCGGGCCGGGATCGTCCAGAGCGGCGCCGTCCTGCTTCATGCCGCTCACACGTTCGCTTGCTGCTGCAAAGCGCCGTGACAATGTTTGTATTTGCGCCCGGAGCCGCAGGGACAGGGCTCGTTGCGTCCGACCTTGGGAACCTCGCGCACGAAGGGCAGCGCCGCGGCCGGCAGAGTGGCGCCCGGCGCTTCACGCGCGGCGTAGACCTCGCCGCGCTCGTGGACCGGCGCGGCCGGCTCCAGAACCGAGACCGCCTCGGCGTGCTGCAGCTGCAGCGCGCGCGCGAGGCGCCGCTGCCGCTCGAGTTCCTCCTGTTCGATCTCGGCCTGGCTGCGCACCTGGATCTTCGAGACCATCGTGATCGTGTCGTACTTGATGCGATCGAGCATCGCGGAGAACAATTCGAATGCCTCGCGCTTGTATTCCTGTTTGGGGTTCTTCTGCGCGTAGCTGCGCAAGTAAATGCCCTGGCGCATGTAATCCATGGCCGCCAGATGCTCGCGCCAATGCTGATCGAGCGTGCGCAACATGACTTCTTTCTCGATGTAGCGCATGACCTCGGGTCCGACGCTCGTGCGCTTCGCATCGTAGGCGGCGACGAGCGCGGTCGTGATCTTGGCTTTGAGGCCCGAGCCATCGCCGGCCTCTTCCGTATTGACCCACTCGGCAATCGGCAGTTGGATGCCGAAGTCGCGTTCCACGGCTGATTTCAGGCCCGGCACATCCCACTGATCCTCGGGCATGCCGCCCGGCACGTGCTGATCGACGAGCTGCGCGACGACATCTTCCCGTATGCCGACGACGGCCTCGGCGACGTCTTCGGCACTCATCAAATCGGTGCGCTGCTGGTAGATCACGCGGCGCTGGTCATTGGCGACGTCGTCGTACTCCAACAGCTGTTTGCGCGCATCGAAGTTGTGCTGCTCGACGCGGCGCTGCGCCCGCTCGATCTGGCGCGTGAGCATGCCGCTCTCGATCGCCTCTCCGGGCTTCATGCCGACCCGCGTCATCAGCGATTTCATGCGGGTCGGATCGCCGAAGATGCGCATCAGATTGTCTTCGAGCGACAAGTAGAACCGGCTCGAGCCCGGGTCTCCCTGGCGCCCGGACCGGCCGCGCAGCTGGTTGTCGATGCGCCGCGACTCGTGCCGCTCGGTGCCGATGATGTGCAGGCCGCCGGATTGCACGACCTGTTCGTGCCGGCGCTGCCATTCCTCGCGAATCCGCACCAGATCGGTCTCGCTCGGATTTTGGATCGCGTCGATCTGAGTTTGCGGACTGCCGCCGAGTACGATGTCGGTGCCGCGGCCCGCCATGTTGGTCGCAATCGTCACGGCCTCGGGACGGCCGGCTTCCGCGACGATATGCGCCTCGCGCTCATGCTGCTTGGCGTTGAGGACCTCATGCTTGATATTTTCGGTGTCGAGCAGTTTCGCGAGGCGCTCGGAGGTTTCGATCGACGTCGTGCCCACCAGCACGGGCTGACCGCGCTTGACGCAATCCTGAATGTCCTCGAGGATCGCGTGAAATTTATCCGCCTCGGAGAGGAATACGAGATCCGAGCGGTCCTTGCGGATCATCGGCTTGTGAGTCGGGATGACGACGACTTCGAGGTTATAGATCTGCTGGAACTCGAAAGCTTCCGTGTCGGCCGTGCCGGTCATGCCGGACAATTTCGTATACAACCGGAAGTAATTTTGGAACGTGATCGACGCGACGGTCTGGTTCTCTTCGCGAACCTTGACGCCTTCCTTGGCCTCGACCGCTTGATGCAGACCGTCGGACCAGCGCCGCCCTTGCATGGTGCGTCCGGTGAACTCGTCGACGATGATCACCTCGCCGGCACGCACGATGTATTCCACGTCGCGCCGGTAGAGCGCATGGGCCCGCAGCGCCGCATTGAGGTGATGCATGAGCCGGATATTGGTCGCGTCGTAGAGACTTTCACCGTCGCGCAGCAGGCCGATCTCGGCCATCAGCTCCTCGACCTTGGCGTGTCCATCCTCGGTCAAGGTCGTTTGCTTGGTCTTTTCGTCGACGGCGTAGTCGCCGGGACCGTTTTCCTCCTTTTGCTTGACGAGGCGGGGAATCAGCGCGTTGATCTTGATGTAGAGCTCGGTGCTCTCCTCGGCGGGGCCCGATATGATCAAGGGTGTCCGCGCCTCGTCGATCAGGATCGAATCGACTTCGTCGATGATCGCGAAGCTCAGTTTGCGCTGCACGCGGTCCTCGAGTCGAAACGCGAGGTTGTCGCGCAGATAATCGAAGCCGAACTCGTTATTGGTTCCGTAGGTGATGTCGCAGGCGTAGGCCGCGCGCTTCTCGTCGGGCGACTGCGCATTCTTGATGACCCCGACCTCGAGCCCGAGGAAACGGAACACCGGGCCCATCCACTCCGAATCGCGCTGCGCGAGGTATTCGTTGACCGTGACGACGTGGACGCCGTCGCCGTTGAGGGCATTGAGGTAGGCCGGCAGCGTCGACATCAAGGTTTTGCCTTCGCCGGTGCGCATCTCGGCGATCTTGCCGGCGTTGAGCGCGAGGCCGCCGATCATCTGGACATCGAAATGGCGCAATCCCAATTTGCGGCGCGACGCCTCCCGCACCAGCGCGAAGGCCTCCGGAATGAGATCGTCGAGCCGCGTGCCGGCCGCGAAACGCGCTTTGAGCGCGCGCGTCCTCTCGGGAAATTGATCGTCCGGCAAGTCCTGCAGCGCGGGCTCGTAGGCGGCGATGGCCGCAACCGTGCGGCTCAGCTCCTTGACGAGGCGCTGATTACGGCTGCCGAAGATGTTCGTCAGTAACTTCCACACGCGAGGGGATCCTTAAAAAGCTGGGTATTGTACGGATAGACCGGGAGCGCGGGAAATCGTTTCGGGGTTACAGGGTGCTAACGGTGGTCGCCCAGCCGTCCTATGGGCGACTCGACCGGATTTGGCTCCGCCGGGCCCGGCAGGCCCGATGCGCCTCGCCCTGGCCCGCGGCTTAGCGCACGTCGCCGATGAAGCGCAACGGGTCGACTTGCACGCCGTTCTTGACGACCTCGAAATGCAAGTGCGGGCCGGTCGAGCGCCCGGTCGATCCCATGAGCGCCACTTCCTGGCCCTTGCGGACCATTTCCCCTTGTTTCACCAAGACTTCTTCATTGTGGCCATAGCGCGTCGCCATGCCGTTGCCGTGGTTTATTTCCACCATATTGCCGTATCCGGCCCGATCGCCTGCAAAAGTCACGATGCCGGCGGCGACCGCGATGACGTGAGTTCCCTCGGGTCCGGCAAAATCGACGCCCTTATGGTTCGCCGAGAAGCCCGTGAAAGGATCGGCGCGCACGCCAAAATACGAGGAAATGAAGCCCTCTTCGACCGGTCGGCCCTCGGGATAGACCTGCTTGTTGAGCTCGCGCGTCAGAATGAGATTTTCGAGCACGCCCAGCTGTTGTTCGCGGCTGGAGAGTTGCGTCTGCAACTGATCGACCATGGCGGTAAGGTCAGGGATTTGGGCCGGCTGCCCGTCGGCGCCGCTCTCGCCGCCACCCATCGCAGGCGGGTTGCCGAAGTCGAACTCCCCGTCGCTCAAATTTGCCATACGAGTCAAGCGCTTACCGAGCGCGTCGAGGCGTATGACGTTGCCGTTCATCTGGCCGACGCGCATCGCCAGGGCGTTGACCTTTTCCTGCAATATGCGGCGGGTATCTTCGATTTGGGTTTGCTGGGCCAACAGCTCCGAGGACCAATTACCCAATTGATCGATCGAACTGATGCCGCCATGCCGCGCGCCCAAGCCCATGCCGATCGAAAATGCGCCCCCGACTATCATCAATACCACGGCGCAGGCCGCGATGATCACCAACGGTTGGCGCAGGTCAAATTGTTTCACGCGCCCCGATTGGCGACCCACAAAAATGACATTCATAGGGATTTGATTTCCGACGCTACGATCGCGTTCATCACTGGTAACCCCGCTGTCCTAGCTAGCGTTCAAGCAGTAGACCGGTGGCTTTGCGCCCTCACCTTTCGGGGAGTATGCCCTGAGCAGTCAGGCTAAACTATGCAGAAAAAGAGTACTCAAAACAAGGATTTCCGCACATTCTGGAGTCACTACTGCGTCACCGTTTTACATGTTGCAATGCAAAAACCTAAGCCTCTCAGCGAGTTAATGGCGTTACCTAGTCGGGCTCTCAAGGATCTTTCGGCGCGCCTTGCGGCGCGATCCCAGGTCCTCGATGAGGTCCGCAGCGCATTACCGGCCAAACTCGCGGTTCATGTCATCAGTGCGGGCATCGATCAGGGGCGACTGACGGTCGGCGTCACCGGCGCCGTCTGGGCCTCGCGATTACGCTATTCGAGCTTGGCTCTGCGCAAAAGCGTTGGAGATTCGTTGCAAATCAATATCTTGCGCGTGAAAATCCGGGTCGTGCCGCCGCAATGAGCTTGGCCCTACCGCCGGCCGGGCCACCGCGGCCGGCCTTCTCGTTACGCCACCGCCGCCGGCACGTAGGAGATCGGGGCGTCCTTGAGACTCTCGAAAGTCACTTCTTGCCAAGCGCTCGAGGTGCCGATGAGCTTGCGCAGCAGCTTGTTATTCAGGGCATGCCCGGATTTGAAGCCGCTGAACTCGCCGATCAGGCTGTGTCCGAGCAAATAAAGATCACCGATCGCATCGAGGATCTTGTGTTTGACGAACTCATCCTCGTAGCGCAAACCATCCTCGTTGAGGATGCCGGTGTCGTCGAGCACGATCGCGTTGTCCATGTTGCCGCCCAACGCAAGATTGCGCGAACGCAGGCTTTCCAGATCGCGCATGAATCCGAAGGTGCGCGCTCGACTGACTTCTCGCAAGAACGAGGTCGTCGAAAAATCCATCGACGCGACTTGGCTGTGCATCTTGAAGGTCGGGTGGTTGAACTCGATCTCGAAATTGACCTTGAAGCCGTCGTAGGGATCGAAACTAGCCCACTTATCGCCGTCCACGACGCGCACGCTCTCCAGGATCCGGATGAAGCGCTTCGGTGCCTTCTGTTCCTCGATCCCGGCGGACTGCAATAGGAATACGAAGGGCCCTGCGCTGCCGTCCATGATCGGCACTTCGGCGGCACTGACTTCGACCAGGGCATTGTCGATGCCGAGACCGGCGAGCGCCGACAATAAATGCTCGACGGTCGAGATCTTGACATCCCCTTTGTGCAGCGTCGTGCCGAGCATCGTGTCGCCGACGTTTTCGGCGCGCGCCTCGATGTCGACGGGCTCACCCAAATCGGTGCGCCGAAAAACGATACCGGTGTCCGGCGCAGCCGGACGCAAGGTCATCAAGATCTTCTTGCCCGTATGCAAGCCGACCCCGGTGGCCCGTATTGAATTCTTGAGAGTGCGCTGATTGAGCATGTTATCGATTCTATGAATTGACCTGTAAAGGTACCATAGGGTTCCCCGCATTCCTCACTTTGAAAAGGGGCGCCCCGGCAGCTCATCCCGCCGGGACGCCAAAGCTTGGAATGTCGCCTATCGACGTAGTCTAGTCCGCTTGCCGCCTCAAGAACGCCGGAATGTCCAGCAGCTCCTCAGTTTCCATTTCGGACCGCAAGCCATCGCCGACCGCACGTTGGCGCTGCACCGTGGGCTTGTCGAGCATCGCATAATCGGCCACCCCGGGGACCATGCGCTGCCGCACGACACGGATGTTCGGTTGCGGCGGTGCGATCGGCGCGGCAGCGGGCTGCGGTGCCGCCTTGACGACCGGACGCCCAAGACCGGTTGCAACGACCGTGACCCGAATCTGATTGGCCATTTCCGGGTCGATGACCGTGCCGACGACGACGGTGGCGTCGTCCGAGGCGAACTGCTTGATGACGTTGCCGACTTCTTGGAATTCGCCGATCGACAAGTCCATGCCCGCCGTGACGTTGACCAAGATGCCTTGCGCACCGGCGAGGTTGATGTCTTCGAGCAGGGGGCTGGAGATCGCCGCCTCCGCCGCTTCGCGCGCGCGGTCCTCACCCGAGGCGCTGCCCGATCCCATCATCGCCATGCCGGTCTCCGACATCACGGTACGCACGTCGGCAAAGTCGACATTGATCAGACCCGGCCGCGTGATCAGCTCGGCAATGCCCTGAACCGCGCCTTGCAACACGGTGTTCGCCGCCTTGAAGGCATCGAGCAACGTGGTCGTCGCACCCAGCACCGACAACAATTTCTGGTTCGGGATCGTGATCAAGGAGTCGACGTATTTCGACAGCTCCAGCATGCCCTGATCGGCGACGCGGGAGCGTTTGTTGCCTTCCATTTCGAACGGCTTGGTGACCACCGCTACGGTGAGAATCCCAAGCTCCTTGGCGACTTGCGCGACGACCGGAGCCGCGCCGGTGCCGGTTCCGCCGCCCATGCCGGCGGTGATGAACAACATGTCGCAGCCTTCGATGAGCTCGATGATGCGGTCGCGATCCTCCATCGCGGCCTGGCGGCCGACTTCGGGATCGGCGCCCGCGCCCAAGCCCTTGGTAATGTTGCAGCCGATTTGCAGCGCGGTGCGCACTTTGGAGTGCTTGAGCGCCTGCGCATCGGTGTTGATGCAAATGAAATCCACACCCTCGAGGCCGGCCTGGACCATATGCGACACGGCATTGCCGCCGCCGCCGCCTACGCCCAGCACCTTGATGATGGCACTTTGACTATAAGAGTCCATGAGTTCGAACATTCCAATACTCCTTCGCGTTTGTTATCAGAAATTGCCTTGAAACCAGTTCTTCATCCGCTCAAAAATGCTCTGCATGCCGCCCGAGAGCAGCGGCGGCGGCGTGCGCTGCAGCTCGAGGTTGCTCTTTGCATAGAGCAGCAAGCCGACGCCGGTCGCGTGGATCGGGTTGCTGACGACGTCGACGAGGCCGCTCACGAATTGCGGTACGCCGAGGCGCACCGGCATGTGAAACACCTCTTCGGCGAGTTCGATGGCGCCCTCCATCTTCGAGGTCCCGCCGGTGAGCACGATGCCGGTTGCGACCGACTCCTCCAATCCCGAGCGGCGCAGCTCGTCGCGCACCAACGCGAACAACTCTTCGTAGCGCGGCTCGACGATTTCCGCGAGCGTCTGGCGCGCGAGCCGCCGCGGCGGCCGGTCGCCGACGCTCGGCACCTCGATGGTCTCGTCGGGATTCGCGAGCTGCGAGAGCGCGCACGCGTACTTGATCTTGATGTCTTCGGCGTATTGTGTCGGCGTGCGCATCGACACCGCGATGTCGTTGGTGACCTGGTCGCCGGCGATCGGTATCACCGCCGTATGGCGGATCGCGCCGCCGCCGAAAACGGCGATATCGGTCGTGCCGCCGCCGATGTCGACGACGCAGACGCCGAGATCCTTTTCGTCCTCGGTGAGCACCGCGTAGCTCGAGGCGAGCTGTTCGAGCACGATGTCGTCGACGACGAGGCCACAGCGCTGCACGCATTTCACGATGTTCTGCGCGGCGCTGTCCGCGCCCGTGACGATATGCACCTTCGCCTCGAGACGCACTCCCGACATGCCGATCGGATCGCGGATCCCTTCTTGCGAATCGATGATGTATTCCTGCGGCAGCACGTGCAGGATCTTCTGATCGGCCGGAATCGCGACCGCCTTGGCCGCATCGATGACGCGCTCGACGTCGCCCTGCACGACCTCCTTGTCCTTGATCGCGACGATGCCGTGGGAATTGAGGCTGCGCACATGACTGCCGGCGATCCCGGCATAGACGGAATGGATTTCACAGCCGGCCATGAGCTCGGCCTCCTCGACCGCGCGCTGAATCGACTGCACCGTGGATTCGATATTGACGACGACGCCCTTCTTCAATCCGCGCGACGGATGACTGCCGATGCCGATGATCTCGAGCGTGCCGTCGGCCTTGATTTCGCCGACGATCGCGACGACCTTGCTGGTGCCGATGTCCAGGCCGACGAGCAGATTTCGATCGGAGCGCTTAGCCATTGAGTTCCTCAGAGCGCTTCGGCCGCTGCGATGCCGGCGAGGAAGACGTGCGCCAGCCGATCGCAAAACCGTTGGAATAGCGCATGTCGACGTAATTGACGTCGGATTGGCGATGCGAGATGACTTGCACGGCGGTGCGAATGAAGCGATCGAGGCGCGCGTCGACGTCGCGCCGCCCGAGCCGCACCGTTACGCCGCTGTCGAGATCCAGTTCCCAGGCGCCGCGCTCATCGAGCCGCAGCGCCGCGATCCGCAGGCCGGCCTCGAGCATGCGCGTCTCGGCCGACAGGTATTGCTGCGCGACCTGCGACTCGGTACCGACCGGTCCGCTCAGGCGCGGCAACTCGGACGGCACGTGGGCGGCGGCTCGCTCGAACAGCTCTCCGCGCGTATTCAGGAGTCCGGATTCACCCCACCGCGCCGCCGGTGTCTGTTCGACCACCGTCACATGCACGCTGGTCGGCCAGCGCCGCTGCACGCGGGCGTGATCGACCCACGGCAGAATTTCCACCGCGCGCTGGATCGCATCGAGATCGGCGGACATGAAACCCGAGTCCAGATACGGCGCCGCCGCCTTTTCGATTTGCCCCGGCGAGACGCGCTGGAACGCGCCGTCCATCGAAATCGCGCGCACCGGCCGGTTCAGCGCCCAGCTCAGCGCGCCCAAACAGCAAACGGCGAGCGCGAGCACGGCGGCCTTGCGGCCGTGGCTCTTCCAGTCGATCTGCAGCTTCGGCCAAGCACTGCCGGACTTGGGCTTCTTGGCGCGACTCTTGAACCGATTGCGCCGGTATAAGTAGCTTGGAATCATTTCTTTCGTTCCCTCAGGAAACTCGTCTCCAGCACGCGCCAGACCAATGCTTCGAAGTCGATGCCGATTTGACGCGCGGCCTTCGGCACCAGACTGTGGTCGGTCATGCCGGGCGTCGTGTTGATCTCGATGAAAAAGAATTTGCCGGTGGCCGCGTCGCGCATGAAGTCGACGCGTCCCCAACCCCAGCAATCCGTGACGCGAAAGGTCGCGAGCGCGGCGGCCTGCAGCTCGGCTTCGGCGGCTGCGTCGAGGCCGCTCGGGCAGTGATACTGCGTGTCGTCTCGGAAATACTTCGCTTCGTAGTCGTAGAACTCGGTCGCCGGCTCGATGCGTATCGAGGGCAAGCCGCGGTCGTGCAGGACGCCGACCGTGTATTCGGGACCGCGAATGAATGTCTCGGCGAAAACGATGGAATCGACGGCGCTCGCCTCGGCGTAGGCGCGCGGCAATTCCTCTGCCGTTTTGACCTTGGTGATGCCGACGCTGGAGCCTTGAGAGGCGGGTTTGATCATCAGCGGTAAACCGATGCGCTCGAGCGCGCGCGGCAAATCCGCAGCGGAGGCAAGCACCGCATAATCGGGCGCGAGCAAATCGGCGCCGACGACGACGCGTTTGGTCTTGAGCTTGTCCATCGTCAGCGCGGAAGCGAGTACGCCGCTGCCCGTGTAGGGCACGCCCAACCACTCGAGCGCTCCCTGCATCAGGCCATCTTCGCCCCCCGGCCCGTGCAGCGCGATCCACGCCCGGTCGAAGCCGCCGCTCGCGAGCTCGCAGACGGGGCGGTCGCGCGGATCGAATGCCCGCGCATCCACGCCGCGGCGGATCAGCGCGGCGAGAACCGCATTGCCGCTCAGCAGGGAAATCTCGCGCTCCGAGGAGTCGCCGCCGAGCAGCACGGCGACCTTGCCGAAATCGTGCGCATCGCGCGTGCGGCGGCCCGTCGGCTTGGTTATCAGCAAACTCATGCCGGGACTCCCACGATGCGCACTTCGGGCTGCAGCACGACGTGATACATCGCTTCGATCGTGCGCTGAACGTGGAGCATCACCGCTTCGATGTCGCCCGCGCTCGCCGCGCCGTGATTGATGATGAAATTGGCGTGCTTGAGGGACACCGACGCATCTCCGATCCGAAAGCCCTTCAAACCCGCGGTCTCGATGAGGCGCGCCGCATGATTGCCCGGAGGATTCGCGAACACCGAACCGCAGCTCCATTCGCCGATGGGCTGCGTCTGCTTGCGCCGTTCGAGCAGCTCGCGGATCGCGTCGTTGTTGGCGCCGGGTTGGCGCTCGAATTCCAGGCGCGCGCCCATGAACCATTCGTCGGGAGGACCTACGACGCTTCGATAGCCGACCTTGTATTCCGCGGGCCGCCGCGTGCGCCGTACACCGCGCCGATCGAGCACATCGACTTCGATCACGTGCTTCCAGGTCTCGCCGCCAAATGCGCCGGCGTTCATCGCCAGCGCTCCGCCCAGAGTGCCCGGAATGCCCGCGAAGAATTCAGCGGGGCCCAAGCCCCACTTCACGCACTGGCGGGCGATGCGCGCGCAGGGTACGCCGGCTTCCGCATTGATGCGCGTGGCGCTGATGCGCTCGAGCAATCCGAGCGCGCCGTGAGTCAGAATGACGGCGCCGGGGAAGCCGCCGTCGCGCACCAGCAGATTGCTGCCGAGGCCCACCCACAACAGCGGGATGTGCGCCGGCAATTGCCGCACGAACGCCGCGAGATCGCCCGCGTTGCGCGGCGCGAAGAACAATTCCGCGGGACCGCCCGCATGCCATGAGGTGTGCTTCGCCATGGACACGTCGCGCAATACGCGTGCGCTGAACTCGGGCGACAGTTCGTTGAAGTGGGTCGCGCAGTTCATTGCCGCGGCTCCTCGAATTGGCTCTTCAGCTCGTTGGCGACGGCGCCGATGTTGCCGGCGCCCATCGTCAAGACGAGGTCGCCGTCCTTGAGCACCGCGCGCAACGCTTGGCCGAGTTCTTCGACATGTTCGATGAACACGGGCTCGACCAGGCCGCGGCTGCGCACCGCGCGGCAAATGGCGCGTCCATCGGCACCGCCGATCGGCGCCTCGCCGGCCGCGTACACTTCCGTGACCAGCAGCACGTCGGCGGACGCGAGCACGCGTCCGAAATCGTCGAGCAGGTCGCGCGTGCGCGTATAGCGATGCGGCTGAAAGACGAGCACGACGCGCCGATCCGGCCAACCCTGGCGCGCCGCATCCAAGGTCGCGGCGACTTCCGTCGGATGATGGCCGTAATCGTCGACGATCAAGGCGCTGCCCCCCTGCCAGTGAATTTCGCCGAGTTGCTGCAGCCGCCGGTCGATGCCCTGGAAACTCGCGAGTGCGCGCTGGATCGCCGCATCACCGACGCCGATCTCGGCGGCGACCGCGACGGCCGCAAGCGAATTGAGCACGTTGTGCCGACCCGGCAGATTGATCGTGATCGGCAAAGGCGGCGCTTCCGGCCGCACGGCGAGGTAATGCGAGCGCAAGCCGTCGCTGCGCACGTCGATCGCTCGGACGTCGGCACCGGGATTCAAGCCGTAGGTCACGTAGGGCCGCGCGATCTGGCCGAGGATGCCGCGCACGTGCTCGTCGTCGGCACACAGCACCGCAAGCCCATAGAACGGCAAATTGTGGAGGAATTCGACGAAGCTCTGCTTGAGGCGCGAGAAATCTCCGTCGTGCGTCGCCAGATGATCGTTGTCGATGTTCGTGACGATCGCGATCATCGGCTGCAGATGCATGAACGAGGCGTCGCTCTCGTCGGCTTCGGCCACGAGGTAGCGGCCGGCGCCGAGACGCGCGTTGCTGTCGGCGCTCTTCAAGCGTCCGCCGATGACGAAGGTCGGATCGAGCCCGGCTTCGGCGAGCACGCTCGCCACCAGACTCGTCGTCGTGGTCTTGCCGTGCGTACCGGCAACCGCGACCGAATAGCGGAAGCGCATGAGTTCGCCGAGCATTTCCGCGCGCGCGACGACCGGTACGCGCCGCGCCAGCGCAGCGACGACTTCCGGGTTCTCGCGATGCACCGCGGTCGAGACGACGACGACATCGGCCTGCCCCAAATGCGCTGCATCGTGGCCGATGAAAATCGTCGCGCCCAAGCGTGCGAGGCGCAGCGTCACGGCGTTGGATTTGAGATCCGAGCCCTGCACCGCGTAGCCGAGATTGAGCAGCACCTCCGCGATGCCGCTCATGCCGCTGCCGCCGATGCCGACGAAATGAATGCAGCGGATGCGGCGCATGCGATCGTTCATGCGGCCTCCCCGGCGACGATGAGGAAATCCGCGATGCGTGCGGCCGCATCGGTGACGGCCGCGGCACGCGCGGCTTCGGCCATCGCGAGCAGTTTTACACGGCTGCCGGTGAGCTCTGCGATCAAGGCGCCGAGCAGCTCGGCATTCAAGTCCCGCTCCTGTACGAGGCGCGCCGCGCCGCTGCCCACCAGGCCCTCCGCGTTCTTCGTTTGGTGATCGTCGACGGCGGCAGGGTATGGGACGAGCAGCGCGCCCAAGCCCGCGGCCTGTAATTCGGCGATCGTCAAGGCGCCGGCTCGACATACCGCCAGATCCGCCCAGGCGTACGCGCCTGCCATGTCGTCGATGAACGGCAGCAATTCGGCCTCGACGCCGGCCTCGGCGTACGCGGCGCGCGCCGCCTCCAGGCCGCGCGCGCCGGTCTGGTGGCGCACCTGCGGGCGCGCTTGCAGGGCCAGGCGGGCAAGCGCCTCGGGCACGCAGAGATTCAGGCGCTGCGCGCCCTGACTGCCGCCGATCACGAGCACGCGCGCCCGATCCTTGCGCCCCGCAAAGCGCACCGCCGGTACCGGCAGCGCGGCGATGTCGGCTCGCACCGGATTGCCGATGCAGCAGGCCTCGACGCCGGGACCGAAACTGCCCGGAAACGCCTCGAGCACCTGCACCGCGAGGCGCGCGAGCCAACGGTTCGTCATGCCGGCGATCGCGTTCTGTTCATGGATCAGCAGAGGAATTCGCAGCAGCCACGCGGCGATGCCGCCGGGGCCGCTGACGAAGCCGCCTGCACCGAGCACCGCGCGCGGGCGTATGCGCCGCAGCACCCTGCCGGCTTGCATGACGGCTTTGGCGATGCGCAGCGGCGCGAGAACCCAGGCGATGAGTCCCTTGCCCCGAATACCGGCCACGCGCACCCACTCGATCGGAAATCCCTGCGCCGGCACCAAGCGCGATTCCATGCTGCCGGGCACACCGAGCCACACGACCGCAATGCCGCGTTCACGCAATGCATTCGCGACGCTGAGCGCCGGAAACACATGGCCGCCGGTGCCCCCCGCCATTATCAAGACCGGACCGCCGATCATCGCGCACCCCGCATCATCGCGCCCCCGGGGGTGCGCATGACCGCGGCGCGCGAGGAGCATTTCACCTCGTGATAGATCCGCAGCAGCACGCCGATCCAGGCCAAGGTCACGAGCAGACTGCTGCGTCCGTAGCTGAGCAGCGGCAGCGTCAATCCCTTCGTCGGCAGCACGCCCATGTTCACGCCGATATTCACGATCGCCTGCAGGCCGATCCAGACGCCGAAGGCGAGCGCGAGGTAGGATTGAAAACGCAAACCCGCCTCGGCCGCCATGCGCGAGATCTGTAATGCCCGCCATACCAGGGCGAGGAACAGCGCGATGACGCCGATGACGCCGACCAGCCCGAGCTCTTCTGCAAGCACCGCAAACACGAAGTCGGTATGCGCCTCCGGGAGGTAGAACAGCTTTTGCACGCTGCTGCCGAGACCGACGCCAAACCAGGCGCCGCGGCCGATCGCGATCAAGGATTGCGTCAGCTGGAAGCCGCTGTTGAAGGGATCCGCCCACGGATCCAAAAAGCCGGTCATGCGCTTGAGCCGATACGGCGACAGCACCGCCAACAGGCCGAACACCAGAATCGCCGCGCTCATGAGCAAGGACACGTAGCGAAGCCGCGCTCCGGCGACGAACAGCACCGCGAATCCCGTCGCGAACAACACGGTCGCAGCGCCGAAATCGGGCTCGAGCAACAGCAAGATACCCGCCACCCCCAACAGGCCCACGGGTTTGACGAGTCCCGGCAAGGTCTTCTCGAGTTCGACACGTTTGCGCACGCAATAGCTGCAGACCCACGCGAGCACCAGCACGCGCGCGAGTTCCGAGACCTGGAAATTGACCGGTCCCACGCGAAGCCAGCGCTGCGCGCCGTTGACCCTGGCGCCCAGCCCGGGAATCTTGACCATCAGCAACAGACTCAAGCCGAACAGCAACAGCGGCAGACTGTATTTGTCCCACAGTTCGGTAGGCATGCGCGTAACCACCCACGCGAGTGCGAGCCCGACGAGGCCGTAGGTGAATTGGCGCTCGAGATAGAAGAATGGATTGTTGAGCTCGCGCGCGGCGATCGACATCGACGCCGACGTGACCATGATCAACCCGATCAGCAGCAGCGCGGCCACGAGTCCCAGCGTGACCGGGTCCCAAGTGAACGGCATGCGCTCCCTGGCACGCAGTCCATAGGTCATTGCCGTGGCGCTCATGCTTGCGCTCCGGACAGTTGCCGCACCGCGGCGGCAAACACCGCGCCGCGTTCGGCGTAATCGCGAAACATGTCGAAGCTCGCGCAAGCCGGCGACAGCAGCACGACATCGCCCGGCCGGGCCTCGAATGCCGCCGCCCGCACCGCCTCCTGCATCGACGCTGCGCGCACGATGCGGCAGACGCCCATGAGCACGCGTTCGATTACCATGGCATCTTTGCCGATCAACACCGCCGTACGCACCCTGCCGCGAAATGCATCGGCGAGCGGCGTGAAATCCTGGCCCTTGCCCTCGCCGCCGGCGATCAGCACGAGCGGTTTGGAAATGCCCGCAACCGCCGCGATCGTCGCGCCGACGTTCGTTCCTTTTGAATCGTCGACGTAGCGCACTTCGTGCACATCGGCAACCCATGCGGCGCGATGCGGCAGTCCGGGAAAGGACTCGAGCGCCTGCAACATCGGCGCCAACGGCAAACCCGCCGCATCCCCCAGCGCGAGCGCCGCAAGCGCATTGGCGACGTTGTGCATTCCGGATATTTTCAGCCGCGCCGCATCGAGAAGGCGCTCGCCGAGGTGCGCCAGATAGGTCACGGGTCCGTCGACGACGAGACCGTAATCCGCATCATCGCGCAGCAGCGAGAAGGTCAGCGTGCGCGCGCCCGCACGGCGCATCGATGCGACCCAAGGGTCGTCCGCATTGAGCACGAGCGTTGCGGCATGCGCATAGATGCGCTGCTTCGCCTTCGCGTATTGCGCGACCGATGCATAGCGATCCATGTGGTCGGCGGTGACGTTGAGCACCACGGCCCCCAGCAATTGCAGCGACGAGGTCGTCTCGAGCTGAAAACTCGACAGCTCCAGCACGTAGAGGTCGGGCACCGGCCGATCCAGCAAATCGAGCGCCGGCAACCCTAGGTTGCCGCCGGCGAGCACGCGCCGTCCCGCCGCTTCGGCCATGTGCGCGACCAGGCTCGTGACCGTGCTCTTGCCGTTCGTACCGGTGATGCCGATGACCGGCGCTCGCACCGCACGCGCGAACAGCTCGATGTCGCCGACAACTTCGATGCCGCGCGCGCGTGCCTGCGCCGCGATCGGCTCGTCGAGCGACACTCCCGGCGACATCAAGACCTGAGTGGCCCCATCGAGCAGCGACAGGTCGAAGCCGCCGAGCCGAATGTCGAGGCGGTCCTTGAGATCGCCGAGCTCGTCGAGTCCGGGCGGAAGAGTGCGCGTATCGGTGGCGCTCGCCGCCACGCCCAGTCGCGCCAGATAGCGGAGGCAGGATGCACCCGTTTTGCCGAGGCCGACGACGACGCTGCCCATCAACGTATCTTCAAGGTTGCAAGACCCGCCAACACGAGCACGAAACTGATGATCCAGAAGCGCACGATCACCTTCGGCTCGGCCCAGCCCTTGAGTTCGAAATGATGATGGATCGGCGCCATGCGAAACAGCCTCCTGCCGGTGAGCTTGAATGATGCGACCTGCAGCATCACCGAGACCGTTTCCAGCACGAACACGCCGCCCATGATGAACAACACGATTTCCTGACGCACGATCACGGCAATCGTCCCCAACGAGGCGCCGATCGCCAGCGCGCCGACGTCGCCCATGAAGACCTGCGCCGGATACGAGTTGAACCACAAGAAGCCGAGGCCGGCGCCGACCAAACTCGCCGCGAAAATGAGCACCTCGCCGACGCCGGGGATGTAGGGAATCTGCAGGTACGTCGCGAATTTGACGTTGCCGGTCGCATAGGCGAAGACGCCGAGGGCGCCTGCGACCATGACGGCCGGCATGATCGCCAAGCCGTCCAGTCCGTCGGTCAGATTCACCGCGTTGCTCGTGCCGACGATCACGAAATACGAGAACAGCAGGAACATCGCCGTGCTCATCGGCACGGCGACGCTCTTGAAAAACGGTACGTACAGCGAAGTCTCGGCCGCGGACTGATGTAGATAATGCAGTGCGAACGCCGCAGCCAAACCGGCGACCGACTGCGCCAGATATTTGTAGCGTGCAGCGAGACCCTTCGAGTTGCCGACGACCAATTTCAAATAGTCGTCGTAAAAACCGATTCCACCGAAGGCGAGCGTCGCGAGCAGCAGAATCCAGATGAAGCGGCTCGACAGATCCGCCCACAGCAAGGTGCCCATGGCCATTCCCACCAACATCAGGCCGCCGCCCATCGTCGGCGTGCCGGCTTTCGGCAAATGCGATTTCGGTCCGTCGGTGCGCACACGCTGGCCGATTTGGTAGCGGCCCAACAGTTCGATCATGCGCGGTCCGACGATGAGCGCAATCGCGAGCGCGGTCATCGCCGCCATGATTCCGCGCAGCGTGAGGTATTGGAATACATGGAAGCCCGAGTACCAACGCGCCAGATATTCCGTCAGATAGAGCAGCATGGCGACGTCAACTCGTCAACGTCGGAGGGTTCAAAGCCGCGTCGCTCACTACCGGCTCGGTCAGCGCCTGCACGACGCGCTCGAGACGATTGACGCGCGAGCCTTTGACGAGCACCGTGACGCCGAGGCGCAGTTCGGCCTCGAGCCTGCGCACCAGAGCATCCGCGTCCGCGAACCACTCGGCGCCGGCGCCGAAGCTCGCAACGGTGCGCGGCGTCAGCGAACCCAATGCAAACAGGCGCTCGACCCCGCACTCGCGCGCATAGCGGCCGGCGTCCGCGTGGCTCGCCTCGCTATGAGCGCCGAGTTCGCCCATGTCGCCGAACACCAGCCATCTGGCGCCCCCGAGCGAACGCAGCACGTCCAAACCGGCGCGCACCGAGTTCGGATTCGCGTTATAGGAATCGTCGATGATCCAGCTGCCGCGCTTTCCCGGTTTGAGCTGCAACCGGCCCTTGACCGCGCGAAAGCCCTTGAGGCCCTCGACGATGTCCGTGATCGCGGCACCCGCCGCACTCGCGGCAGCGGCGGCGCACAAGGCATTGGCGAGGTTATGGACGCCGCCGGCGCGCAGCGCGACCGGCGCCTCGCCCAAGGGGCAGACCAAGCTGAAGCGCGTGACGAATTCGCCTTGCTCGATTCCGGCGCTGACGTCGCGCGCGCTGAAGTCCGCGCTCTCGCGCAATCCGAAACTGATCGTGGAGCGCGCGCCGGCGAGGCCGCGCCAGTAATCCGCGTAGGCATCATCGGCATTGATGACGGCGGTCGCATCGGCATCGAGACCGGCGACGGCCTCCCCCTCGCCCTTCGCCACGCCGTCGAGATCGCCGAAGAATTCCAGATGCTCCGCGCCGGCATTGGTGATCAAGCCGACGGTCGGGCGCACCAGAGGCATCAACGCGGCGACCTCACCGACGCGATCTGCGCCTATCTCGACGACGGCGCTGCGCTGGGCGGCATCGAGACGCAGCAGCGTCAGCGGCACGCCGATATGATTGTTGAGGTTGCCCTGCGTCGCGAGACACGGGCCTCTTTTTGCGAGAATCGCCGCCGCCATTTCCTTCGTCGTGGTCTTGCCGTTGCTGCCGGCGACCGCGACGATGGGAATGCGGAACTCGCGGCGCCAGCTCGCCGCCAAGCGCTGCAGAGCGGCCAAGGTGTCGGGTACGATGATCAGCGGCAGCGCGGACGGTGTTTGCGCCGGCGCCGCCGGCAACGGGCGATCGACGATCGCACCGACCGCACCGGCCGCGGCAGCGGCGGCGACAAATTCGTTGGCGTCGAATTTCGGCCCGCGCAGCGCGACGAACAAGGCGCCCGGTTTCAACGTGCGTGTATCGGTCGACACCGCATCATAGTTCTTGTCGGCGCCCACCAGCCGGCCCGCCACGGCACTGGCCGCACCGCTCAACGAGCGCGTCATGCCGCGACTCCCAGGTGGCGCATGGCTTCGCTTCGATCGCTGAACGCGCGCCGGCGGTCGCCGTAAATCTGGTAGTCCTCGTGTCCCTTGCCGGCAATCAGCACGACATCGAGCGCAGCGGCCGCCGCGAGCGCAGCGCCGATGGCTTCGCCGCGGTCGTGGATGATGCGAATTGGATGCGACTTGATGCCGCTCGCGATCGCCGCCGTGATGGCGGCCGGATTCTCGGAGCGCGGATTGTCGTCGGTGACGATGATGCGATCGGCGAGTTCGTCGGCGATCGCACCCATGAGCGCTCGTTTGCCGGAATCGCGATCGCCGCCGCAGCCGAACACGCACCAGAGCGCGCCGCCGCAATATTCGCGCAACGCGCTCAAGGCCTTGGCAAGCGCATCGGGCGTATGCGCGTAATCGATGACCACCAAGGGCTTGGCACCGTCTTTCGACGCGATGGCCTCCATACGCCCCGGCGCGGCCGTGCAAGCTCCGAGTGCCTCGGCCGCGTCGGCAGCCCTGATGCCGAATGCGACGAGGCACGCAAGCACAATGGCCAGATTTTCCGCGTTGAAGCGTCCGATCAAATTGGAACGCAGGTTGAGCGGGCCGAAGCTGCCGTCGACAACCAAGGACAGTCCGTGCGCATCGGCACTTACGCGAGTGACCTGCAAGCTGCGCTCGCCCAGCCAGCCGCGACCGCTCGAGCCGACCTGGACGGCGGTAATCGGCGCGGGTCCCGAATGCCGCTCGGCGAGTCCGCGGCCGAATTCATCGCCGACGTTGACGACCAGATGCTGCAATTCCGGAAGCGCGAATAGACGCGCCTTCGCGGCGCCGTACGCCTCCATCGATTCGTGATAATCGAGATGATCGCGCGTCAGGTTCGTGAACGCCGCGCAGAAGAAGCGCACCCCCGCCACCCGCCCCTGATCCAGGGCGTGCGAGGACACCTCGATCGCCACGTCGCGTATGCCCTGCGCCCGCAGCGCGGCGAGCGTGCGATGCAAGCGGATGACGTCCGGTGTCGTATGCGTGGCCGTCTCGAGCGCCGCGATGCTCCCCACGCCGAGTGTTCCGATATAGGCGCACGGCGAGCCGAGTCGCTCGAGGCACTGCGCGAGCAGATAAGCGCAGGTCGTTTTGCCGTTGGTACCGGTGAAACCGCAGATGCGCAAGTATTGCGAGGGCCATTGAAAGAATCGATCGGCGATGCGGCCGAGCAATTGCGACAGATTCACGACCGGCGCGCAAACCAGCGTCGCCGGTAATTGCGGGGCCGAGACGCCCGCGGCGGGCTCCCATAGCACGGCACTCGCGCCACGCGCAGCCGCCTCGGCGGCAAACTCGAGACCGTGCCGCCGCCGGCCTGCAAGCGCGAAAAACAAGCCGCCGGGCCGCACTTCGCGGCTATCGAGCGCGAGATCGGCGACTTGCACGGCCGCAGGCTCCGCCCCGGCGCCGCGCGCCGCGTCGAGCGACACGATGCCGTCGACGAGCCATGCGAGACTGACGGGGCGCGCTTGGGTGATCATGCGGGTCATTGCGTGTCGTTCGCCTGTACGAGAGTGGTGGCGGGCACGTTTTGCAGATCGTCCGGCGCAATGTCCATGAGGCGCAATGCGCCCGACAAGATGTTGGAGAACACCGGCGCCGCCACGTCGGCAGCCATGAACAGATTGCCGCTAGGCTCGTCGATGACGATGACGGTTGCCAATTTCGGATGCGACGCTGGAACTAGGCCGGCGAACGTCGCCATGTATTTGTCGGTCGAATACCCTCCGGCGAACGACTTCCAGGCGGTGCCGGTCTTGCCGGCGACGCGGTAACCGACGACCGCCGCGCGTTTGCCGGTGCCGCCGGCCGTGACCACCTGCTCCATCAGTTGCACCAGTGAGTTGGCGACCTTGGCGTCCATGACGCGCTCACCGGCGACCGGGCCGGAGAGTTTCTCGAAAGAGATCGGCCGCCGGATGCCGCCCGCGCCGATCGTCGCGTAGGCATGCGCGAGCTGCAGCGGAGTCACCGAAATGCCATAGCCGTGCGACATCGTCGCTATGCCGATCGGCCGCCAGTGCGAGTAATGGCTCAACATGCCGGCCGACTCGCCGGGATAGTCGCTGCCGGTCACCTGGCCGAAGCCCAGGCCGGTCAGCGTGGTCCAGATTTGTTCGGGCTTCAGCGACAGCGCGATCTTCGCCGCACCGACGTTGCTCGACTTGGCGAGTACCGTCGCGAGATCGATGAGCCCGAGATTGTGTTCGTCCTCGAAGACCTTGGCGCCGACCTTGAGGACGCCGGGCGACGTATCCACGACGCTATCGGGGCGATACTGGCCCGAGGCGAGCGCGGCGGCGATGATGAAGGGCTTCATGCTCGAGCCCGGCTCGAAAATGTCGGTCGCGGCGCGATTACGGTACAGGTCGGGCTTGTACTGTTCGCGATCGTTGGGGTTGTACGACGGCTGATTGACCATCGCGAGCACCTCTCCGGTATCGCAGTCGATGACGATGACCGAGCCGGCGCGCGCCTGATATTCCTTCATCGCGAATTTGAGTTCCCGATACGCGAGATACTGAATGCGCAGATCGATGCTGGTCGCCAAGTCGCGGCCCGGCCGCGGCGCGCGAATGCTCTCGACGTTCTCGACCGAGTGACCGTATAGATCCTGGAGCACACGTTTGGCGCCATCCTCGCCGTTCAGCAGCTGGTCGTAACCGAGTTCCAGGCCCTCCTGGCCTTGGTCGTCGATGGTCGTGAAGCCGACGACGTGACCGCTGACTTCGCCCGCCGGGTAGAAGCGCCGGTATTCCCGCAAGGAGTAGACGCCCGGGATGCCGAGCGACTTGACGTACGCGGCCTGCTCGGGCGGCATGTGCCTGACCAGGTACAGAAATTCGCGGTCGAGATTACTCGTGATGCGCCGCGCCAGCGATTGCGGATCCTGCTGCAGGGCTTTGGCCAATTTCGGCAGCTGATCGATATTGTCGTTGATCTCCTGTGGGTTGACCCAAATGCTGTCGACGGGAGTGCTCATCGCCAGCGGTTCGCCGTTGCGATCGGTGATCGCACCGCGATGCGCCGCGATCTTCACGACGCGCATCGAGCGATCGTCGCCTTGTTTCGCTAGAAATCCGTGGTCCAGCAGCTGCAGTTCCACGGCGCGCGCGGCCAGTCCCGCGGCGCCCAACACGACGAGCACGAACACCAGCGTCGAGCGCCAACGGTAGCTCTTGGCCTGTACGTCGGTGTCTGCGGCGCGTGACTTCACGGCCTGACGATCCGCACGTCGCGGGTTTCAGGAATATTCATCTGCAGCTTGGCGTTGGCCACGCGTTCGACGAAGGCGTCCGCCGACCAGGCGCTCTGTTCGAGTTGCAGGCGACCCCATTCCATGTCGAGCGCGTCGCGCTCCGCATTGAGCTTTTCCAAGTGCACGAACAGCTCGCGCGCTTGATGTCGCGCATAGATCACGCCGACCGCGCTTGCGAGCACCGCGAACCACAGCACCGGTAATGCCAGAATCAATAATTTGCGGCTCGTCATGCGGCCAACTCCAGTCCGATACGTTCCGCCACCCGTAGGCGCGCGCTGCGCGCGCGCGGATTGCGCGAGATCTCAGCCTCGTCGGGCACGATCGACTTGCCGACGAGGCGCAGCTTCGGCTGGGCATGCCCCGGTATCTCGGGCAAGCCCGCATAAACAGGGTCCGCCAGCGAATGGCGGCGCAGGAATCGCTTGACGATGCGATCCTCGAGCGAATGAAAGCTGATGACCGCGAGGCGGCCGTTTGGCCGAAGCCGCTGCAACGCCGCATCGAGCCCGAGCCCGAGTTCACCGAGTTCGTCGTTGACGTAAATGCGCAGTGCCTGAAATACGCGAGTCGCCGGATGCTTGTTGCGTTCACGGCTCGGCGCGACGCGCGCGATCATTTCAGCGAGCTGCAGCGTGCGCTCGAACGGCGCCGACCCGCGATCGGCGACGATCGCTCGAGCGATGCGCGGCGCATAGCGCTCCTCGCCGAATTCGCGGAAAATGCGAATCAGTTCGATCTCCGAGGCGCCGTTGACGACATCGGCCGCTGATCGGCCCGTAGCGCCGCTCATGCGCATGTCCAAGGGCCCGTCCTGCATGAAGCTGAAACCGCGCTCGGCGTCGTCGAGTTGCGGCGATGAGACGCCCAGGTCGAACAGGATGCCGTCGAACTGCAGCCCGAGGCGCACCCGGTCGGCGCAAGCGGCAAGCGCCGAGAAGGGGGCGAGAAAAATGCTGACACGCGCATCGGCGCCGAAACGCGCGCGCGCTTCCGATACGGCGAGCGGATCGCGATCGAGGCACAGCAATCGGCCGTCAGCGATGAGCTTCTCCAAAATCGCCCCTGCATGTCCCCCGCGACCAAATGTGGCGTCCATGTACACGCCGTTCGCCCTCACGTTCAACGCTGCCACCGCCTGCATGAGCAATACCGGTGCATGAACTTCTGCCGACACCGGGCCGCTCACGAACGCTTACAGCGACAGCTTTTCAAGTTCAGCGGGCAAATCAGTGGCGGAATCCTCATTCGCGAGCCATTGGTCGCGACGCTCGTTCCAACGCGCCTCATCCCACAACTCGAAGCGGTGTCCTTGACCGATCAACATGGCGTCGCGCGTCAGCAAGCCGAACTCACGCAAATTCGGCGGCAACAACAGACGGCCGTGCGCATCGAGTTCCAGATCCGTCGCATGTCCGACCATGAGGCGCTGCAAGCGCCGGGCCTGCGGATCGAAACTCGGCAAACCCATCAATTTGCGCTCGATCTCCTCCCAATCCGGCATGGGGTAGATCAGCAGGCACTGATCTTTGTCGACCGTAATGACCAATTTGCCGCCGCAACGCTCTTGCAACCGGTCGCGGTAGCGGGTCGGCATGACCATCCGACCTTTGGCATCCAGCGTTAGTTTGTTGGCACCGCGAAACATTTGTATGGATGGGTCGTTGCAACCCATTCTCTCCCACTTTTTCCCACCTGGCGCCACTATAGGGACCGCACCGCCGACGGTCAACGTCTTAAGTTAAAAAAACCCCGTAATGACAGAGACTTAGGTCACATTTTCAAATGAATGCGCGTGGCGCGCATGTGACTGTGTTTTGAATCAATCTCTTAGGCGCTATTCGTGAAATACGCCGCAGCATCAAAAAGTCTCGAACGTCGGCGAACGTCGGCGAATGAGACCAGAACGTGAAAAGGGAGTCGGCCGTTAAGCCGGGTTCTGTCGTGGGCAGCCATTCCTCTGGGATGCGCGTCGCCGCGCACCTCTAGCGACCTACCCGGAAGCCCATGTGGGCCACATGTCGCGGCCATCGGCGCCGCTCGCTTCCCTATTTGGTCTTGCTCCAGGTGGGGTTTGCCGTGCCACGAGTGTTACCACCCGCGCGGTGCGCTCTTACCGCACCATTTCACCCTTACCGTTGCCGCTTGCGCGGCACTTAGGCGGTATCTTTCTGTTGCACTTTCCGTGGGCTCACGCCCCCCAGGCGTTACCTGGCACCTCGCCCTATGGAGCCCGGACTTTCCTCCATGTGCTTACGCACACAGCGACTGCCTGGCCGACTCTTGGGACGGCACCATACGCAGGAATGTCCCTAAATGCGATAGCTGTTGCCGCCGACGCCCTATAACGAACGACGACCTATGACGGATGACGCTCAAGGCGAGCCGGATTCCTGTTTGAGGCGCAGCGCGCTCTTATAGGCTTCGTTGTCGCGCGCACCGAGTATCTGCGCGGCGAGCCGCGCTGCCTGTTTGAGCGGCAGTTCAGCGAGCAGCAGCCCCAAGACGCGATCCAATTCGGCGCTGCCCTGCTGCTGCTGCGGCGGCGGCTCGCCTGCAATCACGAGGACGATCTCGCCGCGCGCGAAGTCAGCATCCTGCCGCGAGCGCACGCAGAGTTCGGCGAGCGAACCGCGATACAGGCTTTCATGCAATTTGGTCAATTCACGCGCGACCACGGCGCGGCGCTCAGGTCCGAACGAGTCCCGGCAATCTTCGAGCGCCTCGACGATCCGATGCGGCGATTCATAGAAGACCAGCGTGCGCGCCTCCGCACAGAGCGACTCCAATCGCGCGCGCCGCGCCGCGCCGCGCGCCGGCAAAAAGCCCTCGAAACAAAACCGATCGGTCGGCAGCGCCGCGATCGAAACGGCGGCAATCGCCGCGCAAGGACCCGGAATCGCGACGATTTCGATGCCCGCGGCGGCGGCGGCACCGACGAGTTCATAGCCTGGGTCGCTGATCGCGGGCGTGCCGGCGTCGCTGACGAGCGCGATCGATTCGCCGGCTTGCATGCGCGCGACCAGTTCGGGAGATCGATGCCGCTCGTTGTGATCATGCAAGGAGAGCGTCGGCGTGGCGATGCCGAAATGGCGCAGCAGCGTGCCGGTGCGACGTGTGTCCTCAGCGGCAATCAAACTGCAGGTCCGCAACATATCGCCGGCGCGCGGACTGAAGTCGCCCAAATTGCCGATCGGCGTCGCAACCACGTAGAGCCGCCCCGCGGCGCTGTTTGCCACTATAATCACACCCAATTATTTCGAGCTGAAGTGGGTTGCAGAGTATGGTAGCGATCGGTCGACGTCTATGCTTCGTGCTCTGCATCGTGCTCGGCGTATCGTCGATGCAGCTCGGATGCAGCCTCATGCAATCGGAGCAAGCGCCGGCCAACACGCGCGCGCACGTCGAGCGACTCGTGCAGGGCGGCAAGCACGCCGAAGCGGCGCGCGGCTACGCGGAGCTGGCGGCGGCATCGCCGGCGGACCACGATTATTTTCAGCTGCAGAGCGCCGACCAGTGGATCGCGGCCGGCAATGAGCCGGAAGCGCGCCAGGCGCTCGCCGCGGTTTCCCCGGAGGCGCGCGCCAAGCTGCCGATTCTGCGGGCGCTGGTTGCCGCGGAATTGGCGTACGCCGAAAACGATGGCGCGCGCTCGATCCGCGAGCTCGATCAAATCCCCGTGCCGAACCAAGCCGACGAGGCACAGATGTTTTGGTGGATACGCGGCAAGAGCGCATTCCTGGCCGGACACCCCGTTGAAGGCGCGCGCGCCTATGTCGAGCGCGAGCGCTGGCTCGCGGATCCGGCGATGTTGCGCGCGAGCCGTCAAGAGCTGTTCGCGCGAATTCGCGCCGCTGCGGAACACGGCAATTCATTGAAGGTACCGCCGAAGACCGATGCGATCGTTGCGGGTTGGCTCGAGCTGGGGCCGGTCGCCGAGGAGCTCGCGCGCAATCCGATGCACGCCAGTGCGGCGCTCGCGAGTTGGCGTCTGCGCTACCCGCAGCACCCCGCCACCGACAGCGTGCTGGCGGCGGCTGAGACTCAGCTGGTCGCGGCGACCGCATTCCCGGATCAGATCGCCCTGCTGTTACCGCTATCGGGCCCGGCTGAAACGGTCGGCGTCGCGGTACGCGACGGTTTCATCGCCGCCTATTTGCAGCAAGATCCGAATTCGCGGCCGCATTTGCGGATCTACGACGTCGCCGCCGAAACGGTCGCGAATGCCTATAGCCACGCGATCTCGGACGGCGCGGGCTTCGTCGTCGGCCCGCTCACGAAGGAAGATGTCGCCGCCCTCGCACCGCTCACGGCCGGGCGCACGCCGGTACTCGCATTGAATTTTCTCGGCGAGTCGACGGCCGTCGCGCACAACTTCTATCAATTCGCGCTGCTGCCCGAGGACGAAGCCCGCATGGTGGCGCGCAAAGTCGTCGCGGACGGCAAGCTCAAGGGCGTCGCGATCTTGCCCGACGGCGAATTCGGCGATCGCGTCAGTGCGGCGTTCGCGGACGAGCTGTCGCGTCTGGGCGGCACGCTGCTCGACACTCAGCACTACGAATCACAGCGTGCCGATTTCTCGGACATCATCAAGCAGGCGCTGCAGATCCACACCGTCAAGGGCGAGCCCGAGACGCACCGCCCGGACGCGGAGTTCGTGTTCATCGCCGGCAACCCGGGTGCCGCGCGGCAGATCGTCCCGCAGCTGAAATTCCACTACGCCGCGGACCTGCCCGCGTACGCGACGTCTTACAGCTTCGAGCCCGACCCGAGCGCGAATAGCGACATCGACGGCCTGTTCTTTCCGGACATGCCCTGGATGATTTCCAGCGATCCGGTCACCGCGCAGATCCGCGATTCCGTACGCAAGGCGTGGCCTGAATTCACGACGCGCCGCAACCGGCTCTATGCTTTCGGCTTCGACGCGTTCCGGCTGGTGCCGATCTTGCGCGGAAAATCCTCGATCCCCGAGGGCGGGATCGCCGGCGTCACCGGGCAGCTGCACGTCGATGATCACAATCGCATACGTCGCGAACTCGAGTGGGCGCAAATCAAGAACGGGATGCCGGTCGGCCTTTGACGGCGCGTCTCAAGACTGCGCGTCGGCGTGGCGCTTGACGACCTCGTAGAGAAACCGTCGGCCGTTCAACAGCGATTGCCGGCGTATGCGTTCATTGAGACCGTGCGCATGACTGCCCTCGGCATCGTGAAACATGCCGGACTGGCCGTAGGTCGGCAAGCGGTGTGCGTTGAGGTAGCAGCCGGCGAGCAGACCAAGGATCGTCGCAGTGAAGGGATTCGTCATATGTATCTCGTCACGGCGGGGTGCTCATTGTGCCCAATCCGGATCGGTCTAGGTATATCCCAAGCTTGCAACGCGCAGCCACTTTGGTAGCGTGGCGCCCGATATTGCATGTCATAATCAACGCACCCTATCGGTACTCATGAGGTTTAATCCAATGAAACAGACATTCTCCCGCCGCACTGTCGTCAGCGGCGCGTTTTGCGCGGTCGCGCTGATCCCGGCGCTCGGTGTGATCTCGACCAGCGAGGCAGCCCCGGCGCTCCAGCCCCTCGATCAGAACGATCCGATGGCGAAGAGTTTCGGCTACCTCAACGATACGACCAAGGTCGATGCGGGCGCGTATCCGAGCCATAAGGCGGATCAAGTCTGCTCCAACTGCGCGCAATTCGTGGCGATGGCCGGAGCTGCAACCGGCGGTTGTAATGTGTTTCCGGGAAAGAGCGTCCAAAAGAACGGCTGGTGCAAGGTCTGGGCGAAGAAGCCAGCCTAGGGCAATACGATCGGCGGCAATATTGCTGCGAACGCACGCGATATTGCCGCCGACACGAGACACGAGCCGGCGCATGCTGTGCTCGTGGCTAAGGGCGACGATTTGCGGCAGCGACGCGGCCGCACCGCGGAACGATTGGCCGAATTGCATGTCCTCGCGGCGGGCCTCCAGGTGGTCGCGCGCAATTTCCGCTGCCGCGCCGGCGAACTCGATTTGATATGCAGCGACGGCCGATATCTGGTCGTCGTCGAGGTGAGGCAGCGCAGTCGCCGCGAATTCGGCGGACCGCTCGCCTCCATCGGAGGACCCAAGCAACGGCGCATTAGCCGCACAACCGAATACTTCCGGTTGTGCTCGCAGCAATGGGCCGACCGCCCGGTGCGCTTCGACGTCGTCGCGGTGCTCGGCGAACCCGACGCCGAGCACGAACTGATCTGGATTCGGGACGCGTTTCGCGTCTGAGCCGGGTCGCCGCGCATTGCACCGCGCCGCGCATTGCACCGCGCCGCGCATTGCGCCGCGGCGCCGCGCTACTTGACGACTTGAAGTTTCGGCCGCTTGCGCGGTGTCGGTGTCGACGTGCCGTTGGACGGGGCCGCCGCGGGCGGCCCGCCGCCCGGATCCGGATCCGCGTCGCCCTCGGGGAAAATCATGCCCTGCCCCGTCTCACGCGCGTAAATCCCCAGCACCGCGCGCACCGGCACCTGCACCGCGAACGAGACGCCGCCGAAACGCGCCTCGAAAGTCACGCAGTCGTTGCCGAGCTTCAACACCTGGGTCGCGCTGTAGCTGATGTTGAGAACGATCTTGCCGTCCTTGACGTATTGGCGCGGCACGGTGACGCCTTCGGCCGTGGCGTCGACCACGATGTGCGGGGTCTCGCCGCTATCGGTTATCCACTCGTGCAGTGCGCGCAAAAGATAAGGACGACGCGGCTTCAATGACGCAATCCCCGCTCCGCATCCGTCAAACAAGCGCGGAACGTCGAGCGCGCAAAAATCGAATTCATGTATTTGATGATGGGCTGCGCTTGAGCCGGCAGTTCGATGCCGTAAGCCTGCAGCCGCCATAGTATGGGCGCAATACTCGCATCCACGAGCGAGAACTCGTCGCTCAGAAAAAACGGTTTGGCCTTGAAGACTTCCGCGCTCGCGCAAATCGCCTCGCCGAGGACCTTGCGGCTATGCGCCGCGACTTTACCGTGCGGGTCGGCCTCGATGTCATGGGCCAGCGCATACCAATCGCGTTCGATCCTATACAGCGCGACTCGAAACTGCGCACGCGTAACGGGATCGATGGGCATCAGCGGCGGATGGGGAAATCGCTCGTCCAAATACTCGATGATGACGCGCGAATCGTACAGCACGAGGTCCCGGTCGACGAGCGTCGGAACGCTGTGATACGGATTCAGATCGAGCAAATCTTCCGGCAGCTTGGCCGGATCCACATTGACGAGCTCGATCGCAATGCCTTTTTCCGCCAACACCAATCGAGTCCGATGACTCCAGGGATCAGTCGGCGCAGAAAATAATGTCATGACCGATCGACGTACCACTAACGCAATCTCCAGAGAGCATCCGGCCCACAATCACCACGGCGCTAGTGTACGTCCTTCCAATATTCCTTCTTCAATAAATACGCGATTACGAGGAAAACCAGCAAGAACGCGATCACGTATATTCCCAGCGACTGCCGCTTCGCCTTGATGGGCTCGCCGGCATAATCGAGGAAATTCGCGATGTCCCGCACGAATTGGTCATATTCCTCCGGTTTCAGCGAACCGGGAAGCAGAGGCTCGACGCCGGTCAAGACGACCTTTGCCTCGCCGTCGACGGTCTCGTTCTTGAATACCGGCTTTTGGAGGCCCTGCTGCGATTGCAGCACGAACGGCATCGAGGCATTGGGCAGAACCATGTTGTTCACGCCCCAGGGCGCGCTCTTGTCGAGGTAAAACCCCTTCAAAAACGAGTAGATGTAGTCGACGCCCTTGGCCCGCGCGGTCAGCGACAAATCCGGGGGCCGCTTGCCGAACCACGTTGCCGAGTCCGCCGGCATCGCGGAATTGATGCCGTCGAAGGGCTTCTCCGACGTGAACATCAGACTCGCGGCCACCTCGGCCGCCGGAATCTTCAAGTCCTCGCCCAGCCGGTTGTAGCGCAAATACTTCAAGGAATGGCAGCCCGAGCAATAGTTCATGAAGTTGCGGGCGCCGCGCCGCAGGGACTCGGTATCGGTGATGTCGGTGCCCGCGTGCTGATAGCTCTCGCCTTCCTCGGCGAGCGCCATACCGGCCGGCAGTATCCAAGCCGCCAGCAGTACCGCCGGCAATGCTATGTGCTTGTGCATGTCACGTGACCCTTTGCGGCACCGGCTTCACATTGTCGAGCTTCGTGTACCAGGGCATCAGCAAAAAGAACGCGAAATACAGCGTAGTGCAGATTTTTGCGAGAAACGGGTAGATTCCCGACGGCGGCTTCATGCCGCAAAGTCCCAGAATGACGAAGGCAACCGAGAAAATCGCCAGTGCGATCTTGTAGACCGGTCCGCGATAGCGAATCGACTTGACGGGCGAACGGTCGAGCCAGGGCAGAAAGAATAGCACCATGACTGCGCTGCCCAAGACGAGAACACCCCAGACCTGCGTGCCGGCGAACGAGGGAACGGCCCGCAGCATCGCGTAGTATGGCGTGAAGTACCAGACCGGCGAGATGTGCGGCGGAGTCTGCAGCAGATTCGCGGGCTCGAAGTTCGGCGCCTCGAGAAACATGCCGCCGAACGTCGGCGCAAAGAATATCACGCCGCAAAACAGCAGCAGAAACACCACGATGCCGACGAGATCCTTGACCGTGTAATAGGGGTGAAACGGAATGCCGTCGAGCGGATGGCCGTCGGCGCCCTTGTGCTCCTTGATTTCGATGCCGTCGGGATTGAGCGAACCGACTTCGTGCAGGGCCATGAGATGCGCGATCGCGAGGAAGATCAGGGCGATCGGCAACGCCGCGACGTGCAGCGCGAAGAATCGATTCAAGGTGGCGTCGGCGATCACGTAGTCGCCGCGGATCCACTCGACCAAAGCGCCGCCGATCACGGGCAGGCTGCCGAACAGGGATACGATGACCTGCGCACCCCAGAAGCTCATGTTGCCCCAGGGCAGCACATAGCCCATGAAGGCCTCGGCCATCAGCAGCACGAATATCACACAGCCGAAAATCCACAGCAGCTCGCGCGGCTTGCGCGCCGAACCGTAGAGCAGCGCACGGAACATGTGCAGGTAGACGACGATGAAAAATGCCGAAGCGCCGGTCGAATGCATGTACCGGATCAGCCAGCCCCAATCGACGTCGCGCATGATGTATTCCACCGATGCGAATGCCTCGGCGGCCGAGGGCTTGTAGCTCATCGTCAAGAAAATGCCCGTGACCAATTGATTCACGAGCACGACGAGCGACAGGACGCCGAAGTAGTACCAGAAGTTGAAATTCTTCGGCGCGTAATATTCGGAGACCTGTTCACGCCACAATTTCGACAGCGGGAAGCGCGCGTCGATCCATCCAAGCAATCCGCCGGCATCGCCCGAACCGGTATTTTCAGGTACTACGGCCATCTTAAGATGCCTCTGTTACGTCGACGCCGATGACGATGTGCGCGTCGGCCGAGATCGCGTACGGCGGCACCGTCAGATTCGTCGGCGCCGGCTGGGACTTGTAGACGCGCCCCGAGATGTCGTACTTCGAGCCGTGGCAGGGACAATAAAACCCGCCCGGCCAGTTTCGCCCCAGATCGACGCCCCCGAGCTGCGAGGCGTCATTGGGTTCGAATGCGGCGAGCGGCGAGCAGCCGAGATGCGTGCACACCGCGAGGCCTACCCAGAACTCGGGGTTGCGCGCGCGCGCGGCGCCGGCCGACTTGATGTAGGCGGGTTGCGTCGATGAGTTCGACTCGGGGTCGGCGAGCACCGCGTCGTGGCCGCCCAGCAGTTCGAGCACGCTCTTGGGCCTTCTCACGACGAAGACCGGCTGGCCGCGCCATATGAGCTTCAACATCTGCCCTTCCTCGAGCTTCGAGGCATCGACGTCGACGGGGGCTCCGAGCGCTTTGGCGCGGGCGCTGGGCTGCCAAGAAGCCAAAAACGGCACGGCCGCGAAGGCCACGCCAACCGCCCCGGTGCCGACAGTGGCGATCGTCAGCAAGCGACGCCGACTGTGGTCGACCTGATCATTCATGCGCCTGTCCCCAAAACTTTTTAACGATTCCATTGACAAATCTTGACCGAAACAAAACATTGCATGGTGTTTCGGAAAGAATTAGCGGAGCGCATTATACACAGGACTTAGGCGTCGCTGCGGGCGAGAGACCCCGGAGCATGGGTTCGAGGAAATGAATTGAAGAACACGCGCGTTATCGTGGGGTTTTTGGCCAGGGCGATCATCATCGGGCTGGCCGCGGCGTTTCTGATTGTCTGGTGGAAGCCTTCATTATTGGGGGCGAATCAGGCGGCCGCGGATTCCGCGCAGCGCAAGTCCGTCCAGACGCCCAAGCCGACCGCTGCAATCGAAGCGCCCGCGCCGACGCCCGTGGTCATCGCGAGTTTCGCCGACGCCGTGGCGCGTGCAACTCCGGCCGTCGTCAACATCTATACGGCGCGCGTCGTCACGGAGAAAACCCAGGCGGCGCCGCTCCAACAATTGTTCGGCGATTATTGGCCCACCTACCGGCAGCACGTCGAGCGCAGTTTGGGTTCCGGCGTCATCGTCTCCGATTCCGGCACGATCGTGACCAACCAGCACGTGATCGCCGGCGCCGATTCGATCAAGGTGTCGCTCGCGGACGGCCGCATCGCCGACGCCAAGATCGTGGGACAGGACCCCGACACGGATCTAGCCGTGCTGCATCTGTCGATCGGCAAGCTGCCGACCATGCCCATGGGACGCTCCGACACCTTGCGCGTCGGCGATATCGTGCTTGCCATCGGCAACCCGTATGGACTCGGTCAAACGGTGACTCAGGGCATCGTCAGCGCCACCGGGCGCGGCCAGCTCGGGCTCGCAACCTTCGAGAATTTCATTCAAACCGACGCGGCGATCAATCTCGGCAACTCCGGCGGCGCGCTCATCGATGCGCGCGGCTCCTTGGTCGGCATCAATACCGCAGTGCTGAATCGCTCCACCTATGGCGGAGCGGGACCCGAGGGCATCGGCTTCGCGATCCCCGTCAATCTCGTGCGCGGCGTCACGGAGCAAATCCTCGCGCACGGCCACGTGGTGCGGGGCTGGCTCGGACTCGTCCCCCAAGACCTCACCGACGAGCAGGCGGCACAACTCGGCATCGTCGCCGGCGGTGGCGTCACGGTCGTCAACATTTTGTTGAAGAGCCCTGCGTTCGATGCCGGCATTAGGCCCGGCGACTTGATCACGCGCTTGGATGGCGAACCGGTCAAGAGCGCACAGGAAGTCGTCAGCCGCGTCGCCGCCCTCAAGCCCGGCGCCAACGTTTCGATCGAGGGGCGCCATGGGACGAGCACGTTCAAATACACGCTCAAGGTCATCGAGCGGCCGACGCGCGACGTGCAGGGCGCCGGGTAAGCTGCGCGCCGTCGTGCGAGTCGCGCTGCGCCGTGCCGTGCCGTGCCGTGCCGTGCCGTGCCGCGCCGTGCCGTGCCGTGCCGCTTCGAGTCTAACCAGGCGTGCGGCGTATTTTCGCGCCCAGTTGTTGCAATTTTTCCTCGATGGCCTGGTAGCCGCGATCGATATGGTAGATCCGTTCAATTTCGGTGCGGCCTTCGGCGACCAGCGCCGCCAAGATCAGGCTCGCCGAGGCGCGCAGGTCGGTTGCCATCACGGGCGCGGCGGTGAGGCGCTCGACGCCCTTGATGATCGCGGTATTGCCCTCGAGCCGGATCTCTGCGCCCATGCGGCGCATCTCGAGCATGTGCATGAAGCGATTCTCGAAAATCGTTTCGATAATGGTCCCGACGCCGTCCGCAACGGTGTTCAGCGCGGCGAATTGCGCCTGCATGTCGGTCGGAAACGCCGGATAGGGAGCGGTTCGAATATCCACGGATTTGGGTCGGCGCCCGCGCATATCGACCTCGATCCAGGTATCTCCCACGGCGATCTTGGCGCCGGCCTCCTGCAGTTTCACGATCACCGCATCGACGTGCTCCGGTCGCGTGTTCTTGACGCGAACGTGACCGCCGCTGATGGCACCCGCAACCAAATAGGTTCCTGTCTCGATGCGATCGGGAAGCACTTCGTAACGCGTGCCATGCAGGCGTTCGACGCCCTGGATGACGATCTTATCGGTACCGGCGCCCTGAATTTTCGCGCCCATGCTGATCAAAAAATTCGCCAAATCGACGACTTCGGGTTCCCGCGCAGCATTGTCGAGCACCGTTTCGCCGTCGGCCAGCGTCGCCGCCATCATGAGATTTTCGGTCCCGGTCACGGTCACGGTATCGAGCACCAGGTGAGCGCCCTTCAGGCGGCTCGCGCGCGCCTTGATGTAGCCGTTCTCGATGTGAATGTCCGCGCCCATCGCCTGCAGCCCTGCGACGTGGATGTTGACGGGGCGCGCGCCGATCGCGCATCCGCCCGGCAGCGATACGTCTGCCGATCCAAAACGCGCCAATAACGGTCCCAAGACGAGAATCGAGGCGCGCATGGTCTTGACCAGCTGATAGGGCGCGAAGTATTCCTTGATCGTCGAGGAATCCACTTCGATGCACATCTTCTCGTCGACGGTCACGGAGACGCCCATGCGGCCCAGCAATTCGATCATCGTCGTAACGTCTTGCAAATGCGGCACGTTGGCGATGGTCACCGGCCCTTCGGCGAGCAGACATCCGGCTAAAATCGGCAGCGTCGCATTCTTGGAGCCGGAGATGCGGATCTCGCCGTCGAGCGCGATGCCTCCTTGGATTTGTAATTTGTCCATCAGCGCTTGGCCTGCGACGCGAACTCTTCCGGCGTGAACACCTGCAAGGCCAACGCGTGAATCTCGTTGCCGACGGCCGCGCCCAGCGCCGCGTAGACGAGCTGGTGGCGCTGCACGGCCCGTTTGCCCGCAAACGCGCTCGATACGACCATGGCCTCGAAATGCACGTTGTCGGGGCTCGTGACCGTGGCCGTGCTGCCCGCAACACCGGCCTGTATCAGCGCCGCTACCTGGTGTGGATTCATGTTATTTCCTCAAATGAGACTAGTGTACAAAGAAAGCAGGCAGCGGCCCAATCGGCGCAAGCCGCGCGGTCGCGCTATCATTGAGGCATGGACAGCGCCCTGACGGACGAGAATCTGGTTGACGTTGCCCGCCAGGCGCTCGGCATCGAAATCGAGGGTCTGCAGGCCCAACTGCCTCGCTTAGGCGCGGAGTTTGCGCGCGCCTGCCGTATCTGTCTCGATTGTCGGGGCCGGATCGTCGTCACCGGGATGGGCAAGTCGGGCCATATCGCCGGCAAAATCGCGGCGACGCTCGCGAGTACCGGCACCCCGGCGTTCTTCGTGCATCCCGGAGAAGCGAGCCACGGGGACATCGGCATGATCACGCGCGAGGACGCGGTGCTGGCCTTGTCGAACTCCGGAGAGACCGACGAGATACTCACGATCATCCCGGTCATCAAACGCCTTGGGGTGCCGCTGGTCACATTGACCGGCAATCCGAACTCGACGCTCGCGCGCATGTCCACGGTGCATCTGGACATCGGCGTGCCCGCCGAGGCGTGTCCGCTCAATTTGGCGCCAACCGCGAGCACGACGGCTGCCTTGGGCGTCGGGGACGCTCTCGCGGTCGCGCTATTGAAAGCGCGCGGCTTTACGGAGGAGGACTTCGCACGATCGCATCCGGCCGGCCTGTTGGGCCGGCGCCTGCTTCTGCGCGTGAAGGACGTCATGCGCACGGGCAGCAACGTGCCAAAGGTCCTCGCGGATACGCCTCTGTCGGAAGGGCTCATGGAAGTGACCCGCAAGGGCCTCGGCATGACGGCGGTCGTCGATTCGGACGAGCGGGTCATCGGCATTTTCACGGACGGCGATTTGCGCCGGGCGCTCTACGCGTCCGCGGATTTGCGCGCGACACCGATGCACGAGCTCATGACTCGCCGCGCAAAAACCGTGCAAGCGACGATGCTTGCGGCCGAAGCGGTGCACCTCATGGAGCAACACCGAATTACTTCGCTGCTGGTCGTGGATGCGGATGAACGCGTCGTCGGAGCGCTCAACGTGCACGACCTGATGCGCGCGGGTGTGGTTTGAGCGCGCGCAACGCAACTCCGCTCGCGAAGATCCAACTGCTGGTACTCGACGTCGACGGTGTGCTCACGGATGGCAGCTTGTATTTTGGCGCGCGCGGCGAGTCGCTCAAGGTTTTCAACGTGCGCGACGGCCACGGCATCAAACTGCTCATGGGACAAGGCGTGCAGATTGCCATGTTCAGCGGACGCCGATCCGCTGCTGTCACGGCGCGCGTGCGCGAGCTGAAGGTGCGTCACGTCGTCCAGGGCTGCGCCGACAAACTGCAGGCTTTGCGCGATCTATGCGCGCGCCTTGGGCTCGACCCCCTGGCCTGCGCCTGCATCGTCGATGACACGCCCGATTTGCCGCTGATGTCGGCCGTCGGCTTCGCCGCTGCGGTCGCCGACGCGCACCCGCTCGTCCTGAGGGCCGCGCATTGGGTCGCCAAGGCGGCGGGCGGCCGCGGTGCGGTGCGGGAACTGTGCGACGCGCTACTGCGCGCCCGCGCGCGCAGCCATTAGATGATGTTTCGAATCCTGACCGTGCTCGCAGTGATCGGCCTGGCGGTCAGCACGTGGATATTGAGCAATCCCGGAGCCCCACCCGCGCAGTCCAGCGCAAACCCGGTGGACAGCCCCGGCTATTATCTGAAGAACGCGGTCCTTACCGACTACGACGCGGCGGGCGATCCCAGCGTCCGCATCGAGGCGGAACGCATCGACCAAATCGGCCATAGCAACGAGGTCGCGCTCGTCAATGTACAGATCAATTATCAAGCGCCGGGCGGCCAGTCGTGGGTGATGATCGGCGATACGGCGCACGTGCAGTCCGGAGGCAAGGTCGTCGACATCAGCGGCAACGTGCGCCTACAGGGCGTCGATCGAGAGCACCCGGGCACGGCAATCATTCGAACCGATACGTTGAGTTATGACATTCCCAACGAGGTGGCGAGTACACAAAGCGACGTGCGCATCGAATTCGCACGGCATACCTTGACCGCCCGCGGTCTCGTCGCAAATTTGCAGGCGCACACCGTGCGCCTGGAGTCGCGAGTCAATGGCCGCTTCCTGCCGTAACGCGCTCATCTTGCTGCTTTGTCTATCCGCGGGCGCCGAACGCGCGCTCGGCAGCACCGACCCGGCGAGGCAGCTGCCGATATTGCTCGACGCGCAATCATCCGAAGTCGATTACCTCAAGAACGAGCTGCTGTTTCACAAGGTGAAGATTTCGCAGGGCGGCATGTCGGTGTCGGCGGATCAGGCACAAGCGAACGGGCAATCGACCGATTTGAATTTCGAGGACAGCCACTGGGTGTTTCGGGGCAACGTCAAGATTGCGATGGATCAAGGCCAACTCGAATCCGACGAGGCCGATGTGACCTTTGTAAAAAATCTGCTCGCGAAGGCGGTCGTTACCGGCAAACCGGCGGCCTTCGTGCAGCATGACCCCAAGAACGGCAAGCCCGTGCAGGGGCATGCCGAGGTCATCGAATACGACGTCGACAAGGCCACGATCATGCTGTCGAAAGATGCATGGATCAGCAACGGCCCGGACGAAATTCGCGGTGAAACACTCAAATACAATTTGCTCGAAAAGAAAATGTTCGCGAACCCATCCGAGCAAAATTCGCAGCGCGTGCACATCACGATCACGCCGCCCCCGCCAACGCCCAAACCATGAGCCTGCTGCGAGCCCTGAATCTAGCCAAGAGCTACAAGTCGCGCCAGGTGCTGCGTGACTTGTCCCTGCAAGTCGCGAGCGGCGAAGTCGTCGGCCTGTTGGGGCCGAACGGCGCCGGAAAAACCACGGCTTTTTACATGATCGTCGGTTTGACGCCCTGCGAGCATGGGGAAATCATGTTGGACGGTCGCGACATCGGCCGCCTGCCGATGCACCGCCGCGCGCAGTTGGGCTTGGGCTACTTGCCGCAGGAACCGTCCATATTTCGCAAATTGTCGGTCGAGGACAACATTCTGGCGATTCTGGAGACTCGCCCCAAGCTCGATTCCACGGCGCGCCACGAACGCCTGGAAGAGTTGCTCGAGGAGTTGCATATCGGCCACGTGCGCCAGAGCGCAGGCTTGAGTCTGTCCGGCGGCGAGCGGCGGCGCGTCGAAATCGCCCGCGCCCTGGCCGCCGATCCGCGATTCATCCTGCTGGATGAGCCTTTTGCCGGCGTCGACCCCCTGTCGGTCGGCGATATCCAGCGCATAATCAAGCACTTGTCGAGCAAGGGGATTGGAGTGCTGATTACCGATCATAATGTCCGGGAGACGCTCGGAATTTGCGAGCGCGCATACATCGTCAGTCAGGGAATTGTGATTGCATCAGGATCTGCGGAACAGATTCTTGCTAACCCACAGGTTCGTGAGGTGTACTTGGGACAGGATTTCAAACTGTAGGCTCTGGAACCGTAGAATCGTATGATGAAGCCGAGTCTGCAGCTTCGAATCGGGCAGCAGCTGACGATGACGCCGCAGCTGCAACAGGCTATTCGCTTACTGCAGTTGCCTGCGTTGGATTTGCAAGCGCACGTGCGCGAAACCCTCGAAACCAATGTGATGCTGGAGGCCGAAGAGGATCTCGGCGAAGCTGCGCCGGCCGAAGTCGTGCGTGAACCCGAGGACACCGCCGCAGTCCGCGAGGAATATGCCGAACTCGACGGGCACTCGACGGCGGCAGGCGATGAGCGCGAGGAGCCCGAGGTCGAAATCGCCGACGAAGCCTGGGGAGAACAGACGACGGGGCCGTCGGACACCTCCTGGTCCGGCGACGACGATCGTAGCGGCGATTTCAGCGACCGGCACGTGGAAACGCTGCAGGAACAGCTGATCGACCAGCTCGAGCTCGCCCATTTGTCCGCAATCGACCTTGCGATCGCCCGCGTCATCGCCGACGCGATCTCCGACGACGGCTACCTGCTCGACGACCTCGAGAACATCCGCGCAAGCCTGTTGCCTGAAATCGACGTGCCCGTCGCCGAAGTGGAGAGAGTGCTGCGCATCGTGCAGGGATTGGAGCCGGCGGGCATCGGTGCGCGAAATTTGAGCGAATGCATCGCTCTGCAACTGCGCCAGCTCGACCCGGCAACCCCGGCGAGGGACATCGCGATACGCGTGGCTCTCGAGCATTTGGACCTCGTTGCCGGACAGCAGCTCGTGCTGCTGCGGCGGCAACTACGCTGCAACGAAACCGACCTGGAGATGGCGCTCGCGCTGGTGCGCTCGTGCCACCCGCGTCCCGGCAGTGCGGTCAGCTCCGGACAAGCCGAGTACGTGATCCCCGACGTTTTCGTGCGCCGCACCGAACACGGCTGGATCGTCGAGGTCAATCAAGCGACCGTGCCGCGCGTGCGCGTCAATCAGACCTACGCAAATTTGGTGTCGCGATCCCCCGATCACGCGATGCTGCGCACGCAGCTGCAGGAAGCGCGCTGGCTGATGCGCAGCCTCGAGATCCGCAGTGAAACCCTGGTCAAAGTCGCCCGCTGCATCGTGCAGCGCCAAACGAGCTTTTTCGAGCGCGGCGAAGAGGCGATGGAACCGCTGATCCTCAAGGACGTCGCGGCGGCCGTGGAAATGCACGAGTCGACGATATCGCGCGTCACGACCGCCAAGTACATGCACACGCCGCGGGGCGTGTTCGAGTTCAGATATTTTTTCTCGAGCCATGTCGCGGCCGCGGACGGGACGGAAATGTCCTCGACGGCGATACGCGCCAAAATTCGCAAATTGATCACTCACGAAAATTCGGATAATCCGCTCAGCGACAGCAAACTGGCGGAGATTTTGTCGAGCGAAGGCATCCCGGTGGCCCGCCGGACCGTCGCCAAGTATCGAGAGGGGATGCAGATCGCCCCGTCGAACGAACGCAAGCGAGCTGCAGCTCGTGCGTCCTAGGAACCTTAAGTGTGTTGGAGGTATTTCATGCAGATCGATCTCAGCGGTCACCACGTGGAAATCACACCCGCGCTGCGCGGCTATGTGTCCAAGAAATTCGAAAAGATTTCTCGGCATTTCGAGCAACTGATCGACGTCCATTGCATTCTCACCGTCGAAAAGTTGCGCCATAAGGCCGAGGCCACGCTGATGCTGCGCGGCAATAAGATCTATGCCGACGCCATCGACGGAGATATGTACGCCGCCATCGATGCACTTGCCGACAAGCTGGACCGCTGCGTGAAAAAACACAAGGAGAAGTCCGGGGATCATCACGCCGAACAAGTCATCAAGGCGCGCCTTTCTTGAGTCACCGGGCGCGTTGCCGATGCGCCTGATCATCGTCAGCGGCCTCTCGGGCTCCGGCAAGAGCGTGGCCTTGCACATGCTGGAGGACATCGACTACTACTGCGTCGATAACATTCCCGCAGCGCTGCTCAAGCCGTTGATATCGCACACCGTCCGCGGTAGCGGGGACACTTACCCGCGGACCGCGGTCGGGCTGGATGCCCGCAACCGTGCCAACGAGATCGAGACGGTCCCCGACCTCGTCGATGAATTGCGCCGCAGCGGCATCAGTTGCGACGTTCTGTATCTGCACGCGAGCGACGAGGTACTGCTCAAACGCTACGCCGAGACGCGCCGCAAACATCCGCTGCTATCCGAGGGCATCAGCTTGCGCGAAGCGATCGCCTCGGAGCAGCGGCTGCTCGAACCGATCATCAAGGCTGCGGATCTGGTCATCGATACGTCGAACATGGGCGTGCACGCGCTGCGCGAACTGATTCGCGAACGCATCGACCGGCGCCAGGAAGGGCGACTATCGCTGATGTTCGAGTCGTTCGGCTTCAAACACGGGATTCCGGGCGACGCCGACTTCGTGTTCGACGTGCGCAGCCTGCCGAATCCCTTCTGGGAGCATTCCTTGCGGTCGCAGACGGGTCGCGATGCGCCCGTGGCGGAGTATCTGGCGGGGCATCCGAGCGTGCGCGCGATGATCGCCGATCTGACCGAATTCCTGACGAAACGCATCACCGAATTCGCGTCGGCGAATCGGGGCTACTTGACGATCGCCATCGGCTGCACCGGCGGCCAGCATCGCTCGGTCTATATTGCCGAGCAGCTCGCGGCGCATTTTCGCCGCGTCTATCCACAGGTGCTGACTCGCCACGACGCGCTGCGCCCGGACTAAACCGGCCGCGGCGGCCGGTTTGGAACGCCCAGAGGGCGGCCCCGCAGGGGCGAGGCGCGCAGCGCCGAGTACCAAAGCGCCGCTATCGCAACGCGTCGATCGCCTCATCGAGACCCGCGAGGGTCAGCGGGTACATGCGCCCCTCGAGAAGCTCCCGTGTGATTTCGATCGACGCCACCTGCGGCCAGTGCTGCTTGGGCTGGGGATTGATCCAAGCGAATTTCGGGTAGGCCTTCAGAAGGCGCTGCAGCCAAACTTGGCCGGGTTGCGGATTCCAGTATTCGATGCTGCCCCCGGGTTGTGTGATCTCATAGGGACTCATGGTCGCGTCGCCGACAATGATCAATTTGAAGTCGGGGCCGTAGGTGCGCGTGACGTCGATCGTGCTCAATGCCGCGCCGCGGCGGCGGTTGTCGCGCCACAGATTCTCGTAGGTGAAGTTGTGGAAGTAGAATTGCTCGAGGTGCTTGAATTCGCTGCGCGCGGCCGAGAACAATTCCTCGCAGACGCGGACGTAGGAATCCATGGATCCGCCGACGTCGAGAAGTAGCAACACCTTCACGACATTGTGCCGCTCGGGGACCATCTTGATTTCCAGCCATCCGGCGGCGCGCGCCGTGGCATCGATGGTATCGGTGAGCGCGAACTCCGTGGGCGCGCCGCGCCGCGCGAACCTGCGCAGACGGCGCAACGCGAGCTTCATGTTGCGAGTGCCGAGCTCGACGTCGTCGGCGAGATTCGCGAACTCGCGCTGGTCCCAAATCTTGACCGCGCCGCGATTTTCGCCCGTTTTCTGGCCCATGCGCACGCCCTGAGGATTGTAGCCGTAGGCGCCGAATGGCGATGTGCCCGCCGTGCCTATCCATTTGCTGCCGCCTTGATGCCTGCCCTGCTGCTCCTCGAGCCGCTTCTTGAGCGCCTCCATGAGCGCGTCCCAACCGCCCTGCGCCGTGACTTGCGCTTTCTCCTCCTCGCCGAGGACCCTCTCGGCGAGCCTTTCGAGCCAGTCGGCCGGCAAGGTGCGCGATAGCACCGCGATTACGTCCTCCACCCCGCGGAAATGCCGGGCGAAGGCGCGGTCGAACCGGTCGTATTGGGCTTCGTCCTTGACCAGACAGGTGCGCGACAGGAAGTAGAAGGACTCTGCGTTCTGGCCTCCGATTCCCGCCTTCAAGGCTTCGAGCAAGGTCAGAAATTCCGGCATGGTCGCCGGCACGCCGGCATCGCGCAGCGAAAGGAAGAATCTAACGAGCATTCCTTCGGCCCAGAAACAGCAGCTGTTCGAACAAATGCACATCTTGTTCGTTCTTGAGCAGCGCGCCGTAGAGCGGCGGAATGAGTTTGCGGGCGTCGTCGCCGCGCAGCTGCTCGGGCGCTATGTCCTCGGCGAGAATGAGCTTGATCCAATCGAGGAATTCCGAGGTCGAGGGTTTCTTTTTCAATCCCGGCGTTTCGCGGACCTTGAAGAACAGCGTCAGCGCTTCGCGCAACAGCTCGCGCTTCAGGCCGGGGAAATGCACGTCGACGATCCGGGTCATCGTCGCTTCGTCGGGAAAACGGATGTAATGAAAGAAGCAGCGGCGCAAGAACGCGTCGGGCAGCTCTTTTTCATCGTTGCTCGTGATGACGATCAGCGGCCGGTGCCTGGCGCGCACCGTCTCGCGCGTTTCATAGACGTAGAATTCCATGCGGTCCAATTCGCGCAGCAGATCGTTGGGAAATTCGATGTCCGCCTTGTCCACTTCGTCGATGAGCACGACGGGCTGCGCATCGCAATCGAAGGCCTCCCAGAGCGTGCCCTTCAGAATGTAGTTGCGGATATCCTGGACGCGCGGATCGCCGAGCTGCGAGTCGCGCAAGCGCGAAACCGCATCGTACTCATAGAGACCCTGCTGCGCCTTGGTCGTCGACTTGATGTGCCATTCGAACAGGGGCTTGCCTAGGGACCGTGCGATTTCCGCGGCGAGCAAGGTCTTGCCCGTGCCGGGTTCGCCTTTGATCAGCAGCGGCCGCGACAGCACCATGGCGGCTTTGACCGCGACCATGAGCTCTTCGGTCGCGATGTAGCGCTCGGTTCCCCGGAATTCGAGGTTCACGCCATCACTTTGCCGTGACTTGTACGATCTGCATGGAATTCGTGCCGCCCGAAACGCCGGCCATTGCACCCTTGGTCAGAATGACCAGATCGCCTTCCTTGACGAGATTCAATTTCAGCAATTGGCGAAAGATCGAGTAATAGAATTCCTTCGACGAGCTGTCGATGTCCTCGTAGGCAACCGGATAGACGCCGCGGTATAGCGTGACGCGGTGGCGCGTGATCTCCTGGCGCGTGAACGCGTAGATCGGGATGTCCGAGCGCACCCGCGACATCCACAGCGTCGTGCTGCCCGACTCGGTCAGGGCCACGATCGCTTTGACGTTCAAGTGGTTCGCCGTAAACATCACCGCGGCCGCGATGGCTTCGTCGGTGTGCCCGAAGTGGCCCGTGTTGCGCTGCCGGATGCGCACGTGCGCGTCCTGGTATTTCTCGGCACCGAGGATGATCTGCGACATCGCCTCGATGACCTTGGTCGGGTGCTTGCCGGAGGCGGTCTCGGCCGAGAGCATGACCGCATCGGTGCCGTCCATGACCGCATTGGCGACGTCCGACACCTCGGCGCGCGTCGGAATCGTATTGACGATCATCGACTCCATCATCTGCGTCGCGGTGATGACCACCTTGTTTTGATGCCGCGCCTCTTGAATGATTTGTTTCTGCAGTCCGGCAAGCTCGGCGTATCCCATCTCCACGCCGAGATCGCCGCGCGCAACCATGACCGCGTCGCTGGCCCGAACCACCGCAACGAGATTTTGGATCGCCTCGGCGCGCTCGATCTTGGCGACCAGAAGCGCGTGTCCGCCGGCCTCGCGCAGCAAGCTGCGCGCCTCGTTCATGTCGGCGGCATCACGGGCAAACGATATGGCCAAGAAGTCGACCTTCAGCGACGCCGCGGTGTGGATGTCTTCGCGGTCCTTGTCGGTCAGGGCGCCGGCGGAAAGTCCGCCGCCCTGGCGGTTGATGCCCTTGCTGTTGCCGAGTTCGCCGCCGACGAGCACGCGCGTATTGATCCGCGGGCCGTCGATTTGCTCGACTTGCAGGCTGATCTGACCGTCGTTGAGCAGCAGCACGTCGCCGATGTGGACGTCGGTCGGCAGCTTCTTATAGGCGATGCCCACCGCTTGCTCGTTGCCGGCGTCGATCGCGAGCGAGGCGTCCAGTACGAACGCGGCACCGTCGGCGAGCTGCACCTTGCCTCCGACGAAACGGTCTATGCGGATCTTCGGGCCCTGAAGGTCGCCCAAGACGCCGATGTAGCGGCCGGCTTGTGCCGCGGCCTCCCGCACCAGCGCGACCCTGCGCGCGTGGTCGGCAACCTGGCCATGCGAAAAATTCAGCCTGACGACGTCCACCCCCGCGCGCACGATCTCGCTAAGGACCTTCGGATCGTCGGTCGCAGGACCGAGCGTGGCGACTATCTTGGTTCGCCGTAACAGTGAACTCATTCGGCGCGCTGCTCCAAAATTTCCACGGCAGGAAGCTTCTTGCCCTCGACGAATTCCAGGAACGCGCCGCCGCCCGTGGAAATGTACGAAATACTGTCTTCGATTTTGTATTTCTCGATTGCGGCGAGCGTATCGCCGCCGCCCGCCAAGGAAAACGCCTTGCTGCGCGCAATCGCGTTCGCAATGGCGCGCGTGCCTTCGCCGAACTGCTCGAACTCGAACACGCCGACCGGTCCGTTCCACAAGATGGTGCCGGCGGATGCCAGGATTTTACCGAACTGCTCGGCGGAATCGGGACCAATGTCCAAGATCATTTCATCGTCGGCCACGTTGCCGACCGGCTTCACGTCGGCTTCGGCTTTGGCCGAAAACTCCTTGGCAACGACCACGTCGGTCGGCATCGGAATCTCGATGCCGCGCTTGTGCGCCTGGTCCAACAGGCGTTTACAAATATCCAGCATGTTGGGCTCGTGCAAGGACTTGCCGACACGAAAGCCGAGCGCCGCAAGAAAAGTGTTGGTGATGCCGCCGCCGACGATCAAGCCGTCGACTCTCGCGAGCAGAGATTCGAGCACCGTGAGCTTGGTCGACACCTTGGAACCGGCGACGATCGCGATCAGGGGCCGCGCCGGTTTTTCCAGCGCCGTCTCGAGCGCGGTCAACTCGCTGACCAGCAAGGGCCCGGCGCAGGCAACGGCAGCGAATTTCGCCACGCCGTGCGTGCTCGCCTCGGCGCGATGCGCGGTGCCGAACGCGTCCATTACGTAGACGTCGCATAGCGCCGCCATTTTCTTGGCGAGTTCGTCGGAGTTCTTCTTCTCGCCCTTGTTGAACCGCACGTTCTCCAACAGCACGACCGAACCGGGAGCAACGTCGACGCCCCCCAGCCAATCGCGCTTGAGGGCCACGGGCACGCCCAATAGGTCCGCGAGCCGTTTGGCGACCGGCGCGAGAGAAAACTCCTCGCTGAATTGCCCTTCCTCGGGCCTGCCCAAATGGGACATCACCAGGACCTTCGCCTTCTGGTCGAGAGCCAGGCGTATCGTCGGCAGCGCCGCGCGAATGCGCGCATCGCTGGTCACGACGCCGGCGCTGATCGGCACGTTCAAATCCTCGCGAATGAGCACGCGCTTGCCGGATAAGCCGACATCGGTCATTTTGATGATCTTCACGGCTCAACTCCCGATCGATGTCATTTGGCTTTCGACCATGCGAGCGTCGTATCCAGCATGCGGTTGGAGAAGCCCCATTCATTATCGTACCAGGCACAGGCCTTGACGAGCGTTCCTTCGATGACCTTCGTCAGCGTCGCATCGAAAGTCGAGGATGCCGGATCGTGATTGAAGTCCACGGAGACGAGCGGCTGATCGTTGTACGCGAGCACGCCTTTCAGAGCACCGTCGGCCGCCGCCTTGACCAGCGCATTTATCTGCTCGACGCTGGTCTTTCGCCCGGCATTGAAACTCAAGTCGACCAGCGATACGTTGATCGTCGGGACTCGGATCGCGAAACCGTCGAGTTTCCCTTTCAACTCCGGCAGCACCAGGCCGACCGCCGCGGCGGCGCCGGTCTTGGTGGGTATCATCGACATGGTCGCCGAGCGCGCGCGGCGCAAGTCGGAATGGTATACGTCGGTCAGCACCTGATCGTTCGTGTAGGAATGGATCGTCGTCATGACGCCCGCGAGTATGCCGACGTTGTCGTGAAGCACCTTGGCGAGCGGCGCCAAACAATTGGTCGTGCACGAGGCGTTGGAAATCACCGTGTGACTCGCCTTCAAGACCTGTTGATTCACTCCGTAGACGATGGTCGCGTCAACGTCGTCGCCGCCCGGCGCGGAGATCACGACCTTCTTGGCGCCGGCGGTCAGATGCGCCGACGCCTTGGCCTTGCTCGTGAACAGCCCCGTGCACTCGAGCACGAACTCGACGCCCAATTCGCCCCACGGCAATTTCGACGGATCGCGCTGCGCTACGACGCGGATGCGATCGCCGTTCACGACCATCGAATCGCCGTCGACGTGCACCTCGCCCTTGAATCGGCCGTGCGCCGTATCGAAGCTCGTCAGATGCGCGTTGGTCTTGGCGTCGCCGAGATCATTGATCGCGACGATCTGGATGGCGCCCTTTTGCCCGCCTTCGTAGAGCGCTCGCAGTACGTTGCGACCGATGCGCCCATAGCCATTGATGCCCACTTTGATCGCCATCCGCGTGAATCCTCAGGACTTACTCAAAAAGGCTCAACCGGCCAACGCGGCGCCGATCGCCTTGACGACATTCTCGACCGTAAATCCATAATGCAGAAACAAATCCTTCGCCGGCGCCGACGCGCCGTAGTGATCGATACCGACGATCTGGCCTTTCAGGCCGACATAGCGCCACCACGCCGCGCGCACGCCGGCTTCGACCGCGACGCGCCGCGTCACGGCGTCGGGCAATACGCTCTGCTTGTAGGCCTCATCCTGGCGCTCGAACGTGTTGGTGCTCGGCATGGAGACGAGTCGAATCCGACGGCCGCTGGCAGTCACTTTGCGCACCGCGTCGGCGGCGATTCCGACCTCGGAGCCGGTCGCGATGACGATCGCCTCGGGCGGCCCGTCGCTGTCGATGAGCACATAGCCGCCTCGCGCGATCGCCGCGATCTGATCGGCGTTGCGCGCCTGATGGGCCACGGCCTGGCGCGTGAATACGAGGCACGACGGGCCGTCGCGATTCTCGATCGCCGCGCGCCATGCAACGGCGGTCTCGACACCGTCGCAGGTGCGCCATACGTCCAAGTTCGGAATGATGCGCAGGCTCGCGACATGTTCGATCGGCTGATGCGTGGGTCCATCCTCGCCAAGTCCGATCGAGTCGTGCGTATAGACGTAGATCACGCCCAAGTGCATCAGCGCGGCCATGCGCAGCGCGTTGCGCGCGTAGTCCGAGAACGTCAGGAAAGTCGCGCCATAAGGAATGAAACCGCCGTGACAGGCGACGCCGTTCAAGATCGCGGACATGCCGAATTCGCGCACGCCGAAATGCAGATAGTTGCCGCCCGGTTGCGCCGGCGTGAGCACGACAGAATCCTTGCGCCACGTGCCGTTCGACGGCGTGAGATCCGCGGAGCCGCCGATCAGTTCCGGCAAACTCGGGCCGAACGCATTGAGAGCGGCCTGCGATGACTGGCGGGTCGCCAGCACCGTTCCTTCGACCTGCGTCTTGGCGATGTAAGCGCTCGCAAGTTCGTCGAAACCCGTGGGCAGTTGCCCCTCCATGCGCCGCTCGAATTCCGCCGCCAGCGCGGGAAACTCCGCTTTATAGGCGGTCCATAGCGCGCGCCATTGCTGCTCGACGCGAGCGCCCTTTTCGCGCTGATCCCAGGCCGCGCGAATGTCCTCGGGAATCTCGAACGGCGCGGAAGTCCAGCCAAGATGCACGCGCGTCGCGGCAACCTCGGCCTCGCCCGGCGCCTCGCCATGCATCGCGGCCGTGCCCTGCTTGTTCGGCGCGCCCCAGCCGATGATCGTCTTGGCGCAAATCAGCGACGGTCGGTCCGTAACGGCGCGAGCGGCGGAGAGCGCCGCGGCAACCGCATCGCTGTCATGCCCGTCGACGTGCGGAAGCACATGCCATCCGTAGGCTTCGAAGCGTTTTGCGGTGTCGTCGGTGAACCAGCCCACGACTTTGCCGTCGATCGAAATGCCGTTGTCGTCGTAAATTACCGTGAGCTTGCCGAGCTTCTGCACGCCTGCGAATGAAGCCACCTCGTGCGAAATGCCCTCCATCAGACAGCCGTCGCCCGTGAACACGTAGGTGTGGTGATCGACGATCGGAAATCCGGGCCGGTTGAACGTCGCCGCCAGCGCGCGCTCGGCGAGCGCCATGCCGATCGCATTGGAAATGCCTTGCCCCAATGGGCCCGTGGTCGTCTCGATGCCGAGATGAACTTCACGTTCCGGGTGGCCCGCGGTCTTCGAGCCGTACTGCCGGAAGCGCTTCAATTCATCCATCGACAGGGGATAGCCCGTCAGATGCAGCAAGGAGTACAGCAACATGGATGCGTGCCCGTTCGAAAGCACGAAGCGGTCACGGTTCCACCAGGTCGGATTGCCGGGATTGTGCTTGAGCACATCACGCCACAGCACTTCGGCGATATCCGCCATACCCATGGGCGCACCCGGGTGGCCGGAATGCGCCTTTTGAACCGCATCCATTGACAAGAATCGAATGGCATTCGCAAGCTGGCGACGACTTGGCATAGGGATCTTCTTTTACTTAAGGGAACGTGTATTGTCCTTTATGCGAGCCCCGCCAGCAAATATCTGCTAGCGCGGCGGCGAAATCCGAGGTCCGGCGGCCTCTTGCGGGCCGCAACGGGATTTTCGGCCGAGGTTTGGCGCCAGAGTGCCGACTCCTGGGCAATTCGATCCGCCCAGGCTTGATGCAGTTCACCTTCGCGCCAGTAGCGCTTTGTTAGGATCTCGTTCATGCGTATTCTTCAAATGACGGACCCGCATTTGTATGGGCGAGCGGAAGGCCAGCTACGCGGCGTGGAGACGGACTCCAGCCTGCGCGCCGTGGTCGATGAAGCATTCGCCGAAGTCCCGGATTTTGCGGCACTGCTCGTCACAGGCGATCTCGTGCAGGACGACGCGAACGGCTATCTGCGCTTTCGCAGCATATTCTCGGCCGTCGGGCGGCCCATATTGTGTATTCCGGGCAACCACGACGTGCCGGAGGCAATGTCACGCCAGCTCTGTGAGGCGCCCTTTCAAATTTGCGGCACGCGAAAAATCGACGCATGGCAATTCGTGATGCTCGACAGCTATGATCCGGGCCATGTGGGCGGCCGCCTGACGCCGCAGGAGCTTGCGCGTTTGGATGCGGCATTGGCGAGCGACGAGAGCCACGCGATGGTTTGTCTGCATCATCACCCGATCGCCATGAACAGCCGCTGGCTCGACGGCATCGGCCTCGCCAATGCGGACGAGTTTTGGCGCATCATCGATGCGCATTCGCACGTCAAAGCCGTCGTTTGGGGCCACGTGCATCAGGCCTACGACGGCAGCCGGGGTTCCGTGCGTCTCATCGCGACGCCTTCGACCTGCGCGCAATTCCTGCCGGCGAGCGATCGATACGCCATTGATAAGCGCCCGCCCGCCTACCGAAGCTTCCAATTGCACGCCGATGGGGGAATTGAGACGCAAGTGCATTGGGTCGAAGCGATGCCCGCTCGGCAGGCCGCGGCGCGCTAAGTGCGCGCACTGCTGCTCGCATGCCTCATTCTCGCGGCTGCGCCCGGGCGCGCGGACGGCGCGCTGCATTCGCTGTGGGAAATGCACGGCAAGCACAACACCGTTTATCTGCTGGGTTCGATTCACGTGCTGCGCAAACGCGACTATCCGCTCGCGAAACCCGTGCTCGACGCCTACGCCGACGCCAAATCGGTCGTCATGGAGATCGATCTCGGAGAACTCGACCTCGACACGGTTCAGCAGGAGCTGCTCGGCAGCGCATTATTGCCCGACGGCAAGACGCTGACCCAAATCATGGGCAATGAACGTTATGCGCGCGCGTTGCGCCTCGCGCACGAGCTCGGCTTCGATCTCGCCACATTCGATCAATTCGCGCCCTGGTTCGTGGCCGAGAGCATTTCGCAACTGCAGCTGGCGCAGCAAGGATTCCAGCCGGAGTCGGGCGTCGAGATGTACTTCATGGAGAAAGCCCGCATCGACGGCAAAGCGGTCACGGGACTGGAAACCGCGCATGATCAAATCGCTCTCTTTGAGGCCATGCCGCTCGATACGCAAGCGGAATACCTGTTATCGAGCCTCGAGGAAGCGCGCGACCTGCCCAAGGAGGCCAACGACATGGTGCGCGCTTGGGAGAGCGGCGATTCGGGCTGGCTCAAGGCTCAACTCGAACACGAATTCGGCCGCGATCCCAAGTTGTATCAATCGCTATTGGGCGCACGCAACCGCAAATGGCTGCCGAAAATCGAAGCGCTGCTGCAGGACGACAAAAATTATCTGGTCATCGTCGGCACCGGCCACCTGGTTGGTCAGGACAGCGTCATCGAGCTCCTCAAGCGAGATGGGATCACCGCCAGCCAGCGCTAGACGGCCAGCGCTGGACGGCCAGCGCTGGACGGGACGGCAATGACAACGATTTTCGTTCCCGAACGCTACTGGACGCCGGTGCTGCCCGCGGGAGCGGCGCTCTGAGCCGGACCATGGCCACCCCAACGCCGCGCGCCGTTCGCCTTCCATTTGGCCTCCAGAGCCGCGAGCTGCATCTTTTGCTCAGGCGTCAGGATCGCATACAACTGCGAGCGCACATCGGCCATGTGTGCGACCAGCTGCGTTGAGAGCGTACCGTGGGTCTGGCTCACTTCGTTGGCGATCGAGGCATAGTTCGGATCGTCCGGAGACGTCTGGCGCAGTTTCATGGTGTTCGCGCGAATCTGCTGGTGGAGGCTCTTCAATCCCGGGCCGGCAGCGGCCAGGATCGACTTGACCGACGCCTGCTGTTCTACGGTGAGTCCCAGCTTCGCATACAGGTGCGCGAGACCCCAACCATGATGGCCGCCATACGGGCCGGCGGTCGGCGCGTTCGCCGTTGCCGCGTTGTCGGTCGCAGGCGAAGCCGCGCCGGCGGTTGCCAACGGCAACGAGATCGCGACTAAGGCCGCTGCGGCGGCGAGCGTGCCCGCCACGAATGTGCGAATTGCTTTCATATTTACGACTCCTATGGATCGATGGGACTTCATGGAGCATCATTTTAATCTTCGCCCTGTGGAGATGTGCGAAGCGGAGCCTGGACGCGTGCAAAGTTGTGTAAAGTCCGCGACCGAACCGGCCTCGGCGCAGCGACTGTGCGAAAGTATGCGGAGCACCGTATATGAACAACTCATCGACAACCGCCACCGACGCCGCGAATCCGCGCGACGCGAGAGTGTTGCTCGTCGACGACGATCGCGAGCTGTGTCAGATGCTGACCGAATATCTGAACGCCGAACACTTCGAGGTCAAGAGCGTGCACGACGGCAGCGTCGCGCTCGAAGAGTTGCGCGCCAACGAGTTCGAGATCCTCATACTCGACGTCATGCTGCCGAGCGTCAGCGGCTTCGACGTGCTGCGCAAGCTCGGCGCAACGCACACGACGCCGATCTTGATGCTGACCGCTCGCGGCGATGACATCGATCGCATCGTCGGCCTCGAATTGGGCGCCGACGATTACCTCAGCAAGCCATTCAATCCGCGTGAATTGGTGGCGCGCATTCGCGCCATTTTGCGCCGGGCCAGCAACCGCAACGCGCGCGGCGCGGCCCCGGACATATTCGAGATCGGACCGATCGTGCTGAATACCGGCATGCACCAGGTGCGCGTCGCCGGCGAACCGGTGCCGCTGACGGGCGCGGAGATCCGCGTATTGGAGTTGCTGATGCGCTCTGCGGGTTCCGTGATTTCGCGCGACCAACTTACCGAACAGGCATTGGGCCGAAAGCTCGTGCCCTACGATCGCAGCATCGATACGCACATCAGCAACCTGCGCCGCAAACTGGGACTCGAGGCAGGCACACACCCGGAAATCAAAAACGTCCGCGGCTCCGGATATACGCTGACCCTGGTCGATGCATAGCCTATTTTTTCGGATATTCATGCTGTTCTGGATGGCGATGGCGCTGATCGTGGTCGGCAGCATCGCGGTCACCTACGCGATCGCGGCCCGCGATTATGAATCGCAGGAATGGCAACGCCGTCCCTCCGTGGCGATCGCCGCCTCGCAAGTCATCGAGAAGGGCGGCATCAGCGCGCTGAGGCACTGGCTATCGACGAACAAAAACGTGCTTCCGGATCGCGAGTTTTTCATCGTGGGACCCGACGGCGCCGACATACTCGGGCGGCGTCTGTCGGAATCCGCGCAGCGGCGCTGGGAATTCATCAATCGCGAGGCGCAGTTGGGATTGGAGCCGCCGGGCTTGGAACCGCGAACGTTCGGCGAAACGCGCTCGCCGCTGAACTTCCGCCCCTCGCGCCAGGCGCCGCAAATCGTGGCGCCGGACGGCGCGATCTACACGATTTTGCTGGTACCGCGACGGCCGAGCATCTTCGGCGCCTTCAGCCTGCCGGGTATCCCGCTCGCGGTCCTCGGCATCGCGCTGATCGTCAGCGCGCTCGCAAGCTGGTGGCTTGCGGAGCACCTGAGTGCGCCGATTCGGCGCATTCAGGCCGGCGCGCGCGCCGTGGCCTCCGAACAGCTCGACGTGCGCGTGAGCGCGGGACTCGACGGCCGCAAGGACGAGCTCGCGGTGTTGGCGCGGGATTTCGACGCGATGGCCGACCAGCTCAAAGCGACGCGCAGCGCGAGAACGCAATTGTTCCGGGACATATCGCACGAATTGCGCTCGCCGCTCGCGCGCATGCGCGTGGCGCTCGGGCTCGCGCGTCAACCGCTCGCCGATCCCACGGTGCAATTGGATCGCCTCGACCGGGAGATCGAACGCCTCGATTCGCTGATCAGCCACGTCTTGAGACTCGCGCGCCTGCACGGCTCCGAATCGAATTTCAAGCGCGAGTCACTGGACATCGACGAGATACTGCAAGAAGTCGTGCAAGACGCCAATTTCGAGGGTGCGATCAAGAACTGCACGATCCGCTTGGTGGGTTCGGCCGGCGCGACATTGCGCGGCAACCGCGAACTGCTGCACAGCGCGATCGAAAACGTGCTGCGCAACGCCGTCAGATACAGTCCGGCGGGAAAATCGGTCGAGGTGTCGGTGAGCACGACGCAAGACGCATTGGAAATCTTGATTCGCGATCAGGGACCGGGCGTTCCCGGCGGCGATCTGGAGCGCATATTCGAACCGTTCTATCGTGTCGCCGAATCCCGCGATCGCGACAGCGGCGGCGAAGGCATCGGTCTCGCGATCACCGCTCAGGTGCTCAAGGCGCACGGCGGTTCAGCGACCGCGAGGAATCTCGCCCAGGGCGGCCTCGAAGTCCGATTGCTTCTGCCGCTGCGGCCCCCGGGCGAGCTGGGTTTCGAAAGCGCTCAAGCGACCTGAGGTTTTGACGTGGGACGCAGGCGGCTTAAGATGCCGAACCTCGCATCTTGATAGACCAGGAGAGACGTTTGAGCCTATACACGGAAGCCTGCAAATACATTCCGGGCGGCGTGAATTCGCCGGTGCGCGCGTTTCGCGGCGTCGGCGGTGAACCGATCTTCTTCAAGAAGGCGGCCGGAGCCTATACGTATTCCGCCGATGGCCGGAAGTTCATCGACTACGTCGGCTCCTGGGGCCCCATGATCGTTGGCCATGCGCACCCCGAGGTCATTGCGGCTGTGCAGCGCGTCGCGGCCGACGGACTGTCCTTCGGCGCGCCCACCGAGCTCGAAACCGAACTCGCCAAACGCGTCATCGAACTCGTGCCGTCGATCGAGTTGATCCGCTTCGTCAGCTCGGGCACCGAAGCGACGATGAGCGCGATCCGCTTGGCGCGCGGGTTCACGGGGCGCGAGACCATCGTGAAGTTCGAAGGCTGCTACCACGGCCACTCCGACTCGCTGTTGATCAAGGCCGGTTCGGGCGCACTGACTTTCGGCGTGCCGACCTCGCCGGGCGTGCCGCAATCGCTCGCAAAACACACGGTCACGCTCAATTACAACGATGCGGGCCAGGTGCGCGAAGCATTCCGCCAAATCGGCGAGCAGATCGCCTGCGTGATCGTGGAGCCGATCGCCGGCAACATGAACTGCGTGTTGCCGGCTCCGGGCTTCCTGGAGACTCTGCGCCGGGAATGCGATCGCGCCGGCGCGCTGCTGATTCTCGATGAAGTCATGACCGGATTTCGCGTCGCCCGCGGCGGCGCTCAGGCCTTGTACAACATACGTCCCGACCTCACCACGCTCGGAAAGATCATCGGCGGCGGCATGCCGGTCGGCGCGTTCGGCGGCCGGCGCGACATCATGGAGCGCCTGGCGCCGCTCGGCCCCGTCTACCAAGCGGGCACGCTGTCGGGCAATCCCGTGTCGATGGCGGCGGGCTTGGCGACGCTCGAATTGCTGTCGGTGCCGGGATTTCACGAGCGTCTCGGCAAAGCGACCGACCTTTTTATCGAACACTTGCGTCAGGCCGCAACGAGAGCCGGCGTCGGATTCGCGACCAATCACGTCTGCGGCATGTTCGGGTTTTTCTTCACGAACGAGGCCGTCGTGGACAGCTACGCCAAGGTCATGGCCAGCGACGCGAAGCGATTCAACCGCTTTTTTCACGCGATGATCGCGAACGGCGTTTATTTTGCGCCGTCTGCATTCGAATCGGGTTTTCTGTCGGCCGCGCACACGCAAGGCGACATCGATGCGACGGTAGCCGCGGCGGAACGCGCCTTTGCGGCCTGAGCCCGCCGCACGGGCCGAAAAGGCCGCCGCGCCGGGCGCGATCCTCGCCGCGCGGTAATCATGCGCGCCTCCGCCTGGTTCGTGGCAGTACTCCTGGTCGGCTCGGGCGTTCTCGGATGCATCGCCTATCCCGTTTACCTAGCGGTTTCGGCCGTGCACATCTGGCCGTTTCATCGCGTCTACAGCCGTCTCGCGATGCTCGTTGTCGCGATCCTGCTGGTGTGGCTGTTCCGGCACTTGAACGTCCGCACCAAGCGCGATTTCGGCTATGGGCTGCCATGGCGCCGCTTCATCCGCGAGATTCTCATCTGGGCGGGCATCGGAATCCTCACCGCCGCGCTCGGCGTCGCGTTCATCTGCGCAATGAAACTGCGTGGCTTGGACCCGCAATTCTTGCCGACGGCCGCCAACGTGGCGCACGTCGTCGTGGTCGCGATAGGGTCCGGGATCGCGGTCGCTTTATTCGAGGAGACGCTCGCACGCGGCGCGATGCACACGGCGATCGAGCGGGAATCCGGCCCCTGGACGGCCGCGCTCGTCACCGCATTGCTGTTTGCGATTCTGCATTTTTTTGCCAAGACGAGCATCCCGCCGGACGAACTCGCGTGGCGCAGCGGCTTCGATTTGCTCGCGCGCTCGTTCGCGCCGCTTCAGCATCCCTCGATGGTGGCGGATTCTCTTCTGGCCTATTTGGCGATTGGCCTCATCCTGAGTTTGACGCGGGTCCTCACCGGCAATATCGCGGTCGCGATCGGGCTGCACGGCGGCTGGGTCGTGGTGCTGCGAATCATGCAGCAATGCACGGTGCGCAGCGCAGCGCCCGATCATGCGTTTCTGCTCGGTCAATTCGACGGCTTGGTCGGGTTTTGGGTGCTGCCCTGGGCCGCCGCGATCGGCCTCGGCTTGTGGTTCATGCGCGCCTACTGGGTGGCGGGGGCGCGTGATCAGTGACCGGTGTCGGATTGGGCCGTAATTTCGATGAGCGGCGCGAGTACGTCGAGACGCCGCAGCGGGTCGTCGAGTTCCAGGCAAAATTGTTTGTCCGCAAGATCCATCGGCAAGATCTCCGCAAGCCGGTGGCCGACCCAGGCGGCGTCATCGAGATGCATCTCGATACCCGTGTAGACCTCTCCCAATTGCGGCAGCACGGTCTCGAGCAGCGAAGCCAGGCGCGCGTGGCGCTCCGGCACGGTCAATAGAGGCTCGGGCTGCAGCCATTCGACTTCGCCCAGATTCAGACCGTCGGCTTGCCGGCTCAGCGCATGGATCCGAAAGCGCTGCCGGCCGACGCAGCTCAAGCCCAGCAATCCGTCCGGCAACTGATCGAAATCGACGATCTTGGCCATCGTGCCGACATCACAGATATCGGCGGAACCGGCCTCCTCGGCGTCGCGGATCAGTACGACGCCGAAGCCTTGGTCCTCGCGCATGCAGCGGCGCACCATGTCGACGTAGCGCGTCTCGAATATGCGCAGCGGCAGCGGTCCGCTCGGAAACAGCACGATGTTGAGCGGGAACAGAGGAATGACGTTCACGACGCCTCCGGCGGCGGCAATGCGGCGGCACGCGCGCGCAGCGCGCTCAAGAGTTTCTCGTGCAGGCCGCCGAAGCCGCCGTTACTCATGATGAGCACGTGATCGCCCGCGCGCACCGTGTCGGCGAGCTTGGCGACGAGGGACTCGACCGTCGGCGCGAATTGCGCACGATTGCCCAATGGGGCGACGGCGGCGGGCAGATCCCAACCGAGATCCGGGGGCGCAAAAAACCAACTGCGATCGGCTACGCTAAGCGCCGGCGCCAATTGTTCCCGGTGCACGCCGAGGCGCATGGTGTTGGACCGGGGCTCGAGTACCGCGATGATCGGCGCGGCGCCGACCTGGGCGCGCAAGCCGCGCAACGTCGCCTCGATTGCGGTCGGATGGTGTGCGAAATCGTCGTAAACGGTCACGCCGTCGACAATGCCGCGAATTTCCATGCGGCGCTTGACGCCGCGAAACCGCCCGAGGGCTTGCAGCGCACGCTCGGGCGCCACACCGACGTGGTGAGCGGCCGCTATCGCCGCCAGGGCGTTCATCACGTTGTGTGCGCCGATCAGCGCCCAGTCGACCCGGCCGACGCTGCGGCCCGACTTGCGCACCTCGAATTTCCGGCTCGCGGTCCCTGCCTCGATGTCGGCGCTCCAATCGGCGTTGCCGGCGGACAGACTGAAGGTCTCGCACGGCGTCCAGCAGCCCGCCGCCAGCGTCGCGGCAAGATTGGCATCGTCGCGGTTGACGATAATGCGCCCCTGTGCCGGCACCGTGCGCAGCAACTGATTGAATTGCCATCGGATCGCAGCCACGTCGGGATAGATGTCCGCATGGTCGTATTCCAGATTGTTGAGCACCGCCGTACGTGGCCGGTAATGAACGAATTTGGCGCGTTTGTCGAAAAATGCCGTGTCGTACTCATCGGCCTCGATGACGAACAGCTTGCCTGCGCCGAGGCGCGCGCTGAAGCTGAAATTGGCGGCCATGCCGCCGATCAGAAAGCCCGGCGCGAGCCCGGCGTCTTCCAAAATCCACGCGAGCATGCTGGTCGTCGTGGTCTTGCCATGGGTGCCGGCGACCGCGAGCACATGCTTGCCGGCGAGCACCGCGTCGCTGAGCCATTGAGGGCCTGAAACGTACGGCAGACCTCGATCCAGCAGCGCCTCGATGACCGGCACGCCACGGCTCAGCGCATTGCCGACCACGACGACGTCGGGCCGCGCGTCGAGCTGATCCGGGCCGTAGCCTTGAATGAGTTCGATGCCGAGCGCCTCGAGCTGCGTGCTCATCGGCGGGTAGACATTGCGGTCGGAGCCGGTCACGCGAAAGCCCGCCGCCTTCGCGATTGCGGCGACTCCGCCCATGAACGTGCCGCCGATACCCAGTATATGGACGTGCACGTTCAGGTATCCGGAAGTAAGTACTGTTCGAGCAGGATCGACAGCAGCAGATACCCCACGCTCACGGCAATGCCCACGCTCAAGCGCGATTCAAGCGCCGCACGCCAGATGTGGGCGCATGCGAGCATGTACCAGACGATCGCGGTCAACCAGACCAACACCAGCGGAATGGCGATCGGATGATCGGTGCCGACCAGGTGCAGCAGCCAATCCAATGGGTACAACACGAGCTGCGCCAGTGCGCCGACGCCTAAGAGCGCTATTGCGGTCTGCAGAAAGCGTTCTCGGTGGTGCGCGAGCCGCAGTATTCCCCAAGTCCACGCGAGCGGCAGACCCACGCTCAAGAGGATGCGTACCACGATCCAGTCGGTCGAGGCCGGCGGCAGCAGCGCGCCCAGCACCTCGAACAGCGCGACGATCGCGGCCACCAGGCTCAACAAAAATACCGACGCCGGCAATTGCGCGGGCGACAATCGCCACAGAGCCAGATCCCAAAATGCTTTTGCGAGTCGCAGCATCGGTTAATTCAGTCATAATCTCGAGCAAATTCAGCTTAAGATAAATTGTACACGCGGATCAAACCAATGCCCGACGCGATTTGGATCGACAGAGACGAGCAATTGCCGGCGCTCGCCGCGGAGCTCGGATCCGAGGCATGGATAGGCGTGGACACGGAATTCCTGCGCGAACGCACGTTTTTCCCGAAGCTGTGCCTACTGCAGATATCCACCGAATCCAGGATCTGGTGCATCGACACGCTCAAAGTGGATCTCGATCCCTTGGTCCCGGTGCTGACGGGGGCGGGGACCCGCAAGGTGATACACGCCGCACGCCAGGATCTCGAGGCGTTTTACCTGACCGGCAAGCGCATCATCTCGCCGGTGTTCGACACGCAGATTGCAGCCGGGTGCATCGGGCTCAAGCCGCAGATCGGCTACGCCGAACTCGCAAACCTGTTGATCGGCGTGACACTTGCGAAGGGGCAGACGCGCACCGACTGGTCGAAGCGGCCTTTGAGTCCCGAACAACTCGATTACGCGGCAGATGACGTGCTGCATCTCGGCCGGATCGCGGGCGCGCTCGCGGCGCGCTTGCGGGAATTGGGCCGCGAACATTGGGTGCGCGAGGATTGCCTGGCGCTCGAGAATGCCGAGCTCTACGAGCCGAATCCCGCCAAGGCCTGGGAGCGCCTGCGCGGCTTGGCGCAGCTCGAGCCGCGGGCGCGCGCGCGCGCGAAAGCGATCGCCGTATGGCGCGAGCGGATCGCACGCGATCGGGATCTGCCGCGTGCATGGATCCTCGCCGACGCGGCGATATTCGACCTCGCGCAGTCGAATCCGGCGACCACAGCTGAGCTGCGCGCGATGCGTTCGATACCCGCGAGCTTCAATGAATCGTTCGCCGCAGGCTTGCTCGAGGCGCTGCTCGGGCAGGCGCGCCTCGACCCCGAGGATTTGGAGCCGAGTCAGGAACTGCGGCCGACCGCCGAACAGAAAGCCGCGGCGCTGGAACTCAACAAGATCGTGGATGCGCGCGCCAAGGAGCTCGCCGTGAGCGCGGAGATTCTCGCGCCGCGCGGCGAATTAAAGGCGCTCGCGCTGGGCAGGCGTGACTCGCATGCGCTGTCGGGATGGCGGCGCGCGGAAATCGGCGAGCGTTTGCTCGCAAGCCTCGCAACGGCTTCGAACGGCACTTAAGCGTCGTTCGCCGCCGCGTCGCGCGACTGTACTGCGCGTTGCAGGCTCGCGAACACGGTTTGCACGTCGGCGTCCGCGTTCACGACCTTGAGCAGCCCGTTATGCCGATAATGTTCGATCAACGGCTTGGTCTGTGCCTCGTAGACCTCGAGCCGTTTGCCGATGACCTCCTCCTTGTCGTCGGGCCGCTGGATCAAGCGCGGCGACTCGCCGCACTTCTCGCAGTGCACCGGCGTGCCCGGTGGCGAGTTGTTGACGTTGAATACGCGGCCGCAGTCCTGGCAGATGCGCCGGCCCGTCAGCCGCTTGAACAGAACGCCGAGATCGAGGTTCAGCAATACGACCGCCTCGAGCGGTTGCCGTAATTCATCGAGCAGCTTCTCCAAGGCCGTCGCCTGCGCGAGGTTGCGCGGGAAGCCGTCCAGGATGAAGCCTCTGGCGGCATCGGGTTGCGCCAGGCGCTCGCGAATCATGCCGAGCACGGTGGCGTCATCGACCAGCGTACCGGCGTCGATCGCGGCTTTGGCGCGCAGTCCGAGCGCCGTACCCTTGGCGACCGCCTCGCGCAGCAAGTCGCCGGTTGAAATCTGCGGCACGCCGTGGGCTTTCACCAATAGCTGTGACTGCGTACCTTTGCCCGACCCCGGGGCGCCCAATAAGACGATTCGCATAATGAATGTTCGATGCTAAGAGCGGTTCGGTGTTAAAAGCGCGCTACCGTACCTTCGGTTGCCTCGGTCGTCAAACCACCCGCTTAAGAGGTGCCGCCGATGCCCCGATCGGCTATTCTGCGCGCCTTACGCCAGCGGGGGGGAGCCGATGAAGCCACAAAAGAGTCGAAGGTCGGCTCCGAAGAACGCCTTTTACGCCCAATCCGGAGGTGTTTCGGCAGTCATCAACGCCTCCGCCTGCGGCGTTATCGAAACCGCCCGCAAGCACCCCGGCAAGATCGGCAAGGTCTACGCGGGCCGCGACGGCATCGTCGGAGCGCTCACCGAGGATCTGATCGATACCAGCCAGGAGAGCGCAGCGGCAATCCGGGCTTTGCGCCACACACCCGGCGGCGCGTTCGGCTCGGCCCGCTACAAATTGGCCGGAATCGAGCAAAATCGCGCCCAGTACGAGCGCCTCATCGAGGTGTTCAAGGCACATGACATCGGCTATTTTTTCTACAACGGCGGCAACGACTCGATGGACACCGCCCAAAAGGTGTCGCGAGATCGGCGCTGATCATGGGATACCCCATGATTTGCATCGGCGTGCCCAAAACGGTCGATAACGACCTGCCGCTGACCGATTGCTGCCCCGGCTTCGGTTCTGCCGCCAAATACATCGCTGTCTCGACGCGCGAAGCGGCACTCGATGTCCTCTCGATGGCGCGCACCTCGACCAAGGTGTTCGTGCTCGAGGTCATGGGCCGGCATGCCGGTTGGATTGCCGCCGCCGGCGGCCTTGCCGGCTCGAAGGCCGGCGACGCGCCGCACATCATTCTCTTTCCCGAAATCGCATTCGACCGGCCTGCGTTTCTTGCCAAGGTCAAACGCTGCGTCGAGAAATTCGGCTATTGCGTGATCGTCGTCTCCGAAGGGCGTGCGCGACTCGGAAGGCAAATTCCTCGCTGAGGCCGGCACCAAGGACGCGTTCGGCCATGCGCAGCTCGGCGGCGTCGGGCCCGGTGGTCGCCGAAATGACGCAGCGAGGCATTCGGCTACAAGTTCCATTGGGCCGTCGCCGATTACCTGCAGCGCTCGGCGCGGCACATCGCCTCGAAGGTCGACGTCGAGCAGGCCTATGCGGTCGGCAAGGCGGCGGTCGAATTCGCGCTCAAGGGCAAGAACGCGGTGATGCCGATCATCGTGCGCAAGTCCTCGCGAAGCCGTATCGATGGAGCATCGGCGAGGCGCCGCTCGCGGCGATTGCCAATCTCGAGAAAAAAGTCCCGCGCAACTTCATCACAACCGACGGATTCGGCATCACCGCGGCATGCCGCCGCTACCTGAGCCCACTGATCGGCGGCGAGGATTACCCGCCGTATCGCAATGGGCTGCCGGCCTACGTGGAACTCAAAGGGCGCGGCGTCGCGCGTCGGCTGAAGCGCGATTTTGTGGTATGATGCTCTGCCGCGGATTTCCCAAATAAAATCATATTTTTCAACAACATAAGATCTCAAGAATCAGGGAGATGCCTTGATGACCCTCGACAATGCGTTGTGGCTCGCAATCGCAGCCGGCTTGGTTGCGATTTTTTACGGTATCTACTCGGTTAGCTGGATTCTGGCGCAGCCGGCGGGCAACGCCCGCATGCAGGAAATCGCCGCGGCCATCCAAGCCGGTGCACGCGCTTACCTCAATCGCCAATACTCGACGATCGCCGTGGTCGGCGTGATTTTGTTCGTGGCCCTCGGAGTCTTCTTTGGGCTGGGCCACGGCCGGCGGCTTCGCCGTGGGCGCCATGCTCTCGGGTCTCGCCGGATACATCGGGATGTAGATCTCGGTGCGCGCCAACGTGCGCACCGCCCAGGCCGCGCATAACGGCATCAATGCCGCGCTGCAAGTCGCGTTTCGCGGCGGCGCGATCACCGGCATGCTCGTCGTCGGATTGGGTCTGCTCGGCGTCGCCGGCTACTTACTTGGCTGATGCTGCATTTGCTCGGCGACAGGGAAGCGGCGCTGCGCTCGCTCGTGGGCCTCGCGTTCGGCGGATCGCTGATCTCGATATTCGCGCGATTGGGCGGTGGCATATTCACCAAGGGCGCCGACGTCGGTGCGGATCTGGTCGGCAAAGTCGAGGCCGGCATACCGGAAGACGATCCGCGAAATCCGGCGGTGATAGCCGACAACGTCGGCGACAACGTCGGCGATTGCGCCGGCATGGCCGCCGATCTATTCGAAACCTATGCGGTGACCCTGGTTGCGACGATGCTGCTCGGCGGGCTCGTGATGCAAGAGCTCGGCACGAAGGCTGTGATGTACCCGCTGGTGCTCGGCGCCATCTCGATCGTCTCATCGATCATCGGGACTTTTTTCGTGGCAACCAAGGAGGGCGCAAAGATCATGAACGCCCTTTACAAGGGCGTCATCGTGTCCGGCGCAATTTCCGCCATCGCGTTTTATTTCGTCTCGCAGTGGCTCATGGGCGAGCACGCGATGTCGTTTTGGCTTTGTACGCTCGTCGGGCTCGCGCTGACGGCGGCGATGATCGTGATTACTGAATATTACACCGCCACGGAATATAGCCCCGTGCAACACGTCGCTGCCGCGTCGCAGACCGGACATGCGACCAATATCATCGCGGGATTGGGCGTTTCGATGAAGGCCTGCGCGCTACCGGTCCTCGCGGTCGCGTTGAGCATATGGGCGTCTTACCAGCTCGCGGGCCTGTACGGGATCGCGATCGCGGCCACCGCCATGCTGTCGATGACCGGAATGATCGTGGCACTCGATGCGTATGGCCCCATTACCGACAACGCCGGCGGAATCGCCGAAATGGCCGGTCTCGACAAACGCGTGCGCGACATCACCGATCCGCTCGATGCGGTCGGCAACACCACGAAGGCGGTCACCAAAGGCTATGCGATCGGCTCGGCCGGTCTCGCCGCGCTCGTGCTGTTTGCCGACTACACCCACAAGCTCGAAGAGGTGCTGGGGCACGTCACGACCTTCGATTTATCGAATCCGGCCGTGATCATCGGCCTGTTCATCGGCGGCCTGGTACCCTATCTGTTCGCCGCCATGGCCATGGAGGCCGTGGGCCGCGCCGCGGGCTCGGTCGTCGAAGAAGTGCGGCGCCAGTTCCGTGAGATCCCGGGCATCATGGAGGGCACCGCGAAACCCGATTATTCGCGGGCCGTCGACATGCTGACCAAAGCCGCGATCAAAGAAATGATCGTGCCCTCGTTGCTGCCGATCGCGGTGCCGATCGCTCTGGTGTTCATCGTCAATTGGCTCATGGGCGCCGGCGCCGGCGTGCAGGCGCTCGGCGGACTCCTGATCGGGACGATCGTAACGGGCCTGTTTGTCGCGATCTCGATGACCACGGGCGGCGGAGCCTGGGACAACGCCAAGAAGTTCATCGAAGAAGGTCATTTCGGCGGCAAGGGATCGGACGCACATAAAGCGGCCGTCACCGGCGACACCGTCGGCGATCCGTACAAGGATACCGCGGGCCCGGCGATCAATCCTTTGATCAAGATCATCAACATCGTCGCGTTATTGCTGGTGCCGATACTCGGCAAGTTGATGTAGGCGGCTTGAATCCTAAGGCGCGGCGGCCGGCGCCGCGCTTGCGGATCTCGAATCGCGCTCGGATCTCGAGCCGCGTTCAAATATCGAAATAAATGGCGTCGGAATCGACGACGCCATCGCGCGTCGCGACGCGCAATTCCGGCTCCTTGAGAGACACGCGCGAACGCGGCGGAACGCTGCGGGCGAGAAACACCGAGCCGCCGATGACGCTGTCCTCGCCGACCACTGTCTGGCCGCCGAGCACCGTCGCATTCGCGTACAAGGTGGCGCCGCTCTCGACCGTCGGGTGGCGCTTGCGTCCGCGGATGATCTGGCCGCTCGCGTCGCGCGGGAACGACAGCGCGCCCAGGGTCACGCCTTGGTACAGCTTCACGCCGGTGCCGATCACCGAGGTCTCGCCGATCACCACGCCGGTCGCGTGATCGACGAAAAAGGACGGACCGATGCTGGCGCCCGGATGAATGTCGCAGCCGGTGCGCGAGTGCGCCCATTCGGTCATGATGCGCGCGATCATCGGCACGCCCAAGCTGTGCAGCACGTGCGCGATCCGATAGACGCTGACTGCGAGCACGCCCGGATAGGCCAGAATGATTTCATCGAGGTTCGTGGCCGCCGGATCGCCATCGAACGCCGCTTGTACGTCGCGCACCAGCAAGCGGCGTACATCGGGCAGGCTCGCGAGAAACGACTGCGTCAGTTCACGCGCACGGGGCAAGCACTCGCCCTTCTGGACCGTTGCCGATCCCGCCGCGGCGCTGCTGCGCTCCCGGCCGTAACACAGGCAATTCTCGATCTCGCGCTCGACCTTGGGCGCCAAGCGATCGACCAGATCCTCGACGTGCTCGCTCAAGTTTTCGCGCGTGATCTCGCGCCGCCCGAAATAGCCGGGATACATCAAGTCGAGCACCAAGCCGAGGATCTCGACGATCGCTTCGCGCGACGGCAGATAGCGCTGCGAGACGCACAACGCGCGCGGATCCGACGCATAGCCCGCGAGCAACGCCTGCGCGATATCATCGTGCTTCAGAGTCTGGCGTCCGGCATTGCTCGCACCCATCGTCTTCGATCCGCTCAGGCAACCGCCTGCATCTTCTCGACATCGCCGAACAGGCCCTCGAATAGCGGACCCGACAGATAGCGTTCGGCCGCATCCGGCAGCACGACGACGATCGTCTTGCCCTTGAGCGCCGGCTCGGCGGCGAGTCGCACCGCGGCCGCCATCGCCGCGCCGGAAGAGATTCCGGATAAGATCCCCTCCTCGCGAGCCAAGCGGCGCGCCATCGCGATGGCTTCGTCGTTGCTGACTTGCTCGACCCGATCGACTTGCGACAAATCCAGATTCTTCGGAACGAAGCCGGCGCCGATACCTTGAATCTTGTGCGGGGAAGGCACGAGCGGCTGACCCGCGAGCGTCTGGCTGATCACCGGGGAATGGGTCGGCTCGACCGCCACGGTCAGAATCGGCTTGCCGCGCGTACCCTTGATATAGCGCGAAACGCCGGTCAGCGTGCCGCCGGTTCCGACGCCCGAAACGAACACGTCGATCTTGCCGTCCGTATCGTCCCAAATTTCCGGTCCCGTGGTCTTTTCATGGATCGCGGGGTTCGCCGGGTTCTCGAACTGCTTCATGAGCAGGTACTTGTTCGGTTCGGTCGCGGCGAGTTCCTCGGCCTTCGCGATCGCTCCCTTCATGCCCTTCGGTCCGGGGGTCAGCACGAGTTTCGCGCCGAATGCGATCAGCACTTTGCGCCGCTCCATGCTCATCGTCTCGGGCATCGTGAGCACGCACTCGTAGCCGCGCGCGGCCGCGGCAAACGCGAGTGCAATTCCCGTATTGCCGCTGGTCGCCTCGACGATCGCCATGCCCGGCTTCAACGCGCCGCGCCGCTCGGCATCCCATACCATCGCAGATCCGATGCGGCATTTCACCGAGTAGGCCGGATTGCGCCCTTCGATCTTCGCCAATATCGTCGCGCCGAGGCCGGCGCCCAGACGATTGATGCGAATCAAGGGCGTGTGACCGATCGACTGGGTATTATCTTCATATATTGCCATGCAGCACCTCCAAGGGCTCGGGCCGAACAATGCCTCGCGAGACGAGGATTTTCCTCCTAAGCGGTCCCGAAAAGCCACCGCAGTTTGTTATGTGCCCCTGCCGAACGGTTATAAGGGCATGAGGCTCTTCAAAGAGGAACAGGCAAGATCGACAGGCGCTGCGGACGGCCTACGATGAATCCCTGCACGAAATCGATACCCATGCGCTTGACCGTGTCCAAAGAAGACTGATCCTCGACCTGTTCGGCGACGACCCGGAAATTCAGGCTGCGCGATAAATCGATCATGGCCGCGACGACCGCTTGATTGACCGTGTCGACGGCCAGATTGCGAATGAAGGAGCCGTCGATTTTCAAGTAATCCATCGGCAGCGTCTTCAGATTCGCGAACGAGCTCAGGCCGCTGCCGAAATCGTCGAGCGCGAACTCGCAGCCCATGCCGTGCAAGACCTGGATGAAGCGGCGCGCGTGATCGAGGCTTGCGACCACCGAGCTCTCGGTGAGCTCGAAGCAGATGTCGGCCGGCGACGCGCCGGTATGGTCGAAACATTCCACGACGAACTCGAGGAACTCGGCATCGCCGAGCGTCTGTCCCGAGATGTTGATTGCGACGCTGCGCTTCTGCGGCAGCTTCAAACCTCCCCTCCCCAACGCGGAGAACACGGCCTGCACGACCCAACGATCGACGAGCGGCATCAAGCGATAGCGCTCGGCGGCGCGAATGAACTGCGACGGGGGCGCGGCCGGCTCGCCGTTCTCCGTCTCGAGGCGCACGAACACCTCGAGCGCCGGCCCGCTGACGCCGCCTGCGCGCGCGTGAACGATGGGCTGGTAAAAAAGTTCGAACTTATTGTCGCGCAGCGCGCCTTGCAATTTCTGCAGCCAGTGAATCTCGCCGCTATGCCGCGCATTCGCCTCCTCGCGAGCCGAATAGACGTGCACGTGCACGCCGCCCTGCTTCTTCGCGACGTAGCAAGCCGAATCGGCCGAATTCATGAGGTCCTCGATCACGCCGCCGTCGCGGCCGATTTCTACCAAACCGAGGCTCACGCCGACATTGAAAATCTTGTCTTTCCAAACGAAGCGGTAATCGTTGACGGATCGCACGACGTCGTCGGCGATCTGGCGCGCCTTGTCGAGCGGACAGCCCACCAGCAGCAGCGCGAATTCATCGCCGCCGATGCGGCCCACGGTGTCGGAGTCGCGCACGGCGTCCTTGATCAGGGTCGCCACCTCGCGCAACATGTTGTCGCCTGCAGTGTGACCGCAGGTATCGTTGACGGCCTTGAATCGATCGAGGTCCAGGTATGCCAGCGCGTGCGTGACGTCGCCGGCATGCGCGGATTCGAGCGCTTCCTGCAGCCGGCGTTCGAACTCGCGGCGATTGACGAGCCCGGTCAGCGCGTCGTGACTCGCCTGGTAGGTCATCTGGCGCGCGAGCCCGCGCATTTCGCTGGTGTCGTGCAACACGATGACGACGCCGCCGATTTGGTTGCCGTCGGGACGCAGCGGCGAGACGCTGATTTCGACGGAGCGCTCAAGGGCGCCGTTGGACGGCACGAGCACCGCGCGCTTACCGACGCTGACGCGGCCGCCGGTCGTCAGAGCCTTGCGCACCGGATCGCCGAGCGAACGCCGATCGGCCTCATCGACGAGCGTCGCCACATCGGAAAACGACTTGCCGACGACCTGATCGAAACGCTGGCCCAGCAACGCGCCCGCGCTTTGATTGATGTAATCGATGCGCCCCTCGGCATCGACGGTGATGACGCTTTCGCCCATCGCATCGAGCGTCGCCTGGGCGCGCGGCGGCAGCGGTGCGAGCGACGTCATTGCGACGGGCAGCATTTCCAGCGCCGTCAGCAGCAGCGCCGCTTGGCCCGCGCTGTCGATCACCGTGCTCGAAAGCTCGACGCGCGTGGTTTGGCCCTGCAAACCGGCCAATTCGACCTCATAGCGCTCGGCGGCCGGCTCGCCGGCGAGCCGCCGACGCAAATTTTGCTCGACCAGCTCGACGTACTCCGGCGCTACGAAATCGGTGAGCGGCCTGCCGATGACCTGATCGGGGGTCGTGCCGAGGATCGCCAGAAAACGAGCATTGGCGAACAAGATGACCTTTCGATGCACCAACACCGCATCGTGGACCGTTTCGACGAGGCGCTGGAACAGCTGCTCTCGATCCTGAAGCCGCGCGCCGCGCTTTTCGAGGTCCTCGAGCAGCTCGTTGACCGCGCGCCCAAGTTTCCCCAGCGATCCCGGCGTGCCATCGAGGCGAATGCGTCCCGAAGCGCCCGCCTGATGCATGACCTGGAGGATCTGCCCGGAGAAATCGTCGAACGCGCGCTGCTGGCGTCTCTTCCAGGCCAGGAAGCCAAGCAATCCCGCAGCGGCGGCGGCCGTAGTCATTAACCATAAAATGACGGCGGGATAACTCAACGCGGACCTCGAAATCGACACGTGCCGAGGACGCGGCAAACACAGGCCCGTCGCAAACCGGCATGGTCGCGAATCATCGTGCCGCCGAGGATAACGCACCGGGTTGGCATCGCTTGTCGAAATTGACCATAATCAGCGGCCTTAAATCACCCTAAGCCAGCGCGCCAGAGATATATGGATACAGAAGCAGCCCGTCAGCAAATGGTCGAGCAGCAAATACGCACGTGGGAGGTGCTGGATCCTCGCGTACTCGAGGTCCTCGCACGCGTGCCGCGCGAAGCGTTCGTCCCACCGGGGTATCGTGAACTCGCCTTCGTCGACGGGCCGATTCCGATCGGCTTCGGCCAAATGATGCTTGCACCGAAACTCCACGGCCGCATCCTGCAAGCCTTGAGTATCGATCAGCGAGACAAAGCGCTGGAAATAGGCACCGGCACGGGCTACCTCACCGCCTGCATGAGTTTACTCTCACGAGAGACTGCGTCGATCGATATTCACGCCGATTTCGTCGGACTGGCGAATTCGAATCTTCGCGCCGTGCCCGAGGCAAGCCCGAAACTCGAGCTGCGGGACGCATTCAGCGATGCGCCTCTGGGCCGGTACGATGCGATCGCAGTCACGGCGTCGCTGCCGACCTACGATGAGCGCTTCGAACAGGCATTGACGATCGGCGGACGCCTGTTCGTCGTGGTGGGCGTGGCGCCGGTCATGGAGGCGCTGCTGATCCGCCGCGTCGACGAGAGCGAGTGGGTGCGGGAAAGCTTGTTCGAGACCGTGATTCAGCCGCTCGTGAACGCCGCCGAGGCGCAAAGGTTCGTATTCTGATGGTCGATGAAATTACGCCGCAGGCGTTTCTGGACCGGCGTGCGGCCGGGATTCCCATGACGCTCCTGGATGTGCGGGAGGATTGGGAAACCAAAGTGTCGCCGGTACCGGCGGAGCACCGTCACATCCCCATGGGCCAAATCGCCGATCGAATTGCGGAACTCGATCCGCAGCTCGAAACGGTCGTCATTTGCCGCTCGGGCGGCCGCAGCATGCAGGTTGCGAACTTCCTCGGAGCTCGGGGATTCCGCTCGGTCCGCAACCTGGCCGGGGGACTGTTGGCCTGGTCCCGCGAGGTCGACCCGAGCATTCCCCAATATTAGCCACCGACACGCATGCCCTCCCGGTGATATAGTGAGATATAACACCTTGCCGCAGGCTGCGTGGGCCATGAAACGCTTAGTTTTCCTATTGACGGCCTGTCTCAGCATCCAGGCCGCGCCGGCTGCCGATCTGCTTGCGGTGTATCAGCGCGCGCTGCAAAACGACCCGCAGCTGCGCGAAGCGGAGGCAAATCGCCTCGCGGCATTGGAGGCGAAACCGCAAGCCGTCGCGGCGCTGCTGCCGCAGTTGAACGGCAGCGCGCAGGCGTCGAGGCAACGCGACGTCGGCCCCGACAACACGGTCGAATCGGTGTCGCTCGGTCCGGGCACGCCACCCATCATCGAAACCGTGCCGTTCGACGGCACGACGACGACGACGAACCACGTCTATCGCGTAGACCTCAAGCAAAACCTGTTCAGCTGGCAAAATTGGGTTGCCTTGAAGAGCGCGGACGCGCAGGTCGCACAGGCGGAAGCCGACTACCAGGCCGCGCAACAGGATCTCATCGAGCGGGTATCGCAGCGCTATTTCGACGTGCTCTCGGCGCAGGACGACTTGGAGGCGCAGCAAGCCGCGTTGGCGTCGATCAATCGTCAGCTCGACCAAGCGGAGTCGCGCTACAAAATCGGGCTGATCGCGATCACCGACGTCGAGGAGGCCCGCGCCGCCCACGATAGCAGCGTGGCCGCGGTCATCCAGGCCAAGCGCACGCTCGCCACGAATCAGGAACTGTTGCGCGAAATCACCGGCGATGCGTTCGAATCGCTGGCGCGACCGAAGGAACCGTTCGAGGTGCCGAATCCCGATCCGATCAACGAAGAGCAATGGGTGCAAATGGCCCTGCAGCAGAATCTTTCGCTCGTCTCGAGCCGTCTGGCGACCGACATCGCGCGCGAGAACGTCAGTTCGGCCGAGGGCGGCCATCTGCCGACTCTCGATCTGCTGGGCAGCCGATTCAAGACGCAGACGAACAGCGACAGCAACTACACCGACGGCAGCTTCGCCGAAAGCACGATGCTGGATCAAAATTCCCGCTCGATCGGCCTGCAGTTGACCTTCCCGATCTATTCGGGCGGCTCGGTGTCGTCTCAGGTGCGCAAAGCGGTGTATCTACACCGCGCTGCCAAAGAGCGACTCGAACGCGTCGCGCGCGAAACGGAGCGCGATGCGCGCGACGCCTACCTTGGCGTCTTGTCGGAGATATCCCAGGTCAATGCCCTCAGACGCGCGCTGGAATCGAACGCCGTGGCTTTACAGGCGACCGAAGCGGGCTATGACGCCGGAACGCGCACGGCGGTCGACGTACTGCAATCGCGGCGGCTATGGGTACAGGCGCAGACCAATTACTCGCGCAGCCGCTACGACTATCTGATCAACGTCATCAAGCTGCAGCAGGCCGCGGGCACGCTATCGGAACAGACCTTGCGCCACATCAACGGCTGGCTCATGGATTCGGCGGCGCCGGCGGCACCGGCAGCGCGTTAGCGCTTTGCGCTTCAATGAGCTTGACGAGGCGCTGGGCGCTGCCGCGGTTGATCTCGACGGCGCGCCGAGCGACTGCGCCGATCCGCTGGCGCTCGAGGGAATCGGCCAGTAGCTCCGAGACCGCGGCCGCGAGCTCCACGGCATTGCCGACGCGGCGCGCGGCGCCCAATTCCACGAGCATTGCCGCGATCTCCGGACCGTTGAAATCGGACGGCCCGGTCAGCACCGGCAGCTTCAGGGCAGCAGGTTCGAGCAGATTGTGGCCGCCCACGGGCACGAGACTGCCGCCGACGAACGCGAGATCCGCGGCACCATAGAAGGCCAACAGCTCGCCCACGGTGTCCAGCAGCAGCACTTGGACGTCGGCTTGCACCGGGACGCCGGCACTGCGGCGCACGTAGCGCCAGGCGCCGCGCTCGAGTAGCGCCGCGACCGCGGCGAACCGCTGCGGATGCCGCGGCGCGAGGATCAGCAGCGCGATCGGGTGTTGCGCGCAAACGCGCGCATGCGCGTCGAGCACCTGTTCATCCTCGCCTTCGTGTGTGCTGCCGGCGGCCCAGACGGGTCTGACGCCGACATTCCGCTGTCGCAGCATGAGTCCCTGCTCGATGACATTCGCGCCGATATCGATGTCGAATTTCACGTTTCCGACGACCTGTATGCGTGCCGGATCGGCGCCGATCTGCTCGAAGCGCCCTGCATCCACGCTGGTCTGCGCGCCGATCAGCACGTTGGGGGTGAACAAGCCGCTGAACAGATTACCGCAGCGCCGGTAACGCGATACCGATTTGGCCGAAAGCCGCGCGCTCGCGAGCAGCACAGGCAGGCCGCGGCGCGCGCACTCGCGATACAGGTTGGGCCACAGTTCCGTTTCCATGATGATTGCCTGCGCGGGAAGCACGCGATCCAAGAATCTGCGAACCGCGCCCGGCAGATCGTAGGGCAGGAAACGCACTTCGACACGGTCGCCGAAGAGCCCCAACGCGCGCACTCTGCCGGTCGGCGTCGCGGTCGTAACGACGATCGGGACTTGCGGATGGCGCGCCAGCAGCTCGCGTACGATCGGAGCCGCGGCCGATACCTCGCCCAGCGATACCGCATGCAGCCATATGCTCGGCTGGCTCTGCAATCGGGACCCGAAGCCAAACCGCTCGCGCAAGCCCTGCCAATAGCCGCGATCACGAAACCCGCGCGCGAGCACCACGCCGAACGCCAGCGGTGCCGCGAGACGCACCAGCAGATTATAGAGGCTGCGCATCTGCGTAGCCCGCGACCAGCCAATTCCACGCCGTCTCCGAGAATCGCCCCGCGGGCAGATCCGCCGATATCTTGCGCAATGAGCGGTGCAGACGCCGCAAATTCCGTCTCGTCCACGCTCCCGGCGCGCGAATGCTGCCGCGATCGAAATCGATGACGCTGACGGTGCCTTGAGCGTCCAACAAAATGTTGTGCGCGTTCAGATCGGCATGGTCGACGCCCGCCGCATGAAAGCGCGCAATCGTGTCGCCGATTGCACCCCAATGGCGAGCCTCGAGCGCGGCGCCCGCAAGCACCGCGCTGAGCGGCTCCGCGTCGCGGATCCGCCGCATGATCAGATCGCAGCGATATAGAATTCCGGCACGCTGATAGCGTGCGCCGATCGGCTGCGGCACCGGCAGCCCGCGCGCATACAGCTGTGCGAGCAGGCGCCATTCCGCGAACGCGCGCACGCGCCCCTCCCCCGCCCAGACATATCGATCGGCGAGCAAGCGGCGCGCCAACACGCCACCGCGCCGATAATGACGCAAGACCCATTGGTCGATCTTGGTCGAAACCAGCCAAGTTGAACCGCGGCCCCGAGCGCTCGGGACGATCTGGCCGTGAGACTGCCAATAGCCCGGTTCGAAGAGTGCTTCGGCGCGCGCGTCGGGTTCGCGCTCCAGACGCGACTCATCGACGAGCATCGCACCCGCAGCGGTGGCGATGCGTCGGCCGGCGTCGGTCGTCATTCGTTTGTGCGAGGCGTTGAAGGCGGCGGCCCCTGGTTGGCTGAATAATTGTTAAAATACTTGTTTCGACGCAGTCACTCGAACAACCGGCGTCGCGGAGCTTCCATGAGCGAAATATCAGTGCCCGTTTCGCCGGGCGAATTGATCGATAAAATCACCATTCTACGCATCAAATCGCAGCGTATCACCGATGCTGCGAAGCTCAAGAACGTGCATCATGAGCTCGATTCCCTGCAGCGAACCTGGGCCGACTCGAGCTATGCCCGCATTGACATCGTGGCCGAGACGAGTGCATTGCAGGCCGTCAACGAGCGCCTTTGGGTCATCGAGGACGAGATCCGCGACAAGGAGCGTGCGCAAAGCTTCGATGCCGAGTTCATCAGGCTGGCCCGCGCGGTGTACTTCGAGAACGACGAACGCTCCCAGATCAAACGGCGCATCAACCTACGCTTGGGCTCCGCGATCATTGAGGAAAAGTCGTACAGCGACTACCGCGCCAAGGTGTATTCCGCGCCACAGTAGGGGCATTTCGCCCAACCGCTGGCCTCGATCGCCAAATAGACGCGAGGATGCGAATTCCAAAGGAACATGCCCGGCATCGGACACGACAAGGGCAAATCGGCGCTCGTCACCGAATATCGATGCTCGGCATTCGCCGGAATCAACCGGTGCGCCGAATCGTCTTGGACCATCGCTGGCATGCTCATCACTCCTGGGGAGAATTCTGCTCGTAGTCGGGGCGCTCCGCAACGGCGCCTCAGGCCGGCGCATCGAAGGTCTCGCGCCAAATCGCCTCGATACGGCGGCGCTGGTCCACGAAGTCGCTGGCCGCCACGACCGGCAAGTCGTCGCCCTCGAGCGATAAACGATGCAGCACGGCGCGATAAGCCCGATAGGCCTCCATGAGCCATTGCGCCGTCGCCGTGTCGATGACCCCCACGGCGGCGAGGCTCTCGAGTTGTCGAATATTGTCGGTGAAGGTCACGAGTTGCGGATAGCGATGCGCGGCGGCGAGCACGCGATATTGCACCAGAAATTCGATGTCGGCGATGCCCCCGGCATCCTGCTTGACGTCGAACTGACCCGTGCCGGCACGCGACAATTCGCGGCGCATGCGTGCGCGCATTTGCATGACGTCGACCCGCAGAGTATCGCGGTGCACGTCGTCGCACAGCGCTCGGCGTCGCGCCTCGGCGAAGCGTGCGCAAAGGCTCGGATCGCCGGCAACCGCGCGCGCGCGCAGCAGCGCCTGATGTTCCCAGGTCCAGGCATCGTCATGCTGATAGCGCTCGAACGCGTCGATTCCCGTCATCAGGAATCCACCCTTGCCGTTCGGCCGCAGCCGCATGTCGACTTCGTAGAGCCGCCCCGACGCCGAATGCATCGTCAGCAGATGCACGATGCGTTGCCCCAATCTCATGAAAAACACGCCGTTGTCGAGCATGCGTTCGCCGCGGGTCTGCTGAATTTCGCCGCTCGAATCGTGCAGAAAGACCAGATCGAGATCGGAACCGTAACCGAGTTCCAAGCCGCCGAGCTTGCCGTAACCGACGACCGCGACGCGAGCGACCCGCATCTGCTGCTCGCTGTCCCCGCAACACGGAATGCCGTAGCTTGCGGTCATTTGTTCCCAAGCGAGCGCGAGGCATCGCTGCACGATGAGCTCGGCAATGTCCGTGAGCCGATCGCTGACTTTCATCAGCGGCAGGCGCGCGGTAAGGTCGGCGAGCGCCACGGCGAACACGGCTGCCTTCTGAAACTGCCTCAAGCCTTCGACCTGTCGATCCGGATCGTCGGCCGGCAATCGCTCGGTGCGTGCGGCGAGTTCCCTGGTGAAGCTCTCGCGCGAGGGCAATTCGTCGAACGCCTTGGCGTCGATCAACTCGTCGAGCAGCAATGGAAATTCGGCGACTTGCTTCGCCAAAAAGCCGCTGATCGAACAGGCCTCGATGAGACGGTCGAGCGCCGGCGGCTTCTCCTTGAGCAAGGCCAAGTAAGAGGAACGCGCACCGATCGCCTCGAGGATTCGGATCACGCGGTCGACGACGGTTGCCGGCTGGGGAAGCTGCGCGGCGGCGGCGAGCAGGCGAGCGAATATGACGCGCAGACGCCGGCGTCCCGCCTCATCGAGCTTGCGGTAGGCGGCCCCGCATCGATATGACTCCAAGAGCGCCGCCACCGCGCCGACGTCGGCGCTCGGAAAGTTCTTGTTGGCCAACTCCTCTCGCGCCTGCGCGCCGCTCATCGTCAGCCAATCGAGTGTTGTTTCCTCTTCGGTGCGCTCGGCATCCGGGGTTCCGAAAACCAGCGCAGCAAATTGTCGCGCGGCGTAACTTCGCGATTCATCGATGGTCGCCAGTGTCTGCGGCCAATCGCCCGTACCCAGGCACGCGCTCAAGCGCTCTCGATCGATCTCGGTTTCGGGCAAACCGTGGGTTTGTTCATCGCGAATCATCTGCAGGATGTTTTCGGATCTTCGCAATACGAAATAGGCTTCACTCAACTTTTCGACGACCGGCGTGGGCAGCAGCTTGGCGCCCGCCAGCAAGGGCAACACCTCGAGCAGCGATGGATTCTGCAGGCGCCGGTCGCTTCCGCCGCGCACCAGTTGAAAGGATTGCACGATGAATTCGATCTCGCGTATGCCGCCACGCCCGAGTTTGAGGTCTTGCGCGAGATCGCGGCGCGCGACCTCGCGCGCGATCAGCGCCTTCATGTCGCGCAGGGATTCGAACACTCCGAAATCCAGATAGCGCCGGTAGACGAAAGGTCTGACGTAGTCGCGGCAGGTGGCCGCATAGGCTTCGATTCCCACGATCGGCCGCGCCTTGATCCATGCATATCGCTCCCAATCTCGGCCGTGCTGCTGCAGGTAGTCCTCGAGCGCGGCGAGGCTAAAGACCAGGGGGCCGCTCTCGCCGAACGGGCGCAGGCGCATATCGACTCGAAACACGAAACCATCCTCGGTTCTGGCGTCGAGCAGTGCAATGAATTGCCGGCCGAGCCGTTGAAAGTACTCCAGGTTGTCGACGCTGCGCGGCCCGCTGCTCGCGCCCGCCTCGGCGAACAACAAGATGAGATCGATGTCGGAAGAAAAATTGAGTTCGTGACCGCCGAGCTTACCCATGCCGAGAACGATCAAGGGCACGACCTCTCCAGCCGCCGATCTCGGCGTACCGAACACGGGGTCGAGCAACTGCTCCGCAATCCTTGCGGCGGTTCGGATGCAGGCATCGGCGAAATCCGAGAGCGCGCGCAGCGTTTCGGCGCAACTCGCCCTGCCGACGAGGTCGCGCCAAGCGATGCGCAGCATCTCGCGCCGCCGCCAGACCCGCAGACACGACTTGGCATCGTCCTCGGTTTTCGCGGCGAGCGACAGGCGCTCATAGTCGCCCCGGGCGCCAATCAGCGATAGGGGATCGTCGTGAAGCGCGAGCCATCCGAGAGCGGCCGGGTCCCGCAGCAGGCTCGCCGCGATGAACTCGCTGCAGGCGATCACCTGCGGCAGCTCCTCCAGCAATTGCGCCGGCAGGGTCGGCCGCACTTGCTGCCAGGCGTCCGACTCCGATAGGCGTTCCCAACAGCGCAGTGCCGGTTCACGCAAGGAATCGTGCGCCGAAAAGAAAACCCCGCCGAAGCGGGGTAGGTTAAGGCCAGGTCCGCTCAGGGATGCATCGGACACTAATGTGTTTATCGTCACAGTCTGCAAAACCTTTAGAGGAGATTGGAAAATCGCTTTTCCATGAACAAACTCAAGGGATCACTCGTATATCGGCCAAACGGGCTCCGTTCCCGGTACCCGAGCCGGCAGTACAGGCGGATCGCCTCCGGCTGCCGAATACCGGTCTCCAGGCGCGCGCACGGTATCTCGCGCCCGACCAAATGCGCCTCGAGCGCCCCCAAGATCGCCGTGGAGACGCCACGGCCGCGCAACGCCGGCGCCACGAACATGCGCTTTATCTCGCCATAAAGACCATCATCGTCGAGGGTTTTGACCGCCCCGCAACCGACCACGAGGTCCCCGATCAATGCGCCCAGAAACAGCACGTTGGGCAGTTGCAGGGCTGCGATGCTCTCGAGGTGGTTGCTCTCGGCCGGGTAGAGCGCAGTTTGCGCGGCGTCCAGTTGGCCGATGAGCGCCTGGACGGCGGGCACTGCGGGATTCAAAGGCGCGATCTTCATGGCGCGTCCGATGATACTCAATTCGATAGAATGCTGCGCCTCAAGACAATCGGAGTCGCGGATTTGAAAACCTTCTTATTGGTGTTCGGGGCGCTGATTTCGATTGTCAATCCGCTCTCCGGCGCCTTCATTTTCTTCGGCGCGACCCGTGAGCTCAATGCCCGCGTTCGCGCCCAGGTGTCGCGCTGGGTTGCGATTTACGCCTTCTCGATCGTCACCGCCTCGCTATATATCGGCGCCTACGTGCTCGAGTTCTTCGGAATCTCGATTCCGGTGCTGCGCGTGGCGGGCGGTATCATCATTTCGATGTCGGGATGGCGCATGCTCACCGAACCGGATGCCACCGAGCAGCGCCGCAGCGAAACGCCTCGGCCGCGCTCGATTGCGGTGCCGCCGAGCCGCCTCGCCTTTTATCCGTTGACGATGCCCCTCACGACCGGACCCGGCACGATTTCCGTCGCGATTTCCTTGGGTTCGAGCCGTCCGGGCGGCTTCAGCGCGGCATTGATCGCATTTGTCATCGAAACCATGGCCGCAGTCTCGCTGCTGGCGCTATTGATCTACATCTCCTACCGCCACTCGGCGCGGCTCGCCGAACTGATCGGCGCGACGGGCACGACGATCGTCGTACGCTTGTCGGCGTTCCTGTTGTTCTGTATCGGCATCCAGGTCTTCTGGAACGGCGCGGCCGAACTGTTGGGCACGCTGCCCTTGGGTACGGCCGGTACGAGTTGAGCGAGCACGCCCCTGACCTTGCTGCTGGCCCGAGCCGCCTCCACGGCTGCGCACCCAAAAAAAGAGCGGGCCGAAGCCCGCTCTTTATCGACGTTGCCTGCTTGCGGCAGGTATTACATGTCCATACCACCCATGCCGCCCATGCCGCCGCCCGGCGCGCCATGTGCATGCTCATCGTCCTTCGGAGACTCGGCGATCATGACTTCCGTCGTGAGCAGCAGGCCGGCCACGGACGCCGCGTTCTGCAGAGCCAGACGCGTGACCTTGGTCGGATCCAGGATGCCCATTTCGATCATATCGCCGTATTCGCCGCTCGCCGCGTTGTAGCCGAACGTGCCCTTGCCTTCGCGGACGCGGTTCAGAACGACCGCGGCATCTTCGCCGGCGTTCGCAACGATCTGACGCAGCGGCTCCTCGATCGAGCGGGCCAGGATCTTGATGCCGTGGTTCTGATCCTCATTGGCACCGACCAGCTTTTCGATGGCCTTCAGGGCCCGGATCAGCGCAACGCCGCCGCCGGGCACCACGCCTTCTTCGACGGCCGCACGCGTCGCGTGCAGCGCGTCTTCGACACGCGCCTTCTTTTCCTTCATTTCAATTTCGGTCGCGGCGCCGACTTTGATCACGGCAACGCCGCCGGAGAGCTTGGCAACGCGCTCCTGGAGCTTTTCTTTGTCGTAATCGGAGGTCGCTTCCTCGATCTGCGCGCGGATGCTCTCTACGCGGCCCTTGATGTCCGCAGCCTTGCCGTTGCCGTCGATGATCGTGGTGTTTTCCTTCTCGACCAGAATCTTCTTGGCTTCGCCCAGATCATTGAGCGTGGCTTTCTCAAGCGACAAGCCGACTTCGTCAGAAATCACCGTGCCGCCCGTGAGGACCGCAATGTCCTGCAACATGGCCTTGCGGCGATCACCGAAGCCCGGCGCCTTGACGGCGGCGACTTTGACGATGCCACGGATCGTGTTGACAACGAGCGTCGCGAGCGCTTCACCCTCGACGTCTTCGGCGACGATCAGCAGCTGACGGCCACCCTTGGCAATCGCCTCGAGCAACGGCAGCAATTCGCGGATGTTCGAGATCTTCTTGTCGACCAAAAGAATCAACGGCTTGTCCAGCTCGGCGCTCTGGCTCTGCTGATTGTTGATGAAATACGGCGATAGGTATCCGCGATCGAACTGCATGCCTTCGACGACTTCCAGTTCGTTCTGCAGACCGGAGCCCTCTTCGACCGTGATCACGCCTTCCTTGCCGACTTTCGCCATCGCGTCGGCGATCGTCTTACCGATGCTCTCATCGGAATTGGCCGAGATCGTTCCGACTTGTGCGATCGCCTTCGGATCCTTGCACGGCTTGGAGAGCTTCTTGAGCTCGTCGGTCGCCGCAATGACGGCCTGATCGATACCGCGCTTCAAATCCATCGGGTTGATGCCCGCGGCAACGGCCTTGAGGCCTTCGCGGATGATGGCTTGAGCCAAAACGGTGGCGGTCGTCGTGCCGTCGCCCGCTTCATCGGAGGTGTTCGACGCGACTTCCTTGACCATTTGCGCGCCCATGTTTTCGAACTTGTCCTTGAGTTCGATTTCCTTGGCGACCGACACGCCGTCCTTGGTGACGGTGGGGGCGCCGAAGCTCTTGTCGAGCACTGCGTTGCGGCCTTTGGGACCGAGAGTGACCTTCACGGCATTCGCGAGGATATTCACACCTTTAAACATGCGTGCCCGAGCGTCGTCGCTAAAGCGTACGTCTTTTGCTGCCATTTGCTGATACCTCTAAAAAATTGTTTAGCTAGAAATTCAAGGGATAAGTCGGATGACGGTTAGGTTTACTTGCCTTCAACCACGGCCATCACGTCTTCTTCACGCATGACAACCAGCTCTTCACCATCCATCTTCACTTCGGTACCGCTGTATTTGCCGAACAGAATCTTGTCGCCGACTTTCAGATCGAGCGGGCGAATCTCGCCGTTCTCCAAGATTTTGCCTTTGCCGACGGCAACCACTTTGCCGAAAACGGGCTTTTCCGCAGCGGTGTCCGGAATAACGATGCCACCGGGGGACTTGCGCTCCTCCTCTTCTCGTTTCACGATCACACGGTCATGAAGGGGACGAATCTTCATAAAACAAGACTCCTAAAGCGTTGAATAAGGGATTTACCTCAGAACAAAGGATTTGTTAGCACTCTCTGTTCGTGGCTGCTAATCATAGCGATGGATTTCACTGTTTCAAGGGGTAAACGGAGGATTTTGGTTGCTGCATCGCAATAAAACCCCATTGGGGCGCCGGTCGCGATTACGCGCCGACTGCCGTGCGCCGCGGACTCATATAAAGTGCCGCTATGCATAAGCGTCTGAATCAAAAGGTTCGCATCTCCTTGTTCGGTCTTGCGGCATTCGGCTTGGTTGCGCTTGCCGCCGCCAAGCCTTGGTGGATGCGCGGCTCCGATTCACCGGAGCAAGATTTCTTGCCGCCCGACGTCGCATTCCGGGTCACGAGCCATTTGGAAGGCGAGGTCCTGCAGATACGCTGGCAGATCGCCGATGGTTATTTCCTCTATCGCAGCAAGATTCAGGTTCGCGCCGAAAGTCCGGATCTCATCGTCGGTGCGCCGGTGCTGCCGGAGGGCATCCGCTGGAATGACAAGAATTTTGGGCTCCAGGAAGTCTATTTCCAGCAAGCCTCGATCACCGTTCCCGTGACTCGCTCCGACTTTGGCGCACACCCGATGCAGATCCAAGTGATTTACCAAGGCTGTGCGCAAGCGGGCTTCTGCTACCCGCCGATCAGCAAAGTGCTGTTTCCCGAGGGCGCGACCCGGTCGATCGGCATGCCGAGCGCATCGGTGCCTCCAAGCGCTTGGGTCACGGTCGCGATACTCGCCGGAGGCGCTGCCTTCGTGTTTGCAGGCTTTGTGCAGCGCAAACGCCGGCGCCTACCGCTACCCGCATTGTGAGTGAATCGCCGTGAGCAAGGCGCTCCGGTTCGCGCTCGCATTGCTGGTTGCCGTCGTCGCGGCTTGGGCCGTTGAGCACGCCTATCGGAGCAGCCGGCCGACCAGCGAGACGGCGGCGCAAGCCGAGGCCGCGCGTGCGGTGGCAGCGCAGGTCTCGGCCGCGCAGGTCGCGGCAGAACAGTCCCCGGCCGCCACGGACGCGCAGGCCGAGGGCGGCCTGGAATCGCCTCTGGACGCGCAAGTCCCGACGATCAAGATTCCGGAGCAGTTACCGGATTTCACGCTGGCGAATCGCGACGGCAAACCGACTTCGATCACGGCATGGCGAGGTAAATCGTTGGTATTGAACTTCTGGGCCACCTGGTGCGCGCCGTGCCGGCGCGAGATTCCAGTACTGCAGGCACTCGATGCAGAATGGCATCTGCACGATGTCACGGTGATCGGCATCGCGGTCGATCGTCGCGACGAGGCTCTGGCGTTCGCCGCACAATTCCATATTACTTATTCCTTGTTGATCGGCGAGCAGGACGCATTGGATGCTGCGACCGCCATGGGCGTGGCGTCGCCGGCATTGCCGTTTACGGTATTCACCGACCGCCGTGGGCAAATCGTCGCGGTATTCGTCGGAGAGCTGCATAAGGCGCAGGCCGACCTGATACTCGGTGCCGTCAAAAACCTCAACGACGACCGAATTGCGCTCCAGGCCGCCCGCCGGGCGATCGCCGACGGTCTCGACGAATTGAAGGCGAACAAGGCCGGTTGATTTTCCGGGCTTTTATCGGGGGTCGACGAAGTTCGACGCCAAAGCTTGCCATATCTGCTCAATTTCTGGTTATTATCGCGGATCTTTTCCAAGCGACGGCGCCAAAGTTTACGTCTCAATGCCTCGAATTTTGTTGCTAAATGGACCCAATTTGAATTTATTGGGCATGCGCGAGCCCGGGATTTATGGCGCCTCCACGCTACAGGACATCGAATCGCGACTGCAAGAGCGCGCCCGGGCGCTCCAGATCGAGCTGCTGAGCCTGCAAAGCAATGCCGAACACGAACTGATCGCGAAGATCCATGGCGCGAAGCAGGACGCCGTGGAATTGATACTCTTCAATCCGGGCGCATTTACCCATACGAGCATCGCGCTGCGCGATGCCTTGCTCGGCGTCGCCATACCGTTCATCGAGATACACCTGAGCAATATTTTCGCGCGTGAAGAGTTTCGGCATCGATCTTATTTTTCCGACATCGCGGTCGGCTGCATATTCGGCCTGGGGCCCGTCGGCTACGAGCTGGCGCTCGAAGCCGCCGCCCTGCGCCTGCGCAAAACTTGAATTCGACCGATTCCTCAAGGAGTTCCCGGATGGATATTCGGAAGGTAAAAAAATTAATCGAGCTGCTCGAGGAATCCGGCATTTCGGAGCTCGAAATCTCCGAAGGCGAAGAATCGGTGCGCATCAGCCGCTTTCCGCGCGGCGCGCTCCAGTCCGGCAGTCCGGCGGCCGCGCCGCTCGTATACGCCGCGCCAGCCGCGCCAGCCGCGCCGGCTGCCCCGGCCACGCCGGCCACCGCCGCGGGCGAGCACAAGCCGCGCAACGACGAGCACATGGTGACCTCGCCGATGGTCGGCACCTATTACTCTTCCCCGTCGCCGGGCGCCAAGACCTTCGTCGACATCGGCAGCGAGATCAAGATCGGCCAGGTTCTTTGCATCATCGAAGCGATGAAAATGATGAATCAAATTGAGTCGGACAAGACCGGTCGCGTGACTGCGATACTCGCCAAGAACGGCGATCCGGTCGAATTCGGCCAACCCTTGTTCATCATCGAATAAACGTAATGATCGAAAAAGTCGTCATCGCTAATCGCGGCGAGATTGCGCTTCGCATTTTGCGCGCGTGCCGTGAACTGGGTATCAAGACCGTCGCAGTACACTCGACCGCGGATTTCAACACCAAACACGTGCTGCTGGCCGATGAAACCGTATGCATCGGACCGCCGCAATCGGCGCTGTCCTATCTGAACATGCCCGCGATCATCAGCGCCGCCGAGGTCACGGATGCGGTCGCGATCCATCCGGGCTATGGTTTTTTATCGGAGAACGCCGATTTCGCCGAGCGCGTCGAAAAAAGCGGCTTCATCTTCGTCGGTCCGCGCGCGGAAACGATACGCCTCATGGGCGACAAAGTGTCGGCGATCAAAGTCATGAAAGCCTCCGGCGTGCCCTGCGTGCCGGGCTCGGAAGGTCCGCTCGGCACCGATCCGGATGAGAACTTCAAGATCGCCAAGGACATCGGGTATCCGGTGATCATCAAGGCGTCCGGTGGCGGCGGCGGGCGCGGCATGCGGGTCGTACACACCGACGCGTCCTTGTTGAACGCGATCGGCGTGACGAAGTCCGAAGCGCTCGCGGCCTTCGGCAATGGCGAGGTCTACATGGAGAAATTCCTCGAAAAGCCGCGCCACATCGAATTTCAGGTGCTCGCCGACAATTACGGCAACGTCGTGCACTTGGGCGAGCGCGATTGCTCCATGCAGCGCCGACACCAAAAGGTCATCGAGGAGGCGCCGGCACCCGGCCTGACCGCGAAGCAGCGCAAGAGCATGGGCGAACGCTGCGTGCGGGCGTGCCGGGAAGTCGGCTATCGCAATTGCGGGACGCTCGAATTCTTGTACCAGGACAACGAATTCTTCTTCATCGAAATGAACACGCGCGTGCAGGTCGAGCATCCCGTCACCGAACTCGTGACCGGCATCGATATCGTCAAGGCGCAGCTGCTGATCGCGGCGGGAGAACCCTTGCCCTATGCCCAGGGCGACATTCAGATTCGGGGTCATGCAGTCGAATGCCGCATCAATGCCGAGGATCCCAAGAACTTCACGCCGTCCCCGGGCCCGATCAGATTGTGGCATGCGCCGGGCGGCCCGGGCATTCGCGTCGACAGCCACGTCTATACCGGATACAACGTTCCGCCATTTTACGATTCGATGATCGGCAAGGTCATCGCCTATGGCGACACACGCGATACGGCCATCGCGCGCATGCGCAACGCGCTCGCGGAGATGGTCGTCGAAGGAATCAAGACCAACATTCCGCTGCACCAAGAGATCTTCAATCACTCCGCTTTTCGCCAGGGCGGCACTGATATTCACTATCTGGAGCGTCGCCTGGGACTCAAGTGAGTTACTGAGATGGGGCGCGCCGATGCCGTTCTATGAAATCGAATTTCCGCTGACCGGCCTCGATACCGAGGCCCTCGAGACGGCGCTGCTCGAAAGCGGCGCGATTTCGATGACCTTTCTCGATCGCGGCGATGAACCGGTGCTCGAACCACGACCCGGCGAGATACGCTTGTGGAGCGACACCTTGGTGCGGGCCCTGTACGACGCCGGCGCCGGGGGCGATGCCGATGTCGAGGCTGAAGACAAGATGCGCCATTTGGCTGCGAACTTGAGTCCCGAAATTGTCGCCGCGGCGCATGTGCGCCGCGTCGCGGACCAGGCCTGGGAGCGGGCCTGGCTCGTGGACTGGAAGTCGATGCGATTCGGGCGCCGCTTGTGGGTATGCCCGACGACCGCCGAGGCCCCACAGGATTCCGAGGCCGTCGTGGTTTGGCTCGATCCGGGACTCGCCTTCGGGACCGGGACGCACCCGACGACGGCCCTTTGCCTGGAGACGCTGGATTCGCTCGATCTGCATCAAAAATCGGTAGTCGACTACGGCTGCGGATCCGGCATTCTCGCGATCGCGGCATTGAAGCTGGGCGCGAGCTCGGCGCTCGGCGTCGATCTGGACCCGCAGGCGTTGCTGGCGAGCCGAGAGAACGCGATTCGCAACGGCGTTTCGGCCGCTCTCGCGACCCAGGACCCGAGCGCGCCGGCGTCGCCCGCCGACTTCGTGTTCGCCAATATTCTCGCGGGAACCTTGATCGAATTGCAGCCAACTCTCGCCTCGCTGATCAAGCCGGGCGGCGAATTGGTGTTATCGGGTATCTTAAGCACGCAGGAAACCCAAGTCGCCGAGGCCTACCGGCCGCGATTTGATATCGTCGCATGCACGCAGCGCGATGGCTGGTGCTGTATTCGCGCGAGCAGTCGTGCGACCCGAGGTTCCCCGGGAGATCTATAGCTTGTTCACGCAATGCTCGAAATGCGAGACGATTTTCCAACTGTCGGCGGACGTATTGCGTGCCGCCGGCGGCCAAGTGCGCTGCGGACGCTGCGGCGAGGTGTTTAATGCGCTCGCGCGCCTCGCCGAGCAGCCCGGCGCATTCACGGTCGGCGAATCGCCGCTGGAATTGGAGACGCGCGCGGATCGAATTCTTCAATCCCCGCCTCAACGCCCAGAAGCCGCTGCGCAGCCGCCGATCGAGTTCGATGAATTGGATACCGCGAACGTGGAGATCGCGCACCTCGAGGTGCAGGGCCTGCCGGACGAAGCGGCGACGGAAGACGACGTATCGCTGGAATTTACACTTCCGCCGGGCGAGCTCGATCGAATATTCGTCGAGAATAAGCGTAAGGGATCGGCAAAGACGCCGCTGCGCGCATTGCCTGACGCGGCCGCGCAATCGCAAGTCATCGGCCTCGAGATCTCGGAAAATGCGCGTCGAGAGCTGCTCGGGGGAGCGGCGCCGGACGCTGCGGATGCCAACGCCGATGCGCTCGACGCCCTCATCGCGGAGTCCGCGATCGCGGAGGTGATCCTGACGGAAGCGCCGCCGGCTCGGCGCCCGATCTGGATCTGGGTGTCGGCGGCGGTGTTGCTCGCGCTCATACTGGCGGCCCAGGTCGTGCACCGTAATCGAGAATGGCTGGCAGCGAATGCGCCGCTCGGCGGGATGCTGCGGACGATTTACGCGCAGCTCGGCAGCCCGCTGCCGGCGCCGGCGAATCTCGCGGCCTATCAACTGCGCCAGTGGGGCGTGACCGGAGATCCGGATGCGAACGGCGCACTGCACGTGCGCGCGAGCATCATGAACACGGCGGCGGAATTCCAGCCCTATCCACTGCTGCGGGTGACGCTCGCGGATCGTTTTGGAAATCGCATCGGAACGCGCGACTTCGAAGCGGCGGAATATCTGGGCAAGCCGAACGTGAAGCTGCTTGCGCCGGGCGAGCGCGTCGACGCGACCGTCAACATATTGGACCCCGGTACGAACGCCGAGGGGTTCGAAATCGACGTTTGTCTGCGCGGCGCGGACCGGCAGATTGCCTGCGCAAGCGATGCGGCACCGCATACGAAGTGACGCGCGTGAAGATCGGACCCTACGAGCTGCCCTCCAACATCGTGCTCGCGCCGATGGCCGGCGTCACGGACCGACCATTTCGCATGCTGTGCCGCCGCTTCGGTGCCGGCCTCGCGGCATCGGAAATGTTGAGCGCCGACATTCGCCTTTGGGATACGCCGAAATCGCAGCGGCGAATGGATCACGCCGGCGAGCCTAGTCCGCGCGTCGTGCAGATCGCGGGATTCGATCCCGTGATGATGGCGGAGGCGGCCCGGCGAAATGTCGATGCCGGTGCCGAGATCATCGACATCAACATGGGATGTCCCGCGAAAAAAGTATGCAACCGGCTCGCGGGATCCGCGCTGCTGCAGGATGAAGCGCTCGTCGCGCGCATTTTGGAAAGCGTCGTGCAAGCAGTCAGTGCGCCCGTGACGCTGAAAACGCGCACAGGCTGGGATCGCGAGCACAAGAATGGAATCAGAATCGCTCGCATTGCCGAGGACGCCGGCATTCAGGCGCTCGCGATCCATGGCCGCACACGCACCGATATGTATCTCGGGGAGGCGGAACACGATACCGTGCGCGCGATTAAGGCGAACGTCAAGATTCCGGTGTTCGCGAATGGCGACATCGGTACGCCGGCGCGCGCACGCGCGATTCTCGAGGCCACGGGGTGCGACGGCATCATGATCGGACGCGCAGCGCAAGGCCGGCCATGGATCTTCGACGAAGTCAATTTTTTTCTCGCGACGGGGGAATTGCGCGCCGATGTTCCACTACAAAAAGTCCGTGATATCATGCGCGCCCACCTCGAAGACCTGTACGCGTTCTACGGCGACGCATCCGGCGTTCGAGTGGCGCGGAAGCACTTGAGTTGGTATTGCCGGCAGCACCCGGGACAGGAATCCTTGCGTAAACGTCTGATGCGAATCGAGACGACGCGTGAACAACTGTCGGCGGTAACGGAGCTGTTCGAAAGGGAAGTTTTTTGCGCGGCATAGTCTAGAAATTGTTAAAGAACAAGAATGAGCAGACGGGGACCTGAGAGACGCTATGTCCGCAAGAAAGAAATCGCGAACACGCAAGGAAATATCGTCGCCATTCAACGGGCGCGATCTGAAAGTTAATGGTAAAGGTGTGCCGCTGCGCTCGCAGGCCGAGGAGGCGCTGCAGTGCTACTTCGAAACGCTCAACGGTCACAAGCCCGCGCATTTATATGACCTCGTGATGCGTGAAGTGGAAGAGCCGCTGTTCAAGGTGGTCATGGACCACGTTCAGGGCAACCAGAGCCGCGCCGCCACGATACTCGGCATCAATCGCGGCACTTTACGTAAGAAACTCAAAGAGTTCGGCATCGGCGAGTGAGGGCCCTTTGCTCACGCCCGTCCGCCGCGCGTTACTCAGTGTCTCCGACAAAACCGGCATCGTCGAACTTGCGCGCGAGCTGAAGGAGCGCGGCACCCAACTACTGTCGACCGGAGGCACGGCCAAGTTATTGATACGCCATGGTATCCCGGTCAAGGAAGTGGCCGAGCACACGGGCTTTCCGGAAATCATGGATGGCCGCGTCAAGACTCTACATCCGAAAATCCACGGCGGACTGTTGGGAAGACGCGGCATCGACGACGAAGTGATGCAGCGCAACGGGATCGAGCCGATCGACTTGCTCGTCGTCAACCTCTATCCATTTGCAGCCACCGTCGCACGACCCGATTGCACGTATGACGATGCGGTCGAAAACATCGACATCGGCGGACCCGCGATGGTGCGTGCCGCGGCCAAGAATCACGCGTCCGTGACCGTGATCGTCGATCCGAGCGACTATCGCGCATTGCTCGACGAGCTTGCCGCGAATCAGGGTCGAACCAATTTGTCGATGCGCCAGCGCTTGGCGGCCAAGGCCTTTGCGCACACGGCGCAATACGATGCGATGGTCTCGGCGTATTTCACGAGCACGATAGGCGGAGAGGTTCCGAGTTTTGCCGACGATTTGAACCTCTCGTTTCGCAAAAGGCTGGATTTGCGCTACGGCGAGAATCCGCACCAACAGGCAGCGTTTTATTCGGATCCGCGCGCGATCGGCGCCTCGGTGACTGCGGCGACACAAGTGCAAGGCAAGGAGCTTTCCTACAACAACATCACCGATGCAGACACCGCGCTCGAGTGCGTGCGCCAGTTCGAGACCCCGGCCTGCGTGATCGTCAAACATGCGAACCCGTGCGGCGTCGCGTTGGCGGATACGATTCTGTCCGCCTACGCGTCGGCCTACCGGACCGACCCCACTTCCGCATTCGGCGGAATCATTGCGTTCAATCGCAGCCTCGATGCAAAAACGGCAACCGCCATCGTCGACCAACAGTTCGTCGAGGTCATTCTGGCAACGGCGGTGAGCGACGATGCCAAGCGAATCCTTGCGGCCAAAGACAACGTGCGGGTATTGGTCACGGGAGATCTCGGCACGCCGGTCGCACAGCGGCTGGAATACAAGAGTGTAACCGGAGGATTGCTGGTGCAAACGCGCGACGACGGCATCGTCCGCGCGTCCGAATTGCGGGCCGTCACTCGGCGTCAGCCGACCACGGCCGAGCTGCAGGATCTGATGATCGCATGGCGAGTGGCGAAATATGTCAAATCCAACGCCATTGTCTGCGTCAAGGATGCGGTCACGGTGGGAATCGGCGCGGGCCAAATGAGCCGCGTCGTCAGCTCTAAGATTGCGGCAATGAAGGCGCAGGATGCCGGCCTTGCGATCCGGGGCGCAGCGATGGCCTCCGACGCCTTCCTGCCTTTCCGCGACGGCCTGGACGCCGTCGCTGCGTACGGCATCACGTCGGTCATCCAGCCGGGCGGCTCGATGCGCGATGCGGAAGTCATCGCCGCCGCCGACGAGCACGGCATCGCGATGGTGTTCACCGGGATGCGGCACTTTCGCCATTAGGAGTCGCGCAGCCCAATGAAGCTACTCATTGTCGGCGGCGGAGGCCGTGAACACGCCTTGGCTTGGAAATGCGCGCAAGAAGCACGCGTCGAACGGGTGTTCGTCGCTCCCGGCAATGCCGGCACGGCGCTCGAGTCGAAGCTCGAGAATGTCGCGATCGACGCGGAAAACATCGAGGCGCTGATCGGGTTTGCGGCTGAAGCGGGTATCGCGCTGACCATCGTCGGTCCCGAAGGGCCGCTCGTTGCCGGTATCGTCGATCGATTTGCAGCCGCGGGTCTGCGCTGCTTCGGTCCGACTCAAGCGGCTGCGCGCCTCGAGGGCTCGAAAGCGTATGCCAAGGATTTTTTGCGGCGCCATCGGATACCGACGGCGAGTTACGCGACCTTCACTCGAGCGACCTTCGATCCTAAGTGGCTGCGCGCACAACGTCTGCCGCTCGTCGTCAAGGCGGACGGACTCGCAGGCGGCAAGGGCGTGCTCATATGTGAAACGCACGACGGCGCGATTGCCTCTGCTCTCGGCATGCTGCACGGTGATTTCGGATCCGCCGGCGACTCAGTCGTCGTCGAAGAATTTCTCGCCGGGGAAGAAGTCAGCTTCATCGTCATGGTCCACGACCTGCAGGCGCTGCCGCTCGCGACTTCGCAAGACCATAAACGACGCGACGACGGCGATCGCGGCCCCAACACCGGCGGCATGGGCGCCTATTCGCCGGCGCCGATCGTAACGCCGGCCGTCCATGCGCGCATCATGGCGCAAGTCATCGAACCCACGCTGCGCGGCCTCGCTTCGGACGGCATTCCCTATACCGGATTTCTGTATGCGGGCCTCATGATCGCGCCCGACGGCACGCCCAACGTACTCGAATTCAATTGCCGTTTCGGCGATCCGGAAACCCAACCCATCATGATGCGATTACGCAGCGACCTCACGCCCCTCTGCGAAGCGGCGCTCGACGGCAAATTGGACGCATGCGACGCGGTCTGGGACAGCCGTGCGGCGCTCGGCGTCGTCATGGCCGCCGGCGGCTATCCGGAAACCTACCGCAAGGGTGAACGGATCAGCGGCCTGGATGTCGCCGCACGGTTGCCCGGAAAGGTATTTCATGCCGGCACGCAGCTCGTCGGCAGCGACATCTTGACCAGCGGCGGACGCGTGCTATGCGCGGTCGGCTTAGGGATGGACGTGCGCGCGGCGCAACGCCAGGCCTACGATTTGGTCGGCGCGATCCATTGGAATTTGGTGCAATACCGGCGCGACATCGGCTACCGCGCGATCGAGCGCGAAACCTAGTGCGCGGCCGGACGGCCCGACGGCCGAGTTAGTACTCGGGGTCAATCGCGCCAGGCGGGAAAAACCGGCCAGGTGCACAGCGCTGTAAAATCGTGATTCGGCCAGAGTTCGGCTTCCTCTTGCCGCGACAATGCCTTGAGCTTTCGAATGCTCGCGAGCGCGAGTCCCTCGTCGCCCCGGCAATGATAGCCCGGCGCGATCTCGTCGGTCAGATTCTCGCGCAGATCCGCCGCATCCCCGCACAGGATCACCGGGTGGCCGTGCGGCAGCTCGACCAGCAGGGACGTGTGGCCGGCCGCGTGACCGGCACTCGCGATCGAATGCACGTGCACCTCGCAACCCGGAAGCTCGCACGAGCCGTCGACGTGGTCCCATTGAAAAGCAGCGCGCGCGCAGCGTCAGCGTCGCAATTTTTCGATAGTCGCAGCCCGCATCGTAGAGGATCCGACCATTCGGGGTTTCGATGAGGTACGCGAGGATGGGCGCATCGATGTAGATGCCGCGCCCACGATATCGGGTCGATACACTCTTCTCGTAACGTTGGGTGCCGGTCGGCAGAGGTCGGATTCTCAGTGCGCGTGACATCCGTAAAAGCTTAACCGATTATTCGGCGAACCCTGTAGCCTACGCCGTTCAACCGACAATGAATCGTTCATGAACTCGACGCCGGATCAAGATCAAAAGACCGAACAGCTGAACACCAAGGCGGCCGGGATCGTCGGGCTCGCCGTCATGTGCAGCCGCTTGCTGGGACTCGCACGCGAGGCGATCTTCGCCGCACTGTTCGGCGGCACCGCCGCGATGGACGCCTTCACGGCCGCGTTCCGCATACCGAATCTGCTGCGCGACTTATTCGCCGAAGGCGCGCTGTCGACGGCTTTCGTCACAACCTTCAGCAAGACGATCGCCCGCAGCGGCGATGAGGCTGCCTGGCGGCTCGCGAACAAGGTGACGACGCTCACCGCCGTGGTTCTCGGCGGCATCTGCATCGCCGGCATCGTCTTCTCGCCGCAGCTCGTCGCCGTGTTGGCACCGGGCTTCAACCCGCAGAAGGCCGCGCTCACGGCCGAGCTCACGCGCATCATGTTTCCGTTCATTCTGTTGGTGTCGCTGGCCGCGCTGGTCATGGGCGTCCTCAACGCGAGGAACGTATTCGGCCTGCCGGCCATGGCCTCGAGTTTCTTCAATTTGGGATCGATCATCGGCGGCGTCACGTTTGGATATTGGATGGACCCGCATTTTGGCCCGCGGGCATTGATTGGTCTCGCGATCGGAACGCTTTTCGGCGGCGCGCTGCAATTGCTCGTGCAGCTGCCGCCGCTGCGCACCCTAGGACACCGGTTCCGGCCCGACTTTCATTGGCGCGACGCCGGCGTCAGCGCGATCTTGAGACTCATGGGGCCGTCGGTCATTGCCGCGAGCACGACCCAGTTCAACGTACTCGTCAATTCGATGTTCGCCTCGACGCTCGGCGACGGCGCGATCTTTGCGCTCTCGATCGCGTTTCGGCTCATGCAGCTGCCGCTCGGCTTATTCGGCGTGGCGCTCGGCACGGTCACGCTGCCCTTGTTGTCGCGTCTCGTCGTGGCGGGCCAAATCGATGCGTTTCGATCGGAGCTCGCGCGCGCGATGCGCCTTGCATTCCTGCTGACGGTGCCCGCGACCGCGGGACTCATTATGCTCGCGGAGCCCATCATTTCAGTAATCTATCAGCACGGCAAATTCGGCGCCGCCGCGACGACCCAGGCGGCCGGGGCACTGCGATTCTATGCGCTCGGCCTCGCCGGCTACGCGGCGCTCAAGGTTCTCGTGAACGCGTTCTACGCGCTCGATAAGCGCAAGACGCCGATGGTCGTGAGTTTCTTCTCGGTCGCACTCAATCTGCTGCTCAATTGGATCTTCACCTACCGCCTGGCGTGGGGCGTGCGCGGGCTTGCGTTCTCGACGGGCTGCGTCGCGACGTTCAATTTTCTGGTGCTCTATGCGCTGATGCGCCACCACCTGCGCGGCTTGGAGTCGTGGCGCATGCTGGCGTTGCTCGGCAAAGTCGCGCTCGCGACCGCGGCGCTCGTCGCGGTCTGCGCCGCCTCCTCGCATTGGCTGCTCGCCGATTGGGCGACGGCGCCTTTCATCGGCAAATGCGCGGTTCTGATCGCGACGGTGATCGCGGGCATGATCGCGTTCGGCGTCTGCGGCACCCTCGTGCGGATCGAAGAATTCGATGAGCTGCTGGGATCGCTCAAGCGGCGGCTGCGCCGCGCGCAGTGAGGCGGGCTGCGCATGTCCGTTGCACCGCTGCGCGTTGCACCGGGGCGTGTTGCACCGGGCCGCGTTGCCCGCTGCGCCTTGCCCGCTGCGCGCCTATGCCGGCCTGGCGGGCGGCACGGTCGGCTGTTTTCTCGCGATGCTCGTCGCCATCGTAACGATGGACGCGAGATCAGTCAGGTTCGCGGGAACCACGAGCGTCGTCCCGGCCTGCGCGAGCTTGCCGAACTGTTTGACGTATTCCTCGCCGATGCGCAGCTGCATCGCCTCGATGCCGCCCCGGTCGGACAGCGCGATCCCGACTTGGCGCAAGCCCTCGGCGGTCGCGGTCGCAACGGCCAGAATCGCCTGCGCCTGGCCCTCGGCCTCGTTGATCTGTTGTTGTTTGTTGGCTTCGGATTGCTTGATCACTCGCTGCTTGTCGCCCTCCGCCGCATTGATCTTGGCGTCGCGCTCGCCTTCCGAGGTCAGCACGACGGCGCGCTTCTCGCGCTCGGCGCGCATCTGCTTCTCCATCGCCTGCAAAACGTCGCGCGGCGGAGTGATGTTCTTGATCTCGTAACGCAGCACCTTGACGCCCCAGGGCGCGGAGGCCTTGTCCAATTCGCTGACGACGTTCGCGTTGATGGTGCCGCGCGCCTCGAACGTGCGATCCAGTTCGATCTTGCCGATTTCGCTGCGTAAGGTCGTTTGCGCAAGTTGCGCGATTGCAAAGCCAAAATTGGTGATGCCGTATGAGGCGAGGTGCGGATCAAGCACCTGCATGTACAGGACTCCGTCGACGCCCACTTGGACGTTGTCCTTCGTGATGCAGACCTGCTCGGCGATCTCGAGCGCGTTTTCCTTTAGGCTGTGCCGATACGCGATTCTCTCGGCGAACGGAACCAAGATGTGAAAACCCGCGTGCAGGGTGCGGCTGTACTTGCCCAAATACTCGACGACAAAGGCACTTTGTTGCGGCACCACGGTCGCGGTTCTCATGACCATGATCACGACCACAACGGCGACAACGATTACGCCAAACGTGAAATGCAAAGAACCGTCCATGATTTATCCCCTCTTAAGGCTCGCCGTGCAGTACGAGCGTCAAACCCTCGACGCGGGCGATGCGCGCGCGGCCGCCGGCCGGGATCTCTGCGGGCCCGCGGTTGACCGCGCTCCAGGAACTGCCGCGATACTCCAAACGGCAGGTATCCCCCGGCGGCAGCGCGACGATCACCGTGACCGTCTCGCCGGCAGGCCCTGCGCTGAGCGCGGGCAGCCTGCCGCGCATGCGCTCGTAGATACGGCGGCGAAACCCCAGCATGAAAGCAACCGCGAGGACCGCGAATATCAGCCATTGCAGCCCGGCGGACACGTCCAGCCCGGCCAGATGCATACTGCCGACCAGCAGCGCCGCGGCGCCCACGAACACCAGATAGAACTGCGCGTCGACGAATGCCAATTCCGAGCCAAGAAGTATGCCGCCGACGGCGATCCATGCCCACCAATGCATGACAGGTACTCCCGGAAATTCTTGCCTAGCGCTTCATCGCGTCGAAGAAGTCCGCGTTCGTCTTCGTATCTTTCATCTTGTCGAGCAGGAATTCAATCGCGGCGAGTTCGTCCATCGGATGCAGCAGCTTGCGCAGAATCCACATCTTGGAAAGCTCGGCCGGATCGGTGATCAGTTCTTCCTTGCGCGTACCGGAGCGATTGATGTTGATCGACGGAAAGGTGCGCTTCTCGGAGATGCGGCGATCCAAGTGGATTTCCGAATTTCCGGTGCCTTTGAACTCCTCGAAAATGACGTCGTCCATCTTCGAGCCGGTGTCGACCAGCGCCGTCGCGAGTATCGTGAGGCTGCCGCCCTCCTCGATGTTGCGCGCGGCTCCGAAGAACCGCTTCGGCCGCTGCAGCGCATTGGCATCGACGCCGCCGGTCAGCACCTTGCCGGAGCTCGGCACGACGGTGTTGTAGGCGCGCGCGAGACGCGTGATCGAATCGAGCAAAATCACGACGTCTTTCTTGTGCTCGACGAGGCGCTTGGCCTTCTCGATGACCATCTCGGCCACCTGCACGTGACGGCTCGCCGGCTCGTCGAACGTAGAGGAGACGACTTCGCCCTTGACCGTGCGCGCCATCTCGGTCACTTCTTCGGGCCGCTCGTCGATGAGCAGCACGATCAAGTAAACCTCGGGATGATTCGCCGTGATGGCGGTCGCGATGTTCTGCAGCAGCATCGTCTTGCCGGCCTTCGGCGGGGAAACGATCAATCCGCGCTGACCTTTGCCGATCGGGGCGACCAGATCGATCGCCCTGGCCGTCAGGTCCTCGGTCGAGCCGTTGCCGCGCTCGAGCTTCAAACGCTCGGTCGGATGCAGCGGCGTGAGATTCTCGAACAACACCTTGCCGCGCGAACTCTCGGGAGAGTCGTAATTGATTTCTCCGACCTTGAGCAGCGCGAAGTACCGCTCGCCGTCTTTGGGCGGCCTGATCAAGCCCGAAATCGAATCGCCGGTGCGTAGATTGAAGCGGCGAATCTGGCTCGGGGAGACGTATATATCGTCGGGGCCCGCCAAATAGCTCGAATCCGAAGAACGCAGGAAGCCGAAACCGTCCTGAAGGATTTCGAGCACGCCGTCGCCGTAAATGTCCTCGCCCTTGCGTGCGTGCGCCTTCAGAACGCCGAAGATGATGTCCTGTTTGCGCGAGCGGCCCATGTTTTCGAGACCCATGGTCTCGGCCAATTTGACCAGATCGCTGATCGGGCGCTTCTTGAGCTCGGTGAGGTTCATCGAGCTGCGGCTGCGCGCGAGGTCCGTCGGCGCGATGATTTCTAAATCGTCGCCGCCCTCGGGCAGATCGCCGTAATCCTCGTGCTGCGGGCGCCCGCCGTTGGTATTGCCGTTGCGATTATCGTTGCGCGGCCGATTGGACCGATTGGAACGTCCGCCGCCCTGTCCGCCGCCGCCCTGTCCGCCCTGGCCGCCGCCCTGTCCGCCGCCGCGCGACTGATTGCCTAAGTAGCCTCTCACAGGTTGCTATCCAAAAAGGCGGCCAGCTGTGACTTGGTGACAGCTCCCACTTTCTGGGCCTCTACGGTGCCGTTCTTGAACAAAATCAACGTCGGGATGCCCCGAATGTTGAATTTCGGCGGCGTTGCGGGATTCTCGTCGATATTGAGTTTGGCGATCCGAACCTTGTCTTTGTATTGCTCGGCAATCTCATCGAGGATCGGCGCAATCATTTTGCAGGGTCCGCACCATTCCGCCCAGAAATCAAGCAGTACGGGTCGATCGGATTTCAACACATCTTTATCGAATGTGGCGTCGCTGGTGTGGACGATACTTGCGTTACTCACTGCGGATGGTCCTCCTATGGGAGTTAATTGCGAGATTTGGGTCAATTAGAGTCGTGGAAATGGAATTTTATGAAAAAGGGTTTTTGGGAAAGAAATGCCAGGATGCTCGCGCGAAGTGACGATGCGCGGCCGTTCGGGCACAATACAGCGGCTTTAGCGGTGTTGATTACCTTACAAGGGTACCGATGATACGGTCGACGGGAGCGGATAGACCGACTCCGAATTGGCGGTATTGTTAACCGGTCGCCCACCATTTTGCAAGTTTCTGCAGTTCACAAAGAGAAAATGTCAGACGCCCATCTCAGTCAGCTTACGTTCGATTCCCTCCACATTCCCGAATCCGTGAAGCGGGGCATCGCAGAACTCGGCTTCACGCGATGTACTCCCATTCAGGCGCAGACGCTGCCGGAGGCCCTGGCCGGCCACGACGTCGCTGGTCAGGCGCAGACGGGCACGGGAAAGACCGCCGCATTTCTGGTGGCCTTGTTCAATTGCCTGTTGACCGAGCCGCCCGCGCCGGGGCGGCCCAAAAACGGGCCGCGCGCAATCGTGATCGCCCCGACGCGCGAACTCGCGGTGCAGATTCACTCGGACGCCGAAGCGATCGGCAAATACACCGGCCTCAAGCTCGCGATCGTGTTCGGCGGCGTGGATTATGAAAAGCAGCGCCGCGTGCTCGAGGAAGGCGTCGATGTGTTGATCGGCACGCCGGGCCGTATCATCGATTATTTCAAGCAGCACGTATTCGATCTGCGCTACGTTCAAGTCGCGGTTATGGATGAAGCCGATCGGATGTTCGACCTCGGCTTCATCAAAGACATTCGCTTCATTCTGCGGCGGCTGCCGCATCCCACGCTGCGCTTGAACATGATGTTTTCGGCGACGCTTTCGCACCGCGTGCTCGAACTCGCGTACGAACACATGAACAATCCGATCTTGATTCGCATCGAGCCCGACAAGATGACGGTCGATCGAGTGCGCCAAGTTCTCTATTTCCCGTCGACCGAGGAAAAGATCCCGCTTCTCATGGGTTTGCTGCGCCGTATCGACGCGCGCCGCACGATGGTGTTCGTCAACACTCGTCGTATGGCGGAAGTTCTGGAGCGCACGCTGACCGCCAACGGCTTCGTCGCCCAGGCGATATCCGGCGATGTGCCGCAAACCAAGCGATTGAAGATGATGCGCGATTTCCACAACGGCGAAGTCGCGGTGCTGATCGCGACCGACGTCGCGTCACGGGGATTGCACATTCCGGACGTCAGCCATGTCTTCAACTTCGATTTGCCGAACGACGCGGAAGATTACGTGCATCGCATCGGCCGCACCGCTCGGGCCGGCGCGGAAGGCGATGCGATCAGCTTCGGTTGCGAGGAATACGCGATTTCCCTGCCCGACATCGAAGCCTACATCGGCCACCAGATTCCGCGCGCGGCGATCGAGAGCAATGATTTGGCGGCCGTTACGGCTCCGCCCCCGGCCGAATGGCGCGAGCGAGCGCCGCGGCATCCATCGTCGCGCGGCGGCGGCGGTCGTCCTGGCGGCAGCCGTTCCGGCGGCCCGCATTCAGGCGGGCCCCGTTCGGGAGGCTCCCGTTCGGGCGGCAATGGGCCCAACAGGGCGTCGGGCGGCGGCCGCGGCCGCAGCCCGGCCCCGGCTCGGCCGGCTCCGAGCGGCGCGCGGCCATCGATAGCCACAACGCCCCGCTCCGCGCCGGATAACTCTCCAGGCGGCAGCAGCAGCGACGCAGCAACGCCGGGCGACCCGGCGCGCCGCCGCAGGCACCGCCGGCGTGGCGGTGGGCCGACGGGCGGCACGCCGAACCCCGGCGCGACCAGTCCGGCTACCTAGGAACTCATAACAGGTCCGCGACACGATCGACGGCGGCGAAGCCGTTGATCTCGTTCGGCGGTCGGCCCGAATCGGGCCGACGCACGGCACGCAGCCAGGCAATACCGTAGCGCCGCGCACTCTCGAGCACCAGCGGACTGTCGTCGATAAACAGAGTTCGCGCCGGTTCGAACGGCTCGTGCGCACGAAACCGCGGCCAGAACGCGGGATCCTCCTTCGGCACCTCGAATCGATGCGAGGAATAGCTCGCGTCGAAATGCGCCGCGAGCGGCACGTGCTCGCTCTTGATCGCCAAGGTCTCGGGATGCGAGTTGGTGATCAGCACTCGCCGCTTCCCGGTCGCTGCAAGCTTCAACAGAAACTCCTCGGCTCCCGGCAAGAATCGCACTTCGTGGCGCACGGCACGCTTGAGCAGAGAAATGTCCAAATCCAATTCGCGCGACCAATATTCGATGCAATACCAGTTCATCGTGCCCATGACCGCACGAAATTTCGGCTCCAACACGGCCCAGGCCTCGCCCGCATCGAGACCGTTGGCACGCCCATAATGGCCTGGAACGTGCTCTCGCCAAAACCAGTTGTCGAAGCGCAAATCCAACAGCGTGCCGTCCAAATCGAGCAGCACGGTATCGATCCCCGACCAGTCGACTGCAGTTGGCACGCTCATCCTCTGTATGATAGCAAGCGATGAATGACCTGCATGCCCTGGCCGACGGTTTGATGCCGATCGTCGCGCGCGCCGGAGCCGCAATCATGCGGATCTACGACGGCGAATTCGCGGTGCAGCGCAAAAACGATGACTCGCCGCTGACGCAGGCCGATTTGGAATCGCAGCGCGTGATTTTAGAGGGCCTGTCGGCGCTGACTCCCGGTCTGCCGGTGCTGTCCGAGGAATCCGCGCACGCGCCTTGGGCCGAGCGGCGCAGCTGGCAGGACCTCTGGGTCGTCGACCCCATCGACGGAACGCGCGAATTCGTCAAGCGAAATGGGGAGTTCACGATCAACGTCGCCTTGGTATCGCAGCACGAACCCGTGCTCGGCGTAGTCGCCGCGCCCGCGCTGGGTGTCGTTTATTGGGGCGGCCGCGGTATCGGAGCATTTCGCAAGCGCGCCGGCGAAGCCCCGAGCCCCATTCACATTGCACCGACGGCGCAACCGCTGCGTGTCGTCGGCAGCCGCTCGCATGCCAGTACCGAGACGGCGGCGTACCTGCGACGCGTCGGTCCGCATCTCATGACCGGCATCGGCAGCTCGCTCAAATTTTGTCTGGTGGCGGAAGGCAGCGCCGATCTCTACCCGCGATTCGGGCCCACGTCCGAATGGGACACCGCAGCGGGCCAGGCGCTGCTCGAAGCGGCCGGCGGCCAGGTTACGCGGCCCGACGGTCACCGGCTCAAGTACAACTGCCGCGAGAGCCTCATCAACGGAGATTTCCTGGCCTTCGGCAATCCGAGCGCGCTGCCGCGTTAAGCGTGGCCCACCGGCTCGCAGAGCTGCAAGGTCGCATCCAGCAAGGTCGGAATATCGAAAACGACCTCATCGGCCGCCAAAGTTAAGCGAGCAACCCCGGCTGCCGCGATCAAGGCCGCGGGAACGTGTATTGCATCGCGTCGCCGCGGCGTCGTCCAGGTACTGACCCGCGCATCTCCAAAGGCGCGATTCAAAGCGCTCCACCGCAGCTGTGCGGCGCGTGCAACCGGTGTATCGCCGCCCCATTGGCGCTGCGCCAGGCGGAAGGATTTGTCCGAACCCGGCTCGCCATACGGGCTCGTCATCAACGCATGGACATATTGAACCATTTCGGCGGGATCTACCCGCACCGCCAGATCCGGCCGTACATCGGTATTCATTCGGTTCCTCCAAGTGCAATCGTTCGCCTGACCTAGATGGGGCGCAATCGCAGAAAAACCAGGTCCATATCGAAGCGTACAACTATTTGCGGTGCAGTAGCGGTAAGCTTTGACGCATGAGCGATGATCTTTTGGTGCTAGTTCTGGCCTCGGGCAGCTTGGCCCTAGTTTACAAAATCTGGCAAAGCGCTCTAGCTGCCCGCGAAACGGCCAATCGAATCGCCCGGGAGACATGCTCGCGCGAGGTCGTCCAGTTGTTGGACGGTACGGTCGCCTTTGCGGGTTTTCGGTTGCGCCGCGATCCGGGGGGCAAGCGCCGCGTGCTAAGGACCTACACATTCGATTATACGCGAGACGGATTCGAGCGTTCTCAAGGATTCGTCGTGCTCGCGGGAACGCGGATTGAAGCCGTGGGCCTTGCCGGCGGGACATCGTGAGCGAGGATCTCAATATCGATTTGCATACGCATTCCAACTGCTCGGACGGCGCGCTGACTCCAGTCGAACTCGTGACCCGAGCGGCCGCCGCGCATGTCGAGGTATTGGCGCTCACCGACCATGACACTGTCGCGGGATTGGCCGATGCATCGAGCTGTGCCGCAAATTTGGGCGTCAGACTCGTGCCCGGCGTCGAAATATCCGCTTCCTGGCGTGCCCAAGCGATTCACGTGCTGGGTCTGTGGATCGACCCGGGGTCGGCCCCATTGAGACTGCATCTGCAAGCTCAAGCCACGTATCGCGCGCTGCGCATGCGCAAGATATGCGCACGGCTCAGTGAATTGGGCTTGCCCGGCGAGCGTCTGCTGGCCGCGGTGCAAGCCAATCCAGGATTGCCCACGCGCGCGCATCTGGCGGCGGCGATGGTGGCCGACGGGATCGTCGAGCGCAGTGATGAGGCATTCAAGAAATATCTCAAACGCGGACGGGCGGCGCATGTCGCGTCCGAATGGCCGGCGCTCGACATCGTGGTCGGATGGATTCGTGCTGCGGGCGGTGCGGCCTCGCTCGCCCACCCCGCGCGCTACGATCTGTCCGCCGGCGCGCGCCGGCGACTGCTCGCGGATTTCGCCGCGGCCGGCGGCACAGCGATCGAAGTCGTCACAGGCGCCAACGCGGCGCATCACGTCGATGCCTGCGCGCAGTTGGCGATGCAATTTGGCCTTGCGGGGACCATCGGTTCCGACTTCCACAATCCAGAAGTTCCTTGGAATCCCTTGGGCCGGTTAGCTAAGCTACCCCCTGGCGTCACCCCATTGTGGCGCAGCCATGGCCTCTAGAATCACAAAAGCAGCGACACCGTGAGCGACGACGAAAGCAACGTCAATACCGATTTGTTCAAGAAATTCGAACGCTTGCGCCAGCTGCGGATCGAGCATCGCGATCTCGACGACATCATTTCGCGGCTCACGCTGGACTTCAAGGTCGATGAGCTGCAGATGAAGCGCCTCAAGAAGCGCAAGCTGATGCTCAAGGACCAAATTACCCGCCTCGAGAGCCAACTGATTCCGGATCTCAACGCATGATCGAGATCCGGCAAGAGATCGAGCGATTCTTCGATATCGTATTCACGCGCACCGTTTTGACCGAAATCGCCGCGGTCGCTCTGTGTCTGTTGGCCGGCTGGTTGACCGCGACGGCGTTGCACGAGCGCCATCGGCGCCGGGGAACCCGGCACGATACCGCGTTGACGCGAGCGCACCTGAGCTCGCAGGGCACGCTCGTGATTGCGCCCGTCTTGGTCGCGCTGTTTCTGCTCGCATGCGCACGCGGCGGCCTGCAAGCCGTGCACATGGACGCCACCGTGCTCGATCTGGCGCTGCGCCTGATCGGGGCCTACGCGGCCGTGCGCATCGGCGTATTCCTGTTCGCAGCGAGCCTCGGCAACAAATCCTGGATGCAGCATTGGGAAAGCCGGGTCGCGCTATTGATCTGGCTCGCGATCGCCAGCAAATATCTCGGTTGGCTCGATCCGATCGTAGACGCCCTCGACACCATCGGCATTGCGGCCGGCAAGAGTCGCATCACACTGTGGTCCGTCTTGAAGCTGCTGTTCACGCTGACGCTGTTCGTGCTCGTCGCGGCGTGGATCAGCCGCTGGTTCGAGCGATCGCTCAAGAATCTCTCGACGATCGCGCCGTCGACGCGCATCGGCATCGCAAAATTCGTCAACGCATTCTTGATCGGCCTGAGCGTTCTGATGGGCCTCAATGCCGCCGGAGTCGATCTGACGGCCTTGACGGTGTTGACGGGCGCCATCGGTCTTGGTCTCGGCTTCGGCCTGCAATCGATCGCCGCAAATTTCGTCAGTGGCTTCGTACTGCTCATGGACCGGTCGATCAAACCGGGCGATGTCATCAGTTTCTCCGGGCAAAGCGGCACGAGTACGGAGAATTTCGGCTGGGTCCACGAACTGCGCGGCCGCTACGTCGTCCTGCGGGACCGGGACGGCGTCGAAACCTTGGTACCCAACCAGCAGCTGATTTCGAATCCGGTCGTCAATTGGAGTTATACGGATCCGCGCATACGATTGAAGCTGCCGATACGCATCAGTTACGCGGACGATCCGGAATTGGCCCTGGTCGTGCTGCTGCAGGCCTGCGACGGCCAGAAGCGCGTGTTGCGCGAGCCCCCACCGGTCTCGCGCCTCATGCATTTCAGCGACAACGGTATCGAACTGGAACTGCGCTTCTGGATCTCGGATCCCCAGGAGGGCGTCAATAACGTCCGCTCCGAAGTCAATCGTGCGATCTGGCGGCTGTTCAAACAACATCACATGACGATGCCGGTCGCGCAACGCGAAATCCTGGTGCGCACCGCAGCGCCCGAAACGGATTGACGTTTAAGACGATGCCATTGGTTATCAACAGCGAACTCGGCATCCCGGACGAGGATTTCGAGTGGAAATTCATCCGCGCCTCGGGGCCCGGCGGGCAAAACGTCAACAAGGTCTCGAGCGCCGTACAGCTGCGCTTTTTGTTGCCGCAGAACTCGAGTCTGCCGGGCGCCGCCAAGCAGCGCCTGCGCCGGCTTGCCGGCCAGAAATTGAACGACGACGGCAGTATTCTGATTTTCGCGCGCAGCGAGCGCAGCCAGGAGCAGAATCGCCGCGAAGCGCTGGCACGCCTCGAGGCCTTGATACGGCAGGCCCTGATCGCGCCGAAGATTCGCAAGAAGACCAAACCGACGCGCGCATCCAAAGAGCGGCGCATCGAGTCGAAGAAAAAGCGCGGCAGCACCAAGCGGCAGCGCCAAGGGTCGGGTTGGGACTAAAGCCCCGAGGTGATCAGCCCAGAGTCACCTGCAGGATGCTGTGCCTGATTTGTTCGGACAGCACCAGCTGGGCGTCGGCAGCCACCGCGAGCAGCGGCTCGCCGAAGAGAAGCTTGCCGAGGGCATCGGATTGAATGACGCCGCGGGCAGTCAGTAAATCGATGAAGTTGCGAAACAAGCTCTTGTCGAAGAACTCCGGCGAATTGAGTCCGTAGAGCAGAGACATGCGCTGCGCCATGAGGTGGCAGCGCTCCTCGAGCGCTTCCCTCACGATCACGCCGCTGCCGGACTGCAGCAGCAGCGCGATGACGAGGTAATAGCGTTCGATCGTTTGAATCGTCGCGGCCGCGAGCAGCGACAAACGCATCGCCTCGAACGACGTCGTCGGCGGACGGCGCCACTCGCTGCGCTCGGCATTGACGTTGAGCAAATTGAAGCGAGCAAAGGTGTCGAGCAGCGCGTCCATGACGGGCGCCACTTCGTCCTCCTCCCAGCGCAAGAACAGCTCCGCGCTGATATACGGATAGACGCGCCAAACGAGACGCTGGATGTCCAGCGTGCTCATGCTCGCATTGCCGACGAAGCAGCAGGCGAGCAGCGACGGCAGCGCGAACAAGTGCAAGATGTTGTTTCGATAATAGGTCGCGCGAACGGCGTTCTCGTCATTCATGCGGATGATGTTGCCGAGCGGGTGGGTTTGCCGCTCCAAGAACCCCAAACGCTCGGCATACTGGATCATCGCGGCGCCGCTGATGGGGCTCACGGTCACGAGAGGTCCGTACGGGGCGCTTCGCAGCAAGGCCTGGTAGAGCTCCAGCTGCGCGGCGAGGTCGGCCTCCGGCAAGGCCTGGCGCGGCGTCGCGAGCAACGCCATTGCGACCAGATTGACCGGCGTCACGGCCGCGGCCGCATTGATGCCGGTGATGATGCGGCGCGCGAGATCGTCGACCGACTGTTTGATCCACGGCAAGTCGGACTCCTCGTCGCCGGGATCCACGCTGCGCCAGTCGGCATTGTGCCGGCTCAGCAATGCGTCAAGACGGATCGGCTCGCCCAGATTCACGTGAACCTTGCCGAATCGACTGCGCAACGCCGGCAAGGTCTTCAAGAGCCCCAGCAGACTCTCCTTCTTCTTGGGTTGACCCGACAACTCGCCAATGTAGGTTCTGCCCTCGACGATCCGCTCGTAGCCGAAATACACGGGCACGAAGACGATCGGCCGCAGCGGATCGCGCAAATAGCTGCGCAACGTCATCGACAACATGCCCGTACGCGGCGCAAGCAGCCTCCCCGTGCGGCTGCGGCCGCCCTCGATGAAATACTCGAGAGGATGGCCCCGCCCCATCATGACTCCCAAGTATTTATTGAACACGACCGCATACAGCGCGTTGCCGCGAAACGAGCGGCGTATGAAGAACGCGCCGCCCTTGCGCAAGAACCGGCCGATCACGGGCATATTGAGATTGACGCCCGCCGCGATGTGCGGAACTGCAAAGCCCTGCCGATAGATCACGTACGATAACAGCAGGTAATCCATGTGGCTGCGGTGGCACGGCACGTAGATGATCTCCGCGCCGTCGCCGGCTTCCTGCAATCTGTCGATATGCCCGACCTCGACGCCGTCGTAGAGCTGGTCCCAAAGTCGGCGCAGCGCAATCGACATGAACGTGACGAAGGCCTGGCTATAGTTCGCGGCGATTTCATCGGCGTATTTTTTGGCCAACAGCAGCGTGGTACGTCTCGGCGCGCCCCGCACCTGCATTTCCAAGGCGATCGCGCGGCGCACGGCGGCGGTCCTCAATACTTGAGCGACGATCGTGCGGCGATGCGACAGATCGGGTCCGATCGCGGAGGCGCGCTGCGCGCGCAGCGTCGCGCGCAATGTGCGCATGATCCGGCGCACGGTGCGCGGCTCGTTCAAGCCGTCTTGCATCACCCCGCGCAGGCGCAGCGGCTCGCCGAAGTTCAGCAAGGTATTATGTCCGTTGAGGACCACGGTCAGAGCCCTGCGGAACCGGCCTACGAACACCCAATTATCGGTGAACAGCATCCGCCACCAGCTGGCCTCTTTATTGGCGGCGCGACCCCAAAACACCGCAACCGGGATCAGATCGACGTCGAAGTCCGGCTCGGCAGCCGCCGCCGCGACGAGATTCGCCAAGTAGCGCGGCGGACGCCGGTCGACGCGCGCGCCGAACACTCCGACGCGACGTTCCAGCGCGAAATGGGCGCGATCGGCGCGCCGACCGCCGATCAGCAGCCGCCGCGTCGGGCGCGGCAGCCGCAACCGGCCGCAGGTGTCGTTGAGCACCGCCAAGTCCGCGAGGCTGTCGCGCTCGAGCACGTAACAGACCGGTCTCGGCTGCGCCGCGATCATCGCGGCGGCATCGTTCGGCTTGACGGTCACCTTGAGCCAGACGCTCAAGGTTTTGCGCACGATCCAGTGCCAGGCCTGGCCCAGCCCGACGAGAGGTGACATGGTGGAGGTACGGCCTTAGGGAGATTCTTCGCCGCGCTCTTGCGCATCCACGGCCTTGCGCGTCCTCACGGCGTTCGCGTCCACGGTTTTCTGGACGTCGCGCGCGCGCTGCTCTTGCTGCAGCAGCGGATCGAAGACGGTCTTCTCGGGTGGCTTCGGCTGAGGAGCCTGGGCGGATCCGCAGCCCATCAGCAGGCAAATCGGCACCAGCATTTTCCATAAGGAATCTACGCGCATCGAAAACCTCGGATGCGAGGGTTGATTCGGGTCATGAGTGTACAATCCGACTGTACTGGTCGTCATCCGGGGTTCGCGCATGATTCGGTTTGCCTGTTTGCTGCTGCTGACGGCTAATTTGTATGCGGGGGAATTGTACGCCGCCCAAGCGGCCGTCGATATCGATACCGCCGCAACGGTGTACCAGGCCGCCGCCTTGCGCGAGCAGGTGCGCGCCTCCTTAGGTTCGATGCCGGTGAAAATTCGGCAGATGTTCGCGGGGGATAAATCGGCGGTGCTGTCCGACAAGCACCTCGACGCCGTGACCGCCGCGGCGAAGCGGGCGTTCCAGATCACGGTGTTCGAGCCGCCGGCGCTGAGCGCGCTCGCGAACAATCTGGACTCCGGCACCGTCAAGAAATCCTTGGCGTTTCTGGCCAGCGATCTGGGTCAGCGCATGGTCGCTGCGGACGTCGCATTGGCCGAAATCGATGAATCGCAAATCGATGCAATCATGAGCGGCAAGCTCGCAGCAGCATCGACACCCGAGCGCGATGTGCTCACGAGTCAATTGGAGCAAGACACGCTATCGACGGACGCTGCCGTCGAAATTTACCTGCGGATCGGCAAGGCGCTCGCCGTAGGCACCGCCATCGGCTCCGGAATGGATCCGAAGGCCGCCGCAGAGCGCGCCGATAAAGCCTCCGATGCATCCGCGCGCGCGGATCTGGCGAATGATTTACGCGAACCCTTGCGCCGCTATATCGCCTATGGCTATCGAGATTTGTCCGACGGCGACCTGAAACGGCTGTCGGCATTCTTGGAATCGGCCGCCGGAAAGCGATTCGTGTCTGCTTACAACGCGGCGATGAGCGCCGGTTACGACGCCATGAGTCGACGCTGCGGCGAACAAATCGGCGAAAGCTGGCGCGAACTCGCACAGGCCCAAGCGAGCGAACTTCCGGTATTGGCGGCGCCGCCGGGTATCGCCGCACCGACGGACAACGCAGCACCGCCGGGTATCGCCGCACCAACGGACATCGCCGCACCGCCGGGCGGCGCCGCGCCTGCTGCCCCGGCGCCGGCGCACTGACCATGCCCTAAGGGTGCTGTAGGCGCCGCGTTCATCCCAAGGATTCCAGAAAATCCTTGAACAATCGTCCGATCATATCGATCCGATCCTCCAGACGATGATCGGAATCGAGGATATGCAGCTGTGCACGGCGCTCGCCGGCCCAACGAATGCTGTTCGCGACCGGTACGATATCATCGCTCCAGCCATGTACGATCGCCGCCGGACACGGTATGTCGCGTGGCGTGTACTCCTCGAACCCCGGCATGTAGAACGCCGGCGCCATCAGGAAAAGCGCGCGCGTTGTTACGTGCCCGGTCGCGGCCGCGGCCGCGGCCACGTGCCCGCCAAGGCTCGAGCCGACCAATACCAGCGGCTGCGCGTATGAGCGGCCGAGCGCGAGTAGCTTCTCGACGCGCAAGCGCGGATCATCGATGCCTCGATAATCCACCGACTCGACCTGCAGGCCGAGATCGCGCGCCACGGCCGCCAATGCCGTGATCTTCAATCCCCAGGGACCGCTTTCCTTGCCGTGTGAAAACACCACTGTCGAGAACGATCGAGCCATAGGCTGCGTTGCTCGCCGTCTAAGGCTGCAGCTGATCCGCGAGTCGATCGACCCATTCGATCTCTCCCGGACTGAATTGCTGGTATTTCAAACGATTGACCGTCACGGGCTGTATCTTGCCGCCCGCCGGCGTTTGCGTAATGCGGTAGCTGTGATATTCGCCGCAGCGCGCGGCGGCGAAGCCGACGACCAGATCAAGGCGCTGCGGGCTTGCGTCCGAGCGGCCGCAGAAGCGGTCGTCGCAGATGACGAAGAACGCCTCTTCGGCGCTCCGATCGCCGAACGCGCCCTCGCGGTGCAGCGTTTCGAAAAACGCGCGCACTTGCGCCTCCACGGTCGTTCGCAGGCTCTCGCGGGCCTGGGGCGCAGCGACCCAGCGCGTGCCGAGTTCGAGGCTGCGAACCACCGACAGCGCGAAGCGGCGCGTGGCGAGGTATTGCCAATCCGCTGCGCCGGCGCTGCCCAAGCCTAAGGTTCGCGGCGCTTGCGCCACACGCTCCGGCGCGCGCACGGAATGAATCACATTGACGCCCAGTGCCGCGAGCTTGACGCGAGCATATTCCGGCACGAGGCAACTCGGCCGGTAGCCCGGGCGCAAAACCGGTTCCTCCGTTTCGGGCGATGCCCACTGCGGCCTCAGCGCGTCCGCCCTCGAGAGCATTCCGGCGACGGCACCGCACGGGGCAAATGTCTCGAAGCGGCCGCGCAATTTATCGAGCGCAAGAATTCGCGGGAAATACATGAACGCGTCTTCGCTCGCAAACCCCCATTCGCGTACGCTGCGCAACGCCTCATCGGCGGTGTGCCATTCCTTCGGCGGATCCACGATCAGCAGTGCTTGGCGCCGTTTGCAGTAGCGGGCCGCCACGATCAGCGTGCTGATACCCAGGTCGCGGCCACGGGAAATCGGCGGAATCACGAGGAAGTCGAAGTAATCGGCGGCGTCGAGCGCAAACAGACCGGTGCGCTCGCGCGGCGATCCGATCAGATCGTAATCGGTCAATGGATCGCCGTCATCACCGTCCGAATTCGAATATATATAGGCCGTCGCGAGCCCGCTCGCCGGATCCAGCGTGCGCAGCGGCCGCGATGAGGGCGCCGGGCCGACCAGTCGAACCAATTCAGAGTCAGACAGCGCCTTTTCGACATGAGCCGCCGCTCCCGGGCGCACCGACAACGCGCGATACGTCTCCTGATCTTCGACGCGGATCGTTCCCTGCGTGCGTACACGCTGCACGGTGAGATTGAATTCTTCGGTGTTGTTGCCCGGGATGTTGTCGTAGTCGACGCAAGCACGCAAGAACTCGCGCGTGCCGGGTCGCACGGCCCGCAGCACGAGCTTCTCTGCGCCCGCCGGCAGGCAAAGCGTCGCCGCACGCGCGCCGTTGACGACGCGCACGACGAGTGCCTCGCGTCCGCCGTTATCGAAGAATTGCTCGACCGCATATCCCAACAGGCTCGGTTGCCAAAGGCCGCCGAAAACTTGGGAAAACTCGTTGAAGCTACGGACAGTGACGGGACGGTCGACTGGGCCCCGCAATGTGCGGCCGACGAAGGCGCTGCGCGCTGCGCCAACGCGGGCGATGGATGGGTGCGGGACGTGATCATCTTGGACCTGGCCTTCCAGGCTACTCGGCATCGCCACTACGTTCCCCTTGATCTCGATTTGTGAATGTATCACAAAGAAAACGGCTGCGCGGACCATCGGGCCCCGAGCGGAATCACGCGTCGGCTCGGGCGTCGCCCGGCCCCGGACTCTTGGTTTGTTCTTGCTTGCGGCGCAATTCCTCGGCTTCGGCTTGCTCCGCTTCGGCCTTTTTTCGCGCGATCTCATCGAGCATGACTTTCATCCATTCGCTCATCATCTTGAAATCCTGCGCTTACTCGTCGGCCACGGCGTCGAGTTTGACGATTGCGTCGATGCGCTGGGCCGTCTGCGGATCATATCCGGGACGCGCAGCCGAATACACGCGCTTGGCAAAATCGTAGCCCGCGGGCGTCTTTGCGAGCTGCGCGTACAGCGGCAGTGTAAGGCGCGCGCGGCCGACGGACTTGAGATAGTCCTCGAGCCGCCGGAATGCCGGACGGTAGTCGCTGCGGACCGCGAGCAGCAGCCAGCTCTGCGCGATTTCGGCATTGCGGGTCTCGGTCAGGGAAAAAGCCCGGTCGAGATCGGCGAGTTGCGCGGGCCTCGAGTCCTGCGGCATGCCGTTCAAAAAATAAATCCATTGCTGCCCGACCCAGTCGTGGGCCTCGATTTTCGCCGCGGGAACCTTGCCGGAAACAAAGGCCGCCCTCGCCTCGTCGATCCACGCCGCCGCACCGGCCGCAGGCAGCACTGCGTCCTCAGGTGTGCCGGGATTCGAAATCCACGCGTCGATCTGCGCGCGAGTTGCGATGCCGGGAAACCGATCGAGGAGATTCTCCTGCAGATAGCCCTGAAACTGCTCGGTCGACACGGGCTGCGCGGCGAAGCGCGTGAAGTAGCCGCGCAGGAATGCATCGAAGCGATCACGACCGAATTTCGCCTCGAGCCAGGTCAACAAGAGGCTGCCCTTCTCGGCGGCAACACTTGCGCAAACCTCGTCGGATTCCACGTCGGCGAGATCGGTCCCCAGTAATTGATCGTCGCCGTCGCAGCTCGACAGTGCGGCGCGAAACGCCTCGATGTCGAGGATCTCCTGGATTGCTTCGCGCTGCTCGCCGGCGACGACGCTCATGATGCGCCGCTGCAGATACGCCGCAAACGCCTGATTGAGCCAGCGATCGCGCCAGGTCGCGTTCGTCACGAGTTCCCCGGACCAAGACTGCGCCAAGGCATTCGCGAGCGTCGATTCGAGACTCTTGTCGCCGGCGATGATGGTCGGCGATAGATACGCGACGCCGGGATAAGCGGCCGCGCCGATCGGAAAGGCGGCCGGCATCACCAACTGGTCGAAGCGCCCCCAGGGATAACGGCCCAACAGGTGTTCGGCCGCGGCCAGCATCGCTTCCGTGTCCGCGAATTCCTTCGCCGCCGCCTTGGCGAGCGCGCCTTCCGCAAAGACCCCGCTGCGAGGTCCGGTCTCCTTGAAGCTGAGATCGCCAATCGCGAGCGTCAGCAGATACGAAGGCACGGCTCTCGGCATCAGGAAGGTGTAATTGCCAAAGCGTTTGACCTTTGGATCGTTGCCTGCGCCCATGATCGCGAGAAAGCCGCCCCCGGTCTTGACGAATGCTTTGTAGGTAAAGCGCACTTGCGGCGTATCTTGCAGCGGAATCCAGCTGCGCGCTTGAATCGGCCCGGGCGAGGCGTAGAGAAACGCCCGCGGCTTGCCGTCCGGCGTCGCGGGTACTCGCCAATGCAAGGCCGTCGATTTATCCGTGGTTTCATATTCGATCTTGACCGTTGCCTTGCCTTCCTTCGACGGCGAGAGGTCGATATACAGCGGGCTGCCCAATTCCGGATTCGCCCTGCCCATATGGAACGGACAGGTCACCCAGATGGCCTTGGTCTTCTCGATTGCGCCGACAAAATCGCCCGACAGCTCGTTGACGGACAGAATCCTCAAGCCCTTGGTGTCGAGCACGAGTTCGTTGGAGTGAGGATCCGCGCGCTTCATCTCGAGCACGGCGATGCCGGCCAACTCGCGACTGGTGAAATCGACGTCCAACATCAATTCCAAGTGCGTCACGCGAAACTCGTCGACATTGGCATATGAGCGGTAGTCCGCATCGGCGCCGCCGAGCGTCACGCCGCGCGCGAGCCCGCAGAAGCCGGCGAGCCCGAGAAATCCCAGGAGCCCCAGGAGCAATGGGCCCGACGCGCAAACGCGCCTCATTGTGCGCTCGACACCGGCGGCGGCGTGTCGCGGTCGCCGAGCAATTCACGGAAGCTCTTCTCGTCGATCAGCAATCCGGATTTGCCGTCCCAATTGGAGCCCGCGGGCACCATATTCTCCACGAGCCGCGAATCGGCTACGACCGCATCCAGGCCCGGCTTTCCGCCGGTAACCGGCACCGGCACGCCGCGGGGCTGGTGCGCGAGTTCCCGCACGCGCGCCCAGTCGATGTCCTTGTCCAGAGCCGCGATTCTTGGCCGCAATTTCGGATTGAGCAGCTGCTCGAGAAGGCGCTTGCGGTTCTTGAGCAAATCGCGCGAGTCGTCTTCGAGGACCGCGTAGGCCTGCAAGTACAGCGTGCCGTCGCGCCAGCCGAATAAGTAGGGCTGGTTGACGACGGTCACCTTCGTGCCGATCGGAATCAGGTCGAAGAACACGGCGATGTCTTCCGGATACAGGCGTATGCATCCGTGGCTCGAGCGCATGCCGACGCCGTACGGCTTGTTGGTTCCGTGGATCAGGTAGCTCGGCCAGCCGAGCCGGAACATGTATTGGCCCAGCGGATTGTCGGGTCCGGCGGCCACTTTATCGGGCAAGATGTCGCCGTCTTGCGCATGCTCGTCGCGCACCGACTTCGGCACGACCCACACCGGATCCTTCTGCCGGCTGACGATCGTCGTGGCGCCCTCCGGCGTCTTCCAGCCGACCTTGCCGATGCCGATCGGGTGGGTGTAGACGATCTGCGGCTCGCCCTTCTTGTGCGGCGGGTAATAAAAAATGCGCATCGCGGCGACATTGACGATGACACCTTCATGCACCGCCGCCGGCAGCACGAATTGCGTCGGCACGACGACCTCGCGGCCGACGCCCGGTAACCACGGGTCGACGCCGGGATTGGCGAGCAGCATCTCCTCATATCCGACGTCGAATCGTCGCGCGATGTCCGGCAGCGTGTCGTCGGCGCCGATGATCGTCTTCTGTACGTAGCCGACGACTTCCGCATTGCCCGGCTCGATTTGAAACCGGTGCGTCGCGGTCGGCTTCGGCAGTTGCGGCGCGGGCGCGACGACTTTCGCGGCCGGCGGCTTAGGCGGAGGCGGCCGATGAAGCAGCGAACAGCCCGCGGACCAGAACGCGGCAGAGCCGGCGACTGCGGCCCAGAAAACGAGATTGCGACACATGTGCCCACTCACAGGATGTTCCCGTTATAACAGAGCCGGGCGATCCGGCAACTCGTTACCCACGTCCGATCCATCGTCGGTTCGACCCGCCGGCGCGGGAAAGTACCGCGACAACAGCATGCCGACGGCCTCGACGCCGGCGACGGCCCCGTCTCGGAACCGGCCGGAACGGAAGTGCTGCTCCATCAAACGGCAGACCGCCTCCCACTCCGCCGGCTGCACGCGCCCCGTAATGCCGCGATCCGCGACGATTTCGACGACGCGATCGGCCAGCTGCACGTAGATCAGAACGCCGTTATTGTGTTCGGTATCCCAGACATGCAGTGCGGAAAACACTTCCACCGCCCGAGCGCGCGGCGTGAGGTCGCGCAAGATTTGCATCGGATGCAGCGCGGTTTCGATCGCGAATCGAATCTGGCCTGCATGCGAACGCTCGGCGCGGGCCACGGCGATCTCGATCGCATCGAGAACCGGCGCCGGAAACCGCAGTCGCGCGCGCCAGTGCGTCGCGAGCGCATGTCGCAGCAATCGTGTGGCCTTGCTCACCATCCTCCTGATGCTCCGCCGCCGCCACCGCCACCACCGCCGCCGCTGAATCCGCCGCCGCCGCCGAATCCGCCGCCGCCGAATCCGCCACCCCCGCCGCCCGTAACGAAGCCGCGCGAGGATCCGGACAGCAGCGCGAACAAGAAGCCGATGACGGCGGCGCCGATGCCGATCGGCAACAAATGGCTGAACAGCCACGCGAGCGCCCCGACGATGCCGCCGGTCGCCAATGAACCAAACAGGCGCCCGAACACCGCACGCAGCACGATGCTGACGACGAACGCCGCGATCAACAGGAACGGCAGCATATTGGCTATGCCGCCGCCGCGCTCCCATTTCTTGTCGGGCGCCGGCAGCGCCTCGCCGTTGACGACCGCGATCATGCGATCGACGCCGGCCTCGACGCCGCCGTCGAAATTGCCTTGCTTGAACAGCGGCGTGATCGTCTCGTCGATGATGCGCTTCGCGATGGCATCGGGCAGCGCCCCCTCCAAACCGTAGCCAACTTCGATGCGAACGCGCCGGTCGTCCTTGGCGACGATCAATATCGCGCCGTCGTCGATGCCCTTGCGGCCGACCTTCCATTGGTCCATGGTCCGAATGCCGAATTGCTCGATGTCCTCGGGCTGCGTCGTCGGCAGAATCAGCACCGCGATTTGGCTGCCCTTTTTAGCCTCGAGATCGGCAAGCTTGGTCTCGATACGCTGCACTGCCGCACCGGAGAGCGTACCGGTCAAATCGATGACGCGCGCGCTCAGCGGCGGGATCGCGATTTGGCCGCTCGCGACCGCCGCGAATAGGCATGCCGCGAGGATCGCCGGGACGCGCCGCAGACAGGCCAAACTCGTCACTATTGACGCGGCGGGGCCGTCGCTGCCGGCGCCGGCTTCGCGCTGAAGTCCACGGTCGGCGGCTTGGAAATCTCCGCTTCGTTCTCGACCGTGAAGTTCTCCTTCGGCTTGTAGCCGAACATCATCGCGGTCAAGTTCCCGGGGAACGAGCGCACCGTCGTGTTGTAGGTGCGTACCGCATCGATATAGCGCTTGCGCGCGACCGTGATGCGGTTTTCCGTACCCTCGAGCTGCGCCTGCAAATCGCGGAAATTCTGATCGGACTTCAATTGCGGATAATTTTCCGACACGACCAGTAAGCGCGACAAGGCGCCCGAAAGCTGGCCCTGCGCGGCCTGGAATTTTGCAAACGCGGCCGGGTCGTTGATCAAATCCGGCGTCGCCTGGATCGAGCCAACTTTCGAGCGGGCTTCCGTCACGCCGAGCAGCACCTGCTGCTCCTGCGCCGCATATCCTTTGACGGTACTGACGAGATTCGGGATCAAATCGGCGCGCCGCTGGTATTGATTCACGACTTCCGACCACGATGATTTGATCTGCTCGTCCTGCGCCTGCATGGCATTGTAGCCACAGCCGGATAACAGCACGCCGAAACTCAATAACACGCACAGGCCCAGTTTACGCACGATAAAGAACCTCCCGGTCGCCCCTCGAAATGGGAACAGGGGCACAGTTTAGCACCCAAAAAAAAAGCCCCGAGAGCTAATCTCGGGGCTGAGGTGCGGACTTCATTGAAGGGAAGTAAAGCCCGCTAGGGGATCGATAGGGTGCGCTTCAGTGCAGTTGGTCCCACTGCAGGACCTGGATGTCGTTTTCCTCGAGATCGAAACTGCGGGCAAGGACGCGGGCAATTTCCCGATCCTTGTGCACCGAGCCCGACTGACCGAGGAGTTCGACAACCCCGCGATACTCACTGTAATCCATCGCGCCGTCCAGATGCGCGATAAAGTGCGTGTAATATTTGAGGCTCATGGGACAGAAGCATAAAAGTCCGGGCCCAGCTCTGGCTGTGAGCGAGCGCTCAAATGGCTGCAAACGGCTGGGAGGCGGATCACATCTTCGCGACTCCAGGGGAGGATCGACGCACCGTGTCAAGATACCGAGCCCCGGTTACGCCCGGCTCCCAATACATCACCCCGGAAGGCGCCCTGCGCCTGCGCGAGGAGCTGCACCGGCTCTGGCACGAGGAGCGTCCGCGCGTCACCCAGGCCGTCTCCGAAGCCGCCGCGCAAGGGGATCGCTCCGAAAATGCCGAATACACCTACGGCAAGAAGCGCCTGCATGAGATCGACCGGCGCGTGCGCTTCTTGCGCAAACGCCTGGACGGCATGAAAGTTGTCGATCCTCTGGGTGGTGGCGGTCGGCGCGACGCGAATCGCGTCTACTTCGGCGCCTGGGTTCAAACCCGCAGCAGCAACGGCGAACTGCGCTGGTATCGCGTCGTCGGGCCCGATGAATTCGACATGGCCGAGGATTACCTCAGCATGGATTCGCCGCTCGGCAAGAGTCTCATGGGCAAGCGGCGGGACGAGCAGATCACGGTGCAGCTGCCGGCCGGTCCTTGCAGCCTGGTTATCGTCGAGATCCATTATGGACCTCGTCCCTGAGGTCCAAGAAATGGCTGGCCCGGAAGTCCGCGCTGCTCAGACGACCCGCACGTTTTTGAACTGCCAGGGATCGGCGGTATCGAGATCCTCGGCAAACAGCTCGCCGCGCTGGTGTAGCGGAGTCCAATCCGTGTATTTACCGACGAGATTGCCGAGGTAGGGCCGGCAAATCTGCAGCGGGCGCTCGAAATCCATTTCATCGGGCTCCACGACGCCGCGCTTCGGATTTTCGATCGCCCAAATCATGCCCGCCAAGGCAGCGGACGTAACCTGCAGGCTCGTCGCACTGTTGTACGGCGCCAAAGCCCGAGCTTCGCCGATCGACAGCTGCGAGCCGTACCAGTACGCGTTCTTCTTGTGGCCGGCGAGAAGCACACCGAGCTCGTCGATGCCGGCCGTGATTTCATCGAGCATGATGCGTTTACGGTCCTGCAAACGCCAGTTGCGCCCCGCGAATTCATGTACCGAGAGCACGGCGCAGTCGCTCGGATGGTAAGCGTAGTGCGCAGTCGGCCGGTACACGACGCGCTCGCCTTCCCTGACCGTATAGTAATCCGAGAGAGAAATCGCCTCGGAATGCGTAATCAGGAATCCGTGGAAACAGCCGGCCTCGGGCGTCCAGGTGCGCACCCGCGTGCTCGCGCCCGGGCGATTCAAATAGATCGAGCAGCCCGAGCCCACCGTATGTCTGCCGCCGTCGGGGGGAAAGTGCTTCTCGTGCGTACCCCAACCGAGTTCGGCGGGCTGCGCGCCCTCGCTGACGAAGCCGTCGACCGACCAGGTATTGACGAACTCGTTCGGCTGCTTCGGGACATTCGCGACCTGGCTGTCACGTTCGGCGATATGCATGACTTTGATGCCGAGCTTCTGGGCCAGCCTCGCCCATTGTTCGCGGCTGCGCGGCCGCGCGGCGTCCACGCCGGTGTCCGCAGCGATGTTCAGCAGCGCTTGCTTGACCAAGTGCGAGACCAGGCCGGGATTCGCGCCGTGCGTGAGCACCGCGGTCGGCCCGCTCTCGTGGCCGGCGCGCAGCGCGAGCGCACCGAGGCGCATGGCATAATTGCTGCGCTTTTCCACGCTCAAGTTTGCATCGACATATCCGCCCGCCCAGGGTTCGACGCAGGTGTCCAAATACAACGCGCCGCTTTCGCGCGCCAATTCGATCAGCGCGACGCTGGACACGTCGACGGAAAGATTCAACAAGAAATCGCCGGCTCCCAGTAGGGGCTCGAGCACGCTGCGATAATTCTCTCTACTCAACGCGGATTGCACGAATTTGACGCCGTATTGCTGTGCTTCCGCACGGCCCTTCGCTTCGGCGGTGACGATCGTGATGCGGTCGGAGGAAGTGCCGATGTGACGCAAGATCAGCGGCAGAACCCCTTGGCCGATGCTGCCGAAGCCGACGAATACGATCTTGCCCGCAAATTTCACATGCACTTCGTGTTCGCTCATAATTCTTTACCCGGATTCATTTTTGTTTTCCCCCATGTAGACGCGCCCTGCGGCAAAACCCCGCAAGGGTACCTGGCGGCGCGCCGAATGCTCAAGTTTCGCGCCAATGCGGCGGGTAGGTGCGCTGGTAGCCGGGGAGGCTCTCGATGCGCGCAATCCAGCGCGCGAGCGCCGGATAGTTGCGCTCCATCGGCAAGAAGCGCGCACCGAGTTCCGCGGCGGAACTACGATTCAGAGCGCGTCGCAGCAATTGGATCCACGGGAAAATAACCATGTCGGTCGCGGAGTAGTTCGCGCCGACGATCCACTGCTCCTTGCTGAGGCGGCCTTCGATCGTGCGCGCCTCGCGCGCGACCACATGCATGGCATCGGTGAGATCGTCGATCTGGGTCGCGACTCGATCGGCAAATATCGCTTCGACGATTTTGCCCAAGGAAGGCTCGGCATAGGCTTGGAACTCGCAGATCACGCGCATGATGACGCCGGCCTCTTCGGGCGTGACGCCGAACATCGGCGCGTGCGGGTATTTGACCTCCAGGTAATAGAGCACCGCGACCGATTCGAAGACGACATAATCGCCATCCTTCAAGACCGGCACGCGCCCGCGCGGATTGAGCTTCAACATCTGCGGCGATTGGTGTTCTTGTTTATCGAAGTGCAGCAGCTGCGATTCGTACTGCAGGCCCTTGTGCTCCAACGCCAAGAGCACCCGCCACGAGAACGGGCTGCCGCTACCCCAATATAATGTCAGTGCCATTAGGCTCGATTGTAGCGGATGAACTCGAGGCGGCATCGCGCTAAGCTCGAAACATGATCCATATGACCCTCATCGATGCGGCAAGCCTCGCGAAACTGATCGGACGCCCCGGCATCGCGGTCGTGGATTGCCGTTTCGATCTTGCCTCCCCAAGTGCCGGCCGGCGAGACTACCAGCATGGGCATATCCCCGGCGCGCGCTACGCGGATTTGAACCGAGATCTATCGGGCCCCGTCGGCGCCGCTACCGGACGCCATCCTTTGCCCGATCCAAGCGCATTTGCGCTGCGATTGGGACAGCTCGGCATCGGCGACGAGACCCAAATCATCGCTTATGATGCCGGCAACGGTGCGTTCGCCGCGCGTCTCTGGTGGCTGGCGCGTTGGCTGGGCCACCCCCAGGTCGCGGTGCTGGACGGCGGATTCGCGGCCTGGACAGCGCTGGGGCATGCGACGCAGTCCGGAGATGCGCCTGAAATACCGCAAGCGAAGCGCGGAATTACCGCGCGGGTCGTACCCGACGCCTGGCTGACGAGCGCGCAAGTCGTGGCGGCCCTCAAGGACCGTCGGCGTCTGCTGGTCGATGCGCGCGCGCCGGAGCGCTTCGACGGCAAGGTCGAGCCCCTGGACTCGGTCGCGGGACACGTACCGGGGGCCGTAAATTTTCCGTTCGGCCGCAACTTGGGACCCGACGGCCGCTTTCTGGCCGCCGCCGAATTGCGCCGGCTTTGGTTGCAGTTCCTCGGCGCCGCGGGCGCCTCCGATGTGATCGCAATGTGCGGCTCCGGCGTAACGGCCTGTCACAACCTGCTCGCCTTGGAGACCGCAGGACTTCCCGGCGCAAAGCTCTACGCAGGCTCCTGGAGCGAATGGATTCGTGACCCCGAGCGCGCGGTCGCCACCGGCAGCTAGCGGTCCGGCGCGGCAAGCCATCGGTCGGCGCCGCTCAAACCGTCATTTACAACCATGCGCAATTTGTTATCGTTCGCGCCACATGAACATACCCGCAAAAAAGCTGCCCGCGAGCCAGGCATGGAAGATCGAGGACACGCTGGACCTTTATCAGGTCGAGGCCTGGGGCAAAGGCTATTTCTCGATCAACTCCGGAGGCCATCTGGTCGTGCGCCCAGGGATGGATGCGGCCCACGAAATCGACCTCCTCGACGTCGTACAGGGACTCAAGGCACGCGACTTGCACACGCCGGTCGTGATCCGATTTTCCGACATTCTCGCGCATCGCTTGCGGCATTTGGCCGACGCGTTCAGCACCGCGATCGCGGAAAACGATTACAAGAACCGTTACGCGGCAGTGTTTCCGATCAAAGTCAACCAGCAACGCCTGGTCGTCGAGGAAGTCTACCGCTACGGCAAGGAATTCGGCTTCGGCCTGGAGGTCGGCTCGAAGCCGGAGCTGCTCGCCGTCATGTCGATCACCGAGGATGCACCGGATCGAATCGTCGTCTGCAACGGATTCAAGGACGATAGCTACATCGAAGCCGTGATCCTCGCGACGAAACTCGGCCGCAACATCATTCCGGTCATCGAAAACTTCGAGGAAATCCACCTGATTCTCAAGCACGCGGAGCATTACGGCGTGCGGCCGAAGCTCGGTGTACGCGTCAAGCTCGCGAGCGAGGGCGCGGGTCGTTGGCGCGAGTCGGCGGGCGAGAAATCCAAATTCGGGCTCTTCATCAGCGAAATTCTCGATCTTTATACGCTGCTAAAAGAACGTAAGATGCTCGATTGCCTGCAGCTCGTGCACTGCCATCCGGGCAGCCAGCTGCAGGACATCCGCCGCGTCAAGGACGCGATCAACGAGCTCGCGCACGTCTATGCGGAACTCAAGCTCATGGGCGCCGGCCTGCAATACATCGATATCGGCGGCGGACTCGGCGTCGATTACGACGGCAGCGGCACCAACTACGAGTCCTCGATGAATTACACGCTCAACGAATACGCGAGCGACGTCGTATATCGCATCAAGAGCGTCTGCGACGCGCGCGACGTGCCGCACCCGATGATCGTCAGCGAGTCCGGCCGGGCCATCGCCGCCCATCACAGCCTGCTGGTATTCGACATTCTCGGCGCTTCCAAGCTCGACCAATTCAACGTGACCGGCCGCCCGGAGGAGGACTATCACGGACACGAGGAGGTGCCCCAGCCGGTGCGGGATTTGTTCGACAGTTTCCGCTCGGTCAATGAGCGCCGGCTGGTCGAGTGCTATCACGACGCACTGCAGGCCCGCGAACAAGCGCTGCAGATGTTCAACTTGGGCTACCTCAGCCTCGAATTTCGCGGCTTGGCGGAAAAGCTCTACTGGGCGACCTGCACCAAGATTCGCGAGCTATGCCGCAAGCTCGACAAGATTCCGGAGGAATTGGAGAACCTGGAGTCGATGCTCAGCGACATTTATTTCTGCAACTTTTCCATTTTCCAATCCTTGCCCGACAGCTGGGCGATCGGTCAATTGTTCCCGATCATGCCGATCCAGCGACTGGGCGAACGCCCGACGCGCAACGCCGTGCTGGCCGACATCACTTGCGATTCCGACGGCAAAATCGACCGCTTCGTGAGTCCGCGCGAAACCAAGCGCACGCTCGAGCTGCACGAACTCATCGGCGGACAGCCGTATTACCTGGCCGCCTTTCTGGTGGGCGCGTATCAGGAAACCCTCGGCGATCTGCACAACCTGTTCGGCGACACCCATGTCGTACATATCCGGCTGCACGACGAAGGCGGCTGGTGGATCGAGGAGATCGTCAAAGGCGATACCGCCAATAAGGTCCTCGAATACATGGAATACGATACGGACGAACTCTATCCGCGACTCGCGCGCGATTGCGAGCGGGCGGTGCGCGAAGGTCGGATGACGCTGACGGAAGCTCAAGCCGTCAAGCGCTTCTATGAAAACGAACTCAATGGCTACGCCTATCTGGAAGTCGAATGAGCGGCGGCGGCGCGCCCTCGCCGGCCGCGGCCGGGCCGCCATTGTTACCGTTTGCCAAGCTTTAGGCCCTGGCGTAGCATCGGTTTGTAGGTTCGTTCCCTAGGTCAGTTAGCGGGTTTCTGTGTGAGTGTCCTGCCTAAATGGAGTAGTGCACAGCCGAAGGTACAGGCCTTCGCCGCGGCAGAGTCTGCGCGTCGGTCTGCGTGTTGAAACCGCGTGCGAGCGGGGCCAGCCCGCACTTCGCGCGCACTGTCAGTGAGACTAGTTGAATGACGACGATTTATGTTGGGAATCTGCCGTTCACCGCTACGGAAGACGAAGTGCGTAGCCTGTTCGAACGCTACGGCAAGGTCGATTCCGTCAAGCTCATCAACGATCGCGAAACGGGCCGTCCACGAGGATTTGCCTTCGTCGACATGCCGGCCGGCGAGGCGCAGAACGCAATCCAGCAGACGAACGGCTTTCAGATGGGCGGGCGCCCATTGCGGGTCAACGAGGCCCAAGAGCGTGCGCCGCGATCCAAGCCCTCGGGCGGTGGTGGCGGTGCGGGTGGCGGCGGCGGTGGGGGTGGCGGCGGCGGCGGTCCGCGCCGTTGGTGATTGGGATCCAATAACCCTTAGGCTGACCTTGAGACCCCGCGCCTAGCGGGGTGTCGTGTCACCACATGTCTTTGAGCTGGCCGGCGATGTCGACTCGAGCGGAGTCGACCGGCGCATCTTCGACCGCGCGTAAAGTCTCTGCGCCGCGCAAGCTGTTGTACGTGGTTTTCTCGAAGCACTCGAGCACTTTGTCGGTCATGAACCGGCTCTTGGCCCCATAGACGTGGGCATCGCCGTCTTTGGCCTGCTGCGTGACGGCGTAGCGCAGCGGTGCACACAGATGCAATTCATTGCGTGCCCGGGTCATCGCGACGTATAGCAGCCGGCGCTCCTCCTCGACGAGTTCCGGTTTACCGTTGGAGAACTCCGACGGAAAGTTTCCGTCGCCGACGTTCAGCACATAGACGAAATCCCATTCTTGGCCCTTGGCCGAGTGGATCGTGGATAGGATCACGTACTCCTCATCCTTCGACGCGCGCCCCGATTGATCGGAACTCACGCTCGGCGGATCGAGGGTCAGTTCGCTCAAGAATCGCTCGCGCGTGGGATGTTGGACGCTGAGCTGCTCCAATTGGTCGAGGTCGCCGACGCGCGTCCAGCCCGAGTCGTAGATCCGCTCGAGCTGCGGCTTGTACCAATCCTTGACGAGGCCGACTTGGCCCGCCCACGGTGTCTGCGGATCGGCGAGCTTTTCGAAAAATTCGCAGAATCGCTTCCAGTCCATTTTGACCGTCTGCGGCACCTCGAATTCACGCAAGTGCGTGACGCTGTATCCCTTGGCCTCGAACATATCGAGCGCCGCCTTTGCGTGCGCGGGACCGATGCCCGGGATGAGTTTCAGCACGCGAAAGCCCGCAACCGAGTTGCGCGGATTGTCGGCCCAACGCAGGATCGCGAGCAGGTCTTTGACGTGAGCCGCCTCCAAGAACTTCAGGCCGCCGTATTTGACGTATGGGATATTGCGGCGCGTCAGCTCGACCTCGACCAAGTCGCTGTGGTGCGAGCTGCGAAACAAAATCGCATGGCGCTTCAGTGACCCGCCGGTCTCGCGGGTCACGAGTATCTTGCGGACGATGTATTCGGCCTGCGCTTGCGTGTCATCGAGGCTCACGTAGGTCGGTTTCTGCGACGACTGTCGATTGCCGATCAGCGTCTTGCGGTGCTGGCGCGAGCCCTCCGCCATGAGCGCGTTGGCGCAGTCCAGGATCGGCTGAGTGGAGCGGTAATTCTGCGCCAGGACGACGACATCCGCCTTCGGCTTGAATCTCTCCGCGAATCCCAAGATGTTTTCGACCGCGGCGGCGCGAAACGAATAGATGGCCTGCGCGTCGTCGCCGACCACCGTGATGCCGGCGCCATCGGGCCTCAGCGCATGAACGATTTCACCCTGCAAGGCGCTGGTGTCCTGATATTCGTCGACGAGCACGTGATCGAAATTCTTCGCCAGATTCTGTGCGAGCGCCGGGTTTTGCATCATGACGTGCCAATAGAGCAGCAGGTCGTCATAGTCCAGCGCATTGTTCTTTTGCTTGCGCAGAACGTATTCGCGATACAGCCGTGTCAGGTCTTTCTCCCACTCCGCAACCCAGGGAAATTGCTCCTCCAAGGTCTGTTTGAGCGACAAGCGGGTATTGACGCGGTACGAGTAGATCGCGAGGCAGGTGTCCTTGCGCGGAAAGCGTTTGTCCTTCTGCGAAAATCCCAATTCGTGGCGCACCATGTCCATGACATCGGCGGCGTCCGATCGATCCAGCACCGTGAATGTCGGTTGCAAGCCCAGATGCTTCGCGTATAGACGCAGGATGCGATTGGCCACTGAATGAAACGTGCCCGACCACAGCAATCGCGACATGACGCTGCGGTCGCCGAGTTTGCCGCGCTCCGACAGAACTTCGGTGACGATTTGCTGCGTGCGCCTCAGCATGTCTTGGGCGGCGCGCCGCGTGAAGGTCAGCATCAGAATCCGTGCCGGGTCCGTGCCGTTCAACACCAAGTGAGCGACCCGATGCGCCAAGGTATCGGTCTTGCCGGTACCCGCGCCGGCGATGATCAGCAGCGGGCCCGCGCTCACGCCTTTGCCCGGTACCGCCGTGCCGAAGGTCGCGGCGCGACGCTGCGGCGTATTCAATTTATCGAATGAGCTGGCCTTGGGTTTGATCATACGACGACTATACTGATGGACTGTACGTATATCCAGATACGAAAAAAATCGTGCCGGGGAGCAAGGATTGCCTATTGGACGCCCGCTTTGCGCGGAGATGGGTCACATAGGGGGGCTTAATTGCTGGGCCTGGGTCCGGATTGGCCACTTTCGAGCCAGATTTCGAGACTTCGCCTAATTTCCGAATAGTTGCCGGATTGATCGCTGCGGTAGACCCATGCCGGTCCCGGCAGATCTAGGAAGCGCGGCGCGAGCGGCGGATTCTGCGCGAGCTCGAGGCTCAACAGCGCATCCAAATGACCGGGGTGCCGTTGTCGGGCGCGCAACCGGCGGTCAATCTCCGGCGGCTCGGCATAACAGCAGACTTGGGCGAATGGCAGCTCAACACCGCGGCTCAAGGCCCTGAACGCGGGCAAATGCTCGCCGCTCCAGTTTCCCTCGACGATGCCGGGAAGGCCCACCAATGCCTGCCTGGCGGCGATCCGAAGCAATGCGGCGAGGCTCGCGCGGCTCAACCGCGCCGACCAGTTGCGGTCGCCAACCCCGAGCATATCGAACAGCGCCTCTTTGACGTCGTCCTTGCAGAGGCAGGCAATACTGAGATCGGTCGCGAGGCGTTGTGCCAAGCTCGTCTTGCCGCTGGCGGGACTGCCGAGGATGATCACGAGGGCGGTATGCATCACCATAGAGGATCAGCATGTTGAAACCAACGACGATCGCAAGCAACCTCATGCATCGCGGCCGCGTCGTCGAGATGTGGACCGAACGCTTACGATTTGCGAACGGCCGGGAATACGATGTGGATTTGATTCGCCATCCGGGCGCCGCTGCGGTCGTTGCCGTCGACAATGCGAACCGCGTCTGCGTCGTGCGCCAGTATCGACATGCGGTCGAGGATTTTCTGTGGGAGATACCGGCCGGAAAGCTCGATGCGGGAGAAGCACCCGATCTTGCCGCCCTGCGCGAACTCAAGGAAGAAACCGGCGTCGTCGCCAAACGTTGGACATCGCTCGGCGTCTACCTTTCGGCGCCCGGGATCTTCAGCGAAGTCATTCATCTGTATTTGGCGCGCGAGCTCGAGATCGGCACGCCGGCGCCGGATGCGGACGAGGAACTGGAGCACCAATGGATGCCGCTGCAGCATGCGGTCGAGCACGTGCTGCGCGGCGATTGGAACGACGGCAAAACCGTTGTTGCGCTGCTGCGCGCGCAATATGAATTGCAATTGTGACGGGCCTCGAAGTTTTGAACTTCGCCTATTGACCGGCTTTTCTCGAGTGCATAAAACACCATCATGAGCAAGGAAACGCCAAAATTCACGCAAAGGCCCGTGGGGCAGCCGGATGACTCCGATTTGCCGCCCGATCCGCCGAAAACGGCGGGGAAGACCCCTGGCCAAGTCAAATTCGACTCCCGCGGCAATGCGATCTTCGATTGGGCTCAAATGACCGGCGAATTCGCGCGCGACACGGCGACGGCGAGGCTCAAGAAGCTCGATAATCCCAGCCTGTCGCTTGCCGAGGATGCTCCGACGCCGTTCAAAGCCGTCAAATCGAATCCCCAGGGCACGATCAAGGGATACAACCCTTATGACAGCGGCAAGTTGGGCAACAAGGACATGCCGCGCAAGAAAGATCTCAAGAAGCTCAGTGAATGGCTGGCCTTGAAGAAACAGGCCGCCGGCAACAAGCGCGACAAGGACTGAGAGGCCTCGCTGCCGACCGCTTAGCCGGTCATTAGGCGAGCGCGTGGCGCAATTTCGCCGCGCAACCCAAGCGATAGAACTTCCGCAGCTCGCGCACCAAGGCCTCGATCCGCGCCTCGCCGCGCTGCACAAAACGGCGTTCGAGGCGCCGGCAATAGTGAGCCGCGGAGCGGTGTGCGGTTCGATAGCGATGGAGTTGGTCGGGCTCGAGCCTCGGGTCAAAGACGACGCGATCGAATAATCTCGAGTGCACTTGGCTTGGGTAAGCCCCGCCCTGCTGGCCGGCCAGCAAAAACACCGTCACCGCATACTTGTCGACCTCGGCCTGCGTCTCCAATTCGAGCAAGGACACGGGCGCATCGCCATCGAGCCGCCAGGTCGAATACAAGAAATGACTGACTCCTTCGAGCGCGGTGCAGAAATCGGCCAAGTTGCCCTCGGTCAACGCACCCAGCGGATTCGCCTGCTCGAGGCGCCGCAGTAGTTCGTGGTCCAGATATAGCGCGACGCCGGCGCCGTCGGCAGTTTCCGCCAGAAGAAGCTCTTCGTCGGGTGCGCGCCGGTCGTCGGGTTGAGTCAGATGCGCAAGCTCGCGCCGGTCGGTGACGAGGAAATCGTAGACATCGTAGCCGGGCTCGACGTCGTAGAGACGGCCAAGGAGAGACTGCAGGCCGCGCAGCACCACGGGACTTCCGCCTAATGCTCGCGGCGCGAGCCGGCGTGTTTGACCGGCTGGACCCCGAGACTTTGCAGCAGACTGCGCGCGCGAGGACTTCCGGTCTTCATCCAAATTTCGTAGAGGCGCAGCACGTCGGCGTCGGTATGCCGATAAGACATCTCGCTGACTTCATTGAGCGCATCGACCAGGCGCTGAAATTTCTGGGACAACTCGGCATAAATGGCGGCGACGCAGCGGCCCGAATTGGAGCGCTGCATCGTATCGGCGAGCGAGCTGTAAGCGTTGCCGCCCATGGCGATGTGATAGTCGATGTCGATCAGTTTGCGCGCAAAGCTGCGTGCGAAAAATCCCGCGATGAACAGCGATACGTCGCCGAGTCGCTGCAAGCTGCGCTGTCTCGCAAGAGCGCTCGGGGCATCGAGCGCATCGGCGAGCATGTGCGCCAGCGGCTTGATGCGCAGGCCCTCGGCGGTTTGTTCGTAGAGCGCCTCGGCGCGTGAAAACATCGTCAGCAAATTGACGACGTAGGCTTCGGCTTGTTCGTCGATGTCGAGACGTTGATGCTCGCTCGCGGCGTGAAACGCGTCACGAAAGAATTCGCGCAGCGACGTGACGGCTACCAGAGATCCCGCAGACATTGCTTGCATGCTTGGCATCCTTTGTGAGCTACCATCATCCTATCGACTCGTCGAGTGCGAAATGAAGTGGTCAATCACAAAAAATGCCTTATTTTCCCGATCAGCAATCGCCTCGGTTGGCTGCTAGACGAGTTCTGAGAGCGTCGTCACGATGCGCGGCGGCGGCGCGTACTGCGACGGCCATTCGCGCGCATCGCGATTGAGCCACACGGACTGCAGCCCTGCGCGCCGCGCGCCCACGACGTCCGCGAGCGGATCGTCGCCGATGTGCAGGACCTCGTGCGCAGCGACTCCCGCCTCGGCAAGCAGCATCGCGAAAATGCGCGTATCCGGCTTGGCGGCCCCGGCGGCTCGCGCTGTGATATGGCCATCGAAGAGTTCCGCGATACCGCAGCGCTCGAGATCGGCGTTGCCGTTGCTGAGCGCGAACAAGCGATAGCGATCGCGCAATCGCCGCAGCGTCGGACGCACGTCGGGATAGAACTCGACGCGGTTACGCGCGGCGAAAAATACCTCGAGCGCCCGGTCCGCCAAGGACTCGTCGTGACCCGCGGCGATGAACTGTTCGGCCAAGGCTTGCCGGCGCAGGAAGGTCAGATCGTGGCCGTGCTGCGGAAATTGATCGGCCACGCGCGCGCGCAGCTCGCGCATCGACTCGATGCTGTGTTCGCGCACGGCTTCGGGGTACAGCTCCCGCAGCCAAAGGAACAGTTCGCGCTCGGCCTGCGCAATGACCGGACCCACCGGCCACAGGGTATCATCGAGATCGAAGCTCAAAATTCGCGGCGAAGTCACAATGCGTCGGCGCCTGCTAAACTACGACCCAGGAAAAAAATGACGCGCACCTTAGAACAAGACTCCCACCTTGAACATCGTTCGCATCTCGAACAACACTCGCACCATGAATAATATGATCCTGCCGAGCTTCAAACACTTGCTCATCGCCGTCACCTGCATATTGGCCGCGGCCGGCGCATCCGCGTTCGACGTTCAGGATTTCCTGAGTCTGCGGCGACTGTCGGAACCCGAAGCCTCGCCGGACGGCAAGCTGGTCACTTACACGCTGCGCACCGACGATCTCAAGGCCAATCAAGGGCGCACCTCGATCTGGCTTTTGGAGACGACCAAACGCGGCGCGACGCCGCGGCAACTGACCGATGATACGACGCATGATAGCGCCGCGGCCTGGAGTCGCGACGGGCAATTCATCTATTTCCTGTCGTCGCGCAGCGGCTCCGCCCAGGTCTGGCGTATTGCGGCCACCGGCGCCATGGCCGGCGGCACCTCAACGTCGGGCACCTCAACGTCGGGCGCCGCAACGTCGGGCGCCGCAACGTCGGGCGCCGCAGCGTCGGGCGCCGCAGCGTCGGGCGCCGCAGCGTCGGGCGCCGCAGCGTCGGGCGCTAAGTCTGCGGGAGCCGGTCCGGCAAAGGTCGCCGCGGTTCAAATCACCCACCTGCCGCTCGATGTCGGCAGCTTCCGCGTCGCGCCGACTGCGGATCGGCTGCTCGTGAGCATGGAGGTCTTCCGCGATTGCGACGACCTCGCCTGCACCAAGCAACGGCTGGAAGTGGCCGCAAAATCGACGGCGACGGGCATCCTCTACGATCGCTTATTCGTGCGGCACTGGGACACTTGGAGCGACGGGCGGCGCTCGCAGCTGTTTTCCATTGCATTGGATGGGCAGGGTATCGCCACAGGTGCGCCGGTGAATCTGACCGCCGGGATCGACGGCGATGTTCCGACCAAGCCGTTCGGCGGACGCGAAGATTACGACCTCAGCCCGGACGGCAAACAGGTCGTCTTCTCGGTGCGCACAGCCGGGGTCTCGGAACCCTGGTCGACGAACTTCGATTTGTATGCCGTCGCGGCGGCGGGCGGCCCCGCGCGCAAGCTCACGGAAGACAATCGCGCGTGGGACGGACAGCCGGCATTCTCGCCCGACGGCGGCACGCTCGCCTATGTCGCGACCGATCGTCCGGGTTTCGAATCGGATCGATTTCATCTCGTGCTGTTCAATTTGGCGTCCGGCGCCAAACGTTCGCTGACCCAAAATTGGGATCGGTCGATCGCAAGTTTTGCATGGTCGCGCGACGGCAAGACGCTGTTCGCGACGACCGAGCATCTGGGACAGCAACCACTTTGGGCGATCGACGTCGCGACCGGCCGATCCGCGGCGATCACCGGCGCAGGCACGGTGGAGGCGTTCACCGTAGGCCCGCAAAGGATCATTTTTGCCGCGAGCAATCTCGCTAATCCCGCCGACTTGTATGCGGTCGGCTTCGGCGGCGGCAAGACGCAGCAGTTGACCAAAGTCAATGAATCCCTGCTCGGCGCTCGCCCCCTCGGTAGTTACGAGCAGTTCAGTTTCCTCGGCTGGAATCAGGAGACCGTATACGGCTACGTCGTCAAGCCCCCCGATTTGAAACCCGGCGAGAAAGCGCCCGTTGCGCTGATGGTGCACGGCGGACCGCAAGGCAGCCTCGCGAATCTATGGCATTGGCGCTGGAATGCCGAGACGCTGGCCGGTGCGGGTTATGGCGTCGTGCTCATCGATTTCCACGGCTCGACCGGCTATGGTCAAGCGTTTACCGATTCGATCAGCGGCGATTGGGGCGGTAAGCCGCTCGAGGATCTCAAGGCCGGGCTCGACGCGGCACTCAAGCAGTACCCCTGGCTCGACGGCGAGCATGCGTGCGCGCTCGGCGGATCCTATGGCGGCTACATGATGAACTGGATCGCGGGTCAATGGCCCGATCGGTTCAAATGTCTGGTCACGCATGATGGAATTTTCGACAATCGCAGCATGTATTACTCGACCGAGGAGCTGTGGTTTCCGGAATGGGAGATGGGCGGCCCGGAGTACGCCAATCCCGCCGGTTACGCGAAATTCAACCCGGTCGACTACGTCAAGAATTGGCGCACGCCGACGCTGGTCATCCACGGTCAGCTCGACTATCGCGTGCCCTACGAACAGGGACTCGCGGTGTTCACCGCCCTGCAGCGACGCGGCATTCCGAGCGAATTCTTGTATTTTCCCGACGAGAATCACTGGGTGCTCAAGCCCGCCGATCGCGTGCAATGGTACGAGAGCGTCATCGCATGGATGAATCGCTGGACCAAGCCTTAGCGCGCGACGTTTCCACGCGCGGCGGCGCGGGACGGCCGCGCGGCCGCAGATAAAGGCGGCGGCCGCACCCTAGGCCTCGGCCGCGCGCCAAGCGGCCGGGTAATTCTGTCCCAGCTGCATGATGCGTTGCAATAGCGTCGGGTAATCGATGCCTGCGGAGCGCGCCGATTGTGCGAAATCCTCGGCCGCCGACAGGTTCGGGTTCGCATTGGCCTCGAGCACGTACAAAGAGCCGTCGTCGCGCAAACGGAAATCCATGCGGGCATACCCGGTCAAATGCAGCGCGCGAAATATGCGCTTGGAGAGCTGCTCGAGTCGAGCCGCCGTACCGTCGGGGAGGTTCTGGGCAGCGGCCGTCGTAATGCCATATTTTTCCTGATAGCGGCGATCCCATTTCACCTTGCGCGTCGCGATCGCCGGCAGCTTCTCCGGCAACGAGCCGAAGCTCATTTCCCAAACCGGCAGCACCTTGAGCCGATCGTTGCCGAGCACGCCGACGTATAGTTCCCGGCCTTCGATGTATTCCTCGACCAGCGCATCGGAATGGATTTGGTCGTGAATGAAGACGACCCGCTCGGTCAGTTGCCGCGCATCGTCGACGACGGAAGCGTGCGCGATACCGAGCGAGGCATCCTCGGTCGAGGATTTCACGAACAACGGAAAGCGCAGCTTGCGCGGCACGCTGAGTTTCTTGCCGCGCGGAAACACCAGGAACTGCGGCGTCGGGATTCGATGATAGGAAAGCAGCTGCTTGGAGAGCACCTTATCGCGCGACAGCAGCATGCCGCGAGGATTGCAGCCCGTGTACGGCTGGCGCATCAATTCCAGGAAGGCGACGACGTGCTGATCGTACGTGACGATACCGTCGAACTCCTCGAGCAGATTGAAAACGATTTCCGGCTTCCAATCGAGGATCTCGCGCCGCAGCTCCGAGAGGCTGTCGCTGATGCCGATCGGCCGCACCTCGTGGCCTGCGGCCTTGAGATGCGAGATCACGTCGTATTCGGTGCGCCATTCTTCGATTTCCTTCGGAGTTGCCCCCTCCAAGGTATCGGGCGGCACGAGCGTCGAGTGCACGATCACGAGCGCGCGCAGCGGCTTCACAGCGCCACTCGCGGCAACTGACGCTCCTCGTACGACTCCGCGAGACGGCCGACCAGCCACACCAGATGCGCCTTGAGGTCGCGCCGCGGCCCGCGCACGTACAGATCCAAAGCCTCGCAGCGCTCGAGCACCAAGCGCAGCACTTGGTGCACCAAATATTCGCTAAAGACGCCGGTTTCCACGAGATGCTGGCGCAATGGCTGGCGCCACTCGCGCACGACGGTGACCGCTTTGGCCGCGCTGCGCGTACGCGGTGCGGTCGTGAACACCTTGAGCAACAATTCGTCGGCACCGGATCGGCGCGGCAATCGATAGCGCGCGAATTTCTGTTCGTAGTGCTCGCGCAAGCTGCGCTTGTCTTCGGCGATGTCCTCGACGCGGCTGCGGTCGGAGACCAGCGGCTTGACGGCGCTCAGTTCGGCGGCCAGAGAGTCGATGAATTCCAGCTTCGTATATGCGGGCCAGCCCCAATACTCGCGCCGCCAGGCGGAATTGGGTTTGAGCCAGACGGCGAAAGTCTCGGCGAAGTCCTCAGTCGGATGGGCTTGCGCATACCATGCGCCGAGGTGCTGCACGAAGCGGCGGCTACCGGGGCGCGGCCGGTAGGCGTCGGGATACGGCAGAGACGCCGGTCCGAACACCTCCCGCCAGCGGCGGCGGCGGCGCAATCGATAGGCCGAATCGATCGCGTGGCCCGCCTCATGCCGTAAAATTCGCATGAGCCAGTTGCGATTTCCGCCCTCCACCTCGCGCATGTAGCGCCTTTCCAGGGCCATGAGCCGAGGATGGGCGAGATAGAACGGAATCGCGATTCCCGGTACACCATCGGGGGAAAACCACTCTTGCGCGAGCCAGCAGTGGGGTTTGAAACGAATGCCGCGAGCCGCGAGTTCGCGATGCAACTTGTCGATCGCGAGCTGCAAATCGGTGCGCTCGATGCGCAGCCGGAGGTCGCAAAAACGCAAACTCAGCAGCTGCTCGTCCGATAGCAATTCCCAGGCGTGCGCCTTCGCTCGCGGATGGCGGGACTGCGCTGTGGAACGGCGGGACTCCACGCTGGGGCGGCTGGGGCGAGACTGGGGCACGTCGAAAAGTATAGGGAGGATCGCGGCGCTGCGCCACGCGTAGCCTCGAGACTGCCTCACTCGCGCGGCGCCAATCCCGCCACGAGCAGCCGATCGGCGACATCTTGAAGCAACTCGAGCCGCAGCAGCGCACGTTTCCACGGCTTCGGAATGCCCTGCACGCCGTAAAAGGCGCCCGCGAGCTGGCCGTATAGCGCGCCATGCATATCGGAATCGCCGCCCAGGTTCACGATCCGCAACAGGCCGTCCCTGAATCTGAGGGTCTTGAGCAATGTCTCGAGCACGAGATCCAAGGCCGCGAGCGGTCCGGCGCCGCCATGGAACCGCATGAGATCTTGGGCATCCTCGAGAATGCGATCGCGCGACGCGCCGCGTAGCGCCGCCAATAATAGGCAGGCGTATGAGCGGCAAGCCGCCTGCAGCGCCGGCGACCGATCGGTCACGGCCGCTGCGGCCGCAGCCCACGCGAGCGCTCGGTCGGGCGTCGACACGGCGAACATCGCAACGACCCCGGTCCGCGTCAGCGCCTGGGGGTCCGCATCTGCGGTCCCCGGGTGCACGCCTGCGCCGTGCCGCAAGGCCGACGCGACGGTTGCCGTAATGCCGATGCATTGCCCGGTACTGGACAAATGGCCGTCGCGCTGCCACCGACGGTAGCGTTGCGACTGGTCCGCCGCATCAAAGCCGTCCATTTCCAGCAAACTCTCGGCGAGACACAGCGACATGGCGGTATCGTCGGTCCAAGCCCCGCGCGGCAGCTGCCAATGGCCGCCGCCGATCAGATCGGCAAGCGGCGCGAATTGCCCGGGCTTGCGAAATTGCAGTGACGCTCCCATCGCGTCCCCGCAGGCGAGACCGAGCATGCTGCCGAGATAGCGATCGCGCAATATGCGCGCTGCGTCCATATCGAGCCCGCTCTGTGCGGGTTCGGCCGGCTCGAGCCACTCGAGCACGTAGCGTTGCTGCTCCGCCGTCTGCGCGTTGACCTTCGATAATTGATTGAGGCGTTCGATGGCGTCGGGGCCGGAGTAGCCCCCGCGCCGCAGCCAACAGCCGACCACAGTACTGGTGCGGCCGATGCCTGCGCGGCAATGCACGTAGACCTGGTGCCCGACCTCGATCGCGCGCTCGACGTAGTCGATAATCTCGGCCATGGCCTGCGGACTTCGAGGCAGTCCCTGATCGCGAATCGCCTTGCGCACGTAGATGATGTAGCGGCCGTCGTCGGCGCGCATCGTCGGCAGGCAGTGATCGTAGGGCGCCAGTTCGCCCGGTTCCGTCAGATCGATGAAATAGCTGATGCCTGCGCCGATCAACTCGCCGAGTCTTGCTGCACTTCTCGCCCGATCGGCCTCGCCGGGATAGTCCCCGGCGAGTAGTCGACCCGGTTCGATCCAGAAACTATTGGCAAGCGGCGGCGAGCGCATCCTCATCGTCTTCCGTCATCGGCAGCGCGCTGCGCAAGTCATCGAGACCCGCAAAATCAAACAGCGCGGGATCCGCGAGCTGCGAGCCGGCGACATTGCAAACGGCGGAAAAAATGGACTCGATACGGCCTGGGAACTTCCGTTCCCACTCGCCGAGCATGTTTCTCACGATGAGACGTTGCAGGTTGGTCTGCGATCCGCACAGTGTGCAGGGAATGATCGGAAATTCGCGCGCCGCCGAATATCGCGTAATCAGATGCTCCGCTACATAGGCCAGCGGGCGAATCACGATATGGCGCCGGTCGTCGCTGAGCAGCTTCGGCGGCATCGCCTTGAGCTTGCCGGCGAAAAACAGATTCAGGAACAGGGTTTCGACGATGTCGTCGCGATGGTGGCCCAGCGCGATCTTGGTGATGCCGTTCTCGGCGGCGAAGCGGTACAGTGCACCGCGCCGCAAACGCGAGCACAGGCCGCACATCGTCTTGCCGGTCGGGATCACGCGCTTGACGACCGAATACGTGTCTTGCTCGATGATCCGGAACGGCACGCCCAATCCGCTCAGGTAGCGCGGCAACACGTCCACGGGAAATCCCGGCTGCTTCTGATCGAGATTCACGGCGAGCAGATCGAAGCGGACCGGTGCGCTGCGCTGCAGGCTCAGAAGCATGTCGAGCAAGGTGTAGGAATCCTTGCCCCCGGATAGGCACGCCATCACTCGATCACCCTCGGCGATCATCGCGTAATCGCCAATCGCCTTGCCGACGGCGCCGCGCAGCCGCGCCTGCAGCTTCTTGAAATTATTCGAATGGGGGGTTGTTGCCGGATTCATGGGCGAACGCGATATCAAGGTGCCTCGAGGTATTTCGTTTCAAGGTAGCGCAGATAGGCGGCCGCCGTCAGCGGTTTGCCCGTAGCCTCCTGTATCAAGTCCTTGACCGGCAAGCGCGCGCCGACGCCGTGGACGTTGTCGCGCAGCCATTCCATGATGCCGCCAAACTGGCCCAACGCGATTTCCTCGTCGAGCGAGGGGCGAGCCGTGCGCATCGCTTCGTTCAACTGGCCGGCAATGACTGCGCCCAGTGCATAGGACGGAAAATACCCGAAATGGCCCACGGCCCAATGAATGTCCTGCAAACAGCCTTCGACGTCGTTGCTCGGTCGAATCCCTAAGCGCTGGTACAGATTCGCATTCCACGCTTCCGGCAAGTCCTTGACCGGCAGCGCGCCCTCGAGAATCTTCCGCTCGAGCTCATAGCGCAACATGATGTGCGCGGGATAGGTCAGCTCGTCGGCATCCATGCGTATCAAGCTGCGCCGTACACGCACCAGATGCCGGTAGAGATTCTCCTCGCTCCATTCCGGGCCGTTGACCTGCAAATGCTTCTCCAGCAGGGGCCGCAAATATTTCACAAATGCGCGGCTGCGGCAGATGTTCATTTCAAACAGCAGCGACTGGCTCTCCTCGAGCGCGAGGCCGCGATCGCGGCCGACGGGCTGATCCCGCCATTGCTGAGGAAGCCCGAGGTCGTACATCGCGTGGCCGGTCTCATGCACCGCGCCCAGCAGTCCGCTAAACGGGTCGATCAAATCGAAGCGCGTGGTGACGCGGATGTCTCCCGGTACGCCCTCGGTAAAGGGGTGTTCGCTTTCGTCCAAACGGCCGCGATCGAACGGAAAGCCAAGCGCCTTGAGGACCTCGACCGATAGTTGGCGCTGGCGCGCCACGGTGAATTTACCCGTCAATGGCGCAGGAGCCCGATCCGCCTGCACCTCGATCGCCGCATTGATCAAACCGGGCAGCTTGCGCGACAGCGCCTTGAAGATCGTGTCGATGTCGGCCGTCGAGATCCCGGGCGTGAAGACGTCGACGAGGGCGTCGTACGGCGCGAGTCCGCGCGCCTGTCCCAGCAAGGCGGCCTTGTCGCGCACCAGATGCACGACCTCCTCCAAATAGGGCGCGAACAGCTTGAAGTCGTTGGTCTTGCGCGCCTCGACCCAAAACACTTCAGCGCGCGCCGTCGCCTTCGCGAGCCTTGCGATCAAGGACGGCGGCGTTGCAATCGCGTGATCGCGCTGGCGGCGCATTTCGCGCAAATTCGCGATCGACCAGTCATCGAGCTGCGAAGCGCCGGCCTCGGCGCGCTCGAGCAGACGCGCAACCTTCGGCGTCGTCAGCAGCGCGTGGTGTTCGGTCTCGAGCGCCGCCAATTGTTCACCGCGCACATCCGCGCTGCCGCGCGGCATCATCACGGCCGCGTCCCAGCGCAACATCGAGAGCGCTCCCCGGAACGCATGCAGGCGCCGGAATTCCTGTTCGAGTTGCTGATAAGGAGTCACGCTCATGAGCGCCTCGCAATGCGCGGCGCCAAGGAGGTCGGCGATTTGAGGCCGCCGGATTGATAGGCGAGTTCGAGCGCCTGCACGAGCCAGTCGAGGCGCTGCTGGGGCGTACGCTGCATGAATGACCATTTGCGCAACGCCCCCGCATCCTGCCAGGAGCCAAACCCTGAGGGCGGCGATTGTTGGTTGTAGGGTTTCATACGTTATTGTTCCTAACTAGCTCAGCAAGGCGTGCCGCATCGTCGAGGTCTTTCGGTCTACCCGCGGCCTGGTTGATTGCGATCAGATGCTGAACGCTTGCAACACGCACTGACGTTTGCCCCACGACGAGCGAAGCCGCATCTCGATAAAGCAATTCAAAATCCATCGGATACTCTGCAAACAAATCGTTCGTCGGACGTCGGTTTTCCGGGTCCCAAAAGCTCGATACCAGCAACCCGAATTCTTTGCGCCAACGCTCGCGCACGGCGGTGTCCGCAAATTGGCGCGCGTCCACTGGCACGTTCGCCTTGAATCCCAGGTCGAGCAGTGTCCCGACGGCTCTCGACGCCTGTTCCGGTGCCAGATCGACGACGAGATCGATATCGGCGGTCGAGCAATCGACGCCGTGCAGCAGCACGGCAAGGCCATCCACCAAGACCTAGCGTACGTCGGCGCCCTAAAAAGCCTTCAAGACACTCAAGAAATCCGTAGGTATCCAAGCATTCTACCAGAGGGTCGCGGCTCTATATCGGTGCAAGGCTTATAAAAATTCTTTATTTTCAGTATGTTAGGGTAAGATCCATCAAATGCGGCAGCGCCGCATCTCGGTTTGTGCTAGCCGCCTTTCAAAGAAAACGAGCCGGTTTGTTGAAACGGCAGCGAGCGGAAAAAAGGCAAATCGATGGCCACCGCGCCCGTGACCTCGTAGGGGACGGCATCGCTGTGATTTTCCGCATGCTGCGAGAGTTTGAGCAGCGCAAGTACCATGTTCGCCGTGATCGTCAGGTCGAATTCGGTCTCGCCGAGCGCGGCCACGGTAAACGGCCGGTCAATCGCCCCGGTCGCGATTTCCTCGCCGCTGACACGCAAATCCGCAGTCAGGCCTTTGACGGGCAGAGCCCGGTCATTGGGATTGTGGATCTTCAAGGTGAGCCGAAAGTTTTGCTGCAACAGGTTGCCGCCGACCATTTTGACGCTGACAACCGACAACGTGGGCTTGTCAAATTTCGGCGCAAACAGCGCGCACGCGGCGAGCAACATCGAAACGGCGAATAGCAACGGCGCTCGTGGCAACATAGGGCAAAATGATACCGACTATCCCCAGTAGTGAAAGGGCCACGCGCCCACGCGTGCAAGGCTTGCGGCGATGCCGGTTCTCAGGGCCGTCCGGCCTCCTCTTAACGGTCTCGCTATTGGCAGCAGCCGGCGCAGCGGCCGGAACCGCGGCCGTCGAGGCGGCGAGCGCCAAGAACTGCCTCTCGTCGGGCGACGGTTACCTGCGCGCGCATATCGGCGGCGCGCTCGAGGCCGAAATCGATTGGCCGAACAGCGGCACGGCCTGTGAAGGCGAATCCAAGACCGACCCCGTCGGCGTGCGCCTCAGTTTTCGGCGAGTCGCGGGGTCGCGGCCGAATTTATTATTCGTGTTCGGCTTGACCGGCGTTCGCGAAGGCGAGCCGCTGCGCGAGTCGGCCGCGAATCTGACGATCATCGTGCAGGGCAGCGATCGCATTTACGGCACGCGCGGCGACAGCCGCTGCACGGTCGATTCCCTGACGCAGCGGCGACTCGGCGGCGAGCATCAGTACCGGCTCGAGGCGCACGGGTTTTGCACGCAGCCCGCGCGCGCAGTCCGTGGCGGCGGGGCGGTCATCGTGAGCCGATTTGATTTTGCGGGAATTGTCAATTACGAGGAGAAACCGCCTTGAAACCCGACCTTAAGTTCGCGCCGAGAGTCATCGGCGCATGCCTGCTCTCAACCGCGCTACTGCTCGGCACGCTCGCCGGCGCCGATTCGGCGCGCGCCGACGTCACCGCCCCCGAGCCGCTCGCGGCGTTTCCCCAAAGCCTGCTCGCGATTCGCACCGCGTCGGGCAAGGTCGTCAATTTCAAGATTTGGACCGCGGACCGCCCGAGCCGTCAGGAGCAAGGCCTCATGTTCGTGCACGACATCGACGACCACGCGGGCATGCTGTTCCTGTTTGAGCCGGTGCGGCAGATATCGATGTGGATGAAAAATACGTACCTGTCCTTGGATTTGCTGTTCATCGATGCGACGGGGCGCATCGATTACATCGCGCCGCGCGCTACCCCGCTCTCGACCGACATCATCAGCGATCCGAGGCCCGTCGCCGCGGTGCTCGAACTCAAGGGCGGCATCTGCGATCAGTTCAAAATTCAAGTCGGTGACCGCGCCATCCATACAAGCCTCGGCACGGCGCCGTAGCTCGCACGGAGTGCGGGCTTCGCCCGGCTGTGGCCGCGGACGCGGCCAAAAAAAAGCCCCGCACGAGGCGGGGCTTCAAATCGACTTTCCTGAAGGGTTTAGAAGACGTCTAACCGCGCATTGACATAGAAGCTCCGCTGCGTCGGATCGACAATGAACGCGTTGTAACCGGCCGCGAAGTTACCCTGGTTTGCGTTGGTGTAGGGCGGAGCCTTGTCGAGAATATTCTTGATGCCAAACAACAGGGTCAGCTTTTGGATCGGCTTGTAGGAGACGTAGCCATCCATGACCCAATAACTGCCCACCGTCCGCTGATTGCCGTTGCCATCGGGGTATTGGTCGATGTAGGTCGACCAGTAGCGCGCGCCCCCTCCGGCGCCCCACGTTGTCCCCAGGCTCTTCCAGTCGATCCTCAGGTTAGATTGCAACCGGTACGCCGGCGGAATTTCGTTGAACCAGCCGACCAGGTTGAGGTTGGGGCCACCGGTGTACTGCTCCTCCAGAAACTGCGTGACCGAAGTCGCTTCCAGGTCCTCGCGGAATGTTCCAACCCCTGTATGTTGCAGGTATTGGATGCTGAGGTCGATGCCGTCGGTTGTGAGCCTGCCCGTATTCGCAGAGTTCACCTTGATGTATCCACACGTCGGTAGCGTGTAAGGGATGCAACTCGCGGACTCGTTGATCGACGGAGTGAGACCCCCGGTATTGTTCAACACGTAATAGTTCGCGAACGTCGTCGGGTTGCCGTAGATGGCCTGGGCCGGAACGGAACTAATGGTGTTCTTGACGAGGATTCTGTAGTAGTCGATCGTAATGCCCAAGTCGGTGATTGGCGTGAGGACCACACCCAAATCGAAGTTCTCCGACGTCTCCGGCGTCAGATTCGGGTTTCCTCCGAATAACCCCAGTCCCTGCGTGGCGCAGGTTTCTGTAGTAAACGGCGCGAGCGGGGGGGTGACCGCGCAGTTCGGATTTCCTTGCCCCATGCTGCCGCCGGTCGAGGCCGCCAGGGAAGGCGGATTGTTCAAGTTGAACAGCGTGGGCGCTCGGAAGCTGGTGGAGGCGGTTCCCCGGAAGGTCACGAAACTGGCCGGCTGCCACCGCGCCTGGAGCTTCGGGTTGTTGGTCGTGCCGAAATCGCTGTACCAGTCCTGACGATCCGCCAGGCTGAGATCGAGAGTGCTGCTGAGCGGCAGGTCCACTTCGAGGAAGACTGCCTGGAACGTGCGACTCCCTTCGACTGAACTATCCCCAAGCCCAGTTGCGGCCTGTATGATCGTGTTATACGGGGTGGTCGCGTAATTAAAGTGCTCACCTCCCGCCGTGAAGCCGAGCGCGACCGCCGCCGGATTGCCCTTGCTGATAAGATCGCCCAACTCATGGCTGCTGTGGCCATCGACGCTCCACCGTTTATCCTCGCCGGTCGAGTAGATGCCGTTTAGATAGGATGAGTTGATCAAGGCCTGTCCGGCCGCACTTTGGGGCCCGAAGGGGTTGATCAAATCGCTGAGGACGCCGTTCGGCGCAAGCAGCGCCTCATTGGGATAGCCTCCGACATTGCGGTTGTCGTTTGTATTCTGGCTGTAGTTGACAGACCCGGCCCAGTCCCAACCAGCGTTCTTGCCGGCGAATGTCAACACGGCTCTCTGCTCGGTATTGAGGTTGCCGGAGTAGCGGGCGTTGTTGGGGTCGGTCCAGACCGCCCTGACCGGGTTCGCAAAGCACGTCGGCGCAGCAGGGGGAGCGGGGTTAGGACACCCCGACCCGGGGCCGCTGGGGAACCCCGTCAGATTCGGCGGCCCACTGGCGCCATATTCGGGTATCAGCCCAGCCACGCTCGGGCCTTGGGCGTTGCCGGGGAAGTAGGGGCTCGCCGGGTCCAACGCGAAGTCATAGAACATCGGACCGGACCAAGCGACCACGTCGGCTTGGGTCCAGAAGTACTGCAGCTTCACGGTGTCGTCGGGCCCCAGCGACTTGGTGAGGGACGCCAACGCGGAAGTTTCGGTGTGCTGCGGGAGCAGATCCGTCGCGGCGGAATACCGGTATGCACAGTTCCCGGGCTGAGTGGTCAGGTACGTATTGCCCGCACAGGCCGGAAACCCGGGCTGATAGTAGTTGCCGTTTGAATCCTGCACGCTCCCGGGCCACGTTCCCGGATTGTTGGTAGCGCTGTCGCCCCCCGCCGGATTAAAGCCTGCGGCCGAAAATTCTCGCGCGCCCGCCTGAAGCTCGTCCTGCTTGCTGTAACCTACGGTGAGCATGAAGTTATAGCCGTCGTTCACCAGATCGCCGTGACCAAAGGTGCCGGCCAACTCGCCCGAGCTGCCGCTTGGGTGCTGCGGCCTGTCGTAGGTGCCTTCGAATGTAAGACCCTGGAAATCCTTCTTGGTGATGAAGTTGATGACGCCCGAGACGGCGTCCGCGCCATACAGGGACGAGGCGCCCGTCCGAAGCACCTCGATGCTGTCGATCGCCGAGAACGGGATGCCGCTCAAGTCGACCGCACTGCCATCGAAGGCACTGGGGGCCAACCGTTCGCCATCCAGGAGCACCAGAGTGCGCGAACGGCCAAGGCCACGCAGGTCGGCGAAGCTGCCGCCTCCGCTAAACGTTCCAACAGATTGTGCGATGTTTATCGTCGGGTTGTTGGCCGTAAGCTGGTTCAGCGCCTGCTCCACGCTCGTGATGCCTTGGTCCTTGAGGGCGTCCGCCTTGAGGATCGTGATGGGCACGGCCGTTTCGGCATTGGCCCTCGCGATCATCGTGCCGGTGACGACGATTTCCTGCAATACGGTTTCGGATTCGTCGGATGTTGCGGGCGCAGTCTGCGCCATGGCAGTGGATGTCGCGCCCATAAGCGCCAGCGCGACGAATCGGCTGATTAAGTCTTTGCGAACCATTTTATCCCCTTTTTAGACGTCGCACCCGGCGCAGGCCTGTGCGCGACAACAAATACCCTAGGAAGTTCTTATGGGGCGGCAGTGTAAGACAGTTACCATTTCAATGACAACAGGCTTTCATCAAGCTCAACAACATACTCATGGACGTTGCTTTTGTGCAACAGTCGATCGGGCCTACAATCCGACCGTCGATGCCATCGCCGCTGACGGCAGCGCCGGAGACTCGCCGCGCGAACAGACTAGCGCCGAGCCTGAGAGCGATTGTCGCGCGAGTCTCCTCGCGGCGCGAATGGGGAGGGAGCGGATCCGTTCCCGCGGTCACCAAACATGAATTCCCCCTGCGCACGGGACCAGCCGCCGACCAGAGCGCAAATCGGCGCCCCCCCCCCAGCGCACCAAGGATTCTCGCGTGCTACGCAATACGATCGCTGATACGAACGCATTGACTTGGTGCTCTATGAGTTCCCGGCTTCTCTGGGGCCTCGACGGTCACCATGCTTAGGCCGCTTTTGCGGTCGCGGCTGCGAGCAAACGCCCTACGAAATCGTCATGGGCCATGCCCGCGATGCCCTGCAACATCAGAGCACCGCTCCTTGCTCGCCCAGCATCTCCTTGCGCAGCTGCGGAATCGCCGGGCCGCCGTAAGACAAGAACTGGTCGTGGAAATCGCGCAAAAGGTTCTGTTTGTCCGCGTCGGTCGGCGCGGTGGCGGGCGCGGCCGACCCCGGCGCGGCAGGCGCGTTCGCTGCCAACTGCTTCGCGACCCAATCGTCGCGCAACTTGCGGATCATCAATTTGCCCAGGGTGTAATTGAGATAGGCCGGATCGTAGGTGCCGCGTGCGGCTTGCTGACGCGCGTTGCCGGGGTCTTGGAAAGCCTGCTCGCGGAACATCTTCTCCGACTCGGCCTGGGTCATGCCCTGCGTATGCAGACCGATCGCCGACAACAGGCGCACGTCGCGCAGCAAGGCTTCCGATAATTGACCGATATGCATCGCCGGATCGCCCTTGCCGAAGCCGCGCTCGATCATCATCTCCTCGCAGTAATGCGCCCAGCCTTCGGCGAACGCATAGCCCACCCACAGGCCTTCGAGTTTCGTGGGATTGTTATTCGAATGAAGGAACTGCAAGAAGTGTCCGGGCCAGACCTCATGCGCCGAGGTGAACATCAAGACCGCCTTTCCGGGAATGTAGGCCGCTTGCTCGGCTTTGCTCCACTTGGGATCGGGCGGCGCGATGTTATAGACCGAGGCAACACCGTGGTCGTAGGGACCCGGCACCTGGATGAATGCGAAATTGCCGCGATTGTACGGCGGCGCTTCGGCAACCAGCGCATCCTCGGTGCTCGGTATCGACGCGATGTGATTATCGGCGACGAAATTCTTGAGCACGATCAGCTGCGCTCGCGCGCCCGCGACTGCCCCACCCTGCGGTTTGTCGGCAGTCATCTTGGCGATGCAGGCCTGGATCGTGCGCTTGGGCAGATATACGCCGCATTCGGCCTTGAGCGCGTCGAGGTTACGCTGTAGATCTGCGCGACCGGCGGCCTCTATTTGGTCGATCGGCAGATCGACGCGCTCGGTTTCGCGCAGCATCGCTACAAACAAGTCTTTGCCCAAGGCAAAATTCGCATTCGCGGTCTTGCGCTCCGCCACAAAATGGTTCTTCAGTTGCGTCATCGCCTGCGCGGCGGCCGCATCGACTTCGGCAAGTTGCCGCTGCAATTGCGGGTCTTTTACCGCTGCGAAAATCGCGGCCACGTCGTTCTTGTAGAAGTCCGCGTATCCGCCGAATCCATCGACGGCCAAGTCGACGAAGCTCTTGGGCAAGGGCGATTGCAAATTCGCCGCGACCTCGGCGGCGATATTCGGGATGGTGCGCGCATAGGTGATGTATGCCTTCAGCCGTTGATCCAGCGGCGCGTAATTGCGGCTGAGGTACAGGTCGGGGTCGATCGCATTGATATACCAATACGGATTCGTGAACGGCTGACGCGCCTTCTCCAGCCAGAACAAATCATGGTCGACGACATTGAGCGCGTACTCACGCTCGAAGCGCTGAGCGGGCTGCAACGCGGCTGCGTCGACGGCGGCGATTTGCGCGTGCGCCGCGTGCAGGCGCGCGATTTCATGCGCAATCCCATCGGCACTGAGATCCGGCATCTGCCCGTCGAATTCATGACGGCCGGCCTGCGCAGCGAAAAACGGTTGCGCCTTGAGGTAATCCTCGATGAAACCGTCGCGCGTCTTTGCCCATGCGTCTCCGGCGCTCTGCGCGGACATCGCCGCGGTATCCGCGGGCGGCGCGGATTTCTGGCATCCCGACGATGCGAGCAACGCGCCGCCGAACAAACACACCGCGACCTTGAGCAACATCGGCATGCGAACCTCCGCGCAAATGATCAATAATTCATGCAAGGCGAAGCACCGCGGCTTCGCCTCAAAACTCCGCCCATGGATCGCCGACGCGCACGCCCCTGCGCCCCGCGTAACTCGCGCAATCCGCGCAATCCGCGCAACCCGCGCAACTCGCGCCTCATGGTCACGGCGCTGCGCTGAAATCGTAGGGACCGCCGCGTTGCAATGCACGCCGGTAGGCGTCGCGCGCATGAATGCGCGCGAGAAACGCCATCAAGCTCGGGCGGCTCTCATCGAGGCCCGCCCGCATGGCGGCCGCCTCCAATGGAAAGCTCATTTGCACATCGGCCGCCGTGAACTCGCGACCAGCAAACCACGCATCGCGCGCAAGCTCAGACTCCATGAAGTCCAAATGCAGTTTCAGCTGAGGGCCGATGAACGTGCTCTGAACTTTTGCCGCAATTGCGCGTGCGATCGCGCTCACGGGCCATGGCATCGGCGTTGATGCGATGCGGTCGAACACCAATTTCAACAACAGCGGTGGCATCGCCGAGCCTTCCGCATAATGCAGCCAATAGACATAGCGCAGGCGTTCCGGCGTTCCCGGCGGCGGAATCAGGCGGCCGCCGCCATATTGTTCGACGAGGTATTCGACGATCGCCCCCGATTCGGCGACCGTCGTAGCCCCATCCGTGATCACCGGCGATTTGCCGAGCCTGTGCACGGCGCGCAAGGCCGCAGGGGCGAGCATCGTCTTGGGATCGCGCTCGTAGCGCCTCACTTCATAGGGGACGCCCAGCTCCTCGAGCAGCCACAGCACCCGCTGCGAGCGGGAGTTGTTCAGGTGATGAACGATAATCATTCGTGCATTGTAACTCTTTGATCCAACGGCGCGCCGTGCTATTGATGTGCCGTTCACGAGTTCGTGGCATGCTAGCCGGCATGAATACCGCGCCTCCCAAGAAGACCGCTGCACCGGCCGGATCGCTGAGCGACTCGATCCGGATCCTCAGTTTGCAGGCCCATATTCTCGCCGAGCAGGCGCATGACCCGCATGCAACCGGCACCCTCTCGTGGATCCTTTCCGCACTGTCGATCTCCACGAAAATCATTGCCGACAAGGTCCGCCGCGCGCGATTGGAAAACGTGCTCGGCAGCGTCGGCCAAGAAAATGTGCAGGGCGAGGTTCAGCAAAAACTCGACGTGATCGCCAACGACGTGCTGCTCGCGACTTTGGGCGGCCGCGAGGGCGTCGCGATCGTAGCGTCTGAGGAAAACGAAGAGCCCGTCATTTTGCGCGAAGACCAGCAAGGCCTGCGCCGCTATTGCGTACTGTTCGACCCGCTCGACGGCTCCTCGAATCTCGATACCTGCGGCGGCGTCGGGACGATATTCAGCATATTGAGCCACGACGATCGCATCGAACCGGCGCGTGATTCCCTGCTGCAGCCCGGCATCAAGCAAGTGGCCGCGGGCTACGTACTGTACGGCTCCTCCACGGTATTCGTGTTGACCCTCGGCAAGGGTGTCGACATGTTCGTACTCGATCCCAGCATCGGCTCGTTCATGCGCGTCGAGCGGCAATTGCGCGTTCCGAGCGGCAACAAGAGCTACTCGGTCAATGAGGGCAACCGCAACAGTTTTCCCGAAGGTTATCAACGCTATCTCGACTGGGCGCAGGAAAACGACTATTCGAGCCGCTATGCCGGCGCAATGGTCGCCGACGTGCATCGAATCTTGCTGAAGGGCGGCGTGTTCTTTTATCCGCCGACCGCGAAGGCGCCGCAAGGCAAGCTGCGCCTCATGTATGAAGCCAATCCGATGGCGATGATCATCGAACAAGCCGGCGGGAAAGCCTTGTCTGCGCCGGGTCAGCGCGTACTCGAGATCAACCCGACCGCGATACACCAACGCACGCCGGTGATCCTGGGTTCCGCGGATCAGGTCGATCGGGTCGTCGCGCATCTCGGCGGCGCCTGAACTCGAGATCGCAGCTGTTACTCAGCCGGATGGCACCGGCGCCGAGTACGCATCAAAGGGGGCCGCGAGAAATGCCGGCAGCGCTTCGCAGCGGGCGCTCAGATTCGCGAGTGCCGGATACTGCGTTGATTCGCGATTGACGCCGTGCGCTTCGTGCAAGAAACGCACGACGCAGCCGACCGTAATGTCGGCTTGCGTGACGCGATCCGCGACGAGCCATTCGCCGGTGCGAGCCAGCACCAGCTGCTCGAGCACGCCCAGCGCAGATTGCATTTGCGTGCGACACCGATCCAGCCAGGGCGCATGACGCTTCTCTTCGGGCCGGAACACGACTTCAACGATCTGCTGCACGCCCTTATCGGCAGCCCCTACCGCGAGCGCCATCAAATGCAAGGCCTCGCGCCGCCACGCGCCCGCCGGCGGCAACAGTGCGCGCTCGGCTCCCACCAATTCGTCGAGGTAATCCAGAATCACCGCCGACTCGATCAGGGTCTCGCCATCGGCCAGCACGAGCGCAGGCACCCGACCCAAGGGATTGAAGCGTCGAATCAGGTCGAAATCTTTGCCGACCGACCAGGGCCGATGCTCAAATGGAATCGCGAGCCGGTTGAAGCTGACCGCCACTCGCCGCACGAACGGCGAATCGAATTGCCCTATCAGTATCATCGCTGACCTCTGGTGATCATCGTGACCATCCGCCGATCATAGCGTCCCTTTAGTGCCCACCCTGAACAAAGAACCCCGCGGCGGACAACGCCTCTGCGAATTGCTCTTCGATACGCTGGGCCTCGCTGCGCTGGATGAACTGCAAATGCAGCGTGGGTCCCGTCAACACCTCGAGACCGCGGCGCAACACGCTGCCGGCTGCGCGGATGCCGGCCTTGTGCTGGTCGAAGCGTTGCGCCGGGCTGTATTTGCTCATGCCCACATAGAGTCCCTGCGGGTCATCGCGGCTGTCCGCATAGTCGAGCAGCACGAGATAGATATTCGATCGCCCTTTCGCTGCCGCCCGGAAGCCCACCGCAATCTCATAGATGTCCGCGAGCCGCTCGACGAATCGCATCGGCAGCCAGTCGGGGATCGATTCCGCGGCCCTCGCCCACAGGGCGGCCATCGCACGTTCGATATTGACCGACATTTCGCCGCGCATCCACAGCTCGTGGATCGCGTGAGCGCCGGCGAGGCCGTCGCCGCCGACCAGCGCGTCATCCAACACCGCCCGCAGTCCCGTCTCGTTCAGAAATCGTAACGGGCGAGCCCCAGGTGAGCGGTCGAGATTACGCAACTGGTTCCGCTTGCCGCCCAATCCTCGTTCGAAAGCACTCTCGATGCGCACAACTGACACAGATCAGGCGACGACGCGAAGCTTCGCGCGAAGAAATTCTGGAGCCAGGTCCGCTCCATTTGGCCAAACTAGGGTACGCAGTTCGGGATGAAGGACCAGCCGCCGAAACAGTTCAACGTTGCGCAACGGTTCAAACATAGGACCAGCCAATTCGGGAGCCAGGTCGACCTCTCCCTCGGCGCCATCACTGAATCGAATCCAGACTTTGAATTCAGCAACGTAATGCGCTTCCACTATTCTGGGCAACATTAGAATCACTCTAGTGCGTCAATCTTCGGTAGCGGCTGTTGTACCTGAGCCAACGACCATGCCGATAGCAGGTCGTTGCGATGCGCCAGCCGCCATTCTTGCACAATACTAAGCGCTCGTTTGGGAAGGTCGCCGTTGAGTTCTCCCGTCGTAATGCTCACCGACGCCTCAAATTCACCATAGAGCGCATGAAAATGCGGTGGACCATGGTCACGATAATACATTGCAATGACGATACCAAGAAAACGACTGAGTTCTGGCATTGGGAACTTATCAGCGCACGCTACGGACAGCGATGCGCATCGCCGGCCCGCCAGCGGATCTGGCCCACGCAGGGATCCACGAGCTGAGCGATCTCGGCGACCAGGCCCATCGTGCGCAGCAGCGCGAATGCGCATATCGGCGCCTGCGGAAATGCCTCGTGCACGCGCGTCGCCGCGGCGATGAGCGTGCGCCCTTTCGTGACCACGTCGTCGACCAGGAGAATGCGCTCAGGCAATGATTCGCGGGGCTCGACTGTGAACGAGTCGTAGTGCTTTGCAACCGTCGGCCGTGCGCCGCCCGGCGCCGTGGCGGATTTGCGCACGGGACGAACGCGCTTCAATCCGCTCCAGACGACTCCGCCGAGCCCGGCTTCGACCAATGCCGCCGCTAATTGTTCGGCAACCGAGGCGACCCCCGGCGGCTGCGGCATGCTCCCAGGGACTGGAATCAGCACCGTCGTCGCTTGGAAATAACCGGCGAACAGATGATGCGCGCAGACCTCCTGCTTCACGCGTGCCGCATAGTGGCCCAGGAATTCGGCGTCACCGGCTTTGAGCAAGGCACGCAGCAGCCGCGAGCGTCGCGAGACCGCGCACTGCCCCGTAGGGGAGTAGACGTAACAGGACCCGAATGAAATGTTTCGGATCACAGGCGCGCAATGCGGTCACTCACCGCGCGAGATCGTCATCGATGCCGCGCTCCTGCGCCTTCGTCCCCAGTGCGGCCGGCGCGGCGACTCGTTGCGACTGCCGTAGCTGCAGCCAATTCTCCCGCGCCTGGCGCCGGATATCCTCCATGGATTGCGCAAGCGCGACGTTTCTCGGCAGCTGCGGCGCAATTTTGGCAGCCGCCGCCTCCACGCGCTGCTGCACCCGCGCCTCGTGCTCCGCGCGCATGCGCTCGGCGAGCGCATTTACCTCACCGCGACGCTCCATTTCATAGGCGGCCCGCGGAAGATGCGGTCGCGGTTCGCGATCGATTCCTTGCGCAGCGAGCGTGCGGTGATCGATGCGCGCCGCGACTTGTGCCTCGCGCAGCGCCTCATTGGTCATGGTCGCCCAGCGCTCGCGCGTCGCAACGAGTTCTTGCACGAACGGCTCCAAGCCGCGATTCATGCGTGCCGTGTCATTGAGCTCGAGCGTCGTCTTGGCGCCGAACCCGGCGGAATTGATCTGACGCGTGCTCGCGAGCAAATGTGCGTGAAAATTTCTCGGATCGGTGCGCGGCGCGTGAATCGCGAAGTCCACGGCAAATTGATAGCGATCGGCCAACTCCTGCGAGAATCCGCGGACCAAGCTCAAACGCTGCTCCGGAGTGAGTTCGGCGGGCAACGCGACGAGAAACTCGCGCGCGACCCGGGAATTTTTCCGCGTCTCGGCCGCCTCGACGGTGTTCCAGAGCGTGGCTCGGTCTTTGGCCCAGCTCATGTCCGCATCACTGAGCCTTTGCGGCAGGACGATTTCCTTGTGCATGACACCCTGGCGGACGGTGTGGTCGTACACCTTGCCGGTGCGCTCATCGCGGATCCGCTCGCCGGCGCGATACGCGATCGCGCTCGTGGCGCTGCTGCCGTTGGCGCGCCCAAAGGTCTTGGTTTGCAACGAGGTCGCGCCGGTCATGAACGGCGAGGCTTGGGCCCAGACGAAGCCGGGAACGCCGAGGAGCAATGCGGCTTTGAGGCCGTGACGAATGACTGGGCACCGGCTGCGGCGCGTGACAGCGAGCGATGAGAGCATGGTGGAAATCCTTTTCCGGGTTGATTGGGACGAAATGGGCGCTGCGGCTCGCGCCGTTAGATTTCGGTTTCCAGCGTTCCCACCTCGTGTTCGCTGCGACGCGCCGCGAGCTCTTCGCGCTTAGCCTTACCGGGAGCCCCGAACCTGAAGCTCTGCACGACGTACGAATAGTCGTACTGCTTCTCGCCGTCGCTATCGGTCCAATTATTGGCGCGGATCTGCGCCTGCACGATCAGCTGGTCGCCTTTGCGCGCGTTCTTCGCGATCGCATCGCCCAAAGCTTCGAAGGCGACGAACCAGAGGCTGGTCGCCACCTCGCGCGGATTACCCTCCTCGTCTTTCCCGGCGTAATCATTGCCGACCAAACAGATGCGTGTATAAGTCGTATCGCCTTTGGTGTGGAATTCGGGATTCTTTGCGAGATTGCCGATCGCCGTGACCGTAAAACTGTTCATGGGTGTTCTCCTTGCAGATTGTTGAGAGGCTCGTGCACACGCTGATTGCGTGGAAGCCAGTCTGCAAAAACCCGCTGCAAACAGAAACCGAATTATGTGCCGCGTTCGACGAGAAATGCGCAGCGCTGAGCACGGCGTGGTGCGCCGCGCTGAGCGCGGCGCGAGGCCGAGGATTTGCCGGCGGAACATCGCGGGTGCATTTTCGCTACACTGACGAATCAAACACTCGAGGCGACCTCTGCGATGAATCCGCCGGCATCCGTCGACCGTACCAACGCAATGGCGTTGCGCGTCGTCAATTTGAGAAAAGAGTACGCGAACTTGACGGCGGTTGCGGACGTGTCATTCGAGGTCCGGCGCGGCGAGATCGTGGGCCTGCTCGGCCCCAACGGCGCCGGCAAGACGACCACGATCAATATGGTGCTGGGCGTTCTCCAGGCAACCTCAGGACACATTCAAATCGACGATATCGACATCGACAAGCGCCGTGCGCTCGCGCTCGCACGCACGAATTTCGCGGCCGTGTATGCGGCGTTGCCCGGCAATCTGACGGTAGCGCAAAATTTGCGCTGCTTCGGATTGCTCTATAGTGTCGCCTCCTTGACAGCACGTATCGAGGAGTTGCTGAGCGAGTTCGACCTTCAGCACTTGCGCAATACGAAATGCGGCTTGCTGTCATCCGGCGAGCAAACGCGATCAGCGCTGGCGAAGGCCTTGCTCAATCGCCCGCAACTGCTGCTGCTCGACGAACCGACCGCGTCCTTGGATCCATCGACGGCGCAGATCATCCGCACCAAGATCAAGAGCCTCGCGACGACCGGTCGCTGCGGCATATTGTGGACTTCCCACAATATGAATGAGGTCGAGGCCGTCTGCGACCGGGTACTGTTCCTGTCACGCGGCAAGATTCTGCTGGAGGGCGATCCGAAGATGTTGCCGCGTGAGCATGGCTCTGCGACGCTCGAGGACTTGTTCATTCGCGTCGCCCGCGAGCCTTTGGCGCCGGCCACGGAGAGCGGCCGGTGAAGCTGCGTCCGATCGCCGCGATCGTGCTGCGGCAGTTTTATTTGCTGCGCGGCAGCCCGGTAAGGCTGTTCCCGATGATCACCTGGGTCGCCATCGACATCGTGTTATGGGGCTTCATCACGCGCTATCTGAACTCCGTCAGCGGCTCGGGCGTGAACTTTGTGCCGACCCTGCTCGGAGCCGTGCTGCTATGGGACTTTTGCACACGCATCATGCAGGGCGTGACGACGGCGTTCCTCGAAGACGTCTGGTCGCGCAATTTTCTCAATTTGTTTGCATCCCCGCTGTCGATCACGGAGTACGTGTCCGGCCTCGTGCTGACGAGCGTCATGACCAGCAGCGTCGGGCTCGCGGTCATGTTAGGTTTGGCCACGACGATTTTCGGTTTGCATTTCTTTAGCCTGGGCGCGTCGCTCGTTGCATTCCTGTTGCTATTGTTCGTATTCGGCATTTCGCTCGGCATATTCGGCAGCGCGATGGTGCTGCGCTTTGGGCCGGCGTCCGAATGGTTGATTTGGCCGCTGCCCGCGGTGCTCGCGCCCTTCGCCGCGGTGTTCTACCCGCTCGCGACGCTGCCCACATGGATGCAATGGATCGCGCAATGCTTGCCGCCGAGCTACGTTTTCGAAGGCCTGCGAGCGCTGTTGGCGGGACAGACGTTTCCGATCGGGTTGTTGGTGCGCGGCGGCGCATTGGCGGGGCTGGAGTTGTTGTTGGCCGGCTATTTCTACTCGCGCGTCTATCGCCATGCGGTGCGCACGGGCCTGCTGGCGCGCTATAGCGCGGAGGGCGCGAGCTGAGAGCGCGGTTCGCGCTCGCGGTCATATTGCGGATATCTGCCGCACACAACAGTGTAATCATTGATTGCTAACCTGCCCCGGTCCTCACCACTCGGGGAACGGCTTGATCGGAAAGGGATCAAACAAGAAGCACTCGGCGGCACCGCGCCGCGGCACGCGCAAACTCGGCCCATGCCTCCTCGCAATGGGAATCGCACTCGGCGCTTGGCTGCTCGGACCCGCAAGCGCACAGACCAGCGCCGCACGTGCGCAGATTAGCGCGCCCATCGATGATACCCAGCTGATCCGCTTGGCGGGGAATACGCGTCCCGAGGCGAACCCGGCAAACGATCGTGGGCGCGTATCCGATACGCTCGCGATGGAGCACATGCAGCTGCTGCTCAAACGCCCCGCCGAGCGCGAGGCAGCATTGCAGAAGACCATCGAGGATCTGCACGACCGTGTCTCGCCAAATTTCCACCATTGGCTCAATGTCGAGCAGATCCGTCAGCGCTACGGTCTCGCACAGGCGGATCTCGACGCGATCAGTGACTGGTTGCGGCGGCAGGGTTTCGCCGTCAACGCGGTAAGCCCGAGTACGATGATCATCGATTTCTCGGGTACGGCCGGCCAAGTGCGCGGTGCGTTTCATACGGAGATTCACACCCTCGAGGTCGCCGGCAAACGCCACATCGCGAACATCAGCGACCCGCAGGTCCCGGCGGCGCTCGCGCCCGCGGTCAGCGGAGTCGTCTCGCTGCATGACTTCCGGCCGCACACGAACTTCAAGCCGCGAACGAACGCGCCGCTGAAACCAGCGTATACGACCCCCGCAGGCGCGTTGCTGGTGGTCCCGGCGGACCTCGCGACGATATACAATCTGAACCCGCTGTTCACCGACCTCGACTCCGGCCAGGGGCAGACGATCGTCGTGGCCGAGGACACTGATGTCTACAGTACTGCGGACTGGACGGCATTCCGTTCGACGTTCGGACTGTCGAGCTATACGGCGGGCTCCTTGACGCAAGTACATCCGTCAGGCGCGGCCACGTGTATCGACCCCGGCGTCGTCGATGGTGACGAGTTCGAAGCCGAACTCGATGCGGAATGGGCCAGCGCCGCGGCGCCGAGCGCCGCCATCGTAGTCGCCTCGTGCGCAGGCACCGACGGCGTGCTGATCGCGGTCGAGAACCTCGTCAACGAATCGAGCCCGCCGGCGATCATCAGCATCAGCTACGGCGAATGCGAGGCGGAAAACGGCGCAACCGCCAATGGGGCTTACAACACGATCTACCAACAGGCGGCCGGCGAGGGAATCTCGGTATTCGTCGCCGCGGGTGACGAGGGCGCCGCCGGTTGCGATGCGGACGTGAAGATCGCGACTCACGGCGTCGGCGTCAACGCGTATGCCTCGACGCCCTATAACGTCGCGGTCGGCGGCACGGACTTCGGCGACACCTACGCAGGGACCACCAGCAGCTACTGGAGTTCGACCAACAGCTCGACCTACGGCTCGGCGCTCTCCTATATTCCGGAGATTCCGTGGAACGACTCCTGCGCCGGCGCGCTGCTCGCAAGCTACGAACACGATAGCCCCTCGTACGGGGCGAGCGGCTTTTGCAATAACGCGCCGGGAAATACGAACTTTCAAACGACGGCGAGCGGCAGCGGCGGCCCGAGCGGCTGCGCGACGGGCACCGCGACGGGAGGCGTCGTCGGCGGCACTTGCAAGGGATACTCGAAGCCGACCTGGCAGTCCTTGGCGCCCGGTAACCCGAGCGACGGCGTTCGCGATCTGCCGGACGTATCGCTGTTCGCGGCCAATGGCCTCTGGGGACACTATTACGTGGTCTGCGACTCGGACACGGCGGACACGACGATCAACGCCACAGCTTGTACCAACGCGCCGAGCACTTGGCCCGGCGCCGGCGGCACCTCATTCGCGGCACCGATCATGGCCGGCATCCAAGCGCTCGTTAATCAGAGTACGGGGTCCAAGCAGGGCAATCCGAACCCGAGCTACTACGCGCTCGCGGCCGCCCAGTATGGTGCCGGCGGCAACAGCGGCTGCAACTCGAGTTCAGGCAACGCGACTTCCGCCGGCTGCGTGTTCTACGATGTCACGCTGGGCGACATGGACGTGGACTGCACAGGGACCAACAATTGCTATCGACCCTCGGGCACGATCGGCGTACTGTCGGTGACCGACACTCCTTTTTCTAAAGCATACGGAACAACGGCCGGTTGGGACTTCGCGACCGGCATCGGCACGATCAATGCCGAGAACCTCGTGAAGGGTTGGAATGCCTCCGATCTGTCGCTGACCGGCGGCGGCAGCGTGACCTCCGCGGGGCAGTTGTCGTATGCGTGGACCGTCGGCAACACCGGGCCGCGGATCGCCGCCGGGGTCGTGGTCAGCACGACGCTGCCCGCGGGATTTACGCTCGTGTCCGGCTCCAGCAGCTCCGGCTGCGCGGTAGCGGGCCAAGTCGTGAGTTGCACGATCGCGGGTATCGCGGTTGGCGGCACCACGCCGTTGACCATCGTGGTCCAACCGAGCGGCACGCAGACCGCGAATCTCACGTTCACGGTAACATCGACCAATGGTGTGCTATTTCCGGCGAATGATTCGGTCGCGATCTCCTTGAATCTGCCGGACGGCGACAGCGGTGGCGGTAGCGACGGGCCGCTACCGTTATGGGCCGACGTCGCACTGGGCTTGCTGCTATTGGGCGCTGCGCGGCGCGCACAGCGACCGAGCAGTCGCCTCAACGATTGAGCGCACCCATGCTGGCGGCCGGATACCGGTCGCCGGCGGCCGCGTTCGGCGGAAACACCGCATTCAGCGCCGCCAATTTCTCCGGCGTGAGGCGTATGTCGAGCGCGGCGATGTTTTCCTCGAGATAATTGCGCCGCTTGGTCCCGGGGATGGGCACGATGTCATCGCCCTGCGCGAGTACCCAGGCGAGAGCAATTTGCGCGGGCGTGCAGCCGATCTCGGCGGCAAGCACTCGGACTTGCTCCACCAGCGCAATGTTCTTCGCGAAATTCTCCGCCTGAAACCGTGGACTCGTATGGCGATAGTCATCGGCGGCCAGATCCTCCGGCCGCCGGAACCGACCGGTCAAGAATCCTCGCCCCAAGGGACTGTAAGGAACGAACCCGATTCCGAGCCGGCGGCACGCGGCCAGCGCGCCGCCTTCCGGCTCGCGTGACCACAAGGAATACTCGCTTTGAAGTGCGGTGATGGGATGCACTTTATGCGCGCGCTGCAGCGTGACTGCGGACGCCTCGGACAATCCGATGTAGCGGACCTTGCCGGCGCGCACGAGAGCGGCGAGCGCACCGACGGTATCCTCGATCGGCACCGTCGCATCCATGCGATGTTGGTAGTAGAGGTCGATCGCATCGACGCCGAGTCGTTTCAAGCTGCCTTCGATCGAGCTGCGCACGTAATCGGGACTGCCGCTGATGCCGCGCACGCGCGAATCCACCGCATCGCGCACGATGCCGAATTTCGTCGCGAGAAAAACTTCCGCGCGGCGGCCCTTGATCGCGCGACCGACGAGTTGCTCATTGGTGTAAGGACCATAGATATCCGCGGTATCGAGAAAATTGACGCCGAGGTCCAAAGCGCGGTGGATGGTCGGAATCGATTCCGCTTCGTCGCGGCCCGCATAGAATTCGCTCATTCCCATGCAACCGAGGCCCAGAGCCGATACCCGCGGACCATTGCGGCCCAGTTGTCTCGTCCGCATCGAGCTCTCCTCTTACGACCGTTGCGATCTCAAAAAAGTCCGTTCGCCGCCGCTGCTGCTCAAGGATACAGCGGCGCAAGTCCGTCGCCACGACCGCCGCCTGATCGTGCTCGGAGTGGCGGTAAATCTGTCAAGGCCTGGAGCAGGCCCGTACCGTCCCAATCCGCGCCCGCAAAACAGGCGCGATCGAGTTCTGCGAGCTTCGGCGTAACCGCGGCGTCCGCGAGGCGTTTGGCGAGCGCATCCAATCCTGGTATCGGTTCGTCGGGCCACGCGGCTGCGACCCAAGCCAGCAGGCAGTGGCGTGCCGCATGCGCATCGTTGCGCCGGCAGGCCTCTCGGAATTGCGCACGCGCCTGCGCGCCGCCAACTGGTGCCCGCGGTTGCGGCGGCTTCGCGGCATCCAACGGCCGCGGCGCGCGCTGCCGCGACCGCCACCATGCCAGCATCGTCACGCACCATAACAGCGCGAAGCCCACACTGATCCCCATCCACAACCGCTTACCGCCGGGGCCCAAGGCTGCTTGCGCGGTCGCCGGCGTGCCCAGCGAATCGGCGCTTGGCTGCGCGGGCGTCGGCGCGGTCGCTTGTGCTGCCGGCGACGGCGCATTGCTCAGGCCAAGCGACGGCAGGATTGTCAGCGTTCGCGCCGGCAAACTGACTTCCCGGGTTTCATTGACCTTGGTGTCGAACCATGACAGGTGCAGCGCGGGCACGACATAGTCCCCGGGCTGATCGGCAATTAATGCGATGCTTTGGTCGTGGCTGCCGATGACGGTGTCGCCGCGTACCGAATTATTGAGCTTGGCTTGATCGGGGTATGCCTTGAGCCCATTCGGCAAGTCGAGCAGCGACGACAAATCCGGCAATTGTGTCGCGGTCAAGCCTTCGGCTTGCAAGTGCAAGTCGACCGTAATCGGATCGCCGACATGCGCCTGCAACTTGTCCGGATGCCATTCGCTCGTGAGCGCGAGATCGCGCGCCGGCAACCACGGACCCGCGCCGGAGGTCGCCGGTCTGGGTCGCACGTTCAGCACGATGGCATCCGCCTGCATGCGAATGGGTTTGGTTCCGGCCATCATGCCTCCGGACGCGCCGAATAAGTCAGCGAACGGATCATTGTTGAACTGATCGTTGCGGATCCGGATTGCGACCTGGCCTTCGAGCACCGGACCCGGCAGACTCAAGGAACCGCTGCGCTGCGGAAACAGCAGGTAATGCCGTTCGACGAGATCGTATTGCTGTCCATTCCTTTCGACGACGCGATGCTCGTCGGATTGGATCTGCTCGATCAAGGCGTCGTTCGTGGCCGGGAAGTCGAGGCCTGCCTTGAATACGGTCTCTGCCCTATAAATGCGGACCGTGACGTGCACGGCCTGCTGCACGAAAGGATCCGAATCATCGACGCTGGTTTCTAGAAATACCTTTTTCGCCGGCGGCGCGCCGCCCGGCGCGCCGCCGGCGGAATTGGACGCTCCCGCGCCCGCCGCCGTCACGGTCAACGAAAACGGAGCGCTGCGCTGACCCGCCCATTCAATCGCGGGAATCGTCAACTGGCCCGCATGCTTGGGTGACAGCGTGATGATCGTCTGAACGTGGGAAATCATGCTGCCGTTCATGATCTGGATGCTGCTGCTGCGATTTGTCCTAAGCACATCGAAGTCCTGTTGCAGCGGCGACAGATCCGGCTGGTCGCTCGACTGGCCTTCGTGTTCGAGCGTCAGTTGCACCGTATCGCCCTCTGCGATCGTCGTGCTGTCCAAGGATGCGCGCATGCTCGCGTGCGCGATCACCGATACCAGCAATAGAAACACGGCCGCGCCGCTGAAGAGGAATCTCATGGCTGTGCCTCGCGCTGCTTCATCATGTGTTCGATGATGAATTTGCGTCGTAGCAGGCCCGCGGGATCATCGGGTATCCAACGCAGCCATTGCTCGAGCGCCAGCGCCTGTTCCGATTCCGGCTTGGCATCCGCGGCAGCGGCGGCCTTCTGCTTGGCGTCGGAGTTTTGCGTATCTTGCGCCGCGCGCGCGAGCGCTTGAGTCTGATTCTGCGTGCGGGCCTGATCCTGCGCGGACTGCATCGCCGCGCGTGCATCGGCCTGTGCGGCCGCCGCCGAATCCTGGCCCGCGCGACTATCCTGACCGGCGGGCTTGTTCGCGGAATTGGCGCCGGCCGCATCTTTGGGTGGGGATTGCGCCTGCGCCTGCCGCTGGTCCTGATCCTGCGCCGCTTGCCCCGGTGATGCCTGGCCCTTCGATGCCTGGTCCTTCGATGCCTGGCCCTTCGATGCCTGGTCCTTCGATGCCTGGCCCTTCGATGCCTGGTCCTTCGATGCCTGGTCCTTCGCGGATTGCTCGCTACCCGGCTGCTGCTGCGCCTGCGCATGATCCCCGCGCTTCTCCCGGCCCTGGTCCTTGTCTTGGCCCTGGTCCTTGTCTTGGCCCTGGTCCTCGTCCTTGTCCTGCCCCTTGCCCTGCTGCCCCCCGGTTTGCGGTTGCGACTTCAATTGCTTCGCGACCAGGTCGCGATTGTGTAGAGCATCGCGATAGAGCGCCGAATTGCGTGGCGCCTGCTTGAGGGCGGCCTCGTAGGCCTCCAGTCCGGCCTTCAAATCTCCGGACTTCGTCAATGCGTTGCCGCGATTATACAGCGACTCCGGATCCTGCAGCGGCTGCAGCTGCTTGGCCGCCTCGGCGTATTGCTGCGCCTTGATTTCGGCATATGCGCGCCGGCGCGGATCGTCGAATAGCGGCGCGGCCGCGGCCGCCTGGCCCGCGTCGAGCAAAGCCTGCGCGCGCTGATCGGGCCGTGACCACAGATCCGACCAGGACGCGCCTTGAGCAGCGGCGCCGCAAAGCCAAGCGGCCAGCACGAGAAGGCCGCGCTTCACAGCCAACCTCGACGCGCGCACAGCGCAGCAGCGAGCAATAACGGCGGCAGCAACCAGATGCCCTCATTGCGCCATGTGCCGACTTGCAACCTGGTTGCGACGGGGTTTTCCTCGAGCGGACTGGCCGACTCGGCCTGCAGCGAAGCGAGCATCGCATCGACCTTGCTGAGCGCCCAGTAGCGGCCGCCGCCGGCAGCCGCGACATGCCGCAGCTCGTCGACCGGCAACTTCGACAAGACGCTGGCGCCCTGCGCATCGTGCACGAAGGCGCCGCTCGCATCGATCTGCGGCGCTCCCTCGGCCGTGCCGACGCCGATCACTTGCAACTGCGCACCTTGCTGCTTCAGGGTCTGCGCGACTTGCAGCGCCTGCGCGGGGTCGGCGAAGCCATCGGATAGCACGATGACTTTGCCGTTGCGGCTCCCGGCCTGCTGCAACAAGCGCGCGGCATCGCTGAGCGCCGGCGCAATGTTGTCTCCCGACTCCGGCATGATCCCGGGGGCGAGCGGCTGCAACAATGCGCGCACCGTCGCGACATCCGATGTCAAGGGCACGACCGTGTGCGCTTCGCCGGCGAATACGATCAAGCCGACGCGCGCATCGTGTGCGGCGCTCAAGATATCGTTGATCGCATAACGCGCGCGCGTCGTGCGATCGGGCGCGACATCGCGGCCCGCCATCGACGGCGACAAATCGAGCACCACGACCCAAGCGCCGGGCGCACTAAACGCCGGACTCGGCGCTTGTCGCCACGCGGGTCCGGCGAGCGCGAGCGAAGCCAAGAACCAGGCGCAGCCGATCGGCAGCCATGGCGTGCCGGTGCGCTCACCAATCTGCAGCCGCAGCGCCGGCAGCAGATCGGCATCGACGACTTGCGACCAGCCGCCGGTTCGGCGCTGACGCAACGCAAGCCAAACCGCCAGACCCGCGAGCGGCACGATCCCGATCAGCCAGGCCGGATACAAGAAATGAAACGCGGCGAATCGGCTCAAGTCCATGCGCGCGCTCCGAACCAGGCCGCTGGCACGCTGAGCAGCAGCGCCACCGCAAGCGGATAGGGGAACCACTCATCCGCTGGACGCAGCCACTGTTCATGACCGGCGACAGGCTCCAAACGGTCGATCTCGGCGTAGACGGCCTGCAGCGCGCGCGCATCGGTCGCGCGAAAATATTTTCCGCCGGTGGCGGCGGCGATCGCCTTGAGCGTTCCTTCATCGAGATCGTTGTTGCCGGCAAGACCAAAGAATCCGCCCGTCGCCGCAGCGCCCACGCCGATCGTGTAGATGTGCAGCCCCGCCTGCGCCGCGAAGCGTGCCGCCTGCAGCGGTTGAATCGTGCCGGCATTGCTCTCGCCGTCGGTCAACAGAATGAGCACCGTGCGACCGGCGTCGTTCTTGGCACCCGCATCGACACCCACGCCGCCCGCAGCGGCCGCCGCGGCCTCGGCGCGCAGCCGCTTGATCGCCATGCCGATTGCATCGCCGATCGCAGTCTCCGTGCCGGCAAACCCGACCTGCGCTTCATCCAAAAAGCGGTGCACCGTCGAGAGGTCCGGCGTCAGCGGCGCTTGCACGTAAGGCTGCGTACCGAACAATATCAAGCCAATTTGATCGCCCTGACGCCCATCGATGAATTCACCGGCCACCTGTTGCACGACTTGCAAGCGGCTCGCATTGTTGGCCATGTCCCGAGTATTCATCGAGCCGGAGACATCGACGGCCAAGATGATGCGCCGGCCGGTCGTCGGCGCGGGCAGTGGATCGCCGAGCCATTGCGGGCGCATCGCGGCGACGACCAGCAATAGCCATAGCGCCGCGAACAGCCAGCCGCGCAGCCGGCGCGCGGTCCAGCTGGCTCCCGGTGTCGTCGCCAGCGTTTCCGCAAACGGCAAGTAAAGCGCCATGCCGCGCGGTTGCGCCATGCGCCGCCAGCGATAGTGCAGCCATGGCAGCGGCGCCGCGGCGGCCATCCACGGCCATGCGATCTGAATCATGGCTTGCGGCCTCGCGCAAAGGGTTGCGCCGTGCGCCGTACAAAGCGCTCGGCCGCCGCAAACCAGCCGTCGCGATTCATCTCGCCGCCCACAGCCGGCCGGCCACCGTATGCCGCCGACAGCAGCGACTCACCGGCGCCGCCGCCGAAGGAATCAGCGCCGCGCTCGGCGAGGAAACCCAGCCAACGCGTGCCGCTCAAGCGCGCGACCGTGTCTTTGTCGAACCGCGCGAGCGCATAGCGGCGCAGCAAATTCTGAATGGCCTGCGCAGTGCGCACCGGATCGGTGTCGGCACCGCGTATGCGCTGCAATTCCCGCAAAGTCGCACGCTTCAAACGGCGCCGCGGATTGCGCCACCAGGCGATCGCCATCGCGGCCAGCAAAATGAGCATCGCGCAGAGGCCCCACCAACCCGGCGCCGGCGGCCACCATCCCGGCGCGGCGGGCGCATGTTCAGGAGCCAGGTCGGCGAGCCAATCGGTGTTCATGCGGCGAATTGCAACGCGAGCTCGGCGGCGGTATCGAGCTGAGTAACCTGCATCCGCAACCGCTCGGCAAGGGAGTTCAGGCGCGCTTCGCGCTGCTGCCAGGCCGCCACCCAGCGTGCGCGAGTGCTCGCGCCATCGAGCGACCGCAATCGGCCCGGGACGCCGCCGCGAAACGTCCCGCTCGGCAGGCCGTGCCGCTCGAGCGCATCGGTAATCCAAAACAAGCGGCATTCGACATGCGCCGCCAGGCTCGACCAGAGGATCTCGCCGGCCTCGCTCACCTCGGCAAAATCGCTGAACGCGAGCACCAAGCTGCCGGGATGCACCATCGGGACGAGCATGCGCAGCGCCGTCTCCAGCGTCTGCGGCACAGGCGTCGCCGGCGCGCGCGGCTGCAGCGTCAGCAGCGAATTGACGATCCTCAACACGCCGGCCTCGCGCGCTCGCGGCGGTAACCAGACGGTATCGGCGCCGTTAGCAATGACGGCGCCGACGCGATCGCCGCCGAGCACCGTGATCCACGCGAACAATGCCGCGGCGCGCACCGCCAACACCGATTTCAACTGCATGCGGCTCGCAAAAAACATGCCTGGCTGTAAATCGACGAGCAGCCAAACCGGGCGCTCGCGCTCCTCGCGAAACAATTTGGTATGCAGTCGACCGCGGCGTGCGCTGACCCGCCAATCGATGCTGCGCGCGTCGTCGCCCGTCACATAGGGGCGCACTTCTTCGAACTCCAGGCCGCGGCCGCGCTGTACGCCGCGATGCGCGCCCATCAGGCGTGCGCGCGCGGGATGCAGGCTGCGCAACCCGGCGCTGCGGGCCACCGCCTGCAATGCGAGCAGGTCAGCGAGATCCGGCAATTTCATGGCGCAGGCACGCGACGCAGCAGTTCGTCGATGCAGGTTTGCGCGGTGATGCCGCGCGCCTGCGCGCCATAGGCGAGCAGCAAGCGGTGACGCAAGGCATCCGGTGCGATCGTCTGCACGTCCTCGGGACTCACGAAGTCGCGGCCGCTCAACCAGGCGATCGCACGCGCACCGCGCTCGATCGAGATCGCCGCACGCGGGCTCACGCCCCATCGCAGCCAGTCGCGCAGTTGCGCGCTGTACGGCTCGGGGCGCCGCGTCGCCTCGACCAACGCCGCGATATATTCCGCGACCGGATCGGTGAAAGTCAGGCTCAAGACTTCCCGGCGCGCCGCGAATATCACCTCCTGGCTGAGACGCTGCGCGGGCGGCGGCAATTCGCGCTGCGTAATCGCCTCATTGCGCGCCAGGCCCATGATCTTCAGCGTCGTGGCTCGGTCCGGGTAGTCGACCTCGACGTGCAGCATGAAGCGGTCGATCTGCGCCTCGGGCAATGGATACGTGCCCTCCTGCTCGATCGGATTTTGCGTCGCCATGACGAAGAACAGCTGCGGCAATGGATAGGTCGCCTGCCCAACGCTGATTTGGCGCTCCGCCATCGCCTCGAGCAGCGCCGATTGAACCTTCGCCGGCGCGCGATTGATCTCGTCGGCGAGAATCAAATGATGAAACAAGGGGCCGCGTTGAAACCGGAAGCTGCCCTCCTCGGGCCGGTAGATTTCGGACCCGGTGAGATCCGCCGGCAACATGTCCGGGGTGAATTGGATGCGCTGAAAATCGCCCTCGACCGCATGCGCGAGCGCTTTGACCGCACGCGTCTTGGCGAGTCCCGGAGGACCTTCCACCAACATGTGGCCATCGGCCAGCAGCGCAACGAGCAGGCGCTCCACCAGGACCTCCTGGCCGATGATCTGGCTCGATAGGTACTGCCGCAAACGCAGGAAACCCGCACGCGCGCCGCTCTTGATACTGACATCGTTCATCGAGTCCTCCCGGTTGTAACCCGAAATCCCGTCGTCGACACCCGCATGATGATTCACGCGCCGCGGATCGGATCATGCGCCTTCGGCGCGGCAACCGTTCATTTTGCCAGCGCCGCGGCGCGCGCGAAATACCTCGAGCGTCGGCGCTGTGATAGCGCGCCAACGGGACGGCGATTTGGACCCTCGAGTGAGCGCCGAAGTTCCGTCGTGACAGTGCGATACACTAGGCCCACTCGACATAACGATTGGGGGGATCCGGCGTGGCAGTAAAATTCGGGCGCGTCGCAGCGCTTTTCTCAGGCGTCATTTTATCTTGCGCGGCGGCGGGTGGATCCCGGGCCGATACGGTCGTCGTCACGGCCGACCGCATGATCGACGTCATCACGGGAAAAGTCGTCGAACATCCCCAAATCACGGTCACCGACGGACGCATCGCGGCGATCGCCGCGCGCGGGGCCGCGGTGCCGCCGAGCGCGCGGCGCGTCGATCTGCCGGGCATTACCTTGTTGCCGGGCCTCATCGACATGCACACCCACATTACCAGCGATCCCCGCTATGGCGGTTATCGCGGCCTCGAGTTCACGGATAACTTTTGGACCGTGGTCGGCGTCTCGAATGCCAAGAAGACGCTCGAAGCCGGCTTCACGACGATCCGCAACGTCGGCTCCGACAACTTCGACGACGTCGCGATCAAGCAGGGCATCGAAGGCGGCTACGTGCCGGGCCCGCGCATCGTGCCGGCGACCTACGCGATCGGAGCTACCGGCGGGCATTGCGATACGACCGAGTTCCCGCCGTCGATCAGCGTGCCATCGCCGCAGATCGCGAACGGACCGGTCGAGATCCGTGCGACCGTGCGCAAGCTGCGCAAATACGGCGCCGAGGTCATCAAGTTCTGCGGCACCGGCGGCGTGTTCTCGAAAACCGATTCAGTCGGCGCCCAGCAATACGATCTTGTCGAGATGAAGGCGCTCGTCGACGAAGCCCATATGCTCGGTCTCAAAGTCGCCGTGCACGCGCATGGTACCGCGGGCATCAAGGATGCGATCCGGGTGGGCGTCGACACCATCGAACACGCGAGCCTCGCCGACGACGAGGCCATTGCGCTCGCCAAGCAGCACGGCACCTGGTTCGACATGGACATCTACAATGACGACTACATCTTGGCCGAAGGCGCGAAGAACGGCATGTTTCAGGAATCGCTCGACAAGGAGCGCAAGATCGGATTGCAACAGCGGCAGACCTTCCGCGCAGCCGTCAAGGCCGGCGTCAAGATGATCTTCGGCACGGACGCCGGCGTCTATCCGAACGGCTATAACGCGCGGCAGTTCGCGACGATGGTGCAGTGGGGCATGACGCCGCTGCAAGCAATACAGGCCGCGACGGTCAGTGCGGCCGAGGCGCTCGGCCGCACGGGGGATGTCGGCGCGATCGAGGTCGGGCGCTACGGCGACCTGATCGGAGTCGCCGGCGATCCGCTCGCCGACGTCAAAATCCTGCAAACCGTGTCCTTCGTCATGAAGGGAGGCACGGTTTACAAATCGCCGGCGCCGTAGCACCGAACGATCCGCGCACCACTTCGCGCTCACCCGACGATCGGCGAGGTAGTGCTCGACCAAGGTTCCTCGGATCGGCGGGGCATCGGCGCGCACAAAAGAATCCGCGGCCTAAACGTTTCTCGGGCGTCGCCGCTCTAAGCTGCATGAACGTGGGTCTATTCCAACCGTCGCAACCGGTGAGCCATGGAAATACCGCGATGATTACTCGGCGGGATGCGGCCCGGGGCAGCGTCAGGGGTTTCGAAGCGCTCTACCGGGAACACGTCGGCGCAGTCTATGGATTGTGCTTCCGGCTCACGGGCCAACGGGAAACGGCCGAGGATTGCACGCAGGAGACATTCGTCGCCGCCTGGCGCGCCTTGCCGCAGTTCGAGGCGCGCAGCGCGTTGGCGACCTGGCTGCATCGAATCGCGGTCAACAAGGTGATTGCGCGCCACGCCGGGCTCGCGGCAAGATTCGAGATCGCTGCGGCGAACATCCCTGACGAACGCCTGCCGGAGGCCGCCGGCGCCGACGCCACGCCGCCGCTCGATCTGGAACGCGCGATCGCAGCGCTGCCCGATGGATCGCGGCACGTCTTGGTGCTCGTCGGCATCTATGGGTACAGCCATACGGAAGCCGCAGAACTACTGGGTATCGCGGCCGGTACTTGCCGCGCGCATCTGCACCGCGCGCGCCAGCTACTTGGGCAGCGCATGGGCCTGGACGAGGAAACCTCATGAGCGAGAAGCCGAGTCTGTCCTTGGACGCGCGCCTTGCGCAGCTGCCGCGCGACATGGCGCCGGAGCGCGATCTGTGGCCCGAAATCGAGGTGCGCTTGACGCACGGCGCGCGCAACCAGCGCCGGCGCCATTTTGCGCTGGGTCTCGCCGCGGGACTCGCCGCGATGGCCTTGGCGCTGCTCGCCGCATTTCATCCTCGTGCCGTCCTCGCGCCTCGCGCCGTCTCGGCGCGCATCGCGCAGACGCCTGAATCCGCAGGACCGCGCGACGCGGCCTTCGTGCGGACCCAGGCGGCGCTCGAGCGGTCCTTCAAGACCGATTTGCAACGGTTGCCGCCGCAGACTCAAACGCGGGTCTTGCAGGACCTCGAGATCATACGCAACGCGCGCGCCGACATCCGCAGCGCGCTCGACGCGAATCCGCAAGACCCTCTGCTGCACGAGCTGCTCGCGGACACTTGGCAGCAAGAAATGGATTTTTACGCGAATGTCTCTTCAACGACCGACTCGGCCCGCATGCGCTGGCCATTGTGAGCAATGCCATGAACAAAACCCAAACCCGATGGCTCGTGCTGACTGCGGCCGCGCTGCTCTGCGCAACCGCGGCGCAAGCCGCGTCGCGCAGCGTCGATATGCGCAAACCCGCGGATCTCGAGGGTCAAGTCGAAATCGATGCGGTCGCCGGAAGCGTATCCGTCGCGGGCTGGGACCGGCCGGAAATCGAAGTGACCGGCACGATCGGCGATCGCGTCGAGCGCGTCGATCTGTCCACGACGAATGATCACGCGACCGTGCGCGTCGTGCTGCCGGCGGCCTCCGTATGGGGCGGCGACACATCCGCCGACTTGGTCGTTCACATTCCTCGCAAGAGCGTGCTGACGAGTTCGGTGGTCAGCGCCGATCTGACAACGCACGATCTGTCCGGCGAGCAGCGCCTGCGCACGGTCAGCGGCAAAATCGATGCCATGGTCGCGCGCGATGCGCACCTCAGCACGATCAGCGGCAATCTGCACGTAGTCGCTCAACCCGGAGCCGGGTCCGTGGAACTCGAATCGATCAGCGGCGCCATTACGATGGAGGGACCCGTCGAGGAAATCCGCTCGCAGACCGTGAGCGGCAATACGATACTCAAATTGACATCGATCAAGAATGCGCGGCTGAAGACCATCTCGGGAGACGTAAGATTCAGCGGCAGCCTGCCGGCCGGCGGTCGAATCGAGGCCGGGTCCGTCAGCGGCGATTTGCGCATCGGCTTCAATGCGACGCAGGGTGCCGATTATGACATCGACACCCACACCGGCACGATCGTCAACTGTTTCGGCCCGGCACCGCAGACGCCCACCTACGGCCCCGGCTCGCAGTTGGTATTTCGCGACGGCGACGGCTCCGGCCGCGTACACTTGCATAGCATGAGCGGCAACATAGAGCTGTGCAATCACCTCTGATCGGCTGCATGGAACCTTCCGCGACGCCTGCCACTCTTAGCATGCGGGCGCGGCACCGCCGCGCTCAGGCCCGAATAACAACCCTCGTGGCGGTGGATGAAACAGCGAACATCGGTCATTGCGCTCGTCGTGGTGCTGCATCTGGCCGCGGTTTGGCTGCTGATATGGACGACGCTGCGGTTCAGAACGAGCGCGGCTAGCACGAGTCTGGAGCTGCTCGTGCTCGCAACTCCGAGCGCGGCCCCTCCGGAGGCTGCGCCGAGCCCCCGCGACGAGGCCGTTCGTGCCGAGCGCGCCCGGCCGCAGCCGGCACCGGCCGAGCCGAGCGCGGCCAACCCTGAAGCTGCGCAAGAGAACAACGCCATTCATCCGCCGATCGACTGGGACGGCGAATTGGATCGCGCCGCCAGGGACGCGGCATCGGTTGCCAACTCGCCGCAGCCCCGCGAATTCGGCTTTCCGCAAGCCGCTTCGCCGGCTCCGAAGGCCCCGGAATTCGCCTGGTCGCGCACGCACACGCATCGCGTCGACATCCTTCCGGATGGGGGCATGCTCGTCAACATCTCCAGCCACTGCGCCATCATCATCAATCCGTTCCCATTTCCGATCTGTGGTCTCGGCAAGACGCCGGCGAACGGCGATCTGTTCGAGCACATGCGCGATCCCGCCCAGGCCGGCGATTGGGATGACCCGCATTGATCGAGGGCGTGCGTCGCGCCACAATCCGGTTGGTAAGAATTATGCTTGGCCCTTCGACTTTTCAAGCTGAGGTCACACGATGAGTCCGGCATCCCGACCCCCAATGATGCCGCGGTCCAGGGGACTCGCGGCGTTTCGCGGCCTCGTCGCGCTCGGTCTAGCCTGCGCGGTCGCGGCCCATGCGCAGACGATCCACCCGACGTCCTCGCAGGCCGCCGCTGCCGTGATATGGCCAACGCACGAGGGCGTCTTCGACATCCGCAATTTTCATTTCAAGGACGGCGAAACGCTCGATGATCTGCACCTTCACTATTTGACTCTCGGCACGCCGCACCGCGACGCCGCGGGTCATACGGATAATGCAATCCTTCTGCTGCACGGAACCGGGGGCAGTGCGCACTCGCTGCTCGCACCGCAATTCTCCACGGTGCTGTTCGGCCCCGGACAGCCGCTCGACATCGAGAAATATTTGCTGATCCTCCCCGACGATATCGGCCACGGTCAGTCGAGCAAGCCGTCCGACGGCCTGCACATGCATTTCCCGGCCTACGACTACGACGACATGGTCGCGAGCCAGCACACGATGCTGCTCGAGGCATTGCAGGTCGATCATTTGCGCCTCATTCTCGGCACCTCGATGGGCTGCATGCAGACCTTCGTTTGGGGCGAGACGTTTCCGGGATTTGCCGACGCGCTCGCGCCGTTCGCCTGCCTGCCCGTGGAAATCGCCGGCCGTAACCGCATGATGCGTTATATGGCGATTGAGGCGATCAAACAGGATCCGGAGTGGAAAGACGGGGAGTACACGCAGGAGCCCCGACTCGGACTGCGCACCGCCAACGAAATGGTGCTGATCATGGGTTCCGCCCCTTTGCAAATGCAGAAGAATTTCCCGACGCGGCTCGCGGCCGAACAGCGCGTCGACGCCGATCTCGCGCAGCGCGTCGCACAGACCGATGCCAACGATCTCATCTATTATTTCAACGCGAGCCGCAACTACAACCCGGCACCGAATCTCTCGAGCATCACGGCGCCGGTACTGTGGATCAATTCGGCCGACGACTACATCAACCCGCCCGAACTCGGCATCGCCGAACAGCTGGTGGGCCGGATGCCGCACGCCAAGTTCATCCTCATTCCGATTTCCGATGCAACACGCGGCCACGGCACCCACACCCAAGCTGCCGTTTGGAAGGATTACCTGGTCGAGTTTCTCGACCAAACCGATCCGCGCCGCAAGCATCCGCCGCGGTGACCGGCGCAGCGGTAGCCGCCGCTCGGCGCTGGCTCACGCCGCTCGCCTACATCGCCTGGCCCGCCGCGCAGATACCGGCGAGATCCTGGGTGAGCGCCGCGGCCCTCGGACAGCTGTGCACCGGGATCGCCTATCTGCTCTATTACCGCATAATGGGTCGAATTGGCGCCCCGAGGACCGCCAACGTGACTTATCTGATTCCCTTATTCGGCGTGCTTTGGGCCTGGCTGCTGCTCGGCGAACTGTCGAGCATACGAGTCGCGATAGCAGGCCCATTGATTTTGGGCGGCGTAGCATTGAGTCAGCGCCAATGAGAGCCAATTTCTTTCGCACCGCGCTGATCCTGGGCTTGGTTTCCGCGATCGGGCCGTTTGCGGTCGACATGTACTTGCCGGCGCTGCCCTCGATCGGCAACAGCTTGGGAGCGAGTTTGCACGCCGTGCAACTGAGCCTCATGAGCTTCATCCTCATGATGAGCCTCACGCAGCTGCTCTACGGGCCGCTCTCGGATATCGTCGGCCGCAAGCCGCCGCTTTATTTCGGCATGACGCTGTTCGGACTCGCGAGCATCGGCTGCGCGCTCGCGCCGAACATAGCCGTGCTGATCGGCTTGCGCGCCTTGCAGGGCGTAGGAGCCGGAGCCGGCGTCGTCATTCCTCGCGCCGTCGTACGCGATCTGCATACCGGCGCCGACGCAGTGCGGCTCATGTCGCTGCTGATGCTGGTGTTCAGCGTGTCGCCGATATTGGCGCCGGTCTCGGGCAGCCTCGTCGTGCTGGTCGCCGGCTGGCGCGGCATTTTCTGTGTCATCGCCGCGGCGGCTGCGCTCGGCTTGTTGCTCACCGCATCGCAACTGAAGGAGACCCGGCCGGCGTCGGAGCGGCTCCAGAGTTCCTGGTCGAGCGCGCTGTCGGCCTATGGGCGCCTGCTCGCCGACCGCAACTTCATCGGCCTGGTCCTGATCGGTGCTTTCGGCATGTCCGGATTCTTCATTTATCTCGCGAATTCGTCGTTCGTGATCATCAATCACTACGGTCTGTCGCCGACGCTCTATAGTTTCTTCTTCGCCTCCAATGCCGCGGCGTTCATCGGTGCCGCTCAATTCAACCACTGGCTCACGGGCCGGTTCGGCTTGCACGCCGTCATTCGCGTTGCCGTCGCGGGCTTCGCACTGGCGATGCTGACGCTGTTCGCGGTCATGATACTGGGCGTGGACCGCCTCTCGGTGATGGCGATATTCTTGTTCATCGGATACTGCTTCTTGGGCCTGATCGTACCGAATGCCACGGTGTTGTCGTTGGAACGCCATGGCCGGATCGCCGGCACGGCGTCGGCTTTGTTGGGAACTTTGCAAATGACCGTTGCAACCGTCGTGACGGCGATCGCGGCGATCTTCGCGAACGGCACTCCGCTGCCGATGGTCGGCGGCATAGCCGCCTGCGCGCTGCTTGCGTTCGGCATGGCGCAGTTGATCTTGCGCCGAAGTTCGAACGGTGGTCCCGGGCAAAAAGCGGCGTCTGCCTGAGCGGCACCCGTCACTATTGGAAAAAAGAAGTGCCGTTTCGGCGCCAAGCATGTTACCAATGGCTCTTCGACCCAAGGAACCATAGGATGAACGCCACGTCCGTCGCTGGCACGAACACGGCACCGGCAACCAAGCTGCGCTTGGGTGCGCTGAATCTCATCGAAATGATCGGCCAATCGTTGGCCGTCATCGCCCCGACACTGACGCCGGCATTGAACATCAGCGTCGTTGCGAGTCTCGCCGGAATCGGTTGCTGGTTGTCATTCCTGATCGGCACCGTGGGTGTCGTGATCGTGGCCGCAAGCGTCGGCACACTGGCGGCGCGGCACCCCCAGGCCGGATCCTATTTTGTCTACATCGGGCGCGGCTTCGGCCCGTTCGCCGGCGCTCTCGCCGGCTGGGCGATGATCAGCGCGTATCTGTGCACCGGGATCGCCGTGGCGTTGTCGTTCCCGATTTTTCTGGGAAATTTTCTCGGTACGTTCGGCGTGCATCTCACGACCCCTTCGAAGTGCGTCTTTATGCTGGCATTCGTCGCGGTCGTCACCTACTCGGGCTACCGGGACGTCCAATTGTCGTCGCGCGTCGGCGTGATTCTCGAAGCCATCTCGGTCTGCATCATCATCGGCATCACTGTGTTGATCGTGCGGATGCAGGGTACCGTCGTCGATCCGGCGCAATTGAATATTTCGACGTTCAAAATGGGCGGCGTATTCTCCGCGCTGCCGTTCGTCATTTTCTGTTTCGTCGGGTTCGAGAGCGCCGCGACCCTCGCGAAGGAATCGGACAACCCGCGTCGCAACGTTCCGATTGCGGTGATCGGCTGTGCCGCCTTCGCGGGCCTCTTCTTCACCTTGATGGCCTACTTCATCGTGTTCGGCAACGGCAACGATGCCGCCGCGCTGGGCAGGAGTTCGGCGCCGTTCGGCGACGTCGCGATCAAGGCGGGCCTCGGTTGGACGTCGGCGATCGTGTACTTCGCCGCGATCATCTGCGTGTTCGCCTGTGCCCTAGCGTGTGTGAATGCCGCCTCGCGGCTGATGTTCTCGATGGGCAAGTACCAGTTCCTGCATGGTTCGCTGGGTCTCGTGCACGACACGCATCAGACGCCGCATCGGGCGATTCTGCTGTGCGGGGGATTGTTGGCGGTCTTGAGCATCGCGATGGTGCCACTCGGGTTCCTGGATGCCTTCGGTTATATCGGCACGATCGCGAGCTACGGCTTCGTCGTCGTCTACCTGGCGCTGTGCATCGTCGCGCCGGTGGACTTGAAGAAGAGCGGCGAGATGATGCCGCGGCACGTGCTCGTCGGCGTGCTCGGGGCTGCGCTGATGTCGTTCGTGATCTTCGGCAGCGTCTATCCGCAGCCGGAATTTCCTTACAACATTTTGCCGTATCCGTTCCTTGCGTACATGATCGTCGGCGCCATCTGGTTTGCGATCCTGAAGGCCAAGTCGCCGCAGACTCTGATTTCCATTCAGCACGACCTCGAAGGCTGAGTCCTCCAGTGACCGAGACCCCGCGCGGCAATCCCGACGAACTGCTGGCCAACGTCCAGCGGGAGGATGCGCGCGCGCGGCGCGGACGGCTGCGAATTTTCTTCGGCGCGTCGGCCGGCGTGGGCAAGACCTACTCGATGCTGGAAGCGGCCCGCGCGGCACGCGCCGGCGGCGCCGATATCGTCGTCGCCTATGTCGAACCCCATGGGCGCATCGAAACCGAGCGCTTGCTCGAGGGTCTCGAGCAGCTTCCGTTTCTCCATGTCCGCTACCGCGGCATTACTCGGCGCGAGCTCGATCTCGATGCCGCCCTGCGACGCAAGCCTGCGATCGTGCTCGTCGACGAGCTCGCACACTCGAACATTGCCGAGGGCGAGCCGCTGCCACGGCATGCCAAGCGCTGGCAGGACGTCGAGGAGCTATTGGACGCCGGCATCAGCGTCTGGAGTACGCTCAACGTTCAGCATCTCGAGAGTTTGAACGACGTCGTCGCCGGCATCACGGGTATTCGCCAGCAGGAGACCTTGCCGGATCGGATATTCGACGAAGCCGATGAAGTCGAGCTGATCGACCTGCCGCCGGACGACCTGCTGGCCCGGTTGAAGGCGGGCAAGGTATACACGCCCGACCGGGTGGGCACTGCGACCGAAAAATTCTTCCGGAAATCCAACCTCCTGGCGCTGCGCGAACTCGCGCTGCGCCGCACCGCAGATCGAGTGGATGCCGCGGCGTTGGAGTTTGCGGGTCAGACATCCACCTCGCGCCCATGGCTGGCGCGCGACCGGTTCCTGATCGCCGTCACGTTGGACGGCCAGGCGGAACAGCTGGTGCGCATCGGCAAGCGCTTTGCCGATGCGCTCGACGCCGAGTGGCTCGTGGTGTCGGTCGAGACGCCGCAGCTTCTGAAGCTGTCCGAAAGCGAACGTAACCGGCGCATCGATATCCTGCGGCTTGCCGAATCGCTGGGCGCCGAAACCGTGACTCTCGACGGCTCGTCGGCCATCGATGCGCTGCTCGAATATGCACGCCTGCGCAACGTGACCCGAATCGTGATCGGCGAAGCGAAGCGTGTCGGTTGGCGCGCGTGGTTGCGCCGCTCCACGACGACCGAATTCGTGCGCCGCGGCCGCGGCTTCGACATCTCGGTCATCGCGCGCCGCGAGACCCATTCGCCGACGCGAAAAGAGGTGCCCGACACCGCTGCGGCCGAGATAAGGTGGGAACGTTATTGGGCGGCGCTCTTGATCTCGGCGTGCTGCACCGGAGCAGCGGCGCTGATGTATCCGTACTTCGACTTGACCAACCTCATCATGGTGTACCTGCTGGGGACCACGGTCGCCGCCTTGCGGCTAGGGCGCGGCCCGGCCAGCTTCGCGGCGGTCGCAAGCGTCACGGCATTCGATTTCTGCTTCGTGCCGCCGCGATTCAGCTTCGCCGTGAGAAACATTCAATACCTCGTGACATTTGGTGTGATGCTGGTGATGGCGCTGGTCATCGCCAGCCTCGTCGCGAACGTGCGCGCCCAGACGCGCGTCGCCGGCGCTCGCGAGCGCCGGACCTCGTTGCTCTATGCGATGAGCCGCGAACTGGCCGCGACGCGCAGCTTCAACAATCTGGCGCGGGTTGCGATCAAACATGTCGCCGAGACCTTTGCGAGCCGCGCGACCGTGTTGTTGCCGGATGCGGACGGGCATCTGCAAGCTCTGCAAGGCGTGGAGCTGGCGGAATCACTCGACGGCGCCGATCTGTCGGTTGCGCAATGGGTTTTCGATCACGGCCGGCCAGCCGGCCTTGGTACCGACACGCTTCCCGCCGCGGCTGCGCAGTATGTGCCGCTCACGGGCACGCACCAAACGCTGGGCGTGCTCGCCGTTCAACCCACCCAACGCCGCCGCTTGATGCTGCCGGAACAGAGCCACCTGCTCGAGACGTTCGCCGGCCAGATTGCGTTGGCGATCGACCGATCGAAACGGGCTGAAGAGGCGGAGGCCGCACGCGTCGCCGTGGAAACCGAAAGTCTGCGCAACAGCTTGCTCGCGTCGATCTCGTACGACCTGCGTGCGCCCCTCGAGACGATCACCGAGGCGAGTCGCGCGCTCAATGACCCGAGTTTCAAGCCCGACTCGAGAGCGGACGGCGCGACCCGTCCCCAACTCGCCCGCTCGATCGAGGTCAAAGCGCGCGAGATGTCCGAAATCATCGCAAACGTGCTCGATCTGATGAGTTTCGAGGTCGGCAAAGTGCACCTGCGCCGCGACTGGAACGGCATCGACGATCTCGTCGCCTCGGCGGTCGAACGACTCGACGGGCATTTCGCCGAGCATCCGATCGACGTGGCCCTTCCGGCCGAGTTGCCGCCGGTATACGTCGACGCAACGCTGGTCGCGCGAGTCTTGGTCAATCTCCTGGATAACGCCATCAAGCACACGCCGCCCGGCACCCGGATCACGGTCTCGGCGGGACTCGAGGGCGATGCGGTGCGCGTCGTCGTAGACGATAACGGGCCGGGCCTGCCGCCGAACCCGGAACGCTTATTCGCCAAGTTCCAGCGGGGTCGCGATGATTCGAGCGCCGGAGGCGCCGGCTTGGGGCTCGCGCTTTGCAGGGCAATCGTCAGCGCGCACGGCGGTCAAATCTCTGCGATGCAGCGCCCGGGAGGCGGAGCAAGGTTCGTGTTCATGGTTCCTACGACGGCGAGCGCGCCATAGAGCATCTTGCCGCAATCGCGGGCTAGTGCGAGCTCGCCGGCTGATACTTCCCGTCTGCATCGGGACTATTCGAATCCAGCAGCGCGTCGGCGCCGCCGAGGCGTGAAATGTAGTCGGCCAGTGCATCCTTTTCCTGGGGGCGCATGCCCCGCAGTGCGCTGGTCATCTCGGGAGGTGCGAGGTCCTTGTGCAAGGCTGCGGCGGCCTCTATTTGTCGTCGCAAATAGGGATAATGTTGGCCTGCTATGCGGGGCACTCGATTGCCCGACTCCCCTAGACCGTCGACACCGTGACAAGCCGCGCAAATATGCGCAAATATTTCCTGCCCGACCCGCAAGTGTTCTCCCGAGCCCTTAACCGGATCGGGATTCGCAGCCAGGCCCGCAAGATAGGCCGCTACCGCGACGATGTTATGTTGGTCGCCGAACGTCGCATGCGCCGTCACGACTTGCATTGCGGTATCTTGACGCGCCCCCGATCGGAACACGGCCAGCTGCTTCTCCAGATAACGCCTTTGCTGGCCGGCAAGGCTCGGGATGGCGCCATCCGGCGAGCCCCAGGCGCTCGGTTGATGGCAGACGACACAAGGCGCGTAGAGACGGCTCCCGCTGGCTGCCGGCGGTGAAGCGTGCGCTACGCCAGCAATAGCCACGAACACCATGACCCGCCAAAACCCGCATTGAATTCGCCGAGATGCGTTTTCCATTGGCACAGCATAAACGCTTCCGCGGTTCCCGGAGTCAGGGAAATTACTTACATCGAGGAATCGGTTCCCATTGCACCGGGTATCGGGCGCGGTACGCCCGTTGGAGGTCCCGCAAACCGCGAAAGACGCTGCCTGGGCGCGGCTATTCCGGCAGACCAAAACCGAGCGTGCCCGTGAACTCCAAATAAGCGCAGAGCGGCAGCAGGACGACGAGCGATAGGACGGCCGAAATTCGCACGAAGCGCGCGAGCGATTTCGATTGGCAGTTCGCGGCGCATTGATAGGTCGCAACCGTCACGAAGAGGTCGAAAAGGACCCCGACGATGCCGTAGACCCGAATGAGCAGCGCGTTTTCTGGATTGATCAGCAGGCCCAACGCGCTATAAACCAAAGAGCCCAGGATTCCATATGCCCAAAACACCCTGCTCAGCGAGGTCTTGCCCTGCAGCGACTCGCGTACCGCGGTCACGACACTCATGGATACACGGGCGCTAATATCGCGATCGTTGACATTGATATTACGGCTCCTTGGTAACTCGAAGGCGCGAAGGGCTGCACTAGGCCCCGTGCGATGCCTGGGTACGCCTTTTATGCTAAACCTCGTGAATTTCAAATAATGTTATTACAATCAACATTCTAATAAATCTTTCCGGGAACCGAAGGCCTAGGGCCTGCGTAACGTGCGTACGGAGGCGGTATGCTGGCGGGGCCGGCCGCAACGATGGCTGCGCGCAGCGAAAAGGCGCGTTTTGCCGAGGATGAATCAGCATGTCTTTTGCACCGATGGACTTTGGCTTGGGCGCGACCGCCGATGCGATCCGTGAAGCGACGGCGAGATTCGCGACGGAAAAAATCAAACCCATCGCCGCCCGCATCGACGCGACCAATACGTTCCCGCGCGAGCTTTGGCCGCTCATGGGCGAGCTCGGATTGCACGGGATCACGGTGGAGGAGGAATGGGGTGGTTTGGGCCTGGGCTATCTCGAACACGTCGTCGCCATGGAAGAAATCTCGCGCGCGTCGGCGTCGGTCGGTCTTGCATACGGCGCCCACTCCAATCTTTGCATCAATCAGATCCGTCGTTGGGCGAGCCCCGCGCAGAAAACGCGCTACCTGCCCAAGCTCATCAGCGGTGAACACGTGGGAGCACTCGCAATGAGCGAGGCGGGATCGGGCTCGGACGTGGTGTCGATGCAGCTGCGCGCGGAACGGCGCGGCGATCACTTCGTGCTCAACGGCACGAAGTTTTGGATCAGCAACGCGCCGCAAGCGGACACGCTCGTCGTCTACGCACGCACGGGCGCCGGTACCGGTGGGATTAGCGCATTCTTCATCGAGAAAACGATGGTCGGCTTTCGGGTCTCCAAAGCGCTGGAAAAGATGGGGATGCGCGGTTCGGACACCGCCGAGCTGGTATTCGAGGATTGCGAAGTCCCCGCCGAGAATGTCATGGGGCCTCTGAACGGCGGCATCGCGGTGCTGATGAGCGGATTGGACTTTGAGCGCCTCGTGCTATCGGCCGGACCACTCGGCCTCATGCAGGCTTGCCTCGACGTGGTACTGCCGTACGTCCGCGACCGCAAACAATTTGGCCGCGCGATCGGCTCCTTTCAGCTGATGCAGGGCAAAATCGCGGATATGCATGTTGCGCTCAATTCGGCTCGCGCTTACGTCTACGCGGTCGCTCGCTCGTGCGACGCCGGCAAGACCAATCGCATCGATGCGGCCGGCGCAATCCTGTTGGCCTCCGAGAATGCGGTCAGGACCTGCTTGGAAGCCATACAAGCCTTGGGAGGCGCCGGCTATACCAAGGAATGGCCGGTCGAGCGCTTCCTGCGAGACGCGAAGCTGTACGACATCGGCGCCGGCACCAATGAAATTCGCCGCTTTCTGATCGGCCGGGAGCTGGTCGGCGAATGAGCGGGCCGCCGGCCAAAGCGGGTAGCGACAACGGCCGCATCAATGCGCGCCTCGCCGCGGAGCTGCACCGACGCGTCGCCGCTGCGGCGCTCGGCGGTCCCGAAGCGGTGCGTGCAAGGCACAAGGCGCGCGGCAAATTGCTGCCGCGCGAACGCGTGGACCGGCTGCTCGACCCGGGCTCGCCGTTTCTTGAAGTTTGCCAGCTGGCGGCATTTGGGTTGTATGACGATGAGGCGCCGGGAGCCGGCATCATCGCCGGCATAGGCCGCGTCGCGGGCCGCGAGGTCATGGTCGTCGCGAACGATTCGACCGTCAAAGGAGGTGCGTATTTTCCGATCACCGTGAAGAAGCATCTGCGCGCGCAGAAGATCGCCGCGGAAAACCGCCTGCCCTGCATATACCTCGTCGATTCGGGCGGCGCGAACTTGCCGTACCAAGCCGAGGTGTTCCCGGACGTCGAGCACTTTGGCCGCATTTTCTTCAATCAGGCGCAGATGTCGGCCTCAGGCGTAGCACAAATCGCTTGCGTCATGGGCAGCTGCACGGCCGGCGGCGCCTACGTTCCGGCGATGTCGGACGAGAGCGTGATCGTGCGCGGACAGGGCACCATTTATCTTGCCGGTCCGCCGCTCGTCAAGGCCGCGACCGGAGAGATCATCTCGGCGGAGGAATTGGGCGGCGCCGATACCCACGCGCGTCGCTCGGGCGTCGTCGATCACGTCGCCGAAAACGACGAACACGCGTTGTTGATCGTTCGAGACATCGTCGGCAGGCTCAATACGCAGAAGCGCGTCGATATCGAACTGCAGCCGCCGCGGCCGCCGGCGCTCGATCCATTGGGGCTCTACGACATCATCCCGAGTGATGTGCGGGCACCCTACGACGTGCGCGAAGTCATCAAGCGTATCGTCGATGATTCGGCGCTGCACGAGTTCAAGTCCCTCTATGGCACGACCTTGGTCTGCGGATTTGCGCATATCTGGGGGATTCCGGTCGCGATCCTGGCCAACAACGGCGTGCTGTTCTCCGAGAGCGCCTTGAAGGGCACGCATTTCATCGAACTGGCGTGCCAGCGGCGCATACCGCTGCTGTTTCTTCAGAATATCTCCGGCTTCATGGTCGGCGGCAAATACGAAGCAGGCGGCATCGCCAAGGATGGCGCCAAACTGGTCACGGCGGTCGCCACGGCGTCGGTCCCCAAAATCACCGTGCTCATCGGCGGCAGCTTCGGCGCGGGCAACTATGGAATGGCGGGACGCGCCTATTCGCCGCGCTTTCTGTTCACTTGGCCCAACAGCCGCATCAGCGTCATGGGCGGCGAACAGGCCGCATCGGTCTTGGCAACGATCAAGCGCGACGCGATGGAGGCGCGCGGCGAAACCTGGAGCGCGGCAGAGGAAGCCGCGTTCAAAGCGCCGGTGCTCGCGCGCTACGAGTCCGAGGGCGACCCCTACTATGCCAGCGCGCGGCTTTGGGATGACGGCATCATCGATCCCGCGCAGACGCGCGACGTGCTCGGGCTGGCCTACGCGGCGACCTTGAACGCGCCGATACCTGAACGCGCCCAATTCGGCTTGTTCCGAATGTAGGCCCCTTGATCGAATCCGTCCTCATTGCCAATCGCGGCGAAATCGCTCGCCGGATCATCCGCACGGCGCGGCGCTTGGGCGTGCGCACGATCGCGGTCTATTCGACGGCGGACGCCGAGGCGCCGTTCGTCCGAGAAGCCGACGCAGCGATTGCGATCGGCGCGGCGGCGGCGCAGGACAGTTATCTTTCCGCCGCGAAGATTCTCGACGCCGCACGACAATCGCATGCGGCGGCGATCCATCCCGGTTATGGTTTCCTCTCGGAGAATGCCGCGTTCGCCGACGCGGTACTGGCCGCAGGGCTCATCTGGGTCGGCGCGCCGCCCGCCGCTATCCTTGCAATGGGCCGTAAGGACGCGGCCAAGGCGCTGATGATACGGGCCGGCGTCCCCGTGACACCCGGTTATCTCGGAGAGAGTCAGTCGAACGAGCGGCTGCGAGCCGAGGCGCGCGCCATCGGTTACCCGGTGCTCATCAAGGCCGTTGCGGGCGGCGGCGGCAAGGGAATGCGTCGCGTCGATGACCCGACGCTGTTCGAGGAAGCGCTCGGCGCCTGTCGTCGCGAGGCGGCATCGGCCTTCGGCGACGATCGCGTGCTGCTGGAGAAGTACATACTCGCACCGCGGCACATCGAGGTTCAGGTTTTCGGCGACACCCACGGTCGCATCGTGCATCTGTTCGAGCGCGACTGCTCGCTGCAGCGGCGTCATCAGAAAGTCATCGAGGAAGCACCGGCACCCGGCATGGATCCGGCCACCCGCGAGACGATCTGCTCGGTGGCGGTGCAAGCCGCGCAAGCCGTCGGCTACGTCGGCGCGGGCACCGTCGAATTCATTGCCGATGCCAGCGCCGGGCTGCGCGCCGATCGCATCTGGTTCATGGAGATGAACACGCGCTTGCAGGTCGAACATGGCGTCACGGAAGCGATCACCGGAGAGGATCTGGTCGAATGGCAGTTGCGCGTCGCGAGCGGCGAGCCGCTGCCGCGAGGACAAGACGAACTCAGGATCGACGGTTGCGCCATGGAAGCGCGCCTCTACGCAGAGAACCCCGCGACCGGGTTTCTACCCTGCACGGGGCCGCTGCGACACGTGCGCCTGCCCACCGATATTCGCGTCGACAGCGGCATCGAGCAAGGCGGCGAAGTCAGCGGCTTTTACGATCCGATGATCGCGAAGCTCATTGTCCACGCCGCCAACCGCCGCGCCGCGGCACGCGCCTTGGGCGCCGCCTGCGCCAGCGTCGAAATCTGGCCGGTGCGCACCAACGCGGCGTTCTTGTGGCGCGTCGCCGTCGATCCAGCGTTCATCGCCGGCGAGATCGACACCGGTTTCATCGAGCGTCGCGCCGCATTCCTGATTCCGGCCGGCGAGCCCAGCGATGAGCTGGTGCGAGCGGCGGCGAGCGCGCTGCTGCCGGAGGACACGACGGATCCATGGACCGGTCTCGGTGGATTTCGCGCCAACGCGAGTCCGTATAGGCAAGTGGAGGTGGCGCTCGGCGGACGTAACTATATGACGCACATTGATCCTGCGCCGCATGCCGCGCCGCATGCCGCATCGCTCGGCGCGCGGGTGCGCCGCATCGATGGCGCGCCGGTATTGTTCCAGCATGGCGAAGCTTGGGAGTTCGGCCTGCCGACGAGCACTCGGACAATTGCCGGTAGCGCGATATCGGACGGCGCACTGCGCTCGCCGATGCCGGGGCGTATCGTCAGCGTGGCGGTGGAGCTGGGACAGAGGGTAGCGAAGGGTGCAACCGTAATCGCGCTCGAGGCCATGAAGATGGAACATGCGCTGATCGCGCCGTTCGACGGCATCGTCGTCGAGCTGTCGGTCGCGGCCGGAGATCAGGTTCCAGAGGGTATGGCATTGGCGCGAATTGACGGAGAAACATGATGGCTGGGCGCTTTTACGAGGAGTGGACCGTGGGTGAACGGATCGAGCATGCGATCCGCCGCACGGTCACCGAGACCGACAATTTGCTCATCACGACGTTGACCCACAATGTGCAGCCGCTGCACCTCGATGCCGAGGCCGCAGCGGCGAGCGAATTCGGCCGTATTCTCGTCAACGGCGTCTTCACGTTTGGTCTCATGGTCGGCGTGTCGGTCACGGACACCACGCTCGGTGTGCTGATCGCGAACCTCGGCTACGATCAGTTGCTGATGCCAAAGCCGGTCTTCGTCGGCGACACCTTGCGTGGCGACACGACGGTCGCGGAAAAGCGAGAAAGCCGGTCTCGGCCGCAAGCCGGAATCGTCATCTTTGCGCATCGCATGCTCAATCAGCGCGACGAGATCGTCTGCACCTGCTTACGCACCGCGCTGATACGCAAGAAGCCCGCATGAAACTGCGCTCGCTATTGTTCGTACCCGGCGATCGGCCGGACCAGATGGAGAAGGCACGCAGCGCCAACGCGGATGCGCTGATACTCGATTTGGAGGACGCGGTCGCGCCGGCGCACAAGGCGCAGGCGCGCGACCACGTAGCCAAATTCCTGGGTAGCGCGGCCCGCCCCGCGCAGGTGTTCGTGCGCATCAACCCCTTGAGTCTGAGCTTGGCCGATCAAGATCTCGCCGCATTGACCGGCTCGGCGCCCGATGGCTTCGTGCTGCCGAAGGCCGAAGGCGCGGCGTCGATTCTCGATCTGGAGCGGCGCCTCGGCGCGCTTGGCCTGCCGTTTCGTCCGTTCCTGCCGATCGCCACGGAGACTCCGCTGGCGGTGTTCAAACTGGCGGAATATGCGCCGCTTGCCGAGCGGCTCTGTGGCCTGACCTGGGGCGCGGAGGATCTGCCGGCGGCGATCGGGGCGTCGCAGGCACGGCTCTCCGACGGCAATTTCACGGCGCCCTATGAAATCGCTCGAGCCTTGGCCTTGTTCGCAGCCCATGCGGCCGGCGTGCCGGCCATCGAAACCGTCTACCCCGCGTTTCGAGACAACGACGGCTTGACACGGTATGCGGCGCGCGCCGCACGCGACGGCTTCACGGGCATGTTGGCGATCCACCCTAGCCAAGTCGGCGTCATCAATGCCGCGTTTACACCCACGCCCGAGGCGATTGCGCGTGCGCAGCGCATCGTGGAGGCGTTCGCGCAGAACCCGGATCGAGGCGTCATCGACCTTGACGGTGCGATGCTCGATGCGCCGCACCTCAAGCAGGCGCGGCGCCTGTTGGCGCGCGCCTCAACCGGCTGAATTCCGTCGAAATTCACCGGCCGACGCGCGGGTCCACTTTCTCAGTGCGCGGTGAAATGCGCTGCGATCCGCGAATCCCGGCTGCAGCGCGATGTCGAGCACGGTCTGCCGCGAGTCCTTGATCCGGCGGCGCCGCGCGCCGGCGGCCGGTGCCGGCGGCAGCCGGTGTAGGATGGGTGCAACATGAAGATTACATTCATCGGCTTGGGTAACATGGGCGCGCCGATGGCGCGCAATTTACTGAAGGCCGGTCACGGCCTCGTCGTCTACGACCTCGTGCCGGCGGCCGTCGCCGCGCTCGTGGGCGCCGGGGCGAGCGCTGCGAAATCAATCAAGGAGGCGGCGCGGGGCGCCGAACTGCTGATCACGATGCTGCCCTCATCGCCGCACGTCAAGTCCGCTTACCTTGGCGCGGACGGTGTGCTCGCCGGCATCGCGCCGGGCGTCGGCTTGGTCGACTCCAGCACCATCGATCCGCAGACCGCGCGCGAAGTGGCCTCCGCGGCCGCGGCACGCGGCAATCCGATGGCCGATGCGCCGGTGTCGGGCGGCACGGGCGGAGCGGCTGCGGGCACCTTGACCTTCATGGTGGGCGCGGCGCCCGAGCTCTTCGAGCGAATCGAACCGGTGTTGGCGCTGATGGGCAAGAACATCGTCCATTGCGGCGCCTCCGGCAACGGACAGGTCGCGAAGATCTGCAACAACCTGCTGCTCGCGATCTCGATGATCGGGGTCTCGGAGGCCATGAACCTAGGCGCATCGCTCGGCATCGATCCCAAGGTCTTGGCGGGAATCATCAATACCTCGAGCGGTCGGTGCTGGAGTTCGGACACCTACAACCCCTACCCCGGCGTCATGGATTCGGTGCCCGCGGCGCGCGGGTACACGGGCGGATTTGGCGCCGATCTCATGCTCAAGGATCTCGGGCTCGCACTGGATGCGGCGAAGCACGCCAGACAGCCGGTCGTGCTCGGCGCCGTCGCGCAACAGCTCTACCAGATGTTCAGCGCGAAGCAATCCGGCGCAGAGGATTTCTCGGCGATCATCAAGCTCTATATGCAAAGGAAATTCCAATGAACGAAGCTGCCAACGCCGATCGGGTTCGGCCATGATCGACTGCCAGATCGAGGGATCGATCGCCCTGATCACGATCAACAATCCGTCCGCCAACACCTTCACGGCGCCCGGCCTGCTGCAATTGAGCGAATTGATCGACTCGCTGAATCGCAACCGCGAGATCTACGCCGTGGTCGTCACCGGCCACGGCGAAAAATTCTTCAGCGCCGGCGCGGACCTCAAGAATTTCGCGGACGGCGACAAGGTCCAGGCAAGACTGATGGCGCAGCGCTTCGGCGCGGCGTTCGAAGCGCTGCAGTGCGCACGCGCGGTGACGGTTGCCGCGATCAACGGCTACGCGATGGGCGGGGGACTGGAGTGCGCGCTCGCGTGCGACTTGCGCATCGCCGAGGAGCACGCGCAGATGGCGCTGCCGGAAACGTCGGTCGGCCTATTGCCTTGCGGCACCGGGACGCAGACCTTGCCGTGGCTGGTCGGCGAAGGATGGGCAAAGCGCATGATCCTCACGAATGAGCGCGTCGACGCTGGAACCGCGCTGCGCATCGGGCTCGTCGAGCAAGTCGTCGGGCGCGGCCAAGCATGCCAGGCGGCCCTCGGCATCGCACAGCGCACCTGCGGCTTGAGTCCACGCGCCGTCGAATACAGCAAGCAGCTGATCCAGCTTGCGCGTCAAGGCACACCGCGCACGGCGGCACTCGCCTTGGAGCGCGAGCGCTTCATCGATTTGTTCGACGGAGCGGACCAGCGCGAAGGCTCGAGCGCGTTCCTCGAAAAGCGCAAGCCGGTCTGGAAAAACGCGTGAGCGCGGGCCTCGCCCCCCGCCCGGGTCCGTCGCGGTGAGCAGCGCCGCGCAAATCGACCGCGAAGCGCAAATCCTCTACACGGTGCGGAGCGGAATCGCGTTCATCACGCTCAATCGCCCGGCGTCCCTCAATGCGCTGTCGTTTGAAATGGTGCAGGAATTGTATCAACGGCTGCGCGATTTCGCGCGCGACGGCGGTGTGCGGGCGGTGCTGCTGCGTGGTTCGGGCGGCAGGGCATTTTGCGCCGGCGGAGATCTGCACGCGTTGTACAACAGCCGCAAGGAATCCGGATCTTTGCACGAGGCATTCTTCGTCGCGGAATATCGGCTCGATTACTTGCTGCACCTCTACCCGAAGCCGGTCGTCGCGCTCGCCGACGGCATCACGATGGGCGGCGGAATGGGTCTCGTGCAGGGGTCGCGCCTGCGCATCGTCGGCGAGGGCACGCGCATGGCGATGCCGGAAGTCGGAATCGGACTGTTTCCGGACGTCGGCGGCAGCTATTTCCTCTCGCGCCTGCCCGGGGCTCTCGGGACCTACCTCGCCTTGACGGGCGCGCAGATTCGCGCCGCCGATGCCTTGTACACCAGACTGGCAGATGCCTATCTGACGGCCGCGGCAATCGCCGGACTCGACGCGGCCATTGCCGATCTTGCCTGGAGCGACGATGCCGCCGGCATGCTTGCCGATGCGATCGGGACTCTGGCGGGCGCCGACGCGCCGCCCGGCTTGCAGCCGAGAACGGAGGCCGCGCCGCTGGCGGCGCTGCGCCCCGCGATCGACCTGCATTTCGCGCGAGAATCGGTAACCGAGATTCTCGATTCCTTGCGGCGTGAGACGCGTGCCGCGTACGCCGAGTGGGCCAAACAGACGCTCAAATCATTGCAAAGCCGCTCGCCCACGATGCTCAGCGTAACTTTGCGGCAGCTGCAACGCGGCAGCGCCTTATCGCTCGCCGATTGCTTCCGCATGGAACTCGGCATGGTGAGGCAATGCTTCGTCCAAGGGGATTTCATGGAGGGGGTGCGGGCCTTGATCATCGACAAGGACGGCGCGCCGCGTTGGCAACCGGACCGCATCGAGGCCGTGGACCCGGCCGACGTCGAGGCTTTTTTTCAGGATCACTGGGCCGGCGCGACGCATCCCCTCGCGAACTTGGAGAATCTCGCGAATCTCGCGTGAACGCTCAGCGGCTGCGTTCCAGGATGCTGACGTAGTTCGCGACGGCGGCACCGCCCATATTGAAAACCCCGCCGATCTTCGCATCGCGCACTTGCATGCCCTCGGGCGCCTCTTGGCACAATTGCATCGCGGTGAGCACGTGCATCGACACGCCGGTCGCGCCGATCGGATGACCCTTGGCTTTGAGTCCGCCGGAAGGGTTGATCGGCAGTTTGCCGTCCATCGTCGTCCAGCCGTTCTTGATCGCGTCTGCGCCGCGGCCCGGCGCCGCCAAGCCCATCGCCTCGTACTCCATGAGTTCCGCGATCGTGAAACAATCGTGCGTCTCGGCGAACGAAAGATCCGACAGCTCGAGGCGCGCGGCGGCGAGCGCCTTCGCCCACGCGCGTGCGCAGCCTTCGAAGCGCAGAATGTCGCGCTTCGCCAACGGCAGAAAATCCTGCACATGGGCGGTGCCGCGAATCGCGACCGCGCGCGGCATGGATTTCGCGACATCGGCGTCGGCCAATACGAGCGCGGCAGCGCCATCGGAGACCGGAGAACAATCGGTGCGCTTCAACCTGCCGGCCACCACGGGGTTGCGATCGCTCAATTCGCGGCAGAACTCGAAACCGAGATCCTTGCGCATCTGCGCGTAAGGGTTGTTGACGCCGTTTTTGTGATTCTTTGCGGCGATTAGCGCGAGGGCATCGGATTGGTCGCCATACCGGCTCATATAGGCGTCGGCAATTCTGGCGAATACGCCCGCGAACCCGAGTCTGTTGTCACGCTCCTCCGGCAAATAAGAGGCGCGCAGCAGATTGCGGCCGATTTCCTCGGCGGAGCACGCCGTCATGTGCTCGACGCCGACGACCAGCACGAGTCGCGCATGCTTGGCCTCGATGGCCCTGATGCCTTGATGCACCGCCGCTGAGCCGGTTGCGCAGGCATTCTCCACGCGCGTCGCCGGCTTGAATCGCAAGGCCGGGTCGGCCTGCAACACCAGCGAAGCCGTGAAATCTTGCGCCGAGAATCCGGCATTGAAATGGCCGATGAAGATCTCGTCGATCTCGCCGGCGGCAACGCCCGCATGGCGCAACGCCGCGTTCGCGGCGCCGATGACGAGACTCTCGACGGTCTCCTCGGGTTGTTTACCGAAGCGCGAGTGGGACCAGCCCACGATTGCCGCCATTATGCTTCTCCTCGTGATGACGAGTCCGGTATGAAAATCGTCGCCGGATGTTCGAGGTATTCCTTCAATGTCTGGATCATCGCCGCGGCGTCATAACCATCCACGAAACGATGATCGAACGAGGATGACAGGTTCATGATCCGGCGCACGACGATCGCGCCGCCTTGGACCACGGGCCGTTCGACCGCCTTGTTGAGCCCGATGATCGCGACTTCCGGCATGTTGATGACGGGCGTCGAGGCGATGCCGCCGAGTTTGCCGAGGCTCGTCACCGTGATCGTCGAGCCTGTCAGCTCCTCGCGAGTCGATTGATTGAGGCGTGCGCGTTCGGACAGACGACGAATCTCGGCCGCGAGGCCCCACAGCGTCAAGCGCTCCGCGTGACGCACGACGGGAACCTTGAGCCCGTCGGGCGTCTGGGTCGCGATGCCCGCGTGTACGGCGGCATGACGCACGAGCATGCCGCGCTGCGCATCATAGAGTGCGTTGCACTGGGGAAAGGTTTTGAGCGTCCGCGTGAGCGCCAGCAGCACGAGCGGCAGATAGGTCAGCCCGGCGCCGTCCGTCTTGCGCGTGTCGTTGAGGTGCCGGCGCAGGGATTCGAGTTCGGTAACGTCGACTTCTTCCACATACGCAAAGTGGGGAATCGTGCGCTTCGCCTCGCTCATGCGCTCCGCGATCAAGCGGCGCAGGCCGATGACTTTGATCTCGGTCGTCGGACTCGGCGCGACGCCGGGCGAAGGCCGAGGAGCAGCCGGCAGCGCCGCCGACGCGCGGCCGGCGCGCGTGCTCGCCGCAAGGATGTCGCTCTGCAAAATTCGGCCTCGTGGCCCCGAGCCCACGACGTTGCTCAACTCGAGACCGGCCTCGCGCGCGCGGCGCCGATTGGCGGGCGAGGCCATGACCCGTGTGTGCGCCGGCGCCGCGGTGTTCGCCGACTTCGCGGTGTTCGCGGGCCCCGGGGCGTCCGTCGGCTTCGCGATGTTTTCAGCCGCAGGAGCATGGCCGGGCGCAACCGGGCCGGCGGCGAGCGCGGCGATTTCGAAAATGATCAGCGGCGAACCCACCGCGACCTTGTCGCCGGGCGTGCCGGTCACGGCGAGAACCCGGCCGCCGACCGGCGCCGGGACCTCGACCGAGGCCTTGTCGGTCATGACTTCGACGATCGCCTGATCCTCGCTAACGACATCGCCGGGCTGGACATACCAGCGCACGATTTCGGCTTCGACCGTACCTTCACCCAGATCCGGCATCTTGAACGTGTATTGACCGGAGCTGCTCACGCGGGCTCCATCACGGCCCGGATCGCAGCTTGGACGCGTGCAGGCCCCGGAAAATATTGCCACTCGAACGCGTGCGGATACGGCGTGTCCCAGCCGGCGACGCGCTGGATCGGCGCTTCGAGCTCCCAAAAGCATTCTTCCTGGATGACCGAGAGGATCTCGGCGCCGAACCCCGAAAACCGCGTCGCCTCGTGCGCCACGACACAGCGCCCGGTCTTCTTGACCGACGTGCAGATCGTGTCGACGTCGAGCGGCACGAGCGAGCGTAGATCGATGATCTCCGCATCCACGCCCGCGTTTGCGGCCGCCAGCGCCGCGACGAACACCATCGTGCCGTAGGTGACGATCGTCAGCTCGCTGCCGGAGCGAACGACATCGGCTTTGCCGAAAGGCACGCCGTAATGGCCCTCGGGCACTTCGCCCTTGGGATGGGTGCTCCAGGGCACGGCGGCCTTGGTCGGATCGCCGTCGAACGGTCCGTTGTAGAGCCGCTTCGGTTCGAAGAAGACGACCGGATCATCGTCCTCGATCGCGGTGATCAGCAGCCCTTTGGCATCGTACGGGTTCGACGGCATGATGATCTTGATGCCGCTGACGTGCGTAAAGATCCCCTCGGGGCTTTGCGAATGCGTCTGGCCGCCGCGGATACCACCGCCGCACGGCGTACGAATCGTGACCGGCGCGAAGAATTCACCGGCACTTCGATAGCGCAATCGCGCCAATTCGCTGACGATTTGATCGAAGCCGGGATAGATGTAGTCCGCGAATTGAATCTCGGCGACGGGCCGCAAGCCGTTGACGGCCATGCCGATCGCGGCGCCGATGATCGCGCCCTCGGCGATCGGCGTATCGAGTACGCGATGTTCGCCGTATTTGCGCTGCAGCCCGTCGGTCGTGCGGAATACGCCGCCGAAATAGCCGATGTCCTCGCCCATGAGGATCACGGACGGATCGCGGCCGAGCATGACGTCCATGCCTGAATTCAGCGCCTGAACCATGTTCATTTGAGCCATGCGCTTCAGCCCTTTTCGCTTCGCATGAGCGCGCGCTGCTTGAGCAAGTTCTGCGGCATTTCCTTGAATACGTCTTCGAACATCAGATCCGGATCGAGCCGCGGGCCTTCGTTGAGCGTGCCGAAGGTCACGGCCTCCTTCCAGCTCGTGGCGACCACCATGTCGAGCTCCGCACTCAAGGCTTGATGGCGCTCCTCGGACCAGGCGCCGAGCTTGATCAAATGCCGCTTGAGGCGATCGATCGGATCGCCGAGCGGCCAGTGCTCGGGTTCGTCCTTGGCGCGGTAACGCGTCGGGTCGTCGCTGGTCGAATGCGGGCCTGCGCGGTAGGTCACGAGTTCGATCAGGCTCGGTCCCACGCCCTTGCGCGCGCGCTCCGCCGCCCAATGCGTGACCGCATAGACCGCCAGGAAATCGTTGCCGTCGACGCGGATGCCCGCGATGCCGTAGCCCGGGCCTCTCGCCGCGAATGAGCGTTGCTCGCCGCCGGCATAGCCCTGAAACGTCGAAATGGCCCATTGATTGTTTACGATGTTGAGTATCACCGGCGCCTGGTAAACGGAAGCGAACAGCAGCGCGTGGTGAAAATCCGCCTCGGCGCTGCCGCCCTCGCCGATCCAGGTCGATGCAATGTGATCCTCCCCCTTGATGGCCGCCGCCATGGCCCAGCCGACCGCCTGCGGCAGCTGCGTCGCCAAATTGCCGGAGATCGAAAAAATATTGCCGGCCCGCGAGTGGTACATGACCGGCAATTGCCGTCCCTTGCACATATCCCGTGTATTGGACAGCAGCTGGCACATCAGATCGACGAGCGGAATGCCGCGCGTGATGTGCAAGCCTTGATTGCGATAGCCCGGAAACAGCATGTCCCCCGGACGCAGCGCCATGCACTGCGCAACCGATACCGCCTCCTCGCCGAGCGAGCGCATATAAAAGGAGATCTTGCCCGCGCGCTGCGTGCGCTGCATGCGATCATCATAGATGCGCGTCAGCAGCATATGCCGCAATCCCACCTGCAGATCCGATGCATCGAGATGCGGATTCCAGGGTCCGACCGCATCGTGCGCGTCGTCCAGGACACGCACGAGTTCGAGTGCCAGTGGGCCGATGTCACGCACTTTGGCGGTGACCTCCGGTCGCGCGACCGCACCGGCCGGCGACAAGTCCACGTAGCTGAAATCCGGGGCTTCGCCGGGGCGGGCCGGGGTCCTTGGCACATGCAGGCGGGATAGATTTCGCATTTTCTCGATCTTACGTCGCTGCGCCGCGCATTGGTGATTTCATTGGTCTGCACCCCGCGAAATAAGTACATTTATACCGAAAATTGTCACATAATGGAATATATGTATCGTCCCGCTCTCGATGCGATTGATTTGAAGATTTTGGACATTCTGCAACAAGACGGCGCGCTATCGGTTGCGGACGTCGCCGCGCGTGCACGCCAATCGACGACGACGTGCTGGCGGCGGATTCAGCACCTGGAAAAAACCGGCGTGATCAAGAAGCGCGTGGCCTTGCTCGACCGGGCCGCGCTCGGCCTCGACGTCACGATACTTGCGCACGTAAAGCTATCGACGACCGGGCGCGACGCGATCGCAACGTTCGAGGCCGCGATCCGCGATCGCAGCGAAGTGCTCGAGTGCTATACCTTGACCGGAGAATGGGATTTCTTGCTCAAGATCGTGACCAAGAACATCAAGGCATTCGAAGCATTTTATCTCGACCATCTGTCGCGCATTCCCTGCGTTCAGTCGGTCAACTCGTCCGTTGCGGTGACGGTCATCAAGGAATCGACCGCACTGCCGCTCGGCGCCTGATGAGTCGCGACGATTCGATCGCGCCGGGCGCGCAGCCGCGGCCGATCAGCGCAAAGGCGAGAAGCCGTAGGCTTTGAACACCAGATCGCCCGCCGGGCTGCGAATGTAGGCGAGGAATCGCGCCGCATCGGCCTTGGGCTTGGTGGTCAACGCAATCGGATAGACGATCGGCGGATGCGAATTCGCGGGAAACACATCGACGACCCGCACATTCTTGTCGATCAGCGCATCGGTTTCGTACACGATTCCGAGCGGTACTTCGCCCCGATCGACGAAGCTCATTGCCGCGCGCACGCTGTCGGCCCGCACCAAGCGAGCCTCGATGCCGCTCCAGACGCCGAGGTTCGTCAACGCGGCCTTTGCATAACGGCCGACCGGCACCGCATCCGGATCACCCGTCGCCAGGCGACCTTTGCCGAGGGCTGCCGCGAGCGGGAAATTGGGCGCAATGGTCAGCTGGATCAGGCTGGCGGCGGGCGCGACCAGTACGAGTCGGTTACCGACCACGTCATGGCGAGTTTGGCGGTCGATCAAATTGCGCGTTTGCAGATAGTCCATCCATTCGATATCCGCGGAAAAAAACATGTCGGCCGGCGCTCCATTCTCGATCTGGCGCGCCAGCGCCGAGCTCGCCGCGAACGAAAATTTGACGGGAATGTTGGTCTCCCGCGTGAATCCATCGCCCAATTCTTGCAGCACGTTGGTCAGCGACGCCGCGGCGAATACGACGATCGCGGGCTCATCGCCCGCAGCGGGCGCGGCGGCAGCGGGCGCGGCGGCGGCGGCCGGCGGACCGAACAACAGTGGCCAACTCATCAGCAGCGATCCAAACAGTGTTCGCGTTTTAGTCATCGTAAGGTCACCGCTGCTGGCGCAGTCTTTATTCATCGATCACACTAGACCCACTTGCGCGCACTATAGACACACCCACATCAACCTGCGAGTCCGCTTTATCATGCCGCCCATCCAATTGATTCGCGTCGCGCCACTGCGTGAATCCGAGTATGTGCCTTGGACCCAATTATGGTCCGCGTATCAGCGCTTCTATGGCGTCGATCTGCCCGCGGAGGTGACTGCGGCGACCTGGCGACGCCTGCAGGACGGGCGCGTGCATGGCCTGGGGGCGCGCAATGCGGCCGGTGAACTGCTCGGGATCGTGCACTTTTTATTTCACGAGGACACCTGGTCGACTCGGTCCGCGTGTTACCTGCAGGATCTTTACGTCGAGCCCACGGTGCGCGGCACGGGTTGCGGTCGACAGCTCATCGAGGCTGTCGTCGAAGCCGCCAAAGCCGCCGGTGCCAACAGCCCCTATTGGCTCACGCACGAAACGAACAGCGTCGCTCGGCGGCTCTACGATCGGCTCGCCGTCAATCAGGGTTTTATCCAATATACCTACGCTCCGCCCGCGGGCAGCGTGCGCTGAATTGCGGGCGCAAAGGCTGATCGCGCCTACAACAGGAACGACTCATGACGGCGATCGTTGATGCAAATTCCACAATGGCCGCGATCGAGCTGCCGCCACCCGCCAGCGACTGCGATACCACGGTGTTCACCGCTCTGCAGCGCCGACAGACGATACGCCGAATCGGCACTGCGCCGCTGCCGATGCAACTGCTCTCGAATCTGTTGTGGGCCGCATACGGAGTCAATCGCAACAGCGGTCCGTTTGGACTCCTCGGCAGGACCGCGGCGTCGGCCAGCAACTCGCAGGAGATCGATCTCTATGTTGCGCTCCACGAAGGCACCTATTTATATGACGCTCCGAGCAACCGCTTGGCCCCCGTCGTCGCGGGTGATCTGCGCGTCGCTGCATTGACCCCAGGTCAGGGTGGCGTCGAAGCCACCGCGCCGCTGCAACTGATTTACGTCGTGGACCTGCAGCGACTCGTCAATACGGCCGGATTTCAGGAGCCAGGGTTGCACGATCCCGAGATTCAAAAGTCCTATTATTATGTGGACACCGGTCTGATCGCGGGCAACGTTTACCTGTTCGCCGCTGCCGAGGGACTGGCCGCGTGGTTCCACAATTGCGATAAGACCGCGCTGGCGCGGCAGCTCGGATTGCGAGCCGACCAGCGCGTGCTGTTCGCGCAGTCGATCGGCTACCCCGAACCGTAGCGCCTACAGCAGCCCGAAAACCGCTACGTAGTTCTGTCCGGGGGGACTCGTGCTGTTGTCGGCCTGCGTGCCGACGAATACCTTGCCGTTCGCCACGGTCGGCGGCGTGAACTTGGATCCGGGACCGAACTGATCGCGAGTCCCGGCCTGCGCACTGTTGTAGATCTCCGTCGCGAGATTCGCCGCGTCATAGGCATGCAATACCGCCTGAGACGATGAGTTCTCCACGGCCCAGAGGATGCCGTTTGTCGAACCGTTGGCTGACACCGCGAGGGCCGGGCCGGGATAGCAGAAAATTTCACTGGTTTGCGTCGTGACCTGCGCAGTCGTGCCCTGCGCCGGAAGCTTTGCGGCAGCGATTTTGTAACCCCTGATCGCATCGCCCGTGGCCTCGGTGTACACCATGCCGTTGAAGTAAACCGGCGCTCCATAGACGCCGGGCCCACATCCCGAACTAGGGAACGCGGCAGCAAGAAACTGGTAAGCGTTCAAGTTGTCGGCTGAGTTGAACTTCCCGAGGTCATCTCGATCGACCACATAGAGATTCGTGTCCTTGCCCGCGCCCACTGCGAGATGACGCGTGTTACCCGAGGCATCGATCTGGTCGGGCAGCAACAACAATCCTCCAGACCCCAAATCGTCGTCGACGGCACTTTCGGCATCCGCGTTAAACATCGTGAAGTAATCGAGCACCGCCATCGTAGTTCCGCTCGGCGCTGCGAGCCTCACGATGGAATTGCCGTAATCGTTACCCGCCGGGAATCCGGCCGAATTCAGTGTCGTATCAAAGTCGCCGTTGGCGGTCATCGCATAAATGTTGCCATTGGCGTCCGCAGACGGCCCCGAGTTCGAATTCCAGAAGGCAGCCTCGCCTTGGCCGCCGCCGACCGTACCACTCGGTTCGGTGTTGAAAACGGCCGCCTGCTGCAGGTTCGCTTCCATGTAGCCGATGATCCATCCGGTGTAGTTTTCGATGTCGCAATGCGAGGCCCACGAGGTATAAATCACGCCCTGCGACAGCAGCAGCGCCGCACGCTCCTTGTATTGACCAGGATCGAAGACGATTTGCCCATTCTGCGTCGCCGGCGCCCCTGTACCCGGGATCGAGGCGGCAATCGTCACGGGGCTCTGCGCGGCTTCCGCGCCCGTCCTCAGGTTCAACGCGTGTAGGCGCTGATAGTAGGCACCCGTGCTGTCCTTCGACATCGCCACGACGAAGATGGTGCCGGCGGCGCGGTCGATAACGGGCGTCGCGGTGACGCCGATTTCCGGAATGACTTGCGCGCAGTTCCGCGCATCGCTCGGTAACTCTGCGCTCTCGAGTAGCGACCGCTGCCATAGCTTGGCTCCCGAGTTCGCATCGAACGCGTAGAGGCTATCGTGTTCGGTCGCTACATAGAGGACGTCATGGACAGCGTTGTCGCTCATCGTAATCGCGTGCAGCACCAACGGCTGCGCATCCACCTTGCCGTCGACCGGCAGCATGAGCAGCAAGCCGAAGGTCGCCCGCGCCACATTGAGCGGCGTCAGCGTCTGCTCGTCGAGGTTCTGGCCGGTGCGGAGATTATCGTTGTGATAAGTAATGACGTCGACGCCGCTCGAGGAGGCCGGCGGCAGCGGCATGCTCGAGGGACCTTTGTCGCCTCCGCCACAGCCATGCACAGCGATGATGCAGAGCGCCAGCCCTGGCGCTCTCGATTTGCGGATCTGTCCCATCAATGCGTCGTCAACCCTGGCCGGGATGTATCGCCGACCCTACACGGCGCCGCCGATGCTCGCAAACCAAGAAATCGTGACGACACGCATGAATAAAGTACTCTGTCTTGTAGAGTACTTGACACGACACGGCTGCTGGCGGTAGCGTCAAAGAGTGCCCAAGCTCGAGAAGCAAACGATGCAGTCCGCCGATACGGTCCAGATCGAAACGCATGCGGCGGCCTCGCTGCGCTATATCCGAAACTCCATGGAATCCGCGACCTCATTCGCGGTGCCCGGGTCGGCGGGCGTCGCGATGGGCGCCGTCGGTTTGCTGGCGGCGGCGCTGTCGTCCGCGCCGAGCATGCAGCGGCATTGGTTCCTCATTTGGTTGATCGCCGCGGTCATCGCCGGCGGCCTTGGCGGCTCGCTCGTGATACGGCCCTCGTCGCTGCGCGGACTGGCGCTATCGGGTACCCCGATCCGCAAATTTGCGTTCTGCCTGCTGCCTTCCATGTTCGGCGGGGCCGTCATGACCGCCGTGCTTTGGTCCTACGGCAACTTGAACGCGATCCCCGGTACCTGGTTATTGCTGTACGGCTGCGCCTTGATCGCCGCGAGCGTACCGACGACGCGCACGATCGGCATCATGGGTGGATTATTCGTCGGCTTAGGTTTGCTCGCATTCGTGCTGCCGGACCGGCTGCAGATTTTGTTGCTCGGCATCGGCTTCGGCGGCCTGCATGTGCTGTTCGGCTTCCTCATCGGGCGCATGGGTCATGGCAGCGAAGTCTAATGTCCGCGCGAGCGAAGAGTCCGCGGCGCGCAAGCGTCCAAAGCTAGCCACGGTGCCAGGCATGCGCCCCGAGACTGACGACAGTCAATTCGATCGTTTGGTCTACGAGCGCGTGCGTCTCGGAATCATGAGTACGCTGGCGGTACGCGAACAACTCTCTTTCTCCGAACTCAAATCGCTGTTCAATGTCAGCGACGGCAATTTGAGCGCGCATGCCCGCAAACTCGAGGAAGCGCAATATCTGACCTGCACGAAATCTTTCGAAGATCGCCGTCCCAAATCGGTCTACAAGCTGACCGCGCTCGGCAGAAGCGCCTTGAATCGGTATCTCGATCACGTCGAAGCCGTCATCAAGGCCACGCGCCGGCCCTGACATTTTTTTGCCCATTCGCTCCGCAATATAGAGTACTTCGCAATGCACATCGCAATGATCATGGACGGCAACGGCCGCTGGGCGTCGCGCCGCCACCTGCCGCGCAGCGCCGGACATCGCGCCGGCGCGAAAGCCGTCAACGCCATCGTCGAAGCGGCCGCGCGCCATCGAGTCGACACGCTCAGCTTGTATGCCTTTTCCGCCGCCAATTGGGAGCGGCCAAGAGCGGAGGTCGGCGCGCTGTTCACGCTGTTGCGCCACCATCTATTGACGCAGACGCAGCGCTGCCTCGAACAATCCATACGCATCAACATCATCGGTCGGCGCGATCGCCTCAATGCCGGATTGCTCGAACTCATCGAACACAGCGAACAAGCCACCGCACACTGTACGCGAATGCTGCTGCGCATCGCCGTGGATTACTCTGCGCAGCACAGCCTCGTAGAGGCCTGCCGGCGCATGAAATCGGATCACGACATCGATCGGTCACGGTTCCTCGAGCATCTCGCCGTCATTGATCACTCGGCGGAGGCAGCACCCGAGGTCGATTTACTGATACGCACCGGCGGCGAGAAGCGCTTGAGCGACTTTCTATTATGGGAATGCGCGTACGCCGAACTGCTGTTCTTGGACTGCTTGTGGCCGGATTTCGACAGCCAAGCTTTCGAGCAGGCGCTCGCGGAGTACGCGCGCCGGGAGCGGCGTTTTGGTCAGATCACCGCACCGGCGACGGCGCGCGTGAGCCACGGCTGATTGAGCTCGGCTGATTCGGCTCACTTGGGAGATCTGACGACCAAAACATCGCATTTGAGGCTATCGAGCACGTGCTCGGCGGTATTGCCGATGAAGATCCGCTTCAATCCGGAGCGGGACGTCGCTCCCATGACCACCAGCCCGGCGCGCATCGAGCGCGCTAGAGCGGGTATCTCGGTGGCGGGATCACCGCAAACCAGGTGGGTCTTTCCCTTGGCAATTGCATAGGAACCGACGGCTTCGACAAATCGTCGACGGACCGCGGTCTTATAGGCTTTCTCCTGCGCCGCAATCGGATCGTTCAACACCGGGCCAATCGGTACCCCGAGCAATGACAGGTCGAGCGGCCGGTAGACATGCACGGCATGCACGGATCCCCGAACCACGTCGGCCATGGCACGCGCGGCATCGACGATTTCAGCATCCAGCGCGCTCGACTTGTCGTTGCTATGAAACGGATCCAGCGCCGCCAAGATGCGCGGGCTGCGCCAAGCCGCGCGTCCCTTCACGATCAAGAGCGGCACCGGGCAGCCCCGTATCAGCTCAAAATCCGTTTGCGTGAGCAGCAAGCGCGCGAAGACATTGTGCTTGCGTGCCTCGATGATCACGAGTTCCGCTTTCGCGAGCCGAACTTGACGCAGGATGGCTTCATGGATGGGATAGCCCGTCTGCACGTAGGTATTGACGATGAGTTCTTCGCGTCGCAAGCGGTTCGCGGTCCGTTCGAGCCGGCGGCGGCTCTCCTGCGCTTCCATACGTGTAAAGTGCTCCGCGTCGGCATGCGCCATTCCGGCGGAAACGATCGACGGTATCGCATGGAACAATTCGATACTGGCCCCCGTCTTATGCGCGAGAGCGCTGGCGCGCCGAATCGCATTGGTGATACCGCCCCAAGGATTCGCGATCGCAACGAAGATCCGAGTCAATTTGAAGTCCGACATGCTCTGCTTTCCTAAAATGGAGGCTCGCCTGCGCCGCAGGCTGCGAGAAGCATCCGCCAATTCGGCCTATTGCGGTATCGCGGATTTGCCCGTCTCGTTAGGTACCATCCACGTTGCTGCGCAGCCTGCATTTGCGCATGCAGCGCCCGACCCCCGGGGCGCCGCGCGAAAGACAATTCAGGACTGGGCGTAGCGCGCGAGCGGCTATGGGCGTTGCGCGAGCAGCTACTAGCGCTTGTAGGCCGCCAGCTTGCTATGCGTGCGTATCGCATCGGCTTGCGTAAATTCCCGTCGATTCGCCTTGTCGCTGCGCATGAGTGCTTCGAAAGCCGGCGCCGGTAGCGGCCGGCTGAAGTGATTGCCCTGATATTGGTCGCAGCCGAGGGTCCTGAGAAATTCGAGTTGCGCCGCCGTTTCGACGCCCTCGGCGACCACTTTGAGCCGCAGGCTGTGCGCGAGCGAGACGATCGCCTGCACGATGCACGCGTCATCGGCGCGCGCCGTGATTTCCTTGATGAAACTCCGATCGATTTTCAGCTTGTCGATCGGCAATCGCCGCAGATAACTCATGCTCGAATAGCCCGTACCGAAGTCATCGACCGAGATCAGAATACCCATCTCGCTCAACTGCTCGAGAATCTTGATCGATTCCGCCGGATCGCTCATGACCGCGCTTTCCGTGAGTTCCACTTCCAGGAAGCGCGCCTCAAATTCGCCATCGTCAAGCGCACGGCGGATGGTCTCGACGACGACGCCCGCGCGAAACTGCGCCGCCGACAAATTTACGGCGATTCGCAGCGACGGCAGACCGCCGGTCTGCCAGGCCCGTCCCTGACGACAGGCTTCGCGCACGACCCACTCGCCGATCGGGCCGATCAGCCCGCACTCTTCCGCGAGCGGTATGAAATCCGCAGGGGGCACGAGGCCGCGCTCGGGATGACGCCAACGAACCAGGGCTTCTGCGCTGTACACGGAACCGCTCAGCGTGTCGACCTTGGGCTGGTAGTGCAGCTCCAATTGATGCCGTGCAAGGGCCTCGTACAATTCGCTCTCGATGCGTACCTTGTCGGGCGCTCCCATGTTCATTCCGGCCACGTAGCATTGCACGCCATTGCGGCCGCGCTGCTTCGCCGCATACCCGGCCGCGTCGGCGCGCGCGAGCAGCACCTCGAGCGAGTCCCCATCGGCCGGGTACAGCGCAATACCGATGCTCGGGCTTGCATGAATGCTGATTCCGGCGATTTCGACCGGCGCCTGCATGGCGTCGATGACCTGCCGCGCAACCGCTTCGGCCTCCGCTCGATCGGCGACCGGGTTCAAGACGATCACGAACTCATCGCCGCCCATGCGCGCAACGGTGTCGATGTCGCGGACCACGGCGCCGAGCCGTTCCGCGACGACCTGCAACAGCTGATCGCCCGCGCCATGGCCCAGGGAATCGTTGATCTGTTTGAAGCGGTCAAGATCGCACAACAGCACGGCGAAGCACTGTCCGTCACGATGCGCGTGAACTACAGCGTGAGCGAGACGATCCTCGAGCAGCACGCGGTTCGGCAAGCCGGTCAAGGCATCGTGCGTCGCAAGATGCCGCAGTTGCCGGTTGGCCGCTTCGAGTCCCTGGGTACGGACCGAAACGACCTGCTCGAGGGTGGCGACCTGGCCGCGCATGGTGCGCTCGTTCAGCCATTTTCGGCTCAATGCCGTAGCGGACTGAAGCACCTCGATCGGCTCAAATGGCTTGCGCAGCACCAGTAGTTGGTCGGAGTTGCCGAGCCGGCGCACGACGTCGATCCAGTCATAGTCAGAGTGTGCGGAACAAATCACGACTTGCACGTGAGGATCCACGGCCCACAAGTGCTCGATTGTCTCGAGGCCGTCCCAGCCGGGCGGCATCCGCATATCCACGAAGGCCATGCCGTAGGGGCGCCCTGCGATCAGTGCCTGTTGCACCATCGCGACCCCGTCGCGGCCCTGTTGCGCGAAGTCGACCTCGAAGCTCGGCCGTTCCATGTCCGGCGGCACCTCGCCGAGAAGAATCGCTTCTGCAGCGAGGAATATCGCGTCTGCCTCGGTTTTCGGATCGACGCTCAGCACCTTGCGAAAATCCGCATGGATCGCGAGATTGTCGTCGATGACGAGAACGCGTCGCATGCCGGACTTCGTACTCAAGGCAGCCGCGGCTCGCGCGGCAGCTCGAGCGTGAACGTCGCACCGCATCCTGGGCCGTCACTGCATGCGGTCAGCGATCCGCCGAGCTCGCGCGCGGTCAGCGCTCCGCTGTGCAGACCAAACCCATGCCCCGAGGCGCGCGTCGTAAAACCGTGCGTGAAGAGCCGCGACATGTTTTCGGCTCGGATGCCGATGCCGTTGTCGGCGACGCTGATTCGCACCCGCTCCTCATCGCCTTCGACTCGGATCGTCATGGTTTTGTCGGAACGACCGGACTCGTCGCAGGCGTACTTCGCGTTGCGCACGAGATTGACGAGGATTTGCAGCACTTTGTGCTTATCGATGGTGATCGGCGGCACTTCGGCAATTTCCCGCCGCAGCGTGATGCCGTGGCGAGCGAGCGCGCCGGCGTTCATGCGCAGGCCGTCCTCGACGAGCGCCGCCACCGCGACCGTCTCGGTGACACCGCACAGCTTCGCATAGCTCTGCTGCATGTTCACCGTATCCTTGATGTGCTCGATGTTTTCGCGCAAGGATGCAAGTTCCTCGAGCGCGACCCGCTTGTCGGTCTGCAGCTGGTCGGCAAGCTGGGCCAGATAGGCCGGCAGGTAGCGGCCACGCTCATCGTTCGAGATGAACGCGCCGAGATCCGCGGTGTGATCCTCGAGCAGCGATGCAACCCGCGCGAGACCCGAGGATTTCGGATTGTTGATGCGCTCGACGAGCAGACTTGCCGAGACATTGACGCTGTTGAGCACATTGCCGACGTTGTGCAGCACATTGGTGGCGATTTCCGCCATGCCCGCTTGACGCGAGGCGGCCAACAGCTGCTTGTGAACCCGCTCGAGCTCGAGATCGGCAAGCTTGCGTTCCGTGACGTCTTGGACGATCAAGACGGCGCCTAGGGTCTGGCCGTCCGGGCCGGCCAAGCGCCGCGCGTTCGATAGCGTCGTGCGGGCTGTGGCGCCCTGCGGGACGATCACGAGTTCGAGATCGCGGATCACCTCGCCGCCGAGAGCGCGCGCAAGCGGGTGTTCCGCCGGACTCAATGGCGTCGCCCCGTCGGCACGATAGACCTTCGCCGCCGGCAGGTAGTGCTCGGGCGTTTCGAGGCCGGACCGAGCCGTTCCCGGAATGCTGAATAGTTCGGCGGCGGCATTGTTATGGCGCGTGATGAGGCCCGCCGCATCGCAGGCCAATAGCGCGACCGGCAAATTGGCAATGATCGCTTCGACGAGTGTGCGGCTCTGAACCAAGTCGCTGCGGGCCGCGACGAGGTCGGTGAAATCGCTGATCGTGCCGACGAAGCCCCCGACGCCGTCCGCGGCAACCACTTGCTCGGCGAGGAAGCGCACGGCGCCCCCACTGGGCACGGTACGGTAGTCGAATCGCATCGGCCGCGGCCGCCGGCAAAATTCGGCCCAGGAGCTGCGCATGCGCACCACATCCTCGGGGTGCACGCCCATCGACCAGTCGTCGATGCTCTGATCCGGTCTCAGACCGAAGACGCGGCGGTACTCGGGGTTCGCATACGTGATGTTGCCGTGCATATCGCTGTGATAGAACGCCACCGGCGCACTCGCCGCGATCGCACGCGCCAAGATCAGCTCTTTACTCATCGCAAATTGCGTCGCCGCCTGCCTGGCGAGCGCCAGCAGCGCCGCGCTTTGATACGGCTTCAATTGGCGGGGGATGGAGTCGATCACCGCGAGCAAGCCGAACGATTGGCCGTCTGCCGCAACCAGCGGTGCGCCGGCGTAGCACCCCACCGCAGGCGGGGCGCTCGCCGCGCGCTGGCCCTTGAATCGTTCGTCGAGCGCGACATTCGGGACTTCGAACAAGTCAGCGCCGCGAACCGCGAGCTCATCGAACGCGCGGTGATCCGGCACCGCGGCGGCATCGATGCGCCCCGCGAGCCGGCTCCAAGCGATATGGACGCCGGGAATCGTCAGTGTCGCGAACGGAGCTTCACAGATCACCGCAGCGAGTCCGACCAGGTCGGCCATGGCCTGTTCGATGAGTCGGATCGAAGGGTCGATGCGCGCGACCGGCGGCTCGGCCTGCAGTTCCGGTGATGTAGGCACGGCGCTCATCAGATTCCTCGCTCCCGGTTGGCGACGCGGTTTTGTCGGGCCACACCTGCCGGGATACCCCCATTGGCGTCTGCCCAAGAGCCGCGTATGCCTCAAGACTTCGGCGTTCCGGCATGGAACTTTAACCGGGCCGGAAGGCCCCGGCCTTGACGCAACACACATCGCGCATCGCTCATCGCTGGCGATAGTGCAGCGCAGCAATTCGCCGTTCGCCGCGTATTGCCCTTGGGAAATGATTCGATAGAGTGATCCAATGCACATGCAAGTGTTTTATCTGCTCGAGCATTACTGCGTGCCCATCGTATTTGTCGCGGTTTTGATCGACCAATTGGGCGTTCCGATTCCCGCCGTTCCGGTGCTCATCGTTGCCGGCAGTTTGGCGGCCAATGGGCGAGTGAGTGCCGCCGCGCTATTTATCGCGGCCGTCGTCGCGACGCTGATCGCGGACGCGGTCTGGTTCTTGATCGGAAGAACTTACGGGATGCGCGTCTTGAAGACACTATGCCGTATCTCGCTCGAGCCCGATTCCTGTGTCAGCCAAACCCAGGATCGATTCGAACGCTGGGGCGTGAACTCGATCGTCATTGCGAAATTCATACCCGGCCTCGCCACGATCGCTCCGCCTCTGGCCGGTGCGTTGCGGGTCAGTTGGCTGCGCTTCATGGGCTTGAGCTTTATCGCGAGTTCGCTGTGGACGGCGGTCGGGCTCGGCGCAGGGTTGGTATTCAAGGGACCGATTGCAGAGCTCGAACGTATTGGAGGAATGGCGGCGGCCGGATTGGGCGTCGCGTTGATCATTTACATCGCCTACAAGTGGCGCGAGCGCCGCCGCTTTCTTGCATCGCTGCGGATGGCGAGAATCAGCGTCGATGACTTGTACGCGCTCCTGACGGCTAAACAGGACCCGCTGATATTGGATGTACGCACGCACACGGCTCGCAGCCTGGAACCGCGTTGGATTCCATCGGCGATCCATGCGCCGGTTGAGGAACTCGAACACTGGCTCAAGGACTATTCTCGCGAACGCGAGATCATCGTCTACTGTACGTGCCCCAATGAAGCCTCCGCGGCACAGGTTGCCAAGCGGCTGATGAACCACGGCTTCAAGCGTGTGCGCCCCTTACATGGCGGACTCGACGCGTGGATCGATGCGGGCTACCCCGTCGAAACACACCCGGCGGAAGAGGCATCATGAAAACAAAGAAACGAATCGGCCGGGCGCGAATGCGTGCTTTGTTCCATGCCTCGCTGAGCTGCGGACTGCTGATGTTGGCGCCGGCCGCCGGCGGCGCCGGTGAAGCGCCGCAGCGGCTCGTGCATCGGTTCCTGGAAATCGAACTCTCTTCCGACGCCACATTCGTAGCCTCGGTCGAAGGCGATGCACCTGCGAATGGATTCCTGCCGCCGGTGCGGGATCTCATGATCCGGCATCTGCGGGACAATGTCGCGACCCGGATCGAGCTGCCCTGCGGCCGCGTGCCGGAATGTTGGCCGGCGGCGCTGGCCTGGGCTCCGGACGGCAGCCACCTCAGCTTCGCGTTGCGCATGCCGGGCGGTCACGCACGCGCTCTCTATACGGTGGCCGCGGACGGCAGCGGGCTCACGAAGCTGCTGGATTTCAATGGAACGATCGGGGAGATGCGCTATGGCCCCGATGGCCGGCTCGCGATGTTGGCGACCGAGAACGCGCGCAAGGAGGTCGGCGCCACGGAAGCGGGCACGCCGATATCGGGGGACCTCGATGCCCCCGTGACCCTGCAGCGCATCGCCGTGCTCGAGAACGATGCGCTGCGCTGGGTCTCGCCACCGGATCTGTATGTCTATGAATATGATTGGAGACCGGCCGGAGGAGGTTTCATCGGCACCGCGGCGCCCGGCAACGGCGACGACAACTGGTGGACAGCCAAGTTGTACGGTTTTTCCGAGAGCGATTCAGGGCCCCAAGTCCTCTACAGCCCGGCGAACGCGCGGCAACAGATTGCGAAGCCGAGCGTGTCGCGAGATGGCCGGAGCGTCGCGTTCATTGCAGGAATCATGAGCGACTTCGGCTCCACGGGTGGGGACGTCTACACGCTCGCGCTCGATGGCGGCCCAGCCGTCAATCTGACCGCAAGCCTGCGCGCCTCCGCGACCGCACTTGGCTGGGACTGTAACGGACATCTCCAAGCACAGTTGCTCAAGGGTGACCAGACCGAGTTCGTGGATCTGGGCGGCGGCCGGCGCCCCTCCTCGTCCTCTGGAGCGGCGCGGAGTCCGTGGGGCCTCGCGCCGGCGTGTCACTCGCCTGCCCCTCGGGGATGAGCGCTGCCGAACATGAGTCTTTCATGGAACCACCGGAGCTCGAAGCCGGCGCAATCGGACATTGGCACAATTTGACGACGGCCAACGCCGGTATGGGTACGCCCGCACACGTGCAAAGTTTATGGTGGAAGAGCGACGGCTTCGACGTGCAGGGTTGGCTGCTGCTGCCCGAACACGCGAGTGCAAAGATGTCGATGATCACGATGATTCATGGCGGTCCCGCGGCCGCCGCCACGCCGGTCTTCAGCGGTCCGGGACTCAGCGAGACACTGTTGGAACGCGGCTATGCATTGTTTCGGCCAAACCCTCGCGGCAGCTACGGCCAGGGCGAGCGATTTACGTTGGCGAACGTACGCGACTTCGGCCATGGGGATTTGCGCGATGTGCTCGCCGGTATCGATACCGCGTTGAAGAGCGCGCCGATCGATGCGTCGCGGCTCGGAATCACCGGCGGCAGCTACGGAGGCTTCATGACGATGTGGGCGGTGACCCAGACCACGCGCTTCAAGGCCGCGGTCGCGGCTGCCGGCGTCAGCGACTGGCTCTCGTACTACGGCGAAAACGGCATCGATGCCTGGTTGATGCCGTACTTCGGCGCCTCGGTGTACGACGACCCGGCGGTTTATGCCCGGTCCTCGCCGATCAATTTCATCCGCAACGCCCGCACCCCGACGTTCGCCTACGTCGGCGAGCGCGACATCGAGTGCCCCGCTCCGCAAACTCAGGAGTTTTGGCATGCGCTCAAAGCGCTCGGCGTGCCGACTGCCGTCATGATCTATCCCGGTGAAGGACATGGGCTGCGCGACCCGGAACATGTCGCCGATGCATCGCAGCGTACGCTCGCGTGGTTCGACCGGTTCCTGAAATGAGCGCTCAGCGACGCTTGCCGTAGCCCGCGAGTTCGCCGACGATGCCGCGCCGGAACGCGAGCACGCAGGCGACGAAGATCGCCCCAATGATGACCGTCACCCAGCCGCCGACGACGTCGGACAGATACTCCTGAAGCGTGACGACGATTGCGGCGCCGAGGACCGGCCCGAAGAACGTGCCGATACCGCCGAGCAGCGTCATCAAGATCACCTCGCCGGACGCGGATTGCGACACATCCGACAAGGTCACGAAACCGAGCACCAGCGTCTTTAGCGATCCGCCGAGACCTGAAAGCGACGCCGACAGCACGAACGCCGCGAGCTTGTATCGGTTGATCTCGTAGCCCAAAGAGATCGCGCGCTGTTCATTCTCACGGATCGCCTTGAGTACCTGACCGAACGGCGAGTGCACGACGCGCCGTACGAACAGGAATACCGCGACGAATGCCGCTAGCACCAGATAATACATCGCGACGTCCGACTTCAAGGGCAGGATGCCGAACAGCGTGCCGCGCCCGACGCCCTGCAGTCCATTTTCGCCGCCCGTGAAAGGCGCCTCGAGGCAAACGAAGTAGACGAGTTGCGCGAGCGCGAGCGTCACCATCGCGAAATAGATGCCATGGCGCCGGATCGCGAGCAGTCCGATGACGAGGCCGAGCAGCGCTGCGGCAAGCACCCCGCCGGCGATCGACACGCCTACACCGCAGCGCTGCGCGGTCATGAGCCAGCCGGTCGCGTAGGCGGCGGAACCGAAGAAGGCCGCATGACCGAAGGACAGCATGCCGCTGAAGCCGAGCAGCAGATTGTAGGCACACGCGAATATCGCGAGGCACAGAAGTTTCATCATGAACACGGGATAGACACCCGTGAGCGGAACACAAATCGCCGACGCGGCGGCGATCGCATAGAAGGCCCGGCGCGCGCGCATGCCGCTAGTCCTTGCCGAACAGGCCCGCGGGCCTCAGGATCAGTACGAGCGCCATGATGACGTAAACGACGATATTCGACGCCTCCGGGTAGATGACCTTGGTGAAGCCCTCGATGACCCCTAAGCCCAGTCCGCTGACGATCGCGCCCAGGATCGACCCCATGCCGCCGATGACCACGACCGCAAACACGACCGTGACCAAGGATGAGCCCATTTGCGGGGTCACGAGAATCACCGGTGCAGCGAGCACCCCGGCAAGTGCCGCGAGCGCAATGCCCCCGCCATAGGTCAAGGTCATCAGCAACGGCACGTTGACGCCGAAAGCCTGCAGCAGCGGCCCGTTCTCCCGCGCCGCCCGCAGCGTCGCGCCGAGACGGGTTCTCTCGATCAGGAACCAAGTGCTGAAACAGACCGTGATGGAGGCGACGATGACCCAGGCGCGGTACTTCGGCAATATCATGAATCCCAGATTCACGGCGCCGGCAAGTTGCGCGGGCACGGGGTAGGACTGCCCCGAGGATCCGAAGAATTCCTGCAGGCAACCCTCGACGATCAACGCGACGCCGAAAGTCAGCAGCAGCCCATACAAGGCATTGATCTTGTAGAGGTGTCTGAGCAGCAGGCGCTCCACGGCGATGCCGAGGAGCCCGACCGCGAGCGGTGCGAGCACGAGTCCCATCCAGTAATTGACGCCGAGAAACTGCAGGCCCAGCAGCGCGGCGAACGATCCCAGCGCATAAAACGCGCCGTGCGCGAAATTGACGACACCCATCAATCCGAAGATCACCGCGAGCCCCAGGCTCAGCATCGCATAAAAGGCACCGTTGACGAGGCCGAGCATCAACTGGCCCAGTATCACGGCCACCGGAACGCCGAAGATTTCAGTCATGTTGCATCCGCAGTTCAGCCCTCGACGATCTGTGCGGGCCGCCCGGCATCCGGCCGGGCGGCCGCAAGCGCCTGGTCGCCAACGCCTATTTCGGCGCGATCGCGCAGAGGCCGGTGATCGGTCCGAACGCTTCCTCGCCGTTCATGATCTTCACCACTTTGTAGTAATCCCATGGATACTTGGATTCCTGCGGCGTCTTGACCTGCATGACGTACATGTCGTGCACCATGACTCCGTCCGCACGGATATATCCCCCGGTCGCGAACATATCATTGATCTTGGCCTTCTTGAGTTCCGCCATGACCTTGTCCGAGTCGGTCGTGCCGGCGGCCTTGACGGCGTTCAGGTAGGTCATCGTCGCCGAGTAGGCGCCGGCCTGGTCCATGCTAGGTTCCGCGTTCATTTTCGCGAAGTAGCGTTTTGCGAATGCGCGCGTCTTGTCGTTGAGATCCCAGTACCACCCGGTCGTCAGATAAAGACCCTGCGCCGTCTCGAGCCCGAGGCTGTGAATGTTGTTGATGAACGCGAGCAGCGCCGCGGGTTTCATGGTCTTCGTGATGCCGAATTCGATCGCGGACTTCAGTGAGTTGCTGAAATCGCCGCCGGCGTTCGCGAGCCCTAGAACGTTTGCGCCGGATCCCTGAGCCTGCAGCAGAAACGACGAAAAGTCCGACGCCCCGAGCGGTACACGCACCGCACCGATATTCTTGCCGCCGTTCGCTTCGACGACCTTGGACGCGGCGTTCTGCAGCTGCGTGCCGAACGCATAGTCGGCGGTCAGATAAAACCAGGTCTTGCCGCCATTCTTGACCATCGTCGCAGCCGTGCCGTTGGCGAGCGAGGTCGTGTCGTAAACATAGTGAACCGTATAAGCCGTGCAGTCCTCGTTCGTGAGCGACGATCCGGCGGCGCCGATCACGATAAGCGGTATCTTTTTCGCGGCGGCCACCTTCGCCATCGCGATGTTGACGCCCGAATTGGATCCGCCGATCAGCATGTCGAGGCCGTTTTGGTCGGCCCATTCGCGGAACTTCGATGCTCCGATATCGGGTTTGTTCTGATGATCCGTGACGAGCAGGGAAATTTTTCTTCCCAACACGGTGCCGCCGAAGTCGGCGATCGCCATTTTGATGGATTCCTGACCGCCGGCTCCCATGACGTCGGCATAGGTGCCGGATAGATCGTCGATATCGCCGATCACGACGTCGCTATCGGCGGCGAGCACGGCCTGCGGTCCAGCCATACTCGCGCATAGCATCGCTACCCCTAGCGCGGTCTTGCTGATATTCATTGTTATCTCCATTGTTGTTTGCTTATCTATCAGATTCCGAGCCTTTCATTGAGCATCGCCGTCTTCGCCTGCAGCTCCGAGGCTGCGAACTCGTCGACGATCTGGCCGTGCTCCATCAAATAGAACCGGTCCGCGAGCGGCAGCGCGAAACGAAAATTCTGTTCCACCATGACCATCGTATAGCCCTTGTCCCGCAAGGTGTGAATTAGCCGCGACAGGGCCAGCACGATGACCGGCGCGAGCCCTTCGGATATCTCGTCGAGCAGCAACAATCGCGCGCCGGTGCGCAGGATCCTGGCCACGGCGAGCATCTGCTGTTCGCCGCCCGAGAGGCGCGAGCCCTGGGCTTTGCGCCGTTCGTGCAGATTCGGAAACAATGCGTAGATTTCCGCGAGCGGCATGCCCCCCGATCCGACCGTGGGCGGCAGCACGAGATTCTCCTCGGTCGACAGGCTCGAATAGATACCGCGCTCCTCGGGACAGTAGCCGACGCCGAGACGCGCAATGCGGTGTGCCGGCATGTCGATCGCTTCCCGGCCGTTGATCATCACCGAACCCGACCGGCTGCCGACGAGCCCCATGAGCGCCTTCAGAGTGGTCGTACGGCCCGCGCCGTTGCGCCCCAGGAGCGTCACGACCTCGCCCTGGTTCACGTGGAAATCCGCACCATGGAGGATGTGCGACTCGCCGTAGAAGGCGTGCAAGTCGGTCACGCGCAGGTATTCGGCCGCCATCAGTGCGCACCCCCCAAAGCGGTTTCGGCCGATCCCGTGTACGCAGCCATCACGAGTGGATTTCGCGAGACCTGCGCGTAAGTCCCGCTGTCGATGATTTGTCCGTGTTGCAGCACCGTGATCGTGTCGGCGATCGTGGAGACAACCTTCATGTTGTGTTCGACCATGAGCGTCGTGCGCCTCGCCGACACTTTCTTGATCAGAGCCGTCACGCGGTCGACGTCCTCGTGACCCATGCCCTGTGTCGGTTCGTCGAGCAACATGAGCTGCGGGTCCATTGCCAATGTCGTCGCAATTTCGAGTGCGCGTTTGCGTCCGTAGGGCAGTTCGACCGCGACCACCTGGGCCAAGGAGCCGAGGTCCACCGACTCGAGCAGATCCATGGCACGCGCATCGAGAACCGCGAGGCTCGCTTCCGGCCTCCAGAAGTGGAACGAGGTCCCGAGCTGGCGTTGCAGGCCAAGGCGCACATTCTCGAGAACCGTCATGTGCGGGAATACCGCCGACATCTGGAAGGAGCGGACGATGCCGCCGCGCGCGAGTTCCGCGGGGCTCCTGGCCGTTATGTCCACCGTGTTGTAGATGATCGTGCCGCGTGTCGGTGTCAGGAACTTCGTCAGCAAATTGAAGAACGTGGTTTTCCCGGCGCCGTTGGGGCCGATCAGAGCGTGAATTTCGCCTCGCCGCACGCTCAGATTGCAGTTGTTCACGGCCACGAAGCCCTTGAACTCCTTGGTCAGATCGCGTGTCTCGATGATCACGTCTTGACCCATACGCCCCTCGTCGCCGTCAGCTCGACCGTGCCGAATCTCCCCGCCGGTCATGATGCGTCAGCCCTACCGTTTTCGCAGCATGTTTTTTTCTCGCCGGCCCCGCTTCGCGGCCGCCGCCGTGATTGCGGCATTGTCTGCGTCTCGGGTATGAACTATTCTAAGCATCCGGCTTGCTTCTTGGCGAAACTCAACGGATTGAGGAAGTAACAGCATGAAAGCAGCACAATTCTCGTTCTTGCTGATCCTCCTGTCGGCGTTGACGTGTGGGTGTAGCAGCCCGAAGGACATCGATGTTGACGTCCAGGCGCCGCCGGTCGTCAAAAGCGGGGATGAGTTCGTCATCACGGCGACCATCGACAATCATGCCACCGTCGCGCAGAAGCTGGTCAGCCTGGATATCGGCGATGAATATCTCAAGGGCATTGCCATCGTTTCGATGGAGCCCAATTATAAGGACACGATGCACGTCCCCATCGACGATACGCGCAGCTTCGTATTCGACTTGCCCGTCGAGCCCGGCAAGCAGCTTCGGATTCTGCTGCATGCCAAAGCGATCGGGACCGGGGACCACAATTCCCAAATCGATTTCTGCATCAACTCGAACGCCAGCTACCTTTCCAGGACTTTGCGCACGGCGGTCGAATAGGTGAAAGCGACCTCGATCGTACAAGTCCATAACGAGCGGGTGATCGTCACCGAATGGCGCTTCGCTCCCGGCGCCGAGACCGGACACCACGTGCACGCGCACGACTACGTCGTCGTGCCGTTGACGAACGGCAGTTTACGGTTGGAGGAGCCGACCGGTGCGAGGGAGGTGCGTCTCGAGGCCGGCGCCTCTTATGCGCGCAAATCCGGCGTCGCGCACAATGTCGTCAACGTGAACCCCCACGAATTTCGTTTCGTGGAGATCGAGCTGATTTGAACAACGTCGTGCTCTCCCGTCGGATCGCGCTCACCGACCGAAGTGGTACTCGATTTCGGCCGAGTACAACAAGACCGTGCACCGACCGTCGATATCGAAACAGTCGAGTCCCGCGCCGATATACAGGCTGCGCGTCGGACGCAGCAGTACGGCAAAGCCCGCATCGATTCCTGCGCCTTCGCGATCGTGAGAGTAGGTGCCAACGGGGGTATACACCTCTTGCGTCGACTGGTAGCCCATAAGCCCGACTCGCGGTTCGAACGCCAACCAGCCGTTGATGTCGAGCGGAGCCGCCAGATTCAAAGTCAGCGCCCGTCCGGCCGGCGACAGCTTACGAACGACGGTTTGCGCGAGCTGCGCAATATTGGCGCTCGTCGTCGAGATCCCGACGGGGTACATGCCGAGGTCCGCGACACCGAGTTCCAAGGACAGCAACTTGTAAAACGGTACGCCCGCGTATACGACGCCGCTCGTCCGGTGCTGATCGATCGATGTCGTCGTGCCGGTCTGGCCGTCCGCGACGAGGTCCGCATCGAGTTGCCGCGAGGATTCCCAGTAGGTGCCGCTGCCGGCCCGGATCCCCACGTAAGTCTGGTCCCACCGGAATTGCGCGTCCGGTGATGCTTGCTGCGCGGATACCGGCGCGGCCGCCGCCAGTAACGCGACCGCCGCGAGAACCGCGAGCGTGCCGAGAAGCGCCGGCCTCCGCAGGCGGCGCATGCGGTAGGCCACGAGCAGGCCCAAACTCAGCAGGCTCCAGAGGTCCATGCCGCCGCCTCCGGCTTTCCCGGATAGAATCGTGACCGTCGCAACTTCTGCGCTCGCGGCAACGTTCACGACACTCGTGGCGTGCACGGTGCCGCCGGCTCCGGTGCAGGTCAGCGTATAGGTGCTGGCTCCGCTTTGCGCCGGCGTCTCGGTCAGCGTGCCGCTCGTCGCTTGCGCACCGCTCCAGGCACCGCTCGCGGTACAGGACGCCGCATTCGTCGCGTCCCACGTCAGCATGGTGCTCTGTCCGACCGTGATCGTCACGGGGGCGGCCGAGATCGTGACCGTCGGCGCCGCGGCCGCGGCGTTGACCGTCACCACGGCCGATGCGTGCGCACTGCCGCCGGCTCCGGTGCAGGTCAGCGTATAGGTGCTGGCTCCGCTTTGCGCGGGGGTTTCGCTCAGCGTGCCGCTCGTCGCTTGCGTGCCGCTCCAGGCACCACTCGCGGTACAGGACGTCGCATTCGTCGCGCCCCAGGTCAGCATAGTGCTCTGCCCGACCGTAATCGTCGTGGGAGCGACCGAGATCGTGACCGTCGGCGCCGGGGGTGGGGCGGCGCCCGCTGGAAATTTCGCCACAAAAGCGTTTTCGGTGCCGCTGAGGGCCGGCTGGAACACGTTCGCGGTCGTCGGGAAGTCGGCCGACATCGTCCAACCTGTCACGTAGGCGTTATCAGACGTGTCCACGGCGACGGCCATGGCCCGGTCACCGGAATTGCCCCCCAGGTACGTGGAATAGACCAAGGCAGAACCGGTCGCATTGAGGTTCGCCACAAACCCGGTGTCTATTCCCACTCCCCCTAGGTTTGTCGCCTGCACGGGGTTCACGGTGGGGAAGTCGATCGTATTGGTGTTCCCCACGACGTAGGCCATGCCGGTGGCATCGACGGCGATGCCGCGGCCGAAGTCGTCTGAATTGCCGCTGCCGCCCAGGTAGGTGGAGTAGACCAAGGCCGAGCCGGCGGGATTGAACTTCGTTATGAACACATTGCTGGAGCCACGGTTGGTCGCTTGCAGCGGGTTCACGGTCGGAAAATCGGTCGACGTCGTCGTTCCCGTCACGTAAGCGTCGCCGGAAGCGTCCAGCGCAATGGCTTCGGCAATCGTCGTGTCGCTGCCAGCCAGGAAGGTCGAGTAGACGAGCGCCGAGCCGGCCGGATTGATCTTCGAGACGAAGGCGTTGAAGATTGCCGGGCAATCATGGCATGCGGCTTGGAACGCATTGGCTGTCGGGAAGTCGGCGGACTCCGTTTGACCCGCGACGTAAGCGTTACCGCCGGAATCGGCGGCGATGCCGTTGACGAGGTCCTCGACACTGCCGCCCAGGTAGGTCGAATAGATCAGTGCGGACCCGGCAGCGTTGTACTTCGCGACAAAGCCGGTGCCGGTACTCGGAGGACTCGTCTTATTCGTCGTCTGCAGCGCATTGACGGTCGGAAAGTCGCTGGCCGCCGTTAGTCCCGCCACGTAGGCGTTGCCCGAGGTATCGATCGCGATGGCATTGCCGGATGCGCCCCCGGTGGCGCCGCCGAGATAAGTGGAGTAGACGAGAGCCGAACCCGTGGGATTCAGCTTCGAAACAAATGCATTTGCGTTGTTGAAGGTCGGGTTCGTGGGCTGGACGGGGTTCACGGTCGGGAAGTTGGACGACTGCGTTGTGCCGGTCACGTAGGCGTTGCCGGCGGCATCGACGGCGATGGCTGTGCCCCAGTCAGCCAGAGAGCCGCCCAGATATGTGGAGTAAATCAACGCCGAACCGGCGGGATTGAACTTCGTCACGAATGCGTCGCCAGAACCGCCCGGATTCGGCTGCAGCGCATTCGCGACGGGAAAGGCAATCGTGTCCGCGATGCCCGTGACGTAGGCGTCGCCGGCGGCATCGACGGCGATGCCGAGGCCCTCGACCGTGCCCGCGCCACCGAGGTAGGTCGAATACGTGAGCACGGGGTCGATAACCAGCGCTTTGCTGTGATCATAAGGGCCGAGCGCAAAGCGGACCTCGTTTGACGCCTGCAGCACGAAGTGGCCTTGCGAAAGCCGGCGGTGTCCCGCGGGTGTGCGCAAATCTTTGCCCTGGCTGGCGGCTATGCCATCCGCGACGTCCTGGTACACGAGCGGTTTGTGGAACCGAATCTCGCCGCCGCCGACCTTGACCACCAAATCCCCGTCGGCGGCGATCCGCATCGGCGTGCGCCGCGCGCCTTTGGCGCCGTCGTCGCTGTTTGCCGCAATTTCGAACCGGATGGCGCTCGTGTCCGCACCCGGTGCTACGACGAAATCATATTCGAGCTGCCCGCTCTGATTGCCGTAGTAAACCAGGTCGACACCGGGGTAAACGCCGGCGTATTTGACCTCAGCGTAATTCGGCAGATTCGTGCGCCATTGCTGCGGATCGTTACCGATGAAGTAGTTGCTTCTGCCCGCGAGTTTCTCCGCGCCCGTCACGGCTGCGTTGACATTCGCGCCCATGAGCTGCATACGCAGGAACGTGCTCGGCCTCGGCAAGTCGGTCGCTTTCGGCAACGTCAGCACCGCCGAATTGCCGGTCAGAAACAGGGCATATCCCCGGCCCCGCGCGAGGAACTTGACCCGCGCATCCGCCTGACCGTCGTTGGCTTCAAAGGCGAGCGGCAGCTTGCCGTAATCCGCAATCAGCGCAGGGGGCTTGTCCGGGTTCACCGCAATCGCCGAACCGGCACCAAGAATGGTCAGCATCAAACCCGATGCCATGGCGACAAAGTGTTCACGTTTCATTGTGGCTCTTCCCTGAGTTTTGCTGCGGAAATCCCGCTGCTCATGGGGAATTGTGCAAAACGGGGATCAAACCCTTCATCGATCACAAAAAATATTTCGGCCGGGCTCGACTTCCGAATCGCTAACCCTGCGAGCGTTGCTCGGTACGGCGTGCCGCGGCGCGGACTCTCGCGCTCACGCCCACGGGCCGAATCGTCAGAAGAACATTTCTTTCGATGGAAATATTTTGCGTGATTGTCTTGTGTTCGAGGTCGAAGCGTTCGAAGAATGTCTTCAGAATCAAAATGGTCTCGGTAATCGCCATCGCGCGCCCTGGACAGCTTTGTGGCCCCAGGCCAAACGTGTGATGGCTCTTCTTCTGTTCCGCGGTCAGCGGCCGACCGAAGCGGTCGGGATCGAACCGATGCGGGTGCTCCCAAATGCTTCGGCGCATATTGCCCTGTACGGGCAAATATCGCAGCACGGACCCGCGCTTGATCTTGACGGTCTCGCCGAATTCGACGGTCTCGCCGGAATCATCGCCGGCCCTCTTTCCGATGATCTGTTGGTCGCTCTCGGCCTCGCGCAGCATCGTCGGGACGATCGTATGCCGGCGCAAGGTCTCGCGCAGCACGTGGTAAATGTATGGATATCGAAGCGTCAAGGCTTCGCCGTCGAATTCGGCCTCTGCCTCCCGCCGCGCTTCCTTGATGACCTCATCGCACACCGAGGCATTGTTGGCGATTTCGGCGATCGCGAACGTCAGCGCAGCCGCCGTCGTTTCAATGCCGGCGACGAACATCATCGAATATTCGGCCACGATACAGCGCCTCTGCGCCGCCGGCCCGCGATCGGCGAATCGGGATTTCAAACTCTCGAGCAGCGGTACCGTCGCGCCGGCAAGCTCTGCCGCATCGATTTTGGCACCGATCCAGCCCAGGAGATGCCTGACGGCCATGCGCTGCTCCCTGGGAAATAGGAAGGGCTGATGCTCCGAACAATTGAACAGATGCAATGCGGCCGCGATGACGGTGTTGATCAGACTCGGTATATTGCCGCGGACCATCTGAGTCGCTTTGCTCAAGGTTTTATCGAGGTATTCCGCCTCGCTCAGGGATAGAACCTCGCCGAACAGCACATATCCCATGACGGCCGAGATCACGACGCGCATCAGGGATTCGACGTCGATGTCGATCAGTGCCGGCGCTGCGGCCGCGCCGGCCGAGCGTTCGACCAAATTGTCGAAGATTGTCTCCGCGGCGGTCTTGATGACCGGCGCGTATTCTCGCGCGATCGGCACCGCTGCCAAATGCGGCGTGATCGCGTCGCGAGTCCGCCTCCACTCCTCGCCGTCGGCGACGATCATCACGCGGTGTTTGACTGCGCTGCGCACCAGCGCGGCCAATGGCCGGTAGCGCAGTTGGGTTTGCTTCAAGAACAGCGCTCTCGCCGTACCGATGGAGTTGACGTTGACTTCACAACCGAGTGGACTCCGGTGGACCGAGAATTCCGTGTAGCGACAATTGGACTTCGTCATGCGGTTCATTTCAATTCGCCGCCCGCTTGCGCCGCACGTACAGGAGTTTGTTGACTTGGGTGATCGGCTTGCCCTGCGGATCGGTGATCGTTACCGAGAATGCCGGTAGATACTTCTTGCCGCCTTCGGTCGCCGCACGAATTTCATCCAGCATCTCGGCCGACAATTGCAAGCTCGCGAGCGCTACGCTGCGGCCCGGAGCCATGAACTCGATGGCGGCGGACTTGACCCAGACCGTGTACCCGGGACCAAGATTATGTTGCAGCATCAATGGATAAAATGGATCGATCATCGCGAACAGGCTGCCGCCGAACATCGTTCCGACCGCATTCCGGTTCCACCACCTCAGGCGCAATGCGACCTCGATGTGGCGCCAATCCGGCGCAATACTCTTGACCCGGATGCCGGAGAACAAGAACGGCGGCCACCAATTGATGAGCCGTCTGATGAGATTGGTCGACACATTCCCCTCCGCTCCGGCGGCGCGCGCTCCGAAATCCGTTTGTACGAGGAGAGATGTGCAAAGCGGGGGTCAAACCCCTCATCGGGCAGGAAATTTTTTCAGCCGGCGAGAATGGGCCCAAGCGGCGCGCTTGGCGGCCTCGAGTGGAACCAGGCGTCAATCCGCTGCAATGATGCCGGCGTGCCGCGCACGAGCTTTGTCGAGCATTGCGCCGTACGCATCCGCCACCTGCTGCATCATGCCCTGCTGCGCGAGTACGCGGGCGAGTGAAGCACGCCGATAGCGCCACTGCTTCCAGGCATCCTCGGGCCAAGCCTCCTCGCGAGCCACCTCGGCCGCCGCCGCGTAGAGCCTGAAGGCTTGCAGTAGTCGCGCATTGCGCGATTTGGTGTCGGTCTGCACAAGCGCACTGTTTTCCTCGCGCTCTGCGATGCGCGCCAGTGCGTTCGGCTCCCCGGCATCCGCGCCTTTCTGATACCACTGCCATGCTTTTGGCTCGTCTCGGGCAACGGCGGTGCTCGCGAGTCCGACGTCTGCCGCCACCCCGTGTTCGTAGAGATGGCCCAGATTGAAGGCCGCGATCGGCACGCCCTCCTGCCAGGCCTGCTCATAGAGCGACACCGCGCGGCCGGGGTCGAGCTTCCCCGCCGACGCGTTCACGAGCAGGTCGGCCAGATCGATTCGTGCCGCCCGATACGCCTTCGCCACGGCGGTCTCGAACTGTTGTCGCGCACCGCTCGCATCGCCGGCGGCGAACAGGGTGCGCCCCATCTGATAGTCCAAACGCGCGTCGTGTTGCGGTTTGCTGACCTCCGCCGTACAGGCCGGCTTGGCGATGTCTACCGCGATATTCTCGAGCAACGCACCGGATGTCAGACGGTCCGGATCGTAGGGCGCTGCGGCCTGACCACAGGCTGGTTCCGGCGTCGGCCAAACTCGAACGCGCGGATCAAGCGGTATACCCAATTGTGTTCGATCCGCGTCGGCCAGCAGATCCGTTTGTGCTGCGGCGGCCCACAGAATTTGCGCTGAAACTCCAGTGGGAACGCGCGCATCCCAGATGCGCGCAGTCTTGTCGAGCGAGGCGGTCAGGATCTGCGAGCCATCAGGCGAATAGACTGCGGAATAGACGGCGTCACGGTGCCCTATGAGCGCCGCAAGCTGTGCACCCGTGGCTGCATCCCAGATGCGCGCCGTGCCATCTTGCGACGCCGTCACGATTCTCGCGCCGTCGGGCGAGTACGCGGCGAACCTGACGCGGTCGCCATGGCCGGACAGCGCGACAATCTGAACGCTCGTGCGCGCATCCCAGATGCGCGCACTCTTGTCGCCGGAAGCGGTGACGATGCGCGTGCCGTCGGGCGAGTACGCGGCACAATACACGGTACCGCTGTGGCCCGAAAGCATTGCGAGCTGGGTGCCCGTGCGCGCGTCCCAGATGCGTGCGGTTCTATCCTGGGACGCGGAGACGATTGTGTCGCCGTCCGACGAATACGTTGCGGAAGCAACCACATCTCGATGACCGGAGAGCAGCGCGAGCTGCTTCCCTAAGTGCGCATCCCAGATCCGTACGCTCTTATCGTTTGAGGCGGTGACAATATGAGCCCCGTCGGGCGAATAGGCCGCGGCTCTTACAAAATCACCATGGCCCGCGAGCACCCTGAGAGGCTCACCGGTGCGCGCATCCCAGATCCGCGCTGTCTTGTCCATTGATGCGGTGACGATATGCGCACCGTCGGGCGAATAGTTGGCGGCGACGACGTTATCGCCGTGGCCGGAAAGTACGGTGAGCTGTTTGCCCGAGTGCGCATCCCAAATGCGCGCGGTATTGTCGGTCGACGCGGTAACGATCCGCGCACCGTCGGGGGAATACGCACCCGAAAAAATGAAACCACTATGGCCCGATAGTTCCGCGAACGTTGCGCCAGGATGCGTGTCCCAGATCCGCGCGGTCCTGTCGTCCGACGCGGTCACGATGCGTGAGCCGTCGCGCGAGTAGGCAGCGGAATCTACTATACCGCCGTGCCCCAGCAATACCGCGAGTGGCGCCCCCGTTTGCGCATCCCAGATTCGCGCCGTCCTATCACCGGATGCGGTCACGATTTGTGCACCATCAGGCGAGTAGGCGGCGGAGTTGACATACTTGCCGTGGCCGGAGAGCACGGCGAGCGGTGCTCCCGTTTGCGCGTCCCAGATACGCGCGGTCTTATCACCCGAAGCGGTGACTATGCGAGTGCCATCCGGCGAATACGCGGCACTGGAGAGAGCATCGTCATGCCCGGCAAGCACGGCGAGCAGCGCCCAGGTCCGTGCATTCCAGATCCGCGCAGTCTTATCCGACGACGCGGTGACGATGCGTGCGCCGTCGGGAGAGAAGGCCGCGGACTGAACCACGTCTGCGTGACCTGCGAGCACGCGCAGCAGCACGCCGGTGCGCGCATCCCAGATGCGCGCGGTTTTGTCGCCCGACGCCGTGGCGATACGTGCGCCGTCGGGCGAATAAGCGGCGGAACAAAGCAAACGACTATGTCCCGCGAGCACAGCCAGCTGCTTCCCTGAGCGCGCATCCCAAATTCGTGCCGTCTGGTCATCCGATGCGGTGACGATGCGAGTCCCATCGGGCGAATAGGCGGCGCTATAGATAACGCCGGTATGGCCGGAGAGCACGGCCTGCGCTGCGCCCGTGCGGCCGTCCCAGATCCGCGCCGTCTTGTCTCCGGATGCCGTGAGGATCTGCGAACCGTCGGGCGAATAGGCGGCCATGTATACGATTGCGCCATGTCCGAACAGCACGGCGCGCTGTGCGTCGGCCGCGCGGACATCCTGAAAAACGCTGATGGCCGCCGGCGTATATGCTTGGGTGAATGCGGGGTTCGTCAGTACTTCGAGGATGATGCCCTGCGCGCCAGAAATGTCGGCATCTTTGAGCCGCTGCGCGGCGGCCATCGTCAGCAGCCGCGCCTGGGCCTGCAGCGCCTGCGCCGCCTGGTATTTCGCCTCGTGGTTTTGTCGAACCGCGATCAATCCGGCGCCCGAGGTTGCGATCGCGAGAGCCGTCACGATTGCTGCGACGATCGCCGCGAGGCGATGGCGCCGCGCGAACTTGCCGAGCTGATAGGCGACGCTCGCGGGGCGGGCCACGATCGGCTCGTGATTCATATAGCGGCGCAGGTCGGCCGCTAGCTCCGAGGGTGCGCCGTAGCGGCGCTCCCGATCGCGCTCGAGCGCCTTCATCGTGATCCAATCGAGATCCCCGCGCAGCTGGCTTACCAATTGTCTCGCCTCGGTACCGCGCACGGCAGCGGCCTCGGTCGATGAGTCCCGGTCCGCTCCGAGCTTGCTGCTCGGACGCCGCGGCTCCTCCTCGCGCAGCTGGCGCAGCCACTCCTCGAGCGAGGGCCGCTGCCGCCCCTTGACCTCGAACGGCTGCATCCCGGTCAGCAATTCGTAGAGAATCACGCCGAGCGAGTAGACGTCGGTGCGTGTATCGATATCGCGGATGTTCGAATTGACCTGCTCGGGGCTCATATAGCCCGGGGTTCCCATGAACTGCCCGAAGCGCGTATAGAGCGTCTGGTCCGTCAGCGGCGCGGTCGTCGCCTTGGCGAGGCCGAAGTCGATGATCCGCGGTACCGGTTTGCCGTCCACCTCAACGACTAAAATGTTGGCCGGTTTCAGATCCCGATGAATGATCGCTTTCTGGTGCGCGTGCTGCACGCCGTCGCAGGCCTGGATGAAGAGGTCGAGACGCTGCCGGATGTTGAGCTTGTGCTGATCGCAATACTCGGTGATCGGCAGCCCCGGCACGTATTCCATGACGAAGTACGGCTGACCCTGCGGCGTGATGCCGGCATCGAATACCTTGGCGATCGCCGGATGATCCATGATCGCGAGCGATTGCCGCTCCGCTTGGAACCGATGCACGACCGTCTCGTCGTACATACCCGCCTTGATGAGCTTCAAGGCCACCAGTCGGCGCACCGGCGCGGTTTGCTCGGCGAGCCACACTTGCCCCATACCGCCTTCGCCGAGCTTGCGCACGAGTTGAAACCGCTCGGCGAACAGCTGCCCCTCGGCCAACCCCAAGGCCCCTAGTCCCTCGCCGTCCGCACTGAATTGGGGCGTCGGCGCTTCCAGAAAGCCGGCGTTGAGCTCGTCGCCGACCGATAGCAGCGACTCGAGTTCCGTGCGTAGCGCCGCATTCGACCCGCAGACCTCATCGAGGAACTTCGCGCGCGCTTCCGGGCCCAAGGCAAGCGCCTGGTGCAGCAGTTCCTTCACGTGCGCCCAACTGGGCAGACTCACGGCGATGCGGCTCGGCTCATTTCCCGACGCAACCAGATCCGCGCCGTGGCCCAGTCCCGCTCGACCGTCGCCAACGAGATGCCGAGCACCTCGGCGATTTCGGGCGCAGTCAGTCCACCGAAGAATTTCATCTGCACGATCTTGCCCTGTCGTTCATCGATGCGTGTCAACTCCTCCAAGGCATCGTCCAAGGCCACGAGTTCCTCATCGCCGGCGATGGGCAGTTCCGCAATATCCTCCAAGGCGATCCGGCATCCCCCATCGCGCTTGTTGGCCCGGCGGCTGCGCGCATATTGCATCAGTATTTGGCGCATCAGGCGTGAAGCGATCGCCACGAAGTGCGCGCGGTTCTGCAATTCGGCGGGTTGACTGCCGAGCAACTGCATGAAGGCTTCGTTGACGAGCGCCGTGCTCTGCAGCGTATGATTCGCGCGTTCCGATTTGAGGTGGTAATGCGCCAGACGCCGCAGCTCCTGGTAAATCACCGGCGCGACCGCACCGAGGGCTTCCTGATCCCCGTTGATCCATTGCTGCAACAACTGGCTGACCTGATCCGGGCGTTCCGCCATCGGCGTCCCCTCGCCTTTTTTTGCTTTGCCGATGCAGCCTATTCGCGACGCACCGGCATTGCAACATTCCCGGCCTAGTCCTCCTCCACGGCGTCGGTGAGCACCGCCTTGCGCGCGGCGATGAACGCGAGCATCGCTTCGTCGGCGGCCGGGTCAATGCCCGGATCTTGGTACTCGGCCAGCATCTTCTTCCAGACCCCATTGGCACGCTGTTCCGCGGATAGCCTGCCTTCCATCGACCATTGCTCGTAAGATGAGTAATCCGCAATCGTCGATTGGTAGAAGGCCGTTTCGAAGTTCGCCTGTGTATGCTCACATCCGAGAAAGTGGCTGCCGGGGCCCACTTCGCGCAACGCGTCGAGCGCCAGCCCGCGCTCCGACAGGTCCATGCCCTGCGACAAGGCCTGCATCATCGCGAGCTGGTCGGCATCCATGACGAACTTCTCGTAGCCGGCGACCAGGCCGCCTTCGAGCCAGCCCGCCGCGTGAGTCACGAGATTGACGCCGGCGAGCAGCGTCGGCAGCAGTGTATGCGCGCTCTCGTAGGCGGCCTGCGCATCGGCGATCTTCGAGGAGCACAGCGATCCGCCGCTACGGCACGGCACGCCGAGGCGCCGCGCGAGCTGCGCGGTCGCGAATATCATCTGGGTCGCCTCCGGCGTGCCGAAGGTCGGCGCACCGGTGCGCATCGAAATCGCTCCGACAAAGGATCCGAAAATCACCGGGGCGCCGGGCCGCACGATTTGGGTCAACGCCATGCCGGCCAAGGTCTCGGCGAGGATCTCGGTGAGGCAGCCGGCGGCGGTCACCGGCCCCATCGCCCCGGCGAGCACCGCCGGTACAATGATCGTGCCCTGGTTGGCGCCCGCGAACTCGCGCAGTGCCCCGAGCATTCGGCCGTCGAACACCAGCGGCGAATTCGAGTTGATATTTCCGAGCACCACGGGGTGCGTCTCGAGATATTCTGCGCCGAACAGCACGCGGGCAAGGCCGATGGCGTCGCGCGCATGGCCGGGCGTCTCGGGCGTCGCCTCGCAGCCCTGATCGCTGTATCGGAAGAACGAATACTGCACGTCGAGGTGACGTTTGTTCGCAGCAATCTCCATCGGCTCGCACATGCAGCCGCCGGAAAAGTGGATCGCCGGCGCCATGTGCGCGAGCTTGATGAAATTCTGCAGATCCTCGAGCGTGCCGTAGCGACGCCCGCGATCGAGGTCGTAGACGAACGGCGGCCCGCCAACCGGCGAGAACACGGTCGCGTCACCCCCGAAGCTCACGTTGCGCACCGGATTGCGCGCATACAGCGTGAATTCCCGCGGCGCGGTCTTGAGCAATTGCCGCGCGAGGCCGCGCGGGATGCGGACGCGCTCACCCGTGACGTCGGCGCCGGCCCCGCGCCACAGACGCAAGGACTCCGGATCGCGCCGAAACTCGATGCCGATCTCCTCGAGTATCGTTTCGGCGTTGGCCTCGATGACCTCGACCGCCTCGGTGCTGAGCAGCTCGACGACCGGCAGCTTGCGGCGGATATAGGGATACTTGGCGGGCGGCGTGCGGGCCCGCGCCAGCCGAACATCGCGGCCGCGGGGCCGCGCGGGTGAAGTGTCGCTCACGATTTCCTCGCTGTGGCTTGCCGCCGCACGGGCCCGGAACTTCCGCCGCCCTGGTGCCCACTATGCCTTGGTCGATGGTCCCACACAACAGCTATTGAACGATCGCACAATAACACGCCCGGAACGCGGCCTGTCCCGCGTCGACGCCATGAGGCGTGCGGGTTGCGCCCATATCGGCGACAATGCGCGATACAACAAAATGGCTTGGGGAGTTCTAGTGACTCACGCTGCAATCGTCGGCTGGGGTAAGTGCCTGCCACCGGCCGTCCTGACGAATCACGACCTGGCGACGTTCCTGCCGACGGACGACGAGTGGATCAAGACGCGGACCGGCATGAAGGAGAGGCGTATCTCTCATGTGCCGGGCATCGAACTTGCAATCACCGCGGCGCGCCGCGCGATCGCGTGCGCCGGCATGCGTGGCGAGGACATCGAGCTCGTGATCTACGGCAGCTGCAGCAACGACGAGACGGTACCCAACAGCGCCTCCGGCGTGCAGCAGCGCATCCGTGCGACTCACGCGGCTGCATTCGACGTCAACACCGCGTGCACCAGCTTCATGTACGGGCTGTCAATCGGTTCATCGATGATCAAGAGCGGCATCGTCAAGAACGCGCTGGTGATCGGTGTCGAATTGATTTCGCGGTACATGGACTGGGACAATCGCAATGTGGCGGTGCTGTTCGGCGACGGCGCGGCGGCCATGGTGCTGCAAACGTCGGAGCAGGAAACCGGCGTCATCGCCGAGAAGCTCCAGTGTTATGCGGATTCGCGGCAGATCCTCCGTGTGCGCGGCATGGGGACCATGTATGCCAATCTGGGCGTGCAGTTCGGACAGACCAGCTGGGACTTCGACGGTCAGGAAATCTTTCGCAAGGCTGTGCAAGGCATGAGCGAGGCCAGCCTCGACGTGATGAGCCGCGCGCGCGTGACGATGGATGACATCGCGCTGGTCGTGCCGCATCAGGCAAACTTGCGCATCATCGAGGCTGTCGCAAAGCGCGCTGGCGCGGGGGCGGACAAGGTGTATCTGACGGTACAGAAGTACGGCAATATGAGCTCGGCCACGGCGCCGGTCGCGCTGGTCGAAGCCGTCGAGGAAGGCCGCGTGCCGCCCGGGGGCTTGGTGCTGATGCCCGCGTTCGGAGGCGGATTGACGCTCTCCGCGCATTTGATCCGGTGGGGTCAGCGCACGACGCCACTGCATGCTTGCGACGCCGAACTGCCGCCGTGCACGAAGACGGCGCTCGAGATAGTCAACGAGATTCGCGCGCAGAAGAAGCTGGGAGAGGCCGAAGTGAGCCGCTTCGCGACACTGAGCTTCCCGGAAAATCGCGCCTGTGATGTGCGCGCCTGATTGCGCATCGACGCCGATGCCGCCCCGCTGCGCCGCGTCCCTCGCCGATCAATCCGCATCGTCATCGACATCATCGCTCAGATCGATGACCTCGATGACGGTGCCGGGAGGGCACATATTCGAGTAGTAATTGGGATCCGCTTTACCGGACTCCGGGCATAGAAGCCCCACTATAGATTCCCCGGCAGACGCGCCATCCATGTTCTCGACCGCTTCGATCGCGCAAGTGATGTAGAGTCGAGGATGGGCCTCGATCCAAAGTTTCATGCCCGCGCCGACCTTCCCCTCAATGGCACGCCCGACGAAAACGACCGCCGGTCCGGCGGGGCGGCCGGGCAGGCGCATGACGTCATGTACCTCGAATTTCGCCACGTCAGCACCTGGTTAACAGACCATAGAACTCAATCACGCCACGGGTACCCTGCTCGCTTATACCGCATCGCCGAGCCGGGAAACATCCTCTTGAAGCGCGCCGGGCCGAATTTGCCGCCCAATCGCCGGTGACGAACGAGGTCCCCTTGCGACGAATGCCATACGAGCCTTCGAGATCCGGCGCGGTCACGGCGCACAGCTTGATGTTCGCTTCGGCTGAGGGCCTCGAGAACGAAGAATCCCTGCCCTGTGGATCGCAGAACACATCCACCTGCGCGCCCTTCTGCACCGTGATCATCAGACCCACGAGCGTCGGCAGGTTGGCACCCACGATTTTCCACGCTTGGGTTTCGTTCATGTTTGATCACCGCCGTCATCCATCAATGCCTCGAAACCGAGGTTTCCCCAAGATTAGCTTTCTGCACGGCCAAGTCACACCTTGCTCGCGATCAAAACCCGGCCCAAGGGCATCACGCGCGCTCGAAGCGAGCGACGGTTTCGACGTGTTCGGTGAATGGCAAGAGATTGTATGCGGTCAGCGCACCGAGGCGTAGCTTGCGGTTTGAGGTCAGGCGCGCGGCGTCGCCGAGAAACGACTCGAGCCCGCAGCTCACGTAGACGAAACGCTCGGGCGGGTATTCGCGCAGATAATCGGTCAACTCGGGATCGAGGCCCTTGCGCGGCGGGTCGGCGATCACAACCTGCGCGCCGGACGCAGTCAGGCGCGACGCGCCGGCCGGGCCCGGGACGACCGAAATCTTGGCCCGGTTCGCCGCGTCGAGCTCTGCGAGCCCGAACTCGAGTCCCTGCAGCGAATGCGGGTTGACTTCGTTGATTCGGATCTCGGAGGCCTGAGCCAACAGCGACAGGCCGATGGCGCCGACACCGGCATAAAATTCCGCGATTCGCGCGCCCTGCGGGATTTCCGCGCGCACGTGCTCGATGATGCGCTGCGCGATCTCGAGATTGTTTTGCCCGAACGCGCCCGGCGGATAGTGCACGGCGGCCCCGCCAAAACGTTCGACGACGCTCGCCGGTCCGCACCAATGCTGGAAGTCGGGACCTAGGATCGTATTCGAGCGCTCGCCATTGCCGTTGAACCACAGGCTGTGCAGCTCGGACCCGAGCCGTTCGCGGATCAGCTCGAAACACGCCGCGAGGGGCTCAGGTGTCGGGCTATTCGCGACGATTACGACCTGCGCAGTTTGCGAGCTGCGCTCCACGGCCACCTGCAGGTAGCGGGCGAGACCCAAATGGGCTTTGTCCGAGTAGCAGGTCACTCGAGCGTCGACGAGCGCGCGCCGTACGACGGCCGCGACGCGATTGATCAAGGGATGCTGAACGCTGCAGTTGGGGATGTGAACCACGCGGTGGGTACCGAGCTCGAACAGTCCCAGTTTCGGCGAGCCCAGCCGGCCGCGGATCGCGAGTCGCGCGCGCAGGCGAAATCCGGCGGTCTGGCCTGAAATCACCGAAACCTCGGGCAAGCCGTGGGCGCGCGCCAGCGCATCGAGCGTGGCGCGCGCAGCCGATGCGATGTCGCGCTCACCGAACCGTGGGCAGCCCGGACACGGTGGGCGGTGCGGGCACGCCGTCAATCCTGGCGTTTGGCCGAGATCTGCATTGACCATATGTCCATGCCGCCGTTACTTTCAGACTCGATATCGATGGTATCGGCGGCCGCGCAAACAGCCAGCGCGACGACCGATGCCTCTGCGCCGAATGCGCCGCCCGTCAGCCAGTTGGGTCCCACCAATCGCGCCTGCAGCAAACCGGTGGTCGAGCCTCCCGATACGGCGCCGGAGAAGACTCCGCCCTGCGTGAAGTTCCACGCAATATGGATGCCGATGCAGAGCCAAAGCCGACGAGTCAACATGAAAGCGGCCGCGAGCAAAATGCCGGCCTCGATACTGACCGCCGCCGCGTTCAAGACCGTTGCGCCGGGATTCAGAAGGTGCAGCATCCCAAAAACGGCCGCCGAGATCGCAATTGCGATCCAACTTCCCAGCAATTGTTCGAGTATCCGGAAAATGATTCCGCGCACGACGACTTCTTCGAGTACGCCAAACAGAATGAATCCGGGTATGGTCGCAAGCATGACCGGCCAACCGTTGTTCCCCGTGACTTGATACGCGCCGAGCGCGGCAAGCACCCCTATCGTCAGCGAAAATAGCAGCGCCCCGAGACTCAAGCCGGAGGCCATTTCACGGATCGCGTGGTGGCCCGAGAATTCCGATACCGCCCGCTTCTCGACGATTCGAACGTAACCCCAATAGGCCGCTACGACGACGGCCGTGAGCAAGATCGCGCCCGCACGTTTCAGGGATTTGTCCGAGACGAACAGGTTGAAAGGCGCCGCCACGATTGCGAACGGAATCGCAATCGCGAGTAACGCCACAGCAATTCGGGCCAACGGAAACCGCACTATGCGAGACCAACGCGTCAACTCAGAACGCTCGAGCCGGATGCGTCGCTCATTGGCCCTCATGCCGACCTCCAAACCCTGACGGATCAACGGACAGTCGCTCGTACCATGCGCCGTCGTCTGTCTGATGGCGAACATGGGGACGTTTTTATGATTGAATGAGGTCCTATGCGGTAGGTTCGACGCCGGCCCACCGTTCTTGGGAGCGCTTGTCATGGGTGTTAGCCGCGAATCACCGCCGAAACATGCTGCCGCCGACGGCTCGCTGAGTTTGGCGCTTCGCGCCATCGTTCGCCATCGCGGGGTACAGGCCGCCGTCGCGATCTGGATCCTCATGTACCTGGTGGTGCTCATGCTCGCGGACGGGACGCTGCCGTTCGATCGTCCGGCCGTCGCCAAACTGCCGTTCGTGCTGCAGATCGCGGCGCCGAGCATCACCTTCATCGAGATCTTCGCGCTGATGGGATTGGTATTTCTGATTACCCGAAGGCGCACGATTCCCGACATGGCGGCTCGCGCCCCCGAACGCAGCGCCGCTAAGCGCGAAACGATATTGGTACTGGCGTACGCGGCTCTCGGCCAGGCCGGCGGCTGGATCGTGGGTCCCGCGTTCGGGTTTCGGGCGTTCAGCTTCCACATTGCCGGCACCGTCTTCGGCTGCACCGTGCCGCCGCAGCGCGCCGAGATCTGGATATGGGCAATTTACAATTTCCTGGTGTTTGCGGTTGCGCCCTACGTCTACTTCCGGCGCCGCTACACCGACACGGAACTCAATCTTCGTTCGGTCGACCGTCGCAACGACGCTCTGTTGATCCTCGTTGTGCTGATCGTCGAATCCGTCTTCGAATTGGCCGTATTCGACGAGAACATCTTCCGCCTGAGTCCGCATCAGATACTGTTCGGTGCACCGCTGACTTTCTTGATTTTCTTCGTCGGCACCGTCCTGCCGACGATGGTGCTGATTTATGCGATCTTGCTGCCTCGATATCTCAAGTTGACCGGATCGGCGATCAGCACCGTCCTGCTGGGCGGCCTGACGTACGCGGCAATGCACATCGTCGAAGGTTGGTCGGCATTTGACACGCCGAGGAACACCGCGCTCTCGTTGATGTTCGTACTGCTGCAGTATTTTGGGCCTGGAATGATCAAGAGCGTGCTGACGCTGCGTACCGGAAATGCCTGGGTTCACGCGCTCAGCTACCACGTCGTCGCGCCCCACGTGATCGTCGACACACCTCTGGTGGTGAAGATTTTCGAAATCGCGCCTTGACGTCGACCGAGAGGCAGCGGCTCCCGGCAAAGGCCATCGATGGGTCGAACGTTTCAGCTGGCTCGCCGAATCGGGATGCGTGCGCCTTTGCGCGTCGTGAATATGCCGGCCATATTTTCGCTGATGACGTCCTGTAGGGTGTAACGGTCCAGCGTGGACAAAAAATTGCGGCGGGCATCGTTCAACACCGACTTCAGCGTGCACGCGGGCAGCAACGGGCAGCTTTGATGCTGCGCGTTAAAGCACTCGACGATGTCGAATCGCTCTTCCATGTCGCGGACCACCGCGCCGAGGTTGATGAGCCGCGGTGCACGCGCCAGGCGCAGGCCGCCGCCCTTGCCGCGTATCGTCTCGACATAGCCGCATGAGGACAGCCGGTTGACTACTTTCATGAGGTGATTCCCCGAAATGCCGTAGGCCTCGGCAATCTGCGCGATTTTGCAGAGTCGCGCGGGATGCGCGCCGAGATACATCAGCGAGCGCAGCGAATAGTCCGTGAATTGCGTCAGTTGCATAGCGAATCTCAAGCCGCAGGCCGAACGGTTGTTCATTATCGCCAGCGTATTGTTTTTGCACAACAGCATCGCCGCGATTCTGCGCAGCGCGACGAGGGATTGCGGCAACTACTTAGTGACTTGAAAAGCTGCGCGCCATAACATGCATACAGAATGCATGTTCAAGGATCCGGAGAGTATCGCTCGAACCGGCATTCATATGCACCTCACGCGCACCTCGAGGCATGCTTGAGGCGACTCACGAACCAAACCTATGAGGCAATACCATGGGACTTTATGAAGATATTGGCGGCGCTGCCGCAGTCGACGCTGCCGTGGATATTTTTTACCGCAAAGTGCTCAAGGACGAACGCATCAGCCGCTTCTTCAAGGGCGTCGATATGGGCAAACAGGCGGCCAAGCAGAAGGCGTTTCTGACGATGGCCTTCGGCGGTCCGAACAAGTACACCGGCCTTGATATGCGCAAGGGCCACGCCCACTTGGTCGAGCAAGGTCTCAACGACTCGCACTTCGATGCGGTCGTAGAAGACCTTGGCGCCACGTTGAAGGAACTGAAGGTGCCGGACCACTTGATCGCGAAAGTGGCCGCGGTTGCGGAAACCACGCGCAAAGACGTTCTCGGCCGCTGACGGTCGCGAGAATGCCCCGGGTCGTTTTTCAAGGCTCGTCGTACGAGGCCGCCGGGCAGTCGGTGCTCGACTGTCTGACGGCCCGGGGGCATTCGGTGCCCAACTCCTGTCGCGTCGGCGTCTGCCAGTCGTGCCTGATGCGCGCGATACGGGGCGCCATCCCTGAAAAAGCGCAGACCGGTTTGACCCCGACCATGAAAGCGCGCGGCCTGTTTCTCGCCTGCCAATGTTTTCCAACGGAAGACTTCGAGGTCGCGCTGGCCGACGATGTGATCCGGCGCGTCGAAGCAAGGGTTTCGGCAATCGAGCGCCTCAACGACGAAATCCGCGCCGTGCGTCTGCGGCCGTCGAGTCCGATCGAGTATCGTTCCGGGCAGTTTCTGCGTCTGTTCAAGGACGCGCGAACCTCGCGCAACTACTCGCTCGCGAGCGTCCCATCGCTCGACGACGATTTGATATTGCATGTGCGCCGGTTTTCCGGCGGACTGGTCAGCGGATGGATTTTCGAGCAGCTGGAACCCGGATCTGTCGTGATGATCTCCGAAGCGTTCGGCGACTGCTTCTACCTTACCGGCCGACCCCGCCAGGACATCCTATTGCTCGGAACCGGCTGTGGTTTGGCGCCACTGTACGGCATCACGCGCGATGCGCTGAACAGCGGACATCGTGGGCGAATTCGCCTGTACCATGGCAGTCGCGAGGCCGGCGGCCTCTACTTGACCGAACAATTGCGCCAGATTGCCGCCGCCCATTCGAATTTTCAGTACCGACAATGCGTCTCCGAAGGCCCGCCGGGTGAGGGACATTGCTCCGGAACACCGCTCGAACTCGCACTGAAGGACAACCCGGATTTGGGCGGCTGGAGAGTTTATCTTTGCGGCAATCCGCAGATGGTCGATGCCGCGCGCATGGAGACATTTCTGGCTGGGGCTGCGAGCTCGGAAATTTTTGCCGATCCTTTCCTGCCCACGGGCACGCCGTCGACGCCCCCGCCTCAGATCGACGCAAGCGCCTCGACCGCGCGCAAGACCTCCTCGAGCGCCACATAGCGCTCGCGAAACTCCGGCGGCCACCGCATTGGGCGCCCGCTCGACAACTCGATGCAAGCATATTCGATCTCGGCGCGCGCGAGCGTCACCCCGCCCGCTTGGCGCCGCACCTGAAAGCGCCGCCGTACGCGCAATTTGCCCTCGGCCGGCAGAATCCAGGTCGCAACGCAAATCGTATCGCCCAGCACCGCGGGACGCAGGTACGCAATCACGCTGCGCAGGACGGCCATTCCTCGATCGAGTTGCAGGCATTTTTCGATCGGCAGTCCGAGCGCCGCGGAATGATCCCACGCGGTGCGGTCGAACCAGGTCATGTAGACCGCGTTATTGACGTGATCATAGGCGTCGATGTCCGCCCGAGCGACGGCGAGCGAAGCGAGGTAAGGCGACGGCAGATCCCAGTCCACACCTCCGGTGCGAGACGCTGATTGCTCGTTCTTCACAGGCTCCATATCGCCAGCTACCCGTTGGTGTACACGCCAGGCCGCCGGCCGATGCGGATTCCACGCGCCCGCTCCTCCGCGACCAACGGATCGCTAATGCTTGCGATTGGGACGTTTGGTCTTTCTGGGAGGATTTTTGATTTTATCGAGCGCGTCGTCGGCGATGCGAATGGCATTGCGCAAGGCCTTTTTGACTTTGGTACTGTCGGTCGATGCTGCTTGCTTGGATTTACGTCGCGCCATGCCCACCCGATATCGATCGGATGTGCCGGATCTTGACGCCGCAAGCTTGAACCATGTCCCGTTATGGCGGGCTACTCGGCATCGCGCCAATTGCCTTGTGAAGCGCGTCACGCAGCGGAAGAGGACGCCGATGCGCACGGCGCAATACGTCGCGCATGCGTTCGAGTGCGGGAAGCACAATCGTCTGGTCGCTCTGGACCAGGCCACCACGCGCCGATTCATGATAGAGGAGCATTAATTCCGTGCTCAGCTGCTCGATCAGCGTGCCGAGCGAGAATCGTATCGTTGCTTCACCGCGCCCGTCGCTATTGTCCACCTGATCCAAGAGGTCCTTGAGGCGGGCCCGGTACAGTGACAAGGTTCGGGCCGCCAAGGTCACCGGCGCCGTCATACGTTGAATCCTGAGAGCGTGGTCGATGACGCGAACAGCTGCGAAGCCGGGCACCGGGCGGCCCAGCGGGTCAGCACCGATTTCACCTCAAAACATGTCGATTCGTCCGTGCGGTTAATGATCGTGCCTTTGTTCTCGTTCTTGCTCTTCGTCAATCGTACATCGAAACCCTGACCCTGCCCGCCCGTATGCCGTCTTTGATCACAATCATACTCAACCGCAGACCCAAATCCTCAATGTCTCCCCCAAGGTGATTGCTCAACCATGAGAAATCGTGTCGATCGTATTGTCGGTGCGCCCAAGTATAGACGACGAATCGAGGATTCTCGCGCGCAAAATCGCATCCGTGCGGCGAATTACGCTCCACATTCGGGCGTGTTTCATCGGCCGGCCGGGCTCTTCGATGGCGCCGGGAACCACGGAAACAAAAATATTGCCTACGGCGCAAAGCGTTAGGTATACGATTTGAATATGACTCGAAAATCACGATTGCGGTCATGACTACGAAGGAAATCATTGAATCGCGGGACCAGGCGGCGCTCGATTATCATGAGTTTCCGACGCCGGGCAAGCTGTCGATCACGCCGACCAAGCCGCTGCTCAACCAGAATGATTTGTCCCTGGCCTACTCGCCCGGCGTTGCGGCCGCATGCGAACTGATCGTCAAGGATCCTCGGAACGTTTTTCGCATGACGGGACGCGGCAACCTCGTCGGCGTGATCACCAATGGCACCGCGGTATTGGGACTCGGTGCGATCGGCCCTCTCGCGGCCAAACCGGTCATGGAAGGCAAGGCAGTCCTGTTCAAGAAGTTCGCGGGCATCGACGTATTCGACATCGAGGTCGAACAGCGCGATCCCGACAAACTCGTGGACTTGATTGCCGCTCTGGAACCGACTTTCGGCGCGATCAATCTCGAGGATATTCGCGCGCCGGAGTGCTTCATCGTCGAGCGCGAGTTGCGCCGGCGGATGAAAATCCCCGTTTTTCACGATGACCAACACGGCACGGCAATCATCGTCGGCGCCGCGTGTCTCAATGGTCTGAAGGTCGTGGGCAAGACTCTCGAGCAGATCAAATTGGTCGTCAGCGGCGCCGGCGCCGCGGCGCTTGCCTGCGTGGATCTGCTGCTCGATCTCGGCCTGGATCCGGCCCATGTCTGGTTGACCGACCTCGCCGGCGTCGTCTATGCAGGCCGGCAGGAATTGATGGATCCGGAGAAAGCCCGCTTCGCGCGAACGACTGACGCTCGCCGACTCGATGAAGTCATCGACGGCGCGGATATGTTCCTCGGCCTTTCGGCCGGCCGGGTCCTGACGCCCAACATGGTTGCCAGGATGGCCGCGAAACCCTTGATTTTCGCGCTCGCCAATCCGACGCCGGAAATATTGCCCGAGGAGGTCAGATCGGTGCGTAGCGATGCCGTGATCGCGACCGGGCGCAGCGACTATCCCAACCAGGTCAACAACGTGCTGTGTTTTCCGTTCATCTTTCGGGGCGCCCTGGACGTCGGCGCCACGACCGTGACTCGGACGATGGAGATCGCGGCTGTGCACGCAATTGCGGGGCTCGCGCGCCAGGAACAGAGCGACGTAGTCGCTGCCGCCTACGGCGGCACGCAGGATCTCGCTTTCGGTCCTGAATACATCATTCCCAAGCCGTTCGATCCGCGCTTATTGGTGAAGATCGCGCCCGCCGTGGCGCGCGCTGCGGTCGCGTCGGGTGTGGCCGCGCGGCCGATCGACGATTGGGACGCGTATGAACAGCGCTTGCTGCAGTTCGTTTACCACAGCGGTACGCTCATGCAACCGATATTCGCCGTCGCCCGGAAGGTGGCGTCGGAGCGAAATCGCATCGTTTTCGCGGAAGGCGAGGACGAGCGCGTGCTGCGAGCCGTGCAGATCATCGTCGATGAACGCATAGCGACTCCGATCTTGGTAGGCCGACCCGCGGTAATCGAGAACAGCATCAAGCGTTTCGGCTTGCGCTTTCGCATAGGCGAGCATCTGACGGTCGTCAATCCGGATCAGGACGCGCGCTACCGCGAATATTGGCAGGAGTATCACCGGGTGATGCAACGCCGCGGCGTTACGGCGCAATACGCAAAATTGGAAATGCGCCGCCGCACGACGTTGATCGCGTCGATGCTCCTGAAGAAGGGCGAGGCCGACGGCCTGATCTGCGGCACGATCAGCAGCACGGCACGTCATTTGCACTATATCGATCAGGTCCTTGGTCGTCGCGCGGGTGTCAATGTTTACGGCACGATGACGGGGCTGATCCTGCCGGGACGCCAGGTATTTATCGCCGACACGCACGTCAATCTCGATCCGAGCGCCGAACAGCTCGCCGAATTAACCGGCCTTGCCGCCGATCAGTTGTACGCGTTCGGATTGGTGCCCAAAGTCGCGCTACTGTCGCATTCTAATTTTGGCAGCAGCGATGCCCCGTCGGCTCTCAAGATGCGAGCGACGTTGACGCTGCTGCGGGAACGAATGCCGAATTTGGAGGTGGATGGCGAGATGCATGGGGATTGCGCTCTGGATCAGGCGGCGCGCCACGCGGTGCTTCCGCAGAGCACGCTGCACGGCAGCGCGAATTTACTGATTTGCCCGAATCTCGACAGCGCGAACATTGCCTATAACCTTCTGAAAACCACGGCCGGTCAAAACGTGGCGGTCGGTCCCATATTGCTCGGCTGTGCCGCGCCCGCGCATATTCTGACCGAGGCTGCGACCGTGCGTCGTATCGTCAATATGACGGCCATCACCGTGGTTGAAGCGCATAGAAAGGCGCAAGGAACTGCCGCCTAGGGCGTCGCATTGCGAGTACCGCCGTGCCGCACGTCGATATGCGTGGCCGGCTCAGCCTCGTGAAACGACGCCGGTGGTCGTCCCGACCGTCTCCAACGTCTCTACGGCCTCCGGATGCCGCAACGCGCCCGCTCCCCGCCGACTCATGGCCTCGAGCATGGGCATGGGGCGACCCAAATGAAATCCCTGCGCAAAATCGACGCCAACGAGCATCAAGGCCGCAAGTATCGCCTCATTTTCCACGGATTCCGCAACGGTTTTGATGCCCATGACGCGCCCGATATGATGGATGGCCTCCACGACCGCGTAATCCACTGCATCGGTGGCCATATCCTTGACGAATTCACCGTCGATCTTCAAATAATCGATCGGCAGGCTCCGCAAGTAGGCGAATGACGACATGCCGCTGCCAAAGTCATCGAGCGACATGGGGCAGCCGATTTCCTTGAGTCGGCTCATCAATTCCGAAGCGCGCGCCAAATTGGCGATTGCCGCCGTCTCGGTCATTTCGAAGCCCACACTGAGCCCGGGCAGCGCGTATTGCACGAGATTCCCATGAACGAAATCCACGATGCCGGGATCCGTTACCGAGCCGCCGGATAGATTGATCATGCACGTCGGCATTGCGCGGTAGCGAGCCCGAAGCTCTGCAAGAGTCTTGCACGCGTTCGCAATGACCCAGCGATCGATTCGCGGCATCAGGCCGTATCGCTCGGCTGCCGGTATGAACGCCATCGGCGAAATCAGCCCACCATCGGCATCGACCATGCGAATGAGGATTTCAAAATGCGAGCTCTCACCGCCGCCGCCCCGCGAATTCGGATTCGCCAACGGGCGGATTTCCTGAACGAAAAGGGCAAACCGATCGAGTTCGAGCGCCGCATTGATCTTTTCGACCCATTGCATTTCACCGTGTCTCGCCCGCATCTCCTGATCGTCGGGCCGATACATTTGCACACGATTGCGCCCATTGTCCTTCGCGAGGTAGCAGGCCTGGTCCGCCGCACTCAAGGCGTCATCGACCGTCGGCAAGCTCTCGGCCAGGGAAAGCACACCGATACTGGCGTTTACCGCAAATATCTTGCCCTTCCAAAGGAAGCGCTGCTCCGATATGCGTCGACGGATCGACTCGGCGAGGCTCAGCGCCGCGGGCGGCGCGCAATGCGCAAGCAAAACGCCAAATTCATCACCGCCCAAACGCGCTAGCAGGTCGCCGCTGCGCAGCCGTTGCCGTACCGCCGAAGATACCTGACAGATCAACTCGTCGCCGGCGGCATGTCCGCAAGTATCATTGATGACCTTGAATTGATCCAGGTCCAAATATAGCAACGCATGGTCGTTGCCGGTCCGCTGCCGGTCATCGATCGCCAGTCGCAATTGCCGCTCGAATTCGCGTCGATTCGCGAGGCCGGTCAAGGCGTCGTGGGTGGCCTGATGGTGCAGTTGCGTCGCAAAGGCGCGCTCCTGGGTAATATCGCGCAAGATGAAAACGATGCCCATGACCTCGCCGCGGGAATCGCGGATGGGTGCAGCATGTTCGTGTATCGGTACCGTCGATCCGTCGCGCCTCTGCAGCAGCGAGCCCGTGGCCGATCCCGTGCGCTGCTCCCCGCTCAGGATTCGCGCGATCTCCGAGGTGATCGTGAACATGTTAGATTCCGGCGCTATGCGCAGCACCGTCGTCAGCGGTTGCTGTTCCGCCTCGGCCGCCGACCATCCCGTGAGCTGCTCTGCAGCACCATTCATGTAGGTCACTTGCTTCGCAAGATTCGTGCACAGCACCGCGTCCGCGATCGATGCGAGCGTGACGTGCGAGCGCGCCTGCGCGACATAGGCCTGCTCCTGCGTTTCGCGCAGCGCCTTGGCCATGCGTTCGCCGCGGCGGATCGTGTTGCGCGATATGATCGTAGCGAAACCGACTAGGACCGTGCCGCAGAGCGCGAGAAAACCCGACAACAGTTCGAACACCACACGCGATGTATGGCCGAGCGACGTGGAAAATGCATCCTCCAGCGGAGCGACGCCGAGATGGATGAGATCCGCGGTAGCCAACAGGTTCTCGACTCGGCCGGGCGCCGCGCCCTCGGATGCGACGGCCGCGTGTAGTTGTTGACCCACTTCGTCCAATTGCGCAATCCCGTCATCGGCGCGAGTCCACGCCTCGATCGGCGGCGCAAGGATCGAGGAATGTTGAAACAACCGAAAGAGGCGAATCATGCCGGGCACATCGTCGGGATGATTGCGCCCGCTGATGAATCCGCGCGCGGCGAGTTCGTAGTCTGGACTGATGCTTTGCAGCTCCAAGCGTGCGACGCGATCCCCGAGATTCACGGCGAGCTCATCGCGAAAGCGCCGATAGTGCTCCGGCGCGCCGCTTCTGGCATATTGCCGCAGCTCTGCGATCGCCTGGCGCTCCGCCTTGGACCACATCCCCTCGCCATTCACAAAGGCACGTATGGAGGACATGGCGCTTAGGCTGGCGACGCACAGCGACAGCATCATCGCGGCAATCACCATCATTGGCCAGGTGACCGACAATAGCTTGCGATCTTCGGCGGGCAGGCCGGGCGGCACCGGGTCTGATTGCATTGGAGCCAATGTGTTATGAATAAGAAGGATTATCGACTGCCGCAGGTGTGCCTTGAGCCCAGGTCGGGCGGGGCCGGTCCGGCCGGTTCGCCGAGCATTGGAAGTGTGACCCAGTACCAGTTGCCATTCAGAATCGACTAAGCTCCAACGAGGAATCACCGTGGAACCCATCGGCCCGTCGATCGAGCAGAAACCATCCGCGCAGCCCCGCGCCGCACCGACCTATCGCGGTCCATTTGCCGTCATGACGGTCCTGTTCTTCATGTGGGGCTTCATGACCGTCTTCAACGACATCTTGATCCCTCGATTCAAGCAAGCGTTCACGCTCGACTACTTCGAGGCGATGCTCGTGCAATTCGCCTTTTTTGGCGCCTACTTCATCGGCGCACTGCTCTATTTTCTGATTTCCGCAACGGCGGGCGATCCGATCGCCCGCATCGGTTACAAGAACGGCGTCGTCATCGGACTTCTGATTTCTGCCGCCGGTAGCGCCCTGTTCTGGCCGGCCGCGACCGCCCTGTCGTACCCGCTGTTTCTCGTCGCTCTGTTCGTTGTGGGGCTCGGATTCGCGATGCTGCAAATCGCCGCCAATCCTTACGTGACGATACTCGGGCCGGAGCGAACCGCGTCCAGCCGATTGAATTTGGCGCAAGCGTTCAATTCCGTCGGGACGACCATAGGTCCGCTGATCGGCGGGTATCTCATTTTTCAATATTTTGCGAGCACCGGTGCGCACGGCGCGGAATCCGTCAAGGTTCCATATATCGCCTTCTGCGTGGTATTCCTGTTTCTCGCCGCCATATTTCTCGTCACCCATCTACCGCACGTCGGCGAAGGAGAAATTCAGCGGGGTGCGGGAGCATTGAGGTATCCCCACGTCATTCTAGGCGTGCTCGCCATTTTCATGTACGTCGGCGGCGAAGTCTCGATCGGAAGCTCAATCATCAATCTTCTCGGGTTACCGTCGGTCGCCGGCCTAGACCCCATTGACGCCAGCAAGTTCGTGTCCCTCTTTTGGGGCGGCATGTTGATCGGCCGGTTCATGGCCGCCGTCGAATTGAGTGAAATGAAACAAACGAACAAGCAGATCATGCTGGCGGCCATTCCCATCGCCGCGCTCATCGTCCTCGGCAGCTTGCGCGGCTGGGGCATCGCGACGAATTATTTTCCGCTGCTGGCGCTGTGTTGGCTGCTGTTTCAGTTCGGCAAAGCGCTCGCCGGACGCACGCTGCTGATTTTCTCGGCAACGATCGTCGTGCTGCTGCTGATCGCGATCGTCGGCGGCGGCAAGCTTGCCATGTGGTGCATCGTCGGCGTCGGTCTTTTCACCTCGATCGGCTGGCCGAACATCTTCTCGCTGGCGCTCGACGGCACCGGCATTTACAAGAGCCAGGTCTCATCGCTGCTCGTCATGGCGATTCTCGGCGGCGCGCTGCTGCCGCCCCTGGAGGGGCGTATCGCCGACGTCGCGGGACTGCAAATTTCATTCATCGTTCCGCTCATCGCGTACGGCTATGTCGGTTTCTACGGCTGGATTGGGCACAAGATCGGCAAGCGCCGGCTCGCTGCAGCGGCCTAGAGGCGGCGTTCGCCAACCCGCGTCATAGCGTCGATCTCGTCGAGCTCGTCTCGGTGGAACGACGGGTTTCGCAGCGCGCCGAGGCATTCTTCGATCTGCGGCCAGCGGCTGGCGCCGACGAGCGCGCTCGCAGCGACCGGCTTTCCGAGCAGTCATGCGATCGCCATCTGCGCGAGCACGTCGAGCAAGCCATCTTCGATCCAGCGGTAGAGCAGCGAATAGAAGATGTCCACGTAGTCGAGATGCATGCGCTCGAGACCTTTATCCGGACTCGCGAGCAAATATTTGCGCGATCCCCATTCTCCGTAGGGACCCGGCCACATGAGATAGCCTGCTTTCGCCGAGACGACGGGCTCATCGCGGTACGCCGCAAGATCGGTCGACAAAATACGGCCGAAAGTTTGCTCTGCAGACCCGGACGGCGATCCGTAGTTGTCGGCGAGATCGAAATGCGCGGCAGTTGCAGGCCGCTGCGGCCGCAACGCGCATAGGCAAGCGATTGGTAGCGATCAACGGCAGCTACGTACATCGGCAAACTCGTGATCGATGCGGTCCATTGGTATCACGCTCTGGGATCATTGAACACCGCGTGTCCGGTTTCGCCTCGTGAATACGTCTGGTCTATCGAGCGACGCTTCGATCACTTCCACTTGACTTGGCTCCGATTCTCGCGTCGCGAACAATTACGTTTGATCCAAACCAATGAGGTAACGTGTCATGATCGGGACAATTGCCATGCTGGCCGCCGCATTGACGATCGCGGCTCCGGTCTTCGCCACGAACAAGGTCGCCGCGTCGCCGGCCGCGCGCGCTGCGTAGTCGTCCGTTTCCGCGAGCCACTTTTCGTGGGTCAAGAAATCGGAAAACGTTGAACCGAAGTCTGATGTACGCAGGCGTCCGCCGCGTTAGGCGTTTCAAACCCGGCCCGGCGCGGCGTTCGATTCACTGCCGCGCAATCCCGGGCCGCCTTCCGCGCAGCACGAATTTTTGGATTTTTCCCGTCGCCGTCTTCGGCAACTCGCGGACGAATTGAATCACGCTGGGGACCTTGAAGTGCGCGAGCGCGCCGCGCGCGAAATCGCGCAACTCAGTCTCGGTGACAACCGCATCCGGCCGCAGTACGACGAATGCGTGGGGGGACTCCCCCCACTTTTCATCGGGCATGCCGACGACCGCGGCTTCGAGTACGGCGGGATGGCGCAGCAGCACGCCCTCGACTTCTATAGAGGAGATGTTTTCGCCGCCGCTGATGATGACGTCCTTGAAGCGATCGCGGATTTCCACATACCCGTCGGGATGCACGACGGCGGCATCGCCCGAGTGAAACCATCCCCCATCGAATGCCGCGGCCGTCGCCGGCGCATCATTGTAGTAGCCTCGCATGACGACGTTGCCGCGCGCGACGATTTCGCCGAGAGTCGCGCCGTCGCGCGGCACCTCGCGCATCTCCTTGTCGACGACGCACAGTTCGCCCGACGTGATCATCTCGACTCCCTGGCGGGCTTTGACGGTCGCCCGGTCGGCAACGGACAGCGCCGCATGTTCCGGCAACGGCTCGCAGATGGAGATGAAGGGCGCGGTCTCGGTCAGTCCATAAACCTGCGTGACCTCCCATCCGAGCGATGTCTCCATGCGCTCGATCGTCGCCGCCGCAGGCGCCGCGCCCGCCGTGAATACGCGCACGCCCCGGCGCAACTGCCGACGCATCGACTCGGGCCCGTTCGCGATGCCGATGAGCACGGTGGGGGCCGCGCTGAGGTGCGTGACGCGCTCGCGGTTCACCAATTCGTAGATGTTCGCCGCATCCACTTTACGCAGACAGATGTGCGCCGCTCCGGCCGCGGTCACCGTCCATGTGAACGTCCAGCCGTTGGCATGGAACATCGGCAGCGTCCATAGATAGCGGTCGGCCGGCGTCATCGGCCAATGCACCAGTGTGCCAATCGAATTGATCCATGCATTTCGGTGAGTAATCATGACGCCTTTGGGGCGTGAGGTCGTACCGCTGGTGTAATTGATTGCGAGCAGGTCCGTTTCGACGAGTTCAGCGAATTCGACCGCATCGGCGCCGCTCTGAAGCAGCGATTCGTACGAGAGCCAGTTCGGCTTTTCGCCTTCGAGAGCGACGAAATGATGCACGCCGGGCATGCGCGCGCGCACGCCGTCGATGGCGTCGAGGTAGTCCGAATGTACGCAGAGGACCTTGGCGCCGCTATGAGTCACCATGTAGACGAAATCATCGGGCGTGAGCCGGTAATTCATCGGTACGATGACGGCACCCAGCTGTGGAATCGCATAGAACTGTTCGAGGTGCTGATGCGTATTGGGTGCGATGGTGGCGACGCGGTCGCCCTTCGCGACACCCATCCGTGCGAGGCTAGCCGCCCACCGGTCACAGCGCTCGCCAAATTGGCCATAAGTGAGCCGGAGCTCGCCGTCGATCACGGCTTCGCGCGCAGAATATAACTTACGTGCGCGGCGCGCGAAGTCCAAAGGGGTGAGCGGCGTTTCCATGGCAAGTCAACCTCGGTGCGAGATCGGAGTTGGAATTATGCGCCGAGTTGATGGCGTCTTCACCGGCCCCACATCGCGCCGCCGGGCCCGCGCATGCCGGCGCTCGTGGGCTTGGTGTCGAGAACCGATCTCGTATCGGCGCAAATATCATGTTCGCCGGCAGGCGTATATTAGACCATATCGCTATGCGGAAGCGCCCGAGGTCGCAGCGACCGATCTGAGGCTCGAGAAAAGTACGGTTGGCTTCGTGCGCCGGTTCCAACGAAACCGGCGGTGGAACGGGAAGACTCCGCCGCCGGCGTCGAATTCGACATCCAATCAACCGTCCCCCTGCGTGCCGCGCATTGACTGGCGCAGCAATTGGGGTTCAGTGATCAACGGCGCCTTTTCTTCCAGCGGGGTGCGGGCAGCATCTCGACCGCACTTGCGGACTTATTGGCGCCATTGGTATTTGACATCTTACCGGCCGACGAAAAGCCAACCGCGTGCGCACCCGCCTGCGCGTCGCGGTCAATGACCACGGCAAAAGCCGGAGTTGCCATGGCCAGCGCCGCAACCAGTACGGCAATTTTGTTGATCACGCGACGGTACCTCGATTTGTAGGGTTGGAGTGAAATCCTTGCCGACGCCCGACGTCGCTGGCTGCAACGGCTACTTTGATAAGACGTGATCGCTCATCGAAACCGGACACGCCGCCGCGACCCGGTGCGGCTCATTGGACGGTTCGAGTCGCGGCTCACTGGATGCTTGGGGCCTGGGAATCCCGTCTCGCCGGCTTGATTGACATCGGGCTGCGTCGGTATAAATTAGGCGGTCTCCGGGCCACCACCCCGATCGACCTGCCCGGCAACGGAATGCCGATACAACAGGAGGATTAGCGGTCTTCATGGTTGACATCACGAAGCTGCTGCAGGCGGCGCGAGACGCGCCGGATCAGGCGATCATCGACGCGATCTTCTCGGCTCTCTATCCCGACCTGCACCGCATGGCGGCGGCGCGCCTCGCGAAAAACGGCACTATCACCCAGCTCGACGCGACCTCGATGGTGCATGAGACTTACGAGCGGCTCAGAAATTGCGGCCAAATCGATGCCGCGTGCCGCGGCCAATTCTTGGCCTATTCCTCGCAAATCATGCGCTCGGTGATCATCGACTTCGTGCGCAAACGCCGCGCCGAGAGGCGCGGCGGCGAGGCGATTCACGTGACGCTGTCGACCGGCGTGCTGAACCGGGCCGGCAGCAGCGATGATGACGTCGAGCGGATCAACGACGCGCTCGTGGAACTCGAGAGCGTGGATCCGCGGCTCAAGCAGGTCGTCGAGATGCGCTACTTCGGGGGCTTCGAGGAGCGAGAGATCGCCGAGGCGTTGGGCATAACCGATCGGACCGTGCGGCGCGACTGGGAACGCGCGAAGTTGCTGTTGCAGGTATCGATTCGCCGTTAAGGAGCTCGGCGGGATGTCCGGTTTGCCGCCGCGATTACGTCTATGGTCTTTATGCATTGATGGCGGGAAATTCGACATGACGACTTTGGGAGATCTGCCGCCGGCGGACTGGCGCCGGCTCAACGCACTGCTCGAACACGCGTTGGACATGGATCCGGATGCGCGTGCTGCGTGGCTCGCGCAGTTGCCGCCGGAGGAGGCGGATCTGGTTCCGCTGCTGAGGCGCCTGCTCGATGAGGCGCAAGCCTCCGGCGTCCCCGAGCCAACGCCGGTGCTCGCCTCGCTGGGCCTGTTCAGCGCCGACGGCCCGAAGACTCAGGGGAAACCCGGCGATCGCATCGGGCCATACCAATTGGTGCGCGAATTGGGCCGCGGCGGCATGGCCGTCGTCTGGCTCGCCGACCGCGTCGACGGGACGATCGAGCGGCAGGTCGCGCTGAAGATCCCGACGGTCGACTGGACCGATCGTGGCCTCGCGGATCGAATCCGGCGCGAATGCGCCGTGCTCGCGAGCCTCAATCATCCGAATATCGCCCAGCTCTACGACGCCGGCTGGTCCGATTCCGGGCTGCCCTACCTCGCGATCGAGGTCGTCGACGGCGAACCGATCGACCGCTATTGCGCCGATCGCAATCTCGACGTGCGTGCACGCACGCGGCTGTTCATCGATGTCCTGCGTGCGGTCGCCTACGCACATGCGCGGCTCGTCGTGCACCGGGATCTGAAACCCGCCAATGTGCTCGTCGGAAAGGACGGGCGCGTCAAGCTGCTCGACTTCGGGATTGCGAAGGTGCTCTCCAGCGATGAATCAATCAGCGCAGATTCGGACCTGACGCGCGTCTCCGGCCGCCCCGTGACACTGAGCTATGCCGCACCCGAGCAGGTGCTTGGTAAACCGGTGACGACCGCGACCGACATTTACGCGCTCGGCGTGATGTTGTTCGAATTGCTCTCCGGCAAGCGGCCATTCGCTGCGGCCCCGGATACCCGCTCGGCGATCGAGGAGGCGCTCGCGCGCGCCGATGGACCGGCTCCGAGCAGTCTTTCTTCGCAGCCCTCGACCGCGCGCGCGTTGCGCGGCGACCTCGATGTGATCGTGCGCAAGGCGCTGCGCAAGGAGCCGGACGGCCGGTTCGAAACCGCGGCCGCGTTCGCCGATGATTTGGAGCGGTATCTCTCAGGGCGTCCGATCCGCGCCCAGCGCGGCAGCGCCTGGTATCTCGCGCGGCGTTTCATGATGCGCAATCGGCTCGCGCTCGGCGCGGGCACCGCAGTGATCATCGCGATCGTTGCCGGATTGACGATCGCGCTCGCGCAAGCCCGGCGCGCCGAGATGCAGGCGCAGAATGCCGCGGCGATCGGCAACTTCGTGCTTTCGGTCATTCAGCAAGCCGACCCGATGCAGAGTCAGGACACCCGGGCCTCGGATCTGGCGCTGCTGCAGACGCTCGCCAACCATATTGACGTCGAGCTCGGCAATCGCCCCGAGCTTCGCTTCGCTTTGCGCGCGGCAATCGCGACGGCCTACCGCAACCGGGGCGAATACAATATGAGTCGCGCGATATTGCGCCTCGCAATGCAGGATGCTGCCGCCTCGCCGTCGAGCATCGCCGCGCTCGACCTGCTGCGCGCCAAGGTTCTGCTCGGCGGCGTATCGGAGAACGACGAGGAGCGCAACGAGTTGCTCGACCGCGAAATCCCCGTGCTGCGCGCGATGGGCCCCGCAGCCGCGCCCGTGCTGGTCGATGCATTGATCACGCGCGAGTCGGTAAACAACACCGTCAACATCAAGGATCCGGCGGTGGGCGTCAAACCGCTGCGCGAGGCTCTCGAGGTCGCCACGCGCGACATTGGGATCGCCGATGAGCGCACGCTGAAAGCCGCCCACGCCCTGGCGTTCATGCTCGGGCCGGGCGTCATGAACAAAACAGAGGAAGCGGCAGCGACCATCGAGCCCGTCTACCGCGCGGTAAGAGCCGCGGGAAAATTGCCGCCGAGTAATCCGACGCTGCTCGCAGCGGAATCGCTCTACGGAGAGATTTTATGCACGCTAGGCCGCGGCGACGAGGGCATTCCGTTGCTCGAGCAAGTCCTCGGCGAAGCGGTCGCCATGCATCACGAGGGCAAGGAGCTGCGCGGTGCACTGCTGTACTTGGCGCGGGGCCAGACCAATGTAGGGCGTCTCAATGATTCGATCGCGACCTTTGCTTCCGCTTATACACTGATCGCCAATCGCGAGCCGTTCGCCAGCCGTCTACGCTCCTCCTACGGCGGAGATCTCGCCCACGCGCTATTGCGCGCGCGCAGACCCTTGGAAGCCGAGGCGTTTGTCGATGAACAGCAGGCCCGTCGCAATTCGCTGAGCGCGTCCGACACGGCGGACGCGCCACAGCTCGATTTTCAAATCGACCACAAGCGTCTCTGGATCAGATTGCAAGTCGGGGAGTACGAGGCCGCGAGACAGCTCGGCGAAGCGATGTTGCGGAAATACCGGCAGGAAAAAAGCCCCTATTATGAATATGTGACCAACATCTTCATGCCGGACCTTTACCTGGCAACCAGCCGCCCCGCCGAGGCCGAGAAGGCGGCCGAGGCGGAATTGCAATATGCGGTGGAGCGGGGCAATGCCGCGGAGATGGAATATGGGACCGTCGCCCGCACCAAACTTGCACTGGGTCAAGCAGCGGAGGCGCTCGCGCTGACCGAGAATCACGAGGGAAAACCGGATCCGAGCGATGCCATCAATGTCGATCTGGCCAACTTGCGCCTGGCGCGCGGCCGCGCCTTGCTCGCATTGGGTCGCGCAGCGGATGCGCGCAAGCCGCTCGGCTCGGCCTACGAGTTCTGGCGCGCCTTCGCCCCCAATGATCATTTCGCCGCGGTCGCCGCCTACTGGTATGCGCAGTCGCTGCTCACGAGCGGCGAGGCGGACGCGGCGCAGCGGTTGCACGCCTCGGCCAAGCCGCCGCTCGAATATGCGCCGCCGGATTTGGCGGTACTGCGCGCGGAGCGGCGTCGCTCGCCGCAGGAGCGCATCGAGAGCGTGCTGCGCAAATACCCGTTGCGTCCGGAGGTTGCGCAGGTGCTCGCGAAAAGCGTCGATGTGGCGCCGCGGCCGTCGGTCGCACATTGATAGGGCATAAGCTCGACCACGGCTCGGCCACGCGCCGTTTTGTGCTTTAGTACCGGCCAAATCAGCCGATAACCGTACGGGCGAGGACAGTACGGATGGCGAATAATTGTATGCCTGGAGCGCAAGCGCTGCGGTCATGAGTCGGCTTGCGATACGCGGCTTGCTGTCGATATTGCTCATTGCCGTCTGCGCGGAGGCGCGCGCGCTCGATCCGTCGCTGCAGCCGAGTCAATATGTGCTCGACAACTGGCAGATCCCCGAGGGACTGCCGCAGACCTCCGCGCTGGCGGTCGTCCGCACGCCGGACGGGTATCTCTGGGTCGGCACTCAAGAAGGTTTGGCGCGCTTCGACGGAGTTCGCTTCACAGTGTTCGACAGCGACAACGAAACCGCGATCCCGAACAAATCCATCTCCGTGCTGTACGTCGACCGGACCGGACGGCTGTGGATCGGAACGCGCGCTGGGATTGCCGTGTTTGAGAATGGGCACTTCACGCCGTTCAACGGGGTCGCCGGGATTGCGCATGGCTACGTGCACGCGATTATCGAATGCAAGGACGGGCGCCTATGGGTGGGAACGGAGCACGGCCTATTCGAGATCGGCGGCGGCGACACGCTTTCGTTCGACGCGTCGAACGGGCTCAAAGACAACCGTATCCGCGCGTTGCACGAAGACCACGACGGTGTTCTGTGGATCGGCACGGGTAGCGGCCTGCAGCGCTATGACGGCAAGCGTTTCGAGGTCGTGCCGCTTCGCAGCGGCGCCGCGGATGTGCCGGTCACGGCAATCCACGAGGACACCGACGGCACGCTCTGGATCGGAACCGGGGACGGCGCGCTCTATCGGCGCACCGGCGGCCAATTCGACGCAGTCGCCGAATCGGGGCGCCTCGGCTCGGTCGTTCGCACGCTGCTGCGCGATCACGACGGCAATTTGTGGATCGGCACCCGCGGCGGCGGACTCATACGGTGGCGTAACGGCGAATTCAGCAGACTCGACACCAACTTATTTGCCAATAGCGATCTGCGCGCGCTCGCCGAGGACAACGAGGGCAGTCTGTGGATCGGCAGCTACGGCAGCGGCGTCATGCGCCTGCGCGACGGCAAGTTCGTGTCGGCCGGCGAACCCGAGGGCCTGCAGGGCAACGTAAGCTGGTCCATAACGCCGCGCAAGCGCGGCGGTGTTTGGGTTGGATCGGACGGCGGACTCAGCAGCTACGTCGATGCGCATTTCCAGCACATTCACGGACCCAAGGGCTACGAAGACACCCGCATCGTGTCGGTGCTCGAGGATCGCAACGGCGTCGTATGGGTCGGCACGGACGGTCAAGGCGTATTCCGGCTCGACCCGCACGGCATGGCGCTGTCCAACAAACAAGAGGGGATATCGGGAAATACCGCGCGAGCGCTGCTCGAGGACCGTCAAGGCCGCATCTGGATTGGCACGGACCAAGGACTCTATGTCGTCGATCAGGGAAAGGTCACATCGATGGGCTCTGCGCTCGGCGTCGCCGGTCCGGTCGTCGTGCATCTCGTCTTCGAAGACCGCGCCGGCGACCTCTGGGTCACGACCGAGTCCCACGGTGTGTTCGTGATCAGCGCTCACGGTACACGCCATTTAGGGGTCGCCGACGGCCTGCCCAGCGATTGGGTCGTCGCGATTCACGAGGATGAGCGCGGCGTTGTGTGGCTCGGCACGATCGTCGGCCTTGCGCTGTGGCGCGACGGCAAGCTGACCTCGCTGGCGCGCTTCAAGGGTCCGCTGCGCGAGACCATCCTGCAGGTACTCGAGGACGATGCGCACCAGCTTTGGCTGACGACGAACAAAGGCCTGATGTCGGTATCGCGCTCCGCGCTCGATGCGCTGGCCGCAGGTGGGACCGCCATGCCGGACTTTCATGTCTACGGCCTCGCGGATGGTTTGCGCACTGCCGAATTCGATGGCGGCAACAGCTCGGCCGGCTGTGTGACCCCGGATGGAGCGCTGTGGTTTCCGAACATTCGCGGCATCGTGAGGGTCGATCCTAAGCACATACGGACGAATGCGCTGCCGCCGCCCGTGCACATCGAGCGAGTCGCCGCCGATGGCGTGCCATTGACGCTCAGCGATGCGGCAGACGTCGCACCGGGAGCGCAGCAGTGGGAGTTTCATTATGCCGGGCTGAGCCTTCTGGTGCCGCGGCACATGCTCTTCCAGTATCGACTCGAGGGTTTCGACAAGGGCTGGATCGACGCGGGAAATCGCCGCACCGCGTACTACACGCGACTCGCGCCGGGCACCTACGTTTTCCACGTGATCGCGAGCAATAATGACGGCGTCTGGAACACCACGGGCGCGAGCTTTCGCTTCACGCTCGAGCCGCACTACTATCAGACCGTCTGGTTCATGATGCTCTGCGTGCTCGCCGGCGTGCTCGCGATCGTCCTCGCCGCGAGCGCCTGGTACCGCCTGCGGGTCGAGCGCCTCCGGCGTCTGGCCGGTATGCTCAGCGAGCAAGTTGCGCAGCGCACGCGGGATCTCGAATCGGCCAACTCCGAACTGCTCGAGGCCAAGGATCGCGCGGAGCTTGCGGATCGGGCGAAGTCGCAGTTTCTGGCCAACATGAGCCACGAAATCCGCACGCCCATGAACGGCGTGATCGGCATGACGGAGTTGCTGCTGGAAACCCGCCTCGATCCGATGCAGCGCGACCATATGGAAACGATCCGCGACAGCGCCGGCGGTCTGCTCACCATCATCAATGACATTCTCGATTTCTCCAAGATCGAAGTCGGCAAGCTGGATCTCGAGCGTATCGACATGGATTTGCGCAGCACCGTAGACGACGTCGCACATCTGCTGGCGGTCCAGGCGCATGCGAAGGGACTCGAACTGATCAGCAACATCGACCCGCTGCTGCCCGAGCGAGTCATCGGCGATCCCGGCCGCCTGCGTCAGGTATTGCTCAATCTCGGCAGCAACGCGATCAAATTCACGTGCGTCGGCGAGGTCTCGATCGACATCCGGGCCATTGCCAGCGACGCACTCCATACGATGGTCCGCTGCGAGGTGCGCGATACCGGCATAGGTATCCCGGCGCCGCGCGTCGAATCGCTGTTCCAACCATTCTCGCAAGTCGACGCGTCCACGACACGACACCACGGCGGCACCGGCCTCGGCCTGTCGATCGTGCGTCGTCTGGTCGAATTGATGCAGGGCGAATCCGGTGTCGAGAGCGTCGAGGGCGTCGGCTCGGTGTTCTGGTTCACGGCTCGGTTCAGCACGTCGACGGCTAGATCGGACCGCCGCGTCTTCGACAACGAGATATTCGCGAACCGGCGCGTGTTGATCGTCGATGACAACGCCACCAATCGCAAAGTACTGAGCCGGCAGCTCGAACATCTCGGCATGAAATCCAGCTGCGTCGACAACGCAGACGCCGCGCTGCAGGCACTGCAGGCCGCGCAGAACGGGGAGTCGGCCTTCGATCTCGCCGTGCTCGATTACATGATGCCGGGCTGCGATGGGTTCGAACTCGGCCACCGCATCACGAGCGACGAGCGGCTCACAGCGACGCGACTCGTGTTGTTGACGTCCGCGCGGGAAATCCGCTGCGCCGCGGACTTCGAGGCGCTGGGCTTTGCGGCCTATCTGCTCAAGCCGGTCTCGCACCGCGACCTACGCGAGTGCTTGGGCCGCCTGCTGTCGGTGGACGGTTCGCAGTGGCACCAGCGGAAGCTTCCCATCGTGATCGCCGAGCGCAATCGGGAGAGGCGTAGCGAGCAGCGAATCCTGCTCGCCGAGGATAATTTGGTGAATCAGAAAGTCGCGCGCGGCACCCTCGAAAAAATGGGCTTTCAGATCGATATCGTGAGTAATGGCTTGGAAGCCGTTGCCGCATGGGAAACTGGCTGTTATCACTTGATCCTCATGGACTGCCAGATGCCGGTGATGGACGGCTACCAGGCGACCCGGGAAATCCGTTCGCGCGAGCGCGGCGCTCGTCACGTCCCGATCATCGCGCTGACCGCAGATGCGATGAAAGGCACCGAACAGCACTGCATCGATGCCGGCATGGACGATTACCTGACCAAGCCGCTCGATCGCGCGCGTCTCGCCGAGACCATCGATCGCTGTCTGGCATCGGCCGGCGCGACATCGCAAATCATCGACGGCGACCGTCGCGCACCGCCGCCGTCCGACAACGACGATGCGCCGGTGGACTGGGATCAATTCGTGAGCTTGACGGACGGCGATCGCGAGTTTGCCGATCAGCTCGTGCAACTGTTCATCGACTCCGGTGACGCAGCGCTGCGCGAGATCCGTACCGCGCTCGAACGCGGCGACCTTGCGGCGATCGGGCGCGCGGCGCACTCGTTCAAGGGGTCGAGCGCAAACATCCGTGCACGCCCAGCCAGCGCGGCAGCTGGCCGGCTCGAAACGGCCGCGTATGCGGGCGATGTCGATCGGATATCGGAGCTCGAACAGCAATTGCGCCGGGAAGCCGACCGCGCCCGGAATTACTTGCGCGCGCGCCAGACGTGAGCGCGCCGGCCGCGCAGCACCCGCAAGGGATCCGCCGTCCTCTAAACCACGAGGACGGTCGAGCCCGTGGTCTTGCGCGCCGCCAGATCCGCGTGCGCCCTGGCGGCATCCTTGAGCGCATAGGTTTGGCTGACGGTAATCTTCACCGCACCGGATTCCACGACCTCGAACAGTTCCTTCGCCATCGCCACCAAGTGTTCGCGCTTGGCGCCGTAGGTGTTGAGCGTCGGCCGGGTGACATAGAGCGAACCCTTCGCCGCGAGGAGTCCGAGATTGAGAGGCTCGACCGAGCCGGAGGACTGGCCGAACAACGCGACCAGTCCCAGGGGCGCACAGCAATCGAGCGACTTCATAAAAGTGTCCTTGCCGACGGAATCATAGACCACCGGCACTTTCTTACCACCGGTGATTTCCTCGACTCGCTTGACGAAATCCTCGCGCGTATAGACGATCACGTGCGCACAGCCGTTGGCCTTGGCTAGCTTCGCCTTCTCGTCACTGCCGACCGTACCGATGACGGTCGCGCCCAAGTGTTTGGCCCATTGCGAGAGGATGGTGCCGATGCCGCCCGCTGCCGCATGGAGCAGTATCGTATCGCCGTTCTTGACGCGATAGGTCTGGCGGATGAGGTATTGCACGGTCAATCCTTTGAGCATCATCGCCGCCGCCGTCTTGTCGTCGATACCGTTCGGCAACTTGATCAGCCGGTCGGCGGGTATGAGCCGCGCCTCGGCATAAGCGCCCAAAGGCGCGGCGCCATAGGCAACGCGGTCTCCAGGCTTCAAATCCGTGACGCCGGGGCCGACTGCCTCGACGACACCGGCGCCTTCGCTGCCGAGGCCGCTCGGCAGTGGTACGGGATACAATCCGGTGCGGTTGTAGATGTCGACGAAATTGAGGCCGACCGCGGTTTGCCGGATGCGTGCCTCGCCCGGACCGGGTGCGCCGAGTTGGATATCTTCCCAGACGAGGACCTCCGGTCCACCGGTCTTGTGAAATCGAATTGCGTGCGGCATCGAGTATCCTCCTAACGGCGCGCCATCTGATTTCTGATGACGAGCGGCATTTTATATCAAGCATGGGCGCGCCGAGCACGGTGGTAAGGCAGCCGTGCCGCGCCGACGTGCGGTCGTCATCGCTGCAATCACCGACCTCGCGATTCTTTACGCTTCCAAACTCATTAATACGAGCTTGAAAATATTCGCGGTCGCGGGCAAAGACCCGACGACAATGACTTTCAAACGAGCGCGGTCCGGGTCATAGATCGTCTCAACACGAAGTGCACCGTCACCGTCTTGACGGCTCTGCGCTGCGCCAAGAACGCGACTCGAGACGCGAGCCACGAGATCCGGACTAATCGCGTCGACTTCGACGATGCTCGAAACCTCGACGCGTCGAATTCGCCCGCCGCGTTCGCCGTGGGCCGATGACGTCCGGCCGATGAATGCGTCCAAATCCTCGGATGCAACGCGATATTGCTTGCCGATGCGCGCGGCTTTGAGGCGTCCGGTTCGAACGTAGCCCCGGACCGTCCTCACGTTCAATGCGAGCCGCTCTGCAATTTGCTCGAGTGAAAGAAACATGCGCCCTGCCCAAAATAAATTATGATCTCATAATTATTTATAGGTATATATTCGTCAACATATAGAGCTGTTTAGAGCATTACAAGACCGATCCGGGTCGGCGCTATCCGCAAATCGGATCCGCGATCCGGGGTCTTCTCTACGATCTCGCGCAGGATGGCCATTGAACTGTATATAATCACAGCCCGCGCGATTTCCATTGCGGTCGCGCCCTGCACCGAAGGTCTTTTGGGTTAGGCATGCACGTCTTCGAGCTGGAATATCCATTCTGCAGCAACCCGCACTGCGAGTTGCATTTGCGTATCGGAGATCCGCGCGTACACGGCTATGGCAATTGGGCGCAAATGCCCGATGGCCGCATGATAGGCCGCGGGCTGTACGACAACGCATTCCTCTGTGATCCCTGCGGTCGCGCACAAGCAGCCGCGGCGATTGCATCGACGCATCAAGACGCGGCGGCCTGAGCCGGCTCCGGCGGCACGGAAACCGCTGACGTTCTTGTGTACAACCGCGATTGACTGCCGCGGCTGATCTCACACAGTGGATCTTGATATTGCAAACCGCTATCGATTGATCGATAGTCGGATAGACAAACCTTGGGGTGGTCCTTATAGGACCTGAGACGTCGGTGAGCCGGCGAACCCGTTGAACCTGATCCGGTTAGTACCGGCGTAGGGAGCAGGTAATTGAAATATCAATGGCTGTTGCATGGATCCCTTGCGGTCTCAATCTCATGGGCGCCGCTTGCTGTTGCGGACGACGACATGCTGCAGGAAATCGTGGTCACCGCGAGTCTGCACTCAACCAGCCTTGCCGAGCTGCCGCAAAGCGTGACGGTGCTCGACGCAGAGACGCTGCGGACTGCCGGCGTCCAGCATTTCGAGGATGTTCTCGCCTTGATTCCGGATTTGAACTGGGCCGCCGGCACATCGCGACCGCGCTTTTTCCAGCTGCGCGGCATCGGTGAGGTCGAGCAGTACCAGGGCGCGCCGAACCCGTCGGTTGGTTTTCTCATCGACGATATCGATTTCTCGGGTGTCGGAATGCCGGCAACGCTCATCGATACGCGGCAAATCGAAGTATTGCGAGGCCCGCAAGGTACGACTTACGGCGCCAACGCGCTCGCGGGCCTGATCAGCGTGCGCACCGCGGATCCGGGGACCAGTTTCGAATTGGACAGCGAGGTCAGCGGGGCTACCTACGACACGCGTTCCGCGGGAATCGTCGTTGGCGACGGCTTCGCGTCGGGCGCAGCCGGCTGGCGCTTCGTGGCGCAGCAGTTCCTCAGCGACGGGTTCCGTCATAACGAGTACCTAGATGAGAATTCCACCAATGGATACGACGAAGGAACTCTGCGCGGCAAGCTGCACTGGCAGCTGACCGACGCCGTCCAGGCGGATCTGGCCTTGATGCACGTGAACATCAATAACGGCTACGACGCCTGGTCGATTTACAACACCTACACGACTTACTCGAACCAGCCGGGGCGAGACGCGCAGCGCTCGAATGGCGCTGCGCTACGCCTCGTCGATTCCATCGACGGGCTGGCGGAGCTGCGTAGCGTCACCAGCACCGCCAATTCGTCGATCATCTACTCATTCGACGGGGATTGGGGCAACGATCCGTTCTGGGCCGCGACTACCGGCTATGCACCCTATGATTACTTTCAAAGCGACAACCGAACGCGACGCACGCTGGCGGAAGATCTGCGCATCATCGGCGATCCGTCGCGCGCGCTATTCGGACGACTGCGCTGGTTGGCGGGAATTTATGCGCTGCGCCTCACGGAATCGGACAGCCAACTGTTCACATGGGACGCCTACGACGCCGGACCGGGCGGCACGCCCGGCGCCGGCACGAGCGGGCTCAACAGCCGGTACGGGGCCACCAACGTGGCCTTGTACGGCTCGCTGGACGCGGACTTGGGCAAGCGGACGATCGTCTCCGGCGGATTGCGCCTGGAGCAGCGCGTCGCCGCTTACTCCGACAGCGCCGACGTCCAGACCCCGTTTCCACGGGAAACGAATCACATGATCGGCGGCAATCTCTCGTGGACCAGAAATGTCGGGGACGGGGAACATCTCTACGCCACGCTCGCGCGCGGATACAAAGGAGGCGGCTTCAACATCGGCTCGGGAATCTTATCGGAACAACGCGAATTTGGTCCCGAGGCGTTGTGGAGTATCGAGACAGGGCTGAAATATGCGCATGCGGACAGTCCGCTCGAGATGCAAACCGACGTGTTTTACATGCGCCGCCAGAACATGCAGGTTTATTTATCCGAACAGCTGCAACAAAACAATCCTTTGAATTATGTCTTTTACACGCAGAACGCGAGCAATGGCGAGAATTACGGGTTCGAAGGGGAGGCCCTTTATCACCTGAACAGCCGGCTGGATCTGTCGGGTAGCCTCTCGCTGCTGCGCACGCGTTATCTCAATGTGACCGGCTTATTCGCCGGCCTGGATATCGATGGGCGCCAGCAACCGTTCGCACCCGGCTACAAGCTTGCCGCGGCCGTGGAGTATCACGACCCCAATGGTTGGTTCGCACGCGTCGACGCGTCGGCGCTCGACAGCTTCTACTACTACACCAGCGATGCTCAGACCTCGCGCGCCTACAATCTGGAGAACGTCCGGATCGGTTGCAAACGCGGTGGTTGGACGACAAGCCTTTGGGTCCGCAATCTCCTCGACGCCCGCTATGCTCAACAGGGATTTTATTTCGGCCTCATTCCGCCAAATTTCCCCAATCAAGCCTTTCTGCAGCTCGGCGATCCGCGGCAGATCGGCATCACCGTGAGTTACGAGCTGAAGCCGAGTACTCGCTAGACGCCGCCGCGCGGTACTGTCAATGCGGGCGGAGCGCGATTACAATCCGATCCGTCATATTTAAGGCCCTGTGCCGATCGAAAAATCCATGGCTGCTCCGAATACTCCACCGCTGCTGACCGAGCTGAAGCTTTCAGCCGCGCTCACGGAAACCGTCAATACGGCTCTCGCGCGCGGCAGAATGATGAGCGTTGCGTACGTCTCGCCCGAGGGCCGGCCCGAGCTGTCGTTCCGCGGCAGCGTGCAGGCCTACAGCGACAACCAACTCGCCATCTGGGTCCGCAATCCCGAAGGCGGTATTCTCAAAGCGATCGCGAGCGGACATCCCCACATCGCGCTGCTCTACGGCGAGCTCGGTGCCGAGTCGAAGGCCTTCGTGACCTTCCGGGGCCATGGGCGCGTGGAGTCTTCGGACTCGGTGCGCCGCAAGGTGTACGACGACTCGCCCGAAGGCGAGCGCAATTTGGACAAGGACCGTAAAGGTGTAGCCCTGATCATCGACCTCGACAGTGTCGACGGTTTCTTCGGCGGCAACCTGCTCAAGATGCGTCGCTGAGACCGTGAGCGGCGGCGACACCAGGAGATCGCGAATGCATCAAGAGTTTCGCTCACTCGCGCTATTGGGCCTCGTGGTCCTCGGCGCAACCGGCTTGACGCTGCTTTGCGCAGCCACCATCTCCCCGAAGGCCTATGTCGTCGCCGAAATCAACGTGACGGATCCGGAGGCCTATAAGAGCTACGTCGCCGCAGTGGCCCCGGTCGTCGCGCGCTTTGGCGGAAAATATCTCGTTCGCGGCGGACAAACAATCTCGATCGAGGGCGCACCTCCGAGCGGCCGGGTGGTCGTCATCGAATTCGACAGTCTGGCCGCAGCCAGAACTTTCGAAGACTCCGCCGATTACGCGGCCGTTTCCCCGATCCGCCACAAAGCAGCGCAAAGCCGCGTATTCCTCGTGGAGGGCGCGGCCCAATAAGCACCGCTACCAGCCGCCGAATTCGCGCGATGGAAATCGTTACTTCAGAACGCCGAGCCGCACCAAGCTCTCGCCGGTGGCAAAAATGGCTTCTTCTGCCGAGCGCGGTACCCAACCCAGCAGGCGCATGGCCTTCTCGTGCGACGCATTCTTGACCTTGCCGAGTTCGGGCGCGACTTGCTTCAGCGTCGGATCGAGCATCGCGGCGAATCGAACGAGCCAATTCGGCAACTGCACGGTCGGCACTTTTTTGGCCGATGCCCCGAGGCGCTTTTTCAGCACCCGTGCAATCTCCAGTATCGATAGGCTCGGCCCGGCGACCGCGAGGAATCGTTCTCCCTTCGCAGCCGGAAGCGTCATTGCGCGTATGTGCAGGTCGACAACGTCCCGCACATCGACTACTCCAAAATTGAGCCGCGGGCAGCCGGGAACGGACCCGCTCAACAACCGCTGCACGAGCACGATTGACGTCGAGAAGTCCGGTCCCCAAACCGGACCGAACACGCCGACCGGATTGACGACGGAAAGCTCCATCGTGCCGCCTTCACGAGCCATAAAATCCCAGGCGGCGCGTTCGGCGATGGTCTTCGATTTGACGTACGGTGTCAGCCCCGGTCCGTCGAGGTTGGTCCAGCTGGTCTCGTCGAATGGCACCAGTCGTGGCTCGTGCCCATAGCCGATGGCGGCAAACGAGGACGTGAGCACGACGCGCTTGACGCCCGCATCACGCGAGGCTCGCAACACCCGCAGCGCTCCGTCGCGCGCGGGAACGATCAGTTCATCCTCATGCGCGGGAACTTTCAGCGGAAAAGGCGATGCCACGTGCAGCACGTAGTCGCAACCGGCGACGGCTTCCGGCCAGCCCGCGTCCTTTTCGAGATCCGCGGCAACGCACGATAGCCGTTCGCCAGGCTCCGCGCCGCCGCTCTTGAGCAGCGCGCGCACTTCGCCCTCGCGTCTCGGGTTGCGCAACGTGGTACGCGCTCGATGACCTGCCGCCAAAAGTTGCAATAGACAATGACCACCGATGAATCCCGACCCGCCCGTAACGAGTATCGTGCTCATGACAGCTCCTGCGGCGACCCGCGCATTACCCCGCCCTCACTTCCATCGTAACCGGTTACAGTGATGATTTCGTCCAATGGCCTTTGCCCGCCAATTGCGCCTCGATGGCGCGCTCAATCTTTCCGGGGAAAATTGATGTTTGTCTCAGGGGAGCGGAAACTCCTTCCTTATCGCCAACTTGGGAGGCCTTTGGATGACTTTCACGACCTCGAGATTGGACACGAAGAGTTCCGCATTGCTATTGAGCCTATGCCTTGCCGCTGTGGCACAGGCCGCGATCGCGGTTGAGGCGCCAACCGCGCCCGCGCCAAAACCGGACAATGAAGTGCGCGCAGCGTGCGCAGCCGATGTTCAAAAACTCTGCGCCGGCGTTCAACCCGGCGGTGGGCGAATACGTGCCTGCATGAGACAGCATAAGGAAGAACTGTCGGACGGCTGCAAGCAAGCGATCGCCAAGGCTAGGCAAAATCCTTCCTGAGATTGCGCCTGTGAAGATGATCCGGCTGCCCATGCAGGAGCCACCATGTTGATTCACCGCTATGGCGCGCGCTCGAGAATTCCCTGGTCGGATCACATGCTTGGGCTCATATGATTTCCTGGGACGAGCGATACAGCGCCAACAGCTATTTCTATGGGACGGAGCCCAACGACTTTTTGCTCGAAAGCTGTTCGATCATTCCACCCACCGGGGAAGTTCTCAGTCTTGGCGAGGGCGAGGGACGCAACGCCGTTTTCCTCGCCGGACGAGGCTACCGAGTCGTGGCGCTCGATCAATCCCGCGTTGGACTCGACAAGGCGCAGCAACTCGCGACCGCCAAGGGCGTCACGATCGGCACGGTCGCGGCGGACCTCGAACACTATCGAATCGAGCCCGACCGGTGGGATGGCATCGTGTCCATCTGGTGCCACCTGCCCCGATCGCTGCGCGCCTCGGTACACGCGCAAGTTCTCGCGGGTCTGGCGCCTGGCGGTATTTTCTTGCTCGAATCCTACGCGCCCGCACAGATCACCTACGGAACCGGCGGCCCCAAGCAGCTCGATCTGTTGCCCTCGGTGGCGGACCTGCGTCAGGAACTCGAAGGTCTCGACCTCGTCCATGCGGTCGAACGCGAACGCGCCGTACATGAGGGCCGCGGGCACACGGGCTTGAGCGCCGTCGTGCAGATCATCGCGCGTAAGCGCCGATGAGGGCGCCGTCGGCGGGGATCCTCAGATGGACGGAGATGCCGCTGCTGCGAACACTCGCTGGATGAGCCAGTTTGCGAGGCCTCCGCCGACCACGAGATACCCGAACAAGATCGCCCCGAGCACGACGGCATCGCGGCCGGCGAGTCGAAGCTTGGCGATCGTGGTGTCGAGTCCGAGTGCGGCCATCGCCGCCGCGAGAATCACGACATCGATGCTGCGAAGCGCCGCGACGAGGCGATCCGACAACCCCAAATAGGGATTCACGATCGCAATGACGATGAACGCAATCGCGAACCCGGGCAGGTGCGGCGCGACTGCGATGCTCCCGGGCCGCTTCGCGGTGGGCAGACATCGCCCCAGCACGATCAGAAACGGGGCGAGCATCATGACCCGAATCATCTTGACGATGACGGCATTCTCGGCGGTGACGCCGCCGATGGTCTTGCCGATCGCAACGACTTGGGCCACTTCATGCACCGTCGAGCCGACGAAGACGCCGAAAGGCGCACGATCGATTCCGAGCATGCTGAACAACAGGGGATAAACGAGCATCGCAAGGCTGCCGAACAATACGACTTGACCGACCGCTGCGGAGGTCTTGTGTGGAGAAGCACGGAGCACCGATTCGGTTGCGATGACCGCGGCGGCGCCGCAAATTCCACTGCCGGCGGAAGACAGCAGTACCGTGTCGCGGTCCATGCCGAGCCAGCGGTATCCGGCCCACCAACCCACGAAAATCGTGGAACTCACGATGAACAAGTCGGCGATAATCGCTGCCGGTCCCACCTGCAGTATCTGCGGCAGGCTCAAGTTGAGTCCATAAAGAGCGACGCCGAGACGCAGCAGTGTCTTTTGCGCGAATTGCAGTCCGGGTTCGGTCGCCGGACTCGCGAGCGCGCGGTGGCCGATATTGCCGAGCAGCGCGCCGCAAAGAATCGCGATCGTCAGCGCACTCGCGCCGAGCGCCGCAAACGCCGGTACGCGCGCGAGCAGAAACGCCAGTGCGCTAATCCCAACGACGATTGACAGACCGGGTACGAGCCGCAGAGCGGCGGCACTCAACGCTGCTTCCTTTGCGCGCGACTACCGGTCCCTGCCAAGCTCACGGTCTCACGGTCACTTGCGGACCGCCGTGCAGGTATTGATCCCAGCACGATTCGCGTCGTACGATCAATCGATCCGACGTTCGTATTCATGACATGCTCTCCTCGAGTGGCTTGCATCATCCTCGCAAAGCGGGCGCAGAGATGATTTCTGCAACTTAGCTGGTCAATTGCTGTCAAATTTTACAATGTGTAGAGTAAAATTGACGCACCCGCGGCGGAGAACCTGGGTTGTGGTTGCGCACAAAGCGCCGCGTGCAGTGCAGCATCGGAAACACGCGACGGCTTCGACGCATGTTTTCGGCTGATGCGCTATAGGTATTTCCCACGCGCTCATTCGTGCTTGCAAGTCTCGAACAGACTGCCGCGGCGAGGCATGCTAAAGGATTGCCTGGATGAGGCCGATTGATTACTTGAATAACGCCGATTGATTAGCTGGATAATGGATCCAGATAGCTATCAAGCAGTGGAGCGAGCTTATATGAGTGCAAGTGTTTGGGAATCGTCGGGGCGCAATTGGCCGGCGATGTTGATGTTCGTGCTGACCGCGGCGGCGGCCGTCAGCATTGTACCGTGGTATGGCATTACGCACGGTTATCACGCGGCCGCGTGGATTTCGTTCGCGGTGCTCTTGAGTGCCAATGAATTGGCGATTACCTGTGGCTACCACCGGCTATTCGCCCATACGACTTACGAAGCCCATCCGGCGCTGAAGATAGTCTATCTGCTGTTCGGCGCGATGGCGCTTCAAAACAGCGCGCTTCTGTGGAGCGCAGGACATCGCACGCACCACCGATATATCGATGATCCCGAGCGGGATCCTTATTGCGCGCGCCGCGGGTTCTGGTTTTCGCATATGGGCTGGATGCTGCGCAATTACCCGAGCGGCGAGCCGGACTTGAGCACCGTGCGCGAATTGGAGCGCGATCCGTTGGTCATGTGGCAGCATCGCCATTATCTACCACTGGCTTTGGGCATGAACATTGGCGTCCCGTTGCTGATTGGCTGGGCATGCGGGGACATCGTCGGCGTCTTTTTGCTTGGCGGCGTATTGCGGCTCGTCGTCAGTCATCACCTGACGTTCTTTATCAATTCCCTGGCGCACATCGTCGGCATTCAACCCTACACCGATGAGAACACCGCGCGAGATAACGCGGTCGTTGCATTGCTGACTTTCGGCGAGGGCTACCATAATTTTCATCACATGTTTGCGCATGATTATCGAAACGGCGTGCGCTGGTGGCAGTGGGATCCATCCAAATGGTTCATCTGCGCGATGCAATGTATCGGGCTGACGACGCACCTAAAGCGCGTGCCGTGGTTCAAAATCCAGCGGGCTGTGCTCGATAACCAATTTCGGCGCGCCGAGCGCCAGTTGGCGCGCCAAACCGACGGCGCGCAGATCGAGCAATTGAGGCGGCGCGTCGCCGAGGAGTATGGAGCCTTTCGCGCCGCCGTGACCGCTTGGACTCAGCTGCGCGAGCAATGGCTGCAAGAGGCGCGGCGCAAGATGAGCGAGCGCTGGGAACGCTCGATCCTGCAATCGCGGCTGCAGGAGCTCGAGCACGGGCTGCGCTTACAAAACCGCCGGATGCGGCTGCTGACGGCGCAACTCGGCTAGCCTCGTCACTCGAGTGCCTCGTCGCTCGAGTGCCTCGTCGATGTGATGACGGACGGTGCGCCGCCGTCGTCAGCGATCGCGCGCAGACTCCCTCTATCACGGCACCGTCAACCGGTGCGTCGCGGGGTTGTGCGCGATCTCGATTCGCTTGATGCGCGCATCGCGGGGTAGGATTACCGCCCGCGATGAGGATTCCGCAATGAACGACACACCCACGCCTTCGAGCGGCCTGCGCCATAGCTTGAAGCAGCGACACATGACGATGATTGCCCTGGGCGGAGTCATCGGCGCCGGTCTATTCGTCGGTAGCGGTGTCGTCATCCGGTCCGCGGGTCCCGCGGCGGTCGTATCTTTCGTGATCACGGGACTGCTCGTCGTGCTGGTCATGCGCATGCTCGGCGAAATGGCCGTCGCACTGCCGGCCGTGGGTTCATTTTACGAATATGCGCGCCTGGCGTTCAGCGACCGGCCCCGGCTCGGCGAGCTGGCCGGCTTTCTGGCCGGCTGGATGTACTGGTATTTCTGGGTCATCGTCGTGGCGCTCGAGGCGGTCGCCGGGGCCGGCCTGATACGCTTCTGGTTGCCCAATGAACCGGCGTGGCTGATCAGCTTGGCGTTGATGCTGACGCTGACGCTGACGAATCTGATCTCGGTGCGCTCTTATGGCGAGTTCGAGTTCTGGTTCGCCTCGATCAAGGTTGCGGCGATCGTCGTGTTCTTGGTGCTTGGGGGAGTGTACGTACTGGGTCTGTGGCCTGGGATTGCTCCGAGCGTAGCCAACCTCACGGCGCACGGGGGCTTCGCCCCTAACGGCATACTGCCAATCCTGACCGGCGCCGTCGCCGCAACGGGCTTTTACTTCGGTGCCGAGATCGTCACGATCGCGGCCGCGGAGGCGGCCGAGCCCGCGAAAGCGGTAGCCCGGGCGACGAATTCGGTCATCTCGCGCGTGCTGTTCTTCTATGTGGGGTCGATCCTGCTGGTCGTGTGCCTCGTGCCTTGGAATTCGGAGGCAATCAGCACGCCTTATGTCAGCGCGCTCAACGCGATGGGCATACGCGCCGCCGCGCAGATCATGAATGCCGTGGTCCTCACCGCCGTGCTATCGGCGCTGAATTCAGGACTCTATGCGTCATCGCGAATGCTATTCGCTCTGACCAGGCGCGGCGATGCGCCTCGAGGTCTCGCCAAGCTCGGCCGCAACGGCGTGCCGTCCCGCGCCATCTTGCTCGGAACGCTATTCGGCTATGGCGCCGTGGTCATGTCCTACGTCTCGCCGGACACGATATTCGCATTTCTCGTCAATTCCTATGGAACGGTGGCGATATTCGTCTACCTGTTGATCGCGATTTCGCAATTGCGTCTGCGCGCACGATTGGAAAAAGAGGATCCGGCGCGCCTGCGCATACGCATGTGGGCCTATCCGTACCTGACTTATCTCGCGATCGCCGGCATGCTCGGCATCGTTCTAGCGATGGCCTTCATCCCCGAGCAGCGAACGCCGCTCCTCTTCGGCATCATCAGCTTGGGGCTCTTGCTGCTCGGTTTCGGCGTACGCACGCGCCTCGGCGCTCCGCCGGACATTGCAACGCTGGCGATGGAGCCTCATCAGTACGAGGAGCTGTGAGCGCCACGGGACGAGGTGGGCGATCGCCGTTCAATATTCCGACAATGCATCGCGCAGTATGTCGCTCATCAGGTCGATCTCGGCGCGGCTCGCGATGAACGCAGGCGCGATGATTGCGACATCGCCGGTGGTTTTGACGTGCAGGCCCCGATCGAACAACTTGGCCTGAAGCTCGGCACCACGCACTCCCGGTGCCTTGCCTGCTTTGACTTCAATTCCCGCGAGCAGGCCGTAGCCGCGCACATCCGACATCACCGCAAGATCCTGCAGGCCGAACATCGCATCGAGGAAGTAAGGCGATAATTCACGGCCCTTGCCGAAGAGGTCTTCGTCCTCGTAGATCTTTAGGGTCGCCAAGCCCGCAGCGCAGGCCGCCGGATGTGCCGAATAGGTGTACCCATGAAAGAATTCCGTCGCGCCCTCCGGCGCCGCATCGATGATCGTGCGGTAGATGCCGTCGCGTACCGCCACGGCTCCCATCGGCTGTGCGCCGTTGGTCAGCGCTTTGGCCATCGTGATCAAGTCGGGCGTGACCCCGAACGATGTGGCCGCGAACGGCTCGCCGGTGCGGCCGAATCCGCAGATCACCTCGTCGAACACCAGCAGAATGCCGTAGCGATCGCAGATCTCGCGGATCCGCTCGAGATATCCCACGGGCGGTACCAGCACGCCCGTCGAGCCGGCAATGGGTTCGACGAACACCGCTGCGATGCGCTTCTCGCCGACGAGTTGCACGAAGCGCAACAGATCATCCGCCAACTCGATTCCGCTCGCACCCATGCCACGGGTCATGCGATTCGCCGGCAAAAGCGTGTGTCGAAGATGCAGCACGCCCGGCATCACCGCGCCAAATGCCTCGCGGTTCTTGACCATGCCGGAGAGCGCGGTTCCGCCCATGTTCACACCGTGATAGGCGCGTTCACGCGAAACGAGATAGGTGCGCTGTGCCTCCTTTCGAGCAAGATGATAGGCGAGCGCGATCTTGATTGCCGTATCGACGGCCTCGGACCCGGAGTTGCAAAAGAAAATGTGCTTGAGGTCCTTCGGTGTCAGCGCCGCGACCGCGTTCGCGAGTGCGAATGCGCCGGGGTGGCCGCGCATGAAGGACGGCGTGAAATCCAGCGTATGCAACTGTTTGCCGACCGCATCCGCGATTTCGGGCCGGCAATGCCCGGCGGGCGTCGTAAACAGTCCGGAGCTGCCGTCCAGGATCTTTTTGCCATGCTGGCTCCAGTAGTACATGCCGCTCGCGCTGACGAACAGACGCGGCTCGCGCTTGAACTCACGGTTATTGGAAAAAGGCAGCCAGTGCTGTTCGAGTGCATCGCGCGTCAATTCCATGATGTTCTCCTATCCGAACGTGGATCCAATATCCACAGCCGCCGCTTGAAGACGCGGCACGAACTCGATCGCCCGCATCAGCGGCAGGCGTGCCGTCGCACCCTGCACCGCGATGGACGCGATGACCTCACCGTGCCCGGTGCGCACCGGCACGGCGACACAAGCCACACCCAGCACATATTCCTCGTTGTCGACCGCGTAACCGGAATTCACGATGCGGTCCAATTCAGACGCCAGCACCTGTCGGTCGGTGATCGTGCGCGCTGTGAATCGCTCGAGCGCCATCAATTCGAGAAGACGCTGACGTTCCGCAACACCGAGGTAGGCCAACAGAAGCTTGCCGCTCGCGCAACAATGCGGAGGCATCGCGAATTCACCCGGGGGAATCTGCAGGCGCAGCGGCCAATTCGCCTCGATTCGGTCCAGATAGATCAGCGCGCCCTTGTGAAGCACCGCCAGATTGCAGCTTTCCCCAATCTCGCTGACCACACGCCGCAGCACGATGCGCCGTTCGGTGGCCGCGCCGTCGTTGCGCAGCACGTCGAGCCCGAAGCGCGAGAGGCGATCGCCGATCATGTAAGCGCGGCCGCCGGGTTCGCGGCATAGAAAGCCGGCTTCCTCGAACAGCGCCAGCGTCCGATGCAGCGTGGGCTTCGGCAGTTCGGTCGCCTGCATCAGTTCCGAGAGCGTGACCGCGCGCCCCGCTCGTACCAGCACTTCGAGCACGCCAAAGGCTTTGAGCGTCGACGAGGTCTCGCTCGCGACATCGCTTGGTTCGGTCGCCAAGGATAGAGCCCGGCCATTCATGCGTCCCGACTCCTCTTCCGGTAAACGAAACAAAACCCTCGTGGAAAACCACACGAAGTTGCTATTGACAGCATTGGCGGCATATTATAACCGATAAACGAACTAAATGTCTCTATAAACGAGACAACAGTTGAGGAGTCGACATCGTGAGTCAGTCGTCGCAAAAGATGGGGCCTTCGGAGGCCCTCGTTGAAGTCCTCGCCGTCAACGGCGTCAAGCACGTGTTTGGAATCGTCGGCTCCGCGTTCATGGACGCCCTCGACATATTTCCGGCGGCCGGCATCGAGTTCGTGCCTGTCGCTCATGAACAGGGCGCGATTCACATGGCGGACGGCTATGCGCGCGCGTCAGGCCGTCATGGCGTTTGCATTGCACAGAACGGACCGGGCGTTACGAATTTCGTGACCGGAGTGGCCGCGGCTTTCTGGGCGCATTCGCCGGTCGTGTTCATCACGCCGGAGACGGGTTCGATGTCGATCGGCCTCGGCGGGTTTCAAGAAACCGAGCAGCTGCCGATTTTCTCGAAGATCACCAAGTATCAGGGACACGTCAACAACCCGAAGCGCATGGCGGAAATCGCTGCGCGCTGCTTCGATCGGGCCATGCTCGAGATGGGTCCCGCGCAGCTGAACATTCCCCGGGATTTTTTCTATGGCGAGATCGAAGCGACGATCTCACCGCCGATACGAATCGCCCACGGGCCGGGTGATTCAATGGCGCTCGATGCAGCCGCGGCGACGCTCGCCGCCGCGCAGTTTCCGGTGATCCTCGCCGGCGGCGGCGTGATCATGTCGGGCGCGACGGCCGAGGCGACCGCGCTCGCGCAGTTGTTGGGAGCGCCGGTCTGCAATAGTTACCTGCACAACGATTCGTTTCCGGCATCGCATGCGCTCTCGGTGGGGCCGCTCGGCTATCAAGGCTCGAAGGCGGCGATGAAGCTCATTGCGCAGGCGGATGTGGTCTTGGCGCTCGGCACGCGCCTCGGTCCCTTCGGCACCTTGCCGCAGCATGGGCTCGATTATTGGCCCAAGCACGCCAAGATCATTCAGATCGACTCGGACCCGCGCGTGCTCGGCCTCGTCAAGCCGATCTCCGTCGGTATCCATGGCGACGCGCGTGCCGCCGCGGCGGCGCTGCTCGAACGCCTCAAGGGCGGCGCGCTCGCCGGTGCGGCCAATCGTGCCGAGCGCACCGCTCGCATCCATGCCGAAAAACATGCCTGGGAGACCGAGCTCAACGCGTGGACGCACGAACGCGATCCCTACTCGCTCGAGGTTGCGCGCAACTCCTCGCATATGCATCCGCGCGAGATGCTGAGGGAACTCGAGAAGGCCATGCCGGCCAACGCGATGGTCTCGACCGATATCGGCAATATCTGCTCGGTCGCCAATTCCTATCTGCGCTTCGACGCGCCCCGCTCGATGTTCGCCGCCATGAGTTTTGGCAATTGCGGTTACGCGTTTCCCGTAATCTGCGGCGCCAAAATGGCGAGCCCCGACCGGCCGGCATTCGCCTATGTCGGCGACGGTGCTTGGGGCATCAGTTTCAACGAATTACTGACCTGCGCACGCCAGAAGATCGGCGTGACCGTGGTCGTGTTCAACAATGGCCAGTGGGGCGCCGAGAAGAAAAATCACGTCGATTTCTACTCGCGACGCTACCAAGGCGTGAACCTCGAGAACCCGAGTTGGGCGGGCGTGGCGCGCGCCTTTGGCTGCGAGGGCGTGACCGTCGATCGCCTCGCCGACGTCGGACCCGCTATCAAAGCGGCAGCGCGCGCACAGAGCGAGGGCCGCACCACGGTGCTCGAGGTCATGGTCACGCAGGAGTTGGGCGATCCGTTTCGTCGCGATGCGCTCTCCAAGCCGGTGCGATTGCTCGAGAAATACAAGGCCTTCGTCTGAGGCGCTCGCCAGGCCCGTGTATCTGCTCGTTTTCAACGCCGGCAGTTCATCGCTGAAGTTCGACCTGCTGGAATCATCGGCGAGCGGTCCCGCGCGCCGGCTGGTCGCCGGTGCCTTTGTCGATGCCGCCGACGGGTCCGGCCGCTTCTTGTTGCGTGCGGCCGGGGTCGCGGAAACATCGCCGCCGGCGGTTGCGACACTCGCAGAAGCCGCCGAGTTTGCGCTCGAGTGGCTCTCGAACGGCTCTTTCCACGGTCGTGATCTGCTCTCCGGCGTCGCAGCGACCGTGCATCGAGTCGTCCACGGCGGTCAGCGGTTTCGCGCCACGAGCATACTCGAGGCACCGGAATTCGACGCGCTCGCCGAACTCGGTTCGCTCGCGCCGCTGCACAACCCCCCGGCGCTGTCGGTGATCACCGCCGTGCGCCGCAGGCTTGGGCCCCAGGTGCCGATCATCGGCGTATTCGACACGGCTTATTTCACCGATTTGCCGCAAGCCGCGATCCACTATGCAGTGCCGCCGCGGTGGCGTGCGGATTTCGGTATCCGCCGCTATGGATTTCATGGCACCGCACATCGTTTTCTATGCGAGTCTGCATGCGCACGCCTTCAGAACATGCGCGCAACGACTCGCATCGTCAGCCTGCAGCTCGGGCGCGGCTGCTCCGTGACGGCAACACTCGGCGGGCGTGCAATCGCGACGAGCATGGGATTCACGCCGCTCGAGGGGCTGGTCATGGGCACACGCTCCGGCGATGTGGACCCGGGAGCGATTTTGCATGTCATGGAGCGCAGCGGCATGTCCGCGGCCGATGTGCGTCGCGAACTCAATGAGCACAGCGGGCTGCTCGGACTCTCGGGCCAAAGCGCCGATATGCGGGAGTTGCTGGAGCTCGAGCGCAGGGGCGATGCGGCGGCCGCGCTTGCGATCGAGGTTTTCTGCCGGCGTGCGAGACACTGCGTTGCGGCCTACATCGCCGAACTCGGCGGTGTCGATGTCATCGTGTTCGGCGGCGGCATTGGCGAGAACTGTCCCGACATTCGGCGTCGCATCGTAGGATCCTTGACATTCGCTGGCATCGAGCTGCAGCCTGAGGCCAATGCCGCATGCATCGGAGCCGAATCGAGCATCGCCACCGCGGCGAGCCGCGCTGCGATAGTGGTCATACCGGTCGACGAGGCGAGCGTCATGGCAAAGGACGCCGCGGCGCTGTTGCAATGATGCCCTACGGGGCGGAGGTCTGCGCAGATTCATAGTGACCAGGAACTTTTCGACGCGAATCGCCGCTTCTATGACTTGTTATGGTCCGGCGCTCGTTTAGTGGAACCAGAGCAATTCAATACCTGGCCGCTCGTGCGATCCCTGCTATCCGATGACGGTCGACGGCTCGAAGTTGCGCCCGGTCTGCGGCCTCGGTTGCCGCTCGAGGGTACGCATTTCGTGGACATCAGCACGCCGGCACTGATGAAGCTTCGCGAGCGGGGCGCACAAGTTGTGCTCGGCCAAATTGGTTCACTGCCCTTCGCCGACGGCGCCTTCGATCTGGTTTGCGCGCTCGATGTCATCGAGCACGTCGGTGACGACCAGGTCGCCCTGTCGGAACTATCGCGGGTCACCAAGCTCGGTGGGACTCTGGTCCTCTCGGCGCCCTTGCATATCTCCCGTTGGACCGCGTTCGACGATTTCGTCGGTCACAAACGGCGCTACGATCCATCGGACTTGATCGGCAAGTTGGCGCAGAACCAGCTGGTGGTGGAGCGCAGCGCCGTCTACGGAATGCAGCCGCGTTCGACGCAGTTCGTCGACATCGGCATGTGGTGTCTCAAACATCATCGAGAACGCGCGCTTTGGTGGTACAACAAATTGTTGATGCCGCTCGCATTGCGATTCCAGAAGCAGCTGAAGCTCGCGCCGGGAATGATCGCACTCGACGCCGTCGATGAGATTCTGATGGTCTGCCGCCGCGATAGCCGGCGCAACTGGCGGCTCGGTTCGGTCCAGGCCGCGTCATCAGCCGATCCCCCATCGGCATTCAATAGTGAGCATGCAGATATCGTCACGTTGCGCCAAGAGGCGGCAACACCCGTATTTGGTAGTCTGCCCCGATCCAGTCATTGTCTGCCGAATATCGAAACGTGAAATCCACATTCTGCCCGGCGACCATGCGTGCCGTATCGATCTGCAGCAGGTGCAGCCCGAGACTGTTTGGTGTCGTGGGCCGCTCCACGATGTCCCGCCAGCCGTTGAATCCGTAGCGCACGCTGGCCGGTTTGCGCAGTGCCAGTATGAGCGTCGCACCTTCGGCAAGCTCCGTGATCGATGCCTGTTCACGCCAAATCGCGCACCGCGCTTTGCAGCGCTCGCCATGGTAGCGCTGCCACACCGCTTCGGGCCGGTCGAATGGCCGCCTCAGCACACGCGAAGCCGCGAGTTTCAAATATTCGGCGTGTGTCCAGGCTAGCGGCATGGCCGACCCTGTCGGACGGCCGATACTGAGCCCTCGCCTGGGCACCGGAGCTGCGTCCCAAACCTGTTCGGGCAGCATTCCGCCCGGCGAAGCCATCCGGGCCATGGCCACCATGAATGGCAGCGGATCATTGCCGCAAGAGATTTCATAGTGGCCGCGCTCGCCGGTCAGCAGCGGCCATGGGCGTCCGCGGCCCGTGCCGTCGTAGGGACTACCATCGTCATGTTCGCCGTAGCCGTCGTCATGGTAGCGGCGCCAGGCGGGCCCGTACGGTGTATCCACTTTGAGCAAGGCATCGGCGAGCCGTAGGCTTCCCAGGATCAGCGGATCATCGAATCGACGCAGGCCAAATCGCACGAGCTGCAAGAAATCGACTCCAATCTGGCCCGCAGCGGGTAGACCGGGGTCTATCGCATGGTTCTTTATCGACAGAATACGATCGAGCGCACCGCGATCGGCGACCGTCTGTGGGGGAGCCACGCGCACGTAATAGCCTGGACTGTCGAACTGCCGCGCGAGCGGCGTGTCCCGTACCGCGGTCCACTCCTCGATACGTGAGTTCCAAAAGTCCGCAAAATTCAATGCGATCTCGCGCGCGTCGGCCGGCAGGTAGTGCGCCCCGGCGACGAGCGCGCCAATGCACGCGGCCAGCGTGAATGCATTGAGGCCCGCGCTTTCCTCCCAGCGGTCCTGATCGCTCGAAGGGCCATAGCGCACGATGAACGACAACGCACGTCGAATCATATCGGTGATCTCGGTTCCGTCGAGTGCCCCGCGTTCGGCCAGCGTCGTTGCCAGCAACACCGGCAATGCGGTTTCGTCCAATTGCACTCCCGTCCAATAGGGCGTGCCGCCTAGCCATTGATTCTGGTTCCAATGCCCATCGGCGCACTGGGTCGCAAGCAGATACCTCAATGTATTTCGCGCCTCGCGTACAGCGCCGACGGCCAGCAAGGCGCCCGCACATTCGACCAGATCCCGAGGCCAAACCAGGTGGTAGCCTTCGCGCTCCTCCTTCGTATTGCCCCAGGGGACGCTGAGGCTCGCGACCATCGCACCCGGATAGGTTTTGTCCTGATGCGCGCGCAGCACCATCGTCGAAGTGTGAAACTGCTCGGCGCACTGTGTAGGCAGCCCGCTCAAGTAGTCCGCCGGCACTCGCGATCGGGTGTGCCACTGCGTCCAGTTGGCCACGTGCCGCTGCTTGATATGATCGAAAGGCTCGAACAGCGCCGTCAGTGCGAGGGTCGCGGCAGACTCGACGCTGCTGCCGAAGGCAAGCGCCAATACCGAGGAGCGCGGCAGTTCTCCGAGCAGTGCGACGTTGCCGGGACCCGACGAGGAGTATTCCCAAGTCATCGCGCCGTTGTGCGCAAAATCCTGCCACCCGTCACTCGTGCCCACGTACCCGGCGCTCGCTCGGCCCCACGCATCGCGCTGCCCGTCGGCGGCCGCCGCAAGTGCCAGTGCGAACGGTCCCTGGTGCGCCCGCAACAGCCGGCGGCCCCCGAAATCCACGACCTCGGCAAGGTTGCCCATACCGGTGCCCCCGAGATGGGGAGCGAGCAACGCATAGGGCCGAAGATCGTGATCGCCGGTCAGCGCGACCTCGATGAGTAGCGCGTCGCGCTCGGCGCAGGGCACGACTTGCAGCGCGAGTTCGAATCGCTCGTGCCGGTGAACGATCCGCACCGCTGGGATACCCGGTGCGATCAGCTCCACCGTGTGCTGCCACAGGCGTTTCACTTCCACCCAAAATCCGTTCCCGTCGGCCACCAGAAAGCCGAGATCGCGGATCTGCGGTATGTCGATGCGCGGGTAGTAGACCTCGTTGATGATACCGCCGCCGATCGTAAACCAGAGGCGGGACATGCCCAGCGAGCAGCCGACCATTTCTTTGGCGCTGCTGCACCAGGTTGGCGATATTCCAGGAGCGCCCGGCGCCGGTCCGGTGGCCACGGCGCTTGACGGTGTCGCGCTCATCGGGTCCCGGCGGCAGCCGGACGCGTCAACGAGTAGCGCGCACCGCGCCGCGCGATGTCATCGCCCTTACCGCCTTCCCTGCGGGACAGCGGCGTTTGAATCAATTGCGCACTCCTTGTCGACATTGGTCCTTGCTCCGACATCACGGTCTCATATTGCCGCTCGAGGGTGTCACAAATCACGTCGGCCGGTTGCTTCCATCGTTGACCATTCACGCCCATCGGCGGCAGCCGGAGGCACGCCGATCCTTCCTCCAAGGATGCCGGAACCCAGATTATGGGGCGACACGAGGCCGGTCGACAGCCCTAAGCGACATAAAGGCTCGTGCGCCAGAATGTTGTTCGTCGTCGCCGCAGCATCGCCAGATTTGACGAGCCCTATAAGGAAGAACTCGGCCAATATCGCCGCGAAAAAGCATATCAAATAAACGGCGCCAGTAATCCTAGCCCCGGCACGCGGCGATGCATTTGCTATTCGAGTCGTCAATGCCGAGCTCCCTCATCAAGCGGCCGTTACGGCAAGGCCAAACGCATCTACGAAAGCGATGCGCGCCATCTTCCTTCTTTGAAAGCGCCCAACAATGCCTTCGCCCTGCCTTGTCCAAGTTCCAGATATGACTTGCCACGATGAAAAAAATCATTGAGCCCGGGTATCGCCGCCAATTCTTTTGCGCTGATTTTCGGAAAGCCCATTGTCCACGCGGCGAAAGCGCGTGCCGCTATCGGCTCGAGAATGATCTTCGTCGCCCGCTCATGGCGTTCATCCGCAGCGATCTTGTCGAACAGAGTCTCGACGGCGGTACGCTCTCCCTCCAATACTTGGAAGAACGAGCCATTCTGATATAGCAAAATACCCGTAATATCCGCCTTTGCATTGTTCCGTCGACATTCATCCAACAGGGATTTGAGATCCGCCGGACCGAGGTTCGCCGCTTTGGAGGCGCTGCAATAGGCACAGTGAACCAGATCCATGTGTCGTACCCGCTCTGGTCAGTCAATAGGCGTTCATTCAGGGGAGCGGCATCGATCTTATACCTAAGTCCATCGGGGCGCATGTCCCGCCGTGCAGGCTCCGCGCGACACCGGAGCCTTCGCCGATTCTAAAAACTCGCGCAGCCGGAATCCGAAAAAATGCGGCAGTCAAGAGAACCCTCATTCCGACCATTCGGTTCGCCAATGTCCCCATATTGCGGACCACGCTGGGATGGGCGCAATATTAGGAAAAATTCGACACGATGGTGGGGCCGCTATGTGTGAACATGACGATCTGGATGAATTTGCGCGACGCTCGGGCGAACTCACACGCCGACAATTCGGCGCCATGGCATTGAGTGCCGGATTGGTGGCGGCATTGCCGAAGGTTGCAGATGCCGCTGAGACGCACGGGGCGGATGTCGAAATAAAAACCCCGGACGGCGTTGCGGATGCGTACTTCGTGCACCCGGCGAAGGGCAAACACGCCGGTGTACTCATTTGGCCCGATATATTCGGATTGCGTCCTGCTTTTAAGGACATGGCCACCCGGCTCGCCGAGTCCGGCTATTCGGTTCTGGTCATCAATCCTTTCTATCGCACAAAGAAAGCGCCGACGGCACCGGATCACCCGGATTTCAACGATCCGGCGACGAGGCAATCGCTGATGGCACTCGCGGGTACGTTAAATCCCGATACGGCGGTGACCGATGCCAAAGCGTTCGTCGCTTTTTTGGACAGCCAAGCTTCCGTCGACAAGAGGCGAAAACTGGGTACTACCGGATATTGCATGGGTGGTCCGTTCGTGTTGCGCGCGGCGGCGACTTTTCCGGACCGCGTCGGCGCCGGCGCCACATTTCATGGCGGCGGCCTCGTCACCGACAAGCCGGATAGCCCTCACCTGCTGATCCCGCAGATGAAGGCACATTTTCTAATCGCGATCGCTGAAAATGACGACAAGAAACAACCGGAAGCCAAGGACGTGCTGCGCGATTCGTTTGCCAAGGCTCACTTGCCGGCGGAAGTTGAAGTGTATGCAGGTACCATGCATGGTTGGTGTCCGCCCGACTCCCAAGTGTATAACCACGACCAGGCGGAGAAGGCCTGGAGCCGCATGTTGGCGCTATTCAGCAGCTCGCTGGCATAACTAGTCGCTACCCGGGACGGACGCGTCGCGGTATTAGAGATCGTAAGATGAGCGCCGCTGACTCGAAAGAATAAATCGACAGCAACGCAGGCCGACTCGCCTGCGGGTCTATGTTCGGTATAGTACACACGCACTAAGCATATGCACGTATGCCACATAATCAGACAGCAAGATAGTCTGTGAGCGCGTCTTTCCCAGGGAGCCTCATATGTCCGCCTTGGCTTTTTGCGCCGCCGCCACGCCTCAAAACATGTTGCTGGCAGCGCTGACCGCAGTGGAATGGGATCATGTACGAAGGACCCTCAGACCGATCTTCATGCCGCTCGGTGGTGTGCTCTACGAGCCTGGAATGAACATTAACCAGATCTATTTTCCGATGACATCAGTCATTTGTATTTCTCGCATGATGAACGACGGTAGTGCAGATGCAGTCACGCTCATAGGCCGCGAAGGCTTCGCTGGCATCGAGGCCTTTTTAGGCAGCGACTCGGCACCGTGCCGCGCGGTCGTATTGAGTGCGGGCTGGGGTTATCGAGTTGAGCGCGAGTGCCTAAGCCAGGAGTGTCATCGGGATGGCTCGCTGCGTAGCGTACTGCTGAGGTACATACAGTCATACCTTACCCAGGTCGCGCAGACGGCCGTATGCAATCGGCATCACGCAATCGATCAGCAATTGTGCCGTTGGTTGCTCATGTTTTTGGATCGACAGACATCCAATAACCTGACGCTAACCCAGGAACAGATCGGCAATCTTATGGGAGTCCGCCGGGAAAGCATAACGCAGGCAGCCGGCATGCTGCAGATTGAGGGATCCATCCATTACCACCGCGGCCACGTCACCATGGTCGATCGGACCCGCCTGGAGGCGCATTCTTGCGAGTGCTACGCCGTTGCCAAGCGGGAAATTGATCGTCTGCTAGCAATTTCTCAACGATCTACCAGAATGGCGGCCGCTCCGGTAGCTATCGATCGATTCCGCATCGAGCGAACTAATCGCCGCGCTATGCTTGCATCGCAAACTTCTGCGTAAAGGAAAGAAACTATGCTGTACACCATTGCAGTGATATTGATCGTCCTCTGGCTTCTAGGGCTCGTCACCTCGTACACGATGGGTGGGATCATTCACGTGCTCCTGGTCATCGCCATAGTGCTTATTCTGATCCAGGTCATCGGAGGCCGGCGTCTCTGAGGGGCGACCGGGCTCGGGAGAGATTCGGGAGCCAGCACGTCTCATGCGCTGGAGTTCGGTGCGCGCAGAGCTAAGCGCTTTCCGGCGATTCTTAGGTCGTGACTCGACGGTCGCCTCGTTCGTATTTCCCGGCCGATCTAAGGCAGATTGACTGACAGTAGCGCAAAGATTCCATGCGCCGTTAAGAGACGCACAGAACCCCTGCCGCAGCATAAGCGCTCCTGCGGCCTGGTACTTCCGTGCGCCGTTACGGATGGACTGAACCAGATCGTCCTATTTCGCGGACTCTGTAATGTCTTGCTTGAGGTCACCCAGCTTCGATTGAACCTTACCGATGTTCTTTTGAATATTGCCCTTGGCTTCTAGCGTCTCGTTACCCACGAGTTTCCCCGCCACTTCCTTAACGGCTCCTTTCGCCTCTTCGACGCGGCCCTTAACTTGGTCTTTGTTGATGGTCATGATTTGGTCCTAAACGACGGATACCGGCAAGCGGCCGGCGCGCACAATTCAATCATGGCAACGGATTCTGTTGAGCGCTGCGATGCAAAAGCAATTGCGTAACGATCGCATAAGCCCGAAGCCATAGTTAATCCACTTTTTGACATGACGCCAGCCTAGGTCGGCGTAACGTCTCGGTCTGTGCGGTATCCGACACAGGATGGCTTTGCCGGAATGCAGAAGAGCGGGGATGCATCGCATAACCCATGAAATAGACAGTTGCGTTGTCACCGAACTCCAATCACTTATTAGTCTAAGTGGATTCCACCAAGGATATGTGCAGTATCGAACAAACGACGGATTCTTCTTCGTGATCCAATGCAGTGTCGAAATTAGCAATAAAAGGAGAATCCCATGTACATCGGCGGTGGATTACTCGGACTTGTTCTGGTCGTTTGTTTGGTCGTTTTCTTGATGCGCAGGGTCTGAACCCTTGCGGCGTTGAGCTCAAATAATAGTTCCGGAGAATGCTTATGCACATGAAAACACTTGCGGCTGCCGCCGCTCTGGCAATAGTCGGTCTCTTATCCAGCGCGGCCACCTTGGCCCACACCAAGGCCGAGATTGACCGCAGCGCCGATCGGGCGCTCAAGCACTTTTATATGCTCAACCCCAGCCACCGCGAGCTCGTCGGTAAGGCAGCAGGCGTCTTGATTTTTGGGCACGTGACCAAGGGCGGCGTCGGCGTCGCGGGTGAGTTTGGTGAAGGGGTCCTGCGGGTCCAAGATCACACGATTGATTATTACAGCGTCGCGTCCGCCTCGGTTGGACTCACGCTGGGCGTCGCAACGCACCGTGAAATCATCCTGTTTATGACTCAGGATGCGCTCGATCGCTTCACCAAGAGCGAAGGATGGTCTGCCGGCGGCGATACGGCCATTGCCGTTGTGTCCAAGGGTGCCGGTGGCCAATACGATACCGCCACGCTGGGAAAGCCAATCCTCGGCTTTGTGTTTGGCGAAAAGGGTCTGATCGGAGACTTATCGCTCGAGGGAACGAAGGTCACGAAGATCAAGACCACGGATTGACGATTGTCCGTCAGGGCGCATCGCTGCGCCCTGATGGCCTGGCTGGTAATGATCACGGCGCGGCGAAACGCCATCCAGTGATTCATTGCTCAAGCGAGCGCGATGACGACATTATCGCGCTCGCCGCAGCGATCATCGCCGAGTCGATGACCCATTTGCCTGGGGATTGGCGGGCGTCATTTGGGGAACATCCCTCGACGACCTGTTAGCCTTGCATCCCGGCGGAGACCATTATCTTGCGGCTGTGGAGCGGCGGCGGATGCGCCTGCGAGCAATCAATTGTTGTACATGGCACGCATCACTTGCGGATTCGCGGGAATCGACGGAGCGGGTGGTTCCTACGAGGCTTCGCAATTGCGGGAAGCCGTCGCCGCTGGATACTCGAGGGCGCAGTACGCATTGGCGAATCGAGCCTTGTCCGGTTTGCTCATCTCAACCGACGCGACGAGCACCAATGTCAACGCCGGCGAGCTACTCAGCGACGCTGGAGTCGGCCTGCCGGAGGCGGAAAATCAACTCGCCAAGTGCGATTTCGTGGGATGTCCGGACATTCCGGTGGACGTTCCGGCTGCTGTCACGCATGCGCGCGAAGCGGGTGAACGCGGCGTATTCGATACCCTGCTTGAGATCGGGCCGCAACTGCAAGCGAGTCAGCTCGATCCCGATGAAGTTGCAGCGTGGAGCTTGATCCGCGCTAGGCTAGAGATGCAGGGTTATGCGGGGCACACGTTGAACGTGCCGTTGGTGCAGTCGGCTTCGAGCATGTTGAACTCGCCGACGGTGACGAGCCATGCAAAGGCATTGACGGATCTGTATTGGCATACATTTGGGGCCCAGATGCTCGAGAATCTGGGATGCGGGACGTCATCAAACGGCGGGGCGGAAAATGTGCAGTTTGTACGAGCTGTGAGCGCCGACGGGAGACCAGAAATGTGTTGCCGGTCGGATTCTTTGCTCTTCCGGGCCCCCGGTCGGCATTCACCTAGGGTTTGAGCCGCTCCTCTTCCGGCCCTCGGCGCTTTCGCACCCGGACGGGTTTGCGCGGATATGTCTCCTCGACGGAGGCAACGATCAGAGCCGAATGAGACCCGTCGCATGGACATCGGGTGTCGGGAATGCTCAGCTGTGCGCGGCAACAAAGAGCCTGGAAGGACACTGCACATGTTCGAGGAAGAGTTTGCGAAGCTGCCGATTGAATCGCCGCGGCGAATGGACAGTCTGCCGGGACTGCGCCTTCGGGGAGCCATTCCCAAATGGGCGCTGATCCTGCCGCTATTTTTCATCAGCTTCTTCGCGTTCATCCCTCTCTCGATCATGAACTCGGACCCCGCAATGCGGCTTGCGATGGGTCCCACGGAATCGGCGCAAGGGCGGGTCGTGTCGAACACCAATGCCGGCACGTGCCAAGGTGGCGCATGGCACCGGGTCACGTATTCATTCTCGTCTGCGTCGGGAGGCCAATATCGAGGCACGGCAACGTTATGCGCGGAATCGCCGTACTACTCGGTCAAAGAAGGCGACATAATCGCCGTAGAATTCCTCAGTAGCAATCCAACCGTGAATTCGCTTCCGGGCAACGGCCGTAATCAGGCTCCGCCGCTCGCATTTTTCTTGATCATGCCTGTGTTCTTCCTCGTGATATTTGGTTCCTTATTTTGGCCACAAGTTGGGAATGTCCTCCGAGCGCGACGCCTATTTAGAAACGGTCGATTGGCGACTGGTCAGGTGATTTTCGTCAAGAAACGGTTGACGTCTATCTGGCCAGGCATGCCCGGCAGTAACGCTTCTGACGTTTATATCGAATTCAAATCGGCGGGCGATGGAAAACGTGAAGTGGTTGCGTCGTGTCAGAACGACTGGTTGATTAACCAGCTCGCTCCGGGCGCGCTTGTCCACATTGCCTACTCGGACGACAAGACCGAGAAGGTCGCGCTACTCGACGCCTACTTGCGGTAGGAGCGGAAGCGGAAGATCTGCGCTTCGATCAAACGAGGAGTGCCGACGTGAGGCTTAGCACGCTGTACGTGCAGTTGCTTGGGCATATCGATCTGGTCGCTTCTTTATTCCGGGCGGGTCATCCATATTGGCTCTTGTTTGCGGTGCTGGCGCGCCCGGAGGCGGTTACTGGCTAGAAGGCGGATTAGGGTCCTCACCGGCGGCCGACAAGCTGCGCTGTGAACACATCTTGCCCGCGGCGATTCTGGGCGCAGAGCGTGAGGTGTCTTCGGTGTGGGCCAGGGAGTATGCCTCCCGTTCGAAACACAACTTTGATTGATACTCGTATCTTCGCCGGGCGTCGGCAGCGGCCTTCCATTGCGGCGAGTCCTCGCGCCAGACTCGTTTTGCAATCGCTACCCCGATCATCTCTGTGGCGTAGGTGTCGCCGCGTTCGAATGCTTTCGCGACCCCTCGACAAACGTCGATTGCACCCGCGCGATCGAGTTGTTCGCCTTTTCAGCGCTTGGATGCGGCGCTGTAGCCAAAAATGGGTTCAGCGGCGAGGTAACCGATGACAATCACATCCGCGTCTCCGATTGATAGCGACTTGGTGTTGGCAGCGGCGCGGGTGAGCCGCGCGATCAGCGTCGTGTAATACATATCGATACGGTCTGAACGGCTAATTTCCGCGAGGGCGGCACTGGCGGCCCCCTCATCGCCCGATGCGGTCGCTCGCGTCAAGTCTCCCATCCGTCCCTCGCCGTTCCCGGGGTCGAGCTGCCGCAGGCGCAGTTCGATGGGTTCGGGATCGCAGTGGCCAAGCTTCCGGCACATTTGGGCCTGCAGCATGACGAGGTCTGAGCGGTTCGGTTCAATTGCGGCCGCGCGTGCAATTAAGGTGAGCGATTCATCGCGGTGTTTACCGAGGCTGAAGAGAGCTGCCATCGCAAATGAATCCGCATCGCCTCGCCGTTCGAGTGCAGTAATGGCTCGCTCGATCTGTCGTTGTTGTGCGTCGGATTGCCCGGATTGCGGCGAAGAGGCGCAGCCAGCAAAAAGCGACGCGAGGCAAATCGCTAGGATCGATCGGGAGAACGCGGAGTTACTCGATTGCGTCACGTGTCCAGTCTCCGGTTTAGCGGTCGGCGACCAGCCGGGTCCACCGATTCTATGGTTTCACGACGGCTAGTCGCGGATATCTGGGTGGTTCCGGCAGGAATTCCGCTTTGGCGCATCGGTCCACGGGCGTGAGCTGAGAGCGAGAAGCGCGTGTCGAAGGTGAGTGAGCGGCAACGGATACAAGCGCTAGATGAAAGGCCCAAGCGGCTCAAGGTTCGGCACCAGCGCAAGGAGGCGCGCTGTATCTGCCGCCCTCCTCTTGGGTTTTGCTCTCGCTCCCGGATCCGGCGCAAGCCTGAAGCTGCGGTGTTTGGGGAGGAGTCTGAAGGATTGGCAATGATGGCGGAGGCGGTGGTTGAGTGTAGTGGGCGGGACCTCGAGACCCGTGGCCGCCTGACCAGCCGCCGTGTCTTCCGCCAGAGCACACAGCGATGGCAACGACAGCGGCAACAACAACGACACTCAGTCCGACAGCCAGCATGGTCTTTCCCACGTTTAATTTGCGCTTCTGAACAACAGCGACCTGGTCAATCGAGATCGACTCATGCGGACCGTCAATCGTAGCGGCGCTAACGGACTTGACTGAGAAATCGTGCGTTCTGCCATCCTTCGTGAGAATGTCCACGTCATCGCCCCGCTTCAGCAGCTCACCAGAAGCGATGCGCTGTTGCAGAGTGGCAGGCTTTCCAGTCGCTGGCTGAAGCGTCGTACATCCGATCAGGCAGATGATTAACCCCAGAACCGTGAAGCGTTTCATGCTCTTGTTCCACCTTTAAGTGAATAACTTACCCGTGCGACATCCCGCAGCGCAGCCGGGAATTTACGTGCGGTGCGTCGCGGCGGGCCTGATGGTGGGCTAATGAAGTACTGATTAATTCGTTACGGCGAGATTTATTTCTCTCGCGATGCCAGAAAGCACCGTCTTCGTCTGCTGGGCGATGCCGTCAGGTCGCCGGAGCAGTCGGGGCGGACGAGCCGTCCGGCGAACCGAGACTCCAAGTCAGTCCACGGTATCGCGCAGTGCTCTTCCGACTCGGGCCAATCGCGACGGCGGAAGATACGCACTCGGCGCTGATAAAGAATGCCGACGCGGAGGAAGTTCGCTCGTAGCACATGGTAAGTGCCGACGAGAGGCTGGGCGTGTCGGGACGGTGGGCTCTGAGGGCGCCCTCCCCGCCCTATCTACGGAAAATTAGAAGTCAAACGCTGCCTCGCAACTCGGCGCTTACGCGCCAGGAATTCGTTTGGCGTGAAAATCTGGGTGGTCGCAGTAGGAATGCGGCTTTGCGGGTCCTTCCGCTCCGGGCAAACTTGCTCCCGCGCGTCGCGGCGGTAAGATCGAGTTCATGGATCGGGCGGTCCGGTGAACGGAGGCGGCGTTGATCGAGGGACCGGCACGACGCGCGTCTTCCCGTTCGTGCCGGTTCCCCGGGCCTTCATTGGCTGGCTGGCGACGGCGCTGCGCCCTTCAGGGTGACCGCGCCGCTGACCGTCCGCGGGTCAACGGTAATTTCCTGGAGCTTCGCGGCCACGTCGGAGGGAACCTCGGATTGATAGCGCCCGCCGAGATGGGACGCGTAGAATTTTTCCATCGCGGCGACCAGAGCGAGATTATTGATCGGACGGGCGAAGCCGTGACCTTCGTCGGGAGCGACGAGATATTCGACTGCCTTGCCGTTGTCGCGGACGGCGGCGACGATCTGGTCGCTCTCGCGGACGTTGACGCGAGGATCGTTCTTGCCCTGGACAACAAGCAGCGGCGTCACGATCGCCTTGGCCTGTGTCAACGGCGACTCAGCGACAAGCAGCGCCTTACCTTCCGGCGTATTGGGATCGGCCATACGCATGTACATTTGCTTGCGCCCCGCTTCCCAGTAGGGCGGGATCGCATCGAGCAGCGTGATCAAATTCGACGGTGCAACATAGGCCACGGCGGCGGCGTATAGATTCGGGGTGAACGCCACACCGGCGAGCGTCGCATAGCCGCCATAGGATCCGCCGCCGATGCCGACATGCTTCGGATCCGCCTTGCCCTCGGCGATGAGCGCCTTGACCCCCCAGGTGAGGTCGTCCTGCATTTTGCGTCCCCATTCGCCGTTGCCGGCGTTCAGGAACTTCTTGCCGTACCCGGTCGAGCCGCGAAAATTCGGTTGCAGCACCGCATAGCCGCGGTTTGCGAGAAATTGCGCATAGGTATCGTAGCCGTAGGTGTCACGCGCCCACGGACCCCCATGGGGCCAAACAATCAGCGGTAACCCTTTGGCTGGCAAACCCTGCGGCAGTGTGAGATAGGCTGGGATCTCGAGCCCGTCGGATGAGCGGTAATGAAACGGCCGGCGCTGCGACAGCGCCTCGCGCGGCAGTTCTTCGCGCATCTTGTACTGCAATTGCACCGTCTTCGCATGGCGATCCCACAAGTAGGTCGCACCGGGATCTGTATCGCTAGCGGCGTTGACGATCCAAACGTTTTCGTCGCTGGAGTGCGAACCCAGGGAGATCTTCTTACCGGGCAGCTTCGCCTGCAAGGCGCGGAAGTCTTTCTCGAACACCGGGTCCCGGAAATACTGGCGGATCGTATCGTCCTCGTACTGCGTGAACAGTATCCGATGATCGACCTCGGAGGTCAGCGCCGTTTGCAAGTCGACGCGATTCTCGGGATCGCTCTCAATTTTTCTGATCCCGGCCGTCTTGGTGTCCAGCCGATCGAGTTCGGTGAGGTCGCGAGACCCCTTGTTCGTGGTCAGGTACACTTGCTCGTTCGATTCGTCGAATCCGAGGACCCCGCAGGACTCGAACACGGAACAACTATAGATTTGAGTGAAGTAGTCCTGATCGACGCGTAGCACCTCGGTATCGCCGACGGTGTTGGTGCGCTCGGCGACACGCAGATTGCCGTCGTTGTCGAAGTCCCAGCCTGCAATCTGCTCGGTGTTCTTGCGCAGCAAATTCTTTTCTCCGGTCGAGATGCGCAGCTCGTACAGGTCGTGCCAGCGTGGGTCGCGGTCATTAAGACCGATATAGAGGATGTCCGGCTTCGCCTTGGGGGCATCATAGAGTTGGGTGCGCACCCCTTTCAGACTCGTCAAAGCGCGCGTCGGCGGAATGCCGGTCTTCGGGTCGGCAGGCAGGCTGGGATCAATCGCATAGACGTTGTAATTCTCGTCGCCGCCATTGTCCTGCGAATACAGCAGGTATTTCGAGTCGCGGCTCCAGAAATACGCGCGAATGGGGCGGCTCTTCTCGGCGCTCATCGGGCGCGCGGCACTGAACGTCTCGTCGGCCGTCTTGACCCAGATATTGCGCGTTCCCTGATAGGGCTTGAGGAACGAAAGATAGCGTCCATCCGGGGAGACCTGCGCACCGGAGATCGGGATTTCGCCGAAGAAGGCGCTGCGGTCGATGAGCGGCGGTTGCGCGGCGGTCGCGCCAATTGGCAAAGCGATCGCGGCGAACAAACTGAATATCGGCATCAAGGATTTCATTCAAAACTTCTCCAAGGTACAGCGATCGAAATATGCCCTACCGGAATTGATGGGTCATGAACGGCCAATCGCGATGATACCCCCAGATCTCGCTTTTTCCTCATGGTGCGCGCCTTCGCGCCGCGCGCTGAGGGCGGCAAGGTCGCCGATCGCTCCCGGAACATCCATAGGGCGGAAAACGGCGCTTCCGTTAATATATTCATCGGGCGCAATTCGCCGGCGGCGATTGTGATTTGTCCACGATTGAGCCCTGCCCGGTGCCCCACCTTGGAATACGGTCATAAGGATCGGAGTCATTCCGAAAGTCGATGCGGACGGCAGATTCGCATTTCGCGCAGTTGGTGAGCGCCGATGAGGGGCCGGGCATTCAATGCCTGTCGGTAGCGCACGATGGTATCGAGCGCCGGTCCACGGGCGTCATCTGCGGGGGAAAACTCGTGTCTAAAGTTACCGAGCGTGAACGAATTGCGGCGCTCGAAGCGAAGCTCAAACAGCTGAAAGTTCGGCAGCAGCGCAAGGAGGCGCGGGAGCGGTCGATTGCGACGCGCAGAACGCGGTCGCAAAAATTGAGGCGCAAGATTTTAGTGGGGCGGTGGTGTTTGCGAAGGTTACCATGAGCCGTGAACCGATCGAGGTCGGTGTGTTCGCGCAGCTGGTTGTTGAGGAAACCAATAGCCCGGATTTCGAGGGCATCGTTCGTGGAATAGAATGGGGGCGCATCCGTTGGTAACTCGAGGAGTTTTTCGGGGGTCGCGCTTCGGCAGGCGCGGGAGCGGACCACGCAGTTTGGAATCGTCGATGACCGGAAAGAGGTCCTAAATCATTGGACAGACCAAGAATCTTCGATTGCGCCGCCGGTGGTCGTCGGTGGAGAGGTGCTCGCGTCGAATGTGGGCTATGAACTCTTGGTTGGCTACACGAGGTCGGGGAATCTGCTGGGGCTGTTGGATGGAGAAGAGATTCTGGAGGCGAAGACGCATCTAGTGCGGGTGGGACGGGGGGGCGGATGGGTGCTGGACCAAGATTGGCGTTGCATTGCTTCCGGGCATTTTTGGTGCAGGCTCTGATATTCGGTAGCTGCCTGGTATCGGCCGCGGAGCGCGAAAAGCCGGTTACTTACGTCGCAAAACATGCCTTTGTGACGCACACGGCGCAGGGTGACGCCAGCGTACCCATCGAGATATCCGTTGATCTCAATGCAATTCATCCGGAAATTACCCGAGCCGCCATTGTGTTTCACGGCAAAGGACGAAATGTGGAGGGCTATTTCTCGGCGTTGGAGCACGCGGCTCATGAGGCCGCGTCGAATACCGCTCAAACACTTCTTTGGGCGCCGCAATTTCTTCGCGAAGAGGATGCCGAAGCGCATCACTTGTCCAAGCAGTTCCTGCGTTGGCATGCGGGTTCGTGGACGGCCGGAGAACCCGCCATCGGACCCTTACCTCTAAGCACGTTCGATGTCATTGACGCCATGTTGGCAACGCTCGCCAATCGCGAGCGCTTTCCAAATCTCAACACGGTCGTACTTATCGGCCACTCCGGCGGGGGCCAATTGCTCAATCGCTACGCGATCGTTGGGAAGGCTGCGGTCACGATGGCTGGCATTCATATCCGTTTCGTCATTGCGAATCCGTCTTCCTATTTCTACTTTAGTGACGCTCGCCCTCAGCCGGATGGGTCGTTCGCTGAGTTTCACAACGCTGCCTGTTCCACTTTTGATCATTGGCGATATGGCCCTGTAAATCCACCGGCTTACGTGGGCGTCACTTCCTCGGCGGCATGGCAGCAATATGAGCAGGATTATGCCAATGCCGATGTCATCTACTTGCTGGGAAGTGAGGATACTGATCCCGCGCAGAGAGATCTCGACACCTCATGTGCCGGCGAAGCCGAGGGGCCGGAGCGCTTCGACCGCGGGGAAGCCTATTTCCGTTACCTGAAGGGGCGCCATCCCCGGGACTTCCGGCATCGGCTATGGATCGTGCACGGTGTGGCCCACGTGGGTAGCCGAATGGTGGAGTCTCCTTGCGCCGTTGCGGCGGTATTCGAGCACGGAAGTTGTTCTGACACTTCAGAAAGCTCACATTAGGTGAGGTGCCGAAGACGGAGAAACAATTGGTGTAAGTTCGGATAGGTATAGGCCCTGGATCCAAGGAATCGCTCATGTTGATCAAAGGTGGATGTTTATGCGGTGCGGTGCGCTACGCGGCGCGCGCCGCGCCGATCGTGACCCGCGTGTGTTGGCGCCGTTTATGCCAGTACCTCGGGGCCGGCAGCGGAATCGTGAATGTCTGTTTTCCAACGGCTGCGATCACGATCGAAGGGCAGCTCGCCGATTTTCAGGGCGTCGCCGATAGCGGCAACAAGATGCATCGGCGCTTTTGTCCGGTCTTCGGCACACAACTCTTCAGCGAAGCGAAAGCGCGTCCATATTTTATTTTTGTTCGCGCCGGGACTTTGGACGATCCAGAAGTCGCGCGGCCTGCGGCGACCATTTGGACCGATCGAGCGCCGATCTGGGCATGCATCGACGACCGAATTCCGAGCATTGCGTGTCAACCGCCGCCGGCGGGTTGAACGTTGAACAAGTCTGCCGCCGCGAATGTCTCGTTGGTCCTGGTCGCCGTGGGATGGCTGATTGCGATTGTTACGGTGGTCCGGAATTTCGGCGACCCGGATCCCCGAATTCCGGCGTCTGAGTTGCATCGAGTTCATGTATTTGCGGCGGTCAGTTTATGGTCCGCAGTCATTCTCATTCTAATCTCGCTGGCGTTGGCGGGTTTCGCGTTCCGAGAGGCAAAACGGCGAGCGATGATTACGGTGGCGCTCGCGCTGCTGCCGATTCTCGTACTGTGGATCCTCGCGACGAGCGCGGGTATTTAGGTAACGGCCGTTGGTTGCGCCTTCTCAACGATCGGTGCGAACAATCTAAACGTTCGGTGCTGCCTAAATGAATGAGGACCAACGCGTCATACAATAGCCGCCGGGTCGCGATGCAGTCTATAAAAGAAACAATGGAGCATTAGAAAGCGTGAACCAGCAAGCGCTGACACCGATGATGACGAGCATTACGCTCTCTGTCGTGGTCGGTATCTGCGCGCGTCATCATCATGTGGCTTCGGATAGCGAAGACACCTTTTCGGTTTCTCCGGCGCTTGCGTATTTGATGTTCGCGATTGGATTGCTGTTTTGAGTGGTTCCGTTCCTGACTGGGACATCAGGCAACATTCCACCGATTCAGTTCTTCTGGATTTTCACGCCGTTTTGGGGCGGTGCGTTTCTTGCGGCAAACTCGCTCGATCGTACCGCCGGCGAAGTGCCGGTTGAATAACGACTTATTTGGGAATCACGGGCCTACCGGTAGTGAGCGCATTAGCCAAGAGCAAACAATATTCGTTTGCCATAAACCTCCGCGGTCGCTTCCGAACGCTTCATCCGGGAATTCTGGACGAAGCACTTACTCGGAATCTCCGTGGTCTTATACAGTACCCGCCGACCTCCATTACTGAGTAGACGCCGGTCCGACTGCTAGCGACAATCCGCCGCGATGGTACGCCAGTGCCCCGACCCTTTTGCAAAATCAACGACACCGCGTTACTTGATCGTCTGGGATCTTGAATGGCGGGCACTCGAATGCGAACGCATCGACTCCGGGATGGATTTGCACACCGCCCTCTCGGAAACAATCGAACGCCTTCGACACACCGGTTGGCATCCCGAAGGCACAACCGAATTCGGTTTCGTCTTCTTGAGGCGCAATACCGAGCGACACCTGCTGATGCTGACTGCGCGCGATCCGCGCGCGACCGAGCAACACGCCTTCTCCCCGTTCCGCTGATCGTTGAGGGCGGAGACCGGCAAATGCCCCCGACTTCGTAAGCTCCTGCAACATCAGATGCCGCACCGTCACCCGCGTCCTCATGGGGACGGGAGTTGCTCTACTCAGAACCACCCCAGCGCCAAGCCGGAGGTTCTCCCTTTGCATAGCAAATCAACAAAAGCACGATTGTCATGACGAGAATGAAAACGAGGAACCCAACGAGGTGACGCGGCATCAAAAAAATTGATCCAGCCGCCATTGCGGCGAACCATACCAACAGAATGACCCAGCCCTGCCACGCGGTGGGCGGACCCCAGCCCCACCCATAGCGCTTCGCCGGAAACCAATATCGGCTGTCATCGCTCATTGCGTCCCGCATCCCAGTCCATGCTCGCTTCCATTCTATCCTTGGCCCCGATCTTGGAACAAAACAACGATCAATTGGCTCACGCTGAATCGAGCTGCGCAATCTTCGTCGTTTGAGCTTCGATCATTGCGCGCGCGAAGATCAACTCGGCGCAGGCCGAGCGGGCATCTGCGAGAGTACCCGAGCCGCCAAAGAAACCGTCTTCTGCGATGCTGCGAAGCGTCTGATCGCTCACCGCGGCGGGCTTGCGTACAGTCTTCGGATCGTTCAAGTCCATAACACCACACCTTTGTTGAATTCCGAGCCAAAAGACTGCCTCATTGCGGCGCATGACAATGTGGACTGCTGCGCCATTTGGGCTCCGTTCCGTGTGGAATCGCTCAAAAAACAACAAGAAGCAGCAATACCCGCAGGCCGCGAACAGAGAATTCGGCAGCGGCGGCCGCCTCGTCGCCCACCGCCTCGTCGCCCACCGCCTCGCTTCGCGAACTTCATTCGCGCATGCGGAGTCGATCGCGCTTGCAAAGCGCCGGCCCTATCGTCAATCTTCACGAACAACAACGAGGTTCATGATGCACAAGCGAATAATCTGCGCGATCGGGCTTGTTATGGCGGTGCAGTCGGCGGCGATCGCGCAGGAGGCGCCGATGACACCGCTGCGGCCCGATCAGGTCGCCTTCCTATCGCTCTACAAGGAATTGGTCGAAACCAACACGACGCTGTCCGCGGGCAGCTGCACGTTGGCGGCCGAGCGGCTGGCGGCACACCTGCAGGCCGCGGGATATGCCGATAACGATGTTACGCAATTCTCTATCCCTGAACATCCCAAAGAAGGCGGCCTCGTCGCTATCCTGCACGGAACCTCGAAAACCGCGAAGCCGATGTTGCTGCTGGGTCATCTCGACGTGGTTGAGGCCAAGCGCGAGGATTGGAGCCGCGATCCGTTCACATTGATCGAGGAAAACGGATACTTCTATGGCCGAGGCGCATCCGATATGAAGGCGATGGACGCGACCTGGGTCGATGCCCTGATTCGCTTCAAGCGTAGCGGCTACCGTCCCAAGCGCACGATCAAGTTGGCGCTCACCTGCGGCGAGGAGACGACCTTCGCGTTTAATGGTGCCGATTGGCTCGCGAAGAACCGGCCAGAACTCATTGCTGCGGCGTTCGCGCTGAACGAGGGTGGCGGCGGGCGCACCGATGGCCATGGCAAACTGGTGGTCGAGTCGATTCAGGTCGGCGAGAAGGCATCTCAAAATTACCAGCTGGAGACCGTCAATGCCGGCGGCCATAGCTCGATTCCCATCCGCGACAACGCCATCTACGAACTCAGCGATGCGTTGTCCAAAGTTCGCGATCTTGAATTTCCGATGAAGCTTTCCGACACCACGCGAGCCTTCTTTACCAAGGCCGGCGCAGCACGGGCGGACGAGCTAGGTCGTGCAATGGTCGCGCTATCGCAGAACCCCAATGACGAGGCCGCCGAGGAGCGCGTTTCGCAAGATCGCAGCTATCACAGCATGCTGCGCACGACCTGCGTCGCGACCTTGTTGGAGGGCGGCCACGCCAACAACGCGCTGCCTCAGCGGGCCACCGCGAACATCAATTGCCGAATATTCCCCGGCGAGACGGTGGAGGGCACGCGGGCCGCACTCATGGCTGCGATTGGCGATCCCGGTGTGAAAGTGACTGTGGTTCCACCGGTCCGTCCGATCGCGATACCCCCACCGCTCGACCCCAAAATCATAGGCCCGGCCGAAAAGCTGGTCGCCAAATATTTTCCCGGCGTTCCCCTGGTCCCCACGATGTCGACCGGCGCCACTGACGGCATTTTTCTCGAGGCCATCGGCATTCCGGTCTATGGTGCACCCGGTGGTTGGGGCGATCCCGACGGCAACGGCGTGCATGGGCTAAACGAACGCAGGAGCGTCCGCTCTGTATTCGTCGGCAGGGATTTCCTGACCGATCTAGTGAAGCTGTACGCGGACGCGCCGTGAAGCAATGACCGCGGCGAGACTCGCGCCGGCAGCCGCCGCTTTCGTCGACTTGGTCTCGACTAGCGCCGCCAATTTCGCGCGCGACGTTTACGCTGATCGCTTCATTTCAGATAAGTCACTAACCAGTCGACCCAACGCTGATAGACGTCCATTTGAAGAATGGGATCGCTGGGGAAGTGACCGCCCGTTGGAATCGCGTAGAACTCTGATGTGACGTGGTTGTCCTGAAGTGCCCGGTATAACCCAAAGGATTGGGCGATCGGCACTCGGAAATCACCCGTGTCGCACATGATGAGCGTCGGCGCCTTGATCTTGGTCACGGAGCTCGCCGGCGATTGACGGCGATTGATCGCCATGCCGTCGCCGATATACGGAGAAGCTCCGGTGGACGCCACTTGGGTCACGTTCCCGTCGGACAGGTCATACATCTCGACCCAATCCGTAACCGGAGCTCCTGCAACCGCCGCCTTCCAGACCGGGTAGTGTCCGGCAAGCCAAGTGGTCATGAATCCCCCGTAGGACCAGCCGGTAACCGCCATGCGCGCCGCGTCGACAAGTCCACGGCTTTTCAGGAAGTCGACGCCGGACATGACGTCCTCGCCGGGTCCCTGCCCCGCATCCTTGTAGATCGCGGCGTAGAACGCGTTTCCGAGATTATCGCTGCCGCGATAGTTGGGTTCGAACACGATCCAGCCTTGGGACGCCAGCACCTGCGGCATGAGATTGAATCGTTCTCGTGACGATGAGTTGGGTCCGCCATGGATGTTGAGCACGAGTGGATAGCGTGCGCCCGCTCGGTAGTCGGCCGGATAGGTGAGCACGCCGTCGAGAGTTCGGCCACCCGGGCCTTTCCAAGTCACGGTTTCGGATCGAGCAAGCTGCAAGTCCGAGAGGCCCGCGTTTGCTTGAGTTATCGCCACCGGCGGGCCGCCTTCGGCGGCGATGATATAGATCTCGTAAGGATCGGCTTTGGTCTGGCCGACGAACGCTATCCCGCCGCTGCGAGCAATATCTGCCTCGATCCAATAGCCGTTGGTCGGCACGACACCGCCGAGATTCAACGGGGTCGCTGCACCGTCCGGCTTGATGCGCCACAGCCCCACGGTCGTATCCACATTGCCGCCGACCAGCATCCATTCGCCATTGGGCGCCCAGCGGGTGATGAACACATTTTTGTCGAGGCCCGCACTGATATCGCGGCCCACTCCGCCCGCGAACGGCGCCAGCCACACGTCCTGATAGTTCCACGGATGCGCATCGCGGTTGCGCCAATAGGCTACATTCGATCCGTCCGGCGACGGTACCGGATAGCCTTCCAGCATCGCCTCCCCGGTCAGCGAGCGAATTTGGCCGCTCGCGACGTCGAGCACTTGAATGCGGGAGAAAAACTGGTCGCCTGTCGACGGAGTCTCCTGCCGTACGAAAAGGATCGATTTACCGTCCCTGGACCAGGCGATCGGAGACGACGGCGGTCCTGGTGGCAGACTCGAGGGCAGCGACCAAGTTCCACTGGTCAAGCGCTTTGGGTCCCCTCCTTGGGCCGAGATGAGCCACAGGTGAACCGGCCGAATCGCTTCGCTGATCGTGACATCATCGTTACCGACTTTGAATTCGGTTCGGAACTTGTCCTCTCCCTTCAACTCGGGTTTGGCGTCGGTCACCGCATACGCGATGCTCATTGCATCCGGGCTCCAGGCAAACTGGTTGACATTGTCCTTGCCCTTCGTGAGTTGAAGCGCATCGCCGCCGTCCATCCGCATCACGAACAGCTGAATGACATTTTCGGAATCCGGCGCGAGAAACCCGATCCGCTCTCCGGTTGGAGACCACCGCGGCGAACCGGCACGATGCCGCGCGAGCGTCAGCTGCCGCACCTGGCGACTGGCGACATCGACAATGAGGATTTCCGACTGAAACTTGTCCGAGTCCAAGTCCGCACGGGTTTCAACCAATGCAACGGTCCTACCATCCGGCGAAAAGTGCGGATCGGCCAATCGGACTATTCGTGCGAGGTCGCGTACCGTGGCGGTTCGCGCCTCGCCGGAAGCTGGCGGCGCGGCCAATAGCGCCAGCGCGATCAACCCGACGGCGGCTTGCATGTTCATTAGACGTTCCTCCATGATTTTGATCAACGTGCAAATATAAGCGACTCTCGGCTCAGTGATACTCCAAAACGACCAAAGCATGGCCGAATGCTTCGTCGGAGATGGAACGTCATGGCGCTTGCGGCGCGCAGCGGTGGCCGCAGGCCCCAATCGTCGCCTAAGATGTATCGCATGAGCGCTCCGAAGCATCGTTCGAAGACCCCGACGGACTCCCGCCCAGGACACGCCGGACGCGGACCCGCCGTTCGGCGTGTCAAGGTCGGTCAGCGCGAGATCTTCACACACGGTCTGTCCCAAGCGGTACTGCACGATTTATTCCACTATTGCATGACGGTCAGCTGGCCCCAACTGTTCGCCACGCTGGCTGCCTTCTTTCTCGCCTTCGACGTTCTATTTGGCTTGCTATATCACTTGGTGCCGGGATGCATCGCCAACTTGAATCCGCCCGGCTTCGCCGGCGCATTTTTTTCAGTGTCGAAACGCTCGCGACGGTCGGGTACGGGGACATGCATCCCCAGACCCTGTACGGCCATCTCGTCGCGATGGCGGAGATCTTTGTCGGTCTGATGTCGTTGGCGCTGATCACCGGCATCATGTTCGCGCGCTTCTCCAGACCCAGGGCACGTTTTCTATTTACAAGGAACGCCGTGGTGCGGCCGATCGACGGCAAACTGACCTTGGTCATTCGCGCGGCGAACCAACGCCAGAATGTCGTTCAGGATGCATCGGCACAGCTGCGCATGTTGCGCGACGAAGTAACCGAAGAGGGCTTCCGCATTCGCCGCGTAATTGATCTCCCGCTGGTCCGATCCCAACACCCGATGTTCATCCTCGGTTGGACGATCATGCACGTCATCGACGACGCGAGCCCGCTGCAGTCCGAAACATCACAATCCCTAGGCGAAGTTAGCGCACGGTTTGTCCTCAGCGTGAGCGGTACAGATGAAACGACGGGTCAGGTGTTGATGGCCAGAGCAGAGTATTCCAGTCCGGACATCATTTGGAACGCCACCTTCCGCGACATCCTGGAAGAGGCCGAGGACGGTACTCTGCATCTCGATTACAGCAAGTTCCATGACGTCGAAACACTCGCACAATCCGAGACTGAGCATCCCGATCGCCGACGACCCTGATGGGAATTCCCATCATCCCGAACCGCCCTGATAATACGCGGGGCTCGCTTGCGCGCCCTCACCCGACATATGCGGCTGAGCGCTCGGCTGCATAGCGAATCACAAATGAGGACTGCGTCACAGTTGCCAAAAAATTCGCTGACCGGCGAGTCTGCCGTAGGCCTCCAAAGCGCAAATTTGCGTGACGGTAAGGTTCATGATTTTCCAGTTGCGCCGAGACTTTGACTGTGCGTCGGGATTCCCCTCAATGGGATCGCCTTCGCGCGGGTAGGTGTTTTCCGGATTCGGGAGCGGGTTCGATGAGTGTCGTCAAAAGATCATTGGCTAACGCGATTGATGCAGACGCATTGCAGCGGCATGCCCATGAACTTGAACAGGTGCTCGCGCGCACCGGCGAGGCCGTCATCGTCAAAGACCTCAATGCCGTCGTCACCTTCTGGAACCGCGAAGCCGAATCTCTGTACGGCTTTACGGCGGAAGAAGCGATCGGCCAGCCACTGCGCAAACTGCATGCCGCCGACCTGTCCACAAACGATTACGCGCGTGTTCTCGAGCGCGTTCGCTCGGGGCGCCCGACCGCGAGCACGACCGAACGGCGCAAGAAGACGGGCGAGACGGTCCGCGTTACGCTGCAAACGAACCCGTTGTTGGACGCCGACGGCCAATTGGTCGGCGAAATCACGGTCGCGCGCGACATCACCTCACTGTATCGCACCCAAGAGGAGTTGCACGCTGCGCAGGCGAGTCTGGAGGCAAAGCTGGCCGCAATCAGTGACGCGAACGGGAATCTGACGCGGGAAATCGCCGCGCGACGCAAGTCGGATGCCGCGATGCGCCGTAACAACAAAGCATTGGCGGCCACGGTCCGGCAACTCGAAGCGTTCGATCGCGACGGCGCGGTGCTGTCTCACATGGCCGAATTGCTCCAGGCTTGTACGCAGCGCAGCGAAGCCTATGCGATCGTGCGCGAAACCGGCTCGCAATTATTCCCCGAGTCGTCGGGCTCTCTGTTCATCTATCGGGAATCGCGCGACGTGCTCGAGCACGTTGCGACTTGGGGCTCCGGACAGGAGGCGCAGAGGACTTTGGCGCCGGACGAGTGCTGGGCGCTTCGGCTGGGGAGCCCGCATTTCGCGCCGCTCAAGGGAACCGTGCGGTGCCGGCACGTGCACGACGACATCGGCAGCTACGTCTGCATGCCGGTCCAAGGACAGGGGCAAATTCTCGGCTTGCTGCATATCGCAATACACGTCAGCGCGAACACCAGGAGCCCGGCACGCGACGTGGAGCGGCGTCTGCGCGCGATGACCGACCGAGTCGGTCCGGCGCTCGCGAACCTGAAATTGCGCGACGCGCTGCGTGAGATGGCGCTGCGGGACGCGCTGACGGGATTGTACAACCGGCGCTACCTGGAAGACGCATTCAATCGCGAGTTGCATCGCGCCGAGCGCAGCGGTAAGTCGGTGGCCGTCGTGATGATCGATATCGACCACTTCAAACGTTTCAACGACAAGCACGGCCACGATGCGGGCGACTTCGTGCTCAGTGGCGTTTCGCGCGTGATCATGAACAGCATCCGCCCTTCCGACATCGCTTGCCGCTATGGCGGCGAGGAGCTTGCGATCGTTCTCCCGGAGGCGGACTTGGATTGCGCCCACATGCGGGCCGAGCAGATACGGGTCGCGATCCGCGATACCCATCTGACCCATCTGGGTCAAACGCTGCCGGCGCCGACCGCCTCTTTCGGCGTCGCCGTGTATCCAGCGAACGGCACCAAGCCCGCCGATCTGCTGAAAGCGGCGGACCAGGCGCTCTATCGCGCGAAGCAGGAAGGTCGCGACCGGGTCTGCCTGGCCGCAGAAGCGGCGCCCGCGGGTGCATGACCGAGTTGACATCGATCCAGCGCGTGCGCGAGCTTTACAGCGCTACCGCGCACCGCGGGATCCGTAGATTTCGACTAGGCTTTGTTCTCGTACTTGAATGACACGCTAATGCGTGATCGATACGCTTCGACTTTCCCGTTCTTGAGCTGCACGTCGAGCTTCACGACTTCCGCCACTCTGAGGTCTCTGAGCGTTTTGGCCGCACGATTGATCGCTGCAGCGGTTGCTTTCTCCCAAGACTCGGAACTTGTTCCGACGAGCTCGATAACCTTGTATACATTCTCGGCCATGGTGAATTGTCCTTAGATGGTTGCGCGCAAAAACCGAACCGCGCCTCATGGCGCTCTGCCAAACTGATCGCTTTCGCGCCGGCTTGCGGTCAGTGGGTGAAGTTTGGCCAGCCAAGCTCACCTCCAACGCAGTATCCTAGCCGATAATCCAGCAGTGAACACCATTGGCGGCAATGGACTCCGTCATCACGACCGACACCCGCGCAACGCGGTGTCCAACCGTCGCAGCACCAGGACGTCTATGATTGCCGAGCCTCATTGCGCCCCAGCGCGTGCCTATCATGTTCAACCAGTGGAGAGACGAGTGAGAGAACTTCGCACCCCGGCGGTCCGGTACCATGCGAGACTGATCGCGTTCCTCTTGATGATTCTGCCTCTCTGGACGCAGTCCATAGCACAGACCGTTGCGCCGCAACTCTTCGCGGACATGAAATGGCGGATGATCGGTCCGTTTCGAGGAGGCCGCGCCGTGGCGGTCGGCGGCGTGCCCGGCGCAGGAAACACTTTTTTCTTCGGTGCGGTGGATGGCGGCGTCTGGAAGACTACGGACGCGGGAACGGTCTGGAAACCGGTCTTCGACAATCAACCGGTGGCTTCAATCGGTGCGCTCGAGGTCTCCCCCTCGAACCCCAGCGTGATTTACGTCGGCACTGGGGAAAGCGATATTCGTTCGGATCTCGCCTCCGGTGCGGGCGTCTACAAATCCGTCGACGGTGGCGAAACTTGGGCCTACGCGGGCCTCGGCGATACACGGCAGATCAGCAAAATTGCACTCGACCCCACGAACCCCGATATCGTCTATGTCGGCGCGCTGGGACACGCCTACGGCCCCAACCCGGAACGTGGAGTTTACAAAACGATCGACGGCGGAATGACTTGGAAGCGCACGCTCGACGAAGGCCCCAATGTCGGGGTGGCTGATCTTGCGATCGCAGTTGCCAAGCCAAGCGTTCTCGTTGCCTCGCTCTGGGAGGCCCATCGCCCCCCGTGGAGCACATACGCACCCATAGTCGGCCCGGGCAGCGGAATCTTCCGCTCCCTCGATGCGGGCGAGACATGGCAGCAGTGCGTTGGCCATGGCCTGCCCGAAGGCACTTGGGGCCGCACCGGCGTCGCCGTCAGCGCCGATGGCCAGCGCGTCTATGCGCTCATCGAAGCCAAGCATTCCGGTCTCTACGTCTCGAACGACGGCGGTCAGAATTGGACGCTCGCCAACGCGGACAATCGCCTCACCAGCCGGGCCTGGTACTTCAGCCGAATCACCGTAGACCCCAGCGACCCCGACACTATTTATATCCCGAACATCGCCCTGCTTGGTTCCGCGGATGGTGGCAAGACGATCACGGTCGTACGCGGCGCACCCGGCGGCGATGACTATCACGAACTCTGGGTCGACCCGAAGAACCGTGATCGGCTGGTCCTCGGCACCGACCAAGGAACGATCATCAGCCTCGACCGCGGCAACACTTGGTCGACCTGGTACAACCAGCCGACGGCACAGCTCTATCACGTAACCACGGATAATCGCTTTCCCTACACCGTCTACGGCGCCCAACAGGACAGCGGCGGAGTGGCCGTGCTGAGCCGCACGGACCACGGCCAGATCACGGCACGCGACTGGTTTCCCGCCAGCGGCAGCGAGAGCGGCTATTTCGCACTCGACCCAAGAAACCCGGACATCCTATACGCCAGCGGCAGCTATGGATCCGTCTCACGTTGGGACCGACGCCGCTCCCTGACGCAGGACGTCTCGCCTTGGCCGGTGCCGGTTTTTGGAACCGACATACCACAGCGGAAGTATCGCGATCCGTGGACCCCGCCGCTCGTCTTTTCTCCGGTCGATAAATCCTCGCTTTATCTCGGGACACAGTACGTCTTGAAGACGATGGACGGCGGCTTGCACTGGCAGCAGATCAGCCCGGATTTAACCGGAGGCAAGATTGCCACCAGCTCCGCGAAGGCCGTTGCCGCCGGGGGCGGCAACCCTTCCACGCGAAACCCGATAGAAGATGCACCAAAGCCCGCACCCGAAATGGCCATCGCGCTTGGCTACGGCACGCTGGCGACGGTCGCGCCTTCGTATGTCGACAGAAACGTGCTATGGACGGGCAGCGACACCGGGATCATCTCCCTGACGCGCAACGGCGGCAAGACCTGGACTAATGTGACGCCACCGGGCATTCAGCCATGGAGCAAGATCTCCCTCATCGAGCCGTCGCACTTCGATTCCGGTGTCGCCTATGCCGCGATCGAGCGGCATCGCATGGACGATCGTGCGCCCCATATCTACCGCACACGCAACTACGGAAGGAGCTGGGATTCGATCACCACGGGGCTGGAAGCACCCGCGTTCGTATTAGCCGTACGCGAAGACCCCAGACGCAAGGAGCTGCTCTACGCCGGCACCGAGTTTGGAATTGAAGTCTCCTTCGATGAAGGAGATCACTGGCAGCCGCTGCAGCTGAACCTGCCCGTGACTTCGGTCCGCGACCTGACCGTTCACGGCGATGATCTCGTGATTGCCACACACGGGCGCTCGTTCTGGATCCTCGATGACATCACTCCGTTGCGTCAGGCCGCACAGCATGCGCAATCCACATCTGCATTTCTGTACAAGCCGGAGACCGCGGTACGCATCGATAACGATGCTTTTCCGGGGACTCCAATCCCTTTCGAGGAACCCACCGCGGACAATCCTCCGAGCGGCGCTGTGCTCGACTATTACCTACCCGGTAAGGTGCAAGCTCTCGCGATACGCATTTACGACTCCGGCCACAAAATGGTCCGGCAGGTCCGCTCGGCACCGGAACAGCCGGCAAAGCACGCTTCCCTGCCGATCGCCGAGCGCTGGTTTCCCAAGCCGCAGCACCTGGAAACTCATGCCGGGATGCACAGGTTCGTATGGAATCTCGCATGGGGCGCCTCGGCAGCAACCGACGACAACGAACCCGATGACGGTGAGGGCGGTATACCGCACGCACCCCGCGTCGTGCCCGGTGCCTACACGGCCGAGCTTGAAGTGAACGGAGAGCGCGTCTCCGCGGTGCCCCTGATTCTGGTCAAAGATCCGCGCTCCCCGGCGACTCAGGCGCAGCTCGTGGAGCAATTCGAAAAGAGCCGCATGATTTTTGACGACTCTCTCGAGGCCCGCGGTGCACTTGCCGAGATCGCTACGGTAAGACTGCAACTCGAGAAAATCGTTGCCGGCGCCGGTGCCGGCGCCGGAAATGAAGACGCAATCAGGAAGGCGAAGGAACTCAGCGCCGATCTCGAGACGATCGTTGAGGGAAACTCAGGCCTCGACGCAGCCAATATGAAACTCACGCGCGCGCTGAACGTCGTCGAAAGCTCGGAACGCCAAGCCCCCTCGCAGGCCCTCGCGGTCTATGAACTCGCGCGCGCCGCGTCGCACGCAGATCTTGGGCGATGGACTGTGCTCAAGAGCGGGCCGCTGGCGACTCTAAACCAGGCGTTGACGACACAAGGAATGCCGCCGATCGCGATCACCGAAATCGAGCGCGAGATCGACTACTTCATGACCCGCTAACCCACGGCTGCGCCTCAGCAAGACGGTGCCGCACGATGCATCGGGCTGAGTGGGAAAATCCCTCGACTCGATCCCTTCGGCCGGCGCTGGGGGAAATTCCGCGCCTAATTTGGCTTGTCGACGGAAATGATTGTTCGATCGGTCATCGAATTTCCGACCGCTTTGCAAACCAGCGCCTTCAATAAGATGAGTGACTCAACGTACAGACCCGCGGTTGATTTGCGCCCATCGTTGCATCCATTGCCGGTCCGCTGATTGGCACCACGAATGGAGCATCGTATGAATACACTTAAGCGCATCACCACGGTCGTGTCGATTATCGCGATCCTGGGTCTATCGGGTTGTTTCTGGGGCCGCGGAGGCTGGGGCGGGCACCATAACGAGCGGGCTGCCGAACAACGCATTTTTTAAGTTGATGACGATCATGGCCGGCCGCACAGCTCGTAATCGCGTAATCGGCGAGACGAGCTGCGCTGGACGGTCGCGGCATCGGCCACGCCATGCGTGCCTCGGAGATCGATCGGCTTGCGGACTTAATCAGGGTATCTGAAATTCGCCGCTCGGCCGGAGCGGAGACGGGTTAAGCTCTCGGTCTGGGTTGAAGGCTACGAATCCGACCAGGATGCCCCCGATGAAAACCATGATCGCTTGGGTGTTGATGCTGAGCCTCGTCGGCTGCGCGACGATGAGCCCCATCACCGGCAGTCCCAGCGAACTGCAGCAGCGGATCGCCGCCCGCGAGCTCCTGAAACCCGGAGATCATGTTCGCATCACAACTACCGACGGCAAGAATCACGATTTTGACGTCACCTCGGTGAGCGCATATTCCATCGACGGCAGCAAGGAGTCGATCCTGGTCAAAGATGTCTTTGCCGTCGAGAAGCGCGAGCCGCGCGTCGGCGTGACGATAGGACTCGTCACCTTGGCGGTCCTCGCCGTCGTCGGGGTCGTCGAGGCGGCGACGATCGGACATGGTGTTCACTAAGGCGTGCCACTCGGATTGACGATCCGCCCGATAAACAGAATGGTTCCGCAATGGCGCAACTCGCCGTTCGATTGGCGTCCCGCGATCTTGGCACTATGGCGGCGTTCGCGCCGCTTAAGCACTCATGCTGTCACGGAATAATCGGGGTTTTCGGCTGCAAGTTTGAAAGCCTTGTTGAAACCCAAACCATAGACGGCGCGCAGAACCAGTGCGGCCGCAAGGGCGATCACGATTCCGCCGTTGCCCGACACGATCAGCTCGGCGCGCGCCGGGCCTTCGGGCAGAGCTCCGGCAATCATGACCAACAGCATCGGCCCGAGCATCGCCGAGGTTGCAAACGCGCGAACAAAGAGATCGTTGTGGCCTAGCGTGTGAGTAGTCATATGGGTCTCCGTGCGCCGATAAAATCGGCATCGTGTGGTGAAGGGTCGCCGCATCAACGACGAGTCTGCGTGGTAAGTACCACCAGAACTGCGCGCGGTTCATTTGCGCAGAAAAGGCCGCCAATCCGGAGTGCCGAGGACGCGGCCCCATGCTGAATCGGCTCCGCCGCCGCTCAACACGCCCTGACGCTAACGCGCTTTTCTTCTGATCGATCGGAACCGAATTCCGAGTTTCATCGCCTTTTGTGCAACCGCGCCCGCAGTGCGCCGCAGCCGCTTGGCCGTCTGCGTGCCCGACAGCTTCGCCTTCGCGAAGGCCCGCAAGTTCCTCACATCCTCTTTCGACCACGCTAAGGCTACCCGCTTCTTTCGCTTTGCCATGAATACCGCCCCTCAAAAAAGCACGCATCATAGCGCTATCGACGCCCGCCGTGAAACGATGATTGCGGCGGCTCGCGCAACCGATGTATTAGCGAAACCCCGGCTCTACGCATCATGGAGTCGAACGGCCAACGCGGATTGGTATCATTATCTCGTGAAGGCAGCCACCCCATTCCCCCTGCGCCAGCTCGTGACCGATCCGCTCGGACGCTTTCAGTTGCGCTTCGCTCAGCAAGGCGCGGTGCTTCTTGACGGATTTGACGGAATCCAAACGGAAGCGTCGGCGGCCGGGCTGCTCGTCAAGGCCGTCGCCGAGCGCGACCTACATGCTGCGACAGCGATGCTCCGCGTCGGATTTGCCGCGGTGAGAGTCGGTCCCGTCGAAATCGTCTACTTGAATCAAGGCACGATGGAGCCTTACGTACGTGTCCGAGTTACGACTCCGGCCGATTATTACGGCGATGTCGTCGCCCAGCTAACTCAACGTCGCGGATTGCTCGAGAGTCTCGATGATGCCGGTGAGGCAGGCAAAATCGTGTGCGCCGCGGCACCGCTCGCGGAAATGCTCGGCTACGATGAGGTTTTGGCGGCGAACACGCGAAATCGCGCGATCGCCGACTATCATTTCATCGACTACCGACCCGTTCGAAGTACGCCACCGACCCCGCCCGCCTCCTGCCGTTAGCACGGCGCCGCTTATCTGTTGCGATGCACCGAGCGGCGTTCCGCGCGCTTGCGGATCGAACCGCCGTGAATTGACCACTGCAGCCCCATCGGATAGGGTTTCTAGCCCGGCAAGAACGTTGCGTCGACCTATCCAAAGGAGTGGAGCCATGGCGAGTCAAGTACTGGCTGCGACAGTGATCCGGGTGCTTTCGCATCCGGTAATCATGAAAATCAATTTTGAACTGAATGGACTCCTAGTGACCGGCATGCGCTACCAAGTGGTTGCGCAAGCGGTCCGGTCCGGAAAAATTACTTGCGAGATCGGCACCGACCGCGATCCGAACCTTCCTGCGGGTACCGTGATCGCCGCCGAGTACAAGTCGGATCCCAAACCTCATTTTATGTTTCCGCGCGAGGACTTCGGCACATCCGCCGGTTCCGAGAAAATCAAAATCCTGCACGAGGCGACGCATGCCATTTTTGACTGCTACGCCGACAGCGGCGGCACGAGCATCCTTGCGATTGACGACGAGGCCGCCGCTTATCTCGCGTCGGCGCTGTTTCTCCAGCTCTCCGACGTCGGTAACCGCATGCCCCTGTTCGTCGGAAGTGCGTTCGACGAGGCGTGCAAACTGTCCAACAAGATACTCGACGCGACCGGTGACTTCATTCGGAACTCGCGCACGTACGTCGTGACGCCGGAAGCTTCGGCCGCGCTACGGCATGCGGCCGCGATCGACAATAACTTGGTGAACGACGGGACTAGCGACAAGTCTGGCGTACTCGATGTTTACAACGGCCTGCGCTAATCGAGTCAGACTGTACGCCACAGATCATCGCGCACCGAACCGGCGAGGAAGGTATTGCTCTGCTTCGCGACCATTTCCACGTAGAGCTTATCGGTCATCAGATTGGCCGTAACGGCCTCCCAATCCGCGAGGCTGTCATAACGGGTGTGCCAGGAAATGCGATTCGGATCTCCACCAATCGGCACGAGCACCTCGAGTATCGTGCCGTAGGTTTCCTTGATGTACTTTGCGATCAAATGGCCGAACGCGATGGCCTCGCTGGCCTTGCCGGGCGCTATCGACGCCGTCCGTGAAAAATAGACCATGGCCGTCTCCTGTGTGCTGGGTGTTCATACTCTATACCCCTCGGATCCGCGCGTCTGCGATCCACTCGAGCGCGGCTGTGGCAGGTCTCAGTTCGCTTTGAATCCCGGTGCATCCGGCCACATCTCGAGCGACTGTGCGCAACGAAAACCGACGTCGGCGAACGCGTGGGTTGGATCTTCCATGCGCCGTGCGGCCAGGCGCTCTCGCACCGGGTCGGTCTCTTGCCATGACGGGCCGCGCAATACCGGCACAGCGCCTTCGTTCGGTGCCACCCATTCCCACAGTGCTCCGCCAAGACCACGATTGCTGAATCGTCCGGTTGCCGATTGCTGATCAACCGGGAGCAGCCGCCGGCCCGTTGAGTCCGCCCCGCCGCCATTGGGATCATTGCCCCATGCAAAAAGTTTGTGATCAACGCCACGCGCAACGAATTCCCATTCGTCTTCCGTGGGCAGTCGTTTGCCGCGCCAGTCGCAGAAAGCTTTCGCAGAGTCGTAGTCGATCCCTCGGACCGGATAGGTCGAAGCGTCGTTGCCCGCTGTGACGCTCGCGTCACGCAGCGTTTTCCAGTTGGCCCCCTGACGAAACACCGCCGCGGCGGATCCCTCCCGAGTGAATAAACCGTTGTCGCGTTCGGCGCCGGTCTTGTAGTTCCTGGCTGCAACAAACGCCGCGAACTCTCGATTGTTGACGCCGGTCAAGTCGAGGTAGAACGGCGCCAATACCGCCATGTGGGGAACCTCTGCGGCGAAATCCGCCGCCGCGCACGGGGTGCCCTTCTTTTGGCATAGGTTGAGCGCGATGTTGACTTCGTCGGAACTACTGCCCAGTCGCGCAAACCGCTTGCCGCTGTGATTGGCCGCGGCGAGTTCGGTCACCGCCTGGACGAGAACGGGCGTTCCCTCGCTGGCACCGCCCGCAGACACTTGTTTCTCCGCCTCAGCCAATGAACGAGTCCCTTCTTGAAATGCGGGATCGCTGCGATCGACGGCGAGCGCTCGAGAGCGTAGCGCCAGGGATCGCGCATGCGCGAGTGAGTTATCTTGAGCGCGGCCTGCGGAGGTCGCCGCCGGCTGGCGACTCCATAGGATCCAGCCGATCAGCACGGCGATCAATAGAACCGCCGACGCGGCGCCAATCCCCTTGATCAAACCAGTGCGAGAAACCGTACGCGCCGCGAGTCCGGCCAGCACCGCCTCTATCGACGACGTACGCTTGGCTCGATCAAAGGCGAGTGCTCGCGCGAGGGCCGCATTCTGAGCACGCGAGAGCGTTGCGATCGGAGCCGGGAGCATTCCGGCTTCGCGGGCCTGTAGCGGCGAACGGCGGCCAAAAGGGTGCTTGCCGGACAACATTTCGTAGATCACGCAACCCAATGCGTACACATCGTCGCGCTCGTCGGGCTCCGAGCCCTGCAGCATTTCGCAGCTTGCGTAGGCAGGCGTGAGCGCCCCGAAAGCCGCCGGATCGATGCTGGATCTGCGGCCTCGGGCGGCTCGGGCGATCCCAAAGTCAAGTAGTTTGGCCCTACCCGAGGTCGTAATGAATACGTTGGCGGGCTTCAAGTCACTGTGAATGACATTATGATCATGGGCATAGGCCAACGCGGCACAAAAGTCCTGGATCAGCGGCCACGCACGATTCATTGGCATGCCGCGGCCAAAGTCCTCTTCGAGCAAGGTGGCGAGCGTCTTGCCCTCGAGATATTCCATCAGCATGTAGACTTCGCCGTGGTCCGCGTTCAGGGAGTACACGCCGACGATGTTCGGATGCTGAAGACTGCGGGTCTTGCGCACCTCTTCGCGCAGTAGAGCCAGCGATTCGGGGTACTCGCGAATCTCGGGCTTCAGGACCTTGACCGCAAAGGACTCGCCAGGCACCTCTTCATCGCTCGCGAGATAGACGGTTCCCATGCCGCCGGCGCCCAACTCGCGCTCAAGTCGATAGCGATGCCCGAGTAGGTGCCCGATCTCGATCGGGCCGGATGAGGCATCTACCGATTGCGGGTCTACCCACTCGGTTTCCACGCGCGCCTCGTTTATACGGGTATGTCCCGATGCCGCTAGATCCGATTGCGCAGGCGATACGCGCATGCGCGTTCGATCCGCTGCAAGCCGTTCCAAGCCGAGTCGATTGAGCGTGTCGGCGTGAATCGCGCCGCTCGCTATCGCATCGTCCAAGACGCTCCATGCGATTTCCGGCGTCAACGATCCGTTACGCAATGCTTGGGCGACCAAAGCCTCGAACCCGGGGAGATCGGCCTTGCCGGCGGCGAGAGCCGCGATCGCGGCGCGCACTTGCTCGAGGCCGTTCGATGTCGTCATGGCGGCAATTGACGAGGGAGTCGCTTAAGGGACGCTCTTACCGTCGGGGTGAGCAGCGTTGGATTTTCCCAGGCGACCTTGCTCCTCCTTGGCGATCGCTGCATCGAGCGCGGCACGCGCCGCTTGCAGTTGTTCGGGACTCAGGCCCGACCAATCAAAGCCAGTGATCTGTGCAGGCGTCATTTTCGCAGTATCCCCGCCAGGCGCTTGTGCCTGCGGCGCGACCGCCGGAGCCACGCCCGGCTTCGGGCGATTGATGAAAAACAGCGCAGCGGCGGCGATGACAACGACCGCAAGGGCGCCGCCGATCATCGCGATGAGCCGCGCGCGACTCTGGGCCTTCGAAGGACCTGCGCCGCCGACCGGCGTGCCGCAGGCCGGACAGAAGCGCGCTGTCTCGAGAACCTGTTCGCCGCACTTGGTGCAATTCATTCGAATACCTTGCGCGAACTACGATCGCACACAGCCCGCTTTCGCGGTAACGCAAGCGTTGAGCTTGTGAATGTTTTCTTCCAGGCGCTGGTTGAAGGTGTTCAACATGTCTTGCAGATCGCCGATGGATACTTCGACAATGTCGTGACTCAGGCAATGCCCCGCTCCGGCGGTAACGACTTTCATTTGCGCCGTGGGGCGCTGCTGTGCATCGCCGAGACTTGCGAACGCGAGCAAATCGCCGCTACCGAGTGCGCAACTGTCGCCGGTGATGACACTGCTCGTGTCGATTGCGCCAGCAACTTGGAAAAGGTAAATCCGCGAATATCCCGATTGAATGATGTCGATCAGCGTCATCGGGTGTTCGTTCGCATGTTCCGCCAGGCTGAGGCGCACCTCTTTGTGTATTTGCAAACGGACATCCTCGGGCACGGCCAGCGTGTCACCCGTAGCCGCCGCGACGCCGGACACCGCGGCCGTGGGAATCACCGTGGCTGGTGACTGATCGTTGTTGGAATTTGGGGTCGTCGGCTGTACGTTCGCGCGCGCGGCAGCCTGCGCCTGCAATTCGTCCGACTGCTGTTTCAATTTGTCCAAATCGGTGGAATCTGCGCCGGACGCGGCATCCGCGCTGATCAGCCCCGGTGGCGGCGATGGCGGCGGAGGCGGTGGCGGCGGTGGCGGCGATGCGGACGCCGGCGGTGCCGGCGGCGACGCATCTTGGGCAACCGACGCATCCGGGGCGACCGATGCCTGGTCCGATGGCGTCGGTGCGCCATCACCGGGCATCGCTGGGACGCTTTGATCAGCGTCCGACTCATCGATCGGCGCCGCGCCTTGATCAGTGACCGCGTCGGCCACCTGCATATCGCCGAGTAGTTCGATCGGGTCGGAGTAGCGCTCGGGCGGTACCGCAAAAACCGCATTCGGGTCCGGACAAACCAGACACTGCGGTCCTACGGCAATTTGGAATGCAAGCGGCGCATAAAGAACTGCGTAGACGGCCGCGCCATACGCGATGGGTCGGTATACGAAAGTGTCGTAGCCGCCGAATCGTGTGACCGTGTAGTAACGGCGAATCGGTGTCGGCAACACGCGGATCTGCCCAGAAAGGCTCGTAGCGTAAATCGTTCGTTGCACGATCGGCTCCGCGCCGCCGCCCGCCATCGAGGGCCACCTCGTCGCGAAACTCTCGGCGTACAGCGGCCGCCCGTCGGGCATGTAGGCGGCGCGCAACCCATTGTTGTAGCGCACGAATTGAGGACCAGAGACCCGGCCGCTGCTGTGAAAAGTGGCGCCATCGACGATTCGCCGGCCATCGGTATACACGCGAGTCGTGGTGCGACCATCCGCGCTCGTTGTCTGTCGGTAGGCATTTACATGAGCCTGACCCTGAGCGTCCACGCGCTGTTCAACGACGATCGAGGCGTGCGCTGATAGTCTATTGACCGCAGTGAACCCGGGATGGCCTGAATTTGCGACGACCGTGGCCGTTCGGCTCAACCGGATTCCATGTTGTTCGAGCGAAGCGGGCATTGCGCGGTGATCCGAACCCCGCTCCGCCGAGCCCGGGTGCGCAGATTCCACCCGGCTGAATTGATTCCCCTGATGCACGCCGATTGGCGCCGGCTCGCCATGCTCGCGAAATCCTGCCCCGGAATTGCCGTGCTGATTGATGGCTGAATGTTCGTCGTGTTGCCGGGACTCCGGTACGCGCGGCGCCTCGTTGAATCGGTTCGGAGGTGGCCGCGATGGCTCGGGCGCATGTCGGGACGGCTGCTCGAACGGCATTGGCCGCTGATGTTGCTGAACTTGCGCCGGCGGCGCGTGGATCGCCGGCGGCGCGTGGATTGCGGGCGGCGCGTGGATTGCGGGCGGCGCATGATTTGCAGCCGGCGAGGGGCTGCCGCTGGGACACGGTGCATTGGGCGGGGAGTGAGGACAGTTCACGGCATGGGCGGCGAGCGGGAATATCGCCGCAGTGGCCCAGACCACGAAGGCACGGCTCCTAACGGCCCGCACCGTCTTTATTCCCGGTATCTTCACCAATCCCACTCCTAGGCCAAATCCCTTAACCCAACCAGAGCTTGATGCAGTATACGGGCGCGGTAAAACCAGCCGCAAGCCTCCATACTGCACCGAAACCAGCGTTTGGCGGGCCCGGTGCTGTCCTGCGGTATAAGGGCATGACCAGCGAACGGTATGATCGTTGCGGACTACACAGGGCGTTCGGATCGCTTGCCGGGGGTCCCGGCTTACCGTTAGCGCGCGACTCACAGAGACATTCTGCAGATGGAATTCGATTCCACCCGATTGGCCTATCAGCCGGCGACCGGTGTGCGGCGCCGGCACGAAACCCCTCCGGCCCACGCAGGGCCGGCGCCCGATCGATCTCAAGTCCGTTGAGTTCTGCCGGCAGAACGAGGCCCCGTATGCGCGCACGCCACCCGTTGAACGAACTCGGCTGTTATCTCGCGTCGCCCCTGAGTTCGCGGAGCCTGTGAGGATGCGCGGCGTGGACCCCCAATGTCGGGTTGATCGTCAGCGATGGCGAGCAACACCTTCGGGCCGAATCGAAGCGTGACGGTCTTCGAGTGCTGAACTCGTTGCCAGAGTACCGGGGCAAGGCCGTAGAATCCCGATGGGCACCGACGGTGTAGACTGTAATCCATGAGTCCGGAACGGACCCAGCGCAACAGCACTTTGGAGCAGCGTCATGAGAGAATCGGCGTCTTCCGCTTCTGCCTCCTCCTCAACGGAACGCATGCGAGACTCGGCCTCGTATCGCGCCACCCCCCTGATTGATACCAGTTCGATCGGCAACGATGGCATTGATCTGGCCGTCGCTTTGTTGACCCGGCTGTTTGCCAACTTCAGCGGAACACTATCTTTGCGATTATGGACCGGCGGCAGCTTTCGCGTAGGCAGCGGACCGTCCGACGGGGCGGCACCGAGCTATACGCTCGTGCTGCGCAGTCCCCAAACGGTCTCCGCGCTGATATTGGGGCGTGACCCCTTGCGGTTCGCGGAAATGTATTTCCGCGGGGAATTGGATATCGAGGGTAACTTTTTTGACGCGCTCGAACTGAGAAATCACCTCTCATCGATGCGTCTTCCGTTGCCGGAGCGCATCAAAGCCGTTGTCGCGGCGATACGTCTGCGCGCTGTCCGTGAAACCCATTCCGATTCGACGCAACGGGAGCTCGCGCTCGCTGCGAAGCGCGTCAAGAGACATTCAAAGGCGGAGAACGATCAAGCGATTCAATTTCACTATGATATTTCGAATGATTTCTATGCGCTTTGGCTGGACAAGGCAATGGTCTACTCCTGCGCGTATTTCGAGGCTCCCGGGGTTGATTTGGATCACGCGCAAACCGCGAAATTGGAGCATATATGCAGGAAATTGATGCTCAAGCCCGGCGAGAGCTTGTTGGATATCGGCTGCGGTTGGGGCGCGCTGTTGATTCACGCCGCCAAGTATCACGGCGTTAGGGCGCATGGCATTACGCTCAGTCAACAGCAGCTGGAATTGGCCCGCGAACGGATTCTGAGTGCGGGGCTCGAATCCCGTGTGACCGTGGAAAAGCTCGATTACCGCGACCTGGCCGGCGAATCGATCTATGACAAAGTCGTCAGCGTCGGGATGTTCGAGCACGTCGGCCTGAAGAATCTGCCCATTTATTTTGCAACGATCAATCGAGTATTGAAGCCCACCGGTCTATTTCTCAATCATGGCATCACCCATGACGTTGACGGATGGGACGATACCGTATCGACGGCGTTCATCAATCGCTACGTATTCCCGGACGGTCAACTCGATACCATCGGGAATATTCAATGCCGCATGGAGAAAGCGCAATTTGAGATTACGGATGTCGAATCGTTGCGGCCGCACTATGCGCTGACCTTACGCCATTGGGTCGCGAACCTCGAGCGTCATCATGCCGAAGCCCTCAAGTATGTCAGCGAGTCCACTTATCGCGTTTGGCGCCTGTACATGTCCTCCTCTGCGCTCGACTTCGAAGCCGGCGGAATCGGCGTATATCAAGTTCTCGCCAGTAAGCGCGCGCCATCGAGCGCCCACTTGCCGCTGACCCGTCGACATGTCTACAGCGGATCCGGCGGTGATTATCTGTAACGCGTGACCAGGTTCAACCCCGGCGAGCCTCAATGTTGATGCCGGCCTTGTTCGATGTTGGGCAGCAAGCCCGCGAACAGACCGAACACCGGCAGGAACGAGCACAGATCGAAGACTCGTTCGATGCCGACGCGATCGGCCAGTGCGCCGAGCACTGCCGCACCGATACCGCCCACGCCGAAGGCCAGCCCGAAGAATAGTCCCGACACCATGCCGACCTTGCCCGGCACGAGTTCCTGCGCGAACACGATGATTGCCGGGAATGCCGACGCCAGAATGAGTCCGATCATGACCGCGAGCGGACCGGTCCAGAACAAGCTAGCGTAAGGCAGCATCAGCGTGAACGGCAGGGTTCCGAGGATCGAGAACCAGATGACGCGCTTGCGGCCGATGCGATCGCCAAACGGGCCGCCGAGGACGGTGCCGACCGCGACCGCAGCGGCGAACACAAACAGCTCGAGCTGCGCGTTGCGCACCGACAAGCCGAACCGATGAATCAAGTAGAATGTGAAGTAGCTGCTCAGACTCGCCAGGTAGACGTACTTCGAGAACACCAGCACCAGAAGCACGCTGATGCCACGCCGCACACTGCCCGGCGGCAACGCCGCGAGTGCCGACTTGTGCGAAGCACCGGCCTCCAGGCGCGCGAGGCCGTGGTGTTTGTACCAGACTCCGACATTCCACAGGATCGCGCCCGATACCAGTGCCAGCAACGCGAAGAACGCGAGGCTCGACTGCCCCCATCGAACCACGACCAGCGCTGCGGCAAGCGGACCCAGCGCCTGGCCGACGTTGCCGCCGACCTGAAACAGCGACTGCGCCAGGCCATGGCGGCCGCCCGCGGCCATGCGCGCGACGCGTGAGGATTCCGGATGAAATACCGACGAGCCCACGCCCAGCAGACTCGCGCCGGCGAGCAGCATGGAATAGCCGTGCGCGATCGAGAGCACGAGCAATCCGGCCAGCGAAAACAAGCTGCCCGAAGGAAGCGCAAGCGGCGTCGGGCGCCGGTCCGCATACAATCCCACGAGCGGTTGCAATATCGACGCGGTTACCTGATAGACGAGTGAGACGATGCCGACCTGACCGAAGCTCAGGCCAAAATCGGCCTTCAGGTTCGGATAGATCGCCGGCAGCAGCGCCTGCATCATGTCGTTGAGCAGATGGCAGAAGCTGATCGCAAGGATGACCGCAAATACGGTGTGCTGGGCCCGAACCGTGGCTCGATCATTGTTTTGTCTCAATACCCGCTCTTGCATCCGCCGCTCCGGTTCAATGGAGCGCTACGATACGTTTTCGCCCAGCGGCCCGCTAGACCGATCGGGCCGATTAACTCGGCGAAGACGCCGGTGATCAATCGATCAATTGCTTCTTTCGGCAGCGGTGCCAGAATCGGCGTATCGATGGCGCCCGGATAATTGACGTCGGCGCGGTAGATCACGCACGAACCTTCCATCGCAAGGAACCAATCCCTGAGGCTCTCGCCCGATGAATAACCCCACGGTGCACAATACCCGGTCGCTGATTTGGCATCGCATCCCGTGCCGGGTTCTGGTCTTGTTCGTTTGCGCGATCACCACCACGATGCCCACCGCTGCCCAGGCTCCCGCGCCGGATTCGCCCGCGATCGAGGCTCGAGCCCGCGCGTTGCTGGTCAAACTCACGCTCGAACAGAAGATCGAGTTGCTCGGCGGTTTGGACAGCATGTTTGCCCACCCGATGCCAGCGATCGGCTTGCCCCGCATCAAGATGTCGGATGCGTCGGTCGGCGTGCGCGTCTGGGGACCGTCGACTTCTTACGCCGGCGGCGTCTCGCTGGCAGCTACCTGGGATCCGCTGTTCGCACGCAAACTGGGCGAGAGTCTCGGCAAGGATTCCCGCGCGCGCGGCGTCAATATATTGCTCGGCCCCGGAGTCAATATTGCCCGCTCGCCGATCGCCGGCCGCAACTTCGAATATCTCTCCGAGGATCCGTTTCTCAATGCCGCCCTCGTAGTCCCTTTTATCGAAGGCGTTCAATCCCAAGGCGTCATTGCGACCGTCAAGCACTACGCGCTCAACAACCAGGAATATAACCGGCACAACGTGAGCTCCGACGTGGATGAGCGGACGATGCGCGAAATTTACCTGCCGGCCTTCGAGGCCGCCGTCACCAAGGCCCACGTCGATGCGGTCATGGACTCCTACAACTTGATCAATGGCGTGCATGCCACCCAGAACGGCTTCCTGAATCTCGGGTTGCTCAAGGGCGAGTGGGGATTCCAAGGGATACTGATGTCCGACTGGGACGCCACCTACGACACCGTGGAAGCCGCCAACAACGGCCTCGATCTCGAAATGCCGGGCCCGCGTTTCATGAATGCAAACGCACTGCTGCCTGCGCTAAGAAATGGCCTCGTCAAGGAGTCCACGATCGACGACAAAATCCTGCGCTTGCTGCGCGCCGTGCTGCGCTACGGATTCCTCGAGCATGCCCAATTCGATGCTGGCGAATCCACGTATTCCGTCACCGATCGGGCAATTGCTCTCGAGGGCGCGCTCGAGAGCCTGACCTTGCTCAAGAACGACGGCCATTTGTTGCCGCTTGATCCGGCCGGAGTCAAGACGATTGCCATCATCGGCCCCAACGCCTATCCGGCGGTCACCGGCGGCGGCGGCTCCTCATGGACACAAGCCTTCGAACCGGTCAGCAACGTGACCGGCATCGCGAACCTCCTCGGCCCCAATGTGCATGTGCTTTACACGCGCGGCCTGCCGGAGGCCAGCGACGTTTTTCGGAACACTCATTGGGACGGCAGCATTACCGTTGACGCCTATTCCAGCAAAGATTTCACGGGCACACCGGAAACCACCACGGTCTCGACGATCGACAACGCGAGTCAGCAAGGGCCGTTGAGCGACGACAAAATCCCGCGCAGCATCCGCTACACGGCGAGCTACCACGCCTCCAAGGCCGGCAAGTACTTGTTGCTCGCTAGCGCATCTCAGTGGGACGGCGACCGGTTCAACGTGATCGTGGACGGCAGCCTAATGCAGACCCCGCCTCACGCCGAAGCTCAGATCCCGCCATTTTGGATTTTCGATCTGCGCGCCGGCCAGACAATCCAAGTGGTAGCCGAATGCTTGCCGCGCGTCCCGGGCCAGCGCTTTGCCCTCGGCATCGCTTATGAACCGGACCTCGTCTCGGACGACGCCAAGAAATTTGCGGCCGCCGCGGATGTGGTGGTGGTGTCCGTCGGCTTCACGATGGATACCGAGGGCGAGGGCGCGGACCGCAGCTTCGGGCTGCCGTGGGGTCAGGACGCGCTGATCGAAGCGGCCGCGGCCGCGAATCCGCACACCATCGTCACACTCACCGGCGGCGTCGGCACCGAAACCCGGCGCTGGCTCGGCAAGGTACCCGCACTGCTCGATCTCTACTATCCCGGTCAGGAAGGCGGCGCCGCCGTTGCCGAGGTCCTGTTCGGCAAGCACAATCCCGAGGGCAAGCTGCCGGTAAGCTTCGACCGCAGCTGGGACGAAAGTGCTTCGAGCCCCTACTATTACCCCGTCAAGGGCGGCGATACCGTCTTGCACGAGACCGAACCCGATGGCAGCACGGTCGCCTTCGAGATTCCGCATGTGAAGTACGCCGACAAGCTCATGGTCGGCTACCGCTACTGGACCACGTCCGGCAAGCATCCGCTCTACCCATTCGGCTTCGGCTTGAGCTACACGCGCTTCCGCTTCTCGAATCTCCAAGTGCCCGCAAGCGCCGCCGCCGGATCCACAGTCCCGGTCAGCTTCGACGTCACGAACATCGGCACCGTGGCCGGCGCCGAAGTCGCCCAAGTATATGTCTCCGATCCGTCCGCCAAGCACAGCCGCCCCGAGCGCGAACTCAAGGGCTTTGCAAAAGTCCGCTTAAGCCCCGGTGAAACCCGGCGCGTCATGCTCGATTTGGACGCTCGCGCCTTCAGCTACTGGGACGAGTCGACCCACCGCTGGACCATCGACAAGGGCAAGTTCGTCGTACGCGTCGGCGACTCGAGCGAAAGCACCCCGCTCGACGTCGACCTGAGACTCATCGCGCGTCATTGATGATGGACACGACGGCAACGGCGTTCCTCGGCTTCCGTATTCGGCAGCAGCGCCGCCTTGACGACCCGCGTCCAGATCACATAACCCTCTCGGTTCATGTGAAGACCGTCGGCGACGAAGAGTTCCTTGGGCTTGCCCTTATCGAGCATCGGCGCGACCACGTCGAGGTAATGCAGATCGGAGCGCTTGGCGGCGCGCGCCCGTATTGCATCATTCACCCGGGTCTGCAGGGAAAATTGCGCAAATCGCAACTTTGAGGGCTTGAGCGAAATGAAATAGACCGGCGTCTCTCCCAGCGCCCGGGATTTTCGCGCCATGAATGCATCGAAATCGGCGACGACTCGGTCAACCGATTTGCCCGCGTCCAAATCGTTTTCACCGGCGTAAAACACGATCGCTCGGGGCCGATAGGCCGCGACGATCTCGTCGAACCAGCGGTTCACATGCTCGATGTGCGAGCCGCCGAACCCGCGGTTGATGACCGGCAGCGGCGCCATGTCGGATGCAAGACTCTCCTTCCATTTGACGATGCTCGATGAGCCCACGAACAACACCTGACAAGCTGCGGGTGGCGCAATCCGATCGGCCGCCACAAATCCATCGATTTCCGCGGCGAGCGACCGCTCGAGAGCAGGCGCCGGCTCCGTTTGGGCCCCGATGCGGGCGGTGCACAATACGAGCGCGATCGTGCCAAAGACAACGCGCCGAAATACGCGGGCGTGGATACAGGTCATGGACAATCTCCGTTCCCATCATCGACCCGGTATTCTGACCGTAGTACTCCGAGTATCCAACCGGCCGGCACCCCGCAACAGGATCCTCGCCCGTTTGGCATCGAAGCTCCGGTGATACAAAATGCAAAACTGCGTATTGGCGGCGCCGGCCCCGCAGCGATCCCTAATCACGTCTTTTTAGATCAGGGGGTTTATAGAAAATGAATGCGACTGCGGGAACAGAGGCACCGTTTCGGGTTGGCGAATGGTTGTCATCGGATCAGGCCTTTCTCGATAAATGGGTCGCCGGAATGATCGCAAGGACTCACGCCGAGCAGAAGCCTCTGCACCCGGTGATCGCCGACCTTCGCGATCTCATCGAGGGCGATTCGCAAATCTTTATGCTCTTCCATCAGATGTTCGAGCAAGTCCCCAAGAAACTGCCCTACAACCGCGATCCCACGGGCAAGCCACAGGTGAGGGACTACGGTCATATGCTCCGACTCTTGAATACGATCCTGACGCACGCGCCGGAGTTCAATGAATCGGGCTTGGTCGGATGTCCGATCAACGCCATTTTCGATTGGCCGATGGGGACGGCAGCCGGATTTGCGGCTTTTCTGAGCGAACGCGTGAATGCCCAGTTGAAGCGTGTGTTGAATCAATGGGCCCAATACCTGAGCTCCAGCGATTCCGCGCACGTTTTGAACCGGGATCGCCACCGAGGCTGGTTCGGCGCGGACGCGCAAAGAGCCATGCCGAACTTCGACACGGAATTCAAGTGTGATCCCGATCAAGCACATCATGGCTTCAAGTCGTGGGATGATTTTTTCACTCGGGAATTCCGATCGGGAGTGCGCCCAGTCGCCCATCCCGAGGACGACACGATCATAGTCAACGCCTGCGAGTCCGCGCCCTACCGAATCGCGCGTCACGTCAGGCTCCATGACAAATTCTGGATCAAGTCCCAACCTTATTCGATCGTACACATGCTCGCGAACGATAGCTTGGCGCCCCTGTTCGTCGGCGGGACCGTTTATCAAGCGTACTTGAGCCCGCTCAGCTATCACCGCTGGCACAGCCCCATCAGCGGCAGGGTTACCAAGGCATACGTGAAGGACGGGACCTATTATTCGGAGGCGCCGTCGGAGGGCTTCGACCCCGCCGGTCCGAACGACTCACAAGGCTACATCACGGCAGTGGCGACAAGGGCTCTAATCTTTATCGAAGCGGATAACCCGAGTATCGGGCTGATGTGCTTGCTGGCCGTGGGAATGTCCGAAGTTTCTTCGTGCCAGATCATCGCCTACGAAGGCCAGCACGTGAGGAAAGGTGATCAGATCGGAATGTTTCACTTCGGCGGCTCCACCCATTGCCTGATTTTTCGGCCGGGAGTACATCTCGAGTTTGATCATCACGGCCAAACGCCCGGCCTTAACTCAAAGAACATCCCGGTCAATTCGAGGATCGCGACCTTAATGGGGAAATGACGCCCTACGGCGATTCGGCGGGCTGAAGGACGCCGCTGCACGCGGGCAATTCCATCGTCGACAGTGTGAGTGGGTCGTCGCACAATCATCGAGCCGGTTCTTGCTCAACAGCCTCTGCACCGAATCTATTGTCCAATGCTCGCAAACGTCGTCGTCATCGTTCATTTGCTGATCGTGCTGTTCGTCGTGGCAGGGGTACCTCTCGTTTTTCTCGGAGTCGCGTTCAATTGGCGATGGGTCAGACAGTGGCGCTGGCGCGTTCTGCATCTCAGCGCAATCTTGGTAATAGCCGCGGAGTCCGTTTTGGGCATTGCATGCCCGCTCACAGTTTGGGAGGACACACTGCGCGGCCGACAGACCGCGAGCGGCTTCATCGAACGCTGGATTGACCGGCTTCTGTTCTACACCGCTCCCGCCTGGGTGTTTACAGCCGCTTACGTGGCATTTGCTGCGCTCGTTGCTTTAACGTGGCTCGCAGTGCCACCACGTCGAGACGCGCGCAGGGGATGACATCAGCGATGCGCTAATGGCCGCCGCGGAATGCTGAGCAATGACTGACGCGCCGGGCGGCTTTATGTCAAATGATGGCATTGCCGTATTGGAACCGCCCCGTTCGACGTCGATACGTTGGCGCCGGACGAATTGTTCCACTGTCAAAGTGCGGAAAAAAACTCAACTCCCGGCTCTTCAATTCAACTCCAAAAGCGGCCCCAAGACGTCTGTTCCGGCGGAGCGCCGGGTTCCCGAGGCGAGGAAGCAGCATTCCGAGTCATCCATTCCCTCGCCACGGGTTATCCTCGGGATGGCGATTATGGGATAGCCGGTAGGTTGCGCCCTCGGGCGCGCAAGCGCGATATATAAAGCCGATGGGGTCCTGTGCTCCCAGCCCAATGGGATTGAACGCAGACTGCACCGGACCCAGTCGAACTGACCAGCATTTTTCTCCAAGGCTCGAGACGGCAGTTGCCGCCGGTCAACGTGGGCATTGCCGTCGGCAGGAGCGCGACAGCATTGTCACCGGACGAAGCGTCGAGCGCCTCCCAATGAGGCGCCCGATTCTTTACCTCGAGCATGTCTTTGCGGCCGCAAGCTGTGATCGTGTTCATCGTTTCCGGTTGATCGCGCGTGCATACTTTTTCCATGAGTCAAGGTGCGGAAGACGAATTACTACCGTGGGTGGTCGGTGGCGTTCTGCTGATTGCGGCAACGATCGCGGTCGCGGCCGTTGCCGGTTCGGGGGACAATCAGGCCGCCCCCACGGCAGTGCACGCGACCGAACAACGCGCCAACAACTCATCCCCCGAACCCATTAGGGCGGCCGCAGCCCCTTTTGCGCGATAATAATACTGAGTCTCGATCGATCGACGGAGGCTAGGCTTCGACCCAGTCCCTGGAAATGTCGACAGTACCGTCGTGATGCGAGAGGAATGCCGCCTACCGCCCCGCTCTTGTAGCTCAAGCGCGACCAATCTAGCGGCATCTCTATCCGTTGCAAGCCACAAGCCATTGATTTTCAAGGTCTCTGTTGAAGCGTCCTCGATGCCGGAGCTTGCGAGGCTGAACTCTGTGTCATACGCGGGGATTGTCAGAAGATTCCAGTTCAACGTGCGGCGGCGATTGCCGTGATGACGGATCTGCGGCGGGTCAACGCGGCAACGATCGGCGCGGAGGCGACGCTGAAGACATGGGGCCGCCAGCATGCGCTCGTAGCGGAGCAGGACGCGGCCGGTGGCATCACCCGCATCCGCGGCATTTTTTTCGGCAACCCAAATCGACCGTCAGCTGGGCGCTGCGGTGCAACCATTCGACGTCGCGGTTACTTTCGCGGACATTGCGCGGGCGCTCGCGGATTGAGCGTCATGGCTCGTTAGCCTGCGGCTTTTCTAAGCACCAGCACGAAGCGGTCCGTTTTGCCCAACATCGGCACTTTGTAACTCAATTGATCGCGCGGGTCGTCGGGCCTTCTCAATAGATCGCTTTTGGCAACGACGTCAAAGCCGTGCGTTTCGAAATCCTTGATCGCGTACGCTTCATCGATGCGATGCAACTTGGTGGCATCGGCGCTACCAGTATCCGGCTTTGCAGAGTGGTCGACTACGAGCAGAACTCCACCGGGCTTCAGCGCTTGCGCCAACTGATCGAGCACTGAGACCATCGCTCCAACGGTCATAAGCCTCGTTATTGATCAAGAACACCTTACCCTTGGGCCCTACCAAATAGCTCAACAACTCGCTGTAATACCCGTCGCCAGCCAGTATATCGGCAACGCGCATGCCGCGATTGATCCCCGCCAAGCGCAAGATTTCGGCCGGATGATCGGTAGAATCCCGCTTTAAATCTTCTGCGGTGCGGCCTGAATGTGCAACCGCCGCGTCGAAGCGGTCCATCGCGTACACATGAGCGGCCGCCGCCAAGTAAATCACGCCCATCAAACACGATGCTCGCGACGTGAGCCATGAAACTCCTATGCGAGGCATATCACTCCCTCCCTTTGGGCCTCGCGGCGCCGGGCGAGTCGCCGCACATTTGAAACCAGATCGGATCCTCACGATGGGAGTACATCACGCTTGCCTGTTGTGCGCTCGGCAATTGCGCAGCTTCTGGCCAATCTCTGCGCCCGGCCCTTGTCGCCGATTTGCGAAACTACTACACGATCAGCCGGCGTATCATTCTGTATTCGCCAATTGACATTGGGTACAATAGCCATCATCGGCGCTGCTGAGTCTCGCGCGTATGCGGGCAGCCGGCCGAAAGCGCCGGTGCTGATACCTATCGAATCGCAAGATCCGGCGGTGCTTGCCGACACGAGCAACGTAACAAATTGAAAGAGGTGCCCAATAACTGCATGAACAATTCAAACTCGTCTTCTAATCCCGCATCATCACGCGTCACGCTCAAGCTAAAGGTCGGCGCGCGAAAGTCGGCGAGAGAGAGCAAGACACCGCCGCCTCCCCAGCCACAAGGCAAAGCGACTCTAAAACCAGGCGCTCACTGGTCCGACGAATACAAGGAGCGCATGCAGGCGGATATGGACGCACTGATATCGCGCTGACGCGATCGATCGGATATTTTCTCTTTTCTCGAGCACTGCGACCGTGGCGTCCGCCTCCGGTTCGCCGGCTCACGAAGTCGGGCGTATCCCCATGCACTTCGGATGCCGACTGCACCCCCAGAAATGCTTCCCTGCAAGCGTCCCTTGCTTGGCTATTCGATCGATCATCACAGCCCCACACTTCGGACAGTGCGGCGCCGCCGGCGTATTAACCCCTGCGGCCATCGGATCAATCGGTGATGGCGATGCACTCGGACTCGATTGCGCGGATCCGATGATCTGCTGCAACTCGTTCCCATCGATGAGTCGAATCCGGCAGGTCTCCGCGAAGTCGCGCGCCTCCTTCGTGAATGTCCCGCCCGCCACGATGACGCCACCATCAGCCCGCCGCACCGTCACGATGCCATTGAGTTCGCGAATCGCCACGACGCCGACTTGCTGTGTCTTCCAATGCTTGCACTGGATCAGAATCCGCTTCTTCGCCATCGTTGCAATGAGATCGATCCCACCATCCGGCCCCGATCCACGGCGCTCATCGATCCGATATCCCTCCCGTCTAAATGCCTCGCAGATTAGCGCCTCGAATTCGCGCCATCCGATCGCCCTGACCACACTGGGAGTGTCGTCTTGAGCAGCCTCAAACAATCTAAACCCTTTCGACCGCTTGACGAACGAAGCACCCGCACCGATCAGCAGTCCGGTTGGTAGGATGAATTGAAAAAGGAGCGCCAATGTATAAATGCTGGACCGCATGAAATCCGACCTCGTGTCGGCCAGATTGCTCGCGGCAGAGGGCTCCTCGAAGGTGTCCACGACGAGGTGAAATAGAAGAAAGGAAAGCACGGCAAGGCCGACGCCAATCCGCCACGGCAGCTTGGACGCTTGATTCATTAGATCGCCAAAAGCCCCATGGCGTTTGACCATCGATCCGATTCCTCAAATACCAGTAACTGGGGGGGGTTTTGCCATAACCGGAGGCAAATAACCGCGACATTAGTCACGGGTTGCATCGATTGACAGCTCACGCGCAACGAAGGGAAGCGCGCCTCAGGGCCCGCTGGGAAAACTCGAGGTGATGACCCGGAGACCGTCCGGCCTATCCTCGCACCCATTCCAACTTCTCCGAACGCAACTCCGCCTCCCCGTCCCACCGATATGCGACCAGCGGACAGCCCACCCGAGCCGCGCTGTAATCCAGACATGCGAACTGCGTCGAAATGACTTCCGGCTTACCCGTAAACCAATAATGTCCAAACAGTACCGGCGGACCTGAATATGGATGTCCGCTCCATTCCTCCGGCATCGGAACGTCCGGAATCCTCTGCATATTCTCGGCCGGACCGATCGCCGCCTTGCGATATGTCGATAGATCCTTTTCCCACCACCGCACCCGGACGTCATGCCGAACCTTGCCTTCTTTATCCGGAAATGAAATCCCCGCAGGCAACGCAACCTCCGGACCCTTGCACACAACCTCAATCGCCTCGAACACCGGATGCCCCTTGCGGCTTCCCGACACGATCGCCTGATCGGTCAAAGTTTGATCGGGCCCCAATAGAGGACGCAGAACATCCATCGACTCTTGATGCCAACATGCATGCACCATGCGCAAGCCACCAATATCCAGCCACAACGGCAAGGTCTTGAACCAGGCGATGAGGTCTTGATGCAGCGCCGAATTCTCGCCGACTTGCCGCAGGAACGCCTGGTGCTGCTTTCGATTACCCCGCTTGCTGTGGGGCCGCAAATACCGATTCGGTCGGTGCGGATCCCGGGTCACCCACGCAATTGCATTGAACTCATGGTTCCCCAGAATGCACCGCGCGGTTCCCGCCTGCACCATCGCCCGCACGAGCTCGACCGTCTCGACCTGCTTCGGCCCACGATCAATCAGATCGCCGACAAATACGGCGGTGCGGACAGGATGTCGCCAGACGCCTGCGGATGATGCATATCCAAGATGGGACAGGAGAGCGACCAGTTTGTCGTACTGGCCGTGGACGTCGCCGAACACATCGACGGGTTTCGTCATGACTCAACGAAATGCGATGCCGTTCGGGTGAGCCGCGGGTGCCGCCGCGAGCGGCGCATCGGCGCCCCGCGCCGGCACGGCCTGGAGCTGATCGGCCGAGGCGCACCAACGGCCGTGACGGCTGAGATAGGCGGTCATGATTTTATGCGAGTGACGTGGCACTGAGCGCCCAGAGCGCACTAAATAACCGGCGTGGCGGATCATTGAAGCAACCAGTAACGTCGTAAGCGCTCGATAGTACGCGCCTGTTCGATTGGGGTCGACGGTGTCGGGGCTACCCTAGGCCGACGCCACGCACGAGAGGGTTACTGGCGCACTCCGCGTCCAAAGAATCTGCATGACGTCCATCGTGAGATTTTACGCTTCGTCAGGCGCCGGATTATGGGCTAGAGTTTTCTCCAACACGACAAACTCTAGATCGGGACGCAGAGGAGTCCCGAAGCGGCTGTCTTCGTAAGGAAATCGCTCCGTTTCGCCGGTGCGCCGGTAGCCCTGACGCTCGTACCACGCGATAAGGCTATCGCGAAGCGATACGACGGTGATCCGTGAAACGCGTGCCCCCGCAATTCGGCCCATGGTTTCCGCATGCTGAATTAGAGTCCGCCCCAACCCTCGGTCCTGCGCGCAAGGCCGGACAGCCAGCATCCCGATGTAGCAAAGGGGCTGGCCGCGGGCTCCGCTCGAGAGCTCGAGACGGACACAAGCGAGAAGCTCCTTCGCGTCGCGCATGGTCAAGATCGACACGTCGGCCGAGGTGGCAAGATCCTCCTTCAGGGTTGCGCTGGTTGTCCGCGTGCCATGCACCATGCCGACCTCGCTCGTCCAGCCCGCTTGACCTCCCTCCCCACGATAGGCGGCGTTGACCAAGGCGGCCACCTCCATGAGATCCCCTGGGGAGCAAATCGAGATCGTCAACTCGGTCATCGCTCCGTCTCCTCGCCCGCGCGTTTTTCATCCTACTGCGCCGATCCGCTCGATATGCCTAACATGGTTCCCGCTGGTTTACTTGAGGCATCACGGCCGCGACGTTTTCCTGATCTCGTGGAAACCCACCGTACTGCTCCGCGTTCGCCGCCGCAAATGCGCGCGCTTCCTGCTCGTACCGATTCCGCGAGTAGCCATTTCGGAGGCACTCCATCACGTACTGCCAACGCGTCAAGTATCCCGTACGCCACTGACATAGCACATGATAATATTCGTGCAGAAGCAGCTCCGGCCTTGCAAGGAATTCGTCCCCGTTGATCGCGAGGAGGATGCGGTTGGGGCGCGTGGTCGCGACCATGCCCCGATGAAGCTTGGCGTATCGCGAGCGCTCAATCACGATTACACCGAGCACAGGTTCCTCGAACACACGCTGCAGCGCCTCGGCCACTGCTAACGGCAGCACGTAGCGGCGCCCGATCCATGCGGCTCTGCTCACGTTGGCAACCTGAAAGCGAACTGCAGGGAGAGCGCGACCGCCGTCGACAGGGAAGACGCTACCGTTCTCGCCCCGGCAAGAATGCTCCAAGCGCGGCTTCGACAATCTCGCGGCATCGTTACTCCTCCCGGCACCGAGGTGTTTGCGCTTGCTGTTTTGGAAACAACTGTACCCCGGTTATTCGCAGCCTCAAAGCACGCGATCTTTCAAGATCAAACCGATCGACGCGCAACGGATTAGAATCGCCATGAAATGCATGGAAAACCTCTGAATCTCCTGCGTCTCTTGGGCACCGCGCCGGCGCTCGCCAAAACCGTGGGTTGGAAGTGCGTGCAGGGCCATCCATTGCCTGATACGGCTTCACGCAGGTCCAGCGCGGTCCATGAACGGTGATCTCGACATGAGCTGTGACATTGAGGTTCAAGGACCCGAGAGCGGCTATCATTAGGGTGCACCACCGTATCGCTAGGGACAATCATGAAGCTGCTGCCGCTATTGCTGACCACCGCGATGCTCTGTGGGTGCGCTCCAATGGTTTGGGTGCGTCCCGATACGACGCCTGAACAAGCAAAATCGGACGGCGCCGAATGCCAAATAAACGCCTATGGCAAATACCCTGAGAAGGAGGTAGTGATCACCCCCGGCGATAAACGAGAACCCTCGACGTTCCAGGATAGCAACGACACCCTGCGCGATGCGGAAGCCGCTTATTGCATGCGCAAGAAGGGCTATACGTGGCAACGAGCGAAATGACTCCCGGCAGTACCCTTATCTTGGCGATCCCGACCCGGGCGGAGACCGCAACAAACGGGCCTGCGTAATCCCTCCCCGCAAAGCACTAGTTCTCCGCAGGCGCCTTCGTTCCGCGCACGAGCAGCACCGGCACAGGTGTCGTGCGCAAGACGTACTCCGCGTCGCTGCCCATGACGAGACGACGAATGCCTCGCCGTCCATGCGTGCCGAGCACCATCAGATCCGCCGACCATTGCTCCGCATGCTCCACGATCAACGGCCCGACCGAACCCCCCGGCGTCTCTACCAGTTTGGTCTCGACTTCCACGCCCTGCTGGCGAGCGATGTCTGCCGCCTCCTTCAGGATTTTTTCCCCACGCTCACGAAGGTCCATTCGCAATTGACTTGTGTAGACCGCCGCTCCGTGCCCGCCGGCTACCAAGAAATCGTGGACCACATGCAACAGCCGTAATGTGGCCTTCTGATCCTTAGCGAGCCGGATTGCCTCCCCAAGTCCAAGCAAGCTCGTTTCGCTGCCATCAACGGGCACCAGGATTTTATTGTACATTGACCGCGTTTCCTTTCTCGAAGTACGCACCCACACCGCGAATGCGGCAGCGTAGCTTCGAGCGTACTCTTTCGTGCGCCGACATTCTATTTCGGAATCCGCGACCAACGGGAGTCCAGCGGCTACGTCGGACTCCCTCAGGCGGCAAGCAGCGCTCGGAGTAACTTCAGCAGCTCTTCGCTGTTGATGGGTTTGCTGGTGATCCGCAGATGGGGATCGCGGGGCAGTTGCTGGATCGCGGAGGAAGTGTCTCCGGTCGTGAGGACAGCTCGCAACGAAATCCCCAAAATCTCGCGCAAAGCGGCAATGACTCGCGTGCCGGTTTCACCGTCGCTCAAGTGATAGTCGGTGATCAACAGGTCGACACCATGGCCCTTCTGGGCGTGTTGTAGCGCTTCCGCCAGAGAGGCGGCCGGCGTGACGTGATAGCCCTCCAATTCGAGCAACAGACAGGTTGCGCGTCGGACCGACGCGTTGTCCTCCACCACCAAGACGCGCGCCTCCCCGATCGGCTGTGAGCCATGGACCGGTGCTCCCGCGGGCCCTCGATACGCCGTTACGTCTCGGCCGCGGCTCGCCGGTAACACGAGCGAGAATGCAGAGCCCCGACCCAACTCCGATCGTACATCGAGCTTGAGCGTGAGCAGCTTGACCAGCCGCTGCACGATCGAGAGCCCCAGACCATAGCCGTCGCGCGAGCTGTTGGTCGGGACTCCGACCTGATAGAACTCGTCATAGATGTACGGTAGATGGTCGGGCGCAATGCCGACACCCGTATCGAGCACCTCGACGCGAACTAACGAAGCCTCGTGTAGGCAGCGTAAACTCACGCAGCCTTCGCGCGTATACTTGACGGCATTCGAGACCAGATTCCTCAGGATTTGCTCCACCAACGAGGGATCGCTGTACACGGCGTCCTCGCAGATTTCGATCTCGAGCCTGAGTCCTTTATTGGCCGCTATACTCGCGAATTCCATGCGCATTTCCTCGAATATGGCGCCCACCGTGAAATCCGTCGGCTCGGGTCTTATCGCTCCGGATTCGAGCTTGCTGATGTCGAGCAGGGCATTGAGCAGTCTGGACATGGCGCCTATTGCTTGCCGCTGTTGCGACAACGCTTCGATAGCGATCTGATCGGTCACGCGCCGACGCAAGATGCCATCGAGCAACTCGAGGGTTTGGACAGGCTGACGCAGATCGTGACTGGCCATGGCGAGAAAGCGGCTCTTGCCCTGGTTGGCCCGATCGGCGATTTCGCGCGCCTGATCGGCAATCCCGCGCGCCCGATCGGCAATACTGCGCGCCTGATCGGCAACTGCACGCGCAGCCTCGGCGGCCTCGCGCGCCACGATCAATTCAGCCTCGACACGCTTGCGCTCGCTCACGTCGCGAATAGCGGCAGCGATAAGGGCTCGGCCAACATCCTCAATGGGGCTCAAACTGATCTCGACCGGGAACTCGGTGCCGTCGCGTCGCAGCCCAAACAGCTCAAGCCCGATGCCCATGGGGCGTACGCGCACATTGCCGGCATAGTGCTCGCGGTGTCCGACATGCCGCGTACGAAAGCGATCCGGCATCAACCTCTCGATGGACTGACCAATGACTTCGTCGCGCGCGTAGCCGAATAAAGCGGAGACTTGCCGATTGGCAAAGCGGATGATGCCGGCGGCATCAATGATGAGCATTGCGTCCGGCGCGGCATCGAGCGCGTCGCGCGGCATCTCCGAGGGGGTCGTAGGCATTAATGCGGTCCCTTAAATTGGCCGTCCCGAGTCAACGCGGAGTTTAGGCATTGCATGTTGCTCTTCGTTGACACAGCGATTGCTCACACCGCCCCTCTGCCGGTGCGGTCATTAATCGACAACGCCGATTCGCATGACGCGGACCAATAATAGGAAGGAATTTAAAGATCAGCCTGGCGCGAAGACATCGGTTCACGCCATGCACCCATAACCAATGACTATTGAGCAACCCTACAGGTATTGTTCTACTGCCGACATAGGTTTATATGAGAGTGGCTGCGTGCGGGTCTGTACGATTTCGAACATAGGAGCCTGGATTTTTGGCATCTCCGGGCGCGAAATCTACCCTACCGTCGAAATGTCCCACCCCGGTTTCGGGACTCCAAAGAGCTTCTCCCGTTCGATCCGCATAACGCCGTAGCATTCGCAGGCCGCATCTTCGAGACCGGATTGGTTCGTGACAGTCACGCGACCACGCGTGTACTGAATAAGGCCGGCCTCCTGCAGCAATCGCGCGGCAATCGATACGCCGGAGCGTTGAACGCCGAGCATCATCGCCAGAAATTCATGGGTCAGTGGAAATGATCTTGCCAGCGCGCTGTCGTGGGCAATCAACAGCCAGCGGCTACAGCGCTCTTCCAGGGTATGCAGCCGATTGCAGGCCGCGGTCTGCACGAGTTGGCTGATGGCGAGGCGAGCGCATTTGTGCATCATTTCTAGCAGCGCATCGTCATGGTCCATCTCGCGCCTCAGAATGTCGCGACGGATGCGCAACGCTGTTCCGGGAATTTGAACGATGGACTTTACTATTGCCTCGTCGATGCCGAAGAGCGAGTTCGGGTCGGTTACCCCTTCGATACCGACGGCTCCGACCTCGACCGTGCGACCGTCTTGCATGGTCTTGATAAATGAAACCAAGCCGCGATTGATGAAATATAGATATTCAATCGATTGATCGACACGATCGATGATCTCACCCCCCACCATGTCCATGGGCTCCAGATCGGGCAGGATTCGCTTCAGCGTGGAATGCGGCAGAGAACCGAGAATACGGTTCGTGATGGGATGATTTCCGCCAATCTTATTCATATTTTTGCTACGGAACCGCTCTACCCAAACCTCGATGTCGGGTCCATGGGCACTGAACTTCCACGACTTCGTTTATCGCCACGCGGACATTATCACGCAAGGGTATGCGGCAGTTCTGCCCACAACGGCCCCCTTCCACCAGTTGGATTGTGTTCCCCAGCGTGTTTCTCCGTCGGCGCGGAGCCCGTTCGCGGATCCCTGCACTCCCCCGCCGCCGGCGAGTCAGAGGCGCGATTCCGACTTGCCTCAGGACGCTCGAGCCTTGCGGCACTCGGCTCCGTTGGATCGTCACTTCTCGATGTTGAAAATTTCGGCGCCGGAGATGATGCCTTCTCCTTGGAGACTCAAACCGCATTCCGCGGTCCCATTGGCAAATCTCACCGTATAGACGTCGGCGCCATCGGGCGCCACCTCCTTTAGAATCACGGACTGAACCGCGCCTAGATTCTTCAACAAGGGCTGGAGTTGCCCGAGCTGTTGGCGCGTCAACGTTGCCATTTCCGGGGTCATTCTGTCGTAATGCGGAGTGCCCGCCGAAACGTCGCTGATCAGTTGCCGGAGTGCGGATTCACTCTCGGGCGCCGGCGTTTGATTTTTGAATCTCTTGTTGATGGCAGACAGCGCCTCCGCTATCGGCCTTGCAGCGGCATCGTCCAGACGAGTTGCCGGCTGGTCGCGGTCGTCCTGGTGCAGCACCAATTTTGTGGCTCGTCCTTGGTCGTCCGTGTCGAACGTGATTCGCGCGTCGACCATCTTGGAGAAGTATTCGTGGTCTCCTTCGGCAAAAATCTCCGTCTGCCCCTGCGCCGTCGCTTGTGAAAACAGATGATCCCCTTCACGCGAAATGGTGAGAAATACATTCGCTTCTAATTGATAGCTGCCGGTGAGTAAATCAAATCGCGCCGGATCGACCTTGATTACCTTGTGCAGCTTGGGCTGAAAATGCGGCCATCCGTATTCATGGGCAATGGTGCGGCGAAGTTCTTGCGCCAGCTGGCCGCCGTTGTCCCCATTGGTCATGATGATCGCGCCATCGCCGACGGTGTAGGCCACAAGATCACATCGGTATCCCTCATTCGCGCCGTTGTGCTCAAATAATGGGTGTTGTTGGCTGCCACCGATATGCAATCCGAGGCCCCAGTTATTGATTCCCGCGGCCAACATCTGCCGCGTCATCGACGTCGAAAGAGCGGGATTGGCTTTGCCCTGCCAAGATCGTTGAATTTCCATCGCGAAACGCGCTAGATCGGAGGGCGTCGTCCATAGACCAGCGGGCGCCATTTCCGGGTAAACATGCGGGCCGCCTTTGATCGGTGCACCGCCCGCGCCATACGGCATCGCAATCTCCGCAAGCCGGCTCTTGGGCAGCGGTTGTGTGTAGGTACTGTGGGTCATGCCAATGCGATTCAGTACCATGTCTTGCATGAGCTTTGCGAAGGACTCACCCGTCACGTCCTCGAGTAATTGCTGGACGACGACGTAACCACCACCCGAATATCTCCAGATGGTCCCCGGTAGGACATCCACGCGGATCGCAGGACTATTGGCCGGGGGCAATCCGTCGAGAATCTGTTCCATATTCGGCAAGGAAGCAGCGCCGGCATAGCCCAGAAATCCGTGGACGGTCATTCCCGCGGTATGGGTAAGAAGCTCTCGGAGGGTCACCGCTTTTTGATCGGTGAAGGAGTTGGCCGGAATCTTCCACGTCTTGAGGTATTGGTTGACATCGACATCGAGGTCGAGCTTTCCCACCTGCACTAGATGCAGCACGCCCAACGCCGTCACCGGCTTGCTGATGGACGCCGCCTGAAAAAGGGTATTCGGCGTCACTGCGGGGCCGCCGATCTTGCTGACGCCGAAACCCCGAGCCCATTCCAGTTTGCCGTCGTGAATCACCGCTATACTGACGCCCGGCACGTGCAGCGACGCCATGCGGTCGCTCAGTGTCGTTGCTCGACCACGCTCGCCTTGGATCAAGACGGCCGGCAATAGCGCGCCTCGAATGTGCTGAATATGCTCCCCAACCATGGCCCCGCTAGAAGCCGCGGCCAATGCCGGGCTACCAGGCGTAGTGGCCCCAAGCGCGCTGAGGGTGAACATCAGGGCCAGAAGAGGATCCAAGCGATTTTTGCAGCAACAAGAGGCGGACATCGTAGCGACTCCTTATTTGTCTCCGTTTGCCGAACTTGCCGGCGACCGTGTCGGTCGGACAGTGCCGCAGCGCGTGTCTCCCGCCCCTCCTCGGCACCACGATACATCCTCCGATCCCCTCGCCATACCCTGCAAGCAGCCGTGCTAAAGACTGTGCTCCGCTTGCCGCCCATGAAGCATGGGATTTGACTCCATACCAATTAGTCGGTACCATACCGACTAGTTGGTATTGACACACAGCCATGACCACTGCAGCTCGCCACGAGTCGAAAACCAAACTCCTCGATGCCGCCCTCCACGTCGTCCGCGCCAAGGGCTATGCGGCTACGACCGTGGACGACATTTGCCATGAAGCCGGCGTCACCAAGGGCAGCTTCTTCCACCATTTCAAGACCAAGGACGAGCTCGCCCTCGACGCCGTGGCGCACTGGGGGGCGATGACGGAAGGCTTCTTCGCCGCCGCGCCGTATCACCAGGCCAAGGATCCGCTCGATCGCATACTCGGCTATATCGATTTCCGAGCAGAGATTCTCACCGGTGACCTCCCCGACTACACCTGCCTGCTGGGCACCCTCGTTCAGGAAACCTACGACACGCATCCTGCGATCCGTGCCGCCTGCGATCAGGGGCTGTCCTCGCACATCGCGGTATTGACGCGCGAAATCGAAGCCGCCAAGAAGCGCTATGCGCCCCGCGCCGCATGGACCGCGGAAAGTGTGGGTTACTTCATTCAAAGCATCCTGCAAGGCTCTTTCATCTTCGCAAAAACGAAACAAAGTCCCGAGGTAGTCCGGGGGAACCTAAGGCACGTACGGCGCTATTTAGGTCTGCTCTTTAACCGGCCGACAAGCCATCAACGGAGGGAGCATTGAATCATGACGACCAATATGATCGCGTGGTCGACTACGATCTGCGGGCGTGCAGGCCGCGTAATTCATCGACGACCCCCGACAAAACCACCATGAAATGATCGAAACCCGCCAAGCCTTGGAGGGGCAGCACTCTATATATGACGAGGAGCGATGGTATGAGGCTCTATTGGATCAAGGCACAGGCTCCGCTGAGGGCGTTGGCGCTGATCAAACACCTCGGGGTCAACGCGGAGCTCATCGAAGTCGATATGATGGCCGGCCAACTCCGGACGCCAGAGTATGCCGTGCTCAATCCCAACATGAAGGCACCGACGCTGGTGGATGGCGACCTGGTGCTGTGGGAGGCCTCGGCAATCATGGCGCATCTGTGCATCAGGTCCGGATCGGACATGTGGCCGGCGGACAATCCGGCAGAGCAGGTCGAGGTTTTGCGGTGGCTGTCGTGGAATGACTGTCACTGGTCACCCGCCGTTGGGCCGTTCTATTTCGAACACGTCGTCAAGGCGACTTTCAAGTTGGGACCACCAGATGGCGCATCATTGACGCAGAAATGTTCGGACCTCATCCGATTCGCCAAGGTGCTCGACGGTCACTTGGCAGGACGAGCGTTCGTCGCGTGCGGCAGGCTCACCATCGCCGACTTCCAGTTGGCCTCGATGGCGCGCTACTGGCGAGAATCGGAGATGCCCTTGGAGGCGTCGCCCAACCTCGTACGGTGGCTGAACGGGCTCATGCGCATTCCGGCATGGGCTGATCCCTGGCCGCTGAAGTCCGCCGCACCAGCCTGAGAACCTCGTTGGCGAGATGGCTTCATCGTCGGGTCCGGCACCGGTCGCAAGCATCCGGCTCGGACTGAGGGGCAGCGTCGGATATGATGACTCGTCCCAATGTTGGCGGCCCCGATGCGTCGATTATCATGGATTAGGATTTCCGCGGCTCTGGCCGCTTTGGTGTTGACCGCTTGCGGACCTTCGTTATCTCATTTGGATTTGCCGGTTAGATTTCTCACTTCCGGAAGTCAAGACTTCTGGCCCTGCTTCTCGCCGGATGGGACCCATCTCCTATTCAGTCGTCGCGTAGGGGAAACTTGGGAACTATTCCTTATTCCCGTCGTTGGCGGTCAGCCGCAACAGCTTGCCCGGTCTCCGTTGCCGGTCTCCGCGACACGTGCGAACTGGTCTAATAAGAACCGCCTGATTACATTCACGGGAACGTCTTCGCGCGGTGAGAACGGAATCTGGGTCATTAATTCGGATGGATCGAGCGCCCGCCGAGTGGACTCGCACGGGTTGTCGGAGCAGATGTTTTATCCGTCCTGGTTTCCTAGCGGAGAGCAAGTCGCCGCGATGGATGCTCGAGACATGGTCATCAAAAAGATTGATTTAAGCACGGGCGTTGTCGTGACGATTACCGATTCCAGGCAGGTTTTCACCGGCATGCCGAGCGTCTCGCCGGACGGAAAGTGGATCGCCTTTGCGGGTCAGGAAAATACTGGACAGAAATATGATCAAACAAAAAACTCCATTTGGCTCGTAGACGAAGGTGGCGTAGCGCAGCCGGTGGAATCGAGCCGCGCGCAAGGAAGAGCGCCGGCTTGGTCGCCCGACGGCAAGCAATTGGCTTTCGAATCTACCCGCGGAAGCACAAATGGGCTTTACTCCATATTCCTCATCAACCGTGACGGAACAGGGCTTACTCAGATCACCGATCCAGTCATAAATGCGGATCATCCGGTATGGTCCCCGGATGGACGGCAACTCGCATTCTCCGCTCGCGCCTCGATCTGGGCAAAAGAGAGAGGCATTGCAATCGTCGGACTCCCAAACAACCGATAGCAATCTGCCTGATAGCTGACCGTCGCATGCGTCAGCATGGGCTCGAGAGCGCGCTAGCAGCCTCGGGCGCCCGCGAGACGCTGGCCGCAGTCCGTGAATCGTCGCGCGAAGCGGCGCAGCCATGAATCCGGTCAGGGTTGCGGCAGCGGAAAGGCAAGAACATTGCTTGTGTACGACTCCACCACTTCGCTGATCGGCTTTCCATCGGGCAAGGTCAGCACCGCGCGGTGCTCCAATAATATCGGTGGCATGGATAGGACGCCCGCGTCATCGCCGGCCGCGGTAGCATCCATTTCCCAGCCCTCGGGCAGCGGAAACCAGAGCACTTTCGACGACAGCGTACGGCGCTGGAATTGAAGCGACTGCACAGCTTTGCCGAACGGCGTATCAGTGGTGTCCAGGACCTTGTTGATCTCCGGCGTCAAGCGGCCCGGCACATACCAATTATCCGCCTCCGACAGGACAACCGCGCCGCAGAGCAGTCTTACCCGTCGATAGCGGATTGGTTCTGCCGACGTCACGCCCAACTCTCGACGCTGCTCCGGCGATACCGGCTTGTCCACGCCAGCGACTCGAGCAGCAACGATGCGGGGAGGCGATGCCATTCGATGAGCTCGGCACCAATGCTCGAGAGTCAGGGTCGCACTGTCATGGGCCAGCAATTCGGCATTCAATGTCTGGAGCAGCGCCAGCGCCTCGACACGCGCAACGAAATTCGCCGACCATGTCGGCCGTCGCGCCGATAGGGAGTCATCCGCGCCAATGGTCATTAGCCACAGCAGCGCGACGCCGTAGGTACGAGCCGCTTTACGAACAATCGGCGTCATCGTTATCCTCTTCTCAGACAAATCCATGTACCGGATGGCCTGCATCGCATTGACACCGGGCGCCAATCGTTCCACTGCGCGCCGCCGCCATTTACGGCTCCCTGGTCGAGAGTCGCAAATTCAGCGGGGTAAACGTGTCGACCATTCTGACCTATTTGGCCGGCACCGTGCTGAATAGGTACGCCGCATTCTTGAGTCCGATTGATTTGCCGTTTCGAGCATCGCCTCGCGTCGGCCCCGGCCGCCTACGCGTCATGACCCGAAATCCACCCCTCATTTCTTGCCGATCAACGAGGATTTCAACCTGGCGAACTCCGGCGCCCAGGGACCAATTCGTCTGAGTAGTCGATATCGGCGCTGCGTGATACGCTGATGTCTTCATACTCAAGCGTGGGCGTAGAGATTGAGAGTCTTCGTATTGATTACATTGGCGTGCTTAGCCGCGTGCAGTTGGTTCGGTTCGCGGAAAACGCAGATACCGGACCCGACCGAGATCATCGTGACCGGCGCCCCTGCGGGTTCGCTCGTGTTCGTAGATGGCGTGCAAACCGGACAAGCCACGGCGGCCAACCACCTGCAAACTCTGGATGTCACGGCCGGCGCTCACAAAGTGGAAATACGCGCGGGTGACGCGCTCGTCTATCGAGAAGATACCTATGTGGGTCCAGGCGAACACCGCGTGATCAACGTCCTATCGGGTTTCAGTCGGTAACGCACAGGCGATTGCACGCGCCGGCACCGACTGCGGCATCGAATAGGCCGTCACGCCGATTGCAGATCAAACTGATAGCTTCTTCTCCCAATCTCCTCGCCCGCGCGATCCCATGTCCACTCATCGAAGTACGCCCGGCCGGCGTGATCGATGCGAAACACCGTCGAGCAGCGCGTTCCATAATCGTCAGCGCGCACAAATGCACTGGAAAGAAGCCGCTCCCATTCCACACTGATGCCGGTCTGAGGCAATTCCGCATCGGATGCTTGCCGATCGTCGCGCAACAAGTGCATCAAGGCGGTTACATCTTGCACATCGGTCAGCGCCGAGGCCAGCCGAGACTTGGCCTTCCTCACTTTGGGCCAAGGCGTGTCGAGCAGATCGTTGGACAAGCCAAAAATACCGGGACCGAGTTCGCGACCGCCATGGCGCACGCTTTCGTAGACCCCGAGCCGCTTGCCATCGCTAAGAATCATGTTAAACGCATTGTAATTGGCATCGACTCTGCGAAGATAAGCCAAGCTATCCGCCACGGAATTACCCGACACCAATACATCTGTCACAAGATTGCCGCGGCTCCGCACGTCTGCGCGCTGAATACTAGGATCCCGGAAATTGGTCAAAGCCGCAAAGTGGCCGCTCCGGGTCACGCCCAGCCACGTACCGCCCGCCTTCAGATCCCGTCCCGCCAACAATCCCGCGCGGTCGGGCCACCAGTCCGCGCTCATTGTCGGACGCCCGTGAAATTCATCGCGATTGGCCGCGAGAACGCATGGAAACTCTGGATGCACGTGCCAGGCAATCAGAATCAGGCACACCGACTGTTCACTCCGATTTCATCTCGAGAATTGACGCGAACGTATTCACTCTAACACCGACGCCCGCCCGGGTGCGCCCGCGTCCCGACAGCTTCGTTGTGGAGGTCGTCCCCATAAAAGGACACGCATCATACCCGCGCCGAAACGCCTTGACCGATTCGCCTTCGGCTAATCGCCCATTAGATGCAGAGCAAGTGTACGCGAGCGCGGACGACGACGATGCTCGAAGAGGTAAATTCCCTGCCAAGTTCCCAGCGTCAGGTGGCCATCGATTAATGGAATACTGAGCTGCACTTGCGTGAGCGCCGTTCGAATATGAGCCGGCATGTCATCCGGCCCCTCATCATCATGTGTATAGGCCGACGGATCCGCCGGGGCTATTCGCGCGAAATATTTCTCCAGGTCGGTGCGCACTGCCGCCGCCGCGTTTTCTTGGATCAACAGGGATGCGGAGGTATGGCGGCAGAAAATCGTCAGCAATCCCACCTTGACCGCCTGCGCGTCCGTCCACCTCATGATCCGATCCGTGATCTCGAGCAATCCTTGGCGCTCGGCGCTAATCGACAACAACGTGGTCATTTGTCTCATGTCGTGCCCTCGCTGTCCGGGTTTGTCACGGGTTGAGTCCATTTCCCCCGAGGGATGAACTTTCGCAGGAGCTTGCCGCTCTGACAAGCGTCTTGCTTGCGATCAACCCGATAGGGCCGCCAGCCGCACTGCCGGCCGCCGACGCAATTGAGTCGAATCAAACGGAGTGATTTGACAAAGCCTGTTGCGTATTGTTTCCCCGATCGCCGCTGGCTCCGGCATGGGTGACACAAAGTGTCAGGCCGTGTCGCAGGCGGTCAATTGACGTTTAACGCACGTCTCCTGGTGGCGACACCGAGCCCGTGCAAGCCTTTGCGGATGCCGTAAAGCAATCGATACCGGGAATTGCATCACGTTGCGACGAGTTTGCCATGCGCCATAGTGGGGGCGAGAGTTGAAGCGTTATCGGAACCAATGGCAGGAGTTTCATCGTGAAGTCGGTCAATGAAGCGTTAAGATTATTTTTGCGGGAAGCGCAGCTCGAACGCACAATGAAGCAGCCGGGCGGCGCCCGCGTTATCGACGAGCTAGAGCTGCTCGCGGTGAGACGCAAACTCGCGGCGTTTCCCGCGGTGATGCAGCCCTTTGTCGGGATGGAAGAAAACGACGGAGCCGGGAATTCCTTATACGGTTGATCCCCTCTTCTTTGGCTTGTAAATGTAATTCACATACACATACCCCCAGGGTACGGCATTTGTCGGTTCCCATGATCCTCGATGCGTCGGTACGTGCGTCCACGTGTCCTTTCCCAACAGAAAAAACATCAAGATATAGACCACTCGCAAGAGGTAGATATTGATCCTGCGGACACCTTCGTATTGGTCGGCCCGTTGGAATACGGCTACGAGATAAGGGGTCATGGAATCATCCTTCGCGCCGTTACTTGCCCACCTGCGTCGGAACCGGCGGCGCGGACTTCAGGGGAGCCGGCGCTGTCAATTGATCGCGCGATTCTTCGTCTCCGGCAGGACGAGTAGCGCGACGATCGCAGTTGCGAGCGCCATCCCGACCGGATACCAAAGACCCGCGAAAATGTTGCCCTCGTAGATCACCAATGCGGCGGCCACGAAGGGCAGGAATCCGCCCAGAATTCCCACGCCGAGATTGTAAGGAACCGATAGCGATGTCGTGCGAATTCGTGCCGGGAACATCTCGACCATGAATGCCGCCATCGGTCCATAAACCATACCGACGAGTGCCATCAGCCAGATCACCACCACAACTGCGCCAACAACGTTTACGTGGCCGGCGGTGCCTTTGAAGCCGGCTGCTTCGAGCGCTTTCGTGTAAGTGGATTCGTCGAAACCATTCAATTTCATCTCCCCAATACGAGTCGTCATGCCGCCGTCGGCCGGCTCGGCAATCGATGTATACGAGAGCCCATTTCGACTGAAGAACTTGCGCGCCTTATCACATGCCGATACCGGCGCAGCGAACAGCGAGAATGTACAGTTGTTCGCGCTGATCTCGATCGCATTGTTTTCGGAGAACAGCGACAGCCCGGGGTTCGAAAAATTGGCGAGCATGTGGAAGCTCGGTATAAACGTCAGCGCCGCCAACAGCATCCCGGCAATCATGACCGGCCTGCGCCCAATCCGATCAGACACCGCGCCGAACAGAACGACGAGCGGGGCTCCTAACGTCAAACCGACCGCAATGATTACATAGCTGGTTATGTAGTCGACGTGCAGCGTGCTCTGCATGAAAAACAGCGCGTAAAACTGTGCGCCGTACCAAATTACCGTCATGCCGCTCGTGATGCCAAATAACGTGATGAGAACGCTCTTCATATTGCCCCAAGTCCCGAAACTCTCCCGGATCGGAGATTTCGAGGTGCACCCTTCCAACTCCATCTTCTGGAACACCGGTGACTCTTCGAGCTTGAGACGGATATAAATTGACACCGCCAGCAACGCAATCGATGTCAGGAACGGGATACGCCAGCCCCATGACTTGAACGCATCATCACCCAGTGTGACACGGCACGCGAGAATGACCAGAAGAGACAGCAGCAGGCCGACCGTCGACGTCATCTGCAACCAGCTCGTCAAGTAGCCGCGATGCGACGGCGGGGCGTGCTCCGCCACATATGCGGCTGCGCCGCCGTATTCGCCGCCAACCGCCAGGCCCTGCGTTAGTCTCATGGACACCAACAGCACAGGTGCCCAGACGCCCACCTGCGCATAGGTCGGCAGCAGACCAACGGCAACGGTCGAGACGCCCATCATCACCATGGTGACCATGAAGGTTCTCTTGCGGCCGATGCGGTCGCCCAGAGCCCCGAAGACGAGCGCACCGAACGGCCGCACGGCAAAACCCGCACCAAACGTCGCAAGGCTTGCCAGAAACGCCGCTGTTTCATTGCCGGGCGGAAAAAACAACGCACTGAAGAAAACCGCGAGAGTTCCGTACAGAAAGAAGTCGTACCATTCGAAGACCGTCCCCAGCGAGGCCGCAATTACCGCCAATTGCGTATCCGTCACGCGCACCGCATGGCCCGAGATGGATTCAAGAGATGCCGTGGACCCGGCGAAAGCAAGTTCGCCATCTGCGCTATCCATTGTCTATCCTCCCACAGTACTTTTTTTTGGATCTCCGAGACTGCAGACCGCGCGCGCCGCGTCGGCCCTGAGGCGATGTTCGACATTGCCCGCCAGGTACCATCTCCCTTGGTGCACGCTACAATCGTAATACGTATGCGGCAATATCAACAGCATTGAGCCATTCGGAATCGCGTCCGAGGGGCGGTGCAGATGGCATGAGTTCAAGTAACGGACGCTTACCTGCACTTGGGATATCGGACCGTCCTGGGCGCGCAAGCGCACGCAAACTACTCAGGCATTGGCAATCCCTGCTCTCGCCAAATATTCGCGGGCGAATTCCGATTTTCCAACGCCCACGCGTCTTTTCGTGAGCTGTCTATATGCGACCTCATGCAAGGAGTGTCGCTTTTTGGCATATGCCCGATTGCTGTAATTCCGCGAGGAGATCGGCCTTGCCGGTGCGGTGATCGGATCTAAAGATCATTAAAAATGCCCGTGGCGGCAACTGATGACGTCCACAGCTGCTATATTTCCGCGTTCAACTCAGACTGGAGGCGACCATGACTTTACTCAAGCCCCTACTATTCGTTTCGTTGCTCGGACTATCGGCAGGCGTACTGGCCGCGGATGCTTCGGTCACGATCTCCTCGCCGGCAGACGGCGCCAAGGTCAGCGCCAGTGCGCCCACCAAGGTCAGCTACGAGGTCGTGCCGGGCCCTAAGGGCGATCACGTTCACCTGTACGTGGATGGCGGAGAAGCCTCGATCCTGCGCCAGCTCAAAGGCACAACCTCGGTCGACACGCTGACGGCCGGGCCGCACACATTGTGTATCAAGATCGTCGACAAGGCTCACACGCCGATCGGCGTGGAAAAATGCATCAAGGTCACGGCCGGCTGAAAGCCGGCCTTGGCCGACGGTGAATGAGCGCGTGGATGCGCAAGACCTCGGCTACGCGCTGACCCAGGTGGTCCACAACCTGGGCGCCGTTTCGGTCACGGGCGGCGCGGCGGCCGCGCGCGGTCTGAAGTTTGCCGAGCCGCAAGCGGCGCAACGGCTGCTCGCGCGGCTGGTACTCGGCGGCTGGGTCGCCCAGGGCGCCAGCGGTCTGTGCTTTGGCGCGATCAGCTATGCGGGGTATGGACAATTCCCGGACATCCACGGCATCGCGATCGGCGCGCTGATTCTCAAGATGGTGTGTGCCGCCGCCGGGTTCTCGCTGGCGGCGCTGTACCTCGCGCGCGAGACGAGCTGGGCGGCACCCGGCCGCCAGCGCGCATGGACCACACAGCTTGCACTGGCGCTGACGGCGCTCGCGGCGGCGGCTTTTCTGCGCTGGTTCTCGTAAACAACGACGGCAGCCGGCCGACGCGAGCTAGCGCAGCTTCCAGTTAGGTCTTACAAAATGGCAGGTGTAGCCATCGGGATACCGTTCAAGGTAGTCCTGATGCTCAGGCTCCGCTTCCCAGAATTCCCAGACCGGGGCAAGTTCGGTTACAAGCTTGCCCGGCCATAGGCCCGACGCATCGGCCGCCGCGATCGTCTCCTCGGCGATGCGCTTCTGCTCATCGTTGGTGTAGAAGATCGCCGACCGATAGCTCGTCCCCCGGTCATTACCTTGGCGGTCACGCGTCGTCGGATCGTGGATCTGGAAAAAGAATTCGAGAATCTGGCGATAGGTGATTTTGTCCGGATCAAAGAGGATCTCGATCGCTTCCGCATGGGTGCCGTGATTGCGATAGGTCGCGTTGGCGACGTTGCCGCCCGTGTAGCCGACCCGCGTCGACACGATCCCATCGTACCGCCGAAAGAGGTCTTGCATGCCCCAGAAGCAGCCGCCCGCAAGAACCGCACGCTCTTCGCTCATCGGACATCCTCTACTTGGTCCACGTAGGCGCCATAGCCCTCTGCCTCCATGTCATCGCGACGAATGAACCGCAGCGCGGCCGAGTTGATGCAGTAGCGCAGCCCACCTCGATCCTCCGGGCCGTCGGGAAACACATGCCCGAGATGGCTGTCGCCGTGCGCCGAACGCACTTCTGTGCGGATCACGCCGAACGACGCGTCTCGAAGCTCCTTGACGTTGGCTTTCTCGATGGGTTTCGTGAAGCTCGGCCAGCCGCAGCCCGATTCATACTTGTCGGCCGAGGCGAATAGCGGCTCGCCGGACACGACGTCGACGTAGATGCCCGCCTCCTTATTTTTCAAGTATTCGCCGGATCCGGCGCGCTCGGTGCCGCTTTGCTGCGTAACGCGGAATTGCTCCGCAGAGAGTTTGGCAATGGCCTCCGGGGTCTTTTGATACTTGGGCATTCCAATCTCCTGCGGTCCGACAGCGAACCACTCTCATGCCGAACGCGGATAAAATCAAGAGCCGTCCGCTCCATCTGCCGCGCAATGAGCCGCGGAATCGGCATGACGTTGCATTGCATACTGCGCCGCACGAACGAAGCCCCTCCAATCAGCGCGCAGCGAGCGTCCCGACCGCATCCAGCAGTTCGTCGCCGAGGGCGCTCGCCCAACGCGAGTACAGATCGGCGGGTGCAGCCTTCCCCGGGAGGTGCCCAATTAACATGATGCCCGGACCTTGGGCCGTCGGGCCATCGTTCAATAACCTCACCAGCAGCTCATCCGTCATCGCGTTGTGAACTTCCAGGACCTGGATCGCACGTGAGCCGTTCGCAAATGCGAACTCGGTGCCCCTAATCGCAGCCCCTTCGAGCGGCGTGTCGAGCACGATGCCGAGGATACGTACGGACACCCGCACGGTTTCCGCATCCTTGTGCTCTACGAGCGCATAGGTCGGCGCGACCAGTGCGAGCCAACGCCTGCGCACGTCCTTGCCGATCTCGTCGGCGTACACATTCAAGCGCTGCTGCAGCGCCGCCCGGTCACGCGGTGAGGTTCGATCGTAGTACTCGCCGAGTCCGATCTCGACGTTCACCGCATCGATCATCAGATTCCGGTAGCGAGCGAGATCCGCCCCGGGCCGCACGTAGATATGCTCGGTCGGCGTCTTGTCGGTGACGGCGAGACCCTCGGCGCGTGACTGCGTCTTGATTCTGGATGCGATCGATGGCGGTGGGGGCACTTCGGCTTCCAGTGCGACGGACAGGCCGTCTCGCGGCGATTCCACGGTGGCAGTCAACCTGCGCCCGGCGGAAATCCTCATGACGGCGTCCGGGTCGCGCACGTCATCCGAATGCAGCGTCACAACCGACGCCGTGGAATCGAACGTCCAGCGGCCGCGCCGGGTCTCGCTGCCGCGCGGACCCGCGATCGACTCATGGTGGATCGCAAAGACGTAGGTTCCATCCGCGTTCAGCGTAATGCTCTCGGACACGAGGTCGGGAACCCCGCCGTCAAACGTCACCGGCGGCTGCAGCTTGGCGGCGTGCGCGGCAAGCGGCACGATCGGAATCAGTGCGGCCGCGGTGATTATCGCCTTTCTCGCCGATTCAAACATCTGCCGACGCCTCCGCGGGTCCCTCAATTGACGCATACCACTCTTCAAACAAAAGCCGCCAGAATGCCGGGAACGCGCCGCGCGTCATTCGTCTTTCAAACGCACCGTGGGGAAGTACAGTCCCAGGGAGCGCCGGTCCCACCATAGACCCTTGGCCTTTTGCTCACCACCGGTGTAGGTGTACTCGTAGAACTGCGCTCGTACGTATACCGGCGGCTTGTCGGGAAACGGATTCTTTTCCAGCAGCGCCGTGACCGCGGGCGCATTCTCGAGCAACGCCGCGAGGAAACGCGAAAACCACGGCAGACGCCGCGGGTCGTCGAGCGCAGCGAACCACATCTGCCAGTCGAGGCGCGGCTGGTGCGGGATGTTCCAGCGCGGGCGGCGCGCCAGCTCGCCGGGCTTGTAGCAGAATTCATATGCGCGCCATTCGACGCCGTCATTCGAACCCTCGATGACGATTTCATCGCGCTGCGTGGTCATGACCGCGAACAGGCCGTAGCTGCTGACGATGTGCAGCGGTTCGATGAGCCGGTCGATTCCCTTTGCGAGCGCGGGCGGATCGCCACCGAAACGCTCGTCCATTTCGACGAGGCTGCAAAACACGATCAGCATCGCCAACGCGCCGACAAAGACCGTGGTCGCTCCGTGCGGCGAATACGGTTTCACGCGCACCGGCAGCCATCCGATCAGCCGCCGCGGCAATATTTTCCGCAGTGCCGCGTCATCGATGAGCAGCAAGCACAGCAGCATCGTCTGAAGATTGAACCAATTGTAATTGCCGGTCATCAAGATGCAGCCTTGCAGCAAAAGGATGCCGAATGCGGCGACGAAGCGAAGCCGGCGCGGGCAGAAGATCAAGAATGGCAGCAGCAGTTCGACGACAAATGTGGCGGCGGTGCCGGCGGTCAGCGCGCTCGGCGGCAGATGCGCGGCATACCAGGCCAGCGGCGTCGGCAGCGGCTCGGTGACGAAGTGGTAGGACAACGCCGTCAGGTTCCACCAATTGGGATCGCCGCTCAACAGCTTGACGACGCCCGACATGAACATGAAGCGGAACAGCAGCCAGCGCAGCAGCCAGAGTCCCGGTACCGGAGCGAAGCTCAAGAACAGCGCGAGAAATCCGGCCTCCAGCAGGAACGTGTCCCACTGGTAAGTCATGAAGGTCTGCCCGCCATAGAGCAGCGACAGATAGAGCACGAACAGCAGAATGAGACTCGGGCGCGGCAGCAGATTGAAGAACAGCAGCAGCGACAAGCCCGCTCCGCCCCAACAGACAGCCTGGATCGCGAAATCGCCGTCGTTCAACCAGAACACCATCGGCATGAGATAGAAACGCTCCGGACCCGCACGGCCGGCGATCGCGTCGACGAGTTCGCCGAGCGGCAGGATGCCGTGGCTGCCGATCAGCCCCAGCGCTTGCACGCCGAACGAGATGAAGGCCGAAAGATAGATCAGCCCAAACAGCCGCAGAAACAAGAATGCGACCAGATCGTGTCGCGGCGGTTCATAGTCCCCGCCCCACAGAATGAGGCTGATCCGATACGAGGCCGAGCGGTGCGCGGCGATCAGCGCGTAAGCCCATTCCGAGAGCGCCGCGAAACCGGGAAGCCTTCTATAGAGCGCGAGCCAGATGCCTTTGCCGCGCGCATGGCTCAGGGTAAGGAAGCTCGCTTCGGCGGCGCTCGCACGCCGTCCATCGGGTGCGATATATTGCACGGCGCGCTGAAAGTCGGACACCGGGATCGCAGGATATTGCGCGGCGACGTCCTGATACCGCCGGTAGTCGACGGCGTCGCCCGTGAGCTTGTTCCAATAGCGCGCCCAGTATCCGCAGAATCCGCAATCGCCGTCATAGACCAACAGCGGCCGCGGACCGGCGGCGGGCGGATCGACGCTACTCGCGGGCTGATTGCCGGATATCGCTTGCACAACCGCAATCTAAATCAAATCTCCTCCCGCGTCGTGCCCGATCGCGTAATACAATCCCACCATGAGCACCACTCAAACGGCGGCATCCTGCCCGTTCTGTGATCTCTCGGATGACCGTGTCATCGTGCGCAATGAGCTTTGCGTTGCGCTGTGGGACCGCTATCCGGCATCGCCGGGGCATGCCCTCATCGTTCCGCGGCGGCATATCCCAACGTGGTTCGACGCAACCGAACCGGAGCGATCCGCCGTTCTCACGCTGTTAGATGCCGCAAAGGCGCTCATTGACGAGCGGCTTAGGCCGGACGGCTACAACATCGGCATCAATAGCGGTGCCGCGGCGGGCCAGACGGTGTTTCACCTGCATGTCCACCTCATTCCAAGATTCGTGGGCGATGTGCATGACCCGCGCGGCGGCGTGCGTCACGTGATTCCGTCCAAGGCGACTTAGTCGCCCTTATCGCGCCGTCTCCGGCGACGGGGCCGGCTCGACGCGCCGCTTTTCCGACGGTTCGAACCGTGTCGGAACGTCGCCGGAAATCGAGACCGTGAACGTCTTGCGATTTGTGACGGCATCCAAACCGGTGACGGTCGCCTGCACCTCGTATACGCCGGCGTGCGTAAACGCGTGCTGCGCTTCCGCGCCATCCATGGTCGATCCATCGCCGAAGTCCCAGTGGCACGCGAGCACCGGCGCTTCCGCGGACGCGGCGGCCGCCTTGAAACTCACGGTCTCCCCCGCGCCGGCGCTGCTCGCCGAGCGTATCTCGAACGGCGGCGGGATCGCGGCGACGGAATCGTCGATGAGCTTGAGCATGCGCACGGAATGCGGTTGTTGGACCAGATTGATCGCGGAGGATGAGCCGCCGCAGCAGCTTTGGTCGCCGAACACGTCGACGATTTTGTAGCTGCCTGGCTGCTTCAAGCCGAGTTGCGCAAGACTGATCGCGCGGGTACGCGGCTCATCGGTCCAGTTGAATATCGTGAGCATGGACTGGTGCGCATCTTCTTTGAGCAGAAAAACGCTCGGCTGTCGATCGCTCGGCGCATAGGTCATCAGATCGACGGGTGTGGATGCACGGCCGAGACGCGCCATGTCGATGAGGTCGGCGTTCTTTACGAGCGACAAGCGTTCGGGAGACGCTCCCAGCGTCGGAAGATCGTCTCCAATCTCGAACATGCCCCCTGAAACCGCCGCCAGTGCGATCGACACCTTTGCCTCATCGAGAGTCAGCGGCCGCCGTCCGCCGTGCCAGGACTGATCGTCGACGGTCTGGGTGGAGACCGTGAACGCATCCGGATCGGCGATGAAAAAATTGCGGTTCATATAGTAGCGCGCCGCGATCCCCGAGGCTGCGTCTCGCGTGGCTTCGAAGCTATGTCCCGTATCCTGAGAGATCCGTCCCGCATCGACGATGCCGACCGGGTTCAGCATGGGACTGCCGTCCTTATCGAGCACGACGCTCTCGCCGACTGCGCTGCGGATGATCTTGAGACCGATGCGTTGCGCCTCCAGGGCCGTCGTGTTGGGCCGGAAGTAGGACCCCTCGACCGCCGTGTCATCCATGAAATCCATTTTGATGAAGCGCACGCCCCAGTTGTACAGAACCCGGTAGGTCTGCATCAAATAGCTCTGGGCGCCGGGGTTGGTCATGTCCAGCACGTAAAGAGGATCATTGGTCTCAGTCACGTAGCCGATGTGAATGAGCTGGCCGGCTGCGTTGTGCAGCAGCCACTCCTTATGGTTTTGAAACACCCATGCGCGCTGCGACACTTCAAACGGAGCGGTCCACAATCCGAACGTCAAGCCATCGTGACGCACCCGATCCGCAATGTAGCCAATGCCCAGAGGAAAGAGTTTCGCATCGGCGGTCGTGTATTCACCGCGCGCATATTGGTAGCCTTCATCAATCTGGTAATAGACATACCCCAGTTGCTTGAGGTTCTCGGCGAGCCAGTCGGCGTTGGTGCCGGCGCTTCCCTGATTGAGCCCAAAGTAGTAAGCGGTCCAACTCCACCAGCCGATTGGCGTCGCGGCGCCGACCCGCGCCTTGTGCAGCAACGCCACCAGGCGCCCGTATTGCTCGAGCTGCGCGTGGTAGTCGCTGCCGACCGCAAACATCAGGCGTTCGGACGCAAGACTCTCGCCCGAACTCACGCGCAGGCTCAACTCCACCTGTTCGGCCGCCGGCGAGTCCTTGAGCGATTCGCCTTTGAGAATTTCGGTCGTGCCGGTGGCGTCGGCTTCGTACGACAGAATGCTTGGCCTGGCGCCCGCGGTTCGCTCTTTCAGATGAAATATCGTCAGCAGCCGATCGGACGTGAGCGCGCCCAGGAAAAGGCTTTCGCCGCTGCTGCGGTTATAAATGAGCTGGCTTCCCACGGCACGATGCACGCCGTGTGGGCCTCGGCCAAGCTCACGAATCGCGAGCTCCGGCCTATCCTCACTATAGCTGTCGGACAGGATACGGTCGGCGGAGGCCGGTCCATTGAGATCGATGACCGGCGCGTCGGTTGCGTGAAGACTGCGGATCGACTGCACGGAGATCCCTCGATTCGTCGTGTTCTGCACCTTGACCGTGATTTCCCCCCATGACTGATCTCGAATGAGCCGCAAGACGCAGACGAGATCCGGCCTGCCCGGCAGGCCGCTATGAGTGACGGTCAGCATCGATCCAGAGCCTAATTCGTCTTGAAATTCCGATTGCACGGTCGTGTGCTGCGGGTACGCGGTGGATCGCAGCACGTCAGAGTCGACGACCGCCTCGACGTCGGAGCGAAGCACCCGGCCTGGAATGCCGGGCGCCGCGATGGAGTAGGTCCCGTCGGCGTAGGCGCTGACCGTTAACGTCGTCCCGCCCATCGAGCCCAGAACCTGTGATCGGTCGCGCGGAGCGGAGTGCGCCTGTGCACTCGCCGATGCCGGGCCCGCGACCGCCGCCACAAGCACGACGCATGAACACGATTTCAGCCACCGATTCATTTCGACTCCATCGCCGCTTGCGGTACGGCAGCAGCCCAGGGGTTGCCGAACCAGCGCAGGGCGTTGCTGCTGTATATCTTGCGGACGACGTCTTTGGGCAGTCCTAAGCCGCGCACCGGCGCATCGAGTTCGGGTACGCGGAAGCTCTGGGCGGTGTTCAGATACCGCCAGTCGCGCAGCCAGGTCGCATGCACCTCGCCGCGCAGCGCCTGCCCCTGCGCGCCGGGCGCCTGGTCCGTATCGGTGCCATACAGCAAGCGATCCTGGTAGCGGATGAAGAACCGGCGCACCTTGTCGCGATCGCGTATCGATTGATATTGCACCTGTCCCATGCGCGCGGCCAGGTCGACGACCGTATTGGGATAGCGATCGAGGAACGCCGCCAGCCGGTCCACGCTCCATTCGAGACTCGCCAGGTGTGCGCCCATGAATTTCAACTCGGGATTTTTCGAAAGCATCCGGTCGCGCGCCGCGATCTGCTGCTCGTAGGAGGGCAGCTCCGGATGCAGAAACATGTGGTACTGCGGGTGTTCGCGGAAATATTCCTTGTCATTGTTGACGGTCATCTCGGCGATCGGGAGCCAGCAATTGCGCGGTTCGCCCTCATGGCCGATCAGCACGCGCTGCCGCCGCCGGATAAAGTCGAACACGGCGTCGAATTTCGGATCGTCGATCATGACCAGGCGCCCCTTGGCATCGCGAAAATCCATGCCGATGTTTTTCCAAACCTTGACCGCGACGGCGCCCGCCGCGAACGCGGCATCGAGCTCCTGAATTACGCGCTGCTGCCAATCCGCCTCGTCCCAGCCGCGCATGGAGAACGAGGCCGCGTAGGCCACGATCGCCGGGTGGCTCGCGGCGTGCGCCTGCGCGATGCCGAGCTGCTCGGCAAGCGGCGGAAAATCCGGGTAATCCACGTTGATGGTCAGCAGCCGAAAGTGATCGGCGCCGGCCTGGTCGATCAGCGCGGTGCCCAAGGAGTTGATGTGCACATGGACATCGATCTTGTCGAGCGCGGCGAAGTCATCCATCGTGAACGAGCTCGGCGCAGCGCGGCAGAGCACCGCGAGCATCGACAACGCGAAAATCAATCCGCAGCGAATCCTCGTGCTCGTCATTGCTCGATGCCGGATCATGATTCAGGCGCGCTTTGCGGTGCGCTTTCTTGCGCGCCCAGCCGGCCGCTTTGCGCGCGCAGGCGCTCGATCGCCTCAATCGACAGAGGTGACCCATGGTATTTCGCAGCGTACAGCGCGGCGCCGACAGCCGGCGGCAGCGCCGGTACGCTGATCTGGTATCGGGGCCAGAGTGCATGCAGCGATGCGCCAAAGTGCTGCAGCAGCAGTGCACCCGCGTGATCGAAGACGCCGCCCGAGTAAGAGACCGGCACCGGCTCCGCGACCGAAAATCCCAACCGGCGGCGGATCGCATCGACCATCAGCGCGAGTTCCAGCGCGGCCTGTCTGACGATCGCGATAGCCTGATCGTCGCCGCCGTTTGCGGCCTGCGTGACGAGCTTGCACAATTGCGCGATCTGCGCGCGATCGCCGCCCAGGCGCGAATAGACATAGCCGCACAAATCCAGATCTTCGGTAATGCCCAAGCGTTGCTTGACGATTTCGTACAGCGGTCCGCGATCCGCCCTGCCATCGCTCATGCGCGCGAACAGGTTCAAGCCGCGGCAGGCTATCCAGTACGCAGAACCTTCATCGCTGAACAGCTCGCCCCAACCGCCGCTGCGGGCGGCGGCGGCGCCGCGCTCGCCATACGCAATGGATCCGGTGCCGGCGACGATGCTTATTCCATCGCGGCAGAGCAACGAGCCGGCCCAGCCGCAAATCATGTCGTTGCCGCATACGAACGCATCGGCCGCCAGGCATCGCTGCGGAAGCCGGCTCAATGCTCCCATCAGCGACGTATCTTCGCCGTAGGCGGGCAGCCCGAAGAATGCATACTCAATCTGGTCGGACCGCAGCCCGGCCTTGGCCAAGATGGCGCCGACGGCGTCGGCGAGCAATGTGCCGAGCGCATCGACGCCTATCGTCAGATAGTAAGATCCCGGCGCCAAATGCGTCGCCCTGATCGCCCCGTCGCGGTCGATGAGCACGAGCGCAGTCTTGGTTCCCCCCCCGTCGACACCGAGATACAAGCGTGCGGCCCTCCCGTCACAGCGAATGGATGGTCACGCCGCGAACCACGCGGCTCACCGTGCCGGAATCGTTGGGCTGATCGGGCCGGTTGCCGAGATTCAGCGCACGGTGAAATGCGTAGAGCTGAGCGCAAACGACATAGGGAAAACTGAGTTCGTCATCGCCGGCGCCCTGCAGCTGCTCGACGCACAAGTACTCGCCCTGTGTGACCGCGTCCCCCACCTGCGCCGTGATCGCGATGAGCCGACCCGCGAGCGCGTCCGAGCGCAGTTCGCGCAACAGATCGAGATCGTAGCTGCGTGTATAGGGATCGTTGGAGACGAACACGAACAGCAGCGTGTCGGGCGTGACGATGGTCTTCGGCCCGTGGCGAAAACCCAGCGGCGAATCGAACGCGGCGATGATCTTGCCATCGGTCAGCTCCAGCAATTTCAACGCCGCCTCGCGCGCCAGCGCCTTCAAGCCGTTGCTGCCCAAATACACGACGCGCGAATAGCTCTCGCCGGCGAGCTTGCGCAGCGTTGCATTGTGCCGCGTCAGCAGCTCTTGCGTGGCTCGCGCGATGTCGGCGACGCCCGGCGCGGCGCGGCCCGCGCCGCGGAACACCAGCGAGGCCGCGAGCATCATCGCCGTGAAACTGGAAGTCATCGCAAAGCTCTGATCGTGCGTCTCCGGCGGCAGCAGTATCGCAAGGCTGTTGCCGCGTTCGCGGCAACGCTGGTAGAGCGTACCCTGTTCATTACAGGTGAACACCAGCTGGTGGCACTCGCGCAGCAAGCTTTCCGCCAATTCGATGACCGCAATGCTCTCCGGGCTGCTGCCCGAGCGGCCGAATGAAACCAATAATGTGGGCACTTCTTGCTGGAAGTACTGGCGCGGACCGGACAGCAGATCCGTGGTCGCGATCGCCTCGACGCGCCGTCCGAGCCTCGATAACAGCAGCGGCGCGAGACACTCGCCGATGAACGCCGAGCTGCCCGCCCCGGTCAGGATGATGCGCAGATCCGGCCTCGCGAGCAACGGACCAAGAAAGTCGATGATCGTCGCCGCGTGCCGGTGCAGCAACGCCTGGGTGCGCAGCCAGCTCGCCGGCTGCTGCGCGATCTCGCGCGCCGTCCACAGGCCGCCGGCGCGCGTCAGCGCAGTCTCGTCGAATTCCAGGATGCTGCTCACGTCAACTCGCCCGGTCGCTGCAGGCTGCCGAATACTGCTGCAGCACGTGCTCGACATGGTACCGCGCGAGCTCGCGCGCGTGCGGGCGCAGACTGCCTTCGCGTATGGCCTCGTATTGTAGCGGCAGATATTGTGCGAGCAGCGTCAGCGGCGGCGGGTTGGCGTCGAAGTTCGCGAGCAGCCGATCCAGTGCGGATTCGACGGACGGCACCGGCCAATAGTAGCGGATCCGATCGCTCAAGCTGTACTGTTGATCGAGGATGAGCTGCCGGCCTTCGGACCGGTAATATTTGTTCCAGTATCGCGGAGCGTCCGTCATGGCGCGCAGGATCGTCTCGCGCAGCCGTGAAGAGCGCTCCGATCCCAGCCACTCGCGCTCGATTTGGTCCAAGGCCCACAGCGCCTCGCGCATAGCGAATGTCAGAGCCGGCCCGACTTTGAGAATCGCAAAGTGGCGCTCGACCAGCGCGCGCAGATTCGCCGGCGTTTGGTAGTCGGTGGAATGCGCCTCATAGACCATGTGCGCCTCGGTCTCGATGACGGCGGCGAGACCAGCGGCTCGCTCCGCCTGAAAATCGACAACCTTGTAGTGATCGAACTCGACGCCGGGCTGCACGACGAGCCCGATCACGCGTGGCCAAACGTCGTGCAGTTCGGCGTGACCGAACGCTTGCCGGTGCGCATCGATCGTCGCGCGGGCCGCCGCCGGATCGGTTGGCGCCAATTCGTCGAGCGCGTGCTGCGCGCCGCCGGGAATCGGCACTTCGGTGCCGACGACGTACACCGGCGCCGCACCGCCGGCGCGCTGCCAGGCTTGCTCAGCGACTTGGGCCAGGCGTGCGGCGCGCGCCGCCACGGCCGCATCGCCCAAGGGCCTTGGGTCATCCGCGCAGGACATCGAGCAATCCAAGTGAATCTTGCGAAAGCCCGCGCCGACATAATCGGCAATCAGCCGCTCGGACTTGGTCATCGCGGCTTGCGCCGACAACTCCTGCCAGCAGTTCGGGCCCAGGTGATCGCCGCCGAGCAATACCTGTTCCCGAGGCACGCCGATGCGCTCGGCTATCCCGAAAACAAATGAAGCGAAATCCGCCGGCCGCATGCCGGTGTAGCCGCCGTCCTGATTGACTTGGTTGGACGTGGCCTCGATCAGTGCAAGCCCGCACCGCCGTCGCGCATGATCGAGTGCGGCCTCGATGATGATCGGATGCGCCGAGCACGTGGAGTAGATGCCGACACTGCGTCCGGCCTTGTGCTCGGCCATGATCTGCGCAAATGAATTCATGCGACGATGACCTCGACGCCGATTCGGGTCAGCGCCTCGCGCGCTGAATCGGGAATCCCCGCGTCGGTCACGAGCTTCGCGATCCCCATGGGCTCGAGAATCTTGTGCAGACAGATCCGGCCGAACTTGGAAGAATCGGCGACCACGATGATTTCCGAGGCGGCTTGGCACATCATGCGATTCAGCAGCGCCTCCGGCTCGAAATGCGTGGTGATGCCCTTCTCGATATCGAATCCGTCGGCAGCCAAAAACAACTTGTCGACGTGCATGTCCTGCAGCGTCCGCTCGGTCTGGGTGCCGTAGAACGAGAGGTTCTTGCGCCGCAAGGTGCCGCCGAGGAGCACGAGCTGCACGCGCTCGCGCGTCACCAGTTCGTTCATGATGCCGACGTCGTTGGTAACGACGACCAGCGAAGCCTCCGGATCGATGTGCCGCGCGACTTGCAGCGTCGTCGTGCCGGAATCGAGCAGCACCGAGTCATCGCTCTCGATCAGCGCCGCGGCAGATTTGCCGATGCGCATCTTTTCATCGGCGTACAGCGCGCGTTTGACTTCGATCGCCTGTTCGGTCGGCGAGAGCGCGCCGCGCTTCAAGATTGCGCCGCCCGAGGAGCGCGTGCAGACGCCTTTATCGTCGAGGAAATTCAGATCCTTGCGCAACGTCTGCGTGGAGACCTGAAACAGCTCCGCGAGCGACGGAATTTGCACGCTGCCCTGCTCACGCAGCAAGGAGACGATGCGTTCGCGCCGGCTGCTGGTATCCCTTCGAATGATCACGATCAGCCGGGCTCCCGCCGAAAACCGGCGGCCTCGGCCGGTATGGCCTCGGGTTCGATCGCGAGCAGCACGGCCGCGCAAAGGGCCAAAGCGATGCCCGCGATTTTGGTCGACGTGGGCGCGGTGCCGAGCAGCACGATCGAGAGCATCGCCGTGATCAGCGGTGCGCCCGCGTTGGTCAGCGGCGAGACGACGATGGCCTTGCCGTAACGGAATGCATAGACGAGCGTCAAAGCGCCGACCGCATTGAGGATCTGGATCGCGCCCGCAAGATAGGGACCGTCCACGCCCCAATTTACACCTGCGGAAAAATCCGTCATCGCGATTGCCACCGGCACGAGCAGGAGCCCCGTGATCGCCATGTAGAAGAAGATGCTCTCCGCATCCATGGTCGCATTCGCGAGCTTCATGAAGAAGGCCTGGATTCCCCACGCGACCAAGACACCGAGCGCCGGCAAGAACCACAGCTGGCCGTAGCCGCTTGCCGAGGTCGTGCCCGAGTAATCGAACAACGGCAGCGAGCACAATGCGAGCACGATGCCGAGCGCACCGAGCTTGCCTGTGCGTTCGCGCAGTAATGCCAGCGACATCACCACGGTCACGAGCGGCGAGAGCGAGATCACCGGAAAGATCAGGTAGGCAGGGCCCGTCCTCACCGCATGGAACAGCAGCATCTGCCCTCCCGCGCCGAGCAAGCCGATCAAGGCGCCAAGCACGATGGACTTCGGATCGCGCTGCAAGCGCCAACCGACTCGGCGCAGCGCAAATAGCGCCGGCGGAATCATGGTCACGGCCCAGACGACGTAGATCAAGGTTTCAGGGAATCCGTGATTGGCCGGCAGTCCGGTGAAAGCCCCCCAAACGCCCCAAAACACTGTCGTTACCAGCGCATAGGCCAACCATGCTCTTGATCTCATTGATTTTTATTCCCTTGGAAAACCCAGCGGCGACCCTGATGAGCCGGTTGTCGCTCCGCTTATGCTTTATATTCGAAACTTATTTAAGTTTCAATAGCTATCATTTTATCGAATATTTGCGAAATTATCCACGATAGTCGCAAATATCGCTAATAAGTATCTCTAATAATAGCTATTGAAAGTTACTTTACTTTCCTTTAACGTCGAATCGATATCCGACACCTCGCACAAACGAGCGATGCCGGGCACACGCTTATAAGAATAGGGAAGGGGATTGCCATGCCGATGATGCGCCTGCGTTCTGCTTTGCTCATGGCCGCCGCGGCCGCGGTGGCGTCGAACGGGCCGGCATTCGCCGCGGACAGCGCGGCCGACGCGACACCGGCCGCCAATAACAACAGCGCCACGCCCGAGCTGCAGGAAATCGTCGTCACCGGAATGCGCGCGAGCCTCGAGAAGTCACTCGAGATCAAGAAAGATGCGTCGGTCGTTCTTGATTCGATCAACGCCGAAGAAATGGGTCGATTCCCGGATGCCGACGTCGCCGACTCCTTGGAACATCTGCCGGGCATCACCATCAGCCGCACCACCGGCGGTGAGGGAATCACGGTGAACGTGCGGGGCTTGGGGCCCCAGTACAACATCACGACGCTCAACAACCGCATTCTCGCGACCGATGACGACGGCCGCGATCTGGCCTTCGACGTGCTGCCCTCCGAAGTAATCTCCGGCGCCGATGTGCTCAAATCAACCCAGGCCTCCGCGCTCGAAGGCAGCATCGGTGGGACCGTGAACCTGCGCACCGCCAGCCCTTTTGACAATCCCGGATTTCACGGCGGAGTGCATGCCGAGGGCAACGACAACGACATGTCGGATCTGAAAGGCAGCAAATTTTCGGCCTTCGTCTCGGACACCAACGACGATAAGACATTGGGCTTTCTATTCGGCGCCGTGCATTCGGATACGAAGATCCGCACGGATTCGCTCAATGCCTACAACCAAAACATTTACGGCCCGACAACCTTCCCCTTCACCGACCCGAACGGGGCGCCGCTTGCTGCGACACCATGCTGCATTACCTTCGGATCCATCTTCGATGACAAGAAGCGCGACGCGCTCTCCGGCAGCCTCGAGTGGCGCCCCAACGCGGACCTCAAGATAGTCGCCGATGGATTGTGGACCCGCCTGAACGACCCGCAGATCGGCTACAACGAGTCCTATTACTTTCCATCACCGGATAACATAGGGACCACCTGGTCGAACCCGGTCGTCAAGAACGGTGTGGTGACTGGTATCACAGTCAGTCAATTCCAGCCGGAAATGGTGAACAACACCGTGGATCGCGTGGTCACCACCTCGATGTTCGGGTTGAATGTTGAGTGGAAACCGACCGACAAGTTGACCTTCACCGCCGACGGATATCGATCGACGGCCAATCGACCCGAGGGTGGGCAAGATAGCTTCGTGACCGCGGGCCTGGTCACGAATACACCGACCGCCCCGGACATTCTCAACTTTGCGGACGTGCCCAACAGTCTGCCGAACCTCAATGTGGTCATACCGCCCAGTCAGCTTGGATTGTCGAGCTGCCCCAAGGGTAGCGCCAGTTCGACGAACCCAGGCTATTGCTCATACACATCTCTCATGAATTCCGGATTGCTCAACAACAACAATTACTGGTCGACCCACTACGACGGGCTGAACGGCTATTCGGTTCACGACCAGATCACGGGATTCACGCTCGACGGCAGCTATGATGTAGGGGCAGGCTGGTTCAACAAGATCCTGTTCGGCGCCGGCTACAGCGATCGCGACAAGAGCCGCACCGATATCAGCAACGACTGGACCAATGGCTCCGGCCAGTACGGCACTTTGTATCAAACGGCGGGCTGTCCCGTTCAGTGCAACCCGTACTCCTTTGGGTCTCAGGGTTTCGACGTGATTTCCATGGTCAATTTGCCGAATTTCATGCAAGGGGCCGGCGGATCCTATCCCACCACGCTGCCTCAACTGAACCTCGGCCAGCTGTTGGCATTCTTGAAAAGCCTGAACGGCAAACCTAATCCGTTCTATCCCTGCCCCGGCACGTGCACTCCCGCCGAGCTAGCCACGGTACCCGTGTTCAATTTCGCCGAAACTCTGCCACAGGCCAATCCCTACAATTCGTACGGTGTCACGGAGAAAACATTCTCCGTGTACGGGGAAATGACCTTTGCTGGAACCGACTGGGGCGGAAACTTAGGGCTGCGCGTCGTGCGCACCAACACGACTGCCTCAACCGCCGTGGCGGCTCCGACTTCGCTTTGGACACCCTCCATCAACTCCTCCACGGAGACTTGGTATGTGAATTATGCCACGGGGCAGGAATCCATCACGGAGGGCCACTACATCCTGCCGCTGCCCTCCGCGAATTTCAATTACTGGGTGGTGCCGCAAAAAGTGCAGCTCCGAGCCGCGGTGGCGGAGACCATGTCCCGCCCCGACCTCAACGAGTTGGCGCCGACCTCGAGCAACAACGCGATCAACGGGCAGCCGCAGCTCTTTTACGGCGGTACCGCGGGCTTGAAGCCCATCAAAGCGACTCAAGTGGACTTCTCCGCGGAATGGTATTACCGGCCACACTCCGCACTCACGGCCGCACTGTTCGGCAAGAAAATCCGCGACGACATCTATACCGGCACTCTGACCAACGTCAATCTGGGCACGATCGCGTGTGTGGGCGGACCTCCTGGCTCGGCATCGACAACGTGCAGTCCGTTCCCGTGGACCATCACGGAACCGGAAAACGGTGCCAAAAGCACCTTCTACGGCATCGAACTCGCCTGGCAACACATCATGGACAATGGCTTCGGTGTACACATGCAGTACACGCGCACGGCAAACAAGAGCTACGACCAGAACGGCAACAGCATCGGTGCAATCAATGCCGTACCGCCCATGACGCTTTCGGCCGGGCTGCTGTATGAAAAAGGCCCCATCAGCGCGGATGTCAACTGGGACTACGCCGCGAGTTTTCAATCCGCATGTTCGCAATGCACCGAGGTTCCGGGCTGGCCCGCGATCACCAGTCCCTTCCAGTGGGTGACCGCCACCTTGCACTACAAGTTCACCAAGGCATTCCAGGTGTACGTCGAGGGCAAGAATCTCACCGATTCGGTGGCCCGCACCTATCTGAACGGCAATCCCTTGTTGCCGTGGGCGCCCGGGCAGAACGTCGGTCAGAGCTCGAGCGGCGTGGGCTACGGGTACAGCGCTTACGGCAGAACCTATACGGTCGGCGCGTCGTACCAGTTCTGAGTTCGCATCATCGTTCCAAGCGAAAGCGATAACGCACCGCCGCTTGCAGCTGGGAATCCACGCGCGCCAGCGGCTCGCCCACGCTGAGGCGCGGCGGAAAGCTGCTGGAGACTCGAATCCCTTCGACGAGAATTTGCCATCGTTCGGTCAAGTCGTAGCCCCATGCGAGCGTCCAACTATGCCCGGCCTCATCGGTCGGCGGACCAAAAAATCCGCTGTATTGATGCGTCCCGAAATCATCATACCGGGTCGTCAGCAATTGCCGGCCCCACGCGTAACTTCCGAGCACGAAACCAGCGTGGAACGTCATGTTGTATTGTTCCGCTCCTAGCGAGTCGGCTCCGATCGTGGTCTCGCCGTCCATATACTGCGCAACCAGAGTCCAGTGGTTCGCGGGTTCGAGCCGACCACCGAAACTCCAAAAATGCGTGTTCCAAGCGCCCTCGCCATCCGCCGTCGTCGCGCCGGGATTACCGCGGTTGTCGTAGCGCAGCGCGCGCAACTCGAGCATGTCGTGATGCCGCCAGCTGAGGCCGGTGTAGAAGCCGGGCCTATGATCGATTTCGTGGTAAAAATTGATCGATGGTCTGCCGTAGCCATCGAACAGCGTCGAGGGCCGATCCGACAATGCAAATCCGCGCGTCGCGAGCAACACGCCCGCAGGGTCGTTCCAACCATAGGCCGCCGCAACCAGCGCGACATCGCCGTAGTATCCGCTGCTCGCTCCCAGCCAGCGCGCTTCGCATTCGGCGCCGATCGTGCGGAACTCTTCACCGAGCCACGTGTTGAGGGCCGAGGGCGTGATGGAATACACCGGCGTCCAGCCGATGCCGCGATTCTCGAGCGACACGGGCATGTAAAACGCGCCGACCCGCGCACTCCACCGCACGGCATTGGTCGGGAACGGGCGTATTTCCGCATACAGCTCGCTCAAGTCAATCGGATTGCCCGGATCGTCGCCGTAGCCATCGAGAACCGCATGCACCGTGACCAAATCCGTGACGCGAAGATTGCCTGCGAGCATTGCCCGGCCGAGTCGAAATCCATCATTATCGGCATCAAACCGTAGTGGACCGAGGCCGCCGTACAAATAAGAAGTCTCGGCGTTGGAAGACACCCATCTCATATCGATCATTCCCACGACGGTGAGCGTATCGCCTGCGCAGACCTGTCGCGCCGAAAAAACGCAAAGCAACAACAGCAGCCACTTGGCGCAACGCATCAATACTCCCAATCGCCCTGCCGCAGTCGCGGCTCGGGTCGAGTGCGTAAATTACGGGTTAATTGCAGACGCGTGCTCGTGACCCCATCCGCATCGACGTGAATTTTGCGCGTCAGTGATTCCGGCGCATCAGCGATCAGCGGGCTCCAGAACGTGACTTGATAATCACCGTCGGCTACATCCTTGAACCGCAAGCCGCCGTCGCCATCTGTTTTCCCAAAGTAGGGCGCGTCCGTGACATAGATATACCCAACCATTTGGTCGTGGATATTGCAGCCGAGAACGACGAGTCCGGGTCGATCGAAGAGCGCCGGCTCATGCGGTTTGCCCTTGTAGAGCGGTATCTGGAAGCGCTTCGCAGGCGAAAACGAATAGACCTGGTGGCTGACTGAATCGTCGTTTGGAAACTCCACGCGTGCACCGACGGCCACAACGAGCACGCCGGGTACAAATGCGCGGTTCACTTGGTCCATGATGGCACTGGCGGGATTACCAGCGGGATGCACGACGACGCCCACCGGTGCAGCGGTGACGACGACCTCGCCGACTGCGTGCCCTTGGCGATCGACGACGTTGACCGAGAGTTCAGCAGCGCCGCAAGCGCCGCAACAAATGCCGGCCAAGCAGGCCAACGTGATCCACGTAGCAAATGGGTGCGGGCCGAGCGCGACTTCGGTCGCAGTTCCACCCCGAGCCAGGTTGTGGCCGAGGCGGATCAACCTACTATATAACATGGCCAGGCGGTTTTCCGTATTGAACAGCTTTCGCAGTCGCATACTAACGTTAGTGCTGGGGCTCGTCACCCTGGTTTTGGCGGCGGCAATCACCGCAGTCGTCGTCAAGGCACGTGCCGAGGTCGAGAGACAGGTGAGTCAGCAATTGCGCGCCGCCGCTGATACGGCGCGCGAGGCGCTGAGGTTTCGAGGCGCGCAGCTCACGAACGCCGTCGAAGTTCTGACTTCGGATTTCGGTTTCAAAGAGGCGGTCGCCTCCGCCGATCCGCCGACGCTGTTGTCGGCAATCGAGAATCAGCGTCCCCGAATCGGCGCCGACCTCATCATCGTCCTCGATCCGGACGGACTGCCACTCTCCAGCACGCTGGGCGCGCTGTCGGAAAAGACCAGCGCGGATCTGCGCAAACTCGTTCTCGGCGATCCGGATTGGGAGACACTGCGGCTCTACCGATTGGTCGACGGCCGCCCGTACCAGCTGGTGCTTGCTCCGGTACTCGCACCCAATCTCATCGGCTGGGCCGCGATGGGCTTCGCGCTCGATGAGCGCGTCGCACTCGATATGTCACGGCTGTTGGGCGTCGACGTGTCATTCGTCGCCGGCGACCAGGCGGAAACTCCTTATGTGACCAGCTCGCTCGACTCGACGGCGCGCGCGGACTTCGCCGCGATGGCGGCTGCGCCGGACGCCAAACCATTCCTGATCGAAGCGCACAACGACAAGCTGTTCACGTTAAAGGTACCAATCCGCACGGGGCCGGGGCAACTGACGCTGTTTCTGCAGCGCTCGCTCGTGAGCGCTATGAGTCCTTACGTGGAAATCAGAAATTCGATGCTCGCGATCGGGGCATTCTTATTGGCGTTCGCGTCGGCGCTCTCGGTGCTATTGGCGCGCAGCACGACGCGGCCCGTCGAAGATCTGACCAGAGCTGCGCAAAGTCTCGAATCGGGCGACTACGGCGTCACCGTGCCGACCAACAACATTGCGGAATTGAAACACTTGGCGAGCGCTTTCAATGCCATGCGCACCGCGGTCGCCGATCGCGAAGCGACGATTCGATACCATGCCGAGCGCGACGCCCTGACCGGCCTTCCGACTCGCGCGCGAATTACCCAAACACTGGATTCGATGTTGGTGACGGCCGGCGCCGCACAGCAGACGGTCGTCGTCTGCCAGATAGAGTTGCAGCAATTCCAAACGATTATAGGGTCGTTCGGGCACGCGGCAGCGGACGAGGTGCTGTGCGAGGTTGCGCGGCGTCTTGCGCCGAATGAGGAATTGCGCGAGCGAGTCGCACACATTGGCACGGGTCAATTTCTCGTTCTGCTGGAATCGGTGGATCGCATTCGGGTCGCGCGGTATGCGCATGCGCTCGTCGAGCAGCTGCGAAGCTCCTTTGATTACGAGGGCGTGTCCTTCCAACTCGAAACCTGTATCGGTGTCGCGGTATTTCCCGACGACGGGGCGCGAGCGCCGGAATTGCTGCAGCGCGCCGATTTGGCGATGTTTCGTGCGAGGGAAAAATCACGGGCCGTCGGCGTCTACGTCCGCGGCGACGACGAACTGCACCGCCAACGGCTCGCAATTCTCGGCGAGCTGCGCCACGCGATCGAGACGAATGAATTGGAGCTGTATTACCAGCCCAAGGTCGAAGTCCGCACCGGCGCCGTCGTTGGATGTGAAGCGCTGGTTCGCTGGAAACATCCTCAAAGAGGCTTCATTCCACCGAGCGAATTCATTCCGCATGCCGAGCAAACCGGCGCGATTCGATCGCTGTCCGCGTGGGTTCTCGCCAATGCGTTTCGGCAAATCGAATCTTGGCGGCAGCATGATCTGGTTCTGGACGTCTCGATCAACGTATCGCCCGTGGATCTGGCCGACCCGGACTTTGCCGACTCCGTCGAGCGGCTTCTCCTGACGACGGGCGCGAACGCCGGTCGCGTGGTGCTCGAAATCACGGAGAGCGGTGCGATGAAGGATCTCGCAAACACACTGGGCATGATGGAGCGCCTGCGGGTGCTCGGTATCCGATTTTCGATTGACGACTTCGGTACGGGACACTCGTCGCTTGCGCACCTGCGGCGGCTCCCCGTCGACGAAATCAAGATCGACCGCTCATTCATTCAGGAACTGGAAGTGGGCGGCGCAGACGATCTCATCGTGCGCTCGACGATCAATCTCGGGCACGCGATGCAGCTCAAGGTCGTTGCCGAAGGCGTCGAAATTCCTGCTAGCTGGAACGCGCTGGCGGCGCTCGACTGCGATCTGATCCAGGGCTACTTCGTCGCGAAGCCGATGCCCGCATCGCAGTTTCTCGAGTGGGTGTTGGCGCGAACGGACAGCGACGGCCAAGTAACGCTAGCCGGCGGAGCCGCGACCGGTGATCAGAAGAATCGCGGTTCACAGATGAGGACCTAGTGCGCGTGACGAGCGGGGCTCAATGAGGCCGGCCAAACCTCCTTGACCGCTACGCTGCTGCCGAGCGGTTCTGCCGCGTCGCCTCCTGCGATTCAAGAGCTCTGGCTATCCCCGTGCACTTTGGATACTGACTGCAGCCCCAGAAATGCCTGCCCGCAAATTTGCCCTGTTTGGCTACTCGGTCGACCATCCCTGCCCCACACTTCGGACACGCCGGCGCTGCCGGCCTATTTTGCACTGCCACCGCCTGAACAGTCGGCGGTGACGCGGCACTCGGGCTCGATTGCGCCGACCCGATGATGTGCTGGAGCCGATCCCCGTCGATGAGCCTAATCCTGCAAGTGCGCGCCAACTCTTTCGCTTCGCGCGAGAATCCCCCGCCGGTGATGACGACGCCGCCATCCGCGCGCCGCGCTGTCACGAGCCCATGGAGTTCACGAATGACCGTGGCTCCCACCTGCTGCGTCTTCCAATGCTTACACTGGATCAGAATCCGCTTCTTCGCCTTCGTCGCAATCAGATCGATCCCACCGTCCGGCCCCGATCCGCCGCGCCCATCGACTCGATATCCTTCCCGGCGAAATGCCTCGCAGATCAGCGACTCGAAATCACGCCATCGAATCGCCTTGACCACAGTGGGTGTATCGTCCTGTGGAAGATCGGACAACCGGATCCAATGCGACCGCTTGACGAACGAAACGCCGGCAGCGACCAGAAATCCAATCGGCACGAGGAATTGCACAAACACCGCGACGAAGTAAGCAACCTCATCGCCAACGTTCGATCTCATATCCGCTAGATCCGCCGCCACCAGTGGCTCCTCGAATGCGGCGGAAACGAAGTGCAGGCCCAGAAACGAAAGTACCGCGAGTCCCACACCGGCCTGCCACGGCAGCTTGGACGCTACCGCCAGTAACTTCTCAAAGAACTGGTCGCGCCTCGACATCGCTCGAATTCCTAGGCAATTGGTGACCGGACCTTTTTGCCATAACCAGCGCCCAATTACCGCGACCTTAGTCACGGGACGGAGCGATCAGCATCCGCGAACGGCCGTGGCGGCCGCAATATCAGGCGCACCCGTCCTTGCCGAATCGGCCGCGGCGTGCGCAGCAGCGGCCGCCTTTGCGAACTGCCGTTTCCGGAAGCTCATTCCTCTTCATGCTCGCGGGCGTCCTTCTCCAACGAAGCATCAAAGTACCCGAACTGCAAGACCTCCCGAATGTACCGCGCGAGAAACGCCGGAAGCGATCCCGCCTCTTCATATTGATGGACGTGCCGGCATTCATGTCGAATCAACGGCTGCGAAATACGCCCTTCCAATAAGTAAATTCCGTAACCCAGTGTCAATCCGATGGTTCCAGTGCCCAGTAATCCGGCTTGAATTGCCGCCTGCCGCAATTCGTCGTTTTCGGGCAGCGAAATTGCCGTAACAATTTTGAGCCGAATGCGCTCTGGATGTTGAACTCCAACGGAATGCGCCAAGCACATTCCCGACGCATCTAGCGCGATCCCGGTTGCGCGAATCGATGCAGACTGGCTCTCGGCCCACTCGACGGCGAGCGGCAATAGTCGCGGCAGGGCGGACTCCAGATCGAGCGCGGTGAAGGACGTCATTACCATGCAGACGTGTTCAAGAGTCAGATCGCCGGCGACGATTTGCGCCCATTGCGCGCTGCGTCCAATTCTGGATAGTGGCGGAAGATGCCCTCGTTGTTGAACTCGATCCGTCGCGGTGACGCGAGATAGGCAGCGATTCGCGGGCGATCTTGAATTCTCGCATGCAGTGCAATGAGTCGCGGATAGGTGCGCGCGGCCTTGCGCATTGCGTTCGGGAATGCGTAGGTGAGGCCGGCGATGACCTGAAACATCGAAAGATCCGCATAGCTGATTTGCGCGCCCAGCATATAGCGCTTCCCCGATGTACTTTGCGCCAACACCTTCTCGAAGTAACCCAAGAACTTCGGCAAACGGTTTTTCACGAAATCCGCCGCGCGGCGCCGCGCCTCCTTTTTCTGGTCTTCGTAATAGAGGCTGCCGGCCACCGGGTGATGAGTGTCGTGAATCTCGGCCACAAAATCCGCAATCGTGAGTTGTAGCTCGTGCGTCCAAAGCCGACCTGCCTCGCTCTTCGGTGCGAGCCCAAGCCGCGGCCCGAGATATTGCAGAATATTGGCTGTCTGGCCGATCAGGAGCCGCCCGGCCTTCAGAAATGGAGGCGCGAAGGGCGGCCTCTCGGCGCCGCCGGCAAGGAAGCGCAGCATTGCTGCGATTCCGGCACCTTTGCCGGACCCACGCGCGACATCCAGATACTGCGCGCCGCCCTCTTCCATCGCCAATCGCACAAATTCGCCGCGGCCCTGAACTGAAGGCCAATAGTAGAGTTCATAAATCATTGGATTCTCCGTTTATATTGACCGCGCGGCGAGCCGACGCGCGACTCATCGTCAAATGGCTCGCAGTGCCGTTGTGACCGGTACGCGAGCTGCACGTAGCGCGGGAAGCAGTCCGCCGAGCAGACCCATCCCCAGCGCCCACGCGATGCCGAGCGCGGCGAGAGATGGGGTTACCGCAAGTTGAAAACTATAGCCGAAGGGACTCGCCGACAAGCCGTTGAAAAGAACCCATGCCAAGACGCTCCCCAACAGCGCCCCGGGCAAGGCCAACAGTATCGACTCGACCAATATGGAAACCACGATTGCGCCCGAACCAAAGCCGATCGCTCGCAATGTGGCGAGCTCGCGGCGCCGCGAGTCAACGATCGCGTAGAGGGAGTTGACGGCGCCCAGCGTCGCGGCGATCGCCATGATCGTACCGACGAAGTAGCTGACGAAGTCCAGGATCGCGTTCAGTTGTTTGAAATCGTCCTCCACCACGTCGCTCTCGTGCTTGGCTTCGAGGTGCAAGCTCGGATTGGCCTTGATGGCATCGCGAAGTGCTTCAAAGTCCGCCGCAGATTGCAGGCTCACCATGACCGAGGCGTAGCTGTTCTGGTGGAACGTGGACATCATGCTGTCGACGTCGGCGTAGACGATACATTGTTGCGCCTGACCCTCGTCGAAGTGGCCGACGATGGTCCAGTCGTTGCCGTGAATGGGGCGGCGGTCGCCAATTTCAAATCCGGTGAATTGTCGCGCGCAGGGGGAGCTCGCAATCAGCTCGTGGAGACCCGGCTGAAACATGCGCCCGCCCGCGAAGCGTAGCTCCGGTTGGTATTGGATCAAGGTTTGGGTGGTTCCCACTAGCGGGAAATAGATTCGGTTACCGGTCACGCGCCTGCGACCTTCGATGGGGAACATGGACTCGAGGACGACGATCGGCTCTCCTTCGGCGCCCTTTCGTACTCCCGGCAGCTGGAGGATGGCGGCGGCTTCGTCCCGGGAGATATTGCTCTGGCCGTATCGTGCGCCCGAAGTGATCAAGACGACGTGATCGGCGCGCACGTCGCCCATCTCCTGTCGGCGGGCGCCGGTGCCCATTGCCAGCATGGAGACCAATACCCCGACGGCGCAAGCTACGCCTACGATGATCGTCAGGACAGACCCTGTCCGCTGTGTGAGTTCCGATAGGTTCACAGACACGATCGCGAAACATTGCCGGGTGAAATTCATAGGGTGGGCTACAGGCGGGCCAGTGCCGTCGCGATATTCAGTTTTGCGGCCTGGACAGCCGGGACCCAGGCGCTGATCACTGCGACCAATGCAGCACATGCCAGACCCACCGCGATGACGGCGATCGGCATCGAAAGCCCGGGTACGATCTTTGAGGCCAACGGGAAGACGACCATTGCCAGCGTCAGCCCGCACGCCGCGGCAACGATGAAGACCGCCATGGCCTCGGCGAGTATGAAAAGAAACACGGCGCGATCACTAAAGCCAAGCGTCTTGAGAACCGCGAGTTCCGGCACGCGCTCTCGGGTCGATTGCATCATCATCGTGGCAGTCGCGAACAGTAGCGCCACGAGCACCGCACTCAAGATCGCCCGGATCAGAAAGTTGAGATCGCCGATGGACTGCAGCTGGGACTGCGCCAATTCTCGCAATGATTCGGTGCGCGTTTCGTTCGAGGAATTCGCGAAGCGCCGGTCGATTGCATCGGCCACCGTCACTGCCAGCTTCGGATCGATTACCGCGACGTTGAAGTGCTTGACGGTGCCCTTTCCGGCGAGACGTGCTTCATCGAAGTAGGCGTAGTTGATCAGGAGGGCATCGCCCGAAGCCCCGATGTCGCTGTCGGTGTAGGTGCCCACGACATCAAATGCCCAGTCCGTCGAACCGTTCATTTGCGCCGTGGTGGACATCAGGGGAATGTGATCACCGACCTTCCAGCCGTATTTTTTCGCCAGCTGAACTTTGATTATGGCTCCGGTGCGTGTCTTGCGGAAAGCCGCGACGGCGTCCGATGCTATCGTAAAAGTGAATGCCGACAGCCAGTTCTCGTCGGGGCGTATCGCGACCATGCCCACTTTCTGATTGGGATTTTGATAAGTGGCCAAGGACAATTCCACAGGGATGACAGCTTTCACGTCCCGTATGGATTTGATCTGCTCGAGCAGGCTAAGCGGCAAGGGATCGACCAGGCCCAGGCTACCGTGCACAAGCAACAGATCGGCACGCGCCTCGCCGATCACGTGCTCAACGCCGGTTTTTAGGCCCTGCAGCACCCCAAACAGCGCGAAGGCGACACAAACCTGCAGAAAGATCAGGACGGTGCGTCCGGGCTTACGCCAGATGCCGGACCAAATGAGCGGCAGAAATTTCATGAGGTGGTCAGCACCGAGCACCGGTCACGGCCGATGGCCGGAGGATGGCACCGTCGTCTCCGAGGGTCAAATCGTGAGGATTCGCCGAAAAGACCGGATATGGCGGGATTGCTGCTTTATTATTGAGAGTATCAGGCCGCTCCGGCCGCCGCCTGATCTGCACGAATTGGGACATGGTTCCCACCACGAGTTCTGCTGCCGGGCGGAGAATTTGACCTTATTCCCATCAAGGACGCGATCATGAAACGGCTCTTTGCGGTTTTATGCCTTTCACTGTCTGCACTGCCGGCGTTTGCGACGACTGCATTCTTCACCGGGCGCATGCACCAAGTGCAGACCCCAAACCATGAAGTCGGGTGGACTTGCCAATACAACTACGGCGGCAAGACTTTCTGGCGCACGTTCCAAGGAACCTGCCCCGCGCAGGTTCGTGTCTGATACTCTCGCCGTTCCGATTCAGCCTTCCAGCTCCCATTCGATCCGCTTGATACTCGTTACCTCTTCGTCCGCGAACCGCGCGAGAATCTGCGCGTACCCCTCAACGCCGGCGTGGTAGCTGAAAATCGGCTTCATCGATACGACATCATCTAACTTCCACCAACGAGGCATGTCGCGAAGGGCCTTTGGCATCATGGGAATATCCTCGAACAAACAACACGCAACGCAGGTCCCAAGATCATCCTCAGCACTCGCCCCAGGCGGCTGACGGCAACACCATCCGGCATACGCATAGATGGCCCCAATCAACGCCTCATCATCGTCCGCATAGGCCCTCTCAAACGCATTGGTCAATTCCTTCCAGAAAAAATACGGCGTGTCCGCGCGCGAAATCGACTCCGCAAACTGCGGAAAGCGCCGCATCGCCTCATCGCGCCATTCATTGCTGAGCACGGATTCTCACCACTAGGTTCCTCATCGCCCAACTTCCGCGCCGAAAGAGCATGTTCGAGTTCGTCTGCCGGTGTAGGAACAACATGAGTCGCGCCGTACCGCGGGGTAAGCCGAAGTGGTCAATGGGGCGCCGCCAGCTGTCGCAACTCGCGATTGAACGACTCATCTCCGCTGTAGTAAAGCGCATCCAGGCCCCACTGGTTCTTGATATCCAATCGTGCTCCGGAATTGACGAGTATCGTGGCAATCGCCTTGTACGAGGCGCGCCGGGCGGGCGCGGGATTCTGAGCATAAGCCTGCAGCACGTGCATCAAGGGTGTCCATCCGCCCACATCGACTTCATTGACGTCGGCGCCAGCGGCAATCAGCGCCTTGACGATGTCGGGATTGAATGCGTAGTCCAGGAGTCCCCTCCCTTCCGCATCGCGATACGTCGCCGAGGCGCCTCGGCGGATGAGTAGCTCCGCCACCGCCGGCGACCTTGCAAATGACAGAGCGGAGCGGTTCCGATCGAGGCAGTAGATCTGGCACTCCACCCGTTGGTTGGGACTCCCGCGGTGATCCAACAAAAGCGTGAGCAGCTCGAGATCGTCCACCGTCACCGCCCATAGGACGGGGCTTGATCCCCCGGCACTGCGTAGATTCGGATTGGCGCCGGCGTCGAGCAACGCGCTCACCGTCGCCAGTTTCCTCGTTTTTTCCAGGCTTGGCTGCTTCACCGCCAAGAACAGCGCGCTTTCATTTTCACTTCCCGTTAAATCCACCTTGGCGCCGAAAGATGCCAGTGCGGCGATGCGCTGTGGATCGCCATACCGCGCCGCCATCACGATCGCAGGGTTATCATTGAAAACCAACCGATTGACATCAAAGCCGCTCTTCACCAATCCAGAAAGTGTATCAAAGTCTCTGTCATTGAAGGCCCGCACGAACCGTTGCTGATCGGCGTCATCAATGGGCTCCAGGCATTCGGGCGCGGCGCCCTTCAAGTACGCATTGGATGCACCGGGACCGAAGTCCGACAGGGATATCTTGTCGTCGGATTGTAACGTCAGCCAAAACATTTCGCGGCACAGAGACTGTGCTCGCAGCGCCTCTTCCGAGGTTCTTGCCAGTGCGCGCGCCTCCGCGTACATATCGCGGTAGACCGGCAACAAGGAATGCCGTTGTTCGCGCGGCGCTCCGGCACACGACATTTCCGCTGCGTGCTTGTTCAGATACGCAATGCGTGCGGTCACCGGATCTAGATTGGCAAATCGCGAGTCCGCTTCGCGTATGGAAAGACCGCTCTCGTCGCTGCCCATTGCAGTTCGGCGCGAGGTCTGCCAATAGCCCTTGCGATAAAAATACAGGTTGAAATGCTCAAATGAACCCTGAGCCCCCAGTGAAAAATTGCCTTGCGAATCGCTTTTTGCCACACGAACTTCGGCGCAATACGAGTTGGCATGCACCAAACCAGCGGACTCCTCGCGCACCCCGATGACCCACGCTCCTGCGACCGGAGTATTTGAGTCGAAATTCAGAACCTGTGTGGTAGCTGCAATAACTCGCGCAGAAGCCAGCGTCGCAATTGCGGCGTAAGCCAAGAGTCTCAACAAACCTCGCCTCCCGATAGCGGCCAGAGCCCATATCTCGCGGGACCCAATAACATGCGCCGATGCGGACTCGGATTCGCCGAGAATATCAGATCGCCTGTCCGAAATGCCTGGGGCATTCCAGAGGTTCCACCGAGGTCACTCTGGAATTCGCGCAACATTGAAACCGGACCGTTGCGCAAGTGCGGCCGACACCTGGTACCGTACTCCGCCCATATCGACGCCTTGCTTCCCGCGGGGATGAATGTCAACCGACTATTTGCAGTATTGCCGCAATCCGTGATAGAGCAAATATTGCGAGCAGGCGTGGTGGGAGTATGTGCTGGTCGTTGGCTCGAGCACGTCAAAAATTTTCCACCGTGAGCCGACGTACCAGTTGAGCCCGTGGGGGTTGACCCCGCCCGGAGCCTCTCGGTTCTGGTAGATGACGCCATTCGGTGGACGCCAATTGGAGCCACCAGTCTGGGCCTGCCCGTCGAGATCAAAAACCATCGGGGTCATCGCATGGACGCCGAGCCCCTGGCGGTTGAACGCGTAATGAGCATTGATTCCGTTGCTAAAGCTCGACGAATAGATGCGATCGAAGGAGTAATCGCCCGCAAGATAATAGGGGTTCGTTGCATTGATGGCGGCTGTGACAACGGCCGTAACGATCTCCCTCCAATTTTTCAAGAAGGAACCCAGGCCGTACGCCTGGCTGGTCTTGTAAAACGGAATGACTAGGATTTGATTGACGCCCGACGCGGTCAAGAGTCCGCCGATGCGCGACGTATAATCCGCCCATAAACGCCCCCAACCGTTGAAGTAATCGTAGGTTCCATCGTTGTAGCCCCCTTGAATGGGTGTCGGCGTAAAAAAATGTGTGGAATCGCCGAGGTGACTGTCGATCCGACCGCCTCGGGTATCACCACGCCGAACCACTTAATGGATGCACCGGTCGCCCGAATCAGATGCCGCGTATACTGCGTGGCCTTCGAATCCGGCAACAGCGGCCCGGTGCCGGGCATGCTGTAGACGCTCGCGAAGTACGTTAAATCCGTGCCATTGTCCAGCCCCGAGTCTTCCGGACGCGGATCAACGAAGGCTTGCGGCGGCGCGTCCGCCGCGAGCTTGTTCATGAGCTGCAGCGCCGATCCGCCCGGATCGACCGCCGAGTCCGAGCCAATGGAAGGATTGCTTGACTGGAATGTTGCTATCTGGCGTGTGACTTCGGCGATCAGCGCGCCTCGTTCGATCGGCCAGTGGCCGGCAATGCCCGCGGTGCCGCCGTTGGCACTGGGGATGCGATCGAACAAATCGGTGATCGTGGCAAGATCGGCAGCCAGATTCGGAAGCGTCACTGTTCCGTTGCGTGTGCCCACGGGCGCACTGAGGCTGACCGAGTCTATTGCCACGATATACCTCCCTGCGCATCGCGCTGTGGGCGGCCGAGATTCGTCGCTTAGCGGCCGACCCTGTCAATTCTGCGCGCAATGCCGGTCTCGACAAGAGGCCCTCCGTTGCGCCGCGCAGTGAAACCGGATGACCCGCCGGCGACGTCTGCGTGGCGCTCGACTATATTGGCAACGTCGCATTGGCGCGCCAGCGCGCGACGGACGCGAAGAACGGCAACGCAATTGCTTACGCCAATGCCGCTGCCACGCCGCTGCCACGCCGCTGCACAACGCGTCAATCGCTACCGATCCGGTTATCTACCCGCCGCCCGATGTGCGGCAGCGACTGTTCGTTCAAACGGAGGACTCTGCCGAGCAGACGCGGGCCATTATTCGCATTTGGCAAGAATTCAAGACCGCGCAATGACATCCACGACCAGGGCAACAGCCATATCAGTCCGATGACACCGAGCGCCGTGCCAGGCGCGACAAGCAACCGATTCAACCTTCCTCACGCCGCCGCGAGATCACTTCCGAAAGCCCGGCCCGCACCCCATAATCGTCATCGAGAATCAGCGGCTGCAGGGCCGCCTCCACCTCTCTATGCTGCAACGATCGAGCTGCGCTCGCGATGAGCTCCGTTGCTCGCTCGAACGCAGACGTGACCTCATATTCATGATCCCCGCAATTTTCGATCGCCGCCGCATCCGCCTGGAATACGACAATCAGCAATTCAAAGGCCTTCCTCGCATCGACCGGCAATACCAGCGTTTCGATCGAATCCAATATGAACCCGAGTCGCTCGTCGATCTCTTCTCCGCGACGACGCCCATAATCACTCTCCGACGGAATGTGCAACGAGCCAATGCGCTCCTTGATCGATTCCGTCGCATCCGTGACATCGTCGCCAACGATCATCGTGCGCACCTGATCCCCAATCGGCCCTGCATCGTGCGCGAGCGACACAATGAAGGCCGCAAGCGACTTCGGATCGCGCCGCGCGAGTCGCTCGATCGCCCGGGCCATCCCTTGAACCGTATCGATTCTCATGATCTCGCCTCCGTCGGTTCCGTGTTATCCCAGAACGTCCCCCTCTCATCCACTGATCCGCCATCGGAGCGAACGCCCGTTTTGATTCAACCGATGCGGAAGGTGAATGGTCCAGCATTTACCCACGGTGGCGCCTAGTGGTAGAGAATGTCCGCGGCACCACAACACTTTTTGTACTTCTTCCCGCTGCCGCACGGACATGGGTCATTAGGCCCGACCTTCGGTGCCGCCCGCACGGTCGTCTCGACATCGCCGACATCCGCCGCGTCCACCGCTTGATCAAAGGCCGCAGCCGCGTCCGGAATGTGGGCGCCCCTAAAACGCCAGTATGCGCGCGCAACACCAACCGCCATCGACTTGAGCACGTCGTCCCGCAGTTCCGGAGTCACCGTTTCTTTCGGCCATTCCGGATCGATTTCCCCGGCCGCCAGCAGAATCACGAAAAGATCGCCCTCGTTCTCGTCGTCGAACAACTCATCCCAACCGTCCGGCGCGAGATCCACCCCCACCACAAATCCGCGTGCCCACTCCCGCCCCAGCACCTCGCTCGGCTCCGCCTCGAAGACAAACGGCAGGTGAATGGACTCCTGCTCCAAATCTGCAATGATCGAATTCCAATAACGCATGAGCAGCGACATCGTCGCTTGCGCATCCGCAAGATCCGCAAACGCCCCGCTATTGGCCGGCTCAGCACCCAGAATCACCGGCAGGTAAACGCTGGGCAGGACGCTCGCCGGGCTTGCGATCAGCGCACAGAACAGCCCATCCACACCTTCCAAACTCAAGGCGTCCGGATTCTCGATCGCATCCAACCGCGCCGCGAGCTGATCGATCTCGCCGGCGGACAGCGCTGCATCAATCGGCGTATTCATAGTGCAAGAGTATACCTCTATGTGGACCGGCTACTCCCGGTAGCGGGGTTCGCCGGCGTGCGACTCACGCATGCTTTCCGCCTGCGATGGCGATTCAGGCGCCGGAACCGGCGCGTGAGTGTGTAGGCTTCGCAATGCGCTCTCGCTCTCCCGAATCGCCTCGCCTTCTCGTGAGACGTCCATCGAGCGGCACAGGAGCGCGTAGGCGCCGCCGGAGACGATGAGGCCAACCAACCACCCGACGTCGACGCCACCAAGAGCCCTCGCCGCCGGGCCGGTGTAGACATCCGGCAACACAAAGAATGGCAGCGTCGCGACGAATCCCAGCACATAGGCAACGAGACCACGTGTTCCCCACGCGCCGTAGATTCCGTTCCGCATGAACAGGTGCGTGATTGCATAACGGCCGCGACGCACGAAAAAGTAATCGACCAGGTTGACCGAAGTCCACGGGACGAGCAGATACAGCATGATCGTCAGCGTTGCAAACAGAAGCGCGATCGCGTTCGTGGTGATCGCGAACGTGAGCGCGATCCAGCCAAAGGCCACGGCGAGGATCGCTGCGATTCGAAGTCCGGGAGTCGGACGCACATCGAACAACGAATTCAGCGCCGTCACGACGGTGAGCATGCCGCTGTAGGCGTTGAGGCCCATTGTGGCCACGAGGGCCGTCACCGACGCGAGCGCCATCAAAACACCAAAACCAGCGAAAAGGGCATTTCCGGCATCGTGAAGCGCGACGAGTCCATCGGACGCGCCGAGTCGTGTCGCGAGCCAGGCGCCGAGCGAGATCAACCAAATCGCCGCCGACGTGGCGCCCAGGAACACCGCAGCAATGATGTAACGCGGCCGCGTCTCGCGCGGCAAATATCGGGAATAATCCGATACGGACGGAGCATAGGTGATGTTATAGGCCGCGCTCGCCGCAAACTGGGCTATGAACGCCACCCAATTGAATCCGCCCACTGCGGGATGCGTAGCGGGAATCCGCCCGACCATGATCGCCAATGTCAGCAAGGTATAAAGCGGCAAGCAAACCCAGAAGCAACCACGAAAAATCCGATGAAGCCAATCGTGCCCATAAATCGCGATACCGACTGCGATCCCCGCAATGATCAGTGTGACGACGGTTTCATTCCAGCCGAGGATGCCATCGAGGCCACGCGCCACGAGCACAGAGTCGGCGACATTAAAGCCGACGAACGTAAAGAGTGTGCCAACCAGTACGACGACCACGCCGCGATAGCCGAATTGCGCTCGCGATTGGATCATCTGCGGCAGGCCGAGCTCAGCTCCCTGCGAGGCGTGGAAGGCGACAAATATAGTGCCGAACAATATCCCGAGCGTTCCGGCAAGCGACGTGAAGGCGAAACCGAGGCCCATGCTGGGTCCGACGAAACCGATCGCGATCGTGAAAAAGTGGAAATTGCCAAGAAACCAGAACGGCACCTGATCAATGACCCGGCCGTGCCGCTCATGCTCGGCAATGTAATCGATCGTTTTGTGCTCGATGCGCATACTTAAATCTACAATAGGCACAGTTCAGCCCTTGGCACGTTTTCAGCGGCACGGCGGCTCCCGGCCACTGCTCATAAGTTCTAACACGCCGTGCGCAGGGGTCCGCAGAGACGACAGCCCGAGGGATCCGGCCGGTTAATCGAATTAACCGCTCCTAACCCTAAACCACCCGGCCCCGCGCTTGCAAGCCATCGCCGCAGTTGTGACTGGTGCCGGACTCTGCCACAGTTCCACACTGATGCTGCGGGGTATGATCGATGCCGAGGGACATGACCGCCAGAAACGTGCGTGCGACCACGCGTGAGAGAATTCTCGACCAGGCCGAGCGCTTGATCGCCGTTAAGGGCATCTACGGCTTCACGCTTCGCGACATTGCCGCCCCGCTCGGAGTGCAAGTTCCGGCGATCTACAAACACTATAAGAGTAGAGACGATGTTCTGATCGAGGTTTCGCGGCGGTTTATCGCGCTGCTATCTACGCAATTCGAGCTTCGGCCACGGTCGAGCCCCGGCGCGGAACTCCGTGCGGCGCTGGCCGGATTCGTCGAGCTAATGATGGGACACCCGGCCTATGTGCGCTTGGCCCTCATCGACTTTGCGACGCCGGGCGGCGGGATGGAGTACGTCAATCTTGCGGCGGGTGGTTCGTTCAAGGAGAATTTCGTCGGCGGCCCGCTTGCGGCAATGCACGCTAGGCTCCGCAAGATCCTGAAGGCCGGTACCCAAGCGGGAGAGTTTCGCCCCGTCAGGGCGTCGGACTTCTACCGCCTGGTAAAGGCATCAATTCTCATCCGGCTCGTCTTTCCGGACGACGCGATGCTGATTCGGCGACCGAGTTCCGCCGAATTGCGGGCCGCAAAACGCTGGCTTTGGGACATCGCCACTCGGCATCTTGCACCACGGGGAAGCGGCCATATGCAATCGCGGCGCCTCGCGCGTCCAGCGGCCCGACGGCCGCGCCCCGGGCTTCAAAAGTGTTGACCACGAAGAGCCCGCAGCCGATTGACATCGCTGCGAGGCCATTGTTACATTCGTGTTTAGGTTAATCTGATTAACCTCGCGGGCGGGGGACCACTGCATAGGGAGCAAGACGTAATGGTTTGCACACCTCGGGCGACACGGTGCGCCGCGATGCATGCGCAGCGGGCGCTGCGGCCGCTCCGTAGAATGACTCCCGTAACCGTGGGCGTTCTCGCAGCCTTGTACGGCACGCTGTCAGTTGCGGACGACAACTCTCTTCAGGAGATCATCGTCACTGCGACCCGCCGCTCGGTATCCGCGCAGGATATACCCGCGAGCATCACCGCGATCACCGGCAAGACGCTCGAACAAGCCGGTATTGCCGACACGGTCGATTTGGCGCGATCGCTGGCGGGCATCAATGTGACCGACAAGGGTCCGTTCGGCGGCGTCAACGGCTCGACGTTAATCATTCGCGGCTTGAACAGCGACTCGACGTCCGGCGAATTCATACAGTCCTCGCCCATCGTGCAGCCGGTTGCGACCTACGTTGACGACACACCGCTGTTTTTCAATCTGCGGCTGCAGGATATTGACCGCGTCGAAATCCTGCGGGGCCCGCAGGGGACGCCATATGGATCCGGTTCACTCGGCGGTACGATTCGATTCGTGCAAAACGCCCCGGATCCTCAGGCATTCGATGCAAAGGTCGAGGCCGGATTGAGCGATACGGCGCACACGCACGCGCTCAACTACGACGTGAACGGCATGCTTAATCTGCCGCTGTCCGAGACGTTTGCATTTCGGTTGAATGCCGGCTATACGCAGGAGGCTGGCTTCATCAACCAACCGAATCTGTACGTATTGAACTCTGCTGGCGAGCCGATCGCGGCGCAGCCCGGCAATCTGCTCAGCCCGCCGGAGACTTATTCGCAGAATGGAGTCAATTCCTACACTTATAATTCGGTACGCGCGGCCGCGCTGTGGAAGCCCAACGATGATTTCCACGCGCAATTATCGTACTACCATCAATCGTCGGGGGCGGACGGCTATCCCTACTCCGCGCCCTTTTATGGAGTCAATTCCCTGTCATCGACGGACTACATCCCGGCAACCAGCGATGATCATATCGACCTAGTTGCGCTGACGATGGAGGGCGATCTCGGCTTCACCACGTTGACGTCGAACACATCATGGGCGGAGCACAAAAACACGGCCGTGGGTGACGTGTCGTCGCTGTATGACAATTTCTCGTTCTATACATCACTCTACGGCGCGAATCCGCGCGTATTGGTCGTCGGTCATCAGGAATACGACGACCAGCCCTGGGCACAGGAAATCCGGCTCGCGTCTAAAACGGGAGGACCTTATGACTGGGTGGCCGGCGTGTTTGCAAACATGAGCAAACGACGATTCAAGAACACGACTTTTACCCGGGGTATCTCGACTATTTCAATGCCTGTGTACCGATGTATGGGGCCGGCAGCGGGTCGACGCCGTCGCAGTGCGGGATCGGTGAGACCGTCTACACTCCAGGGTCTCCGCCCAGTTACATCGATGGCATACCGATCATCAAGGATCAAGCGTACATCGGCGATTTTGAAACCACCTATACGGATCTGGCCGCCTTCGGCGAGTTCACTTGGCATTTCGCTCCTGACTGGAGCCTGACCGGCGGCACGCGCCTGTTCAAACAGACGGTATCCCAGTCTCAGCAGACCGGGCTGCTGTTCGACGGACCGGGCTTCGTCGCCAACGAGACGCTGAGCGATACGTGGCGCAAGGCACTCTGGAAAGTGAACGTCGCCTACCAACTCGATGCGACCAACCTCGCCTACGCAACGTGGTCGCAAGGATTCCGTCGCGGCGCCGTAAACGCGCTTCCGCCGAATGAGGCGGCCGTCGGCTACGTGACAAATCCCGGTCTATTCAAGGTCGCGCCGGACACCGCCGATAATTACGAAATTGGAGTCAAAGGAACTCTGCAAAACCGCTTTCGGTATTCGGCGGCCATTTACGACATCGAATGGCATAACGTGCAACAAAGCGCATTCTTGACACTTTTGGCTCTGCCGGGCGCGGTCAATATCGGCGACGCCTACAGTCGCGGCTTCGAGACGGAATGGTACGGCGTCTTTACCGAACACTGGGCTGCACAGCTGGACTACACCTACGATCAGACGAAATTGACTTCGCTCGACCCGGTCGCGCTCAGCGGCTTGTCGGTTCCGCCTCCCGCAGTGGGCTCTCCACTGCCGGGCACGCCGAAGAATACGGCAGCCGCCGCTCTCGAATATGGGCATGTGCCGGTAGGCGATGGAGACTTGCGCTTCGCCGTGAATGCCCACTATCAGAGCGCCCAAATACCGGCTCTGTCGGCAACGATACCGACGGTGGCCGGCTACACGATGGTCGGTGCGCGCGTGAGCTACACGCGATCGCACTGGCTATCGACGCTTTATGTCGACAATCTGACCAACCAAATCGGGGTCAATTCCTACACGGATCCGATACAGTGGGGCAAGTACTATCAAGCGCTGGTATCAAGACCTCGTACGATCGGCTTCACGATCGGCTATACGGTCAAATAGCGCAAAGCCGGTTAACCGATCGGCAGTGACTAGGTTGCCACGCTGATTCCCGCCGCGCGCAGCTGACTGCTTAGATCTGCGAGTTGCGCCTCGTAATGGCGCCATTGCGATACGGACGACTCGTATAAAGGCCGGCGTACTTGCGAGGCACTGGCCGTCGTGGCCGCCGCCGGATTCTCGTGAAACGCCGTGCATGCCTCCTCCCAGTCGAGACCGCAAAACATCAGGAGTTCGCGCGTGGCATCGCGCTGATCCGCGACGAGATGCTCATAGCGGATATCGTGGATCGTCCCCGGCATCGTGGCATGCCAGTGTTGCATCAACCGACGGTAGGCAACGTAGTACTGTGCGATTTCGCCAAGATCATATGAGAACGGATATCCTCGCTTGAACAAGGTCTTGTACATCGCGTAGCAGGCGGCCATGGGGTGTCGGGTCACGTGTATGATTTTCGCATTGGGTAATGCGCGGCGAATCAAACCGCAATAAAGATAGTTCAAAGGCATTTTATCGATGAACCGACGGTCGCCATCGAAGGTGCCGCGAGCTCTTTGCATATAATCCACGCCGAGCGCCGAGAAATCGATCCCTGCCGACAACGCCACGAGCTTCTGCCGAGGCAGTTGCGCTTGTCCGCTGCGCTCACGGACCGCATCGACGATCGCGGACGCAAAGCAATCCAGCTCTCCCGCCGATGAGACCAATGAATGGCTGCTCAAGATGCGCTCGACCAAGGTCGTGCCGCTGCGCGGCAGGCCGAGGATGAATATCGGAGCCTCTGCAGCAGCGTTCGGCGCAGAATCCGTGGGACCGGTTGGAAAGGCGCTCATGATCCAATCGACGGTTGCCACATCGGTACCGACGTCGTATTTCATGTGATCGCGCCGCATTTTGCAGCCGATTCGCAGCTGCTCGAAGGATTGTGCGTACTCGCCGAGATCCTCGTACTCTTTGGCGAGCGCGAATCTGATCTGAACCTCTCCGAGCCAATTGGCGATGTCCCCTGCTGCCAAGGCTTGCAGCTCTCGGACGTGATTGCGCGACGCCGTCTGCACTCGTAGCTCCGAGCGATTCCAATAGGCCTCGTAGTCCAGGGGTCTAAGGGCGATGACGCGGTCATAATCGGCTTCCGCGGCGTCGAGATCCCCTAAAAATCGCCGCACGGCTGCACGGTTGTAGATGAAGTGGGAGGCTTGCGGGGCCAGCGTTACGGCGCGATCGTACGCTAGAAGCGCGCGCTGCTGATCATTTGCATAGCTGCGCAGTGTGCCGATGGCATCCCACACGGCAGGATCGTTGGAGTCGCAGCGTGCGGCCGCATCCGCCGTATCCAACGCAGCGCGCCGATGATTGAGCGCCAACTGACATCGCGCACGCAGCACCAAGTAGCTGGCGTTGGCCGGTTCCACGCTGAGCGCTCGATCAATGGCCTCGAGCGCCGTGGCGGGCGACCCAAGCGCTGTCCCGATCCGGCTAGCTGAATACCAACCGGCCGCAAAACTCGGGTATCGTTCGGTGATGCGTCGACACGCGGCATCCGCAGCACGCCAATCGCCCGCTTGCATGAGGCGTAATACGTCACGGTGTGCAGCCTCGGCGGGCTCTTTCACGGCGCGCCGCGTACGCCGCCGCGCTGACGAGAATATCGGGTTGCTCGGCTCATGATCAATAAGTGTCGCTCTTGCGATCCATTTGTTGCCAACACGGCATCGTCGCCTGCCGCTCGTCCAATGTCCGCACATAATGAACAGGGATTTGCGGGATTTGGGATCCGCCTCCGGCTACCCGCCTCACTCGCACTCGCCGATGTCCTCATTCCAAACGTCCGGATGTCGCTCGATGAATGATGCCAGCAGTCGCTGACACTCGGCCGAGTCCATATCGATGACCTCGACGCCAATCTCACGCAACCAATCGACTCCCCCGCGAAACGTACGCGATTCTCCGACCACCACTTTCATGATGCGGAACTGCCGGATGAGTCCGCTGCAATACCAGCATGGCGCGAGCGTCGTGACCATAATCGTGTCTTGATAGCGGCGCTGGCGACCCGCTTTACGAAACGCATCGGTCTCGCCGTGAACCGACGGGTCGTTGTCCTGGATTCGCCGATTGCGCCCTTGTCCAAGTAGCGTGCCGTCTCGATGAAACAGCGCGGCACCAATCGGTATTCCTCCTTCGGTCAGCCCCAACCGGGCTTCATGGATGGCGATGTCGAGCATGGTTTGATAGCTGACGGTCATATTTTCCCGGTGACGCTCCAAGCATCCTAGCTGACAAACCCCTTTGCGCATACGCCGCGGAAGCCCGCGAGCGCGGCTGCATCGAACGACCGCCCCTCGTACCGTCAGTGGCGGTATGCTTCATAGTCGCGATAACATCAAACGGAGCCTCCCGATGTGGCCCATATTCAATATCGTTATGCGAATAGTCAGCAGCCTGATCGGAATTGCGATGATCTTATTGGGGATCGTCTGGATGCTTCAAGGCCTCAACCTCGCGTTTCGGGTCGGCTTTATGGTCGGCGACATTCATTGGACCATTTACGGCGCCATCCTCGCTTTGGTCGGCATCGCCCAAGTGATCTGGAGCAATACCCGGCAGACCAAGAGCTGATCCTTTGTCGGTACTTCGGATACTGTGCCCACGCCGAAATTCGCCGCTCCCATGTGCTTTCCGGTACGGACTGACCCTCGCATGCACCGTTAGGCTGAGACATGAGTAAACTTTACAAACAAGGAGCGGATCTCGGCGCCCCGGAAGTCTCGGAGACGTTGCCCTCGGATTTTCCCTTTCCGCCATCGACAACCGGCACTGTCGATGACGACGACGGAGGCGGCAATCCCAAATCGTTGCAAGCCTTTCGCTACCGTCTCCCTTTTGCCGGATGATTCCACTTCTTGGCATTCTCGGCAAACTGTGCGCGCTTGGCGAAGACGCCGCCCTTCGATTTCTCCTTCGCGATGTCAGCTTCGGTGACCTTGGCGCCAGGTGCCTTTCCGACATCCTTGTGCATTTGATTCTTCTTCAGATCCAGTTTCATGGGCGCGCGTGCCATTGTATTGTCCCCCCGCTCTCTCCCCTCGTGCGCCTGTCGAGCGATGGCGTAAGGCGACGTTCACGTCCGGTTCTAGCAGGGTGCGAGAGTGCGAACCTCTCGCTCTACTCGCCTATTGCCGCACAACGATGCTGTTATGGACGCCTCTAACGCCGTCGGTATCCTTCGCAATCATTTCCGCAAGATCGCTGGCATCCTTGGTCGGTGCCTTCCCACTCAGCCACACGATACCATTATTGTCGGTGTCAACCTGGATGTTGGTCAGGGTCGACATGTGTTTTTCGGCCAGCTTCGCTTTGACCTTTGTGGTGATGACCGAATCTTTCACAAAATTGCCCGGGTGAGAAGTATCGGGGCCGGCCGGCGGATCTGCGATAGCGATCGACGCAAGCGCTCCGGTTCCGGCAAGTATCGCGGCAAGTATTAGGACTTTCATGAGTATTCCTTCGTTTATTTAGAGCCTGCAACTCGCGCAAAAGTATCATTGGCCTCAATGTGCGCGGTCTGTACGCAACCGCACACAAGGCACCCTGGAATGTCACCCCAAGCGGGGATGAGAGCGCGCACATAGAGTCGCTGTTTGCAGCAGTTACCGACCGTGTAAAGCGGGTGGCATCTACTGGACTGCATGGGCATGCGCGTAAATCACTATCCTGGCGCGGTGCATGTCTGTATGCCGATCGATGTCGCAATGCAAACTCGAGCATCGCTGGGCGATCGTCGACCTCGGTGCGGATACGTAGTTTCCACGCTATTGCGACACCGGCGATGCCATTAGTCTACCCATGAACGAGAAGTGTTGAGTCCCGAATCTCGACCATCCCGCCAAGCGCGCAGTGCAATAGGTGTCGAGCCCGCGTCGGGGTGCTCATAGTCGCATCTAAGAAGGAGTGGTCATCTCAATGAAACGTTCAATGCAGCTTGGGCTAGTCATGTTAGCATTGGCGTTCATATCCAGCTTCACCATAGCCGAGACGGCACCCGGGTCTTCATCCTTGTTATTGTTGTTTACGTTGGCTTTTGGTTACCTGTTTTTTCCGAAAGTAATCCAATCGCTTTCCTTGAGAGCAGTGCAGATGGGGGCCACTTCGCAGAATGGATCTCTGGTCGCCTTCGTTGCGTCCGAGCAATATCTTACCGTCGTAAGATCCGTGGGATTCTTTGCCGGAGGTGCAGCCGCGTTTCTTTTAATGGAATCGTTCAAGCGTTGACGCTGTGGCGATCCACGCCGCTGCGAAGTGCCCGCTGATTCCCCTACTCGCGCTGAGGCTCAGCGATGCACCATCGAACGTGCCTCGCGAAAGTCGGTATCGCTGTGCCGGCGGCCCGAAACGGGAGAATATTCACCGGGGCGTGAGAATTAGGGGTCGTCTCGGGCGATCGGCAGCACCGCTTCCGCACGGCCGCCCGCGAAATGTCCTCTCGCTGCAGGCCTCTCACTTGCCGTCTGCATCAAGATAACGTCTTGCGCATCACATTTTTTCTCGCCTTTCGTCCGTAATCTCTCGGTTCATGTGCGAGCGTTACGTGCTGCCGAACCAAGCCACCGCGGAACGGGAATTCTTGCCGGCGCGATCTTGGTGGAGCTTCACAGCGAGATTCAATGTCGCGGCGCAGCAGTATGTGCCGGCCATTCGGTGGCACGCCGGCCAGTCCGAAGCGATGATGATGCGCTGGGGACTGATTCCGTCGTGGGCGGACGGCAAGTGGATCGATGTTCCGCCTGCGTGCGTCGAAATCGATGAGATTTACGACTCACCGATGTTTCGGGGTCCCTGGCTCAACAGCCAACGCTGTATTCTGCCGATTGCCGGCTTCTATGTCTGGGAGCTTACTAACGCGAAGTACCGGCAACCACATTTCGTACGCTTGCTCGACCGATCCGTGTTTGGCCTTGCAGGGATCTGGGATCGCTCGGTCGGTGCAGATGACGATGTCATCGAGAGCTGCTCGGTCGTTCGCGTGCCGGCGAACAAGCTCGTGATGGACATCGGCAACGCTCGGATGCCGGCAATCTTGAGGCGCAAAGACTACCAGACCTGGCTGCGAGGAACTCCCGTTGAGGCGAAGGCGACTCTGCACGCCTACAATCCGAAATCGATGCAAGCGTACACAGTCAGTCCGCGGATCAACTCCACCTCGCCGGACGGCCCCGATCTAATTCGTCCGATCCAGTAAAGGACCGGCCAATTCGAGAATATCCATCAGCCGAGGCGCACAGCGCCGAGACAACGTCCTCCAGGGCGGCCCTGAGCATCGCGAAGGGAGAGTGGCATGAAGAGCCGAACTATTCCGCGCCATCGCAATTGAATACGCGCTTACGGTTTGAAGCAATACGCCCGGTGATACGCCAGAAACGGCCGCTGCATTTTCTCGAATGGACCCACATTGATGGTCCGAGAGATGCCCCAGGCCGCGAGCACATCCGCCGCGCAGTGCTGCGACACAAGGATATCCCCGATATCCGTAAAACTAATGAGTCCCTTATCGAACAAGTAATCGACATGCGGCGCCAACATCAATCCGTTGTTCTCCGAGAGGCGCTCCAGGTTTGAAGACTCGTTCCATGGCTTCATGTGACTGGCAATCAGAAAATGCGAATCATCCACGCCGGTCACCCGGCAGCGTGGTTCCACCGCCAGCACCTTCTCCCTGAATACCCCTTGCCCCCGACGGGCAACAATCAGCGCCTCCTTCTCGATGGGCGACAATCCGGCGTCGCGCAGGATCGAGAGTTCCTCCGCTAATTCGTTGGCGTATGGATGCGACTCGAACGACGCACCATCCACCCAATCCATCGTCGCGCGTGCCGCGTCGTTCGATTCCTTACCCTCATAGGACGGGTTCGGTAGCTTGCGTCCCAGTACCTGCTCCAGATAACGCAGCACACCCGGAGAATGCGCTTGTCGTCGCTGATGATTGCCGGCGTGCGCTGTCCCGCAAGCATCAATTGCCAAGTAATGCGGTTCGCGTAACTCACCGAGCAACCTTGGCCCTGCCGACCTCGCGACCAATGCTTCTTCACAACCTGGAGCGTGCTCGTACTGGCCGCCGCTCCATCGGGCACTCGTAGGCGCATTAGTCCGAGATAGGAGGATGACCTCATCCTTTGCGTTGGCAACATGCAGACATCTCACCATGCCCACAGTTGTTCGGACATGTGAAGGCTCCAAGGCCACCACCCATCGATCCGAGTATTTGTTGGCTGCATATTCAATCGAGTCGGCAAGAAAGGATTCCCATCGCCTGCGGCATTCCGGTGTCACTTCATCGAAGATGAGATCAAAAACGGCGCGAGCAGCGTCTGGATCGCTCCTCATTGACGTCAAATCGCTGTAGACAACAGGCGCACGCGCCCGGTTTCGCCCCTCGCGATCTCGTTTCCGATCGCTGCGTCGCAATGAATCAGCGCTTTCCGTCGACGCCGTCCAACGTCGGCCGAGTTCCTCAACGATCACCTCCGGAAGCGCCATCCCGGAGGCGAAGTTGCTCCATTTGAAGCGAGACAGCGGACGCTGCTGCAGCTCTTCCCACGAAATGACCGGTGCTTCACTCAAATCGGTGAATCGCACTTTCACATACAACGCGTTTATTTTTTTACGTCGCTTGTCCCGGTCCCAGTGTTTATCCTCGTAGGGCTCCGATGCGGTCACTCCGCGACCTACGAGACCTTTCAGCGCCGGTCCCAGTCGCACAAGGAAGAATTCGCTCCCCTTCGGCAGGTCCGTACGATTGCCGCAGGACCACCGGCCCGCGAGAGAACCTTTACGCCGAATACGATCGATGTCCCTGCGCAGCGAATCCCAATGAAACTTTTCCGGGTTCCAAGACAATAAGAATGCTGCCATGGATAGAACCTGCCCTAGTACTTCAGAACCTTGGTCCGATGATGGGCGAGATCGCGATGCTGCGCCAGTCGAGACGGCCCGACACCGATCGACACATCAATGCCCCAGGCTCCCCCAGATGCCGCCACACGGCAGGCGCCACGAAGCGCCGCGGATACGGCGTCCGCTCAGTTTTTTGAAATAGCTGCATCGTTCGAGGTCAGCGAGGAGGGAGGGCTGCACGGGATGCCAACCGAGACGTTCCCGAGTTAGCTTGCTCGAGGCCGGGCAGTCGAGTCCGGCGAAGGCAGCAAACCAGCCAATATGACTAGCTGCGTTCTTGGGTGATTTGGCTACAACCGGAATGCGCAGGCGTCTTCCGATGACTCCAGCAATATCTCGTAACGCGATTCCCTCTTCGGCAACCCCGTGGAACCTAGTTCCCGCAGCGCCCTTCTCGAGCGCAAGCCTAGAAAGACGAGCAGCATCGAGTCGGTGCACAGCAGTCCAGCGATTGAGTCCGTCGCCCACATACACCGAGACGCCTTGGTCGCGTGCAATGCGGTGGAGTTGGAAGCCGGTGTGTATGACGCCGTCTGAAGCGGCCGCTCCACCGCGAAAACTATCCAAATCCTCGAGATCACCTCGAAGCACCCGATGGCCCGCGCTCTATAGCTCCTAAACGATCGCAGAACCGACAAAGCCGGTACCACCGGTAAGAAAAACACGTGAGCACGATAGGTGATCCAGGATTCCCCATGGACCCACTCTCAGATGTGTTGTCGCCGCTGAAGCCGCGCAGTGGGGGGTTCTGAACCATGGCCGCACGGCCGGCGCCGAGCCAGGATTCGCGACAACCGCTCATATTAACCACGGGGTCATCGCGCGCTGTCCGATCACTCGCTTGGCACGAAAATCCACAGCAGTACGTACAACAGTAGCCCTGCCCCCGCGCAGATGAACAGTGCGGTAAAGAGCAGCCGCCATACCCACGCCTCCATTCCGGTCGATCGCGCGATTCCGCCGCATACGCCGCCGAGCCACCGGTCTGTGCGGCTGCGTCGGAAAGTATTTACTGCGGATGCGAGCGGCTCATTGGAGCGCGTTTGCTCGGTGTTCAGAAGGTGTTCCTTCGCGCGTGCGAACTCCTCTTCCGTCAAGCCACCGTTTGCGCGCAGTTCCGCCAGTTTGTTAAGTTCATCGGCAAGCGCCATCGAGTACTCCTTGAGAAGGCGTTATTACTCTAGAACACCGCAATTGACAGAAAGTGGCACTCAGGCCGCCATCCTAAGGCGAATTCGTTCTTATGGGCGGCTTTGACGCCGAAACTCGGCCCCGATAACGTCATTCAGGCGCGGCGATCTCGCCTTGACCCTTGGCCAGCGTTGCCCCGAAAATGCTGAAGCGCGGCAATCCTCGAGGAGTGTGTTGTGACTGAGGTATTCATCCGATTCCCAGTGCGCTGTCCGGTCTGCAAGCAGGAATGGACATCGCAACGGACTAAGCGTGAACTTCTGGACGCACTCGACACCAACAAACCGATTCGCGCCTACGCCGAGTGTCATGATTGGCACTGGGACTTGACCGACAGCGAGCGTAAAGAGCTCGCGGCGATAGTCCGGGCCTGATTTACGCACTGGCTGCCCAACGTTCCTGTTGCAACTCGGAATGTCTCTCTAGGGCTGCGGCTGTACGTTCCCGCTCGGCGGGTAGGGCGGAAGCAGCGGCGGCGGCGGCGGCAGGCCGGGCGGTTTGCCGGCGATCGCCTTGAGCATGAGGTCGACTGCCGCCTCGAGCTGCGCATCGTGACCGGCGAGCAAATCCGCGGGCATGTTTTCAATCTCGACGTCAGGTTCGACACCATGGTTCTCGACGGCCCATTGACCATCGAGCGTGTAGGGCGCGTCCTCGGGGATCGTGATGTATCCGCCATCCATCAATTGCCAGTTGCCGCGGATTCCGCGCACGCCGCCCCAGGAGCGCGTCCCGACCAGCTTGCCGAGGCCGTAGAGGCGGAACAGATAAGGGAAAATATCGCCATCGGAAGCCGACCAATGATTGAGTAGCGCCACCTTCGGGCCGTTCAACACCTCCTGCGGCTCAGCAGCGATCGCGGACTCGCGATTCGTTGCGAGCATCACGAGCATGCGCCGCAGGCGCTCGAGAGCGTAGGGTGCGATGAATCCGCCGCCGTTCCACCGGTCGTCCATGATCAAGGCCTGCTTATCGAGCTGGGCATAGAATTGACGCACGAACTGCTGCAGTCCCAGTTGTTCCATGTTGGACATGTAAACGTAGCCGACGCGGCCGCCGGACAACTTGTCGACCATGGCGCGATTGTGCGCGATCCAAGCGGCCTCCCGCAGACTGAGTTCCTTTTCGACGGGCCTTGCCACGATATGACGACGCGCGCCGCCGGGATTGTCGGCGATCGTGAGATCCACGGTCGTATCGGCATCGGCGAGTTGGAGCAGACTGTCCGGATCGGTCGGCGCCCGCAACTCGACACCGTTGACCGCAAGCAAATAGTCCCCGGCCTTCACGTTGACACCGGGCTGGGCCAGCGGGCTGCGATAATCGTCGCGCGTGTTGTCGCCCGGATAGATCGTCGCGAAGCGGTAGCGGGCTGACGCGGCGTCGAGCGCCCAATCCACACCGAGCAGAGCGCTGTGCGCCGGCGGCATGGTGTCGCCGTCGTCGCCGCCGCCGACATAGGTATGCGAATTGCCGATTTCACCGAGCATCTGACCAATCAAGTAATTGAGATCATCGCGTGAGCCGGCGAGCGGCAGGAGCTTACGATAGCTTTCGTGCACGCCCTTCCAGTCCTCACCGTTCATGAGCGGCGAGTAGAACAGGTCCCGCTCGAGCCGCCAGGCATTCTCGAACATCTCCGCCCATTCCTGGGCCGGATCCACGACCTCACGAAGGTGACCGAGATTCAGCGCCTTCGTGGTCTCGGCGTCCTTGGCGGCATCCGCCTTGGTTGCGAGCACGGTGAAGTCTTTGTCGTGCTTGATCAGCACGCGCTGCCCGTCGAGCGACAAGGAGTAGCTGTCGACATCCTCGGTCACGAGCGACGATTTGCGCCTCTTCAGATCGAAGAAGCGCAGCGCCGTCTTCTCTCCGTTGAGGGTTCCCTCGATGAGTGCCAGCGGCTGTGTCAGATAATAAATCCGATCTCGGCGCACATCGAATTGGTTGATATTCGCCGCATCGATCGGTAGGGCGACCGCGCGCGCCATCAGGCCGTCGAGATCGATCCGGATCGGCTTGATCGGACCGACCGGTTCGGGCGGCGACTGCCCGTCTGCCTTCTTGCCGCCATCGTCTTTGACGCTCTTCGCGGCTTGCGTTTGCTTCGCGTCATTCTCAGGCGCCGACGGATCCTCGTCGGAGGCGCCGCTCGCCTCGTCGGACTTCGGTGCGACCGGCGAGGCCGTGTCCCGCGCCAGCGGAATTGCGTAGATTCCCGCCGACTTCACGATCGCGAAATCGAACTCGACGTCCGATCCAACAGGGTTCTCGTGGCGACTCGACGTGAAATACAGATACTTTCCATCCGACGACCATGCGGGATTCGCATCGATGCCGCTGCCGTCTCCGAGACGCGTCAATTTGCCCGTCGCGAGTTCGTACAGAGCGAGGTCGCGCCTGCGGCCGACCGCCGATAGGCTGAACGCGAGCCAGCGCCCGTCCGGTGAAAACGCCTGATCGTGAATTTCGTTGAGCTTGTCCTGCGCGACTTGTTTCGGCGTTCCGCCGCCGGTGCCGACGATCCAGAGCCTGTGGGCGCCATCCGAAAATGCCAGCGTCTTGCCATCCCGGGAGAAGATCGGACCATAAAAATAGCCTTCCGCAAAAGAGGTCAGGATTTTTTCCGGACCCCCTTCCGCCGGACGGATGGCGATTTGCTGTGCGCCCCCGGTATCGGTGGTGTAGGCGATGGTCCGGCCGTCCGGCGACCACGCTGGATGGTCCTCGTCTGCGCCCTGCGTGCTGGTCAAATTGCGCGTCGCACCGTTTTCAGTCGGTACGCTGAAGATATCGCCACGCGCCGAGAACAGAGTTCGCCTGCCGTTCGGCGCCAGCGCGTAATCCACCTGCCCCGCCGGATCGGTGGCGCGAAGTTCGCTTTTGACATCGGCCACACGGGAGCGAGTGCGCGCACCGTCATCCGGTATGCTCAGGGGAACTTCCTCGATGCGCTCGCCGGGCAAATCCAGTCGATAGAGTTTGCCCCCCTGCTGGAAGGCAATGGCATCGCCGCCCACCGCCGGAAAATCGATATCGTAATCGGTGTAGTGAGTAACTTGCCGCGTCTGTTTCGTATCCGCGTCGATGACCCAAATGTTGGCGCGGCGATGCTCGTCCTGATCCGAGAGGTAATAAATGCGATTGCCGTACCACATCGGCGACGTATTGGTGCCGGACCAGTTCGTCAGTTGCTTGAGCTCACGCGTATTGAAGTCGTAGGTGAAGATCTGCTGCGCCATACCGCCGTTGTAGCGCTTCCAGGTTCGGAAGTTTCGAAAGATACGGTTATAGGCGATGGTATGCCCATCGGGCCCATAAGCCACCAAGCCGACCGCGCTATCGATCGGCAAGGGCGTCGGCAGTCCGCCCGCGACGGGAACTTCATAAAGATTTTGGATCCAGCCGTTCCATTGATCGCGCTTGGATAAGTAGACGACGCTCCGCGAATCCGGTGTCCAAGTAAGCACCATGTTGTCGGGCCCATGACGGCCGCCGGTGCCGGCCTCGGTCGCCGGGTCGTATGTCAGGCGCCGCGCGGCGCCGCCCACGGCCGGAATCACCCAAATATCCGTGCCTGCCTTGCCGGCCTCGGTATACGCGATCCACTTGCCGTCCGGCGAGACCCGCGGAAACATGTCCTGGCCCGGCGCGCTCGTCAGCCGTACCGCCGTGCCGCCGCTCTTCGGTACGGACCACACATTGCCGTCCGCGACGAACACAATCCTGTCGCCGTAGGGCTGTGGAAAGCGCGGCAACGCAGCACGCGTGGCCATCAGCGGCGTCATCACGAGAAGAATAGCCGGCAACGTGCGATTGACGATCATCGAGGAGCCTCTGGGCGCGGGGATCAGCAAGAGTTGCCCCGGCATTGTTGGTTCAAGTTTTAGCCATCGAAATCAACTATGACCGAAGCGCAAGACTATGGCAAAAGAAGCGTTCGCAATGTGGAATCGTGGTCGGGACCGCGAGACGCGCTGGATGCATGATCGCAGGGCGCCGCAGTGCGAAGCTCCAATCACGCACCGGTGGACGCTGAGACTTGATGCTCGCATCGTCGATCGACAAGAACCGCTATGCGTTCAGACACTAATCGCGCCGCAGTTTCCACACTTCAATTCTTCCAAACGCAATATCTCACCTCGCTGATCCCGAGTTGCCGATCGACATCGGCTACCGGCGAGCCGCTCTCGGCTTGCCGGAGCGCATGCCGTTGGTGGAGCATTTGCAATGCCCATTGCCTCACGACGGTTTCGCAGCGCCGCCAAATCATCGCGGGGGCTCGCAACTAAATTCTTCAATCAGTTTTTCAGGGACGTCATTTTACCTCGGACGCATCAACACGACGGCCAATACTTGGAAGGCTGCTGATAGCGCCAGGGGTGGTGTTCCCGGAGGAAATTTCTGGTTTTGGGATCCCCAGTCCGCGAATCGCATATCGATTTGGTCCGGGTGCCTGCCGTAGCTGTAGGCTGCGTTGGTCGATGACAGTGGCCCGATTCCCGGGAGGGGCGATTCCTGGGAGGGGAATTAATTGCGGCCCGGCATGGCGGGATCCTCAAATTTGGCTCTCGCGCCGGGCCGCAGCCCAAAATTCTTTCCCTACACGCCCAATCCGGCTAACATACGCGGCTCGAAACTCAAATGCCGCAATAGCTCAGTTGGTAGAGCAACGCATTCGTAATGCGTGGGTCAGGGGTTCGAATCCTCTTTGCGGCACCAAATTCCCTATATAAAACAGCCTATTAAGAGTGATGAGCTTTCTAATAGTAATCAAGTAACCATCTTTATTATTGATTACTGCTCCCTGATATCATTCGGAAATGGCGCAGCACCCTGCTAATCCGATACTGGAAACAATCTCCACGATTGCTGGTTTTCCACGGGCATTGAAGTATTACAAGATACCCGCCAGCCCGTACTTCTGGTGTAGAGCGTTCATCAGCGGCAGGATGTATAAGAAATCCACTGACACTGAGGATAAGCAACAGGCAATCACCTTCGCTAAACGCTGGTATCTACAACTCAAGAACAGAGAGTTTGAACAGATACCACTGACCGAGAAATCGTCGCGAGTATTTGAAGCCACTTGTCTGAGTCTCATCAACGAAGATGAACAACGGTCAGAACGTGGCGAGGTTTCAAAACGGTTGGCGAAAGATATCAGGCTGATCTGCCAAAAAGACTTGATACCTTTCTTTGCGAAATATGCTTTGAAGGATATCAACTACAAAGCCATCGCTGGCTATGTTGATAGGCTCAATGAACGCAACGTCAGTTCTAACACCATCAAGTGGCACTTCACGGTGCTGTCGAAGGTGCTGAAACACGCTGTTCACCAGGAACTTCTACAATCTCTCCCTGTATTTCCAACTATAACGGCAGAATCAAATCCAAGAGACTACTTCCGTGAGTCAGAATACGAACTTTTAAAGGAAGCAATCAACGTTTGTATTGACGAAGGCGTGGTAATTCGTGGTGGTCTGCCTATTACCGAAGAACTCAGGATGTTTGTGAGTTTTATGATCTCTTCGTTTTTGCGACCGGCGGATATGAAGATTCTGACCAACAAGCAAATTGAAGTGAAGCAGAGAGGAAAGAACAAATACCTGTTGATTACCGCTACAAGCAAAGTGAAGGAAAAACCCATAGTAACTTTGGCAAGTGCAGTTGGTGTCTACAACGACATGCGCAAAATCAACAAAGCCAAGGGATTTGATAAACCTGATAGCTTTGTATGGTTCGCACAATATCCAAATCGTGATTACGCCTTGCAACAGGTGAGACGCCAGTTCAATGAGGTTCTGAAACGCTCCAATCTCAAGATATCATCTATGGGTTTGGAGCGAACCCTGACCAGCCTTCGACACACAGCAGCCATGTTTGCCGTTCACGGCAATAGGGAACTCAACTTGAAAGTTCTTGCCGATAATATGCGCAGTAGTTTGGAAATGTTGGACAAGCACTACCTCAGCCAGACTTCAAATGAAGCCTTTGTTGAAGAGATTCAGAAAAGAAATCGGAAATAGAAAGCTAGGCTGCGCGTAAGGATTTGCCTACGAGATTTACAAGATCGACCTGTGCTTTCGTATTTGGAGAAATGTAAAGCTGCGTGGTCTGTAGGGATGAATGCCGCATTAGCATTTGTACGTCGCGCAAGCTGCCGCCCACACTTGAAACCGAGCGTGCAGCCGTAGTCGCAAAATATCTGCGACCACTATGGGAAGAGGCGTCTATGCCCGCTTTTCTCCAGATCCGTCGAAACATATCAATGACAGCCTGATTCGTAATTCCTTTACGGGTCTTCTGGCTGATGAATATATGATCGGCGGGCAATATCGGCTTCTTGGCTTCGGAATGAATCTTCAAATCTTGCAAGGCTATCCGAACGTTCTTCGCTAGTGGAATGACCCCACCTGAGCCTTTCTTCGCAGCATGGTTGGGAAGGTTAATTGCACTAGAAATACTGCCGTCTTCTGCCAACACCATGCTCCAGGTCAGCGAAGCAATTTCTTTTGCTCTTAGACCGGCACCACAACTGCATAAAACCATGGCTAGATTGCGCGGAGAAGCGCTCTGTTGGGCAATCGCAAGACCAAGAGCCTTCTGAGTCAGGTCTGTCGCGTGCCCACTGGAATCCTTATGCGTAACCATATGAGTGATCCTCAATAACACTATGAAACTGTACTATTAAAAGAAATCATAGTATAATATATGTATGATTAAAATACTAGGGATAAAAACCCTAAGAAAAACCAGTAGTTAAGTAATAACACTAGGTTTGACGGAAAACCTAGCGTTCTCGATTTCCAGGCTGAAATCCGGGATCGACTAAATACAATTGTGAATTCGCCTGTGTAATCCAATAGCCTTGGAATACACGGTCGAATCACTCTCGTGAACTCATCACTTCGTGCCATGTCGTCCACAGCATTGCTGGCTGTGGGATTGTCGCTCTGGCGTCGTAATGGGCAGCAAGACCCACGAGAACAAGACGATTCCAAAGTCAGTTGCGTATGGGTGACTGGAATCTTCTTCTGCTTGAAATATTTGAAATTAAGAAACCGACTGAATGGGGAATTGAATGAGAACAACAAGTATTGCCGAGAAAAACAATCTGGATATCACCGGAATCCAGAACAGACAACGCTTCCTGTCAGCCTACGAACAAGAACTCAAGAAAGCACCAACCGCCATTCTGGTTAAAGAATCCTATTCGACAATGATCAAGGACGCTCTCGGTTCCTCTCGATATATGTTTGTATCAATAAATCTGCCAAATGCCGAATTACGAAAAGCAACTGAAACAGAGCAGAACAAGCGAGGCGGAAAACTTCCAAAACGATTTATTCCACTGGGTCTAGAATTCTATGAGTCCCTTCAATCTGGAACGGCTTTCAATATCGCCGCCAACACCCTGTTGCACAAATTCATGATTCGACTAAACCGCAAGGTGCTTGGTTCCAGATTCAAGCGATTTGGAGAAAGCCTCAAGTGCTTAGGGTTCTTTGAGAGTTCCAACAAACGATGTTCAGGTGAGTCCACCAATCATCTTCATGTGTTGATCGAAGTTCCCAAAACGAACCAGTCACCAGAGGACAGCGCATCTCGCCTGACAAACGTATTCAGAGAATTGTTTTCACTCCTTGTCTGCCCGATTCGACACCCATCTAATAACCGTGGAGTTCTGAGGATAATACCGGGACGCATGACAGGTCGTAATGCACATCCTAAATATATTCTGAAGCAAATAGGAAATTGGGAGACTGCTTCCGCTCGTTTGTTTACATGCGGAATGCCAGGAATCTCAAATACAGTAATTTAAGTCTCAATCAACAATTATTGATAAAAAGCGCGTTTCCGCTAGGCGGCGAGAAACATACTGAGTAATAAAAAGGGGAGAAAAATGACCATTTACCAAACACCGAGACCAGTGAACAAATCTGAAATAAGAGCGGATTTCGCGAAATATGAAAACAAGTATGTAGATCAAAACAAGACGCTTTCGCAGTTTATTGAAAAGCAAGTTGTGAGCCTTTGGGACTGTGATTCATTGAGCGATGCAGAATTGTTGGTGATTAAGGAAAACATCAAAAAGAAACCTTCGTCTGCCTTGGTCATTCTCGAATTGAAAAATTGAGGTCTGACGAAATGCTGATAGAAATAAAACCTACCGCAATAAAGACTCTCACCTGTCGAACAGATGTAGAGGCGTTTAGAAGAATCCGCACGTTATCTGAGTCATTCAATTGCTCCCAGTCTGTGCTGATTCGATTGGCAATTGCTGATCTACTTGGAAAACAGAAGAAAATTGAGGCGAAGAACCTTGCCGAATTGATGGAGGATAATAATTATGGATATTGAAAAGACGATACTGCCGCCAGAAGCATTCCAAGAGGTGTGCTTGATGAAGCGCAGAATAGAGTTCCTGGAATCAAGTTTCACCATGGAATGCCTTGAAAACCCAGACTTGATGATGCATCTGAAAGAAATGTATTTGGATGTCGATACAGATTTGCACACATTCTGCGAGAAACTTGCCAGCATTCAGAATGATGCAATGCCCAATAGCAATAGCACAGTCGTCTGAAACATACCTTGGAACAACAAAACAAGCCCGACTGGAATGATTGTTTGCGGTGGATCAATATGAAGGCGCAACGAAGGTGGTCGCCATTGGCAATCATCGCGTAACGGATTGCCATGAGAGCATAAGGTGATCTTCATTGGGGAAGACTATGAAGCGGGCGTATGTGGGTATCGTCATTGTCCTGAATATGCTGTCGTTCAGTTCCAAAGGCGAGGAAAAATCTCCCTACTACGCTGCCGAGAATCTTGCTGACGACTGTGTTTCACACGCATGGGATCAAAAGCAACTATGCTTCGGCGTAATGCATGGGGTGCTGGGAAGTTTGGGTTTTCTCAAGGCTATGCATTCTCCGTTTGCCGATACGCTGTGCTTGCCGCCCATGTCTGCTGCTGGAGTGAAGGATGCGTTCCTATCGGCATTCTATGCGCGACGCGAACAATACAATGGAATGTTAGCCGGTGCGGCAGTTGCAAGTGTTCTATATGAGCGTTATCCGTGTGAAGCAGAAAAGAAAAGGCGAACACAAGAAGGAAAGGAAGCAGGCGACACGCTTGAAAAACTTTTGAAGGGCGAAAAAGCACCCCAATAATGCTTTTCCAAGTTGAAGAATTGGATTAGGTTGCTGGTTTGTGAAGAAACCAGAATATAAGATTGATATTGACGCTGAGGGAACCAGTTGTCTGGAGGCGCTGTCCGCACTTTCCAATCTTCGACAAGGTGTGTTGTATCACGAGATAATTGACTCGCGGCACCCGTTAGGAATCTACAACATTTCTATTGGGCGAGTTTGCGACAAAATTGCAAAGTGCTGCGAGAAGTTGGAGCAGTATTTTAACGCATCCACAGATGTCTCCATTTTACAATCAAAGTTCGTGGCGCTTCGGCGCGAAGTGTTGGACTATCTTGAACTCTCCATATATTCCGCAGCCGAACATGTTGATGACTCAGAAGCAATTGCGAAGTGCTTTTTTAAGGAATCCATGTCCTTTGCGAAATCGCCTGTGACTAAACGACTAAAGACTGATCTAAAGAATGCCCGTAAACTGATTTCCGCTTTCGCAAATCTTATTAAGCACCACCAATCCCGCATTGGATTGTTATCAGTGGAGTTCGTTCACGATTCGGTGCCAATGTGTTTGCATGGGATATTTGCAGAAGAGTTTAGCGCCGGTGCTGTGCGACCAAAAACAATACTCAGCACTGGTTCGCAGCAACTAATGTCAATAACAGGTTTTCTCTGGGATATCGTTGTATTTGTACTTGCGGTGTCTGCTGCAATCAAGCGTCTAATACTCAACCTATCCGCCGTTGATGAAAATGCTCTGTCGGCAGAGTTGTCCAAGCCAATGGCTGAGGCGATCACGGCGCTAACGAGACTCCCTTTATATTCATTCGATGAGGATCATCCGTTCGTTAGAACTCGCCTCCTATTACAATACGAGTCTTCATTGCTGCCAAGTATCAACTCTGGTCTGTATGGTTCTATGGCTCGTCCATGGAGCAAGAACGCAACTGGTAGTTTTGGGCAGTTGGCAACGAGTTACGAATGTGATGGTGCGACGACGTCATTTGTTATGCTCACACCGACTAATTTGCATCTTCACCATTGTGGGTGACTATGAATATCCTTACCGACAATGGAGGATTTCTTCATTCTGCTCGCTTGAAAGGTGGCGTAACGACCTAATGACGATGCAATCAAAACGCAGGGAGGGAATCATTATGAAAATATCAATGCACCTGTGTTTGTTGGGGTTTGTCTTCCTTGCTTCAACAGCACAGGCAACAGACACCATCAGGGATTACAAGGAAGCGAAGAAAGCCGGTGGAGAGCGTTGGGTCTTGATCCAAATTTACATTGAAGGTATCGCGGCAGGCTACGCAGCAGCAAATGCCTATTTGGCGACACACCTTCAGCGGGAAATCTATTGTGTGCCACAGAACCTTTCGCTGAACATTCAAAATCTGGTACATATTTTGGACAAAGATATTGCGAATCCTCCTATACCCATTTTCAACGATGACCTTCCGATAGAATTGGCGTTAGAGATTGGCTTACAGGAAACTTTTCCTTGCAATAGTGCTAACCGCCAATAATGAAAGGAAGGGTGTGTTGACGATGTGTTGTCGGATAACTGTGCGACGCCAACAATTCAATGGAATGTTTGCCGGTGCAGCAGTTGCAAGTGTTCTATATGACCGTTATCCGGGTGAAGCAGAGAGGAAAAGACGAACACAGGAAGGAAAAGAAGCAGGGAATACGCTTGAAAAACTTTTCAAGAAACCAACTAACTAATGTTTTTGACAGGGAGATACTTAAATGTTCAGTCTGTTCAAAAAGCGCAAAGTTGCTCCGTCATCAGAGGATTTTGCAGCAATCCTGAGACAGCAGCGCGATGCCGTGTGCGAAGACTTCAAAGTTAGATGGATTGCGTTCAACAATGCAGTTCACTTCAAGGCAGAGGTTCCATTGTCGGAAAAGATTGATGCGTTCGCTTCGCCAATTCAACAATACTACGAATCCAAATATCCGATTCTTGCAAGCGGCACGGCAGAAATGTTTTGGCTTGCTCTTTTTACCGCGATTCTTGAGTCGGGCACGCATCCAAAAGAGCAGGTCAACGGCGCAATTGCGGAACTGAAAGGGAAGTATGCTCGTGCTAAACAGAAATCAACTAACGCTTTGTAAGCAAGTCAATTGTGCGTGACACGGCAACTGGTAGCGGCTCCTTCGCGAAGTAGCATCGCCGTATCACATCGTCAATGTCGGCTAATTGGTCAGTAGGCACCTTCCATATATCATCCATCCCAACAGTTATCAGAGCAGACCGCACACGCATGAAGTAACTTCGGTATCGGATAAAGCCAAATACGATCCATGCCCCAATTGCGGCGAGCGTCAGCACGATAAAGATTGCAACAGTGACTAAGTCCATGTTGGCTACCGAATCTCAGATGATCATATCAGTAGCAGCATAGCCCGTTAATGCAAAAAGGTGGCTATAGCCGTCGTAGTAAGTGGGGTAAGGAAATGGCATGGATAATTGGGATAGGTGTGTGTGTGCTGGTTGTCGCGTTTTTTTTGAGAAACATGATTACTGGCGTCCTAATGTCGCCTCGTTCAAGTGGCATCTACTATTTGAGCGATACTTTAAAGAAACAGTTTGGAATTCCTCACGGCACGATTTCGGGCGTTGTGTTGGGTGAGTTAGTGGACATGCAACTCAAACTGGCTGAATACGACGGGCGAAAAGGCTCGCTCGGAACTAAAAAGTTCTTAGTGGAGAGGATACCTTTCTTAGCAATGTTGGTGTCTCAATGGATTGAAGATGATCCGAGACTCGATCAATCATGGAGAAGTGTCTTTGCGGGTATCGGAGTGCCACAACGGAAAAATATGAAGTGATGAATTGGCACGCTGTATGGATTGTGCACAATTGAATACTTGCTACTTTAAGATTTCAGGAATCACTAAGCCCATTGCTTTCGCTGTCTTGAGGAAACGACGAGTGGCTACTTCGGTGACGGGATCGCTTTTAGGAAATAAATTTTCAAATTCTTGGGAATTTACGATTAGGTCTTCGTATTCCGGTAGACTTGATTTCCGGTCTTCGGAAATCTCGTTACGGTCTCTCAACGAGATTTTCCATAAAACTCGGTCATCCTTTTCAACATTGAAGCACCGATAGTGCCAATAATGTTGAGGAATGGGTGATGCTTTAAACTGCCCGGGCAACCTACCAAACGCAGTAAGCGTGCCGTCTACCAATTCAGTAAGAACCATTGTGTTTGCGATTGTTGACACTAAGGAATATCCATCTATGGGCTGCTTTTGTGTTGCTAAATGTTGTGCCGAATACCATCGCGCCCAAGCACTACATTGGCTCATCGCGTAGATTGCGAACTGTAAGCCGGTTTCCCTGCCACTCAGGTAGTGAGTCCTTTTCTTGAATGCTCGTTGCTGTTGCCACAATATAAATGGTGGATATCTTTTAAGCCAACTCCATATGCCCCACGCGATGAGAGGAACGCAAATTAGCAAGGCTACTATTGCAGCCGCGAGCCTTGTTCGCAGCCACGCCGGTAGGATCGCTAAAGCAATTGATCGCCATATTGTGAGATTGGTTTGCGCCTCATCTGGTTTAGTATCTGCAAACTTCCATAAAACCGCATAGAGACCAGCGACAACGGCTCCTATCAAGCGAACTATTTTCCAGAACTTCATTGCGTTACCGTGCCGTAGTTAGGAAATACAGTCAGAAGGCTACCAGGCTCAAGAACGATAATATGAAACGGGTCACTATCGGTGAATGGACTATTGAGGGTGATACTGACAAAAGTATTGTTCGGCAATACATCCTTGGCACGCTCAAGTCTATGGCGGGCTACGACGGCGTGATACTACCGTATGAGTTTATAGAAAAGTTGCAAGCGTTGATTGATTCAATACCCGAAGTCGAATTTGAAGGATGCTTGGATGAAGCTCAGCCAGATGTTTGACGGAGTAAAACCGTTTGACTGGCTCATGCTATTGGTTGAATTATTAGTATTGCTGTTGATCGCTTATGAGGTTGTAATCCCCGCTTTTCATAGGCGACGAACGAGCCGCCGATTAGCATCGCTGCTTGCCTTGATGAACCGAGGACAGAAAATACAAGATGCAGTTCCCGCGAGTGGGACTACAGATGATCTTGCAATCTCGGCATGGAAAACCTCTGTAGAGGAATGGCTTAGGGACACTCACAAGACTCTTGTGGCTTATTCCCCGCAAGCGTCAACGATTTTTCTTCATGATACTGGCGGCACCAGCTTGAGATATCGTGGTGTCGCTCAGAATGCGCACGATTACTTTGTAATGTTGTTGGCGCGGATGAATAATTTGCGTGCGATCATGGAGAAACCGGAAGTCTATTTCTAGGGTGCCGGAAAATCGATAGAGAACTTTATTAGTAACAGAAACTAATAAAGTGTAAGTAATGGATTATGTGATAGTATTGTCATGGAGATGCCAGTTCGTAATGCGTGGGTCAGGGGTTCGAATCCTCTTTGCGGCACCATTTTTTTCAAATGACAACGGGCATAAGCGATGCCCGCTTTGTCAGATCGCTAAAACGCGTTCATGTCGTTTCCCACTTCCGCGGCAGATCAACTTAGCTGATCCGGAAACCTCCGGAGTGCCCCCCCTGTGCGACGGCTGCCCACGATTGCTGTCCGACATGCCAGCAATATCTTTGGGGTGCGCCGTCTACCGGTAGTCCGGTTCCCCTACGCATTTGGTTGACCAGCCTTACGACAGCGGTGGCTATCTCAAAACCCGTCAGACAGCCCCGGTCACCCGCGCTTGGCGCCCGTCGGCAACAGCATTGGAACCCGCGCGCGGTACGCCCCGTAGTCCACTCCGTGATATTTCATGAGGTCGCGTTCCTCGAGAAAAATTCCGATAAATATATACCCCGTGGTAGCGATCGAGAAAATGAGGTGTCCGACCGACATGTGCGGAGTCGCCCAGAATGCGATTACAAAGCCTAAATAGATAGGGTGGCGCACAAACTTGTAAAGCGCCCGTTCGGTGAAACTCAGCGGTGTGTAATCAAGCCCACGCAGGCGCAGGTACACCTGTCGCAGCCCGAACAAATCGAAATGATTGATCATGAAAGTTGAGAGCAACAGGATAAGCCAGCCTAACGCGAACAGCGCCAGTAGGAGCGTCTTGAATACCGGCGACGAGATGTTCCAGACGACTGTCGGAATAGCCTGCCATTTCCAGCAGATGAGGCCGAGCAACAGGCTCGAGATCAGCACGTATGTGCTCCGTTCCAACGCGCGCGGAACAATTCGGGTCCAGACGGCCTTGAAGCCCTGTCGGGCCATAACGCTGTGCTGCACGGCGAAGAGACCAAGCAGAACGAGATTGACGGCAAGCGCCTCAGGCATATTGGAGCTGGGAATCGAATCGATCGTCTTTGGTACGACGAGATCTCCGATGAATCCAATCGCATAGAGAAATGACGCCAAGAACACGGCGTAACAAAATAGCCCGTACACTGCCGCTACGATTCCCATGATGATTCCCCTCGATGTGTATTAAATGATGACTGCCGACCCTTGGTAGTCGGCGCCTAATCCGCTGCGCCTCGCGGGCTCGGCGCGACCGCAGCTGCAACGACAAATTCCACTGGAATTCGGTAACCATGGCCATGCCGCCATGACTCGATCGCGTTCAGGTAGCGGGCGCGAACCCGGGCCCGGACCTCATCATTGAAGCGCGACCACGCGAGTGCGACGGGACCGCCGACAAACGCCGCGTCGCAAGCTTGTTTGGCATCGGCGAAGGTTAGCGTTGCTGTGATGCGGCGGTGTCCGACGACTTCAAACTTCGCGTCGGCGCAAAGGCGCGCGAGAGTGTCTTGCTCGCCGAGACGAAAAAATAGCGGGCAGACTTCGCCGGCCACCTCGTCATCCACGATCGGAAAGATCGCCGACCAGCCGCATTTCGATCGTTCACCCCATACTGCGAGAGATACGCGACCGCCTGCACGTAGCACCCGGTGCATCTCCCGCAGTGCCTGTTCTGGTTCTGGCATATACATGAGCCCGAGGGCGCACAACACGACGTCGAAGCTGGAGTCCGGCAAAGCCAAGATCTCTGCGTCCATCCGCGAAAAGCTGCAGTTCGATAACTTCTTTTCCCTCGCTCGACGTTCGGCCGCATCGATCATCCTTTCGGATAGATCAACGCCCAGCACCTGCCCGCTCGGGCCTACCGCCCGAGCCGCCTCAAAGGTGACGAGTCCAGTGCCACATGCAATATCGAGTACTCGATCACCCACCGAAGGCGACGCCAATGCCAACAACGCGTATTGGGCTTCGGCCAGCCGTACCTGCCACAGTGACTCGTAATCAACTGCCGCCAAATCCCATCCATAGCGTTGAATCCGCCGTTGAAGCCTTGCGTCCATCATTTCTTTGCCCTTTGCTTCATCCACAGCTAGGAAATATGGATCGGAAATCTGGCACGTCAGTGGAGCTGCGTCCTATCTGCAAGTCGGCCGTGTTTGACCGATCGTCCAGGCTTGGCCGCAAGCGCGTCCTGTGGTTGACCGAGCGTCCGGAATTGCTGCTCATCCGTCCCACTGCCCGGCGGCGAGGCTGCGAACCACTGGAAAATGCGCGCCGATCCACCCACAATTAGATGCGTCAAGGTCAGCACAAGGGCACCCATGACGATAGAAGACATTGCGGCAGCAGTGCAGCGTGTGCAGTCGGTCTTGGCTCGCCGACCCGCCACCGGCATTCATGATGACGCGCCAGCGACTGCGCGTTTGCAGAACGGCCTGCGGGTTGTTGCGTGCCATGCCAATGGCACGCAGATGCCGACCGATATGCCCACCGAGCTCGGCGGCAGCGGCAACGAGGTCACCCCGGGTTGGCTGTTCCGCGCGGGACTCGCATCCTGCCTCGCGACACGCATCGCGATGGGCGCCGCAGCCGAGGGGATCGCAGTAACGGCGCTCGAGGTGCTGGCAACCAGCCGATCTGACCTGCGCGGCTTGTTTGGTATGGCCGATAGCACGGGCGCGCCGGTGGGTGCGGGACCGAACGAAATTCAGCTTCGGGTCCGGATCTCTGCGGCTGGCGTTTCTGCGGAACGCCTACGGCTACTGGTTGAAGATTGTAATCGCTGTTCCCCGGTATCCGCGGCCGCGCGTGACGCCGTGCCAGTCGACTTACGAATCGAAGTGGATGCTGCGTGATGGATGCTCTGTCTGAAACCCTTCGGGTCGTACGATTGGTCGGCGCCATCTTCATCAACGCTCGGTTTACGGCGCCCTGGTGCTACCAATCCCCTAGTGCAGATACGGCCGCGCCACTGCTGGAGCCCGGTGCCGAGCGAGTAGTGATCTTCCATCTGATTATGGAGGGTGATTGCTATGTCGAGCTTGGCAATGAACCGCCGGTACGTCTGACTGCCGGCGACGCCGTCGTCTTTCCTAAGGGGCATGCACATCGAATGACCTCTGAGCCAGGGCTGCCGCCTGCGACCGGTGCCCGCCTTGATCAGGTGCTGGCGCGCCGTCCGCGGCAGCTGGTATACGGCGGTGGTGGCGCGACGACGCGCCTCGTCTGCGGTTATTTGGCGTGCGATGCACGGCTGGCCGGGATGCTGCTGGCGGGGCTACCCGCGCTGCTCCGGGTCAATGTGCGTGGATCGAACGCTGGCATCTGGCTCGAAGCCTCGGTTCGTTACGCTCTGGCCGAAGCCCGCTCACCTCGGCCCGGTGGTGCCGGCGTCTTGGCCAAGCTGGCCGAGGTGCTGTTCATCGAGGTGCTGCGCCTCTATATGAACGAACAAAGCGAGGGTCGAACTGGATGGCTCGCCGGCGTCGGCGATCGAATTGTTGGGCCAGCATTGAACGTGATGCACTTGCGTCCAGCTCATGCGTGGACGTTGGAAGAGTTAGCGCGAGACGCCGGAACTTCGAGGTCGGTGCTCGCAGAACGTTTCCAGCACCTGGTCGGCAGTTCTCCGATGCAGTACCTGACGCAGTGGCGGATGCTGCTTGCCGCCAATCTGCTGTGCCGGAGCAACGCTCCTCTCGCGCGGATTGCGGAAGATGTGGGATATCAAACCGATACGGCCTTCAGTCGCGCATTTCGGCGCGCGTATGGCTTGCCGCCGGCAGCTTGGCGCCGGAATCAATCGGCGCGCGAACATGTGCGTTGAGGTCGATGCTCGAGCAAGCGCAACGCCTCGCGGCGCTGTTCCATTTCTCTAACGCCCATCAATCGAGCAGCGGCATGCGACTGTTGCTATGAGCCTTTCCGCCTCACCCTGAGATTATCGGGCGTAGTCCTGCATCAAGTCTTGAGGTGAGGGATGTCGTGTCGTGCAGGCGACTTTGCGCGATGGCCAGAGTGGCCACTTTTGTACCAGCATCAGCGGTCTTTCAACGCGTTTCACGCACATAAACAACACTTGGCGCATCCAACCTATTGATTGCCATGGCTCGCGCAAGCGGCCAACGCACTCGTAATGCGTGGGTCAGGGGTTCAAAATCTCTTTGCGGCACCATCCCCAAAACTCAAGGCTGCGGCCGCACCGGCTGCAGCGAGGTCCAATTCCCATTCAACTGCCCATTGGGGTTGAAATTGGGATCGTCGCTCATGACGTATTCGTTGCTGCCATTCAACCAGGCGTTGTCATGCAGATTGCTGAGCTCGAACGTATCGCCGGTTTGCGGATTACGAAATGTCTGCACGCCGCGAACGATCTGATCCTCGCCGAAAGCCGCTTGATTCGCACCGCGCATCGAATTGGCGGTCACCTCATTGACGGTGTCGGCGACATGCTGCTGAAACTGCGCGATTATTTGCGAACGTTTTGCCTCCTCGATCTGCTGCTGCCGGTAGAGCTGGGCGACCATCGAATTGATACGAGCATCCCACTGGGGCTCATGTCGGATGTTGAAGGCCATGAGCTTGAATAGCTTTTCGTTGCTATCGAGCTGGCCCTTGGGTGCGCTGAACGACATCAGCATGACGGCGTGACAGTCGTAAACATTGCCGCGCCCGGCGGGGTAGAGGCGCATCCATTCGGCGACCGTAATCCATTCCTCGAAGGTGTGTCCGTCGTGATCGTATTCGAGGCGGGCCCGCGCTGCATCGGTACGCAACGGGCCCTGGTTACCGGTGTCCTTCAATGGCAAACCCAGACGCTGGCGCAGTAGCTGGTTGAACTCGGGATACGTCTCTACCGAGACGACGCGTTTGTCGGCATGAAACTTCGGGATGATCTGCTTCTGAAGAAAATCCGTGGCGCGTTGGGGCGGCATCACAGGACACGGCTTGATATTGCCTTTGGCAAAGGCCTGACCTTCCTGGGTCATCGTGCGTACCGTATTCGGGTCGTCGGCATACTGGAAAGTGAAGTCGGGCATGCCTTCGAACACGATCGAGCCATCTGCGCTCTGCGCGTGAATGGAGACCGATTCCAAGTCCGCGAAGCAACCCCCCATTCCGCCCATCACGCTGATGCCGCCCTGAAACTGCCACGTGGTTGGGATCATCACGTCCACCGCCGCGGGCACCTTGTTGCCTTTGTCTTCGATCTGCATTCGCTTCATACGGAAGTAGTGGTCCGAAGCCGGCTGCGCGGCAGCGCTCGGCGCGGACTGTCCCTGACTGCGACTCCCTCCCTGGTCTTGACTTGGTCCCGCGCTTTGGCTCTGGCTCTGCCCCGCTCCCTGAGCCTGTCTGGCCTTCATGACCGCCTGTTTGCAGGCATCGGACACTGCGTCCTTGTGCTGCGCCAAGCAATTGAGAATTCGGCCGCCACCCTCGGGTACCCCGGCACACAGATTCTGTGCATCTGCCTGGCACGCGGCGCGCACCTCGTTGAGGAGTGCTGACGGTGCCGCGGACGGCTGGTCGGCGGCGGCCAATTCAATCAGAGCGGTGGCGAACAAACCGGATAACAGCACTGCCCGTTTCATATCAGAACTCCTTTCTATTCTTGGTCGAGTGCGCCAGTTGGCTGCCCGCACCAACCTGACGTGGATCTGATGTCGGCATCCCGTGTCAATATAAGCGGTGCGGAGTGGCGACGCCATTGCCCCGAGCGAGTTGGCCGGGATGCGCGCTGCGCAGAACGAAGACACCAATCAGCGCGGTGGCGGCAATACACAGGTACGCAAACCAATCGCCGTACCTCACATACACCGTGGGTTCCCCCGCCATGCGCGGCGCGCTGACCACGATACCGTCCGCCGCGCGGGGCTGGCGGTACGGATCGTCCGCGTAAGTTTTTTGCAGAAGGCGGCCGTTCGGATCGATGAGTGCGGAGATGCCCGAATTCACCGCACGGACCATGCCGACGCGCAGCTCGACGGTCGCAAACACCGCTAAGGCGAGATGTTCCCACGGTTCGGTACGTGCGCCGTACCACGAATCGACCGTCATATTGACGAGCAGGTTCGGGTGCAATTTGCCGACGCTGCGCAAATAACCGCCCAGGATGTCTTCGTAACAAATCACCGGGCCGAGTCGCCAGACTTGGCCCTCGGGTCCTTGCAGCGACATGATGGCCGGTCCCTTGCCCGCGGCGAATCGCCCGATGGCGGCGGGAATGACTTTCTTCAACCAGGGAAAGGTGTCGGCTCCAGGCATGTACTCGCCGAACGCGAGGAGGCGCGCCTTGTCGTAGGTCCCCGCGACCCGGCCGCTGCGGTCGAGCAGAATCGCGGAGTTGTATATCTCATTGCGCGCAGCGTCGTACATGTCCGCACCGATGATGATCGGTATGCTCAAGCCTCTGCGAATCATGGCCGCTGAGTCCGGCGGGAAGTCAGCTTTGAAGTCTCTCGGCAGCGCCGCCGGATAACTGCCCTCGCTCCACACAGCTAACTCCGCCCCCGCTTGCTCCAGCCGGCGAGATTCGGCCTGCAGGGCCGCCAACTGTCGACGCGCCTCCTGAGGCGAGAATTGCTCGTCATTGTTGTAGGCAAAATTTGGTTGGACCAGTCCGATCTTGAGTTGCGGCGCATGCGCGAGGAGCTCGTCGATCTGCCGCATGCGTACCGCGCCGAAAATGAACGCTGCCGCAAGCAGCGCTGCTGCCGCAATCAGCGGATAGCGTGCGGTGCGCGGACTCTGCCAGCCATCATAGAGCGCACCATTGACCACCATCAGCAGCGCGGTGACGCCCAATGGGCCGGTAAGTTCGCTGATTTGGATCACGAGCGGATGCCAGGCCTGAGTAATCCACTGGCCGCACGGAAACAACTGCGGGATCACGAGTTCGCACCCGGCCATGACGAGCGGCGCGAGCAGCGTCATCGGCACCTGCCGCCGTCGACGGATGCCGCACACAACGGCTGTAAAGAGCAAGAAAATAAGCGCACGCGCGGCGCAGAACAGAACGAATACTCCCGCCGCCCCGATCCAAGGGAAGTCGGCGAAGCGTTGCATGACGTCGATCAGCCAATAAAATCCGCCGCCGGTCTCGACGACGCCCGCCCACCAGCCGAGCATGAGCGCCCGTCGGAATGTCGGCGCCCGATCCACGGCGTGGAGCATCGGGACTGCGGCTACCCACGCCAACGCGGACAAGTCGAACGGTGTGCAGGCCAGAAACCACAGGCAGCCGCTCAAAGATACCAACCCGAAACCGGCATAAAGATTGGATGCGCGCATCATTGGCCGGCAAGCTTACCGGCAAAACTACGACGGTTCGCGGCGATGAGACATCAAATGCCGAATCTGCGGGCAAACATCCTGGGCTCTCGGTCTGCTGCCGCTCCACGCGCACCAGATTCCCCGTCTCCCGCGCTGACAATCCACGTCGTGCAACGAGCTGCGCCTGACCAACCGATCGGGCCACTTCTTGATGCGTCTGCGAGAACTCGCGCATGTGCCGCGCGTCGTCTTAAGCAGTAATGGATCAGCTTGCTGCTGCACCCGAAGGAACGGTGCCCTAGCGTTTCGAAGTAGTCTTTTTGCTTGACCGGCGCACGCGGGAAGTGCCCGTCGCGACCGAACGTGCCGTCGCGGTGGCGGGCAGACTGGATTGAATCAGTGCCGCGCGCTGCTCTCGACTCAGCGGCATTGCGGAGGCTTCGACCAAATCGCCCTCGTCGACGGTATCGGGCAGCAGTTCATCGGGGCGAGTCGGGCGAAACGGAAAGAGGTCCTTGATTTTGCCTGCCGAAACGAGCTCCAGGATTTGCGCTTCGCTATACGTGCTCAAGCGAGTAACCGCCTCCACGACCGCCCCTAATGTTGCGGGCGAGCTCGCTTCTAACTTCATGAATTTACTCATAAATCACCGTAACCAAGACCCGGACTCTTCAGTTGCATGAATACTATACCCTCAGTCATGACGCTTCTCTAACGACTTGGGTCAAGTATTGCTGCCATCGCCTCGGCTCGGGCGTCATCGGCGAGAAAGTAGCGACCATCATTCTTGGGCCTAACGCCGGTCGGCAATCTCGCCCTCGCCGGCAATTGGCTTAGACCGCAACCGTTGTAGATGTTCAATAGCGTCTTGCCCCCTGCCACGGCGGCATGCAGACCGATCCGACCCCCGAGGGCGGCGTTTTGACTCAACACAACGGCGTTATCCAATAGCACGCGGGCCAAGGCCGGAGGATGCGTCATGCCAAAATCTGCTCGTAGCGTCGCCGGATCCGCGGCACTGATGAACCATACGAAATACGCGTCGAGGTTTCGCGCGACATCCAGATACGGGTAGCTCTCAACGAGCATTGACATGCCGACTCTCAGGAAGCGCCCTTGATCGTTGCGCGCCCAAATCACCAGCGCTCGGCAATAACGTCGCTTGGTGAGTTGCACCAAGTGGCACATCGGCAATAGCACCGACCAGACCCAATAGCGATCGGCGCGCGGCAACGGTATGTGTTTAATCCCGAGCTTTGCGTCCCACCAGGCCGCATCGCCGGCCCTCATGTCGGTCACGCGAATGTCGACGAGCAGGGTCTTGTCGGTCTTGCTTGGAGCCCTTCTGACGAATCGACGCGGTTGGATGGCCAACGAGTGAGCCCCAGCGACGGCCACGCGCTACTTCGGCAGCGCCGCCTCGATGGCCTCGAGGATTGCGGTCTTGAGCTTGGGATCCGTGACATCAACGACAATGCGAGCCGCCCCGTAAGCTCGCTCGTGCAGCTGCACTAGAACAGAACGCGTACGCAGCACCTGGGTCACCACGGTGAGCTCCGGCGCGGCAGCCGTCTCGCGATCGGGGCGAGCGGTCTTCTGGACTAATTTCTCCGTATCGCGCACCGATAGCTCCCGATCGGCGATCATGTGCGCGAGTCGCTCGCGCGCCGCGTCGTCACCGAGCCCCAATAGCGCACGCGCATGGCCCATGCTGATTCGCTTCGAATCGACGAGCTTCAGCACGGGCTCCGGCAAGTCGAGCAAGCGAATCAGATTCGTCACCGCCGCGCGCGAACGCCCGATCGATTCCGCGACCTCCTGGTGCGTCAATGAGAATTCGCCGATCAGGCGCTTGAGCGACCTCGCCTCCTCCGCCGCGGTTAAGTCCTCGCGCTGAATGTTCTCGATGAGCCCGATCGCGACGGCCTCTTTGTCCGAAAGCACACGAACGATGACCGGAATATCGGCAAGGCCCGCGAGCTTCGCGGCCCGCCAGCGCCGTTCGCCCGCGACAATTTCATAGCGCGCAACACCGACGGTCCCCGCCGGCAGCGCGCGTACCACGATCGGTTCAATGACGCCGTTGGCTTTGATGGAAGCCGCCAGCTCCTCGAGCGCCTGCTGGTCGACCGCGCGGCGCGGCTGAAATGCGCCCGCTTGCATCAGCGAAATCGGCAGCGTGCCGCCGCCGCGACTCGCGCTCACCGTGGGCTGCGCGCCCATCAGCGATTGCAGCCCGCGACCTAATCCTTTGGAGGGTGCGGCCATCGTCAAAGCCTACCCGATTGCACGCGCAGCCGCATCAGTCGCGTCGCCCGCCGATGCGTTGGAGAACGAGCTCGAGCGCCAAGCGTGCGCGTCAACTCGTCGACGCGGGTTCTCGAAAAACGGCCAGCGGGTTAGGTAGCCAGCCCAGGACGGGCTATTACATCAATCGTAAATACAATCGGAAGAGCACGGCTCCGTGAGCACCTTTTTTTCTGCCTCCATTCATTAATTTAGCAGCATGGCCGATACCATGAGCAGGTCGCTCTTTTTCCGCGGCAGCATGTCCAGTGTGTGATCTAAGTCATTGATTATATGAGTGATAATGCGGGATATTGGTCAAATGGCTCGTCAGATCGCCTCAAACTATTTTTTCGAACTCACGCGGTTGCGGTTGCCCTCAATTTACTCCATCGGAGGGCGTGCAGACGGCAGTCGCCGGCGACTCCAAACCATCACCTAGGTCGTGACGAGCGACGCTCAGGCCTGATGGACGCTCTCTCATTGTTATACCACCAGCTGACAGAAATCCTTTCCGAATGGAGGACTGGTTAACATAGTTGAGGCGGTGAGCTAGGCAATGATTCAAAGACAGAGTTCGTGACATCATGAAACGCACCACAGATAAACTCATCGCCTTGCAGTGCCTCGCTGTTGCGCTGCCGATCGCCGTGGTGTTGATCGTGCAAATGGCTGTCGACGCGCGCCGAGCCACCAGTCTGGATCAATCTCGCCCGCTCAGAATATTGGCGGCGGAGGCTCGCGCGTACTACAAGATCTTTCAGAACGGCGCGGCGGACGTCGTCGATACGGGTTCCTTGGGCACACGATCGGTCGAGGCACTGCATTCGAGCGCAGGGGAGTTGGCCGGGCTTGCAATCATCGACGGGAGGGCCAGTGTCGCCGACGCCGCCACCGTGGTGGGGGCCCTCGAATCCATCATCCCAAAAGGCGCAACGCTCGACACCTTAACGCCTCTGCGTGAACGCATCATTCAGGGTGATGTGCTCACCAAAGCAATCGATGATGAATATCAGGGACGGGACGAGTTAGCGGTGAGAGAGGCTGTCGCTTCCGGTGCGCGCCAAAAATACGCGGTCGCCGGCGCGCTGATCATCACCACGGCACTCACGGTAATGTTCGTATTAGCGACGCGACGACGGCTAAAGACACACATGGAGGCGGATTTTTCGGCGGAACGGCAGCGCAAGGCCGAGCTCGAGACTCTGTCGGTTCGATTTGGCGTCGCGACCCGCGCGGCGAGCGCCGGCGTCTACGAGCTCAAAGCCGATGGTTCGGATTTATGGTGGAGCGACAGCATGCATGAGCTGTATGCGCAATCGCCGGGGGTATTTCGACCGACGATCGCATCGTGGCTTGGGTTGATCCACCCCGATGATCGGCAGTCGGCGCAAGCCGCAATCACCAGCGCAATGCGCGAGCATAGTCCGTTGCGCTCTCAATACCGCGTCGTGCGGCCGGATGGCTCGGTGTGTCACATCGCCTCCATGGCCGCGATGGCGACGGATTCGATCGACGCCAGTCAACGCTTGGTCGGTATCGACCTCGATATCACCGAACGCGTCGAGGCGGACGAACGCGAACGCAATCTGCAGCAGCAATTACGCGATTCTTCGAGGCAAGCTGGCATGGCGGAAGTCGCGATCAATGTGCTGCACAACATCGGGAATGTATTGAACAGCATGAATATTTCGGCGACCTTGGTGTCGGATAAGATCCGCAATTCCAAGGCGGCTGGGCTCGGTAAGGTCGCGCGGCTGCTGCAACAGCACGCGGCCGATTTGGGAGCGTTCATTTCGACCGACGAACATGGCAAACACCTGCCTGTGTATCTCGATCAATTGTCCGAACAGCTAATGCTCGATCAGCGCGGCACGCTCGAGGAACTCGACTCATTGCGCAAGAACGTCGATCACATCAAGGATATCGTGGTGATGCAACAGAGCTACTCAAAGCTGGTTGGCGTTCCCGAAAGGCTCACTGTTGCCAGCCTTGTTGAGGACGCATTGCGGATGAATTCCGGCGCGTTTAGCCGCCATGGGGTGAGTTTGAAGTGCGAGTTCGAGAATGTGCCGGACATCGTCGTCGAAAAACACAAGGTCTTGCAGATTCTCATCAATCTCCTGCGCAACGCGAAGTACGCCTGCGAAGCATCGGCAAGGACCGACAAGCAAGTGCTGATATGCATTGCAAATCGCGCGGGCGGTGTACGGATCGCCGTCACCGACAACGGGATCGGCATCCAGCCGGAACATATGACGCGAATTTTCAGTCACGGATTCACCACGAAGAAAAACGGTCACGGCTTTGGATTGCACAGCGGCGCCTTGGCGGCAAAGGATCTGGGAGGAGCTTTGCGTGTCGAAAGTGCCGGCCTGGGGACTGGAGCGACGTTCACACTCGATTTACCGCTCAAGCTTTCGGAGAATATTTGTGGCTAAAGACACAGCGCCGGCCAATCGACGCATCCTCGTCATCGACGACAACCCGGATATCCACGGTGATTTTCGCAAAGTCATCGGCGGCGGGCTCGACGACGCGACCATCCTGGCGGCGGCTGAATTCGCGCTGCTTGGCGAGAACTCGCCGTCGAACATGAATCTCGGCTTTGAGCTCGATTCCGCATTTCAGGGCCAGGAAGGACTCGCGCGAGTGCAGCAAGCATTGAACGAGGGCAGGCCCTACGCAATGGCCTTCGTCGACATGCGCATGCCACCCGGTTGGGACGGTCTGGAGACGATCGAGCATCTGTGGGCTATCGATCCGGACATTCAAATCGTCATTTGTTCGGCTCATTCCGACTACAATTGGACCGACGTCGTGGCCCGCCTGAATAACTCCGACAAGCTGTTGGTGGTAAAAAAGCCATTCGAGGCCATCGAGATCATGCAATGCGCAAACGCTCTGACTCGCAAGTGGCAGAACGAACGCATCATGCGCAACCAGCTCGAGACTCTCGAGCAGGTGGTCACCGCCCGCACGCAGGGCCTCGAGACCGCCAACAAGCAATTGCGCCATTTGGCGACGCATGATGTCCTCACCGGCCTTCCAAACCGGGTCTTAATGGAGGATCGCATCGGCCAGTGCATCGCACTTTCCGACCGTCAGGGCCAGACCTTCGCCATCATTGTGTTGGATCTCGACCGCTTCAAAGTGGTGAACGATTCCTTTGGGCATCGAGTCGGCGATGAACTCCTGAGGGAGGTCGCACTGCGCCTCAAAAGCGTTGTGCGCGAGATCGATACCGTCGCCCGCCTGGGAGGAGACGAATTCGTGCTGATCATCACGCAAGGCCCCGAACGCGAAGCTGTTCAAGCAGTTGCGCGCCGGATCATCGAGGTGATGAGAGCCCCGGCACGCATCGCGGGCGTCGAAATACACACTGCCCCGAGCATCGGCATCGCGTTTTATCCGCACGATGCCGCGACGATGGAAACTCTGCTCGCCAACGCGGATGCGGCAATGTATTACGCAAAGCAGCAAGGCCGTAACAATTTTCAATGCTTTATGCCCCGTATGAACGCGGCCACCCAAGAGAAGGTTAGGCTGGAAGGCGATATGCATATCGCACTCGAACAAAATCAGTTTCAGCTCCACTACCAGCCCAAGATCAACACCGCGACGGGCGTCATGCACGGCGCCGAGGCCTTGTTGCGCTGGACGCACCCGGTGCATGGAGCGATTCCGCCTGCTACGTTCATCCCCATTGCCGAAGAATGCGGGTTGATTGGCCCGCTCGGCGCCTGGGTCGTGCGTGAAGCCTGCCGGCAAGCGCGCGCCTGGCAACTCGATGGTCTGCCGTCATTGCGGGTTGCCGTCAACCTATCCGCTTCGCAGTTCCGGCAAGGCGACATAGTCACGATCATTCGTGATGCACTGGATGACGCCGGCCTCGAAGCGCGCTTTC
>CAVZFF010000006.1:0-870276 GCA_963774475.1 uncultured Gammaproteobacteria bacterium
CGATCAGCGGCCTGTTGTATGAAGCTTCTCCTTGGCAAACTTTTCATGATCGATCTCCTGCCCGCCGTAGGCCTTCGCGACGGCCGCGTCGAAGACCCGTACGCTCGCGCGCCAAATGTCCGGCCCCGTGCCGTCGCCCTCGATGAAAGGCACGATCGGCTGATCCGGCACTTGCAACTTGCCGTTGGCTATCGTGATTTTCCGGCCTTCGGCGGGCGGCTGTAGGATCACCGGCTTGACCTCTGACATGTGAGCGCTCCTATTGACTAGCCGCCAATGCTAGCATGACGGTTCGGAGGACCCTATTGCGCACCTTGAGATCGACTCCAGCCAAAGACGGCTTCTGGATGCCCGCGGAATTCGAGCGGCATGCCGGTTGCTGGATGCTCTGGCCGGAGCGCCCGGATAATTGGCGCTGGGGCGCGAAGCCGGCCCAGGCCGCATTCACCGCCGTGGCTACGGCGATTGCCGGCGGTGAGCGGGTCTCGGTCGGCGTGTCGTCGCGGCAATTCCAGAATGCGCGCGCGCGATTGCCGGCGGCGGTGCGCGTCGTCGAAATCACCAGCAACGATGCCTGGGTGCGCGACACCGGACCGACGCTGCTCGTCGATGCCAAGGGTCGCCGCCGCGGCGTCGATTGGATTTTCAATGCCTGGGGAGGCTTGGATGGGGGGTTGTACTTTCCGTGGGATCGGGACCAAGAGGTCGCGCAGAAAATCCTCGAGATCGAAGGCGTCGATCGCTACCCTGCGCCGTTCGTGCTCGAGGGCGGCGCAATCCACGTCGACGGTCAAGGCACGTGTTTGACGACCGAAGAGTGTCTGCTCAATCCGAATCGCAATCCGCAGTTGACGCGCTCCGAGATCGAGCTCCTGCTGTGCCGCTATCTCGGGGTGAGCACGGTCATTTGGTTGGGAAAGGGCGTGTATCGCGATGAAACCGATGGGCATGTCGACGAAATCGCGTGTTTTACGAGTCCGGGAGTCGTCGTGCTGACCTGGACCGAAGATCGGGACGATCCGCAATACGAGATTTCGCGCGATGCGTATCACCGGCTGCGAAGCGCGCGTGACGCGAGGGGTCGAGAACTCACGATACACAAGATTCACCAGCCCGGGCCGCTGACCATGACGGCCGAAGAGGCCGGCGGCATCGACATTCAGCCGGGCAGCATTGCGCGTCGCGCCGGCGATCGGCTGCCCGCCTCCTACATCAATTTCTATGTCGCCAACAAGTATGTCGTGATGCCGCTCTACGACGAGCGCCGGGATTCGGCTGCGCGCGCCACGCTGCGGCGGCTGTTCCCGACGCGCGAGGTCTTGGGCGTCGATACCCGCGAGATATTATTGGGCGGCGGCAACATCCATTGCATCACGCAGCAAATCCCGGGCCCGCGACCCCGCGGCAAGCCTGTGCCCATGGCCCGGAGGGCCTCGAGGGCCGAATCGCGAGGTAAATGAGCCTCCGGCGGAACTTTGCTGCGCGCAAGGTCTCGAAAGTCATTATTCTACCCGCCCTGTCGTCATTCAACCGGACCACTTTGTGGCCGCTTACAAATTGGAAATCGTCGTGCACCCATTGCTGCTGTCATCGTTCAAGTTCGGTCGTCAATTCGCCTACGCACTCGTTTGCGCCGGCGCGGTCCTGGCTGCCGGCTGCCACAACAACAACTCCAACGAAAGCAATTATGGGATCGCTTGGACCACCGTGGCCAACGGCACCGGCACTTACGGCAACAATGTCCAGTTCGCAAGCTATGTCGTGAATCTCGACTCGATCGTGCTGACCGACGCGGTCGGCAACGAATACACGGCGATGGCCACGGTCGAACCCGTCGATTTCGTCAAACTCAGCAACATCGCCGAGCTGTGGGGTAACGCGACGATACCGGCCGATACCTACGTCTCGGCGACGATCACGCTCGACTATTCGATCGCGGCCGTCGCAATCCTCGTCAATGGCATACCTACGCCCGCAACCGTCGAAATACCCCCCGGCGATACGGCGTTGACGCAGGTCGCCGTGACCGTGGTGTTCGATCCCAGCAACCCCTTGGTCATCACGAACAGCTATGCGACGACGAACGCGGAGCGCCTGGCGCTCGATTTCGATCTGGCGGCATCGAACATCGTCGATCTCAGCACGAGTCCGGCGACGGTCACCGCGGCTCCGTTCTTCAGGCTCTCAAACGCACCCGCGGACACGCGCTTGATCCGGGTCCGCGGGCCGCTCGTCAACTCGAACTCGACCACGGGGACCTATTCGATTTATGAGCGTCCGTTCTACGATGAAGTCAACAATGTTGGCTCGATTTCGCTGTTTACGACCCCCAATACCATTTTCGACATCGACGGCACGATCTACACCGGCGGCGCATCTGCACTTGCGGCGATATCGCAACTGTCCGCCGGCGTCACCTCGACCGCATCCTACACGACCTTCGAAGTCACCCCGAGCACCAAGAACGCCGCCGGGCAACCCACGGGTACCGCGGGCATATTCACACCCGTCTACTCGGTCATCGGCGGCACGCTCGAAACCAATTACACCGAGAATCTCGAAGGCGACGTCATCGCACGCAACGGCAACGTCCTGACGATGACGAACTCCACGGTGGCGGGCGCGACGGTCAGTTTGCCGCAGGGCTATTTCGAATATATTCCCTCATCGAGCACCAACCCGACCGCGCAGACGCAAGTCTTGATCGGCCCCGGAACGATCGTCAGCGCCGAGGGCACGACGGGCCTGCCCAACCTCGACTACAACTCGATCGCCGTGGGCCAGCACATCACGGCGATCGGCACGTTCGAGGTGTCCTCGACCGGTATCTACACGATCAATACGGTCATCCCCACGACGGGGTCGACGGCCGGCCAGGTGCGGCTGCAATCGACGCCGCTCTTCGGCCAGTTGCAAAGTTCCACGACCGGCAGTTTGACGCTGAATCTGCAAACGATCGATAACCTGCCCGTGAGCCTGTTCGACTTTGCGGGCGACGGGACCGGCGCGGCCGAGACCCCCGTGGCCAGCGCCTATCTCGTCGACACCGGCAACGCGGGCACCGTGAATCTGACCGGCGCTGCGGCGGGCACCTCGCTCTGGGTCGACGGGTTCACGAGCGGCTTCGGCAAGGCCCCGCCGGATTTCCTGTCATTCCCCAATCTCAAGCTTGCGCCATCGCCGAACCAAATCGTATCCGGCGTCAATCAAGAGGCCGTCGTGCCCGCGAGTCTGCAGGTCATGTGGACGGGCACCGGCACGACGACGCCGTTCGCGAGTTCGAGCGACACCTCGTTTTCGATCGACGGCACCAGCACTGCGCTGGCGAGCGCCGCCATTCAGATCGGGCCGGAAATCGTTGCTCTGAGCAGTCTTGGCAGCGCGGTCACGGTCGTGCCGAACACCGTGCCGAACTGCGTCGCTACGAGCAAGACGAATCCGCAGCCCTGTGTACCGTTATTCGCCTTCAGCATGGTGACGACCGCGGCGACTTCCACGACGCCGGCCTTGACCACGATCGTCGAATACAACAGCTTCGCGACCTTCATGGCGAAGCTGAGCGCGGCGATCACGACGGCGCAGCCGATGACGCATTTGGCGGTGAACGGATATTACGATCGGACCACCAATACGTTTACCGCCAACAGCGTCGACGTTGTGCTCTAAAATGCCTCCCCACGATGGGGAAGCTATTTTCAAGGCTGGGATTGGCGTTCGGCTTGCTCGCCTGCTGCGCGGCGAGTCGCGCAGCGCCCCCCGGCACGACGCCTGAGGCCGGCGGCACGCGCCCACGCATCTGCCTGGTGCTGTCCGGCGGCGGCGCGCGCGGCTTTGCCCACATCGGCGTCCTCAAAGTCCTCGAACAGCTGAAAATTCCGATCGATTGCATCGCCGGCACGAGCATGGGAGCGGTCGTCGGAGGGCTCTACGCGAGCGGCATGCCGGCGGATCGCATCGAGGCGAACATGCGTTCGGTGGATTGGCAGGAAGCGTTCCGGGACGCGCCCGCGCGTCGGGATCTGGCATTCCGGCGCAAGCAAGACGATCTCAATTTTCTCGTGCGCCTGCCGTTCGGCCTCAAGCACGGGCAGGTTTTGCTGCCGCAGGGCTTGATTCAAGGCCAAAAGCTGCAGCAGATGCTGCGCTCGGTGACGCTGCCCTTCAGCGATACGGCGAGTTTCGATGAGCTGCCGACGGCATTCCGGGCCGTGGCGACGGATTTGGAGACGGGGCAGGCGGTCGTCATGGACAAGGGTGATCTCGCGCTCGCGATGCGCGCGAGCATGTCGGCCCCCGGTCTATTTGCGCCGGTCGAGGACCAGGGGCGGCTCTTGGTCGACGGCGGCTTGACCGAGAATCTGCCGATGGAGGTGGCGCGCGCGATGCACGCGGATGTGCTGATCGTCGTCGACGTGACCTTCCCGCTGCAGCCGCGACAACAGTTGAATACCGCGCTGTCGATCTCGAATCAAATGCTGGCGATCTTGGTGCGCAGCGATGCCGATCGGCAGAAGGCGACGCTGCGACCCAGCGATACCTTGATCGCGCCGGAACTCGGGCTTACGTCGGCGACCGATTTTGCCGCGGCCGCGAAGACGATCGAACTCGGCGAGAGAGCCGCGCTCGGCGAGGCGATCAAGCTCGCCTCCTTGAGCGTCGACGAAGACACTTATCAGCAATACCTCGCCACACGCGAGCTTCGCGCATCGGGTGCACCGATATTGCGATTCGTGCGTGTCGACGATCTGTCGAGACCCTATGAGAAAACGATCCTGGCGGCCATGCAGCCCTTGCTGCAAAAGCCTCTCGACGTGGATCAGCTGAATGCGCGCATCGCGGAAATCTATGGACTCGGCGACTTCGAGACGATCGATTACAGCGTCGTCACCGAGGGCGAGGGCGAGAACGCACAAACGGGGATCGAGGTGCACGCACGCCGAAAATCCTGGGGTCCGAATTACGTTCGCTTCGGCTTGAATTTGCAGGACGACTTCCAGGGCAATAGCCGCTACAATGCCGCGGCGCGGTTTCTATTGACGGAAATCGACAGTCTGGACGCCGAATGGCTCACCGACGTGCAGATCGGTGATGACTCCAAGCTCTTCACGGAGTTTTATCAGCCGCTCAATGCCGACCGCAATTGGTTCGTCGCGCCGAGCGCGCGCATCGAGAGCAGCGATCTGCCCGTCTACCAGAACGACGTGCAGATTGCGGATTTCCGCTTGCGGGAAGCGGAAGCCGATCTCGATTTCGGCCGCGAACTCGGCAACTGGGGCGAACTTCGCACTGGGTATCACCGCATCAACGGCGCGACGAGCGTGCGTCTGGGCAACCCGGATCTCGTCGAGCCGGCATTCAACGACGGCGAATACTTCTTCAAGTTCAGCTACGACCGCCTCGATAGCATCAAATTTCCGCGCGACGGCCAAAGCTTCTCGCTGCAGTGGGACGCGGATCGCGTGAATTTGGGCTCAAACGTAAGTTGGGATCGGGTCACGGCCGACTGGTTGATGGCGCGCTCCGCGGGGCGCAATACCGTGCTGCTCTGGACCTCCGCCGGTACGCGCCTCGACGGCAAGATTCCCCCGACGGCACTGCAGGATTTTTATTCTCTGGGCGGCTTCCTCAACTTATCCGGACTCGCGCCGCAGTCCCTGACGGGGCCCAATTATGCGATCGTGCGCACCGTTTATTTTCGCAAGATCGGACGCGGCGGCGAGGGCTTGTTCGATTTTCCGACGTATATCGGGGTGTCGTTCGAAGCGGGCAACGTGTATTCACGGCGCGGCGACTTGGGCTGGAACTCGGCGCGCAAGGACGGCTCGGTGTTCTTAGGCTTGGATACCTTGCTGGGCCCGCTGTATCTCGGGACGGGTTATGACGAACTCGGCCACAGCGCGTACTACTTGTTTCTCGGACGCACTTTTTGACGCATGCGTGCGATGGCTACAGGCCGAGCGCGCGTGACGGCTACAGGCCGCGGCTCTCGGCGAGCTTTTCCACCTTCTCGAAAACTAGCGCCGGCGGGTCCCCGATGCGCGAGTATTCATGCTTGCGCGACATATCCGCGAGCGCGCGGTCGCGCTCGATCGCGGTGAAGTACCAATGGGTCCTTTGCCAATCGGCGCCGAGCAACTTCGCGAACGGATCGCCGGGCCGCAAGCGCACCCGGATGCCATAGGGGCGCGGCAGTTGCGGAATGCCGTGAGTCATGTTTTGTGCGTTGGCGATACCCATTGTCGTTTGCACCATAGCGCAATCGAGCGGCGGCTGCCAGCCGGCACCTCGAGCGGCGCGTGCGTGGTAGACTCCGCGACCTTCGCGAGAGGTGATTGATGGCATCGTCTTATACGGCGTCCGATATCGAGGTATTGAGCGGCTTGGATCCGGTGCGTCGACGCCCCGGCATGTACACGGATACGACGCGTCCGAATCATCTCGCGCACGAGGTGGTCGACAATAGCGTCGATGAAGCGCTCGCCGGGCACTGTGAAAACATCCGGGTCACGGTTTATAAAGACGGCTCCCTCGAGGTCGAAGACGACGGGCGCGGGATGCCCGTCGACATCCACCCGAAGGAGAAGATCAGCGGTGTCGAGCTCATCCTGACGCGACTGCACGCGGGCGGGAAATTCAACGACAAGACCTATCAGCATTCGGGTGGCTTGCACGGCGTCGGCGTATCGGTCGTCAATGCCTTGTCGAAGCGGCTCGAATGCCGTGTGCGGCGCGGTGGCAAGGAGTACCGCGTGAGCTTCGAGGGCGGCCGACTTGCCTCGAAGCTCCAGGTGATCGGCGAGGTGCCGAAGTCGAGAACCGGCACGACCTTGAGGTTCTGGCCCGATCCGCAGTATTTCGACACGGAGAAATTCGCGACACCGAAACTGCGCCAGGTACTGCGCGCGAAGGCGGTTTTGTGTCCGAAGCTGCGCGTCTCGCTCGTCAACGAAATCACCGGCGAAACCGACGAATGGTTTTATACCGGCGGTCTGCACGAATATCTAGCCGAGCAGCTTGGGTCGGGTAAATGGCTGCCCGCGGAGACGTTTTACGGTAAGCGCGATATCGAGGGCGGTTCGCTCGACTGGGCGCTCGCCTGGGTTCTCGACGCGAAACAGGTCGTCACCGAGAGCTACGTCAATCTGATTCCGACGATCGAGGGCGGCACGCACGTCAATGGATTGCGAGCCGGCGCGAGCGATGCGGTCCGCGAATTCTGTGAATTCCGCAATCTGGTGCCGCGCGGCATCAAGCTCGCCCCGGAAGACGTCTGGGACGGCGTGAGCTTCGTCATGTCGATGAAGATGCGCGAGCCGCAATTCGCGGGCCAAACGAAGGAGAAACTCACTTCGCGCGAATCGGCCGGCATCGTCCAGGGCGTCATCAAGGATGCCTTTGCGCTGTGGCTCAATCAGCATCCCGATCAGGGCGAGCAAATCGCGCAACTCGCGATCGCCAGTGCGCAACAGCGGTTCAAAGACAGCCAAAAAATCGCGCGCAAACGCATCGTAGCGGGGCCGGCGTTGCCGGGTAAGCTCGCCGATTGCGTCTCGCAGGATCCCGCGCGCGGCGAGCTGTTCCTGGTCGAAGGCGATTCCGCCGGCGGTTCGGCCAAACAGGCTCGCGATCGCGTCACGCAGGCGATCATGCCCTTGCGCGGCAAGATCCTCAACACCTGGGAGTCGGACGCGCGCGATGTCCTGCAGTCCCAAGAGGTGCACGACATCAGCGTCGCGATCGGCGTCGAGCCGGCATCCGCCGACATCACGGGCCTGCGCTACCACAAAGTCTGCATACTCGCCGATGCCGACAGCGACGGTCAGCACATCGCCACGCTGTTGTGCGCGCTGTTCCTGCGCCATTACCGCCCGCTGGTGCTCGCCGGACACATCTATGTCTGCATGCCGCCGCTGTTCCGCATCGATGCGGGCAAGCAGGTCTACTACGCTCTCGACGAGGCCGAGCGCGAGAAAACCCTGGCGCGCATCAATGCGGAGAACTCGAGGTTAAAACCCGTCGTGACGCGATTCAAGGGTCTTGGTGAAATGAGCCCGCTGCAGCTACGCGAAACCACGATGGCCCCTCAAACCCGCCGCTTGGTGCAAATGACGATCGATGCGCACGACAGCCCGGATCAGCTGCTCGACATGCTGCTCGCGAAGAAGCGCGCGGGCGACCGGCGTGAATGGCTCGAAACCAAAGGCAACCTGGCCCGCGTATGAAGGACCAAGAGTTGAACTTCGAGGGAATCGAACGGGAGCCGCTCAAGAGATTCGCGGAGCGCGCATACCTGGATTATTCGATGTACGTGATCCTCGATCGCGCGCTGCCGCACATCGGCGACGGTTTGAAGCCGGTCCAGCGGCGCATCGTCTACGCGATGAGCGAACTCGGCCTCGCGGCGGGCGCCAAGCACAAGAAATCCGCGCGCACGGTGGGCGACGTCATCGGCAAGTTTCATCCGCATGGAGATTCGGCGTGCTATGAGGCCATGGTTCACATGGCCCAGGACTTCGCGTATCGCTACCCGATCGTGGACGGACAGGGCAATTGGGGGTCGACCGACGATCCGAAGTCCTTCGCCGCCATGCGCTACACGGAATCGCGGTTGACGCGCTACGCGGCGTTGCTGCTGCAGGAACTCGGCGAAGGAACCGCCGACTGGTCGCCGAATTTCGATGGTTCGCTCGAGGAGCCGACGATACTGCCGGCGCGTGTGCCCAATCTGCTGTTGAACGGTGGATCCGGCATCGCGGTCGGTATGGCGACGGACATTCCGCCGCACAATCTGCGCGAGGTCGTCGCGGCCTGCGTCGCGCTGCTCGAGGACCCGGACCTCACGACGCGCAAGCTCATGAATCACGTCAAGGGCCCGGACTTGCCGACCGGCGCCGAAATCGTCTCGCCGCGCGCCGAACTCGTACAGATTTACGATACCGGGTCCGGCAGTTTTCGAGCACGCGCGACCTATGACATCGAGGACGGCGAGATCATCATCGATGCGCTGCCGTTTCAGGTCTCAGGCTCCAAGATCCAGGAACAGATCGCGCATCAGATGCAACAGAAGAAGTTGCCGATGGTCGAAAATTTCCGCGACGAATCCGACCATGAGAACCCGACGCGCCTGGTGATCGTGCCGAAGTCGAACCGCGTCGATATTCCCGCGCTGATGGCGCATTTGTTCGCGACGACCGACCTCGAGCGCAACTATCGCGTCAACCTCAACGTCATCGCCTTGGACGGCCGGCCGCGGGTCATGGGCCTCAAGGAGATGTTGCTCGAGTGGCTGGAGTATCGCAAAGCCACGGTGACTCGCCGTCTCGCGCACCGGCTCGCGAAGGTCGATGCGCGCCTGCACATTCTCGACGGCTCCTTGATCGCCTATCTGAACCTCGACGAAGTCATCCGCATCGTCAGAACGGAGGACGAGCCCAAGCCGGTGCTGATGCGGCGCTTCAAGTTGTCCGACATACAAGCCGAGGAGATACTCGAGACCAAGTTGCGGCGGCTCGCGCGGCTCGAGGAAATGAAGATCCGCGCCGAGCAGAAGGAACTCGCCGAAGAACGCGCCGAGATCGACAAGACGCTCAAGAGCAAGGCGCGGCTCACGAAACTGGTCCGCGAGGAGCTGCTGAGCGACGCCGATGAGTACGGGGATGCGCGGCGCACGCGCCTCGTCGAGCGCGAGGCCGCGCAAGCGATAGCCGAGACCGAACTGCTGAGCAGCGAACCGACGACCGTGGTGCTGTCGCGCCTCGGCTGGGTGCGTGCAGCCAAGGGACACGACATCGACGCCCGCGCGCTGAGCTACAAGGGCGGAGATGAATTTCAGGCGGCCGCCAAGGGCCGCAATTTGCAGCAAGCCGTGTTCATCGACTCCACCGGGCGGGCGTACAGCCTGGACGCGCATCAGTTGCCGGCCGCGCGCGGCTACGGCGAACCTCTATCCGGTACGGTCGATCCGCCCGACGGCGCGACGTTCGCCGCGGTGTTGATCGGCGAGCCCGCTGATACGTGGCTGCTCGCGAGCGACGCGGGCTACGGATTCAAGGTCAAGCTCGGCGAATTGTATGCGCGCAACAAAAAGGGCAAATCGGTCTTGAGGGTGCCGGAAAATGCGCTCGTCTTGCCGGCCCAACCGGTTTCGGACCAGGAAGCGCTGGCGGTGTTCGTCAACAACGACGGCGAGGCGCTCGCGTTGCCGGTCGCGCAAATCGAGGAGATGAGCGCGGGCAAGGGGCAAAATTTATTCGGCATCCCGGGCAGGAAATCGACGGATCGCGACGAGTTCCTGGTCGCGATGGCCGTGGTGGCGCCCGGCGAGCAGCTGACCATTTTCAGCGGCAACAGCGCGCCGATGCGCTTGCGCTACGACGAACTCAAGGCGTTTCAGGACAAGAAGGGCCAGAGACGGCAGCGCTTTTCGCGAGCCTACAAACAGGTCGACCGGCTCGAGGTCTCGCCGCTTTGAGCTAGCGCTCGCCGGAGATGGTCACATCTTCGGGCGCGTTGACGAAATAGCCTTGGATGAACTCGATGCCCAATTGCCACAACACGGCCATCGTGTTGGCGTCCTCGACGCGTTCCGCGACGGTCTCGACCTGCTTGCGCTTGGCGGCATCCACGAGGATCTTGACGCGTTGCTGCTGCACCTGACTCGTCGAGAGGCCTTGCATCAAGGCGCCGTCTATCTTGATGAAGTGCACGTCGATTTCGCCGAGCAATTTGACCGATTCCTTGCCCGTGCCGAAATGTTCGAGCGCGAAGCGGAAACCGCGCTTGCCCAGGTTTTGCGCGAGTTCCTTGGTTTGACGCGAATATTGCGTCGCGAGGTCCTCGGAGACCTGGAAACACAGGCGCTTCGGATCGATTCGCGTCGCCCTGAGCTGCGACTCGAGCCAGCCGATCAGCGTCTTGTCGAGCAGCGTGTCCTTCGACATACGCAGGAAAATGCATGAGGACTTGCGGTTGGCGCAGAATGCCATCGAGGCGCCGACGACCCACCGGTCGATATTCTTCATCAAATCGTTACGCTCGGCGGCCGCGATGAATTCGGCCGGCAGAACCTCGGTGCCTTGCTCGTCCAACATGCGCACGAGCACATCGAACATTCCCTTATCCTCGCCGAGCAGGCTCGCGATGGGCTGTTGCACCAAGCGGAAACGGTTCTCCATGAGCGCCGACTTGATGTGCTTGACCCAGATCTTGTCGTAGGCCTGCACACGCGTGTCGGTATCGATCCTTTGGAGCGTGTAGACGCGATCGCCGCCTTGATCTCGACCGTTGCGATGCGCATCGACCGCATCCGTGACCGATATGCCGACGTCCGGGTCCGCCGAGGGCAGCAGCGCGAGACCGACCGTGACGGTGGCCGTCAGGGTCTTGCCTTCGATCGAGAATTCGTTCTCGCCGACCCGTTTGAGGATGCTTTCGGCCCAAGCCTCGACGTCGCGCGAGTTGCCGCGTTCGAGCAGCAACAGGAAACCATTGCCGCTGAATCTGCCGCAAATGTCGCCCGGCGCGAGTTGATTGCGCAACAGGTCTGCGAGTTGCGAGAGGAACTCTTCGAGCGCGAGTACGCCGATCGCGCTTTGAATGTCGGCGAATCGATCGGGTTTGATGCAGGCGAATGCGCGTACGCCGCCCTTCATCGGCTGCGCGCAGCGCGCACGCACCGCCGCCAGCAGGAAGCGTTGCTGCAGAAATCCGGTCGACGCGTCGTTTTTGACCGCCTCGGCCAATTGCGTCTCGAGGCCGCGCTCTTTTTCCTGCCGCGCCGGTATGCAAATGCGGATCGCGGGCTCGCCCTCGAAGTCGGCCTTGGTCAGCGTCAGCACGAGCGGCAAACCCGATCCGTCCGACAGCAGCGCCTGGACTTTGAGCGCGTGGTCGGTCCACTTGCCCTGCAGGCACGCGACGAGCGCGCCTTTGAGCGCGGGGTGCGTCTCCTGCTCGAATAAATCCATGAGCGGCGTGCCGGTCAGCGCATCCTCGCCGGAGTAGCCGAACAGCTCGAGCCAGGCGCGATTCGCATCGACGATGATGCCTTCCTGGACGTGCGTGATCGCATCCGCCGAGCCGTCGAGAAATTTAGCGAGCTGCTCGCGATATTCCCGCGCCGACGACAGAGTCGTATTCAGCGCGCGTTCCAGCCGGTAGGCGCGCAATTCACGCGCCGCGACGTACTGAAGGCGGCTGCGGTTCGCGAGAGTGACGACGTCGTGAGCGCCGAGGCGCATGGCTTCGGCCATGACGGCCTCGTCGACTTGCGCGCGCACGATCAGCGCCGGCATCTCGGGCGCACTCTGCGCCTTTATCTTCATGATCGACGCGAGATCGATTCCGAGCTCGTCGATGAATACGACCAGCATCTCGGGATTGAGCTGGGTCAGCGCGTCGGAAAGATCGCGCGCATCGGGCAGCCAGGTGCAATGTACCGGGTGGCCCGCGTTACGAAGCGTACTGTTGATCGCTTCGACGTGGTCCTGCGACCGCGTCATGACGATCATCGGGACCGCCCCTTGTTCGCTCACGGCGCGGGATGATGGTTGGACATAGGCCGCAAAGTGTAGCACCGGGTATTTGCCGATACTGGGACACGCGTCTTGCGGCGAAAACCCGCATCCAAACCGGCCGGGTGGCTTGATGGCTCGAAGGCGGCTATGATACGCGCCCTTTGCCGTGCCCGCCGAAAGCGGGCGAACATCCGAGGCCTGCCATGGCGAACTACAGTACCAACGAATTCAAAGCCGGTTTGAAGATTTTGATCGACGGCGACCCGTATGCGATCGTCGAGAACGAGATGGTCAAACCCGGCAAAGGGCAGGCCTTCAATCGGGTGCGTGTTCGTAATCTGAAGACCGGGCGCACGATCGAGCGCACATGGAAATCGGGGGATACGGTCGAGGCGGCCGATGTCGTCGATACCGACATGCAATATCTGTACAGCGACGGCGACTTCTTCCATTTCATGGTGCCCGATACGTTCGAGCAACTGACCGCCTCCAAGGAGGCCGTCGGCGAGGGTGCGCAGTGGCTCAAAGACGGCACGGTATGCGTGATCACGCTATGGAACGGCGTGCCTCTGCAGGTGACTCCGCCGGCGCACATGGAACTCAAAGTCATCGAGACCGACCCGGGCGTGCGCGGTGACACCGCGACGGGCGGCTCCAAGCCGGCGAAACTCGAAACCGGCGCCGTGGTGCGCGTGCCGCTGTTCATCAACGAGGGCGAAATTCTGCGTATCGATACGCGCACCGGCGAGTACCTGTCACGCGGCAAGAACTGATCGGGCGCGGCGCGAGCTGACCCCGCGCGGCCCGCGCTGATCAGGCGTCTTCGATCGAGAAAGCCATGGCCTCTCGCAGCGACTTGGCCCCCATCGCGATCGCGGCCAGGCGGTCGAATCCGAGTGCGACACCGGCGCAGTCCGGCAGGCCCTCGCCGAGAGCGGCCAGGAAGCGCTCGTCGATATGCGGTTCGGTCAATCCGCGTGCTCGTCGCACGCCCAAGTCTTGGACAAAGCGCGCTCTTTGCTCGGCCGCCGAATTCAGCTCGTGAAAACCGTTCGCGAGTTCAATGCCGTCCAAATAGAACTCGAAGCGCGCCGCCACCGGCGGCAAGCCCGGTTTCAGGCGCGCCAGCGCGGCCTGCGAAGCGGGGTAATCGCAGATGAAGCTCGGACGCGAATGCCCCAATTTCGGCCCCACGACGAGGCCCATCAATAAATCGAGTCGTGCATCGCGGTCGAGCGCGGCATCGCAGACGATGCCGTGCCGAGCCGCGGCGGCCGCGAGTTCTCGCTCATCGGCGCGGTGGGCGTCGACTCCTGCGTGGCGCTCGAGCGCGGCGGCGTAGCTGAGCCGTTCCGCCGGCGCGAGTCGGCGCCGCGGCTCGAGCAGGCGGCCCACGAACTGCTCGACCTCGCTCATCAATGCGGCATCGTCGAAATTCAATCGATACCATTCGATCAGCGTGAATTCCGGGTTATGCCAGCGCCCGCGCTCGCCGTCGCGAAATGCCTTGCAAATTTGATAGATGTCGCCGCAGCCCGCCGCCAATAGCCGCTTCATCGCGTATTCCGGCGACGACGCGAGGTAGTGCGGCCCGCTGCTGCCCGCGACCCGGGTCGTCAGCGACTCGATCTGGGGGTCGGTGACGCCGCCGAGGCTCAAGATCGGGGTCTCCACCTCGAGCACCGCACGCTCGGTAAAGAATGTTCGGGCTTGCGCGAGCATGGCGGCTCGCGTGGAGAGCGCGCTCAGCGAGGCGCTTGGACGCCATGTGCCGCTCATCGGAGTCTGCCGATGGATTGACCGAGGCGCAGCCGCGATCCGCAGTGCAGCAGCGGGTCCAAGAGGACACGGTTCTTTTCAAACAGCAAGATCACGGTCGAACCCATGTTGAAGCGTCCGAGCTCTGCTCCCTTGGCGAGCGACAAATCGGTCGGCGGCAGCCGTGTCACCGTGCGGCGCTTCGACGGCGTGATGTCTCCGGCCCATACGGTGGCCATGCTGCCGACGTTGAGCGCGCCGACGAGCACCAAACCGAACTGGCCCGCGGCGCTGTCGAAGCGCGTCAGCACGCGCTCGTTGCGTGCGAACAAGCGCGGCACGTAGTGTGCGGTGACCGCGTTGACGCTGAACAGACGTCCCGGCACGTAAACCGTATCGAGCAGTCTGCCGTCCATGGGCATGTGGACGCGGTGGTAGTTGAACGGCGCGAGATAGATCGTCGCGAAGCAGCCTCCCTCGAAGCGGCCGGCCCAATCCTGGCCGGCCAACAGCTCGGTCAGCGTGTAGTGGCGCCCTTTGGCTTGCAGCAGCGAGTCCGTATCGATGGCGCCGCATTCACTGACCGTACCGTCGACCGGACTGGCGACTGCGGCCGGATCCGCGGCGATGGGCCTCGCGTCCGCCGCCAGCGCACGCGTGAAGAAATCGTTGAAGCTCGCGAAAGCGTAGGGGTCGGTCTCCTGCGCCTCCGCCATGTCGACCGAATACAGCGCGAGAAAACCGCGCGTCAGAAGATTCTTGAACCATGCGGTTCTCAGGCGTGTACAGGTGAGTACCAAACGCGACAGGGCGTGGTGCGGTAATAGGTACTGGAACCAGACGAATAGACGTCCGCCGATCGACCCCGTCACGAGCGCGCGCCCGCGATGAGTCGAAAATCGGCTTGCAGGGCATCGGCGGTGAAGGGGCCCGTGAGTACCGCCGTCAACCGGCCTTGCGGATCGACGACGAGAATCGCGGAAGAGTGTTCGACGATAGTGGTTCCGTCGGGCGCATGGACGATATCCACCTCGATCCCAAGCCGGCCCGCGAACGCCTCGATGGTCGGTTGATCCGCCGCGGTGACGCCGACGAACTCAGGGTCGAAGTAAGGAACGTAGCGTGCCAGCTGTGCCGGCGTGTCGCGGGCGGGATCCGCGGTCACGAACAAGACCTGCGGACGCACCGGTGATGCGGCGGCGCGCAGCTTTTTTTCCATCGCAGCGAGCGTGCTGAGGGTTGCGGGGCAAACATCCGGGCAGTTGGTATAGCCAAAATACAGCATGGACCAGTGGCCCAGCAGATTCGCGCCGGTAAACGGCCTCCCATGATCGTCGATCAGGCTAAAATCCGGCAAGCGGCTGCGTGGTTCGATGAATGCCCCGGTCGTGAGATTCGGGTTGGGCTGCGACTGATGACGCCACAACAGCGTCGCACCGGCACCGGCGGCGAGACACAGAACAATTGCGGGTAGCCATTTCGATCGAATTGCCATGCGACGATTATCCCATAACGATCCAGCCCATAACGATCCAGAAACGGTCGGCGCCGCGATCGAGCGCTGCGCGCGGCAGCTGACGCGCGCGCGCGCGTTTTTCGGGCACGGCACGGACAATGCGCGCGACGAAGCCGCGGAACTGGTGTTCTTTGCCGCAGGATTGGCGCACGAATCGGGTGCCGCGGCGTACGGCAAGATCCTGACGCCGCGGCGGCGTGCACGCATCGACGCGTTGCTGCGACGTCGCACGACGGAGCGCGTGCCGCTTGCCTACTTGACCAAACGCGCGTTCTTCGCGGGTCTCGAGCTGTACGTGGATCGGCGCGTGCTCGTGCCGCGCTCGCCGATTGCCGAGCTCACGCGGCTGCGCTTTGCGCCCTGGATCGATGCGCCTCGCGTGCGTCGAATCCTCGATATCGGCACCGGGTCGGGAGCCATCGCACTCGCCTGCGCCAAGGCGTTTCCGCGCGCGCGCGTCGACGCGGTCGATATATCCGCCGCGGCGCTCGCCGTCTGTCGCCGCAACGTGCGCAAACTGCGCTTGAAGTCGCGCGTCGCGGTCATCAAGTCCGATTATTTCGCTGGGGTAAGAGGCCGCCGTTACGATATCATCGTCAGTAATCCGCCTTACGTGGGCAGCCGCGAGATGCGGACGCTGCCGCGTGAATACCGGCATGAGCCCGAACTCGGCCTTGCATCCGGCGTCGACGGCTTGGATTCCGTCCGAGCCATCCTTGGTGGCGCACGCGAACACCTCCGGAATCGCGGGATTTTGGTCGTCGAGGTCGGCAATTCCGAAAGTGCGCTGCTGCGAGCTTATCCACGCATGCCATTCATTTGGCCCGATATTGCGATGGGCGGCGGCGGTATATTCGTGTTGAAGGCAGAGGACCTCGGGAGCTAGCGACAGTGGCAGGCAATACATTCGGTAGAATTTTCAGCGTCACGAGTTTCGGCGAGAGTCACGGGCCCGCGCTCGGTTGTATCGTGGACGGATGTCCCCCCGGTCTCGCCCTGACGGAAGCGGATCTGCAAGCCGACGTGGAGCGGCGGCGCCCCGGCACGTCGCAATTCACGAGTCAACGGCATGAACCCGACAAGGTGCGCATATTGTCGGGCGTTTTCGAGGGCAAGACGACCGGTACGCCGATCGGGCTGCTGGTCGAGAACGTGGACCAGCGCTCGCGCGATTACGAGAAGATCAAAGATCGCTTCCGGCCCGGACACGCGGATTACACCTACCAGCAGAAATACGGGTTCAGAGATTATCGCGGCGGCGGACGTTCCTCGGCCCGCGAGACCGTGATGCGGGTCGCCGCCGGAGCGATCGCGCGCAAGTTCTTGCGGGAGCGAATCGGGGTGCGCATTCACGGCTATCTCGCGCAGATGGGGCCGATCGTTCTCGAACCGGTCGATCCCGACAGCGCTTATGGGAATCCATTTTTCTGCCCCGATCCGGCGCGCATCAAGGAACTCGAAGATTTCATTTGGCGCATGCGCGAAGCCGGCGACTCGATCGGCGCGCGCGTGACGGTCAAGGCTGCGGGCGTACCTCCGGGCTGGGGCGAACCGGTATTCGATCGGCTCGACGCGGATTTGGCGAGCGCGATGATGGGCATCAATGCGGTCAAAGGCGTCGAAATCGGAGCCGGATTCAAGGCCGTCGAGCAGCGCGGCTCGGAGCATCGCGACGAGCTGACGCCGCATGGATTCAAGACCAACCATTCCGGCGGCGTGCTCGGCGGGATCTCCTCCGGCCAGGAAATCGTCGTGAGCCTCGCGTTGAAGCCCACATCGAGCATCACGCTGCCCGGCGAGACGATCGACATTTCGGGTGCCCCCGTCTCGGTAGCCACGACCGGACGCCATGACCCCTGCGTCGGAATCCGGGCGACGCCGATTGCCGAGGCGATGCTCGCGATCGTCTTGATGGATCATTACCTGCGGCATCGTGCGCAATGCGCCGACGTCGTATCGGTGACGCCGGTCATTACGGCGGCGCCATGAAGCGCATGGCCGCCGGTCCGCGCATCGCCGTGGTCGGCGCCGCGAGTCTGATCGGCGAAGCGCTGCTCGAGGAGATGCGCGCTCGCAAATTCCCCTACGCCGAACTGCACCTGCTCGACGACGTACGCGATCTCGGCCGGCCGGCGCCGGACGACGAAGATAAGCTCAAAGTCGGCGATGTGGCGGCTTTCGATTTTTCGCGCATCGATCTCGCGTTTTTCTGTACGCGATCGGCCGTGTCGCAGCGCTACGCCGAGGCCGCGGCGACCGATGCGTGGGTCATCGACGCCTCGAGCGCGTTTCGTGGCCGCGGCGAATTGCCGCTGATCGTCGCGGACGTCAACGGGGACGTGCTTGCCGGTTTGGGTACGCGAGGCCTGATTGCTTTGCCGGGCAGTGCGAGCGTCGCGCTTGCGACGGCACTCGCGCCTCTGCATGCGCTCGCGGGACTCGAGCGCGTCGACGTGGCGACCTATCAGGCCGTGTCGGGCAGCGGCCGCGGCGCAATGGAGGCGCTCGCGGCGGAGACCGTGGATCTGCTCGGTGGCCGCAAGACTAAGAAATACAGCTTTGGCAAGCAGATCGCTTTCAACGTGATTCCTCAAGTCGACGCCATCGATGCCGATGGTGTATCTCTCGAGGAACGACGCCTACTCGAGGAGACACGGCGGGTCTTGGGCTTGCCGCAATTGGCGATCAATGCCACGGCGGTGCGTGTGCCGGTGTTTTTCGGCCACAGTTTTGCCGTGCATGTGAGTTTCATGCGCGATATAACTGTCAGCGGTGCGGCGGAAATGTTGCGACGCAGCAGTGGGATCGGCCTGATCGAGGCAGGGTCGCTGCAGCAATTTCCGACGCCCGCGACCGAGGCCTTGGTGCCCGATCGGGTCTATTTGGGCCGCCTGCGCCGGGACCCAACACGTGACCGATCTCTAAATTTTTGGGTTGTGGCGGACAATGTTAGGAAATGTGCGGCGTATAACGCATTTTCGGTAGCCCAGATTTTGGTAAATAGATCCCAGTGAGCTATAGTTAAAAAGGCAATTTAACAGGCAAGTGAGAATTGATTGCAAGGCGCCCGTAACACAATGAACTTAAAGTGCTTTCTTGCCCGTATTCTTGGAGTACAAATGTCCGGTAAGGTGCCTCGACTCATTCTGATCGTATGCGCTCTCAGCCCGTCCCTGACCTGGGCGCTCGGCCTCGGCGAGATCCATTTGAACTCGGCCTTGAACGAGCCGATGCGCGCCGAGATCGATCTTATTGCGGCTACGCCCGACGAATTGACGGCGCTGCGGGCCTCCCTGGCCGGTCGTGACGCATTCGCGCGCTACGGCGTCGATCGTCCGCCGTTTCTTTCCTCCCTGGTATTCAAGGTCGGCAAGAGCAAGGACAAACGCGATGTCCTGTTCGTGACTTCGACCGACGCGATACCCGAGCCGTTTGTGACCTTTCTCGTCGAGGTCAATTGGTCTCGCGGTCGCTTGATGCGTGAATACACCTTGTTGCTCGATCCGCCGGTCTACAGTCCCGGCGAGACGGCGACCAGCTCGGCGCCGGTCGTCGCGGCGGCTACTGCGCCTGCCGCGTCCGCCGCGCCAAGCGCGTCCGCCGCGCCAACCGCGTCTGCCGCGCCAACCGAATCCGCCACGCCAAACGCGCCCGCCGCGTCAACCGTACGCGCGAAGCCGCATCGCAGAGGCGCCGCCCCCGCGCCCACCAATGCCGCTGAGACGACGCCGGCGCCCGCGGCCGAGCCAACCGAGACAAGCGCTTTGCCGGCAAGGATCGCAGCATCCGGCAATTATCGAGTCAACGCCGGCGACACGCTGTCGAAGATCGCGCGCAGCCTCAACGCCAAGGGCCGCGCTGAAATCGATATGACGATGATCGCGCTGTTCAAAGAGAATCCGCGGGCCTTTGACGGGAATATCAATATTTTGCGCAGTGGCGCGATATTGCGCGTGCCCGGTGCCGATGAAATCGCTGCATTGAATCAGCAAGAGGCGATCAGCGAAGTCAATAAACAAATGAGCACCTGGCGCGGCCGCACGGGCACGCTCGCCGAAGGCGGTCATTTGCGCCTGGTCACGCCGAAGGCGAACGGCGGCACCGTCGGTGCGGGCGGCCCGAACCCCGAATCCGCGTCGAAGCCGGCCGCCGGTACCGCCTCCAGCTTGGAAGCTCTCGCGCTTAAGGATCGTGAATCGCAGGCCGCACAGCAGCGCCTCATCGATCTGCACAACGCTGAACTGAGCGCCTTGCAGCACAAAACCGCTCCGCCGCCGCCGCCGGCCGTGACGCCGCAGCCTGTGGTTCCGCCGCCCGTGGCCGCAACGCCGCCGCCCGTGGCCGCAACGCCGCCGCCTGTGGCTGCGACGGCGCCGCCCGTGGCTGCGACGGCGCCGCCCGTGGCCGCAACACCGCTCAATACCACTGAGCCGACGACGGCCACACCGCCGCCCGCGGTTCCGGTGCCCGCGCCGAAGAAGCCGACTGTCGCGAAGCCGGCAGCGAGCGCTTCGGGTTCGTGGCTCGATTGGATTACCGACAACTGGTGGATGCCTGCGGCCGTGATCCTGGCGTTGCTCGCCGGGCTCGGGTTCGCATCGTTCCGGAGACGCCAAAAAAGTCAGATAGGTGCGTTCGCCTCAATGACGCATGCGGACGCCTCGGACAACGACAGCGATACCACCGCAAAGATCTTGGGCATTCGCAAGGGCGACGATTCGTTCCTCGTCGAGGAATCGGGTGAGCACCCGGCGCCGGATTTCGCGCGCGAGCCCACGATCGAACATCCCAAGCCCACGGAAGATACGCTCTCGAGCGAAAGTGCGGTGAATCTCGACCAAGGCGATCCGCTCGCCGAGGCGGATTTTCACATGGCCTATGGTCTTTACGACCAGGCGGCCGATCTCGTTCGCATCGCGCTCGACCGCGAGCCCGATCGGCGCGATTTGCGGCTGAAGCTGCTCGAGATATATTTCGTTTGGGGAAATAAGGACGCCTTCCTGCAGACCGCGAAAGTCCTCGACGCCTCGCGTGATCGCGCGCCGGCCGGCGAGTGGGACAAGATCGTCATCATGGGTAAGCAGATTTGCCCCGACGAGCCGTTGTTCTCGAAGGCCAAGGGCGGAGGCCGCGGTGCGGGCGCGCTCGTCGATTTGAACCTCGAGGGCGGCGAAAACCGCATCGATATCGATTTGTTCGGCGATCCGGAGGGTGAACGCAGCAGTCTGGATCACTCCATCGCCAAGGAAACCGGAGACACCGAGCAAACCGGCGAATCGCCGCATTTGCAGAGCGGTGCGGGTCTGGACTTCATGTTGGATGCGCCGGAGCGCGGTGCCGATACCGCCTCGACACGGGAGATGCCGCCGCGCGATGAGCCGACCGTTGAATCCGAAATCATGGAATTCACCGATTCGCCGACGCGAGAGTCGCCCGCGGTCAAGACCACATCGATTCGCGGCGCGAACAAGAAGCCCAGTGTCGGCGCCGAACAGACGGCCGAGGTGGCGATCGACGATTTGGGGCTCGATCTCGAAGGACTTGACGACGCGAGCTCCGATTCGGCCAAGCTGCGGCAACTCGAGGAAACCGATCATCCGGACGACGCGCCAACGATGGTCGCCGGTCTCGACGAGAAATCGCGACGCATGATGGCAGACGCGGAGAATCGCTCGCGGGACCGCGATCTGACCGAGCTCGAGCGTGAACTCGAGGCTTCGTTCATCTCCGAACTCGAGGCGAGCCACGACGAAATCAAGACCGCGGTAATCGGACCCGAGTCCGCGCCGACCGTGCAAATGCCGCGCGAAGTGGATGCCGGCGCGACTTCTCGATTCAAGACGCCGGATTACACCGATAAGCTCGACGCCGTACACGGGGATCTCGATTCCACGTCGAAACTGCGCAGTATCAATGCCGACAGCGTCGATCTGGACCTGGACCGTCTCGCAACCGCTCTGGGCGGCGGCGACACGCTCGAGCAGCCGCGTGCCGCCGACGAGGTTTTCTCCAGCGAGGTTTTTGAAGCGAGCCAGCGCAGCCGCCGCGTCGATCTGGACGTCGGCGAAGCCTTGAACGGGTCCGATGCGCTGACGCCCGGCGTACGTACACAAAACAGCGGAAACGGCTCGGGCAAGTTGCAGTCGGCGACCCCCAGTGCCGCCGTTCCGGATTTTGAACCGGTGACGATGAGCGAAGTCGGCACCAAACTGGACTTGGCGCGTGCCTATATGGACATGGGCGATCCGGAGGGAGCCCGTAACATTTTGGACGAAGTCGTCCAGGAAGGCTCTGCGAGCCAGAAACAGGAAGCGCAGCGGCTGATTCAATCCCTGCCCGGCTGACGTGTCCGCCGCAGCGCGGCGCGTCGCCGCCGTTGTGGAGTATGACGGCACCGCCTACGCGGGGTGGCAATCCCAATCGCACTCGAGCTCGATCCAGGACATGGTTCAGCAGGCCATCGCCTTCGTCGCCGGGCATCCGGTCGAAGCGATCTGCGCGGGCCGTACCGACACCGGTGTGCACGCACTGGGGCAGGTCATCCACTTCGATACTACCGTCGAACGCACGGCGCGCGCGTGGGTCCTCGGAACGAATACGCGGCTGCCGCCCGACATCGCCCTGCAATGGGCCGGCGAGGTCGGCTCGGGCTTTCACGCACGCCACTCGGCAATCCGGCGCACCTATCGCTATTGCATATTGAACCGTAGCGCGCGCTCCGCATTGCAGCGCCTGCGGGCCGCGTGGATCCATCGCCCGATCGATGCGCAGGCGATGCAGCGCGCAGCCGAGGTCTTGCTCGGCGAGCATGATTTCTCGGCGTTTCGCTCCAAGGAATGCCAGTCCAAGACCGCGGTGCGCCGCATCGAGTCGATTCGGGTTCGCCGCGACGGCGATTACGTTTGGCTCGAAATCAGCGCGAACGCCTATCTGCATCACATGGTGCGCAATATCGTGGGAACGTTGCTCGACGTGCAGCTCGAAGCGGATCCGGCCGGCGCGATGGCGGCCGTGCTCGGCAGCGGCGACCGGCGTGCGGCGGGCGCAACCGCGCCGTCTTGCGGCCTATATTTGTGGCAGGTCGACTATCATGCGGAGCACCGCATTGCGGCCCCCGAAAGCTGGCTTTTACTGCGGCCGTCAGGCTGATCTGGTTTAATAGACGCCATGTCCTGGTTCGAACGCATCGTTCCGTCGCGTATCAAGACCGAGCGCCGCACGCGCTCGGTTCCGGAAGGCTTGTGGACCAAATGTCCGGCATGCGATGCGGTGCTCTACCGTGCCGAGATCGAGCGCAATCTGCATGTGTGCCCGAAATGCGGTCATCACATGCGCATCAATGGCCGCGAACGGCTGCTGAAGTTTCTCGACATGGGTTCCACCGCGGAGCTCGCTGCCAAGGTCGAACCCGAAGACCCGCTCAAGTTCAAGGATTCGAAGCGCTATAAAGATCGGCTCTTGCAGGCCAAAAAGCATACCAACGAGCGGGATGCGCTGATCGTCATGTCCGGCAAATTGGCGGGTCTCGACATCGTCGCCTGTGCCTTCGAGTTTCGTTTCCTGGGCGGCTCGATGGGCTCCGTCGTCGGCGAGAAATTCGTGCGCGCCGTCGAGCATTGCCTCGAGCATCGCATGCCGCTGGTTTGTTTCTCCGCGAGCGGCGGGGCGCGCATGCAGGAGGCTCTTTATTCGCTGCTGCAAATGGCAAAGACCAGCGCTGCGTTGAAGCGCTTGTCCGAAGCGCGTCTACCGTTCATTTCCGTGATGACCGATCCGACGACGGGCGGCGTGTCGGCGAGCCTCGCGATGTTGGGCGACATCAATATCGGCGAACCGAAGGCCTTGATCGGCTTTGCAGGTCCGCGCGTCATTCAACAGACCGTGCGGGAGACCTTGCCCGAGGGTTTTCAGCGCAGCGAGTTTCTGCTCGAGCACGGGGCGCTGGATATGATCGTCGATCGGCGCGAACTGCGCGATCGCATCGGAAGCATGTTGCGCCTGTTGACCGGCAAAGAACCCGCAGCTGCCTGAAGCTTGGTCAGTCTTGTTCCGTCGACGTTGGACGAATGGCTTGCCTATCAAGCACAGGTGCATCCGCGCCCGATCGATCTCGGTCTTACGCGCCTGACGGAGGTGCTCGGGCGCTTGAATTGGCGGCGCCCGCCGGCGCCCGTGATCACCGTTGCCGGTACGAATGGCAAGGGCTCGGTCGTTGCCACTTGCGCCGCAATTCTTGCGGCGGCGGGACGCCGGGTCGGCACGTTTACCTCGCCTCACCTGCGCGACTATCGCGAGCGCATTCGGATCGGCGATCGCAACGTCGACGATGCGCAACTGATTGCGGCGTTCGAGCGCATCGAACGGGTGCGCGGCGACATCGGACTGACTTTCTTCGAGTACAACACCTTGGCGGCGTTGCTGGTTCTGGAGACCTCAAAATCGGATGTATGGATACTCGAGGTCGGCATGGGCGGGCGTCTCGATGCGGTCAATGTCGTCGATCCCGACGTCGCCGTCGTGGTTAGCATCGGTTTCGACCATATGGAGTTCCTCGGGCCGAGCCTCGAGGCAATCGGCCGCGAAAAGGCCGGGATCTTCCGGGCGGGGCGCCCCGCAATTCTCGGCAGCCGGGATCTGCCCGCGGTCGTCGAGGCGACCGCGACGGCGCTTGGCGCTCCCCTCAAACGCTTGGGCTCGGAGTTCGATTACACGCGCGAGGCGGGCGCCTGGCATTATCGTGGCCCACGCTGGGATTTGCCGCAGCTGCCGCCGCCGGCGCTGCGCGGCGATAAACAGTACGATAATGCGGCTACCGCAATTGCCGCGCTCGAGGAACTCGAGTTGCGCGTGCCGATCCTGCCCGCAGCCGTGGCGCAAGGACTCGGGAAGGTGCAGCTCGTGGGCCGCTTCCAAGTCATCCCTGCGCAGGGTACCGCGCGACCGACATGGATCTTGGATGTCGCGCACAATCCCGATGCGGCCCGTGTGCTTGCAGCCAATCTGCGTTCACTGGCGCATCAGGGCCGCACTTTAGCCGTCTGCGGAATACTCGCCGACAAGAACGCCGCCGGTATCGTTGCCGAACTCGCGGGCAGCATCGACACATGGCTCTTCGTTTCGACCGAGGGCGAGCGTGGCTCCACGGGCGAGTCTCTCGCGGCGCGCGTCGCCGGCCGGATTGCGACGCCGTCTGCAATATTCGCGGACATTCCTGCGGCGTGCGAAGCGGCGCTCGCGGCGGCGCATGCGCGCGACCGGATCGTCGTCTTCGGATCATTTCATACCGTCGGGCCCGCACTCGCATGGCTCGAGGCCAGAGGATTGTAGAGCATGGATCGTCGCGTCAAAGAAAGATTGGTCGGCGCAACAATATTGTTGCTGCTCGTCGTGCTGATCGTTCCGGAGTTGTTGTCGGGTCCGAAGCGGTCCGCCGCGCCGCCTGCCGCGCAAATCGCCACCCCGGTGCACACGGTTACCGTTGACTTGACCGAGCATGTCGCGATCCCCGCAGCCGCCGAGACCACCTCCATGCCAGCACCTGCGTCGGCGCCGGCCCCCGCATCGGCGTCAGCGCAGGCCGACGCGGCGCCCGCGGGCCCGGCGCAGACCGCCGCGCCGCCGCCGAACGAGGCGCCCGCGCGTCCGGCTGCAGCGCCGGCACAGCCGATGCGTACCGACGCCGCAAGTGCGGGCACGGCCGGCGCGTGGGCCGTGCAGCTGGGAAGTTTTGCCGCCAAGGCGAATGCCGAAAAACTGGTTCGCACGCTTCGCGACGAGGGCTACACGGTTTATGTCCTATCCAGCGGCGCTGGATCCGCCGCGCGCTATCGGGTGCGTTTGGGCCCGCTGGCCGATCGTGATGCGGCCGAGCACGCGGTCTCGAAACTCAAATCAAAGGGCTACACCGCCAGCATCGTCTCGCCCGCGGCTTGATTTGATGCAATTGACGAGCGTTTCACGCCAACCGCGGCCGCTCTGCGGTAGAATGCGCAATGCATAATGCATTGGCATGGGCGGACGCTTGACTGGGGCGGATCTCGTCATAGTTTTGATGTTGTTGGCTTCTACGATTGTCGGTGTGCTGCGCGGTTTCATTCGTGAAATCGTCGCTCTCGTTTTCTGGATAGTGGGCTTGTGGGCGGCGTGGACTTTCGGTCCTCTGGTCGAGCCCTATCTCGGCGGTTATCTAGCGGAGCCTACGGTGCGGCCGTGGGTAGGCCGGCTCGTGGTTCTGGCGATCGTTTTGATCGTAGGTTATCTCGTCGGCCTGCTGCTGAGCAGCGTATTGCGCAGCGCCGGACTCGGTCTGATCGACCGCTTGGTCGGACTGCTGTTCGGTATGCTGCGAGGCATTGTTTTTGTCGGGGTCATGGTCATTTGCGGTGAATTGCTGCATTTGAATCATGAGTCCTGGTGGCATCGATCCAAGTTGATTCCTTATGGCGAGACGGTGGGCGACTGGCTGCGGGCCATGGTTGGGGAGCGAGGCGAACCTTGGGCCAAGCTCGAGCGCCTGACCGGAGTCAAGGTTAGATAGACCGGAGGTCCTTCATGTGCGGTATCGTCGGAATGGTCGGTGTTAGTGCGGTCAATCAGCGGATCTACGACTCGCTGACGGTACTGCAGCACCGAGGCCAAGATGCCGCGGGCATCATGACCTCGGATGAGGGCGAACTGTTCATGCGCAAGGATTCAGGCCTGGTGCGCGACGTGTTCCAACAGAAGCACATGCTCAAGCTCAGGGGAAATGTCGGGATCGGCCACGTCCGCTATCCCACGGCCGGGTGCGACAGCGCCCACGATGCCCAACCGTTCTACGTCAATTCCCCGTATGGACTGTGTCTCGCGCATAACGGCAACTTGACCAACGCGCGCGAATTGACCGAAGTGTTGATACGCGAAGACCGCCGCCATCTGAACACGGCCTCGGATTCCGAGGTGCTTCTCAATGTGTTGGCCTCCGAACTGCAGCGGGTCGGTACGCCGCGCGTCACTCCCGCCGACATTTTCGCCGCCGCCAATGCCGTTTATCGCCGCTGCCGCGGCGGCTATGCCGTCGTCGTGATGGTGATCGGGCACGGGATCCTGGGCTTCCGCGATCCGAACGGAATTCGTCCGCTCGTGATCGGCAAGCGCGATACGAAGAAGGGGCCCGAGTGGATGCTGGCGTCCGAAAGCGTGGCGCTCGACATGCTCGGTTTCGAGATGGTGCGCGACGTCGCGCCGGGCGAGGCCGTGTTCATCGACGAACAAGGCCGATTCTATGCGCAGCAGTGCGTTGCCGCTACACGCCATACGCCGTGCATTTTCGAGTACGTGTATTTCGCGCGTCCCGATTCGATCATCGACAACATCTCGGTCTACAAGGCGCGGCTGCGCATGGGCGAACACCTCGCCGAGAAAATCAAGCGCGAAAGACCGGATCACGACATCGATGTGGTCATTCCGATTCCCGACACGAGCCGCACGAGCGCGGTTCAAGTCGCCCAGTTGCTCGGGGTCAAGTATCGCGAGGGCTTCATCAAGAATCGCTATATCGGCCGGACGTTCATCATGCCCGGTCAGGAACAGCGCGCCAAATCGGTCCGCAGCAAGCTCAATGCGATCGATCTCGAATTTCGCGGCAAGAACGTATTGTTGGTCGACGATTCCATCGTGCGCGGCACGACCTCGGCGCAGATCATCGATATGGCGCGCGAAGCGGGCGCGAAGAAAGTGTACTTCGCGTCGGCGGCCCCGCCGGTCCGCTATCCCAATGTCTACGGAATCGACATGCCCGACACATCGGAGCTGGTCGCCGCGGGACACACCGTCGACGAGGTCCGCGAGATCATCGGCGCCGATTGGCTCATCTATCAGGATCTGCACGACCTCGAGCGGTCCGTGCGCCACGACAATGCCAAGATCAAGGATTTCGACACCTCGTGCTTTTCAGGCCAGTACGTTACCGGCGACGTCACGCCCGAATACCTCGCGCGACTGCAAGGAGAGCGCTCGGACGAGGCGAAACAGCAGCGACGCGGCCTTACGGGCCGTGGCCTCAAGACGGTTCGAATTCTTTAGGCGTCGGTGGCCGGAGGCAGTGCCATGAGCCTGCGTCTGCTGTTGATGGCCGGGCATGCCGACTACCGGTTGTTGGTCCGCAAGCACGTGGAAATCGATTGGCCCGACGCCGTCGTCGTCGAGCATCGCTTGGGGGAGGACGCCCCGCTCGACGCCGATTTCGCCGCAACCGGCTACGATGCGGTCGTAATCGTGACCGCCCCACCGGTCGATGCGGCAGAACGTTTGACCGCCGACTTACTTGCAAAGGCGGAATTCGCTCCCGTAGTGCTGGTGGAATTGTGCGACGCCCCCGAACCGAGGCCTGAAGCCAGGCCGGGGCTCTATCGCATCTACGGGCGGAAAATCGACCGCCATACCCTGCTCGAGACCCTCAGGGATGCGTCCGCGGAGCATCGCCAGTCCCTCTCGCTGCTGCGGACTCGACCGGAATACGACAAGCGCTACCGATTCGGCGACATCATCATTCGCGGCCATCGATGCATCAAACAGGTCGGCTCCGGCGGCATGTGCACGATTTATCTGGCCGAGAGCGAGCGGGCCGGCACGGTCGTCGTGCTCAAAGTGTTTCAGCAAGTCCCGGATGTGTCCGAACGGCTCGTCAGTTTCGATCGTTTCCTGCAAGAGTATGAGATCGTGGCGGGGCTCAAGCACCAAAACATCGTGCGCATCTACGACCTCGGCATTGCGGACGATCACGCCTATATCGCGATGGAACATTTTCCGGGCGGCGATTTACGCCAGCGAATGAAGACGCCATTGTCGAGCGCGGCCGCCGTCGACTATCTGCGCCAGATCGCCAGTGCGCTCGACGCGATTCATTCGGTGGGAGTTTTGCACCGGGACTTGAAGCCCGCCAACATCATGCTGCGCAACGACGGCTCCGTGTGCTTGATCGATTTCGGATTGGCGAAGGCGAACATGTACGAGGTCGAACTGACCGGTGCGCGGGAAATCTTCGGAACTCCGTATTACATGAGTCCCGAACAGGGACATGCGGAGCCGATCGATGCGCGCAGCGATCTATACAGTCTCGGCGTCATTTTCTACGAGATGCTGACGGGTCAAAAACCCTACAAGGGCAGCTCGGCGATGGAGGTGATCTACAAGCACCGGCGCGCCGCACTGCCGACGATCCCGCCGGAGTTCGCGGCTTTCAGCAACATCTTGAATCGCCTGCTTGCCAAATCTCCCGCCGACCGGTTTCAATCCGCGCGCGAGCTTCTCGACGCAACGGCACCTGACGCCCTCCCGGCATGAACGGCGCACCGCTGCCGTTCGAGCATCCGCTGCTGCGTGTGCCGACGCCGCCGGCCTGGGTGAAGCAGGCCCGCGAGTCGCGCGAGCTGTTGTTGATCGATCACGCCAATTGCGAGAAGAAGGCCGCGTCGACCGCGCTCGCGCTGATGTTCGCCTATGCGGAGGACCTCGAACTGACCGACAAGATGTCGCGATTGGCGCGCGAAGAGTTGCGCCACTACGAACAGGTCGTGAAGCTCGTTCAGACGTTGGGGATCGTGCCGCTGCGTCTGGCGCCCGGACGCTACGCGACCCGTCTGCGGCGGCTGGTCGCGCGATCCGAGCCGCACCGCGAAATCGATTTGATGATTTGCGGCGCCATCATCGAAGCGCGTTCCTGCGAGCGATTCGACGCGCTGAGCGCCACCATCGGCGCGCCCCTGGACGCGCTTTTCGCGGGCCTACATAAGGCCGAAGCACGCCATTACAGGGTATATCTCGACCTGGCGCGCCGCGCCGCCGCGCGCCACGGTCTCGCGATTCAGGCACGCCTCGACGCATTCGCGGAGCTGGAAGCCGAGCTCATTACGGCGACCGACGACGAGTTCCGCTTTCACTCGGGACCCCCCGGTCTCGGCAGCGAATGCAACTCATAGCCGTGCTGGTCCCACCTGAGCACGCTGCCGTGGGCGTACCAATCACCGAGCACGATCCGTGTGCACGCGCGCTCGTCCACTTGCAGCGTGTGCACCGCCGGGCGATGCGTATGCCCGTGCAGCAGAATCTGCGCCTCGACATTGCGCAAGACGGCGGCGACGCTCGCTGAGTTGACGTCGGTGATGGAATAGCCAACCGCGGCGGTATGCGCGCGACTGCCGTCGCGCGCCGCAGTCGCGAGCGCGCGCCGTTGCGCCACACTGAGCGCCGAGAATTGGCGCTGCCAATCCGCATCGCGCACGGTCGCCCGCAAGCGCTGGTAAGAGCGGTCGTCGGTGCATAGCGCATCGCCGTGCATCACCAGCACCGATTGACCGTAGAGCGTCAACAGCACGGGATCCGGCAACAACCGCGCGCCGGCGGCACCGCAAAACCGCTCGCCCAACAGAAAATCGCGATTCCCATGCATGACGAAACAGGGCACGCCGCTCGCCGTCAGCGTGCGCATGCCCTCGATCGCCGCAATTTGGGCGGAATCCGGATCGTCGTCCCCGATCCAGGATTCAAACAAATCGCCGAGAATATACAAAGCGTCGGCGTTGGCCGCCTCGCGCCGTAGAAACTCAATGAATTGGGCCGTGATTGCCGGTCGACTCGAGTCGATATGCAAGTCCGAGATGAACAGCGTCGTCAAACGATTACGGGCCGGCGACCCGCTCTATTTTTTCAATGATTATCGGCTGGACCGGCGAGTCCTCCTTGAACGGACCTTTGGCGCCCGTGGTCTGGTTCGCAATGCGGTCCACGACGTCCATGCCCTCCACGACTTTGCCGAATACCGCGTAGCCCCAGCGCGCTTGGGTGGGGTCGAGCGCGCTGTTGTCGTTGAGATTTACGTAAAATTGACAATCGCCGCTATGCGGCTCCGGGCCGCGCGCAAGACCGACCGTGCCACGCATGTTCGTCAAGCCATTACCGGACTCATTGAATGTCTTGGTTGCCGCGGGTTTCAGCTTCAGGTCGGTATCGTAGCCGCCGCCCTGAATGACGAAATTGGGAATTGTGCGATGGAATATGGTGCGGGTGTACTGCCCTTGGTCGACATATTTCAAAAAACTGGCGACGGTCAGGGGAGCGCGCTCGTCGTTCAATTCGATCGTGAAACTCCCGAGGGAGGTAACGACTTGAACCCGCGGAGAGCTGGCTTTCACGGGCGCTACGGCCGCCGGTGCGGCCTTCGCCGGCGCAGGATCCTCCGCAGCTTTCGCCCTGACCCCGAGGCAGACAAGCCCGAGGGCGGCGGATATCAAGCCAATTGTCAGCAGTAGCTTCTTCATGCTCCGGGATTCTACTCGAATGGGTACAATCTTGACCTATGTCCTTACCAATCGTCACCCGATTTGCACCCAGTCCCACCGGTGCCTTGCACCTCGGGAATGTGCGCACCGCATTTTTTAGCTATCTATGGGCCCGCAAGACGGGTGGCCGGTTCATCCTGCGGATCGAGGATACGGATGTCGAGCGCAGCGAGCTACGGTTCCGGGACGCGCTGATCGCGGAGTTGCACTGGTTGGGACTGGACTGGGACGAGGGGCCGGACGTCGGCGGCCCCAATGCGCCCTATAGCCAAGCCGAGCGCGGCGACTTTTATCGAGGTCTATTCGCGCAATTGGAGGCTGAAGGCCGATGCTATCCTTGCTATTGCTCGGCCGAGGATCTGGAGCTGTCGCGCAAACTTCAGCGCATGGCGGGAAAGCCGCCGCGCTACGCCGGTACCTGCCGCGGCTTGAGTCGCGCCGAACGCGTCGAACGCGAAGCGCGCGGATTGAGGCCGACGCTGAGGTTCGCCGTGCCTGCCGATGCCATCATCGAGTTCGTCGATTCCGTGCACGGCCCGCAGCGCTTCCAGTCGGACGATATCGGCGATTTCATCGTGCGCCGGGAGGATGGTACCTCGTCGTTTTTTTTCTGTAATGCCGTCGACGACTCGGTCATGGGTGTCACTCAGGTGCTGCGCGGAGACGATCACCTGACGAATACGCCGCGGCAACTCATGGTGCTCGACGCGTTGGGTATGCGCCGGCCGGGATATGGTCACGTGGGGCTGCTCGTCGGCGCGGACGGCGCGCCGTTGTCGAAGCGACACGGCAGCACGAGCGTCAACGAATTTAGGGCGCGCGGATTTTTGAGCGCCGCGCTGCTCAATCATCTGTTTCATCTTGGTCATGCGAGCGATGCGGAAGCATGGCTGCCTGTTTCGGAGATGCCGGCCCATTTTCGGCCCGAGCATTTGGGACGTGCCGCGGCGCGCTTCGATGAATCGCAGCTCACCCATTGGCAAAAGGAAACCTTGGCGCGCATGTCCACCGCCGAAATCGGCTCCTGGCTGGGATTGGGCGACAACGCCGACTTGATCGAACTGGTGCGCCACAACGTCGTGCTGCCCGCCGATGCCGGCGTCTGGGTGGCCGCCGTGCGCGGCGAACTGCCGCCGCTCGGGGACGATGAGCGGCGCGTCGTCGAGGCGGCGGGCCCCGAGTTCTTCACCGCCGCGGCCGCGGCGACCGTCGAAGCCGGTACCGATTTCAAACAGTTGGCCAAGCTGCTCAAAGAACGGACCGGGCGCACGGGCGCCGACCTGTTCATGCCGCTGCGCGTCGCGCTGACCGGGCAGTTGCACGGCCCGGAACTCGCACCGCTCTTCAGACTCATTCAACCGGAAATGGCGCGCCGGCGCTTCGAATTGCATGCTCAAAATCCATAACTCCTTGACCGGGATCAAGCAGCCGTTCAAGCCGCTGATTCCCGGCGAAGCTCGTATGTACGTCTGCGGCATCACGGTCTACGACCACATTCACTTGGGCCACGCGCGCATGCTCACGGTGTTCGACCTCGTACAGCGCTATTTGCGCAGCTGCGGATATCGCGTCACCTTCGTCCGCAACATCACTGACATCGACGACAAGATCATCGAACGCGCGGCCAAGAACGGGGAGAGCTGGTCCGAGCTTGCGCGTCGATTCACCGTGCTGATGCATGAGGATTGCGCGGCACTCGGTCTCGAAGCGCCCGATTTCGAGCCGCGTGCAACCGAATATATCGATGCGATCATCGCGATGACGCAAACGTTGCTCGACAAGGGCTACGCATACGTCGCGTCCAACGGCGACATTTTATATTCGGTTCGTAGCTTTCCCGATTACGGACGCCTCTCGGGCAAGAAAATCGACGATCTGCGCGCGGGCGCCCGCGTTCAGGTCGACGACACCAAGCAAGACCCGCTCGACTTCGTGCTCTGGAAAATGGCCAAACCCGGCGAACCGTCATGGCCGTCACCTTGGGGCGCCGGGCGGCCGGGCTGGCACATCGAGTGTTCTGCGATGTCGACGAGCCTGCTTGGCTGCCATTTCGATTTGCATGGCGGCGGCATGGATCTGAAGTTCCCGCATCATGAGAACGAAATCGCGCAATCCTGCGCCGCCTGCGGCACGCCTTTCGTGAATTACTGGATGCATAACGGCTTCGTGCGCATCCACGACGAGAAGATGTCGAAATCACTCGATAATTTTTTCACCGTGCGCGATGTGCTGGCGATGCTGCGCGATCCGGAGGTCTTGCGTTTGTTTCTCTTGAGCAGCCATTATCGCGGCCCGATCAATTATTCCGAAGCGCAGCTCGCGCAAGCCGACGAAACCTTGTTGGGCTTCTATCGAGCGCTCAAGGACGCCGGGAACGGTGACCCGAGACAGACCTCAATCGATGAATTCCGGGCGGCCATGGACGACGATTTCAACACACCGGAGGCGCTCGCCGTCATGCAGGGCGTATCGCGCGAATTGAACAGCGCGAAGGCGGCGGGCGACCGGCAGGCGCAAGGCACCAGCGCTGCGACTTTGCGCGCCATGGGCCGGACGCTCGGTCTATTGCAGCAGGACCCCGATGCATTCTTGAAGCGCGGAGCGGGGGCCGCAACGCTCGGCGATGAGGAAATCGGCAAGCTGCTGAATGCTCGCCGCGCAGCTCGCGCGGCAAAGAATTTCCCCGAGGCGGATCGCATTCGTGCGCATTTGGCCGGCGCGGGAGTGTTGCTCGACGACAAGCCTGACGGCACGACTGCGTGGCGCCGCGCCTGATCCCGGGCGTCGAGTCTTTCGGCAGCGCAGTTGCTTGTCGATAGAGAAGTGATTAGGATGGCGCCCCCGTCCGAGGCGACGGCAGGGCACGGGGCATGGCGCAGTCTGGTAGCGCATCTGCTTTGGGAGCAGAGGGTCGGGGGTTCGAATCCCTCTGCCCCGACCATCAATAGGATCTAAGAACCCTTTATCAGCCTCCCGACACTCGACGGCTTTATTCAAACCTCCGACAGACAAACAAGTCGGATTCGGCAACTCGGCCGTAGGCCGAGTTGGACGCCGGAGCGACGCCACGGCGGTCCGTAACGAAGCGAATGACGAGCGGCGTCGCCGCGAAGCTCCGCGCCGCGGCGCTGATCGCCCGAAGGGCGACCCCGCAGCGGCGAGGAGTAGCCCCTATGCCCCGACCGTGGATTTTTCTGCATGCATTCCCACAGCGCATGCCGCACTTTATTATCTCGTTGCTTTGACGTAACTTCCGCCTCGGGATCGCGGCGCCCGTAGCTCAGTCGGATAGAGCAGCGGATTTCTAATCCGCCGGTCGGGGGTTCGAATCCCTCCGGGCGCGCCAACTTTTTTGGGGTCGAGAACGCTTCGCCGGTCCCCTACACTCGACGTGTTAATTCGAACCCCCGACAGACAAACAAGTCGGGTTCGACAGCGCCGCGCGGCGGCGCTGATCGCCCGCAGGGCGACCCGAAGGGCGAAGGGGCCGTAGGCCCCGAAGTAATCCCTCCGGGCGCGCCAACTTTTTTGGGGTCCGTTCCGGGCACATCGGTAAGGTGGTTTGTACCGGCCGGGGACATCGTTAACACCCAAGACAGAAGACGTTAGGGACGCATTCGAAACCCAACGGACAACAAATGAGTCCCCGCAATTGGGCCAGCCGGGCGAGCCGAACGCAGCAGGCGATCCGCTGGGTGAGGCGGGTGGTGCTGAATTATGCTTCTGGTTGCGCCAACACTAGCTATCCCCGGGAACCAGTTCGTATATACTTGCATGATGCCTTTGGCGCTTCACCATCGCAGTCATGCGGTACGCATTGCGTTTGCTGCTTGAAGTGCTTTTGACAATTGCCTTTTTAAGGTCGTTTGCCTGATGGCGGGGCGTATCCTGGTCTTCGCATCGGGTCTTGGACGATGGTGGACGTAGCTCAGCTGGTAGAGCCCCGGATTGTGATTCCGGCCGTCGCGGGTTCGAGTCCCGTCGTCCACCCCACCTCGCGAACCGAGTGACTGGGATGTGTTATTGAAAGGTTTTTGGGCCGTTAGCTCAGCTGGTAGAGCAGTTGACTCTTAATCAATTGGTCGTAGGTTCGATCCCTACACGGCCCACCATTTAAGCCTTCATTTTCAGCATTTTACGCGGGGCGTAGGCATCGGTCGAAAGCAACGCTGTGCCATTCAACGCCTGTTGTGCCATTCGATTGCTGTTTTCTCGTCGCTTTACCTTAGCGGCCGGATCAATTCGGGCTTCCGCCGGTAAACGCGTTCCGTGATCTTGCTGTCTGCGTGCCCGAGCAATTGACGAGCGCGTTCCAGGCTCTCCGCGTCACTTCCGACTTTGCCTCGCAGATCATGCTCAGTAAAGCGCTGCGTGATCTTCGTCTCGGCGAGCAACCTCGACATGAATCGTTGCCACATCGAGTCCCATCCGGTTGCTTGACCCGTCTGCTCGTCGAAGTACCCCTCGCCGCGTCTCGTGCAGAAGAGCCACGGTGCGATATCGATCGAGCGCGCCATGAGGGCCATATCCACGGCAGCGCTCAGGGCCGGCGTCCACTCAAACGTGCGAGCGAGTCCGGTGGAATTCGCGGTCTTGTGCGGCCGGACTGTGATACCCGCGTCCGTGATGTCGCTCATGCGTAGGCGAAGCATGTCGCCGCGTCGTATGCCGATCAACATCTTGACCCGGATGTAGGCCTGCAGCATGAGCACGGATCCGCTCTTGCGTTTCGGGACGAGTGACAGCGTTTCGATGATTTCCCAATCTTCGACATAGCGTGTGCGAGGCTTCGTGCCCTTCAAGCGAACTTCGCCCTTAAAAGGATGTTTCGAGATGAGCCCCCATTCAACTGCCTTCGTGAATGCGTGCTTGAACACGCGAATCTCATGCACGCCAGTCGCATGAGACTTCTATCCCTGCTTGTTGATCCTGGTATCGACATATTTGTAGATGTGTCTTGGCTCAAGATCGCCGAGTCGCGTGTCGCCAAAGACTTTGCGCAGATTCACGACTGCTAGGTTATCGCAGCGCTGGGTGGCGGCGGCTTTCATTGGAATGACCTCGAGCGCGTAGCGATCTAAGAGATCGCGGATGCACACAGCGCGGCGCTCCACGCTGGCCATGTGCTTCGCCCATTCGCTCGCCGCTTCCCCGAGCGTCGATCCCAGTCGATACTGCTTGCGGCCATCCCACAGCGCCTCAAGCCCAGGCGGAACGCGATAGTAGTAAGCGCCATGGTAAAGCCGCCAGCGCGCTGGCAGACCCCGGTTCTCGTTTCGCCGCTGACGTGCCACGGTCGCGCTAGTCCCAGTTGGGTTCGGTGCGCCCCATAGCGTGCCCGATTGCCGGCACTGCGTCGAGCGCGGATCGCAAAACAACCACCGAGCCATCGGGGCGCTGCTTGTGATCGATCGCCATGTGCCGCAGCGCACGTCGTTGCGCGGAAGGTCGCGTCCTGCCGGTGAGCTGCGCCACTTCGTCCCGCGTCAGACAAAGCAGGGGAGCGGCAAGACCGCCAAGACGCTCGGTGTTCGGCCGAACGAACTCAATTTTCATAAACGACCTGCAACGTGCGGTTCCGGTCGTTTAGGGTCAAGTTGTCACTTGAAGCAAATTATCGCAGAGGTTTTCAAGATAGTCGGCGAGAGTTTCGCGAAAATTCCGCGAAACTCTTACCGAAGCGCGCAGAGCGGACAAATTTTTGGATAATCCCTCGCGGCCTCTTGGCGCTGAGTTCCCCGGTGACGCAGGCGTTGTTAGAGTTACGCGAGATATTGCGCGAAATGCAGGGTAGGCAATCGGTTGCTCTTGTTGAACAATTGATCACGTGAACGCAGATCAATTCATTGCAGCTCGGGTTTCGCCGGAGACGAAGGCACGACTTCGCGAGCTTGCCGAGCGGCAACAGCTCAGTGAGTCGGCGCTGCTCAGGCGGCTGGTCGAACTGATGCTGCAGACTGCTGGCGGCGCCCCAATAATAACGGCGTCACCGATTAGCACAGAGGCGGCGCGAATCGCTCGCCTAATGATCCGTCTGCGGGCCGACGACCAGCTTCTTTTGCGGGAGCGTGCAGCGGCCCGAGGGATACCGCCAGCCACGTACGTGTCCGTGCTCATACGATCTCACTTGCGGTCGCTCGCGCCGCTGCCGAGGGAGGAGCTACTGGCCCTCAGGCGCACCCTGGCCGAACTCGGAAGCATCGGTCGGAACTTGAATCAGATAGCCCGCGCCGGCGACCAGGGCGAGCTGGTGACCAAGCCCGGGGGCGACGACTTCAGGGCAATGCTGCGCGTCTGTGAGGCCCTCAGAGATCGCGTCAAGGGGTTGCTAAAGGCTAACCTCAAGTCCTGGAATCAAGGCTCTGGCTAGCCGGCTTTTCGGATCGTGCGGGACTTTCTCCGTTTTCCCGGTACCGTCGACCGGCTCTAGACGGCCAACAAAACCGGTCATAGGAGTGCGGAATCAGACTGGCCGGAAGCGGTCATCCTCCCGGCCTCAATTTAAAAATTTGCCGACTTTCATGGAAGTGAATTTGCCGCGGCAAATGTTCAGAAATCCATGCTGAAGAGCGTCGGTCGGAAAACATCCTGCAAACTCGCAGCGGCATCGTCCCTTCCACGACACTGACGCGGCCATTATTTGGCGCCGGCCTTCACTAATACGGTTCTCACCTCGGTGTATCCTGCAGCTGTTGCCGACGTCAGCGCCGTCGTGCCGTCGTTCCTCATGGCATTGACGTCGGCTCCCTTGTCGAGCAGCGCCTGGGCAATCTCACTGTGGCCTTTTCTGGAGGCCTGCATCAGCGCAGTCCCGCCATTGCTCGACCTGGCATTGACATCAGCCCCCTTGGCGAGAAGAGCCTGTACCACATCAAGGTGGCCGTTTTGGGAGGCCATGAAAAGCGCGGTCCAGCCATCGCTCGCCTTGGCATTGACATCGGCCCCCTTGGCGAGAAGAACGTGCACCACATCAAGGTGGCCGTTCTGGGAGGCCACGAAAAGCGCGGTCCAGTCATCCCTCGCCTTGGCATTGACATCGGCCCCCTTGCCGAGCAGCGCCTGCACCACGTCACCGTGGCCTTCCTGCGAGGCCAGGATGAGCGCGGTCGCGCCATTATCGCTCGCCTTGGAATTGACCTCAGCCCCCTTGTCGAGCAAGGCCTTCGCTGCATCGAGGTGTCCGTTCAGAGAGGCCATGAAAAGCGCGGTCCAGCCATCGCTCGCCTTGGAATTGACATCAGCCCCCTTGGCGAGAAGAGCCTGCGCCACATCAAGGTGGCCTTGCTGCGAGGCGATGAAAAGCGCGGTCCCGCCATCGCTCGCCTTGGCATTGACATCAGCCCCCTTGGCGAGAAGAGCCTGCACCACATCAAGGTGGCCTTGCTGCGAGGCGATATAAAGCGCGGTCCCGCCATCGCTCGCCTTGGCATTGACATCGGCTCCCTTGGCGAGCAGTGCCTGCGCCACCTCACGGTGCCCTTCCTCGGAGGCTAGAATCAGCGCAGTCGCACCATTCGCCGTCCTGGCATTGACATCAGCTCCCTCGGCGAGCAGCGCCTGCACGGCACCCATATCACCACGAGTCGCCGCGTCGATCAGGTTCTCCGCGGGCCCAGCCACCGCTGCTGACGCCAACCCGACCGCCAGTGTTACCCATAACACCAATAGCACCGGACAAGTGCGAGCCATTAAATTCTTGAAAGCGATCCACTTTGTAAATGGCATTCGCGGTCCCTCAATATCCCCACTTCGGGGTGATGATCTCAGAATCTGAGCCTCGGGAATACAAAGCTGCTGGTAGCGGGTGGCTTGTGTGGGCCGCAACCCGCCTGATTCGCTGTCCGAGACCGGTCATTCAGGGGCGTAACACCAGACATCGACTGCATGATCCAGACCAAGTTTGTCCTTATTAAGCCGCCCCATCGAGCCCAAACAACGCCCGATCCTCCGCCCGCGTCCTACGCGTCGCAATCGATCTCTCCCGCGCCTCCTTGCGCTGCTGCCTAACTTTCAGCTGCTTGAGCCTCTCCTCGAGCGACGCTATTCGCTCGCGCTCGGTCACCTTAGACACGAGAATCTCCTTACCTATAGACGCCGCCCCGGACGGCCTATTTCTTCTTCAATTTGTCATTCATCATGCAAGCGTAGTCCGCTAACGGCATGAGCCCGATTTCCTGGCGGCGCGCATCGATGGCGGCGAGATCGGTGACTCCGCGAGGATTGAATTTACCCGACAGCCAATCGAACTGCGTGCCGAATCGCTGCGCCTTGCCGAGCGCAATCAAGATGCGATCGGTGAGCTTGGCCAAGTCCTCGGCCGGAAGCTCGCCGGCCTCATAGCGTTTCGCAAATTGCGGCAGCACCGTCGCCTGCAGCTTCGGATCGCGGTCCGCATGCTGGACGAGCGCCCAGGCCCACTTGACCCCGTTCTCCCCGACTTGCTCCGCGCTCGGAATGCCCGTGTCTTGCACGAGCTTCTTGAGCCAGGCCAAATTGTCCGCATCAATCGAATCGACCCGCCGCTGCACGTCACGGTCGCTCGGCGCACGAATCATCTCCCGACGCGCGCGTTGATCGGTCTCAAACCGTTCCTGAAGCTGCTTGCGCAAATCCGGATCGGTGAACGTTCGCGCCTGATCCCGTTGCGCAATCGCGTCGGCAGAATCCTCAGGATGCGCCGCCTTCCATGCTGCGGCCCCGGGACACACGGTCGATGGCAGCACTGCCTCGTCGCTCGCACAATGCCCCGTCAACGGCAGGACTAATACCCAAACACACAGCAGCGCAGGGCCCCGATTCAAACGACGCTCGCCACAAATGCGCGTCGTGCCGATCCTTGGGTCGTCGCAGTCTCCCTACCGTCAAATCCGGCGTTCACGGAATGTCCGGGCTCTCATCGGCACTATCAAATTCATCAAGGGATCTTCTTCCGTACCGCCACGACGCGCAAGGGCAAGTCTGCCTGGTGAGGTGAGAACCCCAAAGCCGCATTCCTACCGCGAGCACCCAGATTTCGCCGACGCGCCGTCCAAGAGCGCGTCATCGCCGGGGTCGGGCCCGGCAATCGTCTGCTCGCGCATTCCGACGGCATCGCTGAGCTCGCGCGGACGGCGCCTTCAGGGGTTCCGAAAGCAAAAAATCTCGCCGTAACGCTTTAATCAGCATTTCATCAGCCCACCATCAGGCATGCCGCGGCGCACCGCACGTAAGATCCCGGTCGCTCCGCAAGCAGTCGCTCGGGATCCATCGTCCAAGCTGAGGGAACAAGAAATGGCCAGTCGTCACCTGCTCGTCGCGGCTTCGGTCGGAATTCTGGCCGTTTGCTTTATGCTTGTCATGCTTACGGGTTGTGGTTCCCGCGGTCATGCGCTACCAAGTTTCGGCTGCCCCGGCAACTCGAGTTACGGTTTCACACTGGACGGGACCGTTACAGGTCTCGTCGGCTCCGGCCTGAGTTTCAATGCAGAGCCCGATCCATTCCCGGGCTTTCAGACGGTGGACTCGAACGGACCCACACTGCTCGGCGCCGTGAACTGTAATGTCCCCTGGACCCTCACGGTGCAATCGCAGCCCGTCAATCCGGCACAGACGTGTGTCATTGCGAACGGGTCGGGGCCGGGCGGCACTGGATATGTCGACAATATCTCGGTTAGCTGCACGACCAATCCTCCGCGTTTTGCCTATGTGGTCAATCGAGGGTCCAACAACGTCTCGGCCTATTCGGTCGATGCGGCGATCGGAACCTTGACCGCCATCGGGGGCTCGCCGTTTGCGGTTGGCAATGATCCGGTCGCAATCGCGGTGAACCAAACCGGTAGCTATGCCTACGTCGTCAATCAAACGGATGCGACGATTTCGGCATTCCTGATCGACCGCAGCACCGGCGCACTGAACGCGGTGAAGGGTTCGCCATATGCCACTGCATTCGCGCCGACGAGTGTCGCCGTTAATCCCTCGAGTTCCAATGTTTACGTGACGAATAGCGGTGCCGGCACGGTGTCGGTCTACTCGATTACCGCGGGTAGTGGGGCATTAGCGCCCGTGACGGGCTCGCCTTATGCGATCGGCGGCGCACCCACTGCGGTGGTGGTGAGTACATCAGACAGCTATTCCGTCTTCGTGGCCGATCAAACGGCTGGCACCGTGTCCCTCTACGCACCCCCTTTCAATGGCGCGTTAGCGATCATCCCAGGTTCGCCGTTTACCGTCGGCGTCGGTCCGCTCTCGATGGCGGCTGATAATTTCGACCGCCTCTTTGTCGCGGATGCCGCCGCCAATGAGCTCTATGGTTTCAGCGGTACGGACACGGATTTACCCACTGCCACCGCCGGATCGCCATATCCGACGGGAAGCATGCCCACCTCGGTCGCCGTCGACCCGCTGGACAATTTTGTCTACGTCGCCAATCAAGGCTCCAATAATATTTCTGCCTTTGCACTCTCTGCCACCACCGGTGCACTGACGCCGCTGGCCGGATCACCGTTTACAGCCGCGGACGAGCCCTCGGCCGTGGCCGTCGATCCCACGGGCAGTTTCCTCTATGTTGCGAATGCTGGCGCCGGCAACGTGTCCGTCTTTGCGATCGATGCGACGACGGGTGCGCTGTCGGCGGTAATAGGCTCGCCCTATGCAGCCGGTACTCAACCCTCGGCAATCGCGATCAGCGATTGACGGTCAGGCGAGGAGGAGGTTGCTATGCCGAAGGGACGCAATTCAAGTCGATCAATGAAACGCTTCACGGTTCTGGGGTTAATCATCTGCCTGATCGGATGTACGACGCTGCAGCCCGCGACTGGAAACCCTGCCATCCTGCAGAAGCGCATTGCTTCTGGTGAGCTGCTGAAGCCGGGCGATAACGCCGACATTCTCACGAAGGATGGCAGAAGGCACGTCTTCAAAGTCAAGTCCGTTAGCGCGAGTACGATTGACGGTCAGTATGAGTTTGACTCGGTCCCGATTGACCAAGTCGACATCATTCTGAAGCGCAAATTAAACGTCGGAAAGACTGCGCTGGCTGTCGGACTGGGCGTTGTTATTGTTGCCGCCGTCGTTGTCGTCGCTGTAGGCTCTGGCGGAAGACACGGCGGCTGGTCAGGCGGCCACGCGTCTCGAGGCCCTGCCCACTACACTCAACCACCGCCTCCGCCGTCACTGCAAATCCTCCAGACGCCTCCCCAAACACCGCAGCTTCAGACTTGCGCCGGACCCGGGAGCGAGAACAAAACCCAAGAGGAAGGCGGAAGAGACAGAGCACCTCCTTGCCCCGCTGCCGAACTTTGATCTGCTTGAGCCTCTACCTCGAGCGCTTGTATTCGTTGTCGCTCACTCACCTTCGACACGCGCTTCTCCCCCATGCCCCATGCTGAGGAATCCCGGACGCTCTGCGCCCAGAATCGGCGCGAGCAAGAGGTATCTAATGCTGAGCTAAATGCCTTCGGTGAGGACCCAAATCCGTCTTCAGCCCAGCACTTAGCGGACAGTCGCCGGCTTGAACAATCTCGAGGTCTGATGTATTCTAGTCAGTATGACTAGAATGATAAAATCGAAACGCACCGCATCGAAAATCCCGAAGATCCGAGTCCCCAAACCGCGATCTGGATATTGGCTTTTGCAGGACGCCAAGGCGCGCTTCAGCGAGCTAGTTCGGAAGGTGCGCAGCGAGGGGCCGCAGCACGTCACGGTGCACGGACGCGATGAAGTCGTCGTGATCGCCGCCGAGGAATTCCGTCGTCTCAAAGGTAGCGCTACTGGCACGGAGTTGATTGCAGCAATGCAGGCATCTCCTTATCGTCAGATCGACATTGCACCCGGGCGAGTGCGCCCGCCGGTACGCGACATGTCACTGTGACGGGGTGGTTACTCGACACCAACATCCTGTCGGAACTTCGACGGCCGAAGCCCGAGCGCAAGGTGCTGGCGTTCGTTGCGGCACAGCCGCTTGAATTGCTTTACATCAGTACGGTGACGCTGGCCGAAATTCGTTTCGGAATCGAGCTGCTACCCGACGTCGCACGCCGCTCCGCACTGAACGACTGGCTTGCTCACAAAGTGAGACCGATGTTTGAGCAGCGCGTTCTCGCCATTACCGATGACATCATGTTCAAGTGGCGGCTGCTGGTAGAGGAGGGCCGCAAGGTAGGCCATACTTTCTCTCAGCCGGACTTGATAATCGCCGCGACTGGCCAGCATCACGGTCTTACGATCGTTTCGCGCGACACTGCCGACTACGTCAAGGCGCAGGTGACTGTCTTCAATCCTTGGACTGATCAATTGCCGGAACCGCGTGAATTGTAGTTTGCCGGGGGTTAGCGAACAAAGCCGGTTCGTGTGGCCACATTTCAGGTAGCTCCAACAGAAGTCCTCTACCGAGCGCTCGAGAAAGCGCAAAATTACAAGAGGTAATCAGAAGCGGCGTGGTTCTCTTAATCAATTGGTCGTAGGTTCGATCCCTACACGGCCCACCAATTTCTGAAGTTGCCTAATTGGCGCGTGGCGTTCCAGCATACCGCCAAACGACCTCTAACCAGCGACCGGTGGTCGAGTGAAAACCTGATCGGGCTCAACTGAGCGGCGACCCTCATCCCACGCAGCGCTCAAAGTTCTTAGGAGGCTTGGCTCAATGCGCTCGCGCTCGGCTTTCAGAGTCTCCGACATCGCGTCGGCGCAGCGCTCGATCGTTCGTTGCGGATGCATTACTTGGCAAATGGTCTTACCGAACTCGAGCAGCGTCTTGCGATCGGGATAGCTTCGCGTCTTGCCGAGCTTCAGGGCGAGGGTGCTGTCGTACTTGGTGATTTGGGTCGTGCCGCCCGATACATCGTAGATGCTCGTGGTAACCACATCGTACAAGGGCGCAAGCCGAATCGAGGCGAGATTCTGTGGGTTCTCATACAAGAGGCCGAAGTTCTTTAAATGCCCGTCGCCATTTCGCACCATTACCATGAGTGCGACATAGTCGAAGAACTGCTGCAGTTGGGCTAAAGGGTTGCCAGACTCGCAGTAGAGCCGAATCGCCTTGGCAACATTATCGTAACTCCCCTGATATTTATCGCGGTTCCCGCGTCCGGTGAGAACGCCCATGTCCTCGAATCCTAAAGACTTGCCCTCCCGTTGATCGAATCGCGAGAGGATGAATAGGCCTCCATCGTCCGATAGTGCGAAATCAGGGACTGGAATACCGGCACGTTTTGCCGCGCTCATGCAAAGAAACTCGTTTTGCGTGAGGTGTGGAAACTCGAGTCCACTCGCCTTGACGATCACGTCCGAATGCACGACCGTGGCACGATCTGTCACGGGATTTGGAATGTAGGTTTCAGGTACCAGCACTTTCGGCTGTACGCCCGAGATGCCCGACTCGAAGTAGATTGCCACCAGTTGATCGAATAGCTCGCTCGTCGGTTTTCGCGTTAACAATTCCTTGCGACTGATGGGCGCGCGCGCGCGGCGAGCCGGCTCATCGGGCGCAGTGTACGTTAACCGGCCAATCTGGGCGCCACCGGTGAGAGCGAGCAGTGACATGTCATCGAGCGGACCCACTTTTGCAAATGCTTCCTCGATCTTTGAGAGCAAATACCCTTCAGGCTTGTTCATTTCAAAGATCGGCAACAAGGCACCGCTGGAGTAACTCTCGGCCCTTATCGGCATCGTGAGCGAGATCTCTTCGGATCGCTCGGTAGCCGTGTAGTTGAATACGTAGCGCGACTCTTTAGTGAGATCTCCCGCAATGCCCTGCGGAGTGGAAACTCGCAGTTCTTTAGTCTTCATCGCGAAAAACCTCGTTCAGCCGTTCGACGTCGATGCGAGCATCGACAATGGCTAAACCCTTACCCAATGCGGCAAGCGCGCCAAATAGGATGTTCAGTTCGACATTGCGCCCGGCCTCAAGGTCTGCAATGGTTTGACGGCGACAACCCACTTGGTCCGCTACCCAGGCCTGGCTTCGGCCCTGCGCCTTGCGTTCGGATCGAACCCAGATGCCGAGGTCTTGGATGTTCAGTGCGGCATTCATTATGTACATTTAAACGGACATTGCATGCCGATACAATACCATAAGTCCGTTTAAACGAACATTTCGGTGCGAATACTGCAACGCAGCATTTCTCTTCTCAGCCGCCTCCCATGTTTTTTGGCATTCATTGGAAAAATAGATGGAGCAGCTACGCTCCTAATCAATTGGTCGTAGGTTCGATACCTACACGGTTCAGCATTTTTCCAAGTGAACTCCCGATGGTTTCCACCAGCGTCTAGGTTCTTGCAGGCCGCTGCAGGGTTCGCGCAGCCGCGAGCCGGTGCGGGATCACCCGGCCAACTCGCGGCTGCGCGGTATAGGGCATTAAAGAACTATCTTCTGAGATCACGCCAGGTCGTAGCGATCCAGGTTCATCACTTTGTTCCAGGCCGCCACGAAGTCACGCACGAACGCCTGCCGCGAGTCGGCGCACGCATAGACTTCCGCGAGGGCCCGGAGCTGGGAGTTCGAACCGAAAACGAGATCGACGATGGTGCCCGTCCACTTGAGCTCGCCCGTCGCCCGATCGCGCCCCTCCAACACTCCTTCCGATGTGGCGGACTTCTGCCACTTCGTGCTCATGTCGAGGAGATTCACAAAAAAATCATTGGTCAATGTCTCGGGCCGTTTGGTGAACACACCATGCTTGGACTGGCCGACGTTCGCATTCAACGCGCGCATGCCACCTACCAGAACCGTCATCTCCGGAGCGGTCAGCGTCAGTAAGTTCGCTTTATCCACCAGCAGCTCAGCCGACGATCCCTCGAGTCCCTTGCGGACGTAATTGCGGAACCCGTCTGCGGTCGGCTCCAATACAGCGAATGAGTGCGTATCCGTCTGTTCCTGCGAGGCATCCATGCGGCCCGGCGAGAAGGGCACCTTCACATCGTTGCCGCCGTTCTTTGCAGCTGCCTCGACAGCCGCGCAGCCGCCCAGAACGATCAAGTCCGCCAGCGATACCTTCTTTCCGCCGGACTGGGCGCCGTTGAAGGCCATTTGGATCGCTTCTAGTTTCTGAAGGACCTTGGCCAATTCGGCTGGCTGGTTGACTTCCCAATTCTTCTGCGGCGCCAGGCGAATACGCGCGCCGTTCGCTCCACCGCGCTTGTCGCTACCTCGGAACGTTGCAGCAGACGCCCACGCCGTGATGACCAGTTGGGAGATGGAAAGTCCGGATGCGAGGATCTTGGTCTTCAGGGCGAGAATGTCCTCACCGTCGATCAATTTGTGATCGACTCGGGGAATGGGGTCCTGCCACAGTAGCTGCTCCTTGGGAACGAGCGGGCCAAGATAACGCGATAGCGGGCCCATATCGCGGTGTGTCAGCTTGAACCACGCCCGGGCGAATGCATCCGCGAACTGATCCGGATTCTCAAAGAAGCGCCTCGAAATTTTCTCGTAGGCAGGGTCGAATCGCAACGCGAGGTCGGTGGTCAGCATGGCCGGCGAGTGACGCTTCGACGGGTCGTGCGCATCGGGCACAGAACCTGCGCCCGCGCCACCCTTGGGCCTCCACTGGTGCGCACCGGCCGGGCTCTTCGTCAGCTCCCACTCATAGCCGAACAGGTTCCAAAAGAAGTTGCTGCTCCACTTCGTCGGCGTGCTGGTCCAGGTGACTTCCAGGCCGCTGCTGATCGTGTCGTCACCTTTGCCTGTGCCGAAGCGGCTCTTCCAACCAAGGCCTTGCTCCTCGATGCCGGCCGCTTCCGGCACAGGACCCACCAGTGCGGCATCGCCGGCACCGTGGGTTTTGCCGAACGTGTGACCGCCAGCAATGAGCGCAACCGTCTCTTCGTCGTTCATCGCCATGCGAGCAAAGGTCTCGCGAATATCCCGCGCCGCAGCGACCGGATCCGGGTTGCCGTTTGGGCCTTCCGGATTGACATATATCAAACCCATCTGCACGGCAGCGAGCGGATTTTCGAGTTCCCGGTCGCCGGTGTAGCGCTTGTCACCCAGCCAGGTGTTCTCGGAGCCCCAGTAAATGTCTTCCTCCGGTTCCCAGATGTCCTCACGCCCACCGGCGAAACCGAACGTCTTGAATCCCATCGATTCCAGAGCGACGTTGCCAGCGAGGATCATCAGGTCGGCCCATGAGATTTTCCGGCCATACTTCTGCTTGATCGGCCAAAGGAGCCTGCGCGCCTTGTCGAGGTTGACGTTGTCCGGCCAACTATTTAAGGGAGCAAAGCGCTGGTTGCCGCTGCCCGCGCCGCCGCGACCGTCGGCGATGCGGTACGTGCCGGCGCTATGCCATGCCATGCGAATGAACAAAGGTCCGTAGTGGCCGAAGTCCGCCGGCCACCAGTCCTGAGAATCCGTCATCAAGGCATGGAGATCCTTGACGACGGCACTCAGGTCGAGGCTCTTGAACTCGTCGGCGTAGTTGAACTCCTCACCCATGGGGTCGGACTTGGAGGAGTGCTGGTGCAAAATGTTCAGCTTCAGCTGATTGGGCCACCAGTCCGCGTTCGATGGGGCTCCGGCGACCGTGTGTTTACGAGCGTCGCCCGAGAACGGGCATTTACTTTCGCTTTCCATGTTCTCTCCGATTGAGTTCTGAATTCTTTCACCGTGCCAGGTCAGATTAGCGCCTCGACAACGGCGAATCCAATCAATCGTATGACGCCGATTGATAGAGCGCCTCTATCGTAAGCGCCTGAGCCCCGCTTTCGTAAACGGCAGGTTTGAGGAAGCCAGATTGATGAAACGAACTTCCGCTGTCGGCCGTTCTACGACCGTCGCCAACTCGGAATCCGCGACGCGCACAATGCGCTTCTCTTCTTGCGGATCTCATGTCAGCCATTGCCGCAAGTGGGCGTAAACCGCGGCGCTGCTCAGCAATTCAAGGTGATTGACCCCGTAGGCGACCCATTGCCTGTCTTCCGGGAAATTCAGCGTTCGGTTGGGGTCCGAGTGGCGGCCCAGAGCGCTGTCCAACGGCACCAGTCCGTCCCCAAGAAAAAGGTCCTTCAGGTCGCCTTTCTGCTGGCCTGTGCTGCCGGCAATTGCGTAGCTGCGCACCATAGGTGGCAACGGAAGGCGCTGCCGACGATCAACGTCACGCGCGAAGCGATCGCGGCCGACCCAGTCCTCATCCAGCAGATTGCCGTGACGCAGATCGGTGATGCCGGCGCTGCGCACCCTGCCTAGGCGCGCGAACGGCGCAGCGTAAGGGGTCGCGCCCAACACGATATCGATCCAGTGTCCTGCGCGCTCCAGTGGTGCACCGTGGTGAGGCGTTCCCAGAAACACAATGTCTGTCGTCTTTTTTGGCCAGCGGTGGTCGGCCTGCGTACCGTAGTGCAGGGCACTGCGTGCCAACAGACCGCCCATGCTGTGGCCTAGGAGTGCGAATTGCTCTATTGGATGGGGCCACTGACTCAGTAACAGTTCCAGCCGATCGGCCAGTAGGTGTCCGTTGATCGAAATGTGTAGACCGCTGTTGTAGTGCAAATAAACAGGCGTAAAGCCGCGGTCGCGCGCCAGTGCCGCGCCGTGATCGTGACCGTCGCGCGACCATTGTCGGTCGTTCGTGCATAAGCCATGCAGCAACACCAGCACCCGTGCTCCGGCGTCCGGCAATGCTGTAGCCAGCGCGGAGGTCTCCAGCGCCAACGGATGGCCATCCCGGCGAAACGCCATTGGCGTGGCCAGTGGGTTGGCGCTCGCCGCCAGGTAGTCACCCAGCACACCGTTCAGCACCGCGACGATGGCGTCCCGCTCCGCACCGGTTTGACCTTCTCCGAGAGCGGGGGTCAGCAGCGACAGCAGTGCGTCGATGCTGCCACCGGTCACTCTCGTCACGCCGCGGATCGTCTCGTAGACAAGACCCGCGATGCCGCCCGTGCGTCCATCCGGCCTTGTACGACTGAACCCCGAAACGCGAGCGATACGTTCGTGCATCGCCTCGACGAGATCGACGAGCCCGGTGGTGGCGGCCGTCGCTAGGCGCACGGCACCACGCAGGTCCGAAGCACGTACGGGTGTGCCTTTCATCAACGTGGCCTTGTGGTCCCGCGTGACACCCGCGGCGAGCAGCTAAGGCTCTTTGACACTACAAATATCACTTCTTGGAAGACTTCTTCTTTCGCGCAGTCATAAATCTTGGCGTCTTTCCCTGAACAAGTCTCTCGCCTTCAACGATCAGATTGACGCCAAGAGCTTTTTGTTGTGCCCGAAACTCTTTCACCACGCGATTCCAGATCTTTGGAATTATGCGATTCAGTTCGTATTCAAGGTTGTCCTTCATTACAGCGTTCATGTACGCCCAGAACTTCGTGTTCCGGCTGATCTTCGGCATCTTCGCCTTTCTGGTCTTGCGCTTCGTTGCCATTGCTTTTTCTCCTATGGAACCATCTTGATGTCCGCTGACACACGCTAGCGAACTTTCCCTTGGACAACATTTGGGGTTTGTACCTACAGGGCAGGTATCGATCCGCCATATCCAGCACCTAATCGACGCACAGCGGCGGCTCCACGCATGGAATTTACGGCGCTCGAAGACGCTTTACGGACCGGAAAGCAACTCATCTTGCTCCCGATAACGGACCCTCGCCGCCGGCGTCTACGGGTCGACTGCAAAGGTCCCACCAGTACCCTGTGCTGTCGAATCACGGTCGAGGCACGCGTCCATTGATTTCGCGCGCAATATTTCAATCCGACTCGACAGGATCCGCCTTACGCATGCGCCCGGAACGGGTTCAGTGTTAGTCGGTGGCGGGGCATGAGTCGGACTTCACAGAGTCTTCCTCACGGACTGTGTACGAGCGTGCTGCTTCCCTAGGTGCTGGAGTGCAACCTAGCCCTGAGCGCCGAGTTATACGCGCGTCGTGAACTGCCGCGCGCTCGAGCGCGCCCGGGGTTGAGCTGCTCCGGCGCTGCGGCCTCAGTCCACTAATTCGCTTGCGGCAGGATTGTCGAGGGCCAGATCCTCAATCGGCAAGCCTTCGCCTTCCGGATCGAAGTCGTCTTCGTCGCTCGGGTCATCCCATGCTTCCTGCATGACGCTGAGCGGTTGCAAAGGCGCTTGCCAGTCTTTCGCAGTCATTTCGGTCTCGGAGTAACCGAGATCATCCACGACCACTGCGTCAACCGGGCCGTTCCAATCCTCGGGTGGCTCGGCGAATTCGAGCGGTATCGTGGTCCAGCTGTCCTCGTCGATCTCATCGACATCGCCATCAAAGCTCTGTATTTCGATCGTTCGCGCCTGGACGTCGAATCCCGTGACCTGAAATATCTCCCCTTTATCGGAATGCAGATACCACTGACCGATCCGCGCGCGGCCTACACCCGTGTTCATATACGCCCCCCGTGGTTTGAACCTATGCACGGGAACCGTACGCCAGGATGCTTGGCGTCGAAATACGAGGAAGTACTCACAGGAGAGCGTCTAGGCGCTCAGAATGGCAGCTGCAGCGCACGTACACCCGGGCAGAGTGAACTTGGCCGCGGAAATGTCGCGTTATCCCTCGCCTTCATTCATATCGCGCGATCGCTGCTCTTCGATCTCGAGCAACGCGCGTTCCATCGGCAGCTCAGCGCTATGCGCGTCCTGCGTATTCTCCGGGATCCCGATGTCATCGGATTCCAGGTCATCGTATGGTCCTACCCAATCCTCTGGCTGGTCGCAGCCGACCACGTCCAGCATCACCCAATCATCCAGTGAAATGTCCTCGACGGACCCATCGGCGTATTGGATGTCGATCGAGCGACCATCCCCGTCTACGCCGACAACCTGGAAGATGTCGCCCCGTTGCCGATCCAGATACCACTGCCCGGGTATCGCATTACTACGAGTATTCATGATGTCACCACGGCGGTTGTCCTACTGGATAGACTAGACCAATTCTCGCGCGCAAGGAATGCGGTGAACTACTTAAGTATCGGCGAGCCCCTCGCGGCCCGCGTCAGCAACCCGCGGGCGCGAACGTCCGCAGCAGGTGCCCCGGATGGTGCGAACTGCAGGCCATGACGTGCGTGATCGCTTCGCGATCGTATTCGTCGCCGGACCGATAGTGTTCGAAGAATTCGTTGAGGCGCCGAACTCGCTCCGGCATGGCGCTAACTGCTTGCAAGCCGATCGATACGCCATAGTTGGTGAATGCGTACTTGACGCCCCGTTGCCGCGGCTCCCGACAGAAATAGCCGTCATCGACCCACATTTGCTCCAACATGGCGAGACCCCGTGTGCGCTGCGTGATCGCCCACTGCTCTTGCGGAAAGAAATGGCTCATCCACAGCATCATGCCGATGCCTAGATCCTGAGTGATGCAGAGGCTGGGACTGCTGATTTCGATCAGCCGATGCATCTCCGCAATCTGCGGAGCCAGAGCGGCCTCATCCAGGAGCCGGTACGACAGATAACCATCGAAAGCATCGAGCCCGCCGAATCCAAAGCCGGGATATGGACCGCTCAGGTCTTCTTGCATTTTCCACCAGACTCCACGCTCCGGGATGACAAACGCCTCATGCACATCGCGGGCCAACGCTACCCCCTTGAAGCGGTAGCTCGGATCGTACCGCCCGAGCACGGCCAGCGCGTAGAGCCACATCGCCAGATAATGGAAGTATTGACCGTCCCGATCGGCTGCCTCGCCAATGCGAATGCCGCGAGGCCGACCCAACACCCGTTCCACATCCGCAACCAGCCACTTCGCAGTCTCTAGATACTCCGCCTGCCGACGTTCCGCGTAGAGAGACACGAGCAACACGACGCCGAAGGCATCCGTCCAGAGATAGCGCCGACCGTTCGGCCAGATTTTGTTGTCGCGCATCCAGGCCAACTTTCTGAGCACGTAGTCGGTGTCATCACAGGGCGCTGAGCCAAAGACCGGTATCATCGCGGGGGCCGACCGGGCAGGGGACGGGCACCGCATAGGCGGCGGGCAGAGTTTTGAGTTCTTTGCTGCGCGATCTGGCGTTGCATCATTTTTACTTGGCTAATGACATATGTGGGGTGTCGGTAAGGAGTCCCATTCTCAAATGTGCCTTCCTGCCGGTTGACTCAAAGGGGCGCTACAACGGGCCCGTGCATCGAGTGAGTTTGGGGGGGCGGCGACGCTGCCGCCGAAATCCGCCGCTAGACCCGTCTGCCGCCAATCGTCGATCTCGTGCAATATCGAGCGCAATTGCTTCTCCACGTTGTCGATGCCTTCGCGCCCGAGCACCAAATGCGCCGGCGGCGTCGGCGACTCCAGCACCTTGATGACTGCCTCCGCGGCGCGCGCCGGATCGCCCGGCCGGGTGCCGCTGTAGCCGGCGATATTCCGGCGTCGTCGTCCGGACGTTTGCTCGTAGTCGCCGATGAAGTTCGGCGATTGCTTCAACGATCGGCCTGCCCAATCCGTGCGGAATGGACCCGGCTCGACCAATAGCACGCGGATTCCCAACGGCTCGACCTCCCGAGCGAGGGACTGTGAGAGGCCTTCCACCGCGAACTTCGTGGCTGCGTAATAGCCTGAGCCGGGAAAGCCGACGATCCCGCCTACCGATGCGATATTGACGATAGATCCGTGACGCCGCGCCCGCATTCCCGGCAGCACCGCACGAATCATGGCGGCCAAGCCGAAAAAGTTGGTCTCGAAGACGGCGCGGATGTCCTTTTCTTCGCCTTCTTCCACCGCGGCCAAGTAGCCGTAGCCGGCATTGTTGACGAGCACGTCAATGTGGCCAAAGGCGCGCTCTGCTTCGGTGACCGCGCGCTTGATCTGCTCGGCGTTCGACACGTCGAGCGTGATGGCGCGCATGCGGTCCTCATGCCCGATCAGCAGATCATCGAGCGTATGCACGTCGCGCGCGGTAGCGACGACGCGAAAGCCGTGGGCCAGCGCTGCGCGCGCAAACTCCCGGCCAAAGCCGCTCGAACAGCCGGTAATGAGCCAAACCGGTGAATCGTTCGTATTCATGACTACTCCTCCACGATAGACTTCACTGGCCGGAACTGCACGAGCCCGGCCAACTCCCGCGCCGGCTATTTGGCGACGGACTGGCCCATAAAACCATCCGGGATTCCCGACGGTGCGTGACGTTGGAGGAAACCCCTTAGTGCGCAGATCCTGGTTTTGCACTACATTTCGGCAAGCGCGGGGGCAGGGCGCATATCTCTACGCACGAAATCGAGGACGCTGAGATGGCTCTATCGATCAGTTCGCCGGCGTTCGTCAACGACGGCTCGGTTCCTCGCCAATATACCTGCGACGGCACGAACGTCTCGCCGCCGCTTCAGTGGTCGGGAGTTCCCTCGGATGCGAAGAGCTTGGTATTGATCGTCGAGGACCCGGATGCGCCGGATCCCGAAGCGCCGAAGACCACATGGATTCATTGGATTCTTTACAACATCCCGCCGAGCATCCATGAATTACCCGCGGACTTGGCCCGACATGGTATGCCGGCCGGCGCGCTCGATGGCCTCAACGATTGGTTGAAGACAGGCTATGGCGGCCCTTGTCCTCCGATAGGGACTCACCGCTACTTTCATAGACTCTATGCGTTGAGCGCCGTCTTGCCAGATTTGCAGCGGCCGCGCAGGTCGACATTGATGCAGGCGATGCACGGAAAAGTGCTGGCCGAAGCTGCGCTCGTGGGCCTCTATGCGCGCCGATCGGCGCGTTAGTCTGTCAATCGCAAATACCCGATCCACGGACGCCGCTCCCCACTGCGCGAGATTCTCGAACGATGTCCGCTAGACTCAGTCGTCGTCCCGACGTGCGGCGAGTCGGCGCTTATCCTCAAACGGTCGTGCGATGACGGCCCCAAAGATCATGCCGCCGATGTGAGCGAGATATGCCACGCCGCCCGACTGCACATCCGCGACCGCGCCAACGCTGATCAGCTGGATCAGGAACCAGAAGCCGATCAGGATCACCGCCGGAATGAAGGTGACGCGGACGAACCAGCCAAAAAAGAAAAGGGTTCGAATTTTATCGCGCGGGTAGGTGACAAGAAACGCACCCATCACGGCGGCAATCGCTCCGCTCGCGCCGAGGCAGGGGACCCTGGAGCCCGGGTCGGCTGCGATTTGCGCGAGCATCGCTGCGATTCCGCCGAGAAGATAGAAAGTCGCATATCGCCTGGGGTTCATCGCTTCTTCGATCTGCGGGCCGAATGCCCAAAGGAATACCATATTGCCCAATATGTGCGGCCAGCTGGCGTGCATGAACATGGCCGTCAGAATCGTGATCCAATCATGACCCGCGGTGATGTTGGCGGGCACGACCGACCATGCGGTTACAAATGTATCGCCGCCTGCCATTTCGAGAATGTATACCCCCACGTTTATCGCGATGATGCACGTGGTGACGACGGGAAATCGCTCGAGGCTTCGTGATTCATCCCTGAGCGGAATCACGTTTGTTTTCGTCCTGGCTTGTGCGCACCATCCCGGCTCCAGCGGACGCTAGCCATTGCTGCGCCCGGCAAGAACCAGCGTTTCGCGGCTGCATGCCCAATGTTGGCGGCCATCGCCTACCAATTCAATTATTCGCGAGCGGCCGCGGGCCAAGGATGCGACCGAGTTCGGCGTCGCCAATCGTCTCCTCCTTGAGCAGCGTCTCGGCGAGGGCCTCCAGTAGCTGGCGCGCATCGTTCAGAAGTTTATGCACCGCAGTCTGGCGTTCGACCAGCAGATGCTCGACCTCCTGGTCGATCCGCGCCGCCGTGGCCTCGCTGTAATCGCGGCCTTGCGAGAGCTGGTAGCCGAGGAACGGCTGTTCGTCGTCGGAGTCGAACGTGACGGGACCGAGGCTGCCCATACCCCAGCGCGTGATCATTCGCCGCGCGAGCCGCGTCGCCTGCAGGAGATCACTCTCGGCACCGGTCGTAATATCGCCGATGAACAGCGCCTCCGATTCGCGTCCGCCCAGCAGCACATCGAGGCGCGCCAGCAGATCGGTGCGGCTCGTGTTGTAACGTTCCTCGGTCGGCAGTTGCTCGGTGACTCCCAGCGCGCGGCCATGCGGAACGACGGTCACTTTGCGCACGAGGTCCGCTGCGGGCGTCAACCACGCGACCACGGCATGTCCGCTTTCGTGATAGGCCACGACTCGACGGTCGCGCGGCGTCAACACCGTGGATCGCTCGGCACCCAGGACGATCTTGTCCCATGCCTGTTCAAAATCCTCCATTGCCACTTCGGTGCGATTGTGGCGCGCGGCGCCGAGCGCAGCTTCATTGCACAGGTTCGCTAGGTCCGCCCCGCTCAAGCCGGTGGCTGTGCGCGCCAGGCGCTCGAGATCGACGCCATCGACTAGGCGCATATGGCGCGTGTGGATGCGCAGAATTCCTTCCCGGCCGCGCCAGTCGGGCAGCGGCACCTCGACCTGCCGGTCGAAACGGCCCGGGCGCAACAGGGCCGGGTCGAGCACGTCGGGCCGGTTCGTCGCAGCCAGTAGAATGACCTGCTGGCGCTCATCGAACCCGTCCATTTCGACCAAGAGCTGATTGAGCGTCTGCTCGCGCTCGTCGTTGACCGCGCCTAGACCCGCGCCGCGCCGGCGGCCAACCGCGTCCAGCTCATCGACGAAGACGATCGAGGGTTGCGCGGCCTTAGCCTGCGTGAACAGATCGCGCACGCGGCTGGCGCCGACACCGACGAACATCTCGACGAATTCGGATCCGCTGATGCTGAAAAAGGGCACGCCAGCCTCGCCCGCTACGGCCCGGGCCAGCAAGGTCTTGCCGGTTCCGGGCGGTCCCACGAGCAGAACACCGCGCGGTATCCTTGCGCCGATCGCCAAATACTTGGCTGGGTTGCGCAGGAAGTCGACGACTTCCGCGAGATCCCCCTTGGCTTCATCGACGCCGGCCACATCGGCAAACGTCACCTTCGGTTGATCCGCGGCATAGCGCCGCGCCGTATTGCGGCCAAATCCGAACAATCCGGCTTGGCTGCTTGCCGCCTGACGCCCCATCCACAGCAGCACAGCACCCATCAGCAGGATCGGTAGTCCATTGGTCAGCAGGACGACGAACCAAGGCGGCGAGGAGGTCACGACTTCGATCGTGACATGGTGCGCTTGAAGTAGCGGCATCAACGATGCATCACCGACGATGCTCGGGAAGGTCGTGCGGAATTTCAAATAGGTGCTTGGAGTTTGTTGTGCCTTTGCCGGCTGATCGGCACCGATCGTCGGCGCAATCACAGATCCTGCCGGCTTGGCGGGTTGCGGCCAGGTCACCGCGTGCGCCAGACCACCACTGATTGCTTCGCCGACGATGCGAACTTTCGTGACGTTGTCGGCAGCAACTTGAGCCACAAATTCGCTGTAGGGAAACGAGACTTCCTCGGCCTGCCTTGGGAAAAACAACCAAATATTCCACGCCATGAGCAGCGCCAACATGAACCATGACAACGGACTGATGCCGTATGGCCCCGGTGCGGCACCTTGCGGCACGCCCGGGCCGCGTTCCGCCGGCGTCGGAGCCTTCGGCGGCGTGGAGTTTGGACGTACGCTCGGCGCCGGTGGCGGAATTGGTACCGGAGGCGGAACTGACTTGGTATCCGGAGTGGGTGTCATTTCGCGGCGATTCCGATGGTCACGGGCCGGTCAAAGGCCAGGAATCTGGCCGTTGACCGGGCTCCAGCGAGCAACACTTGCGCAGCTCATGCGCTCGCGAGAGATCGACCGCTCGGGACATGCCGCAGTGCGGCGCCAAGGGCAACGAGCGACGCGCCGTCGAAAATGAAATCAATTCCGATGGCTAGACCAATGAACCAGAGGCTCGATACCGGCAACTGGTTCAACAACATCACGCCGAGTCCCAGGGACACGATCCCGGAGAACATCGACCAGCCCCAATAGGGGAACCTCAACGTGCCGGCGGCAATCGCCCGGAACGAGCCGCCCACGATGAAGAACGAAGCGAGCAGCAGCGTCAAGCTCATTTCCCCGGAGAGCGGATAACGGATCAGCAAGTAGCCGGTAAAGCCGCGCAACAGCGCATTCAACACCTGGAGGAAGAAGCCCTTCCAGGTGCGCGTATAAAACGCTTGAATGAGCGCGACGACGCCCCCCACGAGCAGCAGCCAGCCGAATGCCAGCACCGCCGCCAGTGTTGCCGTCACTTCACCGACGACGCAGATGCCACCAAGAATAATAAACGTGACGCCGAGCGCGGTGAACCAGCCCCACGAATCGTGGATGTCGTCGAGGCTCGTTTCGATCGACGCTGCAAATGATTTACGTTCTGACATGATCATTACTCCTATTGCCAAGGTCCACGCGTGGACGCATCCATGCAGGGACATGAGTGTCGACGCCTTATGGTTTGAATCTTCATTTGCTTGGCGGCGCATACTCGAACTTGGGAGTGGCTTCCAGAGCTTCTTTGCTTGCGCCGGGCAGCACAAATTTTCCCGCCTGTAGCTTGATCTGGGAGACCGGGATCGCGACGTCGTGACGGTCGACTCCCAGAAAGCCACCCGCCCCAATGATGGCGTAGGAAACAGCCTTATCCGGGGCGATGATGATGTCGTCGACGACCCCTATGCGCTCGTTCTTTTCGTTGTAGACGGGCTTCCCAAGAACCTGGCGCTTCGCGCTCCAGCCGTAGGTAACGTCACGCATCTCTGCTGCTGCGACGCCGATCAGCGTCGACCCGGCGACTTGCGCGGGCGCGGCAATCGGAAAAAGCAAGAATGTCCCGAGGATCGCGAGGCCTAAGCGAATCATAGTTTTCTCCTTCGATTTAGGAATTTGCCTCCAAATGGCGATCGCCGCGCTATAGGGTAGGCGGTACGCATACCAGCTGATATTGGGGAATCCGCCTAGTTGAAGATCGATTGTACTTATTCCATTAGGCTCATTGCGATCTGGCAACGCAGCCGTGCGCCGGACCAGCGCTTAGTCAGCAGGGGAGAACTGCGCGCACTTCCGTGCCGCGCCCCGGTTCGGACACGACATCGAACTGCCCCCCGACGAGCAACGCGCGCTCGCGCATGCTGAGGAGCCCGATGCGACCGCCTCGAGCGGCGCGCGCACTCGTGGATGCGACGTCGAAACCCCTGCCGTCATCCGCGATCGTGATTTCCAACGCGCCTTCGAGGCGTCGCAGCCTCACTCGTAACAGCGTTGCACCTGAGTGCTTCACCGCATTCATGATGGCTTCTTGAACGATGCGAAAGCATGTCAATTCCACTTCCGGGGGCAGCGGACCGAGGTCCGCGTCCACATCGAGTTGTATGTTCATCCCGGTCATGGAGCGCACACGTTCGGTGTGTGTGCCGACCGCGGCGGCCAGCCCGATCTGATCCAGCGCAGCCGGACGCAAATTTTCAATCAGGGCGCGCAAGCGGTCGAGTACATCGCGGACCATGCCTCGCCAGGTCTCGATCGACGCACTGGTTGGGGATTCCGACGCGGCGCTGCGTCCGACCGACATGTGCAGGCTCAATGCGGTAAGCATCTGTGCAGCGTCATCGTGTAGCTCGCGCGCGAGGTGGCTGCGCTCCGCTTCCTGTGCGGAAAGCAGCAGCTGGGACAGCCGATGGAGCTCGGTGTTGGCTTGCGATAGCAGGCTTTCTGCTTGAATCTGGTCCGTGACGTCGCGTGTGGCAACGACAATTGCCCTCGCAGCCGGATCCGCACGGTAATCTCTAGCGCGCGCCTCAATGGTCCGCCAATCGCCGGCCTTGGAGCGATATCGCAGCGTGATGGGTCCCGCATGGCCGCATGCCATCACCTCCGCGAATGCTTTGGCCGCGAGCGCGCAGTCGTCCGGGTGGATGAGGTTCTCATAAGGACGTCCGACCAATTCTTGCGGCTCGTAGCCGGCGAGGGAGGTGATTGCGCTCGATATACCGAGAATGACTCCGTTACTGCCCAAGCATTGTATGAAGTCGAGGCTGTGATCCATCAACAGCAGCAGTCTGCACTGATCGGCAGCATCGTGGCCTACCGAGCTTTCGTCATTCGAACCACTTTTCGACGTGTTCATTGGATTGTCTTTGTACGCCGTTTGTCGGCATTGTAAATCGGCGTCCAATGTTTTCGATTAATTCGCCGCCGCCGTCATCGCGCCGCGCCTTGGCGCATCCCGTCACCGGAGCGGGCGATCTGGAGCACGGGAAGTGCACGCGAAAAAGAACTCAGCTCAGCAGGGTCACGCAGGCCGCCAGCATGTATCATGCCCTCGTCGCCATGGTCGCTTCCATCCCCCTTGCCTGAATCGAACTCAATGGAGCCTCGCAGAGCCCGCGGAGGCGATTGCCGGCCTCCGTTCCCGGTATACGAACACCTCGTCGATGATTTATTGGCCGCGCACACGCCGGCGGCGCCCGCGCGCGACGCCAGCGTTGCGCATATGCTCGGCGCCTGTGCCGGCTACGCCTATTCCGACACCGAGACCGTGGCGATGATCATGGCTCGACTCGGGCTCGAATCGAACGGCTGCGCGCGTGTCGCGCAGACCGTCGATGCCATGTTCATCTTCTCGACCGCCTATCTCGTGCAAAGCCGCTGCGGCCGGGTCGTGGTGTTGTGCTATCGCGGCACGGAACCGGCCGGGCTGCTGAACTGGATCGGCGATGCCGATGTCGGGCCGGAATCATTGAGCCTCGTCCAGGGCGATGCGCAGCCGTTGCGGGTGCATGCGGGTTTCTACCGCAATATGCGCGCCACGCGCTGGGCGGTGCTCGACGAGCTGCGGCTCGCGCTGCAAGGCAAATCGCTCGCCGATCCACAGCAGAGGCTCGAGCATTCGCTCGAGGCCTTGTATGTCACCGGCCATAGTCTCGGCGGCGCGATGGCCGTTCTGTTTGCCTTGGCGCTCGATAGCGATGGCGCGGACCGCGCCATCGCCGAAAGACTGCGTGCGGTCTACACGTTTGGCCAGCCGATGGTCATCGCTGAGCCCTTGCCGCCGCGCGCGGCGCAGCTTGGGCGAATGCTGTTCCGCCACGTTCGCCCGCGCGACCCGGTGCCCGCTCTACCACCCGCCTTATGGGGCAAGTTCGTGCACTTCGGGCACGAATACCGAAACGCGGACGGCCGCTGGGAGCTCGCCACGGCGCCGACGGCACAGCTGGCCGGGATCAAGGAACTGCCGAACTCGCTGTTCGCGTTCTTTGCCTCCGAGAAACGCCGCGCGTCGTTGCGCTATTCGCTGGCCGACCATGGGCCGCACTATTACATTGCCGCGCTTCGGCCGCCGGGGCGCGTGACCGAGTTCGGCGACCACGCCCAGTCCGGCAGCTAGCGGCAGCCGCAAGTCCTAGAGCGACAGCACGCCCGGCCAATGGCGCATCCATTCGCGGCCTCGGGCCATCGCCTGCCATCGCGGGTCGTTGCGGTCCACGCGCACCGAGTCGGCGATCAGTGCGCCGATGCGCTCTTCGAACGCGCCGGCGATCGATGCGTCTTCGACGATGAGCAGCAGTTCGGACTCCCAGTAGCCGCCCGTGATGTCCATGTTGGCGCTGCCCACCGCGCAGACGCGGCCGTCCGCGCTCATGGCCTTCGCGTGCACGTGCGGTTGAACCGCGCCGAGATCCGCGGCCCACGCCGGCCGAGGCGGGACCGTGAACTGATAGCCGTCGGCTCCCGCCGCGACCAGTGCATCCATGCGCGAGTGCACCAGCGCCGTCGCCGCGGTTCGGGCCGTGGCCCAAGGTCCCTCGAACGGCGTGCCGCCGTGCGTGGGCGTGAGATGTCCAAACAGCGTCGATACGTGCACACCGCGCCGCAACGCGCGCAGCAGCGCATGCTGGATTTCGAGGATCAGCGGAAATCCGCATACGACGTGCAAATGTGATCGCGCCGTCTCGATGATCGCGAGGTAGGCCTCGAGGGTCGCTGCGTCCCGCAATCCGCGGTGGATCACGACGCGCGCCGGCGCGCCGCCGGCCGGTAGGGTGTCGGCGACATCGAAAGCCGAACCGCCCTGGTCCGTCCACGCGTCCAGGAACGCGCGCTCGAGCGCAGCGACGGCCGGCCCCTCGATGCGGGCGCCGGCGTCGAGCCATGGCACCTCGCGCCACATCGATTGCGGCGTGAGCGCGAGCTCATCGAAGCCCGAGTAATACTCGTGTGCAAGGTTGCGTCCGCCGAGCAAGGCGAGCCGGTTATCCACGACGACGAGCTTGCGGTGATCGCGCAGCTTCAGGTCCAGCAGCGACGGTATACCGGTGATCGGCTGGGATACCCGCAATTCGATTCCCGGCTTCGAGCCCAGTCGCTCGAGCAGCGGATTGATCTCGCCCAAAGAGCCATGCCGGCTGTGCAGTGAATCAACGAGCACACGCACGGTCACGCCGCGCCCGGCTGCCTGCGTGAGAGCGGCTTCGACCTGGCGTCCGACGTCATCGTCGGCGGCTGCGTAGACCTGCAGATGAACGCGCTCAGTCGCCGCGGCGATCGCCTCGAGCAGCCAGCAGCGGGCTTTGAGGTTGTCGAGTTCGATCTCGAGGCGGTTGCCGGCGATCAATGGCGCGTCGGCCGTTGCGTCGAGCCGCTCGGCAAGAGCCATTGGCCGGCCACCGAGAGGCGCCGAGGGCAGGGGTGCGGCGGCGATCTCGTGTACACGCAGCGCTGCGAAACCGTGCGTAACCGGTCGCTCGGCACCACGGTAGACGATCGCAATGACCGGGAAGCCAACGGCGCGCATGCGTGAGGCAACGCGCGCGAGGCGCACAGCGTCGAGAAATTCCGATACATCGAGCGCCGCGCCCTCGTCGAGCACGAGACGTGCGTCCACGACACGCGGCTCGAAGCCGGCCGCCTGCATTCGCGCACGGATCGAGCGACAGCTCTGCGTCGGCCGGATGCGCACGGCCAACAGCTCGAGTGCGCCCGGGGCGGCGAAGCTGCGCAGCGCGGGCAGATCCGCGGGCGCCAGCTCCGCATCGAACAGCACGAGCGGCGTTGCGCCAGGCCGGAGCACGAGCACTTGCTGCTCGAGATCCGCCAGCGGTTGCGGTGGAGCCGCTCCGTCGGTGCGAAACACGCCGTAGCAGTCGGCCAGCAAGCCGGCGGGAAGTTCGGCGTCGCCGTCGCATGTGGTCGCCATCGCCACGACGCGGCCGCCGGACACGAACGCGAGCGGCTGATCGGGGATCGGCGCGCGGCGTCCGATGCCGACCGCGTATTCGAAGCGAGCGCGCAGCGCAGCGCCATCGTCAATGAGATCGGGCGCGTCCATCTCGCGCTGCAGCGGCGGCCGGGTGACCGGCGCCGGCGGCGGCAGCAGCAGACCTGGCACCCTCCAGCGCGCGCTCAGCAGCAGCGCCGTGGGCATGAGTGCGCACACCACTAGGTCGGGCGCGTTCGTGCGCATGCGTTCGTCGAGCCATTGCTGCGCCGAAATTCCTCGCGGCGCGATGAGTTCGACGGCTGCGCTGATGCCGTCGATGTCGGCAGCCGCAGCGAGATCCTGCGGTACCCGTCCCGCCAGCAGCACGACGGTAACATGCTGCGCCGGATCGCCGTGGTCGCGCAGGAACGTGACTATGGAGGCCCGCGCCCGCTGACCGAGCGCGAAGCAGATCAACTCGGTCATCGGTCGCTCGCTCTGTGGTGTACTCGATTCGGGCAACCACAGCACTGCGACCGATCGGCGCCGGCGCAATTCGGCAACGATCGAAACATTGCTGAACGGCAACGCGGCGCTCACCAGCAATTCGACCTGCGACGCATTCGCGATCTCGTCCAGTATGTCGACGTCCAGCTCGGGCACGAATTCGACGTCGACCGTGCTTGCAGCGCGCTGCGCCGCGTCCCGCAGGCCGCTGAGCGACGCGTCGACCGGCTGATGCAGATCGATCGGCGCCTCATCGGTCAACCAGGGGAACTTCCGCGCGGGCAGGCCGGCGACGATGACGAGCCGCTCCGCCTGCGGCGCAATGCGGCGGATCGCGGCGATCGCGGCGCGCGCATCGCCTTCGAGCGGTGCGATCAACAGAATGCGGCGGTACTTCATAGGCAGCTGCGCCGCTCGGTGATCTCCATCAAGCGCAGGCCGCGGCCAGTGGCGTCGATCACGTGCGCCTCCACGCCGGTCATGCGCCCGTCGTCGGCGAACTCGTAGCGGTTGAATCCCGCGCGAACCGCGTCGTTGGGGTGATCGAGGGCGGCACCGCTGGCGCTGACGACGTCGAGTGAACCCGAAGCGGTGGGCAGCCGACAGCGCACGCGGACATGGGTGTGACCGTAGAGTACGAGGCCGCGCGACAGTCCTTGCAGCATGCGGCGTAACGACGCGGCGTCGACCAGGCCATCGCGCAGCCGCATGATGGTCCAGCGCGCATCGACCGGCGGGTGATGAACCAGGACGACCGGCATGCGCCGCGCGACCTCCGGATGCGCGAGCAGGTCCGCGAGCGCGGTCAGCTGCAGCTCACCGAGATAGCCCGCCGAGACGAAAGGCGGTCGCGGCACTGCGCTCGAGAGTCCAATGATCGCCACCGGCCCGCGCAGTTTGACATAGGGAAACGCCCCGGCCGGTAGATCGCGCGCGAATTGCGGCAGGTCGCTATCGAGGAAGCCGGCGAAGTGGTGCGGGAAGCGGCCCTCACGATGGACGGAGGGCAGATAGATATCGTGGTTGCCCGGCACGACACTGACCTCCACCGATTGCGCCACTTCGCGCAGCAGCGCGCGCGCCGCTTCGTACTCGCTCTCGAGCGAGAGGTTCGTGATGTCGCCGGTGACCACGACGTGGTCGGCCTCGACGACGGCGGCTGCGAGGACGGCGCGCAGGTAATCACGGCGGTAGACGCGGCCACGGTGCAGCAGCAGGTTTGCGTATCCGGTCATGCGCTTGTTGAAGAGCATGCGCCGCCACTCGACACCCGCCGCCGAGAGCACATGCAAGTCCGACAAATGGGCAATACGAAACAATTAGCTTAAGAATCCCTACAGTTTATCGACTTCGACCTATGCGCCGGATCTGCCCCTACCATGCGAAACGGCGACGAAGATCCAGACGAGGAACAACGGGATCAACAGCGGCAGCATGAACGGAAACGCGAACCAAGCCGCCAGTAGCGCCGCAATCACCATTGCGCCGAGAACGATCAATCCCGATCCGACGAACACGAATGCGAGCAGGATCGCGGCGCAGAAGAACGACACGATCGCCACGAGCACCCCCCAACCCTCGGCCGCGAACTTTACCGGGCCGACGAGCTTTTGGCCGTTGACGATGATGGAGATATCGCTGGACCGAAACAGCACCCAGGCGAGAAGCCCGAGAAGCAGGATCACCAGTACGACCGCGATGTTCTTCATTGTAGCCACACCCCCTCGCTGCAAAGAATTCTCTGGACCTTATGATCTGAAACTCTTGGGCTTTGCGCATCCGGAATTCTACGGAGCGGCGTAAGCATTGCAGCGGCCGCGATCCATCGGCCCTTTAATTAGGCTCCTCGGATCGGGCCTCCGTTCGTAGACGCTCCAGATCGTGCCGATAGGCATCGCCGTCGCCATAGTCCACAAAGCTGCCGTAACGTGCATGAACGCCGAGCACACGCCGCGCGTGCTTGATGGGGCACCAGTACTCCTCGGTACGGGAAGCGACTTCGCGAACGTAGGCGAGCACACCGTTCGCGTAGGAGCAGTATGCGCAATTGAGCTTCTCGATCGCGTTGAGAAAGGCAAGTTGTCCTCGGTCGAATGCCAGATAATCGCTGCGCCGTACGCGCGGGATCCCATAGACCGGAAAGCACACCGTCTGGTACACCGCGACAAACAGGTCCAGCAGGAGAAACGGAATAATCAGGGCATATATTGCCGGCGCGCTCAGGATCATTGCCGGGCGTGCACCGAAGACGTACTTCAACAACCGCGCTTTCAGCAGCCGGTGCTTCTCGATCACGACATGTTCGAATTGAACGATGCCGTCCTTCACCTCGTAGTTGAGTTCGATGCGCCGCTTGGCGAGTGCCGTTTCGAGTTGTCGCTCGAGCGCGCGAATCGATGCGGCTAGTTGCGTAATCTCCTCGCGGACGGTGTCGGTCATATCGAATGCTTCCTATGCGGGCTCCCCCGAGGAGAGAGCGGGTTTGCGATCGCTGGCTGCGACCGCCCGACGAGCAGTATGTCACCGACCGCGGCGAGGCGCACTTCGCGCAAGAGATTGCGCCACTCTAGATTGGTTGAGCCGCCGCCAGCTGTCGAACCGCACTTCGATAACCAATGTCGATGATCTGCTCGGCACAGTCGAAATCCATGAATCGCACTGCGCCCAAAGGCGGTTGGATCAGGATGTCCGGCTCGTCACGCCGCAACGTGGTCTCGGTGATGCGCGCTTGCGTGATGAAGAGCGAAGCCAGAAGCACGTCGAGTATTCCCGGCAGCGGCTTCTCTTCTAGCCACTCGCGCAGCTTTGTCAACATGGGATTTTGAGTTGATTGCAGGTGTTTCAGCAGGTGTGTCACGGCATCCGCATGGCGCTTCCCGTTCGCTGCGGGCTCCACGCGCGCCAAACGGTGCGCCAAGACATCATGGCTAAGATCAACCGCGATGATCAGATCGGCGCCCATTTCGCGAGCCACGCTGACGGGCACCGGATCGACGAGACCGCCGTCGACGAGGATCCGACCGTTGCTGCGCGCCGGCGTCAGTAGCCCAGGTACCGCGATACTGGCGCGCACGGCGTCGATCAGGTCGCCCGCGCCAATCGTCACTTCTTCGCCGTTCGTGAGGTCTGTGGCCACTGCCCGGAACGGGATCGGCAAATCCTCGATGGTTGCGCACGGCGCATACGCGCGCACGAAGTTGGCGACCTTTTTGCCGTCAATCAGCCCGGCTCTCGGGAATACCGGGTCGAGCAATTGCGCAATGCGTTTCCAATCGAAGGCGAGGAAGTCGGCTGCCAAGCGCTCCAGATTGCCGGCGGCAAAAGCGGCGCCAATCACGGCGCCGATACTGCTGCCGGCCACGACATCTACGTGGATGTGCGCTTCCTGGATCGCTCGCAGGACGCCGATATGCGCCAAGCCCCTTGCGGCACCGGCGCCGAGCGCCAATCCGATCTTACGCGAGGGCAGCGTGGGACTCAGGGTGGCTCCTGACTCAGGAAACGGTTCGCCACCTTGAGTTCGCGCAGCATCGAGCGTTTCTTGGTCACGTGAGTCTGCATGCGCCGCAGAATGTCGTCGAGGACCCCGACCGCTTGGCAGACGTGCGCGCCTTTGTTGAGCATGACGCATTCGGCGCGCTCGCTCATCGCCGCGTCGGTGATTTCGGCCCGCGACGGGAAACCATCGTTCGCCATACTCTCGAGGACCTGCGTAGCCCAGATCACGGGAACATGTGCAGCCTCGCAGACCCAGAGGATTTCTTCCTGCACCTCTGCAAGGCGCTCGAAACCGCATTCGACCGCGAGATCACCCCGCGCGATCATGACTCCGCAGTGTGTCGAGCGTAGCGCGGCAAACAGCATCTCAGGCAGGTTCTCGAAGCCGCGACGCGTTTCGATCTTGAGAATCACCCCGAGCTTCTCGCCGCCGAGCCGCTTCAAATGTTGCTGCAGGAGTTCCACATCGGCGGCGCTGTTCGCGAAGGAAAGCGAAACCATATCGGCATGACGCACGACGAATTCCAGATGCTCGATATCCTTCGCCGTCAGTGCCGGCATTCGCAAAGCGCTATCGGGGAGATTGATTCCCTTGTCGCCGCGCAATTTTTCGCCGCGCGCACGCGCGCGATCGATCTTCACCGTTACGCGTTCCGCATCGATATTCTCGATGACTCCGCCGATCTTGCCGTCGTCGAACCAGATTCGCTCGCCACAGCGCACGTCCTCGAGCACCTCGGGCAATGTGCAGCCGATGCAAGCCGGCGTCAGCACGCGCCCATGACCGTCGTAGGTCGCCGGGCGGCCGGGCTGCGGATTGCGGTTTATCAATAGAGTGTCGCCCGCGTGCAGAACGATAGGTTCCTCGCGCGAGACGAGCGCGCCGACGACGGCCTCCGCGGCTTTGCCTTTGCCGCCGACCCTGCGCATCCTCGCGCCCGGAATGAGGTAGCTGGTCTTGGAAAGCTCGGCCCAGGCGCCCTCAACGCCGACGTCAACGACATTCAATACACGGTGCGCCCCACGGGCGTCCGCAAACTCGATCGCGTCGCCTATCTTGAGCCGCTTCAACCACGTAGCCTGCACCGGAAGAGTCGCGTCGGCGGCCGATGGCGCCGGGTGACCGTCCCGCGCCGCCGTGAGCCAGATGCGGCCGGGTGCCGTGAGGCGTCCGAAGAGGTCGCGTTCGGGACGGATCTTGATCACTTCCGCACCCGGCTCCAGTGGACCCGTGCGCAGCTTGGGTCCACCGAGATCCATCGCGACGCGACACGGGCGGCCTAGTGCCGCGCTCGCCCGCCGCAGGTGTTCGATCATGCTGGCCCATGCTGGCGCGTCGTCGTGTGCACAGTTGATGCGCAAGCAATCCATTCCGGCGCGCACCAATTCGTATACCAGCGTGTAGTCATGGGCCGCCTCGGACGATGCCGTGACCATGATCCGCACCCGCCGCTTTGCGGGCGCCGGGCCGAGCAGCGCCTGCGTATGGGTGGCGAGCAGTTCCGGGCCGCCCGACGTGTCTGCAGCGCTTTGCGCCGGCTCGCCCTCGTAACCGTCGAGCGCATGCAAGGCAACGCGGACGGCCTCGACCGATGCGAGCACCTGCGCTTCGGATCGTCCTAGGGACGATAATCCGAGCGCCGACAGCCGAGGCTGCAATGCTCTCAGATCATGATGTCGCAACACGAGATAATGAATGAGGTTGCTGGCACTCGCCTGATGCGCCGGCGGTACCTCATCAAGCAGATAACGGTCGTCGGCAGCCACATGCCGAATCTCGGCACCGAGAGCATCCATTTCCCCGCACAGCGCACGGATCTCCTGAGCGCGCGCGCTTAGCTCGGAACGAGCGCCTGCGGGCAGCGAGGACATGGCTGCTGGCGGTCAGCTCAAAGCCACGTGCTTGCCGACTCCGCGCAGTATCGATCGTACGTTGCGCATCGTCAGCACGGTGAGAAAATTCGGAATGCGCGCATGCATCGCGAGGCGCTCAAATTCCCTTTTGTAAATCTCGCGGACCTCGCCAAAAGGCAGCTTCAAGTTTTCCGAGATCGTCGCAATTGCGCTGACCTGATCCGCGTCGAGAGGGGAAACTGGCTCGTCCATATCGATCCTTTTTTCGGCGAGTGCTGCGCTCCGCCGCCTTGGGCGGCATTGCGCTAACGACTCGACCCCATGCCGTCACACTAACAGGTGGCTGCGGCGCCGTGAATAAGCGGAATCCGTAGCAGACATCGCGATGCTGGTCTGAAACTGTCGCTGCGCCGCAACGGCCTCAAAATAGAGGCAACGCAGCATCCAATGAATCAAATACTTGTGATCGAATACTGGACAGAAAATCACGAGCTGTGGGTATCGCGAATCTGCTCGATGTCGGCGTATTGGCGCAGCGGCAAGGCGCGCGCGTAAGGGGCGCGCCTTGCCGCATCAACAGTTCAGATGCTCATGCAGACCGACTTCGTCTCAAGATAATTATTGAGCACCTCACTGCCCATCTCGCGGCCCCAGCCCGACTGTTTATAGCCGCCAAACGGCAACGCCGCGTCGAAGATGTTGTAGCAATTGATCCAGACCGTACCGGCCCGGAGCTGATTGGAGATGCGGTGGGCGCGTTTGATGTTGGTGGTCCATAGGCCCGCGGCCAAACCGTAGACCGTGTCGTTGGCGCGGCGTATGAGTTCATCGTCGACTTCCTTGAAGGGAATCACGGTTACGACCGGTCCGAAGATCTCTTCCTGATAGATGCGCATGGTGTCGCTGGTACCGTCGAGCACCGTGGGCTCGACGAAAAAGCCGGTCTCGCCGTAGCGTTTGCCGCCGCAGACTGTGCGCGCACCTTCCTCCTTACCAGAACGCAGAAACCCTCTGACCCGATCGAACTGAGTCTTGGACACCAGCGGTCCCATCTCACTTTGCGGGCTCAGGCCGGGACCCAAGCGAATGGAGCGCGCGGCATTGCTGACGCCGTCCAATACGCGATCGTAGCTCTTCTGTTGTACGAACAGGCGCGAGCCTGCGCAGCAACACTGGCCGTGATTGAAGAAAATCGCGTTCGCGGCGCCCGGGATCGCCACATCGAGGTCCGCATCATCGAGCACGATATTGGGCGACTTGCCGCCCAGCTCGAGCGTGACTTTTTTTAGATCGTTGGCGGCGGCTTTGACGATCAGCTTGCCGACTTCGGTCGATCCGGTGAACGCGACCTTGTCCACTTTGCTGTGCGCCGCCAGCGGGGCGCCGCAAGTCTCGCCAAAGCCAGTGATTACATTGAGCACGCCGGGCGGCAAGCCCGCGTCCAAACACAGCTGCGCGAGCCGTAGTGCCGACAACGGCGTTTCCTCCGCCGGCTTCAGCACGACGGTGCAACCGGCCGCGAGCACCGGGCCCAATTTCCAAGCCGCCATCAGCAGCGGGAAATTCCATGGAATGATCTGAGCCACGACACCGATGGGTTCCCTGCGTGTATAGGCGTGGTACTGCGCGTCGGGGGTGTAGGGCACGGAGAGGGGAATCGTACTGCCCACGATCTTGGTCGCCCAACCCGCCATGTAGTGAAACAAATCCGCAGCGAGCGGCACGTCGGCGGCACGTGCCACTCCAATGGGCTTGCCGTTGTTGAGCGATTCCAACTGCGCGAGCTCTTCGAGATTCTCGAGGATCAAATCACCGATTTTCCAGAGGATCGTACCGCGCGCCGATGGCGACATGCGCGGCCAAGGTCCGTGATCGAACGCTTTGCGGGCAGCGGCGACCGCCAGATCAACATCGGCGCGCTGGCAATCGGCCACACGCGCAATCACGGATTCATCGGATGGATTGAAGACTTCGAAAGTTTCGCCCGACTGGGCGCCCTGCCAGCGTCCGTCGATCAATGCTTGACGAGCCTCGCTCACGAAGCGTTTGACCGGCGTGCTCAGCGACACCATATCGACTGCAGTGTTCATGGCGGTCTCCTTTGTTGGGGTTAGCTGGAATTTACTAAAGCCTTTTACCCCTTCGCCAAGGATTTGTCACAAGCGGCCACGCGCCGCCGGCGGCGCCGCGTCGATCGTGGATGCTCCGCACTCAATCGGTGGGCGCTGTTTCGATGGGCGTGACCGCACCGTGGGGCATTTCCGCGTCATAGGAGCGGATGTGACTCAGCAGCCAGTCGTGGAGGAATCGGATGCCGAGCGCGAGACTCTGCTCGTCGGCGTGGGCGGCGAGGCTGCGCGCGGTCTCGAGCGCGCGGTCGTGGTCGGCGCGGTGGTCCGCGGAGCCGGCGTACGGGTATGCGGCCATATGCGCGGCCTCAGTGCCGAAGTGTCGCTCCAGCAAGCGCGTCATATCCGCGAGCCCGCGCGCCAGCGACGCATGATCCTGTCCCGCGAGCAGCGCCTGCCAGAGACTGTTCATCCCGGCCACGAGCTCCTCGTGCTGAGTATCGACCGCCTCGACGCCGATCTGGTCCTTCGGCGACCAGCCAAGGCGCGCGCCGTTGTGCTCACCGACGCCTTTGCTTTGCGCGAATGCATGGCGGTTGCCGCCGCGATCCTTGGCGTCGTACATCGCGCTATCCGCGCGCGCGAGCAGCTGGTCCGCATCGGAGCCGTCATCGGGAAACATCGCGATGCCGATGCTGGTGCCGAGATGCAATCCGTATAGCGGGAGCGGCGCGGTGACGGCCTGCATGATCCGCTCGACGACCAGTCGCGCCTCGTCGCGACCGCCGTTGCCGCCCAGCAATACGACGAACTCGTCGCCACCGAGGCGTGCGACGGTATCGACCTCGCGGGTGGCGGCCAGGAGCCGTCGCGCGGTCTCGCGCAGCACGAGGTCGCCGGCCGCATGGCCATGAATGTCATTGATGGGTTTGAATCGGTCGAGATCGATGAGCAGAACCCCGAAGGTGCCGGCGGTGCGGCGTGCGGTTGCAATGGCTTGTTCGATGCGATCGTAGAGCAGCGGTCGGTTGGCGAGCCCGGTCAGCGCGTCCTCGAACGCGAGCCGCCGCATCCGCATGTGGCCACGCATCCAGGCGGTGACGTCGGTCGCGACCAGCATCGTGCGCGCGCCCCCGGTCGTCCGGATCGTGGTCGCGTCGAGTATCACGTAGGTCTCGGCGCCGTTCGCGCCGCGCAGCGCGCAGATGTCGCGGTACCGCTCCCCGGCGTTCGCGGGCCCTGCGAGCAAGCGCTCGCAGTCGGCGTCGCTGATGAGTTCAGACAGGCTCGCGGGTCGTGTCGCTTCCGAGGTGTTCAATCCGACGAGCGTGAGGAAGGTCGGCGAGGCGTAGGTAATCCTCGATCCATCGAGTACCAAGAAGGCCACCAGGCCGCTGCCGACGAGGACATCGAGCGCCCACTGCGGAGTTGGATCCCGCGGCCGCGCACCGGCCATCGATTCGACGCCCGCCGATGCCGGACCAGACGATATCGGAGTGTGGGCGATATTCGACGACATAGCGGACTCCCGTTAAGAAGCACCGAAATAAGTTCATTATAATCAAACAGTAACGGTGGATTCTGTTGTGGTTTCTACCTAGTCGTTGCGGTTTTGTGCAGTGGATCTCATGACGGCTTCAAGCCTTCCAAGATTTGTTCGACGACCGGACCCGGCCGCTTCGCCGGTGCTTTGAAGGTGCTCATGCCCGCGCTCAAGAAACGGCGTTGCCAATCGGAATTCGGCAGATGCGCGTAACTGTCGAACACAGCTTCCGAGAATTTGTAATCGTGGGGTCCCTGCGCGTTATAAACGAGATGATGCCGGGTCTTTGCGATCAATGCTTCAGGACTACCGCCGGTCTGCAGAAACCCTAAGGATTTGCGAGCGGCTTGCAGACGGCGGCCGGCGGAAAGTTCCGCGAAAATCTCGTCGATGGCATCGAGGCCGGTAGCCTCTGGCGGTAACGGCTGCAGAGCTTCGAGGCCGATATCCGGTTGCGTCACGCCCACGAGCTTACGGAACATCGCAATGAATGCCGCGCACTGTAGCAAGCTCAGCTGCTGCGTCGGTTCGTCATCGCAGACCCGAAACGCATAGTACAAGGCGTTGGCGGTGGTCTGTGCATGTAGCGGCACGATACCCGACTCGTGCATGAGCAATTCTGCGGCCGTATCAAATAACACCTGCCAAATCGCGTCCGGCGATATTCCCTGGCGCAGCAATGCGATGACCAACTTGCCCGATTCGTCCTCTGATACCCGATATAGCGCTGCATGCAATTCGGTTCGCGCGCCGGCATCATTGCGCCCATGCTTCCAGTTCTGCGGGATCTCACGCAAGCGTTGCAGGTTTTGCCGCCACGGTTGATCGGGCGGAAGATCGTGGCTGGCCGGATTTGGATCCGCATCGCTGTTCTGCAACGCGGCCACGGTGGAGCGCAAAATGGGTTCGGCCCGAGCCAGCCCGAGAACCTCGACGAGAAAGTGCGCGTTGCTGACGGCGATGGCCTTGTGACCGATCGCTCGAAGGTCGCGCGCGCCATAGGGAAACAACAGCGAGAAAATCTCTTGCGGGTGTGCGACCTCGGCATAATTGACAATGGCTGCATCGGCGGCATCGCGATCCCAATTGTCCAGCGCGATGATCAGCGCGCGCCGGGCCGCCTCTGCGCTGCCGGGGGACGCGCCGGCCCTCGCCGGCATGCGCCAGCCGTCCGCATCCCGCTCTTCCGCTTGTGTCTGCTTGAAATAATCGGCGGCCCAAGCAATCGGCAGCCACCTGTCCGCAGACGAAAGGTGTTGAGTCGTCAAATGGACGGCGCGCAACATCATGACCGAATGATATTTGTATCCGACCTTGGGGTAGGGCTGGACATTGTGCACGGCGGCCAGCGCAAGAGCCGCGAGCAGATCTTCATAGCGAAGATCCTTCTCGATCAGCCGGACGAGCTCGCGCGGGATCCGCTCTCGCGGCGAGTCTACGAGCAAATCGACCAGGTCCTCGACGGCGCGCTCCGTTGCGCCAAAGCCAAACGGACTCGCCAGGCTCAAGCCACTGGCGCCGGCCACATGAATGAACGTGCGTCGATTCATGGCGAGCACGATCGCACGTGCCGCGCGTCATTGCACGTCCAATTGCGGCTGCCGGCCGCGGCTACCAATATCCAAACCAATAGGTGACGCCGATTCGAAATAGGTTTGCGCTGAAGGCTTCATGAATATTGTCGAAGGATACGCCGGAAAACGCGGCACAGGCTGCGACAGTGCCGCTGCAAGCCGTTGCAACGTCGGATCCTTTGCCAAGACTCACGTGCAGGTACTCCGCCGTGATCGACCACGCGCCGTTCAAGCCGAGTTCGAAACCACCGCCGGCGGCCCATCCCGCGCTGGAGAAGGCTTTACCTCCACTAAACGATGCAGTGGGAATTGCCGCTCCGGCCGGAATGTAACCGAGCGTACTGTTGCGTGAGCTAGGGGCGATGACCGCACCCGCCCTCAGGTAAGGCATCCAGAGATCCCCGGCGTAACCGACGCGGGGACCGGCGACCGCGAACGCGTGTGGGTTCTGTTGACTCGAAAAAACATATGTGCCGGAAGGGGGTACTGCGCCCGAGTATTTCAAGAACTCGTTGACTTGCTTGGCGCTCCAAAGGTCAATATCGGCTGCAACGCCCAACACCAGCCGCTTGTACTGATAATTTTCGCCGAATTGCACGCCGCCGACGAGCGCGCCCGCAGAACAATTTTGGTTGCTGAATTCGGATGCAAGGGCGCCATCGATCCCCGCACCGCTCAGCGCCCAGCTATTGCAGTTGCTAGTCGACGGATAGCCCAAATTCACGCCAAAGTAACCCCCATCCCAGGGCATGTCGCTGCGGGCGTGCGCGACACCGGTGATTGATGCCAGCGCGAGAACGACCATAAAACGGCCTATAACTGTCGTCATCGGGTACTTTTCGCACGGCACCGCAGTTTTTCGAATCTTGGCCGCCGGCGAACCTCGCTCGAATATTACCGCAATGCGTTAGCGTCGCGCGAGCCCGCTTTCGGCGGCCAACCAGTCCTCGAGATCGTGTCCGGGCTCGAAGTGTCGTTGTTCGGCACGTAGATACGCCGCCTCGGCAATCATCGCGCGGCGCCGCTCATCCTCGCTCGACGCGATGGCTCCCGACTGTTTGTCATCCGCCGCGGGAGCCGCTTGCGCAGAATCGGCGGCTTGCTCGGAAGCACCGGTCTCCTCATGCAGATAGGTCGACAGATGCTCCAGTAGATCGCAGACGGTATCGGTCAGATCCTCGTCGACGCGCCGATCGATTTCCCGATCCACGGCATCGCGCAGTTTCGTCAGATCGCTTTGCACACGTAAAAGTAAATCTTCGGCCGGGGCGGAACGTCGGTGATGAGCCGTACAGTCCGCCTTGTATTTCTCGATGAGCGCTTGGGCCTTGAGCATTAGAACTTCTTCCGGCTGCTCATCGATGCCAATCGACACGATTTCATGCAATGCCTGTTCTGCCCTGATCATGTGCCCTCCGAAGCTGGTAGATGAGTTGTATTCACCATGCGCTCGCGTTGCGATTCCACGCGACGCCTAGGCTCCTCGATTACACCTCTAAAGCTCGATTACACCCTTAAAGACCATTTCATGATCGCGCGCCGTCAATTGCGCCGCCATCGGGAGATCTACCTAAGCAAGAGGGTCGCGGCAGCCGCCGATTCGGCGGTATTTGGTTCACCGCGGATACCATTGCGTGTATTCAGGCCCGTCTTGCACCGGATAGCCCTCGGGCACGTCCAACAGAGATGCGCTAGGCGCGCCGTCGCGGATCGCCGTCAACGTGACCTCCGAGATCACGGTGTCGAATTTGAATTCACGAATCAGCAGCGGCACGCCGCCGAGGCCCGCAAAATCCGGCCACCATTCCGAAAGACCAAAATCCACGCCGAGCGCGAGCTTGGAACCTTGTCGGAATTGACTGAGCGTCTTCAGCCCCTTGAGGATTTCAGACCCGCCCGGCAATGTGGCCGCGGCCGCCACACAGAGTTCCAATCGCTTGGCCTCATTCTCGCGCTCCTCCCAGATTCGGCAGGTGTGTCCGTCAACGGACTCGAACCGAATGGTGACGCGATATTGACGGGTTACCGCTTGCCGCAGCCGCTCGCTGACCAACTTCATATCGGCGGCCTTGCGTTGCGCCTCCGCGCGATCCTCCGGCGGTGCGTTGGCGGCCGCGTCTTCGAGCTGCCTCACGGCGTCGCTATAGTGCGCGGCGACCTGGCTCAGTGTTGCATGTCTCAACACATGAGCCGACCGGGAAGTATTGTCGATGACCGTGATGGTGCGATCTTTGAAAAGGTAGACGGTCTCGGCGTTGGCCCCCCCGACGCGCACTTGCCCATCCTCGACGAAATACCGGCTCACGATCGGTGTAGGCGCGGGCGTGCTCGGCGGCACCAGCGCCAGGTTCGATTGGTCGACGCTTCGGACCGCGACGTCGTAGAGCACTCCCGCGTTCGCCAGAATCGGAGCCAAAAGCAATGCGCAGGCATGCCTCAAAGTTGACGTTTCCTCACAATTGACGACCACACTCGAGATTAACCCACGGCCTTAGGCGTAGCTCGGCCAAATGAGTGCTTATCGCCGGTCCAATATCAACTAAAATGGCGGCCATACGCATGGACTCGTCATTTGCAAAATGCACTCCGCCGCGCGTCGCCCATGTCTACGACCGAGCACCGATCGCGCTGCGTCGCTGCCGGCTCGTCTCGGTGTTGGCCCGCGCATAATTGCGGAATTCCGTCATAGAGGATCTTGGATGATGAATCAAAAAGCTGCGCCGCCGTTCAGCGAGCAGAGCCTCCACTCGAGGTTTCAGCCCACCGAGGGCGTCGCCGCCATTCCAGAAGCGCAGGCGATGCCGCTCGAGCTGGACCCGCAAATGCGTGCCGCGCGCGAGACCGTCGCCGAAAAGTCGGCGTGGATCCGGCCCCTGCAGCAGGAGATAGGCCGCGTCATCGTCGGTCAGACACATCTGATCGACAGCCTGCTGATCGCGCTGCTCACCAACGGCCACGTTCTGCTCGAAGGCGTGCCGGGCTTGGCCAAGACGCTCGCATTGAAGACTTTGGCCAGTTGCGTGGCGGTTCGTTTCAAGCGGCTGCAATTTACGCCCGATATGCTGCCGGCCGACATCGTCGGCACGATGATCTACAACCCCAACGATGGCGTGTTTCGCACCAAGCATGGGCCGATTTTCAGCAATCTGATCCTTGCGGACGAGATCAATCGTGCGCCGGCGAAAGTGCAAAGCGCACTTCTCGAAGCGATGCAGGAAAGACAGGTAACGATCGGCGATGAAACCTTCGCGCTCCCCAATCCTTTTCTGGTTCTGGCGACCCAGAACCCGCTGGAACAGGAAGGAACCTATCCGCTTCCAGAAGCGCAAATCGATCGATTCATGATGAAGGTAATCGTCAACTATCCGAGCCGCGCGGAGGAACGCGCGATTTTGGACGCGATGGCGACGACCGAACCCATGGTGGTTGCGCGCGCCGTCGTTACCGCCGCGCAGATCGTGGATGCACGGCACGTGGTGAGTACGCTCTACGTCGACGATAAGATTCGCGACTACATCGTGGACGTGGTGCTCGCAACGCGTCCGCCTCTCGCGGCGTCCTTGGGCCTGGACGGTTACATCCAGTACGGCGCCTCGCCGCGCGCGACGATTGCCTTGACGCTCGCGGCGCGTGCCATGGCGTTTCTGAAAGGCCGGCATTTCGTCATTCCGCAGGACGTCAAAACGATCGCCCATGATGTGCTTCGCCATCGGGTGTCCATGACCTACGAGGCCGAGGCCGAGAACATCTCCTCCGAGGATGCGATAGAGAAAATCCTGAATACGCTGCCCGTGCCCTGAACATGCCTGCGGATACCGATCGATCGAACAAGGCGATCTTGAGCGGCATGCGGCGCTTGGAGATTCGCACGCGCCGCATGGTCAACGACAGTCTCGCCGGTGCGTACCATTCGGTATTCAAAGGCCGGGGAATGGATTTCGACGAAGTGCGCGAATATAGCCCCGGCGACGAGGTGCGAACCATCGATTGGAATGTCACGGCGCGCGCCGGCCGGCCTTTCGTGAAGAAGTTCACGGAAGAACGCGAGCTGACGATTTTCTTGTTGGTGGATATCAGCGCCTCGGGAAATTTCGGATCTGCGGCATTGAGCAAGCGCGATCTCGCCGCGGAACTTGCCAGCGTCCTGGCGTTTTCCGCGATTCGCAACAGCGACAAGGTCGGCCTGCTTCTCTACACGGACCGGGTCGAACGTTATCTGCCGCCGAAAAAGGGCCGTCGCCATGTGCTGCGCGCCGTCAGGGACATTCTCTACCATACGCCCGAGGGCACCGGCACGGACAGCGTCAAGGCGCTCGACATCGTCAATCATGTTCTGCACCGCCGCGCGATCGTGTTCCTGATTTCGGATTTCGAATCGGCCGGCGATCCGGCCGCCGCTCGGACGGCACTGCGTCGAGCGATGCGCCAGACGAATCGGCGTCACGATCTCATTGCGGTCCACGTCGAGGACCCTCACGAGAGGGAGTTGCCCAACGTGGGAATACTGGCGCTCGAAGACGCGGAGACCGGTGAAATTCTGGAACTCGATACGGCAAGCGCCGCGGTCCGCAGGCGATTCAAAGAAGACGCATTGGAAAGGGGCCGGCGGTTGGTCGGCGATTTTCGCTCGGAGGGCGTCGACACCTTGCAGTTGCAGACGGATCTGCCATACCTGCCCGCGCTGCAGCGATTCTTTAAAATTCGAGAGCGCAGACGCGTATGAGTAGATATCCGGCCGGAACGCGTGGCCTGCTGATGGCCGGCGCGGCTGCGGCGTTTCTTGGGGCGGCTGTTTGCGCCGCCTCGCCGGAGGACATTCGCGATATTCGTGGACCACAAGTGGTCGCGCCGACGTGGCTAATCCCGGCGCTCTTTGCAGCGGGGGTCGTGCTTGGGCTGGGCGCGTATCGCATCTGGCGCCGGCGGCGCGGCCGGCGAAGCCCTCGCGCGCTGCTGCCGTTCGAGCATGCTCTGCAGCGTCTCGAGGACATACGAGCGCTGATGCGACCCGAAAACGCACGTGAGTTCTGCATCGCGGTTTCCGACATCGTCCGCAGCTACATCGAGCAAGGATTCGGCGTCACCGCCACGCAGCGGACCACGGAGGAATTTCTGCGCGAGATATCGGAAACCTCCGATGCGGCGCTCGCTGACCATCGCGAGCTGCTGTCGGAATTCTTGCGTCGATGCGATCTCGTCAAGTTCGCGGGCATCTCGCTCGGTTTGGAGCACCTGGAATCGCTGCACCGCAGCGCGTGCGCCTTCGTGCAGGCGACGATCAAGCCCGAGGAAGCCGCGGCGATCCCGGGCGCGAAGCCCTCATTCGGCCGCCAAGAAATCGCGTGATTCGCTTCCTCCAACCCGAGTGGTTTTGGCTGCTGACGCTGCTGCCGCTGGTGATGCTGTGGCGCGGACGTCAGGGTCCGATCGCCGCGATCGAGTATTCGGACGTCGGTCTCGTGCGCGAGCTAGCCCGCAGCAGCCGCAGCCGGGTGGGGCGGTGGGTATGGCTACTGCCGATCGTCGCCGGCCTTCTGATGATCGTCGGGCTGGCTCGCCCGCAACGGGCCCACGGCCGCACCGAAGTGACGGTCGACGGCATCGACATCGTGCTCGGACTCGACGTCTCCGGTTCCATGCAGGCGCTCGATTTCACGATAGACCGGCACCGTGTCAATCGCATCGAAGTCGTCAAGTCCGTGGTATCGAAGTTCATCGAGCAGCGGCCCGATGATCGCATTGGCCTCATCGCGTTTGCCGGGGCCCCGTACTTGGTCAGTCCGATTACACTCGATCACGACTGGCTGCAGCAAAACCTCGAGCGCGTCAGCATAGGATCCGGCGACGACGGCACGGCGATCGGTTCGGCGATCGCAGCCAGCGTCAATCGCCTGCGCGAGACTCCGGCGAAATCGAAGGTCGTCGTGCTGCTCACGGACGGCGTCAACAATACCGGCAAAATCGCGCCGCTTGCGGCCGCGGAAGCGGCCAAGTCGATGGGAGTGAAAATATATACCGTCGGTGTCGGTGCGCGCGGCAAGGCACCGATTCCGGTCAAGGATGCAGCCGGGCACATGCACTTGATCATGGCAGAGGTGGACGTAGACGAAAAGACGCTTCAGGCAATAGCCGACGAGACGGGCGGCAAATTTTATCGTGCGACCGACACGGATTCATTGCAGAAGATCTATGAACAGATCAACCGCTTGGAGAAATCGGCACAAACGGTGCAAAAATTCGAGCACGTCGAAGAGCTCTACCCTTGGGCTCTGATTCCGTCCTTGGGGATTCTCGGCTTGAGCTCACTGCTGCTGCAAACTCGATTGCGCAGGTTGCCGTGAGATTCGCCAACCCTTGGTGGCTCGCGGCCGGACTCCTCGCTTGCCTCGTGCAGGTCTGGATGTGGTTTCGCTACGATGCCCGGCAACACGCCGCGCTCGCGAAGTTCGTCTCGGCGCACTTGCGTGGCCAATTGACGCGATCGATTTCGGTCGCGCGCCGCCGCGCACGGCGCGGCCTGTACCTGGCGGCCATGGCCTGCTTGTTCGCGGCAATCGCAGGCCCGTTGGTGGGGTATCGCTGGGAGCGAATCAGCCGCCGCGGAAATGAAATCGTGTTCGCGATCGACACGTCGCGCAGCATGTCGACACCCGATGTGAAGCCCGATCGGCTGACGCGCGCGAAACTCGCAATCGACGACTTTGCGAGCCATTTGGACGGCGATGCGGCGGGCATCGTGGCATTTGCGGGCCGAGCTTTCCTGGTATGCCCCGTCACGCTCGACTACGGCGCATTTCACGAGTCCCTCGGCGCGATCGATACCAACACGATTGCGCGGGGCGGCACCGATATTTCGCGCGCCATTCAGGAGGCACAGGTGGCGCTGCGACGCCGCCCGGGCAGCGATAAAATATTGATACTCGTGACCGATGGCGAGGACCTCGAGGGCAACGCATTGGTTGCGGCGCAGACGGCGGCGCAGCAGGACGGACTCAAGATCTACACCGTGGGAGTGGGAACCGTGGCCGGCGATCTCATTCCAGTTCCGCGGGAACTGGGCGGCGGATTCGTGAAGGACGAAACTGGAGCATTCGTAAAATCACGGCTGGATGAAGCGGCGTTGCAGGCCATCGCCGCCGCTACCGGCGGCATCTATGTGCCTTTGGGCGCGCAAGGCGAAGGCGTGGAGAGGATTTTCGCGACGATATTCGGCTCCCTCGCGAAGCACGATATCGAATTCCGGCAGCGGAAAATCTACATTGAGCGCTATCAGTGGCCGTTGGCGGCCTCCTTCGGCATGCTGCTGGCCGGTCTACTGATCGGCACGCGCCGCCGGGGCGGCGCACGTAGGCCGGCAGCGAGCGGCGTTGCGGCACTGTCGAATGGTTTGGGGCTCGTGGTTTTGTCGATGCTCTCGATGCGCGCGACAAGCGTCGACGCCCAGGATGCCAATACCAATGTTGATTACACCGCCGCCGAGCAAGCCTACGCGGCCGCCGCGCAACGCGACCCGAAGAAGCCGATACTGCAATTCAACACGGGTACCGCCGCATACAGGGCCGGCCAGTTCCCGCAGGCGGTACAGGCATTCCAACAATCGATCAGCCATGCGCCGTCGGCCGATCTCAAGCGCCTGGCCAACCAAGAGGACGCCTACTACAACCTCGGCAATTCGCTGTATCGCACCGGACAGAAGACCGCAGAGGCCGATTCTCAGGCGACGCTGCAAAAATGGACGCAGGCCGTGAATGCCTATGAGACGGCGCTGCAGCTGCGCCCCGACGATGCCGACAGCAAGTACAACCGCGATCTGGTGAAGCGCAAGATCGACGAACTGCAGAATAAGCAGAATCCACCGAATCAGGGACAGGGGCCGCCGCCGCCGCAACAGAAACCGCCGCCGAGCGGCGGCGCGCCGAACGGTGGCGGGTCGAATGGCAGCCCGCCGCCGCAAAGCGGGCGCCCGCCGCCGCCGGCTCCCGCGGCTGGGGAGCCGCCGCGAGGTGACCGGTCCGGCGGCTCGCCGGATTCGCACGCAGACGACGATCGAAGTGCTGCGGATAACCAGCGTCTTCCGGGTCAGATGAGTCGCGAAGAAGCGCGCGAACTCCTCGATTCGGCGAAGGCGGACGAACGGCACGCACCGGCGGTTCCGCTCGATCGCCGCGACGCGGACGAGCCGCCGGAAAAGCCCTACAAGAATTGGTGACATGAGCAGCAAGCGTATCCGCCGGGCCGAACCGATCGCGCTGATCGTCGCGCTTCTCGTCACGGCACCCGCTCTTGCGACCGGCATATTGGCGAGCGCGACGATCGAGCCGGCCGAGATCACCATCGGCGAGTCTGCGCAGCTCACGATCACGAGTCTGGATGCCGACACGCAGCCCATCACCTTGCCGCTGGTATCCGGATTGGAATTTCGAGTCGTCGAACGATCGCGCCGCATCGAATTTATCAACGGGGCGACGCTCGCAACGACGACGATGGTGGTACGCGTCACCCCGCAGGTCGCGGGCACCTTCACGATTCCGGGAATCACGCCGGTATCTCAGCCCCTGGTGCTGCGTGTCGACAAGGACAACGGTATCGGCAACTCCTCGTTAGCCGCCAATTCGAGCAGCTCGCCCAGCCGACCGACCATCGCGCGCGGCGCCTTGCCCAGCGGCATTCATATGACACCCGACGGCTCCGCCTTCGTGCAGCTGAGCGTGCCCAAACGAGACGTCTACGTCGGCGAAAGCATTCCGGTTTCGATCGAGGTGGGCATGCGAGCCGGAGTCGTGCGCTCGCTCAACGGGTTACCCATGCTCGCGGGCAGCGACTTCACGCTCAATAATCTCTCACGCCAACCCGAGCGCGTGCAAAAGACCATCGACGGAAAACCGTTTACGGTGCTGACCTGGCACAGCGTGCTTGCGGCGGTGAAACCAGGCAGCTTTTCGCTGATCGTGGAGTCGCCGCTCACCGTGAGGATAAGCACGCGGCCGCAGCGCGAAGCGATGCTCGAAGATCAGCTCGGCGATCCGTTCATGCAGAATATCTTTGGTCCAACCGTGCAGAAGGACATCAAGGTCGCAAGTCCGCCGGTGGAATTGACGGTATCGATGCTACCGACGGAGGGCCGCCCACCGGATTTCAGCGGCGCGGTCGGCGCATTCGCAATCGCGACCGACATTTCGCCTTTAACCGCCGCCGCCGGTGATCCGCTGACCTTGCGCCTGCATGTCATCGGCTCCGGCAATTTCGATCGCGTTGACAGCGCCATGCTCGCGCATGTCGATCAATGGAAGACCTACCCGCCGAAGTCCTCGTTCAAGTCGAACGATGCGATCGGGTACAAGGGCGAGAAGATTTTCGAGCAGCCGCTGATCGCCTCGAAACCCGGCGCGCAGACGCTCCCGGGATTGACTTTCAGTTATTTCGAGCCGACGACGCGCCGCTATGAGACGGCTCGCAGCGCGCCGCTCGGCGTAACGATCTCCCCCTCATTGGCGGACAGTTCGCTGACGGCCCAACAGCTTGCGGCGCTCACTACCGCGCAGCCCACAGATCAATCGCCGGGCGGATTGCGGCCCGATCACATTGCGTCCGGCTCGATCGCGAGTTCCCTGATACCGCTGTATTTGCAGCCGCGGTTTTTGGCGATCCCGTCGCTGCTGACATTCGCGTTCGCCGGCGGTTGGCTGCGGCTGCGCCGCCGTGCAGCGGACTCGACCGGCCGGAATTCGAGACGCGATCGCGGTCTTTCAAAGGCGGCCAATCGTGTGCTCGTACAACTGGAGGCGGCGGCCCGTGCCGGCGATAGCGCACAATTTTTCAATGTGGCGCGCTCCGCACTGCAACGAGCGCTGGCCGCGCGTTGGCAGTTGGCACCCGAACAAATGAGCGCGGCCGATATGGACGCTCGGCTCGGTAGCGACGGTGATAGCGACGAGATTCGCCAACTGTTTGCGCTCGCGGATGAAGCCAATTATTCACCGCTTCAGCCGGCGACGATTGATTTCGCGCGATGGACGCGCATCGTGCGCCGCGGGTTGACGGGCGAGACGGCGCCATGATCGTCCGCGCGCAACTGGCCGCGTTGATCATCGGCGTCGTGGTGTTGGGATGCCAAGCGCGCGCGCAGCCGGCCGAGGGTGGCTATTCCGCGGCCGGACTCTACAACTTGGGTAACGCCTACGCGCGCGCGGGCAAGCCGGGCATGGCGGTGCTCAACTATGAGCGCGCGAGCTTGCTTGCACCCAATGACCCCGATATCGAGGCCAATCTGCGCGCCGTTCGCGAGCCATTGCACTTGCGATCCGAATCGCGAAATTGGTTCGAGCGCGCGGTCGTGCTCGCGAGCCCGAGAATGCTGTCGTGGATTGGTCTTCTTGGCTTGATGGCGGTTGGCGCGGGGCTGCTCGCCGAGCAGCTGGCGATCCGGCATCGATGGACGTGTCGCGCCGCCACGCTCTGCGGAGTCGCGCTGATCGGTTTGACCGTCTGCAACGGCCTCGTGCTCTGGCCGAGATTACATGAAGCCGTTGTGATCGTGAACGCGACTCCCGCTCGCGTATCGCCGGCACCCATGGGAGAAACTTCGTTTGTTCTTCCGGAGGCCGAGACCGTGAAGATGACGGCGCAGTACGAGGATTTCGCGCTCGTTCAGACCAGGGCAGGTCGGACGGGATGGGTATCGCGCGCCAATCTGGCGCCGGTCGTAGCGCAACCGTAGCGCCAAACGGCTGGGCTCGCGCCAAAGCGGCTGGGCTCGCGCCAGAACGGCTAGGCGCGTGGAGCGACCAGCAACTGCACCCAAAACAGACCGCGCCTCGATGCGTGACCCGCCGCAAACGCGATGCCCATCTCGGCGAATCGCGGGTCCATGATGTTTTCGCAATGACCTGGGCTCTCGAGCCAGCCCTGCACGACTTCCTCGGCCGACTTTGGGCCGTACGCAATGTTCTCGCCCACTAATTTCTCCCGGTACCCGACTGCGCGGACCCGATCGGCCGGCGATCGTCCCGCGAGATCCTCGTGTTCAAAATAATTATGTTGCGCCATGTCGGCCGCATGCCCAAACGCGACGCTTGCCAGCGTGCCGGAAAGCTTCACCGGCGGCGCGGGTCCAAATGACCGTTCGCCGCAGCGAGTCCCGCGGGCGCGTGCCTCGTTGACGAGTTCGAGCGCGCGCGTCGCAAGCACCGGCGCCTGTGCGCTGGTCGGCAGCACATAGGCAGACGCCAGCACGATCCAGGTATCCAGACCCCGGTTGAAAGTCCCGATGTCGTGCATGCCGCGATCCGCGAGCGTGCGGCAGCCGGATTGTCTCAACAGCGGGATCGCGGATGACTCCGGGCCGCGGATATGCACGGCTGCCGTCGACTCCGCGGCGTAGCCGCTGCGTTCAGCGGCTGTCTGCAGCGAGCGTCCGGCGGCCAACTGTTCGGCCGCCCGGTCCAACAAGGGATTGTGATGCAGCGGCTGGGCGGCCGGCAGGGTGCCTCCGCAACCGCCCTCTCGAAGCAATTGCACCGCGTAGAGCGCGTCGGCCCGCGCAGTCAGGGAGGCGCAGAGTCCGATGACCAGTGCCAAGAGGCGCCATTGCGGCTGCTGAACGAGACGATTCAAGTGAACGGCTCCTGTTGATCCCATCCGCGCTGTATCGAAGCAAGATTAACCAAGCTAACGCGCGAGCGCCGCGCCGGATGACCGTTGCGGGCGGTACTCGGTCACAGAATTCAAAGAGCGGCACGATCGAGGCCGCGATTCGCACGAGGAGGCGATTGTATGGGCATGGGAGTGCACCCAGAATAGGATCCATGAATAGGCCGGTGCATTCGTGAGTTCGTCGCCTTTCGTGCGCAATCTCGCGCGCAAGAGCCATCGGGCACTTCGCAGCGCACAACTCAGCCTGGACGACGGCGATTCGGATTGTGCCGTCAACCGGGCCTACTATGCGATGTTCAATATCGCGAGGGCGGCTCTGCTGAGCGCCGGTGTCCCCGAGGACGGGTTGCCGGCCACGCACAGGGACCTGATTGCGGCATTCAGGCAATACGCGGTTCAATCGGGACAGGTCGACCGCGAATTGGCGGGTGCATTGAGCCGCACGGAGGCCTTGCGCTTCCAGGCAGACTACACCGGCACGGAAACCGATGCCAAGTCGGCGGCCGAGGCCGTGCAGCGTGCGAAGACCTTCGTGCATGCGCTCGAGCGCATGTTCGCGCTGCAGGCGTCGTCGCAGCCGGCGCCGCTCGAAGAGGATTGACGCGATCCCAAGGCCGCGGGCGCACCGCGCCTGCACCTGCGTCGGCGCATCCGCAAGTCTCGACTAGCGCCGAAGAGTCCGCGTCGGTCACACTAGCCTACTCAGCGGGTGGGGCCAGGAACGCGTTCATTGTCGTACGACGTCGCCATTGTCGGTGCGGGTATCGTTGGCCTCGCACATGCGCTGGCGGCGGTGCGCCGCGGATTGCGCGTGGTCGTCATCGATCGCGATGAAAAGGCGGTCGGCGCCTCGATCCGCAACTTCGGCTTTGTCACGGTCTCGGGTCAACAGAGCGGGGACAGCCGGCGGCGCGCAATGCGCTCGCGCGATGTTTGGGACGAAATCGCGGGACCGGCGGGAATCAGCGTCATCCATGTGGGCGCGGCGCTCGTCGCGCGGCGGCCGGAAGCAAGCATCCTACTCGAGGCATTCTGTCGGACCGAGGCGGGGCGGGACTGCGTGCTGTTGAATGCGGCGGCGGCCGCCGCAAGATTTCCGTATCTGACACGCGATTTGGCCGCCGTCATGTTCAGTCCGCACGAGCGGCGGGTCGAATCGCGCGACGCGATACCGCGTCTCGCCGCCTGGCTCGAAGCGGCGCATGGCGTGACGTTCCTATGGCGTACCGCCGTGCAGGCGGTCGAAACCAATCGGCTGGATACGACCGCCGGAAGGGTCTCTGCGCGCTTGATCGTGCTCTGCCCGGGCGATGACTTGGCAACTCTATATCCGGAGCGTCTCGCAGGCTACGGCGTGCAGCGCTCCAAATTGCAGATGTTGCGTCTGATGCCGAGAAGCCCGTTCAAGCTCGATGCCGCGGTCATGGCCGACCTGTCTCTGCTGCGCTACCCCGGTTATTCCGAGCTGCCGCAGGCCGCCGCGCTGCATCAGCGATTGCAGCACGAGCAGGCGGACTATCTCGCCGCCGGCGTGCATCTAATCGTCGTGCAATCGGCCGACGGCTCGCTGGTCGTCGGCGATACGCATGTATACGGTCACACGCTGGACCCGTTTTCGGACCAGCATTTGGATGCGCTGGTGCTCAACGAATTCCAAGCGGTGCTTCCCGGCGTCTCATATGATGTCACGCAGCGCTGGGTCGGCACCTATGCGTCGCTCGACGATCGTCCCGTGCTTTGCGATTCGCCGGCGCGCGACGTGCGATTGGTCGTGGTCACGAGCGGTACGGGCGCGTCGACCGCGTTCGCGATCGGCGAGGAAATCATCGCGGACATGGGCGGATGAGCGCCGCGCTCACGAAGCGCGCAGAGCCTCGGCCACCGGCAAGCGTGCGGCCCGCAGCGCCGGAAAGAAGCCGCCGAGCAAACCGATCAGGCAGGCCCACACGATGCCTGTCACGATCAGCGCGCGCGTCACCGTGAGCTGAAACACGACTTGTGCAAATGCGGCGCCGAGCGTGCTGACGCTGTGGCCGTTGAAGATGAACCATGCGAGCGAGGCCCCCAAGATGCCGCCCAATAGCGACAGTGCCAGCGCCTCGATCATCACCGACAGCAGCACGGGCAGGCCGCCGAAGCCGATCGCCCGCAAGGTCGCGATTTCCACGCTGCGCGCCGCCACCGCCGTGTACATGCTGTTGAGCGCGCCGAACATTGCGCCGATCGCCATGATGATCGCCACCGAATTACCGACGATGTTGATCGTGCGCGTGAGATCCCTGGACTGCGCGGCGTAGTATTCGGGCTCGCGCTGCACGTCGACCTTGAGCCGCGGATCGGTCGTCAGCGCGTCCTTGAAGGCGGCAAATGCCGCCGGGCTGTCGAGCAGCACGATCGCCGAACTATAGCCGCCGCGTTCGATCGACGAGCCCACGGTATCGACGTCCGCGAGCAATTCGGACTCATGCACGTCGCCGTTGCTCGTGAAGACGCCGGTGACGAGCCAGTCGGCATTGCGCAAATGCAGCACGCTGCCGGCCGTCAAGCCGCGGAATTGCTTGACGGCTCCCGCGCCGGCGATCAACTCCCGCACCGCCGGGCGGAACATGCGGCCCGCAACGATCTTCAATTCCGGACGAACCTCCTCGAGCTTCAAGCCGGCGCCGCGCATCGTCACGTTGGCATCGGTGCCGGTGTCGATTTTCGGCACATTTGCGACCGTGACGAGTTCGTTCGACAGCAGCGCCTTGCCGCCGGCGTCCTTGGCGAGTCCCGGCGCGCTGCTGATGACGTCGATATCCTCGCGCGTCAAATTGCTGTTGATTTCCGCATCCGATCCGCCACGCAAAATGATTGCACGGTCCGCGCGGCCGCTGTCGGCGAGCGTATGGTGAAAGCCCGCGGCCATGGCCAGCACCGAGACCAACACGGCGACGACGCCGGTGATGCCGATGACGATGACGCTCGATGCGCCGAGCCGTTGCGGCAGCGTTTGCAGATTCATGACCGTGATCGCGATCAACTGCTTGAACACGCTAGTGCTTCCCCGCGAGCGCATCGACGATGTTCAGGCGCTTCGCGCGCAGCGCGGGCGGAAGTCCCACGATCAGTGCGAGCAGTACCGCGACGCCGATGCCGGGCAGCAGCGCGAGCGGCGACAGCTCGACGCCCTGCAGCCCTTCTTTGATGATCGGCAACGCACCGTAGCTCGCGGCGAGGCCGAGCAATGCGCCGATCGCGCACAGCAACAGCGATTCGGCGAGCACGAGACCGAGCAAATTGGCGTCGGTGAAGCCGAGTGTCTTGAGTACCGCGAGTTCCGGGATCCGTTCGCGCACCGACTGCATCATCGTATTGCCGGTCAAGAACAACAAGGTAAAAAATACCGCGCCGAGAATCGCGCGCAAGATGAAGCCGATGTCGCCGAGCTGCTTCATGAACGCGAGCGCGAAATCCTTGGCGGGCTGCGTCTTGGTTTCGTTCGAGGAGTTCGCGAACAGCGCATCGATGCGGGCCGAGATCGCCGCCGACTGCGCGGCATCCTCGACGCGCTCCTCATACCAGCCGATGGTGCCTTTGCCGAAGCTGCGGGCCTCGTCGAAGAAATCATAGTGGAACAGGAAGGTCAATGCCTGCTGGCCGCGTTGCGTGGGATCCGTGACGTCGAAGACGCCGACGATCACGAACGTCCAATCCAGGGATCCGTTTTTCTGGGTCCAGATCGTCGAGTGCAGCGGAATCCGGTCGCCGACCTTCCAGCCACGTGTCTTCATGAGCTCGGTGTTCACGAGCGCGCCGTCGCGGCTGTTGCGGAACGCCTGCATTTGCGCATCGTCGAAGACGAAATCGCCCTTGTGGATGCCCAGGTACGTATCGATGTCGATCGGCAGCGCGAAGACGAAATTCTTCGGTTCCTGGTAGTACGCCCCGAACCACGTGAGCCACGTGACTTCGGCGACGCCAGGGACCGCGCGGATTTCCTGTCCGTCGGAAAACGGCAGCGACAGCGTGATCGAATACTTATTGAGCGTGATCAGCAGGTTCGCGCCCGATGTGCCGGTGTTCGGATGCGCAAACGCGTAGTCGACGGTCTCCAATACGCCGAACAGCAGGAAGGCGACCACGATCGACAGAAGCGTAAAAATCGTGCGGGTCCTCTTGCGCCAGAGCGACGCCCAGATCAGCGGGAAATACTTCATCCGGATTCCGCGAGCGCGCCCTTGTCCATGTGCAGCTGCCGGCCGGCGAATTCGGCGGCTTTAGGGTCATGCGTAACCATGATGATGCTCTTGCCGTAATCGCGATTGAGCGTCTGCAGCAGGTGCAGGACCTCGTCGGCGGACTTGCGATCGAGGTCGCCGGTCGGTTCGTCGCAAACCAGGATCGTAGGATCGGCAACCAGCGCGCGTGCGATTGCGACACGTTGGGCTTGGCCGCCAGACAGCTCGGCCGGCTTGTGTTTGGCGCGATCGGCGACGCCGACGAGCGTCAGTGCGGCCATTGCATTGGCTTTGCGCTGCGCAGCCGATAAGTTCGTCAGCAGCAGCGGCAACTCCACATTGCGCTGCGCGCTCAACATCGGCATCAGATTGTAAGACTGAAACACGAAACCGACGTGACGCGCGCGCCAGCGCGACAGTGCGCCGCCGCCGAGCTGGTCGAGACGCTGCCCGGCGACCGTGATTTCTCCCGAAGTCGGCTTATCGAGACCGCCGATCAGATTGAGCAGCGTCGTCTTGCCGGATCCGCTCGGCCCCATCAGCGCGACGAATTCGCCCTTGGGAATGTCGAGCGTCAATCCTTCGAGGACGTCGACGTGCTGCTTTCCGCGTGTGTAGCGCTTGCGAATGTTGCGCAAGCTCACGATGGCTTCGCTCATGGCGCTCCTGGCTCGAGGCGCACGCGTGCGCCGTCCTTCAATACGCTGAAATCTCCGACGGCGACGCGTTCACCGGTATTGAGTCCCGAAATGACGGTTGCGCCGGCGCTGGTATTTGCGCCGAGCCGCACGGCGCGCCGCTCGAGGGTATCGTCGTGCACCACGAACACCACGCCGGTTGCGCCGTTTGCCTGTACCGCAGTGCTCGGCAGACTGACGGCGCCGGGGTTCTGCGCCTCGGGCCTCCCCGACGTCTCCTCGAGGAACGAGACGCGTACGCCCATCTCGGGCAGGATGCGCGGGTCCTTCTGATCGAGCGCGATGCGCACGGTGACCGTGCCCTTGGCCCGATCGGCGGTCGGAATCACCGCAATGACGTGGGCCGGAATCTGCCAGTCGGGGTAGGCGTTGAGTTTGGCGTTGACGCGCTGGCCGGGCGTTACGCGATTGATGAAGTTCTCATTGACATCGACCTGGATTTCCAGCGAATCCATATCGACGATCGTGCCGATGCCGGTACGCGTGAAGCCGCCGCCCGCGGAGATCGGCGATACGATTTCGCCCGGCTGTGCCGCCTTGACCGTGACGATGCCGCCAAAAGGAGCACGCACGATCGTATCGTCGAGATTGCGCTGGGCGACATTCAGAGTGCGCTCCGAGACCTGGATGTTGCTCTTTTGCGTCTCGAGCTGCGCGCGCAGCGCGTCGCGCGTCGTGCGGGCGGCATCCAGCGCCGACTGACTGACGAAATGCTGCTCCACAAGGCTGCTTTGCCGCTCGAACTCGCGCTGCGCATTGGCGAGATTGACTTCGGTTTCGGCAACACCGGCTTTGGCATAGTCGAGCTGCGCGCTGGCCTGATTCAGCGCGGCGCGGATGTTCGTATCGTCGAGTTTGGCGATGATTTGGCCCGGATTGACGTGGTCGCCTTCCTCGATATCGAGTTCGACCATCTTGTCGGTGATTTTGGAGGATACGGTCGCCTGGCGGCGCGCGACCACGTAGCCCGATGCGTCCAAAATCGAGCCGGCGATCGCCGGGGTGCCGCCCGCGATCGCTCGTGCGACCGCAACGTGAACGGTCACCGGCGACGGGCGGGTCCACGCCCAAATCATTGCCACCGCGGCCAGCACTGCGATAGCGGCCGCCGCGAACCAGATTCGGCCCTTGCCCGATGGCATCGAGTCGCCGCTGCGATCGATGCGCAGCTGATTGAGCAGAGCGGATTTATCGTCCATAGGCGCGAATTCTATTGCATTGGGGGGTTTGACGCCGGATCCCGCGTTATTATACACTCGTTCAATAGTGTCCCAGGCAGGAGAGTTACGATGTTGGAACAAGCGAACTTGCTGAATACGGCGCGGCTGGTTGACGACGGCGTCGAGGTTACGTGGCGCAATCAAAGCGCTGCGGGTCGCTTTTCGGCGTTTTGGCTGCGAGACCATTGTCAGGCGAAACAAAGCCTGAACCCCGATACGCTGCAGCGTCAGGTCGACACCTTTACGATTCCCTTGGGGATCGCCGCGCGCAGCCTCGAGATCGCCGACGGCGGCCGAACCTTGAATGTCGTCTGGCAGCACGACGGCAGCGTCAGTTCGCTGCCGGCCGATTTCCTATGGAATATCGCCGAGAACGACGGCTTCGAAGTCGCGCCGCCGCGGCGCCTATGGGATCGGATCACAATCGGCGATCGATTTCCGACGATGCCGTATGCTGCGGTTATTTCCGACGACACAGGCCTGCTGCGCTGGCTCACGATGGTCGAGGAACACGGCTTCGCCTTGTGCTCGGGCGTGCCGACGACGATCGAGGCGACCAAGGAGCTCGCGACGCGGATCGGCTACGTGCGTGAAACGATATTCGGCGGCATGTGGGACTTCAGCGCGAACCTCGCGTTCAAGGATACCGCCTATACCTCCGCGGCGATCGGTCCACACACCGACGGAACCTACAGCAACGATTCGCCGGGGTTCCAAATGTTTCATTGTCTGAAATTCGACGGCACCGGCGGGGACAGCACGCTGGTCGACGGCTTCAAGGTCGCCGAGACCATTCGCCGCACCGATCCGGCCGCGTTCGAGGTGCTCACGACGGTCAAGGTCCCGGCCCATTATCTCGGGGATGGTGTGCATTTGAGGGCCGAGCATCCGGTGATCGGTCTGGATCGAAACGGCGATTTTGCCCAGATCGCGTACAATAACTATGACCGGGCGCCGCTTCGCTTGCCGGCGCCGCGAATGAACGCGTTTTATGCGGCCTTGAAACTGTTCAACCGACTCATCAATGATCCAGCATATGAGATCACGATGCGACTGACGCCGGGAACGGCGCTGCTTTTCGATAATTGGCGGACCTTGCATGGGCGACGCGCCTTCCAGGGATTTCGCTGGCTTTGCGGCGCCTATCTGAACAAGGAAGACTTCGACAGCAAACTGCGGGTGCTGCGCGCCGCCGCCGCCGATGATGGTGCTGCGCCCCGCGAGACCGCCAGGGCTGCGACGGCCGCGAAGGGACCTAATTGAGTCGAAATTTCACGAGCGACAACGTGACTCCGGCCTGCGCACCGATCATGGAGGCGGTGGTCGCGGCCAATGCCGACTTGGTGCCTTCGTACGGCGCGGATCCGTACACCGTGCGCCTGCGTAGTGTCGCGAGCGAGATATTCGAGACTCCGGTGGCGATCTTTCCGGTGAGCACCGGCACCGCGGCCAATGCGCTCGCGCTGGCGCACATCACGCCGCCCTACGGCGGCGTGTACTGCCACGAATCGGCGCACATCGCAACCGATGAGTGCGGAGCGCCGGAGTTTTACATGGGAGGCGCGAAGCTGCTGGGCTTGCCGGCGCGCGACGGCAAGATCACGGCTGCGCCGCTGACGGCGGCGATCGCGTACGCGAAGGATATGGGCGTGCACCACGTCAAACCCGGAGCCCTCAGCCTCACGCAAGCGACCGAGTGGGGTACGGTTTACGATTTGGCGCAGGTGGCCGAGCTTACGGCCATCGCCCGTGAACACCGCCTGCCGGTGCATATGGACGGCGCGCGGTTCGCCAATGCGCTGAGCTTCCTGGGCGTATCGCCCGCGGCGGCGACCTGGAAATGCGGCGTCGACGTGCTCTCCCTCGGCGCCACCAAGAACGGCGCCTTGTGCGCCGAGGCGGTCGTGTTTTTCAATCCGGCGCTCGCCGAGAGTTTCGAGCGGCGGCGCAAACAAGGCGGCCACCTTTGGTCTAAGCTGCGCTTCTTGAGCGCCCAGTTGCTCGCGTATTTTCAAGGCGACCTTTGGCTCGCCAACGCGCGCCACGCCAATGCCATGGCTGCCGCGCTGGCGCAGGGCTTGCGAGGCGTCCGCGGCGCGCAACTATTGCAGGCGGTCGAGGCGAACGAAGTGTTCGCGGCGCTGCCCGATGAGATCGTGCTGCGTCTGGAGCGCGAAGGATTTTTATTTTATCGGTGGCCGTTCGGCGGGCAGGGTGCCGGCATTTCGATTCGCCTGGTGACGTCCTATGCGACGCGCGGCGCTGACGTGGATGCGCTCCTGGCGGTGGCACTGCGGCCACCGCAGAGCGGTGGAGGAGGCGACAAGGGAGGCTAGGATGGGGCGAGCGCAATTTCACTGGGACGATCCTCTGCTGCTGGAACAGCAACTGACGATGGACGAGATCATGGTGCGGGATGCTGCGCGCGTCTATGCGCAAGAGCGCCTCGCGCCGCGCGTGCAAGAGGCCTTTCGCCTAGAGCGGACCGATCCGGGGATTTTTCGCGAAATGGGCGAGCTCGGCCTGTTGGGCACGACGATTCCGGAGGATTATGGCGGCGCCGGCATGAATTACGTCTGCTACGGCTTGATCGCGCGCGAAATCGAACGCGTCGATTCGGGCTATCGCTCGATGATGAGCGTGCAGTCGTCGCTCGTGATGCTGCCAATCTACCAATTCGGCACCGAAGTCCAGCGGCAAAAATATCTCCCGCCGCTCGCGCGCGGCGACTCGATCGGCTGCTTCGGCTTGACCGAACCCGATCATGGGTCCGATCCCGGCAGCATGATCAGCCGCGCACGCGCTGCGAGCGGCGGATTCCGTTTATCGGGCGCGAAGACGTGGATCTCCAACAGCCCGATCGCCGACGTGTTCATCGTGTGGGCGAAGACCGAGGACGACGTGATTCGCGGCTTCATTCTGGAAAGGGCATGGCAGGGGTTGTCGACGCCGGTCCTGCACGGCAAAGTCGGCCTGCGCGCCTCGACGACCGGGCAGATCCTCATGGACGAAGTATTCGTACCCGAAGAAAATCTGCTTCCCGGAGTCACCGGACTCAAAGGCCCGTTCACCTGCCTCGACTCGGCCCGCTACGGCATATCCTGGGGCGCGCTGGGCGCGGCCGAAAGCTGCTGGCATACCGCGCGCCAGTACGTACTCGACCGCAAGCAATTCGGCCGCCCGTTGGCCGCCAATCAATTGATCCAGAAAAAGCTCGCGGATATGCAAACCGACATCGCGCTCGCTCTGCAAGGCGTGCTGCGGCTCGGGCGCATGAAAGACGAAGGCATCGCCGCCGTCGAAATCACCTCGATGCTCAAGCGCAATTCTTGCGGCAAGGCGCTCGATGTGGCGCGTGTGGCCCGCGACATGTTGGGGGGCAACGGGATTTCCGACGAGTACGACGTGATTCGTCACCTCGTCAATCTAGAGGTCGTCAACACGTACGAAGGCACCCACGATATCCACGCGTTGATCTTGGGCCGCGCGCAAACCGGCATCCAGGCGTTCTCATGATCGGTTGGGCGCCGCGCGGTCATGATCTTTCGAAGACGGTTTCGCTGCCTTGCGCGGCGAGGCCAGCGGGCACAGGCAACGCACGCGGGTCCCGCCGTTCTTGCGGTTCTTGATCTGTATGGAACCGCCGATCATGCCGGCGCGGTACTCCATGATCTTCAACCCCATTCCGCTCGCGGGCAACGGCGGTTTGGGCAGACCGCTGCCGTTATCGGCAATCGCAAGACTGATGACCTGATTCGCGACCCGCAGGCTCACGATGACGGCTTGGGCATGGCCGTGCTTGACCGCATTCAAGATCGCTTCCTGGGCGATCAAATACAAATGCGTGGCGCTCGCCTCGTCGACGCGCAGATCGGGGGGGACCGCAAGTCGAAGCTCGACGTCGATGCCGAATTGCGCGCGCGACCAGCTCGCGAGCGAACTCAATGCCGCGACGAAGCCGTCGCGGGCAGGGGTCGCGGGCGACAGGCCCATCGCCAGCGTGCGGGTCGCCTGAATCGCATGATTGACGAGGCCGATGAGCTCGTTCAGTTGCGGCAGCAGCGCGCCGTTTGCGGTGCCGAGCTCCCGCGCGAAGCTGCGCAGCAGCAGCGATATTCCCGTGAGTTCCTGGCCGAGCCCGTCGTGCAAATCGCTGCCGAAGCGGCGCCGCTCACGCGAGGTTGCTTCGGTGATTTCCTGTTCCAGACGCTTGCGCTCGGACACGTCTTGTACGACGAACAGAATTTTCTTCGTGCCATCCTGTTCGATGCGCGCCGACAAGACTTCGGCGGCGAATCGACTGCGGTCGCGCCGCTGCAGCCAAACTTGCAGGCGGCTGGTTCGGACGTTGAAACGCTTCAACAGCCGCTCGATCGCGATCGGAATTCCCTTGCTGCGCGGCTTGAAATTCAGCAGCGCGAGGATTGAGGTCCCGGCGAGTTCTCCGGATTGCCAGCCGAATATGCGGTCGAATGCGGGATTCGTGAACTCGATGCGGCCGTCGGCGGCGACCAGAATCACGCCCTCGCGCATGGTCTCGAGGATCAGCGCTTGTGTGCGCAACAGCTGCTCGGCGCGGCGGCGCGCGTCGATGTCGAGGCATACGCCGACGGCTTGCCGCGCGCGGCCATTGGCATGGCGGGCGGTGACTCTGCCACGTTCGTGAACCCAGCGCCATTGGTTGGCGCGCGTGCGGATGCGGTATTCCACGACGTAGGAATCGGTGGCGCCGAGTCTGGTCTCGTTGTATGCACGATCGAACAGCGGCAAGTCCTCCAGGCAGATGGCCGCGCGCCAGCGTTGCGATGCGTCGACGCCGTCGCACGGATCGACGTCGAGCGAAGCGCACCAATCGTTGAACCAGCGGAAGCCGCCCTCGGTGTCGCTCTCCCATAGGCCGATGCCGGCGCCCCAGACGGCCGCCTCGAGCCGCGCCTCCGACTCGCGCAGCGCGAGTTCGGCGCGCTTGCGCGCATCGATGTCGACGGTGACGCCGGTGACGCGCGTGACCTTGCCGTCGCGGTCGTAATCGGTCGACTCTTCCGCGGCTCAGCAGCCAGCGCCAACCGCCGGCGCCCGTGCGCACGCGATATTCGGCTTCGTACAAATCGCTGCGCCCGGCGACCAGTTCGTCATAACTCGCCTGCGATGCGCAGTCCTCGGGGTGGATCCGAGCATCCCAGCGCTGCACGTGTCCCTTGCCGACGCAGGGGTCGATATCGATGCGCTCGCACCAGTCGTTCCACCAATGGATCTCGTCGGCGAGCACGTCGATGTCCCAAAAACCGAAGTCCGTCGCGCGAATCGCCAGATCGATGCGCGCCTCGCTGCGCTCGAGTGCATTCGCGGCGCGGTGACGCTCGTCGGCATCGAGGCAGACGCCGACCATGCGCAACGCATGCCCCTGCGCGTCGCGCTCGATGACCCGACCGCGTTCCTGGATCCAGAGCCAGCTGTCGTTACGATCGCGCAGCCGATATTCCACGGCGAAAACGGCAGCACGACGCTCCAAATGCTCGGCGAGTGCGGCGCGATAACCCGGCAAGTCGTCGGGATGCATGCGCGCCGTCCAGAGCCGTTCGTGGCCATCGCCCGAGAACTCTGTGAGTCCCGCTTGTTCGCACCAATTGTTGATCCACGTCAGCCGATCCTCGGCAACGTGCCAGTCCCACAAGCCGATCTCGGTTCCCCAGAGTGCCAATTCCGGTAGGGGCGACCCAAATTGGTGCAATTTAGGCCACCGCAGCCGGCGCACGCCGGATACTGCGCCGCGCGTTGATGGCCTCGTGCAACTGCAGTGCAGCAGCGCGAATCGGCTCCGGCCTGCCGCCGCCTGCGTACATGATTGCGCGCGAAGAACTGATCAGCAGACCGGCGCCATCGGCATTGAGACCCCCTGCCAGCGTTGCCTCGAGATCGCCGCCTTGCGCGCCGATTCCCGGAACGAGGAATGACAGCTCCGGGTGCGCGCGGCGCAGTTCGGCCATTTCACGGGGGCAGGTGGCGCCGACGACCAGCATCAAATTCTGCTGCCGGTTCCAGTGCGTTGCGGCGTGCTCCGCGATGCGCCGATATAAGGGCAGACCGTCGATGTTCAGGTCTTGAAAGTCTTTGGCCCCCGGATTCGAAGTGCGGCACAGCAAGATCGCGCCGCGATCCGGGCGCTCCAGAAACGGCAGCACCGAGTCCGCGCCCATGTAGGGGTTGACCGTGACGGCATCGGCGCCGTAGCGATCAAACGCTTCGCGCGCATAGGCGTTGGCCGTGTTGCCGATGTCGTTGCGTTTGGCGTCGAGAATCACGAGTGCGTGCGGCGCGCGTTCGCGAATGTAGCGAATGCTTGCGGCGAGTTCGGCCTCGGCGCCCACCGCGCTGTAGAACGCAATCTGCGGTTTATAGGCTGCAACGATGTCGAAGGTCGCATCGACGATGCGGCGGTTGAATGCGTAGAGCGGCTGGGCACTGCCGGCCAGGTCCTCTGGCAAACTGGCCGGATCCGGGTCCAGGCCGACACAGGCCAGGCTGTTGCCGACAACTTGCGCTCGATGTAGCCGTTCTGCAAAGCTCATTCCCATAGCAGCATCATAGCGAGCGGCGCGAGCCTTAGGGAGCTATGCTACACAACCCAGGTGAGAACGAGCTTTGCCCCCTAAACCCCGTCCCGGACCTCGGCTAGTTCTACAGCCGGCGACTCGCCGCGCGGCACGGCATACGAGCACGACGGCGCTCAAGCGCTTTTTCATGATCGCCGACGTCTGGGAATTGTCGCCGCTTCAGCAATGCCGTCTGCTCAAAATTCCGTCACCGCAAGTGCTCGCGCGATATCGGCTCGGCCAGGCGCCCCGGCTGTCCGCGACACAGCAGGAGCGCGCCGCCTTGATCGCCAATATCCAGCATTCGCTTTCGCATGTGCCCGAAGCCAAGGACCATGCCTGGGCCTGGGTGCATGCGCCACAGCAGGGCGCGCCGTTCGACGGCGACAGCCCGCTTTACTTTATGTTGGAAAAGGGCCTGCCGGCGCTGCGCGAGGTCGCCCGCATGCTCGTGCGCGAGAGCGAACCTCGCTAAGCTGCGTTATACTGTAGGGCTGTTCCGATGCGAGAGTGGCGGAATTGGTAGACGCGCTGGACTTAGAATCCAGTGGGGTAACCCGTGCGAGTTCGAGTCTCGCCTTTCGCACCACTGCGCGCATTCGCTTCAATTTGACAAGCCAAGAGGTCCTAGATGCAGGTTTCCGTCGAAAGTATCGGCAAATTGGAACGCCGCATGCAAGTGCAGGTGCCGGCCGAGCGCGTTAGCCAAGAAATAGCGACGCGATTGAAAACCCTGAGCCGGACCGCGCGTCTCAATGGCTTTCGGCCGGGCAAGGCGCCGCTCAACGTCATCCGGCGCCAATTCGGCGTGCAGGTGCATCGCGAGGTCATTGGGGAGTTGCTGCAGTCGAGCTTCGCCGAGGCGGTCAGCGCGAACCGGCTTGCGCCGGCGGGCAGTCCGCGTATCGAGCCGCAGAGCATCGATGAGGGACAGGACCTGCGTTACATCGCGACCTTCGAGGTATTCCCCGAAATCGCCTTGCAGCCAATCGAATCGCTTGAAATCGTGCGCACGACGGCCGAAGTCGCCCCGAGCGACGTGGATGCGATGCTCGAGCGCTTGCGCAAACAACAGCTCAAATTCAATGCGGTGAGCCGCGCGGCGGCCACCGGGGATCGCGTCACGATCGATTTTGAGGGCTGCATCGACGGCGTGCCATTCACCGGCGGCAAGGGCGAGAATGTGGCGATCGTGCTCGGCGCGGGCCGCATGCTGCCCGAGTTCGAGCAGGGCTTGGTCGGCACCTCCGCCGGTGACGACAAAGAAGTCGAGGTGCATTTCCCCGCCAATTATCGGGCGACCGAACTCGGCGGCAAGCTCGCGAAATTCAAGATTCGGGTCCGCACGGTCGAGGAATCCCAGCTTCCGGATCTCGACGAGGAGTTCTGCAAGACGTTCGGCGTCAACGAGGGTGGCCTGAACAAGCTCCGCGAGGAGGTCGCCGACAACATGCGCCGCGAACTCGAACAGACGCTGCGCAATCAAAACAAGACCGTGGTCATGGACAAGCTGTTGCTCGCCAACCCGATCGACGTGCCGAAAACGCTGATCGAATCCCAGATCCACGAGATGCAGACCGAGGCCATGCGCCGATCGGGAGCCAAAGACGCCTCGCAGGCGCCGCCGCCGCAGACCTTCGCGGAACCGGCGCGCCGCCGCGCGGCGCTCGGTCTGATCCTCGCCGATATCATCAAGCGGCAGAACCTGCGGGTGGAGCCGGCGCGCGCGAGAGCACGATTGGACGAAATGGTGAGCTCCTACGGCGATCCGGAAGCCATCAAGCGGGCCTATTTACAGAATCCGGAGGCGATGCGGCAGGTCGAAAACCTGGCCTTGGAGGACCAAGTCGTCGACTGGGTCCTCGCCCATGCGAAGGTCCATGAGGTAAGCTCCACTTTTAAGGAATTGATGAAATTCGAGGCTTGAGGTGTCGTCCAAGCCGTTTAAATCGGAGGGCATGCCTTGTTTAGTCCGCAAGGGCCCTCACTCATGAGCGATCGGTTCCGCCGCAGGTAAGGAAAAAAGCCTTTATGACGACACGCGCACTCAATTTGGTTCCGATGGTGGTCGAACAGACCGCCCGAGGCGAACGCGCCTATGACATTTATTCCCGGCTGCTCAAAGAGCGCGTCATTTTCATCGTGGGCCCGGTCGAAGACTACATGGCGAACCTCGTCGTCGCCCAGTTGCTGTTTTTGGAGTCGGAAAACCCTGAAAAGGACATAGCGCTTTACATCAATTCGCCGGGCGGGTCGGTCAGCGCGGGCCTGGCGATCTATGACACGATGCAGTTCATCAAGCCGGACGTCAGCACGATTTGCGTCGGCTTGGCCGCCTCGATGGGCGCCGTTTTGCTCGCGGGCGGGGCCGCCGGCAAGCGCTATTCGCTGCCGAACTCGAAAATCATGATCCACCAGCCCTCGGCCGGGTTCCAGGGGCAGGCCTCCGACATCGATATTCATGCCCGCGACGTCATGGAGACCAAGGAGCGCTTGAACCGAATCCTTGCCAAACACTCGGGCCAGACGATCGAGCGGGTCAAACAGGACAGCGACCGGGATAACTTTATGTCTGCCGAAATGGCTCGTGCCTACGGTTTAATCGATTCCATGCTTGAGAAACGCGGCGAGATACCGACAAAGGCTTGAGTGGGCCCTAAGATTTACTCGACAAATAGCCCTGGGGCGCCGCCGAGAGCGGTCTTTGGGGCGCCGGCGCCAAAACCGGCAACTTTGCGTACGGTCGCAGGGGTGCTATATAGTCGGTCCATGAGGAAAGCATGAGCGAAGACTCTCGCGGTAAACATGATGACGGCAAGCTGTTGTATTGCTCCTTCTGCGGGAAGAGCCAGCATGAGGTTCGCAAGCTAATCGCCGGCCCGTCCGTGTTCGTCTGCGACGAATGCGTCGAATTATGCAATGACATCATTCGCGAAGAGTTGGAAGAGCGCGCCGAGCGCACCCGCGACAAGCTGCCGAAACCCCAAGAAATCAAGAAAGTTCTCGAGGAATATGTCATCGGCCAGGAGCGCGCCAAGCGCGTCCTGTCGGTCGCCGTCTACAACCATTACAAGCGCTTGCAGACGCGTGGCGGCGAAGGCGTGCGCGCCCGCGACGAGGTCGAACTCGCCAAGAGCAATATCCTGCTGATCGGTCCGACCGGGTCGGGCAAGACCTTGCTCGCGGAAACCCTCGCGCGGCTGCTGAACGTACCGTTCACGATCGCGGATGCGACCACCTTGACGGAAGCCGGCTATGTCGGCGAGGACGTCGAGAACATCATCCAGAAACTGCTTCAGAAGTGCGATTACGACGTCGAGAAAGCCCAGACCGGCATCGTTTATATCGACGAAATCGATAAAATTTCGCGCAAATCCGACAACCCGTCGATCACCCGCGACGTCTCGGGCGAGGGCGTGCAGCAGGCGCTGCTCAAGCTCATCGAGGGCACGATCGCCTCGGTGCCGCCGCAAGGCGGCCGCAAACATCCCCAACAAGAGTTTCTTCAGGTCGACACCACGAACATCCTGTTCATTTGCGGCGGTGCATTCGCGGGCCTCGAAAAGATCATCATGAACCGTACGCACAAGAGCGGGATCGGCTTCATGGCGGAGGTGCGCGAACAGAACGCACGCCCGCACGGCAACGATGTGTTCCACGATACGGAACCCGAGGATTTGATCAAGTACGGCCTGATCCCGGAATTCGTCGGCCGCTTGCCGGTGGTTGCGACGCTCGAGGAGCTCGACGAAGACGCGCTGATCTCGATCCTCATGCAGCCCAAGAATGCGCTGACCAAGCAGTACCGGAAACTCTTCGATATGGAGGGCGTCGAACTCGACTTCCGCGAGGACGCGCTGCGTTCGGTCGCGCGAAAGGCGATGCAGCGCAAGACCGGAGCGCGGGGCCTGCGAACGATCCTCGAAAATGTGCTGCTCGACACGATGTACGATTTGCCCAGCTTGCGTAACGTGCAGAAAGTCGTCGTCGACGAAAGCGTCATCGAGGGAATCAACAAACCCTACATCGTGCATCGTACCGAGGAGACTCGGTTGGTTGCACCGGTGGCAGATCAGCGCCGTCCGACGGGCTCCGACCATCTTTGAGCACCAGCGCACATCCCGCCGATGGGATTTGCCTTGAAACTCACGGTATGCGGCCGCATGTTCTTGCCATAGTGTGGTATTGACTGTGCCCAGCACAAAGGCGAGCGCCGTGAGCGAAGAACAAACGATCGATCCCCCCGCGGTGCAACCCGAGCCGCTGAACGGTGTACCGGTGCTGCCGCTACGCGATGTCGTGGTCTATCCGCATATGGTCATTCCGCTCTTTGTGGGGCGGGAGAAGTCCATCGTCGCGCTGGACCGCGCGATGCAGGCCGACAAGCGCATCCTGCTGGTCGCCCAGAAGCAGGCGGACGTCGATGACCCGAAAGCGCCGGACCTGTATTCGGTCGGCACGGTCGCGACGATCCTGCAGCTGCTCAAACTGCCCGACGGGACCGTCAAGGTGCTGGTCGAGGGCGTCGATCGGGCGAGCATCGAGCATCTGGTCGAAGGCGAGTTCTTTCTGGCGCAAGTCACGACCATGCCGGACGTCGAGCGCTACGAAGAACGCGAGATGGACGTGCTGACGCGCTCCGTGATCACCCAGTTCGAACAATACGTCAAACTCAACAAGAAAGTGCCGCCTGAGATTTTGACTTCGCTCGCGGGGATCGAGCAGGCCGGCCGCCTCGCCGACACCGTCGCGGCGCACATGTCGCTCAAGCTCTCCGAGAAGCAGAAAGTTCTCGAGATACCCGATGTGCGCAAGCGTCTCGAGCACATGCTCGCCGTCATCGAAGGCGAGATGGATGTGTTGCAGATCGAAAAGCGCATTCGCGGCCGCGTCAAACAGCAGATGGAGAAAAGCCAGCGCGAGTACTACTTGAATGAGCAAATGAAGGCCATTCAGAAGGAACTCGGCGAGCTCGACGATGCGCCGAACGAGATCGGCGAATTGGAGAAGCGCATCAAGGCGGCGGGCATGCCCAAAGAGGCGCGCACCAAGGCAAATTCCGAGCTCGCGAAATTGAAGCTCATGTCGCCGATGTCGGCCGAAGCCACGGTGGTGCGCAATTACATCGATTGGCTCGTTAAGTCGCCGTGGAAGAAGCGCAGCAAGGTGCATCTGGACATTGCGGCGGCCGAGAAGGTTCTCGAAGCCGACCACTATGGCTTGGAGAAGGTCAAAGAGCGCATCGTCGAATACTTGGCCGTGCAGCAGCGCGTCAAGAATTTGCGCGGTCCGATACTCTGCTTGGTGGGACCGCCGGGCGTCGGCAAGACCTCGCTCGGGCAGAGCATCGCGCGCTCCACCAATCGCAAGTTCGTGCGCATGTCCTTGGGCGGCGTGCGCGACGAAGCCGAAATTCGCGGTCACCGGCGCACCTACATCGGATCGATGCCCGGCAAGATCATTCAAAACCTCGCCAAATGCGGCGTGCGGAATCCTTTGTTCCTGCTCGACGAAGTCGACAAGATGTCGACCGATTTTCGCGGGGATCCGTCGTCGGCGCTGCTCGAGGTGCTCGACCCGGAACAGAACAGCACCTTCAACGATCACTACTTGGAAGTGGATTTCGATCTATCCGAAGTCATGTTCGTGTGCACGGCGAACAGTCTGAACATCCCGGCGCCGCTGCTCGACCGCATGGAGGTCATTCGGATACCCGGTTACACCGAGGACGAGAAGAGCAATATCGCGCGGCGTTATTTGCTGCCGAAACAGGTCAAACAGAACGGCTTGAAGCCGGGCGAACTCGTCGTCGCGGACCTGGCCGTTCAGGACATGATCCGTTACTACACGCGCGAGGCGGGCGTGCGCAACCTCGAGCGCGAACTCTCGAAGATCTCGCGCAAGGCCGTCAAACAATTGCTGCTGAACCCCGCCGAAAAGACGGTAACCGTCGATTCGGAAAACCTCGACGACTATCTCGGCGTGCGGCGCTTTCGCTACGGCAAGGCCGAGGAGAGCGATCGCGTCGGTCAGGTCACGGGTCTCGCCTGGACCGAAGTCGGCGGCGAATTGCTGACGATCGAGGCGGCGGTCGTTGCCGGCAAGGGCAAACTCACGCACACCGGCCAGCTCGGTGAAGTCATGCAGGAATCGATTCAGGCGGCCATGACCGTCGTGCGCAGCCGCTCGACGATGCTGGGCCTCGACGTCGATTTCTATCAAAAGGCCGACGTGCACATCCACGTGCCCGAGGGCGCGACGCCGAAGGATGGCCCGAGCGCGGGCATCGGCATGTGTACGGCGCTGATCTCGGCGCTGACCAAGATACCCGTGCGCTCCGATGTGGCGATGACCGGCGAAATCACCTTGCGCGGCGAGGTGCTCCCCATCGGCGGCTTGAAGGAGAAATTGCTCGCAGCGCATCGCGGCGGCATCACGACCGTGTTGATTCCCGACGATAACGTCAAGGATCTCGCCGAGATCGCGGACAACATCAAGGAGAAGCTCGATATTCGTTCGGTCCGTTGGATCGACGAGGTGCTGCAGGTGGCCTTGACGCACATGCCGGTGCCGCTCGCCGCGGCCCCCGCGAAGCCGGTCGAGGAAATTGCGGGCGAGAAGCGCCGCCGCAGGCCGGCGCGCGCCAAGAGCCAGGTCCGGGCGCACTGAGGGCTAGCCAACCGGTAGCGGCTCGCGTAGACTTTCGCGCCTCTTCCAGGGGTGCTTAGCTCAGCTGGTAGAGCGTCGCCTTTACACGGCGAATGTCGGGGGTTCGATCCCCTCAGCACCCACCAGCAGCATGCGGAGTGGTAGTTCAGCTGGTTAGAATACCGGCCTGTCACGCCGGGGGTCGCGGGTTCGAGTCCCGTCCACTCCGCCAATCCTGTCGAAGAGTCGCGCGCGTGCCTGTAAGGCCGCGCCGTGGGGCTTGAGATTTGCGGGAAATCGAGAGAGTAAAGGCATGCTGCAAACAATTCACGATAAGTTGAAAGGTTGGGTCGCCTACGTGGTGCTCGGCGGTGTCGCCGGATCCTTCATCTTCTGGGGCATCAATTGGACCTTGGCTGCGCCGGATTACGCGGTGAAGGTCAATGGCAGCGAGATCCCGGTCGCCGACGTGCGCCAGGCCTATCAGCAGCAGCTCGCGCAGGCCGAGCGGCGCGCGAACGGCACGCTCGACGACAACACGCGCAGTGCGCTGAAGAAAGAAGTCCTCGAAGAGTTCATCAGCACCGAGGCCTTGATCACGCACATCGGGTCGCTCGGCTATCGCGTCGGCGATCAAGAGCTGCAAAACGAGATGGCGAAGATTCCGGCGTTTCAGGTCGACGGCAAGTTCGATGCGGCGCATGCGGTCGCTGTTCTCAAGGCGCAAGGCCGCTCGATCGCCGAAATCGAGGGACTCATTCGCCGCCAAGTGCAGCTCGGACAGCTCGATGCAGCGATGCGTGCGTCGAGCTTCGCGACCGCGACCGAAGTCAAACGACTGAGCGCATTGACTCGACAACAGCGCGAACTCGCCTGGGTCGTCGTGCCGGCCGCGCATTTTGCCGCCGACGCGAATCCGGACGATGCCGCGATCAAGGCCTATTACGACGAGCACAAGGGCGAATATCTCTCGCCCGAAACGGTCAATCTGCGCTACGTCGAGATCAGCCTCGCGCAATTGGCGGCCCACATCACGGTCACCGACGCACAGCTGCGCAGTTATTACGAAGAGCAAAAGGCCAAGAGTCCGGAAGTCTTCACGCAAGCCGAGCAGCGGCGGGTCAGTCATATCCTGATCCAAGTCGCGGCGCCGAAGGACGATGCGAGCGCGAAGGCCAAGGCCGATGAGCTGCTGAAGCGCGCCCAGACGGGCGAGGATTTCGCAAAATTGGCGAAGGAATACTCACAGGATCAAGGCTCCGCGCAGCAGGGCGGCGATCTTGGCTGGTCGGAGCGCAAAGTCTGGGTCGCGCCGTTCGCCGATGCCGCTTACAGCATGAAAGTGGGCGAAATCCGCGGGCCCGTGAAGACCCAGTTCGGCTATCACATCTTGAAGCTCGTCGGCATTCAAGAGGCGAGCACCAAGACCTTCGAGGAGGACAAGAGCGATCTGGATGCGGAATACCGCCGCGCCGAGGCGGAGCGCCAATTCAATGGCCTGCAGGATCAGCTCGCCGACGCTGCACTGCAGAGCGCGACGGATATCGATGCCGTTGCGCGCAAAGCGGGATTGCCGGTCGAACAGATTGCCGATTTCAGCCGCATCGACGGCGGCGGCGCGCTCGGCAAGTCGCCGAAAGCGATCGAGGCGGCCTTCAGCCCAGATGTGCTCGATGGCCGAGTCAGTCCGATCGTCGAAGTGGAAAAAGGCCGCGGCATCGTCGTCAAAGCCACGGATCACAAACTGCCGCAGCAACGCAGCCTCGATGCCGTGCGAACGCAGATCATTGCGGCGTGGAAGAAGCAGCGTGGCATGCAACTCGCGTCGGCGGCGGCCACGGACGCCGCGAAGCGGCTCTCGGCGGGCGAGTCCTGGGACGCGATCGCCAAGGCGCTCGGAGCGCCGCTACAGGCCGCGCGCTTTGTCGGGCGCGCGGATCAGGCCGTGCCGATCGCGATCCGGCAACTCGCGTTTGAGCTGCCGAAGCCCGCCGGCAAGCCGCAATTCCAAACCGCTGCGCTCGATAATGGGGATTCGGCGGTTTTCGGTCTGTCCGCCGTACGCGAGGATCCAAATACCAACCCGCAGCAACAGGAACTCGAACGCCGGCAGTTCGCGCAGCAGTCTGCGGCCGCGGAATCCCAGAGCTACAGCCTCGCGGCACGAACCGCGGCCAAGGTGATCGTCAATCCGCAGGCCATCGAGTAATTGGCCGCGCTGCTGCATCAGTTCTCGGACTGGTATCTGTCGGCGCTGAGCCAGGGCGGCTATGGTCTGATCGTCGCGCTGATGGCCTTGGAGAGCACGCTGGTGCCCTTGCCGAGCGAAATCATCATTCCACCTGCGGCCTACCTCGCGCACACCCAGGGACAGCTATCGGTGATCGGCATTGCCCTCGCCGGCACGACGGGTTCTTGGATCGGGGCGGCGCTGATGTACTGGGCCGCGCGCGGCTTGGGCCGGCCTTTGATGCTTCGCTGCGGACCCTACGTTGGGCTCGCAACCAAAAAAATCGAACGCGCTGAACGCTGGGCAGCCCGCTACGGCTGGCCCGGCGTTTTCTTCTCCCGCCTGCTGCCCGTGATCCGCCATCTGATTGGCATTCCGGCGGGTATCGTGCGGCTCGACTTTCGCTGGTACTCGCTCGCGACGCTCGCGGGGTCGCTGCTCTGGTGCTCGGTGCTCGCCTGGCTAGGGGTGGCGGTCGGACGCAATCGCGAATTGCTGATCGGATCTCTGCACCGATTCACGTTGCTCGTGATCGCGATCGCGGCCGTGCTGGCCGCGCTCTATTATTTTTTCGTGCAACGCCCCTCGACGCACTAGCCTCAAGTACCGGCGCGCCCGCTCGCCGGCGGCGGCATCGGCGCGGGTGCCGCGACTATGGGGAACTTCGTGAAAATCGCGGCGGCCGCTTGGTTGATCTTCAACTCAGCCGACGGGCCGGTCAAATCGACGACGTTCTGATTGACCGAGGCGTGCCATATCGCCGTGTGCGTATGCGCGTCGAATAGATCGACCGAAATCCGGCCCTCGTTATGCACGTAGGGGTAGTCGTAGCCCCACGGACCCCAGCCCCAACCATATCCCCCGCGGCCATAGCCGACCCAACCAACGCCGCCAAAATCATCGGCAACGATACGCGAACCGATCGCATAACCGATGACGCAATCGGCGCTGGCGCGGTTCGCGGCGGGTTGCAGGCCGCGCGCGGCCAAGTTGGACTCGATCGCCGCACGCAGCCGATCCGCGTTCAGCGGATTACCATAGGCGGCCGGTTGGACGCCGGCTGCCACATGTTCTTGAGCCCAGGCATAGGTATGACACGTGCTGGCGCTGGCGTTGGGATTCACATCGGTCGTCACTGGCAGCGAGGTGCAAGCACCCAACGCCGCCACGGCGCCGCTTGCGGCCGCGAGCAGGGTGATTCGATTGACGATACTCATGATGAACCTCGCGCAGACAACAATTGAAGACTGATTATCGCAACTTCCGCCGAACCTGGGAGCGTGAAGAAATGCAAATAATTGCAATCGCCTAAGGGATTTCCGCATCGTCCCCGGGGAAGCTCATGCCGACCGAGCTGTAGCCGCCGTCGACATAGAGAATTTCGCCGGTGATGCCGGAGGCGAGGTCTGAACACAGAAACGCGGCGGCTTTGCCGACATCGTCGATCGTCACGTTGCGCTGCAACGGTGCGGCGGCGGCGACGTGGGACAGCATTTTGCGCAAGCCCGGTATGCCGGCTGCGGACAGCGTCTTGATCGGGCCCGCCGAGATGCCGTTGACGCGGATGCCCTGCGTGCCCAAGTCCGCGGCGAGGAATCGCACATTGGCCTCGAGGCTCGCTTTGGCGAGACCCATGACGTTGTAGCTGGGGACGGAACGTACGGCGCCGAGGTAACTCAAGGTCACGATCGCTCCCGCGCGCCCAGCCATGAACGGCAAGGATTCGCGCGCGAGCGCGGTGAGGCTATACGAGGAGATGTCGTGGGCGATCCGAAAGCCCTCGCGTGTCGTCGCATCGATGAAGCGGCCCGTCAGCGCCTCACGCGTCGCGAAGGCGACCGCATGCACGAGGATGTCGAATTCGGTCCAATGCGCCTTGAGCGTACGGAATCCGCGCGCGATGTCCTCATCGCCGGCGACGTCCATCGGAAAGGTGATGTGGGAATCCAATTGCTTGGCGAGCGGAACGACGCGGTCGACCATGCGTTCGATGTAGGAGAACGCCAGTTCGGCGCCGTGCGCATGCATCGCCTGCGCGATGCCCCAGGCGATTGAGCGATCCGTGGCGAGTCCAACGATGAGCGCGCGTTTGCCGGATAAAAATCCCATGCTTGTTTCCCCTAACCTTGTTCTCGATTGGATTCGATGTACATCACGAGACGCTGCCCCGCGCGGATTTGATGGCGGCTATTGAGGCCGTTCCAACTCTTCAATTGCGTGACCGATACTTGAAATTGCCGGGAAATGCTGAATACCGTATCGCCCTTGCGCACCGTGTACATGAGCCGGCGGCCCGACACGGCGCCTTCGTCACGATAATGCCTCGAGCTCGCCTTGACGATGAGGCGCTGGCCCTGCACGACCGTATCGCCGGCGCCTAAATTATTGAGCCTTGCGAGCGTGCTGACCGTGATGCCCTGGCGCTGAGCGATCTTGGTCAAGGTGTCGCCGGTCCGCACGCGGTAGACGATCTGGCCGCGTTTGCGCCCCGAGGCATCGCTTCCGGGACGGTCGACGCGTGCCGCCGCCAATAGGACTTTCTCGGGCAATTGGTCGCTGGCCTGCGGAATCTGCAGTGTTTGGCCCGGGGTCAAATGCTTGTTCTTGAGGTCGTTGAGTTTGCTCAAGATCACGACCGAGGTGCCGTATTGGCTCGCGATCGTCGCCAGCGTTTCGCGTCGGCCGACCTCATGCGTGACGTAGAGCAAGCGGTCTTCGGGGGCGAGGGTCTTCAGCGCCGCCTCGAACCCGTCCGCATTGTCGATGGGGACCAATAGGCGGTGCGGGCCGCCGGGGTCGGTCGCCCAACGGTTGTAGCCGGGGTTCAGCGCCGCCACTTCGTCATAGCTCGTGCCCGCCAATTTTGCGGCGATTTTCAAATCGATCTGCGAGCCGGTCTCGATGACCGCGAAATACGGTTCGTTCGGCATCGGCGCGAATTCTAGACCGTAGCGCTCCGGCTCGGCCATCAAGCGTTTCATCGCCAGGAGCTTCGGGACGTAAGCGCGGGTCTCGGCCGGCAGCTTCAAATGCCAAAAGTCGGTCGGCAGTCCCAGCGCGCGATTGTGATCGAATTCGCGCTGTACGGTCATTTCGCCGACGTTGTAGGCGGCGATCGCGAGCAGCCAATCGCCGTCGAATTGATCGTGCAGCGCCTGCAGGTAATCGAGCGCGGCACGCGTCGATTCGATGACATCGCGACGCCCGTCATACCACCAATCCTGTTTCAAGCCGAAGCGCACCCCCGTGCCCGGAATGAATTGCCAGAGGCCGGCGGCACGACTACGTGAATAGGCGAAGGGCTCGTAGGCGCTTTCCACGACGGGCAGCAGCGCGAATTCGAGCGGCATGCCGCGCGCTTCGACTTCCGTGACGATGTGGTACATGTAGCGCTGCGCGCGCTGAAAGGTTCTTTCGAGGTACTCGGGGTTGTGTTCGAACCAGTGCAGTTGCTGGTCGATCGCCGGCTCTTGGACTTCGCCGAAGACGAAGCCGGCGCGCATCCGATCGAATAGATCGTCGTAATCCTCGCCGTTGTGATGCTGCCATTCGCTCGGCATTGCGACCGACGGCGTACTGCCGACGCTTGGGTGGAAGCCTTCCCCGCCGGCGACATCGGGCGCGCTCGACGCTGAGGCGGCCACGGGCTCCTGCGCCCCTGCCGGCTTCGCGGCCGGAGCGGGTGCGTGCGCGCAGGCCGCCAGCAACGCCAAGGCGCCGGCGCACCCGCAGAGGCCCCTAAGCACGAAACCCATCCTTCCAGGCGCGCAATTCCGCGAACACCGCGGCGGTATCGTTCAACGCCCGGCCGCTATGCCATGCGGCTGCAGCGCGAATCGCGGCGTCATCGCAGCGCAAAAAAGGATTGACGCGATTTTCGAGCTCGATCGTGGAGGGCAGCGTGGGCGTGTCGTGGGCCCGCAGCCTATCGACCAATTCGCGATAGCGCGCGGCCGCCTCATTGCGCGGGTCGGCGGTCAGCGCAAAGCGTAAATTCGCAGCCGTGTACTCATGGCCCGCGAACACGCGCGTTGCGGGCGGCAGCGCACTCAAGCGTTGCAGCGAGGCATTCATTTGGACCGGTGTTCCCTCGAACATTCGCCCGCAGCCTGCACTAAAAAGCGTGTCACCGCAAAACACTACGCTATGGCCCCAAAAAGCGATGTGACTTAACGTATGGCCCGGGATGTGCATGATCTGGAATTGCAGCCCCAGGTCCGGTAATTGCACGATTTCCCCGTCGCGCAAGCGGCGCGTCAGGGTTGGGATTCGGGCATCATCGGGCCCCAAGACCGGCACGGGGGTCGCGGCGAGCAAGGCGTCGACCCCGCCGATGTGGTCGGCATGATGGTGAGTCAGCAAAATCGCGGCTAAGCTTGCGCCGCTGCGGTGCAACTCGGCGAATACGGGCTCGGCGTCGCCTGGATCGACAACGACGACTTGGCCGGGCGCCAGCGGCGCGTCGATGAGCCAGATATAGTTATCGGAAAATGCGCGTACGGGGCGCATACGAAGAGGCGTTTCAATGTTTGACATTATCTCGAGTATTTAACCTGTAACATCAGAACTTCGCTAGTGTTTTCATGAAGGAACGAGACTTGGATACCGCGCGGAGCAAGACCCCGGTCGACTGGTTCGAGAGCCCGCTCGGCAACCGCGTGCTGCGCGACGAGATCGCGCTGGCACGCCTCGCGCTCGACGACGTGTTCGGCTTCGAGTTGATGCAAGTCGGCGCGTGGGGCGGCGGCCACGCGATGCTGGCGGGCGCGCGCACGCAGCATACGACGCTGGTGGCACAGGAACCCGCGCCCGGCGTGACGCTGTGCGCGCCGCTGGCGAGCTTGCCGTTCGCCTCGGACAGCATCGATGCGATCGTTCTGCCCCATACGCTCGAACTCGTTGAGGATCCGTACGCGGTGTTGCGCGAGGCGGAGCGCGTGCTCTGCGCCGAGGGCTGCTTGATCATCAGTGGCTTCAACCCCTGGAGCGGCTGGGGCGCACGGCGGCTGTTTGCGCACTATCTACGCCGGCCGGCATTTCCGCCCGGTACGCGTCGATTGCTCTCGGAGCTGCGTCTGCGGGACTGGGTCGCGCTGCTGGGCTTCGACGTGGCGAGCGTCTATGGCTATCTCGGCATGCTGCCGATCGCATCGAGCGCCGGACGCGGCGAGGTCGCGCCGCATGCCGCATGGCGCGCCGGCGCCTATATGCTCAAGGCGCGCAAGCGCATGCAGACGATGACTTTGGTGCGGCCGAAGCGCCGTGCGCGCCAGCGCGTGCTCGTGGGCGTCGCCGAACCGACCAACAAATTGGGCCCCTGACCGATTTGATCATGAAAACGGTCGAGCTCTATACGGATGGCGCATGCCGGGGCAACCCCGGCCCCGGCGGCTGGGCGGCATTGTTGATAGCCGGTGCGATGCGCAAGGAGCTCTCGGGCGCCGAAGCGGCCACGACCAATAATCGCATGGAACTCATGGCGGCGATCGAAGGCTTGAAGGCGCTCAAGCGGCGCTGCTCGGTGAAGCTGTACACCGATTCGAAATACGTACTGCAGGGCGCCACCGAATGGCTGCCGAATTGGAAAGCACGCGGCTGGCGCACCGCGGCGCGCGAACCGGTCAAGAACCAGGATCTGTGGGAGCGGCTCGATGCGGCGCTCGCCACTCAGGATATTTCTTGGCATTGGGTCAAGGGACATTCGGGCCATGACGGCAACGAATTCGTCGATGAGCTCGCGAATCTCGCGATCGATCAACTATTGGCGGGTCGATAGAACTCCATGCGCCAAGTCGTGCTCGATACGGAAACCACCGGCCTCGAAGTCGAACTTCAGCATCGCGTCATCGAGATCGGCTGCGTCGAGCTCGTGAACCGGCGCATCACCGGCCGCGTGTTCCACCGCTATTTGAACCCCGAGCGCGATATCGATGTGGGTGCGCAGGAAGTCCATGGCATCACGCGCGAGCAGTTGCGCAACGAGCCGAAGTTCGCGGCGGTTGCCGAGGACCTCGTCGAATTCGTGCGCGACGCGGAGCTCATCATCCACAACGCGCCGTTCGACGTCGCCTTTTTGAACGCCGAGCTGCGCCGCTTGTCGACACCCCCGCTCAAGGTCAATGAGCTCTGCCGAGTGCTCGATACGCTGAGCCTGGCGCGGCAGATGCATCCCGGGCAGCGCAATAATCTCGACGCCTTGTGCAAGCGCTATTCGGTCGACAACACGCATCGCGAGTACCACGGCGCGCTGCTCGACGCGCGCATCCTGGCCGAGGTGTATCTGGCAATGACCGGCGGGCAGGCGGCGCTGACGCTCGGCGAGAAGTCCGACGCGCATCTCGCGATCCATGCCGATCACGCGATGCCGTCGCGGCGCGGCGAACGGCGGCGCATCGCCATCGTCAAGGCGAACGAAGCGGAACTCGCGGCGCACGCGCACGCGCTCGCGCTGCTCGACAAAGCGTCCGGCGGCAAAACCGTCTGGCGAAAAGCATGAAGCTGCTGGTCACCGGCGCCGCGGGCTTCATCGGGTTTCATACCGCACGGGCCTTGCTCGAGCGCGGCGACGAGGTCGTGGGGATCGACAACCTCAACGCCTACTACGATCCTAAGCTCAAGGCCGCTCGCTTGAGCATTCTGCAGCGCTATCCGAACTTTCGGTTCGAGAAAATGGATGTTGCGGATCAGGGCGCGATGCAATCAATGTTTGCGCGCGAGCAATTCCGGCGCGTCGTGCATTTGGCGGCGCAGGCCGGCGTGCGCTATTCGACCGAGAATCCGCATGTCTACGTGCAGAGCAACGTCACCGGATTCCTGCATGTCATCGAAGGATGCCGCCATAGCGGCGTCGAGCACCTGGTCTATGCATCCACGAGCTCGGTCTACGGCGCCAACACCCGGATGCCGTTCGTCGAGACGCAAAACGTCGATCATCCCTTGACGCTGTACGCGGCGACCAAAAAAGCCAATGAGCTCATGGCCCACAGCTATTCTTCGCTATATCGGCTGCCGACGACGGGTTTGCGCTTTTTCACCGTGTACGGCCCCTGGGGCCGGCCCGATATGGCGCTGTTCAAGTTCACCAAGAACATTCTTGCCGGCGTGCCGATCGACGTCTTCAACCACGGCCGGCATCAGCGCGATTTCACCTATGTGGATGATATCGTGGAGGGCGTCATCGCGGCCGTCGACCACGTCGCCGCGGCCGATCCCAAGTGGGACTCCGCGGCACCGAATCCGAGCACGAGCGCGGCGCCGTATAGAATCTACAACATCGGCAATCAACAGCCCGTGGCACTGTTGCGCTACATCGAAGTCCTGGAGCAGTGCCTCGGGCGCAAGGCGGAGAAGAATTTCCTGCCCATGCAGCTCGGCGACTTGCCGGATACCTGGGCGGACGTCGAGGCCTTGGCGCATGATGTCGGCTACCGCCCGTGCACCGAATTATCGGTGGGTGTGCGGCGTTTCGTCGAATGGTATCTTGAGCATTATCAACAACGCGCCGCTTGAACACGCACCAGATATGACCAATTTGAATTCTCACAACGCAGCATGGAAAGCCCTGGCTCGGCATGCCGCTCTATTGGGCCCGCAGCATTTGCGCGATCTCATCGCGACGGACGCCGATCGGTGGCGCGACTTCCATCTCGAGTTCGGCCCCTGGATGCTCGACGTCTCGCGTCAGCGGATCACGCGCGAGACCTTGAGCCTGCTGTACGGCCTGGCGCGTGCGCTGGGCTTGACGGCACACATCGAGGCGATGTTTCGCGGCGATCCGATCAACACGACGGAACATCGCGCGGTACTGCATACGGCGCTGCGCTCCGAGTTTGCGGGCTCGCCGGCGATTCAAGCCGAAGTGCGCGAATCGCGAGAGAAGCTCGCGAACTTCGTCGGCGCGGTGCGGCGCGCCGAGCAGCGCGGCAGCACGGGCCGCCCGTTCAAGCATGTCATCAATATCGGCATCGGCGGCTCGGACTTGGGTCCGCTGCTGGTCTGCGATGCGCTGCGTCACGAGTGGAGCGGGGGCATCACGCCGCACTTCGTCTCGAACGTCGATCGTACGCAGCTCAATGATTTGATCCGCCGCCTCGATCCCGCCGAAACGCTCGTCATCGTTTGCTCGAAAACCTTCACGACGCTAGAAACCCAGGCCAATGCGCATGCCGCGCGCGGCTGGATCGTCGAGGCGCTGGGGGAGCGAGCTCCTGCCGATCATTTCGTCGCGGTCTCGACCAATGCGCCGGCCATGGATGCGTTCGGCATCGCGCCGACGCGGCGTTTCACGATGTGGGACTGGGTCGGCGGGCGCTATTCGGTGTGGTCGGCGGTCGGCCTGATCGCGGAACTCGCCATCGGCAGCGATCGCTTCGCCGAATTCTTGAGCGGCGCGAGCGAGATCGACCGGCATTTCATGAGCGCGCCGTTCGAGGAAAACTTAGGAGTGACGATGGGGCTCTTGGGCGTCTGGAATCGCAGCTTTCTCGCGCTGCCGACGCTCTGCGTGCTGCCTTACGATCAGCGCCTCGCGCAGCTCGCGGCCTATCTGCAGCAGCTCGAGATGGAGAGCAACGGTAAATCGGTGGACTTATCGGCGGAGCGCGTCACTTATCCGACCGCGCCGGTCGTCTGGGGCTCGCCCGGGTCGAGTGCGCAGCATTCCTATTTCCAGATGCTGCACCAGGGCACCGCGTCGGCGGCCTTGGATTTCATCGCGCCGCTGCGCGGCTCCTGGGGCGATACGAGCGGGCAAGACCTCGCGTTGCAGAATTGTCTCGCGCAGTCGCAGGCGTTTGCGTTCGGCCACACGCTCGCGGAAGTCGAGGCGGAAATGCGTGCGGCAAACGCGTCCGAGGCCGAGATCGCGCGGCTGGCCGCGCATCGCGTCTACGACGGCAATCGGCCGAGTTCGCTGCTGCTCTACCCGCAGACGAGCGCGCGCACGCTCGGCAGCCTGCTCGCGCTCTACGAGCACAGCGTGTTCGTGCAGGGCGTCGTCTGGGGCGTGAATTCCTTCGATCAGTTCGGCGTGGAGCTGGGTAAGAAGCTCGCGATCGGAATCGACCTCACGGGCGTGCATGCGCCGACCGGGCATGGAGCCGAGGGGCTTGCGGCATTGATCGCGTATATCGCGGAGCATCGATAGCGAAGCCCCCGATCTCACGCTACGCGGCTCGAGCGCGTGCCTTATAATGCCGGACCGTCAAACCGCAGGATCGAATTTTGTCAAATCCACGCAAAGGCATCATCTTGGCGGGCGGCGCCGGTACGCGCCTGCACCCGATCACCTTGTCGCAGAGCAAGCAGCTGCTGCCGGTCTATGACAAGCCGATGATCTACTATCCACTCGCGACCTTGCTGTCGGCGGGTATCCGCGAGTTTCTGATCATCACGACGCCGCGCGATAGCCAGGCGTTTCGCGATCTGCTCGGTTCAGGCGAGCAGTGGGGCGTGAAGTTCGACTACGCGACCCAAGCGGAGCCGAACGGCATCGCGATGGCGCTGATCATCGGCGAGGATTTTCTCGCGGGCGCGCCCGCGGCGCTGATCCTCGGCGACAATATTTTCTACGGCGCTAACCTTTCCGAATCGCTGCAGGCGGCCTCGGCGCGCGGCGACGGGGCGACCGTCTTCGGCTATTACGTGCAGGATCCGGAACGCTACGGCGTCGTGCAATTCGACGCCGCCGGCACGGTCGTCGATTTGCTGGAAAAGCCCTTGAAGCCGCCCTCCAATTATGCAGTGACCGGCGTGTATTTTTACGACGGTCGAGCCCCGGCGATCGCGCGTTCGATCAAGCCCTCGGCGCGCGGCGAACTCGAGATCACCGACCTGAATCGAGCTTATTTGCGCGAAGGCAAGCTGCGCGTCGAGCGCCTCGGGCGCGGCACCGCGTGGCTCGACACCGGCACGCATCAGTCCTTGCTGGATGCGGGCTTGTTCGTGCGCATACTCGAGGAACGCCAAGGCCTCAAGGTCGCATGCGTCGAGGAGGTTGCATGGCGCATGGGCTTCATCGATGCGGCGCAGGTCGAGCGCCTCGCGCAGCCGCTCAAGAAAAGCGGCTACGGCGAGTATCTGCTGCGCATCGTGCGCGACGAGCGCAACCCATGAGGTTCCACGCGACGCCGATCGCCGACGTGATTCTCATCGAGCCGAAGGTGTTCGGCGACGCCCGCGGTTTTTTCATGGAGACCTGGCAGGCGCTCAAATTCCTGGAAGCCGGCATCGACGCGCATTTTCTTCAGGACAATCACAGCCGCTCGACGCAGTGGACGCTGCGCGGCATGCACCTGCAGGTCGAGCATACGCAAGGCAAGCTGGTGCGCGTCGCGTCCGGTGCGGTATTCGACGCGGTCGTCGATTTGCGCCGCGCATCGCCGACCTTCGGCCAGTCGTGGGGCACGGAATTGTCGGATAAGAATCATCTGATGCTGTGGGTGCCGCCGGGACTCGCGCACGGCATCCTGACCACCTCGCCGAGTGCGGATTTTCTCTACAAATGCACCGATTTTTATAGCCCCCAGCACGAGCGCACGCTCGCATGGAACGATCCCATTGCCGCCATCGATTGGCCGCTGCCCGACGGCGTCGAACCGAATCTCTCGGCCAAGGATCAGCACGGCGAGACCTTCGCCGATATCCACAAATTCGAATGAAGATTCTGGTGCTGGGAGCGGCGGGGCAGGTCGGGCGTGCGGTCGCGAACGCCGTCCCGGCGCAGCACGCCGTACTCGCGAAGACGCGTGCCGAGCTCGATATCCTCGACGAGAGCGCCGTGACCGCGACGCTCGCGCAAGCCCGTATCGATTGGATCATCAATGCGGCGGCCTATACGGCCGTCGATCGCGCCGAGACCGAGCGCGGCGAAGCGCTCGCGATCAACGATACGGCCGTCGGCGCCCTGGCGCGGGCCGCCGCGCACGCGGGCTGCCGCCTGCTGCATCTGTCGACGGATTTCGTATTCGACGGGCAATCGAATCGCGCCTATCTGCCCGCCGATGCCACGAACCCCTTGAGCGTCTATGGCGCGACCAAGCTCGGCGGGGAGCGCCGGGTATTGAACGAGGGCCAGGGCGGCGTGGTTCTGCGCACCGCCTGGGTCTATGACTCGGCGGGGCGCAACTTCGTCTTGACGATGCTGCGCCTCATGCGCGAACGGCCCGAAGTGCGCGTCGTTTGCGATCAGATCGGCACGCCGACCTGGGCCTCGGGGCTGGCCCAGGCGATCTGGGGCCTGATCGGCGCCGCGCCGGCGCCCGGGATCTTTCATTGGACGGATCTGGGTGTCGCGAGCTGGTACGATTTCGCGGTCGCGATACAGGAAGAGGCGCTGGTGCGCGGCTTGCTGAGGGCGGCCGTGCCGATCGTACCGATAGCGACCACGGCGTATCCAACGCCCGCGGTCCGCCCCAGGTTCAGCGTGCTCAATACGGAATCGACGCGCGCGCTCGTGCAGGTGCCCGCGCACCACTGGCGGCACAACTTACGGAATATGCTCGATGAGCTACGACCCGCATAACGTCTTGATCACCGGCGGGGCCGGCTTCATCGGCGCGAATTTCGTGCGCCATTGGCTGGCGCGCAGCGATGCGGGCAGGGTGGTCGTGCTCGATGCGCTGACCTATGCCGGCCACATCGAAAACCTCGCCGGTCTCGAGCGCGATCCGCGCTATCTGTTCGTGCGCGGCGACATTTGCGACGAGGCGGCCGTGCGCGCGCTGCTCACGCAGCACCAGATCGACACGCTCGTGCATTTTGCCGCGGAGTCCCACGTGGATCGCTCGATCTTAGGGCCCGACGATTTCATTCGCACCAACCTCGTCGGTACGCATACGCTGTTAAAAGCCGCAAAATCCGCGTGGATCGAAACCCAACTCGCGCGGCCGCACCGCTTCCACCACGTCTCGACCGACGAGGTTTACGGCTCTCTCGGGCCCGCCGATGCGCCGTTTCACGAGGCGACGCCGTATGCGCCGAACTCGCCGTATTCCGCGACCAAGGCCGGCTCCGATCATCTCGTGCGCGCCTACCACGAGACCTACGGCCTCGCCACGACGGTCACCAATTGTTCGAATAATTACGGCCCTTTTCAATTTCCGGAAAAGCTCATTCCGCTGATCATCATGAACATCCTCTCGGGCGATCCGCTGCCGGTCTACGGCGATGGGCTGCAAGTGCGCGATTGGCTGCACGTCGCCGATCATTGCGTGGCGATCGAGCTCGCGCTGACGCGCGGCAAGCCCGGCGAGGTCTACAACATTGGCGGCAACAGCGAAACGACCAATATCGAGATCGTGAAAACGCTCTGCGCGCTCGTCGATGAGACCTTGATCGCGCGCGAGGACCTGCGCAAGGCGTTTCCCTCCTCGCCGGCCGCGAACGGCAAGCAGGCCAGCGATTTGATCGTGCACGTGCGCGACCGGCCGGGACACGATCGGCGCTATGCGATCAATTACGCCAAGGCGCAGCGCGAACTCGGCTATGCGCCGGCGCGCGACCTCGAGGGCGGCCTACGCGCAACCCTCGACTGGTATCTGGACAATACGCGCTGGTGGCAGGGGCTGTTGGGCAGGGATTATGCGGCTTGGGTCGAGAAGAATTACAGCCGGTAGCGGTGGTGGGCCGCGTAGTTGCTCTTAAGGGATCGCCACTTTACAATTCTCGACCCGCGTTCGTGACTCGCGGCTGTTAAACTCTTGTTTTTCCAACACGAATCGATAACCGGGGACCGGAGCAGGCAATCATCATTGCTTGGCGAATGCGGCGCGTTCGGTTAAAGGCGATGATGCACATTCGATTTTCTACTATGCCAATGAAGGGTTACGGCGCCGCAATCGTTCTGCTGTTGTTCAGCGCATATGCGGCCGCGCAGAACACTTCATCGGATACGCTGCAGCAGCTCAAAGACGTGATTCCTCAGGATCAGCAGAACTCGATCTTGCAGGGTATCTTGGGCAAGGGCGAGAGCGGCGGGACGAACAAGAAGACCGACAACAAACTCAACATGCCCGAAACGGTGCAATCGCAAGCGGCACAGCAGGACATGTTGGACATCGCCAACAGAGTTAAAACCCGCGACGGGCGGATTCTGCGCCAGCCCTATGAAGATCCCGAGCTTCGGGCCGACGATACCGTCTTGATCGATCTGACGCCGATCGAAGACATCGACTGCACCAATATCGGGGCCAAAATCAATGCCGGTAATGCCGGCGCGTCCGGTACCAATAACGGGCCGCCTCCGGGCGGCAACGGCAATGGGGGCGCCAATGTCGGCAGTAATGGCAATACCGGCAACGCCTTGAGCAGTATTGCCGGTATTGCCGGTATCGCCGGCATTTCCGGCGCCGGAATGCCCAACAACAACGCCGCAGCCGCCGCCGCGAAAAATCAGGAAATTCAGACGGCTAATTTGTGTTACCGGCTGATCAACGCGAAACCGAAGACCGACGAAGAGAAGGACCAGGACGAAAAATTCCGCAAGCGGATTTTGGGCAGTAATCCCTATCGCCTCAACCATTTCGGCGTACTCGAGATCCCGGGCCTGCCGGCAATCCCCTTGTCGGGCCTGACGGCAAGCGAAGCGGCCGATCGCATGAACGCCGATCCGGATCTTTACTCCTATCAAGTAAAACTATCGTTGTTGCGCCTGCTGCCGCTTGGCGAAGACGCACTGAAGCCGTTCGGTTATGATTTGTTCGAAGGCGTTCCCAGTACGTTTGCGCCGGTTTCGGATATCCAAGTGCCGATCGACTACGTCGTGGGTCCCGGTGACACCTTCGATATTCAGCTTTACGGCAATCAGTCTGCGACCTACACACTGACCGTCGAGCGCGACGGGCGCGTCTACTTCCCGAAACTTGGTCCCATTCTGGTCAGCGGATTATCCTTCGATCAAGCACGCAGCATAGTCGAACAGCGCGTCACACAGGGGCTCATCGGCACTCGCGTCAGCGTGACGATGGGCGATCTGCGCTCGATTCGCGTCTTCGTACTGGGTGAGGCCGAAAAACCAGGTTCCTATACGGTCAGCGGGCTGTCGACGATGACAAATGCGCTGTTCGTCAGCGGCGGCGTGAAAAAGATCGGTTCATTGCGCAATATCGAACTCAAGCGCAACGGCAAACTGGTCACGGTGCTCGATCTTTACGACCTGCTGCAGCATGGCGATACCAGCGGCGATCGGCAACTGATGCCCGGCGATGTCATATTCATTCCACCGATCGGCAATACGGTATCGGTCTACGGTTCCGTGCGACGCCCGGCAATATACGAACTCAAAAACGAGAAGACCGTAGCCGAGTCGATCGCTCTCGCGGGCGGTCTGGTGCCTGATGCCGACCAGAAACTGGTCCAATTGGAGCGGATTTTACCGTCGCGATTACGGGAGATGCAGGACATCGACTTAACGATCGCGGCGAGCCGCGCAACGCTATTGGCGAACGGCGATAAAGTGAAGGTCCCGGCCATACGGCCGACGCTGGAGAACTCCGTTACCTTGACCGGGTATGTGTTTCGTCCGGGCTCGTTCGAGTACCGAACGGGCATGCGGCTCAGCAATGTCCTCAATAGTTTCGACGAACTTCGACCGAACGCCGATCCTCATTACATCATGATTCGGCGCGAGGTCCCGCCCGAAGAAAGGGTCGAGGTCGTTTCCGCGGATCTCGAGCGCGCGCTCGCGGCGCGCGGCTCCGCGGCGGATCCGGAGCTGCGTCCGCGTGATCAGATATTCGTCTTTGATTTGACGTCGAGCCGCGAGCGCGTCTTGATCCCCGTCATCCGAACGCTCGAGTTGCAGGCGACGTCGGAAAAGCCGGAACAGATCGTCGGTATCGACGGCGCGGTCAAGGCTCCGGGGCATTTTCCGCTGGAACCGAACATGCACATCAGCGATTTGATACGCGCCGGCGGCAGCTTGGAAGACGCTGCCTATCGTGGTGAGGCGGAATTGACCCGCTACGCGGTCGTCAATGGTACCGCGCGCGAGACTGAGTTGATTCCGGTCAACCTTGCTGCCATACGACACGGCGAGGCGGGAGCCGATCTCGAGCTCAGGCCCTACGACGTCTTGGTGATCAAGCCAACGCCGATGTGGAAGGAACCGGGAATATTCGAGATTGCCGGCGAGGTAAGATTTCCCGGCAAATATCCCATTCATCAGGGCGAAACGCTTCGCTCATTGTTGGAGCGTGCCGGCGGCTTTACCGTCGAGGCATTCAGCGAGGGCGCGGTATTCATTCGCGAGGAACTCAAGAAGCGCGAGAAGGACCAGATCGAGCTATTGAGCAATCGCTTGCAAAGTGATTTGGCGGCGCTTTCGCTGCAGGCGGTGGCGAGCAGTGCGGCAACCTCGGGCGGAGGCGGCGCTGCGAGCGCGGGTCAAGCGCTGGTCGTCGGCCAGCAATTGATCTCGCAGTTGCGCGACGCCAAGCCGGTGGGCCGGCTGGTAATCAATCTGGATCAAGTCATGAGTTCGCCGACCGGCGCACCCGGCGACGTGATCCTCAAGGACGGGGATAAACTGCTCGTCCCGAAGAAAAACCAAGAGATCACGATATTGGGCGAAGTTCAGAGCCCGACGTCGCACGTCTTCGAGTCGGGCCTGACGCGCGACGACTACATCGTGAAGAGCGGCGGCACGACACAGAAGGCGGATCGCAAGCGCATATATGTCGTACGGGCGAATGGCGATGTTTTCAGCGGTGGACGCAGCGGTTGGTTTCGGCGGTCGCAGACGATCGAGATGCGCCCCGGAGACACGATCGTGGTGCCGCTCGACACGGAGCGGATCAATCCGCTGCCGTTGTGGCAGTCCGTTACTACGATCATTTACAACTTGGCGGTCGCACTGCTCGCTATTCGGTCGGTGGGCGTTCTCTGATGTGGCGGTGGAAGCTGGGCGCCGCGTGCACGTTGCTGCTCGCCGCGTCGGCTCCCGCACTCGCTGAGGGCGTGAGCGCCTATCTGCCGTTGAATCTCGAGCCGGAGATCGAGCGTCAAATCGAGCGCGTGCTGATACTCGCCGACGAGCCGATCCTCAAGCGGCCGTTTGCCGTGGCCTTGGTCGAGGACGCCCTGCCTCAGGCGTGCAAGGTCGATGCGCCGCTCTGCAAGAAGGTGCGCCGGTATCTCGAGCGTTATTCGCGCGATTACGCGGTAACGCACGCGAGCGCGACGGGCTCGATTACGCATGGCCCCGATCCCGGGGTCGTGCCCAACCAGTATGGCCTGCCCGTCGACAGCAAGCGGGAATTATCGGCTCAAGCCTACGTGGAGCCAAATGACTATTTCTTGGCGTCGGCCGGCGCTGTTAGCTATGCCGGGCGCACGGTGCCCGTGGGTTCGATGCTGAGTTTCGGGACCCACTGGGCACAGCTCGACGTCGGCTACCGCGATCACTGGTGGTCGCCGATGACCGACAGCAGCACGCTGATCAGCACGGAAGCGCCCACGATGCCATCGGTGACGCTGTCGAACTACGAGCCGCTTACGCGGCTCGGATTCCAGTACGAGTTTTTCTTGGCAAAAATGTCGTCGTCCAACGCGATTGCCTACGACGGGCAGGTCGCCAGGGGAAACCCGCATCTGTTCGGCGCCGAATTTTCGATCGAGCCGTTCAGCGGCTGGTCGATCGGCGTCAACCGCCTGCTGCAATACGGCGGTGGAGCGGGGCTGCCCGACTCGGCGAGTTTTCTGTTGCGCGATTTTTTCAAGCCGGGCGGCCAGTCTCAGGATCAAGGGAATCAGCAGGCGTCCTATGTCAGCCGGTTCATATTTCCGAGCAAGGTACCGTTTGCCGTCTACTTCCAGTACGCCGGAGAGAACACCGAAGATGGCGGCAGCTACTTGCTTGGTAATTCCGCGTTGTCCGCAGGCATCGATTTTCCGAAAATCGGCCGCTATTTCGACATGACCTATGAAATCTCCGAGTGGCAGAACACCTGGTACACGCATTTTATCTTCTTGGACGGGATGACCAATTACGGATTGGTCGACGGTAACTGGGGCGCTGATCAGCGTGTATACAACGATGGCGTTGGTGCACGAAGCCAAATGCTGCGCGTGGGATGGCTTCCTTCGTTTGGCGGGTATCTCGAGGAGCGAGTGCGCACTCTCGTCAACCAGAATTATTACGGTGCGCAAAGCCGGGTCTACGATCCCGATGTCGTTCCGTATCCGTATCGCCATTACGTCGATTTCACCTTGCGGTATTCTCGTCCATGGGATGGCGCCACTCTCGGAGGAGAGATCTTTGCCGGGCAGGACGTGTTCGGAAAATCATTCATACGGCTTTCCGGATTCGTGCGTTACGGCGGCGATGCGCGCACGCGCGACGACGGCTCGTTCGACGATGGTTCCGCCGATGAGAAATCCGCGAGCGCGTCCAAGGACGATCACGGCGCGCAGCGTTTCATCGACGCAGGCATCAATGCCAGCGTCGTGCATAAAGATTTACAGGAGACATTGCCGATCACTTCGACCAAGCTCGCCTTTGATCCCCACGTGGGAATCGGTGTTCGTCGCGAAGTCGCGGTCAATAACGATTTAGGCGTGCGCGTCGAGTTCGATGAAGTCGATGGTCACAATTTGATCGGCGTGCGCGCCTTCGATTACCGGTACCGTTTTCAAAGCCCTCTCGCGCTCGATCTATTTGCCGGCGCGGCGCGCTATAACCTTGCGACGCCCGCCTATTCGATCTACATGGGCGGCGGCGCCCAGTGGCGAGACATCCTTCCAAATTGGGACCTCAATTTGGAATTCCGGCACGCGCAGAATTTGGCGCGCGACCATCTGCTGGCGACGGATCCGCAAGGGCCGCGGCCGGATAGCTTTTATAAGATCGACGGCGCGTTGGTCTATATTTCCCGACGATTTTGAGTATCTGACCCATATTTACACGCAGCTGCCGCCGGCGATCAATTCGACGCACCCCATCAAGCCGTGCGCCCGAAAGCAACCACGCGGCTAGTCGAGACCATCAGCGCTAGCTGATTATGCGGGTATCCTCGCGTGGCTCCGGCTTGTTGGTAGCGCGTGCTTCCTTGAGCGCTTACCCCGATCTCCCGTAGGACCTCGTAGAGGACGATGTTTTCGGGCGGCGGCTCTGCCGAGGGCGGCGTTCAGGCTGTGCAGCAAGTTAGATTGCGGATGCCGCGCCGCCAGAGGAATTGGTTTTTTCTGATTCGGCCGCCAGAAGAAAGGACTCGACGTCGTCGCTCAGCAATTTAGGGAGCCAATTTGCGATGCGATTCGGCTCCCAATCCCACCATTTAATTGCCAATAGCCGCTCGATGGTACGTTCGTCGAAACGGAACTTCACGACGCGCGACGGATTGCCGGCAACGATCGCATAGGCGGGTACATCTTTGGTCACCACGGCGCCAGCACCAACCACGGCGCCGTCCGAGATGGTCACGCCCGAGATTATGCGTGCGTCGTTGGCGATCCACACGTCGTTGCCGATTACGACATCTCCTTTGCTTCTCGGGTGACCTTTGATTTCTTTTGCCGCATCCCAAAAAACACTGAACGGATAAGTTGTGACCCAGTCCGTACGGTGCTCGCCACCCAGCATCACGGTCACCCCGGTCCCGATCGAAGTGTACGCGCCCATCGTAAGCGTGGCGCCTTCCCCCCAATCTAGAACCGTCAAATCGCCGTAGGTACCTGCACCAAACCGGTAACCAGGATACCGCTCTCCTAGAGCCCGTTTTTTCCCGCCAGCCCAGCGTCGCCACGCTGTTGACAACCGAAGTTTCAACTTTGACTTCATGGCCACAATTCTAGCAATGAGTTCGCATCCACGGGTCCGGTAGATCTCAAACGCGCCCGACAGGGGCTCTCCCCTCACACAGCATTGAACTTGTATTATACTCGGAGCCCGGGGTAAGCCCCGGTTCGCGTACTGCCTTAGAGGTGTCTTTGCCATCCTTGTAGTGGCGTTCTGTATTCTTTGTATTTTGTAAGGCGGAAATGCGTTCGGAACGCCAGATGAAAGTTGAGATCGCTGAGTTGTCGGCGGCCCGTTGCCCGAAAATGGCAAAGTGAGGAGTTCCGTCCTGTTCCTGGTCTTCAATCGTCCGGAGACCACGCGCCAAGTATTTAACACCATCCGGGCGGCACGCCCGCCAAAACTCTACGTCGCAGCGGATGGTCCTCGCCAAAGCCGATGCGGCGAGGCGCAGCTCTGTAGCGAAGTCCGCGATATCGTCGGTGCGGTGGATTGGCCATGCGAAGTGAACACGCTTTTCCGCACGAACAATCTAGGTTGCAAGGAAGGAGTATCCGGCGGTATTGCGTGGTTCTTCACGCATGAAAGCGAGGGAATTATCCTCGAGGACGACGTCTTGCCAATTCCTACCTTTTTTGATTTTTGTGATGAGCTGTTAGAGAGATATCGAAACGACGATCGCGTCGCGATGATCAGCGGCAGCAACCTCGTTTCAGGTCACGCATCAGCGAGCGAGAGTTACTTTTTCACTAATTATTGCAACATTTGGGGCTGGGCAACGTGGCGCCGTGTTTGGGAGCACTACGACGTTACGATGAAAGAGTGGCCCAGGTGGCGCGACAACGGTGGTCTTGCGCGAGTTTCCAACGGAAAGCTCGGCTTCGAATCTTATTGGCGTGGCGTGCTGGACGCAGCGCATGGCGGGAAAATCGATACCTGGGATTACCAGTGGACTTTCAACTGCTGGCGCCTTGGCGGTCTAACCATACTTCCGAAGTACAATCAAACGCGGAATTTGGGATTTGGGGCTGGCGCCACCCATACGACGACGGAAGCGCCAAAATTCCTCGAATCCTTAAGGACCGAGCAACTGATGTTTCCGCTCGTTCATCCTGAAATCGTGCAACGCGACTCGAATGTGGACGAGCTCATCGGATCAAGAGTTTTCAGCATCAATTTAATCGGCACTCTAAAACGACGTATGCTTTCGATCAGTATTTTCCGCAGGGCATTCTCCTCTATCAGGGCGTCCTTCGGGCATACGACCCGAAAGTGATGCGATACCTTTCGCGACGTGGGCGCTACTTTGCCTGTCCTATGGAATGTACCTTGTCCTGAGGGAAAGAAGTGCGAGCGCCTTGGCCTCAGGGCCTTCGGCACGATCATGCATATGGGATAGTCGTTGGGCTTCTGGAGAATCGTATTGCGGACCTTGCGCGATCGCGCAAGGTCGGGCGCCGGGTCGTCATAACGCTTGCGGGGCCGTGGTTTGGGGGGCATCTCGAAGCCAGGCTCGTTGGGCCACAGACCCATTGAGGTGTAAGATGCAGTGCAAATGAATCCATTGGTTTCCGTCATCACAGTAACGCGCAATTCCGCGTCCAGTATTTCCAAGGCGATCGAAAGTGTTTTATCGCAAAGTTACCGGCCGCTCGAATATATTATTATCGATGGCGCATCGACCGACGGGACAGTCGACATAGTCCGTGGCTACCAGGAGCGCATGATTCGTCTCATCTCCGAGCCGGACAGCGGCATCTATTTTGCGATGAATAAGGGCTTGCTGGCGAGTTCCGGGTCCAGCATGATCTTCATCAATTCCGACGATTCGTTCGCGCATTCGGAGGCACTGGCATCGTTGGTCGATGCCCGTCGACAGTCCGGAAGTGATCCGACGATCTGCTACTCGGATTTCATCAAGCACTATCCATCGCTCGACCGATCGATGCTGATGAAGGCGAACACGGCCTTGGAGCGCGGGTTCGCACTATGTCATCAGGCGATGCTGGTGGACCGGAGTGCCTATGACCTGGTCGGCCTTTTCGATACGTCCTTCCGATACGCGTCCGACCATGATTGGACGGCGCGCGCGAAGCGCGCCGGTGTGCGCTTCCTGAAAGCCGATGTGCCGCCCACAGTTGTGTTCAAGCACGGCGGGGCGTCGCACTCGAGCTACCGTTTGAGCCGGAAGGAAGCAGGCAAAGTCATCATGCGCGAATACGGGCGGGTCGCGTATCTGCGCTACACGCTACGTCAATACTGGTTGCACTGGCTGAGAGTACTATCCAATCAGCTTGGGCACCTCATCGGTCCTCGGTCGCTGGCAGTCCTACAGCGATTTTATATCCGCACCGTCCGAAGATATCGACGGCACGACCTGCCATCCGCTGGCTAGCATGCTCAGGCGCGTCGCAAGTATCTCGGGTTTCCTGCAGTGGGTTCCGGCTGTTGGCGTGACGGTTTACGGCGATAAGATGCTTTCGCCTTACGAGTTGTTGATTCTGCTGCTTCTGCCGGCGATCATCCTCACCTCATTTGAGTTTCGACGATTGGTGTTTTGGGTGATCGCCGTGGGCATCAGCACGATGAGTTTCCTGAACAGCTTGAATCGCTCCACGTCCGCGATTTACTTGCTGTATTACTTGCTGGTGATCATTCCGCACATGCTCTTGTTCGTGCAGATTTTCGAGAATGACGAAGCCACCCGTGCGTTCTTCGTCAGTTTCGTGAAAACTGGCGTCTGGTTGGGCCCGATCGCCGTTCTCCAGTTTCTTTCGCCAGTTCCGATCGCGCTCGCAAACAATAGCAACTATTTTCTAGTGAGCGAGTTGCACCGAACTTCGCTTTTTACGCCCGAACCGTCGATTCTCGCGGCGCTCTACGTCATCGCGATAAGCCTGGCAATCTACAACTCCTACACCCGGATCGAGCCGCGTATACCGGCGGACTTCGGGTCATACGTTTCCATGGTGGCGGGTCTTGCCACGACCCTTTCCACTTCGATGGTAATCGTACTCCCGCCCCTGCTGCTGTACATATTTCGGTTGTGTGGGGTCCCTTGGAAGACGCTCATCCGATATGCGGCGCTCGGTTCCGTCGTGTTGGTGGCTTTTTACTTTGTCGGATATGAGAGCCGGGTTTCCGGCGGCGATTCCAGCTCGAGCTCGTTGCTTCGCCTTGCATCCGTGCTCGGGGGTATGTATGTAATCCTCCAGCATTCACTTACCGGCCTCGGTCTCGGAATGAATAAGAACGTCGAAGATGCGGTAAAAATAATCTACTTCGCGTTGAGTCACAATATAATCAAGAAATCCGGTATCGATAGTTTTCAAATCGGATTGATGGCGGAAATGGGCGTTCTTCCCGGGGTTTTCTCCATTGCGTTTGTCGTGGTCTGCTATAAGACGCTCAAGAAAAGGGTGAGATCGATTCAGGGTGCCACGGCGCTCACCGCGCTTATCGCGATGTTGGCGATTAGCGTGGCGTTTGTTTCCTTGCTCACGTCGGGATACCGGGGGTTGGCCTACTGTTGGCTATCGCTACCGGCGGGATACGCTGTGTATTTGCGAAACAAAGGCAAGGCAGATTTACCTGTACTCGACTCCACGGTGCCGTTGGTCGCGGGCGGCGGCTAGGCACGTGCGACGGATCTTCCGTTCGCCGCGAAATTTGCCGCATCGCCCGATAGTGCGAGGCAGCCGAAAATTCCAAACATTTACGGTTTTGTCTGAAGGCTTCATCGCTTTGGGAGTGATTGCGTTTTAATCTGCGTCATTTGGATAAAACTAGAAAACGTTGCCATCGAGCGTAGTGCGCCATCAAGCGTAGTGCTTGATGGCCAACGGGCCTGCTTGGCGCATTGCTCGTCTTAACATCCGGAATCTGCTTAATGTCTGATTTTCAACTCACCACATTGGTGGCTCTCATGATCTTTAATCATCGGGACACGGCCGAATGGGTCTGCGCCGAAATTTCCAAGGCCAAGCCAACCAAACTATTGGCGGGCGGTGATGGCGCGCGGATCGGTAGACAAGTCGAGCCACACCATTCTTTCTTTCGGTTTCGTGAAGAGTTGCCCGAGTTTTATCGGCGGGATCAGCGTATTGGGCAAATCAATGGCACCAATTTTCGGTTTGGCCATCGGATCAGCGGTGATAGCTAATACTTCTCGAAATATTGGCACATGTGGGGCGCCTTCATGGAGGGAGCGGTGGAAAAACTACAATGATGTGGACATGAATAATTGGCCTCGAATTCGAGATGGCGGCAGATTGGGGGAATTGGACGGCCTGTTGCAAGGGCGGCTGAGAATACTGCTAAATTCAAACCTGGTTTCGAATATAGGGTTTGGTGCCGATGCAACGCACACTTCTGAAAGCGGGGAGATGTCGAATCTGTGGGCGGACTCCGTGCAATTTCCGCTCAGGTATCCACAGGGCGTATTTCAATGCCGCATGCTCGATAGTCGGTTCTTCAAGAAATTTCTAGCGGTACCCCTGTATCGGCGGATCAGAAACCGGCTTCGTTATCTGGTTTCAGCATGATCATCAATAAAATACAAGATGCCTTCGCCTTGCGCTCGCGCTGTGGTTTGGGGTTTCGCGACATTTTGATGCTTCGTAATGCGGGGAGGGATGGACGCTATCAAGCAGGAAAGATCCGTTTCTTCGGCATCGATTTTTCCTATGTCGATGCGACGTCGCTATTGGCTGGACTGCGAGAGATATACATCGATGAATGTTATAAATTCAAGGCACCCAATCAAGAACCACGAATCATCGATTGCGGAGCTAACGTAGGTCTTTCCGTCTTTTATTTCAAACATCTCTATCCACTCGCGAAAATTCAAGCATTTGAAGCAGATCCGGTCATTTGTGGGGCACTTCGAACCAACGTCACGAGTGCAGGATTTTCCGGTGTCGATGTGCATAATCGGGCCATTTGGGTTGCGAATGAGCCGGTTGATTTTCGAACCGAAGGCGGATTTTCCGGTCGCGTGACAATGCCGGGGGATTTGTTAAGCGTAACCCGAGTCGATGGTTTCAGATTGAGAGATATTCTCGACGAGCCGGTTGACTTGTTGAAGATTGATATCGAGGGGGCGGAGAATCAAGTCATTGCCGACTGTGCAGATCGACTGCGCAATGTGTCCGCGCTGTTCTTGGAATATCATTCCCATCAACACGCGCCACAGCAATTGGACGAGATTCTTCGCGTTCTGAAGTATTCGGATTTCCGATATTTTATAAAAGAAGCTTTCGTCCCAAGGCATCCGTTGGTTAGTCAGTGTGCATTGGATGGCATGGATCTTCAACTTAACATCTACGGAATCAGGGTTTGACGGATGGAATCCGCCAAGTGCAAGGAATAGCCAAGTGCAAGGAATATGGAAGCGCCTAATCGCATAATTTGCGTGATTCTTCATTACGGATCGGAAGTCGATACATGGAATTGTGTTCGAACCGTGATGGGACATGATGCCGTGGATATTTTGGTGGCAGATAATGATCCGGCTCAGAAAATAGAGATCCCCCCGGAGTTCGCGGAGAGCGTTCAACTCTATAGGACAGGGGGAGTCGCCGGTTTTTCCGCGGCCAATAACATGGCCGTAAGATTTGGCCGGAAAGAGAATCACTATGCCGTTTTCATGTTGAATAATGACACGCTCGTTGAATCGAATGCCTTGCAGGAATTGGTGACAGTTCTGAATGAGGAGGATATTGGCGCTGTGGGTCCGTGTATCGGCTTTGCAAGTGAACCTGCGAAGATTTGGGCATGTGGTGGCGCGATCAAAAAAGCGCGGATAAAGATTGTTGGGCTGCTCACTCAGATCAAGGATACGCCCTACGACGTGGACTATCTGCCTGGTGCGGCGATTCTATGCAAATCTAGAATATGGGATCTTGTTGGAGGTTTGCCGGAAAAATATTTTTTGGCGTATGAGGAAGCGGAGTTTGCGTTACGCATAAAGGCGTGTGGTTACCGAATCATGGTTGCGCCGAGAGCGCGCATCCTCCATCACGTTGGTATGTCATCGGATCCGCAGCCGATGTACATCTATAACTCGGTCAGAAACAGAGTGAGATTCGGCCAATATCTATTTGGAAAGCATTTGGGGTTTTTGTTGGGTGCGGTCAATACAATGGGTGAAATAGCGAAGTCGAAGCATGGATTCAGGTTGTGGGCATCTGGTTTGGGTGATGAATTGCTCGGCAGGCCGCTGGATCGGGCCGCTCTTCAGAAGATCCAACGGCTTTACCGGCCATATTCAGGTTGATCGTGGTCATTTGCTCGCATTTCAGCGGGCCTGAAAATCGGCTATCGGCGGCGTGATTTCGCCACTGCGAGAATGTTCTGGAAGCGAAGAAATCTCCGATGAAGTGATGCTGGTGCCGGCCGGCGACCCATGATGAAGGCGTGGGATGGCACCGCCCTCGGCGCAAGGCTGGATGGGAATAGCGATCGAGTCGAGGCCTGAGAGGTCACTTTTCAGCTTCCGCGTAAATGGACTCGAAATTTCTCTCTGGGAGGTCGAGGCTCGGATCGAATTCCCGCAAGTGAACGTTCCGAAATCCTTTTGACCGCAAAATGAAAACCAGGTTCTCTTCGTCAAACATGTATTTATGTTCTCCAGCCATGTATGCCATATAGTTAACGTAATCGATTCGAGTCGTATGATTGTATGCGGCACCATAACCAAAGAAAGTCGCTTCATCCAAAGAATCGCCCTTCGCGTATGCGTCAATATAAATTCTTGCGTTGGGAACACAGATCGAGAATCGGCCGGATGGCTCGAGCGCTCGTTTGCATTCATCCAGAAACTGTTGACCCTCATTAAACGAAAGATGTTCAAAAAAATGGGACGAGTAAATCTTCCTGATGCTGCCATTCGGAAACGGAATCCCCTTACGAAGATCCCAATAGATATCGCAGCCTCGCGTTACGTCGATTGTTACCCAGTTTCCTGTGCCACTCTTATGTCCCGCCCCTAGCTCGACGAAAATGTCGCGCTTCTGCCGAAGCAGGCGGCGAATCTTCCGTTTTGAAAATTGCTGCATGATGAGTGCAGCTACAGGCAAGGCGAACGGGATCTTCTCCTTTACCATCGACTTGAGTCTTGAAATCATCTTCAGTTGGTCTTCCGCAAGCGATCCCGGATCGCATGTCGGCCCGTGCCGGGAATATCTGGCGGCCGGTCCATTCTCTCGGTGATCAATCGAGCGTGTCTATCGCGGTCGGTGAAAATGTTGCTTTGCTTTTGATTTATGGTCATGTCGCAATATTGGCATACTTCAGTGTGTCGCACGAGGTCAGGCGGAGCGACGGCGTTTTCCCCTACCTGCATACCCATTCCGGCCGGCGCGGTGTCGTTAGAGATCGGCGCCGTAGGCGCACATTCACTTCAAGGAGTTATGCGCAGTGAACACTTGCCATGGAAAAACGGATCTCAGTTGCAGCACGAATATCGGCCGGGTTCGAGAGTCGAAAGCATTGGCGAGCACTCCAGCGGTCGCGTACGAAATCACGGTCGCGATTGCAGCACCCATTGCCGAGTACTTTGGAATGAGTACGAGATTGAGCAGAACATTCACGACGGCGCCCGCCAGAGTTCGGTAAAAGCCTAGCTTCAGGAGATTCTGTGAGACATCCCATGGCCCTTGGGCCACGCCCAGAAACACGAATAAGGATGCCCATACATGTACGGCCAAAACCGGAGCCGCTCCACGAAAGGCTTCGGTGTACAAAGTATGAATGATCCAGTGGGAACTCAGCGCGACACCGGAACCAATGACGAGTGCTATCAGAGACATCAGCGAGAACAGTTTCCCTATCCGTTCATAATAAATAATCGGATTATCCTTGGCCCGAATTATTGCGGGGGAAACCGAGGATACTATTGCGACCGGTATGAAATACCACACTTCGGATATCCTGGTAGCCGTTGCGTAGAGGCCCACTGCGGCATCTCCTTGCATGAATTTCAACATGACCATATCGATGCGCAAGTAGACCATGATAGCCATGCCGGTCAGAATCACGGGCCAACTCTGCTGCAGCAATTGGATCGCGCGCGATCTTCGGGCGCGCCATATCGAAACCCGGCCGCCTCGCCATCGGTACATGGCCGTCAGGGCTAGTGCGCCGAGAGCTAATTCCGTAACTTGAGCGACCGCAAATGTCCATAATGGAGCCTTGGCATATACCAAGAAAACCCGGATACCCGACGCCGCCAGGAAGGCGGCGTTTTTTGCCCAAACAGTCACCTTCGATTGAACTTGGGCTTGGAAGTAGACATCGATGGTGTCGAAGGCTTGAAAGATTAGCCCGACCGACAGGACATTCACCAGAAGCACGGTAATCGGGTCGTTCGGCTCCATGAAGTGAATAGAACCAATCGCCAGCAGTGGCGCGAGCATCCCACCCAGCAATCGAAGTACGAACGCTGTCCCGAGGATCTCGTTAGAGTCGGCCCCTCCGGTGACGAGATGTCTCACGACGATGCTATCGAGCCCCAGCGTAGACATCGTACCGAACAAGGCGACAAACGATATCGCAAAACTCAAAATCCCGTATTGTGTCAGCCCAAGGTACCGGGCTATCCAGACGCTGACTAAAAGCCCTAAGCCCATCCGCACGATGCGATCGACCATCAGCCAAGCGGTGTTGTGGAGGACTTTGCGCAATGCAGGCGTCAACTGCCCAATCATGTGTCGCATGCTAAGCGTTGATCTTCCGCAATTCCGATTCTTTGAATAGTCGGGTTGGTGCAGTGGGAATGGTTAACACGTCGGTCCGTCAATAGTATACACACCTTGGCGGCGCCCGAAATCCGGCCTCGGAAGCTTGTGTTGTCCCGGACCGACATGGCGCCGTTGGGCCTTTATGCTGCGACTCGGCTACGGTAGTGATTTCGGGAATTCTCCCGTTCTAATAAGTCGGCGGCATGAGGGCCGCGGTTGAATGCCGCACGTGTCCCAAAGATCTTGAATTTTCACCCATCGCTCTTGGACGGGGCGTGCTCTAATATTGGCCGCGAGCAATGATCTTCAGAGTTTGAATAGGCGACAAAATGTCAAGAATACTGGTCACGGGCGGAGCGGGTTTTCTCGGGTCACATTTGTGCGATCGACTGATCGATGCTGGTCATGAGGTGCTATGCGTCGATAATTTCTTTACCGGGACAAAACGGAATATAGCTCACCTGTGCTCTAATCCTTACTTCGATCTGCAGCGCCACGATATTACGTTTCCGCTTTATGTCGAGGTGGACCAGATTTACAATCTGGCATGTCCGGCAAGCCCGATTCACTACCAGTTTGATCCTGTCCAGACAACCAAGACCAGCGTGCATGGCGCGATCAACATGCTGGGATTGGCCAAGCGCGTCAAGGCACGAATACTACAGGCGTCTACCAGCGAGGTTTATGGCGATCCAGAGATTCATCCACAAGTGGAAGCTTATTGGGGCAGAGTGAATCCCATAGGGGTTCGCAGTTGCTACGATGAGGGAAAGCGATGTGCCGAAACCCTGTTTTTCGATTATCGTCGGCAGCATGGGGTGGATATAAAGGTCGTCCGCATTTTCAATACCTACGGCCCACGCATGCATCCCAATGATGGCCGGGTGGTGAGCAATTTCATCGTCCAGGCCATACGCGGGGACGACATCACAATCTTTGGAGATGGCCAGCAAACCCGAAGCTTTTGTTATGTGGACGATTTGGTCGAGGCGATGATTCGAATGATGGGCACAGCCTCCGATTTTCCGGGTCCGGTCAACATTGGCAATCCGGGCGAATTCACGATGCTCGGGCTTGCCGAAATGGTGATCAAGCTCACGGCAAGCAGGTCAAAGCTGGTTTATCGATCGTTGCCCTCCGATGACCCGAAACAGCGGCAGCCCGACATTGGCTTGGCACGACAAGCCCTTGCTTGGGAGCCGAAGGTCAGTCTCGAGGATGGATTGAAGGAGACGATCGGCTATTTTCGAAGAGCGTTGGGCCCGATTTAGCCGCATGAACAGCCGGACGGAAAGTCGCAGAGAAATCATATGACAGTCAAATCGAGCGTACAGCGACTGGTTCGACGACTCGGCTGGGAAGTGCGGCCAGTTACCAGCGCCAATATCGAGCAACAAGTGGTTAAGGATGTGCTGAAATTAACCGGGGCCAAGATAGTTCTCGATGTCGGCGCGAATTCCGGCCAATGGGGTGATTTGGTATTTGAAACCGGTTTTTCCGGAAAATTGATTTCATTTGAGGCCATACCAAGTGTGCACTCCACTTTGGTTGCCCATGCTAAACGGCGTGGCGCATCGTGGGAGGTTGCACCTTGCGCCGCGCTTGGAAGCGAACGCGGCCATGTCGAATTCAATATATCGGCGAATACTTTAAGCAGCAGCGTGTTGCCCATGCGGCGCGAGCACGAGGAGGCGGCGCCAGAATCTGCATACGTTGCCAAGCAGACGGTCGCTGTTGAGAGATTGGATGAACTGGCGTCGCGGCTCCTTCCGCCGGAGGGAGACCTGATGATCAAGATCGATACACAGGGCTACGAACTGCACGTGTTGAAGGGGGCCAGCGGACTGCTGCACAGGGTGGTTGCCATGCAGTTGGAACTGTCGTTGGTCGCCCTCTACGAAGGAGCACCCACATTCTCGGAGATGCTCTCCTACATGCAATCAATCGGTTTCGAAATCTTCAACATCGTTCCCGTGTTCAGGGATAATCGGACAGGCCGCGTGTTGCAGGTGGACGGATATTTTGTCCGTGGGGGCCGGATCCCCTAGTCGAGGGAGTTGCGATTCCGATATCAGAAATAAATTTCGTGGCCGTGTTCAGTCCCAATTTTTGGGCAATTCTCGCCCCAGAAGCTCGGCGAGTCGTCGATTCGGCTCCGCAAAGCGATCTCGCAGGCCCCGCAATAGGTCGGCGTCAACGACAAATGCCCGCACCTCGTCGCGCACATTGATGGCGCGATAGACTTTGAACAGCGCACGAGTCGGCACGTTCGCGGGCAGGAATTTCCTGGCCGCCCACTTGGCACGAGCCAATACCGCGCTGCGTACCGTATAACTCTGGTTTTCCGGCCTAAAAGTAAATTTCTCATAAAACCCGGCGTCGATTTTGACCTGATGACAGAAATCGCGCATGAGGGAGCCCGGGTCGCTTACGAGATCATCGAAGAAATACACGATGGTCCTCGAGCGGCCCACCGCAGATATCCACTTCTCCAGCCAGGTGTAGTACACGCTATGCGCAAAAGCAGAATCGATGATCGCATCGCCGAGCGGCACTCCGTCGCGGGACGCGACCAGGCAATCGCTCAGCGAGTATCGGCCATGAAGCGACCCCACGTTGTTCATCGCATATTGATATAGCGACAGGATCCGCTCCACCGGATTTCGCAGCAGAAAGATGGTGATGGGCTTGGTTGGTAAGTCCGCGAGAACCCTACGTGCGGTGTTCTGATAAAGATAATCCGGTGTCGCTTCCAAATACACGTGCTTGCCGGCGGCGCCACGATGGGGGAAAAGCCGGGCGTAACCCTCCAAGCCATGCGCTGCGAAATTATGTCGCGGGTTATACAGGGAATATCCCTTGTCGATTAAGTAGCGGGTTTCCTTGATGCGGGAAGCGCTTACTTCGGGATGAGCCGCAGCCCATCTGAAGAGCGAGGTTGTACCGCATCTCGGCGCTCCGGCAATAACGACGTTCGGTAGAGGCAATTTAATTACCTGACGTCCCGGTGCGCGCCCGTTCGGCCTGACCTATCGGGGCAGTTGGAAGCATCGGCAGCATTCCCCGCATTACCCAATACATAAGCAGGCGATTGGCGTACATATCATCACGTCCTCTCTATGTAGAATGAGCCTGGTTCCCTGGCGCGAGACATATATGGGCAGGCCCTCTTTAGCGCATCGAAGTGTTCGTGCTTGAGGAAATTGAGCGCCCCTATGATTTTCCAGTTTGCGTTGTTGCTTAGAAACGCCTCCATCAGGTACTGCTCATCCCACAACAGCATGGATTCGAATACCCACTTGTCCAGGTAATCCCGTGGAGTGAACACATCGTGAATGTGGACCACCACGCCGGGCCGCAGGATGGGTAGTATCTCGAGATACTCTGTTACGACGTCGCCCTGTGGTCTGATGACGTGGGACGAATCGATGAAAAGCAAGTCATTTCTGCCGAGTTCACGAAAGAGCGACACGTCGATGTCCTCCACACGCTCGCGCATCACCTCGACTCCGGAATTTTCCAGCCAAGATGCCGAGTACGGCTCGATACACACATGCCGGCATTCAAGGTCCGCATCTTCGCTGGCATTTCGCCTTATCGCCGCCAGCGCCATTTTCGTTGAATTTCCACTGCCAATTTCAAAGACGTTTGTCGGTCGCAGCCGCCTGATCACTTGATACAGGTACTCCGCATCTCCCGATTCAAACAGGCCGTTTCCGAACCTGAAGTCGCGAGGGCCTGCAAGGGGGGAATCGAGGTCTTTAAGTTCATTCTCGAAGGTAAGCGTTGATAGGAAGCTAAGCTGACCCTGGACGTTGAGGTCGATTCCTGGAAGATTTCGCTGCCGGTTCAGAGGGCGGAAAAGATCCTTCTCGACGACAAACGGTTCATAGTAATGATTGCGAACCGGCAGCAGCCCGATTCTCTTCAAAACAGCTCGAATAATTCCAAGGCGAGACAGACCAACCCACCGCACGAATTTAAGTAGAAGTGCCGCAGGAACAACAAAAACTACCAAGGCAAGGTCTACTACGGGTGCAACCGCATCGGCGATGCGCCTTCGATTCATACAAAATGCCTTAAATGCACGCGAGCGAGGACTAGTCCCGCTTGATGATCCATTGAAATCCAAATGGCGCCGCCAGACAGCCATATTTCAGACTGGGCGACGAATCGCCATGGTAGTTCAGACGCTCCAGATTCCCTATTTGTCTGTCATCGCTCCAAATCTCGACGGTTTGATGCTTGAGAGTTCGACGCAGAAAAACGGCCCGCGCGTCAACCGTTAGAAGGGAATCTTGTCGCGTCAGCACATCAATACGCCCCATTGCGTCTCAACACCGCCGCCGGCGTCGCTGCAAGAATGTAGATGTCCAGCAAGATGTTCTGGTTCTGGATATAGAACCTGTCCATCGCCACACGACGCCTGTACGTTGTGTCGCTGCGGCCTTTAATCTGCCATAACCCGGTCAGTCCGGGCTTCACGGCCAGGTACCTTGACGCATTACGACCATAGCGCAGCAACTCGGCGCGAACGATCGGGCGTGGGCCGACCAGACTCATGTCGCCGCAAAGCACGTTCCAAAGCTGTGGCAGTTCATCGAGGCTGGTCAAGCGCAAAACACGACCTGTCGTGGTTATGCGCGGATCATTGCGAAGCTTGAAATTCGTCGTCCACTCATCTCGTAGTTCCGGATGCTCGTTCAGCAGATGGCGCAGCACATTCTCTGCGTTGCGTACCATGGTGCGAAACTTGACGCAGTGAAATGACCGCCCATTGCGACCGATGCGCTTGTGCCAAAAGAAGACCGGTTGTCCCTCGATACGGATGAAGGTAATGATTGCCAGAATTAAGGGTGACAGCAGTAAGCCGAGAAATACAGCGCCGACAATGTCGAACGCTCGCTTGGCGAAATACGCAGACTGAATGACCGGTGAATATCCGGATTCGGTCAGGATAGACGGCACTACGGCGATGTCGCTCGACGCGTCCCCCCTCACCACATGGAGTCCCGGCACGCTAGCGCTCGAATCCTCCAGGGCGGGGGAGGTTTCATTGTCGTCATCGGCGCTCCGAGCCGCACGTGCGGTGGACGCGAGTCGGGAATGATGCTCATCCGTCATTCAGGTCTCTCCAGAGCTTTGAGATGCCAATAAAAATCCCAATTCGAGCAAGGTTCATCCGAGCCTACTTTCCCAGCGGATTGGCCGTTGAATTCAGGAACCCGACACGTGCTCCCACTGCAGTACAGCAAAAATGAACTGGATTGACAATAATTTCAACCTTTATCGTTGAAGCCCGTGTTGGAGAGCGTCGCTTTCTTTCGGTTGCGCGAAGAGGATTATCGAATTGCGCGAGTGTTTTGCCGAGCCAAATCGCGAGTTGGCATTTCATTTAGGACGCGATCTGCCCGCATGGTGGCTGTGACCAATTTGGAACGCGGCGTGTCTACTGCTCTGTACGAGCTTTCTAATCCGATGCTTGTTCTTCAAAGCTCCCGACTTCCATGTGCCTCTACCGGCAGGGGCGAACACATGAGCCAGATCAATTGGCAATATCTGGTGATTCAAAGGACGATCGTCCCCGGCTTGTTCGTCGAGTCCGCGCTAAAGCATTCGAGATTCTCCCATAGAGGGAGACTCCCTTTTGTTTGAGCGAAAAAAAGTCAAACAAGAATATCAGCACACCGCCCGCGGCGAATATTGATATCACGATGGTGAAATCCGGGAATTGTGGTTGACTAGGCGCATCGGGCGGCGCAAGAAACTCCGCGGCGAACGGCAGACTCGAAAGCGAATAGATCTGGTCGGTTTCCGCTTTGGCGAGTGCTTCACCTAATGCGGCGCGGGTTTCCTCCACATCGGCCGTCGAAATGGCTTGCTTCAGGAACTCAACCTTGGCTTTAAAGCGCTTTTGAGCCATCCCTTTGACCAAATCATCAGCGCGCAGATTTACGAGCGACAGAAGCGCCTTGCCAAAGTCCGGGTCGGGAGTCCAGATGCCAATACTCAGCACCTTTGCATCCTTTCCAGCAGTGATGGAAACGTGTCCCTGGAGATAGCGGGCGACGGTGAACCCATCGGGTGCAGACCACGCCTTCTGTCCTATCAGTCCAAAAAAGGTATCCGCTAAATGCTGGGAAATCGTATCGGGCGGTACCCAATGATCCCGTTGCCACTGTTTCTTAAAGATTTGATGCACTAACGGATCGTCGATCAGGATTGTCCCGAGCTCCGGGGACGTGAGGAGTTGTGTATAGAGGCGAAAATCGTTGATGTTGGGCAAATCGTTGATGCTACCACCAAGCAACGCAGCGGCCGAAAACGCGTTGGTTTGATTATTCGGCGTTATGTCGCTTTCATAACGCGTTCCGATGACAGTCGCTGACACCCAATACTTGCGTGGGAGTAGAGAAAACGTAAGCATCCCCAAGACCAACGATACGGAGAGGCATATCACCAAGACGTGCCAACGACGCACGGCCAATCGCAAAGTTTCCAAACTGATGATGTCATTGATGTTCATGCGAATCTACTGCCTCCGCCTTCATGTTTTCTCCAAGCAGCGTATTACGCGATACGACCGAAATGACACCGTTTGTGGTCCGTTGCATGCCTGCTGCCGACCCGGATGAAATCGCGTTATAGCTCAAAAAGTATTTACGTTTGTCCGACCAATATGGGGTCTATCGAATTGCGTGCTGGCTCGGCTAGCTTACTGCGTGTCTTGAAACAGACGACGTAACCGATCGGGAAATATAGCCAGCAATATACCAACCCGCTGCACTCTGATGTAAGCAATTAGACGAGTCATAGGCATAGCGCGGAAATAGCGAGCAGATCGGCGATTTCAGAAGCCATTCCGACTCGACGTTTGAGAGTTCGATAGCAGAGGACGAGGATTGCGATGTAGATGATTCCCGGCACGAGCACCCTCTGTGCAACATGCTTGTTCATCGCCGAGTAGATGCCGTGGTCCTTCTCTGAGACAAATTTGCTGATTCGTGCGCCGTAACGGCCGACGATGTCGGCGGTTCCGTTGGTCGAGGCGCCATCGATGACAATGTATTCCAGCGGACGATAATCCTGAGACAGCATGCTTCCCGTCGCGTTGGCAAACGTCGATGCCGAGTTTCGAGCGATCGAAACCGCAGATACAAGCGGGTGCATGTGATCCAGATGAGCGTTACCGCTTCGCGATTCGCGATTGGGATTACCCGCAAGGCTCATGTGGATGGTTCGTTTTGTATGCTGCAACACAACAAAGATTGGCTTCGCGCCGCCAATCTTGGCATGCATTATCGAGCATGGGTTCCGAATAATGCCCGCAGCAGGCTCTTCCAAAATCCCACAGACCATGCGACATGCATGATCATGGCAGCCGCTCCCGATGCCGCGGCCGCGCTACTTCTCGCCCGAAAACCGAGCACGATTCCATATACGAGACAGAAACCCGCCCAAATCAAAACGGGTACGGCTGCTGCGCGCCAAACCGGCGTGGCCAGAGCGAGCAGTGCTGCCGGTAGCACCGCTGCGGGCGCGAGCTGACGTATCTTCGGCAGTGCGCGATGTTTGAGGATCGTGCGTGCTCGCCCAACACCATAATTGACGTACTGGCGGAACAAAGCGGCGGGCGAGGAGCGAGGGTGGTAAGTCAGGGACGTCCTGCTGGTCAGCCAGATTTTGAAACCCGCCTGACGCAGACGCATGTCGAGTTCGGCATCCTCGTTATGAGAAAACGACTCGTCATAGCCCATTACCGCGCGGAAAGCATCGATTCGCATCAGCGCATGATGGCCGTGGTCCGTCCAAGTGCCCGATCTCCCGACGGCCCGATGCGCGGAGCCGCCATGGCCCAGGATTGAATTCTGCGCTGCGGCGGCCGTTTGCTGGAACCACCCGTGCCCAGCAGTCTTCATTGCGACGACCACCGAGGAGGCAAGCGTGCTTTGGGCCTCCTGGAGAAGAATCCTGCAATAATCAGTCGGATACTCGCCATGAGCGTCAATACGAATCAAGTACGTAGCGCGATCCCCGTAGGCGGCGACCGCAAGGTTGACGGCCGCAGACTGGATCCGCTTTGGATTGCGCAGAATCGCCACATTGGGATATTTCGCCGCCAGATCCTGTCCGACAATCAGGGTTCGATCGGTGCTGCCACCGTCAACAATGACGATCTGAAGGTCAAGTCCCTCATTGGACGCCAGTAGATTGAGCACGAGCTTTTCGAGGTTCTGTTCCTCGTTCAGACATGGAATGACCACCAAGACATGGGTTTGCTGTCTCTCGTCCAGCTTCGCTGCGCTTCCGGTCAGTAGGCGCCGCTTCGCGCGAACACCGCAGGCAAAGTTTTCAGCAGGATATAAAAATCGAGAACTAAACTTCGCGAACGCACGTAACAGACGTCGAGTGCAACTCGCCTGCGGTAATCCGTGTCGTTTCGCCCCGAAATCTGCCAAAGACCCGTAATGCCGGGGCGCGCCGATAAAAACGTCGTGACCTTGTTGCCGTATCGGCGCAATTCGTCGGGCACGACCGGTCGCGGCCCTACCAAGCTCATCTCGCCGCGCAACACATTCCAGAGCTGCGGAAGTTCATCCAGGCTCGTTCTACGCAAGAACCGACCGAGTCGCGTCACGCGCGGATCGTCGCGCAGCTTGTGATCGCGCAACCATTCTTCCTTGATTTCGCGATTGCTGTTCAAGAGATTCTGCAACACCTGATCCGCGTTCGGGACCATGGTCCGGAACTTGATGCAATCGAAAAATTTACCGCCTTGACCAACGCGGCGATGCTTGAAAAAGGCCGATCCGCTCGATAAGTACGCCGACACGACGATGGCGACGATAAACGGCCATAAGACGACGATCGCTAAGCTTGCGCCGAAGACATCGAATGCCCGTTTGCAAGCATAATAAATGCTGCCGCCAGGAGCCGAATGGATTTCGATTCCGGAAATGTCCTCGCGGATACGCTTGCGGCGATCGACCGGAACCACATGGAGATTGCCATGCCGGGAAGGTTCAAAGTGTCGAGCCGGTTCTGCAATAGCTGAAATATCAGTAGCGCGTGCGCTGTCATCCAACAACTGTTTTTTTGGGAGGCCGGCGTAGCCTTTGCGCATCACGTCAGTCCTTGAATTGTCTAACACCTTATTTGCAACTCCCCCCGAGACCGTTGTTGTATTCCCGCGCGAGCGCCTCGGCCGAATGATAACTGCAAGAGCGTCGGCTTACCATAAGTTAATGCGCGAGATCCCTTCAAAAAAAACAGCCACTTGCGCCATAACGGCTCAACATAAACCAGGTTGACGGCACAGCTGAAAGATACCTGAATCGACAGTAACGGCGGCAAAGAGTTTGCAAAGATTCGTCAATGAAGCTAGCTGTTTTTGTGCACGACGCTTCAAAAACTGTCGCGAAATGGCGTCAGATGAGAGGGCAAGATCGTTCTCTGCTCCACGCGACAAGTCGTCCGAGAATTCGGTAGCCTTGCGGCTTGCATCATTTTCATTCGGAGTATTGCTTGTCTAAAACCGCATTAATCACGGGGATCACGGGTCAGGATGGGGCCTATCTCGCCGAGTTTCTCCTGGCGAAAGACTACAATGTTCACGGCATCAAACGGCGCGCCTCGTCGTTCAACACGGATCGAATCGATCATCTGTACCAGGATCCGCACGAGAAAAATGTGCGTTTGCGGCTACATTACGGCGATCTGACCGATTCGACGAACCTGATCCGCATCATCCAGGAGGTCCAGCCGGACGAGATTTACAACCTGGCCGCGCAAAGCCATGTCGGCGTTTCGTTCGAAACGCCCGAATACACGGCAAATTCCGATGCGCTCGGTACGCTGCGTGTGCTCGAAGCGATTCGCATTCTCAAATTGGAGAAGAAAACCCGGTTCTACCAGGCGTCCACCTCGGAAATGTTCGGCAAAGTCCAGGAAACTCCGCAGCGCGAGACGACGCCGTTCTATCCGCGCTCGCCTTACGGTGCGGCGAAGGTCTATGCGCATTGGATCACCATCAATTATCGGGAGGCCTACGGCCTTTTCGCCTGCAGCGGGATCTTGTTCAATCATGAGTCGCCGCTACGGGGCGAGACCTTCGTATCGCGCAAAATCACGCGCGCGCTGACTCGTATCCAGGTGGGACTTCAGGACACGCTGTACCTGGGGAACCTCGATTCGAGGCGCGATTGGGGCCACGCACGGGACTACGTGAAGGCGCAATGGCTGATGCTGCAACAGGCAGTCGCCGAGGATTTCGTCATTGCAACCGGCAGGCAACACTCGGTCCGCGAGTTCGTCGTTGCCGCGGCGGCGCTATTGGAAATGAAGATCGAATGGCGGGGCCAAGGGGTCGAGGAGGTGGGTGTCGATACCGCGAGCGGGCGCACCTTGGTGCGCGTCGATCCGCGCTATTTTCGGCCGACCGAAGTGGAGACCTTGCTCGGCGATGCGAGCAAGGCGCGCGATAAGCTCGGCTGGACCGCGCAGGTGGAATTCCCGGAATTGGTCGCGGAAATGGTGGCCTCCGACCTGGAAATCGCCAAACGAGACGCGCTGGTCGCCAAACAGGGCTATAAAGTCTATAGCCATCACGAGTAGGCCAGCGTGAGCCTTAATATTGACTCACGGGTTTATGTCGCGGGGCACCGCGGTTTGGTCGGATCCGCGGTCGTGCGCGCAATGCAGCAACGCGGCTATCGCAATCTGCTGCTGCGGACCCATCAAGAATTGGATCTCACGGAACAGGCCGCCGTGCGCGCGTTCTTCGATCGCGAGCGCCCCGACGCGGTCATTCTGGCCGCAGCCCGCGTCGGCGGGATCGAGGCCAATAACACGCGCCCGGCGTTGTTCATCCGTGACAACCTATTGATTCAGGATAACGTCATCGATGCCGCCTATCGCTCGGGCGTCGGCAAGTTCGTGTTCTTGGGCTCGAGCTGCATCTATCCGAAGTTCTCGCCGCAACCGATCAAGGAGGACTATCTGCTGACGGGTGCACTGGAGCCGACCAACGAGTGGTATGCGGTTGCCAAGATTGCCGGGCTCAAAATGTGCCAAGCCTACCGTCGCGAATTCGGCTTCAAGGCGATTTCGCTGATGCCGACCAATCTCTACGGTCCCGGCGATAATTTCGATTTGCAGAATTCGCATGTGCTGCCGGCGCTCATTCGGCGTTTCCACGAGGCCAAACTGCGCGGTGACGACAGCGTCACGATCTGGGGTACCGGCACGCCGCGCCGTGAGTTTCTGCACGTCGATGATTTGGCCGATGCCGTGCTGCATTTGTTCGAAACCTACGACGCCGAGGCGATCGTCAACATCGGCTGGGGCGAAGACGTGACCATCGGCGAACTCGCCGGCCTCGTCGCCACTGCCGCCGGGTTCCACGGCGAACTCAAATTCGATGCGAGCAAACCCGACGGTACGCCGCGCAAACTGCTCGACACCTCGCGGCTCACGGCGCTCGGCTGGCGACCGAAGATACCGCTGGCGCTCGGCATCGAGCGTACCTACGCCTGGTTCCGAGAACATGTCGCGGCAGCGCGCATGTAGTAAAATCAATCGTTTAACCTCCTGGAAATCCCTTGTCCAAGCCAGCGATTCTCGTCACCGGCGGCGCCGGTTACATCGGCAGCCACGTCGTGCAGCAGTTGGCGGGGGCGGGCGAACGCATCATCGTGCTCGATAATCTCGGACGCGGCTTTCGCCAGGCCGTGGTCGCCGGGGAGTTCGTCGTCGGCGATGTCGGTGATTTCCCCTTGGTGTCGCGTCTGCTCGCCGAGCACGGCGTCGATACCGTCATGCACTTCGCCGCGCATACGATCGTGCCGGAATCGGTGGCCGAGCCGCTCAAATACTACGGGAACAACACCTGTTCGACGCGCTCCTTGCTGCAGGCTTGCCTCGACCAGGGCGTCAAGAACTTCGTGTTTTCCTCGACTGCGGCCGTCTACGGCATGCCGGCCGAGGGCTATGCGGACGAAACCTCGCCGACGCAGCCGATCAACGCCTATGGCAGCTCGAAGTTGATGAGCGAGTGGATGCTACGGGATGTCGCCGCGGCAAGTTCCCTGCGCTACGTGGCGCTGCGCTATTTCAACGTCGCCGGCGCCGATCCCACGGGAAAAATCGGCCAGGCGACCAAGAGTGCGACTTTATTGACGAAGGTGGCCTGCGAGGCCGTGGTCGGCAAGCGCTCGCATGTCTCGATATTCGGCAGTGATTACCCGACACCCGACGGCACGGGAGTGCGGGATTACCTGCACGTCGTCGATTTAGCTGCCGCGCACTTGAATGCTTTGAGGTATTTACGCGAAGGCGGCCGATCGGTGACGCTCAACGTGGGTTATGGGCACGGATACTCGGTGCGCGAAGTCTTGCGTATGGTCGAATCCGTTGCCGGCAAGCCGCTCGTGATTCGCGAAGAGGCGCGCCGCGCCGGCGATCCGCCCTACCTCGTTGCGCGTGCCGACCGCATCCGCGCCGAATTGGGCTGGCATCCGCACTATGATGACCTCGCGGCCATCGTCTCGAGTTCCCTGGCCTTTGAGAGGAAGCTGCTCGCCGAGCCCTGGGGTTAATACGCATGTATCTCGTCACCGGCGGCGCCGGCTTCATCGGCTCCAATATCGTCGCGGCGCTCGCCGAGCGCGGCGCGGAAGTCGCAGTCTGCGACTGGATGCGCACGGACGAGCGCTGGCGCAATCTGTCGAAACACGAAATCGCGGCGCTGATTGCACCCGACCAACTGCCCGACTGGTTGCAGCGCCATGGCGCGGCGCTCGAGGCCGTCATCCACATGGGTGCGATCAGCGCGACGACCGAGACTGATGTCGATCTGATCGCCGATAGGAACGTGCGCTCCTCATTGGGCTTGCTCGACTGGTGTACGCAGAATCAGGTGCGGATGATTTACGCCTCCTCGGCGGCGACCTACGGCGACGGCGCCGCGGGTTTCGACGATGACACCAGCACCGATGCGCTCGCCAAGCTTCGACCGCTGAACGCCTATGGCTGGAGCAAGCACGTCGTCGATCGGCGCTTTGCGCGCCTCACGGCGCTCGGTCGGGCATTGCCGCCGCACTGGGTCGGCTTGAAATTCTTCAACGTCTACGGACCGAACGAGTATCACAAGGGCTCGATGCAGAGTCTGATCGCGAAGAGCTATCCGCAGGTCCGGGACGGGAAGCCCTTGTGCTTGTTCCGCAGCTATCGCCGGGAATACACCGACGGCGGTCAGCTGCGCGATTTCGTCTACGTCCGGGATTGCGTCGAGGTCGTGCTCTGGCTGTTGGATCACCGGGAAGTTTCGGGCTTGTTCAATATGGGTACGGGACGGGCACGCAGTTGGCTGGATCTTGCCCACGCGCTGTTTGCGGCGGCCGGGCGGCCGCCGGCGATCGAATACATCGAGATGCCGCCGGCACTCATCGATAAATACCAGTATTTCACCGAAGCGCACATGCATCGCTTGCGCGTCGCCGGCTACCGGCATGCGTTTACGTCGCTCGAAGACGGTATCGGCGATTACGTGCGGCATTATCTGGCAACCAGCGATCGCTATCGCTAGCGTACGGCACGGCAAACATGGAGTCCTTATGATCAAGCGTGAAACCAGTGAGTGACTCGCCAGACGTCGACGTCCAAGCCTTGCTGCAGCGTGAATTGCAGCAGCATCGCGAAGCCTTCGAGGCCACGGCCCAGAGCTTGAGTACGCCGTTTCCGGCAGGCTTGAGACTGATCGAGAGCGCCATACGAGGCGGTGGCAAGATTTTGCTTTTCGGTAATGGCGCCAGCGCGGCCGATGCGCAGCAGATCGCCGCCGAGCTCGCGATCGGATCTGAGACCGCGCACGCGCCGATCTCGGCGATTGCGCTGACGACCGATACCTCGGCGTTGGCCGCCTGCGGCAATCACTTCGGATTCGAGGCGATATTCGAGCGTCAAATCGCGGCCTTGGGCCGGCCGCACGACGTCGCGCTCGGCATCTCGGCCTCGGGCAACTGCCCCAATGTGCTGCGCGGATTGCGTCAAGCGAATGCGATGGGACTGCAGACGCTCGGGCTCACGGGCGGCAGCGGTGGGCAGTTGCACGTGCTCTGCGATGTCCTGATCATCGTTCCCGCGACCGCGATGGCGAGAATTCAGGAAATGCACGTCATGATCGGTCACATGCTATGCAAGGCGTTGGGAATGCGTCTCGGGCCCGTGGTCTAGGATCTATCCGGACGTTGACGCTATATACTTGCTGCGCTGCACAAGGAACGGCATCCACGTTGATGGTCGATCGTGCCCGACCGGCTGTCGCTCTACACAATCGGCCGCATTTCTCGGCGAACCGGCACGAAAATCGGCTCGAAGCGAGGCTGACTTCATGTTATGATTCATGTTGATTCATTATGAATCTTTAAGAATCAATATGAAGCAAACTGAGTCACTCACGCTGCGCACCTCCAAGGAGAATGCCGCTCGCATCGATGAGATTGCGATGCGCATGGATCGTCCCCGGAACTATGTGTTGAATGAGGCGATCAATCAGTATCTCGCTTATCAGCAAGTATTGATTGCGAAGGTGCATGAAGGTGTTCGGCAAGCCGACAATGGCGAATTGATCGCGCATGCGGATGTCTTTGCGCGGTTCCAAGCAAAGGTGCCGAAGCAGCCCGAATGATCCTGCAATGGACCAAGCTAGCAGTTGCCGACCTGGACGATATTTACGCCGACATTGCAAGGGAAAATCCGTCGGCTGCCGAAGCGGCGATTGACGAACTTCGTATTTGCGTGGAGCGTCTGGTTCAATTTCCGCTGATCGGCAGGACAGGATTAATGGCCGGCACAATGGAGCTCGTCGTCTCCACGCTCCCATATGTCGTTTCCTATCGGCTGATGACTCGTGGCAGTCTGCAAGTTCTTGCAGTTCTTCATACCGCCCGCGACCGTGAGCATGCGCTCGCGCTTCGATTGGAAAGCCGCAGCGAGACGGACAAGTGAGGCAGCCGCGTGCTTTACTTAGGCGCCCGAAACGGCTAGGATTCGCGCCAATTTTCTTATTGAAATCAAAATATTACGTATGAAGATCAGCATATTCGGCTCGGGTTACGTCGGCCTCGTCACGGGGGCCTGTCTTGCCGATGCCGGTAATCATGTCGTCTGCATCGATATTGACGCGCGCAAGATCGATTTGCTGCGACGCGGCGTGATTCCGATCCACGAACCGGGTCTCGATGCGATGGTCAAACGCAATGTCGATGCCGGGCGCTTGATGTTCACGACGGACGCGAAAGACGGCGTCGGCCATGGTTTGTTTCAGCTGATCGCGGTCGGTACGCCGCCCGATGAAGACGGTTCGGCGGATCTGCGCCACGTTTTGGCGGTCGCGCGCACGATCGGCGAGCACATGAACGAATACAAGGTCGTCATCACCAAATCCACAGTGCCCGTCGGCACCGCCGACAAGGTCCGCAGTGCGGTCGCCGAGTCCTTGGCCGAGCGCGCCGCCAACCTCAAATTCGACACGGTCGCGAATCCGGAATTCCTCAAGGAGGGCGCGGCCATTTCCGATTTCATGAAGCCCGACCGCGTCATCGTCGGTACCGATAGCGCGCGCGCCGCCGAGCTCATGCGCTCGCTCTATGACCCGTTCACGCGCAATCGCGACCGCATGATCGTCATGGATATCCGTTCGGCGGAACTGACCAAATATGCCGCCAACGCGATGCTGGCGACCAAGATCAGCTTCATGAACGAACTCGCCAATCTCGCCGAGCATTTCGATGCGGACATCGAACAGGTACGCATCGGCATCGGCTCGGATCCGCGCATCGGCTATGCGTTTATTTACCCGGGCGTGGGCTACGGCGGTTCGTGTTTTCCGAAGGACGTGCAGGCCTTGGCGCAGTCCGCCAAGGAAGTGGGTTACGACGCGGACATCTTGGCGGCCGTCGAGGCCGTCAATGGGCGCCAGAAACGCGTGCTGTTCGAGAAAATCAAACGCCATTTCGGCGATTTGCGCGGCAAGACGATCGCGATCTGGGGGCTCGCTTTCAAGCCCAACACCGACGACATGCGCGAGGCGCCCAGCCGGGTGCTCATCGAGGCGCTCTGGTCGGCGGGCGCCAAGGTGCGCGCCTACGATCCCGTGGCGATGCCGGAAGCGCGGCGCATCTACGGCGAGCGGGCCGACTTGATCCTCTGCAAAACCAGTCCCGAGGCGCTGAACGGCGCCGATGGGCTCGCGATCGTCACGGAATGGCAGGAATTCCGCAGCCCGGACTTTGACTCGATCCGGGCGACCCTGAAGACGCCGGTGATCTTCGATGGGCGCAATCTTTACGAGCCGTCGCAAATGGCGCGCGCGGGCTTCAGCTATTATGCGATCGGGCGCGGCCGGCCTACTCGGCCGGCGTAATCGACCCCATCATTGGTAATCGGCCCCGTCATTGGCAAGTGCAACAAATGAGATCGCTGTGTCCCTATTGATTCCGGTCATCCTGTCGGGCGGCGCGGGCACTCGCTTATGGCCCTTGTCGCGCGAGATGTATCCGAAGCAACTGCTCGCACTCACGAGCAAGCGCACGATGCTCCAGGAAACGGCGTTGCGGCTCGCGGGAATCACCGGCGCCACCGCGCCGATCGTGGTCTGCAACGAGGCGCATCGGTTCACGGTCGCCGAACAGCTGCAGGCACTCGGCGACTCGCCGGCCGCGATCTTGCTGGAGCCCGTCGGTCGCAATACCGCGCCGGCGGTGGCGCTCGCGGCGCTCATGGCGCGCGACATCGATGCGAGCGCAACCCTCGTGGTGGCGCCGGCGGATCACGTGGTTCGCGATGCGCGCGCGTTTCAACGTGCGGCCGAACTCGCCGTGGCGGAGGCGCAAAGCGGCAAGCTCGTGACCTTCGGCATCGTCGCGCACACGCCGGAAACCGGCTACGGCTACATTCGTTGCGATGATGGTCCGGGCCCCGCCTTTCCGGTCGCCGAATTCATCGAGAAGCCGCCAATCGATGTTGCGCGCCAATTCGTCGATTCCGGCGATTATTACTGGAACAGCGGGATGTTCGTGTTCACGGCGGCGCGCTACCTGGAGGAACTCAAGGCCTTCGCTCCGGATATTCTAGAGGCCGTGGAGGCCGCCTACGCGGCGGCGACGACGGATCTGGATTTCGTGCGTATCGACCGGGCGGCATTCGACCAATGTCGCAGCGAATCGATCGACTACGCCGTCATGGAAAAAACCAAGGATGCCGTCGTGGTGCCGCTCGATGCGGGCTGGAGCGATGTCGGCTCTTGGTCCTCGCTGTTCGAAGTGCTGCCGTCGGACGAGGAGGGCAACGTGCTGCAGGGCGACGTGCTGGTCTACGACACGCGCGATTGCTACGTGCAATCGACGAGTCGTCTCGTGGCGGCGGTCGGCATGGATGATCACATCATCGTCGAGACCAAGGACGCGGTCTTGGTGGCGCCCAAGGGTCGCGTCCAGGACGTCAAGGAATTGGTCGCGAAGCTCAAGAAAGCGGGTCGCACCGAGTCGGCGCTGCATCGCGAGGTATTCAGGCCCTGGGGCAGTTACGACAGCATCGATGGCGGCGAGCGCTTTCAAGTCAAGCACCTCTCGGTCAAGCCGGGCGGCATGCTGTCGCTGCAAATGCATCATCACCGCGCCGAACATTGGATCGTCGTCTCGGGCACGGCAAGAATCACCTGCGACGACAAGGTTTTCCTGCTCGCGGAAAACCAATCGACGTATATCCCGGTCGGCTCGACGCATCGCATCGAGAATCCCGGCAAGGTCACGCTGCACATCGTCGAAGTGCAGTCGGGATCCTATCTCGGCGAGGACGATATCGTGCGCCTCGAAGACAACTACGGCCGGCAAGGGACCGACACGTGAGGGCGATCGCGGGTTTCAAGGCCTACGATTTGCGCGGTCGGATTCCCGATGAGCTCAACGAGGACGTGGCCTATCGCGTCGGCCGCGGCTATGCCCAATTCTTGAGCCCGCGCCGCGTCGTCGTGGGGCGCGATATACGGCTCTCGAGTTTGAGCTTGACGGATGCCTTGTGCCGGGGCTTGACCGACAGCGGCGTCGATGTCGATGACATCGGCGTTTGCGGAACCGAGGGCGTTTACTTCGCGACCTTCGACGGCGGCTACGACGGCGGCATCATGGTCACCGCGAGCCACAATCCGTCCGACTACAACGGCATGAAGTTCGTGCGCGAGGGTGCAAGACCGATCAGCGGCGACAACGGCCTGCAGGAGATCCGCGGATTCGCGGAGCGCGGCGAATTTCCGGCGCCCGCGCGTCTCGGCGTCAGGCGCAGGGCCGACATCTCGGCGGCGTATGTCGCGCATCTGCTGACCTATGTCGAGCCGCCCAAGCTGCGGCCCTTGAAAATCGTCGTCAATGCCGGCAACGGCGGCGCGGGACTCGTCATCGACCAGCTCGAGCCGCACTTGCCGTTCCAGTTCGTCAAACTGCATCATGAGCCCGACGGGCGGTTTCCGAACGGCATCCCGAACCCGATGATCGAGGCGAACCGCGCCTCGACGAGCGCTGCGATCCGCGCAGCGAATGCGGATTTCGGCGTCGCCTGGGATGGTGATTTCGACCGCTGTTTTTTGTTCGACGAGCGCGGCGCCTTCATCGAAGGATATTACATCGTCGGTCTGCTGGCCTCGGTGCTGCTCCGCGGCGTCGCGGGCGGCAAGGTGGTCCATGATCCGCGCCTGACGTGGAACACGATCGAGGTCGTCGAGGCCTGCGGCGGCGTGCCGGTGCTGTCGAAATCGGGCCACGCATTCATCAAGCAGCGCATGCGCGAGGTCGATGGGGTGTATGGCGGCGAAATGAGCGCTCACCATTATTTTCGACGCTTCGGCTATTGCGACAGCGGCATGATTCCCTGGCTGATCGTCGCCGAGCTGCTCAGCGAAACCACGGCGCCGCTCTCGACGCTGGTCGGCGAGCGCATGCGCTTGTTTCCGGTCAGCGGCGAGCTCAATTATCGCGTACCCGATGCGAAGGCCGCAATCGCGGCGATCGAGGCGCGCTACGGCGGCGCGGCGCTCGCGTTGGATCGTACCGACGGCGTGTCGTTCGAATTTGCGGATTGGCGCTTCAACCTGCGCAGTTCGAACACCGAGCCGCTGCTGCGCCTCAACGTCGAAGCGCGCGCCTCGGAAGTGTTGATGCGCGCGAAATGCGCGGAGCTGCTCGCCTTGCTGAAAACGCAAGGGGCGGTCGCGGCGGATCATTGAGCGGCGCAGCGATGGCCAATTCCAAGCTAACTCCGGCTCCCACCTTGAGCGTCGTGATACCGGTCTACAACGAGGAGTTGGTGCTGCCGACCTTGTTTGCGCGGCTCTATCCGGCGCTCGATGCGCTCAACATCAGCTACGAGTGCGTGTTCGTCAACGACGGCAGTCGCGACCGGTCGGTCGCGCTGCTGCGGCAGCAATTCACGCGCCGCCCGCGCGAGACGCGCGTCGTGCTGTTTCACGCGAATTTCGGCCAGCACTCGGCGATCATGGCGGGATTCAATTACGCGCGCGGCGACTATGTCGTGACCCTCGACGCCGATTTGCAGAATCCGCCCGAAGAGATCGGCAGACTCGTGGAAAAACTCGCCGAAGGCTACGACTACGTCGGCACGATCCGCCAGCAACGCCAAGATACGCTGTGGCGCCGCTCGTTCTCGAAGGCGATCAACAAGCTGCGTGAATGGATCACGCCGGTGCGCATCACCGACCAGGGCTGCATGATGCGCGGCTACGCCCGCTCGGTCGTGACCGCGCTCAATCAGACGTGCGAGGTCAATACGTTCATTCCGGCGCTCGCGTCCCTGTACGCGATGCGGCCCATCGAGGTGCCGATCTCGCACGAGGAGCGCTACGCCGGCCAGTCGAAGTATTCCATGTACAGCTTGATTCGCCTGAATTTCGATCTGATAACGGGCTTCTCGGTCGTGCCCCTGCAGCTGTTTTCGATGGTCGGCATGGCGGTCGCGACCCTCTCGGCGCTGCTCGTGCTGGTTCTGTTCGTGCGCCGTATCCTCTATGGACCTGAGGCGGAAGGCTTGTTCACGCTGTTTGGCATCGTGTTCTTCTTGATCGGCGTCGCGCTGTTCGGCATCGGCTTATTGGGCGAATACGTGGGCCGCATCTACGCCCAGGTCCGCGAGCGGCCGCGTTACATCGTCGAAGCGGTGCTGGAGGCCGATACGGAAGATCTGGCTGCCGCCATCGCAAACACCGCGCTCATCGCCGATGCTGCGCCCGTCGGAGGTGCTGCGCTGACCGTGGCCGACACGGTGAGCGCAAAGTGACACGCGCGATCGTGATGGCCTACAGCGAAGTCGGGGTGCGCTGTTTGCAGGTGCTGCTCGACCGCGGCGTTGAGATTCCGCTGGTGTTCACGCACATGGATGATCCCGGCGAGAGTCAATGGTTCGGCAGCGTCAAAGCGCTGGCCGAGCGGCATCGATTGCGCGTCGTAACGCCCGATGATCCAAATACGCCGGAATGGATCGCAGAGGCGCGCGCGGCGGCTCCGGATTTCCTGTTTTCGTTTTATTACCGCTACATGCTGAGTGCGGCGTGGCTGCAGATCGCGCCGCGCGGAGCCTTGAACATGCACGGCTCTTTGCTGCCAAAATATCGCGGTCGCGCGGCCGTGCACTGGGCGATTTTGAACGGCGAATCTGAAACCGGCGCGAGCTTGCATTACATGCTCGAGAAACCCGACGCGGGCGCGCTCGTCGATCAGATCTCGGTGCCGATCGGCGAGAACGACACTGCGCTCGACGTGTCGGTCCGGGTGGCGGAAGCGGCTGCCGCCGTGCTCAAGCGATCCTTGCCGCGGCTCATTGCCGGGACCGCCGACGCGCGACCCCTCGATCTCGCCCAAGGTTCTTACTTCGGCCGGCGGCGTCCGGAAGACGGCCGCATCGACTGGCGCAAAGGCGCGCGCGCCGTGCACGATCTCGTGCGGGCCGTCGCACCGCCGTTCCCCGGCGCCTTTACCGATGTCAACGGGTGTAGGCTCGCGATCCTGGAAACCCGCGTGGATACGGTGCCGGCGCGCTACGCGGCGCGCGCGCCCTGTTTATACTCGATCGGAGACTCGTGGTACGCGGATTGCGTCGACGGGCGGCGCTTGCGAATTTTACAAATGGAGCTCGATCAGCACGTCATCGGACCGAACGCGGTGCCGCCGGCCTTGTCGAACCAGCCGGTTGCCTTGTCTTGAGCTAAATAGGTATCGAGGAATTCATCTTGAAAAACATTCTAATTCTCGGCGTCAACGGCTTCATCGGCCATCACTTGAGCAAGTACATCCTGGCGAACACCGATTGGCATATCTACGGCATGGATCTGCAGTCGGAGCGGGTCGGAACGCTGCTCGGCAACCCGCGATTTCATTTCGTGGAAGGCGACATCACGATCAACCTCGAGTGGGTCGAGTATCACGTGCGCAAATGCGACGTGATCCTGCCGCTGGTGGCGATCGCCACGCCCGCGACCTACGTGCGCGCGCCGCTGCGCGTCTTCGAATTGGATTTCGAGGCGAATTTGCCGATCATTCGCCACTGCGTCAAATACAAGAAGCGCGTCGTATTCCCGTCCACTTCCGAAGTCTACGGCGCTTGCAAAGACAAGGAATTCGACCCCGAAACCTCCGAGTTGGTGCTGGGTCCGATACACAAGCAGCGTTGGATCTATTCCTGCGTCAAGCAGCTGCTCGACCGCATCATCTGGGCGTATGGCCAGCAGGGCCTGCAATTCACGCTGTTCCGGCCGTTCAATTGGATCGGCTCGGGGCTCGACAGCATGGACGACCCCAAAGAGGGCAGTTCGCGCGTGCTCACGCAATTCCTCGGCCATATCGTGCGCGGCGAGCCGATCAAACTCGTCGACGGCGGCAATCAAACGCGCGCCTTCACGTTCATCGATGATGCGGTCGATTGCTTGACGCGAGTCATCGATAATCCCGGCGGCATCGCCGACGGGAAAATCTACAATATCGGCAACCCGGGCAACCTCTATTCGATTCGTACGCTCGCCGAGATGATGCTCGAGATCGCGCTCTCGAGGCCGGAGTACGCGCCGACTGCGCGCAACACCAAGCTCATCGACGTAACCGCGCTCGACTACTACGGCAAGGGCTACGCCGATATCCCCGCGCGCCTGCCGTCCATCAAGAATACGACCGCCGAGCTCGGCTGGAAGCCGAAGACCGACATGCGCTCCGCGCTGTCGGCGATTTTCGATTCCTACGCGCACAGCCTGCCGTCGGCTTCGGCGTTGTTGTCGCGCGATGCTTGAGCGAGCTCACATCGGCCTCAAGGTCGATGTCGATACGCTGCGCGGGACCAAGGACGGCGTGCCGCGGCTCGCGGCGCTGCTGAAGAAGCATGGGCTCGATGCGACGTTCTATTTTTCGGTGGGGCCCGACCACACCGGCCGGGCTTTGCGCCGCGTCTTCCGCCCGGGCTTTTTCCAAAAAGTCGCACGGACCTCGGTCATTAAACACTATGGCGTAAAGACGCTGCTGTACGGCGTGTTGTTGCCCGGACCGGATATCGGCCGCGCCGCGGGTGCCCAGATGCGCGGCATTGTCGATACGGGCTTCGAGGTTGGGCTGCACACCTACGATCACGTGCGTTGGCAGGACAACGTTGCGGACGCATCGGCCGACTGGACACGCGTGGAATTCGAGCGCGGATTTGCCGCATTCGAGCGGATTTTCGGATTTGCGCCGCAGTCGCATGCGGCGGCCGGCTGGCAAATCAACGATCATGCGCTGCGGCTCGAGGCCGAGCACGGACTCCTCTACGCGAGCGACACCCGGGTCGCGAGCGCCGATATGAACGATGCGACGCCGTTTTTTCCGCTGTTCGGCGCGGGCCCTACGGGTGCGACGCCGACAGGCGCGAACGCTCGCGCATGTCCGCAATATCCAACGACCTTGCCGACTTTCGATGAGCTCTTGGGCGTGGACGGCATCGACGAGTCCACGGTCGGCGATGCCGTATTCGAGCGCTCCAAGCGCGTGCCGCCGTCGGGCTTCCACGTCTTCACCTTGCATGCCGAACTCGAGGGCCTGAGGCTCTTGGATGCGTTTGAGCGATTGCTGGTTCTGTGGCGCGAGGCGGGTGCGGCGGTGACGCGCATGGCGACGATACACGCGCTCGCAGGGCGGCGCAGCTGGCCGAGCCGCGCCGTCGTGATGGAGCAGATTCCCGGGCGTTCGGGCTTGCTGGCCGTCGCGGCCGCAAGTCCGGCAGCCGCCGCGTGAACACGCGCTTCCCGCTGCTGCTGCTGCGCGACCGATCGATTTACGCGGCGCTGGCCGCATTCGTGGCCGTCGTCTGGCTCGCGATCTTGCCGGGCCGGCCGCTGTTCAATCCGGACGAAGGCCGCTACGCGGAAATTCCGCGCGAGATGCTCGAGAGCGGCGATTGGGTCATTCCACATTTGGACGGACTCGCCTACATCGAAAAGCCGCCGCTGCAATATTGGGCGACGGCGCTCAGCCTGCGGGTATTCGGCGCCAGCGCGTTTGCCGCGCGCCTCTATACCGCGCTCACCGCGCTGGGCGCCTTGGGCGCGGTATGGTGGGTCGCGCGACGGCTCTGGGGTACGGCGGCGGCGTGGCGTGCAGCGGCCGTGCTTGCGAGCCTGACGCTCTTTCCGGTGCTAGGGCAACTGCTCTCGCTCGATATGAGTCTGACATTCTACATGACGGTGGCGCTCGGCGGGTTCTTGTTGGCTCAATTGGACCGCGAACCCGCGGCTCTGGCGTCATCGCGGATCTATATGCTGATCGCCTGGGTCGCGACCGCGGCCGGTGTGCTCACGAAGGGTCTCGTCGCGGCGGCGATCCCGGCCGCCGTGCTGATCCTCTACAGCGCGATGAGCCGCGACTGGTCGGCCTGGCGCCGCTTGCATCTCGCAGCCGGGCTGCCGCTGTTCCTCGCGATCAGCGTGCCTTGGCATTGGCTCGCCGCGCGCCGCCTGCCCGACTTTCTCGATTTTTTCTTCGTGCACGAGCATTTGGCGCGTTATCTGACGAATGCCGCGGATCGCGAGGAGGCTTGGTGGTTTTTCGGACCCGTTTTTTTGCTCGGGACTTTGCCTTGGACCATCTCGAGCTTGCGTGTGCTTGCGACCGGTTGGCGCCTGCGCGCGCCGCCCGGCCAATTCGACGCGCAACTGTTTCTATGGATTTGGGTCGTGTTCATCTTGGGATTCTTCTCGCTGTCCGACTCGAAGCTGATTCCCTATGTGTTGCCGGCGATGCCGGCCGTCGCGCTGCTGATCGGAGCCTTGCCGAGCGCCGTGCTGCGAAGGGACGTGCAGTTTGCGGCGGTGCTCGTGCTGGTGGTCGGCATCGCGCTCGGGGCCGCGAGTTTTTACTTGCCGCATCGGATCGCGCCCTCGGATCGCAGCCCGTATTTCCTCGCGATGGCGCAACCGCTGCTGCGCGTAGCCGCGGTGCTCGCGGTCTCCGCGCTGTTCGTCTTGGCCAAGCGCGACCCCGATACCACGGGCGGCGCCGTGTTCTTGGGTGTAGGCTGGTGCCTCGCGGTGCTGCTGCTGGTGCGCGCGGCCGCCGCGGTCGCACCGATCTACTCGGGCCAGAGTCTCGCGCAAGCGCTCGAAGGCGAGCCACGCGACTGGCCGATCTACAGTGTGGGCACCTATGATCAGACTCTGCCGTTCTATTTGCGAAGAACCGTCACGCTGGTCGCGTATCGTGGCGAACTCGACTACGGTCTGCGCCACGCATCCGCGGCCATACTGGGCGGCGGTGCGGGCTTCGCATCCGTCGCCCAGTTCCTCGTTCGCTGGTCGCAGGCAGGCAAGGCGTTTGCGGTAATGGATACTGAGATGTTCGACGAATTGACTGCCCGAGGCATTAAGATGCGAATAGTGAGCCGCGATGCGCATCGCGTGCTGGTGGCGCGGCAATGAGCGCCGGGGCGGGCATTAGCTGGATCACCTGGGTCTTGATCTTGAGCGGCGTGAGCATGAACGCGGCCGCGCAGATCCTCCTGAAGTTCGCGACCAAGCCGCTCGCGCAGTTTTCTCAATTTGATTTAGGCACGCTCGCCGCCAGCATTCTCGTGCTCGTCAGGAGTCCGCCGTTTTGGGCCGGCATGGTTTGTTACGCGGCGAGTATCTGCGTCTGGCTCGCGGCCTTGGCGAAGGCGCCCGTGAGCGTTGCCTACCCGATGCTCTCGATCGGCTACATACTCGTGGCCTGGGCATCAGTCGTGTGGTTGGGCGAGACTATGTCGCCCGCTAAAATGCTGGGGATCGCGCTGATTTGTATCGGCGTCGTCCTCGTTTCCAGGAGTTCAACATGACCGAGTTTCTCCCCTTTACGCGTCCAAACATCGATGAGGACAGCATTGCCGCCGTCGCGGCGGTGTTGCGCTCGGGACAGCTCGCGAGCGGTCCCAAGGTGCTTGCCTTCGAGGCGGCACTGGCCGCTTACATCGGGGCGGGCAGGCAAGTGCGGGTGCTCACCTCGGCGACCGAGGGGCTCGAAATCGCGCTCAGCATAGCCGGCGTGCGCAGCGGCGATGAAGTGATCGTACCGGCCATGAGCTTCGCCGCAAGCGCCAACGTGATCGCCCGGCTCGGTGCAATTCCAAAATTCGTGGACATCGAGCTGCATTCGCGCAATATCGATATGGCATTGGTGCCGGCCGCCTTGACCGGAAAAACGCGCGCCATCATGCCGGTGCATTTTTCCGGTTTGCCAGTCGACATGACGGCGCTCTACGCGTTTGCCGAAAAGCACCGACTGCGCGTCGTCGAAGATGCGGCGCACGCGATCGGATCGCGCTACGCGGATAAGCCGATCGGCAGCATCGGGGATTTGGTCGTGTTTAGTTTTCATCCGAACAAGAACATGACCACGATCGAGGGCGGCGCGATAGCCACGGCCGATAAGAACGCCATCGAGCTCATCGAGCAGCATCGGTTCCACGGCATCAAGAAAAACGCCGATGGCGAAATCGATGTGCTGTTTCCGGGCGCAAAGAGCAATTTATCCGACGTCGCCGCGCAGGTCGGCATCGATCAGCTGCGACGCTTGGACGGGTTCAATGCGCGACGCCGAGAACTCGCCGCGCGTTATTTCGACCAATTGGCGGATTACCCCGGCGTCGTGCTGCCGGAGCGCGGCGATGCCGGACATAGTTGGCACATGTTCCAGCTGCTCATCGACTTCGCGGCGCGCAAAATCACGCGTCCCGAGTTTCAGAGAGCGATGGCGAAGCGCGGAATCGGGATCGGCGTGCATTACCCCTGTATCCCGGGCTTGTCGTATTACCGCGAGCGCGGCTACCAGGCCGATCGCGATTATCCGGTCGCATCGCGCGTCGGTCGCGAAACGGTCACGCTGCCGCTGTTTCCGGCGATGAGCGATGCGGATGTGACGCGCGTATGTGCCGCGCTGCGGGCGGAACTGGCTTGATCGGCCAATCGGATTGGCGCAGACTTTACCGCCCGCAAGATCGACGATAAGGGAAGGATCGCCATGAAGCGCTTAATGACTCTCGCAGTGAGCTGCCTGGTATTTTCCGCGCCGTTGTATGCGGCACTCAAGCTCGGCGACCAGGCTCCGGACTTTACGACGCAGGCGACGCTCGCCGGCAAGCCGTTCACATTCTCTTTGGCGGACGCCTTGAAGACGGGGCCCGTGGTTCTTTATTTTTATCCGGCGGCATTCACGCCGGGCTGCACGGTCGAAGCGCATCTATTCGCCGAGGCGACCGACAAGTTCAAGGCGCTCGGTGCGACCGTCATCGGCGTATCGCACGATCCGATCGACAAGCTCAACAAGTTTTCGGTCAGCGAATGCCGCAATAAATTCGCCGTGGCGTCCGATGCCGACCAAAAGATCATGAAGTCCTATGACGCCGTGCTCGCAGTGAAGCCCGAGTATGCGAATCGGACCTCGTACGTCATTGCGCCCAACGGCAAGATCATCTACGAATACACGGCGATGAATCCGGAAAAGCACGTCGATAACACCATGGACGCCGTGCAGCAGTGGCTGGCCGGCCAGAAGCATTGATCCTAAAGGACCAACCCCCCCCCCGGTGCTATTTGACTGGCCGGTTGAAGAGGTAATCCAACGACAGTTTGCCGGGGCCATAGGTCATCAAATAGACCAGGATCGAGCCCCATAGTACGTGCTGGGCGAGCGCGGCTTCGAAGCCCTCGGCGAGCAATACGTTGCGGTAGGAAATCACCGCCATCGCATTGACTGCGAACAGGCCGATCGCTCCCAGGCGGCTCGCGAACCCGAGCACCAGCAAGGTCGGAAAGAATAGCTCACCGCAAGTTCCGGCAACCGCCGCCACCTGCGGCGAAAGCACCGGCGTGTGGTATTCGTTCTCGAACAGATAGATCGTGCTGTCCCAGGAATTCAACTTGATCCAGCCCGACTTCCAAAATTGCCAGCTGACGTACCAACGCGCGACGAGCGCGACGACCGGCTGCAGCCGATCAAGCGCGCGTGCTGCAATGCGGTCAGGCGCGAGAATCTTATCGAGTACGGACATCCGAGCCACCTTGGGGTTCGATCGCGCACTCGTCGACGAAATCGACGATCACGCGATTGATGACCAGTTTTTGCAAGCTCGCGGTCGCATCGAACGCGGCGTCGCACGCCGCGGCCGCCTCGATCGCCGCCGCGAAAGGCGCGGCGCTCGAGAGTTGTTCGAGGAACGCGTATTCACCGACGCTCTGCGGCTGCATCTGCACGCCGCCAGGCGTGCGAACGAGCAGCAGGCGATCGCCGCCTTGGTCTAAGTCGATGATTTCGGGATCGGCGGCGCTGCCGACGTTGGCTTGCCAAATCGCCAGCACCGGATATTGCGAGGCGAACAAGCGTGCCGAGGGATGCAGGTGAAATCGCAGGGTATCGTAACGATCAGGCGCGATCGCGGCGAGTCGCGGAAGATCGAAATCCGCATGATCCGCCGCCGTCAAGGTCTCTTGATAGAGCCATTCAAAGCGCGCGACGTCCCCGAGATAACGATATTGATCGAGGCCATGCCGCTCGGCCCAAAGCCCTGGAAACGCGGCTCCGGTGTGCTGCAGATCTCCGGAGCGAGACGGATGCCGCGCGCGATACTCGCGCGCGCAGTGGGTGAAGTAGGCATCGCCGACCAGGCGCAGCACTGCCGGAAAACTGAGCCGCAGGCTCTCGATGAAGTTCGTCTCGGCGTTGTTTGCGTAGATCGCGAGCCGCTGTGCCGGCGCCAAGGCGCCGGGGAGGATTTCCCGCTCTGCGCGCGGATCCGATCCGTGGAGCAGCGCGCGCATGAAATCCGTCTGCAGCTCAGGCAGCGTCGGCATAAAGACTCCGCTGCACCGCATTCGCCATATCGGCTTCCGCGACGAGCTCGCTGAGCGCGGGAATTTGCGCATCCCACTCGATCAACGTGGGCACCGGGCCAAAGCGCAGCAAGGCGGTTCGGTACAAGGCCCAGACCGCGTCCGCGACCGGCGCGCTATGCGTGTCGATCAGCAGCTCCCGACCGTCGAGGCGCACCGACGTATGCCCTGCGAGATGCAGTTCCTGCACTGCCGAGCGCGGGATCGCATTCAAGTACTGCACGCAATCGTAGCCATGATTGTGCGCCGCCACGTAGACGTTGTTGACGTCCAGCAGGATGCCGCAGCCGGATTCCGCGGCGACCGCTGCGAGGAAGTCCCATTCGGCGATCCGCGAGCACTGAAATTCCAAATAGCTCGAGACATTCTCGATCAGAATCTGCCTTCCCAAGACGTCTTGAACGATCGAAATGCGTGCGCTGACGTGCCGCAGGGCTTCTTCCGTATAGGGCAGCGGCAGCAGATCATTGGCAAACAGGCCGCCGACGGAACTCCATGACAAATGCTCGGAGATGAGCGCCGGTCGAAACCGCTGCACCGTGCGGCGCAAACGCTCGAGATGATCGCGGTTCAGCGCGTCGGTCGAGCCCAGCGACAAGCCCACGCCGTGCAGCGATAGCGGGTATTGCTCGCGGATGCGCTCGAGACAATCGATGTGCGGGCCGCCGTCGGAAAAATAGTTCTCGCTGTGCGCTTCGAACCACGCCACGCGCGGTGTTTCGGCCAAGACGTCGAGGTGATGCTGCTTGCGCAGGCCGATGCCGGCAGCTGCCGGCATCGGGCCATGAGGCGCAATCGATGCAACATTTGAGTTCATCGATACAACCCGACTTTACATAGTCTTCGGGGTCAAGCTGCCGCCGTTCAGCCGGTCGCAAGTGCCCTTCGGAACCGCGACGAAATCATGGCCGTCGCCGGACATCTTCGATTGACCCTGGCAGGCATGTGCGCCGGCCGCACAATCGTTTTTGCCGGCCTTGGCGACGCCATAGCACTTCTCCTGATCCGGCTTCATGGTCGCAGGCGCCGCGAAAGCGGCCGAGCCGAGCGCGAACAGGGCGCTGATGGCGGCAATCGTCATGGGTGCTGTCTTCGTCATATCAATCTCCTAAGGGTTGGGAATCGAAAGGTCAAAACTGTCTCACGCTCGATAAGACCGTCCCTCCGCGGGGATTATTGCATCCGGGCATATGTTTATAACGCAAGCGCATGCCTAAGGCGGCTCATTCAGCGGTCATCTCTAGAATCTGGGCAGCCCGGCGCGGGCTTTGGCTGTAGAATGCCGCGTTTACGGTCGAAGGTGTGGTGACGGTGCCGGATACCAACAAGCGTCGATGTGCGCTGATCTGCGGATCGGTCGCTTACGACACCATTTTAGTGTTTCCGGATCGGTTCAAGGCGCACATTCTGCCCGACAAGCTGCATATCCTGAATGTGTCTTTCCTGGTGCCCGAAATGCGGCGGGAATTCGGCGGTTGCGCCGCGAATATCGCCTATGGGCTATCGCTATTGGGCGATCTCGGCGTGCCGATGGCCGCCGCCGGACATGACTTCGGGCCCTATCGCGAACACTTGATCGCCAACCGCATTCCCAACGACTATATCGCCGAGTTGCCCGACGCGTTCACCGCGCAGGCCTACATCACGACCGACCTCGACGATAATCAAATCACGGCCTTTCACCCCGGCGCGATGCAATACGCCCACCGCAATAAGGTGTCGTCGGTCGCCGCGGAGATCGCCGTCGGCATCGTTGCGCCCGACGGGCGCCAGGCGATGATCGAACATGCCGAACAATTCGCGGCCGCAAAAATTCCTTTCATTTTCGACCCGGGTCAGGGTCTGCCGATGTTCGGCGCGGACGAACTCAAGATTTTCATGGGCCAGGCGAGCTGGCTGGCCGTCAACGATTACGAGTGGAGCCTGTTGCAGGAAAAAACGGGCTTCACGATCGCCGAAGTCATGGACCGCGTCGATGCGCTGGTCGTGACCCGGGCGGCGGAAGGATCGGTGATCTACGCCAAGGGCCGGACCTACACGATTCCGGCGGCGAGCCCGCGCGCGGTCGTCGATCCGACCGGTTGCGGCGATGCCTATCGGGCTGGTTTAATTCACGGGTTGCTGCGCGGCCTGGATTGGAACACCACCGGCAGGGTCGCCTCGCTGATGGGCGCGATCAAAATCGAATCGCGCGGTCCGCAGAACCATCGATTCACGAGACCTGAGTTCGAACAACGATATCAGGAGAATTTCCATCAACCGGCACCAGGACGATAAGACATGAGCAAGAGCTTTTCCTTCACCTCCGAATCCGTATCCGAAGGGCATCCGGACAAGGTCGCCGACCAGATCTCCGATGCGATTCTCGATGCGATACTGAGGGCCGACCCGCGCGGCCGCGTGGCTTGCGAAACGCTGGTCAAGACCGGCGTCGTCATCGTTGCCGGCGAAGTCACGACGAGTGCGTGGGTCGACGTCGAGGCCATCGTGCGCAAAACGGTGCTCGATATCGGCTACGACACCTCGGACATGGGATTCGACGGCGCGAGCTGCGGCGTGCTCAACATCATCGGCAAACAATCGCCCGACATCGCGCAGGGCGTCGATCGCAAAGACGAGCGCAAGCAGGGCGCGGGCGATCAAGGCCTCATGTTCGGTTACGCGAGCAACGAGACCGATGTATTGATGCCCGCGCCGATCACGCTGGCGCATCGGCTCGTCAAGAAGCAGGCGCAGGTGCGCAAGAGCGGTAAACTCTCCTGGCTGCGTCCGGATGCGAAGAGCCAAGTGACGTTGCGCTACGAGAACGACGTGCCGGTCGGCCTCGAAGCCGTCGTGCTCTCCACGCAGCATAGCGACGATATCAGCACCAAGCAGCTGCGCGAAGCGGTCATGGAGGAGATCTTGAAGCCGGTGCTGCCCGCCAAATGGGTCGACAAGCATACGAAATACCACATCAACCCCACGGGGCGTTTCGTGATCGGTGGTCCCGTCGGGGATTGCGGTCTGACCGGCCGCAAGATCATCGTCGACACCTACGGCGGTTTCGCACGCCATGGCGGCGGCGCATTCTCGGGCAAGGATCCCTCGAAGGTTGATCGCTCGGCAGCTTATGCCGCGCGCTACGTCGCCAAGAATATCGTCGCAGCCGGCCTCGCCGACCGCTGCGAAGTCCAGGTCTCTTACGCAATCGGCGTCGCCGAGCCCACCTCGATCATGGTCGAGACCTTTGGGACCGGCAAACTGTCGGACAAGCGCCTCACACAGATCGTGCGCGCGCATTTCGACCTGACGCCGTTCGGCTTGCGCGAAATGCTCGATCTGGCGCGGCCGATATACCAGCAAACCGCCAGCTACGGCCACTTCGGCCGCAAGGAAGCGGACTTCACCTGGGAGCGCACCGATAAAGCGGAGCGGCTCGCAGCCGAAATGAAATCAACGCGCGCCGCCTGAAGGCCGCGCACCTCACCTAAGATTCTTGGAGTATCCGTAAATGAACGCAGCAGTCAAACACGCAGCCGATTTCCTGGTCAAGGACCTGGCGCTCGCCGATTGGGGCCGCAAGGAAATCGCCATTGCGGAAACCGAGATGCCCGGGCTCATGGCAATCCGCAACGAATTCGCCGCGGAGCAGCCGCTGCGCGGCGCGCGTATCACGGGCTCCTTGCACATGACGATTCAGACTGCCGTGCTCATCGAGACGCTCAAGGCGCTGGGCGCTCAGGTACGCTGGGCCTCGTGCAACATCTACTCGACGCAGGACCATGCGGCGGCCGCGATCGCCGCGGGAGGGACCGCCGTATTCGCCGTCAAGGGCGAGACCCTCACCGAGTATTGGGATTACACGCACCGGATCTTCGAATGGCCGGACGGCAGCCACTCGAACATGATCCTCGATGACGGCGGCGACGCGACTTTGCTGCTGCATCTCGGGAGCAAGGCGGAGACGGATCTGGCGCTGTTGGCGCACCCGGCGAGCGAAGAGGAGCAGTGCTTGTTCGCCGCGATCAAGGCGAAGCTCAAAGCCGATCCGAAGTGGTACTCCACGCGTCTCGCGAAAATCAAGGGGGTGACCGAGGAGACGACGACGGGCGTCAAGCGCCTCTACCAGATGGCCAAGGAGGGACAGTTGGCGTTTCCGGCGATCAACGTCAATGACTCGGTCACGAAGTCCAAATTCGACAATCTCTACGGCTGCCGCGAGTCGCTCGTCGATGCGATCAAGCGCGCGACCGACGTCATGATCGCGGGCAAGATCGCGGTCGTCGCGGGTTATGGCGACGTTGGAAAGGGTTCCTCTCAGGCCTTGCGTGCGTTGTCGGCGCAGGTCTGGGTCACGGAAATCGACCCGATTTGCGCGCTGCAGGCCGCGATGGAGGGCTATCGTGTCGTCACCATGGATTACGCGGCCGACAAGGCGGACATTTTCGTGACCGCAACCGGCAATTTGCACGTGATTACGCACGATCACATGCTGCGCATGAAGGACCAGGCAATCGTCTGCAACATTGGGCATTTCGACAACGAAATCCAAGTCGCGGCGCTCAAACAACACAAATGGGAAAACATCAAGCCGCAAGTCGACCACATCATTTTCCCGGACGGCAAGCGCATCATCCTGCTCGCCGAGGGGCGTCTCGTGAATTTGGGTTGCGGTACCGGCCATCCTTCCTACGTCATGAGCTCGTCGTTCGCGAATCAGGTGCTCGCGCAGATCGAACTGTTCGCCAATACCAAGAATTACCCCATCGGTGTCTACGTGTTGCCGAAGCATCTCGACGAGAAAGTCGCGCGTCTGCAGCTCTCGAAGCTCAGCGCCGAACTCACGGAATTGACCGACGTTCAGGCGCGTTATATCGGTGTGACCAAACAGGGTCCGTACAAAACCGACCAGTATCGGTACTAGGCGCATGGCAGACGCGGCGAAAATACTCGACGGCAAGGCCGTTGCGGCCAAAGTGCGCGCCGAAGTCGCAGTGCGCGCGAGCGCGTTCATCGTGGCCAAGGGCCGGCCGCCGGGTCTTGCGGTCGTCCAGGTCGGCGCCAACCCGGCCTCGACCGTGTACGTGCGCAATAAGCGCAAGGCCTGCGAGGAGACCGGCATTCACTCCTTCGCGTTCGATCGCCCCGACACGGTTACGCGCGGCGAGATGCTGGCGCTGATTCATGAATTGAATGCCGACGCCCGCATCGACGGCATCCTGGTGCAGCTGCCGCTGCCGCCTGCACTCGATGCCAACGAGATCATGGATGCCGTCGATCCCGCGAAAGACGTCGATGGTTTCCATCCGCAGAATACCGGGCTGCTCGCGCAGAAGCGGCCGCGGCTGCGCCCGTGCACACCTTACGGCGTCATCCGGCTTGCGAAGGAATACGGAATCGCGCTGCGGGGGCTGCGGGCGACCGTCGTCGGCGCCTCGAACATCGTCGGCAGGCCCATGGCCTTGGAGCTGCTGCTGGCCGGTTCGACGGTCACGGTTTGCCATACCGGCACCCGTGATTTGCGCGCCGAAGTCGAGCGCGCCGAGCTCGTCGTTGCGGCCGTCGGCAAGCCCGGCATGGTGCTCGGCGAATGGATACGCGAGGGCGCCGTCGTGTTCGATGTCGGCATCAACCGCACCGAGTCGGGACACCTGGTCGGCGACGTCGGTTATGAGGCCGCGCGTCTGCGCGCCGGCTGGATCACGCCGGTCCCGGGAGGCATCGGCCCGATGACGATCGCGATGTTATTGTCCAATACCCTGGATGCGGCCACCGCCGGCTGAAGTTTTCGCGGCTGCTTGAGTATACTGCGGTGCCAAATCGGCAGGGCTTGAAGGTTCATTAGGAGGTTCGAGCGCGTGAGTTCCAAGGTGTATCCCGACGCGGTCAGTGCGCTGCGCGACATTTTGCACGATGGCATGATGCTCATGTCGGGCGGTTTCGGTGCCTGCGGCATCCCGGAGAACTTGATTGCGGCAGTGCGCGAACTCGGTGTGCGCGACTTGACGGTCGTCTCGAATAACGCGGGTCTCGATACCTTCGGTCTGGGGCTGCTGTTGCAGACGCGGCAGATCCGCAAGATGATTTCCTCCTACGTCGGCGAGAACAAGGAATTCGAACGGCAATACCTCGCGGGCGAACTCGAACTCGAATTCAATCCCCAGGGTACGCTCGCCGAGCGAATTCGCGCGGGCGGCGCCGGCATCCTCGGCTTTTACACGCGCACCGGCGCAGGGACCTTGGTGGCCGAGGGCAAGGAACAGCGTGTCGTGAACGGCGAGACCTACGTGCTCGAGATGGGGCTGGTTGCGGACATCTCGCTCGTCAAAGCCTGGAAAGGCGACACCGAAGGCAATCTCGTGTATCGCAAGACGGCGAGGAATTTCAACCCGAATATGGCGACCGCCGGCCGAATCACGGTCGCCGAGGTCGAGGAACTCGTCGAGGTCGGCCGTCTCGAGCCCGATCACATTCATACGCCGGGCATCTACGTGACACGAATCGTCGCCGGCAAGAACTATTCGAAATTCATCGAGAAACGCACGGTACGGCCGCGCGAGGGAGGCACCGGTGCCGTGGTCGCGTGAAGATTTGGCCGCGCGAGCGGCCCGGGAACTCGCCGACGGGTTCTACGTAAATCTCGGGATCGGGATTCCGACGCTCGTCGCCAATTACATCGCGCCGGGCGTCAAGGTCGTGCTGCAGTCGGAGAACGGCATGCTCGGTATGGGGCCGTTTCCCTATGCCGGGGATGAGGATGCGGACCTCATCAATGCGGGCAAACAGACGGTCACGGAATTGCCGATGACCTCGTATTTTTCATCGGCCGACAGCTTTGCAATGGTGCGCGGCGGACACATCGATCTTTCGGTGCTCGGCGCGATGGAAGTCTCCGAATCCGGCGATCTGGCGAACTGGATGGTGCCCGGCAAGGTCGTCAAGGGCATGGGTGGGGCGATGGACCTGGTCGCCGGCGTCAAGCGCGTCGTGATCGTCATGGAGCACACGTCCAAGGACGGCGAGCCCAAGTTCAAGCGGCAATGCGAATTGCCGCTGACCGGCGCAAATGTCGTCGACTTGCTGATCACCGACCTCGCGGTATTCTCGCGCAGCTCGCGCCATGATCCGTTTCGGCTCATCGAACTCGCGCCCGGCGTCTCGCGCCAAGAGGTGCGCCAAAAGACCCTCGCGCACTACCTGGAATGACGCGCCGCCGCTGATGACCGCCCTGACGCATTTGCAGCGCCTCGAAGCCGAGAGCATTCATATTTTTCGCGAGGTCGTCGCCGAATGCGAGAAGCCGGTCATGCTGTATTCGATCGGCAAGGACAGCTCGGTGATGCTGCATCTCGCGCTGAAGGCGTTCGCGCCCGCAAAGCCGCCGTTCCCGCTGCTGCAAATCGCGAGCGGCTGGGATTTTCGTGACATGCTCGAATTCCGGGATGCGACGGTCCGGCGGCTCGGTTTGGATTTGCTCGTCTACACGAACGAGGAGGGCGCAGGCACCGGCGTAAAGCCCTGGACGCCCGGGACGGCCTATGCCGATCTGATGCTGACTCAGGCGCTGCGCGAGGCGCTCGACAAATACGGATTCGATGCCGCCTTCGGCGGCGCCCGGCGCGACGAGGAGAAGAGCCGCGCCAAGGAGCGCATTTTTTCGTTTCGCTCGGCGCAGCACCGCTGGGATCCGAAAAATCAGCGCCCCGAGCTCTGGCAGATCTACAACGCGCGTAAAAATCGCGGCGAGAGCATCAGAGTCTTTCCGCTGTCGAATTGGACCGAACTCGACGTCTGGCAATACATACACCTCGAGGATATACCCGTCGTTCCGCTGTATCTCGCGAAGCCGCGCCCCGTCGTGCGGCACGGCGGCCGGCTCATCATGGTCGACGACGATCGCTTGCCCCTGAGCGAGACCGACCGCGTCGAAACCTTGAGCGTGCGCTTCCGCACGCTCGGCTGCTATCCGCTGACGGGCGCGACGCTGAGCACGGCGTCGAGCCTGACGGAGGTCATACGAGAGATGCTGCTCGCTACGGGCTCCGAACGCGAGGGACGGCTCGTCGACGACGGGGCGGCGTCGATGGAGCGCAAGAAGCAAGAGGGCTATTTCTGATGGCCGCCGGCGCCGCACCCGTTGCCAGCGGATCCGAGCTCATCGCTTCGGACATCGAAGCGTATTTGCGGCTGCATCAGCACAAGAGCTTGCTGCGTTTCATCACCTGCGGGTCGGTCGACGACGGCAAGTCCTCGCTGATCGGACGCCTGTTGTACGAGACCAAGATGATTTTCGCGGACCAGCTCGCCGCTCTGGAGTCGGATTCGAAGCGCGTCGGCACGCGCGGCGGGCAGATCGACTTCGCGCTGCTCGTCGACGGCCTGGCAGCGGAGCGTGAACAGGGCATCACGATCGATGTCGCCTATCGGTTTTTCTCGACCGACAAGCGCAAGTTCATCGTCGCCGATACGCCGGGTCACGAGCAGTACACGCGCAACATGGTCACCGGCGCGTCGACCGCGGAGCTTGCGGTCATCCTGATCGACGCCCGCAAGGGAGTGCTGACGCAAACGCGCCGCCACAGCTTTCTGGTCTCGTTGCTCGGCATCAGCAAGATCGTGTTGGCGATCAACAAGATGGATCTCGTCGGCTACTCCGAGCAGATCTTCCGCGAGATCGAGCACGACTTTCGCGGCTTTGCGGCGCAGATCCAGCTCAGCGACATCACCGCGATACCGGTATCGGCGGTCGAGGGCGACAACGTCGTCACCTCGAGCGCGGCGATGCCCTGGTATCGGGGACCGAGCTTATTGCAGCAGTTGGAGAACGCACCCGAAGCGGACGTCGCCACGGCGAAGCCGTTTCGCCTGCCCGTTCAATGGGTCAACCGGCCCAATGCGGAGTTTCGCGGTTTTGCCGGTCTGATCGCGAGCGGCGTCGTGCGCAGCGGCGATCGGCTTCGCGTGCTGCCGTCGGGGCGATGCAGCCAGGTTGCCAAGATCATCTCCGCGGGCGCCGATGCGCCCTACGCAGTGGCCGGCGAGTCGGTGACGCTGACGCTCGTCGATGAGATCGACGTCAGCCGCGGCGATGTGCTCGCTGCGGCGGACTCCGCGCCCGCGATCGCAAGCCAATTCGAGGCGACGATCATCTGGATGCACGACGAAGCGCTGGTCCAGGGACGCGCCTATCTGTGCAAGCTCGGCGGTAAAACGCTGGTGGCGACCGTGGCGCCGATCAAATACCGCATCGATGTCAACACGCTCGAGCAAATACCGGCCAATAGGCTCGATCTGAACGACATCGGCGTCTGCCATCTCGAACTCGGCAGTGCGATCGCGTTCGAACCCTATAAGGAAAATCGGGCGCTCGGCGGCTTCATTCTGATCGATCGGCTTACGAACAACACGGTAGGTGCGGGCCTGTTGCGGTTTGCACTGCGCCGCTCGGAAAACGTGCATTGGCAGACGCTCGACGTCAATAAGCGCGCTCGCGCGCGCTTGAGTCATCAGAAGCCCTGCGTCGTGTGGCTCACCGGACTATCCGGCGCGGGCAAGTCGACGATCGCGAACCTCGTCGAAAAGAAATTGCATGCCGATGGGCGCCAAACCTACCTGCTGGACGGCGACAACGTGCGCCACGGACTGAATCGGGATCTCGGCTTCACCGACGCCGATCGGGTCGAGAACATTCGTCGCGTCGGGGAAGTGGCGCGCTTGATGGTCGATGCGGGGCTCATCGTGTTGGTGTCGTTCATCTCACCGTTTCGCGCCGAACGGTCCATGGCGCGCAGCCTCGTCGAGCCGGGCGAGTTCGTCGAAGTATTCGTCGATACGCCGCTCGCCACCGCCGAGTCGCGCGACCTCAAGGGGCTATACAAGAAGGCGCGTCGCGGAGAGCTCAAGAATTTTACGGGCATCGATTCGCCCTACGAGGCGCCCGAGAATCCGGAATTGCGCCTGGACACGACCCGGCTGACGCCGGAAGCCGGCGCCGACGCGGTCATCGCCTACCTGCGCGAGGCCGGGATTGTCGATGTGGGTCTGACCCGGAAAATCTGATGGGCGAAGCGCAGCTGTTGTGGGGGCTGCTATTCGGGTCGATCGGCCTGGCATTCGTCATCTACGGCAAGAAGCAGCGCTCGCCGGCACCGCTGGTTTGCGGCGTTGGCCTCATGATCTATCCGTATTTCGTGTCGAATGCCTATCTATTGGTCGCGATCGGCGTGGCACTGACCGCACTGCCGTACTTCTTCCGGCAGTAAAGCGGGGCCGCACTCAGGTCTTAGGCACCCGCTGCCGCCGCCGCGCTCGCCAGCTTGAGGTCGGCGCGCCGACGCTGTTCGTCGTGCACCTCGGCGGCCGTGAGTCCGGTATGGGTGGCGATGATCTCGATGAGCCGATGCTGCGGATCGCGCGGCAGAGTCACTTCATGCAGCCGCTCCCAAATTCGGATGCGCTCCTCCGCGGACTTGAGCCGCGAGGATTGCTCGGCGAGATCGAGCTTGCGGCGCTCGGCGTTTTCCGCCTGCTGATGCGCGAGGCGCGCACGAAAGTCCATCGTCGGGTCGTCCGACGGCATGATGCCGGTTCGGGCATTTGAATAATTCTGCTTGTCTTGCATCGCACTGAACTCCGAAGTAAGTGCGGACACGGTAACATTGTCCGGCCGTGCGCGGTTCTATTTCGGATGCGCCGCGGCCCAAAGTCTGAAAGAGGGGCCCGCTTGGGTCCAAACGTTAAAAAAAGGGTGCCGGCCGCGGCGCAATGATCGGAAAGGAGAATCTCAATGACGGTCTCGATTTACGATGTATCGATTCCCAGTCTCGTTAGAGGGTTGACGAATTTGTCGAATATTCTCGATAAGGGGGCCCATTACGCCGCCGCCAGAAAGTTCGACTCCGCGACTCTGCTGCATGCGCGCTTGTTTCCGGACATGCATCCGCTCGTGAAACAGGTACAGATCGCCTGCGATACGGCCAAGGGCGCCGCGGCCCGCCTCGCGAAACTCGAGAACCCGAAGCATGAAGACAATGAGGCGAGCTTCGCGGACTTGAGCGCACGCATTCAGAAGACGCTCGACTTCGTCAAGAGCGCGACTCCGGAAGCGATGGCCGGCGCCGAAAGCCGCCAGATCGTGCTGCAGTTCCCCACCAACACCTTGACCTTCACCGGCCTCGATTATTTGACGCATTTCGTACTGCCGAATTTCTACTTTCACATCAGCGTCGCGTACGCATTGCTCCGCAATAATGGCGTCGAGGTCGGTAAACGGGACTTTTTGGGCGCGATTCAGTAGGCATCGGCCCAGCCGCAGCGCGGAGCCGCAACGGCGCACGGCCCGGTCGGAGTGCGCTTTATGTGCGCATACGGTCGAGCGCCGGGAAGTGTTTGCGCGCGTAAGCGATGATTTGCTTGTCGCTCGGGTGGTCCGCGGTCTCGACGGCGACGACGAGTTTTGCGAGCGGCGCGTGCTTTTCGCCGAGATAGGCGACGAATTCGTGTTTGGTCTGCGCGGGCCCTAGAACGAGGATTTCCCGCGCGCCGGCGAGCGATTTGGCGACCTCGTCGAAGAATTGATGGTCGGCGACCTCGCGGTGAGCCCCGGTGTGCTTGCCTCCATCCGCGTAGGCTTGGTGGTGGTGCGCGTGCACCACGGCGTGCTGCTGCTCGGTTTCGGTCAATTGCCAGGCCGAGGCCTTTTGATGATCGATCCAAACCACGGCGTGGTAGTGAGACATCGAGAACTCCTGAAGTGCATGGCGCGCGTTCGAGCGCAAACGATCGTCATTCTAAACCGCGGAGCGACTGCCACGGATACGCAACTGTCACTCAATCAATCGCGTCATTGTGGCAGACTTTATCGATGCCCACTGTCCTGACGATCAACGGCGGCTCTTCGAGTATTCGGTTTTCGCTCTACCGGCCAGGGCTCGCTATCGCGGAGCGCATGCAGGGCAAGATCGAGCGCATCGGGCTGCCGGGCGCGAATTTCACGAGCAGCGACGGATCCGCAGGCGCTCCGGCACGCCGCGAGGTCGCACTGGCTGATCATCGCGCAGCAGTGCAGGTATTGATGGATTGGTTGGAGGCGCAGCCGGCATTCGGCGCGGTGCAGGCCGTCGGCCACCGGATCGTCAACGGCATGGCGCACACGGCGCCGCAGCGCATTACGCCGCTGCTGTTGGACGAACTACGGCGCATCCGGCCCTACGATCCGGAGCATCTTCCCAGCGAGATCAAGCTCATCGAGGCAATCCAGAAGCGCAACCCCAAACTTCCGCAAGTGGCCTGCTTCGATACGGCATTTCACCAGAGCATGCCGCGCGTAGCGAAAATGCTGCCGATCCCGCGCAAATACGACGCGCAAGGCGTGCAGCGGTACGGATTTCACGGCCTCTCGTATGCCTACCTGCTGCGGGAATTGGCGCGCCTCGGCGAGCGGTCTGCGACGCGCGGGCGCGTGATACTCGCACATCTCGGTAACGGCGCGAGCATGGCGGCCGTGCGGGACGGCAAAAGCGTCGATACCAGCATGGCGTTCACGCCGACCGCGGGCTTGGTCATGAGTACGCGATCGGGCGATTTGGATCCGGGCCTCGCCTACTATTTCTCGCGTACCGAGGCGATGAGTGCGCGACAATTCCAAACCATGGTCAATCACGAAGCGGGCCTTCTCGGTGTTTCCGAGACCAGTTCCGACGTGCGCGATCTGCTGGCGCATGAAGCCCTGGATCCGCGGGCCGCGGAGGCCTTGGCGCTGTTTTGTTATCAGGCGAAAAAATGGGTTGGGGCGTTCAGTGCCGCAATGGGCGGCTTGGACGCGCTGGTCTTCACGGGCGGCATCGGTGAAAACGCTGCGGCCTTGCGCTCCCGCATTTGCGCCGGCCTGGAATTTCTCGGACTCGAATTGAACGAGGCGCGCAATGCCGCGAATGCGCCCTTGATATCCGCGGACTCGAGCCGGGTCGCGGTCCGGGTCGTGCGTACCGATGAGGAGCTGATGATCGGCGAACAGACGCTGCAAACGCTCGGGCTGAATGCCGCAACGGAGAAGTGAATCATGACTGAGAATTCCAACGCACCGACGCTCGATGCGCAGCAGCTGCGCGAGCTGGACGCGTATTGGCGGGCCGCAAATTATTTGGCGGTGGGACAAATCTATCTGCAGGACAATCCGCTGCTGCGCGAGCCGCTACAAGCTGCGCACATCAAGCACATGCTGCTCGGTCATTGGGGCACGACGCCCGGACAGAATTTCATTTATACGCACCTGAATCGGGTCATCAAAAATTACGGACTCGATATGATTTACATGTCGGGTCCGGGCCACGGAGGGCCCGCGGTCGTCGCCGGCACGTATCTCGAGGGAACCTACAGCGAGGTCTATCCCAATATCAGCCGCGACACCGCCGGCTTGAGGCGTCTGTTCAAGCAGTTCTCGTTTCCGGGCGGAATTCCGAGTCATGCCTCGGCGGAATGTCCCGGCTCCATCCACGAGGGCGGCGAACTCGGCTATTCACTGAGTCATGCGTTCGGCGCCGTGTTCGACAATCCATCGCTGCTCGTCGCTTGCGTGATCGGCGACGGCGAAGCCGAGACCGGACCGCTCGCGACGGCCTGGCACTCGAACAAGTTTCTCAACCCCGCGACCGACGGTGCGGTGCTGCCGATTCTGCACCTCAATGGCTATAAGATCGCCAATCCCACGGTGCTCGCACGCATTTCGCGCGAAGAACTCGACCAATTGTTGCGCGGCTGCGGTTGGACGCCTCACTACGTCGCGGGCTCGGAACCCGCACTCATGCACGAGGCGATGGCGATGACGCTCGATCGGGTCATCGAACAAATTCACGAAGCGCAGCATGCCGCGCGCCGACACGGGGACCAGACGCGGCCCCGTTGGCCGATGATCGTGCTCGACTCGCCGAAGGGCTGGACCGGCCCCAAGTTCATCGACGGGCGCGCGTGCGAAGGCACCTTCCGGTCGCATCAAGTTCCCCTGACCGACCCGGCGACGAATCCGGCGCATCTGCGTCAGCTCGAAGAGTGGCTCAGGAGCTATCGGCCCGAGGAGCTGTTCGACGCGCAAGGCTGCCTGATGCCGGAACTGGCGGCGCTCGCACCGACCGGTGAGCGACGCATGGGTGCCAACCCCAATGCGAATGGCGGCATCTTGCTGCGGGATTTGCGCATGCCGAATTACGCCGATTATGCCGTGGACGTGCCCTCGCCTGGCGTGCTCGGTATCGGCGACACCCACGTGCTCGGCCGATTTCTGCGTGATGTCGCCAAACTCAACGACGATCAGCGCAACTTCAGGATTTTCGGGCCGGACGAGACGCTTTCCAACGGGCTCGAGGCGGTTTTCGAAGCGACGAATCGGCAATGGGAAGCGCCTACGATCGCGAACGACGAATTTCTAGCGCGCGATGGGCGTGTCATGGAAATGCTCAGCGAGCACCAATGCGAAGGCTGGCTTGAGGGCTATTTGCTGACGGGCCGGCATGGCCTGTTCAATTGCTACGAGGCGTTCATACACATCATCGATTCGATGTTCAACCAACACGCGAAATGGCTCAAGGTCACGGCCCATCTGCCTTGGCGGCGCAAGATTGCGTCGTTGAATTACTTGCTGTCCTCGCACGTGTGGCGTCAGGATCACAATGGATTCACGCATCAAGACCCCGGGTTCATCGATCACGTCGTCAACAAGAAATCCGAAATCGTGCGAATCTACCTGCCGCCCGACGCGAATTGCCTGCTCTCGGTCATGGACCACTGCCTGCGCAGCCGCCATTACGTCAATGTCGTGGTGGCCGGCAAGCATCCCGCGCCGCAGTGGCTGACGATGGATCAGGCCATCTCGCATTGCACCGCCGGTATCGGCATATGGCAATGGGCGAGTAACGACCAACAGTCGCAACCCGACGTCGTCATGGCCTGTGCCGGCGATGTACCGACGCTCGAAACGCTGGCTGCCGTGACGATACTGCGCGACCGCTTGCCCGAGCTCAAAGTGCGCGTCGTCAACGTCGTCGATTTGATGAAACTGCAGCCGGCCTCGGAACATCCGCACGGACTCAGCGATCGGGATTTCGATTCCTTGTTCACGACGGACAAGCCCGTGATCTTCGCCTTTCACGGCTATCCGTGGCTCATTCATCGGCTGACCTATCGGCGCAACAATCATCATAACCTGCATGTGCGCGGCTACAAGGAGGAGGGCACGATCACGACGGCGTTCGACATGACGGTGCTCAATGAGCTCGACCGCTTCCATCTGGTCATGGACGTCATCGACCGAGTGCCGAAGATCGGCAGTCCCGGCGTTTATCTCGAGCAGCAGCTGCGCGACAAGCTCGTCGAACACAAGCGGTACATCGAGGAAAATGGCCAGGACATGCCCGAAATCCGCGGCTGGAAATGGCCCGCCGAGCCCAGTCGCGCTAAATGACGCCGTCTGCTTCTAGAAGCGCAGCGATAAACAGCTCAGGCCGCCGTCCATTTTGCGAAACTCGGAGATCGATAGCGTGATGAGGGCATATCCCAAGTTGCCCAGAGTGGCCGTCAATCGCGGATAGCCTTCGGCAAGCAAGACGTGTTCGTTGATACGCACGCAGTTAGCCGCGTATGATTCGACGGGCTCGACGCGCACGAGTTCGTAGGCGCGAAATTCCTCGACCGGCGGCAATTCCGGCGCCAGCACGAGACGGCCGTCGCCGAGATAGGCGATACCGGACTTCAGATGCAATAAGCCGCGATTGTCACGAATATCCACGGTAGAGGCCGTGTATCCGTGGCCACGCAACAACTGCGCCAGCTGCAGCGCGCCGGCATCGTTGGTCCGCGCGGACACGCCGATGAAGAAGTGATCCTCGGCCTGACAAACATCGCCGCCATCGACCGTGCCGGGCGCCGTAATGCACTGCGCCTCGCGACCCAAGTCGCGCAGCGCCTGCAAGACCGGGTTCACTTCGCCCTGGCGGGACGCCGCGCCGGGCCGCGTCACAATCGTCGCTCCTCGTGCGAGCACCGCGGTGTCCTCGACGAAAGTGCTGTCGGGATGCGTGGGGTCCGCCGGCAGCGCATGCACTTCGAGCCCGCAGCGCCGCAGCGCCGCGCAATACGCCGCATGCTGGACGAGCGCCGCCGCAAGATCGGGCGGCCCCAACTGCGCATTCGTGAGTCCTTGCGCGAAATTCGCAGCCGGCGGGCGCGTCATTGCGTGTTCGAAGCGATACGACATGGAGTTGAGTCTCCGAGAAAGTCCCATTGTATTCGAAGGCCTTATTGTTGGCGGTTGGACGGCCAAGTCCGATAGACCCCACGCAAAATGCCGCCGAAACGTCCATTCGAACGTTCCGGCGGCAAGTCTCGATCGCGCTAATCAGGCCTGTTGTCGATGCTGAAACTCGCTACGAAGGCCGGCGATCCGCGCCTCAATGGCCGCCTTGGCGTCACCCTGGTCTTTGTCCGCCTTCGCCTGCAGCGCCTTGACCTTGGCCTGCATCTCGGCTTCGGCCCGCTTCGATTCCAGCCGATCTTTCTCCAGCGTGTTCTCGATGCGCACGCGCAGCCGATCAATCTTCGCCTGCACTTTTGCCTTCAGGTCGCTGCGTACCTTGGCATGCTCCGCTTTGAGCTGATCGAGTTCGGCGCGATGGGCGGCCGCCTTGCGCGCGCTGCGTGCATTCTCAGCCTCACTCCTGACCATGCGGAATACAACCCCGCCTAGGGCCTCCATGCACGTATCCACGGGCGTGACCCATTCCTCATCCACCTCTGCAACGACGGCATACTTGCCTGGAATCAGCGTCGCCGAGACGTCGGACAAGAAGTCCGCGTCGAAGTCGGCGGTGTAAAGATCGCGGATGAAACCGAAGAGTGCACCCGTACCCATGCCGATCGCCAAACCGGCGGGACCTCCCAGGATCCCAATCATACTCCCGAGCGTCGTCCCCGCGACGATTCCAACCGGGAACACATCATCCACGCGCTCCTTCGATACGGTGCCGTCGGCATTCTTCTTGATTACCGCCAGCGAAGTTACCTCGATGCTGCCTTCGCGATCGAGCGCAGACAATGACCGCACGCCTTCGTAGGCGGCTTTTTCATCATTAAATACGATTGCTAATATCTTGTTCATGTCGATTTCTCCTCAGAAGTGCAAAGTGACCCGCTTCATGCGCTCGCGAAGGATCGGCCGCTCGGAAAGTGGCGCAATCCATTGGCGAGGGCGACGAACGACACGCCATCGAAAATGAAATCGATACCGATGGCCAGACCGATAAACCAGAGGCTCGATACCGGCAACTGCGTGAGCAACATGATGCCGAGGCCCACGGAGACGATCCCGGAGCACATCGCCCAGCCCCATTTCGGGAACTGCAACGCGACGGCGCCAATCGCGCGGAACATGCCGCCGACGACGAAGAACGAAGCGAGGATCAGCGTCAAGCTCACTTCCCCTGCGAGCGGGTACCGGATCAGCAAGTATCCCGTAAAGCCGCGCAGCAACGCACTCAGAAGGCAGAGAAAGAAGCCACTCCAACTGCGCATGCGAAACGCCTGAATCAGCGCGAGCACGCCGCCGAACAGCAGCAGCCAGCCGAACGTCAGCACGGTCGCGAGCGTCGCCGTGACCTCGCCGGCGATGCAGATGCCCCCCACGATAATGAGCCCGATGCCGAATGCCATGAACCAGCCCCAGGAATCATGGATTTCATCGAACCCAGCCGCGATTGACGCGGCGATTGATTTGTTTTCTGACATGATCGTTACCTCCATTGGATCAGATACGCTCAAGACCCTGATCATCGATGTCCTGTGATCCGAGTCAGCGTCGTTTGTTTACTTGCTTGGCGGCGCATATTCGAACTTCGGCGCCGCCTCCAAGGCCTCTTTGCTTGCGCCCGGCAGCACGAACTTTCCGGCTTTCAGCTTTAGCTGCGCGACCGGAATGGCGACATCGTGACGATCGACGCCAAGAAAACCGCCGACCCCGATGATGGCGTAAGAGACCGACTTGTCGGGAGCGATAATGATGTCGTCAATGTGTCCGATGCTCTCATTCTTGTCGTTGTATACGGCCTTGCCAAGAACCTGCTGTTTGGCGCTCCAACCGAGCGTTACGTCGCGCAGTTCGGCCGCAGCCACGCCGATCACCGACGATCCCGCGACTTGCGCGGGCACCGCGGCCGGCAGAAGCAGAAAAATCCCAACAATAATGCCTAGACTTAAGCGATTCATTTTTTCTCTCCTTGAATGTTTCACCAGCGCTTGAATCTCGGATTGCTGGCCCTTTCCCCATGCAGACCCTAGGCGCTCTGTTCGCTGATCGAAATCAGGGCATTTGCCTATGAAAAATGGGGCTTTACATATTCGACGGCGGCTCATGGTCATTGCTGTGCAACATGCAAAATTAGGTGCAACCCGGCCAACTACGGCGCGGTACGCTAACTGATTAATTCAACTGCAAAATTGCGGACGCTGGACGGATTGCCCGGGTCCACGAGATTCTGGCGGCTCATGCGCCCGCAGATAAATGCGAACGAGTCCAATTTCCGCGCGGCGAGCCCGGTCTCGAATCCCGTTAGAAGTTCCATTTGTGCCCGATCCAATACCGGAATTGCGAGGAGGTCGTCACAACGACGATTGCCAATTCTTCAGAGCCCTCACGGGCCCATTTTTCTCTGCATCCCTTGCTTGGCGTATATATCCCATGGGATACACGATGAATATGCGTGGTCATGACCGGGGTCTATGGCGTATTGATCCATGGAGCATGGGAGTTGAAGGTCGACCTTGGTCTGGCGGTACCGCGTGTATTACATTGACCAGTTGAAACAGCCCTTTATCATCATGGCAAAGATCAAAGCAAAACGCTCCGCTATGGCTAAGAAACTCGAGTACGATGTCGCCGAACAACTGCGCACACCGGAGGAAATGGCCGCCCATCTCGGCGCCTGGTTCGAAGAAACATCGATGATGCGACCGGCATTGCCAGCGCTTTGGGGGACATTGCACGTGCACCGGGAACGACCCAAGTCGCCCGCGATGCTGGCCTGAGCCGAGAGAGCCTCTATAAAGCACTGAGCGCGAAAGGCAATCCGAGCTTCGCAACCATCCTGAAAGTGGCGCGCGCCTTAGGCGTCCGCCTGCATGCGCAAACTGCATGAATTCCGCCATCCAATTTCCTCTACGCCGACCGCGCCCTCATCGTCAGCAGCGGTCAACTGCTGCGAGGGAATTTCCGCCTCAGCACGTTCGTCCCACTCGACGACTTATCGGTCTCCGACTACAAGTACTTCGGCATCGACGCGATGCCGATCGCCAACATCAACGGCGATATCCTATCTGCGCCCGGGCCTTACAGAACCCAATGCTTTGTGGCTCACTTATCACGACGGTGGCGACACCGAGCTCTTTTGCGCCAAGCTGAGTAAACGGCGAATGCGTAGCCAATGCCGGTACGCTTTGATGGCGTGATTCACACTGGTTTCATCCATGACTTCTCGAAATTCAAGCCCGTCTGCGAGACGGATAGACATGCCATTGAGGCTCTCGGCTCCGCCGGTGGTTGAGCTATAATTCATCGCTGCAAAACAAGGTTTACTCAATGACCGGCCCGAAAACGCGGGCGGCCCTGCGCGGCCGTCCGGCTTTTGGCGGCGGCGGCAGAAAATCCGGCATAATACATGGATGTCCTTAGCCCCCGCAGATCCTAAATCCGTGAACGACCCATCGGCCGCCCTGGCGCTGAGCCCCGCCAGTTGGCGCGGCGCGCCGATCGCGGCCGTACTGTTCGATCTGGACGGCACCTTGCTCGATACCGCAGGGGACATTTCGCTCGCACTGAATCGCGCGATCGCGGAATATGGGTGGCAGCCCGTTGCGGCGAGCGATGCGCGCACGATGATCGGCCGCGGCGGGCCCATGCTGGTTCAGCGCGCCGCGCATTTGCAGCAGCGGCATCTCGACGCGGCGACCCATGCGGCGATCGTCGAGCGCTTCTTTTACCACTACGGTGCGCTCCAAGAAAACGACGAATGTGCGGCGCAGCCGTTTGCGGGCGCAACCGAGGGCTTGCGCCGCGTGCACCAAGCCGGACTGCGCACCGGGATCGTCACGAACAAGCAGCAACGCTTTGCGATCTCGCTCGCGAAGCGCCTCGGCTTCCATGACTGGGTCGACGTGGTCGTGGGCGGGGACAGCTGCGCGCGCCGCAAACCCGATCCGATGCCGGTGCTGTTCGCCTGCGAGTCGCTGAAGGTCGCGCCCGCGCAGACCTTGATGGTCGGAGACTCGATCAATGATGTTCAGGCCGCGCGCGGCGCCGGGGTGGCGATCGTCTGCGTACCATATGGCTATAACGAGGGCATGGATCCGCGCACGCTGCCCTGCGATCAGTTGATCGAGAGCATCGCCGATTTGCCCACGCTCATTCTGCGCAAACCACCAACCGCCTGAGCACGCATCAGCCATGGCAGCCGAAGCACCCGTTGCAGAAATCGGCTTTCCGGCGCCGGATTTCGAATTGCTGGGCACCGACGGCGGCAAGCACCGGCTGCGGGATCTCGCCGGCGAGCATGGCACGGTCGTTGCGTTCATCTGTAATCACTGTCCCTACGTCAAAGCGATACTGCCGCGCCTGGTGCGCGACGCGCGCGACCTCGCCGCGATCGGCGTTTCGGTCATTGCGATCAATTCGAACGACGGCGATGCTTACCCGGAAGACCGATTCGAGCGCATGGTCGAACTCGCTCCCCGCCTCTCGTTCCCCTACCTCTATGACGCCACCCAGTCGGTCGCGCGCGCCTATGGCGCGGTCTGTACGCCTGACTTCTTCGGCTTCGATTCGGGGCTGCGCCTGCGTTATCGCGGCCGGCTCGACGCCTCGCGCAAGCAAGGCGCGCCCGAGGGCACGCCGCGCGATCTGGTTGAGGCCATGCGACTGGTCGCTGTGACCGGCCACGGACCCCTCGAGCAGCAGGCATGCATCGGCTGCTCGATCAAATGGCGCGACGCCGGCGCATGAGCTCCCGGGCCGCTGCGCCGATCACTCGATGAGGATCGCGCGAAAATCGTTGACGTTGGTGTAGGTGGGTCCGGTGATCACGGAGTCGCCGAGCGCCCCAAAAAATCCGTGGCCGTCGTTATTGTCCAGCATTTCCCGCGGTTGCATTCCCAGCGACCACGCCCGGGCGAGCGAATCGGGCATCGCGACGGCGCCGGCGATCTCTTGTTGTCCGTCGACGCCGTCGGTATCCCCGGCGAGCGCGTATATGCGCGGATGGCCTGCGAGTGCGAGCGCGAGCGATAACAGGAATTCGACATTGCGACCGCCGCGGCCGGACCCACGCACCGTCACCGTGGTTTCGCCGCCGGACAGCAACACGCAGGGCGCGCGCAGCGGCTGATTGCGATCGGCGATCTGCCGCGCGATGCCGGCCATGACCGTGCCGACATCGCGAGCCTCGCCTTCGATCGAGTCGCTCAAGATGTGCGCATCGAATCCCGCCGCCCGCGCAACCGAGGCAGCGGCCTCGAGCGCCATTTGCGGGGTCGCGATGAGCTGCGCCTCGGCGCGCGCGAGTCGTGCATCGCCGGGCTTCACCGATTCGGTCCGCCCGCTCCCGAGCAGCGCCTGCACTTGTCGCGGTGTTTCGATGCGATAGCGGTGCAGGATCGCGAGGGCGTCGGCGCAGCTCGAGGCATCGGCGACCGTGGGCCCGGAGGCAATATCCGTTGGACGGTCCCCCGGCACGTCCGAGATCAGCAGCGAGACCACGCGCGCCGGGTGGCAAGCTGCGGCGAGCCGCCCACCCTTGATGCCGGATAGGTGGCGCCGCACGCAATTCATTTCGCCGATCGTGGCGCCGCATTTCAGTAATGCGCGGCTCAAGTGCTGTTTATCGGCGAGCGTGAGGCCCGCAGCGGGCATCGGCAGCAGCGCCGAGCCGCCGCCGGAGAACACGCACAGCACGAGGTCATCGGCGCTCAAGCCTTGCACGAGGCCGAGCATGCGCTCAGCCGCGCCCAGGCCGGCTGCGTCCGGAACGGGGTGCGCCGCGGTCACGATCTCGATATGCCGGCACGGTACCGCGTAGCCATGGCGCGTGACGACCAAGCCCGACAAGGGACCCGACCAGTGGTCTTCGACGGCGCGTGCCATCGCCGCCGATGCCTTGCCGGCGCCGATGACGATGAATCGGCCGCGCGGCGCCGCGGGCAGATGCGGCGGAACGCAGCGCGCCGGCTGCGCCGCCGCGATGGCGGCGTCGAACAGGCCGCGCAGCAGCACGGGCGCTGCGCGCCGCATCGTCATGTTCTCGGCGGAGCTTGTCACCGGCATAGAGTAGCAAATACCGCGTGACAGGCATTACAGTGGGGGGACCATGAATGCGACTCGACAAAACCCATTGCCCGAAGAGCGGCTGCAGCGGGCGCGACGACAGGCCGAGGTGGTCGGGGCGCTCGCCCGCGTGCTACCCAGCCAGGCGATCCTATCGCGGCACGAGGATACCGCGCCGTACGAATGCGATGGCTTGACCGCCTATCGCGAGTCGCCGCTGGTCGTCGTATTGCCCGAAACAGAAGTGCAGTTGGTGGCGCTGCTCGAGATCTGTCATGCGCTCGGCGTGCCGATCGTGGCGCGCGGTGCCGGGACGGGACTGTCGGGCGGAGCCTTGCCGCATCGGTTCGGCGTGAGCTTGTCGCTCGCGAAGTTCAACAAAATCCTGAAAATCGATGCGCTCGCCGCAACTGCGACGGTGCAATGCGGTGTGCGCAATCTGGCGATCAGCGTGGCCGCGGCGCCCTACGGCCTCTATTATGCGCCGGACCCGAGTAGTCAAATTGCGTGCACGATCGGCGGTAACGTCGCGGAAAATTCCGGCGGCGTGCACTGCCTGAAATACGGCCTGACCTTGCACAACGTGCTGCGTGTGCGCGGCTACACGGCCGCCGGCGAGGCCGTCGAATTCGGCTCCGAAGCCTTGGATGTGCCGGGTCTGGATTTACTCGCGGTCGTCGTGGGCAGCGAGGGCATGCTCGCCGTGATGACCGAGATCACCGTCAAGCTGACTCCGAAGCCGCAGCTCGCCCGCTGCATCATGGCGAGCTTCTCCGACGTCGAATCCGCCGGCGCCGCGGTCGCCGACGTCATCGCACGCGGCATCATTCCGGCCGGTCTCGAGCTCATGGATAAAGCGATGACCGCCGTGGCCGAGAACTACGTGCACGCCGGCTACGATCTCGCGGCAGCCGCGATTCTGCTCTGCGAGAGCGACGGTACGCCGGAAGAAGTCGACGAGGAGATTGCGCGGATGACGGCGGTCCTCGAACAGAGCGGGGCATCGCGTGTCGAGGTCAGCCGCGACGAGGCGCAGCGCCTCAAGTTCTGGAGCGGCCGAAAGAACGCGTTTGCGGCCTCCGGCGGAATCAGCCCCGACTACATGTGCATGGACTCCACGATTCCTCGCAAGCGTCTCGCCGAGATGCTGCGCTCGATCGAGACGATGGCGCAACGATATGCACTGCGCTGTGTCAACGTCTTCCATGCGGGCGACGGCAACCTGCATCCGCTGATCTTATTCGATGCCAACGATCCCGAGGAACTGCGCCGCTGCGAGCTGTTCGGCGCGGACATACTCGAGACCAGTGTGCGGCTCGGCGGCACCGTCACCGGAGAACACGGGGTCGGTGTCGAGAAGCTCAACTCCATGTGCGTGCAGTTCTCGCCCGCCGAGCGCGAGTCCTTCTTCGGCGTCAAACGCGCATTCGATCCCCAGGGCTCGTTGAATCCCGGCAAGGTGATTCCCACGCTGCAGCGCTGTGCCGAATACGGCAAGATGCACGTGCATCGCGGCATGTTGCCGTTCGCGGAGCTGCCAAGATTCTAAACGTGGCCGCAGACCCGGAATTGCGCCGGCTCATCGATCAGGTGCGGATGGCGGCTTCGCGGCGTGCCACACTCGATATCCGCGGCGGCGGCACCAAGGCATTTTACGGTGAGGCGCCGAGCGGCGAGCCGCTCGATCTGATGCGCCTCGCGGGCATCAGCAGTTACGAACCGAGCGAACTGGTCGTCACGGCGCGCGCGGGCACGCCGCTCGCCGAGCTGGAGGCGGCGATCGCGGCGCGCGGCCAGTGCCTGCCCTGCGAGCCGCCGCGCTTCGCGCCGGGCGGTACGATCGGCGGCATGGTCGCGGCCGGCTTGTCCGGGCCGGCGCGCGCGAGCATGGGCTCGCTGCGCGATTTCGTCATGGGCGTGAGCCTGCTCAACGGCCGCGGCGAGCTCCTGTGCTTCGGCGGCCAAGTCATGAAGAACGTTGCCGGTTACGACGTCTCGCGGCTGCTGGCCGGATCCTGGGGCGTGCTCGGCGTCATCTGCGAGGTCTCCTTGAAAGTCGTGCCGGTCGCCAGAGCGACCGCGACGCTGTGCTTCGATTGGGACGAGTCGCAGGCACTTCGCCAGCTCTATGGCTGGGCGGCGCAGGCCTTGCCGCTACGCGCCAGTTGTTGGCACCAGGGCCAGTTGCGTCTACGTCTCGAGGGTGCCGAGTCGGCGGTGCGCGCGGCGCATCGCAAGCTCGGCGGCACGGTGCTCGCGCCCGAAGTGGCGGCGCCGTGGTGGGATTCGGTGCGCGATCAGCAGCACGAATTTTTTCGGCTCGGCGATGCGGATCTGGCTTCGGGGGAATGTCTCTGGCGCTTGTCGGTGCCCGCCGTCACGCCGGAGCTGGACCTGCCGGGGCGCCGGCTCATCGAATGGGGCGGCGCGCAGCGCTGGTGGCGCAGCGCGGCGCCCGCGTCGCAATTGCGTCTCGCAGCCGCGGGAGCGGGCGGGCACGCGACGCTGGTGCGCGCCGCCGATAAGTCGCCGGGGGCATTTTCGCGGCCGAGCGAGGCGCTCATGCAGATTCACCGGCGCTTGAAGCAATCTTTCGACCCAGAGCGCATTTTCAATCCGGGACGCCTATATGCCGATCTTTGAATTGCCGCGATGCAGACGCAATTAAGCGCCGAGTTCAAGAATACGCCCAAGGGCGATGAGGCCGAGGTCATCCTGCGCAAGTGCGTGCACTGTGGATTCTGCAATGCGACCTGCCCCACCTATCAACTGCTCGGCGATGAGCTCGACGGACCGCGCGGGCGCATCTACCTCATCAAGCAAGTGCTCGAAGGCGCCGAAGTCACGCGCAGCACGCAGTTGCATCTCGATCGGTGTTTGACGTGCCGCAACTGCGAGACGACCTGTCCGAGCGGCGTGGAGTTCGGATCCTTGATCGATATCGGTCGCCGACTCGTCGAGCAGCGCGTCGAGCGGCCCGTAGCGCAGAAAGCGGCGAGGTGGCTGCTCAAGGAAGGACTGACCTCGCGCGCGTTCGCACCGGCGCTGCGCATCGCGCGGTGCCTGCGTCCGCTGCTTCCCTCGAGCTTGAGGCGCAAAGTGCCCGAGCGCACGAAGCTGAGCGCCGAGCGCACGAAGCTGAGCGCCGAGCGCACGAAACTGAGCGCCGAGCGCGCCCACGAGCGCGGCGAGAGCCCCCCGACGGCCTCGCACCCGCGCAGCATGCTGCTGCTTGCCGGCTGCGTGCAGCCGGCGATGATGCCGAACATCAACGGCGCGACCGCGCGCGTGCTCGGCGCCGCCGGGATTCAAACGACGATGGCCGGCGGCGGCTGTTGCGGCGCCTTGCGCGAGCATCTGAGCGACCACGAGGGCGCGCTTGCGGACATGCGCCGCAACGTCGATGCCTGGTGGCCCGCAATCGCCGCGGGACACGCCGAGTCGGTCGTCGTCAACGCCTCCGGCTGCAGCGTCATGGTCAAGCACTACGGTCATGCGCTGCGCGACGATCCGGCCTATGCCGAGAGGGCGGCGCGCGTCAGCGCGCTTGCGCGCGATTTGTCCGAATTGCTGCCCGATCTCGTGCCACATCTCAAAGATCGGCTGCAGCTCGATAATGCCGAGCGGCTCGCATTTCATTCGCCCTGCACCTTGCAGCACGGCCAGCGCTTGCGCGGCCTCGTCGAGACGCATCTCGGCGCATTGGGCTTCCATATCGAGACCGCCGGCGCCGAAAGCCACTTATGCTGCGGGTCCGCAGGAACGTATTCGGTATTGCAGCCGGCGTTGGCGTATCAGCTGCGGGATCGCAAGCTCGTGGCCCTCGCGGCGCTCGGCGCGAACTGCATCGTGTCCGCCAATATCGGCTGTATTCAGCACTTGCAGAGCGGAACCACGACACCGGTCAGGCATTGGGTCGAAGTGCTCGACGAAGCGATTGTCTAGGAGGCGACATGCAAGATCATCCCACCAGATTCATCGGCCGCCTTGCGCCCGTCGCAATCGGCGCATCGCTGATGGTAGCGGGCGCGATATTCGCCGCCGCCGATCGACCGCCGAGTCTGTTTGGCGTCGATGCGCCCGAACTCGCGCCGCTGGGCGCGTATTCCGTGGGCGTCAGAACGCTGCACCTCGTTCAGCATGCTCAGGTGGACGTATCGGCTTTCGATGCCGTGCGCGGCACGGCGCCCGAGCGTGATCGCGCGCTGAACGTCGATCTGTGGTATCCGGCGCGTACTGGCGCGAGGGCCAAGCGCGAGACCTACACGGCAGTGCTGCCCGGCGAGCCGCCCGCGGGCCCTGTTCGCTTTTCGGTCGCCGGTATTGCGGTACGCGATGCGCGACCCGCGGGCAGTGGGTATCCGCTCGTCGTCGTCTCGCATGGCTACAGCAATGCGCCGGCTGCGATGACCTGGCTCACGGAGAATCTCGCGTCTAAGGGCTATGTGGTGGCCGCTATCCGCCACGACGATCCGCCGATCACCGATACGGCGGGTTTTCCACAACTGCTGCTGCGTCGGCCGCTCGATATCGCGTTCGTGACCAAAACATTGCAGAGCATGCTCGAGGCGGAACATCTCGTTGATCCGGCGCGCACCGCCTTGGTCGGCTATTCCATGGGCGGCTATGGCGTGCTCACGGCCGCCGGTGCGCTGTTGGATCCCGGCGGGAACGCGGCCAAGCTCGTGCCGGGCGGCTTGCTGCTGCCGTACGCGGCCGGCGGCACTTTGCGCGAGACCGTCGTGGTCAACGGCCTGCGCGCCGTCGTCGCCATTTCCCCGGCCGGCGGCGGCACGCTGGGCGCCTGGAACGCCGACGGGCTGCGCATGATCAAGGCGCCGCTGCTGCTGATCTCGGGCAGTCAAGATCCCATGGTCGATTATAAGACCGGCGCACGTGCGTTTTTCGACGCGGCGACCAATTCGCATCGCTATTTGCTGACCTTTGTCGATGCCGGACATGCGATCGGCTTGAACCCGGCTCCTCGAGCGATGCGCCGACATCTATGGGATCAGGACTGGTTCGAGGATGCGGTTTGGAGCAAACAACGCATCAACGCGATCAACGCACACTTCATGACGGCGTTTCTCGATCTTTATCTCAAAGGCGACGACAGCCGCGCGGCATATCTTGACGTCAGCGTGCCCGACTCAGCGGCGGGCGTCTGGCCGGCGGCGAGCGCGTCCGCCTATGCGGCCTTTAGTCCGGGGACTCCCGATGTCACGGTTTGGAAGGGATTTCAGCGTAACCACAGCGCGGGCCTCGAGTTGCTGCAGGCGCCCGCGAGTGGACCTTGACGCCGCGAGCGGGCATTGGTCTCGACGATTCAGCGCGCCCTACATCAGGTCGCGCGGAACCGTAGCCTTGTTCTCCCGTTCGAAGAATACGCGCGCGCCTTCGAGCGCACGCACCGTTTCCTCGATGAAGAATGCCTCTGGAGTGGCGGTCAACTTGAAGGACGAGAACACCGTGCAGTTCCAATCGCCGCGCTTCATTCCGCCGGAGCGCTCGCCTTGCCACACGCAGCTGTCGTTGTCACCCTGCTGGATCCGCAGCAGTTCCTTGATACCCGCGGCCCCGTTGAGTGTCGTACCCGTGTCCGCCACGGTGAATGAGTACGCCACTGGATCTTGGATGATCTCGTACCAGCCTTGGGCATCCGGCCCCGCTTCCTTGAGCGGCGTGCGGCCTCCCGGTGCCTTAACATCGGAAGCGTTCACCGGAATCGGAAAGGGTGGATCGCGAACGATCGGCCGTACCGGCAATTCCAGGCTCGAAGCGCCGTGTGTGAGGGTGAGCGTAGCGACTCGCGGCGACGGCCAAACGAGCGGCCAGAGACTCTCCGACACTGCCAGTCGGATGCGGCTGCCGGCTTTGAACCGATGCGCGATCAAGGACAATTCGATGGTCACATCGTAGGCTTGGCCGGGAGTGAGGGCGACCGGCTCAGCATCGCCGTTCCGATGCGTAAGATTGAGCAGCCCGTAGGTAACGAGCCAGGACTCACCCGCCGGGGTCACTTCGCAAAGCCGCAACGCGAGCTTCGCGACGGGTTGATCGGCCGCGATACGAATGCGTGCGACCGGATGGCCGAGAATCTCGACATCGGCGCTGAGCGGCGCGCTGTCAAAGAGCAGCGATTTGCGGTCGTCGGATGTTTGCTCGGTCGGCAGACCCTCCGGTGGGAACGGCAGCCATTCAGGCTTATCGAGGCCCACGATTTGATCGCCCACATACTTGACCTCGCTGTGTGCCCCGGCTTTAGGTGCGAGGCCGCGCTCGTCTAAGTACCAGGTGCGCGGGCGTATATGCGGGGAAGGCCAGGCGTTCTCTGCCACCCATCGGCCGGGAGTCTCCATCGGATAGCCCTCCGATGCGGTACGGTAGGGCATGTACGCGCGCATCATGGGCTCGTCCATGATTCCGGTGGGCGCACCGACCAGCCAGTGCTTCCACCAGCGCACCTCTTCCCAAGCCCAATTCAAACTCGGTCCGGGGCTGGCTGATTCCGGATAGTTGTGCGCCCAAGGGCCAAACAAGGCTTTGCGTGGCACTGTTACTTGCGCAAGCAGGCGCGTGACCGTATTCACGTAGGTATCGACCCAGCCGTCGACGATGTATACCGGACACTTGATGCGGCGGTAATCCGTCGATACCGAACCGCGGCGCCAGAACGCATCGTCACGCTGATGCGACAGCCACTTCTCCAAGATCGGCGGCGCGGCATCGAGGCGCTGCTGCCATTGCCGCCGCCAACTCTCGCCCACGATCGCTGGATCAGGCGGCATCGCCATGACGGCTTTGAACTGCACACCCCACTGCAGATCCGTGAGGCCGAGAGCGCCGCCGATGTAGTGTGCATCGTCGGTGTAGCGCGTATCGGTGCAGCACATGGGCATGACGGCCTTCAACTCCGGTGGCTCGAGCGCAGCAATCTGCAGCGTGTTGATGCCGCCCCACGAGATGCCGCGCATGCCGACCGAACCGTTAGCCCAGGGCTGACGGGCGAGCCAGGCGATCACCTCGACCCCGTCCTGCAGTTCTTGGTCCAGATATTCGTCGACCAAAATTCCCTGCGAATCGCCCGAGCCGCGGGCGTCGACACGCGCGTAGCCGATTCCATACTGCGCGAGCTGCTGGCCCCAGGCATTGTCACGAGTCCGGTACAGATCGCGCTTGCGATAGGGGATGTATTCCAGCACCACTGGAACCGGTTGCGCCGTGTCCGGGAGCCATAGTCGGGCGCTCAGCTGTATCCCGTCTTTCATACCGATCCATTGGTTGTCAATCACGCGGACCGGATTTTTATCCGGCAATTTCCAGGCGTCCTCGCCGGCACGAGCAGCCGGGATGTGGCAGAGCATTGCCACCGGGGCACTTGAGAGCAATGCTGCAGAGCTTTTGAGAACGTCGCGGCGAGAGATTGGCATTTCGAACGCTCCTTAGGCGGTATTCCTACTGTTGACGCGGTATCCGGCGCAATCCAATGTTATTTTTGGATGGTGCCATGCATTTTCTGCATGTAGTGCACTTGATTTTACTGTGATACTGATCCTTAAGGGATGCCGGTCCGGTAAAATCGATCGATGCGCGGTGCGGCGCACGAGCTATGAAAGACCGATCGGGCCGCCAGGCATTCGGGGGACGTCGTAAATCTTCAGTTTTGAAGGAGATCGCGATGAGATATCAGAATCGAGGCACCCGAATGAGTCGCGGCGCCGCCGGCTTCACCGCCGTGAGTTTCGTCGCCTGCATTCTCTCTGCGCCGCCTCAAGCCTGGGCGCAGCAGGCGCCCGCCGCACAAAGCCAGACGAGTCAGTCTTCGAGTCAGCTCGAACCGGTCGTCGTGACCGCCAGCCGGCAGGGCGAGCAGAACATCCAAGATATCCCCATGGCGATTTCCGCGATCACGCCGCAAAGCCTGGAGACGTTCGGTCTCAGCGGGATGGAGGACTACTCGCGCATGGTGCCGTCCCTCAACTTGCAACAGCTCGGTCCCGGCATCAACAAGATCGACATTCGCGGCATCACGACGAGCGGCATCGATTACACCGACGTGCAGGACAGGCCACTGGTGACCGTGTACCTCGATGACACGCCGATCTCGCTGCAAGCGCAGAACCCCGATCTCAAGGTTTTCGATCTCGAACGCGTCGAGGTGCTGCGCGGGCCGCAAGGCACGCTGTACGGCGCCGGCGCCATGTCCGGCACCGTCCGTCTGATCACCAAGAAGCCCGACCTCAATCAGGTTTCCGCCTCGAGCGGTGTCGACGCGTCTGATACCTCGGGGTACGGGGGCTTCAATTACAACATTCGCCAAATGGTGAACTTGCCGATCATCGACGGCGTGCTCGCCATGCGCGCGATCGTCTATCGCGGCGACGATTCGGGTTTCATCAAGAACATCGAGCAGAACGACACCGGGCATCCCGACGTCACGAATCAAGCGCGCCTGGCGCTGCGCTACAAGCCGAATGACAACCTCACCATCGACGGCAGCTTCACTTACGAGGACCTGCACGCCGGCGTATACGACGGCTTCTCTGGTTTACCGGCGTATCAATTCACCTCGCTCGAGCCGGAACTGACCACGGACAGCCTGAAGGTCTTCAACCTGACGGCAGAGCAGAATTTCCACTCTGCGGTGCTCACGTCCTCGACCTCGATTCTCGACCGCAATAACGCGAATTTCGGAGCCAACGAATACGGGGTGAACGCCTTCCTGTTCGGCGGCCAAGCGCCGCTCGACCCGGCTTTGGACGTCGTCAGCGACAACAGCAAGGACTTTGTCGAAGAGCTGCGCCTCAGCTCCAACAGCGATGGCAAATTGAAGTGGACGAGCGGCGTCTTCTACGAGCATTTCGAGCGCTACTATTATCAGAATCAGCCTGATGCGCCCGGCTTCGACCAGCGCTGGGGGAACGAGATCGGCTTTCCGACCTACAGTTCGCTCGATGACGGCGCCTTCCAGCCCAACGATGATTTTTCCGGTGTGCAAGATTCCGGCGAGCACCAGACCGCCGTGTTCGGTCAGGCGACCTACACCGTTTTGCCCAATTTGGACGTCACCGCCGGCCTTCGATACTTTGACTGGCACCAGGACTTCGTGTTGTACTTCGGCGGAGTGTTCGGCGCCTCGCCCATCGCATCTTCGCCCACTTCTCCCGGTGTGCCGCTGAAAGAGTCCGGGACGGCGAGCGCCAGCGGCATCAATCCGCGCTACGCGATCGACTATCATTTTTCGGATGACGAAATGGTCTTTGCCGAAGCGGCGAAGGGGTTCCGCTATGGGGGCGTCAATCAACCGGTGCCGCAGAGCATCTGCGAAGTCTACCTGTAGCAGATCGGCCTCACGCAAGCGCCGTTGACGTTTGGCCCGGACAAGCTGTGGAGCTATTCGCTAGGCGAAAAGAGCAGCCTGTTGGATCGGCGCTTGACTCTCAACGTCACCGGCTTCTTTATCTATTGGACGGATGTGCAGACCACTCGCGATCTGGCGTGCAGCTATTACTTCATCGAAAACAAGGGCACGATTGAAAGCCGCGGTCTCGAGCTCGAAACCCAGGCAAGGATCACGCAGGCGCTCACCTTCGGGTTCAACGGCTCTTATAACAATGCCACCACCGACGGTCTCGTCCAAAACCTCAATGCGCCCAGCGGATCGCGGACGCCGTATGATCCAAAGTGGATCACCAATACCACCCTCACTTACGATCTGCCGCTCGGCGACGACACCGTGAGCTTTGCGACCAACTTCTCCTACCGCAGCGGCGCGGCCACCGCTTTCAATCCGACTGCTTATGGCTATCGGACGCTGCCCGATGTCCGTGACCTCGATGCTGCGATCACTTACAAGAAGCCGCGGTTCCAGGTGGGGCTGTTCGGCTCAAATTTAACTAACGGTCTTACGATCATCAATAATGGGGCCACGGTGCCGGGTTCGCTGCAGCCGGGTGACACCCTGTTCTATGCGCGACCGCGCACCGTCGGGGTACGCATCGCGGCGCAGTTCCAATGATGACGCGGAAGCCCGAGTGACTTGACCGGCAAAAGCCGGTGGCGAGATGCGGACCCCTCTGGAGCGGCGTCGATTGGGTGGTTTGATCACTGGGTGAAGCCACAGGACCCTAGATTATTGTCGGGCCATACGGGTGTTGTTAGCCGGGCTTTTTCGAACCGCCGCGCATCAGCGATAGAGCGAGCAGCGCGGAGGCGAGCATCAAGAACAAGCTCACGGCATTGAGCACCGGGGTTGCGCCCTCGCGCATGCGTCCGTACATCATGACGGTGAGCGGCGAATCCGCGCCCACGAGCATCAGCGTCGTATTGAAATCCGCGAACGACATCAGGAAAGAGATCGCAGCCGAACCGAAGAGTGCGGGCCGCAGATACGGCAGCAGGATCGTGCGAAGCACGGCCGCGCGCGTCGCGCCTAAATTCAGCGCGGCTTCTTCGAGCGTGCGGTCGAAGCGCCGCAGCCGCGCGGCGATGGTCAGCGTCGAGATCGTCGCGAGATAGGAGAATTGGCCAAGCACGACGAGCGTGAGCCCCGGTCGCAGAACGTCGAGGTCCCAGCCGAGCAGATTGTCGGCGAGGTCCGCGAGCCGGCTCGCGAACGCGAGGATCGAGATACCCAATATGACGCCCGGAATCACCAGGGGCGCGAGCATCACGAGCGAAAGTACCTGCTTGCCGCGAAAGCGGCCGCGCTCGAGCAGAAACGCATTGCTCGTGCCGACCAGCACCGAGAGCAGCGTGACCCAGCAAGCGACGATGCCGCTGGTCGCAATGCTGCCCAGCAATTCCGCGTCTTGAAAAAGCCCGGTGCGGCCCGTTGATGCGTTGCCGAGGAACCAATCGAGCGTGAATCCGCGCCACGGCGGCGCAGGGTAGGGCGCATTGTTGAACGCGAACACCGCGACGACGATCAGCGGCAAAAACAGGAACGCGAGAAACACGATCAAATAGACGACCGTTGCGGTGCGCAGCCAAACCGGGCGCGGCAGCGACGGAATCATGTGCTGCGCATCACTTCGGAGAAACGTTGACCGCTGAGCCGCAATCCCAACACGACGATCGCGGTCGACAGGCCGAGCAGCAGGAAGCCGAAAGCGGCACCCTGTTCCCAATTGAAGCGGGTGATGAATTGCGTGTAGATCTGTTCGGTGAACCATTGCGAGTTCTTGCCACCGAGCAGCGTCGGAGTCAAATAATTGCCGAGCGTGAGCATGAACACGATGATGCAGCCGGCGGTGATGCCGGGCGCCGCGTGCGGGATCACGATCGTGCGCAGCACGGCGAAGCCGTTCGCGCCGAGATCATAGGCGGCCTCGATCAGCGCATTATCGAGGCTCTCGAGACTGGAGATCAGCGGCACGACCATGAACAGCAGCGAGGTGTAGACCAGGCCGACGAGCAGCGTTGCGTCATGGTAGAGAAGTTCGATCGGAACCGCCGTCAGGCCGAGCTTCACGAGCAGCCCCGGCAATACGCCGGATTCGCGCAGCAGGATCATCCAACCGAGGGTGCGCACGGTTTCGCTGACCCAGAACGGAATCAGGCAGACGATGAACAGCAGCGAGCTCGCCCGGCCGCGGGCGAGCTTCGCGATGATCCAGGCGATCGGAAATGCGACGAGCAAGGTCAGCAGCGTGGCGATGATCGATATCACGGCCGTGCGCACGAAAACATGCCAATAAAGAGGTTCTTCGAAAAACGTTCGATATTGCGCGAGGCTCGCCGCGTATTGGCGCGGCCCGACGCGCTCGCGGAACGATAGGATGGCCAAATCAATGTGCGGCAGCACGATCAGCGCGCCGAGCCACAGCAGCGCGGGCGCGAGCAGCAGCCACAGCGACAAACTCGCTTGCCAGCGCCAACGCCGAGGCACTGCCGTCTGCGCCATGCTAATCGGCCACCCCGGCGCGAGCCTTGTAGCAAGTCGCCCGCTCGGGATCGAAGCTGAAGAACACGTGCTCTTGTACCTTGAGATCCGAGAATTGGCCGGTCTGCGGCAAGGCAATGCGAAATTCCCGGCGGCTGCGCGTCTCTTGCAGCAACACCGCCGAATTGGCGCCGTCGAACAGCAGACTCTGCACCACGCCTGCATGCGCCGGCTGCCCGGGCGGCAATTCGGCGGCGCTGCGCCCGAGGATCACGACTTCGGGGCGCACGAACGCTTCCACGGTTTCCCCCGCCTGGATCGGCGCGTTGCGTTGCGCGTGTATGGTCCAGCCGTCCGCCGTCGTAATTTCCACCAAGCCGCCGTCGGTGCTTGATGCGCGGCCGACGATGCGATTGTTCGCGCCGACGAAGCTCGCGACGAATGGTGTCTGCGGCCGGTAGTACAAATCTTGCGGCGTGCCCAGCTGCTCGAAACGTCCGTGACTCATGACGCCGACGTGATCGGAGAGTACCAGCGCCTCGGATTGATCGTGCGTGATGTAGACGAAAGTCGTGCCGAACGCCGCCTGGAGTTGCTTGAGCTCGATCTTCATGTGCTCGCGCAATTTCAGATCGAGGGCTCCCAATGGCTCATCGAGCAACAGCAGTGTCGGCTCGAGCACGAGGCTGCGTGCGATCGCAACGCGTTGCCGCTGGCCGCCCGAGAGTTCATCGACGCGCTTAGCAGCGGCGCCGGCGAGACCGACGCGCTCCAGCATCGCGTCGCTGCGCTTTTTGCGCTCCGGTTTCGATAGGCCGCGGCGCGCGAGCCCGAAGGCGACATTATCGCCGACCGACATCATCGGAAACAGCGCGAGCTGTTGGAACACCATATTCACGGGCCGCCGGTTCGGCGCGACGCCGCGCATGCTCTTGCCGCCGATTGCGATGTCGCCGCTGTCGGGTTCGATGAAGCCGGCGATCATACGCAACAAGGTCGTCTTGCCGCACCCGGACGGGCCCAAGATCGAGAAGAAGCTGCCGCGCTCGACCGTGAACGAGAGCGCATCGACGGCGGTGTGGCCGGCGAAGCGTTTGACGACCGCGTCCGCGACTAAATCCGGCGTACTCATGTCACGGCCCGGAGCAGCGCTTGCACGAGAGGCTGAGGCCGGTATCGGCTGCTGCTGGGCGTGAGTCCCAAGCGCACGATCACGATCTCGCGCGACGGGATGACTGCAATGCTCTGACCATCGTGACCCTCCATCCAGAACGTATCGCGGGGCAGACCGTATGTCTCGTCCGGATTCTCGCCGGGCGTCCGTGCTGCCGATCCCCACAGCCAGACCTGGCCATGTCCGTACTGGCCGCTCGAGGCGGCGACGGGCGTGACCATCATGTTGACGTATCCGCTCGGCAGCAATGATTGTCCATGCCAGACGCCCCCTTGCAACAAGAACTGACCGTAGCGCGCCCAATCGCGCGCCACCGCGTACATGTACGACGAACCCACGAGAGTTCCGTGCGCATCCGTTTCGATCGTTGCGCTGCGCATGCCCAGAGGCGCAAAGAGTCTTTCGCGTACGAACCGCAAGCCATCGTCGCCGGCCGCGTCTTGAAAAATACGCGCCAAAATCACCGCAGTCCCGCTCGAGTAGCTCCAAACGGCTCCGACCGGATGATCGAGCGGCTGGGCGCGCGCGAATCCGGCCATGTCCGACTCAAGATAGAGCATGCGCGTGACGTCGGAGAGCGCGCCGTAGGCCTCATCGAAATGCAGGCCGCTCGACATCGCCAATAGATCCGCGATCGTGATGTGGTCGCGTGCGTCGCCGGGCGCCGTAGGCCAGCCGGCGGATTGCTCGAGCCTCAGACGTCCGTCCTTGACGAGCAAGCCGATCAAGCCGGCCGTGACGGTCTTGGTCATCGACCAGCCGAGCAGCGGTGTGGTTGCCGAGAATGCCGCGGTATAGCGCTCCGCGACAATCTTGCCCCGATGCACGACGACGATCGCGCGAACACCGGGTCCCGCCAAACCGGCGTCGCCGACCAGGTGGTCGAGATTCGCATCGGTCGCGACCGTCTCGCCGTCCGGCCAGGCCGGCGAGTCGATACCCGTTGCGCCCGCCGCCGCCGCGCCCGCGACCATCGGCATGGTGTCTCGCGCTGCCGCTCGCATCAAGGCTGCGCCGGCGCCGGGAATGAGCTTACCGTCCGGCAGAGCCGCACAGCCGGCTCCGGCCCGGTAAACCGCAAGTCCATCGCCGATCAGGCCGAACAGGCCCGCGCGCACCAGGCCCTGCTCGCGGACCAGCGATACCCGCATCAGGCCCAGAATCGGGTTACCCGTCGATTGGATATCGCTGCGCAAGACCTCCTGCGGATCCCGGCCGGCGAGAAACACGTTGGAGCAGACGATTTTGGCGGAATAATTCGCCGCTACGCGCAGCAATTGCGGCGGTTCAGCCCACAACCACCCGGTCACAATGGCCAATGACAGCGGAGCGCCCGCGAGCGGGTAGACCCAGTTTTTTCGGTAAAGTTTCAGTGTCCGGGCTCCGAAATCGCGATCATACCTGGACCCGGGGTTCGAGTTATCATAGAGGCTCGTTCATATAGCGAAGATCTGCAAGCATGACTCAAGCCTCGACCCGAAAACTGATCAATGATCTGCGAGCGGCGATTAAAGATGCCGAGGCACTCGTGGCGGCTACGGCGAATGATCTCAGCGGACGCGCCACGGAGGCGCGCGAGAAGGCGACCGAGTCGGTCGACAAGGCGCAGGCCGGTCTCGAGGAACTCGAGTCGCAATTGACGGCGCGGGCCAAAGATATGGCGCAGGACGCCGCCGATTATGTCCGCGAGAATCCTTGGGGCTCGCTTGGAATCGCCGCCGCGGTCGGTGTCGTGATCGGCGTATTGCTCAATAGGCGTTAGCGCGTGGCCGACGATGCTCCGCCCCAGGCCGGTTTATTCGCTTCGCTCAAGCGGATGCTGGCGACCTTGCTCGAACTCTTATCTCTGCGCCTGGAACTCGTTTCGGTCGAGATCGAGGAGCAGATCGCCTATGCGGCGAACCTGCTGCTGTGGAGCGTCGCGGCAATTTTCTTCGGGTGCCTGACGGTATTGCTGCTCGCGCTGACGATCGTCATCGCGTTTTGGGACGACCACCGCTTGCTGGCGGCGGGGCTCGTGACCGGTGCATTCGCGCTGCTCGCCGCCGGTGCCGTCCTGGTCGTGCGCGCGCGCCTGCAGCGCCGACCGAGATTCCTCGTGGCCACGACCGCGGAACTCAAGCGCGATGCCTCCGCCGTGGGCGACGAGCCGTCATGAGTGGGCGCGCCGAGCTGCTCGCGTCGCGGCGCCAGCGCCTGCTCGTGCGCAGCGAGGCTTTGCGGCAGGAACTCGGCGCCGATGCCTCGGCGCTCGCGCTGCGCTTTAGATTCGCCGACAAAATCGTCGCCGTCGGGCGATCCGGATTATTCCGGATGTTGTTTGCGGGCGGCGCGGCGTTGCTGTTGTTCGGGCGCACGCGCCGCATCTTACGCGTGGTTTCGCGGCTGGCCGTCTGGTATCCGCTGCTGAGGCGCGCGGCCCGTTACCTTTGGACTCCGACGCCGGCCAAGGGTTAATCCGCGGCCTTGATGCGATCGAGCACGCGCCCTTCCAATTCCTCGAGGCCCGGGGGGATTGCCGGATACCAATGGATGCCGGTCAAGGCACTATCGGGAAATGCGGCGTTGAACTGGGCTTTGAGCCGCGGATCGATGAAGGCGTCGGTGTTGCGAGCCGCCGAGAAATTTCCGACCGACTTGGTGATTTTCGCGGCGATGTCGGGACGCATCGTGAAATTGATCCAGGCATAGGCGGCCGCGTCGTTGCGGCCCCGCGCCGGTAGAGCGAAGGTGTCGAGCCAGCCGAGAGCCCCGGAACGCGGCACGATGAATTGAATATCCGGGTTTTCGCGATTCAGCGTCCAACCGCCGGTGTCCCACATCATCGCGGCGACCACCTCGCCGGCGCGTATTGCGTTCAATAACTGATCCTTGTTGTCGAAGAAGAACTTGAGATTCTTCTTGCATGCGGACAGTGTCGCGCCGACCTGATCCATGAGCGCGCCATAGGCCTTGAGGTCGCCGTAGAGCGCGAACGGGTCCTTGCCGGCCGCGAACGCAAATGCCATGAGCGTGGGCCGTCGCAAGCGTATCGAGGTCTTGCCCGCGAGCTCCGGCTTGCAGAGGTCGGGGTAGTCCGTGACCTTGGCGCGTTTCGTATTGACGACGAGGCCGTCGGTGCCCCACAAATACGGTAGCGCGTATTGCTGACCGTCGAGCGTCGTGTTCTTGCGCACGATCTCGAGCAGCGTCGGCTGAAATTGTTCGAGCTTGACCTTGCTCAAATCGATGGGTTTGTAGATCCCGAATTCACGCTGCGGCCCGGTGACTCGATCCTGCGAGGGTTGCGCGAGATCATAGCCGGCGCCCCCGGTCGCGCGCAGCTTCGAAATCATTTCCTCGTTGTTCGAGAGCGTCACATCGACATCGATGCCGGTTTCCTTTTTGAACGCCGCGATGACATCCGCCGGCACATAATCGGCCCAGCTGATGATCCTCAGCTTTTGATTGTCGGCGTGCGCGAGGCCGGCACCCAAAACCAGCGCCAACGCAATCCACGCCGGCAGCCGGCGCCACCGCCGCCGCATCAGAATGAAAGACCCACGGATATGATCAGCGCCGTCGGATTGAATTCAATATGCGAAGTGCGAATCTCGCCGGCGGTGTTCGCGGTGAGCCGCGCATTGACCTTCGATCCCGAGTACGAGGCCGTGAAATTCCAGCGCGGCGCGGGCCGCCAGGTCAGGCCCACCGTGCCCGCGGGGCCCACCGAAGCGGGCAGCGAGATTTTCGTCGGCCCGCCGCTGACCGCATCGCCCGGTCCGGTCGAAGTGCGGTCGTAAAAGTACGTGTAATTGACGCCCACACCGATAAAGGGGCGCACCGGCGACGTCTCAGGGAGGAAGTTGTACTCGATAAAGCCGGTCGGCGCGAACCATCGTACCGTGGAGAGCACCTGGTCGTTGTAGGGCACCGAGCCGAGGTCGAGGGGGCCCCTTCCCTTGGTCTTAGCGACCGGTGGCACACCCATCGCCAGTTCGAACGTGAAGTGCGGCGATAGGCGACGCAAATAGGCGAAGTACAGAGTTTCTATATCCTCGGGATGGAAATTCAAATTCTCGCCGGCGGGGATGAAAGGCCCGCTCAAGTCACTGGCGTTCACATGATAGAACACGCTGTAGCTGCCGATGCGAACGTCGTTACTGAAGGGATCGTCGGCGAGTGCGGCCGACGCGCAGATGAGACTAATCGCGATCGCCGCGAGCGCCGTGGGCAATGCCCGGATAGTTAACTTCGGCATGGCCTAGCCCCCCAGGATTTCGGTGAAGAATGAGCGTGCGGCAACCGAACAGAACGGTGCCTCGGCCGCGTGCGTTTGCGCTACGACCATAAATTCGGCGGCGGTCGGCGAAAGACTGCCGCCGGCAGCGGACTCATAGAAAGCAAGCACGGAGGCTTGGTGGGCCTGAAAGGCGCCCTGCAATTCAGCGTACGGACCCGCGGGCGTCGCGTTGATGTCGAGCACGGTCAGTGCTCCGGCCGGCAGCGCGCTCCAGAATGCCTGCATCGTGCCCGTGTTCACGCTGAAGAACACCGTCGGATCCGCATCGCCGCCGCATAGCAGCGTCGGCGAATGCGGCGCCCAGACCGGATTGCGCAAATCATTGGTATTGAGCGCCTGACGAAGGTAGAACGCCGGTGCCAGCGTCGGTGACGGGATCATCGCGGGAATCGCCGCGACCAACGGCGGCGAACCCGCTGGGGCGAGCGGCCCGGCGCCGTCGATGAAGCTCGCGGCGTTGATCGCATAGCTGACCCGATAATCGTTGATCATCAGATACGAGGAGCCGAAGCCCTGATCGAACAAGGGAGTGAAGGGATTCGCAGGATTGCTCGGCACCGCGAGCGCCGCGGTCAGTTCGGCCGACAGCATCGCATTGCCGGGGATCGTCACGGTCGGCGTGACGTTGTCGAATAGCTGGAGTTCCGGCAGCAAGCCCTCGGCAAAGATCGTGTCGATCGGCGTCGCGCTCGGCAGCAGCGTCTCGATGCCGGTCGCGTACATCGGGTTATAAATATCCGTGGTCGCCGTGTAAATGTTGCCGTAGGCATGCTGGTAGCTGGTGGTCGTCAGTGGTAAGAACTCGGTCGAGCCTGCATTCACCGCACCGAAGATGATGTCGTCGCCGAACGCCTCGGGCGCATAGGGCCCCGACATCGGCGCCGCCGCGGTTACGGTCCCGCCGGCCGCCTCGATTGCGCGCTGAGTCGCCATTGCGACGTAGCCGCCGATCGAATAGCCGGTGATCAGCAACTTGCCGCTGTCGCTGGTCGCCGAGCTCATCGTATTGGGCAGCGCCGTGCGCGCCGCGGCGAGCATGTCGATCATCTCGTTGGAATTCTGCACCGCATTCAGCCACGGGTAATAACCGAGCGTCGAGATATCGTAGCCTGCGAAGTTCGGCGCGACGACGATGAAGCCTTGCGCCGCGAACGTCGCCGCGATCGACACGCCCTCGCTGTCGTTGGGGTTGACGATATTGGCCAAGTTCAACGTCTGGTCGGGGTTCGTGCCGTGTGCGTACAGCACGATCGGCCGCGGACCACTGCAGGCGGGCGCCGCCCCCGTGGGCACCATCAGCGCGCCCGAGGATTCGGTCGTCTCGCCGGCGCCGCCGACGGTCCAGAATTTGACGTAATAGACGTCGACGCCGCAGGTCGGGTTGCCCCACAACGGCAGCAGCGCCGCAGCCGTTGCGTTGCTCGCAAGTTCCGCCTGTAAAGCAGGGGCATCGAACGATAGGATGCGCAGCGGCGGGTTCACGTCGAGCGTGCCGCGCGCGGTGGAGGTCGCGACCGCCGAGGTCCCGGTATTCGACCCGCAGGCAGCCAATAGCGCGACGACGAGGCCTGCGCCCAAACCCTTAACCATATTGAACATGACTGTCTCCTGACGTCGGCTCAGCCAAACTGAATAAACTTACTCCCCGCGTGCCCGGTCTATTTGTATTGAAAGGACTGCCGGACTGGTTGTTGTGATTCTACCCTAATGAGAAAAAATCGCTATCCTTCGCGACGCGCACGCGCAACGGCCGGGCGCTGAGCTTGGGCTGCGAGTGGCGCGCGCCGGTGCGCGGAAGGAGACTGATACGCATGAAGGACTCGAGACCCTTGAGCGGTGTGCGCGTACTCGATTTGACGCGCGTGCTATCCGGGTCTTATTGCACGGCCTTCGACCTCAGCGCGCAAGCGCTCTCCGGTTTCATGGCGATGACCGGCGAGCCCGGCGGTGCGCCGAGCAAGGCCGGCGGGGGTGTTCGACGATGCGCATGTCGCAGAGCGCTATGTACGGGATTTGCGCATCATGCGCATTTACGAGGGTTTATCGGCGATTCAGCGCACGATCATTGCTCGCGCATTGACCGCGGACCCAAGGCGCGGCATGCGCGCCGCAGTTGATGCGGCATGCGCGCGGCATCAGGGAAAACCCGAGTGCATGCGTCGTTGCCTTGCCGGGGAGGGTCCCGTAGGATCGCGCGATGGATCGAATTTGGGCCAATTTGAGCCCGTTGACCGAGTTTGCCATCGTCCTCATCGCCCTCGCGGCTTTGGGATTTCACCTGCGTTGGTCGCGGCGCAGCGCGGTTCTCGGACCGACGCTGCTCACGACGCTCGGAATCTTCTTTTGCTTCGTCGGAATTGCCTGGGGCCTGCTGGATTTCGATACCAACGACGTCAAGTCCAGCGTACCGCATTTGCTGCAGGGTATACGCACGTCGTTTTGGGCGTCGGTCGCCGGCATCGGTTTCGCACTGACGATCAAGCTGCGGCATATCATTTTCGACGGGCGTAACGCGGCTTCGGCAACGGCGGAGACCGGTGCGAGCGTCGATGACTTGCTGCTCGAGTTGCGGCGGCTCAACGAGGCGGTTTCTCGCACCGACACCGTAGGCGTCGTGGGTCAACTGCAACTGGTGCGCGAAGAATCCAACACGCGCCTCGATCGCCTGACCGCTGCATTCGAGGCGTATGCGCAAAAGGTTGCCGAGTCCAATTCCAAGGCCTTGATCAAGGCTCTGCAAGAGGTCATTCGCGATTTCAACGCCAAGATCAACGAGCAGTTCGGCGAGAATTTCAAGCAGCTCAACGCCGCGGTCGGCAAGCTCGTCGCCTGGCAGGTGGGGCACGAGGCCCAGCTCGATGCGCTGATCGTGCAGGAAACGGCGACACGCAAGAACATGACCGAGGCGTCGCTGCGCTACGCGGAGCTCGTCAACAAATCGGGCGTGTTCCTCAATGTCGCGCAATCGCTGGGCAAGGTCTTGACGGGCTTGGAGACGCAACGCGAACAGCTCGAGGCCTCTCTCGGCGGCTTTGCGCGCCTGATCGACAAGGCGGCGACGGGATTGCCCGAGATCGAGCGCAGGATCGTGTCGATGACGGAGCAAATCGAACAAGGCGTGCTCACCAATCAGGAACAGCTCACGGCTGCGTTCCAGGCCGCGAACGCCAACCTCAACAGCCACCTGCGCCAGGCGACCGAGGATTCGAAGAAGCACGTCGCGGTGTTGGACAAGGCGCTCGAAGAGGAGCTGCGGCGCGCGATCGAATCGCTCGGCCGTCAATTGACGGCGCTCTCGCAAAAGTTCGTGCAGGATTACACGCCCTTGACGGTGCAGCTGCAGCGCGTGCTGCAGTCCGCGCAATTGATCTGACGATGGCGCTGCGTCGACTGAGCGTTGCGGAACCGGATTCGGACTCGAATCCGCAGGAGACGCACTGGATTCCGCTCTCCGATCTGATGACCGGACTCATGGTCATTTTTCTGTTGATCGCGGTCATGTACATGATGAAGGTCGAGGCGGATGCGGACCGCATCAAGACGGTCGCGATCGCCTACAGCGAAATTCGCGACGCGCTCTACGAAGATCTGAATGCCGAATTTCAAAGCAACTTGGGCGCATGGAAGGCGCAAATCATCAAGTCCGATTTGACGATCCGCTTCAACGAACCCGAGATTCTGTTCGCGACCGGCAGCAGCGAACTGAAGCCGGAATTCAAGCAGATATTGAGCGACTTCTTCCCGCGTTATGTGCGCATTCTGACGTCGCCGAAATATCGCGATGCGATCAGCGAAATCCGCATCGAAGGCCATACGTCCTCGGATTGGACCTTGCAAACCTCACCCGAAGACGCCTATTTTCACAACATGGAATTGTCCCAGGCACGAACGCGGACGACCTTGGATTACTTGCTCAAGATACCGGCGGTCGCGGCCGATCGGCCCTGGCTGATTCGCTACCTTACCGCCAATGGGCTATCTTCATCGCGTCCGATCCTGGATGCGGATCACATCGAGGATCCCCAGCGCTCGCGTCGAGTCGAGTTCCGGGTGCGTACCGACGCGGAGGTGCGCATCGCCAAGATTCTGGAGATCAGCCGGTAAGGGGCGCGGCATGAAGCTTCCCGACTTTTTGAAGGACCCGGCTCTCAACGACCTGCGGGCCCGCATGGGCGCGGTCGAGCTCGGCACGTTCCGTCTTTCGGTCAATCCCTACCGCTTCACGATGGCGGAATTGGAACTGTTGATCGACGCCGGCATCGACGTCAACGGTTTGGACGAGGTGAGGCCGCTGCCGGACCATACGTTGTCTTACAAGGACCGGCGCGTGCTGCTGTATCGCCGCGATGTGCCGGTGCTGGGGGCCGGGCGGGCGCTCAAGCCCGAATTGCCGCATTTCCATCTGTCGAACTGTCCGATCGTGCGTCGCATGCGCACGGCCGAGGCGATCTCGAGGCATGCCGTTTCGGCGCGCGAGGATGGTCAGTTTCAGATCAATCTGGTCCGCGGGCCGGATGTCCGGCCGTCGTTCGAGCCATTGCCGGTCTGTGAGGATTGTCTTGGCGTGCTGGCGTTCGACGGCTACTCGCCGTCCGGCCCCGTCGTTGCGCGCGTGCGCGCCTTGGAGGGATTCACGATCACGCGATTCTTCGAACAATACAAGCGTGCGCTCAGCGCGGATTCGAAGTCGGGCTGAGCGGAGCGTGATGCATGCGCGCCAGCGGCATTTCTCTCGCGAGCGGCTACTCGAGCCTGCCCGAGCACTTCTACGCGCGCCTGAGCCCCGTACCGGTCAGTGAGCCGCGGCTGATCGCGCTCAATCGAGCGCTCGCCGCGGAACTCGGCCTCGACGTCGACGGTCTCGACGACGACCAATTGGCGGCGCTATTCGCCGGCAACTGGATTCCACCCGGCGCAACGCCGATTGCAATGGCCTATGCCGGCCATCAATTTGGGTTCTTCGTGCCGCAGCTCGGCGACGGCCGCGCGATCCTGCTCGGCGAGGTCTGCGATGTGCATGGCGTGCGCCGCGATATCCAGCTCAAGGGATCGGGCCCAACGCCTTACTCGCGCAGCGGCGATGGACGCGCGGCCCTGGGTCCGGTGCTGCGCGAGTATCTGGTCAGCGAGGCCATGGCGGCGCTCGGCATACCGGCGACGCGGGCGCTCGCGGCGGTCGCGACCGGCGAGCCGGTTTACCGCGAACAGGCGCTTCCCGGCGCGATACTCACGCGCGTCGCGGCGAGCCATGTACGCGTGGGCACATTCCAGTATTTCGCGTCACGCGGCGATATGGAGGCGACGCGGCGTCTTGCCGATTACGTCATCGATCGCCACTACCCCGATGCCAAGGAGTCCGCTCAGCCCATCATTGCGCTGCTGCGCGCCGTGACCGAGCGGCAGGCGCTGTTGATTGCGCGCTGGATGCACGTCGGTTTCATCCATGGCGTCATGAATACCGACAACATGGCAATCTCGGGCGAGACGATCGATTTTGGACCCTGTGCATTTCTGGACGCCTACGATCCCGCGAAGGTGTTCAGTTCGATCGACAGCCACGGCCGCTATGCCTATTCGAACCAAGTGCACGCGGGGGGCTGGAATCTCGCTCGCTTCGCTGAAACCTTGCTGCCGTTGATCGATCCGGTCATGGAGCGCGCGATCGAACTCGCGACCGAGGCGCTCGCGATTTTCGCGCCGCGTTTCGAAGCTCACTGGCTCGCGGGCATGCGCCGCAAGATCGGATTGATGAGTTCCGAGGACGCGGATCTCGAACTCATCGAGGCGCTGCTCGCGGCGATGCATCGGACCGATGCCGACTTCACGCTGACATTTCGCCGGCTATGCGACGGCATCAGCCCGCCGGCTTGCGACGAATGGGCGGCGGCCTGGCGAGCGCGCATTGCGCGCGATCCGCAAACTGCGCCGCAACGCGCCGCTGCCATGCGCCGAGTCAACCCGGCTTACATACCGCGCAATCATCGCATCGAACAGGTCATTGCGGCGGCGAGCGCAAATGCGGATTTTTCACCATTCCACGAATTTCTGCGGGTACTTGCCGATCCCTACGACGAGAAGCCCGGCTTCGAGGCCTATATGAATCCGCCGCTACCCGGCGAGCGTGTGCTGCGAACCTTTTGCGGAACCTGAGGCAGGCTCGCGTGGAATCTCCGGCACCGGCGCCGCGGCCGACACCGCTATGGATGGATGACGCGCCGGCGCCGGTGCAGGCCGCGGCGCCATTTGAGGCCGCGGCTCCCGTACAGGCCGCCGCGCCGTTGCCGCCGAGCGTCGATGTGCTGATCGTCGGCGCGGGCTACACGGGCCTTTCGGCCGCTCGTGAAACAGCGGGGGCCGGCAGATCGACACTCGTGCTCGATGCCGAAAGCGCAGGCGCGGGCTGCTCGAGCCGCAACGGCGGCCAGGTCGCCTACAGCATCAAGCCCTCGTACGAGACCCTGAAGGCGCGCCATGGCGCGGACCTGGCGCTGCGCATTTGCGAGGAGGCGCTTCGCGCTGTCGGCGATTTGCGCAGCCTTGCGACCGAGCAAGGCCTCGATTGCGATTGGCGCCCGCGGGGTGGCTTTTATGGAGCGCACACGGCGCGGCATTTTGCGGCGATGGCGGCGCAGGCCGAGAATCAGCCGCGCGGTCTGGAGCAGCGCGTGACCGTGGTGCCCAAGAGCGAGCAGCATCGGGAAATCGACAGTGATTTCTATCACGGCGGCTGCGTCTATCACGACGAGGCCTCGGTCGATCCGCGGCGCTTGACGCTCGCGCTGTTGCGCCGTGCGATCGCCGCGGGCGCGCAACTCGCGGATCATTGCCCGGTCGCTTCCATCCGTGCGCTTCGTCAGGGCTTCGAGGTGCGGACGGCGCGCGGCGTCGTGGCGGCGCGTCGCGTGCTGCTCGCGACGAACGGCTATTCGGGTCCCTTATCGCCGTGGCATCAGCGCCGAGTCATTCCGATCGGCAGCTACCAGATCGCCACGGATCGTCTCGGCGTCGAATTCGTGCGATCGTTGATTCCACAGGGCCGCCACATCAGCGATACGCGGCGCGTCGTCGTCTATTACCGACCGTCGCCGGACGGCGAGCGCATCGTGTTCGGCGGACGCGCATCGCTCAGCGAACGAGATCCGCTGGTCTGCGTTCCGCGGCTGCGGTCGATGATGACGCGCGTGTTCCCGCAATTGAGATCCGCGGCCATCACGCACGCCTGGGCGGGTTGGGTCGCTTATACATTCGATACGATGCCGCATTTCGGGCAGCGCGATGGGCTGTATTACTGCATGGGATATTGCGGTCAAGGCATCCCGCTCGCAACCTATTACGGCAAGCGCATCGGTCAACAGATCGCCGATCTGCCCGAGGGCCGCACGGCGCTCGACGGGCTGGCGTTTCCGACGAGGCCTTACTATTTCGGTACGCCTTGGTTCCTCGCACCGTCGGTGTTCGTCTATCGGCTCATGGACTCGATCGGGATCTGAGCCCGGCGAGCATTCGGCATGCGCGGCGCGTTAACCGAAATGATAGGCCGAGATGGCCTTGCCCCAGATCGTACCGCTGAACGCGTGCACGCCGGCATCGCCCGCCGCCGCGCCGGCCGCGACCATCAAGGGCAACAGATGTTCCTCGCGCGGATGACAAACTCGTGCAAACGGCGCCAGACTCCATTGCGAGAGGCGCGCCTCGCGCTCCGCGCTCGGCAACTCGCAGACCGTTTGCGTCAGCCATCGGTCGAATTGCGCTGCGGGTGCGTGCACCGCCGGCGAGCCGAGTGCCGACAAGTTATGGAAGCTCAAGCCACTGCCGATCACGAGGATGTTTTCGTCGCGCAAAACGGCCAAGGCGCGCCCCACGGCGATATGGCGCGCAGGATCGAGCCCTGCTTGCAGCGACAGTTGCAGGATCGGGATGTCCGCATTCGGGAAGCTGACTTTGAGCGGAATGAATATCCCGTGGTCGTAACCGCGCTTCAGTTCCTCGTCGCACTCGATATCGGCGCCGCGCAGCAGCGCGCGCACGCGCGCGGCGAGACGCGGCGCGCCCGGTGCGGGATAGGTCAGCTGGTAGGTGTGCGGCGGAAAACCGTAATAATCAAACAACAAGCCCGGCTGCGCGGCGGCCAGCACCGTGGGATGCGGCGCTTCCCAATGCGCGGAGACGACCAATAGCGCATCGGGCCGACCGGGCAGGAGCGAGGGCAGCGACTGCAAATAGGCCTGCAGCGCGACCCAGCGTGTCGGGTCCTCCGGGGGCGGCTCCATGAAGAAACAAGGGCCGCCACCATGTGGCAAATAGACAGTCGGTTGGCGCATCGCAGCCAGTTTAACGCCGAGACGCTACACTGCAACGATGAATAGCGAGACCCTGGTCGAGATACAAACCAAGATAGCCTTCCTCGAACGCGCCAATGCCGAGCTCAGCGACGTGGTTTTTCGCCAGGATCGCGAAATCCAGGCGCTCCAAGCGCAACTACGCGCCGTCTCGGATCGCTTGAATGCGGCCCAGTCGCAAGAGGCCGCCCGGCCGCCCGACGAAGAGCGGCCGCCGCATTATTAGTGCCGCGGGCTGACCGGCGCCGCCGGGCGACTGGCGCCGCGCACCGACTGGCGCCGTGGGCCGAGCATACGCGCGTGACCGGCCGTCATGGCAGCGTCTGCAGTTGCCGGCGGATGTGCTCGAGCAGTGCGCGTCCCTCGGGCTGCAGAAACCAGTCGCAATGACCCAACAGGAATGCGCGGTAGGCGAGCTCCGCGTTCTCGGCCGAATGCGTGACGCCGTGAAAATAATCGATTTCGGTCAGCGCCAAGCCGACGTGCACGAGGGGCAGCGTCGCCGGCAGCGCGGCGCGCTCGAGCGGCGTTAGGCTCCGTGCGCCGAGATAGCCTTCGAGCAGTCCGGTGACTAGCGAGAAATCCGCAGCGCCCGGTATGCCTTCATGGATGTCGAGCCATGGGATCGTGTTGCGCTCAATCGCGGTTGCGAGGTCATAGACGGCCGTCGTGCGGTCGCTCAAGCCGAAATCAAAGATCGACTGCACGGTCGCCGCGGCGCTCGCGTCCGACCACAGCAAATTCGAGGCGTGCCAATCGTTGTGCGTCCACAAGGGGTCCAGGCGCGGGGCCAGCGCGAGATAGTCCTCGTGAAACGGCGCGATCGCGCGCGCAAGGTCCGTTTGCCAGTCGTGTTGCTGCAAATAGCCGCGCAATGCGGGCAGCTCATCGAACCGGCGGCGAACGGCGGCCAGCGGTTCGGCCGAGCGGATGATCAGATCGTTCGACACCAGCAGACGAGTCGCGCGCGCCGGGGCCTCGTAGTGCCGCGCGGCTTCATGAAATTGGGCGAGCGCACGTCCCGCGGCGACGGCGTGAGCGCGGCCCACGAAAGGCGACCAGGAGACCGCATCGCGATACAGGTCCGTGCCCGCGCCCACCTCATGCATCTCATAAGTCCAGCCGCCGCAGGCAATCGCAGATTGTCCGTCCGCGCTCAGCAGTACGCGGCTCACCGGCGCGCCATGCGCGTGTAGATGCGCGATGAACCCATGCTCTTCCTGCAGTTGTGTCGCCGTGCGCACGCTCTGGTGATGCCGTTTGACGAACAGCCTCCGATCCGGGAGGTCCACGATCGCGGCGGCCGACAAGGGCCGCGGGCTGTGCCATAGCAGCCGTGCGTCGCTGTGCTCGAAACCCGCGAGTATCAATACCTCTTGGACTTCGTCGAGCGTCAGTTGCGGCCAGTCGGGACGCACCAGCGCGCCGCGCATCGAATGGGCATTGGCGACCGTCATACGATTCCCGCGCTGCCTTGCGCGGCGGCGGCGGCCTGCCAGCGGCGTAGGCCCAACACGGCGAGCAGCACAAAGGCGGCATACAGAACCGCGGTCAGATAGAGGTGTTTGATCAGATAAACGCCGACATACAGCACGTCGACGACGATCCAGACCCACCAGTTCTCGATATTGCGCCGCGCGGCCCAGATGCTGGCGACGAGACTGCCCGACAACAACAGGGAATCGATCCAGGGCAGCGAGGCGTCGGTGTGCTCGTGCAACAAGAAACCCAAGGCGCCTGCGGCCGCGACTCCGATGACGATGCTGATGAGAATTTCGGTCGGCCCGACGCGCGTGACGAGGACCTCGCCGCTGGTGCTGCGCCCGTGCAGCCATTGCCACAACCCATAGAGCAGCGTCGCCGCAAAGATTCCTTGCAGTCCCATGTCCGCGTAGAGCTTGACTTGATAGAAAATCACGCCGTAGAGCGCCACCGAGAGCAGCGAAAACGGAAAATTCCATAAGCTGCGCGCCGTCGTCAGCCAGACGCCGAGCACCGATACGATAAATGCGATGAGCTCAAGTGATGACATGGGCGAGCGGCGAGCTGGCGCTTTCTAGAGGCGCACGTTGAATCGGCCCCGGTCGACGGGGTGCTGCGCCGAAGTTTAACGTCAGACGGACCGCAGGTGTGCGGGAATCGAATGACCGCTCAGAAAGCCGCTTCCTCGAGCCCCATCAGCGACGCCTTGCCGGACTTGATTGCATAGAGCAGCGCACCGGCCTGCGGCAGGATCCGCTCGATATAAAATGTCGCGGTGGTGCGTTTGGCGCGATAGAACGGCGCGTCTTCGCCGGCCGCGGGCAGCTTATCCGCGGCGACCTTGGCCATACGCACCCACATGAAGCCGAGCGCAACGATGCCGAACAGGCGCAGGTAATCGCTGGCAGCGGCACCCGCTTCCTCCGGGTCGGCGAGGCTTTTTTGGGCGATGAACGCGGTCGCGAGCTGCAAGGCGCCGAAGGCCTTCGCATACGCCTCGACCAACGGTCCGATTTGGCCGTCCTTACTATGCGCTTCGATGAATTCGGCGACCGGGTGGAAGAAGCGCCTCAGCGAGCGACCCATATTGGCCGGCAGCTTGCGCCCGACCAAATCCAGCGCCTGAATGCCGTTGGTGCCCTCGTAAATCATGGCGATGCGCGCGTCGCGCACATATTGCTCCATGCCGTTGTCGACGATGTAGCCGTGCCCGCCGTAGGTCTGCAGTCCGAGGTTCGCCGCTTCGAAGCCGAGATCCGTGAACAGCGCCTTGACGATTGGCGTCATCAGCGAGATGAAATCCTCGGCTTCGGCACGTTCGACCGGATCGGTGGAACGCTCCGAGCGATCCAGTGCATTCGCAACCCAGACTCCGAGCGCGCGGCAACCTTCGTTATTGGCGCGCATCGTCATCAGCGCCCGGCGTATATCGGGATGCACGATGATCGGATCGGCGGATTTCTCGGGGTGCTTTGCGCCGGCGAGCGATCTGCCTTGCAGCCGTTCTTTGGCATATGCGACGGCGCCCTGGTAGGACGCCTCGCCGACGCCGAGACCTTGCGTGCCGCACGACAGGCGCTCGCTATTCATCATGACGAACATTGCCTGCATGCCTTTGTTCGGCTTGCCGACGAGCCAACCCGTCGCCTCGTCGAAACTGAACTGGCAGGTGGCCGACGCCTTGATGCCCATCTTGTGTTCGATGCCGGTGCAGAGCATCGAATTGCGCGCTCCGATGCTGCCGTCCGCGAGCGGCAAAAACTTCGGTACCACGAACAGGCTGATGCCCTTGATGCCCAGCGGAGAATCCGGCAGGCGAGCGAGAACCAGGTGGATGATGTTCTCGGTCAGATCGTGTTCGCCCGACGAGATGAAGATCTTCGATCCCGTGATCTTATAGCTGCCGTCCGCCTGCGGCACGGCCTTGGTGCGCAGCAGGCCGAGATCCGTGCCGCATTGTGGTTCGGTCAGGCACATCGTGCCTGCCCAGGTGCCGTCGACCAATTTTGGCAAGTACAAATTCTTGAGCTGATCCGAACCGTGGCTCTTGAGCGCCATATAGGCGCCGTGCGAGAGGCCCGGGTACAGACCGAAGGAAAGGTTGCTGCCGCAGATGATCTCTTCGATCAATTTGCTGACGCTTTCCGGCAGGCCCTGGCCGCCGTAGGCCGGGTCGCAGTTGAGCGAGGTCCAGCCCGCCGCGATGAACTGCTGATAGGCCTCCTTGAAGCCCTTCGGCGTGCGCACGACGCCGTTCTCGAGGTGGCAGCCTTCCGCATCGCCGCTCGCGTTCAACGGCAACAGCACGGCGGCCATGAACTTCGCGGCTTCCTCGAGGATCGTGTCGAGCAGATCCGGACCGATTTCTTCGAGTCCCGGCAGGTGATTGAGGCTCTTGCTGTCATGCAGTTCGTGCAGCACGAAGCGCATGTCGCGTAGCGGGGCGGTGTAGTTCTGCATGTGTCTTGATCTCCCGATCCTAATTGCGCAGAGTCTTGCCGGTGACGAGCAGGTGCTCGATGCGGGCCAGCGTGCCCGGCGTCTTCATGAGACGCATGAACGCCGCGCGTTCCAATTCCAGCACTTGATCCTCGCTCACGACATCGACGAGGTCGGCCGGTCCCCCCGAAAGCACCTCGGCGAGTTCGCCGGAAACGACGAGATCATGATTGGTCGCGAGACCGCGCCGATGAAACGCCGCCGCCGCGGCCATGAAGCCGAGTTTGCCCGCGATACCGGGCAGCTTGAGCTCGATCGGCTTGGGCGCAACGTAGTTGACGGCGAGGTGCAATGCGCGTGCCTTGGCGTCCGCGAGCAGCCGGTTGCGATTCATCGTGATGCCGTCGTCCGGGCGCAGGAACAGCAGCTCCTTGGCTTCCGCGGCGGATTTCGAGACCGTCGCCGCACTCACGGTCTCGAATACCTTGGTCGGCGCCGGCATCGGGCCGCGCGGCAACAAGCCGCTGCTCGACCAGCGCGACAACATTTCCTTGCAGCCGCCCCAGCCGGGCACGACGCCGACGCCGCACTCGACGAGGCCGATATAACTCTCGGCGTGCGCCTGCACCGCGTCGCTATGCAGCAGGATTTCGCAGCCGCCGCCGAGCGCCATGCCGGCGGGCGCGCTGACGACGGGAAACGGCGCGTATTTCATCGCCTTGTAGGTCTGCTGGCCGCCCGCGATGAGCTTCTCGATCTCACCCCAGGCGGCGATGTTGGCGGCGAATATCGCGAGCCCCAGATTCGCGCCGACCGAGAAATTCGTGCCCTCGTTATAGATCACGAGCGCCTTGTATTTCTGCTGCACGAGCGCGATCGTCTTGCCGAGCAGTGCGATGATCTGGTCGTCGAGCGAATTGCTCTTGCTCGTGAACTCGAGACACAGCACGCCGTCGCCGATATCCCAGACCGCGGCGGAGGCGTTCTTGAGCACGGGCTTGCCGGCGCGCTTGATGTCTTCGAGCATCAGCACGCCGTCCGGTCTGCGGATCTCGTGATACGCGCCGTCGGTGCCGAGATATTGCCTTTTTCCTTCCGCGACCCGATAAAAAGTCTTGTCCTTGGCCGCGCGCAGCAGCGGCGGCACGGGCAGTCCGTCCTGCGTCAATTTATCCGCGAACCAATCGGCGCCGAGTCGATCGATGAGTTCGAACGGACCCCACTGCCAGTTGTAACCGAGACGCATCGCCTCATCGATCGCGGGAATGTCGTCCGCGGCCTCGGGCACGAGTCCGGCCGCATAGGACAGGGTTCGCGCGACGACGCGCCACGCGTAGCGGCCGATCTTGGTGTTCGAGGACAATAAGGCGCGCAGATTTTTCGCGGCTCCGGCCAATTCGGGGAGTTCGGGTTTTTGCTCCGCGCGATAGGCTCCGGTCACGAGATCGATCGCTTCCTTGGTCTTGAGGCCGCCGGCACGGTTGAGCCGGTAGAAGCCTCCCTTGCCCTTGCGGCCGGTGTAGCCCTCGGCAATCATCTTCTTGATCAAGGGCAGATCGCGATTGGCGCCGTGAAACGCATCGCTTGTCGGCAGCGCCTGCGCGAGGCTCGCATTGATGTGCGGCATGAGGTCGAGGCCCACGAGGTCGATCAGACCGAACACACCGGTCTTCGGCACACCGACGGGTTTGCCGATGACGGCGTCCGCCTCCTCGATCGTCAAGCCGGCATCGATCGCCTCGATGACGCCGACCTGCAGCCAATAGACGCCGAGCCGGTTGGCAATGAAGCCGGGACTGTCCTTGCAGCGCACGATGCTCTTGCCGAGCACGCGATCGGCGCAAGCGCTGACATTCTCCACCAATTGCGGATCGGTGTTCGGGCCGGTCACGATCTCCACGAGCCGCATGTAGCGCGGCGGATTGAAGAAATGCGTGATGAGGAAATTGCGCTTGAACGCGTCGCTCTGTCCTGCGATCAGCAGCGCGAGCGGAATCGTCGACGTATTGGAGGACACCGCCGTTCCGGGCTTGCGCACCGCGTCGATCTTGCGATAGAGCGCCTGCTTGATATCGAGGCGCTCGACCACGGCCTCGATGATCCAGTCGCTCTCGGCGAGCCTCGCCAGATCGTCCTCGATGTTGCCGGCCGTCACAAGGCGCGCGGCGCGCGCCGACATGAACGGCGCCGGGTCGGTCTTCAGCATTTTCGCGATCGCGTTCTCCGCGAGCACATTGCGATTCGTCGCGCCGTCCGGGACGATATCGAGCAGCAGGACCGGCACGCCCGCATTGGCGAATTGCGCGGCGATGCCCGCGCCCATGACGCCGGCGCCGATGACGGTGGCTTTGCGGATCGGTTCCATGGCTGTCGTGCTCCCGTTAAATTCGTTCGAGGATCGTCGCGATGCCCTGACCGCCGCCGATGCATTGGGTCGCCAGTGCGTAACGACCGCCTTCGCGCTGCAGGAGACTCGCCGCCTTGCCGACGATGCGAGCGCCGGTCGCGCCGAGCGGGTGGCCGAGCGCGATCGCGCCGCCATCGATGTTCAGAGTCGCGTCGCGAATGCCGAGATCCCGCGCGCAGGCGAGCGATTGGCTCGCGAACGCTTCGTTGAGCTCGACGACGTCGATGGCCGAAATCTCGAGATTCGCGCGCGCCAAGGCTTTGCGCGTGGCTGCGACGGGGCCGATGCCCATGATTTCCGGCGCGCAACCGGCGACCGCGACGCTGCGGATCCGAGCGAGCGGCTTCAGGCCGTGCTTGGCCGCGTACTCCTCGCTGCACACCAGCACCGCCGAGCCGCCGTCGGTCAACGGCGAAGAAGTGCCGGCAGTGACGCTGCCGCTTTCCGAGAACGCCGGCTTGAGCTGTGCGAGACCGGCGGCCGTCGTGTCCGGACGCGGGCAACCGTCCGCATCGACGGTTCCGCCCTTGCTCGTGATCGGCACGATTTCAGCGGCGAAGCGTCCCGCCTGGATCGCGGCTGCGGCGCGCTGCTGGCTGCGCAATGCGAAGGCCTCCTGTTCGGCGCGGCTGATCTTCCATTTCACGGCGACGTTCTCTGCCGTGTCGCCCATGCCGATGTAGGCCGCCGGCAGCTTGGCTTGCAGCACCGGATTCATCAGCGGATTGAAGCCGAGCATCGGCACGCGACTCATGCTCTCGATGCCGGCGGCGATGAACACCTCGCCCGCGCCCAGTTGAATCTGGCCGGCGGCGATGTGCACCGATTGCATCGACGAGCCGCAAAAGCGATTGACGGTCATGCCGGCGACCGATTGCGGCAGCCCGGCCAGCAGTCCGATGAGGCGTGCGACGTTGAGTCCCTGTTCGCCCTCCGGAAAGGCGCAACCGACGATCAAGTCTTCGATATCGTTTGGATTCACGCCGGTGCGCGCAACGAGTGCGGCAACCACTTGCGCCGCAATGTCGTCGGGACGTACGCGGGCGAGCGCACCCTTGTTGGCGAGCGTGAAGGGGGAACGGGCATATCCCGCGATGACGACGTTAATCATTGGGTGACTCCAAGGTTGATCAGGGCGGCATTGGCCTGCGCTACGACGTCGCGCAGTTCGGCGAGCGTTTGGTCCAACGCGACGCGTTGGTCTTCCAATCGAGTGATTCTACTGTGCACCGACTTGAGCAGCAGGCGCAGCTGCTTTGCTTGGGTCGGATCGACATCGTAGAGATCGAGGTATTCCTTGATCTCCCGAAGTTTGAAGCCGAGACGCTTGCCGCGCAGGATCAGGACCATTCGGCTCCGATCGCGCGGCGTATAGATGCGATTGTTGCCGACTCGGGACGGCGAAATCAGTCCCTTGTCCTCGTACAAGCGGATCGTCCGCGCGCTGACGCCGAGGTCCTTGCCCAACTCGGTCACGCTGTACAAATCGCCGGTCGGTCCGGCCGTTGATGTTTCCGTATTCGCCAAGAGACTAACCTATACGTTAAGCGAATGACCTATACGATAACCGATTTTATGCCGCATGCAAGTCCTATCGATCGGTGCTGGCCCGGGGGACATATGTCACCTATCGGCCGCAATTCTGGCGTTTGAAGCTATAAGGTGCTTTGATGCGCAGCAGCTAGAAGGAAGGGGTGACCACGCTGTGAACATTTTGTCCGGTGCGACCGCGTTATGGCAGCGTGGTCAGCGGCGCCGCGTCGCATTTCCGGGGCCGCCCGCGCTAGGTTGGGACGGGTTGCTGCTGCGAACAGTTTGGGCTTACCTGCTCGCCCTCGCGGTCTGGCTCGTCTGGCGCTTGTGCGTCGGCAGACCCGCCAATGCGGAACCCGAATTGGTCACGATGCTGCCGCAGGCCGCCTGCCTGGTGCTGATGTGGCGACGGCTCCGGCCAGGTGCCGTCGACCGCGCTCGCCGGCTCGGTTGGAGTTTTCTGTCCGCCGCCGTGGTGCTCGACATCGTGGCCAGCATGGATTGGAGCTATGTGGCGTCCCAGCCGGGCTCGCAGTTCGGATCCTCGGCCGATGCGCTCTACATGCTGAACTATGGGTTCATCATTACCGCATTCGGTTTCTTTTATGTAAGTGCGGGCGGCTCGTTCCGCCGACCGCGAGTCTGGCTGGACATCGCGGTACTCGCGCTCGCGTGTGCGGCCGCCATGCTGCCGTTTTTGTTCGCGCCGCTGCTCGAACCGGCGCCGGCTTCGTCGTCGAGCATCGCCGCAACCTTGGGATATGCCGTGGGAATCGGCGCAACGGCGACGCTCGCGCTGCTGACCGTCATGCAGATTTCCACGTGGCGCGAAGAGCGCGCGACCGCGCTGCTCGTGCTGGGCGTACTGACCGCGGCGGCCACCGCGTTGCTCGGCATCGCAGCCAACGAACGCGGATTCTTCGCCCTCGGCAATTTCGACGATCTCGGCTGCTGCTTGGTGTTCGGCTGTTACGCGAGCGCCGCCGTGGCCGACGAGCGCCGCAGCGCCCCACCGTCGCCGCGCGCAACACAGGTCGGAGATTTTTACAACTTCCTGCCGGTCATTGCGCTGCTGCTCTCCATCGTGATCGTGCTCGGCGCACAAGCGCGACGCGCCGGATTCAGTTTGCTCGCCGCCGGCGTGCTGTTGCTCGTCGCATCGGCGTTACTTATCGGCCGGCAAATCGCGGTCCGCACCGAAATGCGCCGCTTGAGCGCAGCGGCCATGGCGCGCGAAATCGAGTCACGGCTGACGGAACTCGTGCGCCGCTCGACCGATGTCATTGCGGTCGTCAACCGCGATGGAATGCTGTCATTCGTGAGCCCGGCGGCTCGCGGCCTGCTCGCGCGTGCGCCGGAGACCGCTGTAGGGACCGCAGCGGCCGCTTTCCTGGGTGCCGGAAATAGCGCGCGACTCGGTGAATTTCTCGCAGAATTCGTGGCGTCCGAAGAACCGATGCGGGAGATCGAATTCACCTGCGACTTCGCACAAGGACCTTCGCGACTGGTCCAGGTCGTCGCGAGCAACCAGGTTCGCAACCCCTTGCTCGCGGGTGTCGTACTGACGGTGCGCAACGTGACCGCGGAGCGAGCGGCTGAACGCGAGCTGCTCGAGGCCGCGTGTCGCGAACGGCATCGCCTGAGCAACGAATTGCACGAGGGGCTGGGCCAAGACCTCACCGGAATTTCGATGTTGGTGCAGAACCTCGCGACTGCCGTCAAGCGGGGCCAACCGGATGTGCCGCGACTGCTCGACGAGGTGTCGACGCTGGTGCGTCGCACGATCTCCTTCACGCGTGACTTGGCGAGTTGGTTTTCGCCGATCGAAGTTTCGCGCGGGTCCTTAAGTCTCGCGCTCGACCGGCTCGCGTCGGATGCGGCGGCACGATGGGGCATCGAGGTATTCAGTCATTCGCAGCCGGCGGAGATCCTCGTTCCGGAGTTCACCGCGGAGCACCTGTATCGCATCGTGTATGAAGCAATCGTCAACGCCTCGCGCCACACGGGCTGCAGTTACGCGGCCATTGAACTGACGCAGGACGCGGCCGGCTTGACGCTGTCGGTCACCGACGATCGCGACGAGTCTGCGGCGGCGGCCGGCGCCGCGGACGGCCTCGGCATCGGCATGATGAATCGTCGCGTCCGATTGCTGGGCGGCTCGCTGCGTCTCGAGACGCCGGGCGGTCGCGGCGCGCGGCTGCTCGTGTACGTGCCGACTCCCGAAGGCATCGCGTTACGCGCGCCGCAAGAGGAGCCGAAAGTTGACGACCAGAACCCCGGTGAGCACCAACATCGCGCCGAGCCCGAAGCGCAGATCGATGCGATCGCCGAGCAGCGCCGCACCGAACAGGACGCCGAATAGCGGCGTCAGCAAAGACAGCAGCATGAGCCGTGAAGTCAGATAGTGGCGCAGCAGCCAGAACCATATGAGATAACTCGATATGGCGATGACCAAGGTCTGGAACAACAACGCTAGGATCGTCATCGAGGACAGTTCGACCTGCGTCTGCCCGGTCAGCGCCGCGAAGGCGGCCAGTAACAGCGTTGCGGTGCCGACTTGATAAAGCACGATTTTTGCGGCCGCCGCCCGCCCGACGCGGCCGCGCCGCAGCACCACGTTGCTCAAGCCCCAACTCAGGCCGCCGAGCAGCGCGAGCAGATCCCCCGTCAGTAATTCGGCAATGGGCCGGCCGCTGAACCCGAGGAATGCGACGACGATACCGAAAAACGCGACCGCGATGCCGGCCCACTGCAGCGGGCTCAGGCGTTCCTCGGGCAGGAATTGCAGCCCCAGTGCGGTGAAGATCGGCGCCGTCCCGTCCGCAAACGCGCGCCGCCCTTCGCTGACCAATACCCATAATCCGAAGAAAATCGAGGCGCCGGCGACGCGAATCGCGAGTTGCATGACCGGTGCGGCATTGGCCGAGACGCCCTTCAGCGCGACTTGTTGAAACCCCCAGACCACGCAGAGCGCGACGACGAGCATCGCGGCGCGTAGGTCGAGGGGGCGGCGTTGTGGGGCAATGAGGGACAAGCCAATGAGTCTAATCCTACTCGACGATCCAATACCGAACCCCTTGTTGCTCGAGAAACTCGGCGGCATCCCCACCCTGCAGCAGCGCGAGCGTCGACAACAGCCCCGCTTCGGTACAACTGCTGGCGGCCACGGTTACCGACCGCGGCGCACCGGCAACCGGCCAGCCTGTATGCGGATCCAGGACATGGCCATAGCGGATTCCGTCGTGCAGAAGGAAGCGGTGTGCATCGCCGCTGGTCGCGAGCGCGCCGTGCTCCAGGGTCAGAATCATCGCCGCATCACGCAGGGTGCCGGGGCGCTCGATGCCGACCTGCCAGGCGCCGCGCGGCGGCGCTCGATTGGCGCGCAAGTCGCCGCCGAAATTGATCAGAAACGGAGCCTGGAATCGGGCGTTGAGCAAGTCGTAGGCGCGGTCGACCGCGTATTCTTTACCGATGCCGCCGAAATCGAGTTCCATCCCCAGAGGCAGCAGCAGATGCGGCGCCTGCCAGGCGAGCTTATCGAATCCGATCAACGGCAACAGGCGCTCGATCGTCTCTTGCGCCGGGATGCTGCTGGCCGCATCGAATTTCCAGGCGCGGCGCAGTACGCCGGACGTGATGTCGAACAGGCCATCGCTCAATTGATGACACTGCTTCGCAAAGTCGAGCAATGAAGCGGTTTCCGGGTCGACTTCGATTTCAGTGCCGCGATTGCGGTGTATCCATGCGACGACGCTATCGTCCCGGTAGCGGCTGAATTTCTTCTCGACGCGCCAGGCTTCCTCGGCCACCACAGCCCCGAGTGCCGCCGCGGCGCGCTCGTCGATGGCGGGCAAGAGCAGCTCGCAAGGACTCGCCATGGCGGTAAAGACCACTGCAAGCAGGTCCTCGCCGCGCGCTTCTATGCGGATCGCCTCCTGAGGCGCGTTGCTGTCTGGCGGTGCCACTCGATCTCGCCCATCGTCGACTCTAAAATCGCCATCCGATCTGCAGCAGTATCGCCTTGAGTCCGGGTACCAAGTCGAGACCTTGCAGCGAGCCGGGCGCATCGAAGTGCCCATCGGTGACTTGCTGATAATACTCTATGCGTGCGCTGAACTCTCCGCCCGCGCTGTTGCCTTGATCGGCGAGCTTCTCGCCGTATTTCAAACCGAAGGTCAGCGCATGAAATGCGCCGAGCCGTGAGTCGGACGAGGCATAGGCGGTCGAGTTCTGGTTGGCGGCCGAAATCCACGGAGAGTAGAAATCCGCCGCCGTTTGTCGGTACCAGCGCAATGACGGCTCGAAATACTTATCTTGAGAATCGATCCACCAGCGCAGGTGCAACTGCGCGGTTTCCGAGTGGATCTGCCAGTCGTCGGTCATGTACCGAAGCGACAGGCCGGCGGAGGCCCGGTCCCAGCCGACGCGATTTTCCAAATAGGCACTCTTGCGCGTGCGCTCGTCCGGGCGCCGTTCGTATTCGTAGCCCGTGGTGTTTCCGGCGGCGTCGATGATCGAAATGATCTTGTACGGATCGTTGAGGTAGCCGGTGAAACGGTCCGCCGACAGGTTGAATTCCGACAGCCAGCGGCGGCTCATGACCTGGGTGACGCCGAGCAACACGCCGGCGCCGTTTTTGGTTTTTCCGGCGGTCTTCTCGAATAAAGTGTAATCGCTGCCTGCCACCGGCGTGCCGCCGATCGGGTGCAAGGTGTCGTACTCGTCGTTGACGCCCAACGACAGCGTCGTATTTTTTTCGTTGAAATCCTCGGCGATCGAGACATTTCCGGAAACCGAGAAAAAATCATGCTCGTAGGACATCTTGCCGCCGAGCGTCGCTTGCGTGACGCGCGTCAACGGCAGTTGCCAGTTCAGGGCGCCGGCTAATCGTTGATCGTGATAATGCGGATCGACCGGCAATTGTCCGGGCGCGGTCGTGTAAAGCTTCGATGGGTCGGTCAAATTCTTGCCGGAAGGCGAAGCGAACGTCTGCACGCTGCGGCTCGGCAGAGCGCCGTTCGGGCTGCTGCCGGAGAGCGCGTCGAAGGTCAGATTCAGACCGACGGTTTCGCCGTCGCCGAAGTCCTTGAGCACGTTGACGACCGGCTCGATGGCCTGAATGCGCCCGTCCTCGTGGTAGTAGGCCAAGGCGGTATCGATGCTCCAGGTATTCGGTGCGGGGCCCGAGCCCGCAACCGCTTGGCTGCGTGCGCTCGAAGCGCCGAGTAGCGCACAGCTGGCGGCCATCAATCGGCGCCGCATATCGGGGCCGGCCGGCCGGCGAACGCGAGGCTTCAATTGCATCCGCAGCCGCCGCCGGCAAATGAGCGGCCGCCGGAGGAGGCTTCTTTACTGAAGTACAGGTGATCGTCGATCGCGGTATCGAGCGAGTCATTGGTGAGCCGCATGTCTTCGCGCGCGAGCAAGTCATGCTGCCAGGGCTTGACGCCGATCGAGCTGCAGCCCGAGGCCAGCACCGCGGCGGGCAACAGCAAGATCCAAATCATTCGATTCGCTTTCATGCGTGCGATCCTTTATTTTTCGGCCAACAGCTCGCGCAGTTGCCGTTCGTAGATGGCGCCATCGATCGGCCGAAAGCCGATGTGCGTAAAGCGCACGACACCATGCCGATCGATGACCATACTTGCCGGCATCCCTTGAACCTTATAGCGTTCCGCCAAGCTACCCTCGGGATCGAAGCGCACGTCGAACTGCGGATGGAACTGCTGCAGGAATCGATCGGCCGCGGCGCGTTCGCGGTCCACGTTGACGGCGATGACCGTGAGACCGTCGGCGGCGTGCGCATCCTGCATCGATTGCATCCAGGGAAATGACAGACGACAGGGAACGCACCACGAGGCCCAAAAATCCAAATAGACGACGCGTCCACGCAAGGCCTCGAGATCGATCGGAGCGCCGGCCTGAACGCCGGCCTGGGCGTTGCTCTGGCCGAATGCCATCCACACGAGGCAAATAGACAGCAGCACAGGCCGCAGGCGCGATTCCCGGCCATGCGATGCGCCTCGCGCGCGACTGCGGCTCAAGCGGTTGGCTTGGAAAAATTGCTTTGTAGATCCGCCGTGAGACACTTGCCTGTTCCTCGATTTGGCGCATACTTTGTACTGCAAAGCTAATTAGTGTCAAGCATGCCCGAATTGCATCGCGCTCTAGCAGAAATCAATGCCATCCGCGGCCAGATCGCGAGGGTCACGGAATTCCAGGGCTACGGGCCCGCCTCGGTCGCCGGTTCCGGGATATTGGCGCTGTCGGTTGCGCTCGTGCAGTCGCATTGGCTCAAGGGTTCCGCACCGGGCATTCGTGCCTTTCTGCTCGTGTGGATTGCCGTCGCCGCCGTCTCGGTGTTGCTCACGGGAATCGAAATGGTCAAACGTGCGCGCCGGGTGCATGTCGGACTCGCGAATGCGATGATGCAGCGCGCCGTCGAGCAGTTCGTGCCCGCGATCATGGCCGGTGCATTGCTGAGCGGCGTGCTGATCCGATTTGCGCCGCAGAGCCTTTGGATGCTGCCCGGCCTTTGGCAGCTCATATTCAGCCTGGGTGTTTTCGCGTCCTGCCGATTCCTGCCGCGTCCGATGTTCATCGTCGGAGTTTGGTATCTCAGCTGCGGCCTGATAGGCCTTGCCGTGGGTGGCGCCGAAGGCGCGTGTTCCCCATGGTCGATGGGTATTCCGTTTGGCATCGGCCAACTGCTGGTCGCCGCGGTATTGAAATTCGGCTCTGTAGGCAAGGACGGCCGTTGAGGCAGGCGATGCACAAGCGCGGCAACAAATCCGCGGGCACGCATCGTTTCGCCTACCAAGGTCTCGATCGCGTGATTCACGAAAAGGCGCGCCTCAGCCTGCTGACCTCGCTGATGACGCACCCGGAAGGTCTGCGATTTGCGGATCTGAAGCAGCTGTGCGCACTCACCGACGGGAACCTCAATCGACATTTGCAGGTGCTGGAGAGAGCGAAACTCGTCAAGATCGCCAAATTCCAGGAGCATAAGCGCTTGCATACCATTTGCCAGGTAACCGCTCTCGGTCGCAAGCGCTACGTCGAGTATCTTGCCGTGCTCGAGCAGGTCGTGCTCGACGCGGCGGCGGCCGGTAAAGCGGGCGCCGCCATCGACGACGAATCCGGTCCTGCGCTCGTGGGAGCCTAAGTTGTTGCCCGACCCGGCGCTGCGCGCCGCCGAAGCGAGGCCGCTTCTACCGCCGTCCGGCGTTTGCGCGGTCCTGATTACCTATCATCCGGGTGAGGAATTCCTACGAGTTCTCGAGCGCATCTCGGATCAGGTCGGTGCGTTGGTGATCGTCGATAATGGTTCGGACGATGCCGAGCTTGGCATGTTGCAGAGCGCCGCTGCCGGGACTTCGATCCAATTGATCTGCAACGGCGAGAATCTCGGCATTGCGAGCGCGCTGAACATCGGCATTCATCGGGCCGCGTCCCTCGGCTATGCGTGGGTCTTGCTGCTCGATCAAGACACCCTCGTGAGTCCGGATTTGGTTGCCAGCTTATTGGCGATCCAGGCGTCTTTCCCGGCACCAGAGCGGCTCGCCGTCATCGGCGCGGGTTACGCCGGCGACGAGGCACTGCCCAGCGCGCCCAGCGGAGAGGACCAAAGCGGCGCCGCCTGGCGGGACGTGGAATCCGTCATCACCTCGGGAAGCCTGCTGTCGGTGGCGGCATTTGGCGCAATCGGCCCGTTTCGCGAGGAATTTTTCATCGATCACGTCGATACCGATTATTGCCGCAGGGCAAGAGCGAGCGGTTTTCGCGTCATCAAGAGCGAAAGCCCCTTGATGTCGCATGCCATCGGAGCGCCCACGACGCATCGCGTGCTCTGGATGAGCAAGCGGACGACCAACCATGGCCCCGATCGCCGCTATTATTTCACGCGGAACGATACGGTCCTATTGCGTGAAAACGGCCAGCATCCTTGGGGAACGTGGCTGTTGAAGTCGCTGCTGCGCAGCTTCAGAATTTGCAAACGCATCCTGCTGTATGAGCCAATGAAGACGCGCAAAGTCGGTGCGGTGATGCACGGCTGGTGGGACGGCGTGCGCGGCAGGCTTGGCCCTCGCGGCGGCAGCCGAGACGCAGCGAGGGACGTTGCGGCGATGCAAAGCGCGCCTAGGGCGCACAAATAGACGCGGGGATTTTTTCCATGGCCCGATCGTCGATCAGATTGAATCCCGAGCAGCGCTACGGACGCGGCGCCGTGCTGTTCCATTGGAGCATATTCTTGCTGGTTCTCGGCGTCGCGACTCTCGGTTTGCTGCACGACTCGTGGTCCAAGGCAACGCAGGCGTTCTGGATCAATATCCACGCGGTGCTCGGCCTATTGGTTTGGCTGTTGCTGTTCGCGCGCTTCTCGTGGCGTATGCGGCACACGCCTCCGGCGCTGCCGGCCGAAATCGGCACCTTCTCGCGTCGCGCTTCGGCGATCGTGCATTTTGCACTTTACGGCTTGCTGTTCGTGATTCCAATCATCGGCATCGTGACCTTCGTATGGCACGGGCGCGTATTCGACTTCGGCCTGTTGCAGGTGAATTTCGGAGTCCAAAAAAATAAGGCCATATTCCATCCGACCGAAGAAGTGCACGGCTATCTGGCATACGTGCTTTTCGGACTCGTCGGGATTCATGTGCTGGCTGCGCTGTGGCACCACTTCATTCGGCATGACAACGTGCTGCGGCGCATGTGGCCCGGCGCCGCAGACCGGCCGGGCGCGCGCTAGGCCGGCGCCGCGGCTTCGACTGCCCGCATGCAGCATGTCACGAGCCGACGACGCTTCCTGAAGAACGCGGGACTCGTCGGCGGCGGCGGCTTGCTCGGCGCCGCCGCGGTGAATTTGGTGTCACCGTTGATCTGGCGCGAGTCCGGCGCGCTCGAAACCAACGAGAGCTTCTGGGCAAGGGTTCAATCGCCGCCGAATCCGGCCTTGGCCGAGGATCTGAAGGTCGACGTGGCGATACTCGGCGGCGGCTTCACGGGACTATCCGCCGCGTATTTCATTCGGGCGATCTCGCCGCACAAGCGTGTCGTGGTTTTGGAAGGGCGGCGTTGCGGGAACGGCGCCTCCGGCAGAAACGGCGCAATGGTGTTGACCATGACCGCGGATCGATACATGCGCTTCAGCGAGGATCCGGCGATGGACAAGCGGATCTACGACCTGACTGCCGCAAATATCGCGACGCTCGAGAAGCTCGGCGCCGCGATCGGCATCGACTGCGAATTGGAGACCAACGGCGCATTGCAAGTGCTCGGCACCGACGAAGACCTGGCGGCGGCAAGGGACTACGTGCAGCGCGCGCGGCCTCTCGGAATTCCGGTCGAGTTTTGGGATCGGCGGCGCGTCGCCGATGCGCTAGGCACCGAAGTCTATGAGGGCGGATTCTTCGACCCCGGCGGCGGCCAAGTCCATCCGATGAAGCTCGTGCAGCTATTCAAAGCGGCGGCCCAGCGCGAGGGCGCGGATGTTTTTGAGAATACGATGGTGACGAGCGTCGAGGAGGGCCGTGAACACGTCCTGCTGACGAGCGACGGGCGCAGGATTAGAGCGAAATCGCTGGTGCTCGCGACCAATGCGTTCAGCGCGCGCCTCGGATTCTTGCGTAATGCGATTGCGCCGATTCGCGAATACGTCGCGGTTACGAGACCCCTCACGCAAGGCGAATTCGCCGCGCTAGGGTGGCAGAGGCGAATCGCATTCAACGACAACCGCACCGCGGTCTATTATCTGGGCATGACGGCCGATCGGCGCATCCACATCGGCGGGGGCAGTCCCGAGTACTGCTTCGATAACGGTTCCAGCGGCGCCGAAGTCGCGCGTTCCCACGTGGCGCAATTGCGCGGCGAACTCTTGCGCATCTATCCGCGACTTAAGGAGGTGCCGATCGAGGCGAGTTGGCACGGCGTCGTCGATTGGTCGCTCGACGAGTCCCCATCGGTGGGATGCATGGGGCGCCATCGGAACATATTCTACGGAATTGGTTACAGCGGCCACGGCGTCAATTTGACCTCGATCTTCGGCAGAATCATCGCCGACCTCGATGCGGGTCGCGAGGACGCATGGAGCGCCTACCCGTTCGTCAATTCTCGCCTGCCGTACATTCCAAACGAGCCGTTGCGTTGGCTGGGGGTGCAAGCGGCGCTAGCCTGGTATCGGCTCGCCGAGGCTTAGGGTTCCGCGCAGCCGTCATCAGCGCGCGAACAATTGCTGCGGATCTTGAAACGACTTGAACTCGAGCGCATTTCCCGACGGGTCGATGAGGAACATCGTCGCCTGTTCGCCGACGGCACCCGGGAAACGGATGTGCGGCTCGATCTCGAACCGCACGCCGGCGCCGCGCAGCCGCTGCGCGAGGCTTTGCCAATGCGCCCACTCGAGGACGACGCCGAAATGCGGGACCGGAACGTCGTGGCCGTCGACCGCGTTCGAGACCTGAACGTGCGGTTTGCCGTCGGGGTCGAGGTGTACGACGAGTTGATGGCCGAAGAAATCGAAGTCGACCCAGGTCTCGCTGCTGCGTCCCTCCGCGCAGCCGAATAATCCGCCATAAAAGCTCCGAGCCGCTGCGAGATCGTGGACCGGAATCGCGAGGTGGAAGGGGCTGACTGTCATTGCGCTATGCTAGTGCGCCTTGCCGGCATCGATCAATGGGGAATCCATGAAACCCAAGCTAATCAATCGCCGCGAGCTGTTGTCGATGGCGACGGTATCGACGATTGCGGGGCTCGTCGGCGGCGGCGCTCTCGCGGCACAGGCCCTGGTGAAGACGCGGCCGGGCGTTCCGCGGCCGCTGCGCGCCTTTATCGCGAGCTATATGCAAGCCATGAACGCGCCCGGACTGACGCTTGCGCTCGCGAATCGAGAGGGAATCCTGGCGACGGCGGCATTCGGTTATGTCGATCTCGCGAGCAAAGATCCGGTCACCGAGCTGCATCGGTTCGAAATCGGGTCGATCACCAAGTCGTTTGCGGCGCTCGTGATCTTGCAGCTCCAAGACGAAGGCAAGCTCGACGTTCAGCACCCGATCATGCGGTATCTGCCATGGCTGCCGATCGAGACGGATTATGGCGAGATCCGCATCCATCATTTGCTGACGCACTCCTCCGGAATGCCGGAGGATGTACCGGTGATCCCCGGCGAGCCGGATGCGCATGCGCGCCAAGCATTCGTGCCGGGCTCGCAGTTTCACTACAGCAACTGGGGTTTCGAAGTGCTCGGCCGCATCGTCGAGAGCATCGACGGCGTCTCCTGGCCCGAAGCCCTCACGCGGCGCTTGTTGGCGCCGCTCGGCATGAGCGATACGGCCGCTGCGATCACGAACAGGGACCGCTCGCGCATCGCGCAGAGCTACGTACCGCTCCAGGACGACCGCCCGTATCCGCGGCACGGCGCGCTTGCGGTCGCGCCGGCGGTCATTTTCTCGGCCGCCGCCGGCAGCGTTGCATCGACCCCTGCCGATATGTGCCGCTACCTGCAATTCCTGCTGAACCGGGGTATCGGCCCACGGGGGCGCCTGGTGTCGGAAGACGGATACCGTTTGTTTTCGACGCCGCATATTGCGGCCGAGGAATTCGGTCCCGGCGCGGGATATGGCTATGGCATCGCGATCGACGAGTTGGATGGCCACAAGCGACTGCGCCACACCGGGGGCATGCTGTCGTTCATGTCCTCACTGCAGATCGACTTGGACGCCGGCGTCGGCGCCTTTGCGTCGATCAACGCGCAACTCGGCTATCGGCCGAATCCGGTCACGCAATACGGCATTCAATTGCTGCGCGCGGCCGCGGAAGGCAAAGGCGCGCCATCCGCGCCGCCCGCGGATGCTGCTGCGGAGGTCAGCGCCGCGGACGGCTACGCAGGAATCTATCGCGCAGCCGATGGGCGCATGCTCGAGATCCGCGCGGCCGACAAGCGCCTCGTACTCATCGCCGATGGGACGTTGATCCCGCTGCAGCAGGTCAAGGATGATCATTTCATCGCCGATCATCCGCAGTTTTGTCTGTACCTGCTCGTGTTCGGCCGCGATGCCGCGAAAGCGGTCGTCGAGCTGGGGATTGGTCCCGATTGGTACGCGAACAGCCGTTACGCCGGCGTTCGCAGCCTCGGGCCCGCGCTGCCGCTGGCGCCATACCCCGGAATATACCTATCCGACGATTCCGGCCGTGCGACGCGCATCGTCATGTGTCGAGCGCAGCTTTGGGTCGACGGGGTGACGCCGCTCGTGCCGATCGGTGAGCGGCTGTTCCGCTTTGCCGATGAACCGTCGAGCCCGGAGACCGCGGAGTTTCGCCGCATCATCGATGGGCAGGCGCAGATTCTGATCGCCGACGGCGGCGTTTTGCGCCGGATCTTCGAGGCCTGAAGTCGTGCGCCGTCAGCGCCGCGCGCAAAACCGCTGGCCAATCGCGGCGGTGCCGCTCAAACTGCACAGATGACTCAAACTCGCGTTGCCGATGCGATCGTCGAACGTCTGCGTGCCCACCGGACGCGACTGGTGTACACGGTCGCCGGCGAAAGCTATCTGGACGTGCTCGATGCGTTCTACGACGCGCAGAGCGCGCTGCGTGTGGTGACCTGCCGGCACGAAGCGGCGGCCGCCAACATGGCCGAGGCGACTGCAAAACTCACCGGTGCCCCGGGCGTCGCTTTCGTGACGCGCGGTCCGGGACTGACCCACGCGAGTATCGGCATCCACACCGCGCAGCAGGACGCGACGCCGATGCTGCTCTTCGTCGGAGAGATTTCCCGCGAGGATCGCTATCGGCGCGCATTTCAAGAAGTCAATTTGAGCCAAACTTTCGCCGATCTGGCGAAGGCTGTCGTGCAGATCGATATGCCGAGCCGTGCCGGCGAGCTCGTCGATCGGGCGTTTCAGTTGGCGCTCTCCGGACGACCGGGACCCGTGATCGTGGGCTTGCCGGAGGACGTGCTCGGCGAGAGCTATAGCGCGGCCGACAGCGCGCCGTCCGCTGTCGCAAGCTCGAGCGTCGGCGCCGACATCGTTGTCGACATCGGCGCGCGCCTCCGGGGCGCTCAGCGGCCGCTGCTGTGGCTCGGCGGCAGCCAATGGACCACCGCATCGGTTCATGCCGTGCAGCGCTTGGCGGAGATCTGGCAATTGCCGGTAGTCACGGGCTTTCGGCGCAAAGATTTATTTCCGAACGGACACGCAAACTATGCCGGCGAACTCGGCTTTGGCGCGACGCCGATGCTGATCCAGCGCGTGCGCGATGCGGACCTGCTGTTGGTGCTGGGCGCTGCTCTCGGGGACGTTGAAACCGGCGGCTACCAATGGCTCGACCGTTCGGCCACCAATAGCCGGCTCATCCATGTGCACGTCGATGCGCAGACGCTTGGCGCCGTGTTCCCGGCGCTGCTGGCGGTGCAAGCAAATCCGGGTCGGCTGGCGGCCGACTTGGCGCAGCTCGGGCCGGGCGCGCAGGCGACGCTGCCTTGGTCCGCGTGGACGCGCGCCGCACGCGCCGATCAACTTGCCTTCATGGAGCCCGTCACCGTGAGCGGAGCCGTGAACCCCTCGCTGATTTTCCGCGAATTGCGCGCGCAGTTGCCGGATTCCGCGATCGTCACAAACGGGGCGGGCAATTATGCCGCGTGGTTGCATCGTTTTTTCGCGCATGCAGCGTTTCCGACGCAGCTCGCGCCGGGCAGCGGCGCGATGGGTTATGCGGTGCCCGCGGCGATTGCCGCGAAACTCGTGCACCCCGAGCGCGAAGTCGTTTGCGTTGCCGGCGACGGTTGCTTCTTGATGGCGGCGCAGGAACTCGCGACCGCAGCGGCGCTCGGTCTCGCGATCGTTTTCCTGATCGTCAACAACGGCGCTTACGGGACGATACGCATGCATCAAGAGTCGCGGTTTCCGGGCCGGCGCATGGCGACCGACTTGGTCAATCCGGACTTCGTCGGCCTCGCACGCGCCTATGGGCTCGCGGCCTGGCGCGTTGCGGCGACCGCCGACTTCGCAGCGGCGCTGCGCGAGGCACGCGCGCAAGCGGGGCCGGCGCTCATCGAATTGCAAACCTCGATCGAGGACATTTCGCCGGGACGGCGGCTCACGGCCCAGCCTCCAGCGGGCAAGGCTCCTCCACGCTGAGCGTGCCGCCGCAGGATATTGCATCGCAACAACATTTGGGCCCACCCAGCGGTGGGCGCGGCGCGATTGCCCATCAAGATCCGAGACGCCGGGCCGCTAACAAACACAGGGCCGATTGCCGTCGGCGGGTCCACGCAGGGCGGCCGGCACCACGCGCCGGCGGCCGGGATCACACATCACGTTGAATTAGGAGTTTACGCTTGCTGTCATTTCTGAACGGAAGCAAAAAATCGCGGCTGCTTGAATTGCAAGCGCTGGCCGCAGCGATCGTCAGATCGCAGGCGCTCGCCGAGTTCGACGCGGATGGCACGATCATTACGGCCAACGACATTTTTTTGAAAGCGCTCGGCTACACGCTCGACGAAATCAAGGGCAAGCATCACCGCATGTTGGTCGAGCCGACGTTGCGCGACAGCGAGGAGTATCGCCGTTTCTGGGAGCGACTGCGGGCCGGGCAATATGAGGTCGGCAAGTACCGGCGCATCGCCAAGGGTGGCCGCGAGGTCTGGATCCAGGCGAGCTACATCCCGGTCATCGGCGCCGACGGCAAGCCTCACAAGGTCGCCGAGTTGGCCACCGACATCAGTGCCGAGGTGCTGGCGGCACGTGCGCTGGAGGAGGCGTTTCACGACACGCAGCAGGTCATCGAGGCCGTGATCGGCGGTGCCAACGAGCGCCGAATTACACTCGCGGGAAAGACCGGGCAGCTCGAAAGCCTCGCCAGGTCGGTGAACCGTTTGCTCGACGAGGTGCTCAGCACCGTTGGCGAGACGCAGCAAACCGCGCAACGCGCGATCGACGGCGACCTGACCGCGCGCATCTCGCTCGAGAACAAGAGCGGACCCTTTCACGCGCTCGCGGTGTCGGTCAATGCCTTGATCGAGAGCATGATGGGCGTCGTCAACGGACTGCAAAAAACCTCGCGTGAGTTGCAGACGGGCGCCGCGGAAATCTCGCGCGGCAATCTCGACTTGAGCCAGCGCACCGAGAATCAGGCGGCGAGTCTGGAGGAGACGGCTTCTTCGATGGAAGAAATGACTTCGACGGTGAAGAACAATGCCGACAACGCGGCGCAGGCCAATCAACTCGCCTCGGCGGCGCGCGAGCAGGCCGAGCGCGGTGGCAGGGTGGTCGGCTCTGCAGTCGCGGCGATGAGCGAGATCAATGCGGCGAGCAAAAAGATTGCCGACATCATCGGCGTCATCGACGAGATTGCGTTTCAGACGAATTTGCTGGCACTCAATGCGGCGGTCGAAGCGGCACGTGCCGGTGAGCAGGGCCGTGGCTTCGCGGTCGTCGCGTCGGAAGTGCGCAATCTAGCCTCGCGCAGCGCGGAGGCGGCGAAGGAGATCAAGGCGCTGATTCAGGACTCCGTCGGCAAAGTGACCGAAGGCGCGAAGCTCGTCGACGAGTCCGGCAAAGTATTGGGAGAGATCGTCACGGGCGTGAAGAAAGTCACGGACGTCGTTGCGGAGATTGCCGCCTCGAGCCGCGAACAAGCCTCCGGCATCGAGCAGGTCAACAAGGCCATGACCTCGATGGATGCGATGACACAGCAGAATGCGGCATTGGTCGAGCAGGCCTCCGCGGCCGCGCACGCGCTCTCCGAGCAGGCGACGAGTTTGACGCATTTGGTGGAAAGATACGATGTGGGGCACCAGACGCCGTCGGCGCCGCCCGCGGCCTCGCGCAGCAGCGCCTCGCCTCGCAAGGCAGCCGGCAAGGCCAAGCCGGCCGGCGAGCGCCGCGCGCCAAACCGGCCTTGGAGCGGCAAACCGACCGCAGCAGCATCGGCGACTCAGGCACCGGCTCAGCCGCCAGCGGCCGGCGGCGATGAGCAATGGGAAAATTTCTGATCGATCGTCGGATCTTGCGATCGATATTGAATACCCGTCTAATGTCGCCGAGCGGTTGCGAGCAACCTTGACGTCGAGGACAAACGGATGGAGACGGATTCACGCGGCAGCACGGATTCAGCCGGCGGCAGCGCGCGCGGTCTTGGCGGCGTGACGCGTATGGGCGCGTTCGCCAATGCGACGTTCCTGAGGATCGAGCAGTTTTTCTACGTGTCGCTGGGCCTGATGCTCGCGATCGCGGCGCTGCTCGGGATCGGCAGTGCCGCTTCGTCGTTGTGGACGACCGTGCAATTGCACGGTGCCGACGGATCGGTGCTCGTCGCGATCGACCGGCTGCTGTTCGTGCTCATGATCGTCGAAATATTGCACACGGTGCGCGTGTCCTTCCGTGCCGGCGCAATGATATGCGAGCCTTTCCTCGTCGTCGGCCTGATCGCCTCGATTCGGCGCGTGCTCGTCATTACGCTCGAATCATCGCAGGTCGACGTGCCGGGCAAATGGACGGCCGATACGCACGCGGTTCTTACCTCCTCGATGCTGGAATTGACGGTGCTCGGCGGACTCATCCTCATCATGGTCGTCTCGATCGTGCTGCTGCGCCGGAGTACGGAGCGGCACGCGGTATCCTAATGCCGGACGATGACGACTCCACACAGCACGTGGACTGCGAGAACCAGGATCAACACGACGGTGTCTCGCGTCGAGCGCGGCATTTGGCCGGTGACCGACCCGGTGCCCTTTTGCTGGTACAGGAAGTCCATGGGGTCCGGCAGCGCGGGATGATGCATCACGCGTGCGCCGTTGATGAGCGTTAGAAGCGGCAACAAACCAATTTCCCAAATCAACAACAACAAACTGGTCAATGGCGCTTGCTCGCCGAGAGCGTCCCGCTCAGGCGGCGTTTCCGACCGCTTCGTGCGCGGAATCATGTCGATGAGCACGAATATGACGATCCCGGTCACGGGCACCAGCAACTTGCAGAGGCCGACGAGCATGCCGATGGGTGCGCTGCGATTCACCTCGATCGATCGCTGCACCGGCTGGATCGACAGCAAGATCGCTAGGCTCGATGCGCCGGCCCAGATGATCTGCAATACCGCTGTTCGGTCATCGCCGAAGTACCCGGCGAACAGCGAGGCAATCGCCGCAGCGAGCACGACCAACGTGGGTCGCGCCGATTGCACGACGTCGTGCCGATCATCATAAAAGATGAACCAATTTTGCGCCGTCATCACGAGCAGCAGCGTGAGGCAGGCCAGCGGCAGGATCCAGGCATGCAGCGGATCGAACCCGTGCATGAACCAGCTCGAAACGAAATAGGACAGTGTCGCCAGTGCCAGGCCCGAGAAAACGCAGCCCCAGCCGAGGACCCGCAGATTACGCGTGTGCCGGCTGCCGATCGCAAACGTCGAAACGGCGCCCAATAATCCGGCGCAGGAAGCAACGGTGATCGAAACGTCGTCGAACATACACTAGTTATCGCACCTCGCCGTGTAGGGGCACGTGTGATCTTCGACTTATGGTAACTCCGGCTGCTTATGACACAACGAACGGGTTCACAACCTGCGCACGCGCCCTCGCGTCAATACCATGCGATATCCCGCCTGTTTGGCCAATATGGCCGGATAATGCGACCCACGTCAAAAACCGCAGGCGCTGGGGCGTGGCGGTGGCGGCGCCTCCGCTTAAGTGCGCTGCCGCATGGCGCTTCGATGCGATTTTGAGGACCAGCAATGACTATGAATACGATGACGGCGACGATCAATGAGGAGGCGTGCGGGCTCTGGCTGGGCCTCGATACCGGCGGCACCTACACCGACGCGGTGCTGCTCGCCGAAGGCCAGCGCGTCGTCGCGACGGCCAAGGCGCTCACGACCCACTGGAATCTCGCGATCGGCATCGGCAACGCAATCCGCGCGGTCTTTGCTGAACAGGCGGCCGCAAATCGCGCTCACGTCAGTCTCGTCTGCGTCTCGACGACGCTCGCTACCAATGCCGTCGTCGAGAATCGCTTCAGCCCGGTTTGCTCGCTGCTGGTCGGTTTCGATGATGCGATGGTCGGGCGCTCGGGTTTGCAGCGCCTTGGCGCGGGCCCGGTCGTACGCGTCACGGGAGGCCATGGCGCGACCGGCGAGGAGTCGGCACCGCTCGACGAGGACGCCATTGCACGCACGGTCGCGGAACACGAGTCGCGCGTCGAAGCGTTCGCGGTCTCCGGCAATTTCTCCGTGCGCAATCCGGCCCACGAATTGCGGGCGCGCCAGATCATCCGTGCGCTCTCGCAGAAGCCGGTGACCTGCGCGCACGAATTGACGTCGAAGCTCGACGCGCCGCGGCGCGCGTTGACGGCCGCGCTGAACGCGCGGCTCACGCCGCAGATCCGCCACCTCATCGAGGCGCTGGCGCACGTGCTCGAGGATCTCGCGATCGACGCACCTCTGATGATCGTCAAAGGCGACGGATCCTTGATGAAGGCGGAGATTGCGCTCGAGTATCCGGTCGAGACCGTCTTGTCGGGCCCCGCGGCGAGCGTCGTCGGCGCCGGCTTTCTGACCGGCCTCGCCGATTTCGTCGTCTCGGACATGGGCGGCACGACGACCGATATCGCGGTCGTCTCCGGCGGACGCCCGGTCATCAGCGCCGAAGGCGCGCTCGTGGGCGGGTGGCGTACGATGGTTGAAGCCGTCGACGTGCATACCAGCGGTCTCGGCGGCGATAGCGCGGTGGATTTCGACCAGCACTTGCGCTTGACCGTGGGGCCGCGCAAGGCGATGCCGCTGAGTCTGCTCGCGCACGGATTTCCCGCCGCGCTCGTTCAGCTGCGTGCGATTGCCGAGCTCGAACGGCCGCCGCATTACTCGACGCAATTCGTGTTCCGTAACCCCGATCGCGCGCCGCCCGAACATCTGTCGGCGCTCGAGCGCCGTCTATTGGATGCGCTCGATCTCGAGCCGCGCCACGTTTCCACCGTCGTGCGCAACGACGCGGGGCTGCAAGCGCTGCGGCGGCTGGCTGATGCCGGGCTCGCGACGCTCGCGGCCTTTACGCCGAGCGATGCGATGCACGTGCTCGATCGCCAGCACGGCTGGTGCCGCGAAGCCGCGCTTCACGGCGCGCGCATTCTTGCGACCGAGGAGCGCAACGCGCGTGCACTGCCCTTGGCAGCTACGCCGCAGGCAATCTGCGAGCGCACCCATGAACACGTCGTGCGCGAATCCTGCCGCGCGTTGTTGGCCGCGGCGCTCGCACAAGACCCCGGCATCGAGCCGCGCGAGCGGCATTGGGGCCTGCTCGGCGACCGCCTCATCGAGGCGGTCATCGCCGGCGATCGGTTCTCGGGGCTCCTACAGGCGACGCTGGGACTGGCGCGGCCGCTTGTCGCGATCGGCGCGCCGGTCGGGGCTTATTACGGCGAGGTCGCGCGCCGTCTCGGCGCGCCGCTGTCGATTCCCGAGCACGCGTCGGTCTGCAATGCCGTGGGCGCGGTCGCCGGCGTCGTCTCTCAGACCGTCGAGATTTTGGTCAACCAGACGAGCTTCAAAGTGTTCCGCGTCCATGATCCGGCGGGTAGCCAGGATTATTCCGACCCGAAAGCAGCGCTCGAGCATGCGCGGCGTGTGTCTCGCGAACTCGCGCTTGCGGCGGCGCTGCGCGCGGGTGCGGTCGATCCTCAACTTGAAACCAGCGTCAGCGAAAAGCTCGCGCATGTGGGTCCTGGGACCGAATATCTCGCCGAGGCGCTCACGCGCTCGACGGCGACCGGGCGGCCTCGCGTCGGCCACGCCGACGGACCGCGCTCCGAAATTGCGCGCGCAACATCTGTATAATGTCGCACCGCCCACTATGAGCTCCGGAGTAGCTGACGCATGAAACAACCCGACGAGACGCAAGGCCGCCGCAGCCGCCGCAGGCCCAGCAGCGCCGACGTCAGTCATGCCGTCTTCGATCGCACGCGATCCTATCGACACCTACGCAACCCGTTCGAGCCGCTCAAGGTGTTCTCGGACGATCAGGTCGCCTCGATGCACGAGACGGCGATGGTGATGCTGGAAACCCAAGGCATGAAGGTGCTCTCCGCGGACGCGCGCGTCATTTATCGACAAGCCGGCGCAGAGGTCGATGAAACGACGCAAATCGTGCGCTTGGGCCGCGATCTGGTCGGCGCTTCGCTCGCGAGCGCCCCGCGTGATATCACGCTGCACTCGGTGGATCCCGAACGCCATGTGCCAATCTCGAATCGACACGTGGCCTTCGCGCCGACCTCGGGGCCGCCGAACATCATGGGTACGGCGAGCGGGCGGCGCGCCGGCACGCTCGAGGATTTCCGCAATCTCATGAAGCTGTGCCAGAGCTTCGAGGTGATCCACATACTGGGCGGCGCGACCGAGCCGCAGGATGTGCCGGTGCACATTCGCCATCTCGAAGTCACGCGCTCGCAGCTCCTGTTGACGGACAAAATTCCGTTCATCTTCTCGCGCGGCCATGGTCAAGTCGCCGACAACTTCGAGCTCATTCGCATCGCGCACGGCATCTCGGCCGAAGAGTTCGGCTCGCGCCCGTTGACCTACACGATCATCAACACGAATTCGCCGCTGCAGCTCGATATTCCGATGGCCGACGGCATCATCGATTTCGCAAAGGCCGGCCAGGTGCTGGTCATCACGCCGTTCACGCTCGCGGGCGCGATGGCGCCGGTGACGATCGCGGGTGCGCTGACGCTCGCGCACGCCGAAGCGCTCGCCGGACTCACGCTCGCGCAAATCGTGCGGCCCGGCGCGCCGGTCGTCTACGGCAGTTTCACCTCGAACGTCGACATGAAATCCGGCTCGCCGGCCTTCGGCACGCCCGAGTACGTCAAGGCGGCTTTCGGCGCGGGTCAAATGGCGCGATTCCTCGGACTGCCATGGCGCTCATCGAATGCGACCGCCTCGAACATCCCGGATGCACAAGCGGCCTACGAGTCGCAGATGAGCCTATGGGGCGCACTGTTCGGCGGCTGCAACTTCGTGCTGCACGCGGCCGGCTGGCTCGAGAGCGGCCTGACGACTTCGTACGAGAAGTTCATCCTCGATATCGAAATGCTGCAAATGTTCGCCGAGGTGTTCCAGCCGGTCGGTGCCGAGCCGTCGGATTTCGCGCTCGAGGCGGTCGCGGAGGTCGGTCCCGGCGGCCACTTTTTCGGCTGCGCGCATACGATGCAGCGCTACCGCAGCGCATTTTACGCGCCCTTGGTCTCCGACTGGCGCAATTACGGTAGCTGGCACGAAGACGGTGCGAAAACCGCGACCGAGCGTGCGAGCGGCATTTGGCAGAATACCTTGGACCGTTATGTCGCCCCGCATCGCGATCGCGCGATCATCGAAGCGCTCGACGCGTTTGTCGCGCGTCGCAGTTCCGAAGGCGGCGCGCCGCCCGTGAGCTGATCGTGTCGCTTGTAGACATACTGCTGTCGCGATAGTACAAGTCTCGGAAACCGCGGCGCCTTACCATGCACTGCCACGAGCACCACGTAAGTGACGGCCGCGGCTGAAAAATAACCGTTGGAGAGATAGATGGCAGAGCCGACTGGAGACGATTTCGACCTGGCCTCGCTCAATGACGAGGAACTCACCGAGCAGGTCCACGACGACCTCTACAACGGCCTCAAGAGCGAGGTCGAAGAGGCCACTCGAATCTTTTTGTCGCGCGGCTGGTCGGCCGAGCGCACGCTCAACGACGCCTTGGTCGAAGGAATGCGTATCGTCGGCGTCGATTTCCGCGACGGCATCCTGTTCGTGCCCGAGGTGCTGCTCGCGGCGAATTCGATGAAGGGCGGCATGGAAATCCTGCGGCCCTTGCTCGCGGAGACCGGTGTCGAACCGATCGGCAAGATCGTCATCGGCACGGTCAAGGGCGACATTCACGACATCGGCAAGAACTTGGTCTCGATGATGCTCGAGGGCGCGGGCTTCGAGGTCATCGATCTCGGCATCAACAACCCGGTCGATAAATTCCTCGCGGCTCTCGAGCAGCACAAGCCCGATATCCTCGGCATGTCGGCACTGCTGACGACGACGATGCCCTATATGAAGGTCGTCATCGACACGCTCAAAGAGCGCGGTATCCGCAAAGACTACATCGTGCTCGTCGGCGGTGCGCCGCTCAACGAGGAATTCGGCAAAGCAGTCGGCGCCGATGCCTATTGCCGCGACGCCGCGGTCGCAGTCGAAACCGCCAAGGGACTGCTCGCGACGCGCCGAGCTGCCGCGGCGGCGCATTAACGTGCGGCCAGTGCGATGACGATGAGCGCCCCCGGCCTGCTGGTCATCGCGTGCGGCGCGCTGGCGCATGAGATCACGGCGCTGCGCCGCGCGAACTCATGGGACCAGATCGACGTGCGCTGCCTACCCGCCGAGCTGCACAACCGCCCCGAACAAATCCCCGAGGCGGTGCGCACGCTGATCCGCGCCTCGCGCGCAGAGTACCGGTCGATCTTCGTCGCCTACGGCGATTGCGGTACCGGCGGACTGCTCGATAAGGTGCTGCGCGAGGAGGACGTTGAACGCATACCCGGCGCGCATTGCTACGAGTTTTTCGCGACGGGTCCGGTATTCGCCGAACTCGCCGATGCCGAGCCCGGCACGTTTTACCTCACGGATTTCCTGCTGCGGCATTTCGAGCGCCTGGTGATTCGGGGTCTCGGGCTCGACCGGCACCCGGAATTGTTTCCGACCTACTTCGGCAATTATCGCAGGCTCATGTATCTCGCCCAGGCGCCCGCCGCCGATTCGATCGATCGTGCGCGCGCGATCGCCTCGCGCATGGGTCTCTCCTTCGAATATCGCGAGACCGGCTACGGCACGCTCGCGACGAGCCTCATGGGGGCCGTGGCCCGCGATGAGATCGCCGTTGCGAGCGATGAAGGCACGGTGACATGGGTTCGTTGACCGTCATTTCCTGGCGTGACATTCCCGCGCAGGTCATCGTCAAACGTGGCCGCGAGGCCGCGAAGGTGCAGCTCTCGCAGCGCTTTCAAGAAGCGGTCGATCGCGCGGCGATGCGCGCCGGCAAGGGCAGCTCCGATGCGTATCTTGCCGATTGGAAGCGCAGTGAGCCTCGCAGCGTTGGCGACAATCTGGCTGCCGAGGCGGCCGCCGAGGCCGCGCGCATCGAAGCGCGGTTTACCGACGCGGATCTCGAGCGCCTGATTCGCGCGAAAGGCTTGGAGGAGACTTCGAAAGCCCCCGAAGCCGGCGTCCCGCCGGCTGCCGAGTCTTCCTAATGATTTCGGTCAGACTCTGGTCGGTGCGCCATGCGCGCGGCCTCAACGCGTTCTATCGGGGCTTCGAAGCACTGCTCGTGCGTTTCGCCGGCGTGTTCCGCGCCTTGGGTTACGAGCGCATCGAGCCTCCGGTGGCGGCCGTCGAAAAAGCCGTCAAAGGTTTGTTATTCGACTGCCGCATGTGCGGCCAATGCGTGCTGAGTTCGACCGGCATGTCCTGTCCGATGAACTGTCCGAAAACCTTGCGCAACGGCCCCTGCGGCGGCGTGCGCGACAACGGCAATTGCGAAGTCAAACCAGATATGCGCTGCGTGTGGGTCGAGGCCTACAAGGGCAGCGAACGCATTCCCGGCGGAATCGCGGCCATGCGCCAGGTGCAGTTCGCCGTCGATCAGCGCCAGCAGGGCCGCTCCTCATGGCTGCGTGTCGTGCGCGAGAAGACCGAGCCGCCGGCGAAGAGCGCGACGCCGACCGTGAGCGCGGCGCCCACCAAGAGCCTGTCACCGTGAGGTTCGAGGACGAGCCGGTCCCGGGCTATCCGCTGCCGATTCTGCCCGGCCATACCTCGCCCGGGCGCTTCGAGCGGGTACTGCGCGCGGGCCGCTTCGCGGTGACGACCGAACTCGCACCGCCGGATTCCGCGGATCCCGAGGACGTCTTCAAGCGCGCGCGAGTGTTCGACGGCTTCGTCGATGCGATCAATGCCACCGACGGCAGCGGCGCGAACTGCCACATGTCGAGCATCGCGGTCTGTGCGCTGCTGACGCGCATCGGCTATGCGCCGATCATGCAGATCTCGTGCCGCGACAAGAATCGCATCGCGATCCAGGGTGATATCCTGGGCGGCGCCGCGATGGGCGTCTGCAATATTCTGTGTCTGACCGGCGATGGCGTGCAGGCCGGCGATCATCCGCAGGCGAAACCCGTGTTCGACCTCGATTGCGTGTCCTTGCTCGACATCGCGCGCACGCTGCGCGACGATCATCATTTTCAAAGCGGTCGCAAGATCAGCTACGCGCCGCGCGTATTCTTCGGCGCCGCCGAAAATCCTTCGGCTTTGCCTCACGCCTGGCGCGCGCAGCGCCTCGCGAAAAAAATCGCTGCGGGCGCGCAGTTCATCCAGACGCAGTATGTCTTCGATATCGCGCTGCTGCGCAGCTTCATGGACCAATGCGACGCGCTCGGACTCCTCGACAAGGTCTATATTCTGGCCGGCGTCGGTCCGCTGCGTTCCGCGAAAACGGCTGACTGGATGCGCAAGAACGTGCCCGGCATGCACGTGCCGGACGCCACGATCGCGCGCCTCCGGGGCGCGCAGGATCAGGCCCGCGAAGGGCGCAACATCTGCATCGAGCTGATCCAGCAAATTCGCGAGATCCGCGGCATCAGCGGCGTGCACATCATGGCCTATCGCCAGGAGGAATCGGTCGCCGAGATCGTCGACCGCGCGGGCGCGTTGCAAGGTCGCGTGTGCTGGTATCCCGGCCGCGACACCGAACTGAATTCTTAAAACAGGACCCCAGCATGAGCGACACCGTGATCAGTTCCGCGACCAAAGAAGTCGTCATCGGCTTCGACCGACCCTTCGTCATCATCGGCGAGCGCATCAATCCAACGGGCCGCAAGATCCTCGCCGCCGAAATGGCCGCCGGCGACTTCAGCCGGGTCGAGGCCGACGCGCGTGCGCAAATCGAGGCGGGCGCGCACATGCTCGACGTCAACGCCGGCATACCGCTCGCCGATGAGCCGGCGATCCTCGCGCGCGCGATTCAGCTCGTGCAGTCGATCACCGACGTGCCGCTGTGCATCGATTCCTCGATCGTGGCCGCGCTCGAGGCGGGGCTCGCCGTCTACAAGGGCAAGCCCCTCGTGAATTCCGTCACCGGCGAGGATGAGCGCCTCGAAGCCGTACTGCCGCTCGTCAAGAAGTACGGAGCGGCGGTCATCGCAATTTCGAACGACGAGACGGGAATATCGGAGGATCCGGACGTGCGCTTTGCGGTCGCGAAGAAAATCATCGAGCGCGCGCTGGACTACGGCATTCCGACCTGCGACATCGTCGTCGATCCGCTCGTCATGCCGATCGGCGCGATCAATACGGCGGCCGTCCAGGTCATGCGCCTCGTGCATCGGCTGCGCACCGAACTCAAGGTCAATACCTCTTGCGGAGCCTCGAACGTGAGCTTCGGCCTGCCGAATCGCGATGGCATCAACAGCGCCTTCCTGACCATGGCGATCGGCGCCGGCATGACCTCGGCCATCACCAATCCGCTGCACGTCGAAGTCATCAAAGCAGTCATGGGCGCGGACGTCATGATGGGCCACGATCCGGACTGCGCGCGCTGGATCCGGCGATTCCGCGAGGCGCCGGCGCCCGTTGTGGGCGCCGAGGGCGAAGTGCAGCGCGGACGTCGCGAGGGCGGCCATCGCCGGCGCCCCGCGTAACATTCGACACGACCGATGACAACTCGCGATCCACTCGTCGTATTCACTCCGTCCGGGAAGCGCGGCCACTTCCCGGTCGGGACGCCGCTGCTGCAGGCGGCTCGCAGCCTCGGCGTCGATATCGACTCGGTCTGCGGCGGACGCGGTCTGTGCGGGCGCTGCCAGGTCCTGGTCTCCGAGGGCGAGTTCGCCAAGCATGGCGTGATCTCGTCGAGCGCGAGCCTCTCGCCGTTCAGCGAACCGGAACGGCGGTTCGCGCGGCGCGCAGGGCTTGCCGAAGGCCGGCGCCTTTCGTGTTCGGCGCTCGTCGAAGCCGACGTGGTCATCGACGTGCCGGCGAGCAGCCAGGTGCACCGTCAGGTCGTGCGCAAGGAAGCCGAAACGCATGCGATCGAGATCTACCCGCTCGTGCGCCTGCATTACGTGCAGGTCAAGCAGCCCGACATGCACGATCCGTCCGGCGATCTGCGCCGCCTCTACGATGCACTGGAGTCCGAGTGGGGCCTCACGGAGCTCGCCACGGATCTTTCGGTGCTGCAAATGTTGCAGCCGGTGCTGCGCGCCGGTGCCTGGTCGGTCACCGTCGCCGTGCACGCGGGCAAACAACTCATCGGGGTCTGGCCGGGATTGCATGAGAACGCGTACGGGCTCGCGGTCGACATCGGTTCGACGACGATCGCCGCGCACCTTTGCGATTTGGTCAGCGGCGATGTCGTCGCCTCGGCCGGCGTCATGAATCCGCAGATCCGCTTCGGCGAGGATCTCATGAGCCGGGTCTCCTATTCGATGATGAACCCCGGCGGTGCGGCGCTCATGACCACCGCGGTGCGCGAGGCGCTCAGCGGACTGGCGCTGGACGTGGCGAAGAGCGCCGGAATTTCGCACGAGGATATTCTCGAGGCGACGCTCGTCGGCAACCCGATCATGCATCACCTGGTGCTCGGCATCGATCCGGTCGAGCTCGGCGGTGCGCCTTTCGCGCTCGCGACCGACATGTCGATGACGCTGCGCGCGAACGTCATCGATTTCAAATTGCATCGCAACGCCCGCATCTACGTGCTGCCGTGCATCGCGGGGCATGTCGGCGCCGACGCCGCGGGTATGGTGCTCGCCGAGCGGCCGGATCTCGACGAGGCGATGACGCTGCTCGTCGATGTCGGTACGAACGCAGAGATCGTGCTGGGCAATCGCAATCGCCTCGTCGCCTGTTCCAGCCCCACCGGGCCCGCGTTCGAAGGCGCGCAAATCAGCTGCGGCCAGCGCGCGGCGCCGGGAGCGATTGAACGCGTGCGCATCGACCGCGAGACGCTCGAGCCGCGCTTCAAGGTCATCGGCTGCGACTTGTGGTCCGACGAGCCGGGCTTCAGCGAGGCCACGGCGGCCACGGGCGTCACGGGCATTTGCGGATCGGGCATCATCGAGGTCATCGCCGAGATGTATCTCGCCGGCGTCATCAACCAGGACGGCGTCCTCGACGGGCGGCTCGCGGCGCGCTCGCCGCGCGTCGTCGCGAACGGCAGGACGTTCGCCTATGTGCTCAATGCCGGCACGGGGCCCAATCGGGCCGCGGAGCAGCAACAGGGCGCGGACTCGAATCGAGGCGCGGTGGAGATGAAGATCACGCAAACCGACGTGCGCGCGATTCAGCTCGCAAAGGCCGCCCTCTATGCCGGCATCGCGCTGCTCATGGAGCGGCTCGGCATCGATCACGTCGACCGTATCCGCTTGGCAGGCGCGTTCGGCAGCCACATCGACGTCAAGTACGCGACCATACTCGGCATGCTTCCCGACTGCGATTTGGCACACGTGCGCTCGGCGGGAAATGCCGCCGGTACCGGCGCACGAATCGCGCTGCTCGACTCGAACTCGCGGGGCGTCATCGAAGCGCTGGTGCGGCGCATCGAGAAGGTCGAGACGGCGATCGAGCCGCGCTTTCAGCAGCACTTCGTCGAGGCGATGGCGATACCGCACAAAGTCGCGCCCTATACGAACCTCCGTAAAGTCGTCGACTTGCCCTTGCCGAAGGAATCCACGAGCCAGACCGAGACACGCGGACGCAGGCCGCGCCGCATGGAACCGCTGAAGAGCGAATGATTCGCGCATGCGCCGCGACGGCGCGGCCGCTCAGACGTTCGAGTCGGGGGCCGCGGCCTTGCGTTTCGCGATGTATTCGAGCAGCGCCTCGTCTACGCCCGCATCCATCGGCGGCTCGACGTATTCGGCGAGCATTTTTTTCCACAGCGCATTGGCGCGCTTGGTCATGTCGGGGGAGCCCTCGGCTTCCCATTGCTCATAGCTGTTGTTGTCGGCGAGCGGCGAGCGGTAAAATGCATTTTCGAAATTCGCCTGGGTATGCGCGCAGCCGAGAAAGTGCTTGCCGGGACCGACTTCACGCATCGCATCGATGGCCTGGCCGTTCGGCGACAGGTCGATACCCGCGAGCAGCGTGTGCATCATGCCGGCCTGGTCGACGTCCATGACGAATTTTTCGTATCCCATCGCGAGACCGCCTTCGAGCCAGCCGGCGGTGTGCAGCACGAAATTGACGCCGGCAAGGCAAGTCGGCAGCAGCGTGTTGGCCGATTCGAAGGCCGCTTGCGCATCCGGGATCTTCGAGGCGCAGAGGCTGCCGCCCGAGCGGAACGGCACGCCGAGGCGGCGCGCGAGCGCGGCCATCGTATAGAGCACCAGCGCGGGTTCCGGCGTACCGAAGGTCGGCGCGCCCGATTGCATCGAGATCGACGAGGCGAAACTGCCGAGCACGACCGGCGCGCCCGGATTGACGAGTTGCACGAACGCCATGCCCGCCAAGGCCTCGGCCAAGGTCTGCGCGACCGTGCCCGCGACCGTGACCGGCGACATCGCGCCGGCGAGAATGAACGGCGTGATGATCGTCGCCTGGTTGGCGCGCGCATACACTTTGGCGGCACCGAGCATCGTTGCGTCGTAGGTCATCGGCGAGTTGACGTTGATGAGGTTGATGATCGTGGTTTTCGGGCGGCCCGTCAGCGGATCGTCGAGTTCGGGTCCGAATACGATGTTCGCGAGCGCGACCGAATCGGCGGCTCGGTCCGGCGCGGTCACCGATCCCATGAATGCCTTATCGCTGTATTTGAGATGGCTGTACACCATGTCGAGGTGGCGCTTGTTGACCGGCAGATCGACGGGCTCGCAGATCGTGCCGCCGGAATGGTGCAGGGAATTCGACATGTAGGCGAGCTTCACGAAATTTCGGAAGTCCTCGATGCGGGCGTAGCGCCGGCCTTCGTCGAGATTGCGCACGAACGGCGAACCGTAGGCGGGCGCAAACACGGTGTGCTTGCCGCCAATTCGCACGCTGCGTGCGGGGTTGCGCGCATGCTGCGTGAATTCGCGCGGCGCGCTGCGTTGCACGAGTTCACGGCACATGCCGCGCGCGAAATGCACGCGCTCGCCGTTGACGTCGGCGCCGGCGGCCTTCCAGATTTCGAGCGCCTCGGGATCGTCGCGGAAATCAATGCCGATTTCCTCGAGGATGGTATCGGCGTTGTGCTCAAGCGTCGCGAGCCCTTCTTCGCCGAGGACTTCAAAAACCGGAATGCTGCGGGTGATGTAGGGGATCGAGGCGGCGGCGCGGGCGGCGCGGGAAGCGCGTTTGGCATCGCGACCGCTGGGGCGGCGCGCGCGGGCAGGTTCGGCGGTCAATTGCTCATCCATCGTCGCTCTCCCAGGATTCTAGAGGACCCCGTCGTTTTTGCCGGCTCGGGCCAAGGGGCTATGACTTTAATGCATAGAGTATGGTCACTGTGGCAGCAAGCGGCTGATCAATTTGCGTCATGCACTTGTCTTGGCGCGCCATAGTGGCGCGGCCCGGGCGAGATGCCGATGATACGGCTAGGGGTTCAGCAGGAGGAGCCCGCACAGCAGATGGACGGCGACCACCAGCATCAAAACGGCAGTATTTCGCGTCGACAGCGGCGTCCGGCTCGCGACGGATTGGCCGCGTTTATGCGCTGCGTTCAAGCCCGGGGAATCGGGTAATGCGCGATCGCGCACGCAGCGCTGACCGTTCGTCAGGGTCACGAGTAGCAACTGCCCGAATTCCCAAATCAACAGCAGCAGGTCAAGAGGTAACCCGCGGCTGTCGAACGCTTGCGGCGCAGCTCTGCGCAGGTGATCGCCCCGCTTATCGCGCCTTGAGCGATGAATCCAGTCGATGAGCACGAGCGCGATGATGCCGCTCGGCGGCACCAGCAGCTTGCCGATTCCGACGAGCATGCCGACCGTGAGGCTGCGGTTTGCGGCTATCGATCGCTGCACGGGTTGGATCGACAACACCAGGGCGGCGCTGGCCGCGCCGGCCCAAATGGTCAATTGCACGGCCGAGCGCCAGTCTCCGAGCGTGGCCGCCAGCCATAATGCGGGCGCCGCGGCCAGCATGACGAGCGTTGGCCGCGCCGATTGCGCAAGATCCTCGCGATCCTCGTAGAACACGAACCAATTCTGCGCGACCATGACGAGCAGCAGCACGAGGCCGGCGAGCGGCAGGACCCAAGCTTGCTGTGGCTCGAACCCGTGCGCAAACCAGCCCAAGCAGAAATACGCGAGCGCTGCGAGCGCCGCGCCGGAGCAGATTCCGCCCCATCCGAGGACTTGGAGATTGCGCGTGCAGCGTGCGCCGACGGCGATCACCGCGAGCGTGCCGAACGAGCCGGCAAGTGCGACGAAAAGAATGACGGCTTCGGTAGGCATGGAATTTCTCAGTAGACCTCTCGTTGATAGATGCGCGAGGCGGGTCCGGGAAAGACGCCGAAGGTGGCGAGGCCGACGGGGCTGGTGGTGCTGCTCCAGGAGTATTGCAGCCAGCTCGGCGGCGTTGCGGTCACCGAGGCGGCGCCGGAGTTGCCGCTGCCGGGGGCGGCGAGGTTCAGGTTGAAGTTGCCGGCCGCGGCGGTCGCGAGGTAGCGCTCGGCGGCCGAGGCGGGCGCCGGGCAGCCCGCACCGGAAGCCCCGGGGCTGCCGCTGTCGCGCACACAGGTTTCGCCGGCGGTCAGATTGAGCTGGTAGTTGCTGAATGCGATCGCGGGCGCGACCGTGCAGCTGTCGGCGGTGTTGGTCGTGAAGCCTGCGGTCGGGTTCAGGTAATACTGCGTCGTCAATTGCATCGGCAGATCGAGCAGCTCGGAGCCGAGTGCATCGCGCAGCGCGAGACGGCCGTAGTACTGCGTGGGTCCGGCACTGAAGCTCATGCCGGTGCCGCTGCCGAAGCTCACCGGATTGGGCGCGGCGACGCCGTCGCTGTCGATGATGTTTTCGCTGAGCATGAGGTTGGCATTGAACGGCGCGATCGCGCTGCCGCGGACGAACTTCAGGCCGGTGCCCGCGCTATAGGTCAAGGTTGCCTGTCCGGTGCCGAGATCGACGATCGCCGGATCGACGCTCGTGGCCGGTAGCCCCGAGGTGTCGAGCGCCGGGCTCGCCGGCGTCGGCGTGTAAGTGCGGCCGGTGAGCGAGGCATTGGTCAGCTTGAGAAAGGCGCCGGTGTAGTTGCGGGTCGTTGCGCCGCCGAGCGCCTGGGCCGTGACGGTGATGACGGGTGCGATCGAATAGGTCAAGGGCTGACCGAGGTAGCTATAGCTGCCGGCCGTGCAGGCGGTGCCGATCAGCGGCGTGTTGAGCGCAACCGCGAAGCCGTTCGGCACGAAGCGCCCGACATCGGCGCTGCTCGTGCCGCTGACCAATCCGGTGCCGAGGTAACTCGCAACGCTCGGCGTCAAGCTGATGATGCCGACCTCGGGCCAGTTGAACGTGCTGCCGCTTGCCACACCGCCGCTGAAGGCGCCGAACGCGGCGGGGTCGTTGAGCGCGGCGGCATCGCCGCCCGCGGGCAGCAGCAGATTGGCGGCGAGGCTCACGCCCTGCGCCGGCGTCTCCTGACCGTAGTTCGGCGTTACGGCACCCGCAAAGTTCGATGCCGTGACGGTTGCCGAGAACGGCTGGCCGGCCGGCATGAACTCAGGCCCCGCGGCCGAACTCGCGCCCGGATTATTGCCGGGCGTGCCGAGCGCGGTATTGCAGGAGCCCGCCGCATAGCTCGTACAGTGGATGTTCGAGAGCGTGAAGTTGTACGGCTGCACGACGAACTGGCTCGCACCGACCATCGTGTTGCCCGAGGCGGCGCCGCTCTTGAGCGGAATATTGTAAGACGCGCGCAGCGTGACTTGTCCGACATCCGAGTAATTGAGCGCAATGGGCGCCTCGGCGTTCGCGGTGCTGAACTTGAGCGCCACGCTGGTCGAATTACTGACGCCGCCGTTCGGATTGGAGGCGATGCTGGTCGTGACCGCATTGTTGGTCACGGTCATGGTCTGTCCGGCGACGCAGGCCGCCGGGTTGTTGCACTGAAAGCCGAGATTGATGAGCACCGTCGTGCCGCTCGCAAATACGCTCGTGCAAGCCCCGGTGTTGGTGTCGGTGCGGATCGCCTGCAGCGCGAGATTTTGCGTCGAGGTCTTGCCGGCGATTTGCGTACCTATCGTGGTGCCGACGTTGGCGCCGTTGGTGATCCGAAAGCCCGAGGGGACGAAAGTCAGCGGCGGCTGTTGCGAGGGCAGCGCGGATCCCGATTTTTGCGTCGCCGTGCCGTCGACGACGTTGATCGTCACGGTCTCCGCGTAGGTATCGCGCAGCGACAGCGTGACCACACCGGCATCGGCACTCGAGTAGGTGTAGCTCGCGGTGCCGCTGTTCGAAGCGCCCGCGACGAACACGCCGGCGCCCGTGGTCAGTGACCAGTCGCCGTGACCGGTGCTGGTGCTGACCTGGATGGTCCCCGTGATCGGCACCGCGGTCTGGGTGCTGCTCAATGCCGTGATCGTCACCGGCGATGCCTGGCAGTTGACCGCAGTGCCCGCATCGCTGATCCCAAAATGATCGGGCGCGATTGGATTCGCCGGCAGGAAGGTCGCGATCGCGGCGGCCCACCCGCTCAAGCTTGGGTTGACCGTGAACGTGCTGCTCTGTATTCCCGTGGTCGTCAGGAGTTGCTGTGCGCCCGCACCGGCGGTGTCGCCCGAGTTTTGATAATCGACGGCCTCGATCGTGTATCCGGAGCTTGCGGCGATCGTGTTGCAACAGGACGCGGGATTATCGATACCGAATACCGACACGACGAGTTCGTTGCCCGAGCTGGTCGCCGCGGTCGTGGAGACGCTAGCGGCCGCGGAGCTGCCCGTCGCGGAATTGGATTGATCGGGTGCGCCCAGTCCCGAGTACTCGAGCGCGACCGCTTCGATCTGGGTCGCACCGTCGTTTCCCGGTGAGTTGATCGTCAAGGTCAGACCATGACCCGTCGTACCGACGTGGGCGTAGAACACACTCGCACTCTCGAACCATGCGCTTTGATCAATGACGCCTTCGGTGACCTGCGTATAGGTATTGCCGGCGCTGTCGGTGATGCTCAGCGACGGCGGGTTGTTTTCGCTCCAGGTCCAAACCAGCACGACGATTTCATCGCCGAGCGTGGGTTGCGAGCCGAACGCCGGCGATGTCGTCGTGATTCCCGCGGTCGTGCCGAATAGGCCGCTGTTCTGCACCAGCGCAATCTGTGCCGACGCCGGTCGTGCGTACAGGGCGGCGCAAAGCAGGGCGAGCGCCCAACGCAGGCGGCGCGCCGCGCAATGACGCGGCGCATTCGATCTGATGGTGCGCGAAATTGCGCTGACGATGTGCGGAATGGCGACGCCTCCTTGCTGGGACTGGTTTGGGCGAATCGCGCCTCTGCGTTCAAAGGTCGGCAGGCAAACCCCTAACTGAAGCGTTTGCGGGGAGTCATGTGACTCGCTTCACGTTTGCGGGCGGGCGCCGAATAGTGGAACATCCGCGCTGACATGATCTGGCAGCGACTGGCGTTGTTGGGGCTGCCGTTGGTTGCGCTGCCCGGAGTACATTGCGGGGCCGAATCCGGCTCCGAGCCGGCGTATTTCAGTGCGATGCCCGGCTTGGACGGTCCTTACCCCATGTCGCGCGAGGCATCGGGCACGAGCTGGCAGCCCGACTCGACGCCGTTATCGGGATCGCAGCGCATGGACGATCGTTGGATGACGATGTGGGGCGGGTTCGCGAATTTCATCGATGACGATCAGGGCGGCCCGCGCGGCGGCTCGAAGCTCTTCTCGAACAGCGTCCTGATGTTCATGGCCCGGCGCGAGCTCGATGGCGGCGCCTGCGGCGTGCATGCGATGCTTTCCGCCGACCCCTTGATGGGCAAGAGCGGTTATCCGGAGCTGTTTCAGACCGGCGAAACGGCCGACGGCGTGCACCCGTTGATCGATCGCCAGCACCCTCATAATTTATTGATGGAAGCCGCGGGCACTTGCAGCGTGAACCTCTCGGCCGACAACGCCGCATACGTTTATGCGGGAATAGCGGGCGAGCCTGCACTCGGGCCTCCCGCATTCATGCATCGATTCTCGGGAATCGACAATCCCGAGGCGCCGCTGAGCCACCACTGGCTCGATTCCACGCACGTCACCTATGGAGTCGTCACCGGTGCTTACGTTTGGAATCGAGTCAAACTCGAAGCATCCTCGTTCAACGGGCGCGAACCGGACCAGAATCGGTACGATGTCGAGTTGCGCAGCTTCGACTCGTATTCGGCGCGATTGTCCTACAATCCAACGCCGGACCTCGCGCTGCAAATCAGCTCGGGGCGCCTCGCGAGTCCCGAACAATTGCAGCCCGCGGTCGCCGTTCACCGCAGTACCGCATCGGCAAGTGTCAACCGCATGCTCGCGCGAGTCCAATGGCAGACGACCGTTGCATTTGGTCGCGATGATCCACAGCCCGGAACTGCGAGCGATGCTTGGCTCCTCGAGTCGGCATTGGTATTGTCCGATGCGCATACCTGGTTCGCGCGCGCCGAGCGCGTCGCGAAAGATCAGCTGTTGTTGCCCGGACAAGTGTTGTACGGCCGCACTTTCACGATCAATAGTCTGTCGCTCGGCTATATCCATGATTTCACGCATCTGGGACTCGCGCGAATCGGCATCGGCGGCTTGGTCAGCGCGTATCGCTATCCTTCGGTATTGAACGCGAGCTACGGCGACGGGCCTATCTCGTATTTGCTGTTCCTGCGCGTGCGCCTTTAGCCCCGCATGTGACGGACGTATGACAAGCGCACCGACAAATTTCCAGGTTTCCTGACTTAGATCAGTTCTTTGGCCATCGCTCATCAGCCGAGACGATTATCGTTGCACATCCTCAAAGGAAAGATAGGCGTTCGATCCGTGAGCAGCGAATAGGAGTCAATGCGTGAGTCAATTCATGAGCAAAGTCGAGACGCTGCGCTGGGACGACCATCGCTTCTACCACCAGTCCCGCGTCAACCAGACTCTGCACCTGATCAGCGCGGTGAGTTTCTTGGTCGCCTATGCGATGCTGTTCATCGACCCCGCGGTTGCCGGTCTCCTCGGCTGGCTCGTCGGGATGGTGACGCGGCAGTCGGGCCACATCTTCTTTGAACCGCGCGGCTACGATCACATCAACGCGGCTACCGACGAATACAAGGAGTCGATCAAGGTCGGCTACAACATGCGCCGCAAGGCGATCTTGATCGGTGTATGGCTCACAGTGCCCGCGCTGCTGCTGCTCAGCCCGAGCCTCTTTGGGCTGATTCAGCCCGGCGTCGGCTTCAAGGGTTTCGTGCATGACGTGGGCCTTCTGTGGCTCGCCTTGGGCGTGGGCGGCGTCCTGTTTCGCACCGTGCATCTGTATTTCTTGCGCGGCCCTGCATGGAGCCTCGCGTGGGCCACGAAAATCCTCACCGATCCGTTCCACAACATCCAGATTTATTGGCGATCTCCCTGGGCGCTGATCTGCGGCGAGCGGTTCGATCCGATCGAGCCGCAGGAAAACGAACAGCAAGCTGCGTTGAATGTCAGGCGTTGACGTCGACGACGATCCGCCCGCGAACCTTGCCCTGAAGTATCTCGGCGGCAATCCTCGGTACCTCGGCTAGCCTTGCGCCGATCGTCATTGTATCCAGCTTGTCGAGCGGCAGGCCGACTCGCAGGCGATTCCAGACCGCGATGCGCCGCGATTTCGGGCACATCACGGAGTCGATACCGAGAAGATTCACGCCGCGTAGAAGAAACGGAATGACGGTGTGTTCGAGCTTGCTGCCGCCGGCCAGCCCCACGGCTGCGACCGAACATCCATATTTTGTCTGCGCCAGAACGCGCGCCAGCGTGTTGCCGCCGACCGAATCGATGCACCCTGCCCAACGCTCGGCCTCGAGCGGACGCTTGGCGGGCTCCGCAAACGAGGAGCGATCCACGACCGCGGTCGCTCCGAGGCTCTTTAGATAATCGTGCGTTTCCGCACGGCCGGTCGAAGCGACGACTTGCATTCCAAGCGTCGCGAGGATCGCCGTGGCGACCGAGCCGACTCCGCCGGCCGCACCGGTGACGAGAACCTCGCCCGATTCCGGCGTCAGGCCATGGGACTCGAGCGTCATGACTGCAAGCATCGCGGTAAATCCGGCGGTTCCGATCGCCATCGCCTGGCGGGTGCTGAGGCCCGCCGGCAACGGCACCAGCCAGTCGCCGCTCACCCTGGCTTTTTGCGCGAGGCCGCCCCACTGCACTTCGCCGACGCGCCAGCCCGTGAGCACCACTTTGTCCCCGGGTCTGTAAGCGGGGTCAGCGCTCTCCAAGACGCTGCCGGCGAAATCGACGCCCGGCACATGCGGAAAGCGCTTCACGAGGCCGCCGGCGCCGGTAACGACGAGACCGTCTTTGTAGTTGACGGTCGAATACTCGACCGCGACGGTGACGAGGCCCGATGGTAAGCTCGACTCATCGAGAGTTTGAACCGAGGCGCTGACCGCGCTGCCGCTATTGTCGATCACCATTGCCTTGAACATTTGCACTTCCCCTTCGTGTCTCGCGAATTCTATGACTTTTGGCGATTATTTCGTATTCGCGTTACCAATGTTAGGTTTTGTCGGAATCCATTCAGGCTTGCTGCCGAGTCCGGTGCGTCCAATGGCAATCGAGAATCAATACCTCTTCACGCAACAGGAAGCACTGGAGCGAGCTGCGGATGAACCGGACGAATTACCGCCGTCGCCACGTGTGACACCTGTCGATCTATATCCGCGATGGGCATCGTGACGCGCTCCCTGCGCCCGGACGCGGGCGTTGATTCCGCATGGCAGCCGACCGCCTCCGGCGATGCGGTGCTGCGGCTGTCTTCGGTATTCGCGGGCCGTGTCCCCGCGCTGCAGATGGATTTCGTATTCAAGGACGGCGGAGGTTTTGTCGTCGCGCGGCGCGCGCTCAGCCGCTCGATGCCGACGGAGTATGCGCTCGATTTTCGGCTGCGCGGGCGCGGTGCCGTCAATCAAGTGGAACTGAAGCTCGTCGATACGACCGGTCGGAACGTGTGGCGTCGCGTGTACAAGGACCCGCATCTCACCACACGATGGCGGCGAATCCGGGTTGAGAGCCATGAGATCGATTTTGCCTGGGGCCCGGCCGGAGGCGGCAACATCTCGCAGCTGGGATTCGTCGAGTTTGCGGTAATCGCCACTGAACGCGGCGAGGGCATGCTGGGGATTGCCGATCTGGCGATTGAAGATTTGAGTCCCAGAGAAGCGCCCAGTGCGTATGCGTCGAGCACCTTGGCGGGCTTCGAAGCCGCCGGAGTGCTGGGCAAATCCGGCTGGAGGCCGCGAGTCGACGATAGGCGCCCTTGGATCGTCATCGATTCGCATGAGCGGCGGACGTTCGGCGGCCTGATCATCGATTGGCTGAGCGCTGCGCCGGCGAGCGGCTTTCGGATTCGCGCGTCGATGAGCGGCCGGCGCTGGAAAACGATTTACGCGGCCTCGTCTGCGGGCGGCAAACGCAATTACGTCTATCTACCGGCTGCGAAGAGCCGATTTCTTCGTCTGGAGCTTGACGAACCGTCGGCAGGGGCGGCGCTGAGCCTGCAATCATTCGAGTTCTCACGCTCGATCGATGCGTTCTGGCACGACATCGCCATGAGCCAAGCGCGCGGCTGGCATCCGCGCTGGCTGCATCGCGAGCAAAGCTTGTGGACGCCGATCGGGACCTCGCACGGTGATTACTGTGTGCTCATGAATGAAGATGGCATGGTCGAAGTGACGCTTGGCTCCTTTTCGGTTGAGCCGATGCTCTGGATCGACGAGCGGCTCTTCACTTGGGCCGACGTCAGCGCGCGACAGGAACTGCTCGAGGACTGGATGCCGGTGCCGTCCGTGATTTGGGAAACTCCCGCATGGCGTCTGCACATACGGGCCGAGGCGACGCAGAGCGGCGTTTTGCGGCTGCGCTATCGATTCGAGAACCTGACCGATCATTCCATCTCGGGTCGCCTGTTCCTGCTGCAGCGTCCGTTTCAAGTCACGCCGCCCTGGCAAAGTTTTCGCACGCTGGGCGGGGTCAGCCGAATTCGAGATTTGGTATGGCGCGAGGCGGCCGTTTGCATCAACGAAGCCACGCGCCTCGTGCCGTTGTCGACGCCCGCGGGATTCGCAGCGATGTGCTTCGACGACGGCTTCATGGTCTCGCATCTGCTCAACGGGAAGCTGCCGGGGAAGGCCGAGGTGCATGATCCATTCGGCTTCGCCACGGGCGCGCTCGCTTTTGATTTGCCACTGCAAGCGCATCAGGCCTGCGAGACCGTCGTCTGTTGTCTGCCCGCGGCTGTGGAGCGCTCGCCCGCAGATGAGCCGGCATTCGACTGGGGCGCCAGGCTTGCGGTCAACCAATGGAGCGGAAATGGTTGGATCACGACCGCAATTCACGCGCTGTTGACCGCGACGGCGCACATCCTGGTGACACGCTCCGGTCCCGCGTTGCAGCCCGGGCCGCGCCGCTACACGCGCTCTTGGATCCGCGATGGCGCAATGATGAGCGCCGCTTTGCTGCGTATGGGTCACAGGGACGAAGTTCGGGAATTCATCGCCTGGTATGCGCCGCATCAGCGCGCCGACGGATTTGTGCCTTGCTGCGTCGACCGTGAGGGCACCGATTGGCTCGTCGAGCACGATAGCCATGGACAATTGCTCGCGCTGCTCGCCGACTATTATCGATATTCATCGGATACTCATTTTCTCCAGGAATCATGGACGTTCGTCGACCGGGCGGTCGGATATATCGAGCGCATCCTCGAGCCGGATGGACTGATGCCGAAATCGGTGAGCCATGAGGGCTATCTCGCGCAGCCCGTGCATTCCTATTGGGACGATTTCTGGACTCTGCGCGGCTTGCGCGACGCGGTCTTTCTGGCGCAGGCGCTTGGGGTTGGCGACTCGGCACGGCGCTGGCAGACGCTGTGCACGCGCGTCGCTGCCGCGCTATTCGCTTCGATTGATACAACCCGCTCGCGGCGCAAGCTGGACTTCATTCCAGGCAGCATCGAGTGGGCGGATTTCGATCCGACCGCGACCGCGAATGCGATTGCCTTGCTCGATGTGCCCGACGGGCTCGACCGTGCCGCCGTCGAGCGCACATTCGATACCTACCTCGCCGAATGGCACCGTAAACGCAATGGCTCCGTGGAGTGGTCGAACTACACGCCTTATGAAATCCGCATCATCGGCGCCCTGGTGCGCTTGGAAAAACGCGACGCGGCGCTCGAGCTATTGCAATTCTTTCTCTCGGATCGTCGGCCGCCGCCTTGGAACCAATGGCCCGAGATCGCCTGGCGCGACCAAAGGACGCCGGCCCATATGGGCGATCTGCCGCACACGTGGATCGCCGCCGAATATGTACTCGCGGTGCGCAGCCTGTTTGCCTACGAGCGCGAAGCCGATCAATCGCTGGTGCTCGCGGCGGGTCTCGCGCCCGAGTGGATCGAAGCGTCCGGCGCACAGGTGAATCGCATGCCGACGCTCTACGGCAACCTAAGTTACTCGTTGCGCAAGGTGGGTGCCGACACTCTGCGATTTGACATCGGAAGCGAAGTTCGTGCCAAATTGATCCTGCGGCCGCCGCTGCACGGTCCGCTGCGCAGCGTGACGGTCAACGGCAGCGCGTATAGTCTTTTCGATGCGAATTCGGTGACGGTCCTGGAGACGCCTGCGCAGGTTACCTGCACTGTGGGCGGCAGCGCGTCCGGCTAGAGCGCGTCCGGCTGGGAGTAAACCGAATGTCAGATCATCGTAGCAATCGTCCGCTGACCATCGCCGGGCATACGCCGAGCTTCGATGCGCTCGCGCAGCTCAAACCCTGGACGTCGTGGACCGCGGCGCTCGATTTGGAAATGAACTTCTACCGGCAATGTCCGCTCGAGCACGGCTATCCGCGCTTCGTTTGCACGACGTTTCTCGATGGCGCATGGACTCCGAGTGCGGATCGATGGGATACGATCCCCTCGACCCAAAACGGCATGGGTATTCTTTCTTATCTAAAATTCAATGCGCTGCGCGGCAACGGCGACCGCTTTTACCTGCAGACCGCGTGTTCGATGGGTGATTATTTGGTGCAGGAGGCGTTGACGCCGAGGGCGGGAAAATACCCGGCGTTCACGCGCTCGACGGGATTGCGCGATCGGTTTCCGCAACCCGCGGACGCAGGATCGCAAGCCGATCGACCCTACGAAATCGAGCCCGATAAGGGCGGAATAGCCGGCTACGCGTTATTGCGGCTCTTCGACGCCACCGGTGTGGACAAGTACTTGGCGCAGGCCTTGCAAAATGCGCGGGTACTTGCCGCTAATCAGCGGGACGGTGACGCATCCAGTTCGCCGTGGCCGTTTCGGGCGGACCACCGCAGCGGCGAAGCGCGCGGGCCGGTCTCGGGGAATATGAGCTATATCCTGCGGCTGTACGATGATCTGCTCGAGCGGGGTTACGGCGAATTCAGCGGTCCGCGCCGCTCACTATTCGAGTGGATCAAGCGCCATCAAATTGCCAGCGCCGCCGGCGATGGGGCGCTGTTTGCGCAGTTCTTCGAGGATCACGATACGCCCACGAACCGCTCGGCCTGGGCGCCGATGAATCTAGCGCGTTATTGGCTCGAGAAGCAGTCGCTGCTCGATGCGGATTGGCGTGCCGACGCCGCGACGCTGATTGAATTCGTACGCCGGAATTTCACGCACAAGGAATTCGGCATCACCGTTTGCCACGAACAGGATGAGGACAAAAACGCATGGGGCGGAATCAACGCCACTTACGGCGCGGTGCTCGCGCTGTTTGCGAAGGCGACCGGGTCATGGCCCTTGGCGCGCGAAGCTCGGCAGGCATTGGATTTCACTCTCTACTCGATCGACGCGCAGGGCCGCCCGCGCGACATGCACTTGAACCCCGCGCCCGGCGGCTGGCAGGAGGACGCGCATATGGACGTCATTCACAATTATGTCGATGCATTGCGCGCCTTTCCGCATTGGGACGAATCCTAATCCGGCGGCGAATTGCCGTCGGTCTTGTCGTTGATCAGGTGCAGAACACGCGTGAAGAGCTTTTCCTGCGCGCCTTCCCGTCCAATGTATATGAAGCCGGTGTGCGCGAGTTCTTTGGCAAAGACGTCGTTGATTCGCTCGAGCGTGGGCTTGTCCAGCGTATCGAGTACCTCGTCCATGAGCAGCCAGGCCGGCTTGCGCAGCACGACACGCGCGAACACCAGGCCCTGTTGTTCATCTTCGGTCAACACCTGGTCCCAGCGCCGGGCGGAGTCGAGCTGCGGTACGAGCCGCGCAAGGCCGAGCCGGGAGAGGGCGTCGGCAAATGCCTGCGCGCTCAAGGGTTCGATCGTCGATGGATAGGTGAGTATCTCGCGTAGCGTGCCCGGGGGCAGGTAGGCCGTACGCGGGATGTACATGATCGATTCCCCCTTCGGTCGGGCGATGCGTCCCGCGCCCAAGGCCCATAGACCCGCGAGCGCGCGGAACACCAATGTCTTGCGCGTACCGGATTCGCCGACGATCAGGATGCGCTCACCGGGCTTGACCCGTACGCTCTGTTCGGCGAGTCTGGTGCTGCCCGACCGGGTGGCAATCGCAAGCTTGTCGATCCGAATTTCGCCGGCATCGCCATCGATCATCGAGATGCAATTCGCCACTTCCTGCGGTGCATCGGCGCCGATCATCGCGCGCCGGAAACTGGCGACACGCAGCAGCGTCGCACGCCAATCGGCAATCGTGCTGAAGTTGTCGACGAACCAGCGCAGCGAGGATTGCACTTGCATGAACGCACCCGAGGCCAGCATGAGTCCGCCGAAGGTGATCTTTCCAGCAAAGTACAGCGGTGCAGCCGCGATGATCGGCGCGACGATCGTGACCCAGCCGGAGCCGGCGGTTACCCAGGTGAGATTGGTAAGGCCGATGACGAGGCGGCGCATCGCGGCGAGCACGTGGGCGAGATCGAGCTCGATGTGGTGTGCTTCATCCGCTTCGCCACCCGCCAACGCGATTGCGTCGATGTGATCATTGATGCGCACCAAGGAATAGCGCAAGTCTGCCTCGCGTGCGTAATGCTCCGCGTTGCGGTCGACCAGGCTCTTGCCGACCCAATAGCTCATCAGCGACGCGGACGCGGAATAGATGATGGCCGCCCAAACCATATAGCCGGGAATTACCACGTCGCGGCCGCCAATATGAAACGCGAACTGGCGCGAGATATTCCACAGTACGCTTATGAAAGTCAGCAACAGAATCGACGCCTGCAGCAGGCCGATCGCGAGATCGGAGGAAAGTTCGGTGAGGTGACGCGCATCTTCATGCATGCGTTGATCCGGGTTGACGCCGATCTGTCCCGCATGCGCGAGACGGGAAGCCCGGCCGGGCAGCATCCAATGGCGGATCAGATCCTCGACCAAGCCCTCGCGCAATTTGACCTTCGACATTTCTCCGAGATATCGCTGCACGACATTGAGCACGAGCAGCGCTCCGGCGATGAGGCCGAAAACTCCGAGTTGTTCCAGAAACCCCGCGAAGTCGCGCCGCGAAAGTGCGTCGTAGAACGGCTTGTTCCAGTTGTTGAGTAGAATCTGGCCATACGCGGTTGCGGCGATCACGATGAACAGTGCTCCGGCCTGCATAAATAGCGTGTTGCGAACCGGCGAGGTCCACAGCGCTTGGTACATCATCGTGAGTTCCGGCACGAGGCCCGCGTTCGCCGTGGCGCCGGTTGCGGTTGCGGACGCGGATGCGGAGTCCGGTGTATCTCCGGGCGGCTTTGACGTCATTTTTGCTTTACTCCGGGATGTATTTGCGGACAAACCGATTATCGCAGGGGATTCAACCGATGCAATCGAGGCGGCCATGGCTACGCAGGTCATGCGCTGCTGGTATCCTCGCCGATGTGAATTCATCGCAAGGAATCCGCACCGGGTTCCGAGGGTAGCTCACTGAGCGAATCGCCACTTGCGGGCCGACGAGTATGGGATTTGCCGGTGCGCGTCACGCATTGGCTTCTTTTCATTTCGGTTACGGCAGCGTGGATCACCTCGAAGATCGGCGCAAGATATTACGAATGGCATGAATACTGCGGCTACTCGGTGTTGGTACTGGTGTCCTTCAGGCTGATCTGGGGCTTCGTCGGAACACGCTATGCGCGATTCAGCGAGTTCTTGCAGGGACCGCGCCGGATCGGCGCCTATCTTCGTAAACTCCTTGCGCGCTCGGATGCGCAGCCGAGCGTGGGCCACAATGCGCTCGGCGGATGGTCTGTCGTGCTGATGCTCGCAACGCTGTTCGTGGAGGCGGCCACGGGTTTGTTTGCGAAGGACGAGATCGATCACACCGGGCCATTGTTCGGATGGGTATCCGCGTCCTTGGGTGATTCATTGACGAAATATCATCAGGGGGCATTCGAGGTCTTGGAATTGCTCATCGGTGTGCATATCGCCGCGATCCTGTTCTACGTGTTCGTGCGGCGCGAAACTTTGGTGCTGCCGATGTTGACCGGGCGCAAGCCTTCCACGGTGGTCCCCGACGGCGCGCAGATCGGCGGTTCGCGTGTTTGGCTCGCGGTCCTCATCGTCGTACTCATCGGCGCCGCGTTGGCGCTTGCGATCCGCTCGGCGCCGCGAGCCCCGGTGCGGGTGTTTTAGCCGATCAATCGTCGATGTGATCGTGGCTGCCGATGCGCCCGAGCCGCCAATACCCTTCGGCGGATACCTGACTGCGGTCAAGGCCGCACGCGAACAGTTCGTTGCGCATGGCGCGCGAGTCGATCGGCTGGAACTCGCGCGGGTCCCCGATTTGGATGAAGGCATACGCCAACACGTCGCTGTCGATCAAGCGGGACGCGGGCTCATAGCGTCGAATCGCGTAATGCCTGCGCAAGGTTTCGCCCGCGGGAGCGGGAATCAACACGATGAGTTCCTGACCGGGATTCGGCTTGAAATCGCCAAGATCCGCACCCGTGAGTTGGATGCGCCGCATGCGCGGCCTCAACTGCCATACTGCCACTACGCGCAGCGCCCATTGGCGGTCGTGACGGGCTGCCAAGGCGGTGTTTTCGAGCGCGGCGCGCTGCGTTGCTGGGTCAGTCGAGGTCATGCTATCCAAGCCATTACTTCCATTAAAATATATCTGTCCAGTTGAAAGTCGCCCTAATCTTGCTAAGATAGCTTATAAGATATATCGTACAAAGGGAATGCAAGAGGGGAGACTTTGATGTCGTATGAGATGGCAGGCTGCGCGCTACGCGCCGGTGGATCCCACGGCGAGCACCCTGGCGGTGGTCGTCCCGGCGGCGGCCGTCCGATGGGGGGCGGGCGGCGCTTCGGCGGCGGTGGTCATGGCGGCCACGGGCTGCGCGCGGGGCGGATCCTGGTCGCCGCCGATTTGCAGCTGATCATCTTGGCGCTGTTGGCCGAAAAGCCGCGCCATGGGTATGAAGTGATCAAGGCGGTCGGCGAGCGCTCCGACGGCTTTTACACGCCGAGCCCGGGGATGGTCTACCCGGCGCTGAGCTATTTGGTCGACGTCGGCTATGCGCATGTCGAGGCGCTGGATGCGAAGAAGCTCTATACGCTGACCGATGAAGGGCGCAGTCACGTATCCCTGCAGCATGAGCGCATCGAGGCCCTGTTCAGCGAACTCGCGCGCGTCGGCAAGAGAATGGCGAGCGCGAAGCGCGCTTACGATGCCGAGCGCGGCGATGAGCCCGACGGCCGATCGGCCTCTGACGCGCTCGCCGCCGCACGGCGCGAGTTCAAGTCCGCATTATTTGACGTCCTAGACGCGCCGCCCGAAGAACAACGACGCGCCACGGAGATCCTACAGCGTGCAACCGCCGAGCTGCGCGGAAAAAAATAGCGCTCGGCGCGCAGCATTTTTCCGCCGAGTAGGGCGCGTATTATGGAGCGGCATCAGCCGCGATTCTCTGCAGATCCGATCGCGAGAAATCAATATTTGAACCCTTGGGGGCAATTCACCATGCGAACTTCAAGTATGCGCATTGTCGTCTATCTCGGTCTGGCGGCCTGCCCGCCAGGCCTCGCGTGGAGCGCAGCGGCCGGCGATCCAGGCGCCACCACCGCGAAAGTGAGCATCACGGCGCATGGGCAGGCGCTGTCGTTGCAGCGCGACGAGCAAATCGCGCTGATGTTTCTGACCGCGATCTCCTCGCTCGAGGATGATTGCATGCGGCATGCCGGCCGCGGCTGCTCGATGGACGAGTTGGTGAATGGCGGCGTCCAGGGCGCCGACAAATGGAAGATTAACCGGCTCAAATTCGACCCGCGCACCAGCGACCCGAATTACACCTACACCCTGAACGCCGGGGATACGAATTGGGAGGCGAAGGCCACGCCGAAGAAGCCCGGCCTGGGCGGCTTCTACTTCGTGAAGGCCGGCTTCGGCTTCGCGAAGGCCTTCTATAATCCAAAGGGCGAGGCATCGATCGCGTCGACCGAGACGGACGGCTACAGCATCGAGAACGACAGCTTCGTCGCTTATTAGCAAGGCCACGGCAAAGCGAAGCGGCCGCGCTGACTATCGCAACAGCAAGCTGATCGTCATCGTCATCGCGAAGCCGGCTCCGGCCGGCACCATGAAGACGCCGGGCTTCTCACGGAAGTCTCCGGAATATCCTTGAGGATCGGCGACGCCGTGCCAGGGCTCGATGCAGACGAAGTTGGCCCGCGGTTTCGTCCAAACGCCGAGAAATGGCGCGTCGGGAAAGCCCACGCGGATTCGCGGGCCATCGTTCGCACCGTAGATTACAAATCGGCTTTGGACATCGTCGAAGATGATGACGTCGTCTTCAAACAGGGAGTCCGTGAGCGCGAGACGACGTTGGATGATCGGCGTGACATGTCTCTCAGGCGTCAACAGCCCAGCGGCGTCGAGGCGCCTCGCGGGCGAGGGTTCATCGGCCGCAAACTCGATAAAATGCGACGAGCGCGCCTGCCCAAATGGCAGCGGCCACTGAAATCCAGGGTGGTAGCCGAAGCTCGCGGGCATCGACTCCTCGCCGTGGTTTCGTACCGCTGTCGTAATCGACAGCGTCGCGCCATCCAATGCAAACCGGACGTCCAATTCAAAATTGAAGGGATAGCGTTGAAGGCTTGCCGCATCGGCTTTCAAGCGGAACACAGCGCTCGCGGCGCCAGAATCGACGATCTCGAAGCGGCTGCCGCGCGCGAAGCCGTGCCTGGAGAGATGGTAAATCTTCGATCCGAGGCGATAGGTGCCGCCGGCAAGAGCCCCAACGATGGGGAAGAGCAGCGGTGCGCGCCCGGCCCAAACCGACGCATCGCCAGTCCACAGCAAATCGCGTCCAGATTGATCTCTGAGCGTCGACAGTTGCGCGCCCAGAGGATCGACCTCGGCACTTAGCTCGTTGGACCTAAGGGATAGCCACTGGCTGTGCTGGATTGACATGTTCGGTAAGTTTACGCGTCGAGCGGCGCCTGTCACGGGCATTTCGCAGGGGAGCCGGGCTAGGTCGGCGCCGGTCTTCTTTCCTGCAGTTGCTTTTTCACTTCTTGGTCGGTCAATCGCGCGTCGTAGATTGAGCGTGGATCCAGAGTGCGGGCGACGATCGTGGCGATGACGACCACGATCAATAGCGGCAACATAAAGGATCGGTCTCGGGCGGTCAGTTCCATGATCAACACGACCGAAGAGATGGGGCCGTGAGTCGTGGCGGCCAGAACGGCGGCCGCGCCCAGAACTGCGAAGAGTCCTTGCGGAACTCCCGGCCAAATCCAAGACCAGGCGATTCCGAGAACACCGCCGAACAGCGCACCCAGAGCCAATGACGGAGTGAATAACCCGCCTGGAACACCGCTGCCGAGGCACATGACCGTTACCAGAGGTCTTAGAACCAGCAGAGCGACCATGAGTAAAGGGGCGACCTGGTTGGTGAACGCGAGTTGCGCAATTTCCTTGCCGTTTCCGAGCACTTGCGGAAATGCAATCGAAAGCGCCCCTAGCAACCCTAGCGCGACGCTCGGCGCAATCAGCCGCCGCCAGCCCTGCGGCTTATTGCGGTCCGCCCAAGCCACGAGACGAACGTATCCAACGGATACCAAGCCGATGACCGGTCCGGCCGCCAATGCCCAGCAGACTACCGATGCGGAGAGAGGATAAGCGGGAACGGAGTATGTCGGGGCGTTCGGCAGCATGCACCAAGACACCGCGGTGGCAATGGCCGAGGCGAGTAGCGCCGGCAGTATGAGTCTGAGCGCCAATACGCCACGCAGCACTTCGAGCGCGAACAGGGCGCCGCCCAGGGGCACGCCATAGGCTGCAGCCAGTCCGGCTCCAGCGCCGCAGGCCACCAGCAGTCTGCGTTGCTCGTCGGACAGCTTGACGCGGTCTGACAACACATTGGCAATGACCGCCCCGGCTTGTTTCGGCGCACCTTCACGGCCGAGCGATGCACCCATACCGACCACCACGATCGAAAGAAGCGCGCTGGCGAGCGTGCGCAAAGCGGGAAGACGACCGGCGTAGCGGGTGATCGCTTCGGTGATGTCGATACCGTTGGCGCTGGATAGGCGTTGAAGAAAAAATTGGGCCGCCCCGGTCAGGACACCGGCGCCCAACAGCACCAGCAAATGTCGCGGATATCGAGCGTGCGCGGCTGCGTCGACGATATCGGGGCCGGGCCATACGAAATGCTCGATGCTCTGCAGCAGCAACGTCAGCACACCGGCGGCGATGCCTGCGCCGATACCGGTCAACAGGATGGCCGCCCAAAACGCGGCGGCCGCCGGGCTCGTGAGCGTCGGCGGAATATCGCTGTGATCGTATTGCGGATGCTCCGGAAGGGGTGCGTGCATTTGAAGTCCGCTCTTCAAACAGCTCGGTTAAATGCGACCGGCGAGAGCGGCAGGGACACAAGAATCTTGGTGCCTTCGTTGTGCCTGCTTTCGATGTGTAGTTCGGCGCCAATGAGCTCCGCTTGTTCGCGAAGCCCGATGATGCCGAAGTGATCGGGGAGCAGTACTTGTGGGTCGAAGCCAACGCCGTTGTCCTCGATTTGCAGCTCCAAATGCGTGCCGTTGACGATCTGCAATCGGACGATGACCCGCGTTGCCATTGCGTGTTTCTCAATGTTGCGTAGCGCCTCAAGAGCCATCCGTAACAACGTCTCGCCACGTTCATCGCCAAATCGAGCGGCTTCGTCGTCGGCGCTGAAATCGCCGGACAAGCCCGTACGATCGATGAATTTGCCGAACGCGCTCGCCAGCGCGGGACCTAGGCCGGTTTCGCGTACCGCATTCACGCGCATCTGTGTAATGGCGCTGCGCGCTTCGGACAGGCCCTGGTGAGCCACTTGCTCGGCACGCTCCAGTTCACCGGCGAGCGCAGCCGGATCCCTCGAATGCAGCCGGCGAAGCAAGCGAATCTCGCTGAGTATCGCCATCATTGAATGCGCAAGGGTATCGTGCAGATCCCGCGCGATCTTCAGCCGTTCGCGTACGACCGCCGCGTAACGCGATTCTTCCGCGAGTCGCTCCACTTCATGCGTCCTGATGGAGACGCGGCGTTCGAGTTCGCGACGTTCTTCTTGAAGATCCCCAAGAATCTTCGCGAAGGCGCGCCCCAGTTGCGCAACCTCATCGACTCCGTCCGGAACTTCGATCTTGGCTGTGTCATCTTGCCCGACATTCGTGACGGAGAGGGCGAGGTCTCTGAGCCGCCTGGTCAAATGCCGTACGCCGAAGGAGCCGATCAGCGCCGTCAAGATGCCAAGGCCGAGCGAAACCCACAAAATGCGAATCGCAACCGCGTCTGCGCGTTGGTAAACACGCTCATTGGGCTCACAGAGTTGGACCTGCCAGCCTAACGCCGAGATTTCGTTGCTGGCGCTCAAGGGCGAGCGCGAAACGAGGGATTGTTGTCCATTCGGAAGTCGCTCGAATTGCGGCGCACCCGTCGCCGCGTCGAGAGCATCCGGCGCCGGTTTGACGGCTTCGGATCGATTCGTCGCAATGCCGTTCCATGGTTTGTCGCGAAACTCCTTCGGCCCAACGAGCACAATCCCGTCTCGATCGAGGACGAACGCCTGCGTGGAGCCTTCGGGATTTTCTTCGTCGGTCAGACGCTGCGGATGGCTGGCCGAGCGCCGCCAGCTCACGTGGGCGGCGACGACACCCACGACGCGTCCCGATTCATCGCGTACCGGGACCGCCAGGTCGCCCAGCGCGGAGCTCGTCACGCTCGGTATTCGTTGCGCATCGACGGCATCGTCGATGACGCCAAGCCACGGTCCTTGTAATCCCGATGAGTACCATCGGCTCGATTTGACCGAGCTCGCACTCCGCAACGCGCCAACCGCGTGGACGACCATGCCATTCAAATCGGCGATCCCAATCCAGTCGAGTTGCGGATAAGACGCCGACAGTTCGTCGAAAACGTCGCCGAGTCCACCGGGCCGGCCGATAACCCCGTTAGCGCCCAAGATTCGGCTGGCTGCGCGCACTGCAGCGAGTCGTGCGGCGAGCGCTTGACCGACATCGGAACTCAATTGGTCCGTCTCGAGCGACAAGCGCCGAACATGCTGTTCGAACACGTTCTGTCTAGCAATGCCGCCGACCCAAATCGCGGCGGCAATCGAAAACGTGACCGCCAAGGCGATGGTCAGCCACACGGCGCCGGTGACGAGACTGCGCCTCGGGTCAATCATCCGCAGCAGCGGTCTTGGTTTTCCAGGTACAACCGGATCGGCCATGGGCTCCCGTCAAGTCGTGACTAAAGTCACTTCCAAACGATGGTACACGAGCCGCATCATTGCGCTCGAGGGAATCAGCCGTTAGGAGTATCGATGAGGGTCAATTCATGACCGAGGACGAGCGGAATCATCACGCGGTGATTCGCATCGTGATTGCCGAGGATCAGGCGCAGGTGCGCCGGGGCGTCGCGCACTTGCTCTCGTTGGAGCCGGACATGGAAGTTGCGGGCCAGGCTTGCAATGGCGTCGAGGCAATCGAGTTGGCGCGCGTACTCCATCCGGACGTAATCTTGATGGATCTGCACATGCCGGTCAAAGGCGGAGTGGCGGCGACGCGCGAAATCATTCAACTGCTTCCGGCTACGCAGATCCTGGTCTTGACGACGCTCAATGACGACGAAACGGTATTTGAAGCGGTGCGCGCTGGCGCGCATGCCTACCTGCTCAAGGATGCCGCCGAGGACGAATTGCTCGAAACCATCCGAGCGCTCAAGCGAGGCGAGTCGCGTTTGACCCCGCAGATAGCGCGTAAGGTCATGGATCAGTTTCGACGTCTCGCGGCGGTCTCACAGGTGGCAATCAAGGGCGATGAAATTCCAATGGCCGCCTCTGCGGATAAGTCCGTCTCGTCGCACGGCGGCGAGCTGCATACGGAAATCCTCAACGACAAGGAGGAGAAAATCCTACAGCTGATCTCCGAGGGCTTGAGCAACCGCCAGATCGCCGATGCGATGTTTCTGGCCGAGGGAACGATCAAGAACTATGTCAGTCGGATCATGGACAAGCTGCATGCCAACACGCGAATTGCGCTTGCACTGATTTCCAAAGGGCAAGCGCGCCAGAAATAACCGCCCGCGAGGTCGCCAGCTACCCTGAACTCGAAAAAGTGACTTTAGTCACTCATAATCGTGACCTTCGGGCCCTGATGAACCGGGATTCCTCGTCTAGATTATGCGCATCGCCTCAAAGGATCCTGTATGTCCGTTGTCGAAATAGCGCTAAAGCGGCCCTATACCGTCGCGGCTGTCCTCATTCTAATCGCGCTCATGGGCATCGGCTCCGCTCTGCGGATGCCCGTCGATATCTTCCCGGAAATCGACATCCCGGTGGTCGCGGTCGTCTGGACCTATAACGGCATGAGCGCGGAGGATATACAGAACCGCATATTGACGCTGCACGAACGCCAACTCGCATCCCTCGTCGATGACATCGCACGAATCGAAGCGGTGAGCTACGAGGGGGTCGGCGTCGAGAAGGTTTACCTTCATGAAGGCGCCGACGTGACGCGCGCGGTATCGCAGCTCGCAAGCAGCGCGCTCGTCGTGCTCAAGTACATGCCGCCCAACATCACACCGCCCTTGGTACTGCGCTACGGGGCTACCGACGTGCCGATCATACAGCTCAGTTTATCGAGCAAGTCCTTGCCCGATACGAAACTCAATGATTTGGGCCAGAACATCATCCGTCCGGCGCTCGCGGTCGTGCACGGCGCCGAGGTTCCCTACCCATACGGCGGCAAGCCGCGCGTCATCATGGCCGATCTCGATTCGAGGGCGCTGCAGGCGCGCGGCCTGTCGGCATCTGACGTGAGCGCGGCCATGCAGCGGCAAAATGTGATTCTGCCGGCCGGCGACGTCAAGATCGGCGATACCGATTACACCGTCGCGATGAACAATTCCCCGGACGTCATCGAAGCGATCAATGCGTTCCCGATCGGACAAGTTGACGGACGCACTGTTTTCATGCGCGACGTCGCACATGTGCACGACGGCTTCCAGGTCCAGACGAATTCAGTATCGGTCAACGGCATTCCGGGCGCTTTGATGACAATACGCAAGACGGGCGGCGTTTCGACGCTCGCCGTCATCGACGGCGTGCGCGCGGCGATGCTCGACATCCAAAAAGTGCTGCCGAAGGACGTCAAGGTCAATGCGCTGTTCGATCAATCGCTGTTCGTCAGGGCGGCGCTGCACAGTGTTTTGCTGAGCGCCTGCATGGCCGCAGGCCTGACCGCAATCGTGATCATCCTATTCCTCGGCAACGTGCGGCTCTCGGTGATCATCCTCGCCGCCATTCCTCTCTCGATCATCACGGCCGTGCTGTTCATCTATTTGTGCGGTCAAACCCTCAACACGATGACCTTGGGCGGATTCGCGCTTGCGATCGGCATCCTCGTCGACAACGGCACGGTCGTCATCGAAAACATCGAGCGCCACGTCGCGATGCGCGAGCCGCTGCACCGAGCAATCGTCGTCGGCTCCAGCGAGGTCGCGGTTCCGACATTTCTCTCGACGCTCTGCATCTGCATCGTGTTCGTGCCGGTGTTCCTGCTGCAGGGCACCGCCAAGTATCTTTTCTCCCCTCTGTCGCTTTCCGTGATCGGCGCTCTGCTCGCGAGCCTCGCGCTCTCGTTCACAATGGTGCCGGTACTGTTCAGACAGCTGATGAGCGGCGCGGTCCATGAATTCGGCGGCGAATCGACTCACCCGGCGCAGCGCGCGCGATCCAGCAATGTTCTGGTGAGATTCCAGGCGGGCTTCGAGCAAGGTTTCGAGCGATTCCGTGAGGGCTATCGCAATACCCTGGCATGGGCCTTGTCTCAGGCGCGAACCACGGTGATCGCGTTCGTCATGCTGATCGTCGTATCCGCGCTGTTGTTTCCGCTGTTGGGCCGGGACTTCTTCCCGCAGGTCGACGCCGGACAAATGCGGCTGCACGTCAGAGCGCCGCCGGGTACCCGATTGGAGAAGACGCAGCAATACTTTGCGGAGGTCGAGACGCAGATTCGCAAGCTCGTGGGCGCCGATCAAATCGACGTGATGCTCGACAACATCGGCTTGCCTTACAGCGGTATCAATATTGCGCTCAGCGACTCCGCGACGGTCGGCCCCATGGACGGTGAAATCTTGATATCGCTCAATGAGAAGCACACACCGACCGCCAAGCTCATCGCGATGCTGCGGCGGGAGCTCCCCAAGCGATTTGCCGAACTGCAGTTCTTCTTCCAGCCCGCCGACATCGTCGATCAGGTCCTCAACTTCGGCCAGCCGGCGCCAATCGACGTTCGGATATCGGGGCCGGATCAGGACGTCGCGTTCGCGCTTGCCGCGAAGATAGCGCGCGCGTTGACGCGCGTTCCGGGCGTCGTCGATTCGCATGTGTTCCAAGTTCCGAATGCGCCGGCGCTGACCGTCAACATGGACCGGGCGCTCGCGACCGAGGCCGGTGTGACGCAGCAGGAGGCCGCCAACAACGTGCTGGTCGCGACCAATTCGAGTGCTCAAACGGCGCCAAATTTCTGGGTCGACCCGCGCAATAGCGTCAGCTATCCGCTCGTGGTTCAAGTCCCGACCTATCAGATAGATTCATCGCAGGATTTGCAGACGATGCCGGTTGCCTCGGGAGTCGGTGCGACGTCAGGGCAATTGTTGCTGAACCTCGCGACTTTCGGCCGCGAGGCGGTTCCGATGGTGACTTCGCAGCTCAATATCCGCCCGGTCTTCGACGTCCATGCCGACGTGCAGGGCCGCGATCTGTATTCCACGGCCCACGATATCGACAAGGTATTGGCGGCAAATGCGCCCAATGCCTCTCAGGCGATCACCGTGACGCTCAGCGGCCAGGTCGAAACCATGCGCGAGAGCTATACGGGTCTGTTCACGGGCATCGCGCTCGCAATCATCCTGGTCTATCTGTTTCTTGTCATGAATTTCCAAAGCTGGATCGATCCTCTGATCGTACTCATGGCAGTTCCATTTGCGCTCGGCGGCGTGCTATGGATGCTGTTCCTCTCGCAAACGCCGATGAGCGTGCCGGCGCTCATGGGCACGCTCATGTGCATCGGCTTGACGACCGCGAACAGCATTCTGGTGGTCAGTTTCGCGAATCAGCGCATGGAGGCGGGCGATGATCCGCTGCAAGCGGCGACCTCTGCCGGGTTCACGCGCTTGCGCCCGGTGCTCATGACCGCCGGCGCGATGATCGTCGGCATGGTGCCGATGGCGCTCGGGATTGGCGAGGGCGGTGAGCAGAACGCGCCGCTCGGCAGGGCGGTCATCGGCGGGCTGTTGTTCGCGACCTTTGCAACCTTGATCTTTGTGCCCACGATGTATCGCTTGTTGCGCCGCCAGCCGACCGCGGTCGCTGAAACCCACGGGAGAGATAGAACCGATGCAACCGCATGATACTGAGAATTCCGCGGGTCTACCGGGGTCTGCGGCGGACCCGTCCCGCGGCGAATCGTCGCCCGGCGAGGCGTCGCCCGGTGAGGCGTCGCCCGGTGAGGCGTCGCGCGGTGAATTTCCCGACCAGATTTCGCGCTCAGAGCATGACGTGGTGTCGACCGGGTTCTCCGCCGGCACGGCGCGACGCACCAAGAAGGGAGTCGGCATTGCGGCGGCCGTCTTGTTGCTGTTTTTTTTAATTGTGGCCGTGCTGCGTTACTTCCATTCGAGCGCGGTCGCGAAGGCCGGCGAGGCGGCCTATTCGGCGCCGCCGCCCGTCGACATTGTGATCGCGAAGCCTGCTACGGCCGGCCAGGATCTGGTTCTTCCCGGGCAGACCGCGGCATGGTACGAAACCACGATTTACGCGCGCGTCAACGGTTACGTCGCAAAGTGGCTCGTCGATATCGGTGATCACGTCAAGAAGGGCCAGGTGCTCGCGACCATCGAGACGCCTGAGCTCGACGCCGAACTGCAGGCCGCTCGAGCGCAGCTCAAGTCATCCGGGGCGCAGGTCGAAGCGCGCACGGCGGAAGCCGCATTCAGCAAGACGACCAATGAGCGCTGGCGCGACTCGCCCAAAGGAGTTGTTTCGGAGCAGGAGCGTGATTCCAAGAAGGCCGACTACGAAAGCTCGGAAGCGCGCCTCTACGCCGCTAACGCACAAGTCGCCTTGGACCAATCCAAGGTCGATCAATACAGCGCACTCACCGAATTCAAACAGGTGAGGGCTCCATTCGACGGAACAATCACCGAGCGCAAGATCGACGTCGGCAATCTAGTGACGGCCGGCAGTGCGTCGACGACGACGTCCCTGTACCGCATGGCGCAGACCGATCCGCTACGCGTCTTCGTCGACGTGCCGCAGAGCGCCGCCGGGGAACTGATGAACGCCGGCGTTCCCGCCGAGATACGCGCGATGGGCGCCGTGGGCGGTGTGATTGCCGGGAAAATCGCGCGCTCCGCGGAGTCGATCAATGTGCAAGCGCGCACGATGCGGGTCGAAGTCGACATACCGAACGCCAATCATGCCTTGGTGCCCGGAATGTACGTCAACATCGCTTTTCGGCTGCCGCCGCGCGGATTGGTCGAAGTTCCCGCAGCGGCATTGATTTTCCGGGCGACCGGCACGCAGGTCGCGAAGGTCGATGCCGACGGCAAGATCCATTTCGAAGATGTCGATATTGCACGCGACAACGGCAGTCTCGTGGAGTTGTCCGCGGGCGCGCAGCCCGGCGATCGGCTCGTGCTCAACATCAGTAGTCAGATCGCAGCAGGACAGGCGGTCGCTGTCGGCGAACCCGGCGCCGCTGACCGTGGTCCCGCCGGGAAGCGCTGAAGGAGTCCAATGAACGCGTTGCGATGTACCGCCGTCGTACTGATCGCTAGCCTCGCTGCTTGCGCGGCGGGCCCCAATTACCACACTCCCAAATCCGATATGCCGCCGAGTTATGCATCGCAACCCGCCGCGACATCGATGGCGGCGAATTCGGAGACGGCGGCGGCTTCGGCGGCGGCCGCGCCCGGCGTGGATTTGGCGAGCTGGTGGCGCGCATTGAATGACGAGGAGCTCGACGCTCTCGTCGATCGCGCCGTCAAGTCCAATTTGGATCTCGCGATCGCGCTCGACCGCCTACAGCAAGCGCGCACCTTCGAGGCGGTAGTGCTTGGAAATGCGTTACCGGAGGTGGACGCCAGCGCGGCAGCGGGGCGTGGCACGGGAAGTGACCTCACGAAGGGGCTTGCCAGCCCGGTACTCAGGTCCGCGGACACCTCGGCGGGCCTGCAGCACATCAACACGATCGCGGGATTTGATGCAGTTTGGGAACTGGACCTATTCGGAAAGTATCGGCGCGAATTCGAGGCTGCGCGCGCGGAAACGCAGGCGGCGCGCGCGGCGCGTTACGATGTGCTGACCGCGGTCGTCGCGGACGTCGTGCGCGGCTACATCGACTTGCGCGGATTTCAGGTTCGCGCCGGCATCCTCCACAAGGCGGACGATGTGCTGCGCGAATCTCTGCGCCTCGTGACGATTCGCTACCAGCGCGGCATCACCAACGAGCTTGATGTCGCGCTCGCGACCCGCGAACTCGCGACGCTTGACGCCGAGATTGCACCGGTCGAGGCGCAGGTCCGCGCGGCCGAGTACACGCTATCCGTGCTCGTCGGTGAATATCCTGAGAACATGATTCAGGAGCTTTCGAAGCCGGATCTCATTCCGTCGATGCCGGCGGCGACGGCCCCTGGCGTGCCGCTCGATCTGCTCAAGCGCCGGCCCGATATCCAGCAAGCGGAACGGGAACTCGCAGCGGCCACCGCGCAAATCGGCGTCGCGACCGCCAATCTGTTCCCTCAGGTCGCGCTCGCCGGCGCGATCGGTAGCCAGGCACAGGGCTGGGGAACGACTCCACAAATCAGTAAGCACATATGGTCCTTCGGACCGGGCGCAATCTGGCCGTTGCTCGACTTCGGCCGCTTGGATGCCGAGGTCGATATCGCCGGCATCGAAGCGCATGCGAGTCTGCTTAACTATCGCAAAACCATATTGAATGCCGTGCAACAGGTCGATACGTCCGTCGATGCCTACGTGGCAGAGCAGGCGCGCATCGATCAGTTGACTACTGCGATGATCGCCGGCCAACGCGCTGTCGATTTGGCGACCGAGCGATACGATCGCGGGCTCACGGATTTTCTCAACGTCGTCGATGCCGAACGCCAATTTTATGATCTTCAGGAGCAATATGCGGAGGCGCAAGTTACCGAGGGCGAACAGTTCGTCCGCCTCTATAGGAGCCTTGGCGGAGGTTGGGAGAATTACAGCCAAGTTCCCGCGATCCGGCGCCCGCAGCCGGCAATCGTTGCGGCCTTCCGGCGCGTGCTGAGCAATTCGGTGCCGTGATTGTGGGGTCATCGTAGAGAGATTGGGATTCGATAGGCACAAATCACCGCGTATGAATGCACTCATTAAAATCGGCATATTGATGCTCGCCATCGTTCTAATCGGTACGCTTCCGGCATGCGCGACCTACCGCAAGTGCGGATTCTCGGGTTGCCCCGGTGACGCAAAGATCACGGCCGTTGTTCGAGCGTTGCTCGGGCGGTATCCGGCGCTGGGACCTCCCGAACTCGTCAGAGTGCAGACTCTCGATCGGGTCGTATATCTGACCGGACAAGTCAGTACGGACTTCGAGCGTTCCACGGTGGAGTCAATCGTCCGCTCAGCCCCGGGAGTCGCGCGCGTCGTCAGTTCCATCGGCGTAACTTACGATGGACGGTGAGTGACTCGACGAATTGCACGTGCGGCCACACGCGGGGGCGTGCCTGAACGGCAGCGACTTCGAGGGGTCGGTAACCCGTGCTACTGAGATCAACGCCGCCTTCGCTGCTAGCGGCGCGGCAATCCCTTATTGCGACGAGGCAGGCCGATAAATAGCATCATCTATTGCCGATTATATGGTGCGATTACTGCACCCGGAGGTCGAAAAATGCATTTACCATTGCAAATCACGTTTCGGCAGATGGAACCGTCTCCCGCCGTAGAAGCGCGCGTGCGGGAACTGGCGCAGCGTCTCGATGGGTTCAGCTCGCGCATCATGAGCTGCCACGTCATTATCGAAGCCCCTCATCACCATCAGCGTCAAGGGAAGCTCTACGAAGTGCATGTGGAACTAACCGTGCCGGGCAGCGAAATCGTTGCGAGCAGGCAGCACAGCGAGCGGCACAGTCATGAGGACGTATACGTGGCACTGCGCGACGCATTTCAGGCGGTTCGGCGGCAACTTGAAGAGTATGAACAAGAGCGTCGCCACGACGTGAAGCATCACGAGCCGGCTTCGACCGGATGGATTTCGCTTTTGTCTCCGGCGGAAGATTTTGGCCGCATTGCAACCAGCGACGGGCGGTCCATTTACTTCCATCGCAATAGTCTCATCGGCGCCGATTTCGATCATCTCACGACCGGTTCGGAGGTGCGCTTCGTCGAGGAAGCGGGCGACAAAGGTCCGCAGGCGTCCAACGTGCATCTCATGCCGCACGGCGCACAGCGATCCTGAGAGCGATGGTTCAACCGCCGGCGGTGCGCGAGAAGGCAACCGCGCAAGCAACCATGAAATCGTGGCACTCTCGTGCTGCTCGCATATACGCTAGGACCTCGGCATTGCGACCAGCACGGTGGCACCGTTGCGGGTGAACTCATATCGCAATAGCCACTTCCGAGAGGCCTGATCGTCCGTGGCCGCGAACTTCCATTTCCTCGCGGCCTCGGTTGCCAGGCGGGCGAAATACCTGCTCGGGCCGCGCTTTTCGAGGGTTTCGTCGACGACATCACCGGCGTTATTAACAGTCACACGAATCGAAATATCAATGCGGCCGTGGATGGTGTCGCGGGCGCGGAGCGGAACGTCAGGAATTTCTTCATGGAGCACGGATGGCGGCCTGTCGACTAACGGCTTTGCGGAACCGGTGGTCAGCGACGCAGACGTCTCCGAATTCTGCGACGCGGCGGTAGCCGGAGCCGCTGGTTCCGTGGAACCGCGAGAACTAAACATGTGCAGCCCAGCCCACACTGCGACCACGGCTACCAAAAGCACCGCGATCGCCGGAACGAACAAGCGATGTTTCGGCGACTCCGCAGGCGCTCTGTTGCGCAGTTCCACAACGGGAGGGCTCGGTATGGATACGGGGGGATTAGGCACCGACACGGGAAGCGGAGGCACCGCAACTACGGGCGATGGCGAAGCCGGATTGATCCATGCAATCAGCTCGGCAGCCGTCGGGCGGTTGGCGGGATTGCGATCCAGACATCGACGCACGACCTCCCCGAACTCAGCAGGAAGCGCAGCGGGGAGCAAGGCGGTTTCGGATTGACTATCGGGCCACGACGGCAGCTGCCGCGTGAGCGCTTCAACCATGGTTACGCCGAGAGACCAGATATCGCCGGCCGCAGAGAAACGAGCGTCTCTTGCGTCCGGAGGATCGTACGCGGAGTGCTCGGCGATATTTCCCGTGGATTCGCCGGCGGGGCGAACGGTATCACTCGCGAGCTTGAGCTGATCCTCGACGACCAGAATGTTTGACGGGTTCAGCTGACCCTGCACCAGATTCTTGCGGTGAAGATATGCCAAGGCGTCCAGCGTGGGAGGCAGCATTTCCCGTACTTCCTCAGGAGTCAGGGCGCGGTGGGGAAGAATCTGCGAGAGCGTCTGTTCGGCGTATTCCATGACGACGAATAGAAATTCGAGACCTCCAACCCGGCAGCGCCCGGAATCAAGCAGTCGAATCAGGTGAGGATGTGAGAGGGTGGCAGCCGTCGTCCAGTGCGAGAGTTGCGCCTCTGCCAACGTCGGAATCGCCGGAACCAACTTGAGCGCGGCATTGGGAAGGTCCAGTGCCCTATGCTCGCTGAGGAATACCGCGCTGTGGCCCGAGGCACTCAAAAAGCGGCGCAGGGGATAGACCCCGTTGACGACCTCGCCTTCACAGTTCGTCCAGACCTCAGTCATCGCTTGCCTTGCCTCCATACTCACGAGGGACGACACGTTTGCCGGACATTGGCATGGCGGAGCCAGTTCACTGGCCTGACGCTCAAACGAAGGGTGTCGCGTCTTGGGTCACACCGTCGATCCGATGACTCCTTGGTCCGCGAACGGGTTGAATCCAAAATATAGTAAGGCAGTTAGTTACGATTTAGACAATGTCGCATTGGGGTGACAGGGTTTGACCTTGCCGCTCACGGCAATCGGGCGCGGCGCGTGCGCGGCGGGAGAGTGTTGGTCGAGGATGCGCATCTTAGCCGCCTCGTACTGCGCCGCCGACAGCACCCCGATTTCCTTGAGCCGCAAATGCTCGCGCATTTCGTCGCGCAGATGCTCGGCCTTCGTGGGTCGGCGCGCCCCCGACGCGAGCCGTACGTGCGCCGCGAGCTTCACCATGAAACGCTGAAGGGCACGAAGGGTTCCAAGGCCGCCGGTGCAATCCAGCAATCTCGCTGCGCCATGGGTACTCAGCAGACACACCGTCTCGGTTGTCCGGTAGACACCAATGAGGGTCGCGAATGCCCAGACCACGATGGCGGCCACCCACGCCGGAAGCCCATCGTGCTGGCGCCACGACGTCGCCGAGGGATCGATCTTCGCCGCACTCCCGAACGCCAGGACTACTAATACCAGCGAGAAGCCGATCCATCGCCATGAGATATGCCGGAACCGACGTGGCGCATCGACGAACCGCAAATCGAGCACGTACTCCAAAAAGCCGGTGCGTGAGTGCGAGCGCACGGAAAGATAGTAATAGTCGATGATCTCGAGCTCCAGGATGCGTCTGCGGAGCCGGCTACGGAACTCGATTTTCGCGTGAACCGTCCGCGCATCCCGGGGGTCCGGCACCTGGCGGACGTCCGACTCGAGCAGGATGTGTTCAACCTTGGGCATCCGGGCGACGCTCGCGTACTGCCATCGTGTTGGATCTTAATCACGCGGCAGGATTGACTTCTGAGAACTGCGTCCCGCAGCGAAACCAGTGTGGGACCCTTCTGCTGGAGGGTCGAAGTCCCGCGACGCGGACGTCGACTCTAGGATGCGACGCGCTGCAGCAATGCGCAGGATTCTGCTGTTTCCATGGCGCGTTCATCTACTGCGCTCGGCCGAACATCGATTTAACCCAGCATCCAGAAAACCGGAACCATGTCTCAGTTCCGCATGGCCTTCAGCGATAAATTCCTACCGCATGCTGCCGTTGCCCCAGATCCTTGAACCCGGGCCACCCAGACGACGGCCGCGGGGATGGGCTGTTGGGAAGACCTATCGGAAGTGTTCATGCTCAATCTCGACGATAGAGTAACCGCTGCGGCCATTGCCGCCGCGGGCACTGTTATTGGCACCTTGATTCAACTGCACGTCACCTGGCGCAGGGAAGTGTCGGCGCGTGCACGCGGGCTCCCGGTTTCAAAGAAATCACGTCGCGGCCCGGTGCTCGCAGTCAGTCTGCTGCTCATCGGAGCGGCCGTGGGTGGTTTCGCCTTCTCGCAGTACTTGGTGAGGCAACCGGACCTCGAATCGGCGGCAATGCGAGGCCAGCTACAAATGCAACTCCAGCAGATCAGCGCAACTGCGGCCCGACTGGAGCGCGCAGCTTTGAGCGATCGCGGATCGAGCGGGCGTCCCGCTGAGGATCGCCGTAGCGCAGAAGGCGTCGCCGCGACGGCAACGCTAGGGCCGTGCCGCACGCGCGCCGTCGGCGTCCCCGATGCGACGCCGGCCTGCGACGAGCAGGAAGCACAGCAGGTCACTCTCTGCGCGAGCGTACCCGCGCTGGCTGTGGTGACCACCACGGCTCTATACGCTCGGCCCGAGGACTCCGCGCAGCCCTGGAACGAAAGCCGGCTCGTGGCCGGTCAGGAAGCCGGACGCGTGCGCTTCGCAGACAAGGCTTTCGAGCGCGCCGAGTCCGAAGAAACGAAGCAGGTGTGCACGGGCTTTTCCTCCTGGGACGGCGAACACGGCTACACCGCACGCTTGGTCGTTCAATACGTCATTGCACCCGCGGCGAGCGAAGTCTCCAGCGCGCTGCTCGTGCCGGTTTCCGCGGACAGCAAGTAATTCGCCTCCCGTGGTGGCGCGGCCTCTGATCTCCCAGCCCCACGTGACCCTTGCTCGTGTCGGAAGGCTCATCCGGATCGCCAAAAAGAAACGAGCGCGATACTCGTGCGCGATACTCGTGCCAGCGAATGATGGCTGCGGATGCGACGACCCAGAGGGGATTTAGCCCCCTAGGTACTCGCGTTAATGTCATGCAAAATTCAAGATTAGGGTATTCCCTTAGCACGAGTTTCGGCACATAATAAAGGCCATAAAGGCGAGTGCTGCGCGAGATTTGGGTGTGCCGAATGAAGGCACACATTATGTAAACCGCAACGCGTAGGTTTGCTAATTTTGGTTGCGGGAAGGGCTGCAGCAAAAAGTTAGACAGGCGTGATTGAGAATATCAACAATAGCGGGAAGGACACCATGAAAATACCATTGAACGGGCTGCCATACCTGGCAGGACTTGCACTGATTGCTTTGGCGGGATCGGCATTTGCGAATCCTTGCCCTCCGGGGCTTCCGCCAACCAATTGCGCTCCGCCTGTGGGGGCCACAGTTTTTGATCTCAACGGTGACCCCATTCCACACACGTATACGGAGTACACCGCCAACTTTGTGGCGGCGGGCCCCTCCACCGTACTCTCGTTCGCGTTTCGAGAGGATCCGGCCTTCTGGTCATTGGATAACGTATCGGTGGTCGCCAGCGGCGGCAGCACGAACCTGGTAGCGGACGGGAACTTCGCGAACTCGGGGCTCGCGCCTTGGGTTTACACCAACAACTACGGTGTCTCAGAAGCAACAGGGGTTTTGAGTTCGGGGTGCGGCGTCGGCGGCAGCGGCAATTGCTGGTACGACGGCTCGGTGCAAGGCTACGACGGCTTGAATCAGACGATCACCACGGTCGCAGGGCAACACTACACGCTCAGTTTCTGGCTGGACGATAACAGTTCGTTGACGACGGCATCGCGCCTCAGCACGAACGGTGACGTGTCGGATACGGGCGGGAACGGCGCCGATGTGCTGGCTTACGCCGGAGTGGGAGTGCCGGTGGAAGGCGGCGGCCCGTCCTCGGTTCCGGAAATCGACCCAGCATCAGTCACGAGTGCGCTGACCCTGCTGTTGGGCGGGCTGGTGGTATTGCGCGGCCGCAAGTTTAGGGCCCAGGCGTAAGTTTTGGCGGATTGATGAGTCAAGTACCGGTCGCAGCAGGACGTTGCGACCGGTATTCTTGGACTTCGAGGCTAAGCTTTACTGACGCTCGCGACCGCCGCAAAGGCGGCGTGATTTGAACCTTCGTGGAACAAGGGTGCCGCGCGAGCGCAATGCCGAAGGTCAATATTTGCCTGCCCATTCGGGCTAGCGCTGTTAAATGGTCGGGGTGACAGGATTTGAACCTGCGACTCCTACGTCCCGAACGTAGTGCTCTACCAGGCTGAGCTACACCCCGAAAATCGGCAACACATCAACTCTTGCGCGCCAACGCAAACCCGGCGAGTTCGCTCAAACCTTCTTTGAAAGCAGATTCGGGAAGCGGCGCCAGCGCAGCAAGCGCCTGATCTACCTCGTTTTGAGCGAGGCGCGCAGTGTACGCAAGCCCCCCGACGCTTGCAACGGCCTTGGTTATCTCACCGAGCCGCTCGAGGCCGCCATGCTCGATCGCGTCGCGAATCATGGCGCGCTGTTCGTCCGTGCCGTGTTGCAACGCATAAATGACGGGAAGAGTGGGTTTCCCCTCCGCCAGGTCATCGCCCAAATGTTTCCCGAGGCTCATTTCGTCGGCCTGGTAATCGAGCGCATCGTCGACGAGCTGGAACGCAGTGCCGATGTGGTTGCCATAGCACGCGAGTGCACGTTCGATGGCGGGCGGCGCATCGCTGATGACCGCGCCGATTTGCGCGGCGGCCTCGAACAGCCGGGCCGTCTTGCGATGGATCACATCGAGATAGCGGAGTTCCGTGGTTTCCGGGTCCCGTGCGGTCATGAGTTGCAAGACCTCGCCTTCGGCGATCGCGTTCGTGGCCTCGCCCATGATGGCCATGATCGCCATGCGATCGAGCATCACCATCATTTGAAATGCGCGCGAATACAGAAAATCGCCCACCAGCACGCTGGTTGCGTTGCCAAACACCTCGTTGGCGGTTTCCCGTCCGCGCCGCATCGATGAGCTGTCGACGACGTCGTCGTGCAGCAGCGTTGCGGTATGTATGAATTCGATGACCGCGGCGCATTCGATATGGCGCGCGCCCTTGTAGCCGCAAGCCCGTGCTGCGAGCAGCACCATCAGCGGCCGCAGACGCTTCCCTCCGGAATGAATGATATAGGTGGCGACCTGGTCGACGAGGGCGACTTGGCTGTGTAGGCGATCTTTGACGACCCGGTTAACGGCCTCAAAATCTGCGGAAACCAAGTCACGGATCTGTTCTATTGTCATGCAGCGCTCGAACCAATACTCCATGGTACATAAGATTGCGCTGCGCTGCCCAACGAGAAGGCGCTGCGGCAACGCCGCGGGGCCAACTGCGCAGGCGGCGAAAGTCCGCTAGTGATCCAATTCCTGGCGCTAGTGATCCAATTCCTGGCATGAAGCCAAAAATTGACCGAAACGTCCAGGCGCCGTACAATCCGCGGCTCTTTTGCAGGCCCATGTGGCCCCTCAGCTGGAGTTGTAACGATGTATGCCGTGATTGCCACGGGCGGTAAACAGTACCGCGTCAAAGAAGGTGCCGTAGTGCGCATTGAGAAACTCAATGCCGAGGCCGGTTCCAGCGTTGAATTCAATCAGGTGCTGCTCGTCGGCGCCGGTTCCGATGTGACCATTGGCGCTCCCTACGTGGGCAGCGCGAAGGTGGTCGCGACGGTGGAAAGTCATGGGAAAGGCGACAAAGTGCGGATCGTCAAATTTCGCCGCCGCAAGCACTACAAGCGCGAAAAGACGCACCGGCAGCCGTACACCGACGTGAAGATCACGTCGATCGTCGCTTAAGGTTTTCGAGGAGGCACTCAAATGGCACATAAAAAAGCGGGCGGCAGTACACGCAACGGTCGTGACTCGCATTCCAAGCGCTTGGGCGTCAAGAAGTTCGGTGGCGAGGACGTGCTTGCCGGAAACATTCTGATCCGCCAGCGCGGCACCGTTTATCGGCCCGGTCTGAACGTCGGAATCGGCACGGACCACACCTTGTTCGCGAAGGCGCACGGCGTCGTTAAGTTCAGCGTCAAGGGCCCCGAACAGCACACCTACGTCAACGTCGTTTCGAAGTAATTCGCAGCGGCGTGCGGTGCGCTCAAGCGAACCGGCACTAAACAAGAAAGGGGGCAGGCCAACACCTGCCCCCTTTTTGATTTTTGAGCGCAATGAACCATGAAATTCATCGATGAAGCCAAGCTCAAGGTGCAGGCCGGCAATGGCGGTCGCGGCTGCGTGAGCTTTCGGCGCGAAAAATTCGTCCCCTTCGGTGGGCCTGACGGCGGCGACGGCGGCCTCGGTGGCAGCGTTTATCTGCGCGCCGTCGAGGGCATGAACACGCTCGCCGATTTCCGCATTTCCCGGACCTATCGGGGTCAGAACGGCGAGGGCGGCAGCGGCAACGACTGCACCGGCCACGGCGGCGACGATACCTTTGTGTCGGTACCTGTCGGCACCGTGGTATCGGACGTCGACACCGGCGAACAATTGGGCGATCTGGCCCTTGAAGGGCAGACCTTGCTCGTCGCCAAGGGTGGCAAGGGCGGTTGGGGTAATACCCGCTTCAAATCCAGTACCAATCGTACACCGCGCAAAGCCGGTCTCGGCTTGCCGGGCGAAAAACGCGAACTGGCGTTGGAACTCAAGCTGATCGCCGACGTGGGTCTGCTGGGACTGCCGAACGCCGGCAAGTCCACTTTGATCCGCGCCGTTTCCGCGGCGCGTCCGAAGGTCGCCGACTACCCCTTTACGACGCTGCATCCGAATTTGGGCGTCGTGACGGCAGGCCTTGGCCGCAGCTTCGTCATGGCTGATATCCCGGGCCTCATCGAAGGAGCGGCCGATGGCGCGGGGCTCGGCATCCGTTTCTTGAAGCATCTACAGCGCACCCGCGTGCTGTTGCACCTGATCGACATCGCGCCCGTCGACCCGAACGCCGATCCGGTCAAAGACGCTCGCACGATCGTCGCGGAGCTCAAAAAATTTGGGGCCGATCTCGAGGCCAAAGAGCGCTGGCTACTGATCAACAAGATCGACTTGTTGGAGCCCGCCGAGGCCGACAAGCGCGCCAAGGAAATCGTGCGACGGCTACGCTGGAAAGGGCCGGTGCTGAAGATCTCGGGTGCGACGGGTGCCGGCACCGAGGAGCTGAAGCAGGCGGTCATGCGCTATCTGGAAGCGCATCCGCGCTCGAACCAAGCACGCGCCGACGCCCGCAGCGTCAACGCCGATTAGCCCGTAATATGCTGAGTGCGCGGCGCCCTTATTTGGGCGCGAGCGCGCGAACTTGTTTGGTGAGGCGGCTCTTGTGGCGAGCGGCTTTATTGCGATGAATGATTCCCTTGTTGACCATGCCGTCGATGACCGGCGTCGCGGCGTCGAGCGCGGCAAGCGCATCGTCGTGTTTGCCCGCCTTGAGGGCCAAAGTCGCCTTGCGGATGGCGCTGCGTAGCTGCGAGGTCAGGGCATCGTTTCGGGCACGATGCGCCGTCGATTGGCGGGCCGCCTTTTCCGCAGATTTCGTATTGGCCAAGCGCAAACTCCTTAAAAATGAAGCGGCGGGTCCCAAAGGACCCGCAAAAGAGCCGCTAAGTCTGCGGGCCGTTCAGCGCCTTGTCAATGAGTTCGCCGGCCGTCCGGCTTCGCGCCTTGGTATAGTGGCGGCCACCGATGTTCCGCCCCAATCGCAACCCTACGCCCGACCGCGGGCTGCCCTCCGGGGCACCGTATACTGACGGCCTCATCCCATGGAATTAGTGCGCGGTCACCAGAATATTGCAGAGCGGCATCGCGGCTGCGTGCTGACGATCGGCAACTTCGACGGCGTACATCTCGGCCACCAGCAAATGATCGCGTTGCTGAAGCGGCGCGCCGCCGAACTCAATTCCGCGGCCACGGTGTTGGTCTTCGAGCCGAGTTCCAAGGAGTTCATCGACCCGGCCGGTGCACCGCCTCGCTTGACGCGCTGGCGCGAGAAGGTCATGGCGCTGAAGGCTCTGGGCGTCGATCGTCTCGTGACGCTGCGGTTCGATGAGCACATCCGCGCGATGAGTCCGCAGCAGTTCATTCAGGAGTTGATCGTCGACGGCTTGGATGCGCAGCACATCGTCGTCGGCGACGATTTCCGCTACGGCTGCAAGGCCGCCGGCAATATCGAGACGCTGCGGGATGCGGGTCGCGAGCATGGTTTCGAGGTCGAGCAAATCGCACCGTTCGTCGTCGACTCGGTGCGCGTTAGCAGCACCGCGGTGCGCGAGCGCCTGGAGCAAGGCCATTTTCAAGGAGCCGCGCGCCTGTTGGGGCGTCCCTACCGCATGCTCGGTCGCGTCGTCCATGGCCGGAAACTGGGCCGCACACTCGGCTATCCGACCGCGAATCTGCGTTTGGGGCGACGCAAGCCGCCGCTTTCGGGCATCCTGGCCGTACGCGTCTATGGGATCGATGCGCGCCCCATGCCGGGCGTCGCGAGTCTCGGCACGCGCCCCACGATCGGCGGTGTCGAGCCGCTGCTCGAAGTGCATTTATTCGACTTTTCGGGCGATCTATATCGGCAACACATCGAGATCGAGTTCGTCGCCAAGCTGCGTGACGAGGTCAAGTTCGATTCGCTCGATGCGCTGATGCTGCAGATGGACGAGGATGCCGCGCGCGCGCGCGCCCTCTTGTTGTAAGGTGAATTGTGGCTGACTACAAAAATACGATCAATTTGCCGAACACCGCCTTTGCGATGAAGGCGGATCTCGCGAATCGCGAGCCGAAAATGCTGGCCGCATGGGAGCGCGAGGGACTCTACGCCAAGATACGCGCCCACGCCCGAGGGCGACCCGCGTTCATCCTCGTCGACGGCCCTCCCTACGCGAACGGCGCGATTCATTTGGGCCATGCGGTCAATAAGATTCTCAAGGACATCGTCGTCAAGTCGCGGGGACTGGACGGCTATGATGCTCCCTATATTCCGGGTTGGGATTGCCATGGCCTGCCGATCGAGATGCAGGTCGAGAAAACCCATGGCCGCGTCGGTCAGAAGCTCGACCCGCGGGCGTTTCGTGCCGCCTGCCGCGCCTACGCGGCAACGCAAATGGCGGCGCAGCGCGAGGACTTCAAGCGCCTGGGCGTGCTCGGCGATTGGGATCATCCGTACCTGACGATGATGCCGCGCTTCGAAGCCGAGCAGCTGCGGGCGTTTGCGTTGATCATCAAGAACGGTCATTTGTTCAAGGGCTATAAACCCGTGCACTGGTGTCTGAACTGCCGCTCGGCCTTGGCGGAGGCGGAAGTCGAGTACGAGAATAAAACCAGCCCGAGCATCTACGTGCGGTTTGCGGCCGTCGATGTGTTCGACGTGGCGCAGCGTTTTCACTTGACCGAGCCGACCGAGATCACGCAGCGGATTCCGGTGGCGGTCGCGATTTGGACCACGACGCCTTGGACATTGCCGGCCAATCGCGCGGTCGCCGTGCATCCGCAATTCGACTACGCACTCGTGGAATTTAACTCCGGGGCCGGCCTCGAGCGCCTGGTGCTCGCGACCGAACGGATTGCGGCGGTCCTGCCGCTGTGGGGTGTCACGAGTTGGGACGTCATCGCGACGGTCAAAGGCACGGCGCTCGAACACATGCTCTTGGAACACCCTTTCTATGACCGGCAGGTGCCGACGGTGCTGGGGGAGCACGTCACGCTCGATGCGGGCACGGGCGCGGTACACACGGCACCGGGCCACGGTTTGGAGGATTACGTCGTCGGCCGCAAGTACGGACTCGAGACGGAAAATCCGGTCGGCGGCGACGGCCGATTCTTGCCCTCGACGCCGCTGTTCGCCGGCGAGCAGGTATTCGACGCCGACGCGCATGTGATCGCGGTGCTGGCCGAGCGCGGCCGTCTCTTGCGGGACGAGCCGTATCATCATGCCTATCCGCATTGCTGGCGCCACAAGACGCCGGTGATATTCCGCGCGACGCCGCAATGGTTCATCAGCATGGATCAGGCGGGGTTGCGCAAAGGCGCGCTCGAAGCCATAGGCCATGTCGATTGGATGCCGGCCTGGGGCGAGCAGCGCATCTCGAGCATGATCGCGGGCCGTCCGGACTGGTGCGTCTCGCGGCAGCGCACCTGGGGCGTGCCGATTCCCTTGTTCGTGAACAAGGTCAGCGGTGAACTGCATCCGCGCACCCAGGAACTCATTGAACAGGTGGCGTTGCGCGTCGAGCGCGACGGCATCGATGCATGGTTCGATCTCGACGCTGCCGAATTGCTCGGCGCCGAGGCTGATCAATACGACAAAGCGAGCGACGTCATGGACGTTTGGTTCGATTCCGGCGTCGTGCACTACAGCTTGGCGCAGATGCGCCCGGAGATCGGCTTCCCGGCCGACCTCTATCTCGAAGGCTCGGACCAACACCGGGGCTGGTTTCATAGCTCGCTGCTGACTTCGGTCGCCATGCACGGCCGCGCCCCCTATCACGGCGTGCTCACGCACGGTTTCACGGTCGATGAGAAAGGCCGGAAAATGTCGAAGTCGGTCGGCAACACGCTCGTGCCGCAGAAGCTCACCAACACGCTGGGAGCCGACGTCGTGCGGCTGTGGGTCGCGGCGACCGATTACGCCAACGAAATGAGCGTATCGGATGAGATCCTCAAGCGCATGGCCGATTCCTACCGGCGCATCCGCAATACCGTGCGTTTCTTGCTGGGCAACCTGCATGGCTTCGATGCACAGCGGCACCTCGTGCCGTGGGATGAACTGGTGGCGATCGATCGCTGGGCGATTTCAAAGGCGTTCGCGCTGCAAAACGAGGTCGTCACCGCGTATCGCAATTACGAATTTCACGAGATCTATCAACGAGTGCACAACTTCTGCGTCGTCGAGCTCGGCGGTTTCTACTTGGACATCATCAAGGATCGGCTCTACACGACGGGTGCCGCGAGTCCGCCGCGCCGCTCCGCGCAAACTGCCATGTTCCACCTGGCGCAAGCGATGGTTCGCTGGATCGCGCCGATACTGAGTTTCACGGCCGAAGAAGCCTGGGCGTTGTTACCGGGATACAGCACGACCGCTGCCGGGGAATCGGTGTTCTTGAGCGGCTGGCACGAATTTCCCGTGGGCGCCGAGCGCAGCTCGGAGGTCGATTGGCCGGCCTTCATCGCGCTGAAGACCGACGTGTCGCGAGAGCTCGAGCGCCTACGCTCGGCCGGCCAAATCGGTGCGCCGTTGGAAGCCGAAGTGACGGTCTTTGCGCCGCCCCTGCAGGCCGCCCGCTTGTCGGAGCTGCAGGACGAGCTGCGCTTCGTCTTGATTACGAGTCAGGCGCGCATCGCGCTGCGCGATACGCCGCCGCCCGACGCGGTACGCACCAGCGAGGAGGACGTGTGGATCCGCGTTCATCCGGTGACGGAACCGAAGTGCGTGCGCTGCTGGCATCTGCGCAGCGATGTCGGCAGCGATCCGCGGCATCCGGAGCTCTGCGCGCGCTGCGTCCTCAACGTGGAAGGTCCTGGCGAGGAGCGGCATTTCGCATGAACGTGACCATGGAGCAGCCTCGTGCGAAGCACAGCGGCTGGCGCTGGATGCTGTTGTCGGTATTGGTGATCGTGGCAGATCAACTCAGCAAGAGCTATATCGTCGCGCATTACGGGGAGTTCGAATATACCGCGGTCCTGCCGGTTCTCGATATCACGCTGATGCACAACGTCGGCGCCGCCTTCAGTTTTCTCGCCTCCGCATCCGGCTGGCAGCGCTGGTTCTTCATCGGCCTGGCCGTCAGCGTCAGCGTTGCGATCGGCGTGTGGCTGGCCCGTTTGCCGCCCAGCGCGCATAAACTGACGGCGGCGGGTCTTGCGCTGGTGCTGGGAGGCGCATTGGGCAACGTCATCGACCGGATACGTATCGGGTCGGTCGTCGATTTCATTCACTTTCATTGGTATCAGGCGTATTTTCCGGCTTTCAATGTCGCCGATTCCGCGATTACCGTCGGTGCCGGTTTGCTGCTGCTCGATGCCTTGTTGGACAGTAGGCGTAAATCCTGATGCATATCCTGTTGGCCAATCCACGCGGATTTTGTGCCGGTGTCGATCGAGCGATCGACATCGTCGAACGCGCGATCGCACTGTTCGGAAAACCGATTTACGTGCGCCATGAAGTCGTGCACAACAAATACGTCGTGGACCAGCTGCGGTCGATCGGAGCGGTATTCGTCGAGGAATTGGACGAAGTACCGGATGCCGCTACGGTCATCTTCAGCGCTCACGGCGTATCGAATGCCGTGCAAGCGGAGGCCCAGCGCCGCGAGCTCAAGGTCTTCGATGCCACCTGTCCACTCGTCACCAAGGTGCATATGGAGGTCACGCGCTATTCCCGTGAGGCGCGCGAGGTTCTGCTGATCGGGCACGCCGGGCACCCGGAAGTCGAGGGCACGATGGGGCGATTCGACACCTCCTACGGCGGCCGTATGTTCCTCGTCGAAACGGTCGAGGATGTCGCGGCTCTCGAAGTCAAGAATCCGGAATTTTTGGCGTTCGTCACGCAAACTACGCTATCGGTGGACGATACGGCGGTCATCGTGGAAGCCTTGCGCGCGCGGTTCCCGCTCTTGAAAGCGCCGGTCAAGGAAGATATCTGCTATGCGACCCAAAATCGCCAGGACGCGGTCAAAGGCATCATCGACCGCTGCGATGTGCTCGTAGTCGTGGGCTCGGAATCGAGCTCAAACTCGAATCGCTTGCGCGAACTCGCTGAAAAAGCAGGCAAGCGCGGCTATCTGGTCGACGGACCCGAATTCTTGCGTCGCGAATGGTTCAATACGGGCATGACGGTGGGCCTCACGGCCGGGGCCTCGGCACCCGAAATTTTGGTGCAAGGCGTGCTCGCGCAGCTGCGCGACTGGGGCGGAAAAGTCGTCGTTGAGGTCGCCGGGCAGCAGGAACATGTGATCTTCGCCCTGCCAAGAGCACTGCGCGAAGTCGAAAAGCGCACGACCAGTCTTTCGTCGGTCGATTCACCGGGTTAATCCAAGGAACAGAGAACATCGTTGTATCAGCGGGTTATCGGGACGCCGCCCGGCAACGCCCGGATTTTCCTACCGTCAGGTTCGCGATTGCCGCAACTGATAGAATCTCCGTCCGACATTTGCAATTAAGTAATTTCGCGAGGCAACCCATGCAAACGCAAGAGCGTATCGGTTCGATGGCGCGGCGCACGATGGCCTATGTGCTCGCAGGCGGGCGGGGCTCGCGACTCATGGAGTTGACCGATAAACGGGCCAAGCCGGCCGTCTACTTCGCCGGCAAGAGCCGCATTATCGATTTCGCATTATCAAACGCGCTCAATTCGGGTATCCGGCACATCGGTGTCGCGACTCAATACAAGGCCCATTCCCTGATCAGGCACCTGCAATTGGGTTGGAATTTTTTCCGGGCCGAGCGCAATGAGAGCTTCGATATCCTGCCGGCCAGCCAGCGCCTATCGGAAACGCAGTGGTACCTGGGAACTGCAGACGCGGTCTACCAGAACATCGACATCATTGAGAGCTCCAGTCCCGAGTACATGATCATCTTGGCGGGCGATCATGTATACAAGATGGACTACGAAATCATGCTCCAGCAGCACGCCACAACCGGCGCGGATGTCACGGTCGGTTGTATCGAAGTGCCGCGGATGGAAGCGACCGGCTTGGGCGTGATGCACGTGGATGCCGGTGATCGGATCATCAGCTTTCTGGAGAAGCCGGCCGATCCGCCGGCCATGCCGGGCAAACCCGACACGGCGCTTGCGAGCATGGGAATCTACGTATTCAAAACCTCGTTCCTGATCGATACCTTGCGACGCGATGCGGCGGATTCGCATTCGAGCCGCGATTTCGGCAAGGACATCATTCCGTATATCGTTAAGCACGGCAAGGCGATGGCGCATCCGTTCACGAAGTCCTGCGTAAAGAGCGACGCCGAGGCGGAGGCCTACTGGCGCGACGTCGGGACAGTTGATTCCTTCTGGGAAGCCAACATCGAACTCACCGACGTGATCCCGTCGCTCGATCTTTACGATATCAACTGGCCGATTTGGACGTACGCGGAAATCACAGCCCCGGCTAAGTTTGTGCACCGGGAAGCCGGCCGACGCGGATTTGCGGAAGGATCACTCGTTTCGGGTGCCTGCGTGGTCTCGGGGGCCGCAGTAATTCGCTCCCTGCTTTTCACCGGCGTGCACGTGCATTCGTTTACGTCGCTGGAAGGTGCGGTCGTCCTTCCCTATGTCGATGTGGCTAGAAACTGCCGTCTGACGAATGTCATTGTCGATCGCGGGGTTCGTATTCCGGAAGGACTCACCGTCGGCGAGGATCCGGAGCTGGATGCGAAGCGATTTCGGCGCACGGAGCGGGGGATTTGTCTCATTACCCAGCCGATGATCGATCGATTGAGCACGACCGTTCCGAGAGCCGCGGGACCGCAGTCGAAGCCTTGATCGTAGGCGTCGCGCCGCATACGCTCCCAATACCGGGCGGATCTGCCAAATGCCAGACTCGCCGTTCGCGGGAATTGACGATAGTGGCGGTGACACGCGATCTTGCATCGGAACGTGCCGTCCAATCCGGTGGACATCGCGCAGCAGGAGGGGAGGCTTCACAGGCACGACGGCCATGTGGTGCGCAGAAGGGGTCTGCCACTCCATGCCCTGGGGCATTGCAGGGCACGGCATCGGTCAAGTTACGTGCGGGTCTGGGAGCGCATTAGGCTGGCGGGTATGCGCGGATACTCCCAGGCGGAAGCAACGCGTAGGCCTCTCCTTCGATGGATGGAGGAGCCCGGCTCGTCCTATTTTCGAGCATTGCCTGTCGCGTGTTTAGCGCGACCTCCATCCAGTTTCGGCGCCTGGCGACGGCCCGATTCTTGTGCTTCACGTTTGAGAGCGGGTTCAACTTCGGTGGGATAGACATCGTATAGGCATGCCGGTTGTCGACCTCCTGCGCTCCAAATGCTTCCCAGAGCGCGGAATAGGAATTCCTGAAGCCTTCCGCATATTGTTCGGCGTACGCAATTTGCGCATCATCCTTGACCATAAATATGGTGCGCATGCCATTCGCCATCGCAATCCCACACACCGATGCGAGGCAAAAATAGGGTGGCGAGTTCTGTGGGAATGTATCGCGAAAACGCTGAAGCTCCGGGTTGCGGTCAGTCTGATTTCTGGTGACGAACATCGTGCGCTCGGACTGGAGACCGAACAGACTGCCGTCCACATAGGAGAAAGATACGCGGCAAACGCGCGTGTCGTTGACAGAGCACAAAACGCTGAGATCGCCTTCGTACCTGTTGTCTTCTGTGGCGCGCAACGCAATCGTGTAACGCGTGCCATCTACGACTCGATGCCAAAGCGCGAGTCCGTGCGGCGACTGATAGACAGAGCGGCGATAGGTAGGTCCGTAGTTCTGCCCTTCAAAGCTATAATGAGCGATGGCGCACTCAATGCGTTGCGCCAAAGTAAAGTATCTCGACAGATAGTAATCGTGCGTGACAAAGAAAAACGTATCCCGCCAGTTCTCCTTCGAAAAATAGGGTCTCATGAAGTTCAAAGACCGCAGCTGCCTTAGCTTCGACGGAAACCGCAGGATCCTGCAAGCGGCCATCAGTCGGATTGGAGCCAGCCACATTCCGCGCGTTGAGTTGAGCGCTCGTTTAGAACCTTTGACAGCAGTAGCGCCTGAAGAACCCAAGGTCTAAGCCCCGCCCATGTTAATGACCGCGTTCGTGCCGGCGCCATCCCACCGCGCATCCGATGTCGCGACCAATTGCAACCTCAATAGGTCTGCGCAATTGCGAATGAAGTGCCTTGCATAAGGTGCTTCCCCATTGTTTTTCCGTCATCGATCGAGTGACGCCGGGATCCATTTCGCACCGCAATGTCCCAATCTGTCAATTCGCACAAACCGAGGGGCGCATGGCTCTGTCGAGACGCCGGCAGGCGTAATTGTTTGGTTATGAAAACCAATGTCTTATCTCGTATCTCCAGGTACAGGAGCATATCGCTGCATGTGAATGAAGACGGCACCGGTGCATTCGAGAGTCAGTCGCAATCGCAGCTCGCACCGGACCATCCGAATGAAGAACTGTCCGCGAACGTCTCCAATTGGCGGCGGACGTCCAATCGTGTCCAAAATCGCCTCTTGACAGCCTGACGAGGGTGGCGGCTCTCTTGGGGGGTATCCGCAGCTTGCCGCGATCCTTACGCGAGTGTTGCAAACTCACCGGCGGCCGCGAATATAGAAACCTAGTCCGACTGCGATCAGCGAGGCGCAGCCTCCAATGACCTTGATCGCAAAGAGCGTACGGCTCGTACTATCGGCCGGCGGCACCATCGCCACGACCAGTGCGAGTAGTGTTACCAGAAAACCCGTGCCGCTTACCAACCAGCAAGCGAACGGTCCGCCAGGAATGAGAGTGATATTCGGCTGCTTGTCTATTGCGCGGCGGCGTAGCACCGGCAGCGCGGCAAACATATACAGCAAGGGCAAAAAGCTCAAGATTACGGTCATGTCGATCAGCATGAGATACGCTTCATGGACGGCGGAACCGGAGATCGCGGCCAACAGTACGAGCGTTGCCAGAACGCCTTGCGTAAGCAGCGCCACGTAAGGGGAGCCGGTTGCCGGGTGAACGGCGCCTAGTGCCTTGGGTAAATAACGGTCCAGACCGAAGAGGAACGGTAACCGTGCGGTGCCGGTGATCCACGCGCCGAGGCTGCCGGCCTGCGACAGCGTTACGAGCGCAGCGGCGATGACTCCAAACATCGGCATGCCCGCGCGCGCGGCTATCGCCGTGAGCGCCTGCGGAATGCCGCTGATCGCGTTGATCTGCTGCGCCGGAAGTGCCATCAATAATGCCGCCGTGCCCGCGATATATAGGACTCCAATTGCGACGCACGCGATGAGCAGCGCGCGCGCGATGGTACGTCGCGGATTCTTGATCTCGCCACCCAGAATCGGCCCGAGCTCGAGACCCGAGTATGCGAGAGCCATCGTCGCGAAGCTGGCGACTGTCGCCAACGAACTGAGATTCGGTACCAGGGCTGGAGCGGCGATCGGGGTCGCAGCACCGAATCTGTGCCAGGCAAGAAGCCCGCCGCACAGCAGGAGTGCCCCAACCGCCCATGTCGCCACGGCGCCTATGTTCTGCAGCCACTTTGCCCGTTCGAGTCCGGCGATATTGAGCAATATCGCCAACCATAGAATGCCGAGGCAGAAAGTGCCGTTGTAGATCGGATTGTCCGCGAGTTTGAGCCATGCGCCTCCATGGATGTACAGGAACGCCCCGGCGCCAAAGATGAGCAGCGCAGGAAAGAAGACGAGATTGGCTATCCAGTAGCTCCAACCTGCGATGAACGCATGCAGATCGCCAAATGCGGCCTTCGACCAGAGATACATGCCACCTTCACCCGGCATACGCGAGCTGAGCTCCAGTACCGTCAGTGCCGCAGGTATTAGGAAAGTAACCAGCCCAAGCAGCCATAGCGCGAGGCTGGATGGGCCGATTTGCGCGGCCATCGAAAGGTAACGCAACCCCACGATCGCAGAGACGTTTAACAGCACGAGGTCGAATGTGCCCAGCGCACGATGCAGCTGGGGAGTGCTGTTGACTTCCGCACCCATGCTGGCGGATTCCTCGCTAGAGCGAGACGCTGGCACGGGCGGCAAGGCGCAACAGCGGGCTACGCAGCAAAAGGGCTATGGCGCACGCAGCGCCCATGATCGCGGCGACTTCAGCAAACGCGCCGGCAAATCCGACCGATTCGAGCAGGCCTCCGGTGAATCCCGAGAGGTAGCCGCCGAGTCCCAAGGTCAGCAAGTACCAAGCGCCCATCGCCACGGATGCGAATCCCGCGGGTGCCGCTCTCGAGACCATCCCATAGGTCGCGGTCCACGCGACAATTTCACCGATCCCCAGCAATGATAATGATGCAAGCGGGATCCACACCGAGGCCAGCGCGTTCGGCGCCGCGTCTCGCGCGGCCAAATACATCAGCAGATGACCGATCGTTACCATTGCCAGCGCAAAAATATACTTCTGCACAATGTCGACGCGTTGATTTCGGGTGCCGAGGCGCACCCAAAACGCCGCTACAAATGGTGCCAAGACAATCACGACCGCCGCATTGATCGAGGTGAACCAGGGCACCGGAATGACGAACTCGCCAACCGTCCGATTGACGTCTCTTTCGATGAACAGCAGCCAGCTTCCGAAGAGCTGGAACCATCCCACGCTGAACGCACACAGCAGTGATGCCAACACGAATAAAAGGCCGATGCGCAGGCGCGCCTCGGTGCCGGTTTTCTTTGCAGCGAATGCGGCGATGGCGTTAACGGGCTCGTCGATCCGCCGGCGTCGGTCCGGAAGCATCCCAATGGCGCCAAGCCAACGGGGAGCCAGGAGGACATAGGATCCAAGAGCCACGCTCATCCCGGCCGCGGCGACGGCGAATCCATAGTGCCAACCGAACACCTGCGCAGCGGTGCCGACTGCAACTCCTGACAGCATCGCACCGACCGAGATGCCGAGATAATAGTATGTATAGGCTCCCTCGCGCCGCGGATCATCCGCGGACATGGTCTCACCGCACAACACCACCAGTGTCGACTTCATGAGGGCATTGCCGAGGACGAGGCAAAAAATGGCGAAATAGAATCCGAGTGTGGCGAGGGTGTAGGCTTGCTTCAGCCAGGTGGCGCCTGCGCGGGGCTCGAGCGCGGCACCGTGGCGCATGATCGCTGCATTGACGGCGTCCGAAGGCGCCAGTCGGCCCAGCGGCACTCCCAGCTCGTGCAACGTTTGCAATAGCGGCGCCGCATGCCACCATCCGAGAAGCGCAGGCAGAAATACGGGCGATGCCAACATGATCTGCCCAATCAGCATGCACGTTGCGCCGAGCGTCACGGCACGGCGCCGGCCGAGCACACGATCCGCGAAGTAGCCGCCGAATGCGGGCAACGCATACATCGCCCCCGAGTATGCGCCGAGGAGCCCGAGCGCTTCGGCTGCCGGCCAGCCGAACCCGCCGTGGATAGGGTCGCCGGTCAAAAAAAGCACGAGGATCGAGAGCATGCCGTAAAAGCTGAACCGCTCCCAGAACTCGACGCCAATGATCAACAACGCGCCCTTGGGATACCCGAGCCATTCACCGGGCCGCTGGCTCGTAAACCTCACAGTGCAACGGCCCCCAACGGGGTCTGAAGTTGCACCTGAAACCGTACATCGTCGGCCGCATAGGTATCGATCGCCGAGCCGATCTCCATCAGGATCCTGCGCAGTTCTGTCGCCTCGGGGTGTCCGACCGCGAAGCGCTGCAGGAGAATCGCGGACTCAAGCTGCGCAACGCCAAAAGACTCTGCAGGGTGCGGCGAGTCGAGCCAGTCGATGAAGAACGGAAATGCGAGTCCAAACCGCGGGGCTGTCGGGCCCAGCCACTGCCAGCGCAATCGAACCCCCTCTTGGGTGGTGCGGCCATTGCTCGCGACCACGGCGTTCTTCCATCCGAACGCCTCGAAGGTCGACGCGAGTTCGGATAACGGGCGCGGACTGCGAAGGCAGTAGGTCATTATCCGTGGCTCTTGCGCGCCGCGCGCAAGCCGACACCAGTCATCGTCGCCGGGTCCCGCGGGTCCGACCGGTGCCAGAATCTCGAGATAGCACCGCTTTCCAAGACCCACGAGCGCGTTATGAGTCAACCCGCTGGCATGAACGCCGCCGTAGCGCGGGCGAACTCCCGTCAGTGCCTCGAATCGGCGCGAGCCGCTTTCAAGGTCTGCACAGGCCCAAATGATGTGATCGAGATAGGGGTTCATGCGGGGTGCCCGAGAACAGTCGCTGCGAGTCGGCAAACCGGCCCCACTAATGACTCCGGCCGGCGGCGCGGACGATGCGCGCAGCCTCCGCCGTGAGTGAGGTCCGGTCAATTTTTTGAGTGCCGGACACCGGCAGGCTGTCCAGAAATTCTACGAAGCGCGGATGTGCATAGGCCGGTCCGTGCTCGAGCGCGTACTCCTTGATCTGCGCCGCCGTAGGCGCCGAGCCGCGGCGGGGCACGATGAAAGCGATCGGGATCTGTCCCTTGATGTCGTCGGGCGCCGGTACGACGATCGCCTGAGCAACGGCCGCATGCCGTTCCAGCATCTTTTCAATTTCGCCCGGATAAACGTTCTCGCCGCCGCAGTTGAACATGTCGTCGGCTCGTCCCACGAAATAGTAAAATCCATTCGCATCGCGGCGCATTACATCGCCGGTCAGGTACCAGCCGTCCCGCATGCGGGACGCGGTCGCTTGCGGCTGATTCAAATAGCCATGAGTCAGCGCCGCGGTGCGCAGCGCAAGGATGCCCTCGTCGGAGGATGTGCCGTCGACGAGTTTGCATCCGATGTCGGCCAACGGGTAACCGAGAGACAACGGCGGCCGCGGCAGGCCATCCGGGTGCGGTCCGAAGACGGCTGGTCCGGCCTCCGTCGTGCCGAAGCCATTCTCGATCTGCGCGTTCGGGAACATTTCATGGACCTGGGCAAGCAGCGCATCGGTCAACGGCGCCGAGCCGATCGACACGTCGCGGACGCTGTTCAAATCGAGCCGCTCAACGAGCTCGCGCTCGCGCACCATCAACGCATACATCGTCGGGATCCCGGAAAGAAAACTGCAACGGTATCGAGCCGCGGTTTCGAGGAAGCGGCGCGCGTCGAAGCGCGGGAGCAATATCACCTGCATGCGATTCGCGAGCGCGACGGAAATATTGAACAATCCGTTCATGTGATACAACGGCGCCACGATGATCGTCGAATCCTTAGCTAAGACGGGCGGCACCGGTTCGATGTAGTGCGCGATCGCCCAGAGTTGACCGCTGTGCGTCAGCGGTACGCCCTTTGGTACGCCCGTGGAGCCGGACGTGTACAGAATCTCCGCCAGCGCATCGTCGTCGGGTACAAAAGTCTCCAGCGGCCCAAAGTCGAGAAAGGCGTCGAATCCGTTCGCGCCGCCGCCGTCGAAGTCGATCGTCGGCACCGCATCCGGCACGTACGGCCGGCGTGCCGCGTCGCTCAGCGCGAGTTCGATGCCGCTGTCGCGGAAGATATGTGCGATGGTCGCGCGAGGCAGCTTGTGGTTGACCGGCACGGCGACCGCCCCCATGCGCATGATGCCGAAATAGCTGGCGACGAACTCGACGCGGTTCTCTGCGAGAATGCCGACGCGAGCGCCCGGCCGGATACCGCGTCGCTGGAGGCCGCGGCCGACGCCGTCGCACAAGGCATCGAGTTCAAAGCAGGAGAGGTGCCTTGCGCGCGATTCATCGCGCAAATCGACGATGGCGCTACGCTCGCCATGCGCCGGAAGCTGCAGAATTTGCCCAAGGTTATAAAGACCCGAATGGTTCTGCGTCATGACCTGGTCACGGCTTGAGCAGCACTTTGCCCACCACCTCACGATCCTCGAGCAGGCGTTCGCCCTCGGCAGTCTCCTCGAGCGGCAGCACCTTGTCGATGACCGGCACGAGGCGGCCGCTCGCCACCAGATCGAGCAGTATCTTGAGATCGTCTTTCTGCCAACCGTCCGAACCGATCAGCGTGTGCTCGTAGGTCCACCAGTAGCGCGCATCGAGCGTGAGATTGTATCCGGCCGTGGCGCCACAGCAAAGGATTCTGCCGCTTACCTTCACGCATTTCTGCGTCGCCGGCAATGTGTCCCCACCGGTGAAGTTCACCGCTACGTCCACACCGCCGGTACCGGTAATTCGCGGCTTGCCGTAGATCTCCTTGACTGTTTCGAGAAAAGGTTTGTCGACATAGTTGGCAACGTGGCTAGCGCCAATCTCCTTGAGCCGCTGCAATTTCGTGTGGCTGCTCGAGAAAGCAAGCACTTCGGCGCCAAGCATCTGTGCGAGTTGCACGCAGGCGACGCCAACGCCGCCGCTGGCGCCGAGCACCATGATCCGTTCGCCGGCCTTGAGCTGGCCCCGCGTTATCAACATCCGATAGGCGGTGCCGTATGCCAGCGGCAACGCTGCCGCCTCCTCGAATCCTACACCTGCCGGAATCTCCAGCAGCATCGATTGGCGCACCACTACCAATTCTGCACGACCGCCATCCACCGTTTCGCCCAACATGCCGAAGCGGTCTCCTTCGCGCATGACCGGGTCGATCAACACGCGCTTGCCGAGCCAATGTGCGTCCACGCCTTGCCCCAGCGACTGGACCGTTCCCGCGATATCGGAACCGACGATCACAGGCAGCTTGATCTTGACTCCCGGCATGCCGCGGCGGGTGAAGATGTCGTGGAAATTCACCGCCGTCGCGGCGACCCGCACCAGCGCCTCGCCCGGCGCAGGCCTTGGCGCCGGAATGTCATGTCGCAGATGCAGGACCTCGGGACCCCCGTGGGCGGTCGTCAAGACAGCTTTCATCGCCTCTTTCCCCTCAATGAATCAGCCAGGCTGGGTGCCGTAGCAACCTCGGCCAAGGGCGATCAGCTTACCGCTAGGGTCTGTCACGTCGATGTCAACGACGCCAATCGTTCGTCCGGCGCGTCGGACCCGCGCCTGGGCGAGTAAATCCGCGTTCGCCGCCGGCCGCAGATAGTCCACGCGGAAATTGATCGTCGGTACGCCATAGCCGAGTACCGCTATAAGCGCAAAATCTCCCGCGATGTCGATGAGGCTCGCGATGACGCCGCCGTGGTATTGGCCGGTGCCCGGCGAACGTTCGACGTTAGGTCCGTAAATCGACCGGATTGTGACCGTCTGCGCGGCTAAGTCGAATGCGTCCAAGCGTAGACTAAGCAATTGCTGAAATGGGCTGTCCGCCAGCAGCGTTTCCAAGGTTTTCCGAGTCACGGAATCATCAGCATTCATAGTCGTGCTTTTGGGTGGGCATGTTCAGCCGGGAGAATAGCAGGACAAATATTCGAGCAGACATGACGGACGACGTCTAACTACTGCGATCCGACGGCTGTGGCTGATCTTTTTTACATGTACTCACAAGCGCCCCCGTGCTGGAATACAAGCCGTCAACCATCGTCCTGTCCAAATCCCCCGGGCGCATCGCCATGGCTACACGCAAATCCAAAATTCTCCCCGAGAATCGGTCACCAAGGCAGCGCGGCGCAACGGCTCAAGAAGGGCGTGTGCGGCCTTCCGAAGCGCTCGATGACATACTCGTCGCCCGTCAACCGCTCGTGGGGATGCTCCAACAGGATATCGAACAGCTCCTCGGAGACACGCTCACGACGGAATCCGGACGGATGCCGCCACTGACACTGGAAGGCGCTCAGCGCCCGCAACATTGGGCCACACGCGGAATGCGGCATTTCCTCAACGAGCAGGAGGATAGCGGCTATTGGGATTTTTTCAAAATCTCGGATGGTTTCTTGCTCTCCATCACCGATGCACAGTATCGTAAGGACACGTGGGTTCGCGTCGAGGGAACCGCATTTTTCAAGCTGCGGCTATTGTTGGCCGGCTCACTGCGCGCGGCGTCGGGCGAGATCATTGCGCAGGCTCCGGAAGCTCTGCTCTATATATCGCCGGGCGCCAGTCGCGGGGGGTATTACATTCTTGCCGCGCAACCGATTCGAATGGTTGTACTACACTGTCGGCCGGCGGTCCTTACACGTGATTTCGGGTTGAATTCCAGTGAAGTGCCGCCTCCGCTGAATAAACTGTTCGCGCGCAACCCGGAGGCCGAGAACCAAAGAATGTCGCTGGACACGAGTCTCATACACGCGGTTCAGCTGATGGTGGAGTCTCGTCATAAGATGATGCCGGCCTTGCGCGGCCGGTATTTGGAGGCATTGAGCACAGAGATACTTCTGCAGGTGATTGGCGAATTCAGCAACCGCGCGATGATTAACCGCGCGCCTACCGGTATTCGCCCACGCGACGTCAATGGCATCTACGAGGCGCGCGACTATCTGACGCAACATTACCGAAATCCTCCGAAAATTCCGGAGCTCGCGCGAATGGTGGGGCTGAATCAGACTAAGCTCAAGGCCGGCTTCCGCGAGGTCACGAAGCTCACGATCTACAGCTACATCACCAAGTGCCGGATGGAGCGTGCGGCCGATCTGTTGCTGAACGGCAATTATGGAATTGCGGAAGTGGCCTACGAGGTAGGCTACGATTATCCTGCCAATTTCACGTCCGCGTTCAAGAAATATTACGGAAAACTGCCGCGCAGCATGGCCTCCTCGGAACGAACGCCGTATTCTCGAAGCATCTGATTGAGCAGCGGAGAGGCTCAATTCGCTTTTTCGCGCTCTCTATCGAATTCGCTACTAATGCAAATCGGTATTTAACTATTGAGATCCGACAAATTTAGAAAATCCACGGCTCATTGCCGCCACAGTCTGTCGGTATCATCGCTTAAGCGATCTGCTGGGCGTGGTTATGCGTTCGTTTTCAATCGTAAAGGGAGGAATCATGCAACGCCTGCCCCCGACGGCTCTGAAGTTCACGGCACATGAAATCTGTCGGTACATCTGCATCGCCGTGATTGGATTGGCGGCGAACTTTTCGAGCGCGAATCCGATCGCGATAACGAATGTCAGAATCATCGACGGCAACGGCGGCGTGCCCAGTGAGCATGGCAGCATCGTCGTCGACGGTCAGCGGATCGTCGCCATCGGCAGTTCGTCGGAAGTGCACGTGCCTGCGGGCAGTCGCCGTATCGACGGCAAGGGCGGTTCCGTGCTGCCGGGACTCGCGGACATGCACGTGCATCTGCTCGGTGGAACGGACGGCGTCGGACTCGATATTCTCGGATACCAGAAATACTTGAACGCGCTGCTGTACGCCGGCGTGACCACCGTGATGGACACCGGCAATGTGGAGCCGTTCGTGCTGCAGCTCAGGGCGGCTGTCCGGTCAGGCCTGGTGCTCGGGCCGCGCATCTATTGCGTTGGCCCAATTCTCGATGGAGCCGATCCGGTGTGGCCGGCACTTTCGATCGCTATTTCGTCGAAGGATCAGGTTCCGCGGATCGTCGAATCGCTGGCGGGCGAAAAGGTCGATTTCATCAAGCTCTACGTCGGTCTCTCGGATCAATTGGTACATGCGATTTCCGCCGAAGCCAAGAAGCGCAATCTTCGTACGATTATCGATCAGTGGAGACGCAACGGGTCCGCCGACATTGCCCAGGAGGGTATTGCAGGGTTCGCGCATTTCCCGTCACATCGGATCAGCGACGAAACGATTGCGACGATCAAGGCACACAATGTCTTTTTAATCTCCACGCTCGCGGTCCAGGAATCGAGTCTCGGGCGCCGCTTTGCGGACTTATCCTTTCTCGATAACCCTCTGATTGCCGACACGACCCCGAAGCACGCGCTCGATGCACTGCGCAAGCAATACGCGGGCCTGAGCGCAGAGCAACTCGCCGCCAAGAGCGACTACACCATGCACGTAGATCTGAAGGGAGCGGAAAGCAACGTACCGAGGCTGCGCGATGCGGGGATTTTGTTCGCGGCCGGCACCGATGCCGTTTATCCGGGTGACTTTCAGGGCGAAGGCTTGCACCGCGAGCTCGAGCTGCTGGTCGAGTCGGGTTTGACGCCATTGGAGGCGATCACGGCTGCCACCAAGAACGCGGCCACGATCGTCAATGCGTCCAACGAGTGGGGGACATTGGAGGCCGGCAAGCTTGCCAACCTCGTCGTCGTCGACGGCAATCCCGACAAACGGATCAGCGACAGCCGACGCATCGTCATCGTCATCAAGGAGGGCGCGGTCATCGATCGAACCGCGCTGCGGCTGGATCATAGCCACATACCGGACTATCAAGAGACCGGTTCCTCGATGGCACCCGTGTGGTAGCACGATCGTGGCTCAACGCTATCGAGTGTCCAAAGCCGGGCAGAGCAAATGGCTAAACTGATTGCGTGGGGAGCGCTGGCAACATTCGCGTGCTGCGCGGTAGGCGCAGCAGAAGACCCGCAGCTCAGCGTGACGCCGGCGTCCGGTTTGGTCGACGCGCCGTTTCACGTCCTTGTCCGAAACGTTTTGCCGGGCTCACGGGTGACCGTGAGCGCGCAACGGCCGGACGTTCACGGACGTAACTGGACGGCCGTGGGCGTCTATCTTGCAGATGCGAACGGGAGTGTAGACCTCGACACTGCCCCTTCGCTCGGCGGAAGCTACGAGGGGGTCAGCAAGCACGGCTTGTGGTGCTCGGTTCTACCGGTGGCGCCCGAGCAGTTGGCAGCCTATGTTGCGGAGCTGCCGAAGCACCCCGAGCTCGGAACGGCCCCGAGCCTCGATGCAAGTGTGCTCTACACGGTCACGCTCGCCGCCAGCATCGACGGCAAAACCGTCGCCACCGCTGCGGCGACGCGCAGTTATGCGGCCGGTATCGTTCCGGAGGAGGTCACCGCGGACGGTGGAGTGCGTGGCCTATTCTATCCTGCTCCAGCTCAAGTATCGCAGAAGGTACCCGTCATCGTCCTGGCGGGCTCCGGCGGTGGATTGCCGCAAACCCAGGCCGCCTTGCTCGCCAGTCACGGACATCCGGCCCTGGCACAGGGAATCTTCGCCTACAAAGACTTGCCGTCGACCCTTCGCGGCATTCCGCTCGAGTCGTTTAGCGCCGCGGCACATTGGCTGGAGCAGCGTACCGGCGCTCATCGGGTAGCGGTGATGGGCACGTCGCGGGGATCTGAGGCGGCGGGATTGGCGGCCAGCTACTTTCCGCAGGACTTTTCCGCCGCCGTGGTCTATGTACCCTCCCACCTCACTAATGGTGCGTTCGGCCCCGGCATCACGGATGTTGAGGCCGCCTGGACCTACGCGGGCAAACCCTTGCCGGCCGATCGCGGGGAGACCGACTCGAACAACGCAGGCGACGCCGCGCAATCGCATGAGCCCCCAGGCTTTGTTGGGACTCCGTACTATCTGAAAACCTGGAGCGATCCATCGATTTCTGCCGCCTACGGCATTCCCTTTGAGAGGATGCGCGGACCGGTGTTGGCCATTGGCGGTGGCGCCGACGAGATGTGGCCCTCGTTCATCGGCGCCGAGCAGATACGCCGCCGCCTCGTAGAGCATGGTAAGGCCGGCATGGTCGAGATGCACATCTACGCTGGCGCCGGCCATCTCGTCTCGCGCGTCGGCAGCGGCGGTCCACTCTCGTCCTTCGTCTTTCATCCTGTCGCCAAGGACTTTGAGGCCACGGGCGGCCTGCCGAACGCAAACTGCGAAGGTTCTTTCGACGCGTGGCAGAATGTATTACAGTTCCTCGGCAAGGTGAAACCCCGCTAAGGTTTGATGAAAATCGCGCATATGATACGCATTTCCGAAATGCGGCCCGCATGCAACGGGTCGCGGCCGAAACGTCCGAAAACATGCTTTTTCCGTCGATTTGCATGCTTTGCTCACAATCAAGTTCCCTAGTATCAAATGGTCTTGGCGAACGAATGATTGCACGCATGACGTGCGACGCAAAAGGACGCAAAGGGAGAATCCAGGTGGGGATAATTCGATCTGTCGTGCCGAGCTCGCTCACATTTACCCTCGCCCTCGCCCTCGCGCTCGGCGCCGGTCGCGCTGCTGGGCAAGCGGCGACGCCCGGGCCAAGCGCGGAGCAGAGTCTGCAGGAAATCGTCGTGACCGCCACCAAGCGCGCCGAGGACCTCCAGAACATCGGTCTCAGCATCACCGCATTCTCCGCAGTCCAGCTCGAGGACAAGGGAGTCGAGCAGTTCTTTGACTATGCGACCTCCGTTCCCAACCTCTCCTTCAGCACCGGGGCCGGCGACGGCTCGCTCGCTGCGCGCGGCATTTATCTGCGCGGCGTGCAGGGCGCGAACACCACGGGGTTTTACATCGACGACACTCCGGTGCTGGAGACGCTCGATCCGCACATCGTCGATGTGGAGCGCATCGAGGTGCTGCGCGGCCCGCAGGGTACCCTGTACGGCGCCGAGTCGATGGGCGGCACGGTCCGCATCATCACCGCACAGCCGGACGCCAGCGCTTTCAGTGCGCAGGTCCACAGCAGCGGGTCCTACACCCAGCACGGTTCCTGGAACGACCTCGTGGAAGGCGACGTTAATTTGCCGCTGAGCAGCACCCTTGCGTTTCGTGCGAGCGGGTTCTACCAGTACGATAGCGGCTGGTTTGATAAGTGGATCGGTCCCGAGTCCGGGCCGCCAAACCAGATTCTTAACGATGTGGGCAACATGACGTACTACGGCGGGCAAGTCGCCCTGAAGTTCGAGCCGGTGGAGGGACTCGCGATCACGCCGCGGATCATGTTCCAGGAGACCGATCAAGTCGGCGTGCCCTATGCCACCTACTACCCCAGCAATCTCGTGCAGCGGGAAGTGTTCGACCTCCCTGAAGGGGGCACCGACCGATGGTGGCTCGGGAGCCTCACCATCAATTACAAGGCGCCGTTTGGTTCGTTCGTCTCCTCGACCGCCGTCTTCGATCGCAGAACGAATGAGGCCGAGGACGACTCCGACGACCTCACGTATTCCCTCGGTCAGCAGACGACGATTCCGGGCCCGATCACGCGGGATTGGGGCTGGCACCGCATCGCGGAGGAGCTGCGCTTTGCCTCCTCATTCTCGGGACCCGTGCAGTTCATCCTGGGCGGCTTCTACTCCTACACCACGCGCCCACGAGACTACGAGTGGACCTCGCCGGACCTCACCGCCGCCACCGGCTGGCCGACGGACCTGGCGCTGTCATTCAAGGACCAGCGGGAAGCCGGCGAGTACGCGGCATTCGGGGATCTCGCCTATGACATCTTGAGCAATCTCAAGGCCACCGTCGGCGTGCGCTGGTTCCGCGACACGGCAACCTTTACCCAGTACACCAACGGCCTGTTTTACGGCGGCGCCAGCACGTATAACGTCCCCGGCTTCGATGAGAAGGGCTACACGCCCAAGTACCTGCTGGAATACAAGCTGACACCCGATATTCTGGCCTACGCGAGTGCCGCAAAGGGCTTTCGTCCGGGCGGCGACAACATCGAGTTGCCCCCGGGGCCTGCGCCGTTCGGCTGCGATACCGATCTTCACAATCTCGGCGTCACCGCCGCGCAGATCGCAACTTTTACCCCCGACAGCCTGTGGGATTATGAAGGGGGATTCAAGACGAGCTTCCTCGATCACCGGTACACGCTGAACGCGACCGGTTTCGTGATCGAGTGGGACAACATTCAACAGCTGGTCGCACTGCCGCTGTGCGGCTACGGCTACACCGGTAATTCGGGCAAAGCGCAGAGCGCCGGTGCCGAGCTCGAATTCAACGGCCGGCCCCTGCCTGAGCTCACGGTCGGTCTCGGGCTGGGCTACGACGATGCGCACATCACGCAGCAAGGCATTGGCAGTCCCCAGCGGGTCGGAAGCCCCGTCTTACAGGTCCCCGACTGGACCATCTCTGCCAATCTCGAATACGCGCGGCACATCACGGCGGAGTGGTCCGGCTTTGGACGGGCCGATTACAGCTACGCCGGCCCGAGCTACTCCGCGAACAATGCCATTGTAAATCCGCAAACCGGGCTCGCGGCGTTGTTTCGACGCGCCGGGTACGACATCGTGGATCTGCGCGGCGGCGTGCGCGCCGCCCGCTATGAATTCGCCGCGTTCGTCAAGAATCTCACCGACGTGCACGCAAACCTCGCCGATGCCATCCTGATCGGCGCGACCGTGCCCGGCCAGCCGCGCATCGACACCAATCAGCCGCGGACATTCGGCGTCGAGGTCCGTGTCCGGTTCGAGTGAGCAACCGGACCGCCGAACGGCGCGGCAGTTAAGATCGCCGGGAGCGGCGGCGCTTCATCACCATTCGTTCATGGAGCGCGCAGATCGCGTCGCTGCCTCGAGTCACGAATACGGCAGGTAACACACCATGGACCATGCAGGCAAGGCCGGCGACGATCATCCTCGTCCCGAAACTCACCGCACTAATGAGATGCTCCAAATACGTTTCGTCGACCGATGCAGGGTGTTCGACAAATAGGCTGCGGAAGAGAGACATGAAAACGCCTGATCTAGAATTCGCCAGCCTCGAGGATAAATCTATAGAGATAGAAAATGCTCCCATAAATTTCTGGTAAATCTTGAATTCTTAGAATTTTGTGCTATTTCTCTTGGATGGACTCAATCGATCGCAAACTTCTATCCCTTCTGCAGGACGATGCATCCATGCCGCTTCAGGACATCGCGGCCCGTGTAGGGTTGTCCGTCAACCCTTGCTGGCGGCGCATCAAGCGGATGGAGTCCGACGGCATCATTCGCGCTCGGGTTGCCGTGCTGGACCCCGAAAAGCTCGGGCTCAACGTGACCGTTTTCGTACGAATCAAGATCCGAGAACACACCTCAGATTGGGTGAAGCGCTTTGCAGCCGCCATGCGCTCGATTCCCGAGATCGCGGAATGCCACCGAATGGGTGGCGACATCGATTACCTGCTCAAGGTCATCGTCGCGGACATTGCGGCGTACGACCGCGTGTATAAGGAACTGATCACCAGGGTACCCGGCCTCGCCGACGTGAGCGCCCTGTTTTCGATGGAACGAATCAAGTACACGACCAAGATTGAGCCTCCTCAATGACAAAGGAGATTCACGTGGACGTCTACCCAGCCGGCGAATGACACTGTGATTTAAGGTATTTGAGGTCCAATCGTGTCCAAAGGGTTCTGGTGCGGCGCCGCGCCGCTACGCACGCATGCGCTCGCCGACCGGATCGAACAAGGGCTCGCGTATGATTGTCGCCGGCCGCCGCTCGCCCAGGATCTCGATCTCGAAACTTCCGACAGCCGTGTTTTCGGCGAACGCACGAGGTACGTAGCCCTGCGCGAGCGATCGGGCGACGCAGTGCCCATAGCCACCGGAGGTAACCCATCCGATCACCTTGCCTTCACGCCAGATCGGCTCGTCGCCGAGCACGTCGGCGTCGGTTGCATCGACGATCATGCTTACCCGGCGCAGCGCATCGGGCTTGTTCTTCTCCGCGATCGCGGCTGCCCGACCGATGAAATCGGGCTTCGAGAGGTCCACGAAGCGTTCCAGCCCCGCCTCGAACGGCCCATAAATGGGCCGCAGTTCCCGGTACCAGGTCGGGAAGTTTTTCTCCAGGCGCATGCAAAGCAAGGCGCGCATACCGAAATTGACGATGCCGAATTCGCGGCCGACCCGCGTGACCTCCGTATACAGCCGTCGCTGATACTCCGGGGCGACCCAGATCTCATAGCCGAGGTCGCCGGTATAGGTCACCCGATTGATCATCGCCGGCACATTCGCGATATCGATGGCGCGGTGATCCATGAAGCGCATCCCCGCAGCAGAGACGTCCTCGTCCGTGAGACGCTGTAGAACGTCGCGCGAATGGGGGCCGGCGATCGACACGCCGACGAGCCCTAAGTCGTACCGCCGGATGTGGACCGATCCGTCTGCCGGCAATTGCTGTTCGAACCAGCGCATGTGGTACCGCTGCGCTTGAGAGGAGCCCCACATCATGAAGCGATCCTCGGCGGCCCGCGCGATCGTGAAGTCGCCGATGAGTTTGCCGTTGTGGTTCAGCATCGGCGTCAGGATGAGCCGGTCTTGTTTCGGCATCTTGTTGGTCATGAGCCGCGACAGATACGCCTCCGCGGCCGCTCCGCTAAATTCGTATTTCGCGAAGTTGGCGATCTCCGTCACGCCGACGCGCTGTCTCGTGCCCAAGCACTCGGATTTGACGTGCTCGAAATCATTGGACCGGTGGAAGGAGAAGACATCCTTCGGCTCGACTCCCGCCGGCGCGAACCACAGCGGAGTTTCGAGCCCCCAGGAGTCTCCCATCACCGCTCCTTGCGCCAGCATCAGATCGTAGAGCGGCGTAGTTTGCTGGGGCCGCGCCGCCGGCAGCTCCTCGTTGGGGAAGCGAATCGAGAATCGTCTCGCGTAATTTTCGCGGACCTTTTCGTTGGTGTAGCTGCGCGTGGCCCATTCGCCGTAGCGGGCGACGTCCATTGCCCAGACATCGAAACCCGGATCGCCGTTGACGATCCACTGCGACAGCGCAAGTCCGACGCCGCCGCCTTGACTGAATCCCGCCATGACCGCGCAGGCGCACCAGTAGCCCGGCAGGCCCGGCACGGGTCCGATCAGGGGATTCCCGTCCGGCGAAAACGTGAAAGGACCGTTGATGACGCGTTTGATGCCGGCTTTTTCCATCGCCGGAAAATGCCGGAAGGCGATCGCGAGCGAGGGCGCGATGCGTTCCAGGTCATTGGGAAGCAATTCGGTGCCGAAATCCCACGGCGTCTGCCGCGGTTGCCATGGCACGCAGGCCTTCTCGTAGGTGCCGAGGACGATGCCGGTTCGCTCCTGGCGCAAGTACATTTCAGCTTTGAAGTCGATCGCGTGCGGGAGCTCGCGACCATGCTTGCGATTGTAGTCGACGACTTCCGGCATCTCATCGGTGACGAGATACATGTGCTCCATGGCCAGCACCGGCAGCTCGATGCCAACGAAGCGGCCGACTTCGCGCGCCCACAGTCCGCCGGCGTTGACGACATGCTCGGCATTGATGGTGCCCTGCTGCGTGAGGACGTCCCAGGTCCCGTTGGATCGCCGGGTCAATCCCGCGACCCGGTTCTTGAGATAGATCTCGGCGCCTCCATGGCGCGCAGCGATCGCGTACGCATGAGTCGTGCCGTATGGGTCGAGGTTGCCGTCTGCCGCATCCAGCATGGCACCGACGAAGAATCGCTCCTCCATCAGCGGGTGCAACTCCCGCGCCTCCCGGGGGCTCATGAGTTCGGTTTCCAAGCCCAGATAGCGCGCCCGCGCATGAGCCATCTTGAGCCACTCCATGCGCTCCGCGGTGTCGGCCAGCAACAAGCCGCCGCTACGGTGCAGTCCGCAGGACTGACCCGAAATGCGTTCCAGTTCCGCATACAATCCGATGGTGTAGCCCTGCAGCTTGGCGACGTTGGGGTCGCCATTGAGCGTGTGAAACCCGCCGGCCGCATGCCAGGTTGAACCCGAAGTCAGCTGATCGCGTTCGATGAGGACGACATCCTTCCACCCCGCTTTTGTCAAATGGTAGAGGACGCTGCAGCCGACGACGCCGCCGCCGATGACGGCGACCCGAGTGTGTGTTTTCATTTCTTGTCACCGATGTCTTCAACGCCTACGTCGTAACCGAATGGCAACGCCGCATCGATCATCCATTCCCAGATCGACGCCGAATAGGTGCGTAAAGCAAACAGTTCGTAGCGGCTCTCGGCACGCCGCTCCAGCAATATCCCGGTGTGGTGCAGCGCGGTCTGAGCGAAATCGCCGACCCGAAAGACTGAAGGACGCAAATCCACGGCGATGCCCTTGGCGAGCAGCGCGCGCGCCTTAGCCCCATCTATCGCGAGCCGGATACGGCCGTGCGACAAGGGAGTCGCGGCGCCTGCCTCCGGCGGTATCGCCCGCGACAGATCTGCCAACCACGCAGCGTCGTGCGAGTCGACCCAGTATTGGCCTCGCGACAGGCACAGGATCCGGCCGTGATCGCAGCCTCGTTGCTGGCCCGCAGCGGCCGGCAAATCGGCACCGATCAGGGGTGCCAGCGCGTCGCCGAAGTGAGTACCGCGTCGGTCGAACGCCGCGAGCTGCAGAAGATGCCAGCCCCTGACCTCGCTGAGGCGCAGAGTCCTCGCACCGTCTGCGCCGTCGCGCCCGCCGGCGGCGAGATAGGGCGCCAATGCGGACCGCCGCTCAAACACGCAGCCACTCCCCGTGTGGGTCCACGAATACGGGTGACACGATGCGTGCGCGCACTTGCTCGCCCTTGAGCGGGTAGGCGCAAATGATCTCCTCGTTGATGTGTTGCAATCCGCCTTGATAGAGTCCGAGAGCAATGTACCTGCCGAGCGCGATCGACCAAGTCACGGACGTGATATAGCCGCGTCCATGTCCGGCAATGCGATCGCTGCCGGCAAATAGGATCGCGCCGCCGCGCAGCCGCGCCGACGGATCCAGGCATTCGAGTCCGACCAGACTCCAGCGCCCGGCCGCCCGCAAATCCGGACGCTCACGCAGCGCTCGGCCGACGAAGGGCTTATCCGCCGCCATCTTGCCGAGCCCAAGGTCATCCAGGGTCGTTCGATGGTCGAGTTCCAAACCGGCGACGTGCCCTTTTTCGATGCGAAGCGAGGCCAGCGCTTCGAGACCGTAGGCACGGATGCCGAGCGGCGCCGCACGCGTCAGGATGTGCTCCCAGACGGAGATGCCGTAGTCCGCGGGCACGTAGAGTTCAAATGCGAGTTCCCCGGAGAATGAGAGCCGCAGCAGCCGGGCGGGAACGCCCGCCAGCTCGAGCTCGCGGCAGCCCATGTGCGGCAAGGCCGCGTCGGTCAGATCGCAATCCGCAAACGCGAGTTGCAGTGCCTGTCTGGATTTGGGACCCGCGATCGACATGCCGCACCACTCGTCGGTGAGGGAGGCCACCTGCACGTCGAGTTCGGTCCAGGCGGTTTGCAGCAGGAACTCGAGGTGCGACATCACTTCCGCCGCCTGTGCGGTGGTGGTCGTCATGAAATAGCGTGTCTCCGAGAATCGCGCGCAAGTGCCGTCATCGAGCACGGTCGCATCGTCGTTGAGCATGACGCCATAGCGGGCCTTGCCTACGGGGAGTTTGGCAAAGCCGTTAACGTACAGCCGGTTGAGAAACTCGGCCGCATCCGGGCCTTGCACGTCGATCTTGCCGAGCGAAGAGACGTCGGCGACGCCGACGTTCGAGCGCACGTTGCGCATCTCGACGACGTAGGCGCGCTCTGCGCTGTCGCCGGCCCAACGGTAATACCAAGCACGCAACCATGGCCCCGCCTCGATCATCGCGGCGCCGTTGGCAATGTGCCACTCGTGCAGCGGCGAGCGGCGAATCGGCCGGAAGTGATGGCCGACGTTGCGCCCCGCGAGCGCGCCGAGTGACACCGCCGTATACGGCGGACGGAACGTCGTCGTGCCAGCCGCCGCGATGTCCATTCCGCGCTCGGCAGCCATCAGCCGGATCGCATTGACGTTGCTCGTCTTGCCCTGATCGGTTCCCATGCCGAGCGTCGTGTAGCGCTTGAGGTGCTCGACCGACACGTAGCCTTCCTGATGCGAGATCGCGAGATCCCGCGTCGTCACATCGTTTTGAAAGTCGACAAACGCCTTGCCGCGGCCGCCGCGCGCAGCCGTTCGAGCCGGCTCGATGGCGTAATGGGCATTCGCCGTCGCTGGAATCGCGATCGATGGCGACGTTCCCGCGTAACCGGCGTGCCGTGCGGCGCCGATTCCCGCATCGTGACCGCCTCGGATGGCCTCCTCGAGCGCGAACCCTCCGGTCACCGCACCCGCGCCGAAATGCCCGGCGGCGAATCCGCCGGGTACGAACGCGTCGATGTCGTCCCGATAAACCGGTTTGATTCCGGTGTGCGACGTCAGGTGTACGGCGGGAGACCAGCCGGCCGATACGCAGACCACGTCGCAGGCGATACGCCGTTCGCGCGCGGCCCCGGCGGATTGGAACTCGACCCCTTCGGTGCGGCGCCCGCCGAGCGCCCGCGTCAATAGCGCACCGGCTTCGACCGCGATGCCTGCCGCTCGCGCCGCCGCCGTCAGCGCCGGATCAATCTCGGCACGCTGGTCGAGGATCGTCACCGTGGTCCCGGCCCCAGACAACTCAAGCGCGGCACCCCAGGCCCGGTCGTTGTTGGTGGCGACGACGGCATTGCCTCCCACCGCAACGGCAAATCGATGCAGGTAGGTCTGCGCGGCGCCTGCGAGCATCACTCCGGGCCGGTCGTTGTCGGAAAACACCAGCGGGCGTTCGATCGCGCCGCTCGCGAAGACGACGGCTTTCGCACGCGCGGTGATGACGCACTCCCGCGCCTCGCCGCGCCGCGGGTCGGGTTGCCCCTGCGCGCAGCGCTCCACCAACGCGACCGTGTTGCCGTCGTACAGCCCGATCGCCGTCGTGCGGCATAGAATCGTGACGTTTGGCAACTGTGCCAGTGACGCCAGGATTTGCTCGCGCCATTGCGCGGTCTCGCCCGTGGTCGAAGCCGATAAGAGCAGTCCACCGGCGAGTGAGTCTTGCTCGACAAGGAGCACGGTGGCGCCCGCCGAGCCGGCCGCCAGCGCCGCGCAAAGTCCCGCGGGCCCGGCGCCGACGACCAGTACATCCGTAAATTCATGTCGAGTCTCGTAGCGATCCGGATCGCGCTCATGTACGGCCCGCCCGAGCCCCGCGGCGCGGCGGATCATCGGCTCGTAGAACATCCAGGAGCCACGCCGCGGCCCCATGAACGTCTTGTAGTAAAAACCGGCGGAGAGCATCGGTGCGAACCAGGAGTTAATCGCTTGCAAGTCGAATCCGACGCTCGGCCAGCCGTTTTGACGCCGTGCGGTCATGCCCTCATACAGCTCGGCGACCGTCGCGAGGACGTTGGGCGTCGTACGTCCGCCGCTGCCAAGGGTGACCAGGCCATTCGGCTCCTCGACGCCGGCCGCCAGCAAACCTCGCGGGCGGTGGTATTTGAAGCTCCGCCCCACCAAGGTCGCGCCGTTCGCGAGCAGCGCCGATGCCAGCGTATCTCCCGCAAAACCCAGCATGCTGCGTCCGTCCAGCGAAAAGCGCAGCGGCCGATCACGGTCGATCCGGCCGCCCAACGCGAGTCGGCGCGGTCCCGCGCTCATTCGCGCACCCGATCGCGGGCCAACACCGCGTGGCCAACGGCATTGGTCGCCGTGTCGCGCTCGAGCACGAGCCACTGACGGCAGCCGAGCACGTGCTGCCAGTACTCCCGATGGGCGCCTTTGGGGTTGTCGAACAGGAACACGTGGTCATGCCAGTCCTCGAGGCTGCCGGTGCCAAGCGCCGGCCGGCGCTTGCTGGCGTCGCCCGCATAGCGGAATTCCGTCGCATCGCGCAAGCCGCAATTGGGACAGGGAATGCGCAACATGGCCTTACTGCCTATAGGTCCAGAGGCCGAGGCCATACTCGTCGTGGCCGTTGCCACGCCGGAACCGGTCGAGGCCCAAGTGCCGCACCAGTGGATGTTCATCGTCATTGGCGATCGTGTGCGCGAAGCACGCGCCCGCCGCGGGCGTCGCCTTGAATCCTTGATAGCACCAGCCCCCGTTGAGGTATAGGCCCGCAATCGGTGTACGGCAGATGAACGGGCTTCCGTCCGGCGTCATGTCTTGTATCCCGCCCCAATGGCGCAGCAATCGCAGCCGCGACACAGAGGGGATGAGCGCCACCGCGCATTCCGCGACGGATTGGATCTTGGCGAACTGGCCGCGCTGCGTATAGCTGTTGTAGCCGTCGATATGCCCGCCAAAGACGAGACCGCCCTTGTCCGACTGAGAAATGTAGAAGAGCTCGGCGCCGAAAGAAATCACGTGATCGACGAAGGGCTTGATCGGCTCCGTCACGCAGGCCTGCAGCAGATGGCTCTCGACCGGCAGACGCAAGCCAGCCATCGCCGCGAGGTGTGAGGTGTGGCCGGCTACCGAAATCGCCGTGCGTGCCGCGCGGATCGTACCGCGGTTCGTTGCCACACCCACGATGCGGTCCTTTTCGCGGATGAACCCTTTGACCTCGCAATTCTCGATGATATCGACCCCGAGCGCATCCGCGGCGCGCGCGTAGCCCCAAGCAACCGCATCGTGGCGCACCGTGCCTGCACGACGCTGCAGCAGGCCGCCGTAAATTGGGAAACGCGCCTCGGAGGAAAAATCCAAATAAGGAAGCAAGCGCATGACATCGCCGCGGTCGAGGAGTTCCGCATCGATCCCGTTCAAGCGCATGATGTTGCCCTTGCGGGCGAGCACGTCCAGCTGCGATGGACCGTGCGCCAGCACGATCTGGCCGCGCTGCGACAACATTACGTTGAAATTGAGTTCGTGCGACAGGCCTTCCCACAATTGCAGCGAATACTCGAAGAATTGCGTGTTCCCGTCCATTAGATAATTCGACCGGACCAACGTCGTATTGCGGCCGACATTGCCCGAGCCAATATAGGCCCGCTCGACGACGGCCACGTTGCGGACCCCGTGCCGGGCGGCGAGGTAGTACGCCGTCGCGAGACCGTGTCCGCCGCCGCCGATGATCACGGCGTCGTACCCCGGCTTCGGATCCGCGTGCCGCCAGGCGCGCGGCCACGACGCGCCGGTCAACGCGTGACGGGCCAGGGAAAATGCCGAAAAATGTTCGGTCAACGGCGTTGCTTTATGAATGATCGGGATGCGCCAAGCGCTGGAGCGGACAATGAGGTTGCCTTGACCAAACTTCGACCGGCACAGAATACATTACGCCGATGCCGATGGAAATCACATTTGCGCTCATGCTTTGCGTGAGCTCAAAACATGGATTTCACTCGCCGGCGGGCGGCCCCGGTGCGGCCGAGCACGCGCTCCGCTGCGATGAGTACCGAGGCGCGCTTAAATCTGGTTTCATCAATGTGCTCAATCGAGTATAAATCCCGAGGTTTATCATGCACGCGTTATTCGACTACCCATTGATTCCGCACGAACTTCACATCGCATGAAAATTTGCCGCATCATCGCCGCACCGCGTCGCTCGCGTTACTCCTTCATAGCCGCCTCATTCAGCGGCGGTGTGGCCGGAGCACCGCGCACGGGACAATTTTTCCCGGCAATCGAGCGCCGGGCTCGCAGTGTGTCCGAATGACTCTGGAAAATTCTGGCGGTGGCGCTCGGCACGATCGGCAGCCGCGCAGCGGTGCCGTGACCGAGTCGACATCGATCGACCGAACGCGAGCATATCGGCATCTACAGAATCCATTTACTCCGCAGCGGGTTTTCTCGGATGATCAAGTGGCCAGCCTTCACATGGCCGCGTTGCAGATCCTCGAGAACCAGGGGATCAAGGTTCTGTCCGCCGAGGCGCGCCGCCGTTACGCGATCGGCGGCGCGACCGTGGATGAATCGACGCTGATCGTTCGGATCGACCGCGGCCTGGTCGAGCAATCCCTCGCCACGGCCCCGCGGCGGATGACGCTGCACGCCGTGGATCCGGAACGCAACATGCCGCTCGATGGTCGCGCGGTCGTCCTCGCGCCCGCCGCTGGTGCTCCCAATATCATGGACGCCCGCCATGGACGCCGTGCCGGCACCTTCGAACATCTGTGTAACGGCATCAAACTGAGCCAAAGTTTCGAGATCATCCATGTGCTGGGTGAAATCGCCGAACCGCAGGACGTCCCCGTCAACGTTCGTCACCTCGAGATGGTGCGCGCGCAACTGACGCTGAGCGACAAGATTCCGCATGTCTACTGCCGCGGGCATGGTCAGGTCGTCGATGCGCTCGAGCTGATCCGCATCGCTCACGACCTCAGTCCCGAGGAATTTCGCACGCGCGCGTGCACCTACACCATCATCAACACGAATTCTCCGCTGCAGCTCGATGCGCCGATGGGAGACGGCATCGTCGACTTCGCCGAGGCCGGCCAAGTGCTGATGATCACGCCGTTCACGCTGGCCGGCGCGATGGCGCCGGTGACGCTTGCCGGCGCGCTCACGCTCGCTCACTCCGAGGTGCTTGCAGGTCTGGTACTCGCCCAGCTCGTGCGCAAGGGCGCGCCCGTCGTCTACGGCAGCTTTACCTCGAATGTGGACATGAAGTCGGGCTCACCGGCATTCGGAACGCCGGAGTACGTCAAGGGTTCCTTCGGCGCCGGGCAGCTGGCGCGCTACCTGGGGCTGCCGTGGCGTTCGTCGAATGCAACGGCTTCGAATTGTGCCGACGCTCAGGCGGCCTACGAGTCGGAGATGAGCCTTTGGGGCGCATTCATGGGCGGCTGCAATTTCATTCTGCACGCCGCCGGGTGGGTGGAGGGCGGCCTGTCGTCCTCGTACGAAAAGTTCATTCTCGATGTCGAAATGCTGCAAATGTTCGCCGAGATTTTCCAACCGCTGGGCGCGGACGCTCCGGACATCGCGTCGGAGCGATACGGCGCCGCCTTCTATACGCCGTTGGTGTCGGATTGGCGAAATTTCGGCGCATGGACCGAAGACGGCGCGAAGACCGCGACGCAACGCGCACTCGAGATCGTCGATCGGACACTGGGTCAATACCGAGCGCCGCCGCGGGATCCGGCAATCCTCGAACGGCTCGACGACTACGTGCGCAAGCGCGTAGCCGAAGGGGGCGCGGCGCCGGCGGGCTGAAGCGGCACGGAGTGCACGGAAACGCGATGCGACGCACCATGGCCGCATGGACTTCGACGGTCCCCTGCGGCTCGACCCATCTGCCCATAAGCAATTTCTGCTCATGTTCTCAATTGCAACCGTCGTTACTCGCCATGCGATCTGACAAGTAGGCATAACGGGTCCAGTACTTAATTCGTAGGCATATTTGCTTAGTTGTGCACGGCGACCCGGGCTCCTATAGTCATCGGAAACATAATGCCCCGGTAAGGGAGCATCCATGTAGGTTCCGACCATGGAGGAGTCAGCCAAGTAGATGCGAATCGCCTCAGTGATTGATCTGTTGGATCACAACATTGCGTTATGTCTATTAATTGGGCGCGGAAAAATGCTTTCCGGGCTGCTGGCAGCCCGGAAATAAGGAGTCGATAAAAAATGGGTACGAAGCCAAGCGGCAACAGCAACTCCGCAGGCGTTGAGAGACGCCATGGCATGTACTGGAAACCTAAGTGCGCCGTGAAGGAAACCGACATCCTGGCATGCTACAAAATTGCCCCTCAGGCCGGCGTCGATCGTGAGGAGTCAACCGCGCCATTTCTTTACCGTCATCATTTCGGAGTGTTCACATGACCATCAAGATCGGAATCAACGGCTTCGGTCGCATCGGCCGCATGGTGTTCCGTGCCGCTGTTCAAAATTTCAAAGAGATCGAAGTCGTCGGCATCAACGACCTGCTCGAACCGGAGTACCTGCTCTACATGCTGCGCTACGACTCGGTGCACGGCCGCTTCAAGGGCGAGGTCGCGGTCGAGGGCAACACGCTGGTCCTGGGCGGCAGGAAGATACGCCTGAGCGCGGTCAAGGATCCGGCCGAACTGAATTGGGGAGCGATCGGTGCCGACGTCGTGGTCGAGTCCACGGGCCTGTTCCTCACCAAGGAGACGGCAGGCAAGCACTTGGCAGCGGGCGCGAAGAAAGTCGTCATGTGCGCGCCATCGAAGGATGACACGCCGATGTTCGTCTACGGCGTCAACGACAAGACCTACGCCGGACAGGCCGTCATCAGCAATGCGTCGTGCACGACCAACTGCCTTGCGCCCGTCGCCAAGGTGCTCAATGACAGCTTCGGCATCAAGCGCGGCCTGATGACCACGGTGCACGCCGCCACGGCGACGCAGAAGACCGTCGACGGCCCGAGCAATAAGGATTGGCGCGGCGGCCGCGGCATCCTCGAGAACATCATCCCGTCGAGCACCGGCGCCGCCAAGGCCGTGGGCGTCGTGATCCCTGAATTGAACAAGAAGCTGACCGGCATGGCGTTTCGCGTGCCGACCTCGGACGTCTCGGTCGTCGATCTGACCGTCGAGCTGCTCAAGGAAGCCAGCTACGAAGATATCTGCAAGGCCATGAAAGCCGCCTCCTTGGGATCGATGAAGGGCGTGCTCGGCTACACCGAGGACAAGGTGGTGTCGACCGACTTCCGCGGCGAGTCCATGACCTCGGTATTCGATGCCGACGCCGGCATCGCGCTGGACAAGACCTTCGTCAAGGTCGTCTCCTGGTACGACAACGAGTGGGGCTATTCGAACAAAGTGCTCGAGATGGTGCGGGTTGTGAGTCGCTGAGCAGAGCGGGAGGAATCGGATCGTGAAAGTACTGCGTTTTTCCGATATTGCGAGCAAAGGCCTGGCAGCCGGCAAGCGCGTATTCATCCGCGCCGATCTGAACGTGCCGCTGGACTTTTCCGCGGGGGGTGGCGGCCGCATTACCGAGGACACTCGCATTCGCGCCTCGGTGCCGTGCATCCGGATGGCGCTCGATGCGGGCGCCGCCGTGATGGTCACCTCGCATCTGGGCCGCCCGACCGAAGGCGAATTCAAGCCCGAGGATTCGCTTCAGCCCGTGGCGCGGCGTCTCTCTGAACTGCTAGGCCGCGATGTGCCGCTGGTGTCGAATTGGGTGGACGGCGTCGCAGTGAAGCCAGGCCAGGTGGTGCTGCTCGAAAACTGCCGCCTCAACAAGGGCGAAAAGAAGAACGACGAGGTACTGGCACGAAAGATGGCCGCGCTCTGCGATATTTTCGTGCACGACGCGTTCGGCACCGCGCATCGCGCCGAGGCCAGTACGTACGGCATTGCTCAATTCGCTCCGGTCGCATGCGCCGGCCCGCTGCTGGCCGCGGAGATCGATGCGATCACGAAGGCGCTCAGCGCACCGAAGCGCCCGCTCGTCGCCATCGTCGCGGGCAGCAAGGTCAGCACCAAGCTCACGATCCTGCGTAGCCTGTCGGCCAAGGTCGATGGCCTGATCGTGGGCGGCGGCATCGCCAACACCTTCATGCTGGCCGCCGGCCTGCCGATCGGCAAGAGTCTCGCCGAGCCCGATCTGATCAACGACGCCAAGGGCGTCATCGAGGCGATGCGGGCGCGAGGCGCTGAAGTGCCTATTCCCGTCGACGTGGTGACCGCCAAGCGCTTCGCGGCCGATGCGCCGGCCACCGTCAAGGCGTCCACCGACGTGGCCGGCGACGACCTGATCCTCGATATCGGCCCGAAGACAGCGGCCCAGCTGGCCGGAAAGCTCAAGACCGCCGGAACGATCGTCTGGAATGGTCCTGTGGGCGTCTTCGAATTCGAGGCCTTCGCGCACGGCACCGAAACACTGGCGCGCGCAATCGCCGCCAGCAGTGCCTTCAGCATTGCCGGTGGCGGCGACACGCTGGCGGCCATTGCGAAATACGGCATCGAAAAGGATGTCGGCTATATCTCCACCGGCGGAGGCGCTTTCCTCGAGATACTCGAGGGCAAGACCTTGCCCGCGTTGCAAATCCTGGCGCAGCGCGCCGGAGCCTAATTACCTTAAAACGAGAGACCCACCATGCCCCTGATCTCATTGCGTCAACTACTCGACCACGCTGCCGAAAACAACTACGGCGTGCCCGCTTTCAACGTCAACAACATGGAGCAAATGCAGGCCATCCTGCAGGCCGCCGAAGCCTGCAATGCGCCGGTGATCCTGCAGGCCAGCGCCGGCGCGCGCAAGTACGCCGGCGAGCCGTTCCTGCGCAAGATGGTCGAAGCCGCGCTCGAGACCTATCCGACACTGCCGATTTGCCTGCATCAGGACCATGGCGCGTCGCCGGCGGCGGCCATGCAGGCGATCCGCAGCGGATTCTCGAGCGTCATGATGGACGGCTCGCTGCTGGAAGACCAGAAGACGCCGGCGAGCTACGACTACAACGTGAACGTCACGCGCAAAGTCGTGGAGATGTCGCATGCGGTAGGAGTCAGCGTCGAAGGCGAACTCGGTTGCCTGGGCTCGCTCGAGACCGGCGCGGCCGGCGAGGAGGACGGTGTCGGCGCCGAGGGCCACCTCGACCACTCGCAGATGCTGACCGACCCCGAACAGGCCGCCGATTTTGTACAGCGTACCGACGTCGATGCGCTGGCGATCGCGATCGGCACGAGTCACGGCGCCTACAAGTTCAGTCGGCAGCCCACGGGGGATATCCTCGATATCGCCCGAATTGGCGCCATCCATGCGCGGTGCCCGAACACCCATCTGGTGATGCACGGCAGTTCCAGCGTGCCCCAGGAATGGCTGGAGACCATTCGTAAGTTCGGTGGTGACATCAAGGAGACCTACGGGGTTCCGGTCGCCGAGATCCAGCGCGGCATCAAGAGCGGCGTGCGCAAGATCAATATCGACACCGATATCCGCCTGGCGATGACCGGCGCGATGCGCAAGGTCATGTTCCAGAAGCCCGACGAGTTCGATCCGCGCGCGTTCCTCAAAGCCGCAACGGCAGCCGCGCGCGACGTCGTCAAGCAACGCTTTGAAGCCTTTGGCTGCGCGGGCCAGGCCTCGAAGATCAAAGTACTGCCGCTCACGGCGATGGCGGAAGCCTACGCGCGCAAGGGCGCCGCGTTGCGGAAGGCCAGCTGATATGCCAGGGGCCGTCGGGAGCACCAAATGCGATCATCGCCGCCGGGCTTTTCTTTCGGCAACGGCGCGGCATGCGTTATGTATGGAAGCGCACGGACGCCGCCCCGGCTGATCGTTTATGTTGTGCTCGTTCGATCCAAACTCATGCGCATATGCGACGGAGATGATTAATGAAGACGAAGACTGTGTATCTGGCCATCGCACTGCTCGGCGCATCTGGCGTTGCGGTCGCGGGCGATAGAGGCGCCCCGGACTATCGCACCGGCTTCTATAGGCAGGACGAGGCCAGGCTGGCGGCAACGTCGGTCCAGGCTCCCGAGATCGACCCGGCATCGTGGGTTGCCGCGTTGACGCTCCTAGGCGGCGGATTGATTGTCATGCGCGGTCGGCGCACGAGGGACCCGCAAGCCTGAGGCGCAATCGCCCAATTTGAACTCGCCGATCTTCCCGCATGGCGGCAGACGGCGGGCTCCCGTTGGCATCGCCGAGCCGAAGATAACTGTGGGGGCATTCGGCGGGGTCGATCCGCCAATATAGGCAAGCATTTCGCGCAATTTGGGTAGCCTCGCCGATCCTGTGCGACGAACGCGGCGGCATTATTTCTCCCGGCCGGAATTTCCGGCTCAGACAGGAGAATGCCTCGATGCCCCGCTACCTAATCGAAAGAGATTTTCCCGACGGCCTGAGCATCCCGCAGGACGAAGTCGGCGCGAATATTTGCCGTACGGTCATCGACAACAACGCTGAGGATGGCGTCACTTGGGTTCACTCCTACGTCACGCCGGACCACAAGCGCACCTTCTGCGTTTACGACGGGCCCACGCCCGAGGCGGTTCGCCATGCGGCAGCCCGCAACAAGCTGCCGATCTCGAAGATTACCGAAGTCCGCGTTTTGAACCCGTATTTTTACAATTGATTCGGGAGAGAATCATGAAACAGCTGATTGCATTATTGACTGTCTTGCTGCTCGCTCCAGCGTTCGCGGCAGACCTACCGCCGCAGCCCACGCCGACTCCGGTGAAGAGCTCCGTGCATCGCTATCTAGTCGAGCGTACTTTTCCGGCCGGAGCTCTCAAGGGGCTCGATGCCGCCACCAAGAAAACGGTGAATGCCAACAATGCGTCGGTAGGCGTACGCTGGGTCAAGTCTTACGCAAATTCCGATGAGACGAAGACATTCTGCATCTATGAGGGACCCAGCGAGGCGGCGGTCCGAAAGGCAGCCGAACTCAACAAACTCCCGATCGACAGCATCACGGAGGTGCCCGTCACGTTGTCGCCGCGGTAAGCCTCGATCCGGCGATCAGGCCCTTGCATCGGCCCTTCGGCCGGCGATCTCGATGGCTTGCGTGCGGGATTGCGCGCCGAGCTTGCCGAGAATCGCCGAGACATGATGGTCGACCGTGCGCGTCGAGAGAAACAGGCGCTCGGCGATCGCGGCATTGCGCAGTCCGTCGCGCATGAGCGCGAGAATCTGCGCCTCGCGCCGGGTCAGCCCGAAGGGATGTTCCTGCGTCGAAGAACGCTGGCCGCGCGGAACTCCGCGGATCCCGCGGGAGCGCAGTTCGCGGCGCAGTGCCTCCGCTGCAGGGGCGGCACCGAGCTGCTCGAAGATCGCGAGTGCCGCGCGCTGATCGCGTTCGTCGCCGTTCCAGCCGAGCACGATTGCATGCTCGTAGGGACAGCCGAGTGTTTGCCAAGCACGCGCCGCACCCTGCCAATCTCCCGAAATCTCCATCGCGTAGGGTTCTGCGATTCCGGTCGGCGTGCCCTCGAGTGCATTCGCGCGCCACAGCCAGGCGGCAAGATCCCCTTTCATCCGCGGATCCGGCTGCCGCGAGACGCGCTCGTAGGCGGGCGTTGCCTCCCGGACGACGCGATCCAAATCGCCTTGCAACCACGCAGCCTCGGCGGCGATTGCGGCGAGCGTGCCGAAGCGCTGCAACTCGGGTTCCGGGCCGGCAAGCGCGCGCGCTCGCTCGAGCGGTGAGGCTGCGTCGGGGTCGCCGCGTCGAATTCGCAGATGCCCGAGCGTCCGCAACGCAGGTATTTGGGTCACCGCCGTCGCCCGCGGGTGCAGCAGTACCGCATCGGCATCTTCGCTCGCCCCGAGCCAGTCGCCCTGCTCAAGCTTCATGCGCGCGCGGTACGCGAGCATATAGGGCCGCAGGAAATCCAGGTCGCGCTCCTCGCAATAGGCGAGGCCGGCATTCAGGTACCGGGCTGCCACGTCGTACTGACGCCGTGACACCGCCATTGCCGCAAGATCGTTGTAGGCGCCGGCCACCTGTTCATGGAAGCCGCCCGCGAGCGCAAGCTGCAGACTGCGCTCGAGATCGGCCGACCCGCACTCGTCGCCAATGATGAGGCGTGCCGTGCCGAGAACGCTGAACGCATCGCTGAGTATCAATTGGTCCTGCCAGGGCTCCGCGAGCGCGATTGCCCGGTGCGCGAACTCGATTGCCGAGTCGTTCTTGTGGGATTCCATGTCGAGATTCGCCTGGTCCGTATAGGCCTTCGCGAGCGTCGGGCTCGGCGGCAGCGATTCGAGCACCCGGATCGCATCACTGCAGTAGCGTTCGGCTTCCACTCGACGACCCTCGAACCACGAGATCCGCGAGAGCCCGCGCAGCGCATCGCCTTCCTGCAGGCGGGCGCCGATCCCACGCCAGATCTCCAACGCCGCCCGCTGCACGTCGCTCGCACGCGCATAACGCCCCGTGAGGTAGCACTCATACGACAGTTGCTCGAGCAATCGAGCGCGGTCGCCCGGAGCGAGCTCGTCGGCGTAGGCGATCACCGTTTCGAAATGCGACGCCGCCTCGCGATGCGCTCCGACCGACGCGGCCTGTGCAGCAGCCAGCGGCGCAAAGCGCCGCACCGCCTCTGCGTCGTGCGCACACGATGCATGATGCGCAAGGCGCGCCGCGGGAACCGCAGGCCGCCGAGAGAGCACCGCAAGCACCTTCTCGTGCAGAGACCGCTTGCGCGCCGGCGCGAGCGAGTCCTCCATTGCGCGGCGAACGAGTTCGTGCCGATAGCTCAGTGATCCATCCTCGGACAGCACCATGCCGATCCCCACACATCCCTCGATTCCCGCAGCATCCGGCCGCGCCGCGGGGTCGAGCAGCCATGGTTCCGTCTTGCCGGGTACCACGCAGACGAGTTCCGCGATTTCGCGCGCCGCCGGCGCGAGTCGTGATGCGCGCGCCAACACGGCATCGCGCACAGTGACCGGCACGCTGCCGGCATTCGCGGCAAGTACCTCAGTCACGAACAGGGGGTTGCCGGCCGTGACGTCATAAATCCCCTCGGGATGCCGCCCGACACGGCGTGCGAGTTGCATGACCGCCGACTCGGACAGTGGCGCGACGAACATCCGGTGCGTGCTTGCGCGGGGCAAGTCGCCGATGACGGACCGCAGCGGGTGGCGGGGGCCAACCTCGTCGTCCCGGTATGACACGACGATCATCGAGCGCGTTCGGTTGATCCGGCGGCCGAGGAACTTGAGCAGATCGAGCGTTGCCTCGTCGGCCCAGTGCATGTCTTCGAACACGACCAAACTCGGTGCGCGTTGCAGTTCGTCAAGCGCTGCGGTGAAGATGTCGTCGCGCCTCGCGCTCGATCCGATACATGCGAGTAGCGCACCATCAGTCTGGCGAGCGATGTCGTGCAGTGGAGCGAGTGGCCGCGGCGTGGAGAGGTCGTCGCAGCCTCCCCACAGGCCGCGCATGATGCGCTGCCTCGCGCAGAATTCCTGCAGCAAGACGGTCTTGCCGATGCCCGCTTCGCCGCCGACGAGCGCGACGCATCCACTGCCGGCGGACGCCGCAACGAGCCACTCCAGTAGGTCGGCAAGAGATCGTTCGCGCTCCAGAAGTTCCATCACTTTCTTATCCCGCGAGAGCGGAGGGCGCATCCCTTGTAGCCTATTCGCGCCCGTTGTGCAAAAACCGGCGCAACTGCGGCCGCGAGGCAAGGACTACCACCGCTCGATTCCGGGGACGTCAGCCGCACTTAGCGCCATGACGCTCGATGGAGTTGGTCGTTCGGCGACGCGCGATGGGCCGCACTGTGGCAAAATCCGGCCCCATGCTGAAGCTGCTTTCGCGCGTGCCGCTATGGGCGCTATATGGCCTGGCGGCGTTCGTCGCTTGGCTCGCGTTTTACGTGCTGCGCCATCGGCGCCACGTAATTTCGGCACAACTCGAAAGAGTCTTTCCAACGCTGGATTCCGCAGAGCGCAGGCGCATTCACCGTCAATTCCTGCGCAATTACTGCCAGGTCATGGTCGAGATCCTGAAATCCGCCTCGATCTCGGAGGATTGCTTGCGCGAGCGCGTGCGCATCGTGAATCTGCCGGCAGTGCGCGCGTTCCTCGATGCGGGCCAGTCGGTGCTATTCATGACCTCGCACATGGGCAATTGGGAATGGCTGCTGCATGGCGTGACGCTGCAATTGGGCTACCCGGTCGACGCGGCCTACAAGCCGATCCGCGACCCGCGCGGCGAGCGCCTGCTGCTGCAGCTGCGATCGCGATTTGGCGCGCGGCTCGTGCCGGCCAAGGACCTGCTGACCGATTACCTGCGCCGCCGCGGCATCGTGCATGCACTCGCGATGAATGCCGATCAAGCGCCGGCGCAAAACGAGCGGCATCAGTGGACGCGGTTTCTGGGACAAGACACGGCGTTCTACGTCGGCGCCGAGCAAATCGCGCGCGCGACGCGGCTGCCGATTTTCTACGCGTCCATGCGCCGCGTTCGGCGCGGCTACTACGTCGTGAATTTTATTCCCCTGTGGGACGGCCGCGAGCACACCGAGCCCGGCGAACTGACCGATCGATACGCGCGCACCTGCGAGACCGACGTGCTCGAACGGCCCGCCGATTGGCTTTGGACCTATCGTCGTTGGCGATTTGCGAAGCCGCTCTACGGGACGTCCTGAGCGCGAACGGCGGTAGCTTCGAGCCTCGAGGCGAGCGGGACGGGGGCGCTAGGCGCTGACCGTCGGCGCGGCCTGCGCGAGCTTCGCCTCGAGATGTTTGGCGAGTTCGTGGATCGTCGGGTGATCGAACAGCTCGGTCAAGTCGATGAGACCCGGAAAATCCCGGTCGATGGTTTCGTGGATCTCGATGAGCTTGAGTGAACTCGCGCCGATATCAAACAGGTTGTCGCCGACGTCGATGCGCTTGCCCTCGAGCACCGTCTCGCAAATGCCCTGCAGGCGCGCCTCGAGTTCGGAACCCGAAACCCGTGCGCCGCCGGATTGCCGCTCGCGCAGCTGCGCGAGCTCGGCGAGTTCCGCATCGAACTCGCCGTCTGCGTAGCCTTGCTCCAATAGGTGGCGCTGCACCTTGCCGCTCGTGGTTTTCGGGATGCGTTTGACCGGAACGACCTGCGCAACCTCGAGGCCCGTCAGTTCGTTGATGAGCCGGCCGACCGCGATCGCCGTCGGCAAGAACTCGGCCGTAGAGCCGCGATGCAGGACGAACACGATGAGTTCCTCGACCTGCTGTCCTGGCTTGCGGACTCCGGCGGCGACGACCTTGCCCAATTCGAGACCGGGTACCCGCTGCGCGATATTCTCCAAATCGTACGGATAATAGTTTTGGCCGTTGACGAAGATGATTTCCTTGCTGCGCCCGGTGATGTAAAGCGATCCCTCGTGCAGGAAGCCGAGATCGCCGGTGTCGAGCCAGCCTTCGGCGTCGATCGCGAGCGCGGTCGCTTCCGCGTCGCCGATGAAGCCGCGCGTGACGTTGGGCCCGCGAATCAGTATGTGCCCTACATGCCCGTCGGCGATGGAGCCGCGCTCATCGTCGGCGATACGCACTTGGGTTTGCGGGATCGGCTCTCCGCAGCAAACGAGTTCGAGCGCATCGCGCGGATCCGTGGGGTTCTGTTCGATGCGGGCCCCGACATTGAGGCGGTGCCGATTGACGCGCATCCAGCGGAACTCGGCGCCGAGCTTCGGCAACGTGACCGCGAGCGAGGCCTCGGCGAGCCCGTATACCGGATACATCGCTTGGCGTTTCAATCCGGTGTAGGCGAGCGTATCCATGAATTCGTTGCACAATTCGACCGAGATCGGTTCCGCGCCGTTGTAGATCAGCCGAATCGAGGAGAGGTCGACGCCCTCGAGCTTGCGGTCCCCGAGCACCTTGAGGAAATGCCGGTAACCGAAATTCGGCGAGCAGGTGATGGTCGCGCGCTTCTTCGCTGCGATTTGCAGCCACAGCAGCGGCCGCCGCACGAACAATTCCGTGGGCATCAGGTTGATGTGGACGCGATTCGCGAATTGCATCAAATAAAACCCGATCAAGCCCATATCGTGCGTCAGCGGCATCCAGCTCAAGCTGATGTCGTCGGTCGTGAATCGGTCGATCGCGGTCGAGCTGATCGTGTTGGCGACCAAGTTGCCGTGTGTGAGGATCACGCCCTTCGGTTCGCTGGTCGAGCCCGACGAAAATTGTATGAAAGCGGGATCCCCGGGACCCGGCCGATGCAACGCGCCGGGCCGCGAAATATCGGTGATCGACTCGACCAGGAAGCTGCGCGAGCGCAACTGCGCGAACAGCGCCGATTCGCCGAGCTGCGCCGCCAAGTCCTCGAGGCGCGCGAGATTCTTGGCGTCGGTATACAGCCATGGTTTCCCGAGCTTGGCAGCGACGCGCAGCAATTTATGGCGATGTTCATCGCTGATGCCGACCGCCAGCGGCACGGGCACGATGCCGCCGCAGACCGCGGCCCAGAAGCCGTCGAGGAATTGCTCGTTGTTGCTGAGGAAGATGATCATATGATCGGCGCGCGCGGCTCCCAGGGCTTGCAGATGATGGAGAATCCCGAGCGCGCGCGTATAGACGTCGCCGTATGCAATGCGGCGTTCTGAATTCTCGCCGTCGACGTAGCAGACTGCCCGATCGACGCCGCGATTGTTCTCCAAAATGTCCACCAGCGTCTTGTAGGTCATCGTTCTTCCACCGTCATCTCTAAGTTGGAACGAATGCGCAAATTGATCTGCGCCTCGAGTTCTATCGGCTCTGGGATCGCACGCGTGAGGCGGAAGCGCTTGCACATGGTCTGCAGGTGGACCAGCATTTCGAACATCGCGATATTCTCCCCGATGCAATGCCGAGGACCCACCGAAAACGGAATATACGAAAAGCGATGCCGCTCCGCGGCGTCTGCGGCTTCGAAGCGCTGCGGCCGAAATTCCTCCGGCTCGTCCCAGTAGGCGGGGTGTCGGTGCAGCAGGTACGGACAGATGAACACATCGGTGCGCGGCGCGATCGGAAACCCGCCGAGCTCGTCGGCTTCGATCGTGCGGCGCGTGAACAGCCACCCCGGCGGATACAGGCGCAAGGATTCTTGCAGAACTTGGGTCGTGAAACGCAGCGACTCGGCCGCGTCGAGGCCGAGTGGATGGGCGGGCGCCGCATCGGCTTCGGCCGATAGAGCCGCCGCCGTTTCCGGGTGCTGGCTGATCAGCAGCCAAGTCCAGGCGAGCGACGATGCGGTGGTCTCGTGACCGGCGACGATCAGCGTCAAGACTTCGTCGATGAGCTCACGCTCGCTCATCCCTGAGTCGGTGTTTCGATCGCGCGTCGCCATCAGCATGCTCAAAAAGTCGAAATGTTCTTCCGCGTCATGGCGGCGCCGCTCGATCAGCTCGGCAACGAGGCGCCCGAGCGAGCGAAAGCGGAATGCAAACTTCAGATCGCGGTTCGGTTCCTTGGCGACGACCTCGAAGGGATTAGCGCCTAATTGGCGTTCGAGCCGCTCCAAATCGGTGCCAAAGATCGAGTTGAGCACGATCTCCAGCGTCAGTTCGCTGGTCTCGTCGCAGACGTTGATGGGCTCGCCGCGTGCGGCTTTGGCCGCCCAGCGCTCCGCATACTTGTCGTTGACTTTGCCGATCAAGCCGCCGAACCGATCGAGGACGCGGCGGTGAAACGCCGGCTGAATCATGCGGCGTTGACGGCGCCAAAAGTCGCCCTCGCTGGTCATGATGCCGTTGCCGAGCAGGATCTTGACCCGATCCATGCCCTCGCCCTTGGTGTAATTGCGGTGGTTCGAGAGCAATACGCGCTTGACGTCGTCGGGGTGATTGAGGACCCAGTTGTAGACGCCGCGCGCAGGCGCAAAGACCCGGTAGGTGTCGCCGTAGAGCGCAAAATAATCACGCATGCGCGCCAGGGTTTCTTCGCTGCCGCCTAAATCGTAGCCCTCGGCCGGGCCCGGGGGGATCGCTATGGTGCTCATCCCAAACATTGTAACCGACGCGCCTTGGGCGTGCGGGCGCCCGCGACCGCCGGATCGGCGCTATTGCGCGGCGGCCGGCGCTTCTCGACAATGCCAACCGTGCAACAGAAACCCGACGGTGGCGGCCTTCGCAACACGATTTACGAGCAACAGACGCGATCCGGCCGGCGGCTGACTCGGCGTCGGATGCTTTTATACCGGAGCCTGCTGCCCATCGGCTTGGCGCTGCTGCGATTGTTATGGGGCTGGTGCCGCGTCAAAACGGTGCTGGGAAAGGAGCACATCGCGCAGGCGCTGCGCAAGGCGCCGTCGTTCATTCCAGTCTATTGGCATCAACATCAATTATTCTGCGTCAAACACCTGCTCGATGAGCGCGCCGCCGGCGTCAAGCTCGGCTTCTTGATCAGCCCATCGGTCGACGGCGAAATCGGTGCGATGCTCGTGCAGCGCTTGGGCGGTGTCGCGATCCGCGGCTCGTCGAGTTATACCGGTGCGCGCGCGCTGCGCGATTATTATCAGGCGCTGAGCAAAGAGGGCTTATCCCCGGCGATTACGCCGGACGGGCCGCGCGGTCCGGCATGGAAATTCAAGCCCGGAGCGATCCTGTTGGCGCAGCTCTCGCAGCGTCCGATGATTCCGATGGCCTATGCCGCATCGCGCGCGTGGAAGATCCAATGGGATCGATTCGTAATACCGAAGCCCTTTGCACGCATTGTCATTGCGGTCGGCGAGCCGGTCTATGTCGCTCGTGGCCTGGATGCCGCCGGACTCGAACGCCAGCAGCTCGAGATGGAACAGCGCTTGCTGGGTTTGTTCGAACAGGCCAAGGCGGCGCTTGCTTAAGAACGGCAAACCCTCGCTGTCCCTCCATCAAGTCCCGTCAATACAACTGCTTAGCTTGTTTTCCTGATAAGTTATGAGAGAATTGCATCATAGATGCGGGGACTGCTGCCTAATGACAGTGTGTGACGCAATTCCAATTTCATGGGAGACAGAGTGGCAAACTCTTGAGCTATAAGGGCAAATTCTCTCTCCGGGGTATGTAGACGCGCATGGCCATCGTACCGACCGACACGCGACACCCGGATTTTACGGCGTCGGATGTCCTATCCCCGCAAACTTGGCCGCGTCGCGGATTGAGTCCCGCGGTCGGCCTCGACGTCATCTGCACGAAGATCGCCGTTGATTTCCAATCGATGACCGCGGCAACTGCGACGCCCTGTATTGCGGCAAATCTGGAGTTGCTGCGCGAGGCGACGCGCGCAGATACCGCGTTTCACATCAGACTCGAGCCCGAGACCGAGGTGTTTGGCGAGATTACGGTAGCACGCAGCCTGCTCGCCACCGGCAATCCGGAACAATTGCGCGGCCAGAGACTGGATGTGCTGCCGTGGTTTCGCTCGCGTCTCGCATCGCTGCGCGTCTCGGAGATTCGCGATACTGCGAATGTGCGCGCCGATCAGACCGAGGATGCGGCCGTATGGTGCGATCTGCGTATCGGTTCGATTTTGATGATCGGATACTTCATTCAGGATCGCGCCGCCGGTATTCTCGGAATTGCCGGGACTCTGCCGCGCGATAACTGGGACGTGCAGCTGCATCTTCTGCTCAAACTCGTCGGCAGCAGTCTCGCCACGGGGCTCGAGCGGATTTCGATTCAGACGCAATTGCGCGATTTGGAGGAACGCAACGAACTCGCGCTCTACAGTGCGAATGACGGCCTCTGGGACTTCGATACGCTCAACAATCGCGTCTATCTGTCACCGCGCTGGAAAAGCATGCTGGGATACGACGACGTGCCGACCGGGCAGGCGCCGGACTGGCGCACGCTCGTGCATCCGGACGACATGTCGCGTGTACAGGCGGCGATTCGCGACCATGTTGCCGGCAAGACGCCGTTGTTCGAAAGTCTGCATCGCATGCGTCACGCCACCGGCGAATGGCGCTGGGTCATCAGCCGCGCCAAGGCGCGCGTCGACGACAAAGGCCGGCTGCTGCGGCTCGTCGGCGTCGAACTGGACATCACCGAACGCAAACTCTACGAAGAAGCGCTATTCCGCGAAAAGGAAAGCGCGCAAATCACGCTGCAGAGCATCGGCGACGGCGTGATCACGACCGACGAGAAGGGCGTCATCGATTACATCAATCCGGTCGCCGAGTCGTTGACCGGCTGGCGCCTCGAGGACACTCAAGGCCGCCCGATCGAAGAGGTCTTTCGCGCCTTCCACGAGGAGACCTGCGAGCCGCTCGAGAATCCCTTGGCGGTCGCGATCAGGCGCACGCGCTCGATCAAATCCGTGCGCCCGATGCTGCTGATTCGCCGCGACGGCAACGAGATCTACGTCGAAAGCACCGCTTCGCCGATTCGCGACGGCAGCGGCGCGGTCTCGGGCGGCGTGCTGGTGTTCCACGACGTCAGCGAAGCGCGCGAGCTGAATCGCCGGCTGAGCTATCACGCGAGCCACGACGTACTCACGGGCCTCGTCAATCGGCGCGAGTTCGAGAATCGCATGGAGCGCGCGCTCAAGAGCGCCAAAGCGCGGGAGACCTCCTATGCGCTTTGCTGCCTCGACTTGGATCAGTTCAAGATCGTCAACGATACCTGCGGGCACAGCGCAGGCGATGCGCTGCTCGGCCAAGTCGGCGCCTTGCTGAAGTCCAAAGTCCGCTGGCGCGACACCCTTGCACGCCTGGGCGGCGACGAATTCGGAATCCTGCTGGAAAGCTGCTCGCTCGACGAGGCTCTGCGCACCGCCGAGACGCTGCGCGAGGCGGTCAGCAACTTCAAGTTCACCTGGGAGGAGCGGACCTTCCGCCTGGGCGCGAGCGTCGGCGTCGTGCCGGTGTCGGTCGACAATGACGACGTCGCCGCGGTCTTGAGCGCCGCCGACAGCGCGTGTCAAGCCGCCAAACAGGCGGGCCGCAACCGTGTGCACAGCTTCGAGGAAAACGACATCGATCTGATGCGCCGGCGGCGCGAAATGCAGTGGGCGGCGCGCATCAACACGGCGCTCGAAGAGAGCCGCTTCGAATTGTTCCGGCAATCCATCCTGCCGCTGAAATCCCAAGAGACCGGTGCGCATTACGAATTGCTGCTGCGCATGCGCGACGAGACCGGCAAAATCGTGACGCCGGACAATTTCATGACCGCGGCGGAACATTACGGCATCACGCCGAACATCGATCGCTGGGTCATCGAAAATGCGTTTCGCTGGCTGGTGTCGGACGCCGATGAGCGTGAGAAACTGGCGCTGTGTTCGATCAACCTGTCGGGCCTGAGTTTGGGCGACGACAAGTTCCTGCCATATGTGATCGAACAGTTGAGCCGCAGCGGCCTGGATGCGACCAAGATCTGTTTCGAAATCACCGAAACCGCGGCGATCGCGAGCTTCTCGCAGGCCAATCGCTTCATCGGCGCGCTCAAGGACCAGGGTTGTAAATTCGCGCTCGACGATTTCGGCTCGGGCCTATCCTCGTTCGGCTATCTGAAACATTTCCCCGTGGATTTCCTCAAGATCGACGGCACCTTCGTCAAGGAGATTCTGCATGATCCGATCGACCGGGAAATGGTGCGATCGATCAATGAAATCGGCCATCTGACGGGCAAACAGACGATTGCGGAGTTCGCCGAGAACTCGGACATCATCAACATGCTGCGCACGATCGGCGTCGACTACGCGCAAGGGTACGGCGTATCGCAGCCGCAGCGCGTGCTCAAGGCCGTGAACAGCCTCTAAGCTCTCCATTCGAAGCGCATCGACAGATCGACGGCGTGGATGTGCTTGGTGATCGCGCCGACGGACACATAGTCGACGCCGGTTTCCGCGATAGAGCGGACGCTGTCCTCGGTGACGCCGCCCGAGGCCTCGAGCCGCAGCGGCCGCGGCGCGGCGCGATTGACCGCCACAGCCTCGCGCAATTGCGAGAGCGAGAAATTATCGAGCATCGCGATATCGGCGCCGACGGCAATCGCCTCGCGCAGCTCGGCGAAATTCTCAACCTCGACTTCGACGCGTGCTTGTGCATACAGCGCACGGGAATTTGCGACCGCCGCCGTGATCGAGCCGGCGGCCATGATGTGATTTTCCTTGATGAGCACGCCGTCGAACAGGCCGACGCGGTGATTCTGGCCGCCGCCGACGCGGACCGCGTATTTCTGCGCGGTGCGCAGACCCGGAATCGTCTTGCGCGTGTCGAGCACGCGGCAGCCCGTGCCTTCGATCAGCGCCGCGTAGCGGTGTGCGGCGGTCGCGGTTGCCGACAGCAGCTGCAGGAAATTGAGCGCGGTGCGCTCCGCAGTGAGCAGCGCGCGCGCGCTGCCGGCGATGACGAACAGCGGCTGCTCGGCATGCGCATTGGCACCTTCCTCGACCTGCCAGTCGATTTGCGCGAACGGATCGAGGCTCTTGAAGCTGGCATCGACATAGGGGCGCCCGCAGATGATTGCCGGTTCGCGCGTGATAACCGTCGCCCGGCCATGGATGGCGGCCGGGATCAGGGCGGCCGTCAGATCGCCGCTGCCGATGTCCTCGGCGAGCGCGCGCTCGACCTGAAGCGCAAGATCGGCGGGTGGCGGGACGATCATGCTGCCGGCTCGCTGAACCGACAGGTGGTTGAGCATGCTGCGAGACCCGTGGACCGATCCGCAGCCGGGCCGCCGCCTGCGATATACTGGCGGGCACCCGAGCCGCGCGCCGCACGCGGCGGCATATCGGCCAATGACGTTTCCATGAGGGTCCATTTGGTCAAATTGGACGGCGCTTGCCGCGGGCGGAGCCGACTCAAGCGTCGTGCAGCGCAATGAACGGAAGAATAGGTGAGCGACCCCAATAATTCAACGCTCGCGGCACAGCGTCCCGCGTCCCCCTGCATCAATATTTGCAGCTTGGATGAACACGGGTATTGTCGGGGCTGTTATCGTACGATTGAGGAGATCGCGGCGTGGTCGCGGCTGACAGCCATGCAGCAATGGATGGTCGTTGGCGCGCTGAGCCAACGCGCCGCGAAACGCGGCCCCAAACAGTAATTGGTTTATCTGGAGACATCGACAATGAGCGCTATCGATCGAATCAAAACCCAACTGGGGGCCGCCCCCGTGGTGCTGTACATGAAGGGTACGCCGGATTTCCCGCAGTGCGGATTCTCGGCGCAGACCGTCGGCGCATTGCGCGCCTTGCAGGCGCAATTCGTTCACGTCAATATTTTCGAAGATCCGGAAGTGCGCGAGGCGCTGAAGAGCTATTCCAACTGGCCGACGTTTCCGCAGCTCTACGTCAACGGCGAACTCGTGGGCGGCTGCGACATCACGATCGAAATGTACAAGAGCGGCGAATTGAAGCAATTGCTTGCCGAAGCCGGTGCGGTGCCCGCCTGAGCAAGGCTCAAGGCCCCCCCGAGGGCCGTGCGGGCATTGGGCCGCGCTCGCCGTTACTCGATTTCGAGCGGCCCCATTGCCGCGAGCCGTCGCCGGCTCGCCTCGAATACGCCTTGGAACTGATTGCACACCGTGCAAAACAGGTCTGCGGTGCGTTCCGCATCGTAGGCCGCGGAATGCGCCGAGGCCGAATCCCACTCGAGGCCCGCCGCCAAAGTCGCGCGCATCAGCACGGTCTGTCCGAATGCCACGCCGCCCAGCGTCGCGGTATCGAAGCTCGAAAATGGATGAAAGGGGTTGCGCTTGATTTGCGTGCGCGCGACCGCCGCATTCAGGAAATTCAAATCGAAGAACGCGTTGTGACCGACCAGTACGGCGCGCGTGCAATCGGCGAGGCGCACCGCGTTGCGTACTTCGCGAAAAATTCTCTGTAAGGCGTCTTCCTCGGGAATGGCCGGCCGCAAGGGGTGATGCGGATCGATGCCGTTGACGGCCAGCGACGCCGCTTCCATGTTCGCGCCCGGGAACGGGACGACGTGGTATCGATGCGTCTCGCCGCGCACCAGACTGCCGTCGCTGCGCATGTCGATGAGCACGGCCGCAATCTCCAGCAACGCGTCGGTTTGGGAATTGAATCCGCCGGTTTCGACGTCGATGACGACCGGCAGAAAGCCGCGAAAGCGCGTCGCGAACGTGATGGGGGGAAGCTGCATCATGCATGCACCGCCGGGCTCAGCCGCCAGCCGATTTGGGCTCCGGCGCGGTAGGGGACGAGAGCGCCGTCGCCGAATGCATATGACATAGGGGCCATCCACGATTCCTTGACCAGGGTGATGCTGTCGCGGTGTCGCGGCAGCCCATAGAAATCCGCACCGAAATGGCTCGCAAACGGCTCCAGGCGATCGAGGCGCCCGACCGACTCGAACGCCTCCGCGTACAGCTCAATCGCGGCATGTGCCGTGAACATGCCGGCGCAACCGCAGGCATTTTCCTTCCGGGAGCGTTCATGCGGCGCGCTGTCGGTGCCGAGAAAAAAGCGCGGATTGCCGCTCGTTGCGGCCTCGAGCAAGCTTCGCCGATCCTCCTCGCGCTTCAAGATCGGCAGGCAATAATAATGCGGCCGGATGCCGCCCGAAAAAATCGCATTGCGGTTATGCAGCAGATGCTGCGGCGTGATCGTCGCGACGAGGCCGGGCCGCGCTTGCCGGACGAATTCCGCGGCGCGCCTCGTCGTGATGTGCTCGAACACGATTTTTAGGCGAGGATGGCGCGTCGCCAGCGGCGCGAGAACGGCATCGATGAAGTGCGCCTCGCGGTCGAAGACATCGACATCGGCGTCCGGCGTCTCGCCGTGCACGAGCAGCGGCATGCCGATCTGCTCCATGCGCCCGAGGACCGCGGCGACGCGGCCGATCTCGGTGACGCCCGCATCCGAATGCGTCGTCGCGCCGGCCGGGTAGAGCTTGACGCCGTGCACGAAGCCCGCGGCCTTCGCGCGATCGATCTCGTCGGGCGCCGTGCCGTCCGTGAGATACAGCGTCATGAGCGGTTCGAAGCGGCTGTTCGCGGGCAGCGCGGCGAGGATGCGGTCGCGATAGGCGCGCGCGAGTTGCGTCGTCGTGACCGCGGGTTTGAGATTCGGCATGACGATCGCCCGCCCGAAGCGGGCCGCCGTGAAGCCGACCACCGCCGCGAGCGCCGCGCCGTCGCGTAGATGCAGGTGCCAGTCGTCCGGCCGCAGGATCGAGAGCTGCGTCATTCGCGCAACTTACGGGGCGGCCAACCGCGTGCGACCAGGTCGAGCGTGTAGCGTACGCCGAATCCGGTGATCTCGGTGCCGATGTGCGCAAGCCCGCCCTGGCGCGCTCCGGCCGCCAGATCCAGATGCAGCCAGGGAATCTGCTTCGGCACGAAGCGATTCAAAAAGCGCGCCGCCAGAATGTGATCGCCCTTACCGTCCACGGCGCACTGCATGACATCGGCGACCGTGCTGTCCAAGTCCGTGTCGAAATCGGCATCCATCGGAAAACACCAGACCCGCTCGCCGCTATCTGCGCCTGCCGCCTCGATCGCATCGCGCGCTTCCGGCCGATTGGTAAACGCACCGCTGTAACGCTCGGTCAACGCATAGACGCACGCGCCCGTGAGAGTCGCGTAATCGATGATCGCGCGGGGCTTTTTCGCGGCGGCCATGGCGAGCGTGTCCGCGAGCACCATTCGACCTTCGGCGTCGGTGTGGATGACCTGAATCGTCGTGCCGTTGAAGGCGCGCACGATGTCCTGCGGCTTATAGGCGTTCGGGCCGATCCGATTTTCCGTGATCGCCAGCCAGCAGTCGACCGACAGCGGCGATGCGAGCGCGTGCAAGGCGTACAAGCTGCCGACCGCGACGGCGCTGCCTTCCATGTCGGTGTGCATGTCGAGCATGCCCTTGTGCGGCTTGAGGTTCGTGCCGCCGGTATCGAAGCAGATGCCCTTGCCGACGAGACTCAAATCCGGAGCCGACGCGCCCTGCGGCCGATACGACAAATGAACGATGCCCGCGTCGCGCGCCGCATTGCCGCTGGATACCGCGAGGAACGCATTCGCGCCCAGCCGTCGCAATTGGCGCTCGCCGTAAAATGCGAACTTCAACTTGAGCTTGCGGGCGAACTCTTGCAGCAGGCGCCGATACGCGGCCGCGTCCAGTTGGCTCGGCGGCAGAGCCGTGAGCCAACGCGCCAGGTTGTTGCCGGCGGCGCTCGCGAGGGTGAGGTCGAGATCGGCGGTTTTGAGCGCGCCGGCGACATCGACTTGCTGCAAACGCCTGCGCGGCTTCGATTTGCTCTTGAAACTCGCCAATTGAAATGCCGCGGCTTGCAAGGCGGCAATTGTCGCAAGCAAGCCGGCAGTCCCGGCGGCGCCTTGGCCGAACAACAGCAAGGACTTCGGCTCGCCGTCGAGGGCCGCACGCGCCAATTTACCGCCGAGCTGCAGGCGCTCGAACACCGAGCCGGCGTCGGGCACCAAGCCGACCGTCAGTAAGGTCCGGGCCTTGGGACCGACCCGCAATTCGAACCAGTCGCCGGCTTTGCGGGCTTTGAGGCCGAATACCCCGCGCAGCAGCCCGCCAAACGGCAGCGCGGCCCAATCGGCCTCGCTCGGGGCGGCCGGCAGCAGCAGAATAGAGCCTGGGTAGCGCGTGAGCCCTGCAGCCGTGACTCGTGCGCGAACTTTGTGCACCGGCGTCACTAGCGAAGCCAAGGGCAAGCGGACCGGGGGCAAGCGAATCGGCATATCAGTTAAACCGCAAGCTTGTCCTTTAGCTTGACCGTGAAATATCAAACGCTGAAGATAGCGCCGGCTTGAATATGGGCTGGCGGTTCGTGCATCGGCGCTGTAACGTGCCTGCCATCTTATCAGGACATCCGGGTATGTGCATGCGCGCATACCGCTTCGCAAGGCTCTCTATGACGCAACAATCGCCGTTCGAAGACATCGATCCGATCGAAACGCACGAGTGGCTCGAGTCGATCGACTCGGTCATGCGCGCGCAGGGGCCGCAGCGCGCCCATTTTCTGCTCGAAAAATTGGTGGACTTTACGCGGCGTTCAGGCGCCTATCTGCCGTTCAAACCGAACACCGCCTACCTCAATACGATTTCCAAAGCGCAAGAGCCGGACTATCCCGGCGACCGGTCCTTGGAGCGGCGCAACGAGGCCTACATCCGCTGGAACGCGATGGCCATGGTGGTGCAGGCGAATCGCGAGAATTCCGAGTACGGCGGCCACATCGCGAGTTATGCGTCGGCTGCGACGCTCTACGAAGTCGGCTTCAATCATTTCTGGCGTGCGCACAGCGCCACGCATCCCGGCGATATGATTTACATTCAGGGCCATTCGAGTCCCGGCATCTACGCGCGAGCGTACCTCGAGGGCCGGCTCAGCGAGAGCCAGTTACTGCGTTTCCGGCGCGAGGTCGGCGGCGGCGGACTGTCGTCCTATCCGCATCCCTGGTTGATGCCGGATTTTTGGCAATATCCGACGGTCTCGATGGGCTTGGGGCCGATGAACGCGATTTTTCAGGCGCGCTTCGTACGCTACCTCGAGCATCGTGAGATCGTTCCCGCAACCGACCGCAAGGTATGGGCGTTCCTCGGCGACGGCGAGATGGACGAACCCGAGTCGATGGGCGCCTTGACGATGCCCGTGCGCGAGAAACTCGACAATTTGATCTTCGTCATCAATTGCAATCTGCAGCGGCTCGACGGACCGGTGCGCGGCAACGGCAAGATCATTCAAGAACTCGAGGCGGCGTTCCTCGGCGCGGGCTGGAATGTCATCAAGGTCATTTGGGGTTCGCGCTGGGACCCGCTGCTCGCGCGCGATCAAAAGGGTCTGCTCCGGCGCTTGATGGAAGAATGCGTGGACGGCGAATACCAGAACTTCAAGTCGAAAGGCGGCGCTTATACGCGAGAACATTTCTTCGGTAAGTATCCGGAGCTCAAGGAAATGGTCGCCAACATGTCGGATGAGGAAATCTGGCGCCTGAACCGCGGCGGCCACGATCCTCAAAAAGTCCACGCCGCCTATGCCGCGGCCGTCGCGCACAAGGGTTCGCCGACCGTGATTCTGGCGAAGACGATCAAGGGTTTCGGCTTGGGCAAGGCCGGCGAGGGGCTCAATTCGGCCCACCAGCAGAAAAAGCTCACGGACGAGTCGCTCATAGAATTCCGCGACCGCTTCAATATTCAGATCACCGACGAAGAGATCCACGGCTTGTCGTTTCGCAAGCCGGCCGAGGACAGCGAGGAATTGCGCTATTTGAAGAGCCGGCGTGCGACGCTCGGCGGCTATCTGCCGGCGCGCACCTCGGCGGCGCCGAGCCTGATCGTTCCGCCGCTCGAGGCGTTCAGCGCCTTGCTCGAGGGCAGCGGCGATCGCGAGATATCGACGACGATGGCGCTCGTGCGGATTCTGACGACGCTGGTCAAGGATAAGAACATCGGCAAGCACGTCGTGCCGATCATCCCCGACGAGGCGCGCACCTTCGGCATGGAAGGCATGTTCCGCCAGATCGGCATCTACTCCTCGGTCGGCCAGCTCTACACGCCGCAAGATGCGGACCAGCTGATGTTCTACCGCGAGGATAAACAGGGCCAAATTCTCGAGGAGGGCATCAACGAAGCGGGCTCGCTGTGTTCATGGCTTGCCGCCGCGACGGCATATGCGAATCACGGCGTCAGCATGGTGCCGTTCTATGTCTATTACTCGATGTTCGGCTTCCAGCGCGTCGGCGATTTCATCTGGGCCGCCGGCGACAGCCGCGCGCGCGGATTCCTGGTCGGCGGCACGGCGGGGCGCACGACTCTCGCCGGCGAGGGCTTGCAGCATCAGGACGGCCACAGCCAATTGGTTGCAACCACCGTACCCAATTGCGTCGCTTACGACCCGACCTTCGCCTACGAACTCGCGGTGATCGTCCAAGACGGGCTCCGGCGCATGTATCAAGACCAGGAGAATGTTTTCTATTACATCACCTGCATGAACGAGAATTATGCCCAACCGGCAATGCCGCAGGGGGTCGCGCAGGGAATTTTGAGCGGCATGTACCTGCTGAAAACCGGCGGCCGCGGCAAGGTGCGCGTGACCTTGTTCGGCTCGGGCACGATACTCCGCGAGATGCTCGCGGCGGGCGACCTGCTCGAACAGCAGTACGGCGTACCCGCCGACATTTTCTCCGTCACGAGCTTCAGCGAACTTCGCAAGAACGCACTCGAGATCGAGCGCTGGAACTTACTGCATCCCGCCGACCCGCGCCGTCAGACCTATATCGAGCAGGCCTTGACCGACCGCGAGGGTCCGTTCATCGCCGCAACCGATTACATCAAGACCGTGCCCGATCAGATCCGCCAGTGGGTGCCCGGACACTATGCGGTTCTCGGCACGGACGGTTTCGGTCGCAGTGACTCGCGCGCCGAGTTGCGGCGTTTCTTCGAAGTGGATCGCCACTATGTCGTCGTCGCGGCGCTCAAGGCGCTTGCCGACGAAAACAAGATCGATCTGCAAACGGTGGTTCGCGCGATGACGAGCTTCGGAATCGATCCCGAGAAGCCGAATCCCTTGTCGGTATAGGCGGCGCACGTGGCAAGCACCATCGAAGTGTTGGTTCCCGATATCGGCGGTTTTACCGATGTCAGCGTCATCGACGTTCTGGTCGAGGACGGCCAGCAGATCGAGAAAGAGACGCCGCTGATCACGCTCGAAACGGAAAAGGCGGCGATGGACGTGCCCGCGCCCGCCGCCGGGCGCATCAAGCAGCTCAAGATCAAGCGCGGCGACAAGGTTTCCCAAGGCTCGCTGATTCTGCTGCTCGAGGCGAGCGCTGCGGCGACCGCAACCGCCGCCGCGCCCGCGACCGCTGCGGCCGGGCAGGCCGCCCCCGCGAAGGCGGCCACGCCGGCGGCCCCTAGCGCCGCGCCGGCCACGGCCACGGCCACGGCCGCGGGCGCGCCACCGGCCGCTGCGCCGACCGCCGCGGCGCGGCCTGCGACTCCGACGAGCCCCGCCGTGGATTCCGCGGCGCCGGCGCTTGCCCCAGCGCCGATCGATGAAGTGGGCTTCTCGCGCGCGTACGCGAGTCCGTCCATACGCAAGTTTGCGCGTGAAATCGGCGTCGATCTCGGCAAGGTCACGGGCACGGGACCGAAGCTGCGGATCACGATCGAGGACGTCAAGGCGCACGTCAAGCGCTTGCTCACGACGGTAGCCGCGTCCGCAGCGCCCGCCGCGCCAGTCTCCGTGCTGCCGAAAGTGCCTGAGGTCGACTTCGCCAAATTTGGACCCGTCGAAATCAAACCGGTATCGCGCATTCAGCGGATCTCCGGCGCCCGGCTGCAAGCGAGCTGGATCAATTTGCCGCACGTCACGCAGCACGAAGATGCCGACATCACGGCGCTGGAAGCGATTCGCGTCGCGCAAAAAGACAAAGCCGCCCACGAAGGTGTCCGTTTGACGCCGCTCGCGTTCATCGTCAAGGCCTGTGTGCTCGCGTTGAAGGAATTTCCGAGTTTCAATGCGTCGCTGGACGCGAGCGGCGAGAATCTCGTTTTCAAAAAATATTACAACATCGGTTTCGCGGCCGATACGCCGAACGGACTCGTCGTGCCGGTAATTCGCGATGCCGATCGCAGCAGCCTCTACGACATTGCAAGGTCCTTGTCGGCCTTGTCCGAAAAGGCGCGCGCCGGAAAATTGACGGCCGCCGAGATGCAGGGCGGAACCTTCACGATCTCGAGCCTCGGCGGAATCGGCGGCACGGCGTTCACGCCGATCATCAATGCGCCGGAAGTTGCGATCCTCGGCGTTTCCCGTTCCAGTCAGAAGCCGGTTTTCGAGAACGGCATCTTCGTGCCGCGCTTGATGTTGCCCTTGTCGCTGTCGTACGACCACCGTGTCGTCGACGGCGCCGCGGCGGCGCGCTTCATCGTTCATCTGGCCAAATTGCTCGGCGATCCGCAGGCATTGCTGTGGTGAGTCAGGTCGAGGTTCGCATACCCGATCTCGGCGACGCCAAGAATGTGGGCGTCGTCGAGGTCCTCGTTGCGGCGGGCGCGACGATACGCAAGGAGGATCCGCTCGTCACGCTCGAGAGCGAAAAGGCAACGATGGACGTGCCCTCGCCGGTCGGTGGACGGCTGACGTCCATTGCGATCAAGAAGGGCGATCTGGTTACGGCCGGGACACTGATCGGAATCGTCGAGGTAGCCGCAACTGCCGGTGCCGCGGCGCCGATTGCAGGCGCGGCGCCGCCGACAGCCGCACGATCCGTCGCGGCGCCTGTGGCAGCGCCTGCCGCGGCCGCAACGCCCTCCGCCCGCGCGGCGCCTGCCGCCGCAACGGCGGCTGCGGTTGCGAGCGACGCGCCTTCCGGCGCACTGGATCTCGTCGTGCTTGGCGCGGGCCCCGGCGGCTATACGGCAGCGTTTCGGGCCGCCGACTTAGGCTTAAAGGTCACGCTCATCGAACGCTGGCCGGTGCTCGGCGGCGTCTGCCTGAACGTCGGCTGCATTCCGTCGAAAGCGCTGCTGCACGCCGCCAAGGTCATCGAGGAGGCCGAGGCGATGGCCGAGTGCGGCATCACGTTCGGGGCCCCGCGCATCGATCGCGACGGAGTGCGCGCATGGAAGAACCGGGTCGTCGCGCGGCTTACGAACGGTCTGACGGCGCTCGCCAAGCAGCGTAAGGTCGACGTGTTGCATGGTGAGGCCAAATTTATCGGCCCGTATTCGCTGGAACTCCGCAGCGCCGCGGGAACTCGCCGCGTGGATTTCAAACAATGCATCATCGCGGCCGGTTCGGAATCCATGCGCCTACCGGGCTTGCCCGATGATCCTCGGATCATCGATTCGACCGGTGCGCTGGAGTTGCCGGCCGATTCCAAGCGCTTGCTGGTCGTCGGCGGCGGCATCATCGGACTCGAGATGGCCTGCATATATGATGCCTTGGGGGCGCGCATCACGGTCGTCGAGTTGAGCGAGGGCTTGATGCCGGGCACCGATCGCGACCTCGTGCGGCCTTTGCAAAAGCGGCTGGAAAAGCGCTACGAGCGGATATTGCTGCAGACCAAGGTTGCGCGCCTCGAGGCGCGCGCGTCGGGCCTGCTCGCCGCGTTCGAGGGCCCGAACGCCCCACAAGCGCAGGAGTTCGACCGGGTGCTCGTCGCGGTGGGCCGCAGCGCCAACGGCATTGCGATCAACGCGGCTGCTGCGGGGGTCGACGTCACCGCGCGCGGCATCATCGCCGTGAACAAGCAAATGCGCACCAATGTGCCGCATATCTTCGCGATCGGCGATATCGTGGGCGCGCCGATGCTCGCGCACAAGGCGACGCATGAGGCCAAGGTCGCCGCGGAAGTGGCGGCCGGCCTGAAGTCCTCGTTCGATGTACGCTGCATCCCGTCGGTCGCCTATACGGATCCGGAGATCGCCTTCGTCGGGGTCACCGAAACCGAAGCGAAATCGCGTGGCTTGGAGTTCGGCAAAGGCATGTTTCCGTGGGTCGCGAGCGGCCGCTCGTTGACCAACAATCGCGACGACGGCTTTACCAAAATCCTGTTCGACAAGGCGACTCATCGCGTAATCGGCGCGGGCATCGTCGGCACGAACGCGGGTGAATTGATTGCCGAGTTGGGACTCGCGATCGAGATGGGAGCCGACGCCGCGGATATCGCCTTGACGGTCCATGCGCATCCGACGCTGTCCGAGACCGTCGGCATGGCGGCGGAGGCGTTCGAAGGAACCTTGACGGATCTATATCTGCCGAAGCGTTGACGCGCGCTATCCCTTAACTGGATGCGACGCAATCTTTGATGAAAGCGGTCTTTTGCGCGCCGACGAGTTTCTTCGCCTTGGCTTGCTTGAGGCATGCGGTGCGTTTGGTGTGGAGCGCCGCTGCGGCGTCGGCACTGGCGCCGCCGCCGTCGGGCGGTGCCGAGGGCGCCGCTGCTGAGGGCGGTGCCGAGGGCGCCGCTGCTGAGGGTGGTGCCGAGGGCGCCGCCGCTGAGGGCGGTGCCGAGGGCGCCGCCGCTGAGGGCGGTGCGGCCGCCGTGGGCGGCGCGGCAGCGTACGATGGACTCATGGCAAGCAACTGTGCGCCGGCGAGCGGCCATAGGCATATCGACAATGCGACCGTGGCAACTGAGAGACGCATACTAAATCTCCTAGGGAAGGGCATGGTGCCCGTCATTATTTCCCGAAGAATAGCGCCTGGCCGTCGCCGCTCCGATGAACGGCGCATGAAGCTTGCTTAACGTTGCAGAGCGCGTCGCGCGAGAGCCAGATAGTGCAGTTCATCGGGCGCGCGGCCATTGCGCTGCGCCTCCCAGAGTGTCTCGCCGAGCGCCTCCATGAGCGCGTGTTCTGCGCCATGGGCATCACCGGTTGCGGCCTGCAGCGCGCGATGCAATTCGCGCACGCCGGGCGGCCGGTCGATCGACACTTGCTCGCGAACCGCTAAATGCAGCCCCATATGTAAAAATGGATTTTCCGCGCCGCCGGCCGCGCTCGTCTCGAGTTCGAGCGCATCGTCCAAGCGTTCGACGATCCGCTGGTATTCCGGATGAAGCTCGAGGACGTCGACGATCAGTGCCTCGAGCGGCGACAGCGGCGAGCGTTGCAGGTGCTTCTTCCATGCCTCCGTATAGGTCTGTCTGAGCTGATCACGCGTATACGAAGCGAACAGGCTCACTCGGCGGCGGCCTTCGTTTTGTGGCGATACTCGCACAGATCCGCGATCACGCAGATCGGGCACGCCGGCTTGCGCGCGGTGCAGACGTAGCGTCCGTGCAGGATCAGCCAATGATGCGCGTCTCGAATGAAATCCGCCGGCACGAGCTTCATGAGCTTGTCCTCGACGATTCTCACGGTCTTTCCGGGCGCGATTCCGGTCCGATTCGCGACACGGAATATATGGGTGTCCACTGCGATCGTCGGTTGACCGAAGGCCGTGTTCAGCACGACGTTGGCGGTCTTGCGTCCGACGCCCGGCAGCTCCTCGAGCGCCTCGCGCGTCTCCGGGACATTGCCGCGATACTTCTCGAGCAGAATCCGGCAGGTCGCAATGATGTTCTTCGCCTTGCTGTTGTACAGGCCGATCGACGCAATGTATTTCGACAGGCCCGCAAGGCCGAGCGCGAGCAGAGCCGATGGCGTGTTCGCGACCGGAAATAAGACCGCGGTGGCCTTATTTACGCTCTTATCGGTCGCCTGCGCGGAAAGGATGACCGCAACCAGGAGCTCAAAGGGCGTCGAGTACCGAAGCTCGCTCTTGGGTGCCGGATTGAGCTCACGGAGCCGCGCAAAGATGGCGCGCCGCTTCTGCGGATTCATGAGGACGTCGCCGCGCTCTGCGCGAGGGCCGCCTTCACCGCGGCGATTTCACGCTGCCGGACTTCGCCGCGCTGTCGAATTCGCGCGTTGTGGGCTTCGAAGCGCTCGCGATTGAGCGGCGCATCATTGTGTGCGCCGATGGGCGCCGCACGCAGTTCGATGCAATCAACGGGACAGGGCGGGATGCACAGCTCGCAGCCGGTGCACCGATCGACGAGCACGGTATGCATGAATTTTGATGCGCCGACGATCGCATCGACGGGGCACGGCGCCAAGCATTTTGCGCAGCCGATGCAGCGCAACTCGTCGATCCAAGCGACGCGCGCCGGCGCCTCGACGCCATTGGCGGGATTCAGGGCAATCACGCGCCTGCCGAGCAGTGCGGCGAGCGCCTGGATCGTGGCGCCGCCGCCCGGGGGGCACTGATTGATGTCGGCCTCGCCGGCCGCAATGGCATCCGCATACGGCTTGCAGCCGGGATAGCCGCAGCGGGTGCACTGGGTTTGTGGCAGCAGCGCGTCGATTTGCGCGGGGTTCACGGATGCCGCGTTCATGTTACTTGATGCGCATGCCGGCGCTCGCGCCATGATCCGGCGTCAACAAGAAAATCTCCTTGCCGCCGGCACCCGCCGCCAACACCATGCCCGCGGATACGCCGAAGCGCATTTTACGCGGCTCCAGATTGGCAACCACGACCGTCAGACGCCCGACCAAGCTCGCCGGATCGTACGCGCTGCGGATGCCGGAAAGTATCTCGCGCTCGCCGAATTCACCGAGGTCGACGCGCAGCTTCAGCAGCTTGTCGGAGCCCGTGACGTATTCTGCCGCGAGTATTTTCGCGACGCGCAGATCGATGCGCGCGAAATCCTCGATCTTGATCGATGCGCCCCCTACATGCGCGTCGGACGCAGGCGCGCCCGCTACCGCGGCGCCCGCCGCGGCCGCGGCCCGAGCGGCCGCTGTCGCAGCCGGCATCACGGCCGGCGCCGCCGGCGCGGTTGCGAGCGGCGCGGCCGCCTCCGACCCGGTTTCCACGAGCCGTGCCACGGCCTTCGGATCCAGGCGCACGGCAAGCGCCTCGTAGGCCAGTATCGCCGTATCCAGCAACGGCTCTGCGGCATGGCTCCACTTCCAGGGCTGCTCGGCGAAAAAACGCTCCGACTTGGCCGCCATGTCCGGCAATACCGGTTTGAGGTAAATCATGAGCGCGCGGAATAAATTGAGGCCCTGGGTGCAGATGCCCTGCACCTCGGCGGCCTTGTCGGCCTGCTTGGCGAGCGTCCAGGGCTTCTGTTGATCGATATATTGATTGGCGCGATCGGCGAGCGTCATGATTTCACGGATGGCGCTCGCATAGTCGCGCGTCTCGTAGGCGGCAGCGATCGACTCGCCGGCGGCCGCGAAAGAGGCGTAGAGCGCGGGTTCCGGCAGAATGCGACCCAGACGCCCGCCGGAGCTTCTGGCGATGAAGCCGGCGCAGCGGCTCGCGATGTTGACGAGCTTGCCGACGATGTCCGAGTTGAGCCGCGTCGCAAACTCCTCCAAGTTCATGTCCAGATCGTCGATGCCGGGCCCCAACTTGGCCGCGAAGTAATAACGCAGATACTCCGGCGAGAAACTCTCCAGGTAACGCCGTGCCGTGATGAACGTGCCGCGGGATTTCGACATTTTCTGGCCGTTAATGGTCACGAAGCCGTGTACGTGAACGCCCGTGGGCTTGCGCTTGCCTGCGCCCTGCAGCACCGCCGGCCAAAACAGCGTGTGAAAATACAGGATGTCCTTGCCGATGAAATGATGCAGTTCGGCGGTCGAGTCGGTTCTAAAGAAGTCGTCGAACTTCAATTGTGTGCGCTTGCACAACTGCGTGAAGCTCGCAAGGTAGCCGATCGGGGCGTCGAACCAAACGTAGAAATACTTGCCGGGAGCGTCTGGTATTTCGAAGCCGAAGTACGGCGCGTCACGCGAGATGTCCCAGTCCTTGAGGCCTTGCGTAAACCACTCCTCGAGCTTGTGCGCGACGCTGCCCTGCACGGCGCCGCTCGTGACCCAGGTCTTGAGGCTGGTCTCGAACGCGCTCAGTCGAAAGAAATAATGCTCCGATTCGCGCGCGACGGGAGTCGTGCCGCTGACCACCGAGACGGGGTTTTTCAAGTCGGAAGGCGAATAGGTGGCGCCGCAGACCTCGCAGGAATCCCCGTACTGATCGGCCGCACCGCAATTGGGGCAGGTGCCTTTGACGTAGCGGTCCGGCAAAAACATATTGGCTTTTTCATCGTAGGCCTGACGGACGGTCCGCTTGGCGATGTAGCCGGCGTCCCGCGCGGCGAGGTATAGCTGCGCGCACAGAGCCTCGTTTTCGGCAGAATGAGTCGAGCCGAAATTGTCCAAGCCGATGAGCATATCGGCAAGGTCGCGGCGATGCTCCAGATTGACTTCTTCGATCAAGCGCTCCGCTGAAATGCCCTCGGCCTGCGCCTTGAGCATGATGGGCGTGCCGTGCGTGTCGTCGGCGCAGACGTAATAGCACTCGTGGCCGCGCAGTTTCTGAAAACGTACCCAAATATCGGTTTGCACCGCTTCGAGCAAATAGCCGAGGTGGATGGGCCCGTTCGCATAGGGCAGAGCGCTCGTGACGAGAATGCGGCGTGGCTTGGTCATAAGCCGCGAATTATGCCACGGGCCTCCGGCGGTCTAGGAGGCTTCTTTGAATTGCTCGAAGCGCGACTTGTTGATCGCCTTTTGGTAGGCGTCTTTGCCGGTAATTTGCCGCTGATCGAGCAATTGCAAGATCGCCGCATCCATGGTGCGCATGCCGAGCGCCGAACTGGTGAGCATGGCGTTCTCGAGCTGGTCCATCTTGCCCTGCCGTATGAGGTTCGAGACCGCCGGCGTATTGACGAGAATCTCGAGTGCGGCGACGCGCCCTTGCTTGTCGGCGCGCGGAACCAGCTGTTGCGAGACCACGCCGCGCAGACTGGTCGAGAGCATCGTGCGTACGTGCGGCTGCTTATCGGCCGGGAAGGCGTTGACCATGCGGTCGACGGTCGCCGCCGCGCCGTTGGTGTGCAGCGTGCCCATGACGAGAATGCCGGTCTCGGCCGCGGTCACGGCAATGCTCATGGTCTCCAAGTCGCGCAACTCGCCGACCAGGATGACATCCGGATCTTCGCGCAAGGCCGAATGCAGGGCCGCCGCGAAGGACGGAGCATGCACGCCGATCTCGCGTTGGCTGATCAGGCAGCTCTTGCGCTTGTGCACGAATTCGATCGGATCCTCGATGGTCAGGATATGACCTTTTTCGCGTGTGTTGATGTCGTCGATCAAGGCCGCGAGCGTCGTCGACTTGCCGGAACCGGTCTTCCCCGTGACCAGAATCAACCCGTTGCTCGCGCGGCTGAGCTGGCGCACGGCCGGCGGCAGATTCAACTCCTCGGCGGTGCGCGCGCTCGACGGGATGACCCGAAAGACCGCGCCGATGCCGTTCAGGTGCCGCATCACGTTGACGCGAAATCGAGCGACCTCCGGGATCGTGTAGGCGAAGTCGGTGCCGTCCTTCTCCTCGAAGCGCTCGCGCGCCAATTTTGGCATGATCTCGTACAACGTGGACTTGACCATCTCGGCACCGAGCGGTTCGGGTCGCAAGCCGATCAACTCGCCGAACAGCCGGACGCGCGGCGGATCTCCCGCGAGGAAATGCAGGTCCGAGCCCTTGCGCTCCAAGACTTGCGTCAAATATGGATCGATGTCGGGCAAGCGCTTGGCCTCAAGTCGCTGCCGCAATGGAAGGGGGCATGCTCGCCATGTCGGTCGTATAGTGTTGGAATTGCTTCTTGTCGTTGGCGTAGCCGTAAGCATCGTCGGCGTCGATCTCCTTGGCCGTGATCGCCTGCAGCAGCGCCTGATCCAGTAATTGCATGCCGTATTCGCGGCCCATTTGCAGCTGGCTGGGAATCTGATGCGATTGATCGGTCATGATCAATTTCGCTATGGCTTTGGTGACCACCAGGATTTCGCAGATTGCGCGGCGCGCGCGGTGATCCGGGCTCTTGACGAGGACCTGGGTTATCACGGCGAGCAGGCTCTGCGACAAAAACGCCTTGGTCTGTTCGCGCTCCTCGGCCGGCATCGCGTCGATGATGCGATCGATGGTCTTGGTGGCGCTATTGGTGTGCAGCGTGCCGAACACGAGGTGTCCCGTTTCGGCCGCGGTCATCGCCATTGATATCGTCTCCGCGTCGCGCATTTCGCCGACCAGTATCACGTCGGGATCTTCGCGCATCGCCGCGCGTACGCCTTCGGCAAACGACGGCAGGTGCGTGCCGAGTTCGCGCTGAATGACTTGGCTCGTCTTGCTGCGGTGGACGAATTCGATCGGATCCTCGAGGCTGATGATGTTCAGTGCGCGCGTCGAATTCAAATAATCGATCATCGCCGCCAGCGTCGTGGACTTGCCGGTGCCGGTCGCACCCGTGACCAGGATCATGCCCTGGTGGTAATCGCACAATTTACGGACGATCGGCGGCAAATTGAGTTGCTCGAGCGTCGGCGTCTTGGTGGGGATGGTCCGAAACACCGCGCCGACGCCGGTTTCCTTGCGGAACACGTTGGCGCGAAAGCGCCCGCCGTCGGTCGATACATAGGAGAAATCCAGATCGTGGCCTACGCGCAGATTCGCGATTTGCGCCTGCGTCAGCACCTCGTTGATATATGCCTCGAGTTCCGCTTCACCGAGGTCGCGGAACTTGATCGGCACGAGATCGCCATGCATGCGCAGCATCGGCGGAACGCCGACGGCGAGGTGCAGGTCCGAGCAGCCTTGCGCCATCCCGAGCTTGAGGAACGCGTCGATTCTGGCCATAAACGCCAAGGCTACGCGTAACTGATTGGATTTTCGAGTTTTTGCCGGACCAACCCCCATAAACGTGAGGTCCGTCATGCGCCGCCGCGCTACTCGCTCGGGCGCGCAATGCTAGCGGGCTATAAGAACCGCTCGAGCGACACCCGCAATTCGTCCATGCTTTGGGCCCGCTTGGCCTTGTCGAGCGACATGCTCTTCATGACCAGATCGTTCAATTCGCGCGGCAGATCCTTGTTGATGTCCATCGGCGGGCGCGCCTTGCCCTGCACGTGCTGGTACATCACGGACATGTGATCGCCGCGCGAGTAGGGGGGTACACCGCAAAACATCTCGTACAAGATGACGCCCAGGCTATAGATGTCGGCGCGTTCATCGACTTTCTTGCCGAGAATTTGCTCGGGCGCCATGTATTTCGGAGAGCCGATGACGTAGCCGGTCTTGGTCAGCTGCGTATCGCCCTGGCTCTGCGCCGCCGCCACGCCGAAGTCGACGATCTTCAGCAGGCCTTCGTTATTGATCAGCACGTTGGCAGGCTTCAGATCGCGGTGCACGATGCCCGCTTGGTGCGCGACCGCCATGCCGGTGGCAATATCGATGCCGAACTTCACGGCGCGCTTCAGCACGACCGGTTTTTCGTTGACGATCTCGCCGCCCAGGGTGTGTGACGGGAAATACTCCATGGAGATCGCATAGTTTCCGCGGATGTACAGAAAATCGTAGATACGGATGACGTTCTTGTGCGTGATCTTACGGCTGTAGCGCAACTCATGCACGAACCGCTTCATCATCTCCTCGTCGTTGGAGACGTTCGGGTTCAGGAACTTCAAGATCAAGCGCTCTTCGACGATCGTGTCTTCCATCAGCAATACCGTGCCGAATGCGCCTTTGCCGATCTTCTCGATGTACTTGTACCGGCCCTCGATGATGTCGCCCGGCGTCAGGGTGACGATGTCGAGCTTTGCCGTCTGCGCCTCTTGTTGCTTGACGATATTGGAGATCTCTTGATTGTCCATGAGCAGCGTCTTGCTCGTGGCCTGCATTTTCGCGGCGCGCTGATTGGCGGCGATCTGCTGCGTGGAGAATCGGTTGTCGAGTTCCTGTATGGCGTGCTCCACCGCATTGGCGACCGATACCTCGCTGGTGGCGTTTGCGGCTTGCAGCTGTACGCGGATGGTATTGGCGCGGCGCTCATCGGCGAGTTTGGCCAGCGCGGCGATCGCCTCGACCTTGACCTCGGCCTCGGGGCGTTTCAAGATTTCCAGCAGATTGTTGATGATTTTTTCATTGCCGATTTTGCCCAAGGCGCGGATCACCGTCGGTAAGGCCTTGGACTCCGTGTTGGCGAGCATTTCGACGAGGCGCGGTACGGCCTTGGCGCTGCCGATTTCGGCGAGTGCGTCCACGGCGCGTTCGCTGACCCACCAGTCCTTGTCCTTGGTTGCTTCGATGAGTTGCACGACCGCGCGTTCATCCTTGGTTTGATTGAGAATCTCGATCGCGGCGCGCCGGATGTCTTGATTTTCATCGCGGATCAGCTCGAGCACCGCTTCGACGACGCGCGGGCCGCCGATCTTGCCGAGCGCGTCGGCGGCGCGCGTGCGCACCCACCAATCGCTGTCGGCAATGACTTCGAGCAAGAACTTCACGGATTTCGCCGTACCGATCGCGTTGAGCACCTCGACGGCCGAGCGGCGCGCATATTCGTTCTCGTCCTTGAGCACCTCGACGAGATACTTGATCGTGTCGGGGTGGTTGGCGCGCACGACGACATCCACGGCCTTGTTTTGCACGTCGATCTCGGGATCGCGCAGCATGCTGCAAAGCAGTGCGATGTCGAACGGTCCGTCCATGCGCGTGAGCGCACCCAGCGCCGCCAAACGGATGAACTTGTTGTTGTCTTTGAGTTGTTTTTGGACCGCTTCCTGGACTCGCGGGATATTGAAGCGGCCCAGCACGTTGATGATGTGCATTCGAGCGATCGGGTCCTTGCCCTCGATGCGCGCGATCAGATCATCGAGCGAGGATTCATCGGCTATTTCGGCGATGATTTTGAACAGGCCGGTACGCTCGTTGGCCTCCTGGGCATAGGCCGCGTTCAGCAGCTCCCGGACCGTGAAACGGGTTTTTTGCGCGTTGATGACGTCGAGAATCGCCTGTTTCGGCAGCCCCGGCTTGGACAAGGCGTCGAGCAGCGCGGCCGGCGGATAGTTGCGGCTCGACGACATGGCCCACGCGATGCCTGAGACCGCGCGGCCGTTGGCCTCCGCCATCATCTTCAGCACCACCGGCAGTGTCTTTGCATCGATGAGCTGCGACAGCGCCTCCACGTAGACCACGGTCTCGCGCTTGTCCGAGGTGTTCAGGGCGCCGACCAGCGCTTCCATCGCGTTTGGTCCGAGCGCAACGAGCTTCGCCAAGGCCTTTTGGGACTCGGGACTCGATGGGTTGCCGCTGGATTTGACCTCGGCAATGAGCCGGTCGGCACGGTAGTTGGAAAAAAGACTCATTCGGTGCCTTCGCGTTGCACGATCGAATTATGCCACACCGCAGCGCAAGGCGGCCTGCTGCGGTACAATCCAGGCCTACTATGAATCAATCCGCCGGCGCGGAAGCATCGACCCGCGCGCTTTTAAATTCGTACGTTGATCCCTATCTTGGCGTCAGCCTGGCTGAGGCCAAGGCGATCGCCGGCGTCACCCTGCGCGATGGGATCATGGCGGTGGAACTCGAATTCGGCTTCCCGTGCAAGGATTATCTAGGGGAACTCCTGCCGGCTCTACAGGCCCACGTGGCTTCCGCCCTCGGCGGCGCTCGCCTTTTGCTCACGCTACGTTCGCAGATTACGCCCCACGCGGTTCAGAAGACCTTGAAGCCGCTCGCAAACGTGAAGAATATCGTTGCAGTCGCCTCCGGCAAGGGAGGTGTGGGGAAATCGACCACGGCGGCCAATCTGGCGCTCGCCTGGGCGGTCCAGGGCGCAAAGGTCGGTCTGTTGGACGCCGATATTTATGGCCCGAGCCAACCGCTGATGATGGGTTTGGTGGGGCAAACGCCCACGAGCATCGACGGCAAGCATTTGACGCCGCTGGTCGCGCATGGCGTCGAGGTCATGTCGATCGGATTCATGGTCGACGCCGAACAGCCGATGGTATGGCGCGGGCCGATGGTGACTCAGGCGCTCACGCAGCTGCTCGGCGACACCAATTGGGGCGACTTGGACTATCTCGTGATCGACATGCCGCCGGGCACGGGTGATATCCAACTGACGCTCGCGCAACGCGTGCCGGTCAGCGGCGCGGTCATCGTGACGACGCCGCAGGACATCGCCTTGCTCGACGCCCGCAAAGGTCTCAAGATGTTCGAGAAAGTGGAAGTTCGCGTCCTTGGCATCGTCGAGAACATGAGCGTGCACGTCTGCAGCCGGTGCGGCCACGCGGAGCACATATTCGGCAGCGGCGGCGGTGCACGCATGGCGCAGCAATACGGGGTGCATCTGTTGGGCGAACTGCCGCTGGACATCCGTATTCGCGAGGATGCCGACGGCGGCACGCCGACCGTCGTCGCCGAACCCGGCAGTGCGCGCGCAAACGCCTACCTCGCGATGGCGCGCCGCACGGCGGCGCGGCTATCGACGCTCAATAAGGATTACAGCCGCTTGTTTCCGAAGATCACGGTCGAAGCGACCTGATGAGCATCAAGAGCGACCGGTGGATTCGGCGCATGGCGACCGCGACCGGCATGATCGATCCGTTTTCTCCCGAACAGGTCCGCGTGGCCGGCGGTCAAAAGATCGTTTCCTACGGCACCTCGAGCTACGGCTACGACGTGCGCTGCGCCGACGAGTTCAAGATCTTCACGAACATCAATTCGACGATTGTCGATCCGAAGAGCTTCGACGAGAAATCGTTCGTCGATTTCAAAGGTCCCGTCTGCATCATTCCGCCCAACTCGTTCGCGCTCGCGAGCACCGTCGAGTTTTTCCGCATTCCGCGCAGTGTCTTGACGGTCTGCTTGGGCAAATCGACCTATGCCCGGTGCGGCATCATCGTCAACGTCACGCCGCTGGAACCGGAGTGGGAGGGGCACGTAACGCTGGAGTTTTCCAACACGACGCCGCTGCCGGCGAAGATTTATGCCAACGAGGGCGTCGCGCAGATGTTGTTTTTCGAGTCGGACGAAGTATGCGAAACCTCGTACCGGGATCGCGGCGGCAAGTACCAGGGGCAGCGCGGCGTCACGCTGCCGAAGGCCTGAATCGCCGGCGGGGCCGACCGGCGCATTGCAGCGGGCTCGCGCTCAACGCGCTCAACGCTGCAACGATTTGATGCGCATCGCGAACTCCAGCCTCCCGTCGCGCGTCCGCTCCGCTTTTACGGGTACATAGCCGAGGCTGGGCGCGAACCACATCCGCAAGATGCGGCTGTTGCCGGTGCGCTGACTCGCCACGACGATCGTGTCGAGCTCACCGAGTGTCGTGTGGATTCTCGCTGTCCCCTCGTTCGTATAATTAAAATCCTTGACTTCGTCTTTGTCGATGATCTTGAACAGCGAGGGCAAATTGCCCCGCTTCAGATCCAGCATGATTTCCAGCTGTATCGACATCACGTCCTGAGTGCCGCCGTTGAGCGGCAGATCGACCGGCTTGCCTTCTGATTTTCCGCGCGCATGGCCGGTGTCCCAATCGAAATCCAGGTCGATTGCGGCCGAGCCGTCGTCGCCGTGGTACTTGAGCGGGCGTATGTGGCCATCCTGAATTTTGAGCCAACTCTTTTGGGTCACCGGGTCGCGGTAGACGAGCCGAAAGATGCCGTGCGCAGTAATGGTCCAGGTGTACACGTAGCGATCCGGTTCGGTGGCGCGCCGCAATTGCAAATCGCTGGTGCCGACGGCGATGCTCTTCCAGTAAGCGTCGTAGTGCGCGGAAAACGGCGCCAAGCCGGCCTCGGCGTCACCCGCACCCGGCGCCGCGGGCGGGGCAACGGCGGCGGGCGCCGCGGCACCCGTGCCGGCCCCCGTGGCCCCCCGGGCCGCCGGGGCTGTTGGGGCCGCCGGGGCTGCTGGGGCCGCCGGCGCGGCTGGCGCGGCCGGAGCCGTCCGCATCGCCGTCGCCGCTACGGCGATCGCGGCGGCGAGGGTCGCCGTCGCGCCATGTTTAAACATAATGTGGCCATTGGGACCTCGGAATGTCGCTGAGTTGCACGGGCCCCTGCAGCGGTTCGCCGTCGAGCCACGCCCGACCGTCGCGGTACTGCAGGCGGCCTTCGCAGAACCAGCCGACGGCGAGCGGATAGATCACGTGTTCCAGCGCCTGGACTCGCGCCGCGAGACTCGCGGCATCGTCGCCGTCCACAATCTGGATGCTTGCCTGCAGGATCAGCGGACCTCGGTCCAATTCTTCGGTGACAAAATGCACGGTCGCGCCATGCTCGTGTTCCTGCGCCGCGAGCGCGCGTGCGTGGGTATGCAAGCCCGCATATTTCGGCAGCAGCGACGGATGGATGTTCATGATGCGCCCTTCGAATCGCCGCACGAAAGGTGCCGACAGGATCCGCATGAAGCCTGCGAGAACCACGAGCGCCGGGGAGCACCGCTCGACCGCGTCGGCCAACGCCGAGTCGAACGCGAGCCGGTCCTCGTAGGCCCCGGGACGCAGCACTTCGGTCGCGGTGCGCAGTTCCCGGGCGAGCGCGAGCCCGCCAGCGTCGGGTTTGTCGGCGAATACCTTGCTTACCGTATAGGGGCTGTGCGGGCCCGAGCCTTGCTCGATCAAGGTCCGCATGTTGCTGCCGCGCCCGGAAATCAGCACGACGACCGGCCGGCGTAACAACAGGGTGCTCACGCGACCACGACACCGCGCGTGCCGCTGCGCACCTCCCCGATGACCGTGGCCTCTTGGCCCGCCGCGCGCAGCGACGTGAGCGCAGCCACTGCATCCTGCGCCGCGACTTGGATCGTCATGCCGATGCCGCAATTGAACACACGCAGCATCTCGCTGTCGCTGATGTTGCCGTTCTCCTGCAGCCAGTCGAATATCGGTTGCCGCGGCCAGCTCTTGCGCTCGAGAACGACCTCGAGTCCATCCGGCAGCACGCGCGGAATGTTGTCGACGAGGCCGCCGCCCGTGATGTGCGCAAGTCCGTGCACCGGCACCTCGCGGATCAATTGCAGCAGCGGCTTGACGTAAATGCGCGTCGGCGCCATCAATCGATCGATCAGGGAAACGCCCTCGAGGCGCGTCTGCAGATCCGGTGCGGCGAGCTGCAATACCCTGCGGATCAGCGAAAAGCCGTTGGAGTGCGGGCCCGAGGACGAGAGTCCGATGACGGCGTCGCCGTCGCGTGTCAGCGACCCGTCGATGATCGCGTCCTTCTCGACGATGCCGACGCAGAAACCGGCGAGGTCGTAATCCTCACCGTGGTACATGCCGGGCATCTCGGCGGTTTCCCCGCCGACCAGCGCACAGCCGGCCTCAACGCAGCCTTCCACGATTCCGCGAATCACGCGCTCGGCCACTGCGACGTCGAGTTTGCCGGTCGCGAAGTAGTCCAGGAAAAACAGCGGCTCCGCGCCCTGGACGAGGACGTCGTTGACGCACATTGCGACCAGATCCACGCCGACCGTGTCGTGTATGCCGGTATCGATCGCGAGACGCAACTTGGTGCCGACGCCGTCGGTGCCGGAAACCAACACGGGTTTGCGATACCGGTTGAGCGGGACCTCGACGAGAGCGCCAAAGCCGCCGATGCCGCACAGCACCTCGCTGCGCATCGAGCGCCGCACATGGGGTTTGATGCGCTCGACGAGTTCGTCTCCGGCGTCGATATCGACGCCGGCGTCACGATAGGTCACGGACGCTCTATCAGTCATGAGGTTCCTTCATGCAGCGGGTGCGCCGGCGCGGGCGGGCGGCAAGCTGTGGTATTTTACACGAGGGGACCTAGGCTGCCGCGCGATCACACCATGACACAGTACTTCGGGGTTTTTTTGGGCTCACGCTTGCGTATTTTGGCGTTTCTGTGCTTCGTGGGCGCCTTGCTTCCGTGGGCCGATGCGGCCCACGCCGCGGCGCGCTCGGATCTGTTTCAGGCAACGGGCACGCTCTTGGACCGCTCCGATGCCGGCTACACCGCGGCGTTTCAAGCGGCGCTGAAAACCGTCCTGGTGCGGGTCACGGGACTGCGCAGCGCCGACGCGAACCCTGCGCTGAATCCGCTCGTCAACGATGCGCGCCGCTTCGTCCAGCAATTCCACCCGGCGCCTGATAACCAACTGTGGGTCGCTTTCGACGGAGCCGCGATCGAGAGGTGGCTCACGCAAAACGGACAACCATTGTGGGGTCGCGAACGTCCCTCGACCTTTGTTTGGCTGGCCGTGCAAACGACGCCCGTGGCAGGCATTGTGCTGACCCGCGACGACACGTCGGACTTGAAATCCCAGCTCCTCGCGCAGGCGGCCGTGCGCGGCATACAGTTGCTGTGGCCGACGGCGGCCGATCTGCAAATCAACCATCTCGATTTTGCGGCCGTCAATACGATGCCGGCGACGGCGCTCGCCGAGATCGCGCACCGGCTCGGCGGCGACGGCGTCTTGATCGGCCACGCCAGTAACGCGACCGGGATGGCCACCGTGCGATGGACCCACATCTTCGCGGATCGTAACAGCGACTTCACGGGCACTCTCGAGGGAGTGGACCGGGCTGCCGATACCTACGCGGAACTGTTTGCCGCGAACGGCAACCTCGCGCCGGTCGATATCGAGGTCGTAGGCATAGGCGACGTCAAGGATTACGCGAACGTACAGAGCTTTCTCGAATCCTTGAGCTTCGTCACGCACGTCAGCATCGAGGCATTGGACGGCGACGCTTGCAGATTCCGTTTGACGACACGCGGCGGCACAGAGCCGCTGCACCGGGCGATCGCCTTGAACGGTCTGTTGCTGCCGCTGGCGGCGAGCGACAACGGATTGCAGCGCTTTCAATTGCGCCGGTAGTCCGGCGCCTGCCTTTCGTGTCCTTGTCGCTGCGCCAAATTCCGAATCTGATCACTGTGGTCAGAATCCTGTTGATCGTGCCGATCACGATCGCGCTGGTGCATGAGCAGCTGCTCACGACGCTGCTGCTGATCGGCGTCGCCGCCGTGTCGGACGCGGCGGATGGATTTCTCGCCAAGCAATTCGGATGGCAGACCGAACTTGGCGCACTGCTCGATCCGGTCGCCGATAAATTGCTGCTCGCGACCGTTTTCGTGACGCTGGCGTCGCTCGGCGGCGTGCCGATCTGGCTGATGGCGGCGGCAGTCGGACGCGATTTCGTGATCGTCATGGGCGCTCTGGCATACCGCCGGTGGATCGGTAACATTCGGATGGAGCCGTCCGCGGTCAGCAAGGTCAATACGCTCTGTCAGCTCTCATTCATCGCGTGCGTCGTGGCGCGGCAGAAGTTTTCCGTGCCGCCTGCATGGCTCATCACGGTTCTGGGGGCGTTGGTGCTGCTGACGGTGGTCATCAGCGGTCTCGACTACGTGATCACGTTTGCACGGCGCGCGATTTCGATCGCCCGGACGCGGCGGCCCGCGCCCGGCCTTCCGCGGAGTTCGCCGTGAAGCAGCTCGCGCTCGGCGTGCAATTGCGAGCCGATGCGGTGTTCGAGAGCTTTGCTCCGGGCGCCAATTCGGAAATCATCGCCGCATTGCGTGCCGCGAGCGGGAATCCCGTTTGGATCTGGGGCGCTCGCGGCAGCGGCAAGACCCACCTATTGCAGGCTGTTTGTGCCGCGGCGGGCGACGCGGCCGCCTATTTTCCGCTGAGCCGGGAGCTCGGACTGCCGCCGGGCGCGCTGTCCGGCTTCGAAAACTGTCCGGTACTGTGCGTCGACGACGTCGACGCGGTAGCGGGCAATCTCGACTGGGAGCATGCGCTGTTTCGTCTCTACAACGAGGCGGCCGAATTGCATACGCGGCTGATCTTCGCGGCGAGTGCGGCGCCTCGCACGCTCGCGTGGTGCCTGGATGACTGGAAATCGCGCGCCGGCGCATGCGTCGTCTATCAGCTGCGCGACCTCGACGAGGCGGGCCGCATCGAGGCACTGTGCTTGCGCGCTGCGCAGCGGGGTCTGCAGCTGCCGCGTGAGACCGCCGAATTCCTGCTCAATCGGTTTCCCCGCGATTTGCCCTCGCTGCTCGGATTGCTCGACGCCCTCGATGAGGCCTCGCTGGCCGCGCAGCGCCGCCTGACCATCCCCTTTATTCGCGCTGCGCTCGAGAAATCCGCAAAAACGCCGCCATAGCGCAGAACCACGCGAACACCAGCAGCAGGCTCGTCGCGGCGACCCAGCGCGCTTGCCGGTTGACGAGCAGTTCGGTCAAGGCAAACATCAGATATGGCACTGCGAACAGCGTCGCCCATGCATACGTATAGCGGCTGCCGCGGATCAGTCCGCGCAACGGCGCCAGCAAAGGCAACACCGCAATCACGCAGAGCGGCCACGGATATCCGGCCGCGATCCAGGCGAGCATGCTGGAAGCGACAGCGGCCCACAGCAAAATCGTCCAGCGACGTGCCTTGGCCGCTTCGCTCGTCATTTGCGCGCGCTCAGGCGCTCTTGCCGAGCCGCTGCACGAGGTCGGCGACGCGCCTGCCGAGCGCCTGCGCGAGTTCCCGCTCGCTCTCGGACAGCTCCCCCGGTCCGCTCGCCGACGCAACATGGCTCGCGCCATAGGGCGAGCCGCCCCCCTGCGCAGCCGCGAGGCCGCGCTCGCTGAATGGGATTCCGACGAGCAGCATGCCGTGATGCAAAAGCGGCAGCATCATGCTGAGCAAGGTCGACTCTTGGCCGCCGTGAAGCGTTTGAGTCGATGTGAATACCGCGGCCGGCTTGCCGGTCAAGCTGCCCGCGAGCCATAGCGCGCCCGTGCCGTCCAAGAAGAATTTGAGCGGCGCCGCCATGTTGCCGAAGCGCGTCGGACTGCCGAGTATCAAGCCGGCGCACTGCTCGAGATCCTCGTGGGTTGCGTAGGGCGGACCTTGCTCCGGCACTCCCGGCTCCAGGCGCTCGGTCGTGGCCGCGACCGGCGGTACGGTGCGCAATCGCGCGCGCACGCCGCCGACGCTTTCGACGCCCCGGCAAATTTGCCGCGCCAGCGCCGCGGTACTGCCATGGCGAGAATAATACAGAACAAGTATTTCGCTCATCGTTATGTCTCTCGGGTTCTTATGACCGGTTGATCTCGCATGCGGCGCTGGCGCAACGGATTATCGAGGCCGCCGCCGGAATCGAGATCGGCACCGTGTTTGACGGCTCTAGCCGCTATTGCTAGTGTCCTCGTCCGCCATGCTGCGCCTCATCGCCATGTTTGCCTGTCTCGCCGGTCTCGCCGCCTGCGGTGGGGCCCCCGTTCAAGAGATGAGCGACGCGCGCCAAGCCATCGCGGCTGCCCGGGTTGCCGGTGCCTCCGAACGCGCTCCGGCCGATCTCGACGCGGCTCAGGCGGCGATTGCACGCGCCGAAACGCACTTGCAGGCGCAGGAATATACGCGAGCCCGCATCGCCGCGCTGGAAGCAAAGCACCGTGCGTCGGTTGCGCTTCAGAATTCCGAGCGTGCGAACGGTACGGCCGAGACGACCCACTAGTCGAGATCAGAAGCGCCATGCGTGCTGCCAGCGCGACAGGATCAGCGCGGGGTAGGTACTTCGCCCGGCGCTGCCGTTGTAGCGCGCCAGCGCGCGAGCCCAATTGTTGTGCTCGGCGCGCAGGTAATAGCGCAAGATTTCGCAGCCCATGCGGATGTTCGGCGCGGTGCGCACCAATTGATTTTGCATGCCCAATTGGGTCGGCCAAAACGGCATTACCTGCATGAGGCCGACGGCACCCGATCGCGATACCGCCCAAGGGTCGAAGCGGCTTTCGACTTCGATGAGCGCCAGGATCAAATCAGGCGGCATCTGCAGGTCGGGATCGCGCTTCGCCTCGCAATACACGTGGTCGAGTATGTCGACCCGGTCCTCGTAGCGTGATACGAACGTTCGCAGCCGCGGCTCCATGGCCTTATGCCAGACCTCCGCTTCGTAGCGATCGCCGAAACAATCGGCGCTCGCGAGTATCTTGCGCAACAGCTCCTTGATTTCCGGCTCGTGCTGTTCGTCGGTGTGTGGCGCGCTCCAGACTGCGCTCGAGATCAGCGCGAGGCTCCAGGCCATTGCGATACCAGCGCTGCGTCGCCCTCGCATCGCCGCCTTTCCCTACGCTGCCGAGCGCTTCTGGACGTGATCGAGGGCGCCGGCTACGGCAACTTCCGTCGAATTCGAGTCGAGACGATGACGATACTCGAGGTTGCCGGCGGCGAGACCGCGCTCACCGATGACGAAGCGGTGCGGGATGCCCATGAGCTCCGAGTCGGCGAACTTGACGCCCGGGCGGGCGTCGCGGTCGTCGAGCAAAACGTCGACGCCCGCAACCTGGAATTCCCGATAGAGCCGATCCGCCGTGTCCCGAACCAGCGCCGATTTCTGATAATTGATCGGCACGAGCACGACTCGAAACGGCGCAATGGCCTCGGGCCAGATGATCCCGTTGGCATCGTGATTCTGCTCGATCGCAGCCGCGACGACTCGCGTGACGCCGATTCCGTAACAACCCATGAACATCGTCACGCTCTTGCCTTCTTCGTCGAGCACGCTCGCTTGCATCGAATCGCTGTACTTGCGTCCGAGCTGAAAGATGTGGCCGACCTCGATGCCGCGCGCAATCTGCAGCACACCCACGCCGTTCGGGCTGGGATCTCCGGCGCGGGCGTTGCGAATATCCGAAGCTTGCGGCGACGGCAGATCGCGTCCCCAGTTCACGCCCGTGTAATGCTGATCCGGCTCGTTGGCGCCGCACACGAAGTCCGACATCTGGGCGGCCGCATGATCGACGTAGATGGGTCCCGGAAAGCCGATCGGGCCGATGAAGCCGGGCTCGACGGCCGTGGTCGAGCGAATTCGCTCGGCGCTCGCCATGCGCAAAGGACTCGCGACTCCCGGCAGCTTTTGCGCCTTGAGCGCGTTCAGTTCATGATCGCCGCGCACAATCAGCGCGACGATTTCGCCGTTCCTGCCGTCGACGAGCAAAGTCTTCGCGCAACGGCTCGGCTCCACACCCAAGAACCGGCTGAGTTCGTCGACCGTACGTGCGTGCGGCGTAGCCACTTTTTTCAATGCCGCGCTCGCGGCCGCGCGAGGCGCCTGCGGGGCCACGGCGACGGCCATCTCGAGGTTGGCGGCGTAGTCATCGCCGTCGGAGAACACGATCGCGTCTTCGCCGGAGTCCGCCAGCACGTGGAACTCCTGCGATGCGCTGCCGCCGATGCTGCCGCTGTCGGCTTGCACTGCGCGGAATTTCAGTCCCAGGCGCGTGAAGATGCGCGAATAGGCGTCGTACATGAGCCGATAGCCTTCATCCAAACTCGCCTCGTCGACGTGAAACGAGTATGCGTCCTTCATGAGGAACTCGCGTGCGCGCATGACGCCGAAGCGCGGCCGGATTTCGTCCCTGAATTTGGTCTGAATCTGGTAGAAATTCACGGGCAGCTGTTTGTAGCTGCGCAGTTCGCGCCGTGCGATGTCGGTGATGACCTCTTCGTGCGTAGGTCCGTAGGCGTAATCGCGATCGTGGCGGTCCTTGAAACGCAGCAATTCGGGACCAAATTCGTTCCATCGGCCCGATTCCTGCCAAAGCTCGGCAGGTTGGACCGTCGGCATGCATAATTCGAACGCACCGGCGCGGTTCATTTCCTCGCGGACGATTTGCTCGACCTTGCGCAGCGTACGCAGGCCGAGCGGCAGCCAGGTATAAAGCCCGGCGGCCAGGCGGCGAATCATCCCGGTCCGCAGCATCAGCTGGTGGCTGACGACATCGGCGTCCGAGGGAACTTCCTTGAGTGTGGCGATCGGATATTGAGATAAGCGCATAGCCATCTATATTACATGAGCCCCCCTGGTATTATGGAGCGTCATGAGCGAAGCAGAAGACGACCAACAACCGCGGCGCCGCGGAGTCTATTGGCTACCGAATTTGCTGACGACCTCGGCGTTGTTTTCGGGGTTTTACGCGATCGTGGCCGCCATCGACTGGAAGTTCGACTACGCCGGAATCGCGGTGTTTGTCGCGATGATTTTCGACGCCCTGGATGGCCGGGTCGCCCGTTGGACGCATACCGAAAGCGCATTCGGCAAAGAATACGACAGCCTCTCGGACATGGTTTCCTTCGGGGTAGCGCCCGCGATCGTGACCTACCAATGGGGCGTCGCGCGCATCGCCGAGTACGGACCCCTGTGGCGCCGCATCGGCTGGTTGGTGTGCTTTTTCTACGCGGCGGCGGCCGGCCTGCGTTTGGCCCGGTTCAATTCCCGCATCGCGACCCAGGACAAGAACTATTTTGAGGGCCTGCCCAGTCCATCGGCGGCCGCCATCGTCGCGGCCTTCGTCTGGCTCGCGAGCGGGCAGCTCAATATCGGCTTGCCTGGTCTGATTCTGGCGTTTTTGGTCACCGCTTGCGCCGGCGGACTGATGATCAGTCGCTTTGCGTTCAACAGCTTCAAGCAGATCAAGGGCGGCGCGCGCGTGCGCTTCACGCAAATTCTGCTCGTGCCGCTCATTTTCGTGGCGATCGCTTTGCACCCGCCCAGCGTGCTGCTGCTGATTTTCAGCTGCTATGCGCTCTCGGCGCCCTCGGTGTGGGCTTATCGCAAATTGTTTCGGCGGGCGCGGGGAGCGGCGACGGCCCCATGAACAGTGCGCAGCGCCGTGAATATCTGCGGGCCTTGGATCTGCAGCCTTGGGTTTTGCGGCGCGCCGGCGATGTGGCCGATACGCCGCTCGGAGCGCAATCCGCGACCGATGACGCCGGTTTGGATTGGCCGCAGCTGCGCGAACGCGTCGCCGCCTGCCGGCGCTGCGCGCTCAGCGAGACGCGCACGCAAACGGTATTCGGCGTCGGCAATAGGCATGCCGACTGGCTCATCGTCGGCGAAGCTCCGGGTGCGGACGAGGACCGGCAAGGCGAACCGTTCGTCGGCCGCGCCGGACAGCTGCTCAATGCGATGCTGCGTGCGATCGGCCTGGCGCGCGAGCAAGTCTACATCGCCAACGTGCTCAAATGCCGGCCGCCGGGCAATCGTGACCCCGCGCCGGCCGAAGTCAAGGAATGCCTGCCGTATCTCGAGCGGCAAATCGCGCTGCTGCGGCCCAAGATCATCTTGGTCGTGGGCCGTATCGCCGCGCACAATCTGCTGCGCACCGAGGCTACGCTCGGTAGCTTGCGACAACACATCCACCATTTCGGCGTGGCTCGTGTGCCGCTCGTGGTGACGTATCATCCCGCCTATTTGTTGCGCAGCCCAACCGAAAAGCGCAAGGCCTGGGACGATCTGAAATTCGCACGCGGGGTCCTCGCGAGTGTCTAGCGTCAAACAGGAAGCGCTGCCGGCCGCGGTCGAAATCCGGCCGATGAACGATCTCGATGTGCCTCTGGTCGTCGCAATCGAGCGCGCCGGATACCAGTTTCCATGGAGCGAGGGAATATTCCGCGACTGCCTGCGCGTCGGATACATCTGCCGCGCGATCGACTGCGGCGGCATCATGGCCGGTTACGGGATCATGTCCGTGGGCGCGGGAGAGGCGCACATCTTGAACGTCTGTATCCGCGAGGAGTACCGCTGTCGCGGCTTCGCGCGCAAACTGATGCTATATCTGCTGGACCGAGCGCGCGCCGCCGGCATGTACGAGGCGTTCCTGGAAGTGCGGCCCTCGAATACCGTCGCCAATCGCCTGTACCTGTCGCTCGGGTTTGAGCAGGTCGGCGTGCGTCGCGGCTATTACCAGGCCATCGGGGGCCGTGAAGACGCCTGTGTGCTGCGCCGTTTACTGACCGCAGATTCACATTGAACGCCGCCATGTCCGATTTGACGCGTGAGATTTCACGCAGACGTACGTTTGCGATCATCTCGCACCCGGACGCCGGCAAGACGACACTGACCGAGAAATTGTTGCTGTTCGGTGGTGCGATTCAGATGGCCGGCACCGTGAAGGGCCGCAAGGCGACCCGGCATGCGACTTCCGATTGGATGCGCCTCGAGCAGCAGCGCGGCATCTCGGTGACCTCGTCGGTCATGCAGTTTCCCTACGAGGACTACGTCGTGAATTTGCTCGATACGCCGGGCCACGAGGATTTCTCCGAAGACACTTACCGCACGCTGACGGCGGTCGATTCCGCGCTGATGGTCATCGACTGCGCCAAGGGCGTCGAGGAGCGCACGATCAAGCTCATGGACGTCTGCCGGCTACGCGACACACCGATCATGACGTTCGTCAACAAATTGGATCGCGACGGCCGGGCGCCGATCGAGCTGCTCGACGAGATCGAGAGCGTGCTGAAGATCCAATGCGCGCCGCTGACCTGGCCGATCGGCATGGGCCGCGATCTGCTCGGCGTCTATCATCTGCTCGAAGACAAGATTTACATTTACGTACCGGTCGAAAAGGGCAGGGTGGGCAGCCACGAGACGATCGACGGACTCGCGAGCGACGCGGCCCGGGAATTCCTGGGGGACCGCTACGCGGCCTTCGTCGATGAAGTGGATCTCGTGCGGGGAGCGAGCCCGAATTTCGATCTGGATCGCTACCGCGCCGCGAAGCAGACGCCGGTATTCTTCGGGTCCGCAGTCAATAATTTCGGGGTGCGCGAATTGCTGACGGCCTTCGTGCGGCATTCGCCCGGACCGATGCCGCGGCCGGCTCTGCAGCGACAGGTCCATGCAGAGGAAGACAAGCTCACCGGCTTCGTCTTCAAGATCCAGGCCAACATGGATCCCGGACACCGCGATCGTATTGCCTTCATGCGCTTGTGCTCGGGCCGCTATGTGAAGGGCATGCGCCTGCATCATGTGCGGCTCGACAAGGATGTGCGCATCGCGGATGCGCTGACGTTCTTGGCGGCCGATCGCAGCCAGGCCGACGAGGCCTACGCGGGCGACATCATCGGTTTGCACAATCACGGTACGATCAACATCGGCGATACCTTTACGGAAGGCGAGGAGCTGAACTTCACCGGGGTACCGAATTTCGCGCCGGAGCTGTTCCGCCGCGCGGTTCTGAAGGATCCGCTGCGCATGAAGGCCTTGCAAAAAGGCCTCTCCCAATTGTGCGAAGAGGGCGCCACGCAGCTGTTCAAGCCGCTGCGCAACAACGATTTGATCCTGGGCGCGATCGGGCAGCTGCAATTCGAGGTCGTCGCGTTTCGCCTCGCGGACGAATACAACGTGCAATGTGTATTCGAGCCCATCAATGTCGCGATCGCGCGCTGGATTCGGCTCAAAGACGATAAGCGGCTCGCGGAGTTTCGCGACAAGGCCTATGACAATCTCGCCGTCGATCATGCCGGCGAGCTCGTCTACCTGGCACCGACGCGCATCAACCTCGGTCTGACCGAGGAGCGCTGGCCGGAGATCGAATTTCTCAAGACGCGCGAGAATCTCGCGGCTTGAACGCGCGCACGGCGAGCGCGAATTGTCCGACTGCGGCACGGCTTTGGCTTCTACCGTAGCGCAGTTCGTTGTAGAGCCGGCACAGCGGCACGACGGCCGCGGCGAGATCGGGCCGTATCGCGGCGATCCTCGCTGCATACGCTTCGGCGCCCTCGTGCGCGGCGCGCGGTAGTCCGCGCGCCGCGAGTTTCGCGCAGAGCCGCGCATAGGCGCGCGCCAGCGCGTCGTTTAGGCGAGGCCGCAGCTCGCGTCGCACCTGCCACGTGAGCCACCCCAATGCCAGTGAGAGTCCTGCCGCAAGAACCCAGACGAGCTTCTGTGCATCGGGCTCCGGAATCATCAGGTGCGCGAGCAGCGATTGCTGCGATGCAGGATTGTAGCGCAGGATGTTTTCGCGCCACAACTGGCGCACCGCGTCCAGGCGCATGCGAACATCGGTCAGCCACGGCAGATTTCCGCCGAGATCGATGTCCGCCGCCGCGATCGCGCTCTGCGCGTCGCGCAAACTACGGTCGACGCGCATGGGGTCTATGGCGGCAGTTGGATCGACGCGTGTCCAGCCGCGCGGGGCGATCCACACCTCATCCCAGGCATGCGCGTCGCTTTGGCGCACGATCCAATCGTGCGCATATTGATTGTAAGCGCCACCGACATAGCCGGTCACGACGCGGGCGGGGATGCCCGCGGCACGCATCAGTACGGCGAACGCGGACGCGTAGTGACCGCAAAAGCCGCGTTTGGTCTCGAATAGGAATTCGTCGACCGAATTGGCACCGAGCGGCGGGGGCTCCAAGGTGTAGTAATACTCTTGCGTATGCAGCATTTCGAGCACGCTGCGAACAAATTCGTCATCTTGCGGATGCTCGCGGTGCAACTGCAGCGCGAATTCGACGGTGCGCGGGTTGCTGTGAGGCGGAAGCCGCAGGTCGCGCAAACGCAGCGCGGGGCTCAAGTCTTGCGCGAAGCGCCCTAGCGTATGCGAGGTCGCCGCGACGTCCATCGGCCGCGAGACCGGTCCCGACTGCAGCAACACGAGATCGCCGGTCATGCGCGCATTCGGCAAGTCGGCCCCGGTCGGCCAGTCGAGCGTGAAGATCCAGGGGTGTGGGTAAGGCTCCAGGCTCACCGTGTATCGGTAAGCGGGTCCCTCCGCGATGAATGCCGGCGCCGCGGCGAAATTCGCGTCGGTGCGGCGCCAGGTACGTCCGTCAAAATTGTAGAGCACCGGGCCACGCCAATAGCGTTCCTGCGGACGCGGGTAGGCACCGTCGAAGCGCACACGAAACGCGACGTCGTCGGACAAGGCGAGATTCGTGATGTCGCCCGGGCTCATCGAGTCCCCGAGGCCCGAGTTGGCGCTCGCGGCCGCATCCCCGACGCGCCAAAAGGGCTCGGCGAAACGCGGAAAGAATAACCAGAGCACCACGGCGAGGGGTATGGCATGCAGCAAAACGCGTCCCGAGTAGCGCAGACACGCGCGCCAATTGGGACCCGGCTCCGAGACGGTCAGGCGCAGCAGCGTGGCGGTCGTCAGCCAGCAAACGCCGACCAGATAGCCCAGCAACCAAAATGACTCGCCCGCCAACAGCGCGGATAGACTCAGGAAATAGACGATCAAGATGAGTACGCAAACATCGCGCGTGGTGCGTGTTTCCAGCAGCTTCAATCCGGCCATCAGCGCGAGCAGCGAGGTGCCGGCCGATATGCCGTTGAACGTGTGAAACCGCACGAACAACAGGGCAATCGCGAGGCAGGCGATGAGCATGCGCAGGATGCGCGGCGGCGCGTCGTGTCCGCGAGCCCCTAGCGCCAGGCGTATCGCGCCTGCCGCGACGCAGATGCCGAGCACCCATATCGGGATGAGGCGGATATGCGGAACGAGCGCGAGTACGAGGCACCCCGAAATCCACAGCAGACGCTCGTACGCGATGCGCCCGGCGCTCATGCGTCCGCCTCGACCGTGAAACTTGCAAGGGCGCGCAAGCAAGCCGAGCGGTGAGCGGCGCCGCGGCCGATTTCGAGTTGCAGGCCCGGCAAACGCATGCCGTAAGGCCGTCCCGCGGCGTCGACGTCGAGCACCCAGCGGCATAGCTGTGATAGACGCGCTTCCGGCTCCAGATCCTCGAGCGCGAACCAGTCGAGCCATTCCGGCTGGGCCACGATGCTGCTGTAATTACGCACGGCCGCTTCGCGGCCTCGCGCCAGGACTTTCCACGCCATGTGCTTGAGAGGAATTCCGGGCGCGTAGGTCCGCAATCCGGCGAAGTCCTCGTCGCCCGGTATATCCGCAATGGCCGCGGCGCCATGCGCGGCGCCGGCCGCAGACAGAGGTCGCTCGCCGTGGGGATGCGGAGCGACGTAAATCGTCAATGGCGCATGAACGTAACTCCACGCGCGAACCCAGCCGAACGGGTATCGCGTACATAACTCGAACTGGGTCACGCGGGTGATTCCGCGCCGCGGCGTCGGGATCGCGAGCTTCAGCTGCTGCTGGGCCCTGGCCGCGACGGCGGCGCTCGTCGCTACCTTGCCGGCGCCCGTCACGGTACCGGGGCAGCGAATTTCGACGTCCCATCGATCCAGGCCCGACTCGTTGCGCAACACGAATTGCATTGCCGCCAGATCACCCGCGAAACCGTCCACCTCGCGCTGCGCGTCGACCTTCAGCCCGAGCAGATTGCGGTGACAATGGTGCATACCGACGAGCGCGATGCTCGCCATGAGAAATGCGAACGCCAAGCCCAGGTTGCTGCCGTAGTTCAATGCGGCGAGCAGCATTGCGATGATGATGCCTGCCAGCGCAATTCCATAGGCCGAAGGCAAAATATAAATGCGCCTGCGACTGATCGTGTGCGGCAGGGCGTCGATGCCGAACCTGCGTGCGGCCCATGCACGCAGCGTTCGCGCAGCCGCGTGACGCAGGCCGCTCAAGGGATGGGCACGGCCTCGAGCAGACGAGCCACCGCATTCGCGCCGCCGTCGCGTTGTCGGATTCGGTGTTCGACGACGGCCGCCAGCACGGCTTGCACGTGTTCCGGCATAACCATGGATCTGCCGGCGATCAAAGCCCATGCGCGCGCGGCCCGCAACAGGCCGATCGCCGCGCGCGGCGACAGGCCGTGGCCCAGTCCCAGCTGGTTGCGCGTAAACGCGACGAGCGCCTGAACATAGTCGAGCAGCGGCGGCGCGACGTGGATGCCGAGTACGCGCTGCTGCAGCGCATGGAAGCGCGCGCCGTCGACGGCCGTCGGAAGTGCCGCCACCAGGTCGCGCCGATCGACGCCGCGCAGCAATTCTCGCTCCGCCGCCGCCGCCGGATAGCCGAGATGCACGCGCATCAAGAATCGATCCAACTGCGATTCGGGCAGTGGGAACGTGCCCACCTGGTCCTGCGGATTTTGCGTCGCGATGACGAAGAACGGCTCGGGCAGCGGCATGCAGCGTCCGTCGAGCGTCACCTGGTGCTCCTCCATCGCCTCCAGCAGCGCGCTTTGGGCTTTGGGGGACGCGCGGTTGATCTCGTCGGCCAGCACCAGTTGCGCAAAGATCGGACCTTGTTGGAAGCGAAAGCTACCCGATTCGCGGTCGTAGATCGATACGCCGAGCACGTCCGCGGGCAGCAGGTCGCTCGTGAATTGGATGCGCTGGAAGGACAGCCCCAAAGTCTTGGCGAGTGCATGCGCGAGGGTCGTCTTGCCGACCCCCGGGATGTCCTCGATCAGCAAATGGCCGCGAGCCAGCAGACAGGCGAGACACAAACGGATCTGTGTCTCCTTGCCGAGGATGACCCGGCCGAGCTGGACGAGGATGGCCTCGAGGCTCGTTTCGGTCTCGCGCAGTTCACGCGTACCGCTATTGGCAAGGAATGGCGTCATGGCAGCCGATGGCATCATTGTGTCGCATTGGCGGCAAGGACTTGCGTCACCCTCCGAGCAGCTTGCGTACCCGCGCGATCTGGGCATCCAACTGCCGGATCTCCATGCGCAGGTCCAAAAGCCGCTGCTCGTCCTTGGCCACGACCTCGGCGGGTGCGTTCTTGGCGAATTCGCCGTTCGCCAGTTTCGCGCCCAATTTATTGGCGTCGGTATCCGCTTTGCGCCGGCGCTTGTCGAGCCGGTCGAGCTCGGCTGCCGGATCGATCAGGCCCTGCATCGGCACCAGTATTTCCAGAGTTCCCAGCAGCGCCACGGCCGAGATCGGCGCGCCTTGTCCCGCACTCAAGACTTGGGGTTCAGTGACTCCCGCAAGGCGCGTCAAAAATCCGAGGTTTGCATGCAGGTAGACCAAGTCGCCAGCCGCGGCGTTCTGCAGCACGACATCGATCTTTCGACTCGGTGCGATATCCATTTCGCCCCGGATTTGGCGAATGCCGAGGATGAAGCCCATGACCCAGGCCATCTCCCGATCGGCGGCCGGATCGCGCGGGATTTCTGCCGCGTCCGGGAACGGCGCCAGCATGACGGTATCGCCTACGGCGCCGGCGATGACCGCGACGCCGGTTTGCTCGCGGACCCGCTGCCAGATTTCCTCGCTGATGAACGGCGCAAGCGGATGCAAGGCCCGCAGCAGTGCCTCGAGCGTGCCGATCAGGGTCAATCGCGTGCCGCGTTTTTCCGCCTCGGACGTCCCATCCGATTGCAACACGGCTTTCGACAGCTCCAAATACCAGTCGCAGAATTCATGCCAGGTAAACTCGTACAGCGCGTTGGCGACGACGTCGAGGCGGTAGTCGGCGAAGCCGGCATCGATGCGCGTGAGCGCGGCGCTCAAGCGAGAACGGATCCAGCGATCGGGCAGGCTCAGCGTAGCGCCCTGCGGCCTCAGATCCGCAGCTTCCATGTTCATGAGCACGTAGCGGGCAGCGTTCCAAAGTTTATTGCAAAAATTGCGATAGTTTTCGACCCTCGCCATGTCGAAACGCAAGTCCCGGCTCTGCGTCGCGAGCGAGGCGAACGCAAGGCGCAATGCATCGGTGCCGAACGCCGCGATGCCCTGCGGAAACTGTTTGCGCGTCGCTTTCTCGATGGCGGGCTTCATCTGCGGCTGCATCAATCCGCTGGTGCGCTTGGCGAGCAAGGCATCGAGCGAAATGCCGTCGACGATGTCGAGCGGATCGATGACATTGCCTTTGGACTTGGACATTTTCTGGCCGTCGTTGTCGCGTATCAATCCATGCACGTAGACCTCGCGGAACGGCACGTCGCCGGTGAATTTGAGGCCCATCATGATCATGCGGGCGACCCAGAAGAAAATGATATCGAAGCCCGTGACCAGCACCGAGGTCGGATAATAGGTTGCCAGATCGCGGTTGGGTTCGGGCCATCCTTGGGTCGAAAACGGCCACAGCGCCGACGAGAACCAGGTGTCGAGTACGTCGTCGTCTTGGCGGAGGGGGACGGCATCCTCGATATGGTAAGCCGCGCGCGCCTCGGCCTCGGAGCGCCCGACATACCAGCGCCCCTCGGCGTCGTACCAGGCGGGTATCCGGTGACCCCACCAGAGCTGGCGGCTGATGCACCAGTCCTTGATGTTGCGCATCCATTCGTAATAGACCGAGGACCAGTTCTCCGGCACGAAGCGAATGCGGCCTTGCTCGACGGCCGCTACCGCGGGAGCCGCCAGCGGCGCGATTTTGACGAACCATTGATCGGTCAGTAGCGGCTCGAGCACGGCCCCGCTGCGATCACCGCGCGGCACCGTCAACTTGTGCGCCTCGATGCGGTCGATCAATCCGGCTGCCTCGAGATCCGCGACCGCACGCGCACGCGCGACGTTGCGCTCGAGGCCGCGATAGGCGGCGGGAACGTTGTCGTTGAGCGTTGCCTTCGGCGTCATGATGTTGATCATCGCCAGGGAATGCCGCAGGCCGATTTCATAGTCGTTGAAATCGTGCGCAGGCGTGATCTTGACGCAGCCGCTGCCGAATGCCGGATCGACGTAGGTGTCGGCGATGATCGGAATCTCGCGCATCGTCAGCGGCAAACGCACCCGCCGTCCGATCAAATGCCGATAGCGTTCGTCGTCCGGATGTACCGCGACGGCCGTGTCGCCGAACAAGGTTTCCGGCCGTGTGGTTGCGACGACCAGATAGCCGCCGCCGGCGTCGCTCAGCGGGTAGCGCAGATGCCAGAGGCTGCCCTGTTCCTCCTCCGCGACCACTTCGAGATCCGACAGTGCCGTTCCCAGCACCGGATCCCAGTTGACGAGCCGCTTGCCGCGATAGACCAAGCCTTCTTTGTACAAGCGCACGAATACTTCGGTAACCGCCTGCGACAGGCGGGGATCCATCGTGAATCGATCGCGACGCCAGTCGACCGAGGCGCCCAGGCGGCGCAGTTGATTCGCTATCAAACCGCCGGACTGCGCCTTCCATTGCCAGACGCGCTCGATGAACGCGTCTCGGCCGAGCTGCGCGCGATTGGTGCCCTCGGCATTGAGCTGCCGTTCGACGACCATCTGCGTCGCGATGCCGGCATGATCGGTTCCCGGCTGCCACAGGGTGTCGTAGCCGCGCATGCGGTGATAGCGAATCAGCGCGTCCATGATCGTGTCCTGAAACGCGTGCCCCATGTGCAGCGTACCGGTCACGTTCGGCGGGGGAATGACGATCGAATACGCCGGCCCTTGGCCGCTAGGCGCGAAATAGCCGCCCGCTTCCCAGCGCGCGTAGATGCGCGACTCGATGTCGGCGGGCGAAAACGCTTTATCCATGAGTCAAGACTGGGGTTGCCGGTCGGGTTCGGTCGGAACCTCGTGCGCGGGCTGCTCGAGCGCGAGCTCCGCTAGAATTCGATCGATGAGTTCGGGCAATTCCGCGCGCAAGCGGTCGAACACGTGTTCGAATAGCGTGGCCTCGATATCCTTGACCGCCTGATGCAACAGCGAGTCGGCCAGTTCGAGCGCATCGGAGACGATCGCGGCCGTCACATCCTTGGTGTTGATCGAGAAAGCCAAGATCTTCTCGCGCTCGATCGTGTCGGTGAGAACCGGAATGTCGCGGGGGTCGTGGGATTCGCCGTTCATGGGGTGATTCAAATATCGGTGGCCGCATCGAGTTGGTGTGTTTCGAGCGCCAACTGTAACTCACGATAGCACTTAAAGCGCTCTCGGCCGAGCCGCTTGCGCTCGGCATCGGCATCGATGATTTCCGCAATTCGGGCGAAGCGCTGCAGCTGCTTCGGCATCCGGTCGCTCAAGTTGACGAGCAAATCGGCGCCCGGTCCACCGTCCGGATCCGCGGTGAGGTACACCGGGGAGGCCGATGCCGCGGACCCGGCCTCGCGATATATCTCGTGCGGTACGAAGCCACGATCAGTGAACGTCCACAACAAACCGTCGAGGCTCACCGAATCGGCGTCCGTCTCGGTGAGAATCGCCACCCGCATGTTGCGCAGGTAGGCCTTTTCTGTCAGCCGGCATGCGAATGTCCAGCCCTGTTTCGGCGTTGCATCCTTGAGCACGTAAAAGTCGACGCGTTCCGTCATGTGGCCTGAGCGCGGCGCAGCAGGAAGTCCACGAGCAAGGGCACCGGGCGTCCGGTGCTGCTTTTTTGCGATCCGCTGAGCCATGCCGTGCCGGCGACGTCGAGATGGGCCCAGTTCAAGTCCTTCGCGAATTTCCACAGAAACGACGCCGCCGTGCAGGCGCCGCCTTCGCGGCCGCCGATGTTGGCCATATCGGCGAAATTGGTTTTTAGCTGTTCGGCGTACTCCTCGCCGCTCGGCAGCCGCCAGGCGCGATCGTCGGCGCGGACCCCCGCTGATTCGAGTTCGCCGGCGAGCGTTTCATTGTTGCTCATCAAGCCGCTGAAATGGTTGCCGAGCGCAATGATGCACGCGCCGGTCAAGGTCGCGACGTCGATGACCGCGGCGGGCTTGAATCGCCGGCTGTAGGTGATCGCATCGCAAAGGATCAGGCGGCCTTCGGCATCGGTATTGAGAATTTCCACGGTCTGGCCCGACATCGTCGTCACGATGTCGGCCGGCTTCGCGGCCGAGCCGCTCGGCATGTTTTCGCAGGAGGCGACGATCACGACGAGGTTGATCGGCAGCGCGAGCTCGGCGACGCTGCGCAGCGCGCCGAGCACGCTCGCCGCGCCGCTCATGTCGAATTTCATTTCGTCCATGGCGGGAGGGTCTTTGAGGGAAATGCCGCCGGAATCAAACGTGATGCCCTTGCCGACGAGACAAATCGGCGCGACATGGCTGTTCGCGCCACGATATTCGCAAACGATCAGGCGGGGCGGCTCGGCCGAGCCGCGGGTGACCGCGAGAAAGGCACCCATCTTCAGCGCCTTGATTTCGCGCTCACGCAGAACCCTGGCGCGGATCCGCGGCCACTCTTTCGCGAGCTTCAGCGCTTGATTGCCGATATAGCTCGGCGTACAGATGTTCGGCGGCAGGTTCGCCAGGTCGCGCGACAGACGCAGACCGCTGCCGATCGCCGTGCCGACTTTCAGACCTTGCTGGGCGAGTTTGGCGGCCTTTGCGTCGGGAACCGCGAGGCTCAGGTGGTTGAGGCGCGCAGGTTTCGGTTTGGCCCCGGTTTTCTGGTCCGGTATCTTGTAGCGCTGCATGAGGAACGTCTCGGCGACGATTCTGGCGCGATAATGCTGGTCCAGATCCGGCTGCCCCTCGAGCGCGAGATACACGACCGCGTCGGCGGCGCCGGTCTTGGCCGCCGCCTGCGCGGCCGCCTGTACGGCCTTGCGGTAGGGCTTGCGCCCGAAACTCGCGCGGGTTCCCAAACCGATCAGCAGCACTCGTGCCGCGCGCGCGCCCACGGGCCGCGTCAATAGCAGCGAGTCGCCGAGTTTCCCGGCGAAATCGCCGCCGGCGTGCAGTTTGCGGATCAAGCCGCCGGTTTGCGCATCGATCAGATGCGCCGCCGCCCCGAGATCCCCCTTTTCATATACACCGACGATGGCGCAAGCTGAGGCGCTCCGTGCCTTGGTATCGACGGTCGTCTTGAATTCCATGTCCGTTTCCTCTCGTTTGGCGCGCGGCTTCTTGAAGCTTATTTCACCAAATAGTTTACTCGATAATCGATAAGGCTCTAAGCTCGCCGCAATGAAATGGACTATCGAACGCTATGTCTTGCGCGAAGTCGTGCAGACCTGGGTGGGTGTAACGGGTGTGCTCGTGGCGATCTTGCTCGCCAACCAATTGTCCAGGGTCCTCGGCCAGGCCGCCGACAATCAATACGGCCGGCAAGTCGTTTTCGATCTGATCGCGCTCGGCGCGGTCATGAACCTGTCGGTGATCGTGCCGGTCAGTATGTTGCTTGCCGTGGTTCTGACGCTCGGAAGGCTGTATCACGACAGCGAGATGGCCGCACTGCAGGCTTGCGGATTCGGCCCGGCGCGATTGCTGCCGCCCTTGTTCCTGTTTGGCGCCGTGATTGCGATCGGCTTGGGTTGGCTCACTTTCTTTCAGGTACCCGCAGCCGATCATGAGGTGCAGTTATTGCGCCAGTCGGCGTTCAAGGAGGCGCAGTTCGGCCAGCTGGACGCCGGGCGTTTCCGTTCATTCAGCGGCGGAGACGCGGTGTTTTATGCCGAACGCGTCGACGAGGAGGGGGTGTTGCACAACGTATTCGTGCAGCGCGAATCGTCGGGGCGAATCGAGATCGCGCTCGCCGAGTCGGCCACTTATTCGAAGGGGGCCGCCGACGGCATGCACTTGGTCACGCTGTACAACGGTCGGCGCTACGAGGGCGTTCCCGGCCGCGGTGATTTTCGGGTCATCGAATTTCGCGAACACGGCATCCCGATCGTGACGCCGACGACCTTGCAGGACATTCGCCAACCGGACACCAAGCCGACGCGCGAGTTGCTGGGTTCACTCGCGCCATCCGACATCGCGCAGCTCGAGATTCGCGGCTCCGCGCCGATCATGTTGTTGCTGTTGACGCTGATCGCCGTGCCCTTGAGCCGGCTGCGGCCGCGTCAAGGCCGCTATGCGCGCTTGGGATGGGCTGTCCTCGCCTATTTTTTCTACTCGAATCTGCTGTCCGCAGCCAAAGTATGGGTGGAGAAGGGCATCCTGCCGCCGGCAATCGGCGTCTGGTGGGTGCACCTGATTGCGCTGGCCGTGGGCCTGTACCTGCTGCTGCGGGCGTCGCCACGCGCGTTCTGGCGCAGGAGTTCGGCGAGGCCGACATGAACATCCTCGATCGCTACCTCTACCGGACGGTCATCACCTATGCGCTCATGGCAATGGGCGTGCTGTTGACGCTGGGCGCGTTGTTCTTGTTCATCAGCGAGCAAGGCGACATCGGCGTCGGCAACTACAAGGTGGGCGACGCGTTTATCTATACGCTGCTCAATTTACCGCAGCAAGCCTTCGATATTCTCCCCATAGCCGCGATGATCGGAGCGCTCATGGGTTTGGGAAACATGGCGTCCGGCAGCGAATTGGTCGTGACCCGAGCCTCGGGCGTTTCGGTCTGGCGGGTCGCGTGGCCGGTGGCACTCGCGGGGCTCACGCTCGCGCTGGCGATGTACGGCCTCGGCGAGTATGCCGCGCCGCCCATGGCGCAGTTCGCCAAGCGCGAAAAGACCTCGGCCAAACTGGCGGACGTGAGTTTTGCCGGCAAAAGCGCCGCATGGGTCAAGGACGGCAATCTGATCCTGCGCGTACAAACCGCCGAGGTCGGCGAGGAATTCGGCAGCGTCGTGCTGTTCACGCTGAACGGCGCTTCGCGTCTACAATCGATACAAAGGGCCGACCGCATATCGATCGGCGATCCCGGTCAATGGCATATGCACAACGTGCTGACCTCGAAGTTCGATGCTGATCACGTTGCCGGCGACGCGGCCAAGGAGGTGACGATCCATACGACGATCAACTCCGCATTCCTGGGCTTGGCGGCAACCGATCCGGATTTGCTGACGCTGCGCGGACTCACCGCGTATATCGACCACTTGCGCCGCAATAATCTCGAAACGGCGTTCATCGAAATCGGCTACTGGTCGCGCATCGCGCGGATGTTCGCGGTCGTCGTCGTGACACTGCTGGCGCTGCCGTTCGTCTTCGGCCCGTTGCGCACGACCGGCGCAGGAACGCGAACGGTGGTCGGCATTCTCCTGGGGGTCGTGTTCTTCTTGATCACGCGCACCATCGAAAATGGCGGTCAGCTGTTCGGGTTGAATCCCGTGCTCGTGGGATGGCTGCCGACGGCGGTGATCGCTTTTTGCACGTTCGTCGCGATATCAAGGACTCGCTAAGTGCACGAGGCGCGTCTTGGACAGCCGATCGTGCAGCGCGAGACGCTGCGGATCCACATACAGCCACAATACGCCGAGCGCCGCCGGCGTCCAGGCCGCCACCGCGTAGACGAAACGAAGTAGCGCCACGCCCGTCTTGAGCCGCATGCCGCGCTCGTCGACGGCGTACAGATGCCAGGCGCGCATACCGAGGGTCTGGCCGCTGTGTGTCCAATTCAACACGAAGTATCCTGCGACGATGCAAACCAGACCGGCGCGATACAGATACGCCCAAGCGCCGGCATTTTCGGGCAGGATCGCGCGTCCGTGCGTCAATAATAAGCTTGCCGCCGTGAACGCCATGAGCAACGCGGATATCAGGAGACAGTCGTAGAGCAACGCGGCCGCGCGGCGCGCAAAGCCCGCGCTGATCCCGGCGCTCAACTCTGCGGCTTCGACAGCGGCGCCTTGGGCTTGGGTGCCGGCGCCGCGAATGGCGCGCTCTTCGGCGCCGGAGCCGGTTTCGGCAGGAGCAGCTGCTCGAGTGGCCTGAATATTGCGTCGTACCGGTAGCGCGGAATTGCGAAAGCGCGACCCTTGGCCTTGGTATCGAGCGCGGCGTCTTTGGTGGAGGTCAACTCGAGCCATCGCTTGTCGCCGGCGGCCGCGCCGGTCAGCGTGATCGCATCGCCGTCGGATAACGAGAGTATGAGCGTCGACGGATTGCTGAAGTCGACCGTTTTGGCGTCGGCCACGTCCTCGGCGGCGAGATTCGCGAAGGCAGTCGCCGAAGGCCCCAGGGATTTCGGATCCACGGCCGTTCGACCGGCGGGTACGGTCTCGAGCGCAAAGGCATCGGCGGCAGGGGAGACCCGGTGCAGGGCGTAGGCTGGGCCGTCGGCGGAGTGGAGCGCGATGCCTTGAATCGTGGCTACCGGAATGTCGACGAGACGGGTATCGATCCAATAGCGCGGCTCGGTCTCGAAGGAAATTCCGGGTTCCGCGATATAGCTCGTCGCGCCCGCGGCGTAGCGCACGAAGTTGCCGTTGCCGACCGGTTTGCCGATGATCAGCGTGTCAGTGCCATGCGGCGCGGCGACCGAAATCTCGGATCCCGCCGCGCTCGGACTTGCCGGGTCCTCGACACCGATGATCGGATAACTGGCCGGATTCGAGGTCTTCTCTTCGGTCAAGCGCGCTTCGCTGAGAGCCAGCAGCAGTCTGCGCAGCTTGAGCGAATCCGCGGGGTAATTGTCGAGTTCCGCGACCGTCCATTGATCGGCCGAACGGCGCAGACTCACCGTCGGTTTGGCGGCGCCTTTGCGGATCGTCACCGCGCTGACGCCGTTGAGTTCCTCGCGCAGCTTAGGCAGCAGCAAGCCTCCCTGTGAATCGTGTGAGAGGTGACGTTGGCCGCTGAAGTACAGCGCGAGCGTGAGGCCGATGAGCGCCGCCGCCAGCAACATCAGAAATCGGCGCTGGCTCATGACGCGCTCGCCGCAGAACTCTTGCGGCGACGCCGCCACGCAAGGGCGAACACGCCCGCTGCGGCAACGAGGAGCGGCATCACGGCAATATTGAGCGCCTTGAGCCAGGATTCGAGCCTGTCGATATCCACATCGAGGCCGCGCTGCGTCTCCCGCAATTCCTTGCGGATTCTGGCTTTCTCGGCAGTGAAGCGCTTCAGTTCCTGTTCCTGCTCGGGCGACAGCAGCTGTGAGGATTGATCGTCGCGCTTGGTTTGCAGCTCAGTCAGTTTGGATTCGGTTTGTTTGAGCTGCGACTGCAGTTCCAGCGCCTTGCTGCGCAGGCTGTCGTCGGCCTGGCGCTTGAGCGCCTCGAGCCGCTCGAACGGCCGATTGAAACTGGCGCGGCCGCGAATGCTGATCAATGCGCTGCTGCCGCCGAGATTATCCAGGATGTTGCTGATGAGATCGCCGTTGTTTGCAAAGGCCTGCGCAATCCGCTGGCCGAACATCTCGTGCGTTTCCACCCACATGAAGTCGAGCAGCATGTCGGTGTCGGCAATGATCACGATATTTGCCGGCGAACTCGTTTTCGCGAGATGCGCGACCGGCGGTCCCTGCGCCGGCTTCGCCTCCGGCGGAGGACCGTCCGGAAACGCCGACGCCAGGTTCCCGGTCACACGGGCCGCCAGGGCGTAACGAACACCGGTCGGCTTGAAACCGTCGCGCAGCGTTGCGGGATCGGCGAGTCCGACGAAGCGCTGCGCGGGAATCGGCGCCGCGGATGTCGACGTCTGCAGCAGCGGTTCGAATGTCGTCGTGGCTCCCGCGCGAGGCGCAAGAAACCCGGCCGTGGCCATGTTGATCGATTCGAGTGAGCCGGTGACCACATCCTTGGCGTCGAGATCGTCGTGATGTAGTCCCAAGATGGCGATGTGGCGCAGCGGCGGGCCCTGCATGCTCGTGCGCACCTCGAGCCCCAGCACGAGATCGCCGATCACTTTGCCGGGGTCGTAATCGACCCCCCATGCGCCTAACAGCGGCTGCAGATCCGAGGCGTGATTGGCCATCGCCGCGGCCATCGGATTCGACGGATCCTGTCCGCTGGTATCGGCGCCCGAATAAGGGTCGAGCAGCAGCAATACGCGGCCGCCGCGCATGACGAATTGATCGATCGCGTAGAGAGTCTTTTGGGGCAGGTTTTTCGGATGCACCAACATCAGCACATCGACATCCTGATCGATATGCGCCGTATCCGGCGTCAGCGCACGCAGCGTGAAAAGCTCGTCGATTTCGGCGATGATCGGCCACGGCTCGCCCATCTGTCCGGTCATCGGATTGAACTGACCCTGCATGTCGAGCGAACTGATCAGTCCGATCACCGGTTTTTTCGGCGTGCCCAGTTCATGGATCAGTTTCGCGACGTCGTATTCGAGAAACGATTCGCGGTCCGCCTGGAAGTTCGGTATCACCGAGCGCCCATCGGTCGAGTTCGTCCCGGCAAGTCCGAAAAACAGCGGCTCACCCGCGGCCGGTTGCAACGACGACAAGCCGAATTCGCCGGCGCGGTCCTCCTCGTCCGAAAACGGCTGCGGATCGATGACGCGCAAACGGACCTTGCCGCCGGAGCGCGCCGCGGTCTCCTCGAGGAATTCGCGCACGCGCGTCGCATACGGCAGCAGCAGCGGCGCCTGCTTGGCGGCGACATCGCGCGAGAAATAGAAATACAGATTGACGGGTTCCTTGAGCTGCGCGAGCACCTCACTGGTTCCCCGGCTCAAGGTATAGAGCCGATTCTGCGTCAGGTCCAGCCGCATGCCGCGAAGCATGAGATTCGCCAGCATGACGAGCGCGAGAAACAAGACCGCGAGGGCAATGAGCCCGCCCACGCCGAAGCCGGTGCGTCTCCAAGATGCGCCGCGCATGCTCACTCCGCTTTCTTCATGTCGAGTACCAGCGCGGTCGCGGCCAGCCAGAAGCCGATCAGCGCGCCGAAATAAACCAGATCGCGCAAATCGATGACACCCTTGGAGATCGCATCGAAGTGCGTCAGAAAACTCAAGGATGCGATCGCATCGACGAGCGCCCCCGGTAGCACCCCGCGCACGAAATCGAGCACCAGCGGAAAGCCCGCGAGCAGAAACAGCAGTCCGACGAGCGCGGCCGTGACGAATGCAATGACTTGATTGCGCGTCGCGGCCGACAGGCAGGTGCCGATCGCCAGAAAGCCGCCCGCCATGAGCCAGCTGCCGAAGTACGCCGCGAGAATCGCGCCGTTGTCGGGCGAGCCGAGGTAGTTGACGGTGATCCAAATCGGGAATGTCAGCAACAGGGCGATGCCGGCGAAGCACCAGGCAGCCAGAAATTTAGCGACGACCGCCTGCCAAAGGGTGACTGGCAGCGTCATCAACAATTCGATGCTGCCGCTATTGCGTTCTTCCGCCCACAGGCGCATCGAAATCGCCGGAATCAGCACCAGGTAGATCCAGGGGTGCCAGCGAAAGAACGGCTGCAAGTCGGCCTGACCGCGCTCGAAGAAGCCGCCGACCTGGAAGGTGAACACGGACGCCAGCACCAGGAAAATCACGATGAACACATAGGCGAGCGGCGTCGCGAAATAGCTGCGCAATTCGCGCCGGAAGATGACGAGAACCGGATTCACGGATGCAGCTCGGCGGTGCGCTGCTGCGTCAGCGAGCGGAACACTTCATCGAGTCGGCCCGACTCTAAATGCAATTCGGGCACGCTCCAGCCGGCGTTTGCGACAAGTGCGCTGATCGCAGGCAGCAGGTTCTTGCCCGGCGCCGGGATCGCCGTCAAGCGCAGCTCGCGCGCATCCGATTCGACGTGTGCGACTTCGGGCAGCGCCGCGACGCTGGGAGTGGCGGCGGCCAGCTGTTCGGCCTTGTCGAAGCGCAGGCTCACGGCATTGTGATATCGCGAGCGCGATTCGAGTGCGGTAGGCGTGTCGTCTGCCACGATTCGTCCGTCGGCGATGATGATCGCGCGCGTGCACACTTCATGGACCTCTTCCAGGATGTGCGTCGAAACGATGACCAGTTTGTCCTTGCTGAGTTCGTTGATCAGGCGGCGGACCTCGTGTTTTTGATTCGGATCCAGACCGTCTGTCGGCTCATCCAAAATCAAGACCCGCGGATCGTGAATCAACGCCTGCGCCAAACCCACGCGGCGCCTGAAACCTTTAGAGAGCGTCTCGATGACTTGTTCGATGACGCCTGCGAGTCCCAGGCGCTCGATCACGATCGTGCGTCGCTCGCGCCGCAGCGGGCCGCTCAAACCGCGGATATCCGCGACAAAATCCAAAAATTCTCCGACCGTCATTTCACCGTAACTCGGAGCGCCTTCGGGCAAATAGCCCATGCAGATCTTGGCCGCCACGGAGTCTCGCTCGATGTCATGACCACAAACCGATACCTGCCCGGCAGATGGCGCGACAAAGCCTGCGATCATGCGCATGGTCGTGGACTTGCCGGCCCCATTGGGGCCCAAAAAACCGAGAACTTCGCCGGGTGCAACCGTGAAGCTGACATCATCCACGGCCAATTTCGCGCCGTAACGCTTGCTCAAGTGGGTAATCGTAATCATCGGCGCCTTGGAGCGGTCTTATGCTCGGAAGTTCCTCGAAAGAATCAGCTATTCCTAGAAAGAATCAGCTGTTCCCGTTTTTTTTGTCGAGAGCGGCTTTATTTTCTCTGAGTATACGCCGCACTTCGGGAAGCGGTGGTCGGTCCGCCATGCGAGCAATGAGTTCCGGCAGTTCGTACCACTTGCGTCCCCATTGCACCAAGCGTACCGCGTCGGCAAGAACTTTATCGCGCGCCTCATCCGCCTGCGCCGAGGCCTTTGCCCGAGCGGCCGCAGCCTTTGCCGCCGCCTGCGCATCAGCCTGGGCTTGCGCTTCCGCCGCTGCTTGTGCTTCCGCCTGGGCTTGCGCATCCGCCGCTGCTTGTGCTTCTGCTTGGGCTTGCGCTTCCGCAAGTGCGCGTTTTTCTGCGCGCGCGGCCGCCGCCGCTTGTGCCGCTGCGCGAGCTTGCGCTTCGGCGCGAGCCTGCGCTTCGACGCGAGCCTGCGCTTCGGCGCGAGCCTGCGCTTCGGCGCGAGCCTGCGCTTCGGCCCTTGCCTTAGCCTCGGCTTGCGCCGCTAACGCTGCCATCTCGGCGGCGCGCGCTTCGGCTTCGGCGCGAGTCTGGGCCTCGGCGCGAGTCTGGGCCTCGGCGCGAGCCTGGGCCTCGGCGCGAGCCTGGGCTTCGGCGCGAGCCTGAGCTTCGGCGCGAGCCTGAGCTTCGGCGCGAGCCTGGGCTTCGGCGCGAGCCTGCACCTCGGCCCTTGCCTTAGCCTCGGCTTGCGCCGCTAACGCAGCCATTTCGGCGGCGCGCGCTTCAGCTTCGGCGCGAGCCTGAGCTTCGGCGCGTGCCTGCGCCTCTGCCTGCACCAGCGCTTCGGCCTGCGCCGCCGCCGCGGCTTGCGCGGCCGCGCGAGCCTTTGCCTCCGCCTGCAGCTGCGCTTCGGCTTGCGCTGCCGCCGCGGCTTGCGCTGCTGCGCGCGCTTTTGCTTCTGCCTGTGCCTGCGCTTCCGCCTGTGCGGTTGCCGCTGTCTGCGCGTTTGCGGCCGCCTGCGCCGCAGCCGCTGCCTGTGCCGCGACTTGTGCCGCCGCTTGCGCCACTTGCTGTGCTTCCGCCTGTGCTTGCGCTTCCGCCTGTGCCGCCGCCGCGGCCTGTGCCGCCGCCGCTGCCAGGGCCTCGGCTTGAGCTTGCGCCTGTGCTTCTGCGCGTGCTGCGGCCGCCGCTTGTGTTGCCGCGGCGGCCTGTGCCTCTGCCGCGGCCTGTGCCGCAGCCGATGCCTGCGCCGCCGCCTTTGCCGCGAGCTGTGCCGCTGCCTGTGCCTCTGCCTGGGCCTGCGCTTCGGCCTGCGCCGCGGTTGCGGCTTGTGCCGCCGCCGCCGCCAGCGCCTCGGCCTGAGCCTGTGCATGTGCGCGCGCTGCCGCCGCCGCGACGGCCTCGGCCTGTGCCTGTGCATCTGCTTGCGCCGCCGCCGCCGCGACGGCCTCGGCTTGTGCCTGGGCGCGCGTCTGCGCGTCGGCCTCTGCGCGTGCCGCTGCCGCGGTTTGCGCGGCCGACGCCGCCAATGCCGCCGCCTTTGCCTGCGCCTCTGCCTGAATTTGCGCTTGTGCGCGTGCCGCCACCGCCGCTTGCGCCGCCTCGGCCGCCAGCGCTTGCGCCTGTGCTTCTTCGCGTGCCGCGGCGGCTACCTGCGCCGCGGCCGCTGCCTGCGCCGCACTTGCCTGCGCCGCACTTGCCTGCGCCGCACCGGCTTGCGCCGCAGTCGTGGCGGCCGACGCTACTGCGCGCTCGGTGCCGGTCGTCGGTGCTTTGAACGCGGATTTCGCGTTCAACTTGGCGGCAGCACGGTTAGGCAGCTTCAGCGCGGGCCTTGCATGCGCCCGGCGTTCCGTGCGAGCCACGTGCGCCGTACCGGCGGGCGGCGGAGTGCGCGGCTTAGCGGCGAGGAATTTCGGCATTTCGCGCGTGGCGGTCGCCGTGGCACTGCCCGGCACCTGGGCAACGTTCGTCGTCGAACTCATGCTCGACATATCGGGCGGCGCCAGCGCCACCGGCTGCTCGCGCTCCTTTTCCGCGGCGGGGATGAAGCGCTCGATGTGCTCTCCGCCGACCAGATTGGCGAGAAATGCCATCATCTCCAGGGCTTCCGAAAACCGGACATCGCCCATTTTCACGCGCTCCTCGATTTGCGCTTTGAGCGCGAGGGCACGCTGCTTGGCGAGGCTGATGACCCAGCGATTGGGCCGCTGATGGGGCGGCCATGGTTGAATTTTCGCGTAGCTCTCGTCATCCAGGGAGGCATATCTCAAATGCAGCTCCAAGCTACTCAACCATTTTTCCACGAGGTCCAACAGTCGTTGATCGGCGGGTGTTGCCATAATTTAAGAGCTCCGGCTAGCACCCTAAACGATGCGCCGCCCAATGGCTAGAGCGGCATAGCGGCGTTGTGAAGCATGACGCGCCCCACGTCACGGGCGGTCGCGATAGACTGCGCGCCATGTGTGGAATCGCCGGCATTATCGGGCCTCAGGCAAACCTCGACACCCTCAGGCAGATGTCGGTGCGATTGCAGCATCGGGGCCCGGATGGGGAGGGCGCCTGGAGCGCGCGGGACGTGGTGCTCGCCCATCGGCGACTCTCGATTCTGGATCTGTCCGAAGCGGCCCACCAGCCGATGGTGCTTGGCAGCCAAGTGCTGACCTACAACGGCGAGCTTTATAATCATGAGGCGCTGCGCGCGGGCTTGCCCGGTCCGTGGCACTCGACCGGCGATACCGAGGTGCTGCTGCACCTGTTGAGCCGCGACGGCAGCGCATGTCTGTCGAAGCTCGTCGGCATGTTCGCATTCGCAATCTGGGACGCGCAGCACCGGCGTCTGTTGCTTGCACGGGATCGCCTGGGCATCAAACCGCTTTATTATCGTCTGCTGCCGCAAGGAATCGCGTTCGCCTCGGAGCTGAAGGCGCTCATGGAAATCGGGGTTCCGGCGGTCGACCGCAGCGCGGTCCGCGATTTCCTGTTCCACGGCTACGTTCCGGCTCCGAAGACGATCTACGAGGGTATCGCAAAATTGCCGGCCGGCCATACGCTAACTTGGGAAGACGGCCGCGCGCGCATCGAGCGCTTTTGGGATCCGTCAACTGAAATTTGCGTACGATCGCCGCAGGCGAGCGTGGAGTTGTTGGACGGCCTGCTCGGTGAGGTCTTGCCCGCCCAAACCCTCTCGGATGTGCCGGTCGGCGTGTTCCTGAGCGGCGGCATCGATTCGGCGCTGACCGCTTATTATTTGGACCATCCACGAACCTATACGCTGGGGTTCGAGCGGGGTGCGCGCTCCGAGGCCGACGCCGCTCGCCGGGTCGCGATGCACCTCGATACGCAGCATACCGAGATGACGGCGCTGGCCGCCGACTATGGCGCGGCGTTGGATGCGATGCCGAGGCTCTTCGATGAGCCGTTCGGGGATAGCGCCGCCTGGTCGAATTATCTGATCGCGCAGTTCGCGCGCCGCGAGGTCAAGGTCGCGTTGAGCGGCGAGGGCGGCGATGAGATTTTTTGCGGTTATCCGCGCTATTGGTCGAATGTCGGCGCGCGCTCGAATTTCCTCAACAGAGCGCTTGCCGGATTGCTGCCGCCTCTGTCGCGCTTGGGATCCTCGATGCAACGCCGCGCCTATGTCGGTCTGCCCGCCTACGCCGCGGCGCTCGGCGGGCTCACGGCCATACAGATCGATTCGCTGTTGTGCACGGATTGGCGCGAGGCCGATTATGATTACCTGTGGTTCTATCGGAAATTCTGGCGCGCGGATTTGCAGCCGCTCGCGCAGCTGCGCTGGCTCGATCTGAACACGGATCTGGCCGAGGGCCTGCTGGCGAAGGTCGATCGAACCAGTATGGCGCATTCTCTCGAAGTGCGGCCGCCGCTGCTCGATCATCGCCTGGTGGAGTTCATGCTCACCGTGGATCCGGCGCTGCTGGTCGATGCGACCCGGCGTCGCGGCAAGCTGCTGGTGCGCGAATTGATGGAACCGCGTTTGCCGGCGGGACATCTCGAGCGCCCGAAGTCCGGGTTTGGCCTGCCGGTGCGATCCTGGCTCAAGCGCAACCCGCGCTTGCTCGAGGATGCAGTCCGCCGCTTGCGCGAGCGCGGCGTCTTGCGGCGTGCGGTGAGCAGCGAATTTCGGCGCGCCTGGTATCTATTGGTGTTGGATCGCTGGTTCACCGCGTTCGGTTGATGATGCCCCGCTCGCCGCAAGCGCCGCGACTCTTAGTCATACCGGTTTCGGGCGCTTACGGCATGGGCGAGTATGCGAGGTCGCTCGCGATCGCCCGCGCGGTCAGCGCGCGTTGGCCCGCGGCGAGCGTGCACTTCGCCTTGAGCCGCGACGCGCCGTATGCCGCCGATGCGCCGTTCGAGACGACGTTGATGCCCTCGTCGCCGACGTTTCATTCACCCGCAGTCATCGAACTGATCGAGCGATTTCGCCCGACGATCGTGCTCTTCGATAATGCGGGGCGCACCGCCCAGCTGCGCGCCGCCAAGCGGCTCGGCGCCAAGGTCGTCTACATCAGCGCACGAAGACGCCAGCGCAATAAGGCGTTCCGATTGGTTTGGATGAATCTGATCGATGAGCACTGGATCGCCTACCCCGAATTCATCGCCGGATCATTGGGACCAGTGGAACGGCTGAAGTTGCGGCTCGTGGGGCGGCCGACCGTGCGATATCTGGATGTGGTGTTGCCGCCGACCGATCTTGCGCGGCAGCGCGCGCTGCTGTCGCAGCTGGGACTCCACACGGGAAGCTTCGTGCTCATCGTGCCGGGAGGAGGCACCGGCCATCCGGGTGCGACCGATGCGGTCGCGCGTTTTCACGCGGCTGCGGTCGCGTTGGCCGCGAGCGGCGAACCCACGGCATTCATCGGTCCTGGCGTTGCCGGCGGCGCAAGCACCGACCCGCAGTTGCGCGTCCTGCGATCGCTGGTACAAGCGGATCTTGCCGAGCTCATGCGCGCCGCTCGGTTGATCGTCGCCAACGGCGGATCGACCTTGCTCCAGGGGATTGCTTGCGGGACCGCGACGCTCGCGATACCGATCGCCGGGGATCAGACCGAGCGCATTCGCCGCGCGGTCGCCGCCGGCGTCTGTATGCAGGCGCTGCTCGAAGCGGGCGATATCGTGCGCCGTGCGCGGGATTTGCTGCAGGACGAGCCGGCACGCGCCGCGCTCGCTGCCCGCGCCGCCGGGCTCGGGCTCGCGGACGGTATCGCGATGGCGGTCGACGCGTTGGAGCGCTTACAAGCGGATCAATCGCACGACGACGAGGTGCGCGCCCGTGCCTAACGCCTTGCTGCTCGGCTATGGTTTGAATCAGCCATCGTTTCGGCACCGCATGCAGACCCTAGTCGGCGCCTTGGAGGGCGCCGGTTGGCAGGTGCGCTGCGAGCAATTTCCGGGCGGCCGATATGGCCTGCGCACCTGGGAGCGGCGCGAGTTGCTGCGCTGGGCGGACGTGGCGGTATTGCACCAGATAAAGTTGAGCGCGCTCGAGGCGCGCTTGTTTGCCGCGCTTTGCCGGCATCGCGTGTTCGACGTGGACGACGCGATTTACGTCCGCAAACCGCGCCGTCTCGGCGAACCCGCGGACGATTCGATTTGGCGCCGCAGGAAGTTTGCAGCGACCTGCCGCTGGGTCGATGTCGTCGCCGCCGGCAACGACGTGTTGGCGGGCGTCGCGCGGGGCTACGCACGCAAAGTGACCATCATGCCGACGTCGATCGACGCGTCCTCCTATCGAGCGGGCACGGCGGGTTCCGAAGTGCCGACGACGATCGTTTGGATCGGCAGTCCGGAGAATCTCGTCTATCTGGAGATGATTCGTCCGGCGTTGGCGCGCCTGAGCCAGCGGCTGCCAAAGTTGCGGCTCCGTGTCATTTGCTCGTCTTTCCCGGATTGGCCGGAGGTTGCGATCGAACGGGTCGTCTGGAGCAGCGCGACCGAGGTCGATGCGCTCGCGAGCGCTCACATCGGCATCATGCCATTGACCGACGATGCTTGGACCCGCGGCAAATGCGCGTTCAAATTATTGCAATACATGGCCGCAAAGCTGCCTTGCGTCGCCTCGCCGGTCGGCGCGAACGCGGAAGCCGTCATCGACGGCATGACCGGTTTCCATGCGCACGACATCGACGAATGGGAGAGCCGGCTGGGGGCGCTCGTCGAATCGCCGCAGTTGCGCGCGCAGTTCGGCGCCGCGGGCTTCGCGCATGTGCAGGATCGTTACGCCATGAGCGAATACCGGTCTCGCTATCTGGAGCTGTTGGGGCGACTCGCCGCCGCCTGACGCCGCTCGCGGCAACCCGGGGCCGGGCGGATTGGCTGCAGCCCGCCGGTCAATTCGGTATCCTGCAGGGCATGCCGGCCGCGTTCATTTACCAAATCTTGACTCCGTTGGTGTCGCCGCGAGATTTGGATCCTGGCTTCCTCGTGCTGGACAATTCGCGGAACGCGAGGCCGGATTGGTTCGAGTACTGGCCAATTCGCAATTTCCTGCTCGAAAAATCATTGGACGAAGAGGCGTTTTACGGATTCCTGTCGCCCAAATTCAAGCAAAAGACCAACCTCGGTGCCGCGGCGGTTCACGCGATCGCGCGCGAAGCGGATGCGGCGATCGACGTGATTTTGTTGAGCCCGAGCATCCACAACAGCTCCTATCATCTCAACGTATTCGCACACGGGGACTCCGAACATCCGGGACTGCTCGAGATCTCCAAGCGATTCTTCGAGCGCATCGGACGCAGCACTAATCTCGACGAAGTCGTGAATGATTCGCGCAACACGGTCACTTCGAATTATTTCGTCGCGAAACCGCGCTTTTGGCGCGAATGGTTCGCGATCGCGGAGGCCTTGTTTGCGATCGCTGAGGCGCCGGAGGACCCTCTTGGCGCGGAGCTGCGCGGACCGACCGCCTATCGCGGCTCCGTTGACGTGCAGATGAAGGTATTCATCGTGGAGCGAATCGCAAGCTGGCTGCTGGCCGTCGACCGCGGCTTTCGGACGCGGGTGCCCGATCCGTTTGCTGCGCGCACGCGGATTTACAAACTGCCGGTCGCAATCGTCTGCGACGCACTCAAATTGGCCTACGCCACGCAGGGTCGCGCGCAGTACAAAGAGATTTTTCTGATGGTGAGCGGACTGCGCACCGGGTTGAATGCGCGGATACGCATCGGATCGCTGCTGAGATCGCGCCGGGTTCGGCCGTTTTTGGACGCGCTCGCGGCCTATTGGAACCGGGCGGGGCGCTGAAGCAATCGCCCCCGCCCGCGGTCAGTCGGGCTGCGCGCAATCGTCATCGGGCTTCTCGCAATAGTCGCGCCAAACCTGTCGATACGCCGCCTCGAGATTGCGCGCGAAGCGTCTCGCGTCCATCAGCGGCGAGTCCGCGAGCCGCCCCCGCAGATCTGCGCGCAGCGCCGCGAGACGCGGCAGATCTTGGGCCAGCGCCAGCGCTGCAGCCGTGAATCCCGCGTCCGTATCGGCCGCGAGGTCGAGCAGATCGACTTGAAATAACTGGCTGAGGCCTCCGCGCCCGACGCAGGTCTCACCTACACGGCTGACGACAGGCACGCCCATCCACAGGGAATCGAGACTCGTCGTATGGCCGTTATAGGGCAGGGTATCGAGCCCGATATCGATCTCCTGATACGTGCGTAGATACTCGGCGCGGGGTCGATAGGGGACGAAGCTCACGCGTGGCGCGCCGATGCCTTGCGCGGCGAGTCGCTGCAGTAGCCGCTCGCGCTGCCGCCCGCCTCGGGCCATCAATAGAAGTCGCGCGCGGGGAAGTTCGCTCATTACGCCGCTCCAGAGCCACAGCGCCGTATCGGACAACTTGCACGGATTGTTCAGACAGCCGAAGGTCACAAAGCCACGCGCTTGCGCGGGCAATGCGCCGACCTGTGGTTCGCCGCTGAGCGGGTCGTAACACCAAAACGAATCCGGCAGCCGTAGTGTGCGCTCGCGGTAGTGCGCATCGAAGCCCTCCGGATCGAGACGCGGGTCCGAGAATCGGTAATCCATGGCGTCGAGCCCCGTGGTTCCGGGATACGCAAGCCACGCGACCTGGATCGGCGCGGGTTTGCGCGCGAACAGCAACGGCCTGCCGTTCGCCATGTGCATCGTCAAGTCGACGAGGATATCGATGCCGTCGGCGTGAATGGTCTCGGCGAGCGTGGCATCGTCCTGCGTCCGAACCTCGCGCCAGATGCCTGCGAGCGCTGCGATTCGGCGCGTCGTGTCGTCGGCACGCTCGACGCTGGAATAACAGAAGATATCGAATTCCCCGGGGTCATGATGTGCGAACAGCGGAATCGTAAAGAGACTTTGGCAGTGGTCGCGAAAATCCGCCGAGACATAGCCGATGCGCAGGCGCCGGTCGGGAATGCGCCGATTCGTGTGGCGGCGTATCGAGGATGCGAGCGGCGCGGCAAAGCGATCGTTCCAGCGGCGCGCCTCGGCGAGGATCGGTGCCGCTTGTGCGCTCTGGAACGAAAGCGCATAGACCAGATTGCTGTGCGTCGCCGCGCCCCCAGGATCGAGATCCAGCGACCGGCGGAAGCAATCGATCGCCTCATCCAACTCGCCCGCATCCTTGAGGACACTGCCGAGATTGTCGTAGAGCGCGGCGTGGCGCGGATTCTGCCGCAGCCCGCGCCTGAATAGTGCCTCGGATTCATCGAGGCGGCCAAGCGTGCGCAGCAGACACCCGAGGTTGTTGAGCGCGACGATGGAGTCCGGCTGCGCTCGTATCGCCGCCTCGTAAGCCGCTTCCGCCGGCGAAAACTCGCCGAGTTCCTTGTAAACATTCCCCAGATTATTATAGGCCTCCGCATAGGCTGCGCGCAGCTCGGTCGCGCGGCGGTATTGGTCGGCCGATTCCGCCGGCCTGCCGAGACCATGCAGCGCAACGCCCAAATTGAAGGCGGCCTCGGCATACTCGGGTTCCCGCTCGAGCGTGCGACGCAGAATCGCCTCGGCCGCGGCGAAGTCGCGTCGTCGGCATAGCGCGATGCCGAGATTCAGGCCGTACGAGGACACCAGTGGCTGCAACTCAACGGCGCTGCGCTGGTATTCGACGGCGGCATCGATTTGCCCGAGGTGCAGCAGAACGACGCCGAGGTTCGACATCGCGCGCGCATCCTCAGGGTTGAGCATCAGCGACTGTCGATAAGCGCTTGCGGCCTGCTCGAGACGGTCGCAGCGATGCAGGGCGACGCCGAGTGCGAAATGGCCATCCGCCGAGCGCGGGTCGAGTTGCACGACGCGCCCGTAGGCTGCTGCTGCGCCATCCCAGCGCTGCAGCGCTTGCAGCACCTGCCCGAGGCCGAAATGATGGCGCGGCTCGGCGGGATCGGCGCGCAGGGCTTGCTCGATCAGGAGCAGGGCCGCCTCGGGTCGACCGTCCTGCAATTCCAACAAGCCGCTGCGAAACAATGCGGCGACATGCCCGGGCGATTCCGTCAGCACTTGGGCATACAGGCGCCGAGCCGAATCGAGGTCGCCGGCGCGATGCCGGTCGGTTGCCTGTTGCAACACTTGCTCGCTCGTCATTGCTCAATCCTGCGCGCAGCTGGGGTGCGCCGCGAGCTCGCCGAGAGCGGCGATCAGGGGGCGCAGATGCGACCGGAAGGGACGAGCGCGCTGCAAGCTCGATCGGTAAATGGGTTGGCGAACCTGCGCGAAGCTCGATGTGCTCACGGTCCTGCGGCTCTCGAAGAATCGCAGACAGTCGTCGTTCCAGGCGAGCCCGAGAAAATCGAGCAGACGGCGCGTTTCGGCCTGCGGCTCCGATACCAGCGTTTCGTAGTCGATTTCCATGAATGCCTGCTGCGGCAATACCGATCGCCAATGCGCCATCAGTGCATGATAGTCGCGGTAATAGCGACCGAGTTCGTCCAATTGGTAGACAAACCCCAACGAGCCGAAAAATAGCTTGGTATAGGCGGAGAAGCAGGTTTCCAGCGGATCGCGCCGGCAATGAATGATGCGTGCACGCGGAAATACGCGGTGGATGGTCCCGAGATGCATAAAGTTCGCGAGGTCCTTGTCGATCACGCGTTGCGCTCGCGGAGAGGCGCGCCGCAGTCGCGCGAGCGCGGCATCCGCGAGGTGATTCTCCTCTTCAACGGCCGCGGCGTCAGCCGTTCGCGGCAGACCTGTCTCGAACAGCGCGCGTAATTGCAAGAGTTCGCCGCCCCCGTGGATTTCGGGATGCGAAGCAAGTATTTGCTCTACGAGCGTCGAGCCGGACCGCGGCATGCCGACGATGAATACGGGCAATTCCGAGAGCCGCGATGCCGTCGCGGGACCCGCTGTTTCCAAAGCGACGGGCTGCGCCGCGATCGCGGCCATCTGCAGCGATGCCGCGGCCGGGTCGTAATCGATGCTCGCGCGTTGCAGGCGATTGCCCTCGTGCCAATGCAAAAACGCGCTGTCGATGTTCCCGGCGTCGAAGTGCGCCTTGCCGAGCGCGAAATGCAGCAGTAGCTGGTCACGGCAGGGCACATGCGCGCGCAGCAGCGCCTCCATCGCTTCGATATCCGGATCCTGCGCTCGGTGCGATTTGCCATTCGCGCGGTTGTACCAGGCATCGGCGAGTGCCGGCGCCTGTTGCAACGCGAGTCCGAAGACGGCGTCGGCTTCCGCGGTGCGGCCGAGCTCGCCGAGCAGCACGGCCTTGTCCGAAAGCGCCTGCGCCGCCGCCTCCGGCGTAGCGGATTGTGCGGCCGCGCGATCGAAGACCTCGAGTGCGAGTGCCTCTTGTCCGCAAAGATGCAAGGCGAGGCCGTAGGCGCGCAGTAGCTCTGCGGACTCGATGCCTCGGTCCAGCGCGTTGCGGCACAGTGCAACGGCGGCCTCGCTTTGATCGAGGTGGCGCAGCAGATGTGCCTTCAGCGTCACGAGCCTGGGGTCATGCGCCCAGCGCGCCTCGATGTCGGCGAGGTGTGCGAGCGCCGCGTGATGGCGGCCGCGCTGCAATTCGATATCGGCGATTCGCAAGTACGGTTCGAGCGTCTCGGGCTCGGCACGCATCGCCGATTGCGCCTGGCTCAGGGCCTCTTCGTAACGTCCGAGTTCTTGGAGCAGGGCGGCGTAATTACCGTGGAGCTCGGCATTGCCCGGATGCTCGCGCAGCAGTCGCTCGAATTCGGCGATGCCTTCATCCGCTTCGCCGAGCCGCGCACGCACCAATGCGAGATTGGCGCGCCCTTGCCAGAACGTGGCATCCAAGAGCACTGCTTGCTCGAAGCAGCGGCGACTTTCCACGAATTCGCGCGCCTCCAGCAGCAGATTTCCCATGCAGAACCAACCCAGAACCGAGGTCTCGTCCAATGCCACCGCGCGCCGCGTGGCCGCCATGGCGGCGCGGCGGTCGATATTCTTGCAATACAATTCGGCGTAGCTCAGCAAGTACAGCGCCGTGGCATCGGGCGACTCGGCGGCTCGGCGCAGCAAATTCCGCGCGTCCGCATGCTTGCCCTCGTGATGCGCGATCAGGCCGAGCAGGTGCATGGCGCCCGCGTGCTCCGGCGCATGCTCTAGCAGATCGAGGCACATGCGGCGCGCCGCATCGGCGCGGCCTGCCGAAAAATCGAGAATCGCTTGGCGCAGCGTTGTCGTTTTCACCTGCGCAATATAGCGCGCCTGAACCGTCAATGGATCGGCCGGGCACGGCGCGCTGCCCGTAGGCCCGCGGCGGTCCCAAGAGATTACTTCCACGATTCCTTGGGGGATATTCGCCGCACATGTGATGCAGCACACACTCCGCAATCTGTTGCCGCCTTCGTCTCGGCCGATATATCGCAGCACAGCAGGAATCCAACGCCTTCCGCCGGTCCTGCTCGGAGGTTATTGCCATCATGTTGCTTGGCCGGCTTAGTGTTTCCGCTCGATTCCTGCTCGTGCTGACGATCGGATTGCTTTTCCAAGCCGGCATTTCCATCGGATCGCTAATCTATCTAAAGCAGTCTCTGGTCCAGGACCGGGTCAGCGAAGTCAAACATCTGCTGGAATCGGCTTACAGCACGGTCGTTTTTTACCACGACCGGGCAAGCCGTGGACTCATGAGCGATGCGGCGGCACGTATCGCGGCCGCCGATGCGGTGCGCGCCATGCATTACGACGGCACCAACTACTTTTTCATCTGGGATCTCAACGGCACGGGCGTCGCGCACGGCGCGCAAGCCGCACTGGAAGGCAAGAACTTCCTGCACTCGCCGGACGCCGATAAAAACCCGGTCGTCGCGTACATGGTTCGCCGGCTCATCGAGGTCGCCAAGAGCGACAAGAAAGAGGGCGTCACCACCTATCGGATTCCCAAGAGCGGCCAGCAGCTGCCGTTGGAAAAGATAGCCTATTCGCGGCTGTTCGAGCCTTGGGGTTGGTCGATAGGTACGGGCGCGTACGTCGATGACATCGACGATACGTTTCGCGCTCGCGTATTTTCCGTGTTGTGGTGGTTCGTCGGTTTGATCGTGTTGGCCGGCGCGATCACCTATGTGATCGGTGCGGACCTGACCCGCGCGCTGCACCGCCTGGCGACCAGAACCACCAGTATCGCGAAGGGTGAATTGGATGGCGAAGTACCCGACGTGGAGCGGACCGACGAGGTCGGCATCATGGCGCGGTCTTTGATGGTGTTGCGTGACACCAGTCGCGAAGCCGCGGAGCTGCGGCTCGACCAATTGACCGGGCTGCCGACCCGCAAGCTGCTCATGGATCGGCTCAAGCAGGTCAAGGGCCGCAGCGCGCGCAGCGGCAGCTACGCCGGACTCATGCTCGTCGACCTGGACAATTTCAAGGCGCTCAACGACACCCATGGCCACGATGTCGGCGATGCGATGTTGCGCGAGATTGCGCAGCGCCTGACCGCGAGCGTGCGGGAAGGCGATACCGTGGCGAGACTCGGCGGTGACGAATTCGTCTTGGTGGTCGTGGATATCGGCAACAGCGAAAAGGACGCCAGCGCGGCGCTCGAAGTCGTCGGCACGAAAATCCTGAGCGTGCTGACGCAACCGTACCATTTGGGCGGCATGACCCACACGAGCACCGCGAGTATCGGCATGACGCTGTTCAAGGGCGACACGGCGTCGGCCGAAGATTTGATGAAGCAAGCGGACCTGGCGATGTACAAGTCCAAGGATTCCGGCCGCAACGTCTGTCGGTTCTTCGACGCACAAATGGAAGAAAAAGTGCGGGCACGCGCGACCCTGGAGAAGGAATTGCGCGAAGCGATACTCGGAGGCGAGTTTCAACTGCATTATCAACCGCACATCGGGCCCGATGGAGAACTCGCGGGGGCCGAGGCCCTGGTGCGCTGGAAGCATCCGCGCAGAGGTTTGGTGCCACCGAACGATTTCATCTCGGTGGCCGAAGAAACCGGCTTGATCGTGCCCCTGGGTCATTGGGTTCTGGAGACGGCGTGCCGACAGTTGGCGGTGTGGGCGACGCGCCCGCAGACCGCAAACATAAGACTCGCCGTCAATGTCAGCGCGCGCGAGTTTCAGCAGCCCGACTTCGTCGAAACTGTCGTCTCGATCTTGCAGGAGACTGGCGTCAATCCTAATCGCCTGACCTTGGAGTTGACCGAAAGTCTGTTGGTGCACAATGTCGAGGACGTCATCGAAAAGATGTCCGAGCTAAAACTGGAGGGCGTGAGTTTCGCTCTCGATGATTTCGGCATCGGCTATTCGTCGCTCTACTTCTTGAAGCGCCTGCCGCTCGATCAGCTGAAGATCGACCGGTCGTTCGTCCGCCACGTGCTCACCGACCCCAACGATGCCGCAATTGCCAACATGATCGTGGCCCTGGGGCAGACCCTCGGTTTGGAGGTCATTGCGGAAGGCGTGGAGACTGCGGCGCAGCGCGATTTTCTCGCGACTTCAGGCTGTCACTTCTACCAGGGCTATTTTTTCAGCCGACCACTGCCGCTGGACCGGTTCGAGCAGTTCGCATGCGATCACGATTTGGCGAAACGCCTACCCGCGGCCGCTGTCCCGCTTCTTTGAACTTCCGTCAAAATCTCCGGGACCGGTGCGCTCAATAGACCTGCTCGCCCGCGAGCCAGGTCTGCATGACCTTGATTTTCCAGATGTCCCGCGGCGCGATCGTGAACAGATCGCGATCGATGATGATGAAGTCGGCCCATTTTCCCGGCTCGAGCGAACCCGTCATCGACTCGTGATGTTGCGCGTAGGCGGCGTCGAGCGTGAACGCGCGAAACGCCTCCAATAGCGTCATGGCTTGCTCGGCATGCCACCCTCCCGCGGGCCGGTCGGCGTGATCCATGCGCGTCACCGCCGCATGCAGGCCGTAGAACGGATTGTCGGACTCGACCGGGAAGTCGGAACCGCCCGCGATTCGCGTGCCTTGATCGAGAAAGGTGCGCCATGCATAGGCGCCCGCGATGCGCTCCTTGCCGATACGGTCTTGCGCCATGTTCATGTCGCTCGTCGCGTGGGTCGGCTGCATGGACGCAATCAAATCCAATTGCTTGAAACGTGGAATATCGGACAAGGCCACCACCTGCGCATGTTCGATTCGATTGCGCAGCTGACGGCCGCCGACGGCCTCATAGGCGGCGGCGAATGCGTCGAGCACCTGGTGATTGGCGGCATCTCCGATCGCGTGCACATTGACTTGGTAGCCTGCGGCCAATGCGGTCTCGATGCTCGACTGCATTTGCGCATTCGACATGAATAGCAGCCCGTGCTGATCCGGCTTGTCCGAGTAAGCTTGCAATAGCGCCGCGCCGCGGCTGCCGAGCGCGCCGTCGGCAAACAACTTGACCGAGCGCACGGTCAGCCGGTCGTTTCCATAGCCGATCAGAGGCCCGCTGCGCGATAGCACGCGAAAATCATCGGCCGTGCCGCGGATCATTGCGTAGATGCGCACCGTGAGCCGACGCTGGTCGGCAAGCTCACGGTATAGCGCGATCTCGTGTGCGCTGACGCCGGCGTCACCGACGCCGGTCAGTCCCACCGAATTCATGTCTGAGAGCGCCGCTTTCAATGCGGCGCGTTGCTCATCGTCGCTCGGCGGCGGCACGATCCGGTCAATCAATTCCATGGCTTTATCGACGAGCACGCCGGTCGGATTGCGCTGCGCATCGCGCTCGATACGCCCTCCGGGCGGGTCCTCGGAATCCCTGGTGATGCCCGCCGCCTGCAACGCTTTGGTGTTCAGCCATTTGGCATGGCCATCGACGCGATCGAGCACGGCTGGGCGATCCGGCACGACGCTGTCCAGCTCGCCGGCAAGCGGGAATCGCCCGAGGTTCCAACGGACTTGATTCCAGCCGTCCCCCAACAGCCAGGTCCGGCTCGGGTTCGCGCTCGCGTATGTCTTTATTCGCTGCAGCGCCTCTTGCAAGTTCTGCGTGTCGTGCAGTTGAATTTGCACGTTCTCGAATCCCAAATCGATGACGTGGCCATGCGCATCGATCAGACCCGGCAACAGCGTCTTGCCTTGCCCATCGATGATCGATGCCTGTGGATACGCCTTGCGCAGATCCGCCGCGTCGCCCGTTGCCACGACGTGGCCGACGTCGAACACCAGGCCGCTGAAGCGCTGCAGGCCGGCGCCCGCGAGCGTGTACCCATGGACGTTTTCGATCAAGGTCGGTGCTGCACGGACGCCCATCGATGACAGCGCGCCGACGAGCAGTGCGGCCGCCAGAACCCCGGGCCGATAGTTCAAGCGCACACGCACTCCCGCGCTATTTGCGTCGCGGGCGCCGCACGGCGGCCGTTGCGGACGTCCGTCCTTGCGTCGAGTGGCTGCTGACACCCAAGTCCGCCAGCAGGAAGGCCGCCGCGGCCTGAAAACGACGAGGATTGCTGTACGATCGTGCCACCAGCATCGCACCCTCGAGCGCTCCAAGAAGCACCCGCGCCCGCTCGTTTGCTGGTTCCCCAAATAGGAACGTTCCGCGCCGAAGGCCGTCCTTGAGCACTGCGGCAAGCCAGCGCTCGTTGGCGTCGAAGAACGACGTCAGCCCCACCTGCATCGGCGCCGGAAGCGTCGCGTATTCCGCCGCAAGCATTCCGCACAAACACATGCGTTCATTGCTCAAGACGGAATCGTAGAGTGCGACATATTGTTTCAGCTTCTTGTGCGGCTCCTTGGTACCTTGGTCAATCGCCTCGAGCGCCGCTCCGAAGAGAACATGGTAGCGCTCGATCAGTGCGCGCCCAAGCTCCGCTTTAGACGGAAAATGGTAATGGAGACTTGCCTTTGTGACGCCTAACTCGGCTGCGATATCGGCATAGCTGAAACCGTTATACCCCCGCGTCTGTGCGAGCCGCTCAGCCACATTGAGGATGGCCGCTGCTGCCGCGGTAGGTGATGCGGTGCGGGATGGAAGCGAATTCTTTTTTTTCGATATTGTCATGGCTACTTGATATTAACCTACTAGTAGGTAAACTTCGACCGAGGCTGCAGGCGCCCATGCGCCACATACCGTCGGAGTCAAAGGGGGGGCGGCGCAGCGTCTGACAAAGCGATGCAGTCATGCGAGCAATAGTGCCCATAACGAAGGAGATTGCAATGCACAATCACGAGCATAAAACTGAACACAAGTCATTCACGAGCCCCGAACAAGTTCGAAATTTCCCCAACGGCAAAGCCGAGATTCTGATGGTCGGCGGCGCCGAGGTCGGTCGTTTGGTCTTTGAGCCGGGTTGGCGCTGGTCCAATGATGTGAAACCCATCGCCAAGACCTCGAGCTGTGAGGCTCCGCATTTTCAATATCACGTGTCCGGCAGACTCGCCATACGGATGGACGATGGAACCGAGTTCGTCGCCGGGCCGGGAGACATCACGTCATTACCCAAGGGCCATGACGCATGGGTCGTGGGCGACGAACCTGTCGTTGTCGTCGATTGGTTCGGCGCCAGTAGCTACGCCAAGCGAACCTAAGAAGGTCTGTTGCTGGAAGGAACGTTCGGATTAATGATAGGAGGCAGCCATGGCCAGGAAATATGTCGATTGCAGAGAAATCCCGTCTGACAGCAAATGCACGGTCGCAATATCCGCCGACAGTGAAAAAGAACTCATCGAAGTTGCCGTACAGCATGCAGTGAGAGTTCACGGCCATCAGGACACCGCAGAGTTCCGGCAGATGTTGAAAAAAGCCATCAAGCAAGGCAGTCCGCCTCCGTAGCCATTGGGCCGGCGGCGGGCCTTCGCGTTTTTGGGGCAAGGAAAATTCATCTTCCTTAGCTGTACCACGCGATCGCAGTAAATTCTTCAGGCGCGAACGTCGCCTCGATGCGTGCGGTGTCCGGTGCTGCGCGGAGTCTTCGAACCCGTGTCACAGCCATGAGAGGGCGCTGAGCCAGTGTGGCAGAGCGTAATTTCACTGCAGGCTAATGTTTACTCAACAAGTACGCGTGCGTCTTGCCCGAGCGTGAGTCGACGCCATTTGCGACGATCCAGGCATCGTCATTGATTGCTTTACCAGATTCCAGAGTCACGTACACAGCCAGGGCGGGATCGATCAAAGAATTCAGATCACGAATTACATGATTCGAGCATAGAAACGCGTGAAGCGTGCCGTTTGCGGTCACCGCTACGCCCGTGACCTGACCACTCGCGTTGATGGCGTATCCTGTGCTCGAACCGCCGCCGAGGGTCCCGATGTCCGTCATGCCGCTGCCGGGGGCATATAGAAACGCGTGAAATGCGCCGCCAGCGGTCACCGCTTCGCCCGTGACCTGGCCGCGCGCGTTGATGCCGTACCCCTTGCTGGTACCCCCGCCCAGTGTCCCGAGGTCGATCATGCCGTTGCCGGCGGTATATAGAAACGCGTGAAGCGCGCCGTTTGCGGTCACCGCTACACCCGTGACCTGGCCACTCGCGTTGATGGCGTATCCTGTGCTTAAACCGCCGCCGAGGGTCCCGATGTCCGTCATGCCCATGCCGGGGGCATATAGAAACCCGCCTGCGGTCACCGCTTCGCCCGTGACCTGGCCGCGCGCGTTGATACCGTACCCCTTGCTTTCACCGCCGCCGAGGGTTCCGAGGTCGATCATGCCGTTGCCGGCGGTATATAGAAACGCGTGAAGCGCGCCGTTTGCGGTCACCGCTACACCCGTGACCTGGCCGCTCGCGTTGATGGCGTATCCCGTGCTTGAACCGCCGCCGAGGGTCCCGAGGTCCGTAATGCCGCTTCCGGGGGTATATAGAAACGCGTGAAACACGCCGCCTGCGGTCACCGCTTCGCCCGTAACCTGGCCGCTCGCGTTGATGCCGTACCCCTTGCTGGTACCGCCGCCGAGCGTACCGAGGTCCGTTACCGAATATCTCTGTGCTTGCGCATTGGCAGGCGCTCCCAGCACGATCAACGCAACAAGCAGGCCAGCAATACTCAAGGTTGAATAATTGCGCATAAGACTTCCATTAACATTACTCTTATTTGCACACCTATGGTGGTGGCACTGCGAATCCTCGCAGCGGTGTGATCATCCCTTCTCGGAAGCGGCCAGTTACGATCACCACATTGGGCACATGGCGGGCACCCGATCCGAATCCCGGAACATCCCCGTTGACATTATTAATGGGAGTGTTTCACTCCTATTTTACCCAGGAGGCCTTGGCGACGGAATCCTGTGTCAGGTTGAGTTCTAATGCCCACCCGCCACCGGCGGTCACGGTGATCTCTGCAAATCCATTGCCCATGTCTTTCGCAGTGGACGATTTACGGGGGTAAAAAAAGTACGCGAGGCGCGTCGATTTGATACAACCTACATTCTCCGGACGTGCGCAGAAATCGGGGGCACCTAGGCGATCGTAAGAGTTCATTTCGGCCTACACCCACGAGTGGTCTCAGATCGATCTGCAGTTTTCTCGCCGTAGTCACCGATTACGTCGTCGCTGAGACAATAAATCTTGCCAACGCGCGCAGCGGTTCAAGCGTCGCCACCCGTGTGCTCGACCTCCTTGAGCAAAGCGCCGGAATTCGAATTGAATGGATTGGCACGACACGTTTTGACATGACGAAGGCGTTCATTCGCAAGCACGCGGATCATGTCTACTCATTCACGGATTGCACGAGTTTCGTATTGATGCACGAGCTAGGGATTTCACAAGCGTTGACCTCGGATCGGCAATTCGGTTAGGCAAGGTCCGAAGCCTTACGTCCGCGATGGAACGGCACCGTTACGCGGCGCAGGGAGCAGCTGCGTATGCCGATCGGCGATTCCGAGGGCAATCTGCTGTCGCTGATCGCCGCCAAGCGATGACCCGCGGCGTCATCGTGGTGCTAGAATTGCCGAATGGTCGAGGAACACAATCCAGTTGAGCTGCAAGTCGCCGATGGGCGAAATTTAGGGCAAGACGGTCCTCAGTTCGCGCGGGTCGTCGGCAGTCCCGATTTCACAAACATCGCATCCGCGATTACCTATCTGAATATCGAACGTGACGAGCTCGTAACGGCTGAAAATGTTTTTCGTATTGTCGATTTGAAGAGCCGCGCCGTGCTCATGAAAAACCGTGCAATTCAGCTTGAAATCAAAAGGCCGCCCCAATAGCTCAAGCGGCGCACGAAACGTGTCCGATTCAACGGGCCGCCGGCCGCAAGTCTCGCTGCCGCAATGAATTCAATATCGGATGGAATTCAAGAAAGAAAGGCGTGTAATCCTTAATAATCGTCGGACCAGATGGCGCTGCTTGCAGAAGAACTCGTGGAAGAATAGCTCAACCGCCAGGGATATTTCACGATTCGTGGCATCACCCGCGTGCCGCTGGAGGTTCAGAAATCTACGCACCGCTCCGCGACAAGTTCCAAGACAAGAAGCGAGGACGAACTGTGCAAGGGAATTCGCGAATGGGTCGCCAAGAAGTTTGACCACGTGGCGAAGCAGCGGATTCGCAAACAGCTAGCGGCCGGCCCATGGTCGCGGGAGTCGCCGAGCGCTGAGCGGAGCGCCGACGGCAGGCGCCGACGCCGGCAGTCCAAGAGACCGCCGCCCGAAGGTGCGCCAAAGAAGGCCTGGACCACTGGTACAATGCGGCTCCAATCATTTTGCTATGCGCTTGAAGCATGGAGACGCGTCGTGCCCGAACCTCTCCTTACCTATCGCGGTACTGTATACCCATGGCACTGCGATCATGTCGGCCACATGAACGTAATGTGGTACGTCGGCAAGTTTGATGAAGCGACATGGCAGTTCTTCAACGCCTTGGGTCTCTCCCCATCCTACCTGCGCTCGACAAGCCGGGGCATGGCGGCTGTCGATCAGCACATCTCGTATATGCAGGAGCTGCACGCCGGTGACGTCGTGACAATAAGAACGACCCTCATCGAGTTCAAAGAAAAGAGCCTGCGCTTTATGCATGAGCTGACTAATGACGAGACTGACGCAGTGGTCGCTCGCACGACGCTCAAGGCCGTGCATTTGGATTCTATCGCGAGAAAATCTTGCGCCTTTGCCGAGTCGATCACCGCCAAAGCGGTCTCCATGTTAGCGACAGAGTAGCGACGTTCATATGCAGCCCAGTCATGCGAATTGTCATCTGTAGCGGCCAGTGGACCAAGCTCGGACACCGCGTGATGGAACCAATCTACACCCCTAGCCGAGCCGCCTTCAGGTGCGAAAGCGCCGAGCTGCGAAGCAACGTCCGCCTTTTGTACCCCTTACCTCATCGAGTTGTTGAACTATAGCGGTTCGCAATGGAACTCACGTAAACGCATGTGCCGCGCTTTGACGGCGGCGGCATGAGTGCCGGCCTTGCTCGCTGCCTCACGCCGCGAATTGCATGAGTTGTTCAATGGACACGTGCAGCGCCTCGTTGGCTGCGAGTTTGTCCAGCAGATAATCAACCGTCACTCGGACGCGAGGCGCCACGAGCGCGCGGTGCGGGTATTGCAGCGCCATCGCGCGATCGCCGCTGTGATGGTGCGTAGCGAGGACGACTTTGAGCTCGCTTGCGCGCAGATATTGCCAGGCATGATGGACACCGATCTGCGCGATACCCATACCGCGTGCGGCTGCTTCGGCTGCCGCTTGCGGGTCCGAAACGATTAGCGCGGCGGGCTCCGGCGCGCGCTCTTGCACGCCACCGTCCGGTGCAACGAAGGTCCAGCCGGAGGTGCGGCCGTTGAGAAATCGGGTGGCGATCAGACGGTGACTCGCGAGCTCGTCTGGACCGCGCGGAATTCCGTGCTCCGCGAGATAGGACGGTGCCGCGACGAGCACCGTCAGCAGCCGGCAGACCTGGCGCGAAACGAGACTCGAGTCTTCCAGCACGCCGCCCCGAAGCGCCAAATCAAATCCATCACGCACCATGTCGATCCGCCGGTCATCGAACTGCACTTCAGGAATGACGCGCGGATAGCGCCGCACGAGTTCCGGCAACACCGGCAGCAAATAGCGGTGGCCGAACGCACTGCCGGTGGAGATTCGTACGCGCCCTGCAGGCTCCGCTCGCTGCGCGGCGACCGTATCGACTGCGGCATCCAAGGCGTCGATGGCTTCGCGTGCTCGGTCGAGGAACGCGCGGCCCTCGCCCGTCAGTTGCAACGAACGCGTGCTTCGGTTCATCAGCCGCACGCCAAGAGCCCCCTCGAGGCCTGCGACGTTTTTGCCGACCGCGGCGGGCGAGATCCCGAGGACGCGCGCGGCGGCGGCAAAGCTGCCCCGGTCCGCCGCCTGTACGAACGACAGCATGGCGCGCACGCGCTGGGTCGGATCCATGGGGTAACTATAAACTCTAAGTTGTGAATCCATCAACCATTACATCAATTCACTGATTGTTTGACTGGGTTCAAGATGCGATTCGCCTCACCCAAACCGCACTCTATTAATCGGAGCCCCAATGACATCCCCCAATACGATCAAGTCAAAGGATCAGACAGTTGCGATCCTAGGCAACGGTGCTGTCGGCATCGCGCTTGCCAAAGGCTTCGCTGCACTCGATTACCAGGTTGTCTTCGGCACGCGCGACGTGAACGGCGCGAAGACCCGCGATGCGCTGAAAGCGGTCTCCGGATCGCGCGCCGCCTCGCTGAGCGAAGCTGCGCGTGCAGGCCAACTCGCGGTGATTGCTCTGCCTTGGAGCGGGCTGCGCGGCGGGCTCGAGGCCGCAGGGGCTGCGAATCTCGCCGGCAAGCTCGTGATCGATGCGTGCAATCCACTCTATGTGGTGAACGGTGTACCGACCTTGGCGGTTGGATACACGGATTCGGCAGGAGAAATCGCGCAGCGTCTGCTGCCTCAGGCCAAGGTCGTCAAGGCCTTCAACATCATCACCGCTGGCCACATGGTGAACCCCCATCTGCCGGACGGCACGCCGGACATGTTTATCGCCGGCAATGATGAGGCCGCCAAGGCTCAGGTTCGCGAGCTGCTACGGGCCTTCGGCTGGCGCGGCGCGATTGACCTCGGCCCGATCAGCGCGAGCCGCCTGCTCGAGCCCCTCGCGATGGTCTGGATCAGCTACGCGTTTCGCAACAATCATTGGACGCACGGTTTCAGCTTATTGGGTCAAAAGGCCTGATCGGCGTACGAACAACTGAGATCATAATGTCAACTCAACTCGACCAATCACATCATGTTCTGATCGTCGGGGCGACCAAGGGCATCGGCTTCGCGCTGGCCAGTCAGCTCGCAGAGCAGCGCGTACGCATCACTTTGAGTGGATGTACGGCCGAGCATGTGGAGCAGGCCTTGACGCGCCTCCGCGCGCATGACCCAACGGCGCAGCCTCAGGGCATCGTCCTTGACTTGCGAGATCATGCGGCCGTCCGGCGAGTGTTTACCGGCGTCGGACCGATCGATGCGCTGGCGCTGTGTGGAAGTTCGGACATTGCGTGGGGTTCGTTCGCCAGCCTGAGTATGGAGGCGGTCGAGCGCGCTCTGCACATGAAGCTGACCGGATACCTGAATGCCGTCCAGGCCGCCGTGCCGCAGTTGGCCGAGCGCGGGTCGATCACTTTCGTCGGCGGCGCTGCCTCCCGCGCGGCCTTGCCTGGAACGGTGGGACTTGCGGCCGTCAACGGTGCATTGGAAGCCGCCACCCGCACGCTGGCGCGAGAACTCGCTCCAAGGCGCGTCAACCTGGTCTCGCCCGGCCTCACCGATACGGAGGCCTATGACACTCTTCCCGCGCAGACGAAGGCGGCGCAGTTCGCGGCGGTTGCAGCCCGATTGCCGGTCGGTCGTACGGGACTCCCAGACGACATTTCGCACGCCATCCGATTCGTCATGAACAATCCATTCGTCACGGGCACGATCGTCGATGTCGACGGCGGTGCACACCTCGGCTGACGTGCCTTGTGTCAACTGACTGAGATCGTCCGCGCGTCAGCCTTTCGAAGCAATGCGCGGGGCCTTAGCGAGTAACTGACGGATCGACCCCACGATTTGAACCTACTGCACGCACGATCTTTGTGCGAAGACCACTAGGTTGCGACTTTCGCGGGACGAACACGTGGTTGACCTGCCGCGTACAGCGCTTCAAAGTCCCGACCACCCGGCTTTTCAAAACCCGAGTCTGCCGCAGGTTAAGAGGATTCTTGGGCAGTCCGCTGCAGCCGATCTCTATGTGCGTGTTTTGGGTACAGCCCCTCCCATGGGTGCCCGCAGCGAAGACACTACTCGGAGCATGCTCGCGCGCCGCACGGCGAACTGGTTTCGCTGGGAGCGTTGCGAAATTGTGTTTGTGGTAAAAGAGTCCAATGCAACGCCACATGATCCCAGAGCTTCGTAAGACTATATTCGCATTAGCCGCAGCGGCCGCGGCATTCTCGGCGATCGGCCGGGGAACCCTGCACACTCCGAGCCAGAAATCCCCCGATTTGGCGCCCAACGCCGGCCGGGACGCTTACCAGCAGATTGTTCAAAATCTGTGCGTCACCAATTGGTTGCAGCACCATAATCCATCCCCTTGTGAGAGAGTCTTTCTCGTCGACGCGAAAGCCGACAGCACCGGCTACGCATTGCTCGCCGACCCCGATGGCGGTGCCCACTATCTGTTGATTCCCACCCAGACGATGACGAGCACCGACAACGGCGAGCTGCTGGACCCTAATCTGCCCAATTATTTTGCCGACGCCTGGGGCGGCCGGGATCTGCTGTCGAAAGTCGTCGGCCACGCTGTGCCGCGAACCGACGTGGGCCTTGTCGTGGCCACGCCGGCCACCCGCACGCAGAACCAATTCCACATTCACATCGAATGCTTGCGGCAGGATGTGGTGGACTCGCTGAAGGCAACGGCCGACAACGTGACCGACGTCTGGTCGCCGGTGACCGTGGCCGGGTTTCCCTTTCAGGCTGTGCGACTTTCCGTTCAGGGACTCGATGGGTCGAACGCCTTCGAGCTGGTGGCGAACCTGAGTCCGGACGCGCGGCATCATGTGGGTAACTACACCGTGGTGATCGCCGGCGTGCAATTTCAGAGCGGTCCCGGATTCGTCGTCTTGACCGGGACCGGTCCGAGCGGCGATCTCCTGCTGGATTCAGACTGCATGGTGGCAGGCGGTTACAGCTGACCGGGCATTTCAGGCGGATGGCGCGCGCCCGGTAGATGCGGCCTTGTGCCCCATTGCCAATGAAATAGGACCTCTCAAGCCGCCCGGGCGGCCGCGGCTTTCTCGGCACTCACGCTCAGACGCGGGTCTCCCGGCACATCGGTGCGCAGCGTCGCGAGCTCCCAGTAAAGGAGCGCGAGCTCGAGACATTCGCCCGGTACTTCCGCCGGAAGATTCTCAATCCAGCGGTACCGTCACATATCGCGCCCCACGGCGCGAACGAGTGATCAAAGTGCGAGTCATGGGGTCATGAGCTAAAACCTCTCCAAACGCAGCCAGAAATTCTGCAAAACGTATCGATAGCCAGAAAAGCGCGGATCTCAACAGCCATCAATATTTCCGTCATTATTTTTCCTTTATCCCTTTGCGGAATATGGCTGCGAGGTGCTAGGCAATGGGCCGCTTAGATCTTCGCGACCGGCGACAATTAGAACTGCCGGTCGGGGGTTCAAGGTCGCTACCGATCTGATTACGGCGTCGTGCCTGCGGCCTTCCCGGAGATAGATCGCTTTTCCTGAGCCATATCGGCGTTCTGGTGGGCGGATTAAACTTACCCGGAAGTTACCCGGGAGGCTGTTACCCGGATGTACTGCATCATAAGTTATTGATTATTGGCGCTCCCTACGGGATTGCTCGGCGCTTCGCGCCTCGTCCCCCGCCTGAGGCAGGCTCGGGACCGCCGTCGCGCGGGGCGCTCCGGCGTCCTTCGCCGCCCGCGAGGCGGCGGCTCGTCGAACCCGTGTTACAGCCTTGAGAGGGCGCTTAACAGACAACAGCGTACAACTGCGCACGATAGAAAACACCTTGAAAATAGCCTGTTTTCCTATAGTTGTCCAATGCTGTCTGGTATCATTCGGGTACGAATAGTGGACATAGTGGACACAAACCCATCGCGCGTTCAGTAAGAGGCGGAGTTCTCGAAACCCGATCGGCGAGGCTTCGATTGGTCGCGCGACCGCGTCCCTATTGGGCCCCCTGCGGCAAGCCGGGTCTGCACTTGGGCTACCGGCGCCTGGCGAAGAAAAACGGTTCTTGGATCGTCAGGCGCTACCAGGGGAAGCCCGGCGAGTACGACACGAAATCATTCGCGCAGGCCGACGATTTCTCGGACGCCGACAACTCCGAGGTGCTCACCTATTACCAGGCGATTGCCCGCCTTGGCGGTGAGGCTCCGCCGGTACGCCACGGCGACGAGCAGTACACCGTGCGAGAGTCGGTCGCCGATTATCTGGCGTGGCTCAAGACTCACAAGAAAACAGCCCGGGACGCCGCGCTGAAGCTAAACGCGTATTTGGTCCCGGCGCTCGGCGACAAACTCCTCGCCGATCTCAAGCCGGAGGATTTCGAGCGCTGGCTTTCCTGGGCGGTGGATCACAAGCCCAAAGGGCGCCGCGGCGACCGTCCGCCATTGCCGAAGAAAAAGCGTAAAGGCAGCGACCTGGCAAAGATGGAGCCGGTGAAGCCGGCCATCGACGCCGCGGAGCGAAAGCGCCGCAAGAAATCCACACTGAACCGGGTCATCAACAACGTCAAAGCCTGCCTCAATCGGGCATTCCAAAACGGACACGTCTCAAGCGATGCCGCCTGGCGGCGGCTCAAGAAATTCAAAGGCGCTGATGGTGCGCGAACCCAATGGTTGACGGTCGACCAGTGCAGGCGGCTGATCAACGCGGCGGCTCCAGACTTTCGGCCGCTCGTTCATGCTGCGATGTTGACCGGCGCCCGCTGGGGCGAGCTGCGCGCCTTGAAATGCCGTGACTACGACCCGGTTTCCGCCACCATGAACATTGCGGAGTCCAAATCCGGCAAACCACGCCGGGTATACCTGACCGACGACGGCAAAGCCGCGTTCGAAAGCTGGACGGCGGGGCGTGCCGAAGCCGAAGTGATATTCAAGGATCAATTTGGCAACCCCTGGGGATCACACGACCAGCACCGACCCATGTCTGCCGCGTGCAAAGCGGCGGCAATCGAACCGGCGATCGGCATGCACACGCTGCGACATTCCTATGCATCCTCTCTAGTGCAGGCCGGCGTGAGCTTGGCCATCGTCGCCGAGGCACTCGGTCATGCCGACACGCGCATGGTCAGCAAGCACTATGGGCGTCTGGCGCCAAGTCATATTGCTGATGCCATTCGCGCGCACTTGCCGGCGCTCGGAATCGAGATCGACAGCACGGTCACGAGGCTCCGGCCGTGACTACCATGCGAGGACCGATGCCCGCAGTCGACCCACTGCGGCCGGCGGCGAATGTCGGCTATCTGGAACTCAAAACAATTGAAAACTTCCCTCACAAGTCTCGGTTGAAACTCTATGGGACCGCCTTCCAAGGCACGACATTAATTTACCCGCGCAAGATGCACGATCTCCGGTCCACCATCACTTAGATCATCGCTTTTGGCGAGTAGGGTACGGTAGGTGCGCAAGTCGCCTTCGTCCAGGACACCGGCGGCACGTCGATCCGACGCGGCGCGCGGGCTCGCGCCCAGATCCAGTGTCGTCCCCAACCCGGCGTAAAGGTAATGATCGCCAAACGTCCTTTGAAGTGCAGCAAAAGTAGGCTCACCGGTGCAGTGACCGGGAGCGATGTAGTCCACTTTGTAGGTGTCATGCAGGGTTGTGGCAACTTTTTCGATAGCCGGATCCTGGGCCACCACCAGATGAAATCCGCCCGCGATGAAGTGGATGTGCGGATTGATCTTCGCGGCTTCGGCAACGATGCTCTCAATGCCCGGATGCGAACAGCCAACCACCAGTACGAGGCCGTCGGGCGTGTTGATGGCCAATGACAATTCCTTCAATTCTTTCGTTCCGGGCGCATCTGACACCAGAGCAATCAACGTAATGCCCGCTACCAGCTCTGTGGTCTTGTCGATTAACTGAATGTTGGCGCCGGGAAAGACTGTGCCCAATTTCATGATCTCAGGCGGTGTGCCGCCGTAATAGCGCTTCTCGGTGGGCAGGGCCTCGTCCTTGCGGTAAAACTTACTGGGTATATCGGAGCCGAAAATGCCACCAAGGCCATCCTTGGGTGCGTATATCTTGACCTTCGGATTCACGGTGAGCAAATAGGAAAATCCGCCCACGTGATCGCCGTGACGGTGCGATAACACCACGAAGTCGAGCTTGGTTAGATCAACGCCCTTGGCCTTCACGTTCTTCGCGAAAATCGCCGGGTCGTCACCGGTATCGAACAGAATGCGCTTGCCGTTGATCTCCACCAGGGCGGCGTAGCCCCAATCCTTGGTCATCGCCGCATCCTTGCCGAAGGCATCGTAGAGTACTGTAATGCGCGCCGGTTCCGCTGCGGTTGCGGTCGGCGTCGGGCCCGTCGCGGCACAGCTCAGCAGCCAGGCTGAAAAAAAGGCGGTCGCTAGCACATAGAGTTGAGTTGTTCGCATGACGCTCTCCTTGGTGGTTGTGACTAAGGCGTACTCCGTATTCTGCAACCGCCGCCTCACCGGCTCAGACGATCCGCGGTGCGGTAGACCGGGCGCTGCAGCGGGGGCGCGGGTCCGAGCCGCGCCAACAAGTCATGAATCGCGGGGGTCACTACCACAAAGTGCTGCAGAAGCGACTTGACCACAGTCGCGTCACCTCTTGCCATGGGCGAGATGAATTCCATTGCTGCCCGGGCAATATCAGCGTCGGCGGCGACTCGGTTGATCGTCAAGCGCCCGTCAGCACTCGCAAAAATCGCACCGGCCTCGAGAAGGTGATTGAGCACGTAGGTCGAGCCCTGACTGGCAGGGCTGGCCTGGCTGCCGTAGCGCGCCAGTGCCTCAATCAGAAACGCGCTATAGAGCGACGCGTTTTCGCGCTGATCGAGATAACCATGTTCGATCAGATAGCGGTGACCCCACAGCGACAGCAGCATTGAGTGGATCTGGGTCGCGACACTGGCGTTTTCACGCAATGCCTCGGCGATCGGCTGTTTCGTTCCCGTGACGAACTGTGGACCGAGCGAGTCAAACATACGCACAAACATGACCGCGTCGCGAACGTCCTCAAATCGCAAGGCCGATCGGTCCGGGTCCGTGAACACTGCGTCGGCTATGGGCCGGAACCTGCTGTCATACCGCAGCTTGAGAATGTTGCTGTATGTACCAGTGCGCGCCCCAACTGCATCCAGGACACGCAAATCGTTAGGGAGGCCGTAACCTGCCGCAGCACCACCGGCCCCGGCCATGCCTCCGTGATAGATCACGTCGAGAACTACGATCGGCGCGGCGGCACCCAATTTCCGCCCGCGTAGGTTTGGGGTAAGGGGCAGATGGTCCTCGAGTTCCTGCAAGTGCGTCGCGATATTGCCAATGCGCTGTGTCGCGGGCTCATTCACCAGCGCAATCGAAGCCTCGTAAGCCGTCTTGGCGCCAAACCACGCGTCATCGTCGACCTCATAGGGTCCCAGCACCACATCAATCGGTCCCTTGAGGCCGACAAAGGCGACATCGCTGGCGTAGTAGTCATCGTCCAACAGCGCCTGTGCGCGCAGCGTCAGATATTTTCTGAGGGTCTCCTCGTGCGTGAGCGTCGCTGCTTCACGAAGTGCACGAGCCGCCTCGATCAGAGCGTCTTTGTAGTGGCGACCATACGAGACCACTTCAAACGGCCCGTTCTGTCGGCGTTCGATTGCCGTGAAGGAGTCGAGAGCCCGTTTGCGGTCGCGCTCCGACAGCGCCCCAATCCAGGTTTCAATGTCATGCTTGGTTGCGCCGGATGGGTAAAAGTCGCCGATCGGGCGCTCGGACGGAACCCCGTCGATGAATGCCGTCCCGGTCGGGCCCCACGGACCCTTGAAGAAATTCAGCGCATCGAGCTCCGACTGCGCAGCAGATGTCTGAGCAGACTGTCGTTCTCTTATCAGCGTGCGGGTGGCGGGCCACACCTGCCGCATATATAACGCATCCATTTGGCGTGCAGCCCGCAGGATTGGGACGAGCGCGGCCTGCTCGCTGGCGGGAATGCCGGTGATATCCACCTCGACCGCGACCGGTTTGAGCTCTGGCAATGACGAGGGTTCAGCGGCTGCCTCCGCAATCGCGGCGAGGCAAAGCAGTGCGGTCATTATGCCCCGCCCCAACAATCTGCCGGTCGTTTCAATGTCGGACATGGTAGTCCCCTCCCTCGAGCGCGCTTCCATTGGGTGCAGGATACCGACCCTCCGGCTAGTAGTCCTTGGGGAATCCTGCTATTTTTCTGATGTATTTCTCAGGACCTCATGCGATGGTCTCCGGTCAATTCGAATTCGGCGCGTACCGCCTCGACGCGCAAAGCGGGATGCTGTTTCGAGAGGGTGACCACGTGGCGCTGCCCCCCAAGGTGGCCGAACTCCTGGTCGCCCTGGTTCAGTCCGCGGGCAGGGTGCTCACCAGAGAAGAACTGTTGCAGCGTCTGTGGCCCGACACGGTCGTTGAGGAGGGAAGCCTCTCTTCCCACATTTCCCTGCTGCGCAAGGCTCTTGGCGAAAATTCGAAGGCACTGGACTTCATCGAGACTTTGCCGAAACGCGGCTACCGGTTCGTGGCGTCGGTGAAACGGCTTGCATCCGAGCCACACGACAGCGGGGTCGATCGGGCCATGCTGGTGGTCCTGCCATTCGAGAACCTCACCGCAGGCGAGAGACACGACTACTTCAGTGAAGGACTGACCGAGGAGATGATCACCGAGCTGGCTCGCTTGAGCCCGGAGCGCCTCGGAGTGATCGCCCGAACCTCAGCGATGCAGTTCAAGTCGACTACGAAGACCATCGCGCAGATCGGCAGCGAGCTTGGTGTGTCTCATGTCCTGGAAGGTTCCGTGCGCCGGGTAGGGGAGCGTGTGCGCATCACGGCCCAGCTCATCCGGGTCAGCGATGAATCGCACCTGTGGGCTCAGAGTTATGAGCGAAGTCTTCACGATGTGCTCGAGGTGCAGACGGAAGTGGCCCAGGCCGTCGCCCGGGAAATCCAAATCAAGTTGACACCGCATGAGCAGCGACGCTTGGACCCAGACAAGACGCGGTCAATCAATCCGCAGGCGCACGAGTTGTATCTTCGGGGTCGCCATTTCTGGTACCGGCGTACAGAAGAGGGCATACGCAAGAGCATTCAGTGCTTCGAAGAAGCACTGCGGCACGATCCAGGCTTCGCGGCCGCCTACGACGGGATCTCCGATGCTCATACGATGCTCGCTTGCCGGGGTATGACTCCCGCCCTCGAGTCGTTCCACAAGGCCAAGACTGCGGCTAGACAAGCGGTGCGGTTACAACCAGAGCTCGGTGAAGGATATGCATCGCTTGCCCACGTACGCTTGCACGACTGGGATTGGGTCGGATTGGAGAGTGAGTTCCGGCAAGCGGTGGAGCTCGATCCCGGATATTCGATCGCACATTACTGGTACGCGGAATACCTCATGGCGATGGGCAGGACCCGGGAAGCGGTCGGCAGAGTGGAACACAGCTGGGAGTTGGATCCGCTAAACTCCGTAATCAACGCCTCAGTTGGAATGATTCGCTATTTGGCTCATGACTACGATGGGGCGCTGGTAGCCCTGCGGCGAGGGCTCGAAATCGACCCCACCCACTACGTTTCACATCTGCGCATGGGGCTCGTGTGCCTGCAGAAGAGCCTGCCGAACGAAGCGATCGATGCGATGCGCCAGGCAGTGATGCATTCCGGAGGCAGCACCGAGGCTCTGGCGGGACTGGCGCAAGCGCACGCTGTCACGGGAGACAAGCTCGCCATGGACAGGATCGTGAGGGAGCTCGGCGAAAGTGCTGACCGCTATGTTTCGCCGTACAACGTCGCAAGAGTCTATGCGGCGATCGACGACAATCTGCGAGCGCTCGAATGGCTCGAGAGAGCCTACCGGGAACACAACCCGGATCTCATCGAGCTGACTCGCGAGCCGTCCTTCGCGGGTCTGCATTCCAACGCGAAGTTCCGCGAGCTGGTGGAGCGAATCGGTTGGCGCAGCGTGGCCGCTGACTGACTGACACGAAGGCCGATGCGTTGATCCCCGACTCGCGGGATGGAACGATTGTATTGCAGGCGCCTAGAATTGAGGCCCCGACAGGGCTTACGCCCAAATCGGCGCGTTTGAGATTCCCCCCTGGTGACGCACAACGGCTGCCATGGGGAATATTAAAACCTTCCGGCCGCTGGTCCCGAGTCAGGAGTACGCGACACCGCACAGATCGCGAGTCGATCATTATTCTTGCCGCGGTGATGCCACCAAGCGTCGAGGGGGATATAGTTGTTCTCTAACAACAGGGGAGAGTCAACATGAAACGGCGACTGTTAATCATTCTTGGACTGCTGCTTTGCCTGCCCGTCTTCGCCGCGCCGCAGGGCGACAGCGGCCCTCCGGCGGATATCCTCGCGGTCCGCAATATCGAGATCATATTCCACACCGCCGGCAGTGTCCTCCCAAGCAAGGACCTCGATCTGATGATGAGCCTGTTTGCCGACGACGCCGTGCTCACTGACACCGCGCACGACAATAAGGTGTATTGGGGCAAGGAGCAGGTCCGCACTTACTGGGCGGACGTCAGCGGTCCATTCCGTCCCGAGCACCACTGGATCGGCTATACACCGGCGATGCGGATTAAAAGTCACGTCACAGGAAACACTGGCACGCTTGACTTCGAATGCCTGTGGATGAATGTGGACGACAATACCATCGGCGCACACGCCTTCTCCTCGATGAACCTCGCGCGAGTCAACGGACACTGGCTGGTTAAGGCAATCAAGGTTGGAAAGGTCGACAAGCTGTAGTTATGGCGGCTCAGGCCCTCGCGGCGGAAAGCGTGGAATAATCGGCGGAAGTCTCGGGGCTTGGCAACCGGGCCGGGATGGGCGCTCCGTATGGCAACTATCCGGTGGGCCATTCGCGTGTCCGAATTACCGCTTTGGCCGGTCGCGTCGTGGAATGACCGGTGCCTGGCAACCAGAGCCGCCGTTCAAATTGGGCAATTTAACAGTTTCAGATTTGGAGAATTCCGACAACCTACGTTGACGACCCACAGCGGACCTTCGTGAACGTCGGCTAACGGGCAATCAAACCCTGCAAAGCCGAGACCAATCGCAACCCCTGACGTGTATCCGGTCACTGCGGACAGCGATCTGGCGCCAAAACATCGTCGATGATATACTTTAAATCAAATGTATATCTACGGAGCGCACGATGCAAGTCTCAAAATGGGGCAATAGCCTGGCGGTTCGACTTCCCGCGACAGTGGTCGATGCCCTCGGACTGAAAGAGGGTGATCAGATCGAAATTCAGATTGCCGCCAAACACACGTTCGCCGTAGCCAAGGCGCCCGGCACGCGCGAGCTATTGGCGCGGCTGCGTAAGTTCCGCGGAAGGTTGCCCGCGACGTTCAAGTTCGATCGCCTCGAAGCGAATGAGCGACGCTGATCCATTTTTTGATACCAGCGTACTGCTGTACCTGCTTTCGGGCGACGCCGCCAAGGCAGATAGGGTCGAGACTCTACTATCGACCCGGGGCGTCGTAAGCGTTCAGGTACTGAACGAGTTTGCGGTTGTCGCGCTGCGAAAGCTAAAGATGCCCTTGAACGAAATACGCGAGATTCTCGATACGATTCGGGCTGTCTGCGCAGTTGAACCGATCACCGTCGAAACACATGATCGGGGTTTGGCAGTATTCGAACGCTACAGATTTTCGCTATATGACTCCATGCTGGTCGCCGCTGCTTTGATTGCGGGCGCTAAGATTATTTACTCAGAGGACCTACAGGACGGGCAGGTCATCGATAATCAGTTGCGGGTTACCAACCCGTTCTGAGCCAGCCGTCCGATCGTCGCGTCGCGACCCGGAGCTGACGTCGGTGACTGGCCGCTTTGCGGCAACCAAAATACCCTGTTTGCAATACGATACGGCCGCGGCACGCGAACATCGCCTCACGCTTGCCTGGATATGCTATCCTTACTATACTTCAATTTGTAAGGAATAAGGAGTCAACCATGAGCTCAGAAGCTACGCTGACTAGCAAGGGTCAAACCACAATTCCCAAGCCGATTCGCGACAGCCTAGGAATGAAGACCGGCGACCGGATGAGCTTCACGTTGATGCCGGATGGCGTTGTCGTCATGCGAGTAAAAAACAAGCGTGTATCTGAACTCGCGGGGGTGTTGTACAAAAAAGGCAGGAAGCCTGTTCCCGTCGAACAATTGTCTCGCTGATGCTCGGCGTAGATACTAACGTCCTCATCCGGTACTTGATCCGGGACGATCAGCCCCAGTATGAAAAGGCGCGGCGATTGATCGATCGTGAAGTGAGCAAGGGCGAACCGGTCCTGGTGAGTCTTCTGGTCCTGCTGGAGACGGAATGGGTGCTGCGAAGTCGATATGAATTGCCGAAGGCAGACATCGTTGCGGTTTTTTCTGCCCTGCTGGACACAGCCGATCTGTCTTTCGAAGACGAGCCATCAATTGAGCATGCAGTATATTCGTGGAAGGACTCGACCGCGGATTTTGCGGATTGTCTTATCGATGCGCGCAATCGCCGGTTGGGCTGCCGCGCCACCGCAACGTTTGACGGGAGAGCACTCAGGCTTGCCGGATTCGTTGCGGTCTGAAATGCCGGACGATCGACCCGTTGTTGACGGCGCCCAACGACCGTACATGGACGACCCCACTTGTCCAGGCTTTCAGTTCGTGAGGGCTGACAGGATCAGATTGCCCCGTACATTCGGACTTTAGCTGCGGCTTGAGCCGCTGTCCCTGATGGGTTTGGCTGATCGGCTCCCAATCGCTTTCTCGCACTCGTGGTGCTGCAGTCATTTTGGGTTTGGCCAACCACGGTCTTACCTGTTTTGCCATCACTGCGTGATTGCCTGAGCAATCGGTGGTGTGTTCCCCTGTGCTGCCCTTCTTCTCAGTAACTCAGGCCATTCATGTAGCCATTAGTGTCGGCACATAATCGGCTTTAAATTCCCGCCCATGTGCGAGTATCGCCCACACGGTCCGCACGTTCTTGTTCGCCAATGCCACCGCCGCAATATTTGGGTGCCGGCGCTTGAGCAGATCGGTCAGCCACCCCTGGGTGTTGTGGACTTTTTTCGTCGCCGCCACGATGGCCGAGCGTGCACCATGGATCAACAGCGTGCGCATATACGTATCTCCGCGTTTGCTGATCCCGAGTAACGTTGGCTTACCTCCGCTGGAACTTTGGCGTGGAACCAGTCCCAGCCAGGCAGATACTTGGCGCCCGTTATCAAAGCTGTGCGCATCTGCGATCGAGGCCACCAGTGCGCTCGCCGCCAACGGTCCGATGCCGGGGATCTTCTCGAGCTTGCGGCTGAGCTCGCTGCCGTGGTGCCATGTAATGATCTCCTGCTCGAATTCCTTGACCTGTCGATCCTGTTCCTTCAAATGAGCGGTCAAGCGCTCGATCAAGTGCCGGAACTGCACGGGCAATTCATTGCTCGCATCCTCGAGCAGTTCTGGAACGCGCTTAGCCACATTGTAGATGCCTTGGGGAATGACGAGCCCAAACTCGCCCAGCAATCCGCGAATCTGATTGGCCTGCGCGGTACGGGCTTTCACAAAGCCCTGGCGCACTCGATGCACTGACAAGATCGCCTGCTGCTCGATGCTCTTGATCGGCACGAAGCGCATGTTCGCCCGGGTCACTGCCTCACAGATCGCTTCAGCATCGGCAACGTCGTTCTTGTTCGTCTTCACGTAAGGCTTTACAAACTGCGCCGCGATGAGCCGAACCGTGTGCCCAAAACCCTGCAGCGTGCGCGCCCAGAAGTGTGCACTGGCACAAGCCTCCATGCCAATTACACACGGCGGCATATTTGCAAGAAATACGGCCACTTGCGCTCGCCGTAGCTGCCTGCGCAATACCGCTTTGCCTCGCTCATCGATCCCATGCACCTGGAACACGTTCTTCGCCAAATCAATGCCGACCGTTGTAATCTTCATTGTGGACGCTCCTATCCGTTTCGGTGGTTGCTAGACAATTCCACTTTGGCACGTTGATGCCGTTTAGGGTGGGGGCGTCCATCCCATTGCTTCAGAGCAACCGAAACAAGCAATATCGGTGAGTCCAACCGCATGACTCTAGCCGAATGGCTTTCGACGGAAGTGTATCGATCGGCACACACTACTTATCGTTGATCTTATAGCTGAAGCGCAAGCCGATGGTTCGAGGACGATTGACCGTTATCGCCTTGTAGTACTGTCCGTAGTTCGCAAACAGTTGCGCCCTCGTGTCGGTCAGATTCTCTCCGTAGAATTGAACGAACCACCCGGCCTTTCCGACACCGAGCGCTCCATCAAGAGTTGAGAAAGCCGGCAGCTCATACGCGGTGGAGTTGCCTTGAAAGTCGCGTGACAATTGGTCGGTCGTCGATCGGGAGTGTGATTGATGCACCACGCCGATCTGGCCAAATGCGTCATAACCGTTGTACGCCAAGTCATAGCGCGCACGGATATTGCCCTGAAGCGGAGGCGCCCCCGCGAGAGGACTGCCGAGTTGCCCTCCCAGATTCGGAACCGTAGCATTGTTGTAGGTTCGCAAGGTGCTGAAATTGATGGATGTCCCATCTGCCCAGAGGAATGGCGCTTGCTTGACCAGCTCACTGTGATTCCAGGCAGCACCGCCCTCGATGCTAAATCCGCTCCCGGAACGCGCCACCAAGGAGGTTTCAAGGCCTCGCACCCGGTAGTTGCCACCGTTGATGAATAAGCCCAAGTCGACGATACCGGGCGCGGCCAACGAAATTTGTGCGTGATCCCAGTCCTCCTGATAGATATCGCCGTCCCATTGGATGCGCCGGTCCGGCCACATCGTCTTCCAGCCCAACTCATTGTTGGTGAGTGAATCGGGCGCAAATGAAAGACCCGGATCCCACCCGCCGTGTTCGTTTGCTTGCGCTTGCCACGAATTCGGCCCTGGCGTAAACGGCGAACCACAGCCACAGTTGGTTGTACGATTGAAGCCGCCCGCGCGAAATCCCTGCGACCAGGTGTAATAGAGCAGCGCATCCTCGGTGATTTTCCAGCTGAGATTTGCGCGGCTCCTGAAGCCGGAAAAGGTCCGATCAAGATCGTCGGCATTGAGATTAATGAAGTTTTGATAGTTCGGCCCATTCACGCACGGATCGGGTGTATTCGGAAACTTGATGAGGTTGCACCCGCCGATACCCACCGTTGAGCCTACTTCCCAGGTCTCGGTGTTGGAGTAGCGCGTGCCTGCCGTCAGCGTGAGTGTCTTCGGGATAAGCTCGAAGTCGACGGATGTATATGCCGCCTTTTGGTTGTAACCCCGAGTGATGTCGTTGAACCAGGCGTCACCGAGCGGCCGAACGTTCGGATTATTTGACGTCACCGGATCGGATACGAAGACTCCCGCTGGAGTGTAGTAACCGGTAGGTGGCCCGATCGGTGTGAAGTAAGGCAGCGCCGTCCAGTAAAAGAAGTCGACCTCATCCTGGAGCCGGTAGTCCTCGTAAAACGCGCCGGCGATGCCGCGGATCCGCCAATCATCCGGCGTGCTCAGGCGCAGCTCATGCGTCTGATGGGTATTGCGTTCCACATCACGCCAGGTCGAACTGGGTGTGAAACAGCGCGCGGCAGCGGGATTCGGATGGGCCGAGTACGCGGTCGGATTTGCGCACTGATAGTAGTCCGCGTACGCGCCGCGTGCGTAGCTCGTGTAGTCCTGCACCTGTTCGACATTGCGCACAAGGTATGCGCCCGCGTAGACGAGTCTCAACTCACCAATACGACCGTTGACCGTCAACGCGGTATTTTCGAACCGGTCCTTGTCGAAGGACGGGTTGAACATCTGCACGCTGAGGTCGGGCTGCGGTTGGCCGAGCGAATTGGCCGCCATCTCGGCAAAGACGCCTTCCGCGTCGATGCTCTGGTAGGACTCTGCCAGCAACGCGCTCCAGTCCTCATCGAACCGGTACAGAAGTTCTGCGCGAATGCCCTGATAGGTGACCGGGTTGATGTCCTTCGCTGCAATGTTGAAATTATTGATCACAACGCTGTTGGCGGGAACCTTTCCGCCCTCATACTTGACGATACCGAGGTCGGTATTGGCGCGTGCAAATGTCGCCGGAATGTTGTTGATGTATCCGCCGCGGCGCTCGTCATAAATCACCGCCCGTGCGGCCAGGTGCTCGGCTATCAGCGGAATATTGATGATTGCATTGATGTTGTCGCTCGGCGCACCGTGTGCCGTGGTTGCCCCGCCGGCACTGACGATTGCTTCCGTCATGTCGAGCTTCGGCTTGTTCGTGATGTAGCGCACGACGCCAGCCTGCGCACCCGCTCCAAACAAGGTGCCTTGTGGCCCCTCCAAGACCTCGATGCGGTCGAGATCCACCGCGTAGACATCTAGATTGCGGTTTGGAAGCTGCGCCGATTGCTCATCGAGGTACAGCGCGACATTCGGGAAACCGCCAAGGAAACCCGCTCCCTGTATATTGGTTGTGGCCGTCGCCAGTCCGCGCACATAGATGTTGTTTTGACCGGGGCCCACGCCGTGCGCCGTAACTGCGGGCAAGTACTTCACGAAGTCATCGAAAGTCGTTGCGTTCAGCTTCGCGAGCGTCTCCCCTGTCAACACTTGAATCGTAATCGGGACGTCCTGAAGATTTTCGTTGCGTCGGGTGGCACTGACAGTTATCTCAGATAGTTGATCGTCTGATCTCGTGTTTGCCGTCTTGGGTGATTGGGGGGCTGCGAGGATACGGACGGTGCGCGCGGTAAGATTCTCAAACGTCAGTCCCGTGCCTTGGAGTAATCCCGAGAGCGCCTCTTGTGCGCTCACGCCCGCTGATATCGCATGTGACTTCTGGCTGCGCACGACCCCGGAAACATAAACGAGCTGTAGGCCGGTTTGGCTGGCAAACGCCTCAAGCGCGCTTGCGAGTGGCTGCGCGGGGATGCCCGCGGTCAGCGTCGGCGATTCAGCGGCCCATACCGGTGAGGGGTGTGCGCCGGCGAGCGCCAGGGGTGCATAGATTACAAGGGTACGCAGCGCCTCGGAAACGGCCGTCGAGACTTTCGCCGTTGGGTGTCGCGAGCGAATGCGCATGCAATCCCTGCTTGATCAGTGTTCGTTATGTGGGGAGTGTACCGGCCATAGGGACTCTAGTCCCGCGACACGCGAATCCGCGTCGCGGTCACCTCGACGTGCACGCCGTCGAGGCTGCGTAGAAATGCGATGAAGCCGTCGGTGTCATCGGTAGTGAATACCCCGCTGATTTCAAGATCCCGCAGCGCCGGTGTGGTGATCTCGATCGGCTTCACGGCGTAGCGATTGAATTCGATCGCGACGAGCGAGAGCGGCTCGTGAGCAAACATGATTTGATGCCGCAGCCAGGACGTCGTACGGTGCGCGTCGACGGCGATGGGTACGGCAGGCCACACCCCTTGGGCCACGCTGATCTGCTGATCGGAGTGCAGCTCCGCGAAGCGCGCGAGCAGCTCCTGGCTCGCATTGGCGCCCTGTCCGCGGAGCATTGAGGAGGGCCCAACCGCGACCCTTCCCTCGACCACAGTCACCACCGTCGAGTCGCGCTCCAAGCGTACATCGAATTGAGTTCCGATGTCGATGACCTCTGCCGACCCGCCGAACACGCGGAACGGGCGATTCGGTTCGTGGGCCACCTCGAAATCGGCCTCGCCGGACGAGAGCATCACGATGCGTTCGGACTGGCTGTAACTGATAGCAACCGTCGTATCCGTGTTGAGGTGCAAAATCGATCCATCCGCCAGGCGGAGGGTCTGCAGCTCACCGTGCCGCGTCTCGAAGTGAAGCGTCGCCACCGTATCGGGGGCTAGACCACGCGGCGCGCGCCCGAAATTCCACCACGCGAGCAAACCGACACTCGCCACGGCGAATACCGCCGCGATCGCTGCGGCTGCCCGCCAGCGAGCCGGGCGCGGGACGCGATCGGTTTCGCGATGACTGGGCCAGAGCGATCGGATGGGCTCGTCATCTGCGGCCTGCACACGCGCCACAATGGAATCGACGGTGCCCTTTGAATCGGCGCCAATCTCCTGCAAATCGCGCGCGATGGCGGCAAGCCCCAAGTACTCCTCCACGTGCACTGGGGATGCCTTGAGCCAGGCAGCAAAGTCTTCTCGCTCTCGCACCGAAGGCTCCCCTCGGTTGACCACGAACCAGTCCGCCGCTTGCTGGGCTATGAGATCACGCAGTCGTTCGTCGTTCGGGCTCATAAGCTCATCCCAGCCGTGCCATGCGGCGGCGGCAATGCATCAACGCCTGGCTCAGATACTTTTTGATCATGTTGGTCGAGACCCCGAGCCGCTGGGCAATCTCCTCGTAACTCAGTCCATACCAGTACTGCAGCTCCACCGCGGCCTGGCACTTTGGCGATAGCTGATGCAGAACTTCCCGCAGCCTCTTGAGGCGCAGCTCCCGATCGAGCTGCCCGCCGAAGGCCGGCAGCTCGGAGAGCTGTTCCTGTACCAACGGATCATCGATATCGAGGACCTTGGAGTGGTGCGGCCCCCGCCGGGCATGTTCCTTGGCGAGATTGCTCGCGACCGCGTAAAGATAGGCCTCCGGATTGCGAACAGTAGTCATATCCGGAACCCGCAGCATGCGCACATACACCTCTTGCGCGAGTTCCGCGGCATCCGGATGCCTGCGAACGCGCCGATACAGAAATGCTTGAAGAGCACCCCCATGTTCCGCGAACAGCCGTTCCACAAGCGATTTTTTTGTTTCGGTCATTCGGACCCGAGTGCTCGAACCGGATTTTCGAACCCGCCGCAATATGTTAGGAGTGATCGGGCCGGAATTCGGGTACTTATAACTGAACTCGGGGGGTCAAATCCTCCGCCCCACCGTGCCTATCAGCAAGTCGCGGTACCCGAATCGCCGAGCGCCGACTCTTATCTCATAAGTCGAACTCATCGCTCTAAATTCCGATCTCTTGGCTCCCGTTGTTCGCCGATGAGCTGCCGACACTATGCTCGCTAATTGCAAATGCCACGAGAATCCACAGGAGACACGACCATGATTCGCGATAACACAGGGACAGTGGGCATCAAGGCGGAAGGACGGGCCGTCTCATTAAGCCCAACAATTCTCAGAAGTAAAGCCATGACAATCTCAATGCGACCTTTGCTTGAACGCTCTGCAACGCAACAAAATTACTCAGGGGATAGCTTCATGAAAACAACTCTCATCGGAATTGCTGCCACGGCAGCCTTATCGCTATTCGGACTGTCTGCGCACGCAAACTGCGCCTATCCAAGCGCCGGAAATCAGCAGCTGGGCCAGCCTGTTCAATTTCCTGCGCATCAGTTCATGAACCATGAAGGCATCGTGGGAACCTGGCTTGTAAATTACGGCCCTGTTGGCCAAGCTTTCATTCAATGGCACAGCGATGGCACTGAGTGGGAAAACATCACTCACCCATCAATAGGCGGAAACATCTGTATGGGTTCTTGGGTAGCGACAGGCTGGCGGACTTATTCCCGCAACCACTTCGGTTGGATTTTTGATTCGACGTCCGGACTGATCGCCGGATATTTCAATGAGACCGAGACTGACACACTGTCGCAAGATGGAAACTCATATACGGGAACCAACGTTACGATTTTCTACGACATGGGCGGCAACGTGGTGCCCGCACCGGGAGCACCCTCGCCGGCACCAGCGGATGGCTATCCTGGTACGTCGTCGGCGGTTCGAATCGAGCCGTAATATCAATTGATCCGCAGACCTCTTGCTCCCGTCGTCGCGAAGTCTGCGACGGCGGGAGCCTTGCCAGGCACGCCGATGTAATTGGCGTGACCTCAAGAAAAGGGCCATTACGCAACGATTATCGCGTTCAAGACGCAGTCAAGGTCCGACCGTCTCGACGCCGTGACCTGCTGAGAATTGGAGGCTGGGAGGCCTGCAACGTATGACGATGTATTGGACACAACTATTGCCGGCAACTAATGCTAACCACGATTATAAATTGCCTAGCTACGGGCCTGTTCTGAAGGCCAACAAGAGCCTCTTGGGTGTAGCGATGGCGGCCCGAACAATTTCGCCAGAAAGACGCGCGCTGATGATATCCATGGCCATGATCGAAACACACCACCTTTCGCCAAGCGAGCGCGACGCCAAGAAGGATAGCCGCACTGACGGAGCCGCGAACGCCACGATTTTCAACTTGAGTGAAGACCTGCTGAGGCAGGTTGGTTACTCGGGGAATATTCACGCGCTCGATCCTCTTGCGCGACTATCAGACGTAGTTGGATGCCTCGATAAGGGGATTAACATGTGGGGTGTCAGGCGATTTCTTGATTTTGTAAGGGGCGGCCGCGATGCGTTCAATGACGGGAAGTCATACGGCGCCGACGATTACCGCTGCGCGGTTGCGACGGCCCTCAAATTGATCGATGCGGATCCGACACTCTTGAGCGACGATCGGCGTGTCGAGATGGACGTTAAGTACGTATAACGAATCCGCGCGGCCGCTGCTAAACCCAAGATCGGCATTCGTATGGAGTCCGGCGAAGCCAACATTCACATGGTCCGGCCACGCGGTGATGTACATCAAAAACTCAAACGGGATGATTCGGCGCGTGACCCGGCGAAGCGGAAGTCAACCACGTTGATTTCCTCCCGCGGGTGCCTCATGTCGGCAGATGCGCCCGCGCCAATATCAAATTTACTCGACGTCCATGGCCGTCCGCGTCGAACGTCTCCTATGGAGAAGGCAGATTAGGCACGGGAAGGTCCGGTTCTGGCCGAACTGCGACCTTCAAAGATAGCCGCCGGTCATGCCGGCTTGCGCATGGCGTCCAACGCCGCGCGGGCTAGAAATCCGGATCGAGTCTCACCCTGTTTCCGTGCGTGAGCGTCGATCGCACGAAGAATGCGCTGCGGCAATGTGATGTTGATCCTGGCGGCCTTGTCTCCAAGTTCGCTGGCGTCGACGTCGACGACGGCCCAAGTCCAGCCGCGATAGTTACGCTTCTTCTGTAACAGTTCAATCGCTGTCGGTGCCGGGAACGGCTGCCCATCGTCCAGAAGCCCTTCGAGGTGGAGCAAAATGGCTTCTCGCGAATTGGTCAACGCGTCGTCCAGGGTATCGCCAGCGGAGAAGCAGCCCGGCAAATCCGGTACTACCACGCCGAATGCATGTTTGGCATCCCCTGTTTCAATTGCAACTGGATATCGCATAAATCTACTCCCTCACTTCATTCCGGCTTGCTTGCGAATTGCTTGCACCAAGCCCTTTCCCAGATCCTTCTTGGGATGCGGCACCGTGACCGTGCCGCGCTTGGTCGGATGCACAAATCGATGATGACTACCACGGGTACGCTTGAGCTGCCAGCCATCGGCCTGCAATAGCTTGATAAGCTCCCGGCTTTGCATCGTGTGTATTATACACACTGATCGTCGATTTGACGAACGGCAGCTTTAGCGCGACCAGATCGGAACATCGAATGTCTCTTCCTGGCCGCTCACGTCGCGGAATGATCGGTGTCAGGCGGCCGAAGCTGTCGTTCAGAACGGACTTTTACACTTCCAATATCGACTGCGTCCGGCAATCGACGGTCGCGACCCGTTGCGGACAATGACGAGCGGCAGCTGTCGGGCAACATTAATTCATCTGTCTCAACGCACAAATGAAAAGCCCGGCGCTAGCGGCCGGGCTTTTCGTGTGTAGCAAGGTGGGCGATTTAGACGGCGGCGCTAGTTGGCTTTATTGAGCGGCCACGCAGGACCAGTAAGGCTCCCAGCAGCAACGTAAGGCCGCTAGCTGCAGATGCCGCGTCGATCTCAGGGGCCGGTGCCGCCGCAACGGCGACAGGCGCGATCGTAACGTAGCCGTTATCAGAACCATCGGTGCCGATTTGGGCGACATTTTCTGTCCCAAGCGCCGAATCGAAGTAGGAACCACCACCGCCGCCGCCGAAAAGCGTGGAGATGTCATTGCCGCCAATCAGGTAGATGGACGAGCCGCCGCCGCCGCCGCCGCTATAGCCGCCGCCGCCGCCGCCGCTGTAGACGCCACCACCGCCTCCACCGAAACCGCCGGTACCGTTACCGTCACCGCCAGCCAGGGTCCCTACACTCAGGAAACCCTGACCACCACCGCCAAAGCCGCCAGCGGCACCACCACCAAGATAGCCGCCGCCGGCCCCGCCGTAATCCTCGCCGCCGCTACCGCCGTTGCCACCGGTGCCACCTATGCCGAACGTGCCGGCCTCACCTATGCCACTGCCACCTGCCGGTCCGATGGACGCATTCCCGCCGGCCCCGCCGGTAGTTCCGTTGTAGCCATTACCAAATACGGGGGAAACGTTACCGCCGGCCCCGCCCCCACCGCCCGCGATCACCAGCGGGGTGAAACTCGAAGGTCCGTTCATGAGGACCACAAAGCTCCCGCCGCCACCGCCGCCGCCGCCGCCAAAGCCGTCGCCGCCCCCGGCAGTAGTGCTGCTGCTGCCAACGCCGCCAACGGCAATCTCCAAAGTTTCCCCCGCGACAAGACTGATGTCACCGCCAATCACCGCACCAAACCCGCCGGCCGCACCAGAGCTTCCACCAGGGGCGCCTGCGGCAACAATGTCGTAGATCCCTGTGGTCGATACTGTGAAGTCGACAACGTTGCCGGTGTAGCCAATCGTCTGCGCCCATGCGGACGAGGCGAGTAGCGCCAGTACCGAAGCGCCGGTAAGTTCTCGGATTTTCGATCGCATTATTATTCTCCCGATTTGGTGCATCCCATTGCTTGTGGCTGTTTCAACTTTAGTGCCTTCTACAACGATCAAATCGAAAACAAGTGGACAAGCTGGCGTTAGCCCAGCTTTTCACGATGATTTGGGCTCCCCGGGAGCCTGCCCGCATCTTCACAATTGATATCGCGCATACACATGCGAATTCCTTTATCAATTATTGAATAATTTCCGGAAGCGGTACAGGACTAGAAATATGTAAAATCGGTGTGACGCGAAATGACTGATAGGTGGCACTCATTTCAATGGGTCGACCTTCCGCTGGCCGGCCACATTGCGTAGTGGCCGGTACCTGGCGGGGAGAGCTGCCGGTGATGCCGGGTCAATTTGAAACCGAAATGCATTTCGATCTCCGCCAACCTACGCTCACGACCCGGAGCCGACGGTCGCGAGCGGCCGCTATGGGGTCGCCAAAAACGCGCGTTGGGATGGAGTTATCCGTCGGTTGAGTCGCTCTCTGTCGCTTGATATCATGATATCATGTAATTATGGAGGAGGCCGCTGTGGCGCAATTCGTGGTGCGGGATCTCGAAGAGGAAGTAAAGGCGCGGCTGAAGCGACGCGCTGAGCGCAATGGTCGCAGCATGGAGGACGAAATTCGGCACATTCTGCGTAATGCTGCCAAAGATTCGAGTAGGCCAATCGCCAAGCTTGGATCGCGTATTGCGGAGCGCTTCAGCGGAAGAGGTTTGACCGCCGAACTACCGGAGTTGAGAGGACATGCTGCGCGGCCGGCTGATCTCGACCAATGATCGTAGTCGACACCAACGTGCTTTCGGCGCTGATGCGCCATGTGCCAGAGCCGCCAGTCATCGACTGGCTAGATCGCCAGGCGGCCGAGTCCATTTGGATAACCAGCATCACGCTGTTCGAGGCGCGATTCGGCTTGGCGCTTCTTCCTGAGGGGCGACGTCGAACTGCGCTTGAAGCAGCCTTCGACAAACTCATGGTTGAAGACTTGGAAGGACGGGTGCTTGATTTTGATCAACCGGCCGCGGAGGCAGCCGCACTGCTGGCAGCGAGACGACAGCACGACGGCTTGACTGTTGATATGCGGGATACTCAGATTGCGGGAATCGTAATTGCGCGACGGGCAAAGTTCGCCACCAGAAATGTCCGGCATTTCTCTGATTTGAACGTTGAAGTGATTAATCCCTGGGAATCAAAGACGTAAATTTCGATTCGATCTACGCCACGCACCATTGAGAACCTGAAGACGATCGGCGACCGGCAATTTGACGATTCGTCTCCCTTGGACTGTTGACGACCCGAGGCGGTCGGCCACGAATGTCCGCTTCCCGCAGCGCTATCGGGCACCGTATAGTCTCGACTCCATCTGCGAACGACCTGCTTCACTCGAACCCCTTGACCACACTCTACGACAATATTGGACGCACATACGCCGGCCGACGGCAGAGCGACCCGAGGATCGGCATAGCAATCGAGCGCGCACTCAAGGGCTGCGAAACAATCTTAAACGTCGGCGCCGGAGCGGGCTCGTACGAACCACGGTCTCAAATGGTGATCGCCGTCGAACCGTCGCGGACTATGATTGCGCAGCGTCCCGTGGGCGCCGCCCCCGTGGTTCAGGCCTATGCCGAAGCGCTTCCGTTTCAGAATGGCAGCTTTGATGCGGTCCTCGCCATCTTGACGGTGCATCACTGGAAAGATCAGGCCAAGGGGTTCGCCGAATGCGCTCGCGTAGCACGGTCCCGAATCGTTTTCCTTACGAACGACTTTGATGTCTGCGAGAAATTCTGGCTCTTCGACTATTTGCCGGAATTGCTACGCGCCGATCGACACATCTTTCCGAGTATCACGCGCTTTGAGGATGCCTTTGGGTCGATCGAAACGACTGTTGTCCCTGTTCCCGCGGATTGTCTCGACGGATTTCTCGGCGCCTATTGGAAGCGACCGCGTGCCTATTTGGACCCAATCGTTCGAGGCAGCATCTCAACGTTTTCCAAAATCGGCAATATTGACGCGGAGCTTGTGGGTCTGCGGCGAGATATCGACTCTGGGGCGTGGGCAAAACGGTACTCCCACCTGCAGGATCTCCCTGAACTCGACCTTGGTTACCGCTTGGTGATCGTGAGCAAGACGACTGGCAAATAACGCTCTCGACTTGTGGATACGAACGGCTGCTTTCTGTCCGGCATTTCCAACCGCCTAGGGTCTCTTGGTGGCCGGCTTGACCCATTCGGCGCCGATCCGTCGGCATCCCGGGTCCAATGAGCAAAGACGACCCGTTGCTGGCGGTCCCGAATGACCGCTCAAGCGCTTCTCCAATTCGGTGAAAGCAGTATTCCCGATGGCGGACTACCAACCCAATGGTTCCCCGCATTTGGAACATTTTTCCTTCGCGATCCAGAGCAGCAGTAGCGGTGCTGGGTTCCCGCCCCATCCCGGGCCGACAACTTTGGTGCCGCAATGGGGGCATCGAATACGGCCGGCAAGAAAAAATGCTGGCCCCATCAGCAACAATGGTGACGCCTCCAGGGTTACCCATTGCGGTGGAATGAATCGTTCAAGCAGAGCGAACAGCGGAAACATCGCCGTCATGATTAGAAACGCGATCAGCGACTGTTTTTTGGGGCTGATAGTGCTCATCGAGACCACCATGCTTCATAAGATTAACGGGTTCGACGAGTCGAATCGGTATGTTGCGTCCGCATCGGCATGCATCATTGTCGAAGGCTCGAATCCTAGCGCAATTCTGATGGCCGGTATTACCTAAAGCTGCGTGATCAGGTTCGGCTGTCGTCCGCCGTGAGTCGGATGGAAAATGGCGCTCTCGGCCCCGAGCTGCCGGTCGCCAATGTCCGCAATGCGGTAGCCGGTTTATCTTCAAATTGCGGTATTGTTGCGAACCAGCTCATCTTTCACTGCGCTTCGCTGATTGGCATTCCGTGGATTTCCGATTCCTAAAGGACGTTACCTATGGCCGAGGTGCCTCTGCCGATCCGCCTGTCAGTACTTCTTCTGGCGACGATATGGCTAAACAATGCGCGAGCGCTTGAGCTTGCAACCTATCAGGTCGTAGATCTCGCCTTTGGCGTAAACCTCGTCGATTTCGGTCCCATCGGTACGCGTGGCACGGTGGTACTCGGCTGGCGCGAGAATTTCAACGCGCACGGGTTCGGGGTCGCGACGTTTTATCTGACCGGCCCAAAGGGTCCAACTCGCGGATTTCAGACTGACACGATGTTGGGACTCGTGACGGTTTGGGACGACATCAAAAACTCCAAAGAGGAATTGACAGTTACGACATCTGGCGGCGCTGACTGTGTATTGCATGATTTTCGCCTACTGATCTCAAACCAGCACAAACCTTCGCTATTGGTGTTGGCTGATCGCAAGATGGGCGAAACCTTTGTCGATGAAGAAAGCGTGACCTTCAAGACGTACACGCTCAAGCAGAATATTCAGCAAATGCCGGGGCTGCCCACCTATTACTTCGACCTCACTGCGGAGCGTACGGCCACGCGGAGCTACTGCGACGTCGAAAAGGCTTTCCACGACGAACTTGGCATTGGCGATTATCGAGATCGACCGAAGTGACCGAATTCGACCCCGACCCGTCGGGGTCGTCGCGCCACCACGGACCAGGAACTGTCTCACAAAGCGCGCCAGCGCCGCACCCGACCCAAACCGGAAGTCCGGGGATGACCGCTTTGCGGAACCATGAAAGTGCGATAGCCCCCCAAATTGTTAGAGACCTTAGCTACTTGCACTTCGCGAAGGATTCAATGACGGCGTTTCCGATGGCGTCCGCGCTCGCGTCGACGGGCAACATAACTCGGTTTGTCGCGAGCGGGCGGTAGCCGCGGCCTTCGCCCGTCGATCCGCCATTCAAAGTCGGTTCGATCGCAACACTTGAACCGTCCGCCGTCAAGGTGCATAGAGTAGCGCTGCGCTGGAGCGTCATCCAAGAGCGGACTCCCGCGACGGCGAGAACGGGGGCTGACATTTCGCGATACTGATCGGGCCGAGGGGTAGGGAAGTCAATTCGGCTACCAGCCAAGGCCTCGAGAACCCTCTCGCCGAGAATGCCCGGCCCGAGATCAAGTTTCACCAGATAGGCTGGGAGCGTCGCGACCAAAAAGCCGGCGTCGGTACGAGCATCGGAGTGTACAAAGTACCCTCGACGTGTGAGGTATACGGACGCGTGTTGCTCGGCTCTCTTCATTGGAAATTTCGTTGGCGCCTCAAATGTCACCTAACCGTTATAGGATCGGTTTGTTAGGGAACGTCTGAAAAACTGGTCATAAAAATGCTCGCAGGCACCGAATTGGAATCGAGCCGGAAAAATGCGGCCGTGCAAGCCGCCGATTCGGATTCTTTGACTTCGATATCCGTCATTTCCCGGTTTTCTTCGACACGTTTCCTACGCGTTGAGCAATCGCCTTCGAACCATGTACAGATTGGTGAGTGCCGCCGTGACCTCGAGCCGGTGCAGGTTCTTCGCCAGACCGCGGTAGCGGGTCTTGCGAAAGCCGAAGATGTTCTTAATCACGCCAAACACGTGCTCGACCTTGGCACGAACCCGCGACTTGTTGCGGTTCTTCGCTTTCTCCACTTCGTTGACCTGCCCGTGGAATCGGTAGCGCTTGTTCGTGAAGTCCTTCGCTTGCGGTGCATGCTGATGAATCAGATGGCTGTGGCCGTGATAGCCCTGGTCACCCCAGACCCGCGTCTCCTTGCCGTGCAGCAGATACGGCAGTGCCTCGCGATCCGCCACGTTCGCTGCCGATACCAGCACCGTGTGGATCAGCTTCGTGCGGCTGTCGACCCCGACGTGCGCTTTCATCCCGAAGTACCACTGCTGGCCCTTCGCGGTCTGATGCATCTCGGGGTCGCGCTTGCCGTCCTGGTTTTTTGTCGAGCTCGGCGCACCGATGATCGTCGCGTCCACAATCGTGCCTTTGGCGATCTTGATGCCGCTGCGATGCAGATGGTCGTTCACTGCCGTCAGCAACACCTTGCCGAGCTTGTTCCGTTCCAACAGGTGACGGAATTTGCACACCGTGGTCTCGTCCGGGGCGCCTTCGACGCCCAGATCGATGCCGGCGAAACTGCGCATCGCGGCCGAGTCATACAGCTCCTCCTCAACCGCCGGGTCCGACAGGTTGAACCACAGTTGCAGAAAATAGATACGCAACATCCGCTCAAGCGGGATCGGCGGTCGGCCACCGCTCTCACTGACCTTCGGGTACGCCGTCTGCACCGCCGCCGCCAGCTCCGCCCATGGAATGATCTTGTCCATGTCCGCGAGAAATTGCGCTCGGCGCGTCGTCTTCCCGTATTTCTCAAATCCCGTCAATGTCGTCTGCTTCATCATCATCCCCGCATGAACGTGAACGTATGATAAGACATCATGGGTAAATCAGAGTTTCCTTAGACATCCTTTGCAGCTTACCGTAGGCCGCGATCGGCCGCCTTCGGTCGATGAATTCCGCGGCGCCACCGCCCGGCTGTCGCCGGCGGCGGCCCTACCGCCGAAGTCGACTTTTGTGGCCGAACTAATCAAAAAAGTGAGCTGATCGACTGTCAATCGCGGTCTCATAGGGTGGAGTAGCGACCCATGGACGAACCGAACCCGCCCAAACCTCGGTTGCGAGGCCGCCTGTATGTTTTGCCAATTTTTTGTGGCGATGGCTTTGCTTTGGTTCCTTTGCCTCCGGGACTGCTTTTTCTCTGTGCCTATCTACGATTCTTTGTTTTGGGTAATACCATGCCTATTGTTCCTTTCCGGCATTCCATGGTTCGTTTTCGTCATTCGGAAGCTGCGCGCCCAAAATTTTGTGATCGTCAATAAAAATGGAACCCGCAGCAGAAGCGTAACCCAGACCCTCTCTTACGCCGGGTTTGTCGCGCTGATCGGTGGATTCGCGCTGCTTCCCTTCATCGGAATGGGTGCTTTGGGCGCCGTCTATGTCTCGTCCACCGATACTGTTCAATTCTCCTCTTCTATTGGCATTCGCAAAGGCCCGGGCGGCAGGGGCTGCAGGTGGTACTTGACGTTCTATAATCGCCCTATAGAACGCGATACAACGATATGTGCGGAGGATCGTGGTGTTAGCGGTGCGAAGTCTGGCGATGTTCTGATCTTTGAAGAAAAAGTGGGACCAATGGGTGCTCGGCTGATCGACATTCGGCGCGAACTCAATTAGCGCCGATTTGGAATTGAACGCCGGCTTTCGGAAACCAAAATTAGTCAGCCGAATGTCTCTTCCTGGTCGGCCGCCTCAAGGAACGACAGGTACCCTGCGGCCCGAGCCGTCGGTCAAAATCGACAATTTAACACTTCAATTTTCGCCGGTATCGAAAAACGACGGTCGCGACCCGCAGCTGTCGGATGCGACTGTCCACTATGCGGCCCTTCAATTTAGGCTATGCGCGTCATAACTATTTTTTGAGCCCCATCAGCATCTGCTGCAACACTGCCGACGCGGGATACTCGAGAGCCGTATGCCCCGCGGCATCCCTTTGACGCGCGTCAGCGCCGTGCGCCAGCAAAATTCGCACCGCCTCTGGCTGCCCACCCATGACTGCGAACATCAAAGCGGATTGATGTCCTGTAAACCACGGCGAAGGAGGGCTTTCACTGTAAATTTCAAAGTGCGGCGGATGGAACACGAGGGGCGTCGTCTGATTGACCCTGGTGCGAGACTGCGCCAGCAGGATCTGCAACGAATCCGACTGACCACGCATCGAAGCGGCCATCAATGCCGATACACCGCTTGCCGAAGTCGCATTCGGGTCTCCGCCGTGCTCGAGCAACGCCCTCAACGCCAGGGTCGAGCCCTCGCTCGCCGCATAAACCACGGCGCCGCAGTCCTGCGTCGCGTCGAGCTTGTTTCGTTCGATGAGCCGCGCCGCGAGGTAGTCACGCTTGTGCAGGATGGACCAGGACACGGAACCGACTACCGCACCTCGCTGACGATAAGCGGCGACATCGGCATTCGGCAGCCCGACGTGTCCGCCGCTTGTCAGTAGATGATCGATTAGCTCATGTTCATTCGCATTCGCCAGCGTCAATGGGGTCGCGCCCAAGTCATTGGGCCGGTTGGGATCGGCGCCCCGGCTCAAGATCGCCTCCGCAAGCTCGCGATCCTCGATTGCCATGCCCAGGGGGCTACTGCGCAAGCAGTCGGCATTGACGTCGGCATTACGGGTGACGAGCTCAAGCGTGAAAGACCGGGATGCGGGGAGTCGCAGCAATGAGTCGCAGAGCACCGGGCGACGGGACCTGTCGCTCACATTCGGATTGGCGCCCGCCCTCAGTATCTCGCTCGCCATGCCGTATTGGCCCGCTCGGGCGCTTTGCAGCAGCGCGGCGTCGAGAGTCGCCGCGGCGGGGCGACGGGCGGCAAGCACCTCGGCAACCAGATCCTCGCGACCTCTTCCAACCGCGATGATCAGCGGCGACGTGGCGGAGGGGGAATCATCGATCGCGGCGCCGTGATCGAGCAGGAGCTTCGCCATGCGTGCATCCCCGTCGAAGGCCGCAATGTCCGCGAGCTGACCTAGTGCCGAAAGGTGTTGGGTAGTGTTAGCCAACTCGTTGGCATCCGCACCGGCATCGAGCAGTATCCGTAGAGTCGCCTCGTAATGCTCGAGCGTGCGCGCGGGCGCGCCTGCCACCGTCACCGGATGATCCCGCATCAATATATCGACACTCAGCGATGATATCAGCGACCCGACGGGGCGTATGTCGATTCCCCCCGCTCCGGCGTCATCGGCACGGATCCGCGCACCCTTGCGAATCAACGCCTGGGTGATTTCCGGCAGGCATTCCCGCGCGGCGACATTGATCAGGCTCGTTTTGGCCAGCGCGTCATAGGAGGCATTCACGTCGACATCCGGCGAGTTCAGCAAAGCCTGCACTCGAGGAAGGTCGCCATCGTAGACTGCAAAAAAAAGTCTTTGTTGATCGTTCACCGGGACAGGCCGCGCCGGCCGGGGGACAATTCTTGGCGGCTCCGGCGCGGGCGACGCGTTGACGCCGCCCGTCGCACCTTGAGCGCTCCGGCGTACCTCGCTGCGCACGGCCTTCGCTGGCGCCGGTGATTCAATGGAGCCCGGCAGCCACAGGCCGCGGTTGAGATGCAGCAAATCATCGTTCGCGACGCATTCGTGCAGGGGCGAGGCCGAACTCGCGCCGGCAATGCACAACAACAAAACCCGCCAGAGTGGCACCATGATCCCTGTTATTCGACGCCGACAGGCCTTCATCACGCGAACTTAGCGCATAACCGCCCTCCCGGGTGCGCGGCGGTCGCAGAATTCCCGCGGCTGCGTTCCATACTGTTAACCCCGTCACGGGCGAAAAGCCGGCTCGGTCCCCCGTGCGCTCAACCGCCCGGGTCTGGCAGGAGCGGCTGTGCCAAGCGTCCTATACACATCGGAAGTTGAGCACGGCGCGCCTGCTGCCCACGTCCACAGGCCGCCGCTGGGATTGAATTTCGAGATATCGCTTTGCTCGGGCGGGCGAGCGTGCCAAGTCGACCCACTCCGGATCGTCGTCAGCGACCGCTTTCAGGTACCAGAACTTCGATCTCTCGAATGAATATGGGCCTGCTACGAACCTCAATGATTGCCAGCACACTTAATCCGCCAAACACCGCGAGCAGAGCAAGGCTCCGAAGTAATTTCGACAATAGATATTGTTCAGTCACGTCGTGAACAGCTTCTGCAACCGCGACGGTCGCGCCCCCACTTGCGTGGCTCAATGAGGACATTCCAATGCTCCTTCCGCAACCGCAGTTGCATAGAAGCCTGATGGTTTGTAGTTGCGATTTGTCGAGCGTCGGATGGGTTCGGCAGAAACATATATCTCGACCGCGAAGGTCTCCGCATCTTGCGTCAGGATCTGAGAGCGGGACACGCCTGGCTGCCAACGAAAACAGTGCCAGAACGTCTTCGCGCTTGTCGGTGATTCGCTTGGCGACAAATATGAACTCGGCATGAACGCCGGAATATAATCTTCGGTAAATGCATACGTACCTGGTGAGAGAGCGCCAGATGCTGGTGGTGTCATGGTTCGTCGTAACATAAGGAACGCAGCAGAGGAACCCCACTGTAGTGCACTGAGTTTCGAGCGAGGACCCAGGGAATCTGGTGGGTCAGGGTTCAGGCCGCGCGGATACGAAACGCTGTAATGAAGGCGTACGCCGATTGGACCCGTGTTATCGACTAAGGGTTCATCGTCGAACGACTCGAGAGCAGCGGCATTCAACTGTCTGGTGTAGCTCAAATGTTCGGCATAGCGTACCGAACGCTCGCCCGCCCGCCAATGATCGGATGCGGCAGCGGCGGTTATTATCACCCAAATTGTCGGAAGCGAACCGCTTATCAACGCGAGCCGAAATACGGACAATGTGGGGCGAACAAAATGCGCGATCGCGAAAACTGCCCAACCATAAGCCGTCATTGGAACGGCGTAAGACCATATTGCGATCATCCATCGCCAGTCGCCCCAAAACGGCATGAACACCGCGAGGAGGAGCGCATAGACCCAGAAACAAGCTGTCAGAGCAACCGTGATCAGCAGCTTCGTCATTCACTGAGTTCCCTTAGCAATTGGCTAACTGCACTGCAGTTCGACATGCGCATCCGTGCATAAATGATAATTTCGCGGAGCTATGGCCGCTCAGTCTAACGCAAGCGGCCAGTGTCCGCTTCGAGACAACCGACCAGGCATCGTTAGCGACAGCATTGGCGGGCTGGCCAGGGCCCAACTGGCAAAGTTCGACCCCGAGCGGCCCGCTGCCACCGGCCGCTTCCGGGCAAGCAAAAGTGCAAACTTTCCCATAAACGAGCATTGGCGCCGGTGCGTAACAGAGGAATCAAGTGCTTGCGACACAATGATGCCGGATCGCTAATTCGTCCATTTTGGGCTCAAAATGGGAATGTTTTTACCAGGAAGATAAAGTGAGGATCTCGGCCACAAGCTGGCGGCGGCGGTCCCGAAATCATCGCCGGGAAGCGGCCATTCGCAGCCTACGGTAAGCTAACACCTATCATTCGCGGTCGCGGTCTGCGTCTTCGGTGAACCAAGGAGGGAGTCGATGATTGAGGTAAAGCATCTTCGTTGTCCGTCGCATTCCCGCGTCGCTCGCCCTCATCGTTAGGGCTCGCGACCATGCTTAGCCTCATCGCTTTGGTTGCGCTTGCCTTGACCGTGATTCTGATCTTTTTTCCTCGCGTCCGCTCGGCCCCAGCACTATCAGAGCAAACGCCCTGGCGTCGCTTGCTGGCTCCAATCCTTGTGACAATCCTTCTGGTCATTTGGACCGCGGTAGTTTCCCCATATAGCAAGTACGGTGATGCCTGGGCAATTTATCCCGCACTTCTGGCGTTGCCGGCCGTGATAATTTGGCATGGCGCTCTTGTCTTTTTACTTCGCCATTACCGCCGTACTGCTGCTCTGGTTGCTGCGTGCCATGTTGGTCTTGTTCTGCCAATATGGTTTTTGTGTCTTATGCTTATCTCCAAAGATAGCATTTAAGGAATGGACCGAAAATTTGGAGCGATCGCGGGCCGCGTCTTCGGCGAGTCAAGTCGACTTTCACAAACCTGCCGCTCGTCACAGGCAGAAGCGGGCACATTGCGGTCACTCGATCCGAAGCCAGAAACACCCCCATTTCCGGGTTAAAAATGGGAATGTTCGTAACCGAGCGGTCCTCATTTGAGGTCCTGCGAAGCCTCGATCCGAATTACTTGTTGTATCACTAACAAGCTGTACATGCCCATGTGTCCATACCCACCCCACAAGTACGAATCAGGATCATTGAAGATTCGCCTGTCGCTACGATGCCCCGCAAAATACCGCCCAATCAATCTGGCGCGGACATGGCCATTCGGATGAATGCGACTATCAAATGCTCGAAATCGATCGTCCTCGATGAGTGAGGTGGCAATTCCGTCAACCACGAGATCCTCGGGACGGCCGCGCTCCATCGGAACGCCACAACAAAATTTGGCGCCCGACCTTACGCGACCACCGTATTCCAACCAAATGCCCGTGAAATTATTTTTTTGATGACATGGCTTAGTCGAAAGACTGAAGTTTTCCATGCCCTGAGATGCGGTCCCTTCAATTTCTACCAATTTATGATCAAAGGAGGCTGGATCAGAGATGATTTGGCACACCGTGGCTTGCACAACCTCCTCTGATTGGGCAGACGAGCTAAAAAGCGCATAGGCAAGCAGCCAGAAAGCGATTCCTATCCTTAGAGACATTGTGGAAATCCGGTTATTTATGGGGAAGTGCGCCATCGCGTCTTCGCAGGATATTCGCGACGTACCGAAATCCAAAGGCACCCATTGCTACGGATGCAATGAGAAGCCCGCTAGCCAACGGCCGATCGTCACGAAGCTGAAACGCGAAGGCAGCCATAACCAGCGATCCGCGACAAAGCAATATTTCTAGGTTCCACGCAAGGGTCTTCCACTCCGGCGTTGCGGTGCCGTCGGGGTTGCTCCAGCCGCCCGGAAAGTCATCATCAATTGTGATCAGAGTACCGATCAATGGCCAACCAATAAAAAGAGCGAGAGCAACATAGCCCATAGGCCAATTGGCACCCAGGCTGACTGAAACTACAACGATGGCCAGGATGCCGATGAAAATGAAGTACCGGTTCACCGCAGACATTCGGCTTCCTTCCGACTAAACGAACCGTCGTTTGAGTAGCCAGATTTTATACAGTTGTCCGAGCGAAGGGTTTGTGGCCACGATGGAAAGTTGACGCGCGTCGTGTCTTGGCCGGTTACCACTGGTCAGAGTTGCCCGCTGGACACGCCCATTTCGGGTCAAAATTGGGAATGTTCCGGCGTCTTCCGTGGGCCTGCATCCGTTCAGTTTACCGTGCGCCGCGACCGGCAGCTTAGCGGCGCACAATTTCGGGGGTCGAATGACGGCTCCTGGCCGGGACCCCTTTTGAATGACTCCTGACGGGCGAGGTAAGCGGTCATTGATTGCCGGGTCGCGCGAGTGACCCACGGGCCTACCAGTCGTCCCAAGGCGGTTTGATCAATGCGCCGCGCGGGGGGCAGCTGGGGGCTGATTTGCGCCCGATGAACTGCCTACGAAGCGCGCTAATGATTCGGTTGGTAAGTACCTGGCAGCGATTGCCGCCCTGAATTCGGTCCCTTAGCTCAAGAATGCAAACTGACAGGAGCAAATCATCATCTGCAAGATACCACCGGGTCAGTTGCCACGGGAGCCGTCATGTCTTGGAGACTCAAACGACCTCGCCGCATCGGAACCTACGAGGCGCTAATTGTCCGGCGCCTGCTGCAGATCGGTGCCGACTCGCCGCCAACCCAAGCTCTACTCGCCTCGATCGACAATCTGATCGTGCGAGAGGAGGGCGGCGGCGGCTTTCAGCATGATTCCCTCGACTTCGGCAGCTCACGGGCCGGCAACACGATTGTGGCTGCCGCGATTGGAACCATGGCCAATGATGCCCAGGTCGAACTGATTCTCTGGGCGCGCGGTGACACCGTTACCTATCTCGAGCTGGAACCTTTTGCCGGCGCCCTGCGCCCAATCAGAATGCCCATACTTGAATCAATTCGTCCTTACCCCGATAACGCCTTCGGCGGTGATGAAGACGACGATCCAGGAATTCGCCCGGTTTAGAGTCCGCTGATTAATGAGCGGGACAAAATTGATCCACCGTTATTTATTGGAATGTTTGTCATTCCGCTGAATCGATATCACGTTATTGCTACTCTTGCTGGTCGCGCGAGGCGCTGCGCACTCGAGAAATTGTGGCGCTACGTTCCAGCGCTGGCCATCGTCCGTGACGATGCTTACCGTCTTTTTATTGTAGCGCGTGATCATCCCCGTTACCGGGGGCCGCCCGTCGGGATGGAACGTGACTCGCTCGCCGATTCGGAACTCGAGCATGGTCGCGTGCGCGTCAAGGTGTCGCAGGAACCGCAGCCGCGCCACGATGCGGTGATTGAGATCGATGAGCTCGGGCTCCGTCAACACGTCAATATCGATCGGCATCGGATGCACTCCTTACTTGAGCGACTCCAGCATCTTACGCCTCAAGATTGCGTTGATGCGGGACTGGTAGCCCTTACCCTGAGCCCGGAGCCAAGCCAGAACATCGGAATCGATTCGCACAGTGGTGGAAGTTTTGATCGGCTTGTAATACTTCCCGCGCACCGCGTTCTTCCAGAGCTCCTCGGTCAAAGGAGGGATGTCGCTGAAGTCGATCTCGCTGTCCGGTCGAGCAGCCAATGCCGCGAGATCCGTCTTCTGCTTCTTAGTAAGGGAGGGCAGGTTCGCTAGATCGACCGTGCGTTTAACGAATTTCTTGCTCATAACGTCGCCTTTACTTTCCGGTCGGCCGTTCGGGCCGAGATAATGCGGATGATCTCGATCGGTTGTCCGTCCTCCTCGGCATCCTGGATGGTATGGGCTACCAAGAGGAGCAAAACACCCTCCACGATCCCCAGGGTTTGCCAACGCTGTTCACCACCCTCGATGCGAACCTGTTCCGTGAGTGCGAAGGGGTCGGCGAACACTCGCACGGCAATATCGAAGCTGACCGCGTGTTTGCGCAGATTGATGGCCGCCTTGGCGGGTCCCACTCAAACCGCGTAATCATACATAAATGTTACTACATTTTGGTAGGTACAGCAATATACCGTGGCAAGTTATTGCGATTTGTCGTCAATTATCATGACCTTCCCGACCAGGGTGGCGGGCAAGCTTGCGTCGCCCAACTGAATTTTATCTGAATCAGCCTGCCCCAAGTCGAAACGGCCGACTCGCGGTCGTCAATTTAGGACTCCCAATGACGGGTCGTGGCCGGCAGCCTTCTGATGTTCCTCGCGACACCGGACAATCGGCGCGAAGTGCCCGCTCTTGGATGGTCAGGCGGTATTAATTGGAGTCATTTGCTTGAGTTTCGCTGAAAAAGCCGCGATACCCTCCCCAACAATCGCGCGCATCGCGCGGATAATTCATAACCACGCGACACAAAAGTCAGCGTTTATGGCGCAGCTCGCACGAATCGTGGGCCTTACCCCGATTCCAACTGGCTGCTCGTACCTATCTTCGGGACTGAATCGCAGGATACGTTATGGATCGCGCGTTATATTTGATCGAAGAGACCCGGGCCCGTCTCGGGGGCATTTCGCGCAGCAGCCTTTACGCCATGTTGCGAGCCGGCGACCTGCCGAGCGTCGTCATCGGTTGTCGCCGCTTCGTGTCGGCCGAGGCGATTGCGGCACTGATCCGTCATTCCACCACCACCATGAGCCCATCGCAGGACGCGGTCCGGTCGCGGCGGCCGTTGGTTGATGCACGCGTAGCCCTGCCTTCGACCGCGCGCGTCAGCACTCACTCTCGTAGGTCCAATGCCGACTGAATTGCGGGTCAATCGGATGACCTCGTGGAGGCAACCACGCCGCCGCTGTCGTGCGCATCGAGGGCTGTTGACGGGTCGTTGTTGGAGTGATGGCAGGATAGCGAAGTGTCCGCGTTCTGCAGCAACAAGGATTGGCGCTCAGTGAACGACGGCGCCCTAATATCGACTGTGCCATCGATTACGGCGCGTCCGACGCCTCAGGAGAAGCGATTGTTCGCCGCGGTCGCCGCGCAGCGGCAAATATCGGAATCGACGCTGGCACTGATCGCGATTCGTGCGTTGCTCGATTCGCAATCGCCCAGCCTGCCACCCAACCCATCGAGCAGCGGTCCTGCCATGGACCGGATCACGATCCGTCTGCGGCCGGGAGATCGGCTTGCCATCCGGCACCGAGCGGCTGAGCGCCGCATGAAGGAGTCGGGCTATATCGCCGCCCTGGTCCAGGGTCATGTGGCCGCCAACCCGCCGCTGACTACTCATGAGCTGGCGGCGTTCAAGGTGGCTGTGTCGGTCTTGGCTGGGTTCGGTCGACTCTTCGCTCGGACAGCTCGGGAAGCCGCGCAGGCGGGAGTCCTGACGCGCGATCTGCAGCAAGAGCTCAACCGTTGCCGATCTCTCGTGTCGGAGGTCGAGCGGCGTATGCAGGAATTCGCCCGAGCGGCGCTGATCACCTGGGACAGCCGCGTTGACTAGACGGGTTGTGCGACTGCCGTCGGATCCACCGCGACTCTTCGAGGTCGTGAGCAACGGGCGCGCAGGTCCGCAGATGCCCGCTCGATTCAGCCGCGCGCAGATTGACCAAATCTCGCGCACCGTGAGGCGTACACCGGAGGTCATGGTGAAAGTGACCGGCGGAGGAACGAGGAGGGGTGCGGTTGCGGCTCACTTCGCGTACATCAGCCGCCGCGGAGCCCTGGAAATCGAGACCGACTACGGTGAGCGCATCCAACGCCCGGATGAGCAAGAGCAGCTGCTCGATGAATGGCACTTGGAACTCATCGCTGGTCAATACCGGCGGCCGATGGACGACGGTCCGACGCGACGACCAACGAAACTCGTGCACAACATCGTGCTTTCCATGCCGGCGCCGACGCCCGCAGACACGGTTTTGGCCGCCGCGCGGAAATTCGCCCGCGAGAAATTCGCACAGCACCGCTACGCCATGGTCTTGCACACCGACCAGAAGCACCCGCACGTGCATTTGGTCGTCAAGGCCGAGAACGAGTTCGGCCGGCGGCTGCACATCGACAAGCAGCTCCTGCGATTGTGGCGCGAGGACTTCGCGCGGTTGATGCGCGAACAGGGTATTGCGGCCAACGCAACGGCAAGGGCCATTCGAGGCGAGAACAGCAAGAGACACCGGGTGGGGATCTTCCAGGCGCAGCGATACGGGAAGTCCACTGCATTGCGTGATCGATTAATCGGGATCGCCACAGAGCTGTCACGTTCCGGAACCGTCGTGGATGCGGCACGTGAGCGGTCACTCGAGACTCGCAGGTCTCTCATGTCAACCTGGATGCAGGCGGCAGACGTACTGGACTCCCAAGGTGAGGAGAAACTCGCAGGGGACGTCCGACACTTCGCACGCCATTTGTCGCCGGTCCTCAGTGACCGGCAGGCATTGGCCGCACAGTTCATCCGATTCACGCAACGGGAGCGTCAGATCAAACGGGATGGCCCCACGCGCGGTTATCCTAAGGACAATGATTTTGCTCGGTAGGTCAGCAGGCATTCAGGTGGTCGGGCGCTTCAGTCGCGCGCCGCCGTCGGAATGTGCGTTGGCTCTCGTCATCGACATCGATCGTGAGCGGCCCAGCTCGGTGCGATTTGACATTGTAGCCTCATGAGGCTACATTTAATACAATGAAAACGGTAGGCATCCGCGAGCTGAAAAACCGATTGAGCGAATATCTTCGCCAAGTGCGCTCGGGCGAGAGTGTCCTCGTGACCGATCGAGGAGAGGTCATTGCGGAATTCTCACCGCCCGGGCGCGCGTTGGCTGATGCATCGGTTCCGGCCGGACTGCTGGGGCTCGCAAGGCGAGGCCTGCTGACTCTCGGTTTACCGGGCGATGCCAGCCTGTACGTGGCGCTGCCGCGCGCACGCCGTGGCCGGCGCAGCGCCGCTGAGCTTCTCGACGAAGAGCGCGGCTCGCGGTGAACTTGTACGCCGAGTCGAGCGCAGTTCTTGCTTGGCTCCTGGATGAAAACTCGGCGGCCGAGGTGCGCCGATCACTGGCCGCTGCGGAAATCATCGTTGCCTCGGATTTGACCCTGATCGAGTGTGATCGCGTCATTCTTCGTGCGACGGCACTGGGTGAACTGACGGAGGCGGAGGCGGCGGATCGACGCGCGCACCTGACCGCGGCGGCGTCTCACTGGCAGATCCTGCGTGTCGCGCCGGAGATTGTGGAGCGCGCTCGCCAACCGTTTCCTGGCGCGCCCGTTCGAACGCTCGATGCGATCCATCTCGCCTCGGCACTCGTGGCCCGGACAGCGATCGTGGGATTGACGCTCCTCAGCCTCGATGATCGGGTCCGCAAGGCCGGCAAGAAACTCGGGCTGGAGGTTATTCCCGACTAGCGCGGGCCAACGTGCCCCGAGGGGTCATCGAGAGAAAACCGTTGGAGATACTGCCGGCAACGCCAGCGAATCCGCATCGTTCAAAGGTCCAAAAATAGTGGACAAAAAGTGGACACAAACGCCTCGCGAGATCGTAAGTGCTTGATTAATGGCGCTCCCTACGGGATTCGAACCCGTGTTACAGCCTTGAGAGGGCCGTGTCCTAGGCCTCTAGACGAAGGGAGCCTTAAGCGTGGCGGTCGGGCGGATCGGAACCGCCCCTGGCATAAGAGGGCTGGTAGTATACGGACCAATTTTTTGGACTCAAGCGGAATACCATTTTTTGAACGACTCTTCGACCCCCACGCCCCCCCTCGTCATTCCGCGCTCCGATCACACGATATCGCGCGCCGAGATTTCGCCCAACGCCCTCAAAGTGCTCTACCGGCTCAGAGAGGCCGGCTATCAGGCATTTCTGGTTGGCGGCGCGGTGCGCGACTTGCTGCTTGGTATTCGACCCAAGGACTTCGATGTCGCGACCGACGCGCTGCCCGAGGAGGTGCGGCGTCTGTTTCGCAATTGCCGTCTGATCGGCCGGCGCTTCCGGCTCGCCCACGTGCACTTCGGCAGTGAGATCATCGAGGTCGCGACCTTCCGAGCCGCCGCGGCGCCGGAGCGCGAGGACGCGGACAACGGGGATGGCGAGGGCGAGTTCCCCGCCGAGGTCGATACGGAACATCGGGCCGTCGACCACAAGGGTCGGATTTTGCGCGACAACATCTACGGATCGATCGAGGAAGATGTCTGGCGGCGCGATTTCACGGCCAACGGACTCTATTACAACGTCGAGGACTTCTCCGTCTGGGACTTCGTCGGCGGAGTCGAGGACGTGCGCACGCGGCGTTTGAGACTGATCGGCGATCCGGACGCGCGCTATCGCGAAGATCCGGTGCGCATGCTGCGCGCCGTGCGCTTTGCGGCCAAGCTGGATTTCAGTATCGAGTCCGGCACCGAAGATCCAATCCGCCGGCTGGCTTACTTGCTCGATGGCGTCCCGCCCGCGCGCTTATTCGATGAATGCCTCAAATTATTTCTGTCCGGCTTCGGTGCGAAATCGTACCGCCTCTTGAGGCAATACGGATTGTTCGAGCATTTGTTCCCGCGTTCGGCCGCGGCCTTTTCTCTGCCGCCTTATGCGTACGCGCAAGACATGCTCGAAATCGGGCTCGCGAACACCGATGCGCGGATCGCCGAAGACAAGGCCGTGACTCCGACGTTTTTGTTTGCACTGCTGCTGTGGGGCGCGGTGCTGCGCGAAATGAACGAACAACAGGCGGGTCCCGCGCCCGACCTCGCGCAATTGGTCCAGGCCTGCGATACGGTGCTCAAGGCGCAACAGTCGCGCGTGGCGATTCCGCGGCGCTTCGCGGTGCCGATGCGCGAGTTGTTGATGCTGCAGCCGAGGTTCAACCGACGCAGCGGCGTCAAATGCTTGAGCATTCTGCAGCACCCGCGTTTTCGTGCTGCCTATGATTTCTTGCTCGTGCGTGCGCAAGCCGGTGCCGCGGAGCCGGAACTGGCCGAATGGTGGACCCAGATCCAAGTTCTGCCGCAGGAGGAGCGCGTGAAGCTGGTCCAGGCGCGCCCAGCCGAACCAAACGCGGAGGGCGCCGCGCCGGCGCCCGGTCGAAAGCGCCGCCGGCGCCGTCGTCGCGTCGGTCCGACGCCCACTTAAACGGGCGTGTATCCCGGCATGAGTCCGCTCTGGCGCCCCGCGTACGTGGCGATCGGCAGCAACCTGCACGAGCCCGAGATGCGAGTCCACGAGGCATTCGACCGTATCGGGCTTCTCGGGGAGACGAGGCTCGAATTACGTTCGCGACTGTATCGTTCGAAACCCCTGGGGCCGCAGAATCAACCCAATTTCGTCAATGCCGCCGCGGGTCTTCTGACGCTGCACTCGGCGCGAGAATTGCTCGATTCGCTGCTTGCGATCGAGCGCGAAATGGGTCGAGATCGGGGCGAGCGTTGGGGACCGCGCATCATCGACTTGGATTTGATCTGGATCGCCGGTGCGCCGATCGACGAGCCGGGGCTTCGCGTGCCCCATCCGGCAGTGTCTGAGCGCAACTTCGTGCTGTATCCTCTCGCTGATATTGCGCCGACCTTGCGCATCCCCGGCTGTGGTCGAGTGGCGGATCTGATGCTTCGGGTGGGCGGCCTGGGGCTGTCCGTCCTGACGTAGAACATGAGTTTAAAGGGTAGTACTAGAGCCTTATCGTGAGCGCAATTCCGCACCGCTTCATCGTCGTCGAGGGTCCGATCGGCGTCGGCAAGACCAGCCTGACTCGCCGCTTGGCGAAGTCGCTTGGCGCGCAATTGGTGCTCGAACAAGCGGATCAAAATCCATTCCTCGAACGTTTCTACCGTAATCCGCGCGCCGCGGCGTTTCAAACGCAGTTGTTCTTCTTGTTTCAGCGCGCTCGCCAATTGGAAGACGTGCGGCAGGCGGATTTGTTCGGCGCGGTGCGTATTGCGGACTATCTGCTCGAAAAAGACCGGCTGTTTGCACGCGTGACGCTCGATGATGCCGAGTACGCACTCTACGAGCGCGTCTACGAGCGGGTCGTCGTCGATGCGCCCAAGCCCGATTTGGTCATTTACCTGCAGGCGCCCGTCGATGTGCTCTTCGACCGGATTGCCAAACGTGGCATTCGCTACGAGCAATACATCGAGCGCGGCTATTTGGAAAAGCTCACGCAAGCCTACGCGCGATTTTTCCATAGCTACGACGCCGCGCCGCTGCTGATCGTCAACGCGGCATCGATCGATCCGATCAATAACGAGGCCGAATATCAACAGTTGTTCGCCGAAATCATGCGCACGCGACGCGGACGGCATTTTTTCAATCCTGCGGGTGGTAGTTTGCTGCCGACCAGTTAACGCACCGACGGTGCAAGAGGAATTCTCGTCATGGACATACTCACTCGCAGCGCCTCATTGCGCGATCGTCTCAAGGTTTGGCGCGACGCCGGCATGAAAATTGCGCTCGTGCCGACAGCCGGCACCTTGCACAAAGGGCATTTGAGCCTCGTCGCCGAGGCGCAGGAGCGGGCCGATCGGGTCGTCGTCAGCATATTTGCGAGTTTGCAAGAGCGCGACGCGTCGAAGCACGAAGCCGACCGGGACCTTCTTCACAAGGTCGGTCCCGATATCCTATTCACGCCGCCGGTCCAAGAGCTGTATCCGTTTGGCACGGATCTGTCGGCGAGCGTCGACATTCCGCAGCTCGCAAAGATCTTCGAGGGCGCGCATCAACCGGGGCATATCGCCGAGGGACTCACGCTGCTGCTGAAGCTGCTGAACCTCGTCGGACCGCATATAGCGGTGTTCGGCGAACGCGATTTTCAGCTGCTGGTCGCGGTGCGCCAGATGGTCAACGATTTGTTCGTCCCGGTCGAAGTCGTGGCGTGTCAGACGTTTCGCGAAAGCGATGGGCTTGCGCTCGCGACGGGAAATCGACACTTGACGGCCGAGCAGCGCGCAGTCGCGCCGCGCCTCTATGCAATCTTGAGCCAAGTCGGAAAGCGCATCGATACGGGCGAACGCGACTACGCGGCGCTCGAAAAGCAGGGGCTGGATGCGCTCGCCGCCGCGGGAATCCGGCCCGAGTACTTGGCGATACGCCAGGCCGCGGATCTCGCGCCGGTGCGCGCCTCGTCGCGCGATCTCGTCGTGCTTGCCGCCGCGCAGCTGGGCGCGATTCGCTTGACCGACAATTTACGGGTTCGCATCATCGACCGGTATTGACGCATGCTGCGCGAGCGCCCACTGCACGTGCTCGCGCACGAGTGCGCTGGGATACTGCACGCGCGCTTCGAGCGCGGCGATGACCTCGGGCGAAGTCGCTGCGTTGCCGAGGGCCACGGCAAGATTGCGCAGCCAACGTGAATAGCCGATGCGCCGTATGGCGCTACCCCGTGTTTTTTCCTGAAATTCAGATTCGCTCCAGGAAAACAGCTCGATGAGCCCGGCATGATCGAGTCCGTGGCGCGGCGCGAAATCCGCCTCGCGCGTCGGCCGCGCGAATTTATTCCACGGGCAGGCGAGTTGGCAGTCGTCGCAGCCGTAAATTCGATTGCCGATGGCGCGGCGAAACTCGGTTGGAATTGAACCGGAAAGTTCGATCGTCAGATATGAGATGCAACGGCGTGCATCGAGACGGTAGGGCGCTAGAATCGCACCGGTCGGGCAGGCGGGTAGGCAAGCGCTGCAGGTCCCGCAATGGGCGCTGCTCGGCGCGTCGACCGGCAGCTCCAGGTCCAGATAGATCTCACCCAGGAAAAAATAGGATCCGGCGTCGCGATCGATGAGATTCGTATGTTTGCCGATCCAACCTAGCCCAGCATTACGCGCCAGGGCCTTTTCCAGGACCGGCGCGCTGTCGGTAAAGACGCGGTGCCCGAAAGGCCCGACCGTGGCCTCGATGCGATCGCAGAGCCGCTGCAAGCGATGTCGCATGAGTTTGTGATAGTCGCGGCCGAGCGCGTACCGGGAAACGTACGCGGCTTCTCGGTCGGTCAACACCGATTCCGGCGCGGCGGCTGCGGCGGGCCAATAATCCATGCGCACGCTGATGCAGCTCACCGTGCCTGGCACGAGTTGCTGGGGGCGAGTGCGTTTGAGGCCATGGCGGCTCATATAAGACATTTCGCCGTGGAATCCGGCCGCCAGCCACTCGCCGAAATGCGCTTCGTCGTCGGCGAGGTCGATCGTACCGACGCCCAGTTTCGCAAAACCAAGATCCGCGCCCCAGTGGCGAATGTCGGCAAGCAGAGCACTTCGATCTAGCGCGGAGTCTGGCTTAGGTGAGGCCATGTCGACCTACAGTATAATCCGCGCCACCGCGGCCGCCCGCAGCCCGAAGGGACGGCATGTACGAGACCAATTTGACGCTTCAATTGAGCGATACCGCGGCGACCGAGATTCTGGGGGCCGCTCTGGCACTCGCATTACCGTCCGAGTGCATCGCGGCTCTCGCGGATACCGCGAGCACCGTGTTCTATTTGAGCGGGGAACTCGGCGCCGGCAAGACGACCTGCGCACGCAGCCTGCTGCGCGGGCTCGGCGTGAGCGGGATCGTGCGTAGCCCGACTTATACGCTGGTCGAGATCTATGCCGCGAACCGGATCCAATGCATCCATGTCGACCTATATCGCCTGCGCGGTCCAGAGGATTTGGAGGATCTCGGTCTGCGCGATTACTTGGCGCCCGGTAATCTCATGCTGATCGAGTGGCCGGAGAGGGGCGGCTCATCGCTACCGCCTGCGGATCTGTGCTTGCGCCTGTCCTACCGGCTCCAGGGTCGCCAAGCGCAGCTGCAATCCGTCAGCCCTCGCGGTGCCCAGTGGCTTGCGAACCTACGGGCTGACAGTAGATTAGTCCCCTATCTATCTAATTTAACTTGAAAAAAATCTCTTATCGGCGTTAACTCTTGGTGCAATGAGATCTTTGCTATCACGAGCCGCCGTTTTCGTATCGCTGGTCATGTATTTGGCCCTGCCGGCGCATGCCGTCGAAGTTCGGGATATACGCCTATGGGCGAGCCCGGAGAGCACGCGTGTCGTCTTGGATCTGTCTGGCAGTGCGCGGCATAGCTTGTCGGTCTTGAAGAATCCTGAGCGCATCGTGCTCGATATCCCTGGTGTGCGCATGCGGGCCAATGCGCACACGACCCCGGCCGCCGCCGGGTCCGTCAAACAGGTACGCGTCGCCCGCGGCAAGAGCGCCGATGTGCGGATCGTGCTCGATCTGACGCACGCGGTACGGGCCAAGAGTTTCTTGACGGCACCCAACGATCACTACGGCTACCGTCTGGTCATCGATCTCGCGGGCGCGGGCGCGGGCGCGGGTGCGGGTGCGGGCCCTGGCCCGGCCGCCGTTGCCGCCACTGTGCCGGTCAAAATTGAGCATGCCCCGCCAGACACGCGCGATCTGATCATCGCAATCGATGCCGGACATGGCGGCGACGATCCGGGCGCGATCGGCATCAATGGCACGCGCGAAAAGGATGTGGTATTCGCGATCGCCAAGGAACTTTTCCAGCGCGTCAACGGCGAGCCGGGCATGAAGGCCGTCTTGACGCGCAACGGCGATTATTTTCTGCCGCTGCGCGAGCGCATGCAGCGCGCACGCGCACAGCAAGCGGATTTATTCGTCTCGATACACGCGGACTCGATTCAGGACCGCCGGGTCGATGGCTCTTCGGTTTATATCCTGTCGCAGCGCGGCGCGAGCGACGAGGCGGCACGCTGGCTCGCCGAGCGGGAAAATGCGTCCGACCTGATCGGCGGCGTATCGCTCGACGACAAAGATGATGTGCTCGCTTCCGTACTGCTCGATTTATCGCAGTCCGCTGCCTTGAGTGCGAGCGAAACCGCGGCCGAGCAGGTGCTGCGGGGATTGGGGCAGGTCGGCGAAGTGCGCAAGCATCAGGTGCAGCAGGCGCGCTTCATGGTGCTGAAGTCCCCGGACATTCCCTCGATGCTCGTCGAGACTGCGTATATCTCGAATCCCCAGGAAGAACAGCGCTTGCGCGCCCAATCGCACCAGGCCAAATTGGCTGCGGCAATCCATCAGGGTCTGCGTGCATATTTTTACGCGAATCCGCCGACCGGCACACGCATCGCGCAACTCGCCGCCCTCGCGGCGCAGCGGACCGTGCTCGCGACCGCGGCCGACGCGCCCCGTTAGGCCGCCGATATGCGAACATACGGTGTTCGCGAGGTTGCCATTGCCGATTCACGTACTTCCCGATGAACTCATCAGCCAAATCGCTGCCGGCGAGGTAATCGAGCGGCCGGCTTCCGTCATCAAGGAATTGGTCGAGAACTCGCTAGACGCGCATGCGCGGCGCATCGACGTGGAACTCGAACGCGGCGGCACCGCGCTGATGCGTGTGCGCGACGACGGCGCCGGCGTCGATGCGGCCGACATGGGTCTAGCCCTCACGCGGCATGCGACCAGCAAGATCGCCTCGTTGCGCGACCTCGAGAACGTCGCCACTCTGGGCTTTCGCGGTGAAGCCTTGCCGAGCATCGCCTCCGTATCGCAGTTGACGCTGACCTCGAGAGCCGCTGCCGCCGCGCATGCCTGGAGCGTCCTCGCGCAGGACGGGACCGTGCAGGCGATTCAGCCTGCCTCGCATCCCTACGGCACCAGCGTCGAGGTGCGGGATTTATTCTTCAACGTGCCGGCTCGGCGCAAATTCTTGCGCACCGAACAGACCGAATTTCAGCACATTGCGCGAATGCTGGAGCGCCTGGCGCTCTCGAGATTCGACGTCGCCTTCAGTCTCGTGCACAACGGCAAGCGCGTCTGGTCGCTCGTGCCGGCGATCTCGGCCGCCGAGCGGCTCGCGCGAGTCGCGACCGTTTGCGGCGACGAATTAGCCGAGCACGTCATCGAATTGCGCCATGAGCGCGAGAATTTGCGCCTGTCGGGCTGGCTCGGACTGCCGACGTTTTCGCGCAGCCAATCGGACTTGCAATTCGTGTTTCTAAACGGCCGCTTCGTGCGCGACAAACTGCTCGCGGGCGCGGCGCGGCGCGGCTATCAGGATGTGATGTTCCATGGCCGGTTTCCGGCCTACTTGCTGTATCTTGAAATGGATCCCGCAATGGTCGACGTCAACGCGCATCCGCAGAAACTCGAAGTGCGCTTTCGCGATTCGCGCCTCGTGCACGAGTTCATGTTTCGCACTCTCGAGCGCTCGCTCGCCGCAACACGGCCGCACCAGGACTCGCCCGGCAGCGCCCCGGTCGATTGGCTGACTGCAAGCGCGCGCTACGACAAACTGCGGCCTGAACTCGAACATCCATGGCCGGCGCGCGCGCCGCGGCCGGCGCAAGCTCATTTCCTGCTGCCCGAAGCACGCTCGCAGGGACAGGCCGTCGATCACTATCGACAGCTGCTGACGCTGGCGCCTCCGGCTGACGGCCAAGCCCCACCAGGCGAATGCGCCGCAGCCGACGCGGTGCACGAAGCCTCCGCTGCATGGACCGATGCGCCGCTCGGCTATGCGATCGCGCAATTGCACGGCGTCTATATTCTCGCGCAGGCCAAGGACTCGATGGTGCTCGTGGATATGCATGCGGCACACGAGCGGATTACCTACGAGCGCATGAAAAAGCTGCTGCATGGGGAGAATGCCCAACAGCGGCTGTTGGTTCCGCAAGTGATCAAGGTCAGTGCGGCGCAGGCGGATGCAGCCGACGCACATGCGCAGGAGTTTGCCGCGTTGGCCTTTGAGTTGACGCGATTGGGGCCGGGCGAATTGGCGCTGCGCGCCGTGCCCACTCTGCTCGCGGATCGCGATCCGGCCGGCGTGGTGCGCGACGTATTGTCGGATCTGGTCGACCAAGGGCGATCGAGGCGGGTCGAGGAGTCGATCGATCACTTGCTGGCGACGATGGCTTGCCACGCCGCGGTGCGGGCGCAGCGCGCGCTGAGCCTCGCGGAAATGAACGCGCTGCTTCGCGAAATGGAGCGCACCGACCGCGCCGACCAATGCAACCACGGACGCCCGACCTGGGTGCGCTTGTCGCTCGCCGATTTGGATCGGCTGTTCTCGCGCGGACGCTGATGCACCGGTGCGCGGTCTTGTTGATGGGCCCTACGGGGGCCGGTAAGTCCGATCTCGCGCTGCGGCTCGTCGAGCGTTTTCCGCTCGAAATCGTCAGCGTCGATTCGGCGCTCGTCTACCGCGGCATGGATGTCGGAACGGCCAAACCGTCCGCAGCGGTGCGCGCGCGCATCAAGCATCATTTGATCGACATACGCGATCCGGCCGAACGCTACTCGGCCGGTGAATTCGTGCGCGACGCGCAACTCGCAATGGACGACATATGGTCGCGCGGCCTGCAGCCGCTGCTGGTCGGCGGGACGATGCTGTATTTTCACGCATTGACTGCCGGCCTTGCGGATTTGCCCGAGGCGAATTTGCAGGTGCGTGCCGAAATCGACGCCGCGGCGGCGGTTGACGGTTGGGCCGCTCTGCATAGAACCCTTGCCGAGGTCGATCCGGATGCCGCGGCGCGAATTCACAGCAACGATGCCCAACGCATCCAGCGCGCACTCGAGGTCTATCGGACGACCGGGCGAGCGATTACGCACTTGCAGCGCGAGCGGCACACGATGCTTGAGGACGTGAATCTACTTGAAATTGCACTGATTCCAGGCGAGCGCAGCCTTTTGCACGCCCAGATCGGCGCGCGTTTCAAGACCATGATGGGTCAGGGTCTGCTCGACGAGGTTCGAGCGCTCTATATGCGCGGCGACCTGACCGGGGAACATCCGGCGATGCGTGCGGTCGGATACCGGCAGATATGGGAATATTTGGCCGGCATGAGCACGCTCGAAGGGGCGCAACAAAAGGCAATTGCCGCAACGCGACAATTGGCGAAGCGCCAGTTGACTTGGCTGCGGCGGCGTTCTCGGGCGGAATCTTTCGACTGCATGCATCCGCATGTGGCAGGTTTTCTTTTTGATGCACTCTCGCAGGGCATATTTGCAGAGTGGTCAAAGGTTTAGCCGCATCCGATGCCGCTGTGCTAGCATGCCCATGTAAGGTCCGAGTGCCCTATGGACGCGGTATTCGATGACGGATGACACAAAAAATAAGGAGCTTTACACATGGCCCGTGGCCAGTCTCTGCAGGACCCCTTTTTGAATGCCTTGCGCAAAGAACGGGTGCCCGTTTCAATCTATCTCGTCAACGGCATCAAACTGCAAGGACAGATCGATTCCTTCGACCAGTTCGTCGTGCTGCTGAGAAACAGCGTGAGCCAAATGGTTTATAAGCACGCGATTTCGACCGTCGTGCCGGCGCGCAATGTCCGCTTGCCGACGGGTGAGGACGGCGAAGTGACGGAACCGGCGATCGTCGAGTGAGTGGCAGGCGCTCTGCAGTTGTTTGAGCGCCCACGGGGCGGCGAGCGCGCCGTATTGGTCGGAGTCGGGATCGGCCATCCGGTGGATCCGAGCGATACCTCTGAATTTCGTGCGCTGGCGGCCTCCGCCGGTACCATCGAAGCGGGACTCGTGCTTGCAACGCGCGCGCGGCCCGACCCCAAATATTTCGTCGGGTCAGGCAAGGCCGAGGAAATTCGTGCCTGCGCCGAGGAACACGGCGCGGATCTCGTGCTCATCGACCAGACCTTGAGTCCGAGCCAAGAGCGCAATCTGGAAAAGCTCACAAATCGCCGCGTCCTCGACCGTAACGGATTGATACTCGACATATTTGCGCAGCGCGCGCGAAGCTTTGAGGGCAAGCTCCAAGTGGAGCTCGCGCAGCTGACGCACCTCTCGACGCGTCTCGTGCGCGGCTGGACCCACCTCGAGCGCCAGAAGGGCGGCATCGGTCTGCGCGGTCCCGGCGAAACGCAGCTGGAGACCGATCGGCGCTTGATTGCGAAGCGCATTCGCACGCTGCGCGCGCGGCTCGAGAAGCTCTCGCGCCAGCGCGAAACCGGCCGGCATGTGCGGCGCGAAGTGCCGGTCCCGACGGTGGCGCTCGTCGGCTACACCAACGCCGGCAAGTCGACGCTGTTCAATGCGCTCACCGGTTCCTCCACCTACGTTGCCGATCAGCTGTTCGCGACTCTGGATCCAACCGTGAGGAAGATGCAACTCGCAGGCGTGGGCGAAGTGGTGCTGGCCGACACGGTCGGATTCGTGCGCGAATTGCCGCATGAACTCATTGCGGCGTTTCGATCCACGCTGCAGGAGGCGCGCGATGCGGATTTGCTGCTGCATATCGTCGATGCCAGCGACCCGGCACGCAACGAACGCATCGACCAGGTGCACCGCGTGCTCGGCGGTATCGGCGCGGGCGACGTGCGCGAGCTTCTTGTCTTCAATAAGATCGATTTGATCGACGAGCCTGCGCGCGATGAGGACGGCCCGGACGGGCTGCCCGCGCGGGCGTGGGTGTCCTGCGTCACCGCGGCGGGGCTCGCCGAATTGCGCACGGCGATCACCCGCGCCGTGCGTCCGAACCAAGTCAAGCGCACCCTGCACATCGATCTTGGCGCGGCCTCGGTCCGATCCGCACTGTATGCGCGCAATGCCGTCCGTTTGGAGAGGCAGCACGACGACGGCAGCTGGGAAATCGACGTCGAGCTCGATCCGAGCGAGATTGCCAAATTAGCGGGTAACTCCGGCGTCAATCTCGTGGATAATGCCGACAGCGGCACCAGGCAGCGCATAGAGAAGCGCGTGGCATAGCCGGCTTGTGAGCGGCTTACCGGCTCCCTAGAATGTCCGGCTCTGCTTCGACGACACTAAACAGCAACTTACATTAGGCATGACGCATGGCTTGGAATGAACCTGGCGGCGAGAAACGCGATCCTTGGAATCGCCCGCATCAGCAGCAGAACGATTTGGACGACGTGTTGCGCAATATTCAGCGCCGTTTGTCGTCGTTTTTCGGTCGCAGCGGCGTTGGCGGCAGCGGCGGGCCGAACCCGTCGAACCTCGGCCGGGGAATGGTCGGAGTATTGGTCCTGATTGCGGCGCTTTGGGTCGGCAGCGGCGTCTATCGCGTCGATGCCCAAGAGCGCGCGGTCATCTTGCGCTTCGGCAAGTATGTCGAAACGACCGGTCCCGGCTACAACTGGCATTTGCCCTGGCCGATCGAGCGCGACATCATCGTCAACGTCTCGCAGGTCTACAGCATCACCGACGACGCCAGCATGTTGACCGCCGACACCAATCTCGTCGAAGTTCATTCCGCGGTGCAATACACGCAGCCCGATGCGCTCAAAGTATTGTTCAAAGTTCGCGGCGTCGAAGAAACCTTGACCCAAGTCTGCGAGAGTGCGATGCGCGAGGCCGTGGGGCAGGCCTCTCTCGATAAGGCTCTCGCCTTCGATCCGTCGATAACCGACCGCGCGCGCGATCTGATGCAAAAGACGCTCAACAACTACGGCATGGGTATCAACATCCTCGGCGTCAAACTCAACGAGGTCGGCGTTCCAGAGGCGGTTCAGGACGCGCAGCGCGACGCCATCAAGGCCGACAAGGATCGCCAGCGTTATCAGCAGGAAGCTGAGATATACCGCAACGACGTTCTGCCGCGGGCGCGCGGCGCGGCAGCGAAGGAATTGCAGGACGCGCAAGCGTACAAGCTGCAGGTCATCGCCTTGGCGCAGGGCGAGACCTCGCGCTTCGATCAAGTGCTCGCTCAATACGATCATGCGCCGGGCGTGACGCGTGAGCGCATGTATCTGGAGGCCATGGAAAACGTCTATAAGAATTCCCGCAAGGTGTTCATGGACACCAAGGCGGGCGGCAACAACATGATTTATTTGCCTCTCGATAAACTCGTCTCGCAATCGCCGCAATCGATCACGCTGCCGAACGAGACGATGACCGTCGCGCCGGCCAAGAATCCCGAGGTCCAGGTGTCGCAGCCCGAAGATCCCGCTCGCGCGCGCGGAGTACGCTGATGCAAAACAGGGTGCTGTACGTGCTGTTGGGCCTGGTCGCCGTCATTTTGATCGCGCGCGCCAGTGTGTTCACGGTCAGCGAGGGACAGCTCGCGATCAAGTCGGTCGGCGGCGAGATCATCGCGGCGGACTATGAGCCGGGCTTGCATTACCGGATTCCGCTCGTCAACGAAGTCACGAAGTTCGACAAGCGCATCATCACGCACCCGTACTCGCAGGAGCGGTTCTTGACGCGCGAACAGGAACAGTTGATCGTCGAGTTCTACGTCAAATGGCGCATCGGCAATTTGCGCAAATTCTATGAATCCACCGGCGGATCCGAGGACGTGGCCAACGACCGTCTCGGCGAGACGATCAAGGACAGCATCAAGACGGTGGTGACGCAGCGTACTTTGCAGCAGGTCATCACGGCCGAGCGCGCCGATTTCACCGAGGCTACGATGAAGGATGCGCGGCCGGCGGCCGAACAATTGGGCGTGGATCTCGTCGACGTGCGCATCACCAAGATCGATTTGCCGACACAGGTGCGCGATTCAGTGTTCGATCGCATGCGCGCGACATTCAAGGCGCAGGCGGCCAAGCTGCGCGCCGAGGGCGTCGAAGTGTCGGAGACGACGCGCGCCCAAGCCGATAAGCAGCAAACCGAGATTCTCGCCAATGCCGCTCGGCAAGCCGGCCAGATTCGCGGCGAAGGCGACGCATCGGCGAGCGAGATTTATGCGCGTTCCTATACGAAGAACGCCGAGTTCTATAGTTTCTACCGCAGTATGCAGTCCTACCGCGAGTCGATCGGCACGCAGAGTGACATTGTGGTGGTTGCACCGGATAGCAACTACTTCAAGTATTTCAAACAGCCGCAAGCGCAGAAATAGCACCGCAGCTGCTCACCATGGAAATCGGCTGGTCGGAATTGCTGCGTTACTTGGCGGGGGCGTTTGCGCTCTACTTGGTGCTGGAGGGCATCTTGCCGTTCCTCAATCCGGGCGCGGCGCAGCGCTTGATGGCCAGGTTGGCGCAAACGGAGACTTCGCAGTTGCGGTGGGGGGGACTGATCAGCATGGTTGCCGGTCTGGCGTTGCTGTGGGTGGCGCGCAATGGGTAAGAACGTCGTCGTGATCGGCTTGCAGTGGGGTGACGAGGGCAAGGGCAAGATCGTCGATCTGCTGACCGATTTCGCGCAAGCCGTCGCACGATTCCAGGGCGGCCACAATGCGGGCCACACGCTGGTCATCGGCGGCAAGAAGACGATTCTCTCGCTGATTCCATCCGGCATCTTGCATGCGCAAGTGCAATGCCTGATCGGCAACGGCGTCGTCTTGTCGCTCGAGGCCTTGTTCAAAGAAGCGCAGATGCTGATCGAGCAGGGCGTACCCGTGCTCGAGCGCTTGCGGGTCAGCCCGCTGTGCCCGTTGATATTACCGTCGCACATCGCGCTCGACCGCGCTCGCGAGAAGGCACAGGGCGCCAACGCGATCGGCACCACGGGCCGCGGCATCGGCCCGGCGTACGAGGACAAGGTCGCGCGACGCGCGGTGCGCGTTTGCGATTTGTTTCATCGCGAGCGTTTTGCCGCCAGGCTCGGCGAAATTCTCGACTATCACAATTTCATTTTGCAGCGGTACTTTCACACGGCTCCGATCGATTTCCAGCAGACGCTGGAATCGAATCTCGAGCTGGGCGAGCGGCTCAAGCCGCTGGTGGCGGATGTCACCGGGATACTCGAACAATTGAGCCTCGATGGCCGCAACGTGCTGTTCGAGGGCGCACAGGGAGCCATGCTGGACGTCGATCTCGGCACTTATCCGTTCGTGACCTCTTCGACGACGACGGCCGGCGGCGCTGCGGCCGGAACCGGCATCGGACCGCGCCGGCTGCACGAGGTGCTCGGCATCGTCAAGGCCTATGCGACGCGCGTCGGCGCGGGCCCATTTCCGACCGAACTGTTCGACGAATACGGCGAGCATCTGTCGCGCGTCGGCCATGAGTTCGGATCGGTCACCGGCAGGCGGCGGCGCTGCGGTTGGTTCGACGCCGTCGCGCTGCGCCGCTCGGTCGTGCACAACAGTTGCTCGGCGCTGTGCGTCACGAAACTCGATGTGCTCGACGGCCTCGACACGATCCGCGTTTGCGTCGGCTACGAGATCGACGGCAAGGTCGTCGATACGCCGCCTTTGCTGACGGGGCACTTCGGCGAATGCGCTGCGGTTTACGAAGACTTGCCGGGATGGAAACAGTCGACCGTGGGCATCACGCGCGCCGAGGACTTGCCGGACAACGCGATCAATTACCTCGAGCGGCTGCAAACGCTGGTCGGCGTGCCCGTCACGATCATCTCGACGGGACCCGACCGGGATCAGACCATCATCCGGCGAAACCCCTTCGACTGACCGGCGCGGCCGGCTCCTCGTACGCGTTCGATTCGCGTATCGTAGTTCGATGAACAGCATGGAGATTCTGGAGCGGCTGATCGGTTTCCCGACCGTCAGTCGCGACTCGAACCTGGGCTTGATCGATTTCGTCAGGCAGTTCCTGTCGGCACGCGGCATCGATTCCCGGCTCTATATGGACGATGCCGGGGGCAAGGCGAATCTGTATGCCTGCATCGGCCCGCGGGATCGCGGCGGGGTGCTGCTTTCCGGACATACCGATGTAGTGCCCGTGGACGGTCAGGCATGGAGCTCCGATCCGTTCCGATTGCAGCGGCGCGCCGACCGCCTGTATGCGCGCGGGTCGGCCGATATGAAGGCTTTTCTGGCCTGCGCGCTGCGCGCCGCCGATCTCGCGAACCGGCGCGCCTTGGCGGTGCCGCTGCAGTTGGCATTTTCCTACGATGAAGAAGTGGGCTGCCTCGGCGTGCGTTCGCTGCTCGAGGACATGGCGAGCTGGGCTCATCGGCCGAAGTTCTGCATCGTCGGTGAGCCGACACTCATGCGCACTGCCGTGGGGCATAAGGGAAAAACCGCGATGACGGCGCGCTGCCACGGGCGCGCCGCGCATTCGGCGCGGCCGGCGGCCGGCGTCAATGCGATCCATTTGGCGGTCGATTTCATCGATGCCGTGCGTTCGCGGCAGGCGCAAATCGAATTGACGGGCATGCGCGATCCGGCGTACGAGGTTCCCTATACGACCCTGCACGTCGGCGTCATTCACGGGGGTAGCGCACTCAATATCGTGCCCGACCGTTGTGATCTCGAATTGGAGATTCGCAATCTCGCGGCCGATGATCCCGCGCTGCTCGTCGCCGCGCTGCGCGCCGACGCGGCGGCCGTTTCGGCTTCGATGCAGGCAGGCCCCGACAGCCGCATCGATCTGGACGTCGACAATGAATATCCGGGCCTCGAGACGCCGCCCGACGCGCCCCTAGTCGAGTTCGTGGCGGCTCTGACGGGCAACCGGGAACGCATCAAGGTCGGATTCGGCAGCGAGGCCGGCCTGTTCAGCGGCCGATTGGGTATCCCCAGCGTCGTCTGCGGCCCCGGTTCGATCGATCAGGCGCATAAACCCGACGAGTTCATTGCCGTCGACCAGGTTGAGCGCTGCGATGCGATGCTCGACGCGTTGCTGCTGCGGCTGGCATAGCGGCGGGCGACGCCATGCCGAACCGGGAGCAATCGACTCGACTCGAAATCGGCACGATCCTGCCGGTTCCGGCCGACCAGCGGCACGGCACCGCGCGCGATCTCTTCACCGTTTGGTTCGGTGCCAATCTCATGTTATTGACGGTCGTGACCGGCGGACTCGCGGTGACCGTGTTTGCGCTTCCCCTAGGATGGGCGCTCGCGGCTCTTGCGGTCGGCAACCTGGTCGGCGGCGTATTCATGGCCTTGCATTCCGCCCAGGGGCCGACGCTCGGCGTGCCGCAAATGGTGCAGACACGCGGCCAATTCGGATCCTATGGTTCCTTGCTCGTCGTCGTCATCGTCATCGTGATGTACGTCGGGTTCATGGCGTCGAATTTGGTCATCGGCGGGGAGTCGCTCGCGCTGTTGGCACCCGCGATGGGCGACGTACCGGGCATCGCGCTCGTCGGCGCACTCAGTGTCGTCGCCGCGATCTACGGCTACGACCTGATCCATGCCTACACGCGCATCATGAGCTATGGTTGCGGCGCCGTGCTGCTGTTGGCGGCGGTCTGGATCGTCTGGGTGCACGGACTGCCCGCCGATGTTTCGGGCAAGAATCTGTTCAATGTTTCCGGGCTGCTCGGCACGATTTCGGCTGCCGCACTGTGGCAGATTGCCTATGCGCCCTATGTGTCCGATTACTCGCGCTACATGCCGAAGGATACCGGCGCGCGTCCGGCGTTTTGGGCGAGCTATTGGGGCTGCACGCTCGGCTCGCTGTTGCCGATGATGCTTGGCGCTTTGGTGGGTTTGCTGACGCCGAAGGGCAGCCTCGTCGTCGGTCTCGCGGTCTTGACCAAGGGCATCGCGCCCTTGGTATTGATCGTCTTTACGGTCGGCATTGCGGCGGCAACCGCGATGAATCTCTATTGTGGCGCGCTCTCCACACTGACGGTCGGTCAGACCTTGATCTCGCGCTGGTCGCCGAACCTAAGCTCGCGCACCGTCATCACCGTCGTCTTGTTCGGCTGTGCGCTGGCCGCGGCATTGCTCGGCAAGGCTTCGTTCATGGTCAACTACGAAGGTTTGATTCTCTTGTTGCTGTACGTGCTCGTTCCGTGGACGGCCATCAATCTCGTCGACTACTATTTTCTGCGTCACGGTCAATACGACGTCGACGCGTTCTTTCTTCGGGACGGCGGTATTTACGGCCGCGTCAATACGGTCGCCGTCGTATGTTACGCAATGGGAATTCTCGTGCAGCTGCCATTCGTCGCATCGCCGCTGTACACGGGTCCCGTCGCGCGCGCCATGGGCGGCGTGGATCTCTCGTGGATCGTCGGACTCGCCGTCACCTCGCCCGTATACTATTGGTGGGCGAAGCGCTCTCGGCGCGCAGCCGCGGCGGCGCCACTGGAATGACGTGAGAGCGCTCTGGAGCGTCGTGGAAACGCCCCACGCGATGCGCACACCGCCGGCTCACGCCGGCGCTTGCGGCGTTGGCGTTCCGGCGGCTCCGACGGCCGGTGCAGCGAGCGGAATTTGCTGGCTGGCGAGAGCGAGCGCCAGCGAAGGCGCCATGGGATTCATGCTGTCGATCATCGCGGTCGGAATGAGGATCGTCGCGCCGCGCTCCTTGGTGGTTTCATAAATGATGTTCATCGCCCGCAGCTGCAGCGCGGCGGGGTGTCCCGCGTAGGTGGCCGCCGCTTCGACGAACTTGCTCGCAATCGCCGCTTCGGCCGATCCCAAGATCACGCGCGCCTGTTTTTCGCGCTCGGCCTGTGCCTGACGAGACATCGCATCCTGCAGCGCGACCGGAATCGCGACATCGCGGATCTCGACGGACGTCACGGAGATGCCCCAGGGCGCGGTCTTCGCGCCGATTTCGGTCTTCAATTGCAGGTCGGCCTCCTGGCGGTCCGACAGCAGCGCCGCGAGCATCGAGGAGCCGATCATTTCCCGTAGCGAGGTTTGCGCGACCCTATCGATGGCTTCACGATAATTGGTGATCGCCAAAGCGGCCTTTTCGGCGTCGTGCACGTTCCAGAAGATGATCGCATCGACGTTGACCGGTACGGTGTCCTTGGTGAGTGCCTGTTCCGCATTGAAGGCGGTCGTTTGAATGCGCTCGTCGATGACCGCTACGACGTTGTCGATGATCGGAATGATGACGAAAAGCCCCGCGCCGCGCACGCTCTGCAGCTTTCCGAGCCGCAGAATCACGAATTTCTGCCAGACATTGGCCATCTTCAGCGACATCGCGATGATCACGGCGGCCGCGACGAACACGAGGCCGGCGGCGACGCTGTTGAAGAGAACAGCCGCGGCGGCGGCGAGGACCATGCAGACCAGGCTCAAGAAGCTTGATATCGGATTCATCGTGGTTTGTCCTTGGGGATTGAGGCTGGCCGGACGGGCTTGCGCGGCCGCGCGTATGCGCGTCGCATCGGGGTACCGGGCCAATTCGTCGAAGATACTCAAGTTGCTGTGCTCGTCATTTTTGCATCCACCCGATTAGGCTAGCGTCAGGGGCCCGTGTATTCTGTGCGTCGCCGTACACGCACGCCTGCGGCGGTAGGTTCCCGATCAATGTTTACGCAGCACAATGATAACGCGCCACATTCGTCATGAGTAGGCAGATTTTATTGTGGTCGATCACCTCCGCGCTCGCGGGATTTCTGTTCGGATTCGACACGGTCGTGATATCGGGTGCCGAGCAGAAAATTCAGCAGCTCTGGAGCTTGAGCCCGCTATGGCACGGTATTGCGATCGCTTCGGCGCTCTACGGCACGGTGGCCGGTTCCTTGCTCGGCGGTTGGCCTACCGACCGATTCGGACGCAGGGCAACGCTGCTGTTGATCGGTGTGCTGTATTTCATCGGTGCCAGCTGGTCGGCGATCGCAACCGATGTCTATTCGTTCAGCACCGCGCGCCTGATCGGCGGCATCGGGATAGGCATTTCCACCGTAGCGGCGCCTCTGTACATCGCGGAGATCGCGCCGCCCGCGTACCGCGGGCGCCTGGCCGGCATGTTTCAGTTCAACATCGTATTCGGGATCTTGATCGCGTACCTCTCGAATGCGCTATTGAGCGGCATCGGCGAGCATGCCTGGCGCTGGATGCTGGGCGTGTCGGCCTTCCCGTCTTTGCTCTATACCATGCTGTGCTTCGGCTTGCCCGAAAGCCCACGCTGGCTCATTGCCAGGAAGGGCGAGATCGATGCCGCCATGCGGGTGCTGCGGCGCATCCGTCCCGAAGCGTCGGAGGCGCAGCTCGCGGCCGAGGCCGGTTCGATCCGCGCTGCATCGGAGGGTGCGACGACATCGGGGCATTTCTGGACTCGGCGTTTGCGGATTCCGATCCTGCTTGCCGTATTGATCGCATTTTTCAATCAGATGTCGGGTATCAACGCGATCCTGTATTTCGCGCCGCGCATATTCGAGCTCACGGGCTTGGGATCCAAAGCCGCGATGCTGCAGTCCGTCGGCATCGGCGTGACCAATCTGATCTTCACGTTCGTAGGTCTCTGGCTCATTGATCGATTGGGCCGGCGCACGCTGCTGTTCATCGGCTCGTTCGGCTACATAGCCTCGCTCGGTCTGGTCTCCTGGGCCTTCTTTACGGCACATTATGCATTTGTGCCGGTCTGCGTCTTTGCGTTCATTGCCGCGCACGCCGTTGGCCAGGGCGCCGTCATCTGGGTCTATATTTCGGAAATCTTTCCAAATCGTCAGCGTGCCGAAGGCCAGGCGCTGGGCAGTTTCACGCACTGGATATTTGCAGCCCTATTGACGACGTTGTTCCCGAAAGTCGTGAGCGCATTCCCGCCCGGCTACGTATTTGCGTTCTTCGCAGGCATGATGCTGGTGCAGTTGCTGTGGGTGCAGACCCGCGTGATCGAAACCAAGGGCGTTCCACTGGAGCAGATCCAACGGCGCTTGGGCGTGGCGGCGTCGTAGCGCTGAATGTCTACGACCCGCCACGGCTGTGCCGCTGTTTCGCAATCAAGGGACCGGCAGACCGATGACCAAGAGATTATTCGTGACATCATCGACGACCGCGTAGTTGAAGCGTGCATCGCGGTCCAACACCGTATCGATGCCGAAAGCGCCGCCTTGACTCGCATCCACGTCGTACTCCCGCACAAATTGTCCCCAGGCCGTGAATTCCACGATCTCGCTGGGATGCAGAGGGTCGGCATTGACGGCATCGCCGTTGGCGGCGAGCAGATCTCCGTTCGGCGCCCATCGCAGCGCCAAAGGACCCCGCAGCTGCGGGCCGGCGAACACGCGATCGCCGAGCGTCGCCGCGCTCGAGCGATGAGCGGCATGGGGGACGGCATAGATCGCGTTGTCACCGGTGGAGGCCACGTACAAGGTATCGCTCGCGTCCTCATAGGCGAGGCCCGTGGGGCCGAGCACGACGGCTGCGGCGTTCGGAACGCTCTGGTATCCCGAGGCAATCGTCGTTTTCCGAGTCAGCACGAGGCCCTTGGGGGTCACGGCGACATCGAGTCTTGCAACGGTCCCGTTCAGCACGTTCGAGACGAACACGTGCGCCGCATTGCCGTGATCATCGAGCGTCAAATCCCAGGGACCGTCGAGGAACCGCGAATCGGTCCAGGTTTGCAGCAAGTTGCCGTTGCGGTCAATGACCTGAAGCGCGCCCTGGCCGATGGTCGCGAATGTGCCATCGGTGGTCGGCACATTGCCGACCAGCACGAACCCGCCGCGCAGCGCGCCGAGTGCAGTGCTGAGTCCCGCGAGCGGGCTCGAGAAGAATGTGACGGCACTACCCGGAGGGGCCAGCGGCCCGCTGGGCCGCAGCTGCACGATTGAGGTTCCCGTGCCTTGTATATTAGCGCTGTTGTTGAAATTGCTGACCAACACGTCGCCGGCGGCGATTGCGCCGCCGGCCGGAAAGCCTGCGGGCACGAAGGCGACGCCGTAGGGATTCACATCGCCGTTGGCCGGTATCGTCGAGGAGTTCACCGCGTGGGGAATGAACGCATGGTCCCCGTCCGACGCGATGCCCTGGCCGGCCCAGCCGCCGAGCGCGACGACGGCCGCGATCAGCCAGCGCGAATGATGGATTGCGAGTTTCGATTTCATGATTTGATCCCCTTTAATGCTAAGTTCACTAGGCCGCGGGCACGGTCCGCCTGCAGCCGTTGCAAAACAGTAGCCGCGCCGAAGCGCGCGGCCTGGTTCAATCAAGGCTGCCGGTAGGTAACGCGAGCCCGTCAAAAAGTTCTGGGGCGGATCGATTGAACGAGCGCAACGTCTGGATCAGCGCGGCCGATGCAGCCTGTGCACCTCGGAATCCGTATACTGGCCACGATGGAGATGCGGCCAGAGAACGTCGCGGAATCAGGGCGGCTCGCGCCGTCGGCCGGGCGGTATGGCATCCGGCGTTGTCGCGACGCGCTGATCCAGTTCATCGCATTGGCCGGTCTGCCGCTGATGTCCTGCGCCGCCGACGGGCCCTGGAGCGCCTCGATCGGCGCGACGACTGATTACGTGTTCAGAGGCGTCTCGCAGACCTACGACAGTGGGGCGTTACAGCTAGGCGCCAATTACCAAACCCCCCAGGGCTGGTTTGTGGGTACGTGGGCTTCCAATGTCGATCCGTACCCGTTCGGCGCCACCGCGATCGAGCTGGACCTGTACACCGGGATTCGCCGACCGCTCGGCGACGACGTCAACGCCACCGTGACCTACACGCACTATCAATACCTCGACGATCGACGGCCGGCCCGCTATGACTACGATGAGTTCGCACTGTCGGCGAGCTACCTGGACGAATTGATTGCGACGGTTTCGTATCAGCCCAACTACACTGTGTACTCCGATCTCGGATTTGCCCAGCGGCGACCCAGTTTGGCTTATGAATTGGGCGGACGGTGGCCGCTACCGAAGGGGTTCGCACTGACCGCCGGGGCCGGTTACTACGACCTGCATCGGCTCTTCGGCGTCGGATATTGGGCGGGCGATGCCGGGGCTCAATACATCTATCGGAGCGTCACGCTCGACCTGGTGCGTTTTTTCGCCGATTCCACCGTCAACCGGCTCTATGAGGACGCCAGCGCGAATGGCACCTGGGTGCTGTCGGCGGTCTACCGCTTCTGAGGCCATCGGCCCTACGGGTGATTTTTTCGGCGGAATGAACCAATGGGCGCGGTCAGGGTACATACCATGGTCAGGAATTATCCGCTGATGCGCGGACTGGGGTATTCAATTGGATCACGCGGACTTGGAATTCGCTGGCGGTGACGCCGGGACAGACTCCAACGAGCAGGAACGCGAACTCTTGCGCCGCGTCAGCGCCGGCGATCGCGATGCGTTTCGCGATCTGTATTTGCGCTACCACCGTCGTCTGGCGCGTTTTCTGACGCGCCTGTTGCATCGGTATGCGGACGCGGAGGAGATCATCAACGACACGCTATGGATCGTCTGGCAGCGTGCCGGGGAATTTCGCAACGCTTCGCGGGTCTCGACTTGGATCATGGGCATTGCCTATCGGCGCGCCTTGAATATGATCCGCCGCGCCACCACCCATGAGCGCGCGATGACGCTGCAGGTTGCGGAGGCGGAAGCCACGGTCAGCGATGGCGCGCAGGCGCTCGAGCAGCGGCAACTGCTCGACGCGGGCTTGGCTCAGCTGCCCCTCGAGCAGCGCCTGGTGCTCGAGTTCACGTATTTCCTCGATCATTCGTGCGAGGAGATAGCCGAGATCATGGACTGTCCCGTCAATACGGTTAAGACGCGAATGTTTAATGCGCGGCGCAAGCTGCGGACGATTTTGCTCGAGCCTGCCGGTGGGGAGAAGCACGATGAATGAACGTTCTGATCGCAATCGTTGCGACGAAGAGGCCGCGCGCCTACTGCCGTGGTATGTCGTCGGGCGGCTCGACGCGGGCGATACCGAGCGCGTCACGCGTCACCTCGAGCGCTGCGCGGTCTGTCGCGATGATCTAGCGCATGAGCGCAGCCTGCGGGCATTGCTGAAATCCGAGTCGAGTCTGGATTACGCGCCTCAGCCGGGTTTGGCCAAGACGCTGTCGCGCATCGATGAACTCGAGCGCGAGGCTCCGGCAGCCATACCCGCTATCGCGAGAATTTCGAGCAAGCCCGCTCGCCGATGGACCGCCGTGCAATGGCTGACCGCCGCGGTACTCGTGCAGGCGATCGCGGTCGGTGCCTTGGGCACCGTGCTTTATCACCGCTCGGCCGAGGCCAACCAGGAGCCGCGCTATGTCACGCTGTCCTCACCGGGGATCAGCGCGGTCTCGGCTGCGCATCTCCGCGCCGTATTCTCGCCTGATATGCCGCTCGGCGCGCTCAAAGCGCTGCTCGCCGAAAATACCTTGACGATCATCGCGGGTCCGAGCGAGGCGGGCGCCTACACGTTGGCTTTTACCGATTCACAATCGCCGAGCACGCGCCTGGACCAGACGGTTGCCGGGCTTCGAGCCGATGCACGCGTGATATTCGTTGAACCGGCGGTCAACGACGGGGCCGCCGGACGGTGAGACGGTTTGCCTGCCTGTTCGCGCTGTGCCTCGCGGCTTGCGGCTCGGGGCCGCCGCTACGGGCCAGCGCGACGCTGCCGGCCGAGGCGCGTCTCTCGGCGCAGCGCTACTTGGTGCTCACCGTCCGCAATCCCGTGCATGCGCCGGCCGCGCGGGCGGCTTCCTCGCCCCGCGGCTATGACAGCATTGCTGCGTATATGGCCGGCGGCGCGGCACGGACGCTCAGTCGCGCGCTCGCCAACGACTATCGGCTGCGCGAGGCCGCGACCTGGCCGATCGCCATGCTCAGTGTGCACTGCCTGGTCTATGAGCTGCCGCCGGACGCCGACCCGCAGCGAGTGCTGGCGGCATTGGCTCGCGACTCGCGCGTCGAGTCGGTGCAACCGCTGCTCAATTTTGAGACCGCCGCAGACCGTTACAACGATCCGTATGCGGAATTGCAACGCAACGTTCAACAAATGGACGTCCTCGCCGCACATTCCGTGAGTCGAGGCGCCGGGGTCCGCGTCGCAGTGATCGATACCGGCGTGCAAGTGAATCATCCGGACCTGCCGGCGACGATGGTCTCACGCAATTTCGTCGACAACGATGCCGAATCGTTTCGCAGCGATGCGCATGGCACGGCGGTAGCCGGAATCATTGCCGCCGTTCCGGACAATGGTATCGGCATCGTCGGCATCGCCCCGGATGTTTCGCTGCTCGCCTATAAAGCCTGCTGGCGCGCTTCGGACGCCGGCATCAGGGCCGTCTGCAACACCTTTACTTTGGCCCAGGCGATTGCGGCGGCCATCGAAGCGCGTGCCGACATCATCAATCTCAGCCTCGATGGTCCGAGTGATCCGCTGCTGACGCGACTCGTCCGGCACGCGTTGGACGCCGGCATCATCGTCGTGGGGGCGGTACCGCCCGATGCCCCGCGCGACGCATTCCCAACGGATATTCCCGGCGTGATCGCGGCCGACGCGATCGAGAACACGCATGACACGGGCGCAGCGGCGCGCGCGCCGGGGCGCGATGTCCTGTCGCTCGCGCCGCAGGGCCACTACGACTTTTACAGCGGCAGCTCCCTGGCCACGGCGGAGATTACGGGAATCATCGCGTTGCTTCGCGCGGAACGCAGTCACCTCACCGCACCCGAAGCACTAGCCTTGCTGACCACGGCAACGCCCTCCGTTCCGAATGCCTGTGCGGTTCTCGGCGTGCTTCTGCACCGCGCGAGCTGCAGATGAGGGCCCGGTGCTCATGCCGCCGCCGCCGGGTCGCGTCATCCTTGACGCTTCCTTGTCATCGCTGACTCCCGGGCGGTCCATATATGACTCAGTAGGGACTCGGATTCGTCGTGGTCGAGGGCGCGATCGCGATGCTGCCGAACACGCCATCCGTCTGGTCCGCAAATCCGGCCGTGTAGAATAGCGTCGTGACGGGTTTGTCGGGATCCCCATTCCCGAAGACCAACGACCACATTCCCGGAATGGCGACGGTTCCGCCGTTCGAGACCGACAAAGAGCCCATCGAAGTCCCCTCGGGCGAAAAGATGTTGATATGTCCGTCGCCAAAGTTGCCGATCAGCAAGTCTCCCTGCAGCGTGCCGAATCCGCTGGGCGCCACCGCAATGCCCCAGGGCGCATTGAGATCGCCGGCCGATGCGAAGCGGCTCACGAAGTTGCCGCTGTGGTCAAAGATGTCGACGTAGCCGAGACCCGCGCCCGTGACTTCATCGTGCTTGGCCGAATCCTGCATCGCGTAAGTGACGTACAACTTACCCGTCACCGCGACGATCCCGAACGGCACGAAGCCGGTCGGCATATCGGGGTCTATGAACTTGCCCTGCATTGCGCTTGGCTTCGAGAAATTCGTGTCGAAGACATCGATCTTGTTGTTGTGAAGATCCGTGGCATACAGGTAGGACGCGCCGTTGACGGTCCCGGTGGCGAGGCCCTTGTAGACGGCGTGATCGGCACCGTTCGCGACGCCGTCGTCGTAGGCCGTGACTGCGGTTGCGCCGCTGTCCTGTGCCCAGGCGCTCAGCGTGCCGCCTTCACCGTCAAAAATGAACAGAGCGGTCTCCTGTCCCTTGCTCGTGGGAATCAAAAATCCGCCGTTGCCGTTGTAGACTTGGCCCGTGGGATTGGCCTGTACACCGGCTGCGGAAGCGGGAATGCTGATACCGGCATCGGCGGAGCCGGTCACTTCGTTGGTCTCGATCGCTCCGGTGCCACTGTAGAGTGTCGACAAGTTGCTGTTGTTGTCGGCTATCCAAACCGGCAGCCCCGGCGCCAATGCGATACCCCAGGGATTTTGCAGGTTCGCGTCGATGACGGTAGTCGTGGCAACGACTCCGGTCATATTCGATACCAACGCGGTGTCGGCGAATCCCGTGGCCGTCGGTGGACTCATCGAAGTGCTCGCGCCGCCTCCGCTGCCACCTCCGCCACATGCAGCCAGCGTGAGCGCCGAGACCGCGCCGAACGCCGACGACGCCGATACTTTGCCTAGGATGTTGAGATGAAGATTCATGAGTACTCTCCGTGACGTAATTCAAATGAACGACGCGTATGAGTACCGGGACGCAGACAGATGGTTCTATGCGCGAGGCACAAAAACCAGCCAAGGCAGGCCGGAATCGCGCGGAACGGTGGGCCGGATCGCGCCGCGAGGCGGACCGCATTGCGCCGGGACTAGCCTCTCATCGCGGCAGACAATTTGAAACTGCGCGAGTCGGCGACGGCTTGCGGAACGAATCCTCGGCTTTAGGTCCCTTTGGCATGGCCGTGGTGGGCATCCACGCTCCAGGCTCCGGCGCCCGCGACCGACAGAAGCAAGAAAATGAAGCAGAACAACACGGCCGGTTCACCGTTGTTCAACGACGGCGATAAAAAATTGCCGTGCGGCGCGTGGCCCATGAAGTATGCGAACGCCATCTCGCCGCACAGAATGAATGCCGCCGGCCGCGTGAACAAGCCAATCAAGAGCAGCAGACCGCCGACGAGTTCCAGCGTTCCTGCGAAGCCGATCAATGAAAGCAGGGGCAATTGGTCGAACATCGCCACGTGCGGTACATGGAGTAGCTTCGCGGTGCCATGCTGAACATATAGAAATGCAGTGACGATGCGCAGCGCGCCCAACGCGCGCGGAGTCCAGCTATCGAAAAAGGCTTGATTGAGGGTCATCGCGTAGCTCCTGTGCGTGCATCGATACCGCAGCCGATTGCCACCGGCGCCAGCCGTCGTGCAGCCGGCGTCATCCGCGATATTCAGCCAGTCCGAATCAACACGCAAGTGACAAGATCTGGATCGCGGCTACGCTCGTGCGGGTACCACGATGGTGTGGGACACATGATCGCGCGTCGGCGGATACACCACCGCCGCCAGTCGGTCGCGCCGGGGCCTGACGCCCTCGGCACTCTGGATTTCCTGGGTGACCAGTGATAAGTAACAACAAACACGGGATGACCCCATGAGCACTGGACCCGACACCGTTCTTTTGAACGGCAAAATCGCAACGCTCGACCGCGCCAAACCCGCCGCGCGCGCGCTCGCGATCGAGAAGGGCAGGATCACTGCGGCGGGCGCCGATCGCGATCGATCACAAGGGGTTCTGAGGGCACTTGGTTGCTCTTGCTGGGCTTTCTGAGCTTAGGAGTTCGCAAGCGATAGAGGTTGAGCGCATTGGCGCCGTGGGGCTAACTCAAGGAGGGCGAATAGCGTGAGCGCGGTGCACCCGATTCCGGTCGCACAATCGCCGTGGAGTCCATTCCGGCACACGACGTTTACCGTGATTTGGATCACGACGCTCGTCTCCAACATCGGCGCATGGATGTACAGCTCTGCCTCGGCGTGGCTCATGACCAGCCTCGACTCGGATCCGTTGATGGTGTCACTGGTCCAAGTTGCCGCGATGCTGCCTATGGTCCTCATCGCGCTGCCCGCGGGCGCTCTCGCCGACATCGTCGACAAGCGTCGCTATCTCATTGGCGCCGAAACCTTCATCGCGGTCGTTTCGACTTTGTTTGCCGCGCTCGTGTGGCTGCATCTCATCGGCCCGATCTCGCTGTTGCTGTTCATTTTTCTGATCGAGGCGGGCTCGGCGGCGACGGCTCCCGCGTGGCAGTCGGTCGTGTCGCAGCTGGTACCGAGGCCGGAGCTGCCCGCCGCAATCGCCATGAACAGTGTGGGCATCAATGTCAGTCGTGCGCTCGGGCCCGCACTCGGTGGCCTCATCACGGTCGCATTCGGGATCGCGGCGTCATTTTGGGTCAACGGCCTCAGCAATCTGGGCGTGATCGGCGCCCTGCTGCGCTGGCATTCGGCGCCACATCGAGATTCCCAGTTGCCGGCGGAGCGCTTCGTGAGCGCCTTGCGCACGGGTGTGCGCCATTCGCGGAATAACCGGCATCTGAGGGCGACGTTGCTGCGTGCCCTGGGATTTTTCTCATTCGCGAGCTGTTATTGGGCGCTGCTGCCGCTGGTTGCACGCGATCAAGTCGGCGGCGGTCCGGCATTCTACGGACTCCTGTTGGGCATGATTGGTGCGAGCGCCATCATCGGCGTCTTCATTTTGCCGTGGAGTAAAGCTACGCTCGGTGCGGATCGCGTCGTGGCCGCCGGATCGGTCGGGACGGCGGTCGCGCTCATTTTGTACGGTGTTGCCCGTGGCCCGCTCGTCGCGTTGGCGGCCAGCGCCGTCGCCGGTGTCTGCTGGATTGGCGTACTGGCGAGTCTGAATGTTTCTGCACAGCTGGCGCTGCCCGAATGGGTTCGTGGGCGAGGCCTCGCCATCTACGTGATGGTGTTCTCCGGGGCCTTGACGCTCGGCAGCGCGTTATGGGGTCAAGTGGCGCGGATCGGCGGCGTGCCGATTGCGCATTTCATCGCGGCAGCGGGCACGCTGCTCGCCATTCCGCTGACGTGGCGATGGAAGCTGCAGACTGGTGCCGGGATCGATCTCACGCCATCCATGCACTGGCCAACGCCGGTTCTGAGCCGACACGTTGCCAGCGACGCGGGTCCGGTGCTGGTGACCGTCGAATACCGGATCATCGAAGCGGACCGTGAAGCATTTCTGCGTGCAATGGATCTGCTGTCCCACGAGCGCGGTCGGGACGGCGCCTACGCATGGGGCTTGTTCGAGGATGCCGCCGAACAGGGAAGGTTTCTGGAAACGTTTCTCGTCGAATCCTGGCTCGAACATCTGCGCCAGCACAAGCGAGTCACGAATGCCGATCGCATGCTGCAGCACCAGGTTCACGGCCTACTGAAGAGCCCGCCGACCGTCACGCACCTGATTTCGGCGCACGGCGTCCCGGCAGATCCGCAAGTTCGAGCCGACCCCTCCGAGAAGATCGCCGGTCCGAGCGCGCCATGAATTGAACAGTCCACGAGCAACCTCAATCGCCTCCCGGGAGACACGCAATGCATCCGAACAAGCCAACACGCGTCAAGGTTCAAATCGTGAGGAACGGCCCCTACCTGGTTTCGGGCGCCTTGTCGCTGCAAAAACAAACCATCGGCACGAATTCGGCCGGCGAGTCCGTCAAATGGGTACCTGGGCCGACCTACCCCGAACAGGCGCAGTATGCGTTGTGCCGCTGCGGAAAGAGCTCGAGCAAGCCTTTTTGCGACGGTTCGCATGCGAAAGTCGGATTCGACGGCACCGAAACGGCGAGCCGCGCGACGTATCAAGCGCAGGCGAAAGTTCTGCGTGGGCCCACGATGTCGTTGACCGATGCAGAGGCCTTGTGCGGATTCGCCCGCTTTTGCGACCCGCACGGACAGGTTTGGAATCTCGTCAATGAAGCGGACAATACGGCTGCACGCAAGCAGTTCGTGCAAGAGGCCTGCGACTGTCCCTCCGGCAGGCTCGTCGCCCACGAAAACGCCACCGGTAAAGCGATCGAACCCATCTATGAGCCGTCGATCGCGCTCATCGAGGATCCTCTGAATGCATGCGCCGGGCCCATCTGGCTGCGAGGTGGAATTCCGGTCGTAGGCGCCGATGGCTTCGAATACGAGGTGCGAAATCGCGTGACCTTGTGCCGGTGCGGTGCCTCGCGCAACAAACCGTTCTGTGACGGCACGCATGCCGCGATCGGGTTCCGCGATGACGAGTGACCTTTCGAGCGCAACAGCCGGTTTGCGATGCTTTGGGAATGCGCGTTTTTTGTCCCTCAATGACACATGGAAGGCAAGTCGATGAAACCAAGTGTTCCAACTCTACTGAGCTTCAATGGCGGGTATTTGGATACCGCCGGATATTTAGCCTTGCAAGGACTGTTCACTGCGCATATCACCGGCAATTTCGTGACCATTGGGGCCGCGCTGGTCTTCGGGACCTCGGGAGTCGTCGCTAAACTGTTGGCGCTGCCGGTGTTTTGTGCCGTGATCATCATCTCGCGACTCGCGAGTTTAACGATCGTGGGCCGCAGGCTGTCGGGGCTCGAGACGCTGCTGAGCTTGCAGCTGATCCTGCTGCTGATAGGCGCAGGACTTGCGGTCTGGTGGGGACCGTTTGTCAACGGCGATACCGGACCTGCAATATTGACGGGAATGACGCTCGTGTCGGCGATGGCGGTTCAGAATGCGGCACACCGCGTTCATCAGAGCGCCTCGCCGCCGACGACGTTGATGACCGGCACGACGACGCAAATCATGATCGATATTGCCGATACGATTCACGGCCTGCCCGAAGAAACCGGCGATGCGACCCGTGCACGCTTGCGGCGTATGTCCGTCGCCGTGATGAGCTTCGCCGGCGGCGCAGCGGTCGCCGCTCTGCTCTTCAGCAACATCGCGAGCTGGTGTTTCGCGCTGCCGCCGCTTGTGTCGCTGCTGGCGTGGATCTTCGCGAAGTCTGCCGCAGCGAACCCTGTCGCGGCCCCGACCGGCCGGTAAGCGGCGGCCTGAGCGCCGTGTCCGGCGCGCCGCGCAAAGCATCCTGCGCGACGGTGCCATTGACCGCCGACACCAGCATCTCACCGAATTTTGCCGCTTTCATGGGAGTCGCGGTCCGGACCCAATCTGGAGATTGCGTGCGTCCCATGCCGGAGAACTGATAGGCTGCGCGCGCTCAGGTGTTTGCACGCGCCCTGCGGTTTTGCACGCGAGCGCGGAAAGGTCGGCGCGAAAATATTAATCAAATACTTTAAATAAGTACTGTAACTTAATGATTATGGTGCCCAGGAGAGGACTCGAACCTCCACGAATTGCTCCACTGGTACCTGAAACCAGCGCGTCTACCAGTTCCGCCACCTGGGCCAAGATGGGTCCGCGATACGCGAGGCGCCGAAATCTACGCAACCAACCAGGGCTTGTCAATCGATGCTCCGTACCCCATTTAATATCTTTACTCCCAATGGCGATATGTACCTATGACACGACGTGGCTCCTCCGGTCCGCCGCACCCACCGAATAAGCACTCATCCAATAAACGCGGGTCCGTGGCCGCGCCCAAGGACTGGCGGGGCGAGGACCCAAATCTAGAGCTCGAGAAGTCGCGATACGCAGATCCGATCGCGAGTCGTGAGTTGCTGCTCAAACATCTCGCCGACGCGCCCGAGCCGCTGAGCGCGGCGAGGCTCGCGAAACGCCTCGGCTTGAACACCGATACGCAGCGCGACGCGCTCGCCAAGCGACTGACGGCCATGGTCCGCGACGGACAGGCGCTCCAAAATGAGCACGGCTACTGCACCGCCGGTGAAGCCGAAAGGGTCGCCGGGCGAGTGCGCGGCCGCGCGAGCGGTGAAGTGCTGATCATGCCGGAAGACGGGTCCGCGCCCTTGGTGCTGGCTCGCGCCGATACCGCGACCTTGATGCACAATGATCGGGTCGAAGTGCGCGCGGTCGGCATCAACGACCGCGGCCGCCGAATGGCACGCTTGATCCGCCGCATCGGCGATTCGCCGGACCGGGTCGGCGGCGTCTGGCACACCGGCCCGGGCCGCGGCCGGGTGACCCCGGAAGACCCGGGGCATTGGTATTCGGTCGAGGTGCCGCTTCGAGACCGCAATGGCGCCGAGGACGAGGACTACGTCATCGTCGAAATCACCAAGCGTCCGCAAGGCGAGGTGGCGGCGCAGGGGCGCATCGTCGAGGTTCTCGAGAATCTTCGTCCCTCCGATCTTGCCGTGCGTTTTGCGGTCTTGCGCCACGATCTGCCGCAGGAGTTTCCGCCGGAAGTCGTCCGCGCCGCCAATCGCTTCAGTCCCGATGTGGGTGAGTCGGATCGAGCGGGTCGCGAGGACCTGCGCGCGTTGCCGCTGGTGACGATCGACGGCGCCGACGCCAAGGATTTCGACGACGCGGTGTTCGCCGAAGCGATCCGCGGCGGCGGCTGGCGGCTCGTCGTCGCGATCGCCGACGTCAGTCACTATGTGCGCACCGGCAGCGAACTCGATTCGGAAGCGCGCAAGCGCGCGACCTCGGTTTATTTTCCCGACCGCGTGCTGCCGATGCTGCCGGAGCATCTGTCCAACCACTTGTGCTCGCTGATGCCGCACGTCGAGCGCTTGGCGTTTGTCTGCGACATGCGTGTCAGCAAGACCGGCAAGCTCAGTAAAACGCGCTTTTACGAAGCGGTGATTCGTTCGCATGCGCGGCTCACCTATGACGAGGCATGGGCTTATCTGCAGAATCCGTCGACGGGCGCCTCGGCGGCGATGACGCCGGACGTGCGCGAATCCCTGCACATGCTCCAGGCCGTCTACGACGTGCTCAAAGTCGCGCGCGATGCGCGCGGCGCGCTGGATTTCCGCGGCAGCGAGGTCAAGGCGCGGATCGGCGACGACGGCAAGATCGAGGGCTTTTATGCGGTCGCGCGCAACGATGCGCATCGTCTGATCGAAGAATGCATGATCGCCGCGAATGTCGAAGCCGCGGTTGCGTTGCGCCTCGCCAAGGCCCGCAGCCTATACCGCGTACATGGCCAACCGGAGGACAAACGCGTCGCGGAATTGCTGAAGGTCATGAATTCGCTGCAGGTGGGCGCGGTGTTTTCAGAGAAGCCGACGTCCCGCGAATTTCGGCAGCTCGTGGACCGGCTACAGGCGCGCCCCGACGGCTTGCTGCTCGAGAGTCTAGTGATTCGTTCGCTCGCGCAGGCGGTCTATCAGCAGACGAATATCGGCCATTTCGGACTCGCGCTCGAGGAATATGCGCATTTCACCTCGCCGATACGCCGCTATCCCGATCTGCTGGTGCATCGCGCGATCAAGGCGGCGGTGCTGCCGCACTCGGCATCCGGACATCGCTACAGCACCAGCGAATTGCAGGCTCTCGGATTCGAGAGCTCGCAGCGTGAGCGGCGCGCCGACGACGCCGCGCGCGATGTCATGAGCTATCTGCGCTGCCTCTATCTGCAGCCGCGCGTCGGCGAGAGTTTCGACGCGACGATCTCCAGCGCGCTGGAGTTCGGCTTGTTCGTGCAGCTCAAGGAGATGCCGATCGACGGCCTCGTCCATATCTCGGCGATCCCAGGCGATTACTGGGAACTCGAGGCCGGTGGCATGGGCCTCGTCGGTCAGCGCACGGGTCGACGCTGGCAAATGGGCGATTCGGTGCGCGTGCGATTGAGCCGGGTCGACCTCGCGCAACGCCAGATCGATTTTGAATTGATCGACGGCGAGGGCGGTACGGCCCACGGCACGGTGCACGCAGCGCGGCGTGGTGGTGGTGCGGGCGGTAGTGGCCGGCGATCGTCGGGCGGCAGCTCGCGGCGCGGGGGTGGCGGCAGGTCGAGCGGCGGCGGCGGCTCGCGGCGCGGTGGCGGCGGGTCCAGTGGCGGGGGCGGGTCCGGTGGTGGCGGCGCGCGCAGTGGCGGGGGCGGCCGCGGCGGTGGCGCCAGGGGCGGCGGACGCTGAAGGGCATGGCGGACCACAAGCGTAATCTCGTTTACGGCCTACATGCGATTGCGGCGATCATCGAGCGCGCGCCTGAACGGATACTCGAGTTGTGGCTCGCCGAGGCGCGCGACGATCAGCGCATGCGCAGCCTGCGCGCAGACGCGCAGGCAGTCGGCGTGCATGTGCAGACGGTGGCCGGTGAGGCGCTAACCAAGCTCGTCGGCGACGTCGCTCACCAGGGGGCCGTCGCCGCGGTGCGCCCACTGAAACCCTGGGACGACGATGATTTGCTCGTGGCACTCGCCGCGCTGCGCGAGGACGCCTTGCTGCTCGTGCTCGACGGGGTCACCGATCCGCACAATCTCGGCGCCTGCCTGCGCACCGCCGATGCCGCGGGCGTGCATGCACTCGTGATTCCGCGCGATCGAGCCGCGCCGGTCGATGGCGTCGTACGCAAGGTGGCGGCGGGCGCAGCCGAGTTCGTCCCCGTCGCGAGCGTTACCAATCTTGCGCGGACGCTCGATTTGCTCAAGGAACGCCAGATTTGGGTCGTTGGCACCGACGGGGAGGCGCAACAGAGCGTTTTCGAGGCGGATCTGAAGCGCCCGCTGGCCCTGGTCCTCGGCGCCGAGGGCAGCGGCATGCGCCGCCTGACGCGGGACCGCTGCGATTTCCTGGTCCGTATCCCGATGGCGGGGCGGGTTGGATCCTTGAACGTCTCGGTGGCGACGGGTGTGGTCTTGTTCGAGGCGCGCCGCCAACGCTCAAGTTGACCCGGACCCCCCGCAACGCGTATTCTCCGCGCTCGTTTTCGCCGGCCGACCGGCATTTGCCGGGTAACCGGCTTCACTCCTTGCCTCACCGCTCGCAACGGGAGGCTAAAACCGTAGGGAGCCTACAATGCGGCATTATGAAATCGTGCTCCTGGTCCATCCGGATCAGAGCGAGCAAGTTCCCGCGATGGTCGAACGCTACAAGGGCATGATCAGTGCCGGCGGCGGCCTCGTACATCGCTTCGAGGACTGGGGCCGGCGTCAACTGACGTTTCCGATTTCCAAAGTCCACAAAGCGCATTATGTCCTGCTGAACATCGAGATCGATCAGAAGACCTTGGACGAGCTCAATGGCTCGTTCCGCTTCAGCGATGCGGTGCTGCGCCACCTGGTCGTGAAAATGGACGAGGCCGTCACCGAGCCCTCGCCGATGGCCCGTGCGCCGGACGAGAATGCCCGCCGCCACGATGACTTTGGCGACGATGGCGATGACGACGACATGCCCATGGGCGTTCGGTAAATCCTCAGGAGTTCAACATGGCACGTTTTTTCCGCCGCAAGAAGTTTTGCCGATTCACCGCCGATGACGTCAAGCAGATCGATTACAAGGATCTCGTCACGCTCAAGAGCTACATCACTGAAACCGGCAAGATCGTCCCGAGCCGCATCACCGGCACGCGCGCGCATTATCAGCGTCAGCTGCAGCTCGCGATTCGTCGTGCGCGGTTTCTGGCCTTGCTTCCCTACACCGATCAGCATTAAGACGGGAAGCCATCATGGATATCATTCTGTTGCAGAAGGTCGCGAATCTCGGTCAAATCGGCGATCGCGTCAAAGTGAAGTCGGGTTACGCGCGTAATTTCCTGGTTCCGACCGGCAAGGCAACCGTTGCGACGGCGGCCAACATTGCGCAATTCGAGGCGCAGCGCGCCGTGCTCGAAGCCAAGGCCAACGAGGAACTCAAGCAGGCACAGGCGCGGGCGCTGAATTTCGAGAACTTCAAGCTGGAAATCAAGGCTAAAGCCGGCACCGAAGGCAAATTGTTCGGATCGATCGGCACGTCGGACATCGCCGAAGCCTCGGTCAAGGCGGGCCAGCCGGTCGCACGTTCCGAAGTACGCATGCCGACAGGACCGATTCGTTCCACCGGTGAACACCAGGTCCAGTTGCACTTGCACGCGGACGTGAATGTGACCCTGAACGTCACGATCGTCGCCGAAGAGTAGCGGCCGCAAAAGCCGCCTTGCGCAGGCTTTATACGTGGCGATCCGCGTCAGCAATCGTTCCCCGGGCAGCGCCGGCGACGGCTTGCGCCTGCCGCCGCATTCGATCGAGGCGGAGCAATCGGTGCTCGGCGGCCTCATGCTCGACGCGCCGGCCTGGGATCAAATCGCGGATCGCGTCGTCGCCGAGGATTTCTATCGAGCCGATCACCGCCTGATATTCGAGGCGGTCGCGGGTTTGATCGAACGCGGCCAACCCTGCGACGCGGTCACGCTGTCCGGCTACCTGGAAAGCCAGGGACTGCTGGATCAGGTCGGCGGCCTCTCCTATCTGGGCTCCCTCGCGCGCGATACGCCGACGGCCGCCAACATCCGCGCCTATGCCGACATCGTGCGCGAACGCTCGGTGCTCAGGCAGCTCATCACGGCCGGGAATCTGATCGTCGGCAGCGCACTCGAACCGGAGGGCCGCGAGGCGCGCGAGATCGTCGACGACGCGGAGCGCGCGGTGTTCGAGATCGCCGAACGCGGCTCGCGCGGCAAGGTGGGTTTCGTCGCCGTCAAGAGCGTGCTGCCGCGCGTCGTCGATCGAATCGACGAGCTCTATCACTCCGAGGGCAAAATGACCGGCATTTCGACCGGCTTCAGGCAGCTCGACGAGATGACCTCCGGGCTGCAGCCGGGCGATCTGATCATCATCGCGGGGCGCCCGTCGATGGGCAAAACGACGCTTGCGGTCAACATCGCCGAGAACGCCGCCCTGGGCTCGAACAAGTCGGCGGCGATTTTCAGCATGGAAATGTCGGCCGAATCGCTGACCTTGCGCATGATTTCTTCGCTGGGCCGCATCAATCAAAGCAATCTGCGCTCCGGCCGCTTGCATGAGGAGGATTGGCCGCGCATCGATTCGGCAATGACCCAACTCTCGGGCGCCAAGATTTACGTCGACGAGACGCCCTCACTGACGCCCACCGAAGTGCGCGCGCGCGCAAGACGCCTGAAGCGCGAACGCGGGCTCGATCTGATCGTCGTCGACTATTTGCAGCTCATGCAGGTGCCGGGCACCAAAGAGAATCGGGCCACGGAAATATCCGAAATTTCGCGCTCCCTCAAGGCGCTCGCCAAAGAACTCAAAGTGCCGGTCATCGCGCTCTCGCAGCTGAACCGCGGCGTCGAACAGCGCGTCGAGAAGAAGCCGGTGATGTCGGATCTTCGCGAATCGGGAGCTATTGAACAGGATGCAGACGTGATTCTCCTCATCTATCGCGAGGAGGTATACGAGCCCAATACGACGCGTAAAGGTATCGCGGACATCATCATCGCCAAACAGCGCAATGGTCCTACCGGCGACGTTCAGCTGACCTTCCTCGGCCAGTACACGAAGTTTGAAAACTTTGCACCCGAGTCGTATGCCGAGGGTGTGTTCAGGTAGTCTCGTGTTTTTGCCGTCGGAGTTTCCGCCTTGTTGCGCTTTTTCGAGAACCTAGTTTCACCATATCCGGAATCGCCGCCGCCGCAGCTGCCGCGCGGTTTTTTCGCATTCGTGTGGGCATGTACCCGCGGTATGCGGGGCTACATCATCTCGATGACGATCGCGACCGCGATCATCGGCGCATTCGAGGCGCTGCTCTTCAGCATGCTCGGGCACGTCGTCGACTGGCTCGCCAAGGTCGAGCCGGCCAAACTGTGGACCTTGCAGCGCGGGAATCTGCTGCTGCTGGCGGCCATTCTTGGCGGAAGCACGCTGCTGATCGGCCTGCAAAGCCTCATTCGGCGGCAAACGCTCGCGGGCAATTTTGCGATGCGCCTACGCTGGGATTTCCATCGCAACATGCTTGCGCAGAGCCTGAGCTTTTATCAGGACGAATTCGCGGGCCGCGTGGCGACCAAGGTCATGCAGACCGCGCTCGCCGTTCGCGATACCTGGATGATCGTCGGCGACATCTTGGTGTACGTCGTGATTTATTTCGTCACCATCGTCCTCGTGGCCGGCGACTTCAGTCTCTGGCTCTTGCCGCCTTTTCTAGGCTGGCTTGCACTGTATTCGCTCTCGGTCTGGTATTTCGTGCCGCGCTTGGCCGCCGTCGCCAAGTCGCAAGCGGATGCGCGCTCGATGATGACGGGGCGAATCACCGACGCCTATACCAACATCGCAACCGTCAAACTCTTCTCGCATACGCAACGCGAGAGCGGCTATGCGCGCAGCGCCATGGCGGAATTTCTGCAGACGGTCTACCGCCAAATGCGCATGGTGACGGGCTTCGAAATCGTCAACCATGCGCTCAGCATGGGCCTGATCGTTTGCACCGCGGGCATGGCGCTTCTGCTGTGGACACGCGGATCGCTCGGCGTCGGCGCGGTCGCCGCGGCGACCGCGATGGCGCTGCGGCTCAACGGCATCTCGCACTGGGTGATGTGGGAGATTGCATCGCTATTCGAGCAGATCGGCACGGTGCAGGACGGTATCAATACGCTCGCAAGTCCCCAGACCGTGCTCGACCGGCCCGATGCCGCAGCGCTGCGGGTCACGCGCGGCGACATCCGCTTCGACCACGTCAGCTTCGCTTACGGCGCGCCGCGCGCAGACCCGAGCCGGCCCGTGATCGACCGCTTGAGTCTTCACATTCGCGCGGGCGAGAAGATCGGCTTGGTCGGCCGTTCCGGCGCCGGCAAGAGCACGATCGTCAATTTGCTGCTGCGATTTTACGATGTGCGCCATGGCCGGGTGCTGATCGACGGCCAGGACATTGCCGCAGTGACCCAGGAGTCCCTGCGCGCGCAAATCGGCATGGTGACCCAAGATACCGCGCTGTTGCACCGCTCGGTCCGCGACAACATTCTCTATGGCCGGCCCGATGCCGGCGATGCCGATTTGCTGGCCGCCGCGATGCGCGCCGAGGCACACGACTTCATCCTGACGCTCAGCGATGCCAAGGGCCGCGCCGGCTACGAGGCGCACGTCGGCGATCGCGGCGTCAAATTGAGCGGCGGGCAGCGTCAACGCATCGCAATTGCGCGCGTGATGCTCAAGGATGCGCCGATCCTGCTGCTCGATGAGGCCACGAGCGCGCTCGACAGCGAGGTGGAGGCTGCGATCCAACAGAGTCTCTACCGGCTCATGGAGGGCAAGACGGTGGTCGCCATCGCGCACCGCCTTTCCACGATCGCAGCGATGGACCGCCTGGTCGTGCTCGACAAGGGTCGCATCGTCGAAGAGGGCGACCACTCGTCGTTGCTCGCCAAGGGCGGTCTGTATGCGCGGCTTTGGGCGCACCAGACGGGCGGCTTCCTCGGCGAGGATGCCGACGAGTCCGACGCCGGCCGAGCGCTGCAGATGAGCTAGCGAGCCGCAGCATCACTTCCATGAAGCCCATTGTCATCGCAACGATCGACACCGCGGCGCTGCGCCACAATTTGGCCGCCGTGCGCCGGCGGGCGCCGGCCTCGCGCGTCATGGCCGTCATCAAGGCAAACGCCTATGGACACGGGCTGGTCGCGGTCGCTCGGGCTTTGGACGATGCGGACGCATTTGCCGTGGCCCGGGTCGAGGAGGGCCTGCTGCTGCGAGCCGCCGGCATCTCGAAGCCGATCGTATTGCTCGAGGGGGTTTTCGATCGGGAACAGCTCGCGGCGGCGATAACGGCCGACTTTGAGATGGTCGTGCATTTGCCCGAGCAAATCGCGCTGCTGCGCTTGCTGGGGGCCGCGGCGCAGGTACCGGTGTGGCTCAAGCTCGACACCGGCATGAACCGGCTCGGCTTGAAGGGAGCGGCATTCGGCGCCGCGTGGACCGAATTGCGCACGCTGCCGGCGGTTCGCCAGCCGGTCGGGCTCATGACGCATTTGGCCGCGGCCGACGAGCCGCGGCGCGCGACCACGAAGCAGCAGCTGGTGGGCTTCGAGGCGGCCACCGCATCGCTGCCCGGCGCGCGCAGCATCGCCAATTCGGCGGGACTGCTGAACTTTCCCGCGGCCCAGGCCGACTGGGTGCGTCCGGGTCTGCTGCTCTATGGGGTCTCGCCGATGGCCGAAACAACCGGCACGGACTACGGCTTGCGGCCCGTGATGACGCTGCATTCGCGCGTGATCGCCGTAAAAGATCTGGTGGTCGGAGAGCGCGTCGGCTACGGCGGCGCGTGGGCGGCGGCACGCCCGACGCGCCTTGCGGTCGCCGCGGTCGGTTACGGCGATGGATATCCGCGCAGCCTCGGTTCGGGTGCCCCGGTGCTCGTCAACGGCGAATGCGCGGCGCTGGCCGGACGAATCTCGATGGACATGATCGGGATCGACGTGACCGACCTGCAAAAGCCCGTGAATCTCGGCGATCCCGTGGTGTTGTGGGGACCGCAGCTGCCCGTGGAACAGATCGCGCGCTTGGCCGGCACGATACCCTACGAGCTGCTCTGCGGCGTCAGCCAGCGCGTCGCCGTGGAATTGCGCTAGCGCGTGGCGCGTTTTGCCGCGCGGCGCGTCTTGCCGCACGCTAGCTTTCGAAGAACCCCATCTTGACGCCCGCCAACTGCACGACATCGTTGTCGTTGAGCCGGCGTGCCTGCGGTCCGATCGGTATGCCGTTCACGAGCGGGTAATCATTTTCCTTGCCGCTGTCGACGTGGACGATGAAATAACCCTCGGAGCGACGCGTGATCGCCGCGACTTGCACTCCCGGGCGGCCGAGCGTGGTCAACGCCTTGGTCAATTCCAATTCACGGCCTGCGAAAGCGCCGCTGAGCACTTGCAGCTTCGCCTTGGGCAAGGCCGTCATATTGTCGGTGGATTGCGGGGGTCGCTTGGCGGCTACTGCTTTGGCGGCCTGGTCCACCGCTTGTCCAACACGGCGAATACGCTCTTCGCCTTGCGAACTCGGCGTGATGACCATCGTTTTTTCGAATTCGTCCTGCTCCGCGTCGCCGTCTTGGTTGTCGACGAAGCGCAGCTGGTGGTGCCCGACGGTGATGACGTCGCCGTGCTGCATCGCATGTTTCTTGATCAGCTTGCCGTTGACATAGGTGCCATTGGTACTGTTCAAGTCCTCCAGGAAGGAGTCGTTGAGTATATTGATGATCAAGGAGTGGTGGCCGCTGACCGCCGGATTATCGATCCGTATGTCGTTATCCGGGAGCCTCCCTATGGTATAGCGCTCCTTGTTCATGTTGTATTCCGCAAGGACTTGACCGTCCAGGCTGAGCATCAGACGTGCCATTCAGACTCCATTTCCCTAACCAAACCATCCCAATATTTTGTCAAATATACGCCGATGCGCGGGGAAGGGCTCTTCAATGTGCGCCATGATGACCGACACATTATCCCGTCCGCCGTTATCGTTCGACAGTTGTATCAACTGCTTAGCAACCGTTTCAAGATTAGCACTAAAGGTGCTGATTGTTAAATGAATATCCTCATCCTCGATCATGTCCGAAAGGCCGTCGGAGCAGAGCACATAATAGTCGCCCTTTTGGACCGGCTCTTCATGAATCTCGACATCGACGTTCTGTTCCACTCCGAGCGCCCGTGTGACATAATTCTTGTTCGTCGCCCGCTGGGCTTCTTGCTGCGAATAAAAGCCGCGGTCCACGAGTTCCTGCAGCAGCGAGTGGTCGAGCGTCATCTGCTCGAATCGATTGTCCCGCAGCCGGTAGAGGCGCGAATCTCCCACGTGTGCGATCGATACGCGATTATCATGGAACAAACACGCCACCACGGTAGTGCCCATGCCCTCACATTGAGGCTGGGTTTTTGACGTGTGATAGATAATTTTATTGGCTCTGTGAATCGCGTCACGCAGGATGATGCTGGGTCGCGTCAGCCCGGTCTCGGGGTCCGGCACCGAGAGGTCCTCACGCACGACGGCGTCCCTGACCAGGTTGATGATGGTCTTGACCGCGATCCCGCTCGCGACCTCGCCCGCGTTGTATCCGCCCATGCCATCGGCGAGCACGAATAGACCGATATCGCCCTCGGTACCGATCATGTCCTCGTTGTGCTCGCGTACTTTGCCGGTATCGGTCAATGCAACGCTCGCGATTTTGCCGCGCAAACTCATCGGACAGCGTCCCGATGGCTCGTGTCCCTCATGTCCTGGTCTCGTTTCATGGCATCCCGCTGGGTATACGTACGCGGCAGTCTTCGAGCGCGGCCGCCATTTGCGCGCCGGTGTCGAATCTCGCCTCGGGGGTCTTGGCCAGCGCGCGGTCGATCACGGCTTCTACGCATGCCGGCAAGTCGGGTCGAAAAGCGCGCAAGGGCGGATGCGGCGCCTCGGCGATTTGCTGCATCAGTCCGGTCATCGAATCTGCGGTGAACGGCAGCTGGCCCGTCAATAATTGAAACAGGCTAACACCTAGGGAAAACAAGTCCGAGTGACCAGTCACAGTTCGCCCTTCGAGCTGCTCGGGCGACATGAACGATGGCGTACCCAACACGATTCCAGTCCGCGTGCTGCCGGCGCCGGTGATGCGCGCGATGCCAAAGTCCGTAATTTTCAGTATATCCGTGCTCGGATCGTACATGAGATTGGCGGGTTTGATGTCGCGGTGAACGACCTGCTGCTTGTGGGCGAAGCCCAAAGCGTCGGCGGTTCGGCCAATCAGCTCGAGCACTTTGCGCGGCTCCAACAGCTGATTGGACGGCGCGTAATCGCTGAGATGGCGCCCCTTCAAATACTCCATGGCGATATAGGCGAGGCCTGCTTCCTCGCCGACGTCATAGATCGTCACGATGTTCGGATGATTGAGCCGTCCCGCGGTCTCTGCTTCGCGAAAGAACCGCACGCGGGCATCGTGCAATTCGGTATCGCTGAATTCGGCCGCCAATGGAATCGCCTTGATCGCGACCAGCCGATTGATGGCCATGTCCCGGCCGAGATAGACGACGCCCATGGCGCCGCGACCGATTTCCCGCTCCAGGCGGTAGCGGCCGAGCTGACGCAGCGGTTGAGCGTCCGTAGCGGCTGGGCTGCCGGCCGGGCTTGCGGCCGGGCTTGCGGCCGGGCTTGCGGCCGGGCTTGCGGCCGCCGCGGCTTTCGCGCCGGCCGCCGGGACTGGAGCCGCGGGCCCGGCGCTGGGCGCAGCAGCAGCGGTAGCGGCGGCTGCAGCCGCCGCCGGCGCTCGTGGGGAGGGGCTGCCCGCCGACGGTCGACCCACGCCGGTCTTGGCTGCGAGGCGCTCCTTGTCCATGAGCCGGTTCAGGCGATCCGAAACGTCCTTGTAGTTCGTGTCGATGCGCACCAGATGCCGGTAAACCGCCGTCGCTTGAGGTGCGCGGCCGCGCTGCTCCAATTGGGTCGCGAGTGCATACAGATCGCCGAGTACCGTGGAGTTCGCCTTGCGCGCCTTCAATTCGGCGAAGCGCTGTTCGAAATTGTCGAGCAGCTTTGCGGTATCTCCGACGGGCCCAATCTGGTCCCGTGGGGAGGTCGAAATCAGCCCGGCCGGCCCAAAGCGGCCCCAAAGCACGAGGCTGGTCCCGGCAACCGACAGCAACGCGCCGGTGAGCCAAAACCAAGCGGCGCCGGTCCCGTTTACCCGAAGGACCAGGGTCAATGCCAGGATGGCGAAGCCAAATACAGCTGCAAACAGCCCAATTTTTCTCATGCAGTAGACATAATCACGGCCGCGGAAGTTTTGCAGTATAGGGGATCAGGCCGCCTAGGCAGCAATGCTAAGCTCACAAATTCGCTCGAAGGAGCACGATGGCGAAGTCGAAAGAGGTCTTTGTCTGCCAAAGCTGCGGGGCCTCTTTCCCGAAATGGCAGGGACAATGTGCGAGTTGTGGCGACTGGAACACACTTGCGGCCGAGTTTTTGCCGCAGGGACTGCGCGCCGCCGCGCCGTCGCTGCGGCCCGCCCGAGGCGACCAGCCGTCCACGTTGGCCGCCGAAGCGCTTGTCGAGCAAGCGCGCCTCTCGACCGGTTCCAGTGAGCTCGACCGCGTGCTCGGCGGCGGCCTCGTGCCGGGTTCGGTCACTTTATTGGGCGGTGATCCGGGCATCGGTAAATCCACGCTGATGCTGCAGGCCGCGGCCGCGCTAAACGCCACGCGACCGGTGCTCTACGCGACCGGCGAGGAATCGCTGCAACAGGTGGCCCTGCGCGCGCGCCGGCTGGGTCTCGAGGCAGCGACCGCTCGCTTGATCGCCGAGACCTGTGTCGAAGAAATCATCGCCGCGGCGGCCGCAATGAGCGCGGGAATTCTCGTCGTCGATTCCATTCAGACGATGTACTCGCAGCGCATCGAATCGGCACCGGGCGCGGTGACACAACTCAGAGAGTCGACCGCCGAGCTCGTGCGCTTTGCCAAGAGCCGCGGAACTGCGGTTCTGCTGGTCGGCCATGTCACCAAGGAGGGGCAAATCGCAGGTCCCCGCGTACTCGAACACATGGTCGACACGGTGCTGTATTTTGAAAGCGATACCGGCAGCCGCTTCCGCGTGCTGCGCTCGGTCAAGAATCGATTCGGGGCCGCCAATGAGATCGGCGTCTTCGCGATGGTCGAACAGGGCTTGCGCGAGGTGACGAACCCTTCCGCGATCTTTCTCTCGAGGCATGGCGAACCGGTGTCCGGCAGCGTCATTACGGTCATGCGCGAGGGCACGCGTTGCTTGCTGCTCGAAGTCCAGGTGCTCGCGGACCCGAGTCTCGGCGCCAATCCGCGCCGCGTCGCGGTCGGCATCGATGCAAATCGCCTGACGATGCTGCTCGCGGTCGCACACCGTCATGCAGGACTTGCGCTGCAGGGGCAGGACGTGTTCGCGAACGTCGTCGGCGGCGTGCGGCTCGCCGAAACGGCGGGGGATCTGGCGATCGTGCTGGCCGCGCGCTCGAGCCTGCGCGATGCGCCCGTACCGAATAACCTCGTCGCATTCGGCGAACTCGGACTCGCCGGCGAAATTCGCCCGGTGCCCTTCGGCGAGGAGCGTCTGCGGGAGGCGGCGAAGCATGGTTTTACCTCCGCGCTCGTGCCTGAGGCCAACGTGCCGAAGCGAGCGCCGCCGGGCATGAAAGTCAAAGGCGTGACCCGCTTGAGTCAGGCGCTAGACGATTTCTAGAGGCGCGCGCTTCGGCGGCGGGCGGATCCGAACCGTCTTGATCGCGTTGTCGCCGGTCTGCAGCACCTCGAGCATGTAATCCGCCAATTTCAGCGTCGTGCCGGGTTCGGGAATGGTTTCCAAATACTCGACGATCAATCCGTTCAAGGTCTTGGGCCCATCGGTCGGAAGGTTCCAATGCATCGAGCGGTTGAGCGCACGTATGGTCGTCGAGGCGTTTGCGACGAAACTGCCGTCGGCGTCCCTGTGCACGTCCTTGTGCATCATGGTTGCGGGATCCGTCGTGAACTCGCCGACGATCTCTTCGAGGATGTCTTCGAGCGTGACCAGACCCTGGATATCGCCGTACTCGTCGACGACGAACGCCATGCGGCGCTTATCGCGCTGAAAATTCACGAGCTGCGTGTTGAGAGTCGTACCGGACGGCACGAAATACGCCTCGCGAGCCGTCGCCGCCTCGATCAGCGAAGCGCGATTGAGGCGGCCGCGCGCGAGTTCGTGTACGACGCGCTTCATGTGCAGCACGCCGAGGATCCGGTCGATATCGCCTTCGTAAACCGGCAAGCGCGTGTGCTGGCTCCGGCGCAGCTGCTCGACAATGTTGTCCCAGTCGTCGTCGACGTCGACGCCGACGATGTCGAGTCGCGGCACCATGATGTCCTCGACGGTTGCCCTTTCCAGGTCGAGAATGCTGACGAGCATTTGTTGGTGACGATGCGGAATCATGGCACCGGCTTCCGCGACAACCGTGCGCAGCTCCTCGCTGCTCAATGAATTCGAGGCCTGCTTTTGCGAAGCGCCGAGCAGGCGCAAGGTGCCGTTGGCGAGCAGATTGGTCGCCCATACGAACGGGTAGAGCAGCGTCAATAGCGGCGTATACACATAGGCCGCCGGTATCGCCAGACGCTCCGGATGCAGGGCGGCGAACGTCTTGGGCGCGACTTCGCAGAAAATCAGCAAGACAAAGGTCAAGGCGATGACTCCGACGGCGACCAGGAAGTCGCCGCCGAGCCGAAAGGTAATCAGGCCGACCAAGGTCGGCGTCACGACGTTGACGACCGTGGAGAGCAGCAGGATCAGGCCGATGAGCCGGTCAGGGCGCGCGAGCAGCGCCTCCGCGAGCCGCGCGCCGCGGTTTCCGGTCTTTGCGCGGGCTTTGAGCCTGTAGCGATTCAGGCTCATGAGCGCCGTTTCGCTGCCGGCGAAAAATGCCGCCAGCAGCAGCAAAGCCGCGAGCGCGCAGAACATGATGCCAAGTGAGGGATTTTGCATCGTCGGCGTCGGTTCAGCCCCAGTGAGCCCCCTTCAAGTACTCGAGCACGAACTTCGCGCCGAAATACGCGAGGATCAGCATGCCGAATCCCCAGAGCGTCAAGCGTACCGCGAATCGGCCGCGCCACCCGTAGCGCACCCTCCCGATCAACAGCACGCCGAACAGCACCCAGGCAATCAGCGACAAGACGGTTTTGTGAATCAGGTGTTGCGCGAATAAATTGGTTACGAACACGAAGCCGGTGAACAGCGCCAGAGTCAAAAACGCGAAGCCGGCGCCGATCAAGCGAAACATGATGCTTTCGAGCGCGTCGATGGGCGGCAAGATACTCGGCAAATCGGCAATGCGATGGGTACGCAGCCGCCGATCGAGTACCAAGAGCAGCACGGCCGTGACGGCTGCGGCGAACAGCAAGGCGGCGGCGGCCATCGACAGCAATATGTGCGCGGTGAACTCCCAGCCCGGCGAGGTTTCCACGGCGAAACTCCGTCCCGAGCCGGTGGCCGCCGCACCGAAAGCGGCGCTGCCCAGCAAAATCGCCGTCAACACGCGGTTTTGCCGCTCGATTCCGATCAAACAGGCAAGTACCGCCAAGGTCCAGGCGAGCATCGATATCGCCTCGAGCAGGCCGATCGAGATCGGTACCATGGCGTGCATCGGGCGGATGATCGCGTAGCTGTGCGCGAGAATTGCGATGAGGCTCAAAGACCATGCAAGCGGGTCGAGTCGGCGATCGGAAACGCTGCGGAGCATGACCCAGGCACTGGCTGTATACAGAATGAATATGATGATGGCGAGAAGCACGGCAGACCCGGGGTAAAGTTGACTGTGCGCTCATGATACAAGGACTAATGGCCTCGTAGCCCTCTATAATACGAACCATGTTTGATCAGCTGACGACAAGACTCGGCGAAGCGCTGCGTTCGCTCTCGGGCCGCGGGCGGCTCACGGACGATAATATTGCCGATACCGTCCGGCAGGTTCGCCTTGCCTTGCTCGATGCCGACGTGGCTTTGCCCGTGGTCAAGAGTTTTACGGAGGCGGTCAAGGCCCGCGCGGTCGGCGCCGAGGTCATCAAGAGCCTGACGCCCGGTCAGGCGTTCATCAAGATCGTCCATGAGGAACTGACCAAGCTCATGGGCGAGGCGAGCACGGGCCTGAATTTGCGTGCGCAGCGCCCGGTCGTCGTGATGCTCGCCGGCCTGCAGGGTGCGGGCAAGACGACGACGGCGGGCAAGCTCGCACGTTGGCTCATCGAGAAGGAGCGCAAAAAAGTGCTCCTTGTCAGCACCGATGTGTATCGGCCGGCCGCGATTCTGCAGCTGCAAACGCTGGCGGCGCAGGTTGGCGCGGGATTCGCGAGCGCACTCGCGAGCGAATCGCCGCTCGTGATCGCCAAGCGCGCGTTGACCGAAGCGACGCTGCAAGCCTACGACGTATTGTTGCTCGATACCGCGGGTCGCTTGCACGTCGACGCCGACATGATGGCGGAGGCCGCTTCGCTCGCCGCCGAAGTGCATCCGCACGAGTGCCTGTTCGTCGTCGACAGCATGGCAGGTCAGGACGCGATCAATGCCGCAAAGGCATTCAACGAGGCTCTGAGCCTGACCGGCGTCATTCTCACCAAGGCGGACGGCGACGCGCGCGGCGGCGCGGCTCTGTCGGTGCGCCAAGTCACCGGCAGGCCCATTCTATTCATCGGCACCGGCGAGAAATCGGAAGCGCTGGAGCTGTTTCAGCCGGAACGCATCGCGTCCCGAATCCTCGGCATGGGCGACGTGCTGTCTCTCGTCGAGCAGGTCCACGAACAGGTCGACAAGGAAAAGGCCGAGAAGCTCGCCAAGAAGATCAGCAGCGGCAAGACGTTCGATCTCGCCGATTTGCGCGATCAATTGACCCAGCTGCAGCGCATGGGCGGCATGTCGGCGCTGCTCGATAAATTGCCGGCGCAAATGCAAGCCAACGCGGCCAAGGCCGCGGGGGCCGTGAACCCGCAGGCGATCAAACGACAGATCGGCATCATCGATTCCATGACGCCGCGCGAGCGGCGCCGCCCCGACATGATCGATGGCTCGCGAAAACGGCGCATTGCCGGCGGCGCGGGCGTGCAGCTGCCGGAGGTCAATCGCCTGCTCAAGCAATTCGATCAAATGCAAAAGACGATGAAGAAGCTCTCCAAGGGCGGCATGCTGAAAAACATGATGCGTGGCATGGGTGGCCGTTTGCCGCCCGGATTCGGCCCCTAAAGGACGCCCGGGCCGTGGATTTGTGCTCCCGCGGGGTCGCCATAGCCTTTTATGGGTTGGGGCGCAATTGATTTGTTGCGCTTACCCCCTGTTTTTCATTAGAATTACCGGCTCCGAAGCATAAGGTGAATTCAGAATGGTGACGATCCGTTTGACTCGACGCGGCGGCAAGAAGACCCCGTTTTATCACGTGGTGGTGACCGACAGCCGCAAACGTCAAGGCGGCACCAGCCTCGAGAGTGTCGGTTTGTTCAATCCGGTCGCCCGCGGCGCGGAAATCAAGCTGCGTCTGAACGTCGCGCGTATCGAGCATTGGGTCAGCGAGGGTGCCCATATGTCGGATCGCGTCAAACAACTCCTGACCACGTTCCGCAAGCAAGCGGTAGCGGCGTAAGAGAGCACCCCTTGAGCGCGGGCGACGACTCGCCGCCGCTCATTGAACTGGGTAGCGTTGGGGCACCCTTCGGTGTGCGAGGGTGGATCAAGGTTCGCTCTTATACGGATCCGCCGGAGCGGGTGTTCGAGAAACGGCGCTTGCGGCTCGTTCAGCGGGGCGGTTCGGAGACGTACCAGATCGAGTCGACGGGTCGCAGCGGTGGTCAATTGACCGCCAAACTGCAGGGTGTGGATGACCGCGATCAAGCGAAGGCCTTGACCGGCGCCTCGATCGTTGTGCCGCGCGACGAGCTTCCCTGTCGTGCGCCGGGGGATTTCTACCAGACCGATTTGATCGGCTGCGAGGTCGTCAACCGCTCGGGCAAGCGGCTCGGAGTGGTCCGGTACTTCATCGAGACGCCTGCGCACACGATGATGGTCGTGCAGGGTCAGAAAGAGATTTGGGTGCCTGCGGTGCCGCAGCATCTGCAGCGGGTCGATTTGAAGGCACGGTGCGTCGTCGTGAACTGGGACGAACCGTCGGATTAGAGCGCATGCGTATCGCCGTCGTGAGCTTGTTTCCGCAGATGATCCACGAGGCATTGGCGCATGGCGTGGTCGGACGGGCGGTCGAGCGCGGCGGGTTCGAGGTCAGCTGCGTCGATCCGCGCGACTATGCGACCGACCCGCATCGCACGGTCGACGATAGGCCCTACGGGGGTGGCCCCGGCATGGTAATGAAGGTCGAACCGCTGCGCAGCGCCATACGCGCCGCTGCGGGTCTGTTGCCGGCCGGGAGCCGGCGGGTGTATTTGGGCGCGGATGGGCGGCGTTTCGATCAGGCCATCGCGCGGGACGCGCTTGCGCTGCCGGGGTTGGTCCTGGTGGCGGGCCGATACGAAGGCGTCGATGAGCGTCTGCTCGAGAGCGAGGTGGACGAGACTTGGTCGATCGGCGACTACATCCTATCGGGAGGGGAGTTGCCGGCCCTGGTGGTCATCGACGCCATTGCGCGACTGCTGCCGGGCACGCTCGGCAGCAGCGAGTCGGCAGTCCAGGAATCGTTTAGTGACGGCTTGCTCGATTGGCCTCATTATACGCGGCCGCCGCTCATCGATGGGCGTGCGGTCCCGGAGGTCTTGGTTTGCGGCGATCACGCGAAGATTCGCCGCTGGCGCTTGCGCCAGGCGCTGGGCCGGACGTGGTTGCGCAGACCCGACTTGCTGGAGCGCCGCGGCATGAACGGCGAGGAAAGGGCGCTGCTGGAAGAATTCAAGGTCGAGCGTGCGATGAGCGCTCGAAAGTGCGAAGACAAGTCATAGGTGAGGTCGAGATCATATGAACAAAATCATTCAAGAATTGAACGGCGAAAGGGCAAAATCGAAGTTGCCGGATTTCAATCCGGGCGATACCGTCGTCGTGCAAGTAAAGGTGATCGAGGGTGACCGCGAACGCGTTCAGGCCTACGAAGGCGTCGTCATCGCGAAGAAAAATCGCGGTCTCAATTCCTCGTTCACGGTGCGCAAGATTTCGCACGGCGAGGGCGTGGAACGCGTGTTTCAAACGCACAGCCCGTCGATCAGCGAAGTCAGCGTGAAACGCCGCGGCTCAGTGCGCCGCGCCAAGCTTTATTACCTGCGTGATTTGTCGGGCAAAGCCGCACGTATCGACGAGAAGATCTGAAACACCGCGGCTTTGCTGCCGGGGGTGTAGCGCCGGGAGGCGATGAATGAGTTTCGGCTCCACTGCGTGGGGATTTATCCAGCTCGTCTGGAAAATCCTCGACGGTATTCGGAAGGTCTTGAGTCTCATCCTGCTGCTGGTGATATTCGGCTTTTTGCTAGCCGCCTTGCATACCTCGATTCCCGTCGTGCCGCATAGCGCGGCGCTGGTGATCGCACCCGAAGGGGAACTGGTCGAACAACTCTCGAGCGATCCTCTGCGCCGTGCGGTCGGGCAGGCGACGGGCGGTGCCGCGCCCGAAACGCTGCTCAAGGACGTCGTCGACGCGATCGAATCGGCCAAGGACGATTCGCGCATCAAGCTCATCGTGCTGGATGTCGGCGCGCTGGCACCCTCCGGTCTATCGAAGCTGCAGGAAATCGCCGCGGCAATCCGCGATTTTCGCGCGGCGGGCAAGCGCGTCGTTGCCGCAGCCGATTCGCTCGATCAAACCCAGTACTATCTCGCGGCGCAAGCGGGCGAACTGTATCTCGACCCGCTCGGTCTGGTGTACGTCGATGGCTTCAGTTATTACCGGATGTTTTTGAAGGATGCGATCGACAAGCTGGGCGTCGACGTCAATGTGTTCCGCGCCGGTACTTTCAAGAGCTACACCGATCAGTATTCGCGCAGCGACATGGCCCCTACCGAGCGCGAGGAATCCTCCGCTTGGCTCCGCGTACTTTGGACGGCCTATCAGAACGACGTGACACGCGCTCGGTCCTTGCCGCCGACCGCGCTCGATGAGTACGTCGCGCAGGGTCCCGCGGCGCTCAGTGCGCTGCACGGCGACGCGGCGAAATTGGCGCTGCAGCGCGGCTTGGTGACGGCGCTCAAGAGCCGCCGGCAACTCGCCGATGAATTGAAGACCTTGGTCGGCGAGGATCAGGAGAGCCACTCCTTCAACTCCGTCGGCATGAGTCAATACCTCGTTTCGATTCGGGCCAAGCGCATCTTGAAACCGAAGTCCGATTCAAAGGTCGGCATCGTCGTCGCGGCCGGAGATATTCTCGATGGCAAGCAGCCGTCGGGGACCATCGGCGGCGAGACCACGGCAGACTTGCTGCGCCAGGCGCGTTATGACGAGTCGATCAAGGCCGTGGTGCTGCGCGTCGACAGCCCGGGCGGCAGCATGTTCGCGTCCGAGCAGATCCTGCGCGAGGTCCAGAATCTGCGTAAAGCCGGCAAGCCGGTCGTCGTTTCCATGAGTTCTTACGCGGCCTCGGGCGGCTATTACATCTCCGCGGCCGCGAACGAGATATTCGCGAGTCCCACGACTTTGACGGGCTCGATCGGCGTGTTTGCGGTGGTGCCGACGTTCGCGCGCACCTTGGAGAAGCTCGGCGTCAAAGTCGACGGTATCGGCACGAGTCCCTTGGCCGGCAGCATGCGCCTCGATCGCAGCTTGAGCGCCGATGTGCGCACGCTGCTGCAGAGTTCGGTCGATCACGCGTATGCGGAATTTTTGCAGCGCGTGGGCGAGGGTCGCAAGAAGAGCGTGGAGGACATCGATAAGATCGCTCAGGGCCGAGTCTGGGCCGGCGCGGATGCCGAACGCATCGGCCTCGTCGATCATCTGGGGGGCCTCAAGGATGCAATTGCCGCCGCCGCGAAGCTAGCCGATTTGAGCGGCGATTACGGCGTCGATTACGTGGAATCGGAACTCACGCTGCGCGAACAGTTAATGCTCGAGCTGCGCTCCGAGGCGCTGCAAATGGGCCAGGCGGCCGGGCTCGTGCCGGCGCGCGGCGAGATCGAGCGCGCCCTGGATCCTGTTCTCGAGCAAGCTCGCGCGATCGCGCGGCTCAACGATCCGCGCGGTTTGTACGCCTATTGTTGGTGCAGCCAGCCGAACATGACATTCAGAGCGCCGCCCAGTCCAAGATGATCTTCCCGGATTTTCCGGATTTCATGATCTCGAAACCCTCGATGTAATCGTGAATCCCGAGTCGGTGCGTAATGACCGGCCTCACGTTCAGACCGCTTTGCAGCATGCTCGCCATTTTGTACCAGGTTTCGAACATTTCCCGTCCGTAGATGCCCTTGATGACGAGACCCTTGAAGATGACCTGATTCCAGTCGATGGCGGTCTCGCCGGGCGGGATGCCCGAGCATCGATATGCTGCCGCCGTGGTTCATCGTGCGCAGCATTTCGCGCAGCGCCGCCGCGTTGCCCGACATTTCGAATCCCACGTCGAAGCCCTCTTCCATGCCGAGGTCGCGCATCGCGTCGTCGAGCGATTCGCGCGCCACGTTCAGAGCCCTCGAGGCGCCCATGGCCGCGGCCAGCCTCAGCCGATAGTCGTTGACGTCGGTGATCACGACATGGCGCGCGCCGCAATGGCGCGCGATGGCCACGGCCATGATGCCGATGGGGCCGGCACCCGTGATCAGCACATCCTCGCCGACCACGTTGAACGCGAGCGCCGTGTGGGTGGCGTTGCCGAAGGGGTCGAGAATCGAGGCAATTTCGTCATCGATCGCGGGCGTAAGTTTGAAAACGTTCGTGGCCGGGATCGTCAGGTATTCGGCGAAGGCGCCGGGGCGATTGACGCCCACGCCCAGCGTATTGCGGCACAGAGTGCCGGCGCCCGGCGCGGCAATTGCGGCAATGGCCGCAGGTGATGTGGCCTTCGCCCGAGACCCGATCCCCGGTCTTGAAGCCGCGCACTTCGCTGCCGATCTCGACGATCTCGCCGGAATACTCATGTCCGACGGCCATCGGTACCGGCACGGATTTCTGCGCCCAGGCGTCCCAATTGTAAATGTGCATGTCGGTTCCGCAAATCGCCGAACGGTGCACCTTGATCAGCACGTCGTTGTGTCCGACCGCGGGCTCGGGAATGTCCTGCATCCAGATGCCGGGTTCCGCGCGTGCCTTGACCAGTGCTTTCATATGCGGTCCCTCATTGGATGATGCCGAGATCGCGTCCCGCGCGGCCGAATGCGGCGATGACCGCGTCGAGCTGCTCGCGTCGTGTGCGCGGCGTTCATCTGCGTACGGATCCGCGCCTTACCCTTGGGCACGACCGGGAAGGAGAACGCGACGACGTAGACGCCCGCGCGCGAGCATGCGCTCGGCGAGACTCACGGCGAGCGGCGCCTCGCCGAGCATGATCGGAATGATCGGATGCTCGCCGGGCAGCAATCGGAAGCCCAGCGCTTGGAGCCCGCGCGCGGAAATGCCTTGCGTTGAGGTGTACGCGCTCGCGCAATTCCGCGGAAGTTTCTCGAGCAATTCGAGCACACGGATCGTCGCGGCGGCGACCGGCGGCGAGATACTGTTCGAGAACAAGTACGGGCGCGATCGCTGGCGCAGCCATGCGACGATTTCGCGCCGGGCGGCGACATAGCCGCCGCTGGCGCCGCCCAAGGCCTTGCCCAAGGTGCCGGTGAGGATGTCGATCCGGCCCATGACGCCGGCCAGCTCGTGCGTGCCGCGGCCCGTTGGCGCCGATGAAACCCGTCGCATGCGAGTCGTCGACCATGACCAAGCGCGCCGTACTTGTCCGCAAGATCGCAGATGCTCCCGAGCTTCGCGAACGATCCGTCCATCGAAAAAACCCCGTCGGTGGCGATCATCCGCACGCGTGCGTCCGCCGAATCTTTGAGGCACTGCTCGAGTTCATTCAGATCATTGTTCGCGTAGCGCAGCCGCCGCGCCTTGCAGAGGCGGATGCCGTCGATGATGCTCGCGTGATTGAGCGCATCGCTGATGACCGCATCCTGTTCGTCGAGCAGAGTTTCGAACAATCCGCCATTCGCGTCGAAACACGACGAATACAGAATCGTATCCTCCGCCGACAAGAACGCGCTGAGCCTCTCTTCGAGCTCGCGATGCACGACCTGCGTGCCGCAGATGAAACGAACCGACGCGACGCCGTAGCCGTATTGGTCGAGCGCCCGATGCGCCGCATCCACGACGGCCGGGTGGTTGGCGAGTCCCAGGTAATTGTTCGCGCACAAATTGATCAATTCGCGGCCGTCGGCCAGGCTGACCACGGGGCCTTGCGCGGATCCGATGACGCGCTCGCGCTTCAGCAGGCCGGCGCTCTCCAAGGCGGCTGTGTCCCGGCTCAGGCGTTCGCGAAACTCTCCGATCACACGGAATCCTTTTGAGCGGCCCCGGGGCCGATTGCGGGCGCTATTATAGCGGCAATGAACGACGACGAACCAAACTCGGGCAACCGTCTCGACAAGTGGTTGTGGCACGCGCGGTTTTACAAGACCCGATCGTTGGCCACCGCGGCGATCATCGGCGGGAAGGTGCACTTGAACGGCGAGCGCGTCAAACCGGCGCATCGCGTTCGCGGCGGCGACCGGATCAGCATTTCGCTGCAGGGCATCGTCGCCGAATTCGATGTGCTGGGCCTGCCGACGCGGCGTGGTCCGGCGAGCGAAGCGGCGCGGCACTATGCGGAAACGCCGCAGAGCGCGGAGCGGCGCGCAACATTGCGCGAGCAGCACCGCCTCGCTGATCAAAGCCTGCCTCGGCCGCAACTTCGGCCCGACAAGCGCGATCGCCGGCGGCTCATGCGGCTGCAGCGCGATCAAACGTAAGATAGGCTGGACAACGGCGAAATCCCCGATAAAATCGCGCGCTGTTTCAAAAACGTCACTAGGGGATGAAGCTCATGCACGGAATGCCGACTGTTGTAATCGCAGGTTTAGCTCTGTGCGCCACAGGCATCGCTGCGGCCGACGACGCACCACCGCCGCAGGGCTGGTCGGGCAAGGGCGAACTCGGCGTCGTCGAGGCCAAGGGCAACACCAATGCCGATACGGTCAATGCCAAGCTCGGCTTGGCCGACCAGATCGGACCCTGGAAACACACGCTGATCGTGGACCTGCTCGAGGCGAAGACCAATAACGTCACGTCGGCGAACCGCAAGGATGCCACCTTTCAGACCAACTACGATTTCACGACAGAGAGCTTCGTCTACGCAAACGTCTCCTACATCGACGATCAATTCAGCGGATTTGCCTACCAGGCCAACGCGACCTTAGGAATTGGCCACAGATTCATCGATTCTGGCGCGACTAAACTCACGATGCAGCTCGGCGCCGGTTTCGGTCAATTGCAGCCCGAAACGCCGATCACGAATCCGGAGGGCAACGTGATCGGCGAGACCAAGGGAGCTAAGGAAAACGCCGGCGTGGTGCAAGGCGAATTCAAATTCGAGCATGCATTCACGGTGACCACCAAGATATTGGAGGATTTGAAGGTCACTTACGCGGACATCAATACCTATATCCAGAACGACCTCGCGCTGCAGGTCAAGATCAGCACGAAGCTCGCCTTGAGTCTTGGCTACGGCGTGCGGCACAACACCAATCCGACCGTGGGCACGAGGGCGACCGACACCCTGAGCACCGTCAATTTGGTGTACTCGTTCTAGGCGCCGAGGGCTCAGGCCAGACGCGGTGGGGCGTGCAGCTCGCAGCGCTCCGCGGTTTCGGCCTGCAAGTGGTGCCAGTCGCTCCTTGTCCACACGGCCGTCGCGAGTCCCGCGGTCGGCAATTCGCGGTGCACCGGAGTCGGTCCGAGGCGGCTCGCCAATTGGCTCAAGCCGGGGTTATGAGCGCAGATCAGCAGACAGGCGACTGACGCGGCGCAGGCAGTGACCTGGCGCCAAATCGTCGCCTCGCTCGCGAGGTACAGCGCAATCTCCGAATGAATCCGCGCGCTCTCGATTCCGCAGCGCTCGGCGACGATCGAGGCCGTGCTCCAGGTCCGCGTCGCGGGACTTGCGAGTATCAAATCGGGAATGAGACCGGCGGCGACGAGATAGCGACCCATTTGCTCGGCTTCGCGCCGGCCGCGCGTCGTCAAGGGTCGCTCGAAATCCCCCGCTTTCGGGCCCTCGGGTTGTGCTTTTCCATGCCGCAGCAGTATCAGCCGGCGCGAATCCATAGCCGTCCCGCTTCGACTTTCGTCGCGAACACGCGCACGGGCTCATAGGCCGGCGGGGTCAAGGCTTGGCCGGTTCGCAAACAGAATCGCGCCCCATGGCGCGGACAGATGATCTGGCCGCCCTCGACCGTGCCGCCACTGAGTTCGGCGCCATCGTGGGTACAGATGTCCTCGATCGCGAAGAACTCGCCGTCGCTGCGGGCTACTGCGACCATGCGCCGGCCGACCGCGACGGAGATTGATTGTCCTTCCCCGATTTCTGCGACGGGACCCGCATCGACCCACTTCACTTGGCCTTCGTCCTCTACATCATTCCGGTCTGCAGGCGAGCAGCTTCCGACATCATTGTATGATTCCAGGGCGGATCGAACACCAGTTCGACGTTGGCCTGAGCGATCGTCGGCACGATTTGCACCTTGCTGCGCACGTCTTGCACCAGGATCTCACCCATCCCGCACCCGGGCGCCGTCAAGGTCATCTTGATGTCCACGGTGCGTGTCGCGTCCTCGTTCTTCGTTACCTCGCAGGCGTAGACCAACCCGAGATCGACGATGTTGACGGGAATCTCCGGGTCGTAGCAGGTCTTGAGCTGTTGCCAGATCACGTCCTTGATATCGTCCTCCGACGCGCCGGGCGGCACTTCGGGGGGGCCGCCACGGTCATGCCGATGCCGTCGGCCTCGTTGCCCGGAATGCGGAACAGATTGCCGTCTATGTAGACCGTGAAGCTGCCGCCCAAGGCCTGGGTGATATAGCCCACCTGGCCGACCTTGAGTGTCACTTCGATTCCGGCGGGAATCGCGACCGCTTTGAGATCGCGTTGTACGACTATGGGTTCGTTTTCGTAAGAGCGCATGCTGCTTTGCCGCTATTCCGTGGAGACCGCGGGCAAGGATCGTGCTTGTGCCGATCGCAGGGCCGACGCGAGCGTGTGCCAGCACAGGCTCGCGCATTTGACGCGCGCCGGAAATTCCCGCACGCCCGACAAGGCCGCGAGCTTGCCGAGTTCCTCGTCGACCGGCGCTGCGTCGTCGGTCAGCAGCCGGTGAATGCGTTCGAAAAGCGCCATCGCCTCGCTGCGGGTCTTGCCCTTGACCGCCTCGGTCATCAGCGACGCGGAGGCCGTCGAAATCGCGCAGCCCTGGCCCTCGAAGCGAATATCCGTAATGCGATCACCGTCGAGCTTCAAGCGCAACGTCAGCCGATCGCCGCACAGCGGGTTGTACCCCTCGATCGTCGCATCGGGGGAATTCAAGTCGCCGAAATTACGCGGCTGGCGATTGTGATCGAGTATGACGTCTCTATAAAGATCTGAAAGCTGCATAGGCGACTCGTCAGGCGAACAAGCGGCGCGCGCGGTCGATTGATGCGGCGAGCCGGTCAATCTCCTCGAACGTATTGTAGAACGCGAATGAGGCGCGTGCGGTCGCGGGAACATCGAAAAAATCCATGACCGGCATGGCGCAATGATGCCCGGTTCTGACCGCGATGCCGTCTTGGTCGAGAATGGTTCCGAGATCATGGGGATGCACGCCCGCGACCACGAAGGACACCAGGCTCGCCTTGTGGCTCGCCGTGCCGATCATGCGCAGACCGTCGATTCCGCCGAGTATCTCGGACGCAAACCCGAGCAATTCGGCCTCATGGATCTGCGCGGCGTCGCGATCGAGCCTCGATAAAAAATCGACTGCGGCGCCGAGACCGATCGCCCCCGATATGTTCGGCGTGCCCGCTTCGAACTTGTAGGGAAGGCCGTTGTAGGTCGTCTTGGCAAAGCTCACCGTCAAAATCATATCTCCGCCGCCTTGCCAGGGCGGCATGCGCTCGAGCACGCATTCTCGACCATAGAGAACGCCGATCCCGGTCGGCCCGAACATCTTGTGCCCCGAGAACGCGTAAAAATCCGCACCCAGGGCTTGCACGTCCACGGGCAAGTGCGGTACGGCTTGCGCTCCATCGATGAGCGTCGCGATGCCGCGCGCTTTGGCGCTCGCAACCAGCCGGCGCACCGGCAATACCGTGCCGAGCGCATTGGAGACATGGGCGCAGGCGAGGAGCTTGGTGCGCGGGCCCATGAGCGCCTCGACCGCGTCGGCGTGGACCTCGCCGCGCAAATCCATCGGCGCGACGACCAGTTTGGCCCCGGTTTGTTCACAGACGATTTGCCACGGCACGATATTGGCATGGTGCTCGAGATGCGTAATGAGCACTTCATCGCCCGGGCCGAGGATCGGGCGGGCATAGCTCTGCGCGACCAGATTGATCGCTTCGGTCGTGCCGCGCACGAACACGATCTCGTGACGCGAGCGCGCATTGATGAAGCTCCTCAGCCGATCGCGCGCGCCCTCGTAGAGCGCGGTCGCCTCCTGGCTCAAGGTGTGGACGCCGCGATGAATGTTGGCATGATGCAGTCGCTCGTAATCGTCGACCGCCTCGATGACCATTTTGGGTCGCTGCGCCGAAGCGCCGTTGTCCAGATACGCCAGGGGGCAGCCGTTGACGGTGCGCGCCAATATCGGAAACTCGCGGCGCACGGCCGCCACGTCGAAGCGCGAATGTCGATGAACGGGAACCGTGTTGGTCATCGGAACTCCCGCAAAACTTCTCCGTCGGGCATTTGCGCGATCAAGGCCGCTTCGATCGCGGCGCGTGTGTCGCCCGACGACATGCCGGTCAGCACGTCGTCGAGAAACGCATAGACCAGTAAGCTCTGTGCGGTGGCGCGATCGATGCCGCGCGACAGCAGGTAGAACAGCATATTCGGGTCGAGGCGCCCGGTGGTCGCCCCGTGCACGCACTTGACCTCGTCGGTATGTATCTCGAGTTGCGGCCGGGTGTCGATCTCGGCGGTGGGCGAGAGCAGCAAACCGCGGCTCGACTGCTGCGATTGCGCGTGCGGCGCGCCGCTTGCGACGACGACATTGCTGTTGAACACGACACGGCTCGTGCCGCTGGCAATGGCGCGTGCGGTCTGCCCGCTGCGGGTATTCGGTGCATCGTGCCTGACGATATTCGCGCAATCCACATGGCGCGCCTCATGACCGACCAGCAGCGCGTAGCCCTCGAACTCGGCACCGGGCTGCTGCAGATGCACCTCGAGATTGGTGCGCACGAGGCCGCCGCCCTCGATGACCGTGAATTGTTTGCAGCGGCTGGCTCTGTGCTGGCGAATTTCGAGCGTGTCGATATGGGAAGCCTCGTCGTGCGTGTTGAACACGCGGTAGTGTTCGATTTGCGCGTCGGCGGCGAGGCTGATCTGCGTCACGGAATTGCACAAGGCGGTGTGTGGGACGCCGCTTTCGTGCCGCTCGATGATCGTGGCGGAGCAACCCGGCGCCGCCTCGATGATGACGCGCGGGTAGCACACGCCGTTTTCCGCCGAGCCCGTCGAAGAATGCACGAGCACCAGGGGCGTCGTGACGCGCGCGCTGACCTTGATGTAGAGGCCGTCGGTGAAAAGCGCGGCATTCAGCAGAGCCCAACGCTGCATGTCGACGTCCGACGCGTGCATCAAGTGAGGCGCGATCACGCCGGGATTTTCCCGCGCCATTTGCCGCAGGCTCGCGACCTGCAGGCCTTCGATGCCGGCGGCCGCGGCGCCATTCGCGCTGCGCGTTGCGATCACGGACGGATTCTCGACGAAGCTTCGAGCCGCGAATCCGCGCAAATTCGTGTATCCCCAACTATCCTCGCGCGACGAGGGCAAGCCCAGCGCCAGGAAGCGATCCATCGAGCGCCCGCGCCATTCGTGCAGCGGATCGGCGCTGTGTGCGAGCCATTGGGCTTCGAAGGATCGCATCGCCGCCGACCGCGGCCTATCGGTGTCCGGACGCAGTGCCGCGCTCATGCCACGAGACCCGCTTGTACCCAGTCGTAGCCGCGGTTCTCCAGCTCCAGCGCGAGGGATTTATCGCCGGACTTCAAAATGCGGCCGCCCGACAGCACGTGCACGCGATCGGGCGTGATGTAATCGAGCAAGCGCTGATAGTGAGTGACCAGAATGATCGCGCGCTTCGGATCGCGCAGGCTGTTGATGCCCTTGGCGACGATCTTGAGCGCATCGATATCGAGACCGGAGTCGGTCTCGTCGAGGATCGCGAGTTTGGGTTCCAAGACCAGCATCTGCAGAATTTCGTTGCGCTTCTTCTCGCCGCCGGAAAAACCTTCGTTGACGCCGCGCGTCAGAAAGGATTCGCTCATGTCCATGAATTTCATCTTCTGCTTGATGAGCGCGAGAAACTCGTAGGCATCCACCTCGGGCTCGCCCGCCGCCTTGCGCTTGGCGTTGAGGGCGGCCTTCAACAGGTAGACATTATTGACGCCCGGAATCTCCACGGGGTATTGAAACCCGAGGAACAAACCTGCCCGCGCGCGCTCTTCCGGGGCCAACGCCAGCAGGTCCTGATTTTCGAAGCTCACCTCGCCGCCGGTGACTTCGTAGTCCTGCCGGCCGGCGAGCACCTGCGCGAGCGTGCTCTTGCCGGAACCGTTCGGTCCCATGATCGCATGCACCTCGCCGGCATTGACGATGAGATCGATGCCGTTGAGTATGGTTTTGCCCGCAACGCGAGCGCTCAAATTGACGATTTTCAGCAAGGCCCTTCCTCGGAATGTTCTATCGCTCAAATTTCCGGCGCATGCGGCAGTTCAGCCGACCGCTCCCTCCAAACTGACGCTGAGCAGGTTCTGGGCCTCCACCGCGAATTCCATCGGCAGCTCCTTGAACACCACTTTGCAAAATCCGCTGACGATCATGTTGACCGCGTCTTCCGCCGAAATGCCGCGCTGCAAACAGTAGAACAGCTGGTCTTCGCCGATTTTCGACGTGCTCGCCTCGTGCTCGACGGTCGCCGTCGGATTTTTGACCTCCATGTAGGGGAAGGTCTGCGCAGCGCAACGGCCTCCCATCAGCAAGGAGTCGCACTGCGTGAAATTTCTTGCGCCCTCGGCGCCCGGCAATATTTTGACGAGGCCGCGATAGGTGTTCGACGCGTGTCCGGCCGAAATGCCTTTCGAGACGATCGTGCTCCTGGTATTGCGCCCAATATGCACCATCTTCGTGCCGGTGTCGGCCTGTTGATAGTGATTCGCAACCGCAACCGAATAGAACTCTCCGATCGAGTTGTCGCCCTTCAACACGCAACTCGGATATTTCCACGTGATCGCCGAGCCGGTTTCGACCTGCGTCCAGGAGATCTTGGAGTTGCGGCCGCGGCACTCGCCGCGCTTGGTCACGAAGTTATAGATGCCGCCGATGCCGTTCTCGTCGCCCGGATACCAATTCTGAACCGTCGAATATTTGATCTGCGCGTCGTCGAGCGCCACCAATTCCACGACGGCGGCATGCAGTTGATTTTCGTCGCGCATCGGCGCAGTGCAACCCTCCAGATAGCTGACCGCAGCGCCTTCCGCGGCGATGATCAAGGTGCGCTCGAATTGTCCGGTCTTGGCGGCGTTGATGCGGAAGTAAGTCGACAGCTCCATCGGGCAGCGCACGCCTGCCGGCACGTAGACGAACGAGCCGTCGGAGAACACGGCCGAATTGAGCGCCGCGAAGAAATTGTCGCCGGCGGGAACGACCGTGCCGAGGTATTGCTCGATCAGCGCCGGGTGATTGTGCACGGCATCGGAGAATGAACAAAAAATAACGCCGGCCTTGGCGAGTTTCTCCTTGAACGTCGTCGCGACCGAGACGCTGTCGAACACCGCATCGACCGCAACGCCCGCGAGGCGGGCCCGTTCATGCAGCGGTATGCCGAGTTTGGCGTAGGTGGCGAGCAGCTTCGGATCCACCTCGTCGAGACTTTTCGGGGCATCGGCGGGCGCGCGCGGCGCGGAATAGTAGGAAATATCCTGATAATCGATGGGTTTGTAATGCACGTGCGCCCACGTGGGTTCGCGCATCGTTTGCCAATGCCGAAATGCCTTCAAGCGCCAATCCAGCAGGAACTGAGGCTCCCGCTTCTTGCGGGAGATTGCCGCCACGACGCCCTCGTCGAGACCCGGCGGCAGACTGTCGGATTCGATGTCGGTGACGAATCCATGCCGGTATTTCTGAGCGATGAGAGCTTCGACGTCATGAGATTTGCTTGACACGATCGGTTCCGTTCAATGGTTTGCGTTAGCGCGGCCTGGCCTCAAATCGAATTTCCGCAGCGAGGTGTGCGACCCTCACACCCACGGAATCCAAACCCGCGAGTTGATGTAGCGTCACGTCGTCCAATGCGCGGCGTATCGCCGCATTGACGCGCTGCCACGCGGCGCCCACGCGGCATAGCTTCTCGATGCCGCACTGACTGGACGCGGTGCTGCATTCGGTGATGGCGACCGGACCTTCGAATACATCGAGAATTTGCGCGGCCGTGATCAATTCCGGTGCGCGCGCGAGGCGATATCCGCCGAGCGCGCCGCGCGACGAAATCACCATGCCGGCGCGCTGCAATTCCTTGAGTACCTTGCTGACCGTCGGCAAACTGAGGTGCGTTTTTTCGGCGAGCTCTGCGGCAGCGCAGAACTGCAGAGGCTCCTGTGCCAAGCTCGCGAGCACTACGGTTGCGTAGTCAGTCAGTTTGCCCATGCGTAGCATGTCAGTTCCCCAATGCGTGCCCGAAGATCGATCTTGTGGATGCAAAATTTCATCTAGGACAATTTTAGTCCTATTTGAAGGGAACTTCCACCGCAGCGCGGGATCGGACCAATTTTGATATCCTTACCCGTCCTAAGCCTTCATAAACCCAAGCAAGAGACGTAAGTCATGAATCACCACGAGTTAAACGCCATTGCGCGTGCAATGGTCGCAAAAAACAAGGGTATTTTGGCCGCTGACGAGAGCACGAGCACGATTGCCAAGCGCTTCAACGGCATCAAACTGGATTCCACCGAAGAGAATCGACGCACCTACCGCGAGTTGCTGTTTACGACACCGAAGGTCAGCGACTATATCAGCGGCGTCATCTTGTACGATGAGACGATTCACCAAAAAACCAAGGAAGGCGTGCCGTTCCCGACGTATCTGACGCAGATCGGTTGCATTCCCGGGATCAAGGTCGACACCGGTGCAAAACCCTTGGCGGGATTCCCTGGCGAAACGATTACCGAAGGGCTTGACGGGCTGCGCGAGCGGCTGGCCGCCTATCATCAATTGGGTGCGAGATTCGCCAAATGGCGCGCCGTCATCGACATAGGCACAGGCGTGCCGACGAGTTATGCGATCGAGGCCAATGCGGCGGCGCTCGCGCGCTACGCGGCGCTGTGCCAAGAAGCCGGGATCGTACCGATCGTCGAGCCGGAAGTATTGATGGACGGCAGTCATACCGTGGAGCGCTGCGAAGAAGTAACGGGCGTCGTGCTCGACCGCGTCTTCGGGCATCTGTTCGCCGCCAAGGTGTTTCTCGAGGGCATCGTGCTGAAACCGAACATGGTCGTTCCGGGCAAGAAATCGAGCCAGAAAGTCACGCCCGAGCACGTGGCCGCGGCGACCGTGCGAGTCCTCAAGCGTCACGTGCCGTCGGCGGTACCGGGCATCGCGTTTCTGTCGGGGGGTCAAACCTCGATCGAGGCGACGCAGCATTTGCACTTGATCAATACCGGCCCGCCATTGCCATGGGCGGTGACGTTCAGCTACGGACGTGCGTTGCAGGAGGACGCGCTCGCGGCGTGGTCGGGTCACCCCACGAGTTTCGCGCTGGGTCAGCAGGCCTTGTTCAAACGCGCCAAACTGAACGGCTTGGCATCGGTTGGTGCCTATTCGTCCGCTTTGGAAAGCGCTGCAGCCTAAAGTCTTCTAGAAAACCGCAAGGTCCCGCGCCTCGAGGCGCGGGACTTTCAAAAAAAAATCTTGACTCAATCTCCCAACATCGTTGAAATTCGCGATCTGAATTACGCGGTGAACGGCCGGCCCGTTTTTGCCGGATTGAACATGGACATTCCGCGCGGCCGCGTGACGGCCGTCATGGGCCCGAGCGGTACCGGCAAGACCACCTTGCTGCGGTTGATCACGCGGCAGGTCAGCCCCAACTCCGGTTCCGTGCAGGTCGAGGGCCAACATCTGGAGACGCTCTCGCGATCCGAGCTCTATGACCTGCGCCAGCGCATGGGCATGCTGTTTCAAAACGGCGCGTTATTGACCGACTTGAGTGTGTTCGAAAACGTCGCGTTTCCGTTGCGAGAACATACCAAGCTGCCGGAACGCCTCATACGCCAATTGGTGCTCACGAAACTGCAGGCGGTGGGTTTACGCGGCGCGATCGATCTGATGCCCGCGGAGCTATCGGGCGGCATGAGCCGGCGCGTGGCGCTGGCACGTGCGATCGTCATGGATCCTGAAATCTTGATCTACGACGAGCCGTTCGTGGGTCTTGACCCCATCTCCATGGGCGTCATTTTGCGCCTGATCCGCCGCCTCAACGATGCGCTTGGACTGACCAGTATCGTCGTGTCGCACGATGTCCAGGAAATATCGACCGTGGCCGACTTGGTGTTCCTGTTGTCGGGCGGAAAGGTCGTCGCGCAGGGCACGCCGCAACAATTGCAATCCTACCCGTCGGAAATCGTGCGCCAATTCATGGGCGGCCTCGCCGACGGTCCGGTGCCGTTCCACTATCCGGCGCCGGATTATTTCCACGAATTGCTCGATCGTGGCGAGGCAACGTGAGCGTGTTCAAGGATCTGTGGGAGAGCCTTAGCGAGTCGTTGGTGAATCTTGGCGAGATCGTGCATTTCCTGCTGCGTCTCATCATCAATGTGCCCCGCTCGCTGCTGCGCGTCGACTTGATCGTCGAGCAGATTTACAACGCCGGTGCGTTGTCGCTGGTCATCATCATGTTGTCGGGAATGTTCGTCGGCATGGTTCTCGGCCTGCAAGGGTTCCAATTGCTGCAGCGCTTCGGTTCCGAGGAAGCCCTTGGGACCGCTACGGCGATCGGCTTGGTCAAGGAGCTGGGTCCGGTGATCACCGCGCTGTTGTTTGCGGGACGCGCGGGCACGGCGCTCGCCTCCGAGATCGGTCTGATGCGCGCGACCGACCAATTGTCGGCGATGGAGATGATGGCGGTGGATCCGATTCAGCGCGTCGTCATGCCGCGCTTTTTGGGCGGTGTGATTGCAATGCCGCTGCTGGCGGCGATTTTCAGTATGATCGGAATTTACGGCGCGCAATTGATCGGCGTGCAAGTGATGGGCGTCGATTCGGGCAGCTTTTGGTCGCAGATGCGCGCTTCGGTCGATTTCGTCGACATCAAGGAAGGCATCGTCAAGAGTCTGATTTTCGGCGTCGCTTGTAGTCTAATCGCCGTTTATGAAGGCTACTACGCGGTACCGACGGCCGAGGGCGTCGGTACCGCGACGACTCGGACCGTGGTGCTCTCGGCCGTCATGACGCTGTTCTTGGATTATTTGATTACAGCGATGTTTCTGTAAAAGGAAGATTTCATGCGCAACTCGCGTACCTTGAGTTTGGGAACCGGATTATTCATGCTGTTGGGATTCGCGGCACTGCTGTTCTTGACGACTCAGACAACGAGTCGAGGGCTTTCCTTCGGCAGCAAACCGCATTACGACATCACCGCGAAGTTCGACAACATCGGCGACCTGAAGGTCGGGGCGCCGGTGTCGATGTCGGGAGTGGAGATGGGCCGCGTGGTTCGCATCGGCTTCGACTCGAATGACTACAAGGCGGTCGTCACGATGCGAATCGATTCGCAATACCACCAGATACCGACCGACAGCGATGCGAGCATTTATACGCAGGGTTTGCTCGGCGGTAAGTTCATCGGTCTGACGGCCGGCGGCGCTGAAACTTATCTGAAGAACAACGATCGAATCGACTTTACGCAGTCTGCGTTTGTTCTCGAGAATTTGATCGGGCAATTCCTCGCGAATGTCGCCAAGAGCACGACTGCCTCGAGTTCGGGTCAGGCCAAAGCGGACGCGCCGGCATCCGCGGAGAAGACGAAATGAACAAGTCGATGGTTCTTGCGGTGCTGCTCGGCGCCATGTCGGTTGCCGCGGCGGCCGGAACGGCGGCGCCGGACACGCCCGCACAGGCAGGCTCGGCGGCATCCGCAGCAGACGCGAGCGGCCTCGGGCCGAGGGAAATCGTTCAAAATTCCGCGCAGCGCATGCTCGTGGAATTGGACGCGAATCGCGCGATGTACAAGAAGGATCCGGCAAAGCTGGATTCGCTGGTTGCGAACGTGCTGCTGCCCAAGTTCGACAGTGAATATGCGGCGAGACTCGTCTTAGGTTTGGCTTGGCGATCGGCGTCGGAAGAGCAGCGCAAACGTTTCGTCGATGCGTTCTATCATTCGCTGCTGCGCAATTACGGTGCGGCGCTCGTGGATTTCACGGCCGACCGGTTCAAAATTTTGCCGTTTCGCGGCGAGCCCGGCGACACGCAGGCGACGGTGCACACCGAGGTCAAGCGTGCCAGCGGCGAGTCCGTGCCGGTGGATTTCACCTTGCACAAGACCGATACGGGCTGGAAGGCTTGGGACGTGGTCATCGAGAGCATCTCCTACGTCAAGAGCTTTCGCACCGATATTGGAGCCGAAGTGCAGGCCAAGGGTCTCGATGAGGTCATCACCCGGCTCGAACGCGAGGAACAAAAGCCCGCGACCGGCGGAGGCGCGGGCCGTTGACACCGCTCAAGCGCGGCGGGGATGTCGCGACGCTCGACGAACTGGACGGCGAGCGCGTCGCCGTCAAGGGCCCGCTGGATTTCGGCTCGGTCGGCGCCTTGCTCGCGGGCGGCACGGCGGCGATCGCCGCGGGCCGTGCGACGTTCATCGATCTCGCGGGCGTCACACAGAGCGATAGCGCCGGTTTGGCGCTGTTGCTCGAATGGATGAGCGTGGCGCGCGCCGCCAAGCGGACACTGCGATTCGAGAACGTACCGCAGCAACTGCAGCAGCTCGCACGATTGAGCGAAGTCGAGGAATTGCTGCTCTCGAGCTAGGGCTTGATCGGCTGATCCGGCGCGTCGGGGTCGATCAGCGGCTCCTCCTCTTTTTCGAGTTTGCCGCCGGATACCAAATAGGCGCGACGCCGCAAATAAGCGTCGCGAATGAACACGTACGGGTCATAGGCGCTTGCCAACGTGGGCTCGAGCGACAGCAGGCTCGCGCGTATGTCGACGTAGTCGACGACGACCATGCCGTACTTCGCGTAGGTGTTCTTGACGAGATATTTGGCGGGATTCGTATAGATATCCACCACTAGGCTGGGCGCGTCGCGCAAGTCCGACGGTCCGAGCAGCGGGAGTTCGATGAACGGACCCGCGTGCAAGCCCCATTTACCCAGGGTCTGGCCGAAATCCCCATGGTTGTGAGCCATGCCGATCTGTGTCGCGGGATCGAGCAAGCCGCCGACGCCGACGGTCGTATTGAGCAAAAAGCGCCCCAGATCGGTGGCCGCGGCGTGCAGCTTCCCCTGCAGCGCATCGTTGATCAGGACGGTCGTCATATTGAGGTTCGCAAAGAAATTGCCGATGCCCGTGCGTATCGGCTGCGGCAAGATGCGAACGTAGCTGCGCGCGACCGGTTTGACGATGCCACGATCGATCACGGTGTTGAACCCGTAGACGCCTCTGTTCCAGCGCTCAAAAGGGTCTTGCGGCGAGCGCGGTGCGTTCGGCGGAAGCGTCACGCAGGCACTTGCCGAACACAGCAACAACGAGCACAGCAGCGAGCGCGCTGCGAGACGATTCATCATGGTTCAATCCCGTTACCGACGCCGTTCCGTCAATGCCGCCCGTTGCCGCCGCTATTACTGTTGTCGTCCGCAACCTGGGTCTTTTTTTCTCGCGCCAAAACCGAACGAACTTCCTCGAGACGCGCGCTGAAGCGCGCGCGCTGAATCGGATTGAGCCCCGGCAGTGCCAACGCGAGCTGCAGCTGGGTCAGCGACTTGGTCAGCTCGCCGTTCATGATGTAGAACTCCGACAGATAGTAGTACGAGTCGGCGATATCCCCGGCCGCATTGGCGGCCTTCGCGATCAGGCGCGCCTGGTCGGGCGTCGGCTCCACCACGTCGAACAAATCGAGCAGCAGCAAGTGCGCGCGCTTGTTATCGCCCGCGTGCATATAGGTTTCGGCAAGGCGAATCGTGACCGGCACGTTGCGCGGGAACAAACCGAGGGCTTTTTCGAGAATCTCGGTGGATTCCCTGAGCTGGCCGTTGGCTAGATAAGCTTGACCCAGCGCGCCGTATAACTGCGTGACCTTTGGATATTCGTGCAGCAGCGCCTGCAGCTCCTTGATCGCCGGCCCGGGCTCCTTGGCATTGATGTAGGCCACGGCCCGCCCGTAGCGCTCCGCCATGGTGTTGCCTGCGCCATTCTTGATCATGCCGTTGTAATAGTCGATGGCCACGTGGGGATCGCCGACCAGCGAGCGCACGCGTTCGCGCATCAATCCATAACTCAAGGAATCTTCGTGATGAATGCGCCCGATCTGTTCCGCTCGATTGCGCGATTCGGCTATGCGGTCCGCGGTCACCGGGTGGTCGATCAGGAATTCAATTTGGCGGATGCGGTCGGGGCTCGGCGAATTGCGGTTCAGCGTCTCGAAAAATGTCGGCATGCCGAGCGGATCGAAGCCGGCGGCGGCCATCGTGTACACGCCGATGCGATCGGCCTCGAATTCTTGGCTACGCGTGTAGTTGATCTGATGCTGGATCGCCGCGCCCTCGGTGGCGAGCACCGCACCCTCCATCGCGCCGGGCGAGCCGCGTCCGGCCGTCGCGCCGAGCAGGATGGCGGCGAGCATCGCCGCGGCGGAAACCAAGCCGGAGCGCGATTGGTCGATGACGCCGCGGGCGATGTGCCGCTGCGTGACGTGCGCGGTTTCGTGAGCCATGACGCCGGCCAGCTCGTTTTCGTTGGTCGTCGACAACAGCAAGCCGCTATTGACGGCGACGAATCCGCCGGGAATCGCAAACGCGTTGATGACCGGATCCTTGACGACGAAGTAGAAAAACTGGTGCTGACCCTCCTCGGCGCGGCTGGACAGACGGTGTCCGATATCCTGCAGGTATTCGCCGACTTCAGGGTCTTCGAGCATCATGCCGGCCTCGCGCATGGTGCGGACGTACATGAGACCGACGCTATATTCATCCTCGAGGCTGATCGCGGCGTTCGCGGGGCTGCCCAATTCCGGCAGGTCGTCCTCCTTCGGACTGATGCCATCCGCCCAGGCGATGCTCATGCTCAAGCCCAATCCGACGGCGGCGATGAACGCCCACGCCGAATGCGAGAATTTCATGAATCTTCCCATATCGGTCATTGGAGTGGGTTTGGGGCCATTTAGTTCGCTGTTTTCGATCAAAGTTCTCAAAGAACCTCCGACGCATAGTCCGCCAGGCGCGAACGCTCGCCGCGCACCAGCGTGATATGGCCCGAATGGGTCCAGCCGTGGAATCGGTTCACGACAAACGTCAGCCCCGAGGTCGTCTCCGTGAGGTAGGGCGTATCGATTTGCGCGATATTTCCGAGACAAATCATCTTCGTACCCGGACCCGCTCGCGTCACCAGGGCCTTCATCTGTTTGGGCGTCAAATTTTGCGCCTCGTCGATGATGATGAACCGGTTCAAAAATGTGCGACCGCGCATGAAATTCAGGGACCGGATCTTGATCCGATGCCGGAGCAAGTCGTTGGTTGCGGCGCGCCCCCACGTTCCACCGGGCTGACTCTGCGTCAAGACCTCCAAATTGTCCATGAGGGCGCCCATCCAGGGCTCCATTTTCTCCTCTTCGGTTCCCGGCAAGAAGCCGATGTCCTCCCCCAGGGGTATCGTTACGCGCGTCATGATGATTTCGCTGAAGCGGTTATGGTCCAAGGTTTGCGACAGCCCGGCGGCCAGCGTCAACAGGGTCTTACCCGTGCCGGCCGGACCCAGAACCGTCACGAAGTCGATCTCCGGATCCATCAGCAAGTTCAGCGCGAGATTTTGTTCGCGATTTCGGGCGCTGACGCCCCATACGTTGTTGCGCTCCGAGCGGTAATCGACGGTTAGCTCCAATATCGCCGAGTCGCCTTCCAACTTGCGAATGATGGCTTCGACGCCGTTGTCGCTCGAATCGTAGACGAACTGGTGCGTTTGCCACTCCTGCACCAGCGGTCCGCGAACGCGGTAGAAAGTCCGGCTCTGTTGCTGCCAAGACTCCATGCCCTGACCGTGCCTATCCCAAAAATTAGGCGGCAGCTTCTGCACGCCGCTCGATAGCAGATCCGCGTCCTCGATCGTCTTGTCGCTCGAATAATCCTCGGCCTTGACGCCGACGATGGCCGCCTTGATCCGCAGATTGATGTCCTTGGATACCAGCGTGATGCGCGCCGAGGGAAATATTCGCTGCAGCGCGAGGGTGTTCGCCAAGATCGCATTGTCCGCGCTGTGGCCGGGCAGATTCTGCGGCAGAACGGATTCCAACATCTGCGTTTGGAAAAACACGCGTCCACCGGGCGGGGGTTTGCCGTGATTGATCGGCACCGCGGCGGGCAGCGGTAGTCCCCGGTCGATCTGCTTTTTGGTCGCGCCTTGCATCAACGCGTCGAGGAAGCGGCTGACCTGGCGCACGTTGCGTGCCGATTCCGAAAGCCCCTTCTTGCCCGCGTCGAGCTCCTCGAGCACGGTCATCGGAATGTAGATATCGTGTTCTTCGAAGCGGAAAATGGCGGTCGGATCGTGCATCAGCACGTTGGTGTCCAATACGAAGATTCGGCGTTCGGCCGACGACTTGCGCGTTTTGACGGCGGCGGCACGCGCGGGCCGCGCGGCACCGGTCACAGCGCTTTTACCGCCGCCAGAACCGCTTCGGCATGGCCGTCGACCTTGACCTTTCGCCATGCCTCGCGCAGCACCCCTTTGGCGTCGATCAGGAATGTGCTGCGCTCTATTCCAAGGAATTTCCTGCCGTACATGCTCTTTTCTCGAATGACGTCGTAAAGCTTGCACACTGCGCGGTCCGGATCACTCAAGAGCTCGAACGGAAATCCGAACTTTTGCTTGAATTTCTCGTGCGCAGCGAGGCTGTCGGCGGAGATGCCGAAAATGAGCGCTTTGTTCTTCTTGAAGTGTGAATGGGCCGCCTTGAAGCTCTCGCCTTCCTTGGTGCAGCCCGACGTGTTGTCGCGCGGGTAAAAATAAAGCACCACGTGGCTGCCCAAGGCTTGCTTGAGCGACCATTCGCCGCCGGTGCCTGCAAGCGTGAACACCGGTGCTTTCTGGCCGATTTCGATCTTGCTCATTGGGTTTGTTCAACTCTTGACGGGTTCGAAAATGGCGTCCAGGTTCAGGTGATCGCAGAAATCCATGAATTCCTCGCGCAGCACGCCGATATGGAGCCGGCTCGGCACGTTCACGATGAGCTGCACCGAAAACATGGGTGCGCCCGTGTGCGCGGCGGCGTAAGAACGCGTGGACAGCTCGGCGATGTCGACGCCCCGCTGCGAAAAAAAGCCCGAGAGGCCCGCGACGATGCCGGTCTGATCGAGGCATACGACATCGATCGAATAGGGCAGCATGTCGTTGCGCGCGGCTCGAGCCTCTGTGCGGCGCAGCTGAATGTTCATTCCGGAGGCATCCGCGAGCTTCTTGAACTCCCCTTCGAGCTTTGCGAGCGTATGCCAGTTTCCCGTTACGAGCAGCAGCATCGCGAATTCGCTGCCCAACGAGGTCATGCGGCTCTCGCTGATGCTGCCGCCGCAATCCGTTACCGCCTTGGCGAGGTCATGGACCATGCCGACCCGGTCCCCGCCGACCGCCGAAATCACTATGTGTTGTTTCATCGTTGCAAATTCTACTAAGGATCTGAAGCCGGTGGCGAAGAGTTAACGAATGCTGCGCTTGCCAGGGTGCCTGTTTGGCACTTAAGGTAGCGATATTTGCTCGCGGAGTCCCTCGATGTTCACCGGAAGCATGGTCGCGATCGTTACGCCGATGACGGCTGACGGGTCCCTGGATTGGGCTGCGTGGGACCGGCTGCTCGATTTTCACGTCCGCGAGGGCAGCGACGCGGTCGTCATTGCGGGGACGACGGGGGAGTCGCCGGCATTGAGTGTGCAGGAGATCGAGGAGTTGACGCGCCGCGCCGTCGCTCGGTGTCGGAATAAATTCAAATTACTCGTCGGCTGCGGCACGAATTCCACGGCCGACACGGTTGCGAGGACGCGGCTTTTGTCGAGATTGGGCGTCGACGGGGTCATGTTGGTCGTGCCCTATTACAATAAACCGCCGCAGGAAGGTCTATATCGACACTTCATGGCCGCCGCGGACGCCTCCGCCGTGCCCGTGATTCTGTATAATGTGCCGGGTCGCACTTCGGTCGATTTGTTGCCGGCGACGATAGCGCGCCTGGCGCGGCACCCGCAGATCGTCGCGGTCAAAGAAGCGACGGGATCGCTGCAGCGGGCGCGTGAGCTTGTGGCCGGCTGCCCTGCCGGTTTCACGTTGCTCTCCGGCGAGGATGCGAACTTCCTCGATATGATCGGACTGGGAGCGAAGGGCGTCATTTCCGTGACCGCGAACGTGGCGCCGCGGCGCATGCACGAAGCTTGCGCGTTGGCACTGTCGGGCGACATGGCTGCGGCGCGTGCGGTCGATGCATCGTTGCAAGCCTTGCATCGAGACTTATTCGTCGAGGCGAATCCCATTCCCGTGAAATGGGCGGTTGCCAGAATGGGACTCATCGGTAGCGCTTTGCGTTTACCGCTGGTTGAGCTGTCGCCCGTGCATGAGGAGACGATCCTGCGTGCGATGCGATCGGCCGGTATAGAACTAAAGGATCAAGCAGCATGAGGATTGGTCGAGCGTTGATTTGCCTGCCGTTGATGGGCCTGGTCGGCGGCTGCAGCTGGCATCGGATGACGCACCCGTTCAGCGCGAAATGCAACGCGCCGCAGGAGTACCAGCGCGCGGTGCAGGTCGCGCCTCTGCGCGTGCCTGCGGGACTCGATGCTCCGAACGTGCAGAGTGCGCTCGTGATTCCCGCGGTCGAGGTGTCCCGACCGCCGCCGGGACCCAACGATCCTTGTTTGGACGCCCCACCGCGCTATAAGGCGGCTCCGCCGGCCAAGTCGCTCAGCGAAGCGGCGGCCGGCGAGGTCAAGCCTGGCGAGGTCAAGCCCGAAGAGGTCAAATAGGCGCGCGCGTTTCCTTAGGGTCCGCCCGCTGGATTTGATCGCCCGGCGCGCCTCCGGTACCCTTGCGGCCCGAGTGGAGAGGTGGCCGAGTGGTCGAAGGCGCTCGCCTGGAAAGTGAGTAACATCCCAAAAGGTGTTCGAGGGTTCGAATCCCTCCCTCTCCGCCAGAAGGTTGTAGATGATATTCGGTGAGAACGGAGGGATGACGCCGTCGCATTGCGACGGCGGTCCCGAGCCGGGGCGAGGGATGAGCGGCGTAGCCGCGAACCATCCCTCCCTCTCCGCCATTGGTTACAATGAGTCCATGGTGGCTCGCGTTTGCATCTTCGCGACGACTGGTCACGAACCCCGTCAGGCCCGGAAGGGAGCAGCGGTAGCGACTTTAAGTCGGGCGCCGAAGTCCTGCTGACGCGGGCCGCCTCCTAATCCCTACGCCTCGTCGGGGGTTCCCGGCTAAACTGCAACGATGAGCTATATCGTTCTGGCGCGCAAATGGCGCCCAAAGAAATTTGCGGAAATGGTGGGGCAGGAGCATGTCCTCAAAGCGCTCGGGCATGCGCTCGACAGCGGAAAGGTCCACCATGCCTTCCTGTTCACCGGGACTCGTGGTGTCGGCAAGACGACCGTTGCGCGCATTCTTGCAAAATCGCTGAACTGCGAGACCGGCGTCAGCGCGAATCCCTGCGGGATTTGCGCGGCTTGCCGGGAAATCGACGAAGGCCGATTTGTCGACCTCATCGAGGTCGACGCGGCGTCGCGCACCAAAGTCGACGACACGCGCGAGCTGTTGGATAACGTCCAATACGCGCCGACGCGAGGCCGATACAAGGTGTACCTCATCGACGAAGTGCACATGCTGTCCAATTCCTCGTTCAACGCGCTGTTGAAGACGCTCGAGGAGCCGCCGCCGCACGTCAAGTTTCTGCTCGCGACGACCGACCCGCAGAAGTTGCCGGTGACGGTGCTGTCACGCTGCCTGCAATTCAGTCTCAAGCGCTTGTCGGCGAGCCTGATCGGCGAACGCCTGAAATTCATCGCCGGCGCGGAGAATCTCGCGTACGAACCGGCGGCGCTCGCGCTGCTGTCGCGCGCCGCGGATGGCAGCATGCGCGATGCCTTGAGCCTGCTCGATCAACTGATTGCCTTCGGCGGCGGCAGCTTGAGCGAGTCGAATGCGCGCTCGATGCTCGGCACGATCGATCGTGGTCACGTCGCTCGCATCATCGACGCCTTGGCGCGAGCGGACGGCGCGGGCCTGCTCGCCGAGGTGAAAGAGCTGGACCGCGATGCGCCGGATTTTGACCGGGCACTCATCGAGGTCGCGGCACTGTTACAGCGTCTGGCGATCGTTCAGATCGTCCCGGAGGCCGCGAGCGAGGACGAGGAGTACGACGCCGATGAGCTTGCACGGCTCGCGCGGGCGCTCGCACCCGAAGATGTACAGCTCTATTATCAAATTGCATTGGGAGGGCGCCGCGACCTCGCGATGGCGCCCGAGCCGCGTCTGGGCTTCGAAATGACGCTGCTGCGCATGCTCGCATTTCGCCCCGAAACCGATTCCACACGCATTGCCGCCGTGTCGACGGCGGCGCCTGCGAACGCACGCACGTCCATGACTGCGGCCGCGCCCGCGACCCCACCGGCGCCCGTGATTACGCCCGCGCTCGCGCCGCCGACCACGATTGATGCGAGCAATTGGCACAGCGTCGTGGATGCCGCGCAATTGACTGGCATGGTGCGCCAATTGGCGCTCAACTGCGTCCCGGCATCGTTCGATGGCGGATTGTTGAGCTTGCGTTTGGATGCCGCCGCCGCGGACCGGCGCACCAAACAAATCGAGGAAAAACTTCTTCTGGCGCTCGAGAAATATCTCAGCAAGGATATTCGATTGAGCATCGAGACCGCGGGATCGGGACTTGCGACCCCGGCGCGGCAGCGGGCGATCGCGGAACAGGATAGGACGAGTATTGCAGCGACGGCGTTCGAGGACGATGCGGCAGTCAAGGGGCTGCGCGAGCGCTTCGGGGCCGAGATCGACGTCGCTTCGGTCAAACCGGGAAACTAGGAGAGGCAGTCCATGATGAAGGGTGGAATCGGCAACCTGATGCGCCAGGCACAGCAAATGCAAGAGAACATGCAAAAGGCGCAGGCCGAACTTGCGGATCTCGAAGTCGTCGGCGAGTCGGGCGCAGGCATGGTCAAGCTCGTGCTCAACGGCCGCTACGAAGCCAAAAGTGTGACGATCGAGCCCAAGCTGCTCGGCGAAGACAAGGACATGCTCGAGGATCTGGTCGTGTCCGCGATCAACGATGCGGTCCGAAAGATCGCGGCGCGCACCCAGGAGAAATACTCGGGACTCATGTCCGGACTCAATTTACCACCGGGCATGAAGTTGCCGTTCTGATGCGCCGCACGGACCCCCGATGAAATACACCCCGACACTCGCTCGTCTGATCGACTCATTTCGCTGTTTGCCGGGCGTCGGTCCGAAATCGGCGCAACGCATGGCGTTTTACTTATTGGAGCGCGATCGTCATGGCGGTAAGGTTTTGAGCCAGTCGCTCGCCGAGGCGCTCGCCAACGTCGGGCATTGCAAACGCTGCCGGATGTTGACGGAGAGCGAGCTGTGCGCAATTTGCGCGTCGCCGCAACGCAACGTCACGCAGTTATGCGTCGTGGAGTCGCCCGCCGATGTGGTCGCGATCGAGCAATCGGGCGGCTTTCGTGGACGCTACTTCGTGCTCATGGGACATTTGTCGCCGCTCGACGGCGTGGGTCCGGCCGAACTCGGGCTCGATGAATTCGAACTGCTGCTCGATGGCGGCGAGGTGGCTGAGGTCATACTCGCGACCAATCCGACCGTCGAGGGCGAGGCAACCGCCCATTATCTCGGTGAACTTGCGTTGCGCCGCGGCATCAAGGCTTCCCGGATCGCCCACGGGGTGCCGGTGGGCGGGGAGTTGGAATACGTCGACGGCGGCACGCTCGCGCACGCCTTGGCAGGCCGAACGACGGTATCTTAGCGCGCCAAGTCCTCATAGAGCCGCGCGAGACGGCGGTAGCTTTCATAGCGCCGCGCCGCGATGCGCTGTGCGGCTACTTCGGCCCGCACGCTGCAGCCCGGTTCGTCGAAGTGGCGACAATCGTTGAATCGGCAGCGCACGCTCGCCGCATGAATTTCGACGAAGCCGCGTTCGGCCGCGCGCACGATGTGCGCCGGCGGCGCGAAATCACGCACGCCCGGCGCATCGATGATTGCCGCATCCGCGCCTAACGCGTACCAGCGCGCGGTCGTCGTGGTGTGCCGTCCTTCCGCATCGCGGGTCAGCGCCGCGGTTTGTGCCGCCGCCTCCGGTGCGAGGGCATTGACGATCGAGGATTTACCGACTCCCGATTGGCCCACGAACAAAGTAACGGTGCCCTCGAGGATGCGGCGCAACTCATCAATGCCGGGACCGGAACGGCAGGACACCATGTAGCAGGGCAATTGCAACTCGCGATAGATCGCGAGTTGCGGCTCGATCGAATCCAGCCCCAAATCCTGCTTATTGACGATCAATATCGTCGCGATATCCAAGAGGCATGCACCGGCCCAATAGCGGTCGACGAGGAACCAATCGGGTACCGGCTCAGGCGCGATCACGATCGCGAGCCGGTCAATATTGGCCGCGACGGGCTCCGCGCGGCCCCGTGCATCGATGCGCTCGATGACGTTGCGGCGCGCCTCCACGGATTCCACCGAAGGCGCGTCCGCGGTCGGCAGATGCCGCCAGTGAACCCGATCGCCGCACACGAGTCGCAGCTTGCGGCCCATGAGCCCGCAATGCAGGGCCCCGTTGCCGGTCTGCACGAGCGCGCCACGGCCGTAGCTCGCGAGCACAACCCCGTTGCCCTCGGTGCCGCTCATGCCTGCGGACTTGCAAGCTCTGCTAACATGGATGCTTCATTCATATGGAAATGCCTTGGCGCAATGACACCGTGAAATCCGCCGATAATCTGATTTGGATCGACCTGGAAATGACCGGTCTGAAGCCGGAATCCGACTTCATCATCGAAATCGCGACGATCGTAACCGACAAACACCTTAATGTGCTCGCCGAAGGCCCGGTAATTGCCATCCATCAAAGCGATGCCGTGCTCGGGGCGATGGACGATTGGAACCAAAAGCAGCACGGCAGCTCCGGCCTGACTGCGCGCGTGCGCACGAGCCTCCTCGATGCCGCGCACGCCGAGCGCGCGACGCTCGAGTTTTTGCGTGTCTGGGTCGAGCCCGGACGTTCGCCGATGTGCGGCAACAGCATTTGCCAGGATCGGCGCTTTCTCGCGCGCCTAATGCCCGCCCTGGAGAAGTTCTTTCACTATCGGAATCTCGACGTCAGCACTCTCAAGGAGTTGGCGCAGCGCTGGGCGCCGCAGGTCGCCCAGGCTTTCCAAAAAAGCGCGACGCATCTGGCGCTCGACGACGTGCGCGAATCGATACGCGAACTCGAGTTTTACCGGGAGCGGCTGCTACAGCCGTTCCCGCGCTAGGAACATCCAAGTCTCGACGACCGTATCGGGGTTCAAGGAGAGGCTATCGATGCCTTGATCGACGAGCCAAAGCGCGAGTTCAGGGTGGTCCGAGGGGCCCTGGCCGCAGATTCCGACGTACTTGCCGCGGGCCTTGCACGCCTTGATCGCCATCGACATCAACGCCTTGACGGCGTCGTCGCGCTCGTCGAAGAGCTTGGCGACGACCGCGGAGTCGCGATCCAATCCCAGCGCCAACTGCGTCATGTCGTTCGATCCGATCGACATGCCGTCGAAGTATTCGAGATAGCGATCCGCGAGCACCGCGTTGGTCGGCAATTCGCACATCATGATGTGCTTCAGGCCGTTCTCGCCGCGCCGGAGTCCGTTCTCGGCGAGCAGCCGCGTGACCGCTGCGGCCTCTGCCAGGCTGCGTACGAACGGCACCATGACCTGAACGTTGGTGAGGCCCATTTCGTCGCGCACGCGCTTCAGAGCACGGCATTCCAGCTCGAAGCAGGGGCGGAACGCGGCATCGATGTAGCGCGAAGCGCCGCGAAATCCCAGCATGGGATTTTCCTCGTGGGGTTCGTAGCGCTTGCCGCCGATCAAATTTGCGTACTCGTTGGACTTGAAGTCGGAGAGCCGCACGATCACGGGTTCCGGCGCGAATGCGGCGGCGATTTGCGAGATGCCCTCGACGAGCTTTTCCACATAGAAACCGACCGGGTCGTCATAACCGGCGATTTGCTTGTTGATTGCGTCCTTGAGCTCGGCGCTCTGGCTCTCGTATTCGAGCAGCGCGCGCGGATGCACGCCGATCATGCGGTTGATGATGAACTCCAGGCGCGCGAGCCCGACCCCCTTGTTCGGGATGCCGGCGAAATCGAAAGCCCGGTCCGGGTTGCCTACGTTCATCATGATGTCGACCGGAATCTCCGGCAGAGAGTCCATTTCGATCGTGCGCTCTTCGAACTCCAGCATGCCGTCGTAGACGTTGCCCGTGTCGCCCTCGGCGCACGATACCGTTACGGCTTGATCCTCGCGAATTACGCTGGTTGCGCTGCCGCATCCGACCACCGCGGGAATGCCGAGTTCGCGCGCGATGATTGCGGCGTGACAAGTCCGGCCGCCCCGATTGGTGACGATCGCCGCGGCGCGCTTCATGATCGGCTCCCAATCCGGATCGGTCATGTCCGCGACGAGCACGTCGCCTGCACGGACTCGGGCCATATCTTTGACGTCGGTGATGACGCGCGCATGACCCGCGCCGATTCGCTGTCCGATGCTGCGCCCGCTGATCAAGAGCTTGGAGCGCCCCTTCAGCGTGTAGCGCTGAATCACGCGACCGGCGCGGCTTTGCACCGTCTCCGGACGCGCCTGTAAAATGTAGATCTTGCCGCTGTCGCCGTCCTTACCCCACTCGATGTCCATCGGTGCGCCGTAATGCTCCTCGATGATCAGCGCTTGCTTGGCGAGACTCATGATGTCCTCGGGGTCGAGCGAGAATCGCCGGCGATCCTTCGGGGACACGTCGACCGTGCGTACGCGCGCGCCGGTGCCCGGCTCACCGTAGATCATCTTGATCGCTTTGCCGCCCAGGTTGCGCCGGAGCACCGCCGGCCGGCCCGCGCGCAAGGCGGGCTTATAGACATAGAACTCGTCCGGGTTGACCGCGCCCTGAACGACCGTTTCGCCGAGACCGTAGGCAGCAGTAATGAAGACGACATCCCGAAAGCCCGAATCGGTATCGAGTGTGAACATGACGCCGGAGCTGCCGAGATCGCTGCGCACCATGTGCTGAACCCCGACGGACAGCGCGACGGCGGCATGATCGAAATGATTGTGCACACGGTAGGCAATCGCCCGATCGTTGAACAGCGAGGCATAGACTTCGTGAACGCAACTCAGCAGATGATCCTCGCCGCGCACGTTCAAGAACGTTTCCTGTTGGCCGGCGAAGGAGGCTTCGGGCAGGTCCTCGGCGGTCGCCGACGAGCGCACCGCAACGGCGAACTGCGAGCCTTGCCCCATCCTGTGCCACGCCTCGAGCAATTCCTGACGCAGCCTGACAGGGAACGGCGTCGCGAGTATCCAGGCGCGAATTTGCGCGCCCACGGCCGCGAGTGCTCCAATGTCGTCGACATCGAGTGCGGCGAGCACCCCGTGGATGCGTTCGTCCAAACCCGCCTGCGCGAGAAAATCGCGAAAGGCGTCAGCGGTCGTGGCGAAACCGCCCGGCACCGTCACCCCGAGGGCGGTGAGGCCCGATATCATCTCGCCGAGCGACGCATTCTTGCCGCCGACGAGCTCCACGTCGGTGTTTCTCAATTGTTCGAATGGGATGATGTACGGCTTCATGCGGGACTTCTTGTTCGAATGGGCGTTAAGTGAAAGACTTCAGCGATCGTGCGTCGGATCGGGCGCCGCGCCATAGGACGAGGAAAACGTGATTAAGCGAACCGTGTTTTTTGTTTCCGACCAGACGGGTGTTACTGCAGAAACGATGGGGCACAGCCTCATGACACAGTTCGACGGCATCGAGTTCCGTCAGGTGACTGTGCCATTTATCTCAACAGTTGACAAGGCGATTGAAGCGGTGCGCAAGATCGATCTGACCGGTGAACAAGAGGGCGTGCCGCCGATCATCTTCAGCACGCTCGTGCAGGAAGACGTACGCAATGTCGTGCGCGGTAGCAAGGGATTTTTTCTCGACTTCTTCGATCCGTTTCTCACGCCGCTGGAACAGGAGCTCAAAACGCGATCGCATCATGCCATGGGACGTACGCATCGCATGGCCGATACGCATGCCTATGCGACACGCATCGACGCGACGAATTTCGCGCTGGCGAACGACGACGGCTCCGTGGTGCGCGATTACGGGCGCGCCGACGTCATCCTCGTCGGCGTGTCTCGATCCGGAAAGACCCCTACCTGCCTCTATATGGCGATGCAGTACGGCGTATTCGCGGCCAATTATCCGTTGACCGAGGAGGACCTCGAATCCCGCAAGCTGCCGAAGGCGCTCGAGCCATATCGGCAAAAATTATTCGGTTTGACGATTTCACCGGATCGATTGCAACAAATTCGCAACGAAAGGCGCCCCGACAGCCGCTACGCTTCGGCGCCGCAGGTGGCATTCGAGGTGCGGGCCGCCGAGTCGTTGTTTGAGCGACATGGGATCCCGCTCATCGACGCGACCGAATGTTCGATCGAGGAGATGTCCAGCAGAATATTGGATCGGACCGGAGTCGAGCGTCGGTTGCGTCCCTGAAAAATTTAGGCTGCATGGTATAGTCGGCTCATGATAGCCGATCAGTTGTGTGTTACCTCGTGGCGTGCCACGGCCGGCAGTTTCGTGAGCCTGATGACGCTTTACGAAAGCAATTTCGTGCGCCTGGGCTGGTTGGTCGCGGATTTGCGAAGCAACGTCAAGAGCGCGGTCTCCCGGGTGGAAGCGGATTGCGACCTGCATCTCATACCGCTGGATCTTAGCCGCTATACGAGCGTGTTCCGGCTCACCTATCAATTCGATCTCGAGGGCGGCACTGTCCGCGACCCCGATTTGGAAGTCTGTGTTTACCACGACGCGAGACTTGCGGAAGTTCGCAGTTTTCGCGGGTTTCAACGGCATCCGCACCTGGCGCGGCTGCAGTCGGGACTCAAGCGTGAACTGGATCAGCGCTGGGCGCGGAACATGATGTTAAACAAGTGGTTGGAATACTGCGCGGAGCGAGGACATCGCTTCTAGCCGAGGATCAACGGCTCGGAGTGTCCTTCGCGCTCCCTTGGAATCCGGGGCGGGACATTGATCGACAAGCTTAGTTTTTTGAGATCGGGCTCCGACGGGAGCGCCGCGAGTGCGGAAGAAGAGCGGCTCATGCAGCTCTTTCAAAATCGTGCCGGCCTCAAGAAGGCCCATGCGGATCTTCAAGACGAATTCCATTTGCTGCGTGATCGCCTGAAACAGCAAGAGGGCGCGACGATTCGCGTGCAGGAGCAGCTCGATGCCCTCGGCGAGTTACTGGCCGACCCGTCCACGGGATATAGCGCCCTGGTCTTTTTCCAGCTGCGCGCTCTATGGAAAATATGCCATCAGCAGCTCTCGGCGTTCGCGACGGACCTCACTCGTCAGCAAGAGACGCGTGAGACGACGAGACACAAGGAAGAATGCGAGGCGCAGCGCAACGCGCGGCTGACGCAAGCGGATGATCGTCTCGGCGCCGCAGTTGCCGACGCCGACGAGAAGCGGGGACGCTTGACGGCGGCGTTGGGGGAACTCAATCGGCTAACCGCGTTTTGGCATTACTTCAAGCGGCGGCGGCTGCAGAAGACGTTGGAAGGGCTGCGCAACGAAGGCATGGCGGCCGAGGCGATCGTGGTTCAATCTCAATCCGAACGCGCGTCGATCGAGGGCGAGGCGCTGCCGCCGTTTCCGGGCATATCGCTCGGCGCTCGGCGCAACATTAATTTGGCGATCATCGGCTACGCCGAGCTCATCTGTGAGCATGTCGATGCGTTCGGACTCACGGCGCGCGCCAAGGAAGCCATGGCGCGCCGCGTTCAGGAAATGAACTTCGGAAGCCGCGCCGATTGTGAAAATTACATGCAGCGTGTTCAGAAGGCGCTTGCCGCGGTTTCGGGCCAGAAGCAGATCAACGGTTCGGTCAAGGTCAAATTGGATCGGTTGAGGCAGTCATGCGAGTACCGCAATGCCGCCGATACAGTGCCTACGGCCGACTCCCTGGCGCCCGCCGGCGCGGCGGGCACCGGTAGGGGCGTCAGAAACGCCACAGCGTCGCCCTGGAACGTCCTCGCGGAGGATTACTGGGACTTATACACGCTGCTGCTGCGTTGATGACAAACCGCCGCGCCGCCGCTCAATGAGCGTCGGCCCGCTTCGCTTGGGTCGGCAGCTGCGTATGGTGCTCCGAGATCACGGCAAAGTCGGCCGCTATCTGCGACGTCTCGTCGAGCAGAATGCCGCTGGCCGCATCATCCTTGAGTTCCTCCAAGGACTTCAGCGGCTGCGTGCCATGCGCGGCTCGCCAGGCGTTCTCGCGTGCTAGGCGTTGCGCATCCTGGCGCTCGCGCTCCGCTTCGCGAACCTTGATCGACAGCGACAGGGTCTTTTGACTGCGAATGGCGTCGAGCGCGGCGATGTCTTCGCGGAGGTAGACGAAGTCCGGACTGTCTTTGGTGCGCTCGTCGTGCAGCTTCTGCAAGGCCGCCGCGCTCGGCTTTAGATCACCTTCGGTCTTGAAGTCCGCGGGATTGATGTGGTCCCAAGGCAAGGCGCGGTCGCGCGTGCTCTCGCCGACCTCATTGGCGTCGATCAGCGACGGCAGCACGATATCCGGGGTAACGCCGCGATCCTGGGTGCTCTCTCCGGTGATGCGGTAGTACTTACCGATCGTGACGTTGAGCTGCCCGAGCTCGGGCTTACGCCCGAAAATGGTGTAATTCAGCGGGTGTGCATTTTGCACGGTGCCCTTGCCGTAGGTCTGTTGGCCGATGATGAGGCCGCGTCCGTAATCCTGAATGGCGCCGGCGAAGATTTCGGATGCCGACGCGCTGAATCGATCCACGAGCACGATCAGCGGTCCGGTATAAAAAATTGCGGGGTCCGGATCATCGTCGACTTCGATGCGCCCGGTCGTGTCGCGCAGCTGCACCACTGGGCCGCGATCGATGAACAAGCCGGTCAGCGACTCGGCCTCGGGCAGGTAGCCGCCTCCGTTCGCGCGCAGATCCATGATCAGCACCTCCGCGCCTTCCTTGCGCAGCTCGTCGATCAGGCGCTGTACGTCGCGCGTCGTGCTGCGGAAATCCTTTGCCCCGGCGCGGCTGGCGTCATAGTCCTGATAAAAACTGGGAACGGTGATGATGCCGACTTTGACGTCGTGGCCGTTTCGTTCCATCACACGCAGTGCTTTATGCGAAGCCTGCGCCTCCAGGGATATCCGGTTACGCGTGAATTCGATGATCTTCTGCGCCGATCCCGGCGCCGCCCCGGCCGGCAACACCTGCAGACGCACCAGCGTTCCGCCGGGGCCGCGTATCTTTTGCACGACGTCGTCGAGGCGCCAGCCGATGACGTCGGTGAGTTCGCCGGATTTTCCCTCGCCCACCGCGGTGATGCGGTCGTTGGCCGCAAGTTTGCCGCTGACCGCCGCCGGGCCGCCGGCGATCACGTCGATGACCGTCACGTAGTCATCCGTGAGCTGCAGCGATGCGCCGATGCCTTCGTAGCTGAGGCTCATCTGGATGTTGTATTCCTCGGAATTTCGCGGCGAGAAATAATTCGAATGGGGGTCGAGCGACAGCACGTACGCGTTCATGAACGCTTCGAAAACATCCTCGGGTTTGCTCTGGTCCAATCGTTTCGCGACGTGCTCGTAGCGCTTGCGCAGAACGTCGACGACCTCGGGCCATTGCTTGCCGGCGATCACGAGCGACAGCGCGTCGTTCTTGACTCGCTTGCGCCAAAGTTCGTTCATCTCGGCGCTGTTCGCCGGCCAAGGCTCTTTTTCGCGATCGAAATTGAACGATTCGTCTATATCGAAATCGGGCTTCTTTGCGAGCAGCTCAACGGCATAGGCCATGCGCTCGCGGCTGCGCTGCTGGTAGCGCCGAAATATCACGAATGCCGGTTCCATGTCGCCGGCTTTGATTGCGTCGTCGAGTTCGTAGCGATAGCGCTCGAATTCCGCGATGTCGCTCGCATAGAAGTAACTTCTGCCGCCGTCGATCGCATCGAGATAGCGGTCCAGAATCAGGCTCGAAAGGCGGTCGTCGAGCGGGGCACGGCGGTAGTGTTCGCGGGCGACGATGTCGGCCACGCGGCGCGCGACGTAGTCCTGTTGCTCCGTGGGTGCCAGCTGACCGGAGGCCGGTGCCGCCGTCGGCGCGGTCATCGCGGCGCCGAGCAGGGCTGCGAGTCCAACGGCGCTCAGGCAGACGCCAATTCCGGTCATCCATCGCGAGCGTCCGGCCAAAGGCCATTTAGTCATCACCTTACCCGTTCTCCTGTAAACTGATCATGCCGGCGTCTAGGCTAGAGATACCCAGCCTAAGTCTCAAGTGTATATGAGCTCGGGTTTATGCGTCCGTTCACGGTTTTTGAGCGTATTTGGCATACTGAGGCATATACACCCGCGTCCAGCGGCTGGTCTGTCGCCGGATTCCGACTCCGCTCGCCGTCAATTAGGGTGTATCCACCTGAGGTTGACCGCGGACCTTCGGGTAAGTTTCCTCGAGGGGATCTGCTCGTGCTCGCGGCGCGATTGGGCTCAATGGAGGACCTGCGCCGGCGAAGGTGGGTATTTTCGCATGGTATTGGCCGCGCGGCACGTGAATCTTGGGAGACTCATCCATGACGAGAAGCTTGCGTACGACGCCCGGACCGCTGTGCGCGGGACTGCTGCTCATGAGCCTAATTGCGGCTTGTGCGGGCGGCAAGCGCGCGCCGCCGCCGTCGACCGATATCGACGAGGACCTGTTTAGGGCGGATGTCCGCGTATTGGCCTCCGATGAGTTCGAAGGACGTCAACCCGGGACCGCGGGCGAGGATAAGACCGTCGCCTTTCTGGTCGCGCAGTATAGAAAATTGGGCTTGAAGCCGGGCAACGGCGACAGCTTCCTGCAGCAAGTGCCCATGGTCGAACTACTCTCCGGGCCCGACGCGTCGTTGTCGGTCTCCGGCCAAAATGGCACCCGCTCGCTCGCTTACAAAAAGGACATGGTGATCTGGACCAAGCGCATCGCGGCGCAAGCGCAAATCACCCACAGCGACCTCGTGTTCGTGGGTTACGGCATCGTGGCGCCGGAATACACCTGGAACGACTATGCCGATATCGACGTGCGCGGTAAGACCGTTGTCGTCATGGTGGGCGATCCGGGGTCCACGGCCGGCAATGCCAAGATCTTCAAGGGCCGCGCGATGACATACTACGGTCGCTGGACCTATAAGTTGGAAGAGGCTGCCCGGCACGGGGCGAGCGGGGTCTTGTTGATTCACGACGCCGGCGCCACGAGCTTCGACTGGGACGTCGTCCTCAAGAGCTGGACCGGGCCGCAACTCGAACTCGCTGCGGCGGACGCAAATGCGGGCAGGGCGGCGATCGAGGGGTGGCTGAGCGGCGCCGCGTCGCGCGGAATTTTCGCGCAGGCGGGGCTGGATTTCGCGAGCCTCGCGGCCGCTGCCGGCCGACCCGGGTTCAAGCCCGTGCCGCTCGGTCTTTCCGTCGACGCCGAGGTTCACAATACGATTCGTCGCTTCAATTCTGCGAACGTCATTGGGACGTTGCCGGGCCGCAAACACAGCCACGAATATATTGTCTACACGGCACATTGGGATCATTTGGGCCGTGCCGGGCCGCAATCGGGCGACATCTATCCCGGTGCCGTCGACAACGCCACGGGCGTTGCCGGATTGCTCGCGTTGGCGCTGTCGTTCAAGCGCACTTTGCCGCCGCCGGACCGAACCATCGTTTTCCTCGCGCTCACGGGCGAGGAATCCGGGCTCTTGGGCTCGGCATTTTACGTCGAGAACCCGATCTTTCCGCTGAGCGACACGGTTGCGGACATCAACATGGACACGCTGCAGGTCGGCGGACCGACGCGCGACGTCACCGTGATCGGCTTCGGCCAGTCGGAATTGGAAGCGTACGTGCGCGATGCAGCCGCTCTACAGGGCCGCGAGCTGCACGCCGACCCTCATCCGGAGGCGGGGGGGTATTTTCGATCGGACAATTTCAGCTTCGCCAAGGCCGGAGTTCCCTCGCTGTACGTGATGGCCGGGGCCGACGATTCGGCGCGCGGTCCGGCTTTTGGCCAAGCGCAGATCGACGATTACTATGCGCATCGCTACCACCAAACGGGTGACCGATACGCCGAAGAATGGGACGTTCGCGGCATGGTCGAGGATTTGACGCTCTACTACCGCGTCGGCATGCGCCTCGCGCAGACGCGGCGCTTCCCGAACTGGTTTACGACGAGCGAGTTTCGCGCAGCTCGAGAACGCAGCCGCGATAGCTCAAGCGACTAACGCTTGCCGACCTTGGACCAGGCCTGCTTGCGATCGAAGCTGCCGGAGTTATAGGGGTCGAAGCCATTGTATCGCGCGGCTTTGGGATCTTCCGCGGTCTTCGGAATCTGTGCGGCCTTGGGATCTTCCTTGGCCTTCGGAATCTGTGCGGCCTTGGGATCTTCCGCGGCCAAGGCCTTTTTCGCCGCTGCTGCCGCCACGCGCGCGTCGTCGCGCGCGACGGCAGCCGCGATCCGCTGCGCATCGGTCAGAATCGTGGCGCGAGCAGCGCCATCGGGCGTGTGCCGAGTCTTGTTCTTGTCACTGCGAATCATTCGGCTTTACCTCCTTGCGTCCATGTTCCCAAATTGCGACAGGCGCGCGGAATCAAAATTGTGGAAATGTGAACTGGCGCACATGAGATCTGACATAAGTTCGATGTGCGTTCGACATAAGCGAGTGGCCGCTGACATAAGCGAATCTCGCGCGACATTGGCGCGACTGAAGCGGATCCAGCCGCCGTTGCGCTTTGGCCGGAGGGGCGCCGGAGAGTCAGACGAAGCGGGCGAGCTCTTTCGGAAGATCCCGATCGAACGGCACGGTTTGGTTTCGGCCGCGCATCTTCGCCGTGTACAGGGCTTGATCCGCCGCTTTGATCAACTCGGCGGCATCGGCAAATTGGTTCGATGGAGTATGCGTTGCGCATCCGATCGAGATCGTGACCTTCGCATGCGATGCTCCGATCTCGTGCGTCGTATCTTGAAACGCGGTAACGATGCGCTCGCAAATGCTGTGGGCCGTATCGGCGTCCGTCGCCGGCAGCACGACCACGAATTCCTCGCCGCCGTAGCGCGCGATCAGGTCCGTTTCACGCGTGTTGTCGCGCAGGATTCTCGCAGTCGTCTGTAGAATGCGATCGCCGGCTTGATGGCCGAAGTTGTCGTTGATGCCCTTGAAATTGTCCAGATCCGCGAACGCGATGCTGAGCGGCCAGTGCTGGCGGATGGAGTTGTCGAACTCGCGTGCGAGATATTGATCGAGATAAGCGCGGTTGTAGACCCCGGTCAACGCGTCGCGACGGGTTTCCTCTTCGAGATCCATGGCGCGCGAGTACGATCTCTCGGCGACCACTTTGAGCGTGTTGATGTCGCGCAGGGCTTGGAGACTGCGGATCATTAGAACTTCGCGGGCCTGATCGAGCATCAGATCGGCCTCGTGCTTGCTGAGCAGAGTCGCATCGAAGATGGCCTCGGTCTCGGGAATGATCGCGCTGATCGTACCGAGGATCTGGCCGAATGCGGTTTTGTCGAGACCGATGCTGCGTTCGATCGCGAGCGCGGCCTCCGCGAATTGGCGCTTGTCCGGCTTCGCCAAGAACAGGTCGGCGACGGATCCGGACAATGCAACGCAGCGATCCATGATCTCGCCGGGATCTGTGCTCATCACGAGGTCGATCTTGTGGCTATTGCCGATCGCGCGGCACAGTCGCTCGGGCAGATTCCAAGCGCGCATCGAGCGCGCCCCTATGTCGGCGTGGTCGCACTGCAGGCGGCCTCTTTCGTGGTCGCTGATGGCACGATGATTGCGCTGCAATTCCTCGGTATTTCGATATAGATCGGGCAGCGCCCGATCGAGCGCCAGCATGCCGACGTCCTGCAGCAGGCCGGCCAGGAAAAAATCCTCGGCGTGCGTTTGCCGCAGCGCGTCGGCAAACGCGCGTGCCGCGGTACCGGCGAGCAGCGCTCGCCGCCAATACAAGGGATAGTCGAGCCCGTTGGCTTTGCCGCTGCGCAGCGATTTGACCAGCGAGAAGCTGAGGGCGAGGGTCAGCGTCGCATTGAGCCCAAGCACCACCAGCGCTTGACGCAGGTTCTCGCTCTTGCGGCGTTGTGCATAGAGCGGCGAATTTGCGATTCTCAAAATTTTCGTGGTCAGCGCGGAATCGAGGCTGACCGCTTTGGCGACTTTCCCCATCTCGATCTCGGGGTCTTGCGCAATCTCGATGATGTGGCTGGCGACCCCCGGGGGAGAGGGAAAATTCACGGATAAACGCAACTGCGTGTCTAAGTCGGCGCCCATGCCGAGACATAGCGTCCGATTAGGGGAAAACTTTAATCGGAAAGTGACGCAGGTCTCAGCTGCCGGCGCGCCACCAGGCGCCCAGCGCCCGAAACAGCAGGAACAGCAAGTATGGGCCCAAAATTATCGTCCAGGAGGCGATGGAGCCGCGACTCAAGCCCTCGAAAATCGAATGATAGGTATGCGGCAGGCTCGCACCCTCATAAGGTCCGAGCAGCGAGACCCCCGCGAAATAGATCAGTACCGGCAACAGCGCTGCGCCGACGATCAACGCCGTGCCTGCGATGGCGAGTTGCTTGGAGAGCCTGCTCACCGCGCCACCACCCTTGATCGATGCCCTGGAAGCCTCATGCCGGGACATTGTAAACGAAACCCGTCACGAGCCGCCCGGGCGCTGTAGAATCGGCGCATGAAGATCTGGACGCCGCAGTCGCTATATACCGCCAAACCTTGGGTGATGATCGTCAGCGGGGCGATACTCCTGTTGGGCTCCACGATCTGGTCGCTGTCCGAGGGGCTTTGGACCGTGTGGCGGGGATTCGGCTGTTTCGTCGGCGCGATACTAGCGATAGTCGGGGGCGCGATTGCGCAATTGCGCCAGCAGTATCGTGCGCGCAGCAAATGGCGTCGCGACGGGTCGCGTTGATGCGGACGGCGGTGATCGGCTGCGGTTATTTGGGACGGTTCCACGCACAGAAATACGCGACGCTTCCGAACTCCGAACTCATCGGCATTGCCGATCCGGACCGTGCCGCTTCGGGCGCAGTCGCCGCGGAATTGGGCGTTGCGGCCTACGCCGATTATCGCGAACTGCTGGGCCGTGTAGAAGCGGTGAGCGTCGTGACGCCGACGCCCACACACCACGTCATCGCCAAGGCATTTCTCGAGGCCGGCGCGCACGTCCTCGTGGAGAAGCCGATGACGGTGACGGTCGAGGAGGGCGTGGACCTCATCGCGGCGGCTAAGCACGCCGGGCGCATCCTGCAGGTCGGACATCTGGAGCGATTCAACGCGGCGGTCCAGGCGGTACAACCGATTTTGACCGTTCCGCGATTCATCGAGTCGGCGCGCCTTGCGCCGTTCAAACAGCGCGGCACGGAAGTGGACGTCGTGCTAGATCTCATGATTCACGACATCGATTTGATCCTGAGCATCGTGCGCTCGCCGGTAGTGGCGGTCGATGCGATCGGCGCCAGTGTGTTTTCCAAGGAAATTGACATCGCCAACGCACGTCTGCGTTTCGCCAACGGCTGCGTCGCCAACGCAACCGCAAGCCGCGTCAGCCTGAAGACCGAGCGCAAGCTGCGCTTGTTCCAGGACGATGCCTACTTATCGGTGGATCTGCACAACAAGGTGCTGACGGTGATACGCAAAGGCGCCGGCGTCGGTGCCGACGGCATGCCGCAGGTGGCCATCGAAGAGACGAGCTACGAGCAAGGCGACGCGCTGCGCACGGAGATCGAAGCGTTCCTGACGGCTGCGATCGGTGGTCTAGCGCCGCCGGTCAGCGGCGAGGACGGTCTGCTTGCGCTGCGCACTGCGGTCAGCATTACCGAGCAGCTGCAGAGTTCGCTGCGGCAATTCGCCTAGCGATTCGCGCCGGCTGCGGGCGGCGCATTGTCCTCGATCGTGACCCGATCGACGAAGTAGCGCGTATCTCCAAAGCACGAGCTGGGCACGCCGGGATGCTCGGTGTAATGCAGCTGCACTCTATGCCCGACCGCCTTATCGAGTGCCAAAGCGATGGCATCGTCGCGCACCGTGAAATTCCAAATCTGCGGCGCGATTCCAGACACGATATACATTGCGAGCTCGCCTTCTTGCGTTTTGCAAAGCCAGCCTTTTCGTGAGAATTTCTGCAGCACGCCGGCGCGCTCACCATCGGAGTAGGACCAGGACAGCGTGAGCCAAGTCCAAAGTGCGACGCCGAGCAAGCTCACGCACAACAGCGCAATGAATATCGTCATGCCGCCCCCGGCCGGCCTGCGACGCAGCGAGCTGTTCGGGACCTCGATGTAGGTCATTATTTCTATATACCCGTTGGTCTATATATCCGTTGGCGACCTGTCGCGCCGGGGACTAATCAAAAATCCCCGGAACTCCTTGATAGCACTATGATATCCGAATTCTTGGCATAGTGGTTGCCCCCGGAGTTGCCCCTCAAGGATTGGGTTCGTAAACAAACAGTGGAAAGGCCGCGTCTTTCTCAACGAATACGCCCGGAAAAAACCGCGAAACTCTCTCACTCAACGCCCGGTAATTCGCGCAGTGTATAGGACCGTATTGGTGGATCGGATGTGAGAAGACTTTAGATCGATGAGTGTTGCCGGATCGTTATTGGAGTGATAGCCGGATCGTTATTGGAGTGATAGCAGGATAGCGAAGTGTCCGCGATCTGCAGCAACACGGGTTGGTGCGCGGTGAACGCCGGCGCCTTGAAATCGACCGCGCCATTGATCACGGCGCGTCCGACGCCGCAGGAAAAGCGCTTGTTCGCCGCAGTTGCCGCCACTCGGCAAATGTCCGAGTCGGCACTGGCGCTGATTGCGATTCGTGCATTGCTTGACTCTCAATCACCGGACCTGCCACCCAGCACATCGAGCAGCGGTCCGGCGATTGACCGGATTACGATCCGTCTGCGGCCGGGAGATCGGCTCGCCATCCGGCAGCGAGCGGCTGAGCGCCACATGAAGGACTCAGCCTATATCGCGGCCCTGGTCCGTGGTCATGTGGCCGCCAACCCGCCGCTGGCAAACCATGAGCTTGTCGCGTTCAAGGCGTCCGTGTCGGTCTTGGCTGCCTTTGGCCGAATCTTGGCGCGAACGGCTCGGGAAGCCGCGCAGGCGGGTGTCCTGCCGCGGGATCTGCAGCAAGACCTCAGCCGTTCCCGGGCTCTGGTAGCGGACGTGGAGCGTCGTCTGCATGAATTCGCCCAAGCGGCGCTGGTCAGCTGGGAGAGCCGCGTTGACTAGACGAGTTGTTCGTCTTACGTCGGATGGACCGCGATTGTTCGACGTGGTGAGTTACGGTCGCGCAGTTCCGAAGAAAATGCCGGATCGATTCAGCCGCGCGCAGATTGACCAAATCTCGCGCACGGTCAGGCGTACCCCGGAAGTCATGGTGAAAGTAACCGGCGGAGGAACGAGGAGGGGAGCGGTGGCGGCTCACTTCGCATACATCAGCCGCCGCAGAGCCCTGGAAGTCGAGACCGACGAGGGTGAGCGCATCGGACGCCCGGATGAGCAACAGCGGCTGGTCGATGATTGGCATTTAGAACTCACCGCCGGCCACTATCGGCGGCAGGTGGGTGGTGGCCCCGCGCGACGACCGACGAAACTCGTGCACAACATCGTGCTTTCCATGCCGGCGCCGACGCCCCCGGACAAAGTGTTGGCCGCCGCGCGGCAATTTGCCCGCCAGAAGTTCGCGCAACATCGCTACGCCATGGTCTTGCACACCGACCAGAAGCACCCGCACGTGCATCTGGTCGTGAAGGCCGAGAACGAGCTCGGCCGGCGACTGCACATCGACAAGCAGCTCCTGCGAGATTGGCGCGAGGACTTCGCGCGGTTGATGCGCGAACAGGGTATTGCGGCCAACGCCACGCCGCGGGCCGTTCGAGGCGAAAACAAGAAATACCCTCGGGAAAAGATTTTCAAAGCGCAGCGCTACGGGAATTCTACGACGTTCCATGATCGGGTGATGGGGATCGCGAACGAGCTGGCACGTTCCAAGACAGTCGCGGATTCGGCGCGCGAAAGGCTGCTCGAGACTCGCAAATCGCTGGTATCGACCTGGATGAAGGCCGCAGAGGTGTTGGATGCGCAGGGGGAGGAGATCCTCGCAGGCGATGTGCGTTACTTCGCAGGCCGTCTGCCGCCGGTCCTCACGGACCGGCAAAGATTGGCGGCGCAATTCATTGGATTTGTCCAAAAGCAGCGTGGGACTCAACGGGATAAACCCGAGCGCGGCTACCCGAAGGACCCGGAGCAGACTCGGTAGGGATTCGAGGCTAGAGCTATGAAAAGCAAACCGAAAAATCAATTTGGGTTGAACCCAATGCCTCCATCAAAGCTGCCGCGTGACCCCAATGAACGGGCGCTGAGGCTGAGACAGGTCTCAGAGCTCACTGGGCTAGGTCGCTCAATGATTTACCAAATGCAGGCGGAAGGACGGTTCCCGCAGCGCATTAAGCTGGGCGAGCGAGCTGTGGGATGGTTGGAGAGCGAAGTGCGAGACTGGCTGGCGACTCGAATTGAAACCAGCCGCGGTAACCAGCGTGGCGCAAATTGAAATTATTGGCTGAACTGGACGACTTCCGAGTTCGTCCAGCGGCAGGTTGCCACCATCTCAGCGTTGCAAGGTTCGTTCGGTTGTATGAGTTTGGACTCGATCGACCGGCCACTGTCCGGGAGTTTCGCACCTGAATGGTAACCACCGCACCGCTGGGGATCCTCCTATCCCGCGGAAAGCACTGGTTGCCAAATATATCGTCAGATGATATATTTATGCATGCTTGATGAGCCGATGCGACGTCTCCTGGATTACGACCATCGACGTTATTGGCTCGTCAATGGCTGGAGCGTTCGATTTCGGATCGCGGAAGTCGAGGTCAGCGAGGCGCGCCCGCATGGCATCAAGTACTCGTTCACGTTGCATGACGTGGATGGGACTCGGTTGCTGGGGTATGACAACGCGCACGGTGTACCGCGTGCGCAAGAGTACGATCATCGACATCGCTTTCGGCACGCCAGGGAACTGGTGGCTTACGAGTTTCGGGGTGCCGATGAGTTGATTGTGGACTTCTTCGCCGCGGTTGAACGGGCCTGCGCCGAAGAAGGCAGCGCCTTCGAGTTCGAGGCCGAGGAGATCGAGTTGGAGGCTGAGGAGGACGACGATGCGCAAGTCCATGGCTGAGTTGAAAGAGGAAATGCGTGCTGTGGCACGGGGTGAACGGCGGGCCTCGCCGCTCCCGGCAGCACCCCTGCTCGCCGCCTTATCGCGTGAAGCGCTAGAGCTCTTGGGAGTATTGCTGCGCGAACAGCCCGCGAACGTGACTGAATTGGTGACACTCACCGGTCGGGCACAGTCGAACATTTCGCGCTCGCTGCAGCTGCTCGCAAAACATCGGTTGATTCGGCTGGTGCGCGAGGGGCGCGAAATCCGCCCGGAGGCTATTGCCAAGACTGTGAGCGTAGATCTCGTATCGGGCACTTATGAGACGACTCCCATCTCAAAAGTGGCGGCGGGCTGAGGGCTCGGTCGGTCGTTCAACGGGCGCTGTTACTGAGAGAGGTCTGCCGGCTCACCGGGCTCGATCCGCCTCAAGATTCGGGAGACGATCAATGGCTAAGATGAGTGATAAGGCGCTGCGCAAACGCGATGCGGCCCGCGACATCGGCGCGGAACTTCTGGCCCAAGTCGCCAAGTCCGTGCGGAATTCTGCGCGGAATCGTCGTGAGCCCAAGCTGAGTCTCGCGCAGAAGCTGGCGGCATTCGACCCGGCGCTGCATGGTGGCGAGGTGATGGCCACTCGCCCAATCGGGATTGAGGTGCTCTAGTTGCCGTTCGCCCGGAAACCATCGTGTTCGGGCAGGATAGGGCGCACAACGGCGTCAGCCTGCCTTCAGAATCGGAATCACGTCGGCGCCGTTTTTGAGCTTGTCCAGGTAATCCGCCCAAGCCTGCATCATTTTCCGGCGCTCCGCCAAATGCGCCGTCCGGTTGTAAGCACGTCCATTTGGATCGCGCACCGCATGAGCGAGTTGGTGCTCGATGAAATCCGGCCGGAAGCCCAGCACCTCGTCCAGGATGGTTCGCGCCATCGCACGAAATCCGTGGCCGCTCATTTCGTCGCTGGCAATGCCCATGCGACGCATGGCGGCGAGGATGGCGTTGTCGCTCATCGGCCGCTGGCTGCTGCGGGCGCTCGAGAAGACGTACCGGCCGCGGCCGGTCAGGGGCTTCAGGTCGCGCAGGATTGCGATCGCCTGCGACGAGAGCGGCACGATGTGCGGCGTGTTCGTCTTGGTGACCGTGTAGCGCCATTCGCCGACATCCAAGTCCATCGTCGCCCACTCGGCGTGCCGCAGCTCGCCGGGGCGTACGAACACGAGCGGCGCCAGGCGCAGCGCGCAGCGAACCGTCAACGATCCTTCGTAACCGTCGATCGCGCGCATCAGCGCGCCCACCCGCTTGGGATCGGTTATGGCGGCAAAGTGCGTAGGTCTTACAGCGGGGAGGGCGCCGCGCAGATCGCCGGTCGGATCGCGTTTGGCGCGACCGGTGGCGATCGCATAGCGGAACACCTGGCCGCAATTGCCGAGCGCTCGATGGGCGGTCTCCAGCGCGCCGCGCTTTTCGATGCGCCTGACCGTCGTCAGCAGTTCCGGCGCCGTGAGATCCGCAATCGGACGAGCGCCGATCCAGGGAAATATGTCGTGCTCGAACCGGGTCAGGATCCGCTCGCCATGACCCTTGACCCAGGATTTCATTTGCTGGTCGATCCACTCGCGCGCAACCACTTCAAAGCTGTTCGCCGCGCCTTGCACCCGCGCGGCTTTCGCAGCGCGGCGGTTCTCGCTGGGATCGACGCCGGCGTCGAGCAGTTGCCGCGCCTCGATCGTGCGCGCGCGGGCCTTCTTCAAATTGACTTCCGGGTAGACGCCGAGCGACACGCGCTTTTCCTTTCCCGCGTAGCGATATTTTAGGCGCCACCACTTGCCGCCGCGGGGCGAGATCTCGAGATATAGGCCGTCGCGGTCGAACAGCCGCTTAGGTTTGGCGGCGGCCTTGGCGTTTCGCGCGATGGTGTCGGTGAGCGGCGTCTGGGGGGCAACTCCCAAACGGGTTTGACCAGTTGCCCCCAAAATTGCCCCCAGTTGCCCCGGAAGTCAACCGAAGACTCCGGCGCTCCCAGGACCCCAAAGCCATAAAAAAACCCGCGTTTTATGCGGGTTTAGTGGAAGTCCTCGGACCTTATCGGATGTTATCGGACGACTTAAATGGTGGAGCCGGGGGGAATCGAACCCCCGTCCATAAGTCCTACGTTCCAAGATCTACGTACGTAGCCGCGTCTATTGTTCTCACCGCTCGCTAACCCGACGGGCAGGGAAAGCGTGCAGCCAGCCCGGTGGCGATTCGCAAGACACACCCCGGACCCGTGTGTCCCACTAGCTGATGAGCGCTACCCCTGAACCGTTCGCATCAGCACAGGCCGGTCAGGGTTCAGCTGCGATTAGGCAGCTAGAGCGTAGTTGTCTTCGTTGGCAACTATAAGTTTGCAAGTCAGTTTTACGAGGTAACCTGCACCTCGGTACGCCCCTGGAGTTTCGCAACCCATGTCGAAACCGGTCGGCCCCAAGAGAGCCACCAGTGTACGCGTTCGGCGCGGTTGTTCCAAATGGGGCGCGTCAGCGCCTGAACGCCTTCATGATCCGGCCCTTGTCCCGTTGCCAATCGCGGTCCTTGTCGGTCGCGCGTTTGTCATGCTGTTTCTTGCCCTTCGCCAAGCCGACCTGGAGCTTGGCTCGGCCCTCCTTCCAATAGAGTTCCAGCGGCACCAAGGTGTACCCGCGCCGCTCGACTGCGCCGAGCAAATGATCGAGTTGGCGGCGATTGAGCAGCAGCTTACGCGTGCGGGTCGGGTCGGTGTCGACATGGGTCGATGCCGAATTGAGCGCGCTGATGTGCGCGCCGAAGAGGTATGCCTCGCCGTTTTTCAAATAGACATAGGCTTCGGCGATCTGCGCCTTGCCGGCCCGCATGCTCTTGACCTCCCACCCGAGCAGGGAAATGCCCGCCTCGTAGCTCTCTTCGATGAAGTAATCGAAGCGCGCTTTGCGATTGACGGCGATCGGCGGCAGTTTGTCTTCGGTTTTCACGGGACGATGAGTCTACCGATTCGCTCGTTGTGGCGCCCACGCTTTTGCCGGAGAATTCGGCCCGCCCGCGGCTTCACTCCGCGCAGGAGGAGCGCTTGAAAGTAGTCGAACGCAGTGCGATCGTTCCGTTTACGGCCGCGCAAATGTTTAGCCTGGTCAACGACGTGGCCAGTTACCCGCAGTTCTTGCCCTGGTGCGTCGGCGCCAAGGTCCAGGAGCTCGCCGCAAACGAACAGGTGGCCTCGCTCAATGTCGCGCGCGGTGTGTTGCGCATGGAATTCACGACGCGCAACCGCTTGACCCCCGACGCGGAAATCGTCATGAACCTCGTCGAAGGGCCGTTTCGCAACTTGACCGGCAACTGGCGCTTCGAGGCAATCGCCGAGCGCGGCTCGCGCGTCGGTTTCCACATCGAATTCGAATTCAAGAATGCACTGACCGCGGCCGCTTTCAACGCGGCCTTCTCAGCACTGTGCGGCACGATCGTCGACGCGTTCGTGCTGCGCGCACGCAAGATCTACGGCTAGCCAACCGTTGCTGGCGTCATGCTGATGCGCGTCGAGGTGGTTTTCGCGGGCACAGCGCAGCAGGCCGGCAGTGCGCAGCGCGCCGCCGCCGTGCGGCAGATTGTGAGGGTTTATCGGCTGCAAGCGGGTGCCACGGTTTCGGACGCCTTGAATTTGGCGGCGGCCGATGTCGCGTTTGCGGGCGTCGATTGCGCGCACGCTGCGGTGGGTATTTTTGGCCGCACGGTGGCTCGTACACAGCCGCTCATGGACGGCGATCGTGTCGAAATCTATCGGCCCCTCGCGGTGGATCCGAAGGCGGCTCGGCGTAGTCGGGCGCGTCGCGGTCGTTAGATCCCTAGTACGTTCGGCCGTTCTTGAGTTCCGCGGCGGAAGCCTCCTGCTTGGCGGCCACAGCGTCGGACGGCTTGTCCAATTTGGCGACTTTGTCGCCCTCGAAATAAACCGTGACGCGCCGCGTATCCAAATGGCCGCTACGGCCCTTCTTCAGGTAATAAATGTAGTCCCACTGTTCTTTGTTGAACGAGTCGGTGACCATCGGCGTTCCGAGCAAATAACGCACCTGGCTGCGCGTCATGCCGGCCTGGACTTGATTTACGGCCGCCTGATCCAGAAAGTTACCCTGCTGGATGTTAATGCGGTAGACGCATGCCGACGAGAGTACGGTTAAGCTCGAGGCGAGCAGGCAGCGGGCCAAAATGTTCGTCAATGTGGTATGCAACCCTTAAATGAATGATAATCAGTCCGTCCAAATCGTGGTCATATCATACCGGATGGCTCAGTATGCCGCAGCGCCTCAAACCACCGACGGCTGAAAGCACCGACTTACGCAACGCCGGACTCAAGGTGACCCTGCCACGGCTCAAGATCCTCGATATTCTTGCGGAGGGCTCGGCCCACCACATGAGTGCGGAGGATATCTATAAAAAGCTTCTTGTCGCAAACCAAGACATCGGCCTCGCGACCGTTTACCGCGTGTTGACTCAGTTCGAGGCCGCCGGCCTCGTAACCCGACATCATTTCGAAGGCGGCATCGCGGTTTTCGAGCTCAATCATGGCGCGCATCACGATCACATCGTCTGTGTGGACTGTGGCGCGGTCGAAGAGTTCATGGACGGCGGCATCGAAGAGCGCCAGCAGGCCGTCGCCAAGCGGCTGGGGTATGAAATCAGCGATCACGCGCTGATACTCTATGGGCATTGCGCCAAGCCCAATTGCCCGAATCAAAAGCGCATCAAATAGCGCTTAGGGCGAGCGCGGCGCCGCTAGACCGCCCCGCCGCGCGTGCGCTTTTGTTTGGGCTGCCGGGGCATTGCGAGCTCGAGCATCTCGCGCGCGTGCGCGCGGGCTTGATCGGTGATGTCGATGCCGCCCAGCATGCGTGCGATTTCGTCGACGCGTTCCGCCTCGCTCAAGCGCTCGATGGTCGTCAGCGTGGCCGTGCCGCTGCTGCGCTTGGTGACGCGTAGCTGACAATTCGCCTGACTCGCGACCTGCGCAAGGTGGGTCACGCAGAGCACTTGGCCGCGACCCCCAAGTTCACGCAATTGCCGGCCGACGATTTCGGCGATCGCACCGCCGATCCCGGAATCGACCTCGTCGAAGATCATGGTTTTCGCCGAAGTCATGGCCGCTGCCGCCACCTGCACCGCCAAACTGATGCGCGACAGCTCGCCGCCCGACGCGACTTTGGCGAGGTTTCTGGGGGATTGTCCGGGATTCGCGGCAACCAAGAATTCAATCTGGTCGCTGCCGTAGCTCGTTGGTTCGGTCTCGCTCGAGCCCACGCTGACTGCAAATTGCCCTCCGTGCATACCGAGCGACTGCATCAAGCGCGTAATTTGCTCGCCGAGGTCGGCCGCAGCAGCGTGCCGCGCCTTGCTGAGTCGCGCCGCGGCTATCCCGTATTCGGCCCGCAGCGACGTCACCAGGGCAAGGAGTTCGGCGGCACTGACCTCCGCGTTTTCCAGCGCCGCGAGTTCCTGTTCGAGGCGCAGGCGCTGTTGCGGCAATTCTTGTACGGCCAAGCGGTGTTTGCGCGCAAGGGTCTCGAGCGCGGCGGCGCGCCGCTCGATTTCCTCCTGACGCGCCGGATCCACATCCAATGCCTCGAGAAACCGGCGCAGCGAATCGGCCGCCTCATGGATCGGGGCCGCGGCCTCGGCGAGCAGCGCGCCGATCTGCGCGAGGCCGGGGTCGGTCTCCGCGGGGCTGCGCAGTGCGCTCTGCGCTTTGGCCACTAGATCCTGCGCGCTAGGGCTATCCGCAGCGCCGTCGCCGTCGGCTCCATAGACGGCCGTCAGCGCGGCGCGTGCCGCTTCGGCCAACCGGCCCCGGCCCGAGATGCGCTTGCGCTCGAGAAATAGCTCGCCGATATCGGCCGCGGAGCCGACCTCAGCCTTGAGCTCCCCGAGTTGGTAGCGCAGTAGGTCGAGCCGCGCCTCGCGATTGTCGGCGGCCGATTGCAGCGCGTCGAACTCGCGCCGGCAATCGCGATAGCGCGCGTAGATTGCGGCGACCGTGCCCACGAGTTCGTCCGCGGCTGCATGCCGGTCGAGCAGTTCGCGCTGCGCGTCGCGTTTGACCAACTGCTGGAATTCCTGCTGGCCGTGAATTTCGAGCAGTAATTCCACGAATTCGCGCAGCGCCTGCAGTGGCACGAGCTGGCCGTTGATGTAGGCGCGCGAGCGGCCGTCGAGACCGACCGCGCGGCGCACCAAAACTTCGCCTTCGTGCTCGATGGATTGTGCTTCGAGCCATGCCAAGGCGTCCGCGGGCAGAGCCGTGAACGCGGCCGTCGCTTCGGCACGCTCCGCGCCGCCGCGCACGACGTCGGCGCCCGCGCGGCCGCCGGCGAGCATCGACAAGGCGTCGACGACGATCGATTTGCCGGCGCCGGTCTCCCCGGTCAGCGCCGTCAGGCCGGCGCCGAAATCCAGTTCGGCGCGCTCGACGATCACGAAATCACGTAGCTGCAGGTGGCTCAGCATGGCGGCCTAGTCGCGATTCTCGCCGCCGTGGCCGCCTCGGCCCCAGTGCAGCTTCGAGCGCAACAGCCGGTAGTAATCATAGCCGGGCGGGTGCAGCAGCGTGATTTGCGCCTCGGAGCCTTCGACGAACAGGCTGTCGCCGTGGCGCAGGTCGCCGAGCGCCGCGCCGTCGCAGGTCACCTGCGCGTGCGATTCCAGTCGATCGGACATGCGCAGGTGGATCTGGCTGCCGGCGCGCACGACGATCGGGCGGTTGCTCAAGGTATGCGGGCTGATCGGTGCGAGTACCCAGGCGTCGAGATCCGGAGAGACGATCGGCCCACCGCAAGACAGCGCATAGGCGGTCGAACCGGTGGCCGTGGCAATCACGATCCCATCCCCGCCATGCGAATTGACGAAACGTCCATTGATCGAGGTCTCGAAGTCCAGCATGCGGCCGGTTTCCCATTTATTGACGACGACGTCGTTGAGCGCGAGCGCCCGCACCGTGGGCGCCCCATAGCGCTCCAGCCGCGCGGCCAGCAAGGAGCGCCGGTCCTCCGTATAGCGCCCTTCCAGCACGGAATCGACATCCTGAAGCATGGAATTGGGGCTCACATCGGTCAGAAACCCCAGCCGCCCCCGATTGATGCCGATCAACGGTACCGGATGCCCGGCGACCAGGCTGGCGGCATAAAGCAGCGTGCCGTCCCCGCCGATCGCGATAATGAGATCCGCCCGGCTCGCGAATACCGTTTCGGGGCATTGCACGACGCTATCGCTAGGGAACCCCAAGCCGTTGCGCGGATCGACCAGGGCGCGCAGACCCCGACCGAACAGATGTCCGGCAAGGCTCAGCATATAGTCGGAGACGCGGGAGTCCTTGGCGTTACCGACGAGGGCGATGGACTTGAAAGGGTGAGGCATAGGCGGCATTCCTTGTAGCATGGGGGCGCCGTGCCGGTCACGCTCTTGACTTTCGACGGATGCGCTAGTTACGTTCAAACCCGTATTATGGACCGCACTATGACAGACGAGGCCGAAGGCTCTCTTACCGAGCGGGCGCAGCTGCTCCTGAAGGCCTTGATAGAGAACTACATTCGCGACGGCCAGCCCGTGGGCTCGCGGACCCTGTCGCGCGATTCCGGCCTGAGCTTATCCTCGGCGACGATCCGCAACGTCATGGCGGACTTGGAGTCCCTCGGATTCGTTGCGTCGCCGCACACCTCGGCGGGCCGCGTTCCGACCGACAAGGGTTATCGATTTTTCGTCGATACGCTGCTCAAGCTCAAACCGCTCGATCATGACGAGGTCGTCGATATCGAACGGCGCCTCGTCAGCGACGCCGCGAATGGCCGGTCGCTCGTGCAGACGGTCTCGCAGATGCTCTCGAGCGTGACCCATATGGCCGGCCTGGTGACCTTGCCGAATCCAAATTACGTCGCACTCTCGCAGATCGAATTCATCGCTCTGTCGGAGAATCGCGCGCTCGCGATCATGGTCATGAACAACAACGAGGTGACGAACCGCGTCGTGCAGCTCGATCGCCAGTACGCGCCCGAGGAGCTGCGGCGTGCGGCGACCTATTTGAACGAGGCGTTCGCGGGCCGATCGCTGCCCGAGGTGCGCGCGCTGCTGGTCGAGCAGCTCAAGGATGCTCAACAGCACATGAATCGGCTCATGCTCGACGCGATTCAGGTTGCGCAAAAAGTCTTCGACAAAAACCCGGAGGAGCGCGTCGAATACGTGATCGCCGGCGAGACGAACCTCATGGGCTTCGCGGAACTCTCGAACGTCGACCGTTTGCGCCGCCTGTTCGAGGCGTTCAACGAGAAGCACGACATGCTGCGGCTCTTGGACAGCTGCCTGCATGCCGACGGGATTCAGATTTTCATCGGTCAGGACTCCGGCTACCGCATTCTCGACGACATTAGCGTGGTCACGGCGCCCTATATGCAGGGCAATCGAATCGTCGGGGTGCTGGGGATCATCGGGCCCACCCGCATGGCCTACGAGCGGGTCATTCCGATCGTCGATATGACCGCAAAACTATTGGGCTCGGCCTTGAACGCCCGAAAATAGCCCCCAAATGAAAGTCTTCCAGCGGAAAGGGCTCGGGCAGCCGCGATTTTTGGGGACTGATCAAACGTGAACGAAACGAACTTTGCCGCCGGGCAGCCAGAGAATGCGGGGCTACAGCCGGGTGTGGATCCGACAGAGGGCGCGCTGGCGGCCGCCGAAGCGAAGGCGCAGGAAAATTGGAACAGCTATTTGCGGGCGGTCGCGGAACTCGAGAATTACCGCAAGCGCGCCGAGCGTGAAATCGATAATGCCCGTAAATTTGCGATCGAGCGCTTTGCGCAGGAACTCGTGACGGTCGGCGATGCGCTCGAGGCGGGTATCAATGCGGGCGCCGCCAATCCGGGCCCGGCATTGCTTGAGGGCGCACAGGCGACCTTGCGCCAGTTGTACCGCGCCTTCGAGAAGGCCGGCATCAAAATCATCGACCCGGTCTCGCAGCCGTTCGATCCCGAATGGCACGAGGCCATGGTGGCTCAGGAGAGCGCCGATCAGCCGCCCAACACCGTCTTGTCGGTCATCCAAAAGGGCTATTCCCTGAATGGGCGCTTACTGCGCCCCGCCAGGGTCATCGTCAGCAAGGCTCCGAGTAACGGCGGGAATTAACGCGCCGCTAGATTGAAAAGCACGCGAAATACCCCATTGAACGGCTAGTGGCATAAGATTTCCTAGAGGGTTTACATATGGCAAAGATTATCGGCATTGATCTGGGTACGACGAATTCTTGCGTCTCGATCATGGAGGGCGGCAAGCCCAAGGTCATAGAAAACAGCGAAGGTGATCGCACCACGCCTTCGATCGTTGCCTTTACGAAGGATGGCGAGGTGTTGGTCGGGCAATCCGCCAAGCGCCAAGCAGTCACGAACCCGCAGAACACGCTGGCCGCCGTCAAGCGGCTCATCGGCCGGAAATTCACCGACGAGGTCGTACAAAAGGACATCTCAATGGTGCCCTACAAGATCATCAAAGCGGATAACGGCGACGCGTGGGTCGAGGTCCAGGGCAAGAAAATGGCGGCCCAAGAGATCTCCGCCCGCGTGCTCATGAAAATGAAGAAGACCGCCGAGGACTATCTCGGCGAAACCGTTACCGAGGCCGTGATCACGGTGCCCGCGTACTTCAACGACTCGCAGCGCCAGGCGACCAAGGACGCCGGCCGCATCGCGGGCCTGAACGTCAAGCGCATCATCAATGAGCCGACTGCGGCCGCGCTCGCGTATGGCCTCGACAAAGACGCCGGCGACCGCAAAATTGCGGTTTACGACTTGGGCGGCGGCACGTTCGACATCTCGGTCATTGAAATCGCGGAAGTCGACGGCGAACGCCAATTCGAAGTGCTGTCGACCAACGGCGATACGTTCCTGGGCGGCGAGGATTTCGATCTTCGCGTCATCAATTATCTCGCGGACGAATTCAAGAAAGAGAGCGGCATCGACGTGCGCCGCGATCCCTTGGCCATGCAGCGCCTCAAGGAGGCCTCGGAAAAGGCCAAGATCGAACTGTCTTCGAGCCAGCAGACGGAAATCAATCTGCCGTACATCACGGCCGACGCGGCGGGACCCAAGCACCTCAACATGAAACTGACGCGAGCCAAGCTCGAGTCTCTCGTCGAGGATTTGGTGCAGAAAACGATCGAGCCCTGCCGCATCGCGCTCAAGGACGCGGGTCTGTCCATGAAAGACGTGGGCGAGGTCATTCTCGTCGGCGGCCAGACGCGCATGCCGCTCGTGCAAAAAGCGGTCAAGGATTTCTTCGGCAAGGAGCCACGCAAGGACGTCAATCCGGATGAGGCGGTCGCGGTCGGCGCCGCGATTCAAGGCGGCGTGCTTGCGGGAGACGTCAAGGACGTCTTGTTGCTCGACGTGACGCCCCTGTCCTTGGGCATAGAGACGCTCGGCGGCGTCATGACGAAAGTCATCGAGAAGAATACGACGATTCCGACCAAGGCCGCGCAGACTTTCTCGACGGCCGACGACAATCAGACCGGCGTCACGATCCACGTGCTGCAAGGCGAGCGAGATCGGGCGACCGACAACAAGTCGCTCGGAAGATTCGATCTTTCCGACATCCCGCCGGCGCCGCGCGGCATGCCGCAGATCGAGGTCACCTTCGACATCGATGCGAACGGAATTTTGAATGTCTCGGCGAAGGACGTAAAGACCGGCAAGGAACAGCGCATCGTCATCAAAGCCTCGAGCGGACTCTCGGAATCCGAAATCAAGCGCATGGTCGCGGACGCCGAGGCGCATGCCGAGGATGACAAGCGGTTCCGCGAGCTCGTCGGAGCGCGCAACAAGGCGGACGCGAGCGTGCACACGATCGAAAAGGCGCTCAAGGATCTGGGCGATAAGATTTCCGAGGATGAAAAGCGCGTTGCCAACGAGGCGATTGCTGCGGTGAAGACCGCGATGGCCGGCGACGACAAGGACGATATCGAACGCAAGACCCAGGCTCTCGAGCAGGCATCGGCGGCTATACTGCAGAAGACCTACGAGCAATCCGCGGCAGGTGGGGCGGGCGCAGCGGGCGCCGGCGCGCAGCCCCAAGGCGCGAATGCGGACGCCAAGAAAGACGACGTGCTCGATGCAGAATTCGAGGAAGTCAAGGAAAGCGATCGTAAGAAGGCCTGAGGCCTTTTAGTTGAGGCTTGATCGATCGAGTCCCTAATCTACCGCCGGCGCTTCGAGGTGCCGGCGGTGTTTTTTTATGGATGAGTAATGTCGAAGCAGGATTACTACAAGCTCCTGGATCTGCCCCGAAACGCCTCGGAGGCTGAGATCAAGAAAGCCTATCGGCGGCTCGCGATGAAGCACCATCCTGATCGCAATCCTGACGATCCTGATGCGGAACACCATTTCAAAGAGGCCAAGGAGGCCTACGAAGTTCTCACGGACCCGCAGAAGCGTGCCGCCTACGACCAGTTCGGGCATGCAGGGCTGCAAGGTGGGCGCGGCGGCGGCTTCAGTGCGGGCGACGCCTTCGGCGACATCTTCGGGGAGATGTTCGGCGATATTTTCTCCGGCGGCGGACGCGGCCGCTCGCAAGTGTTTCGCGGCGCGGACCTGCGCTACGAGCTCGAGTTGGATCTCGAGCAGGCGGTGTTCGGCACCAAGACCGAAATCCACATTCCGACACTCGCGGAGTGCAAGACCTGCGGCGGAACCGGTGCCGCCAAGGGTTCCACACCGAAGACCTGCGATACCTGCAATGGGCATGGCCAAGTGCGCGTGCAGCAATCCATATTCACGATTCAGCAACCGTGTCCGCGGTGCAAGGGACGCGGCAAGATCATCAGCAATCCTTGCGATAGCTGCTTCGGCCAGGGGCGCGTGCGTCAAGAAAAAACCCTCTCGGTGACGGTGCCGGCCGGCGTCGACACGGGCGATCGGATCCGCCTGTCGGGCGAGGGTGAAGTGGGGCGCAACGGCGGCCCGACGGGCGACCTCTACGTCGAGATTCGCGTGCGGGAGCATGCGATCTTCGAGCGCGAGGGCAGCAATCTTTCCTGCGAGGTTCCGATCAGTTTTACGACTGCGGCGCTAGGGGGTGCGGTCGAGGTCCCCACGCTCGACGGCGGGGTCGTGCTCAAGATCCCGGCGGAAACGCAGTCGGGGCGGGTTTTTCGCATGCGAGACAAAGGAGTTACACCGGTACGCGGCGGCTCCGCCGGCGACTTATTCTGTCGCGTGGTCATCGAGACTCCGGTTGGCTTGGGCGCCGATCAGAAAGAGCTGCTGCGCAAATTCGAGGCCACTTTGTTGCAGGGCAGCCATAAGCCCCGAGAAAAGACCTTTTTCGAGGGCGTAAAGAAATTTTTCACCGGCGCCGCGGACTAGGAGTGAGCATCCCGTGCACCAGCTGGTGATCTTCGGTGCGACGGGGCGCATGGGCCAGGCGCTGATTCGCGCCTTGGACCAAAGCACGATATTCCGGCTCAGCGGCGCGGTTGCATCGCCGGGCAGTGTGAGTCTCGGCAAAATTCCGCCCGGGATGGTCGCCGGCGATGTCGTCGTGACGCAGGATGCCGTACGAGCGCTCGCTGCGGCCACGGTCGCCGTCGATTTCAGTTTGCCGCAAGCGGTCGGCCTCCACGCGAACGCCTGCGCAGCGGCCGGTGTGCCGCTCGTGGTCGGCACGACCGGCTTGGACGTGGCGACCGTCGCTTTGTTGGAGGCGGCAGCCCGGCGCATTGCGGTGCTCGTGGCGCCCAATACGAGTGTCGGTGTCAACGTCATGACCAAATTGGCCGCGCTGGCGACGCGGGCGCTCGGCACGGGCTACGACGTGGAGATCCTCGAATCGCATCACCGGCTGAAGCGGGATGCGCCTTCGGGCACGGCCTTGAGCCTGGGCGATGCGGTGGCCCATGCCCGCGGCACGACCTTGAGCGCGAGCGCCGTCTACGAGCGGCATGGCGAGGCGGGTCCGCGCGCGACGGGCAGCATCGGCTTTTCCGTCGTGCGGGCGGGCGACATCGTCGGCGAACACACGGTCTTGTTCGCCGCTGACGGCGAGCGCATCGAAATCACCCATCGCGCGACCGACCGCCTCAACTTTGCTCGCGGTGCACTCAGGGCAGCCGAATGGCTGATCGGGAGGCCTGCGGGCCTTTATCACATGGACGATGTGCTCGGACTCTAGCGAGGGCATAGACAGGCATCGCGCGCATCGTTAATATTCGCGCCCGGAATCTTCAATGCTGTTCAACCCATGAAGCGGGAGGCTGTTCTGACGAGCGCCTCCCGCTTTGCGCATCTACGGAAAGCTCCGTAGCGCAAAGCGAGGAACCGGAGTGTCGACACCTGCAGTGCTAGCTCTCGAAGATGGCACCGTGTTTCGAGGCGTCTCTGTCGGCGCAAAGGGAAACACGACGGGTGAAGTGGTATTCAATACCGCGATGACCGGTTACGAGGAGATCCTCACCGACCCGTCGTACTGTCGCCAGATCGTGACGCTCACGTATCCCCATATCGGCAATACGGGCACGACGCCCGAGGATCTCGAATCGGCCGCGATCTATGCGGCGGGACTCGTGATCCGCGATTTGCCGGCGCTGCATTCGAATTGGCGGGCGACCGAGTCTCTGGCGAGCTTCCTGGTTCGCTGCAAGGTCGTCGCAATCGCGGAAATCGATACGCGCAAGCTCACGCGACTGTTGCGTGAGAAAGGTGCTCTTTCCGGCTGCATCATGACCGGCGAAATCATCGACGACGCGAATGCGATCCGCGCCGCGAAGAAATTTCCCGGATTGAAGGGCATGGATTTGGCCAAGGCCGTGACCACCAAGCGCATCTACCAATGGAACGACGGGCCGATCTGGAATTCGCCGCTCAAGGCGCCGCGTCCGCAGAGCCGCCTGCATGTGGTCGCCTATGACTTTGGGATCAAGCGCAATATTTTGCGCATCCTTGCCGAGCATGGCTGCCGCATGACCGTGGTTCCAGCACAAACAACGGCAGATCAAGTGCTTGCAATGAATCCTGATGGTATTTTCTTATCCAATGGCCCCGGTGATCCGGAGCCTTGCGATTACGCGATCGAGGCGATCCGGCGGTTTCTCGAAACCGAGTTGCCGATCTTCGGAATTTGCTTGGGCCACCAGTTATTGGGACTCGCGAGCGGTGCAAAGACGATCAAGATGAAGTTTGGGCATCACGGCGCCAATCATCCGGTCCTTGAGGTCGATTCCGGTCGCGTCTTCATTTCCAGCCAAAATCATGGTTTCGCCGTCGATGAGTCGACGCTGCCGAATACACTGCGGGCGACTCATCGCTCGCTGTTCGACGGCACCTTGCAGGGGCTCGCCCGCACGGACAAACCGGCCTTCAGCTTCCAAGGACACCCCGAAGCGAGTCCCGGTCCGCACGAACTGAAATTGCTGTTCGAACATTTCATGTATCTGATGGTCAAGCGCGTACAAGCCAACTCGCGGACTCGTGTTCAAATCAAACAAAAATCGGCCGAGAGTTAGCCCGTGCCGAAACGAACCGATATCGACAGTGTGCTGATCATCGGCGCGGGGCCCATCATCATCGGCCAGGCCTGCGAGTTCGATTATTCCGGAGCACAAGCTTGTAAGGCATTGAAAGAAGAGGGTTATCGAGTCATCTTGGTGAACTCGAATCCCGCGACGATCATGACCGATCCGGAAATGGCGGACGCCGTTTACATCGAACCGATCAACTGGCGCACGATCGCGCGGATCATCGAGAAAGAACGGCCGCAGGCCTTGCTCCCGACCATGGGCGGTCAGACCGCGCTCAACACGGCACTCGATCTGGCCCGAGAGGGAGTGCTCGAGAAATTCAATGTCGAAATGATCGGGGCGACGAAGCGCTCGATCGACATGGCGGAGGATCGTGAGCTGTTTCGCCGTGCGATGTCCGAGATCGGTCTGGCGACTGCGCGGGCGCGAATCGCTCACAGCATGGAGGAGGCGCTCGCAGTGCAATCGGAGATCGGCTTTCCGACCGTGGTGCGCCCTTCCTTCACGCTCGGCGGGAGCGGCGGCGGTATCGCCTACAACCGCGAAGAGTTCGAGGCGATCGTAGGTCGCGGACTCGATGCCTCTCCGACCAACGAAGTGCTGCTCGAGGAGTCGGTCGTCGGCTGGAAGGAATTTGAGCTGGAAGTGGTCCGCGACCGCAATGACAACTGCATCATTATCTGCACGATCGAGAACATCGATCCGATGGGTGTGCACACGGGTGACTCGATCACGGTTGCGCCGGCTCAGACGCTGACCGACAAGGAGTACCAGCGGCTGCGCGATGCCTCGATCGCAGTGCTGCGCAAGATCGGAGTCGACACCGGCGGATCGAACGTCCAGTTTGCGGTCAATCCCGACGACGGCCGCGTACTCGTCATCGAAATGAATCCTCGCGTATCGCGCTCCTCGGCGCTCGCTTCGAAGGCGACCGGCTTCCCGATCGCGAAAGTCGCCGCCAAGTTGGCGATCGGCTATACGCTCGATGAATTGAAAAACGACATTACGGGCGGCGCCACGCCGGCGGCGTTCGAGCCGACCATCGACTATGTCGTGACCAAGATACCGCGCTTTACGTTCGAGAAGTTCCCTGGCGCGAACACCCGCCTCACGACGCAGATGAAATCCGTGGGCGAAGCGATGGCGATCGGCCGCACCTTCCAGGAATCCATGCAAAAGGCGCTGCGCAGCCTCGAGACCGGCTTTGACGGATTCAACGAGCAGGTCACGCTGCCGCTCAGCGAGGAGGCGGCGACCCAGTTGGCCTATGAATTGCGCTGGCCGGGCCCGAACCGGATTCTCTATGTCGCCGATGCGTTTCGCGCCGGATGGAGCCGCGCGCAAGTGTTCGAGGCAACGGGCATCGATCCGTGGTACCTCGCGCAGATCGAGGACCTGCTGGCCGAGGAAGCGAAGGTGCGCGAGCAGGGCTTCGACGGCCTCGACTACGCGCGCATGCGTGCGCTCAAACGCAAGGGATTCGCGGATTCGAGGATCGCCAAACTGACCGGGCGCGACGATGCGAGCGTGCGCGCCAAGCGCCGCAAGCTCGGCATTCATCCGGTCTATAAGCGCGTCGATACCTGTGCCGCGGAATTCGCGACGGCAACGGCATACCTCTATTCGACCTATGAAGAGGAGTGTGAATCTAATCCAACTAATCGTCGTAAAATCATGATATTAGGAGGAGGACCTAATAGAATAGGTCAAGGTATAGAGTTCGATTATTGCTGCGTGCACGCGGCCATGGCGCTGCGCGAAGATGGCTTCGAGACGATCATGATCAACTGCAATCCGGAGACCGTATCCACCGACTACGATACCTCCGATCGCTTGTATTTCGAACCGCTGACGTTCGAAGACGTCATGGAGATCATCGAGAAAGAGAAGCCCGAGGGCGTGATCGTGCAATTCGGCGGCCAAACGCCATTGAAGCTCTCGCGTGCAATCGCCGCGGCCGGCGGACCGATCATCGGCACGACACCCGATAGCATCGACGTCGCCGAAGACCGCGAGCGCTTTCAGAAATTGGTGGCGACCTTGAAGCTCAAACAACCGGCCAACGCGACCGCGCGCACCGAGGAGCAAGCCGTGCTGCTGGCGCGCGACGTTGGTTTTCCGCTGATCGTGCGCCCGAGTTACGTGCTCGGCGGCCGCGCCATGGAAGTCGTCTTCAACGAAGACGACTTGCGCCAATACATGCTCGACGCGGTCAAAGTATCGAACGACAGTCCGGTGCTGCTGGATCGTTTTCTCGATCTCGCGATCGAGGTCGACGTCGATGCGGTCAGCGACGGGGAGGACGTGCTGATCGGCGGCATCATGGAGCATATCGAGCAAGCGGGGGTCCATTCCGGGGATTCGGGCTGTTCTCTGCCGCCGAACACGCTGACCAAGGAGATCCAGGATGAGCTGCGTGCGCAGACCCGCAAACTCGCCAAAGCCTTGAACGTGGTCGGATTGATGAACATTCAATTCGCGATTCAAAGCGGCGTCATCTATATCCTCGAGGTCAATCCGCGCGCCTCGCGAACCGTGCCCTTCGTTTCCAAGGCGACCGGCGTTCAGCTCGCCAAAGTGGCGGCCCGGGTCATGACCGGCAAGACGCTGGCCATGCAAGGCCGCATCCAGGAGCGCATTCCGCCCTATTTCTCGGTCAAAGAAGCGGTATTCCCATTCATCAAATTTCCCGAGGCCGACCCGATTTTGGGTCCGGAAATGAAGTCTACGGGCGAGGTCATGGGCACCGGGCATACGTTCGGTGAAGCCTACGCGAAGGCACAGGCAGCCTCCGGCGTCGTATTGCCGACGCGCGGCCTATGCTTCATCAGCGTCCGCGATAGAGACAAGCCTGCGGCCGTGCCGCTCGCCCGGATGCTGATCGAACGCGGCTTCGAACTCGCCGCGACCGGCGGCACTGCGCAAAGTCTTGGAGAGTCTGGCATCATCTGTCGGCGCGTGAACAAAGTGCGGGAAGGCCGGCCGCACGTGGTCGACATGATCAAGAATGACGAAATCGCGCTAATCGTGAATACGACCGAAGGCAAGCAGGCGGTGCGCGAGTCGCGCTCCATCCGGCGCGAAGCGGTTGCGCGCAGGGTGACTTACTACACGACGGTGGCGGCCGCGCGCGCCACTTGCGATGCGCTCGATCATCTCGGTGACAGTGAAGTGAATCGGCTCCAAGATTTGCATAAGGAATTGCTGGCGTGAAGCGAACTCCGATGACCCTGCGCGGTGCCGAGCGGCTCCGTGAGGAGTTGAAAAAACTCAAGAGCCATGATCGCCCGACGGTCATCAAGGCGATTGCGGAGGCGCGCGCGCATGGCGATTTGAGCGAGAACGCCGAGTATCACGCGGCGCGCGAGCAGCAGAGCTTCATCGAGGGGCGGATCAACGAGATCGAACACCGGCTGTCGAGTTCCGAAATCATCGACGTGACGAGGCTGGTCGCGAGCGGGCGCGTCGTGTTTGGCGCGACGATCGAGCTGGAGGACCAAGACGGCGGCGGCAAGGTCCGGTATCAGCTGGTCGGCGATGACGAGGCCGACATCAAGCACGGCCTGCTGTCGGTCTCCTCGCCGATCGCGCGCGCACTGATCGGCAAGTCCGAAGGCGACGTCGTCGACGTGACCACACCGGGCGGTACGCGTAGCTACGAAATCGTCTCCGTGCGCTACGTGTGAAGCGGCTTCAGAACGCGTTTCGCGTGCTTTTGGTGCTTACCGTCGGCAGCTTGTGGTCGTCGGGCCTGATCGTCGCGCCGACGCTGTTTCACGTTCTGCCCGACCGGCCGCTCGCCGGGCAACTCGCGGGTCGGATATTCAGCATCGAGACCTATCTCGCGGTAGCGGCCGCGGTGCTCGGCTTGCTGCTTCCCGGCCGAGCCAAATTGATGGCTCTGTACGCGGCCGCCGCGCTGCTCGCGCTCAATGAATGGGGGCTGCGGCCGTTCATGGCGCAGGCGCGCCTCAGCGGTGCGAGCCTTGGTCTGAGCTTTGGCGCCTGGCACGGGGTTTCGGCGCTGCTCTACGGCATTGCCTGCGCCGCCACGTTGTGGCTAGTCTGGAAGAATGATTTTCGATAACGCTTTGCGCGGGCGGTAGAACACGCCGACGTGTCCGACGCGCTGCACGAGTTCGCTCGTCGTGCGCGTCGCGAGCGCTGCCAATACTTCGTTGCGGCCATTTCGATCGCTGACGCGGGCGCTGACCTTGACCAGTTCATGATCGCTCAGCGCGCGCTCCAACTCGTTCGCGACCGCGTCGGTCAGGCCGGCGTTGCCGAGCATGACGATCGGTTGCAGCGAATGGGCCAAACGGCGCAGATGCTTTTTTTGTTTTTCGCTGAGCGGCATGGCGGCAGTATAAAGTACGCGCGAGAGATCCAATGCCCAAACGTTCCAAGAGTAGCGCCCGCTGGCTGGCCGAGCATGCGAACGACGAGTTCGTCAAGCGGGCGCAGCGCGAGGGCTGGCGCTCGCGCGCCGTTTTCAAGCTCGAGGAGATCCAGCGGCGCGAGCGTCTGTTGCGGCCCGGCATCCGCTGCGTCGATCTGGGCGCAGCGCCCGGCAGTTGGAGCCAGTACGCGGCACGCATTTTGGGCAACACCAGTCGCATCGTCGCGACCGACATCCTGCCGATGGACGCGATCCCGGGCGTCGAATTCGTCCAGGGAGATTTTCGCGAAGCGGCGGTGCTGGAACAGGTCCTGAATCGCGTCGGCAATGCCAAGGTCGACCTTGTTTTGTCCGATATGGCCCCCAACATGGCTGGAATCGATGCGGTGGACCAGCCGAGATCGATGTATCTGGCGGAGTTGGCGCTCGAATTTGCCGACCGCGTGCTGGCGCCGGGGGGTGATTTATTGGTGAAATTGTTTCAAGGCGAAGGTTTTGATCAGATCATCAGGGACGTGCGCAGGCGTTATGGCAGGGTGGTCACGAAAAAGCCAAAGGCGTCACGAACCCGCAGTCCCGAGATCTATCTGTTGGCGCGGCAGTTTGGGATGGTGTAACGTCGGGAACGCCCGTCAGGCTTTTTTGTCGTATTTTGTAGACGACTGTAGGTGAAACTTGAACGATCTGACGAAACAAATCCTTCTTTGGGTCGCGCTTGCGGTCATTCTGCTTGCGATTTTCAGCCAATTTGGCATGCGCTCAGGCCAGCCGGCGACCATCGATTATTCGCAATTCTTGACCGAGGTGAAGAGCAGCAATATCGAGTCGGTGACGCTCAAGGGCGAAATCATCGAGGGTAAGCGCCGTTCGGGCGATTCGTTCGTGACTTACAACCCGGAAACCGGCAACGGCGCGCTGATTGGTCTGCTTCAGTCGCAGGGCGTGAAATTTCGCGGCGAACCGCCCAAGCAGCAATCGGTGCTCGTGCAATTACTGATCTCGGCATTCCCGATACTGATACTCATTGGGTTCTGGGCCTATTTCATGCGCCAGATGCAAGGTGCGTCCGGCGGCCGCGGTGCAATGTCGTTCGGCAAGAGCCGCGCGCGCCTGCTCGGCGAAGATCAAGTCAACGTCACGTTTGCGGATGTCGCGGGCGTCGAAGAGGCGAAGCAAGAAGTAGTCGAAATCGTCGATTTCTTGAAAGATCCCGGCAAGTTCCAGAAACTTGGCGGCAAGATCCCGAAAGGCGTGCTCATGGTGGGATCGCCGGGAACCGGTAAGACGCTGCTTGCGCGCGCGATTGCCGGTGAAGCCAAGGTGCCGTTCTTCACGATCTCGGGGTCGGATTTCGTCGAAATGTTCGTCGGCGTCGGTGCGTCGCGCGTTCGCGACATGTTCGAGCAGGCCAAGAAGCACGCGCCTTGCATCATTTTCATCGACGAGATCGACGCGGTCGGCCGGCATCGCGGCGCGGGCCTCGGCGGCGGTCACGACGAGCGCGAACAGACGCTCAACCAATTGCTCGTCGAGATGGACGGATTCGAAGGCAACGAAGGCATCATCGTCATCGCCGCAACGAATCGCCCCGACGTGCTCGATCCGGCGCTGCTGCGTCCCGGCCGCTTCGACCGCCAGGTCGTCGTGCCGTTGCCCGACGTGCGCGGCCGCGAACAGATTCTCAAGGTGCACATGCGCAAAGTGCCGCTCGGCGACAACGTCAAGCCCTCGGTGATCGCGCGCGGCACGCCCGGTTTCTCGGGTGCGGATCTCGCGAACCTCGTCAACGAGGCCGCGCTGTTTGCCGCCCGCGGCAACAAGCGTTCGGTCACGATGGAGGAATTCGAGCGCGCCAAGGACAAGATCATGATGGGCGCAGAACGGCGTTCGATGGTCATGACCGAGGAGGAGAAGCGCAATACGGCCTATCACGAGGCGGGCCATGCGATCGTCGGCTTGAGCGTTCCCGAGCATGATCCGGTCTACAAGGTCACGATCATTCCTCGCGGTCGCGCGCTCGGCGTCACGATGTTCCTGCCCGAAGGCGATCGCTACAGCACGAGCAAGCGGCGGCTGGAAAGTCGTATCGCGACATTATTCGGCGGCCGCGTCGCCGAGGAACTCGTATTCGGTGCCGACGCGGTCACCACGGGCGCCTCGAACGATATCGAACGGGCCACCGAACTCGCGCGCAATATGGTCACGCGTTGGGGCTTGTCGGATCGCTTGGGTCCGCAGACCTACAGCGAAGAGTCCGGCGAAGTGTTTCTGGGCCGCAGCGTGACCCAACACAAGCAGGTATCCGACGTCACTGCGCACGTGATCGATGAAGAAGTACGCCAAGTCATCGACAACAATTACCAGCGCGCCTACACGATCATCAAGACCAACATGGATAAATTGGAGGCGATGTCGGACGCTCTCATGAAGTACGAGACGATCGACGAGGAACAGATCAAGGACATCATGGAAGGCAAGACCCCGCGTCCGCCTCGTGATTGGGACGATACGCCGACGCCCACGCCGCGGGGTCCCTCGGCGGAAAAACCCGCTGCGCCGCTGGTCAGTCCCGCGGGACAGCACTAGCCGGGATCAAGGGCCGGAAATCCTTGATGGAAGGCCGGCGGTGCTGATGATTTGGCGCTGTCGACATCGAATTCTGGACCTTGAGCGCCCGGCAGTCATGGGCGTGCTGAATATCACCCCGGATTCATTCTTCGACGGCGGACGCTACTCGCAGCTGGGCCGGGCGCTCGATCGCGCCGCACGCATCGTCGCGGAGGGCGCGAGCATCATCGATGTCGGTGGAGAATCGACTCGTCCGGGCTCCGCCGGCGTGGATGAGGCGGTGGAGATGGAGCGCGTGATCCCGGTGATCGAGTCGATTTCGGAGCGCTTCGACATTGCGATATCCGTCGATACGAGCAAGCTTGGCGTAATGGCTGCCGCAGTGGCCGCCGGCGCCTCGATCGTCAATGATATATACGCGTTGCGTGCAGCCGGTGCGCGCCAATGGGCCGCATCGACGGCGGTGGGCGTGTGTCTCATGCACATGCAGGGCGAGCCGCGCACCATGCAAGAAGATCCTCACTACGACGATGTCGTCGCAGAGGTGGTCACGTTTTTGCAAAGCGAACGCGAGGCTTGTATCGCGGCCGGGATCGGTGCGGAGGCAATTGCATTGGACCCGGGTATCGGTTTCGGCAAGTCCCTGGCGCATAATTTAACGCTGCTGCGCGACTTATCCTCGCTGGTTGCGCTGGGCTCGCCCGTGCTCGTGGGCGTCTCGCGCAAGAGCCTGATCGGGCGCGTGCTGGGTGGTCTCCCGCTCGAGGAGCGGCTGCACGGGGGCTTGGGATTGGCGGCGCTCGCCGTCGCTATGGGCGCCAAGATCATCCGCACGCATGATGTCGCGCCGACGGTGGATGCAATTCGCATGGTCGATGCGGTACTGCGGGGAAGGGAAACGTGACAGGCTCATATTTTGGCACCGACGGCGTGCGAGGACGCGTCGGACAAAGTCCGATGACGGTCGATTTCGCATTGCGGCTCGCGAGCGCCGCCGCGCGCGTGCTTGCCCCACGGGGCGGCCGCGTATTGATCGGCAAGGACACGCGCTTGTCGGGATACATGTTCGAGTCGGCCCTCGAGGCCGGCTTCGTCGCGGCGGGGGTCGACGTCATGCTGATCGGCCCGTTGCCGACGCCCGGCATCGCCTACATGACGCGGCGCCTGGGATGCCGCTTCGGCGTGGTCATCAGTGCGTCGCATAATCCCTATCAAGACAACGGCATCAAGTTCTTCGATTCGCAGGGCAGCAAACTCTCGGACGAGATCGAGGCGCAAATCGAGCGCGAAATCGATGGACCCGTCGTGACGCAAGATTCGCCGAACCTCGGCAAGGCGACCCGCATCGATCGGAGCCGCACGCAATATCAGGAATTTTGCGCATCGACGATCCCGGTCGGCATGACTCTGCAGGGCTCCAAGATCGTCATCGACTGCGCCAACGGCGCGGGCTACAAGGTTGCGCCACGGGTTCTCGCCGATCTCGGCGCGGAAATCGTACCGATCGGCTGTTCTCCCAACGGCCGCAACATCAACGACGGCTGCGGCTCGACCGCGCCGGAATTATTGCAATTGACGGTGCCCGGCGTGCGAGCGCAAGTGGGGCTCGCACTCGACGGCGACGGCGACCGCGTGCTCATGGTCGATGCCTTGGGGCGCATCGTGGACGGTGATCAAATGCTGTTCATTCTTGCGGTCGCGCGCCATGCGGCCGGCGAACTTCGGGGCCCGGTCGTCGGCACGGTCATGAGCAACCTGGGACTCGAGCACGCGTTTGCAGAGCGAGGCATCGATTTTGTACGCGCGCAGGTCGGCGATCGTCACGTGCTCGCAATGCTCAACGAGACCGGCGGAACTCTTGGCGGCGAAACTTCCGGCCATATCCTGTGCTTGGATAAGACGACCACCGGCGATGGGCTCATCAGTGCGTTGCAAGTGCTGGCGGTCATCAAGCAAACCGGCGCGGGGCTCGCCGAGCTCGCGGCCTCGATGCCGAAGTATCCGCAGGTATTGCTCAACGTCGAGGTGCAGCGGCGTTTTGACCCGATGACGGATGCAGCCGTGCGCACGATCGCGACAGAGGTCGAGCGGCGATTCAACGGCCGGGGCAGGATCGTGCTGCGCGCATCGGGTACCGAACCGCTGATTCGGGTCATGGTGGAAGGCTACGACGCGGCGCTCGTCAAAAAAGGCGCGCGCGAGATCGCGCAAGCCGTCGAGGCGGCGGCGAAGGGCCGCGCTTGAGCCGAGGGCTTGCAGTTAGCGGCCTGCAAGGCTAATCTTCGCCGCCTTTCCCGCAGAGTGGATTCCACAGGTAGGTGCCTATGCGTCGTCCGATGGTCGCGGGTAATTGGAAGATGAACGGGTCGCGTGCCACCAATACTGCATTGCTCGCGGACTTGGAACGACGTTTGAAGCCGGAATGGCCGATCGACGTCGTGGTATTCCCGCCGTTTGTGTATCTGCCTGATGCGGTGCGGGCGCTCGAGGATGGCACGATCGTGGTCGGCGCACAGAATGTGTGCGCGGAAGCGTCCGGCGCGTTTACGGGCGAAGTGGCCGCCGCAATGCTCAAGGATGTCGGCTGCTCGCTGACGATCGTCGGCCATTCGGAACGCCGGCATTGGTACCACGAGGACGATTCACTGGTGGCGCGCAAGTTCGCGGCGGTCATGGCTGCCGGACTCGTGCCGGTGTTATGTCTAGGGGAAACCTTGGAGGAGCGGGAGGCGAACAAGACGGAGTCCGTGGTTGCGCGCCAGCTGGATGCCGTGATCGCATTGAGCGGCGTGGAGCGGATGACGACTGCGGTCATCGCCTACGAACCGGTCTGGGCGATCGGCACGGGCCGCACCGCGTCGCCCGAACAGGCGCAGGCGGTACACGCATTCATTCGCCATCGGGTCGCGGAACAAAATGCTAGAATCGCGAGCCAAATGCGCATCCTGTACGGCGGCAGCGTGAAAGCCAGTAATGCCGCGGATTTGTTCTCGATGCCTGATGTGGACGGTGGTTTAGTGGGTGGCGCGTCGTTGAGCGCCGATGAGTTTTACGAGATCTGCGCGGCTGCAGCCGCTCGCTATTGAGAGCTTTCTTATGTTGCGTGGTTTCATTTTAGCGTTTCACGTGTTGCTGGCATTCATGATCGTCATGCTCGTGCTGCTGCAGCGGGGCAAGGGCGCGGAGGCGGGCGCTGGCTTCGGCTCGGGCGCATCCGGGACGGTATTCGGCGCGCGCGGTACTAGCACGCTGTTTTCGCGATTGACGGCCGTGTTCGCGGCGCTGTTTTTCGTAACGAGTTTGACTCTCGCTTACGTTGGCACTCAGGCGAGCGCCGTGCCGGCGACGTTGCTGGAGCGTGCGGCGCAGGCCGAGACGACGACTGCGACGCCCGTGACGCCGCCGCCATCGACGCCGCCGCCGTCGACGCCGACATCATCGACGCCGGTACAGAGCGCGCCGGCGACGCCGGTTTCGACGCCGCCGCCGGCGCCGGCGAACCGGCCCTGATCGATCGCTGGGTATAGAGTGACCGCTTGCAAGAGATGATTAAAGAGCCGACGTGGCGAAATTGGTAGACGCGCTAGTTTGAGGGGCTAGTGGGGCAACCTGTGCCGGTTCGACTCCGGCCGTCGGCACCATCTCTTGCGATACGCGAAGCGGCGCGCCTGATACAATAGCGACTTAACTAAACGTCGGAAGATTAACCGCAAAAAATAATGCGCGGATCATGTTGCGACACTATCTGCCTATATTGATCTTCTTGGGGCTTGCCACCGTACTTGGCTTAGCGCTATTTACTATTGGCTGGATCGCCGGCCCCCGCCGCCCATACCCCGAGAAGCTCTCCCCCTACGAGTGCGGCTTTGAGGCCTTCGAGGACACGCGCATGCGTTTCGACGTGCGCTATTACTTGGTGGCGATCATATTCATCGTCTTCGATCTGGAGATCGCCTTCTTTTTTCCGTGGGCCGTCTCGCTCGGGCGCACCGGCACATTCGGACTCGTGGGGATGTTGATTTTCGCCTCGATTTTGGTCGTTGCCTTGATCTACGACTATAAAAAGGGGGCGTTGGAATGGGATTAGATGCCGTTTCGGCGGGCGCCAGTGCGGCGCCGGGTTTCGAGGTCACGACGGTCGACAAACTCGTCAATTGGGCGCGCACCGGCTCGCTGTGGCCGATGACCTTCGGCCTCGCCTGCTGCGCGGTCGAAATGATGCAGGCGGGTGCGGCGCGCTACGATCTCGATCGTTTTGGTATCGTGTTCCGTCCGAGCCCGCGCCAGTCCGATGTCATGATCGTCGCCGGCACTCTCGTCAATAAAATGGCGCCCGCATTGCGCAAGGTCTACGACCAAATGTCGGAACCAAGATGGGTGATTTCGATGGGTTCCTGCGCGAACGGCGGCGGCTACTATCATTATTCATATGCGGTCGTGCGCGGTTGCGATCGCATCGTGCCGGTCGACGTCTATGTGCCCGGTTGCCCGCCGACGGCCGAGGCATTGCTCTACGGCATCATCCAATTACAGAGCAAGATCAGGCGCAACAAGGCCTTCGTCCGATGATCCCGGGCAATTCGACACCGCCGGAGGCTGGCGCTCCTGCAGCGGTCGCGGGACTCACTCGCTGCGAGCAACTCGAGCAGGTGTTCGCGCGCGTACTCGCCGATCAGCTCACGGCCGTGCCGGGTCACAGCGGCGAGTTGACCTATGAATTGGCGCCCGAGCGCCTGCTCAAGATTGCGGCATTCCTGCGCGATGCGCCGGAGTTGAAGTTCGAGATGTGCATGGATGTATGCGGCGTCGACTATCTGGAGTACGGGCGCGCCGAATGGACGACCGTGGCGGCGAGTTCATCGGGGTTCAGTCGCGGCGTATCGCGAATCGGCGAGGCCAGCGAGTCGATCGATGATTCCATTCCGAGCAAGCCGGCCGCAGGCCGGCGCTACGCGGTGATCTATCATTTGTTGTCGGTGTCACTCAATCAGCGCGTGCGGCTGCGCGTGTTCTGTCCCGACGACGCGGAACCGATCGTGGATTCTGTGACCGGCATCTGGGCATCGGCCGATTGGTTCGAGCGTGAAGTTTTCGATCTATTCGGAATCCTCTTTCGGGGACATCCGGATCTGCGGCGCATACTGACCGATTACGGGTTCATCGGCCATCCGTTCCGCAAGGATTTCCCGCTGTCCGGGAATGTCGAGGTTCGCTACGACCCGGAGAAGGGCCGCGTCGTTTACGAGCCGGTCACGATCGAACCGCGTATTCTCGTGCCGAAAGTGATTCGCGACGACAACCGCTACGATGCGCAGCTCACCAATGCGAGCGCCGCGGCGCCGACAGGCAAACCCAATGTCTGAGATTCGCAATTTCACGATGAATTTCGGTCCACAGCATCCGGCGGCTCACGGCGTGTTGCGATTGGTATTGGAGATGGACGGCGAGGTCATTCAGAAGGCCGACCCGCATATCGGCCTATTGCATCGGGGAACGGAGAAACTCGCCGAGAGCAAGCCCTTCAATCAGTCGATCGGCTACATGGACCGGCTCGATTACGTCTCCATGATGTGCAACGAACACGCGTACGTGCTGGCGATCGAGAGATTGCTGAGGATTGAGCCTCCGCTGCGTGCGCAATACATTCGCGTGATGTTCGACGAGATCACTCGGATCCTCAATCATTTGATGTGGCTGGGCGCACATGGGATCGACCTCGGTGCGATGACGGTGTTCTTATTTTGTTTTCGCGAACGCGAAGATCTCATGGATTGTTACGAGGCCGTGTCCGGCACGCGCATGCACGCGACGTATTATCGTCCGGGCGGGGTATATCGCGATTTGCCGGAGTCGATGCCGCAGTACCATTACAACGACTGGCGCAGCAAGAAGGACGTCGACCGGTTGAACGAGCGGCGCAGCGGCAGCCTGCTGGATTTCATCGGGGACTTCGCGCGACGCTTTCCGGCATGCATCGACGAATACGAAACTCTGCTCACCGACAACCGGATATGGAAGCAGCGCACGGTCGACGTCGGCGTCGTGAGTCCCGAACGCGCGTTGCAGCTGGGATTCTCGGGGCCCATGCTGCGCGGTTCCGGGTTCGAATGGGATTTGCGCAAGAATCAGCCTTACGAAGTATACGGCCAGGTGGATTTCGACATTCCCGTGGGTGTCGGCGGCGACTGCTACGCTCGGTATCTGGTGCGCGTCGAGGAGCTGCGCCAGTCGAATCGGATCATCGAACAATGCGTCCAGTGGCTCAAGGCGAATCCCGGTCCGGTAATGATCGATGACCGCAAGGTGCGTCCGCCGCGCCGCGAGGAAATGAAAGGCGACATGGAATCGCTGATCCACCATTTTAAATTGATGACCGAAGGCTACAGCGTGCCTGCGGGTGAAGTCTACGCGGCGGTCGAGGCGCCGAAGGGAGAGCTTGGCGTGTATTTGGTGTCCGACGGAGCGAACAAGCCCTATCGATTGAAAGTGCGCGCGCCCGGCTTCGCGCACCTCGCCTCGCTCGACGAGATGGTGCGGGGCCACATGCTGGCCGACGTGGTTGCGGTGATCGGCACGCAGGATATCGTCTTCGGCGAGGTCGACCGATGAGCGCCGATCAATCGATCGGGGCCGATGGGCCGGCGGGCACGCAGTTATCCGCGCATCTGCGCGAGGAGATCGACCGGTGGGTCGCGAAATTTCCCGAGGGCCGCAAACGTTCCGCGGTGATCGCGGCCTTGCACTTCGCACAGCATGAGAACAATGGGTTTCTGACCGTGCCGATCATGGACGGGATCGCGGCGTATCTGGGGCTCGCGCCGATACAGGTTTACGAAGTCGCGAGCTTCTATTCGATGTTCGAAACCCACAGCGTGGGGCGTCACCACGTGTCGGTCTGCACGAACATTTCGTGCATGCTGCGCGGTGCTGAGGAGGTCGTCGCCTATGTCGAAGCCAAGCTCGGCATCAAGACCGGCGAGAGCACGCCCGATGGACGCATTTTCTTGAAATGCGAGGAGGAGTGCCTTGCGGCCTGCGTCGGCGCGCCGATGATGATGGTCGATCACGTCTATCACGAGGACCTCACGCCGGCGAAGATCGATCGAATATTGGACGAATTGAAATGACGGCGCGGAGCTACTGATGGCCATCGAGCAGAACCTTTGCGTGTTCGAAGCCTTGGGGCACGAGCGGTCCTGGACGCTGGACTCGTATCGCGGCTTCGGCGGCTATCAGGCCTGGGAGAAAATCCTGCGCGAGAAGACGCCGCGCGAGAACATCATCGAAGAAATCAAGTTGTCCGGTTTGCGCGGGCGCGGCGGAGCGGCATTTCCGATGGGCGTCAAATGGGGCTTTATGCCCCGCACTTCACCGGTGCAGAAATATTTCGTCTGCAATTCCGACGAGTCCGAGCCCGGAACCTGCCACGACCGGGATATCCTGCGATACAACCCGCACTCGGTCATCGAAGGCATGGCGATCGGCGGATATGCGATGACCGCGACCGTCGGCTACAACTATATACGCGGTGAATTTCTCGCCGAGCCCATCCCGCGATTCGAAGCGGCGCTCGCCGAGGCCTACGCGGCGGGGCTGCTCGGCAAGAATATTCTCGGTTCCGGCATAGATTTCGATTTGCATACGTTCGTCGGCGCGGGCGCCTATATCTGCGGCGAGGAGACCGCGCTCCTGGAGTCGCTCGAAGGCAAGCCCGGGAGGCCGCGCTTCAAACCCCCGTTTCCGGCGGGCTTCGGACTTTATGGCAGGCCGACGACGATCAACAATACGCAGAGCATTGCCTCGGTCCCGACGATAATGCGCAAGGGCGGCACGTGGTTCGCGGGCTTAGGCCCGCCGAATTCGGGCGGCACCGCGATTTTCTCGGTATCCGGCCATGTGACGAATCCGGGCAATTTCGAACTGCCCTTGGGTGTTCCCTTCAAGGACCTGTTGGCGCTCGCCGGCGGCGTCTGGAAGGGCCGCAAACTCAAGGCGGTCATACCGGGCGGCTCCTCGGTCAACGTCCTGCCGGCCGCCGCGATTCAGGACATCGACATGGACTACGATTCCTTGAAGAAGGCCGGTTCCTCGATCGGCACCGGCGCGATGATCGTCATGGACGAGTCGACCTGCATGGTGCGCACGCTCGAGCGCTTGTCGCGTTTCTACATGTCCGAATCCTGCGGTCAGTGCACGCCGTGCCGCGAAGGCACGGGTTGGCTCGATCGCGTGCTCAAGCGCATTCTGGCGGGGCAGGGCCGCAGCGAGGACTTGACGATGCTCGTCGACGTTGCCAATCGGATCGAGGGTCACACGATTTGCGCGCTCGGCGATGCCGCGGCGTGGCCCGTGCAAAGTTTCGTGAAGCATTTTCGCCATGAGTTTCAGTACATGATCGAGCATCAAGGCCGCTCGATCGTCGCGGCTCAAGCGGCGGCGGCGTGAAGAGAGTGCAATGAGCGACGACCTGGTCAACATCGAAGTCAACGGCGTGCCGCTCAAAGCCCGCAAGGGTCAGATGATCATGCAGGTCACGGACCCTGCGGACATCTATATCCCGCGCTTCTGCTACCACAAGAAGCTCAGCGTCGCTGCGAATTGCCGCATGTGCCTGGTCGAGGTGGAGAAGGTGCCGAAGCCGCTGCCGGCGTGCGCGACGCCGGTCGCGGAAGGCATGAAGGTGTACACCAAGTCGCCGCGCGCGATTGCCGCGCAGAAGGCGACGATGGAATTCTTGCTGATCAACCATCCGCTCGATTGCCCGATCTGCGATCAAGGCGGCGAGTGCGAGCTGCAGGATCAAGCCGTCGGCTACGGGCGCGACATATCCCGCTTCGCCGAGCGCAAGCGCGTCGTCAAGGACATGAGTTTGGGGCCGCTGGTTTCCACCGACATGACCCGCTGCATCCATTGCACGCGCTGTGTGCGCTTCGGTCAGGAAATCCAGGGATATCCGCAACTCGGGGCCTCCGGCCGCGGCGAAGACATGCTCATCACGACCTATGTCGAGCACAGCGTCGATCACGAGTTGTCGGCCAATATCATCGATTTGTGCCCCGTTGGCGCGCTCAACAACAAGCCGTTTCGCTATCACGCGCGCGCCTGGGAGATGACGCAGCACGCCTTGATTTCTCCGCACGACGCATTCGGCACCAATCTATATGCGCATGTCTTGCGCGGCCGCGTCATGCGTATCGTGCCGCGCGAAAACGAGTCGATCAACGAAACCTGGATCGCCGATCGCGATCGCTTTGGCTTCGAAGGCATGTATTCGCCGGAACGAGTCACGCAGCCGATGCTGCGCGTCGACGGTGCGCTGACGGTCGTCGATTGGGGGGTTGCGCTCGCCGCGGCCGCCGAAGCGCTGCTCGCGGTGCACGGGAAATTTGGGGGCGCCGCGGCCGGTTTCCTGGCGGCTCCGTCGTCCACGTTCGAGGAGTTTTACCTGCTGGCGCGTATCGCGCGCGGTCTGGACTCGGCCAATGTCGATCACCGTTTGCGCCGACTCGATTTCCGCGCGCAAGAATGCGAAGGCACTCAGCCCGGTCTTGGGCTCGCGATCGCCGAGATTGAACGGTTACAGGGAGTCCTGATCGTCGGCTCCGATCTGCGCCGTGAAATGCCGTTGCTCGCGCATCGCATTCGCAAGGCCGCCGTCAAGGGCGGCGCTCGAGTGGCCTTCCTCAATCCGCGTCGCTACGATTATTTATTTCCGGTTGCGGCCTATGGCATTGCCCGGGATGATTTGGTGCGTGAATTCGCCGCGGTCGTGCGCGCCGCCGCCGCGGCGAGCGGCGCGCAACTGCCCGTCACGGTGCCGCAGGCAGAAGTCCGCGACACCCACCGCGCAATCGCGGCCGCGCTGCTGGCGGGCGAGCGGCGCGCGGTTCTGCTGGGAACCCTGGCGCAGCGCCACCCGGCCTATGCCGAGCTGCAGTCGCTGGGTGCGATTTTGGCCGAGATTTGCTCGGCCAGCTTGGGATTGATGACCGAAGGGGCTAATGCCGCCGGTGCGTACCTCGCCGGCGCGGTGCCGCATCGCAGCGCGGGTGGCGTGACGGCGGCCGCGACGGGATTGCCGGCGCCGGGGATGCTGGCGGCACGGCTCAAGGCCTATGTCTTGTTCGGCGGCATCGATCCCGTGGTCGACCTCGCCGGCGATGTGGACGCGCTGTCGAGCGCGGACCTCGTCGTCGCGCTGACCACGCACCTTCCGGAATCTTTGAAATCGCGTGCGCATGTCGTGTTGCCGATCGGCTCGTTTGCGGAGACCGCGGGGACTTTCGTCAATGCAGAGGGCCGGTGGCAATCCTGGCAGGGCGCCGCCAAGCCGCCCGGCGAGAGCCGCCCGGGATGGAAGGTTTTGCGAGTGCTGGCGAATTTGCTGAACTTGCCGCACTTCGACTATGCGAGCGCCGAGGAGGTGCTCGAGGATTTGAAGAAGAGCTGCGTCGAGGCGGCATCGACCGATACGCGCGGCAGGCTCGCGGCTGCGGCTTTCGCGGCGCGCGCCCCGGGAGCGGCGGAGACCGCGGGCGTGTGGGTCGACCTACCGCCGTACCAGGGCGACATGTTGGTGCGCGGCTCCGGCGCATTGGCCAAGACCAAGGACGGGCAGGCTGCCCGCACCGTGCTCTGATCATGTGGCAGTGGAGCCCATTGCGGGATTGGTTGTCCGACCTGATCACCGTGTATTGGTCCACGCCGCTGTTGACGGCCGTGCAGATCCTCATGGTCATGATCGGCATCATCCTGATCATGGCGTTCTACACGCTCGCCGAGCGCAAGGTCATCGGCTGGATGCAATCGCGGCGCGGACCGAATCGCGTCAACCTGTTTTGGGTTCCGGGCCTAGGGCAACCGTTTGCCGACGTCGTCAAGCTGCTGTTCAAAGAGATCGTGATCCCGGCCGATGCGAACAAATTCCTGTTTCTGGTGGCGCCGTTTCTGGCATTGGTGCCGGCCCTGGCGATTTGGGCCGTGATTCCGTTTGCGCCGGAGCGTACCTTCGCAGACATCGATGCCGGCTTGTTGTATGTCTTGGCGCTGACCTCGATGGGCGTTTACGGCGTCATCCTCTCCGGCTGGGCCTCCAATTCGAAATATGCGTTTTTGGGCGCGATGCGCTCGGCGGCGCAGATCGTCGCCTATGAAATCGCGATGGGTTTCGCGATGGTCGGCGTGCTGATGGCCGCAGGCAGCCTGAACATGGGAGCGATCGTTCAGGCCCAGCAGGGCGGCCCGCTCAGCTGGAATTGGTTCTGGCTGTTTCCCCTGCTGATCGTCTATTTCATCTCGGGATTGGCCGAGACCAATCGCGCGCCGTTCGACGTTGCCGAAGGGGAGTCGGAGATCGTCGCCGGGTTTCACGTCGATTACTCGGGGATGGCCTTCGCGCTGTTCTTCATCGCCGAATACGTCAACATGATCCTCATCTCGGCGTTGACGTCGGTTTTTTTCTTCGGTGGCTGGCTCTCGCCGCTGGACGGCTATTTGCCGAGTGACGCGTGGCTTGCGGCTCCGAGCTTCTTCTGGTTCGGGCTGAAAACTTTTTTTTGGATGTTCGTTTTCCTTTGGTTGCGCGCGACCTTTCCGCGCTATCGATATGACCAAATCATGCGCCTGGGCTGGAAGGTTCTGATTCCCGTGACCTTGGTCTGGCTGCTGGTCGAAGGCGTGATGTTGTATTGCCGCGTTGGTCCGTGGGGCAGGGTTCACTAATGCAAGCAATCCGCAGCTTCTTCAAGACGTTCTTCCTGTGGGAGCTGCTGCAAGGCATGTGGCTCACGCTCAAGAGCCTGTTTCGCATCAAGACCACGATCAATTATCCCGAGGAAAAGACTCCGCAGAGTTCGCGTTTTCGCGGCCTGCACGCGCTGCGGCGCTACCCGAACGGCGAGGAGCGTTGCATCGCCTGCAAATTGTGCGAGGCGGTTTGTCCCGCGCTCGCGATCACGATCGAGTCGGATGTCAGCGACGACGGCACGCGCCGCACGACGCGTTACGACATCGATTTGTTCAAGTGCATTTATTGCGGCTTCTGCGAAGAAGCATGTCCCGTGGATGCGATCGTCGAAACGCGGTTGCTCGAATATCACATGGAGAACCGCGGCGAGAACATCATGAACAAGGACAAGCTGCTTGCCGTGGGCGAGCGCTACGAGGCCATCATCGCGGCCGATCGCGCCGCCGATGCGCGGTATCGCTGATGTTTCCGACAATTCTATTTTTCATCTTGTCCGCGGTACTCGTCGCGTCGGCGCTGGGAGTGATTCTGGCGAAGAATCCGGTGCATTCGGCGCTGCTGCTGATTTTATGCTTCTTCAATAGCGCGGTGATCTGGCTGTTGCTCGACGCGGAGTTTCTCGGCATCGTCCTGGTGCTCGTCTATGTCGGCGCCGTGATGGTGCTGTTTCTGTTCGTCGTCATGATGCTCGACATCAACGTCGAGGAGTTTCGCCGCGGCCTTGCCGGCAATTGGATGCTGGCCATGGGCGTCGCCGGATTCGTGATGTTCGCGATGATCAACGTGATCGTCGTCAAGCATCTCGGCGGATTCGCGCTGCGCTCCGCGCCGCCGCTCCCCGGCGATTATTCCAACACGCGCGTGCTGGGGACGGCGCTATTTACGCGGTACGCATACCCTGCGCAGCTCGCTGCGGTCATTTTATTGGTAGCGAGCGTAGCTGCGATCGTGCTCACGCTGCGCAGGCGCAAGGACGGCAAATTCCAGGATGTCTCGAATCAGGTCGCCGTGCGCGCGAAGGACCGCGTCCGAGTCGTCAAGATGGAAGCGGAGAAGCGCCCATGATCAGCCTTACGCAGGTGTTGATCCTCTCCGGTGTGCTGTTTGCGATCGCCGTTGCCGGGGTGTTCTTGAACCGCAGGAACATCATCATATTGCTGATGTGCATCGAATTGATGTTGCTCGCGGTGAATTTCAACTTTATCGCGTTCTCGAGATTTCTGGGCGACATCAACGGCCAGGTATTCGTGTTCTTCATTTTGGCGGTGGCGGCGGCCGAAGCGGCCATCGGTCTGGCAATTCTGGTCGCGCTGTTCCGCGGGCGGCGCAGCATCAACGTCGAAGATCTCGACACGCTGCAAGGTTGAGGGGCGAAGATTTTCATGGAACAGATTTACCTCACCATTGCCCTCGCGCCGCTGGTCGCGTCGATCATCGCCGGACTCGGCGGGCGTGTCGTGGGGCGCACCGGCGCGCACACGATTGCGATCGCCGGCGTCGCGTTGTCGTTTGCGCTGTCGGTTTATGTGCTCGAGAAAATTCTGTTCGAGGGCATGCCGAGTTATAACGGCGCCGTGTACACCTGGCTGGTCAGCGACGGGTTGAAGCTGGAAATCGGATTCTTAATCGATCATCTGTCGGCGATGATGATGGTCGTCGTCACGTTCGTGTCGCTGGCGGTACACATCTACACCGTCGGATACATGGACGATGATCCCGGCTATCAGCGCTTCTTCAGCTACATTTCGCTGTTCACGTTCTCGATGCTGATGCTCGTAATGGCCAACAATTTCCTGCAGCTGTTCTTCGGCTGGGAAGCGGTTGGCCTCGTTTCCTATCTGTTGATCGGTTTCTGGTATACGCGCCCGACCGCGATCGCCGCCAACCTCAAAGCATTCATCGTAAACCGCGTCGGCGATTTCGGCTTCGTGCTCGGCATCGCCGCCGTGCTCTACTACACGGGATCGCTGGATTACGCGACCGTTTTCGCCCATGCGGACCGATTCTCCGGCATGCAGATCCACATCGGCGGCACGGTCGAGTGGTCGGCGATCACCTTCACTTGCATCGCGTTGTTCATCGGCGCCATGGGCAAATCGGCCCAGGTTCCGCTGCACGTTTGGCTGCCCGACTCGATGGAGGGCCCGACGCCGATCTCCGCTTTGATCCACGCGGCGACGATGGTGACGGCGGGTATATTCATGGTCGCGCGCATGTCGCCGCTGTTCGAGCTGTCGGAAACGGCGCTGTCGACCGTGCTCGTCATCGGTGCGACTACGGCGTTTTTCATGGGACTTTTGGGCATAGTCAACAACGACATCAAGCGCGTCGTGGCGTATTCGACTTTGTCGCAGCTCGGCTATATGACCGTGGCGCTGGGCGTCTCGGCATACGGCGCCGGAATCTTTCACCTGATGACCCATGCGTTCTTCAAGGCCTTGCTGTTCTTGGCCGCGGGCTCCGTCATCGTGGCCATGCACCATGAACAGGACATGCGCAAGATGGGCGGCTTGAAGAAGTATCTTCCGATCACTTATTGGACTTGTCTGATCGGCGCTCTCGCATTGATCGGATTCCCCGGGAGCTCGGGATTCTTTTCCAAGGACGCGCTGATCGAGGCGGTGCACGGCTCGCACCGGGTGGGCGCCGAGTACGCCTATGTTTGCGTCGTGGCGGGCGTGTTCGTGACCGCCTTGTACACGTTCCGCATGTTCTTCATGACCTTCCACGGCGAGGAGCGCATGGACCACCATACGCGCGAGCACCTGCACGAGAGTCCGTGGACGATTACGCTTCCTCTGGTGTTGTTGGCAATTCCTTCGGCGCTCGCCGGGTGGTTCACGATCAAACCGATGTTGTTCGGCGATTTCTTCGCGGGCGCGATCCAGGTGCTGCCCGCGCACGACGTATTGGGACCGGTCGGCGAGGAGTTCGGCGATCAGCTTTCCTTCATCGGCCGCGCATTCCTGTCCTTGCCGGTCTGGCTGGCGGGGGCGGGCGTGCTGACGGCCTATGTCTTCTTCTTGAAGAAGCCGGAACTCGCTGACTCGGCACAACGGAAGTTCAATGTGTTGTACCGGGTATTGGTGAATAAATTCGGCTTCGACTGGTTCAATGAACATGTCCTGGCCGCCGGTGCGCGCATCACGGGCAATGTTTTGTGGAGGTACGGCGACGAGGTCGTGATAGACGGGGGCGCGGTCAACGGCAGCGCACGCGTGGTCCGCTGGTTCTCGTCGGTGATCCGCTATGCGCAGTCCGGTTATCTATACCACTATGCGTTCGGGATGTTCCTCGGGCTCGCATCGCTGTTGTTGTGGCTGCTATGGCGAACCTGATGTTCGGTGGACACCTGATTTCCGTGCTGATTGCCCTCCCCATCGTCGGTGGGGCCGCCGTACTCGGCTTCGGGAATGATCGGGCCGCTGCCGCGAGATGGGCCTCGCTGCTGGTTGCCGCGCTGACTCTGCTTTTGAGCATCCCCTTGTATGCGAGTTTCAATGGCGCCGTCGCGACCATGCAGTTCGTCGAACGCGCGGCCTGGATCCCGACGCTCAACTCGCAGTACTACGTGGGAGTCGACGGTATATCGATGCCGCTGATCCTGCTGACGTCGTTCACGACGGTCCTGGTCGTCATCGCGGGCTGGGGCAGCATAGAGAAGCGGGTTTCACAATATTTTGCGGCATTTCTGATTTTGGAAGGGTCGATGATCGGCGTGTTCGCGGCGCTCGACGGGCTGCTTTTTTATGTCTTTTGGGAAGTCATGTTGATTCCGATGTTCATCATCATCGGAGTCTGGGGCGGCCCGCGGCGCGTCTATGCGACCATAAAATTCTTTCTGTATACATTCTTGGGCTCCGTGTTGATGCTCGTCGCCCTGATCTACCTGTACTTGAAGTCGGGCAGCTACGATCTGCTCTTGTTGCAGCGATTGCCGCTGACGATGACGGAACAGACGTTCATTTTTCTCGCCTTCCTTGCGGCGTTCGCGGTCAAGGTGCCGATGTGGCCCGTGCACACGTGGTTGCCGGACGCGCACGTCGAAGCGCCGACCGGAGGCTCGGTCGTGCTGGCCGCGATCATGCTAAAAATGGGCGGCTTCGGCTTCTTGCGGCTCTCCTTGCCGATTACACCCGACGCCAGCCGGGAGCTGGACTGGCTCATGATCAGCCTGTCCCTGATCGCCGTGGTCTATATTGGTTTCGTCGCGCTGGCGCAGCGCGACATGAAGAAGCTGATCGCCTATTCGTCGATCGCGCATATGGGATTCGTCACGCTCGGAGCCTTCGTCGGATTTCAGATCGCCGCCCATTCGGGGCGGACGACCGGTATCGAGATGGGCTTGGACGGCGCCATGGTGCAGATGATTTCACACGGCCTGGTGTCCGCCGCAATGTTCCTCTGTGTGGGCGTCATGTACGACCGCGTGCACAGCCGTGAAATCAGTGCGTATGGTGGAGTCGTGAACACCATGCCCAAGTTTGCGGTGCTCATGGTGCTGTTCGCGCTCGCGAACGCCGGCCTGCCCGGTACCTCCGGATTCGTCGGTGAATTCCTCGTCATCCTCGCATCGTTCAAGGCGAACATCTGGTACGCATTCCTCGCGGGTACGACCTTGGTGCTTGGTGCGGCCTACACGCTGTGGCTCGTCAAACGCGTCATATTCGGCGCTGTCGCCAACGACCAGGTCGCCGCGTTGTCGGATATCGACGCCAGGGAGTTTCTGGTGCTCGGCGCGCTCGCTGCGGCGGTGCTGCTGGTCGGTATTTGGCCGGCGCCCCTGCTGGATGTCATGCGCGCGACGATGCAGCACTTGGCGGAGCAATTGTTGGTCTCGAAGATAGGCCCTTAAGGTTCACTCATGAGTCCATTCAATAGCGCCGACTACACCGCAGGTCTCATTTACGCGAGACCGGAGATCTTTCTGGGGTCCGCCGCGTGCGTGATCCTGTTGCTCGATCTCCTGATCGCCGAGGCGCAGCGCCGCTGGATCGGCGTGATCTCGGTGCTTACCCTGTTGGTGACGGCTACGTTGGTCGCTGTGCAGCCTTTTACGACGCGCGTGCTGGTGCTGGGCGACATGTTCGAATTGGACCGCATGGCGCAAGTGCTAAAGGTCGTCGCGCTGCTGACCGTCGCCGTGGTCTTCACCTATTCGACCGAGTATTTGCGGCGGCGGGCGATACTCAAGGGGGAATACTTCGTGCTCGGGCTGTTCGCGACGCTCGGCATTCTGGTACTGCTGTCCGCCGCGAGCCTACTAACGCTGTATCTGGGTCTAGAGCTGATGTCCCTGTGCCTCTACACGATGGTCGCATTCGACCGCGAGTCGGGAACGGCGGCGGAAGCGGCGATCAAGTTCTTCGTGCTGGGATCGCTTGCGTCCGGGACCCTGTTGTACGGAATGTCGATCATCTACGGCGTCACCGGCAGCCTGCAGCTCAATGAGATTGCCGTGGCCTTGCACGGCGGTCTTGCGGGCAACGTCGGTGTGCTGTTCGGGATCGCGTTCATCATCGTCGGGATCGGATTCAAATTCGGCGCGGTGCCGTTTCACATGTGGATTCCGGACGTGTACGAAGGCGCTCCCACCTGCGTCACGATATTCATCGGCTCTGCTCCGAAGATCGCCGCGTTCGCATTGACGATGCGATTGCTGTCCGAGGGCCTGGCGTCCTCCGAGCCGGATTGGAGCCAGATGCTGATCGTTCTCGCGGTGCTATCGATGGCGATCGGTAACGTGGTTGCGATCGCGCAGACCAACTTGAAGCGCATGCTTGCCTATTCGACGATCTCGCACGTCGGATTCATACTGATGGGCATTTTGGCCGGTACCGCGCAGGGCTACCAGGCGGCGATGTTCTACACGATCACCTACGTGATCGTTGCGACCGGTGCCTTCGGCATGATCGTGCTGTTGTCGCGTCAGGGCTTCGAGGCCGACACGCTTGACGACTTCAAGGGCCTGAACGCGCGCAGCCCTTGGTTCGCGGGCATGATGGCGATCTTCATGTTCAGCCTCGCAGGTGTGCCGCCGTTCATCGGTTTCTATGCAAAGCTTGGCGTCATCCAGGCGGTGCTCGGCGTCGGGTATTTGTGGCTTGCCGTCGTCGCGGTGTTGTTCTCGGTGGTCGGCGCTTACTACTACTTGCGCATTCTCAAATTGATGTATTTCGACGAGGCTGTCGACGTCGAACTCCTTGACGGGTCGGGCTTGATGCGCACGATGCTGAGCCTCAACGCGCTGCTGGCTTTAGGTCTGGGGCTCGTGCCGGCGTCGCTGCTGGTTCTTTGCAAACAGGCGTTCCCTTAACAGGTTCAGGCAGCCCGCTTGCATTAACTGGGGTCATCGGTACAATGCTCGGCTCTCTCCGGTGCGGGGTGGAGCAGTCTGGCAGCTCGTCGGGCTCATAACCCGAAGGTCGTAGGTTCAAATCCTACCCCCGCTACCAATCAAATCAAAGGGTTACAGGCGGCTCCAACCGCAGAATTTTGGCACTGTGACCAAAACGTGCCCTAAAACCCGAAGGTCGTAATTTCAAATTTCGTCCGTGCGACCAATTAAATTAGCGAATTACCGGCGCCGCAAGTAGCCCAATTTTTCTGGCTGTGACCAGAACGTACCCAATAACCCGAAGGTCGTTCAAATCTTGATCTTGCGATAGGCATCATGCCCTTCTTCCGCAATGAACCGGCGTGCGTACGAGCGCCCTGCGGGGAGCCTCGATTTCTCGTCGGCGAGTTGACGGATGACGGATCAGCGGATCAGCCTCGTAAATCGTTGTTGATCGCTTCATTCTGAGCGTTTCATCTGTCCCTGATGAGCGTCCGCGCTACTGGCACAGACCTGGCTTTTGATGGACCGGCATCGGCTGAGACATTGGATCGTCAAAAATGGCTCCGCAAAGCGGCCGTCCATACGTTGCGGTAGCATTTGCGTTCACGAAATCTCCGGACCAGTCACCGAGGTTGGAATATCTCGCCGTCATGCACTACTCGCGAACCTGCCCGAACTGCCATCAGCCCAACCCATCATCGTTTGACCTGTGCTGGTGGAAGTGCAACCACGGTCGCCCTAGTCGGACGAGCTTATAGGCTGTCTCGTCGGCACCGAGAGTCGCTGCTGGCAGCGGCAGCGCTGGCAACGAGTAGCAACAAAAGGGTTCGAGAGCCGGCGGCGTACCAGGAAAATATCCGTCGAACTTCACGCGCCTGGGCCTCATCGATTCATTCGATCCGGTGATTTGTGACGTTTTTTGGTTTTTGCGACATCAATACGCCTCGTCGAAGTGGCGAAGCGCCTGCTCGTCGTACTCAATTGTCCGTTCCTCCGGAGGTTCCGCGAATCCCAGCGGCGCCTCGCCGCGTGCGTATCCGATCGCACGGTATGCCGCGAGGCGCTTCTCGAACATGCGCAGTAGCATCGGAACCTCACGATCAACGTAGTCGTAGACCCGAACTTCAGTCTTCGCCGGGTGAAGTCGATGCAGCCGACCGCTGTACTGAATCAGCGTGCCCCTCCAGGAGACCGGCATCGCCAGAAAGAGTGTGTCGAGGCGGGCGTCATCAAACCCCTCGCCGATGTAGCGGCCCGTTGCGAGGATGAGCCGCTCGGCGCTGTCGGGAATGGATGCGAGCTGATCGAGGCTGCGACGCCGTTCCTGGCCGGACATCCCGCCCTGCAGGACCACGATGTGGCGTACGAGTCCTCGGAGTTCCCCAACCAAGTATTGGAGGTGATCCTTACGCTCGGTGAGCACAATCGGCGAGCGGCCTTCCTGCATGACCGCGATCACGTCGTCGACGATTCGTTTATTTCGGGCACCGTCGTTCGCGAGAGCGTGGTAAAGCTCCTGGATGCCGATGGTCGAGCGATCGCCGTCCATTCCAAATCCGGTCTCTCGCACGATGAGCCGGTGATCGAACGGCCGGCGCGCGGCTTGGCTTTTCGCATCCACGCGAAATCGCACGGGACCCAACTGCATCTGAGTGATCGGATGGCGTCCGTCGCGCCGCTGGGGCGTCGCGGTGAGTCCGACGAGATAGCGCGCTTTGACCTCCGACAGGACTCGCTCGAATGAAAACGCCGGCAGATGATGACATTCATCGACAATGACGTGTCCGTAGCCGGCGACGAGGTTATCGACGTTGTCGTCGTGATAGAGACTTTGAATCATTGCGACATCGAGGCGGCCGTTGGGCTTGCGCTTCCCGCCCCCGATCTGACCGATTTGTTTTGCATCTATACCAAGGAAGATCGCCAGTTGCGCGATCCACTGCTCGAGGAGCGGCTTACGATGGACCAGGATCAGAGTATTGCAGGTGCGCTGCGCGATGAGATAGGTCCCAAGGACCGTCTTCCCGATGCCCGGCGGAGCAACAAACACGCCGGTGTCGTGGGCAAGTAGCGCACGGGCCGCATCCGTTTGAACGGCGGTCAAGTCGCCGTTGAACTGCAGGTTGAGTGCCGTGCCGTGGTAGCGCTGGTCATCGATGGTCAACGTGACCCCGTGCTCAGCGAGCAGCTGCGCGGCCTCTACGGCGCAACACCGGGGCAGCGAGATGTATTGATCGAGGTCCTCCGCGCAGGAGATCACTCGCGGCGTCGTCCCGGTATAGAGGCGCATTCTCTGCTTCTTGTAGAATTCCGGATTTTGGAAGGCGGCAAGCCGTTTCAACTGATTCAGTAGCGCAGCGGGTAATCCTATCTTGTCGATAAAGAGCCGCTGAGCAAGCACTGCCTTCACCTCCCGTGGCAATGGACCGATGATGCGCTTTGTTGAAATCTGTCCTGATGGCGATCGCCTCCAGGGGGCCACCGTCTCTTCATCATCCGAGATTTCCGCCACACGAACGCCTACTACCTGTCCGGTTCGTGTAGCCTCCGTCGCGATCGCCTCCGCCGCCTTGGGCTCGATACGCTGCACGGACGCAAGGAAAGCCCACTGATCCGCAAACGGCTCGAACCGCTCGTCAATAAAGACACTGTTGCCCTGCTGCAGGGCCTCGTATTGCAGCGGCAGCGCGATGAGATTGCCAAAACCGCCGCGGGGCATCGTGTCTTGATTGGGAAACAGGCGGTCGTAGGATGTCATGCTCAGCTCATGCCGGCGACTCATCGTCTCGGTGATCAGGTAGCAGCCCATTCGTCTCGCTACGTTTGCGGACACGGGTGCAGCAAAGAATATCCACACGTGCCCGCCATTGCCGGAGCGGGAGCGCTCGATCGAAACGGAAACGCCGATAGATCGGCAGGTTTCGGCGAACGCCGTCACGTCGTCTTTCCACCCACCCTTGTCGAAGTCGACTGCGAGAAACCAACAGGTCTCCTCTTCGAGGAGTGGGTAGACGCCCATGACGTGCCGACCCTGCAGATGTTCGATGAGAAGCTGGTCGCTAACAGGGACAAAATCCTGATTCGGGCAGTCGCTGCACTTCCCTCCGCTCTTGAGCAGGCATCCTGGTTCCCACTTGTTGAAGCACGCGGGAGCGTAGCCTGCCTTCCCCGTCTTCTTGCTCACGAACCGAAGCGGGAACATATCCCCGCGGCCGCGAAATAGTGATCGGAACAGTTGCAGTTTGTCGGCAGTGGTGCGGGGCGGCTTGCAATCAACGGCGAGCGGTAGTCGGGGAGACAGCGACGCCGCGGCGGTTACGCAAGTGAGCTCCGAACGAAGCGATTCGATCCTGGCTCGCACCTCATCCCGAGTGCGCTCAAGGTCCGCCAACCTCGCTTCCTCGCGGGCGAGTTCTTGCAGAACAGGATCTCTCGGTCGCGTCATAGCTGCGTGTCACATAGCGCAAGAATTTGTCGATCTTGTAACGGTCTTCATCAGTGTGAGGGCACTTAGTTTAGGGAAGGTCATCGGTACTCCGGTGACCTCTCGATCGCTACGTATAATGCCGGATCGCAGCGCATTTCTTCGAAGATTCGGAGCTCATTGGCCGCGAACGGGTTGGTCCGCTACCCTGATCCGCGACGAAGGTGCCGTCGGTTTCTCGCTGATCTGCGCACCGAAAAGTTTGGCTGTCTCTTATCGCTGCCATTTCCACTCGGCAGGGCACCAAATTCTACCGCTATCGGCAAGCAGTGGATTGATAAACCCCGTCACCGCGGTGGTGAGTTGTTCCAGAGTCGTCCACGCAAGCTCATTCGCTCGTGCCATCTCGCGATAGGGGATCGACCAGTTTGCGGGTGGATCCGGAAGAGACGACGGTATGGAATGAGTCGCGCGAAATTCAAACGTGCGTTCCAACGCCGAGCGCAGTCGCACTGCTTCGAGCGGCCGCGTGGTGGCGAGCAACGCGATGTCGGGAAGGTCTTTGATGCGAGTATTGGGGCGCGCACGTGGCATCGTGTATGCATGCAGCTTCTCGGCGATGTGGGTCTCAATCGGATACAGCCGCACCACCGGCGGTGCAATACCCGCGAACTCGAGCACATCGTCGGCGACGACGGTTTCGGGCTCGCCCAGAATGGGATCGCCGAAGGCGACATCAACGCCGAATGCTTGGCCGTATAGCTTGCCGGCCAATCGGCACTCGGCGCGGAATCTCAGGCCTTCGTACTTCATTCCATCGTTTTGGATTTTGGGCTGTTCCGTGTCGCGACTCACTTCGAAGGCCATGAAATCGCCGAGTACCTGCCGTCCAGCTTCCTGAAGATCTGCAAGTACGGTCTCCGGCGACCCGGTCAGCCGCAGGTCGATATCTTTAGTGGTCCGAGCGCGTTCCAGCCGAAGTTCAAGTACGAGCCCGCCTTTCAAGAGCACCGTGTCCCTCAGAACGGCGACGACGCGCGCCAAGAATCGGTCGAACACCAGTAGCTGTCGTCGGCGCGCAAAGTCGACACCGTTTTTCGATGCGGACCTCAGTCGTTGTTCCAGCGCCTCTTTGAAGGCATTAGGAGAGTTGTACGTTCGTGCCGTCATCCCCTAATTCCCCCAAAGGGCTTGAGAGTCTTTTCAACATCGGCAAGTTCCGCCTTCGTCACCAGCCCGCGGGTGAGGGCTTGCTTCGTAGCCTGGCGGAGCAGATCGGGAGAGAGGCCCACGAGGGCGCAGTCGTTGAGCGTGCGGCGGGTGGAAGTCACGGGAACTGCGCCGTTCCATGATCGATCTTGTGCCGGTACATCGGCGTAATGGAGCACGAGGCCTTTCGGGACGCGAAGCCGCCGTTGTCGCCATGTCAGCGGTAGGGTCAGATGAATTTGTGCCGGCAGCGCATCGGAAAGGCCTTGTAGCGACAGCGCTGTTTGATGCGAAAGCACGCCCATTGCGTCGGTCCACAGCCACGCGGAGACTAGCTCCTCCTGCTCGCCGGTCGGGAAATGAACCAGGCGATAAATTCCGCGGCGTATTCGCACGATGCGCCCAGCCTTTTGATGGTGAGCTAGAAGCGGGTCCGAGTAGCCGGCGGCAGCGGCCTGACGGGTCGTGAATAGACCGTCTTGGGACGCGGCAATGTCGTAAAGCGCTTGCCAGTTGGGTTCGGCGACCGGGACTGAGTTCATACACAAAACTTAAATGATATTGAAGTTTTGTGCAAGCCTAGACCGATTAAGGTGACGCGCAGACCTGCCCAATAAACGACAATTCTATTTGCATTATCAGAAACTTAACGGGTTTCTGGCTTCACTCTTCTACGGATGATTTCTTGGATGGCGTCCCCGCCTGACAATCGGCCCGACGAATTGGACCAGCGACGACAGGGGTGAATCGAGCGCCTTGTAAGCGGACGATGGCGACAGGCCGGAGAGGGTCGATGCGGAAATTAGCATTTATCCTGGAATTAGGATATTATCCTAAAACTAGGATATTTGCACCACGCGCCGAAAGTTGGTTCCCCGTGAGAAACCACTGTTTTGGATCGGTTCAAGCAAACGCGATTTGCTCGCAAATGCCGGATTCGGTGGTTCGTCAGATGGGCGCCGCGTTAAGTGTTGCGCAGTATGGCGGCAAACACCCGGATGCTAAGCCTTGGAAAGGTCTCGGGCCTGGTGTTTTTGAGGTGGTGAGCGACTATAGGACCGACACGTTTCGTGCAGGGTATGTAGTGCGATTTGAGAATGCGCTGTACGTCCTGCACTGTTTTCAGAAGAAATCGCCGAGTGGGACGCGCACGGCGAAGACGGATGTTGAAATGATTGAGCGACGCCTAAAGGTGGCACAAGGAGATTACGAGGCAAGGTATGGTCAAGCAAGCCAAAAGCGCGAATAAAGTTGTGGCGAGTTCCGGCAATGTCTTTGCCGATCTCGGCCTTCCAGATGCCGCGGAACTCGATACGAAGGTACGGCTCGCCGTTGCGGTCAATCGCCTGCTGGAATCACGCCGGCTAACGCAAGCGGCCGCAGGCACCGCGCTATCCATCAGTCAGCCCAAAATTTCCGCGCTCAAACACTACAAGCTCGAGGGGTTTTCAGTCGAACGGCTGATGACTTTTCTAACAGCCCTCGGCAGTGATATCGAAATCCGCGTTCATTTGCCGAAGCGATCTTCCTTACCCGGGAGAATTTTGGTCAATGCCGCCTGAGTGGTTTCACCAAATACCGCATTGGGTCGCGCTGCCTGCGAGGATCGGGCGGAAGAGGGGTGCGATCAGGCGAGGCCAATACCTTGATGGATTTTTAGAGCCGCCTGCACGGGTTTTCTTGGATTTGCGCTAGTGCATGGTATGCACTAGAATAGCCTGTGCCCACGTTGAAACGCTTCAACCGTTGCCGTATCGAGATGTATTTCGATGACCATCCGCCGCCACATTTTCACGTGATCACGCGCAAGAACGAGCGCGTATCCGTAGTGATCGACACACTGGCCATTCAAGCGGGTGAGGCTGATTCGCGTGATGCAGCCGAAGCGTTTGGCTGGGCGCGCGAGAATGGCGCGGAGCTGCGCTCTCGTTGGCAAGAGTATTCCGAGGAGGAGCCTGCGAAGGCGATGCCACCGACGCAGAAAGCTCCGAAGGAGAAACCATGAGCGAAACCAAGGCTATCCGCGTCGCACACGTGAAATACGCAGGCGAATACACATTGCGTCTGCGTTGGGTGAATGGGAAGACGACGTCCGTCGATCTGCGCGAGCCGGTGCATCGATTGAAGGGTTTGCGCCCGCTACGGGATCAGGAGGTTTTCGCGCGTGCCACGAAGGGAGAAGGCGGACACAGCGTCGATATGGCCCGGTGAGATTGACATGGGCGCGGATCGATTGTGGGAAATGACGCTCGAGCAGAACGGGCATTTGGACGCCTTGGAATTCATCCGTTGGCGCTGGCGCCATGGATTGAGTCTGAGCGATGCAGCCGAGGCACTCGGCCTGTCAAGGCGCCAAGTGGCCTATTACGCCAGCGGCGAGCGACCTGTTCCACGCACCGTTCTCTTGGCGTGCAAGGGTTGGGAAGCGGAGAGGCAGGCCGTGGCAGCCTAGAGACGGCTCCTCGCCACTGTGCCCAGATTGTGTCTAGGTCAGATTGGGTGTGCCCAAATTGTGCCTTGAATAGGCGGGATAATGGGGTGGCAAGCGCTGCAAGTGACTGATTTTAAAGACCCCATTACCCCGCCGTGCGCCTCATAACCCGAAGGTCGTAGGTTCAAATCCTACCCCCGCTACCACTGAACTTACGCCCGAGTTCAGTCTCCTGGAACAGCGCAATCCGGTGCAGCCCAAACGACGCCTCCAAGATCTTGGTGCCGTCGAACGACAAGCAGGGTGTCAGTGTGATCTGCCCCCCGACCAATTGACGCAACGCAGCACGCGCCCGGGCAGCGGCTTGCGGGTGCTTCTCGACCCCTTGCGTGATCATCTCCCGGTAGGCCGCCGCTGCCTTCGGCAACATAGACAGCACGCGCTTCGTCACCTGCGCCGTTGGCAGGCCCGAGGTCAGCTCCGCGCGTTTGCTCGTCGCACGATCGATTGCAGCCTGAAGCTCGTCCGCCGTCATGTCGGGGTCGCCGTCCTTGAGGCGGCTCTGTAGACGCCTGATACGAGCATCGAGGGCCACAAGCTCTTTCGGCGCAGCCTCGGCCCGCGACTCGATCGCGTCAGAGCGCCGGTTCAGATCGCGCTCGATTTCCTTCGCCATAGCCTTCACCATTTTCGGGTCGAGCAACTGGTCCTCGATCTCCTTCAGCACGTAGTACTCAACGGCATCCCGGCGCTGGCGGGTCGTGTTCGAGCAAGCCCCTGACTTGCTCGACGGGCAGGCGTAGTGGGTGCCGGAATCGACGACGAAGTTGCGGCCGCAGACCCCGCACTTTAGCAGCCCCGACAGCCGGTACACGGCCTTGCCACCAGACTTGAGTCGGTAGTCGGGGTTCGAGAGCGCCTTGATGCGCGCCTGGACTCGGTTGAACAATTCCTCCGGCACGATTCGGTAGTTGGGCTCGTGGTACGTGAAGCGGTCGAATTCTGCCTGGGTGCGCTCCGAGCGTTTCATGGTGCCGGTCGTCTCGGACAGCTTCCATTTCGATACGTTCCAGCGCACCTCGCCCCGATAGATCGGATTCAGAAGGATCACGCGCACAGAAGAATCGATCCATTTGCCATCGTGGCGGCGCTCGGTGCGCTTCCAGCGGGCGCCTGCTGATGCGATGCCTTGAGCGTTCAGGCCCTTCGCGATGTCGGTGCAGGAGAACCCGGCAACATACTTCTCGAATATCTCGCGCACGATCGCGGCTTGCGCCTCGTTGACGACGAGGACCTTGCGGCCATCGGCTTCCCCTGTGTCGTATCCGAACGGCAGGCCGCCGGTCCACGATCGCCGGAGCGCGCGGGAGGCGAGGGCCTGGTGTACTTTCTTGCTGATCATGCGGCGGAACTGCTGGCCCAGGATGCCGTGCATGCCTGCGGACAATTCCCAATCATCGGTTCCCATGTCGATTTCACCACCGACGAAAACCACACGCACGTTCTCAGCCTGCCAGCGCCGCAGCTCAGAGGCGAGCATATCGGACCTGTATAGCCTCGTCGGCTCTGACACGATGAGCACTTCGAACTCGTGCGCGTCCCGGGCTGCGATCAATCGGGCGCCGTCAGGGCGCAGGTGCGGTGGGATGCCACCAGACACGTTGTTGTCGGTGTACGTCGCGACGACCGTCCAGCCCTCCGCCTGCGCGCGTTCGCGACAGACGCGAAGCTGGGTGTCGATCGAGGTGCCCGCACCGTCGTCAACCGATAGGCGAGCGTAGATAGCAGCTTTCATTTTCCGTCTCCGTGAGGTTTGTTTCGATGCGTGGCTTGGTCGTGAGCGTTGCCGCATGACCTTTGACAAAATTTTGGCGGGCGTCCGCGCTTGCCTGGCTTGAAAAGAAATAACTTCTTGCAAGGTGTGTGATTGCATTCGATGACACGGAACCCGTCAGTGACTGTTCCTTGTTCCGACAACCACAAGAGCACAAGAGCAGCGCCGATGTATCCAGAGTTGGGAATGGTTGGCTGTGTCGTGAATTTAGCGCGTCCGCCGGTCGTCGTTATCGTCGTTTCGAACTCAATATGCTTTTGAACGACCGAAACCAAATGCGCTAATTGGCGAGCAGGCAGTCTGCCATCGCTTTCGGTGGAGTGGCGAAAGAGCGCCGCGACGTCGGCACGCTCTTGTTTCGCTGATCCTTCAAAAATCTCCGGTTGGGTCGCCTGCTTGTTGAGCCGAGCGAGCACGCCCTCCACGAATTCCGCTGTTAGCTGCATTTTGAGGCGCCCGCTCGGCGTAAGGAAAAATTGTGCGTATTTTACAACATTTCAGACGTCGCGTACAAATTGACATGCGAGACGCGCATTAACAGGAGATTTATGCGATGGCAATGAAGAACGACATATCAAAGCGACCCATGATTTTCGGGCAAGCGATTGGCTTGGCGACTTCCTCAAGTCCATATACGGTGAACTGCACGGCCCAGAAACTTGGCCTCAAGCCGACCCGCATGCCGAATGGGCGGGCGTTGTATTCATTCGAGCAGGCCGAGGCAATCGCACTGGAACTGCTCAAGATCACCGTTCGATGAATCGCGAAGCCCTCGTGCTGGAGCTGGCCCGCAGCTATGCGGCGGCAGCGACCGACGAATCGTGGGCGACGATGACGGCGCCCGCGGAGCACAAACAGACTGGAGAAGAAGAAATACCGATCAGGCAGGAGGCCGATGGATCGAAACCCGGCTCGTGACTATTCACCTTGATCCAACTTTCCGCTGTCCTGGTTGCGGGAAGGCAAGATCGCATTCCGCGCAGGACGTCTATAGCGGCTGCGAACTCCTCTACCAATTGTGCGCCTACTGCGCGAACACAAAGGGCAAGGCCCGAATGCTCGTCCGCGAGCGCGCATTGCAAGCGATGAAGAAAAAGAGGGCGGAAGCATGACCGACGTGACTCCGACGGAGTTCCTTCGGGCAGTAATGCCGGCCGCCGGCTGCCTGACCATTGTCGCGATTAACCCGCTCGGCAAAGAGTGCTTCGGCAGGTCAGTCAACGCCAAGAATCCCGGCCGTGCGGACGCGTTCATCGAGAAGTATCGCGGGAAACAATACAATCTCTACTGGTCTGTCAATCCCACAGACAAGTTCGTAGACAAGAAGCCCGACAAGACGGACATTGAGAGCGTCGGCTGGCTCCACGTCGATATTGATGACCCGTCGCCGGAGGCGCTTGACCGGTTGCGCAATTATCGCGTCCCGCCAACGTTGATCATTTTCTCCGGCGGTGGCTACCAGGGCTTTTGGAAGCTGCGCGAACCACAGCACGCGAATGGGAACGCAGAAAGACTCGAAGCATATAACCAACTACTGATTCGCGATCTCGGTGGCGATAAGGGCACGTGGAATATAGATCGGGTAATGCGGCTTCCCGGCACGACAAATTATCCGACCGCGACGAAGCTCAAGAAGGGCCGCGTGCCGATCGACGCCAGCCTCCTTGAGGCGCATGCCCGCATTTACGATCTGGGGGATTTCGGCGAGGCGGCACCCGCGGCCGATGCGGCGCTTAAAGACGTTCCAAAGGCCGGCGCGCCGGCGCCGGAGAAGTCCATCGACCGGTCGGCAGAGTTACTCGCGAAGGCCGGTAAGCGGGTTCGTGCCGGCATGAAGGATCCGGATATCCATAAGGAGTTAGCCGACGACCCCCACGCGCGCGACCAAGCTGACCCTTGGCGCGCCATCCAGAACGCAATCGACGTGGCTCGCAAAGATCAGTCAGAAGCTGTTGAGCTGATCAACAAGGAGCATGCGCTGATTTTCATCGAAGGCAAGCTCGGGGTCATGTGGAAAGGTGAGTGGACCGGCGGGCTGCCGCGTATGTCGAGTATTGAGGACATGCGGACGTTCTGGCGGAACAAGGGCGTTAGGAAAAGCAATCCGATTAATGAATGGCTCGACTCGCCCGGGCGTGATGAGTACATAGACATTGTCTATGAGCCCGGTGTCCTTGATGTTGGTCGGTCCTTCAATTTATTTACAGGTTACGGCGTCGAGCCGCGCTCCGGCGACTGCCATTTAATCCGGGCCCATATCCGCGAGGTGCTGTGCAAGCAAGACGCCAGCTTGTCCGACTACGTGATCCAATGGCTCGCTAACATTGTCCAGACGCCCCGCAATAAGCCCGGCACCACCATCGTCATCAAGTCAGGCCAGGGCGCCGGCAAAGGCAGATTCGCCAACTACCTCGGTAGCATGCTGGGGCGGAATTACCTTGCGCTGAATCACTCGGCACAATTACTGACGCAATTCAACGACCACCTGGCTGGGAAGCTACTCGTGTTCGCTGACGAGGTCGTCTGGCCGAATGATCACCGAGGCGTCAAAAAATTTCAATCCTACATTACGGAGCCAACTATTTTCGTCGAGCGCAAATTCGTGCCGGGTTTCACCGTGCCGAATTACGCGCGCTTTATTGTCGTGACGAATGAGGAATATGCGGCGCCGGCCGACATCGACGACCGGCGGTATGTCGTCCTTGAGGCGAGCGACCAACATCGCGACGACTTCGACTATTGGAACGCGCTCGAAGCTGAGCGATTGAGCGGCGGCCCGGCCGCATTACTTCACTACTTGTTGAATGAAGTCAAGATCACAGTTCAGTTACGCCGCAACCCAAAGACGGATGCGCTCGGTCACCAGAAGCTTCTCGGACTGGATGATGTGGGCCGGTTCTGGCGAGACATGCTGATGAGCCACTGCCACGTTCTCAAAGAAGGTTACCGTGAAGAAGTCGCCAATGTCGCCGCATTCGATTTTGGTAATGTCGTCGCGACAAAGACGCTGCATTTGTTCTACCAGGATTTTGCCGCTAAGAACAAAATCGCCTACCCAGCATCACTCGATTCGCTCGGAATCAGGCTGCGAAAATATTTGCCAATACTCACGAAGCGCGAGGCGCGGGTGGAGGAAACCAAGCGACTCAATCTTGAGCCGAGAAAATTTGTATACGAACTCCCCTGGCTGCCGGACGCAAGACGGGCATTCGAGCAAGCGATTGGGCACAGCGTCGAATGGCCGGAGTACACCGGGCCGGCGAAACCAGCAGACGTCAATGATGATCTCTGATCACAACATTCCAGCACATCCATGCGTTCCAGCACGCCGGGTATCAAGGTAATGGAAAGCGTTGTCCAGTGTTTTAGGCGGTCTCCATCGCGTCCACCACGTCCAGGGGGTTTTCGCGATCAGATCGTCAGAGCACGGCAAATGCCCAAGCATAGGGTGTGGCATATGCGGTTCTTGCGATTTAATTTAAAGGTAATGGATGTGCTGGATGTATTGGAGACGCAATGTCTTAGGCGGCGCGCGCACCCAGCACGTTGGGCATTTGAGCGCGTTGATGTGGCGGACGTGCTGGGCTATCGCCGCGGCGTTCAAGTCATGCTTGACAAATGCAAAGGCGCCGTCTCGTTGCGCGATGACCGATTGCGAATGGTAGCGAAAAAAAAGCCGAGTCCTTACTTGAGGGTCCCCCGGTACGGGTACGAAACTTGCGGTCCTTGAGGAAAGTTAGTGACCAAAATCGGTGAAACGTAAAGGAGCTTATGACTTTATGACCAAAGACGAATCAGTAGATGAAACAGTCGGCATCCTCCCCAGGTTCCTCACCGCGGAACAGGCAATGCGCCTATTGCATTGCGCGCCGCAAACTTTCTACACCCGAGTGCGCATTGGTGTTTACCGAAAGGCGCGAATACGCAAAGGCGATCCCGAGCCTCGGAAGATGCTATTTCGTCCAGGCGAACTTAACAACGATGAGCAGAAGCGCATCCGGTTTGGGTGGAACTGATCACCTTGCAAACGGAGCGGCCGAAGAATTACGACGGTTGAGATGAGGCTGTGAAGACGAAGTGGATTCAGGAAGTCATTCGACTCGCGGCCTTTGGGCCTGTCGATGCTCGCATCCTGAGTTTGGCGGCGGAGGAGGTCGTCGCGATCGAGGAAACCCCAGAACCCGATCGTCGTCGCGTTGCAACGCTCCGCCGTGCGCGACGTGTCGCCGCTCTTCGTGCCGAAGGCGTGCCTCGATGCGAGATCTGCGAGCGATTGTCGATCAGCATCTCCCAGTACGAACGCGCGCTTGCGACCCATCGCGAATCTCGATGGGCGTAGGACTTACGATGTGCGCAGCGGACCCGGGCACGTCGGCGGGCGCCATCGGGCTAGGTACAAACTCTTTGCGGGTTCGCTGATTCAACAACCAAGGAGCAACCATTTGTGACTGACCACGTAACGACAGAAGCCTTGCGGCGTATCAGGAGCATCTCAAACGGCATTGCTCTGCATACACCGCGATTTGATTTCACGCGTGCGATTCGACAAGCCGCGTTCTCCCCAGGAAAAAGGCTCGATGGGTATGAGGGGGAACGACACACGGAACTCCTACGTAGGCACGCGAAGCACCTACCCGACTCCGGTGGCTACTTCCTGGTAGATGGTTCGGACCTCGCGCCGTACATGACGCGTGCCGACACCGTACTCCCAGCGTCCGCTGGTGGCTACACGGTGGGTACCGAACTTGCTCCCGACTTCATCGAGCTTGCACGACCGCGATCAGTCATTGGTGCACTCGGCGCAACGTTTATATCGGATCTCGTTGGTAACGTTTCGTTTGGACGATTGGCGGGTTCAGCGGTTTCGGTCAATTGGAGCCAAACGGAGACCAGTGCGCCGTCCGATGGCGTGCAGACATTCAGTCAGCTTTCAATGACCCCGAAACAAGTATCCATCAATATGCGACTCTCTCGCACCCTGGTCGAGCAAACGTCGCGCACGGCCCAGGGACTAATCGTCGATGATCTTGCGCGAGGCATTGGAACTGCGGTCGACGTCGTGGCACTTTCGACGACCCCCGTGGCGGCCGGCGCGCCCGTGGGCATCCCGGACCTCGTGCCAGCAGCGAGCAGCATCTCAGGCACATCGACCAACAATACGACCGTCATTGGGCTGCAGGCGTTGACGGCGAAACGTCTCTCACCCTTCGGTGGGTATGCCGCGCCCGTCGCGATTTCCAAAACATTGTGCGCGCGACTGCGGGACGCTACCAATAATGCATTTTATGTGTGGGAGGGTGGCTTGTGGAATGGACGCATCGCGGGACAACGCGCGATAGCGTCCGACGACGTGCCTTCTGGTACGTTGATATTCGGCAATTGGGACAACTGTCTGATTGGTTCATGGGGCGCATTGGCGGTCGAGGTTTCTCCGTTCGGACTGTCCCCCGGTGACTTCCAAGCGGGTACTATCGCGCTTCGCATCATCTTACTCGTCGATATCGCGGTTCGAGACCCCTTGGCGTTCGCAGTTGCTACAGGTGTGACATGAGCGCAGATGTTAAGGCTGACTACCGCGAAAAAATGACTTCGATCTTGGTCCGCGCCCTTCGCCCCTTCATCGTGAACGGGCGCGAAGTGCCGATCGGCGAACTCGTCGATGTCGCAGACAACGATGCGATCCGTCAGTTGATCGCGGGCGGGTATGCGGAGATCGCGGAATGATACTGATTGGAGCATTGCTGTCGTTGTGTTGTACCCCCGAAAAGGGCACGGGCCTCTCGGTTACTCCCGTGTCATTGAAAAAGGCCGAGCGCTCGCAGGAGGAATTGGCAGTGGTCGCTCCTTTTGCCCTCCGCCTCGGTGGCGGGCCGTTTACAAGCGTGATGTGACGCGCATCGGCTTGGACGACCGACCCGCGACATGTCTGGCCGGCATGTCGCGGAGCCTTTCCGTGCTTGAATGTTATGCGGGCTGAAGGTACTTCGTCGCCGCGACGATCCCGAGCATCTATACGCCTTAGTCGAGCAGTTCAATTCTCAGTAAACGTCTCATATCCTCGCGCCCCGCGACGGTAACGCGTCGTGATAATTCGCCCTGTATCAAAGTTTCGGTTGCGAATCGTCATATAGCCGTCGCCGCTAACGGTGATCTTTGTCTTTTCCCAGATCGTTGGACCGGTTCCGAAAACCGCAATGGCCGTCCCGATTGCAAATCCAAACGCGTCGTCGCCTGCGCTTCCGCTAGGCAGGACAATGACTCCTGGATTGCGATGTTCTGGAAATTCGGAGTCATCTAGATAGTCGTGGTCTTGCGTCAGGAGAACGCGACGTTCACGCCATGCATATGCAAAGACGTCTTCGTCACTATGGCCCGCGAGACCGACCTCGGCGACAAATATTGCGTTGTATCCCTTCTCGTTCAGATAGTCGGCGGCATCTTGCCCGAGCGTTTCGTCGACCAGAAAACGCGTTTTGTGCTTCCATTCGGCTGGAAGGTCACCGGGAGTTGGTAGTAATTTCCAGCGCATCAGTGAAGCTTAAGCCCGAGACGCCCGCGCTGCTTGACCAATGCACGATCAAGAAAAGACTGGAAAGATAGGCTTTCTTGCTGCCTTCAAGCGCAGGGGTAGTTCCACGTCACAGATTCAATCTTGATTGTGCCCGCAAATTGTGCACCGAGCTATTTTGTGTGGAAAGCTCCTTATCTCATTGCTTTTCAAAGAAAGTTTCCCGCGGCAATTCTCTGAAATATGACTTGACGCTGACGCTGATCCGGTCATAACCTGCGAATTGAGACACCAGGGCCGGGAGAGGCCGTTATGGGTGTAAGCAGAAGAATGCGGGGAGTGCTCATTAGCACTGGCTCGCGACGAAGCCAGACTCTCATTAGGTCGCCATAAAGCTTCGGCGGAGAATCACACGAGGCACGTGGACAGGATGATCGCTGCAACGATCATCCGAATTTCGTCCAGTGGTGCCGCCCAAATTGCCCTGCTTAATAAACAGGGCTTCTTTTTGGAGTCAGTGACTCCGTTTATCAATCCCTACATCTGACATTGCTGTCAACTGCAATATAGCGCTCCAAATTGAGTGCGCGCAACCCGTATTTGAATCTATTCTTACGTGGGTTTGCCTTTCCGCTTCAACGACTTAACCAAGCAAATACGGTAGAACCGCCTTAGATCGTCTTGGCCAGCACGTGCTAGCACGCGCTTGCCGAGGCTCGGACTAGCAAAGATCCTGTTAGGCAGCTCTTGCGTGCGTTGTACGTGATTTTTTTGCTAAGTCGGAAGTGAAGTCTAGTGGATGGTGCGGTGCCATAGTTATGAGTAACCAAAAGTCGACATCACCGGTTGAGAAGGCGCAATGAAGCTTCCTGCTTTTTATTTGGATTGTGTGGTCGCGCTAGGTCATGAGATCGGACCAGGACAAATAGATTGGTCTGGCACTGCAACGCTATATGGCGAGGTATTGAAGCGAGAATCGGGGCGGTACAAATACATACCGTGGCTTGTGACCTGTCGCCATTTGCTCCTCAAGGATGACAGGGTTACATTGGAAGATCACCTTGCAATTCGCCTCAACACAAAATCAGGTGCGCCGAGAGACTTTTCGTTGCTCCTTGAGATCGACGGTAAACGAATTTGGGAGGGGCATCCGAATCATGATGTTGACATCGCCGTGCTTCAGATTAATGGTCCAGCACTGAAGGAATTAGATATCAGTGAAGTGTATTTGCAGTCTGACGCACATTGCTGACGGCGGCGGGCATGCAACAGGCGGGACTATTGGAAGGAGACGATATCTTTGTGCTTGGTTTCCCAATGGGAATCATGAGTCGCGGTAACCAGCGAGCGATTTGTCGCTCAGGTTGTGTCGCGCGTATCCGCGACTTTTACGATGATCAGAATCAGCCTTACTTAATCGATGCACAGGTATTCCCGGGCAGCAGCGGCGGTCTCGTTGTCACGTCCCCGGATGCCCTATCGATCGCGGGCTCGAAGGCAATTACCTCTGCGACAGCCATTGGAATCGTAACTCACGTACATGCTCATTGGGCGCGCGGAAGGCTTGAGGATAAAGACGGCACGAGGTTTCGAATCGAGGACCCTGCAGGTATTGGAGTAGTCCAGCCTATGGATCGGGTAGTGGAAGCCATCGCTCACTATCGGGCAACCCATTCGGGTCAGCGACCTGCGACCGAAGACGAAACTGTTCGGAGCCCTGATCCAGCAGCTTGAACAAATAGAAAAGGCCGAGCCATGAGCACTCGGCCAACTCTCACGAACAAATGGCCATGTTAGCGAACGACTAGTAGCGTAACGACGTGCGACGCGGCAACGACGAGCCAAACGATCGACGTTGAGCGGTGTCCCGTTTGCGTGGAGCTTATGCGCGAGGGCGATCGGTGGTTACTTGAGTGGATCGAATTACGGCTGTTGCTGCGCGTGTGTGGGAATGTTTAGAAATGAATCCATTTAACATGAAGTGCCCCCACTGCGAGCACGACGTGACTGTTACCAGCTCCTTATATTCGTCCGCGACACATTTACTGGAGGTCCGGAACCAGACCGGCGTACATGCACTTCGCAGCAAGTTTATCGTTTGTCCAAACCCCGAGTGCGGCAAATATATTTTAGACGTGTTTTTGACGACGCAGAAACAGTCGAGGGATTATGGTCCTGTCGCGGGCGATACAATTAAATCTTGGCGACTCGTCCCGTGGGGTAAATCTCGCGCATTCCCCGATTACGTCCCTCTATCAATTCGCAATGATTACGAGGAGGCATGTTCAATCGTTGACTGAGTCCGAAAGCCGCCGCAACGCTCGCGCGCCGCGCGGTTCAGGGCATTATCAGAGGCTACTGGAAAATATCGAAAGCTACCCTGAATCAGGAATTGTTGGAGTTGGCTAACCATATCGGGACGACCATTACTCAGGAGACATGGGACTCAGTCGATGCGATCCGCAAGGTTGGGAATATCGGCGCTCACATGGAGAAAGACATCGATATCATCGTCAATGTCGACCCAGGTGGAAGCCGACCTACTCATCGAGCTGGTCGAGACGCTGATCGAAGATACCTATATTGCTAGCCACGAGCGCCGACAGCGGCACGAGCGATTGATGGCTTTGAAAGCAAAGAAAGAGGCGGAGAAAACGGGCGCTGGTTCCGATTCAGCCTAGCGCCGCAAGTCGGAAGCGCCAGCGACCGCTCACAGCGCTGAGCGAGATGGGCGCCGCTGGGCGGTCGGTCATCAGTGGTGCGGACGTAGGCCCCCGGGGTCGGGGGCGCTCACGTCGTTTTCGTGCAAAAAGCCAAGGAAACCAAGGCGATCGCGAATGCGTAACAACTCCCCTGCTAGTACTGACGCGATTCTGAAGGCCATCTATGAGGAAATTATGTGGCTCGCCAAGCGCCCCGGTGTCTCCGCGAGTAAGGCGCGATCATGGTACACGCACGTCCGACGAATGAACCAATTAATGCAGTTCTCGGGCAAAGTGTCGCGCGCGGCGTTGGCCCCGTTGGCGACGATTCAAGTTGAACATTACAAACGCATCCAAACGGGCCTCACGCAACTTGTGGAGCGCCATCTGAGGTTGACGCGACCGAATGCGGCTGAATTCATCCGCTTTATTCGTTCCGCGGAGCGTGTGCACATCGTAACATTCCGCGAGAACTATGAGGCGCGAATGGCGGGGGGCAACTACCGCAAAGCGGGCATCGAGCTTGTTCCCTGGAGGACCCTATCCTTCAAACAGCAAGAGCGTCTTTGGAAAAAAATGATTCGCGCAAATGTGGCGAATGCGCTGGACTACAAACCGGAGAAATAATGAGCGACCCAGTCATGAACATCAAACGCATGACGGTACTCGAACGCTTGAAACTGCGCAGCGCGATCGATCAGTCGCTGAAGGATGAAGGCATTGTTCGCAGTGCCAACATCGTCGGAGACTACACCGAAACGCTGTGCGCTCTTGCGCTGAAGATGACGCCCGTACCCTTGAACAAAGGGCACGACTTGATCGACGCCGAGGGTCGCAGGGTCGAGGTAAAGGGCATCCGACTCACCAAATGGAACGGGCAGCGACAGACCAGTGCAATCCGCGAACTCGATCACGCGCACTTCACGCACATCGCAATCGTGGTGTTCAACCCCGACTATACGGTTCTGCGTGGATGCCTCATGGATCACGACGCCGTGAAAAAGCGGGCACGCTGGATCGAGCGAAATCACTATCACGTGATCAACGCGAACGATGTGATATGGGCGGACCCTGGTGTGCGCGATATCACGGCGGAATTGATCGACGCGCAAAACGGCACTCCTCTCAGGGAGACTGCGGCATGAGCAGCGCGGCGAGCGCAACAGTGTATAAGTCCACTGTCTCGACCCCAAGGAGACGATCGCACCCTTCCGGCGCACCACTCACTACAGTCTGGAACCAGTTTGCCGAATGATGCGCAGTTTTTCCTCAGTAGTAACGATTTGGCCGTCAACTTGATCCTGGAAGACACCGGACATGATTAACTGTTGGATCGCTTTCTGGACCAATTTGGGCGTCATTCCGAGGCGTTCCGCGACCAGCTTATGAATCCCCTTAGGCCATGGCTGTGCGGGGAGAGCCGCCCTCACAGCGGCAATGATTTCATCGGTCACCCTGTGCTTTGGATCGGGCGCCACGGTCACTCTGATTGCGCCTAAATGCCTGGATACTCGCACACTCGCGTCACAGTGTGGGCAAACCAGATTAGTACTGGCAGTAGGCCATTCGTCCAGAGCGACAACGCTTTGCGTGTCGCATGACGGACATGAGATGGTTTCAGCCGCATCTCGCCGTAGTTTGATTGTGAAGCCAAATTCTTCAGTATATTCCGAGATTAGGTCCGAACCGCATTTCTCGCAGGTAATTGCTTTATAAGATCCGTTTCGCGGCTTCTGCTTAAAACTCAAGGGATTATTGCAATGCGGGCATGAGGCCTCGACCCTGTTTCGTGAAGCCGTGTGTATGTGGCGAGTGCCCAGAAGGGGCGCTCCAAGTTCGCCAGCCAACGCGCGCACATCTCTTCGGAGGCTGTCGAGTTCCGACTTAAGCTCGCTGGTTTCTGTGCTAGGGAGGGGCGTTTCTTCAGCCTGCTCCGCCTCTAAGGCTGCGAGCCGCTCAACCACGGCGCGAAGGGTTTCTTCGCGCTGGCCGGCCTTTTCGCGTTGCTCGTTAATTTCGTCGCCAATTACGCCCTGCCAGTCGCTGAGGGCAGTATCGTTAACTGATTTCAGGGTGTTTACGAGGTGAATTGCGCTTTCGATTCGCTCTTCTTTCGCGTTGAGTTCTTCTTCTGCACTCGTATAGCTTGATTCCTGGAGCTCTTGCTCGAGGTAGGCGGCGAGTCTGCCAAGTTCCTTGGATAGATTGTTCACCTTTTCGGCAGCCTTTAAGGCATACGTGCGGAGATTTCTGGTGTGCTCATCTCTGACGTCCTGAATCGCCGTCCTAAATTGATTGTTCGCGAACATGTTGCTGATCAACCAGGAAGCAAGTACGGACAGTATCGTGACCAATATTCCGAGCATCGCAGACTCGCGACCAGACAATTCTCCTGTTGTAATTATGTAGATACAGGCGGCGACGCCGAGCGAGAAAACAAAGAACAAGATGATGCGAAGTGCGATTGACCAACCCTTGATGTCACTAGTCAACATCCGACACTCCCATTCGAAGCGATTCCCCGGTCAGGTACCCGGGGCCTAAAGATCCGTTACCGTGCAAAGGGTAATTGACAACCTGATCGCCATGCCGTGCGTGATCCAAATTAGACATCCGTCGTCCCAGACTGCCGTTTTCACTTCGATCGCCAATTATCTGCCCGATCCGCGCCAGAAATCTACAGAGGGACCCGGGCGAACGCCCCACTACCCATGGGCAGCAGACTGCACCGATCGATCATGAGCTGTGTCCGAAGTGCCACGAACCTTTGGTGGCGGGTGACAATTGGCTATTGGAGAGAATCGAATTGCGCCTTCTGCTTCGCGTGTGCGAATGATCATCGGACTTGCTTTATCCAGTCACGGACGTGCATCTCCAATCGCAAGACCTCTTCGTCGCTGAGGAGATTTGTATGAGCTATTACGTTGCGTGAATTCTCGGCATCTTGCAGACGCGAGACGGCCCACGTTTGGCTTGGCAGCAAATCCTTGAACTCGGGCCAGTGATTTTGGATCAATAGAGCAAGATCGCCGAAATCTAGATAGTAAATTGGATTGCTTTCACGTCCCGTGTGCCATTGGTTTTTTTGCTCGGCCGCCTTCCGGTCTTCGACCTTCTTCTTCATGGGAGTGCTAGCACGCTTGTCGAACCAATCCACTTTGTTTTTCTCCTCGAAAACCTCGCGGACAAATTCGCGCACAACATTTTCCATTACATAAAGCAGTCGATAGCACCGCTGCATATGCAGCGATCCGGACCTTACGGCCTCTGACACGGGCGCAAATAGATCAAGATCTCTACGTTCCTGAGTGTCGGAGGTCGGCGTGCGAAGTAAACCAGCTGCTTGCATGTCGCGAATCGAATGTTTGACTAGCAAGCCTCGAAACAAAAAATTAGTGAATCTTTCGGGCGTCACATCAATTCTTCTCGTAGTGCGCGGAATATAGCTCGGTACGTGTCCACATTTTGCGTGTCCGGAAGGTGTATCTCGAATCGGTAAACCAGCCCGAAACCGGCTGCCCCGGCAGCCGCCTTGGGAGGCGCTCCTTTGTGCGAGTCACCGCGCGCAAATGATTCCGGCGGCTGCCGATCGATCGGGGCATCAGCCGTTTTTGTATCTTTTTCCTTTTCTTTATCAGCTGAGACCTCCGGCTGACCTGTGAAATCAGCGTATGTTGCAAGGCTCTTGAACGTCGTGGCTATCTTTTGGGCAACAGCATCTCCCGCTCCTGTTTTCGTCTTGAACCAGCCTTTTAGCTGTTCGACTGTTTTTGTGTTGGCGGTGCGATCGGAAGTAAAGAGGTCGTCATACGCGGCCCGCATTCGCGCCGCCAGAATTTTCTTGGCGTTGTTATGATCCATGAAATCCCGGTAACTCGACTGCGGACGCCCGGACGGATCGAGAAACCCCAGGTACTTAAGGAGCGATACGGCAGCTCGATCGTTCGAACTTGAAAACCCAAGATCCTTTAGAAAGTCCCGATGGAATACTTCGGGCGCGCTAGCTTTCTGGATGGCGTCAAGGATCTTATGAAGATTGGCGACCGAAAGCATATAGGGGACATCAGGATTCATTTGCATTGCCTTCCATGACGGCCGCCACAATGCGACCTAATACAAACAGCATATCCTCTGACGGCTGTTGATCGGAAATTTGGATCGCCGATCCCGGGACTCGCCTTGAACATCGAAAGAGTTGCGCCAGCCGGGCACCCACCGCGCCGACAATTAGGCGGTTGAATCGGGACGAAAACCACATGCAGTTCGAAGGCAGCAGGCGTCTGCTGGGCGATTGATCGTCAGACGTGAAGGCGTAGGCTCCACGGCTGGCGGCGCTCACATGTCGTTCTTGTACCTAAGACCCGGAAACTCAGCGGGTTGCAGGCGGTTCTACGCCGCATTCTTGTGTAATTTGACCGAAACCTGCAGGGGTGCCAGGACAGGCGATAGCGGGCCCCCGCTACCAATTCCAACGTAACAATTTGATCTAAAAGACATTTTCACCGATGTTGGCAGCCGTGGCGCCGCCCGAGCCTATGTGATCCATGGCCGCGCAGGTCGGCTCAACGACCGCATGGTAACCCCGGACCACTCTTGTCCGCTTCGTCTAAACACGCCTGCGGCGCAACGCGCTGAGTCCCACCAAGAGAAGGAGCTCAATCGGTTGGATCGAACCGCCGCCGCTACTGCTTGCGGCGGAAACGGTGATGACGACCTGCTGAGGAGTTGCTGTGGCGCCGTCATAGGGGGCATCGCAGGTCAGGATGTAGGTAAAGCTGCCAGTCTCCGTAGCGGTCTGAGTCGTCGTGCCGCTCGGCGCAAGTGTGCCTGACCAAGGACTTCCGTTCGCGCCGCCGCCGCTCGCCGTGCACCCAGTCGCGCCCAGTGACGACCAGGTCAAGGTGAAGCTACCTCCAACGATGATGTTGGAGGTGCTTGCCTTCAGCGTGCTTGTTAATGCTTGCACCGTCAGCTGCGCTTGAGCAGACGTCGGCGATACGGCGCTTGGATCGATGCTTTCGCACGTGATTCCAAACGTGAACTGCCCGAGTTGACTGGGTCCACCCGGGACGTAGGTAAAAACGCCGGACGAACTCCACGCAAACGCCCCGTTGGTGTTCCATCCGGCGCCTGGGAAGTCACCGGTGCCCTCGCAGTAGGTTGAATTCGTCGAAGTCCAGGAGACGGTGAAAGTGTTCCCCTCGATGACCGGGTTTGGGCTGATCGACAGCATCTCTGTCGGCGCCGGCGGTGGCAGCACGGTTAGTGTGATCGGTGTAGACGTCACGAATGTCGGATTGTTGCCAGGTAGCGCGCAGGTAACTGAGATCGGCAAGGTACCAGAGCTTGTCGGCGCAAAGGTCCCGGCACTCTGAGCTTGATACGGAATATCCAGCGGATCTGTCAGGGCAATTTCAACGTTGGGATTGCACGATGACATGTTCGAGTTCCAACTAAGGCTCACATAGTCTGCCGGTGAATTGCTGTAGGTCACCGTCGTAGGTGATAGCGAGGCGGTGACGTAGGGCGGATTGTTTTCGAATGTCGCGGTTACGCTCTGCTGCACGGATAGCAGTCCTGATGAGCAGGTTAGCGTGTATGTGTATGTACCGAGCGTGGTCACGCTCGGAGAGAACTCAGAAGCTGGCGCGTTGGCGGGGTTAAAGAAGGCGATCGTCGCCCATCCGTCACCGGGCGCACCGCCTGTAGGTATGCAGCTATCCGCGTAGGTGAGCCAATGCAGTTGATAGGTTTGCCCGAGGATGCGATCCGAACCCGTCTGTTCGAGAACGAGACTCGGGGTCACATAGAGTACCGTCTGATTGATCGAACCCTGGTCGTTCGTCGGCCCGCACGTGAGTGTATAAGTGACGTCACCGGGATTCGCCTGGGTCGTCGTCGTAGTGCCCGATGCCGGTAGATTGCTCAGTGACAATCCTCCACCGGTGAGGGAGCAGGGCGCGACATTGGACGTCCAGCTCAGTGATGCGGGTCGCGTCGTCCATAGCGCGAAGGGCGCGCTCAGCTGGACGCTCGGCGTTGGACCCAACCAATCGACGGTCACGGATGTCTTGGCGGTTTGTCCGGCGGGGTAGGTGCAGCTCAGCACATACGTTACGAAGCTCGAGGAGGTCTCGGCCACCGATTGAACACCGGACGCTGGCAGCAGGCCTGACCAACCATCACCCGCCGTGCCGCCAGTCGCGCTGCACTGTGTGGCGTTGGGTGCGCTCCACGTGAGCTCAAGCGGCGTCCCTATGCTTGAGGCCGGCGTCGAAGCGCTCAGCTGGATGTTCACGACCGGTGCGCTCGCCGTGATGAGCGTGCCGGTGTTGTTGGGGTCGAGAACCGACTTCACGGTCGTCGCTCCGGTGCTGCTCGTGGAGTCTGCGGTTGACTTCCACACCGCAGCGAGGGAGGTGAAATCCGCTGTGCCATTGGACCCATTAGGGGTCGGCGGACTTGGAGCGGGGCATGATTCGTAGCCCGAGGGGTCGCTCGTCTTTCGGCCCAGAGTCAGCGAGCCGACGAGATGGTTATTCTGGTCGAAGAGTCCGCTACCCGAGGCCCCCGGTCCAATATTGCCTACAGCATTGACGGTCTCCCAGAAGTCGGAGAGGTACGTGACCCCGAGCACGCCACTGTCCTGGACGGCGGCTGCCTGGCCGAACCAACCGGTGTACTGCTTATCGACCCCTTCCGCGTGGTTGATGGTGTAGCCACCCTGTATGGGTCCGCCGGAAGCATCGAACCCCGCAAGCTGGGCATCCGAAACGATGGGGTTGTCGTCGAGCAAAAGTAACCATGCGTCCTGCTGCTCGACCACGGTTTGCGCACCCGTCTGCATCGGGATGCCCGGGTCATAAAGGGATCCGAGCGCGCTACCACAGGCAGTGATTGCATCCCAGTACACGTTCACGTTCGAGGCTGCCCCCGGATTCCCGCCGCCCAGCTTGCCGCTTTCACAGTGTCTCGCCGTGAGGAGATGCGGCGTATTGTCCTGCGGTACGTTGTTGATCAGAGCGCCAGTACATTGATAAAGATTTTCAATGACCAGGCCTACCGTTGCAGCACCCGGTGCAGTATCGCCCGGCGTCACTTCACACTCATAGTTCGTGACACATGAGGCATCGCCCGACGCCTCGGCCTCTTGCTCCCTTAATTGCCGATAATAGGGATGATCCTGCACGCCGGGTCCGATGGCACGGTATCCCGCCTGGAGACTGATGACATCGAACGCGACCTTGCTGCGATCTATTTCGGGAACCGACAACTCGAATTGGAGTGCATCGCCTGGCTGTATCCGGCTCCACAGGTCGCCCCTATGCAGATCGCGCGCCATATAACTCGTCGTGGTGCTTGCCCCTCGCACCACGAGGACGGCACTCGGCGGAAGCGATGATCTAATCGCATGAAACGACAGCGATATCGCCGTCGGTACCTGAACGGCGTAGTTCCACGTTGCTCTGCCAGCGACGCTGGACCAAGCGCCGCCCGTGGTTGTCGAAACGGCGTTCGGCACGAGCACCGCAAATTGCACGGGTGACTGTGCTCCAGCTCGAATGAGAGGCCGAAGATCCGATTTGACAATATGTATGCGCACGGCCGCCGGCGCCGGATCGGCGAACGTCGCGACAAGAATCGTAAGTGCGCAGGCGAAAGCCCACCATCGCCCGTTGATGACCACTGTCACGAGTTCCTTTGAGTTCCAATTCGAATTCGGGCTTCAAGGTGATCGAGTCGAATGGCTACTGTGCGCTAACGTGCAGTCGCGGACAAGGCTACGGCCTACGCCGGGAGGTGCGACATAGAGCCCGATGACGCGCAGTGATCGGCGATCAGCATCGTCATGCTCGTCAAGTTTGCGGAAGGCTTTGCCGATCGGCGCGCACTCGTTGAGTTTCTGGCACCGTTTCGAGTCGTAACTCTCTCGCGTGACATCGCTTGGCGTACGGCGGCGCCGCAGAACCCGTCGCGGATCGAAGAAAGTCTCATGAGAATTCAGGCGTATAGAACTGCGATTCACGGTCTTGCCTATCGGACACTTGCCGCGGCGAGCGCGTGTACGCCAGCGTACAGACTGAATGAACCTCGCCTTGCTCCAATGCGAATCAGTCAACCCGTAGGAGCGAATCATGGATCTGCTGATTATTCTGATAGTGCTGTTACTGCTGTTTGGTGGCGGCGGAGGTTTGTATTGGGGCATGGGGGCGGGTTGGGGGATTGGTCCTATCGGATTGATCGTTGCCGCGCTCGTCATTGCCTTCCTGATATTTGGATATCGCGGCAATCGGAGTAACCGACTGTAAGAACAAGGCGGATCCACGGCAGAACCGTCACCCGGATGCGCATTGAGATGCGCAGTTGGGGCATGCCGCTGCGCGCCGCGCTCAATGTCGCGCGGTGGCGAAGACGTCGGATGGAGCGGGCGCGTCCGATGCACCCGTTTCAAGCAGGAGGCTCATGCAAACTGAATCGGTGGCAGTGACCGGAATGAAGTGCGGTTCACGTCGCCGCGCCAATTGAGAGCTGCCGTTATCAGCATCGGATCTGGCGTCGATGGAATCCCCTCGACAGACGGGCACGATCCGCGGCCCAATTACTGCAGGTAATCACGTTACGAATCCATTATAACGAAGCACTGAACGCATACTCGCAATTGAGGCTTTGGGCTGTGTCACAATCATCGTCGCAATCAATGGGAGGCCGTTCGGCGATGCCCGCGCTACCGAGCGGGCGCTGCGATTGCCGAAGGCACGATCGGCGCAGGGACCCCACACGGATCGGATCATGCGGCGCCTGAAGATTCTCCATCGCACCTATTATAATTTCAGCGGCTCCGTGCAGCTCCAGCCGCATCGGCTGCTGCTGCGGCCACGCGAAGGACCGGGGTTGCACATTGAGTGCTCGAAACTCGACATTTCGCCGGCGGCACAAATCCGCTGGCTCCGCGACGCCTACGATAATTCCGTCGCGATTGCGACATTTTCCTCGCCCACAACACAGCTCGCCATCATCAGTGAATACATCGTGCAGCAGTTTGACGAGGCGCCGCTCGACTTTCTGGTAGCGGATTTCGCGGTGAACTATCCCTTTATCTACGACGCCGATTCGGCGGAAGTTCTGCGGCCCTATCTGGACAGCCGGCCGCAAGACAGTCAATCCGCGCTCGAGGCGTGGGTACGCCGGTATTGGCAACCTGGCGAGCAGGTGCAGACCTATGGACTGTTGGCCCGGCTATGCACGGCGATCAACCAATCGATGACCTATCAGATGCGGGAACTGCCGGGAGTCCAGACCGCTCTCGAGACGCTCACGCGCGGCGTCGGCTCCTGTCGGGACTTTGCCAACTTGTTCATGGAAGCCGCACGGTTCCTCGGTCTCGCCGCGCGCTTCGTCAGCGGCTACCTGAATTCGCCGTTCGTGGATGGGAGCAGCGGCTCGACTCACGCTTGGGCGGAGGTTTATCTGCCCGGCGCGGGCTGGAAGGGCTTTGATCCCACCAGCGGTGAAATCGCCGGCAGCCGGCACATTGCCGTGGCCGTCGCGCGTTTGCCGGAAGCCGTGTCGCCGGTGACCGGTGCCTTTTTCGGACCGGCTGGCGCTGACCTTTCGGTAGGCGTCTGGGTCAATGAGCTGTAGTTGCCCATTTCTCGACCGAATTGCATCTGCACCTTCACCTTACGGCTCGCGTCGGGTTTGCGAAATGACGCGCTCCGCGGGAATGGACACCGACGGACGCCGCTGGCTGCAAGCCTGTTGGTGCTCACGGCTTGCAGCGTGGCGGGAGCCGCGGGTCCGACACGGACCCCGCTACCGGATCCATGCGCGCGGCCGGATGCTGGTAGCGCCGTGCCCGAGCCCCGCGACTTGCGCAGCCACAACGGTCTGCTAAATCTGGATCTGTCGATCCGCAGCCATCAGCTGGCGGATGGAACCACGCGCTACTGTTACGTACTCCCGGACGGCACGCAATCGCCCAACCTGCGCTTGCATCCGGGCGATGTATTGATCTTGCATTTGAAAAACGAATTGACCGAATCCACGGCGGCAGCGCTGGGCCTGCGCACCGACGCAAAGGCGTCGAAAAGCGCAGCGATTTGCCGGCCCAAACCGAAGGGCGGGACCGATCCTTGCAGCAGCGGCGCGATGACCGCAACGTCGACGAATCTGCATTTTCATGGACTGACGGTGCCGCCGCTCTGTCATCAGGACGATGTCCTCAAGACCTCGATTCAGCCGACGGATCCGGCGTTCGAATACCGCTTCCAAGTGCCGCTCGATGAACCGCCGGGCCTGTACTGGTATCACCCGCATATTCATGGCTTCAGCAGCAAGCAGGTGGTTGGCGGCGCTTCCGGTGCGCTCATCATCGAAGGCATCGAGCGCGCCAACCCTGAACTCGCCGGGTTGCCCGAACGGGTCTTCGTGATCCGCGATCAAGAACTCATGAACCGTGATGCGCCGCCGTCCAAATCCGAGCCGGTCGTTCCCAAGATGCTCATCGACCGCGATGGGGATGCCGCCAATAATGGCACCGGCTCCGGCAAGCCCGCCAAGGACCTCTCGGTCAACTTCGTGCCCGTGCCGTATCCGGACTATCCGCCGGCGATCATCTCGATGAAGCCCGGCGAGCGTCAACTCTGGCGGGTGCTCAATGCGTCCGCGATTACGTATCTGAACCTTGCCGTAGTGTGGGAGCGGGCGCCGCAGCAGATCGGGATCGTCGCGATCGATGGGGTGCCGATCAATACCGGGGGTGCAAACGCGCGACCTATCAGCTGGGTCAATCACATTGGGGTGCCGCCCGGCGCACGCGTGGAATTCATCGTCACCGGCCCTCCGGTCGGCACGCGCGGTCTACTCGTGACTCGCACCGTCGATACCGGACAGGGCGGGGAGAACGACCCCAATCGCGCGCTCGCGTCGATCATTTCATCGCCGGATGCGCCCGAGCCGCAATCGGTATTGCCGATCTCGCATGAGCCGCTTCCGGCGCCGACGCGGGCATGGCTCGGCAGCGTGACTCCGGCACACGTCCGGAGGCTATATTTCTCGGAGAAGCTCGACGACCCCAATAATCCGAACAGCGCCACCACTTTTTACATTACGGTCGACGGCCAAACACCGCGGCCGTTCGATCCGCGGTCGGGCGTCCCGAACATTGTCGTCACACAAGGCGATGTGGAAGATTGGATCATCGAAAACCGATCGACCGAACTGCATGCGTTCCACATTCACCAGATTCACTTCATGCTCATGGAATGGTCCGGATTGCCGGTCAACGAGCCCTTTGTGCGCGATACGGTCAACGTGCCGTACTTCAACGGCCGGATGCTGCAGTATCCGAGTGTGCGCCTGCGTATGGATTTTCGCGATCCGAATGCCATCGGCACGTTCGTCTTTCACTGCCATGTGTTGGAGCACGAGGATGGCGGCATGATGGGAACGGTCCGCGTGCGGACCGCGGGCGCCGCGCCAGCGCCAGCGCCGGGTGCATTTCATGCTGCGGCCGCCAACGCGCGTTGAGGGAGGATTCGACTGCCGGTCATAAAGCATTCAAGTAAGCATGTTTTCTCGGAGCCTGCATTGGCTGCGCGTCGGATTGGGATCACTCGTGTTGCTGCGATCGAAAACCCGAATCCGGCGGTCGGCACCAATAATTGGTACACGGAAGACGGATACGGCACGAGCTACAACGCCGGCAATCCGCCTCCCTATTACATGCGGCCATGTGCGGCGGCGGCTCATACCCGATATGCGGGTCAATTCGCCGGCGCATCCTCAAGCGCTGCCACAGTTCGTTATCGAACAGACGACAGCCATTTGGAATCGTTATAAACAATACGAGCAAAGCCCTTCTAGTGGGCGGCGCGTATGGGTTTCGCTGCAAACAAGGTTTGTAGGCTTGATTGCGCTTATAGGTGATTCCCAATGTTCTTTACTGCAGTCTTCGGAGTGGAAATCCCATGTTAAGAATCTGGCGGCTCTCGGTCCTGCCCGCTTTATTGTCGTTGATCCTACCGGTCATGAGCATGGCGCAAGTGGGAATCAATATTTCAGTCAATTTGGCGCCCCCGGAGCTTCCGGTTTATGAACAGCCGCCGATACCCGATGAGGGCTACTTATGGACGCCGGGATATTGGGCCTGGGCCGACGACGAGCAGGATTATTACTGGGTGCCGGGCACATGGATTCTCGCGCCGCAGCCGGACTACCTTTGGACTCCTGGGTATTGGGGCAGTAATGGTGGCGCCTTTGTGTGGAATCAGGGCTACTGGGGTCCACAGATCGGCTTCTATGGCGGCGTGAATTATGGCTACGGGTACGGCGGAAGCGGCTTTGAGGGTGGCTATTGGCAAGGCGGACATCTTTTCTACAATACGTCGGTAGTGAATGTCGGAACGATGCACATCACCAATGTGTATAACAAAACGGTCATCAATAATGTCAGCGTCGCTCGAGTGAGTTACAACGGCGGAAGCGGCGGCGTTCAAGCCCAACCGACTGCAAACGAGTTGGCCGCCGCGCACGCGCAGCACCTGCCGCCGACAGCGGCTCAGCAGCAGCAAGTGCAAGTTGCCCACAGCAATCCTGCATTACGCGCCAGCGCCAACCACGGCAATCCGCCGATCGCGGCAACGGCGAAACCGGGCGTGTTCTCCGGCGCCGGGGTCGTCCCGGGGAAAGGTGGTGGTAAGGTCAGTGAGCCGGCAGAACACAAGGTCGCGCCGGTTGAGCACGCGGCTGCGCCGCCGGAACACAAAGTCGCGCCGGCAGAACACAAGGTCGCGCCGGTTGAGCACGCGGCTGCGCCGCCGGAACACAAGGTCGCGCCGGCAGAACACAAGGTCGCGCCGGTTGAGCACGCGGCTGCGCCGCTGGAACACAAAGTCGCGCCGGCAGAACACAAGGTCGCGCCGGTTGAGCACGCGGCTGCGCCGCCGGAACACAAAGTGGCACCGGCAGAACACAAGGTCGCGCCGGTTGAGCACGCGGCTGCGCCGCCGGAACACAAAGTCGCGCCGGCAGAACACAAGGTCGCGCCGGTTGAGCACGCGGCTGCGCCGCCGGAACACAAGGTCGCGCCGGCAGAACACAAGGCCGCGCCGGTGGAGCACGCGGCTGCGCCGCCGGAACACAAGGCCGCGCCGGTGGAGCACGCGGCTGCGCCGCCGGAACGCAAACCCGAGCCAGAACATAAGTAAGCAGTAACCCTGCGGCGTTGTGGCCTAGCGCGCGCGAGGCAGTAGATCATCCTCGCTGCCGGCGGGTGGATGTGCAGAATCCACTAAGGGTGAGGTGACGTCCCGCGCCATCGTGATGCCCAGCGTGATGGCTTGGGTCCCATGATGAAACTGAGTTCGCCGCCGGCTTCGATCTGATCGTAGGTGACGATTGGTATATCGAGCGGCTTGCCGTTCAGCGTCGCCGATTGGATATAGGGATGCTCTTCCGAGTTGTTCGCGGCCGACACAACGAATGTCTTGCCATTCGGAAGGTTCAGGGTCACGCGCGAATACAGTGGGCTGCCGATCATATAGGCCTTCGATACCGGATTGACCGGATAGAAGCCCATGGCGGTGAAGATGTACCAGGCAGACATCTGTCCGCAGTCCTCGTTGCCGAGCACGCCCGTGGGCGTGTTGGAATAAGACTCACGGGCTATTTTTCGCACCATGGCCTGCGTCTTCCATGGCTGGCCGCCGAAGTCGTAGAGATAGCCGTAGTGGTGGCTGGGTTCGTTGTCGTGCTGGTTGTGACCGCCGGCGAAATGTTCGTCGAGCTTGGCGTTGAAGGCGGCGTCGCCGCCCAGCAACGCGCTCGTGCCCGGAATGTCATGGAGGGCGGCGAATAAATAGACCCACTGGTCCCCCTCGGTCCAACCGTCGTCCGGCGAGGCCCAACTCCCATCGAGATTGCGCGCCTGCATGAAGCCGCGCGCCGGGTTAAACAGCTTCTTGTAAGTCAGTGAGCGCGCCAGAAAGTGCCGATAGCCCGCCATGTCGCCCGCAGCCTTGGCCACTTGAGCGACCGCATAATCGTCATAGGATTCCTCGAGCGTGCTCGAGGCCGATTCGGCAACCTTGTCGGCAGGAATGTAACCGAGCTTCAGGGAGTAGGTGAGGCCGGCGCGCGCCTCGTAGGGCTCGTCCGGCTCGCGATCGTACCAGCGCCGGGTCGTGTCGCCGTCGGGCGGCGTGGTGGCGTCCTTAACGACGGCGGCGTAGGCGAGTTTGAGGTCAAAGCCCTTGAACCCCTTGTTCACCGCCTCGGCCACCAGCGAGTCGGCGTGGGTAGCGATCATGATGTTGGTATAGGAAGGATTGGGCCACTTGGGCATGAAGCCGCCTTCTACGTAGTCCTGCAACAGCGCGCGCACCATGCCATTGATGCGTTCGGGTGCCACGAGCGTCAGAAGGCTGTTCTCGGCGCGGAAGATGTCCCAAATTGAATACGCGGTATAGGACGTGCCCTCGTGAACCTTGTCGTCGAACGCGCTGTAATAGCGGCCTTGCTCGGAGAACAGTTTGGGATATAGCAGGGCGTGATAGAGCCCCGTGTAAAAGATGCGCCGCTGATCGTCGCTAGCGCCCTCCACGGCGATCTCGCCGAGCTTCTGGTTCCAGGTGGCTTTCAGCGCCGTCTTCGTCGCCTCAAAGTCCCATGCGGGCAGTTCCGCATCGAGGTTGGCGCGCGCCTGCTCGATGCTGATGAAGGAGGTGCCGACCTGGACCTCGATCACCGGCCCCCCGGCGGCGTCGAAACGTGCGAAGGCGCCCACATTGTCGCCTTTGATTTCGCTGCCCGGCGCGGTAAGCGGTCCCAGATAGACGACGGCGTCATGGAAATGCCGGTGGAAGCGCGCGACGAAATAGCCTTTGAAATTAGGCAGCTTTAGCGAACTCAAGTGCGCGTCCATGCGGTCGGGGTTGTAGCCGACGATTTCGCTACGCTCCGTGTCGATCTTGACCCAACCCTCGACACCTGCGCGTGTCGCCTCCAGCAGAACTCCGCCGCCCGTTCCGGCCGGAAACGTGAAGCGCAGATAGCCACAATGATCGGTAGCGGTTATCTCGGCGAGGATGCGCCCTGCGCCGTGCGCGTCGCCCATCTTGACCGCGTAGTAATAGGGCGTGACGGTCTCGTCGGCGCGCGTAAAGCGCAGGCGCCGATACTCGACGCTGGGCTGAACAGCGCCAACTTCCGGCATCAGCGTCACATACCCGTAGTCGCCCATCCAGATCGCCGGCTGATGCGTGCCGATGAAACCGGAAATGGCATCGTCCTCATAGGCGTAGGAGCCGACACTGATGCGGTTCTGCCGGGTCTGGGCGGTCCAGTTGGTCATGCCGAACGGCGTGGTCACGAGGGGCGCCGTGCCTCCGTATTCCGGCCCGCTATCCGATCCGCCCGTGGCGATGTAGGGATTGACCCAGGCCACCGGCGCGCGCGGGTCATCTGCTCGAGCGATGCCGCAAAATGCCAAGAGGGCAAGGATTATTCGCGCAGAGACATGCATACGGCGTTTCCTTGCTCGAAAGTAGTGACGCTGCCGGCGGGTTCAACTGAACTGCCGCACGCAATCATCATCAAGCGACCCACGCTGCCAAGTGCTCAATGGTACGCGAACGCCTGCCGATCGCGGAATAGCCGCGCGCGAAAGCGCTAATGCCAGTGCCCCGCATCGCCGATCATGGCTTCCTAGCGGCTTCGATTTCGATGGCCCTCGCGATCCTTACGGCGGTTTCAGCGATCTCCGTGATTCGGGATGCTACCAGCCCGGCAAATTTGTCGTAGTGAGCCGCTGCCATTCCGCCGGCGATGCTGGCGGCTGCCTGAATGAGCTGTGCTTGTTCCATATTGATTCCTCTTCGATGGTTGGTCCAGGCCTAGGGCCTCGTATTGTCGCCCACCAGTCGCAAGCAATGCCCCACCGTGCGACATTTGAATAGTTGTGGTGATCGTCGAGTTACACCATACAGCGTTCGGCCAGCGCCGGCTGTGAATAGACACGCATCACGCAGGCGTTGAGAATCGGCCGGTACCGAACGCCCTTGCGACGAATTCTACGAGAAAGCCATTCGCCGTGCCGGGTTGCGTTGCTCGGACTGCAACGGCAGTGGCCGTCGATCGCCACGCCGATCGCGATGCAGAAGGAATCACGCCTGCCCAACAGCATCGTGCATGCAGCGTAGGACAGCCGACGACATCCAGATGCGTGGAAACCTCAGGAGCCATGAGTGCTAAGCCCACATCGCGCATGACCGACTTGAGGCGGCAATCGCGCGTCTGAATGGCGTTGTCGTTTGAACGAGGAGATGCAGATGAAGCTCGTATCAAGTTTGCTAATTCTGAGCGCGATGCTCGCCGCCTGCGGCAGCACTCCGCGGACACCGGCGGGCACCACTGTGATCGTGCCGCCAAGCTCGGGCACGACGACGGTCGTGGTACCGCAAGAGACGGGAACTGTCGTGGTTCGTCTTGATCCCGGCTGCATTTGACAGACGGGCGCGCCGAATTTGGTCTATCGCCATCGCGTCGTGACCCGCGTAAACGACGCAGGCATCGATGTCCGCTCGACGATGCGTCATTGGCGTCTGACCCCGTCATAGGCGTCCGACCCCATGGGACAAGCACGATCTACATGCGTCAAGCAAAATTGATGCGTCACGCAAGATTGCGAATTCCGCGCTCAGTAACCCGCCGTAATCGCGTTGGGACCATTGCCTGTCGCCACCGTTCCTACCGCAGTGAGCGCGCCTCCGGCACCGATCGTATACTGCGAGACCGTGCTGCTGTTAAAGTTCGCCACGTAAACGTATCGGCCGGAGGGGTCGATCGTGAGGAACCACGGGCCGCTACCTGTTGCGATCGTTCCGATGGCGCTGAGCGCGCCGCCGGCGCCAATCGTGTACTCCGAGACACTGGCGTCGCACCAATTCTCCACATACACATATCGGCTCGACGGGTCGACCGCGACGGTTTCAGGACAATTGCCGGTCGCGATCGCGCCGATTGCCGTGAGCGTGCCACCGGCGCCAATCGTATATTCCGACACGGTGTTGTCGCTCCAGTTCGCCACATAGGCGTAGCGGTCCGTGGCGTCCACGGTCACGTACTGCGGCGAGTTGCCGGTCGGCGCCAACCCTATCGACGTGAGCGCACCGCCGGCGCCAATTGCGTATTCGGATACGTTGCTGCTGTTTTCATTCGCCACATAGGCGTATTGCCCCGTGGGGTCGACGGTGACCGATATCGGACTGCTTCCGGCGGCCACGGTGCCCAGGGAAGTGAGAACGCCGCCCGTGCCGATCGTGTATTGCGAGACCGTGTTATCCGCTAGATTCGCCGCGTAGACGTACTGGCCGGTGGGACCGACGGTGACGGACGCAGGCTCGTTTCCGCTGGCTATCGTACCGAGGGCGGTGAGCATGCCGCCTGTGCCGATCGCGTACTGCGATAGGCTGGCGCCGCTCCAATTTGCCACATAGACAAAACCACCGGTGGGATCGATCGCGACGGCGTTGGGCTCACTGCCGGCCGCCACCGTACCGATGGAGGTCAATGTGCCGCCGGCGCCGATCACGTACTCCGAGACGGTGTTGCCGTTCTGGTTCGTCGCATAGACGTATTCCGGATCGGCGGTCACGGTCAAGGTCACTGTGGACGAGTCCACAGTGCCCACGGCCGCGCTGATTGACGTCGATCCGACGCCGAGGCCCGTTGCAAGTCCGCTCGAGCCAGCGGCATTGCTGATCGACGCGATCGTCGTGTCGGAGGAGTTCCATGTTGCCGCTGCGGTCAGATTCTGCGTCGAGCCGTCGGTATAGGTCCCGGTCGCGGTGAACTGTTGGCTGGTGCCATCGGCGACGCTGGCGGTGGCCGGCGTCACGGCGATGGATACGAGCGTTGCCGGCGTGACGGTGAGGCCGGTCGACCCGGACACGCCTCCGAGGATTGCGGTGATCGTCACCGGCCCCTGCGCAACCGCAGACGTCAGTCCATTGGAGCCCGACGCATTGCTGATCGTGGCGACGGCCGAATTCGAGGAATTCCAGCTCACCGATGTCGTTAGCGGCTGTGTCGAATTATCCGTATAGGTTCCGATGGCGGCGAACTGCTGATTCGTGCCATTCGCGATCGCGGGATTCGCCGGTATCACCGCGATGGACACGAGCGTCGCCGGGGTGACGGTCAAGCCGGTGGATCCGGATACGCTGCCGAGCGCGGCAGTAATCGTCGCGATTCCCTGGCCCAGCGCGGTCGCTAGGCCATTGCAACCCAACGCGTTGCTGATCGCAGCGACGTTGATGTCGGAGGAACCCCAAGCCACCGATGTCGTTACGTCGTGCGTCGAGTTGTCGGTGTAGATGCCGATGGCGGCGAATTGTTGGCTGGTGCCGTTCGCGATGCCGGGGTTCGAGGGTGATACGGCGATCGACACGAGCGTCGCCGGCGTCACGGTCAAGCCGGTCGAGCCGGAGATCGTGCCGACCGTCGCCGTGATTGTCACCGATCCCTGGCCGAGCGCGGTCGCAAGTCCGTTGGAACCGGATGCATTGCTGATTGCGGCGAGGCTCGGGTTCGAGGAAGCCCAGGTCGCCGCGGTCGTCAGGTTTTGCGTCGAGTTGTCCGTGTAGGTGCCGGTCGCGACGAACTGGGTCGTCAGGCCGGCCGCGATGCTGGAATTGGCCGGCGTCAAGCCGATCGACACGAGCGTCGCCGGCGTCACGGTCAAGCCGGTCGAGCCGGAGATCGTGCCGACCGTCGCCGTGATTGTCACCGATCCCTGGCCGAGCGCGGTCGCAAGTCCGTTGGAACCGGATGCATTGCTGATTGCGGCGAGGCTCGGGTTCGAGGGAGCCCAGGTCGCCGCGGTCGTCAGGTTTTGCGTCGAGTTATCGGTGTAAGTGCCGGTCGCGACGAACTGCTCAGTGGTGCCGTTGGCGATACTGGGGTTCGCGGGCGTAACGGCAATCGACACGAGCGTCGCGGGCGTCACGGTCAAGCCGGTCGAGCCAGACACGGCGCCGCTCGATGCGGTGATCGTCACCGATCCCTGGCCGAGCGCGGTTGCAAGCCCGTTGGAACCCGACGCATTGCTGACGGCCGCGACCGTCGGATCGGACGACGTCCAAGCGACCGAGGTCGTGAGGTTTTGCGTCGAGTTGTCGGTGTAGACGCCCGTTGCGACGAACTGGGCCGTCAGGCCGGCCGCGATGCTGGGGTTGGCCGGCGTCAAGCCGATCGACACCAAGGTCGCCGGCGTCACGGTCAAGCCGGTCGAGCCGGTAATCGTGCCCAGCGTCGCAGTGATCGTCGCCGGGCCCGGACTCAGTGCGGTCGCCAATCCGTCGTAGCCCGAGGCATTACTGACGGTCGCGAGCGACGGGGCGGAGGAGGTCCACACGACCTTGGCAGTGATGTCTTGCGTAGAGTTATCCGTGTAAGTTCCCACCGCCGTGAACTGGGTTTTCAGTCCCACGGCGATGCTGGCAATTGCAGGGGTCACGCCGATCGATACGAGGCTCGCCGCGGTCACGGTCAGCGTCGTCGAGCCGGACAGGGCGCCCATCATTGCCGTAATCGTCGAAGAGCCGGGGCTGACGGCCGTGCTCACGCCGATCGTGCCGGCGTTGTTGCTGACCGTGGCGACCGTCGGCGCGGAGGAACTCCAGGTCACCATGCTCGTGAGGTCATGAATCGAATTGTCGGTGTATACACCGGTCGCCTTGAGTGCAACGGTCAGACCACTGGCGATGCTCGGATTCGTGGGCGTAACGCCGATCGAAACGAGGCTCGCCGCGGTCACGGTTAACCTGGTCGAACCGGACACGGCGCCCAATGTCGCTGTGATCATCGAAGAGCCGGGGCTGACGGCGATCGTCATGCCATTCGCGCCTGCGGTGTTGCTGACCGAGGCGATCGTCGGGGCGGACGAACTCCATGTCACCGATTTAGTGAGATCAAGCGTCAAGTTGTCGCTGTAAACCCCGATTGCCCTTAGCGAATCGGTTGTTCCGCTGGCGAGACTCATGTTCGTCGGGGTCACGCCGATCGACATCAGTGTCGCCGCCGTCACGGCGAGATTCGTCGAGCCCGACAGCCTGCCCATGGACGCCGTAACCGTGGTTGTACCGGGGCTGATTGCGGTCGCGACTCCATCGGAGTTGATCGAGGCGATTGCCGTATGGGTACTGCTCCAGCTCACTTCCGATGAGAGGTCCAGTTTCGAGCCGTCGCTATACACGCCGGTCGCAATGAACTGATGGGTCAGTCCCATCGCGACATTGCTGTCCGGAGGTCCGACCGCGATCGAGGCGAGCTCGGGTGCCTGCGGTAAGAGCGACTGGATCGAGAAGGACGACCAACCGCAGCCGCTCTGCATAGCGGCGACGCCCAGCATCGTGAGCGCGGTTAACTTATTGAATCCAATACAAAAGGCGCATCTTGAGCGCCTTACACGTTGGAGGATCATTCATTGACTCCACGAGTGGCTGCCGTTGCACTGCTTCATTGCAGGCGTGAAGAGTGTAGGGGGATCCCCTAATCCGAATCCGTGATGCGCCCGACGATGGCGCCCGCATGCTACGAGCAGCGGTTCACTGTCTCAGGCGAAGAAATGCCAATGCCGGTGTAGGGGGAAAGAAAGCAGGCTCGTCAACTGAAGCGTTCTCCCGTTAGGTTAAATGGAGGTCACAGGCGCGTAGGCACCGCGACCAACGCATGAATTTCGTCGGCAGGATCCGCGCGCGCAGCGAGCGGCGGTAGGCGACGATGCGCGGCATCCTGTTCGACCGCTCGTAGATTTTCGCGATGCTTGGATATTCCTGGGCAATGATGATGCCGCTGCCCGCGCTCGTTGATTGAAATAAAACCTACGCCGCCAAAATGTCAGGCCGCTGCCGCGCGAGTGAGGAGGGCAGACATCGTCGTCTGATCCGATGCCAACCGGCTCTCCGCGATCAACACGCCGGATTTCGCCGCCGTGCGGACTTCCAACATTCGCTGCGTGAGCTTGAGGTTCTTCTGGTCGCTCGCGAGTAAATCGACGGTCCTTGCAATCTGCGGCCGGCTCGATGCAATGGTCGGTACCTGCGTGACGACGCTGCCACGCAGCGTGGTGGCGACTCGACCTTTCTTGTCTTGATCCGCGGGGACCAAGCAACGTATCGTCCTTTCACTTGGATAGTCCGCAAGGAAGCTTCGTCCGCAGACGATCTAAGCGAGGCGACGACGGTGATTTATTGCGCTTTTTGCTGCCGCAACGTGAAATCAAATTCGTACCTCTGCTGCGAATCGAGCGGCGTCTATGTGCGCAAGAGTGCCGCGAGCAAATGCCGAGGTGAGGATTCATTGCGAGGGATGACACTCTGAGATCAACACCGGGAACAGTTCACGCAACATGTCCACCGACCGCCGTGGGCTGCGTTCCCTAGCGCGTACACATGGAGGAACCGACTCACTCCGGTGGCCCCGAGCCGCGGCGCCGACGCAGACTTCTACTGTAGTACTCGAAGCGCTCGGGCAGGTTGCCGACGATATGTGGGCCTTGCAGTACGATGCGCAGATTCTCACCGTCGATCGGCACGCGATGGACGTCGCACTCGAGGCTCTCAAGCTGCAACAGCAAAGCTACTCGGTCGGTACCACCACGGTGTTGAACCTGCTGACCGCGTTGGGCGGGGAATGGTGGAACGATGAGATCGAGGCTGCTGCACAGTAAGCGCCGACCGCCGACTCGATCAGCGAGCGCGTCATCGCGCTGATCGTCGGCGGATCGATCGTGGCCGGCTATCGCTTTCGCGGTTCCGCCCATGGGCGCGCGAGCGAGATTTCCATGAATATGAGGTAACTCATCAATTCGTCGGGGTACGCGCGGTGCGGCGGGCATTCGCGGAACCCAAGCGATTTGTACATTCCAATCGCCTCGGTCAGCAGAGTTGCGGTGTCGAGGCGCATCCATGCGTACCCCTCGTCTCGTGCCGAAATCATCAGTGCCCGACAAAGCCGTCGTCCGATTCCGTGTCCCTTGAATCTGTCCGGGACGAACAGGCGCTTCATCTCGCAGGATCCATCGGGAAGTCTTCGATACGCTCCACCGCCGCAGATCTGGCCGTCTCGACTCGCCAGCAAGGTCTTGCCTTGAGGTGGGCCATAAACTTGCGCGAGTTGCTGCAACTCACTGTCGAGCGATTGATGCCCAAACACTTCTCGAACGAACCAAACATCGTGTTGGTATCGATCGCGGCACCATTGCACATACTCGGCGACGAGGCCGGCAAAGATTTGGTAATGGCCGGCCGTGACGGCTTCGAAAATGGACTCGGCCAAGAATTAGTTCTCCAACTCGAGCGGCTCGCCGCGCTAAGTATATCCCGCAGATCAGCCGTGAATCACGCAAGCGCGCGAACGCTATACGCCGCAATCGCGGCTTGCTTCGGTATCTACCTATAGTCGCCGCGGTGGCTCGGCGCTCTTAATGTCGGCAGCGGATAAACGAGGAGTAGGCGCGCGGCATGAACACGACTGCGGGAGCGACTACGATCGGCGCGCAATCGGACGTCGGTCGGCAGCACAGCGCCTGGCCGGCGCGCATGGACGTCCTGCAAAGCGCCAGCGGTCTGCTGCTCGCGCTGTTCATGTGGCTCCACATGCTGTTCGTATCCTCGATACTGCTCGGCAACGACGCGATGTGGAGCGTGGCCCGCTTCTTCGAGGGCTACTTCGTGTTTGGCCGGCGCCTGTCGTGGCTGGTATCGCTGGTGGTCGCCGCAGTCATCGTGCTGTTCGTGACCCACGCGGCGCTGGCGCTTCGCAAGTTTCCCGCGAGCTATGCCTCGCATCGGGCATTCCGGATGCATATGGCGCAGATGCGCCACGAGGACACGACGCTCTGGTACTGGCAGGTCGTCACCGGGTTCGCGCTGTTTTTCCTCGCCTCGCTGCACCTCGCGACGATGCTGACGCGCCCCGACAGGATCGGTCCTTACGAGTCGGCCGACCGCGTCTGGAGCGATCGTATGTGGCCGATTTATTTGGGCTTGCTGTTCGTCGTCGAACTACACGCGGGCGTGGGGCTGTATCGCCTCGCGTTGAAGTGGGGCTGGGGGGTTGGCGCCGATGCGCGCGCAGGTCGGCGGCGGCTGCGGATCCTCAAATGGTCGATGACCGTGTTCTTCGTGGCGCTTGGCCTCGCGACACTCGCGGCTTACGTGCGCATCGGCATCGCGCACGCCGATCGCTATGGCGAGCGGTACGTGCCTGCATGGATTGCGACGCCGCGCCCATGATGAAGCCGGTCGCGTGAAGATCGTCTACAGCGACGTACTCGTGATCGGCGGCGGCCTCGCGGGCCTTCGCGTTGCGATCGGCGTGCGGCGTCGTGGTCTCGATGCCATCGTGCTGTCTCTGGTACCCGCCAAGCGTTCGCATTCGGCGGCTGCGCAGGGCGGCATGCAGGCGAGCCTCGGCAACGCCGTCAAGGGCGCGGGCGATAACGAGGACGTGCATTTCGAGGACACTATCCGCGGCAGCGACTGGGGCGCCGACCAACAGGTCGCACGCATGTTCGTAGAGACGGCACCGAAGGCGGTGCGCGAGCTCGCCGCCTGGGGCGTGCCCTGGAGCCGCGTGCGGCGGGGGGACCGAGAGGTCATCATCAATGGTCAGCGCGTGACGATCACCGAGCGCGACGCCGCTCACGGCCTGCTCGCGCAGCGCGACTTCGGCGGTACGCGCAAATGGCGGACCTGCTACGTATCGGACGGTACCGGCCATGCGATGTTGTACGCTGTCGGCGACCAGGCGATCGCGCAGGGCGTGCCGGTCCACGAGCGCAAAGAGGCGCTCGCGCTGATCCACGACGGCTCGCGCTGTTGCGGTGCTGTCGTCCGAGACCTCGCCACCGGCGAACTTCTGGCGTACGCGGCTCGAGCGACCGTGATCGCCACCGGCGGCGCCGGGCGCCTGTACCGCGTGACGACGAACGCGTTGATCAGCGAGGGCATCGGCGCCGCGCTTGCACTCGAGACCGGCATTGCGGCACTCGGCAATATGGAAGCCGTGCAATTCCACCCGACCGGCATCTTCCCCGCCGGCATTCTGGTCACCGAGGCTTGCCGCGGCGACGGCGGCCTGTTGCGCGATGCAGCCGGCCATCGTTTCATGCCGGACTATGAACCGGAGAAGAAAGAACTGGCATCGCGCGACGTGGTGTCACGACGCATGGCCGAGCACATGCGCGGCGGCCATGGCGCCGAGACGCGCTTCGGCCCGCATCTCTGGCTCGACATCACACAGCTCGGTCGCGCGCACATTGATCGGAATCTGCGCGAGGTCAAGGAGATCTGCCGCTACTTCCTGGGTATCGATCCGGCCGACGCCTGGATTCCCGTGCATCCCGCGCAGCACTACACGATGGGCGGCATCCGCACGACGCATACGGGCGAAAGTCCGACGCTGCGCGGCCTGTTCGCGGCCGGCGAGACCGCGTGCTGGGATCTGCATGGTTTCAATCGGCTCGGCGGCAATTCCGTCGCCGAGACGGTCGTGGCCGGCATGATCGTTGGCGAGTTCGTCGCGGACTTCTGTGCGAGCGAGCAAGGCGATCTGGATGTGCCAACCGCGTTGTTGCGCGAGGCGGTCGACGCCCAGCGCCGGGCACTCGATGCACTGCTTGACTCGCGGGGCACGGAGAGCGCCGAGCTGATCCGGTCCGAGATGCAGCAGGTGATGACGGCCAATGTCGGAATCTTTCGCGACGCATCCGGCCTGGAGGCCGCGGTCGGCAAACTCGAGGCGCTGCTGCAGCGCTGCGCCCGCATCGGCCTGCGACGGCACCGCGATGGGCCCAACCCGGAACTCGTCATGGCCTACCGTGTTCCGCGGATGCTGAAGCTCGCGCTTTGCATCGCCGCGGGCGCGCTCGCGCGGGAGGAGAGCCGCGGCGCGCACTTCCGCGAGGACTTCCCGCGTCGCGATGACGCGCGCTGGTTGCGGCGCACGCTGGCAAGCTGGAGCGGGCCGTCGGCGCGGCTCCCGAGCCTCGGCTACGAGCCGCTCGACGTGGCGTCGATGGAGCTGCCGCCGGGCTGGCGCGGCTACGGCGCGCGAGACTATGTCGATCACCCGGACAGCGTGCGACGTACGGCGGAGGTGCAGGCGCTGCGCGAGCGCTCGAAGGGGCAAGCGCGGCGTGAGGTTCAAGAGGCTTTGATGCCCTTTCGGCATCTGCTGCCGGAACGGCTGCGCGCCGCAAACGAGCGGCTGGGGGAGCAGGGGCAATGAGCGAGGCGCGGCGCCTGTGCCTGCGTGTCCTCCGGCACGATCCGACCGATCCTGCAAGTCGGCCGCATTTACAGTCCTATGAGGTGCAGGAAGCCGCGGGCATGACGCTGTTTCTCGCGCTGACCGAGATCCGCGAACGCGTCGATCCGACACTCTGCTTCGACTTCGTCTGTCGCGCCGGCATCTGCGGCAGTTGCGGTGTGATCGTCAACGGCCGCCCGCGGCTCGCGTGCCGTACGCTGACCGAGGATTTGCCTCAGGAGATCACGCTGCTGCCGATGCCGGCATTCGCACTCATCGCCGACCTCTCGGTCGACACCGGCAAGTGGATGCGGGCGCTCAGCGAGCGGCTCGAGGCATGGCTGCACACCAAGGAGCCGCAATGCGACCTTTCACGGATCGAGCCGCCGATGGAACCCGATCTCGCGGACCGAATCTACGAACTCGACCGTTGCATAGAGTGCGGCTGCTGCGTCGCTGCTTGCGGTACGGCGCAGATGCGCGCGGACTTCGCCGGCGCCGTCGGCTTGAACAAGATCGCGCGCTTTAGCCTCGATCCGCGCGACCAACGCACCGATGCCGAGTTCTACGACCTGGTTGGCGACGATGACGGCGTGTTCGGCTGCATGACGCTGCTGGGCTGTCAGGACGTCTGCCCCAAGGATCTGCCGTTGCAGAGCCAGATCGCGTTTTTGCGCCGCCGCATGGCGCGCGCGGGCATATAGCGGCCGATATCTACGCGCGCCGGCGCCGAATACGCCCGCAGGGTCCAACCGTGTGTAGACTACGGGGGAACTGTTGGAGGGCCACCCATGACTGACCTCACGCTCGATGTGCAGCGGCATCCGTTCGCGGCCGGCATGCGCCCTGAGCATTGCGCGAAGCTCGGCCAATTGGCGCGACGCGTGGAGTTTCCGGCCAATGCCGTTCTGTTTCTCGAAGGCGATCAGCGCCACGAGTTCTTCCTGCTGATCGCCGGGCGGATAGCTCTCGAGGTCCAGTCGCATGGCCAGGCGCTTCGCGTCGATACGCTCGAGCCGGGCGCGGCTCTTGGCTGGTCGTCCGTGCTGCTCGACCGCGGCAAGTTCTTCGGCGCGCGTGCCCTCGAGCCGGTGACCGCACTCGTGTTTCCCGGCGTCGAATTACTCGCCGCGTGCCGCGAGGATCGGGATTTCGGCTTCGAAATGATGTCGCGCCTGCTCGAGATCGTGTCGCGCCGGCTGCAGGTCGCACGCGTCAAGGTGCTCGACAGCTACTGGCCCGTCGCGAAGAAAGCGGGGGCTTGAGTCCGCTCAAAGCCGATCGAGGAGCCAGCCGGGAGCGATCGCAATCGCGATCGCCGGCAGCAGACAACAGACGGCAGCGACCCACGCCAGGCGCCGCGCATGCGTCGGTTGCGGCTGGTTCGCCGGACTCTGCATGAACATCAGCTGGATGACCCGCAGGTAGAAGTACAGGCCCAGGTAGCTGGCAAGCAGGCCGAGCACCGCCCAAGCGGTATGACCCCCGGCAACGACGTTGCGGAACACGAGGAACTTCGCGACGAATCCCGGCAGCGGCGGCAGTCCGGCGAGCGAAAGCATCGACGCGGCGATCGCGAGCGCGGCATATGGCCGGCGCTGGAACAGCCCCTCGAATGACTGCAGCCGGTCCTGAGCCGCGTCGTCGCCTGCACCCGGCAACGCGGTGAATGCGAGCAGCGTCATGACGCCGTAGGCCGCCAGATAGAACATGATGGTCTGGTAGCGGCCCGGACCGGCGCCGAGAAACGCGAGATACAGATAGCCCGCGTGTGCGATCGATGAGTAGGCGATCATGCGCCGGAAGCTCGCTTGCCGAATCGCGGCAATATTGCCCCATAGCATCGAGGCGAGCGGCAGCAGTGCGATGAGTGCCGCCGCCGCCGGCGGAACCGGTGCGCTCCCGAACAGTTGCAGCGCCGCCAGCAGCACGCCCGCCTTGACGATGACCGCCATGTACGCGGTCACCGGCACGCTCGCCGCTTCATAGGCGTCCGGAGCCCACGCGTGCAACGGTACGACCGCCGCCTTCAGGAACAGCGCGGCGACGATCAGCGCCGCTCCCGTCGCCGCAAGCGGGTCCGCGGTCCCGAGAGCCCTGGCGAACGCATCGATGCCGAGTGTGCCGCAGGCGCCGTACAGAAACGATGTGCCCAGCAGAAAGGTGGCGGTCGCCGTGCCGCCGAGCACCAGGTACTTGAGCGCGGCCTCGGCGCTATCGGGGCGCTGGAACGCAATCAGTACCAGCGCATAGACCGGCAGCGACATGATTTCGAGGCCGAGAAACAGCGTCAGGAAGCTCGCCGATGAGACGAGCAGGCACGCGCCGTACAGCGAGGACAACAGCAACGCGAAGTAGCGGCTCTGGCTGAACTCGTCGCGGGACAGCAGCAGTACCGGCACCGCGAACGCGAGCAGCAGGAACTTGGCGAGCGACGCGCTCGGCGCCACGGCGTAGTGGCCGGGAAATGGCGCGGCCGCATAGCCGGTCACATGCAAGCAGAACGCCGCGATCGCGGCGGCGGCGGTCGCGACGAGTGCGAGGGCGAAGGCTCCGGGGCAACGCTCATTCGCGATCTCGAGTGCGAGCAGCGCGACGATGCCGCCGAGTAGCAGGTGCTCCGGCAGCATCGCGATCAAAATGGCCGGCCAGCTCATCGGCGCACGTCTTGGGCCGCGCCGCCGAGCAGCAAGGCCTGGTATTGCCGCGCCGCCTGCTCGGTCTTGCGCAGCAGCGGTTGTGGATAGAGCCCGATCGCGAATACCGCGGCGACGATCGCGGCCAGGATCCATTGCTCGCGGCGGCCGAGGTCGGCGAGCGGCTGATGCGGCGCCCGGGGAGCGCCGAACAAAAAGCGCTGCGCGAACCACAGCATATACCAGGCGCCGAGCACGACGCCGAGCACCGCGCTCGCGCTCAACACGAGAGGCGCGGCGTGACCCTGCTGAAATTGCGGCCAGGCCGTGTCGAACGCGCCCATGAGCACCATGAACTCGCCGGTAAAACCGCTGGTCGTCGGCAGCCCGATCGACGCCAGCGTCAGGATCATGAAGAACACCGAGTAGACGGGAAGCAGACGCGCGAGCCCGCCGTAGTCGGACAGCTCGCGTGTATGGCAGCGCTCGTAAACCATGCCGATCATCAGGAACAAACCGCCGGCGACGAGGCCGTGGCTGACCATTTGGATGATGGCGCCCTGGATGCCGAGCACGCTCACGCTGGCGAGACCGAGCATCACGTAGCCTAAGTGACTGATCGAGGAGTAGGCGATGATCTTCTTGATGTCGGTCTGCACGAGCGCCAGGCACGCGCCGTACAGAATACTGATGACCGCCAGCGTCATGATCGCCGGCGTGAAGTACCACGCCGCCGCCGGGAACAGCGGGATGCCGAGCTTCATGAAGCCGTAGGTGCCCATCTTCAGCAGCACGCCGGCAAGGATGACCGAGCCGGCCGTCGGCGCCTCGACGTGCGCGTCCGGCAGCCACGTGTGCAGCGGCACGATCGGTACCTTGATCGCGAACGAGACCGCGAACGCGGCAAACAGCCAGCGCTGCACGCCGGCCGAGGGCGTGTGCCGGTAGAGGTACTCGAATGCGAACGAGGGCAGGTCGCCCGTCTGCGGCAGCGAATAGACCAGATAGATCAGGGCGGCCAACATCAGAATGCTGCCGAAAGCCGTGTACAGCACGAACTTCAGCGTCGCATAGATGCGCCGCTCGCCTCCCCAGATGCCGATGATCAGAAACATCGGGATCAGCATCGCTTCCCAGAACACGTAGAACAGGAACAAGTCCTGCGCGATCAGCGTGCCCAGCATCGCGAACTGTATGAACAGCAGCATCGCATGAAACAACTTGACGTCGCGGCGCACGGCCGGGACGGCGCCTGCGACCACCAACGGCCCGAGAAAGGCCGTGAGCGCGACCAGCAGTACGTTGAGGCCGTCGAGCCCGATGTGGTACCCGACGCCCCAGGCGCGGATCCAGGGCAGCCGCGTTGCGAATTGCAGTCCGGGCAGTGCGCCGTCGAAGCGCACCAGCAGCCAGCCCGCCAGGATTAGCTGCACGAGTGTGACCGCAAACGTCAGCCTGCGGACGCCGACCTCCCTGTCGCGAGGCAGCAGCGCGAGTCCGAGCAGGCCGGCAACCGGAAGCCACAGCAGCGCGTTCAGCAGTGCCGCGTCAGACATCGTGCAATGCCCATGCGACGCAGGCCGCGATTCCGAGTCCGGCGAGCAGCACGTAGAGTTGCAGCGCGCCCGCTTGCACGCGCGAGAGCCGTCCGGCCGCCCGTTGGAACAGCGCGGCGAGGCCGTTGAGCGTGCCGTCGATCAGCCGTTGATCGCCGCCGCGCAGGAACACGCGTGCAGCGAGCCACAGGATCGGGCGCGTCACCGTCAGCGCATAAAATTCATCGACATAATAACCGCCGGACAGCAAGCGATGCAGGGCCGGAAAGTGCGCGGCGAGCCGTTCTGCGCGAGCCGGGCCGCGGCCGTAGACGAGCACGGCGGCCGCGAGACCGGCGAGCGCGAGCGCCACCGAGGCGCAGAGCAGCGGCGTCTGATACCCGGCCAGGGCTGCGTGTATCGCCGGTACCGGCAGCAGGGGCTCGAGGAACTGCGGTAGCGCCACGAAGCCCGCGACGACGGAGAATGCCGCGAGTAGCACCAGCACGCCGGTCATCGCGGGGGGCGACTCGTGCACGTGCTCTGCGGTCTGGGCTGCCATGCGCGATGGCGTCAGAAACGTCAGCCACAGCAACCGGAACATGTAGAACGCAGACAGTGCGGCTGTCGCGGCAGCGACCGCCCACAGCAGCGGCGCGCCACGCTCGCTGGCAAATGCATACCAAAGGATTTCGTCCTTCGAGAAAAAGCCGGCGAGCGGCGGCAGGCCGGCGATCGCCGCGGTCGCGATCGCAAAGGTCGCGAACGTGACCGGGATCCGCCGCGCCAGGCCGCCCATGCGCCGGATGTCCTGTTCGCCGCCGAGCGCATGGATGACACTGCCGGCGCCGAGGAATAGGCAGGCCTTGAAAAACGCGTGCGTGTAGAGGTGGAACACGGCGGCGCCGTAGGCACCGACGCCGAGTGCGAGGAACATGTAGCCGAGTTGCGAGATCGTCGACCAGGCGAGCACCTTCTTGATGTCGGTCTGTACGACCGCCACGGTCGCCGCAATGAGCGCCGTCAGCAGGCCGATCGCGGCAATCAGCTCGGAGGTCAGCGGGGCATGCTCGTAAATGCCGTGCAGGCGCGCGATGAGGTAGACGCCCGCGGTCACCATCGTGGCCGCATGGATCAGCGCCGACACCGGCGTCGGGCCGGCCATCGCGTCGGGCAGCCACACGTGCAATGGGATCTGCGCGGATTTGCCCGTTGCGCCGATGAACAGCAGCAGCGCGATGAGCTCGCCCGACAGCGCGGCCGGTGCACCCGCCGCGAATACTGCCTGTACGTGGTCAAGATCCAGGGTGCCCAACCCGTGATACAGCAGGAACATCCCCAATAGGAAACCGGCATCCCCGACGCGATTGGTGATGAATGCCTTCTTGCCGGCGCGCGCCTTGTCCGGGTCTTCGAACCAGAAGCCGATCAGCAAGTAGGAGGCGAGCCCGACGCCCTCCCAGCCGACGAAGCACACGAGCAGCGAACGGCCGAGCACCAGCAGCAGCATGAAGAACAGGAACAGATTCAGGTACGCGAAGTAACGCGCGTAGCCCGGGTCGTCCTTCATGTAACCCGTCGAATACACATGGATCGCCGAGCCGACGCCCGTGACGATCAGGGTCATCACGGCACTCAAACGGTCGAACCAGAAGCCGATCGCGAACTGGTGGCCGTCGACGTCTGCCCAGGTGTAGAGGTTCTCGACGCGCGCTGCCCCGAGCGACGCCGTCAAGTCGAGGCAACAATGGACGGCCACGGCAAACGCAAGCAGCGGCAGGCCGCAGCCGATGATGCTGACGAAGCGGTGTCCGAGGCGGCGCCCCGCGAGCCCGTTGACGAGGAAGCCGATCAGGGGCAGCAGCACGATGGCGGTCAGCGGCAGCATCGCTATCCCTTCAGGCTCGAATAGGCGCCGACGTCGAGCGTGCGCCGCTGGCGCACGAGCAGCAGCACGATCGGAATCGCGATCGCGATCTCGGCCGCCGCGACCACGAAAATCAGCAGCGCGAGCACGGCGCCCGAGGCGCTCGCCATGCGGGCCGCGAAGGTCACGAGGCTCAGGACCACGGCGTTGACCATGAGCTCCATGCACATCAGCATTACGAGCGCGTTGCGCCGGATGATGACGCCGGTGAGTCCGAGGACGAACAGCGCGATACTGAGCGCCAGCAGCAGCTGCGTGCTATCCATTGCGACCTCCGCGTCCCTGGATCACTGCGATCGCCGCCACCACCGCGACGATCAGCAACACCGAGGTGAGCTCGAAATGCAGCCAGTAGGTGCGCAGGAACTCGGCCGAGAACGGCTGCACGCGGAAGTCCGCCCGCGCCGCATAGAGCGGCGCCGCGACGTAGCGGTGCGCGAGTGCGTAGCCGAGGCCGGCGGCCAGCAATGCTCCGAGCAGCACGCCGGGCACGAGCAGACGTGAATAACGCTCGAGGAACGACGGATCGCGAATATCGAGCAGCATGATGACGTACACCATGAAAACCATGACCGCGCCGACGTAGATCAACACCTGAAAAACCGCGATCACGTGCACGCCGAGCAGTGCGTAGATACCGGCCAGCGAGAGCATCGTCGCGATCAGCGCAAGCGCGACGCGCATCGGATGCCTTGCAATCAGCATCGCGACCGCTCCGCCCAGCGCGGCGGCGCAGAATCCATACAGCGCCGGCATCTGGGTCACGGAGCGCCTCCGCTCGAGTCCGCGGGCGGGTAGGGCTTCGCGGCGTCGTGCTGCGGCTTCCAATGAAGCAGTTCCTCGCGGGCGATCCACATCCGGTCACGATCGAATGACGGCAGACCCGGAGTCTCGGGGACCATGCGGATCGCGTCCTCCGGGCAGGCCTCGACACACATGCCGCAGAACACGCAGCGCGAGTAGTCGATCTCGAAGCGCACCGGGTACTTCGGATGCGCATGGTCATCCGGGTCGAAGGCCGCGTCGATCTCGATGCAGCGCGCCGGACAGACGGTCGCGCACAGATTGCAAGCGACGCACTGCGGCCGTCCGTCCGGCCGCTGCGTGAGCACGTGCTTGCCGCGGTTGCCGGCGGCATAGTCCGCGCGGATTTCCTCGGGGTAGTACGCGGTCAGCGCGCCCTTGCGGCCGGTAATCCACTTCCACATATTCGCGGTGAACACGCCGCCGGTGATCAGCAGGCCGCGGGCGACCTCGAATAGATAGGCGCGCTCCCACCAGCCCATGCGGGGCTCGTTCCAGTAGCGCTTGCGCCGATGCGCCGGCCGGCTCACCCGCACTCCATCATCGCAGCACCGCGACGGCGATGGCGGTCAGTGCGAGGTTTGCGATCGCGAGCGGCAGCAGGATTTTCCAGGCGAAATGCAGCAGCTGGTCCCAGCGGAAGCGCGGCAAGGTCCAGCGCACCAGGATCTGAAAGCTGCAGAGCAGCAGCACCTTCGCAAGAAACGTCAGAACTTGCATGACGACGACCGTGCCGGTCCCGAGCGCCAGCCGATGTCCGCCGGGGAACACGAAGCCGGCGTCGGTCAGCCACGGCAGGTTGTATCCGCCGAGGAACAACGTCGTGAACAGCGCTGCCACGATCGCGATCTCGATGAACTCCGCGAACATGAACAATCCCATCTTCATGGCGCTGTATTCGGTGTAGTAGCCGGCGATCAGCTCGGACTCGGCTTCGGGCAGGTCGAACGGTATGCGCTTGTTCTCGGCGATCGCGGCGGTCAGGAACAGCAATGCGGCGAACGGCTGATAGCAAATGCCCCATGCCGGCAAGATGCCGAGCACCGTGCCCGACTGGCGCCGGACGATCGTGTCCAGGTCGACGGTGCCGTAGATGAGGACCAACCCGATGATCGTCAGGCCCATCACGAGCTCATAGGAGATTAGCTGCGAGCCGGCGCGGATCGACCCGAGCAGCGCAAACTTGTTGTCCGACGACCAGCCGGCGAGCATCGTGCCGATGATCGTCAGCCCGCCGAATGCGAATATCACCAGCAGCCCCGCATCGAGCGGCGCGATTTGCATGCGAAAGCTCTGCGTGCCGTAGGTGGCGGCGAGCGCGGGGAACAGCCGGCCCGGCGCCAGCGAACCGCCGAACGGCACGACGGCGAACACCAGCATGACCGGGACGAACGTCACCCACGGCGCCAGCGCATAGGCAACTCGATCGTATGGGACCGCCCGGAAGTCCTCTTTGAACAGCATCTTCAAGCCGTCGGCGAGTCCGTGGAACAGGCCCCACCAGATCAGCCGGATCTGGGTGAACGGGATGCGCACATAAGCCCGGTTCGCGCCGATCCGGTCGGCCATGATCGCCGCCTGCTTGCGCTCGACCCAGGTCAATACCGTGCCGAAGGTCAGCAGCAGCCCGACGGCGTACGCGACGTACACGGCGGTGACGGCGACGGGCACGTTCATCGACGCACCCCGGCCGGCGCGGCCAACGCCATGAAGAGCGTCTCGGCGTCGGCGATCGAGTCGGGCTTCGGAAAGCACGGCTGGAATTCGCTGACGATGCCCTGGAAGTTCGTGTAATGGCCATGACGCTCGGTCTGGACGCTGAGCGGCATAAACACGTCCGCATAGCCGTTCTCCGGCCGCAGGTAGGCGTTTAGGAAGATGATCGGGGCGCCGCGTGGCAAGTTCGCAAAATCACATCCCTCGCCCCACACCAGCACGAGGTCCGTGCCTTCGGGCAACATCGCCACGGGCTCGCCGAACAGAGCGCGTGCGCCGGCCGTGTTCGGGTTCTTATCCGGTCGGATCAGCAGATCGTCCTCGACTCGTTCACCGGGTTCGGGTTCGCAGTCGCGCTTGACGAATGCGGCGAATACCGCGCCGAGATACTGCTTGAATGCCGCGAGCTCCTCGTTCGATCCCCAGTTCGATAGCAGCGCCGCCGGGCGATGCGCCGCACCGATCAGCGCCCGCGCCGCGTCGACCGCGTCAACGAGCGGAACCGGGATCCCTTTGAGCATCGCCTGCCCGGCGCGGCGGCGCTCGAAGATCCGCGCGAGGTCGCGCCCCTTGTTGCAGATCCATGGCCCGTTGACGGCCGGGTTTTCGAGCGGCGTGACGCGCGCGATGCTCGCGTTCTGCCGCGGATCGAGCGCTTTGAGCCGCCATTCCGGTTTGCGGTGCCAGATCTGCACCGTGCAGCCGCGCTCGCATCCGGGACAGACCGACGGCGTCGGCTCGAGGTACCAGACGCGCGCCTTGTAGAGGAATTGGCGCGATTGCAGCGCGCCGACCGGACAGAGGTCGACGATATTGTCGGAATACGGATCTTCGTCGAGCGGCCGATCCTCGGCGGCGCGGATGTTCGACGCATCGCCGCGCCGTTCCACGCCCAGCGCCATCGACTTCGAAACCTCGTGTGTAAAGCGCGTGCAACGCAGGCACAGGATGCAGCGCTCGTTATCGAGCAGGATTCGGCTCGACAAGTTGTAGTACTTGTTCGAATGAATCTTCGGCTCGAAGGACTTCGACGGCTCGCCGTTGTAGGTGTAGTGATAGTCCTGTAGGCGACATTCGCCGGCCTTGTCGCATATGCCGCAGTCGACCGGGTGGTTCAGCGTCATGAACTGCAGCATCGCCTTGCGGTGTGCCTTGACCTCCGCCGAGTCGGTCAGCACCTGCATTCCGGCGCTGACCGGCATGTTGCAGGCGATGTCGAGCCCGCGGCCCTCGACCTCGACCAGGCACATCCGGCAGTTCCCGGCGCTCGAGAGTTGCGGGTGCCAACAGAAATAGGGCACGAAGATGCCGTTCGCGAGCGCGACCTCGAGCACCGTCTGACCGGTGCGCGCCTGCACGGTCTGCCCGTTGATCAGGATATCGGGCATTCGATGCGGCCTTGGCAACGCGAGTGTTTGTGCGCGATCCAGAATTCGAACTCATCGCGGAACTTGTCGAGCATTCCGGACGCGGCATAGCCGGCCGCGTCGCCGAGTCCGCAGATCGTCGTGCCGTCGTTGTACTTGGCGATGTAGTAGAGCCGCTCGATGTCCTCCGGCCGGCCCTCGCCCGCGACGATCCGGTCGAGGATCCGGTGCATCCAACCGGTGCCGTCGCGGCACGGCGTGCATTGTCCGCAGGACTCGTGGTGGTAGAAGCGCAGCATGATTTGCAGTAGGCGAACCATGCAGGTGCCCTCGGCCACCACGATCATCCCCCCGGAGCCGAGTGTGGAGCCCGCGCTCCAGAGATCTTCGTGGCTGAGGCGCAGCGTCTCGACCTCTGCGGCCGTCATCACCTTCGACGAAATGCCCCCGGGTACGACCGCCTTCAGCGGCTTTCCGCCGAGCACACCGCCGCAGTCCTCGTCGATGAACTTTCGCCAGGGAAAACCCAACTCGACCTCGTAGACGCCGGGGCGGTTGACGTGGCCGGAGACCGAAAAAAGCCGTGTGCCAGGGCTCTTTTCCGTGCCGACGGCGCGAAACGCCGCGGCGCCGTGCGCAACGATCCCAGTCACGTTGCTCAGCGATTCGACGTTATTGACGACCGTCGGTCGCTGGTAAAGGCCCCTCACCGTGAGGCGCGGTGGGCGGTTGCGCGGATAGCTCTTCTTGCCCTCGAGCGAACTAATGAGGCCGGATGCCTCGCCTGCGACGTACGCACCGGCACCGCGGTACACGACGATGTCGCAACCAAAACCAGTACCGCCGATACCGTCGCCGAGCCAGCCGGCCGCATAGGCCTCCTCGACCGCGGCGGCCACGCGCCGATAAGGCAGATCGAATTCGCCGCGAATGTAAATAAAGCAATTCCGCGCCTCGATCGCGTAGGCCGACAGCAGCATTCCCTCCAGCAGCAGGTGCGGCGCCTGTTCGAGGATCCAACGATCCTTGAACGTGCCGGGCTCGCCCTCGTCCGCATTCGCGATCAGGTAGTGCGGCTGGCCGTCCCCGGGCACGACGACCGACCATTTGCGGCCCGTCGGGAATGCCGCGCCGCCGCGGCCCTGCAACCCCGCGTCCGCGACGGCCTGCGTGACGTCACGAGGCGTGTGGTGATGCAGAGTGTTCTCGAGTACCGTATAGCCGCCGCGCGCGCGATACTCCGCGAGCGTATGCGAGTTCGCGGTCACCGGAAACGTCATCAGCAGCTGCCGGCCCGCCATGGCTACTCCAGCTCTTCGAGCAGCTCGTCGAGCGCTGCGATGGTCAGATTCTCGACGTACCGATCATTGACCATCATCGCCGGCGCCGTGCCGCAAGAGCCGAGGCACTCCACCGCGCTGAGCGTGCAGCGGCCGTCGGGTGTCGTCTCTTCCGGCGCGATGCGGAGCTTGCGCTGCAAGTGCTCGAGCAGCGTTTCGGCACCCCGCATCGAGCAGCTGACGTTGCGGCACACTTGCAAGTGCCAGCGGCCGATCGGTCGACGACGAAACTGTGTATAGAACGACAGCACTTCCTCGATTTGTATACGCGGTACCCCAATGTGGGCGACGAGTCCGTCGATGTCGGAATCGGCGACGTAGCCGCGTTCCTCCTGTATGCGTCGCAGGCACGGCAGTACGAGCGATGAGGCAAACCCCGGCGGAAAGCGCGCACGCAGCGCTTCGAATTCAGGAATCAGATCCTTCATCGATCGCACTCGCCGCCGATCATGTTGATCGAGCCGAACGTCGGCACCAGGTCCGCGAGCTGATAACCCTCTAGCAACCGGTGTATTCCGCCGACATGCACGAAGCTCGGCGCGCGCACGTGCATTTTGTAGGGTACGCCGCCACCGGTGCTGACGAGGTAGAAGCCGAGTTCGCCGTTGGCCCCCTCGTGGGCTGAGTAGATCTCCCCAGCGGGTACTTGCGGGCCTTCGCTGATGAGCTTGAAGTGATTGATCAGCGACTCGATTTCCGAGTAGACGAGTTGCTTTTCGGGCAGCGTGCAGCGGCGGTCCGCGACGCTGATCGGACCTTGCGGCAGCCGTTCGGCGAGCTGGCGAATCATGTGCACGGACTCGTCCATTTCCCGCATTCGCACGTAGTAGCGGTCGTAATTGTCGCCCTTGATGCCGACCGGTACCTCGAAGTCGAGTTCCGCATAGGCGAGATAGGGCGTGTCCTTGCGCAGGTCGCGCGCGACTCCCGTCGAGCGCAGGACCGGGCCGGTGAAGCCCCAGTCGATCGCCTCCTCGCTGCTGAGTACGCCGATATCGCGCATGCGATCGATGAAGATGCGGTTGCGGTCGACGAGCCCATGGACCCGGCCCACGAACACGTCGTACTCGCACAGGATCTGCTCGAGGCGCTCGAGCCAGCCCACCGGGAGGTCGCGCGCCAGCCCCCCGATTCGACCAAAGCTATAAGTCACGCGGGCACCGGTCAGGTCGGCAAGGTGCTCATAGATGTAGTCGCGCAGCGTGACGAGATAGAGGAAAGCGGTCATCGCGCCGAGTTCCATGAGCGCGGCGGCGGTGCAGGTGAGGTGATCGGCGATGCGCGAGTATTCGGCGAGCAGCGTGCGCAGGTAGCGGCAGCGCGGCGTGATCTCGATGCCCATCAACTGCTCGACCGCGTCGCAATAGGCGAAATCGTTGATCAGCGCGGAGCAGTAGTTGAGCCGGTCGACATACGGAATCAGGTTGTGCCAGGTATGCGACTCGCACTCCTTTTCGAAACCTCGGTGCAAATAGCCGCAGTGCACGTCCGCGCGCAGGATCCGCTCGCCGGACAGCTCGGCAATGATTTGGATCGTCCCGTGCGTCGCCGGGTGGGACGGGCCGATGCTGACGATCGTCGTACCGGCGTTCTCGCCGGCGCCGAAAGCGGGTCGGATGGGGTTCGGTAGCGGCGCCTCGTTCAGCATTGCATCACTTTCGGTACGGAACCAGCGGCTGCTCGCGCTGCTTCGGGTAGTCCTTCCTCAGCGGGTGTCCGATGAAACCCTCGTACAGCAGGATCGGCCGCAGGTCCGCATTGCCCCGAAACTCGATCCCATACATCTCATGGCACTCGCGTTCCGCGATACGGGCCGAGTTGTAAAGCCCCAGCAGGGAGTCGACGACGGGCGCGCTCGCCGCCACGCGCGTCTTGACGCGCACCCGTACGAACTCGCGCGTCGTGTACAAGTGATACACCACATCGAAGCGCGGCTCGCGCTGCGGCCAGTCCACGGCGGTGACATCGAGCAGCAGGTCGAAGCCGAATTCGACCTTCAGCGAGCCCACAACGTCGACGAGCAAATCCGGGCGGATGACCAAGCCTAAGGTTCCGTGTGCCACGGCCGTCTCGAGCGCCGCCGCCGACCAGCGCTCGACAATTCGCTCGTGCACCGGCGCGGTCAAGACTAAAACCTATCCGTGATGATCGGATGGCGGTCGCTTGCTATTCGATCCTGCAGCTTCATGATCCCGTCGATGACCATTTCCGGGCGCGGCGGGCAGCCCGGGATGTAGAGGTCGACCGGGATGATGCGGTCGATGCCTTGCAGCGCCGCGTAGTTCTGATAGAAGCCGCCGCTCGTTGCGCAGACGCCGAACGCGATGACCCACTTCGGCTCGCACATTTGCTCGTAGACCCGCCGCAGCACGGGTGCCTGCTTATGGGTGATCGTGCCGACGACCATCAATAGATCCGCCTGGCGCGGCGAGAATCGCGGCAGCGCCGCGCCGAAACGATCGGTGTCGTACAGCGTGGAACTGACCGACATGAACTCCATCGCGCAGCATGCCGTGACGAAGGGATAGGGAAATAGTGAAAACTTGCGGGCCCAACCGACGAATTCGTCCTTTTTGGTCGTCAGGTACTCGAATGCACCGGACGGCATCGCCGTCCGGCTGCCGGCCGTCATTGGGTCACCTGCTCGAGCAGTCCGCTGCGCCACACGTACAACATGATCAACACCAGCAGCCCGAGAAACAAGGCGAGCGCGGCCAGAGCCGTCGCCGTCAGCGGCTGCGCGCCGAGCGCCCAAATGTACAGGAACACGGTTTCCAGATCGAAGAGGATGAAGACGATCGCGATCCCGTAATACTTGACCGGGACGGCGTTGTCGCCGGCATTGCCGAGCGCCGTGGCCCCGCATTCGAACGGTTCGAGCTTCGCGCCCACAGCCCGCGGTTGCGGACCGAGCAGCCGGTTGAGCGCGAGCGTCAGCCCGACGAAGGCGAGTATCGCCGCAAGATAGAAGAGCAGGTCGGCGTAGGCATCCATAGACGGACATTATCTACTATTTTGTCGATCGCTCGCGCAATCGCGAACGCTGCGAGGCGTGATCGCATCCTGCGGCAGCGTGGTGCGCCGATCGAATGGCGCGCGGCGCACACGATTTCGCGCCGGCTATTCGCTGCCTACACGAACCGCCACGTGAATTACAGCGATAAGCTGTGACCCCCGACTCCATGCCCCTGAGCAGTTGTGCCGATTGCGACACACTCAGCGAACGCCGGAAAAAGCAGCATTACCGAGATGCCGGCGCGCGGATACTCAGATCAAATTGCTGCAAAGCAGCAATTTGATCTGAGTGCGCACGAGGAGACGGTCATGAGCAACAAGTCTTATTGTCGGTTTCGCAGCATCGTGACCGACATGAGCGATTGTGAAGACGCGATCGAGAAGCTTTTCAATGGTGTCACCGACGACGGTCAACCGTTATCGGATGACGAAGTGCGCGCGGCCGGCCGGCTCATTGCCTCTTGCATGAGCGTCGTGACGTTGGTCGCGGACATCGCGCAGGTCAAATTGGATCTGGAGGAGGTCGAACAATCGATCGACACGCTGTTACGCGCGGCGAACAGCGCCCCCCTCGAGGCGCGTTACGATGCGCGCGACGAACGCGTGTTGCTGTCGGCCGCCGTAAAATAAGATTCGCCGATTGCGGGCGGCCGTCGCATCGAGTTCGCGGTTGCTCCGCCACCGGACGGCGCTTTGCTCGGAACCATGCTCGCCGCAATGGTAGTGTACGCGTAGCGTGCGGCACAATTGACAGGGTGCCGTAGAACGGCGACGACACGAGCTCATCCGACAGAGAAGTTTCGGACCAATGGAATTCGCCTTGTGACGACTCGATCATTTCCCCGCATCCGTACGGCCATGTATGCGCTGCGCGGCGGATTTCTGGTGCGGCCGCTGCTGATCGCCATCACGCTCGGCTTTCTCGGTGCCTTACTTTCGTCTTTCGAAGAGACCACCCCGGCGCTCAGCGCCTGGGTCCCCGAAACGCTGTTCCCGTCTCGTGCCGATCCCCAGGTCGCGCAGATCGTGCTGGCCACGATCGCCGCATCGATCATGACCGTGGTGTCAATCGTATTCGCGATCCTGTTGATGACGCTGACTCTCGCGTCGATGCAATTCTCCCCTCGAATCCTCTTGAGTTTCGTCCGCGACCGCGTGACTCAGTGGACGCTCGGGATATTCCTCGGCACCTTCGCGTATTGTATGGCCGCATTGCCCGCCGCACGCTCGCTTCCGCACGCCGTTTCTCCGGTCGCCACGGTAACCTGTGCCATGCTGCTCGCGTTGATCTGCGTCGCGTGGCTGATCTTCTTCATCCATCACATCTCGCAGGCGATCAGCGTCAATCACATCGTCGACCGGATCGCGCGCGAAACGGAGGGCGTGATCGACGACTTCATGCCGGATTCCCGGCGACGCGACTACGAGCTACAAGCCGCGCCGCTCGACGACAACAAGCAAGAGGTACTGGTCGGCAGCGACGTTTCCGGCTACATCCGCTATGTCGATACTGGGCGCTTGCTGCACCTCGCGAAAACATACAAATTGCGCGTGCGATTGGTCCGCCGGGTCGGGCACTTCGTGCCCGCGGGCGTTGCGCTGTTCGGCGCCTCGCCCGAGGGTCGCGTCGACGCCGAGCGCGCGCACGAATTGCGCTCGGCGTTCGACATTGGGCCGACCCGCACGCTGCAGCAGGACATCGAATTCGGAGTCATCCAAATTGTCGATATCGCACTCAAAGCGATTTCCTCGGCGGTCAACGACCCGAGCACCGCAATCACCTGCATCGATCAGCTGGGACGAATTCTGATCCGATTCGTGAATCGCAGTGTTCCGGTCTCCCTGCTCTACGATCCGCCACACGTGGTTCGGGTCATCGTTCCATGGATCGGGACCGAGAGCCTGCTCGATACGGCGTTTGAGCAAATTCGCCATTATTCGATGTCGGATATCGCGGTCAGCCTGCGGCTGCTGCGTGCCTTCGAGGACATTGCATCGACTTGCAGCGACGCGCGCCTACTCGATTCGCTGATCGTGCGCGGTCGACGGATCCTGGCCGGCTGCGCCGAACGCCTGAGTTCGGACCAAATCGAAAAGCTTCGGCAACGGCTCGGCGCGCTGGAGGCCCGCAGAGCTGCTCTTTCACCCTAGGTACTCGAGATTACAAGTGATATTGTCGTGCCGGCCAACAACGCTCGTTTATCCACCGGGGGGGGTCGTATGCGCATAGCCGTACTCTGTTTGCTGCTGATGCCGCTGGCGGCGATGGGCGAGGGCGGTACCGACGAGATCAACTTGCTGTCCTGGGGCGCCGGAGCACTCGTCGTGCAAGCGCCTCCGTCCTATTCGACCTCCGGCAACTGGTCGCCCAACTCGCTTCTGGACGAGCTCCCGAGCACTGGTTGGGCTACGCCGACCGGTGACTTGACACCCAAGGTATTTGTCTTCGAACTGGCGGACAAAAGCGAAATCACCAGCCTGGCATTCGACACCGCGCAAGTCGAAAACCGCGGACGTGGCGCCAAGGACTTAACGGTGGAAATCTCGGACCGCAAGGACGGAGGCTTTACCGAAATCGCCAAGCCTTCGTTGGAAGCCGTCAAGGACGGCCAGAAGTTCGCACTGAAAACACCCGCGACCGGCCGCTACCTCAAGCTGACGGTGCTCAACAACTGGGGCGATGACAAGTACATGGAAATCATGGATTTCTATGCCTACGGAAAGCCGCTCGTCAAACGACCCCTGACGGACAACTCCGGCGCTTTTTCCTCGAGCTACGGCACCTTTCGCGTGCAGCAGACCGGCGCGACCGTCGATGGCTGCTACGAGCACAACAACGGTCTCATCGAAAGCGGAGGATTCGATGGCCGGGTGCTTCGCTTTACTTGGACTGAAGGTGAAGTTGCCGGCCCACGCCGTGGCGGTCCGGCAATCATGATTTTCGCGGACGATGGCCAATCGTTTCTCGGCTACTGGTGGTTTGCGGGTAACACCGACAAGACCCCCTCCGGCGACTGGGTCGGCAAGCGCATCTCGAAGGAGATCGGCGCTTGCCCGCACTGGAAGCCGGGCACCAGCAACGATGTCGTGCAGCAGATCAAGAGCCAAGGCCGCGCGCGGCTCTACGGGATATTATTCGACCCGGATTCCGACCATCTCAAGGACGAATCGAAGCCGGCACTCGATGCGCTGGTCAACGCGGCCAGGAGCGAGCCGACGTGGAAATTCTCGATCGAAGGACACACCGACAACACTGCCACCGCTGCGCACAATCAGACGCTTTCTGAAAAACGGGCTGCTGCCGTCAAGATCTATCTGGTCAATGCCGGCGTCGATCAGGATCGCCTGACGACGCGTGGTTTTGGGGCGAGCCAACCGGTCAGCAGCAACGACACCGCGCTGGGCCGCTCGCAGAATCGACGCGTGGAAATCGTGAAGAACTAGGGTGCTTGCTTCAGCGAACCCGATCCTCGGCTGCCGCCGCGCATTCGGCGTTTGTTGCTCAATCGCATGCGCGTTGATCTGCGCGGTGGCCGCCGCGGGCGGCCCGCCTGCGGCGCCGCGGGCACGCGACCTGGGGATTCCGTTTGACGGCGAGCCGGGCCCTCTGAATGCGATCACCGATGTGGCCGGGGTCATCGTCGGTCACACGACGCTGATCGCCGGCACGGGAAAATTGCAAACGGGCATCGGGCCGATACGCACAGGCGTAACGGCGATTCTGCCTCGCGGCCGAGAATCGCTCTCCAACCCGGTATTCGCGGGCTGGTTTGCGCAAAACGGCAACGGCGAAATGACCGGCACGGCTTGGGTCGATGAATCCGGGTTCTTGGAAGGACCGGTCATGATCACGAACACGCATAGTGTCGGGGTCGTGCGCGACGCGGTCATTCAGTGGCGCATTGCCCAGGGAGAGGCCGATGCCAGCGGGTATTGGTGGTCGTTGCCGGTGGTTGCCGAAACCTGGGATGGCTGGCTCAACGACATCAACGGCTTCCACGTCAAGCCCGACGATGCGTTTCACGCCCTGAATAGCGCGCGCGCGGGTACGGTCGATGAGGGCAGCGTCGGCGGCGGCACCGGCATGATCTGCAACGGCTACAAAGGCGGAATCGGAACCTCGTCGCGCCGGCTCGATGCCAAGGATGGCGGCTATACCGTCGGCGTCTTGGTGCAGTGTAATACCGGCACCCGCAATAATCTTCGCATCGCCGGAATTCCCGTGGGTCGCGAGATTCCGGCTCCCGAACCGTATGCGTTCATTCCCTCGGACGTTGCGGAGCACGGCTCGATCATCGTGGTCGTGGCAACCGATGCGCCGCTGCTCGCCCACCAACTCAAGCGGGTCGCGCGCCGGGTGACCCTGGGATTGGGCCGCATCGGCAGCATATCGGGCGACGGCTCGGGCGATATTTTCATTGCTTTTTCCACGGCCAACCCGCGCGCTGCGGCGGTCGTCGACCGTCCGGTCGATCTGAAGATGCTGCCCAACGATTCGCTCGACGCGGTGTTTCAGGCGACCGTCGAGGCGACGGAGGAGGCGATCGTCAACGCGATGGTCGCGGCACACGACATGACCGGCGTCGACGATCACCGCGTGATCGCGATTCCACATGATGCGCTACGCGCGGTATTGCATCGGTACGGGCGGCTGACTCACTGAATCGCGCGACCGTTCTAGCTTGCGGTGAGCGTCATCACCAGGCCGTAGTTGGATTGGTCGGTGGCCTCGCCGGTCACGGCGATAAGCACCTTGGCCGGGGTAGCGGGGTTCAGCGTGCCCAGACCCGCGAACTGAATACCGTTCAATGCGGTATCGGTGCAGCTCGCGTAGCTCAGGGTGACTTCATAGATGTTGATGGTCGGCTCGTTTGCGGTCACCTGTCCGGACAGCACACAGCCGCTGGAACTGCTCGTGGCGCTGATGGCGCCGCTGGCGGAAATCGTCACGGTCGCGCTGGCCGATGGACCGTCGGTCTCGGTATTCGTGTAGGTGCCGGCGATCGCAGCCATCGACGATGCAGTGGTAGACAGAGCATCATAGGCCAGCGACCACATGTTATCCGTCGTCGCGCTGTTGATCGTCGTGAAGCTCCAGGTGGCGTCGATCGACGATGCGCTCACGACCGTACCGCCGAATGTGCCGAGGCCGAAGTTCGAGCCATCGGGAAACGCCGTGCCATAGGGGCTATAGCCGTACAGCGTGCCCGAGAGCGTGCTTTCGGAGATCGTCAGCGTACCGTCATAGAGCATGCCGTCGGCGCGTACGAATTCGGATTCGCCCGCCGTATTGATCAACCCAGTCACCGCCAATCCACTGATTGAGTCGGTGCCCGTCCATATGCCCACGGGGTCCGCAGTGGCGGTTGCCGTGGAAATGCTCGAACTACCGTGGTGGCACGCCGCCGCACCAAGGCCGAAGGCCGTGACCGCGATAAAGCGACATAGATGGGGGTACCGACGCATACGTTCTCCGTTTTGTTTGGGTATAGGAGCCGCCATGGACGGAAAGGTTCCCCTAACGGGGTCCCGATCGTCTCATCGCTCCTGCTGAGGACTTCCCTACAAAAGGTTAGCCGCGGCGCGGGCATTGTAGCGCGATTCGCGCGAGCGTCTTTCGCGTTGTAGTCGCCCCGATACCCTTGGGAAGTGACATCCAGATTCGTCCGAGATATGCTCCGCGCCGCCAGGACGGCGGCGAGGTACTCGATGCGTAACATTCGCTACCGGTATATCGGCACGCTGGTGTTATCGGCGCTGATATTTTCAGCCGCGGGGTCGCTTGGCGCTGCGCGCGGGAGATGCACCTACGGCGCAGCGGTTGTTCGCGCGGATCGGCGAAGACTGGGATCTGTCTGTGTGGAAAACCAAGAGCTCGTTCGACGCGAGCCGCACGGGTCAAGCCGTAGGCCTCACCCAGACCCTCGGGCGCTTTAGCCGTCCACCTGCGAATTAGCTCACATATTCTCAATGAAAGAGCGTGCCGAGAACGGCGTTTGCCGTATCTCGGAGCGAAATATGTGATCTGCGCCCGCTCAGTATGTCGCCAATTCCATGACCCTAGAGATTGTTGCACTGGGACTTAAAGAGGGTCGATGTAGACCATGGCGTTGCTTGCCCAACCGTTCGCAGCGCTGAGAGGAATCCGGGAGCGCAGCCTTGTCTAATGCAGCACGAATTCAGTTGCCGGCCAGCCCTGCCCCCGCGGGAGATGCGGCCGGGGCACACCATCGCGTGCAAAAGACCCGAGTTTTTCTGGTCACGCAGGACGAGGCGCTTTGGCCGCTGATCGGCCCGGGATTGGAAAGCGAATATACGCTCAAGCAGGTCGACACCACCGACGAGTTGCTGGAGGCGACGTCTGCCGGTCAGGCCGCCGTGATCATCTGGGACGCACGCGACTGCGCCGATCGAGCCGCAGGTTTATCGCTCCTGCAGCGCCAATCAGATCGATTCGCGATCATCGTGGTCGATTTTGGCGCGAATACCGAGGCATGGCGACTGCCGGCACAGCAGCGGCAAATAGAATCGCTGGTCGCCGTTCCATTCAAAGCCGCGCAATTGACTACGGCCGTCGCGAGCGCGCGCGAAGAGCTCGGCAACCACCAGGCGCGGGCCGCGGAGGTATCCGAATCGACTCCCGACCTCGACCCGGTCCGTCCCCTATGGCAGCGCCGCGGGGTCCAAATCGGTGCCGCCGTTGTTCTCGTTTGCAGTGTCGGATTCCTGGTGTTCCACAAATCCGCGCCGCCCGTCGCGATCGCCCCGGTGGCAGTCACGGCGCCTGCTGTCGCGCCGGCCGCCGACGCAACTGCAGGAGCGCCGGCAAATTCAGTGCCGGACGTCACGCCGAGTACGGCAACCGATGAGCAAGTCGATACGCTGCTCGAGAAGGCGCGCCAGGCGATGACGGACCGGCATTTCATCGATCCAGCCAACGGCAATGCGCTGACGTTCTATCAAGACGTGCTGGTCTTCGATCCCGGCAATGGGGAGGCGCGCCAGGGCCTGCAACGGCTCGCACAGATTTTATTTGCGCGCGTTCAGTCCGATCTGGACGAACAAAAAATCGATCTGGCGCTGCAGGCTCTCGAAACCGCGCGCACCATCAATCCCGACGACGCACGTTTGTTGGACCTCGATGCGCGGATTGTGACGTTGCGAGCCGAGCTCGGGCCGGCGCAAATCCAGGCGGCGCTCAATGCCAAGAATTTCGATCGGGCCGCGCAGTTGCTCGACGATGCGGCGCGCGCCAAATCGCTGAGCCCTGCGAAATTGAGCCAACTGCGCGACGAACTGCGCCAGCATCGCGAAGCCTCCGATGCGGACCGCCTCGTCAAGCTCATCGATACGCGATTGCAGCAGGATCACTTGCTCGAACCGCACAACGATAGCGCCGCCTTTTATCTGGAGCAGGCGCGCCAGGCGGGCGTGAGCGCGGCCGAACTGCAACAACAATCGCAGGAATTCATCAAGAAATTGCTGCTGGCGGCCCGCGCGGCGCTCGATCAGCATCATCTGAGCGACGCCGAGCGCGAAATCAACGAAGCCCGCAGCGAAAATGCGGCGCCGGCCCTGATCGCGGGCTTGCAGCATGATCTAGCCGCGGCGCGCGATCAGCAGGCGCATGACAAAGCCGTTGCAGCGCAGCTCCTTGATTCAGCGCAGACGCGTCTCGCACAAGGGAAAATTCTGGAGCCGGACGGCGACAGCGCAGTGTTCTATGTCATTCAGTTGCGCTCCGCCGATCCCAAGAACGACGCCGTGCATGCGATCTCGACCGCCGTCCAGGCCGAGGTCGTGACGCGCGCCCGTGCCGTGCTCGAATCGGGAGATGCCGCGAAGGCCGCTTCGCTCGCGAGCATCGCAGGCCAACTGGGCGGCTCGGCCGACCTCGATTCGCTCAACGACAAGATCGCTCAGGAACAGCTAAAACAGAAGCAGAATCAGCCTGCCCCCGGGATACCAACCGTTGCCGGGGCCTCGCTCGTCGCCAAGAAGCCGCTGCGGCCGACCTATCCGTTGACCGCCCTGTCCAGAGGCATCGAAGGGTGGGTAGATTTGAAATTCACCGTGACGCGCGAAGGCAAGGTCGTCGATGTCGCGGTCGTCGATTCGGCGCCAAAAAGCGTTTTCGACGGGGCAGCCACGGCCGCCGCATCCCACGTGCGCTACGAGCCGTTCGTCAAGGACGGTCACGCGATCGACGTGAAGACGGAGATTCGCGTCGTGTTCAAGATGGGAAAATGATGAACGTGCTGAAATGACACCGGTAGCCGACAATGCGGTATTTAGCGAAACTACGACGCTCGGGCGGCGCAATCGCGCGACGCAATTGTGTCTGGTCGTCCACGACGATCTCGAACTACGCTTGAAGCTCGCGAGTTTGGTGCGTCGTAGCGCCGTCAAGCTCGATGCGGATACGATCAACCAGGAGGGATTCGATGCGCTTTCGGCCGAACGCCTGCGCTCATATGCGGCCGTTCTGTTGATCGTGGAATTCATGCGGCGCGGCGGTGGACATGATCCGCTGGCGGGCGTCACGCGATTGCATGCTCAAGCGCCGCAGCTGCCGATCTTCGTGTTCGCTCGCCACGGCGATGAACGTTGGGCGGCGCGCGCGATCAAAGCGGGCGCTGCGGACTACTGGCCGATACACGCGGTCAACGTCGGCGAGTTCACGTCCGCGCTGCAACCGCTGCTGGCGCCCATTCGGGCTGCGGCGCCCGTGCGCGCGGCCGCACCGGCGCAGCCCGAACATGCGTTGCCCGAGGTTGCGGGCTACCGCCTGCTGAAGAAAATCGCGCATTCGTCCGCGGCCACGGTGTACCTCGCGCGCAATGAAAAATTGGCGCAACAGGTCGCGCTCAAGGTGCAACCGATCAAGGGCCACGCGAGCGTGTCCGAGGACGACCGGCGCGACTTCGCGAGGGAATGCGAGATTCTGGCGAGCTTGAATCACCGTTCGATCGCCGATGTCATCGATTTCGGCCTGACGTCCGAGTATTTGTATCTCGCCCTGGAATACTTTCCGTGCGGCAGCATGCGCGAGCGGCTGCAGAACCCGGTGAGCGAAGCAGACGCCGTGAATTATGCGCGGCAGATCGCCGAGGCATTGCAGGTGGTGCACGCCGCCGGCGTCGTACATCGGGATTTGAAGCCGTCCAATATCATGCTGACCACCGACAATCGCGTCGTCTTGATCGACTTCGGGTCGGCACGTGCGCAGCTCGTCGCGACCGACTTGTCACGCTCGGACCTACAGACGGGCACGCCGTATTACGTTTGCCCGGAACAGATTGCGGGAAATCATCCGGATCAACGCGCGGACCTCTATAGCTTGGGTATCGTCTTCTACGAGATGCTGGCCGGCAGCCTGCCGTTCCGCGGCAATAACTTGACCGATATCCTGAATGCGCATCGCAACGCGGCACCGCCGCCGCTGCCCGCGGCGCTGGCCCGGTATCAACCCGTGATCGATCGCGTCTTGGCGAAGAATCCAAACGACCGCTATCCGTCCGCCGGGCATTTTCTCGAGGCATTGCGGGATGCAGGCGGATCGGCCGCGCACAAAACCAATCAAGCAGGGCATTTAGGGGCTTCGGATACATGATTTCAGCGCTACCATCCAGATTCATTGAACGTCTCACGCCGCGCGCCCTCGCCGCGCTGGTCGCGGCTCTTGGTCTCGGGTTCTTCGCGACGATCCTGCTGCCCGGCTTCGAGATGGCGACCGAACTTGCGAACACCACGGCGGCGCTCAAGCTGGTCGCCGAACAGCAGCGCTATCCGGACCTCATCCGCACGTCGCTGGAGAGCGTGCATGACCGCCTTGCGACACGCGGTTATACGCAGGCGCCGTTGGATCAATTGCGTGAAGCCGTGGGCGCGCTCGACGCAGCGCAGCGCAAGATGTTCGATGCGCAAGCGAGCGGCTGGCTCAGCGCGTCGAGCAATACGGCGGCATTTGCCGAGGTCGATGCGGCGAGGCATACGGCATCGCTGCATGCCATTTGGGAGCCGCTGAACCGGTCCCTGGCGCCCGTGGTCCAGTTCGTGGGCGTACCCTACAAGGACAGCGAAACGAGCGGCACCGTACTGAACGAGAGCGGGCGTCAGTTGTCGAACGACGTCAATACCGCGATCCATACCGCACGGCATTCTTTGGCCGCCATCGATGCGGAAATTGCGGCGCTGGGCACGGAACTGCAAGCGCGCAATGCCGGTTCGGCGACGCGATTACGCCTTCTCATGCTTGCAGGCATGCTTGGTGCCAGCGTCTTGGTCGTGCTGGTGACCGTGCTGTTGACCGCCAGACGGCGACAGGCCCACAACTTGCGCGAGGCACGCCGGCAGACCGAGGACATCTTGCGGACCGTCAAGGAGGGCCTGTTTCTACTCGATCAAGACTTGACGATAGGCGCGACCTATTCGCGCGCGCTCGAAGTCTTGTTCCAGCGCAAGGACTTCGCCGGACTCACCTTCGACGAATTATTGCGGGAAATCGTCAATGAGCGGACTCTCGCCACCGCGCTCAAATACGTATCGATCCTCTGGGCGGAACGCACCAACGAGAATTTGGTCAAGTCGATCAACCCCCTGGGTGAAGTCGAAATCCGCATCACCAACAATCAGGGCGGTGCCGAGACGCGGTACTTGGAGTTCGATTTCCATCGGGTTCGGGTCGAGGGAAAGATCAAACACGTGCTCGTGTCGGTATCCGATATTACGGCGCAAGTGGACTTGGCGCGCGAGTTGAAGGTCTCGCAAGGCCAGGCGCAAGCGCAGGTGGATACGCTGCTCGGTATTTTACACGTCGATCCGAGCCAGTTGGCGTCTTTCCTCAGCGATTCCAATGCCGCCATGAAAATGATCAACGCCGTGCTGCGCGAGCCCGCGCGCGACGAAACCGCGTTCCGCAAGAAGCTCGACAGCCTGTTCCGGCAGGCCCACTCGGTCAAAGGGGAGGCCGCCTCATTGGGCTTGTCTTCGATCGAGAGCCGCGCACATGCCTTCGAGGACGATTTGGAAATGCTGCGCGGCAAGCCCGAGCTGTCGGGAAACGATTTCCTGCCGCTGGTCATCAAGCTCGACGACCTGCTGACGCACTTGCAGTCGATCAGCGATCTGGTCGCGCGCCTGTCGCGCCTGCACGTGAGCCAGCACGAAGAGCCGGAAGGCTCCGGTGTTACCGAGACTGCCTCGCGCCCCAAGAAGGCGAATGCAAGCATCGAGATGAGTTTGCAGAATCTCGCGCGGCGAATGGCCGAGGAAAATGCCAAGGACGCGGCGCTCGAGTGCATCGGCTTTGATGCCATACCCGAGGGCTATACGCGCCTCGTCAAGGAGATTGCCGTACAGGCGGTTCGCAATTCGATCGTGCACGGCATCGAGGCGCGCGGCGGGCGTCCGAAGCTGGGCAAACCGGAGGTCGGCAAGGTGCGGGTCGAATTTCAGGAACTGCCCGACAGCGGTTACAAATTCACGATCGAGGACGATGGGCGCGGATTGTCGGCCGAGCGCATCAAGGAAGTCGCCGTGCAGAAGGGCCTGGTTACCGCGGAGCAAGCGGCGGGTCTCGATGCCAAGCAGGTATTCTCCTTTCTGTTCCAGCCGGGATTCTCGACCGCCGACGGTGTCACTCGGGATGCGGGCCGGGGCGTCGGAATGAACTTGATCTCGGAGCGTGTGCACGATGTTGGCGGGCGGGTGGGAGTCGCGACATCCGTGGGAAAATTCACGCGCATCACGCTAACGCTGCCGGCCTTGGGCAAACGCGCGAACACCACTGAAGCGGCTTGATGAGCAAGCCTATGGCCTCGCAAACGCCGTTGAAGCTCATGATCGTCGATGACTCGAACATCATCCGCCGACGGATCGAGCGTTCGCAGCAAATCGACCGCCTGGAAGTGGTCGGGGCGGCGAGCAACGGACGCGAGGCGGTGGAATTGTTTCGCCGCACCCAGCCGGACGTCGTGACGATGGATCTGACCATGCCGGAGATGGATGGCATCGAGTGCGTGAAGCAATTGGTGGCGATCAATTCCAAAGTGCTCATATTGGTCGTCTCGGCGCTCGCCGACAAGGCCACCGCGGTCGAGGCCATCGAGAAAGGCGCGAACGGATTTCTCTGCAAGCCGTTTACCGATCGCCAGCTCAACGATGCCTTCCTCGAGTTGCTGTCGGACGTCTGAGATGCTCAAAGAAGCGGAAATCAGAACGTTCATCGAGGGGACGACGAACTATTTCGAGAGTTCCGCGCACCAGACCGCGAGCGTGGGATCGCCGTATCTCGTGACCGACGGCAAGCCGGGCGTATATGAGTATACCGGCATCATATCGATTTCCGGCGCACGCAAGGGCATCGTCTATTTCTCGGCGCCGCGCGGCATGCTCACGGTGCTCTTGATGCGCATGCAGGAAACCGATACCAGTGACGCAAACATCATGGATTTGGTCGGCGAGGTCGCCAACACGATCTCCGGCAATGCGCGTAAGGATTTTGGACGGAACTTCATCATTTCGGTTCCGACGATCGTTGCCAACGACGTCGAGAAGATCACCCCGCCATACGCACGCTCGTATGTAATCCCGATCAATTGGCGCACACATTCCGCAAAGCTCGTGGTTTGCCTGGAATAGGCTTAAGCCGAGCGATTGGGCTTGAGGGCGTATTAGGCTTGCTTTAGAGTCCGAGGCTTCATCCTAGGGAAGGCAATGCCCATGAGGCTAGCGGCGATGGTGGTCTGCGGCGCGCTTGCGAGCTTGGGCGTCGCGGCCATGAGCGCCGGCCCGATGTGGACGACGGCGACCCAGCCCATCGCAACTCCTAAGGATCGGGAGTATCCGGGCGCGATCGTCTTGGCGGTCGACGCGTCCGATCCGGAGCGGCGCATCGTGCACGTTCGCGAGAACCTCAGCGGCGTGGATACCAACACCGTTCTGTTCTATCCCAAATGGTTGCCCGGCAATCATGCGCCGCAGGGTCCGATCGATCGCCTGGCGGGCCTCAGGATCACTGCAAACGGCGCGGCGGTGCGTTGGGCGCGCGATCCGATCGACGTCTACGCCTTTCGCATGCAGCTCGCGCCGGAGGTTCGATCGATCGATATCGAGTTCGATTACCTCTCGCCGACGAGCCTCAAAGTGGGTCCGCTGGAGATCAGCCGCGAGCTTTTGATACTCGACTGGGACAGGGTCGTGCTCTATCCGGCGGGCTTCTATGCGCGCCGAATTCCGGTCGACGCGAGCCTCACGCTTCCCGCGGATTGGAAATGGGGCTCGGCGTTGGAGGCCAAATCCGAAAGCGCTGCGCACACGGCATACAAGCGCGTCGACTTGGAGACGCTCGTCGACAGTCCCGTCTATGCCGGCCGATATGCGGCGCGCCTCGATCTCGACCCCGGCGGCGCGGCGCGCGTGTATCTCGACTTGTTCGCCGATCGCGCGGATCTCTTGACGGTAAAACCCGAGCAACTCGAGGCGCACCGGGCTCTCGTGCAGCAGGCGTATAAGCTCTTCGGTTCGCGCCACTATGCGCATTACGACTTTCTGTATTCTCTGAGCGACCAAGTCGAGCAAAAGGGTCTCGAGCATCTTCAATCGAGCGAGAACGGCAGCGATCCCGGCGCCTTTGTCGAATGGGATCAGAACGTCTATCGGCGAAGCCTGCTGCCGCACGAGTTCAGCCATTCCTGGAACGGCAAGTTCCGGCGTCCCGCGGATTTATGGACTCCGAACTACAACGTGCCGATGCAGAACAGCCTCCTGTGGGTTTATGAAGGGCAGTCGCAATATTGGGGGGAGGTGCTGGCGGCGCGGTCCGGACTCTGGACCAAGCAGCAGGCGCTCGATCAGCTCGCGCTGACGGCGGCCTACTATGACGTCGAAACCGGCGAGCACTGGCGCGCATTGCAGGACACGACCAACGATCCGATCATCAATCCGCGCCGTCCGATGTCCTGGCGCGACTGGCAGCGGTTCGAAGACTATTACGCCGAGGGGCAATTGATCTGGCTCGATGCGGATACGCTGATCCGCGAGCGCTCGCGGGACAAGCGATCCTTGGATGATTTTGCGAAGGCGTTTTTCGGCCTGCATGACCGCAGCGCCACCACGGTTACCTACACATTCACCGATGTCGTGACATCGCTGAGCGACGTGGAACCGTACGACTGGACGATGTTTCTGCGCGATCGGCTCGATGCGGTGGCCAAGCCGGCCCCTCTCGATGGATTGCGGCGCGGCGGCTACAAATTGGTCTATACGGATGTGCCTAGCGATTTTCAGAAGGCCGGCGATGAAAAGCGCAAGCACCTCAACTTGATCTTCTCGATCGGCGCCGAAATCGACAGCAAGGAAGGGATCATTGTGACGTCCATGTGGGATAGTCCCGCCTTTAAGGCCAAGCTCACGGAAGGCGCGCAGATTCTGGCGGTCAACGGCGCCGCCTACAGCGCCGATGCGCTCAAGGACGCGATCGTCGAGGCCAAAGGTAATCGCGCACCGATCCAATTGATCATCAAGACCGGCGAGCGTTTCCTCGTCACCAGTCTCGATTATCACGGCGGACCGCGCTTCCCGCACCTCGAGCGGGACGGATCGCAGAGCGCTCGGCTCGACGATATTTTGGCGGCGCGCAAGTAATCCCGAACGGGGGCGTAGGCGTGCCCGCCCGCGGGCGTCAGGACGCCGTTTTCTTCGAGCGCATGCGCGCTTCGATCCTTGCAATCAGGGCATTCGCGGCCGGCGCCGCCGAATCACGCGCCGCCCGAATTCGCGGCAAGCGATCGAGACCGGCCAACGTCGCGCGCGTGTGCTCGTACCCGAGCTCGATGGAGCGATCGAATGCTTGCCAGTTGAGCAAATCGATGTCGTCGAGCGACGGCTTGAGTATGAGGTCGGCCAGTCCGCGTTGGAACGCCTCGTTGGAGGCGCCTCCGACCATTCCCGCGCGCATCAGGATCTGAAAGATATTGATGCGCTGCGAGCCGCCGCGCGTGCGTGAAAACAGCCGCCACAGCGGCGGCTGCTTGGCCGAATCGTAGTCGGCCGTAAACGGCCTATCGGCGCCCGCGTCGCTGCCGATCACGAATCCCGGAGCATGATGTTTCATCATGTCGACGGGTAAATTATTGATCGCGGCGCCGTCGACCAAGACCGCCTCACCGGCGAAAACCGGAGGTAGCACCCCGGGTATGGCGACCGAGGCGCGCAGCGCAGTGCGCAGCAGCCCGCCGCGGTGTTGCATCGCGCGCCCCGTCGTGAGGTTCGCGCTCACGCAAAAGAACGGCAGGCGCAGATCCTCGATCGGGATTTCGCCGAATTCACGCTGCAGCAGCCGCGAAACTTTGGCGCCGCGCGTCAGTGCGACGAACGGGAAGGTGTAGTCGTTGACGGGATTGGTTTCAACGAAGCTTCTGCGGTAGCGAAGACGCATCTCTGCGTCGCTCCATTGCAATGCCGCTCCGGCCGCGATCAGCGCGCCGATGCTGGCGCCGCCGACGAAATCGATGGGTACGCGCGCCTCGCGCATCGCGCGAATGACGCCGAGGTGCGCGAAGCCGCGCGCACCGCCGCCCGACAGCACGAGTCCGACGCCGCGATGCGAAAGCAGGCGAGCGACTCGCTCGATATCACCGTCATCGACGATGTGATGATGGTAGCTCGCGGGCGTGGCCGCGAGCCAGCGTGTCGCGGCGCCATGCACGAACGAACCGCCGTGCAACAGCGCGAGTTCCATGCGGACCCTTGAGAGGCTCGCGACGTCGGTCATTGCCGCGGGCCACGGGCGCGGTTTGTCGTGGACGTTGGCGACCAATAACAGCATGTCGGCCTGCCGGCAGCATTGGCGGGTCCACGCCGAGGACGACGGGTCGGCCAAATAGACGACGAACTCGTTGTTCTCCTCGATGTGATTAAACCAGCTCACGGTGTGAGAGCTGGCGCGCACGTCCCAGACGAATTCGGTGCGGCCCGAATGGCCAAGCTCCTCCACCAACTGCATCGCCAAGGTCGCAGTGTCGGTCTCCGGGGTGTTGGGGACGATCGCGAAGACGCGCGCACGCGGGGCGAACACCTGCCGCCGATTGCTTTGATGCAGCCGGCGCGCGCACATCCGCGCAATCGCCAGGGAAAATTGCGGCGAGCGCTGCGCCACCGCGTCCACGAGGGGCTTATCGAACCATAGCAGCTCGCTATCGCGAATCGCGATGACTTGCGCGCTGTGGTTGACCGCGAGCAGCCAGCTCAATTCGCCGACGAGTTCGCCCCGGCCGACGTGGGCGGTCCACGCGGCCGTCTCGGAGGTTCTGACGCCCAGCCGTCCGGCAATGACGAGATACAGACCGTCCGGCAACGTGCCCGCCTCGAACAGCACGGAACCGGCCGGCAATGAGAACTGCACGGCGCCCGCCGCCAGCGCCGTGAGCGCGGGCGCATCGATATCCATCAGAGCCGAGCAGGCTCTCAGGCTATCGATCGTGCGTCGCGCCTCCAGCGTCGCGCTCGTATGTTCGTCATCCAGAGCCATGCGTGCCTCGCCTGCGAGAATGCGGCCTTGATAGTCACCGATCCAACGGCCACGCTAGCCCCAAGCTTGAGTTTGAAATGTGAACCGGTGCACGGTCTGGACCGTTGCCCGGTTGCGGGCGCCAAAGCCCGCGCGCGAGGCGCATCATTCCGGCCCGCAGTCGATTATTTCGGGGAGCTTGCCTTGTCGGCGCTGCATGCCCACTGCAGATTGGCCTCACCCAATGTGCCGGGAACGACCGGGGTCCAGGCCGCTTGCTTGGGATCGACCTCCTCGGTCTGCGCCCCGCCCTTGATGTTGTTGGCCGTGTAGTAAATGACGAGAAGCGGCCGCGCCTTCACTTTCGCACAGTCATAGTCGACTTTCTGCACGACGCTCAAATAGCTGTCGCCATTGGGGTCCAATTGGGGCTCCGCGAATTCCTGGCGTATCCACGCCGTCACTGTTTTTCCGGATCGCTTCATTTGGTGCGTGGTGGCGTAGGAAGCCCACGATCCGTCATCGGCAACCGTACGGAATTCCCAGCCGCCCGACGACATGGGATCCAGCGTCGCGACCCAGGCCATCGGATTGGCTTTGCGAGCCGCCCGGCTCTTTTCCAATTGTTCTGCCCGGATTTTTTGCTCGGCCAAGGCTTGAGCGCGTTGCGCCTCCCATGCCTTCTGTTCGTCCGGTGTTTGCGCGGGACTTGCCGCCGCCTGCAGCAGCATGGCACCGAGCACCCCAACGCCTAAGATCGATCCAAGCACCGTCCGCATCGTCACGTACCCCCTGTATGGCGCCGATTCTACGCGTGTTGATCCTCGATGCCGAGGCCGCGGATGAATCGTGCCACCAACGAAGCACATTCGCGCGGGCGTGTCTGCAGCAACAGATGAGGTCCATCGACGTCGACCAACTCTGCGTGTGGCGCGGCTTCCAGGATTTCGCGCGTGGCGCGGCTTCGCACGAGTCGGTCGTGGCGAGCGCGTATGACGAGCATGGGCACGCGGATGCGAGCGGCTGCCGCGCGCGCATCGACCGTCAAGAGTGCCGCGAGCCGCGTGCGCAGCACCGCAGCCGCGACACGGGCGGTGGCGCGCTGAGCCTGGCCGGGAATACCTGCCGATGCGTCGGAACCCCAAAGCAGCCGGGCGCGCATCCATCGAGGCAAGGATTTGATCGGCACACGGGCCACCAGCGGCGCAGCCCAGCGCAGCCGGGGGAAGGGGCTTCTGACGAACGATCCGCAGAGTACGACGGCACGCAGGCCGGCCGGAGCATCGGAGGCGATGCGCAGAGCGATCGGCCCGGAGAAGGACTCGCCGATCAGCACGTAGGCGCGATCCTCCGGCAGCGCCGCGCGCACGAGCCGCTCGAGTGCCTCATAGGCGAGCGGCCGTTCTGGCGGGTAGCCGACGATGCGCGCATCGAAGCTTTCGCCCAAGTGCGCGAGAAAATCGGCGAGCCGCGTGCCGATGCCGTCGAGGCCCGGCAGCAGTACGAGTGCCGGCTCAGGGCTTGGCAACGGCGCAGCTCGAATCGAGCAGCAGTTCGGTTCCGGGCCCCGTGCCCGCCAGCAACACGAATCCCGGCCCCGCCTGAAACGTCATGCCGGCGACCAGCAGTGAATAATCCCCCAAAGCGGCCTTGGCGCCCACAAGCCGTCCGGCGAGCAGCTTGAACGGATCCGCCGGCGCCAAGTTCTCTCCCATGACGCGAGTCGCAAACAAATGCCACCCCGGAATCTCGATCGGGATCCAGTCGTCGGTGAGCCGATCCGCGCTGGCCCGCAACGACGCAACTGTCATCGGTTGCAGGCACTCGAGATGGATATGCAATTGGTCCTGACTGCGCGCATGTCGCGAATTCACGGCCATGCCGACCGCGTCTCTCGGCAGGCGCCGGCCGGCGACGCCGGCCAATTCTTCGCGTGCGCTCCAGGCTGCCTCGAAGTAGTTGGGCGTCATGGGATCCAGCAGATCAGGGCTCTCGATGCCGCTGATCGCGCGCGTCGGAATCAACAGAAAATGCGCCCCGCCTTTGCGATCCGCGAGCAATGCGTAGCCATTTTTCTCTCCGTCGGCATCCGGCATGACCACTCGCAGACAAGGGCCCGCGCTATGCGTCTCCTGCCATTGAACGACACACTGCCGCTCGACGATCTCCCGCAGCGCATTGCGGTTCTGGGCCGCGGCCCATGCCCACCAGCCGAGGGCGAGAATGGCGGCGGCCATCAAGTATGTTCTCGCGCGCAAAGCCGGCATATCGCAGGTCTCCAGTAGCCGTGGACAATCGTGGTCCGCTAAGAATACGCCGCACGCGCCGATCTGCGGTGATAGTATTTTCGCGTGCAGAAATCATTCAGCGACCGGTTCATTGAAAAGCGCTCGATCGATTACATTCCGATCGCCGAACGGCACGGCAAAGTCTGGCATCTGTGGCCGGTCTGGTTTTCCGGCGATGCCCATCTGGCCACGGTGGCGGCCGGCGTCGTCGGGATCGCGCTCGGCGGCAATTTCGCCTGGATGGCGATCGCGGTCGTGCTGGGATGCGCCTTCGGCACGTTTTTCATGGCGTTTCATTCGACTCAGGGGCCGCAACTCGGCCTGCCGCAGATGATTCAGTCGCGGCCTCAATTTGGTTTCACGGGCGCGCTGCTGGTTTGGGGCGTGGCGCTGATCGCGTATATCGGCTTCAATGCGTTCAATCAGATCCTGGCCGCACAAACCGTTCATTCGCTGTATGGGGGCGCCGAGAAGCCGGCCATGCTCGCCTTCACGGTGCTATCGGTCGCGCTGGCCGTCATCGGCTATGACCTGATCCATATCGCGCAGCGCTGGGTCGCATACATACTGATCCTTGCGCTGCTGGTGTTTTCGGTCGCCGTCGCTCTGCATGGGCATTTTTCCGCGCAACAACTGGCGCTCGGCGATTTTCACGTCGTGCCGTTCCTCGCGCAATTCTTCGCGGCGGCCTCCTATCAAATCGCGTGGTCGATCTACGTTTCCGATTATTCGCGCTACTTGCCGCGGGATGTCGGCGTCGGCGCCTCGTTTTGGTGGACTTATCTCGGGGCTTTCGTCGGCGGTGCATGGACGATGCTGGTCGGTACGGTCGCGGCGGCGCTGTATCCGACGCTGGAGATCGCCGCGGCGTTGCGATCGGCGGCCGACGCGGTGCTTCCGGGATTCGGCAAGCCGCTGCTGGTTTGTTCGCTGTTCGGCCTCTTGACGATTACCTCGCTGAATTTCTACGGCGCGTCCTTGACCTTGTTGAGCGTTGCGGATTCCCTGCGGCCGAGTCGTCTGACGCTTGCGAAACGCGTATTGGCGCTGCTGCTGTCGGCGGTCGTGGCGACCGGCCTCGCGTTGCAGTCGTCGCAAGACTTCGTCGAGAAATTCGGCGCATTTCTCTCGGTGCTGCTGTACCTGTTCACGCCCTGGACCGCGATCAACCTCGTCGATTTCTACGTCGTTCGCAAAGGCCATTACTCGGTCCGGGAGATCTTCAACCCGAACGGCATGTACGGCCGCTGGAATTGGCGCGGCTTGCTCGCCTACGGCCTGGGATTTGTCGCGATGATCCCGTTCTTCAGCACCGGCCTCTACACAGGCCCCGTAGCCGCGGCGCTCGGCGGCGCCGATGTCGCGATGCTGGTCGGTTTGCCGGTATCGGCCATCGCGTATCTGCTTGCGTGCCGCTCGCTCGACCTCGAGTCCGATCGCCGCCTGGCCGATGCGGCCGACATCGGGCTGGATCCCGATACCGGGCCCGTCGCGGTCGCCGGAATCGCGGCCGTCACGGGCCGCTCTTAGACGCCGCTTCCTCGTCGAGAAATCCTTGGACGACGGCCGCGACGCTCGCGGGCTGTTCCCAAAACGGATTATGTCCCAAGCCCTCGAAAATCTTGACCTTCGCGGCGGGCAAGCCCTTGCGCAGCGTTTGCCGCAGGCCCTCGTCCATGATCGGGTCCTTGCTGCCCCAAATCAGCAGCGTCGGCGCCTTTAGGCGCGGCAGCGTATTCTGCAAATCCACGTAAGCAGTCCTTGCGGAGAGGCTTTGATCGATGACCGCGAGCCAGACGCGCAACGGAATCGCGGCGGCGTCCTGGCGCTCGCGACGGATGAAATCCGGGTCGACGGGCGTCGGCGAGTCCCACCAAGCGATCATGAACGGCGAATTCGGATCGATCGGCTCCTTGAGATTGGGGATCGCCGCCACGTACCCTGGTTCGGGCGCCGGCGCCGCATGTGCGGTCGGACGGCGCCCGCCCATCGAGGAAATGAGCACCACGCGCCGCGTTCGCTGCGGCCAGTACTCCGCAAAGGTTTGCGCGATGATGCTGCCCAGCGAGTGTCCCACGACATCGGTTTTCTCGATTCCCAAGGTATCGAGCAACAGTTTGATGTCATACGCGAAGTCGAGCCGGGAATAACAGCATTCCGGCTTGCTGGATTTCCCGTGACCACGGATGTCGACGATGATCAGCCGATCATGCGTCGATAGATAGGGCAGCATCGGGGCCCAATCGCGGGCGTTGTCGGTAAACCCATGAATCAGCACCACGGGCGGCCCGGCCGGGTCGCCCATGTCGATATACGCGAGTTCGATGCCATCCGATAAGGAGACCGTTTTCTTCAGGGCGTCAAAGGCATCCAAATCCATTCGCACGTGCGACACGGCGGGAGGCGGCGTCGCTGCAGGCGGCGCGGCAAACGCCGTCGGTGCCCCGGCCGACGTTAAAAGCGCAATACCGAGCATCGTCAAGCCGGCCATCCGGCCCGCTGCGCGTGGGCCGCGGCGCTCGAGCAGCGGCGCGCGGTGACGGAAGATTGAAAGGTTCCACGGCAGATCGCGATTGTGCATGGCCCAAGATTACTGCAATCGATCGGCGTTGCGATAGGATGCGACATATCCACCGAGGCCTCCCCGCAATGACAAACTCCGCCGGTATGCCGGGTAATCACAAGACGCTCTATCTGGACGATCTCAAGGTCGGCGATGTGTTCACGAGCGCCGAACAGATCGTCGATGCCGATCAAATTCGCGCATTCGCAAGGGCCTTCGATCCGCAGCCGTTTCATTTGGATGACGAGGCTGCAAAGAGCACGCTGTTTGGCGGACTCGCTGCGAGCGGCTGGCATACGGCGGCACTGACGATGCGCCTGCTGGTGGCAGGCGGCTTGCCGCTCGCCGGCGGACTCATCGGCGCAGGGTCGAGCCTCGAGTGGCCCAATCCGACGCGGCCCGGCGATGTGCTGCGCGTGGAAGTGGAGGTCCTGGCGATCAACCCGTCGCGTTCGAGGCCCGACCGCGGCATGCTGCGAGTCCGCAGCCGCACGCTCAACCAACGCAATGAGGCCGTGCAAATTGCCGAGACGAAAGTCTTGGCGTTCCGCCGCCCATCGCCGGCCTGACGGCGCGACGCTTCAGCTATTGTTGATGCGGGCTACGAGGGCGCGCGTGAATTCGGCGGTGGTGCTCTTGCCGCCCAAATCGCCGGTCTTTACGTTGTCGACATTGAGCGCTGCGCCGATCGCTGCGCGCAGCCGCGCGGCCTTGTCCTGCAATCGACAGTGATCGAGCATCATCGCCGCGGCCAGCAGCAGCGCCGTGGGATTCGCGATCCCCTTGCCGGCAATGTCCGGAGCCGACCCATGCACGGCCTCGAAAATCGCCGCATCGGCGCCGATATTGCCGCCCGGCGTCATGCCCAGGCCGCCGACCAGCCCCGCGACGAGATCGGAGAGAATGTCGCCGAACAGATTGGTCGTTACAAGTACGTCGAATTGCCACGGATTCAGCACGAGTTTCATCGCACACGCGTCGATGATCACGGTCTCGAGCACGAATTTTCCCTTGAATTTGCGTTCATAGAGCTCGATTCCGGTTTCGAGGAAGATGCCGGTCAAGGCTTTCATGATATTGGCCTTGTGCACGATCGCCACCTTCTTGCGCCCCGTAGCGACGGCGTGCATGAAGGCGAATTCCAGGAGCCGGCGGCTTCCCTGGCGGGTATTGACACCGGTGGCTATGGCGACCGCGTGGGGATCGTCGTCGATTTTTATATAATGTTCATGGCCGATGTAGAGGCCTTCGAGATTTTCGCGCACGACGACCAGATCGATGTTATCGAATCGGCCGCCGGGGACGATCGTCAGGGCGGGGCGCAGGTTCGCATACAGCTGGAACTCCTCGCGCAAGCGCACGTTCGAGGATCGATAGCCGCCTGCCGACGGCGTTTCCAGCGGGCCCTTGAGAGCGAGGCGCGTGCGGCGAATGCTCGCCAGGGTCGCGGCGGGGAGCGGGTCGCCGGCGCTCTTGACGCCTTCGAGTCCCGCAATCTGCCGGTCCCATTCGAATGGCGCGCCGAGCGCATCGAGCGCAGCCAAGGCGGCATCGACGATCTCGGGTCCAATTCCATCGCCGGGTATCAGTGTGGCGGGAATGCGGGCCGGGGTTTTCACGGTGGGCGTTTGTGGCATGATTTCAGAAACTCGCAAAGCGAATAGAATACTCGATGCGCGCGGCGTTCCAACTAGAGGACCCATTGTATCGCTGTACTTAACGACGGGATCGATGTCATCGGCGATACGCGTCGCTGGCTGGAGAGAGCCGTCATCGGACTGCAGCTATGCCCGTTCGCCGCAAGCGTTTATAACGGTGGGCGAGTTCGTCTTCGGCTCAGCGAGCAAGTCTCGAGCGAGGGTTTGCTCGAGGAGTTGTGCGCGGAGCTCGTATGGCTGCAGGCGCAGGACATGACCCTCTGTGAAACCTCGCTGTTGATTCACCCGTTCGTGTTGACGGATTTCGTCGCGTATAACGATTTTCTGAGTCAATGCGATGCGGCGCTCGCCGATCTCGGCCTCGAAGGACAGCTGCAAATCGCAAGTTTCCATCCCGATTATCAATTCGCCGGAACGAATCCGGACGACATCGAGAATTACACGAATCGTTCGCCGTACCCGATGCTGCACCTGTTGCGCGAGGCCAGCATCGAGCGCGCGGTCAGCGGCTTGCGCGACAGCGCCGAGATTTACCGGCGCAATGTTCGCACCATGCGCGCACTCGGGATCGAGGGGTGGCGCCGGCTATGGGATGACGGGGCTTGAGGTTGCGCGCGCGGCACGCAGGACGGGGAAAAAATTTGGCAATTTACGCGCGAGGCTGACACACTGGAGATCTCATCCATTGAAGCACAGGGACGCAAGCCCGGCCTGCCGTACACGCGATCAATCGCCGATTGACAGGGAGTAGCCATGTACTTGAAACCGACCGAGCCGCACACCATCGGCGGCGTCCTCGACGATGCAATCAAGCTCTATCGCGCCTCGTTCGCGAGCGCCTGGGTACTGGCGTTTTACGCGGAGATACCCATCTCGGTGCCCAGGATATATCTCGACTTCGCGATGCAGGGAATCAATCCCAAAGACTACCGAGCGATTCTTGGGATTTTTATGCAGCCGGGTATCGGACTCCTCTATTTGCTGATCATGCTCGCGTTCCAGGTTTTCTATCTAGCGATAATCGCACGCGTCGATTCGGTCGCCAGGGGTGCGCCGCTCGGACTTGGCGAATCGCTACGGACCGGCCTGCGGCTGTTGCCGCGCTCGATCGGTATGGGTTTCTGGCTCTTCATCATCGTCGTGATCGGATTCATCTTGCTCGTCGTACCGGGGATATTTCTGGTCGGTGCGCTGTTTCTCGCGATCATCGCGATCGTCGTCGACGACGCGGGCGTATTCGCGTCGCTAGGCATCAGTTGGCGGCTCACGCTGGGGCATTGGTGGCGCACGATGACCATTTACGGCGTCATCGCCATCCTCGGCTTCATCGTGGCCGCCGTTCTCGGTGCTCTGGTCGGCGGCATCATTGTCGGAATTTTCGGAGCGCGCAGCCTGCCGTCGATCGTCTCCAACCAAGTTCTCTCCTTCGCAGTCGGAGTCCTGATCCTGTCATTGACTCCCTCGGCGTTGTTGTCGATCTATTACGATCTCAAATTGCGCCGGGAAGGCACCGATTTGGCGCAGCGCGTGCAGGCATTGCCGATCCGGTGACATGAGCCGGCCGCACGCTAACCGCGTTTGCGCGCGGATCGGCTGTGGGCTCATCGCCCTGTGCGCCGTCGCCGTCGTTCGCGGCGCGCCGCTCGATACCCTGAAGGCGTGCGCCGACGCAGCCTCCCCCGAACAACGGGGCGTGGAGGCGCTCGAAACTTCCTGTCCGCAACTCGAGAGCGCGCTGTCGCAGCTCGAGGTCGCACAGTGGCTCGAGAAGGGGTGGGAACACAGGCTCGATCGCAAACAGCTCGGCGACTTGGCGTCCTTGATCGAACGCTATCAGGGCTCCGCGCCGCAGGGGCTCATCGACGCCGCGTCCCTGCCCGGCATTCTGAAGACGCTGCGTCAACCCGAGGTGACGGCGGCACCGTCCGCGTGGGACGTCTTCAAATCGTGGATCTCGGCGTGGCTGTCGCGTTTCGACCGCGATTTGGGTTCTTGGGTCGATCGCTTGCTCGGTCGCATCGGCTCGGCGGCCTCGCTGGCGAGCATTCTGCTCTACGGCTTGATCGGACTCGTACTGATTGCGGCGGGCGCGGTCGTCGTCAACGAATTGCGTGCGGCGGGCCTGCTGCGCCGTTCGGCTGCGCCTTCCTCGGCGCGCGCTGCGCGGCTCGATTTGCCGATGGCCGCCGCGCAATCACCCGCGATCGAAACGCTGCCGATCTACGAGCGGCCGGCGCAGCTGTTGCGCTTGCTCGTACGCCGCCTGCGCGAGACCGGACGGCTCGATCGCGAGCGCGCCTTGACGCACGACGAACTCGTCGCGCGCGGTGTATTCGATACGACCGGGCAGCGCGCAGCCTTTCGCGCGGTCGCGGGCCTCGCCGCGCGGATCCTCTACGGCGCGCAGCGCCCGCCGCCGTCCGAGGTGGAGCCGGCGCTTGCGGAGGGCAGCGCACTGCTGACGCAAATCGTGGCATTGCCGGGTTCTCCCAAGTGAAAGACCGGCTCTTGACGTTTGCATTCGCCGTGTGCGCATTGGCGGCTTTTTATGTTTTCTTTTTTCCGAAGCCCGCTCCGGCCGATGCGGAGGTCTCGATTCCCTTGAGCACCGATAGCGGTCCGCACGGCTATCTTGGCGTTTGGCGCTGGCTCAAGGCGTCGAGCATACCGGTCGCCGTGCTGAGCTACCGCTATGACCATCTGGACGGCGCGGGATTGGCCGCGAATTCCACCGGCAATGTGTTGATGACGACGATGCCATATCGGTTGCCGACCAATCTGCGGGAGGCCGCGCCGCTGATCGCGTGGATCGAGCGCGGCAATACGCTCGTCGTGATGGCCGCGCTCGACGACACGCCGGACTGGGCCGTTACCGGCGGACAGAGCATGACCGAAACCTTAAGTCGCGTCATGCGACTCAAGTTTGAACCCCTGCGCGCGTCGTCCGCGGCGCCGAGCGCCGCGCCGAGCGCCGCGCCCAGCGCCGCACAAACGCCGACGTCCAAGTCGCCGGCGCCTTCGCTGCGCGAGAGATTGCGGAGCCTTGTGGAGCGCAATCCCGCGGCCAAATCCATGACGATCTCGCCTGCCGGAATGCATCCGCTCATGACCGGCGTCGGATCGATCGAGGCGTTTTCGGAATTGCCCGCCGACCGCTGGACCGCGACACCGACCGATGCATCCGCGCCGCTCAAGATCGGTGCGCTCGACCCCGATGGCGTGGCGGCCGTATGGCTGAAGAGGCAAGGCCGTGGCCAACTCATCGTCATTGCCGTCGCGAGCGCTTTCTCTAATCGAGCGATCGGCGAGGCCGGCAATGCGCGATTCCTCGCCAACATCATCGCCTGGTGCCGCTTGATGCGGGGAACGGTCATTTTCGACGATGCCCACCAGGGCGCCGTCGGTTACTACGATCCGAAGGCGTTTTTCGCAGACCCGCGTTTGCATCGGACCTTGGGTTGGGTGTTGCTGATTTGGTTCGTGTTCGTGCTGGGCGCCCAAACGTTTCGCCTACAGGAGGCGCGCTGGCGGCCGTTGGATGTGACCGCCTTCGTCGGTGCGACCGGAGATTTCTTTGCGGGAACGCTGTCGCCGTCCGTGGCCGCCGAGCGCCTGTTCGCGAATTTCTTCAATTCCTTGCGCCATCGGCTCGCGTTGATCGAAGACGGTACGCCGGTTTGGGATTGGTTGGCGGCGCAGGCCGGCGTATCGGCGGACGAACTCGCCGAATTGCGGCGGCAACACGCGAAAGCCGAGGCCGGCCAAAGTGTCGATTTGGTGCGGCTGCAGTCGCTTCTGTCTCGAATGCAGGGAGCTCTCTCATGAATGAGGCCTTAATGTCGTTTGCGCAGCGGCTGCGCTCGATCCTCGGTACCACGGTCATTGGCCTGGACCCCGTCGTGCGTCTGGTCACGATCGCGATAGTCGCGCGCGGCCATGTGCTGTTGCAGGGTCCGCCGGGCCTCGGTAAGACGCTGTTCAGCAAGACGCTCGCGGCAGCTCTGGGTGGCATCTACAATCGCGTTCAGGGCACCCCCGATCTCATGCCCTCCGACATCATCGGGGGGCACCTGTTCGATACGACCAAGGGCGCCTTCGTGTTTCGGCCCGGCCCTTTGTTTTCGGATGTCCTGCTGGTCGATGAGATCAATCGCGCGGGACCGAAGACTCAGTCGGCGCTGCTCGAGGCGATGGAGGAGCGGCAAGTATCGGTGGATCGCAGCAGTTATCCGCTGCCGGCCGCGTTCCTGGTCATCGCGACGCAGAATCCGCATGATTTCGAAGGGACCTATCCGTTGCCCGAGTCGCAGCTCGACCGGTTCATGTTGCGCATCGACATGACTTACCCATCACGCGCCGACGAAACATCGATTCTCGGCCAATACGGCAGGCTGAACCAGTCCAACCCGATCCCGGCCGCGGGTCCCGTTACGCAACAGATGCTCGATGCCGCCAGGGACTGTGTCGACGCGGTGCACGTCGCGCCGCAGCTCGTCGCCTATGTGCTGGATTTGGCGCAGGCGTCGCGCGAGCAGCAGCAGGTGAGCTTGGGGCTTTCGACGCGCGGTGCTCTGGCATTGCTGCGCGCTGCACGGATTGCCGCGGCGCTGCGTGGATCGGAGTTCGTGACGCCGGATGATGTCAAGGAAATGCTGCCGCCCGTGGTTGCGCACCGCCTGGTCGTCGCCCCCGAGGCCTTGCTGGAAGGCATCAGCGAACAGACCGTGGTGCAGCGGCTGCTCGAACAAGTGGCGGTCCCGCGTTGAGCGGCGTCAGCCTGCGGCGCAACGCATTGTTGCTGGCGATCGCGACGGCATTGGTCGCCGTGGCGGCCGATTGGAACCGCGCAGCCGGGGTCGCGGGTTTGTGGGGCGTTCCTTGCGGTTTGCTGCTGTTCGGGCTCGCCTATGAGTCCTGGGTCGTCGCTCGCAGCGGGTTATCGCTGGTCATCGAGGCGCCGCAATGCTGGCTGCTCGGCAGAAGGAGCGCGGTGCGATTCGGATTCGCTCAAGGTTTGAGGCGGCAGCTGACGATAGAATTCGCGCCGAGCGCCCCGGCATTCATCGAACTGGGTGCCGCCGCTGTCGTCGTCCTCAAAATACCCGCGCAGGATTGCGTGCGGACCGAACACGTTGCGAGCGCCTGCCGCCTAGGCGCGGCGAGCTGGCCGCGGCAGCGCGTGCGCATTGCCGGACCCTTGGGTCTTGCATGGTGGCCGAGGGTCCTTGCGCCGGTGTATGACATGAACGTCGTACCGGACATGTTGCATGGCGCGCGTGGCGGTCCGGGTGCCGATGCGTTCGGATCGCGCACCGGCATCGCGGTCGCGGCAGGAGGCGAGTTCCTGCGCTTGCGAGCCTATCGCGTCGGCGATCCGCCGCGGGTCATCGACTGGCGGGCGACGGCCCGGTCGCGTCGTCTGATCAGCCGTGATTACGCGAGCGACCAACGCCTCGAGATGGTCATCGTCGTCGACGCGGGCCGCGCGAGCGGAATTTGGGCCGGTGAACTGGACCGCTTCGGGCATTACGTGAACGTGGCGGCGCGCCTCGCCCAATACGCAGCGTCGTACGAGGACATGGTCGGGCTCGTCACCTACGCCGCCCAACCGCTCGCCGCGCTCGCACCGGCGCGCGGTACCGCCGCCGTCATGCGGATGCGTGCGCTGCTCGCCGCATCGAGCGTCGAGGTCAGTGAATCCAATGCGCTGCAGGCCGCGATCCGCGTCTGCTCGCTCGTGCGCCAGCGCAGCCTGATCGTGCTGCTGACCGATCTAGACGATACGACGGCAACGGGGCAATTGGTCCAGGCGGTGCGGCTGCTGTTGCCCAAGCACTTGCCGTTCGTCGCGGCGCTCTCGAGCGCGGCAGCCGAAACGCTGGCGCGCGCACCGGCGCGGGAGTGGTTGGATCCCTACCGGGCTCTGGCGGCGCAAGAGTACTGTACGGGCCAGGCCCGCAAAGTGCGCGCGCTGAATGCGCTCGGCGCACCGACGCTCGTGGCGAGGCCGGAGCAATTGGAGCGCGCCGTGCTCGAGAGCTACGCGAACCTTCGCCGGCAGCGGCGCGCTTAAGCACGCCGCGCGTGGAGCGGTGCGGCCGGCGGCCGGAACAACCGACCGCTGAGCAGCAGCAACATGAACATCCAATACGCCGCGCCGACGATCACACGAAAGGGCAGGCTGTAGCGCGGATCCGGAGATATGAAGCCCTCGATGAAGCCGCAACCGACGAGCAGCATCGAGCCGACCAGCAGGATCGGCGCGACCCGATGCGTGCAGGCTTGAAATGCATCGCGCCGCGTGCCGCGATCGGGGCGAATCAAGGATTCCCCGATCGCCGTCCCCGCAGCCCCCGCCAGGCAAATGACCGACAACTCGACCGGACCGTGCGCGATGATGAACTTGAACAATGCGCCGGCGAGGCCATGTTGATGGACGAAGGCGAACACGCCGCCGAGCATCAGGCCGTTGAGCGCGATCAAATAAAAGGTTCCGAGCCCGAAGAATATACCGCTGCAGAACGCGAAGATGCTGACGGCGATATTGTTCGCGAGGATCCCGACCGACAAAACCGAGGAGGGAATGACGTTGACCAAGCCCTCCGTCCACAGATGCCCCTGTTCGACTTGCTCGATCATCGTGCCGCTTGCAAATAGCCCGATCAGTTCCGGATAGGAGTCGACGAGGTACCAGCCGGCACCGAACCCGGCAGCCATCAACAGCGCCACCGCAATGATGCGCGTGCGCAGCTCCGCGGCGGCCGCGGGCACGCGGTCGCGCAGCAAATTGACGAAGACCGCGCGGCGAAACGGCGGTTTGCGGCTGATCAGCGCGTGCAGTTGCGCGTACAAGGATTCGAGACCCGCGGTCGTGCGGCTGCGCGGCGCCAGCGCTCGCGCCGTTGCGAGGTCGCGTGCGACCGACCTGTACGATTCGACCGCATCGAGAGCCTCCTCGAGCGTCGCGCGGTGGCGGTGCTGCAGCGCGCGCACGAGCTGCGCGGCCCTGTGCCATGTGCTACCGCGCGCACTGAGCCATTGCTTCGTTCTCGATTCTTCAAGCATGCGTCACGCGCTATTGGCAGCCGACGGTGAACGGCCGCCTTTCGCCGCGCCGCCCAATTGCACGAGCTGCAGCAAACGCGCCTGCAACTGCGGCTCATTGAGGCTCGCAAGTTCACCGGCGACCGTGCCGGACTCGAGGCGCTCGAGCAAGCTGCGCGCGATGGCGATACGCTTGGATGATTCCAGCGCTTGCCAGCGTTCGAGCAATTGGTCGACCAGTTCCATGCCGTCCAGCGATAAATGCGAGGCGCCGGCAAGCGCGCTGAGCCGTTGCAGCGATTTCGATGCAGAGCTGTCGTCCAGCACGAGCAGCGTGCCGGCCGCCATGTCGCCGATGCGCACGCGATTGGCGGTCACGAAGCAGCAGACCAGGCCGACGACGTAGAATGCCGGCAGGCTGTCGACGAGCCGGAACAAATTCCGAATCAGCAGCGCACCGACGCTCGGTGTACCGCCTTGACGCGCGACGATGCGCAGTCCCGCAATCCGTTTTCCCGGCGTCTGGCCGCGCAGCGCAATTTCAATTATGGGATGGTACAAAAAATAAATGCAGAACGCGGGTAACAGGCTCAGGAGCGCGTCGTGCGTCTTGACGTTGAGTCCGAGCTGAAAGACCAGTGTTGCCAGCAGCAGCCATGCGGCCGCAAGCAGCGTGCGCACGTGCCAATCGATGATGAACGCGTAGCTGCGGTTGCCGGGTCCCGCAATAGTCAAGGTCAAATCGACGCCCGTGGCTCCTTGGACGCATACCTGGTCCTCCATCATGACCGCATCATAGACCAAGATCGGGCGCTCTTGCGGCGCGAGTTGCGGCTTTATTCTCAGCTCGCGCCGGTTCACGTACACTCGACCCTCGAGCCGACCGCAGACGTCGCGCAAAATTTGGGTAAATACGCTGATTTCATTGATTTGTGCCGTGATATTCTGAGACCGGCACGCAAGGCGAGCACCAGGAGACCCGTTAGTCCATGAGATTCCATAGTTACCGGGCGTTGCCCGTAGTGATTGGCGCGTTGATAGCGACGTCGCTGGCGTCTGCCGCCGAGTTTCCGACGCCGCTGCCGACGGATACGATTCCGAACGTCGTCACTCTGCCGGCGAAATATCCGACGGGGTGGGCGTTTTTCAATTTCTCGTTCCCCAACGATCGCATCGAGCTGCGCAACGTCGGAGACGATGGCCGCGAGGTCAAGGGAAACCTTCAAGCGCGCGATTCGTCGATGCTGCTGATTTCCTCGACCCGTCCCGAACTCTATGTGGCCGACACCGTCTGGTCGCGAAACACGCGCGGCACACGCACCGATTACATCACCGTGTACGATACCGCGACGCTCAAGGCCATCGGCGAAGTCGTGTTGCCGACGAAGCGCGGGCTCATCACGTCGATGGATGGCATGTTCGCCTTCACCGACAATGAGCGCATGGCGCTGGTATTCAACTTCACGCCGGCCTCTTCGGTCACGGTCGTCGACTTGATCAAGCGCAAGGTGCTCGGCGAGGTGGAAATTCCGGGTTGCTCGCTTATTTATCCCACGGGCCAGCGCGGCTTTTCGACGCTTTGCGCGAGTGGCACGCTGTTGACACTGCAGCTGAGCGCGGATGGCAAGGTAACGGGCCGCAGTGAATCGAAGCCGTTCAACGTCATCGACACGGACCCCTTGTTCACGTGGTCCGCGACCGTGGGCGCCGTGCGCTATTTCCCGACGATGCTCGGCTCCGTGCAGCCGATCGACATGAAGAGCGATGCGGTGACGGTGCTGCCGCAATGGTCGTTGCTGACGGCCGAAGACATGGCTGCGCACTGGCGGCCGGGCGGCTGGCAGCCGGTCGCCTCCGACGGCAGCAAGCTGCTCTACGTGTTGATGCAGCCGGATGCTCATGAAGGCAGCTATAAGGATCCCGGCACGGAAATCTGGGTCTTCGACACGGTAAGCAAGACGCGTGTCAAGCGAATGCGGCTGGTGCGGCCGGGCGCTTCGATTGCGCTGACACACGCTGCCGAACCGCTGCTTCTCGTGCAGGGCGGCGAACGTGTCGACGTTTACGATGCGAGCACCGGCAGCGTCATTCGCAGCCTCAATATGACCGGCTTCAAGAACCATATCTTCATCCAACCCGTGCCCTGACATGGCCTCATCCGTTTCCCCTTCGGCCGTCCTCGAACTCGTCGAGATCCAATTGGCCTGCTTCCTCGCGCTGCTGTTGTCGGTCGCAGCGCTGCATAAGTTGTTTTGGCGTTCGCGCGCGCTGCGCGCGGCGAGCGAAATGACGGGGATGGCGTGGCGAAGCGCCGGCATGGCCGTCAGCCTCGCGACCGCCTCTGAACTCGGCGCCGCGGGGTTGCTCGCGATACCCGCATACCGAGCGGCCGGCGCACTGCTCGCCGCGTCGATCTGGAGCGCCTATTTCGCCTTGATCGCACGCAGCATCGTCATCGGCCGGCGCGACGTGGATTGCGGCTGCAGTTTCGGTGCCGCGCACCGCCCGCTCGGCCGCTTTGAGCTGCTGCGCTGCGCGAGCTTGAGCTTGCTGGCGGTCGTCGTTGCCGCGCTTTGCTTCGCGAGCGCCGGCCGGGGCGGTGCGAGCGAGAGCGTGGCCGGCGCGGGTTCGGGAGCGGCGATGCTGGTCTCGGAGGCTCTCGCGGCCGGCGCAATGCTCGCCCTGTATGCGGCGCTCGATCACGTCATGGCGCTCGGGCCGCTGCGCCCGGGAGAGATTCGATGAGCTTTCTGATTGCCTCGCAAATCCTGCTCTGGAGCGCGGTGCTGGTGCTCGGCGTCGTCTGCATTGCGTTGGCGCGTCAGGTCGGCGTGCTGCACCAGCGCATCGCTCCGGCCGGCGCCCTGTCCCTGAGGCAGCCGCTCAAGATCGGCGATCCCGTGCCGCAACTGTCGCTGCCCGGCCTGGACGGATCCACCGTGCAAGTCGGCGGCGTGCGCGGCGGGCGCAGTCAGCTCGTGCTGTTCCTGTCACCGGACTGCGCGGTCTGCGAGGCGCTGCTGCCTTCCCTGCGTTCCGCAAATGCTGCCGAGAAAAGTTGGTTGGATATCGTGTTGGCGAGCGATGGCGCGGGCGATAAGCATGCTGCATTCGTACGCGAAAAGGGACTCGCGAGATTTCCCTATGTCGTCTCGGAACAATTGGGGCGCAGTTATGGCGTCTCCAAGCTGCCGTACGCGGTATTGATCAACGAGGCCGGCAAGCTGTCGGCGACGGGTCTCGTCAACACTCGCGAACATTTGGAAAGTTTGTTCGTGGCTCAGGAACGGGGCGTGGGCAGTATTCAGCAATTCCTCAAGTTACGTGGCCAGAAGCGGGCATCGTCGGGAGAATAGTGTGGTGCAATTCGATCGGTTGGCGGAAAGAGTCGTGCGCGGGTTCGCGAGTCGAACCTCGCGGCGCAGTGTGTTCGGCGTGCTGGGCAGCTTTCTCGTGGGGGCGGCTGCGTTGCCATTGTTGCCGGTGGCGCGTGCCGACGAGCCCGACACCGGCAATGCCGGCGATCCGAACTCCGGCCAGCAACCGCCGCAATTCAGCGGCAATCCCCAGGATCCGGGCGATCAGACGCGCTGCGACTACTGGCGCTATTGCGCGATCGACGGGTCGCTATGCTCCTGTTACGGCGGCACGGTCAATTCCTGCCCGCCGGGTACCGAGATGTCCCCGATCACCTGGATCGGCACTTGCTTGAATCCCGCCGATCAGCGCAACTACATCATCTCGTATAACGATTGTTGCGGAAGCGTGTTATGGGGCCGCTGTAGTTGTCAGCGCAACGAGCGCGAGCGCCCCGTCGTGCGGCCGCAGACCAACAACGAGGTCACGTGGTGTTTCGGAACCCAGAGTCAATCCTATACTTGCTCGACGGCGAACATCCTGGGCGTCGCCACCGATCAGAAGTAGACTCATGCCGCGTCAGCTATCCCGAGGTCTTGGCGTCGCGTTGCTCATGTGCACCGCGGCGGCTCCGTGTATCGGCGACCCCGCTCCTGCCGGGGCGACGGTTTTTGCGAATCACTGCGCGGTCTGTCACGGACCCGAGGCTGCCGGCATTCCCGGCAGCTTTCCGCCGCTGCACGAACAAGTCGTCGCGTTCGCAAAACTGCCGGCCGGCCGGGATTATCTCGTCATGGTGGTCACGACCGGCTTGACCGGCGAACTTCAGGTCGGCGGCAACACCTATCGCGGCGTCATGCCGGCTCAATCGACGCTCAGCGAATCGGAGGTGGCGTCCGTGCTGAACTATCTCGGCAGCGGCCTCGGCAAGATCAAGCTGCCGCCGCCATTCAACGCGAAAGACGTCAGCGACGTGCGTGCACGCCACCCCGATAAGTCCCCGCAGAGCACGCATGCACTGCGGCCGAGCCCGAGCGGGCCATGAGCCCTAGGGCCGCGCGCTTGGATCTCTGCGCGGCCGCGGCTTTCGTCGGCGTGCTCCTGGCATCCGTGTGTTGCGCCGACGCGGCCGGCGCAGCGGGCGCTGCGACTGCTGCGGGCGTTGAAAATCCACAGCGCGCATGGCAGAACTGGACGCTGAACTGCCAGGGTTGCCATCGCCCCGACGGCAGCGGTTCGCAGGGCGCCGCGCCGAGCATCGCCGGTCGCGTCGCGAAATTCTTGAGGGTCCGCGGCGGCCGTGAATATCTCGGGCGCGTGCCGGGCGTCGCCACCTCGCCGCTCTCGAACAGCGATTTGGCCGAGGTTTTGAATTGGATGCTGTGGCGATTCGACAGCGCCGGTATCCCGGCGAATTTTCAACCCTATACGGCCGACGAGGTGGGGCTCTTGCGCGCACGACCGCTGCGCATCGAGGCCTCGCAAATGCGTCGCGACCTGCTCAGGAAGGCAGACCAATCTGCGGTCCAATGAGCTCATACGACTCTGCGCAGAACTTCGCGCAAGCCTGAAGTGATGCCGCGGCCAAGGCCGCAACGTAATCGCCGAGCCTCAATTTTGGCGATTGCGTGAATCGCGGCCGTAGTAATCCGGATAGTCGGCGCTCAAACCTTTGAAGCGGCGGTGTACCCAAAAATATTGCTCCGGAACGCGCCGAATGTGCGCCTCGAGCAGCGCCACGAAGCGCTCGACGTCGTGGACCGGATCATCGCTCGGGAAATTCTCGAACGGCTCGCCGATCGTGACGCGGTAACCCGCGTTGCCCGGCAGGCGCTCCGGAAAATAGGTCAATACGGCCGCGCCCGAGATTTGCGCGAGGCGCGATGTGGCGGTCGTGGTTGCGGCCGGGATGCCGAAGAAATTGACCATCGCGGCGCCCTTGTTGCGATAGCTCTGGTCGGGTGCGTACCAGACGACGCCGTTTTTCCGCAGCACGCGAATCATCGATCGGATGTCGTCGTAGGCGATCGGGATCCCGTTCTGCTCAAAGCTCGCGAGCATGGCGCGCGCGAGCACTTCGTTCTTCGGCGGGCGGTAGACGGCGCTCATCGGAACGACCGCGCTGATGATGCGCGTCGCGATCTCGATGGTCGTGAAATGGCCGCCGATCAAGATCGCCCCGTGTCCCTTGGCGAGCGCCGCGTGCAGGCGCTCGAGGCCCACGATTTGCGCACGTTCGAGGATGCGCTGATCGCTGCTCCACCAGGTGTTCGCGGTCTCGAATAGAGCCATGCCGAGGCTCTCGCAGTGCCGATCCAACAAGTCGGCGCGCTCGGCCGCCGACAGAGCCGGCAAGCACAGTTCGATGTTACGGCGCGCAATGCGTATCCATGAGATCGGCAGGCGCCGAATGATCTTGCCGAGGCCGACGCCGAGGCGCATCTGCAGCGGCACCGGCAGCGGTTCGAGCACACGCAGCAGCCCGAGGCCAATCCAGGTCGGCCAATATTTGGGTGCCCAAAGACTTAGACGCACGGGTGGCGGTCGAGCGCTATCGACGCCCGCGTGAGTCCCGCATAGGATTTAACGATGGTCACATTGTTCCAGCGGCTTAGGTCCTTGAGGCACCGGGTTTGGTACGGCTTGTCCGAGCGCCTGCGTTGGTCGCGCGGCACGTTTCATGAGACGCCGGCGCATGAATTGTCTCCGGCGACCCTTCAGCAGGCGCAAAGAATAGCCGCGTTGCGAAGCCGTTACCAGGTGAAATTCGAACGACACCTGAACGCCGCGACCAGCTACAACAACTACGAGTACTTGGATATCCTCGATCGCGCCTGGGATGCGTCGGGACTTGCGCGCACCAAAGGCGGAGAGCTCTGCGACGTGGGCTGCGCCAACTTTTGGTACGCTGAGGCGCTGCAGGCATTTTTTCGCCCCGAGCGCCTGCTCGGCGTGGAAGTGGAAGGCTACCGCCGCTATCGCGACGGCCATGCGCGCGTCGATTATGCGGCGGGCTACTTGTCGCGGGTGCCGAACGCGCGGCTGTTGATTGCCGATTACGCCAGCTGCGAGTTACCGGCGGATCTGATCACCGCCTGGTTTCCGTTCGTGACGCCGCAGGCGATTTTGGCCTGGCGCCTGCCGCTCGTCCTGCTCGACCCGGCGCGACTGTTTGAGCGGATTCGCCACAATTTGCGCCGCCATGGCATGTTCGTCATGGTAAACCATGGTTCGCAGGAGGCGATGCTGGCTCAGGAATTGTGCGCTGCAACGGGGTTGCGCCGGCTCAGCGCCGCGGATGAGCCGGGACTGCTGAGCGGCCATCGTCTGGCGCCCGCGATCTTGAGTTGCTGGGGACGCTAAGAATCCGCATTCGTATTATTCCCTAAACTCCTGTAGGATATATGCCGGTTCGTGAAGTTCTACTTGGTTCGTTTCTGGTCAGCGCGCCGCTCCGGCGTCACTTTGGCCATAACCCACAAAGCAGGTTTCTTCGATCCAGGTGGCAGGCACACCGCAAATCGTTTTGGACGTTAGCACGCGTGACCGGCCGATAGTTTCTTTTGTAGTAGGTATTCTTCACATGACGAAAATGTATGTTGGCAATCTCCCGTTCTCAATGGACGAGTCCGCGGTACGCGCGCTGTTCGAAAAGCATGGCGCGGTGCAATCGGTGGCGTTAATAAATGATCGTGACACCGGGCGTCCCCGCGGTTTCGGCTTCGTTGAAATGGCAAGCGCCGATGCGGCGCGCGCCATGCAGGCCTTGAACGGCCACGACGTCGACGGGCGTGCGCTGAAGGTGAACGAGGCTCAGGAGCGCACCGGCGGTGGCGGCGGTGGCGGCGGCGGCGGTGGCGGTGGGTCACGCGGCCCGAAGCGCTGGTAACGGCGTTTAGCTGGGAACAGCTTTAGGTAAAGCGAGGATCGGGGCCACGATGACGTGGCCCCGATCGCATCCGGGGGCTTGGGTTTGACCGAAGAGCCCCAATGGTTTCTTTTGCGCAATAGGGTTTACCCTTGCGGCGGCATTGCCTATAATCGCGGCCCTCGGCGGGGGTCGTAATTAGCGGTCATTCTCCTGCGCACGGTTTTTAGAAGGCCCCCGATGGGGCTTTTTCGTTAAAAGGGGGCCGATGGTCCCCTTTTTTGTTTGCGAAGGATTCAAGCGATGCGCGACGCTTTGATGCGCTTATTGGAGCCTCCGGTTGAGGCGCTGGGTTGCGAGTTGGTGGACATCGAGTTTGCGCGAGAAGGCCGAGGCGGCGTGCTGCGGATATTCATCGATCGCAATGCCGGTGAGGCCGATGCACGAGTTACGGTGGATGATTGCGCGCGCGTGAGCCACGCGGTCAGCGAGGTGCTCGAGACCGAAGATCCGATCAAGGGGCATTACACGCTCGAGGTGTCGTCGCCCGGCTTCGATCGGATTCTGCGCAAGCGTGCGCATTTCGAGCGTTTCGTCGGCGCACGGGTGTTCGTCGAATTGAAGCTGCCGCAAGACGGCCGGCGGCGTTTTGCGGGGATTTTACAGGCGGTCGAGAAGGACTCGATCGTCGTCGTGGTGGACGGGCAAGAGCATCGACTGCCGCTGGAGCGGATTCAGAAGGCGAGATTGAGGCCGGAATGAGCGGGCGGGTGTCAGGCCGGCCCGCGGTGTTGCGGCCATAGCGACCAGGAGTAGAGGTCTATGAACAAAGAGATTCTGATGGCGGTGGACGCAGTCTCCAACGAGAAGGGCGTCGACAAGGAAATCATCTTCGACGCGCTCGAGGCGGCGCTCGCGTCGGCAACGCGCAAGAAGCACGGCGAAGAGTTGGATGTGCGGGTTTCGATCAATCGCAAGACCGGTGGTTACGACACGTTCCGCCGCTGGAAAGTTTTCGCCGACGAGTCCAACGAACTCGAGGTTCCCGAGCGCGAGCTGCGCTTGGACGATGCGCGCGACATCGACAAAGACGTCGAACCGGGCGGCTTTGTCGAGGAGCCGATGGAATCCGTGCCGTTCGGGCGGATTCTCGCTCAGACCGCGAAGCAGGTCATCGTGCAGAAGGTGCGCGAGGCGGAGCGGGCGCAGGTCGTCGACGCCTATAAGGATCGGGCCGGTACGCTGGTCAGCGGCATCGTCAAGCGCGTCGATCGTAACGGCGTATTCGTCGATCTCGGCGCGAACGCGGAAGGCTACATACCGCGTGAAGAGCTGATCCCGCGTGAACCGGTGCGTTCGCAGGATCGCATCAAGGCCTATCTGAAGGAAGTTCGCTCGGAGCCACGCGGCCCGCAACTGTTTTTGTCGCGCACGGCGCCCGAATTCTTGATCGAGCTGTTCAAGCTCGAAGTGCCGGAAGTGGGTCAAGGACTCATCAATATTCTGGCGGCGGCGCGGGATGCGGGCGTGCGCGCCAAGATCGCCGTGCGCAGCAACGATCCGCGGGTCGACCCCGTAGGGGCGTGCGTCGGCATGCGCGGCTCGCGCGTCCAGGCGGTATCGAACGAGATCGCGGGCGAGCGCGTCGACATCATTCCGTTCGACGAGAACAGCGCGCAGTTCGTCATCAATGCGATGGCGCCCGCCGAAGTGACGTCGATCGTCGTCGACGAGGACTCGCATTCGATGGACATCGCGGTTTCCGAGGACAAGCTGTCGCAGGCCATCGGCCGCGGCGGCCAAAACATCCGGCTGGCGAGCGAATTGACCGGTTGGGAGCTCAATGTCATGAGCGAATCGCAGGCCGAGGCAAAGAGCGAGACCGAGTCCTCGGCGCTGCGCGAGACGTTCATGAAGCAATTGGATGTCGACGCCGACGTGGCGAGCATATTGGTGCAGGAAGGCTTCTCGACGATCGAGGAAATCGCCTATGTGCCGGCGAGCGAGCTGAACGGCATCGAGGAATTCGACGAGGAAATCGTCAAGGAGCTGCGTACGCGCGCTCGTGACGTGCTGTTGACGCAAGCCATCGCGACCGAAGAGTCGGCCGCCGGCGGCGAGCCGAGCGCGGATCTCATCGAACTGACGGGCGAGCCCTTGGCGAGGACCTTGGCCGGCAAGGGCGTGCGCACGCGCGAGGATCTCGCGGATCTGTCGGTCGACGAGCTCATCGAAATCGGCGGTACCGACGAGAAGCAAGCCGGTGAATTAATAATGGAAGCCCGCAAGCACTGGTTCGCGGAAGAAGCGAAGGCTTAGGAGCATCAGTATGGCAGATGTAACGGTCGCTCAATTCGCGGAGGTGCTGAAGGTCCCCGTGGACCGGTTGCTGCAGCAGCTCGATCAAGCGGGTATCAAGGTCGACAGCGCTCAGGACATGATCAGCGAAGAGGCGAAGCACGAACTGCTGACCCATCTGCGCCGCAGCCACGGTCATGACGAATCGCACGCGGATGCAGCGCCGCGCAAGATCACTTTGCGCCGCAAGTCGCAGTCGGAGCTGAAGCTCGCGAGCCCTCAGGGCCGGGCGCGCACGGTCAACGTCGAGGTACGCAGTAAACGCACCTACATCAAACGCGAGGTGCTCGAGGACCAAGCGCGTCATCAGCAGGAGGAAATCGACCGTCTGCGCGAGACCGAAGAGCAGGCCAAGGCCGCTCTGGAACGCGCGGAGAACGAGCGGCGCGAGCGCGAACGTCTGGATCGCGAGCGTGAGGAGGAGGAGAACCGCCGCCGCAGCGACGAAGAGGTGCGCAAACGCACCGCCGAGGAAGAAGCCCGGCGCCAAGCGGAGGTGCAGGCGCGCGAACTGGTGGAGCGCGAGCGCAAAGCCGCTGCCGCGAAGCCGGTAAAGGCGGCGCGCGAGATCGTCGACGACAAGGCCACTCGTTACGGCCGGCAGGAGCTGCACATCGTCGGCGACGTCAGTTCGCGCCACAAGAAGAAGAAATCCCGCGACGGACGCCGCCGCTCGGTCAGCGAGAGCGACGCCAAGCACGGCTTCGAGCGTCCGACCGAACGCGTCGTGCGCGAGGTCCCGATCGGCGAGGCCATGACGGTCGCCGAACTCGCGCAAAAGATGGCGGTCAAGGCCACCGAAGTCATCAAGGTCATGATGAACATGGGTGTGATGGCGACGATCAATCAGATGATCGAGCAGGACACCGCCGTTTTGGTCGTCGAGGAGATGGGCCACACGCCCGTGCTGCGCAAGGAAAACATCATCGAGGACGACCTGCAGGGAGCCGAGGACAGCTCGCTCGAGGTCCTGCCGCGTCCGCCGATCGTTACCGTCATGGGACACGTCGATCACGGTAAAACCTCGCTGCTCGATTACATTCGCCGCACGAAAGTGGCGGCGGGCGAGGCGGGCGGCATCACTCAGCACATCGGCGCCTATCATGTGGAAACGGCGAAGGGCATGGTGACGTTCCTCGACACCCCGGGCCACGCCGCGTTTACCGCGATGCGCGCGCGCGGCGCGCAGGTCACCGATATCGTGATTCTGGTCGTGGCGGCCGACGACGGCGTCATGCCGCAGACCATCGAGGCGCTGCAGCACGCGCAGGCGGCGAAGGTGCCGATCGTGGTCGCGCTCAACAAGATGGATAAGCCGGAAGCGGATCCGGAACGGGTCAAACAGGAGCTCACGAAATACGGCGTGATCCCCGAGGAGTGGGGCGGTCAGAATATTTTCGTGCCTGTCTCTGCGCGCACCGGTCAGGGCGTCGATCAGCTGATCGACAGCATACTGCTGCAGGCCGAAGTGCTCGAATTGAAGGCGCCGACCGGAGGTTTCGCCGCCGGGTTCGTCATCGAGTCGAGTCTCGAGAAGGGCCGCGGTGCGGTGGCCACGGTGTTGGTGCTGCGCGGCGTGCTCAAATTGGGCGATGCGATTTTGCTGGGTCAAGAATTCGGGCGCGTGCGCGCACTGTTCGACGAGGCGGGCCGGCCGGTGGAGTCGGCCGGTCCTTCGACCCCCGTCGTCGTGCTGGGCCTGTCCGGCGCGCCGAATGCCGGCGACGAGATGTTGGTCGTCGAGAGCGAGCGCAAAGCGCGCGAAGTCGCGATGCATCGGCAAGCCAAACTTCGCGACGTCAAGCTCGCGAAACAGAGCGCCAACATGCAGGACGTGTTCTCCAATATGGGCGAGAACAAGCCGAATGTGGTTCAGCTGCTGGTCAAGGCCGACGTTCAAGGCAGCGTCGAGGCATTGCGGGATTCGCTGAATGGTCTGTCGACCGGCGAAGTTGCGGTCAACGTGGTGGCGAGCGGGGTGGGCGGTCTCACGGAATCCGACGTCACGCTGGCGGCGGCGTCCAAGGCGCGGATCATCGCATTCAACGTGCGCGGCGATGCCGCGGCGCGCGCGGCGATCAAGGAGCACGGGGTCGACGTTCGCTACTACAGCATCATTTACGAGGCGATCGACGACATCCGCGCAGTGCTGACCGGCATGCTGGCTCCGGAGGTCAAGGAGCAAATCGTCGGCCTCGCAGCGGTTCGCAGCGTATTCCGATCGAGCAAGTTCGGCACGGTTGCCGGCTGTATGGTCGTCGACGGCTACGTGCGGCGGAATTTTCCGATTCGCGTGCTGCGCAATAACGTCGTCATATTCGAGGGTGCCTTGGAGTCGCTGAAGCGATTCAAGGACGACGTCAACGAGGTTCGCGCCGGCACCGAATGCGGCATCGGCGTCAAGAACTACAACGACGTGCAAGAGGGCGACCAGATCGAGTGTTACTCGCGGGTCGAGGTTGCGCGCACGCTCTAGCGTGCGGCGCAGCCTGATGTCGACATGCCACGCGACAATCCGCGCGCTCGGCGGCTCGGTGAGCAGATCCAGCGCGAACTCACCGAGATCCTGCGCCGCGGGGTCAAGGATTCGCGGATCGGCAATGTCACGATCACCGCCGTCGACGTTACGGGCGATCTGCGCACCGCCAAAGTGTTCTACCTCATTTTCGGCCGCGATGGGCCGAACCCGCAGGTGCAGCGCGGATTGGAGAGTGCGGCGGGATTCTTGCGCAACGCGCTTTCGCGCGCGCTCATGATCCGCTATACCCCGACCTTGAGTTTCGAGCTCGATACGTCGATCGAACACGGCGTGCGCTTGGCGCAATTGATCGATGCGGCCAATAAGTCCTCGGGCCCGAGCGCGCCCGGGGACGCCGGCGCAAAAGACGCCGGCGCAAGAGACGTCGATGCGGCGGACGAAGCGGAATAATGCCGGCCGATATTCACGGGATTTTGCTGCTCGACAAGCCGTTGGGAATGAGCTCCGCGGGCGCGGTCGCGCGCGTCAAATATTTGTTCGAGGCGCGCAAAGCAGGACACACGGGATCCTTGGATCCGTTGGCGTCGGGGCTTTTGCCGATCTGCTTCGGCGAGGCGACCAAATTCGGTGCGCAGATGCTCGACGCCGACAAGACCTATAGGGTCACCGCGCGGCTGGGCGAGCGAACCTCGAGCGCGGATCTGGAGTCGGCAGTCATCGAAACACGCGAGCTGCCGCCGTTTTCGGCGAGCCGGATCGAAGCCGCACTCGCGGATTTTCCGCGCGATTACGCACAGGTGCCGCCGATGCACTCGGCGCTGAAGCAGGAAGGCAAGCCGCTCTACGAGTATGCGCGCGCGGGCATCACGCGCGAGCGTGCGGCGCGTCAAATCTCGATCCACGCGATGACGTTGCTCGAATGGCGCGCGCCCGACATCCACTTCGAGGTGCGCTGTTCGAAGGGCGCCTATATTCGGGTATTGGCGGAGGATATCGCGGCGCGTCTCGGTACTATCGCGCATTTGGTTGCGCTACGACGAGTCGGGGTCGCGCCCTTCGGCGCCGAGACGCTGTGGGGGTTCGATGCCTTGGAGGCGCTGAGTCCGGCGCAGCGTCGGCAATTGCTGCTGCCGGTCGACGCGGCGCTCGGCGACTGGCGTCGATTCGACCTGCCGTCGGGCGGCGTCGCAGCATTTCGGCAAGGCCAGAGCGTCGAGGTTCCGGGGTGTTTGCCGGGAACCGTGCGTATCTACGCCGCGGGCCTAGGATTTCTGGGCCTCGGGGAGGTCCAGGCGGCGGGCCGACTGGTGCCTTTGCGGCTTATTTCGGCGGCTGCGAATCGTGCTTGAGAGCAACTGCCGCGACGCGTACAATGCGCGGCTTCCTAAAAGGTCTAAGTTATTGATTGAGGATTGATTTCAATGCCACTCACTCGCGAAGAAAAGACGGGCGTCGTCGGTAAATTCCAGCGCAGCGCGCAAGACACCGGTTCCCCCGAAGTTCAAATTGCCCTGTTGTCCGAGCGCATCAACGGCTTGAGCCAGCACTTCACTGCGCACAAAGCCGATCATGCGTCGCGTCGCGGCTTGCTCAAGATGGTCAATCAGCGGCGCAAGCTGCTCGACTATTTGAAGAGCACAACGCCGGATGCGTACACGCAGCTGGTCGAGCGCTTAGGGCTACGCCGCTAATAGGCGCTGACGCAGGACGTGACCCGTCCTGTGCAACTACACATTACCGACAATAAAGGGAAAGCCTACGTGAGCGCTACCAAGAAAAGTTTTCAATATGGGGATCACACGGTCACCATCGAGACGGGCGAATTGGCACGTCAAGCCGACGGTGCGGTACTCGTCACCATGAACGAAACGGTCGTCCTCGTGACGGCCGTGGCACACAAGAAAGCCGTGCCGGGGCGGGATTTTTTTCCGCTGACCGTCAATTATCAGGAAAAGACCTACGCGGCGGGCCGTATTCCGGGTGGCTTCTTCAAGCGCGAGGGACGCCCGACGGAAAAGGAGACATTGACCTCGCGGCTCATTGATCGGCCGATCCGGCCGCTGTTTCCGGAAGGCTTCATCAACGAAGTCCAGGTCGTGGCATCGGTTCTCTCGGTCAATGCGGAAGTGGATCCCGATATCGCTTCGTTGCTGGGCGCATCCGCCGCGCTGGCGATATCCGGATTGCCGTTCCTCGGTCCCATCGGAGCCGCGCGCGTCGGCTACATCGGCGGCCAGTACGTCCTCAATCCCACGGCGACGCAGCTCGTCGAATCGCAGTTGGACCTCGTCGTCGCCGGCACCCACGAAGGCGTGCTGATGGTCGAGTCGGAAGCGGACGGCCTCAACGAAGAGATCATGCTCGGCGCGGTCGTCTTTGGCCACGAACAGATGCAGATCGCGATCAAGGCGATCAACGAACTCGCGGCCGAAGCGGGCAAACCGAAATGGTCGTGGGTGGCCCCGGACGCGAACGTCGCGCTGAAAGCGGCGGTGGCGGCGCTCGCCGAGAAGAGTCTCGCGGAGGCTTACGCGCTGACGGAAAAGCAGCAGCGGCACACGCGGATCGGCGAGATCAAGAATGCGGTGCTCGAGGCCTTGACGAGCGGCGATGCGCTGAAATTCACGCCGGAACAGGTTGCGACCGAATTCTTCAATCTCGAATACCGGCTGGTGCGCGAGCGCATTCTCGACGGCCATCCGCGTATCGATGGGCGCGACACCAAGACGGTTCGCGCAATCAACATTCGCACCGGCGTGTTGGCGCGCACGCATGGATCCGCGTTGTTCACGCGCGGCGAAACTCAAGCCTTGGTCGTGACGACCTTGGGCACGGGGCGCGATGCGCAGATCATCGATGGCCTGACCGGCGAGCGCAAAGAGCCGTTCATGCTGCACTACAACTTTCCGCCGTTCAGCGTCGGCGAGACCGGAATGATGGGTTCGCCGAAGCGCCGCGAAATCGGCCACGGCAATTTGGCGAAGCGCGGCGTCAAGGCCGTGATGCCCAGCCTGGAAAAATTTCCGTACGTGATCCGCGTGGTTTCCGAGATCCTCGAGTCGAACGGTTCGAGCTCGATGGCGTCGGTGTGCGGCACCAGCCTCGCGCTCATGGACGCGGGCGTGCCGATCACTGCGCCGGTCGCCGGCGTCGCGATGGGTCTCGTCAAAGAAGGTGCGCGCTTCAAAGTGCTGACCGATATCCTCGGCGACGAGGATCATCTCGGCGACATGGATTTCAAGGTGGCCGGCACGAAGCACGGCATCACTGCGCTGCAGATGGACATCAAGATCACGAGCATCACGCGCGAAATCATGCACGTCGCGCTCGAGCAGGCGAAGCACGGCCGGCTGCATATTCTTCATGAGATGAATAAGGTGCTGTCGACGCCGCGCGCCGTGATGTCGGAATGGGCGCCGACGATCATCACCTTGAAGATCGACCCGGAGAAGATACGCGACGTCATCGGCAAGGGCGGAGCGGTGATCCGCCAGATCACCGAAGAGACCGGAACTTCGATCGATATCGAAAACGACGGCACGGTAAAAATCGCCTCGGTACAGGGCGCGGCCGGCCGTGAAGCGCAACGCCGCATTGAATTGATCACGGCCGACGTCGAAGTCGGCCGGATCTACGAGGGCAAAGTCGCCCGCTTGATGGACTTTGGTGCGTTCGTGACGATACTGCCGGGCCGCGACGGTCTTGTGCACATCTCACAGATATCCGAAGAGCGCGTCGAGCGCGTCGGCGACAAGCTCAAGGAAGGCGATGTCGTGCGCGTCAAAGTGCTCGAAGTCGACCGCCAAGGGCGCGTGCGCTTGTCGATGCGCAATGTCGACGCCGCTTAGGCGCATCAGCGCCGAAAGCGCGTTTTGGTCCCGGCCGCTCGCCAGCTCGGGGCATTGAAAGGACCGGGCCTCGCGCCCGGTCGCTCATTTTTGATCGGCGTGTTCCTCGCGGTGCGGTGCCGAGGCGGCGCGTGCCTGCCCCGCATCCGCAGTTCCGGTTGCCTTGGCACGCTCGCGAATCGGCGGCTGCTGATTCAGGAAATGCTTCAGATTCTGCTCCAAGTGCGCGCTAACGACGGCCTGCAGGGTGCTGCCGTAACAGCGGATGACCTGAATCATGAATTCCTGTGTCAATATCGGGTCGGCTTGATGTTCCTGTTCCGAAATGACTTGCAGCAATATGCTGCGCGTGATCTCGGCGTTGGTTTTCTTGTCGACGACGACGAAGTCTATTTTCTCGACAACCAACCGCTGAATCTCAGCCAAGGTGATATAGCGGCTTTCGACGGTGTCGTATAGACGCCGATTCGGGTATTTCTTGATCACTCGCGGTTCGCTCATGGGGCTCCTCGCTCGTGTTGGTTTGCGCGGTGCCGGGGGATACCGGGTCGTGCCTGACCAGCTTAATAAACTGATTGAACTCCAGTAACAAAGAATAGCGCAATGCAGCGACAAGGCAAGTCGGCGTTTTCCGACGCAGCGAGGGGTCAATCGGGCAATTGCGCATCCAAGCTCAGCGCCAGACAAAGGCTCTTGGGCACACGCCGCAGTTCCCAATGGGCGATACCCCAGCGCCAGGCGGCGTCGATGCGCATCCGTGCGAGATCCTCCGGCGGCGCGAGCCCCAGCAGGTCGAATACCAGCCGCAGTTGCGCCGGTGGGGTATTTCGGTCGAGCCGCACGCTGCGCTTCGATTTGGCGAGTTTGGCGCCCTCCGGTTCGGTGATCAGGGGTACGTGCGCATAGGTCGGCGTAGGCAGGCCTAGAGCCTGCTGCAGATAGATTTGGCGCGGCGTGTTGTCGAGCAGATCCGCGCCGCGCAGCACATGCGTAACCCCCGAATCGGCGTCATCGACGACGACCGCGAGCACATACGCGTAAATGCGGTCGCGCCGCTTGAGCAGAATGTCGCCGCAGGCTGCGGCGACGTCTTGGCGAAAGTGTCCCTGAATACGATCGATGAAGTGGATTTGCCGCGGTTCCACGCGCAGGCGGCTGCCCGTCGCAACGCCCGCCAGTCTCGGCCCCTCGCGGCAGGTGCCTGGATAGCGCTCTTCCTCGGCGAGATCCTGGCGACTGCAACTGCATTGGAACAACAGCCCGTGCTCTTGCAACCGCTCGAGTGCCGCGGCGTATGCGTCTTGACGCGCGCTTTGGCGGATGACGGCGCCGTCCCATTCGAATCCGAAGGCCTCGAGCGTCGCGAGGATGGCGTCAGTGGAGCCCGGGATCTCGCGCGGCCGATCAAGGTCCTCGACGCGCAGCAGCCAGCGGCCGCCGTGGGCGCGTGCATCGAGGTAGCTGGCGACCGCCGTGTAGAGCGAGCCTAGATGCAGATCGCCGGTCGGCGAGGGCGCGAAGCGGCCGACATATCCGGCATTCGCGGCGCGCGCCCCCCCGACGCCCGCGTTCGCGCCGCTCGTCTCAGCGGTACCGGTCGTCGCGGTCGCCGTACTGCTTTTCGCGGCGTTCGCGCCGCTCTTGAGCTTCCACCGAAAGCGTCGCGACGGGCCTGGCTTCGAGACGCTTGATGCCGATTTCCTCGCCGGTTTCCAGGCAATAGCCATAGGAGCCGTCTTCAATGCGCTTCAAGGCCTCATCGATCTTGCGAATCAGCTTGCGCTCGCGATCGCGCGTGCGCAATTCGAGGCTGAATTCCTCTTCCTGGGTCGCCCGGTCGTTCGGATCGGGAAAATTCGCCGCCTCGTCCTTCATATGCAGCACGGTACGGTCGACCTCGACCATCAAATCGCGCTTCCAGCTCTGCAGGATGCGAGCGAAATGCTCGAGCTGCTCCTTGTTCATGTACTGTTCGCCGCGGCGCGAAATGTACGGTTTTACGTTGCGAGGCCCGGCAAGCAAGCTGGCCGAGGCCGGCGACTCGAAATCGCCCTCGTCGTCGCTGCCGGTTGCGACGCGCGGCATGACGAGCGGACGGATATCGAACTTGATCGGGGCCGGTCTTACGGCGGGTTTGGCCACCGGCGGCAGCTTGGCCGGGGCGGGCTTGAGGATCGGCGCTTTGATGGGGGGCGCCTTGACGACTGTCGGCTTCGGCGCCGCGGGAGCGGCGGGTTTCGCAACCGCCGCCTTTGGAACTGACTTGGTGGATTTCACTGCTACCTTGGGTAAAACGGGCTTCGGATTGGGTTTCGTCGTCGGTCGCGCGGCCTTTTTCAGCGCAGCCGGTTTCGGAGCGGCTTTCTTTGGTGTCGCCTTGCCTGGCTTCTTGGCCGACTTATTCGGTTTCTTCGAGGGCATTTGAGTCTTAAGCCTCCTAACGAAAGAGCGCGCGATTATACCCACGCGCAATGCCCTGTACAGGGCGGCGCCCTAAATTATTGCGTAGCTTAAGTATCTGATTGAAAACAAGAACACGATCGCGAGCCGGAATTGGGGCTCAGGCGAGGCTAATCCCCGGCGGCGGGGCCCATCCCGATTGGCGATGTTCGACGACTACGGAGGTGTAAATACCGCCGCGGACGTTGAATTCTCCGCTGAGGCGCATGAATCGGGGTGCCGTCGCCTGCACGAGATCCTGCAAAATGAGATTGGTCACGGCTTCGTGGAAGGCGCCGCGATCCCGGTAGGACCAGATATAGAGCTTCAAGGCCTTTAATTCGACACAGCGCTGATCGGGCACGTATTCGAGCTTGAGCGTCGCGAAATCCGGCTGTCCGGTCTTTGGGCACAGGCACGTGAACTCGGGAATCGTCATGCGAATCGTGTAGTCCCGTTCCGGCGCCGGATTCGGGAAGGTTTCGAGCTTGGTGCTGGGTTGAGCCATCACTTTACTTTACACTACGCGCCTCATCGACGGCCACGCGCTAGTGCCTGCAGGGGCCGTCCTTCCGAAGGTTCAAGAGATCAATGCGCTTAACAAAACTCAAGATTGCCGGATTCAAGTCCTTCGTCGATCCAACCACGGTCACCTTCCCCAGCAGCCTCACCGGTGTCGTGGGTCCCAACGGTTGCGGAAAATCCAACATCATCGACGCCGTCCGCTGGGTCATGGGCGAAATCTCCGCAAAGCACCTGCGCGGCGAGTCGATGGCGGACGTCATTTTCAATGGTTCGGCGGCGCGCAAACCCCTGGGCGCGGCCTCGGTCGAATTGGTCTTCGACAACAGCGACGCCAAGATCGGCGGCGCTTATGCAAACTACAACGAGGTCGCACTGCGGCGCAGCGTGAGCCGCGACGGCACCTCGGACTATTTCATCAACGGTACCAAGGTGCGCCGCAAGGACATCACGCAGTTGTTCCTCGGCACCGGCCTGGGCTCGCGCAGCTACGCGATCATCGAGCAGGGCATGATATCGCGCGTCATCGAGGCGCGACCCGACGATTTGCGCGCCTTCTTGGAGGAGGCCGCGGGCATCTCGCGCTACAAGGAGCGGCGCCGCGAAACGGAGAGCCGAATCGGCACGACGCGCGAGAATTTGGATCGTTTGAACGACTTGCGGGACGAAGTCGAAAAGCAAATTCGCCACCTGCAGCGCCAAGCGGCCACGGCCAGGCGCTATCAGGTTCTCAAGGAGGATGAGCGCAAGCTCCACGCGGAATTATTGGCGCTGCGCTTGCAGAATCTGGGGCACGAGGCCGCAACCAGGGACGAGGCTAGCCGCCAATGCGACATCGCGATGCATGCGGCCATCGCGGATTTGCGCGAAGCGGAGGCCGAGATCGAGCGCATTCGCGCCGACCAATCCGCCCAAATTGACACCCTGAGCGCGATCCAGGCGCGCAATTACGAGGCCGGCGCCGAGGTCACGCGCATCGAGCAGAGCATTCAATACACGCGCGAGCTGCGCCAGCGGCAGCGGGCGGATTTGGATCTCGCGCACACCCAGGCACAGGAGCTGCGCGAGGTCATTGCGCGCGACCGCGGTCAGATCGATGCGCTGGCGGCGGAGCTGGCGACGATGGTTCCGGGTTTGGACGGCGCGCATGAGGTCGAGAGCGCTTCGAGGCTGGCGCTCGACAAAGCCGAGCAGGCGCTCGCCGCGTGGCAGCAAGGCTGGGATATCCACGCCAAGGCCGTCGCCTTGGGGCAGGGCGAGACGCAGGTCGAACGCGCGCGCATCGAGCAATTGGACAATCAGCAACGCCGGCTCCTGCAGCAGCAGGAGCGCCAGCACGCCGAGCATGCGGAGCTCGCCGGAATTGAGCCCGCGCGCTCCTTGGAGAGCTTGGCGAACGAAGCGACGCTCGCGGCGGATGCCGGTCAGCGCGCGCAGGGCGAATTACAGGAGATTCTTGCCGAATTATCCGAGACGCGCGAACGCGAGCGGGACCAAAGCAAGGCGCTCGACGAGCTGCGCACGCGCTGGCAGAGCGCACTGAGCTCGCAGGTGTCGACGGAAGCCCTGCAGCAGGCGGCGCTGGGCAAGGCGTCGGGCAAGGTCACGCAATGGTTGAAGGCGCAGTCGCTCGACGAGCGGCCGCGCCTCGCGCAACAGCTACGTGTCGATCGCGGTTGGGAGCGAGCGGTCGAAACGGTTCTAGGTTCGTATTTGGAGGCCGTGTGCGTCGACGGCCTGGACAGCGTCGCGGAGCTGCTCGGCAGCTTCGACGGTGGCCAGCTGGCGATCGTCAGCAGCGGCGAGTTCGCCGCCGTCAGCGCCGCTGCGACTTCGCTGCAGGCCAAGGTCCAGGGCGCGACCGTTTTGGGCTCGCTGCTGTCGTCGGTGTATGCGGCGGAGACCTTGGGCGAAGCGCTGGGCCGCCGACACAGCTTGCGCGCCGGCGAATCGGTGGTCACGCGCGACGGCATTTGGATGGGACCTGATTGGCTGCGCCTGTCGCGCGACCGCGATCCGCATTCGGGCGTCATCGAACGCGAGGAACAATTGCGGGAAATTCGCTCGCAGGCCGGCCGGCTTGCGCAGGAGGTCCAGGAGTTCGAACATCAGCTGAATTTGACGCGCGAACGGGTCCGCGAGCGCGAGGATCAGCGCGAGCGGTATCAAACCGAAGTCAATCGCCTGCACCGCGAGCACGTCGAGCGGCGCGCAGCTTTCGATTCCGCGCTGGCGCGCTCGCAGGAAAATACGCGGCGATTGAGCCAGCTCGAGACGGCTCTCGCCGACGTCCAGGCCGAGCTGCAACGCACCGACGCGGATCTGCGCAGCGCGCGCGGCCGGATGCAAACAGCCATCGATGCGCTGGCGGCCTTGGAGCCGCAGCGCCTGGATCTGGAGCAGCAGCGCGATCGCATGCGCGGCGAGCTCAGTGCGGCGCGGCTCGCGGCCCAATCTGCGCAGCAGGCCGCGCGCGATCTCGCGCTGCAGGTCGAATCGAGGCGCTCCTCGCTGGCGTCGTTGACGACGACCGTGGCCCGCGTCGAACGCCAGCTCGAGATTCTGGAATTGCGGTGCGACGATTTGGCGGCCCAATTGGCGGATGGCGATGCACCCCTGACGGGCTTGCAGACGCAACTCGAGCAGGCGCTTGGGCTGCGTGCGCGGGTCGAAAACGAGTTGCAAGCCGCCCGCATCGCGACCGATGAACTCGATGCTCAGCTGCGCGACCGGGACGGCGCACGCGCGGCCGTGGAGCAGCGTGTCGAGGCGGCGCGGCACGCGCTCGAGGAGGCGCGTATGGCCGCAGAACAGGTTCGGGTGCGGCGCGAGAATATTGACGAACAATTGGCCGCGACGCGGTTCGAGTTTAGCGCGCTCATCGCCGCGCTCAGCCCGGAGGCGACCGTAGCGGTCTGGGAATCGCAGCTCGGCGAGACGGCCGCAAAGATCGAGCGGCTCGGTCAGGTGAATCTCGCAGCAATCGACGAGTTCAAGGAGCAGTCCGAGCGCAAGGAATATCTGGATCGCCAATTCAAGGATCTGACCGATGCACTGGAGACGCTGGAATCGGCCATGCGCAAGATCGATCGCGAGACGCGCAGCCGCTTTCAGGACACGTTCGACCGCGTCAACGCCGGGCTCAAGGAGAAATTTCCGCGTTTGTTCGGCGGCGGGCACGCGTATCTGGAACTGGAGGGCGAGGACTCGACGTCCGCCGGCGTCTCCGTCATGGCGCGTCCGCCAGGCAAGCGCAACAGCACGATCAGCCAGCTCTCCGGCGGCGAGAAGGCCTTGACCGCCGTCGCTCTGGTGTTCGCGATTTTCGATTTGAACCCTGCGCCGTTCTGCCTGCTGGACGAGGTCGATGCGCCGCTCGACGAAAACAATGTCGGCCGGTTCTGCGATATCGTGCGCGATATGTCGCGCAGCGTGCAATTCATTTTCATTACGCACAACAAGAGCACGATGGAAATGGCCTCGCAGTTGATCGGCGTCACGATGAACGAGCCGGGCGTGTCGCGCCTGGTCGCCGTGGACGTCGACGAGGCCGTGCGCATGGCGGCAATGTAGGGAGTTGGTCTCGTTGGGCGAGCTACGTCTGGTTTTGCTGGGAATCTGTCTGCTGCTGCTCGGCGGCATCTGGTGGTGGAGCGTTCGCGGATCGCGTCAGGCGCGCGGCGCGTCGGAGTTGCGCGAGTCGGCGCTCGCTGCGGGCAGCGCGAACCTGCAGCCGGCAGCCGCGCCCACAACGCTGCACGAGGCGGCCCCGGAGCGTGAGTGGGGAGTCTCGCCGCTCGAACCGCTGAGCATCAAGACCGCGGACTTCGATCGGGTGCCAATTTTGGACATGCCGATGTTGGCCGAAACCGAGACGCTCGAAGAGAGCGGAGAGTTCGTGGACATCTCGATCGACCACGAGCAGGGCTTCCACGAGCAGGGCTTCGAGCCGCCGGCCGACGAACACCTCGACATTGTGACCGCGCAATCTGCCCCGGTCGCGGCCGCGGGATCGCGGACCGACGATAGCGGCCGCTTCGCCACGCCGCCGCCGCGCAACTCCAATGCGAGCGAGCTGCAGAAAATCGTGTCGCTGCGCGTTTGTGCGGTCGGCGATGCGCGTTGGCCCGGGACGCGATTGATGGCGGCGCTCGAGGCACAGGGATTGGCGTACGGCCGCTACCAGGTCTATCACCGTAATCACTCCGACGGGCGCAGCCTGTTTTGCGTCGCGAGCCTGGTCGAGCCGGGAACTTTCGACGGCGCGCGAATGGCGGAGCAGGAGTTCCGCGGCATCAGCATGTTTGCGGTGTTGCCCGGGCCGGTCGATCCGCTGCAAACCATGGACGCAATGCTTGCGGCCGCCAAGGGTCTCGCCGAAGATTTGACGGGAATGGTCCAGGACGGGAAGGGCATGCCGCTGTCGCCGCCTCGGGCCGCGGCGCTGCGCGAGGAAGTGGCCCACTTTCGAGCGCAGCTTGCGTGAAAAAGCCGTCTGCAGAAGCATTGCGCGAACAATCGGCCGCGCGCGCGCGCGACTTGCGCGAATTGCTGGATCGTTACAATTACCACTATCACGCACTCGACGATCCGGAGGTCTCCGACGCCGAATATGATCGGCTCATGCTCGAGCTGCGCGGCATCGAAACGCAATTTCCGGAACTGCGCACCGCGGACTCTCCGTCCATGCGGGTCGGAGCCGCGCCGTTGGCGGCTTTCGGCGAAGTTCATCATCGCATCGCGATGCTGTCCTTGGAGAATGCCTTCAGCGAGGACGAGGTGCGGGATTTCGATCGGCGCATCCGCGAGCGGCTGGCGCCGTTGCAGAAGATACAGTATTCCGCCGAGCCCAAAATGGACGGACTCGCGGTCAGCGCCGTCTACGAACACGGCGTGTTCGTGCAGGGCGCCACGCGCGGCGACGGCGAGACGGGCGAGGACATCACGCCGAATCTCAAGACCGTAAGATCGCTGCCGCTCAAGCTTCGCGGCGAGGGTTACCCGACGATACTCGAGGTGCGCGGCGAGGTCTACATGCCGATAGCCGGTTTCGAGCGCTTCAATGCAGAGGCGCTCGCACGCGGCGAGAAAGTCTTCGTCAATCCGCGCAACGCGGCGGCCGGCAGTCTGCGCCAGCTCGACCCGCGTCTCACGGCGGCGCGACCGCTCGATCTGTTCATTTATGGGATCGGCTACATCGAGGGCGGCAAATTGCCGAGCCATCAGGGCGCGATGCTGCAGCAACTCAAGCGCTGGGGCTTGAAGATCTCTCCGCAGGCGCGCGTCGTCGAATCGATCGACGGTTGTCTCGACTATTTTCGGGAAATCGGCGCAATGCGCTCGCATCTGCCGTACCAAATCGACGGTGTCGTCTACAAGGTCGACGACATCGAGGCGCAGCGGCAACTAGGCTTCGTATCGCGTGCGCCGCGATGGGCGATCGCGCACAAGTTCCCGGCGCAAGAGGCGCTGACGACGGTGCGGAACATTGAATTTCAGGTCGGGCGCACCGGCACGCTGACGCCGGTCGCGCGCCTCGAACCGGCGTTCGTCGGCGGCGTCACGGTCAGCAATGCGACCTTGCACAATATGGACGAGTTGACGCGCAAGGATGTGCGTGTGGGCGATACCGTCGTGATACGCCGCGCGGGCGACGTGATACCGGAGGTCGTGCGCGTGCTGCCGGAGCGGAGGCCCGCGCACACGAAGCTCGTTTCTCTGCCGACGGTCTGTCCGGTGTGCGGCTCGCCCGTCGTGCGCGAAGCCGATCAGGCGGCGGCCCGATGCACCGGCGGCAGGCGCTGCGCCGCGCAGCGCAAGGAGGAGATCAAGCATTTTGCCTCGCGCCGCGCACTCGACATCCAGGGGCTCGGCGACAAGCTCATCGAGCAATTGGTCGACGCGGGTTTGCTGCGAACGGCGGCCGATTTGTTCGCGTTGACTGCGGCCCAATTCGCCGAACTCGAGCGCATGGGCGAGAAATCGGCGCAGAAGTTGCTCAAGGCCATCGATGCGGCCAAGGCCACGACGCTGCCGCGCTTTTTGTATGCGCTCGGAATACGCGACGTCGGCGAGGCGACCGCGCTCGCACTGGCGCAGCACTTCGGCGATATGGCGGCGCTGCGGCGTGCGGAGCCGGCTGAAATCCAGCGCGTGCCGGACATCGGCCCGGTGGTCGCCGCGCATGTGACGGAGTATTTCCGGGACGCCGAAAACATCGCGCTCGTCGACCGCCTGCTCGCGGCCGGGATACGCTGGGCCCCGCTACAGAGCGCCGGTCAGCGCGGGGATCTGGTCGGGCTGACCTTCGTGCTCACCGGGACGCTCGCCACGCTGACGCGCGATGCGGCCCAAGCGGCGATCGTCGCACGCGGCGGCAAGGTCACGGGCAGCGTCTCGAAGAACACCGATTACGTCGTGGTTGGCGAGGAGGCGGGCTCCAAGCTCGCGAAGGCGCAAGCGCTCGGAATCAAGACGCTCGACGAAGCCGCATTCCGGGCATTGCTGAAACTCTAGCGGGAAATGCCGGCGGTGCGACGCGCCATCTTGGCGGCACCCGCGAGGCGGGAAGCTGAGGGGCTGGGGCACGCGGCGGGCGGACTCGCGGGAGTCCGCCCGCCATGGCGGTCATTGCAACTCGACTCAGAGTTTCTTTTCGATCACTTGGGTCTTCTTGAAGCCGTCGAGGTAGGCCTCCCACTTCTTCTCCAACACGCGACCCTTGACCTGTTCCTTGACTTGCTCGAACGGCGGCGGCGGTGCATCGCGCGTATCGACGAGCCGGATGATGTGCCAGCCGAACTGAGTCTGCACCGGCTCGGTCGTGGTCTCGCCTTTCTTCAAGCCTTTGAGGGCATCGGCGAATGGCTTGACCATTCTCGCGGGCGCGAACCAGCCGAGATCGCCGCCTTTGATTTTGGAGCCCGTATCGATCGAGTTAGCCTTGGCGAGATCGTCGAATTTGGCGCCGCCCTTGAGCTTCTTGATCAACTGCTCGGCCGTGTCCTTGTCCTTCACCAAAATATGCAAGGCGTGGTACTCGGTCTTGTCCAACCCGGCGACCGCACTGTCGTATTCCGCATGCAATTCCTCCTCGGTGGGCTGCTTGTCCGCGAGGTATTTTTTCTTCTCCGCCTCATTGAGAATGCTGAGGCGCGTGACCTGCATCGCAGCGGCGACTTCCGGATCCTTGTCGACGCCGTCCTTCAGGCCCTGGTCCGCGGCCAGCTGCGTGTCGATCAACATGTCGAGGACCTGGTTTTTTTGGTCCGCACTCAGCGTGTCGGCGGTCTTGCCGTGAGTCAGAGACTTGACGAAGAAATCATAGTCGTCGCGCGAGATCTTGGTGGTGCCAACCGTCGCGACGGCTGCCGGCGCCGGCTTGTCCTCGACTTTAGCGGCCGTGGCCGTGGTTGGTTGTCCCTTGCCGCAAGCCGTCATTACGAGGGCGGCGGCGGCCACAGCGGACATACGTGCCCACGGTGTCATGGAAAATTGCGTCATTTGTATCCTCTAAACCTATGATGAGGCGGCTGCGGCCGACTTGGCCGATGCCTACCGGGGGACGCAGTTTAGCCTGTAACGCGGCAATTATCGACGGTTTACGCGTGCCGCGGCGGCGGAAAGGCCTCTATGCTGAGCGCGTGGATCTCGGTCTCCAGGAGGTCGCCAACCGCCTCGTAGACACGGCGATGGCGCACGATCGGTGCAACGCCGCGAAACGCTTCGGCAACGATGCGAATGCGAAAATGGCCGAGGCCGCCGGCCGCTCCGGCATGGCCCGCGTGCAAGCGGCTTTCGTCCTCGATGATGAGCTCGAGCGGCGCGAAGCTTGCCTCGAGCCGTGCGCGCAGGCGCGCTTCGCGCCCCGTAGGATTCGGCGACGCGCCCATCAGACTTGACTCACGGGCTCCGGCTTGAGCTTGCCGTTGAGCCAAATGACTTGGGGGACCATGAAGACGATCATCGCAATGGTCAATCCGAATACCTTGAACTTGACCCATATATTTTCGGCGAAATGCGTGGCGACATAGATGTTGAGCACCGCGAGCGCGGAAAACCACGCCACCCACAGGGTATTGATGACGATCCACGCATGGGGGGTGACGTCGATCGGTTCGCTGAATGCGCCCTCGAGCATGCGCCGCGCCAGCGGCTGCCGGCCGATGACCGAACTGCCCAGAAATGCGAGCGCGGTCAGGCCGAGCAGCACGGTTGGTTTCCACTGAATGAAGCGCTTGTCATGCAGCAGCAATGTCGCGGTCCCGAGCACCAGCACTACGACCACGGTTATGACGTGCACCGTCTTGTATTTACCCGCGCTATGCCGGTGCACGATCAGCACCACGACGCAGGCGACCATGAGGGCGCCGGTGGCCCAATAGATGCCGAAGAGTTCGAACACGACAAAAAACGCGAGTAACGGCGACCATTCGAGCAGCTGATTCATGCGCGTATCATAGCCGTCACCCAGCATGAGCATCTACCTGCAATTACATCCGGTTTCACCCCAGCAGCGCTACATACGCCAGGCGGTTCAAGTCTTGCGCAGCGGCGGTGTGATCGTCTATCCGACGGATTCGTGCTATGCCTTGGGATGTCACATCGGTGACAAGGACGCTCTGCAGCGGATCAGCGACATCCGCGAGGTCGATCGAAATCACGATTTCACCTTGGTGTGTCGCGATCTTGCCGAGGTCGGTAAATATGCGCTCGTCGACAATTGGCAGTACCGCCTGCTGCGCGCTTACACGCCGGGCCCCTACACATTCATACTCAAGGCGTCGCGCGAGACCCCGCGGCGCCTCAAGCACGAGCGCCGCGGCACGATCGGTTTGCGAGTGCCCGATCATCCGGTGACCGCCATGCTGCTCAAAGAGCTCGGCGAACCGGTCATGAGTTCGACGCTGTTGCTGCCGGGCGAGAAGTTGCCGCGCACCGACGCGAAGGAGATCTACGAGGCCCTGGGCCGGCGCGTCGATCTGGTGCTCGACGGCGGCAATTGCGGCCTCACGCCCACCTCCGTCATCGATATCTCCGGCGATCGGCCGAGCGTCATTCGGGTGGGCCGCGGCGACGTAAGCCCCTTTGTCGACTCGGCAACCGTATAATGAGCCCTGGAGCCCCCGCGCGTAGATGAGAAGTATTTTAAATAATGAGTATAAGAATTGGATTTAACTGAATTTCTTTCCAAGGTTTCGATCTGGGCGATTCCGGTTCTGTTCGCGATCACCCTGCATGAAGTAGCGCACGGATGGGCGGCTCGCTACTTCGGAGATCGGACCGCCGAGTTGCTCGGCCGGCTGAGCTTGAACCCGCTGCGCCACCTCGACCCCGTAGGCACCGTACTCATACCGGGGCTGTTGCTGGCGATCGGTGGTCCTCTGATGGGCTGGGCCAAACCCGTGCCGGTGGCCACTCGCGCGCTGCGCAACCCGCGATTAGCGATGATCTTCGTGGCCCTCGCAGGTCCCGCCGCCAATATCGCGATGGCGGGATTCTGGTGTGTGGTGCTGGCCGTAGCCGTGCGCGTGCATGGCAATGCCACGATCATTGGCTGGATCGCGCTCATGGCGCGCGCCGGCATCATCGTCAACGTCATACTCGCGGTGTTCAATTTGCTGCCGATTCCGCCGCTCGATGGCGGCCGCGTACTGACCGGTATATTGCCGCCCAAGCTCGGCGCCAAGGTGGAGCGTGTCGAACCATTCGGCTTCTACATCGTCATGGCGCTCATGGTATTGGTCGCCTACGGGCCGTTGGGCGGGCTGTTCGATCCGGCCTATCGACTCGTCGGTCACCTCATCGGCGCGCTGATACGGACGTCCGCATGAGCGGACCGATACAAAATCGGCGCGTGCTTTCCGGTATGCGCCCGACCGGGCTGCTGCATTTGGGCAACTATCACGGTGCGCTCAAGAACTGGATCGAACTGCAATATCAATACGAATGTTATTTCTTCATCGCCGATTGGCATGCGTTGACAACCGGCTATGAGGACACCTCGCAGCTCGAAGAATATGTGTGGACGATGGCCGTCGACTGGCTTGCAGCGGGCCTCAATCCCGGTGTCGCCACGTTGTTCATTCAATCCAGAGTGCCCGAACATGCCGAGCTGCATCTGCTGCTGTCGATGATCACGCCCTTGGGATGGCTCGAACGCGTGCCGTCGTACAAAGACCAGCAGACGCAATTGGCGAATCTCGATTTGAGCACGTACGGCTTTCTCGGCTACCCCTTGCTGCAATCCGCGGATATCTTGCTGTACCGGTCACAATATGTTCCGGTCGGCGAGGACCAAGTGGCGCACGTCGAGATCACGCGCGAGGTTGCACGCCGCTTCAATCACATTTATGGCAGGGAGCCGGAGTTCGAGCAAAAGGTCGAAAAGGCGATCAAGAGTCTGGGTTCCCGGAACGCTGCGTTATATCGAACGATGCGCAAGGAGTTTCAGGAAAAGGGCGATGCCGAGGCCTTGGCGCGCGCTCGCTCTCTGGTCGAATCGAATGCGCGGCTCACGGTCGCGGACCGCGATCGTCTGTTCGGATTTCTGGAGGGCACCGGCATCGCGGTCTTGCCCGAGCCGGAAGTATTGCTGACGGTGACGCCCAAGGTGCCTGGTCTCGACGGGCGCAAGATGTCCAAGTCTTACGGCAATACGATCGGTCTGCGTGAGGATACGGATTCGGTCGTCAAGAAGCTCAAGACGATGCAAACCGATCCGGCGCGCGTGCGCCGAACCGACCCCGGTGACCCGGATCGCTGTCCGGTTTGGGATTTGCACAAGATCTATTCGAGCGCCGAAACCCAGGCCTGGGTGCAGAAGGGTTGTCGCAGCGCGGGAATCGGCTGCCTGGAATGCAAGATGCCGCTCATCGAAAAGGTCGTCGAGGAAATTTCGACGATCCGCAAGCGAGCCCAGGAGTTCGAAGAGAATCCGGAACTCGTCCGCGGTATCATCGCGCAGGGCTGCGAACGTGCGCGCGAGGCGGCGCGCGATACCCTGGATGTCGTGCGCCAATCCATGTCGATGAATTACCGATGAAACCCGAATTGACGCTAGTGCCAAACGACCACGCGACGCCTGCGCCCGAGCCTGCGCCGGCCCAGGCCGAGATGCCGTTCGCGGTCGTCGAGGGCCAGCCGATCACCGAGATGCCGCGCGATCTGTACATTCCGCCGCAAGCGCTCGAAGTGTTTCTGGAGGCTTTCGAAGGCCCACTCGATATGCTGCTTTATTTGATCCGGCGGCAGAATCTCGACATTCTCGACATTCCAATCGCCGAAATCACGCGCCAGTATATGCGCTACATCGAATTGATGCAGGTGCTGCAGCTCGAGCTCGCGGGCGAATATCTGCTGATGGCCGCGACGCTCGCGGAGGTCAAATCGCGCATGCTGCTGCCGCGCATTCACGGCGAGGAGACCTCGGAAGAAGCCGACCCGCGCGCGGAACTCGTGCGCCGCTTGCAGGAATACGAACGCTTCAAGCGAGCCGCCGAGGGAATTGACCGTATCCCGCGGCTGGAGCGCGATACCTGGATCGCGTCCGCGGAGCTCTCCATGCGCAAGGTCGCGCGCATTGCGCCGCAGGTCACGCTGCAAGAGATGCTGACGGCATTTCAAGAGGTATTGGCGCGCAGCGACATGTTCGCCCACCTTCACGTTCAGCGCGAGCCCTTGTCGGTGCGGCAGCGCATGACCGACGTGATGTCGGCGCTCGCGTCGCAGGAGTTCGTCGAGTTCGTGCGTTTGTTTCGGGCCGAGGAGGGCCGGGCGGGGGTTACCGTGACTTTTGTCGCGATCCTCGAACTGATGCGTGAAGGTTTGATCGAAATCGTGCAATCCGAGCCGTATGCTCCCTTGCATGTACGCGGTGGCAATCCGGCCCGCCGTCTGAAGCTGCTGGCCGAAGAAGACGCCGCCAACGAAGAAATTGCGAGACCTCAATGAACGAACACTACGTCAAAAATGTCATCGAAGCGGCGCTGCTGGCCGCCGGCCGCCCCTTGAGCGTGGACGAACTCGTGTCCTTGTTCGATGAACGCGACGGCTCGGCCGTCGAAGGCGTGTTGGCGGCGCTCGCCGCCTTGCGTGCCGAGTACGAGACTCGAGGCCTGGAATTGGTCGAAGTCGCAAGCGGCCATCGCATTCAGATTCGCGCTGCGGTAGCCGAACCGGTCTCGAGACTCTGGGTCGAGCGTCCGACCAAGTATTCGCGCGCCTTGCTCGAGACCTTGGCGCTGGTCGCCTATCGACAGCCGATCACCCGGGGCGAGATCGAACAGATTCGCGGCGTGGCCGTCAATCCGCACATCATCAAGACCATGCTGGAACGCAATTGGATACGCGTCTTGGGCCATCGCGACGTTCCCGGCCGCCCCGAACTGCTCGGCACGACGCGCGAGTTCCTGGACTATTTCGGCTTGAAAAGGCTCGATGATTTGCCCACGCTCGCTCAACTGAAGGAGCTCGAGGATCTGCGCGTTCAGCTGGCTCTGCCGGGCGCCGAGCCGCTTGCCGAGGCCGCGGCCTCGCTGCCGGCGGGCCCCGAGGAGATCGACGACGAACCGGCGGCCGGTGACGACGAGGAGGCTGCCGACGACGAATCGGCCCAGCCTCAGGATACGGCCGAGCGCAGTCAGGGCTTGGTCGCGCGCGGCTCCGCGCAAACGTCGTAAGTCAGATGCCGCCGCGTCCGCCGCGCAGCCGAGATTCCGCACCGCGCGGCAGACCGTCGAACGCGCGCGATAAATCTGCCGCTGCGCGCGGCATGCCGGCGGCGTCGCGCGATAGGCCGCCTGCGTCGCGCGATAGGCCGCCGGCGTCGCGCGCTAAGCCGCGGACCTCGCGCGATAGGCCACTTTCTGCGCGAGCCAAGCGGCGGGCGGTCCCCGCCGACGAAGCGGCCGGCGCAGATCGCGTCCAGAAAGTCATGGCCGCCGCGGGCATCGGTTCGCGCCGCGAAGTGGAGCGCTGGATACGCGAGGGGCGATTGCAGGTCAACGGCGCGGTACCGGAGTTGGGCGCGAAGTGGCTGCCGCGCGATCGCATCACGCTCGACGGCCGACCGGTGCGCATTCGCGCGCCCGCGGCCAAAGAACTCCATGTGTTGTTGTTTCACCGCTCGCCGGGGGAAACGCTCGATTTGAAAGCCGCGACGTCGCGTGCGGCGGAACATCTGCAATTGCCGCGCGTGTCGGGCCGATGGCTCGCGATTCAACCCATGCCGCCCGTCGACGGCGGTCTGGAGATTCTGACCGATGACGGTACCTGGGCCCATCGGGTCTCGCAGGGTGTGCACGCCTTGACCATCGATTACGTATTGCGCATGCGCGGACCGCTCAACGACGATCTGGTCGAAGAATTTCGCGCCGCCACCGACTGCGAGGGCGAGCCGATGACGATACTGCGTGCCGAGGCGCAGTACGGGGAGGGCTTCAATCATTGGTTGAACGTCACGGTGCGCTCGACGCGGTCGGCGCTCGTGAGACATTGGTGGGGCGCGCGCGGCATCATCGTGAGCCGGCTCATGCGCGTGCGCTTCGGACCGATTCATTTGACGCGCGAGCTGCCTCGCGGCCATTCGCGCGCGATGACGGCACCGGAGCGCAATGTCTTGATCAACGAGATACAGGCGGCCAAAGAGGCGCGCGAACCCGACGCGGCGGCGCTCAGCGCGGCGCCGACTCACTGAGCGTCGAAATACCCGTCGCGCACCGCCAGGCTGTCGGTGCTCAGCAAGTACAGAAACGCACCGGTCACGGAATCCGGGCTAGGCAAGGAATTCGGATCCTCACCGGGATAGGCCGCGGCACGCATCGGCGTGCGCATGCGGCCGGGATTGACGCTGTTGACGCGTATGTTCGACACGTCCTGCAGCTCCAGCGAAAACAGGCTGCGCACCGATTCAAGACCGGTCTTCGCCACCGCGTAGGCGCCCCAAAACGGCCGCGAATTCTTGACGACGCCGCTGCTGACGAAAATCACCGAGGCATTTGCCGACAGGCGCAGGCTCGGCACCAAGACTTGGGTCAAGATGAATGGTGCCGTGAGATTCACGTGCAGCACTTTGCACCAGGTCGGCACGTCGTATTGCTCGAGCGGCGTACGATCGCCGAGGATGCTCGCGGCATGAATGAGCCCGTCGAGCCGGCCGAATTCCGCACTCACGGTGCGCGCGAGGCTGTCGTAATCCGCCGCGGTCGCGGTCGCGAGATCCAGCACCGCGATCGCCGGCTGCGGGCCTCCAAGCGCCTCGATTTCATCGTAGAGCCGGTCGAGTTTCGCCGCGTTGCGGCCACAGACGATCACGCTGGCGCCGGCGCGTGCGCAGGCCAAACTCAGCGCACGGCCTAGACCCCCGGTCGCGCCGGTGATCAAAATCGCGCGTCCCGCAAGCAAGCCTGCGCGCGGCGTGAAATTCTCAAGATGCATCGACTTGGGACTCATCGGCGCCCGCCGCAGTTGCGGCGTCCGCGGAGCGCGGCATGCGCGCGAGACTCTCGATCGGTTCAATGGGCATCAGTTCCTTGCCGACGCGCAGGCCCAGCTCGGGAAAGCGGCGCGCGGCCGGCATCACCTGTTGTTCGAGTGAACCGACGGCTTTGTTGAACGAGTCGACGCTGCCGGCCAGCGTCTTGCCGAGTTTGCCGAGATGTTCGCCGAACACCGCGAGGCGCTTGTATAGGTCCTCACCAAGCCTGCGTACCTCGGCGGCATTGTCGGCCAAAATCGATTGCTTCCAGCCGTAGGCGACGGCTTTGAGCAGGGCGGCAAGACTCGTCGGAGTCGCGAGCATGACATTCTGACGCAGCGCCTCGTCGATCAGATCGGGATTCTCCTGCAGCGCGGCCGCGAGGAATTGATCGCCCGGCAGAAACAGCACGACGAAGTCGGGACTCCGCTCGAATTGCGACCAATATTCTTTCGCGGCGAGTTCGCGTATGTGCGCGCCGACGATCAGCGCGTGGCGCCGCAACTGCGCCTTGCGCTCTTCGTCGTCCGGTGCATCGACGGCCGATAGGTAGGCATCGAGCGGCGTCTTGACGTCGACGACGATATCGCGCCGCTCCGGCATGTGCACCACCATGTCGGGCCGCACGGCGCCGGATTCGCCGGCTTTGTGGAGCTGCTCGGTAAAATCGACGTGCGCAGTCATGCCGGAGAGTTCGACGACGCGCCGCAAGGTCAGTTCGCCCCATTGGCCGCGCACGTCGGGCCGCCGCAAGGCCGTGACCAGGTTGCGGGTTTCGCGCGACAGCAGTTGCTGGCCGCTCGCGACGAGTTCCATTTGATTCTTGATCGTTGCGAACGCATCGATGCGATCCCGCTCGATCTCCTTGACCTGGGCCTCGGTCTTGGCGAGGGCTTCACGGATCGGCCCGATCAGCGACTCGATCGCGATCTCGCGCTCCTTGAGTGCTTGCGTGGAGCTTTGCTGCTGCCGATCGAGTCGTTCGCGGGCGAGCTGCAGAAACACCTCGCTATTGCTCTTCAAGGTATCGCGGGCGAGTTCGCTGAACACCGCCTGCAATTGGTCGCGTGCGTGCGAGCGCCACCAGAGTGTCAACAGCGCGCCGATCACGGCGCCGATGACGGCGCCGAGCGCGAAGTCGAGCAGGGGCGCAGTCCAGCTCACAAGCGGCCGCTCGCGTCGAGCCAGGGCAGCAGCTCGAGCGGTTCGGCGAGGTGGCCTTCGCCTCCCCAGGCGCGCGGCTCCTCATCGGTGCCCAGATAGCCGTATAGCGCGACCAATGCCGGCATGCCGGCCGCGTGCGCCGCGCGCACGTCGCGCTCGGCATCGCCGACGTAAATGCATTCGGCCGCAGAGACGCCTGCCAAGCTCGCGGCGTGCAGCAAGGGCAGCGGATGCGGCTTGCGCTGCGCGACCGTATCGCCGCTGACGACGCAGGCGAAGCGGGCGCGGATCGCCATTTGCTCGAGCAGCGGCTCGGTCAACCAGGCGGCCTTGTTGGTGACGATGCCGGTGCGCAAGCCGCGCTCGGAAAGCGCGTCGAGCACGCGGTCCATGCCGGGAAAGAGGCGCGTACCGCGGCTCAAGTCGGCGCGGTAGATCTCCAGAAAGCGCCGCTGCAGTTCGGCAAACACGGCCGGCTCGGCGTCCGCAAAGCCTTGGCTGAGCACGCCGCGGGCGCCGTGACTGACCCATGGCCGCACCGCCGAGTAGGGCAGCGGCGCGCGCTGCTGCTCGCCGAGCAGGACGTTCATCGCGCTCCACATGTCGGGGGCGGTGTCGAGCAGCGTCCCGTCCAAATCGAACAGCACGGCACGCAGTGGCGCACTCAAGGCTTAAGGCTCGATGCGCCGGAAATGGGCCAGATAATTCACCGACGGGTCCGACGAGCACGCAAATGAGCGCGTCAGGGGGTTGTAGGTGATGCCGGTCAAATCCTTGAGTTCCAAGCCCGCGGCGCGCCCCCACTTCGCGAGCTCCGAAGGGCGAATGAACTTCAAGTATTCGTGGGTGCCACGCGGCAGTACGCGGGCGAGGTACTCGGCCCCGACGATCGCGACGAGGAACGCCCGAGCCGTGCGGTTCAAGGTCGATACGATGACGTGGCCGCTCGGCGCCGCGAGCGCCGCGAGCGCGGCGAGGCTCGCCGCGGGGTCGGGCACGTGCTCCAACATCTCCATGCAGGTGACGATGTCGAATGCGCCCGGCTGTTCCCGCGCGAGTTCCTCGGCGCCGATCGCCCGATAGTTCACGTCAAGCTTGGCCCCGAGCGCATGCAGTTCGGCAACCTCCAGAACCGCGGGCGCGAGATCGATCCCGAGCACCGAGGCCCCGGCGCGCGCCATGGATTCGGCAAGGATTCCGCCGCCGCAGCCGACATCCAGTACGCGGCTGGCCGACAATGCTTTACCAGCCTCGGCGGCGATGCGCTCGACGTAGGCCAAGCGCAGCGGGTTCAGATCGTGCAAGGGTTTCGATGGCCCGTGAGGATCCCACCAGCTTTGAGCGACCCCGTTGAATTTTGCGATTTCGACGGGGTCTGAATTGTGCGGCGAAGCGGACATCGTGAATTTCCCCATGGGCGACTCGAAAGCATCCGGCAAGTGTTGGGTCAAGTGTCAAGTATAGCGATTTCACGCTTCGGGAAGCTTAAAGCTCCGGCAGGATCTGTGCTAGAATTAGTCCGATGTTGAGACCCCGAATCGTCTCGTTTAAACCCGCTTTTTAGAAGCCTAAGTAAGGCTCACCGGACTCTCGCAAATGGCCGAGATCGCTCGCGAAATATTGCCCGTCAATCTCGAAGACGAGATGCGCAAATCCTATTTGGATTACGCGATGAGCGTAATCATCGGACGCGCCTTGCCCGATGTACGCGATGGCTTGAAGCCCGTGCATCGGCGCGTGCTGTACGCGATGCGCGAACTCGGCAACGACTGGAACAAAGCCTATAAGAAGTCGGCACGCGTCGTTGGCGATGTCATCGGCAAATACCACCCGCACGGCGATGCGTCCGTTTACGACGCCATTGTGCGCATGGCGCAGCCGTTTTCGATGCGCTATTTGCTGGTCGACGGACAGGGAAATTTCGGTTCGGTCGACGGCGATCCACCGGCGGCGATGCGCTATACCGAAGTGCGCATGTCGAAGATCGCGCAGGAGCTGCTCGCGGACATCGACAAGGAGACGGTCGACTTCGTTCCCAATTACGACGAGTCGGAGAGCGAGCCGTCGGTGTTGCCGACGCGCGTTCCGAACCTGCTGGTCAACGGCTCCTCGGGCATAGCCGTCGGCATGGCGACCAATATACCGCCGCATAATTTGGGGGAAATCGTCAGCGCCTGCATCAGTATGATCGAGAACCCCGACATCACGCTGGCGCAGCTCATGCAAATCGTGCCCGGGCCCGATTTTCCGACCGCGGGATTCATCAACGGCGCACAGGAAATCGTCGCGGCCTACAAGACCGGACGCGGACGCCTGCACGTGCGGGCGCGCACGCATTTCGAGGACGTGGGCAAGGCCGATCGCCAGGCGATCATCATCACGGAGCTGCCGTATCAGGTCAACAAAGCGCGGCTGATCGAGCGCATCGCCGATCTGGTGCGCGAGAAGTTGATCGACGGCATCGCCTCGGACGGCCTGCGCGACGAGTCGGACAAGGACGGCATGCGCGTCGTCATCGAATTGAAGCGCGGCGAAGTGCCCGAAATATTATTGAACAATCTGTTTGCGCAGACTCCGATGGAAACGGTGTTCGGCGTCAACATGGTCGCTCTGGTCGACGGGCAGCCGCGCCTGCTGTCGCTCAAGGAGATGCTCGACGCGTTTCTGCGGCACCGGCGCGAAATCGTCACGCGGCGCACGGTTTTTGAACTGCGCAAGGCGCGCGAGCGCGGTCATATCCTCGAGGGATTGGCTATCGCGCTCGCGAACATCGATGCAATCATTGCCGCGATCAAGGCCTCCGCTTCGCCCGCCGATGCGAAAATCGCCTTGACGTCGCGTGCCTGGGGGGCGGGCGCCGTACCCGAGATGCTGGCTCGCGCCGGGTCGATCAGCACGCGGCCCGAAGGCGAGATCAGTCCGCTCGGAATCTTCGAGGGCGGTTACCGCCTGACCGACATACAGGCTCAGGCGATTCTGGAAATGCGTTTGAACCGGTTGACCGGCCTCGAGCAGGACAAGATCGTCAGCGAATTCCAGGAGCTCTTGGTTCAAATTCGCGATCTGAACGACATCCTGGCGCGGCCTGAGCGGCTCATGACGGTCATTCGCCAAGAGCTCGAGATGATCCGCGACAATTTTGCCGACAAGCGGCGCACCGAGATCATCAGCAATCACGAGGATTTGACGATCGAGGATTTGATCACGCCGGAGGACGTCGTCGTTACCCTGTCGCACGGCGGCTATGCGAAGGCGCAGCCGGTCTCCGCGTATCAGGCGCAGCGGCGCGGCGGCCGCGGCAAAGCGGCCACCACGGTCAAGGACGAGGATTTCATCGACAAGCTGTTCGTCGCCAATACGCACGACACGCTGCTGTGTTTTTCGGACCACGGAAAGCTCTATTGGATGAAGGTCTACCAATTGCCGCAGGCGAGCCGCGGCGCGCGCGGCAAGCCGATCGTCAATCTGCTGCCGTTGCAGGAAGGCGAGCGCATCAGCGCGATGCTCGCGATCAAGGAATTCGAGGAAGGCAAGTACGTCTTCATGGCGACGAGTTTCGGGACCGTCAAGAAGACCCCGCTCGCGCTGTTTTCGCGCCCGCGCGCCAATGGAATCATCGCAGTCGCCCTCGACGAGGGCGACAAGCTGGTCGGCGCCGCGGTCACTGACGGTACTCGCGATATCCTGCTGTTTACGACCGGCGGCAAGTCGATTCGGTTCGTCGAGGACGAAGTGCGCCCGATGGGCCGCGAGGCCGCCGGAGTGCGCGGCGTTCGCCTCAGCGACGATCAGCGCGTCAATGCGCTCATCGTGGCCGACCAGGGCTTTATCTTGACCGCTTCGGAAAACGGCTACGGCAAACTCACGCCGCTCGAAGACTTTCCTCGACACGGCCGCGGCGGCCAGGGCGTCATTGCTCTGCAGGTGACGGACCGCAACGGACGCATGGTCGGTGCGCTGCAAGTGAGCCTCGACGACGAAATAATGCTCATGAGCCAGGGAGGCGCTTTGGTGCGCACACCGGTTAAGGATATTTCAGTCGTGGGGCGCAACACGCAGGGTGTGCGCTTGATCCGCCTCGAGGAGGGCGATCAACTGACGGGCCTCGAACGCATCGACGGTCTGGTCGTCGAGGACGGGGCTGCCGACGAAGGCGGCGAGGGCGGCGAGGGCAACGCCACCGGCGAGGGCAACGGCACCGGCGAGGGCAACGGCACCGGCGAGGGCAACGGCACCGGCGAGGGCAACGGCACCGGCGAGGGCAACGGCACCGGCGAGGGCAACGCGGTCGGCGGCGCCGAGGCCGCGGACGATGGTCCGGGTTCCGAGCCCTAGCGGCCCTAAGGGAGCGCTCGGGGACGCCATGCCTGTTTTCAATTTTTCCCCGGGTCCCGCGGCGCTGCCCACCGAGGTGATGGCGCAGGCGCGCGATGAATTCATCGATTGGCACGGCAGCGGCATGTCGGTCATGGAGATCAGTCATCGCGGCAAGGCCTTCATGCGCGTCGCCGCCGAGGCCGAAGCGGATTTGCGCGATTTGCTCGCCATCCCGACCAACTACAAGGTGCTATTCATGCAAGGCGGCGCCAGTGCGCAGTTCGCCATCGTGCCCTTGAATTTGAGCGGCTCGGATTCGACCGTCGATTACATCGATACGGGACATTGGTCGCGCAAAGCCATACTCGAGGCGCGACGCTACTGCACGGTCAACGTCGCGGCCGATGCCGGCGGCAATTACACGACGGTTCCACCGCAATCCGCGCTGCGGCTCGAGCATCACGCCGCTTACGTCCACTACACGCCCAATGAAACCATCGGAGGGGTCGAGTTCGGCTATGTGCCCGACACGGGACGCGTGCCGCTGGTCGCCGACATGTCCTCGAATATCTTGTCGCGCCCGCTCGACGTCTCGAAATTCGGTCTTATCTATGCGGGCGCCCAAAAGAACATCGCGCCGTCCGGTTTGGTGGTCGTCATCGTGCGCGAGGATTTGGTCGGTTGGTCGCGGCCGGCCACGCCGACCGTCTTCGACTACAAACAGATTGCCGACGAAGGCTCGATGCTCAACACGCCGCCGACGTTTGCGTGGTACATGGCCGGCCTCGTCTTCAAATGGCTGAAAAAGCAAGGCGGACTAGCTGCCATGGGCGAGCGAAATCGCCGCAAGGCCGAGATGCTGTATGCGGCGATCGACGCGTCCGATCTGTATCGCAATCCGGTCGCCCGGGACGCGAGATCCACGATGAACGTGACCTTCACGCTGCGCGATCCGAGCTTGGACTCCGTGTTCCTGGAACAAGCCGAAGCCGCCGGCTTGAAGAATCTAAAAGGTCATCGTGCGGTCGGCGGGATGCGCGCGAGCCTCTACAACTCGATGCCGCTCGCGGGCGTCGAGACGCTCGTCGACTTCATGCGCGAGTTTGAGCGCAAACATCCTCGAGGATGACCATGGCCAAAGGGAAGAAAAAAACGGCACGAGTCGACAAGGCCGATCAGGCCAAACCGGGCGCACAGCCCAGCGGCGTCGATCTGGGATCGATACGCGAAAGCATCGACGACATCGACGCGCGCATTCAGGGCTTGCTCAGCGAGCGCGCGCGCTTTGCGCAGCTCGTCGGCATTTCCAAGACGGCCGGCGGCAAGGCCGTGGACTTCTATCGACCCGAGCGCGAAGCGCAGGTGCTGCGCAAGGTCTTGAAGCGCAATGAAGGCCCGCTGCGCGACGAGGAAGTCGTGCGCCTGTTCCGGGAAATCATGTCGGCCTGTCTCGCTCAGCAGGAGCCGCTGAAGGTCGCATTCCTCGGGCCGGAAGGAACCTTCACGCAGGCTGCGGTGCTCAAACAGTTCGGCGCCTCGGTGCGTGCGCTGCCGCTGCCGGCGATCGACGAGGTGTTTCACGAGGTCGAGGGCGGCATTGCCGATTTCGGCGTCGTACCGATCGAGAATTCCAGCGAAGGCACGGTCAATCACACGCTCGACATGTTCTTGGGTTCCGGCTTGAAAATTTGCGGTGAAGTGGAATTGCGCATCAACCATCATTTGATGGGGCGCATGACCGGCCTGGCCGCCGTCAAGCGCGTCTGCGCGCATCCCCAGGCACTCGCGCAGTGCCGCGGTTGGCTCGATGACCAGCTGCCGGACGTGGATCGCGTGCCGGTATCGAGCAACGCCGAGGGCGCTCGGCGGGCGCGCGACGAGCGCGATACCGCGGCAATCGCGGGCCGCGCGGCCGCCGAAATCTACGGCCTGCACTTGCTCGCCAGTGATATCGAGGACCGCCCCGACAACACGACGCGATTTCTCGTCATAGGACGCAAACTGTTCAGCGCCAGCGGCATCGATAAAACCACGCTGCTGGTGTCGGCGCGAGATACCGACGGCGCGGGCGCTTTATTCAGGCTATTGGAGCCGCTCGCGGAGCATCAGGTCAACATGACACGGATCGAGTCGCGCCCTTCGCGCAAGCGCAAGTGGGACTATGTATTCTTCATCGACATCGAGGGGCACGTCAGCGACCCGGCGGTCGCCGAGGCGCTGGCCGCGCTCGAAAAGCGCGCCTCGCTTTTCAAGGTGCTCGGCTCTTATCCGCGCGCGGTGCTCTGATGAGCGCCTATGAGGCGAATCCGGTGCGCGCCGTCGGGGGCGATCTGGCCGTGCCCGGAGATAAATCGATCTCGCACCGGTCGCTGATGTTGTCCGGCATCGCCACCGGCCGCAGCGAAGTGACCGGATTTCTGCCTAGCGAGGATTGTCTCGCGAGCATGGGCGCGATGCGCGCCCTCGGCGTCGGGATCGAACAGCCCAGCGCAACCCACGTGATCGTGCATGGTGTCGGATTGCGGGGGCTGCGCCCGGCGCAGCACGCGCTCGACATGGGCAATGCGGGCACGGCGATGCGCCTGTTCACGGGCTTGTTGGCCGCGCAGGCATTCGACTCCGAGCTCATTGGCGATGCGTCCTTGATGAAGCGCCCGATGGAGCGGGTCGCCAAGCCGCTACGCGAGATGGGCGCCGACGTGCGCACCACCGGCGGCACGCCGCCGGTCCGGATCCAGGGCGGCCGCCGTTTGCGCGGCATCGAATATCGGATGCCGGTCGCGAGCGCCCAAGTCAAGTCGGCGATCCTGCTCGCCGGCCTTTACGCCGACGGCGTCACGACCGTGATTTCACCGGCGATCTGCCGCGATCACAGCGAGCGCATGCTCGCGAGTTTCGGCGTGCGCGTCGATGTAGAGGATTTGAGCGTCAGCCTGCACCCGCCGCAGCAGTTGCAGGGCCAGCATCTGCAGGTTCCCGGGGATTTCTCGTCGGCCGCTTTTTTTATCGTTGCCGGGCTCATCGGAGCCGGTGCCGATGGCCTGCTGATCCGCAATGTCGGATTGAACCCGTCGCGCATCGGCTTGCTCGAGATCCTGCGTGCCATGGGCGGCAAAATCGAAGTGCTGGATCCCCGCCGAAGCGGCGCCGAGCCGGTCGCCGATTTGCGTGTTCATGCCTCGCAGCTGCGCGGCATCGAGGTCCCGCCGGTACTGGTGCCGCTGTCCATCGATGAATTTCCGGTCTTGTTCATCGCCGCCTGCTGCGCGAGCGGCGATACTCTGGTTACCGGCGCCGAGGAGCTACGCGTCAAGGAGAGCGACCGCATCGCGGCCATGAGCGCGGGCTTGCAGGCGCTCGGCGTCGAACATACCGTGCTGCCCGACGGTATGCGGATCACCGGGAGGGGCGCCGGAGCGGCCTTTGGGGGCGGCGAGGTCGACAGTTGCGGCGACCACCGCGTCGCGATGTCCTTCAGCATCGCAAGCCTGCGGGCCGCCGGGCCGATCCGCATCCGCGATGTCGCCAATGTGGCCACCTCGTTCCCTGGCTTCGTCGCGCTGGCCCGCGGCGTGGGGTTCGACCTGCATGAGCGCTGAACTTGTCATAACGATCGACGGCCCCTCGGGTTCCGGCAAGGGAACGGTGGCTCGTGCGGTCGCCCGGCGCCTCGGCTGGGCGCTGCTCGATAGTGGTGCGCTTTATCGATTGGTCGCCCTGGCCGGGCACCAGGCGGGAATCGACCTCGGCGACGCCCAGCGGCTCGCCGAGCTCGCATTGGGCCTGGATATCCATTTTGGGTCGAGTGAGGCCAGCGAGGAGAGGATTTGGCTTGCCGGGGAGGACGTGACGGCCGCGATACGCAGCGAAGCGGCCGGCAACGACGCCTCAAAAGTCGCCGCCCTGCCTGCCGTGCGCGCCGCGCTCTTGGACCGCCAACGGCGATTTGCGGTTGCGCCCGGTCTGGTGGCCGACGGGCGCGACATGGGGACCGTGGTATTCCCCTCGGCGAAGCTCAAGATTTTCCTGACCGCAAGCGCCGAAGAACGGGCCGTCAGAAGGTATAAGCAGTTGAAAGAAAAGGGGGTTACTGCTAACCTTGCCGCCCTTTCGCTGGAGATAGCGGAACGCGACCGTCGCGATACGACGCGTGCCGTTTCACCTCTAGTCGCAAGCGCCGATGCGGTTCTGCTCGATACGACGGGCTTGCCCGTCGCTGCCGTGGTGGAGCGCGTGCTGGAAATAGTCCGCGAGCGTCAGATTGTTAAGATTTAGGTTGCGGCTTTCTAAGGATTGGATGCCGTATTTTTTGGTCAACCCCTAAGGCACACGGGACCCGTGCGAGGGAATATATCGAGCCAGCATAGGCTCGCACTAGAGAAAACATGACAGAAAGTTTTGCGGAACTGTTTGAACAGAGCATCGCCAGCCAGCGAATACGCCCCGGTACCATCCTCAATGGTTTGATCGTCGAAGTCGGCCAAGACTACGTCATCGTCAACGTCGGACTGAAGTCCGAAGCGGTCATACCGTCGGACCAATTCAAAAACGAAAAAGGTGAGATCGAGGTAGCCGTCGGCGAAACCGTCGAAGTGGCTCTCGATAGCGTCGAGGACGGCTCCGGCGAGACGCGTCTATCGCGCGAGAAGGCGAAGCGCGCGCGCACCTGGACCCGTCTGGAAACGGCATTCGAAAAGCAGGAAATCGTGATCGGTATCATCACTGGCCGAGTCAAGGGCGGCTTTACCGTCGAAGTCGACAATGTACGCGCGTTTCTGCCGGGTTCCTTGGTCGACGTGCGCCCGGTCCGGGATCCGTCGTATCTGGAAAACAAGCCGCTCGAATTCAAAGTCATCAAGCTCGATCAAAAGCGCAACAACGTCGTGGTTTCGCGCCGCGCGGTGGTTGAACAAGAATACAGCGCAGAGCGTTCCGCTCTGCTCGACAATCTGCAGGAAGGCGCAGCCGTCAAAGGCGTCGTCAAGAATCTTACCGACTACGGTGCGTTCGTCGACCTCGGCGGCATCGACGGGCTGTTGCACATCACCGATATGGCGTGGAAACGCGTCAAGCACCCCTCCGAAGTCGTCAAGGTCGGCGAAGAGATCGACGTGCGGATCCTCAAGTTCGATCGCGAACGGCAGCGCGTCTCCTTGGGATTGAAGCAGTTGGGCTCCGATCCCTGGCAGAACATCGCGCGCCGTTATCCGGCGAACACCCGCCTGTTCGGCAAGGTCACGAACATCGCCGATTACGGCTGCTTCGTCGAAATCGAAGAGGGCGTGGAAGGCCTCGTGCATGTCTCCGAGATGGATTGGACCAACAAGAACGTCAACCCGGCCAAGGTGGTTCACGTCGGTCAGGAAGTCGAAGTCATGGTGCTCGACATCGACGAGGAGCGTCGTCGCATCAGCCTCGGCGTGAAGCAATGCAAGGCCAATCCGTGGAAGGAATTCGCGGACAACTACAATCGCGGCGACAAGGTCGGCGGTCAGATCAAGTCGATCACCGATTTCGGGATCTTCATCGGACTCGCGGGCGGCATCGACGGTTTGGTGCATCTGTCGGATATCTCCTGGGATATGCCGGGCGAAGAGGCCGTGCGCAGCTATCAAAAGGGGCAGCAGGTCGACGCGATGGTTCTGTCGATCGATCCGGAACGCGAGCGCATCAGTTTGGGAATCAAGCAGCTCGCCAAGGATCCGTTCTCGGCCTATATCGCCGAGCACCCCAAGGGCACGATCGTGCGCGGCACCGTGCGCGAAGTGGACGCAAAGGGCGCGATCATCGATCTCGGCAACGGCGTCGACGGTCAGTTGCGGGCTTCGGAGCTGTCGCGAGATCGAGTCGAAGACGCCCGTCTGCTGCTGAAAGTGGGCGAGGAGGTCGAGGCGAAATTCACCGGCGTGGATCGCAAGGGCCGCAGCATCTCGCTATCGATCAAAGCGAAGGACATTCACGAGGAACAGGAGGCCATGCAGAATTACCGGACGGATTCCCCGACCGGTACGAGTCTCGGTGACCTGCTCAAAGAACAAATTTCAGGTCAGGACTGAGGAATCAAATGTATGCGCAGCGGCGGCCCGCTGCGCATGCGCGGCCCACTATGATTAGTGATTCTCACGGATCGATAATGACGAAATCGGAACTCATTGAGATCATTTCGGCTAAGCAAAAGCATTTGCCGGCGAAGGATGTCGAGCTCGCCGTCAAGCAGTTGCTGGAAATCATGAGCGATGCGCTCGCGACCGGGGAGCGCATAGAGATTCGGGGATTCGGGAGTTTTTCCCTGCATTTCCGTCCGCCGCGGCAAGGCCGCAATCCGAAGACCGGCGAGGCCGTAGCGCTGGCGGGTAAGCACGTGCCGCATTTCAAGCCGGGCAAAGACCTGCGCGAGCGCGTCAACGACGGCGCAGGTCAACCGATCCGCGATTGAACGTCGATTTTTTGGACTGCACTCCAAGGCTGACGATTCATCCATGTCGAAAATTCCGGTCAAGACAGTAGTATTTCCGGTCGCCGGACGCGGTACGAGATTCCTTCCAGCGACCAAGGCGAGTCCGAAGGAGATGCTGCCGATCGTCGACAAGCCGCTGATCCAATATGCGGTCGACGAAGCGCTTAGCGCAGGCGCCGAGACGCTCGTGTTCATCACCGGCAGCTCCAAACGCGCGATCGAGGACCATTTCGATACCAACGTGGAACTCGAGACCATGCTGCAGGCGCAGGGCAAGCTCGAGTTGCTCGACGCCCTGCGCGGCATCCTGCCGAGTTGGGCCACCTGCGTGTACATTCGCCAGCCGGCACCCTTGGGTCTGGGTCACGCGGTATTGTGTGCGCGCCCGGTCGTCGGCGATGCGCCGTTCATGGTGCACCTCGCCGACGACTTGATCGACGCGTCCGTGCCCTGCCTCAAGCAAATGGTGGACGTGTTTCACGCGCATGGCGGCAGCGTGCTCGGTGTCCAGAACGTTCCGTCGCACGATACCGATAAATACGGCATCGTCTCGCTCGAGCGCAAGGTATCCGCGCGCGTCGGCAAGATGTCGCACATCGTCGAGAAGCCGAAGCCCGCTGCCGCGCCGTCGAATTTGGCCGTGGTCGGGCGCTATTTGCTGTCGGCGTCGATTTTCGACGAATTGGCCCACATCGGCGCGGGCGCCGGCGGGGAGATTCAGCTGACCGACGGCATTGCGCGCTTGATGTTGCGTCAACCCGTGTACGCGTTCGAGTTCGAAGGCAAGCGCTATGACTGCGGCAACAAGCTGGGCTACCTTCAGGCCACCGTCGAATACGCACTCAAGCACTCGAGCCTGGGATCGGACTTCGAGGCCTACCTCAAAGAGTTCGTCGCGACCCTATGAGGAAAAGCGTGCGCGCGCCGTCGCGCGCACGCTGATTTCGCCATCAATACGAGCGGCCGCGCTGCTGCCCACCGCTATGACGCGAGTTCGATGAGTGAGCCGACGGGCGGCGTGAATCACGCCGCTCCGTGCTGCCGCCCGAACTGCGCGAGGCGCCCTGGTGATATCCGCCGCGGCTTTGCCCTTGGGCGGGGCGCGCCGCGGGTGCCGGCGTCGATTCCACGATGTTGAAAGTCGGCGTCGGAAATACCGGAATACTGCGCCGCAGTACGCGTTCGATGTCGCGCAAGAATCCCGTCTCGTCCGAAGACACCAGCGACACGGCTTCGCCGCCGGCGCCGGCGCGCCCCGTGCGGCCGATGCGATGCACGTAGTCCTCGGGAATGTTCGGCAGCTCGTAGTTGACGACGTGCGGCAGCTCCTTGATGTCGAGGCCGCGGGCCGCAACCTCGGTGGCGACCAGCACGGTGATTTGGCCCTTTTTGAACATATCGAGCGCCTTGACGCGCGCCGCTTGGCTCTTGTTGCCGTGGATCGCCAAGGCTTTGATGCCGGCGCCTTCCAACTGTTGCGTGAGGCGGTTCGCGCCATGCTTGGTGCGCGTGAACACCAGCACCTGATGCCATTGACCCTCCTGGATCAAATGGATCAACAGATGCCGCTTCTGTTCTTTCTGGACGCGATAGGCGCGTTGTTCGACGATTTCGATGACCGCGTTACGCGGCGACACCTGAATCGACAGCGGATTGTGCAACAGTCGCTCGGCAAGGCCACGGATATCGTCGGAGTAGGTGGCGGAAAACAGCAGATTCTGACGTTGTTGCGGCAATAACTTGATGATGCGGCGAATATCCGGAATGAAGCCCATGTCGAGCATGCGATCGGCCTCGTCGAGCACGAGTACCTGGACCTTCGACAGATCGACCGCGCGTTGCTGCGCGAGATCGAGAAGGCGACCGGGAGTCGCAACCAAAATATCGCAGCCGCTTCGCAAGGCGCTGATCTGCGGATTGATGCTGACTCCGCCGAATACCTGGAAGGTGCGCAATTGCAAATACTTGCCGTAGCTGCGCGCGCTCTCGGCTACCTGAGCGGCCAATTCACGGGTCGGCGTCAGCACCAGAGCACGCGGCGATCGGCTCGTGCCGTGATTCGAATCGGCGTTCAGCCGCTGCAGAATCGGCAACACGAAACCTGCGGTTTTGCCCGTGCCGGTTTGCGCACCGGCCAACACGTCACGGCCGGATAAGACGGCGGGAATGGCTTGCAATTGAATCGGAGACGCGGTGTCGTAGCCCTTATCGGCAACAGCACGCAGCAATTCGGGCAATAGCCCGAGATCGGAAAATGACATAAAAAATCCTTAAACTTAGATTTGGACTCGCACGACAGGGCGTTTTTGGCTCTGCAGCGGTCAGCAGCGAGGGGGAGTATCAAACGAAGTGCGTCAAGGACGGACCGCGAGCAGGAGGTGGTACTGACCGAGTACCGACCTAATTAGCTAGCCGATGATAGTACAGGGTCGCGGTCCTGGCGTCCAGTCGACGCCGGGGAACCTGGACTTACGTCGCTATTTCGAGTTGAAATGCCGCCGTCGCGGCGCGTCGACGTTGCCGCGCGCTGCCGTCATCGCGCGCCCATCCGGGTGCGCGGAATTCAGAGTCGAAGCATGCAGGGAGGCGGATCCTGAACAAGAGCGCCGGATTGATGATCGCAATGACGCTGTGTGCCGCGGCCGCGAACCATGCGGCGCCAAGGCGCTGATGGCGTCGATTCAGAAAGCGAATCCCGGAAAATTCAGCACGATTGCGAGCTCGACGCGCGACGAAAAAATCTACGTCATCCGTTCGTACGGCGACATCGAGTCCGCGAGTTTCATGGTGCTCGACACCGCGACGCATATGGCGCTGTCGCTGGGCCCCGCCTAGCCCGAACGCGACGAATTTGCCGTTGATCGTGATGCCGCACGGCGGTCCGATCGCGCGCGATACCTGGGGCGGCTTGACCTACGATGATGTCGTCGACGGCGCGCGCCGGGCCGTCCAGCAGGGGATCGCCGATCCCACGCGCATCTGTATCGTGGGTTGGAGTTTCGGCGGCTACGTCGCGCTGCTCGGCGCACAAAGCAATGCGGATTTGTTTCGCTGCTCCGTCGACATTGCCGGCATCAGCGACTGCGGAATTCCGCGTGCCGGTGCTGATGGTACATGGGACCATGGACGCACAAGCACCGGTCGAGCAATCCGAGGAGATGGATTCGGCATTGACGCGCGCCGGGAAGGTGCATCGCTTCGTCGAGCTCACCGACGCCGACCATTCGCTTAGCGAGGAAAAGGATCGGGTGACGCTGTTGCAGGAGATCGAGCGCTTTCTAGGCGAACACCTGTCCGTCGCAGCCGCAGTGCCGGCCGCGACGCCATAGGCGCAAGTTCACTCCAGTTCCGCCGGCGCAAACAGCACCAGCACGGTTAGTTCTTCTTCTATGTCGTAGAACTGATGTTCGACCTCGGCGGCGACGAAGATCAGGCTGCCCTCCCGGACCGAGCGATCTTCGGTTGCGGCGCGCAGCCGGGCCTTGCCTCGCAGCACGTAATACAGCTCATCCTGGTGGTGCGGCGATTGGCGGTCCAGGCTGCCCGCGGCGAGCACATAGATGCCGGCGCTCATTGCGGGAACACGCAGAAATTCGAAATAGGTCTCGGCGCGCTGCGAGCGCTGCGCCTTGATTTCTGCGATCTCTTCAAAACGAACGATGGGATCGCTCATGCCGCGCTCCTCAATGCCGACTCCACGGCCGCGGTCAGCTTGTTCAAGATTTCCTCGAGTTCCAAATCACTCGCGTTGTAGGGCGGGGCGATGATGATGGTATCGCCGCTGGCCCCGTCGACGTTACCCGAGCATGGGTAGCAGATCAATCCGTCCGCAAATGCCCGACGGCCGATGTCAAAGCTCAGTGCGCGATCGCGCGCGAACGGCATCTGGGTCTTGCGATCGCGCACGAACTCGATGCCGATGAAAAATCCGCGGCCGCGGACGTCGCCGACTTCGTCGAAGCGGGACAGCGCGCCGCGAATGGCGCTCTGGAAGGCGCTCCCTGTTGTTCGAACCCGCTCGAGCAGTCCGTCACGTTCGATGATTTGCTGAACCGCAAGTCCGGCTGCACAGGCCGCCGTGTGGCCCGTAAACGTCTGTCCGGTCTGGAATGCACCGTGTTCGCTGAAGATGGGCGCGGAGACCTTGGCGGTGCACAACGTGGCGCCGAGTGGGATGTAGCCGCCGGCCAGACCCTTCGCGATCGTCATGATGTCGGCGACTATGCCGTCGTGTTCGAGCGTGCGCCAGGTCCCGCTGCGACCCGATCCGCACATGACTTCGTCGGCGATCAGCAAGACATCGTGCTTGCGACACACGGCCTGAATCGCACTCGCATAGCCCTCCGGCGCCGGCACGACGCCGCCCGCGGCTCCGACAATCGGCTCGAAGATGAATGCGGCGACCGTCTCCGGCCCGCGAGCGAGTATCGTGCGCTCGAGTTCCGCCGCAAGATGCCTCGGGAGTGCGTCCGCGGATACGCCCGGCGGCAGCCGATAGCGATTGGCGGCGGAGACGAACGAGACGTCGAGCAGGCTTCCCTCGAACGAGCGGCGACGGTCGATGAACCCCGAGACCGACAGTGCGCCCAAGGTGTTGCCGTGCCAGGATCGATCGCGAGCAATGAAATGGCGCTTGCGCGGTAGCCCGCGCGCCGTGAAATGTTGCAGGGCGATCTTCAGCGCCGATTCAACCGCCTCCGATCCGCTGCTGCTGTAAATGATGTCTTTGTAACCGCCGCAGACCTTGAGCACTTTGGCGTTCAAATCCTCGAGTGCGGAACTCGTGAATAGATAACGGTATCCGTACGCAATGTCATTGAGTTGGCGCATGATCGCGGCGTTCACCTCGGGATGCGCATGGCCGAGGCTGAATACCGCGGGTCCGCCGGAGCCATCGATATAGCGCTTGCCCGCCGCATCGTAGAGATAGCTGCCGCTGCCGCGGATGATTCTGGGCAGCTCGGCGATGCCGAATCCGCTGGCGCGAGGCGTGTTCATCGGGATACCGCCTCCGATGCGTCCGCGAGCGCCTCGACATGGCGCATGACTTGCGCACGGCTGAGGCGCGCAATCCAAACGTGGCGCTCTTGAGCCTGGTCTGCACGTTCCGGCAGTTGTGGGATCCGGCCGTTCCCGGTCAATCGGCCGGATCGGAACGCGGATCGCAGCGAGGGAATCAATAAATCAGCTGGGTTCATGGTACTTCGATCTGGTGCGTGTGCGGCACGGGAATCGCTAAGGATACACGGCGCGATAAAAACACGGGAGACCGATGTCGCGGCATAGGTTGATCGCGGATCCTCACGCGGCGGGGGCGTTCGCGGCGCCGATCACCTACAATATTGCGTCAACAAGGGCACCGCAGCCCGCCACCCGCCGAGAGTTACTCATGAGTCGATTGTTTACGCCGATGAAAATCGGCGAGCTGGACCTGCCCAATCGAATCGTTATTGCGCCGATGTGCCAGTATTCGGCCCAAGAGGGCTCCGCAACCGATTGGCATCTGATTCATTTGGGCCAATTGGCTTTGTCCGGTGCCGGGTTGCTGATCACCGAGGCAACCGCGGTTGCCGCCGATGCACGCATCTCACCCGATGATCTCGGCTTATACAGCGACGCGAACGAGGCAGCACTTGCACGCGTGCTGAATGGCATCCGCGCGTATACCCCGATGCGCGTCGCCGTGCAGCTCGCGCACGCGGGGCGCAAGGCCTCGACGCAATCCCCGTGGAAGGGAGGCGGCCAAATTCGCGCGAACGAGCCCGGCGGGTGGACCGGCGTTGCGCCGTCCGCCGTGCCGCAAACTCCCGGCGACGATGCGCCGCTCGCGCTTGACCGCGCGGGGCTTGCGCGGGTGCGCGAGCAGTTTGCGGCGGCCGCGCGCCGCGCCGGCCGATTGGGCTTGGATGGAATCGAACTGCATGGGGCGCACGGGTATCTGCTGCATGAATTCCTCTCGCCGATCGCGAACCGGCGCGACGACGAGTATGGCGGCAGCCTCGAGAATCGCATGCGATTCCCGCTCGAAGTGTTCGATGCGGTCCGCTCGGCGTTCACGCCTCGCTCGCCGGTGTGGATGCGTATTTCGGCCAGCGACTGGATGGCGAATGGGTGGGACATCGACGAGGCTGTGGTGTTCTCGAGGGCCTTGGAGGCGCGCGGCTGCGCCGCGATCCATGTGTCGAGCGGTGGCATCTCGCCTTCACAGGCGATCCCGCTGGCGCCCAATTACCAGGTGCCATTCGCGCAGCGGATCAAGGCCGAGGTCGGAATCCCGACGATCGCGGTGGGCCTGATCACGCGGCCGGCGCAAGCCGAATCGATTCTCGCGAACGGGCAGGCGGACGCGATCGCGCTGGCGCGCGGCATGCTCTACGATCCGCGCTGGCCATGGCATGCGGCCGCGGCGCTCGGTGCGCAGGTCTGGGCACCCAAACAATATTGGCGTTGTCAGCCGCGCGAATTGGAACGCTTGTTCGACCGGACCTAGAGGCGGACGCGCAGATAAACTTATTCGTACGCGCCGGGTGCGGGCATGGCGAGGGCCAACTTGGATTTCGGCAGGCGATCACGCGGACTCACGGCCGCATCGCCTTCGCGTATCTCGAAGTGCACATGAGGTCCGGTCGAGTGGCCGGTGCTGCCGAGCAGCGCGATGACGGTTCCTTGCTTTATCTCGTCGCCCTGTTTGACCTTGAGTTCGCTATTGTGTGCATAAAGCGAACTCGTTTTCCGATCGTGCCGCAGTATCACGACGTTGCCATAGCCGCGCAGTCCGCTGCCGGCGTAGATGACTTCGCCGTCGGCGATCGCATAAACGGGTTCGCCGACGTCGGCCGCAATGTCGAGGCCTTTGTGCATCTTCCCCCAGCGCTCGCCGAACTCCGAACTGACGATGCCCGCATCGAGCGGCCAGCGTAGAGATCCGGAATATTGTTCGGGCAGCGTCGGCAGCGGCGGCGGCGATTGCGGCGGTCCGGCCGTTGCGCCGGGGGCCGGTGCGCCCTTGCCGCCCGATTTCGCCGTCGCCGGCGTCTTGGAGATCCCGGACTTGTGCAAAACGGCCAACACGGCGCTTTCGCCGTGTTCGCCCGCATCGTGAAAAGTCTTGAGAAGATCCTGTTCCGCCAGATATTTTTGCATGCGGATGTAGGCCGCCGCTGCCACGGCCTTGGCTTCCTCCGCGGCTTTCGAGGCCGCGGCCGCCGTGGCGTCGGCGGCTTTTGCGGAGGCGGCTTGGGTTTTCTGGTACCAATCGTCGTTACCGAATTTCTGATCCATCGTCGCGCAGCCGGCGGCTACTAGGACCGGGATCAAGAATGGGGTTAATCGCCGCGCGTGGTACATCGGAGTTCTCCTAAAAACTCGGCGTCGCGAGCTTAACATGGCGAAAATTTGCTGCCAAAATCATCGCGTTGGCGCTAGGCTTAGGGCTGCAAACAATAATGACGGTGGGGCAATGATACAAGCGATAGAGGCGCGGCCGACGGCGCTCGGGAGACTCGCGCTCGCCGTGGGCCAGCTCGGTATGTTCGCGATGTTATCCATGCTCGTCGTGCTGATCGGTTGGTTTTTCACCGATACCCTAGTCTTGACTCTGGGACCGGTCCGCCATGGCCTGCGGTTCTTCGAAATCGCGAGCGTGATCGACAATCCGGCGAGTCTCTTCGGAGTCGGCGACAGCTCGCCGCTGAACCTAATATTCGGGGCCATATGCTTGCTCTGCTTGCTGGCGCCGCTGCTGCCGCAGTGGACATCGAAACGTGGAGTCTGGGTTGCTCACTGGGCACCCCTGATATTGCTGCTCGTGGCCGGCGGAATTGTATATTACAAGGCGTCGAGTGCCTTGTTCCCCGAGCCCGCCAATGCCGATGTCATCACCAAGGACTTGATGCGGCTCGCAAACGACGTGATCCACAGGGGCGGAGGATTGGTCGTGCAAAGAATTTCGATTGGGCCGGGCGGCTACTTGGCATTGCTCGGCAGCATCGCATTGGCGCTACACGGGACTCTACGCAACCGGGATCCTGTTCGATCTGCCTGACGCCTCGCAGTCAAGTGCGAGGGATCGCTCGAGCGGCTTTGCGCTGTTTGCGGCGCTCATGCAGGATCCGCTCGGTGTAGCCGTTGGCTTGAATGCGGCCCTCGAAGATCAAATCGCAAGCCGCGCGAAATGCGATGTTGTCGTCGAGTTCGCCGCTCATCGGATGGTAGGCGGGATCACCGCGGTTCTGTTCGTCGACGACTCGCGCCATCCGCCGCAATGCATCCATGACTTGCGCGGTGCTGCAAATTCCGTGATGCAGCCAATTGGCGACGTGCTGACTGGAAATGCGCAAGGTGGCGCGATCTTCCATCAACGCCACGTTGTAAAAATCCGGAACCTTCGAGCAGCCGATTCCGAAGTCGATCCAACGCACGACGTAACCCAGGATGCTTTGCACGTTATTATTGAGTTCCGTTTCGATCTCGGTCGAGTTCCAGGCGATCGTCCGCACCAATGAGGGCGTCAAAATATCGTCGAGCGAAGCGCGCTCACGGGTTACGAGCGTGGCCTGAACCTCGGCGACGTTCACGGCGTGATAATGCAGCGCATGCAGCGTCGCGGCCGTCGGCGAGGGCACCCAAGCGGTGTTCGCCCCGGCCCTGGGGTGTGCGATCTTGGTCCTGACCATCTCTGCCATGAGGTCCGGCATCGCCCACATGCCTTTGCCTATTTGAGCGCGGCCGCGCAGACCGCAGGCAAGGCCGATATCGACGTTTTGCCGTTCATAGGCATCGAGCCAAGCCGCCTTCTTCAGATCGGCCTTGCGCGGCATCACACCCGCGTCCATCGACGTATGTATCTCGTCGCCGGTGCGATCGAGAAAGCCGGTGTTGATGAATACGACGCGGTGCCGTGCCGCATGGATGCATTCAGCCAGACAGACGGTCGTACGGCGCTCCTCGTCCATGATGCCCATCTTCAAGGTGTAGCGGGCGAGGCCCAGCAAATCCTCGACTTCGCCGAACAGGCGATCGGCCAACGCCACTTCTTCGGCGCCGTGCATCTTCGGCTTGACGATGTACACCGAGCCGCTGCGCGAGTTGCGCAGTTCCCCGGTTGCGCGCAGGTCATGCAGCGCGATCAGCGCGGTGATTGCCGCGTCGATCACCGTTTCGGGGATCGGCTGTCCGTCGAGCGTGATCGCATCGGAGAGCATGTGGGAGCCGACGTTGCGGGCGAGCAGCAGACTGCGTCCAGGGAGAATTACCTCGCGGCCGGAGAGTGAGCGGTAGCGCCGATCGGGATTCAGGCGCCGCAGGAATTGCCGCCCGCCCTTGTCGAAGGCGGCCGTCAGCGTGCCGGTCATCAGTCCGAGCCAGTTGCGGTAGACCGCGACTTTTTCCTCGACGTCGACAGCGGCCACCGAGTCCTCGAAATCTTCGATCGTGGTCATCGCCGACTCGATTACGACGTCGCTGATGCCGGCTGCATCGCTGCGGCCGATCGCGTGCGTGCGGTCGATGTGAATTTCAACATGTAGCCCGTGGTGGACCAGCAGCAGCGTCGACGGCGCATCGGGCTCGCCTCGATAGCCGACCAATGCATCGTCGGAGCGCAAACTCGAGGTCGAGGCGCGTGGCAGCAGGACCTCGAGACCGCGTGCGCCGAGCCGGTAGCCGAGCGCATCACGATGCGACCCCTCGCGCAACGGAAAATAATCATCGAGGAAGTTGCGTACGTAGGCGATGACCAGCGCGCCGCGCCTCGGGTTGTATTCATCGCTTTTTGCTTCCGCGCCTTCCGCGGCGATCACATCGGTGCCATACAGAGCGTCGTACAAGCTGCCCCACCGTGCGTTGGCAGCGTTGAGCGCATAGCGCGCATTGTTGACCGGGACAACCAGCTGCGGGCCTGCAATATGTGCAATCTCCGGATCGACGCCGGCCGTGTCGATCGCGAACGGCGCCGGTTGCGGCTGGGTGTAGCCGATGTCGCGCAGATGCGCGCGATAGCTCGGCGCGTCAAATCCGGGTCCCGGATGCGCCCGATGCCAGGCATCGATTTGCGCCTGCAGCTCGTCACGACGCTGCAGCAGCGCATGATTGAGCGGTGCCATTCGACGCACGAGGGCGGCGAGGCCATGCCAGAAATCCGCCTCGACGATGCCCGTGCCCGGCATAGCCTCCTGGGTCACGAAGGCGTGTAGCTGGGCAGTGACCCCGACATTGCCGAAGGAGATCGTCCGACTCATCGCGTGCTTCCTGTATGATTCCGACCGGCCGAAGTCTGCATCACGTAATTATAAATGACTTTGTCCAACGGGGTGGGCGGAAGAATTATGGCTCTAATGACTGGAAAGTCCGAGCCGACGCAGTCGGCCGGCGGCAATGATTTGCGAATTTTCGTATTCGCATTGTTCTTCATCTTCGGCGGCATCACGAGCCTCAACGACGTCGTGATCCCGAAGCTCAAGGCACTATTCACGCTGAGCTATGCCGAGGCCATGCTGGTGCAGTCGGCGTTTTTCGCCGCGTATTTCATCATCTCGCTGCCGGCCGCCGAGGTCGTCAAACGCTTCGGCTACATGCGCACGGCCGTGCTCGGCCTCGTCACGATGACACTCGGCTGCCTGCTCTTCGTGCCGGCGTCCGCATCCGGCTTGTTCGGCATGTTCCTGCTCGCGCTGTTCGTGCTGGCGGCGGGAATCACGACGGTGCAGGTGGTCGCGAATCCGCTGATCTCGATGCTCGGTAATCCTGCCACCGCGCACAGCCGCCTCACGTTCGCGCAAGCGTTCAATTCGCTGGGCACGACGATTTTTCCATATGTCGGATCGATCTTGATTTTGGGTTCGCTCGCGACCGTGGATCCCGCCAAGCTTACGGGCACCGCGCTCGACGCGTTCCGCGGTGTGGAAACGCGCGTCGTCGAGCACACCTATCTGGGTCTCGCCGCGGCCTTGGCGATCGTGGCCGCCGTCGTCTGGTTCGAGCGCAAGCGCCTGGTCGAGGCGCCGGGAGAGCCGGGCAGCTTCGCCGCGGCTTTCGCCTTGCTCGGGCGCCCGCGCTTCGGTTTTGGCGCACTCTGCATCTTTCTCTATGTCGGCGCGGAAGTCGCGATCGGCTCCCTGATGGTCAATTATTTGATGCAGGCGAGCGTGCTTGGGGTCGCCGCGGAGGACGCCGGCAAGCACGTGCCCTATTACTGGGGGGGTGCGATGGTCGGCCGGTTCATCGGTACCTACTTCCTGCGTGTCTACTCCCCGGGCAAAGTGCTGGCCTGCGTCACGGCGGCGGCGATCTTGCTGCTATTGATATCCGCGAACAGCCTGGGGTTGGTGTCGGGGTATGCGCTGCTCGCGGTCGGCCTCTGCAATTCGATCATGTTTCCGACGATTTTCTCGCTGGCGTCCGAAAAGCTCGGTGACCGGACCGCCGAGGGTTCGGGGATCATTTGCATGGCGATTGTCGGGGGAGCGATCGTGCCGCTGATCACCGGCCGATTCGCGGATCTCACGAGCCTCAAATTTGCGCTCGTGGTTCCGGCGGTCTGCTACGCGACCATTTTGAGTTTTGGCTGGTACGCGCGCCGACCGGCCTGAGCACCCTGCGCTGAGCCGGCGCCCCGGCCGTGGCGGCGGCGGCGCAATCGTTTATGCTGCGCACCATGGGCGTGTCCGCCGATTATCTGAATTATGTCCTGGAACAGCTATCCGCTCTTCCGGGCGTCACCCACCGCCGCATGTTCGGCGGCGCTGGATTGTATTGCAACGGTGTAATTTTTGGATTGATCGCCGGCGACGTGCTGTATTTCAAGGCCGGGGCCGACAACCGCGTTGACTTCGAATCCCGGGGCATGGATTCGTTCCGACCCTACCCGGACAAGCCGCAAGTCAGCATGGCCTACTATGAGTTGCCGGCGGACATTCTCGAGGACCCGGAGGAATGTGCCGCTTGGGCGCGCCGTTCCTTGGCATCGGCTGACGCCGTGACGATGCGTGGGCCCAGGCGCGCAAAACGATCCATACGCAAAGGATGAATCCATGAAGCTATTGCGATTCGGGCCCGCGGGCCAGGAAAGACCGGGGTTGCTCGATGCCGAGGGCAACATCCGCGATTTGTCGGGACACCTCAAGGATATCGATGGTACCGGCATTTCACCTGCAGGTCTCGCGCGCCTGGCGGCTTTGCGCACCGAGACCTTGCCGCGAGCGGACGGCACGCCGCGATTGGGTCCATGCGTGACGGGCATCTCGAAGATCGTATGCGTCGGTCTCAATTACGCCGACCACGCCGCTGAGACCAATGCAAAGATCCCCGGCGAACCAATCCTGTTTCAGAAGGCGACTACGGCGATCACCGGTCCCAACGACGACATCATCCTGCCGCGCGGATCGACGCATACCGACTGGGAAGTCGAGCTTGGCGTCGTTATCGGCACTAAAGCTCAATACGTCCCGAAGGAACGCGCGCTGCAATACGTCGCCGGCTATTGCATAGTCAACGATGTCTCGGAGCGCCACTTTCAGACCGAGCGCTGGGGCCAGTGGACCAAAGGCAAGAGCTGCGACACGTTTTGCCCCATGGGCCCCTGGCTAGTGACCGGCGACGAGATCCCCGATTTACAGTCTCTCGATATGCACTTGGACGTCAATGGCCGGCGCCGCCAAACGGGCAATACGCGCACGATGATCTTCGGCGTCGCCCATCTCGTCAGCTACATCAGCGAGTTCATGACGCTGCTTCCAGGCGATCTCATCGCAACCGGAACGCCGCCGGGCGTCGGCCTCGGCCAGAAACCGCCGACCTACCTACAGCCGGGCGATGTCCTCGACCTGTCCATCGAAGGACTCGGTCATGCGCGGCAGCACGTGCGGGCTTGGACGGAAATTGCTCGATAAGTCGACCGCGCTGACACCGGCGCAGATCGCCGCGCGCCTCGACCGTTTGCCCGCATCACGCGCCGTTTGGACGATCGTCGTTCTGATCTCACTTGGCGCGGTGTTCGAGTTTTATGATTTGTTTTTTACCGCCTATGTGGCTCCCGGCATGATGCAATCGGGCTTGTTTACACCGGATTCGCTGGGAATTTTCGCGTCGCTGCAATTCATCGAGGTCGCCGGCGTCGGCACATTCGTGTTTTCGACGTTTGCCGGTCTGTGGATCGGCGTGGTAGCGCTTGGCCAGGCGGCGGATCGCTACGGCCGCAAGCCGGTGTTCACCTGGTCGTTGCTTTGGTACGTGAGCTGCACGGCGATCATGGCGTTTCAAACGTCGGGACAGTGGTTGAACTTCTGGCGATTGCTTGCGGGAGTCGGTTTCGGCGTGCAACTGGTCACCATAGACACCTACATCGTCGAGATCACGCCGCGTGCGCAGCGGGGACGCGCGTTTTGCGTCAATCAATGCATCTCGTTCGGCATCGTGCCCGTGGTAGCCCTGCTGGCATGGCTGTTGGTCCCGCTGCGGCCGTTCGGACTCGATGGGTGGCGATGGGTCGTGCTGTTCGGCTCGGCGGGCGCAATCGTCGTGTGGGCGCTGCGCGCCGGCATACCGGAGAGTCCGCGCTGGCTTGCCTCGCAGGGCCGCATCGAAGAGGCCGATGCAATCGTCGGCGCGATCGAGCGCAAAGTCGAAATGGAGAATGGGGGTTCCCTGCCGGTGCCGCAGGCCGCGCCGCTCGAACCCGGCGGGGCGCCCAAGCTCGCCGATATCTTTGCACCCAAGTATCGCGGCCGTACCATCATGCTGTCGGTCTTCAACGCGGCCCAAGTCATCGGCTTCTATGGCTTTAACTCATGGGTTCCCACGCTGCTCATCGCGCGCGGCATCAGCATTACTCATGGACTCGAGTACGCGTTCATCATCGCGATCGCGCAGCCTTTCGGTCCGCTGCTCGGCAGCCTGTTTGCGGATGCGATCGAGCGAAAATTGCAGATCATCGCCGGACTTGCGTGCATGGGGGTCTTCATGACCGCATTTGCTTACGCAAATTCACCGCTGCTGCTCATCGTGATCGGCATCGGCTTTACGCTTGCGGCGAACGTCATGTCCTACGCCTATCATGGCTATCAAGCAGAGCTGTTTCCGACCCGTATTCGCTCGCGCGCCGTCGGTTTCGTCTATTCCTGGAGCCGTCTCGCGGCGGCGTTCGCAGGACTCATCATCGGGGAACTGCTCGCCACCGGCGGAGTGCCGGCCGTCGCCATATTCATCGGCGGCGCGATGTGCGTGGGTATCGCGGTGATCGGAATATTTGGCCCGGCCACGAACGGGCGGGGCTTGGAACAGTTGAACGCGTAGCCTAGACCGCCAAGCGATCCGGGCGTGCATTACGAGATGGCGGCGTCAACCTAGGTTCTGGGGGGGGACGATCATGATCGGCGATCCTCAAAAAAACCTCCGTCGGCAAGCATTGGATATTTCGCGCTGATCCCGCTCATTTTGGGCATCGTTCTGGTCGCCATCAGCCTATCGGACATCACGGCGTTGCGACGCCTGGACCTCAGTGGCTCGAGTGCGACCGGCACGGTCGTCGATCTGCTGAAGATCGAGATGCGCCGGGGATCTGCTTACTGCCCCTTGGTTCGATTCACGACCACCAGCGGCACTGTCGTGCAGTTCAAGGACAGTGCGTGCGGCGGCCCACGCGATCATCACGTGGGGGAAGAGGTGCGTGTGCTCTACATCGCTGAAGCGCCGGCGGAGAGCGCGGCCGTCGACCGGGGTCAATCCGGCTGGTTTATTTCCGCCTTCATGGGTCTGATTGGCGCCCTGTCAATTTGGCTTTCGATAAGGTTCACGCTCGGGCTAAGGCGCGCCAGACGCGATTTTGAACTCAAACGCTTCGCCCAAGTCGCTGCCGCGGATCCGTCCGCGCTGCGCTGAAGTCAATACAACGCCACGACCAAAAAAAGCTGCACTGACCGGACCCACGGAATCGCGCGAGTCAGGAGCGCTTCAGCATCAAATTGTGGATCGGCGGCCCTCCGTCGGCTGCGAACCCCCGTCGCTGTCCCATTGAGCCGTCGCCTTGTTCTGTTCGGTACGCGCCCACGCATCGCGCGGGGGTCTGCGCGTCTTGTGCAGCACGTAAATGGCTGCGCCAATCGCGCCGATTAGAAAAATCTCGTTTCGATTCAAGAAGCTCATTCACCTGCGCCTCCGCATTTCAATTCAGCCGGCCGCGCACGACACGCAGCGCACGTTGCCAAGCCGCGGCCTGCGGCACGGGATCCGGCAGATCACGTGGAGTTTGATTCTGGTACGGATTCTGATCCGGTCGTTCGCGATCCGGTGGTAGTTCGCGACCCGACACCGTCAGCACGCGTTCGATGCGCATGGCTCAGATCCTCCGAGCGATCAGCAAACCGGCGGCCAAACTCAGCAGCGCGGCGATACCGATCGCATGCCAGGGCCGCGCACGAACGAACTCGTCGGCCCTACCTACGGCCTCGCGCGCCCTCTGCGCGAGGGTGCTGGCATCATAAAAGACCTCGTCGGCCCAAATTGACGGATCCGCAGCCGATTTCGCGCCTAAGCCCCCGATATGCAAGTCTCTTTTCGGGGTGTATACAGTATCGCTCGCCATAGTCATGACAGGACCTCCGCAGGGAATTGGGTCGATGCTCCGAATCGGCATTGTGCCGAGGGTGCCCATGTCGCGCCGTCGGCGGGCCTCTCTGCCTTGCGTAGGATTTCTCTCACGCGATCTGCGATCGCGCTAGTTCAGAAAACGGAACGACCGCAGTACTTGGCCCAGGCGATGCTCAACCCTTGCGTCGTCTCGCGCCGTAAATTCCTCGAAAGTTCCGGGGTCGTAGGCCGTCGTGTTGACCTGGACTCGCTGAATCCCGATTTCGTAACACTTGCCTTGATGGAACACACGATAAATGACGGAATCGCGAGCATGCATCATCCAATGGTCCACGGTGCGAAATTGTGCCGACGGCTCATCGGCGAGCGTCGAGTTCGCGCTGCTTTCGGTCTGCCAGGCAGGATCCGCTTGAAGACAGACTGGTGCGGTCGAGCCGCTTTCCACTTCGGCGACGAAAAACGCAGCGGCACCAAACGCCACTTTTTTGGAGAATTCGTCGTGAGGGTAAGCGACACACGCGGCCGTGCTCGCCGAGGGCAAAGCCTGGTCCTCGCAAACACCATTCTGGCAAGAAGGAAATGGAATCCATTCATTGCCGCCTTCCGCGCTAGTGGGCACCCTCGCGCAGCGCACTAACGGCGAATCGTAGTTGAATTGAAACGCTCCTTTTGGGGTCGTGAATACCTGCGCCGTCGTTTGAGCCAAAAGTGGGCTCGAGATGCCCAGCACGAGAATCGCTGCAACAAGTATTTTCATCGGAGCGATCCGATATCGAGGAAGCGGGATTTAGGGCATGCGGGCTGCATTTTGACCGTTTTTAAGGAGCCATAAATCGCGTGCGCGGCTTGAAAAAGCTAATTTCCGACCCCATAAAGCAAAATGGACCCCGATTTTGGGGCAGGGTATGTTGCGGCGCTCATATTCTTTAGATATACACTTGGGAACGCAATGCTCAATCGGACCAAATTGTGGATCGCGGCAATCGCCGTCGTAATCGCCGTCGCAATCGGCGGCGGGAACACCGCGCTCGCGGCTGCGCCGCGGGGCCCGTGCGGCGATTCGTTGACGCAAGGGATACCGGCGCGCGCCGAGGATGCGCCCGGCGGGCAAGCATTTGCCGAACAAATCCGTGGACTTTCCGACGAGGAACGTGAAACGCAAATTCGGCGCGAATTGCGCGCAGGCAACATCCCCAATTTCCTGCGCCAGCTCGTACCGATCCGACTCCAGTCGCCGCTCTTGGATGGAAAGCTAGTCGACATCATCGTTTGCGCAGCTCCCGATTATCTCGCGATTGGCTCGGACGATGACTTTCTCATGATTCCGATGCGCCTTGCGACGGCACTGGCAACGGCATCGGAATATGGTTTTACCTTGCCCACCACGCAACTGGTTGATGCCATTTATGCTCAAGCAGCGGTGCATTTCGTTCCGCAACCGTTGCCGGCCGGTAACGAGATGCGCTCAACCGATTATTCCTTGCGTCACAATGATCTGATTGCGGCCCAACGCGCGGCGCTCGGCGTTTCATTGGGGGCATTGAGCGCCGGTGACAAAAAAGATTTGGTGCTGACAAATCGATTACGAGACCATCTCGATCGCGTCGCCATATATGGTTGGCATACGGCCGACGGCAAGCCCATTCAATCCTTGAGTACGGTTCACGGCTGGCGCTATGCGGACTACAGCCATGGCGCGCGGCTGATCAGTACGCAAGTCTTTATCGACGGCAAGCCGAGATCGATCTTTGAGATCATGCAGGATAGTCGTTTGGCGGGAGCCCTCAGCAAAGAGGGGGTTGTATCCGACGTGCTCGGATTAATCAAGAATTTGAATACGCAGGCGCAAGCGACGATCGCCGCCATCGTGCCGACACTGCGACCTAGATTCCCCTAGGCATGCGCGGCTGACGCCACCGCGCAAGGCCCGGCGGCGCGCGGTCCCGGCAGGGATAAACCCGTATTGCGGCGATACTTCCGCGCATACCGTTGCACGCCAATGGCGGCTACGTTACGAGTGATGAGTAGCGTGTACCGTTCATGCCGCAGCCACTAGTCCTCATTACCGGTGGCGCGGGGTTTCTCGGCATTAATCTATGCCGCCACCTACTGGCGCATGGATATGGCGTCAGGTCGATGGATATCGCGCCCTTCGATTATCCGGACCGAAATACGGTGGACGTCATGCAGGCGGACATTCGCGACAGGGGCGCGGTCGAGCGCGCGATGGCCGGAGTCGACGTCGTCGTGCATTGCGCGGCGGCTCTGCCGCTGGCGAGCAAGGCGGAGATCCAATCCACCGATGTCGGGGGCACTCAAATGCTGCTCGAGATCGCGGCGCGCGATAGGGTCCGGCGCTTCATCTTCATCTCGTCGACGTCCGTGTACGGCATCCCCGATCATCATCCGGTCTACGAGCAAGACCGATTGCAGGGTGTTGGACCGTATGGCGAAGCAAAAATCAGCGCGGAAGCGTTATGCCTCGAAGCGAGAGCGCGAGGGCTTTGCATCCCCATTCTTCGTCCCAAGAGCTTTGTCGGCCCCGAGCGGCTCGGCGTTTTTGAACTGTTGTACGACTGGGCCTACTCGGGAAGGAATTTTCCGGTGCTGGGTTCGGGAAATAACCGATATCAACTCCTGGATGTCGCGGATTTATGCGATGCCATTTTACTGTGCATCCTGCGGGACGCGGAACTGGTCAATGACACCTTCAACGTGGGCGCAAAGGTGTTCGGCAGCATGCGCGACAATTTCCAATCGGTGCTCGATCGGGCCGGACACGGGAAGCACGTCATCGGACTACCCGTCACACCGGTGATCGGCGTGCTCAAGGTGCTCCAGGCGTTGCATCTGTCGCCGCTGTACCAATGGATTTATGATACGGCGGCGCTGGAAAGTTTTGTGTCGATCGAGCGAATCGAACGGCAGTTGGGATTCGATCCAAAATTCTCCAATCGTATGGCGCTCGCGCGAAACTACGACTGGTACGTCGAACATCGCTCCGAGTATCAGGGAAAAACCGGGCTCACGCATCGTCTTCCTTGGAGGAAGGGGGCGCTGCAGTTGGCGAAGTGGTTGTTTTGACCACAACGGGCGCAGGTGAAACGGTAATGCCGCCGGAACATCCGGCACTCGATCGCGTGCCGATCGCGGTGGACCTCGATGGCACGCTGCTGCGCACCGATTCCCTGATCGAATCGATATTCGTAATGGCGCGCACGAAACCGCTGAGCTTGTTCCGCTTGCCCGTTTGGTGGGTCGGGGGCGCGGCCGGCTTCAAGCGCCACTTGGCCGCGACTGCAATGCCGGATGTGCATTTGCTTCCGCATCACGACGAACTTTTGGCGTTTCTAGATGAACAAAAAAATATCGGCCGCCCGTTGATACTCGCAACCGCCGCGGACGAAAAGTTGGCCCGCGAGGTCGGCCGCGATGTCGGATTGTTCGATGAGATCCTCGCGAGCGACGGCCATACGGCGTTGAGGGGCAAGCACAAGCGGGACCGCCTGGTTGCCGAGTGGGGGCTCAAGGGATTCGATTACATCGGCAGCGGAGTTCGCGATTATCCGGTGTGGTGCGCGGCGCGCCGAGCGCTGCTGGTCTCACCGTCGCGGCATCTGGAGCACAAGGTCGCCAAGGTCACGCCCGTGGAGAGGGTCTTTCGAGAACCCGAGGCGCGGTGGCGGGACTACCTGCACGCATTGCGGCCTCATCACTGGGTCAAGAGTTTTCTGGTGTTCATGCCGCTCGCGATGGCGCATCGGCTCTTTGAAGCCGAGCTGTCGCTGCGAGCCTCGCTGGCATTCGTAGCGTTCAGCCTTTGCGCCTCGGGTCAGTACCTGCTCAATGATTTGCTGGATCTGCCCGCCGATCGGCGTGATCCGCGCAAGAGGGAAAGGCGATTGGCATCGGGCCGGATCAAACTTGCTTATACGCTTTTATTGATGCCGCTGATTCTGATTGCTGCGTTTGCGATCGCGCTGCATCTATCGATTGGTGTAGCCGGCGTGCTCGCGCTCTACCTGCTGCTCATGATCGCATATTCGATGAAGCTCAAGGATATCCCGATCGTGGACGCATTGGTGCTCGCGGGCGGCTATGCGCTACGGGTCGCGGCGGGTGCGGTGGCGGTGAATATAGGGGTTTCCCCTTGGCTGTTGACCTTTTGCGTGTTTCTGTTCTTCAGTCTCGCGCTCATCAAGCGCTATGCGGAACTCGTTGCCAAGGAGTCGACGCCGGGTCCGGCCCACGTGCGCGGCTATTTTGGCGGCGATAAAGTCGTACTCGTGGCGCAGGGAATCGCGAGCGGATATCTCGCCGTATTGGTCTTGGCTCTTTACACGAACACCGAGATCAGCCGCCACTTCTATGCGCGACCGGATTTCATCTGGGGAATTTGTCTGGCGCTGCTCTATTGGGTCAGCTATCTGTGGATGATGGCGACCCGCGGGCGCATCCATGACGATCCGGTGATTTTCGCGCTCTCCGACCGCATGAGTCTCTGCACGATCGGATTCGCGGCATTGTTTTCCTTACTGGCGTTATGAAGTCCGCGCGGATCGTTGGCTTGATCGCGACAGGTGCATGCGGCGTTGTGCTGGTCGCATCAGGCCTTCGTGCCGGGGATGACACCGGCACCGACATGGGGCCCTCGCGGGCATTGGTGGTGCAATGGGAGCAATATCAAGTTGATGCACCAAAAACAATCATCGAGTTGCAGCCATTCAGGCAAATACAAGTCGCAGAGTTCGAAATGGCGGGCGATTGGGGAACGGCGACCCTCGTCAATCTGAATCCCCGGATCAATGCGTGGTTTCTCCTGACGTTGTGGTGGCCGGGCATTGAAAAGCCGGTTTCGTATCATCTGGAGAATCCTCTGCCGAAAACCCAGACGCTGGCGCTCGGCGAAATCCATCCCTACGGAATTCGGATATCGGCCGACGGCCGGGAAGTGGACTGCGAACTTTGGCGGAGCGGGCAGACGACGTTACTGCGGCAAGCGCAGCTTTCGGATCTGCCTTACGCGCCGCTATGCGACCATCGGCTCTATTTGCGCAATCCGGTTCCGGGCGCCTATACGCACCTCGAGCGAGTCACGAATTTCTTGAGAGACCACGTCTGGGGCGGTGAGCGGATCGTCGGCTTCGTGCGCAAACAATTCTTCAGGGATGCCTTCCTCGAAAAGGATGAGGGGGCCCCGGCGTCGCGTGCGCCGGAAATCCCCACCGCACCGCCGAACGGGCCGCTCCCGGCGCTGCTCAGTGAGGCGTACGCCGCGCGGTCCGTTGTGCCGGAGCATCTCGAGATCGACATCGGCCAGGGTTCGGGCGCAATCGTCATGGGCAAGTGGTATGCGGTCCGTGATGCCGCGGGCATATTCGTGAGCGCAATCGAGCCGCAAGCGATCGCCGCCTCGAACTCGCGCGGCGCCAAAAATCCGGTGGGCGACGTCGATGCGGTCGAAGCGGTCGCCTTGGACTATATGGTGGCCCTGGATCTCGAACAGTTCGACCTCGGCTTCGCGCTCGGCACCGACCATCCACGCGTAGGATGGTCGGAGCGCGCGCTGGAATCGGTTCGCGATCCGCGGCTGCCGGGGCCCGACGGAATTGGGAGCGTCGCTCCGCTGGTCGTCAATGGCATGTTGAACCCGCCCACCGTGCAGCAGACAGCAGTGACGTTTGCCGGCGGCTTCAAACGCGAACACGGGGCGTTTCGCGAGGGAGTCATGGCGCAGCAGAACCACGGCACGCATTATGGATTCATTGAACAAGGAGTCATATTCAGCAAGCTGCAGCCGGGGCTGGCCACGCTCGTGGTCGACGACGACGGCGCCGTGCGCATGAAAACATGGACTGCGGCCGATAACCTTGGATTGCCGCACATCAAGTTTGCGCGCCAGAATGGCGTACCCTTGATCGAATATGACGAGAAGACAGGCGTTTCTTCTGCGGGCCGCCTGATCGACAGTTGGGGGCCGGGTAATTGGTCTGGATCCAGCGAGGAGCGCTTTCGTACACTGCGCGCCGGAGTGTGTTTGCAAGAGACGGGCACTGCCCGGTTCCTGATCTATGGATACTTCTCGGCGGCCACTCCTCGAGCCATGACACGGGTCTTTCAAGCCTATGGCTGCCGGTACGCGATGCATTTGGATATGAATGCGCTCGAACATACCTATTTTGCAGTCTACACTCACAACAATGGCCGGATCGTCGTGCAGCATCTGATCGAGGGAATGGCGGAAGTCGACCGCAAGGGGGGCGACGAACTCGCGCCGCGATTCCTGGATTTTCCGGATGATCGCGATTTCTTTTACCTGACTCGCAAGCGGGATTTGCCGTGACCAGAATCCTCTTGGTTTGCCTGTTACTCGGCAATGCGGTCCATGTAGCGGCGCAGACCTCGCTTCGAGAACAAAATGAGCTGCTGTTCCAACAGTTGCGGCAGATTCATGGATTGAGCGATCAGGAGATGCGCGACATTCGCGCGATATTCGCGAACTCAAAAGTTCTGGGTCAGGGAAATCCCGCCATTTCCGAACATCCCTCGACTCCGCAACAGTGCGAGGCCAAGCTGGCGGCGGCGGGGGTCGACTATGCCGATGTGCAATTCGAGCAAATCTGCGACGCCAAGTATATGGCACCCCTGTACAACCCGAAGACCAGTACCGCTATCCAAGCCAACGCGTGTATCGACCAGTTCGAGTTTCCGGACATCCCATGTGAGTATCCCGTGGTCTGGGTGAAGGCGCGCGAAGCGGCGCAAATCTGTGAAGCCGAAGGCAAGCGCCTCTGCGATGCCCATGAGTGGGAGGGCGCCTGTGCGGGGAGTCTGGAAGCCCCAGATTATCGATTTGATTTAGCCCAGGGCCAGGATCCGGAAGCCGCGATCCATCGTATGCGCATCGCTCACAACAGCGCCCACCAAGCCGGCAAAACCTGGAGTTATGGACCGGAGTATCAACGCGGTGTTTGTGCGACCGGCAGTTTCAAAACGCCGGGATGCCCCGGGGGCGGCTGGCAACTCTGTGGCTCGAATACCTATCCCACCGGAGATTTTCCTGCATGTCGCAGCTCCTTGGCTGTCTACGATCTGAACGGCAATGCCGCGGAACATATGAATCTGCCGCTGAACGAGCAACAAATGTCGAGTCTCGGCAGCAAAGAATTGGGCTATACGGAAATGAAAGGGAGTTGGTTTGTTTTTGATACCTATCGCGCGCACGAGGATTGGTGCCGTTGGCGCGCGCCTTTCTGGCACGGTACCCGCGTCATGGATCCGAAAAGCCATGCGAATTATCACCTGGGTTTTCGCTGTTGCAAGACCATCGAACCGAAAAAGCCCGCCCTATTGGGAAAATAGCCTGGGCGTGGGATCGTGTAATTCCAGCGCGCGAATCGCGTCGGCAAAGACCGGTGCGATTGAGAGCACCGTGAGCGATCCATTCAAGTGAGCGGAAAAGCCTTCGCCGAGAGGCACCGAGTCGGTGACGATGACGGAGTCCGGCCTATCCGCAGCTGCCTCGCCAGCATCAAAAAGTCGCTGTGCCTCCGGCGAAAATGAGGCATGGGTTGCGGCGACGGCGACCCGACTGGCACCGGCGCGGCGGCAAGCGCTCACCGCGCGCAGCACGGTCGTTCCGGAGCTGATCAAATCGTCGAGAATGACGACGAATCGTCCGGCGACGTCACCGGCAAACAGGGTGCCGCTGACGATGCCTTGGCTGCGTTTTTTGTCCATGAGCGCAAAATTGACGCTGCGGCCAATGGTCGCTTGTAGGAGCTCCTGGAAGCGCCGCGCTCGCTTGGCGCCGCCAATATCCGGCGAGGCGACGGCAAATTCTTGGGCTGCAGAATTGGCGGCGAAGTGCCGGACGAAGGCGGCCGCCGCGTCGAGATGAATGGTCTCGCAGCGGAAAGCGTTATCGAAAGCGGCCGGGTTATGCACCTCGAGGGCGAGCACGCGCTCGACCCCCATGGCCTCGAATAACTGAGCAACGTAGCGCGTGGTAACCGGGTCGCGCGGCTCCGTATGCCGGTCTTGGCGCGCGTAAGCGAGATAAGGCACGCAAGCGGTTACGCGCGTGGCGCCGGCGTCCTTAAGCGCGCCGATGAAAAAGAGCAACTGGCAGAGCCGGTCGTTCGCCGAGCCGAAAGCATCACCGAATAAGGATTGAACGACATAGACAGCGCGACCGCGCACGCTTTCGAGTGGGCGCATCTTGCATTCGCCGCCGGTGAATACTTGCTCTTCATGGTGGCTCAGCGAGATACCAAGCGCCGCGGCGATGCTCGTGCCGAATGCCGTAGAGGCGGCAGGTGCGAATAACGTGATGGCTTCTTGCGGCGGTACCGACATCAATTCCTTTTGCTCCCCTAATTCTCGCGTACCAGCCTAACGTGGCGACGCATTCTGTGAATACGTGGATATCCCCGGATTCTACGCATAACGACCGGTGAGGCCATATGCGCGTTAGGAAAGATTCGGGCGAGGGCGATGCTGGGCCGCGAAAGCCGCGTACGTGAGTCAGGCGGTCGCCGCGATGAGGCGACTGACTTGGCCTGGATCGGCAATGTAGGGCTCGAGACCTTCGACCGGCACCGGGCGACCGAAGAAGTAGCCCTGGTAGTGATGGCAACCCGAAACCGCCAGAAAAACCCGCTGTTCCGCCGTTTCAATTCCTTCTGCGATAACCTTCAGCCCGAGAGTCTGGGCCAAGGCCACGATCGTCTTCGCGATTGCCGCGTCGTCCGAGTCGATCAGCACATCGTGCACGAATGACCGATCGATCTTCAGCTGATCAAGCGGCAAGCGCTTCAAATAGTATAGTGAGGAATAACCGGTGCCGAAGTCGTCGAGCGCGAAATTGACGCCTTCGCTCTTGAGCGCCGACATCTTCTCGATGACGTCCTCGACGTTGTGGACCAACACGCTTTCCGTCAACTCCAGTGTCAGTCGATTCGGATCGGCGCCGGTGCGTCGCAGCGTCGAGATGACTTGTTCCACGAATTCGGGTTGCTGGAACTGACGCGCGCTGACATTCACTGCAATCCTCAAATCGGCCTTCTCGGGCCGCGTGGCCCACGCCGCGAGCTGCTTGCACGCAGTATCCAGGATCCAATTGCCCAATGGCAGGATCAAGCCGGTGTCTTCGGCAATCGGTATGAATTCGCTCGGCAACACCAAACCTCGCCGCGGATGGATCCAGCGTACCAAGGCCTCGACGCCGGTCAGTTCGCCTTCGGGTCCGACCTGAGGCTGGTAGTAGAGCTGAAACTGCTCATCCGTGAGGGCATGGCGCAGCTCCTTTTCGAGCGCCGCGCGTTCATGCATCGACGTTTCCATTTGCGGGTCGAAGAAACGACAGACATTGCGGCCGGAATCCTTGGATTTGTACATTGCAAGATCGGCCTGCTTCAGCAAATCGTCGGCGGTAGTGCCGTCTCCCTTGAACAGGGTAATGCCGATGCTGGCCCCGCTGACGTGGGTGACGCTGCCAAGATGATAAGGTTGGTTGAGCAAGGCCAATAATTTCTTGCCGACGGTTTCCGCGGCGGCGGCGGCTTCTTTCTCGGTATGGCCGATATTGACCAGCACTAAGACAAATTCATCGCCGCCGAGGCGCGCCACGATATCGCCCTCGCGCAAATTGACGCTCAGGCGTCGTGCGACCTCGCGCAGCATCATGTCGCCGATGTCATGCCCATGCGTGTCGTTGAGCAGCTTGAACTTGTCCAAGTCAATGAGCATCAGGCCGTTGTAGTTGGCGCTGCGCGCGCTGAAGGTCTTGGCCCGCTTGAGTTGATCCATCAGCAACTTGCGAGTGGGCAGCCCGGTCAGCTGGTCGAGTCTGAGCTCAGCCGCTTCTCTGCTGGTATCACGCAATACCAGCAGCGAGCGAGCCATGGCACCGACCTCGTCGCCCCGCTCGACATCGGGTACCTCACCCTCCAATTCGCCCTTGGCGACGCTGGCGACCCGACCCGACAATCGATTGATCGCTTGTGCCAGATCACGGCCGATCATGAACGTGAGCGCACTGGCAACGGAAATCAGGCCGATGAACACCCATAAAGCCGATAGGGCCCTGGATCGGAATGCCGCCTCGATGTCGTCGATGTAGGCACCGGTGCTGATCGACCAGCCCCAGGGTTCGAACAGGCGCGTATAGGCGACTTTTTCGAGCGGGACGGTTTGGCCGGCCTTCGGTATCCAATATGACAGAGCGCCTTCTTTCTTGTCGCTCTTCGCCACGTCGAGCAGCTTGCCCACCATACTCGCCACGACGGGATTTTTATCCGCATCCGGCGAGTTCAAAAAGGTCTTTCCCTCGAGCTCGGGCCTGCCTCCATGCGCAACGCCGGTGCCGTTCAGGTCCCAGATGCAATAGTAATTTTTTTCATCGTAACGCATGCTGCGCAAGGCAATCACTGCCGCGCGACGCGCGTCCGCGTCGGTCATGAGGCCCTTGACCGCTTGATCGTGATACATAGCCACCGTGCTGTACCCGGCCTCGAGCAGATGCTTGACTTCGCTTATGCGGTCCTGCATCAGCGAATTTCTGAGGTCCAGCAGCGACACGATCGAGATACCGGCCTGAATGGTGAATCCGATCGCCAGCACCAGCAAGAATCGAGCCGAGACGTTAAGGCGGGTCAGAAACATGGCGGGAATGGCACCTCTTCAGAAAACAATGCATCGAGCAAAGACTTCGATTGCAGGACAATAGAGGCAAAACCGTGGGGATTCTATTGCAAACTTCTCGGTTCTTTGAGGATTTTAGCCAGTGCAGCGCCTTAATTGCCGATCTATCGCTCGCAGCGGCCCCGTACGGCGATCGTGAGAGGGCGGGGCACTGCGCAGATGCCTTATGACAAATTTCCGAGTCTCATCCGGACACGCAGAATGCGCCGCTGGATTTGTGACTTTGGCGGCACGCGTGGCCGGCGATTGTTCGATCAGCGCACCAAAGAATTGAGTGCCATTGCGATGCCGCGTACGCTCCGGCTGGTTGAACAGAATCACGGGGACCTGTCATGCAGCGATGGAAAACCGTGAACACGCCGATCGGCCCATCTGCGGCGATCTTGATTTTCTCCGGCAACGCATGTTCGCGCGGAAAATGATCGGTGAGTCGGTCATGAGACGGGCTGCAATGATCCGAACTGTCACCTCGATCACCCGTGGGAGCACGTTCACTTTCCCGGCGCCATCGGCCCGGGGCATGTCTGGCGCCTCCATGGAGGTGACCACGGTCGATTTGCGATGACCCCGGCTATGTTGGACGGTATCTCGACTACAATGTGCGCTTGGCTACTTATGTCCACGTCATGTATCCGGGCGGTTAGTTCGGCCCATCACAGGCGTACGCTGACGCGTTGGCGTGGCGCTGGATAGGGGTTGATGGTCGAAACCATTTTACAGCTCGCCGCGATTCTGGGGCTGCCGTGCGCGCTCGCCGGTGGCGCGGCGTATTTTGCTTGGGGAGATTTGCGGCGGCCTTGGCTCTATCTGCTGGCGGCGATTGTCGCGCTTTACGCGGTATATGGCCTAACATTTGCTTTTATCGGGGACGCCGTCGACGGATTGCTCTCGGTTTTGCGAGGCGATGCGACTCCGGCGGTCAACAGCGGATTTACCGGTCTCGTGCTGCTCAAGCTTTGCGCGAAGCAGCTGCTCGGCTTCTCTGTGATGGCTCTGCCGATCCTTGCCGGCATTTACATGATCTTCAGACGATCAGATTAGTCGGCGCCCAAGCCACCTGCGATGAGGGAACCCTTACCGTCAATAGCCCGTTGAACTCACGTTGTGCGCGGTCTGTCGGCAGACCTCCAACGCGCGTCGGCTGGCGCGCGCGAGCAGATCGATGGCGGCCGAATCCACGTGGGCAGTACCTGCCGTCTGTTCGAATCGTGTGGTTGCAAACTCGATCTCCGCGAGTGCGCTGCCGAGACCCAAACGCATTTCATTGGCGAGGCGCCGACGTTCTAGATCCGTCGCTTCGAGGAACTCGCGTTGCAACGTGTTGCGCTCGGTCACATCGACTGCAAAGCACAACAACGACGGCCGGCCGTTCATGTCAATCGGAGCATAGGACAACTCAACGTCGATCCGGGCGCCGCTCTTCAGACGATGGCGCGTCTCGACCAGTCCGTGCTTGCGATTCAGGGAAGCAGTGACGGGACTCGCGGGGTTCGCCGCCAACTTGCCAACCGTGAGCGCGAGCCATTCGTCTTCGGAGTAGCCGTATTGACGAATCGCTTGTTCGTTGACCATGACGACTCGGCCGGTCGCGTCGTCCTGCACCCACAAGGCGTGGGGATCGCACTCAAACAGGCGGCGCAGGCGCTGTGCCGTGGCCGTGAGCTCGCGCACCGTGCGATTGCGCTCGGCGAGCAGCGCCGTAATTGACATGCCAATGCCGGCGAGTAGAAACAGAAACCCCCACAGCGTATTGATGCCGTCATTGACGCTGATCGTGGCGAGCACGCCGCGCTGCAGCGCGAAGCTCAAAGTGGCGGCGACGGCGCACACGGAGATTGCCGCCGAGGCCATTGCCACGCCGAATCGCACTGCGGCCCAGACGAGTAGCATTAGCGCCATTGTCACGAGTGGCAAGCGTGCGTCGACCTCATTCAGCACGAAAATGCAGGCCACCCATCCGAGCAATCCCAGGCACCAAAAACCCACCTCGGCGCGGTGACCACGCAGCGCGTGCGCGATCGACGGCGTTGCGACCAGCAGCGGCACGAACAGCACGACGCCGGCGATATAGTCGGCGCACGAACGTGCGTTCGCCGACAGTAAGGCTCCGGTCACGACCGGAGTTGCGCCCGCGGCGTTCGTCATCAGGGCGATCAACGCCGGCCTCATTTCACCGGGTCGCAGCCATTGGTAGGACAATAGGCCTATGAAATCGAGCGCGCCGACCACGCCGCCGCCGATGATCGCCGCTCCGATCAATGAGAGCGGATCCTGCCAATGGTCGAAGGCACGGCTGAAACGCCATTGCGATAGCAGCTCGACGATGATCAGCGCCACGAGCGCCGTTTCCGCGCCATAGTAGATGGCCAGCAACCACGGCTCATGTGACAGCGTTGTCACAGCGACCGTCGCTCCTAAGCCCACGCCCGGCCACAAACGCTTGCCGCCAAGAATCAATCCCGCGACGCTCAATGCGATTGCGAGCGCGGGTATTGCCATGCGCGTGCTGCTGACGCCGATACGGGGATCGATGAGTTTGGCGAGGAAGAACGTAGCGGCCACACCCACGAAGCAGGCGATCGCGAGCAGCAGGCATCGCCCGAGATAGACGAACGCCGCTGGGCCGATTGACGGCGTTGGTGTAATTCTCGTGACGGACGGTGCCGGCGGTTCCGGCGCGGTGTCGCCGGGCACGGCCCGTGCCGCAGGGGGCGTCTCTATGCGCTCGTGCTGCGGGCACTCGCAGCGGATGAGTGTGCCGCCTTCGGGCCTTGCGAGTACCTCAATGGACGCGCCGACAGCCGCAGCGCGCATTCCCATGGAGCGCATCCCTAGGCCGTTGGCGGAGCGCGCCGCGTCTGGGATACCAATGCCGTCGTCCTCGACGTCGATGCGGACGATCTGCGGTGTGACGCCGATGCGCAGGCGCAGCAGTGTGGCGTTCGCATGCTTCAGCACGTTCGTGACGGCCTCCTGTACGAGGCGATACAGATGTTCGCTGCGCTCGAGCGCCAAGCTCACTGGTCCCTGAGATTCGATCTCGACCTCGAGGCGCGGACCAGAGCCCGGCGGCAGCGATTCCGGGAGGCGGCGCAGCGCCTCGAGCAAATCGCCGTTGGCGTCGTGCAGCGGCGAGACGCCGCGAGTCAGCTGGCGGCAGAGCTTGACGACTTGTTTGCTGGCGTCGACGAGAAAATCGACAAATGCACCATCGACGGCCTTGCCGCGCGAGGCGCGCGCAGCGGCGGCCTCCGCTCCGAGGCTAAGACCCGTCAGGACCTGCCCGAGCCCGTCGTGCAGCTCTTGCGCAAGACGTTGGCGCTCGAGCGTAACCGACGCGAGGATTCGTGCACGCAACTCGAGACGTTCGGTGACGTCCATCGCGTAGCACAGCATCGCGGGGTGGCCATCGAGCTCGATCGGAGTCGACAGAAGCTCGACATCGATGACTTTACCGGCCCGGGTGCGGTGGCGAAGCGAGCGCGTCCCGCCAACATCGGCGCCCGCGCTCGGCGCGTGGTTGCCGATGCTGCCGGTATCCACCGCGAGCTGCCGAACCGTCATGGCGAGAAACTGAAGTTCGCTGAAACCGTAGTGGCGCATCGCCTCGTCGTTGACCATCAGGATGCGGCCGTCGTGCGGCTCCGCGACCCACAGCGGCGAGGGGTTGGATTTAAACAACTGCTGGTAGCGCTCGGCGACGGCGGTCAGCCGTTCGAGCGCTCCGCCCCGTTCCGCGAGCAGTGCCGTGATCGATAGGCCGGTGAGCGCGAGCAATGCGACGAATCCCCACTGCAGCGCCACGTTCTCTATCGGGCTGCTGGTTGCGAGCGGTCCCAAGCCCATACCTACGCCGGCCGTCGCCACCAGCGCTAGGATAGACGTGGCGAAAGCCGCCACCGGCGGACCGAAACGGATAGCCGCCCAGGCGACGAGCATCAGCGCAAAGACCAGCAATGGCGCGGCCGCCAGCATCGGCAGGCTCAGCGCGGCGATGCCCCATACCAGCAGTGCGAGCGCTAATGCGATCAAGGACATCGGGCGTGTCAGAAACGTCTTTCGTAGGCCATCTCGCGTCGCGCTCGCCAGCGGCACGACCAGCACGATGCCCGCAACGCAATTCACGGTCCAGTGCACGCTCGCTGAGAACAGTTGCGGCGTGAGCGCGGGAAAGGTGCCGCCGGCGTCGGTCATCATCGTGCGATACATCGGCGTAAAGGATTCCGGTGTCAGCCAAGCCGCGGCAAACGAGCCCAGCCAATCGATCGTCGTCGCGAGAATTCGTCCCACCGTCGCTGCCGCGAGCAGAACCAGAGGATCGCGAAAGCGATCAAAGCGGCGATTAAATCCCCATATCGACAGCAAGCGGACGATGAGCACGATGCTGCCCGCTTCAGCCGCCGAGTCGACCACGACCGGAATGAGTTGGTCGCCCACGATGAGGCCCCAAACCACCCAGGAGCCGATGAAGAGGGCAGGCCAGAGCCGCGCTCCGCCCAGCAGTACGCCGACCACGCCGACCCCGACCGCAAGCCATGGCACGGCGACCAACATGATGCGCACCGAGGGATCCACCGCGTACTTGATCACCAGCACCGTGCCGGCGGCAGTGGCGACGTACGCGAGGAACAGCAGGCACCCTGCGGCCCATGGCGAGGTCCATCGCCGGACCGACTGCGTATTAATACTCACGGACCTTGCCTTGGGTCATCGATCCGCACATCTTAAGCATAATCGTGACGCATGCATTACCCATCGACAGGTCAACCCATGACATTTATCAATGAAATTCGAGACTCGGGTCCCGAGTGAGATCAGCAATGGGGCGTTTTTCGTGTGCTAAGGTCGATGCAAGGGTCGATGCTGAGACGAATTAAGGAGAACTGATGACCAAAGGATCCGACTGGCTGGTCGCAGCGCTGGAAAACGAGGGCGTCACCCGAATTTACGGCATCCCAGGCGAGGAGAATCTCGATGTCGTCGAGGCGATTCGTAGCTCATCGATCGAACTGGTACTGACCCGCCATGAACAAGCTGCCGCCTTCATGGCAGCCACTTACGGTCGCCTCACCGGCAAGCCTGGCGTCTGCATCACGACTCTTGGGCCAGGCGCATTGAACCTTACGACCGGCGCGGCCTATGCTCTTTTGGGTGCGATGCCCATGATCATGATAACCGGTCAAAAGGGCATTCTCTCGTCGCGGCAGGCGCGCTTTCAAGTCGTGGATGTCGTTGCGGCGATGAAGCCGTTGACCAAGCTGTCGCGCCAGATCGTCTCGGCCAGCACGATTCCCACGCTCGTGCGTGAAGCCTTCCGCGTCGCGCAGGAGGAACGCCCCGGACCCGTGCACCTCGAACTCCCCGAGGATATTGCCGCCGAGCAATGCGAGGACCTCGCACTGATTCCGCCTCACCCCGTCGAGCTGCCGTTGGCAGCAGCGGAGGCAATCGGCCGTGCTTCCCAGTTAATCATGGCCGCGAAGCGGCCGCTCTTGATGCTGGGCGCAGCGGCGTCGCGGCCGCGCTCGACGTCTGACCTCGCGCAGTTTGTCCTGCGTACCAGGATTCCCTATTTCACGACACAGATGGGCAAGGGCACCGTGCCGGGTGGCACGGAGCTGTACATGGGCACCGCTGCACTGTCGGAACGCGACTATGTGCACGATGCCATCGACGGCGCCGACCTCATCGTCACCATCGGCCACGACACCATCGAGAAACCCCCCTTTATCATGGGTCCTCGCGGCCCCGAAGTGGTGCACGTCGGCTATCAGCCTGCCAATGTAGAACAGGTCTACTTCCCCCAGACGGAGGTGATCGGCGACATCGGCCCATCGCTGCGGCTGCTGGCGGATCGAGTCGAGGGTCGGATACCGAACGCCGGCGCGCTGCTGCCTCTGCGCGAGGGCATTCTCAATCGCATTGCAGCTCGGGCAACGGAAGACCGCTTCACGCCGCAGCGCTTGGTCCACGACATCCGGCGGGTCATGCCCTCGGACGGCATCGTCGCGCTCGACAATGGCATGTACAAGATTTGGTTTGCGCGAAATTACCGCACGCGCGTCGCGAATACCCTGCTGCTCGATAACGCACTCGCCACCATGGGCGCGGGGCTGCCCTCGGCAATGGCGGCCGCAATGCTCTATCCCGAGCGACGCGTGATGGCCGTCTGCGGCGATGGCGGCTTCATGATGAACAGCCAGGAGATGGAAACCGCCGTTCGCTTAAGATTGAACCTGGTGGTTCTAGTGCTCGAGGACGGCGCCTACGGCATGATCCGCTGGAAGCAAGCCGTAGATCACTTCCCGGATTTCGGCATGACCTTCAATAATCCGGATTTCGTGAGGTACGCCGAGGCGTATGGTGCACGGGGGACACGGGTCGCCGAGATCGGGCAATTCATACCAACGCTGGAAGAGGCCTTCAACGGAGGTGGTGTGCACTTGGTGGTCGTGCCGATCGATTACTCCGAGAACACCCGCGTTCTCGTCGACGAACTGCGCGAGCGGTACCAGTAGGGGGCAGGGCTTTGGGGCCACGCTGGTCAGTGAGCCCGATTCACCTATGTGACCGCACGGAACGGTGCCGGTTGGCTCCCCGGGACGGATTCGAACCGCCGACCAACGGATTAACAGAGTGCTACCCTACACTTTGCCACTCTCAGCTGCACTGAGATATGCTGCGTAAGTGATTGATTCTTAACGGCGCAGTGCACACGCGGAATGTGGATAAAAGCGTCCAAGAGTGTAGCGCGGAGTTAGTCACTGCACTGAATTTGCACTGAGTGCGAAGCATGTTTTTGCCGACCAACGTAATGAAACACCGTTGGTCGTTACGGTCTTTTTGAAAGGGGGATTCATAAACCATGGCCACGAGGGGTCATAAATCCAAGCATAGCGGCGGCAAGTCGCAACGAAAGCCGGCAAGCGCCCGGCGGTTCAGTCACATCCTGTCCGCGTGCCTCATGAAGCCGGGTACGGAATATCTGGCGTGGAAGTGCAAGAACGAGCAGTGCGAGCAACCCATCGTGCCCGATGAGACGTTCACGGTCACAGATCCGGATCGTCAGTCCGACCATACCAAGTTCATCGTCACGTGCCCCCACTGCAAGATGGAGCAGGAACGTGTCTGGGCAGGCCGAGAGCTTATGAGGTACGCGGGGCCTAGGGTCAATCGCTAGCCGTCACGCCGGATCGGGCTGCCTTGGGCTTGGTTTTTCTGCGCCGTTTACGCTTCTTGAGCTTGGCGGCAGTCTACGGGGTAGGTGCAGCGTGGCGCCGCACGACTATCTGGCGCGAACGCTCAATTATTCGCTAGTTCGTGAAGGCGTTTGTTTACTGCCTCGGCCGCAACGAGCACGCGGCGGGTCTGCTCTGCGATCCATTCAAAGGACATCTGATATTTCGCTTCGACCGTGGTCACCAAGCTGCCCTTCTTTGGCCTGGCAAATTTGACACAGGTCGCCGCCGGTGAGGCGTTACTACCGGCAATGATAATCCCGTGAGCCATAGCGTTTCGTAGATCCCTGATGCCTGCATCTATAAGAGGAAGGCCGTCCGCGGCTTGACGCTCGTTGTACGTCAATATCAGATCGCTTAGATAGCAATCGTCTGTCATCCAGCTCTTCTCGATTTCTTCCCCAACTTTCATCTCCGAGATTAGCCAACCACGCTTCCGACGAAGCTCGCGAGGCGTGTCCATGTGATATAGCGCGACTCGTAGATTAAAATCGAGGGCCGACAAATTCGCAATCAGCCGACCAAGGTGCGCCGGATACTTACGATCGTAGTCCGTTGGTATTAGATCAGACCGCGGGTGCATCTTTCCTCCCCGAATAACGGTTGCGCTCTAACGCGGGGGCTTCAGCCTATATTGATTCGTTTCGTTCCAGATTTCGATCACGCCCCGCTTCGCGAGCAGCTCAGCGTTCTTCCGCGACTCCGGCAGTTTGCCGATGTCGAGCCAGCGCTTCGTTTTCGATAGGTGGGGGCTACCTTACGTCGCCGGAACAGTAGTTCGTTTAATGACTGTCGCTTTGCTCGCCAAGTTCATGGCCAATGCTCTTTGTTCCTGTACTGCGGCTGGCCAGCCCTCAATCAAGGCATGTCGCGGCGGCGGCTCGGCGGCGTTTATGCTTAACGGAGATATCAAGCGAATCGCTCTGGCGATTAGCACGCCCCAACCGAGAATGCCAGGCTTCGGCCTCTCCAGGGCTATGGCATGACCTGCATCGGCGGTTTCAGTTTCGCTCAATCCGACAGTTCGGTAAACGGACGTGTTGCCAAATCTCTTGGACGGCATTAGTTGGCGGAAATCGAGATCATTGCCCTTAAATTTGTTCGACTCAAACACAAAGCTCGCCACTTCTTCGTGTTCATCAACAATCGCCGGTAAGGTCACTAGCGGAGTACTTCCCGGATAACGTCCAAGGCAGCGCCGGGAATCATTTTTTCGTACCGCTGCGCACCGGAACGCGGCGCATCAGGTCCGGCCAGCGCCGACCACCGAACGTACTGGCCATCAACGGCCAACACGGCAATGTGAGTAGCGTCCTTGCGCCATTCGAAAGTAATCTCGCCAGTATTCTCCGGCTGAACTTCCGGCACTGGAAGATTTTGAGGAAGCGCAGTCGATAGGGCGATTGCGGCGTCCACCGCGAATGACGAAATAGCCGCTGCGCCTTCACCGTCCCAATCGTCACGGTCGGCTGTGGCTCTCGCTTCAACTATGTGATGAAAGAGTAGACTGTATCTGTGCCCGATGGTCACAGAGTTATCTGCGAACGCTGCCCGCCGCTTTTGTTGCAGTTCCGTAGCAGTGTCGGACACTCCCTCTGAAGCATAATCATCAGAGTAGCTCTGTCTATGCATCAAACAAGCTTGCGTCATTCGAATACCTTTACTGCCGTTTCAGTCAATGTGCCGAAGAATACATGATTTTTCAACGCCCTAAGATTATCAAAGATCTTCTTGACCTCACTAAGGTCCATGGGATCGATATCACACTCCTGGAGAATATCTAGATCCAGAATGACCGGGGTATGTGATTCGGCCATCTGGTTGGACGAAAACGCCAATTGAACGCGCCCGATGGCCGCGCCGATAGGATTTAGCGGTAAGACATAAGATACTGAAAACTCCGACAGGGACTGCGGCAGTTCCGGCGGAATCTTGGGTCCGCCAATGATGTAATCATCAAAATCGATGATCGGTCCGGGCAGCATCAATCGATTGATAAAGCGCAAGGAACAGCGAACAACGCGATCAGGGAGATATCGGTCTCGATACTTCTCCCAAAGCGGTAGCGCGCCACCAATCAGATCGGGCCACCCCTTATATGGGGGCAACGCACTGAATGCAAAGCCATCGGTCTTGCTTTGGACCACCGAGAGGCCGTCAACAGACTTAAATACGTAACTATTAACTACCGGCGGTCCCGAAACGGGCACGATTGCGGCCGGCGCTTGGCCGAGAACAATCTGCCACATGTTGCGGTTCTCAGGCGCTTGGTATGAAGGCCCAAGGTCTTTGGCCAACTCGGCAAAAGTTTCAGGCTTCGGAGGACTTGGGAACCGCACGGCCAAATTCACAATTGCCTCAACAATCGGTGGATTTTTTAGATTGCGCGGCTGCGCCATTCGTTCTGCCCCAGGATGATACCGTTGCCAAGCATTTTAGTATCTCACATCGGGCAAGCGTGGCCCTAGTTTGCCTGTTGCGCCGCCGAAGTCGCGCCACGCTTCGCGTAAGCCCTGACGTCCATTCCATAGGGATTCCGAAATACTCGTGAATTTCCCGACGCGCTCCAACGCTGTGCGCGCCATTACGGCGTAGTGGGCTTCGCTCATCAAAGTCTTGCGATCAAGTCAAGCGCAGGCGGCAGCAAGCCAAGCAACGAATGAGCGCTCACCAGGATCGAGTTACCGCTGCAGACAAGCCACAATCGCCCGTGCGAGCTCCGGCCGGCCATCACCGACCACCGACCGAAGCTGAGCGAGCGCCAGGGCCTCGCATCGATCACGGACGGATCTTGCCGCGACCGTGGCCCATGTATCCCTTGCGCTCGCCAGACTCACCCGCAAGTGCCCCGGCATCCATACGCGTGCGATAGCTTTCGTTCTTGCCCGCTGGCACCTTGCTTGCTTTGCCTATGCCGCTCGCTGCTTTCGATAATCCCTGCGGCTTCAGCGGGGGGTGCGTTTCGACGGCATTGCCAATGAGCCCGGCGTCGTGTGTTGGCGCAAGCCATTTGCCAGAGCCAGACGGGTCGTGACCGACGACTTCGACCCGGGGCGGACCAATGTGGCCGACGTGGCGGGGCGCGTCGCTCGCCGGCAGCGGATTCGGATCGCGATCGATGTCGTCGATGCGGCTGCGGCCAGTCGAGCCGTAAGTCGAATCTAGCCTTGCGCCGTCCTTACCGTAGCGGCGAACGGCCTTCGACATGCTCGGACTTTCTTCGAGCGTGGTGCGATCGCTAACCTTGTTTCGAGCCCATGATTCAGGGGCGCCAATGATTGCCATGTACAATTCTCCTCAGTGGTTTGAAATTAACGCTTGCCGGGATAAGGCTGCGAGCGTTCCCGTTCTCGGTGCTCCGCGGCGTCCGCGTGCGTGTAGTGCTGCGATTTCGCACTGGTGTTCTCGCGGCCCCTAGGCGTGCCCTCGCCAGCCTGGCCGTCGCCATAAGTGAAGGGCCGAACAACGCGGCCACGCGGCACTAACGTATGTTTGACTGCTGGCGTCCCCGGTCCCGTGCGTGCGGTCTCGGGATTCCAGGGCTTAATGGTTCCGTCTGACATGAATTTCTCCTAGTGCTAGTGATTGAAAAAAGGTTATTTGGTTACAGGGGGAATGGCGGCGACCCTCGCCGCTGCCTTGATGAAATCCGGATGCTGAGGGGCACCGGATTCGATTAGATCATTTGCGAAGGACGGCGAGACTTTCTTGAGCGCCGCGAGTACCCGATCAGTGCTTGCAAGTCTTGCGTTCGCCTCCGCGTCGGTTCCCGCTTCGCGACGGACCTCCGCGTATCCCGCAGGACCCTCCCAACGCTTGACCAAAGCCTCGTCGGATCGCTTGTGCACTTTGTGCTCGGTGTAAATGGACAGCATCTTGTGCGCGTCTGCGGGATCGACATTGCGTTCGCGCAAGAGCTTGCCCACATGCCGCCGTTGATCGTCTATTTGGGCTAAGCGCTCATTGTCCGTGATACCGGCCCGTAGTCGGCCAAACGCACTCGACAGTGCGGTATCGAGCGAACCTCCGGATGTGCCTGCTCGGTATAGCACAGCGCCCGCAGCGGCTCTGCTAGTTACTGGCGCCGGGCGGGCGGGCTCGGGGGCCGCCTTGTTGGGGTACATAACCGCCGCGCGTCTTGCATGATCTGTCGTCATCGTGAAAGCTCCTCGGTGAGTTCGCGCAGGCGATTGCACTGCACGGAAATGATCTTGAGGAATTGGCCATCAGGTTGCGTCAGCGGGGCGCGCTGCGCGGCCACGTCCGCGGCTGCACGCAAAAACACACCCGCTGCGGTCGAGAATTCCAGGCCTAATGTCTCGGCCGCAGAGCCGCGAGCTAGGCCATTTCCAAACGCCTGGCACAAGGCTTGTTCCAGATTACCGGCAGCGCCATGTCCTGCGCCGATCGCTTGATGCTTTCGCTGAGCCGCCTCGACTTCGGTTGTCGGAGGGTCTGACCATTGTGCTGAGTGCTTCGCTTTAACCTGCTCGCCAACTTTTTTGGCTAGACGCGGGATCTCCTGCAACACGCTATCGGAAGCTGCGTTGAACTTGACTAAGGCGGCGGTCAAGTCATGCGCCGCCTGCATCAGCACGGCCGCGGCGGCCTCGCGTGAATCAAGTGCAATTGAAAATTCAGGCGTCATGTTTTACTCATCACGAAATATTCCCGCTTCTCTTTCGTATCGTGCGTAGGGGTCGGACGGGTCGTATCCATCATCGATTGCTTCAGGCTCGGGCCAGTCGCGAATGTCGCCCAACACTTTGGAAAACACGATGCGCTCACCGCTCGCCATTCCAGTCGGCGGCAACTTAGCCAAGAGTTCGCTGCGTTCGCGGCCCAAGACCGCAAAGTGAATGGCGCGCACGCGGTCCAATTCGGCGCAGTTCGGGGATGTGACGTTGCTGCGCGTGTAGTTGTCGGGCGCGAATAGTTCGCGTTCGATCTCGATGATGCGCGCTCGAATCGCCGCAAGGCTATCGGTGTGTTCGTCCGTATCCATCAGTCGGCGCTCGCTGGTTTATCAAAGCGATCCCAAGGTGAGTAATCCGTGCCTCTGCGGTGCAAGTCCTGCCGATACGGCATCGCCTGCTGCGTGGAGCGCCCGACCCATTGCAGTTTCGATGCAAGCACCAAAGCCCCACATGCTGCATTCGCCAAGTCATCGTGAGAGCCGCGCGGATGGTCCACGAGATCTCGGCCGCCAGGGCGCGCACGGCGCTCGAGCCTTCGAAGCTCGCCGGCCATCTTCGGCACATCGAGTAGTTCCACCACGCGCTGCGAGAACAGAGGCTGTGCGGCGACGTAGATCGCAGACTTATCAAGCTCGGTCGGCCGGTAGCTGATCCCAAAGCGGGTGAACATGGTCGAAACCCACTGCGCCCCGTAGCGATCGCCCGTGACAGCGTTCAAGCCATAGCCGCTCAAGATATCCGCGAAGCGCTGTACCACGTCCTCGGGCTTAAACGGCGGCGTCACCGCCTCTAAGCGATCGAGCACCACGATGCGCCCCGCTTCGATGTGCGCAACCGCGAGCACCATCGCATCGGATACGCCGCCCGATGGATCGCAGAACGCCACGTATTCAAGGCCGTACGATCGGGGCAGCGAGCGCCGATCGGCCAGGATCGCGGCATCGATCAATTCATCGGGTAGCCATTGCCTGACATCCGTCAGCCACTCGGCGCCATACTCTGCGGCCGCGTCCTTGGCGTCCGCCGCATAGGCCGCCTCGATCACGTCCTTGCGGAAACTCGGGTTCATCGTCACGGTGTCGGCCTTCCAGACCATGACAGTCGATGCGTCCTTGCCGTGATGCTTCGTGTAGGCGTCAAACAGCGCACCGTCTTGCGTATACGTCGATGAGGCACAGATCAAGGGCGCGTGCGGGATGGTCGAGAGCGCCGGGCGCAATGCCCTCAAGATCGCCTCGGCGGGATTGCGCGAGTCATCGGAGCGCCAGAACCCGACCTCGTCTGCGCAGCAAGCTGCGAGGGTGCGGCCCCGAACCGACTTGTAGCTCGACGTGTGTACCCCGATCGTCACGCCGTTGGTCAAGTCTATTTCGTCGCTGGTCTCCCGCTCGATCGTGGCGGCAAGCATTGGCGTTTGCTGAATGAGCGCCTTCGCATAGTTGAAAATCGTTTGCGCTTGATCCTTATCGACCGCGAGCACCATCACTAGAGGCCGTTCTCCGGGTGCGATGTAGGCGCGGTAATCGCGAAAGAGCGCCAGCACAACCGCTATTAGGGCGAGGAAACGGCTCTTGCCCGATCGCCTGCCACACAGGAACCACGCTTCGCTGACCGGCCCCTGAAAGAGTTCCGTGCGTCCTGTGGCGCGCTGGAAGATTGGCAGCAACTGCGCATCGATCGGCAATCCGTAAAGCACCGGCAGCACCACAGTCAGCCAGACCGACCAGGATTCGGCAGGCGTAAAGTGCTGCGCGAAAAGGTCCGCCACCGAGCGCATGATCGTCTTGCCGAGTGCTTCAGCCTGCATGCTCATTCGGCCGTCACTCGAAAGGGCTCCCGGGCCGCCGCAACACTGCCGGCGTAGGAGTGACGTGCGGCCAGAATCGACAGCGGCCGGGGCCCAACCATGAACGGCGCCATGACAGGCCAGGGCCTCCGGACAGCTGGCTTCAATAGACCGCCCAGATTTTTCCTGTCACGGCGCCGAAACTGAGGGAACGCGTTCATCCGGCTTCGCCCCGCGCGAGATACGCTTGCAAGCTGGCAGCCGGGCGCACCCGGCTGCGGTAGCTCACAGCCCAAGAGCAGCCGGGCCACGCTGTGATACTCAGGCGGGATCAAATCCGGATCGCCGTCCCAAAGCCTCGCGATGACCTCACGATGCACGGCCCAACTCGCGCCCGTGAATTCGGAGCCGCAGAGGTCAGGCGAGGTCAGGAATTCATAGAACTTCATGGCTCAACCGCTCACAAAGGGACGGACCGCTGACACGCTGACCGTCGTGTAATCATCATGCTCGGTGCAGTCGGGAATCGGACAGGGGTCGAAAATGACAACGTAGGTCCGGCCTTCGTGCTCGAACACACGCTCGGCCCTATAGCGCCGGCCGTGGTAGCCCGATAGACATACCTCGATGTGATCGCCGACCAAGGGAAACTCAAAGGTCATGCAGCCGCCTTCGGGATGGTCGGGATAGCATTCAAGCGCCGCAGCTGGCCACGCACTTCGTCCCGCTCACGCTCGAGCAGCCAGACCGAGGTGCCCAATCGCTCGAGTTCCACCGCGATCGAGGCGAGACGCTGGTAGAGATCCTCCGGGGTCATGTGATCAAGGTCAGTGCTCAATGAAGCGCTCCTCCCATGCTGATCGTCATGGGAATTTGCTGCGTGCGCTCGATGATCCCCGCCAGGACCCCACGCAGGTATTCACGCGCAGCGGCGTCTGTTAAATTCTGGCGGTCGCAGTAGCGACGTGCCTCATCGCATAGCGCGGCAGTCGAAGCCACGAAGCCGCGACACTGCGCGAGCTCCGCCTCGGACAGACTAAGCTTGTGAGCCTCGATCAACGCGAGCATGTCGGCAAACAAGGCGGCCATTGCAGCATCGCTATCGCTCACGGCGACACCTCCAACGGATGGCCAGAAATGGCCTCACCAATAGGTTTAACGAGCCATTCCCGGGTCACAGTGGCGGGGTCGCGCGGCGGGTTAGCGAATGGGCCGCCGGACGGTTCCGGGCGATATGGCCACAGAGCGCATCCGATGGCCGAACATTGCGCCACCTGCTCGCGCCAGGTTCCGGGCGCACAGTCGTCATAGATGCAATCGCGACACTTGGCGTTAATGGCAGCCGCGCGGCTCACGGCGATGCCCCCTTAATCGGCGTGACGCTCGCACCCGCCATGTATTCGCGCAACGACGGACCCTTCCTGGCCTGTCGATCGATGCCCAGGGTCTTAAGTAGGCCGAGCATCACATTGACGCAATTGCTGTAAGCGCCATGGTCCATGGGCAACGGAGGAGGCGCTGTGCCGGCCTCGATGGCTGCAGCCTGCGCCATCACGCCGGCTTCGAACTGCAACGCCCTGCGACGCAGCCACACCACGCGTTCGGTCAACCATCGCTTCTGGACGGATAACTGATCAACTCCGCCCAGCGCGGCCCACAATTCGTTTAGATCGGCTTGAAACTCTCGGGCGACGCTCGAGCGACGGTCGATCTCGGACCAGGGGAATAGTCCATCGAACTTGGCGGGCAACTCAGTCCCAAGCGTCTCGGATACGCCGCGGGTCATGCCGATACCTCAGACATAGTTCGAACGTCATTGACCATCGGATTGTGAATCCGTTGGTCGTGGATATAAGCCATTGATTGTACGGAAAATAATATACGGAATGTTGTATTCCGTGCAGTATCAGTGCAGGCAGCCCGCAAATTCTGGCCAGATCGGCAACGATTCGGAAGTGCGCCGGCAGCGTCGCCAAAGAGGGGCGGGCGGCGTCGATCCCCTATCCAATTAGGGGTGGTGCGTCCTGATGCCGACCCTTTCGGCGTGATTCCAAACCGGTCTGCGGGGTTTGCGGGGTTTTCCCCAGTTCCCCCGTAGGAGATTATGTTTTTGCTTATACGGGGTTCTAGGGTAAAAGCCCGCAAAGCCCGCACAATGCTCTCAGCGGTCATCTGAATACCGGTCCGTGGCCGTATTGAGCGTCAGGCCAGCGAAGATGACGGCCTTGTTTCTATCGAGTCCACGGGTGTGGCCACGGGTATTGAGTTGGTCAGCGAAGGAGTTGCGACCGAGCACGATCGCGCCGTTGGTCTGGCACCACTCGCGGTAACTTCGGTGTGCGGCTGCTAGGGTGATCTGTCCGCCCGGAGTCGTGCATTCGTTGAGCCATGCCGCAAGCATGTCCTCGCCCGCGAGATAGTCGGACGTAGCCGATCGAACACTCGCCGGGGGACACAATCCGATTTCGAGCCAATCGACGCAGCCCGCGATCATCCAGTTCAAAATGCCGCCATACTCAGCCTTGAGCTTCTCGGGCATCTCCGTGTCGCGCTCGCTCTCGGGGATCGTGACGCCAAACTCGACCAGGTGCAGACGTGCACGCATTGCTTCATCGACCTGCCGCAGTCCGGGCTTGGCGTTGCCGATGACGACGAGCGTATGGCTGGGCTCAAACTCAAACAGATCCTTGCCGATAAATCTGGCGCTGATCGGATCACCGCCGGTTAATCGCTTCAACCTTGATTCGTTCCAGCGCCGGCCCGTGTCGATCTCCGACATGACGACGAGGCGCGCTCCGCGAAGCACGGCCAACTCCGTTGGGTGCCGATCGTGATGGGATTCCATAAGTAGATCGCTGCTCACTTCAAGGCCGTAATCGCCGAGGGCTCGGCGGATCGCGTGAAAGATTGTCCCTTTGAGGTTGCGTCCCCCGCCGACCGCAAACGTCATGGCGTGCTCTCTGGCCGAGCCCGTCATCGCATAGCCGGCTAAACGCTGCAAATACTCGCGAATTTCTGGGTCCGGTTGCGCCCGATCGAGCGTTGCCAAAAATAAAGGGCACTCCCCCACCGGCGCGGCGGCCGTAATCTTGGTATGAAGTTCGGCCGGATCATGGGTTCGGCGTGTTCCGCTGCGAAGGTCTATGACGCCCGCTGGGGTGTTGAGCGACCAAGCATCGACGTCGAGCTGGTCGGGCGATACCGCATGACGCGGATCGGCCCCGACAAGTTTGCTCACGGACCAGATTGTCGCGGCGGCACCGAGTCGGTTTCGCAATGACTTGCGCTGTGTCTCCGTCAATGCCGGATCGGCCATGTGCTCGGCGAGTACCTCGCGGCAAAGTTCGCGCACCATGTCGAACAGGCGCCGGCGTTCGTCATAGGCGAAGCGCTGTCCGTCCCAGAGTAACCACCGATCCCACGCAGCAACATAACGAATTAGCGAGCCGTGCCGCTCAGAGAATTTCAGCGCCAATTCATCATCAGATAGTCCGAAGACGGGTTCCGTCTCGGGATACTGTTGTGAGTTTGGCACCGCCCGCGGTTTGTTCGCTTTTCCACGCCTCAGCAGCGCCACCTCCTTGTCGAGCGTCGTCACGCGCATGCCTTCCGATTCGGCAAGCGGCGCGCGCACCTCATGGTATTGCGTGGGCGACAACCGGGCCGCCGCAGCAATTCGTTCGGCCCGCGTGCCGCTGTACAGTGCCACGCCAAGGTCCGGGGCTGCGCTCACGCCGATTTCTCGATCGCTCGTTGCTCGCCGAGAATCTTTCGAACCATCTCAACGGAAAGTGCGGTCGCGGCGGCGATTGTGGGAGGGCTATAACCGGATTTGGCCAATCGATGAATTGCCTGCGCCTGCTCGGTTCGATCAAGCATCCGGAAATAACGCATTTCTCGGTTGCGGTATTGGATGGCGCCGTCCTTAAGATTTTGTGGTAAATTCCGCATCGTTTGATTCCTCGAACGCCTAGCGCAGCTTTGGTCGGCACGCTGGGCGTTCGTTTATGTGGGGTTAGGCTGCGCTCGGCTTCACGCTCGCGACCAAAGTGCTCTGACGCCACGACCTCCGCCCGTTCGGTAGCACAACATCGGGCGGCGGCAACCAGCCAACTTTTTGCCAGCTGTAAACACTTCTTTCCGTAATGCCAAAGAACGCCGCGGTCTGCGTCGCGCTCAAGAGCGGGTCGTCGCTATGATCCATGGGGCCTTGTCCTTTGATGGTTGAAAACTTCGGAAACATTCCATCAGATATCAGGCCAGCACCGTGAGGATGAGTTATTCATCATTTAAACCACTCCGCATTGCGGCGAGCATGTTGTCACTCAGTACATTATTTGCCGTTAATTTCAGAATCAGACTGCGCACGGCTCGACACCATGGATCTGAAGTGCGCGCGCCGCGGAGCTGCCGCGCCAGTGATTCGACGTCGTTCGCGTTCCAAGGTGATTTGGTCCTGCACAATCGCTCGATTGCCTGCCGCTCGCTCGGCGCCCCGGCGCGGCGCTCGATCGCAATATCCACCTCTAACAGCGCGAATCGGGTTCGACTTCGCTGTGGGCCTCGCCGTTTTCCCGGGAGTTGGAAATAGGGAACGTGTTGATACGCGAGGGCAAGCGCGAGGAGCGCGTATTGCAGAGCGGGCGGGATCGAGTTCGATATCTTGAAGTGCTCGAGCAGTAGGCCCAACCCCTTTTGTTGATGTTCGAGTATGGCAGCACGATTGCGCGCCTCTGGCGTCGTCCCCGCGGCAATGCCAGGACGGAGAGCTGCATCGACGTCCAATTCCTCAACGGGAAAGGATCGTTTCCCTAGCACACCTGGATAGGTGCGATGCTTCACGCCACACCTGGCGCACCGCCCGGCGCACGGGTACCCATGCTTGTACCTATCTCATGCGCGGCGCGAAAGAGCCAACCCTGCACTTCCAACGGATTGACTCTGTGACCATATGCGCACGCGGTAGTAGTTCCTTGAGCAAAACCCAGAACGACGACACAAGACACGGGCTTTTCCGGTGACGTCTCGACGGAGTCGGCTAAGCAGCGAAGCTGCACAACGATGTCGGTGAGATTCGAGGCCGGCATAGTGACAATGTTTGGTCCGCTCATGACTGGCGTCTCTTGCGCCGCGGTGCCCTGGGTTTTGAGCGGCCAGAGAGGCCGAGGAACCAGCGCAAAAATGCTGGTTCGTGGATAAGCACTTCGCCACCCTTGGATTCGAACACGGCGCCCGCATCAGCAAGTCCGTTTTTGAAACGGTTGCGCAGCGCCCACTGCACTCGAGCCCTGAATAGGATCGTGGGGTGACGCTCAACAAGCGCGGCTTGCGGGAATAGTTCGCTAGTCGGTGGGACGGTGTTCATGTATGCGGCCTCGCGCTGCTAAGAGTTAACGAGGCCACAATATCGAGTGAACTGTGCAAATCCTACGCTGTGCACAGTTATTTGCGCACCCATCGCAAACGCGCAGGCGAAGTTCGGCTGCCGAACTTTTTTGTTTGAGTGCGCGTGTCCGCGCGGCGTGGTGCTGGCGTTTTTGGGTCGTGAAATGTTGAGGGCAGGATAGGCTAGCGCCAGCAAATTGGGTCACATCGACCCAGTGGAAGGTGGATGCGATCCGGGACATCCCCGATCCGCCGAACCCGTGAATGGTGTGCGCGAGCTATTTCGTGAGGGCTTTTAGATGCCTCGAGACGGTCGAGCGATCTACCTGAAGGCGCTTTGCAATTTCGCCGGCTAGACCGCGCGTGGTGAGCGGCTTGCCGATCTTCTGAATCCAATGACTGATCTTGGCGGCCGTGCCGGCGCCCGTGTCTTTCTTTGTTCTGGCGCCCTTTTGCCGCCCCGCAGCGGCGCCCCTCAATACGAACTCGGCCGCCAGCATCCGCTGCGCCTCCCGTGGCGCCTCGATCTCCCGCAAGTAGTCAGTTTGCAACGCGTGTCTTCGTTTCGACGCTGCCACATCGACGGGCGGAATCTCATCCATCTGCTTTCGAAAATCCCGAGCTTGCTGGCTCGCCTTCTCGTAGTCGAAAGGGCCCAGTTGCTTGTTCAGTTCTGAAAGCAACCGGCGCTGATCGATTAACGGCAGCGCAAATAGTGCCTCGGCATCTAACATGCCGTACTTGTGCAGCGGCAATTTGATGCCGGTCTTTTTCACAGCCCGCGTTCCTTGGCCATCTTCTCAATCACGCTGACCTTATGGCTCTGCGCAAGGTGCGAATAGCGTTTGACCATGCTCATAGTCTTGTGCCCAAGTACGTCAGCGATCTCTAGCAGGCTCGCACCCTGGGCGGCGAGATAGGACGCCGCGGTATGGCGCAGGTCGTGAAAGCGAAAATTTTCGAGCTTCGCGGCCGTGAGCGCGTCGTACCAAACGCCATCAAAGTTTTCGTGCGGTCCTGGAAATCCGGAGGGCTGAGGGAACACCCACTCACTTTTTGCACTGCCCTGAAGCTTCAAAGTTCGCAACGCCTCAAGCGTCTTGCCGACCAAGGGCAGGGATCGCATCTCGCCGTTTTTGGTCTCGCGCACGATTGCGCGCCCCATGCCGGGTAGCTTCTCGCCGGTCTTGGGATCGGTCGAGGGTTCGCGCACACGTAGGTCGATGTCGTCCCATTTCAAATTGATTAGTTCGCTGCGACGTGCCCCCGTAGATACCGCAAGCAACACGAGCGTATGCAGGGACGGCCAATCCGACTTGGCGCAGGCCTCGAGGAGGGCGTTCTGCTCAGCATCTGTCAGGAAGCGCACGCGTCCGCGGGCTTCCTTTTTCTTGGTGATGTCTCGCACGGGATTCGTAGGAACCAGGCGCCATTCTTTCACAGCCATCGTGAACATGTGGGAGAGGGTCGCAAGATATCGATTAACGGTGCTGCCGCTGCGCGCGTACTCGGTCGGCTGTATCGCTACGCCTTTCTTTTGCTGCACCTTGCCGCGCGTGAACTTCTCGGCGGCGAGCGCATCGCGGGCATCAGCAATTACCGCGGGTGTAATTTCCGCCAAGGTGCGGCCGGCGAAGTGTTCACTCCACCAATCAAGATGCTGCTTACGCACTGCCTTGCTGGAATCGAGATCCCCCACGGCATCGCGGTAGAGCTTCACCAACTCGGCAAAGGTTTTCTTGCCACCGGCGAGGTGAGGGTGGTTCCGGTTCTCGCGGATCGCCGACTCAATCGAGGCGCCCCAGGCCTTCGCCTCTTTGATATTGGGAAAGGTCTCGCTTTGTGCGGGCTTCCCTTTAACTCTTACCTGCGCACGGTAGGAAACGGACTTCGTGAGAGGGGAAACGATGCGTTGAATTGAGGCCATTTCGTCACTCCTGCGGCATGTGTGGCGGAGAGTAAGTCACTGCACTGAGTGTGCACGAAATGGAAACGGCTTAAAAGTGCCTTATGCGCAAGTGCTTGTATTGACGGTGTTTTTGGCTCCCCGGGACGGATTCGAACCGCCGACCAACGGATTAACAGTCCGTCGCTCTACCACTGAGCTACCGGGGAATATTCAGGAGGCGCGGATTGTCGGGAAGCCGGCTCTCTAAGTCAAGGATTAGGCCTGCCCAGCCACGGGATGGGGGGTGTAGGGCGCTTCCAGGGCGGCGACCTCGGCGGGCTCGAGCTTCAACGACAAGGCGGCGAGCGCATCCTCGAGATGTTGCGGCCTCGATGCGCCGACGATCGGCGCGGTTATGAAGGGCTGCTGCGCGATCCACGCCAGGGCTACCTGGGCCATCGGTACGCCGCGGGCCGCGGCCAGCGCGGCGACGCGCTCGACAACCTGCCGATCCGCGGCCTCGGTCCGTTCATACAAGGCATTGCCGTAATGATCAGTCCGGGTGCGCGCGGTGGCCTCGGCCCATGGGCGGGCCAAACGCCCGCGCGCGAGCGGACTCCAGGGCAGCACGCCTATGCCTGCATCGACGCATAGCGGCATCATCTCCCGCTCTTCTTCTCGATAGAGCAAATTGTAGTGATTTTGCATCGTGACGAACCGCGTCCATCCTTGTTCCTTGGCGATGTGCAGCGCCTTGCTGAACTGCCACGCAAACATCGAAGATGCGCCGATATAGCGAGCCTTGCCGGCTCGCACGATGTCATGTAGGGCTTGCAGCGTCTCCTCGATCGGCGTCGTGTAATCCCAGCGATGGATTTGATACAGATCGACGTAGTCGACGCCCAAGCGCCTGAGGCTCCTGTCGATCGCGGTGAGGATCGTCTTGCGCGACAAGCCGCCGTCATTCGGTGCCGCACTCATTGGAAAGTAGACCTTCGTGGCGATCACGGCATCATCGCGGCGCATGAAGTCCTTGAGCGCGCGACCGAGGATCTCCTCGGAGGTACCATCGGAGTAGACATCCGCGGTATCGAAGAAATTGATGCCCAAATCTACGGCTCGGCGAATCACGCGTCGGCTCGGCTCTTCGCCGATCGTCCAGGAATGGTCTCCACGCTCGGGTATGCCAAAAGTCATACAGCCGAGGCAGAGCTCCGAGATCTTGAGGCCGGTGGCACCGAGATTGCGGTATCGCATCGCCACGGGTTAGGCGCGCTTGGCCACCGCGCCGGTAACCGCGCGCCGGATGCGCACGAGGGCCTCTTCGAGCGTCTTCAGGCTGCATGCAAATGAGATCCGCATGTGGCCGGGAGCGCCGAATCCGGAGCCGGGGACCACCGCGACGCCTCCTTCGACGAGCAAATATTCGGCGAACGTGCTGTCATCTTTGTGCCCTAAGGCCCGCATCGCGCCGCCAACGTCGGCGAACGCGTAAAAGGTGCCCGCACCAGGCAGGCATGATATGCCGGGAATGGCATTGAGGCCCGCCACCACGACATCGTGGCGCTGCTTGAACGCCTTGTTCATCTCGGCGACGCAGGATTGATCGCCATTGAGGGCTACGGTGGCCGCGCGCTGCGAAATGCTCGAGGCATTGGACGTGGATTGGCCCTGGATCGTCGACATCGCGTTCGCGAGTTCCTTTGGGGCACCGCAATAGCCGATGCGCCAGCCGGTCATTGCATAGGCTTTCGAGCAGCCGTTGATGGTCACGGTTCGGTCATACAAGCCCGGATTGGCTTCGACGAAACTTGTGAACGGTTCCGCTGCCCAATAAATGTGCTCGTACATTTCGTCGGACGCGATGACGATTTGCGGATGCCTGGCCAGCACAGCGCCCAGGGCCTGTAGTTCCGCTCTGGTGTAGGCCGCGCCTGTCGGATTGCTCGGGCTGTTGAGGAACATCATTTTGCTGCGCGGCGTGATCGCCGCCTCGAGTTGCGCGGGCGTGATTTTGTAGCCCTGCGATGGGCCCGCGTAAACGTAGATCGGAATGCCATCCGCGAGCAGCGCCATGTCGGGGTAGGACACCCAGTAGGGCGCCGGAATGATGCACTCGTCGCCCGGGTCCAGCAGCGCAGCGCAGACGTTGAAGCAAGTTTGCTTGGCGCCGGAAGAGACGATTATCTGCGCGCGCTCATAGCTCAAGCGGTTGTCGCGCTTGAATTTGGCGATGATTGCGTCTTTGAGTTCGGTAGTGCCGTCGACCGCGGTATAGCGCGTGATGCCCTTTCGAATTGCATCGACGCCGGCATCGGCGATATGCGCCGGTGTATCGAAGTCGGGCTCGCCGGCGCCGAGGCCGATTATGTCATGGCCTTCCGCCTTGAGCTTCGCGGCGCGGGCGGTGACGGCGAGCGTGGGAGAGGGTTTGACCTTTTGAACGCGCTTGGAGAGGGACACGGTCACAGAGCTTCCTTTTAGGGGGCTATTTGGAGATTTTCCGGGCGGCGCAGTTTACGAAAAATAGGCTGGGGCCGCTAGGTCGTACGGGTGAATTTACGTGAGATAATGCTCGTATGAGCTTCGAATTGTTTGCAGATTATTTGCCCGCGGGCGATCAACCTCAGGCGATCGACAAGCTCGTCGATGGGCTCACGAGCGGCCTCGCGCATCAGACATTGCTCGGGGTCACGGGCTCCGGCAAGACCTACACGATTGCGAACGTCATCCAACAGGTCCAGCGCCCGACTTTGGTGCTCGCTCACAACAAGACGCTGGCGGCGCAGCTCTACGGGGAATTCAAAGTCTTCTTTCCGAAGAATGCGGTGGAATACTTCGTTTCGTATTACGACTATTACCAGCCGGAGGCCTACGTACCGGCGTCCGACACGTTCATCGAGAAGGACGCGTCGATCAACGAACACATCGAACAGATGCGTTTATCGGCCACGAAGGCGCTGTTGGAGCGGCCGGATTCGATCATCGTGGCGACCGTATCGGCCATTTATGGGCTGGGTGACCCGCAAGCCTACCTCAGCATGGTGCTGCACATGTCGCGCGGCGACCGGCTAGACCAGCGCAAGTTGCTGCGCCGCCTGGCCGACATGCAATACACCCGCAATGAGTTGGATTTGCAGCCGGGCAGCTATCGGGTGCGCGGCGACGTCATCGACGTTTTTCCGGCCGAATCGGATCGCGAGGCGGTTCGCATCGAATTATTCGACGACACCATCGAGAATTTAAGCTTCTTCGACCCGCTGACCGGTGAGTTCGTGCGGCGAGTGCCGCGCCTGACGATTTACCCTTCGACGCATTACGTTACGCCCAAGGAGCGGGTTCATCACGCAGTCGATCAAATCCGCGAGGAATTGCGGACGCGGTTGTTGGAGCTGCACGCTGGCGACAAATTGGTCGAAGCTCAACGCTTGCAGCAGCGCACCTTGTTCGATCTCGAGATGATGAACGAGGTCGGCTATTGCGCCGGCATCGAGAACTACTCGCGCTATCTGTCGGGCCGTGCACCGGGTGAGCCGCCGCCGTGCCTGTTCGATTATTTGCCTGATAACGCTTTGCTCGTCATCGACGAGAGCCACCAAACGATCCCGCAACTCGGGGCGATGTACAAAGGCGATCGCTCGCGCAAGGAAACGTTGGTCGAATATGGATTTCGATTACCGTCGGCGCTGGACAACCGGCCCTTGCGTTTCGAGGAATTCGAAAAGATGGCGCCGCAGGCCATCTACGTATCCGCAACACCGTCCGTCTACGAAAAGCGGATGTCCGCGCAGACGGTCGAACAAGTCGTGAGGCCCACGGGCCTCATCGATCCGGTCGTCGAAATTCGCCCCGTGCGCGCCCAGGTGGATGATCTGCTCTCAGAAATCAGGTTGCGCGCGGCACAGGACGAACGCGTGCTCGTGACGACGCTCACCAAGCGCATGGCCGAAGACCTGACGGAGTACCTCAACGAACACGGTGTGAGAGTGCGCTATTTGCATGCCGACATCGAAACGGTCGAGCGCTCGGAGATCATTCGCGACCTGCGTTTGGGCAAATTCGACGTCATCGTCGGCATCAATCTGCTGCGCGAGGGGCTCGACATGCCCGAGGTATCGCTGGTCGCGATACTCGATGCGGATAAAGAAGGGTTTTTGCGCTCCGAGGGCTCTTTGATACAGACGATCGGGCGTGCCGCGCGTAACATCAAGGGCAAGGCGATTCTGTATGCGGACGTGCGCACGGGATCGATCGATCGGGCGATCGCCGAAACCGACCGGCGCCGCAACAAGCAAATCGAGTTCAATACCCAGCACGGCATCACGCCGCGCAGCATTATCAAAGCCGTCGGCGATACGATGGAGGGAGCACGCTCCGTGCAGCAGCGAGAGGCCATGGAGGCGAGCGTGAATTACGCGCAGTTGCCGCCGGAGCAGGCCGTCAAGCGAATCAAGAAACTCGAGGCCGAGATGATGAAGCTTGCGCGCAATCTCGAATTCGAACAGGCTGCAAGACTGCGCGACGAAATCCACAAATTGCGCCACGCGGCATTCGGTGTGCCGGACAAACTGGTCGGTTGAGCGAGGTGCCTATGGCTAACGATCCGGGCCAGACCGAAATAGCAGACTCCGAGAAAACCGACACGTTGCCGACGTTGGACTCTGATGGCGCGCCCCTCGATCGCGCGGTACCCACGGTTGCGAAGCCAGCGCTGATTAGAGGAGCCGCGTTCGATCTGCCGCGGCTCGATGAGACCGTACGCTCGGTCGAGGAGCGCATCGCCCGACAGGACGCGGAACTCGCGGGCTTCGCGCGCAGACTCGAGCGCGCGCACGAGGCCGAGGCGGCGGCCATATCGCGCGCCGACCTGATTGGAGCCGAGCTCGCGGCCTTGCGTAGTGCCCTGGAGAGCGAGCGCGATCGCGCCCGCGAGATCGAGCGGGCGCTATTCGAGAAAACCACGATTGTGGAGCTCGGGTATGCGCGTATAGAGGATGCTGCGCGGGAATCCGTGCGGCTCAACGACGAAGCGCGCGCTCTGCGCGATGCGCTCGCGATTCGCGATGCCACGATCGTGCAGGTCGTCAATTCCCTCGCCGAGCGCGATTCGCAACTGTCCGCGCTGCAGCGCGAACATGCGCGCCTTGTTCCCGAACTCGAAGCAAGATCGATGGCGACCGAGCAGACCGGCTTGGATTTGCAGGCGGCTCGGGCGAGAGCCGCACAGCTCGAAGCTGAAATCGATGCCGGCAGCAGGAATATCGCGGCGCTCAGGGCACAGCTGCGCCGCGGTGCGGCTGAAGCGGACGCCGCGCATCGCGAGCTGAGCCTAGCCAAGGCGCAATCGGCCGCGTTCCAAGAAGAGCTGCAAACGCGCGAATGGCGTCGTGCCTATCGGCACAGCCAGTGGCAGGAAAAGGATGCCACGGGCTTAGCGTTGCAAGCCGCGGTGCAAGCGCTAGAGGGTCAGCGGGACGAACTCAAGAAAAAGATCGCCGAGCTCGGCGCCGCGCAGAGCACGGCGGCGGCCGGCGCGTCTGCCGAGCCCGCGCGCGGCCCCGAAGCCGAGCGCGTCGAATCGGCACCCGAATCGGCACCCGAACCGGCGCCTGGCCCGACGGATCGCGACGCGGTCGCTGCAGCGGCGGTGGCCGACGAGCTGTTGGCACTCTCCCAGGCATTGGCGGTGGCACAGGCCAAAATCGCGCAGCAATCGGCGCAGATCGCCGAACTGCAAGCAGAGGCCGAAACGACGCAAGACGAGATGACCGTGCTGCTTGCGCATTTGCAGGTGGCCCGCAAGCAGACTCCGGAGCTCGAGGCGGACATGATCCGCCGGGCGGAGCAGAAGCGTTGGAGCGAGGAACTCGAAAAACGCGAAGCGCGCTTGGCGCAGCTCGAGGAAGAGAACCACGAGTTGAAGTCGGCGATCGAAAGGACCCGCGGCGCACTCGATGAACGCGAATTCATGATCCGCCGCTTGGAGCGCAGCGAGAGCAACAACGCGACGGTGCTGGGCCGCCTGCAGAACTCGATCGAGCGGCTCGGCGTCGCGCCGGAGAGCGCGTCGCCAGCTTCGCCGCTATCGGCCTCGTCGGCCGCGGCACCTGCATCGGTGCAGACGCCGCCGTCGTTGGGTGCGCCGCCGTCGTCGAGCGCGCCGCCGTCGTCGAGCGCGCCGCCATCGTCGGATGCGACGCCATCGTCGGATGCGACGCTATTGTCGGGTGCGCCCCCATTGTCCGGTGCGGTGCCCTTATCCGAGCCGCCGCCCGATGTCGGAGCAACGCTAGTGCCTGAGGCGCCGGCCGCGGCCCTAGCGAAGTCCAACATCTCGGTGTTTCCGCAAGAGGGCGCGGCGGCGAAGTTGATCCGCATCGACGGTGGCGCTGAGGCGACCTATGTGCTCCACCGGCGCACTCAGATCGGCCGGATGCCGAGCCTCGAGTTGCATATTGATTCGTCCAGCGTGAGCCGGCGGCATGCCGTAATTCTGACCGCGCCCGGCGGTGCGATCATCGAGGACTGCATGAGCACCAATGGGACGCTCGTCAACGGCGTCAAAGTCAGCCGTCAGCTTCTGCATGACGGGGATGTGTTGACGATTGGCGAGGCGCGCTTCCGGTTTGTCGCGGAACGGCCGCCGGCACGGCGGGAATAGGAATATTATTGCGCTTCGGAGCCACTGGCTCTTTATCGGCGCACGCGAATCCGGTATCTTTCGCGCCCTTGCGAGCGCGCTTAGCTCAGCGGTAGAGCATCACCTTGACATGGTGGTGGTCAGTGGTTCGATCCCACTAGCGCGCACCATCCTCACTTTGGGGCGCCCTAACCCTAAGGGTAGGGATGGCGCCCCTTTTGGTATGATTCTTAATCTATGCCGGTAATTACTCTTCCCGACGGGAGCCAAAAGCAGTTCGATCGGGCAATCTCGGTCGCGGAAATTGCCGCCAGCATCGGTCCCGGTCTTGCCAAGGCGGCGCTCGGCGGTCGCCTCGACGGGGTGCTCGTCGATACCTCCCATGTCGTGGACCATGACGCCAAGTTGAGCATCGTGACGGACAAGGATCCGGAAGGCATCGAGATCATTCGCCATTCGACGGCTCATTTGCTCGCGAATGCCGTACAGGAGCTATTTCCGGAGGCCCAGGTCACCATTGGTCCTGTCATTGAAGACGGTTTCTTTTACGATTTTGCCTATAAGCGACCGTTCTCGACCGACGATTTGGTCGCGATCGAGCAGCGCATGGCCGAAATCGCGGCCAAGGACTTGCCGGTGCATCGGCGTGTATTGCCGCGCGATATCGCGGTCGAGCACTTCAACAACATGGGCGAGCACTACAAGGCCGAAATAATCGGCGCCATTCCGGCCGGCGAATCGATCACTCTCTACGGCCAGGGCGATTGGGAAGATCTGTGCCGCGGTCCGCATGTTCCGAGCACGGGCAAGCTCAAAGCCTTCAAGCTCATGAAAGTCGCGGGGGCCTACTGGCGCGGCGACTCGCGCAACGAAATGTTGCAGCGGATCTACGGTACGGCATGGGCCAACGAGAAGCAGCTCAAGGAATACCTCACGCGATTGGATGAGGCGGAAAAGCGCGATCATCGACGCATCGGCAAAGAGCTGGATTTATTCCATTTGCAAGAAGAAGCGCCGGGAGCGGTGTTCTGGCACCCGAAGGGCTGGACGCTGTTTCAGGATTTGATCTCCTATATGCGCGAACGCCAGAACCAGGCGGGCTACTTGGAAGTCAACACGCCGGAGATCATGGATCGGGAGCTGTGGGTGCAATCCGGCCATATCGCGAATTTCGGCGAAAACATGTTCATGACCAAGACGCCGGATGAGCGCACATTCGCGATCAAGCCGATGAACTGTCCCGGACATATCCAACTGTTCAAACAGGGTTTGCGCAGCTATCGCGAGCTGCCTCTGCGTTTCGCCGAATTCGGCAAGGTGCACCGCTACGAGCCGTCCGGTGCGCTGCACGGCCTCATGCGGGTGCGCGCATTCACGCAGGACGATGCGCACATCTTTTGCACGACCGAGCAGCTTACCGCCGAAGCGGTCAAAGTGGCCGAGTTGATCTTGAGCATTTACCGCGATTTCGGCTTCGATGACGTGCGCATCAAATTTTCCGACCGGCCGTTGAAGCGCGTCGGGTCGGATGAGAGTTGGGACATTTACGAAGCGGCGCTGCGGGAGGCAGCGGCGGCGGCCGGCATCGAGACGACGCTCAATGCGGGCGAGGGCGCGTTCTACGGACCGAAGCTCGAATTCGTGCTTCGCGATGCGATCGGCCGGGATTGGCAATGCGGTACGCTGCAAGTCGATCCGAATCTCCCGGCGAGGCTCGGCGCCACCTACATCGGCGTCGATAGTCAAAAGCACACGCCCGTGATGCTGCACCGGGCCATGTTCGGCTCGCTCGAGCGGTTTATCGGGATTTTGCTCGAGCACCATGCGGGCAAACTGCCGACCTGGCTGTCGCCCGTTCAGGCGGTAATCCTGGGAATTACCGACAGACAGGCGAAATACTGCACAGAAATTGCGGAAAACCTGAAAAATCAGGGGCTTCGAGTCGAAACGGACTTGAGGAATGAGAAAGTAGGCTTTAAAATCCGCGAGCATACAATTAACCGTGTACCTTACCTCCTGGTCGCCGGTGACCGGGAATCAGAGGCGCACACCCTGGCCGTTCGCACGCGCAGTGGCAAAGATCTAGGTCCTGTTGGGCTCGCCGAGCTCGCATCCTTGCTTTCCGACGAAGTAGCGAGTCGCGGCCGTCTTGTTTTGGAGGATCGTGTATCGCAACGTCGAAGCGCGTAAGGCGCAATGAGGAGATCTCCGCACCATCGGTGCGTGTGATCGCAGCGGATGGAAGTCAAGCAGGAGTCATGACGCGCGCGGAAGCGCTGCAAATGGCAACCTCGCAAGCCCTGGACCTGGTCGAAGTCTCGCCGATGGCGGAGCCGCCGGTCGTCAGGGTCATGGATTTCGGAAAATTCTTGTTCGAACAAAACAAGAAGGCGCACGCGGCGAAGCGCAAGCAGAAGCAGATTCAGGTTAAGGAAATTAAATTTCGTCCCGGTACGGAAGAGGCGGACTACCAGGTCAAACTGCGTAGCATCGTTCGCTTCCTGACCGAGGGTGATAAGGCTAAGGTGACCTTGCGTTACCGTGGCCGTGAGCTCGTGCATCAAGACATCGGCCGCAAGCTCTTGACGCGGATATCTGAGGATCTCGCCCCGTACTCGGTGGTCGAGCAGAATCCGCTGATGGAAGGCAAGCAGATGATCATGGTGTTCGGGCCCAAAAAGAAGTGAGCGGCAGACCTTAAAAATCTGTCACCCCGCCTATAGCGGCGCTTACATGACGCGGCGAGAGCCGCGTCCGGCGCTTGTGATTAGGGCTAAAAATTAGGAGTCGATCATGCCCAAGATGAAAACCAAGCGGGCTGCGTCGAAGCGTTTTCGCAAAACAGCGAACGGCTTCAAACGCGGTCAGTCGCACCGTCGTCATATTCTGACGAAGAAACCCAGCAAGCGTAAGCGTCAACTGCGTCGCGAGATGCAGGTGAACGAGACCGATGTGAATCGCGTCAAACAGCTATTGCCGTACGCTTGAACCGAGGAGTATTTAGAATATGGCACGTGTAAAACGAGGTGTCGTCGCCGGTCGACGTCACAAGAAGATTCTCAAGAAGGCGAAGGGCTATTTCAACGCTCGTCGCAAAGTCTTTCGGACGGCCAAGCAGGCGGTCATCAAGGCAGGCCAGTACGCTTATCGCGGAAGGCGCGAAAAGAAGCGCGAGTTCCGCGCACTGTGGATCACGCGCATCAACGCGGCTGCGCGTCTGAGCGGCTTGAGCTACAGCCGGCTCATCGACGGCCTGAACAAGGCCGGGCTTGCGATCGACCGTAAGGTCCTGGCCGATCTGGCGGTACATGATTTGCCGGCATTTGCGGCGATCGCGGAAAAAGCCAAAGCCAGCCTGCCGGCGTGAGTCCAGCTCGGCGCGGGCGCGGTCCGGTCCCTTGAGTGCCGGATCCCGCCAATCCCGCCGCACATAGCAATGGCCACCGCAGCATCGCTTTCGGCACTCATCGAGCAGTTCCTTGCCGACGTAGGTGCGTCTGCCGATCTCGCCCAATTGGACGAGGTGCGCGTGCGCCTGCTCGGCAAGAAAGGCCTGCTGACCGAGCAGCTCAAGGGCTTGGGGGCACTGCCGGCGGGCGAACGCCCGGCGGCGGGTCAGCGCATCAACGATGCGAAGGCGAGCATCCAGGCCGCGATCGAGGCGCGCCACGCCGAGCTCGATGCGGCCGCGCAGGCGCGCGAGCTCGCCTCCGGAGCGATCGACGTGACGCTGCCGGGACGGGGGCAGGAGCGCGGCAGCATGCATCCGGTGACGCGCACGCGGCTCAGGATCGAGCAAATCTTCAGGCAGGCCGGCTTTCAAGTCGCGACCGGTCCCGAGGTCGAGGACGATTTTCATAATTTCGAAGCACTGAATATTCCCGCGAATCACCCCGCAAGGGCGATGCACGACACTTTTTACTTCCCGGACGGCAGGTTGCTGCGTACCCACACCTCGCCGGTACAGATTCGCGAGATGCGGACTCAGAAGCCGCCCTTGTCGCTCATTGCGCCGGGCCGCGTCTATCGTTGCGATTCGGACATGACGCATACGCCAATGTTCCACCAGGTCGAGGGCTTGGTCGTTGGCGAGAGCGTCAGTTTCGCCAATCTCAAGGCGATGCTGCACGGCTTCGTCGAACAGTTCTTCGAGCGGCCGCTCGGCATGCGGCTGCGGCCTTCTTATTTTCCATTCACCGAGCCTTCCGCCGAGGTCGACATCGAGTGCGTGTTCTGCCAGGGTGCCGGCTGCCGCATCTGCAAGCAAACCGGCTGGCTCGAGGTGCTCGGCTGTGGAATGATTCACCCGAACGTGCTCGCGGCGGCCGGCATCGATAGCCAGCAGTGGCAGGGCTATGCGTTCGGCATGGGCATCGAACGGCTTGCAATGCTGCGCTACGGCGTCGACGATTTGCGGTTATTTTTTGAAAACGACCTGCAATTCTTGAAGCAATTCCCGTGAAGACCACCTATCGCTGGCTGCAGGAATTCATTGCGCTCGACGTTGCGCCCGCGGTGCTGGCCGAGCAGCTGACACTGGCCGGCCTCGAGGTCGAGGCGATCACGCCGGTGGCGCCGCCGTTCACGAATGTCGTCGTCGGCGAAGTGCTCGCGACCGCGCGCCACCCCGACGCGGAAAAACTCTCGGTATGCGAGGTCACGACCGACGGCCGGGACCGTCTGCAAATCATCTGCGGCGCCGCGAACGTGCGCGCCGGACTCAAGGTCGCGGTCGCGACGCAGGGAGCCGAGCTGCCGGGAGGCGTGAAGATCAAACGCGCAAAACTGCGCGGCCTGGAATCGCAGGGCATGCTGTGTTCGGCGCGGGAATTGGGCTTAGGTAGCGAGCACGACGGCATCATGGAACTTGCGCAGGATCTTTCCGTGGGCGGCGATCTGCGGGCGGCGCTCGATCTCGACGACACCGTTCTCGATGTCAAGGCGACGCCGAATCGCGGCGATTGCATGAGCACTTTCGGCATCGCGCGCGACTACGTCGCTGCGCGCGAACGGCGCTACCTGAGTTACCGTGTCGCGCCGGTGGCCGCCCGTTCCGATGCGAGCCGGGCGGTGCGGATCGACGCGCCGCGGGCTTGCCCCATTTTCGCGGCACGCATCATTCGCGGCATCCGGCAGCAGGCACAGTCACCGATGTGGCTGCGCGAGCGTTTGCGACGCATCGGCGTCAACAGCATTTCGCCGGTCGTCGATGTCACCAATTACGTGATGGCCGAACTCGGGCAGCCGATGCATGCCTACGATCTTGCGCGCTTGAATGGCACCGTGAGCGCGCGTTGGGCCGCTCAGGCTGAGCGACTGACCTTGCTCGACGACAAGGAGTACGCGCTCGATCCTGAATTCTTGGTGATCGCCGATGCGGGCGGCGCGATCGGCCTCGCGGGCATCATGGGAGGCCGGGCCACCGCGATCTCCGATACGACCACGGATGTGTTCCTCGAGGCTGCGCACTTTGCGCCGGCCGCGATTGCCGGTCGCGCGCGGCGCTTAGGCTTGTTCACGGATGCCGCGCAGCGTTTCGAGCGCGGTGTCGATCCGGGCTTGCCGCCGCTTGCGATCGAGCGCGCGACCACGCTGCTGCTCGAGATCGTCGGGGGCGAACCAGGACCGGTGCAAGTCGCGCGCGGCGTACTCGGCGCCGTCGATTCCCCCGACACGGGCGCCACGGCGCCGGCAGTCGTGCATTTGCGCCGCAACCGCCTCACGCGCCTGCTCGGTGTGAGCGTGCCCGACGCGGAGGTGCTGGCGCTTCTCGGGGCCATCAGCGAGCGCGTCGAGGCGACTGCGGACGGCTGGCGCGTGGGCGCGCCGGGGCACCGATTCGATCTGCGTATCGAGGAGGATCTCATCGAGGAAGTCGCACGGTTGCGCGGCTTCGACAGCATCGCCGAGATGCCCGCGATCACACCGCAGCTGCCCGGCAGCGCGAGCGAATTGCGGGTACCCAACGAGCGCCTCATCGCCGGCCTCATCGACCGCGGCTATCGAGAAGCCATTACCTATAGCTTTGTCGATCCGCTCGTGCAGCGGCAATTGTTTCCCACGACGGCGGCACTCGCGATCGCCAACCCGATCTCGGCCGAATTGAGCGAAATGCGTGTATCGCTATGGCCCGGCCTGCTGCACGCCTGTCGCGAGAATTTACGCCGGCAGCAAACTCGCGTTCGGCTGTTCGAGATCGGCAAGAAGTTCGAATTGCGCGGCTCGGTGTTGCACGAGATCGAGACGCTCGCGGGCGTCGTCACCGGCGCACGCGTTCAGGAGCAGTGGGGCATTGCCCACGCCGCGGTCGACTTTCATGACGTCAAAGCGGACCTCGAGAGCGTGTTGGCACTTGCAAGTGACGCGCATGCGCTGCGCTTCGAGGCTGCGGAAGCGGCATGCTTGCGGCCTGGTCGCAGCGCGCGGATTTTGCTGGGCACCGTGGCAGTAGGCTGGCTCGGTGAATTGCACCCGCAATCGGTCAAGGCTCTGAGCTTGACGACCGCGCCCCTGCTATTCGAATTAGAAATAGAATCAGCTTTCTCTTCTAAAATTATAAAATATAAAGGAATTTCCAAGTATCCAAGCGTGCGCCGCGATCTCGCGGTCGTCATCGATGAAAGCATACCTCTCGCAGTATTGACGGAAAATGTTAATGTGGCGGCTGCGGGCCTTTTGAGCGAATTGCGCGTTTTTGATATTTACCGCGGTTCCAGCATAGATTTAGGACGAAAAAGCGTCGCTTTAGGCTTGATTTTACAGGAATCTTCCCGCACTCTTACCGACGTTGACGCAGATGCCGTGATGACCCGGGTGGTTACGCGGCTTAGGGATGAATTGAGCGCCACAATAAGAGACGCATAAGCATGGCAGCCCTGACCAAGGCAGAGATGGCCGAGGCCCTATTTGAACAATTGGGCCTGAACAAGCGAGAGGCGCGAGAGCTCGTCGACCTCTTTTTCGAGGAGATTCGGGCGGCATTGTCCTCCGGCGAACAAGTCAAATTGTCCGGATTCGGCAATTTCGATTTGCGCGACAAAAATCGCCGCCCGGGCCGAAACCCGAAAACGGGCGAGGAAATTCCAATCAGCGCGCGCCGCGTCGTCACGTTTCGTCCGGGCCAGAAGCTCAAGGCACGGGTAGAGGCTTATGCTGGAACCAAGCAATAACGCCGACCTGCCGCCGATTCCGGGCAAACGCTACTTTACGATTGGCGAAGTCAGCGATTTATGCGGGGTCAAGCCGCACGTGCTGCGCTATTGGGAACAGGAATTTCCGCAGTTAAAGCCCGTCAAGAGGCGCGGCAATCGCCGCTACTACCAGCGCCAGGACGTGCTGATCATTCGTCAGATTCGCAGTCTTCTGTACGAACAGGGCTTTACGATCGGCGGTGCGCGCAATCGGCTCGAGGGCGACGACGCCCAGGTCGACCTGAACCAGAGCCAGCAGCTCATTCACCAGATGCGCCTGGAACTCGAAGAACTCATCAAGATCCTGCGCCGCTGAAGCGTTGCAGCAGCCAAGAACCCAAAGCCCATTTGGGCTATCATTCGCACCCTCGGTCGGGGCGTGGCGCAGCCTGGTAGCGCACTTGCATGGGGTGCAAGGGGTCGCAAGTTCGAATCTTGTCGCCCCGACCAATATTTGCTGGGGGAGCTATCCTTTGGTGTGTATGTACGGCTGCCAATTGGTGGTTGTATTGCCAGAGATCTCACCAATAGGCAGCGAGAGTCACGCATTAGCGGCCTCCGTTAGGTTTGCACCGCGAACAGGGTTAGCTTAGGTTATAGGCCGATTGGGAGGCGGGTCGCAGGGCGCGGTTGTCTGCGCTTAATCCCCCGCCCCCCGATGGATCAGACAACAAAACTCTATTAATTCCAATGGATCGGAATTCAATGGGCGGTCAAAACGAATTCTGTTCGACCGATTCGGACAATAGTCCGAAGTGGAGCATATTGAATGCGCTGGCGTGGAAGTTGACGCCGAATTGGCGGTTTCTTCACAGCCACGGTGGTCAAGAACAACTATTTGGGTATAAAAGGGCCTGGATTACCTATAACCGTGTTCGAATTGTTTCCTCAGCCGGATACAACTATATCCCTAGCGAATTATTGGGGTGCGTAGTTTTTAACGAAGTCGGCGGCGACCCACCGTCGATCAAGCGCAACGTGGTTTTGCCAGTTCGCCAACATCTGCCTTTTCAGAGATCCCCAATGCAGACGTCTGAAGGCGCTATTAAGATTCAGTTGCGGGTCGCCCTATCTGCTATCGGACTTGAGAGTATGAAGCTGGATCATCAGCAACAAGATGAGCTAACCACTTGTCTCGAAACTGACGTATTCAACATCGAAGTCGTTGCAAAATTGTTGTACAAACTGATTATATTTGATTATCCAAACATCGATACCATGTATTTAACCGATGAACAATTCGTGGTCGCTGGATCACGCTACAATCGCGGTACAGCGCGCCCCTTAAGTGAATTCATCCAATCCTTGAATGACTCTCCAGGCCAAGCGGATCGCGTATACACATCCTATGGCCGGGCCATGCTACGGCATCGAGATGAAGTTGAGAAAATCTTAAAATGGTAGCATGTCAATAAGACGATTTTTATCTCTTGCCATCGCACCACTTTGCGCGATTGCCGCGGCGGCGCTCATCATCTTGCTTTCCGGATCTCCGTACGAATTCATGATTGGCGAGGTGCAAGATGGCGGGAAGGTCAACATTTGTGATCTTCCCGCATCCATGGATGACGCCACTGACGTATACGCCCCAGCAACAGGGGCGTTGGTTGTTGTCTTCTTCGCGACCGGAGCCGTGCGATCCATTCGCACTCGGCGGGTTATGCCCTCGCTCGTACTAGGTTGTGCAATCGCGCTGTTGTGGTTTTACCGATTTGTTTGGAGAACACACGGGTGTTGAATTGCTGACCGTACGGCTAGCCAGAGATTGACGATGAGATGCGCCCGAAAGGCACGGCTCGATGGTTTCATCGGCCGTTAATGGCCGGCTGCGTCAAAGGTTCGGGTCGTGCGTGATGAGGGCGTTCGCATCATGCGTGAACTTGGCGTGGCCCAATCCGTCGACGCCGCGCTAGAATCGGCGTCGGCTCGAGGAAGCCATAGCGGCGGCATCAATGCGCCAGCCTATCAACGTTATTTGAGGGGGTATCATGAAAAAAGTATCGTTATTGGTCGTTTCAATCGCCATGTTCGCGGCTGGCGCCGCCGTCGCCGACCGAGTCCACGATTGGCATGACCTCGAAAAGGTCCATGACCATGTTGTCGAGGCAATTCATGAAATGGAACGGGCGCGCGCCGCGAACCATTACGACATGGCTGGACATGGGGCCAAGGCGGAAGCGCTGCTACACGATGCCGAGCGCGAAGTGCACCTGGCCATTGAGTCGGCGAGAGCGGCCCCTTAGAGCTTGACGTTTCGCTGTTAGCGAGCAGAGCGGCCGCGCAAACGGCCGCTCTGCCGCCGATCGGTCTGTCGATGGCCTATTGCGGCGGCCTTACTTGGCGGCCCCGGCCGGCTGCAGATCGCCGCAATCGGCGCTGACGAATGTCATTTGAGTGTCGTTTTGCATGGTGTGCGATGCGCCTTTTGAATCCGTGCGGGTCGCATCGACGTGAGTCGTAACCGTGTCTCCGGATATGGTTGAAATTCCCTTTCCGCTCATGGTCGAGCCGTTGAATGCGCAGCTGTACTCAAAGCTCATTTGATTGCCGTTGTGAGTGACGGTTGCAGGCTGGCAGCGTCCTTCCTTATCCAGGACCGGCTTGTCCCGTTTCGCCATCTCCGGGGTGATGCAAATCCGGAACCCGCCGTCGCTGCCTTGCCCCATTCCGTGCTGTTTCATCGCCGCTTCCATTTGTTCACGCTGTGCGGCGGGCATGTTCGCCATCGCTTGCTGCATTTTGTCGGCGGCGCCGGCCATTTGTGCGGTCTGGTCACGGCCGTCGACGATTTGCTTGACGATCTTGACCTCCCACAGGCCCGGCTTTATCCCCATGCCGGCGGCATACGCTGTGACCGCCACGAAGGCCGCGAACACGATAACTAGTGATCTCGACATGATGAACTCCCTGTTAACGACATCGTCGTTCGTCTATTTGTTTATCGACGAAGCGTCCGGCATCGAATCGCTTCATGATTCCAATTTACGATATTCAATGCGGACTTGAAACATCGCCCCGGCAGTCACGCTGCTCGACGGCCGGCAGGGTGCCGCAAGTGCACCGTCCGGCCTCGGCGGGCAGGCCACCGTGTAGTGGAAACCCCTAATAATGGTATCAGTGATTTGCTGAAGATGCCTAGCGCCCACCGGGTCGTCGCGCGCCGCGCGCCGCTGCTCAGACGCCGCTCTTGGGCGCGATCGTCTTGGCGATAGCCGACCAATCGATGCCGGCACCCTCGCGCGCGATCGTCTCTCGTAAATGCTGCTCCAATACGCTCAACACCGGCATTGACACGCGCGCGGCGTCGGCTGCCGCGGCGACCAGGCGCATATCTTTCAGTCCCAAAGACGCGGCAAAGCCGGCCGGCCGAAAGCGCTCCTCGATCAAAATCGCGCCGTAATTGCGATAGACCGGCGCGTCGAACAGCGTCGCGGTCAATACCTCGAGGAGCTGGCGCTTCGCGATTCCGCCGTTTTCGGCGAGCGCCATCGCTTCGCCCAGGGATTCGATCGCCGCAAGAATCATGAAGTTGCCGCACAATTTCAGCAAATTGGCGCTCGACGGTTTCTCGCCGACGTGGAACACGCGTTGACTGATATTGGCCAAGGGTTCGCGGATGCGCAGCAAATCGGCCGGATCACCCGCGGCTGCAACGAATAACTTCGCCGACACCGCCGCGTCGGGCCGGCCGAACACCGGCGCGCTGACGAAATGTTGATCGCGAGACGCGTGCATTGCCTGAAATTCATCGGCCGCTGCGACGCCGATCGTGCTCATCGATACGTGGATCGCGCCGGCATTGAGGCCCGCCACCAGACCCAGCTCACCGCCAAGCACCGCGTGCAGGGCTGCGTCGTCGGCAAGCATGCTGAACACGATTTCCCGGCCCGCCGCCACGTCCTTCGGACTTGCCGCCAGAGTGGCACCGATCGCGACGAGGGGCCGGGCCTTGTCCGCCGACCGATTCCACACCGCCACGTCATGCGAGGCGCGCACGAGGTTCGTGGCGATTGCCGCGCCCATCGACCCTAGCCCTATGAACCCTAGTTTCACGAACGGCAATTTATCACGCGGCCGGGTTGGCGACAGTGCCGGCCTGGGGCGCGGAGCGCGGATCGCGGATCGCGGGGCAAGTCAGGTGTAGAAGCGCACCAATAGGCCGGCAACACAGGCGGGTTTGAGCTCGCCCTCGCGCTCCACGGTCACGTGCCATTCGACGTGCGCGCCGGCCCCGGTCGCCTTGTATTTGGCGAGCGCGATGCGGGCCCGTATGCGTGAACCGGTTTTGACCGCGCCGGGGAACCGCACGCTGCTGAGTCCGTAGTTGACGATCAGCCGTATTCCCTCAAAGCGAATCTCGCTGTTGAGCAGGAACGGCAGCAGCGACAAAGTCAGGAATCCGTGCGCGATAGTCGCCTTGAAGGGCGACTCCCGTTGCGCGCGTTCCACATCGGTGTGTATCCATTGGCGATCGTTCGTGGCCTCCGCAAATCCGTCGATACGCGGCTGCTCGATCGCGAACCAATCGCCGACCGCGATTTCTTGGCCGACCAAGCCGCTCAATTCGTTCAGATTCGGAAAGATGCGCATTCGAAGCTCCTCGGAACGTCTCACTATAACCGAGATTCCAATGACGGCGAGCAGGCGCTGACATGCGATAATCGCCCCGGTCGGGCATTGTACGGTGCATGTTCTCAAGGAGCGTCTTCTCATGACGGATGTATTCATTGTGTCGGCGGCGCGTACGGCGATCGGTACTTTCGGCGGCGCGCTCAAGGACGTTGCGCCGACCGAGCTTGCGGCACTCGTGACGCGCGAGGCGATCGCGCGTGCGGGCGTCGACGCCGACGCGATCGGACATGTCGTGTTCGGTCAAGTCATCGCGACCGAGCCACGCGATGCCTATGTGGCGCGCGTCGCGTCGGTCAACGCGGGAGTGCCCCATAAGACGCCGGCGATGACGCTGAACCGGCTATGCGGTTCGGGTCTTCAGGCGGTCTTGTCGGCGGCGCAGGCGATCATGTTGGGCGACACCGAGCTGGCGATCGGCGGCGGCGTCGAAGTCATGAGCCGGGCTCCGTTTTTGTTGACGACGATGCGTTGGGGCAAGAAGTTGGGCGACGGCGCGCTGCTCGACATGCTCAATGGTGCACTGACCGACCCGTTCGGGCACGGGATGATGGGCGTGACCGCGGAAAACGTCGCGTCGCGCTATGGTATCGACCGTGCGGCCCAGGATGCGCTTGCCCTCGAGAGCCAGCGACGCGCGGCCGCCGCGATCGCCGCCGGACGATTCGCCGAGCAAATTCTTCCCGTCGAAATCAAGGTCCGCGGCAAGCCGGTTCGCTTCGCGACCGACGAGCACGTGCGCGGCGAAACCACGCTCGAGGAATTGGCGAAATTACCGACGATCTTCAGGAAGGAACACGGCACGGTGACCGCCGGCAATGCATCCGGCATCAACGACGGCGCGGCGGCGTTGGTCCTCGGCAGCGGCAAGACGGTGGCGCGGCTTGCGCAAAAACCCCTCGCACGCCTCGTCGCCTACGGCCATGCCGGCGTCGACCCCGCACTCATGGGTATCGGTCCGGTGCCCGCTACGCGCATTGCGCTCGAGCGCGCGGGGCTCACGATCAAGGATATCGATGTCATCGAGGCAAACGAGGCCTTCGCCGCACAGGCCTGCGCGGTCGCGAATGAACTCGGCTTCGATCCGGCGAAGGTCAATCCCAACGGCAGCGGCATTTCCCTCGGGCATCCGATCGGAGCAACGGGTGCGATCATCTTGACCAAGCTCATTTACGAGCTGCGCCGCGTCGGCGGCCGCTACGGACTCGCGACGATGTGCATCGGCGGCGGCCAAGGCATTGCCGCGATCATCGAGAACGTACGATGAACCGCGCAGCGCGCTAGTGTAAGCGCGACGCCTCCCTAGCGCAGCTGCAGCCGCTGCCCGTACCCGGTCAACTCGAGATATCCGCGCCCGACGAGTTGGCGCGCCTCGAACGCGCGCACCGCGCCTTCCCAATAAATCGCGCCCGTGGACAAACGCGTGTCGTTCTCCTGATCGTCGAGCAGCGGCTCGAGATCGAATTGGCGCGATCCCGCGCTGACGTGCCACTGCACCGGGTACTGGATGCCCGTGCGCGGCGAAGTCCAGGCGCGCCCCGGCGTGAAGCGGACGTCGCCGGCGTCGAGAATTTGCACGTGGCCATCCGCTGCCTCGAGCGTGCCGCCGCTCCAGCGCGCTTCGCCGTGCGCGCCGCGGATGCGAAACGCCATGAGTGCGCCGCCATCGTCCAAATTGACGCCGATCCAATCCCAACCGATGGCTTCGCTGTCGAGGTAGTCGCTCGACCATTCGTGGTCGAGCCACGCTTCACCGCTGACCGGATCCTGGGCGCCGGCGCGCACGATCGTGCCGGCCACTTTCAAATGCGGAACACTGTAATAGTAGCTGGCCGAGAGCGCATCGGGACCCTTGCGGCTAACGCCGGCATTGCCGTTCAGCAGCGGCGCCCGGACCTCGCTGAATTGCAGTGCAAACTCAAAATCCTCCGCCGTGACTGTCGTCGTGTAGCTGCCGCCGATGTGCTTCAAGCTCCACCGATCGACCCATACATCGGTATTTCCGACGAGCGCGTCGGCCAAGCCGAAACCGGCGCGCTCGATGCGCTGACCCTGCCATAGGCGACCGCGCTTCGGATCCGAGAGCGCCGCATGCGCGATGATGAGCTGCCGCGGCGTGAATGCGCTCGGGTTCTGCTCCGAAACCCTGGGCCGCGTGCGAAAGAACGTGACCTGAAAGCCGAGCGACTCGCCGCGTGCGGTCGCCAGCCACCCCGTCACATACCACCATTCGGTGCGGTAATCCGGATGGCTGCCAGTGTCCTGCGGGAACCGTATCGATCGACCCGCAACGACTTCGGCGTAGGGCGTCGCCGCGGCGCCGGCGCCGTCGACGGGGCCTGGCGCCGCAAGCAGCGCACAGATGCCGGCCGACGCCGCGATCGCGCAACGCATGCTCACCAGTCCTCGCGCACGGCGCGTACCGCATCTTGGCTCATGGCCGCGCGGCCGCTCCATATTGCGGTGACGGCCGCTGCGGCGACCAAGATGAGGCTGATCAGACCAAGCTGCCAGAAGGGCACGGCGAGATCGATGCTCCAATTGAACGATTGGCGATTGACGACATAAACGAGCACCAGGCTCAAGATGCCGCCCAGCATCAAGCCATAGACGACACCGAACACGCTCAGCAGAATTCCCTCGTCGGCGAGCAGGCCGACGACCTGTTTGCGCCGCATTCCGATATGCCGCAGCATGCCGAATTCCGCGCGGCGTGCGAGCGCCGTGGAACTCGCCGCGAAGCTCACGCCGGTCAATCCGATCAGCACCGCGATCGCCTCGAGCGCATAGGTGATCGCAAACGCGCGGTCGAAAATTTGCAGTGAGCGCTTGTGCACGACGGCGCTCGTCGTGATCTCGAAGCTGTCGGGTCGCGCGAACGCAGCCCTGACGGCCGTTTCGGCGCCCTGCGCATTGGCGCCCGGCGCGAGCCATAGCGCGGCCTCGGTGGCATCGCGGTCCAGCGTGTCGGCCATGTAGACGCCGCGGTCGATGACGATCGCACCGGCGCTACGCGCGTAATCGCGCCAAACCCCGGCGACGACGAAGTGCTGGATGCGCCCACCGAGCGGCAGCATCAGCGCGTCGCCCGGGCGGTAGCCGTAGATATCCTCGACGGCTTCCGAGATCCACGCGGGCGGCGTGCCGGGCTGTGGCGGCGCCGTAACGACGCGCAGCAGCGGCAGCTGCTCGGCGATCTTCGCCGACGACAGATCCCGTGCAATCAGCGTTACCGGCGCACGCGCCGGATCGATCAAGATCTGCCGCGTTCGACGGAACTCGATGCGCTCGATGCCGGCGATGGCCGCGAGTTTCTGCTGGTCGGCCGGCGGAATGAAAGCCGTATCGGCGCCGAGCGGCGCGCGTATCTGCAAGTCCGCCGGCAGCACCTTATTGAGCCAGTGATCGAAGGACACTCGAAACGAGTAGACCATGATGGCCATTGCGACCATGAGGCTGAAGCTCACGATGATCGCGGCGAGGCTCAAGATCGAGTGGCCGACGTTTTCGCGGAGCTGCGCAACGGCCGTGTCGAACACCACGCGGCCACTGCGCGGCGCTGCGCGCAGCACGCTCACGGTGAGCATCGGCACCAGCAAGATGGCGCCAAACAGCAGCGCCGCGATCGCCGCGTACCCGAACAATGGCAGCCCCTGCACCGCCGGCAGCCGCGCCAACACCGCGCCGACGATGAGCAGCCCGATGCCAGCGAGCGAGGCGGACTTCGCCGCCCCGGCGTAATCGCCGTCACCGCCTTTGAGGGCGCGCGCCGGCGCCATTCTTGCCGCATCGCGCGCCGGCATCCAGGCGCCGATGCACGCGACCAGAGTGCCGATCGCGAAAAACGCGAGCAGCGACCCCGGTGATGCGCGCAGGGACGCGCCCAGCACGCGCAGTTGGCCGTTGCCGAGGTCCCCGGTCAGCAGGCGCAGCATTGCGGCAGCCAGCAGCGTGCCGAGGATGATGCCGAGCAATGCGCCGAGCGCTCCGAGTACCGCTCCCTCGCCGATCAGCGCGCGCTGCAGCTGTGGGCGCGTCACACCGAGTGCGCGCAGCAAGGCCAGGGATTTCCGGCGGCGCAGCACCGACAAGGATTGCGTCGAAAACACCAGGAATGCGCCGGTCCACAGCGCGACCAGCGCAAGCATGTTGAGATTGACGCGGTAGGCACGCGTGACCGTGACCGCGCGGTCGCGCTCGACCTGCGGCGCCAAGGCGAGGACGCCGGCCGGCAGTTCGTGCGAGAGCTCGCGGCGCATGCCGTCGACGTCGCTGCCCGCGGGCAGGCGCAGATCGATGCGGTTCAGGCGGCCAATGCGCTCGAACGTCCATTGGGCGGCTGCAACGTCCATGATGCCGAGCGGCTGCGCATAGATGTCGGGCGCGAGCAGACCGAGCACCTCGAGCGTCTTCGGCGCATCGCCGACCGTGACCTGCAGCGCATCGCCGCGTTTCAACTGCAATTCCTCGGCGGCCGCGGCGCTCAAGTAAATGCCGTCGCCCGCGATGAATCTCGAGATGTCGGCGCCGATATCGCCGATCAGCGCCGGTTGCAGCGCGCCCGCGCGGAACGGGTCGATACCGATGATTTTGAGCGTTTCACGGCGGCCGGGCATGGCGGCATCGAGTTCCACGACCGGACTCGCGATCGCCACGCGCGGATCGCGCGCGAGCGCGACGAACAGAGCTTCGGGAAATCCCTCGCGCGGGCCGCGTACGACCACGTCGGCCTCACCGACCAAGCGCTTGGTCGCTTGGGCGAACTCCGCGAGCGCGGCGATGTTGACCAGGTAAACGGAGCAGGCGAGGGCGACGCCGAGCGCGATCGCGATGACGATCACGAGCAGTCGGCCCGGCTGTTCGCGCAGCTGCGAGAGCAACAGCAGGCGCCAGATCATGCCCGCACCGCGCGTCGCGCGCGCGCTAACCATCGATCACCGCGCAAGGCATTGCAGCCCGCTCGCGTCGAGAACCAGAATGCGATCGGCCGTATCGGCGGCGGTGCGCGAGTGCGTGATCAAAATTCCGGCTGCCGCATTGGCCTTGATTTGCTCGCGCAGCAGCGCGAGCGTTTGCGCGGCACTGCGCGGATCCAGATTGCCCGTGGGCTCGTCGGCGAGCACCAGGCGCGGCCGGTGCACGAGCGCGCGCGCGATCGCGACGCGCTGGATCTCGCCGCCCGAAAGGTCCCGCGCAAGCCGCTGCGCCAAGCCGGCGATGCCGACTGCGCCGAGCATCTCCACGGCGCGATCGCGTCGCTCGGGCGCCGCGATCCCCAATAATTCCAGCGGCAGTGCGACGTTCTGCTCGACGGTCAGATACGGCAAGACGTGGAACGCCTGAAACACGAAACCCACGGCGCGACGCCGCAACAGGGTCGTCGCGTCGTCATCGAGCTCGCTCAAGTCGACGCCCTCGAGCACCACGCGGCCCGAGTCCGGCCTGTCGAGCCCGGCGAGCAAATTGAGCAGCGTGGACTTGCCGACGCCCGACTCGCCCATGATCGCGACGTACTCGCCCGCTCGCAGGTTCAGATCGATGCCCTCGAGGATCGGCGGCCGATCCGCGCGGTAGCGCTTGCTCAAACCCTCGAGGCGCAGGACCTCCGGGCGCGCGATTGCGGGATCCGTCACCGTGGGCTGCGCCGCTTACGCGGCATCGACGCCTATGACGGCCTTGACCTCGAGGAAATCGCGCAAGCCGTGTTCGCCGTATTCGCGCCCGTTGCCGGACATCTTGAAGCCGCCGAACGGCGTTTTCATATCGCCGTAGGCGCCGTTCAACGCGACCTGACCCGCCCGAATCCGGCTGCCGACGCGACGAGCACGGACGTTGTCATTGGACCACACATAGGCCGCGAGACCGTAGGGCGTGTCGTTGGCAATCTGAATCGCTTGCTCTTCGGTCTGATAGGGCAGGATGCAAAGCACTGGTCCGAATATTTCCTCGCGCGCGATCGTCATTTGATTGTTGACGTTGGAGAAGATCGTCGGCTTGACGAAGTAGCCTCGGCCCAAGCCCTCGGGACGGCCGTATCCGCCCGTAATCACGCTCGCGCCTTCCGCGATGCCTTTCTGGATGTAGCCCTCGACGCGTTCGAATTGCAGTTTCGAGACCAGCGGACCGACCGTCGTTTTATCGGACTTGGGATCGCCGACGACCACGCCTTCGGCGACCCGCTTCGCGATGGCTTCGACTTCCTTTAGTTTTGCTGCGGGCACCAACATGCGCGTCGGCGCGTTGCAGGATTGCCCCGAATTCTGGAATACGTGCAACACGCTCTGCTTGACGGCTTTCTCGAAATCCGCATCGTCGAGCAACACGTTCGGCGACTTGCCGCCGAGTTCCTGATGCACGCGCTTGACCGATGCGGCCGCCGCCCTCGCGACCTCGGTGCCCGCGCGCGTCGATCCGGTGAAGGAGACCATGTCGATGTCGGGGTGCGAGGAGAGCGGCGCGCCGACATGAATGCCGTCGCCGTTGACGAGATTGAATACGCCCGCCGGCACTCCGGCCTCGTGCATGACCTTGGCCCAGAGGATCGCGCTGAACGGCGCGTACTCGGAGGGCTTCAGCACCATCGTGCAGCCCGCCGCGAGCGCCGGCACGACCTTGGCGGCCACCTGGTTCATCGGCCAATTCCAGGGCGTGATCAGCGCGCAGACGCCGACCGGTTCCTGGACCAGACGCGTGCTGCCATGCACCTCTTCGAATTTGAAGGTCTTGAGCACGTCGATCATCGCGCTGATGTGACCCACGCCGATGCGCGTCTGCGAGCCCTTCGCGAGCGTAATCGGCGCGCCCATCTCGGTCGAGATCGCCTCCGCAATCTCGTCATAGTGGGCCTTGTAGGCGACCAGGATGCGTTCCATGAGCGCCAGCCGTTCGGCCGGCGTCGTGCGCGAGTAGGCGTCGAACGCGCGGCGCGCCGCCGCGACCGCGAGATCCACGTCTCTGGATCCACCCATCGAGATCACGCCGGCAACGTTTTCGGTCGCCGGATTGATGACTTGAAAAATTTTCGGTTCCGCCGGATCGACCCATTTGCCGTCGATGTAAAACTGCCGATCGTCGTATGTCATCGCAATGCCCCTCGAGAAACTCGTGATTATCTTGTGCTTCACATTCTACCCGTTGGAGGGCCAAGGCGCTGCGCCGTACGGCCGCGGCGCGGCCACCTCGCGGCGCAGCTCGTAAGCCATATCGCGCGCATTGCTTGAGCCCAAAAACCCAAGAATTGGTCACAGATTGGCGCTATGCCTGTCGCCGCCCACCGACTGCTCGGCGCACAATGCCGCGTCGCTTATGATTTGCCCAATTTGCCGCTAAAAGGCGGTCGCAGCCATCAAATCGCCAGGGCGTTGGAGACTCGAGGAACATGCTGAACATGCGTCGCTACGGCTTGATGGTCTTATGTTTCACCTCGCTCATTGCCACGGCTGCCGAGTGGAATCCGGTGCGTCAGGCGCCGCCGAGCCTCGGCCCTGAATCACATCGGTTCATCGTCGGTTTTCGTGCGACGCCGAGCAATCAAGTCGAGCACATCGTCAAGACGCGCCGGCAAACCCTGGGTATCCGCATCGTGCAAGCACAGACGAGCGCGGCCGACGTGGTCGCACTGGCGCAGCGCACCGGGATCGCAATGGCGACCTCGCGCCAGCTCACGCCGAGCATGCACGTGCTGTTCCTGCCGAAGACGCTCTACGGCGCCGATGTCGATGCCGCGCTGTCCCAATTGCGAGCGGATCCGGCCGTTGAATTTGCCGATGTCGATGCACGCCGGTATGCGCTCGCGGGATCCGGCCCGGATATCCCCAATGACCCGCTGTATCAGCCCACGCCGAATGCAAGCCCGCCGGCGAGCGGCCAGTGGTATCTCAATGCGCCCGGCGGAACGTTCATGTTGGAAGGCAACACGACGCAGGATCTCTCGGCGACCGATGCCGCCGACGCCTGGAACATCACGACCGGCAGCACCGGCATCGTAATCGCCGACGTCGATACGGGCGTGCGCTTCGATCATCCGGACTTGTTGCGCGCCGGTTCGACGGCCGTGGGCTCGGGCTTTGGCGGCCGCTTGCTGCCGGGCTATGATTTCGTCGGCCAGGACTACAACCCGTCGAACGGCGACCCGCTCGGCACGTTCTTGATCGCCAATGACGGCGACGGCTGGGATCCCGACCCGTCGGATCCGGGCGATTGGATCAGCAGTAGCGACCTATCAAATTCGCTGTTTTCCGGCGACACTGCCGCACCGAGTTCCTGGCACGGCACGCGCGTCGTCGGTGTTTACGGCGCTCTGACCAACAATGACCTGGGCGTGGCCGGCATGAGTTGGGGCCCCTGGATTCTGCCGGTGCGCGCGCTCGGCAAGGGCGGCGGCTACGATTCGGACATCATTTCCGGCATCGAGTGGGCGGCCGGCATGCCGGCCACGGACGTGCCCGATAATCCGTATCCCGCCGACATCATCAATCTCAGCATCGGCGGCGCCGAGGATACTTGTCCGAGCGATTATCAAAGTGCACTGTCATCGGTGACACAGTTGGACGTGCTGGTGGTCGTCGCCGCCGGCAACGGGGGAACTCCCGGGCAGGATGCACCGGTCGAGGCGCCCGGCAATTGCGCCACGGTCGTAAGCGGCGTGGTCACGGTCGCGGGCCTGCGCAATGTCGGGACCAAGGTGGGGTACAGCAGTTTTGGTCCGCAAGTCACGATCGGAGCGCCGGCGGGCAACTGTATCCAGACCTCCGGCGATTGCCTGCGCTCGATCGACACGACGACCAATTTGGGCGCGACGACACCCGGCGCCGACAGCTACACGAATGAGGTGAACGAGAATCTCGGCACGAGTTTCGCGACGCCGATCGTCGCGGGGATCGCCGGCCTCATGCGTTCGGTCAACGCGAATCTGACGCCGGCCCAGTTGGCCGCGCGGCTTGCGGCCAGCGCCGCGCCATTTCCGGCCAACACCGGCAACCTGCCGGTCTGTCCCAGCAATGACTCGACCAGCGGCGAGTGTTCCTGCTTGGGATCCGGCCAATGCGGCACCGGCATGGCCAATGCGCTGAGCGCCGTCAAGGCCGCGCAGGCGCCTATCGGTGTCATCGTGATCCCGGCGACAGTCGGCGCCGGCAGTGTCCTGGATGCCAGCGGTAGCTTGCCAGGGTGCAATACGAACGCAGTGCCCGCCGTGCCGCTCAGCATCGCGTCTTACGCGTGGACGACGAATACCGCGGGTCTCATCACGAGCGGCGCGAACACCTCGAAGGTGACCGTCGGCTCGGGCACCGGCACCTTGACGCTGACCATCACCGATTCCAATGCCAACGTCGATACGGAAACCGTGACCTTGTCCAGCGGCTCGGCGACCAGCACGGCTCCCGCGTCGGTGCAGGGCACGGCCGCAACCGCCTGTCCCGCGAGCCTCGCCGTGAATCCCGCCGCGCCGAGCGTCTCGGAGTCGTTCTCGCCGGGCAGCGTCGGGCCCAACGCCTCCTCGACGCTCACGATCACGTTCACGAATACGAATGGCTACGCGCTGACGCAATCGAACTTCAGTTCGACGCTGCCGAATGGTTTGACGATCATGATGCAGGGGGCGAATCCGGAAGTCGCGACGACCTGCACCGGCGCCGCGCTGTCGCTGACCGCCACGACGACAGCCATTTCGATGAGTGAGGCCAACATCCCGGCCGACGGCAGCTGTACGATCACCGCGACCGTGCAAAGCGCGACGGCCGGTGCTTACACGAATTCAATTGCCGCGAACGCACTGATGACGGCGCCTGCGGGCGGGAACACCGCGGCCGCAACCGCGAGCCTGACCGTAACCGCGCCGCCGGGCAAGGGCGGCGGCGGCGCGCTCGGCTGGGCGGATCTATGGGTCGCTGTGGGCCTCGTCGCCGCCTCCCGGCGGCGTTCGTGGCGCCGGCCGCTCACGGGCCGCAGCGACCGCCGCGTTGGATAAGCCGAATAGCGCGGATTTACCGCGAACCGTAGGCACGATCATTGAAGTGCTGCAGACGCATCGTGACTCGCGCGGCAGTCTGTTCGAGCCCTTGAATGATCAAGAACTGGCGCGCCAGAAGAACGTCCATGTCGTTCTGACCGAACCCGGCGGCGTTCGCGGCAATCACTTTCATCGCACTGCGGTCGAAATGACCGCGGTCGTCGGCCCGTGCCAGGTGCGTCTCAAGGAATCGAACCAGATACGCGAGGTCGAAGTCCCGGCGGGGGAAATTTGGCGCTTCACGATTCCGCCCGGCGTAGTGCACGCCTACCGAAACACCGGCGCGAGCCCGATGGTCTTGGTGTCGTTCAACACGAGCCTGCACGACCCGGCGAACCCGGATACGGTGCGCGAGGCGCTGCTCTAGCGATCGTCAATCGCGGTGGCTATTCGTTCGCGATCCGGTGGAGCGCAAGTATATTCTGATCTTCGTCATCCGCGATCGGCTCTTCATCCGCGGTCTTGGAGCCGAGCAGGTTGAGGCACTCTTCCGCCGGCATCGGCTTCGCGAACAGGAAGCCCTGACCGAGATTGCAACCCAAATTACGTAAAATCTCCGCCTGTTGATAGCCTTCGATACCCTCGGCGATGACCTGAATCTTCAAGTGCCGCGCGATCGCGATGATCGCACTGACGATCGCGAGGTCGCTGGAATCGGTCACGAGATCCCGGACGAAGCTCTTGTCGATTTTGAGCATATCGACGCGCCAGTGCTTGAGATAGCTGAGGCTCGAATAGCCGGTCCCGAAATCGTCGATTGCTATTTTGATGCCGAGGTCTCTGAGTTGCGCGATCGAGTCCTGCCGGCTTTCTCCGGTTTGAGCAAGGCTGGCATCGAACACGGCGCCCTCTGTCATTTCGAGTTGCAGCAGGTCGGGAGTCAGTCCGTAGGTCTTGAGCAAGGTCGAAATCGTGGAACGCAGTTCGCCGCGCTGCAGTTGAGCGGGAGAGACATTCACGGAAACCGGCACGAGCGCAGCGCCGGCGCGGCGCCATGCGGCCATGTTCTGCAGCGTTCGATGCAGCACATAATTGCCGAGCGCGACCACCAGACCGGTCTCTTCGGCAACCGGGATGAAGCGATCCGGCGGGATCATTCCGTCGACGGGATGGCGCCAGCGAATCAGCGCCTCGAGACCCACGATCTTGCGCGAAAGCAGATTGACGAACGGTTGGTAATGGACGTCCAGCTGACGCAGCCGGATTGCATCGCGCAGCGCCGCTTCCATCGCAACGCGATGTTCGAGCTTGCGGTTCATGACGGCACTGAACATTTGCACGTTGTTGCGGCCGCGATCCTTGGCCTGGTACATGGCCGTATCGGAATGCTTCAAGAGATCCATCATGTTGGCGCCGTCCCGCGGAAACAGGCTGACCCCGATGCTGGCGCTCGTCTGCAGCGCATGATTGTCGACGATGATCGGTTCGTTCAGCGTCGCGACGATACGGCTCGCCCCGTGCGCGATCTCCTCGTGAGACTTCACATTGCGCAGCACGATAACGAATTCGTCTCCGCCCATGCGGATGACGACATCGGTATCGCGGACGCAGCTGCGCACTCTGCGTGCCACCTCCTGAAGCAGCTTGTCGCCGGTCTCGTGGCCGCGCGTATCGTTAATGTGCTTGAAGCGGTCGAGATCGAGGAACACGACCCCCAGCATGGTGCCCATCGCGCTTGCGGTCGCGATCGCGTCCGGCAGAAAGGACATCAGATAGTGGCGATTGGGCAGGCCGGTCAGCTGGTCGTGATGCGCCATCCGATCGAGTCGCTGCTGATTATCGATGAGCTGTTGTTCGGCTTTGCGGCGGACCGAGACATCGCGCGTGATATAGGCATGGACGCTGCGCCCGTTCATCTCGAGCAGGTTGCGCCGCACCTCGATGTCCACGAGATTGCCGTTCTTGCAGCATTGCTGCATCGGCAGAATGCGCGCTTCGGCGTCCGCGAGCCGCGCCAGCAGGCTATCGGTCGAAGCGTCGCCGGCGGCGAAGACCTGCGGCAGCTTCAACTGCAGCGCTTCCGCCATCGTGTAGCCGAGGCGCTCGGCGAATGCTCCGTTGCAGTACACGATTTGAAGGTCGATCGCGTCAACGATGAAAATGCCGTCGGTGGCCTCATCGATGATAGCCTTGTAATGAGAGTGTTCGGAAAGCCGCTGCTGGAAGAATCGCTGCACGGCGAGCACGCCGATTGCCAATAACATCGCCGCGACGCCCACGAGGATTTCCGCGGATCCTTTGCTCGAGATGAGCAGTCCGACGACCGCGAGGCAAAGGAGCGAATACGCGGCGCGCGACATGGAATGGCGCGTCAGCAACTGCGCGGCGCGACCGGGTTCTATCATGCAAGCCTCGACCCTTTAGGCGACCTGCGCCTCGTCGCCGGAAGCCGCCTTCGCGAGCGCCGGCAAACTCACCTTGAATCGCGTTTCCCGGCCCGGCTCGCTCGCGAGCGCAACCTTGCCGCCGGCATCGTGCACATAGCGGCGCACGAGGGACAAGCCCGCACCGTGCAGCGGTTGATTCGGCGATGACGCCAAGCTCGTGAAGCCGTCTTGGAAAATCAGTTTGATTGCCTGGCGGTCGCGTAAGCGCGCAGCCGCGTCGCAGGTGATCAGCCGTTTCTCGACGGCGATTCGACGCGCGGTGTCGGGATTGACGCCGCGGCCGTCGTCTTGAAAGCGCAATTCGAAGGTGCCGTCCGGCAGCGCACCGAATTGCAGCAACAACACGGCGATCGCGGGCTTTCCGGCCTTTTCTCGCTCGTCCGCCGGCTCGATGCCGTGCATGACCGCGTTGCGAATGAATTGAATCGCGACATTCTTGACGGCAGACTGATAGGCGAGCGGCACCTTGTGCAGTCCACGGCATTCGAGAGTCACCGATTTATGGTGCTCGAGCGCGATGTGCTCGGTCAGCGCGGACAAGGTGCTCTCGAGGCTGCCTGCCGGCGCGCTGCTGACCGTGCCGGGCAACGATGCTTCGTGTTCCTCGGGCTGCGAGGCGAATCTAGGAGCAATGATCTCCGTGCCGTTGTCGGTTACGCGTTTCGGCGTCGCGTCGTGCGCATCCCTTTCGGGGTTCGATTTGGGCTTGGGCTGCGCCGCAGTGTGCGTCAGCGATCGCAGCAGCGCGAATTGGCCGAAGAGCTGGTCCATTTGAATCGCGAGCGGCAGGAAATCATTGCCGCTCAGCGAGCTGCGGTTGCGCAACTCCTGCAGCGATTCCTCAAACTGACGCGCCGCGGTTTCCAAACTGGCGAGTTGCAGCGTCGCCGCTTCGCGGCGAATCTGCGCGGCTTCGGCGGAGATTTCCTCGAGCTTGAGGCGAAATGCGGCTTCATCGCGCGCCGGTTTCTTCAGGATCGCGTTGATCGCCTTCATGGCGGCGCCGCTACGCTGTACCGCGGCGGCGAAACGCATGCGGCCGGTTTGCATGACGCTGCGCAGAATCTCGGTCTGGATTCGCAGTTGGCCGTGCAGTTCGTCGAGTTGCGGGCGCAAATCCTCGACTGCCGCGGTTTGCGCTTTGGCCGGCGTACGATCGGTCACGCAGACCATCCAGGTGTCATATTGGTCCGGTGCGTCGACCTTGAAGAATTCGAACGCATATTGCATGAAGTCGAAGCCGCCGTCCGGCCGCAGCAGCCGCACTTCGACCGATTGGAGCGGCGCAATGATCGACAGCTCGCCGCGCTCGGTCGCGGCGCGCAATTCAGTGAGCTGCGCGCAGGCATCGGTCAAGGCCTGCTCGTCGATGACCGGCCGCAGCAGCTTCTCGAACGTCAGCTGATTGAAATCGCGGCGGCGAAATAAGGTGGATAGCGATTGCGATACCGACGGCAGGAGCCGGTTCTTGACGTCGATAAAAAATATGCCTTGCGACACATGACTTAGAACGGCCTCGGTCCAACGATTGCCCGCACTGAGCGTCGCCTGTATTTCACGCTCATGTCGTTTCGCGGAAATGAACATAAGCCCTAGGGTGCCAAAGCGGCGGCCCCGCCGGGATGATCGAAGTCACACCCCGAGCGCCCGAGCGCTGTGACGCGCGTCACAGCATTCAGGCAACCGTTTCGACCTCCGGCGCCAGGTCCGCGAGCAGCTCATCGGCCGACGTGTAACGCGCATGGGCGTCCTTGGCCATGAGCCGGTCGAGCAGCCCTTGCTGCTGGGCGACATCGGGCGGCAACACCGGGATCGGCGAATTCGTATGTTGTGCCATGATCGCCACGGCGCTGCGGCCTGCATAGGGCTTTTGGCCCGTCAGCATCTCGTAGAAAATGACGCCCAGACTGTACAGGTCGGTGCGCGCATCGACCGGTTGGCCTTGGGCCTGTTCGGGGCTGATGTAATAAGGTGAACCGAGAACCTGGCCTACGCCGGTGACGGCGCTGTCGCCGATCGCGCGTCGCGCCAAACCGAAGTCGATGAGCACGGGCGAGTTGTCGTCGCGTAGCATGACGTTGGCGGGCTTCAAATCGCGATGCAATATCCCGAATACGTGAATGACGCGCAGCGCCTCGGCGATCGTGCGCAGGTAATAGAGGGCCTCTTCGACGCTTACGGGATTGCACAGCCGCTCGCGCAAGTCACCGCAAGGAAAGTATTCCATCGCCAGATACAGATGCTGCGGCAGCGTGCCGAAATCGTAGATTTCCGCAATCGAGCGGTGCGAGACGCTCGAAATGATTTCATATTCACGCTGAAAGCGTTCCGCATCCTCCATTTCGCGCGTGCTGCTGCCGCGCTTCATGATCTTCAACACGATGTTGCGCCGTAGGCGCTCGCTTCTGGCCAGATACACCGACGAAAAATTGCTTGTCGCGATCTCTTTGATGATCGCATAGCCCGGCACCTCGATCGACTCCGACTCCGGGTCGCCGCCCTCGAACGACCTGGCCGCCAGTGCCGCCTCGCGCCGCTTCGCTACGGCGTCGCTGACGGCGGCCAATAGCGATTCGCGCGTGAGGCTCGATATGGGCAGATAGTCGGCGGCGCCGCTCTTGAGCGCCCTGACGGCGGCCAATTCGGTCCCGTGGTCGGCCAACACGATGCAGTAAAGGCCCGGCCGTAGCTTGATGAGGTGCAGCATCTGCGAGATGCCCTGGCTCGCGCTGGCCTCGCCGGCGAAGTCGATCTGTATAATGGCCGCGTCGGGCTCGGTTTCTTGCAGCAGGCGGGCCAGCGAGGCGGTTTGCTTGGCCGGGAATGTCGTTACCCGGGAATTCGGCCAATGGCTGGTGACATGGTGATTGAGCCATTGCAGGCGCTTCAGGTCGTCCCCGACCACCACCAACACCGGTCCGCTCTCGTCAGCCATAGTAGACTCATCGATTTATTGTCTATTACGGTAATTTAAGTCTCGCTGCGCAAAATATATGTGCTTAAGCTCTGGAAAATTGAAACCAACGGCTCTATTTGACGGTCTGTTGGGGAACTTGGGCTTTTACTGAAAAAAAGGTGTCTTACATGGGTAGTATCAGAACTTGGTCACTGGCGGCCGCAGCGGCGGCAGTCCTCGTGGTCGCCGTGGTGCACCAACGCTCGACCGCGCAGGCCGAAGCGGCTCGCGGCGCGGAAATCGGCATGAATGGCGGTAGCGCGGGGACCTCGTCGTCCTCGGCGCCCGGCCCCGCGGCGGCGCCGGTACATGTCACCGGACTGCCGGATTTCTCGGATTTGGTGGCGCAGAACGGTGCATCGGTCGTCAACATCAGTGTCCTGGAGAAGCAAGAAAAGATCGGTGATATGGGCGGCAACGATCCCTTGTCGCAGTTTTTCCATCACCAAATGCCGAATCCGGAGCGCGCGCCTCCGGCACACGGGATCGGCTCTGGATTCATCATTACTTCCGACGGCTACATTCTGACCAATGCCCACGTGGTTGCCGATGCCGCAACGGTCACCGTGAAACTCACCGACCGGCGGGAGTTCACGGCCAAGGTCATCGGTGCCGATAAACGCAGCGATGTCGCCTTGATCAAGATCGCCGCGACGGGCTTGCCGGCGGTTCGTTTTGGCGACGCCGCGCACCTGCGCCCCGGCCAGTGGGTCATCGCGATCGGCTCGCCGTTCGGTTTTGAGAACAGCGTCACGGCCGGTGTCATTAGCGCGACCGCGCGCGCCTTGCCCGATGAAAATTACGTGCCGTTCATTCAGACCGACGCGGCCGTCAATCCGGGTAACTCCGGCGGACCGCTGTTCAACATGGACGGCCAGGTCATCGGCATCAATGCGCAAATTTTCAGCCGTACGGGCGGCTATATGGGCATGTCTTTCGCGATTCCGATCGACTTGGCGCTCAACGTCAAGGACCAACTACTGAAGAACGGCAAGGTCGCCCGCAGCCGCATCGGCGTCGCGGTGCAGGAGGTCAATCAGCAATTGGCTCAGACCTTCGGGCTGGGCGTGCCGCACGGTGCGTTGATCAGCGCCGTCGAGCCGAAAAGCCCCGGCGAGCGCGCAGGGCTCAAGCCCGGCGATGTCATCGTCAGCGTCAACGGCCGTACGATCGATCGCTCCCTGGATCTGCCGGCGGTCATAGCGGCGCTGCCGCCGGGCAGCGCGGCGCATCTCGGCGTTTGGCACGATCGAAAGGAGGTCGATGTCGAGGTGCGTACGGTCCTATTGGAGGACGATCCGGTCGTCGCGGCAAAGAATAATGTCTCGGAGGACGACGGCGGCAGGCTCGGCCTCGCGCTGCGTCCGCTGGACCCGGACGAACAGCGTCAATTGCACACCCGCGGTCGTTTGGTCGTCGAGGACGTGTCGGGTCCCGCGCTGGCCGCCGGCGTGGAGGCCGGCGACGTCGTCCTCGGCGTCAATGGCGCTCCGGTGAATTCGATCGCGGAGCTCAAGCACGAGGTCGCGCGCGCGGGCCACAGCGTGGCCTTGCTGATTCAGCGCGACGATGCTCAGATCTATTTGCCGCTGGACGGCGGATGATCGGCCGGAATTCGTTGTAGAGCCTCGGATAATCCGATTAAATCGCGGCGATGCAAACCGCCTCGCCCTTGTTCTCGACACCGCGACTGAATCGGGCCGGCGCTCGGCCTGCGCCTTTTTTGCCGACGTCCCGTGCCGAAATGGATGTGCTCGGTTGGGATCGCTGCGACGTCATCGTCGTGACCGGGGATGCATACGTCGACCATCCGAGCTTCGGGATGGCCATCATCGGGCGCGTGCTCGAGGCACAAGGCTACCGCGTCGGCATCATCGCCCAGCCGGACTGGCATAGCCGCGCCGATTTTGAAGCCCTCGGCGAGCCGCGTCTGTTCTTTGGCGTGACCGGCGGCAACATGGACTCGATGGTCAATCGCTATACCGCGGATCGGCGGGTCCGCAGCGACGATGCCTATACTCCCGGTGGCCAAGGCGGCCGGCGCCCGGATCGTTGCGTGATCGTCTATTCCCAGCGCGTTCGCGAAGCCTACCGGCACGTGCCCATCGTCATCGGCGGCATCGAAGCGAGTCTGCGGCGCATCGCGCATTTCGATTACTGGTCGGAGCAGGTGCGCCGTTCGGTGCTCGTGGATGCCAAAGCCGACTTGCTCGTGTTCGGCAATGCCGAGCGGCAGATCGTCGAGATCGCGCGGCGTCTCGATGCCGGCACGCCGATCGCCGCGATCACCGATCTTCGCGGCACGGCGTTCGTGCGCCGCGAGGTTCCGGCGGACTGGATCGAGATCGACTCGACCGAACTCGATGCACCGGGTGCCGTTGAATCCGCCGATCGATCCCTACGCGAGCGAGGCGGAGCGCAGGCAGAACTCGGGTGCGCCGGCGCCGAGCGCGCCGCAGCCAGACGGCAAGGCTGTCCGCGAAAATGTCGTCAAGTTTTTCCGCAAAGTCCCGAACGCGCAGCGGCAAACGAGCGTGATTCGTCTGCCCGCATTCGAGCAGCGTCAACCAAGACGCCGTGCTGTACGCGCATGCCTCGCGGATCCTGCACCTCGAGTCGAATCCTGGAAATGCGCGCGCCTTGGTGCAGCGGCACGGCTCGGTCGACGTCTGGCTGAATCCGCCGCCGATACCGCTCACGACCGCGGAGATGGACTGCGGTCTACGAGTTGCCGTACGCGCGCCGTCCGCATCCCGCCTATGGCAATGCGAAAATTCCCGCCTACAAGATGATCCGCTTCTCGGTCGCGATTCAGCGCGGCTGCTTCGGCGGCTGCACCTTCTGTTCGATCACCGAGCACGAGGGCCGCATCATCCAGAGCCGCTCGGAGGACTCGGTGATGCGCGAGATCGAAACGATCCGCGATCAGGTGCCGGGCTTCACCGGCGTGATCTCGGATCTGGGCGGACCCGACCGCCAACATGTACCGGCTGCACTGCAAGAGCCGCGAGATCGAGAGCGCCTGCCGCCGGCCGTCCTGCGTGTTTCCCGGCATCTGTCCCGAATCTCAACACCGATCACGCGCCGCTGATCCAGCTGTATCGGCGTGCGCGCAGCCTGCAGGGCATCAAGAAAGTGCTGATCGCCTCCGGCGTGCGCTACGACCTCGCGATCGAATCGCCCGAGTACGTCAAGGAACTCGCGACCCATCACACCGGCGGCTATCTCAAGATCGCGCCCGAGGCGATCGGCGAAGGGCCGCTGTCGAAGATGATGAAGCCGGGGGTCGGCGACCTATTACAAATTCAAGGAGCTGTTCGACAAATACTCGCGCGAGGCCGGCAAGGAGCAGTACCTGATCCCGTACTTCATCGCGGCGCATCCCGGCACCCGCGATCAGGACATGCTCGAGCTGGCGCTGTGGCTGAAGAAGAACGGCTTTCGCGCCGATCAGGTGCAGGCGTTTCTGCCGTCGCCGATGGCGACCGCGACCGCGATGTATCACTCGGGCAAGAATCCGCTGAAGCGCATCACGCGCGCGAGCGAAGAGGTCGTGATTCCGAAGGGCATCAAGGTGCGCCGTCTGCACAAGGCGTTTCTGCGCTATCACGACCCCGAGAACTGGCCGATGCTGCGCGATGCGTTGAGGCGCATGGGGCGCGCCGATCTGATCGGCAACGGCAAACATCACTTGATTCCCGCCTATCAGCCGATCGGCGCGAGCCGCGCGTTGGCCCGCAACACTGGCGGGCGGGCGGGTGCAGCGAAGCGCAGCGCCGGCGGCTTGCGGTTTCGAACGCAACATACGGGCTTGCCTAAATCGGGCAGCGGCGCGGGCGCGGGCGCGGCCGCCGGCAAGCGCCCCGGCGCCGGAAACGGCGCAAGCGCCGGCAAGCGCCCCGGCGCCGGCAAGGGCGCGGCCGCGCGCAGCCGCTAGTGCGGTTGCGGCGCGGGTACCCCCGGTTCGAAGGGACCGCCCGATTTTCCCGCCAGCACGGCATGAATCTGCGCGACGATGGCCATCGCGATCGATTCGGGCGTGCCGGCGCCGATGTCGAGACCGGCAGGGCCGTGGATCCGGGCGGCGATGCGTAGTGCAGGCTCGCCCACCTCGCCCAATAGGCGCTGGCGGCGATTGGCAGGACCCAATAAGCCGATGTACTGCGGCGGATTGGCGGCCAGCAATTTCAAGTAGGCGATGTCCGCCGGCAGATAATGGCTCATGACGATCGCCGCACTGAACTGCGCCGAGTCGAGATGCCGCGGCAATTCCTCGGGTCGCGCGCAGATCACGCGCGCGGCCAGCGGGAAATGCGCGGCGGTCGCATACGCGGGTCGGTGATCGAACACCGTGACTCGCCAGCCCAAACTCGCCGCGAGGTTCTGAACGGGAATCGCATCGGCGCCGCCGCCGCACACCAGCAGGCTCGGCGGCAACTCGACCGGGGCGACGAACACCTCGAGCTCGCGATCGTCGATCCGCAGCGACTGAAGCGAGGCACGCGCCGCTGGGTTCGCCTCGAGCAGCGCCTCGAGGCGCTGCTCGAGCGGAGTCTGGCCGGCCATACCGCGAAACCCATGGGCGCCGAGTTCCGTAGGCGCCGCTTGGCCGCCGACCACGGTGGCGATCATCGCGTTCTGCTCGTTCGCAAGACAGCGCTGCAAATAGCGCATCAGCGGATATCGTACCTCCGGCAATTCGGGCTGCAGCCAGATCTCCATCGCGCCCTCACAGCCCATGCCGAGGCCCCAGATGGGGTCGTCGGACTCGCGCGTATCGAACAACACGCGCTCAGCGCGCCCGCACGCAATCACCCGCATGGCGCGCTCGCGCAAATCCGCCTCGAGGCAGCCGCCGCTGAGCATGCCGCTGGCGCGGCCGTCCGGGCCGATCAGCACGCGCGCGCCGGCCTTGCGGTAGGTCGAGCCTTCCGTGCGCAGTACGCTCGCGAGCACCAACGGCTCGTGATTCGGCTCGGTGGCAGCGAAAAATCGGCAAATTTCAGTCAGCGAATGATCCACAGGGGTGAGTCTAGCGGAATCGGCCGGGCGGAATCGCTTGCTTGGCCCGTGCCGGACCGATTAGAGTTCGAGGTTGACTAATGGTTTCCCGTCGAAATTCATTCACTTAAGGTTCAATTGGGAGCGCCGCAGAACGCCGATAGCCTAAATCGGCGCGCGTTAATCATGGATAAATGGATCGTACATAAATTTGGCGGCTCCAGCGTCGCCGATGCGGGTTGTTTCGAGCGCGTCGCCGACATCATCGAGGCATCGAAGAATCCGCGCGAGGCGGTGGTTCTGTCGGCCTGCCGCGGGGTGACCGACAGCTTGCTTGGGCTCGTGAAGCTTGCCGAACAGCGGGATGGAGATTTCCTTTCGGCGCTCGAAGCCGTTCATTCCCGGCACGTGCAATTGGCCGCAGCGCTGGTGTCACCCGCGGCGCGGGCCGCCTACGGCATCGATTTGGACCACGACATTCGGGATATTGCCGGAATGTTGCATACGGTGCGCTTGATTCGATCCGCGCCGGCTTCGGTTCGAGACGTCATCGCCGGCTATGGAGAGATCTGGTCGACGCGTCTATTCGCGCCGTATCTGCGCGAGCGCGCGCGCGTGGCCGGAGAAGTGCGCTGGATCGACGCGCGCCAGGTCGTCATCGTCGATTGGGGCCCGCTCGGACCTGCCGTTCAATGGTCCGCGAGCGAATCCAATTTGCGCGAACTCGTGGGCGGCGACTTCGTCGGGCGATTGGTCGTGACCGGCTTCATCGCGACCACGACCAAGGGCATACAGACCACGCTGGGCCGCAATGGCAGCGACTTCTCCGGGTCGATTTTCGGCGCGTTGTTGAATGCGCGGGAGATTCATATTTGGACCGACGTCGACGGCGTGCTGTCGGCCGATCCCAGGCTCGTGCCGAACGCGCAGGTCATCGACCAGCTCTCCTACAACGAAGCCATGGAGCTCGCGTATTTCGGCGCCAAAGTCATCCATCCGCGGACGATGGAACCCGCGGTCGCGCGCGATATTCCGATATACATTCGCAACACCTTTGCCCCGGCGAAGCGCGGCACGCTGATATGCGCGCATCCGACTTCGGCGCTCAAGGTCAAAGGCATCACGACGATTGACCCCGTCGCACTGGTCAACGTCGAGGGCGCCGGGATGATCGGTGTGCCCGGTACCGCGCATCGCCTGTTCGGCGCGCTGCGCGATGCGGGGATCTCCGTGATCCTGATTTCACAGGGCAGCTCCGAGCATTCGATTTGCTTCGCGATCCCCGAGGCGCAAGCAGTGCGCGCGGAGGAGGCCGTGCGTCGTGCATTCGACACCGAACTGCGCGATGGACAGATCCAGAGCGTCGACGTCGGATTGGGCTTGAGCATACTCGCGGTGGTCGGCGACGGCATGGCGGGCGCACACGGCATCGCTGCTCAAGTGTTCGAATCACTCGGTCGCGCCGCGGTCAACGTGCGGGCGATTGCCCAGGGCGCCTCGGAGCGCAACATTTCGGTCGTGGTCGACGGGAAAATCGCCGCGAAGGCGCTGCGTGCGGTGCATGCGGGCTTTTATCTGTCGCCGAATACGCTGTCGATCGGGTTGATCGGTCCCGGAACCGTGGGCAGCGTGCTGCTCGCACAGATCGCGAGCCAGTTGGAGCGCTTGCGGCGCTTGAACGTCGATCTGCGCGTGCGCGCCATCGCAAGCTCGACGCGCATGCTGCTCGCCGATACCGAGATCGATCTCGCGGGTTGGCGGGCGCAGTTCGCGGCTTCGGGCGAGCCGCTCGATCTGGAGAGGTTCGCGAATCACGTGCAAGCGGATTACATCCCGCACACCGTCATCATCGACTGCACGGCGAGCGCAGACATTGCGGCGCACTATCAGGCGTGGCTGTCGCGCGGGCTGCACGTCGTGACGCCGAATAAGAAGGCGAATAGCGGTTCGCTGCCCTATTACCGATCGGTGCAGGAAGCGCGCCGCACCGCCGGCACCCATTATCTCTATGAAGCGACCGTCGGCGCCGGCTTGCCGATCATTCAAACTTTGCGCGATCTGCGCGAAACCGGCGATGAGATCACCAGTATCGAGGGAATATTTTCCGGGACTTTGGCGTATCTGTTCAATGTCTTCGACGGGCGCAAACCATTCTCCTCGATTGTCGCGCTCGCCAAGCAGAAAGGCTACACGGAACCCGATCCGCGCGACGACTTGTCGGGCATGGACGTTGCGCGCAAGCTGATCATCTTGGCGCGTGAAATGGGATTGACGCTGGAAATGGCCGATGTCGAGGTCGAAGGGCTAGTGCCTGCGGCGCTGCGCAGCTGCAGTATCGATGAGTTCATGCGGCGGCTGCCGGAGTCCGATGCGGCGATGGCGGCGACATTTGCCGATGCCCACTCACGCCAACAGGTCTTGCGCTACGTCGGGCGCGTCGACGCCGCGGGCAAGGCGACGGTCGGCCTGACGCGTCTCGACGCCAGGCACGCGTTTGGTAACATCGCGCTGACCGACAACGTCGTGCGCTTTGCCACGCGCCGCTATTGCGACAATCCGCTGATCGTGCAAGGTCCGGGCGCCGGACCCGAGGTCACCGCCGGTGGCGTTTTCTCCGATCTGCTGCGCCTGTCGGCGTATCTCGGCGCGCATATCTAGCGTCGTCATCGAAGGAGTTTCCGTGCTCACCGACGTCACCGCCTTTGCACCCGCCACCGTAGCCAACGTGGCCATCGGCTTCGATATCCTGGGGCACACGGTCGAGGCGGTCGGTGACCGCGTGCGCCTGGTTCGAATCGACGAACCGGTGGTGCGCATCCGCGCGATCAGCGGGGTGGCCGGAGATTTGCCGGTCGATCCGCCCAAGAATACCGCGGGTCGTGCGGTGCAGGCGCTGCATGACGCGCTGCGCTTGAGCTACGGATTCGAGATCGAGATCGACAAAGGCATTCCGCTGTCGTCCGGGATGGGCGGGTCGGCGGCGTCCGCGGTCGCCGCGGTCGTCGCGGCGAATGCGCTGCTCGAGGAGCCGCTGACGCGGCTGCAGCTGCTCAAGTTCGCGATGGAAGGGGAGATCGTCGCGAGCGGTTCGGCGCACCTGGATAACATTGCCCCGAGCCTGTTCGGCGGACTCGTGCTGACCGTGGGCATCGATCATCCCCGGGTCAAGCAGATCCCGGTGCCGCCGTCCTTGCGCTGCGTGCTGGTCCACCCGCACATGCACCTGGGCACGCGCGAAGCGCGCGCGATCCTCAAAACCGACGTGACGCGCTCGGATTTCGTTTGGCAGACCGCCAATTTGGCGGGATTCATCAGCGGCTGCTACTCGAACGACTTGGACATGATTCGCGACTCCTTCGACGACGTGGTCATCGAGCCGCAGCGCTATCAACTGATTCCCGGTTTCAAGGACGTCAAGCGGGCCGCGATGTCCGCCGGTGCGCTCGGCTGCTCGATTTCGGGCGCAGGTCCGACCGTCTTCGCCTGGTCCGAGATCCAGCACGCCGAGGCCGTGCGCGGCGCGATGGCGGCCGCCTTTTTTCAACACGGACTGCAATCCGACCATTGGATATCCACGATCGAGAATTATGGCGCCAGAGTGGTGAAGGCTTGATGCCCGCCCAAGCCTATGTGAGCACGCGCGCCGGCACACCCGCCGTCTCGCTCAGCGAGGCCATGGCGCGCGGCCTCGCGCCCGACGGAGGGCTCTATATCCCGAGCCGATTGCCGGCGCTGGGCGGCCAAGATGTGGAGGCTCTCGAGCGCTTGGCGGCGGACGCGAGCCTGCCGGAAGAGGCGCGGCTGCCGCGCGTGGCGCGCGTGGTGTTGCGCGGCTTCTTTGCCGGTGACCGGCTCGAGCGGCAGCTCGACGGTATCGCCGATGCGGCGCTCGCGCTCGAAGCGCCCACGACCGCGATACCGGCGTGCCGCGATCCCTTGTTCGTACTGGAGCTGTTTCATGGCCCGACCGCGGCCTTCAAGGACTTCGGCGCGCGCTTTCTCGCCGAGAGCCTGCAGCGATTGCAGGGCGACTCGCCGAAGCCGCTGACCATACTTGTCGCCACCTCGGGCGATACCGGCGGCGCGGTGGCGGCCGCATTCCACCGCCGCCCGTGGGTTCGAATCGTGATCCTATATCCGCGCGGTATGGTCAGTCCGCTGCAAGAGCAGCAGCTGACTTGCTGGGGGGACAACGTCGTGTCGCTGCGCGTCGACGGCACCTTCGACGATTGTCAGCGCCTCGTCAAAGAAGCGTTCGTCGACGCCGAACTGAATCGCAAACACCGCTTCAGCTCCGCGAACAGCATCAACATCGGCCGGCTATTGCCGCAGATGACTTATTACGCCGCATCGAGCTTCGATGTCCAGCGCCGCGCCGGAGCGCGCCCGTCCTATGTCGTCCCCGCGGGCAATCTCGGCAACGCGTTTGCCGCCGTCTTGGCCCGCGCAATCGGCTGTCCGATCGATCGCATTGTGCTGGCGCACAACATCAATCGTACGGTCCCCGATTTCCTCGAGACGGGTGTCTGGCGGCCGCGCGACGGCATCGCGACGCTCGCATCGGCGATGGACGTCGGCAATCCCAGCAACATGGAGCGCTTGCGATCGCTGTACCCGGATTTGGAGGCGTTGCGCGCCCAGGTCAGCGCGGACAGCGTCGATGACGCGGCGATCAGCGCGCGCATCACCGCGGATTTCGCGCAGTACGGACGGGAGTGGTGTCCGCACACCGCAACCGCCGCGGAGGTCTACAGCCGCCTGTCCGCGGCCGAGCGTCGCGATCGACCGTGGGTATTGGTGGCCACGGCGCACCCGGCAAAGTTCAACGAAATCGTCGAACCGCTGATCGGCAAACCGGTGGCCGTACCGCAGAGCCTCGCCCGCCTGCTGCGCTTGCCGCAGCAGTTTTCCGACGTGGCGCCGACACTGCGCGCTTTGGCTGCAGCGCTCGAATGACCGATCTACCGATCGAGGCGAAATGGATCTGGTTGGCGGCGGCCGTCGTCGTGTTCGCCATTGCCGCATTCTTCGGCGGGCGCATCTACCGCCGCCGGGCGCGGCGCCGCGCTTTGTTGATGCGCTTGAATCGTATCGCGTTCGATACCGTGCATCAGGTGCAGGTACCGGACGGGATGGGCGGCTATTTCCACGTCGATCATTTGTTGCTCACGCCGCGCGGCGTGGTGGTCCTCGATACGCGTCGCGTGCCCGGGCTGATTTTCGGCGGAGATCAGATGAGCGAATGGACCGTAATGGCGCGCGGGCGCCGCTTTACGTTCGAGAATCCGCAGCCGGCGCTGTACGACCGAATCGCCGCGGTCAAGGCGGTCGTCGGCGATCTTCCGGTCGAGGGCCGCCTGTTGTTCTCCAACATCGGAAAGTTCACGAAGGGCATGCCGAAGTGGGTGCTCATGCTCGATAGTATCGAGGTCGAATTTCCGCGCGTCGACACTACGATGAAGAGCTTGCCGGGGTATCGCAAACTCTTCGAGACTTGGACCCACTTGCGCGAGCAGCTGCGGCCAAGCCCGCATAGCTTCACGAACCTATAGGCGGAAGAAGCGCCGCGCGTTTTCGGTGGTCACCCGGCCCACGGATTCCAGCGATTCGCCGCGCAACGCGGCGACCGCGCGCCCGACATGGGGAAGGTTCGCCGGCTCGTTGCGCCGGGATTTGAGTTTTGGCGCAAGGTCGCGCGGCAGGAGATAGGGTGAGTCGGTTTCCAACATGAGGCGATCGGCCGGTACGCGGCCGACGGCCTCGCGCAGCGCACCGCCGCGCCGCTCGTCGCAAATCCAGCCGGTGATGCCGATCGATAGGCCGAGCTCGAGGTACGCTTCCAATTCGCCGTTGCCTCCCGTGAAGCAGTGCGCGACGCCGCCCGCGAGACGCGCCGAAAAGTCCCCGAGAATCGCGAGGAAATCCTCGTGCGCGTCGCGCTGGTGCAGGAACACGGGTTTGCGGACGTCGACCGCGATTTCCAACTGCGCGATGAACGCCGCGCGCTGCGCCGCTCGCGGCGAGAAGTCGCGGAAATAATCCAGGCCGCATTCGCCGACCGCGACGACTTCCGGGCGACTGAGCAGCTCGCGAAAATCCTCGCGAGTCGACGGATCGAAGCCGGACGCATGATGGGGATGAACGCCGGCGGTGCTCGACAGCAATCCCAAATGCGCGCGCGCGATGGCGGCGGCTTCGCGGGAACTCGCCAAATCCGCCCCGGTCAGAACCTGGCGTACGACGCCCGCTTCCAGGGCGCGCGCGATTACGGCTTCCCGGTCCGCGCGAAAACTTTCATGGGTTAAATTGGACCCAATATCGATGAACTCGATCATCTAGGCCTGACAAGGGTTTGTGTTATGGTCACGCTCAACATGTTAAATCCGGTCCGACGGCTCAAAGGACAATATACGTTCAATCTGCGCCACATTGCGGTCCTGATCGGCGTGGCGGTGGCGCTGCCGTGCGTGGCGCAATTGGGCGGCGACCTGCAGGCACAAATCCTCTATGGGTACCAAACCGAGGATCTCAATCAATTGACCGATCTGGTGCAGTCCCTGAGTACCGAGGTCAAGGCGGACGGCAGCGATTTGGCGCTGCGCTATCATTTGGCGCACGCCGATTACCGCTACGCCGAATTGTTGGGCGGGGCGCATCAGCGGCCGGCGGAGGCGCATCAGCGATCGGCCGAGACGGCGCTCGCCGACTGCGCGGATCAGACGTCGACTCTGCTCGACCATGACTCACATTCGGTCGAAGCCTTGGTGCTGGATTCCGCCTGTCTCGTGGATCTAGCCAAGTATCGGCCGGTACAGGGCGTCATTTTGCGCTCCAAAGCGGCCGACCGGCTGGCTGCCGCTTACAAACTAGCTCCGCGCAATCCGCGCGTCCTGCTGATGCGCGCGACCGGCGATCTGCAGCGCGCGAAGCCGGGGACGGCGCAAAGCGCGCAGGCGCTTGCCGAGCTGCAGCTGGCGGCGACGCGCTTCGACGAGACCTCCGCCACGAACATCGATGATCCGGGCTGGGGCCACGCGGATGCCTACTTGGCGTTGGGCCGCCAATACCTGCTGCGCGGCGACCTGCTGGCGGCGCGCAACTGGATCGAAAAATCGCTGATCGTCGCGCCGGATTTCAAAGCGGCGCAGCGCCAACTCGCGGCGCTGACACAACATTGACCCGTACATAATCCGCGCCGCTGCGCGCATCCGTCGATGCGTGCTAACCTGGTATTATTCGGGTCCTTCTGCAGCAAATTTCGGGCCCAGAGTGAAAATTCACGCTACTCAGCTATCTTTGTTCGAGACGCGCAGCCCGAGCGAGCCTTTCGCGGTTCGCGTGAGCACGCGTGCACGCCGCTTGACTGCGCGTGTCCACGTCGGCGGCCGCGTGGAAATCGTCGTCCCCGAGGGTGTCACGGCGAAGTCCGTCAGGGATTTTGTCCAGCGTTTCATGCCGTGGATCGATCGCAAGGTCGCGGCGATGCAGAGCCATCTGCCGGCATCGGAGCCGGTGCCGCAGTCCGTGGAATTTCAAATGACCGGCGAGCGCTTCGAGATCGAATGGCAGTGCGCCGCGCAGCGATCGCTGCGGCAAGGCTCGGGGTGGGTGCGGCTCGCGGCGCCTACCGACCGCGATGCGCGCAAATTGCTGCGTGGCTGGCTCAAAAAATCGGCCGCCGACCGTTTGACGCCGCGCTTGCTGCAAATCGCCGGCGCGCTGGCATTTCCGGTCACGCGCGTCTCGATCCGCTGCCAGCGGACCCGCTGGGGCAGTTGCTCGACGCGCGGCACCGTGAGTTTGAATTGTTCCTTGCTGTTCCAGCGCGCCGATGTCGTGCGCTATTTGTGCGTGCATGAACTCGCGCACACCAAGCACATGAATCACTCGCCGAAATTTTGGCATCTCGTCGGGCAGCTCGAACCCGACTACCAGAGCTTGGACCGCGAGCTCTTGGCGGGCTGGCGGGCGGTGCCGGAGTGGGTCTTCAGGACCTGATCGATGAGCGATCCGACGCCGCCGGTGAAACCCTTCGTCGATTTGACCGACGAGGAAATATATTGGGATCTGGCCGAATCCCTGAGCTACGGACAATACCTGCAGCTCGACAAGCTGCTCGACGCCCAGCGGCCCTTGGCCTACCAGCATGACGAAATGCTGTTCATCATGATCCATCAGGTCTCCGAGCTGTGGATGAAGTTGTGTCTGCACGAGCTTACCGCGACGGTCGATTGCATACGCCGGGACAACCTCGGTCCGACCTTCAAGATGCTGGCGCGGGTTTCGACGATCCAGCAGCAGCTGCTGCAATCCTGGGATGTGCTGGCGACGATCACGCCGTCGGACTATTCCGCGTTCAGAAACGCGCTCGGCAAGTCGTCGGGTTTCCAATCCTGGCAATATCGCATGCTCGAATTCTTGATCGGCAACAAGAACGCCGACATGATCAAGGTATTTCGCAACGATCCGGTCAATCACGAACAACTGCAACGCGCGTTGCGAAGTCCGAGCCTCTATGACGAAGCGTTGCGATTGCTGAGCCGCCGGGGATTCGACCTGCCTGCGCAGGCGATCGATCGGGACTTCACGCAACCCTACCAGGCGAGCAAGCAAGTGGCGGCGGCATGGCTCAGCGTTTATCACAACTCGGAGAAGGAATGGGATCTCTACCAGCTCGCCGAGCACTTGGTGGATTTGGATTATCGATTCCAGCTGTGGCGCTTCGCGCACGTGAAAACCGTCGAACGGATAATCGGCTTCAAGCGCGGCACCGGCGGCAGTGCAGGGGTGTCGTATTTGACGAAGGCGCTCGAGCTGAAGTTCTTTCCCGAACTTTGGACCATTAGAACATCCATGTAGGTCTAGACAGTGGTCAATATTCAAGATCAGTTACAGAACGTCAACGTCCTTTCGAGCGATTTATTGGCGACGCCCGAAGAGATCAAGAGACGCCTGCCTTTGACTCAAAAGGCGGCGAACACGGTGTTCAAATCGCGGCAAGTCGTGCGTTCGATCCTGGAGCGCGGCGATCCGCGCCTATTCGTGATCGTGGGCCCGTGCTCGATTCACGACGTGGTCGCGGCGCGCGATTATGCGAACCGGCTCAAGGAGCTCAGCGCGCGCATCGACTCGACGATCTTCCCGATCATGCGCGTCTATTTCGAAAAGCCGCGCACGACGGTGGGGTGGAAGGGCCTCATCAACGATCCGGACTTGGACGACTCGTTTCACATCGAGAAAGGGATTTTGCTGGCGCGCGAATTGCTGCTGTACATCGCGGAACTCGGACTCCCGGCCGGCACCGAGGCGCTCGACCCGATCATGCCGCAATACCTGTCCGAACTGATTACCTGGACCGCCATCGGCGCACGCACGACCGAGTCGCAAACCCACCGCGAAATGGCGAGCGGCCTATCGAGCCCCGTCGGATTCAAGAACGGCACCGACGGCAGCCTTGCGGCCTCCATCAACGCGCTGCAATCGGTGCGCCGCCCGCACCATTTCTTGGGCATCACGCAGCAAGGGCAATCCGCCGTATTCCGCACGCGCGGCAATTCGCATGCGCATCTCGTGCTGCGCGGCGGCGGAGGCCGCTCGAATTACGACGCGGTGAGCATCGCGGTGGCGGAACGTGAACTGAGCACGGCGCAGCTGCCGGCGAACATCGTCGTCGACTGCAGCCACGGCAACTCCAACAAGGACGCCGGCCTGCAACCGCTGGTGGCCGAGAATTGCGCCGCGCAGATCACCGACGGCAATCGCTCGATCGTGGGGCTCATGCTCGAGAGTCATTTGCGGGGCGGCCATCAGCCGATCCCGAAGGACTTATCGACGCTCGAGTACGGCGTTTCGATCACGGATCCGTGCATCGATTGGGAAACCACCGAGCGCCTGCTGCTCAAGCTGCATCAGGTCTTGCAAACCGTGCAGCGCTGACGCGCAGCAGCGCCTTGCGCTGTCGCCAAAGTCGATATCCCAGCAGCATGGTAAGACCGGTCGCGTACAGGAGCGGCTGCCGAATGTCGCTCTTGACTTGCCACCAGAAATGGCAAACCCCGAGAATGGCGATCGGATAAATGAGCCGGTGCAGTTGCGTCCAACGCTTGCCGAGACGGCGCATCATGCGCGTCGTCGACGTCGCGGCCAGCGGCAGCAACAGGGCGAGCGCGAGCACGCCGATCGTGATGTACGGGCGCTTGGCGATCTCTTGCCACACCGTATTGGTCTTGCCCTTCTGGTCGAGGAACACGTAGACCGAGAGGTGCAGCAGCACATAAAAAAACGCGAAAAGACCGAACATGCGCCTAAAACGCAGCGGCCAGACCGAACCCGTGAGGTCGCGCAGCGGCGTCATGCAGAGCGTGATCATCAGAAAATTCAAAGTCCAGCGGCCGCAACCGTGCAGCAGCGCGGCGACCGGATCGGCGCCGAGCGAGACTCCCAACATCCCGAACGCGCCGGCCGTCAGGCGCATGGCCGGCAGCAGGCAGGCGACGAATACCGCCGGTTTCGCGAGCCATCGCGTCGCCCACATTAGACTTGGGTCCGCATCAGAAATATTTCCGCAGATCCAGTCCCGAGTACAGGCTCGCAACCTCGTCGGCATAGCCGTTGAACGGCAGTGTCGGGCGCCGCGCGGCGAACAGGCCCGCGCCGATGTGGCGTTCGCTGGCTTGGCTCCATCGCGGGTGATCGACCGCGGGATTCACGTTCGCAAAGAAACCGTACTCATTCGGCGCGGAAAGCGCCCAGGTCGTGCGCGGCGCGTGTTCGACGAACTTGATGGCAACGATCGCCTTGATGCCTTTGAAGCCGTATTTCCACGGCACGATCAGCCGCAATGGAGCACCGTTTTGGTTTGGAATGGCCTTGCCGTAGAGGCCGACGGCGAGGATCGCCAAGGGGTGCATCGCCTCGTCGATGCGCAAGCCTTCCACATAGGGCCAATCGAGCACGCTCGTGCGCTCTCCCGGCATTTGCTTGGGATCATAGAGCGTCTTGAATTCCACGAACTTCGCCTTCGAAGTCGGTTTGAAGCGCTTCAACAGATCGCCGAGCGGAAACCCGATCCAGGGAATGATCATCGACCACGCTTCGACGCAGCGCAGGCGATAGATCCGCTCCTCGAGGGCATGCGGTTTTAAAATATCCTCGAGGGAAAAGGTGCCGGTGATCTCGGCTTCGCCGCCGATCGTGACGTTCCAGGGACTGGTCCGAAACGACCGCGATTCTTGCGCCGGGTCCTGCTTATCGGTGCCGAATTCGTAGTAATTATTATAAGTGGAAATATCCTCATAGCTATTCGGCGCTTCGAGCGTGCTGTATTTGGCATTATGGGTATAGGCGAGGGCCGCTCCAGGCGCGCCCGCGGCCTGACCCAAGGCATTCGGTACGATGCCGCGGATGCCTTGGGCCAGACCGAGACCGACGCCGGCCGCCAATATCGCGCGCCTCGATAAATAGCGCTCGGGCGGCGTAATGTCCGACGCTGCGATGCGGGACGGTTTCGATGCTCGTTGCTTCATGCGCGATGCTCCTGATCACTAGACCGCGCGAGCGGGACTTTTGTTGCAAGCCGGCCTGAATTCGCGCTGCTGCGCGCGGCTTACAGCCATCCTCCGACCGGAACCCCTAGGCGCGCCGCCCGGCGCCGGGCCACGTAATTGCCGTTGACGAGCATGGGCCGTTCGACGCTCTTCAGATGCACGAGGTCCGAGGCGCTGTTGCCGTAGGCGGAGATGCTATATCCGGGGCATTGGCTACGCAGCCATTGCAGGCAGCGCAGCTTCTCCTCGCCGCGGCGATTGGGGGTTTGGAGCGCGCCGTCGAGCCGCTCGCCGCGCCAGGCGACCTCGGTGCAGATCGTGAGATCGAAGGCGAGCAGTTGCCCGATGCGCGGTACATATAAATCGGGGCTGGCGGACAACAGCACGAGACGATCGCCGCTGCGACGATGGGCCTCCAAAATGGTCAATGCCGCCTGGCGGAACACGTGTTTTGGATTGAGCGACCGGACGAAGCTATCCGCCCAGGCGTCAATCGCGTTTCTGGAGTCGCCGCCCATCGCGATTTTGATAAGCTGCGATTTCAACAGCCCACGGTCGCGCCCGCCGAAAATGTACCCGAGCAGGGCTCCGGGGAGGCGCCATAATCGCAGCAGTTTGGACGGATTGCGGGCTACGTAACCGGCTAGGAACGGCAATAATGTATCTCGCCAGGTCAGGGTGCCGTCGAGATCGAAGACCGCAAGAGCGGGCGCGTCGGATTCGGTCATATTTTCACAGCGTACCAAAGGCCGGCGCTTAGTTTGGAGACATAAACCATGGTTTCAGCGGCGATCGTCGGCGCGGGTGCGATCGGGGCTTGGCTCGCCGATGCACTCGATCGGGCCGGCTGGCGCGTTTCGATGCTCGCGCGCGGCACGACTTTGGCTGCGCTGCGCTCCGCCGGCCTGCGGGTCGAGCGCGGCGGCGAATCACGCCGCTCCGAGCCGACGGCCGGTCCGGCAACCGAACTTGGGTGCCAGGATTATGTGTTTCTTGCGGTCAAGGCGCAGGCGCTGCCGACGCTCGCGGAATCATTGCAGCCGCTGATCGGCCCACAGACCGTCGTGATCAGCGCCACCAACGGCATACCGTGGTGGTTCTTCGACGATTTCGCAGGTCCCTTGTGCGATCAGCATCTGCACTCCGTCGATCCGACCGGATCGCAGGCGCGCAGCTTTCCGCGCGGGCGCATTTTGGGATCTGTGGTGCACGCCACGGCGCGCGTTCTCGCGCCCGCCCACGTTCAGCTCGTGGCCGCGGATCGAATGGTCATTGGCGCGCCCGACGGGCACTCGAGCAACCGCGTGGCCGAGGTCGCGGCCGGGCTGCGCCTGGGAGGCATCAATGCGGTCGTCTCGGAGGGCATCCGCCAAGAGATTTGGGCGAAGCTTTGGGGCAACATGAACATGAATCCCTTGAGCGCGCTGACCGGATCCGGCACTGCGGGAATGCTCGGGAATCCCGACATCCGTGAGCTGTGCTTGAAGATGATGCAGGAGATGCGCGAGTGCGGCGAGCTGCTGGGTCTCGCGGGCGCGATGAGCGCGCCGGAGCGCATCGCCGTCACGCAGCGCCTCGGGGATTTCAGGCCCTCGATGCTCGCGGACCTCGAGGCCGGTCGTCCGCTCGAGGTCGAACCGCAACTCGGCGCGGTCGTCGAGATCGCGGGCCGGCTCGGTGTCGCAGCGCCGTTTTGCCGCGCGATTTTGGGATTGACGCGCTTGCGTGCGTCGAGCGGCTCGGGTGGAGCGCGGACTTAAATGCTCATACGTATCGGCTACGAGCTGCTCTACGAACTGCCGCAGCCCACGCCCATGATTCTCAATTTGAACGTGCACTATTCGCGCAGTGCCGATCTTGTGCGGCCGGATAACATCGTGACCGCGCCCGTCGTCGCCACTTCGATGTACCGTGACGGCAGCGGCAATTGGTGTACGCGATTGGTGGCTCCGCAGGGTTCGTTCCGCATTTCGGCCGACGGATTGATCTACGACGGCGGCCTCGCCGATCCCGCGTTTCCGAACCTTGGCGAACATCCCGTCGAGTCTTTGCCGGACGAGACATTGTTATACCTGTTGGCGAGCCGGTATTGCGAAACCGAGCATCTCACGCCGATTGCCTGGAGTCTGTTCGGCAATAGAATGCCGGGTTGGGGGCGCGTTCAGGCGATATGCGACTACGTGCACGAGCACATCGCCTTTGACTATCTCGCGGCGCGGCCCACGAAGACCGCGTGGGAGGTCTTCAACGAGCGGCGCGGCGTCTGCCGCGATTATGCCCATCTGGCGATAAGCTTGTGCCGGTGCCTGAATATCCCGGCTCGCTATTGCACCGGCTATCTGGGCGATATCGGTGTGCCCGCGACGGACGCACCTATGGACTTCGCCGGCTGGTTCGAGGCCTACCTCGGCGGCGGATGGCACGTCTTCGACCCGCGCAACAACGAGCGGCGCATCGGCCGCATCTTGATCGCCCGCGGCCGAGACGCGGTCGACGTGGCGATGACCATGACTTTCGGTCCCAATCTGCTGCGGGGATTCAAGGTCTGGACGGACGAGGTGGAAAAGGCTGCGATCTGAGCGGCGCTATGTTAGGTTTGAGGGCTGAGTTCCTAGGAGTATTTATGCTGTTGAATGGCCGATTGGTCTGCTCGCCGTGCCTGCTTTGCGCCGCCATGAGCGTATTGGTGATTGGCATTGGCGCTGCGGGTGCGCAAACGCCCGCGACCGCACAGGCCTCCGCGACCGCGCAGGCCCCCGCGACCGCGCAGGCCCCCGCGACCGCGCAGGTGCCCGCGGTCGTCGCCGGCGTGAAATTCGTGAAGTCGTTCGGCGGTACCGACGAATACCGTCTCGCCGACAATGGACTCAGTATTCTTCTCGTGCCCGATCATTCGGCGCCGGTCGTGACGTTCCAGGTGACCTATCGCGTCGGTTCCCGCAACGAGGTTACCGGCACCACGGGTGCGACGCACATTCTCGAACACATGATGTTCAAGGGCAGCGAAGGCTACAACGACAGTAAAGGCAACAGCGTCAAGCAATATCTTGAGCGCATCGGCGGCCAGTACAACGCGAACACCTCGGTTGATCGCACGACTTATTTCGCGACGGTCGGCCGCGAGTACCTCGACGGTTACGTTGCGATCGAAGCGGACCGGATGCGGCGCCTGCTGCTGCGCGAGAGCGATCGGCAGGCGGAAATGACGGTCGTGCGCAACGAATACGAACGCGGCAAGAACGATCCCGACGAGGTGCTCATGGAAGCGGTCAATGCCGCGGCCTATGTCGCGCTGCCTTACCATCACCCGACGATCGGCTGGCTCAGCGATATCGAGCATGTGCCGATCGAGAAGCTGCGCAGCTTCTATGACACCTTTTATTGGCCGAATAATGCCACGGTGACCGTGGTCGGGGACATCGACCCGGCGGCGACCTTGCAGATGATCCGCAAGTATTACGGCGTCTATCCGCATTCCCCGGCTGCGATTCCCGACATTTACACCGAGGAGCCGGCGCAGCGCGGAGCGCGTCGCGTCGTCATCAAGCGGCCCGGCGAGCTGGGCGCCGTCGTGATCGCGCACAAAGTGCCGAATGGGCGCGATGCCGATCAGCCGGCACTCGAAATGCTCGACGCGATCTTGAGCTCGGGCAAGAGCGGGCGCTTGTATCGCGCGCTCGTCGATCAGGGACTCGCCTTGAACGCCGGTTCCGGTACGGAACTACACCGGGATCTCTCGCTGCACACCTTATATGCGCAGCTCGCGCCGGGCGCGACGCACGATCAGGTCGAAAAGGCCTTATTGGGGGAATTGACCAAGATCAAGACCGACGGCGTTTCGGCGGCGGAGATAGATCGCGTCAAACAGCAGTATCTCGCCGCCGACGCATACCGGCGCGACGGCACGGCGGCCGTGGCCAACGAGATCAGCGAGTGGATAGCGGTCGGCGACTGGACGCTATACTCGAGCTTTCCGGCGCAGGTCGAGCGCGTGACACCGGCCGACGTACAACGCGTAGCCAAGAAGTATTTCGAGGAGGATCAGAGTACGACCGGCTGGTTCATCCCGGTCCCACCCCAGGCGGAGCACGGCCCGTGACCAGAACATACGTATTGATCGGTTTGCTAATCGCGGCGATGTCCGCTTCGGCCGATATGGCGGAGCACGCGCAAAGATCGCAGGTCGACGGCATCGACCTGATCACCTATGTCACGGGCGTCAAAGATGTCGTGATCATCGTCGGCGCGCTGCCGGCGGGAGATGCGTTCTCGGGTGCGGGCAACGCCGCGGTTCCGACTTTGACGGGCATGATGCTCGACCGCGGCACGCGCAGTTTGGATCAATTCGCGATCGCGCAGCAGCTCGAGAGCGTCGGCGCTGAAATCTCATTCGGCGTCGGCATGCAATCCTTGGAAATTCATGCGAAGTGCCTCAAGAAGGATCTACCGCTCGTCATCGGTATCATCGCCGCGGAATTGCGAACGCCGGCGCTGTCGGCCGTGGAATTTGCGAAGGCCAAACAACAGCTCATCGGCATGTTGGATTCGTCGCTGCAGAGTACCGAAGCGCGTTCGCGCGAAGCCTTTGCGCGCGCCGTGTTTCCGCCGGGTCATCCGAACCGCCCGCATACGCTCGAGGAACTCATAGCCGCGGCGAAAGTGGCGACGCTCGACGACGTCAAGGCGTTCCACGCCAAGTACTATGGTCCCGCGCACTTGACATTGGTGTTGGCAGGCGACGTGTCGAACGTGAGGGCCGCCGATGAAGTTGCGAAGGCGTTTTCGGGTTGGAGCGGCGGCCGCGATTATTTGGCGGCGGCGGGGACGGCGGCGGAGCGCGCGGAGGGTGCGCGCGACTTCAAGGTGCCTCTCGAGGACAAAACCAGTGTTTCAGTCATCATCGGGCAGGCGACGGGGCTGCGATACAAGGATCCCGGCGCACTTGCGTTGCGCGTCGGTACGGCGGCGTTGGGTAGCGGGCTTCACGGGCCGCCTGATGTCGACGGTGCGCGATAAAGAGGGCTTGACCTACGATATCGGCGCCGGCATCACCGAAGATACGCTCACGGACGGAGCCTGGGAGCTCTCGCGCGAGCTTCGCGCCCAAACTGCTCGACAAGGGCATCGAGTCGAGCCGCCGGGAGGTTCAGACGTGGTGGAAGGACGGCGTCACCGAGAGGGAGCTCAGCCAGCGTAAACAAGGCATGATCGGCGGCTATCTCGTCGGTCTGTCGACGACCACTGGGGTGGCGAGCACGGTCCTGACCGCGATCCAGCGCGGCTACGACCTGAGCTGGCTGGACGGGTATACAAAGGCCGTGGACGCACTGACCTTGAGCGAGGTCAATGGCGCAATCAAGACCCACTTGAATCCCGCGACGATGGTACTCGTGGAGGCCGGCAGCATTCCCGCCGCCCGATAGCGCAGTCGCTTCAGGCCGCCTTGCCCGCCTGGGCGAGTTGCCGCAGCACGTAATGCAGAATTCCGCCGTGCTGGTAGTAGTCGAGTTCCTTCGGCGTATCGATGCGCAGGCGCACCTTGAATTCGCGGCTCTTGCCGTCGTCGCTCTTGGCGACGATCGTGACGAACTTCGCGGCGCCCCGATCGAGTCCTACGATTGCGAAGGTTTCCTTGCCCGTGAGCCCCAGGCTTTGCGCGCTTTCGCCGTTCTGGTACTGCAGCGGCAGTACGCCCATTCCGATCAAGTTGGAGCGATGAATGCGCTCGAAGCTTTCGGCGATGACGGCTTTGACGCCGAGCAGCATCGTGCCTTTCGCGGCCCAATCGCGCGAACTACCGGTGCCATATTCTTTGCCGGCAAGGATGACGAGCGGCGTTCCCGCGGCTTTGTATTTCACCGAGGCGTCGAAAATCGACAGCTGCTCGCCGCTCGGAATGTGCAGAGTCACGCCGCCTTCCGTACCCGGCAGCAATAAATTGCGCAAGCGGATGTTCGCGAATGTGCCGCGCATCATGACCTCATGATTGCCGCGCCGGGCTCCGTAGGAGTTGAAATCCGCGGCCTGCACGCCCTGCGAGACCAAGTATTTTGCCGCAGGGCTCGATTTCGAAATATTGCCCGCCGGCGAAATGTGATCCGTGGTCACCGAATCGCCGAGCACGGCGAGCGCCCTGGCGCCGTGAATGTCGCCGATGGCCGCCGGCGTCATCGTCATGCCGTCGAAATATGGCGGGTTTTTCACATAGGTCGATTTGCCGTCCCATGCGTAAATCTTGCCGGCGGGAGTCTTGATTTCGCTCCAGTTTGGATCTCCCTTGAACACGCTCGCGTATCCCTTGATGAACATCGCCGAGTCGACCGATGCGACGACCGCTTCGGCAACGTCCTGCCCGCTCGGCCAAACGTCTCGCAAGTAAACCGGTTTTCCATCGGCGCCGGTACCGAGCGGTTCGGTCGTGATGTCGACGTCGAGGCTGCCCGCCAACGCATAGGCGACGACCAACGGCGGCGAGGCCAAGAAGTTCATCTTCACTTCGGGATGCACGCGTCCTTCGAAATTGCGATTGCCCGAAAGCACCGAGCACGCGACTATATCGCCGGCTTTGACGGCGTCGGAGATTTCCGGCTTCAAGGGTCCCGAATTGCCGATGCAGGTCGTGCAGCCATAGCCGACCGTATAAAAGCCCAAGGCTTCCAGTTCCTGCAGCAATCCGGCCTTCTGCAAGTAATCGGTCACGACGCGCGAGCCCGGCGCGAGCGATGTCTTGACCCAGGGCTTGGTCGTCAATCCCAGCGCATGGGCGTTGCGGGCCAATAGACCCGCGGCTACGAGCACGGCGGGGTTCGAGGTATTTGTGCAGCTCGTGATAGCGGCGATCAACACCGCGCCGTCTTCGACTTCGTAGGTCTTGCCGCCGCTGGTGACCGTCGCCTTGCCGGTAGCCTGGGGATTCTCTTGCGCGCGCTCCTCGGCCATTTTCTTGACGCTGCTGCGATAGGTGGCTTTCGCCGAACGCAGCGCGACGCGGTCCTGCGGACGCTTCGGCCCCGCGAGCGACGGCTCGACCGTCGCCAAATCCAAGCTCACGACCTGCGTGTATTGCGCAGCCGTCGCGCCATCATGGCGCCACAACCCTTGAGCGCGCGCATAAGCCTCAACGAGCGCGATCTGCTCGGCCGGTCGGCCGGTCAGTTCAAGATAACGAATCGTTTCCTCATCGATCGGGAAAATCGCGCATGTCGAGCCGAACTCGGGCGACATGTTGGCGATCGTCGCGCGATCCGCGAGCGGCAAACCCTTGAGGCCGTCGCCGAAGAACTCGACGAACTTATCGACGACACCCTGTTTGCGCAGGATCTCCGTGACCGTCAGTACGAGGTCGGTCGCGGTCGCGCCTTCGGGCAAGCTGCCCGTGAGTTTGAAGCCGATGACTTGCGGGATCAGCATCGTAACCGGCTGTCCCAACATCGCCGCTTCCGCTTCGATGCCGCCGACGCCCCAGCCTAGGACGCCGAGCCCGTTGACCATCGTCGTGTGAGAGTCGGTACCAACGAGCGTATCCGGATAGGCTACCGATGCGCCCTTGCCGGGATCGGCGAAGACGACGCGCGCAAGGCGCTCGATATTGACCTGATGCACGATCCCGGTGTTGGGCGGCACGACTTTGAAATTACTGAACGCCGTCTGGCCCCACCGCAGGAACATGTAGCGCTCGCCGTTGCGGTTGAACTCGATCTCGTTGTTGTGTTTGAGCGACTCCGCGGTGCCATATTCGTCGACCTGGACGGAGTGATCGATCACGAGCTCGGCCGGCGCGAGCGGATTTACGCGCTGCGGATCGCCGCCGAGGCGCACGATCGCTTCGCGCATCGCAGCCAGATCGACGATGCACGGAACTCCGGTGAAGTCCTGCATGATGACGCGCGCGGGCGTGAAGGCGATTTCATGCTGCGGAGCGGCTCGCGGATCCCAATTGAGCAGCGCCTCGATGTCGTTGCGCGTGACATTGACGCCGTCTTCGAATCGCAGCAAGTTCTCCAACAAGATCTTGAGCGAGTAGGGTAGTCGGTCGACCCGCGGGTCGGCGAGCGCCGCCAGACTCAAGATTTCATACTTGTGAGCACCGACCGCGAGCGTTGATCGTGCGTGGTAGCTATTCGTCATGAATCTCTCCGCGGAAATTGATCAAGTATATGCGATAGCCCGCGCGTTCGGCGCGGGCGGCGCGTTCGGGGCCGCGAAGCGCCGCGCGATGACGCCTCCGCCGAGGCATCGCTCGCCGCTGTAGAACACCGCGTATTGGCCCGGAGTCACGGCTCGCGCCGGCTCAGCCAACGCGACCTGCAGACCTTCCCCGACGCCGATTTGCAGGCGACAGGCAAGGTCCCGCTGCCGATAGCGCGTCTTGACGCAACATTCGAAGTTCGCGTCCGGCCGCGGGGGCTCGAGCCAATGCAGATCGGCCACCTCGAACGCCGACGAGAGCAGCAATGGGTGGTCCTGATCCTGGACTACGATCAGTGCATTGCGTGCGAGGTTCTTATCGGCCACGTACCAGGGCGCGGCCGCCGCGCCGGCGCGACCGCCTAGCCTCAAGCCCGCGCGCTGTCCGAGCGTGAAAAATGCCAGGCCGCGGTGCTCGCCGAGGACTTCGCCCGTGTCGGTTTCGATGGGCCCCGGGGATACGCGCAGGTAGCGCGCCAAGAAGTCGGCAAACGGCCGCTCGCCGATGAAGCAGATGCCGGTGCTGTCGGGCTTGTCGTAGACCGGCAGCCCCGCGGCATGAGCGCGCCTTCGCACCTCGTCTTTGCGCAGGTCGCCGATTGGGAACAAGGTCCGCGAGAGTGCCCGCTGGGCAATCCCATGTAAGAAGTAGCTTTGATCCTTGGCCTCGTCGACGGCTTTCAGCAAAGCGCTTGCACCCGATCGGTGCACTACGCGAGCATAATGGCCGGTAGCGATCCAAGTGGCGCCCAGCCGGCGCATATAGTCCAGGCAGACGCCGAACTTGATCTCCCGGTTGCACAATACATCGGGATTCGGCGTGCGCCCGGCGGTATATTCGCGCAGGAAATGTGCGAATACGCGCTCGCGGTATTCGGCCGCAAAGCTGACCCGATGCAGCGGGATCCCGAGCTTGTCGCAGACCTTGCGCGCATCTTGGAAATCCTCGGCGGTCGTGCAGTAGGAATCCTCGTCGTCTTCCCAGTTGGACATGAACAGTCCCTGCACCGTGAAGCCTGCCTCGAGCAGCAGTAGCGCCGCGACCGCCGAATCGACGCCGCCGGAGATCCCGACAATGACGGTGCCGGCGGTTGCGCGGTTGGGGTGGTCGCGGGAATTGTCATCAGGATCGGACATGCGCCGATTATAGCGGCGCCGGCCCGACCGGCGGCATTCACATCAGCATTTGGCGCAATTGCGATTCTTGCATGCTGGTATTCCAGACTTCGTCAAAGAAGTTCAGGTAGCGCCTGACGACGGCCGGATCGTTCATGTCGGAAATACCGTCCCAGCGGTCGATTTGCAGTCGATAAACCAGTGCCTTGTCGTCGGCAATGATGAAGGCGCCCGCGCTCGCCGGGTATTCGGGGCTCATCGAGCGCAAGTCGATGCAGCTCGTGAGGCGGCGCGCCAAGGCGAGGAAGCGGTTGTTGTCGACCATCGCGCGCGACGGATCGGCCAGCAGCACCCGCACCTTCGCATAGGAGCGCGCCAGCACGAGCCGCTTGATGGCCTCGAGGAACGGCTCCTCACCGTAGATCAGGGGTTCAAGATCCGGCGTGAAAATCGACAGGAGACGCTGTGCCGATTTGGCTACTTTGAGGCTCGCGTCGCGCACTTCCGGCATGGTGCTCAAAATTGTGCGGGTACCCGTGGATAGGTCGCCGCCTGCGGCTGGGCCATTATCCATGACCGGCTTTCTTGGTTCGTCCGCACTTCCCGCCATATCGTTAGAGCCTCTCAAGGAGATGCATGGGCGTTCGCCCTGACTCGACTGCTTTGGAGTCCATCCTACCGTTTGAGGCGCGACTGCTCGTGCTAACTGCGTCACGGTTTAGGTTCGACGCCGCACCAATGCGGGCGCCAAGCCCAGGTAAGTGGCCGGCTCCAACTGCAGCAGGCGGGTTTTCTCCTCCGGCGGCAGGTTCAGCGTCGCGATGAATTCATGCATCGCGGCCTTGTCTATCGCCCGGCCACGCGTAAATGTCTTCAATTGGTCATACGCGTCCGGCAGCCCATGCGCGCGCATTACGGTTTGCACGGCTTCGGCCAAGACCTCCCAGGCACGATCCAGATCCTCGCGTACGCGTGATGCATCGAGCTCGATTTTCTGCAGGCCTACACCGAGCGACTGATACGCGAGCACGGCATGGCCGATCGCAACCCCGAGATTGCGCAGCACCGTCGAGTCCGTGAGGTCGCGCTGCCACCGCGATATCGGCAGCTTATCGGCGAAATGCGCGAAAAGCGCGTTTGCGAGTCCGAAATTGCCTTCGGCGTTCTCGAAATCGATGGGATTGACCTTGTGGGGCATCGTTGACGAGCCCACCTCGCCTTCGATCAAGCGCTGCTTGAAATATCCGATCGAGATATAGCCCCACAGATCGCGCGCCAAATCGATCAGAACGGTATTGGCACGCATCAGCGCATGGCAATACTCGGCGATCCAATCGTGCGGTTCGATTTGGGTGGTGTACGGGTTCGGCTTCAGTCCCAGCGAGGCAACGAACTGGTCGCTGAATGCCGGCCAATCGACCTGCGGTAGAGCCGCGACATGCGCATTGAAATTGCCGACCGCGCCGTTCATTTTGCCGAGGATCGCGACGTTCGCAAGGCCGGCCCGCTGCGTTTGCAGGCGCGCGGCGAAATTGGCGAGTTCCTTGCCGACCGTCGTCGGTGTGGCCGTCTGGCCATGGGTGCGGCCCAGCATGCCGACGGCCGCGTGCCGCTCCGCCAGCGCGTCGAGCTGCATGCCGAGCTCAGCGAGCATCGGCAACGCGATTTGCGCACGCGCGGCCTTCAGCATGAGCGCGTAGGCGAGATTGTTGATGTCCTCGGAGGTGCAGCCGAAATGCACCCATTCCAGCTGCGACGGCGCGGCCCCGCGTGATTGCAATTCGCCGCGCAGCCAGTACTCGACGGCTTTGACATCGTGATTGATGCGGCTCTCGATGGCTTTGATCGCCGCCACGTCGATTGCGCGCGGATCGGCCGCGACCCCCTGCAGCCAGTCGCGCGCCGCCAGCGGCAAGCCGGCGAGCCGCGCGCGTGCGGGACCTTCGGCCAAGGCCAAGAGCCAGGCGCACTCCACGCGTGCGCGCTCGCGCATGAGGCCTGCCTCGCTGAACAACGCGCGTAATGGACCGAGTTTGCGGGCGTATCGCCCGTCGAGGGGAGACAGAGCGTCGATAGAAGCGGTGGACATGGGGTGAGGCCGCGCCAGGTGTTAGAATAAGAGGATATTACCGTAATCGACTTGCAGAGTGGCCATGACGACCGCGAGCTTTCGCCTTGAATCCGACAGCCTTGGCGTCGTCGAGGTGCCGAGCGAAGCGCTGTGGGGCGCCGAGACGCAGCGGGCGATCCAGAATTTTCCGTCCAGCGGCTTGGCTTTGCCGCGCGCGTTCCTGCGAGCCCTCGGACTCATCAAATCTTGTGCCGCGGCGGCGAATGCCGAACTTCTAGCATTGCCGCCGCCGCTCGCTGCGGCGATCCAGGCGGCCGCGAACGCCGTGGCTCAAGGTCGGCACGACGCCGATTTTCCCGTCGATGTGTTTCAGACCGGCTCCGGCACCAGCAGCAACATGAATGCCAACGAGGTCATTGCGACGCTGGCGACGCGCATCATCGGCAGCCGCGTGCACCCGAACGACGATGTGAATCGCGGTCAAAGCAGCAATGACGTCATTCCCACCGCGATTCACCTTGCCGCGGCCTTGGAGCTGACCGAACGGCTGCTGCCTGCACTCGAGCACCTGAGCGCGGTTCTGCACCGCCGAATCGCGTCCCTGGGCTCGACGGTCAAGACCGGGCGCACGCATCTGATGGATGCGATGCCCCTGACTTTTGCGCAAGAGCTCTCCGGCTGGCGCGCGCAAATCGATCATGGCGGCGCGCGCCTGCGTGGCGTGCTGCCGCGCCTATGCGCACTCGCGCAGGGCGGTACGGCCGTCGGTACCGGCATCAACACGCCGCCGCAATTCGGCGCCGTGTTCGCCGCGCACCTGACGGCGCGCACCGGCATCGCATTCACCCCCAGCGACAATTACTTCGAGGCAATATCGAGCCAAGATACCGCCGTCGAACTATCCGGACAATTGAAGGTCATTGCCGTCAGCTTGATGAAGATCGCGAACGATTTGCGCTGGATGAACAGCGGGCCGTTGGCCGGACTCGGCGAAGTGTCGCTTCCCGCATTGCAGCCCGGTAGCAGTATCATGCCGGGAAAGGTCAATCCGGTCGTTCCCGAGGCGGTCGCGATGATGGCCGCGCAAGTGATCGGCAATGATGCGACGATCACGATCGGCGGGCAGTCGGGCAATTTTCAGTTGAACGTCATGCTGCCGGTGATTGCCTACAATTTACTGCAGAGCATCGAATTGCTGAGCATCGCGAGCCGCAATTTGGCCGATCATGCGATTGCCGATTTTCACGTCAACGAAGCGACGCTCGAGGCTCAGCTCGCGCGTAACCCGATCTTGATTACGGCCTTGAACCCGGTCATCGGTTATGAGCGCGGATCCGCGATCGCAAAGAAGGCCTATATGGAAGGCCGCTCGATCCTGGAGGTCGCTGCCGAGATGACCACGCTCGATCCCGCGGAATTGCGTCGGCTGCTCGATCCACTGCAGCTGACCAAAGGGGGCGTCGGTGCCGGCTCGGACAAGGGCGGCTGAGCGGCGGTTGATGAGTTCCCTGAATCCGTTTAGCAAAGCGATGATTCGCGCATCGCTGTACTCACAGCGCTCCTTGCCGGAAGACGACATGCTGTGGCTCGCCGGCGCGACGCCGGAGTTCAGGGAGCAGGTGCGCGCCATGTTGCCGGCACAGGGCGTGCCGGCCGCAGTGCTCGTACCGCTGGTCGAGCGAGAGGCCGGTTGGACGGTCCTGTTGACGCAGCGCTCGGTCGCGCTCAGGGATCATGCCGGACAAATCAGTTTTCCGGGCGGACGCATCGAGCCGGGCGATGCGGATGCTTGGGCCGCGGCGCTGCGCGAAGCCGAAGAGGAGATCGGCTTGCCGGCGGATAAAATCGAATTTGCCGGATATCTGCCTGATCATTTGATCGTTACGGGCTTTCGCGTGACGCCGGTCGTCGGCTTCATCGATCCGAATTATGACCTCAAACTCGATGCCGCCGAGGTGCGCGATGCATTCGAAGTTCCGTTGACGTTTTTGTTCGACGCGGCGAATCATCGGCCGCGCCAGCGACGCATCGGCGAACTTACGCTCGATACCTTCGACATACCGTACGGAACGCGCAATATTTGGGGAGCGACGGCCGGCATGCTGATGACGTTGCGGCGCTTGGTGCTGAAACACGGCGCGCAGCTGCAGGCGCAATGAGTTCCGCTCTGCAGGAGCTGCTCGCCACCATGGCACGTCTGCGTGCACCCGACGGCTGCCCATGGGATCGCGAGCAAACCTTCGCGACGCTCGCGCGCTACACGCTCGAGGAGGCCTATGAACTCGTGGATGCGATCGATCGCGCCGATTTGCCGCATTTACGCGACGAACTCGGCGATTTGCTGCTGCAAGTGGTATTCCACAGCCAGATTGCGAGCGAAAGCGGTGTATTCGATTTTGATGCGGTCGCCGCGGGCATTACCGAGAAGTTGAAGCGCCGGCATCCGCATCTGTTCGCGGATGCCCAACTGCCGTCTGCCGGTGCCGGCGGCGCGGTGGGCGCAGGCAGCGGAGCTGTCGCTACGGCGGCCGAGCAGTTGGTTTCCTGGGAAAACATCAAGGCCGAGGAGCGCCGCAGCGCGCGCGCCTCGACGAGCGCCGCGGGCGGCCCCGTGAGCCAATTAGACGATGTACCGCGCTCGCTACCCGCACTCATGCGAGCCGACAAACTCAGCAAGCGCGCGGCGCGCGTCGGCTTTGATTTCGATCTGGCGGATCAAGCGGCCGCCAAGGTCTACGAGGAACTCGAGGAAGTCGGCGCGGCGGCGCGTGCGAACGCCGACGCGACGCCCTCGCGTGAAGTCTTCGAGGAAGTCGGCGATCTGTTGTTTGCGGCAACCAATTTGGCGCGCAAACTGGGTGTGGATGCGGAATCCGCGTTGCGCGAGGCGAACGCAAAATTCGAGCGGCGCTTTCGCGGCATGGAGGCGATTGCGGCCGCGCGCGGTCTCGCTTTCGAATCCTTGAGCTTGTCCGACCAGGAGCGCTTGTGGCACGAAATGAAACAGCGCGAGTGACTCCGGAAAAATGACCGTGGATCGGAGCGCCGCCGCCCGACTCAGTGCGCGCCGCGCGGCGCCCTTGACGTTCAGATTCGATGCTGCGCTGCCGATAACCGCCCGCCGCGCCGAAATACTCGAAGCGCTGCGCACCCATCAGGTGCTGATCGTCGCCGGCGAAACCGGATCGGGCAAGAGCACGCAGCTGCCGCAGTATTGTCTGGAAATCGGACGCGGCATCGACGGCCTGATCGCCCACACACAGCCGCGCCGCATCGCGGCCCGGGCTCTCGCTGCGCGCATCGCCGAGGAACTCTCGCAGCCGGTCGGGGATGCGGTCGGATTCCGCGTTCGGTTCGCCGATCAGGTATCCGAACGAACGCGCCTCGTGCTCATGACCGACGGATTGCTGCTTGCCGAGCTCAATACGGATCCCTGGCTGCGCCGTTACGATACCGTGATCGTCGACGAGGCCCATGAACGAAGCTTGAACGTCGACCTGCTGCTCGGCGTGCTCAAACGCCTGATTGCAGGTCGGCCCGAGTTGAAGGTCATCGTGACTTCCGCGACGCTCGACGTCGAGCGCATGTCGGAGTTCTTCGGCGCCGCGCCGATCGTGACCGTCAGCGGGCGTAGCCATCCGATCGAAGTGCGCTACACGGATGCGGCGGATCTCGACGAGGAACCGGATCTGCCGACCGCTGTGCTGCAGGCCTCCCGGGAAATCGGCGCCGAACCGGGGGATATCGGGCACGGCGACGTACTCGTGTTCCTGCCGGGCGAGCGCGAAATCGCCGACGTCGGGGAACTGTTGGAGCGCGAGCTTCAGGCCGACGCGGATGTGATTCCCCTGTATTCGCGGCTCGCCTGGGATCAACAGAGCAGAGTCTTTCAGCGCGGCGCGCGGCGCCGCATCGTGCTCGCGACGAACGTCGCGGAGACCTCGATCACGGTGCCGGGCATCCGCGCGGTCATCGATTCGGGGCTCGCGCGCGTGAGCCGCTACAGTTCGCGCAATCGGCTGCAGCGGTTGCCGATCGAACCCGTATCGCGCGCGAGCGCCGATCAACGCAAGGGCCGCTGCGGCCGCTTGGGTCCAGGATTGTGCATACGGCTGTACGGCGAAGCCGACTTCGCCGCACGAGCCGCATTCACCGAGCCGGAAGTGCTGCGCACGAATCTTGCCGCGCTGCTGCTGCGCTTGGCGGCCGATGGTCTCGGCGCGGCCGAGGATTTTCCGTTCATCGATGCGCCCGATGGGCGGGCGCTCAACGACGGCTATCGTGTGCTGCAAGAGTTGGGCGCGCTCGATGAGCTGCGGCGCATCACGCGCCGCGGCCGCGCGATGGCGCGCCTGCCGCTCGATCCGCGGCTTGCGCGTGCCTTGCTGGAAAGCAAGCGATTTCGTGCCGAAGCGGAGTTACTGGCGATCGTCGCGGGCTTGAGCGTGCCCGATGTGCGCATAGCAACGCAGGGCGCGGACGCCGAGGAATCCGCCGAAGCCGCCGCATTCGATGATGCCAAATCCGAATTCAGCGCACTCGTGAAATTATGGCGTGCGTACCGCAAAGCGCGCGAGGGCTCGCGGCGCGAATTGCGGCGCTGGTGCAAGGAGCGGCGGCTGTCGCTGCTGCGGCTGTCCGAGTGGGATAACGTCTATGGCCAGGTTGAGACCGAAGCGGCCGAACTCGGAATCGTCGCCGGGCGCCACGGTGCGACCTATTCCGCGGTGCATCGATCCTTGCTCGCCGGCTTCTGCACGATGGTCGGAGCGCGCGGCGAGGAGGGCGTCTATCTCGGCACGCGCGGCGTGAAGTTTCACATTTTCCCCGGCTCGCCGCTCAAACGGCGCAAACCACTCTGGGTCATGGCCGCGAACATCGTCGAAACCTCGCGAGTCTACGCGCGGCGCGTCGCCGAAATCCAGCCGATGTGGATCGAATCGGCCGCCGAGCAGCTGTTGAAGCGCGAGTATCTGGAGCCCGACTGGAGCGAGACGCGCGAAGAAGTCATTGCGCACGAGCGCACGAGTTTTCTGGGTCTGGTCCTCAGCGCCGATCGGACCGTCAACTACGGGCCCATCGCGCCGGAGGAATCGCGCCATATTTTTGCGCGCGAGGCGCTCGTGTATCAGCGTCTCGCGCGCAGACCCGCTTGGCTGCAAGCCAATGACGCGGCGCTTGCCGCGGCGCAGCGCATCGAGGAGCGACTGCGCACGCGCGATCTCGTCGTCGACGCCGAGTCGCTCGTCGATTTTTACGATAAGGCGCTGCCGCGGCAGGTGTCGAGCGCCGCCACGCTCGAGTATTTCAGCCGTCACATGAGTTCGGCCGAACTACGGACGCTCACGCTCGAGCCGGCAAACCTGTATGCGCGCGCGCCGGACCCGCTGGCCCTCGCGCAATTTCCCGAGCGCGTCGATCTGCCCATCGATTGCGGCGCGACGCTGCAAACGCTCGCAGTCGATGTCGAGTATCGCTTCGCGCCCGGCGACGCGCAAGACGGCGCGACGCTCGTACTGCCGCTGCTCGCACTACCGCGCCTGACGCGGATTGCCGTCGACGCGGCCATCCCCGGACTCGCCAAACCCCGCATCGAGGCGCTGCTGCGCACGCTGCCAAAGGAGGCGCGCCGCCGATTGATTCCGATCGCGCAGACCGCGGATCGATTCGTCCAATCGAGCGCGCAGGCCGCCTGGGATGCGCAGGGCCTCGGTGAATGGCTCACAGCCATAGAAGGCGTGCCGGCGCCGCTCGTGCGATTCGATGCCGCGGCGATCGACGCCTATTTGACGCCGCAATTGGCGGTCGTCGAGGACGGTCGGCAAATCGCGCGCGGCAGCGACCTCGCCGCGCTGCGCCGCGCGACCGCGGCGCGCGCGCGCGCCACGCTCGATCGCCTCGCGCGCGCCGCGCATCCGGACGCATGGCAGCGATTTGCGCCGCAGGAGCTCGCATCATCTGTGGCCGTGGCGGTCCCCGGCGGGTCGATCGAGGTATTTCCGGCGCTCGAGCGCAACGGCGATTTGCTACGGGTCGGTCTGCACTGGACGCGCGCCGAAGCGGATCGATGCATGCAGCAAGGCGCCGTCGATCTCGCGCGCAGGATGCTCGAGCGGCAAACACGCGATCTCGGCAAACGCATTGGCGAAAACGCGCCGCTACTGTTGGCGGCGAGCCCGTTCCTGCGCGGCGAGGCGCTCATTGACGCGCTGCTGCACCTGTCGTTTCGCCGCGCCTGCTTCGGGGATGCGCCGCCGCCGCGCACGCGCGGCGCATTCGAACAGGCACTCGAGCTCGCGCGCGAATCGCTGTTCGATACGCTCTCGGCGGTCTGCAGCCAGGCATCGGCGTGGTTCACGGAGGCGCGTGCCGTGCGCCGGCTGCTCGATGACTCGCGCGCCAAGGCGATGCCGCAGCTGGCGGCAGACAGCCACACGCATCTGCGCAATATCCTCGATGCACGCGTGCTCGTCTCCATGCCGATCGAGCAGCTGGGCCAGATTCCGCGCTATTTGCGGGCCGAGGAGCGGCGTTGGCAGCGCTTGCTCACGCGCGGCAGCGAGGCGCCCGCGATCGCACGCGAGCTCCTCGCCTGGTCCGCGCGCTGCGAGGCCCTCGAGCAGCAGGTGCACGCCGAGCTGCGCTGGCTGCCGCAACTCGAGGACCTCTACTGGTGGATCGAGGAATACCGCGTGTCCTTGTACGCGCAAGAACTCAAGACGCCGCGCCCCGTATCGGCGGCGCGCCTACAGGAGCGCGCCGCCGCGATCGAGGCCTGGCTCAGACGTTGAATTGAATGCCTTGCGCCAAGGGCAGCTCGGCGCTCCAGTTGATCGTCGTCGTCTGGCGTCGCATATAGGCTTTCCACGAATCCGATCCGGCTTCGCGGCCGCCGCCGGTATCCTTCTCGCCGCCGAACGCGCCGCCGATCTCCGCGCCCGAGGTGCCGAGGTTGACGTTCGCGATGCCGCAGTCGCTGCCCTCCGCCGACAGGAAGCGCTCCGCAACCTGCAGGCGATCGGTGAACACGGCCGAGGACAAGCCGTAGGCAACGGAATTCTGAATCTCGATGGCCTCCTCGAGCGTGTCATAGGCCATCAGATACAAGATCGGCGCGAAGGTTTCGTTCTGCACGACCGTGAGATTTGGCGTCGCGCGCACGATCGCGGGTTCGACGAAATTGCCGGCGCGTTCCAAGCGCCGGCCGCCGCACAGCAGCGCGCCGCCCTCGGCCTGTGCCGCGGCAACGACCTCTAGAAAGCGCGCAACGGCGGCCGCATCGATCAGCGGACCCATGAGCGTCTGCGGATCCAATGGATCGCCGATGCGAATCTGTCCATAGGCCGCGACCAGGCGCTTCTCGAGCTCCGCAAGGCGCGAACGATGCACGAGCACGCGCCGCGTCGTCGTGCAGCGCTGGCCCGCGGTGCCGACTGCGCCGAACACGAGCGCCGGGACCGCGAGGTCGAGATTGGCGGTCGCATCGACGATGATCGCGTTGTTGCCGCCGAGCTCCAGCAAGCTCTTGCCGAGCCGCTCCGCGACGCGCATGCCGACCTGGCGGCCGACATGCGTCGAGCCGGTAAACGAGACGAGCGCGACGCGTTTGTCGGCCACGAAGCGGGTCGCGAGCTCCGTTGCGCTGTCGATGAACAATTGAAAAATCGGCGGCAGCGAATGGCGCGCGAGCACGCGATTGCAGATGCGTTGCACGGCGAGCGCGCAAAGCGCGGTTTTGGGCGACGGTTTCCATACGGTCGCATTACCCGCTATCGCCGCAAGACACGCGTTCCACGACCATACCGCGACCGGAAAGTTGAACGCGGATATCACGCCGACCACTCCGAGCGGATGCCATTGTTCGTACATGCGATGCTCGCTGCGCTCCGAGTGCATCGTCAGGCCGTAGAGCATGCGCGACTGCCCGACCGCAAAATCGGCGATATCGATCATCTCCTGTACTTCGCCGTCGCCCTCGGCTTTGATCTTGCCGTTCTCCAAGGACACGAGACTGCCGAGCGCCGCCTTATGCGCGCGCAGTTCCTCCCCCAGCAAGCGCACGACTTCGCCGCGCTTGGGCGCGGGTACCCGGCGCCACTGGTTGGCGGCCGCCACCGCGTCGGTCATCACGCGCTCGTAGTCCGCCAAGGTCGCGCCACGAACCTGCGCGAGCCGCCGGCCGGTCGCGGGATTGGTCGAATCGATGAGCGGCCCGGTCTCGGTCGCACTCCAGCCGCCGCTGCCGGACCAGGCGCCCGGGTTGACGGCGTCGATGCCGAGCGCCGACAGGCATTCCTGCGCCCGCGTGGTCTCGCTCGGGTGCGCAGGCGAAGCTTGCGGAGGCGAGCTTTGCGGGGGTGGGGATTTCGGCGGCGAACTTTGTTGCGGCATGCGAATTCTCGGCATGAGACTGACGGGCGCGCATTTTGACTCGGGATCGTCCACAAGGCTACCATCCGCGGCCTCTTTCCTGATGGTTCTGCTCCATGTCCAAGAGTTCTGCGTTGACGAATTGGCACCCGGCGAGCTGGCAGAGCCGGACCGCGGCTCAGCAGCCGCGCTACGCCGACAAAATCGCGTTGGAACGCGCGATCGCCTCTTTGGGCAAGCTGCCGCCCTTGGTGGTTTCCTGGGAGATCGAAGCGCTGAGGGCTAAGCTCGCGGCGGCTCAACGGGGCGAGCAATTTCTGCTGCAAGGCGGCGATTGCGCCGAGAGTTTCGACGATTGCGAATCCGACAAGATTGCCAAGCGGCTCAAGATCTTGCTGCAAATGAGCTTGGTGCTGTTGCAGGGCCTCAAAAAGCCGGTCATACGGGTCGGGCGCTTCGCCGGGCAATACGCCAAACCTCGCTCGACCGAAACGGAAACCCGGGATGGGATCAGCTTGCCGTGTTATCGCGGCGATAACGTCAATCGTCCGGGCTTTTCGCAGGCCGAGCGCGAGCCGGATCCCGAACTGCTGCTGCGCGGTTACGAGCGCGCGGCTCTCACGCTCAATTTCGTCCGTGCACTCATCGACGGCGGCTTTGCCGATCTTCATCACCCGGAGTACTGGGATCTCGGGTTCCTGCGCCACTCGCCGCTTGGTGACGCTTATCAGAAAATCGTCGATTCGATCGCCGAGTCGCTGGATTTCTTCGAATCGATGAGCGGGCAGCGCGTGCACTCTGCGAGCCGCGTGGATTTTTATACGAGCCATGAAGGCTTGCATTTATTTTCGGAACAGGCGCAAACCCGCTACATCGAACGGCAGAAGCGCTGGTATAACTTATCGACTCACATGCCGTGGGTCGGTATGCGGACCGCCGATCCCAATGGCGCGCATGTGGAATATTTCCGCGGTATCGCCAATCCAATCGGCGTCAAAGTCGGTGCCGCGATGAGCGCCGAATGGCTGCAGGAGCTCGTGCAGGTGCTCAATCCGCAGAACTTGGCGGGCCGCCTGACCTTGATCCACCGTTTCGGCGTCAAGGAGATCGAGCAGCGCTTGCCCGAGGTGATACGCGCAGTGCGCGCGACGGGCTCCCAAGTGCTGTGGGTCTGCGATCCGATGCATGGCAACACCGAGACGACGGCGGCCGGAGTCAAGACGCGGCGCTTCGAAAATATTCTCGCCGAGGTCGAAACCTCGTTCCGGATTCACGCCGACTGCGGTTCGATCATGGGCGGCGTGCACATCGAGCTTACCGAAGAGGATGTCACCGAGTGCATCGGTGGCGCTCGCGGTCTTGCGGAGGCCGATCTTGCACGCGCCTATAAGTCGCCTGTCGATCCGCGCTTGAATGGCGAGCAGGCCCTCGAACTCGCGATGCGCATCGCCGAGCGGGCCGGCGCCAGCAGGCGAACGAAGCGAACAAAATCGTGAGCCGTAGCTATTTTGTAAGGCCCATGTAATCGTTTATAAATCAATAGGTTATAAATCCTCCTTCGAGTCTTAATAAAATTTGGACCGCAATTTTGAAAACCCGGCTTGCCTCGATGCGTGCAGGTGCTATTCTGCCTCACGCCTTCTTCCCGCCCGTTTGTTTAGACTGAATTTTTGACGCCAAGCCCCCTGTTATTAAGGGCTTGGGGGTCGCCCAAAAACCGGTCAATAGGCTCAAACCGATCGCTTGAGCCGCAGGTTGGATTGCGTTCGGGTTAGTCCAAAGCCAAGCGCGATCTACGGCGGGCTACGCGGAACTCCGCGTAGCCCGTTTTTTGACTTTTTTCGACGTCCTTGGCCTTGGTGAAGCTCTTAAGTAATGATCAGCGTCTACGATTCCGGCTGCCGCCGCTGTTCTCGTCTTGCCGAATTCTTGGATGAGGTCAAACAAGAGCGGGCCGACTACTTCTGCAAGCCTGTGCCGGCATTCGGCGACCCCACGGCTAAGATCGTGATCGTGGGCCTGGCGCCCGGCAAACATGGCGCGAACCGCAGCGGACGTCCTTTCACCGGAGATCATGCCGGCATACTGCTTTACGAAACCTTGCACAAGTTTGGGCTCTCGACTGCGCCGGTCTCGTTGTCGGTCGACGACGGGCTGAGCTTGCGCGGCGCACGCATCACCAACGCGGTGAAATGCCTGCCTCCGGACAACAAGCCGTTGCCCATCGAGATCAACACTTGCAATGCGTACTTGCGCGCCGAACTCGCGCAAGACCGGAGCGCGCGCGTCATTCTTGCCTTGGGGACGATCGCCCACGCCGCGGTGCTCAAGGCCTGCGATCTCGCGGCCGTGCGGGTTCGATTTGCACATGGCGCCGTTCATCGGATCGACGCGCGGCGCGTGTTGCTGGATTCTTATCATTGCAGCCGCTATAACACCCAGACACGGCGCCTGACCACGGCAATGTTCGAGGCGGTTGTCGCGCGCGCGATCGAACTCGCGCAATGAGCGTCGACGCGCTCCAGCCGAACCCCATCCAGTTCGACGCCAAGTCCTTCGTCGATAGCCTGCCGGGCCGCCCCGGCGTCTATCGAATGCTGGGCGCCGACGGCGAAATTTTGTACGTCGGCAAGGCGCGCAACCTCAAGAGCCGGGTCGGCTCGTATTTCCAACCGAGCAATGTGCATCCCAAGGTCGTTGCGCTGATCGGCAAGACCGTGAATATGGAAGTCACGATCACCAATTCGGACACCGAAGCGCTGCTGCTCGAGTTGAATCTGATCAAGAAGCATCGGCCGCGATTCAATATCATCCTGCGCGACGACAAGAGCTTTCCATTTCTGCATTTCACGACCGCACACGAGTTTCCGGCGTTGAATTTATATCGCGGGTCCCGCAAGGAACCGGGCCGCTTCTTCGGCCCGTACCCGTCCGCCGGGGCCGTGCGTGAAACGCTGCAGCAGCTGCAGAAGCTGTTCCGCTTGCGCAATTGCGACGATACGTATTTCGCGAACCGCTCGCGGCCCTGTCTGCAATATCAAATTCAGCGCTGCACGGCGCCCTGCGTCGGATTGATCTCGAAGGAGCGCTACGCGCGCGAAATCGATGCGGCGATCAAGGTGCTGGAGGGCCGCAATGACGAGGTCAATCAGGATCTCGCGCGGCGCATGGAGGAGGCGGCCCAGCACCTGGAGTTCGAGGAAGCCGCGAAATTGCGCGACCAGATTGCGAACCTGAAGACCGTTCAAGCACAACAGATCGTCACCGCGGATTTGCACCATGACGCCGATGTCATCGCCGTGGCGGCGGGTAACGGCGAGTATTGCGTCGCCCTGATGTTCGTGCGTGCCGGGCGCAGCTTAGGATGCACGACATTTTTTCCGAAGGCGCCGTTTGCCGAACCGCACGAGGTGCTGGCGGCGTTCGTCGCACAATACTACCTGGAGCGCGACTCGCCCGCCGAGATCATCGTCGCGCACGACTTCGAAGAGATGGCGGTGCTCGAGGCCACGCTCGCCGAACGATCCGGGCATCGAGTGCGGATCACGAGTTCGGTGCGCGGCATTCGCGCACGCTGGCGCGAAATGATGCAAAGCAACGCCGAGCAGGCATTGAAGATGCGCGGGCTCGCGCGCGCGAGCATCGAAGCGAACCTCGAGCAGCTGCGCGAGGTGTTCAATCTCGACGCGGCGCCGACGCGCATCGAATGCTTCGATATCAGCCACACCGGCGGCACCGATACAATCGCCTCCTGCGTCGTATTCGGCGTCGAAGGCGCATTGAAGAGCGAATACCGGCGATTCAACATTGCCGGCATCGAGCCCGGCGACGATTATGCGGCGATGTATCAGGCGCTCACCCGGCGCTACAAGCGCGTGCGCGACGGCGAATTCGCGGCCCCGGATATTCTGCTGATCGACGGCGGCAAGGGCCAGCTCGCCGAGGCGGCGAGGGTGCTCGAGGAGCTGCAAGTCAAGGACGTTACGTTAATCGGCGTCGCCAAGGGCGCCGATCGGCGTCCCGGCCAGGAGCAGCTGTTCTTGTTGGGTCGGGAGACGCCGTTTATACTGCCCCCGGACTCAAGTGCATTGCACCTGATACAGCGCGTGCGCGATGAAGCGCACCGGTTTGCGATTGCCGGCCATCGGCGCAAACGCGCCAAGCGTCATAGCGAGTCGATCCTCGAAACCATACCGGGCTTGGGGCCGGTGAAACGACGCGAACTGCTGAAGCAATTCGGTGGCTTGCAGGGAATATTGCGTGCGGGCATCGATGATTTCGTGCAAATCCGCGGTCTCGGCCGGAGCTTGGCCGAGGTAATCTATGAACATCTCCACCCCGGACACTGATACGCAGTCGTATTGGAACCTGCCGAACACGCTGACATGGCTGCGTATCCTGATGATTCCAGCGATCATCGGGTTGTTCTACTTGCCGAATTGGTGGGCAGACCCGGCGGCCTGCGCGGCGTTCGCGTTGGCCGGCATCACCGACTCGCTCGACGGCTATTACGCACGCAAGTACGGGCAAATCACGCGGCTCGGCGCTTTCCTCGATCCGGTGGCCGATAAGCTCATCGTCGCGAGCGCCTTGGTATTGATCGTCAGCAAGGACCCGCGCTGGTTTGTCGTCATCGTCGCCATCATCATCATCGGACGCGAAATCGCGGTCTCCGCGCTGCGCGAATGGATGGCCGAAATCGGCGCGCGCGGGCGCCTCGCGGTCTCGGTTTGGGGTAAATACAAGACGATCTTACAAATCGTCGGCCTCTCGTGTCTGCTGTTTCGGCGCGATTTGCTGTTCCTGCCCACTTACACGATCGGGTTGGTCCTGACCGCGATCGCGGCGGTCCTCACGCTCTGGTCTATGATTTTGTATTTGCGCCTCGCGTGGCCGGAATTGCGGGGCAGTTCAAGGCTTTAGCCTCGATCGCCCATGAGTTTTTCTTGACTCCAGGCGGTTCGGCCCTACAATTGCGCCTCTGCAACGGGCGGGAATAGCTCAGTTGGTAGAGCGCAACCTTGCCAAGGTTGAGGTCGCGAGTTCGAGTCTCGTTTCCCGCTCCAATACTTCTCTTGCCGTCAACGACTTGCGGAGGTTTTGGGCTGCATCCCCGTTGATTGCGCAGAGCGGGACCACAGATCCTCGGGTGTCCACGATCCGGTGACGGCCCTGCAGCAGGTACCATATCGTCCATTGCGAAGACCTGGCTGCTCGGGACACAACCGTCGAAACCGTCCGCCGACTGGATGCACTAGTCAAAATCAGGAATTGCTAAACATGGATCGGCGCGATTTTCTTCTGGCAACCACCGTCGCTGCAATTGCAGCCCCCGAAATCGCGATGAGTGACGCGTCTTCGGTCGCGGCCCTGGAACTGACTTTGGCTGACATCGCGACCGCCTACACCGACGGCCGTTTGACGTGCCGGAGACTGACCCAACTCTATCTCGATCGCATCAGTGCGCTCGACCGTCAAGGTCCGGGATTGGGCGCCGTGCTCGAAACCAATCCACGCGCACTCGACATCGCCGCTGAGCTCGACCGCGAACGGCAAACGCACGGGCCACGTGGACTTCTTCACGGCGTGCCGATTTTGATCAAGGACAATGTCGAGACCGCAGATCGAATGATGACGAGCGCAGGGTCCCGGGCACTCGAGGGTTGGTATGCGCCGGGGGACGCGCCGCTCGTAGCTCGATTGCGCGCCGCGGGTGCCGTGATTCTCGGCAAGACGAACTTGAGCGAGTGGGCCAACTTTCGATCCTCTCATTCCTCGAGTGGTTGGAGCGGCCGGGGCGGTCAGACCCATAATCCGTACGCGCTCAACCGAACGCCGTCGGGGTCGAGCTCTGGGTCGGCAGTGGCGGTGGCCGCGAATCTGTGTGCCGTTGCGGTTGGCACGGAAACTGATGGGTCGATCGTGAGTCCCGCCTCGATCAACGGCATTGTCGGTATCAAGCCGACGGTCGGACTCGTGAGCCGCGGCGGCATCGTGCCCATCGCGCACAGTCAAGACACCGCCGGACCTCTTGCAAGAAGCGTGCGCGACGCCGCCGTGCTGCTCGGTTCGATGGTAGGCCTGGACGCCGCCGATCCGGCGAGCGTCGCCGTTGGCGAGCGATTCGAACGCGACTATCTGCGCTTTCTCGATCCCGATGGTTTGCGCGGCGCGCGGCTGGGAATTGCGCGCCGCTTTTTCGCCGACAACGCGCCACTCAATGGCTTCTTGGATGACTGCGTCGCGACGCTCAAACGCGCCGGCGCAATCGTCGTCGACCCGGCCGATTTACCCATGCACGGCGCGGCGGCCGCGGCAGAACAGGAAGTCCTGCTGTACGAATTCAAGTCCGATTTGAACAGGTATCTCGCACGGCTGCCCGGCGATTTCCCGGTTCGATCCCTGGCAGACTTGATACGCTTTAACGAGGCGCACGCGAGCCAGGAGCTGACGCTGTTTGACCAGGAACTGCTGCGCCAGGCGCAAGCCAAAGGAAGCCTGGATGAGGCCGCGTACGGCGACGCGCGCGCGACCTGCCTGACCGCAACGCGCAGCGGTGGCATCGACGCGGTGCTCTGCGAGAACAGGCTCGACGCGATCGTCAGCCTGACTTCGGGCCCTGCGTGGCTGATCGATTCCGTGAACGGCGATTTCGATACCGGCGGATGCTCCTCTCCCGCGGCGGTCGCGGGCTATCCGCATATCACGGTCCCTGCAGGCCTCTATCGCGGGCTGCCAATTGGACTATCGTTCTTCGGCACCGCCTTCAGCGAGCCGACGCTGATAAAACTCGCCTCGGGATTCGAGCACGTGGCCAATGGACGCGTGGCCCCGCGCTTCTTGAGCGGCGTCTGAATTCACCGAGCACAGGGTGCGGCTACCTGCGAGTTGCTCAAGGTACGTAAAGCGTCGGCATTTTGTTCTGAGGATTTCGTAGGGCGGTCGCCTTGGTGATCGTCGCGCGCCTTGTGCGCTATTGGTCGAGCTGTTAGTATATCAAATTGGCTTGGAAACCAATAAGTTAGGCAATCCGGGCCACAATCTTGCCAAGGTTGGGGTCGCGAGGTCGAGTCTCGTTTCCCGCTCCGTTTTAGGCACTATCCCCGATGCCTGGGGCTCGTGGTCTCCCCGAGAGCGGCTAGGTGGCAGAATGGTCATGCAGCGGCCTGCAAAGCCGCGTACGCCGGTTCGATTCCGACCCTAGCCTCCATCCGACGTGTCCTGCCGTGTACCCGACAGTCCTGCCGTGGTCTATACGGTCTCGTAACTCATTGATATTCAAACGAACTAGTGGGCCAGCGCGTCATTCGGTGTCCCGCACCGTCCTTGGCGAGCGTCGGCTAGACCTGGGGTAGATCCCTGGGGTATGTTGAAAGCAGGATTTCACATACCCCAGTATTGATGGCCTACCTCTCCGAGACTCGAATTCGTACTGCCAAAGCCAGCGACAAGCCCTACAAGCTGTTCGACGAGCGTGGCCTGCACATGCTCGTGACCCCGCAGGGAGGCCGCTTGTGGCGCCTGCGTTACTGGCTAGGCGGGCGCGAGAAACTCCTGACCTTGGGGGCGTATCCGGACGTGCCACTCAAGCGCGCCCGAGAGAAGCGCGAAGAAGCCCGCAAGCTCATCGCCGATGGCATCGATCCCAACGTCCAGCGCAAGGCGCTGCGGGAAGCATCGGCCGACACTTTCGAAGCCGTCGCCATCGAATGGCTAGCGCTTCAGAGCAAAGTCCTTGCGCCCGAAACGATGTCCATGCTCGGCGCGCGGCTGAACAACTTTCTCTATCTGTACATTGGCAAGCGCCCAGTGGGCGCCATCACCGCACAAGAGCTGCTCGCGGCGCTGCGCCGCATTGAGGCCCGCGGCCGGCACGAGACTGCGCATCGTGTCCGAGCCCTTGCAGGGCGGGTGTTGCGATTCGCGGTGGCGACCGGGCGCGCCCAGCACGATGTGGCCGCGGATTTGAAGGACGCATTGGCACCGGTGAAATCCCAGAACTTCGCATCCGTGACAGACCCCGCGCGCGTCGGCGAGCTGATGCGGGCCATCGATGGTTACAGCGGGCACTCGGTGACCGCACTCGCGCTGAAGCTCGCGCCCCTGGTGTTCGTGCGGCCGGGCGAGTTGCGGGCCGCGGAATGGTCGGAGTTCGACTTGCCGAATGCTGAGTGGCGCATCCCGGCCGCGCGCATGAAGATGGGCGAGCTGCATATCGTGCCGCTCTCGCGCCAGGCGCTTGCGATCCTCGATGAGCTCAAGCCCCTTGCGAGGGGCGGGCGGTATCTCTTTCCGTCGCTTCGCACCCGCGATCGTCCGATGTCGGACAACACGATCAACGCGGCGCTGCGCCGCTTGGGTTACTCGAAAGAAGAACAGACCGGGCACGGGTTCCGCAGCATGGCGAGCACACTCCTCAATGAGCTGGGCTTTCCCCCGGATGTGATCGAGTTGCAGCTGGCGCATTGTGAGCGCAACAAAGTGCGCGCGGCCTACAATAAGGCGCAGCGCCTCTCGGAACGTCGCAGGATGATGCAGGCTTGGAGCGACTACCTTGACGGGTTGCGCGGCGGGGCGGGGGTCGTGGCGATGAATCGGGTTGCTTAAACCGAATGCTTCGTCGCAGGTTTGGCCGGCAAGCGTAAGATGCTATTTGCGATAATTGGGGCAGTCCTATTCCTTTGGCGATCGGGGTTTTGAGAGGGATTCGATATGGCGACGGTCAAGCAAGAGGTTGAGCAGCTGCTGAATCGGCTTCCCGACGACAGCACGCTAGAGGACATTCAGTACCACCTGTACGTGCTGGAGAAGATCAAGCATGGGCGCGAGGACATCGCCGCCGGCCGCCGCTATACCGTGGCTGAAGCCCGCGAGCGGCTTGGTCGATGGCTGCGAACATAATATGGTCGGAGCAGGCACTCGACGATATTGATGCCATCGCGGAGTACATCAACCGCGACTCGCCGTTCTACGCCCAACGTGTCGCCGAAGAAATTCTCGAGCTCGCTACCTCGATTGCGGAGCAGCCGCAGATCGGTCGAATCGTTCCGGAATTGAAGGACGAGTCGGTCCGCGAGCGGTTCATCTACAGTTACCGCGTGATCTACGAGATTCGGCCGAGTCACGTCGAGATCATTGCAGTAATCCATGGCCGGCGTTTGCTCGAATCCATCGAGGAGCGCTTCGAGTGAGCCAAAGCTCGTGTTTCAGACGAGATTCCTGGTCAACGTGACACCGGCCCGAAGACGCGAGCTGGCAGACACTGATTACTCCGATTCAGCCTGCGAGATCTTCCGATCGAGTTCGAGAGCGCGCTGACGAAAGATCTCGATCGCCTCCTCGCTAGTGATCTCCCCGCGCGCCACTTGGCTATGAATCGCTTCGGCCTCCGGGGTCGGTTCGTACCCCTCATGGATCAAACTACCGACGATGTTTCGCGTGTCGGCTGCCTTCTGCGCCAACGTTCGGGTGTCCTTGGGATTGGGCGCCATTTTCATGATAATACTCCGTCAACCCAAAGTTCGGCGGCCGAACAAGTCATGCAACCGCAAGGAAGGCCGGCCGCCATTCGAGTACGACCACTGTAATGAGCGAAGCGGCCGCTCGTTACTCGTGACTCCGTATGCTCGCATGTTATCGAGCAAGATCCGGACTTTTCGCCGCGTGCACAGTCCCAACGCGGGCGCGGACAGAGGAGGGTAGACGGAGAGGCAACGTGATTTGCTCCGGCGCCGCGGACCGTCGAGTGGCTCTCAGCGAAGGACTGACGGTGGTAGTCGATCGCTCGATGAGATCTGCGATCGCTTCGGCTGAAATGAGCCGGCGACTTCCAATGACTACGCTCGCAAGGCGCCCCGTGCGTAGAAGCTGGTAGATCATATTGCGAGAGATGCCACCCAAGAGCCTACGTGATTCCTGAATGGAGTAGAGCGTTCGGTCTTGCATAGATGACCCCTCGTGTTCTGCCTTCGAAATTAAGTGGTCTGAAGAGGCCGACGCGATTCCGCGGTGTGGCGGCGGAAGATTCGACCACAAAAGCATTGTGGCGCACATTTCGAAATGAGGGCAAGGGAGTTTCTGCGAAATCTTGGCGGAGAAAGTCGTCGTTAAAAAGTTCGGCAGCCGAACTTTTCCCTCGTAGTGGCCCACCCGGAAGCATTCTTCAATCCGCAGCTCGTGAAGAATTCGGCGGTTGAATTCTCGAGGCGAGGTCTTCGTTGCCGCGGCCGATGGTAAAGGCGATCTGACCGTGCGCGGTAAGTGAGGACGGTTCGACCTGTTCTGAGAAAAGTTCGGCTGCCGAACTTTTTTCCCCGCGTGCGGAATGCTGGCGTTTTGGGTTGTTGGAATTGGGAGGGCAGGATAGGCTAGCGCCAGCAATATGATTCATTGTGAATCAGCGAGCATTTGAATCATCACTATAGGCGCTCTGTCATGGCAGCATGTGTGCGACTCTTTACCTCGGTCCCCTCTGACGAGCGGGTACGCTTTGCTCAATTAGCCAACGCGAGAGGGCTGTCAGTTTCGCGATTGCTCGCTGGGTTGGTTGAGCGAGCGCTTGCAGAGAGTTCGCAGGCGACTGTGGGGCGTTTGGCGACGCAAGGGCAAGACGATCGACAGCCGGCGGAAAAGTACACCGTGCGGTTGATGGGGATCGATGCGGCACGCCTCGAGGCACGTGCCCAGCGTCGCGGTGTGACGCCGTCAGGCTACGCGGCTCACGTGCTCAGGGCGCATCTTCGAACAGATCCGCCGATGCCATATAAGGAATTCGAAGAGCTCAAACGGGTCGTAAACGAACTCGCCGGGGTCCGCGGCGCCCTGCATCAGGTGATCAGCGAACGTGCCTCGGGGGAGATGGTTGAGTGCTCATTGCGAGAGAATGTCATGCGTCTGCTCCCGGCACTCAAGCAGATTCGGGATAAAGTTCAGGACACGTTGGTTGCGAACTCTAAATCATGGGCTGCACCTGGTGCCTAGCGGCGTCCGCACATAATATTCGCGAGTCGCGCGCTCTTCGCCGTTTGTTCGGGTTGGTATCGGTTCATTCGGCAGCGTTCGGAAACAAAACGGTAGCAGTGCCATGGCTGTGCGTGTTGCAGGAGGTACCTCGCTCGCCGTCGCCACGCTCCGCAGCGCGGATAGAGCGGCAATGCTGCGCGACGCGGTCGCCTGGGTTACCTCCCTCCTGACTAACACCCGATTCAGCGCATTGATATCGTCATCGACGAGGATTGAACCCGCTTCGGATTGGAGGTCACAACCTGTGACCCGATCAGAAATAGCGATTGTAACAATGCCGCTCCGTTGCTCGGGTTACGCTGATCGGGGAGCTACCGCGAAAAAGGCGGGATGATCCATGCATTATCGAGCCGGATTCACGCGGATGGGGTATCGGGGATCATGAACGAAGGATAAAACTCCCGGCTCCAACGACAACCATTGCAGCACACCCCAGGAAGAGTGCCATGCGCCAGACGTGCCGCCGCCCAACGGATTCTCCGGGCATCCATCCGGGCGCAACAATCATGTAGAAAAGACAGAACACGATCGGTACTGCGGCTATGCCAATGAGCGCTTTCTGTCCGGCGAGCGGCAAGCACGGCATCACAATGGACAGCACGACCACGAGAAGAAATAAGATGATGGGTATCTCGACGAGATACCCGCGCTGGAACTGAGGCGGTGACGCCATGCTAATCATAGTAACGGCCGTGACCATGCATGCACGGCACTATCCGCCACACTGTCTGCAAATATAGGATTGCGGGAAATCCATACTGATCGAATCAGACAGACAACTCATGGGGGGTAGTCTCCGAATTCTTTCTCTCCCAGCGCCGTCAGCGCCTCCTCGGTCACAATCTGTCCGCACTGCTTGCACCGCACCGCACCGTATCGTATGTCGATTCGAGGATATCCGTGCCGCTGATCTTTCCCACGAGCTGTCCTACCGGGCGTCCTCGCATAGACATGGCATTATTCACGGCGTCAAATTCGAGCCAGTCGCGAGGATAGGTGGGCCCAGAAAATGACGCAGCAACGCAAAAATCCCTCCATTGCTTCCCAGTGTTTGTATCTGGCAGCCCAATGAGTCCCCGCTCTTCCCACCAATGAACCAAATCTTCCACATCCGGCCAGTACATAGCCCCGTCGGCCGAGGAATGGAGCCGCAGGAATCACGTAGTGTGACGGACCGCACGCAAGCTAAGTCCCGACATACCGATAAGAGACATAAGGATTAGCGGCATCAGGTAATAGTCGTAATGGAATACCAGCACAATGTGGCGAGCCCGTCATGAACGCGGTCGCTAGCGCAATGGCGGCGCAGGAGATGGAGCGCAGCCGCCTCCTCACACTGAAGTCATATGACATTCTCGATACCCCGGCCGAAGAGGTGTTCGACGAATTCGCTCGTCTTGCCGCCTCTATCGTGGGAGTTCCGATTGCGCTTGTAAGCCTCGTGGACGGCAATCGCCAATGGTTCAAAGCCAAGGTGGGCTTGGAAGCTACCGAAACACCGCGTGATGTCGCCTTTTGTGCTCACGCAATCGGAAGCGTCGATGTGTTCGTGATTCCCGATGCGCTCAAAGATGAGCGATTCGTTAATAACCCGCTCGTTACCGACGGACCGAAGATTCGCTTTTATGCAGGAGCACCGCTAATCACCCCAAACGGACAAGCGTTGGGGACGCTCTGCGTCATCGACTTTGTTCCCCGCGAGCTGACCGCGGAACAGAATGAGGCACTGCAGATCCTCAGTCGGCACGTGATGGCGCAGCTCGAGCTGCGTCGGCGACTCGCCACCTTTACCCGCGGTGATGCATTGCGCCAGCAGGGGCTCGGCGCCCTTCGCCGCGCGATCAGCGCATCCGAGTTTCAATTGTATTACCAGCCGAAGGTGGACATGCGCAGCGGCCGTATCGTGGGGCTCGAGGCCCTCATACGCTGGAACCGGCCTGGTTATGGACTCATCAGTCCCATCGATTTTATTCCGCTGCTGGAGGAGTCCGGTTTGATCGTGGAGGTTGGTGGGTGGGTATTGCGTCAGTCAGCGGCCGATTATCGCGAGTGGTTGCAAAAGGGACTCAGCGCACCGCGCATTGCCGTCAATGTCTCGCCTTTACAATTACGTCGCTCCGACTTCATTGCGGTGCTTGAGCACGCCATGGCCTCAACCCGCGCCGCTCTCGATATTGAGATTACCGAAGGGGTATTGATGGAGAAGACTGAAGAGGTCATTGAAACATTAGATGCAATGCGGCAACTGGGCGTGCGAGTGGCCATCGACGATTTTGGTACGGGTTATTCGTCGTTGCGCTATCTCGCACGCCTGCCCATCGATACCCTAAAAATCGATCGTTCGTTTGTCATCGCAATGACGGACAACGCGGACGATATGGCGATCGTCTCGAGCATTATCACGCTCGCACATGGGCTGGACCTTAATGTTGTCGCCGAGGGGGTCGAGACAGAAGAACAGCGCAAGCTGCTGCGGCTCCTGCGATGCGACCAAATGCAGGGCTATCTTTTCAGCAAACCAGTCGCGAAGGCTGAGCTGGAGAAGCTGCTGAGAAGCGAGATGGCCAGCAACGCGGGTGAGGCGATTGCCAACGCCACGGATTCGGAATTCACGGAGCGACGCCTCGCCGGACGCAAGAGCGGCGAGCCAGGTGGGTATCGATGACGATTCGCATTCCGATCGCTACGCGACTCCTGCTCGCATTCGCCGCGGTCATCGTGATCTACGGCGGCGCCGTCGCTCTGAGCATCGTGCGCCTAGGCGACTTCAAGGCAACCGTTCATTCAATCACCGCAGGGGACCTGCCCAAGCAGAAGACCGCCAACGAGTGGATTATCCGTCTGCTGCAGACTGCGCGCCATACCAGCAATATGCTGATTCTCGAGGACCCCGATAAGGTTAAGGAAGAACTTGCCGCCGTTCAGCAAGACACGGCCATGGGCAAACAATACATGGACGAATTGACCGCCAGCGCAACGCTCCCCGAGGAGCGCGCGGCGCTCAAAGAGGTCGTGGATGCGCGCAACGTTTACATGACGCTTGAGGGTGCGTACCTCAGTTTGGTCGGGGCCGGATTGATTCCATCGGCGAAGCGGGTCCTGCTCGTCGAAGCCGGACCCGCACAGGCCGAATATATCGACAAACTCGCCAAGTTCGTTGACATAGAGCGAGCGCTGGTCAAGACGCGCGCCGACGGGATCGATCCCGAGTACGAGCGCACCAAGACGCTGTTGCTTCTGCTGTCGCTCGCGGCCGCTGCGTTGGCAGGGATTGTCGCGCTCCTTTCGGCCTGGCAGCTGAGGCGTCAATTGGGCGGCGAGCCTGCGGATGTCGCGGCAGTCGCAAATAAGGTGGCGCTGGGTGATTTCTCGAGCCGCATTGCGCTCCGGCCAGGAGATAAGACCAGTCTGTTTGCAAATATCGCAAAAATGCAGAAAAGTCTGCAAGAGCGTAGTGAACAAGATCGCCAACGCGCTGCGGAAGAGCGCGTCTTGGCCGCTGAGAATTCCCGCATTCGCAACGCCTTGGATCAGGTGTCGGTGGCAGCGATGCTCGCCGACACCGAGGGCAAGATCATCTATTTGAACAACGCCATGCAAAGGCTGATTAGTTGCCAGGGCAGCGAGATGCGCAAGGATCTGCCGCAGCTCGATCTCGAACGGCTTCTCGGCTGCTCGCTCGATGTGTTTCGCCAGGTCCCTGTTTTCCAGCGCGCTCTACTGGAGGGGTTGACCGACGCTCACACTGCCGAATTCAAAATGGGTGGGGCGATCCTGCGAATCGTTGCCAACCCAGTGCTTGACGGACGTGAAACGCGAATCGGCACGATCGTGCAATGGTTCGACCGCACGCAGGAAGCCGCAATCGAGGAGGAGGTGCAGATGACGGTTTCTAGCGTCATCGAAGGAAATCTTACGGTGCGGATATCCGAGGAAGGCAACGAAGGGTTTTTCAAGAACCTGGCCGCCGGGATGAATCGAATGGTCGGCAATATGGCGCAAGTGCTGCGTGAAATTGTCACGGCAGCCGCCGAAGTGAGCGCGGGCGCCGAAGAAATATCGCGCGGAAACTCGGACTTGAGTCAACGTACCGAGCAACAGTCCGCTAGTCTCGAGGAGACTAGCTCTTCGATGGAGCAGATGACGGCTGCAGTCAAGAACAGTGCGGACAATGCGGCGCAGGCCAATACGCTGGCGTGCGCGGCTCGTGATCAAGCAGAGCAAGGTGGCTCGGTGGTGCAGTCGGCGATCACCGCGATGAGTGAGATTAACTCATCCTCGAAAAAGATCGCGGACATCATCGGCGTCATCGATGGCATTGCCTTTCAGACCAATCTTTTAGCATTGAATGCGGCGGTTGAAGCCGCGCGCGCCGGTGAACAGGGCCGCGGCTTTGCGGTGGTCGCCTCCGAGGTGCGTAATCTCGCTTCGCGCTGTGCCGCGGCGGCCAAAGAAATCAAGGGCCTCATTCAGGAGTCGGTGGTCAAAGTCGATGATGGGACGAAACTCGTGGCCGCGTCGGGCAAGGTTCTTCAGGACATCGTTGCCGGGGTAAAAAAGGTCACGAATGTCGTTGCCGAGATAGCCGCCTCGAGCAAGGAGCAAGCGTCGGGCATTGATCAGGTAAACAAAGCGATCATGTCCATGGACGAAGTAACACAACAGAATGCGGCGCTCGTCGAGGAAGCGGCTGCTGCGGCTCAGTCCCTGACCGAGCAGGCGGCAAATCTCGCGCAGCTCATGGCACGGTTTGAGGTGCGCGAGGAATCCGCGGAGACGGCTCTTGCAGGCTCGCCACTAACCAAGCACCGCTCCCCGCCACCTTGGTGGTCGCGGCCGGGTGTGGGACTCGAGTTGAAGCGCGCAACCCAATAGCCAGGCTGAAGGATTCTTGTCAGTACTTGCGACGACGATTGGTAACCCGTAGAGCATAAGGAAGTGTGGGGTGTTCCTGACGAACGCTGAGGACGCCGCCGGGCGGGTGGAGTTGGGAATTGGAATTAAGCAGCCACGTAGAACCTTTCTGACCGCAAGGTTCAGCCTATCGCGCGCTCGGGCGGCGACCATGCAGGAGTCTGCGGCGCTTCGCATCAGTTGGGCGGTTTCCCAAGTCATAAACCCAGCGATTAAGGCGCGATATCCCACTACTCTGTTCACGCTTAGCCATGTAATCGGAGTGGACGCGAGCCGCCTATATGTGTCGCGTGTCGGAGTGCACGGTGACAATGATTTGGTGTGGATCGGCCGTGCCGCCAACTACACGGCCAAACTTTGCTCGGCGAAGGCTCGCGAGATCACTGCGCCCACGGTTTATATGGTCGATGACGACGATGGCATGCGCAGAGCGTTGAATACGCCGCTGATTACGGCCGGCGATAAGACGATCGTTTGTTGCGGCCCCAAGATTTCTTGGCGCACTTTGACACGGATGCGCGAGGGTGCCTCTTGCTCGATATTCGCATGCCGGAAATGAGCGGCCTCGAATTGCAGCAGCAGCTCAATCGCATGGACCCGATGATTCCGGTCATCTTCATGACAGGTCACGGCGATGCACCGATGGCCGTCCAGGCGTTGTAGGAGGGGGCATTCGAGTTCCTTCTGAAGCCCTTTCGGGATCAGGATCTGCTACACAGCATCAACCAAGGTCTGCAGCGAGATGCCGAGATTCGTAGCAGACTCGCGCACGTTGACGAAGTGCGGCAACGGTTTAACTCACTGTCACCTCGGGAAGGGCGGGTCAATGACATGGTCGTTGCTGGTAACGCCAACAAAGTCACGGCAATCAATTTGGGGCTGAGTGAGCGCACTGTCGAAATCCATCGCGCCAAAGTCATGGAAAAGATGGGCGCGCATCGTTGCGAGGGTCTGGGAGTGGCTCAGAGCCGTGATGCTAATTACCGCTGCCGAGAATGGGAATCGCTATAGATTCCGGCGAACCGTGACTGTGACCTAGAACATACTTCGTTAAAGTTCATCCATTCCCCGACGATAACAAGGGCAATGGCTGCTGTTCGCCCAAGTAGAGATTTCGGTGCCACCAATAATCAATGGATATTCAACGTCAGAACTGATCGCGCCCTCAGAGGGCCCGATCAACGGCAGTGTTGTTGCTGACAAGGCGCAGAGTGAAGCGTCCGCCGCGTCAGCCGCGAGGCCGCAGATCGGGGATCACGTCACGTTGAGGAACTCCGTCCAGTCGCTGCAGAAGCTCTCGGAAGCCGTCGCCCAAGCCCCCGTGGTCAATGCCACGAACGTGGCGCCGATCAAACGAGCAGTGAGCAACGGCACCTATCAGGTCGATGCCGCTAGCATTGCCAACAAGATCTTGCAGTTCGAGAACGGACTGAGGTAGCCCAATGAACGTAGATGTGCGCCGTGCTGAGACAGTCCAACAGAACGCCGCCAAAAAAAGGCAGCTTCTTGGGATCATCGACAAACTCGAGGAGGAGCCTCACGCGCTGGTCGCAGTCGCAGAACAAGGCTTGCCCGGCATCAGCGGTGCCCGCGATACTGGCCTTGCGGCAATGATCGCTGAATGCGGGCGCACGTTGATGGAACCGACGCCCGGTTGGCGGAGGGCGAACGAGGTCAACAACTGCATCATTAAGTTGTTCCGGGGTCAGATCCAACAGCTCATCGGCATCGTGCGTGCAGTTAAGGGCAACAAGGAAAGACCTTCGCTAAAACGCTGCGAGCGCTGGTCAAGGCGTGACTTATGCTGGTGATGAGTCGCCGCACCGATGAGTCGATCATAATCCAGCCTGCAGACGGCGTGGATGTGAGAATGACTCTGGCGCAACTTTTCGCAAATGGCCCCATTCTGATCACGTTGCTGGGGGGAACCGGTCGTCGTCTCAAAGTGGGCATCGACGCGCCCGAACAACTTTCTATCCGACGCAAAGACATCACCTAGATCTGATCTGTCGGGATTCTCTTTGTAAGAAATATGGCCTGACCGGCATCGGCAGACGGGTGTAGCTGAGATTGTGAGACGTCTGTCTCCGTCATCGTGGACACAAGGGTCGGTCGAACATGAAGCGTCAATTAATCCCCGTCCGTGGCTATTAGTTGTTTGCTAGTCGCGCAATCCGCCAAGATTCGAATGTTGCTACCGCGACGCCATTGTTTCGCTGCTGCAAGAAACGGTGTTACTGTTATAGTAATTTAGCACTGACGCCGAATATCGGTTTGTGGGCCGCGCAATCTGCGAGTCGATTGTCCGCTCGTGGCCGAGCGGAGCCTGACGGATTTTCTTAGTTTCACGTCGCCCATCCACGAAATCATTTCGTTGAGGCGGTGCGCGCATCGAGGAGGCGCTCGGCAACCTCCGCGGCCTCATCGCGGATCGCGCCCACTCGCTGCGCGAGCACGCTAGGTGCAACAGGCGGGTGTCGCCACTCGGGACGCGTGCAGCTAGCGGCGAGAGTCGCCGCGATATCGACTGGATCCTGGTCGCCCAACTCCGGTGCGTTCATCAGGCACATACTCAGCAGGTCTGCGAGCTGCACGATCGCTATAAGGGTTCCCAGCGGCGCGCTGGATTGGGCATCGGGCGCCGCATAGTCGTGATGCAGCTTTATAACCTCGGTAATTACCTGCGGCAATGACCAGCGTCTGCAAACAAGGACCCCGAGCTGTACGTGATCATATCCGAGCAGCGTATGCTCGGCATCCATCAATTGCTGTGGAGAATGCCAGGGCGCTTCATCGACGCGGCCAAGATCCTCCGTCGCCGCTTCGAACATCACGAAGCGTCCAATGTCGTGCAACAGGCCCGCGAGATAGGCTTGGGCCGGCAGCACGCCGGGGGTTGTCATCAAGCTCGTGATCGTGCGTGCCGCAACGGCCACTTGCAACGCATGCCGCCACAGATTCCGTTGTCCCGCCGTGGTCGGGACAAATACCCGAGACACCGCGAGCGCCGTGACCAGGCCGGCGCATTCCCGAGCGCCAAGCCGCACAACCGCTTGTCTGATCGTGATGATCGGCTTCGCGGGAGCGCTCCTTGGGGCATTCGCGAGGCGTATCAATCGCACCGCGAAGGTCGGGTCCTCCTCGGCGACGGCCAACAGGGCCTCGAAATACTGGTCGCTGCGTGTGTCCAATGCGAGTACGCGCATGACGACCGTCGGCAGCAGCGGCAGCTGCTCCGCGTGTGCGGCCAAATCGATGACGCTAGTGCGAGCTGGGTGCGTTTGGCTCATTGGCGCATTAATCCCTGGCTGCGTCCGGTTTCGTCAATGGCACATCGCCTGTGCAGGTCGACGCATCTCGGCCTCGTTCCAAAGCCGCCCAGAGCGCGGACTGATCGACAGCGTGTGCCCGTGCGATCGCCAAACATGCATCGACGGCATCCGCATCGAACAAGATCGAACGACCGCGCGACAGTTCGTCGAGCGCGACGTCTACCGCAAGCGCCGGGCGGTAAGGCCGGTGTGTCGACATGGATTCGAATACATCGGCAACGGCGATGATCCGCGCTTCAAGCCGGATCGAGTCGCCCGAGAGCCCGGCCGGGTACCCGGACCCGTTCAGTCGTTCGTGGTGTTGAGCTACCATATCAATAATCGGCCATGGGAATACGACGTCCTGTAGAACATCGACGCCCGCTCTGACATGGGTTTTCACCAATGCGAACTCTTCGAAGCTAAGGCGACCGGGCCGCGAGAGAATGTCGACCGGGATCGCCATCTTGCCGACATCGTGTACCAAGGCGCCCAAATAAATACCCTCCGTCTGGTCCGCGCCCAGCCCTAGCTGTTCTGCGATCGCGCGCGACAATGCCGCAACTCGACGCTGGTGGCCGGCCGTATAGGGATCGCGCTTGTCGATGGTTGCCGCTATTGCGCCAATCGTTTGCGTCAGTGATTGCCTCAGGCGCTCCTGCGCACGATGGCGCTCGGTGACATCCGTGACGATCCCTTCCAGATAGATGCCGGCACCGGCGGCAATATCGCGTACATAGGTACGATCCTCGATCCACAGCACTGCGCCCTGCGCCGCGATAATCCGATATTGCTGGATAAACTCGCGTCGCCCATGTGCAACGTGATCGTGCAATTCGGCGAGCACGCGATCGCGATCATCCGGGTGGACGACGTCCGCAAAACTGACGGCACCCGATTTGAATTGGTCAGCCGAGTAGCCGAAGTGGGCGACGTTGCCGGACACGTACTCGATCGGCAATCCCTCCTCCATGCGCGCTCGGTACAACACGATGCCATTCTGGTCGAGGATAAACTTCGCGACCGCGAGCTCCTCTATAAGAAGCCGAGGATCCAAGCCGTCAGCGATCCCGTTGCGCGCGTGCGCCACGGCGTCAGCCCGCACTATTGGCTCCGCGGGGTCCGGTGAGACCTCGTTTCCCTGAGATGCGCGTTGCAGCAAAGTAGATTCCTTAGAGTTGCATAACGGGCGCTCGACCGACGGCGCAGCAACATCGCAATCCTTCTTCTCCATCCAATGATTGCGATGGAATCTGCCGCTCCTTAACGGATCGTGTCGGCGCCCATCGCCAAACCTGTTCGATCAGTGCGTTCTGAGGCATGGAACTGGAACATACCTCACAGATTTCGTCCGAGCGTCATCGATGATTTGAGCGTGGAGGCAACGAACGGCCCGCATTGTCGCGGGGACGCGGAATTTCCATTCGAAGAGTAGATGTCAGGACAGCTCCCATTTCCGCGCCGCACCAAACATGCGCACAATTGATCGATCAAGAGGAGAAGACACTAAAGACCATTTAAAGCACGATGGGATCGATCGAGCGTGCGTGTGGGTGATTAGCCTGCGATCGGTTAGCTCAATCGAATAAATCAGATCATTCAAGTGGGCTGCCGAAGGGCATGACGTGCGCCAACGCGCGAATCGTGTGTTTGGCCTTATAGCGGTTGTGGGCACTCGACCGTTACCCGCGTGCCTCCATGCTCGCCAGGCAAAATCGTCAGACTCGCACCGATAAGTTTGGCGCGAAATTGCATGATCTTAAGCCCCATGCCGGTCTCGGATGCCGGCGCTTGCGGTAGACCAATACCATCGTCCACTACGTCCAACCGCACGGTCGTCGGTTGAATATTCAGCGCCACTTTAATTGATTTTGCCTGACCGTGTCGGCGGGCATTCGCGACCGCCTCCTGGGAAATGCGGTAGAGATTATCCATCACATCTCGGCCAAGTCTGAGCGACGCGGCTTCGATCACTTCGCAACTGGCATCGATCCCGAAAGAGTCTCGCTGCAGCCTCGTCATCTCTTTCAGCAACTCCGCGAGGCTGCCTCGAGCAAAGGTCAACGGCGACAAGCCATGCGCGATGGCCCGGCAGCTGCGTATCGCCAGATTTGCATTATTCGCAATGTCCTTAATTTGAGCCGCCTCCGGACGCCCGGCCTGCTTCAAAGATGATGCGGCCGCGGATGCCAGCATGGCGATTCCGGTGAGTTCCTGACCGAGACCGTCGTGCAGGTCGCGCCCAAATTTCTGCTGCTCCAGGCTCGCCGAATCGACCAGTGCGTGTTCGAGGCGGCGCCGGTCGGTGAGATCACGAATGATTGCCAGCACACACGATCCGGAAGCCTCTTCGATGTGGCCGAGCCCAACCTCGGCTGGGAACGTCGTGCCATCCTTGCGTAGGCCGAATAACTCGCGGCCCGCCAGTCGCCTCACAACGGGGCTCGCAAAGAAGCCGTCTCGGCTCCGCACATGCGCCTCGCGGGCCGCATGAGGGATCAAAATCTCCACTGGCTGACCGACGACATCGACCAACTCGTATCCGAACAATGACGAAGCTTCGCGATTGACCGCTACGATCAAGCCAGCCGAATCGACAGCAACGATCGGCTCCATCAGAGCATCGATCAGTCGCTTGGTCGCCTCATCAATAGCCAAACTCTTCTCCAGTCCCGGTGTTCGCCCTCCGGCGGGAGGAATCGGTCGCTCCCAAGAGAATGCTTCGCGAGTAAACGTTTTGCGCCTAATCCTTGGAAATAGCAATTGTGGGATTCTGGATGATCGCTCGGCACTCGGCGTTTCGGGGAGAGGTAAGAAAACAATCCATCTTGCGGGTTCGCTTCTACGCGCATCGCGCGCACTCCGGTCCCGTGATGTTCCCTATTATTACTTGGAAACCCCCACAACTCGGGTATTTTGCATCAGCCTGCTAACTCTCGTCGGCGGCCAGCCGTGTGCCCTGGTGGAAAATCATCTGCCAGCGGGCATCCCGCCGCACCCAGAGTGACGAGCGCAATGACGGTGGCTTCCATCCTGGCCCGGCGATACTGCGCGCGACATAGGTGACGAGTGTCACGCCGTCGCGTATTGGCGTGGTCTTGAACCCCTCGAACTTCAATTGCGGTCGACCGCCGGCGACGAGCGCATCAAGGACTGAGGACCTTTCGAACGTCCGACCTGAGCTGCCGAACTCCCGAAACTCGGCCGCGAGGATGAGCGCCAACGACTCTCGCGATTCCGACGCCGCCGGCATCGCGAGGCGCTCTTCCAATGCGCGCAGGGCCGCGGTGTCAGTCTCGCTCAACATGCGATGTCCTTTCAGATCTGATCTGCTTCTACTTGGCCGTAACTACCCAGTATAAGGTCGTCTCAAGATTGCGGTTTGGCGATGCCGCGACGCTTAACTTACGGGTTCTTCAGGAATCTCAAATAGAAGGCCGCAAACACCAAGACAACGCCGATGTTCACCATCAGCCGTTCCCAGAATCGATTCCTAAAGAAGAGCAAGTCCACACTAACTACAACGGCTATCAGCACCCCAACGTAAAGCCCAACAAATATACTCTTTGTCATTTCAATCTCCAGTCGACCAGAAGGAGCAAAGGCCGGAGAATACCAGCCGAGCCATCTCGTCTAACTTCGACACTGACGCAAGGATTCCCCAAAGACAACCGTTGGGATTAACCTACCTGCATGCTCCAGGAGTTCGGCCGCGCTCTTTTCTCTGCCGAAGGCCCGACCGTTTCCTTCTTCGGCTTTCCGTACCCGACCCGCATGGCCGTGGCGCGACTCTCTGCGCCCTAGCACTGCCGAAATCCGGTGTCGCGACAGCTTGTGTTGCATTACGCCCATCACCGTCACTTTGAGACTACGATTACGCAACAGCCACCGCCCGGAAAGGGACTGCCGGCGACCGCAGTCAGTGCCCCGGTGCCGGTATTGATGCTAAAGACGTAAATGCTTCCGTTGGAGCCGGCGGCGTAGGCGAAATTCCCGCTCGGGTCCACCGCGATCGGTGAGAAAAGGTTGCCCGCGACGGGCACGAACGGGCTGCCTGGCACTACCGTGAGAGCGCCGGTGGTACCGTCAATGGCGAAGGCATTAATACCGATACCGCTACCGTCGACGATAAAGGGGTTACCCGCTAAGGCCGTCAGTGCGCCGCTGCTGGGATTGATCGCATAGGCCAGAATGCTCTGCTGAGAATACGCGAAAGTTCCGCTCGGGTTGAGGGCGAAGCCCGGGCCAGTGACATAGAGGAACTTGCCGTTAGGGTTGACGGTTAGGGAAGGGGAGTCAGTGTAGGCGAAGATGTCGCCGCCGTCAGTCAAGAAGGGGCTACCGGGAACCGCAGTAAGGGCGCCGGACGTGGCGTCGCGGGTAAAGGCTTGGGTGTAGAAGACACCATTGACCGTGCCATAGCCGACGTACACAAATTTGCCGCTCGGATCGAGGGTCACGGTGTCTGGGAAGTAGCCGGTTGCGGGGCCGCCCGCGAGCGGGCTCAGCGCGCCGGTCGTGGTATCGATCCTGAAGACCGAGACGCTGCTGCTGCCCGCAGGGTTCGGCCCAGGCGGCCCCACCCCCGCGACATAGAGAAAATTTCCGCTCGGATCAACGGCAATGGCGTCAGCAACGGCCGGCATGGGCGCCGTAAAGGGACTACCTGCCACCGCTGTGAGCGCACCCGTGGTGTGATCGATCGTGTAGGCTAAAACGCTCGCAGACGCGCCGCCGTCCGCGACGAACGCGAAGCGGCTGGTCGGATCGACCGAAATCATTCCAGGTCCACTCTGATAGGGGCTTCCGGGCACCGCCGTGAGCGCACCGGTCGAGGCATCGATCGAGTAGGCCAAGATGCAGTTGGAGGCAGTGCAGCTCGTACCCACAACGTACAGGAACCGTCCAGCGCTCAAGCAGGCCAGCGCTACCGTCGTGACGTTGGCCGCCGTGACTGTACCGGTTCCACTGCCGTTGAGGATCGAGCAGTATTGAACCGGATTGTTGGGTTGGGTCGTGATGGTGACGTTATAAGCGTCCCCATTGGACAGCGGTTTCGCAAAGATAAAGCCACCGTTGGTGCCTACCGCGAGATTGTCGCTACCGTTATTGCTGAGCATGAGCGACGAGCCCGCGAGGCCGGAGACAAATCCTCCTACGCTGTAGGTCGAGGGAGGCGGACCTCCCCCACCCACGCCACCCGAACCGCCCCCGCCGCCACTACACGCGGCGAGTGCGAGCAGCGAAGATACGATCAGGGTTGCTCTTACAGCCGACGCGAACGGCGGTGTCGTTGCATTTGCGCCTCGGTGATGGCTGCGCGACGTCGATTGCTTGGTCCGGCCGATCATCCGCTTAATTTGCCCGACAAGAGTACGAATTCCGCGGCCGTGGCAGCCCGTCGATGCGATCACGGTGAATACCGCGCCCAGCAGAACACCCCGGGACCTCAACCCCCCACGCCACAAAGTGCTCAATCTCACACGACCTCCTTCAAGTGCTCTGCCGGGTCAATGTCACTTGGCTGCTTCTCGAGGCTATTCACGGGGTCTTGCGATCTCGACCGCCGCCCCCGCCAGCACATCGCCGATAAGTACGGTCGGAACCATACTTCAGGCGCGCTGTAGGCGCGTGATGAATCGTTGATTTCTTTCTGATGAAGTGCTTATGAATGCGCAACACCGCGATTCAGGACGCGATTGAGGGCTCGTTTAAGTTTGGCCACCGATAAGGTTTCGCGCCGAAACATCCCACGCGGTTTGTTTGTCGTTCAGACTCATGGGGATTCACAAATCTGGAACGGCGGCCTATCAGAAAGGATTCTTACCTGCTGCAGGACTGATTTTGGCCGGCTGGCGCCCGACCCGATTGAGATCACAGGCGAATTCACCCTGTCGACCCGTTGCAGCCGGTCGCCAATGTCCGCTATCAGGAAGCGTATCCAGCTCTTCTGCTTCGCCAACGCCTCTCGCGCGGCAACATCGCTCCGTTCGGTGACGCACAGACCCCGCAGTGGTCGCGGCCCACGATCCCCGCGACCCCGGTTTCCACAAGTAATAGAGGACACCGATATGAATGCTCTGATTGATGCGGAGGTAACTCCAAGTGCTGCGCCCAAATCAGGAAGTGTTCAGAGTGCGGCGGCCGCGCCTGCTGCGTCTGCAATATCAACGCCAAGAGCCGGATCGACGAGAGATGCAACCAAACAGGGCGTGTTCAACGCCTCTCCGGGGATGCCCGGGCTCTTTCGGTCACACTTTGACTTCATGATGGCCCGAAACTTTTGCGCTGGCGGCTACGGGGAAGGCGGAGCGGCAGGCGAGTGCTTCTCCACCGCACACCGGATCGCGGACGGAGATGTGGAGAGCTGGACGGTCGCGTGGCGCCACACAGCCGAGAGAGTCGAGCGCCTAGCCAAGGACTGCCTCCGCGGCGGGCATGATGTCAGCGCGCGCGAAGCGTTTCTTCGCGCCTCAATGTACTGGGGATCGGCTTTCTTCTACCTTGCGCCCACCGACCCGCGACACCGTGAGATGTACATGCGCCACCGCTCCTGCTTCAGGCAGGCGGCGCGGCTCTTCAGCCCGGCGATCGAGCCTGTCAGCATCCCATATGAGAATGGCAAGACACTGCCTGGGTATTTCATGCGCACCGTGGGCGCCGACGGCCCTCGTCCGACAGTGATGATTATCACGGGAGGTGATGGTACATGTGAGGAGCTCTATTTCTGGGGTGGTGGGGCTGCAGCGGTCCGGCGAGGCTACAACGCGTTCTTGTGGGAGGGTCCCGGTCAGGTCGGCGCGTACACGTTGGATCCAGAGTTGACTTATCGCCCGGACTGGGAAGTCCCGACACGGTATGCGGTCGACTACGTCCTTTCGCGTGAAGACGTCGATCCCGAGCGGCTTGCCCTCTCCGGGCACAGCATGGGCGGATACTTTGCCCCCCGGGCCGCTGCGTACGAAAAGCGACTCACCGCGGTCATTGCGAATTCGCTCCTGCCGGAGTGGAAACCCGCAGCCATGGTCCTGATGGGCTTCGACCCCGGAGAGCCCTACGGCACTGACCTCGAGAGCAGGGTTAATCTCTCCGACATGATGATCAAGTGGTTCGCCACCCAAATTAAGGTGCGAATGGGGAGTGGCGGAGACTCCGTCGCAGCCTTCTTTGACAAGTGTGGCGCCTACAGCCTAGCCGGGCTCGAGGGAAAGATCACGTGTCCGCTCCTCAGCATAGCCGGCGAGGCCGAAGGACCCCTGATGTTGGCCACGGGGCACCAGTTCTACGAAAAGCTGATCTGCCCAAAGGCAGAGCACGTCGTTTCCTTAGTGGAAGGGGGCGAAGCTCACTGCACAATGAATAACCCGAGCCTCAAGCATCAGATCGAGTTCGATTGGCTGGATGATGTATTTAAGAACAACACGAATTGCCGGTAGACAGTCGATTTCTACGCGGGGGACTGAAGTAATCCCTGTGATCGAAGTGTAAAGGAGCAGGATGCGATGAATGCCGTGATCGAAGCGAAGACGAATCCAATTCCCGTCGTCATCGACGAGACGACGGCACGAATATTGCCCCCGGCCAATTCCCCGCCGTTCTCCTTTCCGATCGGCTATTACGAATTGCACCCCGACATCAACATCAATTTTCAGCTGAACCGCTTCTATGGCTGGGTCGGCGACGACAGCATGCTGACCGAAATGCGCGAGGCGGTCACGGGCGTGAACGATTATCCGACGTTCACGAAAGTCATCCTCGACTTGGGAGAAAAGGCGCTTGCCCGGCACGAGGTCCGCAAAGGGGCCTACTATCTGCGTCTCGCCGAGTTCTTCATGTTCACTAACGACCCGCGCAAACTCCCCAGTCGCAAGCGCTTCGTCGATCTGCTCCTTAGCAACCTCCAAATTGCGCCGTCTGCCTATAGCAGAATTCCTTTTGCGACCGGCTGGCTCCCCGCCTATCGTCTCACGCCGACAAAGCCCAAGGGGACTCTGGTCGTTTTCGGTGGGTTCGACAGTTACATCGAAGAATGGATGCCGGCAGCGCTTTTCTTCCGCGATGCCGGCTACGACACGATCCTATTCGAGGGTCCAGGCCAAGGGGCGGCGCTCCAGTTGGCGCAACTGCCGATGATCGCGGAGTGGGAGCAACCGGTCAAAGCGGTCTTGGACTTCTTCCAGTGTGACGCGGTTACGTTGATGGGATTCTCGCTTGGCGGCGAGCTCGGTATTCGCGCGGCTGCCTTCGAGCCGCGCGTGCGCCGAGTGATTGCCTACGACGTGTGCACAAGTGCGTTCGGGTTCCTCTTGCGCCCTCTGCCGCCGCCGGTACGCCAGCAACTCCTCGAGTGGCTCGACGCTAACAACGAGGGCGCTGTCAACACTTTCTTCGTGAATGCCAGGGCCAAAAGCCTGTTCGTAGACTGGGGAACGCAAAACGGCATGCACACCGCCGGAGTGACGACGCCGTATGAGATGCTGAAGCACTTCCAGAAATACGCGACTGCGGGCATCTCTTCCCGCGTGACGCAGGACGTACTCCTGATGGCAGGGGCCGAAGATCACGCAATCGCGGTAAATGAACTGCCCGACCAAATCGCGACGCTGACGCATGTTCGCACACTGACCGCGCGTTTGTTCACGCGCGTGGAGCAGGCGCAGAACCACTGTCAAGTGGGTAATTACGGTCTCGCATTTCGCACCATTGTCGGCTGGATGACTGGCCTTGGGCCGATCGAAAGCGCCACCGACGGATAGCGACCGCCTTTCGGTTGCCGCCTTCGCCCCTTCGGAAAACACAATATTGCTCGCCAATGCCAAATAACTGGGACAACTTCTTCATTTTGGCCGGCGGCGCAGCAGCGACTTTGATGGGATTGCTATTTGTTGCCGTGACGGTAGGGGGCACCGGCTTCTCCACGTCGCTCATAAAGCGAGGCACGCGCGGATTTTTGACTCCAACTCTCGTTCAATTCGGTACCGTGCTAATGCAGGCGTTAGCGGTGCTGGTGCCGTGGCCATCCACATGGCCAATCGCGATCATATTCGGACTCGGCGGACTCGTCGGATTAGCCTATCAATTTCATGTTGTGGTTAGGCGGCATCAGTTCGGTCTACCCTTGCATGATTGGCACGATTGGCTTCCGTATGTGGGCGTTCCCGCACTCGGAAGTGCGTGCCTCGTCGTTGGGGCCGTCGGATTGATTGCCGAAAAATCCTTCGGACCCTTCGCCGTCGCGGGCGCAACCACGCTCTTGCTGTTTGCCGGCGTCTATGGCGCGTGGGACCTCACGTTGTGGATCATCAAGAATCGGGACAAAACAGAGCGACCCATTGAATCACCAAACCACGACGAATCGAGGCCTTAACGCGCAGTGCGGCTGCGCACTCCTTGTTTTCGATCGAATGGAAGGTTAAGCCGCCAAGTTGGCGGTCGAGTGGTAATGGCCCCTTATCTTGCGGCGACCCCTATGAGAGCTTCTGGGCCGAATTTTGGGGCGAGCCGCCGATGGGCGTCATCGGACCCACAGCCGCCGGATCATCGGGGATGCAAGCATCGCGCGTGCCGTCAAAGCAATGCAGAGCGAGGTACAGTCGAGTGGCGGGTCTACCATGGCCGCTGATGTTATCTTGGAGGCGCTCAAGAGATGATCCGCGCTCCTGCGGCCAAGTGTTGGCGAGTATGATGGGGCTGACCGGAGCGCTACGCGGGTTCGCGGCCGCTGCCTCGGTTCTGACCCGCTGGATATGACAAGGTGCTGTCCGCCGAACCATTTGGGTCGCACCCACTCATGGAGGACCACTACTATGTTTTCTCATTCTGGTGATCCCGGGTGCGGACACCGGGATTGCGCATCCGCGGATTCTTCATGAAGTCATTATTAAGGGCATTCGCAATGGCAACACTGCTGTCATCGTGGTGCTACCGTTCGGGCGATGATCAACTCCTACTTCATTGCAGGGGTCCGCGCGGCCAATAGTGAAGAGGGGGCGCGCGCCCATGTCAGTCGAACCGCCGTCGGCGGGCATGAACCTCGAGGTGGACACGGGCTGCCGCGCGATAGCCCTATGCCATCGTGATGATCACTTGCCCCGTGCTCGCGATCATTGCGGAAGATGACCATTTCGGCACCGCCGGTCCTGCATGGCCTACAGTCACAAGCGTCGGCAACGGTCGGCTCATCGTTTTTCGACCGGTGGGCATACCCTGGTCGGTCATATGGCAGGCACGCTACGCGATGACGCCACGTTTCTGCGGGCGGTGACCGACCGACCGCGACCGAGCTGAGTCCTTGGCCAGAGCCCGAAATATGCAAAGCATTGCCAGCCGCTGGAGGCAATCCCGACCGATTGGGTCCGTAATCGCCACTCCCGTTCCTCTTGTTGGTATTTGCCCTATCGGTGCCGTGGTGGGCGCTTGGCGCGGAGGTCGACTTCCAAGCACTGCCCGGCCTGCCGGCCGCCACATTGCTATTCGGGGAGCGCTGGCCTAATTAATAACGACGAGCAGCGCGGCGAGCTTGTCCAGGCCAGCGTTAGCCAGGTTTAATTCTTCCGAGGCTCCTAGCCACCGAACGTTGCCAGCACCCAGTGCAAAGCTGGAGGCCACTCCGACGCCCCACTTCAAGCGACCATGGCCTGAGATCATCACCAGAAGGCTCGGCCCCGTAATCGCGCGACGCCCGAGCGCATTCCCGGCATCCAGTCGGATTCGGTAAACTGAAATCTCTTCATCGGAATAGTCCAGCTCTAAGCCGGAAGTGTCGAGCGGAATGCCGTTGCGTTGAATAACGCGAGGGAACACCTCGATTCCCAGCAGTTTCATCGGCTGCGCGTTCGTCGCGGATGCGCACACGCAGTGAATGATGGGGAAGTTCCGGTGATACTGCATGAGGATTGTTGACGTGGGCAAATTGATGGTGCCGACTACGAGGCGCCTTATCGCCCAAGCAATCTTGGTACAGGTTTTGAGGGACCGCTGCAGCCCAACAGAGCGCTCCTTCTGCGAGCCGGGCAGGTCGATGTGCTGAATACCGCCTTCGATGGTTACGTAGAGCGTGTTCTCGCTGTGCCGATGGTAAAGCGTCTTCGAACCCGCAGCTATCGTCGCCATGTAGACTCGCACGTAGTCATTCTTGAACGACTCGACATGATTAGGCTCATCGTTCACTTCTACATAGGTCAGGCCGAGCTTCGCGTCGAATTTGGATTTGGCGATTCCGTCGACCTCGTCACCGCGATTCCCACACTCAGTTGAATGTTCCCGAGGGGTCGTCTCCCGCGCATGGCCAACGGGTTCGACGCTCACGTTCCACCCGGCCCATCGGTAGCGCTTTGCGGTGTGGTTAGGGCGGCGCCCTTGGAGCTCAAGAAGTGCCGGACCAGACTGGGGGCAATCACTCGGGCCACCGCGGCGAGCGCATAGGCGCGGGGGACATAGCGTTCCGCGACACGGTTAGCCGCAGCTTTGAAAATCGCCTCAGCCGCCTCGTCGGGGCTTGCCACGGTCCACCGTGTCGCCCGGTGTGCCAGGAGTTCGTGTTGCGGAAAGCCCGGCGTGACCACGTAGCCCGGCAATACGAGAGCGACGTGCACCCTACTTTTAAGTTCCTCAAGGTACAGGGCGTCCGACCAGCCGATCAACGCGGCTTTACTTGCCGCATATCCGCCGGTCCCCGGACGGGCCACCCGGCCGCCCAGACTTGAAACGTTTACCACCGCGCTCGGCGCGCAATTGCGCAAAATCGGCAGCAATGCTTCTGTAAGCCTGACGGGCGCGTCGAAATTGATCGCCATCGTGCGCCGCACGTTTTCCCACCCGCCATCAAAGAAGGACGCCGTCCAACGAGCACCTGCGTTATTGATCAGGAGATCGAGTCGACCGTGCTCAGCCATCACGTGTTCGCGGATACGCCTCGGCGCGCCCGCCTCCGTGAGGTCCAAGGCAAGCAACGTGGCGGGTACCGTCAACTCGCCGATAAGTTTTCTTAATAGCGCCTCATCACGATCCACGAGCACCAGCCGACAGCCGGGCTCACGAGCCAGGCGGCGCGCCGTCGCCTCGCCAATTCCCCGCGCGGCGCCAGTGATCAGTGCGATAAACGGGTTGGGGAGTGATGTCATGTTTGTTCGGCTCCGGCACGGTGCACAGACTGCTTCAGGTAGAAGAAACGAGGACAACTAACGATGGCCACCCTTTTAAAATAATTCGGCCAGAACTCGCGTCGCGCCCGCGCGCGCAAGGATGGACCGACAATCGCTCGTCATGGCTGCCGAACCGCAGAGGTAGAAATCGGTCGCTGCAGGATCAAAGGCCAGGTGGGCGAGCGCCTGGGTCACCTTTCCCTGAAACACATCCTGCGCTGATGGGTCGCCATCGACACAAACGGTCGTCCGAGGCAGGGGCGCGAGGTCGCGCGTGATGTCCTCCTTCGCGAGGCCGCATCCGAACAGCAGTTCGGCTGATTCGAGTTCACCGGCCGCCGCCATCGCCGCAAACATCGACAGGAACGGGGCGAGGCCGGTCCCCGTTGCAATGAAGACCTTGCGGTGCGAGTTGCGCTGCATTCCGAAGGCGCCGAAGGGCAGCTCAACCTGCGTTTCCGCCCCAGGCTGAACGGTTCTCGCAAATATAGAGCCGTCACCCCCCGTACGAGTACTGACCAGCAGCGTGAAGCGCCGGCCGTCATCCGAGGCGATCGAATAGCACCGCCACTCAAAAGGCGCGACGCGCAGCATGACATATTGGCCGGGCGTGCAAGAGATCGGTTCGTCCAGCTGAAACTCCAGCCGCCACATCGATGGCGTCAACGCAGTCTTGCCGACGAGCACGGCACGCTTCTTATTGGGCGAGCGCCCGGTCGTTGGTGTGGCCGCCGCACTCTTGGCGTTATGCACGCTGGCCATGATGCGTGAGAATCCACCCTGGCCCAGAGCTCGGCCCGCCGCCACGACACCACCCATCAGCGAGCCGGCTACGCCCAGGCTCCATGCATCGCAGCCACTGAGGTAAAGCCCTGAAATCGGCGGCGGTGCCAAAAGCGCATTGGAAGTAAATCTTTCCGGCGTTCCCTTGAGGCCGTAGAAGGCGCCGCCGGGGTGGGAGGTATAGTCCTCCACCGTCAGCGGCGTCGACAGTTCGGAGTACTGCACCATGGCCTTCAGACCCGGGGTCGCGGTTTCTGCCAGATCCAACAGCCCTTGCGCGATGCGGCTCTTGAGCTCGAGATAGTCCGTCCCCCGCATGCCGTGTGCGGTTCCGCGCCAGGCGGAGAAGGCCTTCGCCTCGACGAGGGCGAGAATCTCGGCCGTGCTAAAGCGATCGTCACCGGACTTCATGGCCGGAAACGACATATAGACGTGCTTCGGCTTGCCCGCGAGCACTGCCGCCGTCTGCGCTTCGATGTCGTCCTGCTCGAATGTCGTGTTGATCCAGTAGTTCTCGCCCTTGACTCCGAGCGCCGCGACCGGCTTGTTGAGCCGCAGGTACAGCGTCACCGCCGATAAGCCGCCGCTGAGGCGATCAATGACTTCGCGCAGGCCCGCGGTACGTCGACCGATCTCACCGTCCACCGGCAGCAGCCGCTCATAGGTGACTTCGGCGCCCGCATCGGATATGACGATCGGCGCGGAAAAAACGGTCTCGATGGGCTCGGCGCCGCGTCTGTCGAGCGCCTTTACCCCAATGACGCGCGTGCCTTCGGTAAGGATGCCCGTGACCTCGCAACACACAGTGATGGCGCCGCCTGCTGCTTCAACGGCAAGCTCAAACGTGCGCGCGATACGGCTGGCACCGCCCTTCGGAAACCACCCGCCACGCAGGTAGCTCCTGACAACAATTGCGTGCAGGACGAAGGCGCTTTCGCTGGGCGGCAGGCCATAATCCCCCCACTGCGTCGCGAGCAAGGCTTTGAGCTCCGCCGACCTGAAATGCCGATCCAGATACTCACCGGTCGTGTGCGTGGCTGCTTTTGGGCTGGCGGGACACGCCTGCGCGGCGGGAGGGACTGCCGGCGGCGGTATTGACTCAATCATTCGGCGCGCGTTCCATTCGGCAACTTCATTGACATCAGCGAAATAGCGGCGGATTGATGCAGCCTCTGCGGGAAAGCGCTCGATCAGCCGATCCTGGTAACGGCCCGCGTCAGAGGGGACAGCAAAATCGAGGCCGGGATAGATGAACCGTTCAAACTCGTCGGGCATAGCGTTCCATTCGAGAGCGCCGCCCGACATAAAATCAAACAATGCACGAGTGTCCGAACCGATCTGCATGTTACCCAGGTAGTGCACCCCGACATCCCAGCTCGCACCATCGCGCCGAAATACGTGCGTCAAGCCTCCCCGTTCGGATTGCTTCTCGAGCACGAGCACCCTCATGCCGCCAACTTTGGCAAGAAGGGCGGCCGCCGACATCCCCCCGATTCCCGAGCCGATGACGATGGCATCCCACGCCTGAGTCATGCTCTGCCACTCATGCATACGGGCTGAAGGATTTTCAGATTCCAGCGGGGGCCGTAAGCGCACAAGGCTTCTGAACCGTCGAGCGAGGACAATCTGTCATCGGCGTGCGAGTCCGTATGGAATAGTCCAGTGGCGATGATCTTGTTGAGCACATTGCTGCGGCCGGGCGTGAGGGATCGACGGCGTCTTGATGGGGTTTTCAACAAATTTCCATTCGTATGGATCTCCTGATCCATTCGTGAATATCTCCATGTGAAGGGGTGCCTGCGCTGGTTTGTACAGAGCATTCGCCATTCTCTCGTCTGGCATACGCGGAGCACCGCATCGATCGCACAAACGGGGAGTCGAAGTGGTCCTTGAACCACTCCGGCAGCCCGGCATCGGCGCCCATAGAAATCAGTGTCTTGCCATTAGCGTTGGCAGGGGTCGGTTGACGCGCTCTCAGTTCGAGTACAGATTTGATTGTGTTCCCCTACAAGGGCCCAGCAGATTCAGGGGATCGTGTTTCGGTAAGAGGGACCCCTAGGTAGTGGCATTCTCGAGTGGTCCCCTTGACGCGTCTGTTCGCTGCCAGACGTAAGGGCCGCTTTTAGCCGCGCGTGCGCCCACATCATCGTTAGGTAGGGGCGTTGCAGTCGCCGCTACTGCGCGACTAGGCCGCCTATCGCGGCCGACCGCCGGCCAGAAATCGGTCAGCGGCGGCCGCGATGGGTTGTCGGGAAGCGGCCGCTGTTCATGGCACTATTGAGCCTGTCAGCGGCAACCAACCAGCCCTGGCACCTAGAAGAGGTGCCAGGGTGCAAAAAAAGCTGCGCCAAACCCAGCGAGCAGAGCGGTTGCTTTGGGACCTGGCTCGCCAAACACCTCAAAGCTGTTCAACTTGCCGACAGCTAGCATTTTAGGAATGAATTCATGAACCACCGGACCCTGGATCTGAGCGATGACGGCATCCGCGTTCGCGTAAGTTTCCAGTAAACGGCAGTGCTGGCGATCGCTGCTCAGGTACCAATCAAAGCCACGCGCACCGGGGTTGCGGCGGGTGGCTGCCAGCATCGCCTCGGCGAGTTTCTCGAATGCTTCGAATTTCCCCTCGGCAATGCTTAACGAAACGCTGAACCGTACGATCTTGTTGTCCATGTTCATTGACTCCAGTTTGTCAGTCGAGGATATTGAAGCTTGTGCTCATACGTTGATATCAAGGTAAGCCCGCGCAAACCTGCGGTTACTCAAGCCGCGAGAGCTGTTCTCGAAGTTCCAGACTACCCGTGTTCGCGAAAGTGCGGCCGACCGATTGCTGGGCCTTTTTCCACAGCGGGAAGGCCTCTCTTAGCAGCTCCGCGCCCTTATGAGTAATGCTAAGGATCCGACTGCGCCGATCAGCGGTGTCGACACAAATGAAAATCAGGCCACGGCGTTGGAGCGGCTTGAGCGCGGCGGTAAGCGTAGTACGATCCATGCCGAGCATTTCCGCGAGGGTTTGCATTGATACCGGCTGCAGACCCGCAATAGCCACGAGTGTCGAATACTGCCCATTCCTGAGCTTGATGGGCTCCAATGCCTCATCGTAGCGACGTGCGATCACCCGAGCCGCCCGCTTCAGATTAAGGCAAAAGCACTCAGCCGCCACGGTGGCTGGTGGAATGGGAAGTTTAAGGTCCATGAGTTGCAGCATAGGTTGATATCAACGCATAGTCAATAGCGAAGTGGCGCGATCAGCGGCAGGTGACGGGTGACTCCATTAGCGCGACCAATCAATGCCGAAGTTCACACACAGCGACCCTACCGCGAGCCGGCCGCGTTATTCACTGGGTTAAACGATCCGTTCACTGTCCATTGGGCTGGCGAAGCAGTGGTTGGCCTGATCAGATTGATCTCCATGCGCTGCGCGAGACAAACCAACACATCAGCAGTCCGTATCCGGTGATGATGCCGACGCGCAGCCAATGGGTCGTCATCAGTAAGTGATATCGCTCAGCCAAGAGCCCTCCGCCGGGCGCTTCGATGCGCGCCATAAGCGGTCCCCACCAAAGGGCCGTGCCGAGCAGGAGAGCGACCTGCAGCCCGAAGCCGAGCCACGCGCCCCATAGTGGAATGCCCGGGGCGCGCCATCGTAACATCAGCGCTGCGCCGCAAAATACGAGCAGCGCCGGCGCCAAAACAACTCCCCAAATGCTATGCCACCAAATTAGGTGGTAGGCGCGGAACTCCTGTTGGCCGACATAGAACCACAGTCGATAACTGGAGAGCTGCACAAGCCAGACTTGGCCGACACCGTACACGCTCAAGGCACAGGTGACGAGCAATAGCCACTGAGTTCGATTCATTAAAGCACCCCTGTTCTAGGCCGGCGGGGGCCGCCCCGTCCGATCAAGCGCCTGCGCGCGTTCTATTGCGCCAATGATCTGCGTCAGCAACGCGACCAGTTGAGTCCGGAGTTCCGGGCTCACCGAAGCCAATCCACGTTCGTAGTCTGCCGATCGAGTGGCCTCGAGCTTGCGAAGCAATGTGCGCGCCCGAGGCGTTACCACTATAGCTTTGCGGCGGCGATCGGCAGGATCCTCGGACCGGCGAAGTAACCCCTGCTTCACAAGACGTTCGATCATCTGGCTCACGGCCGGACCGGAAACCTTTAATCCCTCGGAGAGATCAGAGAGCGACGCCGATCGGAGCTGCTCAACACGACTGATCAGAAGTACTTGCGGTAAGGTGTAGGAGCCGGGGAAGTCGAAGTCAGAGACCTGGTGAACGGCATTCGATCCACAGTGGAAGTGGGAACTCTGCGGGGCAGGGACGGGAGCGTTTCTGCGGACCCGCAGGACCACGACGAGGAACACCGTAGGCGAGTCGACAAAGATGAGTGGGCAATCGCCCGAGAACGCGAAAACGTCATCAAGGAGCTGGTTACCGGCGAGGACGAGCTTGAGCCGCGTGTCAGTGCCGCGTCTGCGACGCTGGGGGTTGCTCGTCGGCAGATATACACCTGGATCGCGCGTTATCGAGCGACTCCGCGCACTAGCGCCTTACTCGACAAGCGCAGTGGACGGCGCCGCGGCGCCGTTCACATCGATACCGATCGCGAACGGATTTTGCAGCTGACCATCGAGGAGCATTATCTCAAGCAGCCGCGAGTCAAAGCGGAAGATGTTTACAAGGAGGTGAACCGGCGTTGTGCTGCGAAGAGCCTCAAAGCGATCGCCCGGGGTACCGTGCTTCGCCGGATTCGCACACTGGATCCGGAGACCGTTGCTCGCCGGCGTTTCGGGGCGAAGCACGCGCGGGATAAGGTCAGCGCCGCACCCGGAACATTCGTCGTCGATAATGCCCTCGAGGTCATGCAGATTGACCATACCCAAGTCGATCTGCACGTCGTGGATGAAGAGTATCGGCGTCCGATCGGCAGACCCTGGATCACGGTTGCGAGCGATATCGCCACTCGCATGGTCTGCGGGTTTTACCTAACCCTCGATGAGCCTTCGGAAGTGTCCGTCGCCCTGTGCATGGCGCACGCGGTACTGCCCAAGGAAGCGTGGTTGCTCGAGCGGAAGATCCAAGCGGAGTGGCCCGTCTGGGGCGTTCCCCAATGCGTGCACGCCGACAACGGCTCGGATTTCACGGGGGAGGCGCTGCGCCGCGGCTGCGATGACTACGGTATTCGGATGGAGTTTAGACCGCTCGGCCGCGCCCATTTCGGCGGACACATCGAACGCCTGATCGGCACGCTCATGCAGCGCGTCCACACCCTTCCCGGCACCACGTATTCCAACCCGCTGGAGCGCGGCGACTACCGCTCGGAGAAGGCCGCCTGCCTGACCTTGAAGGAACTCGAGTATTGGTTGACGCTCGAGATCTGCGTGCATTACCACGGCGCCATCCACCGGACTCTGGGTACCGCGCCCTTAGTAGCCTGGGAGAGCGCGGTAAAGCGCGGTATTCGACAGTGGCTGCCCCAAGACCCGCGGCGATTCTACATTGGATTCCTGCCCGTCGAAGATCGCACGCTGCAGCGTACCGGCGTGCAATTGGAAAATATCCGCTACTGGTCCGATTCCTTGCCGGCGATCGCGCGATTCAAGGAGACCGTCAGCGTGCGCTACGATCCCCGGAACATGTCGCGGATCTACGTCCGCGGGTCCCAAAGTTCGACCTACATCGACGTGCCGTATGCCGATATCCGTTACCCGCCGGTCAGTCTATTTGAGATCAAGGCGGCCCGAGCGGCGCTTCGCGCGCAAGGCCGCCAGCGCATTGCGCAGCATCAGATCTTTCAGGCCATCGAGGCCCAGCGCAAATTGGTGGATGACGCTCGAACCAAAACGCGCGAGGTGCGTCGATCGATGGCGCGTCGCCCGCCAGTCGGCGCGGCGCCCATTCAAGAGACGTCTCGGGCAGGCGAGGGGAGCGTCAACTGGGATCAGGATCCGGCGACTTATCCGGTCGAGACGTGGGAGAACGAGCGATGACCTACGACTTATCCCATCTGCCCGTGTCTATCCGACCGCAGGCCTTTGACTCCGCCGAAGATCGCATCCGCCAGGTCCACACCGCTCACTGGGTGGGTTATCCGCGCGCAGATCTATTCCTGGAGCACTTCGAGCGGCTGTTTCGGCATCCGGCGCGCACCCGCATGCCCTGTGTGCTGCTCTACGGCGATAGCGGCATCGGCAAGACCATGATCCTCGAGAAGTTCGCCCGCGCTCACCGCCCGGCTTACGATGACAAGCTCGGCCAGGAAATCCGGCCGGTCCTGCTCGCACAAATGCCTTCAGGACCCGATGAACGGCGGCTCTATGCGAGCTTGCTCGCCGAGATCGGCGCACCCTTTCATTCGGCGGAGCGGATCGCCACGCTCGAGACCCTCACGCACGTTTTGCTGCAGCGCCTGCGCGTGCGCCTGGTCGTGATCGATGAGGTGCACAACCTATTGGCGGGCAGTCAACGCGAGCAGCGGCGGGCGCTCAACGTACTGAAGACGCTCGCCAACGTCCTGCAGGCCGTCGTCGTCGCCGTCGGCACGGGCGATGCGCTGCTCGCCATTCAGACGGATGCTCAGGTAGCCCGCCGCTTTGAGCCCCTGGAACTGCCGCGATGGCGCGAAAGCGATGCGTTTCGGGCCTTTGTGGCGTCGCTCTTGAAAGTCATGCCGCTGCGCAAGGCCTCGCCGATCACAGATCGGGACGGCATCCGGCTGCTCTTGCGCAAGACCGATGGCCTCACGGCGCAAGTGTGCGCGATCATTGCGCAGTCTGCCGAAATCGCCATCGTGAACGGCTCCGAGTCGATTGATCTGGGTCTCTTGCAACACGTGAGCGACCGCCAACATCTGCAGCCGCATTGACTCGCGATGCAGATAGCCGACTTTGAGCCGCGACTCCTGCAGCGATCGCGACCGCTGCCATTCTGTCCGCGCCCATTTCCGGGCGAGGCGGTCGAGTCCTGGATCTGGCGGATCGGCCAAGAGTTTGGGTACACGCCGGCAAGGTTCCTTCGGGCTATCGGTTGTCCGAGTACCGATCGAAAGGATCCGGCGCAGCGGTTGACTCAAGGAGATATTCCGTACCTCGCCACCTTGGCGCGGATGTCACCGCAGAACCTTGCTCAGATGGCGATCATCCCGCGCGACTGGAGATTGCGAGCGATACTCGATGTCCCATACTGCGGCCAGTGCTGGATCGAAAGCCAGCGCCTGCACGGATTTGCTTACGTGCAGGCAGCGTGGATGCACGTCGGTAGGATCTCCTGTCCTCATCACGGCAACTGGCTGTTTTCCGCTCGGGACAAGCTCGGGCGCTCGCATTGCGATCCGGCGCACCGCAGAGAACACGGCGTGTCCGTGAAGATGCTGCAAGAGTTTCTCGACTATCAGGCGTATGTGGAGGTTGGCGCTGGTCGCCCGTGGATTGCGGATGCGGGCGAGCGACTGAAGGCGTTCGAGGCCGCCGTGCTTGCGGCCACCGCTGGGTTCCCACCGCCAGAGGAGCGATGGGGCCCACTCAGCGCGCGGGACTTTCTGAATGTCGTCCACGATGTGACGACCTGGAGCCTGACAAACTTTGAGAATTTCCGGGCGCCTTGCCCCGCAACCATTTACTACCAGGATTGGGCGCCGTTCTTGCCCCCGATCTTTTTGTGGGTCTCTTCGCTTTTGCGAGCGTGGACTCCGGCGCATCCGGAACGCCCGATGCGCGTGTGCGTCAATGCCGACGAGCGACGCGATGCTCTCTGGATCACCATGGCGCTCCTCGCCGCGGACCATCCAAGGATGCCACTGACAGATGGTCCGCTCGATCGCCGAACCCGACAGCTCCAGATCTTCCGGGGCCAGAATCCAGCAGGGATCTCGTGGCTTGTGGCTCGCATGCAACGTTGGCCGCAGGTCTACCGGGACGCGTGTTGGGTCGCTTGGGAGCAGCTGCTCCTGCCACCCTAGCCCCGGTCATGTGCAGCGGTTAGCTGAAATCCGGGTCGGTTTGCTGGCGCAAGTGCATAGGTTGGTTGAAACTGACAGCGGTGTCTCTTGACAGGTTAAGGGCTGCCGACCGCCGTCAGGCTTGTGCCGACCCATACCTGATGGTGATGAAGGGCAGCTATGCGGAAGCGTAAATGTAGGTACGCTAACTGGGGTCATCTCAAGGTTGCGATTTGGCGATGCCGCGACGCTTAACTTACGGGTTCTTTAGGAATCTCAAATAGAAGGCCGCAAACACCAAGACAACACCGATGTTCACCATCAGCCGTTCCCAGAATCGGGTCCTAAAGAAGAGCAAGTCCACACTAACTACAACGGCTATCAGCACCCCAACGTAAAGCCCGACAAATATACTCTTTGTCATTTCAATCTCCTGTCGACCAGAAGGAGCACAAAACGGAGAAAGCTGGACGAGCCATCTCGTCGAACTTCGACAAACGTTTTAGGGGTCCGTTCAAGATTCGGATCACTACGTACGTTAGCGGCATCGCACCATCTAAGAAATCAGGCGGTTGAGATATTGCTCGTTCGGCGCATGCTGTGGGGAACTTGCAATGCCCGCGATTGGAGAAAAATCAAATGGTTGCCTGTGCGTTGCGTACGCAACAATCCGTTTGTTGAGGTCACCCCTTATCGGGCCCGGCGATTTATGTTCGTGGGCCGCTACAGCTAGCAGACCGACGTGCACACCCACCGGAAACCGAAGTTCAACGCACCAGGTGCGGCCTTGCTTCGGCGTCCCTCGTCCCGAAACCCCTTCTGCATGGGGGGCGAAGGCCACTGGCATTGAATGCGACCCGTGTTACACGGACTTGGGTCGGCCAGCGTCAACGTCAGCCTCATGAACTCCGCCACGCCATCCGTAATCGATATATGGGATTCGAAGTCGTTGTCCGTAGGGTCCATGACGCTCCACGAGCCTTGCTTGACCGGCAGCATGCCCTCCTCATCCGTCTGCCACGGGTCTGCCCCAGCGGAATACGGCCGCCACTCGAGCTTCAAATCGAACGCCTTGTGGGTGGATATGTCGGGGCCAGGCAGATGGGGAAATATCCGGACTCCGTCTGGCCCCGGCGGAGGTCCGGGGACCGAGGTATGGGTGACTACGTCTTGAATTCGCACGATGAGAGTGGTGCTCATGTAATTCTCCCGCGTCGAACACGGCAACTGTTCTGTAGCACTATAAGCAGGGAAAATACCGGTGTCTATATCGACACCCGTTGCCCGGGATGCGTCCAATGGATCAATGACAAGAACGTCGATGAGCTTTGCGCGCGAGCCCCATCCTCGACCGGTGGCGTGAACTGCTTATCAGCTCGCGGCAAATTCGCACCCGTGGAGCGGGGCGGGGGCTGACGTCGCCGCCTTGTCGCTTGGTCTGACAATCGTTGTCGATCTGAAAATCGGGTGCCGCGCCTGTGGCGTCTGACTTTCAATACGTTCGCCGCTAGGCGTACATGAAGGCGCTGGAGCTGTTGCTAGCCGAAATCGTCGTTGAAATGATTTTGAAAGAACAAATGGCGGGCGGTTCGGCAGCACGAGCCGAACTATTCGGCAAGAAATGCCGAAATGTCTTTGAGCTTTAGGGGCGCCTTCTGCCCAACTAATTTCCCCTTGTTCCAAGGGACGCGGCGGGCCGGCGTTGCTTTTGGTAACAACATTGAGAGCTCCTACATGTTTGAAGGGAGCCCAAAGATTGAAAGTCACGACCCTGTATCTATACTAACGGGTTAATATTTTTATGTGGCAAGGTTGGCTGGCGTCAATTATTTCTTCCGCCGGCAGTTCTAAT
>CAVZFF010000007.1:0-10160 GCA_963774475.1 uncultured Gammaproteobacteria bacterium
ATGTTAGGTTGCATTTCTCTGTGTAACCATCATTTACAGCGCTCGTTTTCCATTACTACAGTGCGCACACTTCAGTAGCCCCAGCCTCTGTGAGAGGCGAGTAGCCGGGAGGGGCGTGGGGAGGGTTACACCATTAATGAGGTGGCCGGAAGGTGCGCAGATCATTTAGCCCGACGATTTTGGCACGCTTGCGCGACCTGCCGAGTGACCAGGTTCTGGCGCGCCTGGCGATCGACCTTAAGCCGGACGTGACGTTCAAGCCGGCAAAAAATGCCGGGAGTCGTCGCTGGCATGCGCACACAGTATGCGGCGACTTCGAGATTTTGACCACCGGCCCCAAGTGGTACGACACCCGTGCGCGCAAGGGCGGCGGCGGCGCGATCGACCTGGCGATGCACGTGCTCGGGCTCTCGTTCGTGGATGCGGTCAAAAGTCTCAATAAGCTGGCAGGCATCTGTGGTCCAGATCATCCGTAAGGGGGCTCTGCCTCTGCCCGCGGAAGTGCCCGAGGCGGTGCGCGAGGCGGCCACGGTCGCAGCCACGATCCGCCTGCGTGAGCCGAGGCCGGAGGGTTTTCCGGTCCTGTTGACGGAAGAGTTGGATCTCCTTCACGCACCGCACCTATTTCTGCATGAACACGCGGTAGAGCGCGCACATACGACCGATACGCTGCGAACCTACGCGGAGATTCTGTACGACTGGTTCGACACCCTCGAGCAGAACCGGATCATCTGGAGCGACGCGGGCGCGGCCGATCTGGTCGCCTACCGCAACCGGATGTTGCTTGAGCCAAGCGCGCAGACCGGCCGGCCTTATAGCATTCGAACGATCAATCACCGTGTTCGCGGCGTGTTGCGTTTCTATGCGTGGGCGGTGCGTACAGGATGGCTAGAAGCCTCGCCGTTAGTTGGCCGGGCGAACGATTTCGATGTTGCCCGGCGCCCCGAGGTGGCGCGCGCCGCTTGGTCGGATCATGCCGAGCGCGACTTGTTTGTCCTGCGCCAGTTCACGAGCCTGCCGCGGCCGCTGACCACCGCGCAGTCGCGCGAACTCTTAGCCAAGCTCGTACCGCCGTACGATTTGATGGCGCGCTGGCAACTCTACACCGGCTTGCGAGTTAGCGAGCTGCTGCGTGTCAACGTCGCGGATGTCTTCAAGTCCTCCGCATTACGGCCTTCCGGCGATGAGGCCGCCTACCGAGTCGTCGAGGTGGTGAGAAAGGGCCGCAAGCCGGGATATGTCATTGCGTCGGCAAGCTTGCTCGAGGAGACATCGGGTTACCTGTCTACTCAGCGGCTCGGGTGGCTGGCACGGGCCAAACGCAGGAAGCGAGCATCGGATCCGGGACTGCTGTTCATCGGTAGCCGCGGTTCGCCGGTGTCGAAGAACCGGTATCAGAGAGTCGTCAGTCAGAGCGGCCTAGCTTGCGGATTCCAAGCAACGACGCATCTGCTGCGCGCCACCTTCGCGTGCATGATGCTCGCTCGACTCGAGCGGCTCGCCAAGCAAGGCGCGTCGCTCAACCCGCTCCTCATCGTCAAGGTGCTGCTGGGGCACGAACATATCGAGACGACAGATCGGTACCTGCGTGCCATTGCGGTCGACACCTGCGTCTTGAGCGAGGTTCTGGACTCATTGCTGACGGGAGTGCCGGAATGACCGCGCGACGCAGGCGAATGAGTCGCTCGCTGCCGCGATCGCCGGATCTCACAGGCGTGCCGCACGAGCGCATTGATGCCCCGCGGCGAGTGCGTCAGACGACCATCGACTTTTCGACGCTGCCTCTGCCGCCGGGCGTACGTATCGCGCTCGCGGACGCATTCTGGAACCACTTCGGCGGACGCTCGCACAATCAGATCTTGACGTTGTGGGCGCACATTAAGGTCTTTTCCCGCTTCGCTGAAGAGTCCGCGACGATCAGCGGCCTAGCCGACTTTCACAATGGGCTACTGGTACGTTACATCGAGTGGCTAAACGGCCAGTGCCGACGCAATGGACAGCCCTGGACCAAGTCGAGTCGTTCGGGGCCGTATACCGCATTGAGAACGCTGCTGCAGTGGCTGGCGCGTTGCCGCCCCGGCGTCCTCGGTGATCTGCACTATCCGTTCAACCCATTCCCTTACCGTAACCGAGATAGCCGGCGGCTCAAGAAGCTGTCCGCTCGGGAGTTGCGCGCGATCCTCAAAGCCTGCGAGCGCGATATCAAAGCGCTGCGCGCACAGCGCGAAGAGGGAGAACGGGCGCGCGCCGACGTCGGTAACCGCGAACCGGCCACTTCGCTTGGCGGCTTGCTCGATGCGATCGATCAACGTTACGGTGGGATCGTACCGGAGTATAAAAAGGTGCTCTCTCGGGCGGGCAATAACCCGGTCCGTCGCGGATTGTTGCGATTCGGTGGATGCAAAAAGGTCGAGCCGTATTTGTATCCGCGGAGCGAGTCGCTGCTGCCGTATTATATAGCGATTCTGATTCATTCGGCGGGCAACCCGGAACCCATCGCCGAGTTGTCGGTCAACTGCCTGCAGCCGATTCCGTTGCTCGATGATCGGCAGATGCTCGTTTGGACCAAGCGCCGCGCCGGCACGACCCAACGGCGCTCCTTCCGGACTACCGACCCGTTCGAGCCGCCCGCACTTGTGCGCGATCTCATCGATTGGACGCGACGCATCCGACCACACGCGGCCAAGGTCGCGCGCGGCCGGTTGCTGTTGTTCAGAGGCATGGAAGGCGTCGGCACCTGGTCCAGCGCCACGGCGAAGAGCGTGCTTCGAAACGGCTGGCTGCAGCGGCATGGATTACCCCACTTTTCGTTGGCGTCGATCAGGCCGAGCGTCTTGAGCGCGTTCTACCGGGCGTCCGGCGATTTGCAACAAGTCAAGGCCGCCGCTAACCATCAGCAGATTGGCACAACCGTCCGTTATGTCGAGGGGCCGGAGATCGAGGCACAGCATCGCGGCCGTATTGCCGCGCTGCAGAGCGCATTCCTGGGTCATATCAGTGGACCGCGTCCAGAACCGCGCCCTTCGGGTGGACCCGTCATGCCCACTCCGCGCCCGTCTCTAGCGCCGGTTCACGTCGGTCACGCCGTCTCGATGTTCGGTTTTGATTGCAAGGATCCTTTCGCAGGCGTCGCGCCCGACTCTCGGCGCGGCGAGCTTTGCAACAACTTTCTCGGTTGCTTCACGTGTCCGAACGCGATCATTGCGGCGGATCCCGCCTCGCTCGCACGATTGCTGCAAGCACGCGATCATCTGCGTGGGGCTGCCGCGACGGTTCATTCGCTGCGCTGGGACGCCCTCTACGCACCGCAGTTGCGTATTCTCGAGGAGGATATCCTGACGCGCTTTGCGGCCACGGAACTCGGTGCGGCGGCGAGGCTGCAGACCACCCTGCCTCCCCTTCCGGATTTGCGGTGAGCGCCGCATCCGCGCCGTCTTGTGCAATCGTTCCCGTCGAAGTCGGCGGGAAAGCCTTGGCGCGGGATTGGTTCCTACGTAATTCGACATGGCATGACGATGTATGGATTCTCACCCCGACCAACGCGCTGGAACACGACCGACCCGTACGCATTGGTTGGTCCTTCGCACTGCCAAGCGGGCGTCGCTTTACCGATCCGTCGCTCGCCCGCTTGCTGGAGTCCTCGCGGACTCTCATCGCGTTGATCCGAACGCGCTGCCTGAGCACAGGTCTCGCGCAGCGAGCAACGACCGTATTCGGCTATTTCCACTACCTCCGCGGATTGGTGCGCTGGATGGAGCCCGAGGGATTCTCGCGATTCGCGGACCTCAACGCGAGCGCACTGCGGCGATTTCAGCTCTCAATCGAGCGACGGACCAATCAACAGGGTACCCGCCTGGCGCGCACGACGGTACAAAAGTACCTGGATTTGCTCGTGTACCTGTATCGATATCGCCTCGATATCGGTGACGGCCTGACGGTAGACCCTTGCTCAGGACAGAGCTCTGGAGCGGTCGCCGGTGTGACGGATTCCAACCGGGGAGCTTGGCCTTACACCCCCGATGCGATCGCGGTTCCACTGGTCCAAGGCGCGATCGAGTTTCTCTCACGATGCGCCGTGGACCTTTTGCGCGCCCGCGAGATATATACCAATGAAGTCGCGACCCAGCAGCACCGTGGCTACACCTCTGAGGTCTGGCGCAAGGCGGCCATCCGAGTGCTCCAACAAGTCACTCTCGATACGCCCAAGGGCCCGCACACGATTGAGTCCGGCGCCGATCTCGCCGAGCTGCTGGACGTGCTTTATACTGCATGCTTCATCGTGATTTCCTACTTGGTCGGACCCCGGGCCAGTGAGATTCTTCAGCTACAGACCGGCTGTTTGCAGCCATTTGGCGCCGATGATTCTGCCGGCGACACGCCCGTCGTCATGATCGTCGGCGCGATCTTCAAGCACGAGGCGGCCTATCATGGCCGGCATCATCAGTGGGTGGCGCCGCCACCAGCGGCCCACGCAATTACCGTACTCGAGGCACTGTCGGCGCCGCATCGTGCCCGTTCCGGCCGCCGCGAGCTCTGGTTGCGGAGTAGTGGCGGCCATCAATTTGGTGCTACGGAGTGGCAACACTCGTGCTCTAGCGCCCTGCGGGTCATGAGCACCGGGCAGATGGGCCTGCTCCTTCGACGCTGCAGTACATGGTTCGAGTTGCCGCTTCACGAGAGCAAGCTCTGGCGGCTGTCGACCCACCAGGGCCGAAAGACATTCGTTCGCTTTGCCGCTCTTCGGGATCGTTCGGCATTGTTCGCACTGGCGCAGCACTTAGGTCATCGTGAACGCGGGACCACAGATCGCGGCTACTCGGGAACCGACTACCGGCTAAATCTTGAGATCGATGCCGCGATTCTTGAACAGTCGGTGTCCGCCTGGGAGCACATGCTGAGCTCGCCGCGCCTGGGCGGCCGAGCGGGCGAGGAGATTCTCGCCAAGCGACCCCGTTTCCGCGGCGCGCGGATGAAGCAAGGTATCGCGCAGTACGCACGCATGCTGGTCGAGTCGGGTCTGACATTGGGCGTATGCGACTGGGGTTTCTGTGTCTATCGTCAGGAACACAGTGCCTGCCTCGGCAGCGCCACCGCGCCCAACCCGCTGCGTCGCGAGCCTTCCACCTGCGCGCGCTGCAGGAACTTCGCCGTGTCGGCACCGCATCGATCTTATTGGCTCGAGCAGGCTCGGCGCAACGAGACACTGCTTAACGAGCCGGCACTGCCGACGCAAACGTTGAAGATTGCCCGGGCACGACTGCAAGAGGCCCTTGCGATGGTTCGCTCGATCGACGCAATTCCGGGCGGCACACATGTCGGCCGCTGACCAACTCAAACAGGCTCTGGCCACCCTTAAGGCGTCCTCTTTGGGGAGCACAGAGCGGGTGACCGTCAGCGCGTTGTGCGAGTTGGCAAAAGTCTCCAGGAACTCGCTGTACCGATACCACCCGGACGTGCTGCAAGAGCTTCGCAAACACCAAAGAGCGAGTGACCGGGGCGCCGCCGCGGCGCGCTCGCATAATACGGTCTACCCTCAACACGAGGAACTCTTGTCCTTGCGTCTTCAAATCCCCAAGCTCGTTGCTTTGGTCGATCTTTATTATTCCGCGTACCGGGAGGCCCAAGCACTTCTTAACCGACGGGAACAAGAACTCGCGGAGCTGCGACACCGGCTGGATTCCAAGCCGATCCGACTCGTTCAGCGGTGAATGTCTATAAACGGACCCAAAGCCGCCACCGGCCAGATTGACAGAAGAGCGAACATGGCCCCTACTCTGTCTCCGTGTCTGGGGTTGCAGAGGGAGCACCTAACATGTCCAGTGCCAACAACAAATTGATCGCCCGATATTCGCGACGCACGGCTGGCTCGATGATCCTTGGAACGATCGGATCGCTACTACTGCCGCGACAAAATCTGCTGGCTCAAAGTGGTGGTCCTGGATTACGGCCCTTTCGCGTGAATATCCCGCAGGCCAAGATCGATCACATTATCAAAAGGGTTCGTGAGGCGGAGTGGCCCGACCGGCTAGACGCTGACGATTGGCGCTATGGCGCCAATTGGGACTATATGAGGTCCTTGAGCAAATACTGGGTCGAGCAGTTCGATTGGCGCAAGGCAGAAGCCAACCTCAACCGCTACCCCCAATTTCTCGCGCGCGCCGGTGATTACGACATCCATTTTTATTACGTCAAAGGGCGCGGCCCCAAGCCGATGCCACTCATCCTGACGCATGGCTGGCCGGGTTCAGAATTGGAGTTTCTTGAGGCCATCGGGCCGCTAAGCGATCCGGCCAGCTTCGGCGGTTCTGCGGATGATGCCTTTGATGTGATCGTTCCCTCGATGCCCGGCTTTGGCTTTTCTTCAAAGCCACCGGGCAAGCCCATCGGGCCTGCGACAACTGCAACGCTGTGGAATACGCTAATGACGAAAGTTCTCGGCTATTCCAAATATGGAGCACAAGGGGGTGACTTTGGCGAAAAGATAACAGCGCAACTCGGTCGCGCGTATCCAAACTCTCTCTTCGGTATTCACCTCAACAATATCGCAGAATCGCTGAAGCTTCCGGAAGAAAGTAAACAGACACCAGAGGAGCGGGCTTGGGTGCGCGATGGCGACGCCGAGTGGTATGCCGACGGTGGCTATTCGCGCGAACACCATACCAGGCCTGAAACCGCTGCGTTTGCGCTGACGGACAATCCGCTCGGAACGGCGGCGTGGATTGTCGAGAAACTGAAGACTTGGAGTGACTCACCGGACAGACGTGAACCGGTATTCACGAAGGACCAGGTGCTCACTGACGTGATGATCTACCTCGTAACCGACACTATCGGCACAAGCATTTGGTTCTATCGCGGCATAGACGACGACCCACCCCTAGCCAGCAGAGTAACAGTTCCAACTGGCGTCATTTATTCTCCGTATGAAATGCTGAATTTCAAACCTCCCAAGAGTGTCTTGGAGCGAAATTTCAACCTGGTGCGGTTCACACAGCTGACGAAAGGCGGCCATTTTGCCTTCTGGGAACAACCCGGTGCCTTGGTAGAGGACGTGCGGCAGTTCTTCCGGCCGCTGCGCGCATAGGCAACGAACTGCAATGGCGATTAGGCTGAACTGGACGGATCGACGAATAGTCGGTACGTGACCCAAAGCCGGCACCGTCCAGATAGACAGAAAGGTGAACATGGCGCGTACTGGTTCTCCGTGTCTGGGTTGAAGAGGGAGCACCTAACATGTCCAGTGCCAACAACAAATTGATCGCCCGATATTCGCGACGCACCGCGGGCTCAATGATCTTGGGAACGATCGGATCGCTCCTGCTGCCGCAACACAGCGTGTTCGCCGAGAGTAGCGTGTCCCGATTAAAGCCCTTTCGCGTGGATATCCCTCAGGCCAAGATTGATCACATTATCAAGAGGGTCCGTGAGGCGCAGTGGCCCGACCGGATGGACGCCGACGATTGGCGCTATGGTGCGAATTGGGATTATATGAGGTCCCTGGCCAAGTACTGGGTTGAGCAATTCGATTGGCGCAAGGCAGAAGCCAACCTCAACCGCTACCCCCAATTTCTCGCGCGCGTCGGCGATTACGACATCCATTTTTATTACGTGAAGGGACGTGGCCCGAAGCCGATGCCACTCATCCTTACGCATGGCTGGCCGGGGTCCGTGTTCGAATTTCTCGAGGCCATCGGACCACTAAGCGATCCGGCGAGTTTCGGCGGCTCCTCGGACGATGCCTTTGACGTGGTCGTTCCCTCGTTGCCCGGCTATGGTTTCTCGTCAAAACCATTGGGCAAGCCCATCGGGCCGGCGACCACGGCGACGCTCTGGAATACGCTGATGACGAAGGTTCTCGGATACTCCAGGTACGGGGCGCAGGGAGGTGACCTTGGCGACCAAGTCACGACACAACTCGGCCGAGCGTATCCAGGGTCTCTCGTTGGCATTCACCTCAACGACATCGGAGAGGACCTGACGCTTCCGGCGGAGAATGAACGGACAGCAGAGGAGCGGGCTTGGATTAGCGATAGCGACGCCGAGTGGAAGGTTGAAAACGGCTATTACGACGAACAACGCACTAGGCCTCAGACCGCTGCTTTTGCGCTGACGGACAATCCGCTCGGAGCGGCGGCGTGGCTTGTCGAGAAATTGAAACTCTGGAGCGATTCTCCAGACAGGCGTGAACCGGTATTCACGAAGGATCAGGTGCTCACCGACGTGATGATCTATCTGGTCACCGACACGATAGGCTCGAGCATCTGGTTCTATCGCGGCCTCGACGACGACCCACTCCTCACCAGCAAAGTAAGTGTTCCAACTGGCGTCGTTTACACGCGTGAGGCGCAGTACTTCAAACCTCCCAGGACTGTGGTGGAGCGAAATTTCAATCTTGTGCGCTTCACGCAGCTGGCCAAAGGCGGCCATTTCGCCTTTTGGGAACAGCCCGGCCCGATGGTGGAGGACGTGCGGCAGTTTTTCCGGACGCTGCGCGCATAGGCAACGAACTACGAGGGTGTTCGGATTGGTGGGTGGCTAAGCTCTTAGGCAGCGTTACGTATTCTCATGACCTTGGGTCGAGCTGATCGTAACGGAAAGGGTCTATGCCACTTTCTTGCAAGGGGCGCCAGGCTGAGATTCACAGCAATCCACGTTCCGCAAATGAGACTGTTTCTCCGCCGGCGACGATGACGTGATCGAGCACGGCGATGTCGACCAGCGCCAATGCTTCTTTGAGCCTCTGCGTAATGAGTTCGTCCGCCTGGCTGGGTTCGGGCGAACCCGACGGATGCGGATGGGCCAGGATCAAAGCAGCGGCGTTGCGGGCAAGTGCGAGCTTTACCACCTCCCGGGGATGCACGCTAGCCCCATTGATCGTGCCGCGAAACAGCTCCACGTAATCGATGAGCCGATGGCGCGTGTCCAGCAGTAGTACTGCAAAAATCTCGTGTTCTAGGTTGCCCAGCTTGACCGCGAGAAATTCTCGCACTGCGCGTGGTGAGCTCATGGCAGTCCCGCGGTGGACCCGGCGAGTCATCGCGCGCCGCGCTGCAGCAATGATTTCGGCGGTGGTCGCAGCTCGCAATTCGTCGTAGTCGCCGCGGATGAAGAGTCGGTCCGTCGCCTCCGATTCCTCAGCGACGTTTCCGAACTCCAGGGTGTCACTTTCCCGCATCGACTCGGCCAGCGGCAGGCTGCGTTGGGTGGGCGCGCTCATCGGGCCAGCACCGTGCTGAGGACGCAACGTACCTCAACAGGGGTGACACCAAACTCGGGTGGTGACACCGCAACGCAACATAAAGGGTGGTTGTGCGCCACGATCACTGCCGCCGAGTTGCGCTGCAAGGCCAGTTTGACGATCTCGCAGATCGCCTTCTCTCGCCGTCCGATGGTGCCGCGGAACAGCTCCTCGGAATCGATCGGCGATGACGCTGCGGATCCGGGCGGCGGACGCCGCGTTGCTGAGGTAGGCGCGGCCTGGCGCTGAGGAAGTCGCAGGTCGCCCGCGGGCTCGCGAGCGACGGGCCGGCGCACAAGGTGCCGGGACGGCTCCGCCGCACGAGGTCGATCTCCAGCAGCAGCAGCCATGCAGTTCGGCGTAGCGAGCAGGTACCAGAACAGGCTCGGCGCAGAAGCGCGCGCGGTCGGCGGCGATCAGTTTGCGCAGCGACTCGAAGCTTTTGAGAATGCGCGGGCGAGGTCCAGGCGGAACGCCCCGCCCGCCCAGTGCGCAGCAAAATCGCCAGCGACTCCGCATCCGACAATGCGGCGGCGCCTTTCTCGAGCAGCTTCTTCGCGCGGCCGCTCATCGCTCGGCCAATCCCGAATTGCCATAAGTTCGAGAATGGCGGGCAAAGCCCGCACGCGCCAGCGCCATTTCGCGGGCGAGCGGGCAGATTAGAGATCACCGGTGCCCGGAACTGCCGAACCCGCCGCCGCCGCGCTCGGTTGCGGCGAAGTCCTCGACCAGCTCGAAATCGATGCGAACCACCGGCACGATCACCAGTTGCGCGATCCGATCGCCGGGCTGCACGGTGAACGGCGCCGACCCCGCGGTTCCAGCACGACACCATCAGCGGCCCCTGGTAATCCGAATCGATCAGGCCCACGAGATTGCCGAGCACGATGCCGCTCTTGTGTCCGAGAGGCCGGAGCGCGGCAGC
>CAVZFF010000008.1:0-32188 GCA_963774475.1 uncultured Gammaproteobacteria bacterium
CGCTTACGAGATCCGCTGGGCGAAAGTCGAGACACGACCTGAATTTCTGCCGGCGAAAATGCTCGAAGCTCGCCGCGCGGCGGATGCGCAGCCGACTTTGTGGCACGCGTTCAACCGTCTGCAGGAATCGGCCATGACCGGCGGAGTCCTCTATCACAGCCGCACGCAGCGGCTGATGCGCACGCGTCGTATTCGCAATATTCGCGAGGACGTGCGGATCAACACCGCGCTGTGGCAGGCAGCCGTCCACATCCTCGAATCTTAAATGCACGACCCGAAGCGGGTCGGTCGGTCGTGGCCGGCCCGCTTCAACGGCTTCTTTCATTGACGCACGCGATGCAGCGGGAAGATCTAAGGGAGAGGGTCTTGCCTGTGAGGCGGTAAGTTATCACGCCGATCTCGCGTTCAAGACCCTGCGCGCGCGGCTGCGTGCTCGGCGAGTCGCTGGAGCGAGTCTTGAGCGCTGCGCTGCGGCGTGAGCCCGGCTGATTGCAGGCAAGTCCGCCTGCATCAATTTAAAGGGAATCACGATCATGGAAACTTCAATCGATTCACTCATCGTCGCAACGAGCGTGCCGGAGGCCAAGCGTCTTGCGTTTCTGCCGCGACATTTCGAGCGCCAGATGATGGCATTTGAGCAATGCCTGTTCACCCAGATGAGCCAACTATCTGCCGACTATCTCGGTGGGTACTGGGATTTTTATGACTTGAGCAACGGCGGGTGTTATCTCGCGCCGAGCGCGCCGGCGACCTATCACATCCGCGTTGCCGGCAACTCCTTCGACGGAAACTTGAGCGCGGATGCCGCCGGGATCACCGCGACGCTCTTCGCCCTCAATGCGCTCTCGTTTCGGTTCCCGAGGCTCGAACGCTTTACCGAGCGCTTTTATCAGCTGCGTGATTTTGCCTGCGAGCACGCCGAGCGGCGCTTGATCCTCGCGGCCATCGATTGAGGACAGCGAGCCTGCGGGGAGATAGCCCCGCAGGCTCGATTCTTCGGCGCCGCGTGGCACCGCTGCCCGGGGTCACTCTCATCGGGGGGGTGCGCGTTAACGGCTATTGCTTGCGCGCTTCGCGACTCTCGAGCAGGCTCTGAATCCGGCTCAAGCAGGCGAGGTACAGATCGGTGCGCGCCCTACTCTCGGGCTCCTCGAGGCCCTCGGCCAAGACGTTCGCGAGGGTATCAATCGCAACCCGTACAGTCATTGACTCAGCTGCGCTTAAGCGTCTGCCGCTGATGGTGATCTCCGCTTCGTCTCGCATGCCCGCTCCGCGTTTCAGTTAAATCCTATGACCGGTGGGACCTTAAGGGGATGGGGTGCCGTGACCTTCAAGCGCTGGCCCTTGGGATCGGGAGGACACAATTTAAGTCCCGGGCTATTGTAGACGTGTCATCGCAGAATCGGCTCAAAGCTCTTTTTTGGTGTCGAGAGGCGATCAGGGCGCGTCGCGGCGGCGCCGCCGAGCGCGCTCCTTCGGGTTCGCTCATCGCTCATCCCGCGGGGCGGGACTTGATCGCCCTGCGGATCGCTCGCGCTGGCGTGGGTCCCCCACGCGAGCCGTCGAGCTAAGCGGACCTTGAGTAGCAATGCCGGAATTCCAGGAGCTCGCCGCCGGCCGCCAATGGCAGTCGCATCGACTCCCCTCAACAAAAGTCCCCATAGACAGCAGAAAGGGGGCTTGCCTCCCTTTTAGATCCTAACCCATCGTACTCGCCGTCAAGGCGCTGCGTTGCTCACGCGCTCCGCGCGTTCCTCTACTCGCCCGAGTGGCCCGTAGGGCCAGCCTGTGACGGCTGCGCTGCGATGGGAGCGCTCCGGCCTCGGGCAATCCCGCCCGCGAAAGACCGGAGAGCGACGATGTCGAACCAGCAGCTTTTTATCCAGGGCGCCGATGGCGCCTCCCGACCCGCCTCGAGCGAGCAAATCCTAAGCGCTGCGCGCCAGGTGCTCGCGCACCGCATGCGTCGCGGCGCGACCTTGAACTCGCCGCACAAAGTGCGCGAGTACTTGACCATGCGCTTAGGGCACTTGGATTATGAAATTTTCGCCCTGATCTTGCTCGACCAACGGCATCGCGTGATTGAATACGTCGAGCTCTTTCGCGGCAGCATCGAAGGGGCGAGCGTGCATCCGCGCGAAGTGGTTAAGCTCGTTTTAGAGAAGCGCGCGGCCGCCTGCGTGCTCCTGCACAATCATCCGAGTGGCGTGAAGGACATGAGCCACGCCGATGAGCTCATCACCCGGCGTCTGGTCGAAGCGTTGGGGCTCATCGAAGTACGCGTCCTGGATCACCTCATCGTCGCCGGCGAGAGCGTCTTGAGTTTCGTCGAGGAGGGGCGCCTCTAAGCGCCCCGGCCCGCTCGGCGCTGTCTGTAAGCGTCCGAGCGGGCCCCTAAGGCGATGCCGGGCCTCTGCCCTGCTGTGCGCCTGAGTGGATGAGGCCCTCTTTTTTGAGCGCTGCGCTGCCCTTCCGCCCCCGCTTGCGTGAACGGCGACCCGTGCGGCCCGCGGGGACTGCCCTGCCCTTTTTGCTTGTGATGCCGAGCATCGATCCCAAGCGCCGCTCCTTCGGGCGCGATTCTCACGCGGTGATCTCCTTAAACTAAGGATCGGTTGCGAACGATGATGCGAGGGAATTGAGAAATCCTGGGTCTCCCGCGTCGTGCCCGCCAGGTGCTTTCGCGGCATAAACGTTTCGCTTGCGGTCCTGGCGTGGTGGGGATTACCACGCGAACCACGCTGCACATTTATTCCACGTTCACCGGGCAGTCCCGCCTGTGCGATCGACGTTATGGATTCTCGTCGCATCAGCGACTTTCGCAACTTAAATTCAAGGAGATCCCATCATGCAGAATGATAAACACACCGCCCCCGCCGTCCGGCGCTTCGACGTCTATGTCGTCGAGGACTACACCAAGGAGGGCGAGGGCAAAGCCAACTGGATTCGCGTCGGCGTCGCCTTCGAGAACAAGGATGGCAAAGGCTTTAACGTGCAGCTTTCCGCGTTGCCGGTCACCGGCAAACTCGTGATCCGCATCCACGAAGCCAAACAAGACGCTTAAGGCAAATCGCCGTTTTTCTACGGGGCCGCAAGGCCCCGTTTTTTATTGAGGCCTTTTAAGCTCTCAAGCCCCGCTCGCAGCGGCTCTGCAGCGCCCGGCGATGACTAGCGCAGCGCGTGGCCGAGCGCGTGCGCCGCGTGCTACAAGGAATCGATCATCACATCATCGGCGAGCGCGCGCAAAATCATCCGCTCGAGCCGGCGGCAATCGACGTCAAGTAGCGGATGATCACCTCGGTCTTACCCTCAGCGACCAGCCGTTCCGCGGTTCGATGACCGAATTCAGGTATCGGTGTGTTACGGAACCAAAAGATCGAGCGATCGCGATCCTGGGTCACTTCGTAGGCGCCCGACAGCGCACGCAACGCCTCGCGCAAGTAATGTTGCAGCCGCGCATTCGCCGGCGTCTCGGTCACGGTCGTTCGATGCACGCCGGCAAGGTTCGCCAGATCCTGCAAGCGAAGGTTCAACGCCTGCGCAAACCGCTCGGGTTGAATCACCGGCTGGTCGGGCGCACGGAACTCTTCGGCGAACCCCAGAAAGCCGCAAGCGACAGCAGACACTGGATTGGCCATGGGGATAAACTATGTCTGTTTGGTGTTGGTATCAAGTCATTCTCGAGATGAGAAGAGCAAAACGATAGACCGGACGGGACAGGCGCTTGCGGGTCTTTGCGGGAAAGTAGTGGATAACGAGGTCTTTTTCCGTGCAGCGGATCCCCAATCGCGCCGCAAAGACTCATGAGGGTGCCCGCGCAAACGACACTGGCGCGAGCGTCGCTGGCCGCTACGACCCTAGACGTAGATGCCTTCGAGAAGCTGGCGAATAATCTTAATCACCTTATCGGTGCGACGTTGCCGAATAAGATCCGCCGGATTTTCACCGTTGAGGATACGTTGTCGGATGTCATTCAATCCCTCAATGTTCTTGATGCCCTACCCTGCGACTCCGAGAATGATGCGGCGATGATGGTTATCGTTCAAGCTGCAGCTCAATGTTCCCGTCGCTTAAGCGGCGCGAGAATCGACCCTTCACGCGCACCACAGGATTCACCGGCACCTGCGTTGTGCGGCCTTCGTTGTATCCCGCTCGGCGGCAGTTATTTCCCAGGGCACACCGAGCTTGGTGAGCGCTTCGCGCGCCGCGCCGAGTAATCCATTCGCGCTGTAAAGAATCGGTTGGCCCGAGAGCCGCGACGTCACGGCGCGGCCGTACACGCCATAGCCCAGCCGCTTAAGACGTCCCTCACGCGTGAGCTCGCGCAACACGCGCAGCACCTGATCCTCGCCGCTGAATTTGGCAAATTCGCGCGGCAGGAACACCGTGTCCTGTGATCGCTCGATTCGGGCCGCAATTTTTCGACGTAATGAGTTGCGCTTAGGCATATTGGGACTCAACAAAAACCTTACAGTCACGAAAGGACTTCGCGGGCATCAACACGGGTTGCTACACCCATCGACTGATCACTTTGAAGACGGCGGATAGGACCACCAATCCGAACGCGATCAAGGTGGCCCAATGATCAGTCCGGGTCCACAAGGGTTCGCGCAGCGCTGCTGCGGTCCTTGACCAGACTCGCGAGAGGACATCGTCCGCTCGCGGTGCGCTTTGCGCTGGCGCTGCCGCGGTTTGCTCGGCGCGCCTCAAGCGAAAACTGGTTCTCACCACCGGCCAAGCGAAGACAAGCGAGGCTGCGAGGGCGATCACGTCGGACCACCAGCTCAGGTGATAGCCGCCCTGCTCCGTCATGAGGATCTGACGGCTTCCTCTTGCTCTGCCAGTTTCTTGGCGCGCGCGCGTTTCACCGTGGGATCGACAAACTGAATCGCGACTTCCAGCCCGAGCCCCTGAGCCACCCGTTCAACGATGGCGATTGTTGCCCCGCGTACGCCCTGCCCCGTCTCGAGTCGACTCAAATCGCCTTGATTGATGCCCGCTCGCGCGGCCAATTCCATTTGTGTCAAATTCGCCAGCCTTCGCTCGTGACGAATCGTGCGCCCGATATCTAACGCCAGACGTTGCTCCTGATAGGCCGCCCGTGCCTCCTCGGTGCCCAAGGTCAACGCATCCAACGCGCTTTGATTCAGCGGATTCTTCAGGTCGGCCATATGAGTTCCTCCACCTTAGCAAGCAATGCCACGCTCAAATTTTGCGACGCGAGGCCCGTTGCCGCCGCAACTTGCGTTTCGACCATCAGCAACGCCCCCACCACGGCGTGCTCTGGAAACTCGACTCGCGCGATCGCGAATCGCAAGCCCCAATCTTCGTAGATATAGATCGCGACGTGGGCCGCCACAAGACTCGACTTTGCATCCTCGCTTCGCTGCACATTGAGTCTAACGCCCTCTGTCCATTCCACTTGGGCCACTGGCGCTGGTGCCAACTCTGCCGGGTCTTCCCGAAAAGACTCGATCAGCGCCCGAATCTTCGCCACCGCCACCGGCCCGTGCTTGGGATCTTCCGCAAATACCTTGGGTACTTGCTGCTCAAGATCTGGGTGACCAATTAATCGAAAAGACATACTACTCCAAATATGGGCTTTTGCCCATAGTCCGCCATGTTGGTTGCTTACCAAGAGATACTCGTCCTACATTTACATGGATCCTTTCGCAGCGCGCGGAACAATATGAGCGGCGCGGGCTTAAAGGCGGATTGTTGAATAAATCTCCGCAACTTGCCATAACTCCGTGCGCGGGCTTATAATCTTCCTCCCATGGAACCTACCATGGCTGAAGCCGCCGCCCCGATCCGCGATTCTGTCCCCCAGACCGAGGATGTCAGCGACCCTACCCGCTTCCCGCCAGTGGGTCTCGCCGAGATTACCCAGCTTGCGGAGCTTGCTGAGGATTTGCTGGAACGTGCGCGCAACGTCGCATTAGAACCCAGCCGCGTCAAGGAGTTACGCAAATGGAATGCGGCCGAAGTGGCCGCCCTCCTCGGTCTCTCGGATGACTCGTTTCGACGGCGGCTAAAGAAGACCCCCGACTTTCCTCAGGGCGAAACCATCAACGGCCGGCGCCTCTTTACGCTGGAGGACATCCACAACCTTCAAGCGGTATTGGGCCTGCGGCCCCGGCGCGATCCGGCGATCGACAAGTCCATCGTGCTTGCGCTCGCGAACTTCAAGGGCGGGGTCGCCAAGACTACGACCTCGGTGCACCTGGCGCAGTACCTGTGCCTGCGCGGATACCGGGTGCTTCTCATCGACCTGGATGCGCAAGCCTCTTTGACCCAGCTCTTCGGCATCCTGCCGCACACTGAAGTGCCCGAAACGCAGACAGCACTCCCCTATTTTGAAGGCGAGCGGTTAGGGTCCGAGAATTGGACCGGGACGTTGCGAAGCGCCATTCGCAAAACCCATTGGCATGATTTGGATTTGCTGGCCTCGAATCTTGCCTTTTACGGCGCGGAATTCTCGATCGCCTCGAGGCTGGCACGAGAGGAAGGATTCAATTTCTTTACCGTCCTGGCCAATGGCCTCGACACCGTCAAGCAGGACTATGACGTCGTGATCATGGACACGGCGCCCTCCTTGTCGTTCGTGAACAGCAACGCGCTTTTTGCCGTGGATGGCATCGTCATCACAATGCCGCCGGCCATGATGGATTTGCAGTCAGCCGGTCTCTTTTTTCGCTGGCTGGCGGAACTCGTGGACCTGTTCAATCGCGTGGGTCCGGAAAAGGTCTACGACTTTGTCGCGATCTTGATGACGAAAGTGAAGCTGAACGATGACGTGCACGAGACCATCAGCAACTGGATTCGCACACGTTTTCCGAGATTTACGATCTCTGCACCGATGCTTGAGACCAAAGTGCTGCAGAAGATCGGACCCGAAATCCTCACCGCCTACGAAGTGCAATCCTACGAGGGTGACTCCCGTACCTTCGAGCGCGCCATTCAGGCCATGAACCTCGTCAATGCCGAAATCGAAGGCGCCATTCAAAACGTGTGGCGTCGGGCGCGCCAGGCCAAGGGCGAGCCCGCCCAGCGACCGGCCAGTCGTGAGTAAGCGCGACGACATCACCCGCGCGCTGATGGACCCGAGTCCTGTGAGCCCCAGTGCGCCCCGCCCGGCCGGGCCCATGTCCTTTGTGGCACGCGCGGGCCAACAGGCGGCCGGAGGTCTTGCGGCCGAAATTGAGCGGCTCAAAGCCGAACGCAGCGCGGGTATGGTGATCTTGAGGCTCGATCCGTCGAGCATCGGCGTGACCGAGTTTGCCAATCGGCACGAGCTCAGTCTCACCACGACGGATGAGACCTTTCGCGCCTTCAAAGAGAACATCCGCCTACACGGCCAAGACACCCCCGTGCGGGTTCGCCCGGGCTCGCCGGGCGGCAAGACTGACTACGAATTGGTCGAAGGTCACCGGCGCCACGCCGCCATCCTGGAGCTTAACAAACAGATCGAGGGCGGTTTTCCGATCTTGGCGCGCCTGGATGCGAAGGCCTCCGACGCCAAAGACCTAGTCCTTAAGATGTACCGCGAAAATGCGGAGCGGGAGGATCTCTCGGCCTTCGAAATTGGCGGCATGTTCGCGCAATGGTTGCGCAGCCGTCTTTACAAGTCCCAGCGCGAAATCAGTGCCGCCACCCATTTGCACGAGACCACCGTCGGGCAATACGTCGCGATCGCGGAGCTTCCGGCGGAAGTCATCGCTGCATTTAAGGACCCGCGAACGATTTCGCTCCGCTGGAGCAAGGAGCTCGCCAAAGCCTGTCGTGACCGTTTGAAGGTGATCCTGGCGCGCGCCGCAAAGCTCGCGAAGAGCGACCCGCACCCGGATGCGGAAGCCGTGTATCGGTCGCTTACCGCAGCGCCATCTACAGGCGACGGCAAGCCGCGCCGCTCGAAGCTCTCGGAATCTGTGAAAGTCGATGACAAAGTGTTGTTCACAATTGCACTCAAAGGTGGTCGACTGAGCTTGAACCCGAAGCAGATCAAAGAAGACGATCTGCCGGCGCTGTATGAGGATTTGAAAGCCTACGCGCGCAAATGGCTTGAGCAGCGCGGCAAGGGGCAGCGATGAAGACCTTAAGAGAACTAGGACGCGTCCTAGGGTGTGTTAGACGAGGAAGAACTAGGACGCGTCCTAGTTTTAGGCCACCGCCAAACGGAGGCAAAAAATCGATGTTCCGAGGGGCCGCTTTGCGGCCCTTCGGCGTTTTAGGGATCGACGAAATTAGGGAGGCATGCATGAGCAATAAGCGCACATAAAAAGGCCCCTAATGGGGCCTTTTCATTTCAAGGACCGATTCGCGGGGATGCCGCCAAACCGACCCTGACCTGGTAAATCAAGGTTAGTTGGCTGACTTCTTAAGGTCAAGCAATACCCCCGTCGAATTTCGGTTTTTCGCAAATCGTCTTTAGTTGGCGAGGGGATAGTTATGTCGATGCAAAACGAACGGGATGTGCGATCAGTCTTAGTGCGCGAGAAATACTTCAGCCTGCGCCCGAAGCCGCTCGAGCGCTGGCTCTGGCAGCAGGGACTGCCACAAGCCGCCGAGCGGGTCTTTTGGGTGCATTGGGAGGCGGGAATGCGCAACGGCGATTGGTGCTCTGAGATCCCCTTAAAGCGCGTGGCGGTGGAGTGCTCGGTGGATCCGTCCACCGTGACCCGCGCCTATCAGGTGCTTAAAACGAAGGGCCTCATTCGGCGGGAAGACCCCGGCCGGGACCCCAATAACCCTTTTTGCCAAGCGACCGCGATCACCGAAGTGCGCTTGCCGCGCGATTTTCTGGGCGAACTCGGCCGCAGCCCCAACCGACCCTTCAAGGACCTTAAGCGAGCCGGCGAAGCCGCCGATCAGCGCGTGCCCGCGCAAAGCCCGCAGGAACGCCTGGCACCGCCGGTCACTTGCGGGGAGCCTGCGACCGGGGAGACCCTTAGGCCCGCGGCGGGGGCTGCGCTTGAAAGCGCTGCCGCGCCGTTACGCGCCGGCCGGCGAAGCCGCGAGGAAACCCAGGCTTTATGGGGCAGGGCGTCGCCCGAGGAACGCGCGCGCTATTACGCCGCTTCGCGCGATCGGCTCACGTGTTTTGAGTTCGACCGCGAGACCCAGCTCACGCCCGAAGATCGCGGGTTTCTGCTCGCCGAGCTCGCACAACTGGCCCTCGCGCGCCCCGTGGTGGCAAGAAAAGCGGCCCAAACGCCGGCACCTCATGCTGCCGGCCCCCGGCGCCTGTCGGTGCTTGAGTTGGCCCGGGCCCGCCGGCAGGTGCTCGAAGCCGTACCCGCAGCCCAGGGCGGCGAGATTCTGCGGCAAGTGATTTGGGCCGTGGAGGAGGGGGCATTGAGACGCTTCGCCTCGCGCCTCGCCCTCAACATTGCGCTCAAAAAGATCCGCGAAGGCGCGTGGTCGAAGCCCCATCGCATGCCGCCGAATTGGCATCCGCGCGCTCACTCGCCCGCGCGCGCAGCGCCCGAGCAGTGCAGCGCCGCATAAGGAATACAGGATTTATTCTTGAAGGAGATGTAGATGAAGAAAATACGGATAGGGCCTGGCGGCCCGTGGGCTGATAACAAACCCCGAAGAGCCGGACGCTTGAGGGCTCAGAGGCGTACCCAGCCCATGTCTCCCGAGATCTGCCGTGGAACATTACCGTGGAACATTCCTTAAGATAATTACTTGTTAAATCAACACGACTAACTCATTCGAGGGGTGTCTCAAAGCGCCCCAATTCAGGCCCAAGAACTCCTGAAGGGGTACGAAAGGGAACATGTTCCCCTTGGATTCCATCGGGTGTAGAGTAGGGGATATGAACCAGCGTCTGACGGAGCATCGGATTCGCTCGACCTGTCGTGAACTCCTGAACGGCGAGGCCCGAGTTACTGGCCGAGCGGTGCGTCGGGCGCTTCGCGATCGATTCGGTGCGGTCGGAAAGACCGCCCGAGTGTTTCAAATCTGGCGCCAGGAAGTGCAAGCGCTCGGGGCCGAACCGGCAGCGGAGGGCGCCACCGATAGGGCGCAGCTGCAAAAGAAACTCCTCGCCGCCGAGGCCGCCGCCGCCGAAGCCCAAGCGCGCGCCGAGCGCGCCGAATTTCGCGAGCAGGCGCACCAGGATAAGTGGGCGATGGAGATCGACGGGCTGCGCGAGCAGCTGCGCGCGCAACCGAAGTACGCGGCGCAGATTCGCGCCCTTCAAGAGCAGGTGCTGAAGCTCACGGTCGAATTGCAGGCGGCGAGAAAGCTCGCGGCTGATTGACGCTCTTAAGCGAAGCGCGCCCAAAAAGGAATGGCAGCAGGCCGACCTGAGCATCCCTCAAGTGATTAACGCACGCGAACGGGCCCTTGTCCGTGGCGCAAGGGACCTTGCGCATCGGTGAGACTCTGATGGACGAGGGGACCCTCGCGGTTTTAAAGCCCGCGGCCGGCATCACCTTGAGCGCCACCCGTGCGGGGCGCCTCATGTTGCTCGGCGCTGAGCGCTTCCCGAGGCCGCGTTTTATCGAATGGAATTTCATCGCCTCCGCGCGGGAGCGCATCGAGCAAGCCAAAGCGCGCTGATTCCTTGGCCGGATCTTAAAGGTCCGTGGCCGCTCCTCAATGGGCCCCTTGCACACTCGCCTTAAAAGAGGTACAAATTAATTGCCATATAAGTGACAATTAATTTATTGTACCGGAAATCAATCGATGAAAGGGCAGGGCAGCAGGACTTTAAGAATCCTCCTCACCGGGTTCGTCGCGCTTAATTTCGCGCTCGGTTGTGGCTTGGGCGTTGAGGCGGTGATTCGCGGTGCGCCATCGCTTTGGCGGATTGCGGAGCTCTTTTTCGACTTTGCGCTACTGCGGCCTGATGCTCACGCGCGCTCCGGCGCTCCTGACGCCCAAGCCTTAAGTGACAGGACCCCCAAGTGAAGGGAACACCGATGGGAATGCGACGGTGCGATGTGGGTGCAGGGCTTAGGCCCATTGGGCTCGTATTACCGAGCGCTCAAGTCCTTGAGCTTAACCCCTAAGCGACTCTTCGCGGCGCTTCCCTCCGACACCGAGGAGGGGATTATTTACCAGCATTCGGTGCTCTGTCAGACGTGCTTGCCGTATCGAAATCCCGGTGATGAGAGCCGGCGTTGGACGCGCAAAAATGGCTTCCTCACCCTCGAAGTCGCGGCCGGTCGGGCGTTCGATGCCCGGGTCGCGGATTTCGTCGATGTGGGTCTCCCTTATGGCCCGAAGCCTCGACTGGTGCTGTACCACTTAAATGCCGAGGCGCTGCGAACCCGATCCCCGGTGATCGAGCTCGAGGACAGCCTCTCGGCGTTCGTGAAGCGCACCTTGGGACTCGCCGCACACGGCCGAAATATTCTCTCGGTCCGGGAGCAATTGACCCGACTCGCGGCGTGCGATTTGAGAATCGGCAAGAGCGATGCCGAGAGTTCCCTCACCGTCCATGGGCGGATCTTCCAGGGCCTTAAACTGTGGACGCCCGAACTGAGCGCGAAGCGCGTGCTATGGCCGGCCCAGGTCCAATTCTCGCAAGAATACTTCGACTCGCTGATGAGCCACGCGGTGCCTTTGAATGAGGCGGCGGTCGGCCGCCTTTCGCACAATGCCATGGCCCTTGACACCTACGCCTGGCTCGCGCAACGGCTGCACCGCATCGAGAAGGCGAAGCACGTGACGGTTTCCTGGAGCTCGTTGTGCGAGCAATTTGGGGCGGGCTACGCCCAGGTGCGCGAGTTTCGGCGGGTGTTCAAGCGCACGCTTGCGCAGGTGAAGGTCGTCTACCCGGACGCGAAATTCGATCTCTCGGAAGCCGGCATGCGCTTGGAGCAGAGCAGGCCCCCCGTGGCGCGCCGGCTCTTACTCATGACTCAGCGGGAGGCTTGAAGCCCGTGCCGGCGCCCTTCATGCTTTGGTCACGATCAGTTTGTCACGCCACGCGGGAAATTCAGGCTGTGAATAAGCCGGTGAGGTTACCGACTTATCCACGATCAGTTTGTCACGCCACGCGCGATCACTTTGTCACGATGAGGGGCTAAAAGCCGCGATCAGTTTGTCACGCAATCCGATAGTTAAGAACCGATAGGTTTTCCGATAGCGTCGGCCGCCAGCCTGTGGACGGCCGCGGACGGACCGCCCACGAGGCTCGCAGCCGATCAAATGACGGCGGAGGTCGTGAAACGACTTTTTAGGAGAAGAACGGAAAGACCATGCAGTGGGCGAATGATGAAAAAAAGCGGTAGGGCAGGGCGGTTGCTCGCCGAGGTCCGATACGAGCGGCTGGGTGTCACCGCAGTGAACGCGAAGCCGATCTACTTGACGACGGTGCAAACGATCTTTCACGAGGGTCGGAAGAATTATCGGGTGCTCTTTGGCACGCCGCACCGATGCGAAACGCAGGTGTGCATCGAGGGCCTGACGCGCAAGGTGTACCAATTCGCGCCGAGCGCCCGATTTGCGCTCGATCTATGGGCCTGTAACCGGTACGGAACGATTGAGTGGCGCTGCTATGTGTGTGAAGCCATCGGCGCCGGAAATGCCAGCCGACACCGTTCCCTTGGTGACGCCGGGTGCTAGGGTGTTGCTGCACACCCGGGGCGCCGCCCAATCCCGATTATTTTTGAGCTGGCTCGCGGACTTCGAATCACGCGGCCATGGATCCCTTGCGCTGTCCGCCGGAAACCTTCGAGGCGGCGCATTTCAGGTTGCAGGGATCGCGCGCGGATAAGACCTCGATCCGCACCTTGAGCGGTCTTCCGTGAGGGCACGGGAGGTGCAAACGAGGGTTCCGTTTTACGTGATGGGGATCGCGGCGCTGCTGGTCTCGATCACGGTGTTCGTCTGGAAGCACTGGGGCCCCTCGATTCTGATCAACGAAACGCCTCGGAGCCGGTGGGCTTTTACCGCTTGGTCGCGCTCGAGGAGCGCGAATATCAGCGCGGGATGTACGTCGTGTTTCCGGTGCCGCAAGCATTACGTGCGCTCGTCTATGGCCGGCATTGGATGAGAAATGGCATTCCGTTCTTAAAGGAGATCCTGGGGCTCGCCGGCGATCGGGTGTGCATTCTCAACGGTCGCTTGGAGATCAATGGGCGCACTATGTGGGACCGGTCTTTGGACTCGACAGTAGCGGGCAAGTCCTACCCCAACATCCCGGATGTTTTGAGGTGCCGCCGGGGTATTTTTTTGCGGCGAGTCAGCACTTCGAGAAGAGCTTTGATGGGCGCTATTATGGGGCGCTGCCGTTGAATATTTTGAGCGGGGAGGCGAGGCCGATATGGACCTTTTAACCCTCGCGCTGGTGTGCGGACCGCTCGTCAATCCGGCGATGACTTTGCGCGTGATCGAGGTTGAAAGCGGCGGTTTCCCTTACGCCATTCACGACAACCGTGACGGCAGCAGCTACCACTTGGCGAAGTTCCGAGGCAGGCCGCGGGGGTCGCCGAATACCTGATCCGTGCCGGACACCGCATCGATCTCGGGCTCATGCAGATTAACTACGACGCGTGGCTCAAGCCCGGTCATTTTTCGGTCGAGCAAGCCCTCGATCCGTGTACGAATATTCGGCTCGGAACGACCCTCTTGAGTGCCAATTATGCCTACTCGTTGCGTCGATCCAGCACCGCGACCGATGCGCTCGCACGGGCGTTGAGCCTCTACAACAGCGGCAGCGAATCACGCTCATGGGCCTACGCCGAAAAGGTGCTCAAAGGCGACGCCTCTCACCCTGCAAGTTCAGTACGTGCCCGAAGCCTCGGCGTGCTTTTCCCTCGCGATGCAGCCTCGCGCTAAACCTCTGCGAATGCATCGCTTACGCATACCGCACAGCGCGAGTGCGGCCACGCCGTGCCGTGCCTTGCGGCAAACGGGTGAAGCCCTTGCCACAAGGTCCGGCGGCGTACCCGCCGGAGCACGTGGCCGCTGCGGCGAGGGGAAGCCTCGAGCGCTTCAGGAGAGATCGATTATGGAGATCACCTTCTTCCATCCATGAATAGGAGCAACGATGCATGTGCTCAGTACCGCCTTCTTGGCACCGGTCCAGCCTTCTGGGTTCGAGTCCGGTCTTCTGGGGAAAACGACAAATACCGAAACGAGCAGGAGTGGCATAAGCGAAGAGGGCGGAGGGCGAGATAAAAGGGTTGGTAGCTCGAGAGCGGCAAGCCATTGCGCCGCTTCAGCATTTGTTGGGATCTTTTGCGAGGCCTTTGTCGCGGGGCTACCGCCTCGTGCCTAAGTCGTTGCGCTAGCTCGTGATCTGAGATCCCACGGAACACAGATGCCCAAAAACACGGGGAAATTGCCTTGGGGTGCGAAGTCGGCGAGGCGCGCGGATCCGCCGGCGCTCACCGTGTCGGACTCACCGGTGTTCCGCGTGCGACTGGGTGGGGTGCGACCTGCGCGCACGCCGAAGCTCAAGGCCTTCAGCGGGCGGATCAAAGCGCTCGTGCGCAAGCACGCCGCGGGGTCGGGTGGCCGCCATCAACCACTTGGGCTACATGGTCGCGGCGGCGGTGCGGCGGCACGGATTGCGGTCCGCGCCGCGCCCCAGCGCGTAACCGTCAAGTCCCGCGTCGTGCGCCATGCCCGGTATCGCGCCGCTGGCGGAGCCAGTGCGGCGCTCGGCAAACACATCGATTATTTGGGTCGCGGCGGGGTTGCGGAGGAGGGCGGTCGGGGGGTGATTTTTGACGGTCGTCGGGAGCTGTCGCGCGAGGACTTGAAGGCCTTCCGCGAGACGCTCGCGTCCGACCGGCATCACTTCCGATTCATCGTCTCGCCGGAGGCTGGAGATGAGCTCGATTTGCGCAGCTATGCGCGCGAGTTCGTGGCCGCGATGGAAGCCGATTTGGGCACCCAACTCGAGTGGCTCGGCGTCGCGCATTACGACACCGACAATCCGCATCTGCACCTCCTCGTTCGGGGCAAGGATGCTCTCGGCGCCGATCTCGTCATCAACCGCGACTACATGTCGCACGGCATGCGGTTGCAGGCGATGGAGGTGGCGACCCGGACCTTAGGCCCCCGGCGCGCGGAGGATATCGAGCGCAGCCTCGAGCGCGATCTCACCGCCGATCGGGTGACCGGATTGGATCTGGGATTGGCCCACCAGGCGAGCCTGCATCCCGACGGCATCGTCTCGGCGCTCCGTAAGGGCGACGGGTCATTGGCCGGCGAACGGCAACGCTTGCACACGCTCACCCGACTGCAGCACCTCGAGAGCCTGGGGTTGGCGCGCGAACTGAAGCCCGGGATCTGGCAACCGGACATCGATCTCGTCGAGCGCCTGCGGAAGCTCTCGATCCGCGGCGATGTGATCAAGCTCATGCACGAGCGGATGGGCGGGGTGGATCCGGGGATCACAACGGTGATTTTCAACAAGGAGCATCCCCCCACGGAACCGGTCGTGGGACGCGTCAATGCGCGCGGCACCGCCGATGAACTGAGTGAGGCCGAGTATCTCCTCATCGAGGCGCGCGACGGCCGGGCGTATTACGTGGGTTTGGGAGAGTTTTCGGAAATTCCGGGACGCGAAGCGAGCGTCGGCGCGATCGTGCGGGTGTCGCCGGCGACCCATTCCGCGACGGGTGCCGCGGATCGCAATATCACCCGTATTGCCGCCGCCCATGGCGGGATTTACGACGCCGAATCACATTTGGCTGAGGTCGAGCAGGGCGTTCGATTGCCGCCGGGTGTCGGTGCTGAGGATTACGTGAGTTCGCATCGCAAGCGCGCCCGGGCGCTCAGCCGGCGCGGGCTCTTCGAAGACCTCGGGCGAGACCGTTTTCGGGTCCCGAAGGACCTCACGGAACGGCGTGCGGCCGGCCCGGCGGCGGGGCGCGACCGGGGTACGGTGACCAAAGTCGAGCGGCTCGCGACGCGCGCTCTCGACACCCAAATCACCGAGGAGGGCGTGACCTGGCTCGATCAGGAACTCGCCGCCGGCGCCCCTCTCGGCGCACCCCGCGTGGGCGCCTCGCGCTTCGAACGTCAATTGGCCGGGGCGCTCGAGCGTCGCGCGAAGCACCTCGAGAGCCTAGGGTTAGCCCAACTCGAAGACGGCCAGTTTCGAGCCCGAGGACGACTCTTGGATGAGCTCTATGAGCGCGAATTGCAGGCCGCCGATCGGCGGTTGAATGCGCAGTTCGGCGAGCGCGCGCCCGTCCCCGCTGGTGGGTCGCTGCAGGGCCGGATCGCGGCGATTGAAGAGCTGCCGAGCGGCCCGCATGCGGTGCTCGATATGGCCGGGCGATATGCGCTCATTCCCGCAACTCCCCACTTAGCCAAACAAGTCGGCCAGGAATTGAAACTGACTTTATCCCGGGGCCGGCAGTTTCATCCCATGGGGGAGGGCGCGATGAAACTCGCGATTCGATTTGAGCCCATCGATCTGTCCCGACTCCGCAAACGAGGACGGTGAACCGATGAAATATCCCCCCAATGTCCAGGCCCCACGGCGCACCGGTGCGTTCAGTTTGATCCCGCTTTCGCTCTTTGCCGCGGTCACGCTGCTGTCGTTTTGGATCGCAACCCAGTGGTCGGCGGCCGAGCTCGGGTACCAGTGGCGACTAGGCGCAGCGTGGCTCTCGGTCGGGGACTTCAAGCTCTATGCGCCGTGGGCGTTCTTTGCATGGGTGTACTGGTATTCGAGCTATGCGCCAGCGATTTTTCGCACGGGCTTTTTCATCACCGCGGTCGGACCGATGGTGGGGGTCGTGGTGCTCATCGCCTATGCGGTCTGGATGGCGCGCAAGGCGCGCATTGCCACCACTCACGGCTCCGCGCGCTGGGCGAGCACCGAGGAGTGCCGGGCGGCAGGTCTTTTGAATCCCGAAGGCGTCGTGCTCGGTGTCCTCCCCGACGGACAACTGCTCAAAGACAACAGCCTCGAGCACGTGGCCTGTATCGCCCCGACGCGCTCCGGCAAGGGGGTGGGACAGGTCATTCCGACCTTGCTCAGCTGGCCTGGGAGCGTGCTCGTGCACGATATGAAGGGCGAGAACTGGGCCATCACCTCGGCGTGGCGGGCGCAAGTTCTCGAACGTCATGTACTTCAATCCCACGGACCCCAGATGTTCTGCTCATTTCAATCCCTTCCTCGAAGTGCGCGACGATGAGAATCAGATCCGCGACGTGCAGAACATCGCCGACCAGGTGGTCGACCCCTATGGCAAGGGTAAGGAATCGCACTGGGATCGGACGGCGGATCAGTTCTTTCTCGGGGCCATTTTGCACGTCCTGCATGCGGAACCCGACAAGTCCCTCTATGGCCTCTCGAAGTTTCTATCCGATCCGAAACGCTCCTTCGAGGCGACCTTGAAGCACATGAAAGCCGTGCCGCACGATAAGGGCATTGCGCACGAGCGGATCGCCTCCGCCGCGCAGGCGATGCTGAACAAGAGCGAGGAGGAGCGAAGCGGCATCCTGAGTACCGCGCTTGCCTTTTTGGGTCTCTACTCGGACCCCATCGTCGCGCGCAACACCGCGGACAGCGATTTTAGGATTCGGGATCTGATGCAGGCGGAGCACCCGATGAGCCTCTACATCGTGGTGCCGGATTCGGATCGATTGCGTCTAAAGCCACTGATCCGAATGATGATGACGATGATCACCCAGCGCCTGGTCGAAGTGTTGAACCCGAAGGAGAACAAACACCGGCTCCTGATGCTGATCGATGAATTTCCGCGGTTGGGGAAACTCCCGTTCTTCACCGATGCGCTCGCCTATCTCGCGGGCTACAACATCAAGGTCATGCTCGTGATGCAGAGCAAGGCGCAGTTGGACGCGCCCGATGCGCACGGACCTGGAAACACCGCGATCGAATCCTGCAAGGTCCGAAGCGTCTACTCGCCCCAGGACCCCGTCACGGCGCAGTGGATCTCGGACGCCTTGGGGCCGAAGACCGAGGTGCATCAGCAGACGACCTATACCGGGCATCGATTGGCGCCCTGGCTCGGGCATGTGATGGTCTCTGACCAGGAGAGCTCGCGGCCGCTCTTGGACGCAGCGGAGATCTGCAAGCTGCCGGCGGACGAGATGATCCTGCTGGTGGCAGGGTTCCCGCCGATCCGAGCGAGGCGCTTTCGGTATTACGAACACGCGCAGTTCGCGGCGCGTGCGAATCTGCCGCCGCTGAAGCTTAACCCCCGGGGACCCTATCCCTTCCGGCCGCGTCAGCATCCGAATCCTTGGGGCCCAAAGTGCTCGTCGGTGCCACCGAACGGCGATGGACCGCCTCCAGCCGGTGCGCCGGCAGCCCCGAAACCCGATAGGCCTGCACCGCAACCTGAGGGCAGCGAGCACTCGCGGCGGGCGATTGCCTTGTCGATGAGGGCAATAGAACCCCAGGAATTGGGACCGGTTCCATCGGAACCCGAGGAAGAGAAGCTCGCGACGATGGAGGAACAGCTCGACCTGCTCGTCCCGGACGATGAGCTCATGCGCCGCCAGGCACTCGATGAACTCGAGCGAGTGAATCGCCACCGCCCGCGCGGCATGCGCCACCACATCCCACTGTAACGGAGGTCCCCATGCCCACCGCCTCGACATCTGCCCCGCCAAAGAGAGCCCGCCCCGGGCGTCAGCAGGATATCCATATCCGCATATCGAATACGCTCGCGCTCGGGGTCCGCGAGCTCGCCGCGGCCCGCCGGGTACCGATCAAGGCAATCTATGAGGCGGCGATCGCCGCTTATCTGAGTCCCGGTGCGCAGGACCAGCGCGACGCGATGCTCGCGCGGCAGCTGAATCGCTTCAGTCGCGGGGTCGAATCGGTCGACTGGAATGCGAAATTACTGGTCGCGATGATGCGGTATCAGATTGAGCTCGATTTGAGCTTCTTACCGGAGCCGGTGACGGACGCGGAGCGAAAGATGGTCACCGAGAAGGGCGCGCGCCGATTTGATCGCTTCGAGCAATGGCTGATGCGCCATCTTGCCGATCCCGAGAGTCTTTACAGCCGACTGCAGGGACGAGTCACACCCACAGACGCGGATTTTGACAAAGTTCCAAGCGATAGCGAGCCGCAGGGTTGAGCGTCTTCCGCTTCGGTGCGGCTGCCCGTGATGGGCAAAGGTGTGCGAAAATGCGTCCCTACGGTAGGAGCAGTCGTGGAGCAAGAACCAACGATGGATGAGCGCGCCGGCATAAGCTGGTGGAATTCGTTGTCGGAGCAGGAACGCGCCCAGGCCTTGGTGGCGGCCGGGTGGAGACCGGGGTCTGCGTGGACCCCGAGCGCCGCAGACGCATGGGCTTACCACAAGAAATGTAGAGGGCAAGAGGATTCGACGAGGATTTAGCCCGCTTGGAATTCGAGGTCACAATCCGTGACCGATCAGAAGTAGAGATTGTGAGAATTCCGCTCTGTTGCTGGGGTTACGCTGATCGGGGAGCACCGATACCGGTAGGGTGGAATGACCGCTTACCTTGCCCGTCAGGAGTCATTTAGATTCACAATCGGCCAACTTCGGACACCGACTGGTCGAGGTTACCTGCCCGTTAGCCAACATTGATTGCCTGGGCTACTATGCGTTGAAGACAGGCCAGGGGAGGGCAAAATGTTGGCTTCGGCGATTGGATGGATACTGACCGTTTCGGGACTCATCACCGCCCTTGGTGGGCTCGTTGCGCTTCTCAACCCGCAATTTAATTTGCGATCGACATACGGAGTGGACAATCCCGCGAGCATCGCTGTATTCCTAATGCGGCATTGGGGAATGCTGGTCCTCGCCGTAGGCTGCCTGATCGTTTATAGCGCTTACGACCCGGCAATTCGCGCACCCGTCTTGGTGGCTGCCAGCGCCGAAAAGTTCGCCATTGGGTGGCTCGTGTTTTTCGGGCCTGTAAAACGCACCAAGGGGATGACAGTTACGGCAATTGGGGATGGAATTTTCGCTATTCTCTATGTGGTATATCTTTCCCGTTGAGGAGCGAGTCAGTTTTGCAATCCACCCGCCCTTCGTTTTACCCACCATCACGATTTCTGTGGTCCCATCCGACTAAGGTCCAATATAATCTCGCCGCATTGGCAATTTAGTCTTTAGACTGCCGCATTTCGGCCGTCATCTTAAGAATTGTCGTCAACGGATCTGTGCAGGGGGAATAATCTATGTACCTTAAGTCCGGTATTGGCCAACTCCGAATCATCGTCAGCTCCTTTGCGCTCGCCAGTGCGTTGATGGTTGGGCAGGCGTTGGCCGACGGCATTAGTGGCAGAGTCCTGGGCGGTGGCGCGCCCATTGCCAATTCAACGGTGACGCTGTGGGCCGCGACGGCGGGCGCCCCCGCGCAGCTCGGTCAAGTGAAGACGGACTCAAACGGTCAATTCAGTCTGAGCACAACAGGGGCGCCCGCGACGGACGCGAGCTTGTATGTGGTGGCAAAGGGCGGCAAGGCGGCGGCAGACAAGTCTGGAACTGATAATCCCGCCATTGCGCTCTTAGCCGTCGTCGGCGGCAAAGCCCCGGCTCAGGTGACCATCAACGAGTTCACGACCATCGCCTCGGTGTGGACTCATAACCAGTTCATCGACGGTGCTTCCATCAAAGGCCACGCGCTGGGCTTGCGAATTGCCGCGGGCAACGTGCCGAACTTCGTGGATCTGGGGACCGGTGGCTACGGGGTCATGATTCAGGACGATCTCAACAGTACCCAGACCCCGACGATGGCGAATTTTGCCACGCTCGCCAACGTGATGGCCGGCTGCACGACCCGGGTGAAGGCCGATGCCTGCAATGCCTACTTCGCCGCTGCGACCGGGCGTGACGGCAAGGCGCCGACCGATACACTCACTGCTGCGATCTCAATCGCGCACAACATGGCCTATCAGCCGGAGCGCGTCTTTGGGCTGTTGGACGCGTTCTATCCGGTGCCACCGGGCAAGCACCTGCGCGCTACGCCGTTCATGCCCTATCTTAACTTCGTGCCGGGTGCATGGGTCCTTCCGCTGAAGTTCTCTGGCGGCGGTAACGCCGGCGGTGCCAAGATAATGTTCGACAGCGAAGGCAACGCCTGGAGCGGCGACAATTTCCTCGTGGGATGGCAGGGCCACGACGACCTGTGGCCCGGCAATTTGTCGAAGTTCGCTCCGAACGGTAAGCCGCTTTCGCCGATGACCACCGGATTTACGGGCGGAGGTCTCCTCGGTCCCGGCTTCGGCACGGCGATCGACGCGAACGACCGCGTTTGGGTGGACAACACCAGCGGCCAGACGATTTCGCTGTTCGACAAGAGCGGCAAGCCGCTGTCGCCGCCCGAGGGCTACAATTTCGGGGGCAAAATTCGCACGATGCAGGGAATCATCGTCACTCCCAATGGGGATGTATGGGCACTGGATTTCGGCGACGACAAAGTCATCTACATGCCCAAGGGCGACCCGAGCAAGGTGAAGTTCTATTGCCAGTCGACGGATGGCAAGCCAAACAAGGACAGCCCATGCAAGCTCAATGGTCCGTTTGCCTTGGCCATTGATCAGCAGGACCGGATCTGGATTACCAATGCGATCGGCGACACCGTCACGCGGTTCCCGGCAAGTGACCCGAGCAAAGTCGAGGTGTTTCCCACGGGCGGCGGCAGCGGCAAGGGCATGGCGATCGACAGCCGCGGCAACGCCTGGGTTACCAATACGATGGGCTCCGGAATGACTCTGGAAACAAAGCTGCGCCTTCTTGTCCTCAAGTTGCGTGGGGCAGCACTCTCCGCGATCGATCGGGTCGCGCTACAAGATTTAATTTCTCATCCGGGCTTGGGAAGCGTGTCGATGCTGCGCCCCGACGGCAGCCCCGCACCGGGATCGCCCTTCAATCCGGGGAGCATCTGGGGTGCATGGGCGGTATCGATCGACGGCAACGATCATGCATGGATTTCCAACTTCGCGCCCGGCGGTGGCATCACTGAGCTGTGCGGTGCCCGGACTGAAACGTGTCCGGCCGGCATGAAGACCGGCGATCCGATTTCTCCGCCCGGCGGATACAAGGGTGGTGGGATGCAGTTGTTGGTCGATGCCTCCATCGATCCCGCCGGCAACGTCTGGGTGTCTAACAACTGGCAGGATCAGTGGTCATGCTACGGCACGCCCGACGAGGGGGTTTCGACCCGCTGTGGCGGCCATGGGATTGTCGTGTTCTATGGTATGGCCAAGCCCGTCCGCGCCCCTCAGATTGGACCGGCGCGCCCGTATTGAAGTTGGCCGCGCAACTAGCGGCGTAGGCTTATACGCGTGCCGCAAAGCTGCCGCTCGCGGACGGTCCGCTGTGGGGTCGGCTTCGACATTGGTGGGCGTTGTGACGCAGTACGCTGCAACGGGAAAAATGCTAACCCGTTGGTATTAATGCTCGGGCGTGACTTTCAATCTCTGGACTCCCATTCAATCTATAGGAGTTCCCGATGTTGTCACCAAAAACCATGCCAGTACGCCGCGTCCCTTGGAACAAGGGGAAACTAGTCGGACAGAAGGCGCCTCTGAAACTCAAGGACATATGGGCTATTCGAGTACGATTGGAACTCGGCGACCGAAGGCGCGAACTCGCGCTTTTCAATCTAGCGATCGACAGTAAGCTTCGCGGGTGCGATCTCGTGCAGCTGCGAGTCCGTGATGTTGCGCACGGGGATCACATTATGGCGCGCGCCATCGTCATGCAACAGAAAACCCAGCGTCCCGTTCAGTTCGAAATCACAGAGCCCACCCGAAAGTCTGTGCTGGCTTGGATCCGCCGCGTAGCGCTCAAGTCCGAGGACTATCTGTTCCCCAGCCGGCTTCGTCAATCCTCACACCTGTCCACCCGGCAGTACTCCAGAATCGTCGAGAATTGGGTAGCGGAAATCGGCCTGGACACCGGCGCGTATGGAACGCACACGATGCGCCGAACCAAGGCTTCCTTGATCTATCGCCGTACCAAAAATCTGCGTGCAGTGCAGTTGCTGTTAGGCCACGTTAAATTGGAAAGTACCGTCAGGTATCTTGGAATCGAGGTCGATGATGCCCTGGAAATGGCGGAGCAAACGGAGGTGTAGGGCTGCACGGGCGCCGACGGACCGACGTCGGCGCCATCTTCCGCTCCGATTCTCTTCACGTCGTTCCCTGGGGCCTGGCGGGTCTCGGCGTACCTGGCCCTCATTGATTCATTTGACCAGGAAATGGCTCACGTATCGCCCCAGCGCTGCACCCGACCCGAACCTGCCTGTCGTCAGTGACTGCTTTGCAGCAGCCACATTCGCTTCGCGGCAACTCAAATGTCTGTCCCCTTCAAATTGTGACGCTCAGCGTGAGCGAAAGCTTGACGCCCGCGAAAGCGTCATGCGGTCCGCGGATCCGATCTCACGCACATTCTTGCAATACCCCGAGAACACAAATGTGAAACGGGGGCAGTCGGCGAGGCAGCGCGGATAGCCGCCCTCGGGTCGTGCGGCACGCGGCGCGAAGCCCTGACGCCGCGTAGCTGCCCCATCTTACAAGGCGAGTCCCAGCTCGTTGGCTCTCCGCAAGAGCTCAATCGTCGTCTCTGCCCCCAATTTTTGTCTCACCGCGGACTGATGGTTAGCAACTGTCTTTGAGTTCAACCCGAGGGCATCGGCGATCTCTTGGACCGTCTGACCGTGGATGATCAAGCGCAGCACTTCGAATTCCCGCTGCGTCAGGCCGTGCGAATAGGCGACGCCTTCGCCCAAGGCGACGTTCTGCGCGACCTCGGGACTTAAGTATTTTTTGCCGCGAGCGATCGTGAGCACAGCCTCGACTAACACATTCGGTGCGCTGGCCTTCGTGACATACCCATAGGCGCCCGTTTGCAGCGCCCGTTTCACGAAGATGGTGTCCTCGTGCATGCTGAAGATGAGCACTCGAGCATCTGCGTCGTAGAGCAACATGCGGCGCATCGCTTCGAGGCCACTGGTGCCCGGTAGGCTGATATCCATGACGACGATCCGCGGCTCGAGACTGATGAACAAGGAATGTGCCGTCGCCGCATCGCCTGCCTCCGCGACGACCGAAATTTCTCGGTGTCGCTCGAGGAGGCGTCGATAGCCCTCACGCACGACGGCGTGATCATCCACGAGAAGAACGCTCACGCGGCCTTTGCTTCGCGTAATCATGATCCCTCCAGAGTGATCGGCAAATGCGCCTCGAAGCGCAGCCCCCGGCCGGGAGCGCTGTCGATCGAAAATGTCCCGCCCGATAGCTCGGTGCGCTCGCGCATGCCATTCAAACCGTGTCCGCCCGCGCGTTGGCGAAGGTCCACACCGCAGCCATCGTCGACTACGGTCACACAGAGGTCACTTCGCCCGCCGTCGGCCGACTGAGTGAGCGAGATCTCGACGTGGCTCGCATTCGCATGCTTGTAGATATTCGTCAGACCTTCCTGGATCAGCCGGTACGCCGTGAGGTTCAGCGCCTCGTCGAGTCCGTCGAGGTTCCCCCGCGCATGAAAGCTAAACTGCGTGTCCGGAAGCCGGCGCCGCCATTGGTCGATGCCGTGCTCGATCGCGGCAAGAAGGCCCAACTCATCGAGTGCCACGGGTCTTAGGCGCGCGATCATCTGGCTCACGACACCGTGCAGGTGATCGACGGTGCGAACGATTGCGTCCGAGGCCTCGATGGGACCCGGCAAATCGGGAGTCGTCCCGTCGCGGATCGATACGGCATCGAGCTTGATGGCGTTAAGGTACTGGCCGAGCTCATCATGCAGTTCGAGCGCGAGATGCTTACGATCTGCCTCCTGGATACGCAGGGTTTCTTTGGCGAGCGCGCGGTTGGCCGCGAGCGCCTCCTCGAGTCGTGTTTCGGCCACGCGCCGTGCTCGAATTTCTTGGCGTGCTTGCCGGTTGCGGCGCCAGGCGATCCAGATAAGTCCCGTTAGAAGGACGAGCATGCCAATCGGCAGTTCATCGAGCTGCAGACGCTCCTCCCGGCGCGTGAGCACGTACAGCGCTTCGTTCCAATTAAAGTAGGCCGACAGTGCGATGGTGAGCGCGGTGGCGATGAGCACCGCGACCGTGTCACGCCACGGGGATAGGTAGGTCACCGGTAGTTGCTCCGCTGGTGGGGCGAGATGCATCGCTCTTCCTTCGATCTAGTGAAATCGTCCAGATGGCCGGGAAAAATTCCCGATCACATCGGGAATTTTCTCCCTGGCTTTAGCCCTCACGAATCGTAGAGACTGCTTTCGTCCAACATTAAAGCATGCAGGGGAGGTTCTGCTAGTGAATCGCAGTGACGCAGTCGCGATATCAATCTGTGCATCAGCGCTCCTCACGAGCGCATACGGTCATGCGGATGTCGCCGACGGGCCGACCCTGGAGACTGTGGTCGTCACGGCGACTGCGATACCCGGCACGACCATCGATATCGACAAGATCCCGGGAAATGTGCAGATCCTCACCTCCGCGGATTTAAGCCGGGACGGCTCCGCAAGCCTGACGGGCGCCCTGAATTCCAATCTCTCGAGCATCAACATCAACGACGACCTCGACGATCCGTTTCAGCCGGACATCCTGTATCGCGGTTTCGAGGCCTCGCCCGTACTCGGCACACCGCAGGGTCTGGCGGTCTATCAGAACGGCGTGCGCATCAACGAGGCGTTCGGCGATACCGTCAATTGGGATCTTTTCCCGGACATCGCCATCAACCAGGTCGAGCTCGTGAGCTCGAGTCCGGTCTACGGTCTCAACGCCCTCGGTGGCGCCATATCCGTCACGATGAAGAACGGTTTCACCTACCAAGGCACGGACGTCGAGCTGTCGGGCGGCTCCTACGGCAATCGCGCGGTGACCGCGCAATATGGATTCAATTCGGGTGTCTTCGGCGTCTATGTCGCGGGTCGAGCGTTGGACTGGGACGGTTGGCGGTGGTTCTCCGACGACCGGATGCGGGATGTGTATGCGGCGCTTAGCATGCATACGGACGCCGCGCAGTTGGATCTCAGCTATACCCGCGCGGACAACACGATGAACGGGCAAGGTTCTGCGCCGGTCCAGGAGCTGGCGGTCAATCGCACGCTGGTGTTCACCGGCCCGCAGACCAATATCAACACGCTCAACTTTTTCGTGCTGAACGGCAATCTCAAGGTGACCGACACCTGGTCGCTGCAAAGCGTGCTCTATTACCGGCAGTTCAACCAGACCGTCTCGAACGGCAATACCACAAATTACGAGGCCTGCAGCAACACCCCGGGAATTCTCTGCCAGCCCGATGGCGTGACGCCGCTCATGAACCAGGCGGGGCAGACTCTGCCCGATATCTCTCAAGGTGGTACGCTCTACATCGGCGAAAACGACTATGAGTTGATCCACACCTGGGGCCGGGGTGCCGCGTTGCAAGCGAGCGACGACGAGTCGATGTTCGGTCACGAGAATCAATTCACGGCGGGCGCCGCCGTCGACTATGCCTCGACGAGCTACTTCACCGGCGCGCAGATCGGCTTGATCAACCCGCTGCTTCTGGTCGAGCCGTCCAACCTCATCGTCTATACACCGGAGAATTCCCCCGGCGCCATCGCGAACGGCGATCCGACGCCGGTGAGTGTGGACTCCGTCAACAAGAACTTGGGCCCCTATCTCACGGATACGTTCAACGCCACGCCGGACCTCGCCGTGACTGCAAGCGGGCGCTACAACATCGCCCACGTCAATCTCGTCGATCAACTGGGCATCAATCTCAACGGCTACAATCGCTTCGTTCATTTTAATCCAGCGATCGGCGCAACCTACAAAGTGCTGCCGACAATGACGCTCTACGGCGGTATCGCGGTAAACAACCGGGCCCCGACGGCGAGCGAGCTCGAATGCTCCGATCCTTACACGCCGTGTCTGTTGCCCACGAACCTCGCCGGCGATCCGCCCCTGCATCAAGTGATCTCGCACACCTCAGAGTTGGGCCTGCGCGGCAAGCTGCCCCAGCTAAGCGGCGCCGGCAGCGAGATCGACTGGAATCTCAGTGTGTTTCGCACGCTCCTCAAGGACGATATCTTCGGCATTGCCACCTCGGTGAGCCAGGGGTTCTTCCAGAACATCGGCGATACACGCCGTGAGGGCTTCGAAGCGGGCTTGAATTATCGGGGGCCCGCCTGGTTGGCTTATGCCAATTACAGCTTCGTGCAAGCGACCTTCGAATCGCCGATTACGGTGCCTTCGCCCTCGAGCCGGTATCAAAATGCGAACGGCGACATCCAAGTGGAGCCCGGCGACCGTCTGCCCGGCATTCCCAAGCACCGCGTGAAGCTCGGTGTGGACTATAAAATCCTACCCGCGTGGACGGTGGGCACCACCGTCAACATCATCAGCAGCTTCTATTACGTCGGCGACGAGTCCAACCAGCTGGCTCCGATTCCAGGCTATACGGTCGTCAATCTACATACCTCGTGCAAACCCGTGCCGCACTTGGAAGTGTTCGCGTCGATCAACAACCTCTTTAATCGCCTGTATTCGACGTGGGGCATCTTGAGCGATCCCACTGGAATCGGCGCGCCGGGCATTCCGGTCAACGGAGTCACTAACGGCCTCGGGGTCAACAACCGATTCTTGAGCCCGGCCGCGCCCTTCGAGGCATTCGGCGGCGTGCGCATCACGTTCTGATGAGTGTGGCTACGGCATCGATTGAGCTTCGCGTGCATAGCGCCGTGCGGGCGAACAAGCGCATCTTCGTGGAGCGTTCGACGGATGCCGGGCTCGTCCTCACCACGGTGATCGCACTTTTTACGGCTCGCGTCGTGTGCGAGCAGACGCTTCTCACCTGGGGGCGCGGCGGACAATGATGGAGTTCTGAGAAAAACCCCCGGCTCTAATCGAGAAAACTTCCCGACAATGGGCGTGCAACAGCGATCACGAGGCGGACTGGTCAGTGTATCGAAGGCTACGACTGTCAGCTTTCTGGCAGGCACATCTGCCGAGCGCATGTCTCGAGTTGGCCGGTCGCGTCGCTGAGCAGCAGGTTACTGGCGGACAGAGCAGTCGTTCAAAATCAACAATTTAACAGCCGCGAATTAGCCGCTGCCTGCCAAGGGGCAAAAGCGACCGGTTTCTGCCGGTCATAAATGACAGCTATGCGGCAGTTGAATTTCCCGAAATGACTGAAGATGGGATCCTAGAAACGCCGCTGGCGCGAGTAGGCCAGTTGTAGTATATTGTAATACATGAGCACCTTGACGCTTCGTGTACCGGATGATCTGGACAGGGCCCTTGAGCGCCAGAGCGCCGCTCTGGGAATTTCAAAAAGCGATCTTGCGCGTGAAGCTCTGAAGCGCTATCTGCGCGTGGCAGAATTCCGAACGCTGCGGAGCCGGCTGGTTGCGCGCGCGCAGGCTGGCAGGATCAATACCGACGAAGATGTCTTCGAGGCCCTTAAGAAGACGTGAGGATTGCGCTCGATTCTTCGGTACTCATAGCGGCCCACATCAGCCGCGCTGGAGTGTGCGCAGAGTTGCTCGAGGACGTTCTGTTGCACCATGAGCTTGTGATTTCCGAGTTCATCCTGGCGGAGCTGAGCCGAAAACTCGGTGAGAAGTTCAATTTTCCCAAGCGCGAAGCTGACCAAGTCACCGCCTTCCTTCGTCGAGTTGGCATTGTCGTACAGCCCGCTGATTTGCCGTTAGACCTGTGCCGAGATCCAACGGATATTCCGGTGCTTGGTACGGCGGTTGCCGGTGAATGCGCGCTACTGATCAGCGTCGATCGCGATCTTCTCGATATGCAGAATGTTCATAAAATTCCGATTATTCGTCCGGGTGACTATTGGCGGCGCACTGGCGAGATCAATTGAATTACTGGTCACGACCCCTTGCTGCCGCTCGTGACTGTCTGCTTTGCGGAGTCAGAAACCCACTGGCTGATTACCCGCAGATCGCTACGACGGGGCGAGACGCTATTTCGCCGCCACGATACCCGGGGGTTTCCACGTTCCCACGCCCGGCGGCAAGATCGAAGGCGGCGTGTCCTTGGGCCAGTACAGGCGCATCACCATGTAGATGGTGTCGTTGGGCGCGGGCAGCCAATTGGCTTCCTTCGCCTTGCCCGGTGAGTCCTTCTGGATGTAGAGGGTGAGCGATCCATCCGCATTCCTCTTCATGCTGGGTAGCATCGGCGAGTTGATCAGATACCGATTGATCGGGTTCTTGATCAGGAATTGGCTCTTGCCGTCATACATCGTCACCGACCAGAAGGCATTCACCGGCGGGAGCTGGCCGTACGGGAACGTGATCGTGTAGTTGTGTTTGCTGCCATCGAGCGTCTCGCCCGTCGCATCTACGCGGGTATACGGGATACATGGCTTCCATCGGCATCGTTGCCATAGAGGCCGCCTTTGGCTGCGCCAGCACGCATCAGCCAATTCGCCTTGTAGAAGGCTCGGTCGCCAAAGAACGCACCAACGTTCCAGCCGTTGATGTTCTTGAAACCACTGGCCAGAAACTTGTCCACTTGTTCGTCGCCCTGTTTCATGCCCAGCAACGACCGCGGCTTTGTGCTCGGGCGACAGGTCCTTAAACTCAAAGGTCTTACCTGGCCCAACGCCAATACTGGCGAGTTTCGCTCGGATCTCCATGCTGTCAGGTGAGGGAGGTACGAACTCAAGCGCCGCGGAGAGATACTCGAAGAAGTTGTCCTTGATCCCGGCGGTAGTGGCTGGAACGAAATCAATCTTCGGGGCGGCAGGCGGCGCGGCCTGCTTGAGGAACGTGGACAGCGGCTGAGCCTTGTATCCCGCCTGTACCTTCTGCACGTTCGGCATGTCAGCGGGGTTGAACAGTTGAGTCCGAAAGAGGACGAGCGCGAAGGGTGTCGTCGATGTGAATACTTTCTTGATTCCGACTGGCGTCGCAGCCTTCCAGTCCGGGCCGGCAATCAGATAGTCGCCCGCCTCGGGGCCTGTCGCGCGGCTGCCGATGTAGCCAAAGTTATAAGTATTGCCGTCGATCAACTGCACGGAGTAGTAGCGCTTCTTTTCCACCGCCGGCACCGAAACCACGAGTGGTTCGGCGCGCAGGTCCGCCCAGAGCATCGAGTATGGGGTATCGCTGTTCGGTGTGATGACCGCGGTGTCCTCATAGGTCGCCACGCGATGCTCGTTTTTTATCTCATTGAAGGGCGCTTTAAACTGGCTGGACGTCGTGTCAATAGCGAACTCGTTCATCACCGCGTAGTTCATTACCAGCGGAAGGCCATAGATAAAGCCCTCTTCGGCAATCGCCTTCGTTTGCTCGATGCGCGGCGCGGGCACACCGGCAGCGACGTCCTTCTTTTCCGCCTGCGTGACCGCATCGTTCTTGTTACCGCAAGCAGCGACCAAAGTCGCTGTAACGAAAAGTACGGCCCACCTCGTGCAAACCGAAATTTGGCGATTCATTGACCTGTCAGCCTCGTTTTTCGTGGCGCAATATTTTTTATTCTACCTTGAATCCAGGTCGACGCGAATGGCGGCTGTCCGGCGGTCATTTCGGGGCAGTCGATGACGGGTCATGGCCGAGGCTGTGTCAAAACTAAAACCGACCTCGCTGTGAATCAATTCTGCAAAATTCAAACCTCGAAATCTCGCAGATTTGAGGCACGCTTGGGATTTTTTGCTCGTTTCGCTCAATTGGCAGAAGTGCCGAGGGTTTTGACACAGCCTCGGCCGGTCAGAGACCGATTCTCCGCTCCTGACCTGCCATTCCGCCCAATTTAACAGCACCAATTTATCGGGTGGCTGGCAATGCCTCGTGTCGACCCCACCCGACGGTCGCGAGCGGCAGCTACGGCGAAATCCGGTCAGCTATATTCCTCAGCCGAGCACAGTTCGCGTAATGCGCCCGGCTACCGGGCCGCTGTCGTACTAGTCCGCGAGGAATCTTGCAGTTGAAGGACTAGGTCGGCCAAAGGTATGGCTAAGACCAAAGTAATCCAATCGATGGTCACATTGGCGGCGATGTCGTCATCGAGGCCCAAAATTCCGGGGATCAGCCGATTCGCGAAAAACACCAGCGCTACGGCGTAGCTGCGCGTCATCCATTGGCGATGCTGGAGGATTTTCCTATTGAGAATGAAGAATAGCGCGAACGCTGTCGTTGACATAAGCACGAGAGCCAACACCACCGTTTGTATCGTTCCGGAGCGGGTTCCTCCTATGTGTTCCTCCAAGTATTGAATATAGACACCGAGCGGCGCGAGAATGAATACACCAGTGACGTAAATTCGACCGAAAATGCGATGTAACTTAGTGAAGCGCTGACGCAACCGGTCGGAGAATTGAAGCGGCGCGAGAATCAGCGCACACGTTCCAGCCAGTCCGTGAGGAAGTAGCCACCACTTGAATGTTTGAATGTGAATCCAGAATGGGTCGCTGGAGTCGATAAGAAAGTGCTCGTTATGGCGAATGACGTAGGCAGTCATCAGAGCAACACACGCGAAGACGAGGTTCTTTGCTCTGAACCAGGATGTGCGCGGCCGAGCTACAGAAGTAATGGCCATAAGATACCCTAGTCTGAGAAAAGTGCCGCTTTGCAATATACAGATTCAGCCGATTGTTACACAACGCCATACGAGCGACCGCTTCCGGGCGAGTATTCTAGCTCGGTGACCGGCAAGTAATGGCCGGTTGCGAATCTAAATGACGGTCCTTACGGGCGGGTAAGACCGGCCATTCAAAAATGAGGTCGAAAAGTCTACACCCGGGCGACATTTCAGTCTTCCCAAGGCGGTTTGCTCGATTCGTCGTATGAGCGCCGGCAGTGGCGACCATTGACCGCCTCGAGCCACAAATCGGGTGCTGGCATCGGCCACTGGCGTGCCGCGGATGGGTTGTTCGAGCGCCAGCGCCAGCTCGGCGCGGGCTCGTACGTGGCGATCCGCTAGCGGCGACACGAGAGCTCCATTCTTCTTGAACGTCAAAATGCTGAACGAGGAACGCTCAACGGCGATCGGCTTTCCGTTCATCAGTGCGACGGCAATTTCAGCGCTCCGAACTCGTTGGCCGGCAAAGCGGGTGAAGGCGGTGACGGACGGGATCGCGGAGCATACGATCGAAAGCTGCGTTCGGGAGGCGATACAGGGTGTCTTCGGCGTCGAGTAGAAAATGACGGAATGCGATGCGCACGGAGGCGATGCGTTAGTTGGATCCGTACACAACTGAACCGAATACACGCGGATTTGTGGCACGGAAGCGCTGGGCGGCCTCGCGAATGGTGGCACCCTTGTGGGCTAATGCGGCGGAAGGCTTCATGGGCTA
>CAVZFF010000009.1:0-63095 GCA_963774475.1 uncultured Gammaproteobacteria bacterium
GGGAGTGAATCGAGCCTAGCCCAGCATCTGATGCGCCTCTCTTCGCTGCTTGGCGTTTTTCAGGATGATATGGCGCCGATGATTATCGACAACCCCCCATTCTTTGATCTCCTCCAGGGATCGAAAGCAGCCGAGGCAGGTAAGGTCATCGTCTAGGCAGCAATTTCGTATGCACGGGGATTGAGCGGAGCTGTCAATGTCACTCATAGACGTAGAGCTCAATTGCGAGGCTTCGAATTTGATCACACAGACCAAGGAGAATCCGGGCAATGCGTCACAAGGGCAGGGCGTCTGCATTGCCTATTCTGTGGAAACTGCCTGGGGCTTCTAATCTCGCGCGATAATGCATCGGTATGCGCAGGGGCGGGCATGCGTTTGGGCTGTGGCGCGCCTATCGGCAACCGTCATACCTCGAGTCTCGGAGAAACTCGTAGGTCCGTTCGACTTGGTCCAGCGAACTCTGCTTTCATCCCAATCGGCCGGGAGCAGGGGCCCATCAGCTGTACATATCGGGCTTGCCCCGCCGTGCCGTCAACCGATAAAACCCACGTATTCGTAACGAAATGCGCGCCTACAAAACTTTCCCGGGATTCAAGATGCCGTGCGGATCGAGCGCGTGCTTGACTTTGTGCATCAGTTCGATTTCCTGCGGACTGCGTGTATGGCCGAGAAACGCGCGCTTCAGTTGTCCGATCCCATGCTCGGCCGAGATCGACCCGCCCATCTCGCGCACGACCCCGTAGACGATCTCATCGACTCGATGGGCGCCGCCTTCCGGCAGTTCGGCGACCGAAACGCCGATGTGCACGTTGCTGTCGCCGATATGCCCAAAGAACAGATTCAGCGATTGCGGCGATTGCGTATTCAGCGCCGCCTCGCAACGCGCCGCAAACTCGCCGATCAGCCCGATCGGCAGGCTGACGTCGAAGTTGATGAGGTTCGGCAGCGCGTCGATCGCGAGCCCTTCGCGCAGACTCCAGATTGCCTGCGACTGGCGCAGCGAAGTCGCCACCACCGCGTCGTCGACGAGCCCCTGCTGCTGCCATTCGGCAAGACGTTCCTCGAGCGATTCGGCGAGGTCGCCGTCGTGCGTTTCGCTGCCGCCGCTCGGCGCCGCGCATTCGAGCAGCACGTAAAAGCCGTGCTGCACCGCCAGCGGCGCAGCGACGTCCGGCGTGTGCCGTGCGACGTAGCCATAGAAGCCCGGCCACATGACCTCGAAGCTGACCGCGGTCGGCATCTGCTCGCGTACACGGTGCCACAGCCGCACGACGGTATCGTAGTCGGCCGCGACGCACAGCGCGGTCACCGGCGTCGCGAGCCGCGGATGCAGTTTCAGCACCGCCCGCGTGATGACGCCGAGCGTGCCTTCGCTGCCGATGAACAGATGCTTGAGGTCATAGCCGGCATTGTTCTTCAGCATCTTGTTCAGCGAACTGACGACCGTGCCGTCCGCAAGCACGACCTCGAGCCCGAGTACCTGGTCGCGCATGACGCCGTAGCGAATCGCGCGGTTGCCGCCGGCATTGGTCGCGATATTGCCGCCGATCTGGCACGAGCCGCGTGCGCCGAGGTCGATTCCGAGCGAGAAACCCGCGTCCTCCACCGCTTGCTGCAGCGACTGCAACAGCGTGCCCGCGCGCACGGTGACGGTTGCGGCGGCCCTATCGAGTTCATCGACGCCCGCATACCGTTCGAGCGACAGCACGATCTCGCCGCGTTCCGGCAATGCCGGCACTGCCCCCCTCGCAAGTCCGGTGCGGCCGCCCTGCGGGACGACGGGCTGGCCAAAACGGCTGCAGATCTCGAGCGTGCGTGAGATCTGCGCGACGCAGGTCGGCCGCACGAGTGCGCGCGGCCGGACGCCGGCCTGCTCGTTGTAGGCAGTGAAGTAGCGCGGATCGACCTGCGCGCCGGGAGTGACGACATCGGCGCCGAGTTCGTTCCACAGCACGTCGATCGCGGTGCCGGTGCGGAGCGTCACCGGCGGAGCTCCATGAATTGCGTACGGATCATGATCAACTCTGTCTCAAACCAGGCACAGCCGGCGCGCGCCTTCGAGCAGGGTTGCGTCGTCCTTCGAGAAGCTCAGGCGGATCACGCCGTGATCGGTGCCGTCGCTGTAGAACGCCGACAGCGGAATCGTCGCGACGGCGGCATCGCGGATCAGGCGCAGCACGAAGTCGCCGTCGCTCTCTTGGGAAAAGCTGCGAAAGCGCGCGAGCATGAAGAAGCTGCCTTCGCTCGGCAGCAGCTCGAAGCGCGACCCGGCGAGCGCACCGGCGAGCAAGTCGCGCTTTCTCTGGTAAAACGCCGACAAACCGAGGTAGCTGCTCTCGTCGGCGAGCGCGTCGAGGAGCGCGTACTGCATCGGCGTATCGGCGGCGAACACCATGAATTGGTGAACCTTGCGGATCTCGCACATCAATGCGGCGGGCGCGAGGCAGTAGCCGACTCGCCAGCCCGTGACGTGATATGACTTACCGAATGAGGAGACGATCACGCTGCGCGCGGCCAGTTCCGCATGGCGCGCCATGCTGTGATGCACGGCGCCGTCGAAAACCACGTGTTCGTAGACTTCGTCGGAAAGGATCACGATGCCGGTGTCGCGTGTCAGCGCCGCGAGGCGCTCGATGTCGCCGGCGCTGTATATGGTCGCGGTCGGGTTGTGCGGCGTGTTGATGATGATCATGCGGGTGCGAGGCGAGAGCGCCGCAGCGACCGCATCCCAGTCGACCCTGAACCCCTGCGGCGACAGCTTGATACCGACGGGTGTCGCACCCTGCAGCCGGACGATCGGGGCGTAACTGTCGAATGCCGGTTCGAAGTAGATGACCTCGTCGCCGGGATGCACGAGCGCGCTGATCGACGCATACAGTCCCTCGCTCGCGCTGGCGATAATGGTGATTTCGTCGTCGGCGTCGTAGCGCGCGCCGGAGAGATGCGCGACCTTGTCGGCGAGCGCAGCGCGCAGCGCGCCGATGCCGGCCATCGGCGCATACTGATTATGTCCGGCGCGCATGGCTCGCACTGCCGCGTCGATGAGCTTCGGGTCGCAGGGGAAATTGGGCGCACCCTGCGACAGGTTCAGCGCGTCATGCCGTGCCGCCAGCTCGCCGATCACGGTGAAGATCGTCGTGCCGACATCGGGCAGTTTGGATCGAGGCGTGCAGACGCTTTGCATCGAGGCAATCTCCTGTCGACCGATCGGGTTTTCGGCAAAACCATCCTGGCCGGAGTCGGCGCTCGACGCCACCGTAAATTAAAAACGCAAAGAATTACAATGACTTGCGAGTGTGGCCGGCAATCGAGCGAGAGCGAACGGCGTTCAATGCGCCCTCTTGGCGCGGCAGTCATCGAGTTGATTCTTGGTCAGCGCCGGTAATGGCAAATCACTGAGTCCGGCGACATTGAATTCAATCGTGCGATCGCCTTCGTAGTAAAACGTCGCCCTGATTGCCAGCGACTTTGTTTTCGCGAGCTGATCGGCAACGCAGATTGCGGGACTCTTCGGATTGTCGTCGATCGTGCCGAAATCGAGTGTGTTGGTGGTCCCGTCGCTCAACATTTGTGCGCGCCAGATATCCAAAGCACCGTTGTCGAACTTAACCGGAACAAAACAGCCGTTTGAGCCGTCCGAAGTGGATCTGCAAAGGATTTGTCCGTGCTCGATGATCAAGCGTATCGTTGGGGAGTGAATTCGCGGTTGATAGAGCAGGGTCGCGCGTTGGGCTCCAGCATACGGAAATCCAAATTCGATCGTATTCCGCGATTTGACGATGGCATAACGCGATTTGTCGCCCGAACCCGAATCGGTATCTTCATGGTATTGCCAGCTCGTCGCCGCAACCGAGTTGGCATTCTGCGCGGCGGATGCCTGTAATGAGTCTTGTGCCGGGGCCTCAGCACTTGCGGGGGTCGCGGGCGCCTCAGTCTGCCGCGCAGACTGGCCGCATCCGATTAGCGTCGCAAGCACAATGGTACCCATTAAGAACTTCATGAAATCCCTACCTCCACAGAAAGAATCGAATCTACGGCGGCGGCGCCCAAATGCATCTAAAACGGCATAGCCGTGCGCAAGGTGTGCGCCAAATCACAAAACCGCCCAGTCGCGATTGGCGCATTCACCTTACTCTCAAACGCGTCACGTTTCATTTTCGACCCGGCGTCGAGAGCCGCGGCCTTTCGCACCGTTGATGCCGTGATCGTCTGTAGATTTCATCACATACCGGCTGCGAAATGCGACGATGCGCTCGCGCGCAGATGCGCTCGATGAGCACCCGCGGATCGGCCGGTCCGATCTCAGGCGACCGTGCAAGGGCGATGTTGCGTCCCCTCACCTGCGGTAATGAAAAGCATGCGGCAGACCGCGCCCTTCGGGTGCATTTCCCAATGCGGCCAGTTCGCATTGAATTCATGGGTCGTCACCAGATATTCATGGTGAAAGTTCCCGAGCCTGCCGCTTGCGAGCTTATTCCCAAAATCCGCGTCGACCGCGAGCGGTTCGATGGAGGCGTCGCTGCGCAAGCGCCGATAGGTCGAGGAAAGGGAAAATGGGCCCGGGTTTGCCGTCATGTGCTCCCCTCCCATGTTCACCGAGCCGGTTTGACGGCCTTGAGATGACCGGGACGCAGCTCGCCACGGTCGACGACGAGCACCAGCTGACGCCAATTGTCGATGAAATGCGCGGTGCGCTGCGGACCGATTCGCGCTGTGATCAGCGCGTGCAGCGGTCCCTCCATGGCCGACAATTCCTGGTGCGCGAGTTCCTGGTACCATGCGTGCCGATCACGAATGTCGACCTCGGCGAAGCCCACTTCGCGCAGCCGCGCGGCGCTCTCGGCGAGAGTCGCCATGTTGTAGGTAATGCCTTCGAGGCGGAAGAACTCGAGCATCTCGGGCGAATACGGACCCGTCCCGCCGCGCAACCAATCGCTGGCGATGAAGCGGCCGCCAGGGCGCAGCACGCGCAGGACCTCGGCGAACATCGCGGACTTATCCGGTATCTGCACGATGGCGTCCTTCGAGAACACCACGTCAAAGCTGTCGGCCGGAAAAGGCAACGCGCCGCCCTCGACTGCTTTTCCTTGGATCCGATCCGCGAGACCCGCACGCTCGATGCGAGCGGTCATCGCTGCGATCAAGGCGGGATCGATGTCGATACCGATCACGCTTCGCGCCCCGTAATCGGTGACGAGCAGTGCATCGATCGCGCCGAGACCGCAGCCGATATCGAGGGCGCTGCAACCCGCGATGTCGCAGCCTTCGAACAGTCGCGCGAGCTCCGGCGCGCCGCCCGGCGACAAGAACCCGTCGCCCCAGATGATCTGGAGTAGCGTGAGCATGTCCTCGTCGTACTCTCCGGGTTGACTGAGCTGATCCACTTTTACACACATGCAGACTCCGCGGTATGCTGATCGACCACGCTGGCGAGGAAATTCAGACAGTTGAGCATCGACACCAACGCCCTGCGGCCAGAGGCGGTTTCGCACCGCGCCTTCGCCTCATTGGCGAATGCCGATTACCGGACCTATTTCATCTGTGCGTCCGCCGCGATGATGGCCGACAACATCGAACATGTCATCAGTTATTGGATGGTCTTCCAGAAATTTCACTCGCCCGCCTTGGGCGGCTTTGCGGTCATTTCTCACTGGGTTCCCTTCCTTCTGCTCGCGGGCTACACAGGCGCGTTGGCCGATCGAATCGATATTCGCCGGCTCATACAAGTCGGCATGCTGCTGTACATCGGGGTGTCGGTCTGTTGGGGGCTGATGTTCTTCAGCGATTCCGTCGCGCTCTGGAAGGCGCAGCTGCTGCTCGTCGTGCACGGTCTCGCCGGCGTGATCTGGCTGCCGGCATCGCAGGTGCTCATCAATCGACTCGTGGCACCCGATCAACTGCCGAGTGCCGTGCGCTTGAGCGCCACGGGCCGCTATCTGGGATTCGTTGCCGGGCCCGCGGTCGGGGCGGGCCTGCTCATGGTGTTCGGTCCGACGGGCGGCATCTGGGTGAACGCGCTGATCTACGTGCCCTTGTTCGTCTGGCTGATCCGGGCGCCCGGCGGCAGGGCTCCTGCGGGTCCGCGGCCGCTGCCCGCGGTCATCGGCCGCACCGCGGAAATCTGGCTGACGATGCGCGTGGTTGCGCGCAACCCCGTGCTGCTGTCGATGACGATATTGGTCGGCGCGGCATCGTGTCTGGTCGGCAACGCCTACCAGGCGCAAATGCCTGGATTTGCCTCCGATCTGGGACACGGCCGCCCGGACCTTTCCTATAGCACGCTGCTCGCGGCGGACGCAGCCGGCGGGCTCGCCGGCGGCATCTTGTTGGAGAGCAGGGGCCTGTTGCCGCCCCGGCCGAACAGCGCGTTCATGCTGGCCGCGCTTTGGTGCATGGCCCTGCTGGTCTTCGCCTTATCGAACTCGTACCTGCTCTCGATCCTCGTATTGTTCGTGGCCGGCTTTGTGGAATTGGCGTTCAATGCGATGGCGCAAACCTTGGTTCAGATGAATGCGCCGGACGAGATCCGCGGCGGCGTCATCGGCGTCTTCTCGATGTCGGCCATGGGCCTGCGCACGTTCAGCGGTTTGAGCGTCGGCGTTCTCGGCGAAGCGCTCGGCATCCATCATTCCTTGGCGCTGAGTGCCGGGGTCCTTTTTGCACTCTATGCCACGATGTATCTCGTGCGCCTGGTTCGCCGCTAAATGGGTTTGAACGCGCCGACCGACGAGGATTTCATGCGGCAGGCGATTGCGCTCGCGCGACGTGCCGAGCAAGCCGGGGAGGTACCGGTCGGCGCGTTGCTGGTCATCGGCGGGCTGGTCATCGGCGAAGGCTGGAACCAACCGATATCGGCGCACGATCCGACGGCACATGCGGAAATCATCGCGCTGCGCGCTGCGGCCATGGTGGAGCGCAACTATCGTCTCGAGGCGGCGACCATATACGTGACGCTCGAACCCTGCGCGATGTGCACGGGAGCGATTCTCAATGCACGTGTTTCGCGCGTCGTGTTCGGTGCCTGGGATCGCAAGGCCGGCGCATGCGGCAGCGTATTCGACTTACCGCGGGAGCCGCGGCTCGCGCACCGACTCGACGTGTTCGGCGGTGTCTGCAGCGATGAATGCAGTGAATTGCTGCGACAATTCTTCGAGAAAAGGCGCTGAAACGGACAAAGCGCCGACCGCTAATTCAGCGTGGCGCTACCACCCCATACCCATTCGAGCAGATCGCGATAGCCGCGCACGTTATCGACGTATCGCACCGGCTCCCATCCGCGCGCGTAGCCGTTCTCGGTTTGCGTATACCAGTGTTCCTGTGCGAGCAGCGGCAGGAACTCGCGCACATCCTGCCATGAATCCGGATCGCGTCCGGCCTTTTGCGTGAGTACGCGTGCATCCTCCAGATGCCCGTAGCCGGTATTGTAGGCCGCGAGCGCGAACCAGGTTCGATCCGGCTCTGGCACGTGCGATGGAATTTTATCGAACACCAGCTTGAAATAGCGGGCACCCCCGAAAATGCTTTGGCGCGGGTCCTTAGGGTCGCTGACTTGAGCTGCGCTCAAAGACATGCCCATGAGCTGCATGAGCCCCTTCGCACCCGATGGCGACGCGGCACTGGGATTCCACTTCGACTCCTGATAGCCGATCGCCGCAAGCAGCCGCCAATCCTGGCTGCTTTGCACCGCCGCCTCTTCGAACCACTTCCGATACAGCGGAAGGCGGCTCTGCATGTCGCGCATGAAGCCCCGCGGGCCCACGAATTCCAAGTTCTCGGCGCGGCCGTAATAGCGCTGCACGATCGCGGCGAGTTCGCCGGTGGAACTGATGCGCGCAAAGTAGTTGTCGATGTCGCGCAGAAAATCCCTGTTGCGAGCGCTGACGGCCCAAGCAAGCGACTCGTTGCCCGGGAAATCGAATGCAATGCGCAGTTCAGGGTGGACGTCGTGCGCAAGCGAGAATTCGGTGGAATCGGCGATCGTGTAGTCGATCGAACCGTTAGCGACGCCGTCGAGCAGCGCCTGCGTGTCGGTGCTGGCATTCTCAACCCAGACGAGATCGGGAATCGCTTGGCGCTCGGCATACAAGGTCAAGGCATGCGAACTGTCGGCCACGATTTCCAAATTACTGCCGCCGATTTCCGCCAATGAACTCGGTCGATCGGCGCCGTGGTGGTAAACCAGATGTTCCCGCACGGTCTGGTAGGCGGGGCCAAACGCCACTCCCGGGATCGGCACGGACGGCATCTTGAGGCCCGCGGCCGCCAAATGAGCGCGTCCCGAAGTGATCGCCGAGTAAATATCCGTATAGCTGCGAACCGGCGTGATTTTTAGGCGCACACCCAACTCGCTCGCGAAGCGCCTGGCGAGTTCGTATTCGGGTCCCTCGGGCATATCGTCGGCGCCGCGATAGAATGCCAGCGGCCCGTTACGTGTAACGACTCGTAATTCCCCCAGGGTTTTGATCTGGTCGATCAAACTCGGCACCGGCGAGAAGGTTCCCAACAAGGTAACGGCGGACGCCGCAAAGGCGAGCTTTGCCCAGGGCGGGAGGTTTTTCGGCCTAAAAGTTGTATGTTGCACGGTATTCATATCGTTAGAGTCCCGTGCAGCCGGGCAAGTTCCTGAGGAGACGCACCCGCTGCCGATGAGTTAGAATAATCTCTTACCGGGAACTGCGGGCACTTGACAAATGCGATTCTATTTCGCCTGCTGACTGCATCACATTGCAGAAGTACTTAAGTTAACCGGAGAGGTACCGAAGTGGTCATAACGGCGCCGACTCGAAATCGGATGGTCGGGTAATTCCGGCACGTGGGTTCGAATCCCACCCTCTCCGCCACTTAATCTGTTCTCGATTCAATGGCTTACTCCGCTCGCCATTTTCTACTGCCAAACTACTGCCAAATTCTGGGGACTTTGGGGGACGAATCACGATCAATTTCGTGCGATTTGTCCCTTCATTCACAGCGGAATTCGCAGCACGTCGATCGGGAATTGCAGCACGCGTGCCGGGTCTTCTTTCCATCGCTTGCTTGATCGCGTGAATGTCGGATTCGGTTGCGCCATCGAGCCATGCGGCGTACATGCGCAGCATCACCTCGACGCTATGTCCGTGCTGCTTCGCGACCCAGAGCAGATTCTTTCCCAGCATGAGCTGCCAGGTCACCGAGGAATGCCGCGCATGGTAGGGCCCACGCCGGCAAATATCGAGCGCCTTGATGCTCTCGCTCCAGCGCCAGCGCGTAATTTCCGGATCGCTGATCGGCCTTCCGTCTTCGAGGAAGAAGAGGTGCTCATGCGTTATTTTGGCAGCCGCGACGTATTCGTTCCGCAGTGCCAAATGTCGTCTTAGAACCTCAAGAGCGCGCGGGCAAAGCTCAACGTCGCGATCCTCCTGCGTCTTGGTGCGGTCTTTATCCCGCCGTAGGACGCGTGCCTTCGAGACCGACAGCACGGCTCTACGGGCGTCGTAATCCGTCACGAGCAATGCAATTTGCTCGGACGGGCGTAATCCGGTGAAGAAGCGGAATTCATCGTAGTTGCCGATGGCCTCGCCCCAGTCGGCATGCAGCTTTGAAATCAGCAGCTCCGCCTCCTGAATGGTGAAGGGGGCTACAGGGGGGCGGTCCTTTTTCGTCATTCGCAGACAGGTGAGACCGGAGGCCGGGTTGTGTTTCTCCGGATGGTCCCTGTATCCGTAATCGAAGGCGCAACGAACCACGCTGATCGCATTGTTGTAGGTCTTCTTCGACCATTGGTATGCGTTCGCGATCTTGGCGAGTTCGGAATACCGGACCTCATCGAAAATCTTAGGCCCGATCTCAGGTCGCCAGATTTGCGCGAGGAGTTTGGCGTATCCCCGGGCCGTCACGAAGGCCAGGTCTTTTTTTGCGACCCGAGAGTCGCAGGCCAGGAGAAATTCATCGAAGACCTGATCGCAGGTTCGCCGTTTTTGCGGTAACTCCACATACATGATGAAACGATAGTCGGGAAATTCTTCCGGAAATACGAAGGCGCCGGCGGCGATGCGTTGTTTGATCTCCTGGAGCTGCTTGCGCGCGCGTTTCAAGTTTGCTTCGGTAGGGCTGCGCTTCAGCGTTGGACGATAGCGGACGCCGTCGAACTCAAAATCGAATTGAATGCGATCGCGCCCGAGGGCAATCACGCCACCATGTATGGATTTTCGGCCCACGACGTTCCTTAAGCTCGCGCCGTCATGTCAATCGGGTGAGGTGTCTGTCGCATGCAAGATGCTTATGCCTTCGCATTTCCATCCCCTTGATTCCCCTTCCCGCGTCTGAGCGCCAGGTCCATTTGCACAGGGAGCTGCGGCTTATGACCCTCAATCTTCTCCCTATGGACCGTCGCTCTTGGGCCTTCGATCCACCGCTGATAACCCTCAACGTCGATCACGATATGGCCATCAGGCGCGCGTTTCCAGACTTTTCCCTCCTGCCAATCACCGCGCTCGATCTTACGCTCCATGGCCTTGACGGAGTATCCGGTGAGCAAATTCGCCAGCGGCAAGAGCACATATCGCGCCGTTGCTACCACGATAGGGGCCTCAGGGGACCGGGGTCGAACAATTTCCAAATTCATAAACGACCTTGTGTGGTTCCGGTCGTTCAGGGCCAAAGTCATCACGCAAAACAGATTATCGCAGAGAAAAGCAAGAGAGTTGGTGTGAGTTTCGCGGAAAATTCAGCGTAACTCGCGCGAAGCAACAGTCGGATGCCTCACAGCCTTGAATGGTTGCGCGGAGAGGAGACTCGTTGGATAACTCTCTTCAAGAGCATTGGCGCGAGACTCCCTGGAAAAGTGGCGTCGTTAGAGTTTCGCTTAAAAAACCGCTGAATGCAGGATAGGCAACCGGTTGCTCTTGTTGAACAATGGGGCCACATGAATGCAGATCAATTCATTGTGGCTCGAGTCTCGTCGGAAACGAAGGCGCGACTTCGTGAGCTCGCTCATCAGCAGCAGCTCAGCGAGTCGGCCTTTGTCAGGCGTCTCGTTGAATTGGTGCTGCTGAAGGCTGGCCTGTCTCCAATAATCACGCAGACACCAATCGGTGTAGGCCGCAAGACTGCGCGATTGATGATCCGGCTGCGACCCGATGATCAGATTCTCTTGCGGGACCGTGCGGCGGCCCGAGGCATGCCGCCGGCCACATACGTATCGGTGCTGACGCGAGCCCACCTGCGGTCGCTTGCGCCGCTGCCGGCGGAGGAGCTATTGGCCCTCAAGCGCACCCTCGGTGAGCTTGGGAGCATCGGCCGCAACTTGAACCAGATCGCCCATGCGGCCAACCTAGGCCAGGTTGTAACCAGTCCCGGGCGCAACGACCTGGAGGCAATGCTTCGCGTCTGTAAAACGCTTCGCGATAGCCTGAAAGGGGGTGCTACTGGCGAACCTTAAGTCCTGGGAGCAGGGCGCTCCCTAGCGGTCCCCTGAGGGGCTCAAATCGGCCAGAACCGGTCCGTGGATGCACTGAAATCGCTGCCGCTTAGCGGTCACCGGTACGTTACGGTAGGCTAACAACGCTGAGTGCTAAATCGAACATCATGAGGTGGCTGGATGCTTGCGTTCAGGGTCGAGATCGATGGCGAGTTAGCTCACATCGCGGGGGTGGCAGACTGGTCACTCCTCGCAATGCACATCACGGCGTCACGTGGTGACGCGAGTGCACCGGTTGAAAGCGCCAGACAGGATTCAACCAGGTATTCAGTCGGAGGGCTATCGCAGCCCGACGAATCCGATATTTGTCAGCATTTCCGATGGCAAGAGCGTGAGCTGGTCATTGGTTCGACTGTGCGTGTAGAGGTCGTCGAAACAGATGCTCCAGATCCAGTAATCAAGCGATACCGTTCCGATGCGCAGGTTCAAGAAAACCCATTTACCGACGCAGAAATGCGCGCTTTAAGATTCCAAGACTATATGGCGCTCAAGAAGGAGTTTGAGGGCGCAGCGACGGGTATTAATGAGAACGGAATTACAATCGCCGAGCGGCATCTCACTTTCAGCGAGAAAGGGAAATCCGAGCGCAAGCCGTTGGTGATTCGAGTCTATGCTCCCAGACCCGTTGATCCCGCAGCAGTTTCGTTCTCAATCGCCGACGGTACAGCAGTCTGTGCGGTCGAATTCGACGGAATCTCCGACGAGACCCTAGGCGATACCTACGGCGCTGATTCACTTCAGGCTTTGCAACTCGCCGCTGACGTTGAACCTGTCCTAAAACGTCTCAGTAGCAAGTACGATTTCTACTTTCCCACCGGTGAGGGCTATTTTGAGGAATAGGCGTCCTACTCTTGAGCGGACGTTTGCAACGGGCAGCTTGGGGTCGATACCGGGAATAGAATCGCAATCGAAGTTGGAGGCCGCACTTGCACACGTGCTCAAGCTGCAAAGCAATTTTTGAGGCCACGACCAATCGGCCGCGAGATATCTCGTGGAAATCACTGCTCACGCGGCCCGCCGAATTATTCCCTCTCGGCAAGGACATCGATTCCTTCGATTTGGTGAAGTGCCCAAAATGCGGTCATGTAGAGAAATCCGAGGAGTTTCGAATTTTCGGGCTAATCCCAGGCTCGAAGAGGAACATCAAACTTGTACTGCTTAGAACCTATCTCAAAATTGTTTGAGCAGGATGCATAGGGATGCAAGCTGCACGAAGCCGAGGAAATTGGTCGGGTAGTATTCCCAGCGAACCAGGAGCCGTCGTTGCCATTGAAGCCATGCAAAGAAGCGTTCGACGATCCACCGTCGCTGGTATCGACGCAGTCGACGACCGTCCTGCGTCTTGAGCTTGGTACGGTTCGACTTGTGCGGCGATATCATCTCCGTGCCCTGCGCTCGCATAGCCGCGTCGAGCGGGTCGCTGTCATACGCCTTGTCGCCGACCAAGTTTTCCGGCTTCGCTTCGATCATGTAAAAATCAAAAGTCAGCTGCACGAGCGTGACTTCATGATGATTCGCGGCGTGCGTAGTCACCGCCAGCGGCAGGCCATGACGATCTACAATCGCCATGATTTTCACGCCTTTTCCGCGTTTTGTCGGCCCAATCTCATCGCCGCCGCCCTTCGCAGAGGCAAACGTGGCGTCGATGTAGCATTCCGATTCATCGATAGAGCCTTCGTCACGAAGCACATTCGCCAGATCCGTGAGCGCCGCACGAATCACTTCGTTTTCGCACCACTGCTGGAACCGACGATGCACCGTCTTGTAGTTCGGGTACGATTGAGGAAGCATGTGCCATTGCGCACCGGTGTTGAGAATCCACAGCACCGCGTCGAGAATTTTGCGCGCTGGAATCGGCTTGCGCCCGGGACGATCGTCGGCAATATGCTCCTCCGGAAAATGCTTCCGGATCAGTTCCCACTGCGCGTCGGTTATGCCTAGCACGCATCGATTTTATCAGTACGATAGATGTTTCGCGATTTTGAGATAGGTTCTAGTTATCTAATCGTACTAGTCCTATTTGGCTATTGGCTTTTGAGGGTATTTTTACCTGCTTCCCGATAGCGGACAATCGCCACTGGCGGCAACGGGTCTAAAAGCGCCAGATCGCAGCCTTATGCATGTACTTGCGAAATGGTAACATTTACGTTACTATCATCCAATGAATATTCGGGTCGAAGAATACATTCGCCCGGACGGCTCCAACCCTTACAAGACCTGGTTCGATAGCCTCGACCCGCAGGCGGCCGCGAAGGTCGTGACCGCCACATTACGTCTGGAGCTTGGTAATACCTCCAACGTCAAATGGTTTGCAGGGATTGGTGAATACGTCATCGACTGGGGACCTGGCTATCGGATTTACCTTGCGAAGGACGGCAACTCTCTCATCGTGTTATTCGGTGGTGGCACGAAGCGCCGGCAACAGGCGGATATAGATCGAGCCGTCGCCTTGCACACGGAATACAAGTCCCGCAAAGGCCCGAAGGCCGCGGCCAATAAGGCGGAAAAACGCAAAAGGTAATTGACATGGCGCTCACTCGTAATTTCAGGAAAACTGTGGTGGCTCGGATCGAGCGAGATCCTGCATTCGCCAAAGCACTCCTGGACGAGGCTGCAACTCTGTTTCTAAGTGACGAACCTGAAACGGCGCGCGTTATTCTTCGAGACCTTGTGAATGCAACGCTGGGTTTCGAGCAGCTTGCAAAAATGACCGAAACTCCCAGTAAGAGCTTGCATCGCATGCTCTCGCCCAAGGGCAATCCGAGCATGGATAACTTGGCAGCCATTTTCGGCGCGATAGGCAGCCGTCTGAAAGTGGCACTTAAAGTTCATACCATTCGCGCGGCCTAGCGTGAAAGCATCGATGGCAAAACCAGCAAAGATGAGACAGGAGTACGATTTTTCTTCCGGTTGAACAGTATCTTCAAGCAGTCGGGTTTGAAAGAAATAGGCACCTCTTATGCGCTACGCGATAGTGATCGAAAATGCAGGCGACAATTTTTCCGCGTATGTGCCGGACCTTCCGGGGTGCATTGCCACCGGCGAGACACTGGCAGCGACGGAGCAGGCAATTCGCGAGGCTATTGAGTTCCATTTGGAGGGGTTGCGCGAGGACGGTACCCCGATTCCCACGCCGTCGAGCCATGTTGATTACGTTGAGATCGCCGCGGCCTAACGATTGGGCGGGGCTGCAGAACAGACCTACTGCCAAATCTACTGCCAAAAGCGGGGAGGCGAGGGGATTCAAGGGGACGGTGAGCTTCAAGTTTTCAGTAACTTACTGATCTCTATCGGCGCTTACGTGGGTTCGAATCCCACCCTCTCCGCCATTAGAAAACAGCGTAATTGGCAACTGAATTGCGACCAGGCCGCCCGGTGCTTCGAGGAGCGCATGCAGAAGGCCGTCGGCAAGCAGGTGGGCTCGAGCCTCCTCTACAGCGACTATCGTGAATGGGCCACCGAGCAAGGCGTAGGGCGCCTCCTCACGCAGAAGAATCTGGTGCAGCGCCTCGTCAACCGCCACGGCCTATCAGTCGGACGCGATATGACCCACCGATATCTCGAAGGTGCAGAGTTTCGATCGAGCGCGGACAACGTCCTGGCATTCCGAGAACGGGAGTCGCGACAGTGAAGTTCCATGACGCTTATGACGCATATGACGCTTCCTCTTATTTATTTGCACATATAGCGCGTGAGAGGAAAGAAATAGAGCAATGCGTCATATCCTTCATATCCGTCATGCCATGGACCAATTGCGAAGCCCGCCGACAGGCGGAATCGGAATCCGGATGTCCAAGTTGGCGCGCCCGCGGCGGCGGCGGTCGTGATCGACGGTAAAGCGGACGCGGGCAACGAGCCGCTTCAATTGGAGTCAACCGAGATCACCGTATCTTTAGCGGCCGACGCCTGCCATACGGTCAAGGACGAGACCGTCATCGGGGTATTTATGCCGGTGCCAAAGAGGATCCCAAGCTGCCGTACATCAAAAATGTTGAACGCGGTCGTTCCCAACGTCGGCGGTAGTGTCTCCGTCGCACTGTACTCGACCCACTCGACGCGGTTCCCCACCGCGGTACCATTAAAATACGCTTGCATATAGCCCTTCGTTGTCGCTGTCGCCGGTACATACAGCGCCCCGTACTTGTTCATCGTCCCGAACGACGCCGTGCCAATGCTCGCGATCGTCGTCGCTCCTACCATTTGCGCGTAATCCGGCGCCGTGCCGTTCCAATCGTGCAAAGTCATGAGATAAGTCGAATCCGTCGTATCGCTTGACGGCCCCAATGTCGGCCCATCCCACTCCATGTAATCCGCCTCCGCGAAGCGGTAATAGCCCGTATCAGGTGCGGGCGGATCGGGAATCTCGCTCGCTGCGGATTTGGTGAGGTGCGCAATGTCCTCGGCCCAAAACCCGGGCATCCCGGTCATGGGGCTGGTTTGCGAGACAGCGCCCGGCGTAAAAGACAGTTCGGCCTCGATGTAGTACCCGCCTCCAAAGACGGTGCCTGTGAATCCTGCACTATTCGTCGACAATCGCGCGGTACAAATCCCGGCGGCATAGAGGTTGCCATTTGGGCCCAAGATTTGAATCGGCGCCCCGGGCGCGGATTGCGTGACCTGCGTCGCAACGGGTGTGTTACCGAAGAAGTCGAACGGAAAGATGTTAGTCCCAAGTTCGAGCGTGGGGCCAAAAGTAACGGTGGTATACCCCACGTTCGCCGCCTGCGGGGGCACAGGGGCCGGGGCGCCAGCCGGATTCACCCCGTCATCCGTAGTTCCGGAGCAACCGACGATAATCGTCAATGCGCTGGCGCCGATCAGCGCCCTAACGTGCAATGTCATTGTTCGTTCCCAGTGCGGCCGACCCCGCGCCTCAGTCATATCCAGAAGCCCGACGAACTACATCATCGGTCGATAGTCTACCCATTGCGGTCAGGCCTGTCCCAACCCTCACGCTATGGGACTACCTCGAGCGACTGACAATTTACGTCGCATTGGCAGACGCGAAAGCCGAGCGCACCGGGTACCTCAGGATCATCGACGAATCTGGGGAGGACTACCTGCACCCCAGCCAACGCTTCGTCGCGGCAAAACTCCCAGTCTCGACCCAGCGCTCGGTCCTGAAAGCCGCCTAGACTAGCCGCGTCAGATCGGTTCAGGAGCCCTGCGAGGGAGCATCCGCGAGGCTGATGGTCATGCGCTTGCCGACTGCCGCCGCCGCCTTCTGAACCGTCTCCAAGAGGACGTTGGGGTTATCCGGGTCGAGCAGGCGCTCGAGCTGACTGCGGCTCGTGTTCATACGCTTGGCCATTTCGCTCTTGCTGATGCCTTCCTTCTTCATCGCTTCGGAGACCTGCCAGGAGAGCACGCGCTTCCAGGCCACGGAAGTCGCTTCCTCATAGAGTCCTTCCTCGACGAGATAGGCATCGAACGAGGAGCCCAAATGCCTATTCCTTCGTTTTTCTCTCATTCTCGATCTCCTTCTTGCGTTTCACGGCAAGGTCCAATTCCTGATCGGGCGTTTGCTGCGTCTTCTTGATGAATCCGTGAAGCAGCACCATCTGTCCCCCGTGGATGAAGAATAGGACCCGGCCAATCCGGTTGCCTGTCAGCGAGCTTCGAACTTCCCACAACCCACGCCTCGGGGCGAGCGAGCGGCAGTGGGGCATCCCAATCGGCCAACCGAATTCTACGGTTGCAATGTCCTGACCGACGATGCGTTTATCGTCGCGAGACAGATTTTTTAGCCAATCGCGAACAGGTTCCGATCCTGCGGTCGTCCGATAGAAGATTGCGGGCAGAATCTTGCGCTTCGTTCTATCCGACATCAGTAGCGAACCTCGTAAGGTACACTGTACCGTCGGAGGTACAGAATGTCAAGAATGCATACCGAGATCATTGGCAGCGCCTTCCTACTGCAAAATCCATTGCCAAAAGCGGGGAGGCTAGGGGATTCCAGGGGACGGCGAGCTTCAAGATTTCAGCAACTTACTGATCCCTATCGGCGCTTACGTGGGTTCGACAACCCGGCGTCCGCCGGGTTGGACATCGCGGCGCAGCCGCGCTGGTCCCGAGCGCTAGCGAGGGATGAGCGGCATCAGCCGCTCACAATCCCACCCTCTCCGCCACTTCAATTGCGAATCATTTCCGAGACTTGAGTCTCGGAGACCTTTTCCTACTGCCAAACTACTGCCAAATTCTGGGGACTTCAGGGGACGAATAACAATCAATTCGACGCGATTTTTCGGTGCGTTGACAGCGGAAATCGCGGCACCAGCGTCGGAGTTTGCGGTGCGCACGCCGGGTCTTTTTGCGATCGCCTCCTTGATCGCCTGAATGTCGGTTTCAGTCGCTCCGGCGAGCCATGCGGCATACATGCGCAGCATGACCTCGACGCTGTGCCCATGCTGCTTCGCGACCCAGCGCAAATTCTTCCCTAGCATGAGCTGCCAGGTCACCGACGAATGTTGCGCGTGATAGGGCCCGCGCCCGCGAATACCAAGCGCCTTGATGGTCTCGCTCGAGCGCCAGCGGGTGATCTCCGGATCGCTGATCGGCCGTCCGTCTTCGAGGAAGAAAATGTGCTCATGCCGTATTTTTCCGGCCGCGATGTATTCATCGCGAAGCGCCAGGTGACGCTGTAGAACCTCGAGCGCGCGCGGGCAAAGCTCGACGTCGCGGTCCTCGAGCGTCTTGGTGCGGTCTTCATCTCGCCGCAGGACGGCGGAGCCTTGGTGACCGACAGCACGCCTCTGCGAGCGTCGTAATCGGTTACGAGCAGGGTAATCTGCTCAGACGGTCGTAAGCCCGTAAAGAATCGGAATTCGCCATAGTTGCCGATGGCCTCGCCCCAATCTGTCCGCATCCCGATTGTCGATATGTCGGTCAGCTACGGTGTCAGCACCAAGGGCTTGGATCTTGCCTCGCACGACGGCGCTGTGGAACTCGAAAGGCGCATCAATGACGCTGCAAAGGTAGCGTGCAAGGAGATCTTCAAGCAATATCCGGAGGCGACGCCGCCCCAAGCGGACTGCGTCAAGGCAGCGACAGACAAGGCGATGGCCCGGGCGCATGAGTTGGAAGCGACAGCAGCCAAATAGGTTGCCCTATAGTTGGTAGTCAGTTCAGCCGCAGGCGAAATAGGCCAATTTAGCGGGACATTCTGACTCGCGTTGGCTTCTGTCCGGTGGAAGATTCATTGTCGCGAGGCGCGGCGGGTATTGCTTCGGCTCGCCTCATAGGGCTGGCTGCCCACTCGCAGACGATCACGACGGACCGCTAGGGGGGTGTAATGTGCCGGACGCCGACCTTCAGGCAGGTCCGGCGGTTGCCAAAATCGCACCAATCGTTAGTCTGCTTTAGTTGGAGCAAGGTGGGTGTTGAACCAGTCAACAAGCCGCGTCGCCACGTCGATCTGGTCTTCATGCCGGTAGAAGAAGTGACCTTCATCCGGATAGACCACGAACTGGGTTTCCACGCCGAGGCGACGCAGGGCGTTCCAGTACTCGTACGACTGCGAGATTGGCACCTCGGCATCTCGATCGCCACCGACGATCAGGGTTGGCGTGCGCACCTTCCTGATGAAGGTCATCGGGGAGCTGCGCGCATAGACCTCGGGGTCGTCGTACACGGAGGCGCCGAAGTACGGCAGCATCCAGGTGTCGATGTCGTTGGTGCCGTAGTAGCTCTGCCAGTTTGAAAGCCCCGCCCCGGCTACCGCGGCCTTGAACCTGTGGGTCTGCGTGAGCGCCCACATCGTCATGTAGCCGCCGTAGCTCCAACCTTCTATACCGATCTGCTCAGGATCGATCGGCGCCTCTTTGAGCACGGCATCCACACCGGCGAGGACATCCCGCATATCGCCGTAGCCGAAGTCTTTGACGTTGGCGCGCGTGAAAGCCTCACCCTGCCCGTAGCTGCCGCGCGGGTTGGGGCAGAGCACGAAGTAGCCCTGATTAGCCTCGAGCGCGTCGAAGCGATCCGGCCGCGACGGAAAGATCGGGTAGTGGGCATAGGCGGGGCCCCCATGGACCTCCACGATGAGCGCATAGCGCTTGCCCGGCTCGACTTTCGGCGGCTCGATCAGCATGCCCTGCACGTCGAGCCCGTCGCTCTTCCAATGTATGTTGCGCGCCTTGCCTGTGATGGGCCTGACCGCGGCATTGGCGTGCGTAATGGCATGCCAGTGACCAGGCGGGCCCGTCTCCACTTCCGGCGGCGCGTTGTACGACTGACGGATGACCGCGGTCACCGCGCCGTTCCTCGAGAGCGATATGCCGGCGTCGCCGGGCGCCCAATCGAGCAGCGTGTTGGCCCATATCATCTCCGGTGCACGCCACAGCTCGCGCTGGGTCTTATTGACGACATCGACGCGCGCGAGGGTTTCCTCGCCTGCGGCGAATTCGGTGGCTACGATTTCGCGCGGCGAGCCGTTCCAGGTGATGGTATGCACCGACGCGGCGAGGCCGGGGGTCACATCCTCAGGCGCTCCGCCCGAGGCGGAAATCACATAGATATCGCCGCCCGTGATGCTCTCATCGCTCATAATGCCGCCGATGAAGGCGATCCGGGTGCCATCGCCCGAGAATCTCGGCGAGGCCATTTGCATCGAGGGGGTCAGCAGTGTCGTGATGGCGCCAGAGCGCGCATCGCAGACATCGAGCTCTGCAATCCACCAGTTGTCATCACCCGAGCCATGCGCGGCCGTAATGGCAAATCGCTGTCCGTCAGGTGACCAGTCGTACTCGTAGACGTTGAGATTCGCCGGGCCCAGCAGGGAAATATCACCGCCCTCGACGCCGACCACGGCGAGCCTTTGCTCGTAGAAGGTCTCCGACAGCACGCCTGCATCGCGCGTCAGCGGATTGAGTGGTCCGGGCGTCTTCGGAGCGTCCACGGAATACAGAAACGCGACCCGCCTGCCATCCGGCGACCATCGCGGCGTGTCCAGCGGCCCGTGAGCCCGGGTGATGATCGCGACGTGCAGGTTGGGCAGCGTCGCAATCGCAATCTGCGGCTGATCGGACTCATCGGTGGTAACGAAGGCAATCTGCTTGCCATTCGGTGACCATGCGGCCGCGTGCTCATCACATATTTTGCCGGGACACGCGGTGAGACGCCGTGCTCCCGAACCGTCTCGAGCATTGACGATCCACAGAGCCGATGCGTCGACCTCGGCATCGCCGCGCTTGCCGCTGACCGTGTCGCCGTAGACCACCGTGCCGCCGTCCGGAGAGAGCGCGACCTCCACCAATGAGTGCACGGATTTCAGTGCATCGAGCGCTGTGCCGATGTTGGCGGCTTGAGCGGCATAGCCCGCAGCGGACCAACCCAGTCCAAGGCAGGCCATTGACAGGCGTGTGATGTAGTTGAATCGGTTCATATTGGTGTCAGACCCTCGCAAATACACCGTTATCATTCTTCTCATTCGTCGCCCGGAGGAACTTCAAGAGCGCGCCGGTGGGCCGGGGGAGCATAGTATTGCAGGGCGAGTCCCGCAACCGATGAGAATGAGGCGACCCGTGCACCGATATTTCCGTTGCTTTCCAGTGATGCGGATGGCGCTGACACCGACCCCATGGGTCGCCAGTGCCCCGTCCCTCTATCTCGGATTGGGCGGCACTTCGCCGCCGTTCATCGGTCGCGGTAGACTTGAGTGCATGCGAGAAATGATGAAGTCAGCTGTAATCACGCTCATCGGCTTCAGCGGCAGCATTGCATTCGGGCAGTCATTGATAGACGCTGAAAACTTGCTGTTTTCGCCTCCCAAGGATTTCAAAATCGGCTTCCAATCCAATCGCGATAACCGCTTGATGACCGAGTGGGTGCCGGCCGCCGAGACGGTAGAAAATTGGACGCAGATGCTTACGGTTCAAATTTATCGGGGCGCCACGGTCGACGCAGCACGCTTCCTGGAGGGCGTCGGAAAGCGGTACATGGACGCTTGCCCCGGAACGGCCGCCAAAGGCATCTTCACGGGACAGGCTAATGGCTACGTCGTGTCCATGCTGCTGCTCAAATGCCCCAATAACCCCAGCACAGGCAAGCCTGAGACCACCGCCTTTCGGGTGATTAAGGGCAACGATGCACTGTACTCGGTTCAACGAGCATGGCGAGCCGTCCCATCAGACCGAGAAGTGGATGACGTGATGCACGCCCTGGCCAAGACGACCGTCTGCGACACGCGAGCGCCGGAGCATCCGTGCCCCGCGTTCGATTCTCTGGTGCCGTCCAAATAACCGAGCCTCGTCACCGCTCGACTTGCCCCCAATCTGCAGTTGACGGCGCACTTCGACAAGGGCGGCTCGATACACGGCAATCGTGGGCCGTCCGCCGGGAACGGGGGCGCTCGAGTAAACGCTAAATGAAGATCAAGACCTTCATGTAGGGCAATACGAGAAAAGCCCTTCACCTGTATTCACTCGGTCAAAGCGCCGCTGCTGGTGCGGCAGGGCGATGACGATCTGCGCGTGCCCAAGGAAGAGGCGACACAGATCGTGGAGATTCTCAAGAAGGACGAGCAGACCGTCGACGCGCACTACTATCCGAACGAAGGCCATGGTTTGAGGGCGCGCGAAAATCGGATCGACGCGATCCGGCGCGCGGTCGAGTGGTTCGACAAGTATCTGAAGGGTGTGCCCTGAACGGCGAGCAAGGGAACCGGAACCGAACCTCATGGGACTAACAAAACACTCAGCCCGGTTCCGGTGTCTCAGTGCAGACCCGCACTAGTTTGCGGTGTTTTCAACGATTTGCAAGTCCTGTCTGCGCAATGTCGTCGTAATCGGGTCCCGCCACTGACGTGCGCGTACGTCGCAAGGCGCGTCGCGAAGCCAAATTCGCCGCCTTTACATAGGATCAAATCATTCGATCTGTTCACAGTAATTTGTGCATCGCCCGCTAAACCTTGTGAGCGGATCGCCGATATTCTCGGTCATGGCAAGAAACATGGCGCAAACGCGTCAGAGACTTCGCATGATTCCTGCCGAGACTGGGTGACGCCGGGGCTAGCGGCTGCTCATGGTATCGCCTGACGACTGAATTCAAAGGACACTTAGGATCACTATGGCAGCGACCATTCTTGCAGTCGACGATTCCGCATCCATGCGCCAGATGGTGAGTTTTACCCTGAAACATGCTGGATATATCGTCGTAGAGGCCGTGGATGGTGTGGAGGCGCTCGAATATGCGCGCTCCAACGCCGTCAATTTGGTGCTCACTGACGTCAACATGCCGCGCATGGACGGAATTACGCTGGTGCGTGAGTTGCGACAATTGAATGACTACAAATTTGTGCCGATGCTGGTGCTGACGACCGAGGCGGGTCAAGACAAAAAGATGGAGGGCAAACAGGCGGGGGCCACGGGCTGGCTCGTCAAGCCGTTCAATCCCGAGAAGTTGCTTGCGACGATAGCTAAGGTGTTGTGAGCCGATGTCGCTCGATTTAGAAATGGAAGAGATCGTCAAGGTTTTCTTCGAGGAAAGCTTTGAAGGTCTGGATGCGATGGAATCGGGCTTGCTCACGCTCGATTCGCATGCGGACCGCGAAACCATCAATACGATCTTCCGCGCCGCTCACTCGATCAAAGGCGGGGCGGGAACCTTCGGCTTCCTCGAGATCTCGCAGTTCACGCACTCGGTCGAGACTCTGCTCGACGAAATGCGCAACGGCATGCGTGCGGTTACGCCGGATGCCGTGCAAGTGCTGCTGCAGTCCGTCGACGTGATTCGTGAAATGACTCAATCGGCCCAAGCCAAACAGCCGATCGTGACGGTCGGTGCCGATGCATTGAGCGGCGAACTCGCGCGCATCCTGGCGCAAAAGGGCGGCGCGGCCGCCGCCACTGCCGCCGTCTCCGGCGCCGAAACGACCGCGGGCGCAGGACCAGCCCCCGGCGCGAATCCGGCCGCCGGCGCAGACGCGGCTGCCCCCGGTGCCGCGGCCGTCCGTTCAAAACCGGCAGCAGTCGTACCGATCATCATCGCGCCGGGCAGCATCGAGGGCTGGCGCATCACATTTACGCCCGAACCGACGCTGTTCAAGACTTGCAACGACCCGCTGCGAATATTTCACGAACTCGCGACCTTGGGGCCGCTCGAGGTTATACCCCACGTCAAGGCGCTGCCGTCGCTCGAGGCCATGGACCCGACGCTTTGCTATCTGTCGTGGACGCTCGTGCTGCGCGGACATGTCGAGCACGCACGCATCATCGAGGTATTCGATTGGGTCGAAGCCGTGTCCACGATCATCTACGAGCCGCTGTATCTGGGCGGCGCGATTGGAGAGATTCAAGAGCCCAGAGGTAATCCCGCCCCGGCCGCGCCGTCCCGGAAGCCCGCGACGGCCGAGGTCACGGCAGTGGCGGCCGCGGCGGCGGCTGTACCGCCGGCCGCACCGGCAGCGGCCCTCAAAGCCGCCGGCGACGCCGGTTCGATCCGCGTTGCGACCGAGAAGGTCGATGCGCTCATCAATCTGGTCGGCGAACTCGTCATCACACAATCAATGCTCGGTAGATTTTCGGAGAAATACGACCCCGCTGATCTCGAAGCGATGCGACGCGGCCTCATACAACTTTCCCGCAATACCCGCGAGCTGCAGGAAAGTGTGATGCAGATCCGCATGTTGCCGATCGGATTCTCCTTCAACCGATTTCCGCGCCTGGTGCACGACCTGTCGCGCAAACTCGGCAAGAAAGTGGAACTCAAGCTCTGTGGAGAGAACACCGAGCTCGACAAGACCGTATTGGAGAAAATCGGCGACCCACTCGTTCACTTGGTGCGCAACGCGCTCGACCACGGCATGGAGATGCCCGAACAGCGACTCGCCGCCGGCAAGAGCGAGACCGGGACACTGGAGCTCAATGCCTTCCACGAGGGCGGCAGCATCATCGTCGAGGTCAAGGATGACGGCGCAGGCCTCAATAAAGCGCGGATTCTCGCAAAGGCGCGCGAGCGGGGCCTGATCCAGGAAGACGAGATCTTGACCGACGAGCAAATCTACAATTTGATTTTCGTCGCCGGATTTTCGACGGCCGACAAGGTCAGCGACGTGTCCGGCCGCGGAGTCGGCATGGACGTCGTCAGGCGCAACATCAACGATCTCGGCGGCCATGTACAAATATTCAGCACCGAAGGACTCGGCAGCACGATCAGAATCCGCCTGCCCCTGACCTTGGCCATTTTGGAGGGCCAGGTCTTGCGTGTCGGCAAAGAGATCTACGTCGCGTCGCTGGTGTCCATCATCGAGACCGTGCAGCCGACCCGAGAGCGCTTGAGCAGTGTTGCGGGCCGGGCGGAACTGTTCAATCATCGCGACAGCTATCTGCCGATCATCAGGCTCCACGATCTGTTCGACATTGAACCGGACAGCCGCGATATCGCCAAGGGCTTGCTCGTCGTGGTCGAGGCCGATGGCCGGCGCGCTTCCATTCTGGTCGACGAACTGTTGGCTCAGCAACAAGTGGTCATCAAGAGCTTGGAAACGAATTTCAAACAAGTGCCCGGACTCGCGGGCGCCACCATCCACGGCGACGGCACCGTCGCGTTGATCCTCGACGTCCCCGGACTGATCACGAATTTTCTCGAGCGTCAGTCGGGACGCGTCGAGTTGGCGGCATAAAGAGCATGGAGGCGTCGATGACCGTAAATACGAGCGCCGCAGACGCGACCAAGGAGAGCGCCGATTCCGCGAAGGAACAATACCTGAGCTTTATCCTGGGCCGTGAGGAATACGGCGTCGACATCAAGAAAGTTCAGGAGATCAAGGGATGGGATACCGTGACCAGAGTGCCGTATTCGCCACCCCACGTTCTCGGCGTCATCAACCTGCGGGGCTCGATCGTACCGGTCATCGACCTCAGAATTCGGTTCGGGCTCGAACGGGTTCCGCATGATGCCACCACCGTCATCATCGTCGTGCACGTGCCCGGAGACCGAGGCGAGCGCACGGTCGGAATGGTCGTCGATGCCGTATCCGATGTCTACAACATCGCGGCGGAACACATCCTGCCGCCACCCGACGCCCTCGGTTCGATCGAAAAGGTGTTCGTCCGAGGTCTGGCCTGTCAAGACGGCAAGATGCTGATCCTCCTCGACGTCGACGGACTCGTGGTTGCCAGCGTCAGCGATGCGGCCAAGGCGGCGGCATAAGCCATGTCAAAAAAGCAAACTTCCGGACCGGTTCCCGAGGCCCCGAAGGTCGATTTGATCGATCCGGTGCTCTATCTGGAGCCGAATCTCGAGATTCAGAACATCGAAGAGGTACGCCGAGACCTCGTCGAAATGCTCGCGCGCGCGTTGCCGGTTACGGTCGACGTCAGCACCATCGCGAGCATCGATACCGCAGGCGTCCAATTGCTGCTCGCTCTCAATAAGGTCGAGCCCCAGCACGGCGTCAGCGTCGAATTTCGCGGGGAATCCGCGGCGCTGTCGAACGCATTGGCGGCGTTGGGCTTGCAAGGAGCGTTGACCATGGCATCAAGTCATGACGCCCGATAATGCGGTAGCTTCAAAGGAAGCTGCGCGTAAGGAAGCGACGGTGCGGGGGGTGATCGACGAGTTCGGCCGCCTTCTCGAAATATTCAGCGCGCAGCTCGCCGAATCCTTGCAAGAAGCGGATCGGGAATGCACCGCCGTTGGGGACTCATTCCATGATCTGGTGGAAGCGCGCGGCAACATCGAGCGCGTGGCCTGTCCGGAGCCCCAGTCGTCGATTTTGCGGCGCGAGTGCGCGCAGATCGACGAATCCATCGGAGCGGCCGTCGTCGCGCTGCAATATCACGACCGTCTCGCACAGCGGGTCGGACACATTCGCGTCGGACTCAACCACCTGCAGAAGTTGCTGTGTTATCAGGGCGAGCGCTCCTCCGAAGAGTGGCTGCAGTTACTTCAAAACGTCGAGCGAACCTACCATCTGGAATGGCACCGCCTGGCGCATGCGACCCCGATCGAGCAGCGCGGGGCTGCTGCTGCGCCGGTCCACGACAATTCGAGCGTGGAATTGTTCTGAGGTGTCGGAACCATTCTAAAGAATGGGATAAAACCAGCCGATACATCTCGATACCGATGCGAATGAGCCGGTTCCACTGAAGCAAGGCCTATGTCAGAGATTTCATCGAAAAACAAACCGGAAAAAGTCGGCGCCGCGGCGCGTCAGGTACTGACCTTCTCGCTCAACGAGGAAACCTACGGGGTTGACATATTACGGGTCCAGGAGATCCGGGGCTGGTCCGTGGTCAACCGGATTCCGCAAACGCCGCCCCATGTGCTGGGAGTGCTCAGTTTGCGCGGCTCGATCGTGCCCATCATCGATTTGCGGGTGCGGTTCGGTCTTGCGAGCGCGGAGTTTACTCCCCTTACGGTGATCATCGTGCTGTCGATCAAGACCGCGAAAGGCTTGAGCGAGTTCGGCCTCGTGGTCGACAGCGTATCGGACGTCGTCGACATCCGCGGCGAGGACATAAAGGAAACGCCGAATATGGGCGGCAAGATGAATGCCGATTTCATCGAGTCTCTCGCGACCGTCGCCGACCGCATGGTGATCCTGCTCGACGTCGATGCGCTGATCGGACGCGATTCGTCTTTGGGAGTATCGCAGGCGCTGGCCGGAGCCGCGTGACGCACACGCGCGCAGCAGCATGAATCAGGACCGCGCCGCCGCCGCCATCGGCCAGAAATCCGACCGCGAATATGAATTCAGCGACGCGGATTTTCGCGCGTTGCGCGATCTCGTCAAGGAGATGACCGGCATCAGTTTGGCCGAGACCAAGCGAGAGCTGGTCTATGGCCGCGTCTCGCGACGGCTGCGTGCGCTCGGGTTGACGAGCTTCGCGGATTATCGCCGCCTGCTGGAGGCAAAAGACGCATCGGAGCTGATCGAATTCTGCAATGCGCTGACCACGAATCTCACCTCGTTTTTCCGCGAATCGCACCACTTCGATTATCTGCGCGACGAGTTTCTTGCCTCGCGCATCAATGATCCGCGCAATTCGCGCAGAATCCGCATCTGGTCCTCGGCCTGCTCGTCCGGCGAAGAGCCGTATTCGATTGCCATGACCATTTGCGAGACGGTCAAGGACTTGAATAAATGGGACATCAAGATTCTCGCGACCGACCTGGATACCAACATATTGGCGGTGGGACAGCGCGGGCTGTACAAGCAGGATCGCGCGAAGGGCATCAATCCGCAGCGGCTCAGCCGCTTCTTCCGCGAGCGGCGAGACGAAAACTCAACGTCCTACGAAGCGCTGCCGGAAATCAAGAATCTCATCACGTTCAGGCAAATCAACCTGACGCATGAATTTCCGATGTCCGGGCCATTGGACATCATCTTCTGCCGAAATGTCGTCATCTATTTCGACAAGAACACCCAGCGCGAGCTGTTCTCGCGCATGGCCAAATTGCAGCGCTACGACGATCTGCTGTTTCTGGGTCATTCCGAAAATCTCTTCAACGTGTCGAGCGATTACACGCTGATCGGCAAGACGGTCTACCGGCGGAGCGAAGCGTGAGTGAGTTCCTGAAGAATCAGGCGAAAGCGCCGAAATTGCCGGCACTAAAGGGTTTCGAGCACGTGCAGCGGTATTGGGACACGACCAGCAATGCGTGGACCGCAAAGATCCTGCCGGGCGAGTATTTCGTCACGACCCACGATGAAACGATCACGACCGTGCTGGGTTCCTGTATTTCCGCCTGCATTCGCGACACCGTGCTGTGCTGCGGCGGCATGAATCATTTCATGTTGCCGGAGGACAAATCGGTCGGCGCGAACAGCTGGATGGACGGCGCGGACGGCTTGTCGACGCGCTATGGCTCCTATGCGATGGAGAGCCTGATCAACGAACTGATGAAGCTCGGCGCGAAGCGCGAGCGCCTCGAGGTCAAGATCTTTGGCGGCGGCAAGATATTGCCGGCGATGACCGACGTGGGCGCAAAGAACATCGCCTTCGCACGCGGATTCTTGAACCTGGAGGGTTTCAGGATTGCCGCCGAGGACGTGGGCGAAATTTACCCGCGGCGCGTGGTCTATTTTCCGAAAACCGGCCGCGTGATGGTCAAGCGGCTACAAGCGCTGGATGCCGATGCGATTGCGAACCGCGAGAAGCAATACCTGCAAAACCTGGCCCGAAAGCCGGCGAACGACGACGTCGAACTCTTCAATTAGCGGGCCGCGAGAATACCAATGACACCTATCGCTCCGGCTGGAAAGGAAGCGCAATCGAGCCGGCGCATCAAGGTGCTGATCGTCGACGATTCGGCGCTGGTTCGCCGCATCCTCACGGATATCTTGTCGAGCGATCCGTCGATGGAAGTGCTCGGATCCGCCGGAGACGCCTTCATCGCACGCGAGAAGATCAAGCAGCTGAACCCGGATGTGCTGACCCTGGACGTGGAAATGCCGCGCATGGACGGCCTGACTTTCTTGCGCAATTTGATGCGCTTGCGGCCAATGCCCGTGATCATGGTCTCATCGTTGACGGAACATGGGGCGGAGGTCACCCTCGATGCACTTGCGATCGGCGCCGTCGATTACTTGCCGAAGCCGAAAATAGATCTTGCGGCGACGCTTTCCGACTACAAAGATGAATTGATCGCAAAGGTCAAAATGGCGGCCCGTACGCGGGTCTACACTCGCGAGGTGCCGGCGTCGATCAGCGCCGATGCCGTGCTCGCCAAACAAGCCCCGTTGCGCCAACTGCGGACCACGGAACGCATCGTGGCAATCGGTGCATCGACCGGCGGCACCGAGGCGATCAAGGACGTGTTGGTCAAGATGCCGCACGACATGCCCGGCGTGGTGATCACGCAGCACATCCCGAAATTATTCAGCGGCGCATTCGCACGCCGTCTGAACAATCTTTGCCAAATGACGGTTTGCGAAGCCGAGGATGGACAGCAGATTCTGCGCGGGCACGCCTACGTCGCACCCGGGGACATGCACCTGTTGGTCGTGCGTGACGGCGCGCGCTATGCGTGCAGGCTCGAGGACGGTCCGCCGGTGAATCGTCACAAGCCTTCCGTGGATGTCTTGTTCCGCTCGGTTGCGCAACAGGCCGGACGCAATGCGATAGGCCTCATCCTGACCGGAATGGGCAAGGACGGCGCATTGGGGCTCAAGGAAATGCGCGACGCGGGCTGCCCCACGATCGCACAGGACGAGGCGACGAGCATGGTTTGGGGTATGCCCGGCGAGGCGGTCGCTGTAGGTGCGGCGCAGGATGTGTTGCCGTTAGGGGAAATCCCGAATCGCATATTGGCGCTGTCTGATGAGATGGATGTGACGCGTCGAACAGCCAAGGCTTGATTTTGCGGATATATTTAAAACACTCCAGTTTTTCTTCATGCAGTTTTTTAGCGGAGAAAGGTTTTGAAAATCCTGATCGTAGATGACTCGACCGCGATGCGCATGATCGTCAGAAAAACCATGCGCCAAGCCGGCTTTGACGGCCACGAATTTACCGAAGCCGAGGATGGCGCCAAAGCTTTGGCCGCGATCAAGGCGACGCCCCCGGATCTCGTGCTCTCGGATTGGAACATGCCGAACATGACCGGCATCGAATTGCTCGAGAGTTTGACGAAGGACGGCATCAAGGTGAGATTCGGCTTCGTAACCACCGAAGCCACACCCGACATGCGCCAACGGGCGACCGGCGCGGGCGCCAGCTTCTTGATCTCAAAGCCGTTCACGCCGGAATCCTTCAAAGAAACCTTAGGACCCTTCATCAAATGAACGCCGCGGTTGCCGGCACAAGCTATCCCTTGCCGGACATCAGTCAGGTCCGGGACCTCATGGGCATGCTGTTCGATGGCCTGGCCGTAAAACCGGGTGCCAAACTCGACCTTACCCCCAAATCGAGCACGTATTTCGCGATTTACGTGACCGATAACGGCGCGCCGGCGGCGCTCTGCGCATGCGACATCGCTTTCGCCGCAAACAGCGGCGCTGCGCTGTCGATGCTGCCGCCCAACGTCGCCAAGGATGCCGCGAGGACGCAGCAGCTCACCGACGTGATGCTCGCCAACCTGCGCGAAGTCATGAATATTTGCACGCGCCTCGTGCTGCGTGAAAACACCCCTCATCTGCGCCTCGATACGGTCTGTCCCGCAAGCAAGCTGCCGGCCGCCGCGGCGGCAATCGTCGCCGCAGCGAAGGGCCGGATCGATTTCGAGATCGGCCTCGGCAAGTATGCCGGGGGTTTATTCGCCGTATTGGTCGCCTAGTCCGGGCAGGCTAGGCATCGCCGCGTCCGCTGGGCGATGATCCGCGCGTCAATCGATCCAAGCGCCGCCGGCGTGCGAATCGCGACCGCGGCCTATTTGGTCAAGGCGCTCGGCGGGGGTTGGGTAGCTTCGCCAACGACTCGATCGTGATCGGCGGCGACATGGCGTTCGATTGGATGAAATCCACGCCGAGGGCCGTGAGCCATTCCTGTTCGGCCGCCGATTCCGTGCGTTTCGCGACCGTATGCAAACCCAGGACGCGCGCCATTTGCACCAAGGCGGTGACGGCCGCTTGCGATACTTTGTCGGTGCGCATGTTGCCCGTGATCGACGGGGCCATCTTGATGTACTTCACGCCCGGCAGACGCAGAAGACTGAAGCACTCGGTACGCATGCTGAAGTCGTCCAACACGAGCGGGCAATTCATTTGCAGCAGCCCGGCGGACACTTCGGCGATACGGTCACTGCATTTTACGGCCGTGGCCACGTCCACCTCGAAACCGATCGTCCCCTGCGGCAGCGATGCCTTGTCCAGGCACAGCCCGACGAATTTCATGAAGTGCTCGTCGTGGAGCGCAGTCTTCGTGAGGTTGACGGAAAACATGCTGCCGTTGTCTTGCCAAACATTCGGATGGTGTACGAGCCATCCGATCAATTCTGTAACGACGCGCCGGTCGATCATGGAGCCCAATCCATGTTCGACGGCTGCTTTCAGCATCGCCTGCGGAGCCTCGTTCGGCGCCGAATTGGCCGAGGATCGCAACAAGACCTCGTAGCGTTTGAGCTTGCTGCCCCTCGTCAGGGGGATCAATCGCTGTACGGCGAGCGCGATCGGGCTGCGCCGCAGCGCCGCGTGCAGGCGGTCGACCTCAGGAGTTACCGGTTCCCGCTCGGAGCGTTGCGGCACATGCGCGGGGACCGGCTCGGCCGGCGGTGCCAGCGGTCGTGCTTTGGCGGGTGTCGGCACATGGCGCGGCGGCGTCGGTTCGAGCTGCAGCGCCGGAGCGCGTGTTGACTTTGCTGCGACCGGGATCGGCACGGGTTTGGGCGGCGGCGGTGCCTGCGAGAACTTCAGTCCGGGCGTCGTACCCAGCGATCGTGCGGACGCCGGCGGCGGTACGGGAACGTTCGGAGAGGTGCGCGGCAGCATGACCGCGAACTCCGCGAGCGTGCGCAACAATTTCTGCGACATCAACTGCTTCGGCCCGCTTGGACCTTGCTTGATGGCGCGGCTTTCGATGACCACCATCGCCGCGCCCACCATGGCACGCTTCGAGTTGGTCACCTTGAAAAGCACGGCGGACCGTGCGTCGCCGAGATCGTAGGCGACTACACCCGAGCCGTCGCCGTTTGCAAAGGTCTCGAGCGCCTGTTGAACCGCATTGTGCTCGTCCGGCCCCATCGAGCTTTCGGTAAGCCACAGCATGTCGCCTTCGGCATCGTGCAGCGAAACGGCATGGGCGCGCACCGGATCGATCGCGGCGCGAATTTTCTGACATACGCCGACATAATCGACAAGCGGTGTTTCGGTCGACGAGAGGTGCTTACCCTGTTCCATAGGCCCATGATTCAGCTATCAGGCTATCTTCATACCGCACGCAGCGGGGCCGCGATGTGATGCTCTTCGCCAAAAGCGCCGCACCGGCCGCGATGGCTTCAGCGGATGAATCATGGCCACGCGGAGCTTGGGTTCTATGACATATCATCGCCAAGCTCCGCAATCATTCAGTTAGACCGAAAAACATGACTGTGACACACGTCCGCCGCCAATTCCGCTATTACGATTTTGTGATGGCGGCCTATGTTTGCATCCTGCTTTGCTCCAATTTGATCGGACCCGCCAAGGAAACCACGATTCACCTGCCGCTATTTGGCGACCTCACGTTCCTCGCTGGCGTGTTGTTCTTCCCAATTTCCTACATTTTTGGCGACATTTTGACCGAAGTTTACGGTTACGCCCGCGACCGACGCGTGGTTTGGGCGGGATTCGGCGCGTTGGCGTTCGCTACGGTCATGTCGGCGGTGATCGTTCACTTGCCGCCGTCGGTGGACGGCCGCAAGACTCAGCCCGCGCTCGAGGCGATCTTCGGAAATACGCCCCGGATTGTGATCGCATCGACGATCGCGTTTCTATCCGGCACGTTCATCAATAGCTATGTGCTGGCCAAAATGAAGATTTGGACGCATGGCCGGTGGCTTTGGACGCGCTTGGTCGGTTCCACGGTCTGCGGGGAATTCGTCGATTCGGCGCTGTTTTATTCCCTCGCGTTCTACGGCCGCGTGAGCTTGGAGCACCTGTGGACGATTATGTTCACTCAATATGTGCTCAAGTGCGCCTGGGAATTCCTCGCCGCCCCGCTGACTTACCGGGTCGTCGGCTTCCTGAAGCGCGCCGAACACGAGGACTACTACGACATCAATACCAACTTCACGCCGTTTTCCTTGAAAACCTAGCGAGGCGTGCGCCCGCGTTGCGGGATTTGATCGGCACATCGCCCGCATTTGCCCGAATCCGTACGGCGCAAGGCCTGCTTTCCCGACTGAAATGGCTCCCTAAGGCGATGCGGGCGTATCGCCTGAGGATCAAGCCAAAATAGGTGAGGAGCTGTCATGAACAAGTCGTTGTCTCAAATGGTATGGACGGTCGGGTTGCTGTGCGTCGGTGGTCTTGCCTGTGCGGTGCCGTCCTACGCCGGCGAATCGAGTGCGGGCGACGCGAAGAAGGTCGCGCCGCCGCAGGAGCCGATCGGCTTCGTGGCCGGCGGGGTCGTCGGGGCGCTCGCTGCGGGGCCTGTCGGCGCGGTCGTCGGCGCCGGACTTGGGACCTGGCTCGGCAATCGCGTGCATCGCGCCGGCGAGGCCAAGAAAGCCGAGGCCATGGCCGCGTCGCTGCAAGCCGAAAAGAGTTCCTTGGAGAGCCGCGAGGCCTCGCTGCAAATCGAGAAGACCCAGCTTGCGGACATGAACCGCTCGTTGACGGTCCAGGTCGAGCAACTGTCGACTTCGATCAAGGCCGCACAGTTGGCCAAGAACGATCCGGCGGAAGCGCTCGACGGTTTGCAAGGCGACGTGCTGTTCCGCACCGGCAGTGCCGAGGTCACGCCCGACATTGCTCGCCAGATTCAGGTGCTGGCACAGGCTATGCGGAAATCTCCGGAACTGAAGATTCGCGTCGACGGGTATGCGGACCCGCGCGGCGGCGTCACTGCGAACCTGAAACTCTCCGAGGCACGAGCCAGCGCGGTGCGCGACTTGCTGCTCGCCGCGGGGGTCAGCGAAGAGGCGCTCGAGCTCAACGCCTACGGTAAATCGCTGAGCGTCGCCGATGACCCGGACGGCTATGCGCTCGAGCGCCGAGTGCGTCTGACGCTGCGCGCCGAAGGCATGGAGGTTGCCCGGGACGAAGCGAAGAACGGCACCGAAGCCGACGCCGCGAGTGTAGCCGCACCCGCGGCCGGTACCGGCACCGGCTCGCCCAATTGAACGGTTGCCGTCGGTTTGCGGCCCGGAGCGCAGTCCTCCGGGCCGCACTTGTTTCCGCGGCGACGCCATGCCTACGATAGACGATGAACCGACAACCGCAGATTGTGATGCTCGACCGGCTCTTGTTGGGCGAGTCCTCGAATCCGGCGCCCGATCGCATACTCGCCGGCATCCCGCGCGCACGCGTTGCGAATCAGTATGCCGACACCAGCCAGCAATTTTTCTGCGGTATTTGGACCAGCACCGCGGGCAAATGGCGCGTGCGCTACACCGAGCACGAGTTTTGCGTCATCATCGAAGGCCGGATGCGCATCGAATCGGCATCCGGCGCCCGTTACGACGTGCGGGCGGGCGACGCCTTCGTCGTGCCCGCCGGGTTCGAGGGCACGTGGGAGGTCACGGAGCCGTCGAAAAAATGGTATGCGATCTTCGAGCCGAAGCCCTAAGTCCGCGCCGTCAGGCGGTCTCGCGAACGACCTCTGCTAGGATCTCGACGATGCGATCGGTCTGCGCGGGCTCGACGATCAGGGGCGGCGATAGCGCGATCGTATCGGCGGTCTGTCGCACCATGACGCCCCGCTCGAAGCATTTCACGAACACGTCGAAGGCGCGCGCCCCGGGCTTGCCCGCGCGCGGCTCCAAATCGACGGCGCCCATGAGTCCGAAATTGCGGATGTCGATGATGTGCGGCAATCCCTTCAAGGAATGCATCGCGTTTTCCCACTGCGGCGCGAGCGTGCTCGCGCGCGTCAGCAGGTTCTCCTTCGCGTAAATGTCGAGCGTCGCCAGCGCCGCGGCGCAGGCGACCGGGTGCGCCGAGTAGGTGTAGCCGTGAAACAGTTCGACGGCATTTTCCGGTCCCTGCATGAGACCCTCGTAAATCTTCCGATGCGCAAACACCGCACCCATCGGCACGGAGCCGTTCGTGATGCCTTTGGCGGTCGTCATCAGATCCGGCGTCACGTCGAAGACTTGCGACGCAAATGCCTTGCCCACGCGTCCGAAGCCCGTGATCACCTCGTCGAAAATCAGCAGAATGTCATGCTTGTCGCAAATTTCCCGCAGACGCTTCAAATAGCCGACCGGCGGCAGGATCACGCCCGCGGATCCGGAGATCGGCTCGACTATGACCGCCGCGATCGTGGAGGCGTCATGCAGCGCAACGAGGCGCTCCAGTTCATTGGCGAGATGCATGCCCCACTTCGGCAGACCGCGCGAATAGGCGTTGTGTTCGTGGTCGAGCGTATGCGACAAATGATCCACGCCCGGCAACATGGAAGAGCCGAAGGCCTTGCGGTTGTTGACCATACCGCCGACCGACGTGCCGCCGAAGCCGACGCCGTGGTAGCCCTTTTCCCGGCCGATCAAGCGAGTCTTGGTGCCCTGGCCTCGCGCGCGCTGGTAAGCGATCGCAATCTTGAGCGCCGTATCGACGGACTCGGAGCCCGAGTTCGTGAAGAACACCCGGTCGAGGCCCGGCGGCGCGATTTCGCCGAGGCGGTTCGCCAGTTCGAACGCGATCGGATGGCCGACTTGAAACGCCGGGGCGTAGTCCATCGTGGACAGTTGCCGGGCAACCGCCTCGGCGATCTCGCGGCGTCCATGGCCGGCGTTGACGCACCAGAGTCCGGAGACCCCATCGAGGACCTCGCGACCATCGACGGTCCAGTAGCGCATCCCCTCGGCGCGCGCCAATAGCCGCGGATTGGCCTTGAATTGACGATTTGCCGTGAACGGCATCCAGAACGCATCCAATCCATGACCGGAAAGACCGGGAGACAACTTGGCATTCATTGGCAGGACCCTCGAGCGAGACAGCGGGAAGAGGCAGCAAAACGACCTGGGTTGAGCGGCGCAATGATAAAGAAAATTGACAATTACCTCAATTCGGGGCGAAATTCACGCCAAGGCGTTTAATATACTCAACACCCCCAACCACGATTCAGGACCATGAGCCTCGACGTCGGTGCCCATTTGAAAGCCGTGCGGCAGATGTACGGCCTCTCGCAGCGCGAACTCGCAAAGCGCGCCGGCGTCACCAACGGTCTGATTTCATTGATCGAGCAGAACCGCGTGAGCCCCTCGGTCAGCTCGCTCAAGAAAGTGCTCGATGGCGTACCGATGGCCCTGGCGGATTTCTTTACGCTCGATCTCGCCGGTAAACCACAAGTGTTCTTTCGCAAGGAAGAACTCGCCGACATCGGTAGCGGGAGCGTGCAGCTGCGCTTGGTGGGCAGTCACTTGAGTTCGCGCAGCATGGCCGTGCTGCACGAAAAATACGCGCCGGGAGCCGATACCGGCGAGGAAATGCTCACGCACATGGGAGAGGAGGGCGGCGTCATCGTGCGCGGCAGGATCGAACTGACCGTCGGCGGCGAGGCGCGCATCCTGGGCGCGGGAGACGCCTATTATTTCCGCACTTCCTTGCCGCACCGATTTCGCAATCCGGGACGCGAGGAATGCGAAATCGTCAGCGCCAGCTCGCCGCCGACGTTTTGAGCGCAGACGCGTTTGGGCCGCAGCTTGAGGTAGCATAGCTTTTCATGAAACTCATAACGGTAGCAGCCACCCAAATGGCTTGCAGTTGGGATCGCGACGCCAACGTCGCGCGCGCCGAAAAACTGATCCGTGACGCCGCGGCCCGCGGTGCGAATGTCGTGCTGATCCAGGAGTTGTTCGAGACGCCTTATTTTTGCAAGGATCATCAGTCGCGCCATTTTGATTTGGCGAAGCCGCTCGACGGGCATCCGGCGGTCGAGCATTTTCGCGGACTCGCGCGCGAGCTCGGCGTGGTTCTGCCGGTCAGCGTGTTCGAACAGGCCGGCAATGCGTTCTTCAATTCCGTGGTGGTCGTGGACGCCGACGGCGCGCTGCTCGGCAGCTATCGGAAATCCCATATTCCCGAGGGACCCGGCTATCATGAGAAATTCTATTTCTCGCCGGGCGATACCGGCTTCAAGGTATTCGACACCCGTTACGCGCGGCTCGGCGTCGCGATCTGTTGGGATCAGTGGTTTCCCGAGGCGGCCCGCTCGATGGCGTTGATGGGCGCCGAGATTCTGCTGTATCCGACGGCCATCGGTTCGGAACCGAATGATCCGCAACTGGATTCCAGCGCTCATTGGCAACGTACGATGCAGGGGCACGCCGCGGCGAACATCGTGCCGGTGGTGGCTTCCAATCGGATCGGCAGCGAGCAGGGCGAGAAATATACGATGAGTTTTTACGGCTCTTCGTTCATCGCATCTCCTACCGGGGAGATAATCGCCGAGGCCGATCGCGTCAGCGAAACCGTACTGACGGCGAGTTTCGATCTCGACGAGGTGCGCCGCTATCGCCAAGCATGGGGCGTCTATCGCGATCGGCGTCCCGACCTCTATTATCCGATTCTGTCGCTCGATGGACGCGGCTGAGGACTGCGCCCTGCCCCGGGATTTGGTGTTCGTCGATTTAGAGACAACCGGCGGCAACGCGGCCTGGCACCGAATCACCGAAGTCGGCATCGTGCGCGTGGAGCGCGGCGAACTCGTCGAGCAGTGGAGTTCGCTGGTGAATCCCGAGTGCCGCATTCCGAGTTCGATCGAAGCATTCACGGGCATCAGCAACGAGATGGTTGCCGACGCGCCGCGATTCGCCGAATTGGCGCCGATCGTGCGCGCCAAGCTCGATGGTGCGGTGTTCGTAGCTCACAACGCGCGCTTCGATTATTCGTTTCTGCGCAGCGAGTTTCGCCGCGTAGAGACGCATTTTTCGGCCAAAGTGCTCTGTACCGTCAAGCTGTCGAGGCGCTTGTTTCCGGATCAGTTGCGCCACAATCTCGACGCCGTCATGCAGCGCCATGGACTCCAATGCGCCGCGCGCCACCGGGCTCTGGGAGACGCGCGCGTGCTATGGGATTTCTGGCGCAAGCTGCGCGCCGATCTGCCCGAAGCGCGCCTCGCCGCGGCCGTTCAGGCGCTGCTCGGAGCGAACGCGCTGCCGGCATATTTGCCCCCGGAGCTCGCCGACGAATTGCCGGAGGGGCCGGGCGTCTATCGCTTGTTCGGCGCCGACGACGCGCTGCTCTACATCGGCAAGAGCGTTTCGCTGCGGACGCGGGTTCTCGCGCATTTTGCCGGTGAACATGATGATTCCAAGGAGCAAAGACTCGCGCGTCAGGTGCGCCGCGTCGATTGGGTCGAGACCGCCGGAGAGCTCGGCGCGCTGCTGCGCGAGGCCGAATGGATCAAGACGCAGCGGCCCCTGCACAATCGCCGGCTGAAGAGCGATCCGCAAGCCGTGACGATCCGCGTGAGCCTCGAGCCGAACGCCTGCGCGCGACTCGCGACCGTGGATGCGCTTGGCGCGGCCGACCTCACCGACTGCTTCGGGCTATTCCGCTCGCGCAAGGACGCACTCAAGGCGCTCACCGACATCGCCCGTTCCCAGCGGCTATGCTTGAAGGTTTTGGGGTTGGAACAGAGCGCCGGCTCGTGCTTCGCGTATCAACTCGGCAAATGCCGCGGCGCTTGCGTCGGCAAGGAGCCGCTCGCGCTGCATGGCATGCGTTTGCAATTGGCGCTGTCGGCCCTGAAGCTCAAGGCCTGGCCGTTTCCGGGCCGCGTCGCGCTGCGGGAGCGCGATGACGGCGGCGGCGCCGATCTGCACGTCTGTGAGGACTGGGCCTATCTCGGCACCGCGCGCAGCGATGAGGATCTCGCCGACTTGTGCGCCGCCGATCTTCACCGCCCGTTCGACGCCGACGTCTATCGGATATTGGTGCGCCATTTTGCCGGTAAGCAAAAGCTCGACTGGCTGGATCTGCGCGCCGCGATCCGCTGCGCGTGAGCGACAATGTTCGCTATTGGATCGCGACGGCGCCGATCGGGGCGGCATCGGTATTGGCCGAAGAGCTGTTGCAATACGGTGCGAGCGGCATCCGCGAGCGCAGCAACGATGTGAAGTTTCAGGGAACCCTCGCGGTCGGCTATCGCGCCTGTCTCTGGTCCCGCACCGCGACGCGCGTACTGCTGAGCTTGGGATCAATCGATGCCGCGAGTTCGGAGGCCATATACGCGGGAGTCAAGCGCATCGACTGGCGCGACCACTTGTTGCCGGGCGCCACGCTCGCCTGCGATTGCAGCGGCGGCAACGAATCGATTCGCCACACGCTCTACGGCGCGCAGTTGCTCAAGGATGCGGTCTGCGACAATTTGCGCGAGTCCACCGGCGAACGGCCCAACATCGCCCCCGAGCGGCCCGACGTGCTGCTGCATTTGCATGTGGAAGGGCCCGAGGCGCTGCTTTCGATCGACTTTTCGGGCGAGAGTTTGCACCGACGCGGATACCGCACGGAAGGCGGACGGGCGCCCCTGAAGGAAAACGTCGCTGCCGCCGTGCTGCTGCGGGCCGGCTGGCCGGCGGTCTTCGAACTCGGTGGCTCGCTCGTCGATCCCCTATGCGGTTCCGGAACGTTCCTGACGGAAGGCGCGCTGATCGCCGCGCAGGCGGCGCCGGGGCTCGAGCGCAGTTATTTTGGCTTCAGCGGCTGGCGCGGTCACGATGCCGCGCTGTGGGAGAGTCTGTGCGAGGAGGCGCGGTCGCGGCGCGCGGCGCGCGCCGTGCGCCGCTGTATCTTCGGAACCGACATCGACGCGGACGCCGTGCGCATGAGCCTTGCCAACGCCGAGGCGGCCGGCGTCGCCGATTGGATCCACGTCGAGAAGCGCAAGCTCGCTGACGCGGAGCGTCCGGCCGGCACGGCGGGCCTCGTCGTCGCCAATCCGCCCTACGGCGAGCGCATCGGCGCCGAAACGGGTCTACCCGACCTCTACACGCAGCTCGGCGCGCTGCTGCGCGAGCGGTTCAAGGGCTGGAAGGCCGCGATACTGACCGGCAATCCGCCGTTGGCGCGATATCTCGGGATCTACGCGAAGCGCAGCCACCGCGTATTCAACGGCACGATCGAATGCCGGCTGCTGCGTTTCGAGATCGATGCGGCCAGCGAGCAAAAGGCGCCGCACGTGGTCCGCGCCGAGTGGGCGGGGCGGCCGGGTGCGCAAATGTTCGCGAACCGCCTGACCAAGAATCTCGCCAAGCTGGAGCCGTGGGCGGTGCGCGAAGGCATCGATTGTTACCGGGCCTACGACGCCGACATGCCGGAGTATGCGTTCGCGATCGATATCTATGGACGCGAACCCCGTCACGTGTTCGTGCAAGAGTACGCTGCGCCGAAGACCGTCAACCAGGAGAGCGCCCGGGAGCGCCGCCGCGAGGTGCTCGCCGTGTTGCCCGACGTCCTGGCGATTCCGCTGCCGCAAATCCACACCCGCATGCGCAAGCCGCAGAAAGGCAGCGAGCAATACGAGAAGCGCGCGATGACCAACGAGCGCTACGTCGTGCACGAAGGCGGGCTCAAGTTTTGGGTGAATTTTCGCGACTATCTGGATACGGGCTTGTTCCTCGACCATCGAATCGTGCGCGGCACGCTGCGCGACTGGTCCAAGGACAAGGATTTCTTGAATTTGTTCTGCTATACGGGAAGCGCGACCGTGTATGCGGCCGCGGGCGGCGCAAAAAGCAGCGCGAGCGTCGATTTGTCCAACACCTATATCGACTGGGCGCACGATAATCTCGTGCTCAACGGATTCGACTCGACGCGCCACGCGCTGTACCGAGCCGACTGCCTGCAGTGGCTCGACGAGCAGGCGCAAGGCGGCAAGCGCTTCGACCTGATTTTTCTCGATCCGCCGACTTTTTCCAATTCCAAACGCATGGACGGCGTGCTCGACGTGCAGCGCGATCACGTCGGCATGATCCGCCGCTCGATGAGTCTGCTGCGCGAGAGCGGGCGCCTGGTGTTCTCGACGAATTTCACGCGCTTCAAGTTGGATCTCGCCGCGCTGCCGGAGTTGCGTATCGAGGACATGACCCGGAAAACGATACCGAAGGATTTCGAACGCAACGCCCGCATCCATCACTGTTATCTGATCGAGGCTCGATGAGACGCCGGAAGGGCGCGCTACAGCAAATCGCGCAAGCGGTAATACAGCATCGCGACCACGAGCGAAGGGCGGCGCAGGATCGGGCCGCCGGGAAAGTCGCGATGCGGGATTCGCGCAAACACGTCGAAGCGCTCGGCGGTACCGGCGACGGCTTCGGCAACGAGTTTGCCGCCGAGTCCCGTGAGCACCATGCCGTGTCCCGAGAAGCCCTGCAGATAAAATACATTGTTCGCCAACCGTCCGAAGTTGGGCGCGCGGCTCATCGTGATGTCGAGATAGCCGCCCCAGGCGCGGTCGACCTCGACGTCGGTCAGACTTGGGAATACGCGGAGCAGCCGTTTGCGCATCGATTCGGCGAGATGCCGCGGTTCGAGCGCGCTGTAACTGACCCGACCGCCGAACAGCAGCCGGTGGTCGGCGGACAGCCGAAAGTAATCCAAGACCCAGTTGATGTCGGCAACGGCGGCATTGCTGGGCAGCAGCGCCTGCGCGCGCTGCGCTGATAAGGGTTGCGTCGCCATGATATAGGTGCCGACGCCGAGTATGCGTCTCGAGAGCGCCGGGACGAGGGCACCGAGATACGCGCCTCCGCAAAACACCAGATGCGTGCAGCGCACGACTCCTTGAGCGCCGTGGACCTGGATCACCGGACCGTCCGTGTAGCGCAGCACCTGCGTATTCTCAAAAATGCGAACCCCGAGGGACTCGGCCGCGCGCGCCAAGCCGAGCGTGTATTTGAGCGGATTCAGATGGCCGGAGCGGGTATCGAGCAGGCCGCCAAAATACCGATCGCTCGCGACGTGTGCGCGCAGTTGCTGCCGATCCAGCAGTAAGACGCTGCCATACGCATATTGGGTCTTCAGCTCCTGCGCCCATTCCTCGAGTTCCCGCACCTGGCGCGGCTTTACCGCGACGTGCAAGTGGTTGGGGCGGTAGTCGCACTCGATTCCGTAATCGCGAATCAGCGATTGAAGCAGATCCAGGCCTTCGACGGAAAGGTCGAACAGATGCCGCGCATCGTCTTTCCCCACCTGCGCGATCAGCGCTTGCTGACTCGCGGCAAGCCCAAAGATCGTCTGGCCGCCGCTGCGTCCCGAAGCCCCGTAGCCGACATTGCGCGCTTCGAGCACGACGACGCTGAATCCTCGCTTCGCCAGATGCAACGCCGCCGAGCAACCGGCGATCCCGCCCCCGACCACGGCAACGTCGGCGCGCAATTCACCGCGCAAGGCTGGGCGCGCCGGAGGCGGGAACTCGGGGCACGAGGCCGCAACGGAATCGGCGTAATACGAGGCGGCGGGCGGATCCGATAGGCGCACTTGACAACTCGCGGCGGTTCGAGTGTTTAAGATGTTATGGCTATTGACAGGATTTGAGGCCTGTGAGCCTACCGGTTTTTTTGCCTCCGGCGCAATATTGTTGCACAGCAATAATCGCGGCTAAGTCATGGAAATGCCTAAATCTAAGGCGATTTCCGCGCCATTGTCAGGACGCGATCCCCGGCTTGTGGTGTAATGGCCTCGATACGAAAGCCTAGTTACCTCTCTAGGCGTTTAATATATTAAACATGTCTCGAAAGCCGCTCATCGGAATTCCAGCCGATCGCCGCCTGACTGGGAAGCATTATTTCCATGTGGTTGGCGAGAAATACGTTGCAGCCGTCGCTCTCGGTGCGGCTGCCATACCGGTACTCGTACCGGCAATCGGACCGGAGCTCGACCTCGGCGCATTGTTGGAGGTCTGCGATGGATTGCTGTTCACCGGGAGCGAATCGAATGTCGAACCTCACCACTACGGAGGCCCAGCCAGCGAGCCGGGTACCTTACATGACCCAAATAGGGATGCTACGACGCTTCCGTTGATTCCGCGCGCAGTCGCCGCCGGCTTGCCGGTGCTCGCGATCTGCCGCGGTTTCCAGGAAATGAATGTCGCCTACGGCGGCACGCTTTGGCAGCGGGTGCACGAGGTGCCGGGCCACCTCGACCACCGCGACGACGAGACCTTGAGCCTCGACGAGCAATACGGACCCGCTCACGAAGTTCGATTGGAGCCCGGAGGCCTGCTCGCCAAAATCGCGGCTTGCGAGCGTTTGCAGGTCAATTCCTTGCATTGGCAAGGAGCGCAACGACTGGGCGCCGATTTGGTCGTCGAGGCGCGCGCGCCGGACGGCCTGGTCGAGGCCTTCAGCGTCGCTCGTGCCACGAGTTTCGCGCTCGGGCTGCAATGGCACCCCGAGTGGCAATTTTCCCAGAATCCATTTTCTCGCGCCCTGTTCGCCGCGTTTGGCGAGGCCTGCAGGCAGCGCGCCAGCGATAGGTGACACATGGCCAGCACGATTCAGCAGTTCTTGAGAGAACACGGGATCTCGGAAGTCGAAGCGATCATCCCGGACATGGCGGGTGTCGCGCGCGGCAAGCTCATGCCCGCGGAGAAATTCGCCGAGGAAGAGGGCATGCGCCTGCCCGAAGCGATTTTCCTGCAGACGGTCACCGGGGATTATCCGGACGATCAAAGCGCGATGAATCCGTCGGATATCGACATCGTGCTGAAGGCCGATCCGAAGACCGTGCGAGTGGTCCCCTGGGCCGCCGAACCCACGGCGCAGGTCATTCACGATTGCTTCTACGGCGACGGCAGGCCGGTCACGATGGCGCCGCGCTATGTGTTGCGCCGGGTGCTGGATCTCTATGAGGCGCATGGCTGGGAGCCGGTCGTGGCGCCGGAACTGGAATTTTTTCTGGTGGAGCCCAACATCGACTCGGACTATCCGCTGAAACCGCCGGTTGGGCGCTCCGGCCGTCCGGAGATCGGCAGGCAGGCTTACAGCATCGCGGCGGTCAACGAGTTCGATCCCTTGTTCGACGACATGTATTCGTTTTGCGAGGCTCAGGACATCGAAATCGATACGCTGATTCACGAGGCCGGTGCCGCGCAGATGGAAATCAACCTGCTGCACGGTTATCCGATGAGCCTCGCCGACCAGGCGTTCCTGTTCAAGCGCACGGCGCGAGAAGCGGCGCTGCGCCATAAAATGTATGCGACCTTCATGGCCAAGCCGATGGCCAAGGAACCGGGCAGCGCGATGCATTTGCACCAGAGCATCGTCGACGCCAAGACGCGCAAGAACATATTCAGCAATCCCGATGGGTCGCCCTCGACCCTGTTTTTCGGTCATATCGCGGGTTTGCAGAAGTACCTGCCGGCCGCCATGTCGCTGTTCGCGCCCAACGTCAACAGCTATCGTCGGATCAGCCGCTACTCGGCGGCGCCGATCAACGTGCACTGGGGCTACGACAACCGCACGGCGGGATTGCGCGTGCCCTTGTCGGATCCCGAGGCGAGGCGCGTGGAGAACCGCGTGGGCGGCGCGGATGCGAATCCCTATCTCGCAATCGCGGCGTCGCTGGCCTGCGGCTACCTGGGCATGATCGAGGGTCTGAAGCCGTCCGAACCGATCTCCGGCAGTGCCTACGACCTGGCGATTGCGCTGCCGCGGACCTTGGCCGAGGCACTGCGCTTGTTGCGCGAGTCCAAGCCGCTCGTCGACTTGTTCGGTGATCGATTCGTGCTCGCCTACACGGCCGTCAAGGACGCCGAATACGAAACCTTTGCGCAGGTCATCAGCTCCTGGGAGCGCGAGCACCTGCTGCTCAACGTCTGAGGCACCCGGCGCCTCGGCGCCCCGCGACCAATTGGGTACCCCGCAGCTAAATGAGATTTGCTCTGTCCCCGGGACGCCGGCTGATATATAACTACACGTCTTCCAGAAATGCTGAGCGGATAGGGGGATGGGTTTGATGTCGAGCGTTTTTCGGTCAGGGTTAGTGGTACTCGGTTCCTGGTTGCTGCTGAACGCCTGCGGCGATCATACGGCGGGAACCCAGACGGCGGCCCCGCCCGCGCCCGCCGCAAGGCCGAAGGCGCTCAACCTGTATATCTGGTCCGATTACCTCGCGCCGAACACGCTCTCCGAATTCGAGAAGCAAACCGGCATCAAGGTGCACGCCGCCTATTACGACAGCAACGAAACGCTCGAGACCAAACTGCTCGCGGGCAGCAGCGGCTACGACGTGGTGGTGCCGACCGCGTCGTACTTCGAGCGCCAGATCAAAGCCGGCGTCTATCTGCCGCTCGACAAATCGAAGTTGCCGAACCTGAAGAACATGGATCCGCAGCTCATGGCGAAGGTCGCGCAGCACGATCCCGACAACGCGCACGGCGTCATCTACCTCTGGGGCACCAACGGGATCGGCTACAACGAGAAGATGGTCAAGGCGCTGATGCCGGATGCGCCGCTCGATAGTTGGCGCCTGGTCTTCGATCCCGCGATCGCCTCCAAAGTGGCCAAATGCGGAATCAGCGTGCTCGATTCGCCCGCCGAAATGATGCGAGCGGTGTTCAATTATCTCGGCAAGGACCCTAATTCGCAGGACCCCAAGGACTTGGTCCAAGCGGAAGCCGTGCTTGCGAAAATTCGCCCTTTTATCCGCAATATCAACTCCTCGGAGTACATCGAGGCGCTCGCGAACGGCGATCTGTGCATCGCCGTCGGCTACAACGGCGACGTCATGCAGGCGCGCGACCGCGCACGCGATGCCAACAAAGGCATCGACATCAAATACGCGATCCCCAAGGAAGGCACGATTTTGTGGTTCGATATGCTCGCGGTTCCGAAGGACGCGCCCGATGCCGACAGCGCCTACGCGTTCATCAACTACATCATGACTCCGCAAGTCACGGCCGATATCTCCAATTTCAAGCGCTACGCCAATGCGAACGCCGCGGCCGAGCCTCTCGTGCTCGCGGACGTCAAGGCCGACCCGGCGATTTATCCGACGGCGGAACAGCGCCAGCGACTATCGGTGCAGCTCGCGGATTCGGCCGATCAAACCCGCGCGATTACCCGCGTCTGGCAAAAATTTAAAACGGGCCAGTAGGCGATGGCGACGCCCGCAGACTCTGCGCTCAAGGCAGTGCCCGCCGCAAAGGCGACGCCCTGGACGGATCCGAACGCGCCTGCGTACCTGCACATCGATCACGTCACAAAATCCTTCGGCGATTTCAAGGCGGTCGACGACGTCAGCCTGAAAGTCTACAAAGGCGAAATCTTCTGTTTGCTGGGCGCATCCGGCTGCGGAAAGACCACGCTGCTGCGCATGCTGGGGGGCTTCGAGACACCGAGCTCCGGGCGCATATTCATCGACGGCGAGGACATGACCGGCGTGCCGCCCTATGAGCGGCCCGTCAACATGATGTTCCAGTCCTACGCACTGTTTCCGCACATGAATGTCGAGCAAAACGTGGCGTTCGGCCTCAAACAGGACCGGGTTCCCAAGGCGGAAATCAAGGAGCGGGTCGCCACCATGCTCGATCTCGTCAAGCTCGGCGCGTTCGGCAAGCGCAAACCGCATCAACTGTCGGGCGGACAGCGCCAACGGGTCGCGCTCGCGCGCTCGCTCGTCAAGCGGCCGAAGCTGCTGCTGCTCGACGAGCCATTGGCGGCACTGGACAAGAAGCTGCGCGAGCATACTCAATTCGAGCTGATCAGTTTGCAAGACCAGCTCGGCGTGACTTTCGTCGTGGTCACGCACGATCAAGAGGAGGCGATGACGCTCGCCAGCCGTATCGGCGTCATGAATCAAGGCGAGATCGTTCAGGCCGGCACGCCGTCGGAGATCTACGAGTTCCCCAGTTCGAAGTTCGTCGCCGATTTCATCGGTTCGGTCAACATTTTCGAAGGCAAGCTCGTCGAAGACGAGCCGGAACACGTCCGAATCGCGTGCCCCGAACTGGGCGGCACGATTTACGTCAGTCACGGCATCAGCGCCGCGCCGGAAGCCACCGTCTGGGCCGCGGTGCGGCCGGAGAAGGTATTCATGTCGACGGCGGCGCCGCAAGGGACGGATAACGTCGCGCGCGGCGCCGTCCAGGACATCGCCTACCTCGGCGACCTGTCGATTTATCTGGTCAAGCTGCCCACCGGGAAGGTCGTGCGCGTCACGCAGCCGAATACGTCGCGTCATGCCGAGGCGATCACCTGGGACCAGCAGGTCTATCTTTCGTGGGATGCGACCAGTCCCGTGGTCGTCACCCGTTGATCCGATGAGGCGCATCCCCCTCTCTGAGCGCTTTGGTTTGAGCGGTCGCGGCATGGTCGTCTTCTTGCCGTACCTATGGCTGATGCTCTTCTTCGTCGCGCCCTTCGTCATCGTGCTCAAGATTTCGTTTGCCGACGTCGACCTCGCGATCCCGCCGTACACGCCGCTATTGCAGTGGACCGAAAAAAACGTCTTGGCGGTCAAGCTCAATTTCAACAACTACTCGTTTCTTTTCACCGACAGGCTCTATATCAATGCGTTCTTGAACTCGATCAAGGTCGCTTTTATTTCGACGCTGTTGTGCTTGGTCGTCGGCTATCCGATGGCGTACGGCATCGCGCGCGCCAAGTCCTCGACGCGCAATTTCCTGTTGCTGCTCGTGATCCTGCCGTTCTGGACCTCGCTGCTGCTGCGCGTCTATGCGTGGATCGGCTTGCTCAAGGCCAACGGCGTCATCAACAACGTGCTGATCTCCCTGGGCCTCATCCACGAACCGCTGACGATGCTCTATACGCCGTTCGCGATGTACGTCGGCATCGTCTATTCCTATTTGCCGTTCTTGATACTGCCGCTGTATGCCAACCTCGAGAAAATGGACTGGACGCTGCTGGAGGCGGCCGAGGACCTCGGCTGCAGGCCATGGCAGGCTTTTTACAAGATCACGCTGCCGCTGTCCCGCAACGGCATTCTCGCCGGATCCATGTTGGTGTTCATACCGGCCGTCGGCGAATTCGTGATCCCGGCGCTGCTCGGCGGCCCGAACGCGCTCATGATCGGGCGCATACTCTGGGATGAATTTTTCTCGAATCGCGCCTGGCCGGTCGCGAGTGCGGTGGCGATCTTGCTGCTGATTCTATTGGTGCCGTTCATGATGTGGTACCAAAGCATCCAAGCGCGCGAATCCGCGGGCGCGCGATGAATCAACGCCGCTCCATCTTCATCATTTCCTGCCTCGCGTTCGGCTACGCGTTTCTCTACATTCCGATTCTGTCGATGGTGGTATTTTCCTTCAACGCGTCCAAGCTCGTGACGGTTTGGGATTCGGCGAACTCGCCGACGCTCAAGTGGTATTACTCGCTGCTCAAAAACGAGGAGATCCTCGACGCCGCGTGGATTTCCCTGAAGGTCGCGGTGATCAACGCATCGGGGTCGGTCATACTCGGGACCCTCACCGGCTTCGCGCTGTCGCGGTTCACGAATTTCCGCGGCCGATTCACCCTCAACGCGATGGCGACGGCGCCGCTGGTGATGCCTGAAGTCATCACGGGTCTCTCGCTGTTGTTGCTGTTCGTCGCGATGGAGCAGCTGATCGGCTGGCCGGCGGGGCGCGGCATCACGACGATGACGTTGAGCCACATGACTTTTTCGATGGCCTACGTGACCGTGGTCGTGCAGTCGCGGCTCGCGACCTTCGATACGGCACTCGAGGAGGCGGCCATGGACTTGGGCGCGAGACCTCTGAAGGTGTTCTTCGTGATCACGATGCCGATCATCTTTCCCGCGATCCTCTCCGGTTGGCTGCTGGCATTCACGCTCTCCTGGGACGATTTGGTCATTTCGAGTTTCACCTCCGGGCCGGGCAGCAGCACGCTGCCGATGGTGGTTTTCTCGAAGGTGCGGCTCGGCGTGAGTCCGGAAATCAACGTGCTGGCGACGCTCACGATCAGCGCCGTGACGCTCATCATCGTCGGCGTCAGCTTATGGATGGCGCGCGCCGGCCGAATCGAGAAGGCGCCGGCTTGAGCCGGCGCTCGCGCGCCCCGGGCGCCGTCCGCGGCCGGCTGCGCCGTCAGACGAGAACGCGCTCGATCCCGCCGGCATTGGCGCGCTCAACGTACTGCACGAGCCAATTCTCCCCGAGTAGCTTCTTGGCGAGTTCGACCACGATGTAGTCTGCGTCGAGTTCCGTGTCGTCATTGAAGCGCTTCAATCCCTGCAGGCAAGACGGACAGGAGGTCAGGATCTTGATCTCGCCGGCGTGGCCGCTCGCGCGAATCCGATCGACATCGCCGCGCAGCGCCTCCTGCTTGCTGAAGCGAACCTGCGTCGATACGTCGGGACGCGCCAGCGCGAGCGTGCCAGACTCCCCGCAGCAGCGATCGCTCTTGCCGATGCGGCCGTTGCGCTGCTCATTGATCAGCGAGTTCACGACGGTCAAGGGCTCGTGTTTCTTCATCGGCGAGTGGCAGGGATCGTGATACAGATAACGCACGCCGGTCACGACATCGAGCCGCACGCCCTTTTCCATCAGATATTCATGGATATCCATGATTCGGCAGCCCGGGAAGATCTCGTCGAATTCATAGCCCTGAAGCTGGTCGAGACAGGTGCCGCAGCTGACCACGACGGTCTTGATGTCGAGGTAATTGAGCGTGTTGGCGACACGGTGAAACAATACGCGGTTGTCGGTGATGATCTTTTCGCCCTTGGCGAATTCCCCGGCGGCGCGCTGCGGATAGCCGCAGCAGAGATAGCCGGGCGGCAACACGGTCTGTACGCCGATGTGCCACAGCATCGCCTGCGTGGCGAGACCGACCTGCGAGAACAGCCGCTCCGAGCCGCAGCCCGGGAAATAGAACACCGCTTCGGATTCGCTGCTGGTCGCGACCGGGTCGCGGATGATCGGCAGGTAGTTGCGGTCCTCGATATCGAGCAGCGCGCGTGCGGTGCGCTTCGGCAAACCGCCCGGCATGCGCTTATTGACGAAATGGATGACCTGTTCGCGGATCGGCGCGTTGCCGGTCGTCGCCGGGGGGTGCCGCGTCTGTGCGCTCGCAAGGCCGCGCAGGGCGCAGTTCGCGACGCGTTGCGCCTTGTAGCCCCAGCCGATCATTAGCTTGCGCGTCGCTTTGATGGTCTCGGGGTTCGTGGCGTTCAAGAAAAACAGCGCCGCCGCCGCGCCCGCGTTGAACCGTTTCTTGCCCATGCGCCGCAGCAAATCGCGCATCGCCATCGACACGTTGCCGAAATCGATATCTACGGGGCAGGGCGCAAGGCATTTATGGCACACGGTGCAATGGTCGGCGACATCGCTGAGCTCGTCCCAATGCTTGATCGACACGCCGCGGCGCGTCTGTTCCTCGTAGAGGAACGCCTCGATCAGCAGCGAGGTCGCGAGGATTTTATTGCGCGGTGAATACAGCAGGTTCGCACGCGGCACATGCGTCGCACATACCGGCTTGCATTTTCCGCAGCGCAGGCAGTCCTTGATCGCGTCGGAAATCGTGTTGATGTCCGACTGCTGCATGATCAGCGACTCATGACCCAACAGGCCGAAGCTCGGCGTGTAGGCGCGCGACAAATCGCCTCCCGGCATGAGCTTGTGCTTGTTGAATCTCTGCTGCGGATCGACGCGCATTTTGTAGTCGCGAAATCCGGCGAGCTCCGCGTCGGTCAAATACTCGAGCTTGGTGATGCCGATGCCATGTTCGCCCGAGACGACGCCGCCGAGCTCGCGCGCGATGCGCATGATGCGGGCCACCGCCAGATTGGCCTTCTGCAGCATCGCATAATTGTCGGAATTGACCGGGATATTGGTGTGCACGTTGCCGTCGCCCGCATGCATGTGCAGCGCGACGAATAGGCGTCCGTGGAGTATGCGCTTGTGCGTCGCATCGCAGCTCGCGAGCAAGTATGCGAACTCCGCGCCCATGAAGATGCGGCCGAGTTCGGCCCGCACTTCCGTTTTCCAACTGATGCGGATACTGCGGTCCTGGAGGCGTGCGAACAGGGGCGTATCGATGCGCTCGAGATGCTCTCGCCAGCGGCTGCGCACGCGATCGAGGAGCTCGAGGGCTTCGGCGGCGCGTTCGCCCAGCGTATCGGCGGCGCCGGTGCGGCCCAATTCACTGAAAAAGCCATGCAGCTCGTCGAGCAGTTCGATCTTGTTTGCGATCGACAGCTCGATGTTGATGCGCTCGATGGCGTCCGTGTAGGCACCGAGCCGCTCGAGCGGAATGACGACGTCTTCGTTGATCTTGAACGCGTTCGTATGTTTGGCGATCGCCGCGGTATTGGCGCGATCCAGCCAGAACTTCTTGCGCGCATCGCTGCTGACCGCGACGAATCCCTCGCCCATACGCGCGTTGGCGAGGCGAACCACCTCCGACGCGGCTGCGGCGACGCGTGCCTCTTCCTCGCCGACGATGTCGCCGAGCAATATCATCTTCGGCAAGGCGCCGCGCTTCGATTTCGTGCTGTAGCCGATCGCGCGAAGGTAACGCTCGTCCAAATGCTCTAGGCCCGCGAGAATCGCGCCGCTGGTCTCGCCCGTGGAGTCGAGAAATCGCTTGATTTCGACGATGCTCGGTATCGCGTCGCGCGCTTGGCCGAAGAATTCCAGGCAGACCGTACGGGTATACTTCGGCATGCGGTGCAATATCCAGCGGGCCGACGTGATCAAGCCGTCGCACCCCTCCTTTTGCACGCCGGGCAGACCGCCCAGAAATTTATCCGTGACGTCCTTGCCGAGGCCGGCCTTGCGAAACACGCCGCCCGCGATATCCAGGCGCTCGCGCCGCAGCTCGCGCGCCTTGTCGGGGCGCTCGCGACCGTCCTTCCAGACCAGCTCGAAACGCGCGCACGAAACGTCGTGAATTTTGCCGCGGTTGTGATCGAGGCGCGTGACTTCGAGCCAATCGCCTTGCGGGTCCACCATACGCCACCATGCGAGGTTATCGACGGCGGTGCCCCACAGCACGGCCTTCTTGCCGCCGGCGTTCATCGCGATGTTTCCGCCGATGCAGCAGGAGTCCGCCGACGTCGGATCGACCGCAAACACGAAGCCGGCGCTTTCGGCGGCCTCGGCGACCCGCTTGGTGACGACGCCGGCCTCGGAAAACACGCTCGTCGTGCGCTCCGCAACCCCGGGCAGCGCGATCGATTCGACTGGTCCCAACATCTCGAGCTTCTCGGTGTTGATGACCGCCGACCAGGGCGTCATCGCGACCACGCCTCCCGTGTAGCCGGTACCGCCGCCGCGCGGAATGATTGTCAATCCGAGTTCGATACAGGCACGTACCAGTCCCGGAATCTCGTTCTCGGTATCCGGGACCAGCACCATGAACGGCAATTCGACGCGCCAATCGGTCGCATCGGTCACGTGGGATACGCGCGCGAAGGCATCGAATCGAATATTGTCGGCGCGCGTCAGGCCGGAGAGCTGACGGCGCGCGCGCTTACGCATGCTGGAGAGCTCATCGAAGTGCCGCTCGAATCGCGCCACCGCATCGTACGCGCGCTGCAATAACTGCAGCACCTTGGCATCGCGTACCGCATCCTTGGGATCGCGGCGGCGCTCCACTTCACGCAGCCGATGTTGCAGTGCTTCGATCAGCAGGCGGCGTCGCTTGGGCGTCTCCAGCAGATCGTCCTGCAGATAGGGATTGCGTTCGACGACCCAGATGTCACCAAGCACCTCGTAGAGCATGCGCGCCGAGCGGCCCGTGCGCCGCTCGCTGCGCAGCCCGTCGAGTACGTCCCAAGCCTCCCGGCCCAGCAGCCGGATGACGATTTCTCGGTCCGCGAGCGAGGTGTAGTTATAGGGAATTTCGCGCAGTCGGGCCGCCGGCTCTTGGTCCGGTGCGTGGCAGGCGTGCGGGATCGGCTGGACAATGGCGCTCATGGGCGCGCGATTCTAGCTCAAGCGGACATGAAGTTTGCCGATATAGCAGGGACATGAGCGGTACGAAGACCTGCGTTTTAGAAAAGTCCGAGAACTGTGATTTCATTCACGGCCTCCTCGAGCGGCGCTTGGCGCGCGATGAAATCGACTTGCCGCTGCTGCCGGAGGTCGCAATTCGGGTCACGCGCCTCGCGCGCGGGGACAGCGCCAGCGCAGGGCAACTGTCCGACATCATCAATGCCGATCCGGCCTTGACGATGTACGTGCTGCGAATCGCCGCGTCCGCCGCGAAGCGGCCGGCATCGCCGATCGTTTCGCTGCACCATGCGGTTGCGTGGCTGGGATTCGACGAGGTCGCGAATATCGCGTTCACGCTGGCGCTGCAGGGAAAGATGCTGAATATTCCCGGCCAGAACCAAAGGGCTCGCCGGCTTTGGCGCCATGCGCTGGCGACCGCGTTATGGGCCCGGCACTTGGCATCGATGCTGGCGCGCGATGCCGGCATGAGCTATCTGTGCGGGCTGCTGCATACGATCGGCAAGCCGGTTACGCTCGGCGCGGTACATGAACTCGCTCAGCGCACTCAAGTCAAACTCACGGGTGAGGAATACGATCGGCTCCTCGAGACGTTCTATCGGCACATCGGCGCGCAGGTGCTCGCGGCCTGGGGACTGCCCAGTGTCGTGATCGGGACCGTGACCCAGTGGGAGGCCTATGCGGATGCCGGCGATCTGCGCCCCGACTGCAACATCGTCAATGTCGCTCACCGCCTCGCCAATTACACATTGACCGACTCGATTCGCCTATCGCGCGAATTGCTCGTCGTCGAACCGGCCTATCAGGACCTCGGATTCGCCGCCGTCGACGCAGTCGCGCTGTTCGATGCCGCAGGATCGATCAACGCGGATTTGGATACCTACCTTCCGCCGTAAATCCCGGCTTTCATTGCACGGCGGCCTCGATTATCGTGGCGGCATGAAAAACAACACGCGCGTCACCCATCCTCCCCTCGTGACGCTACCCGCGGACAATCGACCCCTCGTGGCGCCGATATACCAGTCCGTCAAATTCGAGTTCGGCGATACCGCGGAGACGGCGAGTTTCTTGCGCGGCGAGCGGGACGGATTCTTCTATTCCCGCACCTCGAATCCGACCTTGCGCCAGTTGGAGCTGTTGCTTGCCGATTTGCAGGGCCGCGAGGCATGTCTGTTGACCGGATCCGGCGTCGCTTCGATCGCTGCGACGCTGCTGTCGCTGTGCCGGCAGGGCGATCACGTCTTGGCATTCATCGAATCGTATGGTCCGACGCGCTATCTCGTGCAGCGGCTGCTCGGAAAATTCGGCGTGCGGCATACGCTGCTGTCGATCGATGACCTCCCCGGCATCGAGCGGGTTTTGTGCGAGACGCCGACGCGCCTCGTCGTGTTCGAGAGTCCGACCAATCCGGTGACCAAGATCGCCGACATCGAGCACATCACGGCGATAGCCAGGCGCACGGGCGCGCTGAGCGTGCTCGACAACACGTTCGCGGGATTTCATAACCATGGCAGGTTTGATATCGACTTGTTCCTGCACAGCCTGACGAAGTATGCCTCCGGCCATGGTGACGTCCTCGGTGGAGCGATCATCGGACCGAAGTCCTTGATCGATGCGATGCGCAAGGATGTGGTTTCCATAGGGCCGAGCCTGGACCCGCACGCCGCGTTCCTGATCCAGCGCGGCATGCGCACGTACTTCTTGCGTTACGAACGCCAATGCGCGAACGCGCTGCAGGTCGCGCGATTCTTGGCGGGCGATTCGCGCATCGGCAAGGTCTTTTATTGCGGTTTGGAATCCCATCCGCAGCACCTCTTGGCCAAGAAGCAGATGAGCGATTTTGGAACCGTGGTCTCGTTCGAATTGAACGGCGGCTACGCGCATGGCGACCGGTTCGCCGATGCGCTGACGCTGTTCGCCGTTTCGGCGAGCGTCGGCTCGGTCGAGTCCCTCGTGATGCCGCCGCGCCTGCTGGGCGGCAACGATTTCACGAGCGAGCAGCGCGCCGCTTCGCTGCTCACGGCGGGCACCGTGCGCTTATCGGTGGGTCTCGAGGACGAGGAGGACCTGATCCTGGATCTCAAACAGGCGCTCGATCGCGCATTTGGGTGATTTTGCGGTGATTTGACGCCGGGCCGAGCTCAAGCTTGCGCCCAAGCTGCCGACCCTACGGCTTAGAGATCGTCTGCATTAGGGAACGCGCATGGGCATGGAATCCGCTGCTTTTTTATCTTCACTCGACAGCCAGGTCGCGCGCGATTATTTATGCGATGCGCTGAGCGTGCCGCAGAGCATCGCTCCGATGCCGCAGATCTGCGCGCAATTGGCGGAACTCACGGCGAGCGAAGAGACCGATTCGGTGCAGCTCGTGCGCCTGGTTCAATCGGATCCCGTGGTCGCCGGCGAAATCATGCGCGTCGCCAATTCCGCCGCATTGCGGCCGCGCAACCCGATCGTGTCCCTGCAGCAAGCGGTTTCCTGGCTGGGCGTGGCCGTGGTGCGCAACATCACGGTCGCGGCGGCACTGCGCGGCGAAGTGTTCGTCGCACCGGGTCATGAGCCCGAGTCCGAAGAGCTCTGGCGCGAGGCATGGCTCGGCGGCCTGTGGGCCAAAGAAATCGCGCGCTTGCGCCGTAAACACGTGGAAACCGCGTTTTTGGCGGGTCTGATGCACCGTGCCGGCGCCGCGCTGGCACTGAAGCTGTTTGCGGGATTCGAACGGCAGCGGCGTACCGCGTTGGATGCTCAGACCTTTCGCAGTTTGGTCGTTGAATTCGAATCCCCGTGCGGCCGCTTATTGATGAGCAATTGGTGCATACCCGGCGCGATTCAGGACGCCGCGAGCGAGTGGCGAAGCTACCGGACCTCGCGAGAGGTCGATCTCGCCGGCACCGTCAATGCCGCGCATTTGCTGGCTCAGCATACCCTGTATCCGCAGCTGCTCGTCGAAGAAACCGTGCTGGGCGATGCCGTATTCGAGCAGCTCGGCGTGTTTCCGGACGAGCGAATCGTGGTTCTCGAGCGACGCGATCAGGTGCGGCAGATTGCGGGCATGTAGGCAGGCATGAACGAGCCCGTCTCATTCGACCTCGTATGCGTGGGCTCGGGCCCCGCCGGCAAGACCGCGGCAATCCAGGCCGCGAAATCCGGTTTTCGGGCCGCCGTGATCGAACGCGAATCGCAAGTCGGCGGCGCGTGTTTGCTGTCGGGGACGATACCGAGCAAGGCGCTGCGCGAACAGGCGCTGCGTTACCGGCGCATGCGCGACAGCGCCTCGGCCATGGCGGTCGAGCTCGGCGGCGGTACTCCGATGCCGGCGCTGCTGCGCGGAGTCGACCGGGTCATTGCCGCTCAGGATCAATACTTGCGTGCGCAATTGGAGCGTAATCGCGTGACCTTGATCCGCGGCTTAGGGCGGCTGCAGAGCGCCGATTGCATCGACGTGCAGCGCCTCGACGGCTCGCGCCTTCAGGTGGGCGCCTCGCGCATCCTCATTGCGACGGGCTCGCGTCCGCGCCACATCGCGAATATCCGGGTCGATCACGAACACGTGCTCGATAGCGACTCGATTCTGAGCCTGGCCTACTTACCGCGCACCATGATCGTTCTGGGCAGCGGCGTCATCGCCTGCGAGTACGCGTCCATATTCGCCGCGCTCGGCTGCGAGGTCACGCTCGTCGACAAAGCCGCCGAACCGCTCGGGTTTCTGGATGCGGCATTGCGCAAGGGCTTTTGCTCGGGATTCGAGGCCATGGGCGGCCGTTACTTGGCAGCCGCCGAGGTGCTCGAGGCGGTTTTCGACGGCTTTTCCCAAGTGACCGTGCGTCTGAACGACGGACGGCAGCTTCAGTCCGATATCGTGCTCGCGGCCTTCGGCCGCGTCGCGAACCTCGACGGGATATGAGAGTCGGTTTGGACTCTGCGGCACGGCGCGAATCCGTTCGGCGAGGCCGAAGCCGTCCATGTCCGGCATGTGCAAATCCGTGAGAACGAGCGGATATGCCTCTCCGCCGGTCTGCGCCTCGGCGAGCAACTTCAATGCCTCCTCACCGGAAGCTGCGCTGGAAACGCGCATGCCCCAACGCTCCATCATCGCGCCGAGGATTTTGCGGTTCGACGCATTATCGTCCACGATGAGGACTTTCCATCCGGTGAATCCATCAACGGCGGACGGCGCCTCGGATTGATTCGGTTCCAGCCCGAAGCGCGCAATAAAGTGAAATGTGCTGCCGGAACCCAATTTGCTCTCCGTCCAGATGTCCCCGCCCATCAGCGTGACCAGGCGCTTGGAGATCGTCAGCCCCAGTCCGGTTCCTCCGTAGATTCGAGTGGTGGAACCGTCCGCTTGGGAGAATGGATCGAAGATCGAGTTCAATTTATCGGCGGGAATGCCGATTCCGGTATCTCTCACCTGAAAATGCAGCACGGCGGAGGTTTCCTGGATGGATTCCTTCTCGACCCGCAATTCCACTTCGCCGTGTTCGGTGAATTTGATGGCATTGCCCAATAGGTTGAGAACGATTTGCCTCAATCGCGCGGGATCCCCCTTCACTAGGCGGGGGACATCCGGGGCGATATGGCAGAGCAGCTCCAGTTTTTTTTGATTCGCGCGCAAAGCGAGGGTTCGCACGATTTCGTTCAGGACTTCCGGCAGATCGAAATTCACCTCATAAAGGTCCAGCTTGCCGGCCTCGATCTTGGAAAAATCCAGAATGTCGTTCACCACCTTCAACAAAGCGTCCGCGGAAAATTTCACAGCCTCGAGATATTCGCTTTGCTCTTTACTCAGTTCGGTGTCCAGGGCCAGCTCCGTCATTCCAATGATTCCATTGAGTGGCGTGCGAATTTCGTGGCTCATGTTCGCGACGAATTCACTCTTGGCGCGGCTCGCGGCCTCGGCCACTTCTTGAGCGTTCTTCATCTCTTCCGCCGCCTTTTTGGTGGCGGTGATGTCCCGGCCGATTCCCACGAGCCCGATGACGCGCCCCGTCTTGTCGCGCAGAGGCACTTTGGTCGTGAGCGTCCAACGCTTGTTCCCGCCTTCGTCAACCCGCGATTCCTCCGATTCGTGCAGTGGGTTCCCGGAAAGCAGCACTTCCTGGTCGCCGCGCACGAACTCGTTCGCGATTTCTGGTGGGAAGAAGTCGAGGTCTGTTCGGCCGATAACATCCTCCTGCGAGGCAACACCAAACCGCCGGGCCATCGCGCGATTGCAAAGCAGGAAGCGGCTGTCCCGGTCCTTCAGGTAGACGTGGTCCGGAATGTTATCGATGAGAGTCCACAACAGGTTTCGTTCGGCGGCCAGCGCATGTTCCGCCCGGTTGGCGGCTTCCGTCGCTTCGTTCGCGCGTTTTTCCTCCGAGGCCGCTTTTTTCGAGCGGTGATGTCCCGTCCGATCCCGATGATTCCCACAACCTGGCCGCGCGCATCGCGAAGCGGCACTTTCGTTGTGAGCCACCACCTTTCTGGCCGGCGGAGTCGACAGAGGTTTCCTCCTTTTGGATCACTGGCTGGCCGGAACCAATGATCTCCTGCTCATCCTTCCGAAAGGCGGTCGGCCAGCTCCTTCGGGAAATAATCGAAGTCGGTCTTGCCGATCATCTCGGCTGCTGATTTGGCCCCCAAGAGATTGGCTAACGCATTGTTGGCGACTGTGAACCTGCTCTCAATGTCTTTTACGTAGATGCAGTCCGGCATGTTGTCGATCAAAGCGTGGAGAAGAGTGCGTTCCTGCGCCAGCGCTCCACCTGTTTGTCCATGCCATGCAAGCAGCTTTCGAAACCGCCCAAGCAAGAAGTAAGTCGGAATCGTGGCGGCCACGACAAAGAGGGCTCCGTAGATCCCCTCGACTCGCCAAGGCAACCGCAGCGGTGCGACCAGCCGGACGGCAAGAACGAAGGCCGCGGTGCACAGGAGAATCAGTGCGGCCGCTGCGATTGGCGACGGCAGGGAAGGGCGTCGTCGAATTCCTTCGACACCGGCAACAGACGATTGGGCTTCGTTGCGGGCCTGGTGGGTGGGTCCCCTTCTCATTAGTCTTCTCGTTGGCGTCTGGACGCAAGCCGAGCCTGTCGTCGCGGCGGCTCAGAACCAGCGGCCCACGCGCAGCTCAGACAAAGTGCAACAGAAGGGGTACCAACAGGATAGTATCCGGCCCCGGCGTCTGGCAAGGCGTCCAAGAGCGTTGTGTCCTTTAGAGCAAATCGCGCGCCATGGCTCGCATCGTCCCGGCGAGGTTTGCGCGTAAGCAGAAGAAAAGGCCCGCGATGCGGCGGCCGCAGCGCCTGGCACATCCAAGCGAAGTCACTTGAATTTCCATTTCGGATGTATATGATATCGTCCTCGGATTTTTGGACCGGGCTGTCGCTGGAAAACTTATCGTGATTTTCGCGCCCCGGCCTTCGGCTTTTCGGAGCGGAGGATAATGAGCAGAAAAAGCCCGGAACATGGTTCGACTGGTGTCGCTCTGGCACTCTCGCTATTTCTTTTGATCTTCACAGCTATTACGGTCTACTTGTTCGTGGCAAAGACTGTGGTGGTTCCCGCCGGCCATCACCGGTCAGGGACACCAGATCGACGCGCAGTTTCATCGCACGCTCTGTGATTACCGGCGTTGTTTTTGTGCTGCGCAACTCGGTTTGGCGCTGGCGGTTTTCCGCTTCCGCGACCAAGGCACAGCCCGTCCACTACTTCGAGGGCAACAACGGGATGGAGATTATCTGGACGCTGGCGACGATCGTGTTGTTCGTCGGCTTGGGACTTTACGGCGAGCATGCCTGGGCCGAGTCCACTTTCAGGGTGCCGCGCCGGGCGCGCTGCCGATCGAGGTCACCGGCGCAGCAGTTTGCCTGGAATTTCCGCTACGCCGGGCCCGACGGCGAATTCGGCCGGACGAAGCCCGAACTGGTCAGCGCCTCCACCGGAAACTCCGGTGGGCTTGGACCCGACCGATCCGATTGGCAAGGACGAGTGGTGTCTCCCGGCGAGATTGTACGTTCCGGTGGGGCGCGAAGTGGAGCTACTTGATCCGCTCGCAGGACGTTACGCACAGCTTCTACGTGCGCGAGTTGCGCCTGAAGCAGGACGCCGTGCCCGGCATGGAGATTCACATGCATTTCACGGCCGACGGTGCCGGGCACATACGAGATTCGTCTGCGCGGAGCTGTGCGGCCTGGGCCACTACCGCATGCGCAGCTTCCTGAATCGTGGTGTCGCCAGAACGGATTTCGAAAAGTGGATGCAGGACCAGGAAGCGGCTTGAACGCAGTGAGCTCTGCTGAGATCGCGCCGGCAACGGTGCGAGGAGCGAGTCGAATGGTGACACACGAAAGCGGCGGCGGTCATCACGCATCACGCGCCGCCGGTTTCATCCGGAAGTATGTCTTCAGCATCGACCACAAGGTCATCGGCATTCAGTATTGTTGCCTGGCCTTGTTCTCGGTGTTCGTTGGCATGGCGCTTTCGCTGCTGATGCGCTTCCACCTGGTCTGGCCCAACCTGCAAGATGCCGTTCATCACCGGCGGCATGATGACGCCGGAGCAGTATCTGGCGCTGGTGACCATGCACGGCACGATCATGGTCTTCATGGTGCTCACCACCGCGCCGCAATCCGGCTTCGGCAATTATTTCCTGCCCATTCAGATCGGCGCCGAGGACATGGCGTTCCCGGTCCTGAACATGCTGTCGTTCTGGACCACGTTCGTTTCGCTGGTGGTGATGATCTCCGCTTTTTCGTCACCGGCGGCGCGCCGATTTCCGGCTGGACCGCCTATCCGCCGCTGAGCGCGCTCGGGCCAGATACCGGCCCGGGCAAGGAGCGGGCCAGACGCTGTGGATCATCGGCCTCGCGATCTTCTGCGTCGCGTCGCTGATGGGCGCGCTCAATTTCATCACCACCACTGATGGACCTGCGCGCCAAGGGCATGACGCTTGGGCGCCTGCCGCTGACGTGCTGGACCTGGTTCGTCACCGCGATCCTTGGCTTGCTGGCCTTCGGCGTGCTGCTGGCCGCGTGCATCCTGCTGCTGCTGGATCGCATGGCCGGCACCAGCTTCTTCATTCCCGGCGGCTTGGTGGTCACCGATCAAGTCGATCACCTGGCACAAGGGCGGCTCGCCGCTGCTGTGGCAGCACCTGTTCTGGTTCTTCGGCCATCCCGAGGTCTACATCGCGATTCTGCCCGGCATGGGCGTGGCTTCGCACTTGCTCTCCACGTTCTCGCGCAAGCCGGTTTTCGGTTACCGGGCGATGGTCGTGCGCCATCTGCGGCATCGGCTTCCTGGGCTTCTGCGTCTGGGGCCACCACATGTTCGTCAGCGGCATGAGCCCTTATTCGGCGTTCGCGTTTTCGATCCTGACCATGACCATCGGCGTGCCCTCGGCCATCAAGACCTTCAATTGGCTGGGAACGCTGTGGGGCGGCAAGATTCAGTTCAACTGCGCCATGCTGTTCGCGCTCGGGCTTTGTTTCGCTGTTCGTGACCGGCGGACTTTCCGGCCTGTTCCTGGCGCAGCCGTCGCTGGACCTCTACTTGCACGACACCTATTTCGTGGTCGCGCACTTCCACCTGATCATGGGCGTGGCGGCGATCTTCGGCATGTTCGCGGCGACTGTATTTCTGGTTCCCGAAGATGTTTGGCCGGATGCTGAACGAGAGCATCGGCAAGATCCACTTCTGGCTCACGTTCGTCGGCGTCTACTGCCATCTTCATGCCGATGCATTTCCTGGGCATGGCAGGCCATCCGCGCCGCTACTCCGATACGACGGGCGTGGATTATCTGCGAAGCTGCAACCCGTCCACGTGTTCATCACCATCGCGGCGATCATCACCATCGCGCGCGCAGTTCATCTTCCTGTTCAATTTCTTCTACAGCCTGATGCGGCGGGAAGAAAGCCAGCGAACAATCCCTGGCACGCGACGACGCTGGAATGGTCGATTCCTCGCCGCCGCCGTTTGATAATTTTGGCGGACACGCATGCCGTCGTCTATCACGGCCCGTACGAATTCAGCGTGCCGGGCGCAGGCCGAGGACTTACATCCCGCAGCATCTGGCGCCGGAGAAGGTCGCGCAAGGCGCACTAGCGCGAGCAGATGTCGAGCGGCGCAAAATGCGCTCACAGAACCGATATCGAAATCATCGACGCCGGACACGGCGGCGGCACGGACTGCCCGCCGGCGGCGGCGACGACGACGGCGATCTCCGGCGGCAGCCGCCGCGTCCCGCAGCGCGCCTACTTCACGCGCGTCCAGTTGGCGCTGGCGGCCATCGTCATGTTTTTCATGGCGCTGACCAGCTCCTACATCGTGCGCAAGGGGCTCGGCGACGATTGGCAGCGACGCCTCTGCCGCCGGTGCTGTGGTTCAACACCGTCGATTTTGCTTGGCAGCAGCGTCACGATTCATGCTCGCGCGCGCCGGCGCGAAGGCGCGACGCGGCGTTCCGCCGCTGGTGGGCGCTGACCACCGGGCTCGGGCCTTGCTTTTCTTGGCCGGGCAATCGTGGCCTGGCGGCAGCTCGCCGCCGCAGGGAATGTTTCTCGCCACCAATCCGAGCAGCAGCTTTTTTTATCTCTTGACCGCGGCGCACGGGCTGCATCTCGCCGGCGGAATTTTCGCTTTGTTTTACGTGGCGTTTCGGCGATTGGCGGCGCTCGCGCATCACGCAGGCCACGGCCGCGGAACTGGCCGCGATTTACTGGCATTTCATGGACGGGCTGTGGGTGTTCCTGTTCGCACTCCTAACATTGGGACGGTGATCCTTGCACGAAACGAAGATTGAAGCGGCAAGCGCGTCGGCCTGGGGAGGCGGGGCCCGGCCGTTTGCGATGGGTTCGAAGAAGTTGGGCATGTGGCTGTTCATCGTTTCGGACACGCTGACCTTCTCGGCCATGCTGCTGGCCTACAGCTACGAGCGCCTGGCAATCCCGGATTGGCCGCGGCCGTTTGAATTCAATCCCGCAATCCTCAAGGGCAGCGGCCTGACGGTGATCCTGCTGGCCAGCAGCTTGACGATGGTCATGGCCGTGGCGGCCGCCGCGCGCAACAATCGAAAGGCAACGGTGCGCTGGATATCTGGCCACAATGCTGGGCGGAATGCCTTCGTGCTGCTGCACACTGACGGAGTGGTTCAAGCTGTTCAGCGAGGGCGTGCACGCCCTGGAGCAATCCCTGGAACGTGCCCCTGTTCGGCGCCACG
>CAVZFF010000010.1:0-262443 GCA_963774475.1 uncultured Gammaproteobacteria bacterium
AGGACGTGACCTTCGACGCCCATTTCGGCGAAATGCTGTATGTCGTCGGACCATCGGGCAGCGGCAAGACCACGATGCTCAGCATGGTCAGCGGTATCCTGCGCCCAAATAGCGGCACCGTGAAGATCGAAGACCAGGAGATATGGTCGCTGTCGAACGATGCCCTCGCGGATTTTCGCCTGCACAAAATCGGCTTCGTGTTTCAGGACTACCACCTGTTCCCGCGTTTGACGACCGCCGAGAACGTCGCGATCCCCCTGATTTTACAGAAGCGCGATTGGGACGTTGCCCTCAAGGAGGCGGCGCTGAATCTCGACATCGTCGGCTTGAAGGCGCGCGCGGAACTACCCCCGGTGAAGCTCAGCGGCGGAGAGCAACAGCGCGTCGCGATTGCACGGGCCATCATCAGCCGCCCGGATATCCTGATTTTCGATGAACCGACGGCGTCGCTCGACGGCGATACCGGGCGGAATATCGTCGGTTTCGTCCGCGAGCACATACTCAGCGATCAGCGCTGCATCATCATCGTCACGCACGACAGCCGCATCTACGAATTCGCCGACCGCATAGTTCGAATGGAAGACGGCAAGATCACCGCCTTCGACAAGGAGAAATTGGATGCGCAGTAAGTTGATTTTCATCCTATCGGGCATCGGGCTGCTGCTCGCGCTGTTCAGCGCCTACATTTCCAGCCAGCAGCCGCCCGCGCAAAAACCGGTATTCAACCCGGCCGCCAACCCCTACGCGAAAGGAATTTACGCGCAGGGCATCATCGAGAGCGCCCAAGAGCATGGCGAGAACATCAACATTTACCCGGAAGTATCGGGGCCCATCACCGAAGTGCTCGTTACGGAGGGCGCGCACGTGCATCGCGGCGATCCGCTGCTGCGCATCGATGAATCCGTGCAACGCGCGACGGTCGAGCAGCAGAAATCGCAGGCCGATGCCGCGCGCACCTTGCTCGCGGAATTGAAAGCCCAACCGCGGCGCGAGAATCTGGATGTCGCGGCGGCACAAGTCGACAATGCCAAAGCCACGCTCAAGAACGCCGAGGATCAGCTCGCCAAACAGGAGCACTCCTACGGCATCGACCCTAAATCGATCAGTCGCGACGCGCTCGACAATGCGCGCAACGCCGAGAAGATCGCTGCGACCAACCTGGACGTCGTCGAAAAGCAATTCGCGCTGACCAAGGCCGGCGCCTGGATTTACGATATCGAAAATCAGGAAAAGCAATATATCGCGCTGGAGCGCGGCTACACGGCAGCCGCCGCGTTGCTCGCGAAATACACGATCAAAGCCCCGGCCGACGGCATCGTGCGTTCGATTCAGGCGACCGTGGGCAGCTATGTGTCGTCGCTCGGCGCCTACGACAGCTACACCCAGGGAATGGATCCGCTGATCGTCATGGGGGCGCCCGACGATCAACTCCAGGTGCGGGCATACATCGACGAGATATTGATCGATCGGATCGCAGAGCCCGCCAACCTGACTGCGGAGATGTTCATTCGCGGCACCGACAAGCACGTGACGCTGAGCTTCGTTCGCACGCAACCCTACGTCAGCCCCAAGATCGAGCTGTCCGACGAGCGGCAAGAACTCGTGGACGTGCGCGTGCTTCCCGTGATCTTTCGCTTTGCGAGTCAGAAGAGCCTCAACGTGTATCCGGGGGAACTCGTCGATGTTTACGTCGCCGCGAAATAGGCGCAGCTTTTCGCCGCGAAGCGGGCGAGCGGTCGCGCTGCTCGCTTGCGTGCTCTGCGGATGCGCGGTCGGCCCGACGTTTCACCGCCCGGCGGCGCCGCCCGACACGCACTACGTGAACGGTGCGGATCCGACGACGACGGTAAGTGCCGCCGGGACCGCGCAACAATTCGTGCCGGGGGCCGCGATCACCGCCGATTGGTGGCGTCTGTTTCATTCGGCTCAGCTCGATGCGATGATCAGCGAGGCCATCGCCAAGAATCCCGGGCTCGAGGCCGCACAGGCGAGCTTGCGCGCGAGTAGCGATGAATTGCGCAGCGGCTACGGAATTTTCTTTCCCTCTGTCGACGCCGAGGCCGCGGCCACGCGCGAGCGCTTCACGACCCTGAATTTCGGCGAGAAATCTCCCGGTTCGATATTCAATTTGTTCACGCTATCGGCGTCGGTCAATTACGCACTCGACGTGTTCGGCGGCAACCGCCGGATGCTCGAAGCCTTGCATGCCGACGTCGATGTCGCCAAGGCAACCGAACAGGCGACCTATCTGACGCTCGCGGCCAATATCGCCGATGCGGTCATTGCCAGGGCGGGGTATCGCGCCGAAATCGATGCGACACGGCAGCTCATAACCATGCAGGCGGAACAGGTCAGACTCGCCGAAATTCAGGCGCAGGCGGGTACGGTCGCGTATTCGACGGTCTTGAGCCTTCGCAGCCAACTCGCCGGCTACGAGGCGACGATTCCGCAGCTCGAGCAAAAGCTCGCGCAAAGCGATGATCTGCTCGCGGCATTGTGCGGGCACACGCCAGCCGAATGGAGCGCGCCCGATGTTGCGCTTGCGGATCTCGCGCTGCCCGCGCAATTGCCGGTCAGCCTGCCCTCGGAGCTGATGCACCAGCGTCCGGACATATTGGCGGCCGAGGCGACCGCGCACGCTGCGAGCGCAAACATCGGCGTTGCCACGGCGGCGATGCTGCCGAGCGTCACGTTGAGCGGCGGCGCAGCGGGGGCCAGCAATTCGAGCAGCAGCTTATTTCCCGCGAATGGGCGGGCCTGGAGCATTGGTGCGGACGCGACGGTGCCGGTGTTCCAAGGAGGCACGCTTTGGTACAAACGCAAGGCCGCCGTCGACACCTATCATCAGGCCATGGCGGCCTATCGGCAGACGGTCTTGAGCGCTTTCGAACAAGTCGCCGATACCTTGCGCGCGCTCGATCACGATGCGGCAACCCTGGCCGCGGACGACGAGGCACTCGCAGACGCGGCGCAGGCCCTTAAACTCATTCAGGCCAATTATCGCGCGGGCCTCGTGACCTACCTCGACGTCTTGAATGCCAACGCGCAATATCAACAAGCTCTAATCAACGATGTGCAGGCGATCGCCGTCCGGTATCAGGACACGGTCGCGTTGTTCGCCGCATTGGGCGGAGGCTGGTGGAACAAGGCCGGCGTCGACGGTCACGCCGAGACGGCCCCGGTCGCGGCTCCGGCCGCCGTAGTACCCGCATCGCCCTAGAACACTCGGCCCTCGCCCAGGAGGCGCTCGTCGGTTTGGTATTCCGCGTCCAACCAGTCGTCCAACTCATGGCCCGGCGCGAAGCCCCTGCGTTCGGCAAGATAATAAGCGGCATCGGCAATCATCTGCTCGCGATTCTCGTGCCAGCGGTGTTGCTCATGGATCGCCTTGTCGATACGTTCCAAGTCTTTCTCAGCAGCGTTCATAACCTACCCCTTCCAGATCCTGTGTCGGCCGCGAAGCCCTTGCAGCCGCCGCCTCAATAGTGGCACGGCGGCCCTCCGACGACATGCGGGGAAACGGACGTCGATTAGGTACTGTTCCACGCAGGCATGGGCGGGCCCGACCGAGTCAGCGGCTCATCCGCCGATTACGGCGATGGACACTGAGACGCGCGGGTATACCGAGCGACCTCCGGATAGAGCACGAGGAGCTTGCGCATGACGCCGTTGGTCCAACCGAAGCCGTCCTGTGTCGGGTATTCACCCCCGCCTCCGCCGCGCCCCGGCGTCATCACATCGTATTTCTCCACGAGTTTGCCGGTGCGCTCGTAGACCTCGTTGACGTTGATCATCCAGCGGCAGGCGATCGATGCGGCCATCGCGGAATTGCCATAGCTGCGCAATCCGCTGATCGCGATCCATTGCAGCGGCGCCCATCCGTTGGGTGCGTCCCATTGCTGGCCGGTATCGATCGTCGTCGTGACGATGCCGCCCGGCTTCAGCAATTGCTGCGCGACGATCTTCGCGACCGCCGCGGCTTGGCGCCTCGACGACAATTGGACGAACAGCGGATACAGCGTCGCGGCCGACAGCTCTGTCCCCAGGGTCGCGGTCGTCCAACGATAATCGAAATACGCGCCGCGCGATGCGTCCCACAGATAGCGATCGATTGCGGCACGGCGCGAAGCGGCGCGCGCTGCAAATTCCGCGGCGCACTGGGCGTCGGCCTGGCGTACGCAACCCGCGCGTATCGCGTTCTCGAGGCCGAACAGCACGCTGTTGAGATCGATCGGCACGATCTCGGTGGTATCCATGGTCGCGCGCGTGTTCCTGTCGGAAAACCAACGCGAACTGAAATCCCAACCGCTTTCAGCGGCCGCGCGAACATCGCGAAACAGCTGGCGCGGCTCGCGGCCACTCGCGCGTGCGAGCTCGTTGTCATCGCGATACGCCTCGTCGCGCGCGCTATCGCGATCATCCCAATAGCGATTGAGCAGCGATCCATCCCTAAGCGCGACGAGGCGGCGGTGCGCGGTTCCGGCGCGCAAGCCGCGCTCGCCCTCCATCCAAAACGCGTACTCGCGCTTGAGTTCGGGCAGATACCGGGCGAACTCGCGAGCGGGATCTTCGGGGCAGAGTAGCCCGACCATGGCGAAAAAGAACGGCGGTTGCGAGCGGCTCAGATAATAGCTGCGCGCGCCATTCGGTATGTGCCCATAAGTGTCGATGAAAGCCGCGAAATCCGTGACCATATCGGTCACGAGATCGTGGCGCCCGCTCTCCTCGAGACCGAGCATCGTGAAATACGAGTCCCAATAATAGATCTCGCGAAATCGGCCACCCGGCACCACATAGGGCTCGGGCAGCGGCAGCAGCGAGGCAAACGGAAGCGCCTCGGCCGTGCGGCGGGTCAGCTGATCCCAGAGCATGTCGATATGTGCGACGATGGAAACGTGCGTGGGCAGGGACTGCGCCGAAGCGGCGGGCGCATCCAGAACGAAGTACGTCTCGACAAAGTGCCGGAGCGCATCCGGCGATTCCGGATGCAGGCGGTCATACTGCGCGAGGATCTCTGCCGGCGCGGCCTGCGGAATGGCGTCCGCAAACGCCTTGCCGTCGGTGAAAATGGCCGCGGACTGGACCGCGACGAACAGATCACCGAACAGGGTCTGCGGGGTATCCGGGTATGCTGCCGGCGGCGCGGTGTCGGATCGGCTCGCGGCGAACGGCAGCAGCGCGCCGATCAGCGCCAGGATCAATCCCCCGGGATGCCGTCTACTGTGTCTCATGGCCGAACATCCCCCGCGCGAGCGCCGCCGCGTGTGCCGCCGTTCATTGCGCTCTCGACATACCAGCCGCCTAGCGCCGGCGGCGCACGAGTCGCACCCGTCCCGTCGCGTCTCGCGCAATCACAACGTCATAGCGGTGACCGTGGAATTCGATGTTCTGCAGAGTCAGGCTCTTCCAGTCTGCCGGCAGCAGCGGCGGGTAGGCCTCGACCAAACCCTGCTCGCGGATCCGCAGCCCCGTGAAGCCGTAGAGCAGATTCTGGATATAGCCGCCCGAGCCGGTAATGAAATAGCCGGTGTTGTTGTCGGCCGTTTCCGTGCGTACGTTGAACGGCGGTTTGAGCGTGCCGCCGCTGAAATTATCCTGGAACCACGCGGCCGCCGCCGCCGCATCGCCGAGCGTCGCCGCCGCGACCGACCGTGGCTCCAGACCCATGCTGTCGGAGATTCCATGCGCCTGGGATTCGGGCGAGACCGCCGCGTCGTAGTCGGCGCGGCGCAATTGCATGCTCATCGGCAGATCGAGCGAGGGGTAGCTCAAAAACAGCGTGCTGTCGCTATGCGCATTCGAGTCGAGTTGCACCGATGGGTCGAACTTCAGGTGATGTTTGACGGTTCCGCCGGTGGGAATGTAGAGCCTTCGCGCAATATCCGCCCAGCGGGGATCCGCGCGTTCGCCGACGAGCGCCGCGGCGCTCGCGGCAATGGCCAGAGCCTTGGACGCAGATGCGTTCGTGAAGGTGTCGTTCGGCACGTCGCTATACGATTCGCTGACCGACGTGACGTGGAGAATCTCATAACGGTGGCGCTCGGGCACATAGGTCGCGCGGCTCGTCCAGAATTGCGCGACATTTCGGATGACCGGCCAGCCGGCGGTCTTGAGCCAATCGAGATCGCCGGTTGCGAGGTAGTATTGCCACTGCGAAATTGCAATGTCCGCATTGACGTGAATCTCGCGCTCACCGAGTATGTAGGCCGAATGGGGCGTTTGTTCACTGCCGTTCTCCGGATCCGATTCCCACGGAAACATCGCTCCTTCCAGGTGACGCTCGTTTGCACGCGCTTGCGCCGGTGCCAGCGTGCGGTCGCGAAACATCACTAAAGACTTAGCACGTTCCGGATGCAGCAACAGCAGCGCCGGAAACATCCAGGTATCGCTGTCCCAGAACGCGTGCCCGGCGTAGCCCGGCGTCATCGCGCAGGCGCCCAGCGGCCATGCCGTATCGGCCGTCGAACTCGAGAGCAGATAGTACAGTTCGGAATGCACGGCCTGCTGCGCGCGGGCGTCGCCATCGATCAGAATGTCGGTCTCCCACAGACTCTGCCAGGCGGCTCGATGCTCGGCCAGCAATTGATCGAACCCTGTCGTGCGCGCGGTCTTCGCCAATTGCAGATCTTCGCTCGCGTCGCCGCCCCAGCCTTGACGCGAAAAGGTCACGAACTTGGCAAATCGATAAGTCTGATTCTTGCTGAGCTTGACGCTGAGATTCACGGCCAGGCGGTACGGGCTCTTGTAGAGGTTGACCGTCTCGGGAACGAGGCCCACGGAGATTCCGATCGTCGCAGCCTGGGCCATCGTTAGTCCCTGTTCGGCCTGACCCTGCAGCCAAAGCGCCAGATTATCGGCGTCGCCCTCGCTCTTGGATACGTGCGTGTCACCGTGGTACCAGACCGCGGCGCGATCGGGCGTTGCGGGCGGCACCGGCCCGCGGCTCTGGCCCTGCGCGGCCAACTGCTCCTCCATCTGTTCACCGCTGAGCGTGGCGAGCGGAAGCCGCGGCTGATAGGGCGCCCAGAGATTCAGTGCAAACGACAACTGTACGACGCCGTCGAAATCCGGAGTGATCGACAGCTGGGTCGCAGCCAGGTGTGGATTCGCTTGATCGACGAAGCTTACGACCTCGACCGCCGTATTCCTCCGTCCGTCGACGTAAACATAGTTCGTCGTCAGCGTCGCCTCGCGCAGATTCAGGGTCTGGCGGTAATCCCGAAAGCGCGATGGTTTGAACGACACCTTGTTGAGCCAGGATTGACCCGTCGGGCCGGGCCCCGTGCTGTAGTCGATCTCCGTCCACCCCGGTATCGCAGCGGGCCGCGACATATCGCCGGTTGCATAATCCATGAATGCCACGAGATAGGCGGGAGTCCCTTCGGTGCCGCGCGGCGTGCTGAGCGTCGAGACGTAACCGTTCGCGAGATAAGCGGGAAAGTAATTGCCCAGATCTTTGGCGGTCGCGGTCAGCAAGAAGCTGGCATCCGTATCGGCGCGCGTAGCAGCGGCGAACCCGAGTGCGACGCTTGCCAGAAGTAATATACCGGAGCGCACCGTTCTCGGAATATCAGACTCCGTTGGCGACATATCAGACTCCGTTTGCGAAGGCCGCTCGCTCCGTTTCGCGCCGGAACAGAAATAGCGCGATCAGCAGCAGCGTCATCGGTACGAGTGAGAAATAAAATGCGCGGATGCCGTCGAAGCGGGAAAAAACGATTGCGGTGATGCGTGAACCGAGAGTGCCGCCCAGCGCCGAGAAAACGACGATCAGGCCCGTCATGGCCGCGTGCAGCGATTTCGGCAAGGAACTGAGCGCAACGGAATTGATGACCGGATAGATTGGCGCCATCAGCAGTCCGATCAGCGGGATGACATAGGCCGCGATCGGAGCACTGAACCACCCTACTCCGGGCCGTGCCACGACGCTCGATGCCAAGGGTAAGGTCAAAACGACCAGAAGTCCCATCGCGAGCACGCAGATATTGAGCAGCACATACCACGGCACGCGCCGCAGAACCACCCCGGCGCTGATTCTTCCCAAGGCTGTGGCTCCCGCAAGAATGCTGGCCATCTGAACGCTCATCGCGTTCGGCAGCATCAGTATCTCGCGGTTGAACGTCGGCAACCAGGTACCGAAGCTCTGCTCGATCAGCACATAGAGGAATGCCGAGATCAGAAAGCAATAAACCAACGGCCGCACGACCAGTTTGATCATTGCAGTGAAGGATTTCCCGCCCGCGGCTTTTGCCTCGATGCGCACCGCGGCGTCATTCAAGTGCGCAGTTCCCAGCAGCACCATGAGCACGGCGGCAAGCGCGGCCAGCAGCCAGTAGACATGAAGCCAGCTCGGGCTCGCGGGTGCAACGGGATCGATGAAGGCGCTGAACAGCCAGCCGCCGAGCAGCACGCCGACCATGAACATCCCTTCGATCAAATTGGTCAAGCGCGAATGCGCCGCCTTATCCGAGGTGAGCAGCCCGATCGATGAGTAGACGGCAACCTTGGTCATTGCAAACGAAGCGCCTACACATACGAACAGGAATTCCGTGGTATGAAAGCCCGGGTAGAGCGGCATCAGTATACAGGCGCTTCCCACGATCGCGAGCGAGAGCATCATTGCGCGCCGGTAGCCGAGCGCGGGCAGGAATGATGCCACGACGAAGGAACTCGCGGCGATCGTCAGATCCTTGCAAGCCTCGAGCAGGCTCGCGACCGGCTTGTCGACGCCGAAGGTCGCGATCGATTGAAGGATCACGGTACCGACGCTGTTGAGAAGCACGGCGAACAGCATGTAGATGAGCACGATCGCGATGACGATGCGCGTCACCTTCATAGGAAGCGCTTGATGCGCAGCGTCGCCATGTTCGGGACGACTACGTCGGCCTCCGCCAGCACGCGCGCATCGCCTACGCCGATGGCTTTCATTCCGGCGAGCTTGATCGCCGTGATGCCCGCTATCGCATCTTCGACGCCGATGCAGCGCTTGGGGTCGGCCTTGAGCGCTGCGGCGGCCGCGAGAAAAATATCGGGAGCGGGCTTGGGCAGACCGCTGTTGCTCGGATCGGCGATGTAATCGAAGGCATCGGCGATGCCGAGGCGTGCGATGATCGTCATGGCATTGTGACTCGCCGATGCCAGTGCAATACGTACGCCGCGTTCACGCACATCCCGCAGCGCCTCGAGCGCGCCGGGCAGCAGCGAATCCGGCGTCAGGGTTTGCAGCAATTCTCCAAAGTATCCGTTCTTGCGCGCCGCGAGTGCATGCCGCTCCTTCGCCGCAAAGGGGCGCGGCGCACGTTCGAGAATGATGTTGAGCGAACTTAGGCGATCGACGCCTTTTAATCGCTCGTTGGTCTTTCGGTCAAACGGCACACCGATCTCCACGGCCAATCGCGACCATGCCCTAAAATGCAGCTCCGCCGTATCGGTGAGCACGCCATCGAGATCGAAGATGACGGCCTCGATATCGCAGGGTGCGACGACCGGCACAATCGGCGCGCGTGCCAGCGCCAACTGGTGCCCCGCAGTCAGATTCACGCGCGCATCGTTGTGCCACAGATCCAGCGCCGCTCCACGTCGCAGCTCGTAGCGAACTCCACTGCCCGTGACGGCGACGCTCAGCAGACGCTCGCGCCATTGCAACGTGAAGTGATATCCCTGCCAGCCCGCCGGCAACACGGGCCGCAGATGCAGCGCACCGTCGGCACCGATGCGTAGGCCGCCGAAACCCCAGACCAATCCAAGCCAGGTTCCCGCCATGGCGGCCATGTGCGCGCCATGGCTCGCGTTACCGTGAAGGTCATCGAGATCGAGGCGCGCGCCTTCGCGGAAATAGTCGAGCGCGGAATCCAGCAGCCCGAGTTCGGCGGCGAGTATGGCCCAGGTGCAAGCCGACAGCGACGAATCGTGGACGGTCAAGGGCTCGTAGTAGTCAAAGTCGCGGCGCTTCTGCGTCGCGGAGATGCCCTCACCGAGCAGCACATCGGCCAACACCACGCTGGGTTGCTTGCAGACTTGATGGCGGTACAGCGTCAGCGGGTGAAATCGCAGCAACAGTGGCCGGTCGTCGCCCGGCGCGGTCGCGAAATTCCAGGCCGGCCGATCGAGAAAGCAATCGTCCTGCGGGTGCACGCGATGTCGCGGATCAATGGTCAAATACATCGCATCGGCCGCCCGGCGCCATTCGGCGGACTCGCTCTCGAGCAGATCCAGATCCCGCGCCAAGTGCCCGTACATTTCCGGTGACGATTGCGCGAGACTTTCGGCGACGTCGGCGGCGTAGCGCAGGTGCATCTGCGCCATTCGATTCGTGTAGCAGTCGTTGTTGACCAGCGCCGAATATTCGTCCGGTCCCGTTACTGAATGGATGCAGAATGCGCCGCCACGAGCCGCATCATAATGCCCTACCTGCATCCAGATTCGTGCAGTCTCGAACAAAACGGCCGCGTCCTCGCTCTTGACGGGCTGCGGGTTACTGCCGAGATGATGCATGCGCATCGCAAATGCGACCGCGGCGTTGATGTGATATTGGGCCGAACCGGACGGAAAGTAGCTGGACCCCTCCTCGCCAGCAATCGTGCGCCAGGGATAGAGCGCGCCGATCGGATGATTGAGCTCACGCGCGTGTGCGCGAGCCGGCTCCAGCGTATGAATGCGCCAGTCAAGACTCGCCCGCACGAGGGTGGGCGCGGTCATCTGCAATACCGGCAGAGCGAACATCTCCGTGTCCCAGAACACGTGACCCTCGTATCCCTGCCCGGTAAGACCTTTGGCGGCGAGTGCGTGGCGACCGTCCGACGGCGTCGATTGTCGGACATGAAAAAGATTGAAATGCAAAGCCTGGTCCAATGATTCGTCGCCGTCGATCCCTAAGTCCGCATCGCGCCAGAACGCGCTCCATGCCGCCGCATGCTGGCGCTCGAGCGCGTCGAAGCCCAGGATCGCGGCGGTGTTCACGGCACCGACGGCCTGCTCGGTCAGAATCCACGGATGCGAGCCGACGGCCCAGCCCACGAACTTCTCAATCGTGACATGAGCGCCTGGAACCAGGTCGGCGTGAAAGCGCTGGCCGACGGATCGCGGCTCCGCGATGATGGGACTACCGGCAGAAAATTCGCTGACCGCGCGGTGTGCCTGCGCGATGGCAACCTGAATGCCGGAATGCGGCGCCGATTGGGTCATCAAGGCCGAGGTGCCGTCGATTCGACGCTCGCCCACGACGAGCGCGGCACCCAAGCCCGCGCCGATGCGGGGATCGTCGGCGCGAATCGCCGCGTCGCTGGCTTCAATACAGGATTCGAGCACGACCGGGCCGCTATAGTCGACCGAGCGGATCGATAGACGGATGACCAACAACGGCCCGCCGTTCAACGGAATCAGTCGCGTGGCCGTGACTTCAACGGTTCCACCATCCAACGCCCGCCACAAGGTCTTGCGATGCAAGGTGCCGCGCTGCATATCGAGTACGCGCTCGCACTGCAATCGTCGGCCGGCGCAAAGGTCGCTGGCGGCGGGACCCAAGCGAATTCGCATGCGTTTACCGTCCGCGACCGGCATGCGTGTATCCGAGCCGCGCGCGAATCCGGGAAACGCCTCGTGATATTGAATCGGCAAGCGCTCATAGACACTGGCGAGGAAAGCGCCGTCGGTCGCGCTCGGCTGCTCTTCGCGGCCGCCGCGGACGCCCAGCATCCCATTGGCGAGCGCAAACAGCGTCTCGGCCTGTGCTGCATTGCGCGACGGGCCTTCGTCATGCATGAGCAAACGCCAGCGCTCCGGCGTTGATTGCGGATTCACACCGGCATTGGGCGCAGCGGCCAAACAGCTCTCCCCCTGGCAATGAGTTTCCGATCGACGTCGGAGCACTCCCTGACGCGCCAGACCTTACACAGGTGTGTTATCGATATCAAGACGCATTCCGGTCATTTGGCGGCACCGGATCCAAAAGGCGCGCAATGCGGCCGGCGTCAGGCGCGCAAGTGGTTCGATTGCAGTGGGTTACCGGGATCGCGATGAAGGAGCGGGAATCGCGAGGTAAACCGTGCTCCATAGCTGGGCGGCGTTCGACTCGTCGACATCGGCTTGGCTCGCACCGAAGGGCGCCACGTGATAGTGCCCCTTGGCGTAGCTCCAAGACCAGAGTTCGGAGTTTCGGACGGTTTTTGCCGCTTCGATAGCGCCCCAGAGCTCGGTTTGTGCGCTCCGCAGCCGCCCTTTTTCCGCCTGCGATAAATCCTGTCGCTTGAGCTGACGATCAAGTCCGGCCGCCAGCACTGCTTGTTGCCATGACCAAACGACCGCACCGTGGTAGGCATTTTTGCTGAATTGCGCCTGGACTTCCGGCGTCGCATAGACGGGATTGGCAACGACGATGCCGACGTCCGTCAGCAACCCGGCCGGAAACGGCCGCATGAGCGCAGCGATAGCCCGATGCAGCATTTCCGCACTCGGATGGCCAAATAGCAGCTCAAAACCTTCGTCGGAATTGACGATCGGCACCGCGCTTGCGTTCGCCGCGAGCGCTAATGCATGAAATCGCACTGCCGAGCGGCCGATCGACGCCCGGGCCGCCGTGGCCGACACACCGAGCCGCGCGCTGTAGCTCAAGATTTTTTGGGCTGCGACACCATTGGGGATGACCACTTCGAACAGCTTGCCCGCCTTCGCTTCCCAGATCCGCGCCATCGGTTCCGCCTTCGCGAGTTCGACGCGATCTGCAGCGGTGAGGTAGGGATCTAGCAAGCCGCTGTTGAATAAATTGCTCGCGGCGGCCAACGCCGCCGGAACAAAAACCGCATTGACGTCGTAAGGATAGCGGCCATGCCCTAGCCCCTCGCCGCTGTCGCGCCATTGTCCGACATCGAGTCCCGGCTTCAATGCAACCAGATGCAAGGCGCGCGGGTCGTCGGCAAACGCCGTCGCGCTGCGCAGCACCAGGCGCAAATTACTGACCAAATCGGCGCCCAGCGCCCGTGGCGGTTCGCCATTGCGCCGATCCGGGCTCGCGAGGAATGCTGCCGCTCGACTTCTTCCGCGTGGGTCCTCGAGCAACCACGCACCGACCACCGGCGCGAGCATGAAATTGCCATCGATCATTTTGTAATCGTAAATCGGCGCATCCGATTCAGGCTCGCCGGCGCGCCGGTGATAGAGAATCGCGGACTCGCCGATGTCCTCCTCATGAGCCACCTCGCCGGCCGGTGATAAGCGCGTCAGAACCGCACCCAAGCCGGCCTCCACGGCAATCGGCGTCAGTACGGGCATCAGCAATCGGACCGACATCAGCGTGTCACGGCCGAAATAGGTATCGAAGCGCCAGGAACCGGCCAGAAATTTCTCCCGGTAGCTCAAGAAACTTAGCGCGTTGCGCGCCGCCGGATCCGTAGCGAGACCGGGTTCGAGCAGGTCCAGCCCGGAGAGCGGCGTCAACGGCGTCTCGCCGCTCAGCGCCGTGATGCGCAGTCCGATCCGGCCGTCGTCGCCGGCCGTGATTTGCGCTTCATGAAGCGTACCGTGAGTCACCTCGAGACTCAGAAAGTAACCCGCCGCACCATCCAGGCGATCGCGCACCCAGGTAATCTTCTGTGCCGTGATTTGCGGGTTCACCGCGACTTCCGCAGGCGCGGTGCCGAGCCCCTGATAGTCTCGCAATACCCGGATGCTGGACAGAACCGCCTGCTTGATCGCGAGATCGGCACCCGTCGCACTGACCTCGGCCACGATGCCGTACCTGCGTCTGCCCTTCTCGTCGAGATCGCTGAGCGGCTGCGGCCGGCCTTGCAAGGCCCAGCTGATCGGCCGGTCATCGTGCGAAAACCACAGGCCGACGCCGCTATTGCCCGCCGGAAAGGCGACGAGGATGCGCGGGTCCTGGCCCGAACGCAGCAGCAGGTGCGCGGCGATCGGGCCCTCGCGCAAAAAGCTATTGAGGTTCATGCCCTCGCTGACATCGAAGGACAGGCGCTGATCCGGGCCGCCTTCCTCGGCCATCGCCCAGGAAGCGGCTCCCATTAGAGCCGCGGCGGCAATCCCGATCGCACAGCGAGAGATTGTCCGGCGGCGTTTGCTCATGTTCGTCGGACACCAGCCATACGTGGGCGCAGATCCTGGTAGGCGCTGTAGCGTTCGGCCCCGATGTCAATAAATGGCCGCAACCGGATCGCGCGATCCACACCGGCGACCTGCCATTCATGTCCCGACTTCTCGGCACGCGCCGCCGCCAGCCAGGATTCCCGCGCCAAGGGCGCAGTTGCGGCATCGCCATCGTCGAGCAAGCGCATCAGCACCAACGGACCGCACAACAGCGCCACCGTATCGGGATGCTCCGCATCCACTCGCTCGAGACGCAATGGCAGCGGCAGTTCCAGCTCGATGACATCCCGGGCTCGCCACGCCCGCCGCAACGCCGCGAATGTGCCCGGCTGCCAGTCGCGCGTTTCGCGCTGCCCGTTGACGTAAAGGCTCGCGCCTTGCGCCCATGCGGGGATGCGCAAATTGACCGTGAAGGTTCGCTCACCGGGCAGATCCAGCGCCATGTGTATCGCACCCGCATACGGATATTCGGTCTCGATCCGCAGCTGGCAGCGAGTGCCCGCTTGTTGCCAGCTCACTTGCGCAGGTACGTAGAGATTGACGTAAATGCCGTCGCGATCCGTAAAGGCGGTGCTGACCGAATAATCGGCGGCGATCATCGGCAAGGTGCCCGAGCAACAGGGCCACCGATCCGGGTGAAACGTCTTCGTTGCCTCGCGGGTGTAGTCCGAATAATAAAACGCGCGGCCGTCCGGCTGCAACGGTGTTGCGCCGAGCACCGTGTTATAGAGCACGCGCTCCATGCTGTCTCCATAGGCGGCATCACGCGTGATGCGCAGCAGGTAGCGCGTCAGCTTGAAGTGCGCATAGGCGCCACAGGGCGTTTCAAAGCTCTTATGTTGTTCTGCGAGGCTCGCGCCCAGCGCGCCGCTCCCCGGGGCGACAAAATGCTCGTCCGGCCCCCAACCGCCGGTCGCGTAGCTTTGCGCCGCAATCATCGAAAATCCGTTTTTCGCGGCTCGCAAATACAGCGGCGCACCCAGCGATAGATACGCCTGCGCGGCGGAACTCAATGCGTTGACGTGACTGTAAGCATGCTTGCCCGGCAATACGTTCTCGCCTTCGGCGAGCGGCTTGAAAAAATCGTCATAGAGGAATCGTTCGGCGAGTTCCCGATGGCGCCTATCACCGGTTAAGTGCCAAGCAAAGAACTGGTTCTCGGGAATCGTGTAGCTCTCGTCCCACGCGTGTTGGCTGAAATCCTCGCCCGGTTGTGCATGCTCGTTGCGCGCGATCGCGTGCGGCGGCAGATAGGGCATGGCCGCCTCGGTCGAGCGCGCCAAAGCCGCAAGCGCGGCATCGTCGTGGGTCAGCGTTCTCGCATCAATCAAGCCGCCGGCAAGCTTGTCGTAGGTGTAAGACGGGAATCGATTGTTTTGGTAAAACTTGCCGTTGCGATCGACGGTTTGCGCATAGGCGCGCACCAGGCGACGAACCTTGGCTCGTGTCGGCGGATCGCCGGTGATTGCATAGTGGCGCGCCAGCGCACTGATCCATTGGCCGAAAGTCGCGCCGGGAGCAAACGCATAGGTGTCGTACCAGCCACCCATGTCTTGGCCCGGTGCCGCCATGCCTGCGCGTATGCGGAATGGCCGCAGCAGCGAATCTTCGTTCAAATTCAGGACCAGCTCGTGATTCTCGCGTGCTTGGCGCGCGAGCGGGCCGATGAGCAGCTGCACCTGTCCGTAACGCAGTTGCGTCAGCGGCAGCGCCGTGCGGTCCGCGAATGCTCGGCAAAACGAAGACGCGCCCAATGCTCCCCCGCCCGCGGCGAGTGCGCCCGCAGCGAGCAGCCTGCGTCGAGTTCGATTGATGCCGTGACTCGTAAGGATGTTCCGATGCTGCATGAATGGCACGCGAGCGGTATAGCAGCCTGTGCACGCGCGCGCAAGATTGCGCCGCGGCTTCGCGTCACTTCGACGTCATCGGCGTTCACTACGCGATTGGTGTCGTTTATAGTGCGGCGGCAGGGTTCACCACAGCGGTATCGCTGCGCGCAAAAGGCACCCCATGGTAAATCTCGATCGACGCTCGCTTCTCTTGCTCGGCGGCGCCTCGGCGCTGGTATCGGTGTCATCCCAATCGCGAGATCAGACCCCGAACGCGTCATTGACCGCGTTGCCAGACGCCTGGAAGCGCGCCGAGTCCTTGCCGTTGTGGCCCGGCACCCCGCCCGGCGGCGCAGGATTTGCCGGGCAGACGCTACCCAAAGATTGGCCCAGTGTATACGTTCGCAATGTCGCGGTGCCCGAGCTGCGCCTATTTCGTCCCACGAGGTCCAACGGCGCGGGAGTGCTGGTCATTCCCGGTGGCGGCTATCAGTTCGTCTCAGTCGGCAACGAAGGCGTGGACATTGCGGGTCGGCTCACGGCCCTCGGGCTTACCGTGTTCGTATTGACCTATCGATTGCCTGACGAGGGCTGGCCCGATCGCGCCGATGTGCCTCTGCAAGATGCGCAGCGCGCGATGCGGCTCATTCGATCGCGCGCTCCGGAATTCGGTATCCAGGCGAACACGGTCGCAGCGGTCGGATTCTCGGCCGGCGGCCATCTGGCCGCGACGCTGGCGACCGCGTACAAAACACCAGTCTACGAGCCGCTCGATGCGATTGATCGATTGAGTGCGCGGCCGTTCGCAACCGGACTCGTCTATGCCGTCATCACGATGGTCAAGCGCTGGACCCATGACCCCTTGCGCGAGCGCTTGCTGGGTCCCAATCCGAGCGAGGCGCTGATTGCCGCGCACTCGACCGAGTTGCACGTCGATGCGTCCACGGCGCCGTGCTTTCTCGCGCATGCCGCCGACGACGACGCGGTGCCCGTCGAGAACAGCCTGCTGTTCCTCGATGCCATGCGCAAGGCAAAGCGGCCCGTGGAAGCGCATATCTTCCAGGAAGGCAATCATGCATTTGGGATCGGCAGACCCGGGACGCCATCGGCGGATTGGATCGCGCTCTACTCGACTTGGTTGCAACGGCTCAACGCGACGCGCGCATCTGTGGCTTGATGACGCGCGAGCGAATCTGCAGGACGCCATCGACCAAGTCATCCGCCGCCGCCGCGATGCTGTTGCTGATCGTGATCGGCACTGGTGCTGCGCCGCGCATTGGGCATGCCGGCGTGCATGCCGGCGTGACCCCGATTGTTCATGCCGTGATCGGCACAGCTGAAACATCGATCACGATCGAAGCCGATACCGAGTCTCCGAGAGTCGTCGCGCTGGCTCTGCGCGGCGCCGAGATCTGGTTGAATCAGGCCGCTGAAACCCTGCCGGATCACGTGACCGTCGATGCGGTCGATGCGCCGGTCCACTGGCACCTCGAGCGAGCCGCGAGCCGCTTCGGATCGCAAGAGGTCCAACTCCTCTACGCCGCCGACTCGCCACGGCTGCGGTTGCTGTGGCTATGGCGTGCACGCTCCGGCCGCGGCCCGATCGAGCACACGATCCGCATTCAAAACTTGAGCGACCGGCCCGTGACGCTGCCGCTGCTTCCCAGTTTTCGTTTTGACTGGCAGATCGACGCGCAATCGGCGTTGCAACGCTTCTGGGTCGAGAAGGGAGCCGATACGCCGTCGTCCGAGGGAACGCACGAGGATGCCTTGCTCGACGGCGATCTCTGGCAAGGCTCATCGAGCACGTACGCCCGCCCCATCGCCGGCGAGCCGCGCGAGATGATTCCCTATTTGCTGGTCCACGGCAGTGATACGGACCAACGCGGCTGGTACCTCGGCATCGAATTCAGCGGCCGCACGCGCATCACGCTCGAGCGCCGCGGCACATCGTTGCGTGGGGAGGCGGGCTTGAATCCCGCGCCGGGCCCGTACCGCACGCGCCTCATGCCGCACGAGACCTTCGAGGCGCCGACGATCTTTCTGGGCGCCAGTCGCGGCGGGCCGGATGGCGCCGGAAATACCGTGCGGCGCTGGGTTCGCGCCGTGCTCAACAATCCGCGAACGCTGCGCAATCCCGCCTACCCGTTGATGGTCAGCAACAGCTGGGGTAGCGGCATGGCCGTGGATGCGCCGCTGGCGCGCCGCATGATCGCCGATGCACGAGCGCTCGGGCTCGAAATGTTTCATTTGGACGCCGGTTGGTTTCGCGGCGTCGGTGACTGGCATGCAGACCCCGCGAAATTCCCGGGTGGCATCGCTGAGATCGCCGATGATGCGCATCGGCGCCAGATAAAGTTTGGCCTATGGGTCGACTGGACACAGGCAGGCGTGTCCACACAGGCCGGTGCGCTCAATGTGTTCGAGCCTGCGACGCGCGACTGGCTGATCGCGGACCCGCCCGCAGGCTGGAAGCACAGCGAGCCGTTCAAGGGCGTGACGATTGATCTGGGTGTCCCCGCAGCGCAGGCCTGGGCGGCTCGCGAGCTCGAACGAATCGTCCGCGAGAATCATCTCGACATGCTCGAACACGACGGTTATCTCGTCGCGCAGGGCAGCGCCAGAGCCGGCCATCCGGCCGAGGCGCCCGATGAGCCTACGCTGCGGATTACGGAGGATTCGGGCTACGTCTGGGTCGATGCATCGAATGCAACCGACGTCAGCTACCACGCGACGCGCGCCTACTACGCGATTTACGAGCAATTGCGGCGGCGCCACCCGTCCCTGCTGCTCGAGATCTGCAACGACGGCGGGCGCATGGTCGACTTTGGCAGTGCCGCACACGGCGATTACTTCTCGATTACGGATACGTACGATCCGCTGTCGAACCGGCGCGCGTTCTACGACGCCAGTTATGTATTGCCGCCCGCGATGCTGGAAACCTACGTGGCAAGTTGGCCTGCGCCGCACCTTGAGAATCTGCGCTATATGATTCGCAGCGGCATGCTCGGCTGGTTCTCGTTGATGCTCGATGCGAGTCGGTGGACGCTTGCGCAGCACGACGCGGCGCGCCATGAATTCGCGTTATACAAATCCAGGCTGCGACCCCTGATCCGCGAGGCCGATCTGTACCACGTGGCGGATCGTCCCGACGGTGTGCATTGGGACGGCATCGAGTATTACTCGATGGCTCGGCGGCGCGGCGTTTTGTACGCCTTTCGCGGCACGGTAGCCGACGAACCCGCGCACCGCTTCCGGCTGCAGGGCCTCGATCCCGAGCGGCGTTATCGGCTCGCCTTTGAAGATCGCGGCGCCGCGGCCGGTGTGGTTTTGTCGGGCCGGACGCTCATGAAAGAGGGCCTTCCGGTGACCCTGCCCGAACCCCTATCCTCGGAATTAGTGTTCATCACGGCGTTGCCTTGAGTGCGCAACCGCCTTTTTCCCCGAATTTAGGGGTCCTCTAGGGGCGTTCGGCGGCGCTGACAGCGCCGTCAACGCGACCCATCCGCATTTCCTTGCATAAACAGGCCTTCCTATGCGCGTGTGGTTGCGCCACAACAACTCTTGATATCGATAGCATTTCTGTGTAAGGTCGGAGGCGTGGGTGCGAAATGAGATCCATTTCGGGGGAATTCAAATTAATGCTGTTACGCGGCCATCGCCGCTGATTCCGGCGCTTGGACCAGCGATAGCGATCCGATTTCCTTCCGATTGAAGTCAACGTCCGACGAGAACTGCGGGGAACTGAATAGTCGAATTTTCTCAATATTCAGAACGTCAACAAGGTATTCAAGGGGGAACGATCCGTGAAACAGAAAAATGACGACCAGATGCGCCCGAGCGGCGGTTCGATGCAATCATCGATATCGAAGTCATCGATTTATACAACGCCCAAAGCCACGCTGAATCAGCGCCGGCCGGGGCATCGCCTCGGCACGCCGCATGTGCTGGCGGCCGCCGTCGCGGCGATACTCTATGGTGCGGGCGGTCCGGCCCATGCGGCTGACACGGCGACGCCCGCCGCGGACACGACGAATTCCAGCGCGAACACGACCGAGACCTCACTCGACGAAATTGTCGTCACGGCCTCAGCGCAGGCAGTCAGGAAGTTGGACGCAAGCTTCAACATCGTATCGGCGACCCTCGACGAAATTCAAAACGCGAACCCCGCGAGTGCGGCCGAAATTTACAAGCTCTCGCCCGGGATTTGGCCCGAAGCCTCCGGCGGACAAACCGGCGTCAATATCGACGTAGCGGGCTTTCCCAACGGCGGCGGCGATTCCCCGTATTTCACGACGATGATCCAGGGTTCGCCGGTCTACGGTTACTCCTTCTTGTCCTTTATGGATACGAGCTCCTTGGTGCGCATGGACGACACCGTCGAGCGCGTCGAGATTGTCCAGGGCGGAACCAGCGCAATTTTCAGCTCGGGGCAGCCGGGTGCAACCGCGAACTTCATTTTGAGGACCGGATCGGACAAAACGGAAGGGTCGGTTGGCGTGACTTATGGAAATGAGGGATCGGAACGCGTGGATGCGTTCGTCAGCGGCAAGATCACCGACGGCTGGTACGGAAGCATTGGCGGGTTTTACCGCGTGTCCGATGGCGTGCGTGATCCGCAATATACGTCCGACGTCGGCGGGCAACTGACGGCCACATTGAAGCATGATCTCGACAATGGCTCGGTGATGGTTTGGGCGAGAACGCTGCAGGACAAGAATACCTGGTACGCCGATTTTCCTTACTCGGTAAACAACGGGTCGGTTTCCGTTTATCCGGGTTTCAATCAGCTGGACTCCACGTACAACAGCAAGCAAATGACGAATTTCCTGGTCCCGAACCCGGCGAATCCAGGCACTTTTGAAAATGACGATATCACCGATGGTCGTGGCGCCCAACTGGACTTTATCGGTTCGGAGCTCAAGCTGAAATTCGACAACGGTTGGGCGATCAGCAATAACTTCCTGTTTGACGGCGGATACGTTAACACGCACGCGCTCGTCAACAACGGCAACCCCCAGACCTTGACGAGTTTCATCGGTTCGTTGTCTACGTTGGGGCCGGCCGGCTTGACCCCGGCGATGGTCCAGGCCAACTACGCCAACGGTGCCGCAGTCAATGGCGGTCAAAGTGTGATCACCGAACAAGTCTGGTTCGTGCAGAAGAAGATCACGAGTGTCACCGATGAATTCCGCTTGTCGATGGACCTCGGCAGTGGCAATACCTTGACCGCCGGTGCGTACATCGCGCATTACACCGACAATGACAACTGGGAGTTGGGCTCCAATGTGCTGATGAACAATCAGCCGAACGCGAGCCCGATCATATTGTCGGCCGTCTCGGGCGGAAACCTCTATCAAGTATCCAGCCCCCAGGGCATCAGCAATGCCAACGGAAGCTACAACATCCTCGAGCAGGGCGTTGCCACGAACGTTGCGCTTTATCTGTCGGACTCCTGGAAGTTCGATCAGTGGTTGCTGGATGCCTCGGCTCGAGTTGAACACATCAACATGACCCAACAGACGAGCAATCTGTCTCCGATGGCGCTGGGGACCGCCTTCGATCTATGGGACAACGCGGTTAATCTGCCCAATGGGACTTACTCGTACGCCAGTGAACACAATACGATGCCGACGTTCTCCGCGGGCGCCAATTACGAGTTCACGGATCATATGAGCGCCTACGTGCGCGTCAACGATGGCGTGCAGTTCGATAACTTCGACGACGTCCGTTGCAATGTCACCGGGCCTGCCGCCATGGCTGTCAATGATCGCTGCAATTCGAATCCGCCCCTGACCACCATGCAGAATTACGAGGTCGGCTTCAAGATTCAAAACCGTTTTACGTACATCGACGCATCGGTCTATGACAAGGAGTTTTCGGGTCTGCTATATACGCCCAAGAACGTAGAAGACCAGCCGATTGGGCCCCCGGCCACCTACGGCTCGACCGCTAAAGGTGTGCGATTCATCGGCAGCGTAAATCCGATAGCGGACAGTGATATGCAAGCCGTCAGGGACTTGAAGTTAACGGTCAATGGCAATTGGGAAGATGCCCATTACAAGGACTTCATTGGCTGCTACGTCTACCAGAATATCCAGGGGCAGACGATTTGCGGCGACATCAACGGCGCACAGCTCGCACGTCTGCCGAAGTTCCAGGTTCGCGTGACGCCGAGCGACACCCAGACGGCGAGCTGGGGCTCGGTGACCGAGTACGTGACCTACGAGTACATCGGCCAGCACTATCAGGATGGCACGGGCCTGAATCCTTTGGGCAGCTATTGGGACCTGGCGGCAGGTATCGTTGCAACCGTAGGTGACAATTGGCAGTTCCGTCTGATGGGCTCGAACCTCACCAACGAAATTGGTTTGACCGAGGGTAATGCCCGATTTGGAGGCAACGGCGTCGTCAATGGAGTTGGTTTTGGACGGTCGATCGTTGGCCGCGAAATCAACATCTCAGCTAAGTACAAGTTCTAGGGATCAGTGCGGGTTAGGATTCCGGCAAACCGCCGTCATGAGGCGGTTTGCCGGGATCCAGGTTTCTGAAATCAATCAGTCCTTGCGCGCGCTGCTATCTGGGACGACGTCGAATGCGACCGTGAGGCGCGGCTGTTCGCTATGAAACGGCAGCGTGCCGTGCCAGAAGTACGACGGGAAAAGGACAAGCAAGCCGACTTCGGGACGAACCGACAACTCGGCGTCGAGCGCAGGTGTCGTCAGCATTCCCGGCGCGCCAAAGCTGAGAGTCCCTTCGGCCGTTGGTCCCGCTCTCATGCTATCGGGCAGCTCGATATAGCAAGCCGAGGATATCCATCCGCGCGGATGCACGTGGCTCGTGTGGTAGCCGGCGCTATGCAGACGTACCGACCAACTGCCGTTGAATCGTGAGGCACCCCGATTGCGACGCCGCAGCGGATCTTGCCCTTGGCCGATCTGATGACGGTAGCGCGCGATCGGCGCCGCAAAGGCGTCAAAGAGCGCCCGAATGACCGGATCCGAACTCCGCGATAGATCTTGCGTGGTCTCGGTGCCCTGGCGCAACGATTGGTAGAGCAGTCGATGGCCGTGCGGATTGTGCAGGGCGCTCAAGCGCGAGCTGAGTTCTGTCAGGAAGCTCGTGAGATCGGACCACCCCGGAGGTATTTCGAGGGACTGCGACAGCACCATGTTGTCGTAGTCGCAGAGCGCCTCGTAGCGGGGATCGTTCAATAGACGCAGCGCGGTGGTTTGCATCGCGATGAGGTATTGATCGTCGGGCGTCGCCTTCAGCAGCGTCGCGCACTCGGCCATCGCTGCGGCTCCGTCCCCCACCCCCAGGTATGCGGCGCAAAGGAGTTTGCGAGCGGTCGGGTTGTTGGGCTGCGCTCGTATGGACTGTTCTGCGAGTCGTAGCGCGGTGGCAGGTTCGAACTCCACCGCCGCGAGTCCCGCGCGGATCAGCAAACTGGGCGACGGCCGGGGTCGTGCGGCGGGTTTGGCGAGGCAGGCATAGGCGCCGCGCGCATCACCCGCTCCCTGCAAGAGGGAGGCTTTTGTGGCCCACAGCGCATCGTCATGCTCGTATTTTTCAAGGGCCTGATCCAGAACGCGTGTCGCCTCGATGATATTACCGGTGCGCATCCAAATGAGTTGCGCGAGGCTGTCGTGCGCCTCGGCGCGGCGCGGCTCCAATCTGACGCATTCGCGCAAGGCGAGCTCGGCTTGGTCGAATCGCTCCAAGGTCATGAGGCTGCGAGCGTGCGTGTGGTGCATCGCCGCCGTCGGCCGGGCGCGGCCCAGCGTCTGACGCACGACGCGCTCTGCTTCCTCCGGCTGGTTGGCCGCATTCAACGCGACAGCGAGCGTATGGGTTGCGGTGTCGTTGTCCGCAGCGAGTGCCACGAGACGACGATAGTGCGCTACCGCTTCGCGTTGGCGACCCAGAGCGGCGTATGCCGCCACGTGCAGCGCCGACAAATCGCCATCGAGCGTGCCGCTGCTGCACCAGGGTGTCGCAATGTCGAGCGCCGCCGCCGGTTGGCCCGCGTCCAGGTTGTAGCGAACCAATATCAGTGCAGCCCGAGGGTAGCGAGGGAAGCCTTGGACTGCACGCTGCAACAAGGGTACGGCCTCGGCGCTGCGACCCGCCGCTAGCAATAACTCCGCAAGGGTGGTCAGTGTGGGAGCCCATGTGGAATCTATTTGGAGCGCGCGCCGTAGCAGTGACTCGGCTTGGGCGATATCGCCCAAGGCTTGCTTGGTGCCTGCAAACAGCCGCAGGCCTTCCACATAATCAGGATTTGCGCTCACCAAGGATTCCAATTGCGAATGCGCCGCGCTGTATTGACCGGATTGCAGCAGGCCGCTGATGCGGCGCATGGACTCAGCCAGCATAACTGACATGAAAACCTCTGAGCGGCCCGGTTAAATTGAACCATCAGGCCTGCGAGAATTGTACTAGTTTCGACTTCATCCGGCACATCGGGTGCACGAGCGAGGTAACGAGACAGCCGCATTCACATCGAGAAATGTAAGCCGCGGGTGCGCATTGAGAATCGGGGAACGGGGCTGCCGATTCCGCGTCGCTCGTATACTTGCGGCCTCAGATATAAACTAATCCCAGCGCATGCGCCGCGGTGTAACGTCTATAGGCATGCCATCGGTCAACTACCGCTAGGAGAACTCGACGTGATCACGAATCCCAAGAAAGCACCAGGCCCGGACCATCCGATCGCGATCGAGCCGAGCCCGCTCCACGTGGTCGTATCGGTGGCTGGTCGCGTGATAGCCGATACGCGCAATGCACTCGCTCTGCGTGAATCAAGCTACCCCGTGGTCCTGTACGTTCCACGGAAAGATGCGGACATCACTCTCCTGCAGCGTTCGCAATTCTCCACCTACTGCCCCTACAAAGGCGATTGCTCTTACTTCCATATTCCGCTCGGCGGTGAACGATCGATAAACGCCGTCTGGTCCTATGAAGCTCCTTTTCCGGCAGTCGTCCAAATCAAAGACTACCTTGCGTTTTATCCAGATCGTGTCGACTCGATCACGGCATCATAGCGGATAAGAGATTGGGTGATCGGGCCGAGATCCTCCGCGCCACCAAGCAGGAGCCTCCTAGTGCGGCGATTCCCGCGCAATTCCCATGGATTTCAGCACGAATGAGTAGACGTCGGCCAACTCCTCCACGCGCTTCGACAGTGGTTTGCCCTGCCCATGGCCGGCCCGCAGATCGATGCGAATCAGGATAGGCTTGCCCTGCGGATCGGCGTTCTGCATCGCCGCGGCGAACTTGAAGCTGTGCGCGGGAAATACACGATCGTCGTGATCGCCGGTGAGGATCAGAGTCGGTGGATAGTCGACATTGTGCCGCACGTTGTGATAGGGCGAATACGCCCGTAGGGCCTTGAATTCGTCTTCGTTGTCGACGGAGCCGAAATCAGATTCCCAGCCCTTGCCGACCGTGAATTCGCGAAACCGCAGCATGTCCATCACGCCGACGTGCGCCACCGCGGCGGCAAAGAGATCCGGCCGTTGCTCCTCGACAGCGCCGATCAGCAAGCCCCCGTTCGACTCGCCGCGGATCGCGAGGCGCTCGCCGCTCGTCCAATGGTGTGCAACGAGATATTCGGCCGCTGCGATAAAGTCGTCGAAGACATGCTGTTTGTGGGTCTTCATACCGGCCTCGTGCCAGGCGCGTCCATATTCTCCGCCACCGCGGAGGTTCGCGATCGCGTAGACGCCGCCCATTTCGAGCCAGGCGGCGATTCCGGCGGAGAATTCCGGCCTAATGGAAACATTGAAGCCACCGTACCCGTAGAGAATCGTCGGGTTGCTCCCGTCGAGGCGTATCCCCTTGCGCGCCATCACGAACATCGGGATGCGCGTTCCGTCCTTGCTCGTGTAGAAAACCTGTTTCGTCACGTAGGCCGCAGGATCGAAGCCCTTCAGACTCGGTGCTCTCCACAGTTCGGATCGGCCCGTATTGAAATCGAACCGAAAGATCGAGGTCGGCGTCGTGTAGTCGGTATAGCCGTAGTAAGTCACCGTGTCTTCCAGATGCCCGGCGAAACCAACGGCCGTGCCCAAACCGGGGAGCTTCACGTCGCCGAGTCGTCCGCCGTTCGGCGCATAGCGGCGGATCGCGCTATGGGCATTCTCCAAATACTGGGCGATTAGCTGGTGAGCGACCAGCGTCGTCACGTCGAGCGTGTCTTTGGATTCCGCAATGACCGTCCTCCAATTCGCGCGGTCGGGCTTGGCGAGGTCGATCGCGATCACGCGATAATGCGGCGCGTCGTCATCGGTTTGCAGGTACAACACCGAGCCGATGTTTCCGATAAAGCTATAGCTGGCACGGGGATCGGCGATAACCGGCGTCACCGTTGCGCCGGGAACATTCAGGTCCTGCACCAGCAGCGTGTTCTTGACGTCGTCCCCGTGGTTCGCGGTAATGATCAGGTACTTCCCGTCCTCGGTCACCTGGCCGTCGATATACCAGTCTTCATCGTCGGTGCGCCGGTAGATCGCGGTATCCTCGGCCTGTTGCGTCCCGAGGCGGTGGAAGAAGAGCGTCTGGTACTTATTCTGCGCTTTGAGCGACTCGCCTTCCGGTGCCGGGTCGTAGCCGGGGTAATAGAAGCCGCTGCCGTCCTTGCGCCACGAAGCGCGAGCAACCTTGAGGTGGTGAATCTCGTCGGGCAAATCTTGGCCCGTCACAAGATCTCGGACTCGCCATACTTCCCAGTCCGATCCCGCTTCCGAAAGTCCATAGGCCATCAATCCACCATCATCGCTGTAATCGGCGCCCTTGAAGGCCACGGTCCCGTCCTTCGATAGCGAATTGGGATCGAGAAGGACGCGCGCCGCCTGCGACGGATCCGCGCTCGTGAACAATACGGACTGATTCTGCAGGCCGTCATTGTGCTCGAAGACCCACCGCGATCCATGCTTCTCCGGCGCGCTCCAACGCTCGTAATTCCAGATTTCCGTCAATCGTTGCGCGATCCGGTCGCGGCCGGGGATTGCCGCGAGATAGTCGCCGGTCAACTGCGCCTCGGCTTCGACCCAGGCACGAGTCTCCGGTGAGTCGATGTCCTCCATCCAGCGGTAGGGATCAGCGACCTTGATTCCGTGGTACTCATCGACCTGGTCGCCGCGCCGCGCAGGCGGATACGTCAGCGCTCCGGCCGTTCCGGGCACACCGGCTGGTGTCGGCGCGCCGGGCGCAGCGGACCCCGAGGCCCAAGCGCTATCCGTCGCCGACGAGTTGAGGGAGGCCGCGATCAATAAAGCAGCCGTGGCCAGAAGAGGTATGGAGCGTCGTGGGGTCATCTGTTTTCCTTCGTTTTCCTTGTTGTTCCGTACAATCGTACTTGTTGAATTCTCCGCCCCGCTACCGCAGACGGCCGCGCCCCGCGCCGGCCCCACACTGCTCAGTGCGCACTCTGGTCGAGCGCCTTGACCTCGGCTGCGCTGATCTGGTCCTTATAATGGTTGCCGAAATGCGAGCGGACATAATTGATCACCGCCGCTATCTGCGCCTCGCTGAGCACCGCCGGCGGACCACCGAATCCGATGGCATGACTGGCGCCAAACGCCGGCATGTTGCGTCTTCCCATCAGAATCGTCAGCGCCATGTACTGGCGCGACGCCAATGCGGAGTTCTTGGCGAGCGCCGGATAATGGCCCGCGCCGACCGCGCCGCCTGCATCCTGCATGTGGCAGCCTCGGCAGACATGCTCGTATATCTGCTGGCCATCCGTCGTATCGAAGGGCGCCGGGTTCAGAATACCGGCGGTATTGGCGAGGGCCGGCGCCTCGATCAACGCCGTACTCGTTAATCCTAAGCAACAAGCAATGGCGCTGTACAGCAATCTCGCGGATCGTGGTTGTATGCTCATGCCGCCGCTCCTGCCGCCAGTGCGCGTTGGTGCAATCGTCCGATGGCATCCAGCGCCGAGGTCACGGCTCCTTCTTGCCAAGCCGGCAGATAAGAGGCGTGTTCTCCCGCGAGAACGATACGGCCGTCGAAGGCGCATAAATTGTCGTAGTGTTGGGCGCGCGTAGCGTCCGTCCAAAGACCGAAGCAGCCCATGGCAAATGGCGCACGATGCCAGGCAACTGAGACTCCATTGTCAAATTCTTGAGTGTATTGCGGATGGATTTGATTGCCGTACTCCACGGTCTTCGCGATGCGTTCCATGGGTGACATGGCCGTGAAGTCCATGGAATTGATCTGGTCCCAGATGTAAGCGCCCAGCAGCACGCCCTTGTCGCTATCAAAGTAACGGCTGCTCGGGTAGCTGATCTGCCCGATCGGCAGGTCGGTATAGGTGACGCCGCCGTAGATCTGTTCGTCCTCTTCCCAGAAGCGGCGCTTGAACTGCAATCCCACCTTGAGTCCCGTGCAATAGGGAACCGCCGCGATGGCCTGGGCCATCGGGCCGCCAACGTTCATTGGAATCTGGCCCAAGATGGACAGCGGGATCGTGCACACGCACCAATCTGCGCGCAGCGTTTGCCGGCTGGAATGCGCGGCGAGATCCTCGAATGTCGCGGCAACACCCGTATCGTCCTGGCGGATCTCGACGATCTTAGCGTTGTAGCGGATCAAGGGACCTAACTCGCGCCCAAACGCTTCTCCTATCTTGCCCATGCCGCCCACCGGCTGGAACATCGTCGTCTGGAAATCGTAGGCGTCGCCAAACTGCAGTACGGACCAGAGACCGGAATGCAGCAGATTGCTCAAGGTCTCCGGCTCCGAAAACGCGGGGCGGGCACTCAAGCCGCCGCCGGGATCACGATCGTAACCGCGTCGTTCGCTACTGACCGATCCCTTGACGAATCGGTAATTCTTGTCGAGCGCGCCCCACATACGCAGCGATTCGAGCAAGATCTCCTGGTCTTCCGCCGTGACATCGGCGTCGAGCGCGTGACTGCGCGTCGCCTTCGACAGCAGCTCGGCCACATGGCCCTGATAGTCGGCCTTGACCGTGCGCAACCGTTGCGGCTTTCCGCCGAATGCATTGTGGCTGTGCATATAAGCGTTGTGGTTGACTTGCACGAAGGGCTCGAGCGCAACGCCGAGCCGTTTGCAGTAGCTGAGCATCCCGCGATGGTGATACGGCAGTCGCCATGGACCTGGATTGATGTACAGACCCTGATCAAATCGACACTCCTGGGTCCCTCCGCCCAACTCCGTATAGCGATCGTCTCCACGCAGCGTCCAGTTCCGGCCGCCAGCCCGGGCGTTGTATTCCAGTACCTGGACTCGGTAGCCGGCGTTGCGCAATTCGTAGGCGGCCACGAGTCCGGCCATACCCGCACCCAGCACCAGCACCGAAGCCCCCTTCGGAGCGGCACTCAACGGCGCCGAACCTTGGAAAGTGGATTCGGCCGCGAAACCGAGACTGTGCATCGCCTGGTACATGGCCGTACTGCCCGCAGCCATGCCAATCATGCTCAGCAAGCGCCGTCGTGAAACGGATGTTTCCGGTTCAACTGTCATTCTGTTCGCCTGATTATTATGAAGCGACAAGCATACCGCGGAACGTCAACGAGCTGGCACGCGACAGCTTTCAGGCTCTGCCTTGTTCCTTCGCCGCGATGAATTCAACCACTCATCGAGCAATCGCATCGACAATGCCTACAAATACCCCGACACACCGGATCGCAGCGCGCGCCGAGAAAGCAATGGGAATCCGCGCGTGAGGCGCGGTGGCGGGGAGTGATCGTGATCCCGGGGCTCCCGATTTCGGATGATCACTGTTCAGGTGACACTTAGCGATTGGCGAGCGGCGCTGACGTGGTCGTGATGTTCACAGTCGACGCCGCCGGGACCGTAGCCGACGCCTGAAGAATTGCGGGCGCGGCTGCCGGCGTTTGGGCGCTCGGGCGCGCAACGATCGCTGGCTTTGGTAAGCCGGCTGCTTGACGATACAGTTCGGCCAATTGCCGTACCTGAGGAGTGATCAGCCCTCGATTGGGGCACGCAGCCATTGCCGCGTCCAGGAGCTGGTAATTAGAGTTGGGCTTAGATTTGAGGACACCCTTGTCAGCGAACCAGTGTCCCAGTCCCGGTACATCCGACGGGCTCACCTTGCCGCAATGCGCGACCTTTGACGATACGTCGTCCATGATGTCCGAGAATATTTCCATGGCCGGTTCCCACACGGATGTTTTTATCATCGCAAATGCGAGATTGGCCGCACAATAGATGCCCAAGTTATCGGCAATTCCGCCACTGGCAGAAAATAATAGCTCGACGGCGCGCTGATATTGGCCCGCGCGGTACAAAGCGCTTCCTAGATTTGCCTGGATCATGGGATCGGCGGGATACGCCTTGAAAAGCGCCTCCAAAGACTCGAGCAGGTCGGTTTCATCGACCAGATTCTTTTCAATAGCCTCTCCGAGCGTGAGCAGCCGCTGCTTCACCTCGAGCGCGTAAGCAATCTGTGTCAGCCACTGTTCCGCATCTTGCTTGGGCAGCGTGTTTTGCTGCAACAGATTGAGCGCTTGTTGGGGTTCACCGCAGAGGACGTAGGCCTGGATCCCAAAGCTGTCGTAATCATTCAGCAAGGGGTAGCGCGCCTTTAACTCCTCGAACAACTCGAGCGCCCAGCGACGGCGTGTCGCACTATCACGTAATGCGACGATGATTTGTTGGCCCCGGAACTTGGCGTAGTTGGGCTCGATCTCTAATGACCGGGCAAACATTTGCTGCGCCGACGCCTGATCGTTCATGTCGCAAAGAACGCCGGCCAGGAAACCGAGGGCCACCGAGTGATTCGGATGGCTCTCGAGCAAGGCCGTCAGTACGGCGACGGCTGAGCGTTGATCCCCGGCCGCGGATTGGGACACCGCAAGATCGATTGCCTCGCGCCCGGGTGAGTCCTGTCTATGGCCGAATGCACCCCAGGTAGTTTCGTGAAGTTCAAAGCTGCCGCCGTTTCCCTCGATGACCGAAATGAACGGCAGCGTAATCGCCTCATCGTTACGGAGCATATTGGTACGCAAGGACGCCGTCTCACGTGCCTTTTCCCGACTCGCTGCGAGAGCACCAGACGGGTCTGACCGATAGTCCTTGCCGAACCGCACGAGATGCAGACACAAACCGGACAGATCGTTGATGAGGAAGTGAGAATAGCCGTCGCTGCCCTCCCATTTCTGGCCGATCGTGTAACTTCGCGCGCTGATGGTCACCGATTTGCCGGTGAATTCTTCTGGCGCATGGCGCCTTAGATCGAGTTGTTCCATCATGATCTCCCGCCGTTTCGGCTACGAGGACTGCCAATTCTGAGAATCTATAGGCGCCTGATGCTGGCGTTCTCAAATATATATGTGTAAAGCACCCGGGAAACCCCTCATCGGCAAGAAAAGAATTATGGGACGGATACAAGACCGCGGAGGGCTGCCGATCCGTCGAGCAATACGCGGTCGACCTTGCCGGCCAATTCGGCATCGGTGAATCACCGGGCTCGGTACGCGTCTGCCGCAACCGACGATGGCGGACATCTGGGACTTGGAGTGACGCGCAATCAATCACGATATTTGTCCTCGATCATTCGGCATGGAGCGCGCGGAAAATCGGACCGAGGCGACCGTGAACAGTGCCGTGAATCCGTAAATGCCGAAAATCAGCACGGCCGCCAGATACCCGTCCACTTGGTCATCATTGTAGTTCTTGAGGGATTCGAGCACGATCGTCGGCGCTCCGAGCGTAATCCCGCGTTTGACAAATTCAGCGGCAATCCCGCTCGGCAGGTCGTTGCGGACCAGTACGCCGGTTTGTCGGATCACGGTGGGTTGGCTGTGCTGCAAGGAATCGCTGTCCGTCGACAGAAAATAGACGACTGGATCACCATGGTGCCAGTGGGGCGGTAGCAGCGGAATATATGATGCATAGGCGCGGGACCCGGAACCCAACATTGTAACCGCCTGGGTTGGATCCGCCAGCCCGCTCAGCTCGACATAGCGCGAGTGCGGCGCAGTCCCATCGGCGAGATTAAACGGCACATACTGAACGATTTCCTTAGCCTGGGCCGCGGCCTGGGCCTTGGCTGCGACCTCGTGCATCACTCCGGCACCGATGGCAATCACGACCGACGCGAGGCCGCTGATCAGAAGAAAGCGAAAAAATACCTTAATGCCTGGGTTGCCGGATGCGCTCGCGGCGGCGGCATCCGCAAGGCGGCCGGCGGAAGACGAAAACCAGTAGCCACTCTTGATATTCCTCTTGGCAGCTTCGGTCGCGGCCGCAGCGGGCGTCGGCGCTGGTGCGGGCGTTTCAGGCGCGACGCTGCCAATGGATTTCTTCATGAGTTCGCCAGCCGCTGCTGCACTGAGGTCGAGTGATTCGATGCGCGCGATCATGACCCTCGTGCGTTCATGTTCGGTCAAGTCGATCATGGCGAGATCGGCATCCAGCAAAACCGACTCCTCATTTGGACCCGCGAGCGCCAGCATTTTAGTTCCCGCGGTGTCCAACCAAAACGGGCACTGGTCGCGCTCAAGACGGCCTGATCCATTCAGCGTTCGGCCTGCGGGCTCTTTCCAGCAGTAATCTATCTCGACGAAGGACTTGCGACCTTTAACATTCGTGACGTTAGCCTGCACCGGAGTGGAGTGAGCAGCGATGGCGGCGAGTTTGAGACGCAACCGCTTGCCTTCGCGCTCGTTCGACACAAGGGCACCAACAAGAAAATAAATCCACCCCGCCGGGAAGGCCGACCAAATTCCCACGTGGATCGTGCGGCTAATTAGATAATCCGCTCCGTAGCTCGTGCTGATATGCCCCGGCGAGGCCGGATCGTAGTGCACCACGATGGGCAACATCATATTGTCCAATACCCATGAACTATCGAACTCGACGTGCGTGTTGTGTGAAGTTCCATCTTCAGTCACATAGCGCAGGTCGAAGTCAATGTTGTGGTTAGAACGACTATTATATCGTTGAACATTGCTCACTTCGGTCGCTCTCGCGACCGCTCCTGAGTCGTGCAGTCGATACTCGTCCCACAGCGGTCGGATCTCATTGGCGAACAGCCATGAGAGCCAGAGGGCGGGGATCAATCCCCATGTCAACTTCGTCCAACGGCCGGATCGCATGATGCGGGAAAATTGCATGGAGCGCTTTGGAAATGCGGCGATGACGGACACGGTTTCACTACCTCTGGGCGGCACAAACGCCGTGGACCGAATTCTTACGCTGGCGCAACGGCCATGCTGCGCACGCGTTGCTGGATTTCCCGTGGCGCCACGGCGGCGCATGGTCCATTTTTAATTTCCACCGACAATTGGGACCGGCCGAAATCCACTTGCCTATGGAGAAATGTGCAAAACGGGGATGAATCCCCTCATCGGTCTAACAATTGCATTATATGCATCTGGCCGCTGACCGAGCTCGGCAACGACGACATCGCTGTCGGCTAATGTGAGCTCGGAATGGGTAGACCTGACTAAAACGGTAGCCGCCTGCTTTCGGGTCGGCGTCTCTACTCGTTGAATCGCACCATATGTCGCAGAGGAAGAAGGCCCCGCTCGCGGGGCCTCCCAGTGCATCAAATTGTTCCGCGACAGGCAATCGTCAAACACTTGGCGAATTCCTTCTTACGATCGCAATGGCCGGTCTCGAGCGCCCGACCGATTCGCACCATCGCCACCGAAACCTTCGCAGTCCCTTAGCGCTTGACGTCGACACTGAGCGAATCGATCGCGCGCGACGCGCTTGGCGGCATACCATGGAAGCGGACCCACGTCCGGCGCAATTGCCGCGCGGATCCAAAACCGGCCCTTTCAGCCACCGTTTCGAGGTCAAGCCGCGAACCCGTCAATAGTTCTCGCGCCAGAGCGACACGCATGCGATTGACGTAGTCGATGACGCTCATGCCGGCGTGCACATTGAAGAGCCGGGAGAGATGGCGCGGGCTTGCCGCGGCGACATGTGCCAGCGTCTCGACCGACCATTCGCGCGTGGGATCCGCGGCGATAGCATCTTGCGCTCGGTGGATTGCGGGGTGAATATGATTGCGCCCCTCCAACCATGGTGAAAGCTGCGGATCGGCTCCACCCCGACGCAGGTAAACAACTAGATAGCGCGCGACGGCCAGCGCCACGGGATGCCCGGCATGCTGTGCCACGATATGCAGCATCATATCGATTCCTGCCGTGATGCCTGCACTCGTGATTCGTTCGCCGTCTTCGACATAGAGCCGGTTCTCTCTGACACGGGCAGTTGGCGCGAGCCGTGCAAGATCGGCGGTGCAACCATGGTGGGTCGTGCAATCGTGCCCATCGAGAAGCCCGGCGCGGGCGGCAAGGAGCGCGCCGGAGCAGATCGAAGCCACCCTTATGCCGGGGCGGATCGCTCGGCGCAGCCAAACGATGATGGCTTTCTCGGCAGCGGCATCGTCAGCCCGGCTTATCCGGGGCGCTCCGAGCGTCACGTCGGCGCTGCCCGGAATCATCACCAGCGCGCCGTCCGGTAGATGCGCAGGCAACGCTGACATATTCGAAATGCTCAACCCGATGGAACTATGCACCTCCCGCAGCGGCCCGACATAGGAGACTTCGAAGCGCACGGCGTCCTGTTCGAGATTTGCCTTGCGCAATACCTCGATCGGGCCCGCAACGTCGAGAAGTAGCACGCGCGGCGGCACCACGACGAACACAGCAATCGGCAAGGGCCGCGCGGCTCGTGTGTTCACGTGGCCATTTGCCCCGCGCATCCGGCGAGAGCTTGCTCCACGCTCGCAATCCGGGCGAAACGACCGGCCAGCACTAACTCCGTGCGCGCGCGGATTTCGGCCGCACTCCATTCGCTTCCGGACTCATCGGTCATCGGAAAGGTCAGGGTCGCCTCTCCGACAAAATCCACTGCATAGCCAAGATCAGAGGCATGGCGCGTGGTGGTCTCACAGCATTGCTCGGTACGAATGCCGGAGATGATCAGCTGGCGGATGCCGTTCCGAATTAGCCAGACGTCGAGGCCCGAGCCGACCAGTGCACTGTGGCGACGCTTGCGGAATACGGCGTCGGGAGCGATCGCAATCGGCGCAAGCACATCGACCAGCCCGGAGGCTTCCGCAAACGGCCCTCGGTCCTCGACATGGAAAACCTGAACGATCGGGATGCCGGCAGCCTTGGCTCCATCAATCAATGCTTGTTGGCGTTCGGTGAAGGTCGGAACGCCTGCGTCACGCCAATAGGGACGGTGGCGAAACGATTCCTGCACATCGATGACAATTAGGGCGGTTTCAGGGGCGGACATGACGGGACTCCATCAGTTAGGGCGGTGAGGTGAGATTACATGAGGATTCATCCCACGAAACGCCCGATATGGACATTGAGCGGACAAATCGCGCCATCCGCATCGAAACCAAAGTATACCCATCAGATGAGGGAATCCATCGATATCGTCCATCGTGTAATCGCCATCGCCTGCGGTCCTCGAGGGCCGTCCATTTACTGACTCTGGATGCGATTGTCGCCGCTGCGCCGAAGCGGCCATGTCCGCTTTGGCCGGTTGAATACGTCTATCGGATTAAGGAGGTTGAATCGAGCGAGATATCAGTCGCAACGATGCCCCTTAAGTCCGCGCCAACCGATCCTTCCGATCCGGCACCGCGCGTTTTTTGGGAATTGATCTTGGAGTTCACGAACATGTTAACCATCAAGGCATTGATTAGCGACGCGCAACTCGCGATTGCCGGGAGACTCGGCACGCTCGCACTCGCCGGCACCTTCGCGCTTTCTGCACAGGCCGGTTCCGGGCCGCAAGGAACGATCGTGGCGGCGATCCTCACGAACAACGGGCACTATGTGACGGCCATCGGTGGCGGCGGCCTCGGTGGCGCCAACACCGGGACAACGGCCGTCCCGCTGCACACCGATGCGACCTCCGCCGGGTCTTGGGAAACCTTCACCATCGTCTGGCTCGATCAAAGCCATTCCAAATTCGCGCTGCAAACGTTGGACGGCTATTACCTCTCGGCAGTCGGCGGCGGCGGTGTGGGAGGGCCCAACAACTCTACCTCCCCAATCCACACCGACGCGACTGCGGTCGGCGCGTGGGAGAGGATGGAAATCAGCTTCCTGCCGAACAACCAGGCCACGATCCGATTGCCTAACGGCGATTACTTGACGGCTGTCAACGGCGGCGGCATGGGCACGCCGAGCAGCGCGGCGATTTTAACGAACGGCACCTCACTTGGCCCGGACGAGACCTTCGGCATCGCATGGCTCGATCAGTACAGCGGCCTGCAGTTGCACTGCGCCAGCTGCGGCCCCAGCGGGTCCGCTCCTGCGCTGTATCAGATGCAGGCCGGCGGTCCGATCTACATACCGGGCGCCTATGGCGCGTTTGGCGCGGCGATCATTTCGCCCGATCAGATGATCACACTCTCGGGAGCCAATTTCTTCTCCAACGTCACGCAACCGAACGGCATACCCAACAGCGGTACCGTCAATTGGGGCACTACCGCTCAGTCTGTAATGTCGGGCAACTGGAGTGACACCGTGATCACAACGGCGGTGCCGCCGACGCTCATTGGGGGACCGATCGACTTGACGGTCGTCACGACCGCCAACGTGGCGAGTAACGCCATGCCGGTGATCATTTCCTATCCGCCCATCATCAACGCCATCGTCGACAGCACCACGGGACAGCCAGTGGCTTCCGTCGTGCCGGGCGAAAAAATCAACATCCTGGGTAATCACCTCCTGAGCGCGGACGACAACTATACTCCGCCGGGCGCAAGCAATAACAACGGTCAGATTAACTACTTCGGCATCGGGTATGCCTGTTGCAGCAATCTTCCCGCCAGCGGCACGTGGACCAACAACGAGATCTTCGATTACGTCGTGCCCTCCTCGGTGCCGATCGGTTCAGTCGTCAGCGTTCAAGTGATGAACAGCATCGGCCAGTCGAGCGGCTCCTTCCCTCTGCAGCTGACTGCGCCGCTGCAACCGGGATCGCTTACCATCACGGCCGACTTCACGTTCAACGGCGAGGAATTTGTCGATACGAATGAAAACCCGCCGGCGAACTGCTCGGGCGAGGATCCCGGTAGCGTGACGTTCTCGGGAACGCTGCTACTCGCTACGATGAATGGCACGGGCGCGACCCAATTCGGCTCGGCCTCGAGCAGCGCGGGGTCCTACTTTACGGTCCCCGTGGCCACCCCGAGCATCCTGTGCATCGCCCCGCCACCGTCCAGTAGTCAGCCGCCGAGTTCCTACTCTTACTGGACGGCAAACGGTGTCGCTCAGAACCTCGCCCCGGGCATCTGGCAGATCTCCGCGTCGCGCAATGGCCAGACGGTCACCTGCAGTGCGACCGTCTTATCGGGCACGAGCGAATTCGACAGGCTTTCAGCGGTCCCCAATGTCGCCAGCACGTCCTGCAACTAGGTAGCGCTCTCGAAGATGGGCGCCAGCGGTTCTCGCTGGCGCCCACCGCGCGCTTCGCGCCCCGCCCTAGATCGTGCAATGAATCTCAGGCTGCAAGCCAGAGCCTCGAGACGCAGCTTCCTGGGACGGATTTACAGCGGTCCGGCGGATGAATTTAGTCCCGCTCGTAGATACTCATCGATGTCTTGCCAAAACGAACGATCGTGCTATTATTATCTTTGCTATGACTACAAAAATGCAGGCCCGTGTCGCGGTTAGCAAGATCCGTAAAGCGGAACCGAAAGGGGATCAAACCCGGCGCGCGATCATCTCTCGTGCGCTCGGCATCGTCAGCGATGTTGGCTATGAAGGTCTTTCCATAGGGGTACTTGCACTGGAGACGAAGCTCTCCAAGAGCGGACTGTTTGCACATTTCAAGTCGAAGGAGGCCTTGCAGCTTGGAGTGGTACAGGAAGTGGTCAGCCGGTTCACCCAGCGCGTAGTCCAGCCGGCGCTCGGCTCGCCACGCGGGGAACCGCGTTTGCGCGTCTTGTTTGACAAGAAACTGGAATGGATTCGGGGCGAAGCCGACGCGCGCGGCTGCTTGCTGCAGAAGGCCGCGCTCGAGTATCACAATCGCGTCGGGCATCCGGTGCGTGAACGCATCGTGCATGCGTTACAGGATTGGCGGGATCTGGTGACGCGGTGTGCCCAAACCGCGATCGACGAAGGCCATTTCCGAGCCGATTTGGATCCGCAGCAATTTGGTTACGAGTTCGACGGCATCACAATGATGTATCAACAGACCCAAGGACTCCTGCGCGAACGCGGTGCGGGAGAGCGCGCGCAGACGGCTTTTGACTCTCTGCTCGATCGCAGCCGACGTTCTCATCGGCTTCGCTAAGCCACCGAACCCTTTCCGTGATCGTCTTCACTGCAATTTCGTCGGATTGTCTCGAGTTTATAAAAGCACGATCGTTCGGTCACTTGTGATTATTCCTTTAACGCCAGAAATGGCCGGCCAGGCCAAGAGGTTGCCAAATATGAACACGCTGCAAAAGACTTTGCTGTCGACACTGATTGGTGCCGGCGCGTTACTCTCGCCCAGGTTCTCTTTGGCGGGCGCCGCCATCGTCAGCGATACTCCCCCGCCGGCGCCCCGCGTCGAGCACGAGCCACTACACCGCGATGGATATGTTTGGGCGCCGGGCTTTTGGGAGTGGAATGGGCGTTTTTTCAATTGGATCCCCGGTACGTGGATACTCGAACGTCGTGGCAAGCACTGGGTCGCCGACCGTTGGGATCAGATCCAAAATCAGTGGCACTACGTCCGGGGTCATTGGGACCAGTAGACGGCCTCGCCCTGGCCGTCATGATTTGGGTTGGTGACCCCGTTCCGTCCCTACTAATGACCGTAGAGATCGCCGTGTCGTATTTTTCTCGTGCCCGCCGCCGCGGTCTCTATGTCTTCGCTCGCCGCGCTAACCCGCCTTCCTACGAATCGATCGAAATCGCACCCCGAGCCTCATCGCCTTCTGCGAGACCGCTGCCGGCGAGCGTTTCAACTTTTTCGCGATCTGCGTGCCCGACAGCTTCGCCTTCGCGTGCGCGCGCAGAATCTTCACATCATCCTTCGACCACGCCAATGCCCGCTTCTTTGCCTTTGCCATGATTCCTCCAACGCCATAAAGGGCAGGCATCATAGCGCCATTTCAATTCTCACAGGAGCTCGGAGTTGGCGACGCGCACGACGAAAACGGCCCACTGACTGACTTTAGGGGCTCGCTTGGCCGTGCTCAGGGTCATGAACGATCATCGGGCGCGCCGCATAGGAAATGTGGCGAGGCGGTGCCGCGCGGGGCGGGCACAATGGCCCGTTTTCCTTGCGGTGACCGCTACTCTAGATAACCGGAAACGCTCATGAACGTGACGGTGGCTGCGCCGGTCGGCGAGTTACGATCGGCTCTGAGCGTCACGATCGTGCCGGATTTGGCATACAGCTTCACCTGCTGACCAGCCCTCCATAGGACATTTCCTCCGCCGAAAGCACCTACACCGTCGGTTTGCAGGTTGAACTGGGTCCCGGTGGTCGCGGTACCGACTTGCGTCAGGATCGAGAGCACGCACGTCTGGCCGGCCGGTACGAAACAATTGCCGGCGACGTACTCAATGACCAGTTGCTTGCCGGTCGGCACCGTGAACGTGAGGTTCAACCCCTCCGTCCCGGCGGCCATCGTGCCGCTCTGACTCACTTGGAACGCATCGACGGGTGCAGCATCGGCTCGCGTAGAGCCGCCCATTGCAACGGTCAAAATCAAGAATTGAATTGCGCAAAAGAGACCAAGTTTGTATTTGTGCATGCGCGGGTTCCTTCCGCTGTGTTAAAGAGTCTTGCCACCAATCGCAATAATTGTAAGCCTCTTCCGGCCGCGGCTGCAGCAGGAAAATGCGGGTGCGGCGCACAAGCGTGCATAAATTTCCGCCTCGTGAGCGGACCCCCAGATTGTCACTGAGCGATCGCGAAACTGGTAGGCTTTGAAAGTTCGGCTGCGGCGCAGCCCGAAATTGCGCCGCTCACCAGCGGTAAATGGGGATTGACGCATGAACACCAGCGGCGACGCAACGTTACCACCCGCAAGGACCAGAATCACCGGCGTCGTCTATTTGCTTTACTTTCTGACGGCAATATCCGGCGAGTTCTTCCTTAAAGGGCTTGTTGTGGATGGCGACGCCGTAGCTACAGCGAACAACATACTGGCGCACCAAGTTTTGTTTCGGTTGGGATTAGCATCCGGCCTCATCGCGACCGCGTGCTATGTCGCTGTGACAGCCCTCTTCTATGACCTGTTTAAGGCTGTGAGCAGGCGCCTCTCCTTGCTTGCGGCCTTCTTTAGCCTCGTGGGATGCGCCATTTTGGCTTTCGCCAGTCTCTTTCGCGTCGCCCCCCTCGTCGTTTTGGGAGGCGCCCAATATTTGAGCGCAATTGACGTGGAACAATTGCGGGTACTGGCATATCTGTTTCTCGAATTGTATGGTCAGACCGTCAACATCTGCTTCGTCTTTTTCGGAGTCTATTGCCTCCTGATCGGCTGCCTCATCTTCAAGTCGACCTTCCTGCCTCGAATTCTGGGCGTGTTGATGGCGATCGCCGGTTTGGGTTGGCTGACCTTCCTGTCGCCGCCGCTCGCAAACTATCTGTCCCCCGATATTCTGGTCCTCGGCTTCGTCGCCGAACTAGCGCTGATGCTATGGCTGCTGGTGATCGGCGTGAATGTTCAGCGATGGAACGAACAGGCCACTGCAGCATGAGTGCGGCCGGCTATCGTCGCCTAATCGCATCAACGCCTGAATCAATGCCTCGCAAGAAAAGGAAAGAGTAGGAGCGCAGCAGTAATGGTGAAAAGAATTTCAGAAGCGCCGCCGCAGCTTATGGCCAGGATGGCCGGTGTCCTTTTTTTGCTCCTCGTGCTGACGGCGGCATTCACCGAGTTCTTCGCTCGCGGCAAGTTGAGTTCCGCGATGGACCTCGCAGCGGGCATTATCGAAGTCTCGTGCATGATCGCTGTGACACTACTGTTCTATGGAATCTTTAGGCCGGTGAACAAGCGCCTCTCTCTATTCGCGGCGTCCTTCAACTTCGTGGCACTCACCCTTGAGCTTCTTCAATTTCTGCCTCACGGCGTGAACATCGGCCTCGGATTTCACGGTTTCTATTGGATCATGATCGGTTATCTGACTTTCAAGTCGACCTTCTTACCTCGAATTCTGGGCGCGCTGATGGCGATCGCGGGTTTGTGTTGGTTGACCTTTCTGTCACCACCGCTCGCGGACCATTTGTCGCCATACAGTCTGGCCTTTGCCCTCCTCGTGGAAGGATTGGTGATGCTGTGGCTCCTCGTAATGGGCGTAAACGCTCAACAATGGAAGGAGCAAGCCAGCGCGCGGAGAGTGGGTCCGGCCTAGCCGCTTCTGCGCAGGCGGTCGAATTGCGGTGGGCAATTAAGTATTGTGTACGACGACCGTTGGCGCGATCTGGCGCGTCATGGAGGCCCTTCATGTCGGTGTGCACATGCGCATCGATGAGACCGGGCATCGCTGATGCCCTCACCGTCGAAAATCCGCACATTCGTGATGGCGACCGTTCGATCCATCGTTGCGTGATTCATGGCTGCCGCCGCGGGTCGGGTTTCGAATGCCCCTTGGGGTGCATTTGATTTTAGTGCAAGTACTCCCGTTTGGCTTTCTCGGGAATCGGCCGGTCACATGGCGTGGCTCTAAAGTTCGCACGGAAATGTCGGGTTGGCATGAAGAAGCGTGTCTGAGTGAGTAAGACAGCGAAATTCTCGACCAACTGGCTCAAACACGTCGGAGACGGCCATGAAGACGCTCAACAAAGCAACTGATAGTAAATGGATACTCCTGGTTCTCGCCGGCCTTTGCGGCTTACCGCCGGCGGCCATGGCCGACATTCATCTCGGCGGCCAATCATTCACGGCGAATGGCGAGCTACCGCCCCGTCGTAAGGCTGGCGGCTACCAATACACGGGATCGTGCCCCGTCAATCTGCGGTTTGACTGGGGGATTGTTAGCAGCGACCCCGTCGACGTGGTGTATTCATTCGAGAGAAACGACGGAGGCCAGGCCAAGCCTGCCCGAACAACCTTGGCGGGGGGCGGTCAATCAACCCCCATCCAGGACGGATGGAGCCTCGGGGCCAACAGCGCTGAATTCGCAGACTTTCACGGTTGGGTTCAGCTCGACATCCGGTCCCCGTATCCCCTCTCCTACCGCATGCCTTTTACGCTTCATTGCGTCGGCGGCGACGATACGGTGGATCAATCGGCGAGCGCCGATGGCGCGCCTGCGAGCGATGCGACCGCCGCCGATGGCAACATGGCTCAGGCCTCCGACCCGCCTCCGCCTTTGCCCGATTACGATCAACCGCCCTGCCCCGTGGACGGCGACTTGTGGACGCCGGGGTACTGGGGTTATGCGGCTGGCGGCTACTTCTGGGTGCCCGGCACCTGGGTGGCACCGCCGCAGGTCGGGTTGCTCTGGACACCAGGGTACTGGGGGTTCTTGGGCGGGCATTATGGCTGGCATGGCGGTTACTGGGGACCTCATGTCGGATTCTACGGCGGGGTCAATTACGGGTTTGGCTATGGGGGACACGGGTTCGCCGGAGGCCGCTGGAACGGCACGCGCTTTGCCTATAACACCGCGATAACCAACGTCAACACGACCATTATTCACAACACGTATCGAGAGACGGTCGTCAACAACACGACGATCAACAATGTCACGGTGAACCGGACCAGCTTCAACGGTGGCCCTAAGGGAATCGTGGCCAGGCCGACGGCAGAGGACAACCTCGCTCTGAAAGATGTCCATCAGCGAGGTGATGCCAAACAGATGGCTCACTTCACGGAAGCATCCAAGAATCCCACGCTGTACGCGAAGGCCAACGGCGGTCACCCCAGCATCGCCGCGACGCTGCAGCCGGGCGAGCTCAAATCGGTCGCGGCAACGAATAGCCGCGGCGTTCAGGTTCAATCTGATGGCAAACGGTTGGGTCAGGGCGATGCTCTGCATCCTCCGATGCCGACGCGCGTCGCTTCGAGTACGCAAGCGGCAACCAAAGTGGCACCGGCGCACAACACCATGGTACATCCGACAAATCCGACGCCGCCGCAGGTCACTTCATCCCCGCCGCATCCGTCGCAAGCGCCGCGTCCGGCAGTGCAGACGCCACCGGTCGCAGCGCAACCGTCGCATCCGACAGCGCCGCCGGCACACCCGGTCGTGCAGGCATCGCATTCGGCAGCGCCGGCACCGCGCCCCGTAGCGCAGGCGAATCAGGCGCAGCCTCAAAAGAAGGAGCCGTCACGTAAGTGACGGCTCGGCAATTCAGCAGGCAAGGGTATCAAGGTTGAGACGCGATACGACAAGCAGACCAAGTGCTACCACAACGAGGAGAAACACCAATGTCAGACACACTTCGATTGGGTATGTCCGGCCATCATGTTGAGCGGCCAATGAAAGAACTCAATAAGGTTCCCAGCAGACTCCCGCGCCTCACCGGACAAATCTACGACGGGCTGATGGAGGCACGTGTTATGGAGTTTCAATTCGATCACAAGCTCCCGCCCGATGGCGTAATGGGACCGCATACCTTAGTTCGTCTCCACCACGTGGCGTCACAGGCATCCGTGAGCAAGCCCCCAACAGGAAAGGCTGTCGTCGTGAATCTCGATGGTCATCCGCAAACCGTAACAGCCTATCAAGACGGCCGACCGTTACCAATGCTGGATAAGGCTCCGTGTCACGGTGGCTCGATCGAACACCCATCGACTCGCGGCGTATTTCAAGTCTACGAACGGAGCCGCCATCACACGAGCAAGATTTACCCGGAACCGCATGACAACATGCAGTTCGCAGTCTTTTACAATCGAATGAGTGGCGAAGCTTTACATATGGGGCCCTCGAACCTACCGTCCCACGGATGCATACATCTGGAAACCCAAACGGCGATGCCGATATTTCATTGGACAGCGGGGTTGGACGTGATAGTAATTCTTCTTGGGCACACGCCCAGGGTAGGACGAGGGTATGACATAGAGAACGACACACAATACCGAGCGCTCGTGCGCGATTTAAATACGCGGTACCCGGGGAACTTGAAGCTTGGCGAATAAATAACCTCGAAGGAGTATCGCGAGCGCAATGCTCGCTGGGTTACGCGCCGCATGTATGGTGACCATGCGTGGCACACAAGGTTTCAAGGGGCTCACCGTGCCTGCTAACCCACGTCCCCATCCCTTCTTGGCGACACCTGTCGGCGACGCCCGGAAGACTCGCCGCCAGCGGACTTCGGTCGAATGACCCGTGGAACGTCTTGCGGCTTCGCCTCACGGGCTCCAGCGATACACCACCCCGGGAAACGGCGGCTTCCAGGGATCAAATGCTCCGGTGACGTACAGCGTGTCGGCTCCATTGGGGCCAAAGCCCATGTTGGTGACGTTGGGGGGGTCGGAACCGTGACGATTCGCACGCGCTTTTTTTCTTCGTTCACGACGGATTCGCATTATCAGAGTCGTCTGCGATCTGCGAATATATCGACGAGACCTTTGCCGGCGCCCGGCCCTATCTCCGGACGCCCGTGACGCCGCCGAGAAACTATTCTCTGCCGCACTCACTTTGCTCGATGGGCGCACCGACAACCTATTTGGCGATTGGTCAATCGCCGATGTCGATCTCGCGATGATGCCGCAGCGCCTGGTCGTTCTTGGCGATCCGGTCCCTCAACGGCTCATCGACTACGCGAATCTGCAATGGCGTCGCCCAACAGTCCAGCAGTGGGTCCATCGAACGCGGCCGCCGTTGATCGGATATTGACGATCGACCAATCGCCCAATCCAACGCAGCGGACGTGCCCGGCCTCGGCCGTATACATGACATCTGCTCTGGGAATTGGCGGTACCGCCCACGCACAACGGTCGCCTGCCGTCGCGGGACGACGGCGTATTTGCCAATAACTCACGCGCGGACCGCCGTGCTGTCATCAATAAATGGAAGCTGTTTTAGCTTGGCGTTTGCGACGCTTGTCCCTGCCGTGCATGCAACGCCATCGAGATCAGTGCCGATCCGCCGAAGATGAGGTTGATCCCTACGAGCAGTCCAATCGCCCAAGCGGCCGTACCGGGCAGACCCGCGAGAATGATTCCCGCCAAGACGATATCGATGATCCCGCTCATGAGCATCATGCCCCAGCGCCCCGACAGTTCGCGCTTGTGATCCAGCGCGTATAGGATCGATAGAATGCCTTCGATCGAGAGGAAAGCGGTCAAGACTACCGTCAGCGATAGCGCCCCATTGAGCGGCCACCAAAGCAAGATGACGCCCGCCGCAATGGCCACTGCCGCGGATAGCAGCGACCATGCGAATCCCGGCGCGCCGCGCGCCATGAAGGTGGAGACGAGACCGACAATACCGCTGATCAACAACAGCCAACCGACGAGCAGTTCCACGGCCAAGGTCGCTATCGGCGGAAGCACGATCGCCACCAAACCAAGAATCAATAGAATGATGCCCTCGGTGAGAAACTGCTTCCAATGTTGGTGCATCGCTCTTGCAATGACCGCCTGAAGTCGATCCGTCTCCGCATTGCTCGTCGACATTGTGATGCTCCTTCCCCAAGAAGTAAAACGCCCCTGATCTGCCACAAAGCCGTGTGGGATATTCGCGCGTACATCGAATGTACTGCAAATCCACCGCCGCTTCACGTTGGCGCGAGACCAGACCGACCCTTGATCATCACCGACTCCATCGCGCGCTCGACCGAGATCTTTTCGATCTCGCGTCAACCGCGATCGCGCCCGGGCGTTATCTCGATGGCGATAGGGCATCACAAGAGTCAAACGATGAATAACCCGCGCAGTCTTGCGACATCAGTCTTTGTGCATGTCTTTCGCTGGCGAATCGCCGCGGCGTCTGTTTGCCTGCTAGTGCTGCCGGCCTGCGGCGGCGGCGGCAATACTGCGGTGACCTCCCCTGCACCGACTCCGCCTGTGCCGCTGCCCGCGGCGCCGCTAGTCGCCGCCGCCGACGCGGCGCGGCTTCTCGAACAGGCAACATTCGGAGTCACGGCGAGCGACGTTTCCCATGTCCAAAGCATCGGCATCGATGCCTACATCACCGAGCAACTGGCCTATCCGCCGACGCAATACACGGGATACACCTATACTCCGCATACCGCACCGGCGGGCTGTATAGGTGACGGATCCAACCCGCCCGACGCATCGAGCCTCTGTGCGCGCAACCAGTATTCGCCATTTCAAGTGCAACGCGATTTTTTTACGCATGCGCTCAATAATCCCGATCAATTGCGCCAGCGCGTGGCATTCGCACTATCTCAGATCATGGTGGTGTCGAGCGTCGAGATCTACGAGGCCTATGGGCTCGCGGCCTACCAGAACATCCTGCTCAACGACGCGCTCGGCAATTATCGGGCCTTGCTTCAGGACGTGACCTTGAGCCCGACCATGGGTCACTACCTCGACATGGCCAACAGCGACCAAACCAATCCCCAAAACGGTACGGTCCCCAATCAAAATTACGCGCGCGAAGTCCTGCAGCTCTTCTCGATCGGACTCGTTCAATTGAATTCGGACGGCACGCAGCAGCTGGACTCCACCGGTGCGCCGATCCCGACCTTCGATGGCGATACGATCGAGGGATTTGCATCCCTATTCACGGGCTGGACCTATCCGCCGCTGCCCGGCGCGACCTCGCAGTGGACTAACCCCATCAACTTCGCCGGCACGATGGTGGCATTCCCGAATCACCACCAACCGGGCACCAAGTTGCTGCTGAACGGCTATACCGTACCGGCAGGTCAGACGCCCGCACAGGATCTCGCCAATGCGCTCGACGACATCTTTAATCACCCGAACGTCGGCCCCTTCATCGGTCAGCAATTGATCCAGCATCTGGTCACGAGCAATCCGAGCCCGGGCTATGTCGCGCGCGTCGCGGCGGTTTTCGCGAACAACGGCCAGGGTGTGCGCGGTGACCTCGGCGCCGTCGTGCGCGCAATCCTGACGGACACGGAAGCGCGCGGTGTGGCGCCGGCGACCGACGTCTTTGGGCATCTGCGGGAACCAGCACTGTTCATCACGAGCACGTTACGGAGTCTCGGGGGTCAATCAGACGGGGTGTTGCTTCGCAACGCGAGCTCCGCGATGGGTCAGCCGATCTTCTCGCCGGATACCGTCTTCAGTTTCTATCCTCCGAGCTATCAGATCCCGGGCACGCAGACGGCGGCGCCGGAATTCGGCATCGACAATGCCGCGACCGCGCTGGCACGGGCAAATTTCGTCAACACGGTCATCATGCAGGGCGGGGCCGCGCCGGATCCCTCGGTCACCGGCAGCACGGGGACGACGATCGATCTGACGCCGCTCGCGAGTGCGGCCGACAATGCGGCCCTGGTTGCACAGCTGAACCAGACGCTGATGCACGGCAGCCTGCCGAGCGATGCGAGCAACATCATTCTGGCGGCGGCCAACCCGATTGCCGCAGGCTCGACCGATCCACTCGCGGCGGCAAAGGCCGCCGCATATCTGATGCTGACTTCCGCGCAATACCAAGTGGAGCGCTAATATGCAACGTCGTCGCTTCTTGCAGCATGCCGGCGCACTCGCGGGTGGCGCGGTGTTAGGTCAGCTCGGCATCTTCGCATCGCAAGCTGCATCGGCGAGCGATTATAAGGCTCTCGTCTGCATTTTCCTCTATGGCGGCAACGATACCAACAACATGATCGTGCCGCTCGACACCGCGGGCTACGCAAATTACGCACAGACGCGCAGCTATCTCGCGTTGCCCCAAGCGGCGCTCCTACCCTTGGCCGTCGCCGGCGGTGCGCCACTGTACGGGCTCCATCCGGCCTTGCCGGGCCTGCAGTCTCTTTGGGCGTCGGGCAATCTTGCCGTGGTGGCGAACGTCGGAACGCTCGTGCAACCCCTGACCAAGGCAGAGTACCTGTCGACGACCACGATCAAGCCGCAAAGCCTGTTTTCGCATATCGATCAGCAACATCAGTGGCAGGCGTCGATCTCGAGTACCTCTTCGTCGAATAGCGGTTGGGGCGGACGGCTTACGGATCAACTCGCGGCACTGAACGTCAACTCGACCGTGCCGCCGATGATTTCGACCGGTGGCAACAACCTGTTCGTGACCGGTGCCGCCTCACAAGCGCTCGTGATCCCGACCAGCGGCTCGTTCGGCTTGAATGGCTTCTCGAATGGCGGCCCCGATGCAGTGCGACGATCGGCGCTCGAGCAGCTGCTCAACGTCGATCAGTCGATCAACCTGACGCAAGCTGCTCAGGCCGTCATGAGTGGAGCGCTGACGAGCAGTGCCATTCTGAACCCCGTCTTGGCGACAACCGATGCAACACTGTCGGCCCGCTTCACGGGGCTTACGAGTAATTTCTCGCAACAGCTGCTTGCGATCGCTAAGGTCATCGAGGCCCGCAGCAGCCTCGGGGCGAGTCGCCAGGTGTTTCTCGCAACGCTCGGCTCGTTCGATACGCACACGAACCAGCTCGATACGCAGCAAACTCTGTTTGGCGAGTTGGACGCGGCGCTCACGGCTTTTCACGGCGCGATGGCCGACATCGGCACCGGTTCGAGCGTTACGTCATTCACGCTGTCGGATTTCTCGCGCAACTTCCTGCCGAACACCGGCGGCGGAACCGACCACGCCTGGGGGAGCCACCCCCTGGTCATTGGAGATGCCGTCAGCGGCGGCAGCATCTACGGAACGATGCCCACCATGGAACTGGCGGGACCGGACGATGCGAGCGACTTGGGTCGCTGGATTCCAACGATCGCGGTCGATCAATTCGCCGCGACCTTGGCGACTTGGTTCGGTGCCGATGCAACGGCGCTCGCGACCGTGTTGCCGAATCTATCCGCGTTCAGTCCGAGTACGCTGGGGTTCATCTAAGCGATCGCCGCCGCGCCTAATCCCGCTTCATCATCTTATAGACGCCCGAAGGCAGGATGGAGCCATTCACGGTCGGCATGAGTGGGATGAGTGCCATGAACGTCCGTTTGAAGGACGGGGGATCGTCGGTAAATTGCCAGCTAACCGCGCCCGCCGAAACGCTCCAGAACCCTTCATGTTTTTGCATCGACGTGTTGTCCATCCAATACACGCGGCCTGCCAAACCGCCGGTGCTTTCAAACGCAAATAGGCCGCTCCAACTTCCAATCTCAACGTCCCATTTGCCGACAATGTATTCCGGTCCGAAGGACTGCGGCGCATCGGGGTTCTTCAAGATCACGCCGTTTTTTGCGGTCTTTGCATGCGCAGAAGTCTCGGCGGCCCAAGGGAGGCTGAACAGAGCTCCGTTTTGGTACCGAGCAGCTTCTTGGCTCGGCGATGAGGCCGGATTATCAAATGAAGTGTCCCTCATTCCCGGTTCGGTGCAGCGTTCACCGGCGCGGTACTGCTGCATCGATACGCCGGTCGTGGTAAATGCGACCACCAGAATGTCTTGGAACAATGTCTTCGACAAAGTCTCCAAAAAAACGCTTCCGGGCTGGCCTTGGCCGAGATTACAGCCCATGAACAGCACTGTGGCATTCGGGGCGAGCTGCATCTTGATGAATCCGAGCTGCGAATTGAATCGATTGCCCATGGTCTTGACATTCAGCAACCGCTCATTCTGGTCAGCTGACGCAGGGTTGGAGCCATCTAGATCGAAAACGCCGGGAGCTCCATGGGAATTGATCGATAATCGGCCGACCCGGCCTTTTGCTTCTCTAACGTCGCCCAATCTTCGGCCGAGATCGCCCGCGTCCTGATAGAGCAAACCGATGTCCCAGCCTGCCTGGCCGTGATTGTTACCGGCGGGATAAAGCAGCGTAGGAGCGTCTCTTAATTTGGCATCCTCGCACGTCTTGATCGGAGAGGTCCTCGAATTCGCCCATACCGTGACATCCATGTTGCCCACTCCTGCGGTGCGATCGAATCACTACTCGGAACTCGGCGTCCCCACAGCACGCATAATAAGCCCATCCGCCAGGCACGTCATCGTCGAGTATCGGGGTTACGGGTCGGTCGGCGCGAAGAGCGGCAGTGGGCGGGACGGGGCCGCGCTACGAGGCTTATGGGACGAATTCCCACAAGTCATTGGCGTAGCCGTAGCTACCCGCTGAGTCAAAGGCGTCTCCGCCGAATAACCAAAAATTCCCGTCGGAATCGGTCCACGACGCCGCGCCTGAGCGCGCGCCGGCAATATTGTCGGTAGCTGCGACGCCAAGGGTGCCGTAGATGCCGCGTGAATCGAGCGCCTGCGATCCGCCGGCCCATTCCCAATTGCCCGCCGTCGGGTTGAATGTCCACAGATCGTTATAGGGGCCAAAGGTGCCTGCGGAACTTCCGTAGCCTCCGAATAGCCATAGGTTGCCCGACGAATCGGTCCACGCAATCGCGCTCTCCCTCGCTCCCGGCCTATTGCCTGCGGCGGCTACGCCAAGCGACCCGTAGATGCCGCTGCCATTGAGCGTGTCCGGTCCGCTGACCCAGACCCACGCGCCCGACATGGCATCGAGCTTCCACAGATCACTGAGCAGGCCCGTGCTTTTTGAGGAATATGCGGCGTATCCGCCGAACAACCAGAGATTGCCGGACGCATCGGTCCACGATGCGGCGGCGCAGCGTCCGCCCGGTGTATTGCCGGCAGCTTCAGTTCCTAATGTCCCGTAGACCGCGACCGCGTTGGTCGTATTGGATCCGCCGGCCCAGGTCCACGTACCGCCGATCGGATTATAGGTCCAGATGTCGTTGAGGCAGCCGCTAGTGGTCGGCGTGGCATACCCACTGCCGCCAAACAGCCAGAAATTTCCCGCCGAATCGGTCCAGAAGTTGGCGGCCGATCGCGCGCCGGGTACGTTGCTAGCAGCCGCAGTTCCCAAAGTTCCGTAGACACCGCCGGCACCGGTGGCATTCGAACCGCTGACCCAGGTCCAAGTCCCGGCAGTGGGATTGAACTCCCATAGATCATTGAATTCGATGGCGCTGCTGCCGGAAACGCCGGCATACCCACCAAACATCCAGAGATTGCCGGCCGAATCGGTCCATGATGCTGCGGGCTGGCGTGCCCCCGGACGATTGCCGGCGGCAGCGATGCCGAGCGTTCCGTAAACGGCAGCGGCATCGTGGAGATTCGATCCCGAGATCCATGTCCAGACGCCTGCAGTGGGATTGAATTCCCACAGGTCGTTGAGGTAGCCGACCGCGCCCGTAGAGTCGTAGCCTTCACCGCCGAACAACCATAAATTGCCGGCCGGATCCGTCCAAGAGCCGGCACCCGTGCGCGCCCCCGGCACATTGCTCGTCGACGCGACTCCGAGTGTCCCGTAGACGCCGGCGGCAGCGCCCACACTCGATCCCCCGATCCAGGTCCAAACGTTCGGGCAGCTCACGTCGATATCGATGACGTCGTTCGTGCCGACGATCCCCGAGCCGTTGCTCACGGTGCATTGTTGTCCCGCAGGCTGGGTCAGGATCGTTACCGCGTAAGTCGCGCCGCTCGCAACCGGTGTCGCAAACGTGAAGCCGCCATTCGCCGAGACGATGAGATTGTCGGCGCCGTTATCCTGCAATGTAATGCTCGCGGCGCCCAAGCCCGAGACGTTGCCGCCGATGCTAAACGCGGTTGTCACGCAGGTAACAGTAAGGTTCGTCACATTGCTGTCGCCGACCGTGCCGATGCCGTTCGATACGGTGCAGCTCGCGCTGGCCGGTTGCGTCAATATCGTGACCGAGTAATTCGCGCCGCTTGCGAGCGGCATATTGAAATTATAACTGCCGTCGCCGAGTATCGAGAGATTGTCGCCCCCGTTGTCCTGCAATACCAGGGTTCCGGTGTTGAGTCCCGAGATGGTGGCGGTGATGTTATAGGTGTTGTTGGAACAGGCGACGCTGACCGTGGCGATGTTAGCCGCGGCGACGATGCCGCTGCCGTTACTGACCGCGCAATTCTGTGCAGCGGGCTGCGTCAGTACCGTCACCGCGTAGTTTGATCCACTCGCGATGGCGGTGGAGAAATTGAAGCTTCCGTTGGCTGAGACCAGCGTGCTATTGCCGCCGTCATCCTGCAGCACGAGGCTTGCGCCGGTCAGCAACCCGCTCACGGCGCCGCTGATTTGATAAGTGTTCGGTACACACGCGACGGTCACGTTGGTGACATTGCTGCTGATGATCGTGCCGCTGCTGTTGGCAATCGAACAGGTCTCGCCCGCGGGTTGACTCATAATCGTCGCCGCATATGCCGAGCCGCTTGCAATCGGCGTATTGAAATTGAAGCGACCATTCGACGAGATCATCAGGTTGTCGGCGCCGTTGTCCTGGAGCACCAAGCCGTTCGCAATGAGACCGGTGACCGTGATGCCGACGTTGTAGGTATCGTCCGAACAGTTGATTGTGACCGTCGTCACGTCGGCGGCGGCGACAGTCCCGCTGCCGTCCGTGACCGCGCAGTTCTGCCCCGCCGGCTGCGTGCGAATCGTGACCGAGTAGTTCTTGCCGCTCGCGACCGGCGTGGAGAACAAGAAACCGCCGCCCGTCGATACGGTCGTGTTGTCGCCGCCGTTGTCTTGCAGCACCAGACTACGGCTGGCGAGCAGTCCCGAAACGGTCCCGCTGATGGAGTAAGCATCGGCAGCGCAGGTAACCAGTATGTTAGTGACGCTCGCCGTCGTAATCGTACCGCTGCCGTCGCTGACCGTACACGTCGCGTTCACCGGTTGCGTCGAGACCGAAACGTTGTAGGCCGTACCGCTCGCGAGCGGCTCGGAAAACGTAAACGTCCCGTTGGACGTCACCGTGATCGGGTCGCCGCCGATATTCTCAAGCGCGACGCTCGTGCCCGTCACGAGGTTCTTGACGCTGCCGCCGAGCGTCAGCGGACCCCCACCACCCGCACTGCCGTCGCTGTTGCTGCCTCCGCAAGCCGCCATCAGTAAACTCGCCGCACAGCACAGGGCTGCGCAGCTCCGTCGGCTCGAGTCGATTGCCCTTGACAGCACGTGGTTCATGGCCGAGGCAAGCTAGCCCGTCGTTGGGAACCGACACTGTGACCTCTGTCACAAATGCTGGGCAAGCGGTGCAATATGTCGCATGACAATTTGCGTCCTCGAGCACCATCCCTTGCCTATCTCTCTTGGCGATCAGCGTCGCCGAGCCGGCGGAGCGGCTGCGACGATCGGTCCAAGCAGTCGGATGAGCGACTAACTCAGGGCCCCTAGTTTTTGCCGGCCGGGAAACTTGCTGCCGGACAAATATTTCAACGAGTTTTTCGACTCCGCGCTCGCCATCCATGACTTAGCATCGTGACGGTTTCCGTCACATCCTGCCTCGGGCTCGGAAACCTGAGACTCATCTGCGTGCCGTCGGGCTTCCAGGTCCCCACCCAAGGATTACTTGCCGCGCACGCGGTAACCGCCGTGATCACAAGGGAGGTTGATGTAACGAGCCGCGCGTTCAGCTCTCCTCTCTACAATAGCTTCACAACTCGTGCACGAGTGCGCCCGAACCGGTCGGCTAAGCGCCCTTTCGCTTGATTGATCGCAAACGCACTCCGAGCCTCATCGCTTTTTGCGAAACCGCGCCCGGCGTACGCTTCAACTTCTTCGCGATCTGCGTACCCGAAAGCTTCGCTTTCGCGAACGCCCGCAGACTCTTGACATCGTCCTTCGACCAAGCCAATGACAGTAGTTTCTTCTTTGCCTTCGCCATGATTCCTCCAGCGTGAAACGGGCATGCATCATAGCGCGAATTATTTTCCTCGCAACCGTTACACGCACCTCGCTACGGTAGCCCGGGCGACCGAAGTCATCAAAGGAACCGTACTCGCGGCAATTGTTCGCGGCCGGTCTACGCCGGCACGGCGCAAGGCGCGATACTCATGGAACAATCACGGTGAACAAATAGACCGCGAAGATGACCAGGTGCACCGCACCTTGTAAGACCGTCGTGCGCCCGGTGTTCAGCGTCAGAGTTGCAACGAACAGCGAGAGCACCAGCAGGACCGTCTCCTTTGGATCGAGCCCCAACATGAGCGTATGACCGGTGAATAGGGAAATGATCGCCACCGCCGGAATCGTAAATCCGATACTGGCCAGAGCGGAGCCCAGCGTCAGATTGAGACTTGTCTGCAGGCGATTGCGCCGAGCGGCACGCACGGCGGCATAGCCCTCGGGCGTAAGGACGATGCTCGATATCATGATGCCCACCAGAGCCTCGGGCGCGCTCGCCGCGTGCACCGCCGCCTCCACGGAGGGCGCAAGCGATTCTGCGATGACAACGACCGCCACGAGGCATACGAGCAGTGCAACGGCACTAATGGACGCGATCAGATTGCTGGGAGCGGCGGCATGCGCGCCCTCGTCCTGCGGCGCATCGACGGGCAAGAAATAATCGCGGTGCCGAATCGTCTGCACGAAGATGAATGTCGCATAGAGCATCACCGACACGACCGCGACAAACCCGAGCTGACTCGGGCTGTAGAAGGGGCCGCTGACCGTCTTCGTGTAATTAGGGAGCACTAAGGTCAATATAGCGATCGCCGCAAGTGTCGCCAACGACGCGCTGACCCCATGGAGCCCGAACGATTGTTCCCGAAAATCTCGGCCCCCCATCAGCAAACACAGACCCAGCAGACCATTCAGAATGATCATAATCGAGGCGAATACCGTATCCCGCGCAAGAGCCATCGCCGCCACGCCGCCCGTCAACATTAACGACGCGATGAGGGCGACCTCGATCATCGTGACCGCGAGCGCCAGCACCAGCGTGCCGAAGGGCTCACCGACTCGATGCGCAACCATTTCCGCGTGATGCACGGCCGCTAACACGGTCGCGATTAAGCTGATCCCGAGAACCACTGCGACAATGGGACCCCGTACGCCGAACGCCCACGCTGCGAGCAGCACCCAAGAGGCGGCAGGCGAGATCAGCGTCCAAGCGGGAAATCGCCCTGGTGATTTCTTGTGATCCTGCGCCGTTGCCGGCCCGGTATCCGGGTGTGTCATGAGCCGTCTCCGATGACCCGAAGCGCGAACTCTCGCAGGGCCGTCAGCGCCTGACAAGCGTTTTGTCTGAGATTATTTACTCGACAACCGACCAGCGCCTCACTCCGAGGTACGGGCGCCGCGGCCTCCCCGCGTTCCGCGCGAAGGCTTTCGGTCTGTGTAATCGCAGCGGCCACCGTCGATAATCCGGGGGATGACCGCAAACCCGTGACGCTCAAACTGTTCGGGTAGCGCGTCGATCACGAGAATGTCCGTGAGCTGAGCCGCGGGAATCCATCGCTTACCGTGCTTCCGTTCGCTGGCACACAGATGGCGCCCGCGTCGATAGGCATGCTGCCCCATACGTATTCTGCAGATATGAACGTGTACTACGACCGCATTCCTCAACTGCATTCAGCAGAGCGGGCCAAGCTTGTAAATTCTATTATCCGTCTTTTGCAGCTTTAGAACCGGAGTTTATCGGGAGGTTGGTCATGAAATGGGCAGGTATGTATCTTGTTGGGTTCGTTGTCCTGGTTGGTGGTCTCCTGGCCGCGCTCTGGAAATTGGGTATTTTGCAAAACATCGGTACAACGTGGACATTGATCGGAATCGCGATCCTGTTCGGCATTGGCATCATGGTCTCGGTCTCCCATAGCGGTAGCAAAGAAAACATTGAAATCGACAGGAAGTGACCGATACGACCGCGACCGCCAATCGAGACCGCGGCTCATATGAACCGGTTCCGGCGCAATCGTTAAAAATGGAATGGCGGCCCGCTACTGCACCTTCGATTACGGCGGTGATCCGTGAATCGCTCTGCCGTCGGCACCAGTATGTGCGTCCATTGTTGCGGTAGAGCATCGTCAGGGGTGCAGCGGCAAATAATGCCCTTCCCATAAGTGCCCGCACTTCCGTATACATTGCCTTGCACGAAATAATTCATCTCGATAAATTTCACATATATAAGTATAATTTAATCAATATGTTACATGAATAACTTAACCTAAATTAGACGACGTGCACGGGATCGAAAAGCCCTTTAGGATTTGCAAGCCCCCGATTATTCGGAGATTTCAATGAACGAAGAAGCGCTCAACCTCAGCATCCGCAAGTTCCTAAAAACGGTCGGCATCAGTTCGCAGCGGGAGATTGAACACGCGGTAGCCAAGGCCGCTGCGGCCGGCGCCATTGAAGGAACTGAAAGTTTTCCGGCAAGAATGACGCTGGAGGTCGCCGGGCTCAAGATGAAGGTCGAATTTAGGGGCGAAATTACTCTTCAATGAGCTTAAATTTCACGCTGTAGTTCCCTACGTCGAGGCCACGATGCCCGGCCGCAATTGAACTCGTCGGTCGGGCGGAATCAAAATCCGCTAGATCCCGCTGCACGCCGGTGTGCGGGGGTCACTCATCGATTACCGCGACGAAGCCCGCCACGTCGCCGACCCGAAGGAGCCTTGTTCCGACCTGTCAGGAACATCCTCACCGGCGAGCTCGACAGCGCCATCACGCCCAATGGAGTCTATAAACTCGTGCATCGCTGTGCGCTGGCCCTCGGTTTCCAGATCGGTACCCACGCGCTGCGTGCGAGTGACGCCCCCAAACGCCGTCGACCACGACGCCGACATTGCGAAAGTCCGGGAATTGTTGGGGCACGCCAACATCGCTACCATCAGGATTTATGTCCGGCGTAAGATGAAATGGGAAGACTCGATTCAGATCACCACAAGTGCTCGTCCAGAGCTTTGCGGCAGCCGCTTGACGTGCTTCAAAGCGCGAAATAGGACCGCCGCCGAGCCACGCGGTCGAGGCACGCGTGTTCAAAGGCCGAAGAGAATTGAACACCAACGCGCCGACTTTCGGCCCGTCGACGGGAGTTCCAAGGAGCTCGTCAATCGATCATTTGCCACGTTTCCCGATCTCGATGATCTCGGCCGTCCTAAAACTGTAATGGTTCTGCGAGACGATCGCGGCGAGGTGCGTATGAATACAATGAGATTTGCGGCGATCCCGGGACCACATCGCGCCACCACCGGTGTCAGCGCCAGGGGCCTTCCATGAGCACGCCGCCGCTATTCGACCGCGATGAGCTGGTGCGCCGTATTAGCCGCGATCTCGCCGATGGCTATGACGAAGAATTAGAGATGGAGCTCGAAGATCGCCATCCGCTCCCGACCCCGGCGACCGCGGCGGATGCGGAAGCGGAAAAGGATTATCGGCGAGTTTATTTCGAACAGTTGTTCCGGCTCCAAGCTGAACTCGTCAAACTGCAGGACTGGGTGGTCGCGACGCGCCAAAAGATTCTGATTCTATTCGAAGGGCGCGATGCGGCAGGCAAAGGCGGTGCCATCAAGCGGATCACGCAAAAGCTCAATCCGCGGGTATGTCGAGTCGTCGCGCTGCCGGCGCCCAATGATCGCGAGCGCACGCAATGGTACTTTCAGCGCTATGTGCCGCACCTACCCGCAGCCGGCGAAATCGTGCTGTTCGACCGCAGTTGGTACAACCGTGCCGGCGTCGAGAAAGTCATGGGCTTCTGCACGGACGAGGAGTACGAGGAGTTCTTCCGCTCGGTACCCGCGTTCGAGCGCATGCTGGTTCGCTCCGGCATCAGCTTATTGAAATACTGGTTTTCGATCACCGACGAGGAGCAATACCTGCGCTTTCTCGGCCGCATTCATGATCCCCTGAAGCAATGGAAGCTGAGCCCGATGGATCTGGAATCGCGCCGCCGTTGGGAGGACTACACAAAGGCGAAGGAAGTCATGCTCGCGCGGTCGCATATCCCCGAGGCTCGTTGGTGGGTGGTGCAGGCGGTCGACAAGAAACGCGCACGCCTCAACTTTATCGACCATCTGCTGAAGCAGTTTCCCTACGAAGCGACACCGAAACCGGAGATCGTATTGCCGCCGCGTGAGCATCACGAGCACTACTCGCGACAAGCGGTACCTGCGGAGATGCTCGTGCCGGAAGTCTATTGAATTGCCATAACTGATCGTAAGTCCCCGGGCAATACACCTTGGCGGTCGGCTACGCAGGCCCGACACGAAAGTCCGCTTTTCGGTAACGAACTTTGGTGACTTATCTCCGCTACGCAGTTACTCCGGCAGATTCATCTTGAGCAGGAACGCCTTGTACCGGGAGTCAGACTCGAGGTTCTTGAGCAGCGGGAACCCCTTCATGTCGATGAGGTAGAAGTCGTGTGCCTGATACGCACGGTATAACCAGGAAAACGCCTGATCGGTTTCTCCCCGGTAAGCACGCACGGCAGCGCACCAAAAGGGCCCTACTTTGCTGGCCGCAGTGTTTTCGATATCGCGCACTGCTGCGTCCGCCTCGGGCGCTTTGCCCATAGCGTGGTAGATAAGCGCGAAGCCGACGAGCCGGGCAGGTGCGATCGTCTCCCGCTGCATCTCGGCAAGGGCGGCCGCGTGCTCACCGCGCAGCAGCAGCGCGAGTGCGATGTTCCAGTGCAGAAACGGACCGTTAGGATTCAGATCAAGTGACCTGCGAAAGCTCGCCTCGGCATCGACCATGCGACCCAGCTTGAGATACGTTCGTCCCAGCGAAAAATACTTCGACGGGCTCAGAGGATCCAGAGCGATCGCCTGTTGGCGCAGCCGCAGAGCATCTTCGTTGCGCCCCAACGCGTCTGCGAGAATTGCCTCCCCGTTCAAGGCGTCGGAGTTGGTAGGATCCAGTGCGCGCGCGTTGTTGATCTCGGCACCCGCGGCAGCCCAGTCCCAGTCGAGGTAATAGTTGATCTTGGCCTTCGCCATGTGCGTTTCAGGAAGGTCGGGGCCGAGCGCAATGGCACTGTCGGCCGCGCGCAGCGCGGTATCACGCCCTTCTATGGCCGGGCGCACGCCGTTGGTCGCCTCCTGGGTATAAAGTCCCGCGAGGGTCGCCCAGGCACGCGCATAGCTGGGATCCAGGCGGACGGCCTGCTGCAGCAGGTCCACCGCTTTGCGTTCAGTGGCAGGGTCCCAAGATCGGTCTGCAAAGTAGCGCCCCTGAAGATACAGGGCATAAGCCTGGGAGTTCGCGGCGTTCGGTGGTTGAGGCGCACTGCCAAAAAGCGAAATCTTAAGCGACTTGATCACGGCGCGTGCAATCTCATCCTGCACCTTGAATATGTCGTCCAACTCTCGGTCATAGGTTTCCGACCAGAGGTGATAGCCGTTGTCGGCGCGGACGAGCTGCGCGGTAATCCGTAGGCGATTACCTGACTTACGAACGCTACCTTCCAACACGTGCGCGACGCCGAGCACCCTGGCGATATCGGCCACGGTCGCTTGCTTGCCTTTGAAGTAGAAGGACGAGGTGCGCGCTGGCACCCGTAGATCCGGGATCTTCGTCAGCATGTCGATGAGTTCCTCCGACAGCCCGTCGGAGAAATACTCTTGATCTTTCTTCTCGCTCATATCGACGAACGGCAGCACAGCGATGGAATTATCGCTGACGACGTGCGTAGCAGCCGCGCCGACCGTGACCTGGGCGCGGCTCTCGCGGTATAGCACATAACCCACCGCGGCGAGCATCGCGGCGAGCGCTGCGACGCTTGCCGCGAGTAGCGCTCGATTGCGTCGCGCGAACTTGCGCAGTCGATAAGTGACCCGCGCCGGTTGTGCCCGGATCGGCATGCCCTTCAAGTACCTTCGCAGATCGTCTGCGAGCGCAGCAGCACTGGGATAGCGCTGCGCTGGCTCCTTTGCCAGCGTCATGAGCACAATGGCATCGAGGTCCCCACGCAGCTGCCGCGCCAACTCTTCTACCTCACTTGCGCGGGCCGTGGCTGCCGTTGGCTCGATCTGAGTGCTGGGCTTCTTCACCTCGAGCGCGCCGATCGAGGCGACGGATTTGAGGCGATACGGTCGAGCACCGCTCAGGAGTTCGTAGAGAATCACTCCCAACGAATAAATGTCACAACGCGCATCAATCGGATCGCCCCACAACATCTCCGGACTGGAATAATCCGGGGTGAGCGCTCGCCCCTGCACGCTCGTGAGCTGAGTCTCTCCGCCGTCGCCCTCCAAGAGCTTCGCCACCCCGAAATCGAGGAGCCGCACATCCCCCGATTCACTGACCAGGATGTTCGAGGGCTTCAAGTCTCGGTGGATGACGTGTCGCTCGTGGGCATATTGGACCGCCTCGAGCACTTTCAGCAGCAGCTGCAATCGGTCGGGGATGCCGAGTCGGTGCGCATCGCACCAGTCAGTAATCGACTGCCCCGCGACGTACTCCATCGAGAGATAGGGCAGCCCATTCAAATCTGTCCCGGCATCGTAGAGCCGCGCGATGTTCGGGTGCTCGAGGCTCGCCAGGATGTCGCGCTCGCGCGCAAAACGCTGTTCGAGGTCCTTGCGTAGGCGCGTGAGCATCGGGAGCTTTAAGGCGACCTCGCGCTTGAACGCCCCGTCGGCACGGCGCGCCAGCCACACCTCCGCCATGCCACCGACCCCGAGCAGTCGGATGAGTTCGTACGGGCCGACCCGTGCGCCGGGTTTAAGGCCGCTCACGGCGCGATCGTCTTCGTCATCGGAGCCGATCTTCGGTAGCGTTGCCGGCGCCTCTTGAGTCTCGGTGCCATTCGGCAACAGCGCCCCGCGCAGCGCCGACGCAATATCGCGGTGCTCGGCAGACAGCGCGTCGAGCCAGCGGCGCCGCGCCTCTTCATCGAGCGGTAGCGCCTCATCGAGAAGGTGGCTCATGCGGCCCATCTGAGCGCTCGTCAACCGCGGCCGGCGGCTCGCCCGCTCGGCGGCTTCAACAGCAATCCCATCATACTCACTCACTGCAATGCCGCCGCCAAAATCAAACGGGCTTTCTCCCAGTCGCGTTGAACTGTGCGCTCGGTGACTTCAAGCGTCTCGGCGATCTCCTTCTCGTTGTAGCCACCGAAGTAGCGCATCTGCGCCACTTGAGCCAAGCGGGGGTCCGCCTCCTCTAATACCTCGAGCGCTTCATGAATTTTGAGAATAGTGTCCGCGGCATCCGGAATATTTGCCGCAATCTGCGTTGATAAGGTGATGGGCATCCAGTCGCCGCCACGCTTCTGCGCGATCCGATCTCGCACGCTGTTGAGGATGACAGACCGCATAACCTGCGCGGCAAAGGCAAAGAATTCCCGTCGATCTTCTGCGCGCAACTCTCCGGCGCTCACGAAGCGCAAGTAAGACTCGTGCACGAGCGACGTCGTGTCCATCATGGTGCTGCGCCCGCCATCACGCAGCCGTGCGCGCGCCATTCGATGCAGGTCCGCATAAGCGCTCGAAAATAAAGTATTGCGCGCTTCCGCATCTCCGGTCTTCGTCCTTCTAAGGAGCTCGGTGAGCTGATTCATCCGACTTGCTTCCGGTGCGCTGCGCCAGGGTACGGAGAGTTACGGTAATCGTTCACGCAAGTGCTTTCCAGTATTAGCCTTTTGGCCGCAATTGTTGCTATGCACAAGCGCTGTCTACAGATAGACACCGCCGTCGGCCGATGGCAGCTTTACCTTCACGACCGAGTTGGCAAGCGGCGCACCCTATGCAGTCACGATCGCGGGGCCGTCCGCGGCCGTGCAACACAGCCATATACCGTAGTGGCCACGACGACGGTATGTGATGCAAAGAGGGAAACAAATGACCGCCGTGCGGCGGCGAGCCGTAAGAAGACGAGCAGGTTCAAACATCCCTAAACGGGTATTCGTTGGGGAGGGTCTAGATGCTCATCTTGATCTTGAACAATCGGGCTTGCCGGCGGGAGATTTCCACTTCCGGGCCATCGCGAAGTTGCGCATGCAGGCGCCCATTCACGCCGAGCTCCACACTTTCGATAAAATCCAAATTGACAATCTGTTGGCGATTGGCCCTAAAGAAACGATTCGGGTCGAGCCGCCGCTCAAGAGCCGCGAGCGCGCGCCCCAGCAGGGGCCTTGTCTTTCCCCATGACAGCCGAATGTAATTACCCTCAGAGTTCAGTAGGCGTACTTCTCGCAGCGGCACAAACCAGCATCGTGCGCGGTCGCGCACAAACAACTGTTCGAGCACATCATCAGGCCGCTGCGTTCGCTCCGCATGAGCGCTCTTGACTCGAGTCAGCGCCTCGGCGAGGCGAGCGGGGTCGATTGGCTTGAGTAGGTAATCGAGCGCGTCGACCTAGAATGCCCGTACCGCTCTGCAGCCGGTACTCACCGCTTCAATCCACCAAGTTCGCGGGCAACGGCCTCGAAGAACAGTGCTTGTTCATCGTAGAGCGAGGTCGGAGTCTCCGCTTCCTTCCAGGTCGACCACTGCACCATGACCAACTTTTCGGCACGGTCGATCGCAATCGTCTGCCCATAAATACCTTCAGCCCAAAACGATTGCTTCGCGGTCCGCGTGACATCGTCGGAATCTCTGCGGCTTGGGTCGACGCCGCCGAACCACCATTGATAGCCGAATTGTCCATCCGGCGTTTCCGGCGTGACCGAGCCCTTGGCCTTGCTCCAAGTCACTGATTGCGCGATCCAGTCTGACGGCAGTAATTCTTCGCCATCGGAGAGCTTGCCGCCGCCGGCAACGAATAAGCCGAATCGACCCCAGTCGCGCAAGGTCGCATTGAATCCATGGCCGCCAAAATCAACCTGCCCCTTGACGAGTGCCTCCCAAACCCCGTCGCTTTGCATCGCATATCGGCTCCAGAGGCGGGTCTCGAGGTAATGAGCGATCGTCATGCCGGTGGCTTTCTCCAACACGCGGCCTAGGAGCCATGCACCACCGGTGTTGTAGGACCAAACTTCACCGGGTCTCACCCCCGGCATTCGCTTCAGGGTACCCACCAATTGCAGAACGCACTGATAGGCCTCGGGGCTCGCTTCACAGCGGGTGAGGCGCGCAAAGTCCGAGTTGGGGTCGGCGTAATGTTCATTCCAGGCGACGCCGGAGGTATGCTGCAACAGATCTCGCACGCTTACTCCATCCCAAGCGCTGCCTTTAAGTTCAGGCAAATAGCGCGTGATCGGATCGGTGACCGACCCGATCAACCCCTCCTTGATGGCCATGCCCACCAGGATTGAGACGATAGACTTTGCCACAGACCGCGAGGTCCACAATGTCTTGTCCGTATTGCCGCTGCCGTAATGCTCATAGACAACCCGCTGATCCTTGAGGATCAATAGGCCGGTCACGTCTTGGCGGCGCAGATAGTCGGCGAGACGATAGGTTCGTCCTTCCATGCGATAGTGCACGGCGGGCAACGCACGAGAGGCCGCAGGCAATGGATAAGTCTTACCGCCCAGTGTGCGGAATACGTCGCCCTGGTAGAGACGATAGGTGTTGCGAAATCCGATGACCCTGCTGCGCTGATCCCAGCTCAACATCGTCTCGGCTGGCGGCAATACAACGTCGAACGGTTGCGGACAAGCCGATAATCCGACGGACTCACACTGTGCCAAATCGGAAAACCGATCTACAGCAAGCTCACTGCCATTGGCGAAATCGCCGGGATCGCTGAGACCCATCGCGGCGAGCAGCGCCACAACCAGGACTCGCGAAGCAACCACTTTTCGTGCGCCAATATCGCCGCTTGCCGCCATTGAGCCCCTGAGTGTCCACCGAGGTCGTAATCGAAAGCAGGATACTCCAATGAGCGCATCTGCCGACGCGCTATGAACAGCGCACGCAGATCAGCCGCCGGGTTTTGACTCCCCACCAAAGAGTGCCTGGATCTCGAGCGGGCTCAACGTGTTGACCGGCACCGTCCACTGGTCTCCGTCGACTTCGCGGGCAATGAGTCCCCTGTCGATGATCGACATCTGCTCAACAAAATCCAATTCATGGCCTTCACGCCAAGGCAACGTCGACTGATCAATCATCCAGGGCACTGACCCTCCTCGCACCCTTCCGACCGAAAACTCGCAGTCTAAGTACTCCACAATCTGATCGCGACTCGCGTGGGTCCCGTCGATGAGTGCGTCAAAAGAGGCCGCCATCGGCAGATCCTTCGACCGGTTGCGGACGAACAAAAATTCATTACCGACGACGACGAGCGCTCGCAAGAGTCGCCCACCATGCTCCACCCGTATGACGAGGAATCGTCCTTTGGCGCGACTCACAGATCTCCACGATTCGGTGTACGAACCGTCGAGACCGTGTTCATGCATTCGGCCGGGTGGAATCCGCTGCAAGCGACCGCTGTCCGGAGTGCCGTCGGACGGCTGAAAATCGATGTCGTGATGCCACGCCGCGACGGCTCCCGCGATCGTCGTATGCCCGGTGAACCCATTTTGATGGGTCAGCAATCGAAGTTGCGGATCACTCAAGTCAGCGAACGACCTCGCGGTCGATATTCCAGCTCGATCCTTCGGGATTCGGATATCCGCAAAATATGTCGGAGTTTGGAGATAATGGACCTCGAGCGTATTGGATCTGACCTTCCCCTTCTGAATCCAGTCGCGACTCCACTCACCCCACAACCACGTTGGGAGTTGCTCGGTCGACCCCTGTGCCGGCGCGGGAGCCGCGTCCCGGGCGTTGCATGCAGCATCGGCGACAAAGATACCCAACCCGAGCGCTATCATCACCGCGAGATTCCCCCGCACACCGCAGTACCGTCGACCCAACGAGCACATCCCCAACTTCATAACGCTCACGCCTGCTCGCCTGTACCAGCTTAAGAGTATACCGAATGATAGCGTGTCTTCGGCAAGCCGCGCTCGAGTGCGACGCCGAGATCGACAGGCACTCGCCACTGGGCAATCCTTCTTTCCTTGATGTAACCACGAGTCTCAGTGACCGTGAATCACCTGAAATCGTGCACAGTGATGGCTGCGCGCTCCTTCGCAGTCCGCAGCGCACCGTCTTTCGCACGATACCCTTACCGCTCACCGCTACGCATGCCGCTTACGTTGTTGTGTATTTCGGAAGCGATCGGCAATCGCCCGGAAACCGGCCCTTGTTAACAACATTGAACGGATATGCAACACTATTCGTGGGTACGGGCAAGTTACCGTGTGCACCACGAATTGCGGCGTACCATTCGATGGTGTGCCATCAATATTTCCCTGTTTGCCCAAAACAAAGGCCCGAGTGATGAAATCGCCCGCTCAGACGCAAACTAACCGAGTCAATCGTCGCATACCGATTGGTGCGCTTCTTGTGATGGCCGCCTGCCATGCCGGCGCGAGCATTGCAGCGTCGGCCGCGCCCGATCTGATCTTGGTGCATGGAAAGGTACTGACCCTGGACGCACACGATTCAATCGCGCAGGCGATCGCCGTTCGTACCGGCGCAATTGTCGCGGTCGGCACGGATCGTGACATCTTGCGTTTGGCGGGTATCGCAACGCAGATCATAGACTTGCATGGTCGTACGGCGACACCGGGGCTGATTGACAGCCACGCGCACATTGCCGATGGGGGTATTGGAGAGCTCTACGACGTCCAATTGACCGATGCGATTAGCATCGAGGAAATCGTTCGTCGAGTGAAGCTCGGCATTGCATCGTTGAAGCCGGGGGAATGGCTCGTGGGTGAGGGCTGGGACGAGGGAAAGCTCACAGAGCGACGCTATGTGTTGGCAGAGGATTTGGATAAGGTCTCGTTGGACAACCCTGTCTGGCTCGGGCACACGTCCGGCCATTACGGGGTTGCGAATTCCTATGCCTTACGTATGGCGCATATCACCGCCGACACCGCAGATCCGCCGGCCGGCACGATTGATCGGGATCCCAAAGGGCATCCGACCGGTGTGCTCAAGGAATCCGCGATGAACCTCGTCGTGAACTTGATTCCACCGCCCACTCCCGAACAGCGACGTGCCGGCATTCTACGTAGCATCGAGACGTTGCACAAAGAGGGAATCACTGCAGTCAAGGACCCTGCGATTGATGCGCCTACCTGGGATGCCTACCGACAGCTGCTGAGCGACGGGCAGTTAGTCGAGCATGTGTGCGTTCTGTGGAATGCGGGCGTCACTCTGGTCTCAGCCAAGGAGGCGCTTGCCCTGATTGAAGCGCAACCGAAGCCCCCTGCTTCGCTCGGCGACGGCCGGCTTCTTTCGTGCGGCGCTAAGATTTTCATCGACGGCAGCGGCGGTGCACGTACGGCTTGGGTCTATAAGGAATGGAACAAGAATTCCACAGAAGTCGACACTGGCAATGTTGGCTATCCTAATATGGACCCCGACGTATATCGGCAACAAGTGCGGCTCTTTCACCAGGCAGGAATCCATATCGGAACCCATGCGATCGGGGATCGCGCAATCGACACCGTAGTCGACACTTACGCTGCGATGCTCAAGGAGAAACCGACATACGGCCTCAGACACAGCATCATCCATGCAAACATCCCGAGCGATCATGCAATTCAGGTAATGGCGGCGCTGGAAAGAAAATACGACGCCGCCTATCCGGAAACGCAAGCGCCCTTTATGTGGTGGATCGGGGATCTGTATGCCGCCAACTTCGGGCCCGAACGTTCATTGCGTCTCATGCCATTCAAGACCTATTTACAACACGGTATTCGTTGGGGGGGCGGTTCTGATTACCCCGTGACGCCAGTTCCAGCGCGCTTCGGTCTATGGGCCTCTGCGGAGCGCGAGACTTTAAAAGGCACTTATGGCGCACATCCGTTCGGAACCGCCGAATCGATTGATATCCATCAAGCGCTTCGATCCTATACCACATGGGCCGCGAGGCAATTGTTCCTAGAAGATCGCATTGGCTCGCTCCAAAAGGGCAAAGAAGCCGATATCGCGATCTGGCATCAAGACATGTACGAGATGCCGACAAAGGAGTTACGTGACTTGCATTGCGAAATGACAATTTTTCACGGCAAGATCGTTTATCGAGCGCCCGAGCCCTAGCACAGGTTCACGGGGCCGCGGCAGGCGATCAATCTATCGTAGTCTAGGTGAGATCATTGAGCGGGGAGGCAATGTCCGCAATTTATTGACATCAATCAATGACCGTCCGTGCGCCGGACGCTCTGCTAAATCAGCTTCGAGCGTTTCACACGCCGCATTTTCCGCGCGAATTTGTACAGGTTTCCATCGACATTCAGAATGATCGTTTCGCCCGGGAAAACAACCTTTTCCCTGATGCCATTAACGGCTCGTGTGGCGCGCTTCTGGCTGTGAAGCTGAAAAAACCCGGTGCTTTTCACGCCTAATACATACAGCGGCTTATCAGGAAAACGCGGGTCGACTTTTCGCACCAGGTAGGCGCGCTTTATTCCCTTCACCGCCTTCAGCTGCAAGGTCAGCGCTGCTGCGGTCCCGGCATCGAGCTCATGAGGGGCGTATCGATCCGACAGCAGCAAACGCTGTCGCTCTTTCTGGGCTCTCTGGGTTCGGACGGCTTCATCGATGTAGCGATCGTGCCAACTTTTCGCGCTGGCATGATCTCCCCGTTGGCTGAAATAGTTACGCATCAATTCACTGGCCGCCAAAAGGGCCGTCGGATCATCCCTTAAGACACTTTCCATGACAGGGACGCCTTCCTCCCGGCCCTCGCGTAACAAATGCCGGGCCAACGCGAAGCGCGCGATAGCCGAGGCGGGAAACCGTGCGACGGCCTCTCGCAGCAAGGGCAACGCCGCTATGGAACCTGCTCCAACCTCCTCTTCCAGAGTCGCGATTTCGACGGACCCGTGTTCGCTCAACGGCCCCGCGGCCTTCTCGGATTGCAACGCGGCAAGTCGGGCCCGCTTGGTTTGTGTCTGATCATGGTATTTTTGCCACGAATTGGAAACTCGATCCCGCCACTGCGAATCGAAGGTCTTCTCGAGCTTCTCCAATGCCGCGCCCAGAAGCTGGTCGGCACCCTCCCCTTTCCGCGGCGGCGCAAACTCCGCGGCTGCGCCGATTGCCTTTAACCGATCCCCAAGCGAGGGATGAGTGTCGACATGCGAGGTAATCTGATTGAGGGCCGCATCCTGCCACTTTTCCAGATCGCCCTTCGGCAGTTTACTGACCGCCTGTGCGACAAACCCGCTAAAAGGCGCAAACGCGGGCTGAGGAGAATCCTTTGCCGCCGCATGAATGGTGGGCCAGTACTTTTGCGTGAAATAGTTACCAATAATGTGCACGCCGGTCAGCGCCTGAGCCGCATCGCGTGCGGAAGTCAGTTGGACCGAAGCTGCGTCGGCCTCATATTCATTCGCGCGCGCGAAGGGAAACGAGACCGCGTTAAAGTACGGGATATACCACTTGAAGAACCGGCGAATCGCCCCGGAACCCCACTGAGGTCGCCGCTCGAAGGTCGACTCGAGCCGTGCCCAAATCACGCGCATACGATAAATCCAGTTCGCCGCGCGCGCGTGTCCTCGCGAGAGATGCCCCAACTCATGGGCCAACACGGATTTGAATTGCTCAACCGTCAGTGCTTTCATCAAGGGCAATCCAAGCACCAGGAAATTTCGGTGCCACCCGAAAAGCCCCATTCGCGGTACCTGACTGACCGCCGCGTTGAATTCCGGCGTGATCAGAACGGTATGAATCGCCGGCGTCTGGAGACGTTGCTTGAGTTCTTCGAGCATCCTAAATAGCTGAGGAGCATCGACAGCCCTCACCCGTTCCCCCGCGGGAGGATCTTGTTTGACCCACAGAGACCGCAACACCGCGTAGAGCAGCGCTCCCACGATAAGTACTAACTTCACGCCAAAGCCCTTGAGGTAGACAAGGCTCCAAATCGACAGAGCACTTAATACCAACAGCACGAGCACCATAAAGAACAGGTAACCGTAGCCCAACGCCGCTAACCCAAACACGCGCCGGCGATACGCCGCTGGTCGCTCCACTGCGACCTGCTCCATGCGCTCAATCAGCGCTTCAAATTGCGCTCGCTCCATGCGATCCCCAAACCCTTAATTGGATGGACAAAAGTAACTGAACAAGTAACGCCACGGAAGGGGATCACGCATTGACGCTTCCCCGGGTCCCCTCACGACGTGTTTTAATGGTTACGATGCGCTTGATTGCGATTTGGCTTTTGCTACTTTCTGGGCGGCCGAATACCGATACGCGGTTAGCACGATTCCAACTAAAAAGAATACCCCGGCCATCACCATGTCGCCCCGTTCAAAGGCGCGATATGCAATGAAAATCCAAAATATGAAGAGAACGATGGTGACGGGTATTGGCATGACAATTTCCCTATGTTCTGCAAATAAACGAGCTTGATCAGGCGAAATCATCGCATAGCAGCCGTCCGACGACCACTCAACGCCCGGCCTTTTGCCCTAGTTTGCGCAATCCGTCACAGTGGTCTCGCCCATGCGGTAAGCCGCCAGGGATTCGGTTACGAATGGTTCCACCTCTGCAATCTGCGCAGCGCCGCGCAATCATTCCCAACTGCCCGACGATTGCTTTTTCGGACGGTGTCCGGTTTGGAGCTGCGGATGCGTCTTCTAATGTGAGGAAGATTTGATATCACCAATCATCAGGGGACACATCATGTCGACACGTATCTCCCGCCGAGCGCTGCTCGGCAGTCTCGCGGGCTTAGCCGGGGCCGTCGCCTTGAGCCGGCGCGCATCGGCCACCGTTTATCAACTCAATTTCACTTATCATTATCCGTTCAACCTCGTCGATCTCAACAACGTGGTCATCGGCGAAGTCGTCTTCTCGTTCACCCCGAATTGCTCGGCGCTGCGAGTCGGACAGACCCAGTGCATAGTTGGCGATTTCGATGCGTCACTCGGCATCGCCAACATCAGCCAGATTTCGATCTACTCCAATGGAATCCCGGGCAGGATGGGCCCCTGGGGTCCCGTGACGCTCGCGAATCTCGATTTGAATCTTTCGAACTCCGGCGACTACGGACCGACGTCGGTGACCGTCCAGAACGGCATCGCGACACTCAACAGTCTCGAGCTGTATTTGACTGGAACCCCCGGGGTCGTCAGCAACATCTTTTGCTCGGTGCAAAGCGGCGCGCAATACACGAATACGGCGACGATTGATACCAATTTGGGCGGCTCGCTCGCGTCGTTCTCGGGAACCTGGCAGCCCGGTACGCCGACGCGCACCTAGGGGCCGGCGCTTGCGCTGGTAGCGGGCCTCGGCGCATTGGGACTTAGCGCGACGCTCCGCCGCCGGATGCACTGCAATGTTTCGTCATTGCACTTGCGATGGGTTGCCAAATGTATCGATTCTGCCGAGCCACGGGAGTGGTCTCCGTCCCGACCGACTGCGATGAACCGAATAATTCAATCAAATGATCTGGCAAGGAATCATTGCATCTTCATCGAATGTGTAGACGGCGCACAGTCGATGATACCCATCGGCAATGACGGCCTTGCCATGCCCCGTATCCCTGAACAGCAAGAGGGGAGAGATCGGTTGCTTAAGAGCGATGAGTCGGCGATATCTATTCACATGGATATCGCTGCTGCGGAGCAGAGCCAGTCCCGTGGCACGGAAAATGTCTTTGGCAGCAAATTCAGCGATTGGTGCATGCTTCAATCTTGCGACAAGTTGTTTGGCAATCCGTGGTGGGCAGATCAAGCTCAAGTATGACTGCGCAGCGGGATAGTCGTGTTTTTGCGGCTTGCTAAGCCACTTTATCGTTGTTCCTTTCACGATCGATGCTCTACGAATTGAAAAATATGCATGCGCAACATCCATTGATAGCAGTACCCGCAGAGCGACATGACGGCGACGATACTCAGCACCGCGAACACCCAAATCATAAGATATTCATCCTCGTACCGTCGCGCCAACTACCGCACCTCATCGAGCGGTTTCGGAACCCCTTGCAATCCGGAGCCGTATCCATCCACCGAGCAGAAATATCGGAATTGGCATGATGACTTTGCCGAGTTGCATCCACGGAGGATGCCCAGGATGCAGCTCAATGCCCAATCCGCCGAGGATCACTAACGCCATCCCGGCCAGGAGCGAGTTCCTTAGCCCCTTAGAGCCGCTCAATTGACAGGCAACATACCCGGCCCCAATGCCAAGAAGATTTCCCAACACGACCTGCCAGAGCAGCAACGAGAAATCGCTTTCGATCAAACGATTCAATTTCTGCGGATCCACGATTCCGGTCGGGATCCAGAAATGCACGACAATCGCCATCGCAATCGCCGATGCCAGCAAGTACCCCAAAGTGCTGACGAGAAACGCATGGAGCTTCAACACATCTGAAAACATGACGGCCCTCTCACGGCACACTAACATACACGAACGACGAGATGAGGCCGTCGATAGTAACGACGCGCGCGGCCTCTCGTCGGCACGCTTGGCCTGCCCCACCGTCTCATCTTCCGCTTGTCGCCAGCCGAGCAACGGCAGCCATGCGGTCACTCAGCTGAGTGATGACTAACCGACAACTACGATGAGCAGTCCGATCGCTCGCATCGTTGTCAGCGGTCGCAGAGTAGCCCCCGCCAATGCGTAGTGATCTATAAACGCCGATGTGACCAGTTGCGCCGTCACGGCGAACAGAATCGCGTTGCCGACACCAAAACGCGGTGCAAGAAACGTGATGCTCAAGACATAAAAGGCGACTATCACGCCACCCGCATATTGCGGAGGCGCGATGCGAGCCAATGTCAGAAAGGCGGGGAACTGGGTCTTCGCTGCTGCCGCGGGCACCAGGGACGCAATCAGTCCAGTGCCAAACAACAGTACGGTCGCCTGAATCGTACCTCCCGAGACACGTGCGAGTCCGGCGTTCACTATCGCCATTAGCGGGATCAGCGCTCCGGCGGCCAACGCCCAAGCGGCATAGGTTATCGTAGACATCCGGTGCTCCTTTCCTCAAGTGCGATGGGCGCTGCGCGCGCTCTCATAAGATTGACTGACATCGAGGCACGTCGCAATCTCCCGCGCTCCGAGCCTCATGGCCATTTGCGTCTTCGGCCGGGCGCAAGCATCATAGACATCCGGAGAGCTCTCATGAAAGACGATAAGAGCACCTTAACCCGCCGCGAGCTGCTGGGTGCGACGGCACTGCTGGGGCTCGGCGGACCGCTGCAGCGCTTGGCTCAGGCGACCCCCGCGGACTCGGAGGCTGGCGGACGTCGAGCGCGACCAAACATCATCATCTTCATGCCCGATGAGCTGCGCGCGGACGCTTTGGGATGCTACGGCAACGCGGTGGCGAAAACTCCTAACATCGACTACCTCGCGAGCATAGGAACGCGCTTCGAGAATTGCCACGTGCAATTTCCGGTCTGTGGAGCTTCACGATGCAGCATGGTGACCGGGTGGCCCACCAGCGTGCGCGGGCACCGGAGTCTTTACGATTTCCTGAAGCCGTATGAGCCCAACCTGTTTCGTTATCTGCTATACGCTGGCTATGACGTCTTTATGTTCGGAAAGAACGATGTTCTGGCGCCGGAAACCTACGCCGGTAGTCTGACGGCCTGGGGCGCCTCCGGAACTGCCGGCCTGCAATCCCCCACCAGCACTCCAGCGCAGAATCCGACGACGATGCTCCTGCCCCCGAGCGGGGATCGGCGCAGCCTCAACGACTATGCCGTCATCCAGGCTGCCGTGAAGATTCTCGAACGGCGCGAGACCGAGCGGCCGTTCTGTATTTTTCTGGCTTTGTTCGAGCCTCATCCGCCCTACACGATTCCCGCGGACTTTTATGACCTCTACCGTCCCGCCGATATCGCGCCGCTCGCACCACCGGGGCTGCCGCGCCGCCCCGCGTTCCATGCCGCCCTGCGGGAAGCGAGCGGCTTGGATCGCGTGACGGATGCCGAATTCCGCAAGCTGCGAGCCGTCTACTATGGACAGGTAGCGTATGCCGACTGGCTGCTCGGAGAATTGATCGAAGCCGTGCAGCGGACCGGCCGTGAGCAAGATACCGCCCTGTTCCTCTGCTCGGATCACGGCGATTACACGGGTGATTACGGTCTGGTCGAGAAGTGGCCGAGCGGACTCGAGGACTGCCTCACGCACGTGCCTCTGATCGGGCGCATCCCCGGAGGGGTGTCGGGAACGGTGTCACGCGAGCTGGTCGAACTCTTCGATATCATGCCGACTTGCCTGGAGCTTGCCGGTACGAAGGCCGACCACACACATTTTGCGCGCAGCCTCCTGCCACAACTCCGCGGCTCGCCCGGAGATCCCGATCGCGCCGCGTTCACCGAAGGGGGTTACAACGTCTATGAGCCCCAAGCCTTCGAGGAAATCATCGAAGGCTTGTATGGACCCAAGACCCGTCTGCAAAACGAGCGGCCGGAAACGATCTCGCGCTGCGCAGCCATCCGAACGGATCGCTTCAAGTACATCGCGCGGCCCAATGGCCAGAGCGAGCTATACAATTGCGTGAAGGACCGGCTGCAGACGAATAACCTGATCGCCGAAGCCTCGATGCATACTGTGCTAGGGCAACTTCAGGCACGCCTGATGAATTGGTATATCAACACATCAGGCGTCCCGGTAGCGGACCGGGATCCGCGCGGCTCGCCGACCTACGTTCCACCGGTCCGCTTCGAACACGCGCCGGACATGCGCCAGCTTCTTGATCACTAGTGTCGCGCAGCCGCCGGGGAACTTATCGCACTGAATTCAACGCGTCGATGCCGGACTGTCTGCCGAACGCGACCGCGCAGCCCGGCGTGACGTAAGCCCTGAATCGGTCCGACCCAAGGTGGCATACTGACCGCATGGTTGACGAGAAACCGTCGCTCGGCTTGGTATTGACCGGTGGCGGTGCGCGCGCGGCATATCAAGTCGGTGTGCTCAAAGGAATCGCGGAATTTCTGCGGCGCGGTGCCGGGTGCCCGTTCAAAATCATCACGGGCACCTCCGCCGGAGCGGTTAGCGCACTCGCCCTCGCCTCCGATGCGGCACATTTCAGGCATGCGGTCTACGCCATTGAACGCGTTTGGCGCGAATTTCGCGTGCATCACGTAATCAGGGCGGATTCGCGCAGCGTGCTCAAATCCGGACTGCACTGGATGTCGGCGCTGCTCACCGGTGGCTATCTCGTGCAACCGCCCCGCTCGCTGTTCGACAATACCCCGTTATGGGAACTGTTGCGCAAGAACGTGAATTTCGACGCGATCCCACGCAGCTTGTACAAGAGACACCTGCAGGCCATTGGCATCTGCGCAACCAGCTACTCCGACGCGGATTCGCACACGTTTTATGCGAGCGCGTCGGCCATCGAGCCCTGGACGAGGGCTTCGCGCAAAGGCGCACGAGTGCAGCTGACGCTCGAGCATTTAATGGCGAGTCTCGCGATGCCGTTCTTGTTTCGGCCCGTTCGCTTGCACCAGCAATATTTTGGCGATGGCTCCATGCGGCAGACTTCACCGTTGAGCCCGGCGATTCATTTGGGCGCCAATCGCCTCTTGGTGATCGGCGTGAACGAACCCTCGGTTGCCGGTCTCGGCATGGTCAATCCCAACGCCGAACCTACATTCGGGCAGATGCTCGGTTTCATGCTGGATTCGCTCTTCATGGATCAGATGCGTTCGGATTTGGAGCGCATTCGCGCCGCAAATGAAGATCCCACGGTTCGCCGCATCGATTGCCTGCTGCTCACTCCGTCGTGGGACCTGGGCGAGATCGCACGCCGGCACCGGCACGAACTGCCGCGCAGCCTGCGTGCGCTGCTCGGTACCATGGGCGCCAATAACAGCGCGGGCACGCAGCTGCTTAGCTATCTCTTGTTCGAGCGCGGCTATACACGCGAGTTGATTGCGTTGGGACACAGCGATGCCCGAACCCGCGCCGATGAAATCCGTGCCTTTCTCGCCCAGGGGCGTGTCAGGTTGTCCGATGCGAGCGCGCTTTCCTAGGAGATTCCCGCTCAGCAATCCATGGACTGGACTTCGACCCGATCGCCCGCTGATTCGCCATCGACAGCGACGACATCATCGGCCATGCCAATCGTTCTATGGATTTGTTGACCGCGCACGGTTTGCAGGATCTTCGCTAGGAGCCGTGGACACACGGGTCCTAGGTCAATCAGGGTCCCGCTTCGCCGGTTACCGCTATAAAGGTCCCAGCCCCGTCGCGCACGATCCGGAGCAGCACCGGGTCTTCGAGAGTCGGTTTGTTGACCGATACGATATCTGCAGCTTGGATCAATTGTTGTGTGCCGAGGTGAGTGATGAGGTCGCCAACCCTGAGGCCCGCCAAAGCTCCAGCTCCTGCCGGTCGCAACTGCGTGACGATCATCCCGGTCGGTTCATCGTTGGCCTTGATCGCCTTGCGAATTTCCGCCGTCGTATCAGCCACCCCGATCCCGAGCGCCGGCACCCAAGTATCTTGGCCGCCCGTTAGCGTCGGATCGGCGGGCGGTTCCGGGAGACGGCCGATCTTCAACGCAACCGACTCCTGCGTACCAGAGCGCAGGATTGTCAGCGTGGCGAGCGCGTTCGGGGCGAGCCGCGCCGTAATCTTGCTGAGGTCCTTATAGGTAACCCGCTCGGAGCCGATGTTGAGCAGTACGTCACCGATGATGAGCGTGCCGACTGAGGGTCCCTGCCCATCCACCGCGGTGATCAGAACACCCATTGGAGTCTTCATATGGAGGGCAGATGCCAACACGGGCGTCACCGGCTGGGCGGAAATTCCGAGATAACCCCGCTCTACCCGACCATGTGCCTCGATTTCGCGGACGATGGTTGCAACCGTTTCCGCCGGAATTGCGAATCCGAGCCCAACCGATCCGCCGCTCGGCGAGAAAATGGCAGACGTTACGCCAACGACTGTGCCGTCTACGGCCAGTAATGGGCCGCCGGAGTTGCCGCGGTTAATCGACGCATCAGTTTGCAGGAAGTCGATGTACGGATCGTCCTCGAGCGTTCGAGCTCGGGCGGACACGATACCGGCGCTTACCGATTGACCTAGTCCGAAGGGATTGCCGATCGCTATCACTGCATCCCCTACGGAGACCGCCGCGGACGACCCCAAGCGAAGCGCTGGCAGACGGCCCGCATTGACGCTGAGGAGCGCAATATCCGTGACAGCATCGGCACCGATGATCTTTGCAGCGACCTCTCGTCCATCCGACAGCCGTATTCGGACGGTGCGAGCGCCGACGATGACATGCCGATTCGTGACGATGAGACCATCTTCTCGAATGACGAATCCAGAGCCAAGAACGCCGGGTGCGCCTTCATCACGTCCTGCGTCACTACCCGGTGCGGAGAGGAGGCGTCGAAGGATTGCACTCATTGCATTGGGATCGGCGGCGGCCACCGCTCGCCTTTCGGCACGCTGTGCGGCACGGTCCGCGGCGCTGATACCCTCCTCGACCACGAGTACGGTGACTACACTAGGTGCGACCCGTCGGACGAGTTCCGCATAACCCGACGGCGCGGCGCGGCTGAGAGCGCCAACAAATAGACCGGCGAGCGCAATGACGACCAACACTGCTCGTCGCACACGTTCGTTCCATGCGTCATTCGCACGTACGCTTGCCCTCTGTACGCCGTGGCGCGGTTGACATGCGGATATGAGCGCTAGACGCTGCGGCATTTTTGAATCATGAGCATTACGGGTTCTCAATTGTTTCGGCTCCGCGACCCATGGAACGTCGGATCTGTGCGGTTCTATCTGTCGGCCTGATTCTAACCTGAGGCCTGTTTGTGGGCCCCTGAACGTTGTGCGCCGTCAGCACGTGCATTTGTCGCAAGTGGCAAAGTGGTCTTCAATACAGTCATCATATGCCGTATTGCTAATCACATACCAGAATCGTCCAAGGCCCCAAAACCCTACGGCCCGCCCAGCCGCGGCATAACTTCGAGGACGCCCATCGCGCCGCCCAAGAACTGAGCTCCACGACCCGCGCCGCAAAGAACAAGCGACGCGCGAATCGCAAGCGAAACGCATTTCAATGCCCGAGAAACGGCTCTTGGGGCGCGTGCCAACGGATGCTCGGACTGCAGGCCTCCGCACACCACCGACGCGGAAACGAGCGCGAACACGAAATCGCGCGCGAACACGAAATCGCGCGCGAACACGAAATCGCGCCGTCAAACTCCGACCTTCATCGGCCGCTAAGGGGCCACCGCGACGTGTCAACCCCGACCCGGTGAGAAAAACCGCAACTCGGTCGAAGCCACTTCACACCTTTCGCTGAAATAAATCTGTCATCCCGAGACGCCGCAGATGACTGGACATAAAGAAATGAGATTTATCGACACGGCGAGTTGGATCACGCTCCGGTGGATCCGCGGGACGCCATATTACCGCGTGCATCTCGAACAGGATTTGTGCAGCGAATGGCTACTGACCAAATTCAACGGCCGCAGCAAGCGCGGCTATGAACTCATGAGTTGGAATCGATCCGAAGGGAGAATCTCGATGGAACCCCTGCAAGACGCACTGCGCATGATCAAACGCAAGACCGAGCTAGAGGCCGCCATGCGCCGCCCCGGCGGCATTCGCGTTACCGAAGAACGGGAGCTATTCCAACTGCGCGGCGCCCTCGCTCAATTTCCGGCAGCCGTAAGCGCGATCATGGAGGCCGCTGCGCGCATGCGGCGCCCGGTCGACACCATCTCCGCCGAAGATGTCGAAAAAGTTGCTCACTCGACGTCACATTAGAGTGATAATTTCGGGCCAGCGCCGACTGCTCTAGATCGCATACGTCACGCCCGGGCGTTCATGCGCATAAGAACGGGTCTGGGGAGATTCTCCGTGAAATGCTCTAGCTTCATCCTCCTCATTTCTTGCTTTTTCCTCCCGTTGCGGCTGCTCGCCGCCGATCAGCGCTCCGACGCCGTAGCCGACTTTGTTCGCGCGGAGATGCAAGAGCAGCACATTCCTGGGTTGACGCTACTGGTATCCAAAGCGGGAATACCGATTCGCACCGAAGGATACGGACTGATGAATATCGAATTGAACGTGCCCGCAAAACCTGAAGCGATCTTTCAGTCAGGATCGGTCGGTAAACAGTTCGCCGCAACCGCCGTAATGATGCTCGTCGAGGAAGGCAAAGTCGGATTGGAAGATCCCCTGACAAAGTACTTTCCCGACGCCCCCGCCGCATGGAATCAAGTGACGGTACGCGAGCTGCTGAGCCACACCGCGGGATTCACCGACTATCCTAAGAGCTACAACCTGCGCAAGGACTACACCGAAGAACAACTCCTCAAGATGGTCGAAGCGATACCGCTTGCCTATCCGCCGGGAACCAATTGGAGCTACAGCAACCTTGGATATTTAACGCTCGGAATTCTGATTCACAAGGCAACGGGCGAGTTTTATGGAGACTTCCTCGAGCAGAGGATCTTTGGGCCGCTGCAGATGACGACCACTCGCATCATCAGTGAGGCCGACATCATTCCAAATCGATCGGCCGGATACCGCTTAGTTCACGGCGAACTGAAGAATCAAGAATGGGTCGCGCCATCGCAGAACACGACCGCCGACGGCAGCCTCTACTTCTCGATTTTGGACCTCGCCAAATGGGACGCGGCGCTCTATACCGAGGCGCTGGTAAAGAAATCCAGCTTGGCACAGATGTGGACCGTGACGCCGCTGCGCAACGGCCAATCGAACCCCGGCCACTATGGCTTTGCGTGGTCGATCACGCGACAGGACGGTCACCGTCTCATCGAACACGGCGGCCAGTGGCAGGGCTTTACGACGCATATTTCTCGATATGTCGACGACCAACTCACGGTAGCCGTGTTGACCAACCTCGCCGAGGCGAAACCCGACCACATTGCCCACGGCGTCGCCAATCTTTATTTCCATCCATGAGGAGCATCCTCTCATGCGGGGAATTCGGCAGCGGCACCATGAGCATCGATTTGGTGCAAGCTATACTAGACCGAGTCCGGCGAGGATGTCCCACGCCGCGTGGGCCAGCACGCCGGCGCGGATATTGCCGCGCCATTGCGCCAGCGCGCCGATCGCGAGCCCGTACACCACGATTCCGATAACCGCGCCCAACCCCTCATAACCGTGGGCGACGCCGAATGCGATGGCCTGTCCTAGGATCGCCAGGCTGGTACTGCCGCTGAGCGCTGCCAGTTGCCGCTGCAGATAGCCACGAAAGACGATTTCTTCACAGATGCCCGCGCTGATGGACAAGCCGATCCAGACGAAAATCCCGGTGACCCCGCTCGGAACGGCGGGCAGCAGCGGATTTGAGACCGCTTCGCCGTGCGATAGCAGGCCGTGAGCGCCGACGAACCAGGCGTAGCTGAACCCAATCGCCAGTGCGGCGTACACCAAATCCCCCGCCAGTTGCCGCGGCGTGAACAATGGCCGGCCGATGAACTCGAGCATCGAGCGCCGCTGTGCTTGCATGCCCTTGTAAACGAATCGTACCCACAGCCATTCAAGGCCGATCATCCACAGGTAAATCTGCAGCATATGATTCGAGCTCGCGGGCGCGCCGGGCGGGGAGCCATGATTCGCGTTAACTGCGCTGATCGCGGTCACCGTCAGGCATATGCCGAGGAAAATGAGCGTGTGCCGGCGCGAGGCGAGCAGTGTGCGCGGCGGCAAGCCGTCTGTGGCCGGTGCCCCCGGCAGATTGGAAGCGATGCTATTCACGGTGCTGAACCCCCTTTGAGTCGACGATGATGAGCCACCGGACGGCCGCGGTTTCCGCTCCGCATGCGGCCCCGCAGCATTGAGCCGAAAATGTCCAAGGCGCTGCTCGTGCGGCGCAGATCTCCGGTGCTGAGAAACTCCAGAAGCAGGCCATCGATAACGGCGGCGCACAGCGTCGCGCGCGCGTGGCGATCTGCCGACGGCGGCAACTCCGCCTCTATGAGGGCGAGCCAGCTGGAACTCGTGCCCTCCAGGTAGCGCGTGTAGGCGGCGGGATTCTGGAGCGCGAGCATCTGTACTTCAAACATGAGGCGCAGGTACGGGCTGTTACGCGGATCGGTGCTCCAGTCCCAGAACTTCCGAAGTACTCTCTTGTTGCCGGTACCGCGCGTCAAATCACCGAATGATTTCTGCACGCGCCGGTGCGCCTCATCCATCACCGCACCGATCAGCCCGTCGCGGGAACCAAAATGGTAGATCAGCAGTCGAGCGCTGGTGCCGATTTGCAGCGCCAGGGGCCGCAGGGAGAGTTCGCTGATGCCATGGACCAGGCAGTAGTCGAGCGCCTTGCCACACAATTCATTTTTTCGATCCATGAAACGCACGTTACATGAAACGATCGTTACAGTCAACCGCCGGCGCAGCGCCACACGCTGGGCCCGGACGGCGATCGAAACTTGGAAGACCTATGGTCTCGAGATCGGCTGCTGCTGGAGAAGGAACGCCAGCAGCTCGCCGGCAACTTCATCCGGAAGCTGTTCCGGAAGCCAATGGCCGCCGGGCAGTGCCTCGCCCTGCACATCGACCGCCCTTTCACGCCACGCGGCCAAGACGTCGAAACAGCGCTCCATTGCCCCTTCCCTCCCCCACAGCGCCAGAAGTGGACACTGGATCTTCGCATCGAGATCCGCACGGTCATGCTCAAGATCCATGGTCGCAGCCGCACGGTAATCCTCACACATGGAGTGCATTGTTGCGGGATCTTTGAAATGTCGCAGGTACTGCGCGTAGACGTCCTCCGATATGACGTCGGGGATCAATCCCCTGAACCATTTTGTGCGCAGATAAAAATCAGCACTGTTCATCAGGAGAGTCTCCGGTATGGGGGCGGGCTCGAGCATCAAAAACCAATGGGAATAAACTGCGGCGAACTCCTTTGTAATTGGCGTGAAAATCTTGAGTGTCGGAACGATGTCGATGACTGCAACCTTGGAGACAGCGCTGGGGTAATCAAGCGCCATTCGGTGCGCGGTGCGCCCGCCACGATCATGTCCGACGACCGGGAAGCGCTCATATCCCAGCCGCCGCATGACTTCCACTTGATCCTTTGCCATGCTCCGCTTTGAGTAACTTTGATGGTTCGCAAGATCCGCCGGCTTGCTGCTTTCACCGTAACCCCGAAGATCGGTCGCAACGACGGTGAAGTGCCTCGCCAGCGTCGGGGTGACTTTTCTCCATTCGATATGGGACTGCGGCCAACCGTGCAACAGCAACAGTGGCGGACCGCTTCCACCAATCACACCGTTGATCGTCGCTTCGGATGTTTCGATTCGGATGGGCTTGAATCCGGGGAAATTCATGCGAGTTCGCAACTACGCGCGAGCCTCCGGAATCCGCAAGTGCGCTGCATTCAGGTGTCGCGCACGATCAGCATGGTCGGCAGCTGTTCGGACTTGCAGCGGCGCCCGTCGATCAGGTCGAGAATCTTCTGGGCCAGCAGGATGCCACCATCCGACCAATTCTGGTGCACGGAAGTCAGCGCGGGTACAAAGCCGGCGCCGGCATGGGAATCATCATGACCGATGACGGATACGTCATCCGGTACGTGCAGACGGTGGTCGATCAGCGCGCGCGTGACTCCCATGGCCAACAAATCGCTGCAGGCAAACACGCCGTCAAACCGGTGGCCACGGTGGGCCAGCAGCGTCTGGGTCGCCTGGACGCCAGCCGCAAACGTGAACGCCGTCGGTACGCTGGCCACGAGCGTCGCTCCACCGGCCTTGAGCGTCTCGACAAAGCCGGTGTGACGGTCTTCGAGTTCCGGGTGCGTCGTGTCGCCGAGGAATACGAGCCGCTGGCGGCCCAGGGACAGCAGGCGCTCGGCGGCCAGTACGCCGCTGCGCCGGTTGTCGCTGCCGACGACGACATAGGGATTGCCGGCGCGCTGTGCGCCCCATACGACAAATGGAATTCCGGCAGTTCCCAACGTCAGCGCCGCCGTGTCGTGTGCGCCTTGCCCCAACAAAATGACGCCGTCCGCATGGTGCGTGCTCTGTGAAGTCCAGTTCTGCAGCGTCGTCAGCAGCAGCCCAAATCCGCGCGAGGTCATCTCCTGGCAGATGCCACCAAGGATTTCCAGCGGATAGGGTCCGGACATCGGGCGGTTCGGTGAGGGAACCATTTCGACGATGACCGCCACCAGATCATTGCGCCCCAAGCGTAAATTTCTTGCGCTGATATTCGGTCGATAGCCGTGTTTGCGCGCGAGCGCTTGAATGGAATGCCGGGTTTCCTCGTGTACGAGCTTGCTGTTACGCAGTGCCCGGGAGACCGTCATTTTCGATACGCCGGCAAGCTTTGCCAGATCGGCCAGCCTGAGCCTGGGCGCGCGATCCTTGGCTTTTTTTCCGGTCATCTAAGACTCACATGGCCGCCGGCAATGCATGGCAAATCGCGAATGCGCATGCCAGCACGTTAATCGCATTAGGACGCCCGGCGCAACTACTCGGGCGTGAACGTGAAGAACCGCAAAGAACTCAAGCGATGTCGCAATCGGCGGCCCGGCCGCGGGCCGCCGTCCGATACCGCGACGTCGAGGAAACCCTAGCGGTGCGTACCCGCGATCTTGTTGCGCCAGCCGGGGTACAGACTGTCGGCGTCCTTGGGGAACGAGTCGAAAGCGCGCGCAAATTCCTTATGCTGCTTGGCCCATTCGACGGGGTCGGCCTTGGCCTTCCAGCACTCGTAGGCCTGGCGTAGCGATTTCGCGCCCGCTGCGGGCGAATCGATGTGGCCGTACGCGCCGCCGCCCGCGGTGTTGATGACGTTGCCATGCCCCAAATTCTCGAAGAAGCCCGGCAGGCGCAGCGCGTTCATACCGCCCGAGATGATCGGCGTCGTCGGTTTCATGCCGTACCATTCTTGGTGATACGCGGGGCCGGTAAAGCTGTCGCGCTCGATGATGTAGGCGATTGCGCGATCGTCCTTTTCACCTTCCATCTTGCCGAAGCCCATGGTGCCGACGTGAATTCCGGAGGCCCCCTGCAGGCGGCTCATTTTGGCGAGCACGTAGGCCGTGTAGCCGCGCTTCGCACTCGGCGAAGTCACCATGCCGTGACCGGCACGGTGGTAGTGCAAATACTGGTTGGGGAAATTGCGCCGCGCCGTCGTGACCATGCCGGGGCCGCCGACAAATCCGTCGACGAGGAAAGCGACCTTGTCGGCGTCGGGCCCGAATGTCGCGAGGATGAATTCGCCGCGCGCCAACATTTCGTAGTGGTCGTCGGCGGTGATGTTGGCCGAGAACAATTTGGCCTCGCCGGTTTCGTCCATGGCACGCTTCATCGCGTCGTAGACGAGCGGTATGGTCTTTTTCATCGGTGAGAAGACTTGATTGCCCTGGGGCTCGTCGTTCTTGATGAAATCGCCGCCGAGCCAAAATTCGTAAGCCGCCCTCGCAAACGGTTCCGGCCGCAGGCCCAGCTTGGGTTTGATGATCGTGCCGGAAATATAGCCGCCGTCCTTGACCGGGCGGCCGAGAATGCGCCAAAGGTCCGAGATGTCCTTGCTCGGTCCGTCAAACAGCTGGATCGCGCGCGGCGGCACGTAGAAATCGTACATTTTCGCGTGCTGGATGTCGCCCATGCCCTGGTTGTTGCCGATCGCGAGCGTCAGGAACGAGGCGAGCATCATGCGGCCATCGATGAGATTGCGATCGAACAGATCGATCGGGTATGCGATTCGCATCTCCTCGGTCTCTTCATCGATCTGATAGACGAGCGCATCGACGCCCTTGGTAAAATCGTCGGTCGTCGAGACCTCGACGTTCGTGCCGGTCGAGGACTCGGCCGCAAAGTGCGCGGCAGCCTCCAAATAGCCGAGGCCCCCCTTCGGCTTCATTTTATAGGCGACGAGGATATGCGCACCGCCGCGTAGTAGTTCATCTTCGCGCAGGCTCAGATCGGCGTAACGGTTGGACTGGTCCATGAATGCTCCTTCGTCTGTATGCTCCCCCGGCACTATAGAAGTCCGAGTCCCCAAGCAAAAGCAAGTAGTTTCGCGGTCATCTCGGATCAACGGAGTTCAAGAAAAATAGACAACCACCAATGGACTCAAATTTTATAGGCCGTCATTGGGTGCCGCAACCGTGGTTTCCACGTAGGTGCGCCGATTGCCCACCTACTGGATTGGAGCAGCGGTGCTGCGGAAATCACGGATTTCACAGATCGCGGCATTGCGAGATCATTGCCTCGGGGCATGGAAGAAAGATCGATGGGCCATGCCGCTCCTGCCGATGGCAGGGTAGTCGTCCAAGGAGAGATTTATGAAAACCGATACCGAAATCCGAAGAGACGTGGAGTCCGAATTAGAGTGGGACCCGAGCGTCGATGATCACAAGATTGGCGTCATCGTCAACAATGGCGTCGTGACGCTGCATGGTGAGGTTGCCCATTTTGCCGGTCGCTGGGCCGCCGAGGATATTGCGAAGCGCGTCGTCGGCGTGCGAGCGATTGCGAATGAGATTCAGGTGAAAATACCCTCGTCCGCGGCGCGTACCGATACCGAAATCGCCGAAGCCGTCGCAAATTCGCTGCGCTGGCATGTCTCGACCGCAACCGAGCCGGTCAAGGCAGTCGTAACCGATGGATGGATCACGCTCAGCGGGCAAGTCGGCTGGGGATTCCAGAAGAACGCCGCCGAGAACGCCGTACGGCATCTGATCGGCGTCAAAGGAGTCATCAATGACATCCTGGTCACCTCGACCGTCAAAGTGAACGACGTCAAGCAGCAGATCGAAGATGCCTTCAAGCGTCATGCGCTGCTCGACGCAAAGGACATCGAGGTCAAGGTCGACCGATCGACGGTGACTTTAAAGGGGCATGTGCATACCTGGCAGGAGCGCGATGATGCGGCGCTCGCCGCTTGGGCTGCACCGGGAGTCATTAGCGTCGATAACCGGCTGGCCGTCCAATAGCTGCGGCCGCCCTGGTTGCCGCCGGGTTTGGTTCAGGCGTGCTGCTGAATCCCTACTCGGCGGGTCGGAGGACCGCTCAAGTGCGGCTGATTCGCTGAATTTCACCCACGGTGATGGAGGCCACCGTGGGGTAATTCGCCGCTTCCTTGTATTCGAACGGCACCTCATGGGCCATCGGGCCGCTGACGCGCGGCCCCAAGAGTGCGGCTTTGAGGGCTTTCAGCGGCTTACTGAACGCATCGTTGACGGCTGTGCCTTCGAAACCGCAGTGCGCCATGCAATTGTCGCAGCGATGATTGCGGCCGACCCCATATCGGCCCCAGTCCGTATCCTCGATCAGCGAGCGATAAGTCGGTGCATATCCTTCGTCCGACAGAAGATAGCAAGGTCGCTGCCAACCGAATATGTTGTAGGTCGGGTTGCTCCACGGCGTGCACTGGTAAGTTTGATTGCCCGCTAGGAAGTCGAGAAACAAGCCGGAGTGATTGAACGACCAAGCACGGCGACTCTTGCGATCATGCCGGCGCTTGAAAATTTCGCGAAACAGCTGCTTGCTCGCGCTGCGTCCGAGGAACACGTCCTGACGCGGCGCGTGATGATAGCTATACCCCGGCGACACGGTAATGCCTTCGATGCCGAGCGACATCGCCGTATCGAAGAAGTCCGCGACCTCGTCCGGATCCTCGCCGTTGAACAGCGTGCAGTTGATCGTGACGCGAAAGCCCTTCTTCCGTGCAAGCTCGATGGCCGCGACGGCCTTGTCGAACACGCCTTCCTGACAGACGGACTCGTCGTGGCGCCGCCGATTGCCGTCGAGATGAATCGAAAACGTCAAGTAAGGAGACGGTCGATATTCATCGATGTGCTTGGCCAAGAGGATCGCGTTGGTGCACAGATAGACGAATTTCTTGCGCGCGACGATGCCGGCGACGATTTCCGCCATTTCCTTGTGAATGAGCGGCTCACCGCCCGGAATCGACACGATCGGTGCGCCGCACTCATCGACGGCGTGCAGCGCGTCGGCCACGCTGAGGCGCCGCTGCAGGACCTCCTTCGGATGGTCAATTTTCCCGCATCCCGAACAGGCGAGATTGCATTGGAACAAGGGCTCGAGCATCAGCACGAGCGGGTAGCGCTCGACGCGCCGCAGCTTTTGGCCGACGATGTAGCGCGCGACGCGATATACCTGCAGGACCGGAATTCCCATGGTTTAACTCAACACCAAATTCACTCGGGGTTTCATGCCGCGATCATAGCGGTTCGCGAATCGAATCCGCCAGCGTCTTTTCACTTATCGGACAATAGACCGCGCTCGCGGAACCATTGTATGGCGTCTGCAAACGCCTCGAGCGGCGGACGCCAGACGTATCCCAGCTCATTGGTCGCCTTGGCACTCGAGAAAAACATGCGTTTGCGCGCCATGCGCACGCCTTCGAGCGTCACCCGGCCGCTGCGCCCGGAAAGCGCCGCCCAGCCTTCCGCGAGGTAGGCGATCGGCAGCACGGCCGCATACGGCAATCGAATGTTCGGCGGGCTGCGCCCGACCAATCCCGCAATCTGCGTCAAAATCTGCTGCAAGCTCATGTCTTCGCCGCCGAGAATATAGCGCTCGCCGGGACGCCCACGATGAAACGCCTGCAGGTGGCCGGCCGCGACGTCGTCCACGTGCACGATGTTGAGCCCGGTATCGACATACGCCGGCATCCGGCCGCTGGCCGCGTCCAGCACGACCTGTCCCGTCGGCGTCGGCCTCACATCACCCGGTCCAATGGGCGTCGAGGGATTGACGATGACCACCGACATTCCGGAGCGATGCGCCTCGACGGCAACCTCTTCGGCGAGGTATTTCGAGCGCTTGTAGTGGCCGACCATATCGCCGAGCTCAACCGGGGTTTGCTCGTCACCGGGTGCGCCGTCCGTCGGGATGCCGACGGTTGCGACGCTGCTCGTGTAGACCGTGCGTTCGACGCCGACGGCGCGCGCGGCCTCGAGAATATTGCGCGTTCCCTCGACATTGGTCCGGTAGAGCTGCTCGGGGTCGCGCGCGCCCAGTCGATAGTCCGCCGCCACATGAAACAGGCCGTTGCAGCCGTTCAAGGCGCGCTCTAGCGATTCACGGTTCGCGAGCTCACCCTCTGCAATCTCGACCGGCAATACCGCCAAGTTGCTGCGGTCGGATCCGGCGCGCGCGAGCACGCGCACGCCCCATCCCGCGTTGACGAGTGCTCTGGCGACAGCCGCGCCGACGAAGCCCGTCGCGCCGGTCACCAGCGCTTTCATGCGAGCTGCGCGGTGCGAATCTGCGGCCCCGCCAAACCGGCGCGCGCCACGAACAGCAGCGTTCGCCTGGCCGCCCGGTAGCGCCCAGCGAGGCGCAGCAGTGCTGCGACATCGCCCGGCGCCAGCGCCAATTCGCGCATCAGACGCCATAACTGCACCTGCCCTACGCGGCTTGCAGCGATGACCGCCTGCGGCAGCAAGTCGACGGCCGTATCGACGATGACACGTACGGCAATGAACGATAGTGCGCGAGCGGCAGCAACCTGTGCGACGGCCAAGCTCTCCATGTCGACCGCGACGGCCTGCGTCGTGCGCCACGCCGCGGACTTGCCCGCCACGCTGTCGATAGGCGCAGGACTCGTCAGCAGCAAGCCGTCACTGACCGCGAGCTGCTTCCTGAGCGCGCTGCCGAGCCGCGCACGCCAATCCACGGATGTCGGAATCCGCGTGCCATCGGGCCCAATCACGGCACTCGGCAATATGAGCTGGCCCGCACGCAGGCTCGGATCGAGCGCCCCGGCCATACCCCAGCTGACCAACGCGGTAGCACCGGCGTCGGCAAGCGAGCGTGCCGCGCGGCCAGCCGCGTCGCTGCCGATGCCGCTGACCGCGAGCCGCATTCCGTCGCGCAGACGCAGTAACCGATCCGCATGCCGCGTCGTGGATCCCAGAGTGCGCGCCTCGGACTCGAGCGCCGCGACGATGCCTATGGATGCCGCGGCGATGCCGGCGGGCGTCGCGACGCTGTCTACGAGCGCCAACCGCTAGGCCTCATGCGGCCGTTGCTCGGCGCAGCTTCGATCGGTAGGCCGCCAGCGCCCATTGCGGAAAATACGCCGAGTAGCCGTGATAGCGCAGATAGAATACGCGCGGGAAGCCGGGCGCCGTGAAACTCGGATCGCTCCACAATCCGTGCGGCCGCTGCTCGCGCAGCAGATAAAGCACCCCGCGCCGCACCGCGTCCGACGCCACCTCGCCGACGGCGATCAGCGCCAGCAGCGCCCACGCCGTTTGGTAGGCTGTGCTCGCCATGGCTGCCGCGGCCGGTGTTGCCTGCAGATAAGACTCGTTGCTCTCGCCCCAGCCGCCGTCCTCATTTTGCCGCCCTTGCAACCAGCCGACGGCACGGCGCACGGCCGGATCACTCCCCGCGACGCCCGCCTCTGCGAGTGCCGTGAGCGCCGACCATGTGCCGTAAATGTAATTCGTGCCCCAACGGCCAAACCACGAACCGTCCCGCTCCTGCTGGCGGCGCAGGAAGGCGATCGCTCGACTCAATGAGACGCGATCCTGCGGGCGCGCGACGCGCGCCAAGGCGGTTACGACCCGCGCCGTCACATCGCTCGTCGGCGGATCGAGCAGCGCGCCATGATCGGCGAACGGGATTTTATTGAGGTAGAACTTGGTGTTGTCGACGTCGAAGGCCGCAAACCCGCCGTTGCTGCTCTGCATGCCGACCAGCCAGTCGAGCGCGCGGCGAATGCTCTCGCCGTAGCGAGCTGCGTCGTCGGCCTCGTGCATGGCCCAGGCGACGACCGCCGTATCGTCGAGATCCGGATAATAGCCATTCGAAAATTGAAAGGCCCACCCTCCACCCGGGAGACGCGGCCTATTGGCGCGCCAGTCGCCGGGTTCATCGAGCAGCTGCCGCGTTTGGAGCCAATCGAGCGCATGCAGCGCCGACTTGCGCGACGTCGCGCAAGCGGTCTCGTGCATTGCGAGCACTGCGAGTCCCGTGTCCCAGATCGGCGAGACGCAAGGCTGGCAGTAGGCGCTGCCGCCGTCGATGACCAAGAGCTTTTCGAGCGCCAGCTTGGCGGTCGCGCGGCGCGGGTCGTCGTTGGGGTAGCCGAGTATCGTCATCGCCTCCAAGGCATTGACCATCGCCGGAAAAATCGCGCCGAGTCCGTCCTCGCCGTTCAGTCGTTCGAGCATCCACGCCTCGGCACGGCGCATGGCGCGCTTGCGCACACTCGCCGGTATCAGAGGATCGATTAGACGGCCGAGACGGTCGAGCAACAGAAACGCACGCGGCAACCAGCCGCCGCGTTCGAGACTGCCGCGAAAATAATGCCGTTCGGCTTCAGGCGCGGTCACGAACAACTCACGAATTTGCACACCGCGAGGGTTCTTGGCAACGGGTTTGCGCGTACACAAAATGAACAGCGGCACCATGACGGCACGCGACCAATATGAGACTTTGTCGATATGGAACGGAAACCATCGCGGCAGCAGCATGATCTCGACGGGAATATACGGCACTCCACGCCAGGGGATCTGCGCGAACAGCGCGAGCGCTATGCGCGTGAACACGTTGGCGTGCGCTGCGCCGCCATGCATTAGAATGGCCTTGCGCGCGCGCTGCATGTGCGGTGCATTCGGATCGTCGCCTGCCAGTTTCAGCGCGTAATAGGCTTTGACCGAGCAGCTCAAGTTGAAGTCGCCGTCGTGATAGAGCGGCCAGCCGTCGTGCGCCGCCTGGCGCGAACGCAGATACACGGCGAGCTTGCGCTCGAGCGACGCATCGATTTCATCCAAAAAGTGCATCATGAGGATGTACTCGGCGGGGATCGTGCAATCCGCCTCGAGTTCGAACAGCCAGTAACCCTGCGCGCTCTGCGCGGCAACGAGTGCGTCGCGCGCGGTCGCAATCGCTTCCTCGAGCGTCGCGTCATCGACGATGCCGAGCGCATTCGGCGCACGGGACTCGAGGCGCTGGGCGGACACGCGCGGGCTCATACGCGCGAGCTCCCATAGGTACCCGTATACCCCTCGGGTTCTTGCGCCGCGAGATTAGGCGCCGGCCGGCGGCTGCGCGCTTGCGGCAACTGCGCGATCGGCAGGCCGCGTGCGGCCAGCGCAAACAGGCTCTTGAGCATCCAATTCCGGCGCAGCGCGAATCCCGTCAACCGCTGCGTCATTGCGACCGCGGAGCGCGAGACCTTGACGTCGGAGCCGGCGCGAAACTGCGGATGATGCGCGATCTTGCGCAATGTCAGTATCGCCAGACCGACGGCCCACAGGCAAAAACGCCGGATTCCGGCTTCCTGCGGCGGGATCAACAGCGTGTATTCCAGCGCGTTGCGCAAATGCGCATGCGCGACCCCGATCAGTTCCCGCAGCGCCGCGCCGAAGCGCGGATCATAAGGTTGCGCCGACAATTGCGCTAGATCGATGCCGTATCGCGTAAACACCTCTTGCGGTAGCCAGCAGACGCCGCGGCCGCGATCCTCCCAGACGTCCTTGAGGATGTTCGTCATCTGCAAGCCTTGAGCGAACGACTCGGCAAGCTCGTTCAGCCGAGCGCGGTTCGCAGCAATCTGCGGCGAGTAGCGGCAGAACAGTTCCGTCAACATTTCGCCGACGACGCCTGCCACGTAATAGCAATAATCGTCGAGATCACTCGAGCGCCCGAGACCGCGCAGGCTCGCGGCGAATTGAAATCGCGGCATGCCGAAACACATGAGCTCGACGCAGTGAACGATGGCGGCGCGCTGTGCAGGTTCGAATTGCGCGGTCACACGAATGACGCGCGCCATGTTCGCGACCAGATCGCGCTCCGACGGCAGCGTGCGATCCGACAACAGCGGCACGAGGTCGCGCACCAGAGGCAGCGGGTCCGCGCGGCCGGCGACGGCCTCTTTGAAGCGCTGCATCAAGGCGATCGTCTGCGCCGCGGAGACCGCGGGCTCGTCTTCGATCGTGTCGGCGATTCTGCAGAGCAGGTAGGCATTGGTCACGGGTACACGAAGCGCATGCGGCAATTGCGGAATCGTCAGCGCAAAGGTGCGCGACACGTGCGGCAGCACGAGATTTTGGTAATCCGCATCGGAAACTTCCGCGTTCATCGCATTAGTATATCGCGTCAAATCGCGTCACGGAGCACCGGCCGCGGTTCAGAGTCGCCTACGCGGCCGGCGCCGCACCGGAGAGCTTCAGAATGGCTGTTTTGACGCGTTCCGCGCTCATCGGCAAACGCAGCATCCGGACGCCGGCGGCGTCAAACACGGCATTTGCGATGACCGCGCCCGTCGTGGTAATGGGGGGCTCCCCGCCGCCTTGCGGGTCGAGATCGTCATTCTTGACCAACACGCATTCGATGCGCGGAACCCATGAAAAGCGAGGGATTTCATAGGTCCCAAAATTGCGATCGAGGATATCGCCATCGAGGAAGCGCAATTCTTCGCTCAAGGTATACCCGAGACCCATGGTAATGCCGCCTTCCATTTGCATTTTTGCGCCGTCGGGATTCACGACGAACCCTAAGTCCTGCGCGCAAACGACCCTCACGACCTGGACGTGTCCAGTCGCCGCGTCGACCCGGACTTCGGCCATGGTCGCGACATAAGTGCCGGCGTCGATATTGCAGGCGATGCCGAAGCCGCGGCGGCTCGGTGCGACGGCAGGCGTCCAACCGAAGCGGTCGGCTGCCGCTTGCAAAACCCGGCGCATGCGGGCGTCGCTCAAATGGCGCAAGCGAAATGCGAGTGGGTCCTCTCTTGCAGCCGCCGCCATCGCATCGATTTGCGATTCGATTGCAAACACGTTCATGTTGGCGCCCGGGCCTCGCCAGGGACCGACGGCGAACGGGTGCAAGCCATGGGCTGCCGCCTCGGGGCCATACGACGCGCCGCCCGCCGTTCGAATGCTCAAATTCGCAATGTCGTAGCAAGGAGTCGCGCCGCGTTGGCCCGCCGAATAGACCGAATAGTCGAAAAACGCGATGCTCCCATCCGCGCCCAAACCTGAGACGACTTTGACCACCGATGCCGGATCGAATGTGTCGAAAAAAAATTCCTCGGAACGAGTCCAAGCGACCTGAACCGGTCTGCCGGTGATTTGCGCAAGCCTCGCCGCCTCGATCGCTTGGCTGGACGCGCTTTTGCCGCCGAACCCGCCGCCTACGTAGGGCGTGATGACCCGTACGTTGTTGCGATCGAAACCAATCGCATCGGCGATTTGATCGCGCGTCGGGAATGGCGTCTGCGTCGACGCCCACACGGTAGCCCTGCCGTCCTTGATGTCGGCGACCGCCGCATGCGGCTCGATCGCCGCATGCGCGACGTAGCCCTTTTCGTAAGTCGTTTCGAACACTTGTGCCGCGTGGTTTCGGCCCGCGGCGATGTCGCCGCGGCTTGTCAGCATTTGCGGCGCGGGAGCTTGCGCGACCAGATGCGCGTGAATGCTTTCGGGGTCGAGACCCGCGCGCGGCGATTGCCATTGGGATTTGATCATCGCCAACGCCGTGTCGGCGGCATCCGGATCCGCGTGCAATACGGCGATCAAATCGGCGCGCTTGACGAGCGTGATTCCCGGCAGTGATTCGGCCTCGGTGGTGTCCAGCGCGGTGCGCGTCGCATCATGCGACGCGGGCCGCAGCAGGCGCGCGTACAACATACCGGGGATCCTGACGTCGGCGGCAAACTTCGCGGCGCCCGTGACTTTGTCCCGCGCATCCAGCCGGTGCTGCGGTCTGCCCATGACCCGGAACTCGGTCGCGCTGCGCAGCACTGCGGCTCGGTCCACGACTTGCGTAATTCTTGCGCCCTTGGACAGTTCGCCGAAGCTCACGCGCCGTGCGGGATTTGCGGCCACTGAAACGATGCCGTCATTGACGATCAAGCCGGTCGGCGAGACGCCCAGCTTGGCCGCGGCGAGTTCGACGAGCGTCAGGCGCGCCTGCGCCGCGGCCGCGCGCAGCGCCGGTCCGAAAATACGCGTCGTCATCGAGCCGAACGTGCCCATATCGACGGGGCATCGGTCGGTATCGCCGAGCACCATGTCGATCGATCCGAGCGCAACGCCCAATTCGTCGGCGACCATTTGCGCCTGCGAAGTCATGACGCCCTGACCCATCTCGATTTTTCCGGAATACACGACGACGCGACCGTCGTTACCGATCATGAGGTAGGCGTTGACGTCCTTGGGATAGAGACGCTGGGCGTCCTGTGCAAACGGCCGTGAGCCCCCGAGCCCGATCAATACGATGATCCCGCCGCCGGCGAGCTGACAAAATTTGCGCCGATCGATACCGACGGCGGTGGGGATCCCGGCGATTGCGTTCATATCGGCGCCTTGTTGCCGTTTGCAACGGCGTCGATCGCCGCGATGATTCGCACGTGTGCGCCACATCGGCATAAGTTACCGTCCATATGGGCCACGATGGCCTCGCGCGACGGCTTCGGTGTCTCATGCAGCAATGCGGCGGCCGTCAGCAGCATGCCCGGCGTGCAGAATCCGCATTGCAACGCGCCGTGATCGATGAACGCTTGCTGCAACGGATGTAATGTGCCGCCGCGGGCAAGGCCTTCGATCGTGACGATTTTTTTCCCCGCGATTGCCTTGAGCGTAGTCAGGCAGGAGCGTACGGCCCTGCCGTCGACGAGCACCGTACAGGCTCGGCAATAGCCCTCGCCGCATCCGCATTTCGGTCCGGTGAGCGCGAAATCGGTGCGCAAAACCCACAATAGAGTGCGCTCTGCGCTGGTGTCGAGTCGGACCGGCCGACCATTCAATTCAAAATGAATCGTTCCGTCCATAGTGGGGAATTATAGAGGCTCGGCGCAAATCCGGCCGTAGGGAAACGTACCTAGTCGCTCAAGGATCGCCGCCACCGATCGCGGCGCGCCGCCGCTCCACATAGGCGTCAAGTTCCTCTCGGATCCCCGGATCCATCGGCGGCTGTTCATATTCCGCAAGCGCTCGTTTGAAGATCTCGGCAGCGCGCTGCGTCGCATCCTTCGCACCGCCAAGTTCCCAATTCTCGTGGTTTTGCCAGTTCGAAACGATCGGCTGATAGAACGCGTGTTCGTAGCGTTCCATCGTATGAGGTTCGCCGAAGAAATGGCCGCCGGTCGGGACGCCTCGAATGGCGTCAAATCCGAGTTCCGCTTCGTTCACGACGATCGGCTTGAGAAACTCCGCCATGTGCTGCAGCATTTCGACATCGAGAACGAGCTTCTCGAAAGAGGCCGTCAGTCCCCCTTCCTGCCAGCCGGCCGCATGATAAATCAGGTTACCGTGGCCGAGAATTGCGCCCCATAGCGACATCTCCGTCTCATAGGCGCCTTGCGCGTCCGCGGCATTCGACGCACTCGCATTGCTGGTGCGGTATGGAAGCCCGTAGCGGCGAGCCAACTGGCCGCTGGCGACATTGGCCTTGGCGTTCTCCGGTGTCCCGAAGGCTGGGGATCCTGAGCGCATGTCGACATTGGACGTGAATGCCCCGTAGACGACCGGCGTGCCTGGCCGCACGAGCTGCGTGAGCACGACGCCGAACAGCGCCTCGGCATTCTGCTGCGCCAGCGCCGCCGCGAGCGACACCGGCGCCATGGCTCCCATCAGCGTGAACGGAGTGACAACCACCGGCTGGCCGTGCTTCGCCATGCCCATCAGACCCTCGCACATCGACTCGTCAAAGCGGCGCGGGCTGTTGACATTGATGATCGTCATGACGCCGGGACTCGCCGCAATCTGCTCGAGCGAGATGCCGCGCGCAATCGCCATCATTCGAATTCCATCGAGCGCGCGACCGGCGCCGATCGCCGAGCAGTGAAACACCCGGTCCGAGTAGAGCAGATTGGCCCGATAGGTCTCGAGGTGGCGCGAATTCGCGGGCAACTCCACCGGCGCGCATACCTGGTTGCCAAGCACATGAATGATGTTGAAATGCTGTGCGAGCCGGATGAAGTCGCAATAATCGCGGAGGTTGCCGGGGCGGCGGCCTCGCTCCAGATCATGCACGTTGGGCGGTCCGGCGACCAGGCCGAAATTGATGTGATTGCCGCCCAGCGTGATTTGTCTCGCTGCGTTGCGTGGTGTCACGACGAACTCGGCGGGCGCAGTGCCGAGTGCCGCCGCCACGAGTTGCCGATCGATGCGCACCGCAGCGGTCTGCGCATCGACGTCGGCGCCGGCCGATTTGAATAGTTCGCGCGCGCGAGCCGACATGACCTCGATGCCAAGCTGCTCGAGGATGCGCAGCGAGGTCAGATGGATAGCCTCGATTTGGTCGGCCGAGAGCACTTCCATCGGGGCGTAGGGATTGCGCAGCGACTGCCACGGCAGCTGCGCCAGCGCGCCGGCGCTCCTGCGGGGCCGCCCTCCCTGTCTGCGTCGCTTCGGGTCGACCGTCACGGCCTTGCTCGCGGGCGCAGCCCGAGGCCACTACTAGTCCAAATTGGGCATCGCAATTCAGGGTGTCCCATGGTTATTTGACGGGTATCCTTGCGAGGGCCGAGAAACTACGTCGGAGGCGCGCAAGTTGCGCATAGGATATGCCTCGCAAATGGACAATGCCGGTGTGTTGTTAAGACCCTGATGTGAACGCAATCACTGGCGGTCAGTCCCTGCTACTCGCGGGCGAACAAATTGGGTCTAGCGGCAGGCCGAGCTCACCGATTGGCGAAGCCCTGAGCTTGATCACGAGTGGCGCGACCCTAAAGCGCGTCACCCTGGTAACCGAGCAACCGCATTCCACGGTGGTTCTCGTGCGGGCGGACTATTCTGCGGCCAACGAGCAGCCCCCGGCGACATTTCCCCCTGCTCCGCAAACGCTGATCTCGCGGGAGCCGATTGACGTCAGCTGGACCGATGTCGAGGTCGAGGCGCTGCCGGGTGCCGATAGCGGCGGCGGCGAATTGACAACCCTGAGCCCTGCGCCGGGAATGTCGCTCTACACCAACCCGTTGGGACAATATGCCCGCACACAAGGCGGCCAGAGCGCGGCACCGAAAGGCGTGCATCTGGATGTCCATGCATAACCGATTGCACCGTTGAGTGTGACGTAGAGCCCAAAAATTGCATCGCTAAACCGGGTTATGTGAATACCGCGGCTACGACAAATCATGCTGCGGTAGCGTGACCGTGATCCATTCGAGTACGCACAGGATTACCGGTGTATATCTACACGTTCGTCGATGCCGATCAGCCGCAGAAGTCGCAGACCGCCGGCAATCGCTGGCACGCGATCACGATCGTTGGGACCACTGCCGCCTGCGCCGCCGCCGAGGCCTGCCGCGGCAAACGTTTCCTATCCAGCGAAGCTCCACGCTTACCGCTGGCGGAATGCGACGCCCAGCGCTGCGAATGCCGGTTCCGCCACTTTGCCGATCGGCGCGGGAGCCCACGCCGCCGAGACGAAAACGCCCGCGCTGCGACGGCCCGGGTGGTCAGCGACAATCGGCGCGAAAAGCCTGGGCGCCGCGCGACCGACTGATGCAGGACGCACGCGTCCGCCTACGCTAAGGGTTTGGCCGGCGTCTCCCCTCAATTCCTAGGCCTCGTGCGTGCCCGACCGAGCCCCGGCTAGCGCGCAGGAGTTCATTGAACGCACGTGTGAAATGGTTTAATAATACGTCCTATATCATTGTTTATATTAAGAACGTTATACAAACAATTTGACGCATCGCTGATCGGCGCTATCGAAGGACGTTGCAAGCGCCAATTCGCATCGGCGTAGGCCAAGGGCGGTGTGTTGTTGATCGATGAAGCCTATGATCTCTCTCGTCCCAAAAACGAGCGGGACGATAGGCAAGAGGCGATCGAAATCCTACTGCAAGTCATGGAATATCAGCGCGAGGACAGGGTTGTGATGCTTGCGGGTTGCCGCGACCGCATGGACCGGCTCTTCTTGCGCGCAAATCGAGTGTTCGCGTGAGGCTCAAGGCGCTGCTGTTCGACGTCGATGGGACCTTGGCGGACACCGAGGAAGCGCATCGGCGCGCGTTCAACGAGGCGTTTCGAGAACACGGCCTGGATTGGAATTGGACCAAGCCGCAATACGCCCAGCTGCTGCGGACCACGGGCGGCAAGGAACGCATCGCCGCCTACATCAACAGCCTCCCCTTGCAGCCCGCTCAGCGAAGCGCCGCGATGGAACGGATCGGGGCCTTGCACAAGGCCAAGACCGCCAAATACATGCGCATCATCAACGCCGGTGAAGTGCCGTTGCGGGAAGGCGTCGAGCGCTTACTCGACGAAGCCAAAGCCGCGGGCGTCGTTCTTGGTATTGCGACAACGACGACGTTTGACAATATTCAAGCGTTGTTGCAGACGACCTTGGGTCCCGACGCGTTGGCGCGCTTTGCCGTCATCGGTGCCGGGGACCAGGTGCCCTGCAAGAAGCCCGCACCGGATATCTATAAGTACGTATTGCATAGACTGGGCCTGAGGCCCCAGGATTGCGTGGCAATCGAGGATTCTACGAACGGCGCAGCGTCGGCGAAGGCCGCAGGCCTGTTTACGATCGTGACGCCCTGTTATTGGACCGAGGGCGAGGATTTCGCTGCGGCCGACTTGGTGTTGCCGGGATTGGGCTCCGACGAAAGACCGTTGACGGACCGGGTCGCCGGGCTGATTGGAAACGACAAGCTCGGCATCGAGGAGATTGAGGCGCAATTGAAGGCCGCGGAAAGGTCCGCATAGCGCGGAAAGGTCCGCATAGCAGATCGCGAGAACTACTACTTATAGGGCTCGCCGGGGGAAATATGAGCACGCGAGAAAAGACCATCACGGAATTCATGATTGAGGAGCAGCGGCGTTTTCCGGAGGCCACCGGCGACTTTACAGCGCTGCTCAATTATGTGCGGCTCGCCTGCAAGCGCATCAGCTTCATCGTCGGGCGCGGCGCATTGGCCGGTGCCCACGGCTCGGCGCAGGCAACCAACGTGCAGGGCGAAACCCAGCAAAAGCTCGACGTCATTTCAAATGATATCTTCTGCACGACCAGCGAATACGGCGGGCATCTGGCCGGCATGCTGTCGGAGGAGCTCGACGAGCCCTACCAGATTCCGTCCGAATATCCGCGCGGCAAGTATCTGCTGGCATTCGATCCGCTCGACGGCTCGAGCAACATCGACATCAATGCCCCGGTCGGCAGCATTTTTTCGGTACTTCGCGCGCCGAGAGGCACCGAGGTGCCTAAGGCCGAGGATTTTCTACAGCCGGGCTCCAAACAACTCTGCGGGGGCTATGCAATTTACGGCGCAACGACGATGCTGGTGCTCAGCGTTGGCCGCGGCGTGCACGGCTTCACGTTGGACCGCGGATTCGGCGAGTTCATTTTGACGCATCCCAACATGCGGATTGCAGAAGAGACCAGCGAATTCGCGATCAATGCATCCAACGATCGTTTCTGGGAGCCTCCGGTCAAACGCTACGTCGTCGAATGTCTTGCAGGCCGCGGCGGTGTGCGCGGCAAGGATTTCAATATGCGATGGATCGCGTCCTTGGTCGGAGAGGTCCACCGCATACTCATTCGCGGTGGACTATTCATGTATCCGAAGGACACCAAAGATCCGAGCAAGCCGGGACGACTGCGGCTGCTGTATGAAGCGAACCCGATGGCGATGCTCGTCGAGCAGGCCGGCGGCAGCGTATCGACCGGGCGCATGCGTATGCTCGATATTCAGCCGACTTCGCTGCATGAGCGCGTGCCGGTGATTTTGGGCGCGAAGAAAGAAGTCGAACGTCTCGAGCAATACCATCGGGAACACGATCAGGGCCTCGATAGCACCTACAGCTCGCCCTTGTTCAAAGAACGCTCGTTGTTCATTCAAAATTGAGGGGTAGTCATGTCCGTAAAGCATCCCGTCATCGCCGTCACCGGTTCATCCGGCGCCGGAACCACGTCGGTCACGCGCACCTTTGCGTGGATTTTTCGCCGCGAGAAAATCACGGCCGCCTTGGTCGAAGGCGATTCCTTTCATCGTTACGACCGGAGTCAGATGAAGATCAAGATGGCGGAAGCCAGCGCCAAGGGAGATAATCATTTCAGCCATTTCGGCCCCGAAACCAATTTGTTCAAGGAAATCGAGGAGTTGTTCCACACGTACGGCGAAACCGGACGCGGGCGCGTGCGCCATTATCTGCACAACGAAAAGGAGGCCGAGCCCTACAAGCAACCGCCGGGAACATTTACGGAATGGGAGGACATTGCGCCTGATACCGATCTGTTGTTCTACGAAGGTTTGCACGGTGCCGTCGTCACGCCGGAAGTCAACATCGCCAAACACGCCGACCTGACCATCGGCGTCGTGCCGATCATCAACCTCGAATGGATCCAAAAACTGCACCGCGACCGGGAATCGCGCGGCTATTCGACCGAGGCGGTCGTCGATACGATCTTGCGGCGCATGCCGGACTACGTGAACTACATTTGTCCGCAGTTTTCCGAGACGCACATCAATTTTCAGCGCGTGCCGACCGTCGACACCTCGAATCCTGTCGTGGCCCGGTACATTCCGACTGCCGACGAGAGCTTCGTCGTGATCCGGTTCGCCAATCCGAAAGGCATCGATTTCCCGTATTTGCTGTCGATGATCCACGACTCGTTCATGTCGCGTCCGAATATCATCGTGGTCCCGGGCGGCAAGATGGACTTGGCGATGCAATTGATATTGACGCCGCTGATCCTGAAACTCATGGATGAGCGCCGCCGTGCGATCGGCGCGGTGGGCGGCCGCGCCAAGTCTTAGCGTCGCGGAGCGCAAGGACAAAGCCGCCGCCGGGGGCCTTCGTTCAAGTGCTGCGTCGAGTGCTCTTGATCGCCGCTGCCGCGCTCGCAGCAGTGGTCGCGGCGCTCGCGGTCAATACGTTCGCGGATCGATCGCGCCAAATCGCGACGCCGGCGGCGCTGCTCGCCCCCATCGATGCGCAGGCGGCCGCGGAGCGCCTCGCGGGCGCGGTGCGGCTACGCACGATCTCGCGCGAGAATTCCTCCGATGAAAGCGATGGCGAGTTTCTGAAGCTGCATGCATACCTCGCGCAAGTCTTTCCCAATGCACACCGCACGCTGACGCGCGAGCTGATCGGCGAATACAGTCTGCTGTACACCTGGGTCGGCGAGGACAGACAGGCCAAGCCGATCCTGCTGATGGCGCATCAGGACGTCGTGCCGATTGCGCCCGGAACCGAGAGCGACTGGCATGCGGACCCGTTCGGCGGGCAGATCCGCGACGGCTTCGTTTGGGGCCGCGGCAGCTGGGACGACAAGGGCAATCTGATGGCGATACTCGAAGCGGTTGACGCGCTCGCGGCCGCGGGCTTCAAGCCGCGCCGGACAATCTACCTCGCCTTCGGCCATGATGAGGAGAACGGCGGCGAGAACGGCGCCGCCAAAATCGCGGCGCTGCTCGCGCTGCGCGGCGTTCACTGCGAATTTGCGCTCGATGAGGGGCTATTGATCACCGAGGGCATCCTGCCGGGGCTCGCCGCGCCGCTCGCACTGATCGGAGTCGCCGAAAAGGGCTCGGTCACGATACGCCTCACGGCGACGGCGACGCCCGGTCATTCATCGATGCCGCCGAAGGTATCTGCGATCGGCGCGCTGGCGAAGGCGCTGGAACGGCTCGAGGCCTCGCAGATGCCCGCGGTGATCGGCGGCGTCGCAGACGAATTGCTCGATACGGTCGCCCCCGAAATGACCGGCATGCAGCGCGTCGCGCTGTCGAACCGCTGGCTGTTCGGGCCGCTGATCCGCGCGCAGTTGCAAAAGGCACCCTCGACCGATGCGCTGCTGCGCACGACGACCGCAATCACGGTGGTGAGCGGTGGTGACAAGGCGAACGTGCTGCCGGGCCGCGCGGAGGCGCTCGTCAATTTTAGGATTTTGCCCGGCGACACCGTCGCCACGGTCATCGACCACGTCAGGCGGACCGTCGGCGAACAAGGTATCCGCATCGAAATCGCGACACCTCCCGACGAACCCTCCCCGATCGCCTCGCGCGAATCCGGCGCGTATCGCATGCTCGAGCGAACGGTCCGCGAATTGTTTCCCGGCGTCCTCGTGGCGCCGGGGCTCGTGCTCGGCGCAACCGACTCGCGCCACATGAGCGCGGTCGCCGACGACATCTACCGCTTCTCCCCGGTCCGGGCACAGTCTGCGGATTTGGCGCGGTTTCACGGAACCGACGAGCGCATGGCGACGGCGAATTACGTCGAGCTGATTCGCTTCTACGGCGCATTGATACGCCATGCGGCGGGCGATACTTAGCAGCGCGCGTCGAGGCGGATATGCACAGCAACGCTCCGCCTGAGCATTTGACGCGCGTGATGGTCACGAATATTCTGACTCGGACGCGCGCATCGAACGGAAGGAGAGACCCTTGGCGGAAGACTCGAGTCGGATCGCCGAGCTATTACAGCGATGGGTCGACGGAGACAAAGCAGCCCTCGGCGCACTGGCGCCGGTGGTGTACAAGGAGCTCAGACAGCTCGCGCACAATCACCTGAAGTCCGAACGCGCCGATCACACACTGCAAAGCACGGCGCTCGTCAATGAAGCCTTCATTCGTTTGATGGGAGGCGAGCCTTTCCCGCTGAAGGACCGAGGGCATTTCGTGGCTGTCGCTTCCCGCCTGATGCGGCAGATTCTGGTCGAATATGCGCGTGGCCGCCGCGCGCAAAAGCGAGATGGGGGAAATCGGATCGGTCTCGAGCAGATCGAGGATTTGCCGGTCGGCGGAGATACCGAACTCGTGGCCTTGGACGTGGCCCTGGACGAATTGTCCCGGATCGATGACCGGCAAAGCAAGATCGTCGAGATGCGGTTTTTCGGCGGCATGGCGGCGGCGGAAATATCCGAGGTTCTAGGCATCTCGATCGCGACCGTCGAGCGCGACTGGTACACGGCGCGCGTCTGGCTGCGTCGCGAGATGACAAGGGCTGCATCGTCGTGACCGTGCCCCCGTGGCAGCGCGTCAAGGAGTTACTGCACCACGCCGCGGCACTCGAGCCGGAGCCGCGCGCCAAGTTCCTCGATGAGGTCTGCGCGTCGGATGCGCCGCTGCGCGCCGAGCTGGAGTCCCTGCTGTCGGTCGATGCGGGTCTCAGCGAGCAATTTCTGCAATCACCGCTGGGTGCGGATCTCGAGTCGGGGGTCGCGGAACCGAGCGCAGCCCGCTTGTCGGAGGGACAGCTGTTTGCGCAGCGTTTCCAACTGATCCGGAAACTCGGCGAGGGCGGCATGGGCCAGGTATGGCTTGCGGAACAAACCGCGCCGGTGCGCCGGCCCGTGGCATTGAAACTGATTCGCGCCGGCATGTACGACGAGGCCGTCGTGCAGCGCTTTCAAGCCGAACGTCAATCGCTCGCGATCATGGAGCACCCGTGCATCGCCAAGGTATTCGACGCCGGCTCGACCGCTCAGGGGCAGCCCTACTTTGTCATGGAATATGTGCCCGGCCTGCCGATCACCGAGTATTGCGATCAGAAGCGGCTCAAGATCCGCGATCGCCTGGAGCTGTTCATACAGGCTTGCGAGGGCGTGCAGCACGCGCACCAGAAGGCGATCATCCACCGGGATCTGAAGCCCGCCAACATTCTTGTCGTGGAGATCGACGGTGTCGCCGTGCCGCGGATCATCGATTTCGGCTTGGCGAAAGCGACGACGCCGGAATTGACCGATCAAACCCAATTCACCCGCTTCGGGCAGTTCATGGGAACACCGGGCTATATGAGCCCGGAACAAGTCGATCCGAACATCCACGATATCGACACGCGCACCGACGTGTATTCGCTTGGTGTCATTCTATATGTGCTGCTGACCGGACTGCAGCCGTTTGAGACCAAGCGTCGCCAGAAGCCGGCGCTCGATGAGTGGCTGCGGCAACTGCGCGAGGAAGAACCGCCCAGCTTGAGCGCGAAGGTCAGCGCGGACCGCCAGCGCATGGTCGCGACCGCCGCCGCACGCTCGACGGATCCCAAACAGCTCGTCAGCATGCTGCGCGGAGATTTGCAGTGGATCACGAGCAAGGCGCTGGAGCGCGAGCGGGAGCGCCGCTACGGCCTGCCCTCGGAACTGGTTGCCGATCTGCGGCGCTATTTGAATCACGAGCCGGTACTCGCGCGCCCCGCAAGCGCCGGATATCAGCTGCGCAAATTCATTCGGCGCAATCGCGTCGCGGCGGCAGTCGCCGCCCTCGTCAGCATACTGGCACTGGTCGCGTCGGGGGGCGGACTGATCGCCGTTCGCAAGCAGCATGAAGCGGAGTATCAGGCCGCACAAGCGCTGCAAACGCAGTCACGGCTTCTGACCCAGGCGGCCGCCGAGCGCCTCAAGGACTGGGATATTGCGGGCGCACAGGATGTCATTCTGCACGTGCTCACGAGTTCCGGATTCTCGCCCGAACACGCGCCGGCCGCCATCAGCGTGTTTCAAGACGTGCGTGTCGCCGATTTGCAGCTCGCGGTGCTGTCCGGGCATGCGTCCGTCGTCAACACGGCCGCCTATTCGCCGGACGGCAGCCGCATCGTCACCGCGTCGCACGACAAGAGCGCACGGATCTGGGATGCGCGCACCGGCACTGAACTCGCCGCATTGTCCGGCCACACCGATCACGTCGGTTTCGCGGCCTATTCGCCCGACGGCAGTCGCATCGTCACCGCCTCGGATGACAAGACCGCACGGATCTGGGACGCGCACACCGGCGCTCAGCTCGTGCTGCTATCCGGCCACGGCGACACCATCAGTAGCGCGGCCTATTCCCCCGACGGCAGCCGCATCGTCACCGCCTCGGACGACGGTACGGCTCGCGTCTGGGATGCGCGCACGGGTGCACAGGTCCTCGAGTTCTCGGGTAACGGCAGTAATCTGTACTACGCCTCCTATTCGCCGGACGGCAGGCATATCGTCACCGCCTCGGACGACAAGACTGCGCGGATCTGGGATGCGCGCACCGGCACGCAGCTCGCGGTGCTCGCCGGGCATGACGGCATCGTGCTTTCGGCCGCTTATTCGCCCGACGGTACACAAATCGTCACGGCCTCGGACGACCGGACCGCACGGATCTGGGATACGCGAACGGGCGCCCAGCTCACGGTACTCTCCGGCCATACCAATCAAGTCATTTCCGCGGCGTTTTCTCCGGACGGTGCGCGGATCGTCACCGCGTCGAACGACAACACGGCGCGCATCTGGGACGCCAATACAGGCGCCCAGGTTGCCGTCTTGTCGGGGCACATCGGTTACGTCAATTCGGCCGCGTTCTCGCCCGACGGTACGCGGGTCGTCACCGCCTCGGACGACAACACGGCACGCATCTGGGACGTCGGTGCGCGCGCGCAACTTGCCGTAATCCCGGGCAGCGGCTATTTCTTCGAATCGGCTGTGTTCTCGCCCGATGGCGCCCGCATCGTTGCGGCTTCCGCCGACAAGACCGCGCGCGTCTGGGATGCACGCACGGGCGCACAGCTGGCGGTGCTCGCGGGGCACGACAGTTACCTCTTTTTCGCGGCCTATTCGCCCGATGGCGGCCGCATCGTCACCGCGTCGCGTGACAAGACCGCGCGCGTCTGGGATGCAACGAGCGGCGCGCAGCTCGTCGTATTGTCCGGCCATGATGATCTCGTGTTGTCCGCGATGTTCTCGCCCGACGGCACGCGCATCGTCACCGCCTCTACCGACAAGACCGCGCGCATCTGGGACGCGCGCACGGGCGCCCAGCTCGCGGTGCTGTCCGGTCACGGCAAGCTCCTGACATTCGCCGCGTACTCTCCCGATGGCGCAGACATCGTGACCACGTCGAGCGACAACACGGCGCGCATCTGGGACGCAAAGACAGGCGCGCTGCGCACCGTGCTCGCGGGACACGGCGACTCGGTCCGGTCCGCCGCTTACTCGGCCGACGGGAAGCGCATCGTCACCTCCTCATATGACAAGACTGCGCGCATTTGGGATGCGCATACCGGCGAGCAGCTGGCCGTGTTGACGGGGCACAGCGGCTACGTTCACTTCGCGGCGTTTTCGCCCGATGGCACGCGGATCGTCACCGCCTCGTACGATAGTACCGCGGGCATTTGGGACGCCCGCACCGGTGCGCAGTTGGCGGCGCTCAGCAGCTATGGCGGCGGCGTTTACACCGCGGTCTACTCGCCGGACGGCAGCCGCATCGTCACGGCGGCCCGCGACAAGACGGTGCGAATCTGGGATGCGCGCGTCCCGGCAACACTCTCGGCGCAGATACTCTGGGCAGCTTCGGCCGAAACCGATCCCCTCGCTGACTTCGATCGCAATCAGCTGGGTCTTTCGGCCGACTATCGAGAAAAATCTTGGCCGCCCCGTCCGAGCGCATGCGATCAGGACGCCGCGGCAATCTACGATCCGGACCGTGTGACCCCCGGCATTCCAGGAGAAAGTATCGCGATCGATAGTGCGATTCTCGCGTGCTCGGCCGAGATCAACCTCCGCCAGCATACGGCGCGGGCGGACTATCAGATGGGCAGAGCATTAGCCGCCAAAGGCGACGTGAGCGGCGCGCGCCGGGAATTCGATATTGCCGTGGCGAAGAATTACCGCGCTGCGCGCGTCGATCTGGCCGATCTGCTCGACCCGGAACAGGCGCTGGCGCTCTATCAGCAGGCTTGGGCTGCAGCGGTGCCGATCGCGGCTTTCAAGTTGGGCCGATACTACGAATTTGGAGCACATCCCAACCCGGTCGAGGCATGGCGATGGTACCAGCGCGCCGCCGATGCCGGCGAACCACACGCGTTTGCGCGCTTCGCCGAACGCGATGAGAGGAACGCGCTCGGCGAGACCGATGCACGCAAGAGGAACGCGCAATTGTTCGCAGCCTTCACGCTGTACGCCGCCGCCGCCGAGCGCGCCCGACTCGAGGACTGGCCGGACGATGCCTGGAAGAGCTGGCGCTATCGGCGCGCGACGCTCGCGCGCATTCTGGCGCACGAGGATATGATGCAGCAGGTCGCGAATGCGTACGGCGATGTTCTGGCGAGATGGAGTCCTAATCGACTCGGCCTGGGGCAGCGCATAGAGCGAAGATTCGACCGTTGATGGCCTAGACACCGCATTTCGGATCACGCGGGCAGGCGCCGCTGCGGGGACAAATCACGCATGCGGGCGCATCGAGCGCGGCCGCGATCCACGCAATGTTCAGCACCTGCGAGACCGCGCGGATACATTGCGCGGCAGACTCCGGTATAGCCCCGTCACCCCCGCCGCGCCTACACGACTCGGCCACCGCGGCGACGATACCGTCGCCGTCGTAGCCCTGGGCATCGAGCGCCGGCAATAGATCGACACCTACGGAGAGCACGTGCACCGCGTCGAGCGCGTCGCTGGTCAGCAGCGAGTGGCAACAATAAAGCCTCGCGCGCTTGCCGTCTTGCATGATCGAAATCTGCGACTTCGGCTGCCGCAAGGTCGGTGTCGCCGCGGGGGTCTGTTGCAATAGCCGGAATACGGCCCAGCGCGGGCAAGGGTCCGAAACCAAGCTCATATTGCCCCAAGGCAGCGGAATGCCGTTCGCGCGGTAGACCGCGCGCAAGAATCCGGGTGGATAGGCATCGAAGAAATGCCAATGCCGATACGGTGAAACCGCGGTCATGCGGCGCATGACGACCGCCGGCGTCACGCCGAGCTTCGTGCAGGCCGAGACGCTGTGCGCCTCGCGAATCAAAAACCGGCGGAACGGGATGCGCGGACACAACAAGGCGCCCGCAAAAAAGCTGCATTCGAAATCGCGCCAGGCGTGCAGCACGTCTTGGGCACCCATACCCGCGCTTGATGCCCCCGCGGGCGTCGTCCCGGATTCGATTTCACCCGATTGGGTTGCGCTGTGCGGCGAGATCAATCCGTCGCCGTTGTGCAGAATCTTGTGCCCGATGAAGAAGGCCAGATCGTATTTGAGGCGGTCCTCGAGCGCGAGCAAGCGCTTGTTGAGCAGCACCGTACACGGCGGCTCGAAGCGAGCGCGGACCAGCGCATCGCGCGGGCTGTCCGTTTCACCATCGAACCAACGGATCGAGAGTCCTTGCTGCCGGCAGATCTCGAGCAGCTCCTCGAGGCTCAGCGGCATGCGGCGTTTGCCGGCCTCCTCCGCCGCGCGCTCGATGTCGGGAAAATCGTTATGCCGCGTTTCCTGCCATACGCGGATCAAGAGTTGCGCGAATTGGCGCCCCGTCGTACCGGTCTGCGACAAGAGTTCCGGTAAGGCGTTTTGCAACAGCTCATGGGAAAACAGGAACGCCGGCTCGAGCGGCATCGCCTCGAGACCACCGCGTTCGCGCCGCGCCGGCGCGGCTTCGATCTCGGTGTTCTCGTCGAGAAACCACCTCGGCTCCTTGCTGAATACCCCCGCGAGCATTTCCAGCGTCCCCGCCGACGGCATGCGTTTGCCGGTTTCCACCATGCTCAGGTAAGAGACCGACGGGGCTGCCGCCGCGTCGATCTGAATGCAGCGTGACGATAATTCGTCGAGCGTCAGGCCATTGCGTTTGCGCAAGGCGCGCAGTTTTGCGCCCAGGAAATGCCCTTGTCGAATCAATCCGGCCATGCCTGCCTATAGTTTGTGAAGTTCACAGTGTGAAATTTCTATTGTGTAAATTCTCTCCGGCACACTTTAATCTGACTGCACCCCACGGAGCAAGTGGCAATCGCCAGCGGCAATAGGAGATTCCTCGATGAAGAGTCCAGAAGACAGCTCGGCGCGTCTGAAATCGGATTGGTCCGATAGCCGGCGCTGGCAGGGTGTGAAACGGCCCTATTCGCCGGCCGAGGTGCTGCGCCTGCGCGGCTCGGTAATGATCGAGTACTCCTTGGCTCGCCTCGGCGCCGAGAAATTCTGGCGCCGCCTGCAGAGCGAATCGGTCACCGGCGCGCTCGGATGCATGACCGGCAACCAAGCCGTGCAAGCGGTGCAAGGCGGCCTCAAGGCGATCTATTGTTCCGGCTGGCAGGTCGCCGGCGACGCCAACACCGCGGGAGAGATGTATCCGGATCAGAGTCTCTATCCGGTCGATTCCGTGCCGCGCATGGTCGAGCGCATCAATAACGCACTGCTGCGGACCGACCAGATTCATCACATGGAAGGCAAAACCGACACCGACTGGATCGTCCCGGTCATCGCCGACGCGGAGGCGGGTTTTGGCGGTAACCTCAACGCATTCGAACTGACCAAGGCGCTGATACGCGCAGGCTCCGCGGCCGTGCATTTCGAGGATCAGCTCTCCTCGGCCAAGAAATGCGGCCATATGGGCGGCAAGGTCTTGGTGTCGACCGACGAAGCGATCAATAAATTGGTTGCGGCACGGCTCGCCGCCGATGTGCTCGGCGTGCCGACGATTCTGATCGCGCGCACCGACGCCGATGCGGCGAACCTGCTGCTCTCGAATCACGATCCGCGCGATGCACGCTTCCTCACGGGCGAACGCTCGAGCGAGGGGTTTTATCACGTCAAAGCGGGTCTCGATCAGGCGATCGACCGCGGCCTGTCGTATGCGCCGTACGTGGACATGCTTTGGTGCGAAACTTCGCGGCCCGATCTTGCGCAGGCGCGCCAGTTCGCCGAGGCCATCCACGCGAAATTTCCCGGCAAATTACTCGCCTATAACTGTTCGCCCTCGTTCAATTGGCAGTCGAAGCTCTCGGCCGAGGCGATGAAGGCTTGGCGCGAGGACCTGGCCGCCATGGGTTATCGCTTCCAATTCATCACGCTGGCCGGCTGGCACGCTCTGAATCTGTCGATGTTCGAACTCGCATCGGCCTATCGCGAGGATGGCATGCTCGGCTATTCACGGCTGCAGCAGCGCGAATTCGATTCCGAACGCGCCGGCTACCGCGCCGCGAAACACCAAGCATTCGTCGGCACCGGCTACTTCGATGCCGTGCAGACCGCGATCACGGCAGGACAATTTTCCACCGGGGCATTGCACGGCAGCACCGAGGAAGAACAATTTGCCTCGGCGCCGGACGCGGCGCCGAAGCGTGAGGTGGCCTGAGATCAGGCGAGGCGTCCATGGCACAACCCGCAGCGCGAGTCCCATGAGCACCGCCGCAATACGCAGCGCGCCGACGCAGGCGACGTCGGCGGCAGGGCTTGCGGCCGCGATCGCCGAACAATTCGTGCTCTATAACGATGAGTTCGGCCGCATCACGCGCCGCGCCGCGCTGCATTTCATGGCCTGCGATTGGCGAGCCGCGCAGCAGGATTCGGTCGCGCGGATCGAATTGTACGAACAGCGCGTCGCGCGCTGTGTGCGGGCGATTGCCGCTGAATTGCAGACTCGGCGCACCGACGTTTCCGTCTGGGCCGAGATCAAACTCGCCTACGAGCAAATCGTCGCGCGCCGGCCCGACTGCGATTTCTATCGCACCTTCTTCAACTCCGTGACGCGCGACAGCTTCGGCACCGTCGGCGTCAACCGCGACGTGGAATTCTGCGCCACCAATGTGGGCCGCACCTCCGGGGCCGTCGCGATACGCGTCTACCGCGTCGGATCCATGCTGCCGGCGGCGGTGCGCGAACTACTCGCCGACCTGCCGTTCACGGGCTTCATCGCCGATATCAATGCCGCAGTCCATCGCATCAGCGCCGAAATCGGCCGCTATTGCGAAACGCATCGCCAGAGCGCGGCACCGGAATCGATCGAGTTGATCGAGCCGCTGTTTTACCGGGGCTCGCGCGCGTTCGTCGTCGGGCGGCTCATCGACGATAACTCCATGACACCGCTCGTCATCGCCTTCGGCAATTCGAGCAGCGGAGTGGCTGTCGAAGCGATCATGCTGTCGCGCGCCGAGATCGGCTCCCTATTCGGCTTCGCACGATCCTATTTTCATGTCGATCTGCCGGTCGTCGGCGCGGCGATCACGTGGCTGTGCTCGTTCATGCCGCGCAAGCCGATCGACGAACTCTATACGGTTTTGGGACGCGCCAAACAAGGCAAAACGGAGCGTTACTTTGCGCTGCGGCGCCACCTGGACAACTCGATCGACACGTTCGTGCATGCGCCCGGGGAGCGCGGTTTGGTCATGATCGTCTTCACATTGCCCTCGCACGACCTCGTATTCAAGGTCATCCGCGACCGCTTCGGCGAGCCCAAGAGAAGCACGCGCGCCGATGTCATCGAGCGCTACCAATTCGTGTTCCGTCATGACCGCGCGGGGCGCCTCGTCGACGCGCAGGAGTTCAAGCGGCTGCGCCTGCCGCGCGCCCGCTTCATGCCGCAGCTCGTCGAGGAGCTGCTCAACGAGGCGAGTCAGAGCTGCCGCATAGAGGGCGAGGATTTGATCGTCGAGCATTGTTATATCGAGAGGCGCTTGCGGCCGCTCAATCTGTTCTTGCGCGAGGCGGACCCCGCGGCGGCGGAGTCCGCGATCGTCGATTACGGCAACGCACTGCGCGATCTGGCGGCGAGCAATGTGTTCCCGGGCGATCTATTGCTGAAGAATTTCGGTGTGACCGGTCATGGCGGCGTCATCTTTTACGATTATGACGAACTCTGCCAGGTGTCCGAGTGTGTTTTTCGCGATTATCCGACGGCGCGATCGGATGACGAGGAGACCAGCGCGGAACCCTGGTTCTACGTCGGTTCCAAGGACGTGTTTCCGGAGCAATGGCTGCAGTTCTTGGGGATACCTCCGGCATTGCGCGATGTATTCTTGCGCCACCACGGCGATTTGCTGACGGCGGCCTGGTGGCGCAACGCTCAACAGGCGTTGGCGTAACTCCGATTCCCTGCCTTGCGATCGCGCGATCGCGCGATCGTCTACAATGCGCCGCAATCACACGCGCACCTTAGCCAGCACGGCATGTCCAATTCCGCCAACAATAAAACCAACGAACGACTGCGGGGAATCGCGTCCATGATCGCGGCCGTGTTCGTGTTTGCGATCATGGACGCGTCGCTCAAGCGCCTCTCCACGCAATACGGAATGTTCCAGGTCGCGTGTATGCGCTCCCTGTCGTCGTTGTTCTTCATTTGCCTGCCGATCGTTTGGCAAGGCTCCTGGAGACGGCTGCGACTGCGATCGCCGATGCTGCATCTATTTCGCGCCTTGCTCGGCGTCGCGATGCTCGCGAGTTTCGTTTATGCCGTGCGCAGTCTGAGCCTCGCCGAGACGTATTCCGTGTTTCTCTGCGCACCGCTATTGATGACGGCTCTATCCGTGCCGCTGCAGGGCGAACGGGTTCCCGCAAGGCGCTGGATCGCGATAGGCGTCGGGCTCGCCGGCGTGCTGCTGATTCTGAGACCGTCCGGTCGTGCATTGGGCTCGACCGCCGCGCTGCTCGCGGCGGCGTTGGGCACGCTCTGCTATGCGCTGAGCGCCTTGACCGTGCGCACGCTCGGTAAGACGCACTCGAGCACCGCCATGGTATTTTGGGTGCTGGCGATGATTGGGGTCCTGAGCGCGCTGCTCGCACTGCCTGATTGGCAACCGATACCGAGCGCAGAATGGCCCTGGCTTGCGCTCGTCGGGCTCAGCGGCGCGTTGGGTCAGTTTTGGATCACGGACGCATTTCGGCGCGCGCCGCCTTCGGTCGTTGGACCGTTTGAATACACATCCATGCTATGGGCGTTCGCCATCGATTGGATATTCTGGTCGGCACAACCGACCGGCGCGCTGTTGCTGGGTGCAGGCGTCGTGATTGCCAGCGGCATTTTCGTGATCGTGGACGAGCGCCGCATGGCGCAACTCGCGATGAATCCCGGCACGCCGCCACCCTGACCTCATCGGCCGGCACCTTGCCCCTTGATATCCGGCACCCCGCCCATATGCTCGTGCGATCCCGGAGGTGCCAATGAACGCGGTGCGACGCAGTCAAGAACGAGGATTTGCCGATCACGGATGGCTCAAGTCCTTTCATAGCTTTTCGTTTGCCGAGTACTACGATCCGCGGTTCGTCGAATTCGGCCCTTTGCGCGTCATCAACGAGGATCGCGTGCAGCCCGGCGCCGGCTTCGGTACGCATGGGCATCGCGACATGGAGATCATCAGCTACGTGCTCGCCGGCGAGCTTTCGCACAAAGACTCGCTCGGTAACGGCTCGACGATTCGACCCGGCGATGTACAGCGCATGAGCGCGGGCACGGGCGTGCGACACAGTGAATTCAATCCCTCTTCGACCGAGGGCGTGCATTTCCTGCAGATTTGGCTGCAGCCCGAAGCGCAAAACCTTGCCCCAAGCTACGAGGAGAAGCGCTTTGCGGCGGCCGAGAAGCGCGGACGGCTGCGGCTCATCGTGTCGCCCGATCGGGCGGACGGCTCGCTGCTCATGCATCAGGATGCCAGGCTTTACGCCGGCCTATTCGATGCCGCCGAGTCGGCGAAGCTCGACGTGGGCGCCCCCCGCCGTATCTATGCACACGTCGCGCGCGGCTCGATCAGCGCGAACGGCGTGGCACTCGAGGCGGGCGACGCGTTACGCATTACCGAGACCGGCAGCTTGAGTTTGACCGACGGCCGCGGCGCGGAGGTGCTCGTGTTCGATTTACCGGCCGCGCGCTAGCGCGCAGGCATCTCTCACTGGTTCGTCTCGCCGAGGCAGCGCCTGAAACGTTGATCGACCCGATTTGCATACCATGCCGTGGTCAGCTTGCGCGTGATTTTCGGGCTGTGCAGCGCGATCTGAGGCAGCTCGGCGCGCGCCGTCCGGCGCCCCGCCGCGGCATCGGCGGCGGCAAACACGCGTAGGTACAACGGCGTTCGCTCGAATTCCGTGGTTCTGGCCTGATCGAGAGCCGCGCGTATCGCGCTATCCGTGAGATTCAGGCGCCGACTCAGCGTGCGCAGCGCCGTCTCGGTATCGCCCGGATTGCGCGCGTCGCTTCCGTGCGCCAGCAGCGCGCCGTCGCGGACCAGCGGGAGGCCGGAAAGACGCGCGACCGCGCCCTGAAACGCCGCATTGCGGCTCGCATATTGGCCGGCGTTGTAATCGGCAAAGCGATACAGGTAGCGATCATATGGAGCCGAATAGTCCAAGAGGTGCGCAATGCCGAAATACAGGCTGCCGCGGCGCGTGAACACCTCATCGGCGATGCTGGTCTTAACCGCGAAGGGGTAAGGCTTGACCGCCGCAAACTGCTCGGCGAACGCAATATTGACTTGCATGGGCCCGCGCGTGCGGATCGGGTTCGATTCCGCGAACAGTGTCCGGCCCAAGGGCACCGCGGCGATGAAGTCTTCATAAATGTCGCTGAGCTCCCGCTCGGTGCGCGCCCGATCGATCCGCTCGCCGTAGCTGCTCCCCGTCGAGGACTGCAGCTTCAGCACGCCGTGCACGATCGCCCGCGGCAGCAGCGCGCGGTCGGCGCGCGCGTCGATCTCTCGCCAGGCGATCGCGCCCAAATCGGGAATCAGCGGATCGACGCGAAATCCCGACTCCTGCTCGATGACCGCGACGACCGCGCAGACCGTATCGCGGTTGGGTTCTATCCCCAATGCATTGAACCCGGATAATAGGTCGGCCGCCCAGCCGGCGCGATCGGCGAGCCTTTGCGGCAGCGATGCATCGATCAATGCACGCGCTTGTGCCGGTTTGGCGACCGGCGTTTCGGCGCTGCGCTCGGGAACGCAGCCGCTCAGCGAACTTGCGAGCATGACGAGTGCAGCGAGCGCCGCAAACGGCTGCCGGGATGCGATTGGATCGCGCAAGAAACGCCGCCTAAGGCGCCGCGAGAATGGCTTGCCAATTGATGATCGTGTTCCACAGCATGCGTTGGTCGCCACGATTCAGATCGCGATGCATGGGATTGAAATTGAACGCGACCACGTGGCCCAGTCCGACCGGCATGTCGAGTATCGCCGGGCGGCCAATGAGGTTGTCGGCGCCCCAGGCCTGACCGCTGACGACAAAGTCGGCTGCGTCGCCGTCGCCCCACTGCAATACGACCGCATGCATATCCGTGGGGCCATCCAGGCAGCTCGTGCAATAGGCCATGCGCAACCAGCGGCGCGGAGCCGCGTACAGCGCATAATTTTGACGAAACACGTGAGTCGACGGCGCGTATCCGTACGCGATCGGATGATCGGGCCGCGTGAAGTGCACGCGCACGTGCGCACCCGGCGTGCGCGTGACCGCATCCTGTGCGGCCGCGGCGGCCGCAGCGCCGCCGCCTTGCGAGCTGCGCGGGACGCCGCCCGAATCGCGCCGTACGCCCCGCACGATGCCCGCTTCGATCGGCAGCATCGATCCGTTGCCGAGCGTGACCATCAGGCCGCCGGCTTCGATGAACCGCTGAATTTGCGCCAAACCGCTCCAACCGATGCCGCCCGTAATGTCGTCCGATTCCGCCGGCGTTCCATGGCTCGGCGTGCGCGGCGTCTTTTTGAACGGCATCGGACCCCAAGACTTGGGTATGCCCTGGATTTGCTCCGCGAGCTCGAGATCGACATGTCCGTAGAGCAGCACATCGATTGTGTTCCGTAAGTTGCCCGCGCGAATATCCTCATCGCGCAGGTAGACATAGGGGATCTTGCGCTGGTCCAGCGAGTAGCGCACCCAGCCGCTCGAGTCGGTATCCGCCCACGGCACCCAAAGTCCGAGTCGCGGCACGCGCGCGGAATGACGCGCGACGTTTGGCATCGCATCGCTGCTCGCGAAATCCAGGCCCATTTGTCCGGCGACCTGGCGTAGCGCAGCGCCTACGCCGCTTTGGGCGGGCACCAACCAGCTTCCCGCCGGATAGGTGATATCGGCCGCCACGAACGCGTGTTCCGCAATTTCGATATTGAAATGAGCGAGCCGGTAGCGCGCCTCGAGCAAGCCTTCCTGTCCCGTATCCTTCAATAGATAGACCGGCCCCGCTCCCTCGACGTGTCCGCTCGGCGACGGCGGCTGCTCGAGCAAAGTCAGCGGCGCATTGCGCACGCCGGCATCGGCGGTCGGCGTGGCCTGCAGGTGGTAATTAGCCGGCAGTGACCACGAGACATCATCGTAGGGTTCGCCCGCGTCCTTGGGATAATGCTGCGGCGTGAGCAAGTCGACCGCATAATTGCGATAGGGTTGATCGAGGCGTACGACATAGGTGCCGGCGGGGAAGCTGCCTTCCTGCAGCTCGAGCGGCCCATCGCTGCGGCTGACCTCGATGTGCTGCGACTGCAGCCGCGCGACCAGCTGTGCGACGCGCATCGGATCACCCTGCTGCGCCGGAATCACGAATGCATAGGGCGGCGTTTCCACCCCTAGCCGCCAGCTGTGCACGCTCTTGGTATAAAAGTTGCGCAATAGCGCTTGCGCATTGGCAGCTGCGTAGTCCAAGGCCGACAGAATGCCGGTCTCGTTGTAATTGACGTTGTCGCGCGCGGACCACGAAAATTCTTTAGTCGGCGGCGGCGACAGGCGCCACCATTGAAACGACGTGTCCGCGGACGACAGGGATTGGGTCAATGTCTCGGCCGTGCTGTTGCCGAAGGTTTCGTAACCGCGGCCGACCGCATTGTGGTTCATGGCGACGGATTCGAGAAATAGATGGGCGAACCCGTCGCCAAAGTTCCAGGTAGAGACGCCCGGCATGCCGAGGCCGGTCATGGTCTCGACTTCGTGGAAACTGTAGGCCAATGCTTCGCTATAGCTGATCGGATCGATATTCGGGTCATAGGGATCCGTGCCGTTCCACGACATCAGCAAAGCCACGCTTTCGTGCAGATCGTGAACGATCACCGGGTGCCATTCGAAGAACATCCGGCTCACGGCCTTGGTCGTCTCGTGCGTCAATTGATGCGCGTCGCGATTGATATCGACCATCGCGTATTTCGACCAATAGGGCGGCGATTGGCGCGGCAGCGTCTCGAGATCCGTCTTTCCCTTCAAGAAGCGGTAAAACCATTCGACTTGTTTGTCTCTGCCGTCGGGATTGCAAACCGGATTGATGAGCACGACCAGGCGCTCCCGAATGCGACGGACCATCGGGTCGTCGGATACCGCGAGTCGGTAGGCGAGTTCCAAAACCGACTCGGTCGAGCCGGTCTCGTCGGAGTGCAATGCCGCGTTCAAATAATAGAACGGTCTGGAATCGGCGATCAGGCGGCCCGCCGCCGCCGCATCGATCGTGCGCGGATCGGCGAGGGCGGCATTCGCGACTTTGAATTTCTCGAGGTTTTCAATGCCTTTTTCATCCGCGATCGCGAGCATGAGAATGTCGCGCCCTTCCTCCGAGCGGCCGATCGTAAACAGGCGTACGCGTGGCGATGCGGCGGCGAGCGCGCGCGCATAGGCGTAGGCCTGGGCGGAGTCGACGAGTTCGCCCGGCGCGCCGGAAATGCGGCCAAAGAAGCGCCGCGGCGAGGGCACCGTGCTCGACGCCGGCAGGTAGGCAACCCAAGGGGACAAGAAGCGCGCTTCGGTCGTCGCCTTGGCGATTTCTTCCACGGATCCCGGCTCGGCGGTATCCGGCGCGGCCGCGCCGTCCGCGGCAATTGAACCCGATGCCGCAAATGCCGTGCCCATGCATAGTGCAGCGATCAGTTTTAAGATCATTTTTTTCACTGCGAAACTCCACGATCTCGACGCGCGCAATGCCCGCGCGATCCGGCGCGAGTGTAGACGTTTTTTCAACGCGGCGCGCGGCGCGACCAGTACCAATAAAACGGCAGTCCCGCGACGAGAAGGCCGACGCCGAGCAGCGCCTCCTTCGGCGCGGCGATGAAGGTATTGCCCAGCAGCGCCACGGTCACCAACAAGAACATGGCGGGCACGAAGGGATAGCCGAACGCACGGTACGGGCGCGGCATGTTGGGCATCGTCCTGCGAAACACGAATAGGGATCCGGCGCTGAGCCCATAAAACAGCCAAAGCGCGAAAATGACCGAATCGGTCAGCATATCGTAGGATCCCGACAGCGCCAGAATGCTGGCCCAGAACGCCTGGGCCAGGATCGCTCTGACCGGAACGTGCGTGCGCGGCGACAACACGGCCAATGCGCGAAAAAACAGACCGTCACGCGCCATCGCGTATGGAATGCGCGAATTCGCGAGTACGCTCGAATGCAGCGCGCCGAACGAGGAGACCATCAGCGCGACCGCCATCAAGGACACCGCGACCGGTCCGAGAAAGCGCTTGAGCACCTCGGTGGCCACCGACGATGCGGTCGATGTGCTCGCGATCACGCCCGGCGCCAAGGCATAGAAATAAGCGAGATTCACCAACAAATACAGCGCGGCGACGATCAGGATCCCGCCGACGAAAGCCCGCGGCAGGTTGCGCTGGGGGTTGCGGATTTCGGCCGCGAGCGGTGCGACATTGTTCCAACCGTCGTAAGCCCAGAGGGCGCCCAGCATCGCCGCTCCGAACCCGGCGATTCCGCCCCGCGCGCTAGCCGCGACGCCTTCGCAACTGCCGCCCGCGCCCGACTCGATCAAATGCGACCAGGCGCCCGGCGCGAACAGGAACGCTCCGGCACCGACGCCAAGCAGCAATAGCACTTTGGCAATCGTGACGCCGAGTGCCGTGCGCCCGCCGGTGGAGACGGATGCGCAGTTGATGGCTGCGACGATCCAAATCGTCGCCAAGGAGACGAGCGTCAATCCGTTGAACGACACTTGATGGCCAAACGCGTCGATGCCGACCTGCCAGGCCTGCAATGCGCCGCCCAGGGCCACATTCATGAATATCGCCAATCCGACCGCAAGCGCCGCCTGTGCGCCGGAGTGCGCGACGACGAAGCCCATCCAGCCATAGAGAAAGCCGACGAGCCGGCCGTAAGCACGGCGCAAATAGAGGTAGTCGCCGCCGACTTCAGGCATCATCGCCGCGATCTCAGCGTAGGAAAAGGTGCCCGCGAGCGACAATGCGCCTGCGGCGAGCCAGGCGGCCAGCACCAGCATCGGCGTGCCGACGTTGCAAGTCATGACGCGGGTTTTCAAGAAAACGCCGGTACCGATCATGTTGGCGACATTGACCGCAATCGCCGACCAAGGGCCCAAACCACGCACGAGCCCGATCTGCATCTTATTTTGCATTGCTGCGGTAGTATTCCCCGATGCAGCACCAGGCGTCCAGTTCCCCATTTGCCGGCCCCGCACTAGTATGGATGTTCGCGTTCGGCGCACTCATGCTATTCGGGATTTACCGGCGGTTCCGGCGCAATTTCGGTCGTCAGCCATTGCGCCCCGTACGCATGCGCGTGCGCATCGGCCTGCTCGCCCTGATCGGCATGGCACTGCTGCCGCTCGCGCTGCGCTCGCTGGAATTCATGGCCGTGATCGCGGCGGGTGTCGCGATCGGGCTCGGTCTCGGCATCTTCGCGGCCAGCCGCACGCGCTTCGAAATACATGCCAACGAAATCCATTACATCCCGCACACCTATACGGGTATCGCGGTCTTCGCGCTGTTTCTTGCTCGATTGGTCTACCGCCTCGTCCAGCTGTATCTGGGCGGCAGCTATCCCGGCGCAGCCGGCGCGGGTCCATCCGCGACCGGCTTTGCGCCACAGTCGATCGCAACGAGCCCGCTCACTGTGGGCTTATTGTTCGTCCTGATCAGCTATAACGTGTATTACAGCGGTCGCGTGCTGTGGAAATCGAGGCACATCAAATCTGAGGACCTCGAGACCGCGTCGATTCCGAGCTAGCGCAGCTGCGCTTACCGCAGCGCGATCACGATCGCCACAGTCACGAGTCCCGTCGCAATCAACAATACGTTGTGGCCCCAACGGGCAACGAATCCAAGCATGATCGTCTCCTGAAAAAATCGTACAAACCAACAAAAAGCCGCATTTCGGCTTTTGTCTGATATGGGCGCGGAATTCTAAATTTCCAGTGCTCGGCAAGGGCTGACGCACGTCTCAAACGCCCCCGCAAATTCTCCGGATCTCGCGTTTGAGCGGCAAGTTCCACGGTCTCAGGTGCAATATATTCACCCGGTGATGAGATAAATTTCACCACATCGGGCATTATCGCAACCGGGAATGGCCGCGCACCCAGCCTCAGCGCAGGTCAGACGCGCTGCAGTTCCGCCTTGATCCAGTCGTGCAGCTGCTTGACGACGTATTCTTCCGGCATCATGACGCCGCGAGCATGCGGCAAGGCGTGCAAGCCCTGCTGATTGAGCTCGCAGACTTGCGCATCCTCGCTCATCACGAGGTTGGTGAAATCCACGATATTCGCGAGATCGAAGCGCGGATCCGCAAGCGTTTCCGGCGCGAACAGGTATTCGATGTGCAATTCGGTGCGTTCCGGCCCGAGCGGCAGCAGGCGTACGACTCGTACGTAATCCACGTGTCCGACGATGAACATCGACGGCAGGCTCGTCATGTAAATGTGTGCCGCCTTGCGGTCGGCCTCGCTCAAGCCGGGAAACTGCGCGGCGCTCGCCTGTCCGTCCAGCGACCAGGTGACCGCACCCGCGCGCAGGCCGCCCTTGTATTTCGGGTCATCCTCGCCGACGTGCTCGCGCCATTTCGGGTCGTCACGCTCTTCGAGCAGCGCCCGTCCGAAGATCGGCACCAATTGCGACAGCTGCGGGTGCACGCCGGGACAATGCAGGCACTCGTTGTAGTTCTCCCAAAAAATTTTCCAATTGCACTCGATCGTCTTGCTCAAGACGTGCCCGACGACGAGATCCCCCAACCCCCAACTATCCAGGCGATCGAGCGGCAGATCGAAACTCCGTGCAAACGGCGGCGCATCGGTGAGCGCGACGAACACGAAGCCGCTCCATTCGATGACGCTGATCCGATATAAGTGGAATTCACGCTTGTCGAAGCCATGCGGCTGGGTCTTGGATGAGGTGCGGAGCAACTCGCCCTGCAGATTGTAGACCCAGGCGTGGTAGGGACAAACGATCGCGCCGCCACGCAGCTGCCCGGCCGGTTCGCGGCACAGCGCGGCGCCGCGGTGCCGACAGGTATTGTGAAACGCGCGCAACACCCCGGTCTCGTCCCGGACCAGCAGCACGTGCTGATCGCCGACCGCGACGCTTTGATAAGAGCGCGGCGCGGACACCGCGCTCGAGCGCCCCACATAGATCCAATTGCGGTACCAAATTTTTTCGAGTTCGCACCGGTATTGACCGGGATCGAAATACCAATCGGCGGGCAGACCATCGACCCGTTCGGTCAGCCCGTTGAATTCGAGCGGCGGCGGACCTGCGGCCATGATCAGCTGCGCATGCGCGCGCCCGACGCATCAACGGGCGCGGTTGAGCAGCGTGTCGCCTTGCGGCGTTCGCCGATGATTTCGATCTCGAAGCCCGATTCGGCCGAGGCCAACTCCGCCGGCACATAGCCGAGCGCGATCGAGCGCTCGGCGCGGAAGCCGTAGGCGCCGGAGGTCACCCAGCCGACGACCTTGCCGTCATGCCAGATCGGTTCATCGCCGAGCGCATCGGCATCCGATGCATCGACATGGAAGGTCACGAGACGCAACTTACCGCCGTTCGCCTTTTCGTCGAGCGCCGCCGTGCGTCCGATGAACTCGCCTTTGTTGAAATCCACGAACCGCCCAAGCCCCGCTTCGAGCGGTCCGTAGATCGGCCGGTACTCGCGCGCCCAAGTCCCGAAGCTCTTCTCGACGCGCAGCGAATGCAGTGCCCGGCCGCCGAAACACTTGAGTCCGTACTCGCGGCCGGCCTTGGTCAACAGATCATAAAGCGCGCGCTGATAGTCGGCCGTGACCCAGAGTTCGTAGCCGAGTTCGCCGGTGAATGAAATGCGCCCCACGTACGCGGGCACCATGCCGATGTCCATGCGGCGAAACGACATGAACGGGAACACAGGTGTCGCGAGGTCGCTGCGCACGAGGCTCTGCAGCAGCGCGCGCGAATGGGGGCCCGCGACCGACAGGCCGACATATTCGACCGCACAGGGCCTGACGCTGACGCCGGTGGGCGGCAAATGCCGCTCGAACCAGCGCAAATAAAACACTTCGGCCGCATAGGTCCCGATCAGAAAGAAATGATCCTCCGAAACGCGGCAGATCGTGAAGTCGCCGATCAGTTTGCCGCGCTCGTTGAGCATCGGTGTCAGCGCGATGCGCCCGGCATTGGGCACACGGTTCGCCATCATGCGCGACAGCCACGCTGCGGCACCCGGTCCGCGAATCTCGAATTTACCGTAATTCGAAATCTCCAAGAGGCCGACGCCCTCCTCGACCGCTCGGCACTCCGCGCCGACGTGTTCGTGCGCGTTCGAGCGGCGAAAGCTCACGCGATCCAAAGCCTCGGCCGCCGAGGGCGCGAACCACAGCGCGTGCTCGAAGCCGCAGTAATCGCCAAATACAGCGTGCTCGGCCTGCAGTTTCTCGTAAATCGGCGTCGTGCGCAGCGGCCGCGCCGCCGGCAACTCTTCGTTCGGAAAACGAATGCGAAAGCGCCGCGAATAATTCTCGCGCACCTTCGCGTTGGTGTAAGCGAGCGTGGCCCAATCGCCATAACGGGCGACGTCCATCGCCCAGACATCGGCACCCGGATCGCCGTCGACCATCCAATGGGCGAGCGACAAGCCGACGCCGCCGCCCTGGCTGAAACCGGCCATGACACCGCAGGCGACCCAGTAATTTCGCAGACCCTTGACCGGCCCGATCAGCGGGTTGCCGTCAGGCGCGAACGTGAACGGACCGTTGACGACCTTCTTGACGCCCGCGCCGCCCAAGGCCGGAAAATGTTCGAAACCCACTTCGAGACTGGGTGCAATGCGCTCCAGGTCGTTCGGCAGCAGATCCTGTCCAAAATCCCATGGCGTGCGGATTTCCGACCACGGCACGCCGGCACGTTCATAGGTCCCCAGGAGCATGCCGCCGCGTTCTTGGCGGGTATAGATCTCGCCCTCGAAGTCGATGCAATGCAGCTGTTCGGGCTTGCCGGCGAGCTCCGGCATATCGCCGGTGATCAAGTACTGGTGCTCCATCGCGAGCACCGGCAGCTCGATGCCGACCATGCGGCCGACCTCGCGCGCCCATAGACCGGCCGCGTTGACGACGTGTTCGGCATGCACGTTACCGCGCTCGGTAATGACGTCCCAAGTGCCGTCGGGCCGGCTCTTGAGCTCGGTCACGCGAGTCTGGCGCGCGATCTCGGCACCGCCGATCTGCGCGGATTTCGCGTAGGCATGCGTCACGCCGTAGGGATCCACGTGACCCTCGATCGGATCGTACATCGCGCCTTTGAAATGCTTCTTGTCCATGAGCGGAAACAGCTTGGCCGCTTCATCGACCGAAATGATTTCGAGTTCCATACCGAGGTAGCGCCCGCGCGCCTTGGCCATCTTCAGCCAGTCGACGCGTTCGCGCGTGCCGGCGAGCAAGATGCCGCCCGTGATGTGCACGCCGCAGGACTGGCCCGAGATCTTCTCGATCTCTTTGTACAAATTGATCGTGTATTGCTGCAATTTCGCGACGTTCGGATCGCCGTTGACGGTGTGCATGCCGCCGGCCGCGTGCCAGGTCGAACCCGACGTCAATTCGGCGCGCTCGATCAACAGCACGTCTTTCCAGCCGGCCTTGGTCAGGTGATACAGCACGCTCGCACCGACGACGCCGCCGCCGATCACGACGACCTTTGCATGGCTTCTCATGGCTTCAATTGTCTCTCACTCGTTGGAAACCACCAACTGCACGCTGGACTGGGACGCCGCCGTACCGTTGCCGAAGCGTTCGATGAGCCATGAACGAAACAAGGCGATCGCGGTATCGCCGAGACCTTCCGGGTGGGTGATCAAATAATATCCATAGCCGTCGTCGACGCTGATATCGAACGGCCGCACGAGCCGCCCGTTGCGGATCTCTTCGCCGAACAAGTTCGGGTCGACGAGCGCAAGCCCTTCGCCGCTCAGCGCATATTGCACGGCGAGTATGGCCGTATCGAACACCACGCCGCGCTCGACATTGAGCGTTTGCAGGCCCGCCTGACGCGCGAACAGCGACCACATATGATGCCGCGGTGAATCGGAGAATCGCACGTGCAGCAGCTCGTTCGATTCGATGCTCTCTTGCAGGCTCTTGCCGGCGAATTTGGAGGCGAGCTGCGGATGGCACAGCACCGTGACGTGCACCGGCCAGAGCAGATCACGCACCAAATCCGTCACCATCGGCTTCGAATAGACGACAGCCACATCGACGTCGTTCAACGGCGGTCCGACGCCATAGGGACTCACGAGATCGATTTCCACCTCGGCCACGGCGCGGCGGAAATCGCGCAGGATCGGCACGGCGAGGTGCAAGGCAAAGCTCGGCGGCATTTGCACCCGCAGCGTACGCATCGCGGGCGCCCCGTCATTGCGCAGGTCGTCCAAGGCATACTCGAGCCGATCGAAGGACTTCATGACGGCGGGCAATAAATGCTGACCCGCCTTCGTGAGCACCAACGCGTGCGGCTTGCGCTCGAACAATTGCGCGCCGATCAATTTCTCGAGTGCGATGACGTGGCGCGACAGAGCGCTTTGCGAAATCAACAGCGCATTCGCTGCGGCCGTGAAGCTGCTGTACTTGGCGACTCCCTCGAAGGCCCTCAGCGCGTTCAAGGGAAGCCATCGCCGGTCTATCGTGGGTTTTGCCATGGCGCTTGCCGCATTGGATCAGGGAGCCCAGACTTTGGTGTAGCCGATTGCCCGCTTCTGATCCGCAACGATCGTCTTCGAGGCGAGATACAGATGATATGCCGCCCAAAAGCCGGTCGGCGCGAGCACCAGCAGCGCCAAGCGCAAAGACTCGGCGTCCGTCGCATGGCCGCCGGCGAATCGGTCGCTCAAGGCGCCGATTATCATGGGTGCGACCATGAGGTTCAGTATGTTCGCGACCAGCAGCGAGATCGCAATGAACATCGAGCGCATGCGGCAAGGCGAGAGATTATTGAGCAGGCCGAAGCACGGCCCGATATAGAAGTAAATCGACGGTATGAAAATCCAGAACATCGCCTTCGTGACGAGCAGCGAATGCGTCCAATAGGCGATGATCGAGGGAATCGTCGCCAACGCGATGCCGGCGGCCAGCAGCCAAACGACTCGGCGCGGATCAGCCATCGGTGGCCTCCCCAAGAACCAAGCGGTCGCCACGGTCGCGAACGAGCCGCCGAGCAAATGGATGTTGCCCGTGATCGCGCCCGCTTGGCCGACATCGAGGTTGTAGGCGCGCTGCAAAAAAGTCGGCGTAAAGTACATCAAGCCCCAGCCCCAGAGCGCGCAGAGGCCGCCGCCGATGACGACATGAAATGCCGCCTTCTGGACCCAAAGAAACTTGATCGTTTCGAGCAAGGATGGCTTTTGCTCATCGACGATCCCGTCCAGCCGCCCGCGCACCGGCTCGCGAATCGTCAAATACACGACAACGCCGATGATCAGGCCCGGAATGCCGAGCGCAAGGAAGGCCGCGCGCCAGCTATAAATATTGGCGACCTCGCCCGCCATGTTGTAGCCCAAGTAGGCGCCGATCGGTGCGCCGAGCGCGAGCACCGCCATCGCCATCGGACGCCGGTCGGGCGGAAAGCAATCGGAGACAATGGCCGTCGATGGCGGCGTGCCGCCCGCCTCGCCCACACCGACGCCGATGCGGCCGGCAACAAACTGCCAATAGCTCTTCGACAGGCCGCAGAGCGCCGTGAAGCCGGACCAGAGGATCAGCGAAATCGATAGAATGTTGCGGCGATTCGAGCGGTCGGCGAGCCAGGAGAGCGGAATGCCGCAGGTGACATAAAACAGGGCCAGCGGAAAGCCGGTCAGGAACGCGACCCCGGCATCGTCGAGGCGCAGTTCGAGTCGAATTGGCTCGAGTACCGTGGAGACCACATAGCGATCGGCGATGTTGATCGCGTAGATCAGCAGCATGAGGATCAAAACGTACCAACGCTCGACTGATGAGGGCGCGCGGGCATCTGCAACATTGATTGCCGTGGTAACCACTCGACCGAACCTCGATTGGGGGCTTGTTCGCACCATACATGTTTCGGTTCCATTACGCGACGAGCACCGGCACGGACCGGCCTCGAGGCCGGTCCCGCGGCCATATCCGAAAAAGATATGGGTGAATCGGGAAATGGCATGGCGCCGCAAGCCGATCAGGCTAAGCTCCGTGCAGTGAGCGATTTTGACTACATCATCGTGGGCGCGGGTTCGGCAGGCTGTGTGCTCGCGGACCGGCTCTCGGCAAGCGGCCGCGAGCGCGTGCTCGTGCTCGAGGCCGGCGGTACGGACCAGCGATTCTGGATCAAGCTGCCGATCGGTTACGGGCGCACGTTCGCCGACTCCGCCGTCAATTGGAAATACCAGACGCTCGCGAACCCGGACTTGAACGGCCGCACGATGTATTGGCCGCGCGGCCGAGTCGTCGGCGGCTCGAGCTCAATCAACGCCTTGGTCTATTGCCGCGGGATGCCGGTCGATTTCGATGACTGGCGCGACATGGGCAACATCGGTTGGGGCTGGGACGACGTGCGCCCCTACTTCGAGAAATCGGAGCGCCGCGTCGATGCCGGTGGCCGGACCCGCGCCGATCCTAGGGACCGGAACCGCGGTGTCGGCGCGCTCGACGTCAAGGACGTCGGCCCCTTCCTGCACGCGACGCGGCAGCATTGGTTCGACGCCGCGCAGGAACTCGGGCTGCCGGTGACCGATGATTTCAATGGCGCGCATCCCGAAGGCGTCGGGTGCTACCAGGTCACGATTCGGCGCGGACAGCGCTGGTCCGCCGCCGACGCCTTTCTGCGCCCCGCGTTGCGGCGGCCCAACCTGGCGCTTTATACCGACGCCTGGGTCCGAAAAATTCGCGTCAATAGCGGTCGCGCCGTGGGCGTCGAATACATGCGCGGCGCAGAAGCGCGCTTCGTCGCGGCCAAGCGTGAAGTCCTCGTGAGCGGCGGCGCCGTCAATTCACCGCAGCTGCTGCAGCTATCCGGTATCGGTCCGGGCAAATTGCTCGCCGATTTGGGCCTCCCCGTACTCATCGACAACGCGTCGGTCGGCGGGAATCTGCAGGATCACCTGGCTGTGTCCTACTCGTTCAAAGCCACACAGCCCACGGTCAACGACGAACTCAATTCGCCGCTCGCGAAGCTGCGTGCGGCATTGCGCTATGTGTTTACGCGCGGCGGTCCCTTGTCCTTGAGCGTCAATCAATTCGGCGGTTTTCTGCGCGCGGACCCGGCCGCCACGCGGCCGGACGTCCAGCTGTATTTCAACCCGGTCACCTACGGCGCGGGGGACGCGAATCGCGCGCGTATCGAGCTCGACCCGTTCCCCGGGTTCATTCTGTGCTTTCAACCGTCGCGGCCCACGAGTCGCGGCCGCATCGATATCGTGAGCGCGGATTACCGGCAGGCGCCCGGCATCGCACCGAATTACTTGTCGACCGACAAGGATCAGCGTGACGTCATCAACGGCGGACTGCTGATCCAGCGCATCGCCAGAACCCAAGCGATGCGCCGCTTGATTCGAGAATCGATCGCCCCGCATCTCGATGCGATGTCGCCGACCGATCTGCTCGCCGATTTCCGCGCGCGGGCCGCGACCGTCTATCATCCGGTCAGTACCTGTCGCATGGGAGCGCCTGGCGCGGGCTCGGTCGTGGATTCCAATTTACGCGTGCACGGCATCGAAGCGCTGCGCGTCGTCGATGCGTCCGTTTTTCCAACGGTGACGTCCGCCAACACCAATGCGCCGACGCTGATGGTCGCGCAAAAAGCGGCTGACCTGATCTTGCAGGGATGAATCCAAAGGATGGGATGGCAATGAAGCTCGATAGCGTCAAAGTATTCGTCGTCGGCAACCCGCCGCCGGGGTTCGGCGGCCGTTATTTCGTGATCCTGAAGCTCAAAACCACGTGCGGCATCGAGGGCGTGGGCGAAGTCTATGCCGCGACCTTCGGTCCACGCGTCATCGCCGCAATGGTCGAGGATGTGTTCGCACGCCGCTTCGCGGGGCGCGATCCGTTCCAAATCGAGGCGATTTGGCGCGACACCTACGGGTCCGGCTTCACGCTGCGGCCCGACATTTCGCTGATGGCTGTGCTCAGCGGCTTGGAGATGGCGTGCTGGGACATCATCGGCAAGGCCGTCGAGCAGCCGATTTACAATCTGCTCGGCGGCAAGGTCAATGAGCGCTTGCGCAGCTATACCTATCTTTATCCGGCCGCCGGCGAGGGCGATGAGTTTTACCATGACCCTGAGCGCTCCGCACAGCGCGCCGCCGAGTACGTGGCGCAAGGTTTTACCGGCCTGAAATTCGATCCCACCGGCGGCTATTCCGCGTTCGACCCGAGGCAACCGACGCAAGAGGCGTTGGAGCGCACCGTGCGGCTCGTGCGGCTGGTGCGCGAGGCGGTCGGCCGCAAGGCGGATTTGCTGGTGGGCACGCACGGGCAATTCACGACCTCGGGCGCCATCCGTCTCGCCAAGCAGCTCGAGCGCTACGATCCGCTGTGGTTCGAGGAGCCGGTGCCTCCGGAGATGCCGGAACAAATGGCGCTGGTCGCGCGCGCGACGAGCATTCCGATCGCCACCGGCGAGCGCCTGACGACGAAGTATGAATTTGCGCGCGTGCTCGCGAGCGGCGCGGCCAACATCTTGCAGATGAATCTCGGCCGGGTCGGCGGCCTGCTCGAGGCCAAAAAAATCGCCGCGTTGGCGGAGGTGCATTACGCGCAAATCGCGCCCCACCTCTATTGCGGCCCGATCGTCGGCGCGGCGAATATTCAAATTGCAGCCTGCTCGCCGAATTTCCTGATCCTCGAAAGTATTTTGACGTGGGGCGGTTTTCATGCCGAACTGCTCATGAAGCCGATCGTGTGGGACCAGGGCTACGTCGTTCCGCCGACGACGCCCGGGCTCGGGGTCGAATTGAACGAAGCGGTCGCGCTCGCGCACCCGTACGTCGGCGATACCAAGCTGCATCTCGAGATGGCCGATCGGCCTCTCGGATAGCTCGGTCGCGCGCTCGGCTCGGCCGACCTCGAGAACCTTCTAGAGCCTAAAGAGAGGATTTATTTTGCGCTACGGATTCGTCGGACTTGGGAATCTCGGCAGACACCTCGCGGCAAATCTCGCGCGCGGCGGATTTGATGTCAGCGTTTTCGATCTCGATCGCGGCGCCGCGCAGATCGTCTTGGCCGCGGGCGCGACATGGGCCGCCTCGGTCGCGGAAGTCGCGGCAAGCTGCGATTGTATGATCACCTGCTTGCCGTCGCCCAAAGCGAGCGCCGCGGTCATGGACCTGGCATTGCCCGCGATGCGACCGGGAAGCACCTGGATCGAGATGAGCACCAATGATTTCGCCGAGATCCAGTTGCTGGCGGCGCGCGCCGAGAAATTGGGCATCGATACCCTGACCTGCCCGGTCACCGGCGGCGTGCATCGCGCCGAAGCCGGCGAGATCACGGTGCTTGTTGGTGGCGCACAACAGGTGTTCGAACGCCACCGCGCGGCGCTGCAGGCGATGGGCGGCAAAGTCATCCATTTGGGCGGGTTCGAGCAGGCCGCAGTCACCAAGGTCGTGACCAACATGCTCGCGTTCATTCATCTGATCGCCGTCGGCGAGGCACTGATGCTATGCGCCAAGGCGGGCGTCGATCTCGGATCGGCGTTCGAGGCGATCGCCGCGAGTTCGGGCAATAGTTTCGTCCACGAAACCGAAAGCAAGGTCATTCTGAATGGCAGCTATGATATTGGTTTTACGATGGATTTGGCCTGCAAGGATGCCGGATTCGCGCTAGAATTCGGGCGGCGCTTCGGCGTTCCGCTGCGACTGGCGGGCGTCATGGAACAGACCTTCATCGAAGGGCGTGCAAAATATGGCGGCAGCGCCTGGTCATCGATGATCGTGAAGCTGCTCGAAGATGCCGTCGGTACCCCGCTGCGTGCACCCGGCTTTCCGGCGCGCCTCGGCGCCGACGACGGCTGAGATCTAATTTTGGCATGGCGTGATCGAAATTGCGCATGCGGGCGATGTGCGGGTACAACAAAATAATTGTTTCGCTCGACAAATGCGATGCTATTCTTCGCCTAATACAATAAACGCACCGCGGCGAGTCTGTCGGGGGAATTGGCGCGCCACAGCAAACGCGATGGGTCAGAAACACAAATAAATCAGGAAGGGATCGAGCATGAATTCACATCGGAAACTCTCCTATGCGATCGCCGCAATATTGGGCGGCACCGCCGCCGGCGGCTTCGCCACTGCGGCGCCTGCAGCGGATTCCTCAGCCGGATCCGACGAGATCCAGGAAATCACCGTGACGGCACAACGGCGCGCGGAAAGCGCGCAGAACGTCCCGATCTCGATTCAGGCGTTGACGGCCGAGACGCTGAAACAATTGAGTGTCGCGACATTCGACGATTTCGTTAAATATCTGCCTAACGTGACCGTCGGCCGGCTACGGTCCCGGTCAAAATCTTATCTTCATGCGCGGCCTCAGCACCGGCGCGTTGGGTACCGCAGGGCAGCGGCACCGATGCCAACTTCCCGAACGTCGCGGTCTACCTCGACGACCAATCGGCCCAGATGCCATATCGCAACCTGGACATCTATGCGGCCGACATCGAGCGCATCGAAGTCCTCGAAGGGCCGCAAGGCACGCTGTTCGGCGCCGGCGCGCAGGCGGGCGTGGTCCGCTACATCACCAACAAGCCGAAGCTCGACGTCACCGAAGGCAACGTCAATGCGGGCTACGGCTACACGAGCCACGGCGATCCGAACAGCAATGTCGACGCGACCATCAATCTGCCGCTGATCGCCGACACCTTGGCGGTTCGCGCGGTTATCTACGACGACAACCGTGGCGGCTACATCAACAATGTGCCGGCGACGTTCACGCGCAAGAATACCGACTTGGGGCTTTATTACGCCGGCGGCAGTGTGCCGCCCGGCAGCCCGGTGCTCAGCAATGCGAATCAGGTCGCCAATGCGATCAACCCCGTCACTTACCAAGGCATTCGCGGATCGCTGCTGTGGAAGATCAATGAGGACTGGAATGTGCTGCTCGCGCAGTCGTACCAGAACATGAACGCCCAGGGTGTCTTCTATCAAGAGCCGGTTTCGACCGACGGAGTACCGCTGCCGGACTTGTCGGTTGGGCTTTTCAATCCATCCTATGACAAGGACCGCTTCGAAAACACCGCCTGGACCGTCAACGGCAAGATTGGCGATTTGAGCGCGGTGTATACGGGCGGTTATCTCGTCCGCAACGTCGAACAGCAAATGGATTACACGGCCTACTCACGCGGCAACTATGCCGACTTCTACCAGTGCACGGTCAGCGACGTTCCCGTCTATCACCAGTATGGTGTCCAGGGGCCGACATACAGCTGCGGTTCGCCGAGTGCGTACTGGCGCGACGTGCAAAAGAACACGCATCAGAATCACGAATTGCGCCTGAGCACGCCCGACGACTGGCGTACGCGCGGCATCATCGGCGCGTTTTGGGAGAACTTCCAGGTCGACGACAATACCGACTGGTTCTACAAAACCCTGCCGAATTGCACCTTCACGGGCGAGGCAAGCTGCATCGGCGATCTGATACCGCCGCCCAATGCGACGTCGACCAATCCGAACGTGCGTCCCGACAACGATTCGTTCTTCGACGACGTGCAGCGCGGCTACAAACAATATGCCTTCTTCGGTTCCGGCGACTTCGATATCATTCCGAAGGCGCTGACCATCACGGCCGGAACGCGCTACTACCACTTCGCCAACACCGAGACCGGCAGCGACGTATCCGGCTTCGGCTGCCAGAACGTCGCCGGTCCCTGCACCAACGGCGCCGATCCGCTCAATCCGAAAAACCTCAGCACGACCTATTCCGGGTTCAAGAGCCGCGCCAACCTCACCTGGCACGTGACGCCGGACGCGATGCTGTATTACACCTGGTCGCAAGGCTTCCGCCCCGGCGGCTTCAATCGCGATTCGACGGGACACCTCAAGGGGCCGGACGGACTGGATCAATATTACGTGCCGCAGGCGTTCACGCCGGACGAGCTGACCAACAACGAGATCGGCTGGAAAACCGAATGGTTCGATCACAGCTTGTTGTTCAACGGCGCGGTCTACAAGGAACAGTGGAATAACGTCCAGCTGCAGTTTTTCGATCCGGCGAGTTTGGGCAACTTGAGCTTCGTCGCGAACGGCGCCAACTACCAAGTCAAGGGCGTAGAAACACAGGTTATCTGGCGTGTGACTCATGGCCTCTCGGTTCAGGGTTCGGCCTCCTGGAACAGCAGCGAGCAGACCAACTCGCCATATCTGGTCGACAACAATCCGCTGAGCGTGAATTTCGGCAAGCCGATTTTGTCGGTCCCGAATCCGTACGGCACGATCGGCAGTCCGCTCGCACAATCGCCACCGTTCGAAGCGAACCTGCGCGTCCGGTACGAGTGGACGCTAAGCGCGTATCAGGCATTCGTGCAGTTGGGTGGCCAGCACATTGCGCACTCCTTGTCGGTGACGGGCAACGTGCCGACCATCGCGCCCACCGGCTCGACGCACCAGGCATTCGACCAGCCGGGCTACTCGACCTACGACGCTTCGCTCGGCATAGCGAAGGACAACTGGAACGTGTCCCTCGTCGGCCAAAACATCACCGACACGCGCGGCTTGTCGTTCATATCCGCGTCCGAGGCGATCGAGACCCAGACGGTCATTCGTCCGCGGACGGTCGGGTTGAAATTTGGCTATAAGTTCTGAGCCAAATGATGAGCTGATCGGCGCCGACCGCTCGAGGTCGTCTGCAATAGAATCAAGGCGGGCGCCATCGCCCGCCTTTTTCTTGAGGTCACCATGGCAGCGAATGCTTTGAGTTCCGTTGCGTCGGCCATCGAGATGGAAGTCAAGCGCATCCGCGCGCTAATGGAACAGGGCCAGTTTGCGGCCGCACTTGCGGCTGCGGAGTCCTTGCTCGCCGAGGTTCCCGAAAACCGCGATGTGCTCTACATGATCGCCGTCAGCGAGCGCTATCTCGGGCGCATCGCCGACGCGCTATCGACGCTCGATCGGCTAGAGGCGCTGCATCCCGCTTATAGCCGCTTGTTCCAGGAACGTGGCCATTGCCATGTGGCGCTGCGAGAAGCCGAGCCTGCAATCGCCGCTTACCTACGCGCCGTCAATTTGAACCATGCGCTGCCCGCGAGCTGGAGTGCGCTGCAGAAACTGTTGCGCATGGCCGGCCGGGCGACGGATGCTGAGATGGCCGCGAGCCACGTCGCCGCGCTTGCGAAGCTGCCGACGGAGATCGTGACGGCCTCGAGCATGTTTGCCGACGGCGAGATTCATCCGGCGGAAGCGATCGTTCGTCAGTACCTGCTGAAACACGGCAACCACGTCGAGGCCATGCGCTTGCTCGCGAAGATCGGCATGCAACACGGCGTGTTGGACGATGCCGAGCTGCTGCTCGAGAGCGTGCTGGTGCTCGCGCCGGACTATCAGGCCGCTCGCTACGACTATGCCCGCACCTTGCTGGACCGGCAAAGCTACGTCAAAGCCCGCCAAGAACTCGACAAGCTGCTGGAAGTCGAGCCCCGCAATCGCTCCTACCGCACCGCCTATGCGACGGCCAGCGTCGGACTCGGCGAGCCCGAGCGCGGAATCGAGCTGTACCGCGAGTTGCTCGCGGAGGCGCCGGCGGCCGATTTGCATTTGTCGATCGCGCATGCCTTGAAGACGCTCGGCAAGCGCGATGAGGCGATCGATGCCTATCGCCAAGCCATCGCGCTGCGGCCAGCCTACGGCGATGCGTACTGGAGCTTGGCAAACTTGAAAACCTATCGGTTTGACGATGCACAGATCGCGTGCATGCGTCTCGAAGAGGCGGCGCGCACGACCCCGCTGGTCGACCGCTACCATTTGTGCTTTGCGCTCGGCAAGGCGCTCGAGGATCGCGCCGAGTATGCCGAGTCGTTTCTGTTTTATGAGCGCGGCAATGCGCTCAAGAAATCGGAAATCCGCTATCGACCGGGTCCGATCGCGCGCAACGCTCGCCTGCAGGCGAGCGTCTGTACGCGAGAGTTCTTCGCGGCACGCCGGGGCGCCGGCTGCCAGAGCGCCGAACCGATTTTCATCGTCGGCTTGCCGCGATCCGGCTCGACGCTGCTCGAGCAGATTCTCGCCTCGCATTCCCAGGTGCAAGGCACGATGGAGCTGCCCGAGATACCGCGTATCGTCAACGAATTGCGCGGCCGGGAGTTGGACGAGGCCAATCCGCGCTACCCGCGCGTGCTGACGGAGCTGGCGCCGGCGGATTTTCTTCGATTGGGTGAAACCTACCTCGCCAACACGCGAGTTTACCGCCATGGCAAGCCGTTCTTCATCGACAAGATGCCGAACAACTTTCGGCACATCGGCTTGATTCACCTGATCTTGCCGAATGCGAAAATCATCGACGCGCGGCGCGAACCCGTGGCCTGCTGCTTCAGTAACTTCAAACAGCTGTTCGCATCCGGGCAGGAATTTACCTACGACCTCGAGGACATTGCGCGTTACTACCGCGACTACCTGGAACTCATGGCCCACTGGGAACGCGCTTTGCCGGGCAAGGTGCTGCGCGTCCAACACGAGCAGGTCGTCGAGGACTTGGAAGACAATGTACGCCGGCTATTGGACTTCTGCGGTCTCGAGTTCGAGCCGGCCTGCCTGGAATTCTACAAGACCGAACGCAGTGTCCGAACCGCGAGTTCCGAGCAGGTGCGCCAGCCGATTTATCGCGACGGCATCGACCAATGGCGCCATTTTGAGCCCTGGCTCGGACGGTTGCGCGCCGCGTTGCGCCCTAGCACCGCGCCGGAGCACCCCGGATGACCGGCGCGGTGCTATTCTCGACCGAAACTGTGGGAGGGAGATAGCATGAATGGAAATCCGAAACTATCTTATGCGATCGCCGCGATCTTGAGCGGCAGCGCGGCCGGCTTTGCATACGCGACGCCCGCATCCGATGCGGAAGCGGCTTCCGATCAAATTCAGGAAATCACGGTGACGGCGCAGCGCCGAACGGAAAACAACCAGAACGTGCCGATCCAGATTCAGGCGCTGACGGCCGAGACCTTGGTGCAGTTGAACGTATCGACCTTCGAGGACTTCGTGAGATATCTGCCGAACGTCCAGGATGCGAGCCAGGGTCCGGGCCAGGGCAACATCTACATGCGCGGCCTCGGCACCACGTCGGACGGCACGCAAGGCGCCGGCGGTGTCGGCCAATTCCCCAACGTCGCGGTCTATCTCGATGATCAATCGGCGCAATTGCCGGGCCGCAATTTGGACATCTACGCCGCCGATCTCGAGCGCATCGAAGTGCTCGAGGGGCCCCAGGGGACCTTGTTCGGCGCCGGTGCGCAAGCGGGCGTGTTGCGCTACATCACGAACAAACCGAAGCTCGACGTCACCGAAGGCAACGTCAATGCCGGTTACGAGACGACCGCTCACGGCACCCCGAGCGCTTACCTCGACGCGACGCTCAATTTGCCGCTGATCGCCGACACGCTGGCCGTGCGCGCGGTCATTTACAGCGATTCCCGCGGCGGCTACATCAACAACATTCCGGCGACATTCACGCGCTCGGATGCCGATCGCGGCATCATCGCCTACGAAGGCGGCGTCGTGCCGCCGGGCAGCCCATCGATCAATAACGCCGCGCTCGTAGGTGATGCGATCAACCCGCTGACGTACAAAGGTTTTCGATTTTCCGGGTTGTTGAAATTCAACGACGATTGGAATGCTTTGCTGACGCAGTCCTATCAGTCGATGGATGCGGAAGGCGTGTTCGCGGAACAACTCGTCGATTTCAATCTGCAGCCCCTGCCCGACCTATCGACCGAACAGTACAATCCGTCCTACGATAAAGACCGGTTCGAAAATACCGCGTTGACGATCAACGGCCGCATCGACGAGTTGAAGCTCGTCTACACGGGCGGCTATCTGGTTCGCAACGTCGACCAGCTCACCGATTACACGAATTACGCACGCGGCAAATATGCCGACTACTATCAGTGCATCTCGCCGGGCGGCCCGTTCACCCCGGGCTACGTCCCGACGAATGTCTATCCGCAGGGCAAATGCTACTCGCCGAGTGCGACTTGGCGAGATCATGAAAACAACACCCACGATAGCCAAGAGGTCAGGCTCAGCACGCCCGACGATTGGCGCGTGCGCGGGATCGGCGGCCTATTCTGGGAAGACTATACGATACACGAGCAGACCGACTGGTTTTACGAGACGAATCCGAATTTCTATCCGATTGCTCCGCCGACGACACCCCCGGTCACGTCCAACAATCCGAACGTTCGACCCGCCGGCGATTCGTTCTTCGATGACATTACGCGCGGCTATAAACAGAAGGCGGTCTTCGGCTCATTCGACGTGGACTTCATTCCGAAGACCCTGACTTTCACGGCGGGTACGCGGTACTACAGCATCGATACCTTCGAGGTCGGATCGGCGGTCGGAAGCTTCGGCTGCCAGCCGGGTGGTCTGTATGCCGCCGCAACGGTTCCCAATCCCTGCGTCAACGTCTCCAATATCACCAATTTGAACGCCGACAATCTGAATAAGACCTACACGGGATTCAAGAGCCGCCTGAATCTCAGTTGGCACGTGACCGAGGACGCGCTGCTCTACTACACCTGGTCGCAAGGATTCCGCCCCGGCGGATTCAATCGCGGCACGGCGGAGATCTCGCCGAGCTCGCCGCTCTACGGGATATTCAAACAGCCGATTTCCTTCTCTCCGGACACGCTGATCAACAATGAGCTCGGCTGGAAAACCGAATGGTTCGATCATCGCTTCTTGTTCAATGGCGCGGTCTACCAAGAAGACTGGAAAAATGCCCAGATCTCGATTTTCGATCCGGGCGTGACCGGCAATCTGACGTTCACGACGAATGGCCCCGATTATCGCGTGCGCGGCCTCGAAATAGAAACCGTCGCGCGCATCACGCATGGGCTGACGCTGACGGCGGCCGCCTCCTGGAACACCAGTGAGCTGACCAATGCGCCCTCGCTCGTCGGACTCAATGGGCAGCCGATCACGATCGCGAATCCCTATGGCGCCCAGGGCACGCCGCTCGCGGAGTCCCCTCCGTTCCAAGGCAATTTGCGCGCTCGATATGAATTTACGGTCAACGATTACAAGGCATTCTGGCAGATCGGCGGCAAGCATCAGGCACACTCGTACGCGACCACGGATCGGCTGACGACCGAGGTCAACCCGGTCACGCCGGGTGCGCCCGGCGCTTCGATCGCTTACGACATGCCCGGATACTCGACCTATGACGGTTCGCTCGGCATCGGCAAGGACGCGTGGTCCGCGGAGCTTTACGGACAGAACCTCACCGATGCGCGCGCGACCACCTATGAGAGCTACAGCGAATTTGTGCGCAACGCAACGATCATCCGTCCGCGTACGCTCGGATTGAAGTTCCACTACAAGTTCTAATGACCGAAGCCGCGGCGCTCAATCCGCCCGAATCACGCATCGAACCCGAGGTTCGCCGGGTCCGCGCGCTGCTCGAGAAGAGCCGGTATTCGGCCGCGCTGAGCGCCGCCGAGGCCATGCTGCCGGCGGCGCCGGAGAATCGCGACATCCTTTATCTGATTGCGGTCAGCCAGCGCTACCTGCACCGAATTCCCGATGCGCTGGCGACGCTCGAGCGCTTCGAGGCGATTCATCCGGATTACGGACGCTTGTTTCAGGAACGGGGCCACTGCTATCGCACGCTCGGCGACGCGGCCGCGGCGATCGGTGCCTACGAGCACGCCGTGGCGCTCAATGCCGCGCTGCCCGCGAGTTGGAACGCGCTGCACGCATTGTATCTGGCTGCGGGCCGTACCGAGGAGGCCGAGGCGGCCGCGCGCTACCTCGGCGAACTCGCGAACTTGCCGGCCACGATCGTCACCGCATCGAGCATGTTCAACGAGGGCGAGATTTACCCGGCGGAACGCATCGTGCGGCGATTCCTGTTGACGCACGGCAATCACGTCGAAGCCATGCGGCTGCTCGCCCAAATCGGCGTAAAGCTCGATGTCCTCGACGACGCCGAGTTCCTGCTCGAAAGCGTCGTCGAATTCAAACCGCACTATGATCTCGCGCGCTACGAATATGCGCTCGTATTGACGCAACGCCATAAACACGCGAAAGCGCTCGAGCAAGCCAAACAGCTGTTGAGCATCGAGCCCCGAAACCGCGCCTACCGAACGCTTTACGCCGGTGCCTGCGTGGGTCTCGGCGATCACGAGGAAGCGCTGCGCATTTTCCGCGAGCTTGCGGCCGAAACGCCCAACGCGGCCGATCTGCACCTATCGATCGCCCATGCGCTCAAGACGCTCGGCCGGCAGCGAGAGGCGATCGCCTCCTACCAGACCGCCGCGTCGGTCAACCCCAGCTTTGGCGATGCCTATTGGAGCCTCGCGAACCTCAAGACCTACCGGTTTGCCGATGAGGACATTGCGCGTATGCGCAGCGAGGAGGCGATGCCGAGCATCAAGCTCGCGGACCGGTTTCAGTTGTGCTTTGCACTCGGCAAGGCGCTCGAGGATCACGGCGAGTACGCCGAATCATTCCGCTATTACGAGCGCGGCAACGCGCTGAAGAAGGCCGAGAGTCGCTACAACGCCGATGTCATGGCGCTCACCTTGCGCCGCCAGATGAGCGTCTGCACGCCGGAGTTCTTCGCGTCGCGGACGGGGGTCGGCTGCGAGCGCGCGGATCCGATCTTCGTCGTGGGCTTGCCCCGCGCGGGATCGACGCTGATCGAACAAATCCTCGCCTCGCACTCGCAAGTCGAGGGCACGATGGAACTCGCTGAAATTCCGCGCCTTGTACAGCAACTGCAGGGCCGCGAACATGTCGATGCGCGGCCGCGATACCCATCGATTCTCACTGAACTCAGCGCCGATCAGTTCAAGCGATTTGGCGAGAAATATCTGGCGGACACCCAGGTCTATCGGACCGGCCGCGCGTTTTTCATCGACAAGATGCCGAATAACTTTAGGCACATCGGCCTGATTCACCTGATGCTGCCGAATGCGAAAATCATCGACGCACGGCGCGCGCCCGTGGCCTGCTGCTTCAGCAACTTCAAACAGCTGTTCGCGTCCGGCCAGGAATTCACCTACGACCTCGAGGACATAGCGCGATACTACCGCGACTACCTGGAGCTGATGGCCCATTGGGACCGCGCATTGCCGGGCAAGGTACTGCGCGTTCAGCACGAGCAGGTCGTGGAGGATCTGGAAGGCAACGTACGCCGGCTGTTGGACTTCTGCGGCCTCGAGTTCGAGCCGGCCTGCCTGGAATTCTTCAAGACCGAACGTAGTGTCCGAACCGCGAGTTCCGAGCAAGTGCGCCAACCGATTTATCGCGACGGCATCGACCAATGGCGCCATTTCGAACCCTGGCTCGGGCGCTTGCATGCCGCGTTACACCCAAGCTCTGCGGCTGAGCAGCCCAGATGACTGGAGCGAAGCGCATGCTCGCGAGCCCTTCCGGCGGCGCCGCATGAACGCTGACGCGGCGAAGAATTCCGCTGCGCCCGCCGCTCCGGGGCCCGCTGGCGAGCACGCGTGTTGAGAACGGCGGTGCGCTTGCCGCTGGTTCGCATACGCTGGCGGATGTTCGCGTTCCTGTTCGCGTTCGGCTTCATCGCCTACTTCCAGCAGAAGAGCATCACGGTCGCGGCCGACCGGATCATGCCGGACCTGCACTTCAGTCAATCGCAGATCGGATGGCTGGAATGGGCGTTCGTCTCGGGTTATGCGCTGTTTCAGTTGCCCGGCGGCTTGTTCGGACAACGCGTCGGCGCACGCCGCGCTTTCGTCATCATCGGCGTGCTCGCCTTTGCCGCAATGGTGGCGACCGCGATCGCGCCGGCCCTGTTCAAGGGCGAGTCCGTGTTTCTCGCGCTGTTCGGTGCCCAATTGGTGCTTGGAGTATCCCAGGCAGCGATCTTTCCGATCTCCGCGGGTGTGTTCAGCGCGTGGTTCCCGCCAAGCCGCTGGGGATTCGTGCAAGGACTGCAGACCATGGGCCTGCAGCTCGGCGCAGCGGCCACGCCGCCGGTTGTCGCGGCGCTGATGCTGAGCTTGGGTTGGCAACAGGCGCTGGTCTGGACATCGGTGCCGGCGCTGGGCGTGATCCTCTGGTGGGCATGGTACGCACGCAACACGCCGAACGAGCATCCCGGAGTCCGTGCGGGCGAACTCGAGGAGATCGGCGATCACTTTGGATCGCAAACCGACTCGAACTTCACGCTGGCGCGTCTGCTCGACGTGCTCGCGAATCGCAACGTGCTGCTGCTGTTCATTTCATACACCTGCATGAACTATGTGTTTTATTTGCTCTCGAACTGGGTATTCCTCTATCTGATCCAGGAACGGCATTTCTCGGTGCTCGAGAGCGGCGGGCTCGCTTCTGCGCCGCCGCTCGCGGCGGCGGTCGGCGCCGGACTCGGCGGCGTCTTGACCAACGCGCTGTGTCCCCGCTTTGGTATACGCTGGGGATACCGGCTCGTGCCGATGATCGCGCTGCCCGCCTCCGGGCTGCTGCTGATCGGCGCGGTCCACGCCGGCAATCCTTACTTCGCGGTCGCGGCGATCGCGGCCTGCTACCTGGCCGTCGAACTCACGGAAGCGTCCTTTTGGGGCAGCGCGATGACGATCGGCGGCGCCGATACGATGGCCGTCACCGGCTGCATGAATACCGGCGGCAATCTCGGCGGCATCATCGGCATTCCGATCGTCGCCTATCTCTCGGGGCATCATGCCTGGAACACGGCTTTTTTCATCGGCGTGGGATTCGCGCTCGTGAGTGCGATTGCCTGGTTCGGCATCGAATCGGACCGGCCCGTGCCGCAGCCGGTCCCTGCATGATGCGCACGATCGAAGTGCCCACAACGACCGTGACCATCATCGCGTTTCAGATCTCCAGCTGTCTGGCGATCTCGACGACATTTTGCGGCGGCAGATGAAACCGATCGACGGCCTTGACCGCGTTGCGATAAAGGAATGCGAATAGCGCGAGACGCCTGCCGCGCAGCGCCTTGCTTCCCGGCTTATGCACGATCAGATCGCGCGAAGCGATGAACACCGCGTGATCGAGATCGATCGTTGCGTCCAGTCCCTGAACTTCCCGCAATGCACGCGTCAGATCCGGGATTTCCACGAAGCCGAATTGCGCGATGACCTGCCACCAGCCTTCCGCGACCTTGGATACGACCGTGCAATTCGGCGCGGCGATACGCGGCGTGTCGGCGAACACGACGCTCAAGCTGATGACATGCCGTGGCAATGCCCCCATGAAATGCACGTGATCCATCGTCAGACGCGAGACCTTGTGCGTGCTTCTCGTCAAGAAGATCATCGTGCCCTCGACGCGCGGAATCTTTCCGGTCTCCAGATCGCGCAAGAATTGCTCGTCGGTCGTGGGCACTTGCGACAGCGACGCTTTGACCGCATCGACGCCGGTGCGCCAAGTCAGCATGACCACGAACAGAATCACGGCGAACGTCAGCGGTAGCCAGCCGCCGTCGGCGATCTTCAGCAAGTTGGCCGCGAAAAAGCCCGCATCGACGACGATGAACAGCCCGGCGACCGGTAGCACGACGGCGAGCGGCCAATGCCAGACTCGGCGCATTGCGACGTAGAGCAATCCGGTCGTCAGCAGCATGGTCGTCGATACCGCCGTGCCGTACGCGCCGGCGAGCCGATCGGAGCTGCCGAAGCCGATCGTAATTCCGACGGTCGCGATCATCATGAGCCAATTGACGACCGGGACATAGATCTGGCCGTAGACATTGTCCGAGGTCTGCCGGATCGCAACCCCGGGCAGCCATCCCAACTGCACGGCTTGGCGCGTCATCGAGAACGAACCGGTGATGATCGATTGGCTCGCGATGATCGTGGCGACCGTCGCGAGCGCCACCAGCGGGTAGATCGACCACGCGGGGGCGATCTCGAAGAACGGATTGCCGCTGACCGTGCCCTGCTCCATCAGAAACGCGGTTTGCCCCGCATAACTCAATAGCAGTGCCGGCAACACGATGACATACCACGACCAGCGAATCGGCCCCTTGCCAAAATGCCCCATGTCGGCGTAGAGCGCTTCGCCGCCCGTGATGCACAAGAACACGCCGCCCAGCACCGGCAGACCGGTGGCGCCCGAGTGCGCAAGAAAATGTATGGCATACCGCGGATTGATCGCGGCAAGCACCGCGGGGCGGTGCGCAATCGCGGCAACGCCGAGCAGCGCGATGACCAGGAACCATAAGAGCATGATCGGGCCGAACGCACGGCCGATTCTCTCGGTACCGACGCGCTGCGCGAGAAACAGCGCAACGAGGATCAGGACGGCCGCCGGCATGACGTAGGGCTTGAACGAAGTCGTCACGACGTTCACGCCTTCGACGGCGCTCAATACCGATATGGCCGGAGTGATCGCGCCATCGCCGTAGATCAGCGCTGCCCCCAGCAGACCCATGCCGGTCAGCATTCGCATGCCCGGTGCGAAGCCTTTGGCGCCCACGAGCGACATCAGCGCCAAGATCCCGCCCTCACCGCGATTATCGGCGCGCATCACGAACAGGCAGTACTTGACCGAGATCGTGATCAGCAGCGTCCAAACGATCAGCGAGAGGATTTCGAGTGCGCTCTCCGGCGAAAACCGTCCCCCGGCGGCCTGGACGACCGTCTGCAGCGTGTAGAGCGGACTCGTGCCGAGATCGCCAAACACGACGCCGAGCGCGGCGAGAGCGGCCCAGCCCGTGGTTTTGGGTTCCGCGGGGGATGCTTGAATCGGTTCAATACTCATGTTGCTCTGGTCTCCGGAAGCGGTTCCATTACGTTAAAAATCCGCGGCGGTCGCGGCTGTCCATCCGCGAAGATGATCCGCATCGATGCGCTCGATGAGCAAGATCCGCTCCAGCTCCCGCACGCACCGAATTGCGCTCGGCGGCGGATTCCGTAGACTAATCGTCCCATGACGCGAATCCCCAAATCCGCGATCGTCACGTTACTCTTGATCGGCAAGCTGATTACGGCTGCAAGCGCGAGTTCGGTGACGCAGCCCGAGGCTGCGACCCTCGTCGTCGGCGCGCTCACGCTGCATCGTTGCGCCGGCGTGGACGCGTATTGCGGCAGTATGGATCGTCCCTTGGATCCCTCTGGAATCGTTCCCGGCAGTGTATCAATAGTCTTTGAATTATATCCGCATACGGGTTCCGGTGCGGCAACCGGCATGCTCGTCGCGACCGAGGGCGGTCCCGGCTACCCGGCGACCTTGTCGCGCGACGATTATCTCGCGTTGATTGAACCGCTGCGCGTAGGACGCGACCTGTTGCTCATGGACAATCGCGGCACGGGACAATCGGGCGCGATCGATTGCGCGGCGCTGCAAACTGCGGAGCGCTGGACCGTCGATCTGGTCGGCGCCTGCGGCCGATCCTTGGGCGATCGCGCCCCGCTCTACAGCACGGCGCTTGCCGCCGATGATCTCGCGGCGATCCTCGATGCGCTGCAGATCCGGCGCATCGACCTCTACGGAGATTCCTACGGAACCTATTTCGAACAGGTATTCGCGTTGCGGCATCCGCAGCTGGTGCGTTCGCTCGTACTCGACGGTGCCTACCCTTTGAGCGGTGCCGACTACGCTTGGTATCCCAACTACGCGCCCGCGATGCGCGATAAATTCAACATCGCCTGCGAGCGCTCGAAGCCTTGCCGCGAGATCGCCGGTGATTCGATTGAACACATCTTGCCGGCGCTCGCGCAATTACGTGCAAATCCCTTTCCCGCTCAGGGCCGCGACGCCGACGGTCAGGATAAATCGTTCATCGCAAATGCCTCACAGCTCGCGATCGTCATGTTCGGCGGCGCGCCGGCGTTCGCAACGGTGCGCGAGCTGGACGCGGCGGCGCGTGCCTTTGGCGCCGGCGACCGCGTGCCGCTGCTGAGGCTCATGGCCGAAACGACGACCGCCGTCGATTCGCGCGATCCCAGCGCGGACCCCGGCAAATGGAGCGCCGGGCTCGCCGCAGCGGTGATGTGCCAGGATCCGCCCCAGATTTTCGACATGCGTCTCGCACCCCCGCTGCGCGCGGCCGAGCGCGACCGCATCATCGCGGCCCGCGAGCAATCGGCGCCGGACACCTACGCGCCGTTCACGATCGACGAATATCGCGGCATGCCGCTCGATTATAGTTTCCTCGATCAATGCATCGACTGGCCTGCCGCACCCGCCGGCACTCCGGCGGGCCATGCGGTCGCGGATCATGCGGTGTATCCCGATATCCCGGCGCTGGTCGTCTCCGGCGAACTCGACAACATGACGACCGTCGCGGACGGCGCAGCCGTTGCGCGCGCGTTCAAACACGGACACCAGGTCGTCATCACGAACGGCTTTCATGTCAACGCACTGCCTCGCGCGCGCAGCACCTGCGGCGCCGAGATCGTGCGTGCCTTCATCGTGAATCTCAAGATCGGGGACACGGCCTGCGCCGCGCGCGTCCCGCCGCTTCGGCTCGTGCCGCAATTTGCACGCCACGCCGATGAACTCGCGACGGTGACGGCCGGCGCCGGTAATCGCGCCGATGCGGAACGCCTGCGCGTCGCCAAGGCGGCATTGCAGACGCTCGGCGATGTGCTCGCGCGCCTACCCGAAAACTCGTCGGGTTCGGGCAAAGGACTGCGCGGCGGCAGCTTTCTGATCGTGCAGCATGGCGCGAACGTGCACGTCAGCCTCTATCAGGTTCGATGGACCGAGGATGTCGCGGTCAGCGGCGCGATGGAGCGATCGCCGGGGCCTGATGGCGTCGTGCGCGCGCGCATCAAGCTCGCCGGCATCGACGGATTGAGCGGCAATCTGGACATACGTTGGCAGGAAGGCACGACCGGCGCGATCGCGCGCCTCTCGGGCACGCTCGGAGATGCGCATCTCGCGGCTTCGGCGCCCGCGCCCTGATCGGCGCCCGGCTCGCGCGCGGACCGACACCTCGAGCTCGCCTCGCCTAACCTTTCTTTCCGAAACGATAACTCAAGCGTATGCCGAACACGCGCGGTAGGTTGGTCGTTTCACGGTGATCATAGTTGCCGGTGTTCGTGAAGACCACCGCGTTCGTATCGAACAGATTGGCGATATAGGCTTCGGCGCTCCATTGCTCGTCGGGCGCCTCGATACCGAATCGCAGATTGGAGATCTCGTAAGCCGGCTGCAGCGATCGCGCAAATCCGTTGGCGCTGACTTCGCGCAAATCGCTCCACATGTCGCCCTTGTGCGCGATGTCGTATTGCGCATAGCCCTTGAACCCCGCGCCGAGCGGTTTCTCGTAGCGTATGTTCGCGCTGTAATTAAAATACGGAACATAGGGCAGACGCTCGCCCGGCGAGACGATGAAGTTCGGGTTATCGTAGGTGTTCGTGATCAGATGGGAGTCGTTGTAACTCGCCGAGAGCTGTAGCGACAGGTTATCGGTCGCCTTGAAATCGATGTTCGATTCCGCACCGTAGATACGCGCATTGCCGAGATTCGCATTGAACGTCGACGGACAAATGGCGAGATCGAACACCGCCGTCTGATAGTTCTTCCACGGCATGTAGTAAATCGCGCCGTTCCAGGTCATGCGGCCGCCGAAATCCGTCGATTTCCAGCCAATCTCGAAATTGTTGAGCGTGTCGGGTTTGTACTCGGCCGGCGCGCCGTTGCTGATACAGCTCGGCCCAATGCCGGAATTCACTCCGCCGTCGCGAAACCCCTGGCCGAAGCTCGCATACAGTAGAAGCTCCTTGCTCGCCTTGAAATTCAAGCCGGCTTTGGAATTCCATTTGTTGGATGAGCCCGTGTATGCGGAAGGCTGCTTCGGATCCCAGAAATAACCGGCATAAAGGCTGCTGCCGCTGAATCCCGATTCGAAGTGCTGGACGCCCAGCTCCAAGGCCCACTGGTCGGTGATATTGAAAGTTGCATCGCCGAATTCCGTCGTCTCCAAGTAATCGAAGCGGGACTTATAGCTGTACCATTCTTCGGGCAGCGGCGACGCGGATTCGGGAGCGTAATAGTTGTTGTAATAGGTGATCTGGCTTTGATATGCCTCGCCGGCCGGTTGAATTCCGGGCATGTAATAGAAATAGTTGTATTTCTGGCGCGTTTTTTCCCAGTACAGTCCCGTCAGCCATTGAATGCGGCCCCCCGGCTTGGACTCGAGGCGCACTTCGTTCGACCAGCGTTCGCTATGCGTATCGTAGACGTTGTACATCGTCGGCACATTGCAGCCGCTGAAGGCATCGGTACCGCCTTGGATCGTCGGGCCCGTTTGGCACGCGAAACTCTGGATATTGGCCGCCGTGAACGGCTGTACGGTCGAATATTGCACGTAATTCGAATACTCGTCGGTCGTGCGGCTCGGCTGCGACCAGTAGGTGCTTGCATAGACGAGATCGGCGATGCCGACGTCGCCATCGAGATGGAAATCCAGCGTTTTGACGTAATTGGTGCCGTTCTCCGGGCCGAAGCGCGAGACGTTGCGGTCGCCGTAGACGCTCGGGTCCTGGTCCCAGGCGCCTTTGTGATGCTCGCCCTGGTACTGATAGGTCAGCAGCGCTTGCCAGCCTTCGCTGAAGACCTGCTTGATCGCGGCGCGCCCGCCCTCGACGTGTTGCGTATTGTAGTTCTTGCCCGCCCACTCGGCGTTCGTCGAGGTGACCCCGTTGACCCAGGTGCGCGTCGTCAGCAAATTGTTGATGAAACCGCCGTCGTAGATGCTGTAGCCCGACAGGCGCAGCGCCGTGCTGCCCTCGACGATCGGAAAGTTGACGAAGCCCTCGTAGACCGTGTTGTTGGCGCCCGATTCAATGCGGCCCGCATCGACGTCGAAGCCCGCGCTAAAGGCGTTAGGATCGGGCTTGTTGGTGACGATGCGAATCGCACCCGACATCGCGCCGGCGCCGAACAGCGTGCCCTGCGGACCGTTGAGCACCTCGATACGCTCGATGTCATAGGTGTGCAGATCCGGGATACTGCCGTAATAGCTCATCGGCAAATCGTCGACGAAGAAGCCCGTCGACGAGGTATTGGTGACGTTCGGATTACTGCCGTCGGAGACGCCGCGCATGAAGAATTGCTGGGTGCCCGGGCCTATGCTGATGAACGACATCGACGGGGTCTTGGTCGCATAGTCCTCGAACTGCGCGATCGCCAGATTCTGCAGGTCTTTCGACGTATAGACGTCGATACTCTGCGGCACGTCCTGAAGATTCTCGACGCGTTTGCGCGCGGTGACGATGATCTCGCCGAGCAGGTCCGTGCCGCTGTCGGCGGCCGCAATCGCGCTCGTGAGTTGCATCGCGGCCGCGCCGGACAGCACCGCCGCAATCGCGATGCTGAGCTTGGAACGGGTTGGCGTAGGGGCGGCTCCGCGCGTCCGCACAACACCGTTGGATGCACGATCTTTGGCGATTGCGCTCATCAAGTTCCCCATTGATATTATTTTAAATGCACGCGCTTGCGTGAGTGCTCCCCGCGGATCATCGCTTGACTGGACCGCCGGCGTCAATGATCTTAAAGATCGGCGAAGCGCTCCAAGCAGTCGCCGAGGCTCGCTTTCAGCGGCTCGAGTTCTTTCTCGAAGTGTCTCCAGTAGCCGACGCCCGAGGCGTAGAGCGGCTGGCGCACTTGTTCGGAACTCGCGGTGCGGACCGGCCGCTGTGTTTCATGGAAATTCAAGCATGCCTCCTCGAACGGCAGATCGCAATGCGAGAGCAGCCGGCGGATGTTCGCCTCGGGATTTCGGATCAGGTCCTCGTATTGGACGCATAGGACTTTGCCCGGCAGCACGGTGTCCCAATGATCCATGAGCGACAAATAAGCACGGTAATAGCGGCCGAGATCAGCGAGATCGTAGCTAAACGCCTGTCCTTCGGCGAAATTCTGTTTGTAGGCGCTGAAGCAGGCGTCCAGCGGGTGGCGACGCACGTCGATGACTGTTGCGTTCGGCAGGATTGCGTGAATCAAGCCGATATGGCTGAAGTTGTTCGGCATCTTGTCGATGAAGCGCGGCTTGCCGGCGCGAATCGGCCGTGTTTCGTCGAGGTAGCGCATGCTCAGCGCGGCGAGCCGCTCGTGCGCGACCGCGCGCAGCGCTTCGGGGTAGGCGTCGCCGCGCTTGTCCTGATGATCGAATTCGCGGACCAAGGTCAATATGTTGGGCAGCTCCATCGTGCCTTCGACGCTCGAATGGCTCGCGAGAATCTGTTCGACGAGCGTCGAGCCGGAACGCGGCAGGCCGACGATGAAAATCGGCGCGCGCTCGGCCGAGCCTGCGCCCGCGCGTGCGGCAAAAAATTCGCGGTCGAAACACGCAATAACGCGCTTGGTCTTGGCCTCGAAGAAATCGATATCGAACGGCGTTTCGCTGCGACGCAGAGCATTGCCGGTCGCGTAATGTGCGAACGCGGCACGATAATCGGCTTTGTGTTCGAACGCGCGTCCGAGCGCGAAGTGCAGCTGAGCCTGGCTCGTGGCGCTGCGCGTCGCATCCGCGAGCAGCCCGTTCATCGCCGTGATCTCAGCCTCGCTGAAGACGTAGTTCTTCAAATCGGCGAGAGCCCAATAGGCCTCGCCGAAGGCGGGATCCACACGCAGGCAATCGTGGTACGCGTGTTCGCACTCGCTGCGCCGGCCCAAGGTCTTGAGAATATGTCCGATCGACAGACGCAGCTCCACTTTCGTGGGGTTGAGCCGTGCCGCTTCCTCGTAGGCGCCGAGCGCATCCCTCTGGCGCAGCAGCCGCGTGTAGACGCTGCCGAGCGCAACCCAATTCTGTGGATTTTCGGGTTCCATCTTCAGCAATTCGAGAATGCAGTGTTCAGCCTCGGGCAGCCTGCCGGCTTCGAGCAGCGTGTGGCTCAATCCACGCCGCAGCAGCGGCAGGTGCGCCGATTGTCGGAGCGCGTGGCGCAGCAGCCGCTCCGCATCGACGCAATATCCGGCGGCGAGCGAGATCGCCGCAAGTCCGCATAGTGCGGCGACGTGACTCGGATCGGCTTGGAGGATTTCACGAAAAATCAGTTCGGCGGACTTCCGGTCCTTCGCGACGAACGCGGCGGTCGCCTCCTCGATGCGCCGCAGATGCGGATCGGCGCGCCGGCCGCGCTCATAGGCGACTTTCGCGTCGGCGTATTTACCGAGATCGACGAGTACGTCCCCATACGCGAGCCAGGCGACCTCCAGCCCGGGCGCCGCCTGCACTACCTGACGCAATTGCTCGCGCGCCAATTCGAGCCTGCCCTCCTGACGGTAGGCTCGCGCAAGATCGGTGCGCGCTTGCGCAAAGTTCGGCGCGGCCGCGACCGCGCGCTCGAGCGTCTCGACGGCCGATGCCACTTTGTCTTGGGCGAGCAGCGCGGCCCCGAGCAGACGCAGACTATTGACCTCGCCGGGGTTAGCGGCCTGAATCGAGCGCAATTGCCGCTCGGCGGTTTCGGCGCGGCCTTCGCGCAATGCAGCCAAGGCGCTGCCGTAGGCCGCGCGAAGCCCGGCCTGTGACTGCTCGTTCACGCTATGCATCCACCGCTGAGAGCGTCGTCGCGGCCTGCGCGTCGCGCCTGTGGCAGCGCAGGTCGCTTACGGGCTATCGGCCGCAGCCGTCCGCTCGCTACTATGGCTGGATGGAATTTCAAACCTCGCATCCCTATGTATTGACCGCGACCTGTACGAGCCGCATGGGCACCGCCGCCGCGGTCACCGGGTTCCTCGCCTCGCACCGCCAGTACATCATGGAGATGCAGCAGTTCGACGACATCATGACCAAGCGTTTCTTCCTGCGCGTGACCTTCTGCGGGGTCGCCGGCGAAAACGCCGACGTGGCGCGCCTGCGTGAGAATTTCGTGCGGATCGCCAATGCGGAACAAATGCATTGGAATATTCACGACGGTGCGAATCGCAGCCGCGTGCTCATTTTGGTATCCAAACTCGATCATTGCCTCGAAGATCTGCTCTATCGGCAGCGGATCGGCGAATTGCCGATGGATATCAGCGGCGTCGTCTCGAATCATCCCGACATGCGCCCGATCGCCGAACGGCACGGAATACCTTATTACTGGATGCCGGTCACGCCGGCGACCAAGGCCGAGCAGGAGTCGAAGCTGCTCGAGTTGATCGAATCGACGCAAACCGAACTCGTCGTGCTGGCGCGCTACATGCAGATTTTTTCGGACGACATCTGCAAACAATTGCGCGGCCGCGCCGTCAACATTCACCATTCCTTCCTGCCGGGCTTCAAGGGCGCCAAGCCCTACCATCAAGCCCATGCGCGCGGCGTCAAACTGATTGGCGCGACTGCGCATTACGTGACCGGGGATCTCGACGAAGGCCCGATCATCGAGCAAATCGTGGAGCGCGTCGACCATAGTTTCACGCCGGAGATGCTCGCCGCCGTCGGCCGCGATTCCGAGCGCCGCGCGCTCTCCACCGCCGTGCGGCTGCTGCTCGAGCATCGCGTGTTTCTCGACGAGAATAAAACGGTCATCTTCAAATAGCGGGTTGTCAGTGCGCGTTGCTGAAATCGAGGCGGCCGATTTTACGTTCGGCGCTCGGCGGATGCCCGAACTGGTTTCGGTAACACTTGGAAAAATGCGGCGGCGATTGGAAACCGCAAGCCGCGGTGATGTCCATTATCGGCATCGCGGTCTGCAGCAGCAATTCGCGCGCCCGCCGCAGCCTCATTTCCAGATAATAGCGCTTGGGAACACAATTCAAATCGCGCTTGAACAGCCGCTCGATCTGGCGGCGCGATAGGCCGGTCGCTTTGGCGATTTTGTCGAGCGATAGGGGCTTCTCGATGTTTTCCTCCATGAGTTGCGCGACCCGGATCAGGCCGCGGTTCGAGAGTCCAATTTGCGCGCGCAGCGGAATGTATTGGCGGTCGGTGTCCTTGCGCACGCGCTCCACGATGAATTGTTCGGACACCAATTGGGAAATCCGCGAGCCCAGCTTCGATTGGATGAAATGCAGCATCAGATCCAGCGGCGCGGTCCCGCCCGAGCAGGTGTATCGATCCCTATCGATCGTGAACAGCTGATCGCTGAAGCGCACGCGCGGAAATTCCTCGCGCAATGCCGATAGATTCTCCCAATGTATCGTGGCTTTGAATTGATCCAGCAGACCCGCGCGCGCGAGCGCATAGCCGCCGGTGCACAGGGCGCCCAAGGGCACGCGCCGGTCGGCGAGCCGCCGCAATTGCCCGAGCAGCGCCGGGGATACCGCCTCGCGCACATTGATGCCGCCGCAAACGAATAAAATATCGACGGGGCCGAGCTTGTCGAGGGATATGGTCGGCGACAGTTGCAAACCACTGCTCGCCATCGCGGCTTGACCGTCGAGGCTGACGACGCTCCATTCGTAAACGTCTCGCCCCATGATGCGATTTGCCATGCGCAGCGGTTCCAGTGCATTCGCAACGGCGATCAGCGAGTAATTCGGGAGCGTAAGAAACGCGTACTTGCATTTGCGCAGCACGGCAGCGGTTTCCAATGCGACCTCCGGGCATCAAATTCCTGCGGACCCCGGTAGTATGCCATTGCGGCGGCCGCTCGTGTCTCATTTTGACCCGGTTTTGTCGTTTTTCGTACCTATCGGTCCGCGCCTTGGGGCGCGCCCGTGGCCTGACCATGACGCATTCTTGTCATGGTTTGTCGCAATTGTTCTCTTGTTTGGTCGTCCGCTCGCTACACTGGGGCTTGAATTCACGAGGGGGATCAACGCACATGAAAACTCATGCCCGGGTCGTCGTCATCGGCGGCGGCGTGGTCGGCGTCAGCACGCTCTATCACCTTGCCCTCAAGGGGTGGTCGGACGTGGTGCTGCTGGAGCGCGCCGAATTGACCGCCGGGTCGACCTGGCATGCGGCGGGTCTGCTGCCCTTGTTCAACATGAGCTATACGGTCGGCCAGCTGCATAAATACTCGGTCGACTTATACAAGCGCCTGCCGGCGGAAACCGGCCAGGACGTCAGTTTTCACGTGACCGGTAATTTGCGCCTCGCGACCTGCCGCGATCGCATGGATGAGTATCAGAAATACTGCGGTACGGCCAACACGATCGGCGTGCCGTTTCAAGTCATCACGCCCAAGGAAGTCCGGGAATTATGGCCGCTCATCGACTTAGGCGACGGCATCAACACACCCGAGATCGTCGGCGCGCTCTATCACCCGGATGACGGCCACATTGCGCCTGCGGATCTGACGATGGCGCTGCGCAAGGGTGCGCGCAATCGCGGCGCAGAGATCTACGAGCAGACCGAAGTCACCGGCGTCAAGCGCACGGTTTCAGGCGAATGGCAAATCTCGACCAACAAGGGCGAGATCGTCGCCGAGCACGTCGTTTGTGCGACGGGTAACTACGCACGGCAGACCGGCCGCCTGTTCGGCATCAACGTGCCGTCGATTCCGGTCGAGCACCAGTACATCGTCTACGACGAGTCGCCGGAACTGCGCGCCTACCGCCAGGCCGGCGGCCGCGAGCTCGCGGTGCTGCGGGAATCCGACAAATCGTATTATCTGCGCGAGGAGCGCATGGGCTGGATACTCGGGCCCTACGAGGCCGGCGCACCGGCGCGCTTTGCCGACGGTGTCCCGGATTGGTTCGGCAAGAGTCTGTTCGAAGGCGATCTGGATCGCCTGCTGCCGCACGTCGAGGCGGCGATGCGGCGCGTTCCCTCCCTCGCGAATTGCGGCATCAAGGACATCGTCAACGGGCCGATCGCCTATACGCCGGACGGCAGTCCGCTCGTGGGGCCGGCCTGGGGCGCGAAGAATCTCTGGCTCAACGAAGGCCATAGCTTCGGCATTACCGCCGCCGGCGGCTCGGGGTGGCAGCTCGCGGAATGGATCGTCGAGGGCGAGCCGGGTATCGACATGGCCGCCGTCGATCCGCGCCGCTATGGACCGTACACGAGCAAACGCTATGTCGTGGAAAAGAACGAGGAGACCTATCGCAACGTCTTCGTCATCCATTATCCGGATGAAGAGCGCGCCGATGCGCGTCCCGCGAAGACCAGTCCGATCTACGACAAGCTCGCGCGCATGGGCGCGGTCTTCGGCCAGCGCTACGGCTGGGAGCGGGCCAACTGGTTTGCGCCGCCGGGCGTTCAGCCGAAGGATCAATGGAGTTTCCGCCGCTCCAATTATTTTCCACACGTCGGCACCGAAGCGCTGCGTATGCGCCGCGACGTGGGCGTCATCGATCTGTCGCCGTTCACCAAGCACGAAGTGTCGGGCCCCGGTTCGGAAGCCTGGCTCGACGGCCTGGTCGCGAACAAGGTGCCGACCAAGATCGGTCGTATCGCGCTCTGTCATGCGCTGACGCGCCGCGGCGGCATCCGATCGGAATTTACGATCACGAAGCTCGGCGAGGAGAAGTTCTACGTCGTCAGCGCCGGCGCCGCGGAGCGTTACGACAGCGATTACTTGCAGAACTTGCTGCCGCCGCTCGGCGCCGGCGTCAATGTCGCGCTGCGCAACATCACGACGAGCCGCGGCTGTTTCGTGCTGGCGGGTCCGCATTCGCGCGAGGTGCTCGCCAAGCTCACGGACACGCCGCTCGACAACGGCGCATTTCCCTGGCTCACGGGTCAGATCGCCGAGGTCGGTCTGGCGACCGATGTATATTTGCTGCGCGTCAATTTCGTGGGTGCGCTCGGCTGGGAGCTGCATTTCCCGATCGAATACGCGCACCACTTGTTCGATGCCTTGTTCGCCGCCGGAGCCGAGTTCGATATCGGCATGGCGGGCATGCGCGCGATGGAATCATTGCGCATGGAAAAATCCTATCGGATGTGGGGTACCGACTTGACACCCGATTACACGCCCTACGAGGCGGGTCTCGATCGCTTCGTGCGATTGAATAAAGGACCATTCATCGGCAAGGAAGCGCTGGAAAAACAGCTGGCCGCCGGCGTTCCGCATCGCTTCGTCACGCTCGAAGTGCATGGCGTCGTCGATGCCGATCCGCTCGGCAACGAACCGCTCTACGACCTGCAGGGCAAGCTCATCGGCCGGGCTACGTCGGGCTATTACGGCCATGCGCTCGCCAAGAGCCTCGCTATCGGCTACGTGCAGTCGGCATTCGCGCCGGTGGGAACTGAATTGATGATTGAGATCCTCGGCCAACGCAAGCGCGCGACGATACTCGTCGATTCGCCCTACGATCCCGAGAACAAGGATCTGAAGGCTTGAGCGATCCATGAGCAGGCAGCATTTCTCGGCCTTTGCGCTGTTCAGGCGCGCGCTGTCGCGCCACCAGAGCTGGCAGCCGCAATGGCGCCATGCCGAGCCCAAGCCGTCCTACGATGCGGTCATCGTCGGCGGCGGCGGCCATGGACTCGGTGCCGCGTATTACTTGGCCGCGGAACATGGTCTCACCAATATCGCGGTGCTCGAGAAGGGCTGGATCGGCGGCGGCAACACGGGGCGTAACACGACGATCATTCGCTCCAATTACCTATTCAATGAAAGCGCTGCGCTTTACGATCATTCGGTCAAACTTTGGGAATCCCTGTCGCAGGTTCTCAATTACAACGTCATGTTCTCGCAGCGCGGCGTCATGATGCTCGCGCACACGGTGCACGATACCCAGGTGTTCAAGCGTCACGTGCACGCGAATCGCTGCAACGGCGTCGACAACGAATGGCTGGAGCCCGAACAGGCCAAAGAATTCTGTCCGCCGCTCAACATCAGCGACAACATTCGCTATCCGGTCTTGGGCGCGGCCCTGCAGCGCCGCGGCGGCACGGCACGGCACGACGCGGTGGCCTGGGGTTATGCGCGCGCCGCCGATGCGCTCGGCGTCGACATCATCGAGAACTGCGAGGTGACCGGCATCCGGCGCAATGCAGGCGGCGCGGTCGAGGCGCTGGAGACGAGCCGTGGCCTCGTGCGCACGCGCAAAGTGGGCGTGTCGGCCGCGGGCCACACGAGCGTCGTCTTAGGGCTGGCCGGCGTGCGCTTGCCGCTCGAGAGCTATCCCTTGCAAGCGCTGGTCTCCGAACCGGTCAAGCCGATCTTTCCTTGCGTCGTGATGTCCAATACCATCCACGCGTATATCAGCCAATCGGACAAAGGCGAACTCGTGATCGGCGCCGGCACCGACGCCTACACGTCGTACACGCAGCGCGGCGCGCTGCACATCAACACGCACACGCTCGATGCCGTCTGCGAGCTGTTCCCCAACTTTCGCCGCATGCGCATGATGCGCAACTGGGGCGGCATCGTCGACGTCACGCCCGACCGCTCGCCGATCATTGCCAAGACGCCGGTGCCCGGCCTGTATGTCAATTGCGGCTGGGGTACCGGCGGATTCAAGGCCACGCCGGGCTCTGCCCATGTGTTCGCCTGGACGATCGCCCATGACGAACCGCACCCGATCAACGCGCCGTTCACGATCGAACGATTTCGCGACGGCTATTTGATCGACGAGGCCGCGGCCGCTGCCGTCGCCCACTGAACGAGATCCTGCATGCTGATCATCGTCTGTCCCTATTGCGGTAAGCGGCCCGAGATCGAATTCTCCTACGGCGGCCAGGCGCATTTGGCGAGACCGGCAAGGCCGTCGGAGCTCGACGACGCGCAGTGGGCGGAATATTTGTATATGCGCAATAACACGAAAGGCGTGTACGCCGAGCGCTGGCGCCACTCGCACGGCTGCGGCCGGTTCTTCAATGCGCTGCGCGATACGACGACCGATCATTTTTTGGCGACCTATGAAGTGGGCGCGCCGCAACCGGCGGCACCCAAACCCGCCGCGCCGCGGCCGGCCGCGCCGCATCCGCCCGACGGAAGCGCGCCGTGACTCCGCTGCGCAACCCGAGCGGCGGTCGCGTCGACCGCTCCAAGCCCGTTAAATTCAGTTTCGACGGACAACAATATGAGGGGCTCGAGGGCGATACGCTCGCCGCGGCGCTGCTCGCGAACGGCGTGCATCTGGTCGGCCGCTCGTTCAAATATCACCGGCCGCGCGGCATCTTCGCCGCGGGCACCGAGGAGCCCAATGGCCTGGTCACGATCATTCGCGATACCGCGCGCACGACGCCTAACCTGCGCGTCACGCAGATCGAACTCTACGACGGATTGACGGCGGTCAGCCAGAATCGCTGGCCCAGCCTGCGGCGCGATTTCGGCCGCATCAATGATCTGCTCGCGCGTTTCTTCCCGGCGGGCTTTTACTACAAGACGTTCATGTGGCCGAAGCGCGCCTGGAAGGGGCTCTACGAACCCGTGATCCGCCGCGCCGCCGGACTCGGCGAAGCACCGACGCTGCCGGATCCGGATCGCTATTCGCAGCGCTATGCGCATTGCGATGTGCTCGTCATCGGTGCCGGTCCCGCCGGAATTGCCGCGGCAAGCGCTGCGGCCGCCGGCGGCGCGCGAGTGATCCTCTGCGACGAGCAGAACGAATTCGGCGGCAGCCTATTGTCGGATGCCGGGATCCACATCGAGGGCGCGAGTGCGCTCGAGTGGGTACGGCAGTCGATCGCCGCGCTCGCCGCCAATCCGCGCATCACGCTGCTGTCGCGCACGACCGCATTCGGCTATTTCCCGCATAATTTCATCGGCCTAAATGAACGCCTCACCGACCATCTCACGCAGCCGCCGCAAGACGCGGCACGCGAGCGCCTATGGCAGGTACGGGCGCGCGCCGTGGTCCTGGCGACCGGCGCGATCGAGCGTCCCCTCATATTTCCGGGCAATGATAGGCCCGGCATTCTGCTCGCGGGCGCGGCGCGCACCTATCTGAACCGCTACGGCGTGCGGGTCGGCTCGCGCGCGGTCGTGGTGACCGCCGACGATGCGGCCTACCTGGCGGCGCTCGAATTGCAACTCGGCGGCGTCGAGATCCGCGCAATCGCCGATCTGCGCGGCAATCCTGTGGGAGCATTGCCCGAGGCAGCACGCAAAGCGGGCATCGAGGTGTTCGCCGCGGCGACCGTGCTCGGCACCGGCGGCTCCCTGCGCGTCGAGTCGATCGACCTCGGACACGTCGAGGCGTCCGGGGACGTGCAATTCGTCCGCCGCTTGGAGTGCGACGTGGTGTTGATGTCGGGCGGCTTCAATCCGAGCGTGCATCTGTTTTCTCAGTCGCGCGGCAAGCTCGGCTGGAGCGAAGCACTCAAGGCCTTCGTGCCGGATCAGTCCGCCGAATGCGAACGCTCGGCGGGTGCCTGCCGCGGTCTGACTGGTCTGGCCGAGGTCCTCGATGACGGCTATGCAGCCGGTGCCGCGGCGGCGCCGGAACCCAATTCGCGGCCGCGGCGTTTTTCGGTCGCCGGCGCCATGAGCGGCAGCGATTCCTATCTCGGCACGCTACCGCAGATCGAGAACACGGCGCGGCAAAAGGCATTCGTCGATTGGCAACATGACGTGACCACGCGCGATCTTGAGCTCGCGACTCGCGAGGGTTTCCGGTCGATCGAACACGTCAAGCGCTACACGACGACCGGCATGGCCACGGATCAAGGCAAGACCTCCAACCTCAATGCGCTCGCAATCGTCGCGAAAGCCGTCGGAGTGCCGATCCCGCAAGTCGGCCTGACGAGTTTTCGTATGCCCTACACGCCGACGAGCTTCGGCAGTTTTGCGGGTCCGTCCCGCGGCGACTTGTTCGACCCGCTGCGCAAGACGCCGATACACGCGTGGGCCGAAGCACGCGGTGCCGTATTCGAGCCCGTCGGTCTGTGGACGCGTGCGCGGTATTTTCCGCAAGCGGGTGAGGACATGCACAAGGCGGTCGCGCGCGAATGCCTCGCCGTGCGCGAGCGCTGCGGCATATTCGATGCATCCACTTTAGGCAAAATCGAGGTCGTCGGCAGCGGTGCTGCCGAGTTTCTCAATCGTCTCTATGTCAACAGCTGGACGAATCTCGGCGTGGGCCGTTCTCGCTACGGCATTTTGTTGCGCGATGACGGCTTTATTTATGACGACGGTGTCGTTGCGCGCACCGCACCCGAGCGCTTCCACGTGACCACGACGACCGGCGGCGCGCCGCGCGTGCTCGCGATGATGGAGGACTACCGCCAGACCGAATGGACCGATCTACGAGTTTGGCTGACCTCAACGACGGAACAATGGGCGGTCATCGCGGTGCAAGGACCGCAGGCGCGGCGCGTGCTCGAGACTCTGATCGAGGGAATCGATATTTCGGCGGCGGCCTTCCCCCATATGAGCGTGGCGCGCGGCTCCATTTGCGGCGTCCCGATGCTGCTATTTCGCGTCAGTTTCACCGGCGAGCTGGGATTCGAGGTCAATGTACCCGCCGATTACGGCCGCGCGGTTTGGGAAGCCCTATGGGCCGCGGGGCAAGCCTACGGCATGACGCCCTACGGAACCGAAGCCATGCACGTGCTGCGCGCCGAGAAGGGCTATATCATCGTCGGGCAAGACACCGATGGCACCCAGACGCCGGATGACGCCGGCTTGAGTTGGGCAATCGGCAAGAGCAAACCGGATTTCGTCGGCAAACGCTCGCTGCAACGCGCATCGATGAATGCAGCGACGCGCAAGCAGATCGTCGGCCTGCGCACGCGCGACCCGAATCTTGTTCTCGAGGAAGGCGCGCAAGTCGCCGCGACGGCCGGCCAACATCCGCCGATGCAACTGCTCGGACATGTCACTTCGTCGTATTTCAGTGCGGTGCTCAAGAGTTCGATCGCGCTCGCCGTGGTCGCCGGAGGCCGGGCGCGGCTCGGGCAAACCTTGTATATCCCGATGCCCGGTGGCGACATCGAAGTGGAAGTCACGGCACCGGTGTTCTACGATCCGACCGGAGCACGCCTCAATGACTGAAATCGCGGCGCGCGTCGCACCCCGCATACCCTCCACCGCATGGATGCGACCGCTGCCGCCGGCGACGCGCCTGATTTTCTACGGAAATGCGCGGGCACGCGCGCTGGCGGCGACAGCCTGGCAGGCACCGTTCGCCGAGCAGGCGCTGTGCGCGGCCACCCATGGACCGAGCGCGACGCTGTGGCTGGGTCCCGACGAGTACTTGCTGCTCGCCGCGGCCGAGGACCCTGCGGATCGGGTCGCCCAGCGCCTCGAGGAGGCGCTCGCGGCCGCACCGCATGCGCTCGTCGACATCAGCCATCGCCAGACGGCCATCGAGGTTCACGGCAAGCATGCGGAAGCCATTCTCAACGGTGCTTGTCCGTTGGACCTCGATATCGGCGCATTCCCGGTCGACATGTGCACTCGAACCGTGTTCGCGAAGGCCGACATCGTGCTGTGGCGCACGGCCCCGGACACGTTTCGCCTCGAGATCTGGCGCTCCTTCAGCGACTATGTCACGGGGCTGCTCTCGGTGATCGCGCGCGACTATTATCCGTCGCGCTGAGATCGCGGCAATCCGCTATGGCGCCGAGTCCCCGCGTGCCGGAATCTGCAGCGTGTAATAGAACCGCGGCGCCGTTCTCAACGTGAGTCTAACGGGTCTGCAATCGAGATTCGCGAGGCTAAAGCGCGTGGTCTTCTTGAAATTGTCTTTCGCGACGTCCTGCCATTGACTATCGAGCACGTCGGCGACGATCTCATGATTACTTCCATCCGCCGATTCCCTGCATGGCCCCCATTTCAAGGTGAATGTATGGTCCGGATTCGTACCGCGGTAGTAGAGCGTGACGACCACCTGGTCCTTGCGAGCGTCGTAGTAGACGTTTGCGAAATTGTCCGCCCGTGCCGCACCCGCCAGCATGCCGGCCGCCAGCAGGAACAGCATAGTGGGCCTGGCGTATGGCGATAGACTCATGAGCTTTCCTCCGATGACGGGTTCCCGGCCCTGTGCGCACGCTCTTCGACCGATCAGCGCTGCGCGCTGCGCCAGTTGGGGGCGCTATAATACGGCGCCGCGGATCGCGGCAACAAGGTATTGCCCAAGATATGGTCGGCCGCCTTCTCGGCGAGCATGATCGTCGGCGCATTCAGATTGCCGGTCGTTATCGACGGCATGATCGAGGAATCGACGATACGCAGCCGCTCGAGTCCATAGACCCGTGTTTCGGGATCGACGACGGCCATGGGATCGTCGGCGCCGCCCATTTTGCAGGAGCAGCACGGGTGGTAGGCGCTTTCGACTTTGGCGCGAACGAACGCATCGATGGCCTCATCCGATTGCACGTCGGCACCCGGTTGAATTTCGCGCGCGCGATAGGGATCGAACGCCGCCTGAGCGAAGATCTCCCGGGTCAGCCGCACGCAGGCGCGCATCTCGGCCATATCATCGGCGTGGCTCAAGTAATTGAACAAGATTCGCGGCTTGTCCAACGGCTCCTTGGAGGCGAGGCGCACCCAGCCGCGACTCTTGGATCGCATCGGTCCGACATGCGCCTGAAAGCCGTGTTCCTGCGCAAGCGACGTACCGTCGTAGGACACGGCCATCGGCAGGAAGTGATATTGAATATCGGCATACGCGATCCCGACACGACTGCGAATGAAGCCGCAGGTCTCGAAATGATTCGTCGCACCCAAGCCGTCTTTGAACAGTAGCCAGCGCATGCCGATCAGCGCCTTGGCCAGGGGCTTGATCGAAGAATACAAGGTGATCGGCTGCTTGCAGGCGACCTGAAAATAGAATTCCAAATGATCCTGCAAATTCTCGCCGACACCGGGTAGGTCCTTGACGACCTCGATGCCGTGGCCGCGCAGCTCGGCGGCCGGCCCGACGCCCGACAACTTCAGCAGCTGCGGCGTATTGATCGGCCCGCCCGAGAGAATGAGTTCGCGCCCGATGCGCACCGTGTGTAGGGTATCGCCGCGCCGATATTGCAAAGCGTCGACTCGACGCCCGTCGAACAGCACGCGCGTCGCCAGGGCGTGGGTCAGCACCGACAGGTTGGGCCGGCGCATCGCCGGACGCAGGTAGGCGTTCGAGGCGCTGCTGCGCCTGCCCTGCCCGACCGTCATGTCCATGCGGCCAAAGCCCTCTTGCTGAAAACCATTGACGTCGTCGGTCGGCGGATAGCCCGCCTCTTGCGCCGCGGCGAGCCAGGCCGCGTGCAGTGGATTCTTCAGCGTGCCGTAGCAGGTCTGCAGCCGGCCGCTATCGCCGCGATACGCGTTGCCGCCTTCGGCGCGCCGCTCCGAGCGGCGAAAATACGGCAGCACATCCGCATAGCTCCAGCCGCTCGCCCCCTCCGCCTGCCAGCGCTCGAAATCCTGCGGATTGCCGCGGATGTAGACCAGGCCGTTGATCGATGAGGAGCCGCCCAAGACCTTGCCGCGCGGCGTATGCATCTTGCGCCCGCCCAAGCCCGGCTCGGGTGCGGTATGGTAGAACCAGTTGTACTTCGGCATATTCATCGGAATCGACAATGCCGACGGCATTTGGATGAAAATGGAACGGTCCGGGCCGCCGTACTCGAGCACCAGCACCGTGCGCTTGCCATCCGCACTCAAGCGATCGGCAAGTACGCAGCCCGCGGATCCGGCGCCCACGATGACGTAGTCGAAAGTCTGATCTGTCAAAAATCTTTACTCCGTCAATAGGGGGCATCGACGTCGCCCATGGCGACGTAGACGCTTTTGAGTTGCGTGTAGTGCTCGAGCGCCGCTCTGCCGTTCTCGCGGCCCAGGCCCGACATCTTGACGCCGCCAAACGGCAGTTCGACCGGTGTCACGTTGTAGTGATTGATCCAGCAGGTGCCGGCTTGCAGTCGCGCGATGACGCGGTGGGCGCGTGTCAAATCGTTGGTGAAAACGGCCGCCGACAGCCCGAAATCGGTGGCATTGGCGCGGGCGATGACCGCCTCCTCCGTGGTGAATTCCAACACCGACATCACGGGCCCGAAAATCTCCTCGCGCACGATCGCCATGTCGTCGCGGCAGGCGTCGAAAACTGCCGGCGCCACGAAAAAACCCTTGGCCAGATCGCCGCTCGTGACGCGCGAGCCGCCGATCAGCAGCCTTGCGCCCTCGGCGCGGCCGAGCGCGACGTAGGAGAGCACCTTTTCCATATGCGGCTGCGATATCAGCGCGCCGACCTGCGTCGTCGGGTCCATCGGATCGCCGATGCGCATCGCGGCAACGCGCGCTACCAGACGCTCGAGAAACGCCGCTTTGAGGGATCGGTGCACGAATACGCGCGTACCGTTCGAACAGACCTCACCGGCAGAATAAAAATTCGCGAGCAGAGCGCCGGCGACCGCGTTATCGAGCTTGGCGTCCTCGAAAATGATCAACGGCGACTTGCCGCCGAGTTCGAGCGTGACGTTTTTCAGTGTTTGCGCCGCATCGCTCATGACGGCTTTGCCCGTTCCGACTTCGCCGGTCAGCGAGATCTTGCGTATCGCGGGATGGCGCGTCAGCAAGCGCCCGGTATCCGCGTAGCCTTGGACGACTTGGAACACGCCCGCGGGCACTCCCGCCTGGAGGAAGATTTCCTGCAGCTTCATGGCGCTGAGCGGTGTGAGCTCGGCCGGTTTGAAAATCATCGCGTTGCCGAATGCGAGCGCCGGCGCCGATTTCCAGCAAGCGATTTGCAGCGGGTAATTCCAAGCGCCGATGCCGGCAACGACACCTAGCGGTTCGCGGCGCGTATAGCCGAATGCCGACGGGCCCAAATCGATGTGTTCGCCGCTGACGCTTTGCGCCAACGCCGCGAAATACTCGAGACAATCGGCGCCCGACGCGACATCGACGACGCGCGTCTCTTGGATAGGCTTGCCGGTATCCCTGGTTTCCAGTTCGGCCAATTCGTCGTTGCGCTCCCGCAGCAGGCCAGCTGCGCGGCGCAGGACGCGCGCGCGTTCGGGCGCAGGCAGCGCTGCCCAAGCGCGCTGCGCCTGCTGCGCAGAGGCGACCGCGGCATCGACTTCGGCGGCACCGGCAACCGTGCAGCTGCCGATGACTTCTCCGGTCGCGGGATTTATCGACGCGAAACGCTCGCCGGCCGCCGGTGTATGTGCCGGTACCGGCTTCGGGTGCGCCGCCGCGGTTCTGCATTGGCTCAAGCGCCCATCGACAAAAGCCGTCAACAACGCGCGTGCGCCGACGCTGTCCGCCTCGCGCCAACCCGACAGCGCCGCCCGCAACCAGACTCCGTCGATCATCGCCGCAATCATCGCCGCGAGGCTGCCCGCCTCGTCGGCCGGCAAGAGTTTCGTCAGGGAAGCGCGCAGATTCGTGAGCGTACGGCGCTGATAGGCCGACTGTATGCGCCGCAGCGCATCGACGTGCAACACCTGGCCCCAAAAGGCCAACCAGGCCGTGCCGGTTCGTTGTTCAAATTCCGACGGGGCCAAATTTGCATCGATGATGGCTTGAATGCGCTCCCGGGGCGTCCGCGCCGCATGCAACCGCGCTCGGACTTGGGTCAAGAGCCGGCGTACCAAGGCGCGGAAGGCCGCATCCAATAAGCCATCCTTATCGCCAAAGTAATGGGCGACCAAGCCGGGCGATACATCCGCTCGGCTCGCGATTTGCGCGAGCGTCGTGCCCACAAAGCCAAGTTCAGCTAGGCTGTCGATCGTGACTTCGATGAGCTGGCGGCGCCGTGACTCCTCTGCGGATTCACGCGCAACTTGGGGCGAGTGGTTTGACTGATTGTTCAATTTGGCAGCCTTCGTGGCGTCGAATGGCGCCCAATGGACGCCTGCAAGAGTTTCTGACTGGTATCGGACGCTGAGATTTTACTTAAGTAATTTCAATATGTTAGGGACGTATCCTTGAAACTAAATCAGCGCTCATTAAACGTCTATTCAAAATGCGAATCACTACGGCAATCATGCCCTCCGGCGCGCGCACGGGTCAAGCGCTTGGCCGCCATGGCGTTGACTCTGATCGCGGGTCTCCCGGCAGCGGCAGCGGTGACGGCGCCGCCGAGCGCCGATCCGCCGGCCTGCCAAGCGGTACGCTTCGCCGATGTCGGCTGGACCGATGTGACCTCGACGACCGCGCTCGCGAGCGAACTATTGCGCAGTATCGGCTATCTGCCGCAGACGACCGTTCTCTCGGTGCCCGTGACCTTTGCATCGCTGCAGAACAAGGATATCGATGTGTTTCTCGGCAATTGGATGCCGACCCAGGAGGCCGACCGCGCCAAATACATCGCCGAAGGTTCGGTCGTCGAGATCGCCGCCAACCTGACCGGGGCGAAATATACGCTCGCGGTTCCCGCCTATGCCTATGACGCCGGGCTGCACGACTTCGCGGACATTCATCGATTTGCACCGGCGCTCAAGAATTCGATCTATGGCATCGAACCCGGCAACGACGGCAATCGAACCGTGCTCAAGATGCTCAAGCAGAATTTCGACAACCTCGGTGACTTCAAACTCATCGAGTCGAGCGAACAAGGCATGCTCGCGCAAGTCGAGCGGGCGGTGCGGGCCAAGGAGCCGATCGTGTTCCTCGCCTGGGAACCGCATCCGATGAACATGCACTTCGACCTACGGTACCTATCCGGCGGCGACTCCGTGTTCGGACCGAACTTCGGCGGTGCGACGATCTACACGGTCACGCGCAAGGGCTACGTCGACGAGTGTCCGAACGTAGGCCGGCTGCTGAACAACCTCAAGTTCTCGCTGCGTGGGGAGAGCGAGATGATGGAGGCGATCTTGGATCGGCATGAACAGCCGCCGGTCGCCGCCGCCGAATGGCTCAAGGCGAACCCGGAAGTCGCCAAGACGTGGCTCGACGGCGTGCTGACCTTCGATGGGCGGCCGGCACAGAGCGCGCTATCGAGCGCCGCGCCCGCGGTGGCTGCAACCGGCTTCGAACAATGGGTCGTCAGCCACAAGATCCCCGTCGGCGACACGATGGCCGTCGTCATCGATGCGATCAAGCAACACGGCCGCTATCTGTTCGACGGCATCGCCATCGTCATTCGCGCGTCGGTCGACGGAGTGACCGCGGTGCTGCGCATTTTGCCCGCACCGGGGCTCATTGTTGCGGTCGCCGTTCTCGCGTGGGTGCTGCGCAGATCCCTGCCGCTCGCGGTCTTCGTCGGGCTCGCCTTGCTGTTCATCTTGAATCAGGGCTATTGGCTCGCGACTTTGGAGACTTTGTCGCTGGTCCTGGTTGCGACACTGCTCTCCACGGCGATCGGCGTGCCGGTCGGCATCGCCGCGGCACACCGGCCGCGGCTCTATGCCGCGCTGCGCCCGGTGCTCGATTTGATGCAGACGCTGCCGACCTTCGTCTACTTGATCCCGACCTTGGTGCTATTCGGCCTGGGCGTCGTTCCGGGGCTCATATCGACGGTCATCTTCGCGCTGCCGGCGCCGATACGCATGACGCATCTCGGCATCTCCTCGGTGCCGAAAACGCTGATCGAAGCGGGCGAGGCATTCGGCGCCACGCATATGCAACTGCTCGTCAAAGTCGAGCTGCCGAGCGCCGCCTCGACGATCCTCGCGGGCATCACGCAATGCATCATGCTGAGCCTCTCGATGGTCGTGATCGCGGCACTCGTGGGTGCGGGCGGGCTCGGCGTGCCGGTCGTGCGGGCATTGAATTCGGTGCAAGTCGGCATGGGCTTCGAGGCCGGATTCACGATCGTGCTGCTTGCCATCATCTTGGATCGCATGAGCCGGCCCGCCGAACATGGAGCGCCGCGATGAGCGCCGCCGTCGAATTCAAGGAGGTCGACATCCTGTTCGCGCGGCAAGCCGGGCGCGCCGGCCGCAAGGCCATCAGCGAGGCCCTCGCACGGCTCGATGCCGGCGGCACTCGCGCGGAGATTTCCGAGAAGCTCGGCGTCATCGTCGGAGTCGCCGGCGCATCCTTGAGCGTCGCGCGCGGAGAAATCTCGGTGCTCATGGGCTTGTCGGGTTCGGGAAAATCGACGCTGCTGCGCGCAGCGAACGGCTTGAACCCGGTGACGCGTGGCGCGGTGCTGGTGCACGACGGCGAGTCGGCCGTCGATGTCGCGAGCTGCGATGCGCTGCAGATGCGCCGCTTGCGGCGCGAGCAGGTCGCGATGGTATTCCAACAATTTGGGCTTTTGCCCTGGCGCACGGTGCGCGAGAACGTCGGATTCGGTCTCGAGCTGCGCGGCGAGCCCGCGGCCCGGCAACGCCAAATCGTCGACGAGAAGCTCGAATTGGTCGGTCTGTCGCAATGGGCTGAACGCCATGTCAGTGAGCTCTCCGGCGGCATGCAGCAGCGCGTCGGGCTCGCGCGGGCCTTCGCCACCGATGCGGACATCCTGCTCATGGACGAGCCGTTTTCCGCGCTCGATCCCCTGATCCGCGCCAAACTGCAGGATGAACTGCTGGCGCTGCAGGCGCGCGTCAAGAAGACCATATTGTTCGTCAGTCATGATTTGGACGAGGCTCTGCGCCTCGGCGATCGCATCACGATCCTGCAGAACGGGCGCATCATTCAGAGCGGTACGGCTGAAGACATCGTGCTCGCGCCGGCCGACCAATACGTCGCCGAATTCGTGCGCCACATGAACCCGCTCGACGTGCTCACGGGCGGCATGATCATGTGCACGACCGCAAGCATGCAGGGCGCCGCCGGGGCGCTCTGGCTCGACGCAAACCGCCGTTATCAGCTCATCCTCAACGCGCGGGGCGAGTTGCTCGACATCAAAGTCGATGGCCTCCCGCAGACGGCGCGCAGCGTCCATGATGCGGCCGCCGTCGCCGCCGCGCCCGCCGGACTCGCGATCGCGCCCGCTTCGCTTTCGCTGCAGGAAATCATTCAACTCTGCCAATCCACGGGTCACCCCGTATTGCTCGCCGAGGACGGCAAGATACTCGGCGTCTGCGGCGCGGGCGAGATCATTCGAGCGCTTGCGGGCAGCCGCGCCGGGCGGCCTGAGGCGTCGCGGCCGGCCTGAGGCGTCGCGGCCGGCCTGAGGCGTCGCGGCCGGCCTGAGGCGTCGCGGCCGGTCTGAGGCGTCGCGGCCTGCACAATTGCCTGCCGCTGGCATAACGTGCCGCGGGTGGCTTAAATATTATGATCAAGATAATATAACGCCCGGTCGCGGCCGCAAGCGCGAATACCATTGAATGGGGGAGCCAAGATGAATCACGACGTCATCATTACCTGCGCCGTGACCGGGGATGACACCAAGGTCACCAAGAGCCCGCATTGCGCGGTTACGCCGGAACAGATCGCCGCCACCGCGATCGCGGCTGCACAAGCCGGTGCTGCGATCGTCCACATCCACGTTCGCGAGCCGGAAACCGGCGTCTTCAGTATGGAGACGCGGCATTACCGCGAAGTCGTCAAACGCATCCGCGAGAGCAAGGTCGACGTGATCGTCAACCTGACCTGCGGGATGGGCGGCTACATCGTGATCGGTGAACATGGCTTGAAGGACACTCCGGCTCCGGGCAGCGACTTCGTGACGCAAGAAGATCGCATGCGCCACGTCATCGACCTTTGCCACGAGGGCTTATATCGGCCCGACATCGCGACGCTCGATTGCGGCAGCCTGAATTTCGGCGACGGCAATCGCGCCTATATCTCTACGCCGAATTATCTGCGCAAAGGCGCCGCGATTTGCAAAGATCTGGGCGTCAAACCGGAATTGGAGGTGTTCGACACCGGCAATCTCTGGTTCGTCAAGCAAATGATCAAAGAGGGATTGCTCGACGCGCCGTCGCTGATCCAGCTGTGCATGGGTATCCCGTACGGCGTACCCGTCGATACCGGCCACTTGCTCGCAATGGTCAACTCGCTGCCCGAGAACTGTATCTGGGGCACGTTCGGGATCAGCCGAATGCAAATGCCGTGGGTGGCGCAGTCGATATTGCTGGGCGGCAACGTGCGCGTGGGCCTCGAGGATAATTTGTATCTGAGCCGCGGCGTCTACGCGAGCAACGCGCAGCTCGTCGAAAAAGCGCGGACCATCATCGAAGCGATGGGCGCACGCATCCTCAATCCAGCCGAGGCGCGCGAGCGCTTGAAGCTGCGTTGAGCGGCCCCGCGTTGAGCCTCTCAGCGTCGAGCGATAACGGCATGAGTGCACTGACTCCGTATCGAGCCAAGATCGAATCGGACTGGATCGACTACAACGGACATTTGCGCGACGCCTACTATGGCCTCGTGCTGAGCTACGCGGCCGACGATGTCATGGATCAATTGGGGCTGAACGCAAGCTACCGCGCAGCCACGCGTTGTACGCTCTATACGCTCGAAGTGCATATCCATTATTTGCACGAGGTCAAGGCGAGCGACGATCTCATCGTCGAATCGCTGGTGCTCGATTGCGACCGCAAGCGCATACAGATCGGCTCCTTGTTCCGATGTTCGCGCCTCACGGAGCCCGTGGCGACCGCGGAAACCATGCTGCTGCATGTGCATCAGGGCGAGAAGCCCATGAGCACGGCGTTTCCTGCGGCCATCGAAGCAAGGCTGCAGAGCCTGAAATTGAGTCCGGAGGCGCTGGCCGCGTTCGGCCCCGCTTCGCGTAAGATCGAACTGAGGCGTCGCTGAGCACATGCCGGACATTCATCGCCTGATCGCACCGCGCAGTATCGCGCTGATCGGTGCCGGCACCTGGACCGATGCGGTAGCCGCCGGCAGCGACACGATCGGCTACCAGGGCGTGGTGTGGCGCGTGCATCCGACCCGTGCTTCGACGCCGTCGACGACCTATTACCGCTCGGTCGCCGACCTACCGGGCGCACCCGACGCCGCGTTCCTCGCCGTGCCTAATCATGAGGCGGCTTCGGTCGCAGCGGCGCTCGCGCAGCGAGGCGGCGGCGGATTCGTCTGTTTTACCGCGGGTTTCTCGGAAACCGGCACGGACGTAGGCGCGCAACTGACGCGCGATTTGACGCAGAGTGCCGGCGACCTGCCCTTCTTCGGACCCAACTGCTACGGCCTCGTGAATTTCTTCGATCGCGTCGCGCTCTGGCCCGATCAAGTCGTCGGTCCGCCGCTCGAGCGCGGCGTCGCATTGATTTGTCAAAGCGGTACGATTGCCCTCACGCTGATGTTCAATGACCGCTCGTTGCCGATCGGGTATCTGTTCACGGTCGGCAATCAAACTCGTCTCGCGGTCGAGGACTTGATCGAGATTTTGTGCGATGACCCCCGGGTCACGGCCTTCGGGCTCTATCTGGAAGGCATCAAAGATCCGGCACGATTCGCACGAGCAGCTGCGCGCGCGCGCGTCGCGGGCAAACCCATCGCGGTCGTCAAATCGGGGCGCACGGCCGCTGCGGCGCGCACCGCGCATAGCCACACCGGTGCGCTCGCCGGCGCGGACCAGGTGTTCGAGACCTTTTGTCGCCAGGCGGGGCTCGCACGCTGCGACACCTTGAGCACGCTTTCTGAGACGCTAAAAGTCTTTCACGCCGGCGGCCCAATCGCCGGCGGCCGGGTGCTGATCATGGGCGCGTCCGGCGGCGACATGGCGATGAGCGCGGACGTCGCGCGATCGCTCGACATCGAGTTCGCGCCCATTCCGCCTGCCGAAACGGCAGTGCTGCGCGAACTGCTGACGGCGCGCGTCACGGTTGCGAATCCGTTCGATTTCCACACCTATCTATGGTTCGATCCGCCCGCGCTGGGGCGCGTGTTTGCGACGGTCCTGCACGCCGGCTACGATGCGGTCGGATTCATGCTCGATTGTCCGCCCGACGGCAAGTCTGATACGACCGCGTTCGACGCGGTCATCGACGTTTTCATCGATGCGGCCCAAGGGGCCCCCACGCGCGCCGCACTGATCGCATCGCTGCCGGAAACCCTCGGCGCGCGCCTACGCCAACATTGCTTGAGCGGCGGCGTCGTGCCCTTGCAGGGGCAACGCGAAGCGCTCGAAGCATTGGCGTTTGCAGGCGCCGTCGGCAAGACCTGGCGGCTCGGCCAAGACCCGCAGCTGCTGCTGCCCGATGCCGGCGCTGCGATTCGCGCCGAACGCAGACACACGCTCGCCGAAAATGAAGCCAAGGCCGCGTTGGAGAAATCTGGCGTATCCACAGGCCGCGGCATCACCGTACCGGCACCGGCGGCGGCGGCGGCCGCCGCCGCCCTGGGTTTTCCGGTCGTCATCAAAGCCGTCGGCCCGCACCTCGAGCACAAAACGGAAGTCGGCGGCGTCGTACTCAATGTGCGCAGCGAGGCCGAGGCGCAAGCCGCGGTTGCGCGGCTCGCCGGACTTTCAGATACGCTGCTCGTCGAACCGATGATCACGGATGGCGTCGCCGAAATACTCGTCGGCGTCATCGTCGATCCGCAATTTGGGCTCGTGCTCGTGATCGGCGCGGGCGGCGTGCTGACCGAATTGCTTGCCGACAGCGTCTCCTTGCTGCCGCCCTGGACCCGAGAGTCGATCGAGGCGGCGCTGCCGAGACTCAGGGCAGCTCCGCTATTGGCGGGATTTCGCGGCAAGCCGCCCGGCGACGTCGCGGCGCTCGTGGAGGCCGTGCTCGCGATCACGCGCTACGCCACGGCGCATCTCGATACGCTCGCGGAACTCGACGTCAATCCGATCATCGTTCGGCCCGAAGGCTGTGGCGCAATCGCCGTCGACGCCTTAATTCGCCTCAAGGAGAAATAAGCCCATGTCCCATGGAATACTGACCGCCAAAGACGGTGCGATACTCGAAGTGAGGATCGACCGGCCCAAAGCCAACGCGATCGATTTGGCGGCGAGCCGCCGTCTCAACGACGTATTCACGGCGTTCCGCGATGACCCCGCGCTGCGCATCGCGATTCTCACGGGGACCGGAGAGAAGTTTTTCTGCCCCGGATGGGATCTGAAAGCCGCGACCGCCGGCGAAAAATCCGATGAGGATTGGGGTGTCGGGGGCTTCGGCGGCCTCAATTATCCGCGCAACTTGAATAAGCCGATCATTGCGGCCGTCAACGGCATCGCCTGCGGCGGCGGCTTCGAACTCGTGCTCGGTACCGACATCATCGTCATGGAAGAGCATGCGCGATTCGCATTGCCGGAAATCAACGTCGGCGTGCTCGCCGATGCCGGCACGATCAAATTGCCGCGCCGTGTTCCTTATCATGTGGCCGTGGAGTTCTTGCTGACGGGCCGTTGGATGGACGCGAGCGAGGCCAAGCACTGGGGGCTCGCCAATCACATCGTGCCGAAGGGCCAAGCCTTGACCAAGGCGCGCGAGATTGCGCAGCAGCTCGCCGAAGGGCCGCCGCTGCTGTTCCCCGCGATCAAGCAGCTCATACGCCAAGCGGAAATGGTCCCCGAACATCAAGCCTTCGAGCTGCACGATGCGCTCGATGCCGTTCAACGTGTGATCCGCTCGGATGACCTCAAGGAAGGGACCCGCGCGTTCACCGAGAAACGCAAACCGCAATGGAGCGGTCGCTGAGCCTTTGTTGAGTCCTCATGCGTGCCGTCGCGGGTTTAGGCGTTTTCGGCAGCCAGCCTAACGGCGCGCCGCGCCTCTTCCAGGCCGTGGCCTTTCGGGCCAGTCTCGCGGCGCCATAGCAGCACGGCCGAACTTAGTGCGACGAGACTCAGCAAAAAGAAGAACCACAGCATGACGCTGTAACCGCCTGGATTCTGCGCTCCAGCACCCGCCTCGTCGGCGAGCCATCCGGCGGCAATATTGGATGCAGACATGCCAAGCGCCTGAATCAGCGTGATGAGCCCGAGCGCGGTCCCTAGGCGACGAGGTTCGACGATCAGCGTCGTCGCAGGCCAGATGACCGCAGGCACGAGCGACCAGCTGACTCCCATCATGACCGTGGTCACCCACAGACTGAGATTCGTGAGCCCCAGCACGACGAAAGTCATCGGCAGGAGCAAGGTGCCTAGAACCAGCATCAGCGCGCGATGGCCCAGCCGGTCGGCGAGCAGGCCGAACACCGGAGTGACAAAGATCGCCGCGAAGAACACCCAACTGTTGGCGATGCCCGCTTGTTGCAGCGTGAGCCCCTTGGCGTGCTGGAAATATTCAACCGCGTAGGTCTGCCGGAACGGGAAGAACACGGCCGCGTAGAGCACATGCAGGCCGAGGATGTACCAATAGGACCGATCGAACTTCAACAGATCCCGCCAGACGATACGCTCGGGCGCATCGCCACCGGCGGCGCGCATTCCCGGCCGGTGATGCCGGTCGACCCAATAAAAGACCAGTGCCGCGATGAGCCCGACAACCGTAATACCGGTGCCTAGCCACAGGGGCGCCTGCCAGCCGCGCTCGAACAGCGAATGCGCCCAGGCCGTCGAGGTGTTCTCGCCGTAGGACCCGATGCGGGCGAAACTGAGGTACAGGGAAGTCGCGAGCGCGATCCCGCTGCGCGAGAACCATTGGGCGAGTCCGGCGACGAGCGCGATGAATATGGCACCCTCACTGACACCGAAGACAAAGCGGCCTGCGACCATGAGTCCATAGGGATTGCCGACCGCGGTCAGCGCCGCGCCGAGCACGCCAATTCCCGCCGCCCAAAGCGCGACGCGCGCCGGGCCAAACCGGTCGATCAGCACGCCATTGATCAGAGCCAGCGCCACATTGGGGATACTGATGATCCCGTTGAGCATTCCGATCTGCGACTGACTAAAGCCACGCTGCCGTTCCAGCAGATCAGCGACCGAACCAATGACGTCGGACTCGTAGTAGCTGCTGGATACGGCGATCGCCGCGAGCGCGAGCACCCACCAGCGCATCGCCGAATTGCCGCTGGCGCGGTCCATGGGGGGTCCCGTCGCGACCTGAGTCACTGGTAGCGGGCGCCCTGCCGCGCGAGTTCCTGCTGAACCGCGCCGATATTGAGCCGATCGAATGCTTCATCACGCCGCAGCGATATCGCGGCCGCGACGCCCGCGCCTTGGCCGCTGACCGCGCAGCACATCATGTTTCGCGCGGAGGCATGCGAGATCTTGTCGCCGCCGATGCAGCGCCCGGCAACCAGCAAGTTGCCGACGCCTTTGGGCACGAGCGCGCGGTAAGGCACGTGCCAGTAGCGGCCCGTGGTCGGCAGAATCAGAACCCCGTAGCCGTCGATGAACTCCGGAAAGATGCCGATCGCGTCGTCAAATCGGGCCTGCTCGCGGACATCGTTACCGGTCAGATTGTAGAGTGCGTCGATCTTTCGCGTATCGCGGACGCCGAGCGTCATGCCGAAATTACGCAGCTTGGCATCCTCGCAGCCCGGCATGAAGCCGCGCAGCGCTTCCAACGCGTAGATCGCCTCGCGCCGGCCTCGCATTTCGCCGATCGTCAAATCGTTCGGGTCCGTGCCGTCAATTTGCGGCACGTGCACGAGGTTCAGGTAGGTGAGGTCCCCCTGGTCGCTGACGGAGCCCCAGGTGCCGGCGATCGTCGACAAACTCGGCGGGATGATGCCGGCGGCAAGCGCCTGTTTGAACGGTTTACGCAGAAACGGCGAAAACAGCTGATCCTCCTTGCCCGTGGTCTCGTAGTCCCACTCGCCGTTGCCGGACCAATCGGCATAGGTCTGCGGGTCGGCCTTGACCGCGTCGATGAAGCGACGCTTGTTGACTCCGCTCATCGAGAACATGACGGAAACGGCCATCATCTCCTCCTTGGGCGACTTGCGTACCGGCGCGCCGGCGCGCGTCGCGATGTCGGCGTCCCCGGTCGCGTCGATGACGCGCTTGGCGAGTATCGCCTCGCGGCCCGCCTTGCTCTCGGTAATCACGCCACGAATGGCGCCATTCTCGACGATCGGCGCCACGCCGAGGCGGTGCAGCAGCGGCGTGACGCCGGCTTCCTGCACGAGCACATCAGCAACCCATTTGAACATCTCCGCATCGAGCGCGTGGCTCAAAGACTGCGGCTCCGGCATCGCCGCGCCCATGGCTTTGGCGCGTTGTTCGAACTCGATGCCGATGCCCTCGCAGTCGACCGTCTGCTCATGACGGTACCAAGCGAAACCCTCGACGCCGACCTGGGTGATGTTGCCGCCGAAGCAGCCGTTGCGGTCGATGAGCGCGGTGCGGGCGCCCGCCCGGGCCGCGGCGAGCGCCGCCGCCAGGCCCCCGGGACCGCTGCCGACCACGAGAACCTCGGTTTCCAGGACCACATCGACCAAACGGGCGGGTTCGTTGATTTGCTTCATCGCGAGTTGCCTTAGGTCGGGGGCGTCCTGGAACACGGCCGGCAAAAAAGGGGTAATTATAACGTTGACGCGCTGCCATCGTATGCGTCATATTTCTGTCATAATTCTGTTATTAGATTGGAATGTGTTGTAAGTAAAAAAGCAACGATGGGGATGAGAAGGGATCATGCCGGTGCGACGGGCGTCATTGCGCCCCCTATTCCTAGTCCAGTTTTCACGCTTTGAGCTTGGAATATTTTTATTCTTGATGGTTGTCGTTTTTTTTCATCACTGACTGTTTAGGGAGAGTCGCTTGAAAAACAATCAAAAGCTTGCCTATGCCATCGCCGCGGTGCTCAGCACGTCAGCCGGGGCATCCCGCGCGGCGGCGCCCGATACCGCGACTTCCGAATCCGAGTCCGCCGGCATCGAAGAGATTATCGTGACGGCGCAGCGCCGTTTGGAATCCGTCCAGAACGTCCCGATCACGATACAGGCGATCACGGGCGAGCAACTCGGCCAGCTGAATGTCACGACCTTCGACGACGTCCTCAAGTACCTGCCAAACGTGACCTTCAGCGCAAACGGCCCGGGCCAGGGCAATATCTACATGCGCGGCTTGAGCGCGGGCTTCGCCGGCAACCAGTCGAGCGCGGCGATCAACCCGTTTCCGAACGTCGCGACTTACCTCGACGATCAGTCGATGACGTTCCCGGCGCGCAATGTCGACGTCTACATGGCGGACATGGAGCGCATCGAGGTCCTCGAGGGTCCGCAAGGCACCCTGTTCGGCGGCGGCGCCGAAGCGGGCGCGATCCGTTACATCACGAACAAGCCGAAGCTTAACGTCACCGAAGGCAACGTCGAGGGCTCGTACGGCACTACGGCCCATGGCGATCCCAACAACGCGATCACCGCGGTGGTCAACCTACCTTTGATCGCGGACACCCTGGCCGTTCGTGCAGTCTTATACAACGATCGCCGCGGCGGCTACATCGACAACGTGCCGAGCCAATTCACGCGCTTCCCTACGGATCCAGGCACCATTTCCTACCACCTCCCTTACCCGGCGAACGCGGCCACCGCCAACAATTACGATCTCGCGGCGAGGGCGCAGAACCCGGTGACCTACGAAGGTATCCGTGTCTCGGCACTCTGGCAGGTCAACGAGGATTGGAACGTGCTGATCCAGCAGAGCTACCAGAGCATGGACGCGGAGGGCATCGACGCGCAGTTCCCGCTCGGTTCGCAGGAGACACCGCTCGGCGCGTGGCAGGTGAATTCGTTCAGCCCGTCCTACGACAAGGACAAGTACGAGAATACATCTTGGACCGTCAACGGCAAGATCGGCGACCTAAGGCTGGTGTACACCGGCGGCTACCTCGACCGCACGATCGATAATGCGATGGATTACACAAACTACGCGCGCTCGGCGGGCGGGTTCTACTACACCTGCGTCGGCGGCGGCGCCCCCATCGGCAAGGGAGTGGGTCCGCTGACCTGTTACTCGCCAGTGTCGTCCTGGGACGACCATGTCGAAACCACGCACCAGAGTCACGAGCTGCGCCTCAGCACGCCGGACGATTGGCAGCTGCGGGGCCTCATCGGCGCGTTCTGGGAGGACTTCGACATCAAGGACGACATGAATTTCCTGTACAAGTCGATCCCGTCTTGTACTCCAGCGAACCTTCTGCTGTACGAGGCGGGTACCCAGGTATGTGTCGGCAACGTGATTCCCGCTCCGGGCTACGCTGCGATCGATCCGACGCAGCGCAACGATGATGTCGCGTTCGGCGAGGACCTCGAGCGCGGCTACAAGCAGACAGCGTTCTTCACGTCGATTGACTACGACCTGATCCCGAAGGTCCTGACGCTGACCGGCGGGACGCGTTATTACGACTATAAGGAGACCATGCACGGCTCGCAGTACTCCACGAGCACCGGATGCGCGGGTATCCCGAACGGCGCATGCGTGGGCTCGAAGCTCACCGATGCGACGCATGACGCGAGTTACAGTGGGTTCAAGAGCCGCGGCAACCTGACCTGGCACATCGTGCCGGATGCGATGGTCTATTATACATTCTCGCAGGGCTTCCGTCCGGGCGCCGGCAACCGCAAGGACAGTGCGGAGGTCAAGATTGACGTGAATCCGGCAACAGGATTGCCGACGGTCGGCCCGGATGCGGACCCGACGCTCGTCAAGCAGTTCAATAAGCCCTATACGTATCCGCCGGACACGCTGGTCAACAACGAGATCGGCTGGAAGACGGAGTGGCTGGACCACCGGCTCCTGGTCAATGGCTCGGCGTACATCATGGACTGGAAAAACGTCCAGACGCTGATCTACAACCCGCCCATCTTTGGCAACACGACGTTCGGCGTGGAGGGGCCCGACTATCGCATCAAAGGCGTCGAGCTGCAGATCGTCGCGCGCGTCACCGACGGCTTGACGCTGCAGGGTTCGATTTCTCACAACAACGCGTCGGAGACCAACTCGCCGTGCATCAAGTCGACGAACCCGGGTAATCCGACGCCGATCGGCAGCTGCATCACGCAGGTCTGGTCGCCGTCGCTGAGTCAGAATGTGCCGCTGCAGAACCCGCTCGGCGCCGTCGGCTCGACGCCCGCATTCTCGCCGACCATCGAGTACAACGTGCGCGCGCGTTACGACTGGCGAGTCAACGATTACAAGATGTTCTTCATGGTCGGCGCACAGCACGTCGGCGACATGCAGAACGAGCCGAGCAGCTTCCAGTCCGGCGCAGGGGTCACTGTGCCCACAACCACTTGGCTGCGTTACGACCAGCCGGCATATACGACATATGATGCGGCCTTGAGCGTCGCAAAGGACCAGTGGACTGTCGAGGCCTACGGCACGAACCTCAGCAACTCCGACGCGAGCCTGTTCACGTCGTCCGCGCAATTCATCCAGTCGGAGGTGCCGCTGCGGCCGCGGGTGCTCGGCCTCAAGGTCGGAATCAAGTTCTGACCTTGGGCGCCCCCGGGGCGCCGCAGCCGGCTGGGCAGTGCGCTGCGGCAACGGGTACGCGCCGTTGAGCTAGACTTGAGGGTGGGCAGCGATGCCCACCCTTTTTACTTATCGGATGCCCATGACTGCCACCGCAACCGCCCATGTGACCTCGACCGTGGAGTCCGAGGTTTCGCGCATCCGCGCGCTCATCAAGGAGCGGCGCTTTGCCGAGGGCGTGGCGGCCGCGACTGCTCTGCTTAGCCAAGTCCCCGAAAACCGCGACGTTCTGTATCTACTCGCGCTCGGCCAACGTCAGCTCATCCGGACCGCGGATGCGCTCGCGACGCTCGAACACCTCGAGCGGTTCCATCCCGGCTACAGCCGCCTCTATCAGGAGCGCGGCCATTGCTATGTGGCGATGAAGGATGCGCCGCAGGCGATCCAGGCATTCCTGCAGGCCGTCGCGATCAACCCGGCGTTGCCGGCGAGCTGGGGCATGCTGGAAGGCCTTTACCGGATGTGCGGCGACACCGACAACGCGGGCACGGCCGCGGCCCACGTCGCTAAACTCAAGACGCTGCCGCAGGAAGTGATCACGGCGACCGGGCTGTTCAGCGACGGCGACCTCTTGGGGGCGGAGAAAATCATCCGCGCGTTCCTGCTTGCCAACGGCGATCACATCGAGGCGATGCGCCTGCTGGCGCGGATCGGCGCCGCCCGCGAGGTGTTCGACGACGCGGAGTTGCTGCTCGAGGCGGTGCTGGAGCGCGTCCCTGACTACGTAGCCGCCCGCTACGATTACGCCTCGGTGCTGCTCGCGCGGCACAAGCACCAGGAGGCCCTGACCGAGCTCGACAAGTTGCTTGGCGTAGATCCGGCCAATCGTCAGTACCGGACGCTGTACGCCACCGCGATGGTGGGTCGCGGCGAGCACGCGCGGGCGATCGCGCTGTACGAGGATCTGCTGCGCGATGCGCCGCCGGGAGCGCCCAATGCCGAACTGCACCTGTCGATCGCGCATTCGCTGAAGACGCTGGGCCGCCAGGCCGATGCGATCGGCGAGTACCGGGCGGCCGCCCGGGAGCGTTCGGATTTTGGCGACGCGTACTGGAGCCTCGCCAACCTCAAAACCTACCGCTTCGCCGACGCAGAGCTCGAGCGCATGCGCTCGGCGGAGGCGGCGCTGGCGACCGCGCTCATCGACCGTTACCACCTGTGTTTCGCGCTGGGCAAGGCCTACGAGGACCTTGGTGAATACGCCGAGTCGTGGAGCTATTACGGGCGCGGCAACGCACTGAAGCGCGCCGAGAGCCGCTACCGCCCGGAACTCATCGAACGCAATACCGCATACCAGAAGAAGGTCTGCACGCGGGAATTCTTCGAGCGGCGCCGGGGCTATGGCGCGGCGAGCACGGCGCCGATCTTCGTCGTCGGGCTCCCCCGTTCGGGATCGACGCTCATCGAACAAATTCTGGCCTCACACTCCGCGGCCGAAGGCACACAGGAGCTCGCCGACATCCCGCGCTTCGTGCTCGAACTGCAGGGCCGCGACCCCGATCTCGAGTCGCCGCGGTACCCCAGCGTGCTCGCACAGCTCCCGCCCGAGGAATACCAGCGCTTCGCCGAGAGATATCTGCGCGACACCCGCGTCTATCGCACGGGCAAGCCGCGGTTCATCGATAAGATGCCGAACAATTTCCGGCACCTCGGTCTCATCCACCTCTTGTTCCCGAATGCGAAGATCATCGACGCCCGGCGCGAGCCCATGGCCTGCTGCTTCGGGAACCTCAAGCAGCTCTTTGCGCGCGGGCAGGAGTTCACCTACAGCATCGACGACATCGCCCGCTATTACCGTACCTACCTCGAGCTGATGCAGCACTGGGATGCGGCGCTTCCGGGCGTCGTGTTGCGCGTTTTGCACGAGGACCTCGTCGACGACCTCGAGGGCAATGTCCGGCGCATCCTCGACTTCTGCGAGCTGCCCTTCGAGCCGGCATGCCTCGAGTTCCACCGCACCGAACGCAGCATCGTCACGGCGAGCTCGGAGCAGGTACGCCAGCCCATCTTCCGCGAAGGACTCGACCAGTGGCGCCGCTACGAGGCCTGGCTAGACCCGCTGCGCAATGCGCTCGGCGACGCGCTCGTGCGCTACCGCGGCTAGTGCGGTCTTAAGATGCCGCCTGGACGCAACGAGCCCTGCCCCTGCGGCAGCGGTCGCAAGTTCAAGCACTGCTGCGGCAATTCGCCGGACGCAGCACGCGCATTGGCCCTACCCCATTCCGGGCAATCCGGCGAGGCCGAGATCGAGTGCGAGCGTTTGCTCGCGCTGGGGCAGGCGCTCGAGGACCAAGGGCTGCTCGAGCGGGCGGCCGAGTGCTTCGCGCGCGCGACCGTTCTGCGTCCGGAGTTCGCCGAGGCGCACAACGACCTCGGTCAAGTGCTGCTGCGGCTGGGACGGACGGACGCGGCGATCGCGAGCGGTCAGCGCGCGCTCGCGCTGCGGCCGCAGTTCGCCGCCGCCATCGGCAACCTGGCGAATGCCAGGCGCGTTCAGGGCGCGCTTGCGGCTGCAATCGAAGGGTACCGACACGTGATCGTGCTCGAGCCAACGCTCGCCGAGGCGCACCGCAACCTCGGCAGCGCGCTTCTGGAGGCCGGCGATAGGGAGGCGGCGATCGTCAGCTTGCAAACGGCGGTTGCGCTTCGCCCCGAATTTGCCGCCGCCGTTACGCAGCTGGCACGCGCGCTGACTGCCGTCGGCCGCGGAGCGGAGGCGATCCCCCATTACGACCGGCTGTTGGCTCGCGACCCGCGCGTCGAAATCCTCGACGAGTATGCGGGCCTGCTGGCAGCGCTTGGGCGCTATGAGGCGTCGGCAAGCTGCTATCGCGACTTGCTGACCCGGATGCCCGGTAATGGGCGGCTGCACGCCAACCTCGGCCACGTGCTGCATTGTCTTGGAGACTTCCGCGCCGCGATCGAGTATTGCCGGCGCGCGATCGAACTCGAGCCGCGGCTGCCGGAAGCGCACCTGAACCTCGGCAACTCGCTGCTTGCGCTCAACGCGTTGTATGAGGCCGATGCCGCCTACCGTGCCGGACTCGAGATCGCCCCCGACCATGCCGCGCTACACACCGCTCACGCCATGGCCGAGCGAGCTCTCGGGCGGCTCGCGGATGCGGAAGCGAGCACACGGCGGGCGCTCGCGCTTCGTCCCGGCGCTGCTGACACGCTCGCGCTACTTGGCAGCCTCGCCATCGACCATGGCCGGTTCGACGAGGCTGAGGACCTGCTGCGCAAAGCCTTAAATGTCGATCCGGAGCTGCCCGAGGCGCTAACCAGCCTCATGGCCGTGCGCAAGATGAGCGCGGCCGATGCACCGTGGCGCGACGCCGCGGAGCGCGTGCTGGCACGTGGGGCAGCCGTAGCACACGCTATCAACCTGCACCACGCTCTCGGCAAGTACTACGATGACGTCGACGACCGCGACGCGGCTTTCGAGCATCATCGGATGGGCAACGAGCTCGCCCGTCGCAGCCGATTACGCTACGACCGCGCCGAGATGACGCAGCGCGTAACGCGGACTCTCGCGGCCTTCGATCGAAATGCGCTTGCGGCGCTGCGGTCCGGCGGGATCGCCTCCGAACTCCCGGTTTTCGTCGTTGGGATGCCGCGCTCGGGCACGAGCTTGACCGAACAAATCCTCGCCTCGCACCCGCAAGTGCACGGGGCGGGCGAGCTGCTCTACTGGATCTTTGCGGCGGACGCCGAGCGCGCGGCAAGTCCGGAGCAGCGGGCCGCGACGATAGCCGAGCTCGGCCGCACCTATCTCGAAGGGCTCGCGACGCAGGCGCCCGGCGCTTCGCGCGTCGTCGACAAGCTGCCAGTCAACTTTAGACACATCGGCCTCATTCACGCGGCGCTGCCGGGTGCGCGGTTCATTCATCTCGAGCGGAGTTCGCTCGACACGTGCCTGTCGATCTACTTCCAGGGGTTCTCCGCCGCGCACCCCTATGCGACCGACTTCGGCGACCTCGCGCATTACTACCATGAGTACCGCCGCCTGATGGCGCACTGGCGCGCCGTGCTGCCGCCGGGAACGCTGATCGAGGTCCGGTACGAGGACCTCGTCGATGATCCGGAATGCTGGAGCCGTCGGATGCTCGCGCACATCGGGCTCTCGTGGGATCCGCGTTGCCTCGAGTTCCACCGCACCGAGCGGCCGGTGCTGACCGCGAGCAATTGGCAGGTGCGCCAGCCCATCAGCAGGAGCTCGGTCGAGCGCTGGCGTCGCTATGAGCGCTTCGTCGGACCGCTGCGCGAGGCGCTCGGCGACGAGCTACGCGACACGGGCGCGCCGTCCTGAATCCGCTGCCGCCCCCGCAGCCGTCCCCGATCGAGCTCGAAGTGCGGCGCATTCGCGAGCTTACGAAGATCGGGCGGTACGCCGAGGCCTTGGATGCGGCGCAGCGGCTCGCTGCCCAAGTCCCCGAAAATCGCGACGTCCTATTTCTGGCCGCCTTGAGCCAGCGATACTTGAACAAGATCCCCGAGGCGCTCGCGACGATCGAGCGCCTAGAGCAGCTACACCCGAGGTTCAGTCAGCTCTACCAGGAGCGCGGCTACTGCTTCGTCGCCTTGCGGGACTCGCCGCGGGCAATCGACGCGTTCCTGCGGGGCGTGAACATCAATCCCGCGCTGCCCGCGAGCTGGTCGATGCTCGAAGGCCTTTATCGAATGGCGGGGGATGCCGAGAACGCCGCCACGGCCGCCGCGCATGTCGCGATCCTGAAGCGCCTTCCGCCCGAGGTCGTGCGCGCCACGGCATTGTTCTCGGACGGCGAGCTGACGCCCGCGGAAAATATCATCCGCGCGTTTCTCTTGCGGCATGGCAATCACGTCGAGGCCATGCGTCTGCTCGCCAAGATCGGCATCGCGCGTGACGTGCTGGATGATGCGGAACTACTGCTCGAGGCCGCCCTCGCGCTCGCGCCGGATTACCGCGCTGCACGCCACGATCTCGCCCTGGTGCTCATCGAACGCCACAAGTATAGCCAAGCGCGTCAGGAGCTCGAAAAACTCTTGCGGCTGGAGCCGGAGAATCGCCAGTACCGCACGCTCTATGCGACAGCCTGCGTTGGCCTCGGCGAGCAGGAAAAGGCGATCCCACTGTACCGAGAGCTCCTCATCGAGGCGCCGCAAGCGCCGGACCTACATCTGTCGATTGCCCACGCGCTCAAGGCCCTCGGCCGGCGGGACGAATCCATCGAAGCCTATCGTGCCGCGGCGGCCGCGCGCCCCAATTTCGGCGATGCCTATTGGAGTCTCGCAAATCTCAAGACCTACCGATTCTTGGAGAGGGAAATCGCGCGCATGCGCGCGGAAGAATCAGCGTCCGGGACGCCGCTCGTCGATCGGTATCACCTGTGCTTCGCGCTCGGCAAGGCCTATGAGGATCGCGGCGATTACGCCGAGTCATGGCGCTATTACGAGCGCGGCAACGCGCTGAAGCGATCCGAAAGCCGTTACCGGCCGGAGATCATCGAGACCAATACCCGCAAGCAGATCGAAGTATGCACGCGCGAGTTCTTCGCAGCGCGGGCGGGGGCCGGTGCCCCGCAGCCCGATCCGATTTTCATCGTGGGACTGCCGCGCGCGGGTTCGACGCTGCTCGACCAAATTCTCGCTTCGCATTCGCAGGTCGAAGGGACACAGGAACTCGCCGACATTCAGCGTATCGTGCTCAACTTGCAAGGTCGGGATCCAGACCTGGGCAACCCGCGTTACCCGGGCGTGCTCGCAGAAATGCAGCCCGAGGACTTCCTGCGGCTCGGCGAAAAATATCTGGCCGAGACGCGCGCCTATAGGACCGACAAGCCCCGCTTCGTCGATAAGATGCCGAACAACTTCCGGCATATCGGGCTCATCCACCTCATGTTGCCGAACGCCAAAATCATCGATGCCCGGCGCGCACCCATGGCCTGCTGCTTCAGCAATTTGAAGCAACTGTTCGCCGCCGGGCAAGAGTTCACCTATAGCACAGAGGACATCGCGCGCTATTACCGGACCTATCTCGAGCTCATGCGGCACTGGGACGCGGTGCTGCCGGGACAGATATTGCGCGTTCAATACGAGGACGTCGTGGAGGATCTCGAAGGCGGCGTGCGGCGAATTCTCGATTTTTGCGGGCTCGATTTCGAAGCGCGTTGCGTGGAATTCCACAAGACCGAACGCAGCATCCGCACCGCAAGCTCGGAGCAAGTGCGCCAGCCGCTGTTCCGCGAGGGCCTCGATCAGTGGAAAAACTACGAGCCTTGGCTGGGGCCCCTCAAGGACGCGCTAGGAGACGCGCTCGTCGATTACCGCGACTAGGCCGGCGCGGCTAGAGCGCCCCATGCGAATAAGCCGCGCCGCGCGAATAGGCAACACCGCGCGAATAGGCCGCACTGCGCGAATAGGCCGATCATTGAACGGCGCCGACCTGCGCCGGCAAAACAATCGCGCTCGCGGTGCCAAAACCGATGCGCGCATAGCCGTCGCGACTACACGCGGCCCGCAGCGTGACGCAGTCGCCGTCGGCGAGAAACCGGCGAGTCTCTCCCGAAGCCAGCGTCATGGGTTTCGTCCCCCCGGCGCTCAGTTCCAATAAGGAGCCCGCCTCCGCCGGCGCCGGACCCGATTGCGTGCCGCTGCCGAGCAGGTCGCCCGGCAACAGATTGCAGCCGCCGACCGTGTGGTGAGCGAGCATCTGCGCAATGCTCCAATACGCCTGCCGAAAGTTCGAACGCGAGAGCCGCTCGGGAGGCAGATCGCGCGCGCGCATACTTGCAGTCTGCAACGTCACCTCGAGTTCGATGTCGATTGCACCGTACTGCCGCACGGCCGGGGAATCCAAATAGGCGAGCATCTCCAGATCGTCGGGCGCACGCGCCAGCGGCGCGCGAAACGGCGCCAGCGCCTCGAGCGTCACGATCCACGGGGAGATCGTCGTCGCAAAATTCTTGCCCAGAAACGGACCCAAAGGCTGCGCCTCCCAGCTCTGCAGATCGCGCGCCGACCAATCGTTGAGCAGACACAGGCCGAATATATGTCGCTCGGCGCTGCTGATTGGAATCGACTCGCCTAGCGCATTGCCGCGGCCGACGAACACGCCGACTTCGAGTTCATAGTCGAGGCGTTGACTCGGCCCAAACACCGGCCGCTCGGCGCCCGCGGGCAAGGATTGGCCCACAGGCCGATGGAAGCCCTGTTCGGACACGATGATCGAGGAGGCGCGACCGTGGTAGGCAATCGGCATCCACCGGTAGTTAGGTGTCAGCGGGTTCTGCGGACGGAATAGGCGGCCGACCGATGTCGCATGATGGATCGAGGTATAGAAATCCGTGTAGTTGCCGATGCGCGCCGGCAGATCGTATTCGGCCGCCGATTGCGGCACGAGTTCGGCATGCAATTTTGCGGCCCAGGGCGAGTCGGTGCGCAGCAACTTGGACAGCGCCGTGCGAAGGATCGTCAAGACACTGTCCGGTAGGCCCATGAGCCGATTGAAACTGGGCTCGGCGGCGGCACTCAGCGCCTCTGCCGCGCCACCGGAAAACGGTCCATGCAGATTCAGCGCCCGCAAGTCCAGAATCTGATCGCCGATCGCGATGCCGCCGCGATAGGCTTCGGGACTGCCGGCACGGCGGAAGATCGCGAAAGGCAGGTTTTGAATCGGAAACTCTGTATCGGATTGGTTCGCCGACGCCACCCAACTGCGCAGCGCCGGATCATGCGTCGAATTCAGCACGATGCTCATGCGCCCCCGCCGGTAGTGCCGCTGTCACTGCCGCCGCGGCCCGTAAAATTCCTCGGCAGCGTCTGCCAACACTGCGCATAGTCGGCTTGCAGCTGTGGCAGGCCTAGCGCAATCGGCGTCGGGCAAATGACCGCACGCGTTTCGAACATGAAGGCCATGGTCGCGGCGAGGAATTCGGGGCGCGACGTGTCCGCCTTGCTCGCCTTATCGACCGTCGCCGCATCGGGGCCATGCCCGCTCATGCAGTTGTGCAGGGAGGCGCCGCCCGGCAGGAAGCCGGCCTGCTTCGCGTCGTATTCACCCTCGATCAAACCCATGAACTCGCTCGCAACATTGCGATGAAACCACGGTGGCCGAAACGAGTTCGTCATCGCGAGCCAGCGCGGCGGAAAGATCACGAAGTCGAGGTTATCGGCGCCCGGCGTATCGCTGCTCGATTGCAGTACCAAAAATATCGAGGGATCCGGATGATCATAGCTGATCGAGCCGATCGTGTTGAAATCGCGCAGATCATATTTATAAGGAACGTGCGTGCCGTGCCAGGCGACGACGTCGAGCGGCGAATGGTCTATATGCGCCGACCACAAGGCACCGGCAAACTTCGCGATGAGTTCAAAGTCGCCGCCGCGATCCTCGAATGCCGCTACCGGCGTGCGAAAATCGCGCGCACGCGCGAGTCCATTGCTGCCGATAGGGCCGAGATCGGGCAATCGCAACGCTGCGCCGAAGTTCTCGCAGACATAGCCGCGGGCGGCCGTGTCGAGGAGCTCCACTCGAAAGCGGATGCCGCGCGGAATGACCGCAATCTCCAAGGGGCCGAGTTCGACGATCCCCAATTCGGTCGCAAGCCGCAGCCTCCCAAGCTGCGGGACGATCAGCAACTCGCCGTCGGCATCATAGAAAAACCGATCTTGCATCGACCGGTTGGCGACATACCAGTAAATCGCGCAACCGCTCTGCGCGGCCGGCGAGCCGTGACCACCGATCGTCACGAGTCCTTGCACGAAATCCGTGGCTGCGGTGGGAATCGGCAGCGGACTCCATCGCAATTGATTCGGCGATACCAACGCCTCATCGAAGCCCCCGACGATCGACCCGCTCTCGATGCGATGAAAAGGTCCATGAACGACCGCCGGTCGGATCCGGTAAAGCCACGACCTGCGGCTCGCGTGCCGCGGCACCGTGAAGGCGGTACCCGAAATCTGCTCGGCGTACAGGCCGAAAGGACATTGTTGCGGGGAATTGCGCACCAACGGCAGCGCGCCCGCGATGGCCTCGCTCGCGAATTCGTTGCCGAAGCCCGTTTGATAGCCGAGTGTCATCGGTTCGGCATCCTCAACGCGCCTTGAGGACGCCGCGGCGCACCTGGTCGCGCTCCATGCTCACGAACAATGCGCGAAAGTTGCCCTGACCAAAGCCTTCATCGCCTTGCCGTTCGATGATTTCGAAGAAAATCGGCCCGATCAAGGTCTGCGTGAAAATCTGCAGCAGATACTTGCCGTCGACGCCGTCGAGCAGAATTCCGCGCTTCTGCAGCTCTTCGATTTGCCCGCCGTGGCCCGGCACCCGCTCCTCGAGCATCTCGTAATAGGTATTAGGCGGCGGCGTCATGAACTTCAATCCGTTGCCTCGCAGCACGTCATAGGTCTTCAATATATCGTCGGTGCGCAAGGCGACGTGTTGAATGCCCTCGCCGTGGTATTGCTCGATGAATTCCTGGATCTGATCGAGCTGCCCGCTACCTGCGTCGAATTTGGACTCGTTGATCGGAATGCGAATCTTGCCGCAAGGCGCGGACAGCGCCCGGCTGGTCAATCCGGTATATTCGCCCGTGATATCGAAGAATTGCTGTTCGCGAAAGTTGAAAACCCGACGGTAAAAATCGTAGAAAAAATCCATGCGCCCTTTGCCGACATTGTGGGTCAGGTGGTCGATCTCGGCGAGCCCGGCGCCCGGCGGGAAGCGCTGCGCCCCGGGCTCCAGGATGAAGTCGATATCGTAAATCGTCGGGCTGTCGTAACGATCGACCAAGTAGATCAGGCTGCCGCCGATACCCTCGATCGCAGGGATGTTCAGCTCCATCGGTCCAATCGTGCCCTTGACCTCCTTGGCACCCGCCGCGACGGCATCGCGCAGCGCGCGAGCGGCATCTTTGACGCGAAACGCCATCGCGCAAGCGCTCGGGCCGTGCTGCCGCGCGAAGTTCTGCGCGAGGCTGTTCGGTTCCGCATTGACGATGAAATTGATGTTGCCCTGCCGATAGAGGCGGACGTCTTTTGAGCGGTGCCGCGCCAACAGGCTAAAGCCCATGATCTCGAATAGGCGCCCCAATTCGGCCGTGTCGGGTGCCGTGTACTCGACGAATTCAAAACCGTCCGTTCCCAATGGATTTTCCCAAGGGGGCGGCGCTTCTACCCGCGTTGTGGTCATGCCGGCTTGCCTTGCGAAAGTTATCAGGCCATCATGGTAGTTAGTTGCGCGTGCAACTGTCAACGGGAATGATGGTTTGACTCGAAATCCGGCAACCGCGGCTCCGACTTTGCAATTGGCGCAGTTCGCCCCTTTTCGCCTTAACCGCCTCGCGACGGCGGTCAGCGAGCATTTATCGGAGATTTATCGAGAGCGCTTCGGGCTTGCGATTCCCGAGTGGCGAGTTCTCGTCACGGTCGGAGAACAGCGGGAGTGTACCGCGCAATGCATCGCGTCCAGCGCGCGCATGCACAAGACCAGGGTCAGCCGGGCCGTCGCCTCGCTGACGCGGCGACATTTGCTCGAGCGCTCCGCCCGTTCGAGCGATGCGCGCGAGGTTTCGCTGCGTCTCGGCCCCGCCGGAAGGCGGCTTTATGCGCAACTCGTTCCATTGGCGCTCGATCGTGAACGCGCATTGCTTGCCTGCATGACCGACGCGCAGCGACGCGGATTCCTGCTGGGCCTTGCGCGACTCGAGGAGTCTTTGGGACTTGCGAGCGAGTGAGCGTCCGGCGCATTTCGAAGGCATCGGATCGGCCTGCCGCAGGGCGTCGCGATCAACGCGCCGGCGCTTTCACAAATGCGGTCAGCGTTGCGCTGTCGAGCGCGCGTTGCGAGAGGTACGCGAACACGTCGGTAGCCTTCTCGTCGGCAGCGAATGAAACGGACGCGGTCGGCAACGCCCAGATCGTGAACTGATAATGATGAACGCCGGTGCCCTTGGGCGGGCATGGGCCCGCATAACCGGCATCGCCGAAATTGGTGACGATCGATTTTGTGCGGCCGGGCAGCGATGTCGCGCCCCGCGATATCGACGCGGTGTCCGCGGGCAGATCGATCAAAATCCAATGCGACCACTGCGATGGCTTCACGTCTACGTCGATCATGGTCAGCACCAAGCTCTTGGCGGCAGCGGGTACGTTGCTCCAGGACAGCTGCGGCGAAACGTTGCCTCCGCCGCAGAGGGGATAAATGTGCGTTGTCGGGATCGGTTCGCCTGGCGCAATATCGGCGCTGGTCAGTGACATCGCGGCCAATGCAGGTCCGCACATCAGCGCGAGCAGCGAAATTAGTCCTGCGGTTGCCCTACTCATAAGCGACTCCGTCGACTCCAGCCACTCAGCTCGCGAGCGCCGGGCGTAAGTTTGCTCTCCGCTGTGGATGGATTGCAAACCCACGCGTGGCTCGCACTCACATGGGCTCCGGCTGGTCAATATTTAATCAGTGCGATGTAACTGGCTGAATCGCGATTACGTTTTCCCGATGAGGAACCGGTTATGCACAGGGTTGTGCACCGGGAATGTGGATAGAAATGCGAGGGGAATAATTCGCGGGAATGGGGAGATATGCGCGATAAAGGCCGGTACCAAAGGTCGAATACTGGCGCGCTAGGTACCGTCGTCGAATCATTCGGTGATCCCTATGGGAACTCCCGTGGCGCCGTCCGTCTGGGAGATCTTCCAACGGTCCAAGTCTTCAAACTCGAAGTAAAAGTCGTACTTGGACGATGAATCTGCAACCAAGATGAAGACCCCCTTGGACTTGCCCAGGTTCTGCAGAATCTTCCGGCCTTGCGCGCTGATGTGGGCGAAGAATCCCTGATTCTTGATCGCATCGATCAGCAGAACCTGCGAATCGTTGTCAAAAGATGCGTTGCACCCGCATTGCTCAAGGTCCAGCCTAAAGCGCAGATAGCCTTTCTTCCATTGTGGCTCTAACTGTAACAAGAGCTCCATGAACCGCTTGGCGATATCGACGATTAATTCGGCACGCGATTCAATCATTGGAATCCCACTCTTGCGGGGTTCGAGCAGTGTGCCTGCTCCGGCGGTTGTGGTCAAAAGCTTCCTGCGTTCGCGGCAGCGCGTGCGCTACTTTGCAAACGCTTCATGCGGTCTGTCCGGACAAGGCGGCACGTGCCTTGAGTTGACGGTGCAGAGCATCGGGGACATGGCGTAATCGATTCATTTTGCGAGGTGGATCGCTGTCGCGACAGGGGTGTACACTTGACGGGGGCTCAGAACACGAAAAAAAAGAGCGATGTATCAGGGAGGAAAAGCGCGATGCCCAAATTTGACTTCGTGGCGAGCGGGATGGTCTCGAGCCTGCACCGGGGACAAGGCGCGGCGAAGATCCATCGCTGCAGCACCCTCGCATTGACGACGCGGCAACCAGCTGCCCGCTGAAGCGGCCATCGCCGGCGCCATTTCATGTTCCTCAGCAAGACAGAGATCGATGCGCTGGATTTGCGGATCGCCCGCGTCCACGCAGCGACAGGAGTGCGGGTAATCGCCGCAGAAATCGGCAAGGCCGACACATACGAGGAGCTGCCTTGGAAGGCCTTTGCGCTCGGTGCATCGCTCGCCGCGCTTGCGGTGGTCGGCGCCGAGGCCCTCCGACCGCAATGGCAAACGGCGCACGCAACAATGCTGTCGACAGTCATCATGCTCACGGCGGGCGCGCTAGCCGCTTTGCTCGCGATCTCCGTTCCGGCCTTCGCGCGACTCTTCCTCCACGACGCGAGATGCGAGCTAGAGGTCGGCCAGTATGCGCAGGCGCTGTTCTTGCGACGCGAACTTTTCAAGACCCCACATCGCGACGCGGTCCTCATTCTAGTCAGCCGGTTCGAGCGCCGAGTGCATCTCCTGGCCGATGCCGGCTTGCACGGTACGATCGCCGATGCCGAGTGGCAGACCGTCATCGAGCGGATGAAACCGGCGCTTCGCAAGGCGCGGACCGCGGATGCGCTGCAGGCAGGTCTGGCGGCCGTAGAAGAGATACTGGTGCGCACGGGCTACCGGGCAGCCGCTGGCGCGGAAAACGACCCGCCCGAGTCCCTGATCGAGGAGAAGGGCGCGTGAGCCATTGGATGCGGGCGTGCGTGATCTTCTTGGTGCTGGCGTACCTCGCTCCGGCGCGCGCGGCGGAGGTGCCATTCTTGTCGGGACGGGTCGTCGACAATGCGGAGATCCTCCAGCCTGTAACCCGAAGCAGACTCACCATCGCGATCAGAGCGCATGAGCAGCACACTACCGATCAGATCGTCGTGCTCACGGTACCGACGATTGGCGACATGAGCGTGGAGGAATACGCGACCAAAGTTTTCGAGACCTGGAAACTCGGGACCAAGGGCAAGGACAACGGGGTATTGGTCGTGATCGTGCCTCAGGACCGGAAAATGCGCATCGAGGTCGGCTACGGCCTCGAAGGCACGCTGACGGACGTCGCCTCGAGCCGGATCATCCGCAATGTGATGACCCCGCAATTCAAAGCCGGCAATTACGACAAAGGGGTCGAGGACGGCGTGACGGCCGTCATCGCGCAGCTCGAGGGCCAAGCAAACGTCGCGCCCGACGCCGCACCAAGCCATGGCCTGAATTTGCCCTTTGCAGGAATTGCCGAAAGCACATCCTGGCCGATGCGCCTATTTCTCGGCGCCTTCGTAATCGGCATACTCGGGCTGTTCACGTTCTTGGGAATCATGACGCCGGGATCCGGAGGTTGGTTCATATACCCCTTCTTGATCCCGTTTTGGGTCATATTTCCCGTGCTCTTTCTCGGCATCGAACTGCATCTCGTGGTGCTCGCCGTCTACCTCGTGGGTTTCCCGGTCGCTAAGCTGATTGCGAGGCAGACTCCTGCATATGCCAAGGCTGCGCAGGACTTGAAATGGAAGGGCACGGCAACAATTGGCGGATTCAGCATAGGGGGCGGCGGGTCAGGAGGCGGTGGCGGTTTCTCCGGCGGCGGCGGATTCTCGGGCGGCGGCGGCAGTTCGGGTGGCGGCGGCGCGTCCGGCAGTTGGTGAGCACGTCGGGCTGGGTACAGCGCCCGCAGCTATCTGGAATCGCACCGATAGGCTATTGTTGGCTCATGGAGGATGCGGTTTCATGAAGAGCAAATCATTGCTGATGTATCGAAGGATTCTGGATAGCATCGTTGCGGTCCTGGTCTTCATCATGGTGATCACTTTGCTGGGAGCCGTCGTCGGCCTGATCTTCGACATCATTGGAGCCTACCATGCGGTGCGCGAAGGCATCCCCACGCACACCCTTTCGCATGGATTGATCGACAGTGTTTCGCGGGACCTGGTGATCGATGTGCTGTCGGTCTTCGTGCTGATCGAGCTGTTCCGCACCTTCACGGATTATCTGGAATTTCACCGCATCCGTCTGCGTGTATTGTCGGAGGTGGGCATTGCTTTCATCCTGCGGGAAATATTCATCGGCCTATACAACCACACAATCGGGTGGGCGGAAATCTTGGCGCTGACTGCCCTGCTCGCCGTACTGGTGGCCGCGCGAATTACTTCCGTCATGTTCCAGCAACGGGACCCGGAAGTGATCTCTAGTCCGGGCGGTACAGCCGGCCCGCCGCCTTAATCGTCGTGATGCGACGGCGTCTACGCCGCTGGAACCGACGCTCTTAGCGCAATCTCTGTGCTATGACCTCCATGACCACCGGGGTCACGAGGATCGCATCCGGGTTCGCCGACAAAGCGATAAATTCCGCTTGCACGTCATGAGCCCATTGCTGGGATACCTTTCCGAGATCAACGAGCCGCTGGGAGTTGCTCTCGATGAATGCGGCGGGCCACTGCCACATGAAGTCGGCAGGCCGTACCGCAAAGATCAACGGTCGCAGCTCGATGATCTTGAATCCGGCCTCATTCATTATGGGAACTAGCGTCGGTACGATGTCCGGTTCGCCGCCGGAATCTCGCCAGCTGGCCATCACTTGCTGGACAAAATTGTCGATGCGATGACTCGTCGGAATCATGCGCCAGGTCGCATAACTTTGGTATTCATGAAATACCGCCCTGCCCCCGACGCGCAAGGAACCGAAGACCTTTTCGACCAATATCGCGGGACTCGTGACAAACGAGGCGACCCAACGGCACCAGGCAATATCAAACCCTGAAGAATCGAAATCATCACGCATGAGATCGGCTTCGACCAGTCGCACACGGTTCGCACCGAGGCGTTCGAGCTCTCGGCCCGCAAACTTCAGAAAATGCTGCGATCGCTCGATCGCGACTACCCCGCCGTGCGGACCGACGATTTCAGCGGCATCGAAGCTCGCAAAGCCCGGCCCCGCACCGAAATCAATGACTCTCGACCCCCGAGTCATTCCGGCCCTCATCCACGCCTGCAACATGTGCCCCCGCCACACTTGGTGCTGTAAGCCGAGTCGAGCAATCTCGACATCGTGGGTTCCCAAGACGTAATCGTCGACCAGAGCCATATGATAGATCGCCCATTGAGAATGCCTGCAGGAGTGCGCTCGCTTCAACCCCGTGCAATCTAGCCCAAACCGGCAGACAGATGCGGCCGCTTTCGGACTTCGAATTCGAATTCACGTCGACCAGCGAGAACACTAACCGATGGGTCCCTGCGATTTGAAGTTAGCCGGCCGCTTTTCGCGCGCGGCCGCGAGTCCCTCGCGCGCATCGGCCAACTTGAACCCAAGGAATTCGAGTGCCAGCGAAGCATCGAAGCTCGGGCCCGCAAGCCTCAGCCAGTTATTGAGCGCGTGTTTGGTCCAGCGCGTTGCCGTGAGGCTGCCGGCCGCCAATTTACGCGCGACCTCGAACGCCGTATCGATGACGCGCTCGTCTGGAGTGCATAGCGCAACCAGTCCGATGCGTTCCGCCTCGATTCCCGATAACGGTGTGTTGGTCAGCAAGTGGTAGCGTGCTTTGGCGAGTCCGCAGAGCAATGGCCAGATGATGACTGCATGATCACCGGCGGCAACGCCCAAGCGCGTGTGGCCATCGAGGAGCCGGGCGTTCTCCGCGGCTACGGCGACATCGGCGAGCAATGCGATCGCGAGACCCGCCCCGACCGCATTGCCGCGAATCGCCGAGACCACGGGCTTGGAGCAATTGATGAGGTTGTAAACGAGATCGCTGGCCTCTTTCCAGACGCGAATGAGCGTCGCCTCGTCATCGATCATGCGCTCGATCATCTCGAAATCGCCGCCCGACGAGAAATGCGCTCCCTCGCCGCGCACGACGACGACACGGACCGACTCGTCAACATCGATTGCGCGCCACACCGACGCCAAGTCTCGATGCATCGATTCCGTCGCGGAATTCAATCTCCCCCGGTTGGCGATAATGAGCTCGAGAATTTCCGCCTCCGACGACAAGAATTCGAGACTGGGAAAATTTGCTTGATAGGGTGCGACGTCGATGCTCATATTTAAGTCCCTCGTGCAATCGCGTCGGGAACCGCGTGTACGCTGACCATCGTCAACACCGTGTAGGACGCGACGGTCTCGCCTTCTTGATTGGTGATTTCGGTATCCCAACCAACTTCGCCCCAGCCCTTGTCCGCGCGCAGGCTCTTGTGCGCGCAACTCAAGCGGACTTTGATTCGATCTTGCGGCTTGACCGGCTTGACGAACCGGAGATTATCGAGCCCGTAGTTGCCGAGCACCGGTCCATAATCCGGCTCGACGAACAAGCCCGCGGCCGCCGAGATGAGAAAGTATCCGTGTGCCACACGCCCGCCGAACAATGGATTTCGAGCCGCCGCCGTCTCGTCCATGTGCGCATAGAAAGTGTCGCCCGTGAGTGCGGCAAACTGCTCGATGTCTGCGATCGTCACCACGCGCTCGCCGGACTGAACGGTATCTCCGAGCTCGAGTTCATTGAACGGTATGCGAAACGGGTGGACGCCCGGGTCGCGAAGCCGGCTTCCCCGCACCCAGCGGCCTCCCGTTACGGTAACGGTTTCCGGGGAACCCTGTACGGCCGTGCGTTGCATGTAATGCAGCACACCGCGGATGCCACCCATCTCCTCGCCTCCGCCCGCGCGTCCCGGACCACCATGCACGAGCGGCGCGAGCGGTGAGCCATGACCGGTCGACTCTTTGGCACAGCCGCGGTTCACGACCAATACCCGGCCGTGGTAAGGCGCGAGACCCAGCACCAATCGAGCGGCCAAGGAGTCATCGGCTGAAAATACCGAGGCCACGAGACTACCTCCGCCGCGTCGCGCCAGCGCGATCGCATCCTCCATATCCTCGTACGGCAACACGGTCGCGACGGGTCCAAACGCCTCGACCTCGTGAACCGCGCGCGCGGCATGGGGGTCGCGGCATAGCAAGAGTAGCGGCCCGACGAATGCACCTCGCTCGCGGTCCGCGTGGCTGATTTCGAAATGATCGATGCTACCGCTCACGATCGTGGCTTCGTGCCGCAACTCCGCGACGCGAGCGAGCACGTCGGCGCGCTGCGGCATGCTGACCAACGGGCCCATGCGTACGCCCTCGACGCGGGGATCTCCGACCGTGACCTTCTGTAGCGCCGCCTGCAACGCCGCAACGACATCGTCCGTGACGGCCTTGGGCACGAGAGCCCGCCGGATCGCCGTGCATTTCTGCCCCGCTTTGACGGTCATTTCGCGCACCACTTCTTTGACGTATAGCTCGAACTCCGGTGATCCCGGCGCCGCGTCAGATGCCAAAATGCTGCAATTCAGCGAATCGGTTTCTGCAATGAACGGTACGGCGTGACGCACGATCCTGGGATGCACCCTCAAGCGCGCCGCCGTATCCGCCGAACCGGTAAAGGCGACGCTATCCTGACACGTCAGATGATCGAACAGGTCGCCGACGCTTCCGCAGACGAGTTGCATCGCGCCTTCGGGCAGTATCTTCGATTCGATGATCCGGCGCGCAACGAGCTCGGTCAGGTAGGCGGTCGTGGTTGCGGGCTTAACGATGACCGGCATTCCGGCGAGGATCGTTGGGGCCAATTTCTCCAGCATGCCCCAGACCGGGAAATTGAACGCGTTGATGTGTACCGCCGCGCCTTCGCGGGAGACGTAAATATGCTGCCCGACGAAGCTGCCGCCTTTGGAGAGTCCTTCGACCGCCCCGTCGAGGTAGACACGGCTGTTCGGCAGTTCGCGTGAGGCCTTGCTCGCGAATCCGAATATAGTGCCGATACCGCCATCGATATCGATCCACGAGTCGCTCATTGTCGCGCCCGTTCGGTAGGACAGGTCGTAGAACTCCCCTTTCAATGCGCCAAGATGTTTGGCGATCGCCTTGAGCAGGCTTGCGCGCTCGTGAAACGTCAATTGCCGAAGCGCGGGGCCGCCGACCTGCCGCGCATGCGCGAGCACTTTTGCAAAATCGATGCCGGATGAGGAGGCCTCGGCGATGAGCTCCCCCGTCGTCGCATCGCGCAAGGCCACGCCGTGCTCGCGCCCGCTTTGCCACTTGCCGACCACATAGCTTTCCAACTTCATGCATTTCCCCTTAAGCCGAGGACGTCAGCCGGCCCCAGGCGCCAAACGTCGTGCCCTTGGCCACTAGTTCGATGAGCAGCGGCGATGGCACCCAGTAGCGTTTGCCGTGGATCCCGGCAAATTGATGGATACCGGCGAGCACGGTCGATAGACCAATGGAATCGGCATAAAACAGAGGTCCCCCGCGGTAGCGCGGAAACCCGTAGCCATTGCACCAGATTGCGTCGATGTCGCCCGATGAACGCGCAATGCCGTCGGAGAGTATCTGCGCACCTTCATTGATGAGAGCAAATAGGCAACGGTCTCTGATCTCATCCGCGGCGATCTCGCGGCGCTTGACTCCAAGACGAATCGCCTCCGCCTCGATCATGGCTTCCACTTCCGGCGCACGACTGGGGCGCCGCGCTCCTTCCGAATAGGCGAACGCGCCGGCGCGCGTCTTTTGTCCCAGGCGGCCCGATTCGACCAGCAGATCGGCGACACGGTAGTAGCGGGGGTCGTCCGGCAAATCTTTGCGCTCGCGACGCACACGGTAGCCGACATCGAGTCCCGCCAGATCGCCGACCGCGTTCGGTCCCATGGCCATGCCAAAGCGTTCCAAGACTGCGTCTACCTGCGTGGGGGTAGCGCCTTCGAGCATCAACAGCTGATTTTCGCGGCCGTAGGCATACAGCATTCGATTACCGACGAATCCGAAGCAATTACCGACGACGATTCCCAGCTTGCCCGTGCGCTTCGTGACTTCTTGGACCGTCGCAATCACATCGAGAGCCGTGGCCCGTCCGCGGACGATCTCGACCAGACGCATGACATTCGCGGGACTGAAGAAATGCATGCCGAGTACGTCGCTTGGCCGGCCGGACGCCGCAGCAATCGCGTCGATGTCGAGCGTCGAGGTATTCGAGGCCAATACCGCACCCGGCCGGCAAATCCTCCCGAGCGCGGCAAACACTTGCTGCTTGACGGCCAGATTCTCAAAAACCGCCTCAATCACGAGATCGACATCGGCAAGCGCCTCGATCCGATCACCGCTCGCTACACGGTCCAACACTATTGCCGCCGCCGATCGATCCAGCCGTCCCTTCGTGACCGAACCCTCGAGCGTGGAGCGCAGCCGTTCCATGCCCGCCGCCAGCGCCGCGCCGTTGGAATCAACGAGCAAAACGCCGTATCCGGCCGTTGCCAAACTGATTGCGATACCCGAGCCCATCGTACCCGCGCCGAGTACCCCCACCGTGGAAACCGGGCGCGGCTGCGATGCCTGGCGCATGCCGCGTTCCGCAAAGAACAGGTGCCGCAATGCGCGCGAGGAATTCGAGCGTAGGTACTCCTCAAAACGCAATCGCCCCAACGCGAGCCCGGCATCGAACGGCAAGTTCAGCGAGGCCACTACGCATTCGATGATCGCCTCCCGCGACTCAACACCGGGGAACTTGCGCGCCGCGATCGTTCGTTGCTCCTCGACACTGTCCTGGGTCGGGGCTCCCCCGACGACGCTCAAATCGCATACTCGGCGCGCAAGGATGCCCGACGCGCCGCTCTCTCGGGCCGCTTGCAGCGCGCTCGGCAACAGCGCCGACTCATCGCAAACGCGATCGACGATGCGGAGCGCGAGCGCCCGCTCGCAAGAAATCGGATCGCCGGAGAGCATCAGTTTCAAGCTCTCGAGCACGCCAATGAGTCTCGGCAAGCGTTGCGTGCCGCCGGAACCCGGCAACAGACCCAGCCGAATCTCCGGCATGCCGAAGCTCGCCGTCGTTGCGGCGACTCGGGTGTGACAAGCCAGCGCCAATTCGAAGCCTTCGCCGAGCACCGAACCGTGCATCGCGGCAATGATCGGCTTCGTGCAGGCTTCGATACGCCTTAGAACGTCGTTGAGCAGCGGTGAGCGCGCCTCTTGATCGAATTCTAGGGATTCGGCGCCAGCCACGAAATGCGCGCCGGTGCCGCGGATGACCACCGCCTGAACGTCCGGCTTCTGTTCGGCGGCTAGGACGGCCTCCAGGAGCGCGCTTCGCACGGGCTGCGAGATCGCGTTGACGGGTGGATTGTCGATCGTGAGTACGACGATGGCGCCCTGTCGCTCGCTCGTTATCGACGCCGCATTGATACGCTGATCGCTCATCGAGTGCGTTCGATGACCATCGCGATTCCTTGCCCCACGCCAATGCACATCGTGCAGAGTGCTCGACGACCGCCCCCACGTTCGAGCTGATTCAACGCGGTCGTCACGAGTCTCGCCCCGCTCGCCCCCAACGGGTGACCGAGCGCGATGGCGCCGCCCAGCGCGTTGACGTTCGCGGCGTCATCGGCGAGCCCGAGGCCCCTCAGTACCGCCAGCGACTGAGATGCGAACGCCTCGTTGAGTTCGATGATATCGAAGTCCGTGATCGCCAAGCGCAGCCGGTCCATCAATTTGTGGGTCGCCGCAATCGGTCCCATACCCATGATCCGCGGCTCCACGCCGGCAACCGCGGTACCGAGCACTTTCGCGCGCGGCTTGAGCGCGTAGCGCGCGACGGCTTCGGCGCTCGCGAGCAGCAATGCGCAGGCGCCGTCGTTGACGCCCGACGAATTGCCGGCGGTCACGGTTCCACCCGCGCGAAACGGCGTCGGCAATTGCGCCAAAGCTGCGAGGCTCGTCTCGCGCGGATGTTCGTCGGCGCGAACCACGTTGACCGGTCCTTTTTTGGCGGCTATCGTCACCGCAACGATTTCGGCGTCGAAAAGACCGGCGGCTTGAGCGGCCAATGCCCGCTGCTGACTTCGAAGCGCGAAAGCATCCTGATCCCCGCGCGATACTTGAAACTCGGCAGCCACGTTCTCGGCGGTCTCCGGCATCGAGTCAACGCCGAATTGCGCCTTGAGCAGCGCATTGACGAAGCGCCACCCTATCGTCGAGTCGAACATTTGTGCGTCGCGCGCAAAGGGGGTAGCGCTTTTCGAAACGACGTAGGGAGCCCGGCTCATGCTTTCGACGCCGCCGGCCAGAACGACCGTCGCCTCCCCTGCCCAAATCATGCGCGACGCGGCCGCCACCGCATCGAGGCCGGATCCGCAGAGTCGGTTCAAAGTGACGCCGGGTACGCCGACCGGCAGACCCGCCAGCAGCGCACTCATGCGCGCGACATTGCGGTTGTCCTCGCCCGCTTGATTCGCGCATCCTAAAATGACGTCGTCGATCGCTGCGGGATCGAGTGTCGCATTGCGCGTCAGCAACTCACGCAACACGATGGCGCCCAGGTCGTCGGGCCGCAGCGCCGAGAGTGCGCCACCATACCGACCGATCGGCGTGCGAATTGCATCGCAGATGAACGCTTCGGACATAAGCTGAGACCCTCTAAATGCCCTGCTGGGATTTGCGTAATCGCGAGCATCGGCCGCGAAAGTGGGCGAGCACCGCGTCGGATGAATTCGTGACGACGACGTCATAAAGACCATGGCGCTCGGTTCTCGATACAACGCTCGCGTTCGCGGTCAGTCGTTCGCCGCTGTGGGCGGGCGCTAGAAATTCGATGCTTGCGCCGGCCGCGACCATCGGCTCGCCATACGAGTTGCAGGCAAACGCAAACGCGCTATCCGCAAACGCGAAAATGATGCCTCCGTGGCATATATGGAAGCCGTTGACCATGTCTGGGCGCACCGTCATCGCGACACGGACATGCCCCGGCGCCGCGTCCATCACTTCGATTCCGAAGCTCTGGGACGCCCGATCGGTGCGAAACAGCGATTCGACTGCGTCCCTCGCCGATTGCAAGGCGGCGTCGTTAGTCTCGCTGCTTTGATGACCCACGATCAATGGCCCTTGAAGACGGGTGCGCGCTTGTCGCGGAATGCTGCGACGCCTTCGGCATAATCGGCCGAACGACCGAGATCGCGCTGCGCATCGCGCTCGACGTCGAGCTGCTCGGACAGCGTATGCTGCCAGCTCAAGCGAATCGCCGCCTTGGTCCACGCGAGCCCACGCGTCGGCGCGATCGCCAACTGCCCGGCGAGCGCCTCGACCGTCGATTCCAATTCATGGTCGTCGACGCACTGCCAGATCATTCCCCACGCTGCCGCCTGCTCTGCGGGAAGCTTATTGCCCAACAGCGTCAGTCCCAACGCACGCGCGCCGCCAACCAGCCGCGGCAGCGTCCAAGTACCGCCCGAATCGGGCAGCAAACCGAGCTTGGAGAACGCCTGCACGAAACTTGCCGAGCGCGCCGCAATGACGAGGTCGCAGGCGAGCGCAATGTTGGCGCCCGCGCCGGCGGCGACGCCGTTGACCGCCGCAATCACCGGCATCGGTAAGCTTTGCAGCGCCAGCACCAGCGGCTTGTAGTACTTTTCGATCGACTCGCCGAGATCGACGCCTTGTCCGCCGGGCGCCACCGCCCGATCGCCGAGATCCTGACCCGCGCAGAACCCGCGGCCGGCACCGGTCAACACCAGCACCCGGGCGCCGCTGCCGGCAAGACCCTCGAGCGCATGCTTCACTTCACGATGCATCTGGACGTTGAAGCTGTTGAGCTTGTCCGGCCGGTTCAAGGTCAGGCGGGCGATTCCGGCGTCGACGCTGAATAAAATGCTTTCGTAGCTCATGGCGACTCCCGGCGGATTCACAGGCGGCGGTTATTTTTCGTCATAACTGATTTCGAGCGTGGCAGTCGTCGGCCGTGCTTGGCAACACAGCACGAATCCCGCGTCGATTTCCCAGGGTTCGAGCGCGATATTGTGCGTCATCGTCGCCGAACCCTGCGTAATCCTCGCACGGCAGGTCGCACAGATGCCTGAGCGACACGAAAACGGCAGGTTCAGTCCGGCTCGTTCCGCGGCCGCCAACACGGATGGATCACTGGGCGCCATCTCGAACGTGCGGCGTCGACCGTCCATGGCGATCGTGATCGTCGCCAAAACCTCTTGCGGCGCGGCCGCGCCGGGCGCAGCTTGCGCAGGAGTTGCCGCCGGACGTTGTGCCGCGTTCGCAAACCGCTCGAATCGAATCGTTGCATCCGGTTTCAGCAATTTGATCGCATCGCGAACCTCATCCAGCATGCCGCCCGGACCGCAAATCAGGTATTCGTCGGCCGACTTCAGTTCGACGATGTGCTGTGCCAATTGGCGCAGCTTGTCGCCGTCGATACGGCCATTGAGCAATTCGGTGGCCTGCGGTTCGCGGCTCATGACGAAATATACCGAAAATCGGTCGACAAACCGGTTCTTCAACGCCAGCGTATGCTCAAGAAACATCGTGCGCGACATGCTGCGGTTACCGTAAAGCAGCGTGACCCGGCTATGCGGCTCGCGCTCGAGAATATCGGCGGTCAACGACAACACCGGCGTGATGCCGCTGCCGGCGGCGATCGCCACATAGGAAAATGCGCGTGCGGGATCGATCTGGGTTCGAAACCGACCCATGGGCGTGCCGACATCGAGCATATCGCCGGCGCGCAGACGATTCGCGATATCGCCGGACATACGGCCACCGGCCTGGATTCTGACGCCCACCTTGAGCCCGCTCGCACCCGGCGGCGTGACGATCGAATAGGTCCGCCGCTCCTCGCGTTCGCCGATCGTTCTGCGCACGGTCACGTATTGGCCGGCATGAAACGCAAAGGCGCTTTTCTGCGCCGGTGACAAATCGAACGTCACGCAAACCGCGTCGTCCGCGATCGGTTCGATCGAGGACACTTTGAGCGCGTGGAACTCAAGCATGCACAGCCACTAGATGCATTTGAAATATTCGAAGGGTTCGAGACAGGCGCGGCAACGGTGCAGCGCCTTGCAGGGCGTCGATCCGAATTCACTGACGGACTCCGTGTCCACGGAATGGCAACGTGGACACGCCACGGCTCGACTCGCGCGTACGACGTCCCGCAGCGATGAGGTGGTCCGTTCCGGCGGCACGATCCCGTACAGTTCGAGCTTACGCCGGCCTTCCGGGCTGATCCAATCGCTGGTCCATGCGGGGGCTAGAACCTGCGTGACCACGAATTCCCCGACTTGCGCGGCCGTCAAGGCGCTTTCCACCAATTGCCGGATCACTTCGGTTGCCGGGCAGCCGACGTAGGTCGGCGAAAGCCCCACCTCCAATGTGAGATCGGGCCGCCGCCTGACGAAGCGGACCAGCCCGAGATCCACGATGCTGATCGCGGGTATCTCAGGGTCCTCGACGGCGGCCAGCGCATTCCACGCGACCGGCACCGGGTCGACCAGTTCGGCGCTGTGTAAGTTCACCAACGCGCGCCGGGGTAGGTACGCTGCATATGCTGCATCTCCGCAAGGATGTAGCCGAGGTGCTCGCTGTGCTGGCCGTGTTTGCCGAACCACGCATAGTGTCGCTCGCCCGGCCGCACCAGAGTCGCCTCTGTCAATAGCGCATCGATGCGCTGCGACCACGCGGCCTGAACCACGTCGAGGCGCGGCGCAATTCCGTTCTCGGCCATCGTGCGGTCCAATTCGTCTTCCGCGAATAGTTCGGCTGTGTAAGGCCACAGCCGGTCGATCGCCGCTTGCATGCGCGCGTGGCTCTCGGCAGTCCCGTCACCGAGTCGGATCAGCCATCCGCCGCTGTATCGCAAGTGATAGCGAGTCTCTTTGACGGACTTCGCGGCAATCGCCGCCAAGCGTTCGTCGGATGATGCCGCCAGGCGCTCGTAGAGTTCCGTTTGAAATGCATCAATGAGCACCTGGCGAACAATCGTCTGAGCGAAATCCTTGTTCGGCTGTTCAGCGAGCACGGGATTCACGTATTCGGTATGCTCGCGCATAAATGCGATCGCATCCTCGTCGCGGCCGCGTCCCTCGATTTCCCCCGCATACGTGAACAGCAGCCGCGCCTGGCCGATCAAATCGAGCGCGACATTGGCCAATCCCAAGTCTTCCTCGAGGGCCGGAGCATGGCCGACCCATTCGCCGAGGCGCTGGCCCAATATCAGACTCAGGTCCGCGAGCCGCAAGACGTAGCGAAACAGCGAACTCGCTTCGACCCCGACCGTCGCCGCGCTCACAAGGTCTTGACCTCGGGGGGAATATCGTAAAACGTCGGATGTCGATAGATCTTGTCGCGTGCCGGCTCGAACAAGGATTCGGATTCGCCCGGATCGGAAGCCGTAATGTCCTTGGATCGCGCGACCCAAATGCTGACTCCCTCCTCGCGCCGCGTGTAGAGATCCCGCGCATGCTCGATCGCCATGCGCGCATCGGATGCATGCAAACTACCGACGTGCTTGTGGTCGAGCCCACCGCGGGCGCGAACGAAAACTTCGTACAAGGGCCACTGTCGATCATCTTCCATCGCGTACTCCGTTGATTGCGCGGCCCATTCAGGCCGCTAGGTGGGTGCCGCGCCGCTGTTGCTTGTCCGCATACGCGGATGCGGCCTCGCGGACCCAGGCGCCGTCGGCATGCGCCTCGCGGCGTGCGGCAAGGCGCTCCGCATTGCAGGGGCCGTTGCCTTTGAGCACCCGTTCGAATTCGGTCCAATCGATGGGACCGAAATCGCAGCGCTGCTCGGCTTCGTTCCAGCGCAACAAGGGATCGGGAATCGTCAATCCCAAAAACCGCGCCTGCGGCACCGTAAAGTCCACGAACTTTTGTCGCAGCTGATCATTGGAAAAGCGCTTGATCTTCCAGCGCTGCGACTCACTGCTATGAATCGAATCGGCGTCGGAAGGACCGAACATCATCAATGCCGGCCACCACCAGCGGTTAAGAGCCTCCTGCGCCATGCGCTTTTGTTCAGGGCTACCCTGGGCCAGGTGCAGCATGAGGTCGTAGCCTTGACGTTGGTGAAAGCTCTCTTCGCGGCATACACGCACCATGGCCCGCGCGTAAGGGCCGTATGAACAGCGGCACAGCGGGATCTGATTCATGATCGCGGCCCCGTCCACCAACCAGCCGATCGCACCGACGTCGGCCCAGGTCGGCGTCGGATAATTGAAGATGCTCGAATACTTGGCCTTTCCCGACAGCAGCTGATCGACCAACTGATCGCGGCTGACTCCGAGCGTCTCGGCGGCGCTGTACAAATACGCGCCGTGACCGCCCTCGTCCTGAACCTTGGCGATCAGAATCGCCTTGCGCTTGAGTGTGGGTGCGCGTGTGATCCAATTGCCCTCGGGCAGCATGCCGACGATTTCCGAATGCGCATGCTGCGAAATCTGCCGGATCAGGGTATTGCGATAGCGCGCCGGCATCCAATCCTTCGGTTCGATTTTCTCCTCGGCATCGACGCGCGCGAGAAAACGCCGCTCCAGCGCACTTTCGTCTGTGGGCACGCCGGGATCGGCATTCTGCGCATCGAGCCCTTGCGTATACATGATCGCCCCCACAGGTTGCCGGCGTCCCTATTGTGATACAGAAATGATTCTGATTCAATGTTTTCTGTGTCATACCCGCACGACCTACCGCAGCTTCCAGAATGACTCACGACCCATCGAGCGTCGTGGCTGGGCTCGTCGCGCGTTTCCGGCGCCAGCGACCGCTGCGTGCAGGATCGCTGATCGTGACGATTTTCGGCGATTCCATTCTGCCTCGCGGCGGCGCGATCGCCCTCGGCAGCCTCATCGGACTCGCGGCTCAATTCGGGCTCAATGAGCGCCTCGTCCGCACCGCGAGCGCGCGCCTGGCCCAGGAGGGTTGGCTCGAAAGCCGCCGGCTCGGCAAACTCAGTGAATATCGGCTCACGGCGGACGGCCGCGTGCAATTCCTCGATGCGACGCAGCGCATTTACGGCGAACCCGGCGGTGCCTGGTCCGGCCGCTGGACGCTAATCGTCGTACCCGTGTTGCGCGGCTCAGGGCGAAAAGAAGTCCGCAAGGAACTCATGTGGGCCGGATACGGTGAAGTCTCTCCGGGCGTCTTTGCACACCCGGAGCTGATGCCGCCGCCGCTTCAGCCACAGCTGCGCTTATCGAGGCTGCTGTCGAGCGCATTTCTGTTTGAAGCCCGCCTCGCCGCCGAGGATGCATCGCAGCGACTCGTGGCCCTAGGCTGGGATCTCAAGGAGCTGGGCCTGCGCTACAGCCGATTCGTCCAGCGATTTGAAGCCGTCCGTGCCTCTTTGCGAGGACGGCACGCGATGGACCCACAGCGCTGTTTCATCGTTCGCACCTTGTTGATTCATGAGTATCGTCGTCTGCACTTGCGCGATCCGCTGCTGCCTTCGCGGCTGCTGCCGGACCAATGGCCGGGTACGAAGGCCGCTGCGTTGTGCCGTGATATCTATGCGCGCATATTCGTTGCCTCGGAAATCCACCTAAGCAGCACGGCCGCGACGATCGGCGGGCCGCTGCCGAGCGTGGATGCTTCGGTAATGCAGCGCTTCGGCGGTATAGCCCTCCCGTAGGCTATGATCGACGGCGGTCGATGATCCGTATCGCCTTGCCCGTCGATCGCTCGATACCGCCGGGATCGAGCACGCGTACCGTTGCGCTAATGCCGACCAAGGACTTCACGCTGTGCGCGAGCCTGCGGCTCGAGGCCTCGCGCGCTTCCAGACTCGTGAATTCGCTGGACCGGCATTCCACGCTGATCGTCAATGTGTCGAGATTGCCCGCTCGGTCGATTTCCAACTGATAATGCGCAGCCAATCCGGGCGTCTGTAAAACCTGTTCTTCGATTTGCGAAGGAAACACGTTGACCCCGCGAATGATCAACATGTCATCCGTGCGGCCGGTGATCTTGGCCATGCGCCGCATCGAACGGGCGGTTGGCGGCAGAAGCCGCGTCAAATCCCGGGTGCGATAGCGAATAATCGGCAGAGCGACCTTGGTCAAGGATGTGAACACGAGCTCGCCCTCCTCGCCGTCGGCCAGTACCCGGCCGGTGTCCGGATTGATGATCTCCGGAAGGAAATGGTCTTCCCAAATGACGGGACCGTCTTTTGATTCGATGCACTCGCACGCAACCCCCGGCCCCATGACTTCGGATAGGCCGTAGATATCCAACGCGTCCAAGCCGAATCGCCCCTCGATGGCCAAGCGCATTGCCTCGGTCCAAGGTTCGGCACCAAAGATGCCGATGCGCAACGACGACTCGTGCGGGTCGATTCCCTGACGCGTGAATTCATCGGCAAGGTTCAGCATGTAAGAAGGCGTAACCATGATGATGTCGGGACGCAAATCACGGATCAGCTGGACTTGCTTCTCGGTCTGGCCGCCCGACATGGGAATTACGGTGCAGCCGAGACGCTCCGCTCCGTAGTGCGCACCCAAACCCCCGGTGAACAAGCCGTAGCCATAGGCCACCTGAACAATATCTCCGGCGCGTCCTCCGGCACTCCGAATGGAGCGCGCAACAAGACCTGCCCAAGTATCGATATCCCCGCTCGTGTATCCGACGACGGTCGGTTTCCCGGTCGTGCCGCTCGACGCGTGAATGCGCGCGACGCGTTGCCGCGGTACCGCAAAAAGGCCGTAGGGATAGTTATTGCGAAAGTCTTGCTTGGTCAAGAACGGAAATTTCGCGAGGTCTTCGAGGGATCTCAAATCATCCGGCGTCACACCCGCGTCGTCGAAAGCCCGCCGATAATGCCCAACATTTTCATACGAATGCCGGACCGACCATTTCAAGCGCTCGAGCTGCAGTGCCTTCAACTCATCGGCACTGGCACGCTCGATCGGCTCGAGATCCTGGGATACCGAATGCATTTAGGGGATATCCTCGGACCAGAGCTCGAGCGTCTTGACGACATGAGACAGGAACGCGTTTGCCTGAAACGCGTCCAATGCGCGATGATCAATCGACAAGGTCAAATAGCACATGGAACGCACGCTGATGGACTCGACTCCGTCCGCCGTCACCACACATACCCTGCGCTGCAATTTGCCGACGCCTAAGATCGCGACCTGAGGCTGATTGATGATGATCGGCGCCGCGAGCAGACTGCCGCCGGCGCCATGGTTGGAGATCGTAAAGGTCCCGCCGCGCACATCGCCCGGCGCCAACTTGCCCGCTCGCGCCCCCTCCACGAGCTCGCCCAGGCGTCGCGCGATCCCAAACAGATTGAGCCGCTGGGCATGGTGTATGACCGGCACGATGAGTCCGTTGTTGCCGAGCGCCGTGCCGATGCCAATGTTTACATCGCCATGCAGCTCCAGCGCATCTTCGTGAAACGTCGCGTTGACCTCCGGAATCGCACGCAGCGCGCGCACACATGCACTGATGAGGTAGGCGGTCAGCGTCAACCGTGCGCCGCGCGCATGGTAGTCCGCGGCGTGCCGCCCGCGATGCGCGAGCACGCGCGTGAGATCCGCCTCGAACAGTGTCGTTACGTGGGGCGCCTCCAACAGGCTCTTGGTCATGTGCTCGGCGATGCGTCGGCGAATCGGCGTGTGCGGCACGCGCGTGCTCGTGATTGCGTTGGACTCCAATGGGGTCGCGGAGCCGTTGGTTTGCGCGCGGCGGGTGACGTCTTGAGCCGTGATCCTGCCGTTGCGGCCACTGCCGGGAACGTCGTTCGGCGTGAGATTGTGTTCGGCCAATAGCCTGCGTACCGAGGGACTCAGGGCTATCTTGCGGTCCGGGCTTTGTTTCTCGACAAGCGTATCGATTGCCGGGCGCTCGCTCACGGCCGCCGCCGCGGTATCGGCCCCAATCGTGATGCGCCCCAATACCTCACCGGGAATGATCTCTTGATCGGATTGCTTGAAAATGTCGGTCAGGATGCCGCTTGCGGGCGAGGCAATTTCAACGGTGACCTTGTCGGTCTCGAGTTCGATCAAGGGTTCGTCCCTTGCGACCGAATCGCCGATCGATTTGCACCACTTCAAGACTGTGGCCTTCGTGCCTTCTTGATTCGCCGGCGCGATGACGTCCGAGACGCTCGACATGGTCAGATCGCGACCAGATTGACGATGGCCTCCGAAATACTCTGGGCACTCGGCAATACGGCGTCGAGTAGCACGGGGCTATGCGGGCTCGGCACATCGGGCACCGCGAGCCGTTCAATCGGCGCATCCAGATCGAAGAACGCGTCTTTCGCAAGCACCGCCGCAATTTCGGCGCCGAATCCGGCGCTGATCGTGTCCTCGTGCACGATCAGACAGCGGCGAGTCTTGCGTACCGACGCCAGCGTGGCCTCGCGATCCCATGGGGAAAGAGTTCGCAGGTCCAGCAAGTCCGCTGAGACGCCGCTCTCGTCGATGGCCGCTTCGCAACGTTCGACCATTGCGCCCCAGCTGACCACCGTCAATTGGGTTCCGGTGCGCAGTAGGCTCGCGCGTCCGAACGGGACCACGAAGTCATCGCCCGGATAGGCCCGACGCGCCCAACTCCCATCGAGCAGCGAACGATGTTCGAAGAATATCGTCGGCTCATTGCCGCGCAACGCGCTGCGCAGTAAGCCAACCGCATCTTGCGCGTTGGACGGCATGGCGACTCGCCAGCCGAGGCCATGCACCCATTGAACTTCGTTCGATTGACTATGCCAGGGATCGCCGCATTTGAAGAATCCGCCCGGGATCCGCACGACCATGGGTGCGGCGAACCGATTGGCCGTGCGCCAACGCATCGTGCCGCAGTCATTGAGCTGCTCCGCGGCGGGATCGGCGTATTTGCGAAATTGAATCTCGGGCACCGGCATGAGCCCGGCGGCCGCCATGCCCACTGCTCGGCCAATGATTCCCTCTTCCGAGAGGCTGGTATCGAAGACGCGCGCTTCCCCAAACTTGTCCTGCAATCCCATCGTCGCCGCGTGCACGCCGCCCTTGCGGCCGACATCTTCTCCGAAGACGAGAACGCGTGAATTGATCTTAAGCTCGTGTTCCAGCGTACGGCGTACGGCGGTCAGCAGATTGATGCGCGGACCTTCGGGATGTGCCTGCTCGGTGCCCGGCACGGGATCGATGCCTTCGGCCAACAGCCCCCCCTGCCGTTGAACGTCGACTGTCCCGTCGTTTCGCAACTCCGTGAACAAGTAGCGCTTGACGCCGCGTGGATCCGGTGCCGCGCGCCGCTCGACGCGTTGCAGGGCTAGTGCGACCGCGGTGGTCGCTTCGCTGATCTCGGCATCCCATTGCGCGCTCGTCATGAGCGAGGGCACGATCTGATCGCGCAGCCGCTGAAAAGGGTCGCGGCGTTGTTCCGCCAAAATGACGGTTGCACCTTTGTAGGTCTGCGTGTCCTGGCCGGAATGTCCCGACAAACGCGGAACCGTGAGGCGTAGGAGCGCCGGGCCGTCGCCCGCCCGCACTCCCGCAAGCGCATCCTCGATCAGCGCAGCCGCGGCAACGGGATTCGTGCCGTCGCCGTCCAGAACTCGCAGGCCGCGAAAGGCGCCAAGATTGGCTGCAATGTTGCCGCCGGGCGTCTGCATCGGCGTGGGAACGGAGATTCCATAGCCGTTGTCCTCGATGAAAAACAGGAATGGGAGCTTTTCAGTGGTCACAATGTTGAGCGCTGCCCAGAATCCATTGGTCGCGGTCGAGGCGTCGCCGCCATGCGCGACCGCAATGCCGCGCTCGCAGCTGGAATCCTTGAGCACCTGGCGGCGATAGCGCAGGGATTGCGCCCAACCCACGGCAGGGGTGTATTGCGTGCCGACGCCGCCGCAAACCGGGAGCACGCAAGCGCCGTCTCGATTCGGGAAATTGAAAACTACACCGATGTCCCGACCTTCGCTCATGCCGCCGACCCGCATCATCGTCGACGCGAGCGCCTCCTCCGCGGAGAGTCCCAGACTCAGCAACAAAGGCCGAGATCGGTAGTAAGCCCCGACACCGTCTCGTCGGCCCGTCAGCTGCGCGCCTAAGATGGATTGGGTCACGTCATGGCCGCGCGCCGAGAATTGGTAGAGCACCTTGCGCGCGGGAAGCAGCGTGGACTCTTCGAGTTCGTCGAGCGCGCGCGATAGCGCGACGTTGCGAACGACCGTTCGCCAGTCGACGGCCCCCCGCTTCGACTCGCGCGCGACAGCATTCGGGTTCGCAACCACCACGTCCTCCGGACCTTGAATGACTCCCATTACGAGCCTACCCCGAAGCGACCGCTCAGAATCTCCAAAACTCGCTTACATTCGCATCATTTTTGGTGTATTTAGCTAAGAAATGATCTTTTTGGAGCGATTTATGACCGAACTCGATCCATATGACGTACGCATACTCAAGGCGCTGCAGCGCGACGGACGTCTGTCCGTGGTCGAACTCGCCGAAGCCATCGGCTTGTCGCCGACACCCTGCGGACGGCGGATCAAAGCCTTGGAATCGGGAGGCGCGATCGAGGGTTATTCGGCCGTGCTGAATCCTCGGCGCATCGGGCTCGAAATACTCGCCGTGGTTCAAGTGAAATTGACCGAACACACCGACGAGACCGTCACCCGATTCGAACAAGAAATTGCACTGCTCGATGAAGTAACCAATTGTTATGCGCTGACCGGCGCCTACGACTTCATGCTGCAGGTCTATGGGACCGACTTGGATTCCCTGAGCAACGTCGTACTGAAGAAGCTGTTGCGCATACCTAACGTCCGGGACGTCCAATCGAGCGTGGTTCTCGCGACCGTCAAGCACTCGACGCGCTTGCCGCTCTCGCATCTGGCGTCCTGATCGACCGAGATCACGGCACCTTGCATTGCCGGGCGGTGCGCTGTCAGTCGATGACCGCAATGCTTGTAGGACAAGCCCGACGTCCGGGTGTGTACGCGGCGTTGTCCTACGATCGATTGCTCGATCGGCCGAGGCCCAATCCCTGGCGCTCGTGTTGAACTAGCGTCATGGAAAACTCTGTCAAGCGACCACTCACTTGGACCACCGCGTGGAGCACGGGGTTGGGGGTCTGCGCGATCACGCTTGCAGCGCATGGATTTGCGGCCGCTCCCGTAGAGCACGTCCGGATCGGCGCACTGGAGTCGTTGGTTGCCTCGACATATCGAACACAGCCGATAAAAAGCGCCCTGGAATCCGATTTCCGAACCGCCGTGCAGCCGATGAACCTCGGAGCGCACACACCGATTGTCGCAGCGAGTCCGGCGCTCGATGACAGCTCGGGTATGCATCACGACGCACTCCCCCAAAGGAACTCGGCGTCGCCGGAGAGCTTGGCGCGACGTGTACACAACGAAGGCTTGCCGCTGGCGCGTTTGTGGGAAAATCACGCCGTCTTGATCAGCCTCGGCGTGAATCCGAAAGGCAAGATGGGTCTCTGGCTCATTCAGAAAGTGCCCTAGCCGGCCACGGGTTTGATCCGCGATCAACCGCCCAAGGGGCGCAGCAGTGCCCGTGAGATGATGTGTCTCTGGACCTCGCTGGTGCCGTCCCAGATTCTTTCGATGCGCGCATCGCGCCAAATGCGCTCCAAGGGCAGGTCGCTCATGAGGCCCATGCCGCCATGAATCTGCAGCGCTTCATCGGCCACCATCGCCAACATCTCGCTCGCCTTGAGCTTGGCCATCGCCATGTCGGTGTCGGTATCGATTCCGTTGTCGTGGCGCCATGCCGCTTGTAGCACCAGCAGCTCGGCGGCCCGCAATTCGAGCGCCATGTCGGCGAGCTTGAAGCTCACGCCTTGAAACTTGCCGATCGACTGGCCGAATTGGACCCGATCGACGGCCCATTGCGTCGACAAATCCAAGGCCCGCTCCGCGCGGCCGAGGCAGGTCGCAGCGACTTGCAGGCGCGTCGCGCCCAGCCAGGTATTGGCCACGTCGAAACCGCAGTGTAGTTCCCCGAGTATCGCGCTCTTCGGCACGCGGCAATCGTTGAATTCGAGAATGCTGTTGGTATAGCCGCGATGCGAGACGTTCTTGTATCCCGGACGCACTTCGAACCCCGGGTGCCCCATATCGATCAAGAATGCCGTCATCTTTTTTCGGGTGCCGTGCGCCGTGGATTCCTCACCCGAGGCGGCGAACAGGATCACGTAATCCGAATGATCGGCGTGGCTGATGAAATGCTTCGTGCCATTGATGATGAAATCCCCGCCCGCCGCAACCGCCGTCGTCTTCATGCTGCGCAGATCGGATCCGGCGCCGGGTTCGGTCATTGCGAGGCATTCAGTTCGCTCCCCGCGCACGGTCGGCAGCAGATATCGTTCGCGCTGCTCGCCCTCGCAGGCAAGCAGGATGTTCGACGGGCGGCCGACGCACGAATAGTGCAACGCGTAATTGGTCTTGCCGAGTTCCTTCTCATAGAGCACCCAGGTGACCGTGTCGAGGCCGGCGCCGCCGACGTGGGCCGGCATGTTGGCCGCGTATAGTCCCGCATCGATGGCCTTTGCCTTGAGCTCGCGGTGCAGCTCGTCGCGCAGCACACCGGTTTCTTCGACCTCCTTCTCGTGCGGATATAGTTCGCTCTGGACGAACTCACGCGTCGATGTGACGATCAACTGCTGCTCATCGGTAAGCGAAAAATCCATCGAAAATCTCCTTTAACCGGCCGCTGCCGTCGGTACTTGCCGGTCCTCGGCCCATTGGCGCAGCAGATCCAGCTGCAGGCGCAACTGCCGGATCTGCAGCTCGGCGGGCCAATCGCTAGGACTCGTGACCGCGCTTGCGGTCAGGCCGTTGACGAAGGTCACTACGGAGCGCAGCGCCTGATCGCGTGTCGCTTTGGGCCAATGCGCCGACTCGGGCCAGTGCTCGGCAAAACACCGCGCGAACAAACGCATGTATTCACGGTGCACCCACGCGTTGAGCCGGCGCAATTTCTTGTCGGCCGACACCTGCCCCCAAAACGCCATCCAGAACGCGCATTCGGTGAAGCGTTGCGCATCGATGGGCAGCGCCTCGCTCAACACGTCGAGCAGATTGACCTCGCCGCGCTCATGCTGACGATTGAGTCGCTCCTCGATGCGCGTCAGGATCAAGCGCAGCGCGGCGAGGATGATGTCCTGTTTCGACTCGTAGTAATGCGCCACCATGCCCGTCGTATAACCGGCGGCTTCGGCGATCTTGGCGACCGTCGTGCGCTCGAAGCCGTTCTCCGCGACCACCTGGCAGGTTACGTGAGCGATCTCATCGCGCCGCTGCGCATGATCGACGATTTTGGGCATGAGCGCGGCGCCTACGATTTGCCTTGGCCGACGCGGCGTCCCGCCTCGGCCGGCACCGGCAGGCCGGAATGCGCGAGCCGGATGGCGTCGAGCTTCGCGCGCACGCCGGCATCGATGGGTGCCGCCTTGGCGGCAGCCGTGTCGACGTGCAGATGCAGCTGCTCGCCGGTGGCTATCAACGCATCGCCGTCGACACGGCGCAATTCGTGAAACACGTGCAGGCGCTTATCGTCGAGCTTCAAGATCTGCGTACTGACAGTGATCGGCTCGCTGACTTTCGCCTCCGCAACGTGCGCGACATGGCTTTCGACGGTATAGAACATGTGTCCCGCACGCCGATACGCCTCATCGACACCGACTTGGCGATAGAGCACATCCATCGCATCGCCGAACAGCTGCACGTAGCGGAAGTCCGACATATGGCCGTTGTAGTCGACCCACTCCGGGCGCACGGCGGTCGTGACCAGGCGCGGCGCTCGACCGGCGCCGCCGCGCGCCTTCGATGCCTGCACACCGGCATCGATATAGAGCCGCTCTTCGAGTGCACGTAAGGTCGAACCCGCGCCGATGTCGTACTGGCGCAGCACTTGCTGGATGGCGACCAGATAATCGTCGCGCAGCCGTTCCAGCTCGCGTATCGAGCGTCCCGCCGCTTGCGCCTGAGTTCCCTCGACCATGCGATCGATGAGGGTTTCGCTGAGTTCCGGTGCCTCGAGCTTGGTCCACGGCCACTTCAAGCAGGGCCCGAATTGCGCGAGCATGTGGCGCATGCCGCTCTCGCCGCCCGCCAGGTGATAAATCATGTTGGTACCCATTGCGGCCCAACGCAAGCCCGGTCCGTAGATGATGGAATCGTCGAGCTCGCCGGTCGTCGCAACGCCGTCGTTGACCATGTGCAGAATCTCGCGCCAGAGCGCTTCTTGCAGCCGATCGGTCAAATGACCCGGCACCTCGCGGCGAACGTGCAGAGCATGCATGCCGATATACTTGAAGAACACCGCGGCCGCATCGATCGTCGCGGCAGCCGTTTTAGTCCCGCCGACGAGTTCCACGAGCGGCAGCAAATAAACCGGATTGAACGGATGCGCGACCAGAAAGCGCTCGGGTGCGATCATGTCGCGCTGCAAATCCGTCGGCGTCAGTCCCGACGTGCTGGACGCAATGATGACGTCCGCGCTCGCATGGCGACTCACTTGGGCCAACATGCGTTGCTTGAGCTCCAATTGCTCCGGAATGTTTTCCTGGATGAAATCCGCGCGCTCCGCCATCACGCGCAGGTCAGTCGTGAACGACAGCCGGCCCTTGGGCGGCAACGGCGCCGAGGTCAGACGCGCCAAAGCGGGTTCGGCGTTGGCGATGGCGCCGCGTATCCACGCTTCCATTTCCGGCTTGACGTCGGCGGCGATCACATCGATGCCGAAATGCAGTGCGCGCGCCGCCCAGCCCCCGCCGATGACGCCGGTACCCAACAGGCCGAGTGTCTTGACTTTTCGCATGCAAAATCCCTCGTGCGCCGCGTACGTGCCTTTATAATGTTACGAGTATAATATAAAAAAATCGTCGGGGCGCGGCAAACGGCGCCGGCCAGCCGATTCACGGCCGCAATGAGCCTTTGGGGTACTTCCAGGATATCGACGCCGCGCGATGCCGCGATCGGCGACGGGCAGCGCCCGCCGTCTAGTCGGCCGCCGCCGGCAGGACGTCGGTCAGCGGCGGCGCCGCCTTCGGCACCTCGCGGGGATAATCGCGGCCCACGAAGGCCGCTACGGTCGCCGCGATCTGCGCCTGCGTCACGCGATGCGTGTTGCTGCGTTCTCCGAGCGGCTTGGTATCCGGACCCAAAACCGCGATCCAAATATTCTCCGAGCCCTTCTCCTCGACGCCATGTTCCTTCCACTCCGTCAATCCGCTGCCGCGTCCATGATCGGTCGTAATGATGAACGTGGTGTGGCCGCGGTAGCGCGGTATCGCCTGCATCGTCTCCCATAACTGCTTGACGAAGAAATCGAAGCGATGGGCGCTGTCGAGCACGAGATCGTAGCGTCCCTGGTGGGCCCAATTATCGGTCTCCCCGTAGCCGACGAACAGCACCCGCGCTTGTTGGGTTTTGACGTAGTCGAGCAGCGGGATTTGCAGAAACGAATTCGGCGAATCCTCCTCGTCGAATTCGGTCGTCGTGGCGAATAACTCGCGCAGCAGCGCATCGCGCGGTGTCTCATGCGCCTTCTTCGGCAAGGTCCAGCCCGTTTGCATGACGAGGTGGCTGCGCGGCTTGTTGAATATGTTGTCGAATGCGTTCCAGGTCGCATATACCGCAACGTGGCCACGAAACTCGCTTTGATTGTTGAGCCACTCGAAAACGCTCGCATTCGGATTCGGCCCGAATTCATTGCTGTCGATCGCATCGTTCGGATAGCCGGTCGTCATCTCGTTGTATCCGGGATATGAAAACGCCTTGCCGTTCGTGACTTGCGCGATGCTGCCGCGCGTCTGATTGCCGAATATTTGGCCGTTCTTGGCGACGGTTCCCCACAGAAATGGAAACAGCAGCTCGCGGCGCGCCGTGACATCGTCGCTCCAATAGCGTTTGCGCAGATCCTCTTCCGAGACCCAGATGCCGCCGTCTTTTTCATTGAGCAAGGTCGGGTCGGCCCCGGTAAAGACCTCCTGCCAGCGCAAACCATCGGTCACGATCAGCACCACCGTGCGCGTGCTCGCGGCGGACGCTGCGGTCGCGGCGGCGACTGCGGTCGCGGCGGCGGCCGACAGCAAGAGAAACACCGCCGCGGTTACAACTCGGAATCGGCTGAAGCGACGCAGCATGCGATTGGTCCTCCGAGAATAGGGCTTGCGTTCATCAAATCATTGTTGCAATAGCACGGCCGAGTTGGCAGTCCAGGTCAAATACACCTCATCGCTCCAATCGATCGACCATTCCGACGTGCGGCGGTCGTTTTGCGCAAACACGGTCACGATCTTGCCCGATTCGGTCTTGATGCGATACGTCGATCGATTTCCGAGGTAGCCGAGTTCCCAGACCATGCCCTTGAGCTGATTGGTACGGCCGCCGGACACCGGGTCTTTGGTCAGACGGATCTTCTCCGGACGCAGCGCGAGCCAGACGCGCTGTCCTTGACCAAAACGGCCGATGTCGTCGACGAACAAATCGCAGCCGGTCTCGGGGCAGCGCACGGTAATGAGTCCCGGCTCCGCACATTCGATCGTTCCTTCGAACAAGTTCGTCGTGCCGACGAAGTCGGCAACGAAGCGGCTCCGCGGAAATTCGTAGATTTCCGAGGGCGTGCCGACCTGAACGACTTGGCCGCGGTTCATGACCGCTATGCGCGTGGACAGCGCCATCGCTTCGTCCTGGTCATGGGTTACGAACACGAACGTGATTCCGACCTGATATTGAATGTTCATGAGTTCGAACTGGGTCTGTTCGCGCAGCTTCTTATCGAGCGCGCTCAAGGGTTCATCGAGCAGCAGCACTTTCGGCCGGCGAATCAGCGCGCGCGCAAGCGCGACTCGCTGGCGCTGGCCCCCGGATAGCTGGTGCGGCTTGCGCTTCGCGAGTTGCCCCAATTGGACCATCTCCAAAGCGTCCTGCACGCGCTTGGTTCTGGCCGCGCCGTCCAGTGCCATGCGGCGGAGCCCGTAACCCACGTTCTGCTCGACGCTCATGTGCGGAAACAGCGCATAGGACTGAAACATCATATTGACCGGACGCTCGTGCGGCGGAACCTTCGTCATGTCGGCATCTTCGATCATGATGCGTCCGCCGCTCGGCTCGGCGAATCCCGCCAGCATGCGCAGCAGCGTCGTTTTTCCACATCCGGAAGCGCCCACGAGCGCGAACATCTCGCCCTTGTAAATGCGCAAATTGACGTTATCGACCGCGGTAAAGGCGCCGAACGTCTTGTTGATGTTCTCGATGACGATTTGCGGTTTGGCGTCCGGATCCAGCCAGGGCTTATCCGCGGTATTCTTTTGCTGCGCGGAAATCATCCGCCTAAAAATCGGCCGGCGGGGTCGCCGAGCGACGCGCAGGCGCAAAGAATGCGCGCTCGACGACCTGCGCGCGCGACATGCGCCGCTCCCAGACAAGTTCGCGATTCAAGTAGATTTCCACCCAGACGGTCGATCCCAGCGCGAAGTGCGGACAGGCGACCATAGCAAGAGCGATGTTGCGCTTGCAAGTCGGCGACCACACCGCGGAAGTCACGTTGCCGATTTCCTGCTTGCCGGAGCGTTCCGTGTACACGAGCGCATTATGCGCCGGTTTGTTGCCGGCGATGTCGAGACCCACTAACTGGCGCCGCGGTCCGGCCTGCCGCTCTGCCAGCAACGCGCGGCGGCCCGTGAAATGGCCCTTATCGAAGTTAAGCAGCCAGCCGAGGCCGAGTTCCAGCGGTGAACGGTCACGGCCCGTGCGTATCGTTTGTTCCGCGGAGATGAAATCGACATGTGGGCTGATGAATCCTGCCTCGATGCGAGCGATGTTGAGGGCTTGCGAGCCGATCGCTCGAACCCCGCGCGAGCGCCCCGCCAGCATCAAGGCGTCCCATACCGCTTCGGCCGCCGCCGGATCCATCCACAGTTCGTAGCCCAAATCGCCGGTAAAGCCGGTGCGAGAGACCATCACGGGCAGCGCGGCGAGCTGAAAATTGCCGATATCGAAGGGCTTGAGTTTCTCGACTCCTTGCAGCCCCGCGGCCTTGAGGACCGCGCAAGAAGTGGGTCCCTGTACGGCGAGCGAAGCGATCTGTGCCGTCACTTCCTCGATTGTGACGTCGAAACCGATCGCCGAGTCCAGCAGCCAATTGATCTGCCGCTCGGCCGTGCACAGCCGGTACTCGCTCTCGCCGAGTCGAAACACGGTGCCGTCGTCGATCAGATGGCCGTTATCGTTGCACCAGACGCAGTAGGCCACACGGTTGGGGCCAAGCTTGGCGATATCGCGCGTCACGAGGCGGTTCAAATAGGCAACCGCATCCGGTCCCGCAATCCGGTACTTCACCATCGGCGTCAAGTCGTACAAACTCGTCGCGTTGCGGATCGCAAAGTATTCCTGCTCGGCGGTCGTGAAGACGTCCACCGTCGTATAACCCGCCCACGGAATGAAGCTCTCGGCTTGCGTAAGCGCCCGCGCACGATCGTGAAACGGCGTCTTCAGCAATGGTTGCTTGAAGTGGGGCGCGAGCGATTCGGGCGTCGGCATGTCAAGTCACCTGTTTCAAAACCTGCTGAGCGGCATTGCGGCCCGCGATCCCCATGACGCCGCCGCCCGGGTGGCAGCCGGCCCCGCATAAATAAAGACCCGCGAGCGGCGCACGGTGCTGCGCGGCACCCGGAACCGGACGGACCATCAAGAACTGATCGAACGCTAGCTCGCCATGGTGCCAGTGTCCGCCGTCGATGCGAAATTCTCGCTCCATATCGGCCGGCGTCAGCAACTCGGCGCCGACGATGGACTCTCTTATTCCCGGCGCGTACCGCTCCAGCATGGCGATCGCGCGTTCCGTGAATTGCGGCCGAGCTGCATCCCAGCCGGCTTTCACCGCGTACGGCGCATATTGGACGATCGCCGAGAGCACGTGGTGACCCGCCGGAGCGAGCGACGAATCGCCGATCGTGGGCACCGTGATTTCCATGACCGGCTGCTCGGAAAACTCGCCGTATTTCGCGTGATTGTAAGCATGCTCGATGTACTGCATCGACGGCGCGATCAACAGCCGACCCGCCAATTGCTGCGCGCTCAAACCGGTGAATTGCGGCGCGCGGCTCAACGCCAAATGCAGCTTCGCGGCGAGGCCACGCGTGCGGATATGGCTGACCCGGCGCACGAAACCGGTATCCAGGTGCCGGGCACCGAGCAGCTTCAACAGCGTGGTTTTCGGGTCCGCGCTGGAAATCACCGTGCGCGCGCGGATTTGCTCGCCGGACTCGAGCACGACGCCGCTCGCGCGATCCGCTACGACCAGAATTCGTGCCACCGGGGACGACGTGCGCAGTGTCGCGCCGGCTGCAATCGCCGCCTTCGCGAGCGCCTCGCACAAGCCGCCGAGGCCGCCGCGCGGTTGGGCGAGCGCCGCAGCGCCCGCCGCGGACTCGGCCGCGAGCCGATACAGCAATGTCAGCACCGTGCCCGGCGACCGCGGCCCGAAATTCGTCCCCAATACCGCATCGAAGGCGAGCGCGCCCTTGAGCTGCGGCGATTGAAAATTCTCCTCGAGCAAATCGTAAACGTTCATGCCGCCGATGCGCAGCAATTCGCGCATGTCGGTGCGGCCGAGGCGGCGGATTTGCCAACCGAGCCGCAGCAGCGCGAGGCGATCGGACCATGCGATGGTGCCGAGCCGCGGCGGCACGCTCGCGAACATCGGCGCGAGAGCTGCCGCATAGCGGCGCATGCGCGCGGTATAGAGCGCATAGGCCGCCCCATCCGCGGCGGTGGCCCCGCCCGCGAGCTGCGCGGCGATCGCGAGCGGTTCGCTTCCGTCGATCAGCGCCGTGGTCGGCAGATGGGTCCCGGCCCAAGCGAGTCCATGCGACTCGAGCTTCAGTGCGCCGATCATCTCGCTGGGCATCAAATGCAGCAAATGGGCGCCCGCGGAAACCTGGTAGCCGGGCGCGAATTCGCGCGTCACGGCCGCGCCGCCGAGCCGCGCATTGGCCTCGAGCAGGAGCACCGAGCGGCCGCCGCGCGCCAGATAGTTCGCACAAACGAGGCCATTGTGTCCGCCGCCGATCACGACGACATCGTAGCCGGCGCCCGGATTCTCGCCCGCCTTGGTCATTGCGCCCTGCCCAAGTCACGCAGCACGGCGCGCGCCGCATTCGCGCCGGGCGCGCCCATGACCCCGCCGCCGGGGTGCGTACTCGACCCGCACATATAGACGCCGCGGACCGGCCCGCGATACTGCGCATAGCCCGGAATGGGCCGGTTGAACAACAGCTGATCCATCGTGAGTTCGCCTTGGAAGATATTTCCCTCGGTCAGGCCGACTTCGTTCTCGATGTCCCAGGGCGTACGAATTTCTGCATGCAGAATCAGATCTTTGAAATTCGGACTGTGCCGCGCGATCGTGTTGATCACGGTGTCGCCAAAGGCCTGCCGCTTCGCGGCGGTCCATTCGCCGTCCGCCAGTTCATAGGGGCAATATTGGACGAAGACCGACATGTAATGCTTGCCGTCGGGCACCATCGACGGATCGATCTGCGAGGGTATCAACATGTCGATATAGGGCGCGCGCGACCACCGGCCGTCCTTCCAATCGTCGTAGGCACGCTCCATCATTTCGATCGTGTCGGTCACGTGCATGTCGCCGCGCGTACACGGCGCGCCATCCGGGATCGCCGGAAAGCGCGGCAGCCCGTCGAGCGCGATATTCAATTTTCCAGAGGAGCCGCGAATCTTGAAGTTGCGTACCTGGCGCAGGAAATCATCCGGCAAGTCTTTTGCGTCCATGGTCTCGAGATAGGTCCGCCGGACATCGAGATTTGAAATGACGAGCGGCGCCGCGATCTGCTCCCCGTCCTCGAGTACGACGCCGCACGCGCGGCCGCCCCGTACTTGGATTTGCGCAACCGGCGCGGCGCTGCGCAACAGGCCGCCGCTCGCCTGAAACGACGCGCCCAGCGCATTGCTGATCGCACCCATGCCGCCGCGCGCAAAACCCCAGGCGCCGACCGTGTCGTCGATGTCGCCCATGTAATGATGCAAGAGCACATACGCGGTTCCGGGAGAGCGCGGGCCTAGCGCAGTACCAATGATCGAGCTGCCCGCGAAATGCGCCTTGACGATTTCGCTCTCGAAGTATTCGTCGAGAAAGTCCGCCGCGCTCATCGTCCAGAAGCGCAGCGTATCGTACATGCGTTCCTCGCCGAGGCCATGGAATCGCCGGCCCAGGTATAGCAGCTCCTTGATGTCGCGCGGTTTGAACGAGGTCGGGTCGGGCGGTTCGCGCATCAGCATCGGCTTGATGAATTTGCACTGGCGCATGACGTCGCGCGAATAGCGCTCGTAGGCTTCGGCGTCTCGCTTGGAATGCCGGGCGATCTCGCGGCGCAGCGCATCGTGGTTGTCGTAGAGCGCCAGGTGCCCGCCGTCCCGCATCATCGTGCAGCCGCCCTCATATGGAATGACCTGCAAACCGAATTTCGGCAACTCGAGCGTGCGGATGATTTCCGGACGCAGCAGGCTACAGACGTAAGAGCAATTCGAGTAGGTGAAATCCTTGTACAGCCGGCGGCTCACGGCCGCGCCGCCGATGTATGGCTGGCGCTCGAGCACCAGCACCTTGAGACCCGCGCGCGCAAGATAACAGGCGGCGACCAGGCCATTGTGGCCCGCACCGACGATGATCGCATCGAGATCCTTAGCGTGCGCCACCGACGCCGCGCTCAGGCCGGAACTTTTTGCGTCGCCTTGCCCGCCTGCAAGGTCGCATCGACGGCGAACTCGAACGCCGAGAGCGTGTCGGCGAGGCAGGCGTCGTCGTGCGCCGCGGATATGAACCAGGGTTCTCGCGAATCCGGCTCGCACAGCACGCCCTCGTCGTGCAGAACCTGGGCCATTGCGTCGTAAAACGAATAATCGCTGCTCTTCCATGCCCGATAATTGCGCGGCGGCTCGTGCGCGAAATACAGGCCGCTCATCGACGGGTGGCCGACGAAACTGTGCGCGATGCCGCGCGCGCTGAGGACGGCGCGCATGCCCAGCCGCAGGCGGGACCCATAGCCCGCAATGCGCTCGAGCGCGTCGGTCTCATCGAGGATTTCCAGCGTCTTTTCCGCCGCGGCGAGCGATACCGAGTGCGCGGTGTAGGTGCCGCCGTGCGCGACGCCCTTGCCGATCTTGCGCATGATGTGTTCCCGGCCCGCGAGCACCGAGATCGGATAGCCGTTGCCGAGGGCTTTGGCGAAAGTGCACAAATCCGCATGCACGCCATAGAGTTCCTGCACGCCGCCGCGGGCGACGCGAAAGCCGGTCTTTACCTCGTCGATCAGCAGCACGACGCCGTATTGGTCGCACAAGGATCGCGCCACGCGCAGATACTCGGGTTCGGCCGCGATGCCGAGACAATTACCCATGATCGGCTCGATCAGCAGGCAAGCAATGCGACCCGCATTGCGCTTGAACACGTCCTCGAGCTGGTTCGCGTCGTTGGCTTGCACGAAATGCGCGAAACTGCGTGAAGAGACCGGTATGCCTTCGCTATAAGGGCGCACTTCGGGCTCCCCGACTTGCGACCATTTGTCCATGGGCGTGAACCACATTGCCGCGTCGAACAGCCCGTGGTAGCTGCCCTCGAGGATGACGTAGTCGTCCTTGCCGGTATAGGCACGCGCCAAGCGCAGGCCCGCCATGACCGCCTCCGTACCTGAGTTCGAGAAGCGCACGAGTTCGGCGGCCGGCACCATTTTCGATATGCGCTCGGCGACCGATAATTCACGCTCGGTGGACAGCGCGAACACACCGCCGACCTCCATACCGACGCGCGCGGCTTGATCGACGCGCGGATCCGCGTAGCCGAGGATCCCGGGGCCGTAACCCATGCGGTAATCGACGTACTCGTTATCGTCGAGATCGACGATGCGCGCGCCGCGGCCTTGCTTGACGTAAATGGTGCGATCATCGCCCCAATAGCGAAAATTCGATGCGACGCCCAACGGTAGGCGTTTGACGGCACGCTGAAAATGCGCGTTGCTTTTCGTCAGGTTTCTGGCCATGACATCCCCCGCAAATGGTTTGATCTTAAAATGTTGCGGCATCGCGCAGCGGCGAGCCTGTGGCCCCGGCGGCCTGGCACCGTGCGACCCTAACATTGCCCGCACCGAAGGTCCAGAAATATTATATGATCATATAAATTCACTGCGAACAGCGGCCTCTGGGGACGCCGAGAGCGGCCCGCCGGGCCGCCTCGCCATGCATTGCGAGCCACGTTGGCGCTGCATCTTCGTAGGTAAAACCAAGCCATTTGACGATTCTTGCGGGGATTGATGCAGTGCTCGGGCTTGCCAAGCAGCGCGCCTTGAGATTATATTAAACGACTATATAAAATTGGGGGAGTAGCTCCACATGTCCAGCGTAGCCCTCGCAACCGCCGAAACGACCCAGCACGCCCCCTTGCCGCGCGCCATGCCCGCTTGGGTCTACAACCATGCGGAGCTCAATCGGCTCGAGTTCGAGCGCGTCTTGATGCCGAGCTGGCAGATCGTCTGCCACATCAACTCAATCCCAAAGTCCGGCGATTATGTGACCTTCGACATGGGTTCCGAGAGCGTTGTAGTGCTGCGCGACCGGGAAGGCGAGATACGCGGGTTTCACAACGTTTGCCGCCATCGCGGTTCGCGCCTTCTCGACGCCTCCGGCAACTGCCCGGGTCCGATTACCTGCCCTTACCACGGCTGGAGCTACCGGCAGGACGGCTCATTGCTCGGCGTGCCGATGCGCGAGAGTTTTCCAGGGCTGGATCGCAATGATTTTAGCTTGAAGACCGTGCGTATCGACGTCGCGTTTGGATTCGTGTTCGTCGCGCTGCGCGGCGATCCGCCGCCGGTGTCCCAAGTTTGGGGATCGCTGGCCAACGAGTTATCGGAATACCGCGATCGCAGAGATGGTGCCGCTGGGACCCATTTCCTATGACACCTGGAACGTCGATTGGAAGATCGCGATCGATAATTACCTCGAGTCCTATCACGTGCCGATCGGCCATCCGGGCCTCAATCGCATGTTCACACCGGACTACGAGGATCAATCGGCTGTCGCGTCGGTGGCGCGCGGCATCAGTTGGCTGCGCGAACAGGAATCCTCGAAGTGGTCGGAGCGCATGTATCAGCGCCTCGCGCCCAAGATCGCGACGCATTTGCCGGATAAACAGCGCCGCGCCTGGCGCTTCTACAGCGCCTTGCCGAACCTCGGGATCGATGTGTTTCCGGATCAAATGGACTTCTTTCAAGTCCTGCCGATGGGCCCCGGCAAGTGCGTGGTACGCAGCGGTTTGTTCGGGCTGCCCGACGCGCGCCCCGAGATGCGGGCCTTGCGCTTCCTCAGCAACCGCATCAACACGCAGGTCAATAACGAAGATCGCTGGCTATGCGAACGCGTGCAACGTGGACTCGCCTCGAGCAGCTATCAAGCCGGACCGCTCTCGAAGCTCGAGCGTTGGATGCTCGAATTCCACGACATGCTGCGTGCGCGTATCCCGGAAGTGAAATTACCCACTGCACCGGCACACTTTGCCTAGCGTCGCCACGCGCGATTGATCGTCGCAGCCTCTCGGCGCATGCCGCGCGCATGGCGACGCGGCACTCAGAAGTGCACGTACACCGCGAAGTTCACGCGCCAATGCTCGGGACCCGGTATCGACGAAGGATTGATTTGCCGTGCGAGCTCGCCCGACACCTCCACGGGCCCCAGCGACGCCCCTGTGCGGCCCAACGAGTCGCGCAATCCGAGCCCGGCCGCCGCACCAATTTCGGTGCGTGGTTCCGGCGCAATGGCCCCGAGATTCACGACCTCGCCGCGCGCCGCGAACAAGTAGGTCTGCGCTGCGTTCGTCGTCGAACCGTGATTCCACTTGATCGTGTGCTGCAGTTCGGCGCGGCCGACCCAGCCTCGATCCCCGCTGAAGTTGGCGTAGTCATAAGCCGACAAATCCGTGGGTCCTCCCAGCGTAAATTTCTCGGTCAGCAGCAGCGGATGCGTCGCCACGTATTGCGCCCGCAGCTGCAGTTCGGCCGCCAGCTTCGCCGCCAGCGCCCGGTGCAGCATTGCGTGCGCCTCCCATTTCGTGAACGTGTTCGACGCCCCGGCCTGCGATAGCGGTGCATCTGCAGTCGCATCGGCCGGGCTGCGGCTGCCGAGTCCGTTGAGCCCTTCGGACAGGTCGACGCCGAGGGACGCCTGCGTCGCGGGATTGAAGAAACGCTCGAGCGCAAGCCCGAGACGCAGCACCCGCAGCTGATCCTTGAACAGCGAGCTGCCGTAGGGATTCGCGGTTTGGATCAGCGAAGTCGCATCGAAGCCGGCGGCGCCAACCAAGCTTGTGCCGACACTCTTGATGAAGGGATAGGTTGCGCGCAGGGCGGCCCGCTTGTAGGTGCTGGCGGTATCGAGCAAGCCGATGTCCGCGTCGGACTCGGGTATCGACGTGGGGTTGATCGCCGACCAGGTATAGCGAACATCGATTTCACCGCCGCCGATGCCGACGGGCAAACGCGCCGCCGCCTCCAGCAACCGTCGCGGCGAGCGCGAGCTGAGGCCGTCGGCGTCGGCCGCCGTGCTCAACGCCAGGGAGACCTCATCGACGAATCGCGCGCCCGGGTTGTATGCGCTGACGAGCGTTGCCGAGGTACGGCCCACGGACGCCGGGTAAGCGTTGTCGACGCTGAACAGACTCGTGAACGCCCGATAGCCGCCCTTCAACACCAGAATGACGGCATCATCGGTCGCCCCCTCCTGCAGCGTGGATTTGAGATTGAGCGCCGGAAGCGTGCCCGCGATCAACACCGCGCGTTCGAATTGCGCGCGTGTCAGTGACGCGCGGCCCACGAGCGGCGCGACGAACGCGAGCACGCGGGCACGATATTGCTTCGGAATACCCGTCACGTCGACGCTGCGGATCGCGCGATGAATCACTCGCAGCCGGAGATCGCCGCCCGCCGCAACATCCTGCGATGGCACGCTGACCAGCGTCAGGAAGCGGCCGTGATCGACGTAAATCCGCTGGATTTCAGCGGCCGCCGCCCGGATGGTCTCCGGCGCGACCGGGTGATCGCGCAGCTTCGAGAGAATGCGGTCGGTGGCGGCAGCGAATTTGGGGTCCGCGTCCTCGACCGTGAAGCGACCGACCGTCACATCCGTCGGCACGGGCTGCGCGGTCGGCGCTGGCTCTGCGGGCGGCGTGGGCCCTGCGGCCGGCGCTGGCTCTGCGGGCTGCGCCGGCTCTGCGGGTAGCGTGGGCTCCGCGTCCTGCGCGGGCAGCGCGGGCAGCGGCGGCGTCTGCGCCGCGCAAACCGTCGCCAACGACAAGCTCAGCATCCCGGCCGCTAATGCACGCCGGTTGCCTCGACCCATTCGCCGCCGCGACGGCCGAGCTACCCGAGATGGATCCAAGCCGACTTCGTTTGCGTATAGGAGAGCAGGCTCTCCACGCATTTGTCGCGTCCGAATCCCGACTGCTTATAACCGCCAAACGGTTGGGTCATGTCGCCATGATCAAAACAATTGACCCAGATGACGCCGGCTTCCAAATCGCGCACGGCCTTGTGCGCCACGGTCAGATCACGCGTCCACACCGAGGCCGCGAGGCCATAGATCGAATCGTTCGCGATCGCCAGACCCTCCTCGAGGCCGTTGATCTGGATCGCCGCAGCGACCGGTCCGAAGATCTCCTCTCGAGCGATCGTCATTTGGTTATTGACGCCCGAGAACAGCGTCGGATTGACGAACGCGCCGGGCATGTCGGGTGCCGTTCCACCGAATTCCAGCTTCGCACCGTCCGATTTGCCACGGCCGATGTAGTTCATGACGCGGGCGCGGTGCGAAGCGGTGACGAGAGGACCAAGATTGGTCGCCGGATCGAGCGGATCGCCGGCACGGTAGGCGGACCTGCCGCGTTCGATGAAGCGCGCGAGGAATTCCTCGGCGATCGGCTTATCGATCAATAAGCGCGAGCCCGCGTTGCAGACCTCGCCCATGTTGCCGTAAATGCCGTTGATCGCATAGGTGACGGCCACATCGAGATCCGGCAAATCCGCCAGAAAAATCTGCGGAGATTTGCCGCCGCATTCCAAGCTAACGCGCTTCATGTTCGATTGTCCGGCATAAATCAGCATTTGTTTGCCGATCTCGGTCGATCCGGTGAAAGCGATCTTGGCCACATCGTTATGCAGCGCTAGCGGCGCGCCGACGAGTTCGCCCAAGCCGCCGACGACGTTGAATACGCCGGGCGGTCCGCCCGCCTCGACGAATAACTGGGCCATCAACGGGCCCGAGAGCGGCGACTGCTCGGCGGGCTTCAGAACCACCGAGTTACCGGCGGCGAGCGCCGGCGCGACCTTCCAAGCGGCCATCAACAATGGATAATTCCACGGCACGATGCAGCCCACGACGCCGAGCGGCTCGCGCAAAATATAGTGAAACGCGTCGGCCGCGGTCGCGGTCACCGCACCGTCGATCTTGTCGATGAGTTCGGCAAAATAGGTGAAATTCAGCGCTGCCGCCGGGACGTCGATCGAGACCATGTCGCGGATCGGCTTGCCCATGCAGAGCGTATCGAGCAAGGCGAAACGCTCCGTGTTCTGCTCGATGATGCGCGCAAAATTCTGGAGTACCGCGGCCCGTTCGCGCGGCGCCTTGCCCCTCCATACGCGTGCCGCAAAACTGCGTTTCGCCGCGGCAACCGCAAGATCGACGTCCGCGGCGGCGCCGGCGCTGACCTCGCAGAGCGCTTTGCCGGTCGCCGGATTGACGACCGTGAGGCGTCCTCCGCCGACGGAATCGACATATTTGCCGTCGATAAAATGCCGCGTCTCATAGCGAAGCTTAGCCGCCCGCTCATGCCAATCGCTCGTGCTCAGGGTAAGTAAACTCATACGCGTTACTCCATAAAATATCGCCGCATGCCGGCCGGCATCGACCGGCTAGCCTCGCAAGTATAGTGAATTATGACCAAGCGGTCGGCCCTCGATCGCGGCGTAATGCCGGGATGCGCTGGCGCAGCCAGGCTCGGAACGCGGCTTGCGCTCGCGCGGGCCGGGTATGACCCGCGGGCGCGTACCCGAATGCAACGATGCCTTGCTGCACGGATTCGGCTTGGGCCAGCGATTCCAGCCGCAGCGCCGGGGTCAATCGCAGGGCGAGGTAGTTCAAGGCACGCGCGGCGCGCGCCGAGTCGACAACGGTGTATTCGAAACGGCGGACGCGCGCTTGGCCCGGTGCGATGGGCAGGGCTTGCAGTATCGAGAGGCCGTCGGGCCGCGCCTCGATCAGTTGATTCGGCGGCAGAAACAACCGCCGCCATCGATAATCGCCCCCACCACCCGCGCCGAACTGCGCGGCCATGCGCCGATAGCGGGCGGCCGACCACGCCTGCGGTTCGCGCACCAGCACGGCCGACCAGTCGATGACTTGCGATGGATCCTTGTCGGCGAGGCGCGGCTGGTCCCAGAGCGCGTCCGACCGCGCGCTCGACGCCTCGTGCGGCGCGTCCGGCAAGTCTTCCGGCAGCGCGTTACCCAACCATTGTTCGACGACGATCTTCCAGTCGGCCGCCACGACGATCTCGATCTGCGGCGCGAGCGGCCGCGTCGGGAAAATCTCCCGGCCGTCGAATCGCAGCGTGCTCGAAGGCGCGCTCATCGAGGCGCCGCTCATGCGCACGAACATCAAATCCCCAAGGAAATCCAAGTCCATGACGCCCAAATCGGCGCCGGCCCCGCGCACGCGGCACGATCCGTCGAGCGCAAACTCCAATCCGTGGGTACGGCATTCCAGGCCATTTACCAAGCGGCCTTGGTTGGCCAATGACAGGCGGTGCGGCACCTCGGGACAGCTATCGCGCAAGGCGCGGACCACGCCCGCCTCGTCCCGCACCAGCAAAATCCGCTCCGTGCCGATATCCACGGCGAGAAAGTCGCCGCTGTGCGCGAGCTGCTGGCGATGACCCACGAATTGCCACGTTCCGTTGAACAGATCCGAGCGTTCGCTCGCCGCCAAGCCGGCATCGTCGTAGCTCCAGCGAGGCAGGTGCCGATCATGCGCGAGAGCGTCGGTACCCGCATCCCGGATTACTCGACCCGGCGAGAATTCGCCGGGGAAAATCGAGCGCAGATAGGCCATGCAGCGATGTTTCGCAGCCGCGCGATCGATCGTCGTCTCGGTTTGAAATGCAAAGCCCTGCCAGAGAATTTCCAGCACCCCGATGAGCCCAAGCGCAATGGCGTCCGGATCGAGCTGCGCCTGTCGCGTCTCGAGGATCAAGCGCTCCACGAGATTTCGAACCAGCGCGGCAAAGCGCTCGTCCTTCTTGCCGCAAATGTCGTAGTATTCCTGACGGGAGCTGGCCTCGCCCCAAAAGGCGTACCAGACGGAGACTTTGCGCGGGCTGGCCAGATCGGGATCGAGATACAGGTCGACCATCAATTCCAGCGCGGCGACCGGACGATCCTCGAGGCGGGCGACGGGCACCAACAAGCGTTCCTCGAACTCGGCCGCAAGATATTGCAGCGACGCGACCAACATCGCGGCTTTGGAGTCGAAATAGAATCTGACGATACCGGGTGACATCTTTGCGAATGCCACGACTTTTTCCACGGTGGTCCGCGACGGTCCATACAGATGCAGAGCCGAAATGCAGGCCTCTATCAGGCGCTGACGCTGGCGGCTGTTCGACGAGCGCGCTCGCGGCGCAGGCGCTGATGCGGGCGATTTTTTCGTGGATCGCCTCACCCTAGGAAAGAAGACCCGATGAGCGAACGCAGCAATTGGCTCAAGAAACACGGCAAGTGGTTCATTATTCTTCCGCCCCTACTGTATCTGTTGGTCTTTTTTCTCATTCCGTTCGCCTACGCATTGCGAATCAGCCTCGCCGATACCGCGCTGCACGTGCCCCCGTACTCCGATATTCTATCCATGAGCGACGGCTCGCACATCAACCTCACGCTGAATCTCGGTAATTTCAAGTATTTATTCGCCGACCAGGTCTATGGTCTTGCCTATCTCTATTCCTTGAAAACCGCATTCTTCTCGACGCTGATTTGTCTCGCGCTAGGGTATCCGATGGCTTACGCCATTGCGCGCACCTCCAAGAGCACACAAGGCATTCTGCTGCTCATCATCATTCTACCGTTTTGGACATCGTTTCTGCTGCGAGTCTATGCCTTGGAGGGCATCATTCGCGAAACCGGCCTGCTCAATTCCAGCTTGCTCTGGCTGGGCATCATTCATCAGCCGCTGCAGATCATGCGCACGACCACGGCGGTCTACCTTGGGATCATTTATTCGTACCTGCCGTTCATGGTTCTGCCGTTGTTCGCGACATTGGAGAAGCTCGACCGGTCCCTGCTCGAGGCTGCCTCGGATTTGGGAAGTCCACCGTGGCGGGCGTTCATCGACGTCACGCTGCCGCTCTCGATGCCGGGCGTGATCGCCGGCTCCATGCTCGTCTTCATTCCAGCGATCGGCGAGTTCGTCATTCCGACGCTGCTCGGGGGACCGGACAATCTCATGATCGGTCGCGTGCTGTGGGACGAATTCTTCGGCAATCGCGACTGGCCGGTCGCTTCCGCCGTCGCCATCGTGTTTCTCGTGCTGCTCGTGGGTCCCATCGCGGTTTACCAGCATTACAGCACCAAACAGATCGAGGCCTGACGATGCAAGAGCGCGCACCATGGCCGTTGATGTCGGTTCTGTTCCTGGGAATCGCGATCCTCTACATTCCGATTTTCGTGCTGATCGCCTACTCGTTCAATGCATCGTCTCTCGTCAGCATCTGGGGCGGCTTCTCGACGACCTGGTACGCCCAACTTTTGCACAACGATGAAATTCTCAATGCCGCGTGGCTATCCTTGCGGATCGGCTTCGTCGTCTCCACCGGCTCCGTGCTGCTGGGCACGCTTGCCGCGATTTCCCTGGTGCGCTTCAAGGATTTCCCGGGCCGGCTGCTGCTCACCGGAATGGTCAACGCGCCGCTCGTAATGCCCGAGATCATTACCGGCATCACGCAGCTGTTGTTGTTCATCTCGATGCTGCATCTGCTTGCGTGGCCGCATAGGGGCTTCACGACGATCGTCATTGCGCACATCGCCTTTTGCACGGCCTACGTCACGATCACGGTCCGCTCGCGCCTGCAGACGGCGGATCGATCCCTCGAGGAAGCCGCGATGGATTTAGGATCGGGTCCGGTGCGCGCCTTCATCGACACGACCTTGCCCGGGATCGCGCCCGCGTTGGCGTCGGGCTGGCTGCTCAGCCTCACGCTCTCGCTCGACGATCTCGTGATCTCGAGCTTCGTGTCGGGTCCCGGCGCGAGCACGCTGCCGATGGTGATCTTCTCGAAGGTCAAGCTCGGCGTAACACCCGACGTCAACGCACTCGCGAGCGTGATCATCTGCGCGGTCGGAGTCTGCGTGGTACTTGCGGGCTACTTGATGCGCCGTAGCGACCGGCAACGCCGGATCGAGGCGCAAATGGCCGAAACCTAGGAACCGGCCTTCAGGTAGCGCGGGTCGTGAGCGGCACGCGTGAAGATTCGGCGCACCAGGGGCTCGAACGTCTGCATCGGTTCGGTCGGATAGTCGGGGTCGAACGAGCATTGATCCCAATTGGCGCAGAAATCCTTGCACGCTTGGTACCAAGGATGATCCAGAAACCGGTCGCGGGCGTTGCGATCTCCGCCCAGGTGATGCACATAATAATAATTCTGAAACAGCCCGTGTTGCTCGACGATCCAAGTAACCTCGGGGCGCACATAGGGACGCAAGATTGCAGCGGCGATTTCCTGGTGATTGTAGGGCGCGAGTTCGTCGCCGATGTCGTGCACGAGGGCGGCCACGACCAGTTCGTCGTCCGCCCCATCCCTCATCGCGCGCGTGGCCGCCTGCAGGCAATGCGCCAAACGGCTGACCGGATAGCCCTCGAGCGAGTGATCGAGCTTGCCGAGCGCGGCAAGAATTCTGTCCGGCAGATGCTTCGCGTAATCGCGCTCGACTCGATCCAGAAACTCGTAATCCTCGCGAGTGCCGTCCTGCATCCGGCGGAAACTGACCATGCGTTTCATCTATTTGGCCGTCTTGATGCGCGTCCAAGTGCGCGTGAGGAGCCGCTCGGTCGATCCGGTGATTTCCGCGGTTCGGTACAGCCGGGCCTCGATCTCCGGAGTCGGATAGAGCGTGGCATCGGCGAGAATGCGCGGGTCGACGAATGGGCGCGCAGCCACGTTGTCATTGCCATAAAAAATCTCGTTGGTGATTTCGGCGATCACCTCCGGCTGCAGAATATAGTTGAGAAACAGGTGCGCCGCTTGCGGGTGGGGGGCCCCTTCGGGAATCAACAGCGATGAAAACGTCTCGTTGGCGCCCTCCTTCGGCACGGTGAAGGCCAGATTGACCTTGATGCCGACTGCCTGCGCACGCGCGCGAGCGTTCGCATAATCGCTCGACCACGACATCGCGATGCAGACCTCGCGATTCGCGAGCCCATTCATGTATTCGGTGGAGTCGAAGGAGCGCACATAGGGCCTCACCGTCAGCAGCAGCCGCTCGGCAGCCTTGAAATCCTCGGGCCGGGTCGTGTTGGGATCCAGCTTCAAATACTGCAGAGCCAGCTCGATCGTGTCCTCCGGCGAATCGAGAAACGTCACGCCGCAGTCCGCGAACTTACTGATGATCTGCGGATTGAAAATCATATCGAGGCTATCGACCGGCGCGTTCGCCATGCGCGCCTTGATCATGTCGACGTTGTAGGCAAATCCGTTGATGGCGTGCAGATAGGGCACGGCATGCGCGTTTCCGGGATCGTAATCGCGCTGGATGGCCAGTATCCGCGGATCCAGATTCTTCCAATTCGGAATTTTGGACTTGTCGAGCGGCATGTATACGCCGGCCTTGATTTCCCGGCCGAAAAAATTCGTTGACGCGCTGACGATGTCGTAGCCGGACTCGCCGGCCATGAGCCGCGCCTCCATGGTCTCTTCCGCGTCGTAGAGGTCGTAAACGACCTTGATGCCCGTGAGCCGCTCGAATTTTTCGATCGTGTTGCGGCCGATGAAGTCGGCCCAGTTGTAGATGTAGAGCCGCTTCTCTTCGGCGAGGGCCGGGGTGGAAACCTGAGCTCCCGCGAACACGGCCAGCGCGAGCGCGAAGATTGCCGCGCGCCTCATCGCCGCAGCCCTGCGTTTCCGCATGCAATCAATGGGAGTGGCCGCCGGCGAGGGCCTCGACGAGGCTCGATTCGAGCAATCCGAGCGCTTCATCGACGTCGGCCTTGCCGATCAGCAGCGGCGGCATGAAACGCACCGTACTCTGCCCGCAGGACAACAGGATCAAGCCATTGTGGTAAGCACGCGTGATCAGCGCATCGCAGAGCGCTTTCGCGGGCACACGAGTCGCACGGTCCTTGACCAATTCCATGCCGATCATGAGGCCCTTGCCGCGCACCTGGCCGACCACCTGAAACTTTTCCGCCAAACGCTCCAATTGCGCGATGAAATACGCGCCCACGGCGGCCGCGTTCGCGCAGTACTCGCGCTCGACCAAATCGAGCGTCGCCAGTGCCGCCGCGCAACACAGCGGATTGCCTCCGAAGGTGTTGCCGTGAGCTCCGCGCGTCCATCTCTGCATGATCGAGCGCTTGGCGACGACCATACCGATCGGCAAACCGGAGCCCAGTCCCTTCGCGAGCGTCATGATGTCCGGCACGACGTCCCAATGCTCGCAAGCGAACATCTTTCCGGTTCGGCCGATCCCGGACTGCACCTCGTCGAAAATCAACAGAATCCCATGCCGGTCGCACAGCGTGCGCAGGCCCGCAAGAAAGCCGTCGGGCGGAACGAGATAGCCGCCCTCGCCCTGCATCGGTTCGATGAGTATGCCGGCGACCTCGTTTGCCGGCACATTGCTCGTGAACAGCACATCCTCGAGGTAACGCAGCACCGCCTCGCCTTGATCCACACCCGCGAACAGCGGCCGGTATTGATTCGGATAGGGGATATGCGTCACGCCGGGCATCGTCGGAAAGAAGCCCTTTTGCTGCGTATATTTGCTCGACGTGAACGCGAGCGAACCCATGGTTCGCCCGTGGAAACCGCCGAGAAAGCCGATGAAGCGCTGCCGTCCCGATGTGTAGCGCGCGAGTTTCAGCGCCGCCTCGACGCTCTCGGTCCCGGACTGCGCGAAAAAGCTCATTACCGGCTCCTTCATCGGCGCCAGTTCGTTGATTTTTTCGGCGAGGCGTATTTGTCCCTCATGCCAATAATCCGAAGAAATGTGCAAAAACTTGTCGGCGGCATCTTTGATCGCCTGGACCACGGCGGGATGCGAATGTCCGGTACTACAGACGGCGATACCCGCCGCGAAATCCAAGAATCGATTGCCGTCGACGTCCCAAACCTCGGCGCCGCGACCGTGAGACATCACGAACGGGTAATCGCGCGGATACGAAGGCGATACCACCAAGGCATCGCGGGCAAGCAATTCGCGTGCCTTGGGGCCGGGCAATTCGGTCTTGATGTGCACATTTTTCATGGCTTTGATTCGCAGGCAAAACTCGATTAGGATCTTACGGGTGCCATCTGTCAACGCTCGTCCGCCGTTGCTGGGCTTTTGGATGTGCGTCGCCTTGGTGGTAGGCAATTCCATAGGCTCAGGCGTCTTCTTGCTGCCGTCGGCGCTCGCTCCGTACGGCCTCAACAGCTTGCTGGCGTGGGCCTTTACCGCGATCGGCGCGCTGGTGCTCGCGCTCGTGTTCTCGCAGCTGAGCCGCGCCCATCCGCAGGCGGGCGGTCCCTACGCCTATACCCTGTTGGCGTTCGGACCGTTTACCGCGTTCATCGTGGCTTGGGGCTACTGGGTCTCGATTTGGGTCGGCAATGCGGCGATTGCGACCGGAGCCGTCAGTTACTTATCGCCATTATTGCCGTGGATCGCGACGGTTCCGGGAGCCTCGGCGGCAGTCACCTTGTTTTTCTTGTGGGCGTTGACGTTCGTCAATTGGTACGGCATCAGGGCTTCCGGCTGGGTGCAGACCGTCACGACCGTGCTCAAAGTCATGCCGCTGCTCGCCATCGCGCTGCTCGGATTGTTGGTGGTACGGGCGCACCATGTCGCGGCTGCGGCGGTCGTGCCGCTGTCGGTGAGCGGCACGACGGCTGCGGCAACGCTGACTCTATGGGCGCTGCTGGGGCTGGAGTCAGCGACGATCCCGGCGAGCAAAGTCCGCGACCCGAGCCGCACGATTCCGAGGGCGACGCTCGCCGGCACGTTGATCACGGCGCTCATCTGCATCGTCGCCTGTAGCAGCGTGATCTTGCTCGTGCCGCCGGCCACGCTCGCCCAGTCGAATGCGCCGTTCGTCGACGTGGCGCAAAATTTCTGGGGCGCCGCCGCAGGTAAATGGCTCGCGGTATTTGCGGCGATCAGCGCCTTCGGTGCGCTCAACGGCTGGATCCTGCTGCAGGGGGAGCTGCCGAACGTCATGGCAAAGGGAGGCGTTTTCCCTGCTGCGTTCGCGCAGGATTCTGCGCGGCAGACGCCGACCTTTGCGCTGGTCTTCAGCAGCGGGCTGGTGACCTTGCTGATCCTCATGAATTATCAGAAATCGATGGTCAGCATCTTCACGTTCATGATTCTGCTGTCAACGACCGCTTGCCTCGTGATGTACGGGCTCTGTAGCCTCGCGCTGCTGCGCTTGACCTGGACCGGTCAGATGGGCAAGGCGCACATGCGCACGGGTATTCTCTCGGCCGCGGGCGTGTTCGCAGCGCTGTTTTCTTTGTGGGCGATCATCGGCGCCGGCGCCGATGCCGTCGCGTGGGGCGGCGCGCTGCTTTTGACGGGAGTGCCGATATATTTTCTCGCGCGCCGCAAACGCAAGGTGCACTAGGAGAGCGCCACGTTGATCGCCTGGACTCAGGCCGGCCCAGCGTTGCTGGCCTCATTCTTGGCCTCGCTCGTCGAGTGCGTCGAGGCGCTGAGCGTCGTGCTCGCGGTCGGCAGCATCCGCGGCTGGCGCTTTGCGCTCATCGGCGTCGGCGCGGGGCTGCTATTGTTGGCCGTGATCATCGCCGTCGTCGGACGGCCGATCGCGTCGTTGCCGATTGCCACGTTGCGACTCGGCATCGGCGCATTGATGCTGCTGTTCGGACTGCGCTGGTTGCGCAAAGCCATCCTGCGTTCGGCAGGCGTCATTCCACTGCACGACGAGAACTCCGCTTTTCGCAAAGCCTCGGAGCAATTGCAGCTGAACTCGGGATCGGCTCGGACGCGCCGGGACGCCGTGGCCTTCATGACCTCGTTCAAGATCACCTTGTTGGAAGGCATCGAGGTCGTGTTCATCATCATTGCGATCGCGACGCACGACGGCTCGTGGTGGCCGGCGACGACAGGCGCGCTTGGCGCATTGCTGCTGGTCGTCGCTCTAGGCATCGGATTGCATCGGCCGCTCGCGCGGGTTCCCGAGAATACGCTTAAATTCGGCGTCGGCGCATTGCTGAGCGGTCTTGGTACATTTTGGGTTGGCGAGGGAATCCCGCTGGATTGGCCCGGCGGAGATTGGGCTGTGCCCGCGCTGATCCTAGGTTTCGGCGCAATCGCGCTCGTCATCGCGCTGCTGTCGCGCCGAGTGTTCGCGAGCGCGCGACCCTCAGGTGGGAAAAGCGCAGGCACCGGCGACGCACGCGCCGGCGCGTCGAATGAGGTCCGCGACGCCAAGAGTGCGCCGCGTTCGCCCGGGCTCGGGGCTGCTGCGGCACGCGCGCTCCTAAAACTCGGTTCCTTGTTCATCGACGATTGGGAACTCGCGGTCGGAGTCATCGCCTGGCTCGCGATTTTCAGGCTCGGCCAAGCACCGGCGGTGCCGGCCGGATCCGGGGCATGCGCCCTATTCGTTGCCGGACTCTGCGGCCTGCTGGGGCTTAGCGCGCTGCGTGCATCGTTCGCCGCAACCTATCGCGCCACGTGAGCTGATCGATGGAGCAAAAACCCTCGAACATCGCCGGCTATTCCACTACGTCTCTGGCCAAGAAACTTGGGCTGAAGGCGGGAATCGAGGTCCTCGCGATGAACGCCCCGACAGGCTACCGCGCGCTCTTGGAACCCCTGCCCGCGGACGTGCGCTTCGTCTCGGCAGCCACTGCCTCGACGACACTCGTACATGTCTTCGAAACGAAGCGCGAACGATTGGCGAAAACGCTCGCGAGTTTGCGCGGTCACGGAGGTTTGGTCGGGCCTAAAGCTCGTGGTCCGCGAAGCCCTACGCTAAACGCCGGCAAATGCCGGCCCGCACAAAACCACCGCGCAACGGCTGCCGCCGCACGAGCACTTATGCTATATTTGCCTCGTATCCTAATTATTAGAGACCTTATTAAATGAATTCGCTCGGTGAGCGCTTTTCTGGTGCATTGCATAATTCAGCGCGGGCTTGGCGACAAGCGCTCGATCGGCGCATCAAATATCTCGGTGTAAGCCAGGCCAGCTGGCTGACGATCGCGGTCATTGCCAAGGCCGGTGCGCCGCTGTCCCAGTCGGAGCTGGCGGATCGTTTGGCCGTCGAGGGCGCGACGATGGTGTCGATGGTCGATCGCCTCGTCAAGGCCGGCCTCGTCGTTCGCGAACCCTCGACGATCGATCGGCGCGTCAAGCGCGTGGTGCTGACCGAGGCGGGAAATCGGCTGTATGCGAAGGTCAAGGCGGAGGCCGAGGCGTTTCGGCAAGAGCTGCTCGCGCACATAGCGGTCGACAAGCTGCGCGGGGCCACGGAATTGCTCGAACAAATTCAGAGCATCGTCGAAGCCGCAAGATGAGCGCGCCGATCAATCGACGCATGATCACGGTCTCGATCATGCTCGCGACCGTCATGCAGACGCTCGACGGCACGATCGCCAATGTCGCGCTACCGCACATGCAAGGCAGCATGTCGGCGTCCCAAGATCAGATTGCATGGGTGTTGACCGCCTATATCGTCGCGGCCGCCATCGCTACGCCTTTGACGGGCTGGCTCTGCGATCGCTTCGGTCAGAAGAACATTTTCGTGGCCTCGGTCGCGGGATTCACTCTCGCCTCCGCGCTGTGCGGCGTATCGACGTCGCTCGCGGAAATCGTCGGGGCGCGCTTGCTTCAGGGCGTATTCGGGGCGGCACTGGTGCCCTTGTCGCAAGTCGTCTTGATGGAAATCAACCCGCGCGAGAAACAGGGTCAGGCGATGGCGATCTGGGGCGTCGGCGTCATGGTGGGTCCCATCCTCGGACCCACGCTCGGCGGTTGGCTGACCGACAGCTATGACTGGCGCTGGGTCTTCTTCATCAATATCCCGATCGGCGTCATCGCGCTCTATGGCATATGGCGCTACATCCCCGAGGTCCCGGGCACGCGACGCATGCAGTTCGACATGTTCGGCTTTGCTTCGTTGAGTCTTGCGATCGGCGCGCTGCAAATGTTCTTGGACCGCGGCGAACAGAACGATTGGTTCGGATCGACCGAGACCTGGATCGAGGCGATCATCATCGTCGTCGCCTCGACGTATTTCATTGTGCATACGGCGCTGACGGCCGCCGAGAAATCTTTCTTCGATTACCGGCTGCTGCGCAACGGCAACTATACGACGGGCCTGGTGTTCATCTTCATCGTGGGCGGAGTTCTCTACGCTACCCGCGCACTGATTCCGACGCTGCTGGAGAATCAACTCGGATATCCGGTCGCGACGACCGGCCTCGTCACGGCGCCGATGGGAATCGGCACGATGATCGCGATGATGGTCGTCGGTCGCCTCGTGGGCAAGGTCGATTTGCGCTTACTGCTATTCGTCGGATTTGGTCTGTCGGCGATCGCTCTGTGGCAAATGTGCGGATATTCGTTGGATCTCACCGAGGGCAACATCATTTGGCCCGGCATGATTCAGGGCATCGGCGTCGGTTTGGTATTCGTGCCGCTGAGCGCCGCCACGTTCTCCACGCTGGCTCCCGAGATGCGCGCGCAGGGCACGGCGATCTATAGCTTGATCCGCAATATCGGCAGCAGCATGGGAATCTCGCTGGTCCAGACCATGCTGATCCGCAATACGCAGATAGCGCATGCCTCCTTGGTGGAGCGCGCGAGCTTGCTGAATCCGGCTTGGTCGAATCCGGCAATTGCTGCGGCATACGACGTGGGCCGCCCGAGCGGAGTCGCGGCGCTCGACGGCGCCGTGACGACGCAGGCGACGATGATCGGCTATATCGACGATTTTTGGCTCATGCTCATGCTGACCCTGATGGTCATGCCATTGATCTTGCTCATTCGGCCGCCGAGGGCGCACGCCGCCGCCAGTCCCGACCCGAACGCGGTCATCGACTGAAACCCGATCTGCCGCGTTCAGTGCGCCTTCGGCAACCCGCTTTCCAGATCCGCGGCGGCTTTATCGATTCCCGCCGCGACATTGGCGAGAACCTGCGCAACTTGCGGTACCTGCGCCTCGGCTTCCTTCCACTTCTTCTGGTCCATGTATTCGCGCACTGCGGCGATCGGTTTGGCGCCATACCCCGTATATGCGCCCGGCGCGTAGACCTGATTCTTGAACCATGGGCGCTCGGGCAGTCCCTTCGGATTGAGGAACAGCCGAGACACGCTCAGCAGATCGGCATTGAGCGATTCCAAGGCCGGGGTGCTCAGCATTGGCGATCCCAACGCCTGTAGGCTCGCGAGCGCGCTTGAATACCGGTCGGCGCTCTTGCGCAACGCCTCGACGGAATTCTTCAATGGCGCAAAATTCATGTACGGCGGAACGATTTCAGCGGGCGGAGGGCCGATCGGCTTGCGCGGGTCCTTGATGGCTTCGAAAACGCCCTCCTTGAGCTCGAGGTTGCGCTCCGTAAACTCCACTTGCTTGTCCTTCAGCAGCTTTTCGAGTTCGTCGACGTATTTTGCGATGGCCTCGGCCTGCGGCGCGTAATCGACCGGAACGAAATCCGCATCCGCCAAGCGCAGCATCGCGGTGCCGGCGGTTTGCGACAACGCGCGTTCATAAACGAAATCCATGTCGGAGAAATGCGTGAACCAATAAAAATCGTCGTAGATCGAGTGGTACTCGGTGCCGTCCTCCTCGTCGCCGAACTCGACGCTCAACGTGGAAATTCCGGCGAAATCCTGAAACGCCGTGAAGTCGGAGCCGTCGCCGAGGGCTTCGACGACGAGATCGCTGCGTTTACGCGCCTCATTGCGGTCCTCGGACGTCTTCGCGGCCGCGATGCTCGCGAGGTGCGCACGTTGATACACGCTCAGGTGCGTTTCGGGATCCTGGACATCGCGCGCAACGCCGCTGATGAAACTGCCGAGATCCTGGGTACCGCCCGGGAACATGTAGCCGCGCCCATTGGAGTCGGAATTGAGGTAGGAGATCGCGTGTTTTTGCAATTCCGCGATGTGGGTTTCGACCCATTCCACCGAGCCCAATAAGCCCGGCTCCTCGCCGTCCCACGCGCAATAAATGATCGTGCGCTTCGGCGTCCAGCCTTGCGCATGCAGCTCGCCCATGACTCGCGCCTCTTCGAGCATTGCTGCCTGCCCCGAAATCGGATCCTCGGCTCCGTTGACCCATGCATCGTGGTGATTGCCGCGTATCACCCATTGGTCGGCGGCTTGTGAGCCGTGCAGAACGGCGATCACGTCATAAATGGGTTTGATGTCCCAGTTGGATACCACCTGCAAATGCACTTGCGCGGGTCCGGGGCCGATGTGATAAGTGATCGGCAAGGCGCCCCGCCACTCTTCGGGCGCAATCGGGCCCTTGAGCGCCTTGAGCAGCGGCAATGCATCGGAATAGGAAATCGGCAATACCGGGATCTTCGTGATCGTTTTGGCGTCCTTCAATGCAAGCCGCTTGGCGTCCGGCGTCGCGCCGACGCCCGGCGTCAACGGGTCGCCGGGATAATCCGTATCCATGACGCTGCCGCGCTGCACGCCGTCCTTTGGGCGCCACCCGCCCGCAGGATATTCGTCGCCCTGAAAATATCCGTCGCCCTTCGGGTCGGAATAGATAATGCAACCAATCGCTCCATGTTCCGCGGCGACTTTGGGCTTGATGCCGCGCCAGCCTTGCCCGTAGCGGGCGATGACGATCGCGCCTTTGACCGATATCCCGAGCCGGTCGAGCCGATCGTAATCCTCGCGAGAACCATAATTCACGTACACCAGCCGCGCGGTCACGTCGCCGTCGGCGGAATAGGCATTATAGGTAGGCAGCTGTTCGGCCGTTTGACTCGAGGTCGGATCACCGGCGACGGCGGGCTCCTGCAACGACGCCGTGAAGTGTGTCGGCTGCAGCATTTCGAGTACGCGAATCTTCGGCGTCGGGAACAGCACGTCGAATCGTTCGATCTTGGCGTCGAAACCCCAAGTCTTGAATTTCGCGAGTATCCACTCGGCGTTGTCCTTGTCGTACGCGGAGCCGACGTGGTGCGGCCGCGCGCTCAAGCGGCGCATGTTTTCACGGATATTCGCGGCGGAAACGCGCTCCTGAAATTTCTTCTCGACGGCCCTCTGTGGCGCAACGGTCTCGGCGCTGTAGCCGAGCAGCGGGCCTGCGCCCGACGGCGCGAGATCCGTTTCGGATTGCGCGATGTTTAGCGGCAGCAAGGCGAGTAATGCACAAGCGATCGATCGAAACGTCATGGGGCGCCCTTCATTGTTATAGTCGCGGTGCCTCGAGCACGCGTTGTCGGCGCCACTCTAGCGCTCCCGCCCTGCGGCCGCCAGCTAATAATCCGTGCGAGCGGCGCGCCCCGCACGAGAGCCCAGCGGCGCGGCAGGCTCACGCGGCCGACGTCGATGCGTCGCTGGGCGCCAAGAGCTTGCCGGCTTTTGGCGAAACCCAACGCTCGATATCGTCGAACACCGTGAATATCGCGGGCACGATGATGAGCGTCAACAGCGTCGAGGTGATGAGTCCACCGATGACCGTGATTGCCATTGGCGCACGAAAGTCGCTGTCGCCGCCCCAGCCGAGTGCGACCGGCAGCATACCGGCCACCATCGCAATCGTGGTCATGACGATGGGTCTGGCGCGCTTGTGCCCGGCCTCGAGCAGCGCCTCGAGTCGCGGCTTTCCGGCACGCATTTCCTCGATCGCGAAATCGACAAGGAGAATCGAGTTCTTCGCGACGATCCCCATCAACATGAGCACGCCGATGACGACCGGCAGCGAGAACGGCAAGCCCGTCAGCAAGAGCGCGAGCATCGCGCCGCCCAAGGACAGCGGCAGCGCCGACAGAATCGTGATGGGTTGAAATACCCGCGCGAACAGCAGCACGAGCACGGCAAAGACCATGAGCACACCGGCGCCGATCGCGAGAAGGAAATTATCCTGCAGCTCCGTCATGAATTGTGCATCCCCGGTTTCGACCAGATGCACGCCCTGCGGCAAATGTTTCAGCGTCGGCAGCGCGTAGACCTTGTCTTTGGCGGTCCCGAGCTCAACGCCGGGAGCGAGATCCGCCTCGAGGAATGCACGCCGGCTTTGATTGTAACGGCGCACCGCGGAGGGCCCCCGACCGAAGCTCAGGTCGGCGACCGCTTTGAGCGGCACGCTCGAGCCGGATGCGGTCGGCACCGGCAAATTCTCGAGCGTCGTGAAATCGCGGCGCGCGGACTCGATGAGGCTCACGCGAATCGGAATCTGCCGGTCGATCAATGAGAACTTCGCGCCGTTCTGCGGCAGATCGCCGAGCGTCGCAATGCGTATCGTTTGACTGATGGACTCGACGCTGACGCCGAGCTGCGCCGCGATGTCGAGCCTCGGATGCACGATGATTTCCGGCCGCGGCAGATCGCCGCGAATTCTGCCGCTGCGAAGTTCGCCGAGACCCTGCATTTCCGCGAGCAGCTTTTGCGCAGTCGCCTCGAGCAGCACCGGGTCGTCGCCGGTCAAATACAGCTGCACGTCGCGTCCGCCGCCGTTATCGGAGAAATTCAATTGCCCGTCGGGAACGGCCTGCATCAGCGGGGCCATTTTCTGTTCCCACTGCTTCTGGCTGAGATCGCGCTGCGCGCGCGGCACGAGGCTGATGTAGAGCGTCGCGGTTCGAATCTCATCGCCGCCGACGAATTCGACGACGTCGGTGACCTCCGGCGATTTTCTCAAGATTGCGGTCGCGGCTGCGGCGACGCGCGCCGTGTCGTCGAGCGTGCCTCCGGGCGGCAGCTCGATGTCGAGTTCACAACTCGCAAAATCCTCCGGTGGGACGAACGCCTTCGGTATTACCCACATCATCCCGATCGAGAGCACAAAAAACCCGATTCCGCCCAGGATCGTTTTCCATCGATTCGACGCAACCCAGCGCAAAATCTGCAAATAGCGCGACATGATGGGGCCGTCGACGGAATGCTGGAGCATCGCATCGGGCTTCAGCGTGTAAGCGGCCAGCACCGGCGTGATGAGGCGCGCGACCAGCAGGGAAATGAACACCGCCGCCGCGACCGTAAGCCCGAACTGCTTGAAATATTGCCCGGTGATGCCGCTCATGAAACTGACCGGCAGAAACACCGCGATGATCGTAAACGAGGTCGCGACGACCGCAAGACCGATCTCGTCGGCGGCATCCAGCGCGGCGCGAAAGCCGCTCTTGCCCATGCGCATATGACGAACGATGTTTTCGATCTCGACGATCGCATCGTCGACGAGCACGCCGGCGACCAACGACAATCCGAGCAGCGTGATCTGATTGAGCGTAAAGCCCATGAGGTCCATGAATGCAAATGTCGGTATCGCCGACAACGGAATCGCGAGCGCCGAAATCACCGTCGCGCGCGAACTGCGCAGGAAACACCAGACCACGATGACCGCGAGCACGGAGCCTTCGATCAGCGCGTTGATCGACGAATGGTAGGTCCGCTCGGTATGCGGCTCGGTGGAGAATATGGTCGTCAGCCCGCTGACGCCCGGATTCTCGGCCATGATCTTCTTGAGTTCCTCGTCGACGGCCTTCGCCACGGCGACATCGGAGGCGCCGATCGCCTTGGACACGCCGAAGGTCGTCGCCGGGCGACCGTTGAGGCGCGCGATCGTGCGCACCTCCTCGATGCCGTCGTGCACATCGGCAAGATCGCGCAGGCGCACCCATTTTCCGGCGCGGACGAAAATCTGACTCTCGCCGAGTGCGGCGGCGGTCTTTGCGCCGCCCAAAACCCGAATCGCCTGCTCGCCGCCACCCAATTGGGCGCGGCCGCCGGGCGCATCCAAATTGAGCGCCCGTAATTGCTCATTGACTTCGTAGGCGGTGATACCGAGCGCCTGCATGCGCGCCGGATCGAGTTCCACGCGAATTTCACGGCTGACGCCGCCGGTGCGCGTGACTTGCGCGACGCCGGGAACGGCCAAGAGACGCTTGGTCACGGTGTTGTCGACGAACCAGCTCAGTGCTTCCGGCGACATGCTCGTCGTCGTGACCGCGTAGTAGACGAATGGACCGCTGAAGTTTACGCGCTGGACTTGCGGTTCGAAGATCCCCTGCGGCAGGTCGTTGCGAACCTTGGCAACCGCATCGCGCACGTCGGTCACGGCCCGATCGACCGGCGTACCGATCTGGAACTGCACGTCGATACCGACCAAGCCCTCGATGATGTAGGTCGTAATGTTGCGCACGTTGCCGATGCTCGAGATGGAGCCCTCGATCTTTTGCGCGATCTGGGTCTCCATCTCGGTCGGCGCGGCACCGGGCTGCGAAACACTGACCTGGACCATCGGAAACGTGATGTCGGGCTGGAGGTTGATCGGCAAGCGGATGAAATCCACGACACCGACGAAAAACAACACGAAGAACAAGACAATCGGCATCACCGGATGGCGGATCGCCCATGCCGAAATATTTTTCACGCACCACCCGCCGTTGCACGCACCGGCTTGACCGTCTCTCCGTCCTGCAGAAAACCGCCCGCGGTCGCGACGACTTGCTCATCCGCACTCAGGCCCTCGGCAATCGTCACTCCGTTCGGAACGACGCCCGACAATCGCACCGGGCGCCGTTCTATCTTGTTGTGCGCGTTGACGATCAGAACGTAACTGCCTTTCTCATCGCTCAATACCGCGGTTTGAGGCAGCACCGCGCGCTCCGCGTTGCTGATCGTTACTTCGGCGCGTGCGAAAGCGCCGGGGCGCAGGTTCGGATCCGGCTGCATGGCAATGCGGGCCATACCCAAACGGGTTTGCGGATCGATGACCACACCCAGCAGGCGTATTTGGCCGGCATAGCGCTGGGATACCCCCGTCAGGCTCACACTCGCCGCTTGGCCGACCTTCAGCAAAGGCAAATCCTGCTCGGCGACCTCGCCGCGTAATTCAATCTCGTTGCCTTGCGCTAAGCGAAACAGCGCCGGTCCGCCCGCGGTCGCGGTCTGACCCAATTCGACACTGCGCGTGAGGATCGTGCCATTGGCCGGCGCTCGTACATCTGCGCGGTCCACGCGCGCTTGCGCCTCCGCCAACTGTGCCGCCGCCACTTTGACCTTGGCCGCCGCGGTCACCGCCGTCGAGTGCCGCCGTTCGGTTTCCTCGGTCGACAACGCACCGGCGGCGCCGACAGCGATGGCCCGGTGATATTCCGCCTCGGCGAGATCCGCCTCGGCGCGCGATTGCTCGAGCGCGGCCGCGAGGCTCGCGACTTGGGGCTGCAGCACGGAGGTGCTCAAACGGGCCAATAGCTGGCCCTTTTTGACGTGGTCGCCGGCTTCGACGTAGATCGCGTTGACGAGGCCGCCGTCGCCCTCGACGCCGATCGGTATGTCGTAGCGCGCCGCAATCGTCCCGATGATGCTGACCGTCGTCGGCACCGAACTTAAGGACACCGAGGTCACGGTGACCGTCGGCGTATTGGACTTGTCCGAAAGCGCGTTTTTGGCCGCACTCAATGCGGTCAGCCGGAAAGCCAGCAAACCGCCGATCACGATCGCGAGCGCGCCATATGCCCATAAGCTGCGGCGGCTGACCAGCCAGGTAGCCAAGCGGGTCGATTGCGGGATCGGTGACAATTGCATGATCATGAATTCCGAGCGGGTAAACGCGCCAATCCTAAGGTGGAACAGACCGGCGGATCGAGCCCAAGTTCAAGCGGCCGCACACGCTCAATACACACGGCGACGCGCAAAGTTGCAGCTACTCGAGTGAAATCTGACGGCGGCCGCCGTATCGCTAGGGTGCGACTTGGTCGATCACCAGGTCGCGCACGCCGTCGCGGCCGACATCATAGGAGAGTTCGCCGAATAAATCCCCGGAAGCGGGCGTCGGCTGGCCGCTGAATGAGACGCGAGCGGTGATCGAAACGCGCTGGCCGCTGGCCAGCGCATGGCCGGGCAGCATCGAATCGGCCGGCGACAGCTCGATGCGGGTGCCGATCGCCTCGCTAGTGAGGCGCTTCGCGGCGAGCGGTGGGCCCCGGCTGCCGGGCTCGCGCGCGAACACGAACAGCGGCGTGCCGGCGTGCAGCCGTGCCTTCAATGCCGGCGCGATCGTAATGTTCACGGTCGCCTTGGCGGCCGGATCCGCAGCCGCAGGACCCGCGCCCGTGCCCGGCGCACCTGCGCCCATGCCCGCGGGGCTCGCGCTCTGGGGACCGCTGCCGGACCCCGCGGCGGCCATCGGCAATGCTGCCAGTTCGGCGATTCTCGCATCCAGCATTTCCGCGACCTGCGGCGGAGGATGCATCGCTTTCAGCGCTTCCCAGCGCGCACGCGCGAGCGCTCGATTGCCGACTACCGCTGCCGCGTAGCCGCCGTACAACAGCGCGCGCGGATTCTGGGGCTCTTGGGCCAAAGCCTGCTCGAACAGCTGCGCCGCCTGCTCGGTGACCTCGCCGCCCGCCTTCATGCTGATCGCCTCGCCGAGTCCGAGCGTCGCCTCGACATTCTTTCCGCCGTCGAGGGAGTGTGCATGGTCGAAGGCAACGATGGCCTCATCCACGCGTCCCAGCGCGTCGTAGGAGCGGCCCAGCATGAGCCAACCCTCCAAATCGTTGGGTTGATCGGCCAGATGCTTTTCGAGCTTCGCCACCATGGCGGCGACCTCGGGGCCGACTGTGGGGCCGGACGCCGGCGCGTTCCAATCCCAAGTCGACCACAGTGGATAGAGCGCAGACGCGGCGCCGACGACGACGACTGCCGACAGCGTACCGAGGATTCGGCTACGCGGGTCGCGCAGCAACGGCACGGCCACCGCGGCCGCGGCAAGCGCAGCCATGACGGCTGCAACGACGAGGAACACGATCATCAGCGCGACCCTGAGAGCGGCCCAGCCGGGCCCTCGGGTGAGGCAGGCGTAGGTTCATCGTCGAGCGGCATCCTTGAGCGCGCGCGCATGACGCGAAACACGATCAACGCACCGATCAGCAGCAAAACGAACGGCGAGCCCCAGATCCACAAGGTCTTTGCCTCCACCGGCGTATTGAAGCGCACGAACTCGCCGTAACGGGCGGTCATGAAATCGAAAATTGCGGCATCGCTTTGTCCGGCGAGCAGCATTTCGCGCACCTGTCGGCGCAGGTCCGCAGCAAGCTGCACGTTGGAGTCGGCGATGGATTCGTTCTGGCAGACCAGGCAGCGCAACTGCTTCGTGATGCTTTCGTAGCGCGCCTCGAGCACGGGGTCCTCGATCTGCCCGTTGACGTCGAGCGCCGCGGCGGCGCCCGCGCACAGCGTCAGGGCGATCATGATCGGCATCCAGTATTTCAAGCGCCGCCCTTGCGCGCCGCTTCTATTCTCGGCAAAAACTCCTTCTGCCAGACATCGAGAGTCAGCGGCGAAATGAACTTGAAGACGATGCGCCCTTTGGCATCGACGAGAAAGGTTTCGGGCGCGCCGTAGACACCCCACTCAATCGCAGTGCGCTCTTCCGGATCGAATGCGACGGCTGTATATGGATTGCCGAGCTGCTGCAGCCAGCGCTGCGCCTTGGTCCGGTCGTCCATGAAGTCCAGCCCGATGATGGGTACGACGCGTTGTTGCGCGATCTGCAGCAGGGCTTCCTGCTCCTCCCGGCATGCGACGCACCAGGTGCCCCAGGCATTGAAGACGTATACCTGGCCTTGCAGCGATGTGCTGCTGACCGATCGGCTCGGATCGAGGACATCGGTCAAATTGAAGGCCGGAGCCGGCTTGCCGATCAGCGGCGACGGCAGCGCGCGGATATCACGATTGGGATTCAGGCCCAATACGAACAGTACGACGAGTCCCAAGAACGCCGCGATCGGCACGAGAAACTTCCACATCAGGCGATTCCCGGGGTCGGTTGTGGGTTCGGGTTGGGCAGCGCCGCAGTGTTATCCGAAGTCGCCGCCACCTTCATGCGGTAGCGCCGGTCGGTTGCCGCGATAAAGCCGCCGATCGCCATGACGAGCGCACCGAGCCAAATGTAGCGCACCAGCGGTTTGTATTGAATGCGCATGCTCCAGGCACCTTGCCCGAGCGGATCACCCATCGCGACGAACAGATCGCGCGCCCAATTGACCGAGATCGCGGCCTTGCTGTTGTCGGTTTGCTGCACGCGGAAATGCCGCTTTTGCGGCTTCAGAATTGCGACCGGCTTGCCGTCCTTGGTGATTTCCACGAGCGCTTCGACCGCGTCGTAATTGGGTCCCCGCACCTCGGTCGCCGCCAGGAATTTGAAATCATAGCCCGCAATCACGAAACTGCCGCCGGGCTTCAGGGCGACGTCCTTTTCGATCTTGTAGCTCTCGACACCGCTCGCGCCGATCGCGAACATGCCGATGCCGATATGCGCAATCGCCATGCCGAGCAGCCCGCCGGTCACGCTTTGGTGACGGCGCAAACGCTGAATCGGATCGACGAGCGCGGAAAAAATGACCCAGAATCCCAAGCTGAAGCCGAGCAATCCGAGCCAATGAATTTCGTGGAATACCAAGCCTTGGACCGTCAGCGCGAGCGCGATCGCCGCGCCCAGCAGCCACCAAACCGGTTTCGCCGATACGGTCAGTTTGCCGCGCCGCCATGCCGAATGCATGCCGACGCACAAGAAAACGAGCAGCGGCAGCGCCGGCACGAGGAACATCAATGCAAATACGGGCGGTCCCACGGAAATCTTGCCGATGCCGAGCAGTTCGTAGAGCAAGGGCGACAGGGTTCCCCACAAAATGAGTCCGGCGATGCACACCAGCAGCACGTTGTTGACGAGTATGAAAAACTCGCGCGAAAACAGTTCGAAGCCCCCCGGGACATACAATTTTGGCGCCCGCCAGGCATACAGCGACAGCGAGCCGCCGATCGTCGTGACGAGAAACGCGAGGATATAGAGTCCGCGCTTCGGGTCGGTCGCGAAAGAATGCACCGAGACGAGCACGCCGGAGCGCACCAGGAAAGTTCCGACCAAACTCAATGAGAATGCGAAAATCGCGAGCAGCAGCGTCCAGCTCTTGAAGATGCCGCGCTTCTCGGTGACGCTCAGCGAATGGATCAGCGCCGTGCCGACGAGCCAGGGCATGAATGAGGCGTTCTCGACCGGGTCCCAGAACCACCAGCCGCCCCAGCCGAGTTCGTAATAGGCCCACCAACTACCCAAGGCGATGCCGATGGTTTGAAACATCCACGCGAAGATCGTCCAGGGTCGAGTCCATTTCGCCCATGCCTGATCGAGGCGTCCCTCGAGCATGGCGGCGCACGCGAATGCGAACGCCACCGAAAAACCAACGTAACCGGTGTAGAGCATCGGCGGATGGATCGCGAGTGCGAAGTCCTGCAGCACGGGATTCAAATCGGTACCGTCTGCCGCGGCCGGGATCAAGCGCCCGAATGGATTCGAGGTCCATAAAGTGAACAGCATGAAGCCCGCGCTGACCAGCCCCATGACGCCGATGACTCGGCTGGAGAAGCTCAGCGGCATACCGCGGCTGAACGCGGCGACCGCGACGCTCCAAATCGACAGGATCAATACCCACAGCAGCAGCGAGCCCTCGTGCGCGCCCCAGACGGCCGCCACGCGATAGAACAGCGGCAGCTGGGAGTTGGAGTTGCTCGCGACGTACTGGACCGAGAAATCATTGTTGACGAACGAATAGACGAGGCAGCCAAAGGCCATCGCGACGAACACGAACTGCCCGGTGACCGCCGGGCGCGCGACCGACATCCAGACCGGCTTTTCGCGCCACGCGCCGACGAGGCCGAAAAACGCCTGCGACAGGCTCAGCACGAATGCCAAGATCAGCGCAAATATTCCCAGTTCCGGTGCCATACCATTGCCCCCAAGGCCGTGCCTTCAGTGATCGAGCCTCAACCGGGCGGCTTCGTGCCGCCTTTCTGCTTCAAAGACGCCGCAACCTCGGGAGGCATGTATTTCTCGTCATGCTTGGCAAGTACTTCGTCGGCCACGAACGCGCCGTCGGCGCCCATCGTGCCGTGCGCGATGATCCCTTGACCCTCGCGAAACAGATCGGGCAGCACGCCCGTATATTCTACCGGAACCTCGTGCGAGAAATCGGTCAACACGAAGCGCACCTGCAGGTCGCCGGGTTTGCGCGCGACGCTGCCCTTGACGACCATCCCACCGATGCGAAATCGCTTCGCAGCCGGCGCCTTCCCGGTCGCCACCTGACTCGGGTCATAATAAAACATGATGTTCTCGCGCGACGCCATGACGGCGAGCGCCACCGAGGCGGCCACGCCTCCCAAAATACCGAGAACGACGAATAATCTCTTGCGTCTGGGCGTCACGATCTCTCACTCCCCGCCATCGCCAACGCGCGCTGCGCGCGCTTCAGAGCCTGCGCGTGATAGCGTCGCGCGGACCAAAGATTCCATAACAAAACCGAGATCGCGAGCGCATAGCAAGGCCAGACATAGCGCGCGTAACCTCCCATCGCAAAGAAGCCGTCGACCGTCATGCTCGCAGCATCTCGCGAACCCAACTGGACTGGCGTTCGCGATTCAGCACTTCACCGCGCAATCGCATGCAAAGCATCGCGCCGAAGAACAGCATGAAGCCCAAAAACATCGCGAGCAGCGGCCACAGCATGCTTCCGGGCATCGACGACTTCTCAAATTTCATGACCGTCGCACCCTGGTGCAGCGAGTTCCACCACTGCACCGAGAAATGAATAATCGGCACATTGACCACGCCGACGATCGCGAGCAGCGCCGCGGCTCGGTCGCCGCGAGCGGGATCCTCGAACGCAGCCCGCAATGACATCACACCAAAATACAGGAATAGCAGAATCAACTCGGACGTGAGGCGCGGATCCCAGGCCCAATAAGTACCCCACATCGGGCGGCCCCACAGTGATCCAGTCACCAATCCGAGCACGGTAAACGAGGCGCCGATGGGCGCGACCGCTGCGGACACGGCGTGGGCCATCTTGATGCGCCAAATGAGACCGATCGCGCCGGCAACCGCCATCAGGGTGTAGCCGAACATGGACAGCCAACCCGCAGGCGCATGCACGTAGATGATCCGGAATGCGTTGCCTTGTTGATAATCGGGAGGCGCGAACACGAGTCCGTCAATGACGCCATAGGCAATCGCGATGCCCGCGATCAGCAAAAACCAGGGCGCAAACGCCGCGGCGGTGCGGTAGACGTAAGGCGGAGACGCGAGCCGATAAAACCAAGTCCACATGGGTGTTTATTATGAGCCTTTATTCGAGCGTTATCCGCAAAGCCGCCGTTGCGGCGAGCGGCGCGAGACTAGTGGTAAATACGCATAGCGCCGCCAAAAAATACAGGGCCCCGGCGGCGGTCTCACCGCCGATCGCCCGATCCGTCGCATTGGCGCCGAATATCAGCAAGGGCATCGCGAGCGGTAAGACGATCAAGGATAACAAAACGCTGCCGCGCCTGAGGCCGACGGTGAGCCCCGCGCCGATAGCACCCAGCCAGCTCAAGGTCAGTGTCCCCATTGCAAGGCTCAACATCATGATCGGAAAAGCCTCGATGGGAACCGCGAGTCCGGTGGCAACGAGCGGCGAGATCACGACGAGCGCCGCACCACTGACCAACCAATGTGCCAGCGTCTTGGCAATCACGATGACGCCCAATGACTGTCCAGACAGCGCCAACTGCTCCAAGGTTCCATCCTCGGCGTCGCTCTTGAACAAACCCTCCATCGACAACAAGGATGCCAGCAGCGCAGCGACCCAGAGCACGCCCGGCGCCATGTCTCGCAACAGCGACAGCTCCGGACTTAATGCAAGCGGAAACAAAGTCGTGACGATCAAGAAAAAGACCAGCGGTTGCAGCAACTGGTCGGGCCGCCGGAAGCTCAAGGTCAGCTCCCGCCGCAACACCAAACTCATTGCTGAACCAGCGCCGACGCTCATGCCGCGAGTTCCAGGCGCCGTACGGGACGGGCCAGCACCAGATCATGATGTGCGACGACCAGCGCGCACCCGCCTTGATCGACGTGTTCTTCGAGCATCGCGGACATGAATTCGGCGCCGCGGGTATCCAGATTGGTGTAGGGCTCATCGAGCAACCACAAAGGTGCCCGTACCGCAAGAATGCGCGCGATCGCAACGCGCCGGCGCTGGCCCGCCGATAGGACGCGCGTCGGCAGATCGGCGCAAGCCCCAACGCCGGCTTTTTCGAGCGTCTCACGCAGTTCCGGCAGGCTGACGCGCCGCTTCAGGCCGACCGTAAAACGCAGGTTTTCGAGTGCGGTCAGATCGCTCTTGAGCGCCGGTTCATGCGAGGCGTAGGCGAGCGCTGCTTGATAATCGGCACGAACCGCCGTGATCGACTGACCCAACCAGGCGACCGTCCCCTGTTCGGGCCGAAGCAGGCCGCAAACGACGCGCAGCAGCGTTGTCTTTCCGGCCCCATTGGGACCCCAAATATGAAGGAGCTCGCCGCCAGCCAGCGCAAAGCTGGTGCCCTTCAAGACGTGACGATCCCCGCGCCATACATGGACGCGGTCCACGTCAAGGCGGTAAGCGGGAGCGCTCATTGCGTAGCGCTCCTAAGGGAAATCAATTAGTTGTCTCAACCAATTCATGTAACACAGATTATATACGTAGGGCGCGGGCGATTTCTTTCTGATATTTTCGGCTTTGCGGCGCAGACCGCATAAAAGCCGAAAAATCACATAATGGGGGTAAGCCATGCCGCTTTCCAAGAAATTGGCCGCCGAGTTTATCGGCACATTCTGGCTCGTGCTCGGCGGCTGCGGCAGTGCGGTGCTCGCGGCTGCGTTTCCGCACGTGGGCATCGGCTTGTTGGGTGTTGCCTTGGCATTCGGACTCACGGTCGTGACGATGGCATTTGCGATCGGCCATATATCGGGCTGCCATCTGAATCCGGCCATCACCCTGGGTCTCGTGGTCGGCGGTCGACACCCCGCCAAAGAGATCCTTCCGTACTGGATCGTGCAGGTCGCGGGCGCCATCGTGGCGGCAGGGTTATTGCTCTATATCGCGAGCGGCAACGGCAGCAATGTGCTGGCTGGCGGTCTTGCGGCCAACGGCTTTGGCGAACACTCGCCGGGGCACTACGACCTGGGCGCCGCGTTCGTCTGCGAAACCGTGATGACGGCGATCTTCCTGTTCGTGATCATGGGCTCGACCGATAAGCGGGCACCGGCCGGCTTCGCGCCGCTCGCGATCGGTCTTACGCTGACGCTGATTCATTTGATTAGCATTCCCGTGACCAATACCTCGGTGAATCCGGCTCGCAGCACCGGCCCCGCCATTTTCGTACATGGTTGGGCGGTCGAGCAGCTATGGCTGTTCTGGGCGGCACCGCTATTGGGCGCCGTGATCGGCGCGATGCTCTATCGGTTCATTGCGGAGCCAAAGAGCTGAACGCATCGCGTGGTGCCCCGGGCCGGGGTCGAACCGGCATGACCTTGCGGTCAACGGATTTTCTTACTCACGACGGCTTTCGCCGCAGCGCCTAACGCGCATTCGGAGTCTGGAGTGCGCCACGACCTTGAGGCAGCCGATTCGCGCTGCTGTTAGGCCCCCGCCGTCCACTCTCTACACCTGCCAGCGCCACGCCGTGGCGGCTGGATTGGCTCGGCGTTGCCTCGGTGTGACCCAGGGGGTTCGCCGACTTTGACGGGATCCAGCGGAGTGTTTCCATCCCCGCCGCTCAAATCGAATCAAGTCCGTTGCGTCTACCAATTTCGCCACCGGGGCACAGCGCGCAAGTGTACCCGGGAACAATCGCGAACGGGAATAAGCGCGCAGCGAGATTTGCGGTACCCGCAGGACGCGCGGCGCTAGCCGCCCGACGCGCACTACACCGCGATGCGCTGAGGCGCCGGCATGCACCAGATGTCGAGCGGTCTGGTTCTGCCGCGCAATGCGAATTGCGGCAACCGGATGCAAGGCATCAATGCCGTGACCCGCTCGTCGGCCAAACGGTCGGCCTCGAGCGCAGCCGCCACCGCGGCCGAGAACAGCACCTCGCCGGCGCGTGCGCGGCTGCAAAGACGCGCAGCCACATTGACGGTGTCGCCCACCAAGGTATGCGCGCGTTGCCCGGGTGGCCCGTGCAAACAGCGCGCAACGTCACCGAGATGCAAGCCAATGCCGATTCCGGTCTCGATCGATAGTTCCTTGCGCCATCGCACGACGATCGGTGCGAAACCGTTGAGCATCGCCTGAGCCGCCGCAAGCGCGTTTTGCGCGCCGTTGTCGGCTGAACCACCGACGCCGAAGCCCGCCATCATGCCGTCGCCGACCATGTAGAAGATTTGCCCGCCGTGGCGTTCGGTCGCGCTCGCGAGAACATGGAAGAATTCATCGAGCATGGACGCCACGTCGACGGGCGCCAAGCGTTCGGCCAGCCCCGTGTAGCCGCGCAAGTCGACGAACAGCACCGTCGCGCGGATCGTTTCGGCAACCACCGGGCGCACTTCGAGGGACAACGCTCGCGCACCGCCCGAACGCAGCGAGGTCGTTGTTACGCCGTCGCTACGCGACTCACCGAATTCCGGCGGCATCCTGTTTTTGACTCCCTAGACTGCCCCTGGAGGGGCCAGCATTGCGCATAGTATGCACGGTCGCAGGCGATTGCGCCTAGCTGGTGTCCAGGCAATCGGGCTACCGGGCTTTCCCGCACCGCTTGCCGACAACCATTAGCACTCGAGCGGAATTTCGCTCAAGGAGATTTAGGCGGCAAGATTCTGAGGATCTCGCCTTTGACCGCAAAGCTATTGGGTATGGCCTGATGGGGAACACAGTCCGCACGATAATCGATGCCGCGCACACTAAAGCTTTGCGTGGTCAGCGTCTTCATGTCGTCGATGAGTTCGCAATCGCCCTCAGACATGAAGTCCGGGTGCACTGGTTCCAATGCCAATACGCTCCACTGCGCATTGACGGTCGCCGCAGCGCTCGCGTCGGCGACCGGCGCCAGCACATAGAAATCCGCGTCGACCACTATGGCGTTCCTCGGGGCAACCGGGACTCCGACACACCCGCGTGCTTGGACCCGCATGTCCTTGCGAGCGCCGAGATAGCCGAGGATGCGGCGCACCTTCTCCTCGATTCCATCGCAGGAGAACACAGTCGTGACACCGAAGTAATGAATCTGCGAGGTGCGATGCTGCCAGGTGCTCGGAATCGATTCGCCGGCCGGACTCGATGTCGCCGCCGGCACCGCCAGCGCGCCGAATAGCGCTGCTGTACCGAGATGCGACGCAATTAGCCGGGAAGTGCCGTTCATGCTGGCGCGATTATTTCACCAAACGTAAAGGATTGCACAATCTTCACGTAGCCGCAAAGACGTCAACCGTGTCCCGAGCGGCGCGTTGGCTCAAGAGTGTCGTCACGCATCTCAAGGAGAATCTCCATGATCAAATTCGCATCACTCGCTCTCGGGGCCTCCATGCTCGTCGCCGGGCTCACGCAGAGCGCGCCGGCGAGCGCCGGTGCGTACATCGGCGTCGGCGTACCACCGGTCGTGGCCATAGGGGCGGTCCCAGTGCGCTTTCATCCGCGCCCTTACTTCTTCGCTCCCGGGCCTTTCTATCCGGCCTATCTCGGCTGGGGCTACGGCTTTCGCGGCGGTTACGGCTATCGTGCCGGCTGGGGCTACCACGGCGGCTGGGGCTACCGCGGCGGTTACGGCGCTCACGGCGGCTACGGCTATCGAGGCGGAGCGGGCTTTGCGCATGGTGGGGGCGTTCACCTGCGCTGAGTTCTGCTGGAGGATCGATGCCCCTGAGGCGCTGGCGAGCAAACCAGCGCCTCGACCATCGGCAACTTTGGTTTATAGTGATCGTTGCTGACGCAGAATCTGGGGCTAGTGGAAGAATTCATCCATCACGGCGCGCCGATATTTCGCCGCACCAACCTTGCGATGTTCGCCGCTGGAGTTGCGACCTTCGGGCTGCTCTATTGCGTGCAACCATTGATGCCCGAGTTCAGCCGCTATTATGGCCTCAGCGCAGCAACGAGTTCCCTGTGCCTGTCACTGACCAGCGGCTTGCTGGCGCTCGCAATGCTGATCGCGGGCGTGCTCGCCGACGCGTGGGGCCGCAAGACAATCATGTCGATTTCCTTGAGCCTGTCGGCCGTCCTGGTGCTGCTGAGCGCGATCGCGCCGGACTGGCCGACGCTGCTGGTGCTGCGCAGCTTGCTCGGCTTGAGTTTGAGCGGGGTGCCCGCGGTGGCGATGGCCTATCTCGGCGAAGAAATGCATCCCGACTCCATCGGCCTCGCGATGGGACTCTATATCGGCGGTAGTGCCGTGGGCGGTATGGGCGGCCGCTTGCTCGTCGGCGTGGTCGCCGATTTCTTCGGCTGGCGCATAGGCGTGGGCGTCATGGGCCTCGTCGGTCTGCTCGCGGCTGCGTTATTTTTCCGCAGCCTGCCGCCATCGCGCCACTTCACGGCGCAGCCCTTGCACTTGCGCGCATTGCCGACGCGCTATGCGGCTCTATTCATGGATCGTGGGCTGCCGTGGCTGTTCGCGGAGGGCTTCTTGCTGCTGGGCGCATTTGTCACGGTCTACAATTACATTGGCTACCGGCTCATGGCCCAGCCCTATGCACTGAGTCAAGCCGCGGTCGGACTCATTTTCAGCGTGTATCTCGTGGGCACCATCAGTTCAACCTGGGTCGGACATCTGGCCGGGCGTATCGGCCGCCGCAAGGTGTTGTGGTCGATGTACGTGCTGATGCTGGCCGGCGTCGTGCTGACGACGATGGCCTCGTTGTGGATCATCATCGCGGGAATTATCGTCGTTACGTTCGGATTCTTCGGCGGACACTCGATCGTCAGCAGCTGGATCGGGCGCCGCTCCACCGGCGCCAAGGCGCATGCGGCATCGATGTATCTATTTTTCTATTACCTGGGCTCGAGCGTCGCGGGGTCACTAGGCGGACTGTTTTATGCGGCCGACGGCTGGCGCGGCGTTGCGGCGTTCGTCTGCGCGCTCTGGGGGCTCGGCTTGCTGATCGCGTGGCGGCTATTTTACTTGGAGCCTTTGCAAGGCCTGCCGCTCGCGACCCCGGTGAGACACATCGATGGGTAACATTCATCAGACAACCGTTGCCTATCTTGGAGAAACCAGTGCTTGCTATGTGCGCCCGTCTTGCCGTCTCATTGCGTCTGGCTGTTGGGCCGAATCCGGGAGACGGACCATGATCAAGCAAGCGCTTCTCGCACTTTTCCTGTCCGTTCCTTCGGGAGCGATTTACGCACAACAAGCGGATCCATGCGCGGGATTGGTGGATTCCGCGTTGGCTCAGTGCCGAGGCAATCAGCAAACGCTTCAACAGCAGCATCTAGAGCAACAGCTACAGCAACAACAGCAGCGACAGAACCAGCTGGACGAACAACAACGGGAAATTCAGCAGCAATTAGACGATATCCGCGTCCAAAATGAGCTTCTTCGCAAGCAATTGGAGCAAGAGAAAGCGGCGAAGCCGCCGGCGCTGCCGCAGGCGCTGCCACCGGTGTCGACGTCAGCAATTTCCGGCCAATCCGTCAGCTCGCGGACAATCGGTGCAAATTCCTCGGATGCGCGTAAGCTCATGATCGCCAGACGTAAGTTCCGCAAGTCGGAGCACACCTGAAAGATCCGATCATCGGGAATGGTGCGCCGAACATGTCAGCAGTTTCTGTCCAAGACCGTACCTTGTCAGCATTTTACGTCCAATTCCGCGGAGAAGGCCCACGTCAACAGCGCCTCCCGAGTCGGCCCTTCGCCTGGTACTGCGACCCGGCGAATTGGTGCTTTGGGACGGCCGTGCCTGTCGACTTGAGTGCGTGAAAGGCGTTCGGGCACGGATCCATGAGACCGGCGCTGATGAACTTCGAGAGGTTCACGTGACCGAACTCCGGGGCCTACCTTCTCTCCCGACATCGCAGCTCGATCAACGCCTCGAGAATCTTCGCGACGTCGATCAGGTGGCCTGGAATAAAGCGCAACAGCGTGAAGCCGTCATTCGCGATGCCCTCAAGGGTGCCGGATCGATGACAACGCGCATCGAAGAAGCTGCGAAGAGTCTCGGTTTGTCGGCGCGCACGGTACGGCGTCTCGTTACCCGATACACTGCGTCCGCGCAGACAACCAGTCTAATCGATCATCTGCGCGGTCCGAATAAAAGCCATCGCCGGCTCGGCCAGGAGCTCGAACGGATCATCGATGCTGCCATCCAGACCCATTACTTGGTACGCCCCCGAAAACCCATGGAGTCGGTTTATAAAGAAGTGAAGCGTCTGTGTCATGCAGAGAAGCGGGTGACTCCCTCTCGTAACAGCGTGCTCAAACGCATCCGCGCGCTCGACGCAAGATTGGTGGCCCGTAAACGCCTGGGTGCCAAGTCCGCCGAGTCCATCGCCTTGTCGACTCCGGGCATGTTGGAAGCCACGGACGCTCTCGAACTCATCCAAATCGATCATACGCTCGCCGATGTGATGATCGTCGACTCGGTGTATCGACGCTCCATCGGCAGACCCTGGTTGTCGCTCGCGATCGATGTGGCCACTCGCAGCGTCCTTGGATTTCATTTGGGGCTCGAAGCCCCTTCTGCGCTCGCAGTAGCCCTGTGCATTGAGCACGCGGTGTTACCGAAGATCCGATCTGCTGCGGCGCCGGCGACCGAAACGAGTTGGGAAATGTTCGGCATGCCTCGCACCGTTTTGGTCGACAACGGATCGGAATTCCACGGCGAGGCGCTCACCCGCGGCTGCGCCGAATACGGGATCGCTTTGACGTATCGGCCCGTCGCAAGACCGCGATTCGGGGCTCACATCGAGCGGCTCATCGGCACCATGATGGGACGGATCCATCTCCTTCCCGGCAGCACCGACTCATCTCCAACGGCGCGGGGCAGTTATCAATCAGAGAACGAGGCGAGGCTGACACTCGCCGAGCTGAACGAATGGCTTTACCTCGAGATCGCCGGCCAGTATCACCACGGCATTCACCGCATGATAGGCACCACACCGGCGGCCGCCTGGGCGAAGAGCTTGGCGCGTGGCACGGTACCGGTCCTACCCGCCGATCCGACGCGATTCGTGATCGGATTCTTGCCGATCGTGCGCCGGAAACTCCAGCGAAACGGTCTATTCTTTGAACGAATTCGGTACTGGGCCGATGTGCTGCCGTCGATCGCCCAGCCGCGCGAGCCCCTCCTCACGCGGTTTGACCCTCGCGACCTGTCGCGCCTCTACGTGCTCACCCCAAACAAAAGCTACCAGGCGGTCCCGTATGCCGACGTCCGGCGCCCGCCGATTACCCTCGCCGAACTGCGCTTTGCTCACGCCGAGTTGCGCCGCGAGGCCAAGGGGTCCATCAACGAAGAACAACTGTTTGCCATGCATGCTCGTCAACAGGCCATTGTGACCGACGCCACGAAAGCGACCAAGACCGCTCGGCGTCGCAAGGAGCCGCAGCGGCGGCGCGCCCTCCCAGCCGAAAGCGTGACCAGCCCAATCGACTACAGCAAAGACGTGATTCCGTTGGATAGCGAAATATGGGAGTCCACGCGATGACACTCGACCTCTCGCATCTTACGGCGGCAACGCGAGAATTGACCTTCCAAGACGCGAAAGCCCGTATTCTATTGGTCCAAACGGCACGCTGGGTCGCCTACCCACGCGCCGGCATCGCCGTCGAGGAGCTCGAGAGACGATTCCATTATCCAACGTGTGCCCGCATGCCTTGCATGCTGCTCTACGGGGACAGCGGCATGGGCAAATCGATGATTCTCGAGAAAATGGAGCGTCAACACCCGAGTAGTTACGATGAGCGCAAAGGCATTACGAAGCGTCCGGTGTTGATCGTACAGATGCCATCGAGCCCCGATGAGAGGCGATTCTATACGCGGATCCTGGAAGTATTGGGAGCCCCGTACTCCGTTCGCGACCAAATCGGCGCGCTCGAGGGACGCGTAATTCATCTGCTGAAGCAATTGGGCACCCAATTGCTGTTCATCGACGAGGTACATCACCTACTGGCAGGTAGCCACCGGGACCAGCGTCGGGCGCTGAATCTACTGAAGTTCCTCACGAACGAACTTAAAATCGTGATCGTTGCTGTCGGCACGTCGGATGCCTTTCATGCACTGCAGACGGACGTTCAGGTGGCGAGCCGCTTTGAGCCCCTGCTGATCCCACGGTGGACCGAGACGGACGCGTTCCGTGCCTTCGTCGTCGCCTACGGGAAGCTTCTTCCGCTGCGCAAGTCCTCGCCATTTGGCGAGCCGACAATGATTCGCGCCTTGATCAAACAGAGTGACGGCATCACGGGTCGGGTCACGTGGATTCTGGGGCGTGCTGCCGAAATCGCCATCCAAGATGGCAGCGAGATCATCGATGCGTCGACGGTCGAGCGTGTGAGCGAACGATTGAAACTCATGGCATCATGAACGCCGCCCCCGGGGTGTGGCCCTTATGTCCACGACCGCAGCAGGATGAATCCCTGCCCTCTTGGTTCGAGCGCGTCGGCTACGAATATGCGATGAGCCCCGCGATGCTTCTCGGCGCTGTCGAGCAAGCGGCGTTCGGAAAAGCGAAAGTCGAGCGAACACCTGCCGCTGCGCGCCTCGGTAATCCATTGCTTGCTGATCACCTCGTTGCCTTGGGTCAACTCTCGGACGCTGAACGATCTGGACTGTGGTCACCGCTATCGGATTGGGAAATGAACGACCGGTCCTTCTGTACATTCTGTTCTCATTGCTGCCTTGACGATCTCGCGAATGGGCGTTCGCCCTACGGTCGCCGCGTGTGGCAGCAGTCTTGGTGCACCGTTTGCAAGATTCATGGAACCGCATTGACGCTTCGTAACCTCGGCCATGCACCAACAGACCGGCCGTGCTGGTCGCGCGCCAAATTGAAGAGCCACACAGAATTTCTTGCCGCCAATCGATATCGGGATTTGAAAGTGCCGCCGCAACCTGCGGTCCGCTCTCTCATCCTCGGCAGTTTGATGGAGATCGAACAAACCACCGCCGCCGCCATCGCGGGGAAAGCTCCGAACGCATTTCAATGGGGAACTTTGGCGCCGACAGCATTCTTGGCGATCCTCAAGGACGTGACGACGTGGGCATTGTCTCATTTCGAGCCCGTGCGGTCCTGGTCGGTCGCTGAGGACTTCACCGCCGCCGAGGAGCAGGAAGGGTATGGTCTGATCGGACGAGGTCACCGGATGTTGGCGTCCGACTATCGTGCAGGCCAAATGACGCGACGTCTGCAGGACATCGGGAACCCGAAGGTTCGCGGAGCCGCGCTCTGGACTGCCCACGCTCTTTTGGCGACGTGTCATACGGCGTCATCGGACCGTTCCTCGGAGAATACCCCTCAAGATCGGCAAGCCGCTTTCCTCCAGAGATCCGCCCCTGCGAGTCGTCAATGGTTGGCCCAACGCCAGGCGAATTGGCCATCAGAATATCGGTGCTCCCGATGGATCCACGCTTGTGAATTAGCGTGAATCGCACCGCATACACGGGAATTGGACACGATGAGCCGGTCTGGGATCACTCGACCTTCAGCAAGAACCGCGACCGACTGTTCGGAGCGGATATCGCGCGAGATCTGTTCGACTCGATCATCGCGCAAGCGCATGCCACGGGTTTGCTCAGCGACGAGCATTTCAGCGTTGACGGGACCTTGATCCAGGCCTGGGCCTCGAATCGCAGCTACCGGCCGAAGGACGATTCGGATGATGCTCCGGGCGGTGGCGGACGCAATCAAGCCCGTGATTTTCACGGCGAGACGCGCAGCAACGAGACCCATGTCTCGACCACGGATCCGGAGGCGAAGCTCTATAGAAAGAGCCCTGGCACGACGGCTAAGCTCTGTTACATGGGGCATGCGGTGAGCGAAAACCGCCATGGCCTGGTCGTCGATGTGCAAGTTAGCGAAGCGAACGGTACGGCCGAGCGGTCGAGCGCGATCGAGATGATTGAGACGGTTGCCGATCAGGCACCCTGCACGGTCGCGGCCGACAAGGCGTACGACACCCGCGGTTTCGTGAAACAGATGCGCCAGATCAATGCGACGCCGCACGTTGCCCAGAACATCGAACGCAGTGGCGGCTCGGCGATCGACGGACGCACGACCCGCCACGCCGGATACGCGCTGAGCCTGCGGGCTTAATTGCTGACGGATTGGACATGAAATGCTGAAATCGACAACCGCACTTGCTGCAACTGACCAAGCTCTGCACGATGCTCCACTCGACGGTGCGGCGGGGCGACAAGCGTTTGTTGTCCTGCAAGCGCTCCTGCGCAAGATCGAACGCTGTATCGCTCACCAATGCCGGCACTGGGATTTCTATCCATTCCTCACGTGGTCGTTCGTGGCCGGCACTGTCGCGCGAAGCAAACCCGCCGCGCAATCGCAAGGGCCGCGTGATTCGCTGGCGCTGAGTCAGCCTCGTCTTGCCATAGCAAGCCAGGCCTTTGTAGGCGGGATTTCGCAGCATGGCCCAGACTGTGGAGCGTTCCCAACGCGCGACGCGCTTGCGTGTCGGCACACCCTGCTCATTGAGCCGACGCATAATCGCGGCGATGCTCAGTCCCTCGGCGGTGTACCAGTCGTAGACCTTGCGCACCACGGCAGCCTGTTCTTCGATGATTTCGTAGTACGCAGCCGTCTCTTGGGTTTTGCGCATGTAGCGATATCCGTAAGGAGCCCCACACAGCACATTCACATGGCCCTGACACGCATGATGGCGTTTCCCACGCCGCGAGCGCTCCAGGATCTGCGCACGCTCGTATTCGGCGATCATGCCTTGGAACTGCACCAACAACTGATCTTCCGGGCTGTGCCCTTGAGGCGCTTTGACGAAGGTAGTTTCCACGCCGTGGCGGGCGAACTCTTCGAGCAGCAGCACCTGATAGGCGTACTTGCGGCTCAATCGATCCGGCGAGTACACCAGCACCGCCTGCAGTTGTCCCTCCGCGGCGAGATCGCGGATCTGCTCGAGCCCGGGACGCTGCAGATTGGCGCCGCTAAATCCTTCGTCTTCGAAGATCCATTCCCGCGGCACGTGATAGCCGTGTTCCTGAGCAAAGCCGATCAATGCCGCTGTTTGACTCGCGATCGTGTGCTCCTCCTTCTGTTGGGCGGAGGAGACTCTGGCGTAGATCGCGGCGTTCTTCATGGCGGTCCCCTGTCGAGGTGGCAACGTCGCCCGTTACCCGTACACGGTCGGGCACGAGAATCTCATAGACTCGTTGAAGCTTGGCGGTGAACAATCGATCGAAGGCGTATTCGAGACAAGTGTCGGGCGATCTGCGCCGCTTACCCATGCCGCGAAGCACGCGCCACGAACTCCGTGATGGCGCGTGTCAATACCTCGCTCAAGGTCAGATCGTTGGCGGCGGCGTACGTACGCAGTGTGCGAATGACATCGCCGGGAATTTTGAACGTAATCGGCAGCGCAGGCTCGGCCACCGCGACTGGTTGTTCGAGGTGAACCGCTTGCTCGAGATATCGATATGCCTGGCGCAGTGAAATCGAACTCTCTCGCGACAGCACCGCCGCCGATTCGGCTGTGCTCAGTCGACGCGAGAGAAGTCGATATGCCGCGTTCAGGATTTTCGCCTTTTGCGCCTGCGTGGATCTCGCCATGTGACATAAGTATAATACTCCTTGCGTCGCATATCAACAAGGGATTGGCCTCGCCAACCGGAAATAATGCGCTCGAACTGAAAGTTATCTTTTGCGTAAGGGGAGTGATTTCACCCCTGTTGGCAAATATTTACCTCCACTTTGTCTTCGACCTGTGGGCTCTGCAATGGCGCAGGCGCACAATGCGGGGTGACATGGTGATGGTTCGTTATGCTGACGATACGTTCTTGGGGTTCGAACATCGCGAGAAAGCCGAACGCTTTCTCGCGGAACTTCGTGAGCGGGTCGCACAGTTCGGACTGTCACTGCATCCCGAGAAGACCCGACTGATCGCGTTCGGTCGTCATGCCAACGCGTGGTGTCGCCGCCAAGGGCAACGTCGGGCGCAGACGTTTGATTTTTTAGGCTTTACGCATATCTGTGGCATCACACGCGGCAAGGGTTGGTTCCAGCTCCGGCGCGTGACTATGGCTAAGCGGATGCATGCCAAGCTCGCGGAGATCAAGCAGCAGTTGCGTCGGCGTCTTCACGGACGAATGCGTGAGGTCGGCGCTTGGTTGCACAAGGTTCTGCAGGGGTTCTATAACTACCATGCGGTGCCCGGCAATCTGCGACGATTGTGGTCAATGCGATATCGGTTGTTGCACGCGTGGTGGCGCATTCTCGGCCGCCGCAGTCAGCTCCGCATGTCGTGGGACCGCTACTTTTCACGTGTTCGGACGTGGTTGCCCGAACCCCGAGTGCTCCATCCCTATCCCGACGCGCGTTTTCGCGCCACACACTCAAGGTAGGAGCCGTATGCGGGTAATCTGCAAGTACGGATCTGTGCGGGGGGCGACGGGTTAACCGTCGTCCCTACCGCGAC